>CAWDQE010000001.1:0-303296 GCA_963804375.1 uncultured Planctomycetia bacterium
TTATCGCCCTTGCCGGCCGCCTTATTCACTCGCAGTCTCATACTGCGCGTCGCTACCGGATCTCCAGCAACGTGCTTGATCCTGGCTACTGCTCGATGCCCCGTTCGCAAAACCTCGCCCGTCAACAGTTTCGACCGGGCTTCCCGAGTGGTGTCCCCATCGCTTGGATGGTCGTGGCGATATCATGGCCGAACCGGGCAGAGCGGCTGTTCAGAAGGTCCGTGAGGTCAGAAACTTATGTGGTTCTTCGGTGTTGCTTGACTTTCCCGATCTCTAAGCGGAAAATTGCCCGAACTGCGTCCCTTACACTCCTTGCCCTCATGCCGTTGGGGGTGTCGCGATATTCGCGCAGTGCGGCTGATGGCGGTACTTGTCGTGCCCATGCCGATGGCGGACGCAAATGTTCCAACTCCAACCCAAGGATCATTTTCATGCTAAGACTCAAGACTACCGTAGCCGCATGCCTCGCCCTATCGGCGATTGGCGGCATCATCGCGTGCTCGTCGCAGATGGCGAATTCGGGCGGCGATGCCAAGACCAGTTCCAGCCCCAGCACAGCCGATAAGACTGTCGCACCGGCAACCAGTGCGGCGGCGCCCGCACCGCTTCCTTCTGCGAAAGAGCTTGCCAAAGCCGATGAAGTGGCTCCGGTGGCTGAACCCGCCGCCAGCGGCAAGAAACCGAATATCGTCGTGATCATGGGTGACGATGTCGGCATCTGGAACATTGGCGCCTACAGTCACGGCATGATGGCCGGCAAGACGCCCCACCTCGACAAGCTCGCCAAGCAGGGCATGCTCTTCACGGACTACTACGCCGAGGCAAGTTGCACGGCGGGCCGAGCGAACCTCATCGCCGCCAATTGCCCGTCCGCACGGGCATGACGACGGTCGGCCAGGCCGGGGCCAAGATCGGGATACCGGCGGAAGCATGCACGATTGCCACCGCGCTCAAGCCTCTGGGTTACGCCACAGGCCAATTCGGCAAGAACCATCTCGGCGATCTTAATGAGTACCTGCCCACCGTCCACGGATTCGACAGTTCTTCGGCTACCTGTACCACCTCGACGCGATGGAGGACCCCGCACACCCCGCCTACCCGCACGAGCTATTGAACGTCGTCGGCCCGCGCAACATGGTTCATTCCTGGGCCACTGACACGGATGACGACACGGTAATGCCGCGCTGGGGAAAAATCGGCAAGCAGAAGATCGAGGATGGCGGCACGCTCTATCCCAAACGGATGGAGACAGTGGATGACGAGATTCTCGACCTGTCGCTCAAGTTCATGGACAAGGCGAAAGCCGATAGCAAGCCGTTCTTCGTCTGGCTGAACCCGACTCGCATGCATGTCACCACGCACCTCTCCCCGAAGTATGAGGCGATGCGCAACTCCAGAATGGCTGGACCATTCAGGAAGCCGGCATGGCGAAATTCGACGACATCGTTGGCTCGGTGATGAAATATCTCAAGGACAACGGACTTGATGACAACACCATCGTCGTCTTCACATCGGACAACGGCACCCAAACCTTCACCTGGCCCGATGGCGGACTGACGCCGTTCGCGCAGTGCAAAGGGACGGTCATGGAGGGCGGTTTCCGCGTGCCGTGCATCCTGCGGTGGCCCGGCCGCGTACCGGCGGACTCGATTCAGAACGGCATTTTCTCCGGACTGGACTGGTTTCCCACCTTCCTCGCCGCTGCCGGCAACCCGGACATCACCAAGCAATTGCTGAAAGGCGTGAAACTCGGTGAGCGGACTTACAAGAACCATCTCGACGGCTACAACCAGATGGACGCCATCACCGGCAAAGGCCCGTCCGCGCATCATGAAATCTTCTACTTCGCGGAAAGCAACCTTGGCGCGGTACGCATTGACGACTTCAAGTATCGGTTCATCGACCAGCCCGGCGGCTGGCTGGGTGACAAGAACCACCCGGACGTGCCCACACTTACGAACCTGCGCCTCGATCCGCTTGAGCGCGCCGGTTGGCCGACAGATGGCGTTAAAGGCGGGTCGCAGAATTATATGAACTGGTTTCTCTACGAATTCTGGCGCTTCGTGTTCGTCCAACAGCAGGTGGCCAAGCTGGCCCAGACGGCCCTTGACTATCCGCCCATGCAGAGGGGCGCAAGTTTCAACCTCGATGCCCTGAAAGCGGAGCTTGCAAAGAAGATGGAAGAGGCGCAGAAACACACCACCGGCGATTAACCGGATTGACTTTCAAGGCGGGTGGCTCGCAAGGGTCGCCCGCTCTTGCTTCACCCGTACCCCGCGTTTGCTTCACACGTAACCCATCAACTCAACCATTTATCGGGGTTCCCGACAAACCAGCGTTAAACGGGGCAAGCAACGCAGCGACCGTCATCTTGGTAATTTCCCGCTGATGCCAGTGGCAATTTAAGATTGCCGCGTCATCGTAACTAGCTTCTCCGGCAAACAGGCTTTTCAAGCCCCGGCCCATTGCCCGACGCTGTGGTCGAAGACCCGCCGTAATGTCACCACACCAAGTAGGGCATTGCCAAGCATGAGGCTGGCCGCCGGGAACTACTGTCAGGAATTAAGTTGTGTTTTTCCGATTCGTATGCACTGACGTTTGGAACGCTATACTAATACTATGTGAAATCTAAATTCTTGCCGTGTCCATGCCGAGAATGGATCCAAGCGTCTTCTCTTCAAACTAACGAATGTTCCAATTCTAACCCCAGGACGATCTCATGTTACGACTCAAGACGACCGTAGCCGCCTTTCTGACCCTATCGGCGATTGGCGGCATTCTGGCCTTCGCCATTCGCCCCGCGGCATCGCGCGACGCCGATCCGCATGCCACCCCAGCCGCTGCGACTACGGCTCAGGGAACGGCGCGGGCTCTGATCGAAGCCGGTCCAACAGCCACCTCCCCGGCGTTGACCGATAACTTACTTGCCCAAGCATTCCGTAGGCGGGTAGTTAGGAGCGGCACCCAAAACACGCCACTTGTAGGCAAAGTACAAATCGCCGGTGGCCCCGTAGCCGGGGCGACGGTGGCGCTCTACGCAGCAGGCAAGGGTGCCCCCGTCCAGTTGGCCCAAGGCCAAACCGTTGGCGATGGCTCGTTCAAACTCGATGGTGGCCTAGCGCCGCAAGGCAGCGTGTTCTACCTGGTTGCCAAAGGCGGCACGCCGAAGGCCGCCGAGACTAAAGGTCCCAACAATGCCATCGCACTGCTTTCGGTCCTGGGGACAGAATTACCGAAGGCGGTCACCATCAACGAGCTCACGACCGTGGCCTCGACGTTCACCGCCCGCGCTTCATAAAAGGGGAAGCCATCTCGGGGAAACCGCTCGGACTGCGGATCGCCGCCGGAAATGCGCCTAATCTTGTGGATCCCGTGACCGGCAAGTGGGGCAAGACGCTACTTGACCCGCTCAACAGCTCCATGACCACGACGATGGCAACCTTGGACACGCTCGGCTCGCTCATCAGCGCTTACGCCACCATTGCGGATGATGACTGGCGGACGCGTTTCCTCAAGGCCGCCACTCCGACTGGCGGAGCGACGCCCAAACACGCTCGAAGCGATGGCTGGTATCGCCCACGAACCGTGGGCCGCACCCAAGGAACTCTACGAATTGTTTGATGAAGCCTATCCGCTGCCGGGGCCCGATGTTCGGCGCAAGGCGCCCTTCGTGCCTTATCTCGTCTGGGTTCCGGACGACTTCGCCCTCTCGCTCTGTTTCTCGGGCGGCGGAAATTATGCTGCCGGCCGGTTGATGTTTGACGCGGACGGAAACCTCTGGAGTGGCCAGAACTGGCTCCCCGGCTCGCAGTCCGGCGTCAACAAGAGCACCGGCGGCGGCGTTTGCAAGTTCACACCTAACGGCACGCCGCTCTCGCCCCCAATCTTCGGTTTCACGGGCATGGGCATCGACGGCGTCGGCTGGGGCACCGCCGTCGCGAACAACAAAGTCTGGATCACCAGCTTTAACGGGAAAATCCTCGTGCTCAATTTCGACGGCACGCCCGCCGCCAATGAGAGCGACCTGCCCTTCAAGGAGAAATTCCTCGGCCTGATGGGCATCGGCATCGCCAACAACGGAGATGTCTGGATTGCCGATGGCTCGGATAATCAGTTGCTCTATTTCCCCAAGGGAGAAATCAAAGCCGGAAAGATTGTCAAAGTCACCGGGCTGAAGTCGCCATTCGACATCGTCATTGACGACGAGAATCGCATCTGGGTCGCCAACTCCTCGGGGGACACCGTCACCCGCTTCCCCGCGAACGATCCCACCAAGCTGGAGAACTTCCGCGCCGGCATCGGCGTCCGCGCCCTCGCACTGGATTCCAAGGGCAATGTCTGGGTGGCGAGCAACATGGATTTGAAAACGCCAGTTCCGAAGCTTCCCGACGGTATCTCCATCATGGAGCAATTCAAGCTCATTACTGAGGCCATGTTCAAGTATGTCCAGGGGCCGCCGCCGCGGCCCACCGGTGCCGTCAATATTATCCGTCCCGACGGCACCCAGCCCGCGCCGATGGGCTACACCGGCGAGGCGATTAACATCCCATGGGGCTTGAACGTGGACGGCAATGACGACGTCTGGGTCGGCAATATGTGGGGCCGTTCTGTGACGCTCCTGGCCGGGGACAACACCGCCGGACATCCCGCCGGCACGAAGACGGGCGCCGTCCTCCATGTGTTCAAGAGCGGCAGCATCCAGATGGTAACCGACGCGGCGATTGACCCGGCCGGCAACGTCTGGGCCGCGAACAACTGGAACCTCCTCGATGCAGCCGCATCGCCCAATCCGACCCGTCCCACCTCGACCTGGGGCGGCGGTTCGGGCATTACCGTCATCTACGGCGTCGCGGCACCGGTGCAGCCGCCGCGGATTGGCAAGGTGCGCCGGCCGTAAAGTTCAGTACACCGGGCCGCACTCGTCGTAACCAGGTGTGGCCCGGAACACGGTAAATCCAGCGGGTCAATATCTGCTCGGCATCAGACTGTCGGTTCATATCATTAAGTCATACGTGTATCCCCGGACATTCCGAGATTCGACCCATTATTGTGGAACACCGTCAGCCCACCTTGCCTGCGGCGGTCACCCTATCCTCCGCGTCGAAACGGCACAGCCGGCGTCAAAAAGTCTGGAAACCGTCGTTTTTTCTTGACTGGCAGGCGATTTGAATCGCAGGATCTTGCTGAGCTCTTATGACGATTGCACACACGTCGGTCTGCGCCTTCTCCGTGCGAAAAGACTCGCGAAATGCGTCAGACGAGACTCGCCCTGAGGTTGGCATGGCACGTTGAAGACGCCGCAGTGCTTAACGGTAAGGTGGCTATTGCTACCCCCTATAGCTATCTGTGCGTTCGTTGTTGGAAACCTCGCTTTTTTGTGGCGACGTACTGCTTTGATTATCGAGATGGTGGTCTCGGACGGCTGTGGCTGGAAAAGTTTCGGCCGGACGCGAATCGGCAGCCGAGCGTCAGAAAACGAAGGATTCTTGGTACAAGCTTCTTGGCCACTGCGGAGGTGCCGTTGAGCATCAGCGACGCCTACAGGACTCTATCCTGGATCGAGAACCGTCGCACCAACTGTAACTTTGCGAGCCACTTTGCTAGCATGGGAAGTCGGTTGGTGCTTTCAGGAGAAAATGACTATGCGAGCGAAGTTTTTTTTGGGCGTTATCGGTGCGATGGCAATTTTGCTCGCTTCGCGAGCTTTGGCGGCGGATGTTAAGGACACTCCTCCCAGGCAGCCTCAGCCGCGGCTGGGGATGAACCTCAACGGGGCCAGCGACGTGAATTCGGAACTGCCGTTTGTCGACGTCTTCCGCTTGTCGCGGCCCTGGGTCAGCCAAAAGAAAGGCCAGCCGTGGGGGCAAGGACCGGCGCTAGCCCTGGACGAGCACGGGTGGGTCAAGCGGCTGGAAGCCGATTGCTGGGCGGAGACGCCGATGTGCGTCATCGAAGGCGGCCACTACCCTAGCGGCGAGTATGTCGTGCTTTATGAGGGCCAAGGTCAGGTCGACGCCATAGGGCCCGCGACGGTCGCTTCCCGCCAGCCCGGCCGGCTGACGCTCGCCGTCGATGCGACGAAGGGTTCGTTGTTCGTCAGGATCCTGGCAACCGATCCCGCGAACTACGTTCGCAACATCCGCGTCATCATGCCCGGCTTTGAGAAGACGTACCGCCAGCAGCCGTTCCATCCCGTATTCCTGCGGCGCTGGCAGGGTGTGGCCTGCCTGCGGTTCATGGACTGGATGAACACCAACAACTCGCAGGTCAGCCACTGGCGGCAGCGGCCAATGCTCGAGGACGCCACGTATTGCGCCAAGGGCGTGGCGCCGGAGGTGATGATCGACCTGGCCAACCGGCTGCATGTCAATCCTTGGTTCTGCATGCCGCACCTGGCCGACGACGAGTATGTCCGCGAGTTCGCCAAGCTGGTCAGGGAGAAGCTGGACCCGGACCTCAAGGTTTACGTGGAGTATTCCAACGAGGTCTGGAACGCCATGTTCGAGCAGCATCGTTACGCTGAGCGGGAGGGCAAGAGGCTTCACCTGGGGGCGGCGGAGCGTCCCTGGGAAGGGGCGTGCCTGTTCTACGCCCGCCGTTCGGTGGAAATCTTCAAGATCTGGGAAGAAGTCTTTGGCGGGACCGACCGCCTGGTCCGCGTCCTGGCATGGCAGGCCGCCTCAGGGCCTGATTGGACCGGCGGCATCCTGCTGAGCCCGCCCGGCGTTTCCGGGTACGTGGACGCCCTGGCGATCGCGCCGTACCTTGGGTTCTGCGTCCCGGAACAGTCCGACGACCCGAAGGCGCTGACGGCCAGCGTGGTCTCGAAGTGGACCGTTGAGCAGATCCTCGATCATATCCAGACCAAGGTTTTGCCGGAGTCCGTGGGATGGATTCGCGAGCAGAAGAAGGTGGCCGAAAAGTATGGGTTGAAGCTGGTGGCCTACGAGGGCGGCCAGCACCTGTTCGGGGTTTTTGGCGCGGAAAACAACGAGGCGCTGACGAAGCTCTTCCTTGCGGCCAACCGCCACCCGCGGATGGGCGAGATTTACAGCCAGTACTACGATGGCTGGACCCGTGCCGGCGGCGACCTCTTCTGCTATTTCGGCTCCACGAGTTCATGGAGCAAGTGGGGGAGTTGGGGTATTCTGGAGTGGTTCGACGAGGATCCGGCGAAGTCGCCGAAGTTCATGGCCACGATGCGCTGGGCCAGACAGTGCGGGCAGAAGGTCAACATGCCCCCGAGCAACTAATAGCCAAGGAGAAACGTCATGCAGAGTCTCAGGAGTTGGATCACGAAGTCATTTCTGTCACGGCGTGTGGCTCTACGGGTAGCCCTCCTCTACCTGCACTCGTTGATGCTCGTGTGTACGCGGGCCGAGGTGTCGCCGTTGACTACACCGGCATCGATCACGGATCGGCCGGTGAACTTGCAGCCGGGTTTGGTCGCGGCGGCGCTCGCCGGTCCGATGAAGGACGTGCAGGAGATTGTCTTCGCCAGTTGCGGCCCGGCGGGCCGAGGCGGCCCCTGGTATTCGACTTACGGTTTTTCGATGAATGGCGACAAACGGGGTGGGCCGAACACGCTGGAAGAGTTCGCCAAGGGGCGGGACAAGGTTATCGGCACGTTCCAGAAGGCCGCCAACTGCCGCCTGACGAAGCTGAACCTGCGCACGGGCGCCGCGACGATCCTGGTGGACGAGCCCAAGGGCGGCATCCGCGACCCGTTCGTGGATTACGACGGCAAGCGCATCATCTTCTCTCGCCAGCAGGGCGGTACCAACCGATGGCACCTGTGGGAAATCAAGGCCGACGGCAGCGGGTTGCGGCAACTGACCGGCGACGATGAGGACGACATCGAGCCAATCGCGCTGCCCAACGGGGAGATCGTCTTCTCCTCAACCCGCCAGCATCGGACGGTGCCGTGTGGCTGGGCGCAGGTCGCCACGCTGCACCGCTGCGATCGCGACGGCAAGAACATCCGGCCGATCTCCGCAGGCATCGAGGTCAACCGCCATCCCTGGCCCTTACCCGATGGCACAATCGTGTTTACCCGCTGGGAGTACACGCACCGCTACCCCAACGCCTTCATCAATCTTTTTTCGGTGAGACCCGACGGCACGAGCCAACAGGTGCTCTTGGGCAACCAGGCCGATCCACGCTATCCGTGGATTCAGAACGGCCACTTCCCCGAAGCCAAGCCGATTCCCGGCACCAACAAACTCGTGGCCTCGTATTGCCCGGAGCACCATTCCGACGATGGCGAAGGCTTCATCTGCACGATTGACCTGTCCAAGGGTCCGGATGACTGGAGCGCCCTGCGGTGCTTTGCCGACTACGACGAAGCGGTGACCTATCCGGGGCCGCCCGAGGTGGACAATCACGAGCGCTTCCGCCGCCTGCTGCAGGCAGACAGCCACATGCGAGGCCGCTTCCGCGACCCTTATCCGTTCTCCGAGGACTGCTTCCTGGTCTGCCGCAAGAACCAGATCATGGTGATGAACGGCAAGGGCGCCTGCGAGGCCATTTATACGGACGTCAAAGCGGCGACGGTCAATGAGCCGCGGCCGATCGTGGCACGGCCCGCGCCGCCGCTGGTGCCCGATCGCGTGGACTACAGCAAGACTACCGGGACCTTCCTGCTGGCGGATGCCTACCACGGCCGCGACATGGCCACGGTGAAGCGCGGCGACATCGCCAAGATCCTGGTGCTCGAAGAGACGCCGCGCCCCGTGAATGGCGATGACACGTGCCCCGGCGGGGTTGACATGCAAACGCAGAACCCGCTGCGGATCCTCGGCACCGTGCCCGTGGAGGTCGACGGCTCGGCGTATTTTGAGGTGCCGGCCAATCGTTCCATGGTCTTCCGATTGCTGGATAAGAATGACAAGTCGATCAAGATGATGCGGAGTTGGGTGGGGGTCATGCCCGGCGAGCAGGCCAGTTGCGTGGGCTGTCATGAATACCACAAGGAGGCGACGGTGTCGCTGCCGCCCCGCCGGGCATTCGGCCGCCGTGCCAGCATCATCCAGCCCATCATCGGCGTCCCGGCCATCATCGACTTCCATCGCGATATCCAGCCGATCCTCGATCGCGCCTGCGTGTCGTGCCACAATCCGCAGAAAGCGGAAGGGCGGCTGAGCCTGGTGGAACACGCCGGGTTGTCGTTCACGCATGGCTACAGTGAACTTACACAACGCCACTTCGTCCTCGGCGGTGGTTCTGGCATGGGACGCGACTTACCCTACAGCGAAGGCAGCGGCACGTCGCTGCTCTTGCAGATACTGGAGCGTGGACACTACGACGTGAAGCTCAACGACAAGGACCGCAACTTGCTGCGGCTCTGGGTCGACACGGGGCACTTCTATTCCGGCGTCTACGCTTCGCTCCGCAATGGCCGGCTCTTCCAGGCCATGGACAAGCTCATGGACAAGGAAAAGGAAGTGCTAACCCGGCGGTGTGACCAGTGCCATGTCCAGGGGAAACGCGGCGGCATTGCGCCGTGGCCCTGTAGCGACAACGGTGATTACATGCCGGATCTCACGGCACGGGATGCCTTCTGGGATCTGACGGCGCCGGAGCAGTCACTCTTGCTCCGCGCCCCGCTGGCCAAAGCGGCCGGAGGACTGGCCTGGTGCCGTCAGGCCGATGCCCGCAGCAAGACCGGCAAGCCGTCGGACCCGGCCGCGGCGCCGGCGGCAGTCTTCGCCGATACCAAGGATCCCGACTACCAGCGCCTGCTCGCCAAGATCACCGAGATGGCCGACTGGCACCGGCGCAATCCGCGCTACTACCAGCCCGGCTTCAAGCCGGCACCCGAGTACACCTTCATGATGCAGATGTACGGCATTCTGCCCAGAGACTTCCAGGCCGGCGTCACGCCGCTGGACCCGTACGCGCTGGAAGAACGCTACTACCAGTCCCTGTGGTTGCCCGGACAGCGTACTGCCGTCCCGGTCCCAGGCCGGAAACCCTGACGCCAATCAGCGACAAGCTGGAGTGACTATGAACCGTACGTTAATGGCACGTTTTCTCGTTGGTAACTTGGGCTAGTTGGCTTCAAAACTCCGCCACACCATGAAACCTGCCATCGCTCTCCTCACCGTTCTGCTGCGGGGTCCGTTGGCCGCGCTGCATCTGGCCGACGGACCACTCCAGCGTCGAGCTGGCGTCCCATTAACTCATCCCTATTCCGGGACTTGTCAGAATATCAGGCTAATTCTTGGAACAACGTCAGCCCGATTGCCTGCGGCGGTCACCCCCATTTCGCCAAGCAAAGCTTGGGAGAGGAGGATAGAGATGTAAGGAAACAATCTTGAAACCTCTCATTGGAATCTTGTGGGTGGAAAGCCCATCCGGTAGAGCTTGACCAGCAACCGGAAGCGAGTCTTGCGTGGGACCGGAGTAATCTGCCCTGCGAGGCGTAGACAGCCAGTCCGAAAGCCATGCTATTGGGCGTCGAAAGACCTTTCGTGGGAGCCTTTGCACCTGGGGGTCCAGGGGCCACGTTGCGGCACCGTAATGGTCTGGTGTGAGCAGTCCTGCCGGTGTCGGCAAGAACACGTGCAGATGGACAATGGAGATTCCCCAGGAACTTGGGAGATCCTGTCGTCTCCTCGGAGATTCCCGGCCGGAGATACCGGGTGATCGACTCCAGGCCTCGGCGGCGCACTCGCCCGCCGAGGAGCGAAGTCAAGCGAGTGCGACCGAGGTAGCGCCAAGCGAAGGCAACGAAGCACGGCGGGACACGCGACAGGAAGTCGTAGTGCCTTGATATTACCGATGAAGCCGGGGAACTTGACCCGCAAGGACCCGGTGGATGGGAAGCGAGGCATCGAGTAACTACGCCGCTGGCGCGCACCACCCGAGAGGCTTTGAACTCTCAAACGGGTGTTACCATAAAGCCAGCGGATAACGAATGACGGGTTTGCCGCGGCGTACGGCCCTGGCGAAGCGAAGGAGTTACTTGAGGAACCGTATGCTCTAATGCGAGCACGTACGGGTCTGTGGGAGCCCTGGGGCGGGAACGCCCCGGGGCCACCCGGCCCGCATTGAAGGTCCTTCCCAGCCTGCGTCGGCGTGTCGAACCAAGGCATGCAAGCACCCATTTGCGCCGACCTCTTCGATCCGTTGCCGAGCAGTGCCCCAGACGATAGAATTCAGACTGGAAGGCGTTCGCATATGTCAGGTCCGGTCACGAAATATCTAGAGCTATTGGATGATCAACGGGAGGAAATCTTCCATGAGTTGGGTGCTATGCCCGACACGGTGCTCTGGTATCGACCCGCGCCAAGGGTTTGGTCGATCGGCGAGCATCTCGACCATACGCGCGTCCACAACTGCTCGTCGCGGCGGCTCTTGCCCGTATATTTCTGGCCGGCGTCGATCTTCGCGCGGCTGTTCCGCCGTCGGCCGTACCAGGCTGACTTCGACTACCCTGCAGGCGTCCCAATTACCCGAAGAACATCGGCTGGATCTGGCGGCCAAAGTACACGCCGCAACGGCCGGTGAGCGTGGGCTTCCTGCACGAAGCCCTGCGGGCCGAACACGATGCCCATCGGCACTTCTACACCACGCATGACGAACGGCTTCTCGGTCACGTCGTGGCCGGCGATCCATTCCTCGGGGTCTTCAACCTGGTGCAATGGCTGCGCTACTTGGCGTATCACGACGCCCACCATTACGAGCGGGTGCGCGTTCGGATCAATGATCCGACGTATGCCGGAAGGGCTACAGCAGCGGCGCAACACTAGCCGATGGCAATTACTTGATGTCCTTTCTTATTCCGCCTGCGATCCGCTTGCGTTGCCGGTTCCTCACGGTATAATGACCCATGAGGTGGGGTACGCGGGTTTGGACGCGGCCCAACCAGGAGTTAATTCGCTGTCGTCGGACGACTAAATGAAGAGCAGTTCGGCTTTGCCGGGAGGCTCGTTGAAGAGTAAGCCGACGTGGTCGAACACCTTAGGGTCTTCCACCACGTCGGTTTTTTGTTTTCGGCGTTGCGAGGCCAGGCGGGACGACCGAGGGCGGGTTTTGGCCAGGTTCAAGCAAGAGAAGACTGCCGAGGCGTAAACAGGGCACTGGCAGCCCAGGAACAGAGAGTGCCCTGACTTTATTCTTGGCGACAAGAAGTTAAGACAAGGAGAACTGAAATGCCTGGTACTATCTTGATCGTGTTGTTGGTTTTGATGCTTCTGGGGTCGCCGGGCAACAGCTTTCTGCGCTGGCGCGCGACGACCCATTCCTGGTCGAACACTGATGGGAATTGATCGAAGGGGACGTCATGGGTTCACATCGTGCATGCTGCTCGGGTTGGCTGCGGGCCGCGGTCGTCATTGCCCTGCTGGGCCTCCTCGCGGCGTGCCGCGCAGGCCAGACCCAGGCCCAAACACCGGGGAAGGGCGGCAGAAACGCGGTCAAGGTCCACACAGCTCGAGACGTCCGCTCTCGCAACTTCCTAGTCCACACCGATCTTTCCGATCGGGAAGCCAATGACATGGTCGACGAATTGGAGGCCATGCTGCGGCAGATTTCCACGTACTGGGGCCGGCCGATGCAGGGCATGATCGAGTGCTACGTCATCCGTGATTTCGATAACTTCCCCAACTTCCCCCTGACCGCGATGGACTCGGCGGGGATTTCCGGGATCAATACAGCCGGGGGCGTGACCCTCATGCGGACTGCCACGGACGGCAACCGTTACCTGGCCAAGTCGGTCGTCTATGCCAGCGCCCGATCAGAGGTCGTCCGGCACGAGTCGGTGCACGCCTATTGCCATCAGACCTTCGGCCGCATCGGCCCGGTCTGGTACTCCGAGGGGATGGCGGAAATGGGCCATTACTGGAAGGAGAGAGACGGCGCAGTCCGCGTCGGGCGGCGCGAGATCCAGTTTCTTCGCGAAAACCCCCCGAAGTCGCTGGCCGCGACCCTTTCGCTGGCACAGGTCAGCGGCGATTCGTGGCAGAACTACGCCTCCCGCTGGGCGCTCTGCCATTTCCTGGTCCATGACCCCAACTACTCGCCGCAGTTCCTGGCGATGGGCCGGGGGATTCTGGCCGGCAACGATATCAGCTTCGACGAGACCTACCGCGCGACGGCCCGAGAACTGTGGTTCGAATACCTTTTCTTTCTTGAGCACATCGATCGGGGCTACCGCGTCGACCTGTGCGCCTGGGACTGGAACAAAAAGTTCGTCGGTCTGCGGCCCGGACGCACGCTGGCCGTCACCATCAGGGCCGGCCGCGGATGGCAGCCCAGCGGCCTGACAGTCAGCCCGGGCGTGCCGTACGAATGCGCCGCCGCGGGCAACTGGCGGATCGCGCGTGAACTCAAGGCCACCGACAGCAACGGCGATGACCATGGTCGCGGCCGGTTGGTGGGCGTCTTGATGAAAGACTACCAACTTGGCCGCGAGTTCGACCTCGGCGGCCAAGGCTCGTTCCAATCGACGTTCGGCGGCGACCTGTACCTCCGCTGCCGTAACATCTGGGGCAAGCTCAGCCGACGACTCCGGTTGCGTTGCCGTCAAGCTCAAGCTGGGCAAGGCTAGCAGGTAACTAATCAATGAAGATGATGCGAGACGAACGTAACCGCTTTGTCGTGTTCGCCGTCACGGCCGGCTTCAAAAAAGCCAAGAAACCTCCGGTTTTTCTTGACTGGCAGGCAATTTGACGCTCCCGCCTGACCTTCGAGACAAAACCACTCCGAGATTGCCCTCCTATAATCCCAAGAAGATTGGAGCTTTGAAATACTTGATTATGACAGCTCCACTTGTCTATAATTGGCCGTTACGTTGCCGGCGGTTCCCGCGCTCGTTCCGTCGGCGGATTGCGATCGAGACGAATTTGGCGCGATGTGTTGTCGGCGCGGGCTAGACCAAGAACTGAATTTGTCTTCGTTGCGCGCAAGCAATCGTGCGCGCGGATGGGGCCGATTCGCACTTTTGTTTTCGGGATTTCCATCGTGAGAATGTTCCCCAGCAAATGCCGCCGGGCAAAGTCCGCGGTCGTCGCCGCGCTCTTCATCGCGGCCGTTTCATCGACCCTGACCGCTCGCGGTCAGATCACCTACGTCAAGACGATCGGCAGTCTAGGCGGTAGCGGGACCGGCGCATTCAACGATCCTTTCGGTATCACGGTCAGTACCGCGGGGCAGGTTTTCGTCGCCGACTACGGCAACAATCGCGTACAGGTGTTCAACACGAACCTCGGGTATCAGGCCTCGATCACCACTTGGAGCGGCGGAACCGGCGGATTTGCCGGTCCTGTCGGCGTGGCGGTCAGCCCCACGGGCCAGGTTTTCGTCGCCGACTACGGCAACAGCCGCGTCCAGGTCTTCGGTAGCAACCTCGCCTATCAGACGACGATCGGCACTCTCAGTGGTGGAACGCCCGGCGGCCAGTTCTTTGGACCCAGCGGCGTGGCGGTCAGCCCCGCGGGCCAGGTCTATGTCGCCGACACGGGCAACAACCGTATGCAGATCTTCAGCAGCGGCGACGCGTTTCAGACGGCTTTCGGCACGTTCGGCAGCTTGCCCAGCCAATTCATTCAACCGACCGGCGTGGCGGTCAGCGCCACGGGCCTGGTTTTCGTCGCCGATCCGGGCAACTTCCGCGTCCAGGTCTTCAACAGCAGCGGCGGCTACGTGACAACCTTCGGTAGTTCCGGCAGTGGACCAGGCCAATTCCTTTATCCCTACGGAGTAGCGGTCAGCCCGACAGGCGAAATCTACGTTGCCGATTAGAGCCCGAGACGCATTACGCCGGCTGCCGCGGCAGGCTTTCCCGAGCTTGGATGTGCCGTGGCAGCCGGTGTTCTTCTTGTTCGGCCGGCCGGTTTTCTCAGGAACTCCGCAGCCAAGCAGTCGCCGTGGGGACCGCAAATGCGACCGGAGCTCGATGATTTTTTCGACCGCCGTGTAAGGTCAGCGGCGGTCATTTGTTTATACTGGTAGGAACTGCCGTATGACACTCGCCCCATCCACCCGCGCAAGCCTGTTACTTCGCCTTGGTGATGTTCAAGACCACGCGGCGTGGGTGGACTTCGTAACTCTCTACGAGCCTGTGGTTTATCGCCTCCTGCGGAAGCACGGTTTGCAGGATGCCGATACCCGCGACTTGATGCAGGAGCTGTTTCTCGCCATCAGCCGGAACATCGACCATTCGGCGCCCTGCCCATGAGCGGGGGTCATTTCGAGCCTGGCTTCGGCAAGTGGCTCGCAATCTCGTCATCAATTGGCTGAAAAGTCGCCAGCGCAGCGTCTTGTCGGGCGGTTCCGAGTTGCACGCTCTGCTGGACAAATTGCCGGCGGCCGGCGAGCAGGAAACGATCGAGTTCGATCGCGAACTGCAACGGATCCTGTTTCAACGTGCCGCCGAGCGGGTGCAGACCGAAGTTCAACCAGCCACCTGGCAGGCGTTTTGGGAGACGAGCGTCCTAGGACTCTCGGCCGACGAAATCGCCGAAAAGCTGGGGATGTCGGTTGGAGCCGTTTGGGTGGCCAAGTGCCGCGTCGTAGCCCGAATGAAGGCTGCGGTTGCTGAAATGGAGAAATCACAATGATCCAGGAATGCTCGGCAGCCGATCTGCAATTGGCGATTGAAGGCAGCCTCCCACCCGATCGCGAGCAATCGCTCTTCCACCACCTCGACCACTGTGAGGCATGCCGGGCGGCGATGGAGGAGATGGCAGGCGTCAGGCCTTGGTGCGAAGTGGCCGTGCCGCTCCTGCGCACTGATGAGCTCGATCTGGCCGTACCGGGCCACCCGCTTGCGGGTCGCGAAGAGTGGTCAGAGGTCGACTTCACCGTCGAGCATCTCGAACCTTCCGATCAGCCGCATGTCCTCGGGCGGCTGGGCGGCTACGACGTGCTGGAGATTATCGGTCGCGGTGGTATGGGCGTGGTCCTCAAAGGACTCGATCGCGAACTCAACCGCTATATCGCCATCAAGGTGCTCGCGCCGCACTTGGCGCAGAGTTCTCTGGCCAAGAAGCGATTCATTCGTGAGGCCCAGGCGGCCGCCGCAGTCGTGAATCCCCACGTCATGGCCATCCACCAGGTGCAGCCCAACGGACGCCTGCCGTTTCTCGTCATGCCGCTGGTGGCCGGCGAGTCGTTGGCCCAACGGCTCACCGCTCAGGGCCGGCTGGAGCTGAAGGAAACGCTGCGGATCGGCATGCAGGCCGCGGCTGGCCTTGCGGCGGCACACGAGCAGGGCCTCGTGCATCGCGACGTGAAGCCCGCCAACATCCTGCTGGAAAAGGGGGTCGAACGGGCCGTGCTCACCGACTTTGGCTTGGCCCGTGCGGCGGACGACGTCGCCCTTACGCGCTGGGGTGTCATCGCGGGCACGCCGCAATACATGTCGCCCGAGCAGGCGAGGGGGGAACCGCTGGACGGCCGTTCGGATCTCTTCAGTTTGGGCTGCGTGTTATACGAAATGGCGACGGGCGTTTCGCCGTTTCGCGCCGACTCGGTGGTGGCCACCCTGCGGCGCCTGGTCGACGACCCGCCGCAAGCCATGGCCTCGCTCAATCCGGAACTGCCGCCCTGGTTCATCGCCATTGTCGACCGTCTGCTGGAGAAGGACCCGTCACGGCGTTTCAACTCGGCCAAGGAAGTCAGTGAATTGCTCGAAGGCTGCCTGGCGCACCTCCAACAGCCGGCCAGCGAACGCTGGCCGGCGGCATTGCCCAAGCCCGCTCCTCGTCGTGCCCGGCGACCACGCGTTCTTGGTTCGGGAGGAGTCCTTGTCATGACAGCCGCTTTGGCAATCGGCCTATGGGGAATGTTTCTGCTATCCACGCCGCCACCTGAGATTGCCGGCGAGTGGTCGGGCGAGGATTGGGGGCACATTGTCCTGAAAAAGAGCAGCGATGCCGAATACGCGGGCACGTACAGCGATACGGTCGGCGAGCAGCCGGGCAAGATTCAATTGAAGTGGTCGCGCATCGAACGGCGGTTCAATGGCACGTGGCGCGAGGGGGAAGATCGTTTTGGCGAACTTTCCGTGCGCATGGTCGACGGGGAAATTCGCGGTGCGCTGACCACCGATTCCAAGTCGCGGATCAATCCCGCGACGCCCCGCCTGGCCGACTTGAGATGGACTCGGCCTGGCCCGCCACAAGGGGGCAACACGGCGGCCGCCGAAATGACCAACCATTCGGCGCAGCCGCACCCGAATGCGACTGCTGGCGCCAAGACAGCGAAAGAGCAGAAGGAAGCGTGGAGGTGGCGAGAGCATTCGGGCCTGCCGATCGAGATCACCAACTCCATCGGCATGAAGCTGGCGCTCATCCCGCCGGGAGAGTTCACGATGGGCTCGCCCCGGGAACTGATCCAGCAGGAGTTGAAAACGCCGGGTATTGAAGATTGGTACAAGGACCGCCTGCCGGGCGAAGGGCCGCAGCACCTGGTACGGATAACCCGGCCGTTTTACTTCGGCGTGTACCTGGTGACGCAGGAGGAGTACCAGCGCGTCATGGGCATCAATCCCAGCGAGTTCTCGGCGGCCGGAAAAGGGAAAGGCAAGGTAGCCGGCGAAGACACCCGACGATGCCCGGTGGAGAATGTGTCGTGGAATGACGCGCTGGAGTTTTGCCGAAAACTATCGAACTTGCCGGAAGAACGGTCGGCGGGGCGAACGTATCAACTGCCTTCCGAGGCGCAGTGGGAGTATGCTTGCCGCGCCGGGGCGCCGGTCGGTTCAGCTTCAGTCCGGGCGGCAATGGGGTTCCCAAGGAGTCCGAGAACAACCGGCTTTGCGACTACGGATGGTTCGACGGCAATTCCAGCGGCAGGACCCATCCCGTGGGCGAGAAGAAGCCGAATGCCTGGGGACTATTCGATATGCACGGGAACGTATGGGAGTGGTGCCAAGACTGGTACGGCAAGGATTACTATGCGAAGTCGCCTGTAGACGATCCGGCCGGTCCCCTTGCGGGAACCTATCGCGTGTGTCGCGGGGGCGGCTGCCGCGTTCCAGCGTGGCGCTGCGGGTCGGCGTCCCGCGGCAACCGCGAGCCTGGGCTCCACTACGGCGGCCTCGGCTTCCGCGTCGCCCAAGTTCTCAAGGATGTCGGTGTCGAAAACGTGCCGGGCGCTGCAGGCAAAGTGAAACGGACGGGGGAAGTGAAATCCACGCCAGAAGGCGTGTCCGAAATGCGGTAGATCGGGTACCGAATAAAACCTCTTGGCTTGAGGATAAACCGATGCTTGAGGGGCGTAGGCCGGAACAAGCTTGCGCAGTTCCGGCACGAATCGGCATCAACGCCGGAACTGCGCAAGCTTGTTCCGGCCTACATGGCTCATTTTCAATGCGAAGATCAATAGCTTGAGGATAAACAGATGCTTGAGAAAACAATAGTTCGAGGTTCCTTGGTGTTGGCCTTGCTGCTACCCGCCGTGTCGGCGCAGGCCAACCTGTTCAACTTGCCCAACGTGTTCAACATGCCCGGCGGGCAGACCAGCCTGCAATTCGTGACCGTGGGCAATCCGGGGAATGTAGCGGACAGCAACGGCTACGGCTCGGTTCCCTATGTCTACCAAATGGGCGAGTACGACGTGACGGCGGCGCAGTATTGCGTGTTCCTCAATGCCGTGGCGACGACGGGCGACCCTTACGGGCTTTACTACTCGCGAATGGCGGCGGTGGGGGGCGCCGGAAACGGTGGCACCTCCGGCTGCGGGATCATCCAGAACGGCGCCGCCGGCAACTACACCTACACGGTCGCCGCGGCCTACGAGAACTTCCCCGTGAACTACATCACCTGGGGCGATGCAGCCCGTTTCTGCAACTGGCTGCAAAACGGACAACCCAGCGGACCGGAAGGCAACGGCACGACCGAAATGGGGGCCTACACGTTGAGCGGCGACACCGGCAACTTGAATTCGGAGACCCGCAATCCGGGCGCCACCTATTTCATCCCTTCGGAAAACGAATGGTACAAAGCCGCCTACTATGTCGGCGGCGGGACCAACGCGGGCTATTGGAGCTATCCGACCAGCAGCAACACGGCCCCCGTCAACACGCTGCCCGACACCGGCAACCACGCGAACTTCTACGACGATCTTGGCACGGGGAACGGGGGCTACACCGATCCCACGAATTTACTCACGCCCGTCGGTAGTTTCGGCTTGTCGCCCGGTCCCTACGGCGCCTATGACATGGGCGGCGACGTTTGGCAATGGAACGAGACGGATAACGAGGGTTCGTTCCGTGGTTTGCGTGGCGGATCGTACTTTGTCGACTCGGACGTCATGGAGTCTTCCTTCCGGAACAGCGCCCTCCCCACGGCGGAGCACGCCGTTTTCGGTTTCCGAGTTGCAGCCAGCAGCGTCGCCGTGCCCGAGCCCGGCGGCATCGCCTTGTTCCTTGCGAGTGCGGTGGCGTTTGGAATCTGGCGACTACGCGTTGGCATGCGGCGCCTGCTGGTCCTGGGCTTGTTCGCCATTCTTGGCATTCTCGACCAGACATCAGCGGGCGTGATAATCCCTTGGACAAGCTGACCGGCAAGACGCGGCCATGCCCGTCGCCCCAGCAGATCGGGCTGCCCAGTGCGCCCGCGCCCGTTGCCAAGCCCGTGGGTCGCATGCAGCTCCTGGTCCGCCGCTGCCAGGGCGAGGCCACGGTGGCCAACGTGGAACTGAGCATCTTCAACGACGACCGCTACATCTACCTGGACGGGATCGTCGTCCGCGGGCCCCGCCCGGGCTTTGTCACGATGGAAATCCCGCCGCTGGAAAAGTGGGAGAAACCCATGCGCTGGCTGCTGCCGGAGCAGCGGGAGCGGATTCAGACGCCCGACTTCTATCAACTGCTCCAGACGCACGTCACGCGGAAGCACCTGGCGCTGGCACCTGTGGCGACCACCACGGCCGGATGTACGGCTACGGCGCGAGAATGCGCTAGCTGGGCAACCTGATTCACCATCCAGGCGAGCTGGATGGGGTCTAATTGTCAATGCTGTCGGCGGTAGCTGTCCAGCCTCCTTCACCATCCAGGCGAGCTGGATGGGGTCGTTTCCTGACTTGTGTGCAACAACGAGTGCGTCTGCTCCGGACCGCGAGGGACCAGCCCAGCGGCCGAGCGGCCCATAAACCGATCGGGGGGGCAAAATCAGTCTCGGCAGGCGTGTGCGGCGGTAGCGGTGCGCACGGCAGCAGGGATAAGGGAGTTGTGGGGCATGCTTGCCACTCGAATGAGGCGTCTCCGGTGATTCGCAGTTGACGCGACAACGCCGCGGACCGAAAATACGCGTACAGGCCGTGCCCGAAGGATTGCGTGCGCAACCCACGTTGCCGGAGGGGCAGATGGGGAGACCGTTCATCGGGACACTTCAGCGGCCACAGTATTGGCTTAAGCCCTGCATGATGGTAGAACATGACGACTGGCGATTGACGAACCAGACGGCGTACCTGCGCGGCGTCGTTCTCGCACGGGAAATGTACAGCGCCCCACGAGGATTGCGACCACGATCACTGCGAGTTCTGCATGGCCACGTTTATGGTTGGCAATCCCGAAGCCGAGCACGCGGGCTACACGACCGAGGATCATTACCGCTGGATTTGCGACCGGTGCTTTCAGGACTTCCGTGAATTGTTCGGGTGGACTGTGAAGGCTGCAGCTAACATGGCACGGCGGCAGCGCAGGTCGCCGCCTGGTGGTGCAGGCCGCGGGAGCGCGGTAAGCTGATTGGAGATTGAACCCGTTTCAAGAGGCAGGGTGCGGCGACCGCCGTCCCTGCCGCTGGCCGCACGAGCGAACTCGTCAAACTCGAAGGGAAAGCCATGAACACATGCAAGTCCTGGACGGCTGTGTTGATCGCAATCTTGCTGCTACCGAACGTGGCGGCAAGTGCTGATGCAGCGAAGGAAGCCTACGAGAACGGCAAGGCCTGTTTGGAGAAGCAGGACTATGATGGTGCTGCGGCTGCCTTTACGGAGGCTATAAAGCTCGACCCGAATGACGCCTGGGCGTATCGCTGGCGGGGCGCAGCCTGCGCGATTAAGGGCGAGCACGAGAAAGCCATTGCTGACTTCACCGAAGTCATCCGTCTCGATCCGAAAGATGCTGCGGCGTATTACAACCGGGGCGTAGCCTATGCCGAGAAGGGGGAGCACGACAAGGCAATTGCCGACTACGCCGACGCCATTCGGCTCAAGCCAGGAGTTGCCGCGTTTTGCAACCGTGGCATTGCCTACAGGCACAAAGGCGAATACGACAAGGCGATTGCCGACTTCACCGAGGCCATTCGGCTGAATCCGAACGATGTCAAGCTGATTGAATGCCGCGGCGAAGCCTACGCAGAGAAAGGCGAGCACGACAAGGCCATTTCGGACTCCGCCGAGGTCATCCGACTTGACCCGAAATTCGCCAATGCTTATCGCAACCGAGGCCGGGCCTACGGTTTGAAGGGCGAGTACGACAAGGCCATTGCTGACTTCACCGAAGTCATCCGTTTGAACCCGAAAGATGCCTCAGCGTATTCCAACCGGGGCTGCGCTTACGGGAACAAGGGCGAATACGACAGGGAGATTTCCGACTGTACCGAGGCTATCCAACTGGACCCGAAGTTGGCCTCGGCGTATTACAACCGTGGTATCGCCTACGAAAACAAGGGCGAGCACGACAAAGCGATTGCCGACTATACCGAGGGTATCCGGCTGAACCCGCAATACGCCGCATATTATAACAACCGGGGTTGGGCCTACCTCTCGAAGGGCGATAACGACAAGGCTATTGCCGACTTCACCGAGGCGATTTGGATCGACCCAAACGATGTCTGCGCGTATAACAACCGGGGCCTTGCCTACAGCCAGAAGGGCGAGAAGGCCAAAGCGGAAGAAGATTTCGCTTGCGCTAAGAAGCTCGGGAATAAGACAGAATTTCCGCGTTGCCTACGCCCCAGAGCAACCGTGCCAGAATCGCGGGTCAGCCAATTATCCCGCGATGTTTAGGGGAGCAGCGGACCGCTGTTGGGTATGCGAAAGTTGGAGTCTAAACGGAGACGCTTGAGTATCAACAAGGGAACCAGGGAAGCTCGGCTGAGTAAGGTAGTCGCGCGGCTAAGGCCGGTCTTCGGATCGACCGAAGCACCTACCGATGAGGCAGCCGGGTGGCGGAGCACCCGTAGTAGTCGGAGACGTCAACGACGTTCACATGGCGAAGGGCTGCAGGATGATTCGTGCTGGAGAACCGACGTGTTCGCCAAATCTGGAGGCTTCCAGATGAACACCGGAGAACTTCCGCGGAGACTCGCGAGAGCGTAGAATGCTCTGAAAAGCCGGATGCTTGGAAACTTGCACGTCCGGTTTGGGGTTGGGGCCGGGTGAAACTCCCCGGCCTAAACCACACGAGTGTGCCTCCCGTTGGTCCATCCACGATGAAGTGATGATTGATGAGCGACAAGAGCAAGACGTTCCGCAACGGCCAGTGCTGCGAAAAGACCGATCTTGACCGCCGCCCTCCGAGGTGCTCGATTCGGTGGTCTAGTCGCTGGCATCGTCATGAGTGTGGTTGCGCTCTTGGGCCTCGGTATCTCCCTCGTTATGCGAGCGCCGACCATGCCTTCGGTCCTGAACTTGGTAGGAGGAACACTTGCTGGTGTGGGCCTCTCTGCCTTATATGGCTCGCTTATCGGCGCAGCAATAATGGGAGGTTGCGCCGTTGTTCGGCGACGGCGTTAGCCCGCCCAGGCTCCGCGCCAGGCTTCGGCAGCTTGTGAAGGTGCCTGCGGAACACCGTGCTCGGCCGCCTCCTCACAAACCCGCCTGACTGCCCGATCAAGGCATCTTGCCTGACTCTCTGGCTACATTCCTGGGCGCGGTCCCTCCGTGCGACTACACCCCTCCAATTTCGCAATTCCGCAACTTCTCCCCTCCCATTGGGTTATCTCCGGCCGAGAATCGCGAATAATTTCTTCCGCCGACTGTGGACATTGGACTTCTGGTGGACTACGATCGTCAGATGTGGCCGTCCGCAGGATACGAACACCTGGAGCTGGCATCGCTAGAACGGGATTCAGTACCGTTGGTCCGTGATGCCGCAGCAGTGAACTCCGTTCTACGAAGAATCCTGCCGACTGCCGAACTAACCCTACAGGCCCCATAGCAGGCAGCGCCCGCGTCCGACACGCCGCTGGTCCGGTACCAGTGGGCGTCTTCGGACTGCACTTCTGACAATTCGGCTCTGATCGAAGGGCTGCTCCACGCGGCGCGGTGGAGATTCTCTGGCTATACCCAGGGTCTGATGATCCGTTCGGTCGGAATCCGTTGAAGCGGAAGGCGTGGGCGCTTGGATTCGACTTAAACGAAAAGGCATTGCGATGAGAAGGTTTGTTATTCTGCTTTTCGCTTTGCTCTTGGTGTCCGCATACCAAGCGCGTATTCACGCCGCAACACTGTCGGTGAGTTTTCCAGAGGTTAACGGAAATTCCTACAGCAGCGGATTTCCACTTCCCCCCGTCGTCGTGGCGATCGATTCTCTCGTAGTTCCCGCTGGGCAAAGTGTCCTCTCCGCGAGTTTCTCGGGAGTTTTCGGTTCCACCAGCCAATGGAATGGTAGTACTGCCCAGCTTGATCTGCTTCTGAACGGAATCGAGTTCGGTAGTACCTTCGACGTGACCCCAACCCCATACACCAACGTCGTCCCTTTCGACTTCAACATAAGTAATCCATTCATTCTATCGAGTCTTGACGGGCAGTCAGCAACTCTGTCGGTCGTACAGGAATCCATTTATCAGATTCGTTTGAGCACTACGACCTTGAGTATGGTGACCGCGACTGTTCCCACCTGGGCTGCGGCCGTGAGCGGCAGTTGGAGCAATGCGGGCAACTGGAGCGGAGGAGTGCCTGGCACGATCGGCGCAGGGGCGGTGATCAATGCCCCGACCACGAGCGCGCTGACGATTACCGTGAACGCCCCGCAGACGCTCGGCACGCTGCTGTTGGGCGACTCTGCCGCGGCCGGCGCCGGCTACACCTTGACCGGCACGGGAAGCAACACGCTGACCTTGAATAATTCGGGCAACGGCGCGACGATCGTGGTGCCCAACGGCACGCACGCCGTCAATGTGCCGATCGTGTTGAACGACAACCTCGCCATTAGCAACAACGCATCACTTACCCTCGGTGGCGCGATCGCCTACGGCTCCAACGGCCCCATGGGCATCACCCTCTCCGGCAGCGGCCGGCTGGCGCTTGCGGGCGGCAACACCTACAGCGGCAATACGACCGTCAGCGGCGGCACGCTCACCCTGGCCAACCCCCTGTCGCTGCAAGACAGCACCGCCAACGTGACTACCGGCGGTGCTCTGGGTTTCGCCGCCGGCGTAACCAGTCCGAGCCTTGGCGGTCTGACAGGCGGTGTCAACATTGCCCTGGCGACCGCCGCCTCGCAACCCGTCATGCTCAGCGTCGGCCAAAATGGCCAGAGCACCACCTACGTCGGCGTTTTGAGCGGCGCCGGCGGGCTGACCAAGCAGGGCGCCGGTGTCCTGACGCTGACTGCATCGCAGGGCTACAAGGGCCCCACCGTCATCAACGGCGGCGTGCTGAAACTGCAACCACCGGCCTTTGGCCCCAGCATCGGCGTCCATTTCGTGGCCACGGGAAGCTCCGTCACCGGTTCGGCGGGCGTGGTGGCCATGAATAACTGGAACAACCTGCCCGGCGAGAACTTCAGCGGCGCGCCGCTGACCGACAACTCCGGAGCGAGCACCACAGCCCAACTTACGACCGCTAACGTAGCCTCAGCTTGGGCCTCGGGGAGCAGCAACCAGGTCCTCAACGGTTACATCGCCAGCCTCAACAGCGCCCTAACCGTGACCCTCAGCGGCATACCTTACAGTAACTATAGTGCTTATGCGTATTTGGTTGACAGTACCCAGGGAAACGATGATGCGGTCGCCATTGCCGGGAAAACCTACTACTATAGTCCGACCAATGCCGCGACCTACACCCAAGTCACCAACACCAATTCGGCAAGCTATCCGGCAGGCAACTACGTGGCGGCAAGCGGGCTGACCGGCAGCAGCCAAACGCTGTCTGTCCGGGGAATCGGAGCGGCCGGCACCTTGGCCGGCTTCGAGATCGTCAACAACACACTCAACCGCGGGGGGATCCTGCCCGCTGCCACGCCCTTGTCGATCGCCGCGGGCGCGACGCTGGACCTCGGCGGCGGCAGCCAGCAGGTCAGTTCGCTGTCCGACTATGCGGCGGGCAGTGGCGGCAGCATCATCAACAGCGGCAGCACCGCATCCGCCCTGACCCTGAGCCCGAGCGGTGTTTCGACCACCTTCAGCGGGATGATCCAGGGCGGCGGCACGATGGGCTCGATCGGCCTGGTGATGAGCGGCAGCGGCACGCAAGTGCTCGCCGGCAGCAATACCTACACCGGCCCGACAACGATCAATGCCGGACAACTCGTCGTCAACGGCTCGCTGGCCAGCCCCGTGACGGTCAACAGCGGCGGCACTCTGGGCGGCACGGGCAATCTTACCAGTGGCACGGTCGGCGTCGGCGGCGCGATTGCCCCGGGCAATCCGCTGGGCACCTTGCATTTCAGCGGCAACCTTGTCCTGGCCTCCGGGGCCCAAATGGACTACGACCTCGATTTGCCCGGCACCAGCAGCATGATCTCTTGCGGCAATTTGGTCCTCGGCAGTCCTCTCCAGTTCTCCAGTTTCGACTTCACGACCACGACCAGCTTCCAGCAGGGCACGTACTACTTGATCGAAACCAAGTCGCTCACCGACGGCAGCCTGGGGACGAGCACCAGCGGCCCGGTCGGCAACTACACGGGGATGCTGGCCGTATCGGGCAACAACCTGGTGCTCACCGTCGTGCCGGAACCGGGGACGCCGGCGCTGCTGGGTGTCGGCGCCGTCGGGCTGCTGGGTTATCGTGCGCGGCTACGAAGGCGACGCGCAGCACGACCATCTGTTTCCCATGCTAGCGGCGACCCGGTCACTTTGGCCTTCCCTTCTCGCCTGCCGGAGCCACGCGGCGGGCGGCGTGATGGTCCTTGCGGTGGCTAACCAAAGGAGAGAACCGATGCGACAGTCTTCAAAACATGCTCTGGCTGCAGTGCTGACCCTGGCCACGAGCTTCCTCGGCCGCGTCACGTTCGCCGCGACGATTGACCGGCTGGACGTTTGGACCCTAGACGGTTATTCCGTGAGCCATTCCGCTTCCGCCAGCGACTTCATGGTGCTGGAATGGCCGCACGTCTATTACCTTAACGACGGCACTTCCTGGCAATCGGGCGCCGGAGGCTACGGTTATGGCACTGTGGGCCTGACCAGCCAGACGGTGACGGGCGGGACCGTCAGTTATATGTTGGCGCTCGCCGCGGGCGATTCCTACCTGATGAACTACACCGACTACGATTCCGGCGATCACTCCTCGCAAGGCGAGATCGCCCCTTTCGGGTCGATGGTCCTCACGGCGCCGATCGGTTCGAAGACAGCGACCATGAACGGCTACGCGGAGATCGTTTCCGACACCATGACGTGGTACGGAGAACCCAGGTTCAATTACTACAGCGCGCCGGTCGGCGATGCGGTTCCCTTCACGCTTACCTATACCTTGCTGGGATCGACGTGGCAGCCGGGCATTTTCAACACGAACTTCAACTACAACATGCAAGGGACCATCGACTTCACGCACCCAGTTCCCGAGCCTTCCACACTCGCGCTTCTTGCCGCCGGCGCTCTGGGGCTTTGCGGCTACGGCTGGCGATGGAGGCGGCGCGCATCTCGACCTGCCCGTGCCAGGGTAGTTCTTCCGGCCACTTTGTCCTTCCATTATTCCCCTGCCAATTCGCGGACATTTTTTGGAAATAGTTGTACGCTGCACTTTGGTGGCAGGGAATAGCGGGGCTAAAATGACGAGGCGTCGTACTCTAAGCCCCTCAATCGATCCACATCCAAAAAAAGGAGGTTGCCATGCGTCGATCCATTTGCCTTTCGCTGCTTTGCTTCTGTTTGGCCCTTAACCGAACCACGGCTGCGGACACTGTCCCGGAGGTCACGGTCAGCCAACCGGTCGTCCGCGAGGTGACCGATCACGTCGATTTCACCGGGCGGACCCAGGCGGTCAATTCGGTCAACGTGGTCGCGCGGGTCTCCGGCTACGTGGTCAGGGAGCCTTTCAAAGAGGGGTCGGAACGTCAAGGCGGGTGATCTGCTCTTCGAGATCGATCCCAGGCCCTACCAGGCCCAGTACGATCAGGCGTTGAGCCAGGTGGACCTGCAGAAGGCGCAACTCAAGCTTGCCCGGGCGAGGCTGGAGCGCGACGAGCAAGTGACGCGGGCCACGCCCGGGGCGGTCAGTGTGCAGAAGCTCGACGATGATCGCGGCGCGGTCGACGTGGCCATGGCCCAGGTCAAAGCCGCCAGCGCCAGCCTGGAGGTTTACAAGCTCAACCTGAATTTCTGCAAGGTGCCCTCGCCCATTGACGGTCAGGCGGGCCGCTATTATCTCACTACGGGCAACCTCGCCATCCAGGACCAGACGGTGCTGACCACCGTCGTTTCGCTCGATCCCATCAACGTGTACGTCGACGCCGACGAACCTACCGTGCTGCGCGTGCGGCGCGCCATCGCCGCGGGACGGATCAAGCTCCCCGTCACCGGGCATATTCCCGTCCTCATGGGATTACAGGATGAGGACGGCTTTCCCCACAAGGGCGTCGTCGACTTCGCCAATAACCAAGTCAATCCAACAACGGGTAGTGTTCTGGTCCGCGGAATTTTCGCCAATCCCTTGCTCGCAGGCGGCTCCCGCTTGTTGATGCCCGGCATGTTCACGCGGGTTCGGCTGCCGATCGGGCAACCGTACAAGGCCCTGCTGGTAACGGAGCGCGCCATCGGCTCAGATCAGGGGTTGAAGTACGTCTACGTGGTCAATGCCCGGGGCGAGATCGAGAATAAGCGTATCGAGACGGGGCCGCTGGAGAGCGACGGGCTGCGCGTCGTCACCAAGGGATTGAAAGCGGACGACCAGGTCGTGGTCGGCCGGCTGCAGCAAGTCCATCCCGGCGTGAAGGTCCAAATCGAGGTAGTCCCCATGCCTCTGCCGGACGGCCGAGGGACGGAGAGGAGCAAGCCGCGGGCCGGCAATCTTCCGTCAGGCTCTGTTCCGGGAGAGGTTCCGCCGGCCGGTTCCTCGGCAGGCGAGAATCAACCATCAGGAGCCGGCAGCCAGGAAACGCCCAAGAAATGATCAAACGAAGGCCCCTCTTGGGTAGCGCCACAGGCAGAAGAACGGCCGCGAAGGTAAGCAATAGAATGGGACTGCTGGGGTCCCAAGGGCTTTCGTGACTGGGAGAAGTCCCGCACTTCGCGGCCGAGCACTACCCCGTGCTGGTGTGACAATCGCCACGGATGTAGAATTGGAACCTTGGTGAAACGGTAGAAGAAGCCCGCGGCTGGCAGGTGGAAAGCGTCGAGGACCAGAACCGTGGGTTCGATCTGATCTCGCGCAAACCACACCCCGAAGATCCGCATGCCTGCGTTGCCGTGCGCTTCATCGAGGTGAAGGGCCGGGCCACGGTGGGCGAGATCGCTTTGACCGGCAACGAGTACAAGACCGCAGTTCGGCTCAAGCAGGACTACTGGCTATTTGCTGTGTTCAACTGTGCCACGGCCCCGGAAGTGCATCCGATCCAAGACCCGGCACGGCTTAGGTGGGAGCCGATCGTGAAGATTGAGCACTATCACATCGGCGCGGAAGTTGTTTTGTGAGAAAGGAAGATGCACGAAAGGAATATGATGGAGGAAAAGAAGACGTGATTCTTGGTGCTCATCTTCCTTTCGTGCATGTTCCTTTCTTCACTCCTTTGTCAAGCAACCATGCCTATTTGCGTTGACGCCGAAGTCCGGCGGATGAATGAAGCGGAGTTCAAGGCGCGGACCTACGAGGTCATGCGTCACATCTTCGCCGTGCATGGCGAACTCGGCCGTCTGTTCCATGAGAAGATCTATCACCGCGAGATCGCCTTCCGCGTTCCGGACGCGCGATGCGAGGTGGCGGTTGACGTGCGGTTCGAGGATTTTTGCAAGACGTATTACCTTGACCTGCTGGTCGGCGGCGGGGCCCTTTTCGAATTGAAGGCCGTGGACGCGCTGGGCGAGCCGCAGCGGCGGCAATTGATGCAGTACCTGTTCCTGCTGGACCTGCCGCACGGCAAGCTGGCGAACCTGCGTCCGCACCGCGTCGACCACGAATTCGTTAACAATGTCCTCCCCCGCGCCGACCGCACGGCGTTCAACGTGGTGGACGATGGTTGGCAGGAACTCGGCGAATACCGGATGCGGGAGAAGATGATCGCTGTGCTCCGCGATTGGGGAACGGGCCTGGACCTGGCCCTGTACGAACAGGCGGCCGCCTGTCTTTGCGGCCAGCCGCCCAACGTGGAGAGCGACGTCGAGGTCCGCATGGGCGATCGGCTCCTCGGCGTGCAACGGATGCGACTGGCCTCGCCCGAGGCGGCGATTCGCGTCACCGCCCTGGCGCCGGAGTGGCTGGGCGATTTCCGCGCCCATCTCTGCCGGTTGCTGGCGCATACCGATCTCCGCGTGATCCAGTGGATCAACGTCACCCGGTCCTCCCTCCAATTCAGAACCATCAAGAAAGGAAGGTGAAAAACAGTGAAGAAAGGAAAATAGGCCATAAGAACCACGCCTTCTTTTCCTCCATCATATTCCTTTCGTCCATTTTCCTTTCTCCCCTTTCCCGTCTCCTTCCGCTAAAACAAATCGAAATGTCGACGAGCGCTTTATTCCCTGAATTCCGTTTGAGCCACGAGATGGTCCGCGACCTTCAGCGGATGAACCCGCGGTGGGGGGGATAGCAAGGTGGTGCAGCTTCTGCTACCATGACCCGTCCCTTTACCGGCAACGGCCGGCCATTCCTGCGGAATCCATTGCGAGAAGAGAACCTCATGCTGAAGACGACTTTTTTGTGCTCGATCCTATTGGGAACATCGTTTGCCACGGCGGCTGAACAGCACCACTCCTCGGCGCCGACTGCCGAGATTCCAACGATCGAGATGCGTTTGATCGAGACCGCCGAGGGCGCCATGGCGGAAATCCTGTCGGACCGGAAACTCGCGAATCCCAGAATCGAGTATATCTGCGGCGAATGGACTAGCTGTTATGAGCCCGTCGTGGAGAACGGCAAATTCCTGTATCGGGCCAAGCGCTACTACGTTCCGACCCCCGACACGCTCTTCTCGGTCGCCAGTGAAGCCCCGGAAAAAGCCCGGGAATTCAAAGCGAGTTATGCGTTTCGCCACGGCAGCAAGGACCGGAAAGAGCCGGTGCTGCTGGAGACCATCCAGCCGAACACGCTGGTTGCCGTTGAGTGCGACCCGGCTGGGCCCGATCCGGTCCTGCGGGTCATCAACCGATGGCGGGCTCGGTACCATCTGTCGCCGGTTGCCTATGATCCCAATATGGCCTCTATTTCCCAGACCAACAACGCGATGGGCGGAGTGCACGCCTACACGGGCAACTGTCGCCAGACTTGGGCTGGCACCTCGGACCCCGAATCCGCCGTGGCGATGTGGATCAACAGCACTGGCCATCGAAACATCATACTGGCCTCCAATCTCATCCGCGGCGGAAGCCATTGTGCAGGCAACGGGGCCACCTTTACCGGAAATCCTTAGTGGGCGCCGGCGAGGAGACGCACGGGAAATCGTTCCTAGCGGTCGCTGCCGATCCCCAGGCCCTCACCCTGGCCAAGCGGTCCTCCGGCAAAGAAGTAGCGGCGGAGTTGGTGACCAAGGACGGCTTGCTATCCGTCCCGTGGACAGCCCGTTTGCGATCCTTGCCGCGGAGCGCTTGCCCCGCGAGGGAAGAAACGCTGCCGAAACAGCGCGGCGGCGAATTTGACGACGAACCGCGAGTTCGTCGTCAGGTACCGCCGCCAGAGACGCCGCGGTTCGTGGCAGAGCCGGTGCAGCCACTCCAAGCCCCAGGATTGCATCCACTGCGGCGCCGTCCGCCGCTTGCCAGCGTGAAAATCGAAGGCGGCCCCCACGTTGACCAACACGGCGCGTAAACGCCCTCGCACGGCGTCGGCGAAATAGTCTTGTTTGGGAAATCCCAGGCCGACGAAAACAATGCCCGCCCCGCTGCCATGGATCCGGCGAACAACGTCCGCTTCCTCGTCCGCCGTCAGCGGGCGGAAAGGGGGCGAGTAACAACCGGCAATCTGCAGCCCCGGGCACCAGGACTGCAAATTGACCGCGAGCGGTTCAAGCACTTCCGGCGAGCCGCCGTAGAGGAAAACGGGCACTCTTTGACGGGCTGCGCCGCGGCAGATGCGGAGCATCAACTCCGATCCTCGCACTCGGTCGCGAAGGCCGGCTCGGTACAAGGCATTCAGCGCCCAACGGACGGGCTGGCCGTCCGGCGTGATGATGTCGAAGCGGTTGACCTTGGCCAACAGTTCGGGGTCGTCGCTGGCCGTGACAACCGCGTGCACGGCATGCGCCGAAACGACGGCCGGCTGGCCCTGCCGAACCGCCTCCAGAATGAATTCCGTCGCTTCGTCGTAGTTTGTGGCGCTGACCTGCACGCCGAAAAGATCGTACTTCCGCGGCCGGCGCAAGTTGGCTGCCGGGACCTCTGACCGGGTCTTCCAATCGAGTCTTAACATGATAGGCTTGAAAATCGGGTGGCGTTTATCCTTCGGACCCTTGCGAAACTTCGATCCCTTCGCCCTGCGGCATGCCGGCCTCGTGCAGACCGAGCGCACGCTGGTAGATGTCCATCAGGGCTGCGTAATTTCCGCTCGTCGAATACTTCTGTTCATAGCAATTCCGCGCCGCCTGACGCATCGCTTGCAACCCGGTGTTGGTGGCAGTCACCCCCTCGATGCTGCGGGCCAGGTCGTCTGCACTGCCGGCTTCGAAGAGCATCCCCGTGCGGCCGTGCTCGACCATCTCCTGCACGGCGCCAAGCCGCGAGGCAACGACGGGCGTGCCTTTGGCATAGGCCTCGATCAGCGTTTTGGGACAGTTTTCATAGCAGAGAGACGGCAGGAGCAGGCATTGGGCCTCGCCGAGCAGGGCAAGAACTTCGTCCGCCGACCGGCGTCCCAGGTATTCGATGCCCGCGTTGCTGGCGGCGGCGGCCTGCACCTGGCTGGCCAAGGGGCCGTCGCCGACGATCTTCAAGAGCAGCGGTTTTCTCAATCGTCGCCATGCCGCCAAGAGCGTTTCCAGGCCTTTCTCCGCCGCCAACCGGCCGACAAAGATGACGTAATCTCCCTGCCCGCTGCCGCAACCGGGGTCGTGTCGCATGAAGTTGGCCTTGACGGCCAGCCGTTGGGCGGGCAGACCGCCTTGGATGAACTTGCGTCGCGAGAACTCCGAGAGGGCGATGAATTGCCGCACGCCGCGGACCCAGGTGCCGCGCCAGCGGTGGACGGCCAGCATCGCCGCGACCACGGCTGTCGCCGAGCGATTCCGCCGGTAGCAGCGATGCACGATTCCCGGCCAGGCCAGCAACTTCCCCAAACAGTCTTCGCACGGTCGCCCGTCGCGGAGAAAGAGGGCCGAGGGGCAGAGCAACCGGTAGTTGTGCAGCGTTTGCACGACCGGAACACCGGCGGCATTTGCCGCCGTATAGATCGACGGCGAAAGGAGCGGAAACGTATTGTGGCAGTGCAGCACCTCGGGCTGCTTCTGCCGAATCAGCCTGCGCATCTCGTCGACGGTCTGCCGATTCCAAAGCGTTCTGCGGGCGGCCTCCCAGCGGCCCATGCTTTCAAGGTCATCGTTGGAGCGGGTATAGCGGATCACCTCGTGGCCCTGCGATTCCAACAACCAGGCCTCGTCGGCAAAGACCTGGTCTTCGCCGCCCGGTTCCCGGTAGAAATTATGGCACAGCAGGATTCGCATTTTCTTACCGTTGGTTGCCACTCTGCTTCTTTTCCAACATGCGGCCGATCGTGTCCACGAGTTGGCCGGCGACGTAATCGGCCGTGAGATGTGCGACTCGTTGCCGGGCTGCGGCACGCATTGCAGCGAGCGTTTCCAGGGGTGTGTTCAATGCGGCGTCCAGCGCCCTTTCCATCTCGCCCGCTCGATCCGGCCGGAATGTCCAGCCGGTCTTGCCCTCCGCGCACAATTCCTCCACCGCCTGACTGTAGAGGCTTCCCAACACCGGCAATCCGGAAGCCATCGCTTCATTCACGACAAGCCCCCACTCGTCGGCCAAGGTCGGGAAAACGAAAATCCCGGCGCCGCCATAGAAGGTGGCGATTTCCGGCGGTTTGCGCCGGCCTAAGAGTCGCAGCGTGACATTGGACGGCAAGGAGAAGTTTCGTATCTCCGCTTCCACGGGACCGGAGCCGACCAGCGAGAACTCAACCCGTCTGGCGGGGTTTGCGGCAGCCCATTTGGCGAGCACGCGCAACAGCGGCAGCAGACCCTTGCCCTGGACAAACTGGCCGACATACAACAGATGGTGGGCCGCAGCGGGGGTGCGCGTGGCAGGCCCCGAGTACGAAGCCTCCGGCAGGGTTACGTAGGGAGCGGAGAAGATCCGCGCCGGACTGACTCCGAAACCCGACACGTAGCGGCCGGTCGCAGTCCCGTTGACGATCACCGCATTAGCCCGGCGAAGAAGCCAGCGCCGGAGCACGTAGCGTGCCCAGCCTCGGCCTTTTTCCGTGTGCTCGGTCATTCCCACCCAAAGAAGCAGCGGCACCTGCGGGTTCCGCAGCGCGTAGGCCGCGCTAAGCAGGCTGCGGAAACCGGTCTCGTGCGCGATGATGACGTTGGGCTGGAGTTTCCGCAGTTGAGAGATCGTGTCCCAGGGAATATGGATGTCGACCATTTCCCTGGAACCGCAGGGGATGCCGCCGCGGACGCCGCAAGGTAAGCGTCCGTTGCAGGCGGACATCCAGGGAGCTCCAATCGCTCTGCTCGATGCCATGCAATCCTCGCGGCGAGGAAACCAGGATGGTCAGCTTACCCACAAGCTGCGACAACCGCAGGTAGACCTGGCGGTCCGACGGATGGATGATATTCACCAGGTTGACGACATTGGCTCGGCCGGCCAATTCGGCCGGCAGGGATTTCGGATTCTGGATGGTTGTTGTCAACATGAACCGCAGCCTCGTCTTCGCCTGTTTTGTTGTACGTGCGTCCGCAGCCGCCTAAGGAAATGTTTCACCCTGGCGGCCCAGGTGTACCAGCCGTCGAGTTTCGCAACCAGCGTGGCGGCGGTGTCCCATGGAAATACATTGAAGCGTCCCCACTCGAACGGATCGCTTCCTGAATCAATCAGCCTGCAATCCGTGGTCAAACCGCAATTCACTCCGGTCCGCTTCGCGGCGGTCACCAGGCGGGGACCCGCGAAGCCCGAGTGCCGAGCCCCGAAGGGAAAAGCGAACGTGACATCGGTCAATCCCCAAGTGCTGCGCAGGTAATCGACCGAAATCTGCAGGTCCTCGCGAAACGTGTCAGGCTGGTCGCGCAAGTCCCGGTGCGTATGGGTGTGTGCCCCCAAGTCGATCAATCCGCCGTCGAGCATTTCGCCGCATTGCTCGACCGTCAGCGGGCGGTAACTGGCCGGCGGCAGGGCGTCACGGTGACTCCAGCCCCAGGTGTCGAACGGAAACGGCGCAGCGCCTCCCAGATAGGCCGTTGCAATAAAGATTGTGGCCGGGGCATGGAATTCTCGCAGAACTGGCCAGGCATCCGTGTAGACGGATTGAAAACCGTCATCGAACGTCAAAGCGATCGTGCGTGGCGGCGTCGGCCTTCCCGAGGCACTGTAGCGCAGGAGCTCGCCGAGCGGCCAGATCGTAAAACCCCGGTCCAACAGTCCTGCCACGTGCCCGCGGAAACGGCCCGGGGGCACGTTGTGCGTGGGCGGCGGAAATCCGGGGATCAACGGCGAGACGCGATGGTACGTCAAGATGCCCATCCGGCCGTGAGCGCGCTGCGCCGAAAAGCCGGTCCAGCCCGGTTGCCAACCATGCGGCCGTCTTCATCGCCGCGACATTGGCCGACGAAGCCAAGTTGGGCTTGTCGTCGGCGAACTCGGCGAACGGGGACCAGGCATCTTCCTCCCGGCGGCGCAATCCCGACGGCGAACCGGCCCCCGCGCCATCAACCGCAAGCCCGGCAGGCAACGCGGCCACGGGAGAGCCCAAGGGATAATCAGGATTATCACGACTTGGAATCATGACGTACTCCAGGCAAGAATAGTCCCCGCAAACCGCGTGCCACGGCCCTGGCCGCTGCGTGGAAACGGGAAGACTGGATCCAAAGCTTTGTGTGAAGCCACATGCGCTGCACCGATGTCGCTACCAGCCCAAGCCCCACGGCCCCTGCGGCGACCTGGGTACCCAAGGAGCGCAGGCTCGACTTGAACTTCTCGTTGCCGCAGCCCAGGTCGATGCGGCTGATGCCAAGTTGTTCGGCGGCCCGCGCCTGCTCGACCAAGAAGATGTTGCCGGGCGAATACCTTCCCAGTTCCTCGTTATACGTTGGAAACCAAAGGTGCAAGACGCTGCGGCAGCGCATGCCCAGGTGCACGGCTGCCAGGCGGTCGCCAAAATACATCGCGGAGAGTACGCCCTGGAATTCGGCCCCGCCGAGCGCCAACAGTCGCCGCAGGAAATCGAGCGTGCCGTGCCGGGCCAGCGGGTTGGCGGCGCGGATCCGTTCATACTGCCGCGACTTCCAATCGACCAGGGATTGCCAGACGCGCGGATCTTCGGCATGGAACTCGAAGCGCAGCGGACCCAAGTCGCGGACCGCGACACGGCGTTTGTCGAGGATCCGCGAAACGAGCGTGCTGCCGGCCTCGCGACGACGGCGGCAGTAAGCCTCGAATCCCTCGCGGAGATCCAGCGACGGCGAATCGCTGTTGAGCCAATGGAAAGGTTGAAACGGCGGCTGCGATGCGAGCAACTGCGTGAACCGCAAACCCGATAGCCCGCAGCCGCGGACCAACGCGGCGGCGTCGAACGTGAACCCCGGCCGCGCGACGACGCCCTGGAAATCGTTGAGCGACCCGCCCACGGGAACGCCGACATTGCCGGCGGTGCGCTGAAAGGGAAAGAACCCCGCAGGCTCGCCTTCTTCGTCCAGGACCGCCACCTCGACATTGCCCAGCGCGGCTGCCGCCTCGCAACTGTAGAGCGGATGGAAGAACGGGCTTTGCAGTTCCGGGGCGGCGGCCTGGATCTGCGACCAGCGTTCGATCTGGGCAGCGGTGAGGCGGTCGGCGGCGAAGCATTGGACATTCATGCCGGAGAACCCTCCCGTCGACAAGCGGCGGCAGCGCCGTAGGCGCCGCCCATGAGGGCGAACAAGGGGTCCGTGTAGCAAAGATTGTAGACCAGCGTGTTATCGGTGGCCGACGTGAAGAGCATGATCAGAAAGCCCAGCAGCGCCGCGATAAATGCCTGCCGGATCACTCCTTGGGTGCGATCCACCTGCCCGCGGAGCGAGAGCAATTGCCAGACAGCGGCGGCGAGATAGATCGCCAATCCGAGCAGGCCGCACTCGAATCCGACGCGGAGATAATCGTTATGGGGATGCGACACGTCCGGCCAGATGCTCGAGACAAATGCCCGCGACGAACCGACTCCCGCGCCCAGCAAAGGCCGCTTCCATGCTTCGTCCCAAATCAGCGGCCAGGCCGCGGATCGTCCTGCCGTATCGACCGCGTCGTCTCGGGCCAAGTCGCCGATCGATCCGCGACCTTCGTAGAATGTCCGTTCCTGGAACACGGGCGAGTAAAAGACGGCGGTCGCGCAGGCGATCATGGCGGCCAACGCCAGCAAGCGCCGCCGCAGCGTTTTGTAGATCGGATGGAAAACCATCACGACCACCAGGGCGACGGCCGCCATCCGGCTGGAACTCAGCAGGATCAGGCCGATGCATCCGATCCAGCCCGCGTAGCCGGACAAGGGAGATGTTGCCGCGCGCGCCAGAAAAACACAGCCCACCAGCGCCGCCGAGAGGGCCGCGTCGCGGTTGCCGGTGCCGTCGTTCTCAAGTACCCCCAGGCGCGTGGCCAGGACAATCATGGTCAAGGGAACCAGGCTCCAGAGAAAAGCCCGCAACAGCTTCCGCAGATCGTCTTCGCAACGGACGAACATCGAGCTGATCGCGGCCACCAGCAGCGGCATGCTGATCTGGCAGGCCTGCTGGATGTTCCAGCGGCCTGGATCGTCGCACCAGAGCAGCGACAACCAGACGATGCCGAGCCATGCCAGCCAATGCTGGCAAGGCTGGTGGATCGGCAATGCCTGGCCGCCGGCGGAGCGGCTGTTCAGCAAGTAGATCCCCAGCACCAGCATCACAACCCACACCCAGCCGCTGAGGTTGAAGCCGCCGATTTCATACCCGCCATTGAAAGACACGGCCGCTCAGCAGCGGGGCGGCGCAGGCGTAGAGAAGTCCCAGTTCCGCGCCGCGGCCCCTGCCGGCGGCCGGCCCGGCGGCGGCGCTGCCGGTTTCCGATTGGGCACGCATCGTGCCGACGAGGGGTCTCTCGCTCATGAATCGCTCCTTGGCTCGCGGGGCGGGACGGCGCCGGCGGGCGGCGCTGAGCGTTCGGCGCGACGGGCCTCGCGAACCATCGCCGTCGTCAGCCAAACCGCCGCCACGGCGTTTCCCGCCGAGGCCGCCAGGGGGACAGCCAATCCCTGGAAGGGAGCGTAGAACAGCAAGGCCGCCAGGCCCATGCCCACGGCGCCGGCAAGCCGCGCCCAAACGCCCACACCCGCTTTCCCCCGCCCGCGCAGGTATCCGTCGGCAATGATCGTGCAGCCCTGGAAAACCAGTCCGGGCAGCAGAGCGGTTGCCAGCACGACGGCGCCGCCGAAGGCCTGCCCGTAGACCAGTTGGACCAGGTATCCAAGGAGCATCCAGTAAAGCAACGCCGCCAAGGCTTGAGCCAAGAATGTTCCAGCCGCCAGAGTCAATAAGCGGCCGGCGCCGAGCGGCTGGGTTTGCTTCGCCCCGGCATTGAAGGCAAACACGGCCAGTGCTTCGGGCGCCACGGCCAAGAGTTGCACGGCGGGCACGGCGGCTGCGTACAGCCCCTGTTGCGAAAAATCGGCAAGCCACAAAATGAGAAGCGTGTCCAGCCGGTTAAACAGGTCGGACGCGATCACGGAGAACGCGTAGGGGCGGGCTTCCCGCAGCAAGACGCGGGTGCTCGGCGAACCCCTCCGCCAGGGCCGGCGGTCCTCGTTCCACACCAGCCGGAAGACAAAGCCGATCATGGTGGCGGGCAGGAGCAGAAGTGTCGCACTTCTCACGGTAATTCCGCACGTCAACCAGCCAATGCCCAGGAGCAAGGGCAATGCGGCTGCCGCGACGATGCGGCCCGCATTGAAGCGGGCCATACGGCCGCTCCCTTGGTCCACCGCATTGAGGTCCAGCCGTATGTGTTCCAACGGAAGCGTCATCGCACAGGCGATCGAGAGCCAGGCCAAGTGCTGTTTGTCCGCCGGCAAGGCCACCAGCGACAACACGATCACGACGAGCATCGTTCCCAGCCCTGTCAGGCCTCCCATTCGCACCGCCGACCGCGAGATCGCCACGGTGGACGACGTGGCCCGCGCCGCCCGGCGGACGATGACGAAACTGGTTCCCAGCAGGCCGATATAGGTCAACAAGCGCGTATAGGAGACCACGGCCGCGAATTCGCCGCGTCCCTCGGGCGCAAGGGCGCGGGCCAGCAAGACGGCTTGAACTGCCGTGACCGCGAAGAGAAAGAGGGAGCTTGCCAGGGTTGAGGCTACGTCAACGGCCTTCTTCCGCCAGCGCGTCGTGCCTGGGGGGCGATCGCTCCCCGCAGCCTCGTCGATGCGCCGCCTGCGGGCGGGCTGCTCCGGCCGTGGGGTAATCGTCGCTGCTATCGGGTCTGCGGCCATGGCGCCCCCTCGCTGTTCTCTGCCAAACTGCCGTAGCGCGGCGATTTCAAGAGGCCCCCTTGCCGGTAACAAGGGCAGGGACCGTCTCCATCAACAATTTGGCGTCACACCACGGCGAACGCTGCGCAATGTAATTCAGGTCCAGCCGCATCCACTGCGTGAACGATATCTTCGATCGGCCGCGGACTTGCCAAAAACAAGTCAGCCCGGGCGTCACGTCCAGCCGGCGGCGCTGCCAGACCGCGTATTGCGCAACCTCCGCGTGGAGCGGCGGGCGGGGCCCGACGAGCGACATGTCGCCCTTCAGAACGTTCCACATCTGCGGGAACTCATCCAGGCTGAACTTCCGCAGGAATCTTCCCACCCAGGTAATGCGGGGATCGTTCCTGATCTTGAAGACGGGTCCATCCTGTTCGTTCCTCGAATGGAGATGTTCCTTGAGTTGCTCGGCATTTTCAACCATCGTGCGGAACTTATACAGGGTGAAGTGGCGTCCGCCCAGGCCCACGCGGGTCTGACGGAACAAGACGGGTCCCCGCGACGTGAGCCGGACAACCACGGCCAACACGAGCAAGAGCGGCGCATGGACCAGCAAGAACAGACTGGAAACAAGAACGTCGATCGCCCGCTTCCACCGCGGCAGACGCTGAAAGAAGAACGGCTCCATGGCCTCGGTGGTGCCCTCCGCGGCCGGGGCATTCTCTCGATCGCCGAGCTCGTTGCCGTCGCCCAGGAACCACTCCGAAGGGTAGCAATAGACCTTGCACTGCGGCAGGGGAACCGAATCGGGAAACTCCAGGCAGATTTCGTCGGCCAGAGTCCAGGCGCCCCAACCGGGCGTGTTGGGCATGAGGACGCCGAGGTGGCGGCTATCGAGCCAACCCGCCTCGTCGGTCAAACGCATCCGCCCCGCGAGAATTCGGGCCACCTGCTGGAGCGTAGCTTCGCCTTCGCGGGAGTCGGCGACTCCCAACGACAACAGCGCCAAGGGACGCTCCCAGCGGTCCGCCCGGGCGCGCTCGCGCTCGATGGCCTCTCGGAAGCGGTCTGCCGGGTAAAAACGCCGAAACTCGCGCGTCGGGCGAGATCGTTGGAAGAATTTGCCAAACCACATGGCGTGCTCCTCGTTCCGGGTGCTTGCAATACTTGTTGGCCGATGTTCCGACCACGTAAGGCCGGGCGGCCGGCACTTACGCCATCTCGCGCCGCTTGTTCAGAATTGCCCCGACGATCTTGGCGCCGGCACGATTCAGGATTTCCTTCACGCGCAGGGCCATTTCCCAGGGCACCGATTCCGCCTCGACCACGAGCACGATTCCATCCAGCGCCGCGCTCAAGCGATTGGCGCAGCTCACCTGGCGGACCGGCGGCAGGTCGAAAATCGTCAACACCGAATTACCGGCCAAGTCGGCCACCACGTCCAGAAGGCTCTCCGCGTCATAAACTCGCGCAGGACTGCCATGCAGCTTGCCGGCGGCCAGGACGTGGAGGTTCTCCATCATTGTCGGCTGCAGGGCCTCCTCCACGGGCTCGTCGCCGATCACGCATTCGACCAGGCCTGGCGAATCGGGGACGCCGAAAATCCGCGTGACGGCAGGCCGTCTCAGGTTGGCATCGACCAGCACGACTTTGCCCTCCTCGCGCGCGGCCGCGGACGTCGCCAGATGGGCGGCTACGGTGCTCACCCCTTCACCCAGACGGCAACTCGTAAGGCCGAGCGTGCGGATCGCGTGCTTGTTCTCCCGCCCCGGCCAGCCAAGCTGCTTGAGCACGAGTTGGCAATGATCGTCCAGGGTTCCCGCCACGGTCCATGACCCTGGCGGCCTGCGCTTGACTTTTTGATCGACGGCTCTCTTAATCATCTCTCATCTCCTCCTCGTGCTGGCGACCGCGGCAGTTGGCACTGCATAATGGGGAATCGTCCCCAGGACGACAACGCCCAGACGTCGCTCAATGTCTTCGGGCTCTCGGAACGAATGGTCCCGGGACTCGGACCAACGGGCCACGGCTGCCGCTGCCGCGAGCCCGCATACCAGGCCGAATGCCAGGCAAATGGTCTTCTTGGGAAACACGACCTCGGGTTCGTAGGTTGCGGGCTGGGCCACGGCGATGTTGGAAATCCGTGCCATTTCCCTGGCATGATCGATCCGCGCCTGTTCCATGCCGGCCGCATACTTAAGGTAAGTAGCCCGGCAAACCTCGATCTCGCGTTCCAGACCGGCAATCAGCAATTCCTGCTGGTTGAAGTCCTTCATTTGACCGCGAATGGCGGCCAACTGCGCGCCCAGAACGCGATCCTTGGCTTGCGAGCCGGCCAGCACGGCCTGCTCCTGAAGCAAAGCGGTTTGCGTTTCCTGGTAAATCCGGCTCTGCCCCTTGGCAACATGGGTCCGCGTCGGCTCCTGCTTGCCGGCCACGGCGCGGCTGGCCTGCACTTGTTCGTCGAGAGCCTGCTTTAATGGATGGATATCGGTATACTTGGCCGCAGCCTCCTCCTTGCGAACCTCCAGTTGATACAACTGGGCCCGCATCTGGTCGGTTCCCTCGTTGCCGATGCCGGTGGTGACCGACTCCACTTGCTCGGCGGGCAACAAACTCAACTGCTTGCGCAAGGTCTCAACGCGGGTTTCCGCCACCTTGCCGGCGGCCTGGTTTTGCAACCGTTCTTCTTCCAGCCGGCTGAGACGCGCGGCGAAGTTCTGACGCTGATCGAGCGGCGAAAAAATGCCGCTGGCCGTCTTCAAATCGCGGAGGGCCTCTTGTTTCTCCAAGAGCTCCCGGCGTGCCCGTTCTGTTTGCTCGGCAAAGAACTCCACGGACCGCGGCGGCCGGTTCAGACGGATGTGTTCGGCCTGGTAGACTTCCATCAGCGCGGCGACGATCTTTTGGCTCCATTCGGGCGACGGGCCTTTGCACTCGATCTGGACTAAGTCGGACTTCCGGGCTGAACCCGCGCGTGTCACGCGCAATGAGCTCCGTGACGGCGCGATCCCGATTGCCAGGTTCGACGGTTCCTTCCAGGCGGTGGAGAAGCTCCCTGGATCGGACCCCTACTTGCCGGAGCTGCACGGCCACTTGCTCAAGTCGGCCCGGCGGGTCTTCCGTGCCAGACGCCGCGGAATCTCTGAGGATGAAATCCGGTCCTAACAAGTCGACCACTTTCTCGGCAATCGCGCGACTCTTGAGGATTTCGACGACCGAGTTCAGTTCGTTGTCGCGAGATGTGGGAACGGCCACCACGGGGTCGTGTCCCATGGTGACGGTCGGATCGAGGGTGGCGTTCTCTTTGCCCAGCCGGACCAGCAACATGCCTTCGGAGTGGTAGGTCTTAGGAGCAAAGACCGCCACAGCCCCGGCGATAATGAGCACCAGGAGAAAAGCCGCGAGCGATTTCTTCTTATGGCGGGCTACGGCCCGCCATAGGTTGGATAATCCGGGAGCTGAAATTCCGTCCGCCATCAAGAGACCTCGTACACTACCCTAAAATGGGGTGAAGTGGGTTGTTTGCCGTAATAAATCACATTCACTCTACAAATAGTCACTGGTAGCATGGTTGTAAAGCTGCGAAATTGGTGACTATTGTGGCAATGTTATGCAACAAATCAGAATTGTCAAAGCAGGCAAACAGATTTGCCGAATGCTCACATTTTTCCGCCTAATTTCTCGGGCTTATCATGCGGAGGCCAATCACGCATCATAAAATGTCCCAAGAAAGACACCTGGTTGGCAGTGCAATCTGTTCATCTTGCCGATCGTCTGACGTTCCGGCATATACCCCCGCCGCAGAGATTGGGAAGGCCGGGCAAGCCGAGCGTTAACACCCTAACGACCGAATCTTCCGGGCGATTCCCTACGTCCCGTCCCGCTGGCTTGTCACCCGGAGTGAGCCATTCTCTCCCGTCCTTCTGTGCCGCGTTTGCCGCTTGCAACGCAGGCTTATTCCGGATTTGTCAAAATACCTCGACAATCGCGACGGACCGCTTGTGCGCATCTTGCCTTGCGCCGATTGATGCGCCGGCAAATCAGAAAGGAAGCGGGCTAAGCATGAATTGAGCAAATCCCCGATAAGCCGCCTGACGATCCGAATGCTGAATAGTCACGGAGTGATTTTACAGCTTGTTTCAAGAACGGGTTCCGCTTGCGCCAATTCCTTCGCAGGCGATTCGGATCTGGAAACAACTTCTCAACCCTTCGGAAAGGATGCTGAAAATGAACGCTATGCGCTGGGGTCTGTTTTGCGCATTGGTGGGCTGGATGGCGACCGCCGCGGAGGCGCAATGGGGGACCTATGGATCCCCGGACCCGATCCCCTTTGGACAGTCTGTTCCACCGAATCCTTACCTGCCGGCCGCGGCCAGTCGAACGGCGTATTTGACTGGGGTTGACGACCCGGGCGCGGCACTTCGCCTGCCGCCCTCCGGCAATATTCCGCAGCCGCCCTCGGAAAGCGCGGCGACCATGATGATGCTGAACGAGCCTGCCCCCACAGTCGTTCCACGGGGCAACGTGCCGCCCGCGGCTGACGCCATCAACGACGCCGGCAGGGGCGACGCCTGCGGCAGCGTCTGCTTCGGCAACTGCTGCGACTCGCGCTGGTATGCCTCGTTCGAAGCCCTCTACATGACTCGCAACCAGCCCAGCGAGTTTTGTACGTCGATCTACGCCCCGGCGGACGGCTCGCTTCCGGTGAACCGGGGCGGATTCAACGGAATGGACTGGATCTGGGGCGGACAGGCCACGCTCGGCTATCGTTTCGGCTGCTGTTGCGATTGGGCCCTGGAAGCCACCTACTGGGGTCTCGCCGAGTCATGCACCGACGGCACGCCCAACAACATTCCCTCCTGTCCCTACGTATCGACGATGAATTTGAGCATGGTCAGCATCCTCGGCACGACGGGCGGCGCAGTCACACCCACCAACCCCAACGGCTACCAGACGGCCGATTACTATACCAATAACTCGCCGGACAATCACATCTGGCGGAACTGGAACGTGCAGAACGTCGAGCTGAACTTCGTGCGGCCCCTCTGTTGCGGCGGGTGCAATCGGTTCGGCGTCGACTTCCTCGCCGGTGTTCGCTGGCTCCACTTCCAGGACGGTTTCCTCTTCGGAGCCGAACGCGTTGACGACGGCAGCCCCTATGCCGGCGACTGGCTCTTCATGGACGATCATATCACCAACGATCTGGTCGGTTTCCAGGCAGGCTTCAACGCCAACTACTGCTTCGCCGATTGTTGGAAGGTCTTCTTCAGGCCCGTGGTCGGTGTCTTCAATAATTACGTGAGCTTGGACTACAATCTCTATGCGGTGAGCTGCACGACGGGCGCGCAGTACCAGGGTTCGTCGCAGACCTTCACCAACCCGAACTATCCGATTCACGCCAACACAGACGGATTCTCCTTCCTGACCCAGGTCGATCTGGGCCTGGATTGGCAGATCTGCCGGCACGTCTCGGCCGAGTTGGGCTATCGCGTGGTGGCCATGACGGGAATGGCGTTGTCGGACAGCCAGTTTCCGAGCGACGGCAGCGCGACGCAGTGCATCGCCGAAATCAAGCACAACGACGGCTTGCTCCTGCACGGCGCCTTTACTGGTGTGACGTTCACGTGGTGAGAACTTGTTTCGAGGATTCTCAGGACTTCGCGGAAAAACGTTCCACAACCGCTTCGTGAAGCAAGGGCCGGCATTCCCCTATGAGAATCCAAGTTTTTTCCCAGCTCGAAGAGATTGCCCCGTTTGCAGAAACATGGGACCGGCTGGCCGGCGGCGTGCCTTTCCGCTCTTGGGCATGGTTGTCGAGCTGGTGGCGGCACTATGGACCGCCATCGCCGGGCGACGCGAGCATGCGGCTCATGGTGCTGGGCGCGCTGGACGCGTCCGGCCGGCTGGCGGGCATCGCCCCCTGGTATCTGGAACGTTCTGCGGCCAAGGGCCGGGTGCTCCGCTGGTTGGGCAGCGGGGAAGTCTGTTCCGACTACGCCAGCATCCTCTGCACGCCCGAGGACGCCAACCGTGTGAGCGAGGCCGTCGCCGAGTATCTGACCGGATCGGACGGTGCTTCCAGCGCGTGTCGCGGTTGGGACCTGTTGGAAGTCGATGGCGTGGACGCCGACGATTATTGTGTCACGTGTCTCCTGCAGCAGTTCGACCAGCACGGCTGCGGGCAGCATGAGAACCGGCCGATCCGCGCCTGGCGGCTGGCTTTGCCCAAAACGTGGGACGAGTTCCTGGGCCTGCTCTCCAAGGGGCATCGCAAGAAACTGCGCCGGGCCGATCGTGAGTTGTTCCAAACCGGCCGGGCCGTGTTGCGCACGGTAGAGAATTACCAGCAGCTCGATCCGGCCATGGACGTGCTCATCGACCTGCACCAGAGGCGGCGGCAAATGCTGGGCGAGCCGGGCTGCTTCGCCTCGCCGCGGTTTACTGCCTTTCACCGCGAGGTCGCCCGGCGGCTGCTCTTGGCCGGCCAATTGCAACTTCAACTCCTGGAACTCGACGGTCGGATCTTGGCGGCGGAGTATCAACTGGCCGGCCAGGGCGTTACCTACATCTATCAGGTCGGCATCGACCCGCAGGGACTGGGCGACGAGCCGGGGCATCTGGTGACCGCCGCCACGGTGAAGCGGGCTATCGAGCAGGGCGGGTCGGCCGTCGATTTCCTTCGCGGCGACGAGCCGTACAAGGCCCACTTCCGCGCCCTGGCTCGACCGCTGCTGGCTTTGCGAGTCGTTCCCAAGCGGACGATGTCGCGACTGCGGAACAGCCTGTGGCTGGCCGGCCGCAGCGTGAAACGCTGGCTGAATCCACCCTCGCAAAGCGCCCATGCCCAGGCGGAAACCGTCGCAGAGCACCCCTGACTCGTCGGAGTGCTTTTGCAAACCGCTCCCAACCTCTTAATCCACATTTCTAAATGACTCAAACTGTAAACGTCCCCGCCAACCCTGTGTCGGTGGAACGATGATTGATCAGCTAAAACGCGCGTATCCCCCGCGTATTTAGCAGTTTCCGCCGACCGTCGCGTGGTGCCCGCCGCGCCGGGCGGCGGGCACCACGCGACGGTCGGCGGAAACTGCGAAGGGGGTTGTGAGGCGGCGTTCTAGCTGGCCAATCATCGCTCTACCGGGGCAAGCCCGGTAGTGGCGTTTACAGTTTGAGTAAATGACCTTGCGTGATTCTGGAAGCAAACTGACTGTAGGCAAGGTCGCGGAGGGTTGGTGGGCCGTCGCAAACCGGGCCAAGTCCGCGACCGACGGCCTACCAACACCCGGTTTGCTCGTCCCAGCGCCAGAAGCCTGCCAGTCTACTGGCGTCGGGCCGCAGGCCCATCGCCAGTGCCGTTCCTTGGAAAATCGCCTGGTATGTGTTAATCTATAGGCGGCGATGCGGTGGGCCGGTCTGGGGAAGCAGCTCGGAGACTACGAAGCATTATGGACGGTCATGCCAACTGCACGGCATCGGATCAAGGCGGGATGATCTTTCAGACGCCACGCTCAACGCGCTATGCAAAGATGATGCTCTCGTTCGTGATGCTTCTCGGCACGATCCTCTTTTCGGTGGGGGCCGCAATCGTCATCTATCCGGTCGCATTGCAGTTGGGTGCGCCTCCAATCGCAGCGTGTGCCCCGGCAGCAGCAGCGAGCTTTTTTTTCGCTCGATTAGGATGGCAAATCGTTACAGCGCCTATCCGATTTCGAATCTGCTTTGGCCCAAGAACTGTGGAGATCGGTGATGGCCCGCTGCGTCATAGCTACGCCTATGATGAGGTGGAGTCGATTTCGCTGCCGGAGCATGAGGAAGACGGGTACGGCGTCGCCCTGGAAGGCGGGACGGGCGGCGCATTCATCCAATTGTCACCGCGCGATGAAATGCTGTGTGCTCAAATCTTGCGAGCCCGGTGTGTGAATGCAATTTTTGTCGATCGATCTGGGCAGGAGTATTTGCCGCCGAACCCCGACGAACCTTTGGCGTGCCTGGGAACTCTTTACAGAAGAAGCCGTTGGCTGGCGTTCGCCTCGGTCACCCCGGTGCTGTTCGTCGGTGCGATATGTGTCGGCCAGTCAATCATTTTCGGTTGTGCCATGTTCGGGTTGATTAGGCTTTCCACATCAGACGCGATGCTGGTGGGAATCAAGTTCTTGGTCGAACTGACCTCTCTCGTCTTGCTGGTTCGCTTCGCGCTAAAGCGAATCAACAAGATGCGAGCCATCAGGAATCGAATGATGGATTTCCGAAACACAGTTGGCCGGTAGAGAATCGTAACGTCGGGGTCAGGCCGGCACTTGGCACTTTGTATGGCAAAGTGCCAAGTGCCGGCCTGACCCCGACGCGCGACGCGCAGCGGGTACGACGGGTTGGCCGAGTTAGTCTTTATCCTCGTCAGAATCGCGGTCGGAATCGCCGCGACCCTCGCCCGATTCTTCTCGCAATTTCCGAAGCTCATTCAGCTTATCGTGGAGAGACGCTCCGCCATCGGCGCCAACCAAGATGTCGCGAGCCGTCCGGCCGCCACCGGGTTGATCGAGGGCCCCGAGCGCCCTGGCAGCCATGCCTTTCAGGTCTCCCAGAACATCTAATTGCTGGTCGATCACCGACTTCCTTTCCGGCTCCAGCATCTGCCAGAATTCGCTGAAGCTCTTTGCCACTAGCAGCAGCCCGTCGATGACTTGGGAGCAGCCCTCGACTTCCGGCCACCAACCTTCACCCGGTCGCCATAACATGATGTGCCCATAGGATTCCTGCGCCAACGACATGCAAATGCGGTCGGTGCCGAAATACTCGCCAATCAGAATCAACTCACTGGGCATGTGGTCTTTTCGTAGTTCCTTATCGTGGCTGCGGAGGTCGTGCCTTTCGGCCGGATCACTGATCCCGTAAAAGCAATCCAAATAGATGAATCCGCAGTCGTCGTCATCTTCGTCTTCGTCGGAGACTTCGAGATAAAGAGCCAGACCGTCGTCGTCAGGAAAAATCAGTCCGTTCCATTGCCGCAGAAAGTCGACGTAATCGTCGGGAAACGGCAGCGGCCGTGCCATCTCGCTGCTGACCTCCGCAAGAACCTGTTCGGCGACAGGCGCGAATGCAGCTCTACCCGGGCACCGCAGTTCGTAGTTTGACATCATGATAACCTCGAACTTCCCAAAAGCGACGAAGACCTATCCGAACGAACTCAGTCCACACGCGGCGCAGGGTCACTCGGATGTCGATTGCGCCGTACTCGGTCCCTGAATCGTGACCTCAGTGATCGCCGTTTCCTTTTCCGAATAGCTTAGCCACATTTTGTAGGAATCGTAATCGTACCTGTCCGTGACGGGCTGTCGTCCCAGGCCTGGCACGCTGTCTCCACCCCCGCTCCAGTCAGGCGTTCCGAGTCGTTCGTGGATCTCCGTGCGGGAGCACGAGAAGCTGATGCCGCGCGGCAGGTCGCCTTTGTATTTTCCTTCCGACTTGTGCTCGGTGCCGCGAAGAAAGATCGAGGTCACCCGCTTGTCGCGCTTTGCGCGGAACGAAATCCCGGTCTTCAACAGAGTCAGGTAGAATGCAACGTCTACCTTGCTTACCTTCGATTGACAGCCGAGAGACACGATCATCGGATCGGTTTTCACGTCGTCAAAATGTTTGCCAAGCAGTTTCCACAGATCGTCGCCCATGTTCTACTCCAAAGATTGCCCATTTTTTGTGCTCGGCCAACGGAAGCCCACCCGACGCCGCCCCGACCGGAGCGACCAGCGTCGGGCCATCCTTGATTCTACCGCGCCGCGGCGGCATGCTCCAGGGCCAAGGCGTCCGCGTGGGCTCTGCGTGCATGCCGGGTTGCCCGTCGTCCGGAATATCAGTGTCGTTCCGTATTCAGCGTCTTATCCTACCTTGTCAATCGTTCCTCGAACAGCGGTTTGACCGCCCGGATACTCTTGTCGTTGGCCACGAACCACAAGGCATTGTGCCGGGAAAAAAGAGTGTTCCTCACCTGAAGTTGCGTTTCTCCCCGCCGCCACACCGTGCCTCCGATCCTCGCCGCCATGTCCAAAACCAACTCGTCGTGCTCCTGCGTCGACAAGGTGCCCAACTCGCGAATCCACTCATCCAGCCGTATCTTGCCGCCGCCGGGCAGTTCTACGAGGCCCGCGACTGCAAAGGCGAGGCCCTTCGGCAATTCTATTGCCAGGTTCTTCATAGGCTCGGTCGGCAGAAAGGCGACGTACTCGGGGCGGAGGACGATAATACCCGGGCCGGTCGAGAAGCCGCTGACGAAATATCCGCGGAAGACCCTCACCGCACCGGGATCGGGTGGCGCGGCAGCCTCCGCCATCCGGCCGCTCGTTTCAAAGGCATAGGACCAGGAGCTGCTTTGCGCAGCACTGCGGCGGCTGTTCCACGACGCCGCGATCGTTGCGCCCCAGGCAATCACGGCTCAGCATTCCCAGCCCGGCCGAGAACCACCAGGCCCAACGTGCCTGGGTCATCCGCTTCGCCGCGGTTTCGCCAGCGATCAACAGCCGCGCGTTCTCCTCCTCGAACCCCAGGCGATCATGAATAAATTGGTAGATTTGCAGGTGCGGGACGTCGGAGACATGCTCGTCAGCATCCACCAACCGACCCTCCAACGACCACACGGCGTCAAGTCTCGCCGCGTCCTGCTCGCCGCCACGTATGGCCTGGGCAAGCTCGTGGTCGCTCCGGCAGAGGATTGCGACGCGCGGGGCACCTTCCAGCGTCAGCAGGACCGCGCCCGCGTGGTCACCGTTGCCGGTGACTTCCACGATGTGACCAAGGTCCGGCCGCCCGCGGAGCACGACGAACGAACCCGACGGCACGGCCTGCCGGTCTTCCGCCCGCTGGGGAGTGATTTCGTCCAGTGCCGGCTTCGCCGCTGCCCGGGAGAGATAAACCCCGCAGCCGCAGGGGATGAGGGCCAGCACCGTCAGGATGACGGCGACCAGCGCGCATCCGAGTGGATCGGAAGCTTTGCCGGGAACAGCTCGCTGGTTCATGGCTTAATCCTCTTGCTTAGGTGACCGCCGGCTTCTGCGTAGGATTAAGGGGAGGTGATGACATTGTGAAAGGGCCGTTCACTTCTCGGGGCGACTGCGAGACTGCGTTCCCGTGGGTTACGCGGGCTGCTTCCCGGCCGCAATCCAATCGCTCCGCAGGCTCGGCCTGCTATAAGGAGTATGCGCGGGCCGGGGAAACCTGTTGCGAATCGAACGGAGATTTGCCCCGACCCGCCTGTTCGAGACCGCTGGGCCTCATTTTACTGGATGGAGAGGGGTCAAGCTAGGGTTGCCCAGCCGCGACTGGCATATAGACCCAGGGCGATTGGGGCATGGTTCGGGCCAGTTGCCACGGACCAGCTTGCAAGTGCCCCTGGGCAAGCTTGATAGCGCCGCTACCAGCCAAGCGCCCGTTGCCAGACACGCTGCGACACTCGATACGGGGCCGTGGGTTAGACGTTACCCCGGCGGGATTCGCACCCGCTTGTCATGACACCATTTCCAGGACGCACCCGCCGTTCCGTGTTGGCTTGGCGCATCTACGGTACGAAATGCATGCGGGTAGTATAGCGAGACCCGAGCATCTTTCGGATACGGGGCGAATGCTCCTCGACTTGCGCCGGCAACTCTTTTAACTCAGTCTCCTCGGCAAGACGCCGCAGTTTTTCTAGCGTGGCCTCCAACTCATGGTCGTCGGCCATCGCATGGATGCCGTCGTGCTTCATTTCCGTATCGACCAGAAACGCAAACGGTGAGTCCTTGTTCCATTTTTCGCAATTCAAGTCGATTGCCGTTACACCTTCCCAGCGAAGGTGCAAGACAGCGCCGCGTCGCCGCGTGAATTGGAGTCGGTTCTCCATGACATTTGATACGTTGTTAAACAGCCCGATCCGAAATGGTCCAACGCTTGGATACGGCCAACGGGCGGGGGGCGGCGCTTCGTTGCATGTCACGAAAAGTTGGTCGAATTTTCGCCAATCGTAGAACTGCAAGTCCAAGTCACCGTAGGCATCAGGCTCCCACGGCGAGGAGTCCGGGGCGCTTGGATCCCGCTGAGGATATGTGTTGATCTCAACATGCCAAGTTAGCGACCATTGCGTCGGCGGCAATCGCTGTTTCCCTCGCAACTTCGGGGACCAGCGTCCGATCCCTGGCGAAACCGGTCCAGCAGGTCCAACAGGTTGCACGACTCCGAAAAGCGATGCCTCCTTGACCTGGAATCGCCAGTCTCGCAAGACCAGCGAACCAAGCACCGGTTCATTCTCGCTCACAGACGGCCCGTGCTTGCCGACGATTTCCATGCGAATGCCTCAATTGAACATAAGCTCGGTCCGACTGCTATTTACCATTTGTACGGAAGACGTGGTGGGCAGCGCCCCGACCGGAGCGATCAGCGTCGAGCCATCCTTGATTCTACAGCGCCGCGTCGGCTTGCACCACCAGGCGGCGACTTGCGCAGCGGCTCTGCGGCCAGCCGGTGTTCGCCTCGCTACTTATGGAATCCCAATTCAGGCTCCTTAACTCTCTTGCGATTTCGGAGGTCATAGTAGAAGTAACTGTCATGGTGCGAAAGGTATGCCGGAACTCGGATCTCATTGCCTTTCGCAGCATCCCAACAATCGGCGAACCAGGGCTCGAAAACCTCGGATGCGATAGACCACGGGTTAAGCCCCGCCTCATCATATTCTTCGTCATCAAGAAGTTCAGAAGGGATCGTACAGGGCTCGTCCGGTAAAATCGGCGTGTCCTGGATGGGAGTCTCGCGGTTGTCCATGCAAAGGAGCATGACGGCGAAATGATCCGTGAACGATGTGCTATCGTACTGAAACAATAGAACGAATGTTTCTGGCGGATGATCCTGTTGAGCAATCAGGGCGAGTGCCTCTACGAGCTTTTCGCAAAGCCCGGCGAGGTATTCGGCAATCCCCGTCTTTAGTTCAAGCTCAAGGTCTTGACGCATCGCAATTTCTCGCGCTGCTGGGCCAACGGCGTTCTACTTGACACCAAGTTTTGCGCCGTTTGCCGTATTGTACTTCCACGGCAATACTTGTGGCAATCGCAGGGCCAAATTCGCATTCCGAACTTTCGTCATTAGGGGGGTGTCCCGTGCCGCGATTACCAGCAGATTTCCGCATCAGCCTGAAGCGCCGAGGAGGCAGAACCCATCGCATCGAGTTCGTCCGCAATCCGTTCAACCAGCGGTTCTGGGTACGGACCAACGGCAAGCAATCGGCAAAGCTCCCAGAAGCCACCGCCACCGAGATCGCCGACCAGATCCGTCGCTGGCTGGTTGGCACCCTGTCGGAGCAAGGTCCGCCAGGGCTCGCCATCCTTCCAGAGCTGCCCATTCAACTATCGAGCGTGACGGCATGGTCAACAGGGCGGGCTTGCAGCCAGCCCGGTGCGTGGCTGCTGCGGACGGCGCGATAGGCGATGGAGAAGCCGATTGAATTGAGGAACACGACGAGTGGAAAGGCGTCGTCACTGTCACGATAAGCTCGTTGAGCCGGGAGCGCAACCCCAAGATTTGAGAAGGCGATACGTTTGAAGATCGTCTGAGCGTTCAGACTTTTCGGGCAGCAGATGGCGGCCAGAAGCCGCAGTCCGGTGTCCTGCTAAGAGCACGGCTGCGGCGGCCGCCGCGCCATTGCTTGCCCCCCTCTCCGCGCGGTAAAATCAGCCCCAGCGACCCTGAACAGCCGCGATGAGAAGCGGGACGACGACCGGCGCAGTCATGATGACCCGACGCGCCGCCCGCCGCCGCGCGATGCGTCCGATGGCGACGAATGAAAAGGAAACCTGACCATGTGGTCGGGCGGCGGAGTTTCCGATTGAAAGGGCATTTACGGAGGAGTAGGGTCTTGCTAGCGCCGGCTGATGAAACGGCTCATCTGAAATTCCTGGTGTCCCCTTCTTTGTTGACGATTGGAGGCAACCGCCATGATTGACAAGCGATTTAACAAGCGATCTCTCGATCTTCCCGGCTTCATCGCCGTGCCGGGCAGAAGTCGTTACCGGCACTATTTCGGCGGACGTGCCTGGGAAACGGTTGGCTGTGCGGAAGGGCCGATTCAACCAACGCAATTGCTCACGCTCGATCTCAAAGACCCGCGGCTTTCGGCGATCAACGCCAGTAACATCGATGAGCTGCCGCTGGTTAGCTACGTCAACCTTCTCCGCGTGCCCGATCGCCAAATCTTTCGACTTGGTCACAAGAATCGCCGGATCGAGTGTCTCTATAGGTCCAAGACGAGCTTGGAGCCGCTGCCTGAGGACTATCAATTCCCGAACCCGCTTCCCAAGAAACCGCTGCTCCTGCGCCAGATGCGGCGCGAAGAGCAGCCGCGCGACGAGGAATCGTATCGTGCCGCTGAGGATACCTTGTTTGGCGACAGCCTTATTCGCATCTTGGGCACGCCTCTTTACCTACAGGAATACGTAGATATCAAATGTTGTTCTTGCCGTAGGCTGATGACCTACGTTGCCTCTATTGGCTACGAAATCTATGGTCGTCCCGGTAAGCTTCTTGCGAGCAAAGAACCGTACTTCCCTGGCGAGTTCGTCACTTACTTTCTGGTTTGCTTGAATTGTTTGGTTACTGCAACGGTGTGTCAAAGCACCTAATTTCGCTAATAGGCGCCCATCCTGCGTCTGCGGACTCGCGGCGGCCTTCTGCCCGCGGCGGCCGGCGCGGACCGCGGCTAAATGGGAAAAGTCGCCGGTCAGGCGGCGCGACACCGATGACTGCTCGAGGCTTGATAGCAACGCTGTCAGCGAAACGCGGAGGGCATTCACACGGGAAGCTTGGCCGAACCTGGCCAACCCGGCCCAGTGTGCAGAACAAGCTACGAATGCTTGGCTTCACGGGCAACTTGACTGAGGCCCACGGCGACTCCAGGCTGGCCGCACGGCCATAAGCCAGACACCCAGGCAAACGTAAGCAGGCTCAGCCTTCCCTGCCACTCACTTCTTCTTCTTTGGCTTTTCCGGCGGCAGGCCCACATTGGGGCGGTTCATGTTGATGACCGTGTCGATCTTGCGTTTCTCGAAAAGCCTCAGGAGATGTGCCACACCCTCGGCCTTCGCCAGGTCGCGTTCTTCGGTGTAGAGGGGAAAGAGCGTGTAGAACTTCACCGGCCGGCCATCGGCCCGATTCCACCATCCAAAGTCGCTCACTTCTCCTACCGCGAGAATGCAGGTTTGTTTTGTGCCTGGAGCCAGCGGCTTCGGAGGTTCGCCATTGGCGATAACCGCCGACGGTCCGCCCAGCCAGGTATCGTTTTGGAACGGGTAGCGAGCAATCCGTCGCAACCATTCAATCGGCCAGTAGTTGTTTGGGTCCTTAAACGCCTTCGTCGTCAGCGGCCAGTCAACCGGCAAATACATCACAAGTTCCGCATACTGGAACTGCTTCTGCCCCCCTGGTACCTTCATCGGCTGGGCGGACATTCCGTCGGTCACTAGTGCCACCTTGTCTTTCATCCGCACGACGTGTATGGAAATCGGCGGGTCACCGGGCACGATCTCCTGAAGCGAAAGTGGCTCCGGCTTGCCGAGCGTCTTGGCGATGTGCTCCAGAAGACCGCCCACCGCAGCAGGCCGCTTGGTACCGCGAAGCTCCGACGGCTCGCGAGCGCCCTTTGAACGCAGGTAGGCAGCGATCTCGTCCTGGCGGTACATCAACGCCCAGGAAAGGGAGTTCTTGTCTGCGGCGATGGCGTTGATGTCCGCCCCATGTTCTACCAATAGCTTGACGACTTCCAGATGCCCGTTGCGTCCCGCGCATGCCAGGGCCATGCACCGCGTTTCGCCATTCCTTTCGTGGTTCGGTTTAGCGCCGTGTTCCAGTAACCAACGAACGGCATTGACTGCGCCCTCGTCGGCTGCATCGACGATTACGGTTTCCGGGTCGGGCGGCATTACCGGAGCGTTGACGTCCACTCCCAACTCCACCAGGAGCGCTACCATTGGCACGTTGTCTTGCGTGGCGGTCCGTAGGAGAAGTTTCGTCCCCGTTTCCTGGAGCAACGTTGGAAACTTCGTGCATATTCGGCGGACGGCCGGCTCATCATTGCTGTATATCGCCGTGAGACAGAGACTATAAGGCGGTACTTTAGGCATCATGTCTCCTTTTCTTCAGACCTATCTGGCTTGGCTGCTCAAGCGTCGCCCAACGGCTGGCACGGCGGCCGCCGCAGCCTGCTTCTTGAAACGGGTTGAATCTCCAATCAGCGTACCACGCGTCGGCTTGCACCACCAGGCGGCGACTTGCGCGGCGGCTGCGGGATGTTGGCCCACATTTTAGTCCTTGCCGCAGGTCATCGTACAATTCATCCGAGACGATGATCCGATTGGCAGGATCGCCAAGCGGGAAGAGCTGGAGCCGCTCAGCAACGTCAGTTTCTGCGTACCATCGTCCTACCGCTCTGGTGCATGCCATTCAAAAACTCCGAGAAACACGGGATCCGGCGCTATCTTCTTCCGCACCTTCGCAGGATCATAGGCGAATTCGCACTGGGCGACCACCCATCGAGCCGACGTAATGCCTCTGCCATTTGCGACTTTCATCGCCTCGTCGATAAATGTCGGAGCGTAAGAAAACCGCTGAAGCAGTAATCTAATTGGCACCTCTTCGCCGTCATCGGACAGAATACACTCTTGGAAATCCACGTCGTAGCAATCGACACCACACAATACCTTCAAGGCATCGGTTTTCTTTGGGCGCGGCTGTAGACCAACCCATATCGACACACAGCCTTCCTTATCGAAATTAGTCATTCTGCTTTCTCCGTTGGTTGTATCACGTATTGGCCAACGTCTCTCGGGTTGACATCAAGTTTTTCACGGCTTGCCGTATTATAATGGCATGCCAATACTTATGGTAACCTGGGGGTCAAATCCCGTATCGCCCACTGAACGTCTACGACTTGTTGATCTTGATATTCAACTCCCGCAATTGCTTGGCGTCCACCTCGCCGGGGGCGCCGGTCATGAGGTCGGTGGCCCGCTGCGTCTTGGGAAAGGCGATCGCGTCGCGAATGTTCTCCAGCTTGCCGAAAAGCATCACTACGCGGTCAATGCCCAAGGCGATGCCGCCGTGCGGCGGAGCGCCGAATTGCAAGGCGTCCAAAAGGAAGCCGAATCGTTCCCGGGCCGTCGCTTGATCGATGCCCAGGAGCGTGAAAACCTGCTGCTGGATCTGCTGATCGTGGATACGAATGGTCCCGCCGCCGGCCTCGTAGCCGTTGATCACCAGGTCGTAGGCCACCGCCCGGCAGCGGCCGGGATCGGTCGATAACAGGGCCAGGTCCTGCGGACGCGGCGACGTGAACGGGTGGTGCATGGCGGCCCAGCCGCCCCCTTCCTCGTCCGGGGCGAACATGGGAAACTCGACGACCCAGGAAAAGTTCATCTCGTTGGGATCGTACAGCTTCAAATCCACGCCGAACCGCTTCCGCAAGGCGTACAAGGCCTTGCAGGTCACCTCGAACTTGTCGGCCACGAAGACCAGGAAATCGCCCGGCTGGCCGCCCATCCGCTGGGCAATCTTGGCCAGAAGCTCCGGGCTGAAGTTCTTGGCGATCGGCGAGGCCAACGCGCCGCCGTCCTCGACCTTGAACCAGGCCAGCCCCTTGGCGCCGAAGTTCTCGACGATGAACGCCGTGAGCCCGTCGATGTCTTTGCGCGAATAGCGGCTGGCCGCCCCCTTGACGTTCATGCCGCGGACCCGGTTGCCGCCCTGGGCCGCCTCGCGGAAGACACGGAAATCGGCCTCGCCGGCCAGATCGGTGATGTCGACCAGCCCCAGGCCGAAACGCAGGTCGGGCGCATCGTGGCCATACCGCTCCATCGCCTCGTCGTAGGTCATCCGCGGCAGCGGCAGCTTGAGCTCCAAGCCGAGGATCTCCTTTGCCAGGCGGGCCATCAGCCCGTCGATCACGCCGATGATGTCGTCCGCCGTGACGAACGACATTTCCAGGTCCAGTTGCGTGAACTCCGGCTGCCGGTCGGCTCGCAGATCCTCGTCGCGGAAACAACGGGCGACCTGGATATAACGGTCGTAGCCGGCGACCATGAGGATCTGCTTGTACAGTTGGGGCGACTGGGGCAGGGCGTAGAAATGTCCCTGCACTACCCGGCTGGGCACGAGGTAATCGCGGGCCCCTTCCGGCGTACTTCTGCCCAACATGGGGGTCTCGACCTCGATAAACCGCTGTTCGTCGAAGTAGTCGCGCATGGACTTGATCATGCGGTGCCGCAGCAGCAGCGTTTGCTGCATCTTCTGCCGCCGCAGGTCGATATAGCGGTACTTCAGCCGCAGGTCCTCGCCGGGCAGATCAAAGCTGCCGGGCTGAAAGGGCGGCGGGGCGCTCTTGTTGAGGATTTCCAGGTGGCGGACCCGAAGCTCGATCTCGCCGGTGTCCAGCTTCGGATTCACGGTGCCCTCGGGCCGCCGGGCAACCTCGCCCCGCACCAGGATCACGTCCTCCGCTCGCAGGGCCTTGGACTGTTGCAGGGTTTCGTCGCCTCGTTCCGGGGTGAAAACGGCCTGCGTCTTGCCATAGCGATCGCGGAGATCGAGAAACAAGACGCCGCCCTGGTCCCGATAGGTATCGACCCAGCCGCAGAGGGTGACCGGCTGGCCACAATGGTCCGCGCGAAGTTCGCCGCAAGTATGTGTCCGCAACAAAGTGGAAATCCCTTCAATCGATGATTACCGCTGGCACTTAGCCCTTATTGGGGGCTCCAAGTCAAATCCCCAGAGATTTTTAATTCTAACTCGGGGAAATTGACAAAGGAAGGAAGGGGCAACCGTTTCGCTTCGAGTTCCAACGCAAAGGAAGAAAGAATTGGGACAAGGAAACGTGGGGAAGGAAAATAGACAACCACCCGCCAGAAGATCAAGTACGTCAGCTTTCCAGCCTGACCTCGTCCGGTTTACTGTCAGGCTGGAAAGCCTGACGTACATCGTTTTGAAATCTTGGCGGGTCATTCAAAATAGAGAGGGTCTGTCGGGCGTCGGTGTAGCGGCGAACCTGACTATCCACCGGGGAATGACATCCAGACGGCGAAAGAACTCCAGAATCTCCTAAATCTTCCGGGGGGGTAAGCGCTCCAAATTTCCTGGTTAATCCAAATTAACGGTGCCCGAGGAAACTTCTGCCACGATTGTGCTTGAACGCAGTCTCGCGCGTAATTATAAGTGTACACTTGTTGCGCAGCTTGATTTTGCCTATCTCGGCCACTGTGCCGGCGACTCCCCGGAAAGCGAGGCGGCGGCCAGAGAGACGTGAACGCTACCCATCTACCCCGAGTTCTCTGACGAGCAGGCAAGCCAGGTAGTTTCGCGCATTTCCGAAGCCGCACGCGTCATTGCCAATAACCGCAGAAACGAAATACGCGATGAAAGTCATCGTCCAAATCCCCTGTCTTAACGAGGAGGCGACCCTTCCGGCAACCTTACGCGACATCCCCCGCAAGATTGCAGGCATCGATGCCGTCGAAATCCTCGTGATCGATGATGGCTGCACCGATCGGACTGTCGAAGTAGCCCGCGAACTGGGGGTCGAGCACGTGCTGAGTTTTCCTGCCAATCGCGGCCTGGGGCACGCTTTTGCCGCCGGCATCGATCGTTGTTTGGCGCTAGGCGCCGACATCATCGTGAACACCGACGGGGACAACCAGTACTGCGGCGCCGACATCCCGAAACTCGTTCAGCCGATCCTGGAGCGGCGCGCGGATATCGTCATTGGAGACCGGGAACCCGACAAGATCGCCCACTTCTCCTGGCTGAAAAGAAAACTGCAAACGCTCGGCAGCGCCGTGGTCAGCCGCCTCGCGGGAGTGAACGTCCCGGACGTTGCCAGCGGCTTCCGGGCCTATAGCCGCGAGGCTGCCATGCAGCTTATCTGCTCCACGGACTTCGACCACACCGTCGATCACGTCATCCAGGCCGGTCGCAGGCGGATCATTACGCGCTGCGTGCCCATTCGCACGAACGACAAGCTCCGAGAGTCGCGGCTATTCGCCAGCGTTTGGGTCTTCGTGACGCGATCGCTTGGCATCATGGTCCGGGTCTACTCTTCCTACCGGGCTATGCGGATCTTCTCGACGGTCGGCGTCATAACCGCCACGGTGGGCTTCCTCACCGGAGCGCGTTTTCTTTACTTCTTCTTCTTCGACACGGCCTCGCGGGACCTTCACGTACAATCGCTGATCCTGGCGGCAATCCTGCTCCTCGCCGGATTCCAGATGCTCCTCACGGGGATCGTTGCCGACCTGATCAATTCGAACCGTTCCGTGCTTGAAGACCTGTCCTACCGGCTGAGACGCCTCGAGGGCCGGAAGAAACCACCCGACGATGGCCCAGGGGACGATGAGCAAACCATCGGAGAAACATGAAATCATGAGCAAAGTTCTTGTTACCGGCGCGGCGGGGTTCATTGGCTTCCACACCAGCCGGCGCCTCTTGGCCCGCGGCGACACGGTCGTGGGCCTGGACAACGTCAACGATTATTACTCGGTGCAGTTGAAACTGGATCGCCTCAAGCAGTTGCAAGGCGAAGCAGGGTTTCGTTTCGTGAAGCTCGACCTGGCCGACCGCGAGCCGCTGGCCCGGCTCTTCGAAAGCGAGCGGTTCGACGCGGTCGTCAATCTGGCAGCCCAGGCGGGCGTGCGCTATTCTCTGGAAAACCCGGGCGTTTACGTCAACAGCAACCTGCTGGGGTTTACGAACATCCTGGAAGGCTGCCGGCACTCGGGCGTCAAGCATCTGGTCTATGCCTCATCGAGCTCGGTCTATGGGGCCAATACGCAGATGCCGTTTTCGGTGCACCAGAACGTCGATCATCCCGTGAGCCTGTATGCCGCCACGAAAAAGGCCAACGAGCTGATGGCCCACACCTACAGCCATCTCTTCCGGCTGCCGACCACCGGGCTGCGGTTCTTCACGGTGTACGGTCCGTGGGGCCGGCCCGACATGGCCTTGTTCCTCTTTACGCGGGCCATTCTGGCAGGCCGGCCGATCGACGTCTTCAATCACGGCCGCATGCGGCGGGACTTCACCTACATCGACGACATCGTCGAGGGCGTGCTCCGCGTGATGGACCGCATCCCGCAGCCCGACCCGCAATGGAGCAGCGCCCGGCCCGATCCCGGCACGAGCAACGCGCCCTACCGGGTTTACAACATCGGCAACAATCAGCCCGTCGAACTCTTGGAGATGATCTCCCTCGTCGAGCAGTGCCTGGGGCGGACGGCGGGGAAGAATTTTCTGCCCATGCAGCCGGGCGATGTGCCCGAGACGTATGCCGACGTGGATGACCTGGTCCGCGACACGGGTTTTCGCCCCAGCACGCCTCTGAAAGAGGGGATTGCCCGGTTCATCGACTGGTATCGAGCGTACTACAAGTAAAAGCAATATAAATTGTTGACCCCACGTGTAGAGAAGCTCCAGAAGATGGGTGTGAATGAAATCGGTCTAGCTATAATGAGGATGTCAGAAGTACCAACAAAGGTATAAAAACGTGAGAAACTGATCGAATTCCCGGTTTCAGGACGGATTCTCATGCCAATTCATGGTCCAACTCTTTTATAGTTAATCTAACAACTCTAAAGAGTGTAAAATGGCATTATTCAAATAGTATTTTTGCCATAAAACAATACAAATTAGTAATTCGAGTTAAGCTAGTTGTTGGGTAAGAAGTGGCTCGTGCCGACCATTAAAGACCATAGGTGATGGTGAGTGGGGTGTTGGGAGGGATAGCAGGTAGCCGAGAGTGGGGTGCCATCGAGTGCGCTCTTGGCCGGCGGAACCCCGTTCACCGGCAACGACCCGCACGTGTCGCGGCTGCGGAAGACGCGGTATATTTTCCAGGGTACGTTTGTTGTGATCATTGAAAGGCTTAGATGACCAAAGTCGTTATACTCTGCGGCGGGCTGGGCACCCGTTTGCGCGAGGAAACGGAGTTCCGCCCCAAGCCCATGGTCGAGGTGGGCGGCCGGCCGATCCTTTGGCACATCATGAAGACCTATGCCCACTACGGCTTCCGCGAGTTCGTGCTCTGCCTGGGGTATCGCGGGAACGTGATCCGCGAATTCTTCCTCAACTACGAGGCCATGAGCAACGATTTCACGATCGCCTTGGGCGCCGGCGGACGGAAGATCGAGTATCATGGCGCCCACGCCGAGCAGGACTTTCGCGTCACCCTGGTCAATACAGGGGCTGACACGATGACCGGCGGGCGGGTCAAACGCATCGAACCGTTTATCGACGACGATCTATTCATGGTCACCTACGGCGACGGGCTGGCGGACATCGATATCAACGCGTTGACGGCGTTCCATCACGCGCATGGCAAGATGGCCACGGTGACCGCCGTGCGGCCGGTCTCGCGCTTCGGCATGCTGGAGCTTGGCGAGCAAGGCGGCGTGAAGTGTTTCGCGGAGAAGCCGCAGGTCGAGGGCTGGATCAACGCCGGCTACTTCATTTTCCATCGCCGCTTCTTCGATTACCTGCGGTCCGGGGACGGCTGCATCATGGAGCACGAGCCGCTGGCCCGTGCCGCTGTCGACGGGGAACTCGTCGCCTACCGCCACGAAGGTTTCTTCTTCGCCATGGATACGTACCGCGAATACGAGGCGTTGAACAAGATGTGGGATACCGGTCAAGCACCCTGGAAGGTATGGCAATGATGGCCGCGCTGTCCTGGGAGCAAATCGGCCCGGTGTTTGCCGGCCGCTCCGTCTTCGTCACGGGACACACGGGCTTCAAAGGCTCGTGGCTCTCGATCTGGCTGCACTGCTTGGGGGCGCGGGTCACGGGTTATGCCCTTGCCCCGCCCACGTCGCCCAGCAACTTCGAGGCTTCCGCGGTTGGCGAGTTGCTCGCCGCGCACCACGAGGCCGATCTTCGCGACAGCGCCGGCCTGCAGGCCGCGCTCCAAGGGGCCGCGGCGGACGTCGTTTTTCACCTTGCGGCCCAGCCTCTCGTTCGCCAGAGCTATGCCAGCCCCCGTGAGACGTTCGACGTCAACGTCATGGGGACCGTGAACCTGCTGGAAGCCATCCGCGTCCTGGGCCGGCCTTGTGTCGTGGTGGTGATTACCAGCGACAAGTGCTATGAGAACCGGGAGCAAACCTGGGGCTATCGCGAGATCGACGCCTTGGGCGGTCACGACCCCTACAGTGCCAGCAAGGGGGCGGCCGAGATCGCGGTGGCGGCGTACCGGAATTCGTTTTTCCCGCCCGGGGACCTGCGGCGCCACGGAGTAAAGCTGGCCAGCGTGCGGGCCGGCAATGTGATCGGCGGCGGCGACTGGGCCAAGGATCGCATCCTCACCGACGTGGTTCGCCACCTCCAGGCCGGCCAGCCCGTGCCGGTCCGCAGTCCGTGGGCCGTGCGGCCCTGGCAGCATGTTTTGGAGCCTTTGGGCGGCTATCTGACGCTGGCGGCGCGGATGCTCCAGTCCGACGATCCCGCGTGGTGCGAGGCATGGAACTTCGGGCCCGTGCCTGGCGAGGAGATTCCCGTAAGCCGGCTTGTGGAGTTGTTCGATTCAAGCCTGGGACGACGACCGGGTACCGGGGCCGGGGCACCCGGTACGCCAGGTCGTGGGTCGCGCGTGGCAAGACGTGAGCGATCCCAACGCGCCGCACGAAGCGGGCGTGCTACGACTGTGCACCGATAAAGCGCTGCATCAGCTCGCCTGGCGGCCGCGGTGGAACGTGGCGGAAGCCGTCCGCCGCGCGGCCCAGTGGTACCGCCGCTTTTATGCGAGTTCCTCGCCCGACACACTGGCCGCCTGCCGGCAGGATATCGAAGCGTATGAAAACGACGCCTTAGTTCACAAGTAGGGTGGGCCGAGTTACACGAGTCCCACCATCGTCGCGCGTCTCGCATGCTGGGACTCGTGTCACTCGGCCGACCCTACGATTACAATTACACCTTTGTTCGCACCCAGCCTATTTCCCGAAGACCTTGACCACGTGCTCGCTCACATGCGAGACGACTGGGAGGAATTGCGCGGCCAGCGATTATTCATCACTGGGGGAACCGGCTTCTTTGGCATGTGGCTGCTCGAGACATTCCTGTGGGCCAACCAGAAGCTGGATCTTGGCGCCGAGGTCCTTGTCTTGTCGCGCGATCCGGCAGCCTTCTTGCGAAAAATGCCGCATTTGGCAGGGCATCCCGACCTGGGTTTCCATGCCGGCAGCATGGATTGCTTTGCGTTTCCGGCTGGCGAGTTCAGCCACATCATCCACGCCGCAACCGAGTCGCATGACGTTCCGCGCGCAGCGGATCGGTTGGCTGCATTCGACCGCGACGTCCAAGGCACTCGCCGAGTCCTCGAGTTTGCCCGGAAGTGTGGGGCGCGGCGGCTGCTGTTGACGAGTTCCGGCGCCGTTTATGGCCGGCAGCCTTCCGAGCTAACGCACATTCCGGAGGACTATCCGGGCAGTTTTGACCCCACCGACACCAGGTCCGGGTACGGGCAGGCAAAGCGAGTTTCCGAGTTCCTTGCTGCGCTTAATGCGCAGGCTTACGGCTTCGAGACGAAGATTGCCCGCTGTTTTGCCTTTGTCGGGCCGTATTTGCCGCTGGACGGGAATTTTGCCGTAGGCAACTTCCTGCGTGACGCCTTGGCGGGAGGGCCGATCAACGTCCAAGGCGATGGCACGCCCTATCGTTCTTACCTTTACGCGGCCGATTTGGCGGTGTGGTTATGGACAATCCTCTTTCGCGGCCGCTCGTGCCGGCCGTATAACCTCGGCTCTGACCAGGACTTGATGATCGCCGAGCTTGCCCAGCTTGTGCTTGACGCGGTAGCCCCGTTGGCCGAGTTGCGTATATTGCAAGCCGCGAACTCAAACCGGCCGGCGCTGCGTTACGTTCCGGATACGAAAAGGGCATATGACGAATTGGGACTCCGCGTGAATATCGCCTTACGGGATGGCATTGGCCGCACAGCCGCGTGGCATGCAGAGGCGGCCCCGCGTAGAACGGAATGAATTCCGCCGGTAGGAGATGGCTCGCTCGCTCGCAAACAACGTACAACCGTTACGAAAGGCAAACTCGACCGAAAGGTTACTTGATTTCACGGTCGTTACCCGTGACAATTCTCCACTCCGTTGGTAGACTATTGGTACTAACTTATAATTGAGTTTCGCGTGAGCAGGTCGGTCCAAAGGCTTATCCTTTTTTTAACGCTTTGCTGATCTTGACATCGTCTTCCAGGTTTGCGTTCTTCTACTCAAGGGCCGAGGCATGGCTGAAGTGAAGATTTCGGCAATCCTTCGGCGTGACAATATCCCGCGGCGAAGGTACACTTGTGGAAACGGTCTGATCCGAGCAGTTTTTCCCTGCGCGCGTGCTCCTGGCAACGCGTGATGAAAGGCGATTCACATGGCAAGACCCCCTCGACGCCTGCTGTTCATTTTCGAGATGGCGAACAACCATGGCGGCGACGTTTCCCATGGGGCACGAATTCTACGTGAATTTGCCCAGGTGGGGCGCGCGCATCCGTTCCAATTCGCCTTCAAGTTCCAGTACCGCGACCTGGACACGCTCGTCCATCCCGATTACCGCAACCGGACGGACCTGAAGTACGTCAAGCGGTTCTGCGAGACGCGCTTGAGCGACGCCGAGTTCCGCGAGCTGAAGGACGAGGCGGCGGCGCTGGGATTCGTCACCATTTGCACGCCCTTCGACGAGCGCTCGGTAGACCGCATCGAGGAGCATGGCTACGATATCGTCAAGATCGCGAGTTGCTCAATCACCGACTGGCCGCTCCTGGAGCGGATTGCGAAAACGCGCAAGCCGATCATAGCGTCTACGGCCGGCGCCTCGCTGGAGGACATCGACAAGGTGGTGGCGTTCTTCGAACATCGCGAAAAAGACTTGAGCATCCTGCACTGCGTGGCGGAGTATCCGACGTGCGAGGAGCACCTTGATTTGAACCAGATTCAACTGCTGCGGGAACGCTACCGGCCCGCGCCGGTCGGGTACTCGACGCACGAGGACCCGGACAACGTCGATTCGGTCAAGGTGGCCGTCGGCATGGGAGCGACGATCTTCGAAAAGCACGTGGGACTGCCGACGGAGCGCTCGCCGCTGAACGCCTACTCGGCCACTCCCGAACAGGCGCAGCGGTGGATCGACGCCGCGGCCAAGGCCGTGCGGATGTGCGGCGTGGAGGGCGAGCGCCGTTCGTTCGATGCGGCGGAGATCGCGGCACTGCAGTCGTTCGCGCACGGCGTCTTCGCCACGCGGACGATTGCGGCGGGCGAACGGATCTCGCCGTGCAACGTCTTCCTGGCCATACCCGGCGGCGAGAACCAACTCAGCGCCAGGAGCCTGTCCAAGTACACGGTGCATTACGCGACGGAACACATCCCGGCCAAGGCGGCCCTGACTTGCGGCAATACCCGCGGCGTCGAGCTGCGGGAAAAGGTCGACTCGATCGTGCATCGCGTCAAGGAGCTTATTTGCACCGGCGGCGTCGTCGTGCCGGCGAAGGTCGACATGGAGATATCGCACCATTACGGCCTCGAACGCTTTGAAGATTTCGGCCTTACGATGCTGACCGTGGTCAACCGCGGGTATTGCAAGAAAATCCTGATCCTGCTGCCCGGTCAAACCCATCCCGAGCAATACCACGAGAAGAAAGAGGAGGCGTTCCACGTGCTTTACGGCAAGCTGTGGGTCAATCTCGACGGTCATGTCCAGCAGTGCGCCATGGGCGACCTGGTGGTGATCGAGCCGGGCGTGCGGCACAGTTTCGGCACGCAGTCGGGAGCAATCCTCGAGGAGATCTCGCTTACCCACCACGCCGCAGACTCGTTCTACACCGATCCTGTCATCCAAACCAACAAGTTCCGGAAGACGCTCCTGACCCACTGGATGGAATGATGCGGCCGGAAGATCGTGAGGCGCCGCGCGGGCCGCGGTGGAGAACGCGATGAAGACCATGGCATGGGACGTGGACGACGTGCTGAATGATCTTTTGCGGGCCTGGTTCGACCAGGCGTGGCGTCCGCGCGACCCGACTTGCGCGATCAGCTACGAGCAACTGACCGAGAACCCACCGCATGCAATCCTGGGGACGACGATTGACGATTATCGGCGCTCGCTCGACGCATTCCGCTTGTCGGATGCGGGGGCCGACCTGCCGCCGAACCCGCTCTTGGTCGAATGGTTCCGGACCTTCGGTCCTCGCGCGCGCCACCTGGCGATCAGCGCGGTGCCGTTGCGCACCGCCTCACGGTCTGCCGCGTGGGTCATGCGGCACTTCGGCCGGTGGATTCGGACGTTCCACGTCGTTCCCACCCCGCGGGATGATGATCCTGCCCCCGAGTATGAGCAGAGCAAGGCCGAGTCCCTCAAGCATTTCCGCGACGTTGACGTTTTCGTCGACGACACCCCTTGCAACTTGGCGGCCGTCGCGGAAAGCGGGGTCAAGGCCGTCGCCTTTCCGCGGCCATGGAATGCCAACCGCACGAGCGTCCGCGAGACCCTCGGCCTCTTGGCGGGCCTGATTCAATAACTTCCCCATACGTTCGGGCTATTGTGATGAAACTCTCCGATTATGTAATGCGCCGCATCGCCGAGACCGGAGTGCGTCATGTCTTCATGCTGCCCGGCGGCGGATGCATGCATCTTGTCGACTCGCTGGGAAGCTGTCCGGACCTCGAATTTGTCTGCAACCTGCACGAACAGGCGTGCGCGATTGCCGCGGACGCCTACGGTCAATATACCAACCGGCTGGGCGTCGCGCTGGTAACGACCGGCCCCGGAGGGACGAACGCGATCACGGGCGTCGCCGCCGCTTGGCTCGACTCGACGCCTTGCCTGTTCCTGTCGGGGCAGGTCAAGTGCGCGGACCTGTCGGCCGGCCACGGCGTGCGGCAGATGGGGTTTCAAGAAATCGGCATCGTGGACATTGTCCGGCCGATCACGAAATATGCGGTGCTGGTCGTTGATCCCCTCACGATCCGCTACCATCTCGAGAAGGCATTGTTCCTGGCCCGTAGCGCGCGGCCGGGACCGGTATGGCTTGACATACCCCTGGACGTTCAGGCCGCGGAAATCGACGAGTCGGCGCTGGAACCATACCGGCCGGCGGCGCCTTCCCCCACGGCGGCGGAAGACGTCGCCGCACGCGCGGCGGAGGCGATCGACCACCTCAACGGTGCGGAGCGGCCCGTCGTGCTGGCTGGCAACGGGATTCGGCTGTCCGGCGCTCTCGACGCCTTTCGCGAGCTGATCGACGTGCTTGGCATTCCGGTGCTAACAACCTGGAAGGCGATCGACTTCGTGCCCGAAGACCACCCTCTTTACATCGGACGCCCCGGCAGTGTGGGCCAGCGGGCCGCGAACTTCGCCCAGCAGAACGCTGATTGGCTCCTGGTCCTTGGGGCCCGGCTCGACCTTGGCCAGACGGCCTACAACCACGCCGCCTTTGCGCAGGGCGCGTACAAAGTGGTCGTCGACATCGACGAGACGGAAATTCGCAAGCTGGCGATGAAAGTGGATCTTCCGCTGGCCGCCGATGCCGGAGAAGTTGTCCGAACTCTGCTGGCGCAGCGCGGGCAGGTGCGGGACAAGGACCGTCGCGCCTGGTGGGACCGCTGCCGCCAATGGAAGGCCCGCTATCCCGTCCTGGCTGCCGGGTATTGGAACGAAGCTGTCGGCGTCAGCAACTACGTGCTGGTCGAAGTCCTCTCGGAGTGCCTGGGCGATGGCGACATCCTCGTGCCCGGCAGTTCCGGCGCGTCGAGCGAAGTCACGATGCAGGCGTTTCGCGTCAAGGCGGGCCTGCGCATCCTCAACAGCCAGGGCCTGGGTCCGATGGGTTTCGCACTTTCGGCAGCCATCGGAGCGTGCCTGGCAAGCGGCCGGCGACACACGGTGTGTATCGAAGGCGACGGCGGTCTCCAGATGAACAGCCAGGAATTGGAAACTGTCCGCCGCCTTGATTTGCCCGTTAAGTTGTTCGTCCTCGACAACCAGGGATACGCTTCGATCCGCTCGACACAGCGTTCCTATTTTGAGGGACGCCTCGTCGCGAGCAGCGTTGATAGCGGTCTCACCTTGCCCAACACCTTGAAGTTGGCGGCCGCTTACGGCCTGCCTGCTACGGAGATCTGCTCCCACGCGAATCTGCGCGCCGAGGTCGGTCGCGTGCTGGAGCACAAAGGGCCGATCGTTTGCAACGTGCAGATCTCGCCCAATCAGGCGACTGCTCCGCGGGTGATGTCGGAAAGACGGCCGGACGGCACGATGGTTTCTCGCCCCATGGAGGACCTCTGGCCGCCGCTGGATCGTGAAGAATTCCTAGCCAATATGCTCGTGCCGCCTATGGACGGGTGACCCGATGCGCATACGCTACAATGGAGGATAAAACCGTGCCGATCGCCAGCGAGGCCACAGTATCATTTCGCAGACCCTGTGCTGTTTGCGGTGGAACGGAAGGTGAGCGACTCTTTCAACAACGGTTCGCCCGGGAGGAGAATGCTTCCTTCCTCGAAGGTTACGACGTCGTGGTTTGCAACTTCTGCGGATTCGCCTTTGCCGACGGGATTCCCGAGCAGCCATGGTTCGACGCCTACTACGGCGAGCTGTCGAAGTATGACGACGGCGCCCGCGGCGGCGGCGAATCACCCTGGGAGGCCGAGAAGCTGCGAAGAGCGTCCCGTGCCCTCATCCCCTATGTCCCGCACCGCTCCGCACAGATCGTCGACATAGGCTGCGCCACGGGCCGCCTGCTGGCGTGTTTCCGCGAGGCGGGTTTCGAGCGTGTGCTCGGCGTCGACCCTTCCCCCGCGTGCCCCGCCTGGCGATGGAACGTTTCGGGATTGAGGTGAAAACGGCGACCTTCTCGAACCTGGACCTTGCCCGAGGATTTGCGGAACGTCCTGGTGCTTTCCGGCGTGTTGGAGCATGTCAGGGATCTTGGGCAAGCACTCGACCGGATCGCTTTTCTCACCGCCAGCACTGGACGCGTTTTCATTTGTGTCCCGGACGCCTCGCGGTACGCCGCAGCCGAAGATGCCCCCTTCCAGGGATTCAGCATGGAGCACATCAACTTCTTCGGCCCGCAATCGCTGGCGAATCTCATGGCCACCCGCGGGTTCGCGCCGTTAGCGATCGGCGAGGACATGCTGCAGCTCAGGCAGAGGACCACGGAGCCTGTGATTTATGGAATCTTCAGCCGGACGGAGGACCGGCATGCTCCTTCTTCCTCGATCGTGAAAGATACTCGCACGATCGGCGGGCTTAAAGAGTATGTCGCCAAGTCGCAAAATGACAACCTGACGATCCAGGACACGATCGCCCGCCTTGCCCAGGAAGGAAAGCCGCTCTTGGTGTGGGGCGCGGGAACTCACACGCTTCGCCTCCTGGCCGAGAGTCCCCTGGGAAAAGCGAACCTGTTGGCATTCGTGGACGGCAACCCCCGTTATCACGGGCGGCGATTGCTCGGCCGTCCCGTCTGCTCCCCCGAAATCCTCAAGCAGTATCCCGAAGTCGCCGTACTGATCTCCAGCCACGCCTACCAGGAAGAGATCGCCGCGGAAATCGCCGGTTCTTTGCACTGTGAAAATCCGCTTGTCCGACTGTACCGGTTGCAGGAACCGTACGCGGAGAAATATCGACCCCAAGCGAGACCCGCCGATGAAACTGATTAGCATCGTTACCCCCTGCTACAACGAAGAAGAGAATGTGGAGAACACCTACCTGAAGGTCAAGGAGATGTTCGCCGCCTTGGGCAAGTACCGCTACGAGCACATCTTCATCGATAATTGCTCGGCCGATCGGACCGTCGAGATCCTGCGGCGGATCGCGGCCCAGGACAAGAACGTCAAAGTGATCGTCAACAGCCGGAACTTCGGCCACGTCCGCTCGCCCATGCACGCCATGCTTCAGACGCAAGGAGACGCGGCCATTCCCATCGTTGCCGACCTCCAGGATCCCTTGGATTTGATTCCCGTCTTCCTGGAGAAATGGGAGCAGGGGGCCAAGATGGTCATGGGCGTCAAGAAGCGCAGCAAAGAATCGCCCTTGATGTTTGCCGTCCGTGGAACCTATTATCACATCGCCAGCCGCCTCTCCGAGATTGAACTGACCAACAACTTCTACGGGTTTGGGCTCTACGATCGGGTCATCATCGACGCGATGCGACAAATCAACGACCCGTATCCCTATGGCCGGGGGATGGTCTCGGAGATCGGCTACCCGACCGTGAAGGTCGAGTACACACAAAACCGCCGGGAGCGTGGAATCACCAAGAACAACTTCTACACCCTGTATGACATCGCCATGCTGGGCATTACCAGCCACTCGAAAGTGCCCTTGCGCCTGGCGACGATGCTGGGCTTTGGCATGTCGGCCGTCAGCTTGCTGGTTGCCGTCGGCTATCTCATTTATAAGCTGCTCAACTGGTACCGCTTTGACGCCGGCATTGCACCGCTGGTGATCGGCATCTTCTTCATCTCCGCAGTCCAGTTGTTCTTCATCGGCATCCTCGGCGAATACATTGGTTTTATTCACACCCAGGTGCTGCGCAGGCCGCTGGTCTTCGAAAAGGAGCGGATCAACTTCGACAAGACATGTACCCCGTAGCGTGATACAAGGATCGATGCAATGAGCGAGTCGCGGGCGGAAGCCCAAATCAAGTCTCTCTTGAACGAGTCCATCGACTCAGCAAAGGAGCGCGAAAGATCGACGTTTGAGGCGATCACCGCGCCATTCCAAAGACGGCTTGTTCTTTTCGGCGCCGGCAACCTGGGAAGGGCCGTCCTGCAGATACTACGGCAGGACGGTATTGAACCTTTGGCATTTGCCGACAACGCCGGTAATCTCTGGGGAAATGAGGTTCACGGCGTCAAAGTGCTTTCACCCGCCGATGCGGCACAGCAGTTTGGCGAGTCAGCGACATTTGTCGTAACCGCCTTCAGGCCTGGACTCGACTTTCTTTCGATACGCCAGCAGTTGCGCAGCCTCTCGTGCGCGAGAGTTGTTTCCTTTGCGTCGCTATTTTGGAAGCATCCAGAGTGCATGCCCTACTGGCTGCTTGATCTGCCGCACCATCTCCTGCTTCAAAAGGAGAAGGTCTGGCAGGCTTTTGCCGTGCTCGGAGACGAGATGTCCCGGAACGAATACGCCGGTCAGATCCGCTGGCGCCTGTTCCTGGACTTTGACGCGCTTCCGCCCCCTGCCCGCCAGGAGCAGTACTTTCCCGACGACCTTTTCTTGCTCGACCGGGAAGAAGTTTTCATTGATTGCGGCGCCTACGACGGCGATACCGTAAGGGCCGTGATTTCGCACCGGCCAGACTTCAAACACATCCTTTCCCTGGAACCCGACCCCGGCAACTTCGAGCGACTGCGACAATCGTTATTGGGAATGCCCGACCCTGTTCGCGGCAAGATCTCGGCACGGAACATCGGAGTCGGGGCGACGAACGGCATGCTCCGCTTCGATGCGGTTGGCGGTCTGGGATCGAAGTTCTCGGGCCGGGGTGAGAGCGAAGTGGCGAGCGTCCGCCTGGACGATCTTCTCGATGGCTGCCGGCCCACCTACGTGAAAATGGACATCGAGGGGGCGGAAATGGAGGCCCTTAGCGGCGCCCACAAGACACTGGGGCTCGACTCCGTGATTTGGGCAGTGTGTGTCTACCATAAGCCTGAAGACTTGTGGGAGATTCCCTTATATATTGACGCCCATTCCCAGGGGCATCGCTTCTTCTTGCGAAAGTACTTGCGTGAAGTATGGGAGTCAGTGCTTTATGCCGTGCCGGCAGAACGGGTCAGAACTTCGGCTCCGCACGGCAGTGATGACTGATTAACCTGGAGCCGAATTCATCAATTCCGTCGTCCCGAGGAGAGTATGCGGTTGTCACGTCTAGTTTCCGAGTTGGCCCGCCGCGCCCCTCCCGGTCAAGTGCTGCGTTTCTTGATCGTCGGCGTCTGGAACACGCTCTTCGCCTACGGGCTGTTCGCCCTCTTGACGTACCTGTTGACCCCGCGAATGGCGTCGCCCTATGCGGCGGCGATGACTGCCAGTGCCCTGAGTACTGTGGTCTGCATCACGGTCTCGTTCGTCGGTCATAAACTGTTCGTCTTTAGAACTCGGGGGAATTTTCTCAAGGAATATCTCCGCGCCTTCGTGGTCTACGGCAGCACCTCGCTCGTCGGATTCATCCTCCTGCCGATCGTGATGTTCGTACTGAATCCGTTTGTCACCCCGCAGGCCGCGGTCTCCTACCTGGCGGGTGCGATCTTGACGGCAGGAACGGTCGTCGTCAGTTTTTTCGGTCACAAACAATACACGTTTGCGCAAATAGAAAAGCCGTAACGACCATCGCCGACCAAACTGCGCTCGGTGTCCGATGGTGCCCGTGCCGCACCCAAGGGTTTTCGGCCGCGAAGGAAAGCGGCTGAATCACCGCACTCCAAACTGCTCGAGCACGGCCACTGCTTCTCTGTTCTTTCGGTAGCAGACGGCGGGTGCACTTGCGTTCTTCACTTCATGCGAAAATCAATCTGCTTGGGAGGGGGGAACTCCTGCAGGAGTTTCTCCTTCTCGGCCGGCGTCAGCTTGCGACCGGCGCGGCCCTCGGCCTCCTTGACGTATGAGGCGGACCATAGCTCGCTCAGGCTGAGTTCACCCTCCCGGATCGTGCAGAACTCCCGCTGCAGCAACCGGCGGACGGCGGCAAACTCGCCGCGCTCCAAGGCGATCCGCGCCTTCAACAACGCGATCCGTTCGTGGTCGGCGATCGCCGCCGGCAAAGATCTTGCAAAAGCGTCGAAGGCATCATAACGCCTGACGCGAAAGAGGAACTCGCCGATTTCGATCGCCAGGTTCGGATCGTTTCCGCACAGCGACCAGGCCCGCATATAGCCCGCCTCTGCAGCTTCGTGATCACCGGCGTACGAGTGGTGCAAGGCAAGACAGCGGTGGGCCGGTGCGTTGTTCTTTAGCGATAGCGATAATTCGAAGTGCTCACAGGCTTTCCCGCTAGCGCCCCTTTCCAGTTCCGCAACGCCCAAATGGAGATGGTGCAGCCACGTTGTTCCGTGCACCCGCGCGGACTCTCGCAAGACGTCCGCCCAACCAGCCGACACGTTGAAGCTGCGCGGCAGCTCCTTCAACGTCTCCTGCGAAAACGTGCCGGCAGAGAGCAACTCGGTCCACGGCCGTTCCTCGTCGCCCGCGCTGGCCTCGAATGTCAGTCCGGGGCTGATCTTGCGCCCGTCCGTTTTTCGTGCAGCCAGCCCCAGCCGGCCCCGCGATGAAGCAGCGTCTCGACTGGCACGGCGGCCTGCGCAATCAGGAACGCGTCGATCTCCTTGAGCGCCGCGGTGGAGACGCGCTCGTCAACCACTTTGCCCGCCGCCGCGCACGCGGCAGCGTAGTCCGGGGAGTGCGCCGCTTTGGCGTCCATCGCGAAGGGGCTGATGCACTCGGTCCACTCGATGCTCGTTCCGGCCGGAAAGGGGCGGTCCTGAAGCTGGGTTGGCGTGACCCCGCCCTGGATCTCGATGTAGTCGCCTTTGCCGTCCTCGGAGAGGAACTCCATCCAGCGTTTCCCTCCACGGCTTGTGCCCCAGGTGAAGAATTTCCGGCCGAAAAGCGTCGGCGTGGAAACATGGCTTAGCCCGCGGCCTTGACCGTCTACGCAAACCGACCACGGCTTGCCCTCGCCGGGCTTGCGGAAGAAGACCGACTTGGCGTAGGGGTAGTTGAACGGGTAACTGCCATCGAAGCCTTCGAAGACCGGAAACGCCAGACGCCCGTTACCGGACTTTTCGTGCGAGAGCGCGTAGTCCGCCGGCGACAAGACCCGCGTTTCGCGGGCCAGTGGCACGGCGATGTTCGTCCACCAGTAGAAGCGCGCGTCGCGGGCCCCCGGGTTGATCGCCTTGACGTGGACCCACAGCCGGTCGTCTTGGGACGGCAGGAATACGTCCACCTGCCAGGTCGTTTCCAGCGCGCGATCGAACTCGTAAAGTCGCAGCAACGGCCCGCGCGACGTTTCCACCCGGCCGGCGAAGACCGGACTGCACGTCAGCAGGCTATGGCCGTATATCGGGCCGTTCCACTCCACGCCGCCGGAGAACCAGGCGTCGCGGATGGCCAGATTGGCGAACTGCAAGACCGGGTTGTCGAAGAGCAGCTCGCGCCGTCCCTGCTTGTCATAGAGGGAGATCATCCGTCCGCCGAGCGAAGGATAGAAGGTCGCACGCAGGGCCGCGTTTTCGACGTGGATGGTCGGCAGGCGTCCGCTGCGGCGCTGCCGCGTGTAGTTGTCCTGCATAAGGTAGGGCAGCGGCGGTACGGCGGCATCGGTGAAGGTTCCGCGGCGATCCTCTTCGCTGAGGTCGGCGGGCACGCGGACGGGCGACCGTCCGATCTGAAAGCGGAAATGTGGCCAGACATTTTGCGGCCCGAGCGAAGCCATGGGCAACGTTCGGGAGCCGGCGGTCACGCTGGTCTGCCCCGCGAACACGTTGCCGGAACGCAGATTGAATGCGAACAACACGTAGAACACGGTCGGCAGCCCGGCGAGTACTTGGAGCATGTGATGGTTCATCTTTGCACCTTTTTTGGAGCGCGGTAATTCACTACCGCTCTTATCTTGCCGCGGAGCGGCTCTTCCTTTCCCCGCATCGCAAAACTCTGTTCAGCGGACGTGGATCAGGATGGCGTCATCGCCGGGGATGGTGATCTTGAGACCTTCGCCGATCAACTGCCGCACGTTCAGGCCCCGCTCCGCAGCCGGGCCGGCGGCAGCCGTCAGCCTGGTGGCGGCGACCGGATGGGCCAAGGGATGCGGGAGCTTCTGCGGATGCAGCACGCAGGCGACTTCGCGCGGGCCCTGGTCCAGGTTCGCCAGAAGCAGGTAGGCCTCGCCGGGCCGGCTGTAGACGGCCGCGGCACAGCGGTCGTGCGACAAGGTCACCGCCCCGCTCCGCCAGTCAGCGAAGCGATACGACTCGATGTCGCCAAGCGGTTTCAAGAGGCGGAGCAAATCGATGGCCTCCTCGCTGGCGGGCCAGGGGGCCACGCCGCCCAACATGGCCTCGATGGCGAAAAGGCGGTGCAGCCGCCGCGGGGCCTTGGCGTCGAGCACTCCGTAGCTGATCACACCGCCGGACCGCGCCCCGGCCAGGGACCATTCCAGCGGCAAGTCTTGCAGGTCCGGGGCCTGGTCGGCCCATTTTCGATAGCCCCATTCCGTGGCCACCACGTAGTCGGCGAAATTCTCAGTGGCGAACATCGGCGTGGTCGTGTTGTGGATGATCACCAGACCGTTCGGACCCACGCGCTTGCGGGTCCACTCCATCAGGTCCAGCAGATCGTCGATGTCCCAGTGGCCCTTGGCCGGCGCGACGCGGTCGCGGCCCGCCTCGTGCAGAGGATTGCAGCAGAGCAGAGCCACGTTCCAGTCGTAGTAGACGCCGTCAAGCGGATGGTTCTTGAGCACCCGGTCGATCGAGAACTTCAAGTAATCGAGCCAGCCCGAGCGGAGGCACATCTGGGCGCCATACTCGCTGCCGGGACGGGAGAAATTGTGAATGAGGTCTCCCCTGCGGTTCGTGCGGCCCCACTCCTGGCCGCGTTCCCGAAATTCCTTGGTGCTCGGATGCAATTCCTTGTTGGAGAAGTAGGTTGCAGTTCGAATCCCGGCCCGGCGGCAGTCGGTCAGGACCTTGTCGTAGCGGTCCATGTCCGGGTAGGGAGGGTAGGAGCCGTCGCGCCAGAAGAGGCCGTCGTCGTAGCAGTCGCCATCGTTGTGGCAGTGGACGGTCTGAATGCCCTTCTCCGCCCAGCGGCGGATCTCTTCCGTCGACACCCACTCGCCGCGGTTGCGGTTGAACGAGGCGTGCAGCCAGGGTTTGTGGGCGCGGCCCTCAAGCAGCGGGACCGCCAGGTAGAAGTCAAAGACGCAGGGCGTCGGCAAAGGCCTTGTCGCGTCGGCACTCAAAAACGGTGAGATCGCCAGCGCCAGCCCGGGCGGCGTCTGGCTCGGTTGGAGCCGGCAGCGGCCTTCGCCTCGGCGTCCGCTGAGCTGCAGGTCCCACTGCGACAGATCGGATCCCACGAACCACTCCAAGCCCTCGACCCCGGCATCCGCAAAGACCATGGAACGCGGCACGTAGCGGGTCTGCAAGGCCCGGTCCGAGGCATGGCTCGCACGCAGCTTTCCCCAGACATTGCTTCCGAAGGAAAACGCCGGGGCCTTCTCTTCCTCTGTAATCCCTTCCCTATAGCCGTAGTCGCAAAGGCTTGGGACCAGGACCGTCGCCAGCGGGCAAACCTCCCGCAGGCGAACCCCGACCGGGCCCAAAAACTCCTTGCGGACCTTGACGTAACCCCAGCGATACTGGAGCGTCGATTTGACCCGCAGGCCCGAGGCCCGGCCGTCTTGACCCTTTAGCGCGCTATCCACGGTCACGATCTCGCTGAGGCCCTCGCGGCGGTGCGCGACGATCGGGGCGGAATCGTTCAGGTCCGAGAGCACGCCGCCGCTTGCGTCGCGGACACGGGTCTCGATGGGCGCAACCAGCAAGTTCGCCGCTTTCCCGTGCGTGAGGGCGACGCGCGTGACGGCGCCGCCCTTCTTCAGGTTCTGCTCGACCGTGTAGTAGGGAGTACGGAGGGTCAGGATGCCTGAAGCCTCGTTGCGCTCGACCGCATAGGCCTGGGGCCACGTGCTGCGAAGCTTCGGCTGAGTCTGGCCGGCGAGTGCCTCGCACGTTGCCACAAGGATCGCCACAAAGCCTACGACGATCGCTTGAACGACCTGACGGTTCTTCCTGCCATGCGGGGAATCGGCATGGGGTTGATAGGAGTTGTCTGTTTTCATGTCTTGTGGACACCAGGAGCCGCGGCGGCAGCTTCACGGAACTAAGTTTCGTCGCCAGGCGGAGCCGCGTCAAGTGCCATGCTCCATCTACCCCACCACCAGCACCACCAGCCGTTTCGGCCCGTGGACGCCGAGGATCAAAATCTTCTCGATATCGGCGGTGCGGCTGGGGCCGGTGATGAGCACAATCTCGCCGCGGGAATCCTTCGACAAGCAACCCTGCGCGATCGGCCCCCAGGCGGCGGGCAGATGCTCGGCAAGCTGGTCTAAGCGGGCGACGACCACGCAGGCCGGCGGCAAGTAGCACATCAGCCGCTCCTGGGCCGTCGCGCAATGCACGACGCACGAGCCGGTGTCGGCCAGCAAGGCGTCGGCCGTGATCAGCCCGGCGGGAAGCTGCTCGATCTGTTCCGCTGTCCAGTCGGACGTCACCCAAGCCAGGTGATCGGCTGGAAGGTCCGCCGTGAGATCCCGAGTAATTGGGCGGTCCAGGCTGCCCATGCGGGCCCAAGGGGCCGTCACCATGAGTTGGGCAAGCTGCCGGCGGGCGTCGGCCATCGTGGGGCAAGGGATGGCTTCGCCGTTGAGTGCCTTCAACTCCGCCTGGAAGCGGGGCGCCAGCGCCGCCGGCGCCGAGTTCGTGCGCGGCCAAACTTCGGGCACGGGCGGGGCACCGAGCGCAGCTTGGTCGCGGAGATCGCCGAATCCGGCCGCCACCGCGTTGGTCAGTCCGCTGCGAATGCGCTGGAGGATAACGTCGCGGCTGCTCATGGCTTGCCTTTCTGTGGGCTAGTTCTTTGGTGGGACTCGTTTCACGCGGCCCACCCTACAACTTGTCTTTCTGTGATTTCGAGTCGCGCGACCGCTGCTGCCACCAACTGCGGAAGGAATGCGGCGGAACCTTGGGCAATTCCCGCCCGCGGGTCCAGGCGCCGAGCTTGTCCGGATGCCAGGGCAGGTACTTTGCCATCCGCACTCCGAGGCGCACCGCCCACATCGCCAAGCCGTAGCGCCGAGGCCCGCCCATCGCCCAGGCGAAAAGCTTCCATGTGACCCGCTCATAGAGCGAATTCATGGGCGAAGGCTCGTTCACGGCGCGATGGCGGAGATGGACCAGTTGGTGAGGGATGTCGATCTTCACGGGACATACCTCGCCGCACGCCCCGCAAAGCGACGAGGCGAACGGCAGCTTGCCGGCCTTTTCCAGGCCAATCAGTTGCGGCGTGAGCACCGAACCGATCGGTCCCGGATAGACCCAGCCGTACGACCAGCCGCCCACGCGTCGATAGACCGGGCAGGCGTTCAGGCACGCGCCGCAGCGGATGCAGAACAGCGACTGCCAGGCATGCGGGTCTTGCAGGACCTTCGTCCGGCCGTTGTCCAGGATGATCACGTACAGCTTCTTGCCCGCGGCCGGACCGTGGATCAAATGCGTATAGGTCGTCAGTTTCTGACCGGTGCCGCTGCGGCCGAGCAGGTTGAGGAACAGCGGCAGGTGATCGATCTTGGGAATGACCTTCTCGATGCCTGCCAGCACGACGTGGACGGGCGGCGTGGCCATCGAGAGGCCGGCGTTGCCTTCGTTTTCCACGACGACCACCGTGCCCGATTCAGCCACGGCGAAATTGCAACCGGAAACTCCCATGCCGGCGGCCAGATACTCGGCCCGCAGGTGTTTTCGGGCAATGGCTGTCAGGGCGGCGTGCTCGGCGCTATAGGGTTCGCCCAGTTTCTCGTGGAACAACTGGCCGACTTCGCCGGCCGAGAAGTGCATGGCGGGCGTGACGAGGTGGATCGGCCGCTGCCTGGCAAGCTGGACGATATATTCGCCCAGATCGGTCTCGACCGGCCGGATGCCGGCCTCTTCCAGGACATGGTTCAACTCCATCTCCTCGGTAACCATCGACTTCGACTTTACCACGCTCTTGACGTTGTGCTGGCGGGCGATTTCCAACACCATGCGGTTGGCTTCGGCCGCGTCCTGAGCGAAAAGGACCTCGACGCCGCGGGCCTTCATAGTGCACTCGAACTGCACGAGCAGCCTGTCGAGATTGGCGATCGAATACTTCTTGATCTGATGGGCGGCCTCGCGCCAGTCCTGAAAATAAGGAATCGCGGCGGCCACGGCAGTGTTGCTCTTGCTGGAGAAATCACAGACCTTGGTCAGGTTCTGAAACCGCGGCGAAGGCTCGTAGAGGCCCCGGTTCTCGTCTTTCAGGAACGGGGCGCCGTCCAGGGGGCTGGCATGTTCGGTCATGATGGGAGCGGAGGTCAGAGGTCGGAAGTCAGAAGTCAAGTGGCGGTGGTGATGCCGGAGTCGAGGATTTCGGCCAGGTGCATGATGCGGATATGCCGCGTATCGGGATCGCGCTGCAGTATGCCGCCGACGTGCATCAGGCAACTGATGTCGCCGGAGACCACGACCTCGGCCCCGCTGCGGACAATGTTCTCCTTCTTGCTTTGGCCCATGGCCAGCGACGTGCCTGGCATCTTCACGCTGAAGGTCCCGCCGAAGCCGCAGCACTCTTCCATGTTGGGAAGCTCGCAATAGGTCAGGCCGCGCACCGATTGCAACAACTTCAGCGGATGATCGAAGACGCCCAACTCCCGCCGGCCGTGGCAGCCGATGTGCATCGTGACCTTGTGCGGGAAGGTGGCCCCCGTGTCCGTCACGCCCAGGATGTCGACCAGGAACTCGCTGAACTCGAACACGCGGCGGCTGACCGTGACTACTTCCTCGCTGGAATCGACGTGCGGGAAAAAAACCCGGCACATGGCCGTGCAGGAACCCGAAGGGCTGATAATCCAACGATAGGGGGCAAACACTTTGCAGAACTGGCGGATCACCGGCCGCGACTCGTCCCAATAGCCCGAATTGAACGCCGGCTGCCCGCAGCACGTTTGCTCGGCCGGGAACACCAACGGCACGCCGAGTCGTTCCAGGATGTGGACCATCGCTTCGCCGATCCCCGGATAGAACTGGTCCACGTAGCAGGGAATGAACATCGCCACGGGCTCACCCTGCCGGTAGGGAGGGTCGTCTTGGCGTGGAGCCGGCTTGTAGCGGAAGGCGGTAGTCACGTTTCTTTCCCCGGAGGCAAGGCGTTGCAAGAAAAGCCATTTCGGCACGGCACAAAAAGCTAGTTATACCAGCCTGGGGGGCGATTGTCCAGAATAGAGCGAGCGTACTCTGCGCCCGGGCACCATGTACCCATGGTCGGCGGAAAGGGGCGGCTAAAGCCGGGACTACGGGCGCGCTGGCCGCCTCTGCGACACTTGTCGAAGGGGGGAAAACGACATATAATTACGATGGTGTCAAACGTTTTCCCTTTGCGGTTCTTTCGCTTCACCCCGTACCAGGAATCATGCGATGAAGAGATTCGTAATAGCAATGTCGTTGGCCATGGTGCTCATGGCGAGCTCGAGCGTGCTGGCCCAGGGCTATGTGACCTATATGCCGGTGGGGCCCGCGCCGGTGGTTAGCTACTATGCGCCGGCGCCGGTGGTAAGTTACGGCCCGGTCGTGAGCACGTCGTATTACGCCCCAGTACCCTATTATGTCGCCTCCCCGGCGGTGACGCCCTACTACGTTGCGTCCCCGGTCGTCGTTGGCCCGGTCGCGGTTGCTCCCTGGTACGGTCGGCCCGTGATCGTTCGTCCCAAGATCTACGTGCCCGGCCAACCGGTGCGAAACGTGCTGCGCGGTCACGCCGTAAGATTTGGGCTCGCGTCAGAATAAGTTGGCAGGATGGACCTCCGAGTCCGTCTGTGGAAGCCTGGACGGACTCGGAGGTCCATCCTACGACATTTTGCCCAAGCTCTTCCGACATGTGTGCTTAGGGATCGCGCAGAAATAAGTTGGTCAGTTCCAATGTAGCAGGCACACGCCGTGTGCCGCAGAATAGGGACGGCACACGGCGTGTGCCTGCTACAATTTTATTTCTGCGCGAGCCCTTAGCGGAACGACCTGGGTTTTCTGGAAAGCCCGCAGACAGGGTCCGCGGGCTTGCTTTTTTTCCAGCCGCCGGTCAAGACGAAGTCGCGCGAGGAGATCGTTGCTTACAGCGAGTATCCCTGGCGGTAGACCGGCTGGACGATGGTCTCCAGCCCGCTGATGTTCTTGACCTTCAGATTCTTCGGATCCCACTCGACCTTCTCGCCCTTGCCCGAGGCGGCAACCCATACGGCCAGGTTGCCCAGCAGGATCGTCTCGGTGAGCGGGCCGGCGTAGTCGGGGAAGTTCGACATGGCCTGCGCGCCGCCCTTGATCGCGCGGACCCACTCGCTGAAGTGGCCGGGCGAATGGACGAACTCGACCTCCGGCTCTTTCACGTTGCCGATGTACTGGTAACTATCGCAATAATCGCCCGGGGCATAGACTTTGCCCTTCTCGCCGACGAGCATCGCGCCGGACCCGTCGATGTTGCGGCCTTCGAACAATTCCGCGGGCGGACGCTTGCCGCCGTCATACCAGAAGGCCTTCAGTGCCGGCCGCTTGTCGTTGGCGGGAAACTCGAAGGCGATCACCGACCACTTGGGATAGCTGTCCTTGTTGTGGCCGGAGGTCTCGGCCTGTACCGAGACCGGGTCGCGGAGGTTGAGCGCGGCGAAGGGCATGTTGAAAGTGTGGCAGGCCATGTCGCCCAGCGCGCCGCAGCCGAAATCCCACCAGCCCCGCCAACTGAACGGATGATAACCGTCGCCATAGGGCCGCTCTGGCGCCGGACCGAGCCACAGGTTCCAGTGCAGATACTTGGGCGGCTGGGCCGGCGTGGGCCGATTCCCGCCTTGCGGCCAGATCGGCCGATTGGTCCAGACGTGGACCTCTTTGACGGTCCCCAGCACGCCGGCTTGGACGGCGGCAGCCACCTTGCGGAGGCCGCCGTTGGCCGTTCCCTGGTTGCCCATCTGCGTGGCCAGCCCGTTCTCGCGGGCCAACTGGCCGAGCACGCGGGCCTCGTGGATCGAGTGCGTGAGCGGCTTCTGCACGAAGCAGTGTTTCTTCAGTCTCAGGGCCATCGCCGCGGCCACGGCATGGACATGATCGGGCGTGCTCACCGTCACGGCGTCGATGCTCTTGCCCATCTCGTCGAACATCTTGCGGAAATCGTTGAACTTCTTGGCCTTCTTGAAACGGCTTTGGGCGGCCATGCCCAGCTTGTTGTCATCGACATCGCAGATGGCCACCATGTCGCCCGAGCGACCGGCATCTTCCGAGTCGCTGGCGCCCTTGCCGTCGATACCGACGCTGGCAAAGGCAATGCGTCCATTGGGCGAGCGGCTCTCTTTGGCTTGAACTCCGCCGGCTACCCAGTAGCCCATTGCGGCGGCAGCCGTTGCTGACAAAAATTCACGACGATTCGGCATGACTCAGACTCCGTGTAGTTGGGGGAATGAAAAAGGCAGGAAATCGAACCCAGGCGGGGCGGCTTGGATCACAAGCCGTCGAGTTTGCTGGAAGGTATTATAAGCGTAATATCCCTGAGAACGTTTTTCAAGCCGTAGAGTTCGAAGTGATCTGCCTGTTCGTCGGCAGTGACATACCCGACCGGCGGGGAATGCTGACCAAACGGGCCAGGAACGGCGGGTTTTTCACGATTTTTCGGGCCGTTTTCCTAATCGCTTATGAGAAATGGCCGGTAGGGGGGAAGAAAAGAGTGCCATCGCCGGGAAGCGGTGATCCGGCCATTTTCTTCTCGTTACGGCCGATCGAACCCGAAGGACAGTGTGCGCTGCGGATCTTGGCAGCCGGGCGACAGCTCCTTGAACAACATACTCGGCTGGATGTCGTTGTTGTTCTGATACTTGTCGCTGGCGTACTCCGTAAACGTGCCGCAGATGTCGTGATAGAAGATCTGGCAGATCGCCACGCCAGCATAAATGCGGACCGGTTGCACGGCGAACATCTCCAGGGTCCAGTAGCCGCAAAAACCGACGTCGCCAAACCCGGCGGTTACGTGTACGAAGAGCCCCAGCCGGCCGATCGACGAGCGCCCTTCGATCATGGGGACATAGTTCCGGGTTTCGGTCCGCTCGATCGTGCGTCCCAGGTAAAGCTGGTGCGGCTGCAGCACCAGGCCGTCGGCGGGAATCGTCAGCCGGCGGACACGGTTCGGACGCCGCATGTCGAGCACGACCTCTTCGTAGATCAGCAATTCGTCGTGCAGTGTGAGATTGTAGCTGTTGGGATTGAGCCGGCTTTCCTCGAACGGTTCGATGACCAGGTTCTTGCCCAACTGCTGACGGATCTCGTGGCCGGAAAGCACCATGACAACACTCCCAACGGATGATCGATTTATGGTGGGCCGTCACAAACCGGACAACCGCAGATTCAGAGATAAATCGCCGAATAAACGATGTGCCGCGACCCAAGGCCCACCGGAACATTGGTTTGCTTGTCCCACCCTACGCGGTTTGGGCCTCCTCAAATCACGAAACTTTACTCAGACCTGCTCAACGCCGACTTTGGGGCAAATGGCACTGAACGGGCAGACGTTGCACTTGGGCTTCCGCGCCACGCAAACCCGCCTGCCATGCTGGATCATGCGGTGGCCGAAAGCGACCCACTCCTTGCTGGGAATGACCTCAATAAGGTCCTTCTCGATTTTCTCGGCGTCTTTCTGCTGCGAAAGACCTAGGCGGCGGCTGAGCCGCGTGACGTGAGTGTCTACCACAACACCCGAGGCGATGCCAAACGCGGTGCCGAGGATTACGTTGGCCGTCTTGCGGCCGATGCCGGGCAATTCGACCAGCCGATCGATGTCCCGCGGCACCTGGCCACCGTACTGTTCGGCCAGCAGGCGGCAGCAATTCTGGATGCTCTTGGCCTTGTTGCGAAAGAAGCCGGTGCTTTGGATGTCTTTTTCCAATTGCGCGAGAGGGGCGTTCGCATAGTCCGCGGCCGAGCGATACTTGCGAAAAAGGTCTTTCGTGACGATGTTCACTCGCTCGTCCGTGCACTGGGCGGAGAGGATCGTCGCCACGAGCAGCTCCAACGGCGTGTGGAAATCCAGCGAGCACTTGGCGTCGGGGTAGTGGCGCCGGAGCAGGCGAACGATCGCAGCCGCATGTTTCTTGGCGTCTCTGGAGGCGCTGCGGGGTTTGCCGGGCACGCTGGCCACAGCCTGCGGGAATTTGCTGGTTTTCGCTGGGCCGACCATGAATGGGGCATCCGAAGTTCAGACTTTTCCGGTTCCAAGTGCAGCCGTAAGGTTATTCAAATTCCGCACCGCAACCGCGAAGAACCTTTGATTGTGCTATGCCGCCTTTCGGCGTGTCAAGGGGGTTGGCCTTCGGGGGCCTGGCATCCTATAATTGCGCATCCCGTCCAAGAACTGTGTCAAAACCGTCTGCGTGCTTCGGTTGCTGTTCCGGATTCCGCGACCGGTTTTAGGGGCGGGTTCTCACATCACTTGCTGACTCGAGCCAGCGCTAATGTCGAGCTTTGAGGACTTGTCGTTTGCCCCCCAGGAATTTTCGGGGAGAGTGCGGCTGTTTCCGCTGCCGAATCTCGTGCTTTTTCCGCACGTGATGCAGCCGCTGCACATCTTCGAGCCCCGCTATCGCTGCCTGCTGGAAGACGCCTTGGCCGAGGACCGGCTGATCGCTATGGCCTTGCTGGCCCCCGGTTGGGAAAGCGACTATGAGGGCCGGCCCCCGGTCTGTCCGATGGCGTGTCTCGGGCGAGTGACCACGTTTCACCGTCTCGAGGATGGTACCTACAACCTGCTCCTGTTGGGGCTGCAAAGGGTGCGACTGGTGCGGGAAATCGAGCCGCGGAAGCTCTACCGCGAAGCCGAAGTTGCCCTTTGCGAAGACTGTTATCCAGTTGCCCCGAAACCGGCCGGCCGTATCTTGCAGCAGCGACTCCGCGACGCCTTCGTGCGGGTCTTGCCCTTGCTGCCCGAGGCCCAGGAGCAGATGGATCAACTCTTGGCAACCGACATACCACTGGGGATGCTTACCGACGTGATCAGTTTCATGCTGGAAATCAAGATCGACCGCAAGGAATCGCTCCTGGCCGAGGTGAATGTTCACCGCCGTGTGCAGATGCTGCTGGAATACCTCGAAGCGATGATCGCGGTGGCCCCTGGGCAGAATGGCCCGGGTGGCGTTTTTCCTCCACGATTCAGCGCGAATTAGGGGTAACTCCTCGTAACCACGCGGCGCTCGCAGGACAGGTTCTCAACGTGTCATTTTGCGGCGCGTTGGAAACCTATCCTGCGACTTGACCGCGGGGATTTATCGCGCTAAAATGACTCTTCGTAAATTCGTTTTTTCCCTTCCCCGGAGCACCTTCGCCGATGATGGCCTTCGCTAACCCCCAAGACGAGATGATCGGGCACCATGTACCCAGGGTCGATCTGCCGGGCGAAAACGACGGCCAAGTGAGCGAAGACGCCACCGCCCGGGACAATTCCGAAGTCGCAGCCGGGACGGGCGGGATCGATCACGCCCGGATCGAGCGGGCGGTTCGCGAGATACTGCTGGCCGTTGGCGAAGATCCGGATCGCGAGGGACTCCGCGAGACGCCTGCCCGGGTGGCGCGGATGTACGCGGAGTTGTTCGCCGGCTTGCACCTCGATCCCCGCCGGCACCTGAAGAAGTTTTTCACCGAGCGCTATGATGAAGTGGTTCTGGTGCGGGACATCAGTTTCCAGAGCATGTGCGAGCACCACATGTTGCCCTTCCTGGGCAAGGCCCACGTGGCTTACCTTCCCGGGCCGCGGATCGTGGGTCTGAGCAAACTGGCCCGCGTGGTCGAGGAATTCGCTCGGCGGCCGCAGGTGCAAGAGCGCATGACCGAGCAGATTGCCAACCTGCTGGTGGAAGAGCTCCAGGTCAAAGGCGTGGCCGTGATCATCGAGGCCGAACACACCTGCATGACGATTCGCGGCGTGCGGAAGCCGGGGTCGCTTTGCATCACCTCGGCCATGAAAGGACACTTCCGTACGGGATCATCGACGCGCGCCGAGTTGATGACCTTGATCTACGGAGACCGGCGATAATCGATGCACGAACTCGATCACCAGCGCGAGAGAATTCAGGAAGACCTCCGCGGATTGATATCAGGCGACGTGCGGTGCGACGACATTTTCTGCCAGCTCTTCTCCAGCGACGGCAGCATTTATGAAATCCGGCCGCTGGGCGTGGCGCGTCCGCGCTCGACCGCCGATGTTGCCGCCTGCGTGCAATACGCTGCCGAAAAACGCATTTCGCTGCACGCCCGGGCGCCGGCAGCGGCATGGCCGGCGAATCGCTTGGGCCGGGGCTGATCGTCGACTTCTCGAAGTACCTGCGGCGGGTCGTACGCATTGATCCGGAATCGGTCCGCGTGCAACCGGGAATCGTCCACGAGCGGCTCAACGCCCACCTGCGGCCGCGAGGACGTCTCTTCGGGCCTGACCCGGCCAATACGGCGGTCACCACGATGGGCAGCATGATCGCCATCGACGCCTCGGGATCGCGATGGCTGAAATACGGCTCCGTGCGGCGGCACGTCGAGAGTCTGCAGGTGGTGCTGGCGGATGGGCAGGTGATGGAATTCGGCCGCGAGCCGATCGTTGCCGGGGCCAGCATCGACAGCAATCCCCGCAAGCGGGAGCTGATCAACCGTCTTTCCGCGATCCTCGCGGCCTCGACCGATGTCATCCGCAGCCAGCAGCCCAGGAGTCCGCTGAATCGTTGCGGATACAACCTGGCCGACGTGCTGGGCGAGAACTCCATCGATCTGGCCGGCGTGATGGTTGGTTCCGAGGGCACTTTGGGCCTGATCACCGAGGCCACGTTGGCCACGCAGGGCATACCGCGGCATCGCGGCGTGGTTCTGCTGTTGTATGAAAGCCTGGACAAGGCCGCGCGGTCGGTGCCGCTGATCCTGCCATGGCATCCGGCCGCTTGCGATCTGATGGATCGTCGCCATTTGAGCCTGGTGCGGGAGAGTGAAGTCCGCTTCGATCTGCTGATTCCCGCCGAGGCCGAAGCGGCCCTGCTGGTCGAATTCGAAGGTGACGAGCCGCAGGAAACGCGCGAGCAGATGCGAGGTCTGATCGAGGGCGTGCAACTGCAGGCCCGGCTGGCGTTTGGCAGCCGCCAGGCCTTCGACCAGGAAGAGATCGAGCTGTTCTTGAACTTGCCCAATCGGGCCATGCCGCTTCTGTACCGGCTCAAGGGTCCCAGCCGCCCGGTGCCGGTGGTCGAGGACGTGTCGGTCCCGCCGGAGATTCTCCCCGATTTCCTGGTGCGAACGCAGAACGTGCTCAAGCGCCGGCAGGTTACGGCATCGCTGCTTTGTCACGCCGGCCATGGGCAGTTGCACATCCAGCCCTTTCTCGATCTGGACGATCCCAACGACGTGCAGCGGATGCGGCTGATGGCGGAAGATCTCTACGAAGAAGTATTCAGCGTGGGCGGCACGATCGGCGGCGAACACGCCTACGGGCTCAGCCGCACGCAGTTCCTACGGCGACAGGCCGGGCCGCTGTATGAGGTCTTGCGGCAGGTCAAGCAGATCTTCGACCCCGAGAATGTGCTCAATCCCGGCAAGATGATCAGCGACGATCCGGATCTGATGACGCGCAATTTGCGCCCGCCGCTGCGGCCGCCGCAGCTTGAAGGCGACTTGGCGGCGGAGTACCCGGGGCACCCGCTTGCGGGTCGCGGGTCGCGACCCGAAATGCCGACGCTGCGCAACTTGGTGGAACTGCAGGTCAACTGGAACCCGCAGCGCGTGGCGGACGCCACGGCGTCGTGCAATCGTTGCGGCGAGTGCCGTTCGCAAGCGCCGCAAGTGCGGATGTGCCCGATCTTCCGTTTCCTGCCCACGGAAGAGGCCTCGCCGCGGGCCAAAGCGAACCTGATCCGCGGCATTCTCAATCGCAGCATCGACTTGAGCCGGTTGTCGAGCGAGGCCTTCAAGGAGGTGGCCGACCTGTGCGTGCATTGTCACAGTTGCCGCTTGGAATGCCCCGCGGGGGTCGATATCCCCAAGCTGATGATGGAGGCCAAGGCCGCCTACCTGCGGACCAACGGCATGCGCTTCGCCGACTGGATCATGACGCGTCTGGAACTGGTGGCATCGATCGCCCGCCTGGTCGCACCGCTGGCGAACTGGGCGCTGGGCAACCGGCAGATGCGCTGGCTGATGGAGAAGACCCTGGGAATCGCCCAGGGACGCAAGTTGCCGCGCGTCGCCGCGCGGCCGTTTCTCCGCCGCGCCGCGCGCCGCAGGCTGACCCGGCAGAATCGCCGCCGACCCGGAGTGCCGGGTGCCCCGCACCGCGTGCTCTATTTCGTCGATACTTTTGCCAACTTCCACGACCCCCAGTTGGGCGAAGCCCTGGTGAGCGTGCTGAAGCACAACGGCATCGGCGTTTACGTTCCGGCCGACCAGTGGTCTTCAGGCATGGCGTCGATCGCCTGCGGGGCGCTGGATCGGGCAAGAAGAATCGCCAAGCACAACATCGCCCTCTTGTCCGAGGCCGTGCGGCAAGGCTACCACGTCATCGCCACGGAACCCGCGGCCGCGCTCTGCCTGACGCATGAGTATCTGCACCTGATCGACGACGAGGACTCGCGCCTGGTGGCCGCCCACACCAGCGAGGCGTGCAGCTACCTCTGGAAAATGCACCTCACGGGCAAGTTGCAACTCGACTTCAAGCCGGTGCACGCCAGCCTGGGCTATCACACTCCCTGCCATTTGCGGGCCTTGAACGTCGGTACTCCGGGAGAGAACTTGCTGGGATTGGTGCCTGGTTTGCGCGTACACCATATCGAGCAGGGATGTTCCGGCATGGCAGGCACGTTCGGCATGTTGCACCGGAATTACCGCAGCAGTTTGCGGGCCGGCTGGGGACTGATTTCCAAGCTGAGGAATCCGGCGATTCAAGCCGGAACGACGGAGTGCAGTTCCTGCCGAATGCAGATGGAGCAAGGCACGACGAAACGAACCATTCACCCCATCAAACTTCTTGCCCTGGCCTACGGACTGATGCCCGAGGTTGCGTCGATGTTGATCACGCCTGGGGAGGAACTGGTCATTACTTAATTACCATGTCGACAACACCTTGGTACCAGGCCGGTCTACGATTCGAGTGCACGCAGTGCGGCAATTGCTGCACGGGGGCGCCTGGCTATGTCTGGGTCAACAAACAGGAAATCGAGTCTTTGGCGGCCCTGCTGAAATTGGAGGCCGCCGAGTTCGAAAAACGCTATGTTCGGCGGGTGGGAATCCGCAAGAGCCTGATCGAGTTTCCCAACGGCGACTGCGTTTTCTTCCACAGTGAGAGCCGCACCTGCCAGGTCTACGAGGGCCGGCCGCGTCAGTGCCGGACTTGGCCGTTCTGGAACTCGAATCTTTCCAACCCGAAGGCGTGGGCGCAAGCCGCGGAGCATTGTCCGGGCTGCAATCGCGGCAATCTGGTGGAGTTGGAGCAGATCGAGAAACAGCGGAACCAAGTGTCGCTGTAAATAAATTCCGGTTCTGCCGATTTTAGCGATTAGTTCGAGTTTTCCGATTTTGAGACCGATAAAGGGTTTCGTTCCTGATCGTGTCCAGGGCCAGCCTGCCAAGGACCGTGGTCAGGATACCCAGGGATCGGCCCCCTTCTTTTTTCGTTAGTCCATACGGCGAAACGACTTGTGGAAACGGGCCACGATCCGGATCGGATCTCGATCTCTAAGTTCTTTGAAAATATATACTTACGACCAAGTAGCGTGAAAAACTGTCGGGCGGCGATGGCAGGCGCGTTTCTGCTGCGAATCCGCGTCCTGATCGCTCTCACGCTCCAACTGACCTTGACTCTAATCGTTACTGGGCTTACACTTGGAGCATGAAAAGTGGGTTCCGTGGGGAATCAGGAAAGCCCCAGGGCGCACTGCCGGCGACCTCTTCCGACAGGAGATTCGAGCTGTGACCAAGAAGGAGATCGTTCGCACCATTTCCGAGGAAATTGGGCTGACTCAGTTGCAAACCAAGGAAATCGTGCAGAAGACCTTCAACGCGATTGTCGAAACCCTGGTGGAAGAGGGCCGTATCGAGTTGCGCAACTTTGGCGTGTTTGAAGTCAAACGACGCGCGCCACGCAAGGCCCGTAACCCGCGAACGGGCGAAAAAGTTTTTGTAGGTGAGAAATACGTCGTCACCTTCAAACCCGGCAAAGAGATGGAAGAGCGCGTTCGGGAGTTGGAACGCCAGGCAGCCGCCCGGGCGAAGTTGGCGGCCGAAGGCGGCGGTCCGTATGCAGAAAAACTCGGTGCTATAACGAGTTACGACCACTCGCCCGATGACGGTTCCTAATACCACAGGATGGGCTTCCGGTCCGTCTTCACGGGGATGGCCGAGACGGGCCAAGTAAGCGAAACCTCCGCTGCTTTCCCGCAGCAGCGTTTTTCTCTTCTCGCAAGTCACAACTTCGGCCGTAAGCAAACCAACTGTGCTGGAATGCCACAGTTGCTTATACCTTTCGTGGTTTGACAAGAAGATTCCCTCGACTGGATATTTGTCCCCTTGCATGGAGGATTCGTCCGATGCGTAAGTTGATTTTGACGTTGACCTTGAGCTGGCTGGTTTGTGCGACCAGCGGATGTGCGCTTCCCGGTTACTCGGGCGACCCGAATCGCCGCGCACAGGAAGAGATTTACACTTCCGAGAACCTTCGTCTCTTGCAGGACGAATGGGAGCGATTCTGGCTGCTCGACCAACCGGACCACATGACGCCTTACCGCACGCATGGCGGTTTAATCTAGTGGATCTTGCCGTAGACCTGGGGCGATTGCGCCTGGCCAATCCAGTCTTGGTGGCTTCGGGGACCTTTGGCTATGCGCGGGAGATGGCCGGCCTAGTGGATCTGAGCCGGTTAGGGGGCATTCTACCGAAAACCGTCACCCAGAATCCTCGCCAGGGCAATCCGCCGCCGCGGACCTACGAAACCAGCGGCGGCATGCTCAATTCTATCGGCCTGGACAACGACGGCATCGAGTCGTTCATTGCCTGTTTGCTGCCGTATCTGGCCGGGCTGGGCACGAAGATCATCGTCAGCATCGCGGGCAAGAGTCAGCAGGAGTTCGTCGATATGGCGGCCCGGCTGGACGGTCTACCCGGCGTGGGTGCCCTGGAACTGAATATCTCCTGTCCCAATGTCAGCGGCGGAGTCGATTTTGGCACCGATCCGGCACTATGTGAGGGCGTGGTGGCCGGCGTCCGCAAAGCCTGTAGTGTGCCGGTGATCGCCAAGTTGACGCCCAACGTAACCGATGTTGCCCGCATGGCCCGAGCGGCCGAGGCTGGAGGCAGCGATGCCATCGCCTTGATCAACACCTGCCTGGGTATGGCCGTCAACTGGCGGCGGCGGCGGTCGCAGTTGGGACGAATGATGGGTGGACTGAGCGGCCCGGCCATCAAGCCGATCGCCTTGCGGGCGGTCTATCAAGCGGCCCAGGCGGTGCGGGTGCCGATTGTCGGCATCGGCGGCATTGCCACAATCGACGACGTCATGGATTTCCTCGTGACGGGGGCCACGGCCATTCAAATCGGCACGGCAAACTTCTATAATCCTACGATTTCGATGCAGGTGCTCGACGCCCTGCCGGCAGCGCTGCGAGAACTCGGCGCCACCTCGGTCATTGAGGTCGTGGGAACGCTTGCGGAAGGATGAGGGATGAAGGATGAAGGATGAATGAAGACATCCTCCAACCCACCCTTCAACCTTCACCCTTCACCCTTCAACCTTCAACCTTCAACCTTCAACCTTCACCCTTCACCCTTCATCCTTCATCCTTCATCCTTTCCATCATGCCACGTATTCTTTCCGGCATTCAACCGACCGGGCGTTTTCATTGGGGCAACTACTTCGGCGCGATCCGCCAGTACATCGACCTTCAAGACAAGCCCGAAACGGCCTTCTACTTCATCGCCGACCTGCATGCCCTGACAACGGTCCGCGATCCCGCGGAATTGCGCGGCTACAGGCTCGATGCGGCACTCGATTTGCTGGCCTTGGGGCTTGATCCGAATCGGGCCTCGCTGTTTCTGCAATCGGACGTGCCCGAGGTGGCCCAACTCTGCTGGATCCTGCTCAGCGGCGCTCCCATGGGCCTGCTGGAACGGTGCGTGGCCTACAAAGACAAGAAGGCCCGCGGGATCCGTGCCGACGCCGGGCTGTTCACCTATCCGGTGCTCATGGCCGCCGACATCCTGGTCTATGACTCCGACCTCGTGCCCGTCGGCGAGGACCAGGTCCAGCACATCGAAGTGGCCCGCGACCTGGCTGGCAGTTTCAACCACGAGTTCGGCGAGACCTTCGTGTTGCCGAAGGAGAAGATTCTCGACAGTTCGGCCCGCGTGCCGGGCATCGATGGGCAGAAGATGTCGAAGAGCTACGGCAACACGCTGGCGGTTTTCGAGGATCCCAAGGCTCTTCGGAAGCAGATCATGAAGATCGTGACCGACTCGCGTCTTCCGGAGCAGCCCAAGCGGCCCGAAGGCGACCATTTGTTCGAGCTCTACTCGCTCTTTGCCTCCGCTGAGCAGCGAGAGGCGCTTGCCGCCACGTATCGCCGCGGCGGCTTCGGCTACGGCGAGGTGAAGAAGGCCCTGGCCGACATGGCCGTGGAGTATTTTGCCGCCGCCCGGCAGCGCCGCGAAGAGCTTGTCGCCCATCCCCAGCGGGTCCGCGAGATTCTTGACGATGGCGCTGCAACCGCCCGAACAAAAGCAGCCGAAGTGCTGTTGCGGGCGCAGAGGGCGTGCGGGCTGAAGTAGGGGCCATGGTGCCTGCGGCCGCGGTGCAATAGAATCACGTGCAACTCGACGCTGATCGCTCCGTTCGGGGCGGCGCGAGCCAGGCCCGCATTGTGAAAAGGAGTTGTCGCGATGTTCAAGTTCCCACTTATCGTTCTGCTGAGCGGCGTTGGCAACGCCGCTGGCCGCCGCGGATAAGGACGCCTCGAAAAACGACTCGTCCAAGCCGGCGGCCAGCAGGAAGATCGGCGTTTTGGACGTGAATCGCCTTTTCAAGAAACATGCCGATTTGAAAGAAAAACTGCGCGCCCTGCAAGTCGAGGCAACCCTTGTCCAGGCAAAGTTCGAGAGCCAGTTGAAGGCCCTCACGAAGAAGTCCGAAGAGCTAAAGGATCTCACGCCGGGGAGCCCGGAACACACGCAATTGGACGAGGAACTCGTCAAGAACAAGGCCCGCATCCAGGCCGAGATTTCCCTGGCGAGAAAGGACTTCGAGCAGCGCGAAGCCAGGCTTTATCTGGGCGCTTATCAGGAGATCAAGAAGGACGTGGCGAAGCTCGCCAAGAGCCAGCATTTGACGCTTGTATTTAACGCCGATCTCGACGAGATCAAAGGCGACACGCCCGCCGACATTGCCCGCGGGATCAGCAATAAAGTGGTCTGGTTCGACGACTCCGTTGACCTGACGCCGCAGTTGGAGCGGAATTACGCGCAATCCTCCGTTCCTGTGGCGAAAGACAAGCGACCTGCGCTCGCGGCGGATTCAAGCACGGACGCAAGCCGGCCCGCACGGGCCGAACTGCCCGCACTTCTGCCGCACGCGGCCAGCGGCCTGCCGAGTATCTCGGCCAAGTGAAGGGCGCGAGTCAAACTGTCTGCTCTTCGACGGCTTCTACCAAGACCTGATTGCCGGTCACGCGAACCACGCGTATCGGCGTGCCGCGATCGAGAAAATCGCCGCAGGCCAGCACGTCCATCACCCTTTCGCCGAAACGGCCTTTGCCGCCGGGCCGCAACGGCGTGTGGGCAACGCCCACGTCGCCGAGTGCGGGCCGTCGATCGGCGCTCGTGACCGAGGCTTTTTCCGTTGCCGATTCTGCATCGGGTGGGACCAGCATCAGCCGGTTCAGCAGCGGCAGCGAATCCATCCGCCGGGTGAGCACAACCGCGGCAGCGATGAAGACGCTGCCCGAAACCACGATCATGGTCATCGTGCCCGCCAAGGTGTACAATTCGGGCGTCGTTTCCGGAATCAAGAATCCCTGAATGCTCATCACCAGGCTCACGAGGATCAGGACCGCGCCGGTCAGCCCGGGCACGATCGTTCCGGGCAAGAGCAAGATTTCCACCGCGATACAGGCCAGCCCCAAGAGGAAGAGCAAGATCGCGAGCCAACCTGCCGTGCCGCCGAGAAAGTGGCTCCAGAACAAGAGCAGGAAGCACGCCACGCCGATCAACCCGCCGACAGCATGGCCGGGCGCCATGGCTTCCATGTACAGTCCGGTCAGGCCGACGACCAAGAGCAGGCCGGTGATCAGCCACCAGTTGAGCCACTCCACGGCGATATCAACGCCGGTGGGCTCGAGGACCTGCAATTCGTTCTCGTTCAACCCGTATCGCCTGGCCAGTTGATCGCGGTTGCTGATCAGCGCGTCGGCCAGTCCGACCTCGGTCGCTCGCTGACCCGGTAAAGCCAGAAATCGGTCTTTGCCGGACTCGGCAACGGCGCCGGGCTCCAGCTTCTCCCACTGGTCTGGTTTTTCCTTGAGTTCGCGACTAGAAATATAGGTCTTCTCGCCGGTTTTCAAATTGCGAACATGATAAACCTCGAGATCCTTGTCGACCATGGCCTCGGCCAAAGCCGCCGGGCGTCCTTTGGCTTCGGCAAGGCTGCGCACGGTGGGAGCGAGGAAGCTGATTGCCTTCTGGGGAACGAAGCGGAAGACCGAACGCTCATTCATAAAGATCGCCCCGGCATCGCCAATCATCGCCTGCGGGGCCATCAGGATCTCGTCGCACCCCAGCGAGACAATCGCGGCCCCGCTGATTGCGCGGTGAGGGATATATGCCACGGTGTGCGCCCAGTTCAGTCCTTGCAGATGCTCGGCGATCTCCAGAGTTTCCTTCACCCTTCCGCCCGGGCTTTCGATCTCCAGGATCACCAGGTCGGCGCCCTGTTCTTTGGCCGCGTCCAGCTTGCGGTAGAGATACCGTTCCAGCCCGGGACCAATCTCTCCCTCAAAACGGATAATGACGCCACGGTGACACCTTACCGGCTCCTTGGCAAAACCCTCGAGAGCCGCCGTCAGGAGCACGCCAATCGCAACGGAAGCAAGGAGCCGCAGATTGTGCAAGGATTTACCCTTCCAAGTATCAAGGATCACGAACAGTTACAGCCAAACGCGGCGCCGAATCCGACGATTCTCACGGGACAAATGATGGGGACTTCAAATCCGCGCGGCGATCCTATCATCATACTCTTGTTTCGTCCGGTCTAGAACTGCAACGTCTTAGGGTGGGACCAGACTGCGTAGCAGGCGCAGGCCCACCATGACGTACTTTCCAGTCGGCGATGGTGGGCCTGCGCTCGCCAACCCACGACCCGCAAGCGGGTACCCCGGGTTCCCCGGATCTGGTCCCACCCTGCAATAATTGCCCATCCGGACTTTTCAGTCCTCCGGGCCACACATTTTTGTGGGAGTCCACAATGCTAGCTTTGCTGTCACCACCATATATTGTGGCTTAAAAAATCGCGTCCCTCAAGATGTGGAAGTTGCTTGCGATTCGTGTGAAAAGCGGTAAACTCCGGAAGACTTGCAATTCTACAGGGAGGCGCGTATAGATCCAGGAGTTTCAGCCCAATTCAGGTGACAGAGGATGTCGCTTTGCGCGTCGCCGGCAATCATGTCGGCGTGCCGCCAACGGGAAAAGGTCCGCACGCGGGTCGTCAGGGAGTGACGCCCCGGATTCCCTTTGCTTTCGTAGAGGGCTGTTTGTTTCTCCCCTAGTCTTTTCGGGGGGCTCCTTCTTCCCTGTGCCCGGCCCCGGGCCAAGCGATCAACGGCTTCCTCTTCCTTGCCGTGGGCGATCCTACTTACCGACACAGGACGTGTCAAAGGAGTGTTCGATGGCTTCTAAACCGCTAATTGGTGTCACCGCTGACTACCGTTCGGCCCGCAAGGAGACCCCCGCCTTTTCCTTTCTCAGTGCGGGTTATTTCGATGCCATTACGAAGTCTGGTGGTGTGCCCGTGGTTATTCCGCCACTGAGGGACGAAGAGGATCTAAACCGCGTGCTGGACACCTTGGACGGTGTCGTGCTCTGCGGCGGCGCCGATCTTGATCCGCGCAACGACGGTTTCATGCTTCACCCTGCGATCCGTCTCTTGGATCGCCGCCGCGAAGAATTCGACCGCATGTTGATGCGGATGATCGCCGAGCGGCGGATGCCGGTCTTCGGTATCGGATGCGGGATGCAGCTACTGAATATCTCGCAGGGCGGCAACCTTTTCCTGCATATTCCCGAGGACCTGCCCAAGGCCCTGCCGCACCTTGACGCCAGCGATCCCAATCACCGCCACGCCCTGGTCGTGGAAATGGGCACGATCATGGAGCGCGTCTTTGGCGAGGGCGAGATTCGGGTCAACAGCATGCACCATATGTCAATCGACGAGGTAGCCGCCGGCTTCATGGTCACCGCCCGCTGCCCGGACGGAGTCATCGAGGCCATCGAAAGCACCATGGAAGACTGGTTCGCGATCGGCACCCAGTTCCATCCGGAAAGTGATTCGGCCTCGGCTCTGGACCTGAGGATTTTTGAGGAGTTCGTGGTCGGCGTAACGGCCCGCTCCGATGCGATGCGGCTAGTGGCCTGAGGCCGGGTGAGAGGGCCGAGTTCCTGGGCCGGTGGGCATGGAAGCCTATAGCCGGAACCAACTCGGGCAAGAAACACGGGCAAGGATGTCTGTTGATTCGGGCACCGGCTCGGCCCTCTCTTTCAACGTCGCGCATTCCGTTACCACCGTTCTATCACTCGTCCGGCCCCCTATTTCCTGCGGTCAAACAACCGCCGACAAGCTGAATCGATTTGCAAATGTCGGTTGTTAGGGAAGACTTTTAGGATCAGTCGCAGGACTGCCGATTTGTTTGGAGTTTTGGACTTCGGCAAGTCAATGGTCCTCTTCGGCTTTTAGGACGGAGTTCCAGACGTGAGGCTTTATCCAGTCGGCCCACTTAACGGTAACGGTATACATTTTCTGTTTGTGTCATCCGCTGCAAATTGACAACAATCTGGCACTCCACCACCCCGATATAGGTCAAACAGCGATGGACTTTACGACACCACACTTCCTGTTGTCTTCCCACATCGACCGTACTCAGGGCAGCGGTCAGTGGCAATTCGTGCTCCGCAGCAAGGACGGGGCGCAACGCTTCGAAGCCGAGGATGCCGAACCAGATCTCCCCAGCGAACAACTCGACTTGTTGACCGTTGTTCGGGCGTTGGAATCGCTCGACCAGCCGTCCCGGGTGACGCTGGTCGAATGCAGCGATTACGTCTGGAAGGGGGTCCGGTATGGACTTCCGGAATGGCGAAGCAACGGCTGGCGGTGGGAATTCTTCGGGCAAATGGTGCCGGTGAAGAACTGGGACTTGTGGCAAAGACTCGATCGGGCCCTGCGATTCCACGACGTGGAGTGCAAGCGGCGGCGTTTCGATCGGCCAATCCGGCCAGAAGAGGGTGTTAATAAACCTCATTGGGGCGAAAAACTGGCCGAGGGGATTCGCGGAAAGCTTGCCGATTGGCTAAAATATGCTGCCAAGCTGAGAACTTGTTTCAAGAACCGGCCCCAGTCTTGTCTGCCGCGGCCTTAAGACGTTCTCGAAATAAGTTCTGTCAAGGAGGAACGTGTGCGTACGAGCGTTGCGTTGGAGAGTATTCACCGACTGATCCAGGGAAATCACCACAACCCCTTTGAACTCCTCGGACCCCACGTGGTCGATGATTCGGGACGCCGGGCCTTGGCAGTTCGGGCATTCCTTCCGGAAACAGTCCAGGCCTGGGTCGTGGATCCCGGCCACGGCGAGGTTGCACGGCCGATGCGTCGCATCCATCCGGCCGGTTTGTTTGAGGCGATCTGCCCCTGTCCCACCGAGGCGGAAAGTTCACGATACATGCTGCGTGTGACAGACGAGGTAGGAATGAAAACCACGATCCACGATCCTTACGCCTTTCCTCACCTGTTGACCGAGTACGACATGTACCTGCTCAACGAAGGGCGGCATTGGCAGAGCTATAACCGCCTCGGCGCCCACCTGCGGTCGATCGACGGCGTGGAAGGCGTCAACTTTGCCGTCTGGGCCCCCAACGCCACGGGCGTGAGCATCGTCGGCGACTTCAATCATTGGGACGCCCGCCGGCATCCGATGCGAAAGCATATCCCCAGCGGCTTCTGGGAACTGTTCGTCCCCGGGCTCAGCGAAGGGACGCTCTACAAGTACCAGATCCGGCACAACGACGAAGTCTTCGAGAAATCCGATCCCTACGGCTTCGCTGCCGAAGTGCCCCCGCGGACGGCCTCGCGGGTCGTCGATCTCGATCGCTACCATTGGCACGATGCCGACTGGACGAGCAAACGCGCCGAGGCCAAATGGCACGAGCGGCCGGTCTCCTTTTACGAGGTCCACCTGGGCAGTTGGAAGCGGCCGGGCGACGATCCGTCGCGCTGGCTGACCTATCGCGAGCTGGCCCACCAGCTCGTCGAATACTGCAAGGAGATGAACTACACGCACCTCGAGCTGCTGCCGGTGAGCGAGCACCCGCTCACAGCCAGTTGGGGCTATCAGACCGTCGGCTACTACGCGGCCACTAGCCGCTACGGCACGCCGCACGACCTGATGTATTTCATCGATCTGTGCCACCAGAACGACATCGGTGTGGTTCTTGACTGGGTCCCCGCCCACTTCCCCCGCGATGGCCACGGCCTGCGGCAGTTCGACGGCACGGCCTTGTACGAACATGCCGACCCCCGCCGCGGCGAGCACCGCGACTGGGGCACGTTGATCTTCAACTACGGCCGCCACGAGGTCCGCAACTTCCTCATCTCCAACGCGCTGTTCTGGCTCGACAAGTATCACATCGACGGCCTGCGAGTCGACGCCGTGGCCTCGATGCTCTACCTCGACTACAGCCGCAAGCCAGGCGACTGGCTGCCCAACGAGTTCGGCGGACGCGAGAACCTGCAAGCCATCAGCTTTCTCAAAGAGCTGAACGAGCAGACGCACCTGCAATTCCCCGGCATTATCACCATCGCCGAGGAATCGACCGCCTGGCCGAGCGTCTCGCGGCCCACCTACCTCGGCGGCCTGGGCTTCGGCTTCAAGTGGAACATGGGCTGGATGAACGACACGATCCGTTACTTCCGCCACGAACCGATCCACCGCAAGTACCACCACGACGAGCTGACCTTCAGCCTGATCTACGCCTTCCACGAGAACTTCATCCTGCCCTTGTCGCACGACGAAGTGGTCCACGGCAAGGGTTCGCTCCTGGACCAGGTGCCGGGCGACCTGTGGCAGAAGTTCGCCAACCTGCGCCTGCTCTACAGCTACATGTGGACGCACCCGGGCAAGAAGCTCTTGTTCATGGGCAGCGACTTCGGCCAGTGGAACGAGTGGAACTTCGACACCAGCTTGCAATGGGACCTGTTGCAGTGGTCGTCGCACCAGGGCTTGCAGAAGTGCGTGGCCAACCTGAACCGTCTCTTGCGGAGCGAGAAGGCCCTGCACGAGGTCGACTTCGACTATCATGGCTTCGAGTGGATCGATTGCCACAATCACGAAGACAGCACGCTGAGCTACATCCGCCGCGGCAAGGATCCGGGCGATTACCTGATCGTCTGCAACAACTTCACGCCCGTCGTGCGGCCGAACCATCGCCTGGGCGTGCCCGAGGCGGTCTGGTTCCAGGAGATCTACAACAGCGACTCGACGTTTTACGGCGGCAGCGACGTGGGCAACGGGCCCGGCGTGCAGGCCCAGATGCAGGAGAGTCACGGCCGGCCAGCGTCCATCGTCATCACCCTGCCGCCGCTGGCCACCGTGGTCTTCAAACCGTGCCGGTAGAGTGCGGTAATTTATCTGCGGCCACGAGGCTGCGAGGTGGTCTCGTTCGACCCGGCAAGGGCCGCTAACGCCTGGAAAAGCAATCCCGTGGTGAACAAGGCCAGGGGAACGCCGACCACTCCGAGGAAAATCAGGCTTGCGACCAGATAGCGAAAGGCCGCATCCTGTACCCCGGTAAAAACCATCAGAAGCGCGCCGCTAAGGGGAATCAGGATGGCCATGACCTGCAGCAGACGCAGATAGACCGGCACGGAACGCAACTCGGCGGCGGCCGTGGCCCGAAATCCTTGCCGGTCGCACCACAGCTCCGGGTAGGTCACGCAAAGGGTGATCCACTCGACGAAGTACATGGAATACGTCGCCGCGATCAACCCCGAAAGCACGAAGGAGATCAGCAGGTGGGCCCATGCGTCCAGCGGCAGCGGGCCGAAGACGCTCAACGCCAGGGGGAACACAATCCCGCCCGGCATCCAGCAGAGACAGGCAATCACCCCGGCCCAAAACGGCCAGGTCGCAGCGATCCGCCGCGCGGCGTCGATCTGCTGCCGATCGCCCGGTAACCTCCCTGCTGCCAGCGGCCATGCCCGGGCTACGGGCAGCACGACCCTCAGGGCAAGGACGATGCCGCCGAAATAGCCGATCAGGTCGTAGCAGAGCACGATGAGGGGGAAGACCTGCTTCTGGGCATCGTTGTCTAAATGGTGGATGATGCGGATGTCATTGTAGATGATATTGATAATCGAGGCCACGATGTGTGGCGTCAGGGCGAGAACAAAGAGCCACAGGGCCGGGTGCCGCATGACGGCCGCCCGCATGCGGCCAACGTCGGGCATCGCCTTTTCGGCGGCATGGTAGTGCCGACAGCCTTCCAAAGCGCCCGATAACTCGCGGCCCGAGCCAAACCGCTGGGCCGGATCCGGATGCATGCAGCGGGCAATCACCTGATCCAGTGCGCAGGGCTGCGCGGCGGGCAAGGGCGGCGGAAGCTCGCGACGCTGGACGGCCAGGGCCCGCAGGACTTCACTCCGGGTCTTGCCGCTAGGTGTCTGCGTGAAAGGCAATGATCCGCTCGCGGCCTGGTACAACACGACTCCCAGCGAGTAAATATCGGCGGCCTGGGCGATCGCCTGCGCCGGCCCTTCGGCGTGGGACGCGAAGGCCTCGAGATGCTCGGGGGCCATGTAGGCCAGCGTTCCGCCCAAGTGGTCCTTGTTGGCCGACGCATCCAGTGGCTGAAACGCCAGATTGAAATCGACCAGCAACGGCCGACCATACTGGTTGAGCATGATATTTCCCGGCTTGATGTCGCGATGGATCACCCCGTGGCTGTGGGCATAGTCCAAGGCTTCAGCAAGACGCGTTCCGATCCAGCAGACGGTCTCGACCCAGTCGAGTTGAGTCAGCAATTCGCGGTTCCGCACGGCGGCCGGATCGAATTCCGCCGGCCGCTGGACGAGCCGATCGATGGTCTCCAGCAATTTCCGCCCGTTTCGCTCGCTGGGCAGGCATTCGGCCAACTCGTCGAGCACCGCTTGAAGGGTTGGGCCGGAGACGTATTGCATGCACAGCAACCGGGTGCGGCTGTCGAAGGCCGTCTCCGAGAAGACCTGCACGATGTTCTCGTGCTCCAGCCGGGCCATCTTGCGGCCTTCGCCCCCTTGCCAGGCCGTGACTTTCAGCGCCACATGGCGTTCCAATGAGACCTGGCGGGCGAGATAAACGGCGCCGAACGCCCCGCGGCCCAACAGGCCGATAACTTCGAAATCATCGATCCTCGACCCCGGCTTGATGTCGTCCAGCGAAATGGGTTTGACGTCGGAAATGGCCGTGGCAAGCGGGGCCGGACAGCTCGGCGCAAGCGCCGTGCCATCAATCTTAGCCAGCGATTCGTCCTGGGGCGCGGAAAGCAGTCCCGGTAATTCCACAATCCTCGGCACAGCGTCGTTCACCAGGGTCGGCGCCGTCTGATAATTCTCGAGATCGCGCTGCCGGTCCGTCATAAGCAAATTAATTGGGCGGGGCATCGCTGGGCTCACCACGCCGCCGCTGCAAGGCCGAGCGGCAGTAGTCCAGCAAATTCAAATCGATCAACTCCTCTTCGCATTCGTCCAGTGAGGCATTATCGATCGAGTCCAGCACGAGGCCCAGCAACTCTTCGGCCAGCAGTTCCCTGGCCCGATGGATCAGGACGCGGACTGAACTCGACCCAAGCTTCTTCGCGACTTTTCCGTTAAGCTCATCGGCAATTTCCTGCGATCGGAGGTCGGGATGCTCGCTGCGGAATCGCAAGACCGTGTAATACGGCGTGCCCGTCGACTGTTCCGTCTTGGCCAGCGCCGCCCAGCCCTTGGCCAGGAGCTCCTCTCGCCAACTTCGCGTCCAGGCCCGGTCTTCTTCGGCGAGCCGGTCCTCGCAGAAGGGGCGGTCGGGCGTCTCGTCCAGCAATGCCGCGGGTGGCATTCCGCTTGCCCCGCCGCTGGTAATCGATGATCAGATGAAAGAGCGTGGTTTTCAGAAAGCTGCGGAACCGCCCATGGCTGGCATCGGCTCTTTGAAAGGCCCCGCTCACGAGCTTCAGCGAGAATTCCTGGAAAACCTCGTCGGCCGCATCCTCGCTACGGAGCGATCCCAGCAGGTAGCGGCGGACCGCCCCGCCGTAGCGTTCCAGCAACGTCTGCTGGGCCTGCCTGGCCTTTTCCGCGCTGCCGTCGTTCGCCTGCCGGACAACCGACCACAGTGTCTCGATCCGGCTGAGCCGCAAATCATCTTGATTCATAGGTTCTCCTCGTAGCAATTCTAACTTTCCACCTCATTCCGGCAAGCCGGCGCATCGGCCGAAGGGACATGCCGATCGAGCCAACAGATCAGGTCGGCCAGCACCCGGCCGCGCTCGGGCTCGTCGAACACTTCGTGGTAGAACCCTTCGTAAAGATGCAATGTCTTGTCGGCGCAGCCCGCTTTTTGATAAAGAGCCAGACTGCCGGCGGGCCCGCAAATCCGATCCTGGCTGCCGTGCAAGAGCAAGAGCGGCGGCTTCAGCGCGGCCGCCTGTGCGGACACCAATTTCATCGCACGAAAGGTCTCCGCCGCTATGCGGGCCGTAAAGCAACCGTGGAAAACCAGGGGGTCGTCGCGGAAACGCTCGACCGCTTGGCGCTCGCGGGTAAGCCAGTCCAAGGGAATTCGCGCCACTCGCAAGGCGGGCACCACCGTGGCCGCGGTTGTGGCTAAATGCCTCAGCCATGGATAGAGGCCGTCGGCCAGGGCCAGCAAGGGGCCACTGAGGACGAGTCCACCGATCTGGGGTTGCCGCAAGATCGTCCAAAGGGTGGTGATCAACCCACCCATGCTATTGCCCAGAAGAAACAGCGGCCGATTACCGGCCTCGCGCAACGCCCGTTCGAAAAAGACGTCCAAGTCCAACAGATACTGGTCAAACGAGCGGACGTCGCAGCGCGGCCCCTGCGACCGACCATGTCCCCGAAGATCCATGGCATGCACGGAAAAACCCTGGCGAACCAGATTCAGGGCTGTATTTGCATGGCAGCCGCTATGCTCGATCAGGCCGTGAATGAAGACCACCGCGGCCCGCGGCTGCTCGGAGGGCATCCACGACCGTTCGAACAAGGGCAGGCCGTCGTGCCCGCTAAACCAGTCTTCTTTAGCTGTCATATCGTCACATACGGGCGTCCTCGGGGATTGCTACAATCAGAATACCTGTTTTACCAAATGGTTGCCCAAAGGCAAGCGGATGGGAACGTCCCTGCGACTCTCTGCATCCTGATCGAGGCCGAGGAAGGAATTGTCACCGTACCTCGTCGAACAGCACGCACAGTACCTCCAGGGCCTGGACGGCCCGGGCCGGATCGTGGTCGCCCTTGAGATTGGCAGGCTCGTGCCAGAGAGAAAGCGCAAAGCGGATGTACTGCTCGCGCGATTCGGCCAGGAGGGCGTCGCCTAGCTCTTTTCGCAAGGCGGGCCAAAGCCGATACAGCTCGGCCAGCGCCGCAGCCTTGCCCTGAACGGCATCGAAAACTGCGTCGTCCAAGGCCTCGAGCTGGGCAACAACCTGCGGTGAATCGGCGTCGACCAGTTTGGACGGAGCACAGGTCACCGAGGCATTGGACTCCCCGGCCACGGCGCAACTCTTTTGGAACCTGCGATGGGCCGCGTGGGCCTGGCGTGCCGCGACCTCGGGCTGCTTCATCGCGCCGGCCTCAAACTCATCAAGCAATTGCAGCCCTAGCACGGGCAGGTCGTCCAAGGTGAAATCGGCCCGCGGCCTGGCCAGTTCTTCCCTGAGGAAGGAGAAGTCGCCCGACGAAAGCAGGCGATGGATCAACCGCGCCCAATTGTGGACCAAGAGGCTGGCCGAAGCCGGGCTGCGGCCCAGGTCGAACGCGGTCAGGCCAGGTCGATGGGCGAGCCACCGTTGCTGGGCCGTGTCGTCGGGAAGGGCAAACAGATCGAAAGGCCGCCGTGCAGAGAACTTCAACCCCGTGGAAAAGCTGATCGACGTCCGGCAATCCAGGGGAAGGCAATCCAGCAAGCCGCCGACCAAGCAATCCGTGGGGACCGGACCGCGTACGGCAAGACAGACGCTGGTCAAGGCGGCCTCGACGAACGTGGCCAGCGACGCGGGGCCGACTTCGGCCGCCAACCGGGCGAGTCCGCCCGTGTCGCCGGCGGTCGTTGTTTCCCGCAATTCCAACGGTTCCAGCCGCGCGGGTATAGCATCCAGCGGTTCCAGGCAGCCCCCTGCCATAGCCGCGCTGAGCAGCGCCAGTGGATGATTGGCAAACTGCCACAACACCTCAGGCGAGGCGATCAGGCAGTGCGTATAAATGCGATAACCGCCACGGCCGCTATATTCCCAACCCGCCGGCGTCGTGCGCGAAACACAAAACGAACCGCTGGGGAGGGGGAAGAAATTCACGCTCAAGGCGTCGGGGCCCGTATCAAGGAGCGAATCGTGCGAGGGTCCCCAGGCCGCCAATTCGCGGCGGTCGGATTCAGCAAGGCCGGGACTGGCGGCCAGGATCTGGTAGCCGGCCGAACGGTCGGTCTTCGCCGAAGTGAAGATTGCCTGTTGGACGACGGCCGTGCCTTTCGCCATTTTCATCGTTTCTCCACGGGATGCAGCTTTTCCAGGAGCCATTCGAACGGTTCGATGATCCCTCGTGGTTCGACCCGCAAAGGAGTTTGGCGGCGGCCCTCGCCGCGGACTTCCAGCCACGTGCAGCAGCCGACAACGCTGGCGGCAAAGAACGCATAGTCGCGAAATCCCTGCTGGCAATTTTGCCAGGTTCCCACGGCATACGTACGCGCGAACTCTTGCGGATTCGCGCGGCAGCCTTCCGCCTGGTCAACTTTGGTGAAGACCAGCGCGACGGGCCGCCGCGACATTCGGCTCACACCGCCTTGGAGTTCGAGTTCCTTGAGGCAACTGAGGATTTTCATGGCGGCGAAGTCCGGGTCGCGCCGCCCCTGGGCAAGTTCTGCGGCGTCGATCAATAGCAGCACCGCGGCCGAATTCCGCAGCAGCGAGCGGATGACAAAGAAGGTTTGCGGGTGCTCGACCTCTTCCAGAATCGCCTCGCCGGCCATGTCGGGCATAACGAGTTCCACGTGGGGATTCTTGGTCGTTGACACGCGGCGCTTGCGTGGGGCGACGCCCGCGAGGCTTTCCGCAACGGACGGCGCTTCCTCCGCCGCGTCGTGGCGATGGATTTCACAGTGCACCCAGCTCCAGCGCTCCGGTTCCGTGCCGGTCTTGGCAGGGAACTCGCAGCTTGCCAGGGCCGACACCGTCGCTTGTTGCAGGCCGATGGAAAAGGCCCCGCGGGCGATGATCTGGAGGCGTTGCGGCAACCGGGAAAGCACGTCCATCAGCATGCCGAGGTAGACCGTCTTGCCCGATCCGCTGGGCCCCAGGACGGCGACCATTTTCGGCCGTGCCGTTTGTCCCAGGGCCTGCTGGGCCAAGGCCATCGGCGCGCTGCAACGGCGGCAATACTCGGCATCGCGCGTATTCGCGGCCTCGCAAACGTAGCACAAGACGGGCAACGCCGGCTGGACTAGGTCGCTCGATTGCATGGGCTGCAGCGCACCGCGGATCATACGTGAACTTCCTCGCCTTTGCTGCATGCGGCATCCGTCTGGCCTTCCTGCTCGGGGCACCCACTTGTGGGTCGCGGCAGAGCCAGCACAAGGTCGCACGTGCCGATGGCGCAGCGGAAGCCGATATTGTGCCGCCGATTCAAGGGATACTCGCCGCTTTCGAACTGGCAAGTGGCCTGGTTGTCGAAGTAGGTGTCAAAGGCCCCGCCGCGGATGCTCTTCAGCGCGGCGTCGCCGTAGGTTTGATTCGGCGACAAGCGGAAGTCAGTGGCGTTCCACTCCCAGACGTTGCCGATCATTTGATGGATTCCACCCACACTGGCGCCGGTTGGGAATTCCGTCACGGCCACGACGCGGTTAGGTCCCGAACCCCAGAGGTTCGCCCGGCTGCGATCCAAGCCCTCGCCCCAGGGGAAACGCCGCTCGGTCATCACCGTGGCGTCCGTGGCCACGGGCCAGCAGGCCGCTTTGACCCATTCGGCATCGGTCGGCAGGCGCTTGCCCATCCAGCGGGCGCAGGCCTGCGCTTCATGCCAGCAGACGCCCACAACCGGCAGGTTATCCTCGCCCGGCAAATAGCGGCCGTGCTGCCAGAAGGCCGGGCCTGGCTGCCCCGTCTGATCGACCAGATCGAGCACGGCCGCCCAGACCTGCTGGTCCCAGAGCGTCATGTCGCGATAGCCGCCCGCAGCGACGAATTCGTAGTACTGCCGATTGGTCACCGTGTAGCGGTCGAGGAACAACGGGTCAACGTGTACGCGCCGCCCCGCCATGGCCGCAGGCGAGCCGGCGAGTTCAGCATCCGCCTGGCCATTGGTCTTGTGAAGCACTACGTCGCCCTCCGGCACCAGGCCCATGCGGGCATGAAGTTGCTCGCAGGTCTCGCGGAACTGGTCCTCGCGCAGATTGCCCACAACCTGCTTTCGCAGGAGCAAGGCGTGACGCGATTGGGCCAACATGCGGCGGACCAGGGCGTCGGTGTCGCCGGGATCGGCAGGCGGATCGGCGGCGATCACCGGTCCGCTCGCGGGCAACGGCGCAACGGCCGGCTTGACCGAACGGTACAGTTCCATCGTCGCCATGGCGGCATAGGTCATGCCCAGCGTGCCGCCGAGCAGCAGCGGCATTTGCCAGGCATAGAGGCCGAAGCCCATGTTCAACAGGCCCGCGAGAAGAATTGTCGCAAGTCGTAGCTGGTCTCGATGTTTTTCCATGCAATTCATGAGGATTGAAACGATTGCCGTTTATGAGGTCGGAAGCGTCTTGCCGCCGGAGTCGGGTTCGTTGTTTCGTTTGCTGCGCCGGGTGTTGATGTCGCGTTGCAGCATTTCGAACTGGGCCAGGACGGACCCCAGCACGGAATTGTCGGTCGCCTGCGGCTTCGCGGCTGCGTCGGGGATGATGGCTTCACCGCGCGACCTGGGCGGCCAGGACTTCCAACAGGCTCCGCATCCGCTTCAACTCGCCAGCCAGTTCGGCCTGTTGTTGGCCCGCCAGGCGTTTCTGCTCGCTGAGAGCCTCGGCCTGTTCGGTCGCGCGGCGGCGCATGACGTTCAGTTCGGCTTCCAGGTCGCCGCGTTGCTGGAGCCACTCGGCCTGCTGTTGCCTGGTGTGCTCGAGGATGTCGGCAATCTGCGAGTCATGGGTCCCCCGCGCCTGGGGGTCGGCAAGCTCCGCTGTCAAGGCCGAAAGCCGCGACAACTGCCCCTCGACGTTCGCGCACAGCACGTGCAGGTCGTTCCGCTCGCGCTGCAGATCTTCCTTGACGCCGGAGAACTCCGTGGTGATCTGCCGGAAACCCTCGCGGATCTCCCGCAGGTCCGCGTGGTCGTCGAGGAACCGCTGGCAGCCGGCGCGGATTTCCGCCCAGCTCTGTTGCGTCTCCTGCCGATCGGCCAGTAACTGGCCGTGCAACTGTTGAAGTTCCTCGAACGTGCCGTGGAACTGTTTGCGGACGCCGACGAGGGCTTCCTCGGCTTCCGCTTTCAGTTCCGTGCTGGCCTCGAGGCACTTGTGCCGCGCAAAGAGTTCCAGCGACAAGCACTGGAGTTGATCGAACACGTCGCCGAAAAACTCGTTGAACTCGTCTTGAGTTGCATGAAATTCATCCAGCGCGATACCCGTAGATTCGACGCCGTCCATAGGCTCTTGCAGATCGACAGACACAGTTGCTCGCCTGTTGAGTGGAAGTTGGCTGGCGGCCGCCCGCAGCGCCGGAGGAAAAGTGTCTGCAAGTCCTGCGACTTGTCGAGATTCGCGCGGGCGGAAAACGCCGCGGGCCGAATGACCCGCTAGATAAACCTAGTTCAAGAATTAGTGGTTGGCAAATCGGGGGCTGTCAATCTGCACTTGTTCCATTAAACTGGGGGGGTAACTCTCGGCAGTTTGTGCGTGGAGCGTGGGCTTTAGCCCACGTGGTGTATTATAGAGGCAGGCCGACCATGCGTAGATCGTGCCCGCCCGCCCTACTGCCCAAGAAAGCGAGTCGGCCGTGTTGATGGGATTGTTGCCCCATGCAGCACGGCCGACGTCCACTCACCCCAAAGCTCATTTGGGCTGCCGCCGCTCCGTTGCGGTCAGCAGGATGATCGTCGATTATTGGACCGCTTAGAAGCGGATCACAACGTCGTTGCCCCACAGGAACTGGCTGTTGCTGTTGCCGTCGTCGAAGGGCATCTTGCCGGCAATCGCCCCGTTCTGCGCCCAGTCCCAGCGAAGTTCGCTACGCACGACGACGTTCTTGTTGGGCTTCCAGTTCAGGCCAATGGTCACGTCGTTGTACTTGGAACCAAGGACCATTCCGGGAACCGGGGCGATTCCCACCCCTGGCGGAAGACCGACGCCGGGCACCACGGCGGCGTCCAGGTCTTCGAAGTACTCCCAGCGGACGCCGGCGCCCCAGCAATCGTTGATGTCGTAGAGCAGGTAGTTGGTCCAACCGGTCCACGAGGCCGGACCGGTCCCGTTTTGGTTGGAATCGTGGGCGAAGGTGTTCTCCAGAATCCAGTGCCACTTCTCTTTGCCCTTCTCACCGAGCTTGACGTTCACGTCCGTGATGAACGCGTAGCGGGTGCTCTCGATGACCGCAGCCGTGTCGGTGTTGGTGTCGCCGAGGAAACACTCGGAGGTCACGTTGACCTTGCCGTCTTGGCTGGTCCAGTTGACGCCGAACATCGCGTTGATCTTGCCGTTGATGGCCGTCCCCTCGTTCCAACCGGTGTCCAGACCGGCGTTGACCAAAAGCGTGTCGCAGTTCTCGCCACCCCTGACTTTGTAGGTCGCCATGCCGCCGGTTACCGTCGTGGGCATTCCATACAAGAACCCGTAGGTGTGGGAATAGAAGAAGTTCTCCGTCGGCATCGGGTTCTCATAGCCGCAGGGAGCATAGAAATGGCCGCCTTGGAGAGTCAGCTTGTTGTATTGCAAGGTGGCGTACAACTGGGGCATGGCCAGGCCGTAGAAGCGATTGCCATTGTTCCAACCGCTGTCCCACTGCGACCCAGGAATCGTCTCGACGAAACGGCGATCTTCGCCGTACATCAGGTCGGCCCGGTAGCCATAGTCGACACCGCAGTCGTTCTCGACCTTGGCTACGCGCTCGGCGATCAGGTAGAGCTGATTGAACATGAGCTCATTGGCGCGATCGTTGTAGCCGACGGCGCCGTTTTCGTTGCTCAGCGGCCAGGCGGGGTTGCTGGTGTAGCCGACCTCGGCGTAGCCGCGGATGTCCAGGTGATGGCAATCCAGCCACGGGCCGTGGAAGAGCTTGTACGGGCCTTCCTCGGCCGGCTTCTCTTCCTCCTTGGGAGCTTCCGCGGCCGGTGTCTCTCCGGCCTTGACCGCCGGCGGGGCCGGCGGCTGGTTGCTGGGCGAGGGCGGGGTCACCGCCGCTCCGGCCGGGGCCGGAGTTGGATCGGCGACGGCATAGCCAGCGGAGTCGTCCGACTGGAATCCCATCTGTTGAATCGAGTTCGGCTGTTGCACCGGAGACGACATGGTCACTTGCGCCATGGCCGTGCCGGCGAACAATGCGCCGACGAGCGACGTTGCGATTGCCCACCGTAGTGTTTTCATAGTTCGCGATCTTTTCTTAAAACGGGAAGTGGATGTTTCGACAGAGCGCGTCCGTGTAAGCCCTGTGGCAAGTGGACGGAGTACTTGGCACGGCCTTCGTCCGTGGGCGCGTAAAGCTCACCTCTGTCACCATTGGTACTAATCGGGATCGCGAAAAACCCGGATTGAACCGAAAGGGCCGTAAATCAACGCCGAACGGTGCAAAGCGCGCCCATAATGATAAGCTTTACTGCTTAAATAGAGTGTCCGGCAGGTCTTTCTTGACTACCGCCCGCCGGCCCATTGCAGAACTGACTTGACCGAATCTTATGACAATTTTGTTAAAGTAATAAAATAACGCCTCCGAAGGCAAGAAGCCCTCGGAGGCGTCAGGCAGAATTCAATCCGTTCTACGGCCGTGAAGGAACAAGCGGCCTACTTGGCCCACTCCTTCAAGGTCTTCAATGCCCGAACCTTGACTTTGCTCGAAGCCGGCTTGGCGGCAATGTCGCGGAACTCGCCCGGCTTGAAAGGGTTGGGCACGTTCTTCTGAGCGGGCTTGGCGGGGACCTTCTTCTTCTCGATTTTCACCAGTCCGGGGATGGTAATTACGCCCGGGCCCTTGTTGCTGAGGCTCTTCTGGATTTCGGCCGCGAGGGCCTCCAGGACGGCGGTGACCTCCTTCTTCGACAGCTCGGTGGCCGTGGCGATATTGGCCGTCAGCTCGGTCTTAGTGAGGGGTTTCTTGGCGGCGGCAGCAGCAGCTTTTGCCATGGTTCGTTCTTCTCCTAAAAATTGACAGGAAACTACCGGGGTTCATCGCACACGTGGAAAGCAGGCTTCCGACGCTTTGGCGTGAAGCCGTGAGGGCCCTAAGCGGGATGGCTTCACTGCCGCGCCGCGGGCCCGGTTTTTGCCGCGCGGGCGATGCAATGTTTGATAAGTTAAATCGGTTAGCGAAACTTTGCAACCCAGGAAATCGTTGAATTCTACGGGAAAAACGCCATTTTCTTGGCTCGGGACCCCGTTTTTCCCGTATTTTTCCGCTTATGAGGCCCTTCGAGGCCGGAAAAACGGTCAATTTCCCCAGGTTACTACGGTTCGGCGAGGGTCTCCCGACCCCGCTACGGTTCGGCGAGGGTCTCCCGACCCCGCTGAAACGCCGGACCGAAGGTCTCCCCGTTCGCCCACGAGACCTTCGGTCGGCGGCGTGGCTCGGCGGCGTGGCTCGGTCAGAGACCGGCCACAACAGTCGGCTCGGTCAGAGACCGGCCACAACAGTTCGGCGAGGGTCTCCCGACCCCGCCGAAAAGTCCGACCGAAGGTCTCCCCGTTCGCTCACGAGACCTTCGGTCGGCGGCGTGGCTCGGTCAGAGACCGGCCACAACAGTCGGCGGCGTGGCTCGGTCAGAGACCGGCCACAACAGTCGGCTCGGTCAGAGACCGGCCACAACAGTCTGACCGGCCACAACAGCACTGTCGACCAGTTCGACCGCACGCTGCCGCAAGGCGTCATTCCAGGCGAAGCGGTGCTCCAGGCCCTCGCGAAGGAAGTACAGGACAACTTCCGCAGGGGGCCGTTTCAAGATCCGCTCGACCGCCAGGGCATAGACGAGCATCTGCATTTCATAGCTCTCAACGGTGCTTGCCAGGGTTGCAGGCGAAACCTGATTGGTCTTGTAGTCCAACAGATGCCAGTCGCCCGCCGTGTCCTGGTAAAGACAATCGATGAAACCTTGGAGGTAGGGGGCTTCCGCGTCGTGGCTGCCGGGAGGCCAAGCCAAGAGGAACTCCAATTCCGTGTACACGCGCGAAGCGGCCCGCAGGGATGCCCAGCGGGGTGAAGCCGCAAGGCGGGCAATCAGATCGATCGGCTCATCAAGCGGACACCATACACTCATGGTCGTGGTCGGCGTCGCATCGGGCAGATGAAGCCAGGCATGTCGCCGCACCAGCGCCTCGATCGTCGCTGGAGAGTCATCGCTTCCGGCGGCGAGGTCGGAGAGGACCGCGTGGACCAGGGTTCCCAGACCAAGCGGATCAAGGGGCCGCGCAGCCGAAAGCGATTCGTTGTCCTCCAACCTTGGCGCGTGCATCGCCTGCGGGACCTCCCGCGGATGCACGGTGCCGCGAAGTCGCGAAAAAGAATAATGTTTTCGCGCCGCTCGGTCGACGGGCACCGGCCGAAGTTGTTCGGGGACGTGGCCCTTGCCGGCGGCGGCGAGTTTGCGGGCCTTATCGATAATAGCATGCAAGTCGGGGTGTTTCGTCCGTCCGGCCTGTTTTCGCGGCGGAGACGGTTCCTCGCGGATGACCTTCGCCAATACCCGCTTGGGATCACTGACGGGCGCGCCCGTGCCGAGGTCGAACTGTCGCCGCAATAGTTCCAGCCACGGGCCGCGGGGGCGGTCGAGATCTTCCATTCCGCTGGAGAGGATCAAGTAGTCGGCGGCCCGCGTCGTGGCGACATAGAACAGGCGGCTCAGTTCGGCCATCTCTTCGTCGAGTTCAGCCTGCGCGAACAGCTCAAAGCCGCTGGTGCAACCGCGGGCGCCATCTACCGATGGTCGGCGGACCATCGGGCCAAGCCGCGGTGTGAAGGCCACCGCGCCTGTCGAACCTCGCCGCGGCCGATCGATGTCGACCACGACGACAATCGGAAACTCCAGCCCCTTCGATTGGTGAATCGACATCAAGCGGACGGCGTTGATCGACTCGGGCTGGGTGGCAGCCAGCGGTTCGTCGGGCTGCCGAGCCACGAATTGGGCCAACTGCGTGATGAAATCGGCCAGCGTGAAAATGCCCGCGGCGTCGAACTGGCGCGCCTGTTCAATGAGTTTGTGCAGGTTGGCCAGTTTTCGCTCGCCCAGAAACTCGGCCAGCAGGAGTGCGTCGTAGCCGGTCTTCTCCAATGCCCTATGGATCAACTGCGCAATCGGCACGCGGTCCTTCATGTCTCGCAATTCGCCCAGCGTTTCCGCCGCAAAGCGCACGCGGGTTTGTTCCTCGGGGGCGATCGGGTCGAGCACGTTCTGCAGAAATTGTAGGGTGGGACAAGATTGCGTAGCAAGCGCCGGCCCACCATCGTCATGCATTGGTGGGCCGGCGCTTGCTACGCACTCTTGTTCCACTCTCCGGCCCGCACCACGTTGATCTTCCAACACGCTCCAGAAACCGCCGGAAAGGCCGCCGGCGTGCTTGGAAAGCCAATAAAGTGTTTCGTCCAGCAGCCCGAACATGGGACTGCGGAGGATCCCCGCCAGACTGACTTCGTCGCAGGGGCTGGCCACCGCCCGCAACAGGTTTACGATGTCGTAGATTTCCTGCTGGGCATAGAAGGCGTGGCCGCCGACCAGGTAATAATCGATATCATAGCGCCGCAGCGCCTCTTCGTAGTATTCGACGTTCGTCAGAGCGCGGAACAGAAGGGTGATGTCCCCGGGGCGAACCGCTCGCAGTGCGGGCTGGGGCGCCATGTCGGGCGCGATGGACGCATGGTCGTGGTCGGCCCGAGCGGTCTGGTTGTCCCAGACGAGTTTCTCGCCCGAGTCGATCATGCCGCGAAGCCGCCGCGCGATCCACTCGGCCTCGCGGCGGCGGATTCGCTCGGTGGGCGAGCCGGCGCGGTCGGCATCGCCCGCGGGCAAAGGGGCCGTATTTTCGGCTGCATCCGCTTCGGGCTCGATGGCCCACAGGAACTCGACTGCCGGCCGCGGCCCAAGCTGCGGGCGATGGGCATTGAGCGATTCGTACTCGGGGCCCAATTCCTTGCAGAACAGGGCGTTGACAAACTCGATCACGGCCGGCTGGCTGCGGAAGTTGAGCGTCAGCGGCAGGCGGCCGTGCGCGGGAATCTCGTCGCGCAGGCGGCGGAAGACGTGCGGATCGGCGCCGCGGAAGCGATAGATCGACTGCTTGTAGTCGCCCACGAAGAACAGTCTGCCGTCGGCCACGCGTCCGTCGCACAAGGCCCGTACCAACTCGACCTGCAACGGGTCGGTGTCCTGGAACTCGTCAACCAGCAGCAACCGGGTCTGCGCGGCCAGGTGCTTCCGCAAGTCCTCGCGGGCCGCGCCGGCAGTCAGGTCGCGGGCGCGGATCAGGAGATCGTCGAAATCCAACGCAGCCAACTCGGCCTTTCGCTGCTGAAAGGCATCGGCGAGGCCATGTGTGACCGCCAGCAAGCTGAGCGCCGCCTCGGCGGCGGGCAAGGCTGCCGCCGGATCGAAGGCCGTCTGGTCGGCGACCTTGTCGATCGTCGCACGCAGCGCTTCGGCCGCGCCGCGAAAAGCCTCGTAGACCTCCTCGCTCGACCACGCCTTCTTGCCGCCGCCCCCTTGCACCCGGGCAGCATCGCGAATCTCGGCCAACGCCGCGGCGGGGGCGGCGGCCTCGGGCGCGGCGCCGGTGCGCCGAGTCGCGGCAGCTTGTCGCGCAGCAGACAGGAGCGCTCGCGCATCACCGCATTCGACGGCGTTTCCTCTTCCAGGATTTGCAAGATCTTCCCGGCAGCAGGCGACTTGCCCACCTTGGCCAAGACGCGCGGCAGCGTCTCATTTCGCCAAAAATCTTCCCAGCGGGCCAGAAGCTGGCCGGGTGTTTGGCTGCGCCAATATTCCCAATCGATCTGCTGCCGCTCACCCAAAAGGCGGCCGGCCATCTCGCGCAGTCCGGGCAGTCCATACTTCACGACCAGGTCGATCACCGCTTCGTCGCGGGCGGCGAGGCGCTGGCGAATCTCCTCGTCGATCAGTTCATAGAGCACGGTCTGCGCGGCCGTGGCATCGAGCACCTGGAAGCGCGGGTCGAGCCGGGCCTCGACGGCATGCGACCGCAAGAGCGATCCGCAGAACGAGTGGATCGTGGAAATCCGCGCCGAGTCCAATTCGCGGACGGTGCGGAGCCAGTAATCGACGTGTTCTTCCGCCGCGTCGAGCAGCCGCCGGGTACAGGCTGCACGAATCCGTTGGCGCATCTCGCGGGCCGCGCGTTCGGTGAAGGTGATGGCTGTCAACTGGTCCAACCGCAACGGCCCGCCGGCCCGCTCCGGATCCAGGCAGGAGAGGAACCGCTCGGTCAAGACGAAGGTCTTTCCGCAGCCCGCCCCGGCAGCCAGGGCAACCGAGACGTCGCGGGCGGTGATCGCGCGTTCTTGTTGAGGGGTGAGTGGATTCATCGAGTTGGTGCGGGTAATTTTGGGGTGGGCCGGCGCTCGCTACGCGAACTTGTCTGCGGCTGTCGATTCATGAAACCGGTGGCCGCCATGTTTTCTCCAGCGATCGAATCTGGTTGATGCGGCAGACGGTCTTGTAAGGGCACCGGCCGGTGCATTCCGAGTCGTCGCTCCAGACGGGAAACTGGCCTTGCCGCATCGCCTGGACGAGTCCCACCACCGTGTTGGACAGGATGCCGCGGATCGATTCCCACGTCTCGCTCGGGCCCAGGTGGTCCTCGGCCAGTTCGTACATTTGCAGGGCCTGCCGCGGTTTGAATCCATCGCCGCTGAGGTACCAGTAGCCGGCTTGCCAGGGCAAGGCGTCGCGGTCGTTGAGAATCAGTTCGGCGGCGGCCAAGGCGTAGAGCGGCAGTTGCAGCACGGTGCCACGCTGGCAGGCTTCAAGACTGAATCGGGTTCCACCACCCGTCTTGTAATCGAGAATGTTGAAAACGGTCTGGCCGCGGACCTCGCCCAGGTCGATGCGGTCGATCCGGCCCGCGAGGCGGACCGTCTGGCCGTGGCTCGCCAGTTCGAACGGTTCGGCGGTCGACGGCGGGGCGTCGCCTTCCCGCAGAGTCTTGCCAAAGGAGACTTCGAAGAGCGCCGGCCGCGGCGGCCGGTCGCAGTCTTTCCCTTGGGCATCATATTTCTCGTGCTGTTGGCGATAGCTTTGAAGCCACTCGATCAGGATTCGGCGGTCGATCTCGCGCATGGCATCGGCCAGGCTGTCACGGCCCGGTTGCGACAGGGTCTCGGCGATCGTCTCGGTCAGCAGCCGTTCATAATCGGCCGAGGCCAGCGCGACCGGCGACTGCGGCCCGCCAGCGGACTGGTTCACGCGACGGTGAAACTCTGCCAGCAGCTCGTGGGCCGTCTGGCCCCGCTGCATGTAATCGATCTCCAATTCGACCTCTTCCAGCGGCTGCACCTTGAGCACCTTGTTCAGGAAGTACTGGTAAGGGCAATAGGCATAGCGCTCCAGTTCCGTGGCGCTGAAGATCCGGTCGGACGGAAAGTCGCCCTTTAGTCCTCCGGCCGCCCCTGGGCTCAGCATGCCTTCGGCGGCAACGAAGCGATCGCGATTCTGCCGCGCCAACGAGAACTCCAGGCCGTGCAAGATGCACTGGGCGAGGCTACGCGGTCCGCAGGGTGGGACAAGGTCGCGGGGCAGTGGCAGGCCTTCGCACATCGGGTCAATCCGCGACCGACGGCCCACCAAGGCCTCGGTTTGCTTGTCCCACTCTACCAATCCTGCGAGCGACTCGGCCTTTCCCTGGACGGCCTCGGCCACCGCGCGAAGGCGGAAGGCGTCGATCGAATACAGCTCGCCCGGGCTTGGCACGGGACTGAGATCGATCTGTTCGAACCGCGTTATCGGAGTAGCCCCGGCCCTCACCCCCTGCCCCTCTCCCAGAGGGAGAGGGGAGCCTTCGCAGGCCTGTTCGACTTCCTGCAAGTAGGGACTGGGAGTCAACGGCTCGCCATGCTCATCGACGGCCGGATAACTCAAGTAGAGGCGGCGCGTGGCCGAGCTGATCGTTTCGTAGAAAAGCAGCATCTCGTCGCTCTGGCGATCACTGCGGCTGGGAAGCGGCAACCCAGCCTCGATCAACCGCTGATGCTCGGCCTCGCTGTAGACGCCCTCGCCGCGATCGGCCGCGGGAAACGACTTTTCCGAGAGCCCGGCCACGAACAGGTAGGGAATTCGCAAATGCCGCACACTGGCTGCGGCCAGCACGCGCACCCGGCCCGGCTCCTCGTTGACCGTGCCCAGGGTCTGGCTGCCGAGGAGATCGAGCAGGGCCTCGCGGGCCTGTTTGCGGTCCAATCGCTGCACGTCTTGACCGAGCCACGCGGCCAGTTGCTGGCCTTCTTGCACGGTCTTGTGGAGTTGATTCCAGGCTGCCAGGTCCGTGTCGCCCCGCATCGAGCGGAGGATGCCAACGTGGTCGGCAAGTTGCGTCCAAGCCAAGGCGTGCGCCGCCAACGTGTCGAATCGCGGAAGCTGGTCCAACGCATCCGCAAGCTGCCGCAGAAGCTGGTACACGAAGGCAGCCTCCCGGGATTGCGCAAGGCTACCCTGCCGCGCCAACTGCTCCAGTAGCCGTTGCCGCCCGCGGGGAATTTGCTGGCCGCGGATGATGCGCTCGGCCAGGCCGGCGGCACGGTCGTTCCAGTCGACCCAATCGGGCGAGAAGTAGTTGTTCGCCAGGATCCCCAGCAGTTTGTACATCGGCCAGTCGTCGGCATCCAACTCCAGCAACCGCAAGAGCATTACAATAGGCGGCCAGCGGCTCAACGATCGCCCCGTTTCCAGGAAGAAAGGGATCTCCAGCCGCTGAAAAACTTCGCTCACGAGGTCCGCCAGCGCTTGCGGCCGGCGAAAAACAACCGCGATCTGCCCAGGTCGAACCGGCTGAACGTACTCATCACGCCGACCCTGCAAGAGCCGCTTGATGCGGCGGCCAATCAGCTCGATCTCGCCAATCTGCCGGCCGCCTGCCAGGATTTCAAGTCCCGCCGTATCGGGGGCGGGCTTCATCGTGCGGGGATTCGAAAAGAGTGTCCGCTGGAGATGGGCCATGGCCGGCCAACTACGACAGGTTGGTAAACTTTCATCCTCTTCTACGCGCAGATTCTCGTGCCGGCGCCGCAATTCGGCCAGCGTCTTGCGCGGCTTCTGAAAAAGGTCGTCGCGACCGTCTTCCGCGCTGAGCGGCAGCGAGATCCAGACTTCCCCGGCGCAAGCCGCCAAGTCCTCAAGGATGTCGTGTTCCGTGCGGGTGAAGTCGCTGAACCCGTCGGCCACAATGAGCTGGTAACTGATCGGCTGCCGGTGGAGCAAATCACGGGCCGACCAGAAACATCCCTCGGCATCATATAGGTTGTGGTCCAACAGCCTCTGCTGGTAGGCCCGATAGATGGCCAGCAACTCGCGATCCTTCTCCGTAACCCCCCGTTTTTGGCAGGCCTCGGCAAACTGGTCGGGCCAAATCTCCAACCGCTTCATCTGGCGGATGAAATCGCACAACAAATCGAGCAACCCTCCCGTAGAGGCGATTGGACCGAAATGAGTCAACCGCCCCGCGCGTGCCTCCTCGTCGACCAGTTGACGCACGAGATGCCGCTTGAGCAGGCCGCTCAGCGGACGCGTGGCACGGGCCTCTTGCCCGTGAGTAAATCCCCCAGGGGCCAGTCGCTGCAAGACCGTCTCGGCGAATCGGGCAAACGTATGGACGCCCGGTGCGAAGCACCCCTCGAGACTCCCCCCTAATAGGCGAGAACGAATCTCGGCCGCCACCCGTGATGTGGGTGCCAGCCAAAGCCCGCTGCCCGGCGGTGCACTCGACAGGACCCCACGATAACGCGCAAGCAGGCGGTCGGTCTTCCCGCAGCCGGCAGGTCCGGTGATTACCGTAACAAGTGGGGGCACGTTGCACCGTTGGAAAGAATAATTCTGTGGGAACTATTTGACAAGTATCCAGGAAATCGGGTACAATCGCAAGCGCATGGAGGGAAGGGGCTTTTCGTCCAGCTCGCACTGACTTTGGCGAGATCTTTCTTCCCAGGCAACCGGTTTGGTCGAAGTAGAGTAACGGTGTGCCTGGCGAACCCCCGCGAGGGGCTGAGGGAAGAGCGCAGAGGCCGGCCGCAAGGCCGGGTATTGGTCCTTATCTTTTCATTTTGGATTCTCTTGATGCGGCGATGGTCGCCGTACGTTTTTTATCCATCTCTTATTCAATGGAGGTGACTTATGGTCACAACTACACGTTCCAGGCGAGGTTTCACCCTCGTCGAGCTGCTGGTGGTAATTGCCATCATCGGCATTCTGATTGGGCTGCTTCTGCCCGCGATCAACGCGGCCCGCGAAGCAGGGCGGAGGGCGTCGTGCATGAGCAAGGTGCGGCAGATCGCCTTGGCCTTCAACACCTATGCCAGCACCTACAGCAACACCTTCCCGGGCTCGGCCCAGTTGTACAAGCAAAGCAGCACCCAGTCGTACGTGGGCGGCTACAGCTTTCTGGTGAAGCTCTTATCCTTCATGGAGTACGACAGTCAATACAAGCAACTGCCGCAGTCGCTCGGCACGAGCGGCAATGTTTTGCAGGCCATGAGTCCCGGCACTGTCGGTGGCGTCACCATCACCACCCAGCAGGCCCAAGCGCTGACGACCATGATCAACACCTCGATGAAGGAGTTCGTCTGCCCTAGCAATAGCAATCCGCCCTACCAGCAACCGCAACAGACCCCGCCACTATACGCCTTCACCAATTATAAGGCCATGGGCGCCACGAACAGGCAGAGTTTGGCCCAATGCGCAAATACAAGCAGTTTCAGTGCGAGTACTCCTGGACTCTATGGAACCCAGAGCATCCATCCGGACGGAGCGGTTTTCCCCGGCAGCGGCACGCGTTGTGCCGATATCCTCGACGGACTGTCCCATACCCTCATCCTCATCGAGACGATTGACGATTCGTATAGCATTTGGATGCTCGGTTCGGAGTGTACCTTGACCGGTCTGCCGATAACGTACAACAGCGTTTCGTGCATACCGACGGGCACAGCGCCGATCTCGCCGTATCAATTCTTCGCGCCGCCCAAGTTCGATGGTCAATATGGCGACCAGTCGGGAGTCACCACCGCCGGCGAGAAGTGCTTCTTGATGTGCGACTTCAGCCCGCAGGGGACAGAGGCCTTGGGGTATGGTCCCAACGGCACCAGCCCTTTTCAGAACATGGGTGACCCTGGCAGCCTCTGGACAATTACCGAAAAGAGCGGCGGCGGCGGCGCCCCGGCGCAAATGGGGCCGAACTATGGCCCGTCGTCATCGCACCCCGCGATCGTCGTTGCCGGCATGGGCGACGGCTCGACCCAGCCCCTATCGAAGCGGACCGACGCCGCCAACTTCTTCTTCTTGATCACCAAAAACAACAGCGATCCGGTCAACCTGCCATAGTAGTGGGTTATCAAAGCCCGCTCAGTACCGCGGAATTCATTCCGTGCGGAGCATGAAATGGCTGCCGCCCTCTCTGCAAGAAGGGGCGGCAGCTTTTTTTCCGCGCGTCACAGCAACCGCAAAGCGGTTGTCGTGACTAACTGGCGTGCCATGCTACTCCGCCGTAGCCGCATACCATTTCTTCCAACGTGCCATCTGCTCGGAGGTAGGCACGGTCGCGCCGTCGCTGGACTGGGCGACATCGCGGCCAACTACCTTGGGCAAGCTGGCCAAGGCGGCGTGGCTGACCGTGGCCTTGGGATCGTCGAGCAAGCGGACCAAGATGCCCGCCAGCCGGGCGTCGCCGAAGGCGCCTAATGCTTGGGCCACGCGGGTCCGCGTCTTGATGTCGCCGCTGTAACTGAGCCGCTCGATCGCCGCTTCGCCGCTGCGATCGCGAAGGTGCAGCAGCGCGATGGCCGTTTCCAGTTGGACTTCCTCGTTGGCCGAGGCGAACTGCTTCTTCAGCACATCGATATCCTGGATCTGGCCGGCGGCGCCCAACGCGCGAATGGCAGCCACGACCACCGCCTGCTCGGAATCGCCGAGCAAGGGCACGAGAAAAACCTCGTGGGCCGGATCGGGATGGGCCGCAAGATACTCGCAGGCGCGGCGGCGGACCTCTCCCACCGATTGCCCCAGGGCCAGGCGGACCATCCGCACCGCCGGTTCACTGCCGTTATCGCCCAGGGCGTCCAAGGCGCTGAGCCAGACGGCCGCGTCGGTCTCGGCGGTCGCCAGTTCGCACAAGCGGGCGATAGCAAGCCGGCCTAGAGGCTGCTTGGCGGCCAGCGTGGCCAGTTCTTCCACGGCCCGCCGCCGTTGATCGGCATTTTCGCCGTGCATGCGATCCAAGGCCGCAAACACGGCGCTCTGCCGGGGCAATACGTCGTGATAGACGGGCTCCGGCAAGGTCAACTTCCGATCGATGGCCAGCCGTTGCAGGACTTCGACAACCGGCGGTCCGATTTCGCCCAGGGCCCTGAAATCCTTGGCAACTAGGAGCTTTTCGATTTGTTCGTCGCTCACGCCGCCTGGAGCACTCCCGGAGGGAGACCGCTGAAGAAGTCCTGTGCTATCGCGACCTATAGTACTCAGTTCTGAGTGCTCAGTGCCGTTCGCTCGCACTTTTTCAGCAGTCTCGGAGGTAGAGGGGAACTCGCGTTGATATCGGGCGTGGAGGTCGCTGAGGGCCTCGGCCCTGCGTGCCGGCGGGGCTTCGAAGGGGAACTGGCCGCCGGCGGGCCAACGCGCGGCAAGCTGCTCGGCAGCCAGCTTGCGGACGGTGACGGCATCTTTGCTGAGGGCATCCAGGAGCACGGGGCCGGCCATTTCCCAAGGCCAGCCGGCCAGCGAGCGAACAACCTGCCGCTCGACCTCGGCGCTGCGGTCGTCGAGCAGGCGGTGCGCGACCCGGAGTACCGGGTGCCCCGCCGTTGCGTCGCGGTCGCCATAAGCGGCCAGGGCCGCGGCCACTTTCAACCGCACGCGCCACGAGGTATCGGCCGCCGCGCCGAGCACCACTGCCCGCGACCCGCGAATCGCAATCGCCGCCACGGCTTCGGCACGAATCAACTCGAAGCGGTCCTTGAGCAAGTCGGCCAGGATGGCCCGGGCCTGCGGGTCGTCGAGCTGGCCCAGGCCGCGAATTGCTGCCAGGCGGACCTCAAGGTCAACGTCGTGCAGGGCCGAACGTCAAGAAATCGCGGGCCGCCGGGTGCTTTCTCGCGGCCAATGTCGTGAGTGCCGCCGCACGGACCCGCGGTTCACCATCGCTCCGCAGATCGACGATTTCGGCCGGCATCGAGCCGTGGGTCCCAGCCGCCCAGGCCCGCAGGATTTCAATGCGCACCAGCGCTGAGGGGACCTGCGCCGCCGCGATGAAGCGCGGATCATCGCCCGCATCGCTATGCCGGGCCAAGGCACGCAGGAGCTCGGCGTGCAGGTCGGCCTGATAGCCGGTCGAGGCCCCCGGAGTGAACTGGCCATAGCGATCGACCAGAGTCTGCAACGCGATCTTCACGCTTTCGCCCGGTAATTGGCCGAAGGCTTCCACGGCCGCACAACGGGCTGGCAGCGGCAGATTGTCCTTTGCCTCTTCGATGGCGTCACGCAGTTGGCCGGCGACTGAGGTATCGCCCTGACGGGCACGTCCAATGGCGGCGGTCACCGCCACGTTGCGATCGCTGTCAGCCGCCAGTTCCCGCAGTTCTGCCCGTTGGCTGGGACTGAGGGGCCGGGCCATCAACTGCTCCAGCCCGGCGTGCCGGTAGCGAAAGTCGGCTGCCTTTGCGCCGCCTAAAGGCGGGACTACGAGCGCTTCGCTGGTGGCCGATTCCTCGGCGGTCAGTGGGATGCGATACCAGCCGCCAAGCAGCAGCAGTCGGCGGATACTCGCAGGTTCTGTGTCGTCCACGGCGGCCGTGTTGGTCTTGGCCGGCGAAAGCGGTTTCAGCCCGTTCACCAGGCCTTTTTCCGGCGGATCGTGGGCGGCCGGCGCCGGCGGAATTGGCTGCACCGGAACGGCGACGGGATGGAAACAGCCAGACAGCAGCGGCAACGATAGCATCCATGCCGATGCGCAAGACGAAGCGAGAATTCGAGGTGTTGGACGACACGTCTGAGGCAAATCCTTTTGCCAAAAAACCCGGTTCCATCCTCCGGACGGAACCTATTTTCTATTCTTCAAGAGGTTGTCGATTGCTTCCTTCGCCTTGGTAATGGCATCCTTAAGCTCCTCAGGCGCCAAGGCGGTATCTGTGTCCTTGTTGAGTTCCTGCAATGCCTTTTGCAGACCTTCAATCAATACCTGATCGCTGGTCAGGCTCGATGAGAACGGCTTCATACCCTCGACTATTTCGCGGGCCATGACCTTGACCCGCGCTCGATCGGCGGGCTGATCGCTGCTCAGGGCATTGCTCGCCAGTTCAGCAATCGCCGTCAAATACGGGCCAGGGGTGGGCGGGTTGCCCGCGTAGTCCAGCTTGCCCAGCGCCCGGGCCGCCTTGCAGCGTTGTGGAATTGGAAGGTCCTTGTCGTTGAGCATGGCCAGCAGAGCCTCCGCAACGTCGTTATGCGGGCCGGGGTTTTTCAGGGCTCCCAACACGTCGGCGGCCTGCCCGCGCATCCAGCGTATACCATCGGCACGAGCCACCTGCGCGGAGCCGGTTTTCGGAACGGTAAAGCGGACGATCTTGACCATCTGTGCGCCCACCGGTTGTGCCGCCACGGGATCGGACATACAGCTCTGCCCGGCCAGGTGGACCAGGCCGGACATGGCCGCCACACGGACGGCATCGAATTGTGCCGGGTCTCTCAGGATTGCCAGCAGGGCTGTAACGGCCTTCGGCGAGTTGACCTCGCCGATCGCCAGCACGGCATTCACGCGGGCTGCCGGATGGTATTGGCTGTCCTTGGCCACGTCTCGCATGAAGGCCAAGGTGAGATCAACCAGCTTCTCGAAGACCTGCTTTTCCGGCGAGTTCTCGCAGGATTTGAGATAGTAGCGAAGCTTCGTGATCACGTCGTCTCTCCTCGCGGCCGAGTCCTCTCTCGGTGGCTGGCGGTTCGTCGCGTGGGTGATATTGGGGAACACCGACTTATTGAAGTATTCGGTGAACTTCCGCTCTTCTTCGTCGCTCTCAAACCTGCCAGTGTGGAGCACCGTGGGGAGGCTACTGAAGGGAACCACTACCGGATTCAGTTGGTTGTAATCCTTGTCCGGCCAACCTGCGACCGGGCTCTGCGCCTGGGCCGCAGGCTGGGCAAGCCCGATACAACTCAGGGCTACGATGGCCCACGCCCAGAGAATCAACTTCGAGTTGCGGGAAATATAGCGCATTTTGAATCTTTCACCGTTCTAATCGCTGACACGAAGCCCCAAACTGGCCAGCTTAGGGGACCACCAGCGACAACATGGGGCCCTGACTCTAGGCTACCCATGAAATCTACCGCCTGTCAAGCTGGAACCTACTCGTACCAACTACTATTTCTCGGGCGCTTTCTTGGCTGCGTCGCCAAATACCTTCTCCAGCCATTCATCCCATTGGGGGGCCGTCGGTGCACCCAGATTCTCGCGGTTCTTGTCAATGCTGGCGCGGAGCAACTTGGTCATTTGCTTGTCCAGAAGGTCTTCCCGGTAGGGCCAAAACTGCTCCACGACCTCGGCTGAATTCGCATACTCCTTTTGGGCCGACAAGGCGACACATTTACCCGCCAGGCCGAAGGCCTTGAATTCCTTGTTGTTCTCGGACGTGGCTGCCAGCTCATTGCAAACCTGGATGGCACTCTGGAAATTGAGTTCGCGCAAGTAGATGCGCACGAGTTGCTGCTTGGCACGCAGGGCCACGAGATCGGACACGCCCGGGTAGTCGATCACCGACTTCCAGGCCTCTTCCGTGCCGATGCGGCTGGCGTGGAACCACTGCCGCAACTCGGTGTCCTGCCGCGGGATGTGCGACGTCTCGCTGTGCTGGGGCGACGTCAAGAGCTGCGGCCGCATCGTACACCAGGCCACAGCCCCTGCCGCGGCAAACGACACGGCCATTCCCGCGGCCAGCATCCAACGCCCCAGGCGATTTCCCGGCCGCGGCAAGTTGTGCATCGCCTCGGCCAATTGACGCTGTGCCCGCAACCTTGGGTCGGTCAGCGGCTCCATGCCCAGCGAGTCCCAGGAGGCCAACTCTTCGGGCGAGACTTGCGGGCAGTACGCGACCTGAATTCGGTACAGCTCGCGCAGCAACTCGCCACAGGAATGCCAGCGCTGCTCCGGATCTTTGGCCAACATCTGATGGACCACACGGCAGAGGGCCGGCGGCAGATCGGGCCGTTGGTCTTCCAGGCCCTTGGGCTGCTTTTTGACATGCTGCACAGCCACGGCCAGGGCCGTATCCCCCACAAAAGGTGGCTTCCCTGTCAACATGTGGTAGCAAAGCACGCCAAAGGAATACAGGTCGCTGCGATGGTCCAAGGGTCGGCCTTCGACCTGTTCGGGGCTCATGTAAAGCGGCGTGCCCATCGTGACGCCAATCTGCGTGAGGCTGGTCGCATCGGCGTCATTCTCGCGAATGACGCGGGCGAGGCCAAAATCAGCCACCTTCACCTCGCCTGTGCTGGTGATCATGATGTTTTCCGGCTTGATGTCGCGATGGATCACGCCTTGTTCGGCGGCCTTGCCCAGGGCGGCGGTGATTTGCCGCATTATCGAAAGGGCCTGTTGCAACAAGGGTGGCCCGTTGCGGGCGAGCCAGTCACGAAGGTTTTGTCCCTGCACATATTCCTGAACGATGTAGTGCAGGCCCTCGACGTGCCCTACCTCGTGGATTTGCACGATATTGGCATGCACCAGCGACGCGGCGGCCTGGGCCTCGCGCTCGAACCGTTTGACGTAGGTCGAGTCGTCCGCCAGTTCCGGCCTGAGGATCTTGACGGCAACCCAACGTTTCAGATGGCACTGCTCGGCAAGGTAAACTTCGGCCATTGCCCCGCGGCCCAGGCGGCGAAGGAAATGGAAATCGCCCACCTGCCGGCCGGAGAGATCGACGGTGGGGCGAGCGGATTCATTGGTGGGGCCAGTATCGGTCATAGTTCACCGATTCGGGTGCTCCAACTCGTCTTTGTCCAACACCGGATCTTTATCGCTGCCCAAGTCTTGCGGAGTATCATGACCATCGGGCCGGGGGGCCGGTTGCACGGGACCACCCTGGGCCGGCGAATCCATGGATCGGGTGGGCGGGCCGAAGTTGCGGGCACTGGGAAGGGGCATGTCGCCATCATCCCCTCCACTGGAATGTTGATTGGCCTGCCTGACGTCCGTGCCGGACGGCCGCACGCGGCCAACCTTGCCGCCGCTAGGCGAGGGACGGGCGGCCGCGGCCTGTTTCTGCTTTTCCACTTCCTTCACTTCCTGCTTAAGTTTTTCGGCAAGTTTAGCCCGCGGCGTTTCCGGTTCTTTGATGTCCTCGGCGACCTTATCAAAGCCGTGGCTGGAACCCACCTGGCTCGTGACTGCGATATAGACGATGAACAACAGAACTCCTGCCGCCGCCACCACGCTGCCAATGATGATCTGCGGGGTGTAATCCTCCTTCTTTCTCTTTTTCGAGCTGTGTCGTCGCGATCCCGCTTGCGAGGTCAGGATTTCCAACTCGTCGATCGGCCGCTGCGGCGCCGCGGGCGGAGCTGCGGGGGCAGCGGCCGGACGTGCGGCAACCGCTAAAGTCGCGGTCGGAAATGGTGCCGCCACCGGCAAGGCGGCCGGAGCAGGCGGATGCGGCATTGCCACCGGAAAACCGGTGGGCGCCGACATCGGCATGGATGGCATCGGCATCATCGGCTGCGGCGACGGCATTGCCATTGGCATCGGGGCCGGTCCCGGCATGGCAGGACCCGCGGGCATTGGAGAACGCATCGGCGGCGGCGGGCCAGGCATAGTCATGGGCCCCGGCATGCCATTGCCCGGATGATTCGGGTCGATACCGGCCGGTGCGCCGAATTGCGGCAACGGGGGGCCGAATTGCGGTGCCGGTTGGCCGAGTTGCCGGCCACCGCCCGGCGCGCCAGGCGGAGGAGGCGCCGCGACGCTCCGCTCGCCGCGCTGGGCCAGACCCTCCATCAACTGTCCGTCATAGGCGGCTTTCTGTTGCGGGTCGAGCAAGCAAAATCGAGCCATGGCGATCTCGCTCAGCAGTCGCTGACACAGTTCGCCCTGCGGCCCTGACTGGTAGGCGCCAACGCGCAGCGATTGCTGATCGGCCGCCTGCTCGATCACTTGCGGACTGGACTCAAACAGGACGACCCCTAACAAGCGGTAGAAATTGGGTGGCTGTTCATGGGGAGCAATCCCCAGCCAGTTGAGGTATGGATCGAATGACACCATAGGCGTCTCTCCTCGAAAAACTGCGCAACCGGGGCGATTCTCTTATGCTATTCGTCGCACGGCCTGCCAGCTATTGCATTATGACCCCTGCGGCCCGTTTTCGCAATGCAGATCCCTTGCCAACTTCACTTCTCCGCTGGACAATGAACCTGGAAGCATTATAATGTAGTCCAGTATGGTTAGCCCTGGTGGCGCATCGGATTCTCTGGAGAGAAGACGATGTGTGCGTCTGCCGACAAAGATTTGGCATCTCTTTCTGACTCTCACTCTGTCGAGGCCGGGGCGAAGGAACGCTTGCAAATGGCTCCCGACCCGCCGATCCGGTTCATATCTGGCGATTCTTGCGACGGCAAGTCTGTCTTGCCCAGGCAAGTTCCCGCTTTCCTGCAAAAACAGCTTGCCCCGGAAGCCATTTTCAGGCTCGACAACGTGACGCAAGTTTTTCATCACGTCGAGGTCGTTGAACACTCGAGCAATGGAGGTTGAAGATGGTTTCACAAGAAGTGCAATGTCAGGACAATTCGCTCGAAAAGGCTGTGCAGGGTGGAGATGTGGCCGCCAAGTACCGTTACGCCGTTCAGTGCAGCGATCCCGAGGAAAAGCGGCGATGGCTGAAAATGGCCGCCGAGGCGGGCTATATCCCCGCCATGTGCGACTATGGGCTGGAGTGTGAGGACCACGAGGAGCGAAAGCACTGGCTGCGCGAAGCCGCCTACGAAGGTCATGTTCCCGCCATTTACCGCTATGCCCTCGAATGCAGTGCTCCGGAGGAGCGAAAACGCTGGCTGCGACAGGCTGCCGATGCCGGGAACATCGAGGCCATGTATGCCTATGCCCAAGAATGTCGTGATGCAACGGAAGCCGAATACTGGCTGCGGAAGACGGCCTGTGAAGGCCATGTACCGGCGATGTACGACTACGCGATGTGTTGCAATGACACAATCGAGCGCAGGCGGTGGCTGATGCGCACGGCAAACCAAGGCTGGGAGGCCGCCAGCGAGGCCCTGGACGCACTTGAATAAAGCAATAATCCGGGCTTGCCGCGCCCAAGTTCGGCGAGGGTCTCCCGACCCCGCCGAAACCTCCGACCGAAGGTCTCCCCATTCCCCGTGAGACCTTCGGTCGGTGGCGTGGCTCGGTCAGAGACCGGCCACATCAGTGGCAGCCCTGGACGCACTTGAATAACAAGTTCGGCGAGGGTCTCCCGACCCCGCCCAAGTTCGGCGAGGGTCTCCCGACCCCGCCGAAACCTCCGACCGAAGGTCTCCCCATTCCTCGGGAGACCTTCGGTCGGTGGCGTGGCTCGGTCAGAGACCGGCCACATCAGTGGCAGCCCTGGACGCACTTGAATAACAAGTTCGGCGAGGGTCTCACGACCGCGCCCAAGTTCGGCGAGGGTCTCCCGACCCCGCCGAAACCTCCGACCGAAGGTCTCCCCATTCCCCGTGAGACCTTCGGTCGGTGGCGTGGCTCGGTCAGAGACCGGCCACATCAGTGGCAGCCCTGGACGCACTTGAATAAAGCAATAATCCGGGCTTGCCGCGCTGCCCGGAATTTTAGATGATCTGTCCTTCCCCGGCAAAGGTGGCACTGACCAGGGTACAGGACCCTGGCAATAAGATCGCCGGCAGGGGGGGAAGTGCGACGATGATTGAGAGCACTGTTGATCGCTCCGTGCCCCAACCGCCGATCCGCTGGGGAAAGCGCCGTTTCCAGGCGTCGGCCAACCCTGTTGGCGGCAAAGATCGCTCGGGAACACCGCTTTGGGAGCGCGTCGGGCAGTTTGCAATGCTCGGTCTGCTGATCGTCGGCCTTCCCATGGCCTATCAACGGGCCGTCGACAACGGGCCCGACCTGGCCGGCTTCTGTGACGCGGGCCGTTATGTCCTCGAACACGGCACGCGCGACCCTCGTTCATCTTTGTCCCGCTATTGGCCTTCGGCCGACGTACCTTGGATCGCGCTGGCCTTGCTGCCGATTTCCGTCACGGCCGTGCTCTGGTATTGCATCGGCTGCGCGACGTGGCTGGGCCTGCTGCGAACGATCTGCGGTCGCATGCTGGTGGGGCTGGCTCCGGCAGCCAGGCGCCACGCTACTTTGGCCGCCGGACTCTTGTCTATGCCTTTGGTGATCGACGGCATGTGTCTGGGCAGTTTTCACGTGCTCATGATCTGGCTGATGATCTTGGGGCTCGATCGGGCCTGTCGCGGGCAGCAAACGACCGGAGGCATCCTGCTGGGAACCGGCGCGTGGCTGAAACTCTTGCCCTTGCTGGGCGTTGGCTTTCTGCTGTATCAGCGAAAATGGAAGGCGGCCCTGGTCGCCACGACCACCGTGCTGGTGCTGGACGTCGCGCTCGGCGCCGCGGCCTTCGGGCCGGCGGGCGCCTGGAAAGAGCACGTTCTCTGGTGGCAACGCGGCGCAGCCGGCACCACGAACCGGCAGTTGGCGCAGGTCAGGCCCTCGGATGAAGATCGCTTGACGAACCAGTCCGTGGCGGTCACCCTTCGCCGCCTGCTGACATCGATGGGCAGCCAGCCGGGGACCACCTCGGTGCAGGCCCGAGCCGATGAGCCTGCGGCCTTCAAAGCCGAGCAGATCGCCAATTACAAAGCGCGGCAGAGGGTCCAACTTGCCGATCTGACATCCGAGCAGCTCCATACCGTGTTCCTCGCGACGATGGCCATCGTGGCCCTGGGCGTGGCCATCTATTGTCGCCCCGTCAAGCCGCAGGCGTGGGCCGAGCAAGGTCCGGCGAAGATTGCCATGATGACGCTGGCCACGCTCTGGTTCTCGCCTGTCGTTTGGAGCTATCACTTCGTGGCCGCCACACCCGTGCTGGCGATCCTCCTTTTGCGGGGCCGTTACCGCTGGCAGTGGGTCGTGCCCGTGGTTGTCGTATGGGTCGGCGGGCTTGCCCTGCTGTCCTTCGATGTGGCCCGCGTCGCCGGCGTGCTTTTGTGGATGAGTCTGCTTTTGGGAGCGGGGCTTGTCGCGTTTCCGGCAGTCGGGGATACTGAGGGCTCGCACCGAATTGGGTTTTGCGAGATGCCGTAGGATGGGTCCTATAGGTCTTATGGGCCCTATAGGCCTTATATGGATACAAGCGTTGAGAATTCGTCCGGGCTGCCGATCGCGCCGCCTATGCCGGCCCGGGCCCTGATCGTCCTGGTTCTGGGCCTCCTGGCCGCATGGCTGGCTGCCGGATCGCTGGGATGGATCGCGCCGCCGCTACAAAAAGCGTTGACCTGGCTGGCGCTTGCGGCGATCACAATCGCGTCCTTTCCCGGTCGTCGTCGCATGAACCGCAGCGATGGCCTGTTGCTGGGCGGGGCAATACTGATTGCCGTGCTGATGACTGCTTCCTCGTTGCCGGTCGTCAATACGCTTGCCGTGGCGATTCTGCTGGCGGCGATCGCTCAGGTGCGGCCGGGACCGATTGCGCAGGTATCCAGCCCTGCCGCGCTGGCTGCCACGGCGCTGGCCGTATTCCGGCTTGTCTGTGATGCCTCGGCCGGCGCCTGGATTTTCGCCAACAGCGTGGGCCGCATCGAGGGCCGCTGGGCTGCTTGGCTGACGGGCCGGCCGCTGCTGATCGGCGCAAGCTTCGGCGGCCTCGACTTCCTGGTCCTCATGTCGGCCCTGACCGCCGTCTGGCTCGTCGCCACGCCGCGACCCGGAGTACCGGGTGCCCCGCGCATCCGTCGCGCCGCATGGGCCGTGCTGTTCATCGCCCTCGCCCAGACGGTATATCTCGTGGTCTTGGCCTTCAGCCACGATCTGACCGAACAACTGCCGCAAACGACGTCCAAGTTCAACGAGATCTCCCACCTGGGCATCTGGACCTGGGGCAATGCGATTCGTAGCCTGTTGCCGTGGAACTTGCCCGTGCTTGCCGCTGTTTTCTACTCCGCAGTGGCCGTCGGCATGTTCGGCCTGACCGCCTGGCAGGCGACGCCGGATGATCGGCAAGGCCAGCCCGACGGAGATTCCATCGCCGCGGGCAAGCGACGAAACCGCAGCCTTCAAGGCCCAGCGGCACGACCGCCAGGTTGGTTCCAAGGGCGGATAAGCTGGCGGCACTTCGCCCCGGCCGGACTCTTGATCGTGGCGGCGGTGGCGATGACACTCTCGCCCGTCCAACCCGACTTGACGGGCCGGCGGATCGTGGCTTACGACGACGGCGCGACCGATTGGACCAGTTCCGACACGGGCATGTCGCCCCAATACGGGTTGCTGCCGGCGCTGGTCGAGAGTCTGGGCGGGGAGTTCGTTCGCTCCCGCGACCTGGCCGATTCTGTTCTCCAGAACGCCGACGTGCTGATCGTCTTGCCGCCGCGAGCGGCCGCCAATGCGGCGGTGGAGGAAGCACCGATTCCCGACGATGTCCGAAATCAGATTTGGAGGTACGTCCGCGCCGGCGGCCGGATGATTGTCGCCGGCGAACCGGAGACGAGCTTGAACGGTGAAGAGAATGTTCTCAACGCATTCCTGGCGCCGACCGCCATGTCGTTCCGCGACGACACGGCCAATTCGCTGACGGAGCGGTGGGAAGACAATCTCCAGTTGGCGCCCCACGCCGCCACGGCAAGCAGTAACCCAGGGCGAAGCCATTTCAGTTTCGATCGTGCGGCCTCAATCCGCGTGTCGTGGCCTGCCGGACCGCTGGTCGCAGGACGCTGGTCCTGGGACGAACTGGGCACCGATCCCGACCGGCCCGAGGCCTTGTCGTATGCGCCGGGCAATCACCTGGGCGACCTGGTCCTGGCGGCCCAGCAGAACGTGGGCCGGGGAACGGTGGTCGTGCTGGGCGCAGCCGGTTGCTTGAGCAACGACGGCATTCCATTCTCTTACACATTCGTGGGCCCGCTGCTTTCGGCGCTGGCCGCCAACCAACCGGCGCCGCTTGCCTGGTGGCGGCAGTTGTTGGGGCTGGCGGCCGCGGGCACGGCAATCGTGCTTCTGTTTCCCCGCTTCGACCCGCTCCGCTTGGCCGCGGCGGCCGTCGCCTTGGCGCTGGCCATCCTGGCGTGCAATTTGCTCAATAGCGCAACCTCTGCATTGCTGCCCTCGGGAACCAAGACCGCCGCCCAGCCGATCATTTACGTGGATGGTTCGCATCTGGAAGCGATGGGCAAGGATCCCTGGGAGGAAAACGGCATCGGCCGGTTCATGCGCGTGCTGGCCGGCAGTGGTTACTTGCCGCTGATGGCGCCCGATTTGGCGCCAGAGCGGCTGAATCGGGCGGCCATGCTGATTTCGATTGCACCCGGCAAAGAGTTCGGCAGGGGCGAAATCGCTGCGGTAAGAGAATTCGTCGAGCAGGGCGGTTTCTTCTTGAGCATGGTTGGCTCGCCGGAGGCCGAGCCCAGCCGGGCGCTGCTGGGGGAGTTTAATCTCCACATTCAACCGATGCCCGTCCCACCCTGGGTTCGTGATCGAGAGACGACCCCGCTGGGCCAGTTCGGGTATCCCAGCGACGAGGAGGCATTCGCCGCGTTCTACGCCGCTTGGCCCGTTTCTGGTGCGCCTGGGGCGGATACCTGGTCGAAGCCGGTGATGGTCGGCACGCGTTTCGAAGCTGGCCAGGCCTTCCTTATCGGCGATACGGCGTTCGTCCTGAACAAGAATTTCGGCTCCTTCCCGCAAAATAGTGCCTTCTGGCAGATGCAATTGAAGATCTGGCTCGGGCGCTCGTCCGACAAGGCAATCGAACCGAGCAAAGGCAGGATCATCAAATTGCCGAAACCGAAAGGGTAGCGCCGGCGTTTTAGACCATAATTGTCAGGCAGCGCGAAGAGTTTAGATGCGCACAGGGACTTCGTTGACATCCGAGGCCATTCTCAGAATGGTCCATCCGCTCAGGGCAGTGCCAACGCAACTTTGAGGCAATCGTTGAGCCTCAGTTTCATGGTTGGCGACAAGGTTCCCAACACCTGTGCAACCGTGTCAGTGTACACGCTCACCAGCAACAGGCAGGACACGACGGAATTACGAACGAGCCCCGTGGCCTTTCCCTCCGGCGTGGTCACATCAATGAACAGGCAAACCGGATCGTTGGCCATCGTTAGATTCTTCGTCACCTCAGCCACGACGAGCGTGCCAACCGCCCCCGCATAGGCGTCGGATTGCACGACCACCGCCGGCCGTTTCTTTCCGCGCAACCCTGACGGGTGCGGAAATCGGACCAGAACCAGGTCGCCGCGGTTCATGGCTTCTCCGCAGCCTCATCGTACTCATCCATGTCTTCCCAACCGGCCTCCTTGCCGGTTTCCCACGCTAGCGCCTGAAGCTCTTCCCTCGTCCAAGGGCTGTCGTCGTATTCATCCTCCTTCAGTCGCTCGTATTCATCAGCTCGAAGCAGAACGAATGTTTCCTTGGTCCGCGGATCAACGATTCGCGGTGGTGTGGCTTGCTGGCTTTCCAGGGCCTTCACTTGTTGTTCGGTTAGCTCAATCATGGCCGCCTCCTCTCTGTGATTTTATCGCGGACGATCAGGCTAAACAATCCCAACAAATCACCGCCCGATCAGCAGGCATCTCTTCTTGGACTGGTTAATCGCATTTGATCTTCCCGAGCGTACTCAAAACATTATACTTGGCTTAATGTTTCGAAAAATGTTGTCGAAAAACCCTTCTGCAACCGACAAGTAAAGCGAAAACCGCTGATTTCCGCAGAACACAGGGGTTTCGCAGACTATCCGCAAACTGCCCATGCTCTCCGCACGACCTTGGATCGGAATTGCCCTGCTGGGGGTCTCCTGGCTGCTGGGCCTCGACTACTATGAGATGGCCAGTCCTTGGGCCCAAACCGTGGTCTTGGTCCTCGGCGTGTGGATGCTTGCCGCCGGCGAAAGGGCCAATCCCTTCCGCGCCACGCGCGAAGCCTATCCCGAATTGACCGTGGCGATCCTCCTTTTGCTGCTGCCGGTGGCATGGTGGACTCCCTGGCCCTATCGCCTGTCGCCGCTGGCGATCATCGCCGGGATAGTCCTGGAACGTGTGCCTTTCGGACGGCGGTGGCTTCGGCCAGCGGCTGCCGCAGCGGTGACGGGCGGCGTGATTCTGCTCGGGCAAGCCGTGGCGCTGACGCTCTATGCGGCTGGCACTGCGCGGAGCCACGATCTGCCCGGCGCGCTGGTCAAACCGCTTGCCGGGCTATGCTCGCTGGTGGGGATCGATGCGGCCGGCGACGGGTCGATGCTCGTCGTGCAGTCGATGCGGCAGTCGCATCGAATGGCTGTCTCGTGGGACATGGTCTTCGATCCGGCCACGCTGATGTTCCTCGTCGGCGGCCTGACATGGATCACGATCGACGCCGGCCGGCTGAATCCGATCCGGCTGCGCTGGGCCGAATGGGGCTGGAACATGGCCCGCTTCGGGCTGATCGTGATGGCCTGGCTGCCGATCCGCGCGGTTTTGCTTCTGGGCCTTTACCTTCATCGCGTGGGGGTGAGCGAGTGGAACCACCCGCTGCGCGTGATGGCCATGAACGACTCGAACCCGTTGCCGCACGTGCTGCACGTGATGAACCAGTTCTTCTCGCCTTGGGTGTTGCTGGCCATGCTCGCTCCTCCAGTCCTGCTGGCCTGGCGGTGGATACGGCCGCTGGGCGATGCTCCGCCGGGGCAGCCGGCACTCCGGGTCGCGGCAAACGCCGAGGAAGAGGCCAGGCGCCCGTCCAAGAGAAGCTCTCCTCTTCCCGAGAGAGAGGGGAGCAATCCCCGGCCGCGCCCCCATCTTTCGGCCGGACGCTTTCGAGTCGCTCTCGGTCAAGTATCTGGCCGCGGCCGCTTGCTGCTTGTTCGGCGCAATTCTCGTTGCACTCGGCTTGCAGTGGGAACCGATCGGCGCGCGCAAGGCGGGTCGCGTGATGATCGTCGAAAAGCATTCGCCCTGGTCGCCCACAAACCGTGTCTATGACACTGAGCGCCTTGGTGGCGGTGACGATGAGAAAGGGTCCAGCTACAACTATGCCGCGGCTTATCAGTACCTCGGCCAATTCTACCAAATGTCGCAACTGAACGAGGAAGACGCGATCGACGAAAAGAAGCTCTCCACTTGCGACGTGCTGGTGATCAAGATCCCCAGGTTCCGTTTTGAGGAGAAGGAAGTCCGCGCGATCGTAGAATTCGTCGAGAATGGCGGGGGACTGCTCCTCATCGGCGACCATACCAACCTGGAACGCTCGTCCGCCCACATGAACGATATCGCCCGCTGGTTCGGCTTCACCTTCCGCGACGACGTGCTTTACAGTGACCAGCCCTCCCCCGACCAGGAGCACTACCGGGCGCCGATGGTACCCCATCCGGCGATCGAGCACGTGCCGGAGTTCGACTTCGCCGTCTCGTGTTCGATCGATCCCGGCATCAGCCTGGGGCGACCCGTGGTTTCCGCGGCTGGCCTGTGGAGCATGGCGGGCGACTATCACTATTCGAACTACATGCCCCATGCCCAGCACAGGCCGGATATGCGCTGCGGGGAATTCATCCAGGCCTGGTCCACGCACGGCGGGCGGGGTCGCGTGGTTGCCTGGGGCGACTCGACCATCTTCTCGAACTTCTGCCTCTATCAGCCCGGTAAGGCCCAGGTGCTGCTGAACCTGGTCGAGTGGCTCAATCACCAAGGGGGCAGGGGCCTTTGGTGGCTGTGGACTTTGCTGGGGCTGGCAGCGATTGGCAACGGACTGTGGCTGGTCCGCAGCGACGGTTCGGCATGGCTGGTGCTGGTCGCGGCCGCGGCCTGCGGCTGGGTGCTGGGTTCGACGGCCACCGCAGCCCTCTTGGCCCGACAAATGCCCTTGCCGCCGCCACAAATGTATCATCTGCCATGCGTGGTCATCGATCGCACGACATCGCAGGCGCCCTTGGCGAAAGGCCCCGACAACGAGGACCCCAGCGGCGCCGGGTTCGGCTTGCTGGAGCAGTCGATTCCACGCTTGGGTTATGCGACCGCCGAACTTCAAGATGAGACGCTCAGAAAAAAGCTGCTGGAGCAGTCGATCCTACGCATGGGTTATACCACCGTGCGGGCCGAAGGCGACGCCGTATTCCAAGGCGATGCCGTGGTGATGATCTATCCAAGCTGTGGCGTCAGCGAAGCATTTCACCAGCGCCTGAAGGAGTATGTCCGCGGCGGTGGAAAGCTGATGGTGATCGATGCGGGCCTGAATGACGTGCCCTCAACAGCGAACCAGATCCTACGGCCCTTCGGCCTTCTGCTCGATTATCGCGCACCGTGGAAGGGCGAGCTGGTAAAGCCCTCAGCGAAAATCGAGGGCGACAATGCCGCCAGGCCCGTGGAGGAAGTGAAATTTCCGCCCGGGATCGAGGTGGCAAGCGCGTGGCAGGTCTTCGGCGGCACGGGCTTGGCTGCGGTCCGTGTAAAGCGAGAGAAGCAGAATCCAAAAGACGCCGATGTCTTCGTGGAGCCAACGGTTTGCGCGATCGCCCAGTACGGCGAGGGCCTGGTGATGGTTGTCGGCTGTGGCAATCTGTTCAACGACAAGAGCCTGGGCAACGATTCGTGGCACGATCCCAAACCCGATGAGCGGGCGCGTTATGACGTGTTCTTCGCGCTCATGCGACGTCTGGTGGAGGACAAACCGATCGACGTTCCCACGAGGACTGCCCGTCCGGCGGAGCCGCAGATCGTCCCACCGCTCGATCTCCCCGGCCGCCGCCCGGCGCCGCCGCGGCATGCCGGGTGATGTAAAAGGCTAGACGGCCGCCGGCGTGGCCAGTGGCGAGAGTTCCAACACCACCTTGCCAGCCTGATCGCCCAACACCTGGGAGGCATCGAGAATTTCCAGGCCGGCCAGCTTGCCATCCGGGCCGTAGTCGGCGGTGATGTCCGGCGTCAGTTCCCGGCACTCCGCGGTCCCCGGCTCCAGGGGTCGGAATTCTAGATACAGGGCATCCACTTCAGCGTCGTACTGAATCTTCATCGCACCATCTCCTCTAATTGTGATAGAACACCTTGACCGTCACCACCACTACCGCATGCGGTTCGTCGGCAAAGACGGCATCGACCGCCTTGTAACGGTAGGGCTGATTGTTCACGGGTGATAGCCCGCCGAAGGAAAAGTCCTTGCGGGCATGTTGTTTGCCGCGTTCCGCAGGTCGCCAGGTGCCGGTGCGCACGGCATCCTCCACTTCTGCGACCGTGGCCCCGCGCTGCATCATGCGCTGTGCGGCATGCGTTGAGATCGCAATCCTCTTGCCGGACGTGTACATCGCGTTCCGTTCCTTCTCCGGTTTATCCCGCGTTGCCGATCCTCGCTGCGGCAAGGCCGCTCTTGGCGTCGATTGCGCCAGTCTCGTTAGTATACTCGACAGTGTTTGCATAGGCTACAAGGGACGCTGCGATTCAGACGTAAGCGGCCCCGGCGCCATCCGAGCAGGGTGGGCCGAGTGAAACGAGTCCCACGATCCTTGATTCCTTGATGTGGCGTGTTCTTGGTGGGACTCGTAAAACTCGGCCCACCCTACTTGGCTCGACAGCGTTCGCGTAGGCTACAGGGGACGGACTCGGAGGTCCATCCTACAATTCGGCCATCCAATTCTCGCATGCGATTTGTACTTCTCGCCTTTCCATTTGCCTCAGGCCAAAACCTGACCTAGGTTTTAGATGCGGAGGCGAATCGACTCGCCCTGCGGCCGGCCGATCCCAGGCGCCGTCGGGCGAACTTATCTCGGAATCGCCTCGGCACGCTGTTTCGACTCTTCCTGCGCCGATCATCCCCGGTCTTTCGTGGCCTCGTCCCCAGGAGCCATATCATGTCCACTGGCCGCTCGCACCGCGCCCGGGTACCATGTACCCATGGTCGGCGGAAGTACACCTCGCGCCCCCCGTCTGCTGCGCGGCGAGCAGCTTGAACCCCGCACCGTACTGGCGGCACTCAGCCCGATGAGCTACCCGCACGTCTTGGCGCTGCCGCCGGGCGGCCAAACGGGCCTGGATGCCAAGACACCGACCGCCACGCCGCCCACCGTGACCAAACCGGCGACCGCCGGCGTGAACAGCTCGGGCTACGTCACCGGCAAGACAACTACGCTTTCGGTCCTCGGCAACGACGCGCAAGGCGCCTCGACCCTGATTTACAACTGGACGGTCACCAGCACGCCCGCGGGCGGCTCGGCCAAATTCAGCGTCAACGGCACCAACGCCGCACAGAATGATACGGTGACCTTCAGCGAGGCGGGCGTTTACGGCCTTAAGGTGACGATCGTCGACCCCAGCGGACTGTCGGTCGCCAGCAGTCTGAACGTCACCGTCGTGCCGGCGCTGACCAGCATTTCCCTCTACTCCGGCGCCAACGTCCTCGTCAATCCCAATTCGCTTCTGGACGTGACCGGCACGAGCCAAACGCTCCGCGCCGTGGCCCTGGACCAGTTCGGCAATCAGTTGGCGACCCAGCCCTCCTTCAGTTGGTCTCCGACGTTGTATCCAGCCGGAGCCAAGCCGTCGCTGGCCGGCAGCGGCAACACGGAAACCCTCACTTTTGGCAAGGCCGGCTCCTATGGCGTCAGTGTTTCAGCCAGCGGCAACGGCGGGCAGGTCGCGACCTCGGCCGCGATCCTCGTCCTTGCCGAACCAACATATATCGCCGTCAACCAGGTCGGCGGCAGCGCCGTCGTCAGCGGCACATCGGCCCAATTCATTGTCTCCCAATTCCAAGACCAGTTTCACAACCTGATGTCGACGACGACCACGCTCAGTTGGACTGCCACCACCCTGCCGGGCGGCGCCGCGGTCCCGAAATTCGCCGTCAGCGGCTCGACGACCACCGTCAACTTCTCGGCGGCCGGCACGTACGTGCTCGCCGCCAAGGAGACCGATGCCTCCCACGACGTCGTTTCGCAAGCCGTGACCGTGACCGTCAAGCAGACGCTCACGAGCATCGTGGTCACGCCGGGCACTGCCAGCATTCAAAGCGGCGCCACCCAGCAATTCAACGCCCAAGGCCTCGACCAGTTCCAGCGGGCGATGACTACCCAGCCCACGTTCGCCTGGAGTGCCAGCGGTGGCAAGATCGGCTCCACCGGGCTCTTCACGGCCCCCAGCACGGCCGGCACGTATAACGTCGCGGCCGGGTGCCCGCTCGCGGGTGGCGGCTCGGTCGCGGGCGGAGCCAAGGTGACCGTCGCCGCGCCGTCGCCCTCACCAGCGCCCGATCCCGCGCCGAGTCCCGCCCCTGGCGGGCTGAAAGACCCTGTTCTGGCAGCCCTCGTGCAGAAACTCGACGCCGACGGCTCGCTCAACCGCGCGGATATGATTCAGATCCTGACCAGCGTGGGGACCAACGGTACGGTGAGCGCCACGGACCTGTCCGACCTGAAGACGATCCTTGCCGACGCCGCCCAATACAACATGCCGAACTACGTCCAGGTCCTGGCCGGCGACGTGGTCAACGGCAACCCGGCCAATGCCCAGTACCAGGGCGCCCCCCTGGGCAACCTGGTTGCCGGCAGTTCCGCCGCGCAACTCGACAAGCTCATCGACAAGTGGTTCCTGGGCACCGATCTGCCGGCGCTGACCAGCAGCTCTCTGACCTACACGATGGCCTCGGGTTCGCTCTTCCCCAACACCCCTTCGCATAACGACGAGTTCCAGGGCGAACTCGGCGACTGCTACTTTATCTCGTCGCTGGGCACGATCGCCGACAGCAACCCGGCGGCCATCGAGGACATGTTCATCAACAACGGCGACGGCACGTACACCGTCCGTTTCTACGGCGGCAGCTACGGGACGTTCTACAACTCCAACGGCACCGTCAGCGACGGCTTTACCAGCGGCGCCGGCACCGCCGATTACGTGACCGTCAATTGCGCGCTGCCCACCTACTCCAACGGCGTGTTCGTCTACGCCGACTACGGCTTCAACGCTTCCAGCCCGACCAACTCGCTCTGGATCCCGCTGGCCGAGAAGGCCTATGCCGAATGGAACGCGACCGGCAACGCAGGCCGCGACGGCCAGAATGTCTACGCCTCGATCGAGGGCGGCTGGATGGCCACGGTAGACGCCCAGGTGTTGGGGCACAATGCCACCGATTACAATCTCACGGCCTCGACCCAGCAGGCGATGATCAGTGCCCTGGCCGCGAACCAGGCCGTGACCATCGGTACCGACAGCTCCAACAATTCCGCCGACACTCTGCCCTATGGACTGTACGGCTCGCACGCCTATGCCGTGATCGGCTACAACGCCTCGGCTAATCTGTTCACCTTGTACAACCCCTGGGGCTGCGACCAGCCTGGCGTCTTGAGTTGGAGTCAACTCGAGGCGACGTGCGGGGGGTTCGTCACGGCGGCTACCACAGGTTCGGCGCCGATCAGCAGCGGCAACCTGAGCGCCTCCTTGGCCGCCGCCGCGAGCATTCCGGCCGCCATAAGCGGAGCTTTGGCTTCGCCTTCCGTGGCGACGAAGGTCAGTTCCGTTGCCGCGTGGACCACGGTCCCGGCTGGCGCAGCGACATCCGCCGTCAGCCTGCCGGCGAGCGGAGTCTACGAGAATCACTCGGCGACGGTCGTGGCCGATCGATCGGTGCCGCATGTTTCTGCCGCGAATGCGTCGGACAGGCCGGTGGCCGCCGGGGTCGATGCCGTGCTGGCCGGAGAAGACCTGGACCGTTTGTTCGCGGTCTAAGTAGTTTTCCGTGTGGCAAGAATGTCTACGTTACAATCGCGAGGATCTCGTCCTCGCTGAGGATCAACAGATCCTGCCCGTTGATCACCACATCGGCGCCGGCCCACCGCTGAAAGAGTACTCGGTCCCCCTCGCTGACCTGGTGGGGGGCCCGGCTGCCGGAAGAGAGCAATCGCCCGTCGCCTACCGATAAGACGCGTCCCTGCTGCGGTTTCTCCCGCGCGGCGTCAGGCAGCACGATTCCGCCAGCGGTCTTATCTGCGGAATCGAGCCTTTTGATGACCACTTTATCGTCCAGGGGCACAACCTTCATGTTTGATCGACTCCGAAGCCCTGCGGCAGACCCGTTGGAGTCTGGCGCTGATCGTTGTAAACTGATATTCTCCCATGCCACCCTTCATGCGACAAGATCCGGAGAACTTATGCCAAGCAGTGGCATGATCTTGGAAGCCGATCATATCGGCCGTCGTCACCCGGATGGCCAGACGTGGCTGTTGGACGACGTCACCGTGGCGATTGAGCCGGGAGCGCGGCTGGTGCTGACAGGCCCTTCGGGAGGGGGGAAAACGCTGTTCTTGCGGGCGTTGGGCCGGCTGGACCCCCTGGATCGGGGAGAAGTTCGCTTCCGTGGCCATGGAATACACCACGATGCGATACCCCGCTACAGGGCTTCGGTGATCTACCTCCATCAGCGAGCGGCATTGATCGAAGATACGGTGGATGCCGCCTTGCGGAGACCTTATGCCTTGAATGTTCATCGACAGCGGAAGTATGACCGTCGCCGGGTGGAAGACTTGCTTTCCGCCCTGGGACGCGATGCGGCCTTCCTGGAGAAGAAGGTCGCCGAGCTCTCTGGCGGCGAAATCCAGATCACGGCCCTCGTCCGGGCGTTACAACTCGATCCCACGATCTTGCTCCTCGACGAGCCGACGGCCGCCTTGGATGGTCCCACGGCGACGGCCGTGGAACAACTGCTCGACCGCTGGCTGACCCAGAGCCGTCAACGTGCAATGATCTGGGTCAGCCATGACGAGGCCCAGGCCCGGCGCGCCGGCCACGCGGCCATCCGCATGGAAGCCGGGCGGGTGGTACGTACTCCTCACGCTCCGCCGTGAGGAAACCGTTATGCAACAACCTATCGAGCTTAGCGCCTGGCAACTGTCGATCGCCGTGTCGCTGATCCTGATCAGCGCCACAATCTCGGCCGCGCTGCGTCTCGGCTTGGGCCAACGGCTCCTGCTGGCGGCCGTCCGCACCACGACCCAACTGCTTTTGATCGGCTACGTGCTGGAATGGCTTTTCGCACCCGGCCGGGCCTGGTACTTCGTGCTGGCGATGATGTCGTCCATGACGCTCATTGCCGGCATCTCGGCCGTGCGGCGGAACAACCGTCGCTACCACGGTATTTGGGTCGACAGCATCATCTCGATGTGGGCCACGAGCTGGCTGATGACGGCCATTGCCCTGTTCGGCGTCGTGCAGGTCCAGGGAGCGGCGGACCACCCGTCGTGGTACAATCCGCGCTACGCCATACCGCTGCTGGGCATGATCCTGGGCAACACGATCAGCGCCGTTTCGCTCAGCCTGGACCGCGTGACCCACGAGTTGGCCGGCAAACGCGACCAGGTCGAGACCCTGCTGGCCCTGGGAGCAACCCGCTGGGAGTCGGGCCGATGGGCCGTCCAGCAGGCCGTCCGCGTCGGCATGGTCCCTACCGTCAATACGATGATGGTTGCCGGACTGGTCAGCCTGCCCGGCATGATGACCGGGCAAATGATCGCCGGCCAGGACCCCGGTCAGGCAGCCCGCTACCAGATCATGATCATGTTCCTCATGGCGGCGGCCACGGCGCTGAGCACATTCAGCGTCGTTTTGTTGGGCTATCGCCGCCTCTTCACCGCCGATCACCAGTTCCAACCCAGCAGACTGTGGAAGGTATAATAGACGCATGAAGGAGATTTCCATCGCTCTGCTGGTTCTGGCCGCTTTGAGTTCCTGGCCGCGCGTCGATGCGGCCGGACTGGGCACGGGCGTGATCGAGGCCAACGTCCGGAGCGACTACTCGCACATTCGCGTCCGCCGCCAGGGCAGCCTGCGCTCGATGAACTTCGTGCGCGACAATGGCGTGGAACAGATCCAGTCCGTCTTGAACATGAAGAGGCCTTACGAGCTGGTGACGCAGTACAGCCGGCTGATGTTCGCCAGTTACTTCTTCATGCCGCAGCAGAAGCAGGTCTTGATCGTCGGCCTCGGCGGCGGGGCCATGATCCACTTCTACGAACACTACGATGCGGAGACGAAGATCGACGCGGTGGAGATCGACGAAAAAGTCGTACAACTGGCCGAGAAATTCTTCGGCGTCCGCACGCGGAAGAACACGACCATTATCACGGAAGATGCCTTCCTGTACTTCAAATCGAACAAGACCCGTTACGACGTGATCTACATGGACGCCTTCCTCAAGCCTTCCGAGAAGACCGACGCCACGGGCCAGCCGCTGCGGCTGAAGACGGTCGAATTCTACAAGAATCTCCACGAGCAGCTTACGCCGGAGGGCATCGTGGTCATCAATTTGAACATCCACCAGCGCACGAACGACGATCTGGCCACCATTCGCAGCGCTTACCCCCAGGTCTATACGTTCAAGGCCCCGACCCCCAACATGATCGTCGTCTGCACCTGGGGCAAGACGCGGCTCACGCCAACCGCCTTGCGCGAGAAGGCCGCGGAGCTCGACCGCCGCTTCAAGGCGACATTCACGTTTCAGAGCGTACTGACGACGATGGGGCGGTGAGCAGGCACCAATCGAACAACAACCGCCGCGGCCAACCGATGGCCGGCACACCCAAGCGGTGCAAGTCTCGAATTCTCCGCCACCGGCCGGGCTGCTCCAGAATCCGACAGAAGGCCTCCAGCAGTTCCCCCTCTTCGCCGGCGGCAACCTTTCGCTCATGCAAACGGTCGCGCAATGCCCGCGCCTGTGCGAGCGAGCGCAAGAAGCTCTTCCAGCCGATCTGCCAACGCTTTCGCCATCCCGTCCGACTGCCGTGCAACAGGCTCCAAAAGGCCGCCTGACTGGCGCTGGCCGCGTGGCGGCGATACTCCAGCAACGGTGCATCGAGACACGTAATCCGGCCCGCACTTGCCGCACAGAGGGCCAGCCACCAATCGTGCGAAGCCGCGACCTCGGGCTGCGGCAAGGCCAACTCCAGGAGCGGGCGATTCACGGCACAGGCACAGCCCAGCAAAAAGCTGCGGCCCAGCAGCGTTTTCAACGGCCGGCCGGACCCATTGGGCAACCGGTTCTGGCGCAGGAACGACGCATGCACCGGCCGCCGCTGGGCATCGACCACCGCGGCATCGCAATAGACCAGTTGCGGCACCGCCCGCCCGCCGCCGGCTTCCGCCGCTTGCAAAGCCTGCACCTGCCGAGCGACTTTGTCCACATTCCAGATATCGTCCTGATCGGCCGGCAGGACATAGTCGGCCCCCTCATGCCATGCCTCTTGCAAGAGCCAGGCAAAGTTCCCCACGGCGCCCCGCCGCAGGCCATCGTTCTGGGCGACGGCGATCCGTTGGTCCTCTTTGGCTGCGTCGTGCAGGATCTGCCGCGTGGCGTCCGTGCTGCCGTCGTCGCGGACGAGCAAGGTCCAGTCGCAGTGCGACTGGGTCCGAAGGCTGTGCAGCATTTCGGGCAGGTAGTTCTCACCCTGGTAGGTGGCCAATACAATATGAACACGGGACGCGGACATGGTTTGCACTCTACCTGAGAAGCATTATACTTGAATCTTTGGAGAAGCCGCAGATGGAGCCGGACGAGGAGGCCGAACGCCGCGAAGTTTACTACTCGGGACGGGTGCAGGGGGTTGGATTCCGCTATACGGCACGTTCGATCGCCAGGCAGTTTGCCGTAACGGGGTATGTCAAGAACCTCCCCGATGGCGGCGTCGAGATTGTCGTCGAAGGCCGTGCGGAGGAGGTTCGGGCGATGCTGCGGGCCATCCAGGCCGAGATGGGCCGCTATATTCGCGGCGTTCGCGAAACTCCCTCCCGGGCAACCGGCGTGTTTTCTGGTTTTGACGTGCGGTTTTGAAATACTAACCCGAAGCGGGCACCATGCTTGCACGGTCGGCGAGGGCCGGGTGAAGTTCCTCGCTTGCGATTCGGGTTAGCAACCAGTTGAGCGAGAGAAGAGATCATGTCAGGGATATCGCTGCCCTTTGCTTTATTCGATTTTGCGAACACTCCCGTATGGGTCAAGCCGTTCTGGCAAATAGGCTGGGGCGGAATCATGGCCGCCGCGGCCCTGGCCGTGTTGTTTGCCCTCTTGCAGTGGGCCTTTCCCAAGATCGCCGCCATCGCCTGGACGACCGGCAAGGAAGCCATCCTGCAGCCGTTGTTCTACATCCTCCTGTTTGGGGGAATCGCTCTGCTGCTTTTGTCCTTGTACATCCCCTATTTCACGTTCAACGAGGACACCAAGGTGGTGGAGGAGAACGGCCTGACGCTGGTGATGTTGCTGTCGATCATTCTTGGGCTCTGGACCGCCAGCGTATCGTTGGCCGAGGAGATCGAAGGCCGCACGGCGCTCACCGTGCTTTGCAAACCGATCAGCCGCCGCGATTTTGTTGTGGGCAAGTTCCTCGGCATCCTTGGGCCGGTAGCCATCCTGTTCATCGTGCTGGGGATCTTCTTCTTGGGCAGCGTGTCGTTCAAGAAGTCGTACGACGCGCGGGAAACGTCCGAGCCGGAGCCGAATTCGCAGCAGTGCCTGGAAGAGGTCGAGCGGGTCGCCCCGGGCCTGGTTCTGGCCTTTTTCGAAACGACCGTAATGGTTTCGATCAGCGTGGCCATCTCCACGCGGTTGGGAATGCTGCCGAATCTGGTGATCTGTTTTTCGATTTACGTGCTGGGGCATCTCGTGCCGATGCTGGCCAAGTCGGCCATAGGACAGATGGCGATCGTCACCTTCATCGCCGATCTCTTGGCAGCCGTCCTGCCCGTGCTGGACCATTTCAATATTTATGGGCCGATCTCCACGGGTGAAAACGTTCCCATGGCCTATCTCGGCCTGGCCGCGCTATACTGTCTGGCCTACAGTTCGCTGGCCATGTTGGCTGCGCTGCTGATGTTTGAAGATCGGGACTTGGCGTAAGAGGAGAAACGTCGGATTCATCACACCCGGCATGGCGCATCGGACCGATCGGTCAGATCCGTCCGATCCGCCGGATGCGCCCTATGCTTCAGCCCGCCTTGCGCTCGCTTTGCCGTCGCTCGATGATCGCCACGTCGAAGTGCGGCGCGGGAACAACCCGCGGATAGGGAACCCCCGCAGGAGCGCTGGCCGGCTGCCAGGCAGGATCCCGGCCGCGGTTGGCGATGCTCACCAGAATCTGCTCGGCCACGGCCAGGGCGTCGCGGCCGGCCTCGCCGCTGACCCGCGGCTGCCGGGCGGAGAGGACGCTGTCGACAAAGTCCTCAAGCTCCAGGGCCAGGGCGTCGACGGCGTCGAACGTCTGTTGCTCTCGCGGCAGGTGCTCTTCGGCCAAGTGTGTCTTATAATGCTCTACCTGCTCGGGCGTCAGCCGATCGGCATGGAATTCCCCGCGGAGCAGCGCTTCGCTGGGCCGCACGAGGGTCGTCGTCCGCGTGCCGAAATCGACGCTGGCATAGGCCCGCGGGGCCCAGATCTGCATCGTGCGGGCCGGTTCGTAGGAGACCCGCGAGGCGGATAAGTTGACCACGCAGCCGGATTGGAATTCCAAGCGGGCATGGGCAATGTCCTCGTGGCCGCCCAGGATCGCAACGCCCAAGGCGTCGACCGACCGCAAAGGCGAGCGGACCAGTGAGAGCACGACGTCGATGTCGTGGATCATCAGATCCAACACCACGCCGACGTCCATCGAGCGGAAGGTAAAGCCAGACGCCCGCACGGCCTCGATGAATCTTGGATTGCGGGTGTGGGGGGTTGCCGCGGCGAGCGCCGGATTGAATCGTTCGACGTGCCCAACCTGGAGCACACGTTGCTCTCGCCGGGCCAAGGCGACCAGTTCGTCGGCCTCGGCCACGGTTGTGCAGATCGGTTTCTCGATGAGCAGGTGCGAGCGGGCTTCCAGAAGCTCGACGGCCAACGGATGGTGCAGCAGGGTTGGCGAGGCGATCACCGCCGCATCGATGCGGCCCAGAAGAGGGCGGTGGGAAGCCAGCGCGGCGGTGTGCAACTCGGCGGCCAGCCGATCGCGGTTGGCGGCCAGTGGATCGACCACGGCCACGAGCTCCACGCCGGCCATGCGGGCCAGTTTCTGCGCATGAAAGCCGCCCAAGCGGCCGGCACCAATCACAGCAACGCGAAGAGGCATGGCGGTAGAGCTTAGAACATAGAACGTAGAACTTAAAGCTCAGAGCTAAGTACTAAGTACTAAGTACCAAATACTAAGTACTAAGCACTTCCCTTACGCTGCCCGCCGATGTTCGCGCCCGCGGCCGTGCATCCCTTCGTGCTGGCTTTGCACGAAGCTCAGCAGGTGATTCACCTGCGGAACCAGTTGGCCGTTGTTGCGAAGGATCTCCCAGGCGTTGTCCAAGCCGACTTTCGCCCGGTAAAGCAGGCGATGGGCTTCGGATAGCGACTGGATCACGTGCGGGGGAAAGTTGTTTCGCTTCAGGCCGACCGCGTTGATGCAGCGGGGCTTGGCCGGATAGCCTTCCACAAGCATGTAGGGAGGCACGTCGTGCCGCACGGCGCTCATGCCGGCGACGAAGGCGAAGCTGCCGATGGTGGAGAAGTGGTGTATGCCGACAATTCCGGAAAGCCAGGCGTGGTCGTGAATGTGGACGTGTCCGCCCAGGAGCGTGCCGTTGGCAATCACGATGTGATCGCCCAACTGGCAGTCGTGGGCAATGTGGCAGCAGCCCATGAGGAAGTTGTGGCTCCCCACGCGTGTCACCCCCTCTTCCTTCTCGCTGGCGCGGTTGATCGTCACGCATTCGCGGATGACGTTGTCGTCGCCGATGACGACGCGTGTGTTCGAGCCGCGGTAGCTCAGGTCCTGCGGTTCGCCGCCGATCACCGCGCCGGGGTAGATGTGATTACGCTGGCCGATGGTCACGTCGCCCATCAGGGTGACGTTGCCCTCCAGCTTCGACTCCCGGCCGATGCGGACCTTCGGCCCGATAATACAGAAGGGGCCGATCTCGACGTCGTCGTCGATCTCTGCGCGGGGGTCGATCGAAACATTCTCGGCAATGCGGGTCGCCATCGCCGCTGCTCCTTATTCTTCTTTTAGGCACATCGTTTCAAGGCACTGGAATTGTCCAACATCGCGGGTGATGTTTCCCGCATCGCGGGTGAGGTTTGCAACATCGCCCGCACCAGGTCGGCGTTGAGGCGATGTCCGCTGCGGTAGGCGGCGAAACTCCCGGCCAGATCGCAGCCGGCCAGGGCGAAGTCGCCCACCATGTCGAGGATTTTATGACGGACGCATTCGTCGGGGAACCGCAGGGCGTTGCCGATCGGGCCGTCCGCGTCGAACACCAATAGATCGTTGAAGGTGGTCCTTTGTCCCAACCCCTGCTGCTGCAAGGCGGCGGCCTCGCGCTGCAGCATGAACGTCCGGCTGGAGGCCAGGCTCACGTGGAAGTAGCGGGGAGAAAGCGTCACTTCCAGCGACTGCCGGCCGATGGGGTTGCCGCTGCCGTAGTCCAATTCGTAGTGGATGACGGTCTTGCCGCCGCCCGCCGGCCGGGCCTCGATCCAGCAATCTTCATTGCCCAAACGCAAGGTCTGCCGCACCACGAAAAGCTCACGCGGAGCGTCTTGCTCGACAATGCCCGCTTGCTGGATGGCCGCGACGAAGGCCTGCGCCGAACCGTCGCAACCGGGCATTTCGGGCTGATCGACCCAGACCTCGCAATTGTCGACGTGCATGCCGGCCAGGGCGGCCATGATGTGCTCGACCATCTCGACCGATGCCTCGTCGCAGCGGAGCACGGTCCGCCTCGGCATCTCGATGCGATTGGCGACTGCGGCCGGAATCCGCGGCCGTCCCGGCAGATCGGACCGTATGAAGACGATCCCTTGCCGCGGTTCGGCCGGGCGGAACTCGACGCGGACATCGCGCCCGCTCCAGTAGCCAATCCCTTCGACCGCCGCCGTGGCCGATAACGTCCGCTGGTTGCGTCTTGCTTCCATCCCCTGCCAGTCATCCATGACAAAAAAGCGAACTTGTGATGCTGGGAACCGGCATCCTTGCCGGGCCTGCGAATAGCAGAACCATCCTGTTAGTGTGGCTGTGGGTAGACGCCAACACCAATGGGCGATGGACGGTTGTCGGCTCCCTCGGTGCGCACGAAGCGTGGCAGGATGATGTCCGTAATATCGAGGCCCCTGTTGCAGTAAACCACCTTGTTGCTGATGCCCCTGGCGACATCTTGCGGAACTTGGTCGTTGATAGCGTCGCGGCTGTAGTTCAACACCAGGGCAACGCCGCGCTGTTGGCAGAAGTACGTCACCTCGTCGGTGATCTCGCGATAAGCGGTGAAGTACATGTGGGCCTCTTTCTGCTCGAATTCCTTGCGCTTCAAGGCGATTTGCCCTTGGATGATCGACTTCTTGCTCACCAACTGCTCTTCCAGGGCCTGATACTCGGGCGAACCGACCTTCAACTGGGCCAACTTCTGGCTTTCCTGCTGCAGGTCCCGAAGTTGCCCCTCGAAGCCTTTTTGAACATTTTCCGCCTCGCTTTGCAACGCCTTTAATCCGTCATGCAGGCGGGCGTGCTTCTTGAAGATGAAGTTGACATCGACCAGGGCGATGCCGCCCGGACCTTGCGCGACAGGCGCAACAGGTGGTTGGGCCGCGGCCTGGCCGCTGGTGAAGCAGATCCAGGCGAAACAGACGGCGAACATTACGGCCGCGATGGCCGACGACAGAAGAGTTCTTTTCACTTGTAAGCGCTCCTTGCTTTGGCGGTGGGTCTTCCTTGACCGGCGCGTTTCTCCCCTCCCTGCGCCTGGCCCGTGTGACCCTCTCGGTAGACCAGAAACGGCTTTCAGGGAGGGGCGTATTCTGCCCACTTGTTCGCTTGCCGTAAAGAGCAGTTGCGAGATTTCCGGAGATTTCCTCGGCGGGGGAAGCGAAAGGCGACTGGTGGGAGTTGATTGCCACCGGAAAACAGAGTCTTGCCGGTATTCGCAAGTCGTTACGGGCCAAAGGGTAAGGTACGCAGGCCGGAACAAGCTTGCGCAGTTCGGTAGGCCGGAACAAGCTTGCACAGTTCGATAGGCCGGAACAAGCTTGCGCAGTTCCGGCAGGGATCGGCACCGCGACGATCAATAGGCAAGGCTTCCCATGCCTACGTTTCTCGAAACGGCAGAAACCATGCCGGAACTGCGCCAGCTTGTTCCGGCCTACGTGGCTTCACCGCCGTCTTCGCGGCCTTCCCGCTCGCCATTTCCGCGTTATAACCCCTACAACCAGAGGAAGTCCGTCAGCAACGCTTCGACAAATGAAGGCGAATTCGGGCAGTCGATTATTGTCAAGAGCTATAGTTATAAAACATCCCTGCCAACCCGGAATCGACTCCGATGTCGCAGTGTTCCTCCACAACGGACTGTTTCAAAGCCTCCTTGCAGTTCAAGATCGACCGAGCCACGGGAAAAACGTCCCAAAATGCGACCAAAGCCCAGTGGCAAGCCGCGAGCACGGCTCCGACCATTGCTGCCCCGTCGGTCAAAACCGGTGATTTGGGAACCAATTTTGACGCCGACGGCTGATGGAGTTGCGTGGGCCGGAACAAGCGCAGCCCAGTTCCGGCACGTATTCGTTGCGATCATCGTGTCGTGTTGCCAGCATGCCGCACAGCGCTGCGCTTGTTCCGGCCTACGAGCTCCAGTCACTCCGGGCCGATGGTCAGCGCCGTCCCCTCGAGCAGCGAATATCGCTGCAGCACCTCGGCAAGCTGATCGAGTCGAATCGACGCGAACAGATCGAGGTCCTCTTCCAGCGAGCGATACTCGCGGCGATAGACCCAGTCGCCGCCGACGCCGAACATCCGCCGGCCCGGCCGCTCGCTGGAAAGCACAAGTTGCGAGCGGACCTTGTTCTTCGCCTGTTGGAGCTCGGCCTGCGTAATGCCCTCGGCATGGGCCGTCTGGTAAACTCCCGACACCCGTTGGTAGACCTCGTCGGCATCTTCCGGAGCGCAGCAGATCTGGGTGAAGAAGACACCCGCCCCTTGAAACTCGCCGTGGCTCAGCTCGGCGATTTCGGCCATGCCCGGATCGACCAGCTCCCAGTAAAGCCGGCTGCCGGAATCGTCGCCCAGGATGATCGCCAGGACCTTGGCCGCATAGCGATCGTCGTCGTGTGCCGCGGGACCGAGCGACATCTGCAAGAGATATTGCTGCGTGGCCGAGGCCCGCGTGAGGCGATGAAACCCCTTGCGCGGCTGCGCCGGCTCGATTACCCGCGGACAATCGGCCGGCTCCCAACTGCCGCAGGTCCGCCGGCAATCGGCAACCAGGGCATCGAAATCGACCCGGCCGGCCGCGGCCAAAACGATGTTGCCCGGGGCGTAGCGGCGACGGAAGTAATCGCGCATCGCCGTCACCGGCAGGGCCTCGATGCTGGCCATCGTGCCCAGCACACTGCGGCCCAAGGGGTGATCGCCAAAGAAGGCGGCACGGCACTTCTCGTCGGCCCCGAACGGCGGCTGATCCTCGAATTTCTGGATCTCTTCCAGGATCACCTTCTTCTCGGTCTGGAAGTCGGCCTCGCGGAGCGAGGGGCGGAGGATGTCGGCCAGCACGTCGGTCGCCCGAGTCTGGTGCTCCGGCAGCACCGGCGCGTAATAGACGGTCGTCTCCTCCGACGTCTCGGCGTTGCAGTGCGAGCCGATCTCGTCGAGCTCGCGGTTCACGTCGTCCGCCGAGCGGGTCGGTGTGCCCTTGAAGGCCATGTGTTCGAGAAAATGGCTCACGCCGGCGATCTCGTCGCTCTCGTCGCGGGCCCCGGTCTTGACAATGAACCCCAATGCCGTCGAGTACGCCTTGGGATTGCATTCGGCGACGATCTCCAGGCCATTGGGCAACACGTGTGTAAGGAATTCCATAGCTTGGCAGTTGCGTGGTTACGTAGGCCGGAACAAGCGCAGCGCAGTTCCGGCGTGTATTCGTTGCAGTCGTCGCGTTGTGTTACCGGCATGCCGGAACTGCGCTGCGCTTGTTCCGGCCTACGAGCGCACCTGCAGCTCGTGCGGTCCAACGGTTACGATTGTGAAATGCCCTGGCGGATTCTTCGCCAGGTAGTCGTTGATGCTCTCGCAAGTCAGGCCGTCGACTATCCGCTCCAGTTCGTCGAGCGTGCGGGCGCGGTGGATGTGATACCACTCGCGGGCGATCGACGAACTGCGCGAAAAGCTCGACTCCTGCTGCATGATCAATTCGGTCTTGATACGGGCCCTGAGCCGCTGCAGTTCGCCGGGTTCGATGCCTGCCGCAAGCCGCCGCAATTCACTCAAGGTCACGTCGAGCGTTTCCTGGGCCCGCTGGGCACTGCTGCCGGCATAGCAGAACACGCCAGCCCAATCGAGCAAGGTGTGGTAGCTGGCATAAACGCTGTAGCACAGTCCGCGTCGTTCGCGGACCTCGGTAAACAACCGCGAGCTCATGCCGCCGCCCAAGGCCCCGGCCGCGCCCCATGCCTGAAAATAGTCGCTATGGCGATACGGCACGCTCGCATAGCCGATGCCGATGTGCGTCTGGGCCGAATCGTAGGGGACGTGCAGATAGCCGCCTGGGGCCGGTCGCTCGGCCAGCGCCGCGTCGTCGGCCGGCTGCCAGTCGCCCAACAGCGTGCCGACGAGGTCCTTCAGCGGCTCCCACTCCACTCGGCCGGCAACCCCGAGAATGGTGCCCCGGGGCTGGAACTGCCGCTGGAAGAAACCTCGGATTTCCTCCAGGCCGATCGTCTCCAGGGCCTCCTGCTCGCCCAGCGACGAGCGGCCCCAGGGGTCGGGATAATGCCGGCGGAAAAGCTCGATCATGACCTTTTCCGAAGGCTCGTCTTCGACCGATCGCAGACTTTGCAGCACGGTCTGCCGGCAGGCTTCCAATTCTTCGGACGGCAGGTGCGGCCGCCGAAAAACGTCCGCGAAAATGGCCAACGCGGCGGGCAAGTTCTCGGCCAGCGTGGCCCCACCGTACGACACCCGCGCACTGGATACCGAGGCATGATGCACGACCCCCAAGTTGTCCAAATCGAGAACGAACTGCCGATTATCGCGCGGCCCCGCCCCACGGAGCGTCATTTCGCAAGTGAACGCGGCCAGTCCCGACCGCACCGCGGGCTCGTAGACACACCCCGCCGGCACAAGGAACGAGAAGGCGGCTGACTGTAGCCAATCCATCGGTTGCGCCAGAAGCACCAGGCCGTTGGGAAAAACCTGCGAGAGAATCGGGGTGGTCACGGGGAAAACCTAGGCGGAATGACGGACAAAACTTGAAATCCGAAACAAATTCAAAAATGCAAATTCGGAATGATCAAAACCGTTTTGGGCCTTTGCAATTCTGTATTTGGATTTGTCTTGTATTTCGCATTTCTTACGAGTATACGTGCTCGACGGCCTTGTACACGGTTTTCACGGTTACAAAGCCAAGCCGCCGATAAAGCCGCACGGCACCGTCGTTCTGTGCGGTCACTTCCAGGAAAACGCGGCCGATGCCGGCCTGGCGGAATCCTTGCAAGGCGTGGAAGAGTAGAATCGTGCCCAATCCCCCGTTTCGATGCTCCGGTGTGATGCCCAGGTTCTGGATGGCGCCCAATCCGCTGACATCGCGGATCCCCTGCACGGTGCCGCAGAACTCCGGCAGCCGACCACGACCATGAGTACATGGTGCCCGGCTGCAACCCGCCGACCATGGGTACATGGTGCCCGCGGGTGCCCTGTACGTCAGAAGCCAGGTCGTTCCCGCAAGAAAGCCCGGTTTGCGGACGATCTTGCGCATCAATCGGCGGCAACCGTCCAGTTCTCCCAGGCAGGGAAAGACGTTGGCGTCGATCTCGCTGCGAAAGCTCAGATATTTGGCCTCCGCGAAGGCCTCCAACAAGCCTGGATTCCACGCTTCGAAACGGTAGCCATCGGGTGCCTGCCGGGGGGTCAAATCTCGGCCGGCCAGCGTGATTTCCATGCGATAGCGCTTGAAATACATGAGATCCATGGCCGCCCGATCCGACCACGAGTTCTGGAAATGCCCGTAAACGTTACCAAAAGCTGCCAGCCACCGCGCCCGGCGCGAAAACGGCAGCTTCTCTAAGTTTATCGGCGTACCTCCGAGGGGTCAATTCCCCGGAAAACCGAGGGCTGGCGCGAATTTCGGCCAAGCGTTTCACCTAAGCGCCTTTTTCGGCTCTTCCGGTTCCTGAGGCGGAACCGGATGGGCCGCTGAGCTCGTAGTCCCGCGTCTAGGCGGAAATGGGGCTCGGGAATCGCGTTAAAGGCAGGACTACAAGCAGGCGCGTCTACCAGGTCAGTTCCAAGCCGGCGGTGGCCCCATGGTAGAACAGTCCGGCGCTGGCATCGACGGTCGCGGTGGAATTGGCGAGATTGGTGCCCGAAAGCTGGTTCACCGGCTGGGCCACGCCATTGACGAACATTACCTGGTACCCGCCGCTGGCAGCCAGGTGTTTGGTAATTTGGAGGTAGCCGATAACGCCAGCTTCTCCAAAGAACGCCGCACTAATCTCATTGTTGTTGACGGCCCGGGAACCAAGTCCGCCGGGATCGGAGAGGGAAGTTGCCTGGTCGGCGTTGTTGAGGAAGATGCCGCCCTTGACAAAGCCCGTGATTCGCCACCGATCAGCTTCCTGGAACAGCGGTCCATCGGCGCCAACCTGGAAACCGTACAGGTTGTTATGAGTGAGGATCGTTTCGGAAATGGTATTCCTTGTCGTGGCGGAGGTTCCCTCGGCCAGATACCTGTCGGTCAATTCCAGCCAGCGAAAGCCGGCCAAGAAAGAGAGATTGCCAAAAAGCGGCTTGCGGAAATTGGTTTCCGCACTATAAAGCCGGGCGATCGACTCAAAATGGGCATTGGTCAAAGCCAGGTTCGTGACGCTGTCGACGACCAGGGTACCTGTCCCGCCGGGCAGCGAACCGTTGGGAATGTCGGACGTGGCCGACCAGCCGTCGATGAAGAAGAAATTCGACTCGAATCCCCAGCCCTCGCAGTCCAGGACGGTGAGGGAAACTCGTGGGCCAACAGCAAAAGGGTAGTCCAGACGGGAGGCGTCATACAGGTCCGCCCCATTTGCGTCGAGCAGAACCGCCCGCGTTCCCGGTGTCGAACGGTGGATAAAAAGGGCACTTGCCTCCGCTTGTGCACGGCCACATCGGCAAGTCTCGCACAAGTCTTCGAAATACGGTTCGCAAGCCCCAAGCAGGGGGATATCGTCTGCCCACGTGGTTGGGACGACGTAGCGGGTACACGAGTTTCCGCCGGCGTTGCCAACGGAGCCACCGCTGGCGTTGCATCCCGCGCCGCAACCGCTGTTGCACGCGGGATTACCAGGGGCTTGGCAAGCTGCACAGCCACCGGTGTCGGTACCGCAGTTAGCCTCGCAGGACGAACCGCCACAGCCAATAAATGATGCTCCCAGCACCGATCCCCCGGCCGCCAAGGTAAGTAGCATTAGCCCAAGAGCCAAAATGGTTTTCCTGCTGGCCGTCATGTTCGTCTCCTGTTTGGAATTGTCCGCGCTCACCGTACGGGGCTGCGGAGCTGTCGTCCAGTGCGTGACGATGCTCCGCAGCATCTCGAGGTTAAAATCGATAGTATCCTTACAAACGGATCGGCCGGAATTACCCGTATAGCAAGAAAAATCGTCTCAGGCAGCAATTGCGTCCCAGACCACCCAGATTAACTCAGCGGTTTTCGCTGTTGTGGCCGGTCTCTGACCGAGCCACGCCGCCGACCGAAGGTCTCCTGCGCGAATGGGGAGACCTTCGGTCGAACGTTTCGGCGGGGTCAGGAGACCCTCGCCGAACCTGGATCCTTCCCATTAGCGGGAAGGGAAGGTAAACTTGCCGTTTTCGACAAACTTGCAAGGAGTACCTGTGGAAGATCCCCTCCTGCCAATCCGCGTCGGCCATAGCCCGGACGCCGACGATGCCTTCATGTTCTACGCCTTGGCCCGCGGTAAGATCGACACCGGACCGTACATCTTCCGACACGAGCTTGTCGATATCGAGACACTCAATCAGCGGGCGTTCCGCGGCGAATTGGAGCTGACGGCCCTGAGCGTGCATGCCTATGCGCATCTCACCGATCGATATGTGCTGTGTACGTGCGGGGCGAGCATGGGCGATCGCTATGGCCCGATGCTTGTGGCGCGGGCGAAACAGCCGCTGGAGGCCTATCGCCGCGCGGCGATTGCCGTGCCCGGCATCCTCACGACCGCCTGCCTGGCCTTGCGTCTGTGCCTGGGCAAGGAGTTTCGCCAGGTGGTCGTGCCGTTCGATCGGATCTTGGACGTGGTTGTTGCCGGTCAGTACGAAGGCCAGCCGATCGATGCCGGACTGATCATCCATGAGGGCCAACTCACCTACGCCCAGCACAAGCTGGAGTTGATCGTCGACACGGGCCAATGGTGGTTTGACGAGACCGGTCTGCCGCTGCCGCTGGGGGTCAACGGGGTTCGCAAGGATCTCGGGCCGCAAGTCGTTGCCGACGTGCAGCGATTGCTACATGCCAGCATCAGGTACGGCTTGCAGCATCGCCACGACGCATTGGAGTACGCGCTCGGTTTCGGCCGCGGGCTGGATCCGGTCAAGGCCGACGAATTCGTTGCCATGTATGTCAACGATTGGACGTTGGATTTGGGTCCGCGCGGCCGCCAGGCCGTGGCTGAATTGCTCGCCCGCGGATATGCGGCGGGCGTGATTCCGAAACAAGTGACGCCGGAGTTCGCGGCTACGTAGAACGAAATTCATTCCGTTTGCCGGAGAAGAACAAGGCAAAGGATTGAATTCCGTTCTACGACGGGGGGTTCAAAAAACTTGACAGAGCCGATTGCACTTGCTATGCTCCAGATTGTTCCAATGGGTTCCCTGGCGGTTCAGTTTGCCAGCCGAACAGGATCGTTCCAGATCACACGCGGAGAATTAAAATGCGATACCGAATGTTTTTTGCGCCGGTGCTCGTCGTCGTTTGCTCGCTGTCGTCGGCGCGGGCCGCTGAGTATGAAAGCCCGGAAGGTTTTAAGCTCACGCTGCCTGAAAAGTGGAGAATTGCTTCCAAGGAAGAACTGGACAAGGCCGTGGAACTGACAAAGAAGGCGGCGGGAAAGGATCCGGGCATTGTTGCGTATTTCTTCGGTCCGCCGAGTGAAAACTTCGCGCCAAATATTAATGTGATCATTCTGAACGTCCCTTTTGTCCTGAATGACTCATTCGAGAAAGGCATGATTGACGGAATGAAGGGTGGGTTTACCGCTCAGGGGGCGACGGCCCCAGAGTTCAAAACTTCGCACTTCCAAGTTGACGGCCATAAGCTATTTTCTGTGGCCTTCGAAAAGGATGATCCGACCAGTACGAAGCCAATGCGAATCTGGACGGTTGCATTTGCTACGAAAAACGGCGGCTGTGTGATGACTTGCGGGGCGCTAAAGTCGCAATGGGCCGACGCGGGACCGGCCATCAAATCGATCATCAACAGTCTGAAATTCGACGGCGTACCGGCAAACTAAGCGGTTTCCGTAGCCTGGGCTTTAGCCCGCCCACGAAAAGTGTTCTAGTGGAGGCGGGCTAGGGGTTGGCGCAGTGTCGCCTTTCGCTCCGCGAAAGAACGCGCCTTTCGCGGAGCGAAAGGCGAGAATGCAACCATTATTGATTCGTCGGTCCCAAAGCCAACCCTACTGCACCATCACGCGCGGAGAAAAAATGCGATACGGGATGTTCTTGGCGCCGGTGTTCGCCATCGTCTGCTCGCTGCCGTCGGCGCGGGCCGGTGATTATGTCAACCCTGAGGGCTTTAGGCTCACGTACCCCGAAGGCTGGAAAACTGCTTCCAAAGAGCAGTTGGACAAGATCGTGGAAATGGCAAGAAAGCCCGCGGAACCGGATGTAGGAATTGTCGGCTGTATTCTCGGTCCGCGGGGTGAAGGCTTCACGCCGTTTATTAACTTGATCGTTCTGAAATCGCCTTTGGTCCTGGATTCCGCACACGAGGACCAAATGGTGAACGGAATCAAGGGTGCGTTTACCGCGCATGGAGCGACGGCCCCGGACTTCAAGACCACACACTTCCAGATCGACGGCCATAAGCTGTTTTCCGTAGCCTACGAGGAGGATGATTCGACGCATAAGACTTCGCTTCGAGTCTGGATGGTTCTGCTCCCTACCAAGAGCGGCACCTGCCTCATGAAGTGCGTGGCGCCGAAATCGCAATGGGCCGAGGCGGGACCGGTTTTCAAATCGATTATCAATAGTCTGAAATTCGACGGCGTACCGGCGAACTGAATAGTTCCCAACCTGGAAGTTTCCCTAGGGGTGGGCTGAGTGCAACGAGTCCCACCATCAGAAACGCTGTAAGATGGTGGGACTCGTTGCACTCGGCCCACCCTACGGTTCTTTCCAACCTGGAGCAATAATCATGATCGTCCGCCCCATCACAACCGGTTTGCTTCTTTCCTTTCTCGCTGCCAGTCTGCCTGCGCATGCCGAATCGCCGCCCTCCGCCGTCGACATGGCGAAACGGACGGAAGAACTCAAGGGCCTCAAGTGGGGCATGTTCATCTGCTGGTCGTTGAGCACTTTTTCCGGCAAGGAGTGGACGCCCGGCGTGAAGGACGTCGCCTTCTTCAAGGCCACGGGCTGCGACACGGACCAGTGGGCCCGCACGGCCAAGGAGGCCGGCATGGGCTATATCCTCTTCCTCACCAAGCACCACGACGGATTCTGCCTCTGGAACACGAAGACCACCGATCGCAAGGTGACCAAGTCTCCTCTGGGCCGCGACGTGCTGGCCGAGTTACGCAAGTCGTGCGACAAATACGGCATCAAGCTGGCCTTGTACTTTTCCGAAGGCGACTGGACCTTTCCCGGCGCCCGTGACGGTCAAGGCGGCGGCACGGGCCAGGACCCGGCCAAGGTCAAGGCCCAACTCAAGGAGCTTTGCACACAGTACGGTCCCATCGAGTTCTTCTGGATGGACTGCGCCGCCGGGCATTCCGGCATCACGCACCGGGAATTGAACGCCTGGGTCAAACGTTTTCAACCCGGTTGCTTCGTGGGCTGCAACGGCGGCCAGCCTGGCGACGGCACGGACCTGCGGGCCGGCGAGATGCAGCATCCCGGGCCGGTGAAGGGTTTTCTGGTGGGCGAGTTCACCTATCCGATTCTGCCTCCGCACGAGGGCGGCGCGATGTGGTTCTATTCGCTGCCCAAGCACGACAATCTCTGCCTGCCGGCCGAGACCATTTACCGCGAGTACCGCGGCGCCACCAAGCACGGTAACATTTTCTCGCTGGACGTCGGTCCCAACTACGAAGGAAAACTCCGCAAGATCGATGTGGAAACCCTTCGCAAGGTGGGCGAGATGGTCAAGAATCCCCCGCCCGCCCCGCCGGAACCGCTGTCGGCCGGCAAGCCGGTCAAGGCCTCCAGCACATGGCCAGACGTGGGATATGAGGCCGACAAGGCGGTCGACGGGGATGATTCGACGCGTTGGGGCGCGGCGGCCGATGCCCGCAGCGGCTGGCTGGAAATCGACCTCGGCCGGCCGACGCTCGTCAACCGGGCAGTGGTCAAGGAATTGGCCTATCCGCGCACGCTGCAGTTCGCCATCGAGTACAAGGACGGCCAGCAGTGGAAGACCGTGGTTGCAGGAACCAAGATCGCCGGCGAGCGGACCTTCAATTTTCTGCCGGTCAAAGCGCAGCTGTTTCGCTTGAACGTTCTCAAGGCCAGCGAAGTGCCGACGATTGAGGAGTTTCAGCTCTTTGGAGTGCGGTAATTCATGGATAATCGTGCCCGCGTGAAGATGGATCGAGGAACCTGTTGTCCGTCAACACGGCGCAGCCGCAGAATAAACGATACGTAACGGACGGTGGGCCGACGCTTGCTACGCGATCTGGTCCCACCCTACGGCCGTACCCAGTTCTTTGCCGCAAAGTCGTCGCCTGCACATCACGATTCAGTTCCTGGTAGACGAACTCAGCAGCGGCGTGCCGCCGGTGGCGGCGAGCAACTCGGCATAGGCCTGTATCGTCTGCCAGATGGCGTCCAACTCGACGTTGCGGGTGTCGATGTATCGCCGCTGGACTTGCAGAAGTTTGAGCAGTTCGGCTTGTCCCGCATCGTAGAGCCGTTGCATCCGTTCGGCCTGCGCGGGTCGGTTCGAAGCGGGCGTGCGTCCGCTCCGCTAGTTGTTGGGCCTGGTTCCATTTCACCATCACCGCGAGGACCTGGGTCGCAACTTGCTGCCGGGCTTGCTCGTAAGCGACACAGTCGCGGTGATACTCGGCCTCGCGCTGGCCGACCAGCGGGCGGCCCGTGTTCAACAGCGGGACCGGACTGCTCAGGGCGAGGCCGTAGAACACGGCCCCTGTCTCCATGCGCTCATAGACCGGGCCGAGCGAGGGTATCGGGATCCGATCGGCGCGGGCCAGCGAAAGGGCCGCCCGCGAGTTCGCGGCCGCGGCCGCGGCCGTTTGCACCTCGGGCCGGCTTTCCTGGGCCAACCGCACCAGCGTTTCTCCGTTGCCACGGATGCGGTCTTCGGGCACGCGAAAACTTCCCATCGGCTCGGCCGATGCCGCCACGCTGGGGATGCCGAGCTGCTGCCGCAGATCCGTTAGAGCCGAGATGTAATCTTGCCGGGCCGCTTCCAACTGGTCGACCGTCGCCTGGTGCTCCACCTCGGCCAGGACCACGTCGGCCGCCGTTGCCTGGTTGGCTTCGGCCTGTCGCCGGAGCGTCTCGACCAGGCGCGTGCTGAACGTATTCAAGTCCTGGGCGACCGCCAGTTTCTCGCGCCGATACAAGCCCGTTTGATGAAGTCGATAGGTCTGCACCAGGGCCGCCAACTCGGCCTGTAATATGTTCCATCGCGTCTGATCATACGAGGCATGGGCCATCTGCTCGCGGTAGGCCTGCCGATGGCCCAACTCGATTGGCTGGGCCCAGGTGACTGTAACTGCCCGGTCGAGGTTCTCGATCTGGCCATTGGCCTGACGTTCGTAGACCCAAGGCGTGTAGGCAACCGAAACCGACGGGTTGAGGCTCGTGGGAAAATGCTGTGCCACGGCGACCGCCTCGGCCGAGACATGCAGGTTCTGCCGCGTGGTAACCAGGTTTGGGTTACTCTGCAGGGTCCACTGCAGGGCGGTTTCCAAATCGATTTGTCTGGCCAGCGCCAGCGGAGGCCTGGCCGGAACGTTTTCGGCCAGCCCTTGTGCCAGGGCGGCAAGCGGCAACGCTGCGAGAATGGCCATGAGGGGCAAGACACCGTTATGCTGCATCGCGGCACCTGGCCATGGAATTTGCGGAACTTGCGTTGGGATCGGTCTTTTGACTAGAATCGGCAGAATCGGGCATTCCGATCAAGTTCGGTCAGAAACCCACTGAACCTATAACGATGACGTAAACTTTATGGCTTGGCGAATGTTTCCCGAGGTTTGCCAGCACCAAGAATTGACGACCATCCGAAAAAAGATGCCAACTACGTCAGGCCGACCACGACCATGGGTACATGGTCGTGGTCGGCCTGACGTACACATCGCCCCGATGTATTTGCTATCCCAAACTCCCTGCACTTCAAATCGATCAATCCTGCCCGCGACGTTCAACCGATACCGGGCATACCTCCTCCTCCTGCTCTGCCTGCTGGGTTGCCGCCACGGTGGTCAGGCGGCGGACAAGGAGGGCGACAAGGAGCCCGACGTCCGCGTTCGCGTCAAGTCGGCTGGAAAACGCACGCTCGCCGACAAGGTCACGGGGCTGGGCCATTGCGAGGCCATACCGGAGCGATTCGCAGTCCTCACCGCCGCCGCCGAAGGACGGGTAATCCACCTCTTGAAGCAACCGGGCGACCCGGTCGAGTCCGGCTGCGCGGTCGTGGAGTTGGACAGCACGATCGCCGCCAAGAATCTGAGGGAGAAAGAGGCGGCGTGCGATTCTCAAAAAGCCTCCCTCGCCGTGTTGGAGTCGCTGCCCCGCGCGGAAGAGCAGAACAGCGCCAAGCTGGCGATCGAACAGGCGCAGGTGGCGGTCGAAAAGGCACGCTCCAACGTCGACCACTTGCGGCCGTTGCGGCAGCGTGGCGAAATCTCCGAGACCGTCATGTTCGATGCCGACTCGGTCTTGCGCCAGGCCAATTTGCAATTGAAGACGACCCAGGCCCAATACGACGTGCTGATGCTCCGGCCGCGGCCGCAGGCCGTTGCCGAGGCCAAGACTCGCATCGAAATGGCTCAGGCCGCCGTCGAAACCGCCAAGGCACAGGTCGAGCAACTCACGATCCGTGCGCCGATTACCGGCATCTTGAACAGTCTCACGTGCCAGCTCGGCCAAACCTTGCCGGTCGGAACCGCGGTGGGCGAGGTCGTCGATTCCCGGCGGCTGCATGTCGTCGTGTGGCTGAGCGTGGCCGACGCCCAGCGCGTCAAGTTGGAGCAGACGGCCCGGATTTGTACGTGCGATGCCGCAGGTCAGGCCCATTGTGAGATCGTGGGCAAAGTCAAGACCGTCGGCAAGGTGGCCGATCCGCAGACCGGAAATCTGCCCGTGCGGATCCTGGTCGAAAACGCCGACGGCAAGCTGACGCTCGGCCAGGCCGTTTCCGCAACCGTCGTCGTCCACGCGAAAGAAGTTCTCGCCGTGCCGGTCGAGGCTGTCCACGATCTGGGCGAGGGATTGGTCATTAGCGTCGTTCGCGATGGCAAGACCGTCATCTTGCGCAAGCCGGAACTCGGCCTGAAGGATGAACACTGGGTCGAGGTCGGCGGCACGGATCTCCAGCCCGATGAGCCGGTTGTGGTCGAAGGTGGTTACAATCTGCCCGAGGGCACAGAGGTCGCGGTCGAGAAAATGGAAGAATCGAAGCCGGACAAGGCCGAGAAAGAGGGAGCAGTAAAGAAAAAACTCGCTGAAGAAGCCCCGGCTGCGAACCCTCACCCCCTGCCCCTCTCCCAGAGAGAGAGGGGAGCCGGCGAAAAGGCCGCGGAGAGCGACCCATGATCGCCCCCGGCCCGTCTGATAGCACGCTCTCGCACGGTGCGGCAAAGCACCGCCTGAATCTCGTCGTGCTGGCTCGGCCGTACTTTGGGCTGATCGTGCTGGCCACCTTGCTCTTGGCCGTCTTCGGCTTCATTTGCATGTTGCAGATGCCCAGCGGCATCTATCCGGAAGTCGCCTTTCCGCGGATTACCATCGTGGCCCAAACCCCGGGCCTGGCCGTGACCACGGTCGAAGTGGCCGTCACGCGGCCTGTCGAGGAAGCGTTAAGCACGGTACTGCGCGTTTGCACGGTGCGCTCGAAATCGGTTCGGGGGGCGTCGCAGGTCGACATCGACTTCACGCCGGGCACCGACATGGTGCAGGCCCTGAACGACGTGCGGGCCAAGATCGCCGAAATCAACGCCCAATTCCCGCCCGGCACCAGCACGCTCATCGAGCGGCAGACGCCGTCGGTCTTTCCGATCATCTCCTTTGTCGTGACCGGCGGCCGCGATCCATCGGCCCTGCACGACTACGCCTACTACGACCTGCGGCCGCGGATCAGCCGCATCGAAGACGTCTCCTACGTGACCGTCCAAGGTGGCGATATCCGCGAGATCGTGCTGGAAGTCGATCCGCAGCGGCTGGTGGACACTGGCATGTCGATTGCCGACGTGGCCGATCGCGTAAGCAAGGACCACCGCCTCCGCGCCGTGGGCCGGTTGGATCGCGGACCGCAGCAATTCCAAGTTCTCGTGAACAGCCAGGCCAGCGCCCGCACGACCTGGAGCAACTCGTTCTTGCGCACACCAACGGCCAGACGATCCGTGTGGCCGACGTGGGCCGCATGATCATCGCCCACGAAGACCGCACGTCGTCGATCCGCTCCGCGGGAAAAGATGCGGTTGCGGTTACCGTCTATCGCCGCCCGCGCGGCAACGCCCTGACGATCTCCCGGCGGCTCAATGCAATGATGCCCGAATTGCGGAAGTCGGCCCCGTTAGGTATCGAGATCACGCCGGTCTACGACCAGGGCGACCTGGTGCGGACCTCGATCGCCAATGTCCGCGACGCGATCTTGATTGGCGGCTCGTTCAGCGTGCTCGTCCTGCTGTTGTTCCTCCGCAGCATCCGCGCGACGCTGCTCACGGCCGTTTCCATCCCCCTGAGCTTGATCATCACCTTCCTCTTCCTGGACCGCACAGGCGACACGCTCAACCTCATGTCGCTGGGCGGCCTGGCCGTGGCCATCGGACTGATCATCGACGACTCGGTGGTGGTCGTGGAGAATATCGCCCGGCACCTTGCCGAAGGCGGGGTACCCGGGGAACCCGCTTGCGGGTCGCGGGTCGGCGGCGACGAGGCGATCGATCGGGCCAGCCGCGAGATCAGCGGGGCCGTGATCGGCTCGACCCTCACGACGATCCTCGTATTCCTGCCGCTGGCCTTCGTGCACGGCATGGTGGGGCAATTCTTCCAGTCGCTCAGCCTCTCGCTGACTGTGGCCCTGCTGGTCTCGATGGTCGTGAGTCTCACCGTGGTCCCCGTCTTGGCTTCCCGGTTCCTGGCCCATCGCGCCATGCCCACGAGCGGGCCGATCTACCACGTGATGGCCGACGTCTACGAGCGCGTTCTCCGTTTTACCTTGCGATGGCCGCGGTTGGTCTTGCTGCTGGCGCTTCTGGCTGTGGTGCCGGGTTGGTGGTTTTATAGCCGCCTGCCGTCCGGTTTCATGCCCGAAATGGACGAGGGGGCATTCGTCCTCGATTATTTCATGCCGCCGGGCACTTCACTGACCAAGACCGACCAGGTCGCGCGGCGGATTGACCAGGTTCTTGCGGACACTCCCGACGTGGCCGGCTATCTCCGCCGCACCGGGGCCGAGAACGGAATCTATGCCACCGAAGCGTATCGCGGCGACATCGAGGTCGCCCTGAAACCGCCCGGTCAACGCAGGTCGATGGATGCGATCTTCGACGCGCTGGAAGAGGAATTGAAGTCCAAGGTCCCAGAGGCGCGAATCAAGCTGCATGCGCTCATCCACGACCAGATCGACGATCTCAACGGCATCGAGAGTCCCGTGGAAGTGAAGATCTTCGGGCCCGATGGGGCCAAACTTCGCGAGTTGGCCAAACCGATCGGCAAGTTTGTCGAAGAAACGGGGTTCAAGGAGGAGGAAGTGAACACCCACGTTCGTTTGGGAAATCCCGATCTGGTGGTCCGGCCCAACCGCGTGGCCCTGGCCCGCCTCGGCCTGACGGAGCAAGATGTCGAGAACCAACTCAACGCCGCCTTGTACGGCCAGGTCGCCGCGACGCTCCCCGAGCAGGACCGCATCACCGACATTCGCATCCGCTATCCGGACCGCGTGCGCTTCGATCGCGATCGCCTGGAGCAACTGCCGATCGCCCTGCCGGCCGCCGGATACCATGTACTCATGGTCGACGGCAAGACGGGAGCCGGGACTTCGCCGCCGGGATTCGTCTTGCTGGGCCAGGTGGCCACGATCGAATTGCAGCGCAGTCCCAACGAGCTGCGGCGCGAGAACCGGCAGCCGGTGATTGTGGTTTCCGGCGAGGGCGAGAACCTGGACCTGGGCCGGATCAACAGACAGCTTCAAGCCGAGCTTTCCAAAATGGAGGTTCCCCGCGGCTACCGCTGGGAGTTGGCCGGCGAGTATCGGGCTCAGCAGGAATCGTTTCACAGCCTATTGATGGTCTTGATCGGCGCCATTGTACTGGTCTATGTGCTCCTGGGCTTTCAGTTCCGCAGTCTGGCGTTGCCGCTCTTGATCTTCCTCTCCCAGCCGATTTCGCTGGCCAGCGCCCTGGGGGCTTTATGGATCACGGGCACGCCGCTGAATGTCTCCTCGTTCATGGGGGCGATTCTCTTGATCGGCCTGGACGTGAAAAACGGCATCATCCTGATCGAGTACATCGGCCAGCTCCGCGCCGAGGGCTCTTCGCTGCGCGACGCCCTGATCCATGCCGGCCGGATTCGTTTCCGCCCCATCTTGATGACCAGCCTGGCCACGATCCTGGGTCTGCTGCCGTTGGCTTGCGGTTTCGGCCCCGGGGCCCAGATGCAGCAGCCGCTGGCGATTGTCGTTATCGGCGGGCTGACGGTCAACATGCTGGTCACGCGGCTGCTAATCCCGGTGGGTTACTTGGTGCTGCGCGGGCGATAGACGACCGCCCCTCCCCGTTGGTCGCCGTGCGGCGGTTGATGAGCACGACCGCGCTGCTGACGTCGTTGTAGAGGACCTCGTCCATGAAGGTCCGCGCTCAGCATCTCGCAGATCAGAATTACTGGCAAAACGATAGACGTTAAATCGCGCCGGGGTCATCGGGCAGTGGACACCAGGAATCTGGCATAAGATCCGCTTCTGACGCGGTGCCGGTCATCGGAGCCAGGCGATGAACTCGTCTCTTGACGCGGGATTTCGCATCCAGGACGTGTCAGGCGTGGGCAGCGAGTAGGCAGCCTTGGCAGTGAGCCAGCCGCCGGGCAAGTCCAACGACTGTCGCGTTCCCTTCTGCGTGATCCAGTGGAACTTCCGGCTCTGCTGGCACTTCTGGGCGAGGTTCATGGTAACTTGCACGTCCTGACTGACGTAATCGAGCACCTCCTGGTAGCGGCCTTCAGCCCAGAGTTGTGGGGCCAAGATGCCGCTCATCCCTTGCGTCTTGCCCGGTATCCCCATCCCTTGGGCCGCCTTGTCCAGGGCGACCCGGTAGCCTTGCTTGCAGAAGACATGGAACATCATGTCCACATGGTCCCAGGCCAACTGCTTGCAAACATCCTTCGCACCGGACTCCTCGGTCAGAATGTCGAAATCGAAGGCCAGCCCGTTCCAGGTGAGTATCTGGTAACCGGCCTTCACCATGCTGGCCAGGTACTCGACGAGGCTTCCCGCCTCGGCCTTTTGCATGCGTGGCGCCGGTGTGCCCTTTCCCGTTTGCCCATGCCAGACGCGCGCGGCGGCCGTATCGCTGGCGAGGGTTGCGGCACAACTAATGCCTAAAGGGCGGTAGGAACGCCAGTCAGGGGCCGAAGTGGGAAACTCCGTGGCCGTCTCGATGTCGAACGCCAGATACTTGTGATGCGTGGGCATGGTTAGTTCTCCAATGTTCCGCCGCCCCAAATTATCCAAAGCCAGCGCCTGGAGAACGGTTGAAACGCGCCGAGCTGGGATTGCCTTCGCGGGGCCGGCCTTCAACGATTATCGGAAACCCGATTCGCCTCGCGACCCCAGGCCTGTCGCTCGCCGCTGACGGACCGCGGTTCTTCCGCCGTCATCGCCACGCAAAACGGGACGGCATTGGTCTTCATCGAGACGTAGTCGATGCTCTCCACGCTCTTTTCGGGATGCGGGTTCTTCCACGTCGACAGATAAAGCCGCACGTAGCAATCGCTCTTGAGCACCCGTTCGTTACTGCCTACCCACGCAATCTGTCCGCGGGACACCGGTTCATGGTCCTTGTTCCACCAATCGCGGACATCCTGGCCGACAACCACCGGGATCGTTTCCCGCTCGCCATCGGCGTAACGGACCCGATACTCCGCGATCAGATCGCCTTCACCAACTCCATGATTCTTCATTGCGTTTTGGGTGGCGTGGAGGAAGTACAGCCGTACGACCCGGCGATGCACGGGAATTCCTTGCACCGAGGGCGGCATCGTCGGGACACTCGGGCCCTGCAATTGGATCATACGACTTCCGATCTGGAACTCCACACCCGCCAGAAGCCGAATTCCCGCGGCTAATTCGAGCTGGTTACCGTCGCCGGTGCCAGCCTTGTCGCTGTTGTAGTGACGGCTCAGATCAATCGGAACGAGATTGCCAAAAGGCATTTGCCAGGGACCGATGAGCTCGGCTGCCGCTTGGGGAAAGCCGGGGCACTCGCACGCCGGGGCCAAGGGCTGCAATCGTTTCAGGTCACCCATCGCGATCGACCATATCTCCGCTCGGCCCTGCCGCCGCACAACAAAGGCCAGTTCGGAACCATTGGGCGACCACCTGGGGCTACCGAACTGGCTGTCTCCCACGCGCAGCAAGAGGTTGGTTTCGACGTCCAGGACTCCCAGGATCACCCCGCTCGCGCAGCGGTAGCCCGCGAAGGCCAGGTAACGGCCGTCGCGCGACCAGACCGGCATCTCGTGCACGGTCGTTGCCACGGGCCACTCGCGGGCGAACTTCCCCGTTCTACGATCCACGACCTGCAGGCGGTCTCCGACCTGCCGGGCGACACGGATTCCGTCTTGCGACGCGATTCCCGCATCGCTGAAAAGACCTTCGGGAGGGGCAACGGCAACGGCGGCGCGGCGGGGGGCGATGCCGATCGCAAACCACTGCGGTTTCTCCGTCGAGTAAAAGTAGAGTATCCGGCCGTCAACCGACCAACGCGGGTCCTTCCCGCCAGCAAGCCGTTGGGAAGGGCCACCGGCGGCTTCACACACGCAAATCTCTTCCTTCCCGTCCCGGGCACGGACGTAGGCGATGTAGCGGCCATCGCCGGGGGACCATGCCGGGGATCTCCCCGACGGAGCAAGGATCCTGGTGCTGCGACGCTCGATGTCGAGGATCTTCAATTCGTCGCCATGACAGTAGACGACGCTGCCGCCGCCGGGAGACCAGCTTGGAGAGGAGCCTTCAGCCAGGAAGCGCGCGTCAAAATGCTCGATCTTGATTGTCGCGTTGGAGTCTGCCGACGAGCCGCCAGCTACTTTCGTGCGGCTACTGCCCTTGTCACCTGCGACGGCGGCTGGGTTGGAAACATTGCCACCCCGCACCGCGGACGGCCCCAGGAACGCCCCCTGGAGGATAATCACCCACATGCATACTCTTATATGCACCATAATATTAACGTCTACCTCGTGGGAGTTTGCCAGATGATGTAAAGGTATTATATCACCAAGGCAAGCGCCCTGTCGCCGCGTTACAAGAAACGCATTGTCTGGAGACCCTAATATCCAGATCGTTACTGCCATGCCCTGTGGCCAAAGCTACCTCGTTAGAAGGCTTCTTAATTGGCGGGGGCCGAGTCGGGCTGGAGGCCAGAGTGGGGAGACAAGGCCCTGAAGTGCTTCTCCAACGTCTGGCTTTCAAGAACGGTATCGTAGATAGCCACCAGGCCCAGTTGCCCGGCCCAGGGATAGGCGTTGGCCATGTGACCATCAAAACCTATTCCGACTCCCAGCGGACCGGACGCGGGTACACCCGGCGCAATCTGGTTTCGCACGACCCAATTCAGATTGGGCGTCTTGTCGCTGAGATCTGCCGCAAAGGTATTGACTTCCGTGTCAGGGCCCTTGACGCGGAACGTGCTGGCGACATAGTACCATCGGCCGGGAGTGAACTTGAACCCGCTGTGCAGCCACTCGGCGCCGCCATTGAGCAAACAGGCCATTTCGCCGCCGCGGATGGCCGTCACGAAAAAACCGCAGTGATCGGCGTCGTTTCGCGTACTCACGGCACAGGCGATAAAGCCCTCTGGAACCTGACCGGCACGCGAGAAATTCAGCAGCAACTCGATGGTCATCGCCGCCGGCGGCTGGAATACGGATTGCGACTGCAATCCCCGGCCACGGACTCCGCCGGATGCCTCGTCGCGGCAGGGAACGAGCACCGGGGTCGACGGATCCGGCCCGGTACGCAGGAATTCCAACCGTCCGCCGCCGCCATCCCGCATCGCGACTTCGTGCAAATCGAGGTTTCCGCGCTGGTCGCGGAGCTTGTCCGTCTTCGTCTCGCCCTCGAAGGGATAATAATGGATCAGATGCGGATCGCCTTCCGCAAGGGCTTGCATCAGGGCGGCGGATCCTGCCAAGGATTGCACAAAATTCCGACTGCCGGCGGCGAGCGATGTTACCTTCAGGGCCCCCTGACCGGGCACGCCGTTCACGCGGACCGCGCTCTTGGCGGTTATCGGCAGCTCTTGCGGACCGCCCCCGGACTGCGCGTCGTCCAGCCGCAGCAGGACCTTGCCCAGAAAGACCTCGACGTCCGTCTGCCCCGCCTGGCAAGCGACGCCGAACCTGGTGCCCAGATCGACAACCGTGGCGTTGGGCGTATGAATGGCAAAACCGCGGGCCTCGGCGGGAACCTCGGCGGTCAACTTGCCGCGCAACAGGACCGCCGCAGAGGGCGACTGCAACTCGACTTCCGCCGGCCCCTGGAGGATCATCCTGGCGCCGCTCTGAAAAACCACTTCCAACAGACCTTGTTCCAAGGCCAGCTTGCTGCCTGCCGGCAGCGGAGCATCGATCGCAGGGGCCAAATCATTGCACCAGCGCACGTCCTTCACCTGTTCGAGGCGGGCAACGCTCGGCGCAAGCGGGCCCGTCTTAGGGCGGCCACTGCGGAAGATGGCAGTCAGCCCTAGCGTGGCCGCGACGAGCAAGGCGACCGCCATCGCCGCCAGCGCCCAGGCACGTCGACGTGTGCGCCGCGAATTGCCGGCGCCTGGAACCTTGCCGGGTGCGGCCGGTTGGCTCGAATCGTCGCGATGCCGCCCGAATTCCCAGGCGAGTTCGCAATGCACCTGGAAACAGTCCAGGAGATACTGGCGAGCCTGTTCCGACTCGGCCACCAGGGCCTCGAGCCGCGAGGCCTGTTCCGGCGCGATGTCGCCTTCACAGAACAGGTCCACCAACTCCGCGAGTTCCAAGGTAATGTGACTCATTCCTCTTCCTCATCCTTCCGCGCAAGCCTTCGACGCACGCACCGTGCCAGAGCTTCGCGGATTCGCTGTAGAGACCGCCGTGTCCCCTGCGCGCTGCGATTCAGCGCCGCGGCCACGTCCCGCGTGGACGTGCCGTCGTGGTAGCGACGCGCGATCAGGTCCCGATCGGCCGCCTTCAGACCCTGCATACACTGCAACATGGCCTGTCGCCGCATCTCGAGCTCTGTTTGAGACTTCTCCTCGGATGCGGCCACGAACATCGCTAAGAACTCGTTGCTGAAAAGCTGCGGCCCACGGTAGCGGCGAGCCCGTAACTTCAGCGACTGGTAGCGGGCAATCTGGCGGGCCCAGCGGATAAAATCCGTACCGGGCTGGTATTCGTGGTGCTTCTTCCACAGCACCAGATCCGACTCCTGAACGACTTCCTCGGCATCGTCCACGTTGCCTAATAAAGACATTGCATACAGGAAAATCGGCCGCTGACACGTGGCCATGAGCGCAACAAAATCGGCGTTCGGAATATCTTGATCCGAGTCGCCGGGCGAAGTTTGAAGGGATTCGCGATCCGCGTCCACCAAGGTAACTCCAAGCCCCAATGCCACACACTTGGGGGTGTATCAGCAATCTGCAAGCAGATGCGCAAGAATGCTTGACAAGGGGAACCAATCCAGCCTTCGTTTCTTTGAATCTCAGTCTAATAGATAACTTCACGAAATGCAATCCTCGCCGGAACGGGAGTATATAGTGTCAGCGCGGAGGTGTTGACTATTTCTATATCCGGGATCAAATGGAATCGGTATACGGAAGAAGCGCGAATCCGCCCATTCTTCCAATTCCCGCAATCGATAGTCACAAGATGCTGATTGTTTCAGGAATCAGCAATCCGCGCCTGCTTTCGACACAGCTGAATCGAGATAATGGCTGCATTCCAGCCAGGTAAACGCGCAGGCGTCGCCTGCCGAGTGCCTCGATACATCCGCTCGAAACTCCACATAGCAGTTGGCCTGGCTGCCGTGAAAGATATCCGCCGAACTCACGCCCGGCAGCACCCGAACGCGGAATTGCGGTCTGGGATCGGCGGTGAACTCGGCCCGCGCGAGTACATACTGCGTGCGGCCTCCCTTCAAATCCACGGCATGCGTCAATTCGCCCCGCATCTGCGTACAGTGCGGCCGCCCGCTGAGCTTGCGAATAGCGGCTGAAATATAGCGATGGAACCCCAGATGACAAGCCAACGGATTGCCGGGAAGACCGAAAAGCAACTGCCGATTCTTGCGGGCGAAAAGCAGAGGTTTGCCCGGCTTCTGCGTTACACCGTGGAAGATGATTTCGGCCCCGTGCGCGGAGAGGGCCTGTGGCACAAGGTCGAACGTGCCCACCGAAACGCCACCGGTCAGGACCACGATGTCGCAATTGGCTGTGGCCTGCAAAACAACTTCGATGTCTTCCAGCCGATCCGCCACATGCGCAATATGCTGCGGCTCGATACCCCGCGCACGCGCCATCGCGGCGAGCATTGGGCCGTTGGCATCACGAATTTGGCCCATGCGAAGCAGACCTTCCGCTGGCAACTCGCCGCCGGTGGTGATGATTCCCAAACTCGGTCGCGGGATCACCCGGACCGTCGCCCGCGAGAACAACGCCATGACGCCGACCGCCATCGGCGTCAGCAGGTCGCCAGGCGACAGGACCACTTGACCGGCGCGGCATTCGCTGCCCGGCGGGGCAATGTTCTGGTCACGGCGGATTTCAGCAGGAAAAGCGACCTCGTTGGCATGCCGCGCGACATCCTCCTTGGGCACGACCGCCTCGGCGCCGGGCGGACACGGCGCTCCGGTGAGTATCTCCAGACATTGATCAGCGGGCAGATCCCCCTGCCAGACCGAGCCGGCTGGAAGAACGCCGGCGATGGGCAAGGTTCGGCCCGCGTCGGCCACGCGAACCGCGAAACCGTCCATCATCGATCGCGGAAAAGGCGGGCAATCGCGATCGGCGGCAATCGGTTCGGCAAGCGTCAGCCCGCAGGCCGCCGCCAACGCAACCGTCTGCGGGCCGAGGGTTTCGGCCGTCTCGACCACGAGCGAAAGGGCTTCGTCGGGAGCGATCAATCTGCGGGTATTATCCATGGATGTTAATCTTAACCGCCACTTCTTTCAGACCTTCCGGCGTATTCACATTGCACATACCAGTATACACAGCCCTGAACGGTGCGAGTTTTTCGCATGTGGCCTCGGCCATACAAACGGCAAGCTGTACTGTGTGTAGCGGTAATGTCGGCTTGAGGGCGCCGTATTTGCGGGATGGAACGAGCTTTCTCGCGGCTCGTCCTAGGCAAGGTTCGATATATCGATTGGGGCCTGCCGGCGAAAAGTTCGGCTGCGCTGCCGCGGATCCGGATGCCGCCACATCTACAGCAATTCGCGAGGTTTCTCCGCGGCCCACGATCGTCGTCAGGAACATGTGCAGAAAGCGGTGCACAATATGATCGATAAATTGAGGTGTACTGCGTACGGGATCCTATTGACGCTGGCCCTATCAGTCGTGAACCGGGGAGTGTTCGGCCAGGCGTTGGTTTCGGCGGAAGATACGACGGCGGCGGTTCAAGATACGCCAAAAGCCGGCGGCGAAGAGTCTGCCGTCGGCAGCGGCATGGCGGCGATTGCCGGCCGCCCGCGGCAACAAGCGCTGTCGGACCTGACCATTGGTAATTTCTTCGCCGCCGGATGGGACGAAGACTTTGCCATGCGCAAGCGCGAAACCGGCACCTTAGATTTGCCCCTCTTGCGCGTGCAGTCGAATGAAATGCTGCGCCTGTTCCGCACGAATTACTACTATCAAAATGACCTCAATAGCGCGACGAAAAAGGTCCTGGCCGATGTCGACGGCTTTATCGATGTTGCCCTAGATCGCCGCATCATGGTCGAAGTCAACGGGGTCTATCAGTGGAGCTATCCGACTTCCGGTCTCGCCACCAGCGGTGGCGCCCCAGGGTTCTTGACCCGAATTCAGTTGGTGGACACGGAGTCGTCGTCGCTCTGCGCCAATTTCAAGGTCGTCGCGCCAACCCGGCGCTGGGAACCTACGATTCGACGGTGAGCTACGGGCTGGCGGGTTTTCAAGATCTTGCCTATTGGCTTAACTTGGATCGTGTTGGACTGTATTACAGTCTCTCCTTCGATAGCCTGGCCGGTCCGGCCGCCGCAGGCGCCCAGCGCAACGACGTGCAATGGGACATCTCCGTGGGCAAGTCCTTCACCGCCGCCGATGCCCCGGTCTTCCGCAAGTTCACGGTGTTCGAGGAGAATTTCGTGCAGACGGTTCTGGACGGCCCTACGACCGGCCGAACCTTCTTCACGATGACTCCCGGTTTCCGTTTCGACTTCGGCACCAGCGAAAACAGCAAGAAGGGGACTGACAGCGTGCTGATTTTTGGCACCGACATCCCGGTATCCGGTTATCAGCCCTGGGCCCTCACCTGGCGGTGCTCGCTTATCAAGTGTTTCTAGAACACGTAGCGGTTGAGGACGTTCTCCAGCAACTCCTGGCGGCCGCTCGTGTTGGGCGTGACGTCGCCCTTGGCCAGCATGTACTTCTCCAGCGAGGCGAAACTGTGCTTGCCGGCCTCGATCTCGGCGCCGATGCCCGAGTCCCACGAAGCGTAACGCTGCTTGAGCATGCCGGCGATCTCGCCTTCGGCGCGGATCGCCGCGGCGATTTTCAGGCCCCTGGCAAAGGCGTCCATGCCGCCGATGTGGGCGTGGAACAGATCGACCGGCTCGAAACTCTCCCGCCGCACCTTGGCGTCGAAGTTCAGCCCGCCGGTGGTGAACCCGCCGTACTTCAAAAGGATGAGCATCATCTTGGTCGTCAGGTAGACGTCCGTGGGAAACTGGTCCGTGTCCCAGCCGAGGAGCAGGTCGCCCGTGTTGGCGTCGACGGAACCCAAAAAGCCCTGGGCGCCGGCATAGTCCATCTCGTGTTCCACGGAGTGCCCGGCCAGCGTGGCATGGTTGGTCTCGATGTTCATTTTCACGTGGTTTGTCAGGCCATAGGCCCGCAGGAAGTTGATGCAGGCCGCACAATCGTAGTCGTACTGGTGCTTGGTCGGTTCCTTGGGCTTGGGCTCGAAGTAGAACTGCCCCTTGAAGCCGATTTGCTTGGCATAGTCGACGGCCATGTGCATGAACCTGGCGAGATGCTCGAACTCGCGCTTCATGTCGGTGTTCCAGAGGGTCTGGTAGCCTTCGCGGCCGCCCCAGAACGTGTACCCTTCGCCGCCCAGCTCCTTGGTCACCTCCAGGGCCTTCTTGACCTGGGCCGATGCGTAGGCGAAGGAGTCAGCGTTACAACTCGTGGCGGCGCCGTGAACGTAGCGGGGATTGCTGAAGAGATTGGCGGTGCCCCACAGGAGCTTGACGCCGGTCCGCTGCATCTCGTCCTTGATGACGTTGACCACGGCGTCGAGGTTCTTGTTGGTTTCGGCCAGCGAAGCGCCCTCGGGAGCGATGTCGCGATCGTGGAAGCAGAAGTAGGGGGTCGTCAGCTTCTCGAAGAACTCGAAGGCCGCGCGGACCCGCTTCTGGGCCATGTCGACGTCGTCGCAGCCGCTCTCCCAGGGACGCAACATCGTGCCCGGACCGAACGGATCCGAGCCGGTGCCGCGCATGGTGTGCCAGTAGGCGACGCTGAAGCGGAAGTGGTCTTTCATGGTCTTGCCGGCCACGACTTCCGACTCGTTGTAGTGCCGGAAAGACAAGGCGTTTTTCGATTGCGGGCCTTCGTAGCGGATCTTTTGGATGTCCGGGAATGCGGTCATGATGGGTTCCTGGGTTAAAATTGAGATTGGGTTTTAGGTAGGGTGGGACCAGCTCCGGCGCACCCGCTTGCGGGTCGGCGAGCTTGTCCCATCGGATAGCTAGGTATTCGCTTTGCTGGTTGCCGTCGCGTTGTTAGCGGGCGGTTTGGACTTGTTGTCGAGGTACTTGCCGAAACCAATAACGATCACCGATGCCAGCAAGACTGCCAGGCCAATCGCTAAGAGGTTGCGGGTCCTGGCGGTGGTGCCTTTCCATTCCTTGAGCATGATTCCAAAAATCGTGCTGAAGAGGATCATGCTCGACATCAAGATACTGAAGCCGGCGAAGGCAAAACGGCCCGAGTATCCGTCGGCCATCGTCAAGAGCAGGAACTGCAGATACCAGATGAAACCGGCCGTGGCGGCGAGCAAGTAGTTGGCGGCCAGCGAAGCGCTCGAGTCGCAGTAGTTGCCCGCGGACCGGTTCCGCAAGTTTAGCAACAAGCAATAGGTGATGTTGACCAACGCGCCGCCCGCCAGAACGACGACCAGCACCGGCAGTCCGCGCCAAATGACCAAGGAGCCGGGCTCGATCCGTGCGGTCAGTTCCTTGATCGCATCGCCCTTGCGGATGCCCAGGGCCATCCCGCAACTCATTAATCCGGAGAAAATTGCCACGGTCAGGCCCAAGGGAAAATTGTATTCAGCAACGGCTTGGGTCTTTTGTTCGGCGGAAAGCTCACGTTCCTTGCTCATGCCCGCCAGCCCCACGAAGACAATCCCTGCGGCAGCGATCGCGACTCCGGCCAGGATGCAAATCCCGGATCCGGAGGGCGCGTTGATCACTTCCAGCAACTTGTTGTCGGCAATCGGGGGCAGGATCGTGCCGACAGACGCGACGATGCCCGCTCCAACCGCCAACCCAAGCCCCACACCCAGGTAGCGGATCATCAAGCCCCAAGTCAAGCCGCCGATGCCCCACATGGCGCCAAAGGCAAAGCACATAAGCAGCGTTCGCGTCTCGGCTTGTCCCAGGACGCGGAACAGGTAGGGCGACAAGCACAGCGCCAAGACCCAGGGAATGACGATCAAGGCCGAAATAGCGTAGATCATCCAGTAGCTTTCCCAAGCCCACTTCTTCACCCTTTGCAGCGGCAAGTAGAAGCTAGCGCCGGCAAGTCCGCCCAGCGCATACAGCCCGACGCCCAGTAAGACTTCATTTCCCATGGCCGATGCCTTCCCTACTTCTGATTTGCAATTTACAACTAACCCCGCTTCGCCAGCACGTCCTTCTCGTATTGCTTCACTTCACCGATCCAGGCCGGTCCCACGGGCACGTTCTGCTGCAAGCAGTAGTAATCCCAGACCGCCGCGGAGGGCAAGCTCTTCAGCTCTTCCAGCATCGCCAGCCGGGCCGTGTAATCGCCCGCGTTCTCCAGATCGCGAAGCAAAGCTGTCGGTTCCAACAGGGCGATCAGCAGGGCCTTGATCATGGCGCGGGTGCCGATGACCCACGCCGCCACGCGGTTGATCGAGGCGTCGAAGAAGTCCAGGCCAATGTGCGTCCGATGGAGGAAATTGCCGCGGACCAACTCCTGGGCGATCGCCAGCAGCGCGTCGTCGACAATCACCACGTGGTCGCTGTCCCAGCGGATGCCTCGGCTGACGTGCAGCAGGATCTCGTCGAGGTACGAGAAGACGGCCGAAATCTTGTCGACGATCGTTTCCGTGGGATGAAAGTGGCCCGTGTCGAGGCAGAGCAGCTTCTTCCGCGTGACGGCGTAACCCAGATAGTATTCGTGCGAGCCCACGACGAAACTCTCCGAGCCGATGCCGAAGAGCTTGCTCTCGACGGCGTCCAGGTTGTCGGCCCGATTGACCGGAACGGCGAACATCTCGTCGAGGGCCTCGGTCAAGCGCTGCCGCGGGGCGACGCGATCGACCGGCAGGTCCTTCATGCCGTCGGGGATCCACACGTTGGTGACGCACGGCTTGCCCAGCGCAGCGCCGATCGCCGCGCCGATCTTGCGGCAGGCGATGCCATGCTCGATCCAGAACTTGCGGATGCCCGAGTCAGGATGGGCCAGCGTCATGCCGTCGGCCGCCTTGGGATGTGCGAAGTACGTGGGGTTGAAATCCATCCCCAATCCCTGCTCCTTGCACCAATCGATCCAGCCCTTGAAATGCTCGGGGCACAGTTCATTCCGATCGATCCGCTTGCCGCCCGTCTCGGCGTAACAGGCGTGCAAGTTGAAGCGGTGCTTGCCGGGAATCAGCGAAAGGGCCTTGACCGTGTCGCTGCGCAGCTCGTTGGGCGTGCGGGCCTTGCCAAGGTAGTTGCCCGTAACCGCCAATCCGCCGCCCAACTCCTGGCCGGCGTTTTCGAATCCACCCACGTCGTCGCCTTGCCAGCAGTGCAGCGAAACGGGCACGCTGGCCAGTCGCTTCAGAGCGGCTTCGGTATCGACCCCCAGGGCGGCATAGCGCTCCTTGGCAGCCTTGTACACAGATTCAATCGATGTGGAGTTGGTGGCAGTCGTGAAGATCGTCGTGGACATGGAGTATCCTCGTTGAATGAAGTGGTTGGCGTCGATTCGCGGAATTAGCTACCGCTGGTCACCTGCCGCGCCCGTTGTCGAATACGCAATACGGCATTCTGCGGAAGGGGCGTGTGGTTTCGTGGCCCCGGAAGCAGCGTGCCCGCCCAGGATTGCCGACATGGCTGCTTTCGGCCGATTATAACCGACATGCGAGAGTTTCCAAGTGGCCCGGAGAACGAGCCGGAGCATAGCCGGAAGAATCCCGCGGACGACAGCTCAGAACAGACTACCCAGCCCGACAACTCGGCCAAATAGGGGTGAATTTGCGAAAATCTTGTTCGCATCCGCAGCCGGGAAAGTCATTCACACGAACCAAATGGTGATAATCGCTAAAGCTGTTTGTGTGGTTAATAAATTTATGTACAAAAAGGAACGACAACAGGAAGATGGGCGACAGGAAAACGACCGGCCCGGATTGACTATCATCCTGTCATTCATCTTTCGGTTAAGGACTGCGTTGTCACTGGCCCGAGTGGCAACTCGAAACCCTTGAGCATGTCGATCCTGTGTGCGAATTTGCGATAAACCAGGTTGCCGACGAGAACGATCGGCAGGCGCGTGCCCCGGCCCAGGGAGCGGTGCAGGATGTTCTTCCAGCGGAACGTCTCGCGGTAGGCCCAGCGAAAACCCTCGTAAAGCTCGACGGGGGTCATCCGTTTGGGCTGGATCACGACGTGCATGGTGTCGTAGACGCCCCAGTCGCAGGTCAGGATTCGCTTTTCTTGCTGTAGCCGCTGGAAAAGGGCCGTCCCTGGATAGGGCGTATAGAGCGAATAGCGGGGGATATCGATCTTGAGCCTTTGGACTTCCTCTACGGTGGCCGCGAAAATGTCCTTGTCGTCCTCGTCGAAACCGAACACGAAACAGCCTTGCACCACGATTCCCGCCTGGTGCAGACGGCGCATTACCTCGCCATAGTCTTGCTGCGTGTTGAATCCCTTGTAGATCCGGTTGAGCGATCGCTGGGTGATTGATTCGAACCCGAGCAGCAGGTATTGGCAGCCGCTCCGCATCAGCAAGTCCAGGAGTTCGGGATCGGACGCGATGCCGGTTGTGGCCAGCGCCCCCCACTTCTTCTTCAGCGGGATCAAGGCATGCAGCAGTTCTTTGGCATAGTCAACGTCCTCGAAGGGGCTGACATCGTTGATGCAGAATCGCCGTGACGGGACCGCCCGCACGTCGCGAATCACGTCAGCGATGGGGCGGCGGAGGTAGCCTTTCCACACCACGGGGACCGTGCAGAAGTCGCACTTGTGCGGGCAACCCCTCGTCACCATGACGGTGTAAGGCATCACATAACCACCCTTGCGCTGGAGATCGTACCGCGGTGTCGGGATACCGTAGGCGAAATCCCCTGCGGTCGGCTCCTCGCGGTACACGCGGGCCATTTTGCCTGTCTTATAATCCCGCAGCAGTTGGGGCCAGGTCTTCTCCGCCATGCCGATCACGATCGCGTCGGCGTAGCGGGCAGCCTCGTCGGGAAGGATGCTCACGTGGACACCGCCCAGGACCACGGGAACCCCCCGACTGCGGAAATGATCGGCCAGCGCATACGCCCGGCGCGACGTTCCCGTGAGCGCGCTGATGCCCACCAAGTCGGCCGGATAGTCCAACGGGACCGTATCGACGCTCTCGTCCACCAGGCGGAACTCGAGGTTCGGGTCTTGTGAGCCGATGGCGGCGAGCGTGGTAAGCGTCAGCGGGGCTTCGCGCGTCGACTTCAGGCGCCCGAAGACCGAGAACTTGTGCATGTTGGCGTCGGGCATGATGAGCAGGACTTTCATCGGTCGCCCTCAAATCCCGCGCCGAGCGGCAGGCCCTGCCTTCGCCGCGTCTCCCTTCCGGAGAAAAGGTTGAGCCAGAAGAAAATGGCCGCGCTGCGAAAGTCCCGGCAGTTGCTCTTCAGGTCGCAGGCGCGGGAGAGGATGGAGCCGAAGCGGTAGAAGGTATTGCGGGCCTCGAAGCAGCGCTCGGCCAGTTCATCGGCCGACATGTTCCGGGGATGAAAGGCGACGTCGCCGAAACGAAAGTCCGCGTTGAGCCACCACGCGTCGAAGCGGAGCCTTCCCTCCTCCTGCAATCGCCGATACAGCGGCGTGCCAGGAAAGGGGACCAGGTGGTTGAACGCCGCGGTATGAAACTTCTGCCGGATGGCGAACTCCACCGTCCGCTCGAAGGCATCGGCGTCGTCGGTGTCGTAGCCGAAGACGAACGTCGCATAGATGGCGATTCCCGCGTCGCGGATGCGACAGATCGCATCTTCGTAATCTCGCAGTGCACGGTTCCAGCTCTTGCCCATGGCGGCCAGCGTCGCCGCGGAAAGCGACTCGAACCCGACGAGGACGCCGGAGCAGCCGCTCTTCCGCATCAGTGCCAGAAGCCGAGGATCATCGGCCATGGTGATGCTCCCCTGGCCAATCCAGCGAATGCCGGCCGGCGTCAAGGCCGCGAAGAGTTGCCCGGCCCGGTCTGGGTCGGCGACAATGTTGTCATCCACGAAGAACACGGTGCGGCTGCCGGCGCTCTCGATCTCCGCGAGCACGTCATCCACCGGCCGGGCGACGAGCGTGTGGCGATAGAACTGGGCAACCGAGCAGAACTCGCAGGCGAAGCGGCAGCCCCGGCCGGCCTCGACGAGCGTAACCGGCAGGTACCTCTTGCCGGCAAACAGCGAGCGGCGCGGCCGGATACTCGCTACAGCGGTCCTTGCCTCGGCCCGATAGCGCTTCCGCAACCGCCCGACTCGCAAGTCCTCGACCAACTGGGACCACACGGCTTCGGCCTCGCCCTCCACGATCGACTCGGCGTGCAACAACGCCTCATCCGGAACAAGCGTCGGATGATAGCCGCCAAGGATGACGGGCACCCCGCGCTGGCGAAACCGCGCGGCGATCGCGTAGGCCCGGCGGGCCGTATAGGTCTCGACATTGATGGCCACCGCATCGGTCGCTTCGTCGTAGGGGACTGGCTCCAGGCGGTCATCGACGAAACGGACCTCGATGTCCTCAGGCGTCAGCGCGGCCAAGACCGCCAAGGCCAAGGGCTCCATCTTCCAGGAGTTGACATACGCCTCTCCTGGTTTTCGGCCTACCCCGGGCATGACGAGCGTGATTTTCATAGGTTTCCGCGTTTAACGCCACAGACACGAGGCCACATACCCTGGAGGCGAGTTCATCAGCATGTTATAACAGGTCTGCCGCCGACGCCAAAGTCCTCGGGCGAAAACTGTCCGCAGGCATTATACCCCTCTGGCCGACTCTATGAGCAGCGATTCCTCCGGTAAAGTCACCCTGAACCGCCTGCCGGCCTGGAACAAGCTGTTCCTCCTGCTGTGCAATATGATTCCGCTGGCACTGGTCGTGGCGACGGGTGGGCTTGGCTGGTTCCTGCGGGACGCGCCCGGGGCCGCCGTGCCGGCAGTGCTGGGGGTCCTCTATTTACTGCCGCCCCTCTTGTGCCGCGCGACATTGACCGTGCTGCCCATCCGCCGGAGCATCATTCCCATCGGCTCCCGCGAGTTCTTCATCTGGTGGTTCACCTTGAATCTCCAGGTGCTCTACTGCCGCCTCCCCTTGCTGGAGGAATTGCTGCGGATCATCCCTGGGTGCTACAGCTTCTGGCTGCGACTGTGGGGCGCGAGGATCGGCAAGCTGACCTACTGGTCGGCGGGTACGGCCATTCTCGACCGCCCTTGGCTGGAAATCGGCGATCACGTCGTATTTGGCGCCGCGGTGCGAATCAACGCCCATGTGATCACGCCGGACGAGAAGGGAGAGACAGTGCTCCTGTTGGCGTCCGTCAAGATCGGCAGCCGGGTCACGGTTGGGGGCTACTCGCTGCTGACGGCAGGGGCGAAGATCGAGTCCGACCAGGCTACGCGGGCATGCCGGATTCTCACGCCTTTCAGCAAGCTGGAGGAAGGCCGGCGGGTCAAGCCGTCGCCCCAGCGTGTCGGCCAACAGGTGGGCGGCGGCGAATATGATCTATGACGTCCATGCGGAGAAACTCATGAACACCAAGGCTTGGCGGCTTCCTTGGGAGAAGGAGTGGATCCCGCACGCGCTTCTGGATGTGCTGCGCGGTTGCAATCTCTCTTGCCGCGCTTGCTACAACACCGAGCCGCCACAAGTGAAAAGCCTCGAACAGGTCCAGGATGAGTTCGAAATCTTGCGGCAACAGCGGCGGCTGGATTCGGTATCCATTGTGGGCGGCGAGCCGACCCTGCACCCGCGCCTGTTGGAGATCGTCCGCCTCGTGAAGGCCGCCGGTGTCAGTGTGGAGTTGTTTACGAATGGTCTGCTCTTGGAGCCTGGATTCCTGACGCAACTCATGACGGCCGGGACGGACATCGTCCTACTGCACATCGACGCCCATCAGAACCGGCCCGATCTGGATCCTGCGGCGCCGCGGGCCCTTGCCCAGTTGCGGGCGGCCAAGGCCGCCGAGGTGGCCGCGGCAGGCATCGAGGTTGGTCTGTTGATCACCGTCTACCCGGATGCGCTTGGAGAAGTCGATGAAGCCGTTGAGTTCGTCCTGACTTCTCCACACGTCGACTACTTGGTGGCAACCCTGTACCGTGACCTAGCCAATATACCCCATCTGGTGGGATGCATGGAGACGGGAATTCGTGGCGAGCCGGCAGCCACCGAGGCGGACCGCCGAGATAAGCTGACCAACGAGCAGATCGCGGCGCGGCTGCGCGATCGGTTCGGGCTGCTACCGTTCGCTTACCTGGGATCGAACCTCGACGACCAAGATCCCCGCTGGATATCTTATCTTATTGGTGCTGCGGTAGGGGAGAACCGTTCGCCAGCCTGGGCCGTGCTGCGGGCCTCCGCGATCGAGCGTCTCTTTCTCACCCTGTCCCGATGGTTCCGTGGACGCTACCCGTTCTACATCAGACAAGATCCCGGGCGATTCCGGCTGCAGTTGATCCTCAACGCCCTGACCGGTGGGCGACTAGGATCGAACCTGCAACTCCTGGCACGCTCCTTCCGTAAAGGTCGCGTCCTTCGCGCGAAGCGATTGCTCTTCCAGAGCCCAGCCCAACTCGATCCTGACGGCCGATTGCGGCACTGCCGAGACTGCCCCGATGCTTCGGTCCGGCATGGCCGGCTCGTGCCGTGTTGTATTGCCGATCGGTTACTCGATGCCCCGTGACCGTTGGGCGCCCATCAGGGTCGCTTCCACCGTACCCAAGGGTATCCTACAATACGGGCCGGGTCGGTTGTGAGAAAATGCCCACTGTTTTCCAGGAGATGCCCATGAAAGTGCCGTATTACCGCTTTTTCTGTCCCGCCGTGGGAACGATCGCTTTACTGCTTTACGGAAGCTGTTGTGCCGCCAAGGCGGCCGCCCCCGAGAAGCCGCCGCCGGCAGTGGATGCCGCGGCGGGCAATGAAGCCGACCACGACGCGATCCGGGCACTGGTGCCGGCCTACGAGGAAGCCGCAAACCAGGGCAAGCCGGAACTGCTCAAGCCGTACCTGGACCCGGAGTTCAGCGGCGTCATGATTACCGGCGACGCGGTGGACAGCTTCGCTTCCTTGGAAGGCTACTGGGCCAAGATCCAAAAGTTGATGGGAGAGGGCGGCAAGTACCACGTCAAAGTAAATGTGGCGACGCGCTCGGTTCTTTCCGGCGATCTGGCCGTGGCCCGCGGAACCACCGACGAGGAAGTGACCACGGGGCGCGGCAAGCAGTACCGTTTCCCGGGGCAATGGACGGCCGTCTTGCGCAAACGGGATGGCCAATGGAAAATCCTCCGCGTCCAGGGCTCGATGGACCCCATCTCCAACCCTTTTGTCATGGCGGCCGTGAGCAGCTCATCTCTCTTCTCGGGTGCTATCGCAGGGATCGTGGGCCTGGTCCTCGGCTGGCTGGCGCACGTCCTGCTCTCTCGCCGGCGAAAGCCCGCCGCCGGCACGTGATGAGCCGTTAATATGGACAATGTGAGTATCAACGGAGCGGTCCCTACTCCCGAGCCCGCCACCCTCTATGGACGTTGGAGCCTACGCTCTCCCGTAGCTTAGCGCGTCCCGCAAGGTGGCGGCGGACCTCCCGGCGATCATTCGCAAGCGGCGGCTCGATAAGGGGGCTTTGATTGTAAGCTTGCCAACTGTTAGCGGACCGGGTGGCATGCCTCTTCCCAACGAGGCACACAACCTCCCGTCGGCAACGGCTGGCAGTGTGCGACAGGGAGCGCAGACGACCCGTTTAGGTGGATGACCTTGGGGGCGACGAGCATGCGAAATATGGCTCGAAAGGGGGTGATTCTGCCGGGTTCTCACGCCGAAACGGGGGATTCCAACGGCAGTCGTGGAATGGCACGCCATGTTATTCCGAAGAACTGCTACAACCCGGATTCAGTTTAGCGGAAAGAAGAGCCGAGAAGATATCGTAGGAGCGAAACAGCGCACGCTGCCGAATTGCCTTCGGCCGACTGGCGCCAGGGCCGTTTAAGGGTTTATTGACGAGGAAGTCTGTTATGCCCGTTCCCTTCACGGACCTGCCGTCCAAAGCGGTGGTGGCGATGCGACGATCGGCCGCCGTCCTTGCGCCGCCGCGGGACTTGGACGTGGGCGTGATTTATAGCGGTGAACGCGACTTGATGGGCCCTTTGCTCTCGACCATGCAGGCCTCGGCCGCGGGTTTGCGTTACCGTCTGCTGCTGGTCGACAATCATTCCCGCGACGGCGTCGAGCCCTGGCGGCAGATCGTCCCGGAAACCGCGGTGCTGAAGAACGCCGTGCGGCTGAACTACGCGGCCAATTTGAATCGCATCCTGTTGGCCTCCACCGCCCGCTACGTGCTGGTGATGAACACCGACATGTTCTTCGATCCGCGACAACGCTGCCTGGCGCGGATGGTCGAGTTCATGGACTCCCATCCCAACTGCGGCATCGCCGGCTGCCGCGTCTTGCATGTCGACGGCCACGACGCCCGGGCCGCCCGCCGCTTTCAGACGTTGATGGTGATCCTGGCCCGGCGCTTCGGGCTGGCGGGTTTCCTGCGGCGGACCTTAGAGCGCTATTTCTGCATGGATCACGCCCCGGGCGAGTCGTTCGATTGCCAGTGGCTCTCCGGCTGTTTCCTCATGCTGCGGAACAAGGCGGTAGAGAAGGTCGGGCTGTTCGACGAGAGTTTTGGCAAGTATTTTGAAGACGTCGATATGTGCCTGCGCATGGCCCGCGGCGGGTGGCGCGTGATGCATCACGGGGCGACGAGCGTCTATCACATCGAGCAGCGCGCCAGTCGCAACTTGCTCTCGGCCGACGCCTGGAAGCATTTTCGGTCGTACCTCTATTGGCTGAGCAAATGGGGCTATCGGCCGACGGTGGAGGCATCGCGCGGCACGCGGCTGCCCCCAGCGGCGGGAAACCTGGCCGCGATTACGAAGGGCTAAACGACAACCGCCGGCTCATCATAGCTCGGCCAGGCGCCACGTCGCCTTAACAGTGAATTACCGTAAACGACTGACTCTGACCCCGTGGGCGAGGCGCGGCCCCCAAAAACAAGACCCCTCCAACGGTAAGCAACAAAACACTCGCGGGCTCCGGCACGGGACTGGGAAGCGGTTCGGTGGCCGTTATGCCAGCCTGAACCGTGGCCGCGTCAAATTGCGGGGGATAAGGGCTGGTGTAGATTAGTATGTTCGAATGACTGCCGGAGGGCAAAGCAGAAGAGCCGTAGCTCCAAACCGCCGACTGGGCAGGACCGCTGGCGGGAAAGCTGAAGTTATAGCTCGTGGGCGAATCTCCATTGGGATCGCCGGGAAAATTGGGAACGAAACCAAGACTGGCGGGGAACCTATTATCTCCCGCACCCATGCCAGACGGTACGCCTGGAAAGGCGATCCCTGTGAAGCCGACGGTAAAGCTAGAATCATTAACGTTCCCGACGTTCCATAACTGATAGGCGTAAACGTATTGCGTGCCGCCGCTAGGATCCGCAGGATGATCCAGAGTCGCGGACTGGGCGAATTCCCCCGGCGCATAAACTGCATAATCCACGTCAACGTCAAGTGACAGCGGCCCGACCTGCTCAACGAATGGCTGGCTTCCACTCCAGGTCATTGTCCCGTCGTTATAGGCATTGGGGTCGGTGGGCAACAGGCCACCCATTGCCGCGCCCGAACATGCCAGCACGGCAACCAGAACCACTGCCGAGTATCTCACGATTCGCATGAAGGTTCTCCTTAACAACCCAACCCACGAAGTTCAACGGTCGTGCCTGCCTCCACTAAGGCGGCGGATCCCCAGCAGGATAACTGCAGCAGTCAGCAAGATCACGGCAGAGGGCTCCGGAACCGTGTACGGCGTATCAGATGGCGCAGGCAGCGGATTGGCGATGGCCCCAAGACCGCTGTTGACCAACGAGCCGAACTGCATCTCCGGAGTATCGGGGCTGGCATACGCCAAACCCGCGCTTGCATTTCCCGTTACGATGCCACCCGCAAAGAAATAATAGGCAGAATCGTAACCACTGCCTAATGACGCGGACGTTGCAAGGGTAGGCGTCAGGCCGGGGTTGTCCGACGGATCGGTAAGCGGAAACGAGCCAATGCTGTCAACCGGTTGGCCGGCAACATACGCGGCTTGCAGCGTCGACGTGTCGGAAGAGCCAGTAGGGATAACCTGATACGCGTAGACCAACTCGTGTGCAGGTGGTGAATAGGAAGATCCAGGAAACGCTTGGGCAAACTCACCCGGACCAAACACTAACCACTCCACATTGCCAACCAGTGCATTTTCGGACGTATAGGGGGTAGTTCCGGCCCAAGTCCCGTAAGTAGCATCCGTGTAGGCGTAGCTGGAATAGTTCAAGAGATCCGCTTTCGATGGCAGAACCCACACGCCAAACGCCGCCACGACAATCCCGGCGAAAAAAGCTCTTTGAATTGCTTTCACCATCGTACTTTCTGAAAAATTGCCTCGGCCCCGGTTACTACCGCACCTGACTATCTCTTGGCCTAGCTTACAACGACTGCCTAGCTTACCTGTAATCTACAGCATTACGATATTCCTGTCGCTGATTTGGCTGGGGAATAATGGGGAGCATCTTGGGAAATTTCCAAATATCTCCGCTCTGGCCGCGGTCGTAACTGCGAAACTAGCCAGAATCCACTCCTTTAAGGAAACTGACATTCCCTGATAAGGGGGATTATCCGGAGGAGTCGACGCTATACGACTCGCTGGAGTGGTTGTGAAGTACAGGCTCAGTTAGCGTTGCCAGGGCGGCGGTGGCCGCCATCTCGAAATACGAGTACGGGCGGTGAGCCAGCGATTCTCTGGAGGGTGTTGACTTGACCTGATTTTGACAAAGCCGCTTGGTCCGGCCGCAGGGAATCCACCAATTTCACGGGCGAGCCGCATAGCGGATTATTGCCTCGTCCCAAGCGGCGATCGACGAATCCTCCTCCGGCTGGCTCTGGTCACTGCCGTCGTAAGCCGCCGCCAGCCAGGCCGGGTCTTGCGCGGATGGCCGTACGGTCCATGCCTGGAGCACCGCGTCGTGGGCCTTGGCCGTCACGCCCGGAGCGGGCAGGCTGGGGGCGGTTACCGCCGACGGCCCGCTGATCTTGCTTTCAACCCGGACGGGATTTCCGACCAGGCTGGAGATTGGCGAGGGTGCAGTCGTCAGCGACACGGTCACGGCTGCCGCGGCAAGTGGACTTGCAGGCGGCGCGGCGATTTTCGCATCGGCAGTGGTCGTCGCTGGCGCAGTTGTCGCAGTCGAGATGGCGGCATCCGATTGGCCTGCGGCGAGAGCCGAAGCCTGATCGGCGGCACTCGTCGCACCCGCGAAAGTGTCGGCGGCACCGGCCCCAACGATTAGGCTGCCACCGTTGGGCAGGGCACTGGCCGAGGTCACGGCGAGCACGCCGCCGGCAACCACGGTGCCGCCGCTATAGCTGTTTGCACCGCAGAGGATCAAGGTGCCCTCGCCGCTCAGCGTGATGCCCGCGGGCCCGTCGGCGCCGTCGCCAATATTGCCGGCAATCGCCAGTGAATCCCCGCTGCCGATGACCGTGATGACGACACTGCTATTGAGCGTCACTCCGACCAGCGAGGCGACCGTGTGCCCGCTGCCGGAGACGCTTATCGCAGCAGCATTCGGGCCGTTATCGAGTGTCAGCGCGCCGCCGTCCGCGGCGGTCGTGGTGATCGTCGTCGGCGTGCTGGAGCTGAAGGTGATTGCACCGACCGTGCGGTTGCCGGAGTCCAACACCACCGTGCCGGTCGCGCCGGCGTTGCCGAAGACCGTGCTGGTCGTCGCGCCGTTGGGATCGCTGTCGGCGTCCCAGTTGCCCTCCGTGCTCCAGTCGTTTGCCTGACCGTTGGCCCCCGTGCCGCCGATCCAGTTGTACGGCCCGCCGATGATGATGCTGCCGTTCACGGGGGTCATCGTCAAATAACCGCCGTTCAGCGTGCTGCCCCCAGTCGGGTCAAACGTGATCGGGGCCGTTCCACTGGGGGCACTCAGCAGCACGTCGAACGGCATCGTGAAGAGTTGCGGCGCCCCGTAATTCGAGAAGGTCCCCTTGGAATTGTACATGCCGACGTTGAGCTGACCGGGGCTGGGCGAGTAGGCGACGAGGGTAAAGCCCTGGCTGGCCATATAACTGCTGAGGGCCACTTGAGTGGCATCAATACCGACGAAGTTGGTCGGATAGTCGATAAAGAAACTGGCTCCGGCCAAGGAAGCGGCATTGTCGGTGATTGCAACCGTACTATCGACCGTCTGCCCGCGCACGCCGACCAGCCCGGTCGGAATGGCCACCGTGGGGTCGACTCCCGCAATACTCGCCGGCTTGGTCGACGGGATGGAGGGGATCTGGGCCACCGATTCTCCCACCGACTTCTCCAGCACGTACGAGGCGTCGAGCCCGGAAAGTGTCGCCTCGCCGCTGACATCGCCGATGATCAGCGGATCCGTGAGAGGATAGGCATAGAACCCGCTGTCCAGGCCGACGGAGACGCGGGAGATATAAAAGGAATCGTAGGCGTCCAACGTCTCGTTACCGTTGGCATCGCCGAGGTAGGCCGCCTTATGGAGCGCCTGGTTACTGTTCACGGCGGCGATCTGGCCTCCGTTGACGCGGATGTTGCCCAGGCTCAGGACTTCGGTGGCCCCATAGGGAGCAGTCCCCGGCACGCCTCCGAGGACCGTCAGTATGTCCAGCCCGCCGGATGGCAGGGACGCCGAACCGGACATCGACACGATCAGCGTGCCCGGCACCGTGTTGTTGTAGGTCACGCCCCAACCGCCTGAAGCGGGCACGGCGGATGTCAACGAGACGCCGCCGATGTTCAGAAGCGTCGGATCGTACCTGAGCGTGAAGTCGACGGCTGTGACCCCGGCCCCGTTGCTGATGTGGATCGGCAGCCCGGAAGCGAAGTTCCCCGGCGCTCCAGCCGTCCCATTATCGGCCACGTTGAGCGGTTGGTTCGGTCCGCGGGCGAAACATGGCATGCTGAGAACGACGGCGTTGGAAGCGGCGACAGTGAATGTCGCGGTATAGTTAGTCCCGCCGCTGAGCAATCCGCCCGTGGCAGCGTCCACCCAGCCGTTGGCACGGCTGTACAACGTCACGGTGTAGGTGTCCGGCGCCAGCACCGCGTCCGTCTTGACGAAGCTGGCGGTGTCGGTCGCCGAGTTCCACACCAGCGAACCGCGGACCGCGCCCGTGTTCTGCCCGACCAGAGTCACGTCGGCCGCTCCGAAGCTGTTGTTTATCCCGTTGGGGTTCTGCGGCGACACGCTGTCGGGTATGAGCCCGTCGTACAGGTTCAAGAGACTGGTGTTCACGGGGCGGTTGAATGTGACCGCGAAGCCGCTGGTCAACGGGGTGAACGAAGTGACCGTCAACACCGGATTCTGCACGGTGACGTTGAAGGTGGAACTACTGCCGCTCGCCCCCACCGTATCGGATACGGTGACGTAGAGCGTGTTCGGGCCGCTCGATGCGAAGGTGGAGCCGATGCTGAAGGGGACGCCGGGCTGAACACCGCTAACCGTCGCCAGGGGTGTCGGGTTGCCCTGCAAATAGAGGTACGCGGCAAACGGCGACAGCCCGGTCGTGTCCGGATAGTTGAAGGTTACGCTCTGGGTGAATGCGGATCCGGCAGTGGCCGCCAGGTTTCCACCGGTGCTGACGCTCAAAGCGGCGTTGTCGACCGGGATCGCCTGGCTGTACTGCGTGCAGCCTCCGTCCTCGTCGATGATCGACGCATCCACCGTCACCCCAGGGGCTTCCAGGTACTGGGCGGGAATGGTGAGCGCCGAATTCGTCACGCCGCCGGCATAGCTGGCCGTACTGCCCTGCGACCAGAGCAGATTACCGCCGTAGTAAACCTGGTATGCATAGTGGAAGCCAGCGGCCGTATCCTCGGGCGACGGATCGTACGGATTGGAAAGGGCGACGTACGCCGTGCCTCCGACGGTAGCCGTCGGGCTGGCCGTCACGCGGGCGGTCGGCGCAACGTTCACCACACTGACGGTCTGTACGCCGGCATCGTAGAACGCGGTGTCGCCGGTTATCAGGTCGACCGTAATGTGAATGCCCGATGTATTGGCGGTGGCTTCCGTATAATCGTGCGCCAACACGCCGTTCGCCGGAAATGGCAACAGTTGCCCCGGGCCCGTTCCATCGCCGCTGGCGGGAACTCCCGGTGGAGCAACGAAGACCACGTTGGGGTTCGTGGGACTGATACCTTGGGAGATGGGGTCATTCCAAGTGACGGCCAGCCAAAACGTCGCATCGCCGGCCGCTGCGAAGACGGTCGGCACCGGATTGAGCGTCAGCGCAGTATTGCGAACCATCGAGCGTCGTCGAACTGCCGCTCACTCCCACGGTGGGTGGATTGATCGTGAAGTTGGCGGTGTCATAGGTGACGTTGTAGTTGCCGCCCGCCGTCAACGTGCCCAAGGTGATCGGGTAGCTGCCCACGCTGTCACCGGCAACACGGCTCAAGGCGCCGGTGAAGCTGTCGTTGCCGACCAGGTTGCCGCTGGTGACGGTATAGGTGAACGCCGGCGGAGCCGAACCTGCATCGCCAGGCACCCAGTCTTCGGCGTCGTACTGCCCGTAGACCTTGCTCTGGCCGCTGTTCGCTGTGACCGTGATCGCACACGTGGCGATGTTGTCGCTCACCGTGCCGCTCTGGTCGACATAGTTGGGGTTGCTGAACGACCAGGAGTCGGCGGCGTAGGCGGCGGCGTTGGTGTGCGTCGTCCCGCTGAGATTCACGCTGTTGCCGAGATTCGCCCCGCCCACGCCCGTGGCCACTACAGTAGCCGTGTGCGGATTGCCGTCGTAGGTCACGCTGTACGGCGTGACGCTGATCGTCGCCGTGGCCGGGGTGACCGTCAGGGTGTTGCCCGCGAAGGCGATCGTGTAGTTGTCGTTGCAGGCCAGCGTGCCCTGCGAGATCGCGTACGGCCCGCCGTCCACCGTCTCACCCGCCACGCGGCTCAGGCCGCCCGTAAGCACCGTGGCCCCGCTGTCGCCGAACTGGTAGCCGGTTGCCAGGTAGGCCAGCGCCGGGTCGCTCTGCCCGTAGACCTTGGTCTCGGCCGCGGCGGTCACCGTCAGCGTGGCCGGGGTGATCGTCAGGGTGTTGCCCGCGAAGGCGATCGTGTAGTTGTCGTTGCAGGCCAGCGTGCCCTGCGAGATCGCGTACGGGCCGCCGTCCACCGTCTCGCCCGCCACGCGGCCCAACGCGCCGCTGAGCACGTCCGACACCTGGTCGCCGGGTTGCAGTCCGCTGACCTCGTAGGTGAACGCCGGGTCGCTCTGCCCGTAGACCTTGGTTTCGGCGTCGGCGGTCACCGTCAGCGTGGCCGGGGCGATGGTGAAGGTCATCGGTTGGCTGTCCGCCGATGTGTAGTCGGCGCTGCCCGCGAAATGGGAGACCACCGTGTAGGTGCCGGCTGCAGTCGGTGCCGCGCTGCCCAGGTCCGTCCCGGTCGTGTCGTTGCCGACATAGTAAGTGAACGTCGTCCCCACGGACTCCAGGGCCGCGGCCGGCGTGGAGTCGCTGCCCACGCCCGCCACCGTCGCCGAGGCTGGGTAGGCGCTGGCGCTGTAGATGCCGCCCGCGTCTGTGGCCACCACCGTCGGCACCGCCTTGTTCACCGTCAACGTCTGGCTCGCATCGCTGATCGGTTCGCCGCTCGTGCCGGTACTGTAGTTATAGATGAGGCTCCCGGAGGTTCCGCCGGTGTAGGCATAGGTGATCGTGTAGGGCGAGCCGGCAACATCCAGGTCCACCGTGGGGAAGGCGTCGCTGAACGCGCCCGTGCTGGAAGCGATCACGGCGTTGTCCGTGTTGCCGTTGACCGTGATGGCAACCGAGCCGACCGGCACGGGTACCCAGGAGGCGGCCGCAATATCGCCGCCCAGCGCGGCCGTGGCATCGCCATACGTGATCGTGGCGGAACTCAGGTTGCTGAAAGAAAGAGTCGTATCGACGTTGATGGTGTCGCCCAGACTTGCCGCCGCCGCCGCACGGGCAACCGCGCCCGTGGCGTCGGTGGCCGGCGACACGTAGCTGCTCGGCGTGACGTACAGATTGCCGTCGCGGATGCGGACCAGGCCAAGGCCGGAGGCGTCGATGGCGTCGGTGATTTGGTCTTCCACTCCGTACAACTCGGCGAGGGAATTGTCGGTCGGCGCCACCGTGCCGAACGTATCGTGCGTGGCATCGATGCTCTGTGACGACTCGTTGTCAATGTATGTTGTTCCCGCAAAGATATTGCCCGAGGAGTTGGCGGTGGCGAGCGTCACCGTGCCCGCGGTGTTGGCCAACAGCAGGTCGGTCGCGTTGCACGAGGAGCCTGGCGGGAAGGTGAAGTCGTTTCCGGTCACGCTGCCGGAACCGCCCGCCACGAACTCGATGCCGGTCGTATTGTCGTAAACCTGGTTGCCGGAGACCATGGCCGAGCCGCCGTTGACGTCGATGCCAACCACGTTGCCTTCGAACAGGCTGTTCTGGATGGTGACATTGGCGCCGCTGCTGGTGACCGAGATTCCCGGATTGGCCGCTGACGCGCCACCCGTAATCACGAGATTGTTCACGGTTATCCCCGCAGCGCCGATTTCGAATCCGCCGTTGGGCGCCACGATCGTCGTACCCAGACTCGAAGAAGCATCCCCCTCGATCGTGACGTAGGGTTGCGCAACGTCGATGACGCCGGAAGCCGACGTGTACGTGCCGGGCAGGATGTCAACCGTAAGCGGAGATCCTGGAGTGCCTCCGGTTGCCGCATCCAAGGCGTCGGACAAGGAATGGAACGCGGTTTCCTGCCAGTACTGCCCCGTAACCAGATTATCAGCGCTATGCACCACGACGCCCGCGGCGGTCGAAGACGTGACCGCAGCGCCGGATGGATCAACCCAGTAATTCGAGCCGGGATTAGCATCCGCGAGCAATGGGGCGACGTAAAGCGGATTCGCGGCGAGCAACTGCCGCCTTTCGAGCGATTCGAGCCGCAGGCGACGGAGCAACAGGCCTGGCGGGCAGGATGCCGGCCTGAGGCCACCGCGCAAACCGCCGACGATTGGCGAGGACGGGCGATCGCTCGACAACGCGCCAGGACTGAATAGGCTTGCCCAGCGACGACAGCGCTCGGACCACGCCTGGATGATTGGCTTGGCCATTTTGGCAAAGCGGCGACGAAACGAGCTTTGCCGTGCCATTCTTCCAGACTCCTCCGCCTATTCGAGTAATGCAGCCTTTATTGAACTACAATCCCGCGGATTTGTCAAGGATTTGGCGTAAGATCAGTTAGCCACCAATGACTCGAGCGAGATACGCTGCCATGAATGGGCGTCTGGGAGATATTGATTGCGAACGGCCCGATACATCAACGGCGAGCGTAACGCGCTGGGGGACGTTGTTGCTGCCAGGCTTCGCGACAACAGAAGAAAAGTGCAAAGCTGGCACTTTGGTGGACCAGAACGCGAAAGCCACGGGCGTTGTTCATTCGTCCATCGGCTCGCTATTGCCCGCCATGACCGTCGCGGCTTGCGCGTGCCTCGCTGCCAGGCCACGCGCATGAAGCACAACTTGCTCGATGGCGTGGATAACGGCCGGATGATGATTGCCTTCCAGACCGTTTTCCAGCATGTCGAGTGCCTCGTGGGAATTCAGCGACGGGTCGTGATTAAGCAATGTCACGTAAGCCCGCACCGTGTGGATGATTTGCGGCCCAAAGCCATGCTCTGCTGGAGCGTGGCGGGTCGCGCCGTCTTCGCCGAGGTCCGGGTACTCGCCGCGGTTGCCCAGCAGCGGCAAGGCTCCCGTGAGCACCGACCCCAAGGATTGAACAAGCTCGCTGCCGTGGAACGTGTGTTCCATCTGCTTCTTTCGTCCGGACGGTGCGAGATCCCCGACGGCCTTGCGAATGACTCTTGCCGTGACTTCGATATTCTCCATGTCCTGGAGCAAAGCCGCCACGCGGATATCGTCGACCTCCTTGTCCGACAACCGCATTTGGGTGGCAACGTCTTGGCTGAGTTGGGCCACCTTCGCCGTATGGTCGCAGGTCCGCGGATCGGAGCTGTTGAGGTATCTTGCCAAGACTTCCACGACCCCCACGTAGGCGTCATGGAGCTCTTTGATCTTCTCCATGCGTTCGTCGCTCAACGTCCCCACGAGCAGTGAATTCATGCCCATCACCGCGCCCCAAATCGTCAGGGCCAGGCCTACGGCAAGGGGCGAGGTAAAGACGACCAGACTGTTCAAGTGGAGCGCGGTGATCACGGCCGCGGAAATCACGCAGAACAGGGCCAGAATCCCCGCACGGTAGCGCCCCAGATAGAAGGCGGCAAGCACCACGGGCAGATAAAACAGGTTGAGAACCACGCTCCTGTAGAGGCCGACTCTGTCCAGCAGACCGCACAGGGCCAAACAGATAAGAATCAGGATGATCTCCAGACGGAGTGGTTGTTCAGACTTCTTCCGCATCATGATAAGGCTCCAAGTCGTTACATGCATCCAACAAAGTCGCGGCCAGCGAAAGGCTGTTTTCGGCCGGTGTTTGCGCGGTTGCCGCAATGTCCGCCATTGGCGGAGACAGATCGCTTTCTTCCTGTTCGGCTTCGCCCGCGTCTCCGTAACGCTGGGCAATCGATCGAAACTCGGCTTCCACCGCCAGGAAGGCATCCACAACCGCCGGATCGAAATGCTTTCCAGCCGCGGCCTTGATCACCTCCACGCATTTCCGGTGCGGGATGGCCGCTTTGTAAACCCGCCTGGTGGCCAGCGCGTCGTAGACGTCGGCCACGGCCACGATCCGCGCGGACAGGGGGATTTCTTCGCCGGCGAGGCCCTTGGGATATCCGCTGCCGTCCCAGTGCTCATGGTGGCAGAAGGCGATCTCGCGGGCCATTTGCAGGAAATTCGATTTCCCCAACTGCGATTCGATTTCGCGGATGCACCTGCCGCCGATCACGGCGTGCATCTGCATCACGAGCCGTTCTCCCCGCTCGAGTCTCCCCGGCTTCAAGAGGATCGAGTCTTGGATGCCAACCTTCCCGATGTCATGCAGGGCGGCGCTGATTCCAATGAGTTTCACGAAGGACGAGGTAAGTTGGCGGCGGTAGTGCGGATTGCGGCGGAGGGCGGTCGCCAGGCGGGTGGAATAGACGGCGATTCTTTCCAGGTGGTTGCCTGTGTCCGGATCTCTGGACTCCGCGAGCTTTGCCAGACCGAAGATCACGGCATCGCGCGTGCGCAGCAAGTCGTTGTAATGTTGGAGCGAGACCCGTGCCGCGCGGGTCTTCTCACGCAAGTTCTCGTCTTGGGCCCGTATCAAGACCAGATAGGCGACGACGGCCTGCAGGGCGGCAATCCAAACAAACGCCAGGACGCGGATGGCCGCTTGATGTGTCTCCCGCTTGCCGGCATGGCGGGCATCCGCCGAAATCTCCTCCGGCAAGTCGGCCGTGGCGGCCCTGTCCACGCCCTTTTCCGCAACGTCCCGGTCAGGCCGCTCCGCAGCGGGGGCAACGGCAAGTACGAAACGCCGTTCCAGCCAAAGTCCCAGCGCCAGGCAAACGGCCTGGGCCAGGACCAATACCAAGTACAGTCTGACGTGTCGTTTCATCGGACGGCGCCCCGTTGTCGGGGCGTACGCTCTAGAGGTTCACGGTTGTTTCATTGGGGAGTAGTGGTATGCTACTATAGTGTAGGGCAAGGTTGGGGCGGGCAGATGGAGAAATGCCAGTCGAAATAGTGCCCAGCGAAAGGGAAGCAGGGTCCTGGACGGAAGAAACATTACAACCCTTCCCCGGCAAGCCCGTCGATTATCTTTCCGTAATTGACCTATCTTATTTGGCAACGGGCCTCGCAGAGACGGCTCGGCATCCCCCCTGGAGAGTGGATTTTGAAAAACATCTCTTCGGCATGTCAGGAATCGCGGTTCGGCGGCAAATAGATGGTAGAGACGGCTCAAATCCACCGAGCCGATCCACCATCGAGCTATCTCTGAATTGGCTGCCAATTCTGGTGGTGGGGTTCCATTATTACCTACTATTTGAATATCCCTGGTGATGAATGGGTCGCCTTACCCCTGAAATTGAGGAGCTCGTTGACCAGTTCTGTGAAGGCAGTTTGTCCGCGGAGCAGGCTGGCCGGCTGGAGGCCCTGGTGGGCGAGTCGGACGAATGGCGACAGTATCTCTTGGAGTCCTTCCAGGTACATTGCGAACTCGCCTGGGAATTCAGGCGGCTGCGCGAGGATTCGAGCCAACCGGCTGCATCCGGCAAGATTCCAGGCCCTGACAATTCGCAACGTAAACGACGACGTGCCTGGACGTATGCCGCGGTGGCGGCTGCCTTGCTCGTCGTCGCGCTGGGGCTGACGGCCGTGTTCCGCAGCGGCCGCCAGGAGAACCCGTTGCCTTCCTCCCCTGCGGCGGGCATCGCGCAGGTGAGCGACGTGCGTGGCAGCGATGAGAAGGCCCCCGCGCTGCATAGCTTCCTGCCGGCAGGCAGCACGGTGGCAATCCAGCGCGGTCTGCTGGAAATGCGCTTGGACGGTGGCGTCCGCATGATCCTCCAAGGACCGGCGGAGGTCGAGCTGCAGTCGCCTGCCGCTGCAGCCCTGCGCGGCGGCAGCTTGACGGTCGAGGTGTCCCCCGAGTCCCGCGGCTTCGCCGTGCATACCCTCAATTGCACCATCACCGATCTCGGCACGCGGTTCGGCGTCGCGTGCCAACCCGGGCAGACCGAGGTCGAGGTCTTCGCCGGCAGCGTTCTGCTGCGGCTGGCGGGAACAGAGGCGGATGCCGCCCGAGAACAGCGACTGCTTGCCGAAAGCGCGGTCCGCGTGCGTGGCGTGCCCGGCCAAGAGACCGTGAAGACGGAAGCCATCGCCAGCGGCAGCCGGCATTATGTGCAGTCCCTGGCGGGATCGGCGGCCATGTTGCAGGCCCTCGCCGGGAGCGATCCGCACCTGATCCATCATTATCCCTTCGAGGGTGCAACGGATCGGGAGAGGCTCCGCGACCGGCGGGGGAATCTCGACTTGTTTGAGGTCACGATGCGGGATGGGGACGGCGGCGGACGGCTCGCATTTGCACGCAGCGGCCCGGATCCGTCGACACACGTGGTCCTTCCCTTCCGCGGCGAGGCGTCGGGTACCACCCGTGGCCGGGGATTGCAGTCCCAAGCGGTGTTCCAACCACCTGCGGCCATGACCGTCGAACTCCTCTTGTATCTTTCCGCCGTCGGCAAGGGCCAGGAGGGATTCGTTGCCTCGGCCGTCAGCACGCGGCGCGACCGCCACCAGTGCGGATTTCTGCTGGCAGCCGTTGACAGCGGCAAGCTGGCCTGTTTGCTGGACGGCGGCAGCGAGTGGCTGCAAAGCGGGTTCAAACTCATGCCGGGGCGATGGTACTATGTCGCCAGCACCTTCCTTGTCAAGAACACGGACACGGAGGTGAACGCTTGGGTGGCAGATCTCAGCGACAAGAGCCCGGCCTTGAAGTGGACCGTGCGGAACCGGGTGGTACCGGGCGTGCCGGCCGCGGGTCGGCTGGGCATCGGCAAAGGCTTCGATGGCGAGATGGCCAGCGCCTATCCGTGGGCCGGGCAACTCGGCCACGTCGCGATCTACGACACCATCCTCGAACGCCAGACGCTGGAGGAGCACTTAAGGGCACTGACCCCGGCGGCCATTAGTAATTAGTCGTGTGCCGGATTTTTCGATCATCGCCTCACCCCCACCGTTGGTGGAATGGATTGCCTAAGAAACCGGAAAATCCGGGGCCTTGACTTGACAACCCCGCAGGCGAATGATTAACTAAGGTATGCGCGGTTTTGTGTGCGGGCCACGGGGGGCGTTCTCTGCCGACGGGCACGCGTCAGAACACTTCAAGCCGCGCAAGGTGCAAGGCATGAAAATACGCAAGAAGAAGCCCGATCTTGCTCGTTTGCCGGATTCCGAGCCCACGGAGACCGACCTGGTGGGCGGTGCCGAGGGCGAATGGCTGCTGGCCAAGCGGTGTCGGGCGGGCGAGGTTGCCGCTTGGGAAGAGTTGTACGGCCGCTTTCATGCACCGCTCTGCACGGCCATTCGCAGAATGCTGGGACCGGCCGGTTCCGATTTCAGCCGCGTGGATGAGATCGCGGCGCGGGTCTGGTATGCGCTGGTGCGCAACGACGGTGAGTTGCTCGGCCAATTTGACCGGAAACGGGAGACACGGCTGGGCGGATTTCTCCATGGTCTGGCCCGAATTGAAGTCTTGCAGTATTTTCGCACCGAGTACCGCCGCCGGGCCAGGGAGACCGCATGTTGCAGCCGGGCGAACGGCGGATCGGCCGTCTCCGATTGGCAAGTCGCGGCGATGATCGAGGATTTCGCAACCACGTTGTCGGCGACGGAGCAAGAGTTTCTCGAAGAGCACCTCCTGGGCCAATCTCAGGAGGAGGGGCACGATTTGTCCGACTCGAGTGTCTGGCAGCGTTGCCGCAGGATTCGCTTGAAGCTGAAGGCCTTTTTCGGCGGCGAGCCCTGAGGGCGGCTGCTAAACGACCTTTCGCAATTCGGGGACGCTGGCCGGTGTCTGTAGGTTGGGACAAGGTCGCGCCAATCATGGTGGGCGGAGGGCAAACCGGTCAACCCTCAATTCTAGATCAATGCGGAAATACCGGTAAACCGCGACCGCCGGCCCACCAGTACGTCGGCGACCAAGCTGCGCTCGGTGCCCGTCGTCCCATCCTCCTGCCCGCCTTCCGCCTTCCTCCCTCCCTGCCCGGCCGTTTGTATGCTAATATGTTGTCACCGGCGCCAACGTTCCACCATCGTGCGAAAAAGCCATGATCTACCGATTCATCGTTGCCCTGCTGCAGCCGTATCCTTTGCTCTTCCTGCTGACGCTTGTGACCCTGGTAAGGCTTTGGCGCAAGTATCGGGCGATCCGCAGGTACCTGCTCGTGCCGATCGTGCTGTTGGCGATCTTTGGCTTGTTGTCGTTGCCGGTGGTCGGCTATCTTGCCCTCGGATCGCTGGAGTGGCGTTACCCGCGGCAGGACGAGGCGCCGGGCGATGCCGGGGCGATCGTCGTGCTCAGCGGCTATGTGTCGCCGCCCAGCGACGCGGCGGCGGAACCCGAGCTGGGCTCCGACACGCTCTTGCGGTGCCTGCACGCCGTCCGCCTCTACAAGGCCCGGCCCGGCCTGATGGTCGTCAGCGGCGGGAAAGTCGATGCAAACACCCCCGGGCCGACGCTCGCCAAGGCCATGCACGATTTTCTCGTGGGCCAAGGGGTGAAAGAGAAGGACCTGCTCTTGGAAGAGCGGTCGAGCACCACCTACCAGAACGCGCTGCTGAGCGGCGATATTCTCACGCGGCGGGGGATCAGCAAGATCGTACTGGTCACCAGCGCGAGCCACATGCGTCGGGCGGAACGCTGTTTCCGCGCCCTGGGCTTCCAGGTCGTGCCCTCGGCCTGCGACTATCGCGCGACATGGTTCTCCTGGTCGCTGTCTGCCTTTCTCTTGCCCGATCCGCACGCTGCCGCGGGGGTGGAACTTGCCATGCACGAATGGCTTGGCTTGGCGTATTACTGGATGTGCGGCAGGATTTGAGCCCGATGTGCAAGTGAGGCGAACAAGGAAGGGAGAGGGGAGAAGGGGGAGGGAGAAGGGGGAGGGCGGAGGGGAGAGGGGAGAGGGGAGAAGGCGGAGGGGATGTACACGCGGCAACAGCATGGAGTGCTTTGCATCCCGGCGGGATGTTAGCTATTAGCCCTGATTCCATGAAAGAGGGCTCTCCCGGTGCTATACACGGTGTAGTGTTTGTTTCACTCACCCAAAGCACAGACAGGAGAACCCAGTAATGTTGTACCTTGCCACCGACCAACACCGCAAGCAGTTGACCGTGAATCTTCGTAACGAAGCGGGAGACGTGATCTTGAAGCGTCAGGTTAGCACGGAATGGAAGCGTGTGCGGGAATTCATGGAGGAACTGCGGAATCAGAGTGTATCGGAGGGTGGGTTTGTAGCGATCTTGGAGGTTTGCGGTTTCAATGACTGGTTCTTGAAGCTATTGGCGGAATACGGCTGCCGCGAGATCGTGCTCATCCAGCCGGAAAAGAAAAGCAAGCACAAGACGGATCGCCGCGACGCCAACGCCCTGGGTGAGCTGTTGTGGACCAACCGGGAGCGTCTGTTGGCGGGCAAGAAGGTCCAGAATGTGCGGCGGATCGTTCCGCCTTCGGAGCAAGAGGCGGAAGACCGCCAGTTGACAGCGTTGCGACAGCGGGTGGCTAGGCTGAGAACGCGAACGATCAACAAAGTGCAGCACCTGCTTTTGAAGCACAATTTGCAGCAGGAGTGCCCCACCAAGGGCCTGAAAACCAAGGGAGCCAGGAAGTGGCTGACGCAGTTGGCTCTGGGGGGACTGGACCGCCTGGAATTGAATCATCTCCTGGCGCAATGGGAACTTTTGGACAAGCAATTGGATGAGTTGGAGCAAACGATCGGCGAGCGCATGCTGAAAAACCCAACGGCGGTAATTATCGCCACGCTCCCTGGCGTTGGGGCCTACGGCAGCCTGGCACTGGCGTCCCGAATCGGTTCGATCGAGCGATTTCCCCATGCACGGAGCTTGGCCAACTATTGGGGATTGACACCAGGCTCGAACAACTCCGGGGATCAGCAGCGACGCTTGGGCTCGATTACGAAGGAGGGCAGTGCCATAGCGAGATTCATCCTGGCCCAAATTGTGGTGCATGTGCTGCGGCGCGATGCCAAGCTCAAGGAATGGTACCGTCGCATCAAGAAGCGGCGGGGGTCGAAGATCGCGCGTGTGGCCGTGATGCGGCGTCTGGCGACGATTATCTGGTACATGGTCAAGTACCAGCGGCCGTACCGGCCAGGCGGCACGCCGGCTGGCGACAACGGCAGCGAATGCGTTGCGGGGGTGCCGGACCGCAATGCGTTTTTTGAGGAAATACAAGGGCGTTCAAGGAAGCAAAAAGAAAAAGGCTGCCAGGGCATTGAAACCGTGGCAGCCGCGCGTTCTTGACGCGCCCTTGACTTGGTTATCCCTTGTCGGGATGCTCGCCAGCAGAGCCCGACTCCGTTTCACCAAGCAAGCAATTATAGGATAGAGAACCAGGAGAGGATAACGAGGGAAGATACGGTTGCATCGGCCCTTCTTCTTTGGAAGAAGAGGCCCTCGCGGCGCAAAACCAGCCTGAGCGACCCGGTGGACCGGCGAGCAATCGCCGGCGTAGCCCTGATTGAGGCGGTTTGCGTGCGCGAGATGGTCGAAACAGAATACTCGGTGTCGGAACCCGCAGCGGTTCCGGCCGGCCGCTGAATCAGCGGACGGGATCACGAAGGGATGGATCGGGGTGCAGCCGCACTCGAAAAGATCGGCTCGACAACCCTCGCATAACAAGACCGTGACACCTTGCTTCCCGCGCTACCGCCTGACATACCCAACAACACTAAAAAAAGAAGCCCCCATGGACTTCCCGATCGATGCTATGCCCATAACAAATCACTCACCCAAAAAAAACCCGGGGACACCCCTTGACAGCGAAAGCTCTTTCAGGGACGGGTTGCGCAGCGCACCCGGGGTTCCCGGTCGCCGTATGATTCGCGATCCCGGAGGGGTCACAGCGCCGAGAAGGCTGCGACTCCTCCGGAGTCGGGAGGTGGTTCGCGATCTTGTACCGGTGGTGGCGCCGACCATGAGTACATGGTGCCCGTTACCACCGGCTAATGGCTATGAACCCTCCGGGTTCGGATTGATTGGACAAACGCACGCTTCGGTCGGATGAACCCCAATTTATCTAAACTGCCGGCAGTATGGCAGATGATTGGCCGGTCGTCAAGAAACCTTGGCTTCCTGACGCTTGACCCACGATTCGCCTCCGCCCCGTACTTTTCCGGCCACATCAGTCCGACATTGCCGTCACAGAACTCAAAACACTGGAAAGCCGTAAGAAATGAGGTTTCCAACAACGATGGCACAGATACCGATGGGGGACCAGCAATTGTTGCCCCCCTGACGCACAGCGGCGTCTTCAACGTGCCACGCTAACTTCGATCCGCGGAAGTAAGGCCGGGCCGACGTGCGCACGGAGGGGCACTTCTCCGCGCAATCGCCATTAAGATAGGCTGGCGAAATCCTGCGATTCAAATTGCCTGTCGGTCAAGAAAAACCGACGGTTTCCTGACTTTTTGATGCCGGCCCTGCCGTTTCGACGCGGAGGAGGGGGTGACCGCCGCAGGTTACGATGGGGTTCGATGGCTTTGCCACAGTCCTTTACTAAGCCGAGATTCGTCAATTGTGACGCTGCGTGGAGGAATCGAGAACCTTTCTGTACCGCCACGACGTGAGGAGAAACGCCAGCCCCAACATGACAAATCCCACTTGCGGAACCCACGACCAGCGGTCCCAGGCCAGAAATCGCAGTTCGACTTCCGCTGTCCCTGGAGGCAGCAACACGCCCTGGTAGAAGCCGTTCACGATGACCGTTTTCAGGGGGCCGCTCGGACTACGTGCCTGCCAGGAGTCGTGATATTGCTGACTGACGAATAGCAGGCTTTCCGTTTCCAGGGGCGCAGTCGCAAATTGCAGCCGATCCCCCCTGTTCGCCAGACAGTCGACAGACTGATCGCATCGTGGGGAATCGGTCGCCAGACACACGGCACGGGGCTCCTGGTGCGTGAACGCGCGGGTCTGAAACCGCATTCGCGGCGGAATGCGACTCTTGTAGAGGTAGAACTTGCCGATTTGTCCGGCCGGTTCCACCCAGGGCACGGCCAACGGCGATTCCGACACCAGGTATTTGACCCCTGCCAGCGACAACGCTTCCGCGGAGTTGGCTGAGCGAGCCCGGGTCGAGGAATGTGAACAGCCGCCCGTAGGTGACCACTTCCGATTTACTCCAGGTCTTCACGACCTCCTGAAAGCGCCGCGACGAGAGGGACTCGTAGGAGTGAATGCTGGAAAGTTCGAACAGGCATTCCTCGTTGGGCGGTAGCGCCCCCATGGGGTTGACACAGGCGTAGCGGCACGAGCCGTCGCTCGTCTCGTGCAAGGCAGTCGTCAACGGCGAACGGCGGCAGATCGTCGACAGCGGCCGCAGCAAGACCGTGGAAGCACCGTAGCCAAGCGACGTCACCGCGACCAACAGGGCAATCCCCAGCGGCGACCGGGCACGCAAGCACAGCCCCCAGGCGGCGGCCACGGCCGTGGCGGCGATAATCGCTCCACGCGACGGTTCCATTCCGCTCCACAACAGCCCCGTATCGAGGAGGACCAAGGCAGCGACCGAAGCGGCGTAACCCACCCATAGTTGTCGTGAGTCTTGGTTGCGAAGCACGTGATCGACGACCATTCCGGCCAGGACGCAAATCGGCACCAGCGCCCCCCAACACGTGCGGCACCTGGACAATCCCAGGCCCAGGTGGTGGACGGCGAAGAGGTGTGCCGTGCTCCAGGTGTTGAACAGGAAGAAAATCGCGACCATGAGCAGCCAGAACCACATCTTCCGCAGCCGGCCCAAGGCGGCGGCCATCCCCACGAGCAGTGAGGTTAGTGGGCAGAGTAGGATGCCGTTGGCACACGGCGGATGAGGCAGCGCATGGGGGCCACCCAGGGCAAACGGATCGAAGCTGGTTGCCAGAAACGTAAACACGTCCCGCGCCCGGGCGAACGTGGGAAAGACCTCCAGGTAGAAGGAGTCCGCCACGCCCGTTAAGCGGGCAGAGTCACGCGCAGTGTGGAGCAAGTCCAGGTACACAGGCAGCGCTGCCACGCCACCTAGAACAACAGCCCCCAGAACGCCGGCTGACATAGCCAGAATCCGCGCCGGTCGCTGCCCGTACGAAACGAGCGTCCCCAGGGTGTAAGGCACCAAAGTATAGCCAAACAGCACGATGAGAACTGGGTAGCCGGTGATCAAAAGCGAATAGACGCAAAAAGCAATGCCGCAGAGCGACCAGCGGCTGCCGCGTCGGGCGTAAGCAGTCACGAACCAGTACAGTGCCATCGTCCAGCAGAGGTTGTTGAGGTAACCGATGTGCGTCAGCCAGAAAATGCAGAATGTACCCAGGGAAAGCGTCACGGCCGATACATAGCAGGCCACCGGATGAAGGTCCAGTTCCGCGGCAAAGGAAAACGCAAAGAGGCCCATAAGGCACAGGGTGACGAGCGCCAGCCAGGAATAGACCTGGTAAGCGTCATGGAACACGCGGCCAAGAAGGTTGGCCAAGAGGTAGGCCCGGGAGGTGCTGCCCACGCCCTCCTGCTGCACGCCGCACTGAATGTGCGGGTTCCAACTTTTCAGCCAGCACTCGCCCGGCGAGGCAAGCTGATCGTGCAGCGCCGAGATGTAGGAGAAGGTATGATCGGAAAGTGTGCGGTTGGTGCGGTATCCATCGCACGGCGGACCGGGGTCGCCGGCTTCCGGCCGATTGTTGTGCGGCGCGATGACATAGCCCAGCAGGAGCGGCACGGCCAGCAGTGCGTGGGTAGCTATCAGCAGGCGGCGTGTTGTGCGGTGCGAGGCAAGAAGTCGGTCGATGCCGTTCATAGCTGCATGCCGTTGGATATACGCGAGGACAGGTTTCCAGTAGCCTACCGCCCGAGAGGCCAGGGATCAAGATAAGGTTTGCAACTAACCGATGTTTCACCTGCCCAGATTCCGTGCGCCGCAAACGGATGACGCCGCTCCACTGGTAGCATGGCAGCCAGAATTGCTCTTGGCCCGACACTCCCGCAAGTACAAGGTGCAATCGAAAGAATCGGCCGTCTAACTTCGGATGCGCCGGAAGACGTCCGAGAGAACATGCTTCGATTGCCGGACGATCTTGGAAAGATTCGCCAATAAACCGCACGTGGCCCGGTAACCATGACGGAGCCTGACGTAAACCTGCCAGGCACGGCTATTACCGGCACACCCGAGGCGCGCCCTCTTTGGCAGATCCAGCCGTAAACGGCAGAACTTGCAAGTCCCAAACGGATTATAATACTTGCAAGGAGTATTGTGAACAAGCGAGGTTTTCGACCCTGTGAGATTTCAATCGCAGGAGGTCCGCCATCCCAGGTGACCGACTGCCTGTTGTCGCATAAGCTGGCGCAGTTTGACACCGAATATCGTCCGGAGCCAAGGCCCAACCATCGAGCGACTGGAGCAGCTTTCTCACCTTGTCGCCACTCGCGTTCTGGTCTCGGATGTTCTGGTCAGAGAGGGCAATGGGTGCCGCGGCGTTTTTGTACATGGCGATGCCGCGATGGCCGTGGACCTCAGCAAGGCAGCAGTGTGCGCATCAGGTCGTGGCCGCTGCCATCCGGCAACCCCAAATCGTTGACCAACAAGTCGAACGGTTGTTTGCCGGCCAAGTCCGACGCGGTGGCCACGCCGCCGGCCGTTTCCACGGTGTGGCCGCCGGCGGTAAGCATCAACGCGCCGGCGTACACCACCACAGCCGCAACCTTCCACCCGCGCTGGCAAAGGCTGCGCCGGAGCCGGGCATCACCTGCGGGCCGCTTGAGGTATGGTTTGGGCCGGTTGCCAGGGCTTGATGCGGGGAAGTGGCTGGAATCGGCGTTACAGACCGTGGTCGGGCAAGCTCTCTGGGCTTAGTATCCCCCCACCGGCTGCATTTCCTTGGCCAACAGCCCCATCTCGGACGGGGTTTGGGCTGCCCTGGCACGCACGGGCAGGCTTGGGTGACTGCAATCCGCTGGCCTGGTGCAAGACCACCATCAGTTCCTTTCGCTTGAGCGAATTGACGAGCCACTACGAGGATGACGGCTGGTCGGTCTCCCCTCTTCTGGTGGTGCGTGGCGTTCGTGACACTTGGGCCTCGCTACTCGTCAAGCCCTACGGCTTGAATGGATTCACGGCAGAAGATCCTCCTCTGAGGTTGCGATTTCGCCGCTTCAAGGAGGACTGGGAGCTTTTTCATGCCAAGGGTTGGCCGATCTTGCGGTACGAGAGTCTCGTGGCGAATCACGAGAAGATTCTGCGCAAGACGTGCAAGCGGTTGGCACTGCCTTGGGACGACTCGATGCTGAATTGGACCAAACGGGCCAGTCAGATTGCCGACGCGGGCCGTGGAAGCGATTCCTTTCGGCGGACCCAGGGGCAGAACCTGGCCGAAACCCTGGACCGCTTTTCCGCCCAGACCAAACGAGAAATCTTCATTGGCGGCGGTGATCTGGCATGGCTGGAAGACGAGTTCCAGGCGTTTAATTTAGAAAACGACTATCCCAGCCATGTTGCAGCTTGCACCGAAGCGGATGACCAGAGTTCAGCGCCGATTTGCAGTTTCCAGGACCTGCGGCGCTATCGCTGGGAGCTTCAGAGAAAACCGATTCGTTGGCTGCTCAATAGCCTGGGCATGCCGGACAACTCTCTTGATGGCAGGTTCATGAAGAAGGCGGGGTAAACCGCAGGATAACGCAGTGTGACATTCTTCCGGCGTTTTCGTCCTAATAAGTGACAGGCCGACGGCTTAGACTTGAAGGCGGTTTCAATCCTGGCAGCGCAGGCGGGACGCCCCTACGCTACACGCGATGTTTTGAGGTAGCTTCTTCACAACAAGCCGAGCCACCGATGAATTCACAAGCCCGCAGTCTATCCCTTGGCCTGCAATATCACCAGTCGGGGCAATTGGATGCCGCTGCAGAAATCTACCGAGACATTCTTGCCGATAACCCCCGCAACGCAGACGCCCGGCATTTGCTTGGCCTAGTGGCGCTTCAAACTGGAAACTTCGATCTGGCGGTAAAGGAGATCCTGCGCGCCATTCGCTTGAAAAACGACGTTGCCGTGTTTCACTCGAACCTGGGGGTCGCCTACCAATCGTTGCAGAAGCTGGACGAGGCGATTAACAGTTTTCGCCGGGCGATCAAGCTGGGGCCCAACTATCCCGAGGCCCACAACAACCTTGGCAACGCCCTGCAAAAACAGGGCAAAGTTCGCGAGGCGATCGTGTCCTGGCGGCGCGCCGCGGGGTTGAAGCCGAATTACGTCGAAGCCCGATTGAACCTGGCGGTCGCGCTCCGCCAGGTGGGCGATACGGAGGGATCCGTCGCCTGCCTGCGCGAGGTCCTGCGACTCAGGCCCGACCGCGCCGACTACAGCAACAACCTGGCGACCGAATTGCACATGCAAGGCAAAGTAGATGAGGCGATCGCCTTCTACCGTCGTGCCATCGAACTCGACCAGAAATTAGCCCTGCCGCACAACAACCTGGGCAACGTCCTGCAGGAGCAGGGACAACTCGAAGAAGCTTGCCGCTGCTACCAGCGGGCAATTGAGCTGAAACCCGATTTTGCCCAGGCCTACGTCGGCCTCGCCTCGACTCGAAACGAACAGGGAAACATTTCCGACGCGATCCGCCACTACTTGACCGCCATCCAAATCGACCCAGGCTTGGCGGCGGCGCAATGCAATCTCGGCATCGTCCTGGAAGAGCAGGGCGACTTTGCCGGCGCGGAGAAGTATTTTCGATCGGCAATCGCCGCCGATTTTCGCTATGCGGCCGCCCACGCCGAACTTGCCAACCTGCTGCGGGCGGCGTTGCCCACCAAGGACATGGCTGCCCTGCAGCAACTCCTGGTGGACTCCGGCTTGACGCAAGAACAGCGGGCGGTGCTGCACTTCGGCCTCGTGCAAGTATTCGACGCCCGCGGGGCGTATGCCGAGGCCGCGGAACATGCGAACGAGGGGAATGCCTTGCATCTGGCCCAATGGAGAGCCGCCGGCCAAGCATATGACCCCGAGGCCCACTCACAGTTCGTCGACAGCATCCTGGCGGAGTTCACGCCGGAGTTCTTTGCTGGCGTGCGCGGCTTCGGCGTGGAAACGGAACGGCCAGTCTTCGTTGTGGGCCTGCCCCGGTCGGGGACGACGCTGATCGAACAGATTCTCGCCAGCCACTCCTGCGTCTTCGGGGCCGGCGAATTGCTTCTGGCACGCGACGCCTTCGCCGCGACGCGCGAGAACGGGAAGAATCGCGGCACACCACCTGCCGGCCTGAATCGTGAAAGCATCCAACGGTTGGCTCTCCGGCACCTGGACGAGTTGCAGCGAAGGAATACCACGGCACTGCGCGTAGTCGATAAAATGCCGGACAATTACCTCGGTCTCGGCTTCCTCGTGGCGCTGTTTCCCCAGGCACGGTTCATTCACTGCCGGCGCGACTTGCGCGACGTGGCCGTGTCGTGCTGGATGACGAACTTCCGCACGGTCCGCTGGGCAAGCGATGCGGGCCATATTGCCGCACGGTTTCGCGATTACCAGCGGCTGATGGACCATTGGCGCAAGGTCCTGCCGGCGCCGGTCCTCGATGTTTCCTACGAAGAGACCGTGACCGATCTGGAGGCGGTCGCCCGCCGTCTCGTGGCTTGGTGCGGTCTGGAATGGGAGCCGGGCTGCCTGACGTTCCATCGCGGCAAACGGACGGTGCGCACGGCCAGTTCCGTCCAGGTCCGGCAACCCCTCTACGCGACGTCCGTGGGAAGGTGGCGGCATTACGAACAATCCCTGGCAACGCTGCTGAGCGCAATTTCAGGCGGGCAGTAAGCGTTCTCTTGAAACGAGTTGCGGCCGGCAGGTTGTGTGGGCAGAATATACGTCATGGCAACCATTCCCGAAGCGTTGGCGATCGCGATCCAGCACCATCAAGCCGGTCGGCTACAAGCTGCCGAGCAGATCTACCGGCAGATTCTGGCGGTCGAGCCGAATCAGCCCGATGCGCTCCATCTTCTCGGTGTGATTGCTCATCAGGTGGGAAAGCACGAGATTGCCATTGCGTACATTCAGCGAGCGATCGGGTTGCGGGGGACCGAAGCTGCCTTCCATAGCAACCTGGGCGCCGCTTTCAACGCCCTGGGGAGGCTGGACCAAGCCGCGGCTTGCTACCGCCGGGCGCTACAACTGAAGCCGGACTATGCCGAGGCACACAACAACCTGGGCACTGCTTTGCAGGACCAAGGGAAGTTGGACGAGGCGGCCGCCTGCTACCGTCGCGCACTCGCGCTGAATCCGAACTATGCCGAGGCACAAAGCAACCTGGGTGGTGCTCTCAAGGACCAAGGGAAGTTGGACGAAGCGGTCGCTTGTTGCCGCCACGCAGTCGCGCTGAATCCGAACTATGCCGAAGCACACAATAACCTGGGCAGTGCTCTCAAGGACCGCGGAAATCTGACCGAGGCGGTCGCCTGCTACCGCCGGGCCCTGGAACTGAAACCGAACTTCGCCGAGGCACACAACGACCTGGGCGGTGTTCTCAAGTATCAGAAGAAGTTGGATGAGGCAGTCGCCTGCTGCCGCCGGGCGCTGGAACTGAAACCGAACTTTGCCGAGGCACATAACAACCTGGGTAATGTTCTCATGGTTTGGGGGAAGGTGGCCGAGGCGGTCGCCTGCTATCGCCGGGCGCTGGAACTGAAGCCGGGCTTCGGCGAGGCCCACAACAACCTGGGTGCTGTGTTGAAGGACCAAGGGAAACTGGACGAGGCGGTTGCCTGCTACCGCCGGGCACTGGAACTGAAGCCGGAGTATGCCGACGCCCACCGCAACCTGGGCGATGCGTTGATAGGTCAGGGCAAGCTGCCCGAGGCGGTCGCCTGCTATCGCCGGGCCCTGGAACTGAAACCGAACTTCGCCGAGGCCCACGGCAGCGTGGGCAACGCTTTGGAGGAGATGGGCGATCTTCGGGCGCGGAGGACTCTTTCCGCGCCGCGTTGCGGCACGATTCGCGAATCGCCTTCGCACATTACAAATTGGCGGCGCTTCTGGGCGGCAAACTTCCGGAAGCGGACCTGGCTGCACAGCGTTGCCTGCTGGATGAAACGGAGTTGGCGGAGGCACAACGACTGTACTTGCACTTCGGCCTAGCCCAAGTCCTGGACGCGCGGGGCGAGTATGCCGAGGCCGCTGAGCACGTCGATTACGGTAACTCGTTGCAACTGTCCGAGTGGCGTAAGCGTGGCCAGGTCTACGATCCTAAAAAGCACGAACTTTTCGTCACTCAGATGATGACGGTCTGCACGTCGGATTTCTTCGAGCGGGTCCGCGACTTTGGGTTGGACAGTGAGGTTCCCGTGTTCGTCGTGGGGCTGCCGCGATCCGGCACAACGCTTATCGAGCAAATCTTAGCGAGCCATTCGAACGTCTTCGGTGCGGGAGAAATCAAACTGGCCCAAGACACCATGGCTGCGCTTGGCGGACAAGTTACAGACTCCATCGAGGGCCTCCGCCAGTTGAACGGCCAGACGGCCCAACGCCTAGCTTTGGGGTACTTGGAGAGACTTCGCACATTGAATCCCGCAATCATTCGCATCGTGGACAAGATGCCGGAAAACTACGTGTTCTTAGGTCTGTTGGCGAGCTTGCTCCCACGGGCAAAGTTCATTCATTGCCGCCGCGATATACGCGACGTGGCCGTCTCCTGTTGGATGACGCATTTCCAGGAGATCCGCTGGGCCAACGACCAACAGCACATTACTTCACGATTTCACGAGTACCAACGGATCATGGAGCACTGGCGGAAGGTTCTGCCGGTGCCCCTGCTGGAAGTGGACTACGAGGAGATTGTGGTCGATCTGGAAGCCGTGGCCCGACGCCTCATCGCCTGGTGCGGCCTGGAATGGGAGCCGAGGTGCCTGGAGTTCTACCACACGAAGCGTCCGGTCAGCACGGCCAGCGCTGTTCAGGTGCGCCAGCCGGTCTACAGGACATCGGTGGGAAGATGGAAGCACTATCAGCAGGCTCTTGCCTCACTGTTCGCCCGATTGGGAGCCGCAGAGGAGGGCAGAACACGAGACGCCAATCCTCTTGCGTAACCCTTCGTTGCGTGACGCTGAGTCGATCCGCCCACCCTGCCACAGATTTCCCGACAAACCGAGTCCAAGAGTGCCATGTCGTCATTCAAAGCACCGGAAAGCCGTCAAAAGTGAAGTTTCCAACAACGAACACACAGATACCTTTACCTTTGAGGGCAGTATGAGCCACCCCGCGCTGATGTATTGCGGCGTCTTCAACGTGCCATGCCAACTTGGGGCCGCGGAGGTCGGACAGGCCGCTGTCGACAACCACTACAGATACGGTCATCCTGTCACATCCGAATTATTTTGCGACGGCTTGCCTGCGGAGGAGGGGCAGTACCAACGTAGCCGCAAGCGCTGCAGCGGCTGGCTGCAACTTCAGGCGGGAATGTCAAATCGCCCGCCCGTCAAGAAAAACCACAGGTTTCCTCACTTTTTGACGCCGGCCCTGCCGCTTCGTTGCGGAGGAGGGGGTGACCGCCGCAGACAAGAAAGGGGGGTGGAGGGCACTCCCTTTTCTGGAAAGACCCATGAAAAAAGAGCCCGGCGGGGCCTTCGAGGAGGCAGAAAATGGGCTACAAAATCGCGCACCGCTGCGCGGCGGCGTAAAAGGAAAAAGAGTCAAACCGCAAACGGTAACACAGCCAGATGCCGTAGCATTACTGCGTTCTGGCAACACAGAACCCTATGACGGGGCTCCGGTTGACCGGCGTGAACCAGAAACGCGCGGAGGAGCGTGCGCCGATCGGACCATCGTGCCAGGAACCACCACGAACGATACGGAAATCACCGGAATTCGGGCCGGTCGGGTCGTCCGCTGCGGATTTGGCGTCGTAGCCCTCGCCAATCGTGCCCCTGTCCACGCACCATTGCCACGCGTTTCCGTGCATGGCATACAAACCCACGGATTGAAAGCCGTAACAAAAACGCTATGATGGCGGGGATGGCCGCTAGACCTTGACACGTTTGACCAGAAAAGCTTCCAAAGGAGAAATCAGAATGCGTATTGTCGTCACAACTCTTATGGTAGGTTTTTTCGGTGGATTCCTCGGTTTCCAGTTGATGGTGGCTTCTGGGTATTGGTATACTTCGCGAGAGGAAGTAAAACTCTGGTTCTGGCTATTCCTAATGTTATGGCTTGTTTTGGGGGCGATTATCGGTGGTGCGTGGGAGATTGTGGCCGCCATCAATCAGACGAAAGAATCTCAGCATCCCACTGATGAAAGCAAGGAAGCCGACAGACAAGTGTAGGTTAGAATGGTATTACAAGCATTCCCATGCATGCCATAGAGCCCGAAGGCATTGGGCTTGAACGAACCCACAGGCGAGGTGAACACATAGCCGTCGCTGGCTCCGATCGGCGGATCCCGATCCACGAACTTCCCCTTGGTCATCGCATCAGCCACGTTGGCGACCGAGGAGATGGTCGAAGAAGCCGCGTCGCGCAAGCGAATCGAGTCCGGTGGCGCGGTGTTTGTGCCGATTTCTCTCAAAGCCTCTCTATGAACTCGTACAACCCTCATGCTACCTTGGGCTTATCGTAGCCCCTCGGGCTTGGGTTCGGTCTCTTTATTTGAAAACTCCATCGCCTCCAACGCCGTCCGGTCTGCTTCCTCTTTTGTCGGGCTTCGCTCGGCCACCGTCCCCTCGGCGTCAGCGATCCGCGCTTTCACCTTGCGCAACTCCATCACAAGGCTTTGCAGCGTTTCTGATTGCTCGCGGGACTTTACCATATCCGCGTCCCCGAGATGAACTCCGATACGCGGGTCTGTTCTTCGGGAAGCCCTAGCCGGACCGGCGTCAAGAAAAACCAACTGTTTTCTGATTTTTTGCTGCCGGCCGTGCCCCTTGCGCGGAGTGGGGATGACCGCCGCAGGCAAATCGGCCGGCCGGGTTTCGAGAGGGCCAGGAGTGAGGGCGACAAACTCCCCTCGCCTGCCTGTCGCGTACGACAGAATGGGAGAAGGGCCCGCCGTGAGGACCTTTGGTGTCCTGCTCGGCGTCGTGCGACCGGGGGCTTGACGGAGGTACAAGCCCCACCTATTATTGGCCGTGTTAATGGCCCTGCGTTGCCTGTGACGCGCCGCGGAGATGTCTGCGGCCGCGATGGTTTGCTTCTCCCGGGAGTCTTGCCGTGCGTTCTAGTCGTTTTCTCGCCGCGTTGACCGCGGCTATGTTGCTTGGCGTCTTCTCGGGCTGCGGCCGCGATGATGCTAAGCAGATGAGCAACATGAAACAGATCGCAACAGCCATGGTCTCCTATATGGCTAACCATCACGACAGTTATCCGCCGGCCATAGTCGAAAAGGACGGCAAGCCGCTTCTGAGCTGGCGCGTGGCAATTCTCCCTTATGTAAATGAAGACGCCCTTTATAAGCAGTTCCATCTCGATGAGGCTTGGGACAGCCCGCACAACCTCGAAATTGCCAGGAAGATGCCTTCGATTTTCCAGTCTCCCGACAGTCCCGGCGACGGCAAGACGCGGGTCATGGTCTTTACGGGCAAGGGTGCGGCCTTTGACGGCGGCAAGAAGATCCGGATGATGGAAATCGTCAATGGCACGTCGCACACCATCATGTTCGTAGAGGCCGGAGCGGAAAAGGCCGTGCCGTGGACGAAGCCAGAGGACCTGCCGTTTGATCCCGAGAACCCGCTGGCGGCTCTTGGAAACTCGCCACCCAAAAAATTCCTCGCCGCCTTTTTCGACGGGAGTGTACACGCGTGCCATGTCGACAACAAGACGCTCAAGACCCTGATCATGCCCAACGGCGGCGAGACCCTCGACTGGTCGAGAGGAGTCGGCGTGGACTGATCAGCATCCGAAGAATTCGGATCGCAGGAGAGAAAAGGCGACGTTACTGTTTCTCCTGCTTTGCACAGCTACAAAAGACGCGCTGACAAAACGCTGAGTTAATGCCAGCATTTCGGCCGCCATGCGAGACGACACTCCGAACGCCACCGCCACCCAGGCTGGCACGGACACCTAACCGGACCGCGCCATGCTCATCAAGCGGGTCTTCAAAGTCAATCCGATGGAAAACCTGGTTCGGGCGAAGTGTAACTAAGTCGCGCTACCAGCCTCACCCGCCAGGCTTTATCGTGGTTCGCAACTTGGCCCGGCACCGGGATTGGGGCTGCGAAGCGAAGTGGCGGTTCTTTTACGGTTGCTTTTCTGATCTTAGCCTCCGCCAGCCCACGGACCACGCCCCGCCTGCGAATCACACCCCGACTGACACTTAGGTGTCCTTGGCGGACGAAAGGACCCCGTCCAGCATCTTCCGAACTCTGCCGCGGGCGGGACAAACTACGAACAGCCAGGCAAGCACGAGCGCCCCAAGCCCTCCGCAGAAGACCAAGACAAGGCCTCGTTCCACACCAAACGGTGCCAACCAGTGCTTCGACCAGAGAATTGCACAAGCGATAACACATGGCAGAACGAGCATGACGTGATCCCACGGACTGGGCCGAAGGTGGCATACCAAGGCGATTTCGCCTTTTTCGGCCGGGTGGAACTCCCCGGAACACTTCAGCGAAACGCCACCTTTGCCGCCTTTCACCATTACCCAGAAACAGAATGCTCGCTCGTCCACCCAGGGGGAATATTTCGGCAAAACTCGAACACCGTTGCTGTCATCCCCCCCTCTCTCCAACAATTGCCGGAATCGCTCGACAACTTCCACGGCGGGCAAGGAGCAGGAAAACGTCACCTTCCCGCGATTCAGACGGAAGACGACGTCTCGTCGCATTCGTCTGCCGAACCAGATGAGAGCTATCCCGCCAGCGGCAATCGGCAGCCCCAGTAAGGCGGTCGCGCCCAGGCCATTGCCGCAGAGGAGCAACATGAAGCCGGCGAGAATCACAAGCAGTCCCAGCAGCATAAGTAGTAACCACATCGGTGTTAACTTTCTTTGCTGTCGCTTTTTCCGCCAACGTGATTCTCCTTGGCCCGTGCTGCTGACCTGCGGCGCAGCCTTTCGCTTACGAGAACCAGGATGAGGATCACGGGGAATAGCCGGGCGCCTCGAACGCCCACCCAGATTTTGAAAATGGCAATAGCAACCATGGGAATCACAACCAGAATAAAGAGGATGACACGCAGTGCCCTGGCCATTTTCGAGACCGGGGGCCTGGGGAATCGTTGCAGCAGGTATTGCGAAAGCACTTCGAAGTTCGTGTTTGTGGACAAAAACCATGCCTTGCCTGTCTTCGTCACAATTCGCAGACTCTGATATCTAGGGTCCCGAGTTGGGCGATGTTCCACCGACAAAAATATCGCTGAGCGGACAGGCCCAATACTTCTTTTGGACTGCGAGAAATGTCTGCGGCGTAAAGCAACTTGTGAAATGGATTGTCTCTGAGTCGAAGTCGACGATGATGGAGGAGTTGCCGAACGGCCAAGCAGCTCGACAGGTCAACGAATTCTCGGAAATCGTTGGAAACTCCGAGCGATCGGGCGGCGGCAAGTCTTCCGAGTTTTTGCCGCCTGGGCCGTTTATGGTTGAATCCATTTTGCAATTGCTCCCAAATCGTGTGTGCGGCCGTTCGTGACGGCAAACCGACGAATCATGATCCCTCTTCCTCCGCCGGATTCGGCGGTTTGATTTGCAGCGGTTTGCGGAGCCAGGCGGCGAGATCGTTGGCCCGAGTCTTATTCGACGCATGGTCTTTCACGAGTGTCTGATCCGCTTCGCGGAGCTTTTCAAGTGGCACGTCAACTTCACTCCCGTCCTTCTTCTTCAGCCGAACCTTGCCATCCTTGAAATGAACAAACTTGGCTTCGAGCTTGTGCTTGCCCGTAACGTCGGTCCAAGTCCTGAACTCTGCCTGTCGACCCTCCATTTCGGCAGCATACCCTGAACATGCAAATGTCAGAAATCCGACAGTCGTAACGAGCATCACGATTCGTTTCATGGGAAACCCCTTGTTTGAGATATTACTAAGTCCTGGCAACCCGGTAGCGGTCGCTGCTAAAGCAGTCAACTCGCGACCGCCAAGTTGGCCCGCCGGAGGCCGCTGAAGTACAAAGGCACAAAGCCGATCAAAATGCCGCCGATTCCAATAACATTCGTGATGACATCAAAAGTCGGAATGCTGTAGACGGCGATGAACACCATGAAGAGCGCCGCAAACAGGGGCCAAAGCACGTAGGACAAGGCGTTGTACGCTCCATCCTTCAGTTTGCTGCGGTAGTGCCACGCGCAGGCAAAACCGGCCAGACTCATATAGAAGCAGATCTGAAAGCCGATCGCGAGGATCGAACACTCCACGATCTTCTTCACGGAGGGCAAATACGACGAGCAAAGCAACAGCAGCACGCCCAAGAACCAAATCACCAGGGTTGCCACCCACGGGGTTTGCCACTCGGGGTGAATCCTGGCGTAACGCGGATGCAACATGTCGTCGCGCGACATGGCGAACATGCTGCGGCTATACTGCAGAATTTGCGTCTCGATCGTGCCAATCGTGCTCAGCAGGGTGGAGAGCACCGCCAGGTAATTCCACGGTTTGGGGAAGAGCTTGTTGGCGATCGCGTAGAGTACGTTGGTATTGGCCGTGGCGATCTCATCGTCGGTCAACACGATCAGGACCACAATCATCATGATACAGAAGAACAAAATCAAATTGACCATCGCCCAAAACGCGCCCTTTCCGGCCGGACTCATCGAATCTCCGGGCGCGCCGTCCTTGGTCTCTTCAGTGAGGTTCATGGTGACATCCCAGCCCCAGTAAAAGAAGATGGCGGTCAAGGCTCCGGTGGCAAAAACTTGCGGCGTAAACGACCACGGCGAAAACCAGATGAACGAAGGCGCGTGCGCCGGCTTCGCGGCATATTGGATGAAGGCCGCAATAATCAACGCGAACACTACGGCCGTCTCAAGCCCCGTCAAGATCACCTGCGTATAGCTCGCATGCTTGATGCCCTTGGTGACCACGACCGTCACCAAGGTCAACCAGATTGCGGCTGTGATGGCGACCCACGTGGTGCTCTCGACCAAACTGGGAGCGAGCAAGACTAGGGTCGAAGTGGCGGCAGGTATCGTCGCCGAAACCATGAAAAACACCGAGGCCACAAGCAGTCCCCAACCGGTAAAAAAGCCCCATGATTTTCCAAAGACATGGCCCACCCAGGCATAAGCGGCGCCGGCATTGGGCGATATCTTGCTGAGATGGATAAAGGCCAGCATGATGCCGAACATGATCAGGCCGCAGTAGAAAATGCTCCCCACCGAGAGCACGCCCACCGCGGCCACAATCGTGGCCGTCGTTACCGCCACGCTAAACGCCGGCGCGGTGCCGGCGACGCCCATGATAGCCGATTCGAGCGCGCCGAGCGAGTTTCCGGCCAAGCCTTTCTTTTCTGACATAGTTTCTCCTTGGTCAAATGGGTTTTCATTCCAACGGCTGCTGTCTGTGAGTCGATTCCGTTCACTCGTTCTTACGCCGAGAAGCGTGGTTACCGCCGGACAGATCCTTGGGTGGGGCGGCGGGTTTCTCTTCCGTGGCAGGGGACGGTTTCAAATCCAACAGCCACAACTCCGGAGGGCTGGCGCCGCGTTTGTCAACGCACATCCGTTTACCGTCGGGCGACCAGCGGGGAAGCGTGTAGGGGCCCGCCAAGAGTTCTTGCGCCTGCCGCGTACGGAGGTCGTAGATCCACAGACCGTTCCGCTCAACCTGCGCGTACCACAACCCGAAGCCAACCCGCTGGCTGTCCGGGGACCAACTCGGCGAGACGCCAATCGAGTTAGGCAGGGGATGAAAATCAGGACGAGTATAATAGGAATTTGCGCCTGGAGGCGGCCTACCATCAGTCCGCCGCCCGCGTAAAACCCGGCGAAGGATTTTCCGTCGGGCGCGACGGCGGGAGCAGATATATGCGCTAACACGTGTTGGAGTGTCTTCGGCCTCGCGTTTTCGTCCGTCACGTCCAGCGACTGAACGCCATTGGTCGTCGTATAACAAACCGTCTTTCCGTCGGCCAGCCAACCGGCGAACCCTCCGGTAGCTACTCGTTTCGTCTGCTTGCTGCTCAAATCCAGGATCCAGATTCCCTCCGCTTTGTCGCCGGCTCTTGTATCGGTAAATGCGATGAATCGCCCCTCTCCCGGCGACCAGGCCGGATCTTTGCCCGTTTTCGTAAGTTCTTCAATCGTATTGTCTGCCAGGGTCAATATTCGAAGTCCATTTTCGAGCTGCTCCACATGCGTGAATGCGATTCTCCGGCCATCAGGAGACCACGTTCCCGCCTGCGCGTCTTTGGTGAGCAACCGAAACGACGTGGTGGTTGCGGTTGGCGCGGCAGCAAGCTCTTTGGCCTTTTCAACCCCTTCCCGCAACTGAGCGTTCTTGGCCTCCCGTGCGATCCTTCCTCTTACCTTGCTCGCGCAGAGTTGCGTTTCCGCACTTTGTGCCTCCGCAGCACGAACATCTTTTATGTCGGCATCGGGGTCAATTTGATAGCGTTGAATATTTCCCTTGACAGCTTCCTTCCAGGCAGCGACCGCGTCGTCATATTCCCACTGGCATTGTAGAAGGTCGCCTTTAGCCCAAGCGACGCGCCCCCTGGCAATACAGAGTACAGCCTCTGGCTCCCAAATTTCGAACACGGCCGCTTGGCCAGCCTGCAACATTCGCTTTTCCAACTCCAAGTTCTCACTGGCAGTCCGGACTTGCAATTCCAAGTAGCTTATATCTTCCTCCGAGAACTGTGCAGTGGGCAACAAGGCATCGACGCGTGCGTTAATCACCTTTTGGGCCATGACCTCGGCTTGCCTCTGGCTTTCCTTGGCCTGCCGAGCACTTTCTTCGGCAAGGGCCCGGGCATCGATCGCTTTCTTGGCATTGGCTCGAGCCTCTGCCTCGCTCAACTGAAGCTTCGCGGCATACTCAAGCGCCGCTCGCGAATTCTCTTCGGCCCGGACCGCATTGGCGTTAGACTCGTCGGCACGGTGCCGTTCTTTGACGGCGAAGTAGGTCGCTGCGCTCATGCCGGCCAGTAAAGCGAAGAGCAGGGCGGTCCTCAGCCCGGCCACTACCGGGTTCCGCCGGCACCAACGCCAGGTATGTTCCCAGTGGCCGACGGGCCGGGCCAGGATCGGCCGGCCGTCAAGATAGCGCCGCAGGTCGTCGGCCAACGCCTGGGCCGTCGCATACCGTCGTGGCATCGACTTCTCCAAGCACTTCAAGGCGATCGTTTCCAGGTCTTTGGGCACTGCCAGGTTCAATTGCCGGGGTGGTACCGGCTCGCGGTCTAGTACCTGGTGCATGGTCTCCAAGGCCGTTGCGGCTTGAAACGGCGGGCGGCCGGTAAGTGTCGAGTAAAGCAACGCACCGAGGGCGTAAACATCTGCCGACGGCCCCACGGCCTTGATCTGACCTGCGGCCTGCTCGGGGGGGCATGTAACTGGGCGTGCCAAGGATTTGTCCGGTGGCCGTGAGATCGCTGCCGCTATCGACTCGCTTGGCGAGTCCGAAGTCGGTCACGCGCGGCCGGCCAGTCGAATCGACGAGGACGTTCGAGGGCTTGATGTCGCGATGGATGACACCCTGTCTGTGGGCATATTCCACCGCCTCGGCCATGGTAGCGACGATTTTCGCTGCTTCCTTGGGCAGCATCGGCCCTTCGGACAATCGCGCCGAGAGACTCTTGCCATCGACATAGCCCATTGAGAAGTAGTGCTGACCCCCGTGCTCGCCGACCTCGAAGACGGGCACGATGTTCGGATGGTCAAGGAGGGCGGCTGCCTGGGCTTCGCTGTGAAAACGATCATGGTCGGTTTTTGTGGCAAGTTGCCCGGCCAGAATCATTTTCACCGCGACAATTCGGTTGAGCGAAACCTGGCGCACCTTGTAGACCACGCCCATGCCGCCCCGGGCGATCTCTTCTAAGAGTTCATAGTCGCCAATGTAGCGGACCTGGGTTCCAATCGCCGAATCGGCGGGCGCCGGCCCACTGGGGGGCACGGTTGCGGCTTCGCCAGCAGACTCGGAATGTCGGGGATGGAGGGCTGGCTGGTCCAAGGTTCTCCCCACCGCATCCGCGCCGGCAAATGGAGGCCGGTCCATGAAACTACCGGAGCCCTCGTGGGCTCGCAGAAGTACTTCCACCCGCTCGCGCAACGCGGCATCGCCCGCACAAGTATCGTCCAGGAAGGCGCCTCGCTCGTCGGGCGACTTCTCCAGGGCAAGATGGAACAGGGTTTCTTCGGTCATGGGGATCTTCCACGACATTCGTGTTGGGCCTCTATCGTTAAAGCGAAAAACCGGTGGAGAAAGCACCACGGATTCCGACGAATTCCTTTCGGGCGCTGCTTTCAGCCGTTCCGGACCTCTGCCCGGAGCCACGCACGGGCGTAGGCCCAGTGACGGTCGGCCGTGCTGGGAGCGATTCCCAGGACTTCCGCGGCCTGGTCGCTGGTCAGGCCGGCAAAATACCGCAGTTCCACCAGCCGCGCCTTGACGGGGTCTTGCGCGGCCAGCTTTTCGAGGGCCTCGTCGAGGGCTAGGAGATTCTCGTCAGGCTCCGGAGCAGCAACCGCGTCCAGGGGCTGACGCTGGAGGCCGCCACCGTGTTTCTGGGCTCGTTTGCGGCGGGCGTTGTCAATCAGGATACGGCGCATCGCCGCGGCCGCTGCCGCGAAGAAGTGACCGCGGTCATGGAAGGCGAGGCGTGCTCCCGTATCGCCTACCAGCCGCAGGTAGGCTTCGTGGACCAGGCCGGTAGCGTCGAGCGTCTGGCCGGGCTTTTCCTGGGCCATCTTCTGTGCGGCGAGCTTGCGCAGTTCGTCGTACATCAGCGGCAAGAGTTGCTCGGCTGCCTGAGGGTCGCCGGATGCGACTTCCGACAAGATTCGAGTGACTTCGGACATTTAACAACATAAGGGGGCTCAGTTAGGAAACGCGACTGAGGCGTTTTTCGCAGATGCACATAAGTTTTCGTGGGAAACCAAGGGAAGTCAAGCCAGTGCAATCGAGAAATCCTTGCTTTCATGCCATAGGTCCCCGGGGCCGCCTTGGCGGCGGATACGCGATGGCTACGGATAGGCAGTCCCAGATTGCCGTCTCTCAGTCAAAGCCCCGAGAACTCGTGAAAATTGGGAAGCAACCGGGGCACTCTCGGGTACAAGTCTACGGCATCACCAGCGGGGTTAGCTGCCTCTGAGTGGAACGAGTCCTTGGACGCGGAGGAGGGGCACCTCCGCTGGCAAGGAAGTGGGGTACTATCCCCCTCCGATTGTCATAGACAACAGCCTCTGTCGTTGGGAATTTGCTGCCCAGTGACCCGGTTTTTCTTGACATCCGGTGCCGCGTCCCAGGTACTCAGGCGTTCGCCGCGGCAAGCTTTTCCAGGATCGGCAGGCCGGCCAGGGCTAGCCACCGTCCACCGCGGTTCATCGGCAGCATGGGCGGCCAAATGGCCTCTGACGACAATCGCCGACAGCGTTTTGGGCCTGCCTCGGCTCATGAAGTTCTAACGCTCCGCTCACGGAACTCTCACTGATTGATGCTAGGCTGTAGCCGTGGATTTCAACCCACTGTGCGGCTGACATGCGGCTCTCACTAGAACCAGAATGTGCCTAAGAGGACTTCCGATGGCGACATCCAAAAGACTGGAAATCAGCGAAGGGGGCGATACGGCCGTGGTGCGGTTTCTCGACCGCCATATCGCCGACATCCTCGACATCGAGAAGGTGGGAGAGGAACTGTACAGCCTAGTGGAAAAGGGAAAACACAGGCGGATGATACTGGACTTCTCGGACGTCCATTATTTGTCCAGCGCGCTAATTGGCAAGCTCATCTCGTTGAACAACAGAGTCCGTGCCCGCAAGGGCAGCGTAAAGTTGTGCAGCATTCGCCCCGACGTTTACAACGTCTTCCGCATCTGCAAGCTCGATCAAATCTTCTCGATCTACGAGGACGCGGCCGACGCCTCGCCCTCCTTCTAACACTGAATGACCGTCGGCCTTCCGGTTGCTTGTGCGGCGCGGCAACGCGGTCCTCTCGGTCAACGTGAAAGCCCCGTGGAGATGAATGGACTCCTGGATGTTCTGGGATGCGACGTTCATTCAGGGGCTGGCGGCCAACTCCTTGCAATCGCGTCTGCAACCAGTTGCCGCACTCATTTGCAGTCCGCCCACGTCCTGCCCGTCTTCACTTCGACTTTCAGCGGCACCGTGAAGCCGGGGGCGCAGTTTCCAGGGCTTCCTTTACGATCCGGCTGGTCTCCTCGACCAATGGCGCCGACATCTTCTATCCCGCACTGTCGCCGTCGCAGTGGCCGACTTGCCCGATTCGTGCGGAATACCGAGGGCGCACAGGCTGATGGGACGCTCTTCTCCCAGGGTTGTGTCCGTGTACGGCCAAAGCGGAAACCAGCCCCGAGTACCTGCTCGAACGTCTCGTGAAAGCGGACGTCGCTACTTGTTATCGGTCCCGTTGCGCGCCGCGTCGGCCAGAACTTGGATCGCTCGACGTCTTTGGGGTTGAGAAAGGAGCAACCCACCACGTATCCATCGTCTGCCTTCAACGTCCATCTTGGCTGCCCAATGACGACGGCATGCGTGGTCTCAGCGTCTTCAACGTGCCATGCCAACTCGGGGCTGCCGAAGTCGGGCAGGCCGACGAGTCCTTGCCTGCGGAGGGGCACTCCCACGCGCGCAAGGAAATGCACCGTTAGAAGTCATGGCTGCCCAGGACAAAGTAGACCGGCCGCTCGGTCAGGGTCGCCAACGACTCCAGGATGGAACCACGGATGTGGCTCTCGGCGATGTCGCCGGCCAAGACGAGTGCGTCGGCTTGCTCCTTGACAACGGAATTTTCCGGTGACAGAATCGTATGCTGAAAGTGTACGGTGCGCAAACTCGATTGAAAGGAACTCGGTATCATGTCCAAACGTTACTCACGACGCAAGTTTCTCAAAAGTTCTGCGGCTGCGGCCGGTGTCGCCGCGCTAACGAGCATCTCCAGCAGCCCCTTCGTGCTGGCCCAGCGGTCGCCGGCCGACAAGTTGCGCGTGGCCGTGATCGGTGCAGCGGGCATGGGCGGCTATAGCGTGGGTTGTGCCCTGAGCGAGATACTTGTCGCCTTGGTCGACGTGGACGAAAAGAACATCGCCCAGGTGATGAAAGATAGTGTCAAGAACACGGCCAAGCCCAAAGTGTTCTACGACTACCGCAAGATGCTCGACGAGTGCCACAAGGACATCGACGTGGTCCTGATCGCCACGCCCGATCACAACCACGCCCCGGCAGCCATCCGCGCGATCAACTACGGCAAGCACGTCTTCTGCCAAAAACCTCTGGCCCACAATATTGCCGAGTGCTATGCTCTGGCCAAGGCCGCCCGCGAGAAGAAGGTCCTCACGCAGATGGGCAACCAGGGCTATTGTGGCGAGGCGATCCGTCGCGTGGCGGAATATATTGCCGCCGGGGCCATCGGCACCGTCACCGAAAGCCATACGCTCTTAGGTCGCAACTTCGGCGGCACGGGCGGGCGGCCCCCCTCCAAGCCCATCCCGGCTGGCCTGCATTGGGACGAGTGGATCGGCCCGGCACCCTACCGCGACTATCATGACGGCCTGCACCCCTTTTCGTGGCGCGATTGGAAGGCATTCGGCACAGGCACCATCGGCGATATGGCCTGCCACCACGTGGCTTTTCCCTTCATGGCGCTCAGGCTGTGGGAGGTCAAAAAGTTCACCGTCGAGTGCATCAATACGAAGAACGGCAGCGACGAGAAATATCCACAAGACAACATCGTCTGCTACCATATCCCGGCCCGCGATGCCTTTCCGGCCTGCAAGTGCTACGTCTACGATCACCAGGCGCTCCGCCCTGAGGTGATGAAGGAACTGGAGAAGAAGTACGGCGTGAGATGGGGCGAGGACACACTTTTCGTCGGCACCAAGGGCTATCTGGGCAGTAATTCGCGCATCATCCCCGAGTCGGCGCACCAGAAGTTCCCGGTGCCGCCCAAAACGCTCGCGCGTCCCAAGGCTGGCGGTCCCATCGAAGACCTTTATGCCTGCATTCGCGCTGGCGGCACTCCCGTTTCCAACTTCATCGACGCGGCTGGCCCGCTCACGGCCCTGGCCCTGACGGGTCACCTGGCACAATACGCGGGTATTGGTGGGAAGATCGAATGGGACGTCGAGAAGATGCAATGTACCAATAAGCCGGAACTGAACAAGTTCGTCCGCCGCGAGTACCGCAGCGGATGGGAAGTTTAGCACGGCGGGTCGATTTGCACTCGTTCTTGGAGCATGCCCTGGGTCGATGCTTGACCGTCCGGCCGTGCCCAGGCTTGGCGCGTGCAGTCGCCCACGCAGGCATCGTGTCACAACCTGATCCTTGCGTAGCTCACGGTGTTCGTCGCCCCTGCTCGGTGTCCCAGCACATCCAGGATCGACGAGGGCGGGCAACCGGCACGTACCGTGGCCGTGAAGCAGTCCTGGAACGGCTGCTTGAGCGGCACGCGGATCTGCGGGCCGCTGGTCCCATCCGGCCGGAGTTCCATGACGCGGTTCTCCGAGACGGTCTTTCCGGCAGCGTCCCTGCCCTGGACATAGTAGAAGACCAGCAACCGACCGTCCGGCATGACGTGGAACCGGCCACGATTGGGGACCACGCATCGCTGGCCCTCCTCCGCCCTGATGAGCGTCCGCTGGCTGATGACCTTGCCCGCCCGCAGAACTGCGTATTGGAGCGTGTAAGACTGTTTCTCGCCAGGGAAGAACTCTTTGCGCAACCGCTCGTCGATGGCCCGCTCCTTCCACAGGATATGCACACTGCCGTCCGGGGCCAGCCACAGATCGCCAGGGTCGATCCAGCCGCAGGTCTTGTCCCGGCTGGCGATTTCCACCCACGGATGGAACTTGCCGGTCGTGATGTCGTCGGTCCAGGTGTAGAAGAGGCGACGGAAATCATAATCCCACTTCTGGCCCGTCAGCTTCAGCTTGTGTTCCCGCCACCTCTTGTACGGTTCTTCGATGTCGCTGACGCCGCAGAAGTGGACCGCCCGGCCGCGAACGGCCACGTCCGGGTAGCAGACACGGATGGGCTGGAGCTTGTCGTACTCGGCACCCCACGGCCAGGCGAGCTTGCCGCGCGCTGCCCAGCGGCCGTCGCCATCCCGGAAGGCCCACTCGGTGTGCGTGTAGCCGATGTTCTGGAACAGGATCAGACCGCCGGAAGACGAGTCGGTGGCGAAGCTGCGGTAGGAATGTTCGGTGAACTGCGGTTGGCCGTCCCAGACAGGCAAGATGGTCTCGAAGGGGGCCTTGGGGTCCTTGGCGGAGAAGCGGAGGATCTCGGGGTGGGCCGGGCCGTTGTAGGCGTTACGGTCGGCCACGAGCGTAGGATTGGCCGAGAGCAGGAGATTCCCACCGCCCAGAGTGACCAGTGGGCAGGGCTCCCTGGTCCGGCCTGCGGGGTCCGCTTGAACGAGTTGCCAGCCGGCAGCCGTGCGCTGGTAGAGCGTCCAGCGGCAGTTGTTCAACGGCTTGGCGTCCTTCAAGGTCTCCAGCCCGCTGGCAAACACGTCGTCGCCGATCCGCACCAGGCAGGTCGAGCCGCTGCACCACATCGGGCCGGCGCCGTTGTTGGCCGGCGCGAAGTTGTAAACGTCTTCTTCTGCCTCGACGACGGGCTGAATAGGCAGCGGGGCTGGTTTATCATTGGCCCACAAGTCGGCCACCGCCGTTATTGCCAGGAACATCAAGATCATGCGCATCTCCTGTCTCTCCCTTCGCCCTGTTGCTCGCCCCCGAACCCGGTCGGAATCAGACTAGTCTGAATTTTCGTAGGATAGCACGGCGCGTGGCGGAAGTCACCTTGTCGAGAGGATCGGGGCCTCTGCGTCGGAGTGCGCAACCGTTGCGCAGCCTCCAAGGGCGACGATCCATTTTCGTGGTGCCGTGACTTCCACGCCGGGGTGCGCAACCGCTGCGCACCCCCGGTACGGGTGTGCTGCCGAGGATGGGCGGTCTACTGATCCGCTCTGAAATCCGTTAACGTACTGGCTTGACGTGGAGATTTCTTGCCCGGAGGATGAGAGTTGACGTGTTCACGGCCATGACACCCGTTAGAACTAAACTGGCCATCGTCCGCCCTTTTTTCACGCCTCGGAGGAAGAGATGAGATCAAATCGCCTTACTTGGGGATTGGTGGTCCTAAATCTTGCATACGCATCGTTTCTCTTGTCCGAGTTGCCGGGCGTTGCTCCGCCGATGTCGAATTCGGTGCCCGTGCCGCCCAACAGCGTGGCACCGTATTGGGTGTTTACGCCAGGGCTATCTCCGGTGGCAAACCCACCCAGAAAGCCGATCCGACCTGACGTTTGACCCGTGCTGCCATTGAAAAGCATGTTGAAGATCAGGTAATTATTGGAGGCCGAGGACGGGCCTTGCACATTGCCAAGGTTTAGGAACCGCGAAGCACTCCCACCGCTGACGGTTCCCCCCGCATCGGGCGTGACGGTGAGGTCTCCCAGCATGATGGCGATGCCCGGCTGAAGCTGTCGGAAGTCGCTTCGCTCGGCCAGGTAGTAATGGACGCGGTTGGGGCCGTTCTCCCAGCACTCCGGGCTGGCATTAATTGGCAATGGATGGGGCTGATTGGCTCGGCCACTGCGGAGCATGCACGTCGAAAGCCAATCGAGCTGGGCAATATGGTCGAAATGCGGATGGGTGAGCAGAACCTCATGGACAACGTGAACGCCGTGCGTGTGCTCGAACTCCAACAAAGACGGCACGACGCCCATGCCGCAGTCGATCAGTGAGTGCCGGACGACCTGGCCGTCCCGCCGTTGGACCAACGAGTAAGATACGTTGGCCTGCCGGTAGGGATTACCGGCCCGACCTTCGTTGGCACGAGGGCTATCGAGGCCGAACTCGGTGCCGAAGGCCGGCTGGATACCGTTGACCCGCAGCAAAAGATCCGTCATGGTTCCGACTCCGTTGCCATGGCCTGGTCCAAGTCGGCGCAGAGATCCTCTGCATCTTCAAGGCCCACGGAAACCCGAAAGATCCCATCTCCGGCAAAGGCACGGTAACGCGCCAGGTGGTCCGCGTCCATCCGATACGAGTTCGCCTGGAGGTCATCGGTGGCAAGGTAGAAAATCAGGCTACGGTGATGCCCCAGCGACACGGCGTAGTGGAACACCTCCAGCCGCTTGGCAAACTGCTGGGCCAGTCTAGGACCGTCCTGGGCATGGAAGGCAAGCATGCCGGAGAAGTTGGCCATCTGGCGGTGAGCCAATTCCGCCTGCGGATGCGAAGCAAGACCGGGATAGATGACTCGGGTGACCCTGGGATGCGTCTCCAGAAAGCGGGCGACGTGTTGCGCATTCTGCTCATGGGCCGCCATCCGCAGCGGCAGGGTCGCCATGCCGCGCAGGATCAACCAGGCATTGAACGGGCTCAACGTGGCCCCCAGGTGAATCAAAGTATCCTGCCGCAAGCGGGCCAGCGGTTCCGCACGCCCGATGACCACACCCCCCAGGGCGTCACCATGACCGCCGATATACTTCGTGAGCGAATGGATCACGAAGTCCGCGCCTAAAACCAGCGGGCAGGTCGCCAGCGGCGTGGCAAAAGTCGAATCTACGACCAATTCCGCGCCAACGCGATGTACCACGTCGGCCGCGGCGCGGATGTCGGTCAGTTTGAGAATCGGGTTGGCGGGTGTTTCTGCCCAGACCATCCGCGTGTTGGAACGCAGCGCCCGCTTCAGATCGTCGAGATCAGCCAGATCCGCAGGGCTGACTTCGATCTTGAGCTTGGCCAGCGTGCCGCGAACCAGTTCCGCTACGCCCGCATAGGCCACATCGCTTACCACAAGATGGTCGCCCGATGCCAAGCGGTGGAAGAGCAGTGCGGCTGCCGCCCCCATGCCAGAACTGAACGCAACGGCACTTTCGCCACCTTCCAGATCCGCGAGCTTTTCCTCAAGCTGATGGATGGTGGGGTTCGCCCAGCGGGTGTAAACGTAACCTGCGTTTTCCGCTCCGCAGAGTGCCGAGAAAGAACTTGCCGCCTCTTCGAGCACGAAGGTTGTGGACATGACGAGGTTAGGAGCCGAAGCGCCGGTTATTGGATCAGGACCTTCTCCGGCGTGGATGGCTCGCGTCCGCACGCCGTATTGTTTTCCTGGATTGAGCATTGAATCCTGTTACCTCCTATTCTGCGAACATCCCCAGTTCGGGCAGTCCGACCGGGCACGTAATCAGCATAACGCATGCCCACGGAGATGCCATGGTCCCCGGCGTTAGAATTGATCACGTCGTTCTTGCCCAGCCGCCGGTCGCAGAGCGTGGGCAGGCCAAAGAGGCTGCCGAAGGGCGGGATGCAAACGGGTTGAAGGCCAGTCAGTCTCTGCACTTCCTCAAGCGTGGCGAACCGCAGCCTTTTTCAGCCCTTCGCCGAACGGATGGCTCTGCTGGCCAGCTTCCGGTCCCCAGGCATCACGAACACGACGAAGGTGTCGTTGGCCTTGCAGATCAGGGCCTTGGCGCCGCTCGCGGCTGCAGAGCCCAGGACACGGAACGCCTCATCGCTGGTGTACACGGGCTCGTGGCGCAGCACGTGGAGCGTGATTCCGTTCTGCTGCAAGAGAGTTTCGACACGCTCGAAGACAGTTTCCGCCATGGATGTATCCGCCCTTCGCTTCCGCCTACTGGCCTTTGGCTGGGGTAAATCGCATGGCTCTATCGTCCTCGCTTGTCGCAATCTTCCATATTTGCTCCGCCATCATCTCTGAGGTCACCTGAACCGTAATGACGGCTGCCCCACGCTGCCGATAATGCCCCAGCAACGGGGCGGTTCGCTCGTGAAAGATCCTCAGCTTCCTTTGAACCGCGGCCGGATCGTCGTCCACGCGCCCGTCACGGTCGCCACCCACATTCGTCCGAATCCGCGCCAGCACCGCTTCCAAGATGCACTCCAGATAGATTACCGCTTGCACGTCAACGATAGCGTCGATGTCGCTACAACCGAACGCGACCAAGCCGAGGGTGATGATCTCCCCGCCATAGCAGCCCGCATCGGAGAATCCCATGTCGTCGGCCAGAATGAGGACGATATTCGGCCTGGACACCGTTTCCGCCATTCCCGCGGTGGTTGCAACCGAGGGCAGCAGGGCCAATAGGGTGCAAATGCCGATCTTCGTAAGGTTCATAATTCGGGGCTCTTTCGGATTGAGGTTCTGAGTCAGAGGCGCCAGGCGCAGAGATCCTACTTCTTGCTTTTGCCGCCCTCGCGCCGCTTGGTTCCGGCGATGGCGGCGTTCATTTCTTTCCGCCACTGCCACATTCTTTCCCATTGGGACTGATCGGCTTTGGCGGGATCAAAACGGCTGGCGTCGACATCCACATAAAGCCGGCGGTACTTCGCTGGGTCAAAATCGGGGTTGGGCGTGTTCTCCTGAGCGTTGACCGCCTTGCGCCAGGCGGACAGCGCCGTACGCATCTGGCTCACCCGCTCGGGCTGCGATTCGGCCAGATCCTGAGCTTCGCCAATGTCCTTGCGGAGATCGTAGAGTTCGGCCTTCCGCTCGTCGTAATACTCGACCATCATCCAGTAGCCGTCCCGCATGGCGCCGCTGGGACGGCTTCCCTGGTTCGTGTAATGTGGGAAGTGCCAGAAGAATTTGCGGGCCGGCAAGGGGCCGTGCCCGGTCAGCAATGCCGCAATGCTCACGCCGTCCAGCCCGGCGGGGACCGGCTGCCCGACCAATTGCAACAACGTGGGAACCCAATCGGTGTTGATGACCGGATCGTCGGCCACCTTTCCGGCAGGCACGTGGCCCGGCCAGCGGACAATCAACGGGATGCGCAGGCCGCCCTCATACACGAAACCTTTGCCAGCCCGGTAGGGCGAGTTGTAGGTGACCTTGGGATGCGGTCCCTCGGGCACGTGCAATCCGCCGTTGTCGGAGGTGAAGACGACAATGGTCTTGTCGGCCAGCTTCAGAGCATCGAGCTTGGCCATCAGCCGGCCAACCGTGTCGTCGAGCGTCTCGATGACCCCGGCATAGACGGGCTCGAAAGCCTGGGCATTATTGTGGATGCGACGGGCTTGCGCGTCGTAGGGAATGTGGGGCGTGTTATGGGCCAGGTAGACGAAAAAAGGGCGGTCTTTGTGCTCCTCGATAAACTTCGCGGCGGCGGCTGTCAGGTCGTACTCTCCCTTGCCTCCCTCGGTTGCCGAAGGTTTGGTATTGGCCTGGCCGGCATGGTACATGTCGAATCCGTGCTCCACCGGCCCGAATTTTGCACCGCCGACGTGCCATTTGCCGATGGCCGCGGTCGCGTAACCGGCCTCCTTGAGATAGTTACAAATCATCTTTTCATCAAGCGGCACCTGCATTTCGATTTCCGGGTGAATCAACTTCTGCGAGGGTGCGTTGGGACGCCCCGGAAGGAACGTGGTCAAGTGCAGGCGTGCAGGAGCCTTTCCGGTCAGGATGGCAGCCCGCGATGGCGAACAGATTGGCTGGGCACAGTACGCGGAAATGAACCGCATGCCCTGCTGCGCAAGATGGTCGAGGTTCGGCGTATGGTGATCTTGCCGCCCGTAACAATGCAGGTCCTTGATGCCCAGGTCGTCGCAGAGGATGAAGAGGATATTCGGCAGAGTCGGACGGTTCCCAGAATCTCCGGCCACCGCTCGTGCAGCCCCTGCGGACAGGTCCACCGCCAGGGATACGACGGTCAACATCTGCACTGCGAAAGTTGCTTTCATCTTTCTTACGTTCATTACGGGGTTCTTTCATTGCCGCCTTTTCAAACACCAGCCGGTTTCTCGCTTATCGTCGTTGCGGCGTCTGCGGCTGGGCGCCGGGTGCGTAAGAGATGCTGTCGCCGGGCGCAACCTTCAGACCCCACTGTTTGATATAATACGCGGCTGGGCGGAACGGGTCGTCGAGCTTCCGCAGGGTGGCTTGCAGGCGATCGTCGCATTGCCGGCACAACGCGGCATATTCTGGCGCGGTTGCGAGATTCCTCAACTGATAGAGGTCTTTCGCGTCGTCGAACAGCAGCCAAGGCCCTTGTAGGTCACGAACATACGTGTATTGGCTGGTACGAATGGCGCGATACTCCTTGTTGAAGCCGCTACCGGCAAACGGTGCTACGCCCATGTACAAAGCGGCGCGATCCGGTTGTTCCGGGCCGCCGCAAATCAGTGGTGAGAGGTCTTCCCCTTCGACTGTGGCCGGAATGGCCACACCCGCCAACCCCAACAAGGTTGGCAGGATGTCCGGCGTGGTCAAGGGCGTCTGAACAGCCCGCCCCCGGCGGCCGTGAGCGGCCGGATAACGCAATAGCAACGGTACGTGCGCCGCTTCGTCCCACGGTTGCTGCTTCATGCTGGGCGGGCACCCGTGCGATCCCATCATCTCCCCGTGGTCCGCCGAGAAGATCACGATATTGGGTTTGGCCGACTTCGGCACGTCGGCGACGTGCATTGCGGCCAGCGATGTAAGCAGCAAGGCGACACCAGCGGACAGGCTGTATTTCATGCTGTTTCCTTTGCTTAACGTGACCAAGGCTAATCGTATTCCGTGTCCACACGTTTCAGCAACGGCTTGGGATTCTCCACACGGTCGGGCGGACGAACGCCAGGGCCATTCTTGTTTACGCCCAGATCGGAATCCATCTGCTCGACATAGCCCTCCAGCCGCTTGACGATCTCGGGATGCTCCGCGGCGACGTCGGTCTTTTCGCCGATGTCGATATCGAGGTTGTAGAGGCGCGGGCCAGCGGGTTTGGCGATTTTTCCTTTTGCATTGGCTTTGCGCGCGGCTTGCGGCGCGATCGCGAGTTTCCACGGACCGGAGCGGACGGCTTCGAGCGCGTTGGCATCGCGGAGCAACGGCAACGGCGGGCGGCCCATGTCGTTGGAGTACGGCAGGCCGAGGTAGTGATCGAATCCGCGTTGCGTAGGGAGAAACTCGGGTTGGTCACCGAGGTGCCATTTGCCGACGCACATCGTAGCGTAGCCCTGTTGCTTGAGCAGGCTGGCGACAGTGTGCTCTTGGGCGCTGAGCCCGGTCGGGCAGGACGGGAAGATGACGTTGGGCATGGAGACGCGCTTGGCATAACAGCCGGTCATCATCTGCGCCCGCGACGGCGTACAGACGGGCGCGGCGTAGAAGCTGGTGAGTTTCATTCCCTTCGCGGCCATCCGGTCAAGGTGCGGAGTACGGTTCACTTTCGAGCCGAACGGTCCGATATCGCCGTAACCCATATCGTCAATGAGGATGACGACGAAGTTAGGCAGCGGCGCATCGGCCGCCACTGACGGCGCGGCGGCAAGCAGCAGTGCGGCGAAGCTGAGGAGGGAGGGGTTCACAGTCGTTATCTCCTGGGGGTATGGAATGGTTGCTGACATTCTAACCCCAAGGCCATCTGTTCGCTACCGAGCCGGATAGCACATGTAACGGCGTCTCTCGTGGCGCATCAGCCAGGTCACCGCGATGCCCCCGATCGCCTGCCAGCCGTTGACATGGATGCGGCTTGCCTGGTATCGGTCCTCGGTGGGCGGCTGCTCCGCGGGGGAACCCAGAACGACGAGCGTGTGGGCCATAATGTTTTTAGGCAGGCCGAGCAGCCGCCCGAGGCCCTCCATGCGGCCTTGGTCCGGATATACGCCGGTCCAGACGCCGCACAGGCCAAGGGCGTGGGCCGCTAAGAGCAGGTTCTCCACGGCCGCGGCGCAGTCGAGGGGCCAGTTGCCAGGGTATTTCTCACGACCAAGGTCGCCGCAGACGAGGATCGCCAACGGGGCTTGCTCGGCCATCGGAGCGTGAGGTGTACCTTGGGGATCTGCTGGAGGAGCTTGCGGTCGTTGGTCACCACGAACTGCCACGGCTGAGCACTGCCGGCGCTGGGGGCCTACATGGCCGCAGTCAGGATCTGCTGGACCAGTTCGTCGGGCACGGGTCGATCGAGGTACGTGCGGATACTGCGACGGGTGCGGATAGCTTCCAGGGTGTCCATAAGCATATTCTTCCAGGGTACGGGTCAGTTTATGCGAAACATTGCCCAGCTACTTGGTCATCTCCAGGATACCGAGACGCCAAGGGATCTTGCCGTAGGAATTTCCTCGGTACTCGGAATCGCTGGCACCCTGGAACAGAAACCGGACATCGGCCGGGTCAATCTCCATCGTCTCATCCACACCGGTACGGAGCAACTCCCCGTGGCTGATATTGGTCGTCCACTCCTTGCCTTGCACCACGTTGGAAATCGCGGCAAAGGGCTTGTCGCGGCGGTCGGCCAAACCACGCCAGGGTCCTTCCAGCCGATCCGCCAGGTAGGCTTTGTAGTAACGCCGGGCGTCACCCTGGGCTTCGACGATGGTCAGGTACTTGTCCATGCCTTTGAGCCGGTAAGTGTGCGATGCCTCGAAGATGTCGGCCTGAAGGGCTCAGCACGGGCTGCGACCAGCCACTGGGGAAATCGGCTCAGCTTCGTTTCGCACCGCCACATGCGCCCATCGTTTGACGTGTAGAAGAGATGCGCCTTCCTGTCATCGCAGATCACCCAGAAGTCGATCCATTTCCGCTTCTCCGATCCCTTTGGAAATAGCCAGCGTGGTTTGGACCAGGACCGTGGATTGCCGAGGGTCGTGGTCGTGGAGCATGCCGGGCCGAAGGGCGGTTTGTGGTTTTTGTCGGCGATCTGGTAGAGCAGATACCATAGCTTCTGGGGCCGGAAGTAGAAAACCTGTGGGCGCAATAATACTGATCGTGGAGGTTCAGCCGATGCCGAGGAGCCTGATCGGCATCCTTCCAATCAGCGAAGTTCAGATACTCGATCTCCGCTTTGCCCGAGGCCAACCGCACCGTGGTGAACATGTGCCACCGGTCTTGATCGTTGACAATCGTCGGGTCCTTGATCGAGATGGCCGGATCCGCAGCCTTGCTGCGCGGTGTTACCAGCGGTGACGATGCACTCCATGAGAACCGGCCATCCACAAACGCCTTCCAGGCGGTCTTGTCTGCGGCGGTGGCGGATACGGCTGTCGAGCCTGTGGCTACGACCGCCAGCGCCAAGTAGCAACTCAGTGTGCGTCTCATTTCTGCCTCTTTCTACGCAGCGAACATCCCCAAGTCCGGCTTCTCGACCTGCACGTAATCAGCATACCGCATACTCACCGAGATGGCGTGGTCCCCGGCGTTGAAGTTGATGACCTCGTTTTCGCCCAGCCGCCGGTCGCAGAGCGTGGGCAGTCCAAAGAGGCTGCCGAAGGGCGGGATGGAGCCGGGCGTCAGGCCGGTCAGTTCCATGACCTCCTCGCGGCTGGCGAATCGCATTTTCTTCCAGCCCTTGGCGCGGCGGACGGCGTGGCTGTCGAGTTTCCGGTCGGCCGGGACGACGAACATGACGAAGCCCTCCTCGCCCTTGACGATCAAGGCCTTGGCCCCGCTGGCCAGTGGCGTGCCCCGGACTCTGGCGGCCTCTTCGCTCGTGAAGACCGGCTCGTGCTGAAGCACCTGGAACGTGATGCCGTGCTCATGCAGCAGGCTTTCCACTCGGTCGAAAACGGAAGACGACATAGGGAGACGTCACTTTGGGTTCTATTCAGTTAGTGCTCACGCCATAGCCAGCGGAGCGAGTCGGGCAGGATCGCCCCACCATGCTTGCCGCCATGCTGACCCGTGCCGCCAGCGAACTTGTAGTCATATTGCTTGAACTTCAGGGCCGCCGCCATCTCCTGATTGGCCAGCCACCAGTTGCCATACTTGTTGTCCAGGTCACGGCCCTCTGGCTTGCCCCATACGGTGACGTTCAGCATGCCGCTCCGCTTTGCTCGATCCGCCATCAATACGTTGACTTCGCTGGGCACCAGCGCCAAGCCAGCAGTGCCAGCCGATGCGGCCTGGGGTTTCTTCCCCTCGGGTGAAGTGTTTTCCGCCGCAACGGAGACATTGGCAACTGCCATGACGATGACGGCGGACAGTAGACTTCTGGCGAGCATGCTGGGCTTCCTACGGTTGGTCGGTGTATTATACCGGGATTATCGCATTCCGCACGAGGTTGCACAAATGGCCCAGCAGCCGGTGACGACCGACTCTGTGAAGATGGCCTTTACACACCGCATCCAAAAGACTACGGGGCCTTTTCCGTAAGCTCTACGATGGCCCAGAGGTCTATCCCGGGAATGGTTACGACTGTGTAATCTCCATCGGGCTGGACTTTCAGCGGCACGGGCTGTGAACGCGGGCTATGCAGACGGGCCTCGGTGAACTTCCGCTTGCCGAGGAAATCCTGCTGCAACCGCAGCCGGAACCCCGTCAGCGGCACCACAGCGTCCTTCTCCTTGTCGTATCCGCGATTGAGCAGGTGAATTGCCAGCGGCGCGCGGGCATCGCTGGGACGTGCGCGCACGACGACGAGCACCTTGTCCGTCCCTTCGACCTGCACGCACGGGGGCACGAGCGCATCGAGCTGTGGCTGGCCTGGCCATATCACCAACCGATTGTCGGCCCGAACCTTTTCGATCAGCTTGCGCTGGCTGCCGTCCATGGCGAGGTCCTTCGTCACGATTACGGCCTTGAAGCCGCCCAGACGACGTGCATCCAGCCGGTAGTCAAGCCAGTCGTCGCCCGCCACGACCACCTTGAACGGTGTGTTTCGTTCGGCCAGGGCGGCGCAGATCGGCTGGATGTCCCCACGTCCCTGGCGTCGTGCGGCATTATCGTAAACCACCGCAACTGGGGCCACGGCCTCGTAACCGTCCAGAAGCGAGGCGCTCCGGCGCACGAACTGGTAAAGCCAGGCGTACTGCTCGGCTGGGCCGCTGTACCAGTGTGTGCCTTTCTCCGTCGTGTAGCACCACTGGCGATGCGGGGCCATGAAGTTCTGGCCGTGGGCGTAGGAGAGGGCGATCCACATGCGGACCAAGCCTGGCAACTTGTGCTCGGCCACGTACGCCCAATCCCATCCGCTGGCCGTAGCGGCCACGGGCCGGTCAAGGCCATCGGCCAGCTTGTAGACGTACACCGGGTGCGTGGGGAGCGCCCGGCTGAATGCCGCGTGGTCCACCTCGCAGCAGAAGTAACTCAGTTGCGGCGCAATGGCGAGCGCTTGGGCGTCGTCCAAGCCCGAGTTGACGCACAGCGACATCGGGTGGCCTGCCAGCTCTTCGGCACGGCGGCGGTAGTCGGCGACGAAGGCGGTGTCCGCCTTCACCTGGAAATCGAGGAACTCGGCGGCAAGCGGAAGGCTTGCGCGCCGCTTCTGGTAGTCTTCTGGTTTCACACCCCGGTCGAGAAGGAATTTCCGGTAATCGAAGCCGTCGAGGTCCCTAATCCCCATTGCGGTCAGCCTCTCCTTGGGCACGGTCTTGCCCAGGTACTCGCGGAATCCCGCCATGCAGTGGCGACAGAAACAGGCCGAGAGCCAGGTGACCGCCCCCGAGGTACCCCGGTAGTCGTCGATGTGCAGGCCGTCCGGTCGCGCCTTCGCCACTTCCGCCAGGCGCATCTTGAGATACTCCCGGTAAAGCGGGCTATTGGTACACCACCACCAGGCCGATTGGCCCTTGTGCTTGTGGTCCCACAGCCAAGGCACCACAAAAGGTTGGCCCGCGAAGTTGCGGCAGGCGGCATCGAGAAAATCCGGGCTGAAGTCGATCATACGGCTGGACTCGGTCAGAAAGCCGACGCTGGTGGCAAAGAGCCGCACACCGTTGGCATGGGCATCCTCGATATGCTTTGCCCCGGCCCCGCCTGCCCAGCCGAGAACGGTGCAACCGTACGGCTCGTATTCCTTGGGGTCATCGTACATGAAGACCACGTCGGAGTGGCGGAGCGTGAGCGGGGACGGGGTGTTGCGGTCGGCGGCAGTGGTGAACCGGCCCATCGCCAGGAGAACAAGCGAAACGAACACCCCCAGAAGCATGCGATCTCTCATTGCTCATCTCCTCGACAACACGGTTTCCAACGAGCTAATGATCCCATGCGGCAGCGCAATACTCAAGGCCCTCGTGCACCCGGTCATCACAGCCTTGGGGCACTGCGGGTTGCGGGCTGCCTTGCCGAGCGAGTCCTCGTATCGGTAGTTGCGAGACCAACGAGGAAATGGGCGCACCTTGCTCAGAATTTCGGGGGAAGTCACTTCTTCTGCCCCCAAGGATCAAGTTGGCATGATGTCACCTTGACCGTTGTGGCATCTTCTTTGCCGAAGAGGCCCTCGTGCATGCCAGCGTAGAAGTAGCACTCCAGGCGCACAAGCGTAGCGGCACGAAGGCGGGGCGTTGCCAGTCCCCAGAATTGGAGGATTTTTTCGCCCGCTGCCTTCGTGCCGACAAACCTGCTCGGGGCTAGCTGAACAAGCCAGGGCATGCTCTATTTCTTGTAGCCCGAACTGTGAACGGCATCGGCACCCCCGAAACCGCCACCCATGCCACCCATGCCGGCTGAAAACGACATAACCTTCTCGGAGTCCCGCTTCGTCACGACCAGGCCGCCGGGGCTGTCACTCTTCTTCGCCACGCCGGCTTCCATCGCCGCGTTGAGGAACTTGCGGGCATCGTCTACCGTCGCCTGCTTTTCGGCGATCTTATCGCTGGCCCCGGCAAGGGCGTCCAAGGCGTCAGCCTTGAGCAGCTTCGGCCATAGGCGGAACTGCCATTGTCCCGCCGGGCAATGCTGGGCTACAATCTGCCGCCCCCAAAGTTAGTGGAGTCCTCGGCTGGAGCCTTCTCGATGGCCAAGCATCCGATTTTCATCGTGGCAGCCGTACTGCTCGGCATGATCGCCGGGTGCCAGAGTCCGGCCGCAACCAAGCAGCCGGCCACGGGCCTTGCACCCAATCCGGTGCCGCCGGAGTCCTCGTTCAACCCTTTAGCGAAGGTCGAGAAGTCGTTGGTCTTCGCCCCCAGCCGTTATCCCGCCGGGGACTGGCAGCCGGCGGGGCTCGCCTTCGAGGATGCTTGGTTTACGGCGAAGGATGGAATGCGGTTGCACGGATGGTACGTGCCTCACCCACAACCTCGGGCGGTCGTGCTCTTCTGCCATGGCAACGGCGGCAATGTGGCCTTGTGGGCTGACGTCCTACGAATTCTACACGATCGCATGGGCGTGACGGCGATGGGATTCGACTACCGCGGCTATGGCCGTAGCGAAGGGACGCCGAGTGAGGCAGGCGTGCTGGCCGATGGGCGGGCGGCCCGAACATGGCTGGCCCAGCGCGCCGGCATCCCAGAAAACCAGATCGTACTCATGGGCCGTTCGTTGGGCGGTGCCGTCGCGGTCGATCTGGCGGCTGACGGTGCCCGCGGCCTGATCCTGGAAAGCACCTTCACCTCGATGCCCGAAGTCGGACATGCGACGATGCCTTGGCTTCCGGTGCGGATTCTGATGCAGACGCAGTTCAATTCGCTGGCCAAGATCGGCAAGTACCACGGCCCCTTCTTGCAGAGCCACGGTACGGCCGACCGGCTCATCCCCTTCAGTATGGGGCAGCAGCTCTTTGCGGCGGCCAACGAGCCGAAACAGTTCATTGCGATCCCCGGCGGGGACCACAACGATCCCCAGACCGACGCCTATTACGCGGCTCTCTTCGAGTTCCTGGGTAGGCTGTGAACCGGCACTGCCGGCGAAGCATTTTTGCGGCCCATCCGTCGAAAGAGAAGCATGGCCGCCGGCAGGACCATGCCCGAGGTTCCCACCTGAATCATGCAGTCGCAGCGGCGGGCCACTTCCAAGGCCTTAGACCAGGCCGGTTCGGCCATGGCGTCCCCGAACAATACGATCCGGGGAAGGTGCAATCCTCGTAGGCCAAGTCCGGCCATGGGACGAATTGCCAGTAGTACGCGAGGCAGGACCAGCCAACCACGCTGTGCCCGATCGAGAGCCTCGGCCATGTGGAGCAACTCGCGCCGCGACAGCAGCCCAACGAAGCAACCACGGCGCGTGATGACCTCGAACAACGAGCCATGCACCTCGTGGACGATCGTGCTGCCGGCCTCCTGGTGGAGCTTGTCGATGTTCTGGGTGACGACGGTCACGCCCACGTGCATCTCCATCTCTGCGATTGCCCGGTGGGCAGCGTTGGGCTTGGCCACGGCAATCGGGTGCAGCACGGCATGGATGAACGCGGCCAGTCGCTGCGGCCGGCGGATGGCTGTGCGGACAAGTCCCCGCCAAGTGGCGAAGTCTTTTACGGGGAAGTGTTGCCAGAATCCTTCGTCGTCACGAAACGTAGGGATGCCGCTCTCGGCCGAAACGCCCGCACCGGTGAAGACGACGACTTCGCGGGCGGAGCGAAGCCAGGAAGCTGCAAGTGATAAAGAGGCCGAGTCGCAAGACATCTCTTACCTAGCCTCTTGGCAACTCAGCTCAAGTAGTAGGTATTCCCCAGGGTCGCTCTGAAGCGGCGTTTCCGCCATTCGAGAGAACATAGCAAAGGCGTCCCTGGAGACGGCAGCCTTGCGACCGGGGCATCCCGGCACTCCAGTCGCCCCGTGGTATGGTTTCTGCCCCAAGACGATGAACTCGCGAGTGAATAACTGAGGTGCTAGGCCTCGTTGAGGGGGCTTGTCGGCGACGATCGCGCCACGCAGTGTCACCCCTGTATCGTCACCCGGCCGTTCCCACGAGAGTCTAATCCCGCGGGCTACGGCGGGAAGATTTCGCGTGGCCGATACGATCTGATCAACTACTCCGTCGCCGGTGACGGTCTTGCCACGAAATGCTTCGATCAGTTTCCGAACCTCCTCGCTGGCAGGCGCCGAATCCTCAGTGAATCGAACTTCCTCAATCCGAAGTGATAGCCGCCGGACGAGAGCTTGTAGGTCCGCGTTGGCGGGATGCTGTCGACCGATGGCCGCCAGGAAGCCACGGAGGGCCGGCAGTGCCAGTACCCCCATCCCTGCCAGCCGGCCCAGCGCCGTTTGTCGGGCGTCGAGTGTCTTAGCGCCTGCGCACCGCCTCGAGCAACGGGCGGATCTGGTCATCGGACACCGGTTTGATCTTTCGGGCCGAAGGCACAATCACGGTAGGCTGACCTCGGCTCTTGAGCCACAGATTTCTCATTGCATAGCGCTGCTGCTCACGCACTCCGAGATGGCCACAGATGTCGAACAGGTTTGGCTGGTGCCAGCGCTGGGCGAGGACGTCCGCTGCCAGATCGCCAATCGCCGGGTCAATGCTCCGCCCGTCGCTGCGAGATGTTTCCTCCGTGTCGATCAGGGCCTTGGCAAGCAGGTCGTCAATCGAGACTTGCACCTCTTGCGTCAGACCGCGATTTCGCAAGTCGTGCTTCAGGTCACGACATGATTCGACGATGCACGAGCGAACAGATATTGGGCTAGACTGAAAACCGCCGGAGAGGGCACGGACCGCCGTCGCGTCACCGCAGCGTATCAAAGAACTAATAAGGCCCTCGATCCCGTTTTCCATAAGGAAGAACTGGTCGTTCTCCTCCTCCCAACGCACTTGTCCCCACTCCTTGATCAAGGCCCGGACACCATCGTCCGTTCCGCGCGGTCAAGGCTCGGGCAGCAGCGACACGGGCGCTGCGTTGTGGGTCTCGCAGCTCATCTTGTAGAAACGACGTGACTCTGACATCGCGGACTCTATCAGCGATCTCCACGAATTCCTTGCTCACCCAAGGGTCTTTACTCCGTCGCGCGCCCTTGACAAGCGGCTCAAAGATGGCATTAGGGTACTTGGCGAGCAGTCTTTCGGCTTGTTTGGCACTGTCGCGGTCGCCCGCCTCGACTGCCTCGATAAGCATCCGCTTATCACCCTTTTGCTGGTACTCCTTCCACCAGCGCTCGGCCTCCGCCTTGCACTCCTTGGCCTTGCCCTCCATGTGTGGATACTGACCGCGGTAGATTGTGCGTCCCGTGATCCCCTCGAAAATCTGTTGGCAACAATCGCCGTAACGAAGCACGTACCATGGGTCAGACGAGAACCGATTGGCAAGCGCTACTGAGCGCGTAGGGCGGGTATCATCTAGGTGGGCAACGAGTAGTGGAACAGCCGCCATCCCCAATTCCTTTAACTTGCGTGGCGGGTAATCGTCGGGAGCATCGGGACGTGAAGGCGAGTCCCACGGACTCAAGAGGCAACACGTTCCCGGAATTGACCACTGGTGAGCACTAACATCACGCAGATGGTATACCCAGTAAGCAGCCTTCTGCTCCAAGGTCATTCTTTTTAACACCTCTGCCCCCGGTTCTTTCCATTTTTCGTCCTCGGCGATCAACGACTTGTAGTCCCTAACCATCTGCTTGGCCTCGTCAACGTACTTGTGGTACGGAATTGCAACGACCTTCTCCCACGCCCGAAGGGATTCGAGCCGCGGAGCACGGCAGGCGCTGTTAGTGGCCTCGGCGTAGCGTTCATGGACGACATCGTTTGCAACGACTCGCTCAAGAGGGCCGTTGGCTTTGAGGCCGCTGTCGGCTAACCTGCACAATTCCAGGGCCAGTCGCTTTTCGCCCAGCCGCGCCAGCCAATACGCGCATTGCGCGGCGGCTACGACGCGGTCGTCTGACAGGCTGCGCTCGCCCGAGACCATCACCACTGCCTCTCGCATCTCCTTTTCTAGCCGCCGGCAGTAGGCCGGAAAATCGCCGGAGCGAACGCGCCAGACCGTACCGTAGTCCGGTAGCGATCCGTAGGTGAGGCCTTCGATTCGGCGTCGTTCTTCCTCGATACTCGGCCGCTTCTGGCCCACGCGAGGCATTACGAGACGCTCGACTCGTCCGTTGCTATCCATCACGCGAATCGCATCCGCCTGCTCTTCAAGGAGCCAGCCTTCGCGGGTTGCTTCGGCGCCGGTAGGCCCCGCCTCTACGACAACCCAACGCTTCCCTTTGACATTTGTGGGCTCGATCGCCTCGAAGACCGCGGCTAGCTTCTGATACGCGGCAAGTTGCTGGTCAAGAGTTTTGCCTTCGGATGCGGCAGGTTTGTCTTTCTCGGCGCCGCACGAACCCGAGGTCAGGAAGTGGAAAGCCGCGAGAAGCGTTGTTACCGCTCCCATAGATAAAAAGAGACGCTGCATTGTATCCTCCTGACTCATTGTCTTTACCGTTGTCGGCACCGCGAGATTCCTTGAATGTGCCTTTGAACCGCAAAGCATATTGTACCCGGAATGAGGTTTGGACGTACGGTGGTCCACGAGTTGCTATGACACCTCGTACTCGACCTCGTGGACTTCGGCCACGTTAGGCATGTCGAGCTTGGCCGCCAGGTGCCGGAGCACGACCTCGGGAACCGGTGCCGTCCTGGTTCGGTTCCGGCGGAGCAACTCGTCCCAGGCCGCCTCGACGTACACTATTCGTACCCATGCCTGGTAATCGCGTAGCAACCCGACAAGCTGCTGCCGCATGGCCCGCGTGATGTTCGTTGCGTTCCACACAAAGGGCCGGCCTTGCCGTAGATACCCTCGGGCAAGCTCTTTGGCCTGTGCGGCCACAGCCCCCTGGTTGTCGTCCGGGCCGATGCCCAGGTTACCGCGGATCGCATCCAGCGAAACGACCGGCCAGCCGGCCGCGTTCTCGGCGATCCAGCGGTCCTTGCCGGCCCCCGGTAGTCCGCACATGACGATGATCTCCATCCGCGTGTCGTCGTAGGCTTCCATGTCCGGGTCCAGCTCGCGGCCGTGGAAGTAGAGAAATCGCGTGTGGGGCGAGACGAAGCGGCGGGCCTCGGTGTAGCACCGGTTCTCCTGGGCCAACTCGCGGAACAGCTCCACCCGCTCCAGCAACTCCGCGCGATTCACTGCATGGCGGCCGGCGGCATCCGCCTCGGCCAGTATCGCCAGCCAATCCAGGCGGGCGACCTGGCTGACGGTAATGGCCTCGCGGCCGGGATCGGTCACATTGAGGAAGTGCAGCGGCAGGGGATGATGATGCACCAGGGCGACAACCTGCTCCCGCAGGTGGACTTTCTCCGGGGACACGGCCGGCAGCAGCTCTTCTCACAGGATCGTCCTCGCGGCCCGGGAACCCTTGGCGGCGTGGCGGGGCGAACGGATGCGGCCGTCCTCCTCCCGCGTCACCAGCGGCTTGCCCACGTCGTGCAGCAGGGCCGCGGCGAAGAGCACGGACCGCTCTTCCGGGGACAGCCCGCGCCATGAGTTCATCGCCACGAGGGCCTCACAGACCATCTTCGTGTGCATCAAGACGTCGCCTTCCGCGTGCCAGGCCGGGTCCTGCTGGCAGCCAGCCATCGGCCCCATCCAGCTAAACTCGTTCTGGATCGCCGGCCAGTCCAGCTCCCAGCCGGGCGGCTCGGGGCAGAAGGGGAACTTCCACGGGCTTCGGGATTGTGCGGGGGTCGGCTTCGCCATCCTACACCTTGAAGAGGTCCACGCCATCGCGGAGCAGGTTGGGGATGATGGGCCGGTTGGCCCGGTACGTAATCGAAGGTCACCCTCGTCACGCCCATGTCCGAGAACAGCCGCCGCAGCGTGTCCTGATCCAGCAGGTGAAGGTGGTCGGGGTTGTCGTCGGGCTGGGAGGGCACCGAGAGCACGATGAACCGCCGGGCGACCCGCACGGCCTCGGCCAGGGCCTTGGGGACGGCCGGGATGTGCTCCAAGACCTCCAGCAAGGTCACCACGTCAAACGCGGCATGCTGGGAAGTCGAGCTTCGTGGCGTCCATCTGATGCACCGTCAGGGCGTCGATCCCGCCCAGCCGCACGGCCTGGATATCCCGTGAACGGATCGGGTCCTCGTCGATCGCCGTGACGGGCAGGTCGGGGAACTCGTCCAAAAACGGCCACAGGAAGGCCCCGCGACCGCTGCCCACGTCCAGTAAGTCCTCGGGCGTGAACGATCGCAGCACGCCGAAGACACGGCGGACCCTGGCTAGGCCCATCGTCCGCTTGAACTTGTGCATTTCCAGGTCGGCGGCCTGCCCGATCTGGAAGATCTCCACCAAGGCTTGTTCCGATAGGTCCTTCAGCGGCTCGTTGCGCAGGGCATCCGGTAGATCCATGGGGTGCCCCTGGGCACAACGCCCGCGCACAAACGCCGCAGCCAGCTTCAGGAAGTATCGCTCACCGTCGAAGTTCATCAGGTCATCACCCTGTCGGCCGCTTCCCAGCGGCCTCCCGGCCATTCTACCAAATGTTGCAATCGATGAAGTTCTGGGGCTTGAAGTTAGTGTCAGGCTCCCTTGCTTGACGGTCGCCCCCCGATAGGGACAATGGACCATTCGAGCCCTTTCGGGATCCTCTACGGAAAGGAATCGCCCATGGCCATGAAACCACCCACGAACGTCGAGCCCGGACCACCGCCAGACCGCGTACCGGTGCGGGTCGTCGCCTCCAGCAAGAACTGGGTCGTGGGAGACGCGGTGCAGCAGCTTCAACGGGTGGCCCAACTGCCGGGGGTGGACATGGCGGTCGGCATGCCCGACCTGCATCCCGGCAAAGGCGTGCCCATCGGCGCGGCCGTTGCGACGAGCGGAGTGCTCTATCCGCACCTAGCCGGCAATGACATCGGCTGCGGCATGGCCCTCTGGCAGACGGACCTGCTCGGCCGCAAGCTGAAGCTGGACCGCTGGGTCCGTAAGCTCGATGGCCTGGAGAGCCCCTGGGAGGGCGATGTGGCACCGTTGCTGGCCGAAGCTGGAATCGCGGCGACACCCTTCGACGGGAGCCTCGGCACGATCGGCGGCGGCAACCATTTCGCCGAACTCCAGGCGATCGTCGAGGTCCAAAACCCCGCGGCCCTGGCCACGCTGGGGGTAACCGCCGGGCAAGGCCCCGCGGAGTGTCAATGGGTCGTGGCCCAGGTCGTGGAGGTCCTGCACCGCGAGGCGGCGCAGCAGGGGATCGACTGCAAGCTCCTGGAGGGCGTGCCCGGCGACGAGGAGAATACATTGAAGTCGGCCCTGCTGGCGCTGGAAGGCGAAGGAGTACAGGCCCTTGCGGCCGGCTGGGAGGGGACGATCCAGTGGATCGGCAAGAGCCCCTACCGGCCCAACCACAAGCGGAAGAACTGGTTCGTGGGCGTCGAGGTCTACTCACCGCCGCAGCGGCCGCAGTGGTCGGAGAGCGATCTGCGGATCGAACGTCATGCGGAGTTCAGGCCCTGGTGGGCAGCACGTCAACAAGACCAGTTCCGCCGTCCGAATTACACACGTGTCCACGGGCTTGAGCGTCGTGGCCCGTGAGGAGCGGTCACAGCACCAGAACCGCCGGCTGGCCCTGGCCCGACTTGCCCAGCTCATGGAAACCCAGCATGCCAACGCCGAAGGGCAGGCAAAGCAGCGGCGGTGGGAACAACATGGCGACCTGGAGCGCGGCAACCCCGTGCGCGTCTACGAGGGGCCGGATTTCAGGGCGAGGCGGAGGGCAGGCCGAGGTTGATCACATTTCGACGGGCCGATGCACTTGGACCGCCGGCCACTGCACGAGGCCACCCGCCACGCTCCCACGGACGTGCTGGAAGTCTAAGGGCGCGATCAATCGGACCTCACCGAGCCACCGACGAAATCGAGGATCATCGCCACGGCCTCCTGCCAGTTCGCTAATTCCGTCCGGCCGGAAGCCTTGCGGGGCTTGAAGCTGTGCTCGCCGTCCTCCAACCAATGCAGGCGGATCGAGGCTGCGAGCGGATAGCCGCCAACTTCGTCTTGGGTGCCGAACGGGTCCCGCGTTCCTTGGAGGATCAAGGTGAGCGTCTTGATGGCGAGCAAGTGCTCGATGCGGGTCTGGATAGGTTTGCCGACCGGATGGAAGGGATAGCCCAGGCAAACGAGACCCGCCACTTCCGTTTCGTCGGCGATCATGCTGGCGATCCGTCCGCCCATGGACTTCCCACCGATCACCAACCGCGTCCCTCGAAGCTGGCCGATGATCTCCAACCATGCCTCGCGCAGGACATCCTCTTGATCCGGCGGACGTTTCGGACCACCAACCCGTCGCTGGGCCATGTAGGGGAACTCGAAGCGAATTACACGCAGCCCACCACCGGCCAAGCCTTGGGCGAAGAACTCCAGGAACGGCGTGTCCATGCCCGCTCCGGCGCCGTGTGCCAGGATAACGGTCGTCGCGGCCTTGGCAGGGCCGTTGATTTTCCATTCTGACGAGGTGGGGCGAGACATGGGTTCAGGGCAGTGGGATCATCGACGGAGACATACATGACCGCAAAAGCGGATTAGAAGCACGATGAATATCATCCCGGCCATCATGTCCAAGCAAAGCGGTGCATGCAAGGCGGGTCACGATGACCGGAAACTGCTCCGTCACTTCGTAATAACCGGCCTTTGCGGCATTTTATTCCTGTAGAACCAATTCAACGAACACCGACCGCCCGGCTGGAATGGTCAGTGCCAGAGACGGTCCCAGCGGCAAAACTTGGTTGGAACCCCACACCCGTGCCTTCCGAACAGAAACCCGGAGTCGCAAACGGACGTGGGCCACGGACTCGGTATCGACTACGGCCGCCCGATCCGGCTTCTTAATGACGCCGCCGTTGTGAACCAGTTCGATCACCCATCCCTGGCGGTTTCGGTTGACTTGGTATTGGATCGGGTCGCCTTCGACGACCACCGGCATGTGTTCCACGATGATCTGCGCCAGACGGGTATTGGAGATCGCAGCCGGACGGCCGGTGGCCGGATTGGTCCAAGACGGCAGGACCTCCACCGAGCCGGCCTCCGCGAGCCGGGCCAGCCGACTGCCCAGCGCCTCGGCGTGTCGCTTGTGCAGCAGTAGCATGCTACCGTTACACAGCGCCCGCCGGAGCCCGTCGATGAACCGTCCATCGAAGTTCATGTCGCCCACCAGGAGGATCACGGGGTACGCTTGCAGGACCTCCCCCGAGGCGCTCGAAAGGAGCACGTCGAAACTCTCGCCAAACGGTGTGGGGCGAAGGTAGCTCGCCTCGGGATTCTTGGGGTCGGCCTGCCGGTGGATGTGGTCGGAGCCGGGAAAGAGTTGCTCCTCCAGCAGGTCGTAGGTCTCCTGGTCGCCCGGTGTCTTGTCCAAAATACCCCAGGGACGCCCCTGGTAAGCGTTGTAGCCTGCCATGTGATCGAGTACGATCGCAATCGGCGCGAACGGTACGCCGCGATCATGGCTCCGCATGAAGGCGAACAACTCCACGGCTTTCTCGCCGTGTGCCGTCAGTTTCCAGGGAGCGTGAGGAGTCTCAAAAAAGATGCCGATGCTGTTCTCCGGCGTGACCATCGCAGCCCCGGCAAACCAGCCATTCAACCACATCCGCTCGTAGAAGCTCAGCGAGTGCCCGGCATCGAGGCCCCGGGCGCAACCGCCTTCCATTCTCAAGGGGCCGCTGGTTGTGCAGGCCCCATGGAACCACGGACTCACCTGGAGGGACCATGGCCGCTGCCACTGCCGGGACGCGCCACGGGCAAAGGCAATCTTGGACTGGGTGAAGGCAATGTTCTCGCCGACTTCCAGTCCTACGACACGGGCGCCCCACTCGCCCGCATAGGCTTCGTAGTGCGAGTGGCCGGTGACGCTCATGTTCCGGCCCCGCATGTAGCGATTGCGCGTAAGAAAGTAATCCTTGACGGCTTCGTAACACTCTCGGCGGCTGGTTGGCTGCCGGTCGTAACCTTTCAGGCCCGGCGGTTGCATCAAGTGCTTGTACAATTCGAAATCGTTGCCGTAGACGTCATGCCACCATGACTCAGTCGGAGACAGGTTGTGGAAGTAATACCCCCACTCACCGAGTTGGATGGCACTGAAGACACCGGCCCGGTCCAGAACCTTCATCGCATCTTCGTCCTCATCGCGGAGGCGGCATCGCCCCTGCTTGACCTGCATGTCCGACCAACCCGGATAACAGATGATGGGCCAGCCGACCGTGGCCAGGTACTCTAACAGCGGGCGGGAAGAGGCGCGAGCCGCGGGAGCTGGATCGAACCCGTTGCCCAGCCCCTTTTCCCGCATCACGTTGACGAGTTGCTTCAACTCGTCCAGGTTCCCTGGGCAGCCGTACATGGTGAAGGTAAACTCCTGACGACCGGGGAGAGGGCGCAGTTGCCATGACCCGGCGGCCATCACCGAGTATGCAGGGAAGCGAGCGTCGCCCGGGGCTGCCGGCGAAGCGACACTATCGCCTCCAGGAGATGGAAGTGTGCTGCCCTGTAAAGCGATCAGCGAGAAGATCACGCCCTGCCAGATCATGTTCTTGACCTCAACGGTTTTGCAAGTGGTTGGTCAACCCGTAAATCTCCACGTCATCGAACCAGACCACGTCTTCCGCCGTACCCTGGCTGCCGACGCCCAGCAGGATCAACAGCCGTCCGACTCCCGCCGGCACCTCCACTACGCCGAACAGCTCCCGCCAGTTATCAGGCGAAGTCTCGCCAAAGAACAACTGGTCTTGGCTCTCGGCTGTCCAGCGGCCATCCGCCGTCTGCCAGCGGACCCGCAGCCATGCGCTGCCATTGCCATGCACCTTGCAGGCAGCGCGGACTGCGAAGTGGTCCCCAGGAACTACTTTATACGGCTGGAGAAAGCAGCCGTCCGCAACGCGGCTGGCCCGAGCCGCACCCTTGCCAGCGGCCCCGGTTCCCCGGTCCCAGGTAAAGGTCCCCTTCGAGTCGTCCCTCTGCCATGCACTCCAACCGGCGGGCGGCCCGCCAGCGTGCCATCTCTGCTCCGCGCCGTCCATCGCCTTGGCCGTGGAGGAGCTGAAATCGCCGTTGCGGGCCAGGTTCACCAGCTTTCCCACCTGTTTGGCTCTTGCGATCTCGGTTCGGGCGTAATCCAACGGGTCACGGGCATAGCGCAGCGCCTGCTCGGAACCGGGCAGTGCCTCGGCCCATGTTTCCGGGCGGACGCCCTGATTCGGCGTGGGCCACCAGCGGAACCGCTCGCCGTAGACCCAAACGTACTCATCGGCCGCAGCCAGCGCCGCGGAGGTGTTCGCACGCAGACGCGCAACGCGCGGACCGCCTTGGCCATCGATGTACCAGGGCGAGTCTTTGGGATTCCAGTAGGCGTCGAGGTATATGCCGAAGCTCACCTGGACCTGAGCGCGGTACTTGGCCCGGTTCTCAGGTGAAACCAATTCCTGGCAACTCCCCTTCATCTGCGTGGCCGATTCCAGGAATTGTTGACGGCTGTTGTAGAGATAAGCCGATTCGCAGCCATCGACCAGCGTTACCGTGGGCGGCGCCGCGTCGAGCCAACCGTCGATCATCGCCGGATATAGCCCGTAGCCTTGTGCCGCCAAAGCGGGCCTTGGATCGGCCCGCCCGGCCGCTGTCGCGCAGACACTGTTCATGAAGTAGCAGAAGATCGTGATCCCCGGATATTCCTCGACAACGGCCTGCATCACCTGGCGGCCACGCTGACGGGCCTTCACCGCATACTCGTTGAACGTGTGTTGATTCCGCTGCGGCTGGGTGGCGTAGCTGAACTGCGAGTGCGGCGGCGTGTACGGTTCCGGGTCGAAGAGCAGCCCCTTCAGGCCCGACTGCTTGGCCAGCCAGGCGGCGATCCGCCAATGCTCGACGATCCGCCGCCAGCCCGCATCGTCGAACCAGTCGATGTTCCCTGGGTTTGCACCGATGGTCGCGAAGTTGTCGGTGAAGCGGGTGAACTTGCAGGAGCGAAGCTGATCGACGCGCGCCTGAAACCACTCCCGCTGCCACTTCTGGTTGCTGAAAGCCTCGCGGAGCTGGCAAGGCCTGCCCTCGGTGGTACGGCCGGTCACTTCGATCACGACGCCGTCAAACGGCCGCTTTTCCATCTCGGCCAGATTCGCCAACAGCCGCTGGCTGTCGGGGTGGTCCCAGCCGGTGGCGATGAGCTTCTTCCTGATGCGCATGTCCGGCGGCTCGGCCCGGACGGAACCGGATGGTAGGAGGAAAGCCAGGGCGAAGACAACTGGCAAGCAGCGGAAATGATTGCTGAACCGTTGCATTATCTGCTCTCCGTTAATTTGGCATGGGCACTCGGAGTACCGTGCCATGCCGTGCCCCTTTGGGAAAGGTGAACCGAGAGACATCGTTGGAATCGGGGCCGTTTCGGTCGATCATCTGTCACCAACCTGCTGCTTTCCGTCCAGCCTGGACGTACTCCCACTGCCCGCGCACGAATATTTCAACCCGCTGTTTCTCTTCGGGTGTGTGGGCTGCCTCGCGGGCCTGGGCGATGAACCGGGCCAATTCTCCCATCCGTTCCTTGGTGGCCAACCATTTCCAAGCCAACTCCCTGGTCTGATGTTGATGGGCCGGGGATCGCTGAATCTGCGGGGGATAACTCTTCGGGCTGGAGAACGTCCGCTCGGTCAAGCCGTATAGTTCCTTCATCGGCTTGGCTGCCGCGCCGTAGTATCGCTCGAAGAACTCGTCGATCAAGCGGTTGCCGTCCAGGTTTGGGTCGTCCGCCAACTTCAGCGTGACGTAGAACTCCAGTTGGTCCATCAGGTAGCTCTCGCCGCACTCGCTGGAGTGCTCCATAAAGATGCCTTCGATCTTCGCGTCGTGGAAGAGCTTCATCTGCGGCACTACCGTGTGGGCGAAGTAGCCGGGGAAGTAGTGGAATCCACCGGATCGAGCATTGAGTGCCGGGAAGCAGTAATAGAGCCACAGATAGAGCGGCCGATTCGGATCATGCTCGCGCCAATCGCGAAGCACCTTCCGGTCGTTGGCTTCCATGGAGGGACACCACCAGTTCCGCGTATGCAGGCACAACTGCACAACCACGTTCCGCTCCACGGGTTCCTTGACCGGGTAATAGGCATAGTCGGAGTAGGCCAAGGCCCCGATCCGTTTGCTCGGGTGGGTCTTGCGGACTTCGCGGGCCACCTTGTTCACGAAACCGAAGACGTAGTCGCTCGCCTTTCCGTTGTTGAACTGCTGGTTCTTTTCCTCCGCCTTGTTCAATTCGGCCCGGCAGCGCGGGCACTTGCACCAGCTCATGTTGTCCATCGGCACCAGCCCGAAGACATCGCCTACGGCGGTCGCCCCGGGTTTGCTTCCCTTGCCGTCAAAGTAGTCGCGGGCGTCCTGGACGACCTGCTGGATGAAGCCGGGATGGGTGTAGCACATCTGCGGCGGTTGGCCGCTGTAGCCCTGGGCGAACCAGTCAGGATGTGCCTTGAGGAAGCGATCGTAGTACCCATAGAAGGAATGGCAGACCCAGAAGTTCTTGCCGCCGATCCGCATGCGCAACTTCCAGAGTTGCACGTCCCGCTCCGGCACTTTCTGGGGCGGGCCGGGCAGATAGAGGGGGCTGGGGGTAATCCAGCGATGGAGCATTGCAGGCGCCCGCCGGATTTCAGTGCCGTGAACCACCAATGTCGGCGTCTTGGGACAGACCAGGCCGATCTGCCCGGGCGCATACCAGCGCACACCGCAGCAGCGTTCCAGGAAGTCGTAGACGGCATACAGGGTCCCGTTCTCTCCAAAGAGCCCCGGCGGCGGGACGGACGAGACTCGGGCAATACTGTTTCGCGGAGGCCCGCTCGGCTCATCGCAGTGTAAGAGGAGGGTCGTCTGCTCATCCGGCTGATAGGGACCTCCGGCGGCTTCCTTGATCTGGCGGATCACGTTGCAGATGCGAACCTCGTCGATCCGCCCCTCGAAAGGATTGCCGATCACCGCACCGGCGTCCGCCGCGATCCCGCCAATCCCCAGGATGGCTTCCTTACAGGCCGTCTTCACGTACTGGGCCGACCCCACCCGAACGCCATCGACGAACAACTCCATCTTGCCCACCTGGGCGTCATGTGTACCGAGAACGTGGTGCCATCCCTCGGCCAACTCCCCCGAAGCAACACCATGCCCTTGCTTGCCGTCGTAGGTCGTATAGCTGATACGGCTGGAGTTCATGTCTCGCTGGAGAATGTGGTACGTCCAGGGATCGCCACTATCGAGTCGCAGGATGGTGCCGTGTGTTTTGGGTTTCGTGGCGGGCAGCCAGACCCAAGCCTCCATCGTCCCTCGTTCGTCATCGAAACCGCAGTCCGAGAGAGTGAGCTGCCTGTATTTGCCGTCGAACTCCAGCGCCCGGCCAAACCGGCCATCCGCCCGTTTGGGCAACCGGGATGAGGTCTCAATGTCAGCCGTTTCCGTGCCGAGCAGTACCAAGGTGCCGGGCAGGAAGCGGATCAAGTATTCCTGGGTCTTGAAAGACTCTGTGTGGCGGAGAACCTCCTGTGCTGCCTTGCTTCTGCCAACCAAGATGCGAGAACCCGTCACCTTGGTCCCCTCGGTTACGATGGGTAGCACTGCCCCTGTGATCTGCTGCACGTGGTATTGCAGTTCCGCTGCGGCAAAGGCTGTCACGGCAGTCGGTTCCTCGGCCGTCACGATCACCGCCAGCGGTTTGCCTTCCTGAGTCAGCAAGAACTCCTCGGCCTGTCTTGCCTGGGCCGCGGTTGTCGTCGACACCAACCATAATCCCGCGAACATCCCCCATCCGATCGCCTTCAACATTTTCATTACCGAGGTCCTCCATTGCTGCCTTGCCAAGTGTTACGGTTCATCCTATCCACCACACGAATCGCCCGCAACGCGCCCGCTGGCAAGACGATGCTGCCCCGGAGCGGCCATAGACCGGTCCCGCCGTGAAAAGCGGCCCGTGACTGGGTATACTGGCACACGAGACCCAATCCCACCACCCGATGACCATGTACAAGGAGCGTCGATGAGAACCTGGAAAATGGCGTTTGTTGCGAGTCTTCTGACCGTCCTGTTCGGCAGGACTGCGTTCCTTCGGGCGGAAGAACCGGTATCCTGGCAAGAAGTCTCCCGTATCCGGCCGGGGCAAAGCCACGTCGTGCCGGCGCTGTGGGCGGACATGCCCAAGCTGAACGCCAGAACCAAGGTCAAGATCCTCGATGTTGATGGCCCGGGCGTGGTCAGCATGCTGCATGTCTGCAACTTCGGCGGCCCGGCCGGCAACAGTCCTGGCGCCCATGCCGTCATCTTGCGGGTCTTCTATGACAACCAGACCGTACCGGCCATCGAGATGCCCTTGATGGACTTCCTCGGCGATATTCAGTGCCAGAGCGCCTTGTTCAACACCATCTACTTCACCAAGGTCAAGCACTCGCATAATTTCCGCCTGCCCATGCCGTTTCGCAAGCATATTGCGATCGAGTTGGAGAACCCATCCGCGGAGAATCTGGCCGCCTACACCGACGTGCAGTGGGAGAAGGTCGAGCGGATTCCCGCCGACTGTGGCTACCTGCGGACCGACTACCGCAGCGGTATTTTCCAGGCCAGCAAACGCCTGGTGCTCTGCCAGATCAACCGGCCGGCCACAATCGTGGCGCACTGGCTCCAATACGAGTCGGAAAAAAGCGTCCGCGGGGAGCAGTTATGCGAGGGCGACCACCAGATATTCCTTGACGGCGACCGGAAACCCACGTTGAATTACCTCGGTTCGGAGGACCTTTATGGATTCTCCTGGGGCTTTCAGCATGGCGTCCAGTGGGATGGCCGCTGTGCGATCATCAAGCTGGAGGATCTGAAGCCGGCCGGATCGCGAGTGGCGGCCCTCCGCTGCCGGGTTGACGATGCCATCCGCTTTCAGAAGTCCTGCCGCTGGGTACTGACGTACGAGAACGATCCGGGCGCCGCCAATGCCCTGGGCACAAGTCCCATCACCTACCGGCACTGCGTGTATTACTACACCAAGGATTGAGACGTACCCTTCGGTTCCGCCCGCCCCAGCATCGACGGATGGAGAAGAGCCCAGGAGTCAACCGCATGAGCGAGCCCAACCAGCCCGAAAAACCATTTCTCGAAGGCGATGCCAACCTGGACAAGATCATTTCGGATCTGGATACGGCCGGCCGGGAACTGCCGGTGGAGGCGATCCGCGAAGCCCGCCGGCATCGGGACGCCATGGTGCCGAAACTGATCGAGGTCCTTCAGGAGGCGTCGGCCGCAGCGCGATCCGGGGAGAAACGCGAAGGGCGGGCTCCCTTCTTTGCACTTTTCCTGCTGACCGAGTTCCAGGCGAAAGAGGCGCTGTCCGCAATCCTCGCAGCGGTTTCCCTGCCGGGCGAGCTGCCTTTCGACCTCTTCGGCGATGCCATCACGTCGATCCTGGCGCAAGTGCTTGCAGAGCTGGCGGACAATCGGTTTGAGGTGCTCGACCAGTTGATCCGCGACCAGGGGCTGAACGAGTACGTGCGATGGGAAGGGGCACAGGCCTACCTACTGTTGGTGCGAGACGGGCGTCTGACCCGGCTCGAAGCGGTCCAGCGTCTGCAACAGCACCTCCGTGACGCAATTCAGAACGACGACTATCGCATTGCAGGGCCTTTGGTCAGCCAACTGGCCCGGTTGGCCCCCAAGGAAGCCTATGACGACATCGCTGAGGCATACCGTCGTAACCTCGTCGAAACCATTCTGGTGACGCTCGAAGACGTGGAAAAGAACATCGCAGCGGGTGAAGCGGGGTTTCTCCGATGGCAGGCACGTTGCGAACCCACGGAGATTGCCGACACGATTGCGGAACTGGAGACCTGGGCGGCTTTCCGCAAAGAGCCACCGCCGCGCCCTTCCACGAAGCCGCCCCTTCGTCGTATTGCACCGTCCTCGCAACCGCTCCTACCAGCGGAACCGCCCACCCGCCGCGTCGGCCGCAACGACCCTTGTCCTTGCGGCAGCGGTAAGAAGTTCAAGAAGTGCTGTGGTTCGCGTCACGAATAGTTGACGACAACAGACACCGCCCGTAACGCGCCCGCCGGCAAGACGATACTGCCCGGCGGGCCACCACGATCTCGGACTACGCGACGATCAATCGTATTGCGGCCAAGCCGGCCAGGGAAAGGGCCAACCGACGAGGAATTGGACCTATTGAAATCCCTGGAGGAGATGCGTTTCCTGAATCTCAGCAATACCGGAGTGACGGACATGGGAGTGGAGTCTCTTCGGCGGCTCACGCGATTGGAAGAGTTGAATCTGGTGAACACCGGGGTAACTGACGAAGGTGTGAAGAAGCTTCAGCAGGCATTGCCGAACTGCAAGGTTTATCGTTGACATGCCTACCATCGCCTTCGTCCGCCGCCTCCGCCTGCTTCAAAGCGTGTGAGCGAGCGGTTATAATGACGGGGAGTGCGCCTCGTTCGTTGACCGGAAGGGGCCAGGACCGCCGTGTTGAAAGGGATGCTATGAAACGCTATGCCAATTTTACCCTGGCCGCCAGCTTATTGCTTGTAGTGATACTCGGAGGCTGTTCAAGTAACTCGCATTCTGACGCAGGCAATGCGACTGCACACCCACAGCAGGTAAACGCCGAGACGGACGATGCCAAGGCGATCGCCGAAATTGAGAATAGCGGTGGAAAGGTCATCTCCGACAAGGAGCATCCGGGCCAGGTGTCGGTCATTCTAGGGTGCAAGGCGAGCGACGCCGAGTTGGTCCACCTCAAGGACCTCGGGCAAGTCAGGATGCTGGACCTGACATCGAGCCACGTGACTGATGCCGGACTGGTCCATCTCAAGGAGTTGATTCATCTCGAAGAGCTTGACCTGGCGTTCACTTCTGTCACGGACGAGGGATTGGCTCACCTCGAAGGCTTGACCAGACTGAAGAGACTGGAGCTGCAACGGACCGCAGTGACCGACGCCGGGTTGATCCACCTCAAAGGTCTGACCATGCTCCGATGGCTGAATATGGGACAAACGAAAGTTACCTACGTGGGTGGAGTGAAGGGACTTCAGACGGCACTGTCGAACTGTACGATAGCTTTCGGGGCCCCCATTCACACAATGATACCAAGCAAACGGAACGAGGATAAATTCCTCGTCCGGCTCTTGATGGCGGAGGCGGTTCAGAAGGACCTCGGCCTGACGGTGGACCAGATCGTGAAGATCAGGGATTCTTTCAAGCTCTCGCAGGCACTTTGGCAGGAATTCAGCACGACATCGAACGAGGTTCTTCCTCCAGGCTGCTACGGGCAGGATGAGGCCGTGGCGAGGGAGCAGAAACATCGAGCATTGTCAGATGATTACGAAAGCAAGTGTGAGGAGTTGCAAGCGACGCTCCTCGCGATGCTGACGCCCGGTCAAAGCGAGCGACTGAAGCAAATTGACTTTCAGAACGTCAGTCGTGCGTGTTCTGAGAGAGCCCGAAATCATCAACGCGTTGCGCTCTCTCCGAAAAGCAACAAGAAGAAATCGAACTGATGAGCAACCGCCGTTTTGAACAGCAGGTGCCGCCCGATGTAAGCCATCTCGGCTCCAAGGAACGCCGCCAGAAGATGATTGAGTTCGAGAAGGAGTTAGACAAGGCTTCGGCGGCGATGAATAAGCTCGTTCTGGTCGCTCTAACTCCGGAACAGCGGGTACAGTTCGAGAAGCTGCAAGGCAAGAAAATCGAGGTGACTTGGCCCTACGACGAATTGACGCCCATGGACGACGGGTTTTGATCCGCCTGACCCCAGGCACCTCGCCGCACCGATTTTGCTGGGGCCCTGGATTTGGCAGGCCGGACGGGCGGGAGTGCGGGGCGCTTTTGGGGCTGGGGCGGACCGTTGCTCCAATCGCGGAGCGGCCCGATTACGGGCAAAATGACCGTGATCGAGGAAAGGTGGGCGGCCGAAGAAGGCCCTTTGGCAGCCACGGTTGAAAGTTGGGCCATATCTTGCCGGCAGCCACAAGTGCTCCATAGCTTGTGACTTTGGGACCAAGTGATGATAATAGAGGAAAGTTCGGAAGCCGCGAAGGTCATCGAGGAGATTTCCGGTCCGGACACGATCCACACCGTTTTAATAGGAGAAGCGACTTTAATAGGAGAAGCAACGATGCGTGCAAGCAGACACTGGTGGTGCAGTGCGTTGGCGGCGATGGGGATTGCGGCCATGTTGGGGCTCCCACGGATCAGGGTCTCGGCCGATGAGCCGAAGGCTGCGGGGGTGGCCACGTTTCGCACTGCGATCGTGACCCGCGGTGACCTGGTAACAACGGTCGGGGCTACGGGAACGATCGAACCGGAACAGGTGGTCGATATCGGCTCGCAGGTGTGCGGAATGATCACGGATTTGTCGGTCGACTATGGCTCGCAGGTCGAACAAGGCACGATCCTGGCAAAGATCGATGACACGCTGTATGTGGCCCAAGTCGAACAGGCCCGGATAGGTTGCCAGCGTGCCGACGCCGAATTGGCGATGGCACGAGCCAAGTTGTCACTGGCCAAGGTAGATTGGCAACGTGTCCAGGAATTGATCAAAACCAAAGCGATTGCAACTACCGACTTCGATGTGGCAAAATACACCTACGAGGCGGCCCAGGCAGCGGTCGCCGTCGCCGTGGCGAATTCAGCCCAGAGCGAACTTGCCTTGAAGCAGGCTAAAATCCATCTCGATTGGACCAGTATCCGCTCACCCTTCAAAGGCGTCATTATCGACCGCCGCGTCAATGTGGGCCAGACGGTGGTCTCCAATCCTAGCGCCGCCAACTTATTCTTGATCGCCAAGGATCTGAAGAAATTGCAGGTGTGGGCATCGGTCAACGAGGCCGACATCGGCCGCATCCACGAGGGCATGCAAGTGCGATTCAAAGTGGACGCCTACCCCAACGAGAACTTTGTCGGCAAGGTGGCGCAGATTCGCTTGAACGCCACCATGACCCAGAACGTAGTGACCTACACCGTTGTGGTGACGACGGAGAACAAGGAGATGAAGCTGTTGCCGTATATGACGGCCAGCCTGGTCTTCGAAATCGAACGCCACGAGAACGTCTTGAAAGTACCCAACGCGGCATTGCGATGGAAACCGCGGCCCATGCAGATCGCTGCCAGCGTCCGCGAAGAGACCCTGGCGGCCATGAACCGCCCGAAGCAGGATGAGTCCGGCCACCTGTGGATTGCTGATGCCAATTTCGTCCGGCCGGTCCCGGTCAAGATCATCGCCACCGATGGCACGATGACCGAGGTCAAAGGCAAATACGTCAGCGAAGGCATGGAGGTCGTTATCGGCGAGAGCATCGCCAGCCACGCCGATAGCGGCGATGCGACCAATCCCTTCATGCCCAAACTGTTCCGCCCCAGCCGCAACAAGTCCAAGGACGCCGGTGGCTCCACGCCGAAATAGGCCCGTGGTAACAATTGGGCCGGCGGCCTATCCTGAGGCTCGCTGTTGCGCGGTTTCTTTGCACTCCGCCCACGTCCTGCCCGCCTTTACTTCGACCTTCAGCGGCACTTCGCGTCTGACGAAATCGCCGCCAGCGCTTCGTCGGCTGCCTGCCGGACGTAGTCCACGGGATCGCGCCGAAGCTTTTCCAACTCGGGCACGGCGGCCTTTGCGCCAGGACCAATCCGTCCCAGAGATCGAACGGCGGCAGAGCGGACGGGATCGCAGTCGTCGTGCAATCGCTCGATGATCGCGGCAACCGCGGGCAGGGCATCTGGCCCGATGCGGCCGAGGGCCTCGATCGCACAGACCCGCACGTCGCCGTCCATGTCCCGTAGCGCGGCGGTCAGGGCCGCCACGGCCGGCTTGGCGCCGGGTCCGATCTGTCCCAGGGTTATGGCCGCCGTGGAGCGCAACTGCCAGTCCTTATCGCGCAGAATCTCGGCGATGGCTGGCACCGCCGCTTTCGCTGGAGGTCCCATCTGACCGAATCCTCTCAAAACCCTGTTACGAACGTCCGGGTCGTTCCCCTTTAGCAATTCGATCAGCGCCGGCATCGCGGCCTGCCCAAGGTCGCACAGTTTATCCACGGCCATGGACCGCTCCAGCGAATTCTCGCTACGAGCCAAGACCTTGATCGACGGTATATCCTCGGGGCCGAGCACGTTCCACACGCGTTCCGCGTGCAAGCTAACCGAAGGGTCGTGCATCCATTTGACAATTTGTTTAACCATGGCTGGTCCCGACGGGCGAATCCTTTCTATCGTACTCAGTGATTTAAGACGATAAGGAGAGTCTTCGTTGTTTACGAGTTTGACGAGTGCAGGCAGCGCTTCGCTGGCGGCGGGCCCGATTTCACCTAAGGCATCGAAGGCCGCGTCACTGGTCGCTCTCTCTTTCAGCATCTCCAGGATTTCCGGAACCGCCTCCTTTGCCGCCGGGCCGATCTTGCCCAACGCTTGAAGCGCGCGGCGGCGATAATCTCTGCTTTCGTGCTTGAGGAATCCGGTTAGCATGGGCACGGTCGGTCTAGCTTCTGCGCCCATTAGGTACAGAGCTTCAAGAGCAGCCGTCGAGACGTCGCTATCGTTATCCTGCAACAGCTCAGCAAGCGCAGGGGCTGCCGTTGCTGCCCCCGGGCCAATCTTTCCCAAGGCAACCGCAGCCGCCTCGCGGTGCATCCATTCTATCTTGCCGAGCATCTTGGTCAGGGCCGGAACAGCCCCCTTGGCATCCGGGCCGATCTCTCCCAACGCTTTCGCGGCGGATACGCGAACGTAAGACACTTTATCATCGAGCATTTTCGTGAGCGCCGGAACGGCCGTTCTGGCTTCAGGTCCTATGGCGCCCAAAGCCATCGCCGCATGCTGCCGGACAATTTTCTCCTTGTCATCGAGCAACTTGATGAGCGCCGGCACGGCCGCTTTCGCATCAGGACCCATATTATGAAGAGCGATTGCGGCATCGTCACGAACTTCAGGATCGGGAACCTTGGTCTTTTCGATCCAGTCGCCCAGGGAGCGGCTATCATTCTCGACCTTCGCCGGGAGGGCAATCTGCCCTTCTGTATCGTCCGATACATTCCTCCGCACCGATGCAACCGGCTTAGCCCCCGGGTAGATATCAGATAACGCTCGACGGGCGGCATTACTTACATCCGAATCATCGTCGTCAAGTAGTTTGACGAGCGTAGGGACGGCAACTTTCGCGTCGGGACCAATCTTTCCCAAGCCCGCGGCGGCCAACTCACGAGCCCGCCGATTCTTAATACTAAGCTGGCTCGTCAACGATGGGATGGCCATCTTGGCATCCCTGCCCATTTGCCCGAGCGCGATGTAAGCAGCCTCCCGCACGCTAGTGTCCAGATCGGTTATCGACTTGGCGAGCCTGGGGACAGCGGACTTAGCGCCCGGACCAAGTTTGCCCAAGGACAACGCCGCCTCCATACGAATTGCCCAAAAGTCGTCGTCGAGCAGCGTTGTCAGTATGGGTACGACCTTCTTTGCGTCGTAATCGGGACGCCCCATCTCCTTTGCCGCCTTGAGCCGATTATCCGAGTTGTCGGACTTGGCGAGCGAGATCCAGTCATCGAGCGAACGCTGTGGGTTTCCGGCTGGAGAGCCCCGGCCGGAAGCGGACACGCACTGCCCGCGAGCTTCCAAACAGGGAAGCGCAAGCATCGCAAGCAAGGTGAGCGGATACGAAGCGGTTTTCATGGGCCCGATCTCCACGGTGAAATGGTGACGAGACACTGGGCACATTTATCGTACTCCCTGCAAGCGGACGCCGCAAGGCACGGAATTGAGCCTCGCTGCGGGGTTCATCTGCCCCCACCCACGTCCTGCCCGCCTTGACCTCGACCTTCAGCGGCATTGTGAAGCCTGCGGGCAGGCTCTCCATCGCCGCGACCACGACCTGCTGGATCTCATCGACCGGTTGTCTTCACTCGCTTCTGCACATCGGTTTCGAGTGTACCGAAAGTTGTCTCATGCCGTTCGATAGTCACCTGAAGTGCTTGAAGCATCCGTTTGGCGCTATAAAAGTTCATGACAACCTTCTGGCTTACTGCGATCGGCTTCGTCGGTGCCCCGAAAGGCTCCGGATTAAGCCCATAGTCGAGAATGACTTCCTCTGGAGTTCCAGTAACGCGGCAGAAGTTGGCGTAGACTGCCACGGCCTTTGTGTCGTCAATCACGACCTTTTGATGGTCTGCACTTTGCGCCGACGCGATGCCTTCCGGCTGCCCCCGCAGTTGAGCGATTGCGAAGCCTAAACTCACAGACACGACGACAAGTAATACGTTACGCGCTTTCACAAGCACACCTCCTTTAACGAGAAACTTCATTCTGCCTTGTGCGAGATCGCTCAAGGCACCAGATGTCCACACATATCAGCATAGGCGGCAGGATACGGTGCTGCAACAGGTGTGGCCCACCCTGTAGCGGCGGCATCCCGGCAAAAATCTTCTGGGATCGGCAGCCAGCCGAGGACCAAAAGACGCACGGCCGGCGGCCAGGGCAGCGCATAATCGAGGTGGCCGGGGCCGAGAAAGGCCCTGCGGCAACCGCCGCACCGATCTTTGAGGCCGCCTGAACCTGCATACCGCTTGGACCGTTTTGCAGGGCGACGTGGAGCCAGGGCAGGCCGTCGCGGCTGCGGTAGGGTAGGCTGATCCCGGAAAAATCTTCCGGGATCGGTGCGCTGGCCGGCGGTGAAAGTCGAGTCGGCCGGCGGCGGGATGGTTCTTCGGCCGTCAACGTCGTCCTTGGTTCGACCGGAATTGCCAGGTTTCGACTGAAATCCACCGGCAAAGACATTGCCGTGGGGCGTCGGTCGGTGCGACTCATAAATCGCCCGGAATCCCATAACCAAATAATGTTTGCCCGGGGTGTTACAATTCGTATAATTACGCTGGTTTGATATAAGCACAGGCTTCCCTTGATCCCGTGTTAGGAAGGCCATGGCCGTTGCCCTCGAAGAATTCGTCAAGCAGATCGAAGACTCGGGCGTCATCGCACCGGGCAAGCTCGACAATTTCGTCCCGCCCAAGGCCCATCCCAAAGACGCCCAGGAACTCGCCCGGCAACTCGTCCAGAGCAAGCAACTCACGAAGTTCCAGGCCCAGGAAATCTACCAGGGCCGGGCGAGCTCGCTGATCCTCGGCAACTACACGATCCTGGACAAGATCGGGGCGGGCGGCATGGGGCAGGTCTTCAAGGCCGAGCATCGCCGCATGAAGCGGACCGTGGCGATCAAGATGCTGCCCAGGAATCTGACCAAGGACGCCCTTTCGATCGCACGTTTTCAACGCGAGGTCGAAGTCGCCGCCAAGCTGTCGCATCCCAACATCGTTGCCGCTCATGATGCCGACGAGGCCCGCGGCGTCCACTTCCTGGTCATGGAATACGTCGCAGGGAGCGACCTCTCGGCCCTGGTCAAGAAGCACGGTCCGCTTTCCGTCGCCAAGGCCGTCAACTACGTGCTGCAAGCGGCCCGCGGCCTGGACTTCGCCCACAAGAAAGGCGTCATCCACCGGGACGTCAAGCCGGGGAACCTGCTGCTCGATGCGGAAGGCACGGTCAAGATTCTGGACATGGGCCTGGCCCGCCTCAGCTCCGATGGCAACGCCGCCACGCAGTCCGAACTGACCGGTGCCGGGGCCGTGCTGGGGACGGTCGATTACATGGCCCCGGAACAGGCCGTCGACACCCGGCACGCCGATGCCAGGGCCGACATTTACAGTTTGGGCTGCACGCTCTACTACTTGCTCAGCGGCAAATCCGCCTACGAGGGAGAAACGTTGATGGCAAAGCTCTTGGCCCATCGCGAAACGCCGATACCTTCCCTGGGAGACAATGTGCCGAAACCGGTCCAGGCGGTTTTCCGAAAAATGGCCGCCAAGCGCGTCGAGGACCGCTACCAGGCGATGAGCGAGGTCGTGACCGCCCTGGAAGCGTACAGTTCCGCCCAGCAAACGTCGCTCAGCATCCAGCCGTCGGCCGGCACGGGTTCCAGCAGCAACGTGCTGACGTTTCTCAGAAACGCCGCGCTGAACACGATTCACAAAGCCAAGCCAGCCAAGAAGCCGGTCCGGGCTGCGAGCAATGAGAAGAACATGACTTTCATCCTCGTTGTTGTTGCCGCGGCATTCGTGGGGCTTGCGATTCTGGCTGGCGTTGTCTTCAAGGTGCGGACCAAAGAGGGCACGCTGGTCGTAAAAGTCGATCAGCCGGATGCGGTCGTGCAGGTCTTGAACGAGGAAGGAAAAGTCGAAATCACTCGGCCCGGCGAGAGAGGGCTGCTCTCGATTGCGGTCGATCCCGGCAAGCACCGGCTGAAGGTGGAGAAGGATGGATTCCAATTCTTCACCCAAGATTTCACGATGGAGTCCGGCGGTACCCAGTCGATCAAGGCGACGTTGGAGCCGGTGAAGGCAGTGGAAACGGCCGGTCAAGCCCATAATGCCGACGGCAAATGGAAACTCCCGCCCGGCGCTCCACCGCCTGCGGTTGCCCCGTTCGATGCCGCCAAAGCCAAAAAACTCCAGTCGGCCTGGGCCAAGCATCTGGGCGTGCCGGTCGAGATCACCAATTCCATCGGCATGAAACTGGTGCTCATCCCGCCGGGTGAGTTCACGATGGGCTCGCCCAAGGAACTGATTGAAGAGGAGTTGAAGGCACATGCCGATGACCAGTGGTACAAGGAGCATTTACCGGGTGAGGGGCCACAGCACCGTGTGCGGATCACAAGGTCGTTCTACTTGGGGACCTACTTGGTGACGCAGCAAGAGTACCAACGGGTCATGGGCACCAATCCCAGCGAGTTCTCGGCCACAGGCAAGAGCAAGGAGAAGGTAGCCGGAAAGGATACGAAGCAGTTTCCGGTGGAGTGTGTGTCATGGGATGATGCGGCAGAGTTTTGCCGGAAACTATCGGAGATGCCGGAGGAGCGGGCGGGGGGGCGAACGTACCGTTTGCCCTCGGAGGCGCAGTGGGAATATGCGTGTCGTGCGGGGAGCACGGGTCGGTATAGCTTCAGTTCGGGTCGTAGCGGGATTCCCAAGGAGTACGAGGAACACAAGTTGTCCGACTACGGGTGGTTCAACGGCAACGCGGGCTGGATGACGCATGCAGTGGGCGGGAAGCAAGCCAGCGCGTGGGGATTGTATGATATGTACGGGAACGTGTGGGACTGGTGCCAGGACAGGTATGACAAGGAGTATTATACGGACTCGCCTGTGGATGATCCGGGTGGCTCTCCTGGGGGCTCGCGCCACGTGGCCCGCGGCGGTGGCTGGGGTAGCCCGGCGCGGGACTGCCGGTCCGCGATCCGCGGCGAATACGGGAGCGGCGGCGGCGGCCTGGGCTTCCGCGTCTCGCTAGTTCCGGCGGACAAGTAGAGCGAGCGGAGCCGGTGCGCAGCCCGTAGCGCAGGCGAGGGACGAGCCGGGCGCCACTATCCGTTTTGGATAGTTGCCGGATGGCATGTGGGGCCGGGATCAGCGGAGTAGGCGATCTGGGAACCCCTTGCAATCGCGTCTGCAATCAGTTGACCCAGCCTTCATTTGCACTCTGCCCACGTCCTGCCCGTCTTTACTTCGACCTTCAGCGGCACCGTGAAGCCTGCGGGCAGGCTCTCTGTTAGATCGTCCGGCCTCGGTCTGAGTCAGGGTGACCTCGATGCTTGTGTTACCATTGATACAGCCACGTGTACGTGGTGTATCGCGTCGGCGGCGGATCGTGGAAGACCTTGTCGCCGATCTTCTCCCCACATCGGCACGTCAGGCGCAGGCCCTTCTGAAAGAACACGGGATCGTCTTCGTGGAAACGATACGCCGAGAATTCGTTCTCCTCGGGCTTGAAGTGCGTCAGCCCCGCCACCGCTGTGGCGTATCGGCCGCGGTTGAAGTAGTAGGTGCCCAAAAAATAGTCTTCCAGTCCCGACGAGAGCATGAGCGGCTCTTTTGCCCGGCCGATGTAGGCCCTCATGCAGGCTTCCATGTAGCTGAGGTCCTTCCACTGGTCCTTCTTGCTCTTTCGCAATCCCTTGGCCGCCATCGTCACCTGATACAGGGCGCCCGAGCCCTTGACGTCGCAGAGGCTGAATTCTTCGAGCGGCTTGGCGGTGTAGTCTTCCAGCCTGTACAGTTTGAGTCGCGCGGTTTCGGGCAGGGCCACGCCGCCCAGGGCAACAGGAAGGTTCTCCGTGCCACGGATGATCCACCAGAAATCCGGGGCGTCGGGGGCGGCTGGCGCTCGCTGGGCCGTCACGCGGATGCTCGTGCCGAAGGGAATCCGGTACGTGTTATACACGCTGGTCCCAGTGCCGATCTTCCCGATGCGGGCCGTCCCCCACGGGGCCATGCTGTCGTCCTCGAAGCCGATGCCGTGGCCCAGGAAGAGCTGCATGTCGATCGACGGCTTGTCCTCGCGGTCCACGTAGATGCGGATGCGGGTCTTGCCGCAGTCCTTCCAGCCCCCGCCAAACCACATGTGCGTCAGGCAGCCCTTGCCTTCGTGGCGAAATAACTCGGCTTCGCTGTCGCCTTTGAGCGGACGCACTTCCTTGCCTATGGTTCCGAAGGTCTTGAGCTTCGAGAACGTTCTGGGGTTTGGGCCATTGCTCTGTGCGGGACTGCCAGCATCAGGAGAAAGAGCCAAGCCACGCGCACTGGCGGTTTGTTGAACGAGATCGTCTTAATCATGAAGCACCTCTATGCCAAAGGTTGGGTAATCACGAGGACCGCTGTCAGAGGCGGCCCCTGACGTGCATTATAATTCCCTGGTGGGATTTCCGACATGCGGCCGGGCCGAGGACCGAAAGGGGCCATCGGCGGCCAGGGCAGCGCAAAATCGAGTCGGCCGGCGGCCGAAAGAGGCCCCTTTGGAAGTAGAGCTGTCAGGCGCTGCGGCACTGGAAGAGGGCACCTGGTCGCGCCTGCGTGAACGCCGTGGCACCGGAAAAACTGTACCACTACCCAGACGCTAGGCAGGGAGATGCACCTTGATAAAATGGTTGGTTGCGTGAGGATGGATTGGTTTCAGGCTCATTGTAGTCTGGACGGGCCGGATGCTGGTCTTGTAAACACTTAGACAAAGGAAACGAGCATGGTAAGCATTCCACAAGAGGTGCAGGAGTTCTTTGCGGGCAAAATGGGCTGGGTGGCGACTTCCACTACTGATGGCGAACCGAACGTCACACCCAAGGGGACGGTGCAGGTTCTCGACAACCAGCACGTCGTATTCGGCGACCTGTTCTCGCTGAAGACGCGGCAGAACCTGGAGCGGAATCCTAAAGTGGCCGTCACGGTGATCGAACCCGGCACCGCGAAGGGCTACCAAGTCAAGGGAACGGCGGAGTTGCTCACCTCAGGGCCGCTGTTTGACAAACTGGCGGCTCAGATCAAGGACAAAGGCATCGGGATGCCGCTGCGCTACGCGGTGAAAATCCGCGTGGAGGCGGTTTACGATCAGTCCGCAGGCCCGGAGGCGGGCAAGCGGATCGCGTGATGGTGGGTGCGGCAGGTTCTAATGCGTTGCATTGGGGTCTGCCAGAGTGGGGCCGGGGAGGCGATTTCCGCCCACCGGCTCATATCAGCAAGTAGGAAGCCCCGCGGTACACACACCGTCCTTGCAGGCAATGCCGTTGAGGTCGGCGCCCTGGAGGGCGATGGCGACCGTGACGCCGGCATTCACCGACGCGGCTAGATCAACCGCCGCCACGAGCGCAGCGTAGGGCACGCCTGCGTCGATCGCCTTCTTCAGGCGACCGCCCGTACAGGCAACACAACCAGCTTGCAGGTAGCGTGGTACTCATCCCGAGTTTGCGAAAGAATCTCGCCCGAATCGACACGGGCCTGCTTCGCGGTAAGGAAGTGATTGAGAAGGTATATAATGGTTAGCCCGTCGCGTTTGATTCGGGGCACGCGCCCGGCCAGGAGGTCATCTTTCTGCTCCAGCCAAAGGGCCAGAGCCTTCTCCCCGTCTGGGTCATCTTCAACCCTTCCAAAGTAGTGGAGTTTCCCGCGGACCTTTTTTGCACCAGTAGCCGCGGGGGTGACGTGTCAGCGGGAAGTCCGGATGTGGCTTCTTAGGGGCCCGTGCCTTGTCGGGCTGGCGTTTTGTGGTAGACTTGGACATTCGGCGTTTTGCTGGTTTTCGCGCTGTCGGTTGTACAAACGGTTGTACTGACTTCAGAACAAATTGTAGTCGAGAGCCACGAATAGTCAACAATACGCGGGAAATAAGCGGTTTTGGAGAGGTGGCAGAGTGGTCGAATGCGCGGGTTTGCTAAATTAGCTAGAGCGATCCAACCAACCTCGGAAAAACGTAGCAAACCCGCCTCTGATAAGCAGTTCGGCAACCGCAAACAAGACCGAAACTGTGCTCCGCAGTGCCCATTTGTGCCCAAAGTGTTAGCGCGCTAACGGGTGTCGTAATCACGGGTTTTATGAACCCGCGCTGGTGTCGGGACGGTTTGCTACCCAGTGGTCCGTGGCCGCGTTCGCTTGGTCTCCATCGGGACACATCGTCTTGAACTACGAGGTCCGACCCCGCCCGGCCAGCCCGCTACGACCGTCAAAATGTTCGCGGAAGCCCTCTGAGACCAACGTCGGCGATAGTCGGTACCGCCGGCCGAAGCTACCAGACTCGATGCAAGAAAGCCCAGGGGGCTGCCGTGGCTTAATGATTTCCCAGCTTTGTAGTGGAGATGCGACGGAAACAGCGTGCAACAGATTCAGACTTGTCCCAATTTGGTCACCGCCGCGTCGGCCACGGCCGACATCGGTCTCGTGCGCGTCGCCCGCCGCAGCTTCCGAAGCGGCCGACAGCCTGGGTATGGGCCGACCCTATCTGCTCCTACTCTGCCCCTTTCCGCCACTTACGGCTGATAACAAGGGCGTAAGAATGTACAGGATCGTGGCGAGTGCCCCCTTTGGCACTCTTCCCACCCTTGGCACCCTTGGCACCCTTGGCACCCTTGGCACTCTTGGCACTCTTGGCATTCTTGGAGATCAGTATGGATAGAAATTGGGACGATGCCCCTATCTGCTCCTACTTTGTCCCTTTCCGCCACTTACGGCAGGTAACAAGGGCGTCAAAATTTACAAGATCGTGGCTCGTGCCCCTTGGCACTCTCGGCACTCTTGGCACTCTTGGAGATTAGTATGGGTAGGAACTGGGACGATGGTAATCCTAAACCGACGACCTGCAAGCCTCGGTCGGTACCGACGCCCAAGCAGATCAAAGCGCACCTCGACTCCACTGTCGTTGGGCAGGACGCCGCCAAACGTAAGCTGTCGGTCGCGGTAAGTGGTCATTATGCCCGCTCGTTTGTGCTCTGGGCGGGATAGATGATCCGAAATTGGCCGACGTGAAGATCGAGAAGTCGAACGTCTTGCTGCTCGGTCCCACTGGATGCGGGAAGACGCATCTCGTAAAAGGGGTTGCGGAAATCCTCGAAGTGCCGCATGCCGTTGCCGACGCCACCGCGTTCACCCAGGCCGGTTATTATGGCCTCGACGTTCGAATCGGTCCTCAATGATCTGCTCCGAGCCGCAGATAATGACATTCGCAAGGCGCAGCACGGGATCGTCTACATCGACGAAATTGACAAGACCCGCAAAGTTCCGGGAACCATTGGCGTAGACGTTGGCGGTGAAGGCGTACAGCAGGCGCTGCTGAAGATGATTGAGGGGTCGATGTGCCACCTGACGGATAAAAACGACCCATGCAGCGGTACAACGTCTCCGATCTTGGACACCACCGATGTCCTCTTTATCTGTGGCGGCGCATTCGTTGGCCTGGACCATATCGTCGCCAAGAGACTGCCGAACCGCGGGGATGAAGAGTTGCTTGGGCAGGTGATGCCCTATGATCTCGTGCAATACGGGATCATCCCCGAGTTGGCGGGTCGCTTGCCGGTTGTGGCCGCCGTAAGCGCTCTGACCGAGGAGGATTTGCAGGCTATCCTGACAAAGCCGAAAAATGCGCTCTTGAAGCAGTTCAAGAAGTTGTGCAATACCCAGGGCTACGATATCGGCTTCACCGAGGATGCAGTCAGGGCGATGGCGACCGTGGCGATGCGGATGCAGACGGGGGCACGCGCCCTGCGAGCCGTCGTGGAAGAGGTCTTGCTGGATATTCGGTTCAACGGCGAGAAGGGCCACCGGTATATTGTGGACGCCGATGTTGTGTATGGAAAGAAATCACCCAAGGCGCAAAACCTGTGACAACGAAACGGTTAATTCTTCTCGATGAAGTAAAGCCGGAGCCAATAACATGGCTTTGGACTGACCGAATCCCGCTCGGGGTCATCACGCTCATTGAAAGCGACGGTGGCGTTGGGAAGACCGCAATCCATCACGACTTGACCAGCCGGATTACGACGGGAAGGCCGATGCCGATCACCGGCAATGTGGTCGGCCCCGCTGGCGCTGTGTTGCTTCAAGGGGAAGATCACCTGCGCGGGACGGTCCGTCCAGCACTTGAGGCAGCCGGCGCAGACCTCAAACGGATACGAGTTTACGACAAGCGTGATTACGGTGGGCAACCCCTGCTCCTTCCCGGTGACGTGCCCGTTATCGAACAGGCCATCGAAGATCTCGGGAACGTGAAATTGGTTGTGATAGATCCCCTCTCCAGTTTCGTAAATGGTAGCTCAAATTCGGAACGAACAGTCCGCGACGCCTTTGGCCCATTGGCGTCATTGGCGGAGCGGAAAGGCATTGCGATTGTTATCGTTCGTCATTGGACAAGAGACACGAGGGCCCAGCCAAAGCATCGTGGCAGTGGAAGCGCCAGCATCATTGCAGCCGCACGATCTGCCCTCATGGTTCTCCCTGACCCGGAGAATGACAGTCCATTTCAGCATATCCTCGCCCCAAGCAAGGGCAACCTGGCGACTGGCGCCCCGCTGGTATATCGGACCGTGATGGACCGAAACATCATCAAGGTCGAATGGCTTGGCAAGAGTCGCCAGTCGGCTAGTGAGCTACTGGATGCAGATGGGGACCAGTTCGAGAACTCCCAGTTGGAAGAAGCCTGCTACGTCTTGTACTTGATTCTGGCCGAAGCCGATGGGGAGATACCAGCCAAAACTGTGGTCAAAGAAGCTGCCAGTGCCCTCGTATCGCTGCGCACGCTCAAACGGGCCAAGAAGCGACTCGGAGTGAGATCGTATCGGAAGTGGCGTGCTATCGACGGAAACAAGAAAACTTGGGAATGGGTTTGGCGTTTGCCTGCCGACGCGGCTGTTATCCAACCTTATCAAGACAGAGCGCGGGCAGAGCAGGATCAGGACATTATCGCGGCTTCCCAAGATTTGATCGTGCCTAGCGAACCGGTGGGAGCCGAGTGTTCCCCGGACCATGACATGAAGTTGCACGAGTCGGATCAAAAGACAGACGAAGACAACTCCCGAGACTTGATCGTGCCCACGGAACCGTTGGGGGCCGTTTGCCCCCCTGACCAGGGCGTGAAGTCGGAACAATCCGACCAAGGCTCAGACAACGACATTTCTCAGGGATTGATCGTGCCTGGTGAAGCAAGCGAGGCCACGTGCCCCCCGGACCATGGCATGAAGTTGCAAGAGTCGCATCAAGAGACAGACGGAGACGATTTCCAAGACTTGATCGTGCCTACGGAACCGTTGGAGACTGCGTGCTCCTCTGACCAAAACGCCAAATTAGATGCACCAAGCCAAGGGGTGGGCGAAGAGTCGGGTCATGAATCATGTTGCCGCTCGCGGACAACTTCGGACGAAACCTCGGCCCCAAAGGACGGTTTACCCGATGAACCGCTTGCAAGTCGGTCATGGGAGGAATGACGCCTATGCCCAAGCGTACTGCGCCTATCTGCTCCTAACTTGCTCCTTTCAGCCACTTACAGCCGTTTGCGGTAACGCGATAATTTGCCAAGAGCGTTGCCGGATTGCGCTCGGCCAGGTACTTAGCTTGGCAAGACAACAACCCTGAGCAGATCAAGCGGCGATTAGCTCGGGGACACCAACAGCCCCCAATAAGGAAGGATGTGATGGTTAAGACGGCGCGAAAGACTCCGGCGCTATCTTAGACACCAAAGCAAAAAAATGAAACGCAGAAAACGAAGTTCAGTACCACGACTGGAGAAGTCCCTCACACGGAAGATCAACGAAATCCTTGCCGATGGAGAGCGGCACTCCATGGACGAGTTATTCGAGAAACTTGCCTACGTGATTCCCAATGATCTTGCACTGGCGGTATTCAATGCCGAGCAAGAGATTCGAGAACGGCATCCGAAGGCGACCGAAGAAGAGATTGGGTTGATGCTGGACGGTGCCATCGCCCTACTGGAAAAGGAGTACAACGAGTAACCGCTCTGGCCTTTGGCGGCCGTTTCGTGGCCGAGGTCGAGAACATCGAGTTGTAATCGAGAACGCCCCAGGTTTCCTCATAGAGGGCCAGGGGCGTTTGCATGCGCCAGCGGCAGGGTTCTCAGATTCAGATCTGCCGGCCCCTTGCTGTTGCTACATCGCGCCACAGATTCAGACTTGTCTTAGTTTGGTTGTGCGGAAACGGCCTCGTACACGGCGCCGACCGCGGCCTCCAAAGCGGCCGTCAACCTGGGCATGGGCTGATCCTTGCAAAGCGGGGCGGTGCCGACTTGGGCCAGGACGGCCAGTTTCTGGTTGGGCTGGAGCTTGTCGAAGGGCGGGGCAGCGAACTGCCAGAGACCCTCGTTGTCGTCGCTGACCATGTCTACGATCATGCCCAGGGCCTCTCGGAAGAGTTGGCCTTCGGCACCCTGCAGAATTCGCTCGCCGTCCGGCGTCCACCACATGATCTATCTTTCCTGTCGTGCCTCAGCCTGAGTTGGGTTTCTCGCCACGTTCAAGGCTACTATCTCTCCGCAGAGGCCCTGTGCCGAACCGCTCTTTGATCGCGTCGGCCACGGCATCCACCTGGCTGTGCTTCCGCCGGTCCTCCTGATCGAAGAGCAAGCCCTGGATCTGCCCCGTGTCGTCCAGGCCGCTCACGCCCATGCCCACCAGCCGTACCGGCAGGTGCCCGGCCGGCAGCCGCTGGCAGAGCAGGTCGTCGGCCGCCCGCCGCAGCTCGTCGGTGATGTCCGTGGGTTCCGGCAGGGTCTGGGACCGGGTGATGAGGGAGAAGTCAGCGAAGCGGACCTTCAAATGGACGGTGCGGCCGCGCATCCCGTGCCGCCGCAACCTACAGGCGACTTGCTCGACGAGGTCCACCAGCCAGGCCCGCAGCACGTCCAAGTCGGCGATGTCGTGCTCGAACGTCGTCTCGTTGGAAATCGACTTAGCCTCCCGCTCGGGCACCACGGGCCGGTCGTCGCGGCCGTGGGCCAGGTCCCAGAGGTGCTCGCCGCTGCTCCCGAAGCGGGCCTGGAGCACGTCCAGCGGGCACTGGCGGAGTTGACCGATCGTGCGGATGCCCAGCCGCTCGAAGACCTTGCTGCTCTGCTTCCCCACGCCCCAGAGACGTTCGACCGGCAGGGGGTCGAGGAACTCCTGGACCTTGTCCAACTCCACGACGACCAAGGCGTCCGGTTTTCGCAGGTCGCTGGCGATCTTGGCCAGGAACTTGTTGGGCGCCACGCCCACGGAGGCCACCAGCCGTAACTCCTGGCGGATCGCCTGCTTGATCTGCCGGCCGATCTCCACGGCAGGGCCAAACAAACCTTCGCTGCCGATCACGTCCAGAAACGCTTCATCGAGCGACAGCGGCTCGACCAGGGGCGTGAACCGCTCGAAGATGTCGCGGATCTGGCCGGAGACCTCGGCGTAGTAGTCGATCCTGGGCGGCAGGTAGATGCCGTGGGGGCAGAGGCGGTGGGCCGTGGCCGAGGGCATGGCACTATGCACGCCAAATTTACGGGCGACGTAATTCGCGGCCGAGACCACACCCCGCTTCGCCGGGGAACCGCCCACGATGACCGGCTTGCCAACCAGCTCGGGCCGGTCCCGCTCCTCGACGCTTGCGTAGTACGCATCCATGTCGCAATGAAGGATCATGGCATCACTCGGTTCCGCTAGCGCTCATCGTTGCCGTTACGTGCTCCGTTCCCGCGCAACGTGCGGCAAAAATGATCCAGGTTAGGACAGCGACGTTGACGACCGCCAGCACCAGAACGGGCACGGGGCTCGGGGAAGTTTTCCAGTACGTGACCCGCTCCCGGTCAACCGCGACCAGAGTACCACCGTCCGACGTATAGGTTAGCGCGATCGGAATGGCTTCCCGAGTGTCCATGGCCCGCAACAGGCACAACGATGAGCTGTCCCAGACCTTCATGCCATTGATGGCCCAGGTGGCGAAAGTCTTCCCATCGGGCGAGACGCACACGCAGTCGGCCGGTTGGCCCCAGGGCTGGGCGTCATGGGCAACGAAAGATGCGATTTCCTTGCCCGACGCAACGTCCCACAGCGAGACGGTCTTGTCGCCGTTGCTGGTTACCAAAGTCTGCCCATCCGGGAAGAAACTTGCCGCAAAGTACCAGTGCTCTCCCCCACACAACTCATGGCGAAGGCGAGCGCAAGGTGCTGCCCCGTCCGCCCCTGGGGCAACGTCCCATATCGTGATCTTGCTTCCCAGGTACATGCGATGGTTGTCGCCCACGGCCAGCGTTCGTCCGTTGGGCGAAAACAGAACGAAGCTCACCATGCAGTCGGGATTGTCAGGCGGACGACGGAACGCCGCACCGCCATCAAGGCTTTCCACAAGTAGATTTCCATGCTCGTCGCCCTTGGCTCGTAGCCGACTGGCCGCGGTGACAGCCTCCTGGCTGGAACTTTCGGACATCAGGCTGGCGGAAGTACCCGAGTTACTGTCATCGAGCCCAGCACGGGCACGAGACGACGACGGAACCAGGCCCCGGTACACTCGACCTTGCCAGTCCGTCAAGAGCAAAAGAGCGGGGATGGCCAGCACCCAGCCGTAGCGAACGTAGGCCGGGCAGCCACGTGCACGCCGCGTCAGCGCCGGTAGGCCGTCAGCCGCCAGCAGCAGTCCAGCCAACGCCACGAGTCCCATGCGGGCTGCATAAGGCGTATCAGCACTCTGGAAATGTCGGGTGACAACCCACGATAACAACCCAGCCGTCAACGCCAATCGCACAGCAACCGAGGCGATGAAGTTGCCCATGCCAATCAAGGCCCCCGCGAGCAGACAGGCGCCGCAGAGTCGCATCCAGTCGCCGACCCGAGCCATAGCCCCCATACCGAGATCGGAATCGGCGATGACGATGAACGGATAGCTCGCACCGGCCAGCAGCAGGAAGAGCACCATGCCGCAAGCGGCCAAAACCAGGCACATCCGTCGCAGCCCTCGCGTCTGGCCCCCCAGAAGAACAGTCATCGCCCCCAGGGCCACAGGTAAGCCGACCAGGGTACCTGCCAGTCCGTTGCAGGCGATCGACGAGAATAGAACGCTGACGACCGTGATGGTCGCAAGCAAAGCTGCGAGGCTGAACTGAAATCGAGATTGGGGCAAGTCCTTGGGCATGGTTGAGGACATTCTATCCTCTCTCGGTCAGCTCATGTACCAGCCACCGTTGACGTTGATCGTCTGGCCGGTGATGTAGCCGTTGGTGGCCAGCATGACCACCACGTCGGCCACCTCGTCGACGGTGCCGAACCGGCCCGCCGGGATCAAGGCAGGGGTGGCGCGGGGGTTGTCACTGATCATGTCCGTCTCGACCAAGGCCGGGGCGATGGCGTTGACCGTGATGCCCTCCTTGGCCAGCAGGGCGGCGTAGGAGTGCGTCAGGCCATGGATGCCAGCCTTCGAGGCGGCATAGTGCGGGCCGATGATGCCACCGGTCCCCGCAAGTCGAGCCGCCGTGGTTGGTCCTCTACCAAACCATGAATTGCCGTATAGCCGCATAGAATTGACGTTACGGTTTGATCGGCTGCCGCTTCTCCTCGGCGACGAAATACCCGTGCTCCAGAAACGTCAAGGTGCGGTCTCGCACGCTGGCGGAGTGGAGCAGCAACGTGTGCAATTCGCCGACAAGCACGAAATCCCGTGCGCCGGCCAGGCGGGTACTGGCCACCGTCACGATGCCGTCGTTGTCGCCGTTTAGTAGCGGATTATAGCCACGGCCGTCCCCTCGGCCGCCAGCGATGATCCCGAACTCGCAGGCGGGCGTGGCCAGCGTCGGCTTGAGTTCCTCCCAGCGCTTCCCCAACTGTTGTCCCGAGGCGCCGAAGACGGCGATGAAGGCGGGATTGTCGCCCAGTTTCTCGGCCAGTTCGGCGCCCTGGTTCGGCGGGCCGATCATCACGATCCGTTTGATCCGCCTGTCCGGCTTTCTGCCTATGGCCAGGTTGGTCTGATCGCCCAGGTAGCGGCGAATCACGAGGTTGCCCAGGCTATAGCCCACAAAGTTGATCTCGTCGACGCCGTCGAGGTGCCGCACCACGCTGTCCAGCGACTGGGCATGGCGTCCGACCTCTTCGCAAAGGGTGGGGTAGGCCACACACTCGACCAAATACTTGCTGCCGTCGCGCAGGAACTTGACCATGCCGTCAGCCCTCATTCGGGCATCGCCCAGCCCCGCCAGCACCAGCACGGCCTTGCCTCCCATCGGCGGCAAGCCCTTCTCGTGCTTGATCGCTTCCAGCTTGGCATTGCACTGCTCGAAAGTGCCGTAGGTGTGGCGGCGTTTCTCTCCGTCCAGGAGACGGCAATGGCCGGTGAACGTGTTCCGCTGGATGCGCCAGCCGAAATAGACCAGTTCATCAGCCCAAAAGTATTGCCCGCCCAGCGTCTTGGATTGGATGTTGGGCAGCTCGATCTTTGGCGGCTCCCCGGCGGGCAGTGGAATGGCCATTGCCAGCAGCAGGCAGGCGGTCAGCCCCACGACAAAACGAGAGAAGTCCATGTTTGGTTGCCACGATGGAGGGTTCATGCTGCCATTTTATCCTGTCATGCAGCCTTCGTCGACCAGCACGCCCTCACGAACTTGAGCCGATAGGGCTACCCAGTTGCCTGGCTATCGACCATCTCGGCGTTAGGCACGACAGAACGGGTTTTCCCAGCCAGCCAGCGGCGGTTCTGATTGTCAAAATGCGCAGACTCTGCGCACCACCAAAGGTAGATAGGGAGTTTCCGCAGTCTGGCACGTCCCTGCTAAATCCTGGCGCCGATCTGGGCATTGATCTGTAGTGGCCGGCACTGTGTCTTTTGCCGTCCTTCCAAACCCCAACAAGACCATCATGCCCTACGATTACATTGCCACCCCAGATGGGTTGCTTACCACGCCGCCCAACAGCCCCAAGATCCTCATCCACACCCGCCAGGGCAAGGTTGTCGGCATTTACTGTGACCAGCCCGCCAAAGTCCTCACGGTCGAGACCCAGGACGACCCGCGGCGTGCAGTCCACCAGGCCATGCCTTTGATGATCAGCCCGCAGACGAGCACCAGGTTGGTCGGAGCCCACGGCACCACCGTCGACCGCGTCCTGGCGATGGCCTTCGACAACCCCACGATGGACGACGACCTCCGCCGCACCTTGAACGCCCACGAGATCGTGCTGGGCGAGGAGTGGCCTGACGTCTGGTGAGGCGGGTGGTTTCGACGACCCCCGAGTCGCCCAGACCGTACGCTCTGGTAATGGCCGCAGAAGGCCACCGAGAAAGTCGCTGTAGCCCTGAACGAGCAGCTTGGCCAAGACCCGATCCTGCCAACCCGGATATCGTGTCCGTCATTCTCACCCCGGCATCAAATCCACGTTGGAGGTCATGCGTGTCCGCGTCGATCGAACCATCCTTGGCCGCCGTTGCTGATCTCGACCGTCTGGCCGCCCGCCCACGTATTCCGCTACAGACTCTGGGAATGTCATTGGAGCCCTCGACGCCCAGAGGCCGCCCCCCCCCTGCGAACGACGCCCCAGCGGCCTCGCAGGCGTTCGTAGGGGCAGGTTTGGATAGTAGGGCAGTGAGTGGACTGTTCCTCTTCTCGACACCACTGTCTTCTGTCGTACAATATGGGCGAGGAGAACTCCAATGGTGAAGAGAATGCCCATCTGGGGAGTCGGCCCGAGGATCATGGTCCCGACGTTCGGTTGCCTAGTCGTTGTGGGAATTGCCACCTACCTCTGGCCCACCATTTTCCTTGTTCGCGCCGTTCCGTATGCCTTCTTCTTAATTCCAGGGGTGGTGCTATTGGCGATTGGCCTGCCGATGCTGGTTGTCGCTGTCGTTTCCGTGAAGGGGGCGTACAAGAAGGACGAACTGGCGACCAAGGGAATCTTCGGCGTCGTGCGGAATCCCATCTACTCCGCCTGGATCGTCTTCAACATTCCAGGGCTGGTCCTGCTTCTCCGCTCTTGGCCGATGTTCTTTGCGCCGTTGCTGGCGTACATCCTGTTCAAGATGCTGGTGAGCAAGGAGGAGAAATACCTCGAAGAACGCTTCGGCCAAGCCTACACGGAATACAAGGCACGGGTGCCAGAACTTTTCCCGTGCCCCCGAACGGGATGCAAGACGTAAGAGGAGATTGCGGTGCTGAATCTGAATGAGATAATTGATACGAAAGAGAAATTCATCGCGTTGCTTGTGGCAATCGTGATCGTTGTAGTTCTGGCCGTCTACGCTGTGGTGAAACAACTGTTCAAGGGGTGAGGATTTGCCAATGGCAAAAAAGAAGGAGCAGGCGAAGACGTGGATGCTGTCCTCGCCGTCGCAGAGAACCGCCAAGGCCCCTCTTCCTGAGCGGATCAAGGCCGACCTGGACGCCAAGGCGGTGAAACTGGTCGAGAGACTGAAGGCCAGGTACGTCAAGCCGCCGCCCAATGACTACCAATTCAATTACATTACCGACGTTCTGGATCAAGTGGATCGGCAGCACCCTTTATTTCGGCACGACCTATGCCTGCCCAGGCCCGACAGCGATCTCGCCGTCGTTCGAGTCAAGGTTTGCGAGGATGGAGCATCTTGGCGGCGGTCACTTCTGCCTGTCCTACATGTGGCACACGGAGAAGTGGTTCAGGCTGTTTCCGAGCCTGGCCGCTGACGAGTGCCTGGATGCCGTCGAGAACGATTGCCATTTTCAGTTAGACTAAGAAAATGATCCGCCGCACTGTCAAACGCTCGGAATACGAAGAGGCTCCCTACTTGGCCTGGAACGCCTTCGTGGACCTCGTTGCGATGGAATCGGGCAACGACCTATCGCCAATACAGCAGCAGGCCCATTTTGCGTTCACCTACTACTCCGAGGTCGAGAACGGAGGCCACCTGCAATACTTTGAGAACCAGAGCATCCAACATTCCGATGCCACGGCACAGGCCCTTTACGCCCTTGAAGGGCTAGAAGCCATCGGAACCATTCAGCATCGGGCCGTCCTTTCGCAGGCCATAAATTGCTGGAAGGCGGCTTCTCGCAACAGGATCGATTCAGTTGAGGAGTACGTTGCCACGGCACTCGAAGGGGAATTCGATGATCTTGATAAGGCGTATTCGCAATGCCAACCCGAAATCACGGTCTGGCTGGAACGCTACCTTGATTCCCATTTTGCGGCGTTCATCGAATTGATATGACACCCAAAATCCTCTACATCGCCAACCAGGGATTGCCTGCCTTTGAAGCTGCCCGCGCCGCCGTCGATATCGTTTGCGCTGGCGACAGCCTGACGGGTCGGAACGATTTCGGCCCCGTCCGCTACTGGCCGTGCCGTACCTACCCCGACTTTCTCCAAATACTCTGCAAGCCGTTTAGACTACGAATTGCCAACGGGGGAATCACGCGAGCGATCAGCGACAACGGGCAGCAAATGGTACAGGATTATCTTGCCCTTTTCCCGAATGCCCGCTGCTTCGTGATTGGCATGGGCTTGAGCGACAATGGGACGTGGCCCGATATGGAAGCGACGAGCAAACGGAACATCGGCAACCTTGGCGCAATGGCCCAGGCCGTTCACGATCAGGGCAAAAAGGCCGTCCTACTCAATGTGCCTGATATCAATGAGGATACGTGGCCGTCCCCTCTTGCTTCCCTCGCTCGGAGACTTAATGCCAAGCGAGATTACCACAACGCACGGTTGAAAGAGTTCTGCGACGAACAAGGCATTCCGCTGGCCGACATCTGCTCGCGGCTGAAGGACGAGTATGTCGGGGACAAGTTGCACCCGAACCTTGAAGATGCGAAGATAATTGCGGAGGAAGTATTCAAGGTGCTGGCCCCCCTTCACAAATCGGCATAGGAGTCTTCACGATGATCCGTCGATTCGTTCTTTCGATCCTCGTTATTGGCACGCTTCTCAGTGCGGAAGTCGTCTTCGCCCAGCAAATGGTCATCGTCAGACCCGAGGAGACAGACGAAATCCTCGCCAACCCTGGCATCGGCTGGGAGACATTTCACCAGACGAGCAAGCAGGACAAGAGCCTGCCCAAGTGGATTCCCTCCACGATCCAGTATGCCCGCTGGGGATGGGGGGAATTGGAGCCGCAGCCTGGGAAGCTCAACACGGCGTTCTTGGACAAAGTGCTGAAGGAAACGCACGACTCGGGACAGAAATTGGCCTTCCGGGTCATGTGCTGTTCGACTTCCAAGGGCCGCCCCTACCATCCCAAATGGTGCGGCAAGGAACTGCAAGCCGACTATGAAGGTCAAGGCCCGTTCCCGATTCCCGACATGGACGATCCCGCCGTCTTGAAAGCCCATTTGGACTTCATCAAGCGGTTGGGCGAAAAGTACGACGGCCACCCTGACATCGACCACATCGACCTTGGCTCCATTGGCTGGTGGGGCGAGTGGCACCTGAGCGGATCGACAACGTGCAAGCTGCCGACGCTGGAAAACCGCAAGAAGGTGGTCGATGCCTACCTTGCCGCCTTCAGGAAAACCCCGCTCCTGATGCTCATTGGTGGCGACGATTGCCTGAAATACGCCTGCGCCCACGGTGCAGGCTGGCGGGCCGATTGCCTTGGGGATATGGGCGGCTTCTCACGAACGTGGTGCCACATGTTGCAAGGCTACCCAACCTACATCAGGGAATCGGGCATCCAAGACACCTGGAAAACGGCACCCGTTGCCTGGGAAACCTGCTGGGACATGCGGAAGTGGGTCAAGGATGGTTGGTCGCTGCGATACATCTTCAATTATGCCTTAGTTTGCCACGCTTCGGTCATCAACAACAAATCGGCCCCGCTGCCCCAAGCGAACAATGTTCGGCCCGAGATCGAGAGGTTCCTCCGCAGGCTTGGCTACCGCCTCGTTCTCAAGGAATTGAAGCATCCTGTTCAAGTGCGGGCGGGCGAAAAGCTCACTCTTTCGATGAAGTGGCAGAACGTCGGCTCGGCCCCTTGCTACAGGCCGTATTACCTGTCGTATCGCTTGGACAATGGAAAGGACAAGGAATGGGGTTTCGATGGCGATGTGAAGGTCAATCGCTGGCTTCCTGGTTCGATTGACCTATTCACCCCCGACTTCTTCAAGATGCCCAAGGACTTGCCGCCAGGGGAGATCAATGCCGTCGGGGATAGTATTGACATTCTCGCCGATCTGCCCGTTGGTCGATACACGCTGTCCATCGCCGCAGTGGATTCACTTATGAACCCCGTGCTGAGATTGGGGATCAAGGGACGCGCCGAAGATGACTGGTATCCGTTGAGCAAGATTCAAGTGGTCAAGTAAAAGGACTCTCGCTATGTTCCGCCGATTTGTTCTAACTTTCCTCGTTCTCGCCATCGTGCCCCCTGCACTTGCCGAGGAGCAATCCCCCAAGACCCTCCGTGTCTATTTCGTCGGCAACAGCGTGACCGATACGATCAAGTACCGTGGGCTGGCTGAACTTGCCAAGAGTCGAGGCTACACGCAAATCTGGGGACGGCACATGATCCCTGGTGCGCCGCTGCAATGGATCTGGGAGCATCCCAAGGACGGATTTCAAGAGCCGCCCTTCGGCCACTACCCCACCGCCCTCGCCAATTTCCAGTGGGACGTTCTCAGCCTTCAGCCCTTCGACCGCCACCTGGACGGCAAGGACGGCGATATCGTGATGGCGAAGAACTTCATCGACCTCGCCTTGCCCAAGAGTCCCGACCTCCAAATCTACGTTTACGCCCGCTGGCCGAGGCAAGGGAAGGATGACTTTGACACGGCCTGGCTAAAGAAATACACGGGCGGTTGGGACAATACGAACGAAACGAAGGACTATTTCGAGCGGCTGACGCTGGAATTACGGAAAGCGTATCCGAAGCTCAAAATCAACATGGTCCCTGTCGGCCACGTCATGTACGGGTTGAATCAATGGATCAAGGCGGGCAAAGTCCCTGGCTATACGAACATCAAGCAGCTTTTTGCGGACGGCATCCACTTGAACAACGTCGGCTCCTACGTCGTCGGTTGCACCTACTTCGCCACGCTTTACAAGCAGAGCCCCGTGGGTCTGCCTTCAGAGCCGTACAAGGTTACGGACAAAAAGCTAACTGCCGTCATTCAAGACTTGGTGTGGAGGGTCGTCAGCTGGGACGAATTGGCAGGTGTCGCCACTTACTACAAGAATATCGAGTGGAAGGTGATTGCTGACATTTGGGGAACCGACCGAATTTCGGAAGTTCATCTTTACAATCTCTTAGCCTCGAAGGAGATTGAGTGCGAAATCCAAGGCTCAATCCTCTACGGAGTCTCCGTGCCAAAACAGAAGGCGGAAGAGGCAATTCGCGTTCTCCGCGAGGACGTGAAGAAGCGAGCCTACTGGCTCAGGCTCAGCGTAGAGGATCATCCGAAAGTGGCTGAGCGGACTCCTGTGGTGAAGCAGTTACCAATCGCCCAGGTGTTGACTCGGCTTGAGTTTGCAAAGGATAAGCCACTTGGACAATTGCTCCGCAGCCCCGACCTGTCTGCAAAGCTGAAAACCTATCCGTTTGTGGAATCCTTGTGCGTCCGCGAACGAGAATACCTTGCCAGCAGGGATAAGACGGACATAGGCTATGAAGTTGAGATCGAATTGCACCAGAACGCGAACGATCCCTCAAAATGGTTCCTCGGCAGGTATCAGGTCTGGGCGCAGGGACGAAGAATTGCGGCGCATGGCCTCTCTGAATGGAAATGAGGTCCGCTGTCGTGAAGATTGCTGACGACATTCTTGAAAAGTTTTGGCGTCTTGGGGAGAACCCTGCGCGTTTCGCTTGAAGGCATGACGATTTGGTCCTGAGCCTTCTTGGGACGTAAGCATGAAGAACAGGCGATCATTGCACGTCGCATTGATTGCGGCCCTAGCGATCCTCGGGATTGTGGGAGCCGCACATGCCGACGATGCCTTCAAATCTCTGGCCCAAGGAGTAGATTACCGCCACGACGTTCGCGCCGCTGGCCCCCTCTCGATCCATGTTCGCAGAATTGATCGTCGGCAGAAGTGGGACTTGGAGACGGGTTTAGGACAAGGGTCGATGATCGGCTGGAACGACAATTATCTCTATTTCATCGTGGTGGACGGTCGGCAGAAGTTCTCCATCGGCCTGACGTATCCCGAAATGGCTGCTTTGGTCAAGGAATATGGCTGTGTCGAGGCCGTCGAACTTGACGGCGGCGGCTCTTCGACCATTTGGGCAATGGGCAAGATTCTCAATTCGCCGTCCGATGGCCGACCTCGGGCGATTGCAAACGGGCTGATCTTGTTCAGAGACGAGAGGGCAAAACCATGAACCACGATCAAGTTGAGATTCTTGAACAAGAATTGGAAATCGCCATCGCCCGCGTGGTGCGGCGGGTTGCCAAGGCCAAGCCGATCAAAGTGCCGCCGTCCAACCGCACCTGTCATTTGATGGCAAAGGCTGCTGCTGCCGTACTTGAGGCCGTGGCCGAACTCACCCACTAGATGAATCCAGGTGTGGCCTGCCTGCGTATAATGTCAGAAAAAGTCTACCCTGTCTCTGGAGATCAGTATGAACGCATTGATTGTGTACGCTCACGAAGAACCGAAGTCGTTCAACGGGGCTTTGAAGGATACGGCAGTAGGGGTTCTACGAGACGCAGGCCATTCCGTGGAAGTATCCGACCTCGTTGCCATGAATTTCAATCCAGTCGGCGGCCGCCACGACTTCACGAAATTGTCCGATCCCAGCTTCTTCAAGTACGGCGTGGAACAAGCAAAGGCGACGGAGGCCAAGACGTTCGCAGCCGATGTCGCCGCTGAACAAGAAAAGCTGTTTCGTGCAGACTTTCTCTTGTTCCAATTTCCGCTGTGGTGGTTCAGTCTGCCCGCCATTCTCAAAGGGTGGGTGGATCGTGTCTTTGCGGCGGGACTGACCTATGGTGCTGGCAACTGGTACAGCAATGGCGTATTCAAGGGCAAGCGGGCCATGCTGAGCCTCACCACAAGCGGGTCGCCGTCGATCTACAGCCCTCGCGGCCTGAACGGCGACCTCGATAGCATCCTCTTTCCAATCAACCACGGCATCCTTCATTTTGTTGGCTTCGACGTACTACCGCCCTTCGTGGCCTGGGCTGTGGCCCGCAGCACCCCAGAACAGCGACAAGAGTACGTAAAAAGTTTCGAGGAGCGGTTGCGGAACTGGCGAACGGCAACGCCGATTGCCTACCATCCCCTAGAACATTACGATGAAACGCTGCAACTGAAACCTGAGTTTCGTTCGTGACGGGGATTAGCGTGACACTCAGCGAATACTTCGAGAAGGCCAAAGGACGTTGAAGCAGGATGAGGCTGCAATGAAGCTCCAACGTCTCGTTGAGATGATTCGCCAAGACCGCAGCGGTGCTGAACAATGGCCCGTCCTGGTTACGTCCTTCAAGCAGAATTCGATGGGCGAATGGCAAGAACTCGATGGAACCCGCTCGCCACTTGGGTCGGTTGTCGTGGATGAGAGTGCGGAGGAAGTCCTTCTTATCGGCAATGACGACTGCGTGCCGCTTTCCGTTGCAAACCTGGAGCGCGAATTGGCCGAGTTGCTGTCCCGTCACGGTGAGTTTCTGGTTGACTACTGCGGCGACACGCCCATCGTGATAGACGGCGGAATGGTTCACATCGATGTTCCAATTGGCGGTGCGGGACGTGATGAAAAGAATCGGTGCTATCTAGTGGTTTGTTTGGCAGGGGCCGACGAAGACGAAAAATGAACCTCAAGCCCCTCGTCCACCGAATCCTTGAAGACTATGCGCTCCGTTGGGACGGCACCCACGGCGTCGGCCATTGGGCGAGGGTTTTGGAAAACGGGCTGCGATTGGCCGATGCCACGGGTGCCAAGATCGAAGTTGTCCAACTGTTCGCCGTTTTCCACGATTCCCGCCGCGTAAGCGAAGGCGTGGACGACGACCACGGTGAACGAGGGGCTGAACTCGCCGCCGAGCTACGCGGAGACCTTTTCGATCTGCCTGATGCCGATTTCGCGCTTCTGTACGAAGCCTGTGTTGCCCATTCTGACAGGCTGATCGAAGGTGATGTAACGATCCAAACGTGCTGGGACAGCGACCGCCTTGATTTGGGCCGCGTGGGGATGATCCCCGCGCCAAGCTGCTCTGCACGCCTGCTGCCAAGGCTCCTGAGATGCTCAAATGGGCTGATGGGCGGGCGGCTTTTGAAGTCGTGCCTGGCTTGGTGAAGGAAGAATGGGGTATTGATTTGCGTGGATGATGTGGTTGACCACCGTTGGTCATTCGGGATAGAATCGGGCCAAGATGAGCGAGGAAAGGCAATAGAGCGATGGGACGCCTTGGACCAATTGTGGTTGTCGTCGTGCTGGCGGCAGGTTGCGGTCAGAGTGGCGGTCCTCGCACACCTGAACCGAAGTCTGGTGGTGGAGAACAAGAGGCGATGCAGGCACAACCGCCCGAGCAAGCCGTGCTGATCCATCTCAAGCTATCGGATCGCAAATTCGGCACAGAAGACGAGTTCGACGCTATTCATGCATTGTCCGCGAAACTTGAGGCGGCGATTACGGCAAAGTGTCTGGGCGTCTTCGACGGTGATGACTTTGGCGAGGGTGATTGTACCCTCTTCATCTACGGCCCCGATGCTGACGCGCTTTTTGCGGCGATGGAGCCGATCCTTCGTGCGTCTCCATTGTCCAAGGGAGCCGTCGCAATCAAACGGTACGGCAAAGCAACGGATGAAAACGCAAAGGAAGTCAAGGTGGCCCTCTAGGCAGGAGCGAGAAACCATGTCGGTGCAAGAGTTCGAGAAACACGTAAAGGATACGGCCCCCGCTTTTCGGTGCTATGCGTGCGGCGACCACTTGGAGCGGCTGAACCTCACGGCAAGGATTTCGCATGATCTGAACCCGCCAGCCAGTGCAGAAGCCCTTGCAGAAATCGAATCGCTGCTGGGCGAGGCTGGGGAGCCGTTCAAACAACTCTATGGCTATCATAATGGGATGGTCCTCTACTGCGACTCGCAACCGACGAAAGCACCATTTCTTGGCGAGCGACAAAAGGAAAGCGTTTTCTATGCGGCTGGCGTGCAGTTCTACCCCGTGGAGGAATGGCCTGCACGATCTGAAGACATGCGAGATCAAATGGGCTGGCTTGAAGATTCGATGCCCAGTTGGTTGAAGGAGGGCGTGGCGTTCGGTGAAATCCCGCACTCGGCCAACTTCTTTGTCGTTGGCGTGGGTGAAGACGCAGACAAGATTTTCTACGCCGATCACGACGACTTCAGGGAATCGCCCATCGCAGAGAACTTGGGAGAGCTACTCGATAGGATTCGGACTGATCCTGCTGCTTTCCTATACGAGCGTGGCTGCTACACGCGATACTCAGACGGCAATACAGACACCCAATGGCTTCCGAAAGAGTACGTTTCCAATGTCAGCGGCTGAGCAGTGGGTGAGCCTGCCAAGGAAATCACGCCGCCCGCCGCAATCTCACGGGAGATGATAATTTAGGAAAGCCAGAGAAGATAATGGAACATCCACGGCCAAGTCGGACGGCGACTGCGGCCACAGCCGATCTATTCGTGGTCAAAAGGGGGCAAACATGGATGAAGGCGTTGGCGGCCACGATCTTGTAACGGCCAGCCTGAAAGAAATGGGCATCAACGTCGTCTCAATGCGCACTATTCTTATCAAGAATGGATATTTCGTCGGCCACAAATACCGCTTTGATGGCGGCTACGCGATTCGGCTGGCGGGCAAGAACGCCATCGAAGTCTACGGCGACAACGGCCAACTGCTGAAGACGGTCGGTTTGGAAGAAACCGACAAGAAGGAGGCTGCCTAAGCCCGATCCAAGACAATGAGAGTCATGTCTCTACCTTGCCCTCCACGGGCTGCATGTTCGTGGAGGGTTTATTTTGCGCGATCATCCCGCCCGTCGAACTTTTTCTCTTGCGGCAAGTTGGGAGCCAGCCAAAGGCTCCGCTGACAAGGCATTCTGATAGGCCACGCCCGCCCATTCTGCAAGGCTTTTGGGCACCACGTCGCCGCGATCCACGACGAAGTATTGATTGAGGCCCTTGTACATCGTCCCTGGTAGCGAAGGGCCGAGTCCCTCAGCTTCGTATTCTTCGGGCAGGGTCAGGCCGACGACCAACCGCTTGCTGTTTTTCAACCAAACCACGGCGAATACTGGGCTATTTGCCTCGCTATTGATCGTGAATTTGACGTAGCTCGTCATTAGCTCGCTGTCGGCATCAGGGGAAACAGCCAAGAGCAACCGCGAAATCTGCATGAATTGCCCACGAAGCGTCTCCCAGGCTGGCCCGCTCACCTTGGCAATAATCCGCTGCGACAATATGCCCATGCTGCTACACCAAGTCCTTCAGCCCCTTCAGGGCAGTGACCTTGACGACGTTCTTGGCGGGCTTGGCCTTGATGACCATCTCTTCCTTGGTGAACGGATTGATGCCCTTGTGTTCTTCCGTGGCAGGCTTGCGGACGACCTTGATATGCAACAGGCCAGGGATGGCAAAGGTGCCAGGGCCGTCATTGCCCAGGTTCTTGCCGATCAGTTTGGAAAGTTCATCGAACAGGCCACCGACCTGTTGCTTTGTCAGCCCCGTGGCCTCGCCCAAGGCGGCGAAGATTTCCGTCTTGCTCATAGGCTTTTCTTGAATCATGGCTTCCATCGTGTACTCCTTCTATGAAAGCGGCCCCGCCGATGTGCGGGCCATCGGCAGGGCGTCTTATGGGCAGCGACACGTCCTATGCACTGCACCAATTGGGTCTGTGGCTGGCAGCATCCATTCCGCCATTGGGAGAAATATACTACGAATCGCGGCGGCAATAAAGACAAGATTCGTGCAGGCAGTGCTAGCAGTGCTATCAGGGCGCAAGATCGGACTTCACGGCCACGGAACTCTTGGGTACAATCATCCCCGCTTGCCACAAGGAGGTTGCAGGTCTATGGATGAAGTCAAGCGACTCGTTGCCCGCATATTTGTTGACCTGGGAGCCAAAGACGTTTTCAGCTTGCGGGAAACGCTCTTCTTCGAACACGGCAAATGCTTGGCCGTGGCCTATCGGGCAGACAAGCTGAGTGCAGTCTGGTGCTGGGCAGATGGGATCATCGAGTTCCGCAACGCAGAGGGAAAGACTCTACGGAAATCAAGCCTGTCCGAAGAAGGGGTTTTGTCAAAGGCGGCGTAGGCGTAAGATAAAGTTCCGTTCTTCATGACATAATTGCTTCCAGCCAAGGAGGTCTGCAATATGGCAGCATCGAAGTTGGCCCTATCGCTTATCTGCATCATTGGACTTCTTTCCCCCGTCTTCGGTGGCGAGCTTCAGTCTGCCTTGGACAATGCGCCAAGGGTCACTCTGACGACGACAGGGATTCATGGCGATCCCATCAACGTGGGTTTTATCGGCACCAAGGATGAACTCATCGCCGCGATGGTTGCGGCCAAGTGGCAGCCCGCCGACCCCATTACCTTCAAGAGTTCGGCCAAACTCGTAAAAAGCGTACTGCTGCATCGCCCTGACGAAACGGCCCCCGTAAGCAATCTCTACCTTTGGGAGCGAAAAGAGGACTTGGCGTTCGAGCAGGAGGTCGGCAAGGACGCCAGCCGCCGTCACCACGTCCGATTCTGGGAATCCACAAAGCAAGTAAATGGCCGTTCCCTCTGGCTTGGGGCAGCCACTTTCGATACGAAGGTCGGTTTCAGCCACAAGACAGGCTTGCCTACTCACCACATCGACGCGAACATTGACGCCAACCGTGACAAGCTGATGGAGGATTTGACGGCGGCTGGATGGCTTTCATCCACGGAAGGAATCGAGGAATTCCAGCCCAAGCATGATGGTCGCAATGGCGGTGGCGATCCCTACCACACGGACGGAAAGTTGTCGGTGGGGATTTTGGAAGGCAGATGAAGGCCATCTTGTCGTGGCGCAATGAAAGAAGCCCAACGAAAGCAGGCGTCGTCGCCCTCATCAAAGGCTTCGTTGTTCACAGGTTGCCTCCCATTATTTCTTCCAAAATCTTGGCGGCAGTCTCGACGTAGGGCGGGCAGACCGTTGAAGATAGTTTCTTCTCTTGCGCCAGGGCCAACCCTTTGGGCGTATTCAAATCGCATCCCAGCAGGTCACGGCAGAGGAGCGAACCGTGGCGGGCTTTGAATCGTTCTGCAAATTCCCTGACCTGCGTATAGACGGCTTCCTTGGCTTCTCGATCTGATGCGGCACTCCCAAACTTCAGCCCCAGCACCATGAAGGCTCCCGTGACCGCCCCGCACGTTTCGGCCAATCGGCCCATGCCGCCGCCGAAGCCCGAGGCGATCTTCAGGGCCGTATTTCGATCCACTCCAACGGTCGGCCCATACGCCGCCACCATTGCCTGTGAACAGGAGAACCCCTCCTTGAAATACGCCACGGCCTCTTCAATCTTCGTCATGGGACGCATCCTTTCCTGGCAGCTTCACGGCGTCTTCGGGAAATTACTCGTCCCCGCCGCGATAAATCTTCAGCATGGTCGGCAATTTGCCGTCTTCCAAGAGACTGCGAATCCTGGCATGAAGGCGATCCAATTCCTTCTTCAGCCGTTTGTCCCTGGCATGGTTCGCCTCGGCAGCGATACAGCCGCCCAGGCTCGTCCAATCTTCCACCGTGAACCGCACGGGCTGATCCGTTGGCGTGGCCCGAATGACCGACGCATAATTGTCTTCGATGTATACGAGGTCTTCAAGGATCAGACTCCGCTACGGTGAGGTCAGCGCAAGCGGCACTTTCGGATCGGGTTTCTTCACTTTGAATCCTCAGATACAGTAATCGTAAAAATACTCTAGCAGATGGTACTTGTCGGTCAAGTAGTGCGTCTCCAACCTGGGATTCCGCTCGATGTAGTAGTCGATCAGCATGTCCGTCAGTTCCTTGATGGCTTTGGGCCGCTTCAATCTTGCGGCAGCAATCCTTCCCAACTTTTCCATTGAACGCGGCTCATGGGGATTCTCGATCTCGTACAGCAAGATGTTCAACTCGGCATCGGTCAACTCGTTGAGGAGGGCCTGAATCCGATCCTGCACGCCTGGCGACTGCTCTTGTTTGGAGGCGGCGTCGATCTTAGGACTACGCTTCTTCGCCATGCTGTTCCACTCCTTCTCCGTTCCTATTCCTTGGCCCCGCTCCCCTGTTTTCCCTTCCACCACGGGCAAAATGGACAGTCGCCGCCAAGGGGAAAATCTTCGCCTTCTTCGTGCGGGCAGCCCATGTTGCCGTCGCTCATGCCCACCTTCTTGACACCGTACTTTTTGAAGAATCTCTCGATGTCTTTCCGAACCTTCGGATTCGTCGTCACGTCGGTCGCCATCCACCGTTTGATGATCGCCTCGGCACCTTCCTCCTTGATGACGCCCGCCACGATCTTCGTGGTGGTTTTGTCGTCGGGGCCGTAGTAGGCCACGGTGCCGATGGGGAATTGGGGTGGCTCTGCTGGTTCGTCGTCTTCCTCGTAATCCTCAACCTCGGACTGCCAATCGCTGTAGTCCTCGACGTACTGGAAATTCGGATCGTCTTCGTTGACTTGAAGGCCCGCCAGAGGGACTTGAAATTCAACCTCGCCGCTACGGGCCTCGCACACGATGCCCGCGTCTTGATCCAAGGGGGGATCAGTAAAGCCGACAACCGTAAGCCAGCCGCTTCTGAGCGGACCGATGGCCCCAGAGGGCCAATACTCGGCCTTGAAGGGGAATGATAGGTGGGCCTTCAGGTAATCGAGAAAATGCCGCTGCGTCTGTTCGTCGGCCTTGGGCAGCGCATCGTCGCTCGTCAGTCCGAAAACCATCCTGATACGGTCATTGTGGTCGTCCATCGAAAGTGGTTGGGCGATAATGTTCGTCGGCTGTTCCATTGCAGTAGGCGTTTCGTCAGTGGCCGATTCCAACTGATCTTCTTCCAACCAATGCCTATGCGGCTTCAGATCATCCCGCTGGCAACGATTGAAGTAGACGGCCTGGGCCTGATCGAGTGTCGGCCTGGTCCAATGGACGGCATAAGCAATGGGCGTGAGCCACCCGATTCGCTTGATCTTGCCCACCCAGCCGCCCAAGGGAATGTCGGGGTATCGGTCGTGGACAATTCCAGGCTTCACCCGCACCAAATCGCCCTTGCCAAATGCCGAGCGGAGTTTCTTTCCTCTGCGCCTGCCCAGCCAGCGGCGAAGGTGATAGAGGTCGTCGTTCGTTCTATTCAGGTCGAATGCCTCGGGATTGAAGTCTTCGCCAATCCATTCCACGGCATCGTCATGTTCTTCGTGTTCGGGGTCTTGCAGCTTTTCAAGGAAGTAGGGATAGCCACGGGAGCCACCACAGTCCTCGGGCGGGCAGGCGCGTTCGCCTTTCACGCAACGAGGATAATAGCCGCCTTCTTCGGCGGGGAGGGTCTTTTCGATCTCGATGACGTGCTTCCACTCGTCGCCAAAGTCATAATCGTAGCGAAAACGAGTATGACCCTGCTGAGCAAGATCGCTGAGTCGAACCGAACGGGAGTCGTGGTCGAACTCGTCGCCGCGTTCCAAATCGCCGTACTGCTCGTCATCAATCACGAAGGCGAACATGTGTTCGTCTTGCCAGCCCATTGCAATCTGAATGATGTCGTGCAGTTCATCCAGGGTGCAGTCGTCTGTCTGCACCCGTCGCCAAACGGGAGGTTCGATGTGTTCGAGACTGATCTTGAGTTGGTAGATGGGCAGGGTGAGATCGAGTACCTTTTTCTTTGCTTTTTTCTTTGCCATGATTGTCCTCAATCGCCGCCGTATTTCTTGATACAGCACCGTTTGAACTTCTTGCCGCTACCGCAGGGGCAGGGGTCATTTCGACCAATCTTCGTCTTCGGCGGCGGTGGCTCCTCTTCTTCTTCGGGTGGCTCCGCATAGAAACGAATCTGCTTCTCTCTTTCCGCACGATCTTTCTCGACATCCACCAGCCATTGTTCCTTTTCGGGCAATTCGACCTCCATCAGGGTCGCGGCCACGATCAAATCCAACCGCAAATCCGCGGACTTTCTGGTATGATCGCCGCCGAGAATGAATTGCCGCACGGGTTCGACACCCTCGTAGGCGAACTGAGACGTGAGGGCCTCGGCCAGCCACAACTTGATCCTTGCGTCCTTTTCACGCGGCAGCAATTCCAGTGCCTTAGCGACGGCCAGATCGGAATGAACGTACCGCAAAACGCGGCAGCCGATCATACGCCGAATCCAATCTCTCTGAGAAAACAGCGTGGCTGCTCCCTCAACAACGGCGTTAGTGCCGATCTTCACCAAAGCGGACTCGGCCTCTTCAAATAGCAAGTCGGCCTCTTTCTCCGCATCGAGCGATTTGGCGATGATGCTGGGAACGGCGGCGTCCAGCCGCATTTCCCCCGCCAAGTTGACCATGAATAATTCCATCCACACATCGCCGTAGTCGTTCGGGTCCACGATCTGCTCGGCCAGAATGGACAAAGCCCTCTCCGTATCCCCAAAACGGGCAATGGCCTCGACCAAGGCATAGCCATAGTTCGCATCGGGGTCGGCTTGATCCTTGCTGGCGTTAAGGCAAAGCAATTCCAATTCCTCCCAACAGGTATCGGCCTTGAAGGTCAAGAGATCAACCCGCATCTCCATCAGGTCGATGTCGTAGTTGTCCAGTGCTTTGATGCCGAAGAATTCAGAATGATGGCGGGCCAACAGATTGGCATCGGCAGCCCAAAGGTACGAGGCCAAGGCCGCACGCCAGCCACGCCCCAGCATCGTGCCATCCTGAAGCAGTTCATTTTGCCGAAGCTGATTCAGCACCCAAGGCAGAGTGTCTTCGGACAGAGGCAGCCTCTCGATTACAGTCGGCACAAGAAACGCCCCCTCCCAACCGTACTTTTCAATTGCCTCGATTCCGAGCGGCAGTATCGACGTGTCGCGGCAAGCGGACCTGGAAAAGTACATTGCCGCCGCATCCCGCACATCGCGGTCAGGGTGGAGAATGCCCGCCTTGATCTTATCTTCGGAAAGTCGCATCAATGAAAGTACCTCTACCGTTGCCGTGCGTGTGCGGCAGCGAGTTCAGCGTCCCAATAAATAATAGGAAAAGCAGCGGGCCGACGACGGCCCCAATCCCCGTGCCCCAGGCGATGCCGACAAGGGCGGCTATTTGGTCCTTTTCCAGAGCCGCAATCATCGCTCCAATGCCCGCCCCCAGCACAACGCCCACAAATCCGCCCAGAATTCTCCGCAAGAAGAAACGCCACAGAATTGCCCGCATGAAGAACCACCCACCCACGGCCCCGAGAATCACCACGCCGAGAGGCGTTACGAACATGAGTCCCAAGTATCCGCCAAGGATCGCGCCGACAATCGCGGCAATCGTGCCGATGAACAGCCTGCCAAACCGAACACGATTCATCATTCCGAAAAAGAAGCCATATCTCGCCCCTGGAAAGGCTAGGAGTACGGCCACGATGCCAGCGGCGGTCTCGATCACATTGGCAGCCCCAGCCGACGCGGCGATGGCCGAACCTATCACTGCGCCATATATGCCGCCCATGACGGCGCAGACAACAAGGGCCTTGGGCCACCAACGCCGTGCCTTGGACCGTGCCTGCAAGTCAGTCAGATAGTGGTAGAATTGTGGGTCGGCCATTGGCAATCTCAATCCAACAAATCGCCGCCGCCGTATTTCTTGATGCAGCACTTCTTGAACTTTTTGCCCGAACCGCAGGGGCATGGGTCATTGCGACCAATCTTCTTCGACGTTGATTCTTGTTGGGACTGTTTTTCAGCAAGTTGACGTCGCAACGACTGCTGCTTCGCGTTCGCCTCCCTAATCTCCCGCTCCAACCTTTCCTGTTCCAACAGGAATCGTCGTTGCTCTTGCTCCGCTCTTTCATTCTCGAACAACAGCCGTTGCTCCTCCTGCTCCAATCTTTCCTTCTCCGACAGCAGCCATTGTTCCCCCAGATAGTCTGCAATCTGGTCCGTCTTGGCCTTCATGCCCAACTTGTCCTGCATCGTCCTCACGAAAATGGTCCTGTCCTTCTCGGGCAAGACCACCCGCTCCAAAAGTGAATCAAGCGTGAGCTTGAAGAATTGCACGCTGTCTCCGTGTTCCCGCATGGCCGCGATAAACTCGTCTATGCGGTCTTGCTGCTCCTCGTTTTCGAGGGTCAAGTCCTCGTATTGGCCGAGGCCCGAAAGGGCGTCGAAACAGTCCTGAAGCCAGAGCGTGTGCCGCAATCCGATAGGGACAACTTCCAAGGGCGAGGATACGCCCTGCGGCAGCGACAGGCCATCGGCGTGTTCCGCAAGGCAATCGACCAAGTTCCGCCATCCTTCGCAATGGACCCCGTAGTGAGCGTCGGCAGTCCGAAACGGCTCGACGGGAATATGCGGCGCGATCTTGTTCAGAATGGCGTGCCAAGGTTCGATTGGACGAGGGATTTCGTCAATGTAAAGAACGCGATTATCGCCCCCATCGCTGAAGTCGAGGAGTTCGCCCAACGCGGCCTCTTGTTTTTCCGTCAATGGCAACCCTTGTTCCTCGGCCATGACCGCTTCCCAGGCGAGGAAGTCGTCCTTCTCCATTTTGTGGATAAAGTCTTCCACGGCCTCTTCCACGCCCGAGGGGTCGTCCAGGCGGTAGTCCTTGATGAAATCGTAGGTGGGGATGTCGGGGCCGAACTCCCATTTAAGGGGCAAGGGGCGGTCAGGGTGGGGTTGTTTCTTCGTCATTTGCAGAATCCTTGCGTTGCTCAAAACCAATCTTCCTCGAAATCACGGCCTTCGCCAATCGCTTCCTTGAACTTGGCCCGCATCTTTGGCGAAAACGACGTGTCATTCGCCAGCGACGTGAAGCCCTCTTGAACAAGTTCCGAGGGCATGGATGCCAGCACCTTGATGATCCCCGCCAAGTACCGCCGCGTCGTATTGGAACTTTTCACCCGTTTCAATTCGGCAAAGAGCAGGTCGGCACACGCCTTTGTATTCACGCCCCACAGAGCCTCGGCAATCAGGCCGCGCCGCTCCAAATCCTCGTTGCACGCCACCCACAGTCCCAGCAGGAAAATGCCCGCCTCGTCCCTCCCGTGAGCGCACATGGAGCCAAGCATATTCAAGCCTGATCGGAACTGCCCCATATCGCTGGAAAGGGACTGTTTCAACGTGCCGTCGATAGGGAACTTGGCAGGATCAAGATCACCGTCCTTGCTAATCCACGGGGCGTTTCCAAATGACTTTTTGGCATCCATCGAAATATCTCCAACGAGGGTCGTGGTCGTTGTGGCTTCCGTCCAATTGTTGAGGATCAGAAAAGGAAATGCAAGATGACCGTTCTTCAGCTTCGGTCTGCGCATATTGCCCTTGCCGCCACGAAGACGGAGGTAGTCGAGACCGCAGCACTGCCAGGGAAGCCGCCTGCTCCGCTCACGTTGGATCAACTCAGAAGGGTTGCCCAAGTGATAAGAATGATACGATTACGCGAGCGCATTGAGAACCTGCACCCATGATGACGACGACAGGGAAACGCTGAAGACGGCGGCGAGGCGGCAGGTCAGCGGCATCTGCATCGAAGTGGCGGTGGTGGGCCTTGGCGAAATCCTGCCACTACCAATGATGATGGCGGTGCCGATTCGCGTAGTACGGGGCGGCATAGAAAGTGCCCATCGCCCATTGGGCCTGTTGAGCGGCAAGTGCGGAGCCGTAGGCAGTAATTGCCTGTTCCTGCTCATAAACTCGCCTTCGTCGCTCGACTTCCCGCTTCAGATAGTCGCGGTAGGCTTGCAGGCGGCGAAGGTTGGCCTGGGCCTGGGCAAGCTGCTGTTGGTAGTATTGAACCGCGTGGTCCACTTGGCTGTCGGTCGCCTCGTTCACCATTTGCTCAACTTCTTGGCGTTTTTGCTCGGTGAGCTTGCCCTGTGCCCGAAGGTCCGTGAGGAGATGGTCCAAGAGCCATTCTCGCTGGGTTTGGGGATCGGCGGGTGAGGAACTTCCAGGTGGGTGCGGAACTGGCGGCGGGGGCAGTTGTCCAACCAGCAGACAGAGGAAAGCGACGGGGAGCATGTTGGTTCTCCTTTCTCTGTAATTATTCGCGTTCAAGTCAAGTATGGCAAGTGGGTATGCCCCGCCCTGCCTCGCCATTGAAGGGGGTTTGGCGGGTGGACTGTTCCGCCCCTTCTGCGCATAATAATTCTTTAGCAGTCCAGAAACGGAGATCGAGAAATGGCAAAGAAACAAACTGTTGGCGAGAGAGCGATTGCCTACCTGATGTCCCCTCCTGTGGCCCCTCCTTCAGAGATCACCTTGGCGACCGCGTTGGCCGAACTCGCCGCGCTCCATGAGAAGTTGTCCGAGGCCATCGATGCCCAAAAGGCGGCAGCCGAAACCGCACCGCCGCTTGAGAAACCTGCTGATACGCTCACGCTGGATCAGCTAAGAAAAGTTGCCCAAGCGATAAAGCGGATACGGCCACGCGGGACAACAACATCCCAAAATCCGTGACCCACTAGCTCGAACAGGCAGTCGCAATGCCACCCCGCCGAACCCTTGACAACGCCCAAAAGCGTTGGCAAACTATTGTTTTCCAATTCCCCACCCAGGAGCCAGAATCATGGCAGCGAAACCCGAAGTGAACAAGTCCCAAGCCATCCGTGACTATTACAAGCTGAACCCCAAGGCCAAGACCCAGGAAGTGGTCGATGCCCTAGCGAAAAAAGGCATCACGGTCACTACTGGCCTCGTCACCAACGTGAAGTCCACCCACAACAAGAGGCAGGCCGCCAAGAGAGCGGCCACAAACGAGGCCAAAGTCACGGAGAAGAAACCCGAAGTGAACAAGACCCAGGCCGTGAAGAGCTTCCTCAAAGCCAACCGCAAGGCGAGCAATCAGGAGGTTGTTGAGGCCCTGGCGAAGGACGGCATCACCGTGACCACAAACTACGTATCCACCATCAAATCCCAGAGCAAGAAGCGTCGTCGGGCCGTCAAGCAGGTCGTGGCTGCCGTCGCCCCGGCAGGCATCGGCATCCCCGAGATTAAGGCGGCCTTTGCGTTCATCAAGACCGTGGGTAGCGAGGCTGCGGCGAAGCAGGCTCTTGCCGCCGCCGTGGAGATCAAGAAGGTCGTCTGACGGCGAGATTACAGCATTGGAGCGTCATGGCGTCGAAGACGCCTATTGTTCGAGAGAGCATCATGCCCCAGGCCCTTCGCGGGAGCCGTCTTGCGAGGGGCTTTTCGTTTCTTGTTCCGCTTGCTGGCGAACGGTGAGCTTTTCTTCTCTGCGAACGGATAATGCGTTCTCGATGCAGAGACGTACCTTGTCGCCGCGAATTTCGAGAACCGTGACGATGATGTTGTCGTTTATGACGATGCCTTGGTACTTCTTGCGGTTCCAAACCAACATGCTTCTGCTCCCGTGCCTAATAAGATCGTGTAGGGCCGACGAGCCTCCTGTCGTCGATCACAATGCGGGTGTCCGTCTCCGTCGTCGGCAGGACTTGAAATGCGAGTACCAGGGGGGAGAATCGCAGCCAGGCCGCATAGCTTTGCAGTTTCATTGCGGTTTCCTCCAATGGACTGCGAATCTTGAACGGCGTCATCCCTGCGGGGTACTTGCGTTTCCTGAAGTTCTGCACGCTGCGGCGCAGAGGAAGCAACTCGCTGATTGACGAGAACGGCATGAGGGCAATTTGATCCTTGTCCACTTTCCTCGTTGCTTTGTGGCTTCGCCACCAAGAAATGGCGATGGATACCACCCCGCAGGGAATCAATAAAACGAGCAACTGCATCCCCCAACCCAGCCGAGTCGCGGCATAGCCGAACAGGAGCAGCGCGACCAGGGCGACCAATTGGCTGTAATCCCACTGCCGCCGCGTGCTGACTTCGATCTGGGCATCGGATTGCAGGACGAGGACGAGCCGCTGAAAAAAGTCCCACGCCTCCTTCGAGAGTTGGGCCTTATGATCCTTGCAGTCGTCGTAAAAGAGCCAGAGTTGACGGACGACGTAGGAAATCGTGGTGTCGTCGCTGTCGATGCCGAAAATCTCGTCATCGAACTTGAAGGCGGTCGTCTCGCCATCAAGAAAACGATTTATCGCCGCAACCAAGGCATCACGGTTCGGTCGATCCACAAATCTATTCATGGCGATCATGCTGCCGTATCCATCCCAATGGAGAGTGTGCTGCACCCGATTATCGAGCCACGGCTTCTCGTAAATGTCGATCTCCGTGCCATCACGGCCACCGCTGCCGACCTTGCCTTTCTCTCCTGTTTGACGGATGCGATCCGTCATGAGCTTGGCAAATTCGTCTTTCGTGGGTTTGTTGTTCACGACAATGTTCCCCTATGGGCTGCATTCGTGGCACGTCATCTTGCCGGTCTGGATCGCCTCATCCCGCGTATTGCAATGCACCAGGTTTTTCTCGGAAATCTCCGCTGCCGACTTGCAATCCGCTCGGTGGAACACCGACGATTCCGGTCGGTCATGGTGTTGAATGGGGGGGCGGTCAATCGGCAACATGACTGCCATTTTACCCTGGGCGGTGATGTCTGCCAGGCAAGGGGCGCCAGCCGCTAGATCAGGCCGCTCGGTACGGTCGCCAGGCTGCCCGCCTACGGAGCCCGCTACGGGCTCCAGGAAGGCCGCTGGAGGCCTCCGTGCCCGTCCTGGTCCAAGAACCGCCTCTGTGCGCCAAGGCCGCCAGACGCCAAGCAAGAAGCCAAGTGGGCTACGCGGCCGGTAGGCCGGCTTCTGGCTGTGGCCGACGTCATTTTCCGGTCTAATCCGTACCATGAAGCCTGCCAGATATTCGCACCCCACTGAGGCGGAAAATGGTAAAATGGAAGGAAGGCAGTCACCTACGAGGCGATGGCAATTATGGCGAACCGCACCAAGGCCGCGACCCGTCAAAAGTCCCGCGGCACGCAACGCAAGCCGACAATGGCCGACACAGCGGCTGAATACTTCAAAGCGCTTTGCGTGCCGCCTGATGCGATCCCCAGGCTTGTGGCCAAAGTCAAGGGGCGGGGGGTTCTGTTTGCCGAGTGCGACCGGTTGGCCGACAAGTGGCGGCGGGACCAGGGCGGCTGTACATGGTTGGAAATCTTGCGCGGCAATCTGCCCGCCTCTCTCCCCTCGCTGGTATCCTTTCGGGCAAACGTGGCGTTGTGGCGTGGCTGGTATCGCAACAGCCCGGGCGATTTCTTGGACCTTGCCGGAAAGCTGCGGGACCTGTGGAAGCAGGCCTCGTGCATCGAGGGCATGGGTTCGCCCCCGCCGTTGCCCGCCGAGGCCGCTGGAGTCATGCGGGGCGGAGACCCGACCGCGATCGAAGTTGCCTTGGAAGCACTCGACAGCCTGTTACGGTGGTGCGACGGGGAAGAGCAGTGCACGGTGCCGGCCGCCGCCGACACTTCGGGCGGGGATGAGTACCTTTGGTTGGACGTGGCGGAAGCGGCCGTTTACGTCGGCAGATGCCCCAAGACGATCGTGAATTGGCTTCAAGGCGACAGGCTTCATTCGTTTGGCCAGAGCGGAAGCCGGTACCAGTTTCTGAAATCCGAGCTTGACGCCAAGAAATCCGCCCGGAAACTCCGAAAGCCGCGATAAGGCTACCTGTCGACTACTTCTGTGAATCAAGGCGATGATGGGTCGTGAGGATCTCGTGATCGCCTTTTGCTTCTTGACTCGCCCGCGACCAAACCCTCGTCGGGCCCAGAGCTATTACGGCGTTCCGTTGCCACCCGCTCCTCTACCGCCCGCCCCGGCTTGAACGTGACCGTCACACGCTCGCCGACCATGACCTTTTCACCCGTCCGCGGATTGCGGCCCTGCCTGGGTCTCCGCTTCTTCACCGCGAAGACGCCGAAGTTGCGGAGTTCGACGCGGCCTTCCTCGGCCAGGACGTTGATGATCGCGTCGAGCGTCTTCTGGACGATCAGCCCTGTTTCTTGTTCGGTACGGTCCAATTCGTCGGCGATGCGGCGGACGATGTTTCGTTTGGTCATGGTGCGGTTCTGGCGGTGATTTCAGGGAACATGACAATTTCGACCGCCAGCCAACCTGAAGCTGGTTCGTGGCCACGGTTGATTTGTAAACAGAACGCCCCTGGTTCAGATCGTCTGGATTCGGGGGAGGCTGCGCGTGCCGCCAGATATGCAACGCCGACTCCACGGATGAAAGGCCAGCCTTAGAGGTTTGCGGCCGTCAGCCGTTTCACGGAAGCAACTTGTAGTGGTTAAGGGTATCTTCTGCTACGGTTCTCACCACACGGTCAAGTGCGGGGAGATCATTACTATCGTGGTAGCTATTTTGGAGTCGATTGAAGCCAGTAAAGATCAACTTGCGATTTGCTCTCGAATCGCCGGGCGGGATTGCCCAAATGGCTACCGCGTCTGCAATCTTCTCGACATCATCGACGCCGATGTCTTTAAGCCGACCTTCCCCTGGTCTGATGCCAAAGGCGTGGGCAAACTCGTGTGAAAGTTGGTCAACGACATAGAACTGCAATAATTCGGGGAGCTTGATATCGGTCTGGCTGGCGCCAGAGACAATGACTTTTTCCATGCCCTGTTGTGTTGTAGTAAGGTCCCGCCTAATCGAGATCCCAAAGCAAAAGATCATTTGGTTGATACAAGTGCTACCTGCGTGCATTTCCAATACCGTGCCAGTTGCAAACGTCTCCGTACTCGCTTTATTGACGAACCGCAGGTACGCATGGGTAGGTTGGCCCGATCCAAGTCCCAATTCATCTACGGCCTTCTGCACATCTTTCGCAGCTCTTCGCATCGCAGGAAATCTAACCTGCGTCAACTCTACGAACTGCCGCATCGAGTTGTCGAAATTCACACTGTTTTCGCCCACAGCCAGCGATTGCGCGATGAGAGGAGCAATGCTTACAGATTCTTCCTTCGGAGTGCGGTTCATTTTGTTTCCTTGAAATACGATTCTATTTCGGACTACTTGTTTCACCAAGCCTTCCGCTGGCAGAGATTAGGCAGCTATTTCGCCATATCCTTGAGCAGCTTCAGGGCCCGCACCTTGACCTTGTTGTAGGCGGGCTTGGCCGGACGATCCATCAGCTCGCCGGGCTTGAACGGGTTCGGCACGCCCTTCTCGGCCTTTCGGGCCGGGACCTTCTTCTTCTCGATCTTCACCAGGCCGGGGATTGTGATCGCCCCTGCGCCCTTGTTGCCCAGGCTCTTCTGGATTTCGGCGCCCAGGGCCGCCAGCACGGCGGCGACCTGCGTCTTGGGCAATTCGGTGGCGGCGGCGATATTGGCGAGCAGTTCGGTCTTGGTCAGGGGTTTCATGGGGGCGGCTTTGGCCATGGTTCGATTCCTCCGTGTGAGGTGATAGGTAAAAAAGTTGTCCATCCGTAGGGGATCGGGATGATTAAAGCCGGTTTGAGCGGGAAATACAAGCCCTTGAGCCAATGGTCGGCCGCGGCCCGGCTCGTGGTAGGGGTGCGCACCCTGCCCGTGCCATGACGAAAGCAAGCGGACGTTGAAAAGTTCCATGCCATGGAATCCGTCCCACGCCGTCCGATACCCAGCCAGCCACTTTGGTCGTGTCTTGATCCGCCACGGCCCCCAGGACGCCGGTCGCCTACGACGCTCCTATCTGGTTGCCGGGACGTTGGCGGACGTTGGAAGGGTCCACAGGTCGGGCATGTCGTTGGCTTTCTCGGTAGGTTGGCGTTTGGGAGAGTAGCCGTAGGCCCAGCCGAAGTACCAGTCGGCGCGGGAGGCAGGGTCGATCAGCGCAGGAACGAACGGGAACGCACCCAGGTCCGGCGCTTTGTCCTTGGACGCGGGCCGGCCCCAAAAGTCGGTCGCTGGCGAGTATTCGGGACTGCCCTTGCCGACCGCCGGGCTGCTCTTTTGCAGCCAGAACAGCCCCTGGCCAGGGTTCAGGAACGCGGGGTTGGCGCTGATGCCGTGCGGGCCGTCGTGCTGAGACTTGGGCAGGCACAAGTTGTAGTCGGCCTTGACGTTCTTGGTGCGTTGGTCGAAGCCCAAAGGGTCAGCGGTCCCGACGAGGATGTTGTTGACGACCATCTCACCGTTGCCGTTCCAGAAGACCAGTGCCATCCCCTTGCCGACGAACGTGTTGTTGACGATCCGGTTGTGTCCTCCTTCCGCTGGGCAGGAGACGATTACCGCCGGCAACTGGGACTGGCCGTAGACCAGGTTGTTCTCGATGACGGAATTGCTCAGCGAGTCGTACAGGTGCAGGCCGAAGCCGGCATTGTGTCGGACGATGTTGCCGCGGATGACCTGGCGATCGCCCGAGACGTACATGCCGTGGTCGAACTGTACGTGGCATCCGTTGAACTCGACCAGGTTGTTCTCAATGACCGCCCCGGTGCGGCCCATGCCGATGCCGGAGCGCGTGTTGTGGTGAATCCAGCAGTTACGGACGGTATCGTGCTCGCCGAACAGCCGTACTCCGCCGCTGCGGGCGCCCAGCACCTCGAACCCGTCCAGGGTCAGCCAGTGGCAATCGTCCTGTGTGGAAAAGCAGGCCTGGGGCGAGCCGACCACGACGGCCTTCCACTTCTCCTCGGAGCGGAGGACGGTGGGGTTCTTCTCGGTGCCGGCGTACTTTTTCAGGATGTGGATCGGACCGCGGTAGACCCCCGGTCGAAACACGATGGTGTGCCCGCCCCCGACCTTGCCCAGGGCGAACTCGACCGCGGGCCAGGGCTTGTCGCGCGAGCCATCGTTTTCCGCCTTGCCATCGTTGGCGATGTAATAGGTCTCGGCCCGGCCAACGCCGGACGAGCAGAGGAACAAGAGACCGGCGAGAAGAACGCGTTGCATGGGGAGTCTCCAGTGGATAGGGTACCCGGCCGGAATACTACTGCAGCTTCTTTGAAGTGTCTGCGATCCAGGATACTCGACCGAACCTTCGTTCGCCACCAGGGACGCCAAAAGGCCGTGACCGTGCATGCTTCGCCGGTCGGCAGCGGCACCGTGGCCATGACCGAGCGCATTCCGATCCGCGAGCGGGCCGAAGCCGCCGTCATTGCCTGGATGCGGCACAAGACAACCGCCTGCGACGAGATGAAGATTTCCCGGATCAAGGGCAAGCGGCGGGAGACGCGGCGGTTGCTGGCCGAGGAGTCCCGGCAGTTGCTGGAAGCGTACCGGGTTGGAAGGCCGGTGGCCGAGGCCGATTGCCCGTTGCATCGCGTACTTTCCGAGAATCTCCGACCAGGCCGGGAATAAAACTGCGGTTTTCAGCGTCTTATAGATAGAGCCGCTGTTTCTCGGAATTTTTCCGTGAACCATTTCAGACCCAGCGGCGTCTAAACGATAGATACATGTAGACAGCTCTTGTCGAGCTGCCCATTTGAGAGAAAGAGCCATGACTTCGATACGGCTGAGTCACGAACTGCGAAAAGGGACGGGTACATTCGCCGATCAATCGGCGAATATGCTCCCGTCCTATCCATTGCGCATGTGACATCAGGCCGTACCTATTCTGCGAGAATACCGAAAGCCCGGTGTCACAACGACATCGGGCTTTTTTCATGGACTGGTAGCTGAGAAGGTTTAGCGGCGGCCTGAAAAGCCGTAGACGCGGATTCGAGCACCGCCCAGTCCACTGCGTGAAATCTGCGTGCCAACCCCTGTTTCGACTGCGTGGAAGGTGCGCGCCTACGGATGGCTCGTTCGTCTATCGGTTCGAGGACATCGGCCCTTCAAGCCGGAAAGGCGGGTTCGACTCCCGCACGGGCTACTGACAATCAGAACGTAGCGAAGCCTGGCATCGCGCCTGGTCGGGGACCAGGAGATCGGCGGTTCAAATCCGCCCGTTCTGACTGGATGACGGGATGTAGGGCAGCGGCAGCCCGCGTGCCTTGGGCGCACGAGAGCGCGGGTTCGAGTCCCGCCGTCCCGACTGGATCGACAATGACGTTGGCAAATGGTAGTCGAGGGCCGGTTGCCCGAACACGGCTGATAACCGAGTGGCGCTGAGTTCGACTCTCAGGGCTACCACTGGATACGAGGAGCGAGAGCATGGACCAGGCACGATTGAAACGGATACGCCCGACCAACATTCTGGGGTTGTGGTGTAACGGCAGCATTCCGGCCTTTTAATCCGGCAGGTAAGGGTTCAAGTCCCTTCGGCCCCACTCATGGGCGCGTAGCTCAGTGGTGAGAGCAGGTCTCTTATAAGGACCGGGTCGAGGGTTCGATTCCCTCCGCGCCAACTGGAGATG
>CAWDQE010000002.1:0-26399 GCA_963804375.1 uncultured Planctomycetia bacterium
TCGCCCGTCGCCGGGATCGAGAACAACTTGAACTGCATTTCCGACTTCACCCAGTTTAGCAACGCGCGATCCAAACTTCGCCAGGGCTTCGCCCTGGACTGAGGAACACCTTGTTCTGCACGGTTCGCTCACTACGCCTGTGCTTGCCCGGCTACGGCCCGGCTGCGCTTCGGGCCTACGCTCGGGCGGCGCACCGGCTCCGCTCGCTCACACTACTTGTCCGCCGGAACTAGGGAGGCACGGAAGCCCAGGTAGTCGCCGCGGAGCCCAGGCCCGATGCCGCTGCGGTACGCCGAACGGCAGTCCCCGGCGCCGTCGTCCCAGCTCCCGCCCCGGCCCACGCGGAGCGAGCCTGTCGAAGGCCCCGTTGGATCATCCGTCGGCGACTTCGTATAGTAGCTCTCGTCATACCAATCCGCGCACCACTGCCAGGCATTGCCGTGCATGTCGTAGAGTCCGAAAGCGTTGGGCTTGAACTTCCCCACCGGAGAAGTGAACACGTAGCCGTCATTGGCCTTGATCGTCAACTTCCAGTCCGGGAACTTCGCCTTGGCCGCCGCATCGGCCACGTTGCCGACCGTGGCCAGCGTCTCCGGATCATCGCCGCTGTAGTACCGCGTTTTTGTCCCCGCACGGCAGGCATACTCCCACTCCGCCTCGGTCGGCAGCCGATAGGTCTTGCCCTCCTTCTTGCTGAGCCATTTGCAGAAGGCCACCGCGTCGTTCCAGCTTACGTTGACCGCCGGGTGCTCGTCCGTCTGCTCGAAACCCGCGTTCCGCCAGCAATAGTCCTTGTTGAACCGGAACGTCTTCTTCTCGGCGTCCCATCCCCAGGCCCCCGGATTGTCGCCCTTCTCCGCGTCCGTCTTGTAACCGCTGTCCTTGACGAACTGGCGGAACTGGCCCCGCGTGACATGGTACGTGCCCAGATAGAACGGTCGAGTAATCCGCACCAGGTGCTGCGGGTGCTCGTCCTTGAAGAAGTCTGCTTGCAGAAGATCCTCGCCGTAGGTCTTGTTGAAGAAGGCAGCCGTGGCCTCCGCCGATTCGCCGCTGCCCATCATAAACTCGCCCGAAGGAATGAGGGTAAGCTTCATGCCGATGGAGTTGGTGATCTGGTTCGTGCCGCCGGTGGCCTTGGGCTCCTGGGCCGCTGCGAGGGTGAAACTGCCGAGTGCGGCCAGGGCCACCAAAGCCGCTACAGACGTTTGCCGGAACATGGATTCGATCTCCTCACGCTAATACCGTTGCCGGAGAGGGTGGCTGACGCACGACGCCAGCGGCTGACGACGCCTCACGGGATTACGAGATAGCCTACCGGCAGTTCTTACTGGCGTCAACCACCGCAGAAAGCACACATAGACCCGCCCTGGGGAAGACGGACAAAGGACTGGCGATGGGAGTGCTGACCCAACGAGTTCATGCCAAGCTGAACAAGCCAGCATGGAGGTCCTTTCGGGATTCTTTCATGCAGGTGAGCGAAGTTCTCTTGGCTATCTCGTCGGACGCCCAGGGCGAGTTGGCGGGAACCTATGTGAAGTTTGCTTCCTCTCCCACCAGGGCGACCTATGCGGCAGTCTGGCCGAAAATATCACGGCCCATGCGTCTGGTCGTTGGGCTGGCACTGCCCGACGAGTTCGAGGCGGAGCATCTTGGACCGGCCCCGGAGCGGATTTTCTACCCTGGGCTAACGAAATTCCTGGTCATCATCGAAGGGCAAGCTATCCCTGAAGAACTCTCAGCATGGGCAAAGCGAGCGTATGAGCATATTCTGGCCTTGGAGGAATGCCGGGACGGCCCAAGGCCGTAGATAACGACTGTCCTGCAAGCAGAAGAACGCCATGAACGCCGATGATGCCTACGAGGAAGGCTTCGACGCCTACTGGGAAGGTGTCGATCTCAACGATAATCCTTACGACGGACAGGCCGAGGATGCCCTATGGGAATCCTGGGAAGCAGGTTGGCGGGCCGCCCAGCACGACGACCACGATGAGAACGAGGGACGGCGTTCTCACCGACCGAGATAGAAACGGTTGATCGTCGGGCCATGCGGCCCAACGTCTACACGATCTTCTTGATCTCCACGGCGGCGGCAAGGGCCTGCTTCGCCGCAGCCTCGCTTCCGACGGTCTTGATGAACGTCAAGGCCTCTTTGATTTCCTTGACGCCGATCCCGGTTGGGGCCACGGCAGCTACGACCTGCTTGACCGCCCGACGACGCTTCTTGCTCTTGGCCTTGATGTTCCCGACGTAACTCGGCGTGATGGTGATGCCTTCTTTTGCCAGGGCTGCAACCACTTCCGCGTTCCTGGCCTTCTTGTGAGCCTTCAGATAGTCGCGGGCGGCTTGCAACTTGTTGACTGCGGGTTGCTTTTCCGCGACTTTGGTGGCCGCGGCTACCGGGCTTGCCGCCGCTTTCTTCGCCGCCCTCTTGGCAGCCTGCTTCTTATTGTGGGTGGACTTCACGTTGGTGACAAGGCCCGTAGTTACCGTGATGCCTTGTTTCGCCAAGGCATCGACAACCTCCTTGGTCTTGGCCTTGGGGTTCGATTTGTAGTAGTTGCGGATCGCTTCGGATTTGTTGACTTCGGGTTTCTCGGCCATGATTTGGCTCCTTGTGGGGGTGAAATTGGACACAGAAATTGTCGCAAGCCCCCGGATGGCTGTCAAGTGTTCGGGACTGGTGGTAGTGGTACAGTTGAGGCAGTCGCGGCCGGCCAAAAAACAGCCAAGGGTCCGAATCTATGGAGGGGTGCTTGGCAGCCGGGTCGCTGATTATAGAATGGATGGAGATCACCGGGGCGGCAAGCGTGACCCGATGAATCTGGTCCGTGGCAAGCGAGACCAAAGCTACGACCGCTTGTAAGACGCGAAAGGTCGAATAATGTCAACCGGTGAAGTTCCAGAGGAAAACTCCGCTGACCGTGGGATGCGCCTCGCAGCAGAATGGGCTCGCGATCGGGCTGAAGTTGCAGAATTATGTCGGCTTAGGCGATCTGCATACGGTTTGTCGATCCGCCGATTTAGAAGCGGTCGCGACCGCGCCAGCATCCAAGCAGTGGTCGGCGCCATTAACCCTGACCTGGAAGACGATTTGCAGGCTGTCCTTACGCGTTGGCATCAGATTCTGGGAGGTAGTTACACTGACGCCGAAGACGGACGGTTGCTAAGGGGCTTTGTTCGTTGGGCGAGAAGCGACGAGCTAACCGACACAATATTTGAGAGAGGACTAGGAAGCGGCGAAGTATGGAGTATGGAAAGGGCTACCAGCGACGAGTTGCGACGCTTAACTGAGTTTGGCAGATTCCTTTACGACATGTATCCTGAAGACTGGGAATCGCGGCTCTTGCTGCTTCTCCGCCATGACGATTTCGAACTTGATGCCGCGGTACCCGCTGTCCGGCTGATTAACCCGGGCCAGGGCAGTGATGAGGAGTCAGCAATCGCCTATTGGCGGCAAATCGCAGGCGAAGAGTTCTGCGTGGAGATTATAGCCGAATTGGTCGAAGGTTTCTTGGTGGGAGCGATTCAATCTGCGCGGCGGAGAACCGAATCAGACGATCCAGCCCCAGGAGGTCGTCTCCCAAGGGGAATCCGTTTGCGCCGCCGTGCTTCTGAAACGAAGGACGATGCACCCGAAGACGTATAACCGGCTGCCTCACTTGCCGCGGATCGCGATTACCGGGCCGCGAGGCTCTTGGGATCGGTCCTGCAGTGGCCGGTCCGCCAGTTTGATCTGTGCGGCCAGGCCGGCCAGTTCGCGTTGCAGAGACGTAAGATTGGCCGGCTTTTCAGCCGGGGCTGCTGGCGTGGAATTCATCGGTGGGGCTCCTGGGTGCAGGCTGACAGTCGGTGGATCGGCCAAAATGGCAGGCCCGGATTGGCTTTCGGGTGGCAGCCGTCAAAGTTTCGCACGCTCGCCTATTTCTAGCTCTTGAACGTGCGGTCGAGAGGGATCTCTGGGCCGGCGGCTGGGCCATCCACGACTTCAGGCGACGCGATTACCTCACCCCGTCTCATTCCACGTCGGCCCACTCTTCCTCCAGCACGATCTCATGGGCGGCCAAGGTCTCCCGTAGATCCCAGTCCATCGAGGGGTCGTCCAAGGCCATCGCCAGAATGTGGGCCACGGAAGTGCCGCGGCCGCCGACCACCTTGACGCTGGTTTGCGGGCAGATCATCGACGGCATGGCCTGGTGGACCGCAGGCCGGGGATCGTCCTGGGGCTCAGCGGGGTGCAGACCGCAGTCATCTGCCAAGAGCGGACATGCGTACTGCTGCGCCCCGCGAGCTGCCGAGCCTTGCATTTCGCGAAGATGGGCAACATACTGGTGCTGAAATGTCACCGGAATAGGGATTATCATGGAATTACGTGAAACGACCCGAGAGGTGCTTGCGGAAGTCGAGCAGATCACCGGATTCTCCGTTGTCGTCGTATCCGAGGCGGACATGCCGGTGCTTTCAACCGCAAGCATGGCCAGTGCGTCGCGGCCGGGCCACGTAATCCGCTATCATCCTTCTGTTGCGGAGCAGGTTGATTACTTCGTCACCTTCCAGTGCGGGTTCGTTCTTCGGCATTATGATAACGCACCAGAGGATCGTCGGCAGTGCGGCCCTACGGAGAGCGGCAGATATAATGTGGACAAGTTACTGCGCAATTCACCGGCAAAGTCGCTGTCCTCGGCAGATCTGCTACGGTTCCGCGATCATTTGCTGAAGAGCCTGATCACGCACTTGAGGTCGGTTCCTGTCGGAATGCGGGTGGACCGATGGATCGCCAAGCAGTATCCGGTGCTAGTCGAGCCACAACGAATTGCGATCCATCATCAGTTGCAGCAGAACATGTCGTTGTTCGATAGCCCCGCGCGGAAGTCGATGCCAGCAGGCATCGTCGATTCCAGCATGGCGATCAGCGCGGCCTTTGCTGAGTTCTGGGCCGAACGATGGAACCAGCCGGAACTGCTACTGCCCTACAAGGCAAGTGGCCATGCGATGAAGGGGCACGGATTGCTGGAGATCTGGAACACGATGCCTGATTCGGGCAAGAACGATTATGCGCTCGTTGATGCGTGGGGGATAAACCTCGGGATCGAAAAATGGTATCATTGGATTCCATAGGCAGTTCCAACCAATGGAGTTCCTGATGGCCGACGCTCCCTATCATTTCACCTTGCCGCTCATCGAGTTTGACGCGGGGCTACTGGCGCCGATGCGCCAAAGCCAGGCCACGAGGATTATTCGGCCGCCGTCCACGACTTCCTTCGGCGGCAGTTCGAGGGGTTCTCTGGTGATGCCAAGATTGTCGTATCGAGCGAGACAATCAGCGTCGAGTGGGGGCCTGCCTCGAAGGCCGAATCGCCCTTCACCGCGGCAGTAGCGAAACTGACCGCTGGCGATCTCGTGCAAGGGATTGTGATGCTGGAACTCTGGCGAGGCCAGCACCCAGAAGATGCCCAGGTGTTTTATAACCTTGGCGCGGCCTACAGCGACCTTGGCCACCTCGACCGGGCAGTAGATTGCCTGGAAAAGGCCCTGACCCTGGAGCCGGGACATGTCAACGCCCGCATCGCCCTGGCCGTCGCTCGTGGTCGCCAGGGAAAAAACGATGAAGCGATTCTCCTGCTGGAACGCGCTGTCACGGACGATCCGAGGAACCCGTGGGCACAACGGAACTTAGGGTTCTGCCTGCTGAAAGCAGGTCAGGCGGATCGGGCGAGCGCGTGTTTCCTGCGGACGACCCAACTGGCTCCGAAGGATCAGGCTGCCTTTCTCGGGCTGGCCCAAGCGTACCGAGCCCTCGGGCGGCGAAAGGATGCCGATGCTGCCTATCGCGCCGTCCGCAAGATCGACGAGTTCAACGCCCTTGCCGAAGAAGCGGAACGGGGGCTATCATCCCTGGCCGAAGAGAAGTTCAGGAGCCCTTTGGGCGACGTGTTGCGGCCGGATGCGGTTGATTACTGCCGTGGGGCTTTGGAGAGATTCTCCAAGATGTCTGTGTCGCAAATCGGCCAGCTCGTATACGAGATCGCCATGCTTGGCTCTCACGGGTTGAACATCAACGATTCGTCCCGCAAGTACCACCTCCGCTCTCTGCCGGGGGAGTACACTGCACTGCAACTCGTCAGCTACATGTATGTCGGGATGAAGCAAGTTGCCCCTCAGCAGGATGCAGGGATTGATCTATCCAAGGAATATGCGGTTGCGAAGAAGATGGTCGAAGGTACGTGACGACAGTACGACTGTTGTCGCTGGAGACAGATGTCGCTGGAAACTGGTGAAAAGCAGACGTTTGTGAGACAATGGCAGGACACGGATGGCACGCGGTAATCTCACGGATGGCCTTCGATTCAATCCTGACGAGGCCAGAAAGAAATGACCGAAATCGCCACCACCAATACCGTCCATGATTTGCGTCACCGCTGGAAGCCGCACAAGGAACCTGCGGCGTTTGGAAGAGTTGATCAAAACGGGCATGCCGCTGGCCGTCAGTACGTCGAACCGCAGGAATCGCATTCCAGCTCGCAACGGATCGTCGTTGGGCATCGAAGGCACAGGGCTTCGCCGGAGAAAGAGGGCTCGCATCGCTGCTTCAGTCGATTTTGGCAGCGGTCGCTTGGAGGTGGAATATGCGGGAGACTAGATTGGTCATGCGCTGCCACCGTCTCTTTCTCTGCAAGGCGGCACAAGGCGATCTTTTTCTGCAACGCCGTCAACTGGCTCGGCCGTTATGCTACGCCATTGGGATCAAGGTAAGAGCGACGTGCTAAAGACAGCGATCACCCAGCCTACAAAGCCAACGATGGTGAAGATGGCGGCCATCTTGATTGCCGAGTGCTTGTCCAGAGCTATGTGCGAAGTCTCTACGATCTGTGTGCCCACCTCGGTAAGCCATTCATCCTCCGTTATCGCCTTCAGCTCGGCCACATACTTGGCGTAGTCTTTTCGGTAGGTCGTAGCAATATGGCCGAAGAAGCACCGGCTGTTCGGGGCCAACTTCCCGAATCGAGACATTACGGTGTAGATTAGCGTGCCAACGGCGAGGACTGCACAGAGGCCGAACACGATCAGGGATACTAGAGCGACCCATGCGGACGGCGGAACCATCTGCAACGCCATCGCCTTCTTGAGCGTACTTGTGCTCACTGCGAGGAACCCGAACATCAGAGTATTGATACCGAAGAGAAATGCTGCTTTGGTGTCGGCGAACCGGATTTGTTCTTGAATGCCTGCCAGAACTTTCATGCAGGTGTCCAGGTTCGTTTTTCGGGTAGGGTCATCCGACCCTGTCTGACCGTTACCGCCCGGCTTACTGGTTGCGGCAACTGAGTTCTTGTTTGTGCTCTTCTTCGCCATCTGTCACCTCCGAATAAGGAGCCTATGACAAAACTTAAATTTCATGCCGCTCCCACACGGGCACGGATCATTCCGTCCGACCCAGCCCATGTCGTGTACGGCTTCAGCGATCCCTGCTGATCCGTGCGATCTTGCCTCGCCCGGCCAAACCGCCTTTTTCCCAGTTATGGCCTCTCGGGCTAGGTCACGTTGAAATAGATGCTGCTTGAAGAGGTACGTTTGCATAACGGCAAACAAACCGTTGAGCGAATCCGACTGAGTGAAATCCACGGGGGATTCACCGGACACGAATAGGCACATGCTCCAATCGTCAAAGAAGTGAGAATCGGCATTAGCTCGCCAGCGGTCCCGGTGGCTCAGTAGCACCACGTTTGGCGTTTGCCCACGGCCGGGGAAGGAGTCTGGGTACTCTACCCGGATCTTCACAGATTCGTAGGTATGTCCGTGCTCTGATCGCACATGGAACACACCTTCCAGGAATGCCTCGCCGTCTGCACCGACACCGCTGACGAAATCGTCAAGAAGCTCGTTGCCGATTCGTTGCTCGGCCTTCCATCGCTCGGGGTATTGCTCGTGCCAATACATCTCAATGTCCACCCCATGGTTTGCTATTGTACCAGTTGCCCACTGTGGCCGAGGCGCTGCTTGTGACCGCGACACGGCCTTTCTCGACAGCAGCCCCAAGGCTTCCATCCCGAGCCGCCTTCTCCTCCTTCTTCCGGTCGAGCTTGGGCAAAGTCAGGTTCGTGGCGACGTAGGACGCACCGCTCTTCTTGAATTCTTCTTGCACGTCCTCATCCTCAAGCTGGTCGTACATTTCGCTGGAAATGCAGATTTGCTTCGCGGCGGCAGATTGTTGAAGCCATTCGGCATTGGATACCTCCGGGCCGAAGCAAATGGACACTCTCCGCCCCTTCTTGCCGAGTCGGGTTATGAACGCCTTGCCTACATCCAACCCCACGGCCAGATGAATGTCCTTGCGGTCCTTCAGGTGCTCGTTCAGAACGTGCTCCATCGACGACTGCAAGGCCATGGCGATGTCCACCGCCTTTTGACAGCGTTCGTCGTGCTTGTCGTCCCCACACGGAAGGTGCAGGATTCCGAGGATGCAGTCCCCTCGATGCTGGAGCACCAAGCCTTTGTAGTCGCTCCCGACAACGGCATGAAACTCGGCTCGAATCATGTGAAACTGACGGATGAGCGATACGATCTTCTCGTCGCTCTCAGCCTCCTGCACATAGCGGGTGAAACCGTCAAGGTCGGCATAGAAGGCGACTGCGGCTGTTCTCTTGCAGTTCCGCTCAGTCAAGGTGTGAACGTCGATCATGACGGTCGCATTGGAGATTTCGATTTCATCCAGGGGCAATTCGTCCTTGTATTTCTCTGTCTGCTTGCGCCACTTTTCCGCATCCCATGTCACCCCAAGTTCCTTGGCCAGTTCGGAGTGGCTGCTCCATCGCAGGCCGGTCGCTTGATAAACCTGAACCCCAGCGATTTCGCTGGCCTCCTGGAAGTGGTCTTTGAGACAATCCGGGAGGAGGTCGTACATGGCCGACGTGATCGTGATGGTGTCCCTGCCGCCCAGCATTTTGGCGGCAAGATTGGCGCACGACCCGAGCGAGATCAGTTCTCGATCCCCGTGCTTGCCGATGTTGGCGATGTAGCTTGTGCCGCTAGCTAGCCCTACGGCACTGCTGAAGTTTCGAACATCCTTGAAGACACTGTTGAACACGTCGAGGACAAAGGTGTTATGGGTGATGGCGTGAACAACCGCCTTCTTAACCCGGTCGGCCTCATGGCTCTCGTCGTCCGAGTCGTAGGGCTTGTAGGCAAGGGCATGCGCCCGCACCGTTTGACGCTGGATGTCGCCGATCTCGTCCTCCGTCAGCAGATCTCCCTGCACCTTTCGGAGCACGCTTGCCAACCGGACAAGTTTCCGCTGCTTCTGCTTGTCGTTCCCTGCGTCATCCACAGCCCTGTGGAAGTTCGGCACGTCCACGTACAGATGGACGGCCGCGGCACGCCGCACATCCTTCGTGCCCAAATTGCGGAAATCCATCGCCCGGCGTAGGTCTTGGACATCCACCTCGAAGTCATGAAAATCGTTGCCCTGGACCCTTTTTTTAGATCCTTGCTCGTTCCAAACCATTCTGTTTCTCCGTAAAATGGGAAAATTAAGTGCTGGACTACCCTGTCCGAGACTATTCGCTACAATGGTACAAGTCGCCATACAAGTAGTCAATGTTCTGAAATATTTTCGTGGTTGAGTGGAGAAGACAGGTAAAGTGGCTAAGATAAAAAGCGGCGAGCGACTTTTAGTTTCCCTCTGAGGTGGGGTTTCATGCCGACTGTAGGAGAAAGAATTAAGGCCCGGCGAGAGGAACTTGGCTGGACGCAAGACGAGTTGGCGAAGAGGGCCAAGTTCAGCAAGAGCTTCCTGTCGGACATAGAAAACGGGAAGCGAAATATTGGAGCAGACAAACTACTCGACATCGCGCGAGCATTAAACCGAACCCTGGACTACCTGATGACGGGAGCGGAGGGTGAGGCCACAGTGGCGGTGCAGGCTGAAGTTCAGATCCCGAAGTCGTTGGCGAAATTCGCTTCCGCTCAGGGCATCTCGTTCCGAGAAGTTCTGGCTCTCCTGGAAATGCAGAATCAAATCGTCGCTCATCGTAGCAGCGTGAAAAAGGCTGATCTCGAAGACGTGGACTGGCAGCAGTTCTACGAAGCCGTGAAGAGGTTTCTATGAGCCGTCTCGACCAAGCCCCTGAAGTAATCAACCTAGCAAAAGAACTCGGCATCGGAGTTGCCACACCGGTTAAAAGCATTCTGAGCTATTGTCGGAATCGAATTGACGGTTGGGTAGCCGAATCAGGTGGCGTGAGGGACATCGAGACCCTGGAATCGCTCGTGACCCAACGGCTCCAGATGATCTTCGAGGAAATCAAGACGGACGAGGATTTTGACCGGATTACGGAGATGTACGCCAAGGCGAAGAAAGATCCCGTGTTCGCTACAATGCGGTATAGGTTTGATGACCCCCGCAACCCGACCTATGGTGCGCTGGTCCAGCGTAGGAACGTGACCGCACAATCTCCTGATCGTTTCGTCGCCGTGATCGACTGTCGTGGCAGTAAACTGGCCCGGCGTTTTTTCACTCGCTGGCATGAAATCGCTCATCGGCTGACGACCCACGCCAACCTGCCGGAACCGGAATACCGTTCGGAACACGACCCTATCGAGCGTTTGATGGACGAGATTGCCGGTCACGTCGGCTTCTACGAACCGCTATTTGAACCGGCTTATTGTCGAGCCAGCCATGGGAAGTCGTTGCTATCGTTCGATACGGTACAGTCTGTCCTCAGCAGTAGTTTCGCTGCTGCAAGTTTTCAGGCAACTCTGTTTGCCTGCGCCCGACGCGTGCCGACGCCGGTACTGTATGTGGAGGCCGCTATCGGTCACAAGAAGGAGGTGAAGAAGAAGATCGAGGATAAGTCACTTCGGCTCTTTGCTGATGAACCGCCACCCGGCGAATGGAGGGCCGTAAAGGTCGTTCCGAATACGGCAGCTCAGCAAGAGAAGTTCATGATTCCGACCAACATGCGAGTGCCTGCTGGTTCGGTGCTCTACTGCCTGTCCGAGGCTGAACCGTTGACGGATTGCAGCGGAAGGGAAGACCTCAATTCCTGGGAAGACTCCAAAGGGAAGCGACTCGAAAAGCGTGCCGTTGTTGTGGAGGCCCGAAAGGTCCCCGACCGGGTAATTGCCATCGTGCAGCCGGTGGGAAGCAAGACGAAGACGCAACAAGCAAAGCCTTTTTTCTCCGATTGATCGAAGATCGCTTGATTCCAGAGGGCCGCTGGCTATTGGCTGATCCGCAGGGCTCCGAGAATTCGATCGGAGGGAGTGCCGTGATCTGACCAACTACTTGGTTATCATGAGAAATCCGGCAATTGTGGGACTGGCAAGGCGGTAGCCTACTTCGGCGCCGGCTTCACGGCTGCAGGCGTCTTCGGGGCCGGTTTCGTTTCTAACGTCTTGAGCTTGGCTTCGGCTTCCTTTTGGGCCTGCTCGGCCTTGGCCGCCGCTTGCTTGGCGGCGGTAAGCTCGGCCTCCAGCGTCTTGAGCTTCTCGGCGGCGTCTTTCTTGGCCTTCTCGGCGGCTTTCCTGACCTCGCTGACAGCCTCCGCGGCTTCCCTCCCGGCCTTTTCGGCAGCCGCTTTCTAGGCGGCGAGGTCCTTCTTGAAGCCCTCGATCTCGGCGGCCGCCTGATCCCTCTTGGCCGCTTCTCTTGCGGCAGTCGCTGCTTCCAGCGACTTGATCTTGGCTTCGGCCTCCTTCATCCTGGGACCAGGATAAGGACGTTCCACGTCGCCGCCAGTACCTTGTCGATCCCGAGCATTCCTCCTGGCTGGTTGGCGATGATGACGAGGACATGCCGCCCACGGTCTTCCCTTCGGCTGCGGCGGCATATCGGGCGTGGGAACGGTCAGAGGAGGTGGCGGCAGAAAGGAAGCAGCGGCGGGAGGAGGCGTTGAAACGGCTGGGGAGGGCGAAAGGTCAGTAGGCGGCGAGGATCTTCGGGCTGTTGGGCGGCGGCGTGGTGAGCGAGCCGGTGGCGGTGGCCAAAAAGATGGCCGCGAAGGTAAGCAACGCCATGGGACATCTGGGGGTCCCAAGGGCTCTCGGGACAGGCGGGTCCCGCACTTCGCGGCCGGATGGTATTGTAGCAGGGCGGCAAGGGCCGCATTGGCGTGCATGGCAGGCCGGCAGGCTTGTTCGGGGGCAAGCCGGAACGTCCTGGAGGCCGAAGCAGGGGCGCTCAACTGCGGGAGGTTCTCGTGGTAAAATGCTCCAAAGGTAAATGCGTGGTTTGCAACAAGTTGAACGGAGCCGATGATGGCCAAGTCTCCAAACTATTATCAATTGCTGCGCCTGCGACTCTATGAGTCTAACCGTGGCGTGATCTCCAGGGCGGCGGCTAAACGAATTGCCGATTTGCAAGCCGGCCGACCCGCGGGATACAGTAGAAAAGCTATCAGTAGAATTGAAATTGCCGAGCGATGCTTGCTCGATCGTAAAGCTAAGGATAAGCACGACGCGAACTTGAGGCTGGAGCTGTCCAAGTCCAGTTCCGCGGGCGAGCGTCAACTTGTCGAAAGGATCCTGGAACCTATCCATGGTCCGGGTTGGAATTTCTGCAAGAGAATTTTTGGAGTCGATCTCACGCAAGCACGTCAGATGGGTTTGATCGCGGTGCTAGTCATGCTCTCTAGAGCGGTTGCGAGTGGACGTAGCCAGCGGTATGCTGTGCAGGCTGTCTGTGCCCTTTGCTGTGCCGCTAAGTTGATTCCGGCGAAATTGAATGTCGGTGTACAATACGGGCCCACTCTTGGGAAAACGCTGTGTTTCGCTTTGCAAAACACTGTCCTTCTTAACACCGTATTAGGGGCGATTAAGCAATTCATTGAAGGGTTTACTCGGCATGGAAGAGTTCCTCCAGATCAAGTTGTTCGGGGGTTGGCGAGGCACGGCGTGGAAAACAGAGGGGCTAAGACCGCTAGGAAATGTCTGGCTCTTATTCGTGAGTGCGGGATCGAAGGGGCAATGGCGATGGTGCCGATGTCAAAACAGCTTCTGAAACACGCGAACCTGTACATTCGGCGGGAGGTTTGCTCGATTCTCACCTGGCTCGAAGCGGATGTCGAACAAGTGTTCGGTCTCTTGCTTGAGACGGCGTCCCAAGATGACAACGCTGAGACTAGGTTTGAAGCAACTCAGGCTTTGCTCAAAATGGATCCGAGTGGGACAAGGTTGGCGGATGAAGTTAAAGACGAGGTTGCACGCCGCCGAATACTCGACCAACTGCGACAATCCGGCGTTACTGGTCGCTCATTGCGACGCAGCCTCGAACGAGCATGGGGCATGCCGTCCATGCCCACAGCGTCCACGCCACCTATCACGAGCCCGTCCACGCTGCCCACACTGCCCACACCGGCGAAACCGGCGCAACCGGCGAAATCGGCCAAACCGACCACGCCGCCCAAGCCAACCGCGCCGCCCAAGCTGCCTAGTCCAGCCCCAGCCAGCACGCCTGACCATGCAAGTGGGCCGCGGCAAGTTATGAAAATGGGGCAGATCGTTGACTATGTGTATGGCAAAGACTGTGAGCGACCAGACAGCAAAGCACGTCTGATCCGATACTGGATCGCGAAGGGAAGGTTGGATGCCATTCCGCTGGAGAAGAAAGGAACTGGGTACAGGGTTTACATGCCAAACCTTGATGTGTTCAAGGCAGCTCCGCCGCGGAAGCGTCCCAGGCAATCCCAGCAGAAACGCCAAGGGCCAAAGGGCAAGAAAGTGTCCTCTTAGGCCGATCGGCACAGGGGCGGAACCGGAAGGGAATCGGTCCGGAATAGCCCCTCGTCAAGTTGCCTGCTTGTCGAATCTCGTAACAATTTCCACTGCCGTGCCTTGCCAGCGTGTTGCGGGCAGGGTAGTCCACCATTTTAGGTGGGATGATGGCCTGCTCCAAGCGAGACAGGCGTCGGCAAAAAGGGAGATTTGGCACAATGCGAGCATGGACTTTTCAAGATCATCGTCAGAAAAAGAAACTGGGCGACAAAGCCCCCTGGTCGGCGGGGTGGATCGATCCTGAGGGCAGTAAGCGGTCCAAGCGGATCGGCAGCAAGAGCAGGGCGGAGAAGTACGCCCGTAAGAAGGAGGGGGAACTGGCGGCTGGGACATACCAGAATGAGAGTCGCAAGCACTGGGACAAGTTCCGGGAGGAGTGGGAATCGAAGATCGGGGGCGGCATGGAGCCGCAGAGTAAGCGATGTACACTCAACGCTCTGGATCACTTCGAGCGAATCATCAAGCCCGGACGCGTGCAGCGGATTAAGACGCAGACTATCGACGAATATGTTTCCAAACGTCGCTTGGAGGAGGGCCAGAAGGCTGAAAGTACGGTGTCTCCTGCCACGGTAAATAAGGAACTGCGTCACCTTCGTGCGGTACTGCGGGTGGCTCACGAGTGGGGGTATCTGCCGACGATACCGAAGGTCCGCATGGTGAAAGAGCCAGAAAAGCTCATTCGCTACGTCACGCCGGAGCACTTCGCCGCCATATACGCGGCCTGCGATGCCGCAGAGCGGCCCGAGTCGGATGTATACACGCCGGCCGATTGGTGGCACGCCCTGCTCGTCTTCATTTACATGACCGGTTGGCGGATTAGTGAGCCGCTCAGCATTGCGTTGGGATGACGTTTCGCTCGACAGGGGAGAGGCGATCACCTGGCACGAGGACAACAAGGGCAGACGAGATGAGCGGGTTCCCCTGCATCCAATCGTCGTCGAGCATTTGCGGAAGCTGGTTGACCTTGGCTCGATCGTGTTCGCTTGGCCGCATCACGAGCGAACGCTGTGGGTCGAATTCGCCCGAATTCAGCAGGCCGCAACGGATGAAGCCGGTAATCGGGTCATCGACCTGCCTTGCCACGAGAAGCACGAGCACACCGATGCGTGCCACTTGTATGGGTTCCACGACTTCCGACAAGCGTTTGCCAGCATGAACGCCCCGCGACTGGGTGGTGACGCCCTGCAATCGCTGATGAGGCACAAGAGCTACCTGACGACCAAGAAGTATATCAACATGGCCCGTCAACTGGACGGGGCTGTCGAGCGTCTTCACGTGCCGGACTTCCTAAAGCCGCTATCCGAACAGCCTTAGAGCAGGGGTTCAAAAATACCCTGCTCTTCCTGGGCTTCGCGGGGCTAAACGGCGGCCACTTGACCGCCGTTCTTGTTGGTCCAGAAAGAAACGTAAATGACTGTTTCCAAAATGGAATGTGGAGTGTTTATGGAGTGTCAAGGGTATTTGCGGGTGATGCCGGGGGATCATATGCGACGTAACTCCCAATTTCGGAAGGATTTGCATGACTAGGCCCGGTAGGGATCGAACCTACGACCAAGGGATTATGAGTCCCCTGCTCTAACCGCTGAGCTACGGGCCCGGAAATGTTGAAAGTCTATATCGTATCGCGGGTTGCGTCAACGTCTTCCACTGCCGCTCCCGTGTCTTTTGGGTCCAAACTCCTCTGAGTAATCTCCCCGCAATCAGAAAAACCCGCAAGTTCGTTAGACTTTAACACGATATTGAGAGTATTACCCTTCTGCGTAGCGGTGAATGCCGCGACCATGGGCAATTTCGATCTGGCCGGCGCGAAGAGTGCTCATATACTTATGAACGCGGTTGCACCTGTCACTCGCCCGGATACAGGACCTGCTGCGGAAGTTTCGCCCTGTTTGTGCAGGACCATTTCCGCACGGGAGGTTTCGTGAATGCGAATATGCCTCTATACCGAGACCGCCTTACCCATGGTGGGCGGACAAGAGTTGGTGGTTGACGCCCTGGCCCGGCAGTTTCTTGCCCGCGGCCATGAAGTCGTGGTGCTGACCCTCCAGCAGCGGCATGGCCAAAGCGACGGGGGCCCGTTGCTGCCCTATCCGGTGGTCCGGCATCGCCGTTACTTTTCCACGCGACATTTTCTCGATTCCTATGCGGGGCATTTGACCACGGCCTATCGTGACCACCGCTTCGAACGTCCTGCACGCCCATAATGTCTATCCGGCCGGCTATATCGCCATGCGCTGGAGCGAACCGCGCGCGATGCCGCTGGTAATCACCAGCCACGGTTGTGATATCGCGCCGGAGAGTTGCCTGATGGCCAAGCCCCAAGTGCCCGATCGCGTTGCCTACGTCCTGAGTCATGCTTCGATGCTGGTCTCGATCAACGATTCGGTCGAGCGTAATTACCGCCGCCATTGTCCCGCGGCGAACCATATCGTATCCATTCCCAATGGCGTCGACCTGGCGGCATTCAGCGCCGGCGCCCCGGCCGCCCACGGTCCCGGACGGCCTGCGGCCGGGAGAGTACTTTCTCTTTCTGGGACGACTGATCCATCGCAAGGGCGGAGACCAATTGCTCGTCGCGTTACGGCAGATTGCCGACGACATTCCGGTGCAACTGGTGATTGCCGGGACCGGCGACGAAGAGCCGGCGTTGAAGTCGCAAGCCGCCGCATTGGGCTTGGCCGAGCGCGTGCACTTCACGGGCGTTGTGCAAGGCATGGAGAAAACCTATCTCTTGCAGAATTGCCTGGGCACGGTCATTCCGTCTCGGATCTCGGAGGCGGCGTCGCTGGTGGTGTTGGAGAGCTACGCGGCCGGCGTGCCCGTGATCGGCACGGCAATACCTGGCCTGGTGACTACCATCGTACACAACGAAACGGGCCTTCTCGTTACTGCGGACGCACCGGCCGAATTGGCCGCGGCCATGACCCGTCTGGCACGGGACCGAGGACTGGCAAGGCGTCTGGGACGCGGTGGCCGCCGGAAAGCCAAGGACTTCGACTGGGGCCACATTGCCGACCGGCATCTGAAAGTCTACGCTTCGCTCCTGCGCCGCAAAGTTCGGGTCCATGTGGCCTGACGATCGCGGCAAGCTGAAGCGCGGCGCTCTCTTGGTTGTCAATGCCAGTAGTGCCGTGCAATCACCGCCTGCCACGTGGCCCCCATGCCGATCATGACGACCACGATTGCCAGCGCCGGAACGAGCCAGCGGGAGAAGCGGCTGGACGCCACTCTCGCGCTGCCGCGCAAGGGCAAGAGCAGCAGCGGCAGCACGGGGACGAAGTACCGCGGCTGGATCCCGTGGATCATGCGTTCTCCCACGGCGTGCCACGCCAGGTAGGTGAGCGTCGCGATCACGGCCAGGACCAGGAAGTAGACTTCGATCGAGACCATCCGCGTCCAGATGGGCAACCGCACGTCGTCCTGACCTCCGTCAAATACTGCCGTCGCCAGCAGCCCGGTCCAATAAATCCCGTAGATGGCCGGTGCCAGGAAGAGCGTACCCCAGCCGAGCGTGGCGATGACCATCGCATGCAGGTACGGATCGTTGATGATCATCTCCAACGATTTCAGATAGGTCCAGGGATGTGACAGCATCCAGCAGGCCTGGGCTTGCATGTCAACGCAGGGACGCAGCGCCACGCACAGCCCGCGCACGGAAAGCACCCAGGCGATACTGGCCGCCAGCGGAAGGCCGACCAGCCATGCCCGGGCCCGCCAGCACCGCCGCCGATCGGAGAACTTGTCCTTGGGGACCAGCAGGAAGAGCAAGGCGATCAAGACGTACCCGGGTTTCGCCAGGGCGACCAGCAGCAAGATCGCTCCCAGCCGCCACAGGCTGCCCCGGCCGGCGCTCTCCGCCCGCAGGACCAAACGCAGAATCATGGCGATGGCCAGCAGCGACAAAGCGATCGAAAGGGCATCTGCCGTGATCGACGCGGCGAGGAAAACCGACATCGGCATGAGCGCCACCAGCGCCAGCGTCCATTTCTGGATGGGCATCAGCCAAACCGCCGCAACCACCAGGAGCAGGTAGGCGATCAAAGTGCCGGCCCGCCCAAGATACAACTCTTCCAGCGCCGTCCGTCCCGCGCATTGCCCGGCCCAGATGGCCGTCGCCGCCGGCAGGTAGGGCACGGGGCTATAGCGGGCTGTGACCGGGAACCCGAGGAATTTCCGTCGCGGCGGATCGAGAGGGACCAGCAGGCCTTTCTTGAGATTCTCCGCCGATATCCGCAATTCATACTCGCTTCGGGGATGCGCGAGGGTCGCCTCGATGGCTTCTTCCAGCGAGGCCGGCAATTCGTCGCCGACCAGGTCGCCATTCCTGGAGGCGTAAACTTTCCCTTGCGAGCAATGATAGCTCCGATAGAAGTGCTGGCCCTCCTCGGGAGCGTTGAAGGGCGGCGTGAGGAAGATCATGCTGCCGCCAAACATTGCCCCCACGACCAGCGTGAAGAAGGCGGGCAGGCAGTCCGCCGCCTTGAATCGATCGTCCTTCTGCGGCACGGCCGTCATAGCGCCCTCGCCGGTCCGGGGATCGCGCTGGCGACAAATACCATGAAATCAGGGTGGAAAAGGCATCGTTGGATCATCGCTTTGCGAGCCTGCTTCGCCATGAACGGTAAAACGGGGCGAACGGCTCCTTGGCCGTCGGAATCACCTCGCTGAAGCGTAATATACCTGACCCGTCTTCTACGATAAACGGGAATTCAGCGACGACATCGGATTTCGTCACGAATTGAACCGCGGATTACGCGGGTGTTGCGGATAATGGAGCAGAACGCTACGGCTTTGGCGGCTCGACGCCAAGCTGCCGGAGCCGCTCGGCCAATTGCTCAGCACGCTGCCGCTCCGCTTCGGCACGCCCGTAAGGCATCACTCCTCCCCTAGCGTGGAGCGCTTCCGCAGGAGATGGTGATAGTGCTGGGCAAAGCGGTGGGCCTCGTCGCGGACGTATTGCAGCAGCCGTAGGGCATAGCTGTGACGGCTCAGCCGCAATGGCTCGTCGCCGCCGGCCACGTAAATTTCTTCCTCGCGCTTGGCCAGGGATAGGACCGTCGCCGGCCGCACCCCCAGCGCGTCCAGCGCACAAACCGCCGCGTGAAGCTGGCCCTTGCCGCCGTCGATCAAGAGGATGTCCGGCAGGGCGTCGGGGCACCCGGTACTCCGGGTCGCGACCGCTCCTTCGGCCAGCCGCTGGAACCGCCGCGAAACGGCCTCGTGGATGCTGGCGAAATCATCGACGCCATCGACCGAACGGATCCGCAGCCGCCGATAGCCCGGCTTGAACGGCAGCCCGTCGATAAACCGCACTACGCTGGCCACTGTTTCCGTGCCGGCGGTGTGGGCGATGTCGATGCCCTCGACGGAGCGCGGCGCGGCGGCGAGGTGCAAGACCTTTTGCAGGCCGGCCAATCCCTTCTTGGGGTCCACCGGAAAGACCTCCGGCTGCACGTGCTTGTCGAGTTTGCCGCGCTGGTCGAGCGTCTCCAGGAGATGGATCTCGTCGCGGAGCCCAGCCGCCTCTTCGAACTGGAGCTGCTTCGCGGCCGTCTCCATCTCCCGCCGCATTTCGTCCAGCAGGGTCTGCTTCTTGCCTTCCAGGAATTGCTGCAAGCGATAGATGCTCTTGCGGTACTCGTCCTTCGAGATCCGCAGGTTGCAAGGGGCCGAGCATTGGCGGATCGAGGCCAGCAAGCACGGCCGGAACCACCGCCAGCGCGGATCGTCGGCGGCGATGTCCAGCCCGCACGTACGGAACTTGAAGATCTTCTGCAAGACCCCCAGGGCGCCCGCAGGCCGCGGGTATTGGTAAACGGTCCGTAGAGTTTGCTGCCGCGGTCGCGGGGCGTACGGGTGATTTCCACGCGGGGAAATTCCTCGTGCGTGTGGATTTCCAGGTAGGGAAAGGTCTTGTCGTCGCGCAGGTCGCGATTATATTTCGGCAGGATGTCCTTGATCAGCCGGGCTTCCATGAGGAGCGCGTCGACGTCGCTTTCGGCCAACAGGTAGTCGATGTCGCGGATTTCCTGCACCAGTTGGGCGGTACGAGAGTCTTCGGCGGCCGCCTTCAGAAAATAGCTGCCGGCGCGGGCACGGAGGTTCTTGGCCTTGCCGATGTAAATCACCCGTCCGGCCCCGTCTTTCATCAGGTAGACGCCCGGCGATTGGGGAAAATCGCGGACCTTCTCCGCGACCCTGCTGCGCGGGTGCCCCGGAGAGTTGTCTTGCGGTTCGGCGGGAAAGGACATTTCGGACATGGGACGATCGGAGGCGCGTGGGGATCAACTTAATAATTATACCGCACTGCGAATGGTGCCTCGCGCGAAGGGTGCGGTAATAGTAGGCCGGAACAAGCCTGCACAGTTCCGGAAAAGAATCTCAAGCGGCAGACAAGAATGCCGGAACTGCGCACGCTTGTTCCGGCCGACGTGGCTGCCAATTATTTCTCGGCCGTCATCGTGGCCAGCCGGTCAGAAAGCTCGTCGAGATGCTTGAGCACGGCGGTCCGATCGGGCCCGGGCAGGGCCTCGTTGGCACGGACGCGGGCCCGCAACTCGGAGATGCGGGTGCCCATGCTGGCCACGACCGATCGCGACGAATCGATCTGGCCGACCTTGGCCTGCTCGCGGGGCGTGATCAGGTCGCGGAACAGCGTCAGGTCTTTCTGCCGCAGCACGAGGATGTCCAGCCGGCTGAGCAGGGAGTCCAATTGATCGGCAGAGAAGTCGCGTTTCTCGTTGAGCTCGGCCTCCAGGTTCCGCAGGCTGAGGTTGATGCCCTCGATCCGCGTGCCCAATTCCTCGACATTCACCTGCGCGTGCTGGTCGGCCTGGGCGGCAGGCGGCGCGGGCGGCTGGGTTTGGCCGGCCATGGCATCCGGCCCAAGCGGCTTGCGGTCGACCCGGTATTCCGTCGGCCGCTGCGGCGGCGGCACGGCGAACGCGGCCGCTTTCGGCGACAATTGGGCCGCCACGTCGTGGTGCGCTACGAGCTGGCTGGGATCCTCCGCTTCGATCGCTGCGTTTTCCGCTGGCGAGATCGCTCGTGGCGCGGCGGCGACCGGCGCCGCAGCGGCAACCGGCTGCTCGGGCGGCTGGAGGGTCCGCAGCGGCGGCGGCTCCGAGGGTTGCCGCTTCGCGCTTGTCGCTTGTGGCCTTACGTCGCCGGGTCCCGCTTGTGCAACCACTCTTGTAGAACTCTCGGTTGCGATCCATGCCTCGCGTTGGACTACCACCGCCAGGGCTTGATGCCGCGATGCGGGTGGCGTCGTCAGCTTTTTGAGATCGTCCGCGGCAATCGGCGGCATGCTTGGCAGCGGCGGCACAACTGCCGGCGGCGCTTCGGCAGACAACGGCAGCCGCACGAGGTCCGCGGCACGCCGGGCTGCGATTGCCTCGGCCGGCAGCCTGGTCGGAGCGATGGCCCGCCGGGGTTCGGGAACCGACAGCGGCAGCGGCGAGCGGGCCTGGAGTTCCGGACCTGGCAGGCGATCGGCGGCGGGCCCGGTTCCGTCGGGCTGCGCAGCCGGCGGTTTGGCCAACTGCTTGACAAGTTGCTCGGAAACGAGCTCGACATCGTCGCCGAACTTCGGATCGGCCGGCAGCGGACCGATTGCATCCTTGGCAGAAGCCTTTATCGCGTCGGCCAGCCAGTCCATCAGACGATCTTGCTGTTCGGGCGGGCTGCCGGCCTTTTCCCACAGCGACCAGATGCGGTACCAGGCCTCCTGCCGATCGACCAGGTCGCGGGGCCGCTTGCCGAAGGTATCATAGACTTCGGTACGGTACTGTCGCACCATGCGGGCGATGGCTGCCTTCTCGCGCTGGTCGAGTTGCCGCAACAAAGTGAGCAGATCGTTCCAAGCGACGGTTTTTTGGCGGAGGATTTGCGCCACCCTGTCTCGCTCGCGCTGGGCGTCCTCCGGCTTCAACGTGAGAAGAACTGCCCAGGCGTAGCGTTGCTCGACCAGCCGCAACCAGGCCCGCTGATGGTCCGGCGGCAGCTTGGCAGCCCGCTGCAAGGTCGCCTGGGCCCGCGCAGAAGGGTCCTCTTCCTGGGCCGGGGCAGCCATCAGGAGACAAGTCGTCAGCAGCAAACCCAACGAAGGCGTCACAGTTGTTACACTCGCGAAGTTCGGCACGAGAGTGCGCAGCGCGCACCCCGGAAAGGGTACATTGCTGCGGCCGAATGTCAACCCGATCCCGCTTGCGAGCAGACCGTAGGGTGGGACCAGATCCGGGGCACGCGCTTGCGGGTGCCCCGGATCTGTTCCCAGCCCACGACCGGGCAAAGACGGCTCGCCAACGCTCAAAACTACTCGGCGACTTTGCCCTTCTTACCGGTGGCGGGCGCCGCGGTAATCTTGCGGATCGGGAAGCCGCAGACCAGGGCGATATTGCCGCCAAGATCGGGCAGACCGGCATTGTGCCGCGCCGAATTGTAGGGCACGCCATAGGCGCCGCACATGCCGCTGGCCACGTCGGCAATAAAGAGCACGGCCCTGCTGGGCTGCACTTGGCCACCACCGCGGCGGTTGAGGTCACAGTTGCCGGTTGTCATGATGAACTTGGGAGTCTTGTCCTCGTCGGTCTTGAAATCTTGAAGCACGTTGCGATACCAGTGTTGGACCACACCGTAACCGCCGTTGGCCATGCGGCCGACACAATAGGCGTGCAAGTCGCCCGTGAGGTGGTCGAGGAAATAGACGGCCTCGTAATCGGGTTCGACCGACCCGGTGGCCATGCTGAAGCTTTCGATTTTGTCGGTGGCTGAGGCATGCAAAGGCACGCTTGGCCAAAAGCCGGCCACGAGTAATCCGGCCAGAAGCCCCAGCCCCAGCCACACCAACGCACTTGATTTTCGGAAATTCCAAGACACGGCACACCTCCAAAGGTTTTCGGTTTTTCGACTCAGTCCCTGCTTGGATAGTAACCGGTTTTTCGCTTGATTTCCAGCGGGGGTCGGAAAAATCTGTTTCCGCGGCAGGAAATTCGGCTTCGCCGGGTTTGGGTGCGGCAGAAACAGTAGGGTGGGCCGAGTGAAAGCAGCAGGGTGGGCCGAGTAAAACGAGTCCCACCATTTTCCCGCGTATTCCACGGTGGGACTCGTGTTACTCGGCCCACCCTACGTTTTGCCGGATGGGGCTCCGCTGCGGTTCCGCCGCTATTTCGCCTGCGGCGGAGGCAGCGGGGCCGGTTCTAGGTTGGGCGCCGGCAGCGGCGCTCTCTCCACGGCCGCCGGGGCTGGCTGCGATCCGGGCACCGCGCCCTGACCAAGGCGGATCTGCCAGCCGCCGCCCAATGCCCGATAAACCTGGACCAGACCCAAGGCGATCTGGCCGCGGGCCTGGACCTGGAGGTCCTCCTCCTGCACCAGATTGGTTTCGATGGTGGCGACGCGGTTCAAGTCGACCGTGCCCGCCTTGTACTGGGCGACGACGATCTTGAAGGCCTTTTCGGCGGCGATAACGCTCTCGGTCAGCAGTCTTGTCTGCTCTTGGGATTGCAGGAAGGAGACCAGTCCGTCCTCGGCCTGTTGGTTGGCGGTCAGCACGGCGGTGCGGTAGTCCAGCAAGGTCTGCTGGAACTTGGCATCCTGCAAGCGGACATTGTTGTTGATCCGGCCGTAGTTGAGGATGTTCCACTGGAACGACGGCCCGACGCTGCCGTCAAAGGCGGCAGGAGTAAACAGTTGAGAGCCATTCACGGCCGACCAGCCCAACGAACCGGTGATCGAGATGTGGGGGTACAAATTGGCCTGGGCGATGCCGATTTGCTCGGCCTGGGCCGCGCAGGCCCGCTCGGCGCTGCGGACGCTGGGGACCCGCTCCAGCAATTGTGCCGGAATGCCCACCACGACTTCCTTGGGCGCCGTGGGAATCGGCCGCCGCCCCAAGCGGGCTTGCAGGTCGGTGGGCGGAATGCCCAACAAGGTGCAAAGCTGGTCCTGGGCCTGCCGCAGCGTGATTTGAAACGCCGGGATCGAGGCCTCGGTCTGTGAGAGCGTGCTTTGTTGCTGGTCGAGGTCCAGTTCCCCGACGGTTCCGGCGTCGCGGCGGGCCTGGACGATCTTCAGGACCTCGGTTTGCAGTTCCACGTTGTGCCTGGCCAGTTCGATCCGTTCCTGCGTCTCGCACATGGTGATGTAGTACTGTGCCGTATCGCACAACAAGGTGACCAGCACGGCGTCGTAGTTCTCGACCGACCCGTCCAAATTGGCCTGCGCGTTCAGCACTTGACGGCGGTACAGCCCCCAGAAGTCCAGTTCCCAGGCCAGGTTGAAGCCGAGATTCACGTTGTTGTACACGTAACCCTCGGTCAGGGCGGCCGCCGAGGCGGTCGATGCCTGGTTGTGGGTAACGCTGCCCGTAGCCTGCTGCGTCTGAGGGAAGATTTCGCCCACCGCGATCCCCAGCGACGCCCGGGCCTGAAGGATCCGCGTGGCGTAGTCTTTCAAATTGATGTTCTGGTTATAGGCGTGGACGACCAGATCGTTGAGCACAGGGTCATTGAAAACGGCCCACCAGCGGCTCAGGTCGGCGGCGTCGCTGCGGACGCGGATGTCGGTGGAGTCGATCCAGCCCGGTGCGACCGTGGCCTTGGCCGCGGTGTACTCGGGTCCCACCTTGAAGCCGTGGTGAACATAGTCGGAGAAACTCGTGCATCCGCTCAGGCAGAGTGCTGCGGCGGCAACGCAGAACAGGTAGGTGTGTCGGTAGGCATGCTGCATGGTTGAACTCCTCGCGGCGGCGGTAGGCAGTGGTTACTTCGGCGGATCTTTCCCCACAAGTCGCAAATCAGCGCAGGCGGTCAAAAGAACCACCTTCGACACAAATCGCAAATCAGCGCAAGCGGGCAAAAGAACCATAACCGTTTCCGTGGTTACCATCGGCAGCACCGGCACAACCCTGACATTGGAAAAGTTGTGCGCGGGAGAACCGCTAGATCCGTCATAGGCATGACGCGAAGAACATGCGGCATAAACCACATAACTGGCACACAAATCTACCTCGAATTCACCGCAGTCATCCCAGATTAACAAGAACGAGATTCGTCTTGACAGTCGAGGCCAGATTGCGGATAAATCGCGACCCGCGCAGCGCGAACAACAACCACCCGACAGAACACCAAGTACGTCAGGCCGACCATGGGTACATGGCACCCGAGCCTGACAAGGCAGGCTGGAAAGCCTGACGTGCATCTTTGTCGACTTCTCCCATGCGACGAGGCAAACGATGGCCGAACTTCCCTTACCGACTCCTCCGCTAACCCCTCCCAAGCAGATGAGCAGGCACATTTTCGCCGTGCTCGCCTTGCTGGCCCTGGGGGCGGCCGTGGGCCTCTGGTACCTTTTCAACCAGACGAAGGTCGAGTCCCTGAAGCTCGGGGCCGGCATGGAATTGAGATATCGCGAAGGCCTGACCGATATCCTTTGCGAAGAGGCCGAATCGCGAGACTTGAAGATCGAAATCCATTGGAACCATCAGGCGCTGGAGGCCCTGGACCAGGTCAGCAAGCACGAGTTGGATGCGGCGATTGTTCCGGCTGGCCTGTCCGTCCCCGAAGAAAAGGTGCGGCAGGTGACCATGCTCGATTGTCAGACGTTGCACCTGTTCGTCAAGCCCGAGGTGTACCAGCAGGGAATTGCGGGGCTTCGCGGCCATGCGGTCTTCATGGGCGCCCCGGGCGCGGAAGTGCGGTGCGTGGCCGAAGAAGTACTGAAGTTCGTGGGCTTGACCGGCGGGAAGGACTTCGTTGTCGATTCGCGGGCCTATGACGAGATGCTGAAGTCGCCCAATGCGATGCCCGACGCAATTTTCAGCCTCTCGCCCTTGCCTTCGCCGCTGGGCGAAAAGCTCGTGCGGCAGTTCGGCTATCAATTGCTGGACTTGCCGATGGGTGATGCCCTCTCGCTGCGGAAACCCTGCTATGAAGATATCTTGATCCCGGCCGATGCCTATGGCGTCAGTCCCGCGGTGCCGCCGCAGCAGATCCACTCGATTGGGGTCCGAGGCGTGCTCGTCGCGCATCGCGCCGTGCCAAGTCTTGCCGTCGAGCGGTTGCTTGAGGTCTTCTACGAAAGCGATTTCGCTTGCCGGGCAAACATCAAGAAACTCGATCCCGCCTTGCTCCAGCGGTCGGGCGACTATCCGGCCCATCGCGGCACGCTGGCCTACATCCACCGCTCCGATCCCCCGCAGATTCAGAAACTGCTGACCAAGCTTCAAGGGCTGATCGGCTCGATGGTTTCGACCCTCTCGGCCATTCTTCTCGCCTGGCACTGGATCCGCCGCAAGAAAGTCGACGTGGGATCCTATCAGCAGGAATGCACGCTACTGGACCTCGACGCGCAACGGGCCGCCTACCAGGGCGAATTCGGCGAGGTCGAGCTGAGTGCCTGCCTGACCCAGTTGGCGCGGCTCAAGGCGGAAGTCTTGGAGCAGCACCATCAGCAATTCTTGAGCGGCGACAAACAGATCGTCGACGTCGTTACCCGCATCGAGGGATTGCAAAAATTGCTGCCCAGTCTCGTGCGTTCCAAGATGCCCTCGAAGCGGCTCCCCATCGATTTCGGCCCGCCCCAACGCAAAGCTGCCTGAACGAGCGGGCGTTTCACTACTCGTGCAC
>CAWDQE010000003.1:0-151649 GCA_963804375.1 uncultured Planctomycetia bacterium
GCCGCAAATCACATTTGTCAGCCCACCAAGGCCGAGGTTTCACCAGATTGTCGGCGACTTACCCATTTTTCCTTCCAAGTCGCCGGGCGTTTGACGGTGGCGGCCGTCACGGGACGCCCGGTATAGGTCCAGCGGAACGGTCTGGCAAACGTGCGGTTGAAGTAGTCGATGAAGTCCAGGAGTCGCACCCGCAAAGCTTCAATCGACTTGAAGTTGCCGCGTCGTACAACACGCCGCGTCACAATGCCGAACACGATTTCGATCTGGTTCAACCACGAACTGTGCTTCGGTAAATACACGAAGCAGATCCGATGGTTGCGGTCGGAAAGAAAGGTCTTACGGCTGGCCATCGACTTCAGGATGCCGGACTTGTCTTTCTGGCCCAGCAGGCTCGGGTCCATTCCCTCCAGCCGCGCAACGTAACGCACGAGGCTCTCGCTACAGTGTGTGTTCAAGTTGTCCGCCACAAACACCCAGCCAGCCCCCGGATCAGTGGCGATCGTCTGCTGGATATGGCAACAGAAATCCTCCTCCGTCCGTGTCGCGCCGACCGTCGGCGCGATCATTTGTCCGAGCACCACATGCCAGTTCCCGGTCAAACACAAGGTGCCGCGACGAGTATACTCGAATTCGATCCGTGCCGGCTGACCGGGCTTCATCGGTATTGTCTTCGCGTTGCGCTCCAAGGCCTGGGTGCCCGTCATCTCGTCCACGCTGACCGTGTGCGTGTGGTATTGAAAATACAATTCCGGAGCCTCCAGGTAACACTGACAGACGACCTGGACTTGTTGCGCGAATAATTGCGGGTCTTTCTCGGTAGTGTTGAGCCAATACTTGCTGCGATGCGGTTGCAGTTCAGCTTCGGCCAGATAACGGTTGACCTGACTGATCGAGATGGACGACACGATCCCGCGCTGAACGAGTTCGTCGGCGAGCTCTCGCCCAGTCCATTCGTCAATCGGCCACCCCGATTGGCTTGGCGGTTCACAGGCCACGGCCAGAACCTGCGTGACTTGTTCGGCGGTGAATTTGCCCGACGACCCGCTTCGCGGGGCGTCCCCCAGGACATCTTCAACGGCGCGGCGAAGTGCGGCCTGCGATTCGCGACACTCGATGGCCACGAGCGCGTCGAACGACTGCTTCCAACGTCGCCTCCACAGACCGACCTGCTTGCGCCGCAAGCCGATGATGCCGCTGATCGCCCCATTGAACATCCCGCCGAATGCCAGTACGATCAAGTTCGCACGCTCGACGAGCCGTTGGGCCGCGGTCGTCGAATGGATGATCTGTTGCAAAATTACATGTTGCCTTTCCGTCAGCATGATTTTGGCCGCCTTGCCAGACATATCCTTCCTCCTGTTTGAGACCGAGACGTAAGACATCACGGTCATATCAGACAGGAGGAAGGTCTTTTGTTGCAATTGAAATAGGGCAAAATGCGCCGTCTGAGGAAACAAGAATTTGCCGGAATCTGGGCAAAACAAGCTCTTCATGTACCATCAATTGTGATTTGCGGCACTAGTGGTGTATTGGAAGGTGACGGTGCCCGAGGGCGCTTGGCCGTTGGACAGTTGTCCGCCAGGTCCACGCAAACCGCCAGGTCCGCCCCAGCCAAAGAGCCCGCCCAGCAAGCTCTCCATGCGCGAAGCGGCTGTCGTGCCGCTGCCGGTGGCAGAATTGTAGTTCGGCGAGACCTGCGCGATCAGCGCCAGGGCCTGTCCTGTCGGGTCAACCGGACTTGGCGAGGACAACAAGAGCGTGGTGGTTGGCGTCTGGCCGATCGTGACCGCGACGGACGACGACGGCGAGCTTGCCAGGTAGTTGGCATTGCCCATGTACTGGGCGGTAAGGCTGTAGCTGCCGGCCGCCAGATTGCCGATCTGCAGCGTGGCGACGCCATTGCGGAGGGATGCCGTGCCGACCACGGTCGAGCCGTTGGAGAATTGGACCAGCCCGGTGGGCGTGCCGCTGGACGTGCTGACCGTCGCCGTCAGGGCGCACTGCTGACCGTAGTCGGGCGTGGCGTTGGAAACGGCCAGGGCGGTCGTGGTCGCGGCCTGGGTGGCCGAGGTTGTCGAAGTCGAGTGGGAAGGCAGGCCCGTCACGGGCGCACCGAAGGCGCCCCCTTCGAAGCCCCCCTGGCCACTGCCGGTGCCGCTGGACTGGACATAAACGGAGATGATAGCCTCCTCGGAGGCGTAGTTGCTGTCGCCGCTGAACGTGGCGATGATGAGGTGCAGACCCGGAGTGGTAAACGTCGTCGAGAAACTGCCGGTTGCCGTGCTCGTTCCGACCGTCAGGGGCACGGGGTTGGTATTCGTCGTTGCGCTTCCGCTGGACGGCGTCAACAAGAGCCCGGTCGTGGCGTCATACAGCGTCACCGTGTCCGTGGAAGCAATGGCTGCCGTAGCCGATTTGGCGGGCTTGACGGTGATCGAAAGCGTTGCTGCGGCGCCTTCGGTCACCGTGCGGGCCGCTTGTACGAAGACCCGCGCCGACGAAACGCTCGTACCGTTCGACTCGGAAATCGTCTGCGAATCGCTGGTCGCGTAGTTGGTGTCGCCCGAGTAGGCCGCCGAAATGCTCGCATCGGCCGGCAGCCCGGCCAGAGTGGCCGCGGCAAGGGTCAGTTCGGCCTGCCCGTTGTTCAGCAAGGCGGTTCCCAGCGTGGTGGTAACGGCGGTCGTGCCGGTACCGGTGGTGTATTGGAAGGCGACGGTGCCCGTGGGCGCCAGACCGTTGGACTGTCCGCCGAAACCACCCCGGCCGAACAGCCCGCCCAGGAAGCCCGACAGGCGCGAGGTATTTGCCGCGGCCGAGACGGGCCCGGTCGTGTAATTCGGCAAGACTTGGGCGAGAAGCGTCAAGGGCTGCCCCGTGGCGACCGGATTGCTCGAGGCCGAGAGCAGGGTGATGGTTGGCGTCTGGCTGACGGTCACCGTGGCGTTAATGGCCGTCGGGGACACACTTGCCGCGTAACTGTCGCTGCCCATGTATTGGGCGGTCAGGCTATGGCTGGCTCCCGGGGCCAAGTTGCCGACTTGAATTTGGGCGACGCCGTTCCGCAAAGACGCGGTGCCGATCACGGTCGTGCCGTCGGAGAACTGAACCAACCCAGTCACCGCGCCGCTGCCGGTGGTGACGGTCGCCGTAAGCGTCACATTCTGGCCATAGCTAGGGGTGAGATTGGACGCCACCAGAGCGGTCTGCGTCGCGGCCTGGGTGGTGGACGTCGGGGTTGGGCTGATGGTAGGCGCGGCTGTCAGGGCCGGGATCCCACCTAATCCGAGGCCCAAAAGGGACATCGGGCTGCAGGTAAGCAACTGGCGGTTCTCCAGCGACTCGAAGCCGACGGAGCAGTTTCGGGTGCGGCCTTGCGCAACCTTCCTATACCGTGAATTCTTCCTATTCTGGGGGCCGTTTTTTGACTTCTCCCCCTGACTCCAATGAAACACGTTCCTACCTCCTCAAGAGTGAAAGTTCAGATTGCCCCCAACCGAACTTCCGATTGCACCGCGGCTGAAATTGCGGCACGGAAAAGACCATCAGAATTCCAAGAAATCGAGTCTATCGCAACTTGGAATTTCAGTCAAGGAAATGTTTCGGATTCGTGCGCCGCTGGTATTCGAGCGACGCCCAATCGGTGTGCGGCAAATCTCCGGACAGTCAGGCGCCGCCGCCACACGAGTCTCATCTTCCTCCGGGAGAGGGGAGTCTCTCATGCCAAGACCTCTTTATGTTCTGCTCCCGGCCTGTCGCGAACGTACCGTGGCACGGCATAGCCCGGCAACCGGGCGCGGAGCTGGCGAATCAATTCTCGGCCGCGCTCTTCAGGGACCTCGAAATGCGCGGCCCCGGCCACGCGGTCGAGTTGGTGCAAATAATAGGGCATCACACGCAGATCGACCAGCCGGCCGAAAAGCTCGGCGAGTACATCGACATCATCATTGATCCCCCGCATCAACACGGCCTGATTCAGCACCGGAACGCCCGCGTCGACCAGCTTGCCAAGCGCCGCGGCCACGTCTGCATCGATCTCCGCCGGATGGTTGCAGTGAACCACCATAATGGTTGCCAGGCGTGTGCCCCGCAGCCAGGCCAGCAACTCATCGTTCACTCGCTGAGGAATCACAATCGGCAGGCGGGTGTGAATCCGCAACCGGCGAAGGTGGGGGATATCGGCAAGCTGCCTGGCGATTTCCGCCAAACGGCGATCACGGGTCGTTAAAGGGTCGCCCCCGCTGAAAATAACCTCCGCAATCGCCGTTTCCCCAGCGATCTGCTGGAAAACCCCCGACCAAGCGTGTCCGGCAAGTGCCTGAACGTAGGGAAAGTGCCGCCGAAAACAGAAACGGCAGTGGACGGCGCAAACCCCACTTGCTACGATCAAGAACCTGCCCTTATACTTTCCCAGTAGCCCGAGCGTGCGAACGGTCCCTGCCTCGTGCAGCGGATCGGGCACGAACAGTGGGTTGTCGGCCAGTTCCGCCTTGCGGGGCAGGACTTGGGCCAATAAAGGATCGTCGGGGTCGCCGGGTCGAATCCGGGCCAGGTAGGGCTGTGGCACGAGCACGCCAAACCCGGCCGTCGATCGGGCTGCCTCGGCCGCCAGTTCCTCCCCCAGGCCTAGTCGACGACAGAGTTCGACCGGATCGCGGATCGCCCGAGCGAGGATGGGTCGCCAGTCCTCGCCGACCGGCTGACCCGCGACCCGCAAGCGGGTGCCCGGGCCCGATTCGAAAGTAAGTGGGGAAGTCGCCATAGAGGCCAATCGTAACATACCAATCGCATACCTGAAAGTGAAACGGAAAATCTGAAGTGGGCACGATCAACACGAGCGAATTCAAGAAGGGCCTCAAGGTCAAACTCGACGGCGACCCCTATTTGATGATCGAGTGCAATTTTGTGAAGCCGGGCAAGGGACAGGCCTTGTACAAGTGCCGGCTCAAACACCTCATTCGCGGCACGACCATCGATCGCACTTGGAAGAGCGGCGACTCCATCGAGTCGGCCGACGTTGACGAGATCAACGCGCAGTACCTCTACCGCCAGGGTGACAAGTTCGTCTTCATGGACAACGACAATTACGAGCAGTACGAACTGACGCCCGAGCAGGTGGGTGACACGTGGAAGTTTATCAAAGAGTCGACCGTCTGCACCATGGTGCTCTACAACGGCAGCCCGATCACCGTCACCCCGCCCAACCACGTGATTTTGAAGATCGAGTACTGCGAGCCGGGCGCCCGCGGCAATACGGCCACGAACGTGAGCAAGCCTTGCAAGGTGGAGACCGGCGCCGAATTCCAGTGCCCGGTGTTCGTCAACATCGGCGACCTGATCAAGATCGACACCCGCACCGGCGAGTATCTGGAACGGGCGAAGGAGTAAGGAATAACTTGTAGTGCGGGCGTCTCGCCTGCCACGGCAGCCGCGACGGCCGCACCACCATTGGGCACGGCAGAGAGATCACCCTTTCAGGCCGAATTCGCCTGCTGGCGGGTTTTGCCGTCGGTCTTCTTCTCCTTTTGCGCTTCAAGCAGCTTCTCCGATCGCTGGATGAGGGCTTTCAGGGCGTCGGCATTTTGGCCTTTGGGTGCGGCCTCCAACGCCTTCCGCAGGCAATCCAGGCTGGCTTGATAATCCTTCCTGGCAAGGCAACAATTGCTCTTCACAATCGTTGCCCGCTGGATCTGTCGCGGGTTGAGATCGGGCAGCGCCAGGGCCTTGTCGATGGCGGCTTCGGCTACGACGGGCTTGGCGGCGCCGAGTGCCTTCTGGGCATCGTCGACGTATACGGGGAACTCGTACTTTCGCTTCAGCCCGGCCTTGTTGTCCGCGTCCAAGGCAACGATCTCCTTCCGCCACGCGGCGATAACTCCGATTTCGTTGCCGAGTTTGTTATAGGCGCCAATTAATTGGTCCAACAGTCTTGCCCGATCGAGCCCCGTGGCCGTGGGCAGTTGTGTCCGCAATTCGACCAGGCTTTCGTAGGTCTTCATCAGGCCGGTGAGTTGCTTGACGTATTTTTCCGGTCCGCCGGGACTGTAGCCCGTGTGGGCGATCAGTTCACCATCGGGCTTGAGGAGCAGAATGCTGGGATAGGTGTTGATCTTGTACCTTTTCGCCAGTTTGCCGTTCTGCTGCTTGAGTTCGTCGGGCAATTTCTTTTCGTGCGGGAAATCGACGTCGACCAGGACGAATTGCTTTCGGGCCGCGGACAGGAAAGGCTGCTTGTCGAAGACCTCGGCCTTGAGCTTCTTGCACCACGGGCACCAGTCCGAACCAGTGAAAGCAACGAGCAAGGTTTTCCGTTGCGCCTTGGCTTTGGCCTGGGCGGCTTGGAAGTCTGTCTGCCAGGCGGCGTCCCAAGCCCCTGCGACATTGGTGAGAGATGCATGAAGTATCAAAAACGGCACGAGGCCGGACGGGAAATGGCAGATGATCCTGAACATCGTGTTACTCCTCGATCAGCGGTAAGTACGGGGTCGAAAACAAACCCATTCTGAAATATAACAGGAATACTTGTGAAAAACAAGATGCCCGGTGGCCGTCCAGGAGAAGCGTTGCCGCTTCCGTTTGCCGTCCGCGGGTTTCCTCCTTCGGAGAAAGATGTTAAACTGCAAGACCTTACGGCGATTTACGCAGTTGTTGATTTGGCGACCAACGAGACCTGTCTGTTGATTCTGCACCCATGCCCGCCTCCCACGACGACTTCCTTCCGACGTTCTACCTGGCGGAACCTTCGTCTGCGCGCCCGTCTGTTGCGGCAGCTTCGCGAGTTCTTTCACGACCGCGGTTTCCTGGAAGTAGAAACGCCGGTCCTTTCGGCGGATACGGTCGTCGACCGACACCTTGATCCGTTCTCGTTCAACGTCGGTCCAAGCAGCGGAAAGTCGCAGACTTTCTGGCTGCAAACTTCGCCGGAGTTCGCCATGAAGCGGCTCCTGGCGGCCGGAGCCGAGGCCATCTACCAGGTCAGCCGTGTCTTCCGCCAGGACGAACAAGGCCCGCTGCACAATCCGGAGTTCACGCTCGTCGAGTGGTATCGCGCGGGCGATGACTTCCGTGCCGGCATGCAGTTGACGAGCGACCTGTGCGAGGCGCTCCTCGGTCGCGGGCCGGCCGAATTGCTGAGCTACGCCGACGCCTTTCAGCGATACATCGGCCTGGACCCGCATGCGACGGACATCCAAGACTTGATCGCCGCTGCCTGGGAGTGCCGCTCGCGGCCCCCGGACAGCATGGATAGGGGCGATCGCGACGGCTGGCTCGATTGGCTCTTGACCGAGCGCGTGCAGACCCACTTGGGCCTCGAAAGGCCAGCGTTGCTGTACGATTTTCCCGCCAGTCAGGCGGCCTTGGCCCAGATCCGTCCGGGCGAGCCGCCGCTGGCCGAACGGTTCGAGCTTTACGTCTCGGGCTGGGAGTTGGCCAACGGTTATCACGAACTGTGCGACGCCGGCGAATTGCGCCGCCGCAATGTTCGGGCAAACGAACTGCGACGCGGCGACGGCAAGACGGCCCTGCCGGAGGAAAGCCGTCTGTTGGCCGCCATGGAGCGCGGTCTGCCGCCGGCCGTGGGGTGCGCCCTGGGTTTCGACCGCCTGGTGATGCTGGCCGCCGGTGCCAGGAGTATCGACGAGGTGATCGCCTTCCCCTGGGATCGGGCCTGAAAGGGGAAGGAGGAGGGATGAAGGATGAAACGAGATCGGATTCGTTGCGAACCGCGGCTGGATGGGTATATAATACAGCATTTGAACCTATCCCAAGCCATTTTCCTTAATAGTGCACCTATGGTTGTCGCAAATCCCTGTAACTCGGTTTTTCATCCATCATCCCTCATCCTTAATCCTTAGGTTTGAATTCATGGCTGCCAATCCCTGGAATCCTTACCGCGAGTCGCTGGTCCAAGAATCGGAGACCATCTGGCCTGAGGAGTTGAAGCAGGTGAGCCCAGCCGATCGGCAGCGGATCGAGGCCCAGTTGCACGCCGATCCGGCCAAGGCCGAAAAGCTCGAATACGTCCGTCTGTACACGGGTTTCTGCCGCCGCATTACGGTTACCGCCGCGGACGTTGCGCGGCTGACAGGAAAGTGAAAACCGTACTCATCACGCTCCGCCGTGATGAATGCAAATACCATCACGGCGGAGCGTGATGAGTACGCTGGACAAGAGCCTTACATGCCTGCCTTCCAAACCGTTCGCGTCAATCTGGCCGAGAGGAGCTACGATATTCAAATCGGCACCGGCAACCTGGCCGCCGCCGGCAGCTTCCTCAAGGACCGCGGAACGGTTTCGCATGCCGTCATTTTCACCGATGAGAACGTGCAGGAGCCGCATGCTGTGGCGGTTGCCGAGAGCCTGGTCCGCGAGTCGATCGAGGTCTCGATCATAGCCGTCTCACCGGGCGAAATGAGCAAGTCGGTGGAAGTGGCCGCGAAACTCTGGGAAGGCCTGTTGGAAATCGGCGCCGATCGCAAGACGGTTGTCGTGGCCGTGGGTGGTGGCGTGGTCGGCGACTTGGCCGGATTCATCGCCGCGACCTTCGCCCGCGGACTGCGTTTCCTGCAAATCCCCACGACCCTGCTGGCCCAGGTCGATAGCTCCGTGGGCGGCAAGGTGGGCATCAACCTGTCGCAGGCCAAGAATATGGTCGGGGCATTCTTGCAGCCGTTGGGCGTGCTCATCGATACGGCCACGCTCGACACGCTGCCCAAGCGAGAGTACGTTTCCGGGCTTGCCGAGGTGCTCAAGTACGGCGTGATCCTGGACGCGGAGTTCTTTGCCGACCTGGAAGCCAACGTGGCCAAGCTGGTCGCCCGCGATCCCCAGACGCTGATCCGCGTGATCGCCCGCTGTTGCCGCCTCAAGGCCGACGTGGTCCAACAGGACGAGCGCGAGGAGAGCGGCGTGCGGGCGGTTTTGAACTATGGCCACACCTTCGCCCATGCCTTCGAGGCCCTGACCGGCTATGGCGAACTGTTGCACGGCGAGGCGGTGAGCATCGGCATGCTGTGTGCCGCCCGCCTGGCCCAGCGGCTGGGCCGGGTCGATGCCGCCTTTGTCGCCCGGCAGAAGGTCCTGATCGAGACCCTCGGTCTGCCGACCAAGGCCCCGAAACTCGATCGTGCGAAGATTCTTGCCACCATGATGCACGACAAGAAAGTCGAGCATGGCAAGCTGCGATTCATTCTGCCCACGCGCATGGGCCACGTCGAACTGGTCGGCGGTGTCGAGCCTGGGGACGTGAAGGCGGCGATAGAATGATGTTACTCCAACTCCCCCTCCGGAATCCGGTTGAGGAAATCGATCAGTTGCCGCAGTCGGCCTTGGTTATAGCGGTTGTATTGAAAGACCATCCGTGGCAGCGCGGCTAAGGCGGTTTCTTCCTTCTCTTCCGGCAACGGCCCGCAAACCTCGAATCGCCCCTCGGCAAGAATGTCGGCAAACTGCGTCTGAATGGTTTCCAATACGGCTTCACTGGGCCGCCGGTTGAGCCGTAGCACGAGTTTGCCGTGCACGAAACGCATGCTGTGATAAATGCGGAAGAAGGTCAGCATTTCCTCGACGGCCTCGTCGACGCGGTCGGTCCGCCGGTAGAGATGCAGATCCTCGGGGTTGATCATGGCCTTTGCCAGAAGCTGCTTGTGGATGAACGTCTCCAGCGCGGCCCAGTAGTCGCCGCCCGGCTCGTCGAGCATCACCATGGGCACCAGATCGCGCTTGCCGGTTTGCAAGAGCGTGAGCACCTCCAGGCCCTCGTCCAGCGTGCCGAAACCGCCAGGCAACAAACAGATGGCGTCGCTCTCTTTGACGAACATCAGCTTGCGGGTGAAGAAGTACTTCATGTGTACCAGCTTCGGGTCGCCGGCAATGATCGCATTGGATGACTGCTCGAAGGGCAGAAGGATGTTCAGCCCCATCGAATGTTCCTTGCCTGCTCCCACGTGCCCGGCCTCCATGATGCCGGCCGCGGCGCCCGTGACAACCATCCATTGATGCTCGGCTATTCGCCGGCTGAATTCGACTGCCTGCTGATAAGCGGGCTGACGGGGCAGGGTGCGTGCCGAGCCGAAAATGGTCACTTTGCGGTAGGTGCGGTAAGGGGCAAAGACTTTGAAGGCGTAGCGCAGCTCGCGGAGCGTGCGGCTCAGGAGCTTGACGTCGCCGCGGCTGGTCCGGTCCTTCACTAGTTTGTCGGCCGAGAGCTTGATTTCGTCGATCAGTTCTGCAATCCGCTCCGGCGCAGCTTCGGCCAATGCCGGATCGAGACGCGGAAAATCGGAGGCAGGATGCTGCCCGTCGCCCAACACGGTCGGCGAAGGGTCGGTTGGTAAGAGGGGATCCACGAGAATGAGGTTCCTGGGGAGGAATGGGCAAGACGAGGTATTATAATCAAGAGGGCCGTTGGAGTCAGCGCGAAGACATCTACCCGCTGTGGCTGTTGCGGCCGGAGAACGCGACGTCCGGGCGAGGCACACCTCGGTTGAATGGAATTCCTTGGGGACTTGCCAGGAGAACTGCAAAGTTGGGGACAAGGCGCTCGTAGTACCGCCCGGGCACCATGTACTCATGGTCGTGGTCGGCGGAAAATGTGCGAAGAAAACCGGCTGAGGCCGGGACTACGAGCGACTTTGCAGTTCCCTTGGGGACTTGCCATCCGCCAAGGCTTCAAGTAAACTCGGAAGAGAATGGCCGGGTACGCTGGAATTGTGGACTTCCGCCCGTCGGATCAGGCCGAGGGACGGCGATAATGCTGGTAGGCCAAAAGAACTTCGTAAAGGTCCATCGAAATATTGACTTCGTCGTCGGCGAAATCGCGGAGCCAGGTGCGATTGGAGCGAACCGCATCCGCCAGCAGCGGTAGAACTTCCGTCAAGGGGACGTTAATCGTATCGCGGATTTTGCCGTCGGCGATACGAACCGTGGCGGACTCTTCCTGGGGACCGTAGTAGACGCGAAGATGATTGGAACGCATGGCACAGATTCCTTCCTGCCCTGGGGACTTCCTTGTCAGCCGCCAGTTTCTGCAAGGCCCCTCAGTGAGGTGGATAAACACATACCGGGGCCTCCACAGAGCCGACGTGCGGTGCGCAAACTCGCCCTCTCTGTTGCCCCTTGTATCGGCAAGTGGTCCCTTGCGGGTTTGATCTATTTGAAGGAAAATATGGTTTTTGCCCACCGTCGCCCCTGCGACAGTGGTAGTTGATAGGCCGATCTTCTGGGAAATGCGGGATTTCCTGATAATCTAGGTAGTTTATATTGCAAGCGGTCGAGAATGATTCCTATCGCCATACTTCGGATCACTTCCAGCCGCGCGAGGTATTACCCCTCCCATCGACTGCTTCGACGAAGCGGTCCTATTATTTTTCGTAGGTCTTTATGGCCAGTACGGTAACAATTGACTTGCGGCACGTTGCGCACGGGCTGGAGATTCCCCTCCGTCAGGTCCAGGCGGTCGTGGAGCTTTTGGATGAAGGGAACACGGTTCCTTTCATTACGCGCTATCGCAAGGATCAAACGGGCGGACTGGACGAAGAGCAAATCCGGGAGATCCAGGACCGACTGGCAAAGATGCGGCTTTTGGCCGATCGCAAGCAGACCATCCTGCGTTCGATCGACTCGCAAGGTAAGCTGACGGAGAAGTTGGCGAAGCAGATCCTCTCGGCCACGACCACGAAGCGGCTGGAAGATCTCTATTTGCCCTACAAGCCCAAGAAGCAGACGTTGGCAACGCTGGCGCGCTTGCGCGGCTTGGAAGAGCTGGCCAGCGAAATCCTCGAGGCCGCTCCGGGGGCCAACGATCTCGATGCCCGTTCCCGCGACTTCGCCAATCCGGACCGCCAGGTGCCATCCGGGGCGGATGCGCTGCTGGGAGCGGGGCATATTCTGGCCGAGCAATTCAGCGAACGGGCCGATCTGCGGCAGCGCCTGCGGGAAATCCTGCAGAAGTCCGGAAAGGTTGTGACGACGCAGATTGCCCCGGATCCCGCGATCGTTCCCTCGCCGGCGCCGAGCGCAGAGACACAACCGCAAGCGGAGGCATCGCCTGGGAAGGTTTCCCAACCGGTCCCGACCGCGACGGAACCACAAATCGCGGAGACGCCAGGACAAGAGACGTTCTGCGGCCACGGAAACGGCGGTTCCCGGTGTTCGAGAGGCCGTTGCCGCTCCTTTGTCCGATTTGACCGAAACGCCGCCGGCGGTGGCCAGTGTGGCGGAGATGCTCGCGGAAAAGACCGTGCTAGTTGAGGGAGAAGTGGTTGCCGGGAAAGAAATGCTTCCCGAGAAAATCGAAGCGGAAGCAGTTGCTCCGGAACCAACCGCTCCCGTGCTGGCGACCGCCGATCATGCCGCCGGTGCAACGCCAAGCGATCCGGCCCTCGCCGCGGAGGCACTGCCAGCCGCGGAAACAGCGCCGGTTGGCGAGACAGCGCCAGTCGCGGAGGCAGTGCCCGTTGTCGGAGGGAAACCACCGCTGGCCCCTGCAGCCGCGCGTCGAGCCCGGGATCGCGAACGGGCCCGGCTGGAAAAGCAGAATAAGAAAGAAGCCAAGCGAAAGAAAATCGAGGAACGCCGCGTCAAGGCCTTCCGCGATTATTTCAACTATGCCGAAGACATCAAGAAAATCCCGCCGCACCGAGTGCTGGCGATCAATCGGGCCGAACGGGCCAAGATCCTGCGCGTGAAGATCGACTGCGATCTCGATGCCATGTCCGCCGCACTGGATGAAATCCTCGTGCCGCCGGGCCATCCGCATGCCGACTATTTGCGTGGCTGCGCCCGGGACGCGCTGAGCCGCCTGATCCTGCCCGCCCTGGAGCGCGAGGCCCGCCGCGAATTGACCGATCGGGCCGAGACGCACGCCGTCGGCGTCTTCGCCCGCAACCTACGAAATCTGCTCCTGCAACCGCCGATCCACAACCGCCGCGTGCTGGCCGTCGACCCCGGTTTCAAGAGCGGTTGCAAGCTGGCCGCACTCGACCAATTCGGCAATGTGCTCGGGCACGACGTCCTTTACCTGGTTGGCAGCAAGCCCGGCCGGAAAGAAGAGGCCAAACAGAAGGCGATCGAGCTGATCCGCAGGCACGAGTTGACCGTCGTGGCCATTGGCAACGGCACGGCCTGCCGCGAGACCGAAGACTTCTTCGCCGAGATGCTCAGCACGGAACTCAAAGACCAGGGCGTGGCATACGTGATCGTCAACGAGGCAGGCGCCAGCGTCTACTCGACGAGCCAGTTGGGCCGCGAGGAATTCCCCGAATACGACGCCACGCTCCGCGGCGCCGTTTCCATCGGACGGCGACTGCTCGATCCGCTCAGCGAATTGGTCAAGATCGAGCCGGCCAACATCGGCGTAGGACTGTACCAGCATGACGTCAAGGCCAAGCACCTGGAAGCCTCGCTCGACGAAGTCGTGGAGTCGTGCGTGAACTATGTCGGCGTCGATGTGAACACGGCCAGCCCCGCACTCTTGCGTTACGTGTCCGGACTCAATCAACTCACGGCCCGGCGGATCTATGAACATCGCCGCGAGCATGGTCCCTTCCGCAGCCGCGAGCAACTTCGCGAGGTGCCCGGCTTCGGCGATGCCACGTTCGTCCAGTCGGCGGGGTTTCTCAAGATCGCGGGCGGCGAAAATCCGCTGGATGCCACCTGGATCCACCCGGAAAGTTATGCGATTGCCACACGGGTGTTGGAACGGTTCGACGGCAAACCCGCCGATCTGACCGAGAAAGAGGCGGCCGCATCCTTGGCTCAGCGGATGGCGGCGGTGGATCTCGAAGGACTGGCGAAGGACCTCGCAGCAAGTCCTGCCGAGAGTCCGTCGGCGAACGTCACGGCCCCTGAAGCCCCCGCGGCTGACGTGTTGCCTGCGGCCGCGGTGTTGCCCACGGCCGAGGCGTCGGCTGCGGTCAGCGTTGGCGAAACTGCGAGCGAGGTCCCGCTGGCAGAAACCGCCAGCGACTTTCCACCGGAATCGGCCGCGGGGTACCCAGTACTCCGGGTCGCGGCGGCGGCAACGGCCGAATCGTCCGGGGCACCGGGATACCCAGTTGTGGGTCGCGGGTCAACGAGCGTTGTCAAGGAAACGACGGTCGGTACGCTGACGTTACGAGACATTCTGGCCCAGTTGGCCCGTCCGGGCCGAGATCCGCGCGAGGATCTGCCGCCGCCCGTCTTCAAGCAGGGCGTATTGAAGCTGGAAGACCTGACTCCCGGCATGGAACTGACGGGCACGGTGCTCAACGTGGTCGATTTCGGCTGTTTTGTCGACATCGGCATGCACGACAGCGGACTGGTGCACGTCAGCCGGTTGGCCGATCGTTTCATCCGCGATCCGCACGAGTTCGTGGCCGTGGGTGATATCGTCAAGGTCTGGGTGATGGAGGTCGACAAGGAGCGGCGGCGGGTATCTTTGACGATGGTGCGTCCGGGCTCCGAGCGGCCGCGCCGTCCGTTCCGGGGCGAGGGCGATGCTTCCCAGCAGACTCAACAAGCAGGCCAGGATCAGGCGGGTCGCGATCAGGACCGGGCAAGAGGAAGTGGGCAGCATGGTGACCGTCCGCCGCGGAGCGGCCAGGGTCGGCCTGGTGGACGACGCGATGGCCAACAGAATCAACAGGGTGGTCAACCGAACCAAGCGGGCGGACGGCCGCGCGCTGGTCGTCCACAAGGCGGCAGACCACAGCATGGGGGTGCTCCGCAGCCCGGCGGCGGGCCGCAGGGCGAAGGCGGCGGGGCACCCGGGGCACCGGGGTATCCGCTTGCGGGTCACGGGTCGCGGGTCGGCGGCAAGCCCCGCGAGGATCGTCGCGGCGGTTATGGTGGTCCGCCGCCGCGAAAACCGCGGCCGCAAGGTCCGGGTCAGGGCCGTCCCCATGAGTTCAAGCCCAAGCCTAAGCCGCTGATCCCGCTCAGCGATGCCATGAAGAAGGGCAAAGAGCCGATGCGGACCTTCGGCGACCTGATGCAGTTTTTCGAGTCCAAGACCGACGACCAGAAACCGCCGGCGCCGAACAAGACGGAGCAGGACGAAAAACGAGTCCAGACGGGAGCGGATGCTCCAGCGACAGAGACTGCCACCGAGTCGGCCTCGCCGGGGGACGGGAATCTCGTCGAGGCGAGCCCCGGGCGTGGAATTGGGGGTGATCGAGTGTCGGCGGAGGGGAGTATCGTCGACACCAGCCATGAACCGCCGCCCGCACCTCCACCTGAGCCGGCCGATTCCGTATCACCCACCCCCGGCGAGCGTTCGCCCGAACCTCAAACCCCACCGCCGGCCGGAGATCAGTAGGCACAGACAGTGATTGGCACCGTACGTGAATAACCCCGGTTGCGTGTCCTTTCGCCATGGATTTTCAGGAACAACTTGAACACGCGATTGAACGGGGCCGACGCCTGGGCAATGCCCGGGCGGAGGAAGAAGCCCAGCGGGCCTTGACCGAGAAGGAGTTGCAGCGATTGCACTCGCAGGCCCGCCTGCAGCTTTCCGAGCATATCGAGCGCTGTCTGCACCAGTTGGCCGATCGATTTCCCGGTTTTCGTTTCGAGACGATTGTCGATCAGCGTGGCTGGGGGGCCGCGATCAGCCGCGAGGATCTGCGCCTGCGCCGTTCCCAGCCGCGGCAGACCTGTTTCAGCCGCTTGGAAATGCTCATCTCGCCCGTCTCCGCCTCGCTGATCCTGGATCTGACGGCCAAGGCGACCGTTTGCAACCGGGAGATCTTCAGCCGCACGCATTATCAGCGTCTGGCCGAGCTGGACCTGCCGGCCTTTAATGACATGATCGATCTTTGGGTCCTGGAGTTTGCCGAGCGCTACGCGGCCGAGTAGGCATGTGGCGCGGGCGTGCCGCATGCCAAAGGAATGCAGAAGGGTAGGCCGGAACGAGCCTGCGCAGTTCCGGCAGAACATCACGTCGTCATGCCCGAGTAACGCCGGAACGCACCCGCGACCCGCAAGCGGGTACCCCGGGTGCCCCGAAGCTTGTTCCGGCTACTTGAGGATCTACCCCGCCCGGTCCTTACCGCATCGTCGGCATGTGCACGTCTTCGAGACCGAGGCGTTTCATCTTCTTATAGAGCGTGGTGCGGTTGATGCCCAATGCCTCGGCAGTGGCGTGCCGGTTCCACTGATTGGCTTCCAGCACGTTCAAGATGATCTGCCGCTCGGGAGTTTCCAAAGACGCTTTCAGCGAACGCGTGCCGGAAAACTCCACGGCCAGCGGACTGGCGGCCAACAGGTGCGCGGGCAAGTCCTCCAGTCCGACCGTCGAGTTCTTTCCCAGCAGTACGGCACGCTCGATCACGTTCTGCAACTCGCGGACGTTGCCGGGCCAGCGGAAACGCTGCAAGGCGGCCAATGCCTCCTCGCTGAAACCGCGGACCTTCTTGCCGGTTTCGCTGCAGACATGGCGGAGAAAATGCTCGGCCAGCAAGGGAATGTCGGAAATGCGCTCCCGCAGGCTGGGCAGATCGATGTTGATCACGTTGATGCGGTAGTACAGGTCCTGGCGGAAGCGGCCCTCGGCCACCGCGCGGCCGAGGTCCTCGTTCGTGGCCAGGATCACGCGGGTATCGACCTTGAACGTCTTCGAGCCGCCAACCTGCTCGAACTCGAGGTCCTGCAAGACGCGGAGCAGCTTGACCTGCATGCCGGGACTGGCCGTGGAGATTTCGTCGAGGAAAATCGTGCCCGAGTCGGCCTGCTTGAATTTGCCGAGCTTGTCGCCCACCGCCCCCGTGAACGCGCCGGCAACGTGGCCGAAGAGCTCGCTTTCCAACAGGGTCTCCGGCAAGGCCCCGCAAGCCACTTCGACAAAAGCCTTGTCGCGGCGGCTGCTGCGGCGATGGATCGCGCGGGCAATCATCGACTTGCCGGTGCCGCTCTCGCCGGTGATGAGCACCGTGGCGCGGGTGTCGGCCACGCTCTCGATCATGTCGTAGATCTTCAGCATGCGATGGTCGTGGCCGATGACGTTCTCCATGCCGAAGCGGAGATCGAGCTGGGCCTTCAACGTCTTGTTCTCTTCCATGACTTCGCGCTGGTTCAGCGCCCGCTGGATGGCCATCTCCAGCTCTTCGTCGATCAGCGGCTTGGTGAGGAAATCGAACGCCCCCTGGCGAATCGCCTCGACGGCCGCCTCGACGGAGCCGTAACCGGTAAGCATGATGACGGAGGTTTCCGGGCGCTTCTGGCGGATGTGGGCCAGCAGATCGAATCCGTCGTGGTCGCCCAGCCGGATATCGACCAAGGCCAGGTCGTAAAGTTTGCGATCGACCGCGGCGATGCCCTCGGCCAGGCTGGTGGCCGTTTCGGCCTTGTAGCCTTGCTCGCAGAGCCACTCAGCCATCGAGCTCAGCACGTGGCGATCGTCGTCAACCAGCAGAAGTGTGGCCGGGTTCTTCATCGTGTCGCTTCGGGGGTTGGTTGCAGAGCAGTCCGTCGCCAAATATCTACGTTACCCGTGACGAAAGTCAACGCGCAGCGGCGGAGATTCATCCTAGGACGCCTAACAAAACCGGGAATCGGCCGTAATTTCGCTACGTCCCGCGCGGGTTCTGTTAGACTCCGCGGTGCAGGGTACGTCCTACCGGTTTTGACAGCGTACGAAACCGAGCTACAATTGGAGGTCTGCGGGGAACAACCCACTCGAAAGGGTGGTTACCCCTCTAATTGATAGATAATTCTACAAAAAACCCGCTGAGTCGGGGGGGTAATTTTGTTTCTTTGGGGGATTCCGTTACGCTCCCAAGTGTACTATGATAAATGGACTTGGCCTTCCGCGAGTCGCGCGGAGTTATCCCTCTTGGAGACCCCTATGAGCATCAAAATCCTAGTTTGCGATGACCATCATGTGATTCGCACCGGTCTGGCGAGCCTGTTCGCAGGCACTGAGATTGAAATCGTCGGCGAGGCCGACAATGGCAAAGAGACCCTGAAGCAGGCTCAGAAGTTGAAGCCGGATGTGGTCCTGTTGGACATCCGCATGCCGGATGGCGACGGCTTGGCGACGCTGGAGAAGTTGCGGGCGAAAGTGCCGGAATCGAAGGTCGTGATGTTGTCGACTTACGACAATCCCACCTACATCGCGCGGGCAGTCGCCTTGGGCGCCTCGGACTACGTCCTCAAGGGATCTTCGCGAGACGACATCATCGCCACGATTGTGGCCGCGGCCCAAGGCGAGTCGCCCAGCCGAACCGGCGAATTGAAGAAGATTGCGGCGACGATGAAGGTCCGCCAGGTCGTCGATGACGACAACGTGCCGTTGACGCAGCGCGAAACGCAGGTCTTGCGGCACGTGGCCTTGGGGCTGAGCAATCGCGAAATCGGCCGTTCGCTGGAGATCAGTGTGGAGACGGTGAAGGAGCACGTGCAGAACATTCTTCGCAAGATCGCCGTCAGCGACCGCACGCAGGCCGCCGTGTGGGCCGTGCGGAAGGGCTTGGTATAGCGCCTCCGCGTCGTGCAGTCACCGTAGATGTCCGTTTCGTAAGTTCGTGCGCAGTCCCTGAATCGGCGAAATAGAACCGCTTCCCGCAACGTGCGGCAATTTCCACTGGCTAAGGACTTACGCAACGGACATGTAGGGTGGACCTCCGAGTCCGCGCGTTTTCTGTAGGATGAGCCTCCGAGTCCGTCTTCCGTAGGATGGACCTCCGAGTTCGTCCAGTTTCAGAGGACGGACTCGGAGGTCCATCCCACAACGCGATCTTGGACAGGTCCTCACACCCCGACCGCAGCCAGCTCGTGATAGACCGACTCGACTACGTCGGCGTCAATCGAATGCAGGTGGCGTCCCGCCCCTGCTACCAGAGATAGATCGGCCAGCAATCGCACCTGCCGTGGAATGCCGTGCGACAGTTCGTAAAGTCGGGCGATGGCCGGTTCGTCGAACACGTCTGCCGAACCGCCGGCCCGGCGGAGCGATCGGTCGAGGTAGCCGGCAATGTCGTCAGGCTGCCAGGCGGCCAGATCGATGCGCAGCTCCGAGAGGCCCAGCAAGGTTTCGCCTAGCCGGCCGATCAGCATGCGGTCGCCGGCCAGGATGAGCGTCAGGCGCGGCTGTCGCGCTGGGGGGGAACCTCCCGGCTTGTCAATTTGCCCGGTTTCGCTGCAAGCCGGGACATTCCCCCCCAGCGCAGAGGGCTCGATCTTGGCCAGGCGGATCAGGTGCGGCACGACGCTGTTTCCCGCCCGGTCGGCGTCGTCGATGAGGATCACGGCATCGACCTGTTGATAACGAAAGGCGGCCAGGCGGTCGCTCAGTGCCCGCCAGAGCACGGGCGTCGAGTCGCAGCGATCGAGATTACGACCGAATTGGGCGGCCAGCGACCAGAGCATTTCATCGCCACTGATGCCCGTCAGGTTCACCCTGGCGACAACCGGCCCGTGACGGCGAAGCTGGGAGGCCAGAATCTCCAGCAAGAGCGACTTGCCGCTTCCCTCCGGCCCGAGGAGCAGACCCAGCCGGCGGTGCTGTTCGACCAGAAAGTGAAGTCGGGCCAGGGCCTCTTCGTGCGTGGGACTTTGATAGAATGATTGTAGATCGGAATCGTCGCGAAACGGCGATTCGCTCAAACCCCAATGCGACTGGTACATAGCAAGCTCCTTGAAAATCCTCTGAACGAGGGCTTCTTGATCGATATTCCAACGAAAACGCGTGGCCAGCCCAGCATGCCCGGCACGCCTTTCCGGAATTTGTCGGCGTTACACCCCTATCATCCGTACTATCGGCAAAGTTTGCCAAGCGACTTCAATAGGGTTATAACGAACCCATGTCCGATCGCTACTTTCTCGAATCACCGGTGGTCTCTGACCGGGCCGTCTTGGCCGGCGCCGAGGCCCATCATTTTCTGCACGTGATGCGGGCCAAGGTGGGGACGCGCGTCACGCTCTTCGACGGCTCGGGCTGGGAATTCGATGCCGTCGTCGAGCGCACGGGTCGTAGCGAAATCGAGCTGGCCGTTGCCGGCCGCCGCGAAATTGACCGCGAGGCGCCGATCGCCGTGGTCCTGGGCGTGGCGCTGCCCAAGGGCGATCGGCAGAAGTGGCTCGTCGAGAAGGTGGTCGAGTTGGGCGTCGCGCGACTTGTGCCGCTGGAAACCGAGCGCGGCGCAGCCCAACCCGTCGAGAGTGCTCTGAAGCGGTTGCACCGTGTGGTTATCGAGGCATCCAAGCAATGCGGGCGGAATCGGTTGATGGCGATTTCCGAGCCCAAGGCGTGGCCGGAGTTTCTCATGGAGAGCGAGACGGTGGCCTGCCGGCTGGTGGCACATCCGGGGCAAACGCCGCGGCCCTGGCCGATCCCAAGTGAAAGCGCGGCACTTGCCATTGGGCCGGAGGGCGGATTCACCGCCGACGAGGTAGCATTAGCCATCGCTCGGGGATGGCAGCCGGTGGATCTGGGCCGGCGGATCCTCCGCGTGGAGACCGCGGCCGTGGCCCTGGCGGCCCGGGTCATTGGATAACAGCTCCGTTTTCATAAGCGCAGCTCTATGAGAACGGCGTGCGCACGACGGGTATTTGCATCATCGGGCCCTTCGGTCGAGAAGTTTTTCCCTCAAAAACACGCGGAAATGAGGGTTCCGACGTGCCGCGGCCGGGAAGCGGTTGTATGAGGAATTTCATACCCCGTTCCCCCACAGCCCGGTTCACGTCGGCAATTACGAAATCACGCTGCCCGTCGGGCCGATTCTTTCCAGCAAGCGGACTGCGACGGGAACAACATTGTGGCCGGAGCATCGTCTTGGCTGAAAGCGGTTGGCTTCGCTGCGAACCGCCCTTTTTGCCGCCGCCACCCGTAGCCCAGCAGCCCAATGGCTCCGACAGCGAGGAGGGCGAAGGTCGTGGGCTAAGGTGTGGTCGCCGCAGTCGGCACGAACGATACCCCGCGGAATGCTGTATCGGGGGCGGCGTCGGCCAGGTCGACCGGGGTGCCGGTCATAAAATTGCCGAAGCCCGAATCATCGGTGACCGTTACCAGCGAGCCGCCGCCGGAAGCCCCGCCCCCGCCATTCTTGACCGCGAAGAGCGTAACGCTGCCGTCCTCCTGCACTTCCCCGGTCAACCCGCGGTAAGTATCGGCGGCCAGGCCTACGCCTCCCTCGGAATACCATGTGCCGCCGAACAACGAGTACTTCAAAATCCCCGCCGACTCGTCGCACACGTACATCGTATCGGGGCCGGGAGAGTTGTTCAGGTCGGCTAGATAGAACGAATCGAACGTGTCGGCGGTCGTCGATGGCACCAAATTCGAAAACGTTTGGCCGGACGTCGTGGGCAGGCCGGTGCCGATGGCGTTCAAGCCCAGCGCGGGGCCCTTGCTGCTCGTGGCGTAGAGCTGGCCATCGAATATGTTCACTTGGCGTGTATTCGAGATACCAGTACTGACTTTTGTGCTGGTCGAAGCCCCCAGCGTCGTGTAGCGAACGCCGCCCGCCGCCCCGCTGACCCAAATGTTGGTGCCGTCGGTGGTGATGGCGCTGCGCGGGTTGTTGCCGTCGGCGAAGTCGCTCAGGGCCGTCGAAGTGTCGATGTTGCCATGGGCGTCGATAATGCCCACGACCCGACTGACATCCGTCCCGGACGAACTGGCGAGACCGCCGGTTCCCGACAACAGTGACGCATATCCGGTGAAGGCGACGTACTGGCCGTTGGGTGAAAGCGTCAGCATTCCTTCCGACGTTGCCGTGCCGCTGGCGAAAAGAGCATGATTGGCGCCGCTAGGCGACGTTGGCGCCGCAAACGATTGCACCAGCATGCCAGAGGGTGTGTACTCGTCAAGGAAAACAGGATCCCCCGTGGCAGACAAACTCATTGAACCGTCACCAACGCGGTAGATGAGCAAATCGCCCGGCGTCATGTCGGACGCCTCCGCCGGCGCCGCCATAAGAAGACCAAGAACCACAATCGACGCCAATGCTTTGAAACAACCCATGTGACCGACCCTTTCCCCAAGGTGTGCAACGCGAAGAGCGACGGAACGGTATTCAACTAGCCTGATTGTAATCCATTTTGCGCCTGTTTTGAAATCGTTAACGGCCTGTTAGTGCGCTTAAAATTTAACGGACGCTTGACAAAATAACTGCGCTCCCGGGGAAGCAATCACAGTGGGGGGTATTTCGAGATTTCGGAGAAGAGCCTTCGCGAATGCACTTCTTCTTTTCGATGCGTCTCGCGGCGGGAAGCCTACCGGAACAGCCTCTCAACACGTGCCGTCAATCGGACGGACACCAAATACTCAAGCAACAAAAGTTTTGACTTTTGTTTTCGCTTGGCTTATGCTAAGGGCATGTTAGGCGAGCGCTAGGGGGCTGTCTTTGCCCTAGAATTCTCTTCCCTTGAAGTGCTGGCTGTCGGCATTCTGGGAAAGCGGTTCTGCCGCGCTGGGCGACCGAAATGGTGCAATCGCCTCACGGGAGAACTTGTCATGCCGCGCCGTTTCGGTCTCTTCTCGGCTATTTGGTGTAGTGCTGTCTTTGCCCTGAATAGCACCCTCGTCGCCCAGTCGCCGACGATCTATAACGTCTTCAACATGCCTGCCGGTCTCACCAGCTTCAAATTCAGCAACGTGGGCGATCCCGGCAATGTGGCCGACACGGCCGTCATGGAAACTAGCTCGGAGGACATCCTGAATATCGGAGGGAGCCCGGATCACAGTACCGGATACGGCTCCGTGGCGTACAACTACGCCATCGGCACGTACGACGTGACGGCGGCGCAGTACGTGCAATTCCTCAACGCCGTGGCCAGGACCGGCGACCCCTATGGCTTATATAATCCGTTGATGGGCGGGGCCGCGTCCGGCCCCGCGTCATCCGATCCCAACGATCCGATCGGAACCACGGCCGCGCAGGTGTATATCACCAGCGGCAGCACGAACTACCCGGTGGTCTGCGGCATCACGCGGACCGGCGCGCCCGGCAACTACAGCTACGCGCTATCGACTACCGCGACGCTCAATTCTCCGCCCATCCCGACCGATAACGGCAACTTTCCGGTCAACTGGGACAACTGGGGCGATGCCGCGCGTTTTTGCAACTGGCTGGAGAACGGCCAGCCGGTCGGTCCGGAGGGGGCCGGCACCACCGAGACCGGTTCCTATACGCTCAACGGCGCGGTGACCGTCGCTGCGCTCTTCACGGTGAGCAAGACTCCCGGGGCCACCTATTGGATTCCCACGGAGAACGAATGGTACAAGGCGGCATACTACAAGACCGGCGGCACGAATGCGGGCTACTGGACCTACACTACGAAGAGCGACACCGCGCCTAGCTCGACGCTCTCCGCCACCGGCACGAACAACGCCAATTTTAATAGTTCCGGTTTGCAGGGTTCCACCCCCTGGATCCTCACGCCGGTAGGTTACTACGCGGGTTCCCCTGGCCCCTACGGCACCTACGACCAGGGGGGCGATGTGTATGACATGACCGGGACAACAGTCCAGCAATCCTCCGACGGCACGGGGGAGGGGCTCTACGTGTATGTGATGCGCGGTGGCTCGTTCCACAAGACGGACGCGGAGGAATTGGACTCCGACTACCGCACCGGCGCGGACCCAGCGAAGTATAGCCACGGCAGGAGTTTCCGCCTGGCAACCTGGTACACCACCATTTGGAATGGAGGCGGCACCGGCGTCAACGCCAACAACTGGAGCACGCCGGGCAACTGGACCGGCGCCGTCCCCACCATGGCCGGCGGCGTGGGCGTGGCCGTCCAGTTCGGACCGCTCAGCGGCGGCCACGCCGCGAACAACAACGACCTAGCCGCCGGCACGCAAATCAACGGCATCTGCTTCGCCAGCGGCGCGGGGGTCTATGACCTCGAAGGCAACTCGATTCTTCTGGGCGGACCGGTCATGAACCAGAGCGGCAGCACCCAGACGATCGGCCTGGCCATGCAGTTGGCTGCCGGCGGCGGCGCGTTCAATGCGTCCGCCGGCGATATCGCGGTCACGGGCCCTTTGAGCGGGAGCACCGGAAGCGTGCCACTGGTGAAGAGCGGCACGGGCACGCTGACGCTTTCCGGCATCAACACGTACACGGGCGCCACCAACGTCTACCAGGGCGTATTGGCCCTCGGCCCGGGCGGCTCACTGGGCAATACGGCGGTGACGATCGGCAACGCATTGTGGAGCGGCGGCACCCTCCAGGTCAACGGCAACTACACTATCGGCAGCGGTGGAGGGGCGAGTTTGGCCGTGGACAGCGGCACCGGCGCACAGGGCACTTTGGCCTTCAACAGCGCGGAATCAGGCCCCAGCACCCTGTCGCTCAGCGGCAGTATGGCCATTGGGGGTATTTCCGGCAGCCCGGCGGTGTTGGACTTCAATATGGGAAGCGGCACCGTCGATACGATTGCCGCTGGCAACGTGACGGTCAATCCGGTTGGGGCGATCATCGGGCTCAACCAGTTGCCGGGCACGCCGATCGCGATCGGCACATACAACCTGATTACCTTCAACAGCGGTACGGGGCTCGGCAAGCTGACTTTCGCGGGCGGGTCCACCACGCTAACTCCCGGAAACGGAGATACGTACATGCTCGTGGCGACGCCCAGCGCCGAGGAATTGTCGGTCGCCTTGGCCCCTCCCGCCAACGCGTATTGGACGGGGGCCCAGGGCACTTCATCCTGGAGCACATTGACGAGCGCCAATAGCACCAACTGGGCCAGCACCGCCAACGGTCCAGGCACCAATTCGCTTCCCGGCGGCGGAAGCACCAACGTCTTCTTTACGGCCTCCGCCGCCTCGAATTATGCCGCCACGACCCTCGACGGCAACTTCAGCATCAACAGCCTGACCTTCAGCAACAGCGACGCCATGGGCATCGCTGCCGGCACCCCCGCTACGAGCACTTTGACGCTCACGGGCAGCGGTGACGCCGGCGCCATCGCCGTCAACCCGGCGCCGGCCCGGTGACCATCAGTGCCCCGCTGGCGATGGCGGCATCGCAGATCTGGACGAACAACTCGTCGAGCCTGTTGACCATTTCCGGCAGCAGCGTCGCCAACGGCGGCAACACGCTCACGCTGGCCGGCTCGGGCAACATGCAATTCTCCGCCGCAATCGGCGGCAGCGGCGGGCTGGTCAACAATAGTTCGGGCGTGGTGAGCCTGAGCGGCTTGAATACCTTCTCGGGACAGACCCAGGTCACCGGGCCGGCCGCCTTGCTGTTGGCCAACGCCGGGGCGCTACAGAATAGCACCTATGCCGGCGGCGCAGCCAATGGTCTGGCGTTCCTGCCTGGCATTGGCTCTTTCACCCTTGGCGGCCTCAGCGGCAGCGACAACCTGACCTTGTCGGACACCGGCGGTGCGGCGGTGACGTTGCAGGTCGGCAACAACGGCGCAAGCACCACCTACTCCGGCGGCTTGAGCGGTCCGGGCGGGCTGGCCAAGATCGGCAGCGGTGTCTTGTCGCTGGCCGGCCCCAACACTTATCACGGCGCCACCAGTGTCAGTCAGGGAACGCTGGCCCTCGGCCCCGGCGGCTCGCTCTTGAACACGTCGGTCACCGTCGGTAACGGCACGTCCGGCAACGGTGTTCTGCAAATCAACGGAAATTATGCCATCGGCAGCGGCAACCTGGCGGTCAGCGGCGGCGCCGGCACTACCGGCCAGGGCGCGGTGAGCTTCAATCCGGCGGAAAGCGCCACCAGCACGCTCTCCGTCGGCGGCGCGATGACTGTGGGCGGCGCCTCGGGAAGCCCGGCACTGCTGAACTTCAACGTCGGCAACAACGGCGTCGACACGATTGCCGCCGGAAGCCTGACGGTCAATGCGGGCGGGGCAATCATCGGGCTGAACCAGTTGCCGGGCTTGCCGATCGTTACCGGCACGTACAACTTGATTACCTTCGGCAGCGGTTCCGGACTCAGCGGACTGACCTTCGCCGGCGGCGCCACCATCATCAATCAATACGGCGACACGTTCAAGCTCGCGAGTACGGCGACCGCCGAGCAATTGTCGGTCCTCGCGCCCCCTCTCGCCGCGTATTGGACAGGCGCCCAGGGCACGTCGTGGAGCACGCTGGCCGGCGGTAGCAGCACGAATTGGGGCAACGCCGACGGGACGGACATCAACCAGCTTCCCGGCGGCAGCAGCAACGTCGTCTTTACGGCTTCCGGCGCCTCGAATTATGCCGCTACGACCCTCGACGGCAACTTCGCCGTCAGCAGCCTGACCTTCAACAACAGTGGGGTTGTAGGCATCGCCGCCGGCACCCCCGCCACGAGCACCCTTACGCTCACAGGCACCGGCGGCACAAGCGGCATCACCGTGAACCCGGGCGCCGGCCCGGTGACCATCAGCGCCCCCTGGCACTGGGGACGCCGCAGACCTGGACGAACAATTCGTCCAATTCCTTGGCCATTTCGGGCAGCGTCGCCAACGGCGGCAATACGCTCACGCTGGCCGGCTCGGGCGCCACGACGTTTTCGGGAATCATCGGCGGCGGAGGTGGAATCGCCGCCGCCGGCAGCGGCCTGGTTGTCCTTGCTTCCAGCACCACGTACACGGGCCCGACCACCGTCAGCGGCGGTACGCTCAGCCTGGCCGGCAGCGGCACGATTCTCGGCAGCACGTCGGTTGTCGTAAACGCCGGCGGCCGGCTTCTTTTGAATAACTCGACAACGCTCGTGAGCAACCGCGTCGGCGACTCGGTCGGCGTAACGCTCAACGGCGGCACCTTCTCGATTCTGGGCAACAACTCCAGTCCCGGCGCCGAGACCGTAGGCGTCTTGACCCTCGGCCCGGGCGTCTCCACGGTAACGATCTCGCGCGGCACCACGGCAGGCCGCAGCGCGGAGCTGATTTTCGGCAGCAACACCGCGGCCCTCTCCAGCGACCTGCTCTGGACAGCCAACGTCGGCAGCATGCTCAACTTCACCGCCACGATTCCCGGACAGGGCGGCCCCGGCGGCAGTTATACCGGGGGCTGGATCACCTCCGCGCCCGGCGACTACGTTTCCTTCGGCGGAGCCCCCAACGCCGGCGCACCGTCCGTAAACGATCCAGCCGCATGGATCGTGGTCAACGGCCACGCGTTCGCACGCTATAGCCACAGCAACGGCATCCACGAAGAGACTGCCAACTCAGCAGCAAACATTACCAATTTCTCCTACGAGCTGGGCGCGGCGCCCGCCAATGCCAACGTGGTGATCACCGGCACCGCGAGCGCCACGCCTTGCGGCAGCAAAACGATCAACGATCTGATGGTGCAATGCGCTACGCCGTATACGAGCACCTTGACCGGCACGCTCAATATCATGAACAACGGCGGCGGATCGGGCACGCCGCTGGACGCAAACGGCGGCATTCTGGTCAGCGGCTCCGCCGCTTTCACCCCCAATGGCGGTTACACGATGAATGGCGGCACGATCACCTCGGGCAACTCCGGCACCAACTCCACGCTGTATACCTGGATCGACTCGGGCACCACCACCATCAACTCGGTGATCGCCGACATTGGCGGCGGCGCAACGACGCTGCTGGCCAAGGCGGGCGCCGGCACGCTGGTCCTCGGCGGTGCCAATACCTACAGCGCGGGTACGGCCCTCGACCAAGGCGTCCTGAATTTCGCCAACGGCACCTTGCCGCATGGCGCGTCCAGCATCCATTTCTACGGCGGCACGCTGCAATGGGCCACCGACAACACCCAGGACATCTCCGCCGGCATTGCGCCGATCGCCAACGGTCAAACTGCCTTCCTCGACACCAATGGCAACAACGTCAGCTTCGCCACGGGGCTTTCCGGCGGCGGCGGACTGACCAAGACCGGCATGGGAATGCTGGTCCTCGCCGGCAGTAGCGGCTACTCGGGCGGCACGACGATCTTGGCCGGAGTGCTCCAGGCCGGCGCCGGCAATGCGCTTTCCGAAAACTCCCCGGTGACCATCAGCGGCGGCACGCTCGATGCCTCCGGCTTCGCCAACACGGTCAACTCATTAACGATTGCCAGCGGCGGCTTGAATCTCGGCCTGGGCAATACGCTGACCTGCAGCGGTGCTGCCGTCTTGGCGGGCAATTTGAACGTCGCCGGCACCGGCGGGGCGGGGAATTATCAGTTGCTTACGTACACGAGCGAAAGCGGTTCGTTCGCCAGTACTACGCTTGATGCGAGTTACGGCCTGCTCTACAAAACAACCGAGTTGGATGCCGAGCACAAGGCACAACTCGGCGCTCTCACGGTGACCGCGGCCAACCCCACGGTCATCACTGGCGGCACAACCGCCCTGGCGGTCAACGTCGCCAATTCTGCCCCTGCGGCGTCCGACGTGCTGAACTTTACCGCTTTGGTCGGCGGCAGTGGCTACGGCGGCAGCACGACCGGCAGCCTTGCCGCGGCCAGCAGCGGCGATTTCACCATCACCAACGCTTTCAACAGCACGTCGCTTTCCGCCGGCAGCTACACGGGAACCGTCACGGTCACGGGCACGAACAGCGCCTTGGGCGGACTAGCCCTTGACAGCGGAGGCACGCAGACTGTCACGGTCAACGTGCTGGACCATGCCGCCGGCAGCCTGACGGTGACTTCGGGGAACGGCTTCCTGGCGCACGCGGGCACAAGCGGCCTCTCGGCGACGATCGCGGTGGGCAACGCAGCGGGAACGCGGAGCGATCTCGAAGTCGATTCCGCCCCGAGCATCAGCCAGGGAGCACTGAGCGGCGGTCCGGCAACACCGTACTACGTTTCGGCCGGTTCTGCGCAAACATATACGGCCACTTTCGACGCCGGCAACACGCCGGGGGCGTTCAGCAATACGGTCACGTTGGTCTCGGCCGGCGACAACCAGTCTTTGCCGGGCGCCAATCCGCCGGGCTTGCTCGCGGTATCGATTACCGGGAATGTCTACTCCGGGAAGGCCCAGTGGAACGCCGCCGGCGGCTCCTGGGGAACCAGCGGCAACTGGATGGACGCGGTCGGCGGCGGACCATCCGGGGCGCCGGGCGTGTCGGGCTATGCAACCGACACCGCCACCTTCGGCGCCACCGCCTCCGGCGGCAGCGCGGCGGTGACCCTCGACTCGGCCGCGCCGGTGCTCAGCAACCTCATCTTCAGCAACTCCAACGCCAGTTGGGTCATCCAGCCGGGCACGGGCAACTCGGCCTTGTCGTTGACCGGCACAGATGCCGGCAGTCCGGCCGCCGTGACGGTGATTTGCGGAACGCACTACGTACAGGTCCCCGTCGTGTTGGACAGCAACCTGATCGTCAGTTCCAGCGGCAGTCTGGAGATTGACGGGAACATTAGCGACGGCGGCCTGGCCAGGTCCCTGACGCTGGACGGCGGCGGCACGCTGGTCCTGGCCGGCACGAACAGCTACGGCGGCGGCACGCTGGTCAACGCAGGGACGCTCGTTCTGGCGTCCGGCAGCGCCCTTGCCGACGGGACGAGCTTGACCGTCGGCGACGGCGGTGAGTTTGCGTCCGACCCCTCAGCGGGCGCCTCCCCGATAGCCTCGTCGCCGACTTCGCCAGTCCCCGAGCCGGGAACCGTGGCCCTGTTGGCGGCAGGGCTGGTCGGGGGATTCGCGGCCTGGCGAAGGAGGAAAGGGACCGGGCATCTCTTCCCGTAAGCGTTCACGGGTTATTCCTTGTCATGCGGACGGGAGCCAGTTAACATGTCTTTGCTTTGAGGAGTCAACAGGAAGACCGTTCGCTCTTGTTTGATGGCGGCGCGTGCGTTGTCTCTTGGGCCATCGGGAAGGCGTAGTCGGCGCCGCTGCTGTTAGTCGCGTCGCCCACGACCTGCCCGCTGTCGTTGACGGCCATTGCGGCGCTCGCGAGGCCGCCCAGCGCCTCCCATGTCCTGCGCCGCTCCGCCGCCGCAGAGGAACGGCTGTCCATAGCCGTTTTGTTGACTCACGATGTCATCCACGACCTGCCCGGCCTGATTGACGCCTTCGGCATAGCTATAGCCGCCGCCGGGGAGCGTGCCCAGGTCAGTCACGGTGTACTGGACTTGACCCCGAGCAATGCTTGCTGTGCCAGATTAGCAGGCAAAGGCGAGAGTAGCAAGGTTCCGCCAGGGAAGAGCCTTCTGTCAATTCGCGTAATCGACGACCACGCCGTCGACCAATACGCGGCCGGGCCGCGTTTCGACCCTTCCACCGGCAGGCGCGACGACGATCACCGCAGGATGGTCGGCGGCCAGCGGGAACTTGGCCATACCCTGCACGCCACGAACGAGAAATCGATGGGTCACCGCGTCGTACAGGTCGCGAGGCGCAGGACCGACCTCGATCTCGATTTCCCGCGGGTCGTTCTCGGGGTTGTAATAGAGATACGTCGGATAGGCCGGTCCATGGAAGAAATCGGTGGCCAGCAGATCGATCTGCACGATATGCTCCTGGTTCGTCCGCTCGATCAAGGCGGCCAGGAAGCCGACGTGGGCCGAGCCGTAAATGCCCAGATCGGTTTTCGCCCAGCCAAAAACCGTCGGGTCGCCGCAGGCATAAGGGCTGCGGTGCAATTCCACGATTTTCATGGGCTGCTGCACCGGGCCTTCGCGGCGGATACCCTCCTTCCGCAGCCCTTCATAGGCGATCGCGCTGGCCGGCGCCGACTTCCAACCAGGACACGATTGATGATCGTCGGGCAAGGCATCGGGATAGAACAACCGCGCGGCGTTGGCCAGGTTCAAAAGCCACCGGCCCTCGGCACGGGCGAAGCGGGCGTCGTAGCGGGCCAGCGGCGCAACCATTCCGGCGGCATGGAAGGTGTTCATCGCAAAGGCATAACCGCCCCGGTCGGTCGAAGAGCCCTGCAGGCCGTGACAGTCAAAGGCGCCGAAGCGCTGGGCGATGATGCCCCAACCGCGACGGACTTGGCTGGGCTGCAAGTTCTCGCTCAGGCACCAGTTCAAGAGCTTGGCGACGTCGTAGTGCCCTTGGGCCTCGACGTTCAATCGTGCCACCAGCACGGGCGCGTAGTACAGCAATACCTCGTACAGCGGGCTCGGCTCTTCCGGCCGGCGGCGCTGGAGGAAGTCGGCACAGCGGCGAGCGGCCTCAATGTACTTCGGATCGTGCCAGCGGGTCCACGCCATGTACTCGATCCAGCCCATGCCGGCTGCCATGTCGGGCTCGCGCCATTTGCCATTGAAGATTGGCTGTCTGGTGGCGAGATTGATCGCGGTCCAGTTGAAATCGGCCTTGCCCTGGGAGTCGGTCACATAACGGCAGCCTTCGCACCAGCGGTCAGCCGTTGTGCGCATGATGCGGTCCATGCCTTCCATCTGCGGATAGCGATCGGTCAGTTGGCAGAAGAGCGTGCCGGGCAGCAACTCATACCAGGCCGATCCACCCGTACCGCCGGCCGGACCGTTGAGCACGAGAAGGCCGCGTCCCGATTTCTCGCCAGACCACTCCTGGCACATCGCAACCCAGTTGCGGCCTTGCTGCCGGCTCTTGTCGATGCCAACGAGCGAACCGCCCACAACCGCACCGAGGCAGACGATCCCCTCGCCGTTGAAAGTGCCTCCCACGTAGGCCGGCATGGTAAACCCCGGGCCGGAAATGTTCAGCGGCTTGTCGACCAGTCGGACCAGCGGCAGGCGCTCGCCCCGTGCCGTGAGGTCGAAAGCCAGCCGATCGAAGTCTTTCGCCCGGGCCTTCCAATCGATAACGCGAAACGGCTGCGGGATTCGCGGCATGCGTTCGACCAGCGGAATTACACCCTGCGGCGTGGCTGCCTCAGCGGCATCCAGGCGTGGAGCGATTGCGAGCGATACAACGGCCGTAGCGAGGAAGAGCATGTGCGGGAACATTTTTCCCACCCTTTACAGCCCGCGAATCTTCCGGGAAAAATCCGGGGCGTCGCGATACAAATAGGCATTGTAGTTGATCTTGGCCGCGGCCCGCGTCTCTTCGAACGAACCTTTCGCTTTGATCAGGCCCAGGTCATAGGCCAACTCGTCGGAATGGCCGGGCAGCAGCACGCGATAGTCATAAGGAATTCGGTCCGGCAGGAGGTGGTTGACGTGGTTGCGGACGTTCGTCGTGCAGTTGTTGGTGATCGTATTGTAGAACTCCGGCTCGCGGAACAACTTGTTCACCCGCCGCATGACATCGACGAACATCTCCTGGGCCAGTTTCGGCGTGGCCGTCGTGCGATAGAGGAACGCCTCCTGCTGGAAGCCGATCGTTTCCTTCCAGATCACGTCGCGCTCGTCGGCCAGCACGTACATGAGGGTGTATTGGTTGAAGAAACCGGTCAGGGCGCTATACGTCTGCCCGGCGCGCTTGCGAATCTCGACCGAGCTGACCAGGTAGTCCTTGTCCTCGAAACCGAAGCTGAGCATCACGTGGGCGATCGACGGATTGTCGTTGAAGGGCACGACGATGAAATCGACCGAGGTCAACTTGCTAAGGTCGTACGTCTTGGTATAGAGCCGCACCGTGTAGTCGTCGACCGTGCGATAACAGGAATTGCGGATGTTATGCACCGTGACCAGGTTGTCGTGAAACTCGGCCCAAGGCAGCACGGCCTGGTCGGGCGACCAGGGACCTTCGTTGGTCGGTTCGAAGAACCGCGGCAGGGGGCCGTCGGTGGCCAGCTTGAGCGCGGGCAGGCGCTTCCACGAGTCGTCCTGGGCCGGTTTGGCGGCCAGGGCGGCGGGCGGCGAGGAATTGCTTAAATAGCTTGTCAACTGGATGGAATCGCGGCAGGGCAATCCATCGTCAGAGATCGGCAAGGGCACCGGGTCGGCGGTGGTTGTCAGCGGCGGCGGCGGTGAGGAAGTCCCCGCGCACCCGGCAAGAAACGTCGCCAGCCCCAGGCAAACTGCGGCCCCGCGCAGCCTGCCCGCCCCGCTGCCCCCCTTGCGGCGGTAGTTTCCCAAGATCGGCATGGCGGGAGGGTAATCGAAGAAACTGTTCTTGGCAAGGCCAAGTACGAAATCCGAAACACGAAGCACAAAATCCGAAACAAACTCAAAATCCAAAGGAAGAAATTCAAAACCGACCCACGAGTACGCGGGTACCCCGGTTTCGGGCCTTTGAATTTGTCACTTTGAATTTGTCTCGGATTTCGTGCTTCGAAATTCCGGTTTGTCATTCATGCTGCCAGCTTCTCTTATCGTCTCCAGCAGTTCGTCCAAATGTTCCTCCGTCGTCAGGGGGTTGATGATCGTTACCCGCAGTGTGCCCACGCCGTCGATCTGCGTCGATACGATGTAAAACCGGCCCGACTCGATAATCTGCCGCCGCAAGTCCAACTGGAAACGGCCCAGCACGTCGGCCGGGGCGCCGCGAAGGTGCTCGGGCACGTAGCGAAAGACAACGATATTGCACTGCGGCTCGTGGAGCGGCAGGAAATCGGGCGCGGCCCGCAGTTTTTCATACAAGGTCCGCCCGAGGTCGAACGTGATATCGACCAGGTCGGCGAACAACTGCGGCCCGAACAGCGACCAGGTGCCCCACAGGCCGAAGGCGGCGGCCCGCTTCGTGCATTCGATCGATCGCAGGCCGCTGTCATAGTCGGCAAGTCCGGGCGCGGCGGGATCGAACAGGTACGGCGCGTCCTGCTGGAAGGCAGCGAAGCGATGGGCCGCGTTGCGGTAGAACACAAACGCGCACAAGGCGGGCACGAAGAGCATCTTGTGGGCGTCCCACGTCACGCTGTCGGCCCGATCCAGCCCCTCGAGGAGATGCCGATACCGCGGGCTGAGGCAGGCTGCCCCGCCGTGGGCCGCGTCGACGTGCAGCCACACGCCATGCCGCCGGCAGACATCGGCCACCTCGGCCAGCGGGTCGAAGGCCCCGATCGGTGTCGAGCACGCGCAGGCGCTCAGCGCCACGACGGGGTGTCCGCGGTGCCGGAGGTCGCCCAGCGTGTCGTCCAGCTTCTGCGGATCCATCCGCCGCCGCTCGTCCAGGCCGACGCGAACGACCTGGCGCGTGCCAAGTCCCAGGATACCGGCGGCCCGCGCCACCGAGTAATGGGCGTCGGCGTGGACAACCAGCAGCGGAAGCTCCCCCGATCGGGCCATTCCTTGCTGCCAACAATCGGCCAGGACGACGTTCCGCGCCGTCAGGAGCGCGGTCAAGTTGGCCAGCGACCCGCCGTGCGTGGCCAGCCCGGAGAACGTCCCCTCGACCCAGCCGATGCGGCGGCCCAGTTCGCTCACCATGGCCCATTCGGCCGCCGTGGCCCAAGGACCCATATCGTAGATCGCCATCGCCTGGTTCGTGATCGAGCCAACGGCGTCCAACAGCCCGGCGATCGGCACCGAGGCGGCAACCTGATGGCCGATATACCGCGGATGGTGCAAGTTATGGCCCCGATCGAGCATGGTTTGCACGAGTTGGCCGAACTGTGCAACTAGCTCCTCGCGGCCCGCCTCGGAAGAGGTAGCCCGCTGCAGGAGTTCGCAGGCCAGACTGATGTTTTCCGCCGGGTGCCGCCAAGGGAGCACGTCCCCCACTCCTGCCTCGGCCGCGGCCAGGTGTTCGGCCAGCAATTCGACCAGTCGATGCCCGGCGGTGCGCAGCAGTTCCGGGTCATAGGCCTTTTGGACCCGCCGCCGGGCAGCGTCGATCTGGGAAGTCGCAGGTGTCATCGTGGCAAGACAGGCTTTTTCTTGTTCTATCGTGCAACAGTGTGAGGTGCAAGCCGCCTGGAGAGATGGCAGTCGGGTTCGGCGTGGGTCTCCCGACCCCGCCGATATGTCCTACGGAAGGTCTCCCCACTCGCCAGAAGAGCTTCGGTCGGGGGCGTGGCTCGGTCAGAGACCGGCCAAAACAGCGTGGCTCGGTCAGAGACCGGCCAAAACAGCGGCCCGGGCGGGGCTACAATCGCGTGGAAGTCGGAGTACGGCAGTTCCAAAAATTCCGGAATGTCGATACAATGAGAGAAATACCAAGGGCATCGTCTCCAGCAACCCACGTCCTGTCGCCTTGTGGGGAACTTTGGAAAGAGGTCTTCCATGCCAAGCCGCAAAACCTTGCCGTCACGGTCCCGCTCGAGCCGCAACGGTTTCACGCTCGTCGAGCTTCTCGTGGTCATTGCAATTATTGGTATTCTGATCGGTCTGTTATTGCCGGCGATCAATGCGGCGCGGGAGGCCAGCCGCCGCAGCTCGTGCAGCAACAACCTCCTCCAGATCATCAAGGCAATGGCCAGCTACGAATCGGCAAATCGTTCGTTCCCGCCGGGCCGCATGGGTTGCGATGCCTATTCGGGCACTCCTTGCGGCACCCTTCAAGGGGTCTCGACACCGGGTACCAGCGCCTTTCTGGCGATCCTCCCGCAACTCGACGCGGCGCCGCTTTACGCATCCTTCGCGCCGCTGGCCCTCGGGGCCGTTTATCCCGCCAAGAGCGACGCCACGTCCAGCGGTTGGAACACCGCCGCGATGACGCTTGCCCTGCAGGCGCAGCGGCCGGCGGTCTTCGTCTGCCCGAGCGATACGGCAAAGCCGGCGAACACCATCTTGACCCCGCCCACCACCACCAGCAGCTATGCGCTGGTGATCGGCGAACTGGGCACCAATCCCATTATTGATCCAACGGGGGCTACGCTTCAGCCGGCGGCCACCACCGATGCGAATCAGAAGTATTACAACAACGGGCCATTCGTTTACCTGCTTCCACGTCGTTCCGCCGACGTTCGCGACGGCCTGACCAACACGCTGTTTGTCGGTGAGACGTTCGACGGTAACACGCCCCAGTCGATGAATTCCTGGCCAGTCAGCATCGCCTATCTTTCCAGCATGCGTTCGACCAACAACCCCTTGAACACGCCGGCGGGCACGGGGGCCATGGTCGCGATTACCAACTGCGGTCTTTCCGGTATTTCCAGTTCCTACACCGTCACCGGGGCATTTGGCAGCCGGCATCCGTCCGGCGCCAATTTTGCTTTTGGCGACGGTCACGTGAAATACCTTGCCAGCCAGATCGATTTCCCGACGTACCAGGCCTTGTCGACGATCGCCGGTTCAGAACGGATCGACAACTCGCTCATCGAGGGGCACCCGTAGAGGGAATTCCCCGTGCTTCCCGAACTCTCCAACATGCTCTCCTGGTGGCAATGGGCCATCTTGGCCGCCGTGCCGCCGGCGATCGTGCTGCTCTATTTCCTCAAGCTCAAACGGCGGCCGCTGGAAGTGCCCAGCACGTACCTTTGGCACAAGTCGATCGAAGATCTGCACGTCAACTCGATCTGGCAGCGGCTGCGGAACAACCTGCTGCTCTACCTGCAACTGACCGTCGTGCTTTTCGCGGTGCTGGCCGTGCTCCGGCCGAGTTGGCAGGCCCTCCGCCTGGCCGGCAGCCGGCTGGTGCTGCTGATCGATAACTCGGCCAGCATGCAGGCGACCGACGTCAAGCCAAGCCGGCTGGAAGAGGCCAAACGTCGCGTGGGCGAGCTGATCGACCAGATGCACTCGGGTGATTCGGCCATGCTGATCAGCTTTTCCGACACGGCCCGGGTGGAACAGAACTTCACCGGCAACCGCCAGCAACTCCGCGAGGCGCTGGCGGCGATCCAACCCAGCCAGCACGCGACGAACGTCTCGGAAGCCCTCAAGCTGGCCGCCGGTCTGGTTAACCCGGGCCAGGCGAACGAAAACTCGACCGACCTCAAGGTGGCCGGAACGAAACTGTTTATTTTCAGCGACGGCCGCTTCCCTGCGGTGCAGAACTTCGAACTGGGCAACCTCGAGCCGACCTTCGTGCCGATCGGCCGTTCCGATGCCGCCAATGTGGGTGTCGTGGCCTTTGGCGTGAGCCGTGCCGAGGAGAATAACGGCAAGCTTCAGGCCTTCACGCAGTTGACGAACTTTGGCCCGGCGGCGACCGAGGTTCGCCTGAAACTGTTCGTCAACGACCAGATCCGCCCCTCTAACGCCGACCGGCTGAGCATCCCGCCGGCCCACCTCGACGCCCACGGCGTTTTGGTGGGCGAGACCCGCGGGCTGGCCTTCCCGCTAGATGACTTCGATTCGGGCGTCTTGCACATCAAAGCCGACACGGGCGACAACCTGGCCGCGGACGATGAGGCGTGGGCCGTCGTCAATCCGCCCCGCCTGGCCCGAGTCCTTCTGATTACACCCAAGAACGAGCGCCTGGAACAGGTCCTGAAAACCAAGGTGGCAAGCGAAACAGCCAAGGTCCAAGTGGAAAACCCCAAGTTTCTCGATTCCAAGACGTACCAGGACCAGGTTGAGTTGGGCGTTTGGGACCTGGTGATTTTCGATCGGGCCCCCCCCAAAAAAATGCCGCGAACGAACACCTTTTTCATCGGCTGCCTCCCGCCCGGCGGGGGTTGGAAGGCCAAGCCCGAGGTCACCCTGCCGCAAATCATGTATGCCGCAGAGTCGCACCGCTTGATGCAGTGGGTCGATATCAACGAGATCCAGAAGGTGATTTCGGCCACGCCGCTGGATGTGCCCAGCGGGGGGACGGTGCTCATCTATTCCGACGCTGGGCCGCTCCTGGCGATCGCTCCCCGCGAAGGTTTTGAGGACTTGGTGTTGGGGATGGTCCTGCTCGAGGAGCGCGCGGCCCCCGACGGCACCCTGGCGGTTTATCGCAATACCGACTGGCCCTGGCGGGTGAGCTTCGCCTCGTTCATCTTCAATCTCCTGACCGATCGGGCTGGCGGCCAGGACCTGACAGCGTCTGGTTCCTATCGGCCCGGAACGCCTGTGACCTTGGATGCCCCCGATCCCCGTACGGGACTGGACGTCCAGAATCCGTCGGGGGCCACGGTGCATCTTCCGCCTAGTTCCTCCGGCAAGCTGACGTTCACGGCCACGGAGGAACTGGGAGTCTACCGGATTCTGTCCGGCGGCAAGGCGGTGCAGCAATTTGCCGTCAATCTGCTGGACAAGGAAGAGAGCGACATCCGCCCCCCAACCAACCCGTCCATCAAGATCGGCTATGTGGAAGTGGCGGGAAAGCAGGGCTGGGTCGCGGGGCACCGCGAAATATGGCGGGAACTGGTGCTCGCGGGCCTGGTGATCGCGATCTTGGAGTGGCTGATCTATCTCCGCCGCGTGTACATCTGATTTGCTCGCCATTCAAATTCTGCGGTGTGTCCTGCAAGAAAATGGCTCGATTCAGGGCGATTCTTGCCTGTTTGGGGTTGCACGACGGCGGGGAACTTTGGTATACGCCTGCCCACACCGGAAGGCGATTCGGTGCCGGGTCGGTCTGACGGATTTCCAAGGATTTCTAATAAAGTGCATGGGGCCCTTCCCCGAGAATGCGGGCCAAAGCCGCGAGATGCCGCAGGGTTTGAGATCCGATTGCGGGCAAATTGCCCGACGCGCAGGCGCGACGAGTGAAGGTCGCGCGTGTGGCTCGATGGGGATCGTGGCAAGCCGCCCAAGAAAATTTTCCCGTGAATCTTGCGTCGCGAGGCGATTTCGACTTGACTTTTTTTCTATAGGCAGTATGAAAATGTTCTAGTGAGTTGTGCGCTTTGCCGAATGGTAAAGGAAAACGGGCGCGCGACCCCAAGGGACCGGCATAGGCATATGAGATGCCGTCCCAGGCCTGCCAAGGCCCACGCCAAGATCCAGGAGGTCTGGATCGGCGACCTTCACGGAGTTTGACAGCATGAATGATTTCGATATTGGCCCCTCGACCATCTCACGGGTGGAAGTCGATGAGGAGCCTCCCGGTAGTCCCTGCCAGAGTCACAAGTATCACAGTCCTCTGCCGGTTCAACAGCGTCTCTGGCCGCTGACTCTTCCCGAACCGCCGCGGCGAGAACGTCCAGCTCCCGCGATTGCCGTCCGTCCTTCCCGCGGGTCCTCGCGTGCCCGGGCCTTTCGCAAGGCCTTTTACCGCGACGTGACCGACAAGCAGTGGAACGACTGGCGCTGGCATGCCCGAAGTCGCATCCGCACCCGCGAGCAGCTCGGGAAAATGCTCGATTTGTCCGCCGATGAGCGGGAAGGGCTCGAACGGGCCGGGGAGATCCTCCCCGTCGCCACCACCCCCTACTACATGAGCCTGATTTCGCCGGATGATCCCCAGCAGCCGCTGCGGCGGACCATCATCCCCACGGCCAGCGAGTTTACGCAGACCCGGGGCGAATCGGCCAACCCGCTGGGCGAGGACCATGACAGCGCAACCCCCGGAATGGTCCACCGTTATCCGGACCGGGTGTTGTTGTTGGCGCTGGATTTCTGTTCCAGTTATTGCCGTTATTGCACCCGTTCGCGGGTCGTGGGCCAGGGCGACATCGTCCCCAACGAGGCTCGGCTGACGCAGGCCTTCGAGTATCTCCGCAACCACAAGGAAGTCCGCGACGTGCTGATTTCCGGCGGCGATCCGCTCTTCATGAGCGACGATAAGCTGGACTGGATCCTCACGAACCTGCGTGCGATTCCGCACATTGAATTCGTGCGGATTGGCACGAAAATGCCCGCCGTCCTCCCCCAGCGAATCACCCGGGAACTGTGCCGGATGCTGCGAAAACACCATCCGCTGTGGATGAGCCTGCATTACGCCCATCCGGACGAGTGCACCCCGGAATCGTACCAGGCCTGTGCGCGTCTGGCCGACGCGGGCGTCCCCCTGGGCTCGCAGACCGTGTTGCTGCGGGGCATCAACGACAACGTGCCCACCATGAAGACGTTGATGCACCACATGCTCAAAATGCGGGTCCGGCCGTACTATCTCTACCAGTGCGACCCGATCAACGGCTCCTCCCATTTCCGTACCCCGGTATCGAAGGGGTTGGAGATCATCGAGGGCCTGCGCGGACACACCACCGGCTATGCCGTGCCCTCTTTCGTGATCGACGCCCCGGGCGGCGGCGGCAAGATCCCCTTGCTGCCCAACTACGTCGTCGGCCGTGACGGCGAAGACCTGGTATTGCGGAATTTCGAAGGCAAGATCTATCGATATCCCGATCCCGAGGATTCTCCGCCATGCTCGTCGGTCTGACCTACGATCTGCGTGCTGACTACCTGGCTGCGGGCTATTCGGCGGAAGAAACCGCCGAATTCGACGGGGTGGCCACGATTGACGCCATCGACGCAGCCTTGCGAGAGATCGGCCATCAGACCGACCGCGTCGGCAACGGACGGCAATTGGTTGACCGCCTTGCGGCCGGGGACCGCTGGGACCTGGTGTTCAACATCGCCGAAGGCCTGCACGGAACGGCCCGCGAGGCCCAGGTTCCGGCCATTTTGGACCTCTACGAGATCCCCTACACCTTCTCGGATCCCCTTGTGCTGGCCGTCTGCCTGCACAAGGGGCTGACAAAAACGGTCGTGGGCTGCGCGGGCGTGCCCACGACACCCTTCGTGCTCGTCGAGAAGATCGAAGATGTCGAAACCATCGACCTTCCGTTTCCGCTATTTGCCAAGCCGGTGGCCGAAGGGACCGGCAAGGGGATTACGGCCGATTCGAAGATCAAGGACCCTGACTCGCTGCGCAGGATCTGCCGGGGTCTGCTGGCCCGTTGCCGGCAACCGGTGCTTGTGGAAACGTTCCTGCCGGGCCGCGAATTCACGGTTGGCATCCTCGGCACTGGCGACGAGGCCCGCGTGATCGGCAGCATGGAAATCACCCTCATGCCGGCGGCCGAGGCCGAGGTCTATTCCTACGCGAACAAGCACCGCTGGGAGGAATTCTGCCGCTATGTGCCCCGCCGCGCAGCGGACGATGCGGAAGTGGCCCGGGCCGAGCAGGTCGCCTTGGCCGCCCATCGGACCTTGGGCTGCCGCGACGCCTCGCGGGTCGACATCCGCTCCGACGGTCAGGGCCGCCCGCATTTCATGGAGATCAATCCCGTGGCGGGCCTCCACCCCAAGGATTCCGACTTGCCCATGATTTGCGGTTTCTTCGGCATGACCTACCGAGAATTGATCGAGCAGATTGTCGTCGCCGCCAGTTGCCGGGTGACGAAAACCGAGGCTACGACGCACTAGGCGTTGTAAACGAATAAGTCGGTTGATTCCGCAGGATGGACCTCCGAGTCCGTCCCCGGAAACTGGACGCACTCGGACGTCCATCCTACGGCAGTTTGCACAAATCATTTTACAGCGCATTTGACGAACACCAGGTGCACATGAACCTTGTTATCCTGCACAACTCGGTCTCCAGCGACGATTCTCCGGAAGACCTGGATACGCTGGCCCAGGTCAAGTCCATTGCCGATTCGCTTTGCCGGCTGGGGTATCGCGGCGTGGCGGTGCCGTGCAGCTTGGATCTGGCTGCCTTGCGGGAAACCTTGCTGGAACTCCGCCCGCAAGCGGTTTTCAACTTGGTCGAATCGCTGGGAGGGACCGACTCGTTGTCCTATCTGGCCTCAGCGCTGCTGGACGCCCTCGGCCTGCCCTATACCGGCAGCTCGACCGAGGCCCTCTTCACGACCAACCATAAGGTGTTGGCCAAACGGATGATGCAGCTTGCCGGGCTGCCGACGCCGCACTGGTTTTCGGAGTTTGACGGCGGTCCCGATACCGACATCGCCCCGCTGAAACCGCCCTGCATCGTCAAGTCGGTCTGGGAGCACGGCTCGCGCGGGTTGGACGACCACAACTTGATTCATGAGGGCGACAGCGAGTGCGTCTGCCGCCGCCTGCGGGAATTCACCACCGGGCTGGGCCGGCCGCATTTTGTCGAGCAGTTCATCGACGGCCGCGAATTCAACGTGCCGCTGCTTGATGGTCCCGATGGGTCAGAGATCCTGCCAATCAGCGAAATGGACTTCTCCAGCTTCCCGGCCGGAAAGCCGCGGATTATCGGTCATCGCGCCAAGTGGCACGAGAGTTCCTTCGAGTACCACAATACGCCGCGGACTTTCCACTTCCCTGAGCACGATCGCCCCCTGGTCGAGCAGTTGAAGCGACTGGCCCTGGAATGTTGGCGGTTGTTCGGCCTGCGGGGCTACGTGCGGGTCGACTTCCGTGTCGATCAGGCCGGTCAGCCCTGGATTCTGGAGATCAACACCAATCCGTGTCTTTCGCCCGATGCCGGCTACACGGCGGCCTTGGCAGAGGCCGGCCTGGACTACGACGAGGCCATCCGGCGGATCGTACAGCAAGCCATTGCCGTGGGAGAGCATGTAGATTGTAGGCGGCCCTTGGCGGGGGTAAAATCGGTTTTTCCGAGCCATTAGCGGCAGAATCGGGTTTCGCCAGGAATTGAACCGCGGATTACACGGATGTTGCGGATAAGGGATTCAGGAGATTCGTGATACAATCCAACTAGGTTGATTTCACAATCTTTATGAACCGTGGAGGCGCGGCGCGTCAAACTGAAGATTTCTCGCAAGGCATTAGCGCAGGAGCAACCAATGATACTTATTCGATTTCCCGACGCCAAAGCGAAGCGTCACGCACTGGGTTTTCTGGCTGGCCGTTTCTCCTTCAAGAGCTGGTCAAACGGTGAAATGACCGTGCCGGAAACCGCGCTGGCGTATCTCGCGGCGGAGAACATTAGATATTTGGCTGACTACGTATCCGATTGACGTTCTGTAAAGTAACGATGCCTATCACCTTTCGTACCGAACTCAAGCCGACTGACCGTGCCGCAATCCGCTCCCTCGTCGAATCCACTGGGGTCTTCAACCCGGTCGAACTTGCCTGTGCCGTGGAATTGGCCGAGGAACGCCTAGAAGAAGGCCCGGCCAGCGGCTATCACTTCCTCTTTGCCGAACTGGACGGTCGCGTGGTCGGCTACGCCTGCTATGGCCCCATCGCCCTGACCGTCGGCAGCTTCGACCTGTATTGGATTGCCGTGGACAAGTCGGTTCAGGGCCAGGGGCTGGGACGGAAAATCATGGACAAGGTCGCGGAAATCATCCGCAGCGAAGGCGGGCGGAATATCTATATCGAGACTTCGACCAAGCCCCACTATCTGGCGACCCGTGCCTTTTACGAGCGTTGCGGCTGCCCGCTGGTGGCGACGCTCGAAGATTTCTACGCCCCCGGTGACGGCAAGGCGATTTATTGCAAGAAGGTCTGACGATCGGTACTGAGTACTGGGTACTGAGTACGGATCTCAACCGCTACTTGACAGTAGCCAGTCCCGCGGTTCTCCCCGTCTCCACCGCCCACAAATAGCGCTGCGAAGCCACATATAAAACCCCGTTGGCCGCGACCGGCGTGCAATAGGCGGGCGTGCCGAGGTGGATGTTGGCCAGCAGCTTCTCCTCCTTGCCCGCGGCCAGCACGAGCAGGCTCTTCTTGGTGCCGAGGTAGATCTTTCCGTCGGCCACCATCGTCGAGCCCCAGACCTCGGAGCCGGTGGGGTGGAACCAATACTTCTTGCCCGTCTCCGCGTCAAAACAATAAAGGCCCTCGAACGTGTCGGCCACATAGAGCAGGCCGTCGACGATCGAAGGCGACGAGAGACTGCGGCCGATGGGGTAGGACCAGATCTTGGCCGTGTCGCTCACATCGCCGGTTTTCGTGGCGTCGATGCAGGTCAGCAGCCCCACGCCGCGGCCGTGCGACGGGTCCTGGCCGATGGTCACGTAAACGCGGTTCTTGTAGAACACCGGCGTGCCGATGATCTCGCTGAAGCCGACGAAGGTGCCGTCGTTGTTGTTGCAGCGGTGCTTGCGCACGTCGCCGTCGAAATAGGTCACCTTCCGCCCGTTGACGACCTTGTACTCCGGCGGATTGCAATCGAAAGACCAGACTTTCTTGAGCTTCACCGGTTGCTTGGGCATCGAGGCAAGCGGCTCGAAGGCATACAGCACGCCGTCGCCGCCGCCGAAGAAGACCAGCGGCTTGCCGTTGACCACGCCCAGCGACGGCGACGACCATTGGCCGTGGAACAGGCGGGTGCCGATCCGCTCGTCATCGGCGGCCACAAGGCGGCCGGTTTTCTTGTCCAACACGATCAGGCTTGGGGCCAAAGGCCGCGGCACGAGGGTGTGCGAGCGATCGACGCCGTTGGAGGTGCACACATAGAGGAAATCGCCGTGGACGAGGATCGAGCAGTTGGCCGCGTCCTGGCACCAGACGTTCAGATCGTGGATGACGTCGACCTTCCACAAGATATCGGCGTCGGTCGCTTGCAACTGGACCGGCGGGCGGCCGGGACCGGCGATGAAGCGGCCTTCGTCGGTAAACGGGCCGTCGTTGCCGTCGGTCAGCCCGTGCACGTCGAGGCAGACGACCTCGCAGCGGTTGGTGACCAGGTAAACGCGATCCCCGTCGACGGTGGGCGACGAGCAGACGCCCAGTCCCATGTTGTCGAAATTGAAATTCGGGTCGTTGGTTTGAAACTTCGGCACGATCAATTGCCAGAGCAGCCTGCCGGTGGCCTCGTCCAGACACATCACCAGCCCGCCGCTGGTGGGATGAATCCGCGGGTCCCGCAAATCTTCATCGTTGGTCCCCACGTAGATGCGGCCCTTGGCAATCGTCGGGTTGCCATAGGTCTGCGTACCGAGCCGGGCCACCCATTTCACGTTCCGCGTGGTGCTCATGTCGATGCCGGCGCCCTGCGGGCTTTTTTTACCAGGCTCGAATGAGTCCGGCAGTCCTTTTTCGGCGGAGATCATGTTGCAATCGTCGCGGCCGCCCCAGCGCGGCCAGTCGGCAGCGCGGACGCTTGCAGTCAAGAGGGCAGTGGAAAGCAACGCAAACCGGCAGATCGAGAAGCGGGTGGAGAACATGAGGCGGTTCCAGGCGGGAGAGGAACAGGCGGGGAGTGTTCCCATTATAACACGCCGGCACCGCGGTGGTATAGGGGGAATTACCTTGCCGCGAACCGATGGGTCGGCACGGGCCGGCTGGGGCGGAAACTGCTGAGCGCGGTGATCGTGGCGCTGAGACGCGGCCCGGCCGCCTCGCGCAAGGTATTTTCCACGATCGCCCGAAGCTCGTCCGGCCCGATGTGCACGCGGGCGTTGATCCGCATCGCGGCCTGGCTTGCCGCCGGATCGAGTCCGCCGCGCACGGAGGCCGGGCTGAAGTTGCTGGTGAGATTGCCCGTCAAGCTGTCGCCGCCGCGGCTGATGATCAGCTTGACGTGGGCGATCGCCGCCCCGCACGCGGCCAGTTCCTGGCGCATCGCCTCCAGCAGGTCTTCCGCGAACGTCCGCCAGTCGGCGGGACCGCGCGCATTCAGCGCGACCGAGGCGTTGAGCCATCCCAATGCGGCTTCGCCGGCGGCATAGGTGTCGTAGTCCACGTCGACCACGTGCCGGCCGGCCGGGCGGGGTTCCACAACGTAGCGGAGCCAGGCATCAACGCCCTCGCCGCTGAGGGCCGACATCGTCAAGAGCGGTTTGCCGGGGAACCGTGCGGCGAGCGATTCCGTCAGTTCCGCAAGTTCGCCGGCCGCCAGGCGATCGGCCTTGTTGAGCACGATGAGGTCGGCCTCTTCGATCTGCTTCTCATAGATATAAAGCACGCTGTCAGGGAACCGCTCCGCGGGGGCCTGCTCCGTCGCCGCACGCAATCGGCCGAGGATGCGGACCTGGCGGCCGTCGACCAGCACCGACAACGGGGCCAGGTTGAACTGTGCGGCGTGGAGAGTCTTGAGCGGCTGCAGGACCGTGGCGGCCAGGTCCGTGCAACTGCCCACCGGCTCGCCCAATAGCACGTCGGCCTGGTCGCGCTGGGCCAGACGTTCCAAAGCAGCGATCATGTCAGGGAAGCGGCAGCAGAAGCAGCCGCCGGCCACCTCTTCAACGCACGTGCCGGCCATTTTGAAGACCTCGCTATCGACCAGGTCGGCCGCCTGATCGTTGGCCACCAGGCCGACGCGGTTGCCCAGTTCCGACAAGCGCACGGCCGCCTGGGCCAGGAGCGTGGTCTTGCCGGCGCCGAGAAAGCCACCCACCAGAATCAGTCGCGGAAGCGACATCGGAGGATCAGTCCTTCGCTTGGTACACGATTTTGCACGTCGGCAGCGATGATTGCAGCCGCTTCACGCCGTCGGCCGTCACGTGGGTGTGGGTGACGTGTAATTCTTGCAGCCTGGTCAGGCCGGTCAACTGCGGCAGACCGGCATCGCTGACTTGCGTGCGGCCAAGGTGAAGGAATTCGAGTTTGACGAGATCGTGAAGCTTCGCCAGGCCGACGTCCGAGACGACCGTGTTGTCGAGATTGAGCCACTTCAGGCCGTGGAGTGATTCGAGTGGTTCGAGGCCCGCATCGGTGATTTTGCTCGTATAAAGATTGAGTTTGACGAGTCTGGGGAGGCGGCAGAGCGAAGCAAGGCCCGCGTCCGCGATCGCCGTCTTGCTCAAGTCGAGGTCCTCCAGCGTCTTGATCGTCGCCAGCCGGGCCGCGCCGGCGTCGGTGAGCTTCGTGCCGGAAAGTCGCAGACGCTTGAGCTTCGGCAATCGCAACAGGTGCTCGATGCCCGCGTCGCCGATCTGCGTGTTGGCCAGCAGAATCTCTTCCAGCGCCGGCTGCTTTTCCAACGCGGCCAGGCCGGCATCGGTGACCTTGGTTCCATCCAGGCCCAGCGACTTGAGTTTCGTGTGTTTAAGCAGCGTTTCCAAGCCGGCATCGGTGATCGGCTGATTCGAGAGTTTTGCGGCCCGCAGGCTTGGAAACGAAAGGGCGAGCACGTTGGCATCGGTCACCTGCTTCGCTTTCTGCGCGTCGATGGCGATCGGCAGCCCGTGTTCGTCGTTCTTCACGACGACCCCAAGGTCCTGTAGCGACTTGGCTACGGTTGTCGGATCGGCGGCCGATGCCTGGGCGGCGATCAGAGCCACCAGCAGGAATACCTTCATCATTCGTTTGCTTTCATTTGGAGTGCGGCGATTTATCGCCGTTTTTCTTCCCTTTTTTCCGCGCGAGGCGGCCATTTATCCCGGAACGCCATTCTTCGATCGTTGATCGCTAGAGCGCGGTAATAGATTACCGCACTCCAAATCTAAATTCACGCCACCGAGTTTTTCCGCTCCACACCATTTATATGGAACGACCTCTTGCGGTCGTTAATCGCTGGAAAGCGGCGATAAATCGCCGCACTCCAAATTACGCTGCCGGGTTCTTCCGCCGCGCGGCGTCGGACTTCAGCCAGCGGCCGATTTGCTCCAACTCGCCGCTCCAATTCCTGCCGACCCGCAGCTCGCAAAACGCGCGAAGCAACAGGTCAATCGTCTCGTGCAGGCTCCGCACGCTTTCGATGCGGTCTTCCGGCACCCCGCGGCCTTGTGAAGTGTCTTCCACGTGGATCTTCGCCCCGTTGATGATAAACCGCTCGGGCTGGATCGTCAAATCGTATTGCTCGCCGTGATGCACGATCGTCATGCCGGCCTTGCGGGGCAGCTTGCCGCTGCGGATCGCCTGCACGGCCTCCGGCAGGGCAGTCGGCCCCTCGGCCGTGATCGTTTCCTTGCCCGACTCGTCCCGCGGACACTGCAAACTGAGCGTGCGGGCGAACCTGCCCGTCACTTCGGATTGATCGGCCAAGGTGATCGTGTCGCTGACCGTCTCCCACCGCCACCAGAGCCAAAGCAGGAACTCGTTGCCGAGGAAATCCCAGTTGCCCTCCTGCTGGTTCCACCAGGAGATTTCGGCCGTCGTGTTGTTCGTGTGGAAAATAGACGGGATGGTTTGATCGAGCGTCTTGCGGCGTTTGGCCTCGGTGGCCCAATTGCGGGCCCGTCGGCTGGCCGTCATCGGCACAAGCTCCAGCCCGAACGACTGGGAAAACAGGTCGCAACAGAGATCAGCCGCCGTGCTGCTGGCGGCGCCAAAGTAGAGGATGCCGTGGCGGGCGTCCCAAAGCAGAGGGAATTGCTGCATGCGGAGGAATCGGCCGCCGCGGATCTCGTCTGCGCTGCGGGCTTCGACCGCCTCGCGGGCCTCCTGGCGCTGCACCTTGGTTGGCCGGCTGCCCGGTTCGTCGGCCGTGAGGGCGGCTAATTCGAGCTGCAGCCATGCCTTGCGAACGGCCGCGGGGATCTGGTGGGTATCGATGCGGATCGCACAGTGCAGGGCGTCGCCAATAACGTTCTTTTCCAGGCTGAACTTGAGATCCAGCAGATGCTCGCCGGCCAGGAAGCCGATGCCCGGCTGGTCGGCCGTGGCGGCAATCTCGCTGATGGCGAACTTTTCCAACAGCTTGATGTCGCTGGGAGCAAACTGCCGCTTGGCGTCGCCCTCGATCTGAAAACACTGGAACGATAACGGGCCGGAAAGAAATCCCATGTTGGTTGTTAATCCTTTAAGGGCATGTGCAGTGAAGTTGTGCTGTTTTCAGCCGAACTCGTAATTTCCGCACGGCCCAAGAAGCCCATTATACCCGCTTGGGCCGACATCCCAAGTAGGTCCAAAAATAAGCTAGACTTCCTTAGCAGACTGGCGGGATCACCCCGCGCAAGAGTGGAATGGGAAAGGGAGACTTGCCGATGTTAATCCGATCGCTTACGTGGGTCCGCACATGGACTGGTGTCTTGGCCCTTGTCGCAACCTGGCTGGCCTGTCCGCCGGTCGGTCGGGCCGAACAACCGGGGTATGCTCCGCTTAGCCCGACGATGTTGAAAGCCTTCGCGGCGCTGATGGAACAGCCGACGCCGGCCAATCTTCAGTCGGTCCGCGGGCTACTGGCCGCCGACCGCACTTACGATCCTTACTCCGGCGACTTGACGCAAATCAGCACGCTGTTACACGAGGGCAAGCATCAGGAAGTCATCGCGCTAGTGGCGAAGGCCCGGCCGAATCTGCTACTCAGTCCCAAGGTGCATCGTCTCGCATCGGAGGCAGCCCGGGGGATTGGCGACCAGGATATGGCCGCGCGGGAGAAGGTTTATGCGACGCGCTGCGTGGAGGGAATTCTCGCCACGGGCGAAGGGAGCGAGTCACACCCGTTCCTGGTTGCCCGAGTGTCTGACGAGGCCGATCTCCTCGATGCAAAATTCAAGACGCGGATCGACAGCCAGGCCCTTGTTTTTCGTGACGACCAGAAGTTCGACCGGGTTATTGGCAAAGACGGAAACACGTATTGGTTCGACGTGAGCATGCCAGTGGGCCGCCTGGAGACCATGAAGACCCAGGCGCCGGTCGCGGTGGCGGTCGGCGGGGCATCGGTTCCGGCCACTTCGGCGGCGGCTGCGCCCGCCAACCAGGATTTGCCGGCTGGGGTAAAGGCCCTGGTCCAGCGCGGGCTCGAGGCGTATCGCGCCGGGCAAAACGCCACGGCTCTTTCTGCGCTGAGCGAAGCGATCGAACTGGACCCCCGCGATGCCGGCATCCACGTCGATCGCGGCAACGTGTGGTATGTGCAACATGAGTATGAGCTGGCGATTGCCGACTTCAGCGAGGCGATCCTCCTCGATCCGGGCCGGGCCACGGCGTATAGCAATCGCGGGCTGGCATGGAGCGCACTGGAGGAGCACGACAAAGCCATCGCCGACTTCAACGCCGCGATCCGCCTGCAGGCGAATTTCGGCCGGGCCTACAATGGCCGCGGCTGCGCTTTTCAGGCCAAGGGCATGCTCGATACAGCCATCGCCGATTTCGACGAGGCGATCCGCCTCAACCCGAATTACGCCACAGCCTACGAAAATCGCAGCGCCGCCCATGCCAAGCTGGGGAACAAGAAGCTGGCCGATGCCGACGCGGCCAAGGCAAGTGAACTGCGCGGTGCAAAAGCGACTCCCGCGGCGCCGGCTGCCACTGCGGAAAAAACCGCCGGCAACTGAGCGGAATTACCGCACTCCAAATTTGTCCTCCAGGGCCAAATTGATCTCCAGCACGTTGACCAGCCGCACGCCGATCAGGCCGCCCAAGGGGGCCGAGCTGTTTTTCTGAAGGATCTCGCGAATTTCCTCGCGGATCTTCCCTTCGTCTCTCCCGGAAGACTTGGCCCACGCGGCGGCGATCGGCAAGTGGTCGAGTTGCCAAACCGCGTTTTCGAGCGTAATGTGCGGATCCAGCCCTGAGCCGGACGCCATCACCATGTCGGCAGGAACCTTTTCCAGGTCGGCGTTGGGGTGGTCGATGAGCCACAGATCGAAGAAGGCCGCCCGGATCTCGTCACCCTTCGTCGTCAGTTCCAGGCCCTTGCCGTCCTCAGTCTTCTTGAGAAACGCACCGGGGTGCGCCTTCGAGAAGTCTTCGAAGAAGGGTTTTGCAAGGTCCTCGGGCTTGGGCTCCGGCGTAGCCGGATTGTCTTTGATCCATGCCGCCACCACCTCCGGGTGCGACTTCTGCCACTCGCTTACATAAGCCGCGTTGAGCGGATCGGCCTTGACCCAGTTCTGCGCGACCGTGGTGTGCAGATCGACCCACTGGGCCACGATCCCGGAATTCTGCCGGAACTTGTCGGCCTGGAACCAGTGATCGATCTCGGGGCCGACGGGCTGATCCTTATTGGGACCACTGGCAAAGCGGACAAATTGGGCCAGCCGGCCCAGTTGTTGCGCGACGCGGTCGCGTAGCAGGTAATTGTTGCCCGCCCAATTCGTGGCCCCGGAGGCCGCGGCGTTATAGGAAACCGCCGAAGGCCGGGGCTGGAAATACTTGTCGTCCGTAAACGGCTGGGCAATCAGGCGCGAACCGACCTTATTGTCTCCGCGCTCGATAAGACTGCCTTCGGCCTTATTGGGGAAGACCGCCTTCCCAATGCCCCACAAGAGCAGCGGATAGACCACGCAGCAGAGAACGACGGAGACGATGACCAACCAGAAACATGCGCGAAGATGTTGAAACATGGATATGCCTTTTGGAATGTGTGTTCTAGCCCGCCATGTGCAGGAAGACGAGGACCAGGTCGATAATCTTGATGCCGATGAACGGGGCAATCACGCCGCCGAGGCCCCAAACCAGCAGGTTGCGGCGCAAAAGGGCGTCGGCCCCGATGGGACGATACTTGACGCCCTTCAAGGCGATGGGGATCAACAGCGGGATGATGATCGCGTTGAAGATCACAGCCGAGAGGATCGCCGAGTTGGCCGAGTGCAGGTGCATGATGTCCAGCGGCTTCAACCACGGCAGCGTGGCGGCGAACAGCGCCGGCACGATGGCAAAGTACTTAGCCAGGTCGTTGGCGATGGAAAACGTGGTCAGCGAACCGCGGGTCATGAGCAACTGCTTGCCGATTTCCACGGTCTCGATGAGCTTCGTGGGATCGCTGTCGAGGTCGACCATGTTGCCGGCCTCCTTGGCGGCCTGCGTGCCGGAATTCATGGCCACGCCGACGTCGGCCTGGGCCAGCGCGGGGGCGTCGTTCGTGCCGTCGCCCATCATGGCCACCAGCTTTCCGCCCTGCTGTTCCTTGCGGATATAGGCCAGCTTGGCCTCGGGTGTGGCCTCGGCGATGTAGTCGTCCACGCCGGCCTGCTCGGCAATGGCCTTGGCCGTGAGCGGGTTGTCGCCGGTGACCATCACGGTCCGCAGGCCCATGCGACGGAGGCGTTCGAAGCGTTCGGCGATACCCGGCTTGAGGATGTCTTCCAGCACGACCATGCCGGCAATGCGATTTCCGTCGCTGACCAAGAGCGGGGTAGCTCCCTTGCCGGCGACGGCGGCGACCGTGGTCTCGGCGTGCTCGGGCACGACGCCCTTCTGGCTGCGGACATAGCGGAGCATCGAGTCGGGCGCCCCCTTGCGGATCTGCCGTCCGTCGGGCAGATCGATGCCGCTCATGCGGGTTTGGGCCGTGAAAGGGATGAAACGGGCCCCATCGGGAACCGCGTTGCGGGCCGCGGCCGTTGCCTTTCCGCCCGTCGCCGCACCGGCGGGCGAGTTTTGTTGATACTGGAGTTCGACGATGCTCTTGCCCTCGGGCGTTTCATCGGCCCCGGAAGCTAGCGCGGCAAGTTGGCCCACGTCGTCCGCCGTGAACTGGCCGAAGGGGACGAATTGCGTCGCCCGGCGGTTGCCGATGGTGATGGTGCCGGTCTTGTCCAAGAGGAGCGTGTCGACGTCGCCGGCCACTTCCACGGCCTTGCCGCTCTTGGCGATGATATTGGCCCGCAAGGCCCGGTCCATGCCCGCGATGCCGATGGCGGCCAGCAGGGCGCCGATGGTCGTGGGAATGAGGCAGACCAACAGGGCCACGAGCGTCGGCACGTCGGTGCCAAGGCTGGCAACGTGCTCCGGCAGACCGTTGAAATCCTTCATATACAGCTCGACGTTGTAGGCCATGGGCCACAGGCTGGCGGTGACAATCAGGAAGATCAGGGTGAAGGCGGCAAGCACGATCGACAGCGCGATTTCGTTGGGCGTTCGCTGCCGGATGGCCCCTTCGACCAGGGCAATCATGCGATCCATGAAGGATTGGCCGACGCCGGCCGTGATCTGCACCGCGATGTGGTCGGAAAGAACCCGCGTGCCGCCGGTCACTCCCGAGCGGTCGCCGCCGGCCTCGCGAATCACGGGGGCCGATTCGCCGGTGATGGCCGATTCATCGATCGAGGCCACGCCTTCGATGATTTCGCCGTCGCTGGGAATCACTTCGCCCACGCCGATCTCGACGATGTCGCCCGACCGCAGCGCTGTGGAGACAGTTTCCTCGAGGCTGCCGTCGGCCTTGCGGCGGCGGGCGGGGGTTGCCCGCCGCGTCTTCCGCAGGGCGTCGGCCTGGGCCTTGCCGCGGGCTTCGGCAATCGACGAGGCGAAGTTGGCGAACAGCAGTGTTGCCACCAGCCAGAAGTCCAAAGCCAGCAGATATTTCCGGTCGGCAGCGCTGACGACGCCAAACACATTGGCCACGGTGTAGACGAGCGTCATCACGGTGCCGATCTCGACCACGAACATCACGGGGTTCTTCCACTGGATGTCCGGCCGAAGCATCACGAGAGACTGCCAGAAGGCGGTCTTCATGAGCTGCGGGTCGAAGAGGCCCGACTTGCGGCTCTGCCGCCGTGCAAGTTTGAGTTCCTGCGGCGAAGAGCCGGAGGTCTGCGGTTCAAGGGTTGCTGTCGACATCGTATCGTTGGTTGTTGTGAGGTGGTTGTTTCGGTAGAATGGGACAAGATTCGGAGGGCGGACCGAGTGATACGAGTCCCACGATCTTCCGACGTTTCTCATGGTGGGACTCGTTTCACTCGGCCCACCCTACGGCTTATCTCTACGCCATTCCCGGAACGGCACGGAGTCCGTTCCCTCCAGGTCTACCCTCCAAACGGCAAGGGGCCAAAATGTTCGGCGACGGGACCGAGAGCCGCTACCGGCAGGAACAACAGGGCGCCGACCAGGACGATCGTTCCCAGCAGCACGCAGGCGAAAGTAAAGGTGTCGGTCCGCATGGTTCCGACCGTGAAGGGCGTTGGTTTCTTCACGGCCAGGCTGGCGGCCATGGCCATGGGAGCGATCACCGGCAGAAAACGTCCCAGCAGCATCACCAGGCCCGTGGCGATGTCCCAGAACGTATTCTCCGGCGCCGGCGGATCTTTGTAGGAGCCCCAGGCGGTTGTCAGGCCCCCGAACTCCGAGCCGTTGTTTGCCGAGGCCGAACTGAACTCGTAGAGCACCTCGGAGAACCCGTGGGCCCCAGGGTTGTTCATGGCTTTCAGCCCATGGTCCGTGGCGGCGAAATAGCCGGTGGGCATGAGGATCAAGATCGGATGGACCAGCAAGGCAATCATGGCGAGTTTCATTTCACGGGCCTCGACCTTCTTGCCGAGGTACTCGGGCGTGCGGCCCACCATCAGACCGGCGATGAAAACGCCGATAATCAGGTAGATCAGCATGTTGATCATCCCCACCCCCTTGCCGCCGAAGATGCAGTTCAGCCACATGCCCGTCATGGGCGAAATTCCCGCCAGCGGGTTGAGGCTGTCGTGGGCGCAGTTCACCGACCCGCAGGTGATACAAGTCGTCGCGGCGGCGAAGGTCGCCCCGGCCGACGTGCCGAACCGCAGTTCTTTGCCCTCCAGGTTGCCCAGCGATTGATCGACGGGCAGCGCGGGAGTGAAGCCCGCTTGCGGCTTGTCTGCCTCTTCCTTTTTCGGATCGCGGTCGACCAGCTTCGCCGCACTGCCACTGCGGGCGATGACCCAGTTGTGTTGCGGCGGGCCGTTCGGCTGGGGAAAACTCTGCTTATAGATCATGTCGGCATGGGCCTCAAGGGCCGGGTTGGGCCGCAAGGTGTCCCAGCCCACCGCCCACACGATCATCAGGATCATCAGCGACATCATCACGCCGAAGATCACCCAGGCGTGCCGCATCTGCTTGAGCATCCGCCCGAACATCAGCACCAGGGTGAAGGGGAACAGGCACATGTTCATGACGGTCAGGATATTGCTCCAGGCGCTGGGGTTCTCGAACGGGTGCGACGAGTTGGCGCCGAAGAACCCGCCGCCGTTGGTGCCCAGGTGCTTGATGGGGATGATGGCCGCCACGGGGCCGCGGCTGATTTGTTGGGCGTTCGGCTGGCCATTGTCGTCTTTGCCCATCGAATTCGGTTCGAGCGTGGTCACGTTGGCGGCCGATTCCAGCGTCATGGGCACGCCGTCGGCCAAGAGCACCACGCCCATGATCAGGCTGGCCGGCAGGAACATATAGACGACCACGCGCCACATGTCGACATAGAAATTGCCCATGTGGGCATCGCCGCGAAGTCCGCGAATGATGGCCGACAGGGCGCAAAAGCCCACGCTCGCCGAGAGGAACATATTCCAGCAGACAAAGAAGATCTGGCTGAAGTAGGAAAGGTGCTGTTCGCCCGAATAGTGCTGGAGATTCGTGTTCGTCAGGAAGGAACAGGTGGCGTTGAAGATCGTGGTCGGGGCCACCATGGGCTTGTTGTCCGGATTGAGCGGCAAGGAAGGCTGGCCTGAAAGCACGACGAAGCCGACAATGAACATCACCAGGTTGAAGAGCATCAAGGCGACGGCATATTGTTTCCAATTCTGCCCACCCGTGTCGCAAAGGCTCTCCAGCCAGCGGAGGAAGGCCGGCGCACGGTACCTGCCATTCATGATCCACGCGCAGTAGCGGCTCAGAGGTATGGCCAGGGCCGTCGTCAGGGCCAAGATCAGCACCGGCAAGAACCAGACTTGAAATTGTGACATTAAGAGACCTTTTATTCGAGAGGCATAGGACGGAGGAAGTAGGGGGCCGGGAAGTAGGGTGGGCCGAGTGAAACGAGTCCCACCATTCTCTGGCGTTTCTAATAGTGGGACTCGCTTCACTCGGCCCACCCTACGGGTTCCCGCACCGCCCTCAAAACCATTCCGGGCGGACCAAGGCCGCGAACAAATAGACCAGTAACAACGCCGTGACAATCGCGGTCAACCAAGTCAGTACTTCCATCGTGGCCCTTTCATACTTTGTCGCACGCGGGGATGAATGCGAAAACAAGAGCGAATGTGACCAGCCCCAACGCAAAAAGAGCGATCAGCCATGTCGTCAAACTCATCGGTTATTCTCCTCCGGGCCCCGCTGCGAGTCAGGAAATCCACGACGACCGTACAGGGCCCAAATGGTCAATCCATGGTCCAAGGTGTGTGCGTTCTCATGCACGCGGCGTGCCACGATTGCGAGAGACGTGTAAATAGCGATGGCGAAAAGGTTTACGCATGTCTTGTATTTCAGGATGCACGAAGAAATCGTGCGAAATGCACGACGAAATTGCAATTTGCACGATCAGGTCTTGCCGGCCTTCGTCACGGAAGTATAATGAGTCGCTGGTAGCCAAATCTCCGGGCGAGTAACCGGAGAGCGGGGGAACCAAAGAAACGGTCGCATCGGGCTGTTTCCGGGGCGAAGGCGTGGTCCATCCAGGCCGGAGTACTTTCAAGCTCTAGCCCGTCAGCTAACCTCGTCGGCAGGGCGAATTTTTTGGCGTTGCCAGCACAACGAACCGGCGGTCGGAGTCTTAGACTCTATCATACGGGGGGGTTGGTAACGGACTAAGGATGCCCGACAGAACCCCGATTTGGTCGGGCCTGAATTTGGCCGATTTGCGGTTCTGTTAGGCATCCTCAGAGGAGTCAGCCCGAATTGGAAGGGCCTTCGGTGACAGCGCGCACCACGGTTCCCTGGTCTTGTGCGCTGCGAGGCAAATTGCTTGATGTCTGGTCACGCTTCCGGTATTACTGCCGGTAATTCTTCCTCCTCCCCGACGGCGAGTCCTCTGCGCCGTTCGATCCAAGTCATCGTCGTCAGTAGCGTGATGTTCACGTTCATCTCCTACTGGCGCACGGCGGCCGTGGTCCTCTGCGACCTGGCGAGCACGGCCTACTACATCGGCGGCATCGTGGAAGGGGTGATCGGCCCGGCGGCCCCGTGGTTCATCCTGGCCGTGATGCTCTTCAGTTACTGCGTGCGCTCGATCTACATCGAAAGCTGCTCGCTGTTCGTCCGTGGCGGCGTCTACCGCGTGGTCAAGGAAGCGATGGGCGGGTTTCTCGCCAAGCTCTCCGTCTCGGCCTTGATGTTCGACTACATCCTCACTGGGCCAACCAGCGCGGTTTCCGCCGGTGCGTACATCATGGGGCTCACGGTCGACACGGTCCGCTACAAGTATCCCGGCTTTCTGCAAGCCAGCGAGGCGAGGGCCGATTTTACCCGTTGGGGCGCCGTCTTCATCGCGGTCGCCATCACGCTCTATTTCTTCCGCCAGAACATCATCGGCATCCACGAGTCGAGCGGCAAGGCGATGAAGATCATGATGGCCACCACGGTGATGGCCGTCGTGATTCTCGTTTGGTGCGGGATAACGCTCTGGCTGCGGGGCGGTCCCGTCAACCCCGTGCCGATGGCGCCCGATCTGAACCCTAAGGTCGAATACGCGGAGGCCGTCGATGAACCGGACCGTGTCACGGGCGAAACCGTCAACTCGCAGTGGGTGCGCGACGACTCCACGAAAAAACTCGTGACGGAGAAGGTCAAGGACGATAGCGGTCGGGAAATCGACAAGCCCAGGATGAGCGAGACCACTGGCCGGCAAGAAGACCCGCTCGGTTCCTTGAGCCGCTGGTTCCCCTCGTTCGCTGAAAAACTTCGGCAGCCCGGCAACTGGATGAGCATCATCGGGGTTATCGGCATCCTGATCGCCTTCGGGCATTCGATCCTCGCCATGAGCGGCGAGGAGACTCTGGCCCAGGTCTATCGCGAAGTCGAATCGCCGAAGATGAAGAATTTCGAGAAAGCGGCTTTCATCGTCTTCGTTTACAGCCTCGTGCTGACGGCGAGCATCTCGTTCCTGGCCGTGATGCTGATCCCCGACGAGGTGCGCATGAAGACCTACAGCGAGAATCTCATCGGCGGGCTGGCGATGTACGTGTCCGGACCCTATTTGGCCCGCTTGGGCCTCAACGCCTTCGTGGTGATCGTGGGGTTTCTGATCCTGGCGGGCGCGGTCAATACGGCAATCATCGGCTCCAACGGCGTATTGAACCGCGTCTCCGAAGACGGGGTCATGCCCGATTGGTTCCTCAAGCCGCATCGCCGCTACGGCACGACGTACCGCATCTTGTATCTGGTTGTCGGGTTGCAATTGCTGACGATCCTGATCAGCCGGGGCGATATGGTCGTGCTGGGCGAAGCCTATGCCTTTGGGGTGGTCTGGAGTTTCGTTTTCAAGGCCCTGGCCATGGTGGTGCTGCGTTTCAAGGACCACTCGCCGCGGGAGTTCAAAGTGCCGCTGAACCTCACGATAGGCGGCGTGGAAATCCCCTTCGGCCTGATCATGGTTTTCCTGGTGCTGCTGTTCACGGCACTGCTCAACTTGTTCACCAAGGAAGTGGCCACGATCGGCGGCTCGGCATTTACCCTGGCCTTCCTGGCGGTTTTCATGATTTCGGAAAGGATTCACGAAAAGCGCCGCGGTGGAGAGCATCACAAGCACGTCGAGCAGTTCAACCAGCAAACGGCCGCCGAGATCAGCAAGGAATCGCTGAATCTCGACAAACCCTATCGCAAGCTGGTGGCGATCCGTTCCACCAATAACCTCTTCATGCTGGAGAAGACCCTGGGGGAAACCGACCCCGAAACGACCGACGTGGCGGTTATGACCGCCCAGGTGGCCCAGCGCGGCGATACCTCCGGCGGCGGGCCGGAACTGGACGAGTACGCCCGCAAACTCATGTCGGCGGTCGTCGATCGCGCGGAGAAGGCGGGCAAGCACGTACAGCCGATGATCGTGCGGACCAACAATCCCTTGTTTGCCGTGATCAACGCTGCCCGTGACCTGGGGGCCCAGGAATTGATCTTGGGGGCATCGAACGTCTACTCGGCCGACGAACAGATCGAGCAGATCGCCTTCTACTGGTTCAACCTCCACGACGGCGCCCCGCAACCGCTGACGATCCGCATCCTGGGCCCCAATCGCGACCTGTATTTCGATCTGGCCGGGGGCAACCGCATTCCCAAGCTCGGCGAGCGCCGTGCCCGATCGGTGGCCGAGCTCCGCGGGGCGGGCATCGGCATCAGCCACGTGCTGCTGTTGCACGATAGGACTTCGGCCGGCAGCGATCTGTTCGCCGACGTCCTCACCATGCTCGACCCCCTGGTGGCGCTGACGGTCGTGCCGCTGCCTCGCACGGCGGCTGAATTGCCCGAGGGCCCTGCCGAGGCCGATCGGATCGAACAGGATCTGCTCCGGGCCAAGCAGTTGCGCCGCGAGGTCACGCGTAGTGAACTTCCGCCTGGCGAGCTCGCCGTGCAGGTGGCCGAATTGGCAAGGCAACTGCATTGCGATCTGATCATGGTCGGCAAGCTGGAGATCTCCGAATCGCAGGCGCGGTTGGACACCGATGCGATCGTTCGCGAAGCGAGCTGCGCGGTTTGTGTCGTCACACGACCGAATATTCCCCAAGAAGCGGGGGAGTGAAACGGCTCGGACTCGCCTTGATCGAAATGATCGGCAGCGGTGAGTTTCCGTTCGCTGCCCGATCGCGGCACCAAAACTGCATCTTTCCTGTTGCAGCCGGTGTGTCATGACCGTAAAGTAAAGCGTAACTAACGATGACGCAACGGGTTATGCAGCAAGCGCTCTCCTGCCGTCGTAGGCGAATCTTGCAATTTGCACGATCGGGATTGCAATTTGCACGATTGATACCCGGTCATGGCTACAGGAAAACGGCAAAGTCGTTCGTAGTCCCGGCTCTAGCCGGTCCCGATGCCGCGGATTCCGCCGACCACGACCATCGGTGCATGGTGCCCGCCATGGTGCCCGGGCGGGATTACGAGAGCGAGGAAAAGGCTCCCGGGGTGCGACTTCTATGAATATCCTTGTAATCGACGACGATTCCAGCCTCCGCCGCACGCTGCGGATGTCGCTGGAAGTGCTTGGGCATCACCCCACGGAGGCGCGTGATAGCACCCAGGCGATGGAGTTGTTAAGCCGCCGACCGTTCGATACAGTTTTGCTTGATCTTCACCTGGCGCAGGAACAGGGGCTGGATCTGCTGCCGCGACTGTTGAGCATGGCCCCTGGGCTGCACGTCGTCGTGGTGACGGCCTACGCCACGATCGAGACGGCCGTCGAGGCCATGCGCCGCGGGGCGTTCGACTATCTCCCCAAGCCTTTTACACCGGACCAACTTCGCATCGTGCTCGACCGGATTGCCCACGTGCGGCGACTCCAGTCGCACGTCGAAGAGTTGGAAGACCAGATCCGCAGCGTGGTGCCCGAAGTCGACTTGCAGACCGAGGAGCCGAAGATGCTTGAGGCCCTCGACATGGCCTTCAGGACGGCCGCCACGGAGGCCACGATCCTCATTCGCGGCGAAAGCGGCACGGGCAAAGGAGTGCTGGCTCGCGCGATTCACGCCCGCAGCCAGCGGGCTGGAGGTCCCTTCGTCACGGTGCATTGTCCGAGCCTTTCCGCCGAACTGCTGGAAAGCGAGCTCTTCGGGCATGTGGAAGGGGCATTTACCGGCGCGGTCCGCGATACGATTGGCAAGGTCGCCGCGGCCGAAGGGGGGACGGTTTTTCTCGACGAGATTGGCGACCTGCCGTTGGCCCTGCAACCTAAGCTCCTACGGCTGCTGCAAGAACGCTGCTACGAGCGCGTGGGCGAGACCCAGACGAGGGCCAGCAACGTCCGCATTCTCGCCGCTACGAACCGCGACTTGGAAGCGGCAATCGCCGCCGGGCGATTCCGCGAAGACCTGTTCTACCGGCTCAATGTGATCGATGTCGTTGTGCCGCCACTGCGGGAGCGGGCGGCGGACATCCTGCCCCTGGCCGAGCACTTGCTGCAGTTCTTTGCGCGGGAAAACGGCAAGCATATTGCCGGTTTCGGCGAGCCGGTGCGGCAGGCGATCTGCAATTACTCTTGGCCGGGCAACGTCCGCGAGCTGCGGAACGCCGTCGAGCGGGCCGTGATTCTGGCGACCGAGGCCCTGATCTCGCCCGCGAATCTCCCCGCACAGATCATCCGCGACACGCCACGCGCCGCGGCCTCAACTCCCGATGCGCTGACGCTGGAACAACTCGAGGCCGAGCACATCCGTCGCGTCCTGGCGGTGGCCGAGACCATCGAGGAAGCCGCGGCGACGCTCGGCATCGACCCCAGCACTTTGTATCGCAAGAGGAAGAAATACAACATCTGAGATTTAAGATTTGAAATCTGAGATTTAAGATTCGAGCGAGATTCAAGATTTGAAATCTGAGATTTGAGATTCGAGTGAGATTCAAGATTTGCAATCTGAGATTTGAGATTCGAGACTTGAACCTTGACCGCTTCCCCCTGACCACCGCCAATCGCCAACTCCCGCATGACCTTTCGACACCGCATCCTGATCGCCATGGTCCCCCTCTTCGTCCTGCTGGTCGCGCTGGGGGCGACGGGCACCTATCTGATCGCGCACCTGGGCGACCAGGTGGACAAGATCCTAACCGAGAACTATGACAGCGTGGTCTTCATGCGTGATCTCAACGAGGCCCTGGAACGCATCGACTCGTCGTTCCAATTCGCCCTGGCGGGCAAGGAAAAGGAATCCTACCAGCAATACCGAGAGAACTGGGAGAAGTACCTGGCGTGCCTTGACCGCGAAGCGCACAACATTACCATTCCCGGCGAAAAGGAACTGGACGACAGGCTGAACGATCTCTCGGAAGCGTACCATAACCTGGGCAACACTTTTTTCAAGCATCCGCAGGGCGATCGCAAGACTCTCTACTTTGGCAACGACAAGGAGAAGGGCCAAGACCACCAGCCGAAGCCGTTATACGCATTATTCGAGGAGATCAAAACCGTTTCCGGCGACATCCTGCGGCTGAATGAAAAGAACATGAAGGACGTTGACGTCAAAACGAAGCACATGGCCCGTTCCTCGCTGATTTGGTATGGCTTGGGTCTGGCGTGCGGTATTGTGCTGGCCGTATTTCTCGTGGGCAACACGATACGGATGATCGTCCATCCGGTCCGCGCGGTGACCGAGTCGGCGGTGGCCATTGGGGCCGGCAATCTCGACCAGGTCGTGCCAATCACTTCCGACGATGAGCTCGGGCAGCTTGCCGCGGCTTTCAATACCATGGCCCGCCAGCTCCGCGAATATCGCCAGACGCACAAGGCGCAACTGATCCGCGCCCAGCGCACGAGCCAGGCGACGATCGATTCCTTTCCGGAACCGGTCCTGGTCGTCGATCTGGATCGTCGCGTGGAGATGGCCAATCCGGCCGCGCGGCGGCTCTTCGGCCTGCCGCACCTGGTCGCCGCCGGAACGCGGCCGCCTGTCTGGGAGCCTCCCGAAGCCTTGCGGCAGGCCTTGACCGAGGCCCTGCACGAACAGCGGGCTTACGTGCCGGAAGGCTTCGATAAAGTCATCGTTTTGCAACACGGGGAACAACCCTTTTCGTATCTTCCCCGCGTCCTGCCCATCCGCGACGCCTCGTCGGCCACGCTGGGGGCTGCCGTGCTGCTGGAAGACGTAACGCGGTTCCGCCTGCTGGACGAAGTCAAGAGCAACATGGTGGCCACGGTCAGCCACGAGCTGAAGACGCCGCTGACGAGCATCCGCCTGGTCATTCACTTGCTCCTGGAAGAGAATGTGGGACCGCTGATGCCGAAGCAGCTCGAGCTTCTGGTCGATGCCCGCGACAATGCCGAACGGCTGCTGGCCATGATCAACAACCTGTTGGATCTGGCCCGCCTGGAGCAAGGCGGCAGCCAGCTCCGCCTGCAGCCGGAATCGCCCACGACGTTGTTGCGCAATGCGTTCGAGGCCTTCCAGCCGCGGGCTGCGGACCGGGGCGTGGAGTTCGTGCTCGAAGATCCGGGCCTTGTCGAGCAGGTGCCCGTCGACAAGGACCAGTTGCAGCACGCCCTGCAGAACCTGCTGGAAAACGCCCTGGCCCACACGCCCAGTGGAGGCCGGATCGAATTGCGGGCGGAAGCCGCCGGCGGCCGCGTTGTTTTCGCGGTAACGGATACCGGCTCTGGCATCCCGGCCGAGTATCTGCCTTTGATTTTCCAGCGGCACTTTCGCGTCCCGGGCGATGAGACCCCGGGCGGAAGCGGCTTGGGGCTGGCGATCGTCCGCGAAATCGTCACCGCCCACGGCGGCACCGTCGAGTGCGAAAGCCAGCCCGGAAAGATGACCACCTTCCGCATGTCGATACCGACGAAGAAAGAACTTAGTACTCAGTACTCAGCGCTTAGTACTCAGGATTCCAAGTAGCCAGCAGGCCGGAACAAGCGCTGCGCAGTTCCGGCATGCCGGTAACACGACGCGACGACCGCAACGACTACCTGCCGGAACTGCGCTGCGCTTGTTCCGGCCTACGCAATATAGAACTGAGAACTAAACACCAAGACCCCATGCCAACCGACGACGTTCCCAACAATCCCGAGCGATTCCTGGACCTGATCCGCCGGCAGCAGCGCGGCAAGCTGAAGATCTACCTGGGGTTTGCCGCCGGGGTGGGCAAGACCTTCGAGATGCTGCAGGAGGGAAATCGCCTCCGCAAGCAAGGCGTCGACGTCGTGATCGGCTACGTGGAAACGCACGGCCGAGCCGAGACCATCGCCCAGATCGGCGAGCTTGAGCAGGTGCCCCGCCGCAAGCTCGAGTATCGCGGAATCATGCTCGAAGAGATGGACCTCAACGCCGTGTTGGAACGCCGTCCGACGATCGCCCTGGTCGACGAACTGGCCCACACCAACGCCCCCGGCAGCCGCAATCCGAAACGCTACCTCGATGTCGAGGAAATACTGCGCGCCGGCATCAGCGTCATCACCACGCTCAACATCCAGCACCTGGAAAGCCTGCACGACATTGTCGAAAGGGCTACCGGCGTCCGCGTCAAGGAGCGCTTGCCGGACTACATGGTCACGATGGCCGACCAGATCGTCAACGTCGACCTTTCGGCGGAAGACCTTCGCGAGCGGTTGCAGGCCGGCAAGATCTATCCCGCCGAGCGGATCCAGACGGCCATGGACAACTTCTTCGCGCCGGAGAAGCTGACCCAGTTGCGGGAGTTGGCGATGGAGGAGATCGCCTTCCGGCTGGATCGCGCCCGGCGGGAAGGCCAGCAGGCCGGCGGCGACGCGTCATCCAGTTCCGAGCGGGTGATGGTCTGCCTGAGTTCGCGCAGCCCGCACGCCCCGGCCATGCTCCGCAAAGCGGCTCGGATCGCCGATCGCATGGGCGCGCCGTGGTTTGCCGTCTACGTGCAAACGCCGCGGGAGTCGATGGAGAAAATCGACGCCGCCACGCAACGCGAGATCGGCAACAACCTGGACCTGGCCCGGCAGTTGGGCGGGACCTCGTTCGAGTTCAAGGGTCCCGATCTGGTGAGTACGATTGCCGCCTTCGTGAAGGAATACGGCATCACGAACATTATCATGGGCCGCAGCCGCCAGCCCTGGTACCGGCGCTGGTTCGGCCGATCGTTTCTCGACCGGCTCCTGCAACGGGTCTCCGGGGTCGACGTGCTCGTGCTGGATGCCAGTTCGCCGGCCGAGACGTGACAAGCGCTCAACTGAATTCCCCGCGGATATACTCTTGCGTGTGCTTTTCTTTGGGATCCTCGAAAATCTGCTTGGAATCGCCGAACTCGACCAGGTAGCCGGTGCGGCTGCCCTGCGTGGTGTCGACGTACAGAAAGCCGGTCTTGTCGGCCACGCGCTGGGCCTGTTGCAGATTGTGCGTGACGATGGCGATGGTGAACCGCTTCTTGAGCTCCAGCATCAGCTCTTCGATCTTCCGCGTGGCGATCGGATCCAGGGCCGAGCAGGGCTCGTCCATCAAGAGCACCAGCGGTTGCGTGACAATCGCCCGGGCGATGCAGAGCCGCTGCTGTTGGCCGCCGGAGAGGGCCAGGGCACTCTTGTGCAATTTGTCTTTGACTTCGTCCCACAGGGCGGCACCGCGGAGGGCCTCTTCGACCTTCTCGGCCTTGTTGCCCTTGTAGCCGTTGAGTTTCAGCCCAAAAGTCACGTTCCGATAGACGCTCATCGCAAAGGGGTTCGGCTGCTGGAAGACCATGCCGATATGGCGGCGGACGGCGACCGGGTCGATGCTGGGATGGTAGATGTCCTGGCCGCGAAAATGCACGTGCCCTTTGAAGCGGAAGCCGCGGACCAGATCGTTCATACGGTTCAGGCAGCGGAGCACCGTGCTCTTGCCGCAGCCCGAGGGGCCGATGAAGGCCGTGATGCTGTTCTTTTTAATCGGGATCCGGGTGTCGCGGACGGCCTTGAAGGTGCCGTAAAACAACTCCTTGAGATCAACGTCGATGACCACGTCGGAGCGATCATAGGCAGGCACAGCGGAAGGCTTGCCGTGTTCAGTAGTGACCATAGTAAAGTTCCTTTGTCAACGCGTTGTGCGACGGGAGAGACTTTGTCCAATAAGATTCGTCACCAGCACCATGGCCACGAGCACCAAGGCGGCGGCCCAGGCAAACTCCCGCACGTCGCCGGTGGTCGCCTTGTAATAGCGGAAAATGAAGACCGCCAAGGATGCCGTCGGCTCCGTAAAGGTCACCCCGTCGCTGCTGATGGGCCAGTAGTTGTCGAATTTGGCGGTGTAAAGCAACGGCGCGGTCTCGCCTGCGGCGCGGGCTATGGCCAACATGACCCCGGTCAGGATGCCGGGAAGGGCCGTCGGCAGCATCACGCGGAGGATCGTTTGCGTCGAGGTGGCGCCCATGCCGACGGCGGCCTCGCGAATTTTTGCAGGCACCATCCGGATGGCTTCTTCGGAGGTGAGGATGATCGTCGGCAACATCAGGATCGATAAGGCCACCGCGCCGCTGATGGCGGAATAGCCGACGAGGAAGAACAGCGCGGCGTAGGTAACAACCCCAGCGAGAATGGAAGGGAAACCGCTGAACGTCTTGGCCGCGAATCGCACCACGGAGGCCAACTTGGATTCGGGCCCGATCTCGGCGAGATACACGGCCGCAATCACGCCGATCGGCACCGAGATCAGCGCGGCCAACAGCACGATAAAAATGGTCCCCACGATGGCGTTGCCGAAGGCCCCGTCAAGCTCGCCGGTACAGGTCGTCAACGACGCGAGGCTGAGCTTTCCCAAACCGTGCACGACCAGCATGCAAACCACCGAGAACAGCGGCGTAAGCGCTGACAGCGTGAGCACGGTCGTAAGCGCCGTCAGCAGAAAACTCAGCAGCGAGCGTGGGCGACGCAGCGATTTCTTCAAATCGTCGATGTTGATCGCATCGCTCGCCGCACCGCTCGTGCCACCGGGCCAACTCGAAGTGGATGACATCAGCGAGCTCCTTTCATGCGGCCGGTCGCGCGCTGCACGACCAGCGATCCAAGGATGTTCACGAGCAAGGTGATGCCCAAGAGCACCAAGGCGGCGTACATCAGCGAGGCGACCTGGCGCGGACCGGAGACATCCTTGAACTCGTTGGCCAGCAAGGCTGCCAAAGTATTGACGGGCTTAAAGAGCGACCAACTCACGTTCGACCCGCCCCCGGCAAGCATCGCCAGGGCCATTGTTTCGCCCAGCGCCCGCCCGAAGGCGAGGATAATCGATCCAAAGATGCCGCCCGCCGCCGTGGGAAGGATGACGCCCAGCACGGTTTCCCACCGCGTCGCCCCCAGGCCGTAGGCTGCCTCGCGCAACTTGGGCGGAACGCTGGTCAGGGCATCGCGGCTGATGGCCGAGATCGTCGGCAGAATCATGATCGCCAGGACCAGCGACGCGGGCAACAGGCATGGCGCGTTCATTTTCAACGGTCCGTCCGCGTCCTCGCCGAAGATCGGCAACCAGGAAAACCGCCGGCCCAGGGCATCGCAAAAAGGCCCGAGCAAGGGGATGACGACGAAGATCCCCCACAGCCCGTAAACAACGCTGGGAATTGCCGCCAGAAGCTCGACAAGGTTCTTCAGCAAATTCTCCAGGCGATCGGGGAGCGTGCCCCAGAAAGGATGGAACTCGACGCCGAAGATTTTCAAGAAGCGGAAGACGGTCAGTGACAAGAGCCTCTCGCTGAGAAAAATGGCCACCGCCACCCCGAACACCGAACCGATCAGCAAGGCTCAGCATTGAGCTGTACAGGGTGCCCCAGATCGCCGGAAACACGCCGTACTGCTCGCGATCCTCCTGGGAGACCCATTCCATTCCGGTCAGAAATTTCAAGCCGTTGTCGCGGATTGACGGCGCCGCCCCCACGCCGATCTGAATCACGATGCCGAAAACCAGCACCAGCATGAACCAGGCAAATACATAGGTCAAGACGCGGAAAGTGCGGTCCCAGGCAATCTCCCGGGCTGTAGGCGGGCGGGAAACGGTCTTTTCCTCGCCGCTCGCTTGCTTCACAGGTTTTTCAGGCAATGCTGACATTCGCTATCGACTCGCGCAAAAGACGCCGCAAAATGCAACCCCGCCTCCGCTCTGCGTGTTGAGGAACATTCAGCCTTGCCAAAACGGAGGAGGATGAATCAACTCTTATCGGCGGGGCCAACGTTCTTGATCGCCGCCTTGACTTTTTCCGCCACCGCTTCGGGCAAGGGGATGTAACCGGCCTCCTCGCTCATTTTTTGTCCGTCCGTTACGCACCACGTCAGAAATTCGCGCAGCGCCGCCGCCTTTTTCGCATCCTTGCCGGTCTTGTAGCAAATGATCCAAGTGTACGTCACGATCGGATAGGAAGCCTTGCCGTCGGGGTTGGAATCAAAGGCCAGGAAGTTCTCCGGCAATTGGATGGAAGACAAAGTGGCCTTGCCCGATTCCGAACTGGGAAGGACGGCCTCCCCCGCTTTGTTTTGCAGCTTGGCCATCAGCACCTTGCCGTCTTTGGCAGCGTCGCGGGCGTAAGCGAATTCGACGTAGCCGATCGAGTTGGCGGTCTGCGTGAGCGTGGCCACGACACCGGGATTGCCGCTCTGGCGGATGAAATCCTTCGGCCAGTTCACCGTTTTCCCCTCGCCGATAACCTTCTTGAAGTCGTCGCTGATGGCGCAGAGATGCTTGGTGAAAACCCCCGTCGTCCCGCTCGCCTCGGCGCGTACCACGACCGTGATCCTTGCGGCAGGCAACGTAACGCCAGGGTTGGCGCTCTTGATCTCGTCGTCATCCCACTTGGTAATCGCTCCCTGGAAAATCCCCGCATACGCTTTTCTGGTGAGGTTAAGTTCCTTCACCCCTTCCACATTGTAGGCCACCACGATGCTGCCGGCGGTCATGGGCAACAATTGCACTCCGCCCTCAACGTTCTCCATTTCTTCCGGTTTCATCCCCACATCGCTGGCGCCGAAATCGACGGTATGGTCGATCACGCCCTTGATGCCTTCACCACTTCCGACTCCTTGGTAATTGATCTGCACTCCCTTGTGAGTCTTGGCGTATTCCTGGCACCACTTGTTGTAAAGCGGTTCCGGGAACGTTGCCCCTTGACCATTCAGCTTCACCTTCGAAGAGCCGCAGGAAACGCCGCTGCACACCAGTACGACGGCGGATAGGAGCCAGAGTGTTTGCGCGGGACCCGGAAAACTGGGCGCGCGGTTAAGGTGTGGAATGGATGCCCTTAACCGAGTTTCAGAAAGGATTCAGCGATGGCGAAGCGACGGAGTCGCAAGCGTTACGATTCGACGTTCAAGGCGAAGGTGGCCTTGGCGGCGGTGCGTGGAGACAAGACGATCAGTGAATTGGCCAGTCAGTACGCCGTGCATGGCAACCTGGTCAGCCAGTGGAAACGCAAGCTCCTGGCCAATATCGAGCTTGTCTTTACGGAAGCGGACGATGGCCAACGAGAAGATCGTGAGGCCCTGCTGGACGACCTGTACCAACAGATCGGCCGGCTGAAGGTCGAGCTCGAGTGGCTCAAAAAAAAAGCTGCCCAGTTCGATCACTGAGTTGCGGCGGCTGATCGACTCGGACCACGCGGCCCTGAGCATCACCAGGCAATGCGAGTTGCTGGGCTTGTCGCGTTCATCGTGCTATTACCAAAGGATGGAAACGTCGGCGGAGGATTTGAAGCTGATGCGGATCATGGACGAGGTACACCTTCGCTTGCCTTTTTACGGATCACGGAGACTGACATGGAGTTTGCAGCAAGAAGGCTATGCGGTGGGCCGCAAACGCATTCAGCGTCTCATGCGGGTGATGGGGATCGAGGCGATCTACCCGCGGCCGCGGACCAGCGAGCCGCATCCAGACCATCGTATTTACCCGTATTTGCTGCGGGACGTCGTGGTTTCGGCGGCGGACCAGGTGTGGAGCGCGGACATCACCTACGTGCCGATGCAGCACGGATTCATGTATTTGGTTGCAATTTTGGATTGGCACAGCCGATACGTACTGGCGTGGCGCCTGTCGAATACGCTCGACAGCGACTTTTGTGTGGAGGCCCTCCGGGCCGCGTTACGTCGCGGTCGGCCGGCGATTTTCAACACCGACCAGGGGACGCAGTTCACCAGCCAGGCTTTCACGGGCGTGCTGGAACAGCAGGGGATTGCGATCAGCATGGATGGCCGTCGCCGCGCCTTGGACAACGTGTTCATCGAACGGCTGTGGTGGAGCGTGAAGTACGAGAACGTGTACTTGCAGGGCTACGAAACGGTAGCCGAGTTGAAGGCGGGCTTGACGTGGTACTTCGACTTCTACTGTCGTCGTAGACCACATCAATCGTTAGATAACCAATATCCATGGGACGTGTACTGGGCCGATCGACGACAAAAACAACGACAATTTCGGCGCTAAAATTTCGGCCTACGGCCGACTTAGGCTGGAGAGTCTTTTAGCAGAACAAAAGGTACTGGCGGCTTTGCGGCCGCGCGACACCTGGGAGGGGTGTCGCGGGCCGCTAGTCTCAGTCAAAACAGCACACCTTAACTTTACCCAAAAACTGTCCAGCGCGCCGGGTCCGCCCCAGTTTTCTGAATTGCCGACATAGAACACCTTTCAAGGAAAGCGTGGATGGTGAAGGTCTCCTATCAACTTTAATCACGTTGAGAAAGTAGACTAGAGGGTCCACCCCCATCTTGCGAAACACTAACCATTTGCTAACATGGACCTAATAATCCGAGCAATTTGCCTTTTTCCGGGCAAGCATGGTATAATCGCATTTTCCCCCCTCCCCCCGGTTTGGAGCCCACCAATGCAATCCGCTGGCAAGAACTTTGTTTCCCGCCGAGAATTTCTGAAGAACACCGGCCGCGTGGCCGCCGCCACGACCCTGGCAGCCTCGATGGTCCCGCACGTTCATGCTGCCGAAAACAACACGATCCAAGTAGCCCTGATCGGCTGCGGCGGCCGCGGCAGTGGCGCGGCTGGCGATGCCATGTCGGTCAACAGCGGCCCTGTCAAGCTGGTGGCCATGGCCGACGTATTCAAGGATCGCCTCGACAGCAGCTATGGCTACATCAAGCGGGCGTTCGGCGATCGGGTCGATGTGCCCAAGGAGCGTCAATTCATCGGCTTCGACGCGTACCAGAAGGCGATGGACTGCCTGAAGCCGGGCGACATTGCGATCTTCGCCACGCCGCTGGCTTTTCGCTGGCTGCATTTCGGCTACGCCATCCAGAAGGGGCTCCACGTGTTCATGGAAAAGCCACTGACCGCGGACGGCCCGACGTCCCGCAAGATGCTGAAACTCGCCGAAGAGGCGAGTAAGAAAAACCTCAAGGTCGGCGTCGGGTTGATGTCGCGGCACAGCCGTGCGATGCAGGAGCTGGCCGAGCGGATCGCCGGCGGCGAAATCGGCGACATCATTCTCCTCCGCGGCTACCGCATCCACGGCCCCGGCGGATCGATGCTCTCCGCGCCGAAGCCGGCCAACGTCTCCGACGTGGAATACCAGATCCGGCGCTTCCACAGTTTCCTCTGGGCCAGCGGCGGATGTTTCAGCGACTTCTTAATCCACATCATCGACCATTGCGGCTGGATGAAGAATGCCTGGCCGGTCCAGGCCTTGGCCGTGGGCGGCCGCCATTATCGCGGCGACTCCGTCGACCAGAACTTCGATGCCTACGCCGTGGAATACACTTTCCCCGACGAAACCAAGTTCTTCATGGAGGGGCGCTACATGCCGGGCTGTGCGGATGCCTACTACAGCTTCGCGCACGGCACCAAGGGCACGGCGATCATTTCCCACAGCGGCGACTGCGGCGGACCTTCCGCCACGTTCAAGGGCCTGGGGTCGAAGCGGGCAAACATGCTCTGGCAATCCAAAGGCTATAACAACGACCGCGGGCCCTACCAGAACGAATGGAACGACCTGGTCGACGCCATCCGCAGCAACAAGCCCTACAACGAAGTGAAACGCGGTGTCGAGGCCAGCCTGGTGACTTCGATGGGACGCATGGCCGCGCACACCGGCCAGGTCATCACCTATGAGCAGATGCTCAACTGCCGCCACGAGTTCGCGCCGGGCCTCGAGAAGATGACCATGGACGGCCCCGCGCCGTTGGTGGCCGACGCCAAAGGCAGGTATCCCGTGCCGCAGCCCGGCATCGTGGTCGGCCGCGAGTATTAAGCCGGATTATTCACGGTTGGCACGCTTCGTGAAGCGGCGTGACGGGCTGCTATATCCGCACCCGCCCGACCCCAACCCCAAGGACAAGGCGAACCAAGTTATCTGTCCCCCCTTTCGCCTTGTCCTTGGGAATGCCAGCCTCCAACTTGCCTCTCACTGCTCCGACGTGCCGCCGGAGAGGTCCTCGCGAAGATCGCGGCGGTCGGTGTTGAGTTGCTTGCGATCGGATTCCGTCTTGGTCCGTTCCGTGCCCAATGCCTTGCGGTCTTGCTGGAGCTGCTGCAGATCCTGTTGCAGTTTGCTGGAGTTGCCCGAGGCCAAGTCGGCGCGGATCTGCTGCCAATCGGCCCGCAGATTCTGCCGATCGGCCCGCAACTGCTGGTCATCGCTGCGCAAGTTCTGGTGGTCTTGGGCGAGATTGGCAACGTCCTGCTGGGCCGACGAATCTTGCCCGCTGCTGGATGAACCCTGGCTGCCGCCGGATGAACCCTGCCCGTTGGACGAACCCTGGCTGCCGCCCGACGAGCCCTGGCTGCCCGACGGACTCTGCCCACCGGCCGACGAACCGGAATTGGCCTGTTGACCGCTCGTTGGGGTGCCGGGATTGGGTTTCTTGCCGAGATTGTTGAGGTCCCGGTCGAGCTGATGTCGGTCCTGCCTCAGGTCTTGGCGGTCGTGCGACAACTGCCGCAAATCACTCCGCTCTTCGCTACGGTCCGCGCCGAGTTGCTCCCGATCTTGGTGCAGTTGCGAGAGGTCCTGCTTGGCCTGGGCGGTGTTGCCCGCGGCAAGATCGCTTTTCAGTTTGTTATAATCGCTGTGCACGTTTTGGCGGTCCTGTTGCACGTTCTTTTGGTCGTTGTGCAACGCCTGCCGGTCCTTGTGCAAGTCGCGGTGGTCCTTCTTGAGATCGTGCAGGTCGTGCCGGACCGGGTGCTTGTTCGGGTCGCCCTGCGGATGCGAAGGCTTGCCGCCCTGTGCCACGACGGCGAAAGCGATGACGAGAGAGAACGCCAATGTCACGATCGATAGCTTCTTCATGCTATGCTCCTGAAAAAGAAAAGGTAAAGGGCGCATGTGCCGATACGCTTCCACGGGATGAGGATAAGACTCGAGCGAAAACATCGAAATGGTTGACGAGTGCCACGGAGGCAGTGACGAGAAAGTTGCCTCTGTAAAGGAAACATAGGTCTTTTCCCGCCGGTTGCACGAAAAAAACTACGGTCAAACGTCGGGAAATCGGCTGCGGCGGGACAACGCTCCCGATACGGTCGATACGACCGGTACTTGCGGTCCCTTGCCCCTTGCCGTGCTTCGCAGTATGATCGCCGGCAGCGGCCGTTGACACGTTTCCCCCTTCCTTTACGAGGACCTCTACCATGTCGGGCGTTATGAACAAATATAGTCGTGTGATCACCCAAGACATCCGCTTCGGCGGCCCGCAGGCAATGCTCTATGCCACCGGCCTGAGCGAAGACGACATGCAGCGGCCGCAGGTGGGCATCGTGGCCAACTGGTACGACGGCAACCCCTGCAACATGCACCTCAATGAACTGGCGGCCCGCGTCAAGGAAGGCGTCATCGCGGCCGGGCTGGTCGGCATGCGGTTCAACACGATCGGCGTCAGCGACGGCATCTCGCAAGGCACCGACGGCATGAGCTACTCGCTGCCGTCGCGCGACATCATCGCCGATTCGATCGAGACGGTCATGTCGGCCCAGTGGTACGACGGGCTGATTGCCATCCCGGGCTGCGACAAGAATATGCCCGGCGCCGTGATGGCGATGGCCCGCTTGAACCGCCCGGGGCTGGTGATTTACGGCGGCACGATCCGCCCCGGCGAGTTGCAAGGCCGGCCCCTGGATATCGTCTCGGCCCTGGAGGCCTACGGCGAGTATCTCTGCGGCCGCATCGACGACGCCACCCGCCGCGCGATCATTCGCCATTCCTGCCCCGGTGCGGGGGCATGCGGCGGGATGTACACGGCCAACACCATGTCCAGCGTGATCGAGGCCCTGGGCCTTTCGTTGCCCTATAGCGCCTCGACGCCGGCCGAGCTTCCGCAGAAACGCGACGAGTGTTTTCGCGCCGGAGCGGCCATCCGCCATCTGCTGGAACACGACATCAAGCCGCTGGACATTCTCACCCGCAAGGCCTTCGAAAACGCGTTGACGATCGTCATGGCCCTGGGCGGATCGACCAACTCCGTGCTGCACTTGATCGCCATGGCCCGGGCGGCCCAGGTGCCGCTGACGATCGACGACTTCCAGGCCTTTAGCGATCGCGTGCCTTATTTGGCCGATCTTCGCCCCAGCGGACGCTACGTGCAAGAGGATCTGCATCGCGTGGGCGGGACGCCGGGCGTGATGAAGTATCTCCTCCAGCATGGCTACCTGCACGGCGATTGCCTGACGGTCACCGGCCAGACGTTGGCCGAGAACCTTGCCGGCCTGCCCGATCTCACGCCCGGCCAGGATGTGATTCGTCCGCTCGAGAATCCGATCCACGCAGTGGGCCACATCCGCATCTTGAAGGGATCGCTGGCGCCGGACGGGGCGGTGGCCAAGATTACCGGCAAGGAAGGCGTCCGTTTTCGCGGACCGGTCCGGGTCTACGACTCGGAGGAAGAGATGCTCGCCTCGCTGGGACGGCAGGAAATCCAGGCCGGCGACGTGGTCGTGATTCGATACGAAGGTCCCAAGGGCGGGCCCGGCATGCCGGAGATGCTCACGCCCACCTCGGCCATCGTGGGCGCCGGACTGGCAGACAAGGTGGCGTTGGTGACCGACGGCCGCTTTTCCGGCGGATCGCGGGGGTTCATTGTCGGTCACGTCACGCCCGAGGCCCAGGACGGCGGGCCGATCGCCCTGGCACGGAACGGCGATATGGTACTGATCGACGCCGAATCGTGTCGTATCGACCTGGAAGTCCCGACGGCCGAGCTTGCCGCCCGGCGTGCCGCCTGGACCGCCCCGCCGCTTCGCGCCATGCGCGGGGCACTATATAAATATGTTCGCTGCGTTCGTTCGGCCTCCGAAGGCTGTGTGACGGATGAATAGATTCGTGATAATCTTGCCCCAGCATCCCACCTTTCAACTTCCAGGACTTTCCATCATGATCCGCCAACATTCTCTTTTCGTCTTTCCCTCCCTGCTGCTTTGCCTGTTTCTCCACGTCGAGGCCCACGCCGCTCCACCCTCGACCCCGGCCATCACCACTGCCTTGCAGCCATTCGTCGATAACCGTACTCTGGCCGGCGCGGTGACACTCGTGGCCGATAAGAACAAAGTCCTCAGCCTCGACGCCGTGGGCTACATGGACGTCGCCGCCAAACAGCCGATGCGGACCGATTGCCTCTTTTGGATCGCGTCGATGTCGAAACCGATGACCGCGACCGGCCTGATGATGCTGGTGGATGAAGGCCGCCTTTCGCTGGACGACCCAGTGGAAAAATACCTGCTGGAATTCCAGGGGCAAATGCTCGCCGTCGAACAAACGCCCGACCATGTGCTGCTGAAACGGCCGGCCCATCCGATCACAATTCGCGAAGTCCTCAGCCACACCAGCGGGCTGCCGTACATGACGCGGCTCGAACACGGCAAGGTCGACACGCTTACGCTCCACGAGGCGACAATCAACTATGCCTTGACGCCGCTGGACTACCAGCCCGGAACCAAGCATGCCTACAGCAACGCCGGCATCAACACGGCGGGCCGGATCATCGAAGTCGTGAGCGGCATGCCGTATGAGGAGTTCATGGAGAAGCGTCTCTTCCGACCGCTGGGCATGATCGACACGACGTTCTGGCCCAACCAGGATCAACTTGCACGGCTGGCGAAGTCCTATCGGCCTAAGGGCTCGCAGCAAGAACTGGAGGAAACGACCATCGGCCAACTCAGCTATCCCTTGGACAACCACAGGCGCGGTCCCTCGCCGGCCGGCGGGCTGTTCTCCACGGCCAGCGACGTGGGCGTCTTCGGCCAGATGATCCTCGGCGGCGGCGTCTACCACGGCAAGCGGTATCTCTCGGCCGCGGCCGTCCGGCAGATGACCTCCACGCAGACCGGCGACTTGCTCGGTCGCGGCCCGAACGAAGGCGGCTACGGGCTCGGCTGGAGCACTTCGCGGAAGATGCACGGCCCAGGCGACCCCGTTCCGGTCGGACCGTGCGGTCACGGTGGTGCGTATGCCACGAACCTCTGGATCGACCCGCCCCGCGGCCTGGTAATGGTGTACATGGTGCAACACGCGGGCTACCCCGGCAAGGACGGGCCGCGGGTTCTGCCGACCTTCCAGAAGGCCGGGGAAACGGCGTTTGCCAAGTAGCGGAAGTCCCCCTCTCCCTCCGGGAGAGGGCCGGGGTGAGGGGTGGTCGAGCCGACATGGCACTTTTCGCCGTTCATGGCATAGAATATCTTCATGCTCTACATCGCAACAAAGCATCTCCACAATTTGACCTGGTGGATCATTCTTTTCACGGGCCTGTGGGCCGTCTTCCGTGTTTGGCGCGGGCAGCTTGCCCAAATGGTCTGGACGCGGCATGAGCGGCTTGCCGGCCTCGTGTTTTCCAGCGCCTTGGCCACGCAGCTTTTGATCGGTCTGGCGCTTTATTCTCAGAGTCCGAACGTTCGTCCAATTTCAGGTGGCGGGCTGACCCCGACCTTCTTCGGGCTGATCCATCCCCTGGCGATGTTCACGGCTGTTGTATTCGGGCAAGTCGGCTTCTCGGTCTCGAAGCGGCTGAGCGACGACCGCGGCAAATACCGCATTGCCGTCCTATGTTATACGGCCGCCCTGGCGGTTCTGCTTTGCGCAGTGCCGTGGCCATGGTTGAGTTATGGCCGGTCGCTGTTGCCATAATGAGCGCCCAGAACTGGAACTTTCTGCCGTTCCTGCGCGTCCAAATCACCGTTCCCAGGGCAAATCAAGCCGATTGTGGCAGGTCAACAACCCCAAGGTGCCTCAATGAATGCTCTTCTCTTGTCCGGCGCCCTCTGCTGCTTCCTCGCAACAGAGGATAAGCTCGTCGAAGGAAGAATTGCAGGAGGTGACCACCCGGCTGCTGGAGAAGGCCGCAAAATACGAAACCGAGGAAGGCCGCAGACGGGAAGCGGAAGCCACGGCCTACCGCGTCTACCACTTACTCTACTACCAGATTTTGACTTCGAGTCATCGATGACGGCGATCCGCCGCAGGCGATGGTCTTCATCTTCGACGTGATCGGCCAGTACAAGAACCGCGAGGCGTGCGAGATGCTGGCAGGTTATCTGAGCGCCGGCTTGGAAGATCGCGACAAGGCGAAACACATCTTCCAGGCGCTGAACGGCTTCAACACGGCCAGCGGCAAGTTCTTCAACGAGGCGGGGGCGCAAAACGAGGCTTTCTATCGAAGCAAGGCGCGGGAGGCCGTCAACTGGTGGCACGAGGAAGGGCGAAAGGCTTTCGACGCGGAAAGCGAGCGATAATTCGCCGGTCCTTACCCCAAACTCCATGGGGCGCGCATCGGCCGGTCCAACATGCGATTGGCCTCGTCGTCACCGGGAAATTCCTCCTTCGCCGGGTCCCAGCGGAGCTTCCGCTTCAGCCGCATGACGATGTTCCCCAGGTGGCAGACCGAGGTCGAACGGTGCCCCACTTCGGCGGAAGCCAGCGGGTCTTTTCGCGAACGGACGCAGGCCAGGAAATTGCGGACATGGTCGGGGACGTGGTACCGGGCCCGTTCCTCCTTCCGTGCAGGATTGCTCACGGGGAGATGGATTTCGTCGGCGCCGATGGGCGCATCCTTGAGCGCGGCCGGTTCGCTCTCCACGCCGGCATACCCATACTGCACCCAGCCTTCCGTGCCGATGAAACGCACGCCAAACCCTTCTTTCCTGGTCTGGCAAAGGACCTCGACGCCGTTGGCATAGCGGGCGCGGAAGGAGACCTTGGTGGCCGTGTTGTAGAGTCCGCCCGGCGGCGGCCACTCGCCGCCCGTATCTTCCAACTCGACCGGCCCGCTGTGGTCGGTGCCCAGCGCCCATTGGGCCAGGTCGTTGGTGTGCGTACCGAAATTGGTCGTCTGCCCGCCGGAATAGTCGAGGTTGAAGCGAAAGCGGTAGAAGCAGCGGTCCTTGTGATAGGGGGCCAGCGGCGCGGGGCCCAGCCAAAACGCGTAATCAAAGCCTGCGGGCACGGGCATCGGTTTCCAGCCCGGCCCCGGGTCCACGGCGTTGTTCTCGGCCACGTAGGACATGATCCGCTGGAGCTTGCCGATGCGGCCGTTGCGCACCAGTTCGCAGGCCAGCCGTGCGGCGGGGCTGGAACGATAATGGGTGCCGGTCTGCAAGACCCGCTGGTGCTTCCGCACCGCCTCGACCATCGCCCGTCCGTGGCGAATACACAGCGACAGCGGCTTCTCGCAATAGATGTCTTTGCCCGCCTGGGCCGCCAACACCGTCATCAAGGCGTGCCAGTGATCGGGAACGACGATCGTCACCACGTCGATGTCGGGCCGGGCGAGGATCTCGCGGAAGTCGTTGTAGGCGTCGCAGCCCTTGTATTGGCCGGAGGCCCTGGCGGCCGCATAGTGCGAGTTGACCTTCTCCTGGGCCGGCTTGCGGCCGAGGAACTGCTTGGGCACCTTGTAGCCGCCGCTGGCGGTGTTCACGTCGCAGACGGCGAGCACCTGGGCATCCTCCTGGCCGAGGAAAGCAGGCAGGTCGATTTCGCTCTGGTTGCCGCAGCCGATGAAGCCCACGTGGATGCGATTGCTGGGCGCAGTCGCGCCGAAAACTGTGGCCGGCACGATCGCCGGCAGGGCCGCCGCGCCCAGCGCGGCCCCCGCGCCTTGGAGGAATTGCCGCCGCGAAGCGCGACCGGCTTGCGTCCGAACCTGGTACGAATTCATGGATCCGATCTCCTATTCTGCTGTGCACGTCAGGCCGACCGCCGGTACATGGTCGGCCTGACGTACTTGATATTCCGCCGAGTGGTTGTCTACTTTCCCATCTTCCGCATGTTCTTGAGGCACTGGGCAACGCTGTCCAGCGGGGCGCCGGCATAGCTTTCTTGCTCGACGACGTACCACTGCGTACCGCCCACGGTCTCGCACAGTTTGAAGATCTCGTTCCACCTGACCGTCCCTTCGCCCAGCGGCGCGCCGGGCTTCCCGCCGTGTTCCTTGATATGAATCGTCAGTGCGCGGCCCGGGAACTTCTTGAGAATGGCATAGGGATCGCCGCCGCCGTCCAGACAATTGCCGACGTCCAACTGCATGATCACGTCGGGGCCCGCGTTGCTGAAGAGGATGTCCCAGCAGGTCTCGCCGTCGATTTTCTTGAAATCATCTCCGTGGGCATGGTAGCCCACCCGCATGTCTTCGGGCTTGACCTTCTCGGCCAGCTCGGTAAGCATTTTGGCGGTATCCTTGATCGCCTGGGCCGTGCCGAAATACTTCTTGTGGTCCATCCACGGCACGATGAGGAACTTGTTGCCCAGCGTCTTGTTGAACTCGATGGTCCGTTGGAGGTTGTCGCCCAGCACGGTTTCCAGGCCCGTGTGCGTGCCGCAGCACTTCAACCCGCTCTGGTCCAGCAGTTTGCGGAGTTGTTGGGCGTTGCGGCCGTGGTAGCCGGCGAACTCGACGGCCTGGTAGCCCAGTTTTCCTACGGCCGCCAGCGTGCCCGGCAGGTCCTTAGCGCAATCGTCTCGCAGAGAATAGAGCTGCAGGGCGATAGGGATTTTCTTGGCGGGTGTGGTAAAGGCGTGCAGCGGGCGGCTGCCCGTTGCGCAAAGGGCGGCGGCCCCCGCACCGATTTTCAACATGTCGCGTCGGGAAAGGTTCATCTCGATTCTCCAGGTAAGGTTGGCAGGAGGGAAGGATTGCAGACCCCTATTTGACCTCGGGGAGAAGCGGTTGTCAAGGAAAATGTCGTTAGCCGGCGACGTGAGGTTCCCGGGCAAATTCTTAGGACCGGCCGAAGATTAACTTCCGGATTTGGACAGCGGTGGCTGGCGGATGTTATTTCACGGCCGGTCCTTAGGGCCAGTCGGCTCGCGCGCCTCTCTTGTGCGAACTTGTGTGGATTCGATATCATAGTTATCGTGAGTACTTTCCCATGGATTAACCGGATACTGACGGGCGACTCTCGCTTGTTGCTTCCCAGCATTCCTGCGGATTTGGTGGACTGTATTGTCACCAGCCCCCCGTACTACAAACAGCGTGACTACCGATCGCCGGACCAGATTGGCAATGAGCCAGAACCGGAAAGTTACATCAAGAACCTGGTTGGCATCTTCGCCGAGTGCAAGCGGCTGCTGAAGCCCACGGGGACATTATGGTTGAATCTTGGAGACAAGTATCAGGAGGGACGGTTGCTCGGTCTTCCGTGGCGTGTGGCCCTTCAATTGGTCCAGGATGACTGGATCCTGAGGGCGGACATCATCTGGCACAAGCCAAACGCCATGCCCCATTCGGTCAAGAACCGGCCGACGGTGGACCACGAGTATCTTTTCTTCTTTGCCAAGACCGACGACTATTACTATGATGCCGATGCCATTCGGGAGCCGCACGTGACCTTTTCGCAGAAAAGTCGCATGCGCGGAGGACGCAGCCATTTTGGCAAACGCAACGGCACTCCCGAGAAAGGAAAGAACCAGGGAAGCGGGAACCTGCACGACGGCCGATGGGACCAGGCCTTTCACCCTGCCGGCCGAAATAAGCGTACCGTCTGGAGCGTGCCGCTGGGCAAGTGTCGGGAGGCACACTTTGCCGTCTTTCCGGAGGGTCTGATCGAGCCTTGTATTCTTGCAGGTTCGCCTCCTGGCGGGTTGGTGCTTGATCCCTTCTTGGGAACCGGAACGGTTGCGGTCGTAGCGAAATCGAGGTCGAGATCGTTCTTGGGCATCGAACTAAGCCCGGAATACGTCGCTATCGCCGAACGCCATGTGGCCAACACGCAGGAATATCGGTTTACCTAGATGTCCAGTAGGCCCGGTAGGGATCGAACCTACGACCAAGGGATTATGAGTCTATAGAGACCCCTACGCTCTACTATGTGAGGCTGCGTTTCTCCCGTGAAAACGCGGCTTTCTGCATTTCTTGGCTCGGCCAGAATCGGGCAAAATCGCCGAGCTTTGGAGTGTTTATGGAGTGTTGGCGCGGGTCGTCCTTTTAGTGGACGGCCGTTCTTTTTCGTGTTGGGCTGGATCGCAAGGTTCGCCACATCTGCATGCCCCTCCTTTGGAGTCTTGGATTCCATAGTGTCCACTTGGCCCAAAGAAAACTTTTTTTGGGGCCGCGAAAAACTCTCTGCGGAAGCCCTCCGGAATGGGTTCGGACTCCAACCGGAACAGGGCCGGAAGCGTCGAAAAACAAGGGCATTACGGGCTCAATCTCTTGACTTTCCTATGAGGCGTCAGGCTGTAACGATTTGACCATACACTGAGTTTTTGTCAGTGCCCAAGGACCCCGAGTAGCGGACAGCGACATGCAGATAAACCTCGACAACGCCAACCTAGAGCCGCTGGTCACGAAGATCGTGGCCAATGTGCTGGCCCAACGCGAGGCCAACGACGAGAAATTCGGCGGGCGGCTGGCGCTCACCGAACCCGAGGCGGCCGCGGCCCTCGGCATTAAGGTTTACGCGCTGCGGGATTGCAGACTTCGCGGCGAGATCAGAGGGATCAAGGCCGGAAAAAGAGTTTTGTATGCCGTCAACGAGTTGAAGGAGTTTCTAACCAGGAACCAAACGGGAAACCGGTAGTCAGTTAAACCCGTCCGTTTGGGCCGTCGCCGCCTTCTCGAAGACGGCGACGGCTCGCACGGCCGCGTGGCCGTCGAGAATCCCGGCAAACCCGCCACCGGCGATCTGAAAAAATGGCGGGCGATGCATTCCCTATCAAGGAGAATTTTAGATGTCCAAAAAACAAGAGAGAAGAGTCTCGCGTGAAATGCGCGACTTCATCGACCGCCAGGTTGCGGCTGGCTTCGATGCCCCAGCAGAAATCGCAGAAGGCGCTGTCTCAGCCTTTTCTGACGACTTGCCCAGCGACGCTCTCCGGCCCCTCGCCGAGAAACTGGTCGCGAAGGCCATGAAAGAACACATGAAGGTGCAGGCCACGTGGCCGGAAACCACCGCTTGCGATCACCTCGACGCCGCTTTCGCCGAACTCGAGCAGCATGGCATCTTGGCCCGGCAAAACTGTAGCGACTGCATTACGGGCGGGCATGATGTGATGCAAAAGGAGGTTGCCGGTGCCCGCGAAAAAGGCCGCGAGATTAGGGGCTACACATTCTTCGACATGCAGGACACCGATCTCGTCGTTGAGACTGGAGTCTTGCATCTCGCCTTTGGTACAGGGCCGGCAACCGACGAAGAGGTTGCCCTGGCGCTCTTGCCGAAGTTCCTAGAAAACGAAGACTCGCCTGTACCGGAAGATCGCGAACAACCCGTCCGGTTCAAACAAGAGATCATCCAAGCCTTGCGAGAGGCGAATCCTACTATTCGCGTGCCGGCCACGTACGCGGCGGCCCTTCGCATTGTCCAATCCAAGGTCAAAACCATACCGTTGCTTGAACGCCTTGGCGTGGTGATCACAGTACCCAAGAACGAGTTGGCCCTCTTCAAGGTTGCGAACGAGGTCGTTGATACTTTGCGTCGGCACGGCCTGGACGCAACGTGGGAGGGACTGAGCGAACGCCGCATCGAAGTCAGCCTGGATTGGAAACGGCGGCGTTAATGCAGCCTGCATTCGCGGCCAAGGACGGCACCAGGCAGGTGCCCGATTGTAAACTCGGCCCGCCTCGCCCTGTCACGGCAAGGCGGGCCAGCATGTCGGCCGACACGGTGTCGGCCACTCACTTCAAATCCAATTTTACACGCAGGAGGCACGCCGGCAAGACGTACGTTCCGCCCAAGCGGCGGAACAACTAACCAGTGGGAACGCGGCGACCCACGCGCAGATTGTGGCCGAAGATGCGGGTGCGAGCCCGAGTAATCGGCTTTTTCGAGAGAACTTTTCCAACTTAGGAGACCCATCATGGGTTCACGTTTTGATCGTTATCAGGCTCCGGCCAATTTCAAGGAGCTGTTCGGCTCCTTGCCGGAGCTGAGGAATCCCCGCAAGGACGAGGATATCCGTATCCATGGCGACTGGCTTCTTGCCAGGGTGCCGGTGGTGCGGGTATCGACCAACAGCTTCTACTTGGTCGATCCGAAGGTGTACGGCACCCTGGTTGGCCGGATGATGATTTGCGACCTCCGCGCCGTCATCGCAGGCGACGCCGGCATGTTCGTCTGGCCGGTCCGTATGGACTTGGACAGCGCAGTCGAAGCCGCAGAGGCGGCCAAAGCTGCCTGGATCAAGGTCATCTGGGAAACGAGCAACAGGAAGTACAAGATCGAGCCGGCGGCCAAGGAGCACGGAGAACCGGCTTGGCCCTTTGGGAGCTTCGACCAGTTGCTCGAAGTCGTGCTGAAGGATCGAATCTTGAGCGACCCGGAACACGAGGTCGTCAAGATGCTCGTGGAGAAGAAGGGAAAGAAGAAGGGGGCGTAGTTGTAAGAGGCGCACGTTGAGGAAGGCAAAGAGCCCGATTCGACGACGCCCTTACGTTCGCTCCCGAAGCCCCCGGGGCAGCAACTTGCTCCCCGGGGGCACTTTTTTTTGCCGCGGAGACATCTATTCTATGGTCATCACGAAACGCGACACGCTGGTACTTCAGGCCCTCGCCCGCTATTACATCCTCGATCGGCGGCACGTGCAACAGCTCTGCTTCCCCAACGATCCGGACGGTCGGATCGCTCGGCGCCGACTTGCTGCCCTTGCGGAGGCTGGCCTTATCCGAAAACACTCGACGCACGTGGCAAGCTCGTACGACGCGCCGCCGGCACCGGTTTACTTGCTTGGCACCAAGGGCGGCGAACACCTCACCGCGGTGACGGGCGATGCACAGTATCTCCACAAGCCGGTCCACCTTCCGCACCCCCTCCACCTCCAGCACCACATGGCCATCGCCGAACTTCACATGCTGCTGGACGCCGCGATCGCCGAGCAGACCGAGATTATGCTGGAAAACTGGTTCAACGAGACCGACACCGTGAACGCCGACGCTCCCGACCCTTCCCAGCACTGTCGACTTTTCACCAAATTCGAGGGCGAGCCCGCGGTAAGCTGCGCCGGACGCCGGTTTCCTGCTGAATCGGGCGGGCCGGCGAGCGGCTTTTTACTTGGAATTGGAGCGCGGCGAGGGCAGCCGCGGCACCGGCGCGAGGCAATTGGCCGACCGAAAACCTCCCGGATATGCTGAATTGGCCCTTCGCCGCCTTTACTTGAAGCATTTTCCCGCCGCCGATGATGAATTCCGCGTGCTGCTGGTCTTGCCCAATTCCCAGCGCCGCGAGTCCGTCCGTCGCGCTTTCCAGGAAAAAAATCCGGTCGCCTCCCGAACCGACCTCTGGCGCTTCGCCGCCCTGACCGACCTCACCGTCGAGACGTTCCTCCACGGCGAGGTCTTCTACCGCTGCGAGAACCAGGCTCCGGGCCTCCTCCTGGCCGGGGCGAGGGTGTCCACCCCCGGTATAACAACCCGTTCGGGCGAGAGGGACGGTTAAGTCGTTGCGGCTCTTTGGGTTCGAGGCCCGGAAAACTGCGGGTCGGGGCGGCCGCCAGCCTTGCACTCTTCTAGGGGCCGAGGACCCTGGAGGGCCGGCGGAGGGGCGAAATCGGGAAAGCCGCAATCCCGAAACGGGAGCGAGCCCTGGCCGGGGAGGGCGAGGGGTCGATCGGGAGAACAAGGACAAGAGGCCAAGTATAATCGGAACGGCGGGCCAGGCGGGCCAGGCGGCGGATTGCCGATGTTGCCGCCGGCGTCGATAGATGAGAGTACGGATAATGGTGAAAAAACAGCAGAATCAAGCCGAGGGTGATCGCTCGGATCCGGTTGCTCCGACGCTACCCTCAAACCCTAAGCTGCTCCGCAGCCTGCAACGGGCAATTCACGAGTTTGCCGAGCAGCTGGAATCTGACGTGGACGTTGCGATACGCGACTCACAGCGGCGGCGACTGGACGCAATTCGGGCAGTGGAAGAGACTTGCTCTTACCTCCGGCAGCGATATGCTGTCAGGCGGCATGAGGCTGAAGAACCCAATCTCGCGGAGAAACCCGACTATCTGGTCATCAGCTCGGATCTTGCTCTCGCCTTACGGTATGTCGATCCGGACCAGTTTGCGACTCGCCTGGCGGAGCTGCATGGGGCGATCGAACCCCTGCAAGAGTATGAAGGAGTCCGGTTCCTACGGAAGATGTTCACGCTAAGAAAAGGCGAGAAGCCGGAAGAGCCCCAGGAACCGGCAGTTCTAGATCCTGAAGAGGAGCTTATCGACAGCCTGGAAAGCCAGGCCGCGCTCCTGATAAAACTGTTCCGCGATCTCGAAGACCGCTTCGCCGAGAGGCTTATGAGCGGCGGTGGCAAGGGTGGTCGCGGCGCGAAGGCCGCCAAGCCGGCCTCGCAATCCGAGAATGGTCCTGGGTCCTGGTGCCACACGGCCGATGAACAGCCGCCCCCTGAATTCAAGTTTGGCCCTTTGCAAGGGAAGAAAAAAGACCTTGCGAAGGCGTACTTCGGGAACCCCAAGGCAGATCCCCGCACTATTACGACGGCCTGTGCAGAGGGCCAAATGTGGATTAAGCCGTTGCGACGATACAACTACCTGGCGTTCTTCAAGGACGAGAAAGTCTACGCCGAAACCAAACGCATCCTGACCAAACTCCAAAACCCCGCGTCCTAATCGCGGCTCAAGGTCAGCACAAATACGCCCGTGGCCGCGACTTGTTGGCGGCGACGGGTTTCTTATTGTGCTCTTCCCTCGAACTTGCGATCCGTTGTCGCCGGGCCCACAGCATCGGCAGGGAGGTGACTTTCTCGGTAGGCTACGCGCGGGTGCGCAAGGTCTGCGCACTCACCGATTGGCTGCTCGATTTGTACCGAACGGCTTGCAGTGGGTACTCACTACCTTGGCCGGATTCCTCCTGATTTACCGAGCCGGCGGACGGATTCCTGGCGGCCGAGTCGGCCCGCTCGGGAATTCGAGCGACATCGACGTACATCGAGCGACATCGAGCGACATGACTTTCGGAAAATAGGGCTTCCAACGGCATCTGGCGGTTATCACTCCACCATGGTGGTGTCATGATTAGGGTATGGTCGTTACTCGATTACGCGACAGGAGAAACCCAATGTGCTGGAAAGAATTGATTCGCACGCTTCGCAAGGACGGACTTGATGTGACCGAAGCCAAAGTCCGCTGGCTGATCACAAGCGGCAAGGTCGATCGCCCGCCGCTCGACGGCTCTTTGCGGTTCAAGTTCAACAGGCGACACCTTGCCCAAGTGCGGGCCGTCTTGCAAGAGAAGATGATTGCAGACGATGCGCAGCCCGAGTTCCTGGCAAAATGCAGTTCACCCCAGAGGGTTTTAGTCGCTGCGATTTAGTCGGGAAGGAAAATTAACCGTAGCAAAAGCAAAGGGCACCTTCGGCCTGAGAACCCGGTGCCCTGCACAACAACCCTAGTGAATGGAGTCACTATGTCTAAGATACCAAATGCCTCGCTCCCTGGAAAGCGGGAAGCTGAGGCCGACATCCGCGAAGCACTCTTCAACGAAGGCGCGATTGGGTCTATCCAATCCGTCCAAGTTTCCACCGAGCGGATCGTAACGCTCCGTGGGATTCTCTTTGACCTCGATCCGGACATGTTCCGGAAAGATGGTCTTCTACCAGTCGTGCCCGAAGATCCTCGCGAGTTCTACGAGGAGGTCGTCAGGCCAATGCTCGACAACCACCCGGTCCTCTCGAAGGCCGAGGTCCGCAACAGCGGGCGTGGTCTTCATGCCATTCTCCGCTTCGCCACGCCCATTGAATTCAAGTCCGCTGGCGAGCGAGACCGCTGGGCCGGCATCATCGAGGTCGTCCAGGCTGCCCTGCCTGTGGACCCGAATCAGCCGGGCATCACCTCGACAACTCGGGCCGTAGGCCGCGTCAACAGTAAGAACGGTGCCGTGGTCGAGGTGCTGGCGAAGGGCGAGGCCGTCACCGAGGCTGAAGTGCTCGCCTTGTACACCGATATGGTCGAGAAACCATTCAGCACCGTGATGAGGATTATGACTGGCGGCGAGAGCCAACGACCCTGCCCACTCTGCCACAAGGAGAATTCCAGCCTGGCCGCTCGCGGTCGTGCCGGCAAGTGTTATAGCTGCGGCACCGTGCATTTGGATCAGCTTTACGATCTGGTGCTGGCCCCGACAAACAACGGTAAGGAGGTCAAGGCCCATGCCAAGACCAGCAAATAGCAATTCAAGGGGTGCGCTTTTGGCCTCACGCCTGCGTCGCGGGCAGCAGCGATCGGAACGGGCAGCCCAGGCGGGCGCTCGCTCGCTGCCAACTCTGAGGGGCGTCACTCCCACCTGTCAATTCCTTCGACCCCAAGAGAATGTTCTGGCAGAGGCCCAGAACATTTTGGTCGAGAGCGGGCGGCTTTACAGGTACGGCAATGCAGTCGTAATGGAAGTGGGAGAGGCTTCCGAACGCCGCCTGGTAACTATTGCGACCGACAACCGCGTCGAACCGTGTGCGGCTTCCCTGCTGGCGAACGTGTTCATCTGCGAGATGCCACCTACGACCGATGGTGGCAGCCCCGTGCAGTACCCGCCGCCAAAAGGCTTCGTGGAACTGCTGCTCAATAGCGAGCCAACCGGACGAAGGCTTCCAGCGATCCGGACTTACGCAACCCGGCCGGTCTTCGATTCCTGCTTCGCTTTCTGCGGTAATGGCTGGCATGCGGAACAGGGCATCCTCGTACATAGTGCGAGCATCGAACCTGTAATTCATACGCCTGGAGCCCCGCAAACGCCTGTTCTGGAGCGACTGCCACCCCACCTACGCCGGATGCTGAACAACTTCTGCTTTCGCTCAGACGCCGATGTCGTGAACACGGTGGGCGCAATGCTGACCGGGATGATGACGAGCCACTTCCTGAATACCGGCAAGGGGCTTGTACTCTTGGACGGCAACCAACCGGGGCTCGGGAAGACGCTGCTGGCCCGAGTGATGGGTGTTGTGCTCGATGGAGCCGATCCGGACTTGATCCACTACACGCCTGACGACGAAGAGCTGGCCAAGCGGCTCTGCGCAACCTTGCGCAGTCGGGCCCAAACTTTGCTCCTCATCGACAACGCCAAGGTCAAGGCGAATACGGCAATCAGCAGCCCGGTCTTGGAGGCCAATAGCATGGCACCCCAGGTGTCGCTGAGGATCCTCGGGCAGTCAGCCAATCTGACCCGCCCGAACGATCTGCTGTGGGTGCTTACCATGAACGATACGAAGACCAGTCCGGATTTGGTCTCGCGTGGGCTGCCCATCCGCTTGTACTTCGAAGGCAGGCCCGAAGAGAGGGTGTTCCAGGACCACGACCCGATTGCCTATGCGACCGAGCACCGCTCGGCAATCCTGGGCGAACTGGCTGGCATGGTTGTCCGTTGGAATCAAGCTGGGCGGCCACGGTTTGCACACCACCATCGCTGCACCCATTGGGCCAGCGTCATCGGTGGCATCTTGCAGGCGAATGGCTTGCCCGAGTTCTTATCGAACCTCAGTGAGGCCGCTGGTGAGTTCAGCACGGCGCTGGACGAGCTGGCAGCGATGGCTGAGGCTGCAATTGCTGTCACCGGGACAGCGATTTCCTTCAACCTTGAAATAGGGAACAAACCAATGAGTAATACGACTGACAACATCGAACCAGGAATGTCGGCTGGGCAGTGGGAGCCGATCTTCCGCAAGGCGGGCGTCCTGACAAGCGATCTGGACGCCGCCAAGAGCCAGCGAGTCAAAGATACCAAGCTGGGCAACTTCCTCGGTCAGCACGCGGGCCGGGAAGTGCGTGTGGTCGTGGGGAGCCGCAGCGGCACTGCAAGGCTCTGCATGAAGCCTGGCCGCTCCAGACACAAGCTCTACTACTTTCAGGTGCAGTGGGACGAGCCTGCCGCCCCTGATGATGCGGAGACAGCTAAGGTCACCGTCAACTTGGACGACGGCGTGGGTGTTGCACCCGACGCCGTCCAAGTAACGCAAGAGGTGGTACTGGCCGCTGCCCCGAGCCAGGAAGCAGAGGGTGGCAACCAGGAGGCTTGGTAGCAGTTGGTGAACCTGGTGAACCTCAGAAAATGGGGTTCACCAAAGAGGTTCACCGCCGTTATCCCCTTAAAGGACAAGGAGTTACAAAGATATGGTGAACCTGGTGAACCTTCTCCCAACCTATACGCGCAAGAGAGTAGTTATACGCGTTGACGTGTATACGTATATATATACGGCTGGGGGTTGCCCCAAGGTTCACCACGTTCACCAAATAACATAACCTGTTTCAACAAAACAACTTAACCTTGGTGAACCCCTGATACTCCATAGGTTCACCAAATCCGGACAAGGAGGTCCGGAAGCCATGAAGATCACTATCTGCAGCAATGAACTCAACTTTATCCCCTGGCGGCCGGAGCTTGGCCAAGTATTCCGTTCACCCTACGGTTTCGACTCCGAGACCGCGGCCATCGACGAGCAGCACCCTTGGCTGACTCCAGCATTCGTCCTTGGCGCTGCCTTCGATGGCTCGCAAGGCTACTTCATCCGCAGGGAGCATGCCTCAGCCTTCTTTGCCGCTCATCGGGACATTCCCCTCGCGATGCACAACGCCCCTTTCGATCTGGCCGTGCTCGACACCTTGGCCCCGGAACTCAGGATATACGACTGGGTCGATCAAGACCTCATCTGGGACACCAGGCTCCTGCATCGCGGCTATAAGCTGGCTACTGAGGGAAACACGGCTTCAGGCAAAGGCGAATCTACTCTGGATCGCTGTGCCGAACTCTACCTTCAGCTCGACCTTCCCAAGGACGTGAAAGACAGCCGTGGGAATGACGTGCGGCTATCCTACGGGCAGTGGCTCAACAGGCCACCCCAGGAGATCGAGACCGTCTACCTCGAATATCTGGCAAAAGACGCGGTCGTGACCTTCCTGCTCTTCCAGGAGCTGCGATCCCGGCTCAAGGAGGCCCTGGAAGCCTCCGACGACGCCTTCGGCTACGTCACTCCAGAGTGGCTCGCCGAACAAGTCCGCCGCTGGGGCTGGCAGACCCATCATATCCAGTTGAAGGCATCCATCGTCCTGGAGCGGGTCGCTGCCAACGGCATGTGCGTCGATCTCGCTCGCAGGGACGAGCTGATACCCATCCTCGAAGCCGTTTCCCAGGAGAACCTCCAAGTCCTCCGACAGCATGGGTACATGCCCGGTGAAACAGGATCGAGCAAGGCCCTTCAGGAGATTCTCGCTCGGCTTGAGGTCTCTCACCCCGATCTGAGCTTTCCGCGTACTGCCACGGACCAGTACGGCACCTCCCGGCAGGCAATCGCGGAAATGGTTGGCACAGAGCCCTTCATCGACTCGCTCCTGAAGTACAAGGAAGTCGAGAAGCTCCAGGCCGCCTTCCTCGACAAGATGGGACGCAACGTGATCCACGCCTCCTTCGACGTGCTGAAGACCACAGGCCGCACATCATCTTTCGGGGAGATCAACGCCCAGAATCTGCCCCGCGACGACCGTATCCGCTCCTGCTTTGTACCCTCGGCAGGGAATGTTTTCATAGCAGCCGATTATAAGACCGTCGAGCTGGCGACGCTTGGTCAAGTCGTCATAAGCCAATTCGATACGCCGTCGGTGATGGCGGAGCAGATCAACCAGGGCAGGGATTTACACCGCCTTATGGCCTCTCGCGTCGCCAACAAGCCCGAGGCAGAGGTGACCCCTGATGAACGCCAGAAGGCCAAGGCGATCAACTTCGGCAAGCCCGGAGGCATGGGCGACGAAGGGCTACGGCGGTACGCGAAGACCAGCTATGGCGTGGATCTGACCCTGGAGGAAGTAAGACTCCTCTCGGGCGCCTGGTCCTCGACCTTCCCCGAGATGTGGAAGTTCCTCTCACGCGAGGAGGATAGTCTGGCCCTCGATGTTGCCTGGTTCTTCGACTTGACGCCGATGGGCTATTTCGAGCACACGGGCATGCGCTCCTTCCTCGATCATCCAAACAATCAGGGCTATGAGAACGAGCCGCACTCGGTCCTGGGTGCGATGTGCCTGAAGGTGGTCCGGGCTGAGGCCCCCTGCAAAGGGTCGGGCATACCGTATTCAAGCGAAGAATTGGACTACTTCTGGTCGCAAGTGAACAAGCGGCTGGAAGACCTCCCCAGCAAGGATCGACACACCGCACGTCAGCGTCGGCCCTGCGCGAAGCTCCAGAGAGCCCTCATGCGGCTGGTTGACCGTGGCAAAGTAATCACTTCGACCGGGAGGCTTCGGGCCAACGCCTCCTTCTGCGCTCGCCACAACACCCTATTCCAGGGTCTTGCCGCCGATGGCGCCAAACTGGCCCTCTGGAAGCTCTGGCGGGCCGGTTTCCGCCTCGTCAATTTCCTCCACGACGAAGTGATCGTCGAGGTGAGACAAGATTCCAACCTGAAGGCCCAAGCTGAGGAAATCTCCCGGCTGATGATCGAGGGCATGAGGGAGGTCGTGCCGGACGTACGGATCGAAGTCGAGTATGCGGCCGCCTCTCGCTGGTACAAGAGCGCCAAAGCCGTCTACGACCAGGAGGGCAACCTCTTGCTCTGGACGCCAAAAGAGATCAAGCCCAGGCCGGAGCCACCAGTCTCGGTTTTGCCAAGCGAGCCGGTAGAGCCGGCAAGGCAGGCATGCAACCTTGGCGAGACTTGCATAACCGCTGCCTGAACAACCTCGCCCACATTCAAAACACGAAGGAATTCATCGTATCGGTCGGCGTCAAACACAGGGCGTGGCTGCCGACCTTGTGAACAAAGCCCTAAGCCAAGAGCGTAACCGGTCGCTGTGTAGGTGCATCCGGCTGTCGAGGCAAAATCCACTTGAAACGGCCCTGCGGCTGACTGCCGAGGCCGTCGGAGTAATGACATGTCGAAAGCTACATTGGAAGCTAATCACAAGGACAAGGCCCCGAGAGTCGCCAGCAAACGCTCGAAAGGTCCAGCGAAAGAGATCCCCTCTTCAGCCTCTCAGGCGGACGAGGGCTGCACTTACGTAGACAAGATCATAATGCTCGGGGTTGATAAGCTGATCCCGAACCCCTGGAACCCGAACAAGATGTCGGAGCTGGAGTTTCAGGAATTGGTCGCCGAGGTCAAGCATATCAAGACCATCGCCAAGCCGATCGTGGTGCGTCGGGTTGGCGATATGTACCAGATCGTCGATGGCGAGCACAACTGGCGAGCGGCCCAAGAGGCCGAGCTGACGGAGGTGCCCGTCATCATCGAGGCTATGGACGACTTCGAGGCCATGCGGCAGACCCTCAAGCGGAATCAGCACGGCCACCATGATCCCCTTGCCGAGGGAGAAGTGTTCGCCCAGATGAAGAAGGCGAAGAATTTTTCTAACAGGCAGTTGGCCGAAGAAATCACCATGCCTGAAGCCACGATCCGCAACAAGCTCAAATACGTCGAGGCCCTGGAACTGCGCAAGGGTTGCGCACCGGAGCTGCGCAAGGTCTGCGCGGAAGACGACCGGAAAGTAATTGCGGGGTTTTCTATCGAGCAGGCGGATACGTACCTCAAGTTGCCAGCCGGGTTCCGAGATCGTTGGCTAGACGCTGGAGCGGTCGTGAAGTTCGTGAAACAGACGGTGGTCGTGGATGACCAGCCGCACATCGCTGAGAAGCTCTTGGAACTCATCGACTCTAAGGGTCTCATTCATCTCGTCCAGGCCGACCACAATATGCAATGGAGCCTGGAAGCGGCCGGCAGACTGGCACTCTGGTGCTGGGAGCATGTCACGATCCGAAACGTGAGCGAGTACGTGATTCCTGTCGGGGAGCTGCGGCTGCCGATGGCGGTGCTCGACTGCCTGCCGTGTCAGGCGACGGGCAAGAATAAGTCCCAAGCCCTCCTGAAGCCAGCTCAGTGGGCAGGCATCCTGCGCAACTGCAAAGATCAGACCACCGACAAGAGCTACCAGCTCGTACTGATCCGGGATGCGGTCCAGAGCGCCTTGAAGGCGGCTGGCCATGACCCGACCAAGACCCTGAATCCCCGCACGGTGAAGATGCTGGCAGCCCTGGGGGATGCCGCCGACTTTATTCGAGACGCCGAGTTTCTGAGCGTCGAGGAGCGGTTCAAGCTCCACCAGGCCAAGGACTTCGGCTATGAGGAGTTCGCCGAAACGGCCAAGGAAATGGCTGTGGAGGAGTTTCGTCGCCGTCGAGTCGACAAGAGCGAAGATGATGACAATGAATCGCCTTGCTACGAAGGCGGCAATGTGCTGGCGGTCTACCGCGAGTGCCTGGAGGAACTGAAGCGGAGGCACCGCGAGGACCGCGAAGAAAGCATGTTTGAAAACGCCAGTGTCCTGAGGCGGGAAATCCTGAACCGTTTGCAGAACGAGGAGGCGATTCGGTATGGGATCGTTGGCAGCGAGCCGGCGATTGGCCTGCTGGCCTCGCATTTGAATAAGCTCGATTTTCCCTCGCTCACCTTGCTGGGTGCGGCGTTATCGACCCGATACTCGAAGGTTAGTCCGGCAGCTCGCTGGTTGCAAGCTGCTGGCGGCATGGTTTCGTTGGAAGCGGCTCAAACCGTGGGCCAGCAACCGGCCAAAGTCAGCTTGGCCGCGGCAGAAGCCAACGAATGCTCGACAATCGAGGAGTAGGCTATGACTACATTGAAAACCAAGCCCAAAACAGCCAAGGGTCAACGTCGGGTTCAACTCACCCGCCGGCAGCACCTGCTATACCTTCAGCCGATGCCCGTCGAAGTGCGCCGCTGGCTCACCAGCAACGAGCGCTTGCTTGAATATGGGACCGAGGAGTTCAGAGAGTTGATCGGTGTGCTCGACGACGACGATGGAATGACCCTGGCCGGCCTGGAACCGGTCATCAGGCACTTGCTCCGGCAATCTGGTTATCGGCTCACAAGGGCCGAAAGGGAGCGCAGGTTGCCAGAGCCCGATCTGGCGGCCGTACAAGAGCACGGCGTGGTCGATATGGCGATTCTCGACGTTGTAGCACGTCATGATCGTGTACTCGTGCGGTACGGCCAGACTGTTGATCGGGTTTGGCTCATCGCCCAGCTTGCCCTGGCCTTTCCGGATCTGACAATCTCGGTCTTCTGTGCCCGTAACCACGAGGTCCATGTACTCGCCCGGCGGCTGTCTCAGTGGCTCCCCAACGAGATTGCAAAGGCTGAAAATGGCTGCATTCCCGAGGAGAAGAAGCGGGTCATGGTCCGTACCTACCAGCAAATGCCCGAGAGTTCTGCTATCCGAGAGCGGGATCTCCTTATCGCCCTGGATGCCATCGAAACGCTTGGGCAGCACGACATCCTGACGGTCAATGAAACCTACAAGGCAAAGCTGCTGGGTTTCCTGCCCAGGGACGCAGCCTTGGCTCCGAGGGAGGCAGAACATCTCCATGGCTACTTCGGCTTCCAGGAGGTCGATGTTCCTGCTCAGGGCTATATGCCGCTCACGGTCAAAGTCGTCTTCGAGAAGTATAAGGGGCCGCTAAATGTCGAAAACCCCGAGGATCAGCTCAGCTTGCGCCGCAACGGCGTCTGGCATGATCCGGACTGGAATCGCAGGATCGCCCGAGTAGCCAAGGCCCTGCAAGAGAATGACCGGGTGCGGTTGCGGAGTTTCCCGGGCGTCCTGAAGGCTTCCCAACGTCGCAAGATGACGAGGGTGGCCGTCTTGGTCGAGAATGTCGAGCAGGCCCTCGCGCTGGCGGAATACCTGCCTGGCTGGCCTTTGTATGCTGGCCAGAAGATCGACGTAAAGGTATTACCCCGCAAGGCAAGGGCTCTGCTGAAGTCGAGGCCCAAGGCGTCGGCTGGTTCCAGCTACGGTATCTTCACCCTGGAGACTGCCTCTCAGCTCGATCCAAGCCAGTTCGATGTCCTTATCCGGGCCGATGCTGGCACTGGTCTTCCGGGGCTCGATGACGCGAAGCTGGTCATTCCTAACGATAGTCAGCACAGTTTGCTCTTGCTGGATTTCGAGGATCGGCGCCATGATGAACTGAGACACTGGACCGAGAAGCGTAGAGAAGCATATCGGGCGAGAGGCTGGTACGGAGTCGGAGCAGACCCGGTAGAGGAGCGAGTGAAGCTGCTTTTGAAATCGAGAAACGTGGTATATGGCGATGAACTACTACGCTGTTGAGCGCAGGCATCGCTGCATGCCCGAGGCCAGAATCGCCCGAGGTCGAGCTTAGGGCGATTTTGGCCAGAGTATAAGAGAGACCGATAGGCGTTCGGCGGGACCTGGCGCATCGTTACGCGATGCCGCCAGGGCCGCCGCCAAACTAGACCCGAAACCACAGGCCTCGAAGATGATGGCCCCAAGGAATTCCAATGAGCACTATCAACATCCGTACTAAGAAAGCTCCTGCCCGAGGCAAAAGCCGGCAGGCAGCATCGACGAACAAGATCCCTCCGGATATCGACCAATTCATCGACTGGCGTTTCCGGCTGCAGCAGTACAGCTTGTCGACGAAGCCAACGGTTCTCCGCCATGCCACGAAGACGTTTGGGTCGAGGAAACGGCCTGGTTGCTCTATGCCAGCAAAACCGGCGATAGCGACTGCCAGCCTACTGCCAGACAAGGGCATATCCGGGAGGCGACCTCGCTGCGGCCAAGCGATTCGCTAGAGGCAAGCGTCCTGGAGGCCCGCTTGCTTGCCCAGCAGACCCCGGAGGAGATTGCCGCCAAATGCAACCTTCCTCAGCCGGTCATCGAAGCCTACACCGCTCTTTTCTTCGATGTTCGTGGGCTTGATCGGGTCCGCCTCTGGTTCAAGTCAGCTTTGCCCTTCCTCGGGTCTCGCCAGAGCCGAGGCTGGCAGATGGGGACCTTCCTGAAGAACCTTGCCGTCACGAACGGCTCAAAGGCCCTGGAGGAGGCCATAGACCTTCTCTGCCGGCTTTCTGGCCCAACGCTTGCTGAGGGACTGCCCGAGCCAGGTACCGTGGATTCCGTACATGAGCTGATCATGCGGACGAATCTGGCGTTTGAGCTCCTGCGAAATCCGAATCACTTGCAGCAGTTGCAGGACGGGATAGACAGGTACAACCTGGAGTTTCGGTCCACCGGCCGTGTCTCCAAGGAGGCAACGGCTATGGTGGTCGAGATCCTCCACAAGGCGAAGCTCTCCGCTACGTTGCGGAAAGAGATCCAGCGGCTACGCCGCCACTGCTGTTACGTGGAAGATCCCACAGGTCGCGTAGGCCGCCAGCATGTCGATGCGGATTCAGTCAATTCAAAACGAAACCCCAGAGTACAAGCCATGGAAAACCAATTTGACGTCCTCACAGGCAAGGTAAAGCCCACAGATCCCACGCCATCGAAAGCCGAGAAGAAGGGAAGACGTGCCGGCAACGCCGACGCCAAGCCCGCTACCGAACCAGAACCGCTGCCCAAGGAAATCCTTGCGGCCCAGGCCGCCAACCTCAAGGACTTGTTCGCACCAGCCCACCTTTACATCGCTATCAGCAGCTCGATTGCTCCCAGTGTGGGCACCGATCTGTTCAAGGTCTACAGAGCCAAGCTCTTGGAAGAAGCAGGCAATCCAACCGACCCCATCGAGGTCATGCTGATCGAGCAGCTTGCGCTCAGCCATTTCCACATCGGTCGCTTGCACCTCAAGTCCTGCATGGCCGAGCACGGCCCGCTCGTCGTTGCCTACGCCGACGCCGCCACCAGGCTCACCGCCGAGTTTCGCCGCTCTGCGCTGGCCCTGGAGGATTATCGGTTGAAGCAGCTTAGCCGCAAGGGGCAGGCCCCGGACATGGCCGGCATCGCGACGGTCGAACTTGCCATGAACGACACGCCCGAGGAGCACAACGGTAGGCCCTCGCGGGCGAAGCCGAAGAAAAACGCCACTTCCACCGAAATTACAACACCCGGAAATGAGGAGATGCCCGAATGGCTAAGAAAACGCATGAGCTCAAACCCAAGCGACTCACGACTGGCCGCCTCACTCAACTGAAACCCTATCGCCTCACGCCCGAAGGTCAGCAGCGGCTGCGTGAATCCACCCTGCGGCACAAGCCCTGGAAACACGCTACGGGGCCGAAAACTCCCGAAGGGAAAGCACGGGCCGCCCAGAACGGCAGGTATCGGCAGCAGGGCGAGCTTTCCCGTCGCGAGCTCGAACGCGAGATGGCGGAAGTAGGCTCCGTGCTGGCGGGACTCGTGGCGATTCGGCAGATGCTTGTGAAGCAGGCGTAGATGGACCCTTCGCTACCCAGCCCAGAACGGCCCTTGTCGTTCCCCGACCAAGTAAACCGCTTGACGAGCAGAGCTTCGACAACGAACCCGTTGTGGAGTTCCACTACGCCGTTTTGGACGCCTTCTTTGCCAGCCTCATCATGGCCCACCAAGAACGCCTGGAACGTGAAAAGCAAGTCGTTCCACCTAAGCCGCAGAAAGCCCAGAGAATCCGGAAGAACGGTCGCTTGACAGGCATCGCAATTCTGCTAGATTGGCACCGAGTACTTTTCGGCGGAGCCTCTCCATGCGCATATTTCATGCATCTCTTGCGGTTCTTCTGGAACTATGGTTCACGGGCTTCGGTCTTGCCGCCGAGGTGAAACTGCCGGTACCAGAAGCCAAAGAAATCGAGCAGCTCCTCCGGGAAAAGCCCATCTCGCTAGACACTTGGGACTTCTGGCGGGAGCGTCACATTGCCTGGTACTACGATAACAGCAGCAAGACGGAGAAGTTCGACGAGCAGATTACGGAGTTTGTCGGCCGCCTAGCCGCAGCAAACAACAACACGTTGCCCGATCGCCTAATAAACGATGCCGTGGCCTGGTCGCAGTTGGGTCTCGCCTATGTACAACTCAAGGAGTTCAAATGGCAGCCCGACCGCTTGCTCCGTGCTGAAAAGGCCTGTCGTAAGGCCATTCACCTGGATGAGAAGTATCCCGGGGGCCACTCGGGCCTGGCCGTGGTCCTTGCACTCCAGGTGATCGACGAAGGCACGACGCTCTTGACGGCCGACAATAACCCCCGGCTTGACGAATGCCAGCGAGAAATCAATAACTATGCGGGGCTGAGTCCCAATGCCCATCCCGCATGGATCCGAGGTTGGTATGCGATAGCCCGGCGACAGTATACCGAGGCGGAAGAACACTTGCGCGAGGCAATGGGCGATTTTCCCCACAGCGAATCGGCCGCCATCCTTTACTCCCGCGCCGTCCTGCTGAATGAAAATCGCGAAGGAGGATGGTCGCCGGCGACCGCTCCGTTGGTCGAACGGTTCCCGCAATGCGGCCGATTGCACCACGCCCACGCCATGGCCCTGCTTGCTGAAGGAGAGGGCCCGCCGGCCGTCAAACAGTTGGAGGAGGCACGACGTCTTGGCATGCCGATCGAGGACATGGGAGGGCAAGAGACGTACGAACACATGCTCCTCGTGGCACGTACCATGACACCGGCCCTGCACAAAGGGATCCAGGCCCTGAACGCCCATCGTTACGAGGAGGCCGTGCGGTGTTTCCAGAAGGCCCTGGAAGAGCAGCCTGAGGCAACCGCGGCAAGATGGCTTGCGCTGGCGATGATTTCTCGCATACGGGACCAGAAGTCCCATCAGAAGCTGGCGGCGGCCATCGAGCAGCTCTGTCAGCGTTTTCCCACGGAGGGTGCCTTACAGGCCTACTATGCCGTGGCCCTGGCCTACGAGCAGCGGTTCGTCGAGGCGGCCAAGGCCCTGGATCGTGCCCAAGAGCTGGGGAGCGACCCGGCGGGCCTTATAGGCACGGAGACAGTCGATACTATCCGCAAGGAAGCCGCGCCCACTTGGTTGGAGCAATTCCTTTACGTGATAGGCGGCGTGGCTGCGTTTTATGCCGTGGTGATCCTGTTTATGGCCCTGGCAGGGGTTGTGCTGGCCGCATGGTCGCCTACGTATCGTGCCCGCGAGGCCGGCGCCTCATTGCTCGACACGGCCGATGCCGATCATGCCCCCATAGGCTGGGTGTACATCACGATCCTGATGATCGGGCTGCTGTTGTTCTATGTTGCCGTGCCCTTTGTGGCCATCGGCTTGGCGGGCGCAACTGCCGGTGTCCTCTACCTCATCTTGTGCATGCACGTCATCTCCGTGCACTTGATAGTCGTTGTCGCCGTAATCGGCTTTGGAATGGCTTTGGCCGTCCTGAAGAGTCTCTTTGCCGCACCCAATCGCAAACATTTCGGCATTAAAAAGACTGAGGCCGAATCTCCCCGGCTGCACGCCGCGCTTCGCGAAGTGGCCGCCAAACTCCAGACCGATCCCGTCGAGGAAGTGTACGTCAATCCCGGCTCCGCCATCGCGGTCTGGCAGGAAGGGCGAGGGCCGTTCGGTGTTTTTGGTACAAAACGCCGCGTGCTGACGCTCGGACTGTCGACGCTCCACTACTTGACCATCAGCGAACTCAAGGCGATCCTCGCCCACGAATACGCCCACTTCAGCCATCACGACACGGCCTATGGTCGCTTCATTCACCAGGTGACGCTCTCGACCGGGCAGTCCCTCTCGAACATGGCCTTCAGCCTGGGCCGCCTGAATTACATCAACCCATTCTTCTGGTTCTTCTGGCTTTATCACCGTGCCTACATGATGCTTGCGGCCGGCTTCGCGCGCTCGCGTGAATTCCTCGCCGACCGCCGTGCCGCCAGCCTTTACGGCAAGGACGCCTTCGTCAGCGGTCTGGTGAAAGTCTCGACCGACGGTACGCTCTTTGAATCGACAATCTACCATAACATTGCCTCGTTGCTGGGCGAAGGCAAAGCGTTCGTCAACATGTACGAGGCATTTCACAACTTTCGCGACCAAGGTCTCAAGCCCGAGGAGCGAGAGAAAATGTACCGCGAGATGCTCGTCGAGAAGCGATCGCTCTTTGCCAGCCACCCCAGTTTTCACGAACGAGTCGAAGCCGTGTCCGGCTTTCCCGCCATCGACCAGGACGAACCGGCCTCGGCAGAATCGCTCTTCGAGGATCTCGTGGCCATCGAGCAGGAACTGACGAGTTACTTGACATTTCAAGTCAGTGCGGTTCGCCATGTCCAGTGGTCTGCGCACAGCCAGACCGACGAACGGGACGACCGGCTACAAACTCGGCCAACGTATCCCGAGGAGTTGCCTGATTCTGGCAACGATGGTTCTGGCAACGACGATTCTGACAGCCAAACGAGAGCAAGCTCAAAACTAATTACATGACCTGTTTCGGTAGAAGAGTGCTTACAGCAAGCACTTCGCTGACCAGCGGCAGTCGCAGCCGTTGATGTCATGGCCGGCCAGGCCCAGCGGTTTTCAAAGGAGTTTGCCGTATTCCCACACGGAGGCCATCGCGGTGCGCAAGCGTTGCGCACGTGCATACCGATAGCGTCTCCGTCAACCGCATTGCCCAGTACTTCCCGATGGGGCTCAATGGTCACTCGCCGCGATTCCGGGTTGTGACGGAAGAGGACGAACCGGCCCTGCCCGTTGGGTAACCAGCAGAAGATCAGGCGGACTTGACCATCTCATAGCGGATCTTCATCGCCGCAGCGATCCAGCAAGGTGCGCAACCTCTGCGCACTTTCAACGCCTCAGTGATCCAGTAAGGTGCGCAACCTCTGCGCACGTTGAACTGGCCCCATGCTGATAAGCCGGATTCAGTCGGGAATTGGCGTAGAAATACTGGCAGAATCTTAGACGGGGGTTGACCCTTCCACTGAACGCCTACCACCGGCTTTGCCGGACGGTCAAGGACGGGAGGGAATTGGCCGCCCTCTTGAACAAGGCCAGTCAAGCAGGGTTCGAGTGCTTCTCCATCATCGGGGAAGGACGTAACCGGATCGTGGTGGCATTCCGCGTCATGGCCACTGTCGCCAACCAAGCGACCATCGGAAGGCCTTGGAAGCCTTCTCGACCGCCAGCTAAACTCTCAGGCTATCGCCACAAGACAGCGCCGTGCCAGACGACATACTCCGGCATGGCCCTTTTGCCTGCTTATGCAGACTTAACGGGGTGGTGTCCCTACCCCATTTTCTGGATTGCCGCCAGGGCTGTTTCCTTGCTTCCGGCGATCTTGAGGAGAGCCGATGCCGCCGCTTTCAATAGCCGATTCCTGCCGTTATCGGCTACCTCTTCGGGCACGTTTCCTAGTAGGTCGTAGTCTTCCCGGTAGGACGTAGGTTGACCGGCTTCGCTGGGCAGATGAAGTTCTACACCGCAGTTTGGGCATTGCATGGAATTCAAGCCTTTCGTGGAAGAGTCTTCCGCCAAGCGTAGGCCAGCACACCGACAGCACCGGCGAAGAGGAGGGCGAGGGTGGAGGGTTCGGGGGTGGGAGTTGCGGTTATCACCGCAGTAAACATTGTATTCCCGTTATAATCGAAATTGTTGTTGTCCGGCGTGATTGCGAAATCAAGATCAGTTCCGATTGAAACAACAGTAGATAAGCTATAGGTCGTTTCATTGGCTGATGTGACATTTTCCGAGAACAATTGGTTCCCATTTTCAAGAACGAGGATACCCATGCCGTTCCCGACAGGATCGCCCCCATTCAACTGAGCCAATGAACCAGAAATCGTGATTGGTCCCGCAATATCACTTTGCCAACGCCGAACCGGCCATTCGCTGCCAACACCAGTGTTGTCACTCGACCCCCTGGGTGCCCCTCCATCATTCCAAAGTTGCGGCCAAACTTCACCAACCACCCATGTAGAATACCAAACCCCAGACGGTGAGTATGGGCTTGCAGGCGGAGCCTCGTAATTTGGAAGCTGCTGAAACGTGCTGGACGTGAGGCTACCAGAGTAATAGCCGTAGTACCAACCGTTTGCGCCTTGCGTGCTGGAGAAATCAGCCACGGAATTGGCAATAACATCCTGCCCACGGGCCACAGCGAATACCGAGAAAATCAACGCCACCCCCAGCAAACCCCGCACCATCGTCTTGTCGAACATCGGACTTCTCCTCTCAAAAAGAAACCGCCTGAAATAGTACCCTGCCGGCCAGTGTGATTGTCGAGACTCTCAAAGTCAATTCCACCCCCTCCGTGGGAAGTATTCCGGCTTGCATCTTGACAGTCACCCGCCCGGAGAGGAGAATTGCCCTTAGATGGAGGGTTCGGCCATGCCTATGACCACCTGCCCGCATTGCAAGAGAAATCTGAACGTGCCTGAGAAGCACGCTGGTCAAGCGGTGAAGTGTCCAGCGTGTCACGGGGCGTTTCAAGTTCCACCGCCGAAACCGGTAGCACTCAGCCTTGAATCGGTCATACTCGACCCGCCCCCACTTCCGGTTCCTGAACCGATTGCGGTTGCCGATGAAAGCCTCAAAATCCGGTTCAACTGTCCGTCGTGCAATAGGCCCCTCTCGGTCCCTGCGGGGATGGCTGGAACGAAAGTTGCCTGCCCCAAGTGCAATCACTTCCTGACCGTACCGCCTCCTCAACGGATCCTCGAATCTATTCCGGTTGCCGACGACGATGCACCGGAAGAGGAAGCAGACCCGCTGGCATTTCTCTCTAATCCAGACTCGTCAACCACGCAACCAAAGCAGACTCACGGAACGCCTTGGATTGCCCACCCCGGAACCCCCTATCAATCATTCAAAGCCTGCCCGATGTGCGGTGAGAAGATTCGCGCGGTAGCCCTGAGATGCAGATTCTGCGGTTCCGCGTTCTCCACTGGCGGTTACGCCTCGTATGCTTCTGGGAGCGGCAGCAACCGAGTTGCAGCGGGGGTAGTTGGGATACTCTTTGGCGCTCTCGGAATTCACAAATTCATTCTCGGTCTTCCTACGCCGGGAATAATCATGCTGCTGGTTACGATCTGTACTTGTGGGTACGGCGCGATTGTCATGGGGCTGATTGGCATAATCGAGGGCATCATATACTTGAGCAAGAGCGATCAAGAGTTCTACCAAACCTACGTTGTGGAAAAACGGGGCTGGTTTTAGTCGTCCTCGGTCTCTCTTCCCGAATCGGTGATGAGCGGAATCTTTGCCAGGTCGTGCTTCCCTACCATCCCCATGAAAAAGCCACCCCGTTTCAGGCGGGATGGCCTTCTGTTCCTGTCGATAGCGGGAGGGTCTACTTCTTCCCCTTCCCACGCTTCCGGGCCTCGCTCCGGTAGTCCTTGCCGCTGTCCAGCGTCGCTTTTAGGCCCTTATTGGACCCGGGAAGGGTGCATGGGGTGGCTGAGATTTCTAAGAGCTTCCTGATGCGTGTAGGTGATCTGACCTCTCGCGGCACCTCCGGTTCAGTCGCTGAGCAGATGATCAATTGTGTGGTGCCTCGTCAACTGCGAACGTTCTCATCATTAGCTTTGCCAGTATTCTGTGATCGATACTGTAACCTAAGTCGAATCGATCGTAGTGTATCGAGTCGTGGCAGCCACTCGGCGACGGTCTCAACCGGGAGCTTTTCGTCCAAAGCGACTTCTTCGATTGTTCGCGCTCCAGTCCGGAGATCATGGACGGTTGCTGCCTTACGCCTTATAGACCAATCGTCCGGGAAAATTGGCAGATAAAGCGTTGCTTCCTCTTCGCTGTCCTTCATTTCAGAGACCTCAAAGATTGCTTCTTCCCGATATTCTATCCCGTCACTTGTCCGTTAGAATCTTCGAGCAAGAGAACCCATCTCCAATAAAACGGAGGGCCCACCAGCGACAGCTCGCCTCGAATTGATGATCTTTGTCATGCTCCTTCAGTTGAAACCTCACTACGTGGCCTTTATTATCCTCTACAGACCCGTGCCAATTTGTGATATCTGGAGTTGTCTTTGAAAGAATACATGACTCCGAAATCGGATCGACCGGGATCTGTTTGCCTCGCACCATAACCGTCAGTTGTGCTTTGAGCGTACAGCGGTAGTTGCCATTTCCCTCTGGAACGACCGTCAAGCCTTTCTGCACGAAAATTGTTGGAATGAAGGGCTTGATGGCGCCGCTCTCAGATGGCAGTGAATCTTTCGGGGCTCCCAAGACGGCATTCTCTTGCCGAGAAACGAGCGCAAGCAACCCCAGATTCAAGACGATCAGAACAGCAGTCTTCCGCAACATGTTCACGCTCCTTGAATGTAGAAGTAGGTCGGACGGGTCCAGTAGCTGTTGAAACATCGGCAGAGTGGCGAGACTTCACCGAAACGCCTCAGCTAGGTATCATGCTACCGTCCCGGCAATCTGATGGCAAGCCTCCGCCGGATTTGATGGCCATCTTTCTCGGGGGTAGCAATATGAACTTGAACAGCAACGACAACAGTCTTCGATTTGTACCCAGCCGTGTGGAAGGGCTGTCGTCCAAAAACGTCACGGAGGCAATGATTTGGCCGAATCGTCTTGAGTTGCTGTCGCCCGGAGGCTGGGTCGTGGTCCGCTTTGAAGATATTGCTCGTTGGCCTTGGCCCCGCTGGTTTTGGAAGATCACCTGGCGGCTCATTCGCTGGCCGCGATGGGTTCCGGTGGCCGACCGGGACTGGTTCCATGTCCCGAAGGACAGATTTTTCCTATTCTATACGCGGCCAGACCCGATCATCGTCTATATGCCAGAGGATGAAGTATACGACCGCTCGAAAAGCACGTTTGGGCTCGTGCAGACGGTCTTGAGGGCCGGTGGCTTCTGCACGTGCGATTTGGGCTGAATCGGCCGAGAGCTTCGGTTCGTCCCGACATGGGGCCTTTGTGGAATCGCTATTTCGTAATGACTCCATGTCCCGGCTGGGTTCTTGCCTGATGCGCCCGAATACCTGATTTATACCACCTTCAGGTGGTTAGTGCTTGCGGATAGTTAGAAATCCGCGAAAAATAGGTCGGGGTCCTTGACGATGCGGGAGTGTTCCATTACAAAGTGGGCGGTTCTCAAACTTCGGCAGCATCGAGATTCAGATCGAAAGCGCCAAAAGTGGTGATGAGCGACAGGCACAACACCCCCCCTCTCTCGAAAAGTCCACGAGAACAGGTTTGGCCAGACTGGAGCAACCCATGCGGTGCGTTCCGTTTTTGTCCGCAGTGATTCTCATCCCTTCCGCCTTTCAAGCGGATAGCTGAGGGAGAAAGGAAACGTGTATGGAATCCCATTCTTGGTGTAACTTCTGGTCCTTGATATTGATGTTCGTCTATGCGATTCCGGCCATTTCGCAGGAGAACGAACGGAAGCATCTGCTGTCGTTTTCGGATACATACATCCCGACCGTGGGGCACGGCTACGATTCGGTGAAAGGGACGGAGCTACAAGAATCGATTCTCAAGTCGGTTAAGAAGGATACGCCGAACTTGGGTGTTGAGTCACAGGCGACTGTGACGCTGTATGTAATCGACAAGAAAGAGACCGGCACCTCTGACACTTCCTTTGAAGCTTCCGCGTCGTTCAAAAGCATCGCCTGTGCAACAGCCAATACCTCGGAGTACAGCAAGGTCTTTGAACAGCACACATTGTTCGTTTTGGAGGCCAAGGTTCTCAAGCGGAGCGAAATCTTGGTTACCAAGGACCCAGACTTCGCCATCAACCTAAAAGACTTTGAGGGAAGGGCCAAAAGCCGTGGATTCTATAGAACCTATGGTGAGAGAATAATTTCAAGAGTGCAATACGGCGGTTACCTTCAGGTAGTCTACGCCTTCCAGACCACAGACGCGGAAAAGAAGGCTAGCATTCAAGCGTCGATCAGTGCTGCATACGGAAACTTGGACGGAAAGGGATCGCTCAGGCAAGAACTCGCAAAGAGAAATGTATCGACAACGTCGAGTTATAGACTGAACCGCTCCGGCGGAACGGCAGTAGCATTAAATGGTGATCTTGGGGATTACCTTAAGGGTGTTAAGGAATGGGAGGCTACGGTGACGGGTACCACGCCGATATACTTCAGCACGATTGAGTACCAATTCGCGTATCCCGAGCCATTCAAGAACATACCAAGACAGGGGTACGTTTATCCCATTGAGCCTGGGAAACGAACACCTGGTACTCAGTGATTGAAATAATAGTCGTTCATTACGTCGAAAGCACAACCAAACTAACGAGGTGGTCCATGAAAAATGCCATGGTTCTTCCCCAGACTGTTTCGCTGGCGCTCATCCTCTCAGCGGTCGCGTTTTTTTTGACAATCTGTCCAGGGGATGCAAATGCTAAAGGCAGAATACGCGAGGTTTCGCGTGGTAAATTTTCGTCGAGTCCCTCCCAACAGCCCACCGTCGGTGGCAGCCCACAGTTCGCCGTTGGTGGCAACGCCGCAGAGGTAGATGCGTTCAAAATGAGATTAGACCGGGGAGTCTACGATGTAACGCTGAAAGGCGACAAGGGGCAACTGCCTGGTACGTTCCAGGATAGACTGTCCATCATGAATACGTACACATTTTTCGATATTGGAACCTCCGGCAAGAGGTATTGTATTGCCACGCACTACTACTACCTTGAAAATGGCAATAAGTCACGTCCGGTCTTCTCCGGCGAAGTGAAAAATCGATCCCCCCTCTATAAGCAGACCATCCTGGGCTACAGCTCTGATTCCCCCAACGAAGGCTCGGGCAAGTCGATTTTCGCTATTTCAGAGGTTTTGAAGGGGTACGACAAAGACGTAGATGAAAAGATCAAGACCGGGGACGCCACGAATGACGACCGAACGGTCACGTTAACTATCGACACGGATGACACGGTTGTCTGGGTGTACACAAGATATGCGGAAGGGTGGCATAGGGCTGGCGTAGAGTCGGGCAAGCTGCACGTCATCTCGATTGGCGTTGACAACAACCGGGGCGCTGTTTTTGCAGATGGGGTGCCAAACAAAGACTCAATCAGTTCGGACGGGGAAAAGGGCTCTTTCGTAATCGACGATAACTCAAACGATAAGCCTAAACAGTGGGAGCGTAAACTGTCGACCCCCCTCCTACCCGTCCGGATCCACGGATTGGAGCTAACGCAGCCTGCCACAAAGTTTAGCCTCAAGTTTGAAATCTCCTCCAAGTAGAGGAGAGGAGCATAGCGACGGTTCTCGCGAGAAGCCGTCGGATACTGCGTCATTTGCGCGCGGTTTTCTGTTTCTTATCATTTAGCCAAACGGGAGTGCGTCAACCAGCCCGCCTTGAGCTAATTACGTAGCCGTGGCCAACGGAACGGGGCGAGTGTCGGCCCGTGGTTGACTTTCCGTTCAACCAGAACACGTTTGTGTTACAAGATCTTCGCGGTCCTTCTAGTGATGGCGAGTTTTCGGAGGTTTCACGATCATGCGAACTAAAAACATTTTTGGAGCGGCCAAGCTTGTGTTCTTGCTTGGTGCTTTGTTGGTGGTCATAAGTGCCAGTCCTGTTAGTGCGAAAGATGACGATTTGCATTGCAAGGTGAGCGCTGTTGTGTGCGGGGAGCTGTCGACAATGTCGACGGAGCTTGGTGTCTGTAATGTTCTTGACATTGCCGAAGTCGGTGGCAGCAACAATTCCAGGGCCTATGCGCAGGTTCAGTTCTTTTGGGGCTACAAGATCTCTGGCGATGCCTTGATATTGGGATCGAAAGCCAAGAGCGGCATGCTTGTGACATGCAAGGTTCCCTTTGACGCGGAGACGAAGAAGCCGGACTACAAGACCCTGAAGAAGCAACTCCCCGCTCTCCTCAAGGAGAATGATGCCATTCGAAAAGCCGCCTATCCAGCTCTTATCAAGAGAGTGAGATTCGAGGGGGAGACGATCGAGTTTGATGAGTCGCCTACGCAGGCAGTGAAGGATGGCATCAAGGCCGAGCCAAAGTTTAAGTCGCATCTTGGCCGGCATGACTATTGATGACGGATAGTCGAATGAGACAGAGGAAATTCGGCAAGAAGGTTCAGAACTGGCATCGGCCGATTGGTCGGTCACAGTTGCCACGACGCTTTCTTCGGTACCCAGTTTGAATGGCCGTGGTTCACCCACGATCACATATTCGGTTTCATGATACTTCGGTGGTGGAGAACTCGCGGAGAAGAAACGACTGGATAAGGAACGGCTCGCACAAGAGAACCGCAAAGCGACTTTGACTCGCACAACTGATGACTCACGGCCGGGCCAAGCCCGTACTGAGGAACGTGGTGTTTCCGACGAGGAAGCCGAGGCATAGGCCAGGACTACCGATCCCGGCCAGTCTGTCCGGGGCTGCCCTCGTGCTCGTCAGCCACGGTCCTACGGGCCATGAGCCTGCCAGTTCAAGATCGCGAGCCTGCCCCAGCACGGTCACGTCGGCCCCGCCTACAGCCGGCACCTTGACCCCCTCTCAGCCCCCTGCCTCATGCATGGGGCCCAACAGGCATCGCCAACCCCAGTTTTCAGCACGGTTCTGACCCTTGGCCTCGAACCATGCCCTCGAAGATCGTGCCCCAAGCCCGCCTTTTCGATCAGCCTCGGCGTCCCAGGGCCACGCTTTCGGTGTCAAGTTGCACGCTGAGACTATCCTTCTCGACCCCAGCCCCTCACCGCTTGCTGGATTACGGGCTGAAGCCCCGGCATGGGAACGCCTGCTGATTTCCGAGCTGTCCGACACCATCGTCAAGCCCCAGTGCCCGGTCGGGAGCTTGGCCGATTAGGCTCCACACCGGGCTCCAGCGTCTCGTGAAGGTGCCTGCGAAAAAACAAACGCTCGGCCGCCCGGATCAAAACCCCTTTTCTTCACCAGGTTGAGGCCTCAGCTTGGATGTATCGCTGTGATCTGCCCGTGCAAGGCTGCCGGCATGAAGTACTCCGATAGTTACCGGGTAACTGCTCTTCATTTATCTTCAAATCGTGGCAGGTCGCTTCTCACCGGTATTCCAGATTGAGCACTGGACCGGTACGGTTGACAATCTTCACTTCGCACTCTGCCGAGTTACTAGTCTTTCACCTATTTAAGAGGCTTCGAATGCTTAAGAAAGCCACCCTCAAAAGGACCGGACCACCAACGACAATGGGCGACGATCTCGTTATCATTCAATTGAAACTTCACGACATCGCCTTCCTTGTCCTCCGCATCGCCGTGCCAGATCGTACATTCTGGATTCTTCCTTGAAAGTTCACAGGTTTCAGAAATTGGCTTGATCTTGAGGAGACTGAAGTCGAAGCGTTTGTGTTCCACCCGCACACCCGATACCGGTCCTTCGAGCTTAGCGACGTAGGTATCGCTCTTGAGTTCGAATGTCACCTTTATGTTATGCACGTCTAAGATTTGCATGTTCGGCGGCTGAATGGCGTTCCCGGCTGGCAAAGGATCGGGCGTAGCCGCCGGTGGACCCTCCTGGGCTCCCAGGACGGTATTCTCCGACCGAGGTACGATCGCAAGCAACCCAAGAGTCAGAACGAGCAGAGCAGTAGTCTTTCGCAACATGTTCAACCTCCTTAGAATGTAGAAGTGAGTCAAATCGGGTCAGTAGCTGTTGCGAAGTCGGCAGAGTGGCGAGACTTCACCGAGAGGCTCCAGCCAGAACGTCATGCTAGATTCCCGACGGTCCGATGGCAAGCAAGCCGCCGTTGGCTTCCGCACGTATAATTTTGGGCTAACTCGGCCAACAAAAACTTCAGCCCGTCGCGGTATGGGTCCTTCGGGAAATCGCCACGTCATCAAGTTGCCGTACCCCGCCAGACTTCTTGCCCAAACCACCTATACACCCTATTCTATTGCCATTTGGCACACTGTACTCTTTCGGCTATACATACATAACTCTAAGTGGTGGCTAACCCATTCAAAAATGGTTAAGGGGCTTGCAAGTCGATTGCGGCCCCGTCAGAATAGCTGACAATAGACATATCAGATACTGAAGCAGGCAAGGACCTTGAGGAGGCGTTTCGCGACCTGAAACCGCTGAAACCGCAACCGACATCTTGAAGCAGCCAAATTAGTCTGACCGTGCAACTCACAAGTTGTAGAGCTACTTGTGGCTGTTGAATTAGGTACGAACCTGCGTGTCATTAGTGACCACGAAGATCGTGTCGCAAGGTGAGGCAGACTATGGCAACATCCAGCACAACCGTTGCGGCTAGAGAGCGCGCCTTATCCTGCGCTACCTGGGAAACGGTGCAGTTGCCAGTATCCTTGCCTTCATCGCAATGGGGTTGTCCGCAACGCTGCTTAGGCTGGTGGTTCCTTACGAATTGGGGCAGTTGACGGAAATCGCGAAGAATAGTACGGCCAAATATGGCCTTTTGGGGGCTGCAGCGAAGGCGGTATTGTACATTGCGGTGGCGCAAGCGGCTCTCTTCGTTGTCCTCTTCTTCAAATTCAGAACCGGGGTGACGGTCGAACAGCGGCTTTATCAGTCTCTTGTAATGGACGTCTTTCGACGCGTCTTGCGATGCCCCGCCGATTTTTTTCAAGAGCACAAAGTCGAGAGCATCAATACCCGAACCGTAGAGGACTCGCGGGAACTGACGAGCGTCTGGGGCAGCGCTGTGGCCGACCTGCCGCTTGCTGCCATTTCCACGCTCGGTTTCATGCTCTACATGTGTTGGTACAGCCTCCCACTCGGAGCCTTGGCGTCCCTGCTCTCGCTTCTGAACGGCTTCTTCCTTCTCTTCGATCGCAAGATTCAGGAGATCCGAGGAGAAGAGCGAATGGGCAGAGACGAGATTCGCGTGACGGCCAGTGAAGTCGTTTCCGGCGTCGCCGAACTACGTAGTCATGACGCCTTTGAGTACGGCGCGCGACTCTTGAATTGCCGATTCGCAACCTACGCGAAGACGATGCGCAGGCTGGGAACGTGGCATGGTTTCTTCAGCGCGACGTTTGATCTGATTCCCGCCGTGCAAATCGCTGCCATCCTTGGCTGCGGAGCCTGGTTGTGCCAACAGAACACGGGTGCCTTGGATTGGGGAGGAGTGGTTAGTCTGCTCTGGGTGACGACTTTCTCGATGCCGAGCGCTGTGCAGGGCGTTTTTGGTTTTGTTCTGCAATGGCGTTTGTCGCGACCGTGTTACAAACGAATCTGTGAGTTCTTGGACTATCCCGTAGCCTTTGACATGGAGGGAACCAACGCCCCCCGCAGTCCGGACGGGATCGAGGTCGTTCTTAGGGACGTTTGTGTGAGGACCCGAGCCGGCGATACGATCTTGAACGGTGTCAACGTTACGATTCCTCGAGGAAAACGCGTGGCGCTCAGAGGCCCGAACGGGTGCGGGAAATCAACTGCGATGCGACTCTTGGTGCGCGGTATCGCGCCGTCGTCAGGCGACATCTTGCTCGACGGAAAGAATATCGACCGCTGCGAGATTTCCTGGTTGGCGAGGAACGTTGGCTATCTTCCCCAGAACCGATCCTGTTCGACACCTCGATCAGACAGAACCTGCTTCTTGGTCTGCGACGGCACGGTATCGGAAATGATGAAGAAGGACCGTTGGACTTGGAGTCTCTGTCTGAGTGCGAAAGAACCAGCGAGGGCGTGGACACCGCTCTAGTGCGCGTTGTTCGCGCGGTCAACCTGGAAGACGATGTTCTCAAGAAAGCACTCGACGGTAGACTGCCAACCGAATCCGGGCGTAAGGAGAGTTTTCGTGCATTGCGCGAGCGGATTGGGGAACTGCGGAAAGCTGTGCAGAGACGGATGACAGGAAATACCAGAGATGCCCTTGTTCGATTCGATCACGTCACTGCAGACGGATACCGCGACGATCTCACGCTCCGAGATAATCTTCTGCTAGGGAGAATCGACCAGCCACAAGCTGAACACGCGAACGAAGTGGACGGGACCATTCGTGACGCACTGCGCAATGACCGTAAAGCCAGGCGGCACGGATGCGATTCTCCGGCTAGTGATCTTGGCCGGTTTGGAGTACCGTGTTGGCCCCGGCGGCAGCGGCCTGTCTGGCGGTCAGAAGAAGAAAGTCGCAATAGGTCGAGTGCTGTTGAAGAACTCGAAATTGCTGCTGCTCGATGAGATGAGCGCCAGTCTCGACGATGTGTCAGAGAATGCTATGATCAAAGAACTTCGCAGCCTTCGTGACACAACACTGATATCCATTGACCACGTGCCTCAATCCCGGATCCCCCAAATGCTTTCCTTCGATTTCGATTATACCATATCAATCTATAGAGGCATAATCCAACCCGAACATGTCGGGCCGGCTCCTGAATGAGCGTTACCCAGTAAGTACTTTCCCAATAACCAATGTGAGGTGATTCATGTCCGAGCAAAATGTCATGCTTAAGATCATTGCCGCGGCTAACGCAAACCCCGCCTTCCTGCAAGGGTTGTTGATCTCGCCAATTGAAGCGTGTGGCAAGGTCGACATCGCATTGAACGAGTCCGAGGCTAAGTTGCTGAGGGAGGCTGTGGTCAGCACCCAGCGCTACCTCGGTGAGCGACTCCTTCTGCTTGCGTACCCGGCCGACGTGCAACACGAGCACGCAATTATTTGCAATACCCACACGGGCAAATCCTGCGGTGTTCATGTCGTTTGTCCAATAACCTGATCCTGCAGCGTCCATTACCTCAAACCACAACCATGCCTTCGGCATTGCGGCCCCCCGACAGGCTCCGCCGTTCAAAGCGCGGAAGGCGTCGCTCGACCTAACGACGGACATGCCCGGTGGGAACCGGAAACGGTCAAGTGGCTCGATTGAAGTCTGAATCGTGACCCCTGGTGCCGAACAGGTTCCTCCCGCAGTGTAGTTGCCACGCATTGCGACGTGCGCTAGACTTATGCGCCGTGGACGTGGTTCACCGCAACCGGTGAGTTGCAGACTGTCAACGGATTAGAACATGCTAATTCCACCCACCCTGCGATGGGAATTGACGATGAACTGTAACCTGGCGTGCCGACATTGCCAGGTGGGGGCCTCGCTCACCCATGCTGGGACGCACCCTCCTTGGGAAATTGTGAGAACTGTCGCCGAGAAACTGACGCGGAAGACATGCACACACGTGAATTTGCTCGGGGGTGAGCCGCTATCGTTTCCGAGAATCCACGATTTGTTGCGCGTTCTGATTGCGAATGGGGTCTCCTTCAACATCACCACAAATGGTTTGCTGGTGGACGAATCGCTCCCCGCGGCAATTAGGAACTCGAATAACGGATCAGTCACCGTGAGTGTTGACGGACCTGACGCCTCTAGTCACGAAAGGATACGTGGTGGTGGCACTTTTGAGCGAACACTAGCAAACGTAAGGCTCTTGGTCCGCTCTTTGAATAGCTGCGGCACCCAAGTTATTCTATGCTGTACACTCTATGCTGATACAGTAGCACGCGTTTCAGAAGTGATCGCGTTGGCGCAAGACCTGGGAGTGGACAAATTGGAACTGATGGTGGTGAAACCAGTGGGCAATGCGGCTCTGCGCTTTGGTGAAATTGGCGTTGACAGATCGGTGCTTACGGCCTCGGTGATCGAGCACTTTCGGCACAACCCTCTGCCGATGCCGGGGCAGAAGCCACAAGTGGCCTACTACTTCCTCGACAATGGATTGCGACTCCATCTTGGCAAGGAGCTCGGAATGGGCTTGCCGGTTCAGTTTGTTGGGTGCCGAGCCGGGTATTCTCTCGCAACAATCGACTGGCACGGACGTTTGTGGCCCTGCGATCGCTTGAGGCCTCCGGTGGCGGATTCGTTAAGGGACTATTTCGATTTCGGAGATAACTCGCTTCTCACAAATACCATCGACAACATCTGGCACAGTCCTGGATGCAGGAGACTGCGCGAATTGAATTCTCGGCAATTGCACATTGCACACGGTTACCCATGTCGCGTCTGCGCCTACGGTCTCCGTTGTGCCCCCTGCCCCCTGCCTTACGTTTTGGGCCAATCGATGGACCAACCACATTGCCTTGAGGAGATGCCTGCTTCTGCATTCAACGCGGAGGAAAGGTCCGTGGGCGGCGGAACGGCCTTTGACGGCAGCGCTAACGCGTCGTAAGAATTTGGTGTAGTAATCGGAGACCTCGCGTCTCCAGGATTTGGAACTTCGGAAATTCCTCATGGGCTCATTGCTCTTGCTTAAAGCAGAAGTGCAGCACGATAAATCGCTTCAAAAGGATTTACTGTCGTCGCTCAGTAACAAGGGTTCGCTTGAGAGTTGGACCTCACCGCCGGCCATCCGGCTATTCCCTAACCTCGGGGTTGCTCTTTCGGATGAGGATCTGCACGCAGTTCCTACCAATTATGTTGACAAGACCTTTGAGTGCCAGCCGGAAGAAGAGTACAGAATCGTGGACTCCGTTGAATCACCAATTGGGGCGTTGGAGAGTGGAAAAGCAGTAGATCCGAGTTGGTACTGGAGGATGCTGGGAGTAGATGTCTTGACATCCAGAGGGTTTACGGGGACGGGAGTCACGGTCGGTATTCTGGACAGTGGCATTGACGAAGACACTGCAGATTTGAAGAAGCGTGTCTGTAAATATGCGGCGTTCGATCCCTTGGGAAACGTGGATATCTCTGTCCGAGGTGACGCCATGGGGCACGGCACTCAGATGTGCAGTATTATCGCTTCAAGACAATACGGAGTTGCGCCGAATGCAGGACTGGTAGTGGGCCGAATAGCCGACAGCATGGGCATTACAACATTTGCTAAGATTGTGGCGGGACTTGAGTGGATATTAGAGCAAAAGAAGTCGGATGCGAGACTCCGGTTAATAAATCTGTCTATCGGTAAGCTCGACAATTCGCCGCCGGTTTTGACAGAACTCATCTGCCGGATTGAGCGACTGGACATACTGCTCGTGGCGGCCATCGGGAATAAGGGTCCCGGTACCAGCATTACACCTGCCAACATCGTTTCCGACGCGATTCTTGCGGTGGGAGCTGTGGGCGCAGGGGGAACCGTCGCTTCGTTCAGCGGGAATTGCCAGAATGGCAGCAAGCCTGATGTAGTCTCACCGGGCGATGAGATCGTGTCATACCGGCCGGGAGGCGGCGTGTCTGCCGCGAGCGGCACTAGTGAGGCAACGGCGCTTGTGACGGGGCTCGGAGCTTTACTCCAGGAGAAGTATCAAGGAATCAATGCTAATGAGCTGCGGCAGTGCCTTCTCGATTCGTGTCGAGAGATTGAGCCGCGGGAGCGCGCGGGCAGAGGCATACCCGATGGCAACCGCGCTTGCCCGGCAGGGCGTGGGATGACCAACGTCGGATCGTCAAGGAAGTCGGCAGCTTTGGAATAAGTTTGAAGGTGAAGCGGATCCAAATTGCGATCTTCGAGTACATTGGGAGCAGGGGATGGCTGCACCTAGCCTGATTCGATCGTCTTCGTTGGCTGGAGCGTCACACGGATAGCGACCTCGGCGATTGGGCAGGGGGCAGGAGAAAGCGCGATGAGCGGGCGTAGTCTAGAAAAGGCTGTAGCCGGGCAGAGAAGTGCGCCTGCCAAAGAGAGTCGCCTTTGCCAGGAGGTGCTTGAGCGTCAGATCTGCCGAATAACTTATCCGGACCCTGGGGACGATACGAAATACGATCATGGTACGGGGTTTCTTGTGGGGCCTTCGGCAGTTCTTACGGCCTATCACGTCATTCGGCTGGTGCATGAGGGGAAGGTCGATCCCGGCAGCGTCAAATTGACGTTCGACAGTGTTCCCTCACACTTCGGTAGCCCAGAGCGAGGAACCACCTTTCAACTTGACGGAAACTGGTGGCTGGTCGATAAAAGACCAGGCTCTGGTTGGGATGAACCAGACCTGTTCCCGGATGCATCCCCGCCAAAAGCGGACGAGCTTGACTATGCTCTTTTGCACGTGGCTGGCGAGCCAGGTCATCAGCGTCTGGAGGGCGCCCCTGTTCCAACTCGAGGATGGATTTACCTCCCTGAAGAGGATTGTGAGATTACTGTGGGGAGCCGGCTCTGGATCTTGCACTATCCCCCGGGCCAAGTTATGCAGCGAGATATCGGCCGGGTGATAAAGGTTGACCCTTTTCGTGTTCGATATCGAATCGACACTACCGGAGGGTCCTCTGGATCTCCCTGTTTTGATGAAGATTGGGCGCTGGTGGCGATCCATACCAGCACCGATCCTTTCCACGATCTCGTCGAATGGAACCAGGGGGTTCCAATCTCTGCCATCCGTAACGCGGTTGAGCACGGCCCGGGCAAGCGTTTCCTCGGTCACCGGTTGGCGTTGCCCCCAAGAGACCGAGATCGAGCCAAGGAGCCCAATGGTTGCCAAAACTCTGCTACAGCCCTGGCCGATGCTATTCACGATTGGCTGAACCGTCCATCGTCGACAATTGACAAAGATCCAGCTGAAAGGTTGAAACTCACGCCCCTCGATTTCACTACTTATGTGTTGGAGAAGCTACAGGACTTCGTAGGCAGGGAAGAGCTTCTTGGCCAAATCGATGCCTGGCGTATTTCCACTACGCGGGAACGAGGCCTGCTGATCTTGGCGGCTCCCGGCATGGGTAAGTCCACTTTGATCGCACGGCTCGTACACCTAAATCCTGGTGGACAAGTGCTAGCCTACCATTTCTGTCGTACAGATGACGCAACCACCCGAAACCCTGGCCGTTTCGTCCGCAGCATCGCAGGCATGATCGCTGCAAAGTTGCCAGACTATGTGGAACGATTGCAGGAACAGTCTGCTGAAGAAGCTTTATCAAGTGCCGACTCGAACCCCCGTCGCGCCTTTGAGCTTGGGATCCTCAACCCGATGCGCCATTTCGCGGTTCCTCCGGAAGGACCGTGGTGTATCTTGATCGATGCACTGGATGAAGGCGTGTGGGAGGATGGGGAAACTTCTATTTCCGATATACTTGTCGCTTGCCAGAACTGCATACCGCCTTGTGTTCGCGTGATCGTTACCGCGCAAAGAACACAACTTGGTGCGCCGACTGTCGGCCTTTCGCGCTCTGGAAATGGACCCCAGCGCAAGATCGACTCATGAAGACATTAGAAAGTACTTGCTTCGGCAGCTAACTAGTCCAAATCTGGCGGAGCGCCTGCGGTCCGCTCGTCGCACCGCGACCGAAGTCACCGAACTACTTCTGAAGAAGTCAGAGGGCAATATCCTCTTCGTTCGTGACGTCCTACAAGCAATTGAGCTAGATCGGCAGTCTTTCGACAATGCTGACCCGATTCCCTTGGGGCTCTATTGCTCCTACGAGTCTTCTTTCAATCGCCAGTATCCTAACGGCAGCGGGTTTGCCGACGCAAGAAATGTCCTCGAAGTTCTGGCCACTGCCCGTGAGCCGCTGACCGAAGGGCAGTTGGCGGCGATAACTGGGCTCGACCTGGACAGCGACCTCGCTGTCACCTTGCAGCAATTAGAAGTTTACTTGATCAAGTGCGCCACTGGCCACGCTACCTGTTACCGACCTTACCATCATGCTTTTATCGATTGGCTTACTGGGGAGAATTCACGCGGAACGGCTTATCACATTAGCAGGCGCACAGGGAGTGAGCGATTGGCCGGCTGGTTCTGGGAAGAGTATCATCGGTCGACGGCAAGCCTGTCGAAGTACTGCCTCGCATACCTGCCAGAACATTTGAACGAGTCTATGCAATGGGAAAGGCTGGAGGAACTGCTGACCAATTGGCGGTACTTGGAAGCGAAGACCGAAGCAGGTTTTGTTTTTGGTCTAGCGCGGGACTTGGCCCGAGCGGTTCGGTCAATGCCGCCGGATCGGCCGCGCCACCGGATACTTATGCTTATCGACCAGGGCCTTCGACAAGACATCGAGTTCGTTGCCAAGCACCCCACAACACTATTTCAGTGTATTTGGAATCGCGGTTGGTGGTACGATTCTCCGGCGACTCAAGGGCGCTACATCGAACCTAGTGGTGGCTGGCCAAAAGGGGTGTTGCCTTGGGAACAACCAGGCGAGAAACTCTATCAATTCCTCGAGGCATGGTGGAAGGAAAAGGAAGAAGCCGCCCCAGGTTTCGTCTGGGTTCGTAATCTTCGGCCACCGACAATGCCAGTTGGCTCTCTGTTCTTCGATTCGATAGTCAGGGCTAGAAGTTGCGCCTGCGCCGTCGCCACTTGGCACGATTTGCTAGCTGTGTCTTTCGTGGACGGAACCGTGAGTATTTGGAAGTGTGCGGATGACTGGAATTACTTTACCCAAATCGCACGGTTGTCCGCAGGACCAGGAGATCTCGCTTTCTCGCCAAGCGGCACGGAGCTCGTGTGCTGCACAGACAACAGCCTACGAATCGCCAATATTGCCAATGGCACAATAGTGCGTTGTCTTGAGGCGCAGGCCGATAAGACGAAGTGTGTTGCGTACTCTCCTGACGGAGAAATCCTGATTTCTGGAGGAACGGACGGAGTGGCGCGCGTATGGGACAGTAGCACGGGGAAACTCTTGCAGTGCTTGGTAATGCAATCTGGTACTGTTTGGACGGTCGCTTTTTCTAAGAACGGTCAGGTTTTTGCGTCTGGGGCGGCTGATGGAACGGTGTGCGTTTGGAAGCGGGGCAGTGACGTGCCTTGCCAACGGCTCGGTGGGCATGAGGGTAGGCTCATCTCGCTCGCATTTCTCTCTGATGGCTCCACGCTTGCTACCTTGGATAATGGGGGTAACGTCCGAATGTGGGACACGGCGGACGGAAAGATCCTCGCCTCTTGTCTCGCCGATGTGGGATCCCCTATGAAATTAAGCGTTTCGCCGACTGACGAACTTGTGGTTGGTGGGTTCGAAGGTGTAATCTTACTCGCAGAACATTGTGGTAGTCCCCGCTCCTATGAAACCGTCCGGCGCTTTCCGATTGGCGTCCTCGATGTCGACTTTTGTGGCCACGGCACACATATCGTGGCGGCCTCTGACAGTGTTGGTATTTGGGCCAAAGATGCGCGCGCAAGTTCTCAATATGCGATTCGATATGACTACGGACCGATAAAACAAGTCGCCTTCTCGCCAAGCGCGCGGCTTCTTGCGTCGTGCAGCGAGGATGATTCCATAACTATATGGGAGACAGCAAGTGGAAAGATTTGCAATCGTCTCGATCGTTCTTTGAAAGAGATCTGTGACATTGCGTTCTCTTGCGATGATGCAAGGCTTGCCGTTGGGTTGGCAGACGGTACGATAACGGTGTGGGGGCTCGAACGAGCGGCCATATTGCACTCGCAAGAAGGTCACATTGGTCCGGTTAATTCTGTAGTCTTTTTTCCGAATAGCCTCGGGATTGTGTCTGGCGGAGAAGACGGAACCGTGCGGGTGTGGCGGCCCGATGGTGCCGAGTTTGCTTGTTTACGGGAGCATAATGCACCAGTGTTTCAAGTTGGCTTCTATCCGGGCGCCGGTTTGTTTTCTTCGTCCTGCGATGGGACGAGACGACTGTGGGATTTCGTCCGTGGCACGGAGAGTGGCGCGGGAATTCAATCGTTGCGGTGCACTGCTATCCAACCGTTGTTGCACGACGCGACTGATCGAAAACTATGCCGGCAAATCGCGAAGATTATGAAGGCGATGCGCCCGCTGCAACCAGTCCAGGCGGAAACCCTGGGCGAGAGTAGAGAAACGCAGTTTTCGTTGCGTGAAGATGAGAGAACAATAGCGTGGCATAATATGGCGTGCGACGACCTTACGCCAGCCGCCGAGGGCCGAATCTGGGCAGGAACGCGTTTTGGCAAGCTGGAAATGGTCAGCATCGAGGGGAACTTGCCTAAGGAGAAGGGAGTTTCTCCGAGTTAGGACGTTGCGTGATGACAAAGTCAAGCAGTTGGCCGCTCTTGGCTGGTGGGTGGTTAGTGCAATTTGGAATGCTGTGGCCTTTAAGGGGACCCGATCCGACAAATCCGAAGCGCGAGGCGGTGGTGACGTTCCCAAATGCTCCAACCGCACAGAGTTCTAGCGTGCTACTCGACTTTTACGGCATAGACTGTTGAATAGACCAGGTAGTTCCTCGACTCCTCCCCGACCTTCACTTGATAGAATAGGTTGCTGTGAAGAACTGGGTGCCGACTCTTGTCGCGCACGATAGTCACGTACTCGACAAATTCTCCGCCCTTGGCCATGACTTCCGAGAGCCTCGCCGCACTTTCCGTCCGAGTGTCACCCTGTCCAAGAAGGTAATCGGAGAATGTGCTGCTAACAGTGAACGCTTTTCCGTAGACGCCCGAGGCCAAGCCGGCTAGCGACAGGAGAATTGGTACGCGGTCCGATTTGGCTTGCTTGGCGAAGTGTTCTCGCCAGAACCGAGCTGTCTCTCCGGTGAGCGGAACGCGTTCGTAAGTGTAAACGCCGCCGGGATGTTTTTTCTTGTCAGGCTTCTCGAATTCAGCCAGTTCCTCCTTTGACAAGATCAAGTACACTTCACCTTGCGATACGTTTCTCCAGCCAGCTTTCTTCCAACCATGAATAAGTCGAATTCCGCCTACATCCGGGGCACTGTGGTAGGGACCGATACCAAAGGGATCCTTCACCCTAAACTGGAATGACTCGTACCATTCCCCTCCATGCCCTGCGGACGCCCACATGTACACAATTGCAATAATGACGGATTTTCTCAACAGACACACGTCGACAATCATTTCGTATTAGGTGGGTAAATCGTGATCCAACTGACCTCGGGTAAGTCCCGAGGATCTAGAACAAAGGATAACCGAGTACGATTGTAGTCGGCGTACGCCAACATGCAAGAGCCCCCCGCGCGGTGTTGAGAAGAGTGGATTTAGTACGAAATAAACCCATGGCTTAGACCCTGTTGCGCGTCGAAAGCTGTTTGTCGGCTTGTGGATGACCAAGTGATCTGGGCGATGCTGGTTACGGGTGTTGAGCCTGATTGGGCCTTTGACTGCGTGTGGGCAGCCTGGCATTCCGCCCATAGTCAGGTTGATCCGGGCACCTACGAGCCCCTGGACGTAAGAGCATTCTTGGAGCGTGGCGATCTTCCGCTCGAAGTGGCAGTGCGGTACCAGTACGAGCTGGCCAGGAAGACCATCGAGGTCCATTACTCCGACCCGAGGCACTGGAAGAATGCTCGGCCTGATGGCTGGAGGTTCGAGCAAGCGGAGGAGGATGACGAAGGCGAGGACTGGAAATCAAAATAGCCTCTCCTTTTCGGTCCTTCTGGTGCGATGACCAGCCTGGCCCGCCTTATAGACCGCCTTCCGATCGGTCCTAATGTCGAATAGGCATCTTGCTTTGGCGTCTGGCTGCGACCCAGCCGTGCCTTGCCGTCGGCAAAGCCCTCAGCGGCCCGCAGCTGAAGCTCGGCTACGGCGCAGCCATTGGCGTGTAGTGGTTGTGGGTCAAGCAGAGAACGCACCGTAGATGGCTGCAACGTCAGGAGGTAGTGTCAAACAAGCAGGTTGGCTCCCGCATTACCCGTTTCGAGGTTTGCTCAGCGTTCACTCACGTTATGGCCTGCGTGCTTGCTGACTCCCTAAAGGAGCCATTTCCTGAAGTGCTTCAGTCCAATTCGTTACCTCCTTGAACCGCTCCAGGTGCGACCGGTTGGAGCGACCAGTTACCGGGCGGGATTCGCACCCGCTAGAAACAACACGCCTTTTCACGGCACACTGACCGCCGCAGGTAAATCGGTTGGCCGTCGTTCCGAGAAAAGGGCGGTATTACGGGAGTGATGGAAAACGTATGGGGTCTTGCGACGAACAGACGGCCGAACAAGAAATTGACCGCCTGCCAACAACCTGCGCGACATGCCTCGCTCACTTTCCTTGAGTGCCGGGACTTGTCACAGGGCGAGGGTTATCGAGCTTGAGCCGCTCTTGCGCCTCCTTCCAAGCCTCCAGTTCCTTCCGCCATTTCGCCGCCTCGTCCTTCTTATCCATTGCCTCGGACACCTGTATAAGTCGCTCCAGGGCCTCGGTCAGGCGGACCTTGCCTGGCGGCGGGATCTTCGCCTCACGCTGCTTTATCCCTTCGTAGCCGGCTGAGCAGCAGCGGCTCGGCGTCGGCATACTTCTTTTGACCTAACAACGCGCCGCCGAGCATGGATTTGGTGCCGAACGTCGTCCACTCGTCGGGTTGGGTCTTCTCGCGGATGGAAAGGCATTCGCGGAGAATCGGCTCGGCCTCGGTGAAGGCTTTGGCCTGCAGCAGCGAGTGGGAAAGCGATGCCAGCTTCCCGGCGAGCAGGGGGCTGTCTTTCGACAACTGTGTGCGCACATCGGCCAGCAGCTCTTTCGCCAGGGCAGCCGCTTGCTCGGTCTTTCCTGCTTGGACGTAGTTGTCGAACAACGGGTCGCTCACCCAGCGTAGCAATGGGTATTTCTTCGCGGCCCGATAGCCTTCTTCCAGCAGCGGCAAGGCTTCGACGAGGCGACCGGCATCCTTGTAGTTCACGCCCAGGTTTGCCGCGGTCTGAAGCGTCTCCGGGTGCTGCCGTCCGAGTTTTGCCTCCCGGCGTTTGAGCGTCTCCTCGAACAACGGTATCGATTTGTCAAGTTGCTTTGCCCGCCAATACGCCACCGCGAGGCTGTTCATGCTGGTGAGCGTATACGGATGTTCGGCGCCAAGCTTCGCTTTCCGGATCTCGACTACCTTTTCGAAGAGCGGCAGGGCATGGTCCAGCTTCCCCGAATCCCCATACGCCTGCGCGAGGTTGGTCATGCTCTGGAGCGTGTCGGGGTGGTCGGGGCCGAGCTTTGCTTCCAGGATCTCGAGCGTCTGTTCAAAGAGCGGAATGGCCAAATCTAGCTTCCCCGCAGCCGAGTTCGCGGGGCTGGCAAGATGTTCCTGCACTCTTGCGAGCCTTTGTTGCCACTGCGTATTTCTTGGGCTCCAGTCGGCAGAGCCAGCGGAGGTGAAAGGCGGCGGCAAACCACTGTTTTGCAGCTTCATGTTTATCCGCCTCACTTACATGCCAGGCACGGGCCGACCGTGCGGCATCTTGCCGACATTGATCGACCCACGCGGACGACTTCAGCACCTCGCGCCAGGCCTGGTTCGCCTGTTCAGCATCGATCGGATGAAGCACTGCGTCTGCGTCCTCCTTCCACCTGGAAATGACATCCACGTACGCGCCAAGCCAATGTGGATTGTCCGGCAGCGATCGGGGAACCGGCGAAAGCCGAGCCTCCCGGCTGGTCGCCCCACGCTCGTCGCTTTTCTCGCTTATCGTGGCGAGCTTCGTGCCATCCGGGCTGAAAGTGGTAAACTTCACCCATCCGTCGTGTTGTATCGGTGAACCAAGCGCTTGGCATGTCGCCACGTCCCACAGCCGCGCCGTCTTGTCACGGCTCGCTGTGGCGACCATCGCACTGTCAGGGCTGAAGCCCAGGGCCAGGACTGCGTCTTTGTGCTTCATTGGCAAGCCCAATGCTCGGCCCGTCGCCGCGTCCCACAGACGGGCCTCGCCTTTCCTGCCCAAATCTAGGTTGCCGCTCGCCGTGGCCACCTTCGTGCCATCGGGGCTGAAGACCACGGCGAACACAAGATCGTCGTGTTTCATCGCCACGCCGAGGGGTTGTCCTGTCGCGGCGTCCCAAAGCCGGGCGGTGTGGTCATAACTTGCCGTTGCGACCTTCGCGCCGTCCGGGCTGAAGGCCACGGCCATGAGCGCGGCGTCATGCTTCATCGGCAGAGCGAGCGGCTCGCCCGTCGCGGCATCCCACAGCCGGGCGGTCTGGTCAGAGCCCGCCGTCACGACCTTCGTGCCGTCTGGGCTGAAGGCCGCAGCCAGAACTGCATTGTCCTGCTTCACCGGCTCGGTCTTGACCGACATTGTTGTGCCGACCACCCTGGTGACCTGGGCCACAATCAAATTGTCATGTTTCATCGGCGGGCCCAACGGCTGGCAAGTCGCGGCGTTCCACAGCCGGGCCGAGTTCGAACCGAACGTCATGATTTTCGTACAGTCTGGGCTGAACGCCACGCCCGCACCCGCGCGATCAAGCGTCCTCGCCGGACCAAGTGGCTGGCCGGTCACCGGATCCCACAGCCGAACAGTCCCGTCGGAACTCGCCGTCGCGAGCTTCGTGCCATCCACGCTGAAGGCCACGGCTTCAACAGCGCTCTTGTGCTTCATCGGCAAGCCCAATGGTCGGCCAGTGGCCGTGTCCCACAGCCGGGTCTCATCTTTCGTACTCGGGTTGCGGTCGCCGCTCACCGTGACGAGCTTCTTGCCGTCCGGGCTGAAGGCCAACGTCCTAAACGGGCCGCCAGACTCTATCGGTGAAGTCACGGCTTGGCTCGTCGTGACATCCCACCATTGGGCAGTTCCCTTCTCGAAGCTCCTGCCCACCGTCGCGACCTTGGCGCCGTCCGGGCTGAAGGCCACGGCCAGCACTCTCTCGTTATGTTCCATCGGCGAGCCCAAGGGCTGACCCGTCGCCGCATCCCAAATCTGCGCCGTGGTGAAAGGCCCTGCAGTCAAGAGTTTGGTTCCGTCCGGGCTGAAGGCCACGGCCCGCACCGGGGACTTGCTTATGGGCAGGTCAAACCTGGGTTTTCCCATGGGTTCGTCCGTCGCCGCGTCCCACAACCAGACAGGCTTGCCCATGTCGCTGCCCATTTTCCTTGCCATTTCCATTCTGCTCTGGGGACCGAACGAGCCAAATGCCCCGCCGTCCGGTTGTCCGAAACCCATCATCGGCCGACTCATGCCGCCCATCATTGGCTGACTAATGCCATCCATCATCAGCAGACCGAAGCCGTAATATGCTAGTGGTTGAGCGGTCGCGGCGTCCCACAGGTGTGCCGTGCTATCCCCGGTCGTGGCAATCTGCGTTCCGGCCGAATTGAAGGCTACGGCATTCAGTTTTTCGTCGCGATTCAATGGCGAGAGCGCACTAGGCGCATTGCTCACCCAAGCGGTCTCCGAATTTTCCCAACTCGCCGTGGCGACCTTCTTGCCGTCCGGGCTGAACGCCACCGTTCGCACTGGGCCTCGATGCGCCATGAGGGGCCGCAACGGTTGCCCCGTCGCTACATCCCAGAGGCGGGCCATTCCATCCTCGCTTGCGGTGACGAGTTTCGTGCCGTCCGGGTTGAACACCACGGCATTCACAAGTCCCCTGTGCGCCATGGGTTGGCCCAGCGGTTGGCCCGTGCTGCCATCCCATAGTCTGGCCGTCTGATCGGCGCTCGCCGTGGCGACTTTCTTGCCGTCCGGGCTGAATGCCACTGCGAGCACGAAGCTCTTGTGTTTCATTGGCGAGCCGAGGGGCTGGCCTGTCGCGATGTCCCACAATCGGGCCATGTCGCTTCCCGTGGCGACCTTCTTTCCGTCCGGGCTAAAGGCCACAGCCCACACGTACGCGTCATGCCTCAGCAGCTGGCCCAGCGGCTGCCCCGTCGCCGCGTCCCAAAGACGTACCATGCTTCCACGGACCATATTTGCACGCACAAGAACTTCCTCATGCACTTGCCAGCCCGGTATGCCCATCGGCCTGAAATGGTATACGTTGTCAACGGTTACCGTCGCGATTCTCGTGCCGTCCGGACTGAAGGCCACAGCGTCTACCCAACCTTCATGGAAGATCCGGCGTTTAGATGTCGATTGCCACGCCCCCAGAAGCAAGCAGACGCCGTGCCGAAGGCCAATGTCGTTGGCCTCATTCGCCGCACGATACGCCTGGCCAAGAACCGCCAAGCCCCGTGCCGGGTCTCCATGCTCCAGTTCGTTGATGCCGCGTTCGATGTAGGACATGGCAAGTTGTCGGTGCGCGTTACGAGCGTTTTGTTCAGCGCGAGCCCGCTCCGATTGTGCCTCCCGAGCCTTCTTATCTGCCTGTTTCGCATTCGCATCCGCCAGATGAGCATTTTCATCCGCACTTGCAGCGTTCAAATCGGCTTGCTGTCGCGCCTTGTCGGTCAGGGTCTGCTCTTGCTTAATCAGCACTGTGCTGACTGCCAGGGCAATTGCAGCCGCAGTCACGAGACCAAAGGAACCGGCCATCAGGGTCTTGTGCTTCCGTCCCCAGCGCGCCGCTCGCGCCGGCAAGGGCTCGCGATAGGCCGCGACTGGCTCGTCGGCCAGCCAGTGTTCGATGTCGTCGGCCAGGGCTTTGGGTGAGGCGTAGCGATCCTTCGCGCTTCAGCGCCATGGACTTCAGGCAGATCGCTTCCATCGGCTGGGCGATCTCCGGGTTCACCGCCCGCGGTGACAGGAACTCACCACGCTCGACCTTTTGCAAGACCGTGGCGAGGTCGTCGGCCTCGATCGGCCGCCGGCCAGTGAGCACGTAATATAGGGTCGCCCCGAGACCGTAGACGTCAGTGGCCGGACCAAGCAGATCGAGCCGTCCGCCAGCCTGCTCAGGGCTCATGTACTGGGCCGTCCCCAGGGCCGCGCCCATCTGCGTTTCAGCCGATCCGCTGCCCGAGGAAGGTCTTAGTGGTAATTCGCTCGATTCGCTCCGGAATTCCGGCTGATCCAAGACCTTGGCCAGGCCCCAATCGACAACCAACGTTTCACCATACTTCCCGAGCATGATATTGCCCGGCTTCAGGTCGCGGTGCAAAACGCCACGGCTGTGGGCATAAGAGATCGCGTTACAGACGTTGAGAAAGCGGCCCAAGAGCTTGCGCAACTCCACCGCTCGCTCGCCCGGGTTGGGCCTCTGGGCACGGGGATGGTGATAGACGTCGGCCGCCTCCTTGAGGCTGTCGCCGCGAATGAAGCGCATAGCGTAGAAGGGCCGGCCGTCGGCGTACTGGCCCAGACCGTAAACCGGCACGATCCCCGGGTGCTCCAGGCCGCCAGTGATCTCGGCCTCCAAGAGGAATCGGGCGCGGCTCTCCGCGTTGTCGGCGTGCCGCTCCTTGATCTCTTTGAGAGCCACCTCGCGACTGAGTTCCTCGTCGCGGGCCAGGGAGACCTTTCCCAGGCCGCCTTCGGCATGGGGACGGAGGATGCGGAAACGGGTGCCGGCAGAGGTGGAATGGCCAACCGCAAAGGTCTGCGTACTCTCAGGATCGCCTGGGGAATGCGCGGCGGAGATCTGGACCAGCGAGGCATGCACGTCTGGGTCGGCAAGCCGTAGAAGATCCTCTCGTATCGAGCCTAGCGAACTGACCACCGCCAAGCTCTTTTCCGGGTCGTTGTCGTGCTGCTTGAGGTGTTCCTGAACCAACGCCTCCAGTAGGGTGCGGCGGTCGGTTGCCAGAGCCTTTTGTTCCACCAAGATTTCTCCCAGCGGTTTGTCCTTGGCCAGGATCCAGGCATGCATGGCCGTTACCAGGGCCTCGCGACTGATGAAATCCATCTGCAAGGCGAGGATGCCGAAGAGCAGATTGCGGTCGTGGTCTTTCGCGGCCATGATGTCCTCAGAATAGACTGGACTTGTCCGGTGATTATATCCCGGCTTAGTTGACGTTGAAACAGGAGTAGGATCGGCGTTTAGGTCGATGGTTGAGATCGTTCCGAGAATCTTTACCTTGTCGAAACGCGAGGTTGGCCTTCTCCGCCTGGTTGCCTTCCGGCCGTCCCAGATTGCTCGGTAGCACCGTTCGATGGAACGGCAGGAGCGTCCCGAAATACGGTGGTATTCCGACACTGGGATGACTTCGTGCGATGGGACACCAGCGAGTTCGAGTTTTGCCACGCTTTTCCCGGTGGCAAGCAACTCGGACCGTTCGGGGTCAACTCAATTCAAATACCTTGTCCACAGCACTTGCGAAGCCGTCTGGGACGCCTGACGAATGGCGTTGGTTCTGGAATTCTGTCCAGCCCCAGAGCAGTGCCAGTTCGTTTTGGGAAGTTGCCAGGTCTCGCCGCTGCAGCACCGCGTCGTGGGCTTGACTGATCCGCTCACTCGTGGCCCGTGCCAGGGTGTCCTGCACGAGTGAACTGGAATCGGTTGAACCCACCACCGTCAGGGCACTGAACACATTCATCACATTGGCTGTGCCACTGGTATTGCCCCCCGTCGTTCCCAAATTGACCAGCGCTGCCGCACTGGCGGGCGGGACCAGTCCCGTCGCGGGGAAACTGCCGGCGATCAGGTCGGGCACCAGAAGATTGGCCACCGGTGTTCCCAGGCCGGTAACCAGGTTATAGCCGGCTGCGGCCGTATAACCATTGCTGCCGCTGGTGATCACGTGGTAGTCGTTCTGCGACAGGCTATAGACGGCCTGCTGGGTCTCGGTCGGGCTAGAACTATTCAGGGCGGCTTGCCCAGCGGCGGAGCGACCCTGGTTCACCAGCGCGATCAGGCCTGACCAGCAGGGGGCTGACAGACTGGTGCCGCCCACGACCTCCCACGGGTTGCTGGGATCGAGGTTGTAGGGATCGGCAATCCAGGCACCGGTGGCCGGATCGGCGACAAAGGATACGTCGGGGGTGGTCCGGCTGCCCGTGGACTGTACCCGCTGCTGGTACGCCGGTTCGGACTCATACTGGCTCAGCCCGCCACCGGAGCCGATGAAGCTGCCAAATGCATCGGAGTAGTAGCCCCAGCCGGTCTCGCCGTTGTAGCTGTTGTCGGCATTGAGCGTGAGGCTGGTGCCGCCCACGGCCAGGACGTTGGGCGAGAAGGCCGGATAGACCGGATCGGCCGCGCCATAGTCGCCGGTGCTGGCCACGAAGGTCACGCCGGGCACGGCGAAGGTCTGATCGTAGGCCGCTTCCTGGGCGGCGGAGATGCCTTGCCCTTCGGCAAAGCCCCAGCTCATGGAGACCGTCGACACGCCCGGCTGGCTGGCGGCCGTAGCCGCCGCCGTCATTAGGTCCGGCAGCGATTGGCTATTGGCCTCGACCAGAACGATCTTGGCCGCAGGGGCGATGGCATGGACCCACTGGACATCGAGTGCCGTCTCCACTTCCCAATTGTCGTTGCCTTGTCCAGCGGGGTCTGTTCCCGGCAGGGATGTCGGTTGCCCATTCTGATTGAGCACCGATAGGAACGACGTTGCTGGTCCGTACTGCTGATAGAGCGTCGGCCCGGAGTTCGTCAGCCCAAACTGGCTATCGAACACATCGAGGGCCTGGTAGATCTGCGGGTCATCGTAGGCGTCGACGATAGCGATCGTCTGGCCGGTACCGTCCAGGGCGAGATCGTTGATGCCGTAGGCAGTGCGGATCTGGGCAGGGGTGTACGCGGACGCGTCGCTCCCCGCCGCCAACTGGGCGATGGCGTTGCCGCTGAGCGAGAGCGTATCGACGACGAGCGAGATCGGGTGCGCGGCAGAGCCGATCTGGGCATTGCCACTCTCGGCAAGTTGAGCTGCCGAGGCATAGATCGTGCCGGTAATCCCCTGCATGGCGTTGCCGCTGAAGGTGAGCGCCGTGGGGTTGTCGCGGGCCTGGAAGATCAGGACCCCGGAGTACGTCCCGGTGGACGGCTGGATCAGGCTCATCGTTCCGTTGCCGCTCAAGGTGATCGCGCCGAAAGTGCCACTGTCAGCGCCGGAACTGAGGCTGTAGCCTTTGCCCGCGTTATAGATCATCACGCCTGTGCCGGTTAGCGAGCTGCTGGAGCCAGCAACCGCGATGTTTCCATTGCCGGATACCACGAACCCGCCGCCGGCGATAATGTAAATGCCGGGGTTCAGGGTCAGACTGGCGTTGCCGGAGACGCAGATCTGGCTGTAGACGCCCGGCACGATGGTCTGCGACGAGTTGCCGCTGAGGCTCAGGGAACCCTTGCTGCCGAGGCCAAGAGTGCTGGCGACCGGAATCGGCAGCCCGGCGAGGGGGTCGCCGGGTGCCGCGGGAGTGCCGGTCTTGGTGACTTTGGCATTTCCACTCTTGCTGACACCACCCACCACCTGGACGGTGGCGGCGGCGACTGTGGCATTGCCGCTGGCCAAGATCGCGGTACCGGAGCTTGAGTCGACCACGACGTTGCCAGAGGTGTTGATGCTGGCATTCCCTGACAGCGAGAGGGCCCCGCCGGCGGTTGGGTCCAGGGCGTAAATCGACCCAGGAGTGACCGTAATGATCGTCTCACCACCGGGCAGGCTGGCTGTGCTGTTCTTGAAGTTGCCGTCGCTGTTCAGGTAGTTTACCGTCACCGTGTGTGGCGAACCACTTGCGCTCAGAGTACTGTCGGTGATGCTTGCCAGACCGTTGCCGTTCAACGCCATTGCGGAGCCATAGTTGCTGCCATCAATCACGAACTGTACGCTCCCCGTCGGTACGAAGCTGTTGCCTGTCATACTATTGCTCACGGTGGCAGTGAAAGTCACCGATTGCCCGTACATGGAAGGGTTGAGCGACGAGGAGACGGCCGCGGTGGTCGGACATTGAGTAATGCTCAGCGTGCCGGGCTTGTAGCTGATCGTGTAATCGGCATCGATCGCTCCGCTGGCCGTGATCGGGTAACTCCCCACCTGACTGGCGACGGTGGCTGAGGTCGTGAGCGTGGGCTGTGTGGTCAGGCTGGCGGAGGTGTCGCCGTTGACATAGCCGGTGATCGTGTCGCTGAAGGTCGGGTTGGCGCTGCCGTAGACCTTGCTGGTGCTGTTGGCGGTCACGGTCAGGGTGGCCGGCGTCACCGCCAGGGTACCGTTGACGAAACTAAAGCCGTAGTTACTGGCGACGAGGCTCCCCAGCGCCGCCGTGATCGTATACGAAGCGACGCTGCTGGCGGCGGTCGCCGTCGTGGTCAGGCTGGCACTGCCACTCACCACCGAGCTGGTGTCGCCGTTGACATAGCCGGTGATCGTGTCGCTGAAGGTCGGGTTGGCGCTGCCGTAGACCTTGCTGGTGCTGTTGGCGGTCACGGTCAGGGTGGCCGGCGTCACCGCCAGGGTGCTCGCCACGTAGTTGATGCAGTAGTTGGGATCGACGGCGCTACTCGCCGTGATCGGGTAGCTGCCGACTTGGCTGCCGACAGTGGCCGTCGTCGAAATCGCGGGTGCGGTGGTCAGGCTGGCTGCGGTTTCGCCGTTGACGAACCCGCTGTAGCTGGCCGTCAACGTGGGCAAGGCCGCGCCGTAGACCTTTGACTCGCTGTTGGCCGTGATGGTCAGGGCAGCCTGGTTCACTGTCAGCGTGCCCGGCACGTAGGTGATAGCGTAATCCGCCGAGGTCAACCCCGAGGCCATGATCAAATAGCTGCCTACCGGCGCGTTCCCTAGCGGCTCATTGGTCGTGAAAACTAGCGTGCCACCCAGGCTGGCCGGCGTATCGCCGTTGAGGAACCCGGCGTAGCTGCTGACTGTAAAGACCGGATCGGCGGCCCCGTACGTCTTGCTCGCGTCGTTCAACTTGATCGTTAGCGGGATGGCCGTGAAGGTCTGCGTGAGACGGTCGAGGCTGGGCGTGAAGTTCGCGTCGCCCGAGTACTTAGCGAGGATTGCGTGCGAACCCACGGCCAGACTGCAGTTGGCCAGGGTGGCCACGCCATTGTTGTCGAGTGCCACCGAACCCAGGTCGGTATTGGTCGTCGTATCGACGAAGTCGACGCTGCCCGTTAGCGCGTCCAATCCGGAGTTGGCGATCACGGTGGCAGTCAGCGTGACCGACTGCCGCACCTGCACGGAACTTGCCGTCGTGGTTACGCTGGTAAAACTGAGATTGGACGCGCACGTGGTCACGATGGTAGAGCCGTCCACGGTGCTGATCTGCTGGTAGGTATTGCCGCTGGCCGAGAGCGAATTGCCCGTGGTGTTTTGGACGAATTGCCCCGTGCTGCTGACATTGAGAATGTTGCTGCCGGGATCGTCTGGGGTGCCCAGATCCACGGTCCCTCCACTCACGCTGATGGCAGTCTGCGCGTTACCGGTGCTTTGGACAGTACTGTTTCGGAGCGTAAGGTTTCCGCCGCTTTGCGAAACCGTCGGCGCGGCGCCGGTGCTCTGGACTGTATCGTTTTGGAGCGAAAGGACTCCACCACTTTGCGAAATCGTCGGCACGGCGCCAGTGCCTTGGACCGTATCGTTTTGGAGGGTAACGATTCCGCTGGTTTGCGAAAGCGTCGGCCCCGCGCCGGTGGTTTGAACGTTATCGTTTTGCAGCGTAACGCTTCCGCCGGTGATGACGACCGTTGGATCACTGGTGGGGGTGGTCAAATTAACATTCTCGACAACGACGTTCCCCAAGCCGCCGACGGTGAGTGCTGGCGACGCACCTTGGATGGTCACGATGCCATTCACGACCGTGCCGTTCACGTCCAACGTCACGCCGGCTGGCGGAGCGCAATACAAATCGTGGTAGGTCCCGGCGGCCAGGGTCAACGTGACCGTGATTGGGTCGCCCTGGTGCGAAGGAAGCTCGTTGACTGCCTTCACCGCATTCTGCGCATCGGCATTCGAGCTGGCTTGCAGCGTTACGTCGGTATTCACGTCCGAGACCTGAATCGACGTGGAGATGCTGGTGCTGGCGGCCGTGCTGCCCGTGGCATGGAAGTTGGCATCGCCGGAGTAGATGGCCTCGATCGTGTCGGTCCCTACCGCTAGGAACGAGGTAGTGAGCGTGGCGCTGCCGCTGGAGAGAGATGCCGTTCCTAGGTCAGTATCGTGGGTCGTATCGATAAAATCGACGTTCCCGGTCGGCGTGCCGGTGCCCAAGGCCACCGCGGCCACGGTGGCTGTCAACGTGACCGACTCGCTGAAGCTGATGGAAGTGGTCGAGGTGCTGACCGAGGTGGTAGTGTCGGCTTGGTCGACGATTAGGGGATTGGGCGGCGCCACTTCGCGGATGACGTTGTTCCCGTTGTCAGCGATGAAGAGGTCTCCAGTGGTATCCGATGCGACGCAGTTGGGGCTATTCAGTTCCGCGGCGGTGGCAGGACCGCCGTCGCCGCTGTAGCCCCCGTTGCCGCCATTGTAGTTGCCCGCGACGGTAGTGATCACGCCGGTGGCATGGTTGACCTCGCGGATCACATTGTTGCCATTGTCGGCGATGAAGAGGTCCCCGCTGGTATCCACCGCGACGCCCAAGGGAAAACTTAGTTCGGCGGCAGTGGCGGGACCGCCGTCGCCGCTGTAGCCCCCGTTGCCGCCATTGTAGTTGCCCGCGACGGTAGTGATCTGGCCGTTGGCAAGATTGACCTCGCGGATCACATTATTGTTGGGGTCAGCGATGAAGAGGTCCCCCGTAGCATCCACGGCGACGTCGTTGGGGCCATTCAGTTCGGCGGCGGTGGCGGGGCCGCCATCGCCGCTGTAGCCTGCGGTGCCGTTGCCCGCGACGGTAGTGATCACGCCGGTGGCATGGTTGACCTCGCGGATCACATTGTTGCAGTTGTCGGCGATGAAGAGGTCTCCGCTGGTATCCAAGGCGACGCCGCTGGGAGAATTCAGTTCGGCCGCGGTGGCCGCGCCGCCGTCGCCGCTGTAGCCCCCGCCCCCCCAGCCAATGCCTGCCCCGTAGCCGTTGCCCGCGACCGTGGTGATCACGCCCGTGGCGTGGTTGACCTCGCGGATGACATCGTTGTTGGTGTCAGCGATAAAGAGGTCCCCGGCGGAATCCAAGGTGATGCTTTGAGGGCCGCTCAGTTCGGCGGCGGTGGCGGGGCCGCCGTCGCCGCTGTAGCCTGCGGTGCCGTTGCCAGCAACCGTGGTGATCACGCCGGAGGCGTGGTTGACCTCGCGGACCACGTTGTCGTTGCTGTCGGCGATGAAGAGGTCGTCGGTGGAGTCCAACGCGACGCCGCTGGGGCCATTCAGGGCGGCGCGAGTGGCCGGTCCGCCGTCGCCCACACCTCCGCCCGCGACGGTGGTGATTGCGCCCTGGCGTGGTCAACCTCGCGGACCACGTTGTTGCCGATGTCGGCGATGAAGAGGTCTCCGGCGGCATCCAACGCGACGCCTAAAGGACTCCATGAATAAGAATACAACGACAGTTCGGCGGCGGTGGCGGGGCCATTATTGCCGCTGTATCCATAAGCTCCCTTGCCCGCGATGGCGGTGATCACTCCGGGGGCAAGGTCACCGCCGCCAGGCAGCGCAATTGTGTTGCTGGTGGTGTTCACTTCGCGGACCACATCGTTGCCGACATCGACGATGAAGAGGTCCCCTGCGGAGTCCAACGCGACGTCGCTGGGGCCCCACAGTTCGGAAGCGGTGGCCTGTCCGCCGTCGCCGCTGTAGCCTGCAGTGCCGTTGCCCGCGACGGTGGTGATCACGCCGGTGGCATGGTTGACCTTGCGAACCACATTGTTGTCGGCGTCGGCGATGAAGAGGTCCCCGGCGGAATCCACCGCGATGCCTCTAGGGTTACACAGTGAAGCTTCGGTGGCCTGGCCGCCGTCACCGCTGTAGCGTGCGATGCCGTTGCCTGCGACGGTGGTGATCACGCCAGTGACGTGATTGACCTCGCGGACGACGTTGTCGTTACTGTCGGCGATGAAGAGATCGCCGGTGGAATCCACCGCGATGCCGCAGATGTTGTTCAGTTCGGCGGCGGTGGCCGCGCCGCCGTCGCCGCTGTAGCCTGCGGAACCGTTGCCCGCAACGGTGGTGATCACGCCGGTGGCAAAGTTGACCTCGCGGATCACGTTATTGCCCTCGTCGGCGATGAGGAGGTCCCCGGATGTATCCAGGGCGACGCATGAAGGGCCATTCAGTTCGGCGGCGGTGGCCGTGCCGCCGTCGCCGCTATAACCCCCGTAGCCGAGGCCCGCGCCGTAGCCGTTGCCTGCGACGGTGGTGATCACGCCGGTGGCGTGGTCGACCTCGCGGACCACATTGTTGTTGCTGTCGGCGATGAAGAGGTCCCCGGCGGAATCCACCGCAGCATCGCTGGGGCCATTCAGTTCGGCGGCGGTGGCCTGAAGGCCGTCTCCAATGCCTCCACCCGCGATTGTCGTGATAATCGAGTTCGATCCGAGGGTGGTGGTACTTGCAGCGAAGTTGACGTTGTCGCCGCCGTAGACCACAGTCAACTGATGCGTGCCGGCTTCCAAGGCAGAGTCGGTGAAGATGGCGACGCCGTCTTCCAGTGGTGCGCTGCCCAGCAATGTGCCGCCGTCGCTAAAAGTTACGGTCCCGGTCGGCACGCCAACGCCCGGCTGACCGGCGGCGACGGTGGCTGCGAACGTGACCGGTTGGCCATACACCGAGGGATTAGGGAAGGCACTGACCACCGTGGTAGTTCCGTACCACTTCACCACCTGCGCGACGCTGCCGCTCGTTGCGATGAAGTTTGCATCGCCCGCATAGGACGCGGTAATCGTGTGACTGCCCAATGCCAGTGTTGTCGTGTTGAAAGTGGCGTTGCCCTCGGCGTCCAGCGTGCGGGTTCCCAGCAATGTACCGCCTTCGCTGAAGCTCACGCTTCCGGTAGGCGTGCCAACGCCAGGCTGAGTCGGGGTTACGGTGGCTGTGAACGTCACCGGCTGGCCATCCACCGAGGGATTGGGGGAGGCGGTCACCGAGGTCGTGTTGTCCAGCAGGACCCGCACCCCTACGCCGCTCGCGACCTTGCGGATCACACTGTTCGCCCAATCGGCGATGAACAGGTCCCCGGCGGAATCAACTGCGACGCCCATGGGATTGTTCAGTTCGGCAGCGGTGGCATTGCCACCGTCGCCGCTGTAACCCCCGCGGCCGTTGCCCGTAATTACGTAGCCATTGCCCGCCGCGGTGGTGATCACTCCCGTGGCAAGGTCAACCTCGCGAATCACATTGTTCCAGCAGTCGTCGATGAAGAGATCTCCGGCGGAATCAACCGCGATTCCTCGAGGGCCTTTCAGTTCGGCGGCGGTGGCCTGTCCGCCGTCGCCGCTGTAGCCTGCAGTGCCGTTGCCCGCGACGGTGGTGATCACGCCGGTGGCATGGTTGACCTCGCGGACCACATTGTTGGTGCTGTCGGCGATGAAGAGGTCTCCGTCGCTATCCACCGCGACGGCCCGAGGGGCATTCAGTTCGGCGGCGGTGGCGGGGCCGCCGTCGCCGCTGTACCATGGGGTGCCGACGCCCGCGACGGTGGTGATCACTCCCGTGGCATGGTTGACCTCACGGATCCGGCTGTTCATTTCGTCGGCGATGAAGAGATCCCCGGCGGAATCAACCACGGCACCTTGAGGGTAGTTCAGTTCGGCGGCCGTAGCCGGCCCGCCGTCGCCGCTGTAGCCTGCAGTGCCGTTGCCCGCGACGGTGGTGATCACGCCGGTGGCATGGTTGACCTCGCGGATCCGGTTGTTCCATTGGTCGACGATGAAGAGGTCCCCGGCGGAGTCAACCGCGATGCCGAAGGCCTGATTCAACGCAGCGGCGGTGGCCGGCCCACCGTCGCCGCTGTAGCCTATGGTTCCGTTGCCAGCAACCGTGGTGATCACGCCGGAGGCGTGGTTAACCTCGCGGATCACATTGTTCGCGTTGTCGACGATGAAAAGGTCTTGAGCGGCATCTACCGCAATGCCTGTGGGACCGTTCAGTCCGGCGGAGGTGGCGGGGCCGTTGTCGCCGCTGTAGCCAAAACTCCTGTTGCCGGCGACGGTGGTAATGATCGAGTTCGGTTCGAGGGTGGTAGTGCTCGCGGCGAAGTTGACGTTGTCGCCGGAATACATCGCCGTCAGCACTTGTGTACCTGCCGGCAGCGATACGCACTGGAGGCTCGCGATACCGGAGATCAGCGTCGCTGGCCCCAGAGTTGTGTTTCCGTCCATGAAAGTGACCGAGCCACCGGTGGGCGTGGTGCCGCTCGGCGGGGAGGTCGTAACGGTCGCCGTCAGAGTCAGGGCCTGGCCCGCGATCACCGGGGCCGCCGGAGCGATCAGAGTCGTCACGGTGGGGGTCAAGCTCAGCAGGCGCCGCTGTTCCAGATTCTCTAGACGCAAAGTCCGACGTAGAATCGCCTTTTTAGGCAATTTACGGGGAGAACGGGAAGATATGGAACGCAAGATTCTTGTCCACGTGTTCGGCAACATGTTTGTCAACTCCTGATTGTCGGGCGATCGTCTCGATGAGACTCTGCGACCGTCTCCCCGATCCTTGTCCCAGCGAAGCGGGAACAAGGAAAGATAGCGGGGAAGTTTACGCGGGACTCATCCATCGATCTCCTTTTCATGCCGGTCCGCGGTATAATAAAAATGTCATCGCCCCAGGCGCGCAGACTAACCGCCCGGGAGATGCCAAATCGGCGAGCGCCAGCCTGGTCGCTAGCGCTCGCCGGCCGCTTGCTTAACAGGTTGAGAGTCTCACTCGGCCTCAATGGTTCCTAGGGCACGGCGCGTAGAAACTCGTGTCCGGGGTGCCGTTGGAGTTATATCTGACGATGGTCTCCGACCCGGCGGCCACGATCTTGTAGTCCCCGGTGCCCCATGGCTGAATGAGCACCGCCTTGCCACTGCCGTAAAGGGGGCTAACGGCGAAATCGTCGGCATAACCCAGTCCGTTGTTAAAACTCGGGTCAAGCGTGCCGTCCTCTTCAAAGCGGGCAACGAGTAAGTTGCCGTTGGGCGCTTGGCCGGAGACAACGATCTTGCCGTAATCATCCAAGGCGACTGAGTAAGCGGAGGTGAAATACTGGTCCGGGGTCGCTCCGAAAGCCTCCCGGATATAACCGTTACCGCCGCCGAAGCTGGTGTCCAGCCCGCCGGCGGCCGTGAAGCAGACGAGGGTCAACTCTTGGTCCGTGCCGTCATCAGAACTGCCTGCCATGATGATGCTATTATCGTCCGAGTCGACCGCGATGTCCCAAAGGCGGCTGTCGCAGTTGGGGACGTTGAAGCTCACGATACCCCCATTTCCGAACGTGCTATCGATTTTCCCGCTAGGCGTATACGCGATCAGCAGCATCTGAATCGGCTGGTTCGCCAATGCCGCCTCGGCCCCGACGATAATATAGCCGTCGGATTGCAATGCGATGGCTGTCACTTCCAACCAACTGACGCTGTGGCCGTTAATGGTGGGGATGGGGTCGATGAACGTGCCTCCGGACCCGAAGGTCGTATCGAGCGCCCCGCTCGTTGTATACCTTGCTAGGACAACCGTGTTGGTAGAATTCGAAGACTGCCCGGCGACCACGATGGACCCGTTCGGTTGCACGACCATGGCGCAGATCTCTTCGTTGTTGGTGCTGAAATTGGTCTTGACGATTCCGGTTTTGTTAAACGTCTTGTCCAAAGTGCCATTCGTGTCATAGCGGACCACGGCGAAGCCCATGCCTTGATTATAAGTGTAAAATCCGGCAGAAAGGAGTTTACCGTCCGCTTGGACCGCGCCGGCATAGACCCAGTTCTCAAGATTCTTCGAGACAACGGTCGTTACGACTCCGCCCCCGAACGCCGTGTTGAGAGCGCCCGAAGGGGTAATGCTTGAGGCATAGAAGTTACCCATCAACGTGTTGCCGGTCCCAACCACCATAATATCGTTTTTGTTGGGGTCGATCCCGATCGCCGATGTGCTCCACCCAGAGCCTTTTTGAGGCAAGTCGAAGATCTGGGCGAAGGCCGCAGGCAACCCCAGGCCGAAGGCGAAAAGCGTCACCAGGCCGACGCTGAGCCAGTACCGATTCTTGAACATCGCTAGGTTCTCCTTTTTCTCCGCAAGGTCCGCGGTAGAATAAAGTATCATCGCCCCGGGCGCGCAGACCAATTCCGCCCGGGAGATGCCAGGCCGGTGAGCGCTGTGCGTGGTAGCTGGGGCTCACCGGCCGTTTTTTTGTTTTGGGGTCAGAGCTATCCCTCTACTTCTTCGGCTTCTCATGGTAGGGCTTTCCTTGCTTGTAGAGTTCCAGATGGGAAGCCATCTCGGCCTTTTCCGTGTCCGGTACTGACTTCTCGGCTGCCGCTAATTGAATGGCCTTGGCCTCCCACTCCTTGGCCTTCTCAAAGTCGCCGCTCTCCGCGTAGGCTGCCGCAAGCGTATCAATACACCCCAAGTCCTTTCCTTCCGTCAATTGATAGGCCTTCTTTGCGTTCTCGACCGCCTTTCTTCCATCGCGGTATTTCTTATCGGGGCAGGTCGCGTACAGCCAGGCAACGCCATTGCAGGCACTGGCATTATTGGGATCGAGTCGTATGACCTTGCTGAAGTCGGCGATGGCCTTGTCGTACTCGCCTTTGTCACACCAGGCAGTGCCACGATTGGCGTAGATAAGGGAATTCCTCGGATTGAGTCGTAGGGCCTCGTTGAAGTCGGCGATCGCCTTGTCGATCTCGCCTTTGCGGCCCCAGGCAGCGCCGCGGTTGAGGTGGGCCAGGTCGTGCTTGGGATTGATCGCCAGGGCTTGGTTGTAGTCGGCGATGGCCTTGTCGTACTGGCCTTTGCTGGACCAGGCAACGCCGCGGTCGCAGTAGGTGTCGGCAGAGTTCGGATCTAACTGGAAAGCCTCGTGGGCGTCGGCCTGGGCCTGGTCCCGATTGCCCTGGCTGGCATACGCCTCGCTGCGGGCGATGAAATACTCCGCCGTCGCCGGCCCTACGCGGATCGCTTCGCTGAAGGCGGCAATCGCCTGCGCGGCTTCACCTTTTTCCAGGTGGGCGTTTCCCCGCTCGTAGTGGGCTTGGGCTGGCTGCGGAGGTAGGGCGTCGGCAAGCGGGGCCGCCTTCGCCTTGAGCAGGGCCTCGGCCTCTTCCCGGAACTGCCTCAACGTCGATCGGCGGTTCCATGGAAGCTGCATCCCAACACCTGCCTGGGATTCGCGCTCGGTCATTTCGATCCATTGCCCGGCCTTGTCCAACCATCTCTTCGCCTCGGCCGCATGCCCGACACGGTGCTCCGCCATGGCCAGGAACAACCACGTGTAGGCGGGCGAGCACGTTGAACATTCGCTGGGATCGCGAACCAGGCGATCCGCCTCGGTCAACTGCTTGATCGCCTGCTCGTACGCCCCGGCGCGGTAACGAAGCACTCCCAGTACACAGGCAAACCGGCTCGACGTAAGATTGCTCCGGGCGGCTCTCTCGGCCAAGGCGAGTGCCCTCGACCAGTCGGTGACCGAATCCGGCGCAAGGGCACAGGTCCAGGCCGCCCAGTAGGCACTTTCCGGGTTCTCGGTGTTGCCAAACCGCTGCAAGTTCTCCGCGCAGTCCCTGAGGTACTCGTCGCGCCGACCGGCATCCCATCGCGCCTTGGCTCGCAAGTACCAGACGTTCCCGGCGTCCGGCTGCAGTTTCAAGGACTTCGATAGGTCGCTGATCGCCTTGTCGGCGTCACCTTTCGCGAAGTCAGGCAGTGCCCGTTGGTGATTGCCGGCATCGAAAACGGCAAGCCCACGAGTACAAAACGCCTCGGCTAACATACGGCGGCACTCGCGCTGCTCGGGAGAATCGGCGGCCAACGGCTCGCAGTTCTCCAGGGCCTCATCGAGCCGCCCTTGTGTCCGAAGCCAGTTCGCGCGGTCGTACCGGTACTCGGGACTAGCGGCCAGCTTGTGGCCGATCGAGGCATCCCAGATCAGGACGTTGCTGCCGCTGCCAGCGGCCAGGCGATGACCATCGTGACTCCAGGCCGCAGTTTGGCACACATCGGCGGACTGAAAGGTCAGGAGTTCCTGCCCGGCAATGGTGTCCCAAATCTTGACTGAGCCATCCCCGCCCGCCGATGCCAGGCGGCGCCCACCGGGATGCCAATCCACGGATGTGATAAACCCCGCGTGCCCTGCAAGGCGCAAGGACTGGCGGCCATCGGCGGCATCCCAAACCCCGATCACGCCCCCTTCCGAGGTTTCCCAAGCCAACCATCGCCCATCGGCACTCCAACTCCCCGGGGGACTGCTGTGCCAGGCCCGGATGCCCCGGACCAGCAGCGCACCCTTGCCCGTGCTGACGTCCCAGACGGTTCCCGTACTCGCGAAGAGGCGTTTGCCGTCCGGGCTCCAAGCCAACTGAACCCACTGGTCTCCTGCCGCCAAATTAAGAATCTCCTTGCCCGTCGCCGCATCCCAGATCTTGACGTTCCAATCGTTGCCCGCCGACGCCAGCCGTTTGCCGTCCGGGCTCCAGGCGATCGAGGAGACGAAGTCGTGATGACCTTGGAATGTCAGGACTTCTTTGGCGGTGCTTGCGTCCCAAACCCTCACGACGTCGTTCCAACTCCGAGAAGCCAGCCGCTTGCCGTCGGGGGCCCAGATGACTTGCAGGACACCGCCGGTATGCCCGACGAGCTTAGACTGGATCTGCGCGGTGGCTACGTCCCAGATCTTGATGGTCCGATCGTCACTGGCGGTCGCAAGCCGTCGATCATCGGGACTCCAAGCTACGGAGAAGACTCGGCCGGCGTGTCCGGAGAGGGTTCGCGACTCCTGCCCCGCCGTTGCGTCCCAGATCTTCACCGTTTGATCGCTGCCGGCCGAGGCCAACCGGGTGCCATCCGGGCTCCATGCCACCGACTCGACGCTTCCGGTGTGGCCGCGGACAACGCGAACCTTCTGGCCCGTCGCCGTGTCCCAAACCTGGACCGTGGCATCGGTGCTTCCCAAAGCCAACTGCCGGCCATCGGGGCTCCAGGAGAATGAACTCAGCAAGCGGTTTGGGGCCGGGAGTGTTTTGAGTTCCTGCCCTGTCGCCGTATCCCAGATCTTGACCTCCTGCTCGCCGGTTTTTACCGCCAGTCGGCCGCCGTCGGCACTCAAGCCAAATGGCGATGGGTACTGGCCGCCACAGGGTATTGCGCGGATTTCTTTCCCCGTGGTCGCGTCCCAAATCCTGACCTTGTCGTACGGACTAGAGGAAACGATTCGTTTGCCATCTCGACTCCAGGCGACCATGTGAATCGGCTGTGTAGGTCCCACTAATTTGAGGGTAATCTCGCCGGTGGTCACGTTCCAGATTTTCACCGTCGGATCGCCACCCCCCGTCACAAGGTTGCGCCCGTCGGGGCTCCATGCCAAGCGATTCCAGCCGTCCCCCCCCGGTAAAGTGATGATATTCTTGCCCGTGCCCGAGTCCCAGATTTTGACCGTTTTGTCGTCCGCACCCCCTGAGGCCAAGTGCCGGCCGTCCGGGCTCCAAGCGACTGAAACAGCGGCCCCGTTATGAGCGGTTAGCGTGAGAACCTCTTTCCCCGTGGTGGCATCCCAGATTCTTACCGTGCCGTCCCGGCTCGCGGAGGCGAGTTTCTTTCCGTCCGGGCTCCAGGTGACGGACTCGACCCAGTCCCTATGCCCGCGGAGGGTGATTAGATCCTGATGGGACATTGAAAAGAAGTAGTACCACTCCCAGCCGCGGAGATCGGCTTGGCCGGACTGCGGGAGGTGACTATCGAGCATCTCATTCAACCGGCCAACCTGCCCCGTACGCCAATCCTCGACCCCCAGGCGCATGTGGGCAAGGTACAAGTTTCGCTGAGCCGCGTCCCGCTGCTGGGTCGCTTCCTCCCTTTGGGCAACTGCCACCCGCTTCTGCTCCTCGGCTATCTGCGACTGCCTTCTGGCCAACTGCTGCTGCTTCCTTGCCAGTTCCGCCTGTTGCTTGGCTGCCTCTTCCTGCTGCTTGGCAAGTCCCTCTTGCTCGCGGGCCAACTGCTCCGCTTTCTCCGTGGCGGTCAACTGCTGGTTCTTCTCCCTATACGCGCCGGCAATCAACAACGTGCTGATTGCCAGGCCAATCGTAGACAAGACAAGGAAAACCGCCGCCAACCCGACAAGCGGCCGGTGTCGCCGGGCCCATTTTGCCAAACGGTCGGCCAGCGTCGGCGGCCGGGCCTCGACAGGTTCGTCGTGCAGGTACCGTTCGATGTCCCGCGCGAAATCACTGGCCGTCTGGTAGCGCCGTGTACGGTCCTTCTGCAGGGCCTTCATCACGATCCAGTCCAGGTCGCGCTGCAGCAGTTGGCAAAGCTTGGCCGGGTCGGTCTTGCGGTGCGTCGAGATCGTCGTGGCCGCCGCGCCTAAGGTGCTGATCCGGGCGCTGGGCCGCGGCGGTTCATCCTCGCGGATCATGCGGCGGATCTCGTCGTAGCCCGCCTTTTGCACCCGCTCCGGATCGAAAGGCGTGCTGCCGGTGAGGAGTTCATAGAGCATCATTCCCAGCGAGTAGATGTCGCTGCGGGTGTCAACGTCCAGGCCGCTCATCTCGGCCTGCTCGGGGCTCATGTAGAGCGGAGTGCCGATCATCTGCCCGTAGTGGGTGAACACCGACCGCGCGGTAAGTTGCCCCGTGGTGGCCTTGGCAATGCCGAAGTCGATGATCTTGGGGACCGGCACGCCGTCGTAGAGCGTGACCATCACGTTGGAGGGCTTGAGGTCGCGATGGATGATCCCCTTCTGATGGGCGTGCTGAACCGCGTGACAGACCTGCACGAACAACTCCAGCCGCTCCCGAGTCGTCAGTTCGTTCTGGTCGCAGTAATCCGTGAGGGAGATGCCGCGGACCAGTTCCATCACGAAGTAGGACCTGCCCGATGCGGTCTCCCCGGCGTCGAAGACTTTGGCGATGTTGAGGTGGTCCATCATGGCTAGGGCCTGCCGCTCGGCCTCGAAGCGGGCGATGACCTCGCGGGTGTCCATCCCCGGCTTGATGATCTTCAGGGCCAGTTTGCGGCGGACCGGTTCTCGCTGCTCGGCCATGTAGACCACGCCCATGCCACCCTCGGCGATCTCTTCCAGGAGCTTGTAGCGGCCGATGGTTGTGCCGGGACGTTCGGCGACGGGAGGCAGGTCGACGGTGGCGGCGACGTCGGCTGAGGGCCGTTCGAGAAAGTCTGGTTCTTCTTCGCGCATCCGCAGCAAAACGGCAACTCGGTCCAAGAGCACCCGATTGTCGCCACAGGCATGGCTCAGGTACTCATCACGAGCTTCTACTGAGTCAATACTGCACGCCACCCTAAAGATGGCCTTCTCGTCAAGCGGTTTGGCACTCATGGTCTCACTCCACAAACAGCCCCTCTATTAATCAATGCGAGAATTAGGCGCAGAATGGGCAGCGAAAAAACGTTAAAATTTTCCGAGGGGTCATGGCTCTCACCCAGTCGGTGGGTACTTGGCCATTTCAGCCCGCAGCCAGCATTTGGCGTAAGCCCAGTCCGTCTTTGCAGTTGAGGCTGAGATGCCGAGCGTCTTGGCGGCTTGCTCGTTGGTCAGCCCGGCGAAGAATCGAAGTTGGACCACCTCCGCTGCGGCGGGTCCTGGGCCGCCAACTTGTCGAGCGAGTCGCTCAGCACGAGCAGATCCAATTGGGGTCCCTGGGTCTCCGCATCCACGCCGGACAACTCCACCCGCTGATGCCTACCGCCGGCTTCCGGACCGGCCTTTCGGCGGGCATGCTCCACAAGAATCCGCCGCATGGCCTCAGCAGCAGCGGCGAAGAAGTGCCCACGCGAGTCCCATTGCTGAGCCTTCTCGGTGTCCACTAAACGAATGTACGCCTCGTGAACCAGCGCGGTAGCCTGAAGCGTCTGCCCCGGCTTTTCCTGAGCCATCTTTTCAGTGGCCAACTTGCGCAGTTCGTCATAGACCAGCGGCAGAAGTTGCTCGGCCGCGTGAGGGTCGCCTTGGTCAATGGCAGAGAGGATGCGAGTAACGTCGGTCATGGGCGGGGCTTTCAAAGACAAGGCCAATGCTCATGATTATGGCGGCTACGTGGTCCAATAGCAACTAGTGGCAAGCTCGGAAGGAACCTGTCGACGGCTGAAGAGCCACCAGACCGGATCCCAAAAATGGTGCCTTTTCCGACGCTCAGCTGCTTATTCGTGCCACCCCGCACTTTTCCGGCCACGGCAGTCCGAGACCGCCATCTCGGTAATCAAAACGCCGTCGCCATGAAAATCGAGGTTTCCAGCCACGAACGTACAGATACCTGTGGGGGGAGCCATCAATAGCCATCCGCGACACCTCGTTGGTCGATCCGGCCGTAATGCTCGGCCGCCTTTTGGCAAGCCCTTCGTGAGGACGCTGGGACAAGGTCCCGTTCACGCGGTTTCCATCGGGTTGTCTGGCAGATGGCCAAAGCCCCGCGGAACCGGCCCTTGACGCTCGAAAGTCGTAGTTGGCCGTGGAAATCAAGGCGGCAAGACGAGTTTGACGATCATGTTACGTGTCATTCCCGACCGTCTCTTGCTCACGGTTCGCCAGCACACGGTTTGCATCAAGAAATTTCGACCAGATCCTTGACGGATTTGTAGACATCGAGTAGGTTACCCTTATTCGCGGTGAAGAACCATGCGATGCATGCTCCTTTTCCGCCAAGCGGGCCTCAATCTGTTTTGCAGCCCTTCGCAAAGCAACCTAAGCAGCAGGCAGCGCAACCGCCGCGAGCCATCCGTCCGCAGCAGCGCGACTTTTTGCGAAAGTCGTTGAAGTCTGTTCTGCGTCCGGCGGCTCGATACGAAGACTCTCAAAGGGAGTCTGGCACTGCGCACCGTTCTCGGCTGGGGTTGGTTTCCCTTGAGTGTTCTCCGTGGCGGGTTGCTGCGAGCTGCTGGAATTGCCAAGCTCGTTGGCTCAATTGCCAACGATCACCCTGTTTGAACCGTAGAGAACTGCAACAACGAAGTACATGGAGGCTGCGTCACGCCGTCAAGCTTCGAACACTCATTTTGGGAGTTGTGAGCGGCTTAAGTCTGGTTCTAAGCTCATTATCCTTTCACGGAGGTATTCTGTGCGCAAACCGATCAATTCAACGTGCCTTCTGTTCGGGACGGTCGTCTTGTTTTTGCTGGCGCTGCCAACAATCGCCCGATCACAGGGCACTTCCAACACGGTGTCCTATCCGTTTGCCCCAAGCGGCACGCACCTATTATCTACGAACAATGGGATAAGCACTTTCGTAGGACAGATTCCGACTTTCAATGCGTCGCTCGGCGCCTTACAGTCAGTGACAATCTCCTGCTCTACCCCCCCGACCGGACTTTTGACTTTCCAGGTCTGGGACTACCTTCTCTACTCTGAAGTTGGTGGCGGGTATTCTGCTTTCAATTGGTCAGTGGCAGCCGGACCGCTGTCTATTAACGCTGGTTGGCAAGGAGGTCTGCACTCTACGACGCTAACGCCGCCAGCTCCCGGCATTCCTCCGATGTTGGAATGGACAGATACTGCTCCAGCACTTTCAGCGACTGGTAGTCTGTCAGGGCCAGGCACTGTGTACTTCTCCAGGGGCCCTGTCAACGTGTTTTTAGTTGCGAACGCAACACCTATCCCTTACGGATACGGTGTGACAGCTCAGCCCTGGCAACGGCCCCGTACCCAATAGTGGAACTATTACCTATACCTACGGACCTGCTGCTATCTGGACCGGCGCTATCGACAGCCAGTGGATCATTGGCACGGTAAACAGCCCCACAGATTGGGCCAGCAGCCCGTCTATCTCGACGGTATACGCCGATGGCAACCCCGTCGTCTTCAATGATACAGACCCTTTGACGGGCACGAATGTCGCCAACACAAACATAGCGGTTATCGGCTCGGTTAGCCCGAACTCGATCACGTTCAATAACACCGGCGTCGCCAACCGCGGCGTGGATTACACGATCGGTGGCGGCGCGATAGCTGGCACCGGCGCACTTACTAAGAATAGTGCCGGAACTGTGACGCTCACCGGTAGCAATACGTACACGGGTGGTACGATGGTAACCGGCGGCACTCTCCAGATCGGCAACGGCGGCACGAGCGGCTCAATCACCGGTACCATTGTCAACAACGGCGTGGTCGTGTTCAATCGTAGCGACAATGTCGTGTTTGGCGGCGCGATTAGTGGCAACGGCGGGATGACCATGGCCGGGATCGGAACGCTGACGCTCACCGGGGCCAATACGTACACCGGCAACACCACGATCAATGCCGGTACGCTCACTGCCGGCGTTGGAGAAACCCAAGGTGTTTCCGGTCCATTCGGCGCACAATTGGCCTCTGCCGCCGGCACCATCCTCTTCGGCGGCGGCACGCTGCAATACTCCAGCGCGAACCAGTTCGACTACTCGGGCCGTTTTAGCACCGCCGGCAACCAGCCCATCAGCATCGACACCAATGGTCAGACCGTCACGTTCGCTTCGGCGATCCAAGGTACTGGCACCAGCCTGACCCTGAAGGACACTCTTGGCACCGGCACGCTGACGCTTACCGGGTCAAGTTCCTACACCGGCAACACCGCGATCAATTCCGGCACGCTGCAAGTCAATGGTTCACTTGCGGGGGCTAGTACCGTCACGGTCAACGCCGGCGCAACGCTTTCCGGCACAGGGTCCGTTGGCACCGTGACGGTCAGTTCCAGTGGGCATGTTGCATCCGGAAACTCCGGCATCGGAACATTTACACTAGCGGGCCTCAACTTAAATAGCGGCAGCATCCTGGACTATCAGTTCAACACGTCGCCTGCGAACAACCTGATCAACGTCACCAGCCCCAACGGCCTGACCATTAGCGGCAGCGGGATAAACGTCAACTTATACAATGAGGGCGGCACGACCACATTCAGCCCTTCGGGAGTCTATACGCTGCTGACCTACAGCGGAAGTATCGGTGGCAGCGGCGTTTCTGGCCTATCGGTGTCGAATCCACAGCCGAACGTAGCGTATAATTTCGTTAACTTATACAATGCCACAGGCGGGAGCGTGGATCTCGTCACAGGTTATGTACGGATACTTAGTAACGTCTACCACTACCAACAAAGCTATGCGTACTGTGGACCGGCGACTGTGCAGATGATTCTGGACAGTGACGCTGTGCAATTGTCTCCGTTGCCGTCGCAGGCGGCCCTTTACTCTGAGATCCAGGCGAACAACCTCAAAGGCTCGGGATTCGTAATCGACCCCGTTGGCATGGCTGTTACGTTGCAAACCTACGACAGCCAACATACTTACAAGGCGTCATCCGGGACATCTGGGACATCCGGGATAACTGACTTCAACATTGCGACCCGAACACTCGCCTACAACCTCGATCAATCCGGCGTGCCCGAGGCAGCCGTGATTAACGGGGGCGGGCATTGGGTCAACATCTACGGCGTCAATACGAATGTTAAGCCGACCGCCGACTGTAACTTCATCGTGAACGGTTTCTTCGTGAAGGATCCTTACACCGGATATATCAATGCCACCACGGGCGGCGCGGGCGGATTGGGGATGAATGCCTACATTGCGAACAATGCCGAGGGATGGCAGAAGCTCTTCACACCGATGACGGGGTCTCGGCCTCCCGGTTCTTATGAAGGAACATACGGGTTTGTGACGGACCCTACATCTACCCCCGTCCCCGTCTTCAGCAACAGGAATTCGGCCCCGGCGAGCGGCTCGTCGCCGATCGCTGATGCAGGGGCTGCATTAGCCGCAGCCGCCACGCAGGTGCAATTGATTCCCGGGTTATCGGGAGATCCTTCGTTTGAGAACGGCTCTTTCAGTTCTGTAGGGGAGCAATTACTGACGCTGGGCGATGGCACGCAGGATTGGTTGGTCCCCTATTACCAGAGTGGCTCAACCACCCCTAGTGGCGCCGTCCTTCTTGACCCCGCCACCGGGGACCTTGTCTGCGCCGACTGGCAAGAGGGTGTCCTCACAGGCAATTCCCTTTCAAGCTACGTAGACTACGTGCAGGCCGCGGCATCCGGCTCAATTAATGACAACCCTTCCAATCCTGCACCCGAACCCTCCACCCTCGCTCTCCTCGGCGTCGGCGCCATCGGTCTCTTGGGCTACGCTTGGCGAAAGCGAAGACGCGCGGCGTAGGGCCTACAATCCATCGAGATGCGAAGAAGCACATCCGGGCAGACGCCTGCTACCGCGCTTCTGCCGTTGCCTTCGCCTTGCCAACCTCCACTCAACCACCACGTTCCACCCGACCTCCCCAAACCCGCGGATCGCCGACTCCGCACCCGCTTTCGCCTGCTGGATGTTCTCAGCCGATACGACCGTGTGGGCGACGAGCTTCTGGGCCTCGGCCATAAAGGACCGAAAAAGCCAAAGGGCATCTTCATCCTCCTTCCCTGCCCTCGCATCCCCCATTGGCTCTATTGTGGGGGCGGAGCTGAAGGTCCCGAGGGACAGGGTGAGGGGCGAAAGAGCATGCCGGCCACGAAATTCCGGCTTCGATCATCTGGCCGGCTTCCCTGTCAGTGGAATTTCGCATGGGTGGCTTGCAACCCGGCCAAAGTGGAATAGACTGGATAGCTGGGACTGGCCCCTCGTGAACCCACGGCGGGGCTGGGCCTGTTTTGAAGATTCGATGGAGATGCATGGGAAGATGAAATCGGCCGCTGGACGGCCTTGAAGACAATTGATCGACGCGTAGGCGTTTGTACTGTCTCATCCGAAACCGCCAACTTGAGCTTCGGCTCTTGAACTTCAAAGACAGTGCCCAACGCTCGCGCCCCGAAAGGGGTGCCGAGCTGGGCGCTGTTTTGAAGTGCCTCTTGGCGGAGGCCGGATGGACAGTGTTCCAGTTTCGGCATCCCTTTTCTGTTGGATTCGATCATGGCCCTAATCAAGTGCGAAAAGTGCGGCGGTGAGGTGAGCGATCAAGCCCAGCCCTGCCCACACTGCGGCTGCCCTGTTGTGGTTGTTCCCGCGCAGCCATTACGAGCCGATTCAGAAGCCCCGTCAGCGACCCCGCCACAACCACCTCCACCCGTTGAGGACTCGTCATCCCAAGAAATCCCGGCACCCGTCCCGGCTGTTAAGCGTGTCATCATCGATGCTCACGATAAGGCGAGAGCCTCCTTGAGGCAACTTTGGCGATGGCTTCGGGCAGTAGTGAACGATCCTCTTGTATCGCTCCTGTGGAAATCAGCTCTGATACTCTTGTTCGGGTACTTCCTCAGCGGCAAGGCAGCGGGTACTGTAGAAGCATCTGGATGTCTTGGATGGGTTATTGGTTGGCTCACAGCGGATGCTTTTAGTCGCGGTATTTCTGGCCCTAGAGAATGTGTCTTCGTGGTTGTGAGCCTTGTCTCGATCGGTATGTGTTGGTTGCCAGCAACTCCAACCAACGAGCAAGACCAGATCACTCGAGACCAGATCGATCGAGACCAGACTGCTCCGCCCTATTATCTTCGTGAGAGTGAGCCGCACGATACCGGTCGGTCTGTGAATTTTGGGCTCATTCTTGGCGTATTTGCGGGAAGATATCATACACTTTACCAGCGTGAAAGGGGTCGCAATGCAAACGCGGAGAAGAAGGGCGGACGGGCCTAAGCCAAGAAGGAGTCACGCTGCAATCGTTGTAGGTTGTTGTTGTATAGGATGTTGAGACTGCGGGGGTTGGACGTCGGTGTTCTCATTCAATTCGGCGATGGTGTTCGGTGCGTCCCATCGCCAGGCAAGGCGGCGATCACGCGCCATCGAGTGACGGACCCGTGTAAGTGTTTCCTCCCAACGGTCGCAAAGCAACGTCGCACGCACGGCAAACACGGCTTCCGCGTTTTCTTGCCGCCAGTACATCGCGTTGCTTTTCAGTCGTTGATTAATGACGCGGCGGATGGCACTCTCAATCGCTCCGCTGCCACACGGAATGCCACGACAACGGAAGGTGACATAGCTCAGGTGCCCTTCCTCGCCGTGGATGGTCAGATAACGAATCTCTGTCCAGATGTCTTTGTTTTCTGGTTGACTACGTGCCCACTGAATCAACTGGCGGGTGACTTCCTCCCAACGGCTGTTCTTCAGCAGCGTGCGTAACCGGCCATAGGTTTCGCGCCGCATGGCTTCGTCCCAACCAAGGGTCTGTAATGCCAAACTGACGTGATGCGCCGCGTGACAGAAATCCAGCACATGCACTGTCCGTGACGGATCCAGCCCGGCACGCTGCTCGATCCATTCCAGACGATCCCAAATCCAATGCGCCCCGTCAGACACAAAGACCACCAACTCCGCCTCGGCCACTCCCAGACGGTGCAGATGATAGGCCGCCAATTCCGCCACATGATCCGGCCCCAGCAGCGTTCCGTCAATCAATGGTTGCTGGTGCTTCTTGGTCATCTTGCCCTGCGCGTCGATCTCGAAAATGGTCACAACCTTCGGTTCTCGCCAGGGTGTGTCGAACTTCTGTCGGCGGCGGTCAGAAATTGTACCATTTCGGCGGCCAGGGAAGGGGCAGTTGGAAATCACAGGGGGCTCACCCATCTCCTTGGCCCACTGTGATTTTCAACTGACCCTTCCCTGTTCCGAGATGCGCCCGGTGGCTGGCGAACTGGATCAATCGCTCGCCGCCGCTAACATCGAACTTCTCCCGTTCTCCTTTGCGCCGCTGCTTGCGACGTGGCTTGTTTTCCCGCATGCGAATGCGCCCGCCGTCGAATTGTACAACCACACGCTTGCCGCGAAAGTCCTTTCCCGCGGGTAGCGCACCCGCCCGCCACGCCAGCAGTTCCCGCTGCCGCAATGCCAGCATCTGCGTTCCCAACTGTTCGGCAATGCGGCGGACAGCCTTCTTATCCAGACGCATTCCCTGACGCACCAGTTCCTTCTGCGCAACGGCGATGGACGGACTGAGGGCCACGATCCGTGCCACGGTCGATTGCAGCGCAGGACTACACCCCTTGAAAAAACCCAACGCTGCTAGCTCCGGATACAAACCGGCCTGCTGTGCGCGGGGCTGTGCCTTGTTCCCTTGGTTGCGCCGTGGTGCACAGTATGCCGTGCTGACGAACAGCATCAACCCGCAGAGCAGGCGGAGTTGTAAGCAACGTGGCTGAGGCGCGCGCAAGGCGACCACCGACGCTTCTTGAATCTCTTTCACCTTTTCCGCCATGGCCGGTTGTGCCGTAATCTGGCCTAACAGAGCCGCCACCAACTGGCCTGCTCCCTGGCGGTAGTGTTCGTCGATCTCCCGCTCCATTTCCGCCAGGGTGTCGGGGTTGTCGGATAAGCTTCTTCCCCATTGCGTTTGACGATCCTGTGTTTGTCTGGCAAAATGCTTGATGACTTCCGATGGCGACAACACCTGTGGACCTTGAGGCGAATCCAGTCGAACGATCATTGCGGATTCCTTTCCGTTGGTGGCTGAAAGAACAACCAACAGCGTGAGGGGAATCCGCTTTTTTTGCAAGAGAAACTGAGGGGGTTAGTGGAACTGGGAAAGACCAAAACCAGCGTCACGACTCGGGATCAGGCCCAGGGCGGACCGTCTTGATTTCGCATTGCCAGTAGCTAAAAGAAAAACCCGGTCACAAGCGGCCCTTGCGGGCCGCTGAACCGTCCACCCTCGCCCTCCTCGGCACCGGTGCCATCGGCCTTCTAGGCTACTGCTGGCGGCGAAGGGTAGCGAGAACTGCGAAGCCAGCGCCCATCGACTAAGACGCCCCAGCCACCCTGTCTATGCCGTCAAGGTGGTCGGAAGCAGCACGGCGGGCAGCTTGATCTGACACACCGGGCTGCATCGGTGCCCTCGGCCTTCCGCCTGTGATAGGTAAACAAAACGCCCGACAACCTGCCGCCCCTCTCGGAGCGGCAGACCAGACACTTGTTCTTAGCCGTTGGGAGCCGGAAAGCTCCGGCGATCAGCAACTGCGGCACAGAAGAACCAGAAGTACCGCGCCCGCGACCCAGTACCAGTGCAGCTTGCCCAAGTCGTCCGACGCAGCTCTTGCTGGGGCTTTCGAGGGCTCGCGGTGCAGGGGATTGCCATGTGTTGCCAGGGTCCAGGTTTGCCCGCATTTCCAGCAGGTCCATCTGTCCCCATAGGTCGCGGTCTTCGGAAAGCGAATTCTGCGACCACACGTGCAACGGCCAGCAAGATGTACCATGGAATGCTCCTTTGTGTTGAACAATTGATCTACACCCGAGTGTCGATCGGGCGGGCAAGTTTCGTTGCCCCTTGTGCAGCTTCGGGCGGTTCAGAGAACTTGAGGTGGTTCTTCGACCTCCCGGATAACCGAGGCTTTCAAACGGCAAGCGATCACTACAAGCCTGTCACCATCCAGGATCTGGATCATCAATAGCGTTTGAAGTCGACAAACGTCGTGTAGATCACGGCTGCAACCATCAACCACACAATCGGGATGCCGAGTACGGTATTCGAAAAAAAGGTGCTCACAATGACCCCGACAATTATCAGGGGCAACGTGATTCGGAAAAAACTGCTCATCTGAGGGCCTCTGGAATATTGACTGGAGGATGAGGTTGCTGCGAGGGAGGCGGTATCAGCCCCGCACGAGATGCCATTATCGAGCCACAGGGCGGTAAGCGTCAAAGAATCGCCAGTGGCTTTCGCGGCCCCCTCCAGCGGCCAGGCCAAGTTGCGAACGATGACACGCACCGGGGCAAGGCCATCGGCGGCAACGTGGTCGCCAGACCAGCGCGTGGCAGAACGGCCAAGTGCAAAAA
>CAWDQE010000004.1:0-882037 GCA_963804375.1 uncultured Planctomycetia bacterium
GATAGATGACGTAGTAGGCCACGCTGCTCCGCGGAGCGGAGGCCGCATTCCAGGTGAGGCTGACTTCCGGGGTCGGGCTCAACACGCCGTAACCCGACAGGTTGGCGGGAATGGAGGGCGCCGAGGGGTCCAGCACGAGGTTGGCCTGGCCGGGCGTGCCGCCCACGTTGCTCGCCTCCCAGTTGATCGCGTCGTTGCCATAGTCGGCCGTGTTGACGCGGATCAAGGCCGAGCCGTTGCTGTCCGGCTGGATCGGCCAGGGGGCCGCGTTGTTGTAATTGACGTGGTCGACCCGGTAGGAGAGCACGTAACCGTTCTCCGCCGCCACGTCGCCGCCGGCGCGATTGCCGATCTGGTAGATGTCGACCGTGTCGCCGCCGTTGCTGAGGTGGCCCGTATAAACGCCCAGCACCAGGATATTGCTGTTGCCGGTGGGGTTGTAGCGTTCCTCGAAAGCCGCGTAGTTGCTCACCAGGACTGCATAGGCACCGGGGGCCAGGGTCGCCGTTGGCTGGACCGGGTAGGAGGCATTGAAGGCCGGCGTGCCCAGCACGGTGGTCTGCTGGCTGCTGCTCACCAGCTCCATCCCGCCGGCGATCGTCCATTCGCCGGGATGGGCGTTGCTGGTGCGGGTGAGCTCGACGCTGACCTCGCCGCTCAGGGTGTAGGTCCCCAGGCTGATCCAGACGTTGTTCAGGCCGGCCGTAATTGTGCCGGTAGCCGAGGCGAGGCTCAGCCCGCTGGCCAGCGCATAGGTGAACGAGGTCGAAGTCGCGCTCTGGACCACGAACGTGCCGTCGAACTGCGAGGGCGTGGCGCCGGAGATGTGGACGATGCTCCCGGCCACGAGCGAGTTGTTGTTGACCAGCGCGTTGTTGGCGGCTGCCGTCACAAGACCCGATGTGTTGTTGTACGTCAGGCTGGTGACGCTGAGCGTCGCCGGGACCTGGTCCTGATCGACCACCACGGTCCACGAGGTGCTGCCCCAGGTGACGGTGTACTGGGCCTGGGAGTCCTGGTCGCTCAGCAGGTTGTTGTCGCCGTCGTAAAGATTCACATGGGCGTAGACGGTGTAGGAGGCCGAAGCCAGGCTCGAGGCCGACCAGGTGGCGGTGGCCCCCGATTCCAGCGTCTCGAATTCGCTGTCCACCCCGGCGGTCAGCGACTCCCCGACGACGGCCGTCGCGGGCGACGCGGGCGAACCGCTGACCGTGCAGGTGAAGGTGGTCGTCCCGGCCGCCGAATTCACCGTTACGTTGGCGATGGTGAAATCGCCGTCGTACTGGGTCTGGGCGGCGCCGTCGAGGTGGACCTCCTCGCCGTTTGAGAATCCCGTACTCGTGTTGTTCAGGGTGACCGTGGCCGTCGTGCCGTTGAGCGTGATACTGGAGACTGTGAACTGGTTGGCCAGGCTGCCGTCGGGGAGCCAGCCCGGAGTGTAGCCGATCCCGTTGGCCACGTAGTAGTCGTTGAGCGAGACGGGGGAACTCGAGCGGTTGTAAAGCTCGACGTACTCGAAGTCGTTGTCGACATACCCGGCGGCGGCCTCCGCCGCGGTTGGCTGGGAGGGGTCGTACATGATCTCGTCGGTCACCAGCGGCGAGACGTAGGGGATGCTGTTGGCCGCCCCTGAGTACGTGGTGCCGGTAAGCGTGCCGAAGTTGGGCGTTTGCAGCAGGGTGAAATTGGTGGCCCCGTCCGACTTGGTGTACAGGCCGTACGAATAGCCGGGGGGCATGCTGTTGACCGTCTGCTGCTCCTGATACCCGCCGGCCAGAACGGCGGCGAGCGACTGCCCGGCGATGGGCGTCGCAGGCGACGCGGGCGAGCCGCTCACCGTGTAGGTGAAGGTGGTCGTCCCAGCGGCGGAATTCACGGTCACGTTGGCAATGGTGAAATCGCCGTCGTACTGGGTTTGGGCGGCCCCGGAGATGTTGATCTCCTCGCCGTTGGTGAATCCAGCACCCAGGGGGTACCCGGTGTTGCTGACCACGACCGTGGCCGTCGTGCCACCACCCACGAGTGGGTACCCGGTTATGCTCGAGACCGTGAAGTCGTAGGCATTTGACAGGTAGACGGTGTCGCCGTCGGGATCCAAGGCGAAGGGGACCAGGGCACCGGGATCGCTGGCCGGCGTGCCGAAATTGTAGTCTTGCGTCAAGACGTAGTAGCCTCCGGCCGCGATCACCGTGCCCGCGGCAATTTCGTACCCCAGCAGACCGGAGCTGTTGTTGCCGACGAACCAGCCGCCGATGTTGATCGATTGGGAAGTCGTGTTGTAGAACTCGATCATGTCGCCGGGCGGGTACCCACTGGGTGCAGTGGGGTTCGCCAGCACCTCGTTGACGACAACCGCGCCGGGCAGGGGCAGCGTGACGGGGTCGGCGAACCCGGGCGTGCCCAGGTACGTGCCGCTGGCCTCCCAGCCGGAGCTGGAATCGCAGAGGGAAAGGGCCTCGGTGGGGCTTTGGATCATGAGCGCATAACCGCCCCCTTGGGTCTGCGGATACCAGGAGCTCTGGTAGGTGAAGTCCTCGATCACGCCGCCGTTGGGTGAACTCAACTCGACCTCGTCGCTCACGTCGTTGAGGTGATGGTCGGCGAACTGGCCGGCAACGATCAGGTTCTGCCAATTGCTGCCGAATTTGGCTTGCAGTTCCGCCCCGTAGCGGATCGTGAAGGCGCTCAGATCGGCGACCACCACCAGGTAATGGTTCGGCGCCAGCGTGAGCACGGGGTTGGTGCTGACATTGCCCTCGTACTCGGGGAAGGTGAAGTCGATGCCCCCAGAGATCTGCAGCCCTCCCACGGGCAACGTTTGCGTGCCGATGTTCTCGACTTCGATATACTGGAAATCCCTGTAGGGATCGCTGGTGTCGGAAACCACGTAGCCCGCGGCGATCTCGGCGGACGTGGCCGGCAGCGGGTCGTACATCACCTCGGTGACCACGATCGACGACAGGTTCACGTAGAACGTCGAGGAGTTCAGGGCACTCCAGGTGCTTCCGGAAAGGACGCGGGCATTGATCGTCTCGCTGGCCGAGAGCGTGATGGCCCCGGTATAGACGTGGGCCGTCGCGCTGACCGCGCCCCCCACGGCGGTGGCGGCAATCAGCGACTGCCCGGCCAGCGGCGTGGCGGGCGACGTGGGCGACCCGCTCACCGTGCAGGTGAAGGTGGTCGTCCCGGCGGTCGAATTCACCGTCACGTTGGCGATGGTGAAACTGCCGTTGTACTGGGTTTGGGTGGCCCCGCCGATTGAGATCTGTTCACCGTTAGAGAACCCAGTGGCCGTGTTGTCGATCGTGACCGTGGCCGTCGTGCCGCTGAGCGTGATGCTGGCGATCGTGAAATTCGTGCCGCTGACCCGCGGATCGCTGCCGTCGGTCGTGTAGTAGATGGTGCCCGTGCTGGCCGCCATCGTGAGCGCGGCCCCGGGCGCGACCGTCCCGCCGTTCTCGACCGTGCCGTTGACGCTCAGCACGGGCGGGGAGAAACTGGGATACATCGTGTAGGTCTCGGAGCCGCCGGTGGCCGGCGAGAACGTCACGGCCGTGGCGAACTGGCTGAACATGGTGGCGGTCCGCGCGGGGAACCATGAGCCGAGTTCCATGTCGAGCTGGGTAGTCCAGGTCGCGGGCGTGCCCAGTTCATTCCAGGTGCCGTCCAGCTCGCCCAGATTGCCCCAGCGGGCCGACTCGTCGAGGACAGCCGTGCTGATCGTGTTGGCCAACGACTGGTAGATGGCGGCCGCGCCGGTCGGCGACAACGCCGTGCTCAAGTCCTTGTAGACGTGATCGGCAAACATCTGCCGGAAGTCGGGGTTGGCCAAGAGTTGCACGAAAAGCTGCGTGGGGTCGCCGGTCGTGTCGCGGCTGGTAATGTTGCTGGTTTCGCTCCCGTCGGCGGCGTTCAGGAGATTCCCTTCGCCGTCCCAGTCCTGGAAGATGAAGCCCAACCCCGGTCTGTAGAGGGCGGAGTAGTTGTGCCAGTCCCAGTCCCAATTGGCGCCGTAGTAGTTGACGATGATGTAGTCGCAGAATGACGGCAGGTTGAGGTACTGCGCCATGAGGGCGTAGGCCGTCGGGCTGGCCAGCACGGTGGGACTGGCCGTGCCCGTGCCGGCGGCATTTCCATACGTGGCCACGTTGAACATGGCGGTCCAGGGCGCGATGGTCCCTTGTTTGACCTCGAAGCCGTCGGAACTGTAGTGATAGACGTCGTAGTCCGAACTTTGGCCGCCGAAGAAGTAGGCGGCGTAATTGGAGTCGATGTCGGCCACCGCGTTGTAGACTCCCCAATACAGCCCGTTGACGAAAAGCTGGACCCAGATCCCCGGCTGATTCTGCGTCCCCAAGGCGGTCAGCGTGTCACGGACCCAGGAATCGATGATGAACTGGGTGCTGGCCCCGCCCCACGACCAGCCGTCGTTGAAGCCCTGCCGCAGGACCAACCCCTTCGGGAAGTAGCCGTCGCCGAAGAGGTTCTCGTCCATGAGCGACGGGCCGTCGCTCTGGTCGAAGACCACTTCCAGGCCGTGTTTTAAGTATTGAGTGTCGCGGCCCACGCCGCCGTAGGCCTCGAGGCCCGCCAGCCCTTCCCAATCGGTGGTCCCGGTGAGGGGATTGAAGTACTCCAACGAGCACGGCGCCTCCAAATCGTGGACTTGGGAATTGGAGTAGATGCCGCTGGCGCCGAACATGTTGGCGTTGGTGGTGACAATCGACATCGAGGGCAACGACGACAGGGCGCTGGCGATCTGCGCCGTCGTGTAGCCGGGGACCGATGACATGGCGTAATCGGCCGCGATGTCCTGGCTGCCGATGGTTCCGTCCCAGACCGCGGGGTAGCCGATCGGATCGGCCGGCTGGGTGGCCACGGCGTCGGGGAAGACGTAGGTCTCGGTCTGGTAGGGCGCCGTGCTGCCGCCCGCGACCATCGCCGCCTGCAGGACCGTCGTCGGCGTCGTGCCTGGGATCGTGATCGGCCCGGTGTACAGCGTGCCGTGCGTGGCGGTCATAACCGCTCCGGCCGTCGCGCTGGCATTCGCGGAGGGTGTCGAGGGCAAGGTGTACGTGAACGTATTGCCGTCGATCCCAGTCGTGGTCACCTCCGGCACCGTAATCGTGAAAGTACCGTCATAAACCGCGGGGATCGCATTGGCGATCTGGACCTCGTCGCCGGTACAGAAACCGATGGGCTGCTGGGTTGTCACCGTGGCCGTCGTGCCACTGTACGTGATGCTGCTGACCGCGTAGCTGCCGGGCGTCGAGTTGTCGGTCGTGTAGTAGATCGGCGTGCCCGCCACGTTGGGCGTGAGCGTCACCTGCACAGGGGCATAGTACAACCCGTGCGTCGCGCTGAAGGTGATGCCGGCCTGGACGTCGCTGAGCGTATTGGGGGCGCCCGGCGTGGGCGTGGAGTAAATGAAGTCGCCCCCCACGACGCTCGTCATCTGGGCCAACTCCGGCACGACCAGCATCTGCGTGGCGGTCTTCGAGGCCATCAGGACCTGGATGGCCAGGACGTTGCCGGTAGCCGTCAGGCAGCCGGTCGTGGCCGGATTGAGGAAACTGGAAACGTCGACGTTTTCGTAGGTCGTGGCCTGGACGCTGCTGGTCTGCTGCGCAAGGGCCTGCGAGTTCCACGTGGGAGAGGCAGGGGCGTTGGAGCTGGCGATCTCGACGCCGTTGAGATAGGCCACGTAGCCGTCGGCGTATTGCATCTTCAGCGTCAGGGACGTCAGCGCGGCGAGATTCGGGGCGTTGAACGTGATCCGCGTGTACAGCGAGGTGGCCCCCGCTGCGGTAATGGCCGCCTGCACCGCCGATTTGACGTTCGTCGCCACGGCGGCCGAAAATGCCCCGCTGCTGGCGGTGCCGGTGAACGGCGTGCTGTTGACCGCCAGGGGAGTGGTGGTGGTGCTGGTGCCGCCGCTGGCAGTGGTGGCCGTCGTCGCACCCACGAGAATGGAGTTCGCGTCGAAGGAAGTCACCCCCGCGGAACTGCTCTCCTTGGCCGCGTAGAACTCCATGGCCCAACCGCCGTTGCCCTGGAAATACACCAGGTTGAGCGGATAGCTGCCCGCGGCCAGATACGTCGTGCCCAGGGTGTCGGCCGCGCCCCGGCTGCCGTCGTATTCCATCGTGTTGCTGCCGGTGGCGTTGGTCGCACCGGTCAGCGAGGTGAAGTCGGCGCCGGTGATCGTCAGGCTGAACCCGTCGTCGCTGTTGACGCCGAAGGTGTAATATCCGGCCTGGCTGGACGTGATCGTGAGCGTTCCCGTCGACTGCATGACGTAGTTGTTCTCCGCCGCGCTCGTGCTCGACGTTCCGGGAAACGGGTTGTCGTTGCCGAAGTGGCCGTTGCCCCCGCCAGAGCCCAGGAAGTTCAAGTCGCTCTCGGTCGCGTTGATGACCGACGTTTGCTCCGAGGGCGTGTTGATGACCTGTTCAGCCGTCTCCACGCTGCTGATCGTCCCCGAAATGTTCGACTCGTAGGCGGTGCAGGCGAAGCCGGGAACGCTGTTCGCGAACCCCAGGCCCGTTGGCCCCGACGCCCACGAGGAGGCGTTGAAGCCGGGCTGCGTCCAGGTGGTGCCCAGCGTGTTGCTGGTGGGCGCGTAATACGACGCCGTGGCCCCCGCCGCCACGAGGTCCGTCTCCGCGACCGTCTCCAACGGGCCGTACGACGTGTCCGAACTCAAGGTCGGGTACGTGAGCGAGTTGACGACCGCGGAGGACGCATTGATCAGTTGGACCGTGGCGCCGGCCTTGCTGAGATTGAAGCCCGTATCCAACTCGCCCAGCGCGGTCTCCGCGGCTGAGCTCTTGCGCCGTATAATTGGAATCGCAGAAGATCACGCGGAACTCCCCAGGACCAAGGACCACATTGTTGGGGAAGGTCCACGTCGAGGTACTGCTGCTGCCGGTCTTTTGGTAGGAGAGACTCCAGCCGGACAGGTTGGCGGCCGACGTTGGGTCGGGATTGTAGATCTCCAGCCAATCCGCCGTGTTGCCCAACGTATCGACGATGCCGGTCTTGTTGGAGGGATCGACCTCGCCGATGATCGGTTGCAGCGACAACAACCGTCGCGTTTCCAGGCATTCGAAGCGAAGCTGTCGCCCCTGGAACAGTCCTTCGCCCAGATTGCGGCGCGGCCGCTGCGCGGATTTATTCCAACTACTCGACGTCCTCTTCCGGCTGCTCCGATACATCTCTGATTCCCCTACGACAGTTTTTCCTGGGCTAACTGACGCACAGATTCGTAACTAACGGCACAACCGTTATTTTAACTGAAATCTCACAAATTGTCTTTCTGGAAGCAGAGGGGGGTTAAATATTCGCGGATCAGCTTACACACCCTGCACAAGTCGCACGTAACCGTGAACGATACCAATGCGACACCGAGCGACCCCCCCATTCTGCTGGCTATGCAACACGAACTGGCCGACTTGGCCATCATTGCGTGAATTCACGCGGCAAGGTGCGCAACCTCTACACGCCGTAAGGTGGAAGCCGCCCCAAGCGGTGCAGTATTTCGCATCGCCACTCCGATCTCTCCTTGATCCCGTCCGCTACAGCATCCAAGAATGTTGTTGGAGCCATCGGCGCCCGGCCTGACCTAGGGGGCCACCCCACTGAAGCAGCACGTCGGCGATCGCGGCTACCTCACTAGCCGGTTTGCAATGGCGCCAAACCCTGTGTCAAAAACCGTTCGTTTCGTGACGCTGCACCGATCCGCCCACCGTGCGGCTGCATTTCCCGACAAACCCACTCCGAGATCGCCATCTCGTAATTCACAGAATCAGATCGGCGTAAAATTTGAGGTTTCCAACAACGAAGACACAGATACCTATGGGGGGACAGCAATAGCCACCTCGCCCCAGTGTACAGCGGTGTATTCGATGTGCCATGCCAACTCGGGGCCGCGGAAGTCGGCAGGCCGACGTTGCCGACCGCTCGACAGTCTTCCGGCTGCCCATATCTCATCCAATTATTTCGCGACTGCTTGCCTGCGGAGGTGGGGCATCCCTGAAAGAGGTTGAGTTGTCAAGTGGTTTTCCCGTTGGTTTTTCGCTTCGTGGTTCCGGTAAGGGACGCACGGCCCTCACCGAAGCCCTGGGGCTTCGTTTTGGATGTCTCCGTCTGGGACCCTTGGGTGGTCCCTTCTTGGCAAGGCCGAGGACTTCCCGCGTTGATCGTTCATGGTCTTTTCAGCGAGTTCTTTTCCTGGCGACTGCACCTCAACACATCCCTTCGTGCATCTGCTGACCCTACGGCCAGCGCCCAGGCAGTCCGGATTGGACCGTCTGGCACGGTACTGTTCTATGCGACCATCCTGCGAGACCAAGCTCGTCCCAATCACACCGACGTCCGTCTGAAATTACTCCCGACGGATCCATACCCCACCTCGGACTGAGCAAGGTCCGCAGGGATCGTGACCGAGGTCACGATCGATGCAATCACCCTTCGTTTGTCTCTTACCTGCCTGCATCTACCAGTGTCTCACCCAGGGCGGCTCCATTCCCAACCGCTCGCACAACTCCAAGGCCGCTTCATATAGGCTCACACCCCGAACCACGGACCACAGTTCCAATGCATGGCCGCGCGATCCGCAGCCGAAACAATGGTACCGTCCCAGGCGCAGGTTGACCGAAAACGAGCGACTTCGTGGAATTGAAGAACCATGCACTGGGCAGGGGCCGCGCCACTGGTCGCCGCGCCGCACCGTGGGTCTGAACTCCAAGAGGCGGAGGACCTCCCGCATCGTAATCCGCTCGCAGAGCAACTGGAAGTCTACGCCGGGCATCGTGCTGCCTCCTTTCTCCGGGACAGAGAAGAGGAACCGGTACTGGAACCGGCCGTGTGGTCCTCCGCCGCCGACAGAGCCGAAAATACGGTTCGCCTGGGCCGATACAGACGAGCCTGCCGAGGAGCGTTGGCTGCCGAAGGCGTCCCCGAATCGGCGGCTCCCGGCCTCCAACGTTCTCCCGTGCTGAGCATTCGCCACATGATCGTGGCCGTCCGCCGCAGCACCGCCACTCTCGCGATCTTCGAGCCTCGGCGCCGTTTGATCCGCTGATACCAGGCTCGTACCGTGGCGTCCCGCCGCAGCAAGTGCAGGATCACCTGGGCCAGCAGGACACGCACCATCCGGCTACCGGCCTTGGTGATCGAGCCCAATCGTTCCGTCTCGCCGGAACGGTTGCTGCCTGGAGTCAGGCCGAGGAAATTGGCCAGGCTCCGCCCATGCGGAAACCGCCCGATGGGAGCGATCCGACAGGCGATCGCCAGGGCGATGTACATGCTCACGCCGGGCATCGTCGCCAGCAACTGGGCATCCGGGTTGGCGAGGAATCGTTCCGCAATCTGATCGTCCACCGCCAGGAGTTGTGCTTCCCACAGCCGCCATTGCACGAGCAACTGCTTCAAGGTCAAACGGTCCATCGGGCCCAGCGGCAAGGTCTTCAACCACTCCGTCACCTTGCGGGTCTGGATGCTCTTCGTCGGCCGTTCCCACTCCAGGTTGTGGCGCCTGAGAATCTTGTGGATCTGTTATGTGAAGCTCCGAATTATGTGAAGTTAGCCATTGTTTTTCTTGCGGAGATTCCTCCGTTCTAGGCGTCTTTCTCAGCCGCGTCGAGTTTGAACAGATCTGATGTGGAGCTCCACATCAGATCTGGTTGAGCGTTTGTGTCCGCTTGAGCACGAGTCGTTGCCGGAGTTGCGTCAGATGCCGGTCGGCCTGCTGTTCCTCGCTTGGCAGCAGCACGGTCCGCACGCCTTGAACGCGATCCCCGCGGAGCAGACGGTCACGATTGACCCACAGCCGTTCACTCAAGGAAATGCGACGCAATCCCCTATGATTGGTAATCACGCCTAACCCGTGCGCGGCAAATTCGCCGCTCAGTGCCGCAATTTTTCTTGACACCCACTGTCGCGGCCCCGGCCCACGGCCGTCATTCCAGGCCCTCTTGCCTCCCGGCATCGTGAGCCTGCCGCCGTACGATTACGGGATGACGCTGGACCGTTCATGATCCGGCCACCTTTGATCACACCACCGTTTCTGCCGGCGCACTTCGCATTCTGTCTCCAACCGGATTGACAGTTCCCGAGCCGGCAACCGATCCTTGAATTGCTTCGTTTCCATCAACCGCCAACCCTTGCGATGACACGCAGCGCAGTGTGACAAAGGACGTATTGTGGCTCGCTTGTCAGGAGGAAATTGCCATGCAGGCGGCGATAATGCTGGAAAGGCCCCCATTGAGGAGCGGCTGCGGGGGCTGTCGCCGGAGGAAGTGCTGCGGGCTTTGCCACCGGAGTTTGTGGCCGGCCTGAGCGCGGAGGAGGCGGCACGGCTTCGCGAATTACTGGAGCGGAAGCAGGGTCGATAAGTCCGTGGCAGCCGTTCCTTACTTAAAAGAACCGTGGGCGGACGCCGTGATCGACATGCTGAAAGAGGCGGAAAAGCTGGCGGCAAAGGGGAAGTGACCGATATTCCAGCTTTCGGGGCTAATCAGCCTTCACGTAATGCGCTGCAAAACGCCGCCACGAGAACGGCCTCCTCCCCGTCCAGGAGCGTGCGCGGATCGGCCAGCACGCGCCCCTGCCCAACCCGTGCAAAGACGGGCGGGTCGTGCCGCCGCAGACGGCGGGCGATCTCGCCCTCGGGAAGGTTCTCGGCCTGGGCCGCGACCAGGCGCGTCGGCAGGTCCTGGCCCGGCAGCGAGCCGCTTCCCATCTGCGAGAAGCCCTCGACGACCGCGGCCTTCGCGCCGGGCACCGCGGCCCCAATGGCTGCGGCAATCCGCTCGGCCTGCGCCTGGATATCGGCCAGATCGCGGCGGAGCATGCGAAGTGTCGGGACTTCGCGCAAGGCCCGGTCATGGTCGAGAAACAGCACGAGAGTGGCCTCCAGCGCGGCCAGCGTCAGCTTGTCCGGGCGGATGATCCTGGCCAGCGGATTCTTGCGGATGGCCTCGATCCAACGCGTCTTGCCCAGCAGGATCCCCGCTTGCGGGCCACCGATCAGCTTGTCGCCGCTGCAGGTGACCACGTCGGAGCCCGCGGCTATCGACTCGGCCAGCGCTGGCTCCTTCTCGAAACCGAACTGCGAGAAATCGATGAGCGGCCCGGCGCCGACATCGTCGATGACCGTCAGGCCGTGGGTCCGGCCAAGGCCGACCAATTCCTCCAGGGGTACTTCCGCGGTGAAGCCCACGAGCTTGTAGTTGCTGGGATGGACGCGGAGGATTGCCGCCGAGCGTTCGCTGATCGCCCGTTGGTAATCGCGCAGGTGGGTCTTGTTGGTCGTGCCCACCTCGACGAGCTTCGCGCCAGCGGCGGCGATGATTTCGGGCAGGCGAAAGGAGCCGCCGATTTCCACCAACTGGCCGCGGGAAACGATCACTTCTCTGCCGGTGGCCACGGTATTGAGCACGATCGCCGTGGCGGCGGCGTTGTTGTTGACCACGGTGGCCGCCTCGGCGCCGGTGAGCAGCCGGAGGAGATCCTCGATCCGCTCGTCCCGTTGCGATCGCTGACCGCCGTCCACATCGATCTGCAAGACCGAAAACCCGGACAACGCCGCGACGATCTGCCGCAGGGCCTGTGGCGCCAGCACGGCCCGGCCTAACCCGGTGTGGAGGATGATTCCCGTGGCGTTGATCGCCTTGCGGTAGTGGGGTGCGAGGGTCGCCTTGATCCGCCCGGCAACGTCGGTCAGGATCATCTCGCGGACGGCCTCGGCATCCGCGGGGGGCGTCGCCATCGTCGGCAACAATTCGCGGGCAGCGGCCGCCGCAGCGCGGACCGCGGCGACGGTGACCCGGCGGGGAACTTCCGCCGGGGGCCAGCGGGCTTCCGCCGCCTCCAACAGCACTTCCACGGAAGGGATCTTTCTTAGCAGTTCATTTTGTGGCAGAGTCATGCGGTTATTGTACGAATTCGGCGGCGGCCACACAATCAACTCTACCTCTGATCTACCCCTCAGTCCATTTCGCCGATACTATGCTACGGTAGTTGCACGCAGACTATGGAAAAAGCATACGATGAGATCGTGGACTTATTTGCTCGCGGAAGTAGTCCCGGCGAGATCTTGCGGTTTCACCCTTCTCGCAACGTGGCGGCGATCTGGGCCACGATCCGGAAGGCCCGCTTCAGGTCGAAGGCGGTGTAGTCGGCTTCTCGCAGGACTGGGCGAAGTTGACCTTGGACCTGCCTGATCAGAATCTCATGCTTTTCGGCGGATACGTCGAGGGGATCATTTCCCGGCACGGCCAGCTTGCTGCGGACAAGGTCGATCAATCGCCGCTCGTCCGTTTTCAACCGGCCTGACCGGATACCCTGGTCGATGTCGTAGAAATCGCGGATCGCAGGCTCACGCCGAGTCAGAGCCGCTCGTAGTTTCTCGGCGTAGGTCTCGCGGCACGACAACGCGGGAAGTTTCACGGGCGCAACCATTGCTGTCTGACGAAAAGGATCTACCAAGAGTGTCCGTGCGGGCAGGTGTTCCACGGGTTCCAGGATCGGTTCCCGGATACTGAACTCGACCTTGATCGACTCGTCCTGGCCGGTCACCACGGACTTGTAGCTCCAAATCCCGATGTACTGCATCGAGTTGTTGAATCCCCGAAGTGGCTCGACGAGCTTGAAACAATCGAGCCGCCTTTCGATCTTCGCGAAATGGTCCTTCATCGACACTATCATCTTGCTGCGCTGGGAGCGGGGTACGTCCACCGGGACCGAATAAGCGAAGTCCAGGTCCTCGCTCATGCGGTAGAAATCGCTGTGGACCTTGCTCAAGCAGGTTCCACCCTTGAACGCCCACTGCGGGCTCGTTATGGCGACCAGGTCCTCCAGGACAAGGGAACTGTAGTAGTCCTTCTCGACAAGCCGGGCGCTGAAGCCTGTTTCCGACTGCGTGTAGGACAACGCCGCGCGGAACAGATCGACGTCTTCGTGATAGTTGCGGGACTCACGGCTCATCATTGACGATAATCCCCCAGCGCCGATCCACGGTGCCCCGCTTCGGCAAAATCGGCACCCAAGGAATCAGCGCCGAAGACGGCGTGAGCTTTCCTGCCAGCTTGCGCAGGAGGGATTCAGCCGCACCTTCCAGTTCCAGCAACTTTCCCAGGCGACGAAGGGTGCTGACATTTCCATATTGCAAGGCAACCCGGACAATCTCCGTGGCTATTCCCGGGTCACGGGCGAGTTCGGCGCGAATCCAATCGTAACCACGGGGCAGGCTATCGAACCGCGACCAGTCATACACGGCGTCGATCAACGACCGGACACGCGAAGAGTAGACCGCCTCGATGCCCTCCGGCGTCTTGATGGTCTCAGTCTCTCCCAGCCGCTCGTCGGTCAGCTTAATGAGCGTCATGGCCACCGACCCGATCTTCCGTCCGCCGGTGATGCGGTTGTTATAGGCATACAGCCGGTTCGGGATCTGGTTGTCCCAGCCGTAGCGATAGAAGGCACTTGGGCCGCAGACCTGGTATCGGCCACCTTGGATTCCGATCAGCGTGGACAGCGCCAGGAACTCGCTTGGGCTCCACTTCCCGCCCGGGGGCAATCGTGGCGGAACCAGATACAGCCCCCGGCAAACCCTGGCGATCATGCTGCGGCGGGCCAGGCGGCTGAGCAGTTCCCGCTCCTGTTGCGGGGTAATGGCCAAGGCGCGGACCAGTTCGCCGGTGCCGACGGTCTGCAACCGTCGCATCTGCACGTAGGCAAAAAGCTGTGTTTGAATCTTCCCAAGCGTGGTGGCCATGTTTATACTCTAGTATTAGCAAATTGCGTCAGACGCAATATATTAGTAATAGAATACAACGGGTTCGACCATTAGTCAACCACGAACTTGCGGCAGGGGGGCGCGCCCGGCTAGAATCACGGAATGGGAAATCACGATTTAGGTTAAGTCCGGCGGCGAATAGGGAGAAAACCGTGGAAGAGCAACCACATTCGGGCCTTGGCATTGCGTCGTTCATTCTAAGTATCGTCTCGGGAGTTCTGATTTTCCTCCTCGTCATTGTCGCCGGCGTGATCGAAGCGACAACGCCGGGAGGCATGGACGAAGAATCTGCAGTCGCGGTTATGGTCGGCCTGTGCTTGTTTGCACTCCTGTTCGTATCGCTCGTAGCACTTGTGCTCGGGATTGCAGGGTTGGTGCAGCAGGACCGGAAGAAAATCTTCGCTATACTTGGAACCGTGTTCTCGGCGGTGACAATACTAGGCACGATTGGCATCGTGATCGTTGGGCTAACAATGAGTTGACGTCGGGAAGGCGGAGGTCGTCCGCCGGTCGCGATCGATCAATGCCTCCGCCCTTGCCCGCCGCCTGCAATTAAACCATTAAAACGAGCGAAAACTGTGCAACGATGAGCGCGGGACGCAACATTCGCATGCGGGGGAAGTGAGGAATTCAGCTAGATAATTTGAACTTTTGCTTGACAAGAACTCCATTTTCTGCATAATCGTCGGTGGGGAGGTACGTTTTTCGGCTTGGCGTCGTGGACGAGTGTCTCCTACCTCAACGACCATCTTCGCATTGCCGTCGGTCAGACAAGCAGATGTCTCCGGGCTGAAATAGCCAGTCTCCTTGACCACGACGAATTCTCTCGCGGCCTGGGTGTCGCTCTAGTTCCGATCTGTGCCAACATCGTAGAAAGAGGGGCATATTATGGGTTCCCGTCATCTCTTGCGTGTGGTATTTCGTTCCATTTACTTTTCATTGGCGATTGCCATCGCATTCGGAGGGGGCGTGCGGCACGCGCGGGCCGATTGGACCCAGGATGCCTACCAATACGTGCCCGAGGCCGCAGGCATGCAGATCGACTATGCCCTGCAGATCCCCAATGCCGCTCAATGGCCCAGCGCAGCCAGCATTCCCTATGCGGTAAACAATTCGGCCTCCATCGTGCCGGGCTCCTTCAGCCGCGTCGCGTATTTCCTGGAGTTGCAAACCAGCGGCGGTTCTCTGCAATACGTCTACGTGTCGATGGACGCCGCGCCGTTCTCCACCAACCCGGCGCTACTTGGCGTGCCCTACCACACCACCAACAATCCCACCGACGGCAACGGGGTGGTCTGGTACTACAACTCGGCCAGCCCGACAACCGGCCCCGGGGCGGTCGTCAACATGGACGTCGCGTCGAATGTCGCGGGCATCGTGACGGGGAACAACATCGCCACGGGCAACGTCGAGTTTTGGGGGACCAATTACGCACAGAACAACGCCTACAATGTCCCGGGCACAACAATAACACGTTCGACTTTGGTGACCAGGCCACAACCGGGAATTACGGCTCGATGCAGATCAGCAACTACGGGGCCGGCCAGACGCTGTTGGCGATCAACAATTGGGGCGGCAACGGCGGCTCGAACATCGACATCGGCATCGGCAACCAACCCGTGAACAACCCCGACTGGACTTTCGCCAACAATGCGGGTAACTATACGCTGAAGAACCTTATTGTCTTGGTCGGCAACCCCAATACATGGACCGGCGCGTCCGGCGCCGATTGGGGCACCGCCGCCAACTGGCAGGCCGGCGCCACGCCCGGGGCCGGCGTCGGTATTACTCTGGGGGCTGTTCCCGGCGGGCCTTCGGCTGCCAGCATCGACTTGGGCAGCAGCAACCGGACGATCAACTCCCTGACGTTTCAAAACTCGGTCCCCAGTGTCACGGTCGCCAGCTCGGGCGGCAATTCGCTTATCTTCGATAACGGTTCCAACTCCGTCCCGGTGAGTGTCAGCGGCACGCACTTCATCAACTCGCTCGTAACCCTCAATAGCACGGCCGCAATCACCGTCGCCAGCGGCAGCGACTCGCTGACCTTCAACAACAGCATCGGCGGCACGGGCGGCGTGACCCTCGGCGGCGCGGGCACGTTGAATTTTACCGCCGCCAACGGCTACAGCGGCGGCACGACCGTCAACGGCGGCCGGCTCAACCTCATCGGCGCCGCCAGCCTGGCCAATGTCTCCGGCAACGGGGTGACGATCAACAGCGGCGGCACGTTCGCCACCGCTGCCGCCACCCCCGCCATCGACAGCATCGCGCTGAATAGCGGCGGCACCTTGCTCCCCGCCGGCAACGCCTCGAATTCCACCGGCGTCCTCAACGTCGGTTCGCTCAACATCGCGGCCAGCAGCACCTTGGGTTTCAAAGCCGCCAGCGCCGGCAACTATGACCAGATCAACGTTTCCAGTGCGCTGACAATCGGCAGCGACAGCATTAATGTCAACCTCTATTCGCCCAACGGCGCCGGCCAGTTCTACGGAACCGGCACCTTCACCCTCATGAACAATGCCGGCTCGCTCTACGGCAGCGACCCCGCCTCGGCGATCTCGGTGGCCAACCCCTTGTCGGACCTGACGTACACGTTCGGCACCGCCGGCAACAGCGTCACGCTCACCGTCGGCCTGGCGGTCACGAATCCGGTCTGGAACGGCGGCAGCTCCAGTTCCAACAACTGGAGTGATGCAAATAACTGGGCCAACTTTGTTCCCGGCGGCATCCTGTGCTTCGACGGCAGCACACGTTTGGCCACCAACAACGACCAGGCCGGCCAAACCTATGCCGGCATGCTCTTCTATACATCCGCGGGGGCCTTCACGCACAGCGGCAGCGCCGTCACCCTGACCGGCCCCATCACCAACTATTCGCCCAACACCCAGACGCTCAACCTGCCCGTGCTGTTTTCCTCCGGAGGCACGATCAACGCCGCAGGCGGGCCGATCGTCACCACGGCCTTGGGCACCATGGATAACGGCGGCGGCACGCTTATGGTCGGCGGGATCAGTTCCTGCACCTTGAGTGGCGCGATCACCGGGCTCGGCGGGCTGGCCGTCACCGGTCCCGGCAACGTGACGCTGGCCAGCTCGCTGAATACCTATGCGGGCAATACCCGTATCCAGGCCGGCACGCTGATCGTGGGCCATCCGCTGGCCTTGCAGAATACCGTGGTCGACATGAACGCGGCGGATGCCGGCACACTGAGCTTCGGCAGCCAGACCGCGGCCACCCTCGGTGGTTTGATCGGCACCCGCAACCTCAACCTGGGCAATACGAATCTCTCGATCGGCGCGCTGGGCGCCGCCGTCACCTCGCCCCTCTATTCCGGCGTCCTGAGCGGCGGCGGCGGCATCACCAAGGTCGGCAACGGCAATATCAGCCTGAGCGGCGCGAACACCTATGGCGGGGGCACCTTCGTCACCGCCGGCACCCTCACCCTGGGCGGCCTCTCGACCAGCGCCAAGATCATGTGCGTGGGCGACTCGATCACCGAGGGCATCGCCAACAGCGCCATCGGCTACGGCTACCGCGGCGCCCTCTACAACGACCTGGTCGCCGGCGGATATACCAACGTCCAAATGGTCGGCACCCACAATACCGGCCCTGGGACTCTGCCCCCCGCGCAGCAATGGCACGATGGCTGGGGCGGTTGGACCACCGGCCAGATCGAGAGCAACATGAGCTCCTGGCTTACCACCCTCGCCACCGGCTACGGGAACGGCAACACCGCTGGTACTGCCGGGAACCTGCTGCCCGACTACATCACCTTGATGATCGGCACCAACAACGCCGGCACGCTGCCCGTGGGCGACATCAACAGCCCGAACACCCCCATCGGCCAGGTGGCGGGGACCCTCGACATCATCCATGCGCAGGACCCCAGCGCCGAGACCCTCCTGGCGGAAATCACGCCCAGGGCCCACTCCACGACGAGCAGCGATTGGGAGTACACCTACAACCAGGCGATTATCGCCCTGGTCGCTGCGGAGCAGGCCAAGGGTTACAACGTCGTGCTGGCCGACATGAACGGCTATGGCACCAATAACCCGTTCCCCTATGCGGCGGGCACGAACAGCGCCTGGCCTCAAGCAGGCATGGGCGGCGACGGCCTCCATCCTAATGACTACGGCTATTCGTGGATGGCCCAGCAGTGGTATAACAGCTTGGTCGGGGCCGGGGGCGGCGGGGCCGGCAACGTGCTGCCCGCTACCTCCACCGTCACGATGTCGGGCAGCGGTTTTCTCAACGCCCTGAGCAGCGAGACGATCGGGCCCTTGACGGGCTCCAGCGGCACGGTCAACATCGGCGGCGGCACGCTGACGATCAACAGCGTCGCCAACAGCACCTACTCCGGGGCCCTGCAGGGTCCAGGCGGATTATTCAAGTCCGGCACGGCGTCCTTGACCCTCGCCGGCACCGCCACCTACACCGGTCCGACCACGGTCAACTCCGGCCGGCTGGCGGTCGTCCCCGCCACTTCGCTGGCCAGCAGCAGCCTGACGGTGCAAAACAGCGGCACCTTGAGCGGCAACAACGCCGCCCTGCCGCCGATCTTCGCCCTGGCGGGCGGTCATGTCGCCCCCGGCACGCCCTCTGTCGGCGGTACCTTTACCCCCGGTTCGCTCAGCGCCGCCACGGTCTCGCTTGCCGCCGGCAGCTTCCTGGATATCAAGGCCCTGAACAACGGAACGGCCAACGACAGGCTGCTCGTCAGCGGCAGCAACGGCCTGACCATCGCCAACGGGGCCGAAGTGGACCTGTATGGGCAAGACGGCGCCAGCCCCTTCAATCCCAACGGCGGCCTCTATACCTTCGACATCATGGGCTACTCCGGCGCCTTGCAGGGATACGGGGTTTATGGCCTCTCGGTGGCCAACAAGAACCCCGGCACGCGCTATATCTTCGGCACCACGACCACGCCCTCGGACTTCATCACCCTCACGGTCGGCACTTCCCGCAATGGAACGGCGGCGGTGCGAACAACAACTGGACCACGGCTGCCAATTGGACGGGTGTGGCCATCCTCCCCGGCGATCAACTGGTGTTCGACGGCACCACGAACTTGATCACCAACAACAACCAGCCGGCGGGCACAACCTATAACGGCATGACCTTCAACCCGACCGCCGGCGCGTTCACCCACAATGGCAACGCGATTGTGCTGACCGGCGACATCCTCAACAACTCGCCCAACACCCAGACCATCAACCTGCCGATGACGCTCGCCGGCGCCGGCACGCGGCAGTTCATGGCTGTCGCCGGCCCCATCGTCACCGGCGGCAGCGGCACGATCAACAACGGCGGTTATCCCCTGGCCATCACGGGCAGCGCCAACGTCACCCTGGGCGGCAGCATCAGCGGCGCCGGGGCCCTGAGCATGAACGGCGCCGGCACCCTGGCCTTGAACGCCGCGAACACCTTCTCGGGCAACACCCGCGTCAATTCCGGCATCCTCAGCGTAGGCCATTCCCTGGCCTTGCAGGGTTCGACGCTGGACATGAACGTGGCGGACAGCGGCAGCGTGACCTTCAACAACCTGCCCGCCGCGACCCTCGGCGGCCTGACCGGCGCCCGCAATCTCGCCCTGGGTGTCGCCGCCGTGACCATTGGCGGCAACAACGCCAGCACCACCTACTCCGGCGTCCTCAGCGGCGGCAACGGACTGACCAAGACCGGCAGCGGCATGCTGACCCTCTCCAGCGCGAACACCTACAGCGGCGCCACGCTGGTCAGCGGCGGCACGTTGCAACTGACCGGCTTGACGTCTGCGGGCTTTTCCGTCAACGGCGCGGCGGCCGCCTATTCTTTCGATAACCTGGCGCCGGGAACGACGACGATCCCGAATCTTGGCTCGCTGGGCACTGCGGCCAACGGCCTGCTCAGCGGTGCAACCATCACCGCCGGCGGCGGCCTGCACGGCGGCAACGTCCTCACGATCCGCTCCAACGGCGCCAGTGGCGGCAGTTACGACTCGATGCTCATCCCCAACCCGATCGATCTGAGCAGCTCCACCTGGACGCTCTCGGCCTGGTTCAACGGCCCGTACACCTCCGGTGGAGGCTCCGGATGGGATTGCCTGTTCCAGAATCAGGCCGCTAACCAGTGGATCGTCATAAACCACGAACACCCCAACGGCGACTACGGGATTGGCGCGGTGACGAACCGGGGCGGTTTCTGGTGGCAGGCCAGCCCTGTCTACGACATGAGCAACGGGAGCGTCGCCAGCGGGTGGCACCAACTCACGGCCGTGGGCACCAACACGGGTGGCAACGGGACCACGACATTCTATATCGACGGAAACCTCGTCGGCTCGAGTGCTTCGGCCGCCAACACGAACCTGTACTGCGTCGGCAACGGGCAAGGCGGCGGCAGCCCCCAGCCCTTCGCCCAGGAGCTCGACGACGTCTACGTCTACCAACGCGCGCTCAGCGCGACCGAGGTTGCCAGCTTGTATCAAGCCGCGTTCAGCGGAGCGAACACCCTGCCCAGCACTTCGCCCGTCAACATTTCCAACGGCGTGTTGGACGTGGAAGGCAGCCAGATCATCGGACCGCTCAGCGGCTCGGCGGCGGCTGTGGTCAACCTGGGTGGCAACCTGACCGTCAACGGCATCAGCAACACGACCTTTGCCGGCGTCATCGGCGGCGCCAACAACTTGACCAAGGTCGGGCCCAACACGTTGACCCTCAGCGGCAACAACACGTTTACCGGCCCGGCCACGGTCGCCGCCGGCAAGCTTATGCTCGTCGGCGCCAGCTCTGCCATGGCCGGCCCGTTGATGATCAACAGCGGCGCCGTTGGCGGCGGCAACGGCGTCTTCAACGGCGGCATCACCGTCGCCGGCGGCGGACTGTTCAGCGTGGGCGTGCCGGGCGGTCCCAGCAACGTCGCCACCCCGTCGCTCAACCTCCAGACCGGAAGCGCCGTCAGCTTCAAGATCGATCCCGCCAACCCGGCAAATGACAGCGACCTGATCACCACTAGCGCCTTCAATGGTTTGACCTTGGGCAACAATATCTCGGTGAACCTGTTGAATATGAGCGACGGCATCAGCCCGTACCCCCCGAACCCGGGCGATGTGCTCAACCTGATTCAGTTCAACGGCGCGGTGCAGGGGACCGACCCCTCCGTAGCCTTACGGGTGGGGAACCGTGCCGCCTTGAAGAACTACACCTTCGGCTATGATCCAACGAATACTTGGATCGCGGTGACGATCACCGCCGCCCCGTTGTGGACCGGTGGCAGCGGCAGCGACGCCAATTGGAGCGACGCCGGGAACTGGACGACCCCGCCGGCCAGCGGCCAAACCGTGGCCTTCAACGGCACGACGCCGCGGATGACCGTCAACAACGATGTCGGCGGCAGCAGTTTTGCGGGCATCTCCTTCGGCCCGGCCCCGGGGAGCTATACGCTCAGCGGCAGCGGATTGACCATGACCAGCGACATCATCAACTTCTCGCCCAGCAGCCAGACGATCAACCTGCCGTTGACCGTCGACCCGAGTTCTGGCGGCATCGCCCTGAACGCCCAAGCCGGTCCGATCGTGACCACGACCAAGGGCACCATCGACAACGGCGGCAACCCCTTGACCGTCAGCGGATCGAGCACCGTCACGCTCAACGGCGTCGTGAGCGGCAGCGGCGACCTGACCAAGACCGGCGCCGGCACCCTGTTGCTGGCCGCTTCCAACGCCTACACCGGCAACACGAACATCAACGCCGGCCGGGTGCAAGTCAGCAGCGACTCCAAGCTTGGCAACGGCGGCGGAATCGTCTTTGACGGCGGCACGCTGCAGACGGTCACCAGCGGCATCAATTCCCCCCGGCCGGTCACGCTGAATGCAGGCAATGGGATAATCGACACGAACGGCCTGAACTCCACGTTCACCGGCCAGATCACCGGTGTGGGCGGCCTGACGAAGATCGGCGGCGGCACCTTGACGATCGCCAATAGCAGTACGACCGCTCTCAACAGTTATGCGGGCGGGACCACGGTCGCCCAAGGCGTGTTGGTAGCCGGCAACAACGCCGTCCTCGGCAGCGGCCCGGTCACCTTGAATGGCGCCACCCTCCGCCTGGCCGCACTTCCTGCCCCCGCACCCACCGGGCAGCCCCTGGCGGTCAGCGGTTTCACCGGGGACGATATTGTCGAAGCCTCGGCCTCCAGTCCCGCCGCCGGGACCAACGTCCAGTACAACGGCTGGTGGTGGTACGAGCAGGGCTTGCCAAGCTCGTCGCAGGGCTTGCCCAATTGGGCTGCCACCGGCGGTACACTCAGCAGCGTCTACAGCCAACCCAGCGGCGGGCACACCTTGTTCCAACTCCAACCCTACGGCACGACTTCCGGCGGCGTGACCACCCATCCCAGCAACGTGGCGGCCGTGCCTAACGGCGGATCGCTCACCATGCCGCTCGTCAATCCGTCCAAGGTGGGCGGTCTTGAACTGCTGTATAGCGGCCAGGGCGGCGGGAACTACAACCTCACCCTGAACTTCGCCGACAATTCGACCTATACGTTCAGCACCAATCCATATTTGGACTGGACGAACGGCGCTACCGCCGCCAACCCCTTCGCCTATCAAAACGCGGGACTGGTGTACTCGGGCGGCTTCTACACGAATCAGTTGAGCCTCTTCGAGAACGATTTCACAGTCCCCGCGATCGACCAGTCGAAGGTCCTTAACTCGGTCACGTTCAACGTCACCAGCGGCGGCGGCGGTCTGATGATCTTCGCGCTCAGCGACAACCCGCTGGTCGGCAACGAGTTCAACAATAATAATCTGATCGTAAACTCCGATTCCACCGTGGACGTGCGCAACGCCCTGACGGGCCAGATGGGCAACCTCACGATCGGCAATAACAAGCTCTCGCTCACCGGCGACAGCGGCGCCAGCCTGACGCTCGGCTCGGCCACGCTCACCGGCAGCATGGCCACCTTCGACGTGCAAAGCGCGACGACCCTGGTGCTCAGCGGGGCCGTGAGCGGCACGTCCGGAATCGTCAAGATCGATCTTGGCACGATGCTGCTCAGCGGCACCGCAAGCACCTACTCCGGCGGTACCACGCTCAATGCGGGCGTGTTGCAGATCAATAACCCCGCTAGCCTGGGCGCCGCCACCAGCCTCCTGCTGTTCAACGGCGGGACGCTGGAGGCCACGGCCGGCTTTGCCGACGCCCACCCGATCAATCTGAATATCCCGGCCGCCACGATTCAAGTGGATACGGGAACCCTGGTGCTGAACGGGGCCCTGAGCGGCTCCGGCGGACTGGCGAAGTCGGGCGGCGGCGGCTTGACGCTGGCCCACGCCAGTAGCTTTAGCGGCGACGTGTCGGTCTCGGCGGGCACGCTCACGGTTGGCGCGGCCGGCGCCTTGCCCGCCGTCAACGTGGCGGTCAACGGCGGCGCTGCCGCCGGCGGCACGCTGGACCTGGCCGGCCAGAATCCCGCGATCAACGGTCTGGGCGGCGCCAGCGGCGCAGTTGCCGGCCAGATCGTCAATAGCGCGGCCGCCTTGAGTACTCTCACCGTCGGCAACAACAACGCCACCAACAGTTCGGCGGCCGGGATCAACGGCAATATCGCCTTGATCAAGACGGGCAGCGGCACCCAGACCCTTTCGGGAGTTAGCGGCTATACGGGCGGGACCACCGTCGCCCAAGGCGTGTTGGTGAGTGCCGGCGGCGCGGCCCTCGGCAATAGCGCCGTCACTCTCAATGGCGGCACCCTCCGGCTCGCAGCCGGCACGCCCTACAGCGGCCCGGTAAGCGTCACCGGTTTCACCGGGGACGATATCGCCGAAGCCTCGGCCTCCACTCCCAGCGCCGGGACCAACGTCCAGTACAACGGTTGGTGGTGGTACGAGAAGGGCGCGCCGAACTCGGCGCAGGGCTTGCCCAATTGGGCCGCCACCGGCGGCACGCTCAGCAGCGTCTACACCCAGCCCGGCGGCGGGCACACCTTATTCCAACTCCAACCCTACGGCCCGAACTCCGGCACCACGAATGCCTATCCCAACAACGTGGCGGCCGTGGGCAACGGCGCATCGCTGACGATGACCATGAACAATCCGGCGAAGTTCAGCGCCCTGCAACTCTTGTTCTCGGGCCAGGGTGGCGGAAACTACAATCTCACCCTGAATTTCGCCGACAGTTCCACTTATACGTTCAGCGCCAATCCCTACCCCGACTGGACGAGCGGCGCCAGCACCGCGGATCCCTTCGCCTATACCAATGCGGGATTGGTGAACTCGGGCGGCGGTTGGAACACTTTCTACGCGGGTCAGTTGAGCCTCTTCGAGAACGATTTCGCTGTCCCCACGGTCGACCAATCAAAGGTGCTCGACTCGGTGACGTTCAACGTCACCAGCGGCGGCGGCGGACTGATGATCTTTGCGCTCAGCGGCCTGCAGAGCGATGGCAACCTCCTCAACAATGATCTGGTGGTAAACTCCGACTCCACCGTGGACGTGCGCACCAGCCTGACGGCGCAGATGGGCAATCTCACCATCGGCAATCATAAGCTCTCGCTCACCGGCGACAGCGGCGCCAGCCTGACGCTCGGGTCGGCCACGCTCACCGGCGGCACGGCCACCTTCGACGTGCAAAGCGCCACGACGCTCATCTTGAGCGGAGTGGTGAGCGGCGCGTCCGGAATCGTCAAGAACAATCTTGGCACGCTGGTCCTGGGCAGCACTGCGAACACCTACTCCGGCAGCACTTCCATCAACGCCGGCGTGTTGCAGTTCGCCGCCCCCGGCTCGATCGGCGGCAGCGGCCGCAGCGTGACCGTGGCCAACGGCGGCATCGCGGCCGCCGCCTACCCGATGGACAACGGCTTCCTCAACCGCATCGTGCAGAACAGCAACACGTCGGTCATGGCCCTGGTGGTCAGCAGCAGCAACAACCTGGACTTCAGTTCCACCGCCGGCGCCAGCCTCCCCAATGCAAGTCTGGGCGCCATTGGCAGCCAGGTCTATTCCGGCACGTTGACCCCCTCGGGTTCGAGCTATCGCCTGGGCGGCGGCGGTGGCAAACTCACCGTGGTCAACCCATTGACCGGCGCCAACAATCTCGTCGTCAATGGCGCCGGCGGCGGCACCGTGGTTCTGTACAGTGCGGACAACAACTACACGGGCAGCACCATCATCAGCGGCGGCACGCTGCAAATCGGATTCGCTCTCGGGCCGCCCAGCGGGGCAGCGGCCATTTATTCGTTCACCAATGTCAACGGCACGACCGTCAACAACGACGGCTCGCTGGGCAGTCCGAAGAATGCCACCCTCAGCAGCGGCGCCACGATTGTCGCCAACCCCACCGCGCCCGACGGCAGCGCGATGCAGCTTACCGGCGGCAACAGTAACACCGGCTTCCTGGCCGTCAACCAGGGTCCTGGCAACGTCGGCTTGGACCTCAGCGGCGGGAACTGGACCGCCTCGATCTGGTATCGCGGAATCTTCCCTTCCGGAGACATGGGAGGCAACAATTCCGAATGGCGCACCCTCTATCACGCCGGCACTGACGATTCCTACCAGACCATCATCCATACCCCGGATAACTCCATCGAGAGCTTGTGGGGCGGTAACCAGAACAGCGGCGGCACCATTACCACCGGCGACAACGGCTGGCACATGCTCACCACCGTCGGAAACGCCAGCGCCGGCTGGACCAAGTTCTACATCGACGGGACGTATGTCTCGCAGACGACGTGGGCAAGTACCTCGGACATCTGGAGCATCGGCGCCCGCGGCAGTGATAACGCCCAGCAGTTTGCCAACTATCTCGACAACTTCTATTTCTATCAGCGGGCCCTCACGCCGTCCGATATCGCGACCCTCTACAGCGCCACTTTGAACAACATCTCCAGCAACATCGCCGGGCAGTTGCCGAGCGGATCGCCCGTCTCGATCACCGGCGGGAGCATGCTGGACCTGAACGGTTCCGCGCAGACGATCGCCTCGCTCTCCGGCGACGCCACCGGCACGGTCGCCCTCGGCGGCGGCACGCTCACCACCGGCGGAGACAACACCTCGACAACCTTCGCCGGGACCATCGCCGATGCCGGCGGGGCCAGTGCCAACAGCGGCGGAAGCCTGATCAAGATTGGCAACGGCACAATGGTGCTCAGCGGATCGAACACCTACAGCGGCGGCACGGATGTCCAGGACGGCACGCTGGTCCTGGCTTCGCCCGCCGCCCTGGAGGACGGCACGAGCCTGACCATCGGCGCCGACGCGGCGGCGATCTTCGCCGCGGCGCCTGCCGCTGCGCCGTCTGCTCCGGCGGCGGTCTCGCCCGTGCCGGAACCGGGCACGCTGGCATTACTGGCGACGCTCTGGATTGCGGCAGCTTGCTACCGCTTTTTCCGGCGGCGTAAGTAGGGCCCTTCGGAAGGGACCAAGGTGCGATGACCATCGAACTTGAAATGCCACTTTGCTGAAGGGTTGCAGATCATGAACCGAAGACAATTCCTTGGCGCCGCCTCCGTGACGGCCGCCGGCCTGATGGGCACGTCGCGGGCCTGGGCGGAAGCGACCGCCTTCCCCGCGGTGCGGACGCCGGAGTCGCGGCGCAAATTCAAAAGCGCCGCCGTGGAACGGCTCATCCGCCGCGTAAGAAGCTCGGCGGGCAATCGGGAACTGGCCTGGATGTTCGAGAACTGCTTTCCCAACACCCTGGACACGACCGTCAACGTCGGCGTCCGGGACGGCCGGCCCGACACCTACGTGATCACCGGCGACATCGACGCCATGTGGCTCCGCGACAGCACGGCGCAAGTCTGGCCGTATTTGCCGTTGATCAAGGAAGACCCCGCCTTGGGACAACTCATCGCGGGCGTGATCAACCGCCAAACCCGCTGCATCCTCAAAGATCCCTACGCCAACGCCTTCTACAAGGACGAGAGCAAGCTCAGCCAATGGAAGGACGACCACACCGAGATGAAGCCGGGGGTCCACGAGCGGAAGTGGGAGATCGACTCGTTGTGCTTTCCGATCCGCCTGGCTTACCACTACTGGAAAACCGCCGGCGACGCCGCGCCGCTGGACGCCGCCTGGCGCAAGGCGATCGCCAAGACGCTGCAAACCTTCCGCGAGCAACAGCGCAAGACGAGCCGGGGACCATACCGCTTCCAGCGGCAAACCACCACGCCCACCGACAGCTTGCCGGGGTCCGGCTACGGCCGCCCGGTCAAGCCCGTCGGGCTGATTTGTTCCATGTTCCGACCCAGCGACGATTCCACCGTCTTTCCGTTCCTCGTGCCGTCGAACTTTTTCGCCGTGGTCAGCCTGCGGCAGGCCGCCGAGATGCTGGAAGCGGTCCATCACGATCGCGACGCGGCCCTCCAATGCCGGGCCCTGGCGGATGAGGTCGAGAGGGCCTTGCGGCAGTATGCGATCGTGCCCCACGAGCAGTTCGGCAAGGTCTACGCCTACGAGGTGGACGGCTACGGGAATTCTTATTGCATCGACGACAGCAATGTCCCCAGCCTGCTCTCGCTGCCCTACTTCGGCGCGGTGGAGGCCGCGGACCCGCTCTATCAAGCCACGCGGCGGATGTTGTTGTCGGACGCCAATCCCTATTATTTCAAGGGTCGGGTCGCCGAAGGTCCGGGCGGGCCGCACGCCGGCCCGGACATGATTTGGCCGCTGGGCATCATCCTCCGCGCCCTGACCAGCAGCGACGACCGCGAGATCCGGCTCTGCCTGGAGACGTTGCGGCGAACGCACGCCGGCACGGGGTTCATGCACGAGGCCTTTCACAAGGACGACGCGAAGCGGTACACGCGGTCCTGGTTCGCCTGGGCCAACACGGCCTTCGGCGAGCTGGTCCTGCAGGTCTTCCAGCAACGGCCGAAATTGCTCGATTAGCCTTGCACGAACGCCGGGTGCCCGAGCCTTCGCACTCAGCTTCAGCTCCGTCGCAGATAATCGGCAAGACCTCGGATCAGCGGCTGAACTTCGGCTTCGAGGCGAGCCAAGCATTGCTCCGCCCCTTCCAGGTTCTTGTTCTGCCCCATCTTTTCCAGGCGCCGCACCTGTTCGAACCCTGCGCCGGACGCAAAGTAGCGAATGGCCCCCTTCAGCGTGTGGGCGGCCAACTGCACGGCAGTCGCGTTGCCGCCGGCAATTGCTTCGCGGATGGCGGTGACTTGGCTGGGAATTTCTTTCGCGGCAGCTTCTACGATTACTCTCAGCAATCGATGGTCGCCCCGCACCGCCCGCAGGGCTTCCGTCCAGTCCACGAGACCTTGCTCGGGCGGTGCGGAAACGGCCGGTGCAGCAGACTCTCCCGTCGCGGCGATCAGCGCGCCGATGGTTTCCAGCACTTCGTCGGCACGGATCGGTTTGGCGACGTAAGCGTCCATTCCGGCCTCAAGACATCTTTCGCGGTCGCCCTTGAGGGCGTGGGCCGTCATGGCAACGATCGGAATGTGCGTCTTCGATTGCTTCTCGCCGGCACGGATTTTCGCGGTTGCTTCCAAACCGTCCATCTCCGGCATTTGCACGTCCATCAGGATCAAGTCGAAATCTCCGCACGCGGCCTGCGCACACGCCTCCCTGCCGTTGCTTGCCACGGCGACAACATGCCCTTCTTCTTCCAGCAACGCCACTGCCAGCTTCTGATTGACCAGGCTGTCCTCGGCCAAGAGGATGCGCAGTTGTGCGGCGGGCGGCGCTCGCCGTCTGGCGGCCTGGCGCAATTCCTTCCTGGCGAGCGTGATTCCCAAGGCGAATTGGATGGCCTCGAGAAGTTCCGACTGTTTGATCGGCTTGAGCAGGTAGGCGGCGATTCCCAGGTCTTCGCAGCGTTGCATATCGTCCGGGCGGTCTCCCGAAGTCAACATCATGACCACCGTGCTGTCCAGAATCGAATCCTGCTTGATCTGCTCGGCCAGCATGAATCCGTCCATGGAGGGCATGTGAGCGTCGGTGAGGACCAGGCGGAAGGGTTCGCCCTTCTGCCGGCTCTCCAGCAGCAATTGGATTGCCTCCGCCGCGCTCCGCGCCGTGGTGGGCGCCATCTGCCAACTGCGGAGGGCCGCGTCAAGGATTCGGCGGTTGGTGGCGTTGTCATCGACCACGAGCACGGGCATCCCGTGCAGACACGCCGGTTCAGGGGGCAGGGGCTCGACAAACTCGGCGGCAGCCGGGGCGAGGCGGACGACAAAGTGAAAGCGGCTGCCCCGTCCGACCTCGCTTTCCACCCAGATCCGGCCCCCCATAAGACCGACGAGGTGCGAGGCGATGGCCAGGCCCAGGCCCGTGCCGCCGTGGCGGCGGGTCGTCGAAGCGTCAGCCTGCTCGAACATCTCGAAGATGGCCGCCTGTTTCTCCACGGGGATGCCGATGCCCGTATCGGCGACGACAAAGTGCAACAGCACGCCGTTTTCCCCTGGGGGTTCCCGCGTTACCTCCAGGCCCACCTCTCCTCTTTCCGTGAACTTGACGGCATTGCCGACGAGATTGACGAGGATCTGACGCAGGCGGTTGTAGTCGCCGACCACCATGCGGGGCACTTCGGGATGGATGGAACAGACCAGTTCCAGCCCTTGCTGGTGCGCTCGGACGGCGAACGTTTTCATCGTGTCGCCAAGACTTTCCCACAGGTCGAACGCGCTCGACTCGAGCACAAGTTTGCCCGCTTCGATCTTCGAGAAGTCGAGGATGTCGTTGATCAACGAGAGCAAGGCCTCGCCCGATTCCCTGACCAGCTCGAGGAATTCCCGCTGCTGGGCCGCAAGCGGGCTCTTCAGCACCAGCTCGGTCATGCCGATGACGGCATTCAAAGGGGTGCGGATTTCATGGCTCATGTTGGCCAGGAAAGCCCCCTTGGCGCGGCTGGCGGCCTCGGCCGCTTCTTTAGCGACCCGCAACGCCTCGCTGACCTGCTTGCGCTCGGTGATGTCGCGGGAAATGCCCAGGGTGCCGACAATCCGTCCCTCTTCGTCGCGGAAGGGGATCTTGGTGGTCAGGGTCCACTGGGTGTGGCCGTCGGGCCACGTCTCCTCATGCTCCTTGTCGAGGATGGGCCGGCCCGTGCGCATGATCTGCTGCTCGTCCGCCAACGTCCTTTGGGCATGCTCCGCCGAAAAGAAATCGGCATCGCTCTTGCCAATCGCCTCGGCCGCGTCGCGAAGCCCCAAGGAAGTCGCGAGCGCCCGATTAATGCTGATGAACCGGCTTGCGGCGTCTTTGAAATAGATGCTCTGAGGCAGGTTGTCCATCAAGGCGCGGACGAGGCGGTGCTCCTTTTCGAGACCTTCGTTGGCGGCGGCCAGCTCGGCGGTCCGCTCGCGGACGCGAAGATCGAGCTCGTCATGCGCGCGGCGGAGCTCTTCTTCGGCGCCCTTGCGCTCGGTGATATCATGGCCGATCCCCACGAGTCCGATGATCTGGCCTTGCGCATCGCGGAGCGGCACCTTGGTCGTGAGGATCGCGCGCGGCGAGCCGTCCGGGTTGATTCCCGGCTCGTCCTTGTTGACCAGCGGCTCGCCCGATTCGATGACCTGCCGCTCGTCGCGGCCAAACTCGACGGCCAGCCAACCGGGATAGAAGTCCTGGTCGGTCTTGCCGAGCAGATCGTAGGGTGACGCCGCGTTCATGATCCGGGCCACCGCCCTGTTGGCCACCAGAAAGCGGCCGTGGGTGTCCTTGACGTAGATGCAGTCGGGCAGAAGGTCGATGAGCGTACGGAGCAGGTTGTGCTCCTGCTGCAGGCTCTTCTCCATCCGACGCGACTCGGCCTCGGCCTGTTCGCTCACGGCGACCCGCTGCCGCAATTCCTCCAGCTCGCGGAGGAGCTGTTCTTGCGATTTCTCGGAGTCTAGCATCTGCACGATCCGCTGCGCGGTGGCCTGAAGTGTTCCCCAATAACAGCATAGCCGGTTTTGACAGCAAGGCCAAGGCAGTCTCGTGCGGGCTGATGTGTGCCTTGGCCAAGAGCAGATCGTGCGACGTAACCCTTTTCGGGATTGGGAGTTGCGTCTTGGGCATCTTCCTGGACGCACGCGGAGGTCCATCTCTCGGAGAAACACAGAGTAGTTTCTGGATAGGTTCTCGGCAGGACTTGCCAATCACAGCCTTAGCGGTCATATTTACGGACTGCCGAACAAGCTCCAATCACGAGGCGCAATCCATGAGCACCGACCCCAATACCGGCAACACTTCCCCAGGCAGTGCGTCAAGCCGCTTCGTCCCGGTCGTCCCCGAGAAGACGAACCTGCCGGAAATGACAGTGCGTGCGGTCCTTCTCGGACTGATCTTGACCGTCATCCTTGGAGCGGCGAACGCCTATCTTGGGCTCCGTGCCGGCATGACCATCGCCGCGACGTACCCGGCGGCCATCATCGGCATGGCGGTGCTACGGCTGTTCAAGGGTTCGATCCTCGAGGAGAACATTGCGCGAACCGTGGGCTCGATCGGCGAGTCGATCGCCGCCGGGGCCGTGTTCACGATTCCCGGGTTCTTCATCGCCGGCTGCTGGAGCGACTTTTCCACGACCGAGGCCTGGGCCCGCTCCAGCGCCCTGATGATCGTGGGCGGTTTCCTGGGCATCTTTTTCGTCACGCTGCTCCGCCGCGTGATGGTCGAGGACCGCGACCTTCCCTTCCCGGAATCGACCGCGGCGGCCGAGATCCACAAGGCCGGCCAGCGGGGGCTCGGCGCCGCCATGGATCTCATCTGGGGCATGATCGTGGGCGGCGCGGTCTATCTGGCAGGTACCGCGAAGCTCTTTACCGCGTCGCGGAAGTTCATCATCCAAATCGGCTCGATCGGCAAGAGCGCGCTTCGCCTGGGTGTAGACCGGGCTGCCATGGCGTTACCCACCGGCGGTATCGCGACGTTCCAAGCTCCCGAGATCAGCCCGGCGTACCTCGGCGTCGGCTACATCATCGGCCCCGAGTTCGGCGCGCTGAACTTCGCGGGAGGCCTGTTGGCATGGGGCCTGTTCGTGCCCCTGCTGATGTTCTTTTTGGGGCCTCAGATCAGCGCGCAGGCCGCCTTGAGCGGGGTCGAGGTCAACTGGGCCGATCAGGTTATTGCCGTCTGGAAATTCATCGTGCGCCCCATCGCCGTGGGCGGAATGCTCGTCGGGGCGACGACCACGCTGTACAAGATGCGCAAGAACCTCGCCAAGGGCCTGGGCCGCGCCGTGAAGGACCTCCAATCCAGCGCCGGCGCCACGGCGGCCACCAGCCGACTGGACCGCGACATGAACATGCGGGTGGTCTTCGGCGGCTTGGGCGTCGCGTTTCTGGCGATGATTGCCGTCTACTTCTGGTTTTCCGGGAACGTCACCGCCGCCATCGTCGCCGCCGTCGTGATGGCGATCACCGGCTTCTTCTTCGCCGCCGTCTCGGGCAACCTGGTGGGCATGATCGGCTCCTCCAACAACCCCGTTTCCGGCCTGACGCTCTCGACCTTGCTCATCGCCGCGCTGTTGATGGTCGCCGTCGGGGTGCAAGGCCCGTCGGGCGTGGCGGCCGTCCTGGGCGTGGCGTCGGTCGTTTGCATCTCCAGCGCCGTGGCCGGCGAGATGCTCCAGGACCTCAAGGTGGGCCATCTGTTGGGAGGCACGCCGGCGAAGATGCAATGGGGCGACATCCTCGGCATTGTGGTTGCCGGTTCGGTGATGTTCTTCCCGCTGCTCATTCTCCGCCAGGCCAACATCAACACCGGCGGCACCGGCTTTGGCGACCCCGACCTCTCCGCTCCGCAGGCTGGGCTGATGGCCGCATTGGCCCAGGGCGTGGTTGGCGGCGAGATGGCCTGGCCGCTGATCATCGTCGGCATCCTGATGGGCCTGTGCTTCGTGTTGGTCAAGGTCCGCAGCCCCATGCTCGTTTCCGTGGGCATGTATCTTCCCCTGCAGACGACGTTCGCCATCTTCTGCGGAGGCATAATCCGCTGGCTGACCGACAAGATCGCGGCACGGCGCCGGCTGAATGCGGCCCAGCGCACGCGGACCGACAATGCTGGCGTGCTGGTAGCCTCGGGCCTCATCGCCGGCGAAGCGTTAATGGGCCTTGTGGTCGCCGGGTACATATTCCTCACCGGCGCCAGCGCCTTCCCCGGGGTCGCCATCGGCTCCCTGGCCGACTCGATCGCTCCGCTGGTGCTGGCGGCCCTGGCGGCCTACATGATCTTCCGGCCGCTGAGGTGCGCCGGCGCCCCGACGAGCCGCCGCCGCCCAGCGCGGTGATGTAAGGAGCTGAGAAAAAATAATCCGGAGGATGGGCTTTAGCCCGTCCAAAATTGCCGTAGACGGGGTAAAGCCCATCCTACGAGCGCAACCTTGAAGGAGTGCACATGTCCAGTCCGATTTCTTCGCTTGAGCCTTCGCTGCTGTGGCGGCATTTTGACGCCCTGCGGTGCATCCCGCGACCTTCCGGCCACGAGCAAGCCGTGATGGCGCACCTGCGCACCTGGGCCGAGTCGCGCGGCCTGGCGCACCGCGGCGACGCGGTCGGCAACCTCGTCATCTACGTGCCCGGCGCCAAGGGCCGAGAGAAGGCCCCCACCGTCATCCTGCAGGGCCACGTGGACATGGTCGCCGAGAAGGACAAATCCACCGACTTCGACTTTCTGAAGGACCCTATCGAGGTCGTCGTCGATGGCGATTGGGTCGTCGCGCCCAAGACCACGCTCGGCGCGGACAACGGTATCGGCGTGGCGGCCGCGCAGGCCGCCGCCGACGACCCGGCCGTCTCCCACGGCCCCCTCGAGCTGCTCTTCACCGTGGACGAGGAGACCGCTTTGACGGGGGCCACGAACCTCGAGGGAAGCCTGCTCACGGGCCGGACAATGCTCAACCTGGACTCCGAGGAAGACGGGACGCTGTTCGTAGGCTGCGCCGGCGGTTGCACGACCGATCTGGTCTTCGACCTGTCGCCCAGCGCCAGCCCGCAGGGCTGGACCGAGCTGGAGATCAACGTTACCGGCCTCAAAGGCGGCCATTCAGGACTCCTCATTCACGAAAACCGCGGCAACGCGATCAAGGTCCTCGCCGAGTTGCTCGCGCGACGTCATCGCGCGCGGTCCGGTGCGGCTGGTTCGTATCGAAGGGGGGAACAAACACAATGCGATCCCTCGCGAGGCGAGCGCGGCAATCGCCGTCCCGGCCGGTTCGGCTGCGGGGCACTCGCTACTCCGGGTCGCCGAGGAATTGGCGGCGGCCGTCGCCCGCGACACGCTCCAGGAAATCGGCGGGATCGATCCGGACCTGCGGATCGAGGTCCGCGCGGTCGAAGGCCGCCATCCCAGCGCCACCGAGACCACGACCACGCGCCTGGTGCGTCTCTTGCAGGCCCTGCCGCACGGCGCGTTGGTCATGAGCCGCGAGATCCCGGGCATGGTCGAGACCTCGACGAATCTCGCCGTGGCCTCGACCGCCGACGGCCGGGCCGAGATCGTCACCTCCAGCCGTTCCTCCGTGGCCCCGGCTTTGCGCAAGGTCCTGGACCAGATTATCGCCGTCGGAGAGCTCAGCGGCGCCAGCGTCTCCGAGCGCAACGCCTACCCGGGCTGGCAACCCAACATGGCCTCGCCGCTCCTGGCACTCTGCCGTTCGACCTGGAAGCAGTTGCACGGCACCGAGGCCCGCGTGACGGCCGTCCACGCAGGCCTGGAGTGCGGGATCATCAACGAGAGGCTCGGCGGCGGCGTGGACATGATTTCCTTTGGTCCCTGGCTGGAAGGGGTACACGCTCCGGGCGAGAAGGTCAACTGGAAGACGGTCCAGCGTTTCTTCGCCTTCCTCAGCGGCATGTTGGAGCGATTGAGTTCTTAGCACGTTCGGAAGATAACCGTCAACAAGAGACTCCAGGATTTTCGAAGCGGGAAACGCGAGATCGATCGAAAGCGGAATCGCAACACTCATGGAAGCGACCGAAAAGAAAGACGAAGGTAAAGGGGCCAAAACGGTGGCGGCGATCGACGTCGGCGCCAACGCCGTGCGGATGGTCATTGCCGAGGTCCTTCCCGACGGCCACATCGCAGTCATCGAACGGTTGCAACGTTCGGTCCGCCTGGGGCAAGACGCCTTTCGCCGCGGACGCCTGGGCGCCGCCAGCATGCGCGTGGCCTTGGCCATCCTCCGCGACTTCCACGAGCTGCTGAAGCTTTACAAGGTCGAGCAGCTCCGGGCGGTCGCCACCAGTGCCGCCCGCGAGGCCAGCAATGCCGACACCTTTCTCGATCGCATCTTCCTGGCCACGGGCCTGAAGGTCGAGGTCATCGGCACGCCGGAAGAGAGCCGGCTGACGGTTTCCGCGGTCCGCCGGGCCCTGGGCGAGGCGTCGAGCGCCGCGCGGGGTGAAACGCTGATCGCCGACGTGGGCGGCGGCAGCACGCTGCTGACGCTGCTCCGCGACGGGGAGATCGTCACTTCGCAGAGCTTGCGGCTGGGTTCCGTGCGATTGCACGAGGTGCTGATCAACAACGAGGACTCGCCCGAGCAAACGGCCGAGGTGCTGCGTTACCAGGTTTCGACGATGCTGGGATCGCTGCAGAACTCGATGCCCTTCAGCGGCGTCGAATCGTTCATCGCGGTGGGCGGCGACGCCCGCTTCGCCGTCCGCCAGATCGGCCAGCCGGCCGATGCGGCGGATCTGTTCCGCATCGATCCTCAGGAGTTCGACAAGCTGGTCGCGCGCTGCGAGCACTGGACCGCCGAGGAACTGGCCAAGCGCTTCGGCATTCCCTTTGCCGAGGCCGAGACCGTCAATCCGGCGCTGCTGGTCTACCAGCACCTGTTCCGCCTGACGAAGGCCCAGGAGATCATCGTGTCCAGCGTGACGATGCGCGACGGGCTGCTGCTGGAGCTGGCCAACCGGGTCACCGGGAAAGAAGACCGGACGCTGATGGCCGGCGTGATCCACTCGGCGACGGCGATCGCCCAGAAGTATCACGTGGATCTGCGGCATGCGCAAACGGTGGCCGACGTGGCCCTGCGGCTGTTCGACGAGATTCTCGCCGACCACGGCCTGGGCCAGCGGCACCGGCTGCTGCTGCACGTGGCGGCGCTGCTGCACGAGGTGGGCGGTTACGTGAGCAATCGCAGCCATCACAAGCACAGCTACTACCTGATTGCCAATTCGGAGATTTTCGGGCTCAACCGGGAAGAAACCGTGCTGGCGGCGCACGTCGCCCGATACCACCGCCGCAGCGGGCCGAAGCCGTCGCACCAGGAATACATGTCGCTGCCGCGCGAGAGCCGCGTGACGGTGAGCAAGCTGGCCGCCATCCTCCGCGTGGCCGATGCCCTCGCCCGCGGCCACGTCCACGCTCCCTGCAACCTGCAGTTCGAGCGGCAGGGCGATGACTTGATCATCTGTATCCCCAATATGGCTGATCTGTTCCTGGAACAACGGGCTGTGCATGCCAAGGCCGATCTATTCGAGGAGATTTACGGCATGAAAGTACGGCTGGAGTTGAGTTGAACCGTAGGGTGGGACCAGCGAGCGCAGCGAGCGCGGGCCCACCATTACTTGTATCATTCTCGATCACGGTGGGCCGGCCTCGCTGGTCCCACCCTACGCTAGAACCCATGAGCAAAGATCCGCTTAAATCCCACGAGCTGTATTTCAATCGCGAATTGAGCTGGCTGGAGTTCAACGACCGAGTGCTCCGCCAAGGCCTCGGGGACGACTTGCCCCTGCTGGAACGCATCAAATTCCTGGCCATCGTCAGTTCCAACCTGGACGAGTTCTTCCTCGTCCGCGTGGCCGGCCTGATGAGTGCCCGGGCGGAAGGCGTTCGCCGTCGCGACCCGTCCGGCATGACCCCGGCCGCACAGTTGCGGGCCGTCGGCCAGCGCGTGCACCGCATGGTGCAGGAGCAGCAGGAAGGCGTTTTGGCGGCGCTTGCCCAACTCGCCTCGGAGGGCATCAGCGTGATGCGGGCCGGGCAATGGAGCGGCGAAGACGGCAAGTTCCTGCAGACGTATTTCAGCAAGGAAATCCTGCCCGTGCTCACGCCGCTGGCGGTCCAAGAGTTGCATCCTGCGCCGCGCTTGCCGGGATTGCAATGGCACGTCGCCGTGGTGCTGGCGAAGGCGGAGGGCGACGAGCGGATCGCCGTGACGCCCGTTCCGCAACAGATCTCCCGGTGGGTCCGCCTGCCGGGAGACGACGTCCGACTGGCTCGCCTGGAAGACGTGATCTCGGCCAACGTGGGTTCGTTGTTCCCCGGCACTCGGATCACGGCCACCGCGCTGTTCCGCATCACCCGCGACGCCGACGTGCCGATCGAGCGCGACGAGACCGACGATCTGCTGGAGGCGGTCGAACAGGCCGTGCTCACGCGGCAGCGGCGCCCGCCGGTCCGCCTGCAGGTCTCGCCCGGCGCCGATCCCCGCATTCGCGCCTGGCTCGACGGGCTGGTGAAGTTGCAGCCCGAGGAGGTCTACGAAATGGACTCGGCGCTGGATGGGGCGGCCTTGATGGAGCTGGCGAACTGGCCGGGCTTCGAGCAACTGAAGAACGAGGAGTGGCCGCCGCAGCCGCCGCGCGATTTGCTGGGCAGCGACGACTTGTTCGAGGCCCTCGCCGATCACGACGTGCTCTTGTTCCATCCTTACGAGACGTTCGACCCGGTCGTGCAACTGATCGAGCAGGCGGCCGACGACCCGAACGTCCTGACCATCAAGCAAACGCTGTATCGCACCAGCGGCAATTCGCCCATCGTCCGCGGCTTGGGCCGGGCGGCGCAAAGCGGCAAGGAAGTGACCGTGCTGGTGGAGTTGCGGGCCCGCTTCGACGAGGCTCGCAACATCCAGTGGGCCCGCCGCCTGGAAGACCTCGGCGCGCACGTGATTTACGGCATCGCCGGCTACAAGACGCATGCCAAGGCGCTCTTGATCGTCCGCCGCCAGGGCAACCGCATCCAGCGTTACGTGCACCTGGCCACGGGCAACTACAACGACCGCACGGCGCGGCTCTACAGCGATTTCGGCCTGATGACGACCGACCGCGACATCGCCAACGACGTGGCCGCCTTCTTCAATCTGCTCACCGGCTTCTCGGAGACCGTGGGCTGGACGAAGTTGGCGATTGCCCCGACGGGCTTGCAACGCAAGTTCATCGACCTGATCGAGCGCGAGATCCAGGTTTCCACGCCCGATCGGCCGGGACTGATCATGGCCAAGGTGAATTCGCTGGAGGACCCCGAGATCTGCCAGGCCCTGTATCGTGCCAGCCAGGCCGGCGTGAAAGTCCTCTTGAACGTGCGGGGGATCTGCGTGCTGCGGCCCGGCGTGGAAGGCGTCTCCGAAAATATCGAGGTCCACTCGATTATCGATCGCTACCTGGAACATGCCCGCGTGTTCTACTTCCGCAACGGCGGGCATGAAGAGGTATATATGTCCAGCGCCGACTGGATGCGGCGGAATCTGCTGAAGCGGTTGGAGATCATGTTCCCCGTCCTCGACGCAAATCTCAAGAAGCGGCTGATCGACATCTTGAACACGTTCTTTGCCGACAATGTGAAAGCCCGGCTGCTGCTGCCCGACGGCACCTATGTGCCGGTGCCGTGCAGCGGGCCGCACGTGCGGGCCCAGGCCACGTTCCACAAGGACGCGGTCGAAATCGTGCACCTGGCCGAGCAGACTGCGTTGCAGTTCCGGCCATTGAAGAGTCCGAAGGAGTGAGGGGCTGGCGGTAAAATTTGCGGAATCGTTACAGTTTAACATTGCCGCGTGCCGATCTATGGCACCATGTGGTGTCGCATTTGTGGACAAGACGTTCCTGGCATTCCGGCCCTCGCGGAGGGCGAGTATTCGTGCCCGCGGTGCGGGCAAGGGCTGGCCCCGAATTCGCCGGCGCCGCCTACTGCGGCTGAGCCGGCGACTGCGACCGTGGAGAATACTGCAAACGCTGGCCCTGCCAGCACTGCCGCGCAGCGACCGCCGATCTACGACGGTTGGGAAATCGACGAGCATTTGCGGCATGTCCGCCGGGTTTTGGGCCCGGTTCCGCCCTCGCGGGAGGAATCCGGCGCGGCTGCGGCCGGGCCGGTGTTTCGCCTCGATGCGGGCCATGGTGTGCCGGCCTCACACCTGGAGCCAGCCCGGAGGTCGGCCAAGGAGCGGGTTCCGGCCGCGGCGAAAGCGCGGGCCCCCGGCAGCCGCCTGCTGGCCTTCGTGGCCTGGACGGCCCTGTGGCTGGGCACGACGGGCTCCGTCTGCGGCCTGGCTTTGTTGGGTTGGTCGATGAATACGGGGCGTCAGGATCTCTGGGCCATCGGCACAGCGATCATCCTCGCAGGGCAGATCTTCCTGATCCTGGGTCTGGTCCTGGAACTGGATCGCATCTGGCGCGACAGCCGCCGGGCTGCCGCCAGGTTGGAAACGGTCGATGAGCAACTCCACGATCTGAAGATGGCCGCCACGTTGCTTGGTGCCACGCACAGTCCATCCGGCGCGTTCTACGCGCATTGGGCCGGTGGTGCGGGGCCGGAGATCCTGTTGGGCGATCTGAAGAGCCAGTTGGATTTGCTGGCCGTGAAACTTGCGAAGCAGTAGACGGGTCCGCCTTGCCCTTCGGGAGACGGCCGGGGTGAGGGGTGGCCTTTCTACGGCGAAATCTCCCTTCCACGGCCCGCCTCGAACACGGCAGTCACATTGGTGGTCTGTTATCGGCTTGCCCGATGGCCCCCAATCGCGGTGAAGTGTGCCTACTCCTCCTTCTCCGGCACCTTCTCCAGCAGTTCCAGCAGAACCTTGTCGACCTCGATGCCTTCGGCCTGGGCCTCGAAATTGACGATCACGCGGTGCCGCATGGCGGGCAGGCAGACGCGCCGCACATCCTCGAAGCTGACGTTGTAGCGGCCGTCCAAGAGGGCCCGCACCTTGGCCGCCAAGGCCAGCGTCTGCGCCGCACGGGGACTGGCGCCCCATCGCAGATACTGGTTCGTGCAGGCCGGGGCAAAGGGCCCTTGTGGATGCGTGGCCAACACCAGCCGCACGATATAATCGCGCACGTGGTCGGCCAGGATCACCTCGCGGATCAGGGCCTGCCAGCGAATGATCTCCTCGCCGTCCATCACCTGGACCGGGTCGATGATTTCGCCCCGCGTCGTACGGTCGACGATCAATGCCAACTGCTTGCGGTCGGAATAGCCGACCAGCAACTTGAAAAAGAATCGGTCCAGTTGCGCTTCGGGCAGCGGATAGGTGCCTTCCTGCTCGATGGGGTTCTGCGTGGCCATGACGAAGAACGGTTGCTTGAGCTTGTAGTGATGGCCGCTGGCGGTCACCGAGCCTTCCTGCATCGTCTCCAACATGGCCGACTGGGTTTTGGGCGTAGCGCGGTTGATTTCGTCGGCCAAGCAGATCTGGGTGAAGATCGGTCCCCGCTGGAACTCGAATTGCCGCCGACCCTCGGGCGTTTCCACGACCATGTTGGTCCCCAGGATATCGGCCGGCATCAGGTCCGGCGTGAACTGGATCCGCGAGAACTCCAGGTTGAGCGTCTTGGCCAGCGTGCGGACCAGGAGCGTCTTGCCCAGCCCCGGCACGCCCTCCAGGAGGCAATGCCCGCCGACGAACAGGCAAGTCAATACGCCGTGGACGATCTCGTCGTGTCCCACGATGACGCGTCCGATCTGCTCGCGGACGGCCTGGTAGCGGGCCAGAAACTCCTGGGCCCGGCGTTCCATGGTTTCAGCAATGCTCATGCGAAAGGTCCTTCAATAGTCAAAAGCGATCCAGAGAACAATTGGATAACCGCGAAAACTCGTTCTATCCGCGGCGCCTTCACTCTTTCCTCTCCTCCCACGCCTTCTTCTTCGCCTTCAGCAAGCGTTCGGTATACGTCTCTTCGTCTTTCTTCTCCGGCAAGAGCGAAGGCCCGGGCGCGCGAGGCTCCGCAGGCGCGGGCGGAGCCAGATCGTCCAACGGCTTTGCGTCGGCCGGGACTTGCGTCGGCAGTTCGAACCGCGTCGCCGCGCGGAGTTGCTCCAGGTGCCCGGTCACTTCCGCCTTGCGACTCTTGAGACGCTCGATGTACTGCGGCTGGGCCGGGGCCGCTTGTCGGCGGAGGACGAAATCGCGGAGGCGGACCAACAGCGGCGGCAGCCAGGCGAAGTTCACGTTCACGCGGCGGATGAACACGTCGCCCAGGAAGACACAACTGGCCATGAGGATCAGCCAGTGCCATGCCTCCTGGCTGCTGGTAGCCTTGGGCAGGTCGTGGCGGAAGGTGTTGAACTCCAGCAACTTGGCGGTCGGGGCGCCCGGTGGCGCAGTCACGACTCCGGGTCGCTGCCCGGCCGGGGCCTCGATCAGTTGGCCCGGCGGACCGTCCTTGGGCTGCACGGCGGCAAGCTGGGTCAAAAGGGCGTCGTTCGGCCCGCGGTCGCGGAACTCGTCGGAATAAGGCACGTTCACGCCCGTCCGCAAGGGGGCCATGCCGCGGCCCGGATTGATCGTCACGAAGTAGCTTCCCGCCTCCTGCACGGGGAACGTGCCCACGTAACGGCCCGGCGCGGTCTGCTCGATCTCCAAACCCAAGGGCTTCTTCAGATCGGGCCCGACGGCCGTGCCGGTCATGGTGAGGAAGTTGAGGAACTCATCCTTCTCGTCCAGCGCCGTGACGACGACCCGCATCTTGCCTTCCAGCGGCTCGAAGGTGGCGGTCAGCCTTCCCGTTCCGCCCGGGGGCGCATCGACCAGCGCACGATCTGCGCGAAGAGCTTGTCGCCCGCCGCACTGCCGGACCAACCCGGCGTCCACAGCAATCCGGCATCGGTGGTGAAGGCGACCGCGCGCCCCAGGCCGTAGTTCCAGCCGGCCAGGATCGTGGTGTTGTCCTCGCCGCCCGGCTTCGTGGCCAAGAGCACGGTTTCCACCAAGGGGTTCTCCTTCTTGCTGGTCAGCACGTAGCCTCTGATCGGCGGCAATTCGCTGATTCCGGACATCATCTCATGGTCGGATACCTGCTTCACGGGGAAGAAGGGACTCGACTCGGCGTCGCCGCCCGGATAGATCAACGGTCGGGAGACGCGGCGGGCCTCCTTCTGAAAGATCCGCGGCAGGGCCTTGTTGGGGTTGTTCACCGAATAGTATTTGCCCCCGCCCATGCTGGCGATGGAGGCAAGGTTTTGGCTCTCGGCCGTACCATGGGCATTGACGGCCACCGTGGAGATCGTCACGCCCATGGCCCGCAACCGGCCGATCGTCGCGTTCGACGGCGCGCCGGGGTCGCCGTCGCTAAGCACGATCATGTGCTTCACGGCCACCGCTTTGTTCTTCAGGCTGATAAAACCCTGTTCGGCCAGGAGCATGGCCGGTTCGAAGGTGGGCATGTCACCAGGGGTCATGCGATCGACGGCCCCCAGCAGCTTATTGCGGTACTGGCCGATCTCCACGGGACCCGGGCCGTAGATCCAGACCTCGTTGCCGTTCCACTGCATCACGCCGCAATAGTCCTGGGCACTGAGGGTCTTGATGGCCTCCTTGGCGATCTGCTTCTGGATGCCGTTGCCTTGGGCGATCTCGCTGGCGTGCATCAAGAGCACCAGCGCGCCGCGGGGGGCCACCTCGGCGTTGCGGATCTGGAAATCGACCGGCATGGCCTTTTCCAGTTCCGTGCCGGTCCAGCCGCCGGCGCCGAAGCTCTCCGGTCCGCCCAGCATGACCAGCCCCGCGCCCATCTGCTGCGTGTTGCGAACGAGCATGTCGATCTGCTCGTCGCTGAAGCTCACTTCATCGCTGGTCGCGCGGGGCACGTCGGCCAACACGACGGTGTCGTAGGTCTGCAACTCGGCCAGGCTGGAGAAAAGCCGGTCCGTAGCGCGGACGACCACTTCCAGACCGTGCTGCCGCAGACGCTCGGCCAGCAGGTTGTACTCGTTGGGCCGTTCCTGGCTGACGATCAGCAGCACTTGCCCCTTGCCGGCCACGTGGGTGAAGGCCGTAGCCCGCTTGTTTTGCGGCATGGTGTTGTCTTCCGCCCGGTCGGGAATGAACTTGGCCTCGTAGGTGTAGAAGTTCGCACTGTCGATCGACTGCCGCAGGTTGAAGACCTTCTTGCCGGGCGGAATCGTCACGTGCTCTTCCAAGGGCGTGCCCACCGGCTGGTCGTCGACGATCTTCGTGATCCGCAACCGGCCGGCGACTTCGCCCTGACCCGGAGTACCGGGTACCCCCGGACTACCGGGTGTCCGCGGAGTACCGGGTTCCCCGCCCGGCTTGGGTTCGCTGTTGTTGGAGAGCACGACGCGGAGGTCGAACTTCTCATTGAGGCGGACCTCGCTGGGCAGGATCACGCGTTCCACGGCCACCTCGGCCCGCAGCCGGTAGCGGATGGGAACGACGTCGATGCCGATGCCCCCGGCCGCCAGGGCCTGGGCCTGCTCCAGGGCGTTGCCCTGGTTTTGGTTGCCGTCGCTCACCAGCACGATCCGCCGCGCGGCATCTTCGGGGAAGGTGGCCTGGGCCAGCTTCATGGCGGCGGCGATGTTCGTGGCTTGCGGGTCGAACAGGCTTTCGATCGAAGTGCCCATCTGCAGGTCGTCGTCGAAGGGCGGCAGCTCGATCGCCGCCTCGCGGCCGAAGACGATCACGCCCGCCCGGTCCTTCTCGCGGCGATGGGCATGGACTTCTTCCTTGATGTATTTGATCATTGCCTCGCGCTGCTCTTGCGGAATGCTCAGCGACTGGTCCAACAGGTAGATGACCGTCAGATGATCGTTGCTCCGCACGATCTGCAAGTCGGCCGCCGCCATGACCAGCAGCGCCACGACCAGCGTGCGCAGCGCCAAGGCCAGCCAACGTCGCACGCGGCCCAGGCCCACCAGGCGGCGAAAGCTGTACCACCAGAGCACCGGCAAGAGCAACACGAGGATTGCCAGGTAGGAAGGCGCGGCGAAGGTGGGATGGTAGGAGAACATGGCCTAGTCTATTTTCACACATTGTACCCGATTATTATTGGTGTCCAACACGTACAGCTTTCCCTGCTGGTCGCGTGCCACGCCCCAGGGGTTGAACAATTCTCCTTCGCCCCGGCCTTCATGGCCCCAGCAGCCCAGGGAGCGTCCGTCGCGGGTGAACTTCTGGATGCGATGGTTGCCGTACTCGCAAAGATACAACGTGTCGTGCGGGGCCAGCACGATGTCGTAGGGATAGTACAACTCGCCCGGCTGGCTGCCTTGCGTCCCCCACATCTTCAGCCATTTGCCTTGCGTATCGAAGACCTGGATGCGATGGTTGCCGGCGTCGGTCACCCACAGATGGTCGTCGGCGTCGAAGACGATCTTCTGCGGGCGGACGAACTGGCCGGGCTGGGAACCGTGACCGCCCCACTGGAGGAGGAAGCGGCCGTCGGGTGCGAATTTCTGGATGCGGTCGAACTCGCCGTACTCGGAAACGTACAAATGGCCTTGCGAGTCCTGGGCCGTGCCGGTCACGAAGCCGAACTCGCCCCCCTTTTCGCCGTGCTTGCCGCCCAGGGTGCGGAGCAGCTTGCCTTCCGGCGAGTAGACGAGCACTTGGAAGTAATGCGTGTCGGCCACCATCAGGTTGCCGTCGCGATCGAAGCTCAGGCCGGTCGGCTTGCCGTTGGCGTGGTCGGGCGTGGACCAACTGCGGAGGAAGGTGCCGTCGGTCTTGAAAACCTGGATTCGGGCGGTCTTGTCGACGATGTAGAGTTGGTCGTTGCGGTCGATGGCGATCGCGCGGGGGATTTGGAAGCGGCCGTCCGAGATGCCCGGCCGTCCCCAAACCGCCTCGACGCGGCCGATGTTGGATTCATCGTGGACGCAGCCGGGAAGGAGGAGCAGCGCCAGGAGCCAGCGGGCAGCGGCAAAGTACGGAGTACGGAGTACGGAGTACCGAGTACCGCGTCGCCATCGTGTCGCCGCTTGTGGCTGTCGTCCCATTTCGCCGCCCATGACCGGATTTGGATAAAGTCTTAGTTTAGCCGAACGTCAAACCGCTTGCACGCGAGGGTTTACGACAGTCCCCTGCTGCCGGCCCGATACCCTGTTCAGCCGCTCGACCAGATGCCTCCTTCGGCGGTTTCGTCCGGCGCCGGTGCCGGACAAAAAGACCAAGAACACGGTTTCTCTTCGGACAGAAGTCGTTACCTGCGAACAACTTACGTCGCTTGACGGAAACGATTAGGCTGATTAGACTTAGGTATGTTCTTGGTGGATGGGTACAAGGGAGGCATTCTTGCGGGCAAGGTGCTTGGGACCAGCGAAAAAAATGTGTCGCCTTTCCTCCGCGAAAGGAGGCGACTTTCGCGGAGCGAAAGGCGACAATGCGACAATTATTGATTCGCCGGTCCTTACACGATGAGCGGGTAGGAGAGTTTAATGTCGATGATTTTTCCGGGCATGGATCCGTACTTGGAGAACCCGCAATTCTGGCCGGGGGTGCATAATTCGTTGATCGTTTATCTGCGGGACCACCTGCAACCACTCTTGCGCCTCGCTACCTGGCGGCGGTCGAGGACCGTTTGTACGTGGAGGGTCCCGACCGGCAAATCATTCCGGACGTTTGGATCACACGATCGAAGCCGCAACAACGCTCCGGCAGTGCCGCCGTGGCGGAAATCGAGGAGCCGCTGGTCGTTCAGGCTTTCGGTCCGGAGATTCACGAGTCCTACATTGAAATCCTCGACCTGACGTCGCATCAGAACGTCGTCACGGTCATTGAGGTCATTAGTCCGACCAACAAGTTCCCCGGTCCGGGTCAAGACTCCTACTTGGCGAAGCAACGGGAAGTTCGCTATAGCCAGGCGCACCTCGTCGAGATCGATCTGCTTCGCGTCGGCCCTCACGTCCTTGCCGTACCGACCTCGCTTATCGAGGGCCAGGCTTCGTTCGATTACCTGGTCTGCGTCAACCGCGCGCGCCCGCCACGGACTACCTTCGAACTCTACCCGCACCGTTTACGCGAACCGTTGCCAAAATTCGGCGTCCCCTTAGCTGACGATGATCCCGACGTGCCCGCCGACCTTCAGGCGGTCGTTGCGCATACCTACCAGGCCGGCGCGTATCGCGACCGCATCGATTATTCCCGCCCCTGCAAGCCGCCCCTTTTAGCCGAAGATCAGGCCTGGGCCGATGAGTTGATCCGCAAAAGCGCCGAGGGTGAGTGAACACTCCTTGTCTTCATCCGCGGCCGGGAGTCGAATGGCTCCAGGCATACTGGCTCGAATTTCCAATCATCCGATTGGAAAATCGGCAGGATCATATCGTCCGATTGCGATGAAACACCCGCTTTGCCGCATCTAACGCGGGCCCGAGCTGCTCGACCTCGGCGAGCGTGTTGTAGAGATAGAAGCTGGCCCGGGCGGTCGCCCCCACGTTGAAACGCTTGTGCAAGGGCATGGCGCAATGGTGCCCGGCGCGGACGGCGATGCCGGAGCGGTCCAGCACCTCGGCCACATCGTGGGCGTGAATGTGCTCGAGCGTGAAACTGACGATCCCCGCCTTGTGCTGCGGGGCAGGTCCGAGGATCCGCAGGCCCTCGATGCCTTCCAGGATCTCGTGGGCCCGCATGACCAGCAGCCGCTCGTGCTGGGCGATCGCCGCCAGGCCGATGCGGTTGAGATAATCGATGGCCGCCCCCAGGCCGATGGCGGAAACGATCGGCGGCGTGCCGGCCTCGAACTTGGCCGGCAGATCGCCCGGCTCGAAGTGATCCAGGAGCACGCGGCGGATCATGCTCCCGCCGCCCAGGAAAGGGGGCATGGCCTCCAGCAGCTCGCGCTTGCCATAAAGCACGCCCACGCCCGACGGCCCCAGCATCTTGTGGCCGCTGAAGACAAGGAAGTCGCAGTCCAGGGCCTGCACGTCGGTCTTCTGGTGCGGCACGCTCTGGGCCCCATCCACCAGCGTCAGGGCCCCGGCCTGATGGGCGCGGCGAATGATTTCGCCCACGGGGTTGATCGTGCCCAGGACGTTGGAAATCGACGCGAAGGCGACGAGCCTGGTTCGCCCGGTGAGCAGCCGGTCGAGTGCATCCAGGCAGAGCAGGCCGTCGTCGCTCAGGGGAATATGCCGCAGCACCGCGCCGCGGCGCTCGGCAAGCTGCTGCCAGGGGACGAGATTTGCATGATGCTCCATCTCGGTGAGCAGGATCTCGTCGCCGGGCTCGATGTTCGCATCGCCCCAGCTCCGGGCAACGGTATTGATGCCTGAAGTTGCTCCCGAGGTGAAAATACACTGCTCGCGCTGGGGGGCATTGATGAACGCGCGGACTGTTTCGCGGGCCTCGTCGAACAGTTCGTCCGACTCCTGGGCCAGTTGGTGGATGCCGCGATGCACGTTGGCATAGTGCTCTTCGTAGCAACTGACGATCGACTGGATGACCGCGCGCGGATGCTGCGTGCTGGCCGCGTTGTCGAAGTAGATGAGCGGCACGCCGGGGCGGACCTCGCGGCTGAGGATGGGGAAATCTTCACGGCAGGCCAAAGGATCCAACTGCCCGGTTTGCACAAGCGTGCTCATCAGCGGCTTACCTTTCCCGAGCCACCCGGTGGGGCATCCAGTACTCTGGGTCCGGGTTGCGACGGATCGGAATCGTCGGGGCACCCGGTACTCTGGGTCCGGGTCGCGACGGGCGAGTAGATGGCCGATTGCAGCACCCGCCAAGGCAACAGGCAGCACTTCTGCCGGTTCGGCGTGAGGCGTACGCCGAACAGGTCCAACATGTCGTTGGCGGTGAACGTCTTGACCTCCTCGATTGAGCGGCCGTCGAACTTCTCCACGATCATCGAGGCCGCCGCCTGGCTGATGCAGCAGCCGTCGCCGTCGAAGAACAGCTCGCGGAGGGTGCCGCGATCATCGATCTGCAATTCCATGCGGACCACGTCGCCGCAAAGGGGATTGTCGTCCTGATGGGCGTGCGTGCAGTGCGCGCAGTGGCCGCGATGGTACGGGTCCTCATAGTGATCGAGAATATGGTCCTGGTAAAGCTCTTCTTCGTCGGCAGGCATGATCATCCGAGTAAGGAGACAAAAGGAAATCCACTGTCTTAGTGTAGGTAGGAAGGGGTTGCAGGGCAAGGTAAGGTGGGCAAACCAAGGTCTCCGCGATCGACATACCCCTGGTAGGGTGGGACTGGCCTCGCAAAATCCAGTAGCTTTGGTGCTTTACGGCAATCAAGCTTTAACGCCGGTTTTGTTCCGAGATTTGCCGAGACAATTCGTCGCGTAGCGACGCTGTGATGGTAGCCGTGGTTTTAACCCACGTTGTTACACACAAGTCCGGCAACGACCCCATCCAGCTCGCCTGGATGGTAAAGGAGTTGGACGGCTGAGCACCGACAGCATTGAGAATCAGACCCCATCCAGCTCGCCTGGATGGTGAATCAGGTTGCCCAGCTAGTCCGTTCTCGCGCCGTAGCCGTAGAACCTCCTTCACCCACGGGACGAGCCCGTGGGGCTCGTTTGTCTTCTTCTTATCCGTTCTAGCCATTCAGCCTTGTTCACCATCCGCACCCAGAGGGTACCCGGCCGGATTGACGAGCCTGTCTTGTCCTTTTAGACTAAACACTTGTCAAAATTTTTTTTCGCACGTCGATTCCTTTCTTATTTCCCTTGACGCTCATGTCGTACACGATGCAGCCGATCGAATCGCTTTCCATCAATACCATTCGCACCCTTTCGATGGACGCCGTGCAGGCCGCCAACAGCGGCCATCCGGGCACGCCCATGGCCCTGGCGCCGGCCGCCTACGTGCTCTTCAACGAGGTCCTGCGCTTCGATCCGGCCCAGCCGCTGTGGCCCAATCGCGACCGCTTCGTCCTGTCCTGCGGTCATGCCTCGATGCTGCTCTATTCGACCCTGCACGTGTGCGGCGTGAAGCAGGCCGACGCCGCTGGTAACAGCACCGACAAGCCGGCCGTGCCGCTGGACGATATCCGCCGCTTTCGCCAGTTGGAAAGCCGCTGCCCCGGACACCCCGAACACGGCCATACGAGCGGCGTGGAAACGACGACCGGGCCGCTGGGGCAGGGCATCGGCAACAGCGTCGGCATGGCGATCGCCCAGCGCTGGCTGGCGGCCCGCTACAACCGGCCGGGCTTCGATCTTTTCGACTACAACGTCTATGCCCTGTCGAGCGACGGCGACATGATGGAAGGCGTGGGGAGCGAGGCTGCCTCGTTGGCCGGCCACCTCAAGCTCTCGAATCTGTGCTGGATCTACGACAACAACACGATCACCATCGAGGGCCACACGGATCTGGCCTTCAGCGAAGACGTTGGGCAGCGATTTGCCGGCTACGGCTGGAACGTGCTGAAGGTTGACGACATCAACGATCTGGCTGCCTTCCGCGCCGCGCTGGCCGGTTTCCAGAAGACGGCCGACCGGCCGACGCTGATCGTCGTCCGCAGCGTGATCGCCTACGGCGCTCCCCACAAGCACAACACGCACGGGGCCCACGGCAGCCCGTTGGGCGAGGAAGAGATCCGCCTCACCAAGCGGGCCTATGGCTGGCCGGAGGACCAGAAGTTCCTCGTGCCCGAAGAGGTGTTGGCCCATTTCCGCGCGGGCATCGCGGCCCGCGGCGCGGGTCTCCGCCAGGGCTGGGAAACGCGTTATGCCGAATATGCGCGGCAGTTCCCCGGGCAGGCCAAGGAGCTCGATCTCATCGGGCGGCACGAACTGCCCGCAGGCTGGGATGCGGAAATCAAGCCGTTTCCCGCCGATGCCAAGGGGATGGCCACGCGGGCCAGCTCGGGCAAGGTGCTGAATCAGATCGCCCAGCGGCTGCCGTGGCTGCTGGGCGGATCGGCCAACCTGGCCCCCTCGACGCTCACGCTGATCGACGACGGCGGCGATTTCGAGGCCGGAAGCTACGGCGGCCGCAACTTCCATTTCGGCATCCGCGAGCATGCCATGGGCTCGATCATCAACGGCATGGCCCTGGCCGGGCTACGCTCGTTCGGGGCCACCTTCTTCGTCTTCTCGGATTACATGCGGCCGGCGATTCGCATGGCGGCCATCATGGGCCTGCCTGTGTTCTACGTCTTCACGCACGATTCGATCGGCGTGGGCGAAGACGGCCCCACGCACCAGCCGATCGAGCATCTGGCTGCGCTGCGGGCGATCCCCCATCTGACGGTGATCCGGCCCGGCGATGCCAACGAAGTGGCCGAGGCCTATCGCTCCGCGCTGGAGAGTACCGCGGGGCCGACGGCCCTGGTGCTTTCGCGGCAGAACCTGCCGACGTTGGATCGCGGCAAGTACGCCCCTGCCGCCGGCGCGCGGCAGGGGGGCTACGTGTTGGCCGACGCGGCCGACGGCAAGCCCGAGGTGATTCTCATCGGCACCGGCAGCGAGCTATCGCTGTGCGTGAGCGCTTATGAGCAGCTCTCTGCCGAAGGCGTCAAGGCCCGCGTGGTGAGCCTGCCGAGCTGGGAGCTTTTCGACGCCCAGCCGCAGGCCTATCGCGACTCCGTGTTGCCGCCGGAGGTGAAGCGACGGGTGGCCGTCGAGTTGGGCATCGAGCAGGGCTGGTGCAAGTACATCGGCCGTTGCGGGCGGTTCCTGGGCATGACTTCCTACGGGGCCTCGGCGCCCGTGGGCGTGCTCCTGAAGCACTACGGATTCACGGCCGAAAACGTCGTGAAGCTGGTAAAGGAAGCGGCCGCGCCGTGAACAAAACTTGCCGAAATCGCTGCTTTGTACGATAATGGGAGCCTAGCCGGATTTCTCCGCTTCCGCAATACTCTGCACGCTCGTCGGCAGGGCTTGCTGCCGCAGTCGCCGGGCATTGACGATCCGCATCATGCCGGAGAGGAGAACCAGGGCCATTCCGCCCAGCGTGCCGCACCACCAGATCTTTTGATAGGTTCTGCCGGAGTGCGGCGGTCCCAGGTGCAGCGGCAAAGCGTCCTCGAAAGTCTGGTGCTCGACGTGAAACGAGTTGCCGGCCGGGTCGATTTTCGGGAACGTCGCCGCCAGAATGACGTTGCACTGAAGCTGCTTGCCGGCCAATCCCGCTTTGTCGGGCAGATCGAGCTTCACCCAGAGTCGCGAGTTGCTGGCCTTTTCTTCGCTCTTCACCTGGATCGTCTGGCCCCAGTCCGCGTCGCTGGAGTGGGCGGCCACGGCAAACTCGGGCCCGCCGTCGATGTCCCGCGCGGTCGCCTTCGCCATGCCGCGAAAGTAGCCCTTGACGCTTTGCAGCGACTGTTTCATGTAGAAACAGGTCGAATCGCCCGGACCGACGACCGGCGGATAACAAGCCCGGTTGAACGGCCAGCCCTGCGAATCTCGCACGACCGAGGGCGAGAGGATCGCCAGCAAGGCGACGAGGCACGATACGAAGGCCGCGGGCCCCAGGAGCGAGCCCTGAGGCCGCCAGGGGCCGTCAAGGCCGAGCCGCGCCTGCCCTGGTTTGTCGAGGCGGAGCACGCCGCGTTCCATCGACCGTAACGCCAATTGCAGATTGGCTGTCAAATCGCGGTTCGGCCGCCGCGCATCGACAAAAAACTGTAGCAGCCCGAACGCGGCAAGAATCACCGCAGCAGCGGGCACGAACACGTCGTCTTGCAGCACGTGGGTTACGCTCAGGATAAAGAGCACCAGGGCCGCCACGGCCGACAGGGCAAACAGCCATGCTTGCCATTGCGCGCGGCGGCTGCCGATCATGTCGGGCTGATAGATGCCGCAATTGGGGCAGGGGTGACTGTCGACGTCGCTGGCCAGTTTTTTCTTGGCGTTCGCCTCGGCCGCCGCCGTCGCCGCCGCGGGCGTGCTGGCAGTGCCTACGACCTTGCGGAGGAAAAGATACGAAAATTGCCCGCCGCAGGCCACGCAGGTATGTTGCTTCCAGCAGCGAACGTTGATCGTGCAAGTATGCTTTACGGCCATAATGATGGGGGGTCAGGGGCCAGAAGTTGAGGGTCAAGGCGAATCCAGCCCTCAGTCTAATCGACATTGCCAAGGAGTCAATATCGGCAGTGGCTGACGTCGACGGCTGGGAGCGCGGCGGGCAGCGGCGAAACGGCCTTCAGGTTCGGCTGGTAGTAGGTCGCGCGGGAGTGATTCCGGGGCGAGAACTGCGGCCCGAGGTCGAGGAGCGACTCGGAGCTGCCGACAACGATCGCGCCGCCGGGCGCGAGCCGCTCGGCCAGCCGCAGGAAGAGGTCGCGCCGCCGGGGGGCATCGAAGTAGATTGCCACGTTGCGGCAGAAGATCACGTCGAACGCGCCCAGCTCGCTGAACGGCTGCAAGAGATTCCGTCGCTGGAAGGAAACCATCGCGCGGATTTCGTCTTTGACCTGCCATCCGCCTTGATGGGGCTCGAAGTACTTCGCCAAGAGCGAAGCCCGCATGCCGCGCTCGATCTCGTGCGCGGCATACCAGCCGCGGCTGGCCTGGGCGATGGCCGCGTCGGAAATATCGGTCGCCAGGACCGACACGTTCCAGGAAGCGAAGTCGGGAACCGTCTCGCGGAGCACGATCGCCAGGCTATAGGGCTCTTGCCCGGTGCTACACCCCGCCGACCAGAATCGCAGCCGTTTCGGCCCGCCGCTTCGCATGTACCCGTCGATCAGTACCGGCAGAATTCGGTTCTGCAGGGCGTCGAAGGGGCTGCCGTCGCGGAAGAAGAGCGTTTCCTGCGTGGTGATGGCGTCGATGATCTTCTGCTCTAGCGCGCGATCGCCCGCTGCGCCGGGGGGAATGTCGCGGCATCCTTGCTCGCTTGCTGGGCATTGTCGCGAGTTTCCCCCCAGTGCGACGGGCCCGCTGGCAAAGCTCCCGGTACGATTGGCAGCCGTAGTCCTTGGCAAGCTGCCCGAGGCGGCTTTCGACCAGGTAGGCCTTGCTCTCGTCGAGCATCACGCCGCAAAGTCGATCGACGAGCTGGGCCACGAACTGCACGTCTTCCGAGGTCACTTGCACGGCGCCGCTCCCTGCCCGGTCAACCGCGCGATCTCCGCCGCGATACGGTCCAAGGGGGCGACGACGTCGACGATCCCTTTTTCGATCGGTTCGCGGGGCATGCCGAAGACGACGCAGGTGGCGGCATCCTGGGCGATAATCGCGGCCCCGCAGTGCTTCAGGCGGCGGCAGCCCAGCGCGCCGTCGTTGCCCATGCCGGTCATGATCACGCCCACCGCGCGTCCGCCATAGACGTCGGCCACGCTGCGGAAGAGATAATCGACCGAGGGTCGGCAACTGTTTTCCGGCGGATCGTCGGTGATCCGCAGCACGACCTGGCCATTCTCCCGCTGGACTTTCATCTGCCGCCCGCCGGGGGCGATCCAGACCTCGCCGCCGCGAATCGGCTGGCCGTCGACACCCTCACGGACGGCTCAGCGGCGTGCGGTTGTTCAGATCGTCGGCCAGCGAACTGGTGAAGACCGGCGGCATGTGCTGCACGATGAGCAGCGGCACCGGCAGATGGGCGGGCAACTGCGGCACCATCTCGGCCAGGGCCTTGGGACCGCCGGTGGAAATCCCCAAGGCCACGACCTGCGGCGAACCGGGCGGTGGAACGGGGGTCGCTGGGGCCAGGGCGGCCGGTTCGGCGAGGGTCTCCCGACCCCCTGGTTCGGCGAGGGTCTCCCGACCCCGCCGAAACGTCCGACCGAAGGTCTCCCCATTCGGCACGAGACCTTCGGTCGGCGGCACGGCTCGGTCAGAGACCGGCCGCAACCCCGGTGGCGGCGCGGCTCGGTCAGAGACCGGCCGCAACCCCGGTGGCGGGGCTGTCTGGGGCTGCAAACCCCCTGCCCCTCTCCGGGCAGCGTCCGAAGGTTGGTCAGGAGAGGGGGGCTTCTCATTGCCGCCATAGAGGATCTGCCGGACGCTGCGGTGGCGGGCGTAGGCCCCCAGCTTGCTCCACAGTTCGCGGCGCAAGTGCTCGACGTTGGCCTCCGTGCTGGCGCCGCTGGGTTTCAAGACGAAGTCGAAGGCCCCGGTCTCCAGCGCGGCAAGCGTGGCCTTGGCCCCCTGGGCCGTGAAGGCGCTGAGCATGATCGCGCCCGCCGGCGACTTTCGCCGCCGCAGTTCCTCGAGCACGGCCTGGCCGTTCATCTCCGGCATCTCCAGGTCGAGCACCAGCAGGTCGGCGGACTGCTGGTCGAGCCGCTGCAGGGCGATCCGGCCGTTGGCCGCCGTGCCGACCACTTCCACACCTGGGCAGCCCGCGAGCACGTCGCTGACGATCTTGCGATACGTCACCGTGTCGTCGACGATCAGTACGCGCAGCGGGCTTTCCATCTTTGGCTTGGAAAAGGCAAGGATCTAACTTGAGAACACTGTACGCAAGGGCCCATTTGGAGCTGAAGGCTTATTACGCAAAGCCGCAAAGGCGCAAACGGAATACTTTGTTGATCTTTGCATTGAAAATGAGCCATTGAGTTGTGTGGCAGGGGCGTAGGCCGGAACAAGCTTGCGCAGTTCCGGCACGAATCGGCATCAACGCCGGAACTGCGCAAGCTTGTTCCGGCCTACATGGCTCATTTTCAATGCGAAGATCAATAGGGTTCTCTTCACGCGCTGGTCTTGAATTGCCCCACGAGGGCGTTTAACTGCTCGGTCACGTCGCCGACCTTGCTGCTGGCGGTCTGCGCGACGGTCGCGCCCTGGGCCGTTTGCTTGGCGGCCACGTCGACTTCGCCAATGTTCTTGGCGATTTCCCGGCTGACGGAGGCCGATTCGGCCACGCCCCGCGTCACCGTCTGCGCGGCGGCGGAGGTCTCGGCCACGTTCTTGGCGATCTCCCGCGTGGTGATGCTCTGCTCCTGGACGGCCGAAGCGATCGTCCGCGAGACCTCGTTGACCTTCGTGATCACTTCGGTGATTTCGCCGATGGAACGCACGGCCTGACCGGTCGAGGTTTGAATCCCCTCGATGCGGCGGCGGATGTCCTCGGTGGCGGCGGCCGTCTGTTTGGCCAGTTCCTTGACCTCCGTGGCCACGACGGCAAAGCCTTTGCCGGCGTCGCCCGCCCGGGCCGCTTCGATGGTGGCGTTCAGCGCCAGGAGGCTGGTCTGCTCGGCGATGTCCTGGATGACCTCGATGACCTTGCCGATCTCGCTGGCGGCGGCGCCGAGTTCGCCGATCTTGGCGTTGCTGTCGCCCGCCAGGCCAGCGGCTGTGTCCGCTACGCGGGCGGCCTGTTCGGCACTGCGGGCGACCTCCGTGATGCTGGAGTTAAGCTGTTCCACGGCGGAGGCCACCACCCCGACATTGGCCGACATCTGCTCGGTGGAAGCGGCCACGCTGTGCATGTTGGCCGACATTTCCTCGGCCGCGGCTGCCACCGTGTTCGACTGGTTGGTGGTCTCTTCCGCCCCGCTGGCCAGTTGCGTGGCCGTAGACGACAGCGAGGCCGAGCACTGCCCCAGCAAACCGGTGTTCGCGGCAAGCCCGCTGACAAGCGATCGCAGCCCCAGGACCATCTCCTGCAAACTCCGGGCAAGCCCGCCCACCTCGTCTCCGCGCGAACAAAGCGCCTGCGGAATATCCTCGCGCAGGTCGCCGGTGGCAACCTTGCCCAGAACGCCGACAACGGCATGGATAGGTCGCGTAATGCTCCTCACGGCCGAGGCCGTCACGATGCTGACGACCAGGGCCAATCCGATGGCGCAAGCCAAGGCCATTCGCATACCGGCATTCAAGGAGCCCTCGGCGGCACGGATGAGGTCGTTATGCGCGGTCTGCGCCACGTCGCTCGACGAAGTGCCGGCCACGGTCGCCGCTTGATTCTGCAGTTCAGCGCGGAGACGGCTGGCCGACCAGCCGACCGCGAGCAAGAGCGCCAGCGCAGTCGCCAGCACGGCCCCCAGGGCTAGAATCTGGATCTTCCATTGGATGGACAACGCTTTGATTTTCATAGAGCGGATTACCTTTCATAGACTGGTCGTGAATTGCTCCACCATCGAGCCCAGCCGCCCGGAGAGCTCGGCCAGCAGCACGCCGGCGTTTTGCGTGCGCGCGGCGTCCTCGGCCGTGTGCCGGGCGTTCTGATCGACGCGGGCGATGTTCTCGCTCACCTCGCGGGTGGCGGTCACCGTTTGCGATACGCTGGAACAAACCGTTTGCGCGCCGGCCGCCGCCTGCACGAGATTCCTCGAAATCTCCTTGGTGGTGATGCTCTGTTCTTCGACGGCCGAAGCGATCGTCCGCGAGGCATCGTTCACGCGGGTCACCACGTCGGAAATCCGGTTGACCGCGCTGATGGCATGCCCCGACGAGTTCTGGATGCCCTCGACCCGCTGGCGGATGTCGTTGGTGGCTTCGGCCGTTTGCCGGGCGAGATCCTTGACCTCGGTGGCCACGACGGCGAAGCCTTTTCCGGCGTCGCCGGCGCGGGCCGCTTCGATGGTGGCGTTCAGCGCCAGAAGCTTCGTCTGCTCGGCAATGTCCCGGATGACCTCGATCACCTGGCCGATGCCGTCGGCCGTCTGGCCGAGCTGGCTGATCTCTTGATTGGTGTTCTGCACGAGCTGGGCAGCCTCGTCGGCGACGCGGGCGGCCTGCTCGGCGCTGCGGGCAACCTCGCTGATGGCGGCCGTCATCTCCTCGACGCTGGTGGCCACCAGGTTCACGTTCTCAGACATCTGCGTCGACGATTCGGCCATGGTTATCATGCTCACCGACATTTCTTCCGCGGCCGCAGCGACCGTGCTCGACTGCCGGGTCGTCTGCTCCGCCCCCCGCGTCAGCGTATCGGCGGTCTGCGACAACTGCCCGGCGGCCAGCCCCAGGTCCTTCGAGCACTCGGTGATGCTGTTCATCATCGCGCCCAAGCGGTCGGTCATCAGGTTGGCCGATTGGCGGAGCTCGCCGATTTCATCCTGCGATTCCAAGGGCAGGCGCCGGGTCAAATCGCCGGCGGCGATCTTGGAGAATGCCGCCACGGTGGAACGCAGCGGGTTGGTGATCGACCGCGTCACGACCAGGAAGAAGGCCAGCCCGCCGAGAACCAGGAACCCGGTCGCCACGCCGCCGCCGATGCAGAGCGTGTAGGCGATCTGGGCGTCGGCCTCGTCGAGCGACTTGACGATCTCGAAGGCCCCGTGGACCTCGCCGTCGTGCCAGTCTTCCATCTTCGTGCCCGTCGCGTCCTTGCCGTCGGCGTTGCCCCACAGCTCCTGCGATTGCGACGGCGAGCCGTGGCACAACAGGCAGTCCTGCGTGAGGCGGACGGGGCGAAAGTAGCGCACGGCGTTGCGGTCGCGGTCGATTTCGTGGTACTCATCGAGGTTGCCCGCCGCCAGGGCCTTCAGGGCCCGGGTCTCCAGGGCATCGGGTTCGTTTTTTGGATTGCGGGGCTGGAGTTTCGGCACGCGGAACTCGTAGCCGCCTTCCTTGGCCTTGGCCTGGGCCGATTGCCAGGCAGTGACCACGGGCACCGCCGCCAGGACCTGGTCCATGCGCCCCTGCTTGGCCCATTGCGAGAGCATCTTCTTGTCGAACAAGCCCAGCTTCCACTTGCGGCCCATTTCCTCGCGGACCGATTCCGCGGTCAGGGCGATGCTGCGGGCGCGGGCCAGGCACTCGTTCTCGGTGGTCTGCCGCGCCTGCCGGTAGTTCAAATAGAACAGCACGCCCGTCACGCACACGAGTTGAAGCACGCCAAGGGCCACGATTTTCTGTCGCAGCGTCATTTTCTGGAGCATGGTGGAACTTCCTTGGGAACGGCGCAGTTGTGGATAAAATGCATCACGCGGCTGTGGGTGGGGCGGTGACCGCCGCAACGTCGAGGAGCACGAGCAATTCGCTCTCCATGCGGTGCACGGCGTGGAACATCGCGCCCTCGGCCCCGCTCAAATTGGCCGGCGGCGGCAGCAGGTCGGCGGTGGACGCCCGCACCACGTCGGCCATGCGATCGACGAGCAGGCCGATCCGTTCGCCGGCCGTCCGGACAATCACGTTGCGCGCCCGCTTGCCGTGCTCGGTCTTGCCCAGGCCGAGGACCATCCGCAGGTCCAACACGGTCACGACTTCGCCGCGGAGGCTCATCACGCCGCAGACGGATTGCGGTGCGCCGGGCACGGGCGTGACGGCGCAGCAGCGGCTGATCTCTTCCACTTCGCGGATGGGAATCCCCAAGAGGAGGTCGGCTACGTAAAAAGTCGCCAGTTCAACCTCTGTGGCGGCGGCGAAGATCGGCTGGTTCTGGGGAGTGCTGGTCATGGGCAATCGTCTCCTCGGCTATTGCGGCCGCGCTGTCACCTTCCGCATCGGCGCCGCAGCGGCGGCGGCAAGGGCTTCCTGGTCAAGCTTGACGCGGGATTCGTTCACCCCCGCCTGGCGCGCCCGTGGCTGGTCTTCTTCGCCGGCCGCGGCCGTCTCCTTGCCGACGACCCAGTCGGGATGGGCCGCCGCCGTCAGTTCGACGAGATCCAGCAGCCGCGTCGTCTTGCCTTCCATGACCATCGAACCGATGACCCCGGGCTGGCGGAAGAGCGTGGCGTCGATCGGGCCGTCGGTGGCGTGGATGTCGATCACTTCGCGAATCAGCAAGCCGACTTCGCGGCCCTCCAGCGTGAAAACGACGACGTGCAGCCAGTTGCTCTCGGGCATGGAACCGGCGGAAATGAATTCTTCCAACGCCAGCAGGGGCAGCGAGCCGCCGCGGTATTGCAGCACTCGGCTGCCTCCTACGCTGTCGATCTGTGCGGGGCGAATCCGCTCCAGGCGTGTCACGAGGCGCATGGGAATCGCGAATTGCTCGGCCGGATCGTTGCGGAACAAGAGCAGGTCGTGCACGTCGCCCTTGACGGCCGTCGCGGCCTCGTGCGCCGTGCCGAGGGCGTCTTCCTCCGGCGCGCGCAAACGGCTGCAAGCCGCAATCCCCGCCGGATCGAGAATCAAGGCCGCCTGGCCGTCGCCGAGGATCGTCGCTCCGGCGAGGCAGGGACAGTTCCGCATGTGGCGGCCCAACGGCTTGACCACGATCTCCTCGGAATCGTGCAGGCCGTCGACGACCAGTCCGAAGCGCATGTGTCCGGCCTCGGCGACCACGATGTTCTGCGCCGCGTCCTGCGGCGTCGCCGCGGCGGGCGGGGCGAGGCCCAGGACGCTCTCCAATCGCAGCAGCGGGAGCAGCGTTCCGCGGAGCCGCAGGACTTCCGCGTTTTTCATGCGTTGGATCCGTGTCGCCGCTTCCTTGCGTTTCACCCGCACCAGCTCGCAGATGCTGGATTGCGGAATCGCATAACGGTTGCCGGCGCTGTGCACGATCAGGCAGGGAATGATCGCCAGCGTCAGCGGCAGCTTGACGTTCACCGTGGTCCCCCTGCCGATTTCGGTCTCCACCGCCACGCTGCCGCCGATCCGCTCGATGTTCGTCTTGACCACGTCCATGCCGACGCCCCGGCCGCTGACGCCGGTCACCTTCTCGGCCGTGGAGAAGCCGGGGCGGAAAATCAGGGCCAGGGCCTCGCGCTCGTTCATCGTGCGGGCCTGCTCCGGCGTGAGCAGTCCGCGGGCGACGGCCTTTTGCTTGAGCCTGGCCAGGTCGATGCCGCCGCCGTCGTCGCTGATGGAGATGTTGACTTTGCCCGCCTGGGGAAATGCCCGCAGCACGACCGTGGCCTTTGCCGGCTTGCCGGCGGCCTGCCGCTGCGGCGGCAGCTCGACCCCGTGATCGACGGCATTGCGGACCAGATGCGTAAGCGGGTCGCTGATGGCCTCGATGATCGACCTGTCGAGTTCCACCTCCGCCCCTTCGATCTTCAATTCGCACTGTTTTCCCAACTGGGCGCTCAGATCGCGGACCACGCGCGGAAAGCGGTTGAAGACCGTGCCCACGACCTGCATGCGGGCCTGCATGACCGTCTCGTGCAGGTCGGTGGTTACCTGATCGACGCGGGCCGATACGGCCTCGAGCTTGGTCTGATCTTCGAGTTTCAGCGTTTGCAGCAGTTGGTTGCGCGAAAGGACCAGCTCGCCGGCCAGGGTCATCAGCTTGTCCAGCAATCCCACGCCGACGCGGATACTCGTGTCGGCCGCAGGGTTTGCGCCGTGCCGCTCCGTGGGGCTTGCGGACTTTGCCTTGGCTTTGGCTTCCGCAGCTTCCGGGCTTTGCGGTTTCAGGACCGTTTCCGCGGGCCGTGTTTCAAGGGTTTTCTCCGCCGGTGCCCTGTCTGCAACTTGTGCTTTGCCAGGCGATTCCCGCGCAGGCGATTGCGGCGCGGAAGACGTCGCCGCCGGAGAGTCCGCCGCGAGCAGGGCCCCCACGACCTGCTCCAGGGCCGCGAGGTGCCCGCTGATATCGGTCTCGTTGGAATGTTCGATATGGTCGATCATCCAGCGGAGCTTGTCGGCCGCTTTGAGCATCGTGTCGATGGCCGGCGAGTCGGCCACGAGCTGCCCGCTGCGCATCAGGTTCAGGACATTCTCCAGTTCGTGCGCGAGCTTGCCGAGGGTCGCGAAACCCATGAAACCGGCCGCGCCCTTGATGGAGTGCACCGCGCGGAAGACCTCGTTCACCATCGCCGCATCGGCGCCGGTTTCCTCGATGCCCAGCAACTGGCTTTCGATCTCCGCCAGATGCTCGCGCGATTCATTGACGAACTCCGTCACAAGTTCCTGATCTTCGAACACGTGCAGTTGCCATCCGGGATAGGGTTGCCTAAGGCTGCATAAGCTCCTGGGCGAATCGTTCTCCTCCAATATAGGTTAAAGTTTGGAAAGCCGCCGATCGGCGGGCTCTCGCCGTCCACGGGTAACGGTTCTGCCGGACGTAGCGAGGGAAAGTGGCTGGGAAAACGCGATGGGGCGGAAAGAACTCAGGGCTTGCCGATCGTTGCCGGCCTTCCCGTCGTTTGGCGTCCTATGCTTCTGATGAGTGGGCACGGCGCCGTTTGACGTTACCGGGCGCTGGCCGCGCGGAATTCTGCAAAGGATGGGGCAATGTGGTTCGAACTGAACCTGATCAAAAAGGGGCTCGTGTCGATCGATCAAATGCTTTCGGCCGTCAAGCGGCAGCAATTGAGCCGCGTGCCGATTGGCCGCGTGGCCATCGAACAGGGGAAGATGACGATGTCGCAGGTTTTCCAGGTGCTCCAGGAGCAGGCGGAAAATCCGAAATCCTTCGGCCGGCTTGCCATCGACATGGACTTCCTGAGCGAGGAAGAGTTGAGCCACCTGCTCCGCATGCAAGGCAACCTGGAGCAGCCGCTGGGCGAGATTCTCATCGAGATGGGATGTCTCAGTCGCGAGCAGCTCGAAGCGGAAAGCCAGTTATTCCAGCGGCAGATGACGCTGCGTTTCGAAACCTATGACCGCCAAGAGAATCCCTGCTGAGCCAAAACTAACCGAATTCGGGGCCACGGCCGAGACAAGGATGCAACCGTGCCTTATCCCGAAGTTCGCCGTCTCCCCCTTGCGCGTGCCAGTAAACAGAGGATGGCCACGCCAAGAAGGCCAAGCGTAGATGGCTCCGGGGTCTCGTAGAGAGTAACCGTCGGCGTTCCGAAAGCAGAGGGATTCATATCTCCGATAGTGGGCACCGACCACGTGTACGAGATGGGTGGCATGGAGAACTGCCAGGAGGCGGAATTGCCGTCGTCGGCGCCTGTCGTCGTGAAGTCTAAAGTGAATTGCCCATACTGGCCGGGACCGATTGACGCCTGGTAGCCTGGGAATGCGGCGAGCTCGGCATACTCGCCCGCGGCGGCGCCTTGCGGACTAGGGAAATCCGTGGTCGGGATCGGGGCGACCGTAACATTATCGGTATAGGGGTAGCGATTATCGCTTGGATTATAGAACTGATAGACGACAGACAGCGGCGTTCCCGCCCGGATCGTCGGGTTGCTTGGGGTAATGGTGTAGAGCTCAGGAGGCGGTGCATCGCCACGGGCGGACGGCGCCATCCACAACACGAAAACTAGGACCAAGAGTATCCCGGCGGTGCGAACCGGTGAGCACCCATCCAACGGGCTAGTGGAAGGTGTGTGGATCATGCGCGAACTCCTTGATTCTGGCAGCGGGTATCTCAAGGGCCGACATTGTTAGTATAATAATATGAGAACCGGTGTCAAGCAATAATGCGAAATCTCAGAAATGTGCGCATTCAGTTTGTCAACAACCCGGCCGCCAGGGAAGCAGCATTACACACGAACGAAACCATCAGGGATCGCGCCGCACCGATCTTCAGAACGAAGTAGTAGAAAACGGCCTCCGCGAGAAACACCAGTGATTCGCCGACAACCAGGTACACGGCGTAAGGATGCAGAAAGCGGGTCAACACAAACCAAAGATAAGGCAGCGTCGTGGCCGAACAATAAATGCCGGCAAAAAGCAGCAGCGCGTTGGAAAGCACCGACCTGGGGATTCTGAAGCAAAGCCGGATGATCAAGAACAGAACCGCGGTCTCGACGCCGTCGGTTAACAGCAACGCCTTGAGGAACAGGGTTTCGATAGGTACGGTCACATGTCGATCCTATTTTGCTCGATTCTCTCATTTCTGGCCGAGGAGTCCCTGGTGCCGCAGCCAGGCGGTACAAGACTGCGTCCAGGCGGAGCAGGGATGGTCGCTTGAGCGGACGCCGAAATCGTGGGCGGCCGTCGCATAAATGTGCAACTCCGCCGGGACGCCGGTCCGCTTCAGCGCCAGGTACGCGACAACGCTGTGGCTAGCGTCACTGATGATATCGGCGCCGCCATGCACGAGGAAGACCGGAGGCGCTCCGGCCGGGATGTGCAGCCAGGGCGCAAGCTCATCCTTGTCCTTGGCCTTCAGGTAGCCCGGATAGCAGAGGATGGCGAAATCGGGCCGGCAACTAGCTTCGTCGATGGCGTCGATCGGTTCGTAAGTCCGCTTCTCGAAACGGGTAGCGGTGGCCAGGGCGAGATGGCCGCCCGCCGAAAAACCGATGATGCCGATCCGCTTCGGGTCGATTCCCCACTGCCCGGCCTTGCTCCGCACCAGGCTGACGGCCCGCTGGGCATCCTGGAGCGGGCGGCGGGCAGGCTCAGTCTTGACCTCATCGGCATGGCGCGGCACCCGGTACTTGAGGATGATGCCGGTCACGCCCTGCGAATTCAGCCAGGCGGCGACCTCCTCGCCTTCCAGTTGCCAGTATAGGTTCCAATAGCCGCCGCCGGGACAGATCAGCATCGAGGTCCCGGTGTCCTTGTCCTTCGCCGGCCGGCAGATCGTGATCGTCGGTTTGCTCACGTTGGTCACCATCCTCGTCGGCTCCGTGACCTCGACCTGCTTGTGGTCCAGCGCCGGCGACATGAGGACCTTTTCGGGGCCGATGTTGCCGGTCTCATCCGGAGCGCGGCCCGGCCAAAGCTCCACGACGAGCGGAGCGCCTTGCGCCGTGTTGGAAGCGCGCGGGGTGGTCCGGCCGCCGCGCCGCAGCCGCGACTGGAGCATCAGATAATAGGGCGCCGCGCTCAGTCCTCCCCACGTGTCCGGTTTCATGTTCCGCTCGAACTGCTCCTGGATCTCCGCACTGTAGGGCACCAGCGCATCCCAGTACCGCTTCTCGGCCAGCGCGGTGGCAACCAGGCGCTCGATGTCCTCCCGGTTGAACACCAGCCCGTGCTCGTAGGCGTCGACCATGGCGGCGACGTCGATCTGGTAATAGCCGGGGTTGGGATGTACGCCCACCCAGTGCTTGGGCGCGCCGTTGGGCAGGTAGTCCCAGGGCCCGGCCGGCTGCCAGTAGTTCCAGATCTGGTACGTGCCGCCGGGCTTGAGCTTCAGCCGCGATTTTATCAGTTTGAACCATCGCTCGGCCCGCTCCTTGTAGACCGGCTTGCCGGTGGCGTCCGACATGGCCAGCAGCCAGCGGGCGACGAGGTTGGCCTTGTTGTCGGGGTGCGAGAAGCCGTTGCCGGGGGCGTTGCGGGTGGCGTAGCCCGCGGTCCACTTGCCGCCGACCATGGGTACATGGCGCCCGCCGTCGATGCCGAAGGGGAGCACCACGCTGATGCAGCCGCCGTCCTTGGTTTCCCGCCAGCCGCCGCGTTTGTCCCATTTCTCGTAGATCGCCTCCGCGACCTTGAGGTAGTGGTCGGCCTTGGCCGCGTACTTTTCTTTCAGCGTGGGGTCCTTGCGGATCTCGGCGGCCAGGAGCACCGCGGCGCGGCTGGCCATCGTCTCGCCCAGCATGCTATCGGCGTTGAAGTCGTCCAGGTTATCGACCTTGGTTCCGGCCGCCGCGGGACTGGGCCAGCCGACATAGCCGTCCGGCTCCTTCACGGCACGCTTCAGCCACGAGTCGGTCCAGTCCATCAGCATCTCGGCCCACTTGGGATCCCCGGTGGCCATGTAGCCGTAGTAGAAGCCGTCGGTGAAGGGCGTCACCCGCCAGGCGATGTCCTCGCCCATGTCCTTGTCGCAATAGCGGTTGCGGGCGTCGCCAATGATGTTCTTCTGCCAGCGCGCCAGCCAATCGGTGAACTTCGCGTCGTCCATCCTGACCATGGGTGGGTGTTTTTCCGCCCCCACGGCCCGCGCCGCCGGCATGGCCGCCAGCAACAAACCCAGGCCCACAAGAGTTGCCAGAGAAATTCGCATCGCGTTCATAGAAACCTCTTTACCAGGAACTGTGGGAGCAGCAACCTGGATCATTGAAGCATGGACGGTCCCGTTTTGCAAGGCGGCAACCAAGCCCTTGGTAACGCGGAATACATTCCGTCTGCCTGATAAGGCAAGTAGTAATATTTCTTGAAAATCCATCCGGCAAACTCCCTGGTAAATATTAGCACCCGTCGCAAAGCAATAACTTTCTCGGTATCCAGTCAGGTCATCAGTAGGGTCTGGGCCAGCATCCAGGCATCCCAGGCGCTGGTGCCACGGCGGCGTAATGCAGATCGTATCAGTTGGCTGCCTCGGCTGAAGTCAGGAGGGACTGGGCCAACCCAACGCGTCCAGTGCCCGCTGGAGGCGCGAACGGGGTGCGGCACGAGATCAGCTTCATCAACGACCTGCCGCTGAACGAATCGAACCAGGATTTGCGCCGCGCACCATTGCGATTGAGCTTCCGTGCGTCACCCACCCTGCTAGTTACGGGCCGACGAGCAGCGCCAGGCTGGCAAGCTTGGGCAGCTCGCGATCGACGGCCACCTCTAGAATCTCGCGGACGCGGGCGGGCGAAGGCGGCGGCCGGTCTTTCTCATCCACCCGCAGGACGCCCTGCTCCACTAGGCTCACGAGCATCTCCAGGAGATCGCGGGGCTTGCGCGTGCCGTCCAGACGGAGCAGCACCTGCCGGTCGAGATCGTCCAGCGCGACCGTTTCGTTCCGCAGGTTGGTGACGCGGTTGCACGTCGCCGCCTGGTAGCGGGCCAAGGGACTCCCCCGCGGCCGGTCCTCGATCTCTAACGCATATCGCGGAGCGGATACCAGCAGGTCGACGATATGCCGTTTGGATGCCGTTGTGTAGGCCGTCACCAGGCATTGCCCCAAGACCTGGAAATCGTCGACCGCATTGCCGCCGTCCGCAATCCCGTCGGCCTGGATGCGTTGCCGGGCCTGCTGCCGCAGCTCGGCCACCGTCAAGTAGCGCGGCCAGACGTCGGAGAGCTGGCAGAAGGCCGCTTTGGAAAGCGGCTGGCTGACGGAAATCACCAGCCCGTCGGGCGTCTGGAATTGCTCGGGCCCGGTGGAGTGCAGGTCGGGCTGCGGATTGGCCGGCTTGACCGCGGAGGCGGCGTAAAAGCCGGCCACCGTCTCCGCGCGCAGGCGGCGGCTGAGCCGGACCGCGGCGTGGCAGAGCAGCGTCTGACGAAAGGTGCGATTGCGGAGAAAGTCCATGTACTGCTCGAGGTGCACGACGTCGGTGGAGAGCATCTGCAAGACGTTCTGCACCTCGGGAGGGAAGTTCGCCGGGGCCATGGCGCGGAGGTCGGCCTCGCCCAAGTATTGCAGGCCCTTGGCCTCGGCTCGCTGCATGAACTGGTGGAAGTAGAGCGGCTCGTTGACCTCCTCCAAGTGCTCGTGGAAGACGTAGCTGTCGCGGGCCTTCTCGATCAAGTGCAGCTCGTTCTGCAGCAGGGCACTGTAGGGGTTCGCGGGTTGGGCCACCGAGTTGGCCAAGAAGGCCAGCAGATTCCGCGCCTGCTGCACCTGGACGTGCGGCTCGCTGAACTGCCGGGCGTGATAGGAGAGCATGTCGCGAATCATGCCGCGGAGATGCCAGCCCGGATACGTGTTGTAGCTGATGTAGGCCACGCCGCGAGGGCTGAGCTGCCGCGAGCAGATTTCCAGGATCTTCTCCTGGATCGGCGGGGGAACCCAAGAGTACACGCCGTGGCAAATGACGTAGTCGAAGGGCCCAAGCACCGGACCTAGGTTCGCGATGCTCTCGTGGCGAAGCTCGATGTTCTTCAGCCCCAGGTCCGCAATCACCTTTGCGCCCACGGCGATCTGGCGGCTGGAGAGATCGATTCCCAGTAGCGAGCTGCGGGGCAGCGCCACGGCGATGGGAATCAGATTGCCGCCGTCGGCGCATCCCAGCTCCAGGATGCGGGAGCCGTCCACGGGCGGCGAGTCCAACCCCAGCAAGCGGGCCACCGTGGCGAGCCGGTCAGGATGGGTTTGGGCGAAGGGATGTCCTTCGTAGGGAATCTCGTCGTAAGTGGTCTTCTCGCTGCTGGCCATGCACAATTCCTCGGTGGACGATTACGTCGTCACCGGCAGGTACTTCAGCCAATCCAGCTTGGGATCGCCAAACAGGGTGTCGACGGCGCCGTACGCGCCGGAGCCCCCGCCCCCCGCGATCCATGGCGCGAACACCGCCAAGCTCGCATCCGCGCTGGTGCTTACCGTCGGGTTCGATGAATTGCTTGGGGGCGTATAGTCCCACTCGATCTTGGTAAAGTTCAGAGAGATCTGCTCGACGGGCGGGGAGTCAGCGGCGTTGCCTTGGTCGCTGACCGCGGTGATCGTCACGTTGGACAGCTTGTAGTCCAGGACCGCGCCGCCGGACTCGACCACTTCCAGAACGCCGTACTTGATGGCGTGGCCGCTGACGGCGTCCAAGAACAAGGTCGGCGTCGACTTGTCCACGTCAGTCGATACGGTCAGTTCGGAGAACATCGTCTTGCCCGCTCCGATGCCGCCCGTGGCGCTGCCGATGGTAAGCGGAGCGGCCTGTGAAGCCCCTAGGCTGTAGCTGAGAATCTCGATCCAGTCCTTGTGGTTGGTGTCCTGAGACGAGCCGTCCACGCCGTCCAGCTTGAGATAAGCCAGGAAGGGCGTGCTGCCCGCGGAAGGCGGCGGGGTAGTCAAAGTGGCGGCCGTCGCGTTGCGCCCGAACGAGTTTGCGGGCAGTTCCCAGCTCGCGCTCACCGGCGTCCCCGGCGAGCCGTCGGCGTTCAGTGGCGTGTAATCCCACTCGATCTTCGTGAAGTTCAGCGAAACCTGCTCCAGCGGGGCGGAGTCGCCCGCGTTTCCTTTGTCGCTGACCGAGGTGATCAGCACGTCCGACAACTTATAGTCCAGATACTCGCCGTTGGGTTCCACCACCTCCAGGACGGCGTACTTGATTTCCGTGCCGCTAATGGAATCCTGGAAGAGGATCGGCGTCGTCTGGTCCGCGGCGGTCAGGACGGTCAGGTCGGAGAACTTCACCTTGCCCGCCTCGAGCCCGCCCGTGAAACTGCCAACGCTGAGAGGTAGTGAAACACCCTCACTGTAGCTGAAGACATCGATCCAGTCCTTGTGGTTGACGTCCTGTGACTCGCCGTCCACGCCGTCCAACTTGAGATAAGCCAGGAAGGGCGTGCTGCCCGCGGAAGGCGGCGCAGCCAAGGCTGCAAGGGCCGGGTCGGGCGGTTCTGCGCTGCCGCGCAAGTTCCAAATCGCGCTCACCGGAGTCCCCGGAGAGCCGTCGGCGTTCAGCGGCGTGTAATCCCACTCGATCTTCGTGAAGTTCAGCGTAATCTGTTCTTGCGGAAGGGAATCACCGGCACTCCCCTTGTCGCTGACGCTGCTGATCAGCACGTCGGTCAGCTTGTAGTCCAAATAGGCGCCGCCGGGTTCCACCACCTCGAGGGTGGCGTACTTGATCTCCTGGCCGCTCAGCGAGTCCTGGAAGAGGATCGGTGTCGCCTTGTCGATGGGCGTCAAGACGGTCAGATCGGAGAACGCGGCCCTGCCCGCCCCGGCGCCGCCCGTGGCGCTGCCGATGGTAAGCGGAGCGGCACTGGAAACTCCCTCACTGTAGCTAAGCACGTCGATCCAGTCCTTGTGATTGGCGTCCTGCGACTCGCCGTCCACGCCGTCCAACTTGAGATAGGCCAGGAAAGGCGTGTTGCCTGTCGAAGGCGGCGCAGCCAAGGCGGCAAGGGCCGGGTCGGGCGGTTCTGCGCTGCCGCGCAAGTTCCAAATCGCGCTCACCGGAGTCCCCGGCGAGCCGTCGGCGTTCAGCGGCGTGTAATCCCATTCGATCTTGCTGAAGTTCAAGGTGATCTGTTCTTGCGGAAGGGAGTCGCCCGCGCTGCCCTTGTCGCTGAGCCCGCTGATCAACACGTCCGACAGTTTGTAGTCCAGATACGTGCCGTTGGGTTTCACCACCTCCAGCACCGCACTCGGGAAGTGCTTCCCGCTGGCGGCGTACTGGAACAAGATCGGCGTGGTCTTGTCCACATATGTCGAGACGCTCAAGTCGGAGAACGTCACCTTGCCTGCCTCGGCGCCGCCCGTGGCGCTGCCGATGGTAAGCGAAGCGGCACTGGAAACTCCCTCGCTGTAGCTAAGCACGTCGATCCAGTCCTTGTGATTGGCGTCCTGCGACAACCCATCCACGCTACCCAGCTTGAGGAAGGCCATGAACGCCGGGCTGGCTGCCGCGGCCGGGGCCGAACTGGATTGGGATGCCGCGTCGGCAACGGTGGTCACCGGCGCGGGCGGCGTGTAGCTCCACTCGATCTTGCTGAAGTTCAGGGTGATTTGCTCCAGCGGAGCGGCATCGCCGGCACTTCCCTCGTCGCTGACGCCGCTGATCAGCACGTCGGTCAACTCGTAGTCCAGATACCCGCCGTCGGGCTCCACCACCTCGAGAATGCCGCTGGCGATGTGCTTGCCGCCGGCGGCGTCCTGGAACAAGATCGGCGTCGTCTTGTCGGCCAGGGTCGAAACGCTGAAATCGGAGTAGGAGACTTTGCCCGCTTCGCTGCCGCTTGTGAAACGGAAGCCGCCCTGCGAGAGTCCCTCGCTGTAGCTGAGCACGTCGATCCAGTCTTGGTGATTGACGTCCTGCGATGCCCCGTCCACGCCGTCCAGCTTGAGGAATGCCTCCAACTGCGCACCGTTGCCTGGGAATTGCACGGCCGGCAAATTGACAGCGGCCGCACCGGGCTGAAACGGAGTCATAGCGCCCGCGTTCCAACTCTCGCTGACCGTCGTCCCCGGCGAGCCGTCGGCGTTCAGTGGCGTGTAATCCCATTCGACCTTTGTGAAATTCAGCGAGACCTGCTCCAACGGCAACGAGCTGTTTCCCGCACCCGCATCGCTGATGCCGCTGATCGTCGGATCGGTAAGCTTGTAATCGACGATCGCTACGCCGGGTTCAACAATTTCCAGCACCGCGCTTTGCAGATCCTTCCCGCTGACGGCGTCCTGGAACAAGGTGGGCGAAGTCTTGTCGACCGCCTTGACGATCTCGAAATCGCCCAGCGCCGACCGTCCCACGAGCAACCCGCCCGCGATGGGAACGCCGGGGTGCGACACCGACTCGCTGTAGCCGAGCACCGTGATCCAGCCCACGTGGTTGGCGTCCTGCGAATCGCCCTGGATGTTATCGAGCTTCAAGTAGGCCAAGAACGGCGTCTGAGCAACGGCGGCAGGAGCAAGATCGCCGGCCGTGGGAAGGACCCCGACGGACAATAGGGTCCGCCGTTCGAGTTGTTCGAAGCAACACTCCCGGGCATTGTAGATCGTTGAACACCTGTCTTGGCCGCGCCGAACGGCGCGGGCGGAAGGCGACGAGAGAGCCCGAATCATGACTCAACACCTCCGGTTACGAGAAAACAGACCAGTCTTCGTACAATGCTAGGGGCCGGAGAAAAAAGGGGCAAGTGCGTAATTCCGGGATTTTAGCAACCAAAGCTGTTATCATAATTCGGCCACGAAGCTGCGAAAAAGACCGCAGGGCGCACGAGGTGAACCGGTAGCGAAATGGTGGGGTTACGCTACGGAGTCGGTCCCGGGGTAACGCTGCGCGGTATTATAGGCCGGTTCGCGCAATGCCCCATTCTGCGGGGGCTTTTTCTGCCTGTCGCCTGACGGGAGCCAACGTCAGAATGCTCTGAGCAGGCGAAGGCCCAGCCCTCCGAACTGGAAAGCGCAGTGGGCCTGGAGAACATAAGTAGGGTGGAAAAGAATAACGGCCCACGAACAGGCATGCTGCGCCCGGCTTGACAATCGCGTGCCAAACGTAACAATCATTGAATGTTTCATGCCGGTCTCCGATGAGGAGCCCCCGCAATGGGGCCCTGTAAACCTGGTCAGGTCGGAAACGAAGCAGCCATAAGCAGTCCGTTCCAGGTGCGTGGGGCTTCTCATCGGGGACCGGCGACGCGGAAAAAACTCGAAATACAAATTTTGAAATCCGAAACAAGCATAAAATCCAATTACGGAATAAGACAAACCGTTGGGAGCATTTCTCCTTCGTAATTCGAATTTGTTTCGTATTTCGAGATTCGTATTTCGGATTTGGTTTGACTTGGCCGCGACGGATTGCTCATGCCAGATTCCGATCCTCATTCTGAACCCTCGCCATCCTATGTCGTCGTTGCGCGGCGGTATCGGCCCCAGGCGTTCGGCGAGCTGATCGGGCAGGAGCACGTTTCGCAGGCCCTTTCGAATGCCATTGCCACGCATCGTGTCGGCCATGCCTATCTCTTCACCGGGGCCCGCGGGGTGGGGAAGACGTCGACGGCCCGAATTCTCGCCAAGGCCCTCAATTGCGTTCACGGCCCCACCTCCGAGCCGTGCAACGAATGCGACATTTGCCGCAGTATCAGCACGGGCGACGATGTGGATGTGCTGGAGATCGACGGCGCCAGCAACCGCGGCATCGACGAGATCCGCCAGTTGCGGCAGAACGTCAACGTGCGTCCCAGCCGGGCCCGCTTCAAGATCTATATTATCGACGAAGTCCACATGCTCACGCGCAAGGCGTTCAACGCCTTGCTGAAGACGCTGGAAGAGCCGCCGGAGCACGTCAAGTTCATCTTCTGCACGACCGAGGCGACGAAGATCCCGATCACGATCCTCTCGCGCTGCCAGCGGTTCGATTTCGCCGGCATCTCGACGCGATCGATCTTCAACCGCTTGCGGCAGATTGTCGAGGCCGAAGGGGTCCAGGCCGAGGATGAAGCCCTGGAAGTCCTCGCCCGAAGGGCCGCCGGTTCGATGCGCGACAGCCAGTCGCTCCTGGAGCAACTGCTGTCCTTCGCCTCGCAACGGATCACCGTGGCCGACGTACACGGCATGCTGGGCACCGCGGGCGACCAGCGGCTGACGACCATCGTGAAGCACCTGGTCGAGCGGAACGCGGCGGCGGCACTGAGCGAGCTGAGTGCGGCGGCCCAAGAAGGCGTCGACGTGGCCCAGTTGATCGAGCAGCTTTTCGGATACTTCCGCGACTGCATGGTCGCCGCCGTCGGTTGCCCGGCCGATACGTTCCTGTATGCCTCGACGGCCAACAGCAGCGACGTGATCGAAGCCGGACAGCGACTGGGATTGCAGACGATCCTGGCCGCGATGCAGATTCTCGATCAAACACTTTCGCGCCTGAAATACAGTACGCAGTCGCGGATCCTCGCCGAACTGGCCCTGGTGCGGATTTGCAACCTGGAAGACCTCGAGGGGTTGTCCGGCCTGATTCTGCAGTTGCAGGGAGCAGGGAGCGCAGAGCGCGGAGAGGGGAGAAGGGAGAGGGGAGAAGGGAGAGGGGAGAAGACAACGTCGGCGACTGCGCCACGGACGGATCCTACTGCTGCAAAAAAAAAGTATGAGCCCGCCGTAGAGACGTTGGCGTCCTCCCCTCTCCCTTCTCCCCGACCCGCGACCGGCGAGCAGGTGCCCCAGGTGCCCCGCCCGCTCCCTGCCATTGCCGAGACCGACGATGACGACGACGCTCCGGCCGAGGTCGGATTCATACTGGATGCCGTCAACGCGGGAGAGACCTGGCGGCGGGCGATCGAAAAAATCCCCGGCATGGCCGGTAATTATGCCAAGAAGTTCAATCGACTGGAAATGTCGGGCATCAACCGCGTGACGATCTTCTTCGCCCCGGAGAATGCCTTTTGCAAGACGGCCTGCCAGCGGCCCGAGCAAGTGCTCGTCTTCGAGCAGGCCCTGAAGGAAGTGACCGGCCAGACGATCCGGGTCGATTTCAAGTTATGGGAGGCGTCGCCGCAGGTCACGGGCGCGGAGACGCCGGCCCGGCCGGTGGTTTCGCCGCATCAACGGCTGATGGAGGCCGCCAACCACCCTCTGGTACGGCGTGCCAGCGAGTTGTTCGGCGCCCAACCAACCACGGTCGAAGACGGATAAACGGCAAGAGGAAATATAGTCATGTTTCAAGGACTTGGTAATTTGAGTTCGCTCTGGAAGCAAGCCAGCCAGTTGAGCGGGCAATTCGAGAAGCTCGGCGAAGAGTTGAAGAAGCGGCAGACCACGGGGACTTCTGGCGGCGGCATGGTGGAGATCGAACTCAACGGGGCGTTGGAAGTCTTGCGGTGCAAAATCGATCCACAGCTCGTCGCGGGGGGTGACCGTGAATTGCTGGAAGACCTGCTGGTGGCAGCCATGAACCAGGCGGTGACCAAGGGCAGGCAACTCCATGCCGACGCGCTGAAAGAAATCACGGGCGGCCTGCAACTGCCCGGCATGCGCGAAGCCCTGGAGAAAATCAGCGGATTGGGGCCGAAAGAGCCGTAGAGGAACAAGTTGGTTGACATGTAGGATGGACCTCCGAGTCCGTCCATCGAAAGCCAGGACGGACTCCGAGGTCCATCCTACGAAAGACCGCGGAAGCGCCATGCCTGAACTAACCCACTCGGTTACGGAACTGATCGACGAGTTCGCCAAGATGCCCGGCATCGGCAGGAAATCGGCCGAGCGGCTGGCGTATTATGTGCTCCGGCTCAACCGCACGGAGGCACTGACCTTGGCCGATGCAATCCGCAACGTCAAAGAGAACGTGCGGTATTGTCGCAACTGTTATAATTTAGCGGAGCAGGAAGAATGCGAGATTTGCCGCGATCCGAACCGCAATCGCGAGGTGATCTGCGTGGTGGAACAACCGCGCGATTTGATGGCCCTGGAACAGGCGGGAGTCTATCGCGGATTGTATCACGTTCTCCTGGGACGAATCGCCCCCCTGGAAGGGATCGGGCCCGACCAATTGACGATCGATACCCTCGTCAATCGGGTCCGTGGCGGAACGATCCGGGAAATCGTGATGGCCACCAATCCGACGGTCGAAGGCGACGGGACGGCCCTTTACATTTCCAACTTGGTGAGCGATTGTCCGGTGCGAGTTACCCGCCTGGCCCGTGGCATTACGACGGGCAGCATGCTAGAATTTGCTAACAAGGAAGTGTTGGCAGACGCCCTTTCCGGACGGCAGGCATTTTAGAGGTAAGACACAAACCGCCCTCACCCCAGTCCTCTCCGGGCACGGTCGGGTACCCGGGTACCCGGGTACCGCGCAGCGGTCGGCGGTCGGCGTGGTCGGGGGAGGTTCCGGCCTTCCGAACGGCAGGTATTTTAGAAATAACTTTATGCGACTTTCTCTCGGTCAAGACTTGCGGATGGTGCAGAAACAGGTTCTGGCGCCGCGGATGATCCAGTCGATGGAGATTCTGCAGTTGCCCATCCTGGCCCTGCAAGAGCGGATCGAGCAGGAGATCGAGGAGAATCCCGTGCTCGATCTCCGCGAGGACGATCCCGATCTGCCCGCGGAAACTGCGGAAACCGATGGCCAGGATTCGCCCGACGCGCCCTCCGAGGAGGAACGTGAGCTGGTCATCAACGAAACGACCAGCAACGAGGACGACTTCGAGCGGCTGATGAAGATGGACGAGGAGTGGCCCGACCACTTCGAGGAACACTCCCGCCCGTCGCGGGCCGAGACGGAAGAGGCCGGCGAGCGGAAACTCGACGCCATGGCCAACATGATCGCCCGGCCACAGACCTTGCAGGACTATCTCCGCGACCAGTTGGGCTGGTTCGAAATCGAGCCGGCCTTGCGGGCGATGTGCGAGCGGATCATCTACAGCCTCGACAGCAACGGCTATCTGCAAGGCCGCCTGGAAGACTTGTTGGGACTGGAGGCGACGAAGGAAGACCTGGCTTTGGCGGAGCGGGCCCTGGCCGTGGTGCAGAGGCTCGACCCGCCCGGCGTGGCCGCCCGCACTCTGCAGGAATGCCTGCTCCTGCAACTCACCCCGGGAATACCTCTTTTCGAGCAGTTGCAAACGCTCATCACCTCGTACCTGGAAGACATCGAGCACAACCGACTGCCGGTGATCAGCCGGCGCACGGGCTTCTCCATCGAGCTGATCCAGCAGGCCTTGACCGAGTTGCGGAAGTTCAATCCCAAGCCGGGGGCTGACTACAACAACGTGCCGGTCCCGCCCGTCACGCCCGACGTCTTCGTCGAACTGGGCGAGGACGGCAAGTACCAGGTTCGCCTGGAAGACGGCCGCACGCCCAGCCTTTTCATCAGCCCTTATTACCGCAAGTTGTTCGCCGCCGGGCAGGTGAACGACGAGACCCGCGAGTACATCAAGCGGAAGATCAATTCCGCCCAATGGCTTATCGACTCCATCCAACAGCGGCGAAACACGCTCACGCGGGTTACCCAGGCAATTGTCGATCACCAGACCGAGTTTCTCAGCAAGGGCCCGGAGGCGATCGAGCCGCTCAAGATGCAGCAGATTGCCGACAAGGTCGGCGTGCACGTGACCACCGTCAGCCGGGCGGTGGACGACAAATGGATCCAGACACCGCGCGGCATCTTCCCCTTGAAGCGGTTCTTCTGCGGCGGCACAGTGGGCGCCGACGGCGAGGAGGTGGCATGGGACACGATTCGCTTGAAGCTTCAGGAGTTGATCGACAACGAGGACAAGCAGCACCCCAAGAGCGACGACCAGTTGGTCAAGGACCTTGCCGCGGCCGGCGTGACCGTGGCCCGTCGCACGGTAACCAAGTATCGCAAGGCGATGAGTATTCCCAGTTCGCGACAGCGGCGGGATTGGAGCGAAACCGCGGAGCGTCCCCTGGAGAGCGCTAAGGACGACTAAGGGCTCGGGCGGGAATAGTAAGTTGTGCAACTTATCGTAGGAGGGACCTCCTACTTGTCGGACGAACCCTCAATCTGGAAGTAGTCCGGCACGCGCTGCACTTTTCCCTCGCGGTCGATGACGGCCAGCGTCACCTTGCCGACGGCCAGTAGTTCTTGCTGCCGGAACAACCGGTACTCGTGCTCGATTTTCGCCGGCGTGACGCGGACAATCGTCGTCCGCAACCGCAAGATGTCATCATAACGAGCCGGGCGGTGGAAGCGGCATTCAGCCGCCACGACCACGACCCGCAGGCCCTGTTCTTCCATCTGCCGGTAATTCCCGCCCGATGCCCGTAGAAGTTCGGTCCGCCCGATCTCAAAATACGTAAAGTAGCAGGCATGGTGCAGGAAACCCATCGGGTCGGTCTCCTGGTAGCGGACGCGGAGTTCAATTTCGTGTTCTCGAAGCATGCGCCGGTCTTGGGCCCAGGTTGTTCACAGCACGGAGTCTACCATGGTAACGCGAAGTGCAAGTGCGGGCAATCCTTTGCCAGCCCTCGCTTGGGCCTGGGCCGTACGTCAGGCTTTCCAGCCTGACACGACAGATCAGGCTGGAAAGCCTGACGTACATGCGACGGTTGACGGAACCCCTCTCGCCCCCTATATTAATCGAATGTTGGCAGGGTGAATTTCCTCGACAGTAGGGGTGCGGTGATGAGTTCCGACGCGGGCGCAGGTACGGAGTTTGCCACGGGGCGGGGAAGAAACTACCCGGCGATCCGCCAGTTTACCGTTTTCCTCGAGAACCGCGTCGGTCAACTGCTGGAGGTCATTCGTCGCTTCGAGGGCACCAAGGTCCGCATCGTCGCCGTCTCGATTTCCGACGCCGGCGAGTGCGCTTTCGTGCGGTTCCTGTTGAGCCACCCCGAAGAGGGGCGCGAGGTTCTCGAACGGGCCGGCCTGGCGATCATCGAGAGCGACTTGATCGGCGTTGATCTGCCGGAAGGGTCCGATGCCTTGCTGAGGATTTGCACTGCCCTGTTGCAGGCGGAGGTCAACATTATCCAGGCCTATCCGCTTCTGGTCCGTCCGCGCGGGCGGGCCTCAGTGGCCCTCATGGTCGATAACATCGAAATGGGGTTGGAAACGCTTGCGGGCAAAGGATTTAACATGATCACCGAAGCCGACTTGCAGGAACCGCTCGGGGAATAGCTCCGATCAGGTGTGATAATCGGCGTTCAGCCGCACATATTCGGCGGTCAGGTCGGCGGTCCAGAACCGCACGGCGGCGGTTCCTTCGCTAAAGTCGAGTTGCACAAGCGTGTCACGATTATCGCGAATCGATTTCGAGACGGCCGCGGCGTCGAATTGCACGGGCGCCGCGTCGCGGTAGAGCAGAAAGCCGTTCAGCCGCAAGCTGACACCGCGGGGATCGAACGGCACGTTGGCGTAGCCCGCCGCCGAAACGATGCGTCCCCAGTTGGGATCGGCCCCATGGATGGCGGTCATGACCAGCGGGCTGTTGGCCACGGTCTTGGCAATGGCCAGGGCCGCGGCGCGGTCGGCGCAACCGGAAAGCTCGATGGTCACCAGGTGCGTCGATCCTTCTCCGTCGCCGGCGATGGCCTTGGCAAGCTCGATCGCGACTTCATCGAGCGTAGCGCGGAAGCCTGCCAGGTCGGCCCCGGCCAGGGGAGCGCCGCCGGCCGCGCCGTTGGCCACCAGCAGCACGGTGTCGTTGGTGCTCATGTGTCCATCGACGCTCATGCAGTTGAAGCTCAAGTCGGCCGACGCCCGCAACGCGGCTTGGGCCGTGGCCGGATCGAGCGGGGCATCGGTCATGATAAGGGCGAGCATAGTCGCCATGTTGGGACCCATCATCGCGGCCCCCTTGGCGATGCCGGTGATGACAATCTTTCGGCCGCCGAGGGTCACGGATCGGTTGGCCGTCTTGATCACCGTATCGGTGGTGAGCATTCCCCGCGCGGCCGCCTCCAGGTGGGCCTGCGACGAGCCCAATTGCCTGGCCGCCGCCGCGATACCTTTCTCAATCCGATCCATGGGCAGAAAGGCGCCGATTACACCCGTGGAAAGCACCAGGGCCTGATCGTCGGCCGCACCGCACTGGTCTGCGGCAAGACGGGCCATCTGCCGGGCATCTTCCAGGCCGCGCTCGCCCGTACAGGCGTTGGCCACGCCCGAGCAGATCACGACGGCCCGAATCCGGTCGCTGGGTGTGCGGCTGCGATCCAAGGCCACGGGCGCCGCGAAGACGAGATTCTGCGTGTAGACCCCCACGCCCGCTGCCGGCCGATCGGAGATCACCAGCGTGAGGTCGAGTTTGTTCGGGTCGCGCTTGATTCCGCAATAGACGCCCGCTAACGAAAAGCCCCGCGGTACTTGGTCCGACATGATGAAGTTCCTTCCTGAGATTGCCGTAGGGTGGGCCGAGTGAAACGAGTCCCACCACCTTCTCACGTCTCTCGTGGTGGGTCCCGTTTCACTCGGCGGACCCTACAGTCCCCTTACAACGCGGTCATTTCCGGATAACCGAACATGAGGTTGAAGTTCTGCACGGCCGCCCCCGAGGCGCCCTTGATCAAATTATCGATGCAACTGATGGTCATCACGCGGCCGCGGACCAGCCGTGCCGTGATGTCGCAGTAATTCGTGAAAGCGCAGTCCTTGGTGCCGGGCAAATGCTCGACCACGCGCACGAACGGCTCGTCCGCATAAAACGCATCGAGCGCCTGCATGAGCTTCTCTTCGCTGATCGCGCCGATTGGCCGGGCGTAGGCCGTTGTCAGGATGCCCCGGTCCATCGGCACCAACTGCGGCGTGAAGACCACCTCGATGGGTTTGCCGGCCGCCCAGGAGAGAATCTGGTCGATCTCCGGCGTGTGGCGGTGCCGGCCGATGTTATACGCCGAAATGCTCTCGTTGCACTCGGGGTAGTGCGTTGTGAGCTTGAGCGTCCGGCCCGCGCCGCTGACGCCGCTCTTGGCATCGACGATGATGTCGGCCGTCTCGATCAACCCGGCCTTCAACAAAGGCGCAGCGCCAGGATCGCCGTGGTCGGATAGCAGCCCGGGTTGGCCACGAGCTGGGCCGAGGGAATTTCGGCGCGAAACAGTTCCGGCAGGCCGTAGACAACCTTCCCCAATCGTTCGGGGTCGTTGTGTTTCTGGCCATACCACTGGGCGAAGACCTCCGCATCGTTGAGGCGATAATCGGCGCTGAAGTCGACGACCCGCGTACCGGCGGCCAGCAGGTGTGGGATCACGGCGCTGCTGGCCCCATGCGGCAGGCAACTGAAAACACATTCGGCCCGCGCAGCGATTTCCGCCGGAGCCAGGTCTTCCAGGCGCAGATCCAGCCGGTCGGTGAGCGAGGGGTGGATCATTGCGATCGGCGGCTGGCCTTCCTGCCGGCTGGTGACGGCGACGATTTCGGCCCCCGGATGGCGGAGCAGGATCTTGATCAGTTCGAGGGCCGTATAGCCCGTGGCGCCTAGGATGGCAATGCGTGTCATGATGGGATGACAAGTAGGTCCTTTCTGCCGGAAAGGACTAATGTGCGTTGATGTAGTGGAGGCCCAAAGTTTTCCCGCGGCTCCGGGCGCAATCGTCTTCCCGGCAGGAAGGACCTACTGCCCGCCGCCTGTGCGTCTTGCGGGAGCTCGTGAAAACTGTGTTTCCCCCCCGTTGGGTTCATTCGATGGTACGGGGAAAGATATAAGTATAATCTTCCTGCACCACACGCCAAGTGGCTCGCTGCCTTGCAACACATTTCGCATGCATGTTGAGAAGCGTGGCCGCTACCCATGGCGTTATCCGCGGGGCAGAATATCAGGGAGAAGTGTCGGATCGTAAAGCGATCATTTCATGGATCTTTATGAAAGTTCAGGACCAGCAGGCTCACGAGTAAAACTCTCCCTCGCCAACCGCTTGGAAAGCATTCTTGAAATGCTCGATCGTGGGGCGGCCGCGGCCTTCAGGCCAGGTGATCGCCACGACGTTCGAACCGCGCGGGGTATTCGAGCAGGCCGTGCCGCTTCATGAAGGTCACCGCCAAGCGGGTCAGCTTCCGCTGCTTGACGGCATCGACGGCCTCGGCCGGGTGGCCGACCTCCTGGGAGGTGCGGGTCTTGACCTCGACAAAGACGATCGTGCGGCCGTCGAGGGCCACGAGATCGAGTTCGCCCGACGCAAGCCGGCGGCCGCGGGCGAGGATCTTATAGCCCAGCCGTTGGAGGAATCGGGCCGCCTCATGCTCGCCACGCTGGCCAAGCGTCTTCGCAGGAAAGACACGCCGCAGCCAGCGCGCAAACAGGGCGGAGAGACGCATTGGGACAAAATCCGAAGCTCGAAACTCGAAATCCTGAACAAATTCAAATGCAAAATGACAAAGGCCCAAAATGCTTTTTAGTCATTTGAATTTCACCATTTTGATCGGGCGTCACGTACCCGTGGTCGCGGATTTCGGAGTTCGTGCTCATTTCTTCGCCGTATCGGTCCGCCGCTCGCGCAAACGAACGGCCTTGCCGACGCGGTCGCGGAGATAATAGAGCTTGGCGCGGCGGGTAACGCCGCTGCGCTGCACGACGATCTTGCCGATCTTGGGCGAATGGATGGGGAATTTCCGCTCGACCCCTTCTCCCTGCACGATGCGGCGAACGGTGAACGTCTCCCGGCTGCCGCTGCCGGCCCGGGCGATCACGACGCCGGTATAGGTCTGGATGCGCTCCTTCTCGCCTTCAAGAATGCGGCAGTGCACTTCGACCGTGTCGCCGATCTCAAAATGCGGAATCTCTTCCTTCAGGCTCGATTTCTCGACCGCGTTCAGTAATGGGTGGCTCATGGGGTTCCCTTTCTCAATTTTCCAGTAAATCGGCCCGGCGCTCCTGCGTCCGCTGGCGGCTGTTTTCTTCGCGCCAGCGGGCGATTTCGCCGTGGTCTCCGCTTAACAAAATCTCCGGCACTTGCAGCCCGCGGAACTCCCGCGGCCGCGTGTATTGGGCAAACTCCAACAGCCGCGGGGCTGTGGAAAACGAGTCGCATCGGCTCGAATCGGCATCGCCCAGGACGCCGGGCACGAGCCGGATGACTGCGTCGATCATCACCATCGCGGCAACCTCGCCTCCGTTGAGCACGTAGTCGCCGATTGAAATCTCCTCCGGCTGCAACACCAGCCGCACGCGTTCGTCAAAACCTTCATACCTTCCGCACAACAACAGGATTCGCCGGTGGCGGGCCAATCGTTCCACGCCGGGCTGATTCAGCGGCCGCCCTTGGGGCGTGAGCATGACCAGGTGGCCCGGATCGCCGGTCATGGGCCGCACGGCCTCGACGCAGGCCACGACCGGTTCGACCATCATCACCATGCCGGGACCGCCGCCGTAGGGCCGATCGTCAACCTTGTTGTGTTTGTCCTCCGACCACAAACGGATATCGTGCAGGCAAACCTCCACCAGGCCCGCGTCGATCGCCCGTTTCAACAGGCTTTGACCCAGGTATCCCGGGAACATGTCGGGGAAAAGGGTCAAAATGTCGAAACGCATAGTATCGCGTGCCGGGTCTTACTCGGTCGCCGGCTCGGCCGTGGCTTCGGCTGCCGCGGCTTCCGCAGGCGCCGCCGGCTCGGCCGCGTGGGCCACCCCGCGGGGCACCGCCTGCCGCTTGCCCTGGGCCAGCCGCGCCAAAGCCAACCGCTGGGCCTCAACATGGGTCCCCTCGGCGCCATACTTCTTGATCAATACGCTGACCTTGTCCGACGGCTGGGCGCCGACGCTCAGCCAATACTTGATCCGCTCGGAGTTGAGGAGCGCCCGGGCATCGGTCTCCGGCACCATCGGATCATAGGTGCCGAGCTCCTCCAAAATACGGCCGTCGCGCGGCACCCGGATCTCCATCGCGCAGATGCGATAGAAAGGGCGATGCTTGCGGCCCATCTTCTTCATGCGAATTCGAACTGACACACGTGTCTCCTAACGCTTTGGGGGTTGATTATCCTTTTTTCTTCTCTTCGCGCTTGCGGCGACGCAATTCTTTCTCGCGCTGTTTTTTCAACTTGGCTCGCTCTGCCGATGTCAGGCGCTTGCCGGTGTCTTTTTTCTGCTTGGCGATCTTGGCGTTGGGGTTGAGCATGCCGCTGGAACTCATCTGGTGCATGGTCTTCATGCGTTCCATAATGCCCATGTTCGACATCTTCTTCATGATGTCGGCAATGCCGTCGAACTGCTTGACCAGGTCGTTGACCTCGTGCGGTTCGACGCCGGACCCCGCGGCGATGCGGCGGCGGCGGCTCTGGTCGATCGTCTTCGACGGGTTGCGACGCTCGTCGGGCGTCATCGAATCGATAATGCCCACCAGGCGGCGGAGGTCGGCCTCGGGGTTCTGGCCCTCCAGCATCTTGCTCATGCCGCCCATGCCGGGGATCATCGACATGACCTTATTAATCGGCCCCAGCTTGCCGATCTGGCCCAACTGGTTCTTGAAGTCATCGAGGGTGAACTCGCCCTTGCGGAGCTTGGCCTCGGCCTTGGCCATTTCCTCCTGGTCGAATTTGGTTTGTGCCTGCTCGACCAGCGAGAGCACGTCGCCCATGCCGAGGATGCGGCCGGCCAGGCGATCGGGATGGAACTCCTCCAGGGCGTCGAGGTGCTCGCCCGTGCCGATGAACTTGATGGGCACTCCGGTCACGGCCTTGACCGACAAGGCGGCGCCGCCGCGGGCGTCGCCGTCGAGCTTGGTCATGATCACGCCGTCGAGCTCCAGGGCCTCGTTAAAGGCCTTCGCGCTGCGGACGGCGTCCTGGCCGGTCATCGAGTCGACCACCAGGAAGACCTGGTCGGGCCCGATGCGGCGGTCGATCTGGGTCAACTGGCCCATCAGCTCTTCGTCGACGTGCAGACGGCCGGCCGTATCGAGGATCACCACCTGCACACCGGTCTCTTTGGCCTGTCTGACGGCGATCTGGCAGAGGGCGACGGGGTCTTTGGCGGCCAGGTCGGCATAGACGGGAATATCGAGTTGCTGGCCCAGGATCTGCAACTGTTGGATGGCCGCCGGGCGCTGCAGGTCGGCCGCGACGAGCATCGGCTTGCGGCCGCGCTGCTGGAGCATTCTGCCCAGCTTGCCGCAAGTGGTCGTCTTGCCCGAACCTTGCAGCCCGCAGAGCATCAGCACGGTCAATTCAGGCTTGAGGTGCAAGGAATGGTCGATCGGGCCCATCAGGGCGACCAGCTCTTTGTGGACGATGGCGACCAGTTGGTGCGTGGGGTCGATGGCCTTGAGGACCGTCTCGCCGACCGCCTGTTCCGACACCTTGGCGACGAACGTCTTGGCGACTTCGACGCTGACGTCGGCCTCCAGCAGGGCCCTTTGCACGAGGGCCAGCCCTTCGCGCATGTTCGACTCGGTCAACCTGCCGCGGCCGCGGAGGGACCTGATCGCCGAACTAAGGTTTTCCTGAAGGGATTCAAACATGGCTGCGAAACCGCGTCGCGGGGGCCCGTAGCAAGGGGGGCCTCGGGCTCAATGCGCGAATCTCACATTCTAGCAAATTCCGATCCGGTTTGACAATCCTACCCGGCAGATTTCCGGGAGAACGTGTGGCTGTCAGTTTGGGGGTCGAAAACTCTGGCAATTCGACCGAATTGCCGCCGCGGCCTGCTTTCGTGGAAATACGTAACTGCTTAGGGGCGGCGAATCAGTAACTGTCGCGTTTTCAAGGGTAGTCCGCACACGCCGTGTGCGGAAAACGGCACACGGCGTGTGCCTGCTACTGACACTTATTACTTCGCCGGTCCTTAGCCAACTGGAGAAATTGACCGCGGATAAAGCCCACCCGGAATACCGGGCACCCTGCTGCGGATAAATCAATGTTCACTAATTTACGAAAATATCCGCGCTGTCAGTGAAATCCGCGGTTTATCTGAAGAGGTCCTGAGACGGCAGAAACGTCGGCCGGCCTACCGCTCGGGCGAACTCGGCTTGCGGACCTGTTCGGCCAGGAGTTGTTGAAGACTGGCCAATTGCTTGCTGCTGGCCGAGCCTTCGATCGCCCGAACGGCGATCTCCTGGATTTGGGCGTAGGCCTTTTCCGCCTGCTGTTCGAGTCGGGTGATCTGCTCGTCCTGCTCGGTGACGCTCCGTTCCAGGCCGGCGATCCTGGCGGCTAAGACGTTCTTCTCGCCTTCCAACTGCCGGCGCAACAACTCCTGGGCCGCCTGGTGCTGCTGTTCGATCCGCTCGGTCGCCCGGGCCTCGGCCTGATCGATGGCTGCTTGCAGGTCCTTGGCAAAACTGGCCACCCGGCCGCGAAGTTCGGCCAGTTCCTGCTCGCGGGAGGAGATATCCTGTTCCCGCGCCGCGAGCGACTTCTCTCGCTCCTCCCATTGCCGCTCGGCTTGCTCCTTCCGCTCCGCCAGATCTTTTTGGACCTTGGCAAGCTCGTCGGCCGCCTGGTCTCGGGCGATCTGCTGTTCGCGGGCGAAGGCATACTTGTACTCGTCCAACTCCCGCTGACGCCGCTTCTGCTCCGCGGTGTCGCGTTCCTTGATCTCCTGCGCCCTGGGTGTTGTCAAATTCCGGCCAACATCCCGCAGGCGGCGCGAATGTCCTTGCCGCCGCTGTAGCGGCGATCGACCGGCACGCCCAGCCGGACCGTCAGGGCGTCGCGAAAACGATGCAACTCCTCGGGCGATGGCGGCTGAAAGCGGCCCGTCGGATCGTTCACGTCGATTAAATCGAGTTTCACGGGCAAACCGCGCGTCAACTCGGCCAACTGCGCGGCGTCTTCGTCGCGGGTGTTGACGCCGGAAATCATGATCCAGGCCAGGGTAATGCGGCGATGCGTAGCGGTGTGATATTCCCGCAGGGCCTCCATGAGCTGCGGCGTGGGGTGCGCGTTCTCGACCGGCATCAGACTGCGGCGGACCGCCGCATCGGCCGAGGTGAGCGACACCACCAACCGGAAGCGGCGGCGCTCAGCAGTGTAGCGGCGAATGCCGGGCACGATCCCCACCGTCGAAATCGTGATCGCCTTGGCGGCGATCGCCATGCCGCACGACTCGGAAAGGATCGTGGCCGCCTGCATCACGTTGGCATAGTTGAGCAGCGGCTCGCCCATGCCCATGAAGACCACGCCGCGGATCGGATGCGGCGAGTCGGCCTGGATCTTGACCACCTGATCGACGATTTCCCAAGCGGCCAGGTTGCCGCGAAGGCCCATGCGGCCGGTCGCACAGAATTCGCAGGCCAGGGCGCAACCGACCTGGGAACTGACGCAGACCACATATTTTGGATCTTCCGGGCGGTGCAACAGCGGAATGCGGACCGCCTCGAAGGCCTCCGGCCGCTCGCCGCGGAAAAGATATTTGGTGAACCCGTCTTGCGGCGAAACGATCTTGTCGACCAGCGCCAAGTGCGGGATGCTCGACCGCTGCCGAACTTGGTCGAGGACGCGGCGGGATACGCCCGGCACGAGGTCCGGATACTGGCCCTTGCGAACCGCGGTGACCTGCAAGAGCCGGGCCAGCCGCGGTTGCACGCCCAGCGGGGCAAGGCTTTCGTAAACCTGGCTCATCGTCAGGTTCTTGAAGGTGATGGCGGTGGCCGTCAAATCAGATTCCCTCACCCCCTGCCCCTCTCCCGGAGGGCGAGGGGAAGCTGTAGGGTGGGCCGAGTGAAACGAGTCTCACCACGATTACGCCATATCAAGAATGGTGGGACTCGTTTCACTCGGCCCACCCTGCAGTCCAGCCACTATCCACGCCTGAACTACTTCAACTCGATGTGGTACGGCATCCAGAGCAGGACCTTCGCGCCGAGCAACTTCCGCCAGAGCGCAGCCTGACGAAGGAGCTTGACGGCCTCGGGCATGGAGGCGGTGAACTCGTCGATGCCGGGAGCCTCGCCGTTGAAGAGTTGCTCGAACAGCGACTTGGGCTGCGGCAGGACTTCGATCTCGACGTCGGTGTCGGGCTTCAGGCCGGCGAGCTTCTTGGCCTCGGCAACGGCATCGTTCAAGGTGCCGATTTCGTCGATCAGGCCGAGCTTCTTGGCCTGCCGGCCGGTGTAGACGCGGCCCTGGGCGAGGGCTTCCAAGCGGCTATAGTCCATCTTGCGGCCCTCGGCGGCCTTGCTGACGAATTCGTGGTAGGTCTCCTCGAGCAATTTTGTGAAAACCCGGCGCTCGTCGGGCGAGAAGGGCTGCGTGGACGACAGGGCCCCGCTATTCTTGCCGCGGCTGATGATCTCGGTGTTCAGCCCGGCCTTCGAGTACATGCCGCCGGTCACCAGCTTGCCGCCGCCGACGCCGATCGAGCCGGTGATCGTTTCCGGCTCGGCAAAGATCTTTTTGGCGCCCATGGCGATGTAGTAGCCGCCGCTGCCGGCCACGTTGCCCATGCTGGCCACCAGCGGCTTCCGGGCTGGGCTCCCCGCTCCGCGAGGGAAGGCTTGCGGGTGGCGGACGGTTTCCCGCCAGATCAGGTCGCTGGCGGTGGCCGATCCGCCAGGGCTGTCGATCCGCAATACCACGGCCACAACCTTGGCATCGCCGAAGGCCTTGTTGAGGGTCTCGATCATGGTCGTCGAGCCGAGCGAGCTGCCGCCGAAAATGCTGGTGCTGCTCTTGCCTTCGGTGATCTCGCCCACGGCGTAGACGACAGCGATCTTCTGCTTGCCGCTGCCCCGTTGCGACTTCGTGCCGCCGGAGAAGGCTTCCATCAATTTGACGAAGCCGCCGATGCCGGAGAAATCGGTGTCGATCTGCTTCTTCTTATAGGCCTTCTCGACTTCGACGCGGTCGGCTTTCAGCCGCTTGGCGAGCGAGGCCTCGAACTGGTCGGCATACTGGACCTCGTCGACCAGGCCGGCTTCCTGCGCGGCGGTGGCGGTGAAGATGCCATGGTCCACCAGCGACTTGACCTGGTAATCCTCAAGATGGCGGTCCTTGGCGATCGTGGCGATCATGTTGTCGTAGACGTCGTCGACGATCGCCTGCAGGCTCTCCCGCAACGGCGCGCTCATGCTCTCTCGACTGTACGGTTCGACAAAGCCTTTGTACTTGCCCATCCGCAAGGCGTCGAACTTCAGGCCCAGCTTGTCCAAGAGGCCCTTGTAGAAAGTCATCTCCATCCGCACCCCGGGCACGATGAGCGTGCCGGAGACGGGCATGTAGATATGGTCGCAGGCCGAAGCCACGAGATAGGCGCCGGTGTCGGCCGAGGTCAGTTCGGCATAGACCGGCTTGCCGGCCTTGCGGACGCGGGCGATCGCGGCGCGGATTTCGTTGACCTTGCCGCGGCCGAATTCGACGTCTTCGATCCGCAGCCAGACGGCAGCCACGTCCTTATCGGCCTTGGCCTCGTCGAGCCGGCCGATCAGCTTGCCCAGCGACGGTTGCATCTCGGCGAACAGCCCTGCTTCGCTCGGGCCTTCCGGGTACTCGCCGTGCAAGGAGAAGCGAACGACCGTCTTCAGGGTCTTGGCCGGCTGCTTGGCGGCCGGTGTGCTGGCCACTGATTTCTCGGCGGTCTTTTCCGCCGTCTTGGCAGGCTTCTCTGCGATCTTGGCAGTTTTTTCCGCGGGCTTGGTGGTCTTATCCGCGGCCTTTCCGCCCGGATTGGTCGCAAAGGTCTCGTCGTCGAATTCCTCGCCCTTCTTCTCCGGCTTCGCCTTGTCAGCATCGGCTTTCTTGCGGGGAGCCTTCTTGTCGGCCGCCGACTTGCCGGTGGGCTTCTTGTCGTCGGACTTGGCCTTCTTCGCGGCCTTGACCGTGCCATCAGCGTCGGCCAAGGCGGCCGGGGTGGCCGAAGAGAACAGGAATGCTATCGCTACAATCCACGCGGTCAAAATCGCCGCACCATGATTACTGGACATTGTTCGTTTCCTTGGATGAGTGTTCATAACCGCCACGGGCCGCTATCTTTCGCCCCGCCTGACTAACTATTAGTGTACCTTGCCGGCCTGGAAAAGTCAGTAGGCTAGGAAGAATTTCCGGTTTATTCTGGGCCAATTTCGCAGGCGGCCGAGCAGCCGGGCGACTCTTCCAGTTCGATCCGCACGCGCCGCGGCCGGGCGAAACCTCGGCTGGCCAAGGTTTCCAGCAAACGCTGGCCCAGGTAATTGGCCATCAGTTCGACGGTGGTGCTGACGAGGGGCAGAAGCCGGCACTCGACCCGTGGGAAAACCCAGCGCCGCGTGCCGAATCGGACCTCGACTTCCTCTTCGCCTGCCGATACACAGATGACCGGATGACGCGTGGGCAGGAGCACGGCATGATCGAGTTCGGCGAGGATCGACTTCATGATCTCGAGCAGGGCCCGGAAATCGATCACGCAATCGATCCCGTCCAACGGGCCGTGGAGTTCGACGGTGACGCGGTAGTTGTGACCGTGCAGCGGTTCGCAGGCGCCGCCCGGCAGTAGGATGAAGTGGGCCGCACTGTAAATCAGGTTGTCGCCCGCCACGCGGACCGAGTAATCCATGGTCGGGCGGTTACCTGACGGGTTTCCGTCTGACGCCGCTTGTATCGATGTCATCCTGGGGATTCTCGCGGCTTGGTCCCCCTTCGCGCACGTTGCCCCTTACCGGCCTTATTGGCGCCGGCCCGGGACGATCTTCCGGCTCTTTGGTCGCCTCGTCCCATTCCTTGGCCTCGGCCGCTTCGTCGTGCAGCACAAGGTTGCCGAACTCGTCCATCACGAGGATCATGCCGGGGTTCGCCAGTTTGTGGTCCCTGTCCAGCCACTCGCCGCCCAGCATATCGACCAGGACAGACTTGGCATTGAGATCGCGCTTCGTGGTCCGCGGATTGCCGGGGGTCTTGAGCTCGACTTGCGGGAATTCGAGTACCGTGCCGCGGAACAGACCGTCCTTGTGGAAATTACCGTTTCGTCCGCTCTGCTCCTGCCAGAGCAAGACGCGGACCTCGGCGACGGCTTCCGGCCGCCCCCCGCCAGCGGCGGAGACTGTTCCGCCCAACAGCCGCATGTCGTCTGACACGCGGCCGGACGTGCATGGCGCCGACCATTTAGCCGTGGGTTCCGTTGGCCAATCGACAAAGTCGCCCTTTTCGGTGCTAAGCGGTCGCGGAGTCAGAACACCGAGTATTGGGAACAGCGCCAACTTCTGGTCCTGAAGTTCGTCGGCTTTCAAATTTTGATTTGGATTGTCGAGCAACGGGAAAATCCGGTATTGATACTGCTTGTTCGGCTTGACGTCCACGTCGAAGAAGCGTAGCAGCAGGTACTCCGGCACTTGCGATTCTTTGTCCTCAGTGCTTGTCTCGGTGTCGCGTTTGGGGACGTTGTCTCCAATATCGTCCCAGCCCGCTCCCGCGTCGGGCGCGGCAGAAGGCCCGATCATCCCGCCGCCGCCCTGCCGACTGGGAAGGTCTCTGCCGCCCGTACCGCGTCGGGGCGGCACATCACTGCGGCCAGGACGGTAGGTGTTGGGGCCCCGGCTAGGACCACTCGGTTGAGGTCGCATCATCGACGGCGCATCCGCGTTGGCCGGTTCGCGCTCCATAAGGGGGATCTGCGGCGGGGAGACCGCCTCGTTGCCCCAGGTGGAATCGACGAGACGCGGTAGAGGCGAGGTGAGTCGAGGAGAAGTAAAACGGAGGTCCGCGATCTCTGTCGCCTGTACGCCGATCTTGGCAGCCAATTCATTTTTATTCAAGGACGGGAACATCATGGACTTCCACTTGGGTTCGCCCGTGTCGCCCGGGACAACCTCCGCCTTCTGGATCAAATAGCCCCTGTACCTGGGTATGTCCTTGACGGGGTCGTACGAGGCGTGGTTTTCAAACTTTTTGCGATACTCTTCGTACTGCTTCTTGAAGGGAACCAATCCCGTAACGACAATCCACCGCTTGCCGGCGGTCGGACCACCATTGCCGGCGTTGCGATCATTGATCGTATTGGGAACGGCGCCGCGCCCGGAATGGCCCGCACGTTCTCGACGGCAAAAACTTCGGGTGCCTCGCGGGGACGGAGCGGCGCGAATATGCTCCCGTCCGGGCCGAGAGGCATCGGATACTTCGCCGCATCGATGCTCAGTTTGTGATCATCGATGATTTTCGCGTAGAGCGGGAAGTCCGGCCCATCGGGGACCGGTTTCGTGGTGGGGGCTGGAGGTTTCTTCGTCGCGGGGCCAAGGGCGATCTTGTCGAAGGCGGCCTTGGTGGCAGCCTTGAGTTCTTCCGGCTTTCGCTGATATCCGTTTCCTACGACCACGTAAGACCGGTACGCGAAGAAGAGAAACAGAACGGCGACCAGCCCCATCACGAATTTCTCCGTGTGCTCGATGACGAACTGCTGGACCACCTTCGGATCGAATTTCGTTTTGGCTTTCATCGACGGCCTCCAGGAACGGGCGTGTTGGTGGATGGATTTGTTGGGGTTCCGGCGGGGGCGGTGGGCCCGGCGTCGGGAACAGGATTGCTTTTGGCGGGTGGAGCGGCCGGCGTAACACCACTGGGTGCAAGCGGCGTTGCGGTATTCGGCGGAGTCGAGGCGGCTGGACCGCCACTGCCGCCGGCCGTCTCCGCCGGCTTTGAGACCCGCGGTGGCGGGTTATAGATGTAAATGATCCCCTGGACTTCCACCGGCACGGGTCGGTAGATGGGGTCGGCCGATTCTTCCGCGTAGGACTCGTCCTTGTCGCCCGTGCGACCGCGGCCCATGATGTGTTCCACGCCGCCCCCCAGTCCTCGGCGGCTTCCCATATCCCGATCCCTGGGGTTAACTGTGCCGCCGGTATTGGTCGATCCGCTGGTGCCTCCGCTCTCGGTCAAGGTCACCGGGGGCGGTTGATCCACGAGAATCCGCACATTGCGGACGTCGATCCGCATGGCGGAATTGGCGCATTCCGCCAACAGCCGGGGAATATCCTTCTGTTCGATGACCACCTTCAAATCGATGGGCATCATGCGGAATTCGGGGTAAGGCTGCTGGGTGGGATCCTTTATGGGTTTGCCCGTGTCGTCGACATAGCGATCCGCCAGCGGGGAAACGCCCGAGTTCGCGGCACTTGCCGATCCGGGTCGACCGGAGGAGGTCTGCGCTCCCTGGGCCGGCTGCGCCCCTGGCCGCGGGTGTCGGCGGTCAGGGCGCCGCCGGCCTCGCCGGCCAGAGTGAAAATGGGATTCTCGGACTTCCTCCAACTTTCGACGGCGTCTTTGCCGATGTCCATCGCCAGGATTTGCTTGATCGCGGCCGCTTTGTGACTGGACGGTTTCTGGTATTTCGTCGGATCGTGCTTCGGATCGGGGTTCACGTCGTTGGTATTGCGAACGACCTTCAGCAAGGTCTCATAGACCCAGAGATCTTCCTGGGCCAGCATGATGTCCAGGGTGCTTGGAATGCCGCCGGAGAACCGCTCGAGGAATTTCTTGATTTTCTCATCGGCATCGACCCAATCGACGATCCCCGTCAATTTCCGGGCTGCGCCGGCGAGATTCGCCCCCACACCATCCCGAGGCCTGATGGCGCCCGGGCGTTGGTGGCGGGGATCGGCTGCGGCCGGATCGTCGCCGTTTGCCACTTCCGTTCGCCGTTCGATCAGGTCGAAAAGTTTGGGAAAATGGGCCGCGATGTGGTTCGAATACGCTTCGCGGTAGACGTGATCCAGTTGGCCGGGAGGGAGTTTCTCTATCTCCTCCATGGGACCCCAGATTGCTTCGAACGCCTTCTCGAAATCCTTTTGCTGGGTTTCATTATCGGGATAAAGTTTGGGCAGCGGATTGGCGTGGTGCTGTTCGTCATAAAGGCGGCTGGAAGCGCCCGCCACCTGGTCGGCCAGGCTGCCGCCTGTAACATTGAGGATCTTATTGATGTACTCCTCGCTGGGATGCTCGAGATTGCCGCTGATCTGCTTGAGTACGCCGAGCTTGCTTTCAAGCTGACCCTTGCGGGTGCCGAAGAGTTTGTCCTCGCTGCTGGCCGCCCAGAACCAACTGCCGAAGGACAACAACAAAATCAGGCCGCAGAGGACCCAGAAGTGATACTTCTTCAGCACTTCGAGAAAGGCTCGAAATTGTTCCATGATGGTCTGCTCCTTGCTGGAATCTCAGGGTTTGGGGGTGGTGCCGCCCGCGGCTGGAGTAGCAGCGGTCGGCGCGGCTGCGGCGGGCGCGGGCCCTGCGCCGGGTGCGGAGGGGTTTGCCATCCCCGGAACGGCATTCGATCCGGCTGTAGCAGGTCCGGGTTCCGCGGGTTTTGGGGCCGTCGGCGTTGCAGGCGAACCTGTTGCCGGAGCGGTTTCCGCCCCAGGCGTCGAAGCTACCCGTGTTGCCGTCGCGCCATCCACTAGCGGGGCCGGCGGTTGGTCCACCGCCGACTTGGGCTGCCAAACGAATTGGACACGGAAGAAGAATCGCTTGACATTCACGGTCTTTTCGGCCGAGGCCGAAGCTTCGCTTCCGACCCCCATGCCGCCCATGCCGCCCCCCATGCCCCGTTGGACCGCAGCGTCGTCACCCGCTTGGCGCTTGGGACTGGGAATGGTAATTACTTCCATATCGATCGGATCGGGCTTGACGAGCACCGGGAAGGAGACGCCCATGTCAAGCATCGCTTTGCTGGCCAGATTCTTCATCAGCGTCTTGCGAACATACTCAGGGCCTTCAAGCCCACCTCCGCCGTTATGGTAGTGGCGGCCGTAGATTTGCACGATCAGCCCCGGCCCGGAGGGGCCGGCGCCGCTCACGGCCGCCGCGCTGCCGGCGGGTGGAGCGACACCACCGGGCGACCCGGCGCTGCTGGGCGCCCGGCGCCGCCAGGCGTTGCGGCCGAGGAGGCATCGTCCAACGCCGGTGCCCCGGGCATCCGTCGATAGGGTAGTACCAAGGTTTTACCGCCGCGAACCACTTGCCAACGTCGTCCACCTGCTGCGAGTCCAGGTTGGTCACCAGCAATTGCTTGCGGCGCATGATTTGGTCGCGCAATGCGTCAGGATCGGTCGTCGAGGGCGGCGGGCTGTCGTCGGCGGGCAGGCACTTATCGACCGCCGAGAGAAACTCCAGCCAGCGTCTTCGATTCTCGAGGTTATTGATCAGGTGGTCGCCCTTCTTCTTGGTTTCGTTGTACTTCGCCCACGCCGCTTGCTCGCGCCCGATTAAGTCTTTGGACCGGGTGTCGGCACTTGTCGCCTCGGTTTCCAGCGACTTCCCGTCCAGCTTCCACCGCGATTCCTTCACGGTGGCGACTTGCAGCGAGTGGGCCGCATAACTGATCGTGCAGGCCAGCATGATCACCGCCGCGGCCGCCACGGCCCAGGGCTTCTTGCGGCGGATGAGCCGGTCCCGCGTGATTTCCTTGGGCAGCAGATTCGTCCGCAACCCGGCGCTGCCCAGGGCCTGCAAGCAAAGCCCGTAGCAGACGCCGAAGGATAGAATATTGTCTTTGAAGGCGGGCGTGGCCAGGACCTCGGGACCGACCAGGCCGCGGAAGGCCTCCACGCGCTCGATCTCGAAGCCCAGGCTCTGGGCCAGGTAGCGGCGCAGCCCCGGCAGTTTGAAGGCATTGCCCATGGCCACCACGCGGCCGATCTTGGCCGTGCGGTCGAGATTCGTGAAGAAGCCCAGCGACCGCTGCAGCTCGGTCTGCAAATCGTTGAACACCGGCCGCATCGCCTGGAACACGGCTTTGGGATCCTGGGCCGTGGTGGCATTCCGCTTCAAGTGCTCGGCCTTGGCAAAAGTCAGCTTCATCTCCTTCGTGAGGGCCTTGGTAAAGTGGCTTCCACCCAGCGGCACGCTCCGCTGCCAGACCTTGAAACCATTGGTCACCACCAGGTCCGTGGCATCGGTACCCAATGACACCAGCACGATCGATTCCGGCGGATCGTCGGGATCGTAGGTCTCCGGGCTGGGGAGGTCCTGTAACATGTCGAACACGACATAGTTGTAGAGGGCCAGCGGGGCAAGCTGCACGAGGTCGACCTCGATGCCCGCTTTGACGAACGGCTCCAGCGCCCGGAACACGGCATCGCGTTTCATGGCGAACAGTCCGATTTCGGTTTCCAGCACGAAGCCCGATTCTTCCGTGCCGGCACCCATCCGCTGGAAGTCCCAGATCACGTCGTTGAGGTCGAAGGGGATCTGCTGGCGGGCCTCATAGCGGACGATGTCGGGGATTTTCTTGGCTTCCACCGGCGGCAGCTTGATGAACCGCGCCAGGCCGCTCTGCCCGGAAACCGAAACGGCCACGCGGTCGTTATGCACCTGGTTCCGCGAAAGGAACTGCTTCAGGGCGTCGGCCACCAGTTCCGCGGGGTTGGCGTCGGGTTGCGTAAGAATCTTCGGATATTCGATATAATCGAAGGCCTCGACCGTGATTTTGTCAGGGTCGTCATGCCGATGGCAGCGCATTGCCTTGAGGGCACACTGTCCGATGTCGATACCCCAAACCGCGTTTGTTGCCATAGTCTTAATCCTCCAAAGGCGATCGGCAACCGCCGGGCCGCCCGCTCCCGGGGTTGAATTGCCTGCAGCATCTCGCTGCACAGCACGCTCGTGTCATGCTCGGTTCCCGCACTCTTACTCTATTCCTGACGGCTCCCGCGCCCGAATGGGCCTATCCAGAGTGGACCGGAAAAGAGCCATCTACCTCTACCATCAATCTATCGCAAGTAGATAGCTGGTGTCAACCAAAAAACGCCAAGGGGCATGCGAGATTTCGGGCATGGTTCAGAAACGGGGACTGGCTCCGAGCCCAGTAGCGATTAGGCCGCAAGAAATGGACGCCGGCGAGGTGCCTGTCCCCATTTCTGAACCATGCCAGATTTCGGTGGGAAGAGGGTTCAACGTAAGATGCTAGGTCGGATCGGTCGGATCGGTTCGATGGGTTCAGGGTTCACGCATAAAATGGTATACTACGGGGGTATCTCCGGTTCTGGACCCCCCTGTTGATGGAAAAACTAACCCCTATTCTGCCATGCCGAGGGCGAGATGATCTCAGCGAGCCGCGGTCGGCCGCGCAGGCCGAGGAACTCTTGGCGGCCTGGACTGCCCTCTGGCATCCGGCGCTGCTGGCGGCGGCTGGGGCCATGCCCCGTTGGACGGCCGCACCTTCACCCCCGGAGGATCCGGCCGGGCACTTGATCCTCCTGCCGCCGACTGCTGAACCACTGCTGCCGGAAGATTGGCTCAGCCACGCCGAGCAACTTGGGGCAAGGCTGATCCGCGGAAAGGGGCGACGGCCGGAGATGATCGTCGCGGCCCTGGCGATGCTCGACACCCCTCCACCGGCAATCGACGCCGAACTGGCGGCCGATTTCCTTGCCCTGGGATTCGCCCATTATGTCATCGAGACGATCACTGTAAGCATCCGCTACATGAACAGCCTCGACGAGCCGGCCTTCGAGCGCGAGTTGCTTGCCGCCGCGGGGGCTGCCTGCGGCGGCGACAACGATGAAGCCCGGACGAAACTTCAGGCGGCCTATGACCTTTTGCACACCGCGCGGGAGTACTATTATCCCAGCGAGTCGCACCTGATAGACCTGACGCTCGTCGCCTCGACGACCCTGGGAGGCTCGCTGCGGGCACAATTGACCGGCAGCGGGCCAGCCGGCGACGCACCCTGCAACCTGCTGCTTTCCGCGGATGTTCTCCGGCAGATGGCCGCCCGAGAGCCGGCGACGCTGGACGCCCTGCGTCATGCCCTGCAACAGGGTACCGCGAGCATCGTCGGCGGTGAGTTCTGCGAACTGGAATTGCCGCTGCTAGGGCCCGAAGCCATATGTGGACAGCTTGAAAAAGGGCTGTTGACCTACCGCAAGCACCTTGACATGCGGCCCAGCGTCTTCGGGCGGCGGCGGTTTGGCATGACGCCGATCTTGCCGCAAATCCTCGATCAGCTTGGATTCACCGGTGTGCTACACGCCACGCTCGACGATGGCCGCTTCCCCGTGGGCAACACCAGCCGACTGCGCTGGGAAGGGATCGACGGCACGACGGTTGAAGCTTTGCTCCGAGTGCCCCTCGATGCTTCGCGCGCGAAGGTTTTCTCCGCATGCCACACGCCCTGTCCGGAGTTGCCGATATGGACAATCAGCCCACGGTGATCTTGGCCCACTGGCCCGGCAGTACGAGCCTCTGGTACGAAGATATCCATCGGGCGCGCCGCTACACCACGGTAGTGGGCTCGTTCCACACGCTGCCCGAATACTTCGAGCGGACCGGCATGTCGGGCCATCAAACCGCGCCGAAGGCCGACGAATATCGTTCGCCGTACTTAAGGCAGGCGGTGGCTGCCGGCCAACCCGATCCCATCTCGCGCTGGGTGCGATATTACCAGCGGCGGGCTGCCGCCGAGGCGGCACAGTCGCTTGCCGCCCTGGCGACTTTGGCCGGCGGCAAGCCTTCCGTTTGCGTCGATAGCGTCCTGGACGATATCGACAGCTCGATGGCGGCTGTTGGGGGCGACAGTTCGCTGGACGAGCGATTGGCCGACGTCTACAAAGCGGCGATGACCGACTTCGCTCGAGCGATCGGGGCGGGGGTACGTCAGGATTTCCACGCTGACTCAGCCAATCAGGCTGGAAAGCCTGACCTACAGGATCCGGCCGGCATCGTCGTGACCAATCCCTTGAGTTTTTCCCGCCGCATGCACGTGGATGTGTCCGGTCTCTCCTGCCTGCCCGAGGCGGGCGGCGCCGTCCTGCGCAGCGGTGAGGGGGCGGGGCGGAAGTCGATTGTGGTCGAGGTCCCGCCGCTGGGCTTCGTCTGCGTCGTTCCGGGAAGCGGCCAGACGCCCGCCAAGCCGGCCCCGCGACGCTTCGCCCTGTTTCGCAAGGCGCCGCCCCGGGCACCATCTACCCATGGTCGCGGTCGGCTGCCGATGGCCGAGTTGGTCGCACCCGGCGGCGCCGTGCTGCGGAACGAATTCTTCGAATTGGTCATCGATCCCCATACGGGCGCACTCCGCTCGATCTTCGACTTCCACTCTCGCGGACCGCGACTGGCCCAACAGGTGGCGATGCGGCTGCCGGGGGCGGTCGACGAAGAGGAATCCTACTCGATCATGGCGGCCGACGAGATCCGCGTGCTGGACGGGGGTCCAGTGGTGGGCCAGGTCCTGGTTCGCGGACGGTTGGTCGATCGTGGCGGTCAACTCCTGGCTGGTTTTCAGCAAGCCACCCGCATCACCTCGGGCAGTCAGGTGATCGAGTTGGAAATCGAGCTCGATCCTCAGCGACAACCGGATGCCGACCCGTGGAATTCGTATTACGCCGCTCGATTTGCCTGGGGGCAAGATACGCCGACCCTTTATCGCAGCGTGAATCAAGCGACCCTTGCGACCGAAGCCGGGCAACTGGAATCGCCGCACTTCGTCGAGATTCGCTGCGAGGCAGGGCGGACGACGATCCTCACGGCGGGCCTGCCTTATCATCGCCGTCGCGGCATGCGGAGACTCGATTCGCTGTTGATCGTGCGGGGTGAGACGGCCCGGCAATTCCGCCTGGGTATCGGTCTCGACCTGACGCAGCCGATGGCCGCCGCGCTGGACTTCGCGGCCTGCTGCCCGGAGGCCCACGCCCCCGGCTGGCCGCTGGTCCCGGTTGCGGTGCGGCCGAAGAACCACTCGGCCTGGCTCTTCCATCTCGATTCCCGCTCGGTGATCGCCACGCATTGGGAACCGATCGTCGAGGGTGGTTTGGTGGCCGGTGTCCGCGTGCGGTTGTTGGAGACCGAGGGGCGTCACGTGTCGCTCGGCCTGCGGTCGTTCCGTGCGATCCAGTCGGCTCAGAAGGCCGGCGGCGCCGACCGACCGCCGACCGATTTGACCGTCGAAGGCGACCGTGTCACGGTTCCGCTGCGGCCCTACGAGTGGGCCGAAGTCGTAATCATCACGCTCCGACGTGATGAATCGCGGCGGGTGGCTGGTGGCTGAGCGGGCACCATGTACTGAAGCCCCAGCAGGAATCGCCGAATGGCTGGGGCTTCACCGGCCATGCACGCATGTTGCCCGCTCAGCCACCAGCCACCCTCGTGCAGTTGCGGAAGTTATTCTTCGCCCGATCCTTCTTTACTCCCGCGTAACAATTTCCTCGTTGCTTTCCTGGCGGGCCTGCGCCTCGTCGGCCGGTCGCAGGTTGACCAGCGAGCCGATCGAGAGGATCTGCGGCCAGATTGCGGCACATCCCAATACGACGAGAATGGCTCCCACTCCCCCACCGACAATCGACGGCACCAGGCCGAACAAGCCGGCCGCCAGGCCGGACTCCATGCCGCCAAGCTCGTTGGACGCAACGATGAAAACATTATTCACCGCCGTTACGCGTCCCCGCATGTCGTCCGGCGTAAGCAACTGAATCAGCGTGTGCCGGACCACGACACTGATGTTGTCCAGCGCCCCGATCAAGAACATGGCTGCCAATGAAACCCAGAGATACTTCGACAATCCCAGGCAAATCGTCCCCGCGCCAAAACCGGCGACGGCCCAGAGCATGGTCCAACCGGCCCTGCGGAAAGGCGGCAAGTGGGCCAGCAGGACGGCCATGAAGATTGCCCCGGCAGCCTCCGCCGAGCGCAAGTAGCCGACCACGGCCCCAATCTGCTCGTCCGGGAAGTGCAGGACCTGGTCGGCAAATGCCGGCAGCACGAACGTGGCCCCGCCCAGCAGCACGGCGAACAGGTCGAGCGAAATCGTGGCCAGGATCGACTTATGACTCCGCACAAAACGGATGCCCGCCACGAGGGTTTCCAGCGAGATCGACGACTGTTTGCGATCGGGCGGATCTGTACGCACGAGCAATGTACCCACGAGCCCCAGCAAGCGAAACAAGACCACGCAGGCCAGCGCGACCGGTACGCCTTGGCGGGCGGAGGTCGAGAGCAACAATCCGCCCACCGCCGGACCGACCATCGTGGAAATCTGGAATACGGTGCTGTTCCAGGTGACCGCGCTGGCGAAATTCTCCGGCGGCACGATCCACGGCAACAGCGCCGAGCGCGACGGTGCGCCGAGGGTCTGCCCCACGGCATTCACGACCAGCAGCAGGTAGATCCACGGGGCGGACAGGTGGTAGTAGCATGCCGTGCCCAGTGCGGCGGCGGTGAGCGCGGTCAAGCAAAGCATCGAGGCCAGCACCCAGCGACGGTCGAAGCGGTCGGCTAACTGCCCGCCCGCGATGGCCAGGAGCATCGCCGGCAAGGCCATGGCCAGCCCCTGCCAGCCCAGGGCCAGCACATCCTTGTGGGGGCCATACAGATAAATTCCTACCGCCAGGAACTCGATCTGGCGGGCCATGGTCATGGCGAACCAGCTAACCGCGTAGAGGCGAAAATTCGCGATCCGCCACGCCGCGTAGGGATCGGACGGCGGCGAGCCGGGCGTCAGGGAAGGTTCGGATGCGGCCATGCGGGCGGGAAGTGGTTCGAATCGTTTTGGTTCTATAAGCCTACCCGAAAGCCGGCGGCGGAAAAACCCTGCCAACGCTCGTAGTCCCGGCTTTAGCCGGTCTGGGTATCTCCGCTACCGCCTAAAGGCGGGACTACGAGCGATCGGTCGCACGTTCTGCAGTCCTCTTGGGGTTCTTTGGACGATTTTGTTCGCTACAATTTGCTGCATGGATAAGATTCCCGAGACTCCCGGCCGTCGCGGCGCGGTGGCGATAATCGTCCAGGATGGCCGCATGCTGGTGATCCGCCGCTCCCGGCATGTGATTGCGCCGCTGACCTATTGTTTTCCCGGTGGCGGCATCGAAGACGGCGAAACGGAAGAGGCTGCGGTTGTCCGCGAGGTTCACGAGGAAATCGGCATTCCGATCCGCCCCTTGCGGCGGCTCTGGCAGTGCGTGACCGCCTGGAAGGTCCATCTTGCCTGGTGGCTGGCCGGCATGGAGCGCACGGCCGTGGCGGCGCCCAACCCTCGCGAGGTCGAGTCGATCCACTGGTTCACGCCGCGAGAAATGGCCGGACTGTCCGAGTTGTTGGACAGCAACCGCGAGTTCCTGGAACTGGTCGAGAGGGGGGAGATTCGCCTGACGGATTCGCAATTTACCGCCGGCCCGCAGGCTGAGCGTATGCCCCGGCCGTGACGCTTTCCTCCTTGGAGCGTTTCTCGCCGCCGGCCGGATGACGATACTGCCAGTCCAACGGTCGCCGGGCAGCCGTGTCGGGCAGCCCCGCCACCGGCGGAAGTTCGAGCAGCGCGGCCGTGGAAACAACCTTCATTCTTTGGGCGGCCTGGGGCGGCAGCCGGTAGTTGTTGTCGCGCGGCCCGAAGAACAAGTCGCCCGCCGGTTCGAAATGGTTGTGCGTGGCGTCCAATCTCGTCTCCTGGCCGGAAAAATCGCCGCAGAACCAGTTCGATTCGCCACCGATATTCCGCATCGTGGCGCCGCCGCGCACGGCGGCCAATTCCTGGCCCGCCTGGCGAGCTCCGCTGGCGACGACATTACCTAACAGCCAGGCCTTCGCCCCGGCGGCTGACAAATCCACTACGGGCGAAATGAAGGGCGTGACGACCGTATTGAATGCCAGGTGCAGCGTGCCGTTGTGCCCCTTGCCGCCGTCCTGGCCGAAATGAATCACCGCATGGTTCCCGCTGCACTTGGGGTCCTTGACGATGACGTTGCCCAGCAGCACCGCGTCGCTCTGCGGCCGGGCGGTCTCGGCCGCGTCGACCAGGTCGAACTCGCGGTTGGCCGAATGGTGCACGTAGCAATACTCCACGCGCGTATGATGAGCCCGGCTCTTCACGTTATGCCCCGTGAGACTGTGGTGGATCTCGCAGAATCGCAGGGTGACGCTGGTGCCGCCGAGGTACAGGTTGTGGTTCTGGCCCGGCTCGGCCGGATCGCCATTGCGAAAGACGCGACATTCTTCGATCCGTTGATCGACAGCCATGGCCAGGCTGCCGTCGCCGTTGGACATGATGCCCATGTCGTTGTTGTGAATCGAGCACTTGCGGACGGCCACGTGGTTGGCCTGGTTGATCCGCACTCCGGCGCCATTATGGTTCGAGTTGTGGGCCCCCGACAGTTCCAAACCTTCCAGCGTGCAGTTGTCGCTTCCCGGGTTGAACTGGAAGATGGCCCGGGGCGTGCTGCCGGCGCCGCTGTAGTCGAACCCTTGCCCGCTGATCGCGACGTAGGGTTTGACCGCCGCGGGAACGCCGCGGAAAGTGAGGTTCCTCTGCCGCACGAAGACGGCCGTTTTCTCGTAAGGATGGCCGGCAGGCCCCGGATAGACCAGGATCACGTCGCCGGCCTGGGCCTTGGCGTTGGCCGCTTCGATCCGCGAAAACGGCTTGCCAGGGCCGACTTCCAAAGTGGCTGCGGCGGCAGGCGTCAACGCGGCAACACTTGCAACGGCCAAGATCGTGAAACCGCAAGCGACGGACAAAGTGTGAACGGTACGCATGGCATTTCCTCCAAAGAATCTGCTCTCCACGTTAGATTGTCGCCAGCCGTTTGGCAAGCGGTGCGGCGGTCGCTGGTTCCGCCATGGTTCTCTTGCTTGGCATGGTCTTGCCGGCAAGTACAATAGGCACTGGTATGCTTACCGGCTGATTTACCCTGTCACAAGCAAATCTTGCTCATACCCGAAAGTTCAAATCCGATGATGAAACCTCGTGCGCCGTTACGCTTCTTCTTCATCCTGATCTTGGTGGCCATCCCGCCCGCCGTTGCTCGCGCCGAGGCCGATGGTCCCATCCTTGTCGTCCCCGCCTCTAAGGCAAGGCTGCATATCGTCCTGGACCTGCCCAAGGGTGTTCACGGCAACACGGGCTGGCAGAACTGGGAACTGGTTGAGGTCGATGGGCCTGGCAATCGGCTCGCGGTTCAAGCGGTTGCTAAGATCGCCGCGGATGGGACCAGGCAGCGTGAAGCCGGCCGCATCGTGGTTGATATTCCGCCAGTCGATCATGGCGCCAAGACGCGACGCTTTCGCCTTGAATCATCGGGGGCAGGCCCCGCCGTTTCATTCGTGTTTGCGTTCACGAAGGCCGGTCCTGCGTCGCTGCAAGTCAGCCAACTGGGCAATCCGGTGTTCGTCTACAACCATGGCGTGATCACCGACGAAAAAGTTCCGGCAAAAGACGGTCGCCGCAGCCGTGCGTGCTACATTCATCCCCTATGGGGCCTCAACGGCGAAGTGCTGACCGCCGATTTTCCCAAAGACCATTATCACCATCACGGCGTGTTCTGGGCCTGGCCGCACGTCGAGATCGGCCGCGATGAGATCGGCAAGGAGAAGTTCGATTTGTGGGAATACAAGGACATCGCGCAACGGTTCGTTCGCTGGTTGGCCCGCGATACCGGCCCCTTGGCTGCGGTGTTGGGCGTGGAGAACGGCTGGTTCGTCGGCGACCGCAAGGTGATGATCGAGCGGGTCTGGATGCAAGTGGCGAAGGCGACGCCCACCGAGCGGGCGTTGGATCTCGACTTTACTTGGATCCCCGTTGATCGGCCGATCACGCTTCGCGGTGCGGAGGGCAAGAGCTACGGCGGACTGAACTTGCGCTTCGCGGTGATCAAAGAAAAAGACTCGACGATCACCGTCCCGGCCGGCACGTCGCCCGAGGACCTGCCCGATACGCCGCTTCCTTGGGCCGACCTGACCTACAAGTTCGCCGGGGAGAAACAGCCCAGCGGGGCCGCGATCTTCATTCCCCGCGACCATCCAAACTATCCACCCACCTGGCTGACGCGACACTATGGTCCCTTGTGCGTCGGCTGGCCGGGCGTGAACGGAAAGACGTTTGAACCGGGCAAGCCGATCCACTTGCATTACCGTATCTGGATCCACGCCGCGGCCGTCGATGTAGCCGGGTTGAGGGCCGCGTATGAGGCATACCTGGCCGGGAATGAGGCGCACTGGGAGTAATCTGACCTTCGCGCGGCCGAATTTGGTACGTTTTCTGCCGTGAGGCATCAAAACCCGCGTCGGGTTTCGATCCGTTTCCGCCAATCCGATTGATCTTTGCATTGAAAATGAGCCATTGAGTTGTGTGGCAGGGGCGTAGGCCGGAACAAGCTTGCGCAGTTCCGGCAGGAATCGGCATCAACGCCGGAACTGCGCAAGCTTGTTCCGGCCTACATGGCTCATTTTCAATGCGAAGATCAATAATGCCTGCAAAATCCCGTCACCTGCCTATTGACACTGTTATATGACAGTGTATAATAAAGGCATGAATGAGCGATGGACGATCGAGCAACTGGCGCCGCTGGTCGAAATGGCCTTGGACCTTTCGGGCTATAATGGCCAGCAATCGGGAAGGGTTCGGAGCTTGCCGGACCTGCGGTCGATCCGCTACTACACGACACTCGGATTACTCGATCCCCCGGCGGAAATGCGGGGACGGAAGGCCTTTTATGGCCGTCGGCACCTCGTGCAGTTGGTTGCGATCAAGCGACTGCAATCGCGCGGACTGTCTCTGGCCCAGGTACAACAGGCGTTGGCCGGAATCAGTGACGGGGCGCTGGCCGAGTTGGCCGCGCTACCGGCCGATTTCTGGCAGCGTGCGACCGCGCTTCCCCAGCAGCCCCTGGAGGCGCATCCTGCGCCGACAAGCCAGCGCAGCTCGTTTTGGGCCGCCGAACCTGCGGTGCCGGCGAGCAAGCCAGCGGAGGAACTGCCCTCGCCGCGTCTCGCCTTGCATCTGCCCGTAATCGACGGCGTGGAACTGGTTCTTGAAGGGATCGATCCGGCCCGATGGACGCCCGAGGCGATCGCGCGGCTTAAGGGGCCGCTGGAGGGCCTCGCTCGAACTTTGCGGGATTTGAAATTACGTACTCATCACGCTCCGCCGTGATGAAGAACATCACGGCGGAGCGTGATGAGTACATGTCGTCAACTATTGGAAAGTGAGGAATGCGATGCGGCAAGTCAAGTCTTTGGAACCAGAGGTTGTGGCCGGTCCGCCGACCGCGAGCGAAGAAAGCGGGTTCGGTGTCTTGAAAACCGAGCGGGGCGGCCTGCCCTTGGTCGCGATGGACGTCAGCGCGCGGATTTCGGGCCTGACGGCCGAAGTCCGCGTGCGGCAGACCTATCGCAACGCGCTCGACGAGGCATTGGAGGCGACCTACATCTTCCCTCTGCCCGATCGCGCGGCCGTGACCGCCTTCCGCATGGAAGTCGCCGGCCGCATCGTGGAAGGCGACCTGAAAGAGCGGGGAGAAGCCCGTGAGGAATACGAAAAAGCCATCGAGGCGGGGCATCGCGCCGCGATCGCCGAAGAGGAACGGAGCGGCACCTTCAGCCTTCGCGTGGGAAACATCCCGGCGAAAGAACAGGTCACCGTCGAGCTAACACTGGTCGGGCCGGTCGCGGTGGCCGATGGCGAGGCCACGTTCCGCTTCCCGCTGGTTATCGCCCCACGATATATTCCCGGCATTCCGTTGGACGGCCCGCCGGTCGGCGCGGGCTGGGGCGCCGACACCGACCAAGCCGTCGACGCCTCGCGGGTGACTTCGCCCGTGCTGCTGCCGGGGTTTCCGAATCCGGTGCGGTTGTCGTTGGAAGTCGAGATCGATCCGGCCGGGCTGGGACCGGAGGACGGCGATTGGTGCGAGCAGATCCGCGCCAGCCTGCACAGCGTGGTCGTCGATCGAGGGCCGCCGTGGATGGTCCGCCTGCAACCGGGCGAACGGCTGAACCGCGATTTCATCCTCCGCTTCCCCGTAGCTGGCGAGGCATTGCAAGCGACACTCTTGTGTTCACCGCATGCCACGACCGGCAAGCGGGTGCCCGAGCCCGGCACGTTCGCCCTGACGCTCGTGCCCCCGAAGTTCGACGAGCGCACGGCGATTCCGCGCGATGTCGCGATCGTGCTCGACCGTTCCGGCAGCATGCAGGGATGGAAGATGGTCGCCGCCCGGCGGGCCGTGGGCCGGATGATCGACACGCTTCTGGATCACGACCGATTCACTGTGCTGGCCTTCGACAACAGCATCGAATACCCGCCGCATGCCGATAAGCAACTGGTTGTCGCCAGCGATCAGAACCGCTGGCGGGCGCTGGAGTGGCTCGGCAAGGTCGAGGCCCGGGGAGGGACGGAGATGGGGCCGGCGGTCAAGGAGGCCGTGCGGCAAGTCCATTCGCCGCAGAAAGGCCGGCAGGCGGTCGTCGTGCTGATTACCGATGGCCAGGTCGCGGGCGAAGACAGCATCCTGCGATCGATCAAGAAGGCGGCCGGGTCGAACATGCCGCGAATCCACACGCTGGGGATCGATCAGGCCGTGAACGAAGGTTTTTTGCATCGCCTGGCCGATCTTGGCGGCGGGACGTGCGACCTCGTAGAGTCGGAGGGCCGGCTAGACGACGCCATGGACCATATCCATCGCGGCATTGGCGTGCCGGTGCTCACAGGGCTGAGCTTTGCAGCCCGAGAAGTGCGAACTGGTCGCCGACAGCCTTGCCCCTTCGCGCCTGCCGGAGTTGTTCAGCGGCCGCCCCGTGACGATTTTTGGACGGTTCCGAGGCGATGCGGCGCAGCTCAGCTTGCGCGTGGAAGCCACCAACGCCCTCGGATTGCCCTGGAGCAGGACGTTGACCGCTTGTCCGCGGCCGGCGGCGAGTTTGTTGAATCTTTGGGGCCGAGTGAAGGTCCGCGAGTTGGAAGACCGCTACGCGGTCGGCAGCGCGAGCGATCCGAAGGCATTGGCCAGGCAGATCGTGCAGGTTTCGCTGGAGAGCCGCGTGCTCTCGCGTTTTACGGCCTACGTGGCGGTCGATCGCAGCGAAGTGGTCAACCAGGGTGGTGAGCAGAAGAAGATCCTTCAGCCGGTTGAGATGCCGGCGGGCTGGGAGATGGCGGAAGCGGGAGTACGGTTCTGCATAGCGGCGGCCCCCGCGGCTGGTGGTTTCGTAGGATACGGTGCGCGGGCGGCAAGCGGGCCGCCGCTTCGTAAGATGCGCCAATCCCGCGGAGTCGGGTTGGCACTGCGCTTGATCGGCGGATCGACCCTGTGGTCGCCTGCGCCACGTACGATCGCAGACGTTGCCAAGGAACTTCGCGGCTTGCTGGCAAAGACGAAGTACCTCGGCCGGCTAAAACCAAAAGCAACCGTGGAGCGCCTTGCGGCGATCGTCGCCATGATCGACGAATTGGCTTCGCTGCTGCGGCAATCGGGTCATCCAGCCCCGGCCGAGATCGAAAAGGCGCTGAACGACGGTCGAGGTTACATGGCAGAACTGACCGCATCAAGCCCCAATGCCCCCGATGCGGCGAAATTGCAGGAGTTTTTTTCCCGTGTCGTCGCGATCCTCGACGCGATCGAAAAGCCGCCAGAGGAGAAGCCGGAACGCAAGGAGTTTTGGCTGTAGGTCCATCAATCCTGGTGAAACACCTCTTCCATCTTCGCCCACCACTCGCCTTCGGCCCGATCGGGCAAGGGATCGTGGCAAGGCTTGCAGACGTCCCACCACTGCTGCGTGAGCGGATCGGCCGCCATGCGGGCCATATCGGCCTGAAAATCGTCGCCCAAATACTCGAAATAGCTGAACAGGTAATGCACGCCATCGGGCAGGCGGCGAAGATAGATCGAGTAGTTGCAGATGTTGCACTCGTGGATTGTCTTCAGCACGCCCGGCCAGACCGCCGCGTGCAATCGCACGTATTCACCGAGTTTCTCGGGCTTGACCCGAATCACACTGCCATAGCGTTGCATGGTGGTTCTCCGATCGATTAAGCCAAGACCAGTTGCGGACCTTCTTCTGCGGTGCGTAGCAGGCCGAAGAAGACAAGGCGCCAACGGCATGCAGCGCCGTGCCGAGCAACGGATTGGATGGAATCATGGTGAGCGGGTTCCACGGGTGTCTTGGCAAGGCACGGACGCCGCCTTATTGGTAAATAGCATAGTCTCTGGCCGAGAAGCCGGCAAGCCAGTGCGCGTAGTCCCGCCTTCAGGCGGAACGTGTGAAGAAGACCGGCTAAAGACGGGACTACGAGCGACCGGCCGGTAATCGATTGCGCCCGCCCCCGTGGTTTGCTCGACCGGGTTTGAGTATACTGAACGCTTCGGACTGAAAGCGGCAGGCACTGGGACCAAGCCTGCCGCCTTGGCGGCCCCAGAATCTAATCCTGGAAAACCACGCGCTGATGAACATTTCGCACGACCCCCGCATTGTCATGACGCTGGACGCCGGCGGCACGAGCCTCAAGTTCACCGCCATCCGCGGCGACCCGGAGTACCGGGTGCCCCGACTCCTTTTCGACCCGATCTGCATTCCCACCGAGGGCGATCAACTCGACCGCTGCCTGGCGAATATCACCCGCGGCTTCACCCAGGTGAAAGCCCAGTGCCCGCAACCGCCCGTGGCAATCAGCTTCGCCTTCCCCGGGCCGGCCGACTATCCGGCGGGGATCATCGACAACATGTCGAACCTGCCGGGCTTTCGCGGCGGTGTGGCCCTGGGGCCGATGCTTGAAGACCGCTTCGGCATCCCCGTCTACATCAACAACGACGGCGACCTGTTCGTCTACGGCGAAGCGATCGCCGGCTTTCTGCCTTATGTCAACGATCTGCTGGAAAAGGCCGGCAGCCCGAAGCGCTATAGGAATCTCTTTGGCGTTACGCTTGGCACCGGCTTCGGCGGCGGCATCGTCCGCGACGGCGAATTGCTAATAGGCGACAACTCGGTCAGCGGCGAGGCCTGGCTCTTGCGGAACAAGCTCGATCCCGCCGTCAACGCCGAGGAAGGGGCCAGCATCCGCGCCGTCCGCCGCGTTTATGCCCAGTTTGCCGGGCTGACACCTGAGGAAGCCCCAGAGCCGAAGACCATTTATGAAATTGGCATGGGCCAGGCAGCCGGCCATCGCGCGGCGGCGTTGGAAGCCTTTCGCCGCCTGGGCGAAGTGGCCGGCGACGCGATCGCCCAGGCCCTGACCCTGATCGACGGGCTGGCGGTGGTTGGGGGCGGCATTTCGGGCGCCGCGGGGCTGTTTCTGCCGCCCTTGGTCGATGCCATGAACGATGTCTACGTCAAGGGCGGCGAGCGCCTGCGGCGGCTCGTGCCGCGGGCCTTGAATATCGAAGATCCAGCCCAGCGCGAGCTGTTCCTCAAGGGTCAGACGCGAACGCTCGTCGTGCCCGGCGGGGCACCCGCGCGCGGGTCACGTACCGTTCAGTATGATCCGTTGCAGCGCACGGCCGTCGGTTTATCGCGGCTCGGCACCAGCGAGGCCGTGGCCATCGGTGCCTATGCGTTTGCGATACGGAAGTTGGAAACACACCGTTGATGCACTTGTCCGCATCATGGGAGATAGCCCGCGATGAGACCGATTACCTTCTCTGTTTTCTTGCTTGCCTATTGTCTATCCGTCCCTGCCAATGAACCCCCGCCGGTCCAATCCGCGCGACCGATGATCGGCACCGACGCCCACGGTCACGTCTACCCTGGCGCGACCGTTCCCTTCGGCCTGGTGCAACTCAGCCCGGATACCCGCCTGGAAACGTGGGACGGCTGCTCGGGCTATCACTATTCCGACAAGGCGATCCTGGGATTCAGCCACACGCATCTCAGCGGCACGGGCTGCGGCGACCTGGGCGATATCCGCCTCACGCCGCTCAGCGGGAATTTCGAGCGACCGAAGGAGAAAGACGGCTATCACCTCCAGTTCTCGCACTCCAACGAAACCGCGCGGCCCGGCTATTACAGCGTGGTTCTCGACGACAGCAAGATCAAGGCCGAACTCACCGCCACGGCCCACGCCGGACTGCATCGCTATACGTTTCCCGCCGACAAGCCGGCCCATCTGGTGCTCGATCTGGCTCGCGGCATCAGCAATCAGGCAGTCGAGGGCCAGGTGTTTAACGAGTCGACCACGGTCCTGCACGGGTATCGCCGCAGTCACGGTTGGGCGGCCGACAAGACATTCTACTTCGTTGCCAAGTTCTCGCGACCCTGCGACCGTCTGGAAACCGAGGCCGGCGGTCTTATCGCTGAAAGCTCAGGCAGCAAGGCCACACAGGTGATCGCCCACGTCCAGTTCCCGCCGTCAGATAAACCACTCCTTGTGAAGGTCGGCATTTCCGCCGTCAGCGCCGAGGCGGCCCGCAAGAACCTCGACGCCGAGATCCCGGGCTGGGATTTCGACGCCACCGTCGCGGCCGCGGAGAAGAATTGGGCCGATTACCTGGAACGGATTGAGATCCACACCGCCGACCCCGCGACCCGCGAGACCTTTTATACGGCCCTCTATCATGCCGCCATGGCCCCCACCTTGTTCAACGACGTCGACGGCGGCTACCGCGGGCTGGATCGCAATGTCCACCCCGCCGGAGGTTTTCAGAACTACTGCACCTTCTCGATCTGGGACGTCTTCCGGGCCGAACTGCCGCTCCTGACGATCATCCAGCCGCAGCGGATCGACGACTTCGTCAACGGCATGCTGGCCCACTACCGTCAGTTCAACCAGCACTCGCTGCCGGTCTGGCCGCTGGCCGGCAACGAGACCTGGTGCATGATCGGCAACCACTCCATTCCCATCATCGTCGAGGCCTACGTCAAAGGTTTTCGCGGATTCAGCGCGGAGGCCGCTTACCAAGCCATGCGCGACACGGTCATGCAGGACCGCAACTTGCAGGGCGAATACCGCAAGTTGGGCTACGTCACTTCGGCCCCACAGCACCAATCGGTCTCGCGGACGTTGGAATATGCCTATGACGACTGGTGCATCGCCCGCATGGCCCGGCTGCTGGGCAAGAGCGATGACGTAAAACTCTTCTCCCAGCGGGCCCGGAACTATCGCAACGTGTTCGACTCGACCATCGGGTTCATGCGCGGGAAGAAGGCCGACGGCACGTGGCGCTCTCCCTTCGATCGCCGCGAGCTGGTATGGGACGACTTCACGGAAGCCACGAGTTGGAACTACACCTGGTTCGTGCCGCACGACGTGCCGGGCCTGATCGGCCTGATCGGTGGAGACCAGGCCACGATCGCCAAGCTCGACCAGATGTTCAACGAAGACTCGACACTCTTGGCCGCCGTGCCCGACATGACCGGGCTGATCGGCCAGTATGTCCATGGCAACGAGCCCTGCCACCACGTCGCTTATCTTTACAGCTACGCCGGTGCGCCGTGGAAGACGCAGGCACGGATCCGTCAGATCATGACCGTGCTCTACAACAACAAGGTCGACGGCATCTGCGGCAACGACGATTGTGGGCAGATCTCGGCCTGGTACGTGCTCAGCGCCTTGGGCTTTTATCCGGTCAATCCGCCCTCGGGAGTCTACGTGCTGGGTAGTCCGCTGGTGGATCGGGCCACGATCCATCTCGACGCCACGTTTCACAAAGGCCGCACGTTCACCATCGCGGCCGAGAACAATTCGCCGAAGAACATCTACATCCAGTCGGCCATGCTCAACGGCAAGCCGCTGGTGCGGAGCTGGTTCACGCATGCCGAGTTGGTTGCCGGCGGAGAATTGGTCCTGAAGATGGGGCCCGAGCCCAACAAGACCTGGGGGCAGAAGGCCGAGGAGCGCCCGCCGGTGATCGCGCCGTAGGCCTTCACTTGGCGGGCTTCAGGCGGTAGACGAACACGGCATCATTGGGGATGGCGAAAAACCGATTGGGGTCTGGGGCGTCGAAGAAAGCGAGCCGACGGGGGGCAGATAACGTTAGCCAGTACTGAGTACTCAGTACTCAGTACTCACCGCACTTCCTTCAATCTCCCTTTGCGCTCTCGCGTTCCCTCTATGCACGACGCTGTCGAAGACCAGGATCGCCGCGACGCTGATCAAAGGCAGTAGGCCCAAGAGGATGAAAGGCAGCCCATAGTCTTTGGTGGCGTGGATGTGGGCGCCGATTGGGGGATAGGCCACAAACACAACACAATAGACCGCTTGACCACGGAGCGAATAGTGAGGGCCCTTCGAGATACGTTAGCACCGTCGCCAGGAACAGTATGCCCGTGATCCACCACCTCCTGCCCCCCACGCGCTTCGGCAAGGGGGGCAGATTGGTTTCCTGCGACGGCTCGACTTCGCTCATGCGGCCTCGATTTCAGTTCCTCGGCACGCGACTGGTCCAATCGCGTCAACTTCGTTACTATAAGCGAGCAACCGACCGGACACAAGCGACCATCATGCCGGAACCCGTTCTCCAAATCGTGCTTTATCAGCCGGAAATCCCCTTCAACGCCGGGAATGTCGGCCGCACCTGCGTGGCCATCGGCGCCAAGCTGTGGCTCGTCCGTCCGCTGGGCTTCCAGGTCGACGATCGCCATGTCCGCCGCGCCGGGCTGGACTATTGGGAGCATCTCGATTGGGAAGTGGTCGACGATTGGCCGAGCCTGTTGGCCCGACTGCCCGGCCGGACATATTGGTTTCTGACCAAAACAGCCCAGCGGCATTACACCGAGGCCCAGATTCGCCCCGGCGACGTGCTGGTTTTCGGCAGCGAATCGAAGGGGTTGCCGGAACCGCTGCGGCAGGAGCATCCCGAACAGTGCTTGCGCATCCCCATGCATGCCAAGGTTCGAAGCCTGAACCTATCCGTAGCAGCGGCGCTAGTGGCCTATGAGGCAATCCGCCAGTGGCGCGTGAGCGGCGAGATCCCCGAGGGCTTGGGGGGCATCTTCTGATACTCGCTTGTCACTCTTGCTTGCTGAGCGGTAAACTACACTGGGCGATGATGTATTACCTCAGCAGAAAGGGGCCATACGATGCGCGGCAATGCTTATTTGGTTTGCTGTCTCGCGGCATCTCTCTTCGGCGTCATGCCCCGCCCCGCCCCGGCTCAGCAGGAGTTCTATCATCCGGGCGAAACCTACGATTCGCTACAGGCCGGCCAGGATGCCCATATTGACGCTGAGGCCCAGCGTCGGGCCCTCGTCGGCCGGCAGATCATGACCGAAAACCAGATCATTCAGCAAGATACCTGGGCCGATCCGCAGGACAGGTATCGGCCGGTGCATCCCGAGTCTTATGGGCCGGTTACGCCCAAGGCTTACGGCGGCCCCACGCTGGCCGATGTTTACGCTTATCCGACCGATGGTGGCCCCGTTTTTTACGGAGGCACGCCGGCCTCTACCCCCACTACCGAAGGATCTCCGGTACCGCCCGCTGCCAGCTATCGCAACACTTACGCGGCCGCGGTGCCCGTATTTCAGCCTTGGCCGCGGGTGCCCAACGACATTTGGGGGGCACCCTACTACAGCTATGTGCGACAGCCGATTGGTCACGTGAAAATTTGGACCAGTCGGTTGGGCTACATTTACAAACCGATCTACGCTTCACCCGTGATGGAGAGCCCGCGGCCGGCTTCGGCCGCAGCCAGGCCGGCGCCTCGGGCTGCGGTTCCGCGGCGGCCGGTGTTACAGCCGGGGTTACGACCGGCCGACACCGGATCGCCCAATTCGCCGCCGCCCCCGCCGAAACCGGCGGAGAGGCCCGATTTGGACCCGCCCAAGCCGAATCCGCCCAATGTCGGACAGGAGCTTTGATCGTAATTTATTTCTGGCCAGTAGGCCCCTCCTGCCGGGAAGGACTATTGTGGGCTCGGCCGCCGGACAACCTTGGGTCTTCCACTTGACCATCGCACATCAGTCCTTTCCGGCGGAAAGAACCTACTCAAGATTCCAGCAGGTGGCGGAGAAAAACGTGGAGCCGCCCTCGACGGCAGCCGAAATCATGTTAGAATTGACTTTTCAGGCATCCAACATGCGTTGGGGTGCCTTGGAAATCGACCGACGCGGGGTGGAGCAGTCCGGTAGCTCGCGAGGCTCATAACCTCGAGGTCACAGGTTCAAATCCTGTCCCCGCCACTTTGCCTAACTTCTGATTGCTCTTGGAGATAGATCGTCTATCTCCGGTCAGCAGTGGGGCCGTTTTGCGAAGAGCCAAAGCCGTACATACGGTTTTGGCGATTTGTGAAGGCCCTGCTATGCCCAAGCTGATCGCTTCTTTACCCAAGTATTCTCTTCACAAAGCGTCTGGACAGGCTGTCGTGACGCTGTGCGGCAAGGATTTCTATCTTGGCCTGCATAATTCCAAAGTCAGCCGCCTGGAGTACGACCGTCTCGTCAGCGAGTGGATCCAAAATGGTCGCCAGCTCCCCCAAAATAGCGGCTGGGATCTCGCCGTTGTCGAGGTCATCAACGCCTTCCGCAAGCATGCGGACGCTTACTACGTTAAGGACGGGAAGCGTACCCGTGAGGCCGAAATCATCACCGAGATCCTGGTGCGGTTCGTCAAACCCCTCTACGGGCGCACGTTAGCCACCGATTTTGGGCCGCTGGCCCTGAAGGCGGTGCGGCAGAAGATGGTTGAGGCCGGCCACAGCCGCGGCGTCGTCAACAAGAACGTCGATCGCATCCGCCGCATGTTCCGCTGGGCAGCGGCGGAGGAAATGATCCCCGTGACGGTGTCTCAGGCATTGGCGACGGTGCCAGGGTTACGGAAGGGCCGTACTCCAGCTCGCGAACCTCAGCCCATCCAACCGGTGGCTGACGAGGTCGTCGATGCCACACTGCCCCATCTGCCGACCATTGTCGCCGATATGGTGCGACTCCAGCGACTCACCGGGGCGCGGCCGGGCGAAGTCTGCCTGTTGCGTCCGATCGACGTAGATCGCTCCAAGCCTGTCTGGGAATACCGGCCGGAAAGCCACAAGACCCAGCACCACGACAAGGAACGCGTAATCTTCATCGGCCCGAAGGCGCAGGACGTCCTCCTGTCATACCTGCTCCGTTCGGGAGACGCCTATTGCTTCTCCCCGGCGGAAACCGAGCAGAAGAGGCGGGAAGCCTGTCATGCCGCCAGGAAGACCCCGGCCAACCAGGGCAATCGGCCAGGCACCAACCGCAAGACCGAGCCCAAGCAACGTCCACGGGATCGCTACACGAAGGACTCGTACAACAAGGCGATCCAGCGGGCCTGCGAAATTGCCTTCGGCATGCCAAAGGAACTGCGGAAAAGCTCGAAAAAGCTATCTGAAGACGAGCGGAAGCGGTTGCAGAAACGGGCCGCTGAGTGGCGAGGCGAACACTGCTGGAGCCCGAATCAACTTCGGCACGCCGCCGGAACGGACGTGCGCCGCCAATTCGGCCTGGAAGGCGCGCAGGTCGTCCTCGGTCACGCCAAGGCCGACACGACCCAAATCTACGCCGAGCGGGACCGGACCCTGGCCGCGGAGATCATGCAGAAGATCGGGTAGCGTGGGCGGATCCCGCCGGTGCAGATGGGCGATTTGAATTTGGGCGACCGCATCTACGCCGTTCTGGACGAGTCTGGGCGGGGCTTGCACACAACGGCAGCTTGTGGTATAATATAGGCGTAGGGTGGCTCGAAAGAGCGACCCTCAATAATTCGAGAGTTGTTTTACGTTAGGTCTGCGACGCACCGGCTGATCTGCTTTAAGATCGGCTGGTTTCTCTTTGCCTGTCGGGTAACACGACGGGCCGATGCGTTCCCTACGCGTTGGTACCGTTGTATCTAAACCCGACCGCTCGACCGGTTTTGTCGAGCCATTTCCTAGAGGATTTCTCTATGTCTGTTTCCGATTATCGGGATCTCGTTCCCATGCGCCAGGCCCGCGAGGAGCTGCCTGGCAAGCCCAGCTACTCGACAATGATGCGGTGGATCAAGTACGGAGTGAAGGGCGTTCACCTGCAAAGCGTCATGATCGGCGGGCGGCGCTATTTCGACCGGGATCGTCACCTGGCCGAATTCATCGCTCAAACCACGGCCGCCGCCGACGGCGAACCTATGCCGATTAGGTCGCCGCGCAAGCGCGATCGCGATATCGAGCGCGCCGAGCGCAAGCTTGCCCGTCTTGATCGGGCAACTAACGCCAAGACGAAAGGGCAAGGCCAAGCGTGAAGGAGAGAGTGCTGAAGAAGCCCGAATCGGCCAACGGTGCCGCCGGGCACATGAACCGTGCATTTCTAACGAAGGCCAACGAGATCCGCAACCTCGTCATCGGTACGGAGGGCAACAACGTCCGCGGCCGCTACAAGATCGCCTGCGAGATTCGCGACCTCCGCGATGTCGGAAAGTACGGCACCGGGGCCATTCAGAAATTCGCCAAGTTTCTTGGTTGGAGCGAGACGACGACCGGTGACTATGCGGCCCTTGCCACAACCTGGCCCGACGCCGAGAAGTTCGCCAAGCTGGCCGCGAAGCTGAACAAGAATGGCATCCCGCTGAGCTGGTCGCATTTCATCGAGCTGATGCGCGAGGAGAATGGGAAGCGCCGCCAAAGCCTAATGACGAAAGCCCTGAACGAGGGCTGGACGGTCGCCAAGTTGGCGGAGGAACGCAAGTCGGATCCACCGGAGTCGAGCGACGATGACACGGCCGAGAATCCCAAGGCCGGGAGCGCGGGCGGGGCCAAGGGGCCAACTGCGACTTTGAATCCGGTGAAAGCCGTAGTCAACGGCATGACGGAGAAGTTGGTGGCGGTGAAGGCCACGTGCGACACCGATCTGCCGAAGACGGTCGCAAGTGTCCCGGCAGACTGGTTGGATGACGTGATGGTCTCCCTGCAACAGGGCCGCGAGCACTGCGCGGCGCTTTACAAGACCACCATGGAGTCCTACGACCTGGCTATCGCGCAAGTCGAAGAGCGACGCAAGCTGGCCAGCAAACAGCCGGGCAAGCCGACTGGCAAAGAGCGGGCCAATCGGGCAGACAGTGCTGCCACCAAGGGGTGCCGGCGCGGTGCGACAAAGGCTGCCGCCGCGTAGCACCGCAGTGGCCAGTAACCCGGGTTGAATTCCCCGGACGTTCGGGGAATTCAGCCGGGGGCCGACCACCATCTACAACAGAATCCACAATATTGCAGGAGTATAGATTTGGAGTTTCAACTCGTAAGTTCCGACCAACCAGCCGGGGATCAACCCAAAGCCATCGCGGCCCTCACAAAGGGCCTACGCGATGGAAAGAAGGACCAGGGGCTGTGGGGTATCACGGCCAGCGGCAAGACGTTCACCATGGCCAATATCATCCAGCGGGTCAAGCGGCCCACAGTAGTGATGTCGCACAACAAGACCCTCGCCGCCCAACTCTACGGCGAGTTTAAGAAATTGTTTCCACACAACGCCGTACAATACTTCGTCAGTGACTACAAGTACTTTTATCCGCAAACCTACCAGCCGCGAACGGACAAATATAACGAGAAGCATGCAGCCCTCGACGCGGAGCTGACTCGACACCGGATTGCGGCGGCAATGGCCGCGCTCGCACGCCGCGATGTCATCGTGGTGGCCAGCGTGTCATGCATCTTCGACATCGGGTCGCCGCAAGTTTGCCGAGATCTGGCGCTGGCCCTGGCCGTAGGTGATGCCGTCGATTTGGAAAGCATCATCACCTGGCTCGTCGAAATCGGCTACGAGCCGGCAGGCAGCACGCTCGCCCCGAAGACCTTCCGTGTTCGCGGAGCCCATATCGAGGTCTTCACGCTCTACGAGTGCCGGGCGCACCGGATCGAGGTCGAGAACGGGCGGGTGCAACGGCTGCTGGACATCGACCCGCAAAGCGGCGAAACGGTATTGCAGGACGACCGCGTTACGATCTACCCTGCCCGCTTGCATATCCTGCGGAAAGGTTGGATCGAAGCGGCCCTTCTGGATATCCAGGAGGAGCTTGACGGGCGGCTGCAAGAGCTGCAAAGCCAAGGTAAGCGGCTGGAGGCCCAACGGCTGGAGGCGGCGACCTTGTCGGACATGGATAATCTGCGCGACTACGGGCGCTGCTCGGGCATGGAAGTCTACTGCCGGGCCTTGAACCGCCGCTCGCCAGGCGCACCGCCGGACACGGTGCTCGATTTCTTCCCAAAGGATCTCCTGGTGTTCGTCGATGAATCGCACGTCATGCTCCCCCAGATCCGCGGCATGTACGAGGGCAGCCGCAATCGGATGCAAGACTTGGTCGCGCACGGTTATCGCTTGCCCAGCGCCATGGATTTCCGCCCGCTGACGTTTGCAGAGTTCGAGGCAAAGGTTGGCCCGATGATCTACGTTTCCGCCACGCCTGGCGCCCACGAATTGCAAAAGGCTGACGGCGCGGTGGTCCAGCAAGTGATCCGCCCTACTGGCCTCCTGGACCCGGAGATCGAAGTCATGCCCAGCGACGGCCAGATGGAGCATCTCCTGGGCGAGATCCACGAACGGGTCGCGGTTGGCGAATGCGTGTTGGTCACGACGCTGACCAAGACGGCCGCTGAAGCAGTGGCGCATTACCTATCGGAGCATGGCGTCCGCTGCCGCTGGCTCCACCACGCACTCGACAGAAACGCGCGGGATGAAGTCCTGGACGGCATCCGCGAGGGCAAGATCGACGTGGTGGTCGGCGTCAACTTGCTCCGCGAGGGCATTGACCAACCCAAGATTTCGCTAGTGGCCATCTTGGACGCCGACAAGCCCGGGTTCCTGCGGAGCGCGACCTCGATCATCCAGACCGTGGGCCGCGCGGCGCGGAACGTCAATGCCAAGGCGATCCTGTATGCCAGCACCGTCACCGGCGCGATGATCCGAGCGATCGTAGAAACCCGACGTCGACGTGAACGGCAGCAGGAACATAACCGGCAACACGGGATTGTCCCCAAGACGATCGAAAAGAATGTCCTCCCCGTAGGTGCCGCCGGGAATGATGTTAGTGACTGAGAACGGTATCCGGCTGGACCCGAAGTGGGCTGCCGCATACAACAGCCGTCCCGGGGCCGCGGCTAGAAGCACGGTTATAGGCCCCAGATTTCAAAACCATTTGTATCAAGGATTTGGCGATGTCGAATAGCGACAAGCAAGACACCAAGGGAATCGAAGTTGGAGGCCGGAAATCCGGACCGGTGAACCAGACTGCTCAGGGAGAGAACGGCTCCCGCATGTACGCAGAAACACAAACCTGGAACCCTTTCAAAGGGTGCAGGTTCGAGTGCACGTATTGTGGTCCGAGTTTCCGGAAGCAGTCCAAGCGGCAAAAGCGGATCTGCGATGAGTGCTACCGCTATGCTCCACATTGTCACGAAGAGCGGCTAAAGAGCATCCCCGCAGCAAACACGATCTTCGTGGCCGGCAACGCAGATATTTCCTTCTGCCCGCCGGAGTTCACTCGCAAGATCATCAGCAGGATCAAGCTGCATAACGAGCGCTGCCCCGACAAGACCTTCTACTTCCAGTCGAAGCAACCTGGGTATTTCGCGCAGTTTCTGTCCGAGTTCCCGCCGAACGTGATCCTGCTGACGACGCTGGAAACAAACCGGGACGCCGGCTACGGAGACGTCGCTAAGGCGCCTTTGCCTTCAGAGCGATATCGGCAGTTCAGGGCACTGGACTATTCGCGGAAAGTGGTCACCATCGAACCCGTGATGGATTTTGACCAGGACGATTTCTCCCGGTGGATTCTGGACCTCAAGCCGGAATACGTATGGCTGGGGTATAACAGCCGGCCTGAACAGATTTCGCTGCCTGAGCCATCCGAGGCCAAGCTCCGTACCTTCGTAAAGTCGCTTGTGGATGGCAAAATTCTGATCAAGGGGAAGGATCTTCGTGGGATCGATCTCGGGATTCCGCAGGAAACACCCTAACGATTCAACTTATGGTGTGTGATCAACTTTCAGGTCCGGTAGTTGAATGGTCAGTGAGGATTTCGGACGCCGCCGGGGCAAGGTGCCTCGGCGGCTCCGGCCTGACCGTACGAATAGAACGCCAACCTTGACCGCCAAATATCACGACTCGCGGCATGGCGACATTGCATGCTCACCGGTTCCCGGATCACCACAATCATTGGAATCTTACCCGTTCAGAGAGTGATCATCATGTTGTATACGCTGGGCTATAGCCGCTGGCCCGTAGAAAAGCGGCTCAAAAACATGCTAGGCGCCTTGCGGGCGGCCCACGTGGACATCGTCGTCGATATCCGCCATTCACCCTGCCCGTCCAATTCCAATCCGGAGTCCAATTACGGCCCTCGTGACTGGCATCTGCTTTCTGGCGGCACTGGGCTTGATGGGCATCTGCGGCAGGCGGGCATCGATTACACGTGGTTGGTCGAGCTAGGCAATCCGCAGAAGAACAACAGGCAGATGAAGATCCTACGTTCGCACCTGGCGGAGCCGGAACGGGCATGGCCGGTCAATCGCGGGCTGCTCGTGCTGAAGGGGCTGGTCGATGAGGGCAAGACTTGCTGCCTCCTCTGCGCCTGCAAGGACTACGAGGCATGCCATCGCAAGCTGATCGCCGAGGCACTCCAGCAGCGGTACTACGGGGATGAATTGAAGATCGAGGACCTGGCGACGTAGTCGAGGCCGAGGACGCAAGCGGCACGAGGAACGTGCCCGCTTGCCCTTCGAGCCAGTCATGGCCCGGCGATCACCCGCCGGGCCTTTCTTTTGCGCTACGCCGGCACCGCCGGTTACTGAGACGCTAAGGATCTTGCTCAGCAGGTAAGGAACGGGCTTGTCTTCGCGGTATCGAGGGACACAATGTCCACCGGGCAGATGGGTTCGTCGTTCCTACAACAAGTTGTACCAGCGGGTCGGCTTGTTGTCGCCTCTCAATTGCAGGTCCGGAATTTTTTCTCCAGCGGCTCTTGCTCTTGTAGATCACTTTTGCTATGTTGAAGGGCAGTGGCAGCCACGGTCGGAAACTCCCGCAATGGAGCAAACGAACGGGACAGACCGATCTGGTGTGGGCCACACTGGCGTCTATCGCAATCGGGGCGCCTTCAGACAATCTTAGAGTCATCGCTTGGCGAACGTGCTGCTGATCTCGATGTAGATCACGGCCATCTTGCCCGTTGGGTTGCAATCTCTCAGGCCGAAATTCCTTCGGCCTGAAGATCAAGCAGCCCCGCCAGCCCTTCATCCCATTCTACGGGAGTTGCTGGCAAGACCCTTTCAACCGCGGCCGCCCTAGCAAGCCCGACGTTCCGGGTCCTTTCTCGGCCGAGCTGCACGTTAGCCCCAAGCAATGACGCAGGATAAGCGTATGCGATGTAACTGCCTTTCCATCAACAGGAGAAACTGAAATGACCACCGCAACCCAAGATGAAGTCAAACTGCTGGCCGACGGCGCCCTGGCCGACATGCTCGGCGTCAGCGTCAGGACCATCGAGCGCCTGGCCAAAAAGCCAGACTTTCCGCGACCCATCAAGATCGGCCGCTGCCGGAGATGGGCACGGGACGAGGTGCTGGCGTATCTGCGGGGCGAACCCGCGGTTGAGTGTGTGGCCGCCTGTGCGCGGTAGATAAACAGCAAGGGCCGACTGGCGAGCCGGCCCTTGCTGACAGCGTGATTCATTTTTGCTGGCGTCGAGGAACACGCCAGCGTCCCGATAACAACGAAGTCACAGGAGAAGTGACATGTTTAATGTAGACAACTGCGTACCGAAAATCAAGGCCGTGCCAAACGGCGAAGACATCCAGAAAGAGGCCAACGGCGCACCGCGACGCAAGCAAGTCAAGGAGTCGCCCAAAGGTCCAAGCCAGGGCACCGAAGCCATGTTGCGGGCGAAGAACCGCATCCCCGGACTCGCCCCAGGCAGCAACGGGGCAGGCAGCCTGCGCCTGTTCTCTCCGAACGGTCACGGGGCTGACCAAAAGGCCCCGCAGGAGCCCGAGAGCCAGGAGGCGATCCAAGATCCCAAGGCTTTCGGCGTCGTGCAGGAATGGAAGATAGGCGACCTCAAACCGCATCCTAAGCAGGACGACTATTTTCCAGACGAGTCTGAGGAAGCCGATGCCGAGCTGGAGGCCGACATGAAGGTTAAGGGCCAAAGAGATCCCATCTACATCCTTCGCGACGGCACGATCATCAGCGGCCATCGACGGGTCAAAATGGCAAAACGGCTGGGCTGGAAAACGATCAAGGTCATCGTGCATGATCTCGACGACGAGGAAGGCGAAGCCCTCTTCATCGACGACAACTACATGGGGCGTCAACTCAGCGACTTTCAGAAAGTACGTTGTGCGGCCCGGAAGATAGAGCTGGCCAAACGGGGCAAGGCTGTCCTGCCAGCAGAGGTCAACGCGGAGAAGAAGACCCGCGACAAGATCGGCAAGCTCTTGGGCTACAGCGGCCGACACGTCGATCGGTATCTCTTGGCTCTCAAGGCCCCTCCTGAGGTCCAACATGCGTGCGACAAGGGTTACCTCAAGCTCGCAGAGGTCGGACAAGTGGCCCAACTGGATAAGAAGGGTCAGCAGGCTATCGCAGCGGAGATCCGAGAAAAGGGCTTGGCAGAGGCGAAGGCCATCTTCAAGAGGCACTTCCCCGACAAGGCCGAGACGCAGCCCAGTGCCGAGGACACTTGGCGAGGGCTATACGGGGCCATGCGGAAGGCCACCCCTGAACTGCTGGGTCGTGTCGATCAGGTCGGACGACTGAACCCGTGGGATTTGGAGGCCATCGAGAAGATTGAGCCGCTGCTCACGGCATTGAAGGCGAAAGCTGTCGCGGATATCAATGCCGCGGAAGAGGATGCCCGCTGGGACCCCGAAGAACATGCTCATGAAGATAATATCACGGGCGTCTCAGACGGGGAGTCGGTGGACATGATGTCCACCAAGGAAGAACGGTAGGAAGTCGGAGCCGGTGGACATTGTGTCCACCAGGCATGGCGAAAGACAACAGCATTTTGCTCAGCGGAACAAGTACATCGGTGTCCGAAGGGATAACAGAAGATGGCTATCACGAACGTAGATCACACAAATTGTCAGAAGCATCTCCAGCGGCTATTGCAACGCCTGGGCCCTTCTGCTATTGTGAAAGCGTCGCGCGATTATTGCGATAGCCTTCTAACTTTTAACTTTCAACTTCTTCTGACCGTTCGGCGCTTGTCGCCACTTTGGTCATCTATCTACCTTTCCGATTCCCGTGGTTGTAAGCATCGCCTTGATGCTCTTCGGGTTCGGGTCTTTGGTCCATCGCTGCGCTCGGGGAACCTCATCGAGACGCAGCCCAGTTCGTGAGGAAAAATCATGGAGAGAGCTTGGAGTTTGAAGGATGTGTCGCGCTTGCTGAATGTCAGGGCAAGCCGCATCCACTACGCGATCATCACCGGAGCGGTCGCGGAACCGAGGCTACGGATAGGCAATCGCCGCATTTTCGAGGCGGCGGATATTGAGCGCTTGGCTGCTCATTTTGGAGTGGCCTTGCCAACAAATGGGCCCCTGACCGAAGACGGTCGGAGATCGGGAGCCTAAGAAAACAGCACGAGCCGGCATCAGGAGATGACCGGCTCGGCCGAGGTTGAATTGTCGAGCCAGCCGCAGTAAACGCTGGCCAAGTACCAAATGTTACCAAGGAATTCAGTACTATGTCTAGTTTATCAGAAGTGAGTGTACCTAGCAATGTTGCGCCGGTAGACGGGAATCGCAGTTGGTTTCCTAATCGGCAAGTCAGCCCTGTCGCCCAAAGAGCAACCACTCCAAGCCAGCAGGGCATCTCCATGATGGACATGCCGTGCTTCGCGTGGCAGCGGGAGGCAAACAAGCTTGCCCAATGGGCCGAGGAACGGCTCGTCAATCGAACCGACGTATATGGAAGGTACCTTCCGATGCGTCTGCGTGAACCGGGCAAGAGCAACAACTACACAGCCCCCAACGAGGAAGATCGGCGAGATGGGGCGCTGGATATGTACAAGCTCGTGCAACACTTTCGCGGAGCGGATCACAGCCAGCTTATCGGTCTGCACGCCATATCTCGTCAGAACACGTGCAAGTGGTTCCTCATCGATATCGACCAGCACGGAGAGGACGCTACTGCACAGTCGATGGTCAATCGGGCTGCTGCGGTCGGCTGGTACGAGGAATTGAAGCGACCGGGATTCCATCCGCTGCTCTTGGACTCCAACGGTGCCGGGGGATTCCATCTGCTGGTCATGTTCTCTGTGCCGATCCCTTCCACACGGGTCTTCGCCTTCGCCCATCAATTTGTTGAAAACTATGCCGCTCGCGGCCTCATCCAAGCTCCGGAGGTATTTCCGAAGCAGCCTGAGGTAAACGGGCAGCGACGATATGGCAACTGGGCACGTCTGCCTGGCCGCCATCATACCCGGAATCACTGGACGAAGGTCTGGGATGGCGTGCGCTGGCTGGAAGGGCAGGCGGCCATTGAAGCCATTCTGGAGGCAAGCGGCGACTCGCCAGACTTGATCCCTGTTGAGGTGAAGATCACGACCGTGACTGCCAATCAAGGCAGACCCGGTCGCGTGGGCGTCGGTCCTCGTCGCCCCACTTATGAGTCGCCCTACGATGTCGAACATTGGCTTGGCATCCTTGAGGGACGAGAGCCAGGAGGCAGGCATCCGGCGCTCTTGGAGCTGGCCGGGCATCTGCTCGGCAAGCGAGTCGATCCCGTGGTCGTCGAAGAGCTGTGCGTGATCTGGAACGAGGCACGCAACCAGCCGCCGCATGGCGAACAGCACATCCGACAGACGGTCCAGGATCTCGTGAAGAGAAGCTCTGCATCAATGCCGGGAATCGGAAGTTACCAAGCAAACCAGACAACGACATATAGGTTGAATTAGAATGAGCATCGGAACAGAAACAGCAGCAGAAATTGAGATCGACGTGACAAGACTACCCGGCAATGGGCGGGCCCGTTGGCGCGTGACGATAAGACAGGGGGCAGAGGTCTTGCACCTCGATACGATTGACATCGAGAGCACCCGTAGCCGGAACGCCTTTTTGAATGCAGTGGTCGAACGGGCCGAAGGTCAAGGCGTCGAGTTTGATCGGGAACAGTGCGAACGCATTTTGATGCAGCACGCGGCTGACGCTCCTGAGGGCAACGGGAACGGACGGGGAGAAGCGGCTGCCAGGGACCTATCGCCCTACCAAGTCCTTCAGGAATTCGGTGTCGAGGTGCTGGGCGAGATGGATGACCAGAGCATCGTCTGTTGGGTGCCGAGCACGGGCAAGCGGTGGAAGATCAAGAGCCCCTCCAACTGGAAGGTCGAGGAAATGTTGCAAGCGACGGGGCAGCAGGCGATTGAACGCCTGTGGCGACAGCCTACAGCACCGCCTGAGGGCAGATTCACGCCAACTGAACTGCGCGAAGCCGTAGCAGTGACCGCGGCCACAGCCCCAAGGCTCACCTCAAGCCGACTTGTCGGGCAGGGCGTTTGGAAACATGAGGACGGGTATCTGGTCGTCAACGGTGGGGACGCGTATTTGTACGATGGTACTGATTTTCAGCCGGTTCAGCACCCCAGGCTTGGATCGAAGATCATCGACTTCAATGGGGAGGAGGCTTGGTTCGACAACATTAGAGAGGCGACCATGCAAATGACGTTGGAGGCGGCGAGGGCGGCCCTGCAACGGCTCCGGGAGATCCTCGGCAACTGGAACTGGTCGCATCCCGTCGACCCGGAGGTCGTGGCGGCGCTGGTGCCGGCGACGTTCGTGCAGGCCTGCTGGACATGGCGGCCGCTGGTCTCGATCATCGGGGCCAGCGACACCGGTAAGTCCACCCTACTCCAACAATTCATCGTGCCTGTTCTGGGCGAGTGGGCCATTGCTGCCGACCGCTCGACAGAGGCCGGGCTGAGACAGGCGATCGGCTGCAATGCGGCTCCCGTGCTCATTGACGAGTTTGACCTCTACAAGCAGCGACAGCAGGTACTGGAGCTCTTCAGGACCTCCAGCCGTGGCGGTGAGATCCTGAGGGGCACGGCGGATCAGACCGGGCTACGCTACGGCGTGAGACACATCGCTTGGTTCGCCGCCATCGAATCGGGCGACGTGTGGGGCCAAGACAGGAACCGCTTCATCAGGCTGGAGCTTCGGCCGCCGCAAGAGCGGGGAACGCTGGTTTTGCCGGGTGTCAGCGAACTTGCCGGTCTCGGAAGGCAACTGACGGCCGCAGCCCTCTGGGCGGCACCAACAGCGATTGTGCTGGCCGATGCCATCAAGAGCACGGTCATTCCTGGCGTGCATGGCCGGCTTGTGGAGTCGTTCGCGGTGCCGGCGGCCATGCACAGCGTGTTGACGCACGGGCGGGAAGTCTCGCGGGAGGTGGCCGCAGAAACACTTGAACGCATGATTAACGGTAGGGCCGTACTGGTTGGACAGGGTGAGCGGGATGAGGTCCGGTTGCTGAGGGACATCCTCAGCAGCATCGTCCGGGTTTCCGAGCCTTCAGAGGCCGGGAATGGCAGCGTGTACGCCGAGCGGAGCATAAGCCAGATCCTCGGGCCTTTGGCACGGTCAGGAGGGCGTACAACGTTGGCCGCCTCGAATAAGGCGGCCGAGGAGACTATCGCGGCCAAAGGGGTCCGGGTGGTTCAGCGGAAAGGCAGCAATCAGCAGCGGCTTTTCATCGCCGATGACGTTGTCCGCCGGGAGCTTCTCCAAGACACGAGGTGGGCAAATTCCCAGATCGACCAGCTCCTGTCACGGTTGGACGGGGCAGAACGCGAGCAACAGCGGCTGGCCGGAACGGTGCGAAGCTGGGGCTTGTCTTTGCCATGGCCGGGATGTCTCGTAGAACTGAATGGTCGAGACAACGAACAAGACAACGTAAATGGTTGAAATTAGGGCACTTAGAATGAAATTCTCCCTCTTGTCTTGTTGTCTTGTTAAAAAGATAGATATATATAGGGGTCCTTTCTCATCTACCCCTGTTTCGTGTGTGTATCCTATATGTATCTCTATCTCTCAAATAAGACAAGACAGCAAGACAAGACCCCGGCCACCGACCATCCCCGTCTGGCCTGCGGCCTCGCCGCGGCCTCCTGTCGCGTATGCCCCCGAGACCCGGATGAAACAGCATCGCTAACAAGACCCGTCCGTCTGAAGAACCGGTGCCTGGGTGGACAGAATGTCCACCGCTGGCAGCGTCCCCTCTCAGACGCGCGGGTTATTGCAGATCTGAACAAGATCCTGCGTGTCCCAACTGCCTCGATACCCGCGGAGCCGGGCCCGAAACCCGCATCCTGAAGGAGTCGACCCTCATCCCTTGTGGGACGCGTCAGGCATCGGCCCTTTGCCTAGCACGCTCGAATTGACCCCTCGCTACTCCGAGCCCAAGTGCGCACGGCAAGGCCGTCTGTCTCATCCAAGGCGCGAATCAGTGCTCATCGACCAAGCCCGGACAAGCTGCGTAACTTCCGGTTCAAGATCGCGAGCTTTGTCCCTCGCGGTCACGTCAGGCTCATGGTCAGTCCTCACCTCGCCCCCTCCTCAGCCCCAGGGCTCATGCATGAGGCCCAACAAGCATCGCCAACTGCAGCTTTCAGCGAGGTTCTGACCCGCAGTGCCAAGCCATGCCCTCGACGATCTTGCATTCTGACCCCGTTTGTGACCGGCCTCAACGTCCCGGCGATGGCCTTTCAGTGCCAAGGTGCCTGCTGAGACCGTGCTTCTCGACCGCAGGCATCGCCGCTTGCTGGATTGTTGGGGTCAGTGTCCTGAACACGCATGCCATTGGATTTTCCTTTCATCCGACCGTCGTCGAGCCACAGTGTCCGATCGCGCGCTTGTCCGCCAAGGCACCGCACCGGGCCTCGACAGTTCGTCAGAACCAGCGTTACGGCTCAATTAGCGACTGCTCGATCAGCACGTCCTTACAGCGGAATGGGATTCTATCCGTTTTCGCCGCCCCTTCGCGTATTCGTTTCAGCACATCGGGCGAGACCGGCTCGTCCGGGGTTATACTGCCAGATGATACAAGTTTTTCCAAATCAGCATCCGACTCAATTCTTGCTTTATCATACCGCACAACCGTTCGATGCTGAATAAAGGGATGATCCCCCGGTCCAAGCACGCATGATTCATCGAGTCCGCCGCTCGTCATGTTTGCTATGACGACATGCTTCCGATCGCGAGCCGGATCGGACACGACAACCCAAAGGTGCGTGTGCCTGCCGAATCTGAAGGCGTTTCCTGCTTCCACTAGGATTCCTCACCGCCGCGCGGCACAGGCAAGGAGTTGGCTGATCTCGAATTCCTCGTGCGCTTCTTGTAGAATTCCCTCTTCCTCAGCCTCAAGCCCAACAGCTCGAATTAGGTCCGGGAACGGAATCGTTTCTGACGTATCGGCACTCCTATCCGGGTAGTTGTTACACCACTCGGAGAACGTATGGGTAATCTCCACGAGTTCATAATCGTCAACTGACGCATGCTTCTCAACCGTTTGGGTTAGAAGGCGAACTTCTGCGGCGGACAGCTCGGAGACACCGGGGTCTTTCCGTAGCCGAAGCTCAAGACCGTCTCGTTGGATGTACTTGGACCACACCGGTTCGTCGGTGTGCTCGCCCTTCATGAGGTTGAAAAGCTCGCTGTGCAGCGGACCGTTTTTCATGGCGACTGTCCGCGTGCCGATGATTGGACGACGATATTCGCGCAGGCTTTCCCGGTCAGCGATGTAAGCGAGCTTCAAGAGACGCAGACGGCTCATCCGTCCTTTTGCGAGTCGAAGCAGAACACCTGCCGCTTGAATCGTCTTCTTGGTCGAGAACCTGAAGTACATTGCTTGCTCCCTCCGCGCTTGCGGAGAATCGTATCACGCCTGGTAATTTCCAGAGGCTTTCTACACTAATGATAAAACCCGCACGTGCTCCATGCAAGTGTACCACGAAAAGACCAGAAATATAGGATTTGGACGCGAAGAATACCTATGAGGTTCACTGCCGTCAATGACAATCGCGCACTTCGTGATCAACCAACTCGGAATTTTCGCATGGCGACAGTTCCGCCATAGGGTCCGTGACGAAAAATGCCAATTTCTTAATGAAATAGTCTGTGTTTCCGTCCTTTGGACTGTGTTTCTCTTACCCGTATGCCCCTCCCATCGTTCCCCCATTGGCTCTATTCTGAGGCCGGCTCTGAAGGTCCCGAGGGCCTTGGTGAGGGGCGAAAGATCATGCTCGGCCGCCTCCTCACAAACCCGCCTGAGGTCCTGGACAAGGCATCGGCTTGGGTGTCTGGCTGCGATCCGGCCGTGCCTTGCCTCCGGTAAGGCCCTCAGCGGCCCGCAGGTGAAGCCCGGTTCCGGCGCAGCCATTGCCTGCGCGGGCTGAGGGCGGGGCCATCCAATAGGGCTAACTTGCGAAAAAAAAGCGAGCGTCTCCCCATTGTGGGCATAGACAGTGGAATTGTGGGAGGCTAGGCTGTCGAATATGGCGGTCGGCAGGAAAGGAACTTCCGGCGATGGTAGCGGTAGAATAGGAATGATTTCCGTTGGCTTGTGATGCCGCAGCAGTGAACTCCGTTCTACGAAGAATCCTGCCGACTGCCGTAGTAACCCCATAGGCCCCAAGTGGCGTCCTGAACGCCCGGAGGCAGCGCCCCGCAATCCAACACGCCGCTGGTCCGGTACCAGTGGGCGTCTTCGGATTGCACTTCTGACAATTCGGCTCTGATCGAAGGGCTGCTCCACGCGGCGCAGTGGAGATTCTCTGGCTATACCCAGGTGCTTGACCTTTCGGTTGGAATCCGTTGAAGCAGAAGTTGTGGGCGTTTGGATTCGTCGTTTGCCAATCAAGATCGCAGTCGTCGGCCTGCCGCCTGCGTCGCGACACGGATTATGCTGCTATAATCGTGGCCATGTGTAATCACGTCCTCTTCGCGCCGGCGACACAATTCGAAGTTGGGGAAGACTCAAAGGAATATCATGGACATTAAACCGCGAAAGCTAAAAGTCGGGCGAAACTCCGTAGTGATGGGAAATGTCGTCGGGGAGGTTGGCGACGGCTCAGTGGTGATTGGTGCCACCGGCGATCGTGGAAATGTCATACTTAACACACCTATGGCCGTTGGTCGCGGTGCATTCGCTGGTCCTGAATCAATTGCGATTGGTGCTGGTGCGGCTGCGGGTGTGGGTGCCCAGTTGCCGTTCTTGGTGAATCAAATTGCGGACGCGGTCGCAGTCGCTGGTGACGATGCCATCGCCGCGCGATTCAATGAACTGGTCGCAGAATTGGCAGGAGAGAACGGCAAACCAAACAAGGAGAAGGCAATGTCGATTATGGAGTATCTTCGTAATGTCGCTGCCCTCAATGGAGTTTGGGCGCTAATCGAGCGACTTCAACTGCTGATCGCCTAGTTTCTGTAATTCGCCGAACAGACCCAACCACCTCACACACTTGATTGCACGAAAGGGATTTGGGATGAGAAGGTTCACTGTAATGTCGTCCGTTGCGATGGGTGCATGCAGCCTGGTTCGCAGTTGGTTCGCGTGGCATGGACCTCGGCTGTCGGCCGCTGCCTTCGCGAGCTTTGTGCTCTCTGTGCTCATGACGTCGCAACCGGTTCTCGCGACCGACTCCACTTGGCAGGTGTCCTCTGGCGACTGGTTTGCTGCCAGCAGTTGGAATGGCGGAGTACCGACTTTGAGCAGCGATGCTTACATCTCCGGCGGAACCGCTTCGATCACGCAGTCGGGTGAGGTGTGCTATAACCTTTCTCTTGCCTCTTCGAGTACCGCAAGTAACGGAACAGTGCAGATGACTGGGGGTGGGCTAGCGACAGGTAATGAGGAATACATCGGATTCGCAGGTACAGCAAACTTCATTCACTCTGGCGGCACCCATGTTGTTGCCTCTATGCTCATTCTCGGAAATAACCTTGGTAGTAGCGGGACATATACGCTCAGCAGCTCCGGGCAACTCTCCTCGAGCTATGAGTACGTCGGGTACGCAGGTGTCGGGACCTTTATTCAGTCTGGCGGCACGAATGTTGTAAGCACAACACTCGGGCTTGGAGTTAACGCCGCTAGTGGTAGCGGAACATATAACCTCAACAGTACCGGACAGCTTTCCTCACAAACCGAACTGGTCGGGGCAACTGGTGCCGGGAGCTTTACCCAATCGGGTGGCAACAATGCGGTTGCTGCCAATCTCTATGTCGGTGGCTACAGTAACGGGACATACACCCTCAGCGGTTCAGGACAACTTTCCTCACCCACTCAGTATATCGGCTACTCTGGCTCGGGAAACTTCACGCAGTCTGGCGGCACCAACACCGCGAGTAGCCTCTATATCGGGTTCAACCTTGGTGTTAGCGGAACGGACCAGTTCAACGGCGGAACCCTGATTGCGAATCAGGTTTCCGGGGGAGCAGGAGCCGGCGTGTTCAACTTCAACGGTGGGCTGCTCCAGGCTGCCCCAGGTGCCAATAGCACTTTTATGAGCGGGCTGACTAACGTATATGTCCAAAGTGGCGGGGCGCGTATTGACACCAACGGGCAAAACATCATAATCAGCCAGTCCCTTTTGGACGGCGGTGGCGGCTTGACCAAATTCGGCTATGGAACGCTAATTCTGACCGGCTCGAATACGTACACCGGCGGCACGACCGTCAACCAGGGCACGCTACAGGCCAATACAGTGAGCCTGCAAGGCAACGTCTGCGACGACGCTGCTGTGGTTTTCAACCAGGAGTTCCCCGGTCTTTATAGCGGTTCGATCAGCGGCAGCGGATCGTTGACCAAGATGGGAGCGGACCGCCTGGCACTGACAGGCAGCAACACCTACACGGGAAGCACCAACATTAGCAGCGGCACGATGGAGGTTGATAGCCCGCTGCCGGGCCCGGCAGGACAGGTCAGCATCCAGTCGCTGGCCACGCTGGTTGCCTACGCCTCGATCGAGCGGCCCATTGCCGGAGTTGCCAGCAACAGCCAGATCATTGCCAACACGGCGAACGTATCGCTGGGCGACTCCACCTCCTACACCGGCTTTAATCATGCCGGAACGCTAACCATCGGCTCGAACATCGTGACCCTGAACAGTGCAAGTTTCGCCAATCTCGGCGTGCTCACGACGTTGGGCAGCGGAACCCTTTCCGCCCCCAACGGCGTCACCATCCCTCTGGGCGGAAACCTCGTCGGCTCGGGGACCGTCAACGGCAAAGTCGCCGCCGGGTACGGTTCGACCATCAACGCCACGGGCAACTTGACCCTTGGCGATTCGACTTCGCCAGCCGGCTTCAGCAGCGCCGGCGAACTCTACACCGGGGCGAACACAGTAACGCTCCAAAGCAAGAATCAGGCCGTCTTGGGTTCCTTGACGCAGATCGGCGACAACAACGGCAACTCGGGCACGCTCATTGCAGCCAACGGCATCGTGCTCGACTACGGCAATAACCTCGTCGGCCAGGGGACCGTCAGCACGCCCAACACCTTGGCTGGGGCGTCGATTATCAATGGCAACGTCGATGGGACTGGTAGCGGTCTGAACTTCACCGGCTACATCAAGGGAGCGGGTTCGTTCACCGGGTCGGTTACCTTTAGCGGGAGCTATTCGCTTGGTAATAGCCCGGCGTTGATCTTGATGGACAATGCCACCTTTAGTCCATCCAGCAGCCTGATTATGGAGATCGCGGGACCCACGGCCGGCAGCCAGTTCGATCAGTTGGAAATCTCCAATCAGGCCATGCTCGGTGGCACGCTGGTCGTGATCCTTGCGAACGGCTATTCGCCATCGGCCGGCCAGGTTTTCGATCTGTTCAACGGCCCGACGATGGGGAGTTTTGCCCAGTACGAATTGCCCGCCTTGAGCAACGGCCTGAGCTGGAACACCAGCAATGTCGCCACGAACGGCACGATCAGCGTCACGCCGGAGCCTTCTTCGCTCGCGCTGCTCGCTGCCGCCGGTGCCATAGGCTTTATCGGCTACGGTTTGCGAAGGCGAAAGGCCACGAGTACTGCCAAGCCAACGGCGTTCGCCCAACAAGACGTTGCAGCCATCCTGTCCTATCATTCGCATTCGTCCCCGGTGAACGCGGCACGAAGGGCAGCTTGATCGAGTACCACGAAGGGCTCTGCCAATCATGGAACATTCTGCCTGGAAAATCAGGCCGTGCATGGACCGGTCGGCCAATTACCGAAACAGGAGACCCACTTTAGACACGAGTACCTTGCTAGCTCGCTTACCACTCCGGCATGCGCGGGATCGCAGTCAAGCCGGTTTCTAGCCTGCGCCCCTCGCATTGCGGGGTCTTCCTTGTTAAAATAGATGAGTTGAAGGCGGAATCTTGAATCCTGTCTTCGCCCGACGCCGCCATTGCCATTCGACATTGCTGCTTAGCGCCGCTGAGCCGAAATCCGATGCACGGCGAACTGAGTTGCTGTAGCCGTTGAGTCGTTAAGGGGAGGACGTTATGAAAAGCCTGCTCTCATACGGATCGCTCGTGGCGCTCGTCGCCCTGGTTCTGTTCGTCGAATCGGCCACCTGCGCGTTGGCAACGACCTATACCTGGGTAGGAGCCGGAACGGGCGGAAACACGACGACCGACCCAAGCGATCCATCGACGCTCTGGGGAACCGCCAGCAACTGGTCTCCGAGTGGAGTTCCGGGTTCAAACGACACAGCGTGGCTGGTACTAACCAACGCCGGGTACGTGAACGCCCAGAATGCCAGCCTCAACACTCTCTATGTGGATGGAACGGCCGCTACTGGGGCACTTTCTATCGGGCCAACCGCCACTTTCTCGCCCTTTATCATGTACCTGGGCTATAACGCGATTGGCAATGCTGTGCAAAGAGATGGAACACTTAGCAGCAGTACGATGTGCCTGGGCTACAACAGCGGCTCCAGCGGATATTACTCGCTGTCCGGTGGCCAGTTGACGGCCGAGAACCAAGAGGAGATTGGCTATAGTGGTTTAGGAACATTCACCCAGACTGGTGGCATCCATACTATCTATTATTATCTATACTTGGGTTACAATGCTGGTTCCGCCGGCAGCTACACTCTCTCCGGCGGTCAATTGAACGAGGCGGCAGCAACCCCTTCGGGTGAAGGCGGAGGACGCATCGGCTACAGCGGGTCGGGCACATTTACCCAGACCGGTGGCACACATACGGATATCAACCTGCTGTACCTTGGCTATAACGCTGGCTCTAGCGGAATCTACAACCTCTCGAACGGCTCGTTAGCTGGTTCGGCAGAGTACATCGGCTACGGTGGTACAGGCATTTTCAACCAGACTGGCGGTATGCATTCGGTCTACAACCTATCCGTTGGAGGAATCGGTTCTGGCTCAAGTGGAAGTTATACCCTATCCAGTGGCCTGTTGTTGACCCAAAACTCTGAGAGTGTTGCCGACAGCGGCACAGGCACGTTCAATCAATCGGGCGGCAGCAACACGGCTGGAAGCCTTTCCATCGGTATGTCTGGAAGCTACACGCTCACCGGTGGAACTCTCACGGTGACAGGACAGATTGCTGGCTCCGGGCCACTTATCATCGACGGCGGCTGCTGGTCCTGCCAAAGCATTTCGGCCCCACTCATCCTCGCTTCCAATCCGACTGTCAACCTCGTCTACGCACTTAGCAATTCCAGCGCGCTTTCTTCCGGAGCAAATTATGTGGGGCAATCGGGTACCGTGAGTTTGGTCCAGTCTGGCGGCACGCAGTCGGCTGGTTCCTTATACCTTGGTTACAACGCTGGTGCCAGCGGAAACTACTCACTGTCTGCTGGTTCGCTGAATTCCACGTTAAACGAATACCTCGGTTACATTGGAACTGGCACCTTCAACCAGGCCGGCGGGACGCATACGGTCGGCGACTACAGCAACCTGTATCTCGGATACAATTCTGGCTCTGGCGGAAGCTATAACCTATCGAATGGCCAATTGACGGCACAAGGCTCTGAGTACGTTGGCTCCAGTGGTACGGGTAGTTTTGCCGAGACCGGTGGTACACACTCAGCCAATTACCTATACCTGGGAAACAATTCTGGTTCCGGTGGAAGCTATTCTCTATCGAATGGCGAATTGATCGTCCAGGGCTACGAGTACGTTGGCTATAGCGGCACGGGAACATTTACGCAGACCGGCGGTACGCATTCTGTCGGTTACAATTCGCTGTCCCTGGGATACAATTCGGGCTCCAGTGGAACATACTCCCTCTCCAGTGGCCAGCTGACGGTCCAGGGTTCTGAAAACATCGGATACAATGGTGCGGGCACGTTCAACCAAACCGGTGGCACGCACTCAGTCAATGACCTTTACCTGGGAACCAATTCTGGCTCGAGCGGTAGCTATACCCTCTCCAATGGCCAGTTGATGGTCCAAGGTTATGAGAACATTGGTAGCAGCAACGCTTCGTACGGACCGAGCACGGGCACTGGGGTTTTCATTCAGACGGGCGGTACCAATTCCGTTGGCGTCAGCTTATGGCTTGGAGTTTGGCGTACATCCGGCGGAACCTACACGTTATCGAATGGTTTCTTAACGGGACAAGAAGAGGAAGTTGGCCGCAGCAGCATCGGCGTGTTTAATCAGACAGGCGGCACAAACATAATCAGCAGCGATTTGTCCGTAGGATGGGATTTCGATTCTACCGGGACCTATTCCCTATCCAACGGACAATTGACGGTCTTCGGTTCTGAATATGTTGGTGCCCGCTACCTGACAAACGCTGGCTCCACCATCGGCGTTGGCGGTATCAGCACATTCGTCCAGACCGGTGGTACGCATGTTGTGACCGGCTCTCTGTCCATTGCCTCTTCGGGAGCCTTTCTGCTTGACGCGGGCAGCCTGAGCGTCACGACGCTCTCGAACACCGGCAGCTTTGCACTGCAGGGAGGCACGCTTGCTGTCACGAATAGCCTGACGATTTGGGGCCAGTTTACCTTGAACGGAACCATTCAAAGTCTTCTCGCCAATGGTGTAGTAACCAGTGCGGGCACTTTGCAACTTGGTTCGGGCAGTTTTGCCCTCAATTCGCTTCAGGTACAGGGCCCTCTGGTGATGGCCGGCGGAACAGTGGAAGCGGGCACCGTTTCAGTCTTGGGAGTTGCGGGCGGGAAGATCCAGGGCACCGGCGTCATTGCGGGATCGATTACCGCTGACGAGTTCTCGCAAATCGTTGCGTCGGGTGGCAACCTGACCCTCGGGGACTCGACCAACTACTTGGGCTTCCGGACTGCTGGCCTCCTGAACGTCGGAGCGAGCGTGATGACGCTCAATAGCTTGGGATTTGCCACCTTGGGCGGCCTTACGACGCTAAGCGGGGGAACGCTTGTGGCCACAAACGGGATAACCGTTGGCCTCGGCGGTGCCCTTTCCGGGGCCGGCGTCGTCAATGCCAAGATTGCTGCCGGTTTAGGCTCGACGATTGCTGCCACGGGCAATCTCACGTTAGGCACTGCAACTTCGCCGGTCGGTTTCACCAGCGCCGGCGAACTTTATACCAACGCGAACACGGTTACGATCAACGACAGCAACCAGGCGGTGCTCGGCTCGCTGACGCAGCTTGGCGCGGCCGGAAGCTCCGGGACATTGAACGCGGCCAATGGTCTTGTGGTCGATACGGGAAACAACCTTGTCGGGCAAGGGACCGTTATCAGCACGAACTCGTCCAGCACGGCGACGATCATTAACGGCAGCGTCCAAGGGACCGGAAGCGGATTGACCTTCACGGGCTACGTGACGGGGTCGGGGACCTTCAGCGGCCCGGTGACCTTCGCCGGGACGTACACACCGGGGCCGAGTACCGCTTCGGTGCAGATGCAGAACATGACCCTCGTTCCGACGAGCACGCTGTTGATGGAGATTGGCGGGCAGTCGCCGGGGAGTCAGTTTGACGTGGTCAACCTGTCCGGCCAAGTGGCGTTGGGTGGTACTTTGGAGGTCGCTTTGGTCAACGGTTTCCGGCCGGCCGACAACGAGCAGTTCACGATCATCACCGCCGGCACCCTGAACGGAAGTTTTGCAACGCAGAGCGGTCTGAACCTGGGCGCACGGCTTCAATTGGTTCCCTCCTACACTAGCAACGGCGTGGTTCTGACGGCCGTACAAGGCGGTTCCGGCTCGTGGCAGGTTGACAGCAACGGTGCGGCATCCGTCTCCACGAATTGGAGCGGCGGCCTTCCCAACGGCGCAGGCGACACAGCCACGTTCGGGGCGGTCATCACGCAGGCGCGGACCGTGACCATCGATGAACCGACCGTTTTGGGCGAAATAGTGTTCGACAGTCCCCAGAGCTACACACTGAGTGGCACTGGCACTAACACGCTAACCTTGGACAATTCCGGCAGCGGTGCGACGATCGCGGTCACCGAAGGTAGTGAGGCCATCGCTGCGCCGCTGGTATTGGCCGACAAGCTCACGGTGATCGGCAGCGGGACGCTTGCCTTCGGCAAATCGAGCAGCATTACGGGCGGCTACACGTTGACCATGAGCGGGGTGGGCGGGACTTTGATCTTGAGCGGCACGGATACGTATACCGGCGGCACGGTCGTGACTTCCGGCACGCTGATCCTGACTTCGAACACCGCCATAGCCAGCGGCACGAGCTTGACCGTCGGTGCGCACAGCGCAACGATCTTCGCGGTGTCGGCGGCTGTCGCCTCCCAGATAGTCTCGGTACCAACCTCGCCAAGTGTAGTGCCGGAGCCGGGAACGCCGGCCCTGTTGGGCATCGGTGTCATCGGGCTGATTGCCTATTGGCGACGCCGGAGGCATGCGACGTAGGACAGACCAATCAGGCCGGGAAGAAGCCCTGTACAGAGTGCAATCCGTAGGGCGCAGGCGGCCTCGATGCCCAATCAGGGGTGAAGCTCCGAAAAAGCCAAACAGGGCATCTTCATCCTCCATCCCTGCCCCCGCATCCCCCATTGGCTCTATTGTCAGGCCGGAGCCGAAGGTCCCGAGGGCCAGGGTGAGGGGCGAAAGAGCCTGCCGGCCACGGAATTCCGCCTTCGATCATCTGGCCGGCTTCCCTGTCAGTGGAATTTCGCATGGGTGGCTTGCAACCCGGCCAAAGCGGAATAGACTGGATAGCTGGGACTGGCCCCTCGTGAACCCACGGTGGGGCTGGGCCCGTTCGAAGATTCGATCTGCGATGGAGACGTATTTGCAAACATAAGAAGGCCGCTGGACGGCTGTGATTGATACCTTTGATCGACGCGTGAGCGTCAAGTACCTGCTTCGCACCAAACTGCCAACCTGAGCCGAAAGGCTCTTGAACTGAAGAAGCAGCCCACTTGTGCCCTCGCCCCGAAAGGGGCGTTGGCCGGGCTGTTCTTCAGTGCTCCTTGGCAGGAGCGGTGCGAGCGGCTTCGGTCCAACGCCCTTTTTCGTTGCCCAATGGTAATCCGCTGAAGACAACCGTTCTTTGACCGGAGGTGTTCGATGAAACGTAGATCCGTTCTTTCCGTCCTTGTCGTCCTCTGCCTTCTCTCTCTTCATTCGGCCCTTGCCCGCATCTGGACCGACAGTTCTGGCACCCACAAGATCGAAGCCGAACTGGTGAAACTCGACGGCGAGGTCGTCCATCTGAAGAAAGCCGATGGCACCATCATCAAGGTCCCCCTGAATAAGCTCTGCGAGGACGACCGCAAGTTCGTTCGCGAGCAGACGGTTGCCAAGCCCGCTGCTGCCAGCCCGAAAGCGGATTCTGAAGTCGGAACTGCCAAGGGGGCCGACGCTGGCGCCGTTGATCCGGAGCCTGAGTTTGAAAAGATCGTTGCTGCCGTGAAGAAGCGCGCTGATAAACCGACCGGTGTCCTTACTTTCAACCCTCTCGGCGTCGCGGGAGGCAACCTCGATGGTAACACATGGGAAAGGGAAGAAAATGAATTTAAGGTGGAGAAGACTTCGGTCAAGAAGTCGGAAGCAAAACCCGGGACCTATGAGGGAATCATCGTGGTCACCCGGAAGATCATATTCTATCTCAACCCAAAGAACGAACATCGCATATTAAGAACTGGTAACGAGCCCGACCGATGGTTTGACTCAGAAGCCGAGGCGATGCAAGCAACGGAGTCGATGATCGAAGATAGCCCGTCGATCAAAAGAATGGACGAGCAGCTTCTTACAATCCGTTATACGTGGAAGAACGGGCGTTGGAATCCTAAAGAAGATAACCCGACGCTCTACTACCCGTACTCGGATCAACTGCGCGAGCTTGTTGGGTTCAAGGAGATTAGCCGTAATACTTACCGGGAGCCTCGGCCTGAAGGTGAGGATCCCAGTGTGGTAAAAGCCTCAGCACAAGTTAAGAAAGTCTATGACGTGCCTCAACGGACTTCCAGTGACGCATCACCCGCTGCCGGTGCCACAGGGTCCAAGCAATCCCGGCCAGACGACATTCACTGGAGACAGCAACAGGAGTTGGCCAAGGCCGCCGGTTCTGGGGAAAAGAAAATCGATCCTGTTGTCGCCGCCGTCCTGCAAGTTACATCCGAGAAGTATCGCGAACAAGGTTATGGCGGGTTTAGGTTCGGTATGTCAGAAGAGGAGATTAGTCGCCAGTTATCGACTGAAGGGCTCAAACCTATCCGTCTCCCTCCGACTCCGCTAAACCCCGCGTCGTCAAAGAGTCCTGTGAGCGCCGTGATCGTCACACGGGTCATGCGAGAAGACGGTTCGCAGGCTTTTTACTTCTACAAAAAGTATCAACTGATCGCTATCGAGCGGGTCTACACGGACGACCAAGATAAGCATCTTGCAGAACTACTTGAATTGCTTGGGACGGCGCCGCGAAGCGACATCGACAGTACCAGCGCCTCCGGTCGAAGCGTCAGGTCCAAAGGTCTTGATGAGACGATTCCCATGGCTTATCGGCATGACTGTGTTTTTCTTCGCTACAGTGTTCCTTCCGCTATCGTTTACATCCGGTCCCGCACATATTCAGAAGCTGATGATAATCAACCGGGGGTGTCAGCCAAGAAGTCCGTCAAGGCAATTTTTTTCGATCGAGAGTATGCCCTGACGCAGTTCACGCGAGACGTAGCCGAAAAGCGCAAAGTGTTTGACTGGCTGCGGAAGGTTATACGTGTAGTCATTCAAGACCGTGCTACGATCGGGCAGTTTCCAGCCTTTCCTGGGGCACGCCTCAACTTTCGACAGCCGTCCAAGGGCATCCAAGAGTTCACCTGGCGGAACGTCGACGGTAAAATGTTCCTGACGGTTACGAAGTATACCGTCGCCTTGGGAGACTTGCCCAGTGGGACCGTCGAGATAGGACTCTCATTGGATAACCTGCCGGGCCGTTGGGCCGATCCTGCCTGTATACCAGGCTTGTTTACCATGGAAGGCGTGCGTGCCGATGTTCTTCTCGCTGAAGAGGTCTTTTCGCCGGATCCGTCGGGGATTAAGTTAAGCAATGCTGGGGATAGGATCGGGAATAGGTACGACTGGAAAACAGCAGACAAATGGGAAGTGACCGTTGCGAGCGAGGGCTCCTTGTTCTCGAGGAAAGGGCCGGCCGATAAGGCGAAAAGGTAGAAGTCTCCCAGAGCCTGCGCTTTCGAATGGCCTCCGTTCCGATGGTTAAGATTAAGCGTCCCGAGGCCGCCTTTCAGATGAGCCCGTGTGCTCATTGCGAGATTTTTCAATCAGCACTATCAGCACCACGCCCGGCACTCGGCACGAAAAGGGCACGTCAGCCAATGTGGCGGCGATGAGCTCGGATAAATCACCCCTGCTTGGATGCCAGCCTAAACGCGATCGATGATGCGCTTTGCACTTGGCCCTTTCGAGCCCTGGCTAAAGACAAACCTCCAAAGGAACCATGCAATGGAAAACAACGAGGACAAGGATGCCTTGTTCGACGAGGCGATCCGCCTTGAGAAGCGTGGTGATTGGGACCGAGCCATTGCTCTTTACGAACAGGGGAGAAGTTCGCTGCCTGACGAAAGCGGCTAGCCTCGGTCAATAGCTAAACAAAGTGCCCGGCAAGCTGCCACCCCTCTCGGAGCGGCAGGCCGGGCAAAGATGCCTATTCTCCGTCGAAACCCCTGGCCTCATGGAATAGCACGAGCAACGTGCCCCGATGAACAGCACGGGGATGGGCCTGGCATCGTCGTTTGCGAGACACAATAGAATCACCGCTACGATCGAATCAGAGCCTAGCATGGGCCTCATGAGGCGGTCCCGTCCAGCACTGCATTGATGTCGATCTCGCCGGCCTTGATCGATTTCAACGTGTCGATGAGCCCGCTCGCATCCATGGTCGTGAGGGCCACGAGCTGTTTTCCGAACATCTTTTGGGCCAGACTGTCGAGGCGGCGGATGCCGAGGCCCTGGATCTGCTTCGCGAGTTGCCGGGCATATCCGATTTGTTTTTCGGAAGCGATAGTTACTTGGCCATTGCGACCATTGCCGTTGGTGTGCTGGCTGTTGTCGTTCGTCTGGCTGCCGTTGTGCGATGTTTGTGCGGCACAGCCATTTCCAGCACCATTCGTCTGGTGGCTCGTCGTGCCGTTGCTCTGCTGCCGGTTCAACTCTTCGTCGATGGCTTGCTGAGCTAGTCGAAAAACTTGGCGGATGCGATCATGGAAACGCTCGGGCTCCTGGATCAAGCTGGAGTCCAGTTCGACTTCGAGATTCACGCTGGCACCGCGGGAGCCGTAGTTGTTGTCGGCGACCTTGCGGCTGACACCGACATTGGTTTTGAGGGGCATGTGGAAGAACTCCTTGTTGGTTGATGCCGACCTTTTCGGGTCAGCGGGGTTACTGAGCGGGTTTCATGTCTGTTTCTTCCCAGGTCACGGCCAAGTGCCACCCGAACTCGGCGTAAAATGCCTGCAGGATGGTCTCTGCCGCAAGTCTTGCTGCCTGGATGTTCTCTTTCGAGCCGGCGGCGTGCCCCACAAGCTTCTGGGCCTCCTTCATCACGGCATCGCGGAGCTTGTCTTGATCGGAAGTAAATGGAATCCAAGTGGTCGTCCGAACTTCCCAAGTCTGCGTTGTATCGTGATCAACCCTGGCTTCCAAGACCTCCGGCAGAGGGAGCGAGATAGTCGCGGTCTTGTTTCTCTCGTCCTTCTCCACGATTTTGGCACGACCAAGGTTTACGGCGATCAAGCCATCGCCGTGAATTAGCCAGACTCCGCGACAGCCTGCTCCGTTGCCCACGAGCACGTCTGCCACATAGACGCGATTCGTAACAAGGTGCGAGAGCTGCTCAAGCCTCTCGATAGTCGGGCCCTGGCTCGTGACGGTGAGTTGCGAGAGTGGAAATGGAAGGCGAGGCAAGACGAAGAGCACGCCGGCAGCGGTGAGGGCTACGAGGAGCAGCGAGGGAAGAAGTTTCATCGATAGTCCTCGTTTGCGCGGGGCCTCGGAGGCGCGGTATCCGAGAAGTTGGTCGTCGGACCCCTCCAGCGGAACTCGGGCGGCGGCGCTGTGTACGAGCCACCCGAACCGCAGCCGAGGAAGGCCGAGAGGCAGATTCCCAGAGTGAAGAGGATTTGAAGGGTAAGAGAAAGGGAACGCATTTTGTAGACTCCAGAAATGAGGAGGCCGCCCTGCCTGCATTACACGAGCAGGGGCGACCGAAGATAAACAAAGCAGAGGCCCGAGCCCTGGCGCCTGTTGCGCTTGACTGACGACCAGGGGCTCGGGCGAAGGCCGGCAGAGAGCCGGCAGAGGAGAGGTGGAAGAGCGGCAGGGACTAGGCAGCCACGGCAGCGCCGGGCTCGTCATCGCCGACGAAACGACGCCAGTTCTCGGCCAACTCCTTGCGAAGCTGCGAAATCCTGCCGTCGCTCACCTTGAACTTGCGGGCAGCGGCTCGGGTCGATTCGCCTTGTGCGAGGAATTCGGCTACGCGGCGGTCACGGCGCTTGAGCGAAGCGAGCCAGTCGTTGAAGTCGATGCGGACGCGAGCGATGTCGGCGGGGCCGGCGTGCTTGTCTTCGACGAGGACTTCGCACCATTGCCTATCGTCGTCCTTGTCGCGGCGGTCGAGCCTATCGACCTTCACGTTCTTCTTCGCTTTGCAGTACGGCGAGAGAACATCATTCACATCGAGATGACCTCCGACGATCCTGTGGTCCCGCGTCTGTTTTTCCGCAAAAGTCGCGAGAACTGACGGGAACGCCTTTTCGAGCTTGCCGCGACGTGCCAGGCCAACCAAAGCGGCCCAGGTGTTGGCGAGCACGTTCTGAACGGCCTCCTGCTTTGCCTCGGGCTTGAGATACCTGAAGGCGCTGCGGGCATGCCGCTTGATGGCCGGCAACATCTTTTTCAAGTAGACGGCGCGGCACTTGGCGAGGGAGAAACTGGGATCGTGATCTCCATCAGACGAAACCATGGGGTGACCTCCGAAAATGCAGGCCACCCCAAGCCGGAGTGGCCTTGGGGTGAGAGATGAGCTTCGCAGACGTTGCGAGGCTCAGAACGGGCGGGAGCGGCAAATTTAGCCCCACAGATCGGGGTTCTGAGGGCTAAACGGCTCCGTCAGCTTGAAATGCCGTGAAATCTCGTCGTTGTTGACGAAACGACGATCACGGCAGAACGGACGTGTAGAAACAGGGTTGCTGGGGCAAGCGGTTTCCGCTTGTTATAATGCCGTGCGGAAGGGCGGTATTTGACGTGTTTGGCCCCAGAAGGCCCTTTTGTGGGAGAATTGCAGGCGGCTGGCCGCAAAGTTTATCCAGACGACGTATCCGATATGATGCCAAAGGAGGGTCCAATTTACCCCCAACGGGTTCATAGCGGAAGCCCACACTTCGGAGTAAAGTAATAGCTTGGCTTCATAGACCACCAGCATCGACATGCTTTCTCGTGCCTACGTCGGTGGATGATGTCAAAGGGCCGAGGGAAAACCCCCGCGCAACCCAGGAGAACGGAGTGCGCGCGTCTGATGAATCCGGGCAAGCCTCGAAAGAGAGGCAAGCCCAGAGAACCTTGTTGGCAATGTCGAGAGACCGTGGTTGTATGGTCAGCCATCGTGCGACGGCTGAGGCACATAACGAAGAACAGTCAACGTGCAAGAAACATGAAGGACAATCTATGCGGAACAACATAGCATTTTACGTTTTCACAATCGCTTTAGTGACTTTTGGTGCAAATGAATCGGTGTTCGCAGACCTTTATGGGGAAAGCGGCGGATTTCTGTACGGCATAGAGAAAGCGAATGGAGCGACCACACTGATAGGCCCGGGTAGCATCGCAATCACTGGTGGTATCGCCTTTGATCCGTCAACAGACAACCTCTATGGGGAAAGCGGAGGGTTCTTGTTCGGAATTGACAAGTCGGATGGAGCCACTAGCTTGATCGGCCCAGGTAGCATTGCAATCACTGGTGGTATCGCCTTTGATCCGTCAACAGACAACCTCTATGGGGAAAGCGGAGGGTTCTTGTTCGGAATTGACAAGTCGGATGGAGCCACTAGCTTGATCGGCCCAGGTAGCATTGCAATCACTGGTGGTATCGCCTTTGATCCGTCAACAGACAACCTCTATGGGGAAAGCGGAGGGTTCTTGTTCGGAATTGACAAGTCGGATGGAGCCACTAGCTTGATCGGCCCAGGTAGCATTGCAATCACTGGTGGTATCGCCTTTGATCCGTCAACAGACAACCTCTATGGGGAAAGCGGAGGGTTTCTTTACACAATTGACAAGGCAAATGGGGCCACCACGTTGATCGGTCCGGGTAGTATTGCAATCACTGGTGGAATTGCGTTTGCTCCGTTAGCGGTCCCCGAACCCTCCAGCCTCGTTCTCCTCACTTCCGGTGCCATCGGTCTTATCGGTTACAAATGGCGCCGAACGCAGAAAGCCACCAGGGAGCTCCATTCCGGCCAAGACGTAACAGAAAGCCCTGTGATTTTGTTCATGCCATTTCGTTCGACAGAATCAAAACGTAGGGCAGCGTAGTCAGTGTTGCACCATGTGATTGTATTTGGAAAGGGTATTACGATGAGAAGGTCTGTTGTTTTGTTGTGTGCATTGCTTTTGTTCTCGTCACACCAAAACGCGGTGGGTCAGGTTCAATACACCGTTACTGACCTCGGTACGCTCGGTGGGGCCAACAGTGACGCCACTGGCATCAACAACAACGGGCAGATCGTGGGGTCTGCGACTACTCTCGGGGGCGACCGCCACGGCTTTCTTTATAGCGGCGGGACCATGCAAGACCTTGGTACGCTCAGCGGTAACTTTAGCGAATCCTTGGGCATCAACAACAACGGGCAGGTTGTCGGGTCCGCGACTATTCTCGGGGGCGACTACCACTCCTTTCTTTATAGCGGCGGAACCATGCAAGACCTTGGTACGCTTCCGGGGACAACAATTTGCCAAGCCGTTGGTATCAATGACAGCGGACAAGTTGTGGGTAATTCCTGGGCAGGCAGCGGCAACTATAACGCCTTTGTTTACAGCGGCGGTTCAATGCAAGACATCGGCACGTTGCCGGGTGAAACGTATTGCCAAGTAAGTGGCATCAATAAGAGCGGTCAGATTTCAGGCTATGCTTGGGGTAACAACGGGAGTTACCACTCGTTTGTGTATAGCGGCGGCTCGATGCAAGACATTGGCACTTTGCCCAACGGACAAACATACGTCATAGCGACTGGCATAAACGACAAAGGGCAGGTCGTGGGGTATGCTTTGCCTGCCAGCGGCGAATATCATGCCTTCCTCTACAGCGATGGCTCCATGTACGACCTCGGTACGCTTCCAGGCGGAACGAGCAGTCAGGCCACTGGTATCAACAACATCGGAGAGATCGTGGGGACTGCGTATATCAGCAGCAAATACGACTCTGACGCATTCCTCTACAGCGATGGCTTTATGATAGACTTGAACACCCTTATACCGTCGTCCACCTGGACATTGCAAGCCGCAGAAGCCATCAACGATTGCGGACAGATTGTTTGTAACGGCTATAGGAACGGGCAGACCCACGGTTTACTTCTCACGCCAGTTCCAGAACCCTCCACCTTCGCTCTTCTCGGTGCCGGTGCCATCGGACTGATCGGTTACAAATGGCAACGACAACAGAAATCCAACAGAAACCAAGCTAAAACTGGCCCGGCTATCCTGTTTTTCCCGAGTCAATCGAAATGAAGGGCAGCGTAAGAAAACCCTCACCTGAAGCATACCTACCTTCACCAGTTTTCAAATCGAGGGCCGGGTATTCAATCATTGGGTGCCCGGCACAATCTATTTCCAGCCAAATCATTTCTGCCTGACCGCTGAGACAATACAGTAGACAATCCAGCCCAGCCAAGGAAAGAAGCCGATGGGGACACCATATTCCGGATCAATCCAAGATCGCCGCCGGCCTTTAGCGCAGTGGAGCCCCAGAACCCCACGCGGCCGATGATCGACGGCACGGCCAAGATCATGGCTGGCGAAGGGGCCGATCGAAAGGGCCGCGGTGGGCCTTGGATTCTGCTTCTGCCAGCCTACTTCGTCACCGGCTTTGCGTCCTCGGGCGTCTTCGAGGCCGCTTTCGCTTCTAACGCCTTGAGCTTGGCCTCGGCTTCCTTTTGGGCCTGCTCGGCCTTGGCCTTCAGTTTCTTGGCGGCGGTAAGCTCGGCTTCCAGCGTCTTGATCTTGTCGGCGGCGTCTTTCTGGGCGTTCTCGGCGGCTTCCTTGGCCTTGTCGGCCTTCTTCATGGATTCCGTCTCGGCCTGTGCCGTGGCTTTGCCGCGGCGAGGTCCTTCTTGAAGCCCGCAATCTCGTCGGCGGCCGCCTGATCCTTCTTGACCGCTTCTCTTGCGGCAGTCGTTGCTTCTTCCAGCGACTTGATCTTGGCTTCGGCCTACGTTTCACGAGGTCATGGAAGCGGGACACGTTCCGCCCCACGAGGCATGCGCCGGTATTGGCGATCCCAGCGGCTTGCTGGCATTCGGGGAACGTGTAAGCCCCCGGGAATTTCGAGAAACTACGACTTTGGTTGTGGGGCTGCAAATTGTGATTTGCGGCACTAGTCCCACCACACGGTGAGCAAGCCGCATTCATCCCGGCCGGTTCCCAGTGCGCGATCGATTTCCTCCTGGTCCTCGAAAACCTGGACCATTCCTCCCCAGTCCTCTTCCTCGATGATGTGGGCCAGCTCACGGGCTTTTTCGTGCGTGTCGGTGAGGACAAACAGCGTGTCGGCATTCCAGAAATTGTCGGGCAGGTCCCGGAGTTTGATCAATCCGGACGTCAGGAGATGGGTCGGTTGCGCATAGTTCGCAAGGCCCGGACTGTCCAAGAACGTTGCCAACCACAGGCTGCGATGGCGCAATAGACTCGCCACGACCCGCTCTCCATCGAGAGCATTTAACTGGGTCCGACGCAGAAGTTCCAGTTGGATATCCTGCACGGACGCGCCGCGAAGGGTGACATCTGTTTCGTCCATCCGATCCAGTCGTAATGGAAGGCGTGGAAAATGCCGGCGGTAATGCGGTTCCCGATAGGGTATTGATTTCCGACCGTAGGGCCATTGTATCCAGGAAGAGCCACCGAATCAACGAGTCGCGCAGCGGGGCGGAGGGCCAAAAAGATGGCCGCGAAGGTAAGCAACAGCATGGGACTGCTGGGGTCCCAAGGGCTTTCGGGACGGGGCGGTCCCGCACTTCGCGGCCGGATGGCATTGTAGCAGCAGGAGGGACGGCTGTTCTGGGGCTGCTCCTGGGCGACAAGGGCTCCAGCGATGTCCTGGAGGCCGTAGCGGGCTTCCATCCGCCACCAAGTCCGCGAGCACCGAGCCCGTGGTCCGATTCGGGCTCCCGATCTAAATAACAACAATAAGAAGGTCTACGGGTTGCCGAAAAAAGACCAACATGACCAGCCGCAGGCAGTGGGCTTGTAGCTCGCGGGGCACACCGGGGACGTCGTGTCATTTCGGGGGCACGGCGGGAAAGGGACTACGGTTTTGCGCACAGCAGCGGCGAGAATACGGCTATTTTTCGAGCAATAATGAGATAGTTTGCGAGTCCTTGCTATAGGCGTTCTGAGGGGTATAATTGCAGTATTCTTCGATAAAAACGGTAAAGTTTGGCGGCGCCCTCAAGTGTCTCATAACCTCGAGGTCACAGGTTCAAATCCTGTCCCCGCCACTTTTTGTAAGTCTTGCTGAAATCTTGAGTTAGATTACCTGCCGACGGTCGGCAGTGCAGCCCGTAAGTCAGAGCGTATGGGGGTCAAAGTGACCTCCGCCTGATCGAAAGGACGTACTGTTATGGCCGTCGTTTCTGTTTCCATCCCCAAGTATTGCCGTCACAAGGCGTCTGGTCGCGCCTACGTGAAGGTTCACGGACAGCGGCATTATCTCGGTCGCTACGGCACACCGGACAGCAAAGAACGCTACGCCCGCTTCGTGGCCGAGTTGGCAGCGTGCCCGGTCGTGCAGCCTGTGGCCATCCCCGCGAAGGCCGCCTCCGGCCTGACCGTCGTAGAGCCGGCCGATGCCCATTGGGCGTTCGCCGATGCGGTGGGCCAAGACCCAGCACATCGGGTCGACGTTGAAGTCGGAGCCCACGAGGATCGGCATGTTGTCCCGATGGCTGCACGGCGGGCAGTTGAATTCCCGGCTGAAGGCGTAGTAGATTCCGCCACCCGCGTTGACCCACTTGGCCTCGTACTGTTCGGCGAACGTCTTGGCATCGAGCGTGGCGCGGGCATGGGCGATCTCCACGGGGTCAACGATGTCCGCTGCCGGCCATGAAAAGAACGCGGAATCCTCATACTCGTGTTGTGCAATGCGGGTGCAAAGCTGCTTGAACCATGGCGCACCGACGCCCTGACGCTTTGGCGCCCCGATGATCCATGCCCAGCCGCGATAGTCGGAAAGCATTGGCGGCACGATCCTGTCGAATGTGTGCGGGAGCTGGTCGCTGGCCTCGTCGAGCACCACGCCGTTCAGATACTTGCCTTCGATGCGATGCGGAGAATCGAGGCCGACAACCCGCAGGGAGGAGTTGTACTTTGTGAGACTCTCCAGCCGGGAATAGGACACATTGCGCCCGTATTTTCCTCCTTCGATCCAATGATCGGGAATCAGGTCGAGCAGGTCTTGCCAGGCGATCTCGCGGGCCTGGTCCCGGGTCGCGGTGCCAAAGGCGTATCGGGGCTGATTGCAGCCCGGGATGGGGATTTTGAGATGCCGTACGAGGCGACGTTTGGCGATCTCGGTTTCCGCTATTCCACGCCGTAGCTCGTCCCGGGTGATATGGCCGATGATGCTAATATGGGCGTTAGTAGCGTGGGCAGGGGCGTTTTTGGTCAAGGTTCTCAGGGTCCCGGTGTCCCATGCCTGTCGGATGATTGCCGATAAGGTGTTCTTCTCTCTGGCAATGACCTTGAGAACACTTCCAAACTCCGATTCCAGCACAAGCAACCGCTTATCCGGTTCCCCTGGGTCAACTTCAACCTCTTGATACTCGATGATTCTTCCTTTGTTCCTAGCTACGCCTTTATTCCCCGCGAAACCCCTTAAAACCCCGGTGTCGGGTGTAGTCTACACCCGGTGGTAGTCGCGCGGGTGTCGTCTCCTCAGATGGTTAATTGACCGATTGAAGCCTGGGGCCTGCCGGATTGACGTTCCGATTTTTCAATTGGGGGAGGAGGAATCGCATCTCCCCCCAAGGCCGCAGCGAAACGCTGTTTCCTTCACTTCGCTTCGCAGCAATCAGGCGTTCGGGCTAGAGTGAAGAGAATCACCTTCTCGCCGGTTATCATGTCGATGTCATGGAGCATTGTCACGACCTCGACACCAGTGACCCTCTTGACCATCGCCCCCATGACGGGACGGGCCGTATCAATTAGATGTCTCCGTTCGTGTTTCAGCAAATCCCGTCCTTGCTCGGCTGGATACGACTTGACAACTTGTTGCTCGGCTGCGGTTAGGACGCCTTGGAGGCGCACGACGAGAAAATCCCCCAGTAGGTGGGCTTGGATGTTCTTAGGGCATCGCCCCATGTAATCCTGCTCAAAGCGACCGATTTCTTCGCTGATTGCAGCTTCAACCTCTTCTTTGGTTCTCATGGAAATTCGTCCTCACCGATGCAGTTCGGTCCTGTGCGTCTATCAAAAACAAAAAAGCCGACGTGGTGCAACACCCAAAGGCGTTCTACCACGTCGGCTTACTCTTCAACGAACCCCCCGGCTGGGCCGAGTTGTTCTTCGCCTCGTCCTCCGACGACAATGAATTGTAAGGCCCGGAATGAGGAATTCAAGACGGGGCAGGCGGGGCGGCAGATGGAGCTTCTGCCTCACACGCAGCCAAAAAAACCCTTAGACTTTCAGACTTCCTGGCTTCCGGCAGGCTAGTTCCGTCAAGCCGTCGTACATCTAATCCCTGTTGAAAGCGGCCTCGGCCTCTTTCTCAAGGTCTTTGTATTGCTTCTTTTCAACCGTGACGCCGACACCAAGGATCGTCCCACCCTTGAATGTCCCAGGCGACTTGTACTCCTTGCTAACTGCATCTTCGCTAGCCGTTGAAGAACTTGTTCTCGTTCACCGAACCGTTGGGCGTACCTTCACCCGAAGCACCGTTGTCCGCAGCGTAGAGGACGATGGTATTGTCAAGCTGGCCGGTCTTCTCAAGGTAGTCGATGATACGGCCAATCTGAACGTCGGTGTATTCCGAGAAGCCAGCATAGACTTCGGCCAAGCGAGAAAACAACTTCTTCTCATCGGCATTGAGCGATTCCCAAGGCCGCACATGGTCTGCGGGATTCGCCACGTTTTCAGGCAGCGGATTGAACGGTGTAAGTTCGGTACCTTTCGGAATCACGCCCTTGGCAATCATGCGTGGCAGAACCCACTTTCGGTAGGCGTCGTAGCCATCATCGAACTTGCCTTTGTACTTGTCGATGTATTCCTGGGGAGCATGGTGCGGGGCGTGGTTGGCACCTGGGCAGTACCACATGAACCAAGGCTTTGAGGGATTGCTGGCCTTCTGATCCCGAATCATGCCGATGGCCTTGTCCGCCAAGTCCTTCGAGAGATGATAGCCCTCTTCCGGGCTGTAAGGTGCCTCAATGAAACGGTTGTCTTCAACGAGGGCGGGATACCATTGGTTCGTTTCGCCGCCGATAAAACCGTAATAACGGTCGAAGCCCATTTGGAGCGGCCACCGCTTGCGGCTTGCTCCCGAAGCGACATCCTGTTCAGGGACGTTGTGATTCTTGCCCAGCCAGAACGTACTCCAACCGTTGTCTTGAAGAATCTGCCCGATGGTAGCACACTGGTTGGGAATGCGACCGTGCTGGCCGGGAAACCCATTGGCCCCTTCCGTGATCGAAGCCATGCCGTTGAGATGGTGATTCCGTCCGGTCAGGATACAAGAGCGCGTCGGCGAGCAGAGGGCACAAGTATGGAACTGCGAATAGGTCAGGCCGTTAGCAGCCAACTTGTCGAGCGTCGGCATATTGATCCTGCCGCCATAGGCCGACCACGCAGCCAGTCCCGTGTCGTCGTACAGGACGATCAAGATGTTCGGGGCACCCTTGGGTGCTTTCTTGGGCGTATACGGTCCCCAGTCTGGGACGGAATCACGGACATCGAGCTTGATGATGCCCTTGAAGGCATTTGCAGGCTTTGGCGGCTTGGCCTGCTGTGCTACTGCCGTTGAAACGAAGATCAGACTCAGCCCGAAGCTGAGTAGCCAGCCCGAAAGCCGGTGCAGAGCGATTGAGTTCATCATTTGAGTTTCCTTCTCTTGTAGTTGGCGGTAAGGCATTCGTGTTCGCAGGACCGCCTCAAACTTCCGGCAGGCTAGTCCCGGCGTTTGCCAGCAGGCCCCAGCAAACTGGGGCCTGCCGTGTCAAACACCTAGTCCACATTCTTCACTGGCGGAATCTTCCAAGTGCCATTGATGATGGATGGAGACTGCTCCTTGGGCCAGTAGAGCCGCAGCATGAGGATGAAGCGGCCCTTGGGGGCCGGGAGCCAGTTCGATTCCTTCTCAGGGCCAGGATTCTCGTTCTGCAAGTACAAGTCGAGAGAGCCATCGGCATTGTACTTGAAGTTGAACCGGGAACTCAGCGTGTACCGATTCAGCGGATTGTCCACGAAGAAATACTTGTCGTCGTACATGGTCAGGGACCAAAAGCCATCGGCGGGCGGCGTTTGGCCCTTGTCGAAGTGCATGACGTACTTCTTGCTCCCGTCGTAAGGCTTGCCCGTGGCATCCTCTTCCGAGGTCGGGTAAACGGCGTCCTGGGGCCGGTTGGCACCCAAGCCGATGGCAGTAACCAAGGCTCGTTGGATATAGTTCGTGCCGTAAATTCCCGTCTTGGTGGTGAAAATCCATCCGTTCTCAAACGTCCCGGCCTTCTTGAAGTGGGCCATGATCTTCTCGAACCCCAGCTTCGGCACGTCGTTCAATGCCTTGGCTACGGCGGGATTGAGCTTGCCGGGGTCAAATTCCTTGCCTGGAACGATTCCCAATCGGGCCATTCTTGCCAGGATCGGTGCATCGGCTCTTGCTGGTGGATTGTCCTTCATCAGTGATGCCAGGAGCTTGAAGTAGGCCGTCGAGTCGAGCGAGTTGACCTGTTCCCGCAGCGGCTTCTTCATGTCGATGCTCGGATCGACTTTGCTTTCGGGCGGCGTGTAGGGTTTGCCATAGGAACTCAAGGGAACAATGGAAACCTCATCCTGCATCTTGTGGACTGCGGCATAATCTTCTGCCGTGCCCGCGCAGTAAATCCGCCCCAGTAGCCAAACGATGGCGGTGGGCGACTTGTATTCGGTCACGCCTGCCGGAAGCGTTCCCTTCCAGCCAGGGCCGGTGATGGCATATTTCTGCGGCCCCGTGCCGGTGGTACGCTTGCCGGGAACCTGGAAAACATCCGTCCAGCCATCGAGCATCGGCATCAGATAGTAGCGGCCCTGAGCGTCGGGAAGCGTCAGCACCCACGGCTCCTTGCCAACATCCATCCATGCGGTTGTGTAAAGCGTGTCGGCGTTGGGAGCCGTTACATCACGATACTTGGCATCGGGATAACTTCGCGCCCGAATCAAGTTGCCCATCGGCGCCCGTGTGCCTTCCGGCTTCTCCACGTTGGTCATCACCCGCCGAGTCATCTCCATCGTCACCAGCGAGTAGCCATAGATGTAGGCTTCCACGCCAGCTTCCAGGGCTTCCTTCGCCGTGACTGGGCCAGAGGGCACCGCAGGGGCAACCAGAACCCGCCGTTGGCGGCGAAGTATCTGGGCATTCCCAGTTGTCGCCAGAGAACTCAAGAGCGTCATCGCCGCCAGCCCTGCTACGAGCAGTTTACGGCAGCATGGAATCCACAGTTTCATCGCAAAGACCTTTCCGAGATTGCGGTAGCCGAAGCTGAAGGGGATTTCAAATCCCGTCATTTTAGCCCTTGGAGCAGAACCCCACAATGCTCTGCCCACTGGCCTGCTGCCGCTCAATTACCTCCCGCCAATATCGCTGCCAAAGCAAAGTGGTGCGTCCTGGCGGCGTTCGCAAATTGTCGTTGCCATCCGAGAATCATTTAGAAGAGTCGGACGACTGCTGCCCCAGCTTGGCCACAAGTTCGGAAGCCCGAACCCAGTCCTTGGCGTCATGAAGTCCCATTGCCAAACGGAAAACTCGTTTTTTTCACCGGCCAGCAGCGTAACGTTTTCTACTTCGCGGCAATTGTTATAAGAGGCGAATGCAAACTTCAAATGCGGCGCGCCAATTCCGGAGCTTATCGGGCCGCGGCCTTGGAAAACCTGGGGATTTGCGACGTTTGGGGAGGCCCGGTCCCAGAACCGCCGAGAAAGAGGCCGTTGCATTTGGAATTTGAATTCACCAAGATGAAAAGCATGACGAAGGATATTAACCCCACCGACGAGGCCGTGCCGGTGCGTCAGGCGATCGCTGGCTCGCCGGAGTCCTTTGCGCAACTCATTAGCCACCATGAGTTTGCGGTTCGATGGACGCTCGCTCGCCACATCAAGGACGGTGCCGCAATAGACGACTTGGCCCAAGAGGTTTTCCTCCGTGCCTACCAAAACCTGGCCCAATGGCAAAAACTGGGGAACTTAAAGCCTTGGTTGATCGGCGTTGCTCGAAATTTGGCCAAAGTATACATCCGTTCTTCCACACGACGACAGGCCCGAGAGACTGGTCCGCTTGCCGTGCAGTTGGCCGAGTGGCGTCTCGACCGAATGAACAAGCACACGGGCTCCGACGAAAGCCCCGAGCAGACGTTGGCCGCCCTGCAAGATTGCATCGCACAACTCGCCCCAGAAACCCGGCGGGTGGTTGAAGAGCATTATTTTGAAGGTCAGACCCTTGAAGCAATTGCAAAGCGTTTGGGGCGAAGCAGCGTGTCCGTCCGTGCCTTGCTTTTCCGCACACGCAACGTCCTCCTAAAGTGTATTTGCGAAAAACTGCGCATGGAATTCGGATCGTTGGAACTCAGGTCAGTAGAACCTGCAGGACACAGGAACTTCATTAAGGTCAATTCAATGGAACCGAATCGAGATAGAGAACTGCTTTCTCGCTTTGTTTCTGGTGAGAGCCTAACGGCGACAGAAGAGCAAATGCTTTTGGAATGGATACAAACGAATCCGGAAGCTCGCGAAGCCTATTTCGCAAATGATTCCCTGAACTCTCTCCTTTCCAATATTTCGCGAATTCGCGCTAGCAAAAAAGACTTCGTCAGGGCAACGCTAAGTAAGATCGCAGCAACCGCAAAAGTTTCGCCTGCAGCCAACCGATCAAGCACCGCAAAACCACATCGGAACGGTTCACAAACCGCTATTCCTAGAGGTGCCGCTACAGCACTTCCACACGCCAGCACTATGGCAACGTCAAGAGTCCAGTTTTGGCAAATCTGTGGAGGTGTCTGTGCCGCGATTCTGTTGACGGCAAGCCGTGTAGGCCGCCGCCGTCTCTCTGCTCGGCGACTGCCCCAGCGGCCCGGAACATGGTCCTGGGCGGCGGGCAGGTCCATCGGCCTATTCCCCACCGGCGGGCAGATCAAGCTGCCCTTTGTGCCGCGTGCGCCGGATGGGACGAATGCGAAGGGAAGCACTGGACGGATCGATCATCGTCTTGCTGGTCGAAAGCCTGTGGTTTCGCAGATCGACCAGTGGCCACCACGGGCAATTGAGCCGTGTAGCCCTACGTTTGATTGTGAGGGCTGATGGCGCCGGACGGGTCAATGGTCGTTTCGACCGGCTGAAAGGCGACGGCGGCGGCAAGCAGGCAGTCATCGTAGGGGAAGGACCGGTGCGAAGTTGCTGACCGCCATCGAGCAGCTTCAGGCGATTCAGGCCGAACCACTGGCAGCGTTGGCCGAGCCGTGCTGAACGAGGCCGCGACATGATAGCTGGGGCGCTACGTGGACTACTTACGCCTGCCCGATGGCGCCGATGTACTCGGCAGACGCAGCGAGCAGGGAGAATGGTGGGACTCGTTTCACTGGGGTCACCCTACAGCTTCTCCAGTGCGCTGGCTACTGCTTCTTTCCCTTCTTTCCCGTCTGCTTCGCCACCGGCTTTTTCGGCTCGGCCGGCGCCTTGACGGAAGGATCCAGTTCCGGCGCCGCGTTGATTTCGACGCACACGACACTGTCGATCTTGTCCGGGGCGGTCGCTGGCAGCGTGATCTTGGTGTGCAGACCCTCGACCGTCACCGTCAGCGTTCGATCGGCCGCAGCCAACAGGCAGGCTTTCTTGACGTCCAACTTGGCGGGCACGTCCAGCACGCCGTCGGCTGGCCAGTTGAAAACGTGGAGATAGAGCTTGCCGGGCCGGCTCGTCGAGCGGCCCCACGCGAGATAGGGGAAAACACTGGCCGTGGTTCCGTAGATCGCTTCTCCGTTGACCTTCATCCAAGCGCCAACTTCCTTCAGCCGCTCGACGCTCGGCGCCGGGATCAAGCCCTCGGAGGTCGGTCCGACGTTCAAGAGGTAGTTGCCGCCCTTGGAGGCGATATCGGCCAGGTTGCGGATCAGGGTCTCGGTCGACTTCCAGTTCTGGTCATAGCTCTTGTAGCCCCAGGTGCCGTTCATCGTCATGCACGTTTCCCAGTCGCGGCCAGGGTAGCCCGTGGCCGGGATGTGCTGCTCGGGCGTTTCCGTGTCGCCCTTGTAACCGCCGCCGAGGCGGTTGTTCATAATGATGTTCGGCTTCAACTCCTGGACCACCTTGTAGAGCTTGGTGGCCCGCTCGCTGTTCATGTCTTTGGCCGTATCCCACCAGAGCACGGCGGGAAAGTCGCCGTAGTTCGACAGGATCTCGCGGACCTGCGGCACGGCGATCTTGTCGATATACTCGTCCATGCTGCCGTCCTGGGCCTTGTCCCAGTGGTTGCCGATGGCCGCACCGCCGGGATGGTGCCAGTCCTGGGCCTGCGAATAATAGAAGCCCAGCTTGATCCCTTCCTTGCGGCAGGCTGCGGCCAGTTCGGCCAGCGGGTCGCGCTTGAAAGGCGTGGCGTCGTAGATGTTGTAGGGGCTCGCCTTGGAATGGAACATCGCGAAGCCGTCGTGATGTTTCGATGTGATGACGATGTACTTCATGCCGGCGTCCTTGGCGATCTTGACCCACTCATCGGCGTTGAACTTCACGGGGTTGAACTGCTTGGCGTATTCGGCGTAACGCGCCACCGGGATCTTACCCCGGTTCATGATCCACTCACCGATCCCGCCGATCTGTTTGCCGTCGTAGGTGCCCGCGGGCACGGAGTAGATGCCCCAGTGGATGAACATGCCGAACTTGGCCTCGCGCCACCACTTCATGCGCGCGTCGCGATGTTCCTGGCTTTCCACGGACTGGGCACTGGACGCCGCCAGCTTGGCGCTGGAGGACTCCGACCTGGCCCCCCAGGCCTTCTGCGCTTGGGCGATCTGCTCGGAAGTGAGTCCAAAGCCCTTGAGGATGCCGATCGCCATCATCTGGTTCCCGGCCGGATTCATATGCACGCCGTCGCGGGTCAAGAGGTTGCCTCTGGTCTTTTCCGTGCGGGCAGCTTTCACGAGCGCCGCCTGCATTTCGGCGTTCAGGTCGGCCAGGAGGCAGTTCTTTTCCTTGGCCAGAGACCGCAGGAAGTCGTTATAGGCCGACAGTTTCTGGTTGTTCGCGTTGGCTTGGTCTTCGCCGATCATGGTCGAGGTGAGAATCATCACCTTCACACCGGCGGCCTGGCACCGATCGACAATCTTTGTGATGTTTTGCTTGTACTGGTCGAGCGGGACGCCCTTCGCGCCGTGCCAGAACGTCGTTCACGCCGCAGCTCAGGGTCATCCAATCCGGCTTCTTGCTCAGCACGTCCCGATCGAGGCGCTCCAGCATCTGGTTCGATTTATGGCCGCTGATGCCGGCGGGGATGGCCGTCGCCTTGATGCCGTTGGCCTCCAGTCCGCTGATCACCAGCCGTACGTAGCCGCCGGTTCCCGCGCCTTGCTGCGTGATCGAATCGCCCAGGAAGGCGATTTTTTGCCCGTCCTTGACGGGCAGCTCCGCCGCCTGCAAGCCGCTGGCGCCGATGGCCAGGGCCACGGCGACAGCCACGGGGAGCAAGAGATACCGCTTCTCGCTTTGCATACTCATCTTCTTTCCCTTTCTCTAGTCGCACTCATTCTATTGCGGGAGATCCCGCGCCATTTCCTGCCTTGCACGATCGTCGTCCGGGGCGTGTCTCCATCGGGTAGACTTTGCAGCTTTGGGGTCATGCCAAGGAGCATTCTCGACTAATCGCAGGCAGGTATTTCGAATTTGGATCGTCTGCTCGACCGCCGTCGATAACGCTGGCCCAATGGCTCCGCCGCGCAATACCCAGGGCAAATTCCTTTCAAACTACCGTAATATGCCGACCGGGCAAGGTCAAGTAAGGGCGTTTTGCGCAGGACGCCGCCGGCGAGCGCTTGGCGGTGTCGGCACCGCTCGCAGCCGCACCCTCCGTAGGCTTCTTGGCGCGCTGGCGGCCGTTCGAGTTTGGAGGACTGGCGGAGCCTACGAAAGGCCAAAGGCCGGCCAGGAGCGCGCTGGGGCACTGTAGAGGGACGACGGCAGGGTCGTCGAGCAAGATTCTTGCCCGCCCGAGCTTTAGCCGCCAACCCACGACGGCTGCCGCGTCTCTCTACCGACGGCGACACGACGCTTCCCGAGAAATCTTTTCGGTAGCGTGGCGGTCGCGGCGGTTTCCCGCGGCGTTATGCCGCCCGTCGAATTTCCCGTGTCCGGATGGAGTGCAACGGAAACAACGACAATATCGCCGGGGCGGCGTTCTCGCCGGAAGGAGCAGCCCGCTTTGCAAGTCGCCGTCGCCGCCAACCGTAGCCGACAAGGCCGATGGCGCCGATGGGGGCCATTAGACGCCAAGGATACTGCGTCGAGCACAAAAAACGGGATGACTTGAGATAACAGAACCCCGGATCGTCCTGGAACTCAGACTCTCTCCATCCGCGCCTCGTCCAACGATGGTCCCAGCCCCGGCTCCTCCGCCATTGCGAATATCCCCGCCGTCGCCACCATCGGGCGTGTCTGACAATGCTGATGCTGAATCCGCGACTGGATCAGATACTCCAGCATCGGGCAGATTGTTTCGGGCTGCGATGCCACGCAATTCGACGCTGCCAGCACGTGATGCCCGTGCGGAATCACCTGCACGCCCGGATACCCCCTGGTCAACTCGTAGATCTTCAGCCATTCGCTAATCCCACCGCACCACTCCGGGTCCGACTGCACGAAACTAACGATCTTGCGATCCAGGAACGGCTTGACGTTCCATCGCGTGTACCAGTGCTCGCCCGCGGCCAGCACGATCCCCGTCTCGCCCTTCACACGCGTGTAGCCTTCGAGGTCGTCGGGCCTTAACGGCTCCTCCAGCCAGTGCGGTTTGTAGGGCAGGATGCCCTTGGCCAGCGCAATCGCGTAATCGGCAATCCCGCGGTCGGGCGTAGCGCTCGATTTCCAAACGTACTGGATGCCGTCGAACATCAGCATCGCCTCCGCCCCCAACTCCTCACGCAGCACCCGCACCAGGTCGATGTTCTGCTTCAGGCCCTCGGCGCCGTCCGCCGGGCCGCTCATGAAGAACCATTTCTGTTGCTTGAACCCTTGGTCGAAGAACGTACGAGCCACCTTGCGCGCCTCCGTTGGCTTGACGGAGAAACCCAACATACTGGCGTAGGCGTTCAGCCGTTGGCGTCTTGCCCGGAGCAGACGCCAAACTGGCTGTCCCGCCGCCTTGCCGCGTAGATCCCATAAGGCCAGATCCATTGCGCTCAGCGCCGTGATCACCCAACCGGTCTCGGAGTGGCGTGTTCTGCGCTTGATGCCCCACACCGCTGCGCCGTTCAGCGGGTCTTTCCCCTGGGCATAGCTATCGAGTGCATTATCGGGGTGGCAGGCAGTCCAAAGCGTGGCGAAGTTGAGCTTGCCGGGGTCCGCAGCGTCGTGGCCGGCCACCAATTCGCGCAGGATTGCGGGGACGGCACCCACCTGCTCGTTCAACAACGGTCCGGCGTAGCCCCTCAGCCCGGATTCGCTGGTGATCTCCAGGTAGGTGTCGGTTGCCCCGCCCTTCCGATCGCGCAAGCGGATGATCTTTGCATCGCGCACGAGAAGCGGCTTCCCTTCCGACGCCCGCGCGATCTGTTCGCATCGCATCCCACCGCCCACAACCGCCACGGCCGCCGTCTTCAGAAATCCTCTGCGCGTGCTCATGATCTCGTACCCATAGTCGTGTTCGCTCTTTGGTTCAACCGCCGCAAGATGCCTATTCTACCTTAGGAGGATCGCGAATTACAGCAGCATCGCTAGCCGACGAGCGGTCTAGCCTTGGCTCTGGCAGCGGCGCAAGCCTGCCGTTATGCTGTAGCATAATTGGCGAACCCATCGATTTCCGAGTTAATCACGTAAGAAGCAACGAGTGGGCGAGGTCACGAACCCGCTTGTGACCACGAGTGTTGGCAAGTCGGAACTGCACCACACGGACTGTTAAGAGAATGACACAGGGAACCTCATACATGCGAAGCACTTTGGCCGTTCTGCTCTGGATCGTCGTTTCCACGTCGGCTTTGGCCGCCGAGAACGTGCCGCCCATGCCCATGCCCATTGACGTCTCGCGCACCGCCCAGCAACGCTGGCTGGCCAAGCCCGTGCTTGAATCGCGCCTGCTCGACGATATGGAAAACCCCGCGACATGGAAACACTTCGGCCCCGGCCGGATGCTCTTCACAAACGAGCGATTCAAGGACGGTAAGCAATCCCTTCGCCTCACCTCGCGCACAATCAGCATTGCCCCCGACACTCGTTCCGGTCGGCCTTTCGGCGAGGCGGTCATCCACCGCGCATTCCGGGGCGAAGACTGGGGCGGCTTCAACCGAATCTCCGTCTGGGTCTATCCCACCATGAACGGACACAAGAATGGCTCAATCCTGCTGAAGCTCTTCAACGACGGCACCGAAAAGCACCCGCAGATCCCTACGCGCGGGCCAATGCACTATGCATTGGTGAAACCGGGTCAGTGGAATCACATCGTCTGGGAGATCGCCCATCTCTCACGCGACAAGGTCACCGCGATCGAGCTGATTTACCGGCTCCAGGGCAATGAGCCCGGCGCATCCGATATCGTTAGCTTCGACTTCGATCAACTCGAACTTCAACGCGTCGAACCAGATTACTTTGAAGGCTGGGCCGTCGCTCCTGGGCACATCGCCTTCAGCCATAGCGGCTATGAGTTGGATGCGAACAAGACCGCGCTGGCCAGCAGGGTCACGGCCGATCGATTCAGCATTGTCGAGGCAGTGACGGGCAAGGCTGTCATGGAGAAGGCGATTGCCAGATTATCCGGTGAACTGGGGGAATTTGCCGTGATGGATTTTTCCGATCTGAAGACGCCCGGTTCCTACGCCATCGTCGCCGGTAATGTTAAGACTCCTCCGTTCCGTGTCGCCGCCAATGTCTGGCGCGACACCGTCTGGAAAACAATCAACTTTTTCTACTGTGAGCGATGCGGATGCAAGGTCGTCGGAATCCACGATGTTTGTCACGCCGATTGGCAGGCCGAGCACAATGGCCACCGCATAGTCATCAACGGCGGCTGGCACGATGCGGGAGACCTCTCGCAAGGGCTGATCAACACGGGGGAAGCCACGCACGCTATGTTCACTCTCGCCGAGCGCATCGGCTCCCGCGATCCGGTTCTGGCCAGGCGGTTGATCGAGGAAGCCCGCTGGGGGCTCGATTGGCTTCACAAGACGCGTTTCGGCGATGGCTTCCGCGTCACTTGGGCCACCATGGATTACTGGACTGACGGCAAGATCGGCACGGCGGATGACACCTTCGGCGGCGTTGGCAATTCGCCGGCCGAGAATGCCGTGGGTGCATCGGCGTCCGCGATCGCTGCGCGGATGTTGAAGCCAATCGAGCCAGCCCTCGCCGCGAAGAGCCTGCAGATCGCCCGCGAAGACTGGCAATTCGCCATCGATCGCCTGAGCGATGGAAACGTAGAAACGCTCGGCGCCGTCGTTTTGGCATCCGTAGAACTGTTCAAGACGACCGGCCAGCAGACCTACCTGGACAAAGCCGCGGAACTTGCCCGCGCGCTCGTCGATTCCCAGCAGCGCAGCTACTCCGATTCAATCCCCCTTGCCGGCTTTTTCTACAGCAGTCCGAGAAAAGACCAGATTCTGGACTATTTCCATCGCGGCCACGATCAGGCTGCTCCCGTCGCCCTGGCGCGGCTGTGCGAAGTTGCGCCCCATCACCCCGACTGGATGAAGTGGTATTCGGCCGTCGCCCTTCACAGCGAATATCAGCGGCAGGTGTCGGCATTCCAGTCGCCCTACGGCATCCTCCCGGCCGGAGTATACAAGCTCAGCGACCGTCCCGATCAGGTCTCAAAAGGAAAAAAGCTGAACGATCGCTATTTTCTCCGGCGATTCCCTGTCTGGGACGGTTTTCGCGGCCACTATGGCGTCCTCCTGTCGCAAACCAAATCGCTCACCGCAGCCGCGCGCCTGCGCAATCGCGCCGAGCTGTTCGACCTCGCGCAGTTCCAACTCCAGTGGGTTGTCGGCCGAAATCCCTTCGCCCAAAGCACGATGTATGGCGAGGGCTACGACTACGCCCCGCAATACACGGCCATGTCGGGCGACATGGTCGGCTCGCTTCCGGTGGGTATCCAGACAAAGAACTGCGAAGATATCCCCTTCTGGCCGGTCACCAACTGCTGGAATTACAAAGAGGTCTGGGTACACCCCAGCTCGCGCTGGCTGTACATCATGGCCGATATAATGGGCGAAGTTCCTAAGAAGACAGTCTCGATCGAGCTTTCGCAGCAGAGCGTTGCCGATGGTCGGATTACCATTGCAGTGAGCGCCAAGGGGGTCGGCACGCACCGCCTGTTCCTGCGCGGCTTCAACCTTAGTATTGACGATCCGGCCCGGACGATCAGCCTCGCGGCCGATAATCGCCCGCAGAGCCTCAGTTTCAGGGCCAAGGCGGATTCGAACAATGCGCCCTGGCTTGCCGTGATTTGCGTTGACGATGATGCTACACAGTGCCGTGACATAACATCCCCGCCGCGGGCTTTGCCGCTCAGCACCGTTGGCAATTCGCGCGAGGCGCAATGACCGTGCTCCAACGTACGGGAACTGGCTTACTTCGTGGTACCGAGTTGGAGATCGCTGGGGTACCGAGTGCATGACTTCCTCCCCGCATCTCTCGGTTCTTCGGCCATGCGGCCAGCTCTTCCGCCGGTCTCGCCCAGACGATATTATTGAGAGGGACAAGAAAACTATTGCGAAGGGGCCCAACAATACACTGGTTCATGGCTCGTTGGATGAATTGGGGCGGCGATGGTATCCCCGTCCTGGAGTCCCCGCAACAGGAGGCATCAGTGCAAGTTATGCTGCAACGCGAGATCGGTCTTGCATCGCAGACTGCACCAGGACGATGGAGGATTCTCATGGAAATCGCACCCAGCGTTCCAATACAGTTTTGTCTTGCTGTCCTGTCCCTTGCCGTGTCACCGGTCGGCTTGTTGGCGGCCGACAAAGGCGTCGGCATGGCCTCGCCGAAGTCCCAGCCGGTACAGGAGACGATCCTTTTCGACCGTGGGAATGCGCAGGGCTTCTTCAGTGAGAGTTTCGAGGACGCAAACCTCGCGGAGCGGAACTGGTACGATGGGAGCCAGTTCAGGATCGTCGGCGGTGCCCGGGCCGGCAACGGCTGCATCGAGTACGAGTGGACCCACGGCCAGTCGAAAGTCCAGGGCTCCTCGGGAGTGCGGCACCTGTTTGCGCCCACCGACGAGGTTGCCCTGCGCTTCTACCTCAAGCTCTCCAAGGGGTGGGGCTGGAGCGGCAGGGACTACCATCCCCATCTGACCCACTTCCTGACCACGGAGAACTCGAAGTGGCACGGACCGGCGGCAAGCCACCTTACCCTGTATGTCGAGCCGGTCGGCGGCAAACTGCGCCTTGCCGCACAGGACATCCAGAATGCCGGTACGCCCCATGGCCTGACCCAGGGACCGCTAAAGGGCGGCTACAACGGACGATTCTACGACAGCAAGGAACTGCTTTTCAAGGATGACGGATGGCACTGCGTTGAGGCATATTTCAAGCTCAACACACTGGATCTTGCCGGCAACCGACCCAACCGCGACGGCATCGTCCGCGGCTGGTTCGACGGGAAGCTCGTTGTCGATCACACGGACGTAGTCTTGCGATCGACTGATTTCCCGAAAATGAAGTTCAATCAGTTCCTGCTGGCTCCTTACTTTGGGCCCGGACTCTTGCCGCATGCCCAGAAACTTTGGATCGACGAATTGGCGGTGGGCCCCAAGCGCATCGGGCTTCTGCCCGCCGGCAAGGCGTCGCTGCCGGCATCGGAACGGACGCAGGCCGACGCCGTGCCTGCCGCCAGGTCCCCGGAAAGTCCCGGGAAATGGTGGCTCAAGCCAAACCTGCGCATCGCTACCTATGAGTTTCTGGAACGCGGGCACTTGGGGCGGGACCTCTCCGTCGACGAGATCATGGCCTGGATTCATAGCATCTGCCGGTTAGCGAAGCTTCCGCTGCGCGAGCAAACGGACGCTATTGCGGGCATCACAAAGCCGAAGCCAGACGAAAAATGATGGCCGTATTGCTGACAGCGGCACATTTTGCCGACTCGGTGATCGATAATTGCTGCAACGTTGTCTTGGTCGAGTCGCCGGCGCACGTCGGCTCGCCTGGCAGGAGAAAATGCAAGAGACCGTTTGAAGAACGCGCAAAGGTACTTGAACCATGAAGCAGACTAATGGGAAATGGTGGACCACGCGATGTGTTGTTCTGCTGATTGCGGCCCTGGGGGTAGTCCTGCCGGCCTATGGGTTGGACCGCGTGCCCTGGGACCTGACCACCAAGGTCGGCCCTGACGCGGAGGCTCCCGGCTGGTACATCAACCTTGGCCTCACTGGAGCCCGGGCCATGCTCACGAAGGAAGATCCCAAAGCTCTGCGGGTAATGTTCGTGTTCAAGGACACGCCCGCGTATGGGAAACTGGAGAAGGGCGACAGGATCGTCGGCGCCAATGGCCGCCTCTTCGAGACGCCGCACAAATTCGGTTATGGAATGGGCAAGTTCGGCTACGAAGGGCCGATGATGGACTTGGGCAACGCCTTGGAGGAGAGCCAAGGCAAGCTGGGCGGCAAGTTAACCCTGGATATCCTGCAAGGCGAGGAGAAGCGGAAAGTCGAAATTCGACTCGGCACGAAATACGGCAGCTACTCGGCAACCTATCCGTTCCACTGCAAGAAGAGCGACCTGATCTTCAAGGAGATCTGCGCCTATCTGCTGAAGGAGCAGAAGACCGACGGTACTTGGAGCAACCGTCCGCACATCAACGCCTATGCCGCCTTGACCCTGCTGGGCAGCGGAGACCCGGCCTGCTTGCCTGCGGTCAAGAAGTGCGCGCAGGCGATGGCCCGATCGACCCCCGACGTCATTCGTCCGGGCGGCTTGCCCGTCTGGACGTATTCGTTGTACGGCACCGCCTTGAGCGAATATTATTTGGTCACCCGCGAGCCTTGGGTGTTGCCGCAACTGGAGGGGATCAATCACTGGCTGAACAAGGCCCAGCATCCGGAAACCGGTCCGCCGGAACGCAAGCATATTCCCGGCGGGTTCGGCCATGCTCCTCACATGGTCGGCGGGGGTAACGGGTATGGCTCGTTCAACGTCGTCACGGCGCAAGCCATGATGGCTTGGGCCTTGATGGAGCGCTGCGGGCTGACCGTGGATGCGGACCGCTTCCAGGCCGCCCACGAATTCATCGCCAAAGGCACCAACAAGATCGGCTACGTTTGGTACGCGGATGGGGTCGGCGGCGCAGGCTATGCCGACATGGGGCGAACCGGCGCGTCGGCCTTGGCGCATTATCTGAGTCCTCTTGCCAACGAGGACTACAAGAACTTTGCTCAACGGAATGCTCGTTGCATCGGGGCCAATCCCCTGACATTCCCCGACACGCACGGTTGTCCCCTGCTGGGGATGGCCTGGACGGCGCTGGGCGCGGCGATCGATCCTCCCAGTTTTCGCCAGTTGATGGATTACAATCGCTGGTGCTTGAGCTTGGCCCAGTGTCCCGACGGCACATTCTACTACCAGCCGAACCGAGACAACAACCCGCAGGACTACGTCGCCGCGCCGCGTCTGGCGGCCACGGCGACTACCGGACTGATTCTGGCAATCAAGGAGAAGCGACTCCAGATAACCGGCGCGGAGCCGATCGTACTCAAAGGACAGCCTAGCCGAGCGAACTGATCCGAGTGCTGAAAGTGGTACGGAACGCACAGGTGCTGTTCGTACTGGCATCTGTGCCAAGGGCTCGCTGCTGTGCTGGTGGCGGCGAAGCCAAGCCGAAAGGCCGACTCTCCCGTGGCGTGGCCGGCGGATGTCGAACTTCGGCGCGCGACCCGACACAGTAAATATTGTCTCCCTGCGGCACTCTTTCGATGCGAGCGCAGGGGCAGCCGCTACCGGCCCTCTTAGCGCCCCCAGCACGCGCCTGGTGGCCTTTTTGGCTTTCCTAGCTCCTGCCGATGACCGAACGGTCACACAGAGCCCCCCAGGAAGGTTGCGAAAGACGCGATTCAGGCCGGCGACAGCGGCCTCACGCACGACCATTGGGGGTCGAAATCTCCAATTGGAGATCGTGCTGGCAACGGCTCCAATTGCAGACGACCGCCATAATTGGAGATCGTTGGAGCGGTGGCTCGAATTCGAGACGGCTGTGCCAATTGGGAATCTTGGTGGCGGCGATTCCGTCCGGCCGACTCTATGATCGAACCGGCGTCGAAGAGCCTATTTGCATGAATAAGATTGTCGAACCACCGTCGTCAGGGAACTTCCTTCGGCAAGACCCAAAGGTCGATCATCGGCGTTGCATTGTTCTTGGGCAGATAGCCGTAGGCCCAGTCGCGATACCAACCAGCACGGGCCTGCGGTTCGAGTAGCGCGGGCACGAAGGCGAACGCGCCCAAATCGGGTGCCTTGCCTTTCACCGTCGCGCGGCCCCAAAAATCGGTCGTCAAGGCGTACGCGGGGCTCCCCTTGCCGATGGCCGGGCTGGCCTTTGTGAGCCAGAACAAGCCCTGCGTCGTGCTGAACAACCGCGGTTCCGCGGCGATGCCGTGCGGGCCGTCGTGCTGCGACTTGGGCCAGCAGAGATTGTAATCGATCGACAGCTTCTTGCAGTTGGACAGGCCGATCGGATCGGCGCCGCCGACCAGGATGTTGTTGCCCACCACTTCCCCGTCGCCGCTCCAGATGTCCATCGCCGAACCGCAGGCGAAGATCGTGTTGTGTACGACGCGGTTCGGACCGCCGTCGCCGCGCACGACGATCACGCCCGCGTGGAGCGGATGGCCGTAGACCAGGTTGTAGGCCACCAGCGAGTCGCTCAGGTGGTCGTAGAGGTGCAGGCCGAAACCCGAATTGTGCCGGATGACGTTGCCGCGGAAGCTGTGATGGCTGCCGGAGGCGTAGACGCCGTGGTCGAACTGAACATGGCTGCCGTTGAACTCGATGAGGTTGTTCTCGATCAGTCCGCCGGAACCACCCATGGCCACGCCCTGCCGCGCATTGTGGTGGACCCAGCATCCGCGCAGCGTATTGTGGCTGCCGCCTAGCATGGCGCCACGATACCAGGCACCGAGCACCTCGAAGCCTTCGATCGTCACCCAATCACAATTGTCGCCGATGGTAATGCCGTTGCCCGGCGACCCGACGACCACCGCCTTCCATTTCTCTTCCGAGCGGACCACGGTCGGGGCTTTCTCGGTACCCGCGTAGGCGCGGGCCACCTCGATGGGGCCGCGGTAGAAGCCGGGGCGGACGACAATCGTATTGCAGCCACCCACTTTCCTCAAGGCGAAGTCGACAGACGGCCATGGTTTCGGGCGAGAACCATCATTTTCCGGTTTTCCGTCAGTGGCCACGTAATAGCTGCCAGCAGCGGCCACCGACGCCATGGCTACAAATAGGAGATCCGCGACAAAGATACGGCGCATACCTGAACTCCTTGACTTTAGATACCCCTGCTGCTCCTGCGAGGTCACGCTAACGCATGGGGGCCATGAACGACCCAATTATTATGAGGGCCAAACGGCGCGTCAATGCGCCCGGCAGCCTCTGGGTAAGACCCCCAACCTCGGCACAGTTGACAAGCAGACCGCCTCGTGGGCGGTTTCGATGCCGGCCGGCATCCGGCTACAGCAGTATTCTCCGATTGCCCTCCTCGGCGCGCCTGACGGCCTTTTTCCCTCCCCACGTACTGGAGGCCGTCCCAGCCGAAGGGCCGCCAGTGCGCGTCCAGCACGATCGTCGAACTCTGCCATCGCCTCCGAGAACCACTCCAGAAGCCCTTCCGAACGTTCCATAAGACCGCGATGGAGAGCTTTCCGCGAGTTGCATTCTTGCCCCTCGTGAGCAATAATATCGCCCGAGCTTAATCCGTCAGTCCTCCCTGGGAGAATATCATGGTTCGGTTTCACGCGTGGGCGATGATTGCATCTTTTCTATCGGGTTACGCATTGGCCGCGGATGTACCTAACGAGGTCCCCAAAGGCGATATTTCCTCGCACAGCTTCGACCAGAGCAAGATCTTTCCGGGGACGCAGCGGAGCTACACGCTGTATGTCCCCAAGCAGTACGATCCGGCAAAGCCGGCCTGCGTGCATGTGAATCAAGACGGCGTCGGATTCAACGCGCCGGCCGTTTTCAATCAGCTAATCCACGAAAAGGCGATGCCGGTCACCGTGGGCGTGTTCGTCACGCCGGGCAATGCGTCGGGCCGCGGTAATCGCAGCTTCGAGTACGACGCCATGACCGACGACTACGTGCGCTTCCTCACCGAGGAACTCTTGCCCTACATCGCCAAGACGCACAAGCTCAATCTGTCGACCGACGGCAACGACCGCTCCATTGCCGGCACCAGCAGCGGTGGGATATGCGCGTTCACGGCGGCCTGGGAACGTCCCGCCGCCTTCAGCCGCGTCTTCAGCAACGTGGGCAGTTTCGGCGCGCATCGCGGCGGCTACGTCTATGCGAACCTGGTCCGCAAGTTCGAGCCGAAACCGATACGGGTCTTCCTGCAGGACGGCAGCAACGACTTGAAATTCGCCTACGGCGACTGGTGGCTGGCGAATCAGGAGATGGAGCAGGCCTTGAGCTTCGCCGGCTACGAGGTGGCGCATTCCTGGGACAACGGCGGCCATGAGATGACCTACGCTGCCAAGATCTTTCCGGAGGCAATGCGCTGGCTATGGAAAGACTGGCCCAAGCCGATCAAGGCCGGCGCAGGCTCGCCTTATCTCCAACAGGTGCTTTTGCCCGATGAAGCCTGGAAACCCGTGGCCGGCCGCTATCAGAATGCAACCAGCCCGACGGCAAACGCCCAGGGCGAAGTGTTCTTCTGCGACGCGCCCGCCAGCCGGATCTACAAGATAGGGCTGGACAGAAAGCTCAGCATATTCCTCGAGAACTCGGCGCATGCAGCCGGATTGGCTTGCGGCCCAAACGGCCTGCTGTATGCGGCTTCCGGCGACCAGATCGTGGCCTGCGACGCCGATGGCAAGCGGACCGTGGTCGCCGACGGCATCCTCGGCCGGCGCGTTGCCGTCGGCCACAACGGCAACCTCTATGTGACCGCCCTCGCCGCGAAGGGGACGAAAGGCAGTAGGCTCTGGTTGATTGATCGTGCGGGCGGGAAACGCGTCGTCGATGCCGGCTTGGATTGCGCCACCGGCGTGGCCCTCACTTCCGACCAACGCTTCCTCTGCGTTGCCGACGGGACTCAGCACCAGGTTTACAGCTACCTGATCCAACCGGACGGATCGCTGGTCTACAAACAGAGATACTATTACCTCCACGTTGACACCGTCGACAGCAGCGGCGCCGACGGCATGTGTGTGGATCGGGACGGCCGCCTCTACGTGGCCACGCGGATGGGGGTGCAAGTATGCGAGGCTACTGGACAGACCTCGTGCATCATCCCGACACCCAACGGGACGGTTTCCGGCCTGTGCTTTGGCGGGCCGGAGTTCGACACTCTCTATGCGGCTTGCGGCGATACGGTGTTTCAACGCAAGTTGCGGACGCACGGCGCTCGGCCGTAGGCGAACACGACATTGACGTTCGGATAAAAACCATGAAACCATTCTGTCTTGCTTGCTTGTGTCTCACCACCCTTGTATTCGATGTGGCCGTGATTTCTCGCGCCGATGACGGCAATCGGCGCGGCTCGACCGTCCTCTGGTACGACCACGAGGCCCGCAACTGGATGACCCAGGCCCTGCCGATCGGCAACGGCCGGCTAGGCGGGATGATTTTCGGCGGCGTGGGCCGCGAGCATATCCAGTTCAACGAGGACAGCCTCTGGATCGGCGATCAAAAGAACACCGGGGCCTACCAGGCCTTCGGCGACGTCTTCATCGATCTTGGCCAAGGGGGCGTCGCCTCGGTCGAGTGCGCGAGCGGTCAGACGTCACCGGGCGGCCAATCGGTCGAGAACACGATCGATGGCTCACCCGAGACGAAATGGTGCATGGAACACCAAAACCGGCCGGCAGTATGGATTGGCCACGTTCCCGGCGGCATGGTCGTGTCGTCCTATGCTTTCACCTCGGCCGAGGACATGCCCGACCGCGATCCCAAGACGTGGTTCCTGGAAGGCTCCAACGACGGCAAGACATGGACACTCCTCGACAAGCGGGCCAACGAGAAGCCCTTTCCCCATCGGCACCAGCGCAAGGAATACACCTTCGCCAACAACAAGAAGTTCTCGTACTTTCGCTTTACTTTCAGCGAGCACGGTTCGCCGACGCATTTTCAAATCGCCGAGATTGAGTTGGGCGCGCAGGGCCGCAAGGCGGTCACCGGCTACCGCCGCGAACTCGACATTCGCCGCGCCATGCACACGGTCAGTTACACGAGCGGTGGCGTGACCTTCCGCCGTGAATACATCGCCAGCCATCCGGCCGGCGTCCTAGCCCTGCGGCTGACCGCCGATAAGCCGGCGGCCTACACGGGTTCCGTCATGTTGACGGACATGCACAAGGGCAAAGTCGTGGCCCGGGGCAACCGCCTCGTCACCACCGGTTCGCTGGCCGGCTACAAGTACGACGACAACGAGGGACCCTACGGGATCGCCCTAAGCTACGAGGCGCAGGTGCTTGTGCTCAACGACGGCGGCAGGTTGGAGGTCGAGGAGGACCGCATTCGTTTCTTGGGGGCCGACGGGCTGACGATCCTCATCGATGCCGGCACCGACTACTTGGCCCAGCCCCGCCACGGCTGGCACGGCGAGTTGCCGCACAGCCGGATCACGGCCCGCCTCGACGCCGCAGCCAAGGTATCGTTCAATCGACTGGCGGCCGCGCACACGGCCGATCACCAAGAACTCTTCGACCGTGTTGCGCTCGACCTCGGCGCCACACCCTCGGCCCAGCGGAACCTGCCAACCAATGAGCGATTGAGGAAGTACGCGGAGGGCGCACGCGACCCGGAATTCGAGTCGCTGGTCTTCCAGTACGGCCGCTACCTGATGATCGCTTCGTCGCGCAACGCATTGCCGGCCAACCTGCAGGGGCTGTGGAACAACTCCAACCAGCCGCCCTGGCGGTGTGATTATCATACCGACATCAATGTGCAGATGAATTACTGGCCGGCCGATCGCGCGAATCTCAGCGAGTGCTTCCTGCCCTACGCAAAGTGGCTGAATTCCATCCGCGATGTCCGCAAGGCGGCAACCCGCGAGGCGTTCCGCACGCGTGGCTGGACCATGCGGGCCGAAAACGGCGTCTTTGGCGGCTCGACCTGGGAGTGGGTCGAATCGGGCAGCGCATGGTGCATGCAGAACATCTGGGACCACTACGCCTTCACCGGCGACAAGGAGTATCTTCGCACGCTCGCCTATCCCATGATGAAGGAGGTCTGCGAATTCTGGCTTGATCGGCTCAAGACGTTGCCCGACGGTACGCTTGTGGCGCCCAACGGCTACTCGCCGGAGCACGGCCCGCGGGAGGACGGCGTTTCCCATGACCAACAGCTTATCTGGGACCTTTTTCACAACACGGTCGAGGCCGCTACTGCGCTGGGCGTGGACCGCGATTTTCGCGACACCATCGCCGCCAAACGCGACAAGCTGTTCGGCCCGCGCATCGGCAAGTGGGGCCAGCTTCAGGAATGGATGGTCGACCGTGACGACCCGAGAGACCAGCACCGCCACTTGTCGCACCTCGTGGCGCTGTATCCCGGCAGCCAGATTCTGCTCAGAAAGACCCCGGAGCTGGCCTCGGCCGCGAAGGTGTCGCTGGCCGCCCGCGGAGACGGCGGGGCGGGCTGGAGCCGCGCCTGGAAGATCAGTCTCTGGGCAAGGCTCGGCGACGGCGACCATGCCTGGCGCATGCTGAATTATCTCTTGACGGGGACCGCCGCGTCGGGCGATTATTCGGGGGGCTTCTATGCGAACCTTCTTGACGCCTGCCCGCCGTTCCAGATTGACGGCAACTTCGGCTACACGGCCGGCGTTTGCGAAATGTTGCTGCAAAGTCACAGTGGTGAGATCGAACTGTTGCCGGCCTTGCCCAAGGCGTGGTCGACGGGCAAGGTTACGGGCCTGCGGGCCCGCGGCGGGTTCATAGTGGACATGCAGTGGAAGGACGGCAAGATCACTCACTACCGCCTTGCCGGCGACGAACCGCGAGAAGTGAAACTGCGCATCAATGGCGCGTTGAAAACGGTCACTACGGAGAAACTGTAACGCAAGCAGCCGAACACCACCGTCGGAACGACATCGCTCCCTGGGCCTTGGGGCAGTTCGGATCGATCGGCCGCGGTGGCCTGCGATTCGGGCCGCCTGCCCCAAGAGTGTGCGAAGACGCGGCACCGGCTGGCGACAATGGGCCCCGATACAACCACCGGGGGCCAAAATCTTCATTTGGAGACGACCGAAGCAGACCCTTCAAGTGGAAGCCGAGGTAAAGATGGTCTGGTGGGCAAGAAACAGTTCCTTTGGGGGCCAAAACCTCCAATTGGAGGTCGTGCTGGCAAACGCTCCGATTGCAGGCGGCTGCTCCAATTGGAGATCGCGGAGAACGGAGCCAAGATCGGATTCAGAGCTTCCAATTGGAGAGTCCGCCGGTGACGGGTCCGATTGGAGATGGCCGCTCCAATTGGAGATCGTGGAGAGAACCGATGGCGCTTGGGGAGTTCAAATGGAGGTCGTGGTGGCGCCGGTCGATGGCGATGGCTTGTTGTTCCCACCGGCACAATCCTCGACGATTGCCGGGCCAGAAGGTGTCGAGCAGGACGGCAATCTCGGAGTGGTTTTGTCTCGAAAGTCAGGAGGGAGCGTCAAATCACTTGCGAGTTAAGAAAAACCGCCGGTTTTCTGACTTTTTGACGCCGGCCCTGCTGGTTCAACGCGGCGGTGGGGGTGACCGCCGCAGGTTACTGCGCACGAAAATCAGCCGCATTCGCTGACCAGGGCGGCATGTTGGCTCATCGCCGAGCGAACCCATCGCTCTATTGGAGCAGAAAGCTTGCCGGGGCGAACTTATCGGCCGGATAAACGAAGCTTCCATCGCGGATCGCGATCGGCCGGCCCACGCTCCGCCCGCGGAGATCGCACGGTTGGGCAAAGGTCGCTTTCAATCCGGCCGGCAGGCCGACTTGGCAGGCGGAATCGCGGCCCGCCTGTTCCCATAAACGAAGCAACCACGGTTTGCCGCCTTCACCGGGCGCGAAGGCCGTTACGAGGACTGCCCTGGAAGAAGGCCAAACGCCGCCCTGGGTTGCCGGCAGAGACCCCGCGGCGCCCTCCGCCGCTGCGGCTAGGCAAGGCGACCGAGCGGCCCAGGATTGCTCGACCATCAACGCCGCGTCGGTCTTCGGCCAAAGCCGGACGCGGCTCGACCAGCTTCCGCCGATCCATTGCTGGAAGTTCGTTCCCCAAATGTTGTTGAACAGGTTGACGAACACCACCGGCGAACGCGGCTCCCATTGCTTCGTATAGCGATAAATGCCCGGGTAGCCGAGACTGACCAACGGGCTGTCCAAGGGGACCAGCCCTGCGCCCCGGCCGTCCTTGCCGGCCACCGTCATGCCGCCGGAAAGGCAAAAGATGTCGTGGTTCGCCCCGGGCACAATGTCCCCGGAAGGATCGATGATCGATCCCACCCGTCCCAGCCGGAACTGCGGTGCTTGGGCCTTCAGCGGCAGGCAGATCCAGCCGGCCTCGGGCCAGGGATCGGGCCGTTTGTCGCTGACCGCCCATTGCATGTCCACATAGGGCACCCGGCCGCGATAGAGGGTGTACTTGAGGGTCACTGCGTGCGGCACCTCCGCCGTGGCCGCCGCGCTCATGGTCACCGTGGCCGAAACGGCCCCGTGGTGGACCTTGACCGTCATGTCCTTGGGCGAGGCGGCGCAGTACTTCGCCTGCGCGGCCGGCGGCAGCTTCGGCTTGCCAAAGGTTGCCGCCCAATCCGGGCGGATCTTGCAATAGGCGGCCAGGTACGCCTCGTCCACGTCGTGGTCGAACCGCTCGTACAGATACTGCCCCGCCGCGTACTTCGACGCATCGACCAACTCCCGCCCCGTGGCCTTTTCGACGATCGACGCGATCCCGCCGCGGAGCGGATCGAGCCGAACTCGCAACGCGTCGTTTTCCAGGGACGTGCCCGCGGAATCGGCCTCCAGCATGCCGGAGGGCGGCCCATCGTCCGCGACGGGCACGTATGTGCGATACCCTTGCGACGGCATGGGGCCGGCCAGAAAGCGAAGTTGGCTGCCTTCGCGCTCGACCGGCAGCACCTCGCCGCTGACCACATCCCTCAGGGCCTCGGCGCGGAACGCCGGGGTATCGACGACAACGGGCGTATGAACGCGAGGCCAGGCCAGGGGATTGAAGACCACGATCCGCGGTCCCTGAACATGGATCGCGCGGGCCAAGGCCTCCAGGTTCGCGCGGAGGGCCGGATCGACCGCCGCCTGGGCATCGCGAATATACTGTCCCTTCTCGACGAACGAGCGTTCCAGCTTGTCGTACGTGCCTTGCGCACGGACCGCCTCCCAATCCTTGCCGTAAAGGGGCGGCAGCAGCCACATGTTGTAGCCCCAGGTGTGCTCGCCGAACATCAGGCTCTTTTCGTAGGCCGTGGCCACGGGACCCTGCACCGCGGGGACCCCGACGCCCCACGCCCGCAACAGGGCGTTGAGCGTCTCCAACGCGGCGATCTGCGGACGGATGTTGCGGGCAATCTTGCTTTCCACGGGCATCGACATGATGCCGTGGATCCAGGTGTCCGGCATGTCGCCGCGGACCACGGGAATGCGGGCCTTCTCCCGCAGGATCGCATCGCTGAAATCGGAAAGCCGGCCCAGGCGGATCTTCACGCCCGGCAGTTTCTGTTCCGCCTCTTTCAAGAGGTTCGCGACCTCTTCGGCCGGCGGCGGGCCCTGGTTGTCGCTCGTGTGGATCAGCGCCAGCCAGGTGTGATAGGGCCAGTCCTTGGGCGCCGTCAACTGCGTGCCGTAGTCGCGCCCGCTGTACATGGTCAGCACGCGCGACCCGTCGGCGCCCTCCCACCAGAAAAGCGGCGGCAAGCGCGGCGACGAACTGCCCGGGTTGCAGCCCAGGTGCAGGAACTCCACGCCAGCGTGCTTCAAGAGCGTGGGCAGGACCCAGCAGTGCGAGGGCACGTCAGTCATTTTGGCGTCGCGCGGTAGCGGCAGGTGGAACTCGCGGGAAAGATCGCTAGAGAACCGCATCCCCCGTGTCAGGTCCTCCAAGTCGAGCGATTCGGTGTGCGTGGAGTAAGGCAAAGCGTGCCACACGAGTTGGCCCGCGCGAATCGCTTGCGTGATCCGCTCCCGCCGCTCGGGCGTCTGGCCGGACCACAGGATCTGCGTCATGGGCCAGCCGGGCACCGTCCAGGTGAACCGCCGCTGGGGCGGTTGTTCCCGGTTCCGCTCGCACACTTCCAGCGCCTGGTCGATCATCGAGGTGCGGTACTTTTCCACCACGGCGTGGGCATAGTCCGTGAAGCCGATATCGAAGTGAGTCTTGAAGACGACCACGACTTCGGTAACTCCGGACCCGGCCGCAGTGGCCGGTTGTGGCCCGGCGGCACGTGCCAGCAACGGAAACAATGCTAATCCCAGCAGGGCACAGCAGGTTCTCAACATGGTTCGATCCCCTTAACCTTTAGCGATTATTTCACCGCCTCCGTGGTGTTGAATGCCCGCACCTCGCACAGGTGGTTGTGGTCGTTGGTCGTGTTCCCGAACATGTTGATGCGGATGAATTGCACTTCGATTGGGTCGAATTTGTGCGTGTAGCCGCCGTCCCCCGGCTTTGTGTTCTGCTTCATGTCCACGATCTGTTTCCACTCGCCGTCTTTGCCGGTCATCGAGACCTCGACGTTGTATCGGTAGGCGCGGCCGTCGCCCCACCAGCAGAACACATCCAACTTGTTGATCTTCTTGGCTTTGGGCAGCTTGAACTTCACCCACGCCGGCTGTCCGATGCCGTTCCAGTGGGAGTTGGGGTCTGCGTAGCCGTCCACGATGAACTTCTTATCGCCGGCCGACGTGTGCGACACCGAGACCTCCACGCCCGAGGCCGTGAGCAGATTCCGCCGGAATCCGTCGTCCGCGAATCCGCACGTGAACGCCTCGCCGATCTGCTGGCCCTTTTGATCCAGCACCCGCGCGAACAGAGTCGTTGACTGTGTCAACGTCAACGGGCCCGTATAGGGTCGCTCCTCAGCATTTGGATTGTCCAGCCGATAGAGAATCTTCCCATCTTTGACGGACGTGATCAACTCCACCTTGAGCGTCTCGTGGAATGTCGCTCCCACGCCCTGCCCATGGTCGCCGATCTTGTCCCTGTAGGCGGCGTCGGTTTTCACCATCACGGGCTGATAGGGGAAGAGTTTCTTATACTCACCGCCCACCTGCTTGCCGGCGGCGTCGAAGACCTTCGCCCACACCCACGTCGAGCGGGTCAGGGCGATCGGGCCCGTGCAGGCGGGGGAGTCCGACGTCGGCGGTTTCCCGTCCAGCGTGTATCGTAGCGTCGTCCCCAGCAGCACTGGGTTCATCGTCACCACCAGTTTGTCCGCGAAGCGGCTATCGGGGTAGAAGGGATCCGCGCGGAGAGTGCTTTCGTGCTGCTCGGTGAGCCCGGCCACGGATACGTTGACCGGGTAGAAGAGGAGCAGATCGAGCAGGTGGTCCGGATGCGCAAAGCGGCGTTTGAAATCCTCCCAGGGTTTGCCGGCGCCGGGATTCCACATCCGCTCGCCGAACGGGGCCGCGCGGTCGCGGAACATGGCAATCTCGGCATTGCCGGGCTGCTCCCAGTTGCAAAGAATCGCGCCCAGCAGCAACGGACTCGGAGCGACCTCCGTGGGCCGGAACATCCGTGCATTCCACTCGTAATACACGCGGGACGGGTAGTAGCTGATGATATACATGGGGTCCCACGTGCAGTTCACTACATGGTAGCCGTCGGCGATCATCATGGGACCGGTCCAGCCCCCGCTCCAGTAACCATAATGATAAGACGCGAAGCCGGCGTCCTTCGGTAGCTTCACGAATTTCGCCGAATCCTGATCGACGCCTTCCCACGCCAGGGACTTCTTCCCGCGTTTCTTGATCAGTTCGTCGAATCGCAGGTAGAGGTGCGCCCAGTAGTCGCCGCCGTGGCGGAGCTTGTATTTCTTCAGATAGGCTTGCTCCAACGGGGTGTCGCCAAAGCCCGGGACCTCGCCAGCCATCGGCCCGACGTGAATGTACGGAGAATCCGCACACAGTTCGGCGATCCGTCCGACGAGTCGATCCATGGCCGTCCAGAACTCCGGGGTGTCCTGGAGAAGCTGTCCCTTAATCCGCTCCTTCACTTCCGGGGTGAAGATATCCGGCATCGCCTGCAACACCTGTTCGGGATAGAAGTAGCAGTGCCAGGCCTCAAATTGCGGCAGGATCGCCACCCCGCGCACCTTGGCGTACTCCACCAAATCCTTCATCTCCTCGGGCGACAGCATATTGCCATCCTCGCGGCTGATGTAGCCCGTCGGCTTGTCGCGGAACGATTTCGAAAGAGCCATCCACCACTGCCGTGTGGACATGTGCGGCATCCAGTAGCGGATCTTGTACAGCCGGCACATCTCGATCGTCTGTTTGATCTGTTCAATTGTGTGGCTTTGGTGCTTGATGCAAACCTGGATGCCGCGGAGGTTGTACTCCGGCGCATCGGCGACCGCCAGGCGCGGCAGGCAGACCTTGCCGCCGTTCGTCGTCAGCGCCTGCAGCAGCGTCACCGTCCCCCACGCGGCGGCCGGGTAGCTCGCTCCCGTCACGACCGCCCGATCGGCGAAATCGAGCGTGTATTTCTCGCCTTTGAGCTGCGGATCGAGCGTTAGTACGATGTCGCCCTCAGCGGCTTCTCCCTGCGCGGCGGCCAACTGCCGCCCCGTGGTCTGCAGGATTTCCTCGGAGAGAACTTTGGCCAGGGGCAGAAGCGTTGCGTCCGTCGCCACGATACGGCTCTTGCCGGTCAGTTCCAGCGAGCCGCTCCTGGGTTCCACGGACCTCGGCCAGGGAACCAGTTGGAGATCGTCCGCCGGGGCCGCTTGGGCGGTAACCAAACATGCGGTCAAGCACGTGAGGCCGAGGAGGCGAAGAAGGGGGATTTGTTTGGAAATTGCGTAGGTCATGGGTTCTGTCTCGTGTTGGGGGATGGCAAGGGCTTCGATTCGCTGGGTTTTGGGCGATGATTTCACAATGAGATTCGTCGGGTTCTCTCTCGGTCAATGCTCTTCTCACTTTTGCGCCTCGGCGAACAGCGCTGCAAGCCGCTTCTGTCGCGGATCGCCCGTCTCGACGTAGTTTGCCATCCGCTTGGCGAAACCGTTGTACAGCCTGAGGGCGGCCTGCTCGTAAAACGTGGTGATGGCCGCTTTGCGCTGCGGGGTAATTGAGCGGTAATAGCCCGGCCTGGGATCCATTGCCACGCGCATCCGATAGGTTTCGCACGATTCTATCGCTGCGGTGACAAACGCCCGTTCGTAGTCCGCACCGGGCTCGCCGGCCAGGAGATTGCAGGCGAGGCCGACGAGGAAGAGATGGTTCCGCGGATCGCGGGTTTTTTCGACGCAGTCGCAGGCCCGCTGCATTCCAGCGTCGTGGCGCCGTTATAGGTATTGGCTTGGGTAAGACTGACGGCGCCGATGCCCGTCTTGATGATTCCACTGGTGCCGCTCACGACCCCGCCCAGGGTGAGTACGCCGTCGCTCTCGGTGACATTGATCGCCGCGTCGGAGTTGAGGGTCAGCGGGACGTTGATCGCGTGGCTGCCGGCGGCCTTGATGGCGGCCATGTTCGCGCCGTTGTCGAGGGTCAGGCTGCCGCTGCCCGAGGCGATGATGGTCGTCGACACGTCGCCGGCGAAGGTCATCGTGCCCACCGTGATGGCCGCGGCGGCAAGGTCCGCCGTGCCCGTCGCGCCGGGTCGGCCGAAGATCACACTGGCGCCGGCCGCGTTGGGCACGGCGTTGACGTCCCAGTTGCCGGACGTGCTCCAATCGCTGCTGGCGGCACCCTTCCACACGAACTTGGTCGGGCCAGTCGAAATGTACTCGTCGAAGTTATCGGAGAAGACCACGGTGTTGCCGACGGTGACCGAAAAATCATCAATGTAAAGCGGACCCTGAGAAGGATTTTCCACACCGGGACCCATGTACATAAAGAACTGATTCGTGGGAGCGCTGCTGCTGGCGAGCATCGAGCCGACCCCGTCGACGTAAAAGCCAGCCAGGTCGTCGGCAGGATCCTCCCTGAACTCAACATGTTGCCATACATCGCGAGTCAAATATGTGGTCCCGCTACTACCGTTATCAATGGCCGCGCCGCAACCGCCCCAGAACTGCGCCTGGTCGCCGAAACCTGGGGGGTATGGGTCGTAGGTTTGATGGCAGTAGCAGCCCCCCCAGATATTGTCCCCAGAGTTCGTGCCCCATACCCATGACATCGGACCGCTCGGCGTGGGCAGATACAGGTAAAAGGAGATGTCCACGAGGGCGGTAGTGCTGGTGTTGGTCCAGGATTGCTGGCAGGGAATCGCCGGGTATGTATCGCCCGGGTACTCCGGGAGTCCTATCGCCAAAGCCGCGTTGCCGCCCGGCGTGTGATTCATGGCATTGCTCACCCAAAGCGGCGGCGTCGGCGTTTGCGGGTTATAGCCCCAGCCTGACCACGAAGCGACCGGCATATCTGTCCAGCCGTTCAAGCCTTGAATGTCGACCGTGGTGGCGCGGGCCGTGGCCAGAGCCGTCACGCACAATCCGGCGGCAATTGCCGCGATCCATAAGCGTTTCATATTAGTTCCCCCCCAAAAAAAGCCGTCGTCTCTGTAGCGGCACAACAGCGACTGCGAACGGACACCTAGCAATACCTTCAATTTAAAGCAAGGAAATCGGAAAACGCAAGGATTTTGCCCCAGGAAAGGCCGGATTTCTTGGCATATTTTGGGGGTATCGCCCCCCCGAAGAAGTGTTCCTAGATCGGTCTTCTTCGCGACTCGTCGTGTCACAAAGGACTTGCCCTGATCGAAAGCGTTCCGCACGGTGATCCGCGAATCCGAGATGTTGTCTTTGGTTTGGCGTGCGGTTAATCGGGTCGTGTCGGACGCCAGTACATAGGCGTTCCTCGACCGCTGATTCCATGTCAACCAGGTTCTCGTGTCCCAGAATACGTTGGGCTGATGGCACCTCCAACCGGCCTTTTCCAACGGGAGGTCCCCAATTGCTCGGAGCGGACCTTTGTCCATATCGCATCCGAAGCATTTCGCGACCGCTTGCGCGGAGTTGGCAGCACCAACGAAGCCGCAACCGATGCAGCGGATGGCTGCAACTTCAGGCGGGAGTGTCACCTGCCAGTCAAGAAAAACCGGAGATTTCCTGGCTTTTTGCCGCCGTCCGTGCCGTTCGACGCGGCGGTGGGGGTGACCGCCGCCCTTTAGCCAGGATGCCGATGGTCCGAGAAGAGGGTGGTCTTTCGGGATGTCAGGGAAAACGTAGTATCCAACTACCTCTCCCGATCGTCCGTGCGGAAGGGAGAGGCCGGAAGGCCTTCATTGTTGTATAGATTGCAGTCATCGCCGGACATGGTATACGCATAGCGGACGGCGACCGGCTTGGACACTGCGGGGCTGGATACGACCACGGTCTTGCCGTCGATGACGGCATTGGCCCAGGCCCACTTCTTGTCTTCCCCAGCGATGGCGAATCGCTGCAGTTTGCCCTGCGGTTCCTTGACCACGGGAGCAAAGCCCTTCTTGGTGGCCACGGTCAGCCCGGATCCAACGCTGTCGAAAACGATCCGGATCCTATTGCCTTCAATCTTCATCTCCTTGTACAACGGGCCGCTGTAGACCAGGTCCTTTTTGCCATAGTCCTTGGCCAAGGCCCAAAGCGCAAGTCTCTCACCCACGTCGCGTTTGTTCTTGGGATGGATATCCCCTGGATCCTTGACGTCGGCAAGGTCCATGGCCACCGCCATGCCCGTGTGCGGTATGGTGAGGGCTTTGAACTGAGCCATGCGGATTTTGGCCCAGCCGTCGCCGCCAGCGGGATTGTCGGTCGAATGAAATCTACCAGCCAACTGGACAAGGTAGAAGGGGAAGTCGCCTTCGCCCCAGGCCGTCCGCCAGCCACCGATCAGGGCCCGCAGTTTCTGATAGTAGGTCTCACCCTCGTCGCCGTTGGATTCGCCCTGATACCAGATAGCGCCCTTGATCCCATAGCGCGTGATTGGGTAGATCTTGCCGTAATAAAGGCAATGCCAGGTTGAGGGATAACCGCCGTCGGACTTATATTCGGCCGGGAGATTGGTCACGGGGGGCAACTCGGGCACAGCGGCCAACCCGGCAGGCGAGACCCAGGGCTCGATGCGGGTGCCATTCCATGCCGTCTTGATCAGGCCAATCGGAATTCCAGTTTCCATCTGCAGCTTGCGGCCGAAATAGAGCCCTACGGCCGTGAACCGGTGGCCCGTTGTCGGCTTGCACGGAAGCCATGCGGCATTCTCTTCCGAAGTCCCGTTACCTCGATTGACTTTAACGTCGATTTTGGGGTGCATCGACGGATCATTGACCAGATGGAACTGACGCAACAGCGGAAAATTGAAGTCTTTCTCATCATAGGGCTTGGGATCATTGGGGCCGCTGTAGGCGCCTGGGGTGAAATCCATGTTGGACTGGCCGCTGCAAACCCAGACATCGCCCACCACCACATCCTTGAGGCTCAGCTTGTTTTTGCCGCTCACCGTCATGACCGCCGAGAGTGCGCAGGCTTTCATGGCGTCGAGCTTGACGCACCAGGCTCCATCTTTGTCAGCGGTCGCCGACTTGGTCTGGCCCGCGAAAGCGACGGTCACCTTCTCCTCGGGGTCCGCCGTGCCATAGACCGACACAGGAATGCCTCGCTGGAGGACCATGTGGTCGTCGAAAATCCCGTTCAGCGTTACGTCCGCACGGGCAGACACCGAGGCAAGGAAGAATGCCGCCAAGACTGATAACGTCTTCATACTGTTGATCCCCGTCATTGTTCAAACGAATTCGAGCCTTGAGTTGATAGCTTCCTTGACCTGCAAGGTGACTTCCTCCGCCAGCGTCAAATCCACCCGCTGAGCGGCTTGGGTCGCTCTTGCAGGAAGCTGCTTTGCGCCGACGGACACGGTTGCTGTTGTCAGCGTGGCGCCCGCAGGCAGTTCGAACGCCAGGGTTTTCAGCCGCAGCCCGCCCCATTGGACTTCGATGCGGTTGCTTTGCGTCTTGCCATCCCTGCTTTGGCTGAGGCTGCCCCAGCCTGCGGCGGCGGTGAACGCCGCTTTGAAATTCTCGGGCGACAGGCGGGGCGCAAAGCCGATCCGCCCTTTCGGCCCGTGATATTCAAAGCCGCAGGCCGCGAGGAACACGCCGTAACTGGCCATGCTGCGGGCGTAGTGGTCGCCGCACTCCACTTCGTTCCACGGGTTGCGCTTGGACGCGTGGTAGCGGTCATGAACCGCACGGGTGATCGCCAGGCCTTCCTGGACCAGACCTTCCCAAATCATGTGGCCGGCCACCTGGTACTCAAAGCCGTTCATGACCTCGTTGAACAAGTTGCAGCACCCATCGGTGTTGCCTTTGCCGCTGGCGTTTTCGAAGCTCCAGTCCTTGCGCGGGAACGTGCATATCAGCGTTCCCGCCTCGCCTGCCAACGCAAACCAGCGACCACCTTTGTAGATCTTGCGATAGGCTCCGCAGTCGGGTGTGAAGTTATAACGCCAGAGGGCCTGAAGCGCCGCCCGCGTCTCCTTCTGCGGGATCGCGCGCTCCAGGCCGACTTGATAAGCCCAGCTTTGTCCGAAGACCTGGTCAATCTCGCAGCCGGTGCCGGAATTGATGGCCTCGGGGTGTTTGGTGTCGATCCGGTTGATGAAATAGTCCTGATCGAAAAGCCGCTTGATGCTCTCGCGGCCGGTGTCAGCGATCTTGCGGCATTCGGCGGCAAAGGCCTGGTCGGCCATGTCGGCCGCCATTTCCGCGGCTGCGCAGGGCAGCCAGATACAATCCGCTCAGCCAGGCGATCTGCCCGTACCAACCAGCATCGAGGGTGTTCCATTGGAAACCGTCTAACAGTCCGTCGCCCTTGTCCATCTTGATCAGACATTGCATGGCGAGCTTGATGTTAGGCCATAACTCCTTGAGCCATGCTCCGTCGGGTGTCATCTGGTGCTCGCGATACGCGCGGAGGATACAGCCCGCCTGCCCGTCGACTGCCAGGCCAAACCCTTCGCCGCGGTGCCGGATGACTCCCGAAGGTTTTCCGATCGCAGTGCCGAAATCGGTACGCTTCCGCACGTCGCGCTCGAGTTCGGGAAACAAGCGGGCCACGGCGTGGGCATAGTGCCAGACGTGCGTGCAGGTGCCCTCGCAGCAGCCGACGCCTTCCCAACCCCAGAACCGCCCCGTGGCAAAGCGGTGCGCGGTGGAACTCGCCAGGCTCGACGTATTGAGCATCGTGCGATCGAGGAACCAGTAGGGCAGCGTGGAATCTGACCAGGTGTCGTGCCAGAGCCGCGTCTGGGCGTGGAGCGCAGCGAAATGGGACGCCATATAATCGGCGACGGACGCGGCCGAGGGGAACCGCGTGGCATAGTGGCGGCCGTTATCCTTCAAGGTCTCCATCCGCTCGATGTGCCATTTCTGCATGTCCAAGTACGGAAAGTGCCAGGCGATGAGGAATGTGGCGGTTGCCTCCTGCCCAGCTTCGAGCGACATCGAGCGGATGAGCGACCCGATGAGCTTGTGGCCCTTCGCTTGCCCGGCCTGATCGGCAGGCACGGCGGCCAAGGCCGCCGCGGGCAGAGGGCCGGCGCCAATCGCCGCCGCGGCCCGGTCCGAAGCCTGGGTTTCCAGCAAGGCGAGGGCCATGGTGCCCATGTCCAATGGCTGCTTGAGGTCCGCTTCAGACAGCCGCTCGGGCTTCAAGACTCTTTCCGCCGGGCCGTCTTCGACATCGCTCCGAATGAGCAGCATTCCCTGTCCCCGCTGCACGCAGTTTCGCCGCTTGGCCGCATCGCCGGGGGCGGAAACAAGACAGACGGCGTTTTCCAGCCAACCCGCCAGCCGCACCTCCACTTTGGCGCTGCCCGTGTTCTTGACCGTGTAACGAAGCACCGTCGCCGGCATGCTGGAGTCTTGGGTATTGAGCGGTACAAAAGGCGAAAAGGCTTCCAACGCAACCGAGACGGGGACGCGAGGATCGCGATACTCGACGTTGGCGATCGGGTATTCGCCGCAAAAGCTGATGTCGGCGAAGCCCGCTTGATTGAGCGGGCGCACGAACTTCTTATCGCCGACAGCGACCTCGAGGGCAAAGCCTTGCTCTAGCGGCGACGCCTGCACAAGGGGATGCAGATAGGCGGAACCATCGGTCCGTCTCGGCTGGTTGAAAATGTCCCAATGCCACAACTTGCCATCGCCGCCCAGATAGAGTTGGCCGGCGCAGATGCCGCCAATGGGCATGCCGATCTTGTCGAGTTCCTTGCCGCGATATACGGTTCGCTCGCCCCGCGCAGAGGGACTTGATCCATTCCGAAGAAAGCTTTTTGTCCGCCGGCACGAGTTTCTCGAAATCCTCGCGCGTGAACGGCCCGGCCATCACGGGCAGGCTACCGGCCAGGACTGCGGCCGTTCCTAATCCGACGATTTCCACGAAATCTCGGCGGCTTATCCCGCCATGACACCGGCAGGCCGACGAAAGGCACGATTTGGCTTGCTTGGACGACTGGGGTTGCTCAGATTGACGCATGTCAGCCTCTGGCGAATTTCCACCTGTTGATGCGATATTTCAATGTCGAGTAGACATATTTTCTTACTGGTTTGCCCATTAGCCATCGTGCTGAAATCATTTTCATTCTCCGTCTTTAACGATTACCGCTGCGCGGCCACGGGTACTACCTGCAGTTCCTGGAAGGCAGTGTTTTCGCGGGGAGGACGGCCGAAACCGGTGCCAAGGGGACCGCCTTGAGATCGGCGGTTGCTTGGGACTCCATGACGACATACGCGTAGTCGCTCAACTCGATCTTCAGCGGTATCTCGCGGTCGATGACCGCGAGGGTCAGCTTGCGGCCGGCGGCTTGATCCTGCAATGTCCGCAGGTCATCGACCGTCCGCACCGCCCGGCCGTTGCAGGCGATGATCAATTCGCCGTTGTGCAGTCCGGCCTTGGCCGCTGTACTGCCGGCGGGCACGTACACGGTTGCCGTGGTATTGGCCGGGATGGCGACCTCCATCGTCAGTTTGCCACCTTCACGCTGCCAGTTGCTGACAATGCGTCCGTGGATCGAATCGTAGTGGCACTTGACCCACGTCAGGTCGCCGACGACGGCGGGCTTGATGATGATCCTCTTGAATCCGGGGCCTGCTTCATCGGGGCGGATGCCGGCCAGGCCCTGGTACATCCAGCCGCCGGGACAAGTATAGCAGGAGTGAATCTGGGACCAATAGCCGTCCCACTGCTCCCACATCGTCGTCGCGCCCTGCGCGAGCATGTAGCCCCAGCTCGGAAAATCCTTCTGGCTGTAGACCGTGTAGGCAATCGGCCCGCTGGGGGTTTCGATCTTCCATGTGCCCGGGGCCAACTCGTACTTGCGGACCGGGGTGACTTCCTCCTTGGCGGAGGCTAACCGTTTGTCGGCGAAACGGATCGTCACTTGCCGGCCGGCTTCCAACTTCGGCAGACGCAGCTTCATCCAACCGGTCAGATTGGTGCCGAAGTCCAACTCCCACACGTTCTGACGCAGTTCCCGGCAATACACCATCGGGAGGGTCTTGATAATGCGGTTCGGCGGGCAAGACTGGGCCGACGTCGTGATGCTCGGATCCGCGACCTCGGCGACGGGAAGCCACTTGCCGTCAGCGCAGCCCGGCTTGCTCCAGTCCGGAATGTCGCGGCGCATGTCGATGTGTTCGCGGCCGTTGCCGCACCAGCCCCAGCGGAACTCGGTGTGCGTGCTAGGGGTCCAGGTCCAGGTGGTGTTTGTGCCGATGACCTTGCGCTTTCCGCCAACCGACAGATCGAGTTGAACCCGAGCCAGCGGCGCGGTATCCCCGCGAAAGACCAGGCCCAAGCCCAACCACACCCCCACGCAGTTTCGGCCGGGCCGCAGGTACTTGCCGATGTCGTAGGTGTTATAGAGCGAGCGCTTCTTGTAAACCGACACGGCCGGCATCAGCACGTCGTCGCTGACTTTCTTTCCGTTTACATACAACTCGTAATAACCTTTCACGTTCACGAAGGCCGTCGCCTGCGCGGGTGCGGCCGCAAGGATGAACTCTTTGCGCAACCATGGCGAAGTCTCACCGCCCGCCTTGACCCACTTCGCCTGCCAATCTCCCGTTTTCAACAAGCCCATGGACCAGAGGGCCGGCGCTCCAATGCGAGGCCTTGCCGTCCTTGTCCCACACGCGGACTTTCCAGTGACAAGCCATTTGCGACTGGAGCGGCTTGCCGGCATATTCAACCTGGATGCTCTGATCCGAACCTACCTGGCCGCTGTCCCACAGATCGCCCTGGTCTTTCTCCAGTAGGTCTTGCGAACTCGCCACCAGGACCCGATACGCGGTCTGTGTCTGGCCACGGGGCATTTCAGATCTGAAATTTGAGATTTCAGATTTTGAATCGGTAATGATCCAGCTCAGCCGCGGCTTCTCGGCATCGATTCCGAGCGGATCGGAACGGTACTCGCAGTGCAGGTTTTTCAGTTCCAGGGCGGGAGCGGCCGGGGCGAAGGACAGCGTCGCAAGGGCGGTAACCAACACCGGCCAAGCCGATGCCATTCTCGTGGTTGTGTGTCTCGTTTTGTTCATCGCATTCAACTTCACTTTCCGTTCCAGCATGCATTAACTGCAACTGCCGTGGATTCAGTTTGCCGGCATATTGACCACGTCCTTGGCTCGCGACTGCGGCGTGACCGTCAGTCGCTGCAATTTGCCCGCTCTGAAAACACCCTCCACCATCGTGTTGTAGGGCGCATGCAACTTGAACGAGACATCCCAGCTCTTGGGCCAGGCCGGCAGGACGTAGAGTTTCCTGCCATCGGACTGGAGCAGCATGAATTGCAACGTGGTCAAGATATTGGCGCCGTGGTCCTGGTCGGGTATCCAGTCAAAGCCCGACCACATCGCGGGAAAGCGATAAGCTCGGTGGCTCGTGACCCGCGCGACCACCTGACGGCCTGCCTCATCGCCGAGCCCAAGGCAGGCGGCCTGGATGCTGTCCTGGCACCAGCCGAAGTTCGTGCGGTTGACGCGCTTGTCGTAGGTGGCGCGGGCCATGTCGAGATCGGGCTTGCCCACCCCAAAGACCCGGTAGGGAAACACGGCATACAACTCGGGGTTCTCGGAAAAAGTGCCTGAGCCGGGACGGTACGTCCCGGAGGGGCGCAGGAGTTTCACTCCATTGACCTCGGCAACTGGCAGCGGGGGGAGTTCCTGAAAGATCCGCGTCCAACGCACACGTTGCGCTTCGGTCGTGAGGTTCTTCGGCAGGGCCAGCAGGCGCGGCAAGATGAAGTGCAAGCCCGCGATCTCCGGCATGGGATTGACCGTCCATGGCAGGGCCTCCAGCGACTGGGCCGGATCGAAGATGATTTTCCGGTTGGCGTCGCGCTTCGGCCAGTATTGGTCGAAGAAGGAGATGATCGGATCGGCCAGCGGCACGAGTGTGTCGCGCGCGAACTCCTCATCCTGAGTGAAGTCGTAACGGTCGAGCATAAAGGCCGTCAGTTCCATGCCGCCGCTCCAGTAGCGATGGATGCAGACGTTGCCCGGTTCGGGTCCGTTGTTGGTCCAGCCATAATCCCGGTTGTTCGGCATGCCCCAGAAATTCATCGTTTCCTGAAACGAGGCGGCATCCGTGAATTTATAGATGGCCCGCATGCGGGCCTTACTAAGGGGTAGCGCCTCGCGATACATACGGCACCACGGTTCGGTCATCTCAAAATCGCCTGAGGCCAGCATCGGCCAGTAGGACAACCTCGTATTCTGGAACCAGTAGCTGCCGCCCCAACACCGCCAATCGGGGTTCCCATCCGGAGTCTCCGGCGAGGCCCCCGGCTGCTTCTCCACGGTGAAGATCGAGCCGTTGAATTTGATCGGCGAACCACCGCGGCCGGAACAGGCATTCATGAAGCGCTGCAGGACGTATCCCTGGGTCAGTTCCAGCGGCGGTGCGGCATCGCCATTGCCAGCCCCCGCTTTTCCGCCCACGAACACCCAACTCCGGTTCCAGAATGCCTGCCACCACGCCGCCGTCGTCCGTCGCGCCTGGTCGAAACCGGACTGCCGCGCGGTCCGCTCGACGCGATCCAGGTCCTTCAGCCAGGCGTCGGGCGTCTCGGCACGCTCCGCCAGCACGCACACCGACAGTTCATGCCGTTTGGCCGGCTGGGACGATTTGAGGGCCCTGGCCCCATCCTGGACCATATCGCCGCCCCGCAAACTCGCGCCGAATGTGCGATTCAAGAGCGGATCGGCGAATCGGCCTTTGAGCGTTTCGAGATGCTGAACCTCCAGGCATACCGAGTAAAGGGATCGCGTGTTACGGTGATACCAGACCACCTGCGGCGCCGTGGAGATCGCGACCACATCCGGCAACGTCGTCATCTTCCGGTAGGCTTCTACCTTCGTATCTTGGCCGCCGCCGTAACCGTAATCATCCATGGAACTCATGGGCAACTCACGCAGGCGCCACAACTCCACCTCCGCGCGGCAACTGACGGGCACCGCCGATTCCGTCTCCACGCGGACCACCGGCTGGTCGGCGTCCACCCAAATCAGGATCTTGGACGGTTGACTCCGGACTTTGGATTCTATCTGAATGACGCCGTCGCGGAGTTTCAATTCCTGCCGGAAGCCGTCCTTCGGCGCCAGCGGCGGATCGAACTTCACCCGCACCCGGCCAATCTTGCACAGGCCCGCGTTCTCGTCCCAAGCGTCGGTCTTACTGACGTAGAACACCAGGTCGCCAGACGGCTCCACCCAGGCGTTGATGCCCACGTCGCCGTTCCCTAAGGGCATGGACCCGTGCGCATTCTCGCTCGGACTGTCCCAGATGACATTGAAAGCATCGAGTGAGAGGCTTTCGGGGTTAGGTGACGCCGCCTGCATGGCGTCGGCGAGCCAAGCGACTGCGACCGTGACGGCCACCACGGCCAGCCGAGATGTCCGGCGAAGACTATTGCGCAACGATACGATGCGGTACATGACTCAGTGCTCCTTTGCTGGACTGGTCTCAGATGGGTTCGACTTTGCGGGCTCCAGCGGCACCTCGCAGAACGTGAGGGCGGCGATGCCGTTGGTCCCGTATAACAGGTTCTTGGAGTCCCACTTTCGGTCAACGAGATAGGTGATCGTCTTCGCATCGGCGGTCGTCGCCAGCTTGAGCGTAACCACGTTGCCGGACGCCGCACCCGCGACAATTCCTCCCTTTTCTCCATCCAGATAGAATTGACTTAGCAACGCATCGTTCCAGGCCATGGGCTGATTGAACTCCAAGGCAATTTCAACTTTCCTGTCACTCGTGTAGGTTGCCTTTTTCAGGTCGGGCGGTGAAACTGGCTTGTCGAAAACTGTTCCGTAGCTGTCCCGTTCCACCAGTGTGCCCATCAACCGGGCCATTTCGGCATAACCGGCGGCCGGATAATGGCAACCCCCTTCCGGCTTGATGCCGAGAGTCGACATGACACTCATGTGTGAATAGAGGCGTGGCAGAGTTCTCTGCACATCACGCAGCTTGTCACTTTGCCCGGTACCGCCCTGGCTGCAGGCATTGGGCCAGATTTGGAAGAGGTAATAGCGCTGGATATTGGGCATGTCCTGTTTCCAGGCCGCCGACATATCGACAAAATACTGTTGGTACGTTTCCCAGCCATATCCGCCGTCCGGACCGTCGGCCCCCTGGTCGGCCTCGCCCTGATGCCACAAGACGCCGCGAATGCCGTGGGTAAGCCGGGCTTGCCTTATGCGCTGTAAGTAGCGCGCGTAGATCGTGGTCGCATCCGTGGGATTGGCCGGGTTCCGCTGATGCTGGTCGATCCGCGTTCCGCCCACGGCGCCGTTGATGATGCAGATCGGGATCTTCCGGCTTTGGACCAGATGCCTGGCAAGGTCCATGCCCCAATAGCCGATCTGCCATTGACCGCCCGCGCGACGGACCGCATTGCCCCAGCCTTTGCTGATATCCCCTTCCATGGAACCGAAACTGCGGATCCACGGGCTGGAGTATTCGCTCGCTTCTCCTGCCCAGTCGGTTGACACCGCGTTGGATTGACCATCGATCAGATAGGCATCCCCGCACACCAGACTGGCGGCCGTATGCAGAATTGTCTCGGTGTTCCCACGCTTGGTGCCAAACTCTACCTTGTATTGGATGAGGCCCGGTTTGAGCTTGGCCACCAGCGCATAGGTTTTGTCCGCCTTGGGCACTTGGCTTTCGGTCTTGATCAAATTGTCGTCGGCATAGACCTTGAGGAAGACCGATTCAGCTTCAACTCCCCTCTCCCCTTTCGGGAAAGGGGCAGCGACGGAGTCGCCGGGCGAGGGCAATTTACTCCCCTCGCCCGTACTCGGGAGAGGGGCAGGGGGTGAGGGCAATGTTCCGTTATAGTAAAGCGTGCCCTCGTTCTTGTCGTCCCGGGCATAGAACTGATTGTCTACGGGTTTCTCATCCTTGTCCGGCATCCGCTCGACCCAGGCATCCTGCGCCGGCTCCTGGACCGTGATCGTGGCCCTGGATGCAATCACCGCGCCGCCGTTGCTCAGCGCCAGCGTGACGTGCAGCGTGCCGCTGTTCTGCGACCGCTTGAGCAGCAGTTTGCCGGGCACGGCCTCCTTGATCACGGCCACGCCCGACGCGTTCCAACGATACTTCAGTTCGCCGACTCCCTTCGCCTGAAGCGCCTCGCGATTGGCGATTTGCGGCGTCACCTCGATGGTCTCGCGGCCATCCCACGTCGCCGGTGCTTTCAGGGTGAATACCGGTTCCGGAATGTCCTCCTTGATCGTGACCGGGATGTCCAGGGTCTTAACCGTGTCGGCGTAGACCGCCTTGAACCGCAGGGCGAGCGATTGGTCGCCCGTCACCCGGCCGGCGCCCAAGGTGAAATGAAAGCGGTCCACGGCGGCGATGGTTTCTTTGTCACCGCTCTTCAAGATCCAATAGACCTTCTGGGCGCCGCCGGCCTCCGCCGACACCGCGGCGCTTTTGCCTTCCAACACGGTGATCCGCTTCTCCGAGACCGAGAAGTTCGCGCCTGCCTGTACGAGCGGTCCGACCGCCGTCTGCAGGGGCTTCTGGTTTTCGTATTGCAGTTTCACCCAGTCCGCGGAACGCATGACCTTGGAAATGCGGACCTCGTCGATATCGCCGACAAACCGGTAATTGTCATACCAGCCGCCCATGTACATCCGCGCCGGACTCTTGATCGCCAGCGGCGCTCCGGTGGATATCGAAATGCCATCAAGGGCTCCGTTGACGTAGATCCGTGAATTCCCGTTCTGGAAGGTATGAACCACATGAACCCATTGGGACAACGGAAGAGTGCTCTCGCCGCGAACGTCCGCTCCTGAAAACCAGCACTCGATTTTGATGTGCGGCGGACTGAACAACTGCATAATCAGTTTGCCTTGCGGATGATCATTTCCCCAGCCCAGGATGGACGCATTTGACTGCTCGGCCTTGAACCAGGCTTCCGAAGTATGGGGGCTGGAACCGGTCGGATAGGACGTGATGTTCTCTCCGCAGGTGATGCCCTTGCCGACGTCAAAGTGCCGGCTCTTGCCGATCACACCGGGAGCCGAAGTGGTGCCCGTATCCTTCGCCTCCAGTCTGCCGGTCACGTCCTTCACCGGATCGTTCATGTGCCAGACGCTCAGGTAACCGTTCGATTCATTGAACACCGCCGCTCCCTTCGACTCGCTGCAGGCATCAGCCCTGCCCCAGAACATTTTCAGTTCCTGACGCGCCTTGCCCTTGATCATGGGAATCCGGACCCAGATGCTGGCCGTGCCCTGGGCCGCGTCCCATTCGTCCACCTCATACGCCAACGGCGTGCCCGTGCTGCTGGCGAAGCGGATATCCTCGCCTTTGGCTCTCGCCTGGCTGAAATCGAACCAGTCCTTGTCCAGACGCACCAGCAATGGAAAGCCCTCTTCCGCAGCCGTGGCCGGCAGGTTCGCCCCTTCCGGCGTGGTGAGAATCCACAGCGAGCCCGAATGCTGCCAGCCCTCGTATTGGGCGGAAGCAGTTTGCAGGAGCAGCGCAAGCAGGGCCGTGCCCAGCAGGATTGGTTTCATCATGGTTGTTGTCCTTTGGAATGTGTGCTAACGATCCAGGTCCTGATTATTCTGGAATGCCCTTGGCCTGCGCCGGCGCAATGCTCCGCAACTCGGGCTGCGTGGTCGCCGATTCAATGGCCTTGATGGCCTCTTCGACGGAGGCGACTCTCTGCTTGTTGCAGTCCTCGGGAAACCCACCCGCTTTGCAGTCCGCGTTGAACTGATCGATCAATGCTCTCAGCTCCGGCAGCACTCTGCGGGCAGCCGTACCATAGCCCACGATCTCTTTCATGATCACTCCGGTCCGGCTTTCGCTGCCGTGGCCGCCCTGGGTTTTCGCGAACAGGACGCCCGCTGCGATGCCTTCTTTGAAGTGGTATTTCGTCAATGCCCTGAACGCGCCCATGCGGAACTCGTTGGAAAACATCCTGTCCGCCGGACTGGGCGTTTTGACGGCGGCGAAGATCTCGGGCGCCAGAGCCTGCACGTCCTCCACGGTCAGATCGTTCTCAAAAAAGCCTTTCAAACGCATTCTCGCCATTCCATCGGCGTTCGTGGCCAGGGCTCGGATCGCCGGGTAGAGCAGCTCCCGATCGGCCCCCTTGAGCGATTGCGTCAGTCCGCTTTCGAACAGGGCAGCGGCCAACTGCCCGTGCGCGAGCTGGATGGAATCGGCCCACTGGATCGGCTGGAGGGGCTCTGCGGTTTGGATAACCGCCTTGAGAATGTCGGAAACGGCCGGCTTGGCCTCACCGCCCATCTTTTTGATGGCTTCGGCCGCCTTGAAGCGCAGCCAGCGGTCTTCGTGAGAAAGCAAACGAACCAATACCGGTATGGCTTGTTGGCTCTTGAGGAAGCCTAGAGTTTCGCAGGCCCCCTGAGCGACATGCACATCCTTGCCTTCGGCCATGGCGATGAGTCTGGGCACCATCGTTTTCGCCTCGGGACGCCGGGCCAGCTCTTCGGCCGCCCAGCCGCGGACGACCGGCGACCAGTCGCTGTATGCCGCCACGAGTTGCTCCGCGCTCTTGGCCTTGCGATCGAGGTCGAAGCGGCCGGAGGCGATCGCGTCAGCCACTTCCCTCTTGCTCAGCCAGTTCTTCGGATTGGCGTTCCTGCCGGTGATGAAGAGCTTCTTCAACGGCAGCGAGTAGGCGAGAACATAGCAGGCCGTGGGGCTCAGGCCGCAGTAGCTGGTCTTGCCGTAGTAGGTGTCGTCTTCCGGCTTTCCGCCGCCGTATTGTTCGCCGCCGTCGTAGTTGAACGATCCATCGCAGCGCCGCGACAGATCGAGGTGCCACGAGCACTCCTTGACGAAGGCGGCCGCCGCTTCCGGCCCGCCGGTGTTCGCGCCCAGGGTGCTCCACAGATAGCTGAAGCCCTGGCCGGTATGGCCGTATTCACGGTTCTTGTAGGCGGCGGTACACATCTTGGCAAAGAACTGCGTCTCTCTGGTCCGGTCTCCCTGCACAGCGAAGAACACGGCCGTGAGCGAGTTCTTGCCGTTGTTCTCGTGATAGGGCCACGGCTCGTGTTCGCCGTAGGGGATCGCCCCCTTGTCGACATAGTAGCCGAAGAACTTCAATGCCCGGTCGATGGCCGCGTCGACTTCGGGATCGTCGATGCCGCACTTCTTGCCCATTACGATCCCCAGATTGGCCGCCAGGCCGGCCGCGTTCACGGGGCCGTAGGGCGGAATCGATCCGTGGATCTTGCCGTCCGGCGTCAGCTCGGCGAATCCGTGACCGAACGTGCCGTACATGCCTTGCCCTCTCGCGGTGTTGATCGTGATTTCGCGAATCGCGGGCTTGACCTCCTCGTCGCCGGTGAGCAGGTAGTATTCGCACAGGAAGATGTTCCGATAGCCGGCCTCCCAGGCCCCCAAACCGGAGTAATCGAGTTTGAGCGTCTTCGGGCCCAACTTCCGCGCGAGCCGGCGCACCTTGGGCAGATACTCGGGTCTGCCCGTGGACAGGAGGGCAAGGCCGTTCACCGCTCCCCACAGATTCTCTTCGAGCGGCTCCTTGTCCAACACTTTGCAGGCGTCGTCGAGGATCCGCTTGGACTTGGGACAATTGTAGGGCGCGGTGTCGCTGTAGGTCCCCATGACGCGCAACTTGAGTTGCACCTCTTCGGTCTTGCCCGCCCGCCAGCGGGTGAGCTTGAGGATGCCGCCGTTGGTTTCCTTTTCGGCTTCCTGAATCGCGCAGGCGATGCTCTTGCGGGCGTCGTCGGTGAAAAGCCTTCCGCCCGCGCCCAAAATCACGTCGTCCACTTTCATTACGCCATCGGCGGGCGACTTGGCCCCGACATGCGTGACCAGGATCTGCCGGCTGGCCGTCGTGGTCCGGCCCTGGCAGCTCTCGAAGAAGTTGGCTGGCTTGGTGTAAATCCAGCCGCGAAGCCCCGTCGCGCCGAGATTGTAGGTCTGCGTGCGATCGACGGTATTGCCCTGCGTGAGGTCCGGCGGCGCCGGGCGTGGATCGCCGGCGTGTGCGCTGCCGGTCGTCGCCAACGCGGCCGCGATCGCCAACACGAATACTCCGCTTGTCGTTAGCCGGGCCGTAACCGCCAGCGGGCGCAACGGTTCACGTGGTTCATCTCGATCCTCATGGAATCCTCTTTGAAGTGGCGGGTGAGTTGACGGCCACCCGCGGGGAGCGGCCGTGGGGGGCGTATCGGGCAGGTTTTGGTATCATAACTCCCGGCCGATCCACAAGCAAAGTACCGTTGCCAGTAGGGTAGGATTCGTTATAGGCGGTGAGTGGGGATGCCTGGTGCGATGCTCGATAAAAGGCCGGCGCCGCGGCGAGGTTCAAGCTCAGAAAGCGCGAGGTACTGGGGGATAAACCAACACCGTGCCGGCCTTGGCTCAGACCTGTCTGGGGGGTGAGAGAATGCGTTCTCCGAACAGCCGCTCAGCCGCGGAGGTTGGGTAGGCCGGTGTCGACGACCACTCCAGGGTCTGACGGCTGGCCGTATCAAGTCGGAAGCATTTCGCGACCGTTTACCTGCGGCGGTGGGGCATCCCTGAAAGGGTTGAGTTGTCAAGTGGTTTTCCCGTTGGTTTTTCGCTTCGTGGTTCCGGCAAGGGACGCACGGCCCTCACCGAAGCCCTGGGGCTTCGTTTTGGATGTCTCCGTCTGGGACCCTTGGGTGGTCCCTTCTTGGCAAGGCCGAGGACTTCCCGCGTTGATCGTTCATGGTCTTTTCAGCGAGTCCGGTCGCAGTCGTTCTTTTCCTGGCGACTGCACCTCAACACATCCCTTCGTGCATCTGCTGACCCTACGGCCTGCTGCCGTACCTGGCCGCATCCGCTGCCGGGGCACGAAAATGCCCCATACCCACCGGAGAGTTCCTTTTCAAAGCAGTTTCGCCAGGAATTTGGAGCTTTTCGGGCGTTTTACTTTTCCGCACAGGCAAGGTAGAATCGCAGCCGTGGCGTTCGACCCAATTTCTCGGCGTGTGCCAGGATGTGAACGGCTACGATTGCTTAACCACGGGCTGACATCGTGTGCCTGCACAAGTCCCTGGGCGATTCCCAAATTGGAGGCTTTGCGATGGATGATGACGATGTTCGCGTGGACGACCTGATCCGCCAGGCTCGAAGCGACCCGGCACGGCTTGGGCAGTTGTTGGACTATTATCGCCCCTATCTTAGCCTTGTGGCACAAGACTGGATCGGCCCCAGGTTGCGCCGCCGCTGCGATCCTGAAGACGTTGTCCAGGATACTATGGCCAGCGTGCATCGGGGGTTCTCCACCTTTCAGGGACTAACCGAAGGAGAATTCTCGGCCTGGATACGGCGAATTCATCAGAACAATCTCCGAAACCTAGTCCGCAAGCACGTCCTGGCCGCAAACCAAAGTCTTCGGACTGAACAGTCTCTCGACAAGTACGATGGTAGCACCCCCTTCCAGCGGAACGAGCCGGCGGCTGACCAAAGTACAGCTCAGCCAGCGGGTTATCAGGGGCGAAAATGCCTCGCGGCTTGCGGAGCGGATGAACAAACTGCCCACCACTCAGCGGGAAGCCCTTCGCCTGCGCTATTTTGAAGGGATGGCGGTCGAGGAGATTGCCCAAGAGATGGGCAAGACGGTCTCCTCCGCGGCGAATTTGATCAAGCACGGACTGCAAAGCCTGCGGAAGAGGATGAACTACGATTCGTGGTTTTGAGCAGGCCCATGAAGTGGAGTGGGCTTGAGCATTCCTCGCCCGGGACTTGACCGCGAAAACGCTGGTAGAAGCGACTGGGTATATCTTGGGCTGAGAGGAAACGTGAAACATGGTTGGACAGGTCCTCATGAGCAATTCGCCTTGACTCCGGCCGGGCTACCTTGGCTGCCTCGCGGGGCGTCGGTGGAAGAACTGGGGATTAACTGCCAGGATGCCATTTCGGCGGGCGAGCGTCTAACCGGCCATTACCATACGGCTTCTTCCGGAGAATCCGCTTCCGTTTCTCGCCTGCCAGTTTCTTGAGTTTCTTGCCTAGTCTTCTCTTCTTCCGCTTTTCAACCAGTGGCGAGAGTGGGCGTCTTGACAAGCCACGTTGCCCTGATACGTTGATGGAGTAGTCGACCTGTGGCGGCTTATTCGATTTGTGTAATTTGAGGATTTGCGCCATGAGTGTAAACATTACAGCCGCACAAAGAGAAGTGATTGTTCCGACGCTTCTTTTCTGCCGGTCGGATAGCAACGGCTTCATCAGCCCCGACTGGGATAATTCACGCGACGTGGAACTGCAAGGACAGTTCGAGGTCGGCCTGACGGTTGCAGACCGCTATTTCCTCCATAGCACGCTGGGTAGTGGGGCAATGGGACGGGTCTTCCTTGCCAAGGACCTGCGACTTGACCGGCCGGTGGCGATGAAGGTCGTTTCGCATTTGCGCCGGGGGATTACCGATCTGGAGGCGGCACTCGAACATGAGGCGAAACTCGGCGCGCGGCTCGCGCACAAGAACATCGCGACGGTTTTCGATTTCGGATTCCACGATCAGAAGTCGTACACCGTTTTCGAATACGTCGAAGGCGAAATGCTCCGGGACATCATGTCACTTCGCGGTAGGATGCCCCTCGATGAAGCGCTCCAAATCACCGGCGAGATGGCGGCTGCACTGGACTTTGCCCACGCAAACGGCATCGTTCACCGCGACCTGAAGCCGGAGAATATTTGCCTGACCAAAGGCGGGGAATGCAAGATCCTGGACCTGGGCTTGGCCCTGGACATCGCACACGACATCGAAACAGGGGCGTACTCCGGCACGCCCGCCTACTCGTCGCCCGAACAGGCGGATCGACGGCCGACGGATGCCAGGTCGGATCAGTACTCGCTGGGCCTGATCGTTTTTGAAATGTTGACTGGGCGGCGGCCTTTTCTTGCCGCGGACGCATGGTCGATGTTGCGCCAACAGGTCGAAGAGATGCCGCCTCGGCCGCGGGAATTCGCTCCTGACTTGCCGGAGCATGCCGAGCAAGCCATCTTGCGGGCGCTAAGCAAGCAACCCCACGCGCGTTTCGCCTCCTGTCAGGAGTTCGCCCGCGAACTTGGCTATAAAGCAGTTGAAGGGACGCATCGCCACATTGTGCCGACACCGACTGAGGACCGCATCGGCTTCTACATCGCCCATGTGGCCGAAGAATCGCTCCTGGCAAGGCACATTGGTAACGGTTTGGAGAACTATCGGTATTCCTGTTGGTTTTATGGACGCAATGCCATCCCCGGCGTGCCTTTTTCCACCCAGTCTAAAGCGGCCATCGAGCGGTCGCAAGCGATGATCCTGTTGATCTCCCGGTCAGCACTGAGATCGGTGGAATTCCAGCGGGAGATCGAGCACGCGCATAAGATCGGCTGTCGGATGCTGCCCCTGCTGGTCGAGCTTCCTCGCGAGGAATACGAGAAGCTCGCCCCCGCATGGTGTTCTATGCTCGGAGCTTCGCCGATGATCGAATATCGCCGCACCGAGCCCCTGCCCGAGCTGATTGGCCGCATCAAGGCGTCGGCGCAGGCGCTCGATATCGGCATCGATCCTGAGATGGCCGTTACGCCGGTCCGGCCGGCAGCCCAATGTTCCGGCCAGATTTGGGCCACCGACGCCAACCAGATCGACATTGTCGACCTCGACCGTGTGCTGTTCCGAAACGCCTCGATCGACGACTTCCTCACCAGCAAGCACCGGCATTTCATCTCCGCCACAAAGGGATTTGGCAAAACGCTGTTGCTGACATGCAAGCGGCACTTGTTGACGCGATCCAGCGCTTCGGGGAGTCAACAGATCACGATGGTTCCCGAGGGCCGCCCTTTTCTCGACTTCATGAGTGAAATGCGCACGCTCTCGTCCAGGTACGAAGAGCCCCTGTCGAATCTCTCGAATACGAAGCGCCTGTGGAGCGCTGCCTTCCGCATTGCGGCGATCTCGCACTTTCCGGCGACCATCGAACAACACGAAGCGACGGAACTCACGCCTTTTCCCGGGCGTGTCCGCCGCTGGCTTGACGGCGCAAGGATACAGCCCACCGTCGTCTTCAAGGAATTGACCGCGCTGCGCGTCAGTGAGCTAAATCGGCTGATCGACGGCACGGAGAACTTCCTCGACCAGAAGATGCGGCAGCTCCACGGTGGCATCTATTTCTTCATCGACAAGGTCGACCAAGCGATCCACCATCTTTCCCGCGATGCCTGGATCGCCATCCAGGCTGGTCTCATCGAGGCGGCCTGGGAAACGATGAACGCCAACAGCCATATAAAAATCTTCGCATCGATCCGGCAGGAGGCTTTCAGCAACTACCAATCGGATATCAAGTCGAACCTATTTGGGGCCACGACCGCGATTGACTACTCTGAACAAGAACTGCAGGCGCTGCTCGATCAATTGGCCCGGTGCTATGAGGGTTGTCGGTCGTTTGCCGATTTCCTGGGGCTCAACGTCGTTCGTCACGCGCGGCGCCCACTACCTGAAGACAGCTTTCAATACATAAGACGGCATACTTGCGGGCGGCCCCGTGACTTTGTGGCAATAGCTTCGGAAATCTCCACGAGACGTTCGTCGCTCGATGAAAAGCGACTGCGGGAAATCGTGCGGCAAACGAGCGAGACGGTGGTGGTCGTCAACGTCTTTGACGAAGTTCGCGTCTTCCTGAATTGCCTAGGCGACCGAGACGCGCGGCTGAGGTTCCTCGCCTGCATCCCTGCCAACATTCTCGAAAAGGCTGATGCCGTACGGGTGTGCGAGGAATTCAACGGTTTGGAAGCGGGCAGCCTGCAACACTTCGGCGAGGATTCAAGCGACATCTTCCATCCCTTCCTGGACCTCTATCTCACCGGGCTGTTGGGAGTTCTCCAGCCCGATCCCGAAACGGGGCTTCTTTACCAGCGCTTTCGCCAACCCCACGATGCGTTGAAGCATTCCGCGACCGATCTGCCCGATTCGCCCGTGTTCTTGCTCCATCCCGCGCTTGACACGTTGATTCGTGGGCAAAGGGCACGCGCCCCTTTCTTGCAGTTCCAGCATGCGGCTGTGGGGGACAACATGCCCTGGGAGCCATATTTTCCCACCGTCATGCAAATCGAAAGACAACTTCAGAAGATCGACGACCATCGGTTCGTCGACCTGGCGCACCAGATGATCAAGCGGATACAAGCGATTCTCACGTCGGGGAAGATCCCATTTGCGCGGGCTGAGATCGAAACCAGCAAGGACTGGAAGGTCCTCTGCGGCATGGCAAGTAACGACCTCTGCTGCGAAGCATTGCTCTGGCTTGAGGAACTGCTGGCAAAGCTGTGATGTCAGATTGGCGGCGAACGGTCCACGACCTGCGCATAGCCCGACGTCGCGGCGAACTTTCTGAGCCACAACTTTTTCGCGTTTTTCCTCTTGCGCATTTTCCCCCATCGCGCTATGCTCATTGTATTGGTTGCGGCCACTCGTTTTCGCCGCAACCGCCCAAATCCATCAGCAGAACACACCATGGAAAAACTTCTCACCCTCAAGGACGCTGCTGCGGCCTTGAACGTCAAGCCCTACCGGATCGGCTACGTCCTCGCAGTCAAGCTTGTTCCCGAACCGGCCCTCCGTGTCGGCAACAAGAGAATTTTCACCCAGCAAGATCTGGAGCGGCTTGCCGACCATTTTCGGGTCAAGCTCGCGTCCCCTACAACGGATTCTACCCATGCCAACGAAACGCAAACCCAAGTATGTGCCGCCGGTTGATGTGGACGGCGAGTATGCCGTCGATGCCCTCTTCGCAAAGCTGTTCCCGAGGCAAGCGCCGAAGGATCCCGCCGTGAAACGCTCGGGCACTGCTTACCGATCGCCGCCCGAACCACCGCCCGAAAAAGCGCGGCCCGTGCGGCGTCGCCCGCTTGCCGGCGACCTTCCGGCACCACCGGATCGGCCGAATCAATAGACCTTTTTAACATAAATAAGAACTCCCCGATCGCCGCAAGGCAACTGCTGGCAACCGCCGACGAAGAGCTGCCCAGCCACAATGATCCCCGTCCCAACATATACTACGTCTCCATGGACGAGCACGGAACTCGCCGCGGCATCGTGAGGGAACACGGGCAAAGTGGTCATGTCGAACCGCCAAATAATGTCGGCATCGTGCGGCCCCGGTTCCAGGGGTGGGTGTCCGACCGGTACCCAGTAATGCCTTTCGTCGGTGAACGGACCATCGTTTCCGTTGATCATGCCGTTCACATCAAGGCAGAGGACTTCATCTCGGTTGGTCACGACGTAGACCCGATTGCCATCCACCGCAGGCGACGAACAGATACCCAAGCCCATCGCGTCGAAGTCGGTGCTTCTTCTACCTGTCGTCAAGCGGGGGACCACCAGCCGCCAGCAAAGCCGGCCGGTTGCCTCGTCCAGGCACAGGAGCACGCCACCGCCGGTCTGCTCGAATCGCGGATCGGCGAGCGTGCTGTCGCTAGTACCGATGAACACCTTGCCGTCGGCTACCACTGGACTGGAGTAGGTTTCATTGCCCAGCTTGGCAACCCACTTGACGTTTTGAGTCGTTCGCAAATCGATACCCGATCCATCAGATGCTTTCTTGCCGGGCACAAAAGACGCTGGAATACCCCGTGCAATTGCCGACATAGTCCGCATTTCCGTACCACCCCATTGCGGCAAGTCTTTGGCACTTGCGGTCGCTCGACGAGTTCGCCGCCCTCGGGGAGTTGTCGCGAGAACAGATGGAAGATGTCCATTGGTTGACCGGAAGCGCTGCCTGAATGCGGGCATGGATGGGTATATTTCCAAACCAATCCGGGCCGAGAAACTGTTTCAGGCGATCGACGCGTTGTTCATCGGCGCCAAGGAGCCCGGCGACACGTCTTCTTTTTCAGCGACTGCGCAAGACACCGCAGATTCAGTAGATTGGCCCGAAGCGTTGAAGAGTGTGGGAGGCGACCCTGTCTTGCTAAAGACCGTGATCGAAGCCGCTTTGCAGGAGGTCCCTCGCCTCATGGCAGCCCTCGCCGAGGCAGCCGCTGCCGGCGACGCCACGGCCGGGCGACTGGCCGCACATACCCTTCGGGCCTCAATCCGCTACTTCGGCGTCACGCGGGCCATCCAATTCGCTCGGCAAATCGAGGCGATGGGAGGCGAAGACAACTTGGCCGGCGCGACAGAAATACTTCCCCTTCTTGAAGATGAGATCAAAGTTTTCGTCAGATCGTTGTCGGACCATCTGCAAACGAGTGGCGAGCCGGCCGGATTGCCTTCGTAGCCCGTGGATTTTAGTCACAAGACCGACTTTCTGCCCCTTACAATCTCCACGGGTACCCACATGGATTCCGTCAGGGATTCCTCCATGACGAAACCCGCCGCGACGAGCGCTCGGCGGGTATAGATCGGCCGGCAGTCCATCAGGTTGGGAAAGTGCCGATGCGTCCATTCGAAGGCTTGGATGACGAATCCTTGCTTGCCTTCCTTGGACACGGCTACTACCACGACGCGCCCACCCGGCCGCAGGACCCGCTTGCATTCTGCCAACACCTTGGGAATATCGGGCGTGTCGAACAGTTCCAAGGTGAAGCACATGAATATCCCGTCCATCGAATTGTCGCCGTAAGGGAGGTTTTCAGCATCGCCGCAATCGAGGGAAGCCCGGTCAATCAGCCCTTCGTTACTCAAGGCTTCTCTTGCGTGGGCCAACATGTTCTCCGAAATGTCGATGCCGAAGACCCTTCCCGTCGGCCCGACGGCGTTGGCAAGTTCGGCCAAGATATGGCCGGTGCCGAAGCCAATTTCCAGGATGTGCTCTCCCGAGCCGGCAGCGAGCAGCCGCAGCCCGGCCTCGCGCATGGGACGCTCGGAATGCTCTGACAAGAGATCATAAACCTTGGCGATCTTGTCGTAGAATGCCTTCGTCTCGCTCTTGGTCTGCAAGACCCGCAAGACGCCTGGTTCATAGTCAAGCGTGACTTCATCCGGCATGACAAGGCTCCTTCATTACGAGGGACAGATGGCCCATGACACACGGCCCTACGCTATTTTCACGACAACTTGCGGAGTCTCGATAACGCGGAATAGGCAGCCAGCGGCGCCGCAACTTCCGGCTCGGACTGTCTTAGGGCCGCCAATACGGGCCGCAGAATCGGGCTGAGCTTTCTCTTCTTAACCAATGTGTGGCAGACGCGGTGTGCGCCCTCGCAAAACCAACACGATTTAGCCCGCTGGAGGAGTGCCGCCAATAGAGGTTGCAGCGCACCAGGGCCCAGAGCGGCCAAACCTCCGGCTGCTGAGCCAACGCACGTCGCCGTCGCGGTCGTCCAAGGCATTGACCAGCGCGGGAGCGGCAATCGGATCGGCGATTCCGACGAGCGCCTTGGTCGCTTCCCATCGCACGTGCGGCTTCCGATGCGACAGGAGTTGAATGAGTGAAGGCACGGTGAGTTTTCCAATGGCAACCAGTGCCTTCCGTGCCTTCGTCCGCACCATTGGATCGAGACTTGCCAGGTCTGCCAGCAGCGATGAGATGCGGGCCTCCCTCTTTTCTGCGACGGTTCCAGTGCCGCGTTTGGTAGTGGGGATCATGGCTTGCTCCTTTGCGTCCGCCAGGAAAATCGTGGCCGTATTCGACTCCGTAACATCATATCATAATGCAGGGGCGAGCAAGAGGGTGGGTGCGTCACTTGTGTGTAGAAAGCCCGCCTACTTCGCCGCTGCCAAAGTAACCTTGACTTCTCGCCGCCGCCCGTCGCGGAGCAACAGCAGAGTGACCGTATCGCCAACCTTGTAGTTGTCTTGTATGCTCAGCAGATCGTCGGCCGAATCGAGCGTCTGGCCGTCGATCGCCAAGATCAGGTCGCCGAGCTCGATCTGACCGTCCGGCATCCGGTGCGTGGCACGTATGCCGGCCTTGGCCGCCGGGCCACCGGGCACGACACTCAACACCAGTACGCCGTTGAGCCCTAGTTCCGCAACCCACTGATCCGGCGCTGGCTCGATTCCGAGCGATGGGCGGACGATCTTCCCGTGCCGAATCAGTTCTGTAACCACGCGATTAACCTTGTCCACGGGAATGGCGAAGCCTATGCCCGCGAAGGCCCCCGAAGGGCTGACGATTGCGGCATTGACCCCAATCAACCGGCCCGCGCTGTCCAACAGCGGCCCGCCGGAATTGCCCGGATTGATGGGTGCATCGATCTGGATCATGCCCTTGACGGTTCGCCCTGACTCACTGCTGATTTCGCGCCCAGCGCGCTGACGATCCCCGTGGTCAACGTGCGGTCGAACCCGAAGGGGTTTCCGATCGCGAAAACGCTCTGTCCCACCTCAAGATCGTGCGAAGTGCCAACCATGATCGGCTGTAAACGGTCTTCCGGCGCGTCGATTGCCAAGACCGCCAGGTCTGCTTCGGGAGAGGCCCCAACGAGGTGCGCCTTCCAGGTGGAATGATCTGCCAGAACGACTTGCGCCACGTCAGCCCCACGAATCACGTGGAAGTTGGTGACGACGTGCCCCTTCTTGTCCCACACGAAACCAGAACCCGTACCCTCGGGGACTTGCTGGATATCAAAACCGAAGTCATCGGTTGCGGCGTTGACCAGCGTCGTGATGTGAACAACCGACGGCGAGTTGCGGCGGAAAATGGCGATGGTCGTCTTTTCCACGGCAGCCAGGTCCCCCCGTGGGGTCACCGCCCGCGTCACAGCATCCGGCTCCAACACGGCCGGTCCATGCCAGCGGAGTCGCCACCACGACGCAACGCCGAGCAGGACGAACACCGCTAACATCAGCCACAAAAAACCAGGCCGTGGAGGCCAATTCTGATAGGGCTTGCCGAAGGACATGTTCACCCTTTCCAAAAAATGAATGTCATGTCGAGCTTCATCACGTCGTTGGAAACCAATCGCGTCCTGGAGGTTTGCGTAAATTACGCAAGGCAGAAAAATACAAATAACGGATTCAATCGGGATACGTATCGTCTATTGTATGCCCCGGTACAATAGGATGAAGTGCCGTAAATTCCGGAGATCAAATATGAGCATCCAGCCCTCTGCCCAGGTTCGTGGCCCTGGCCCGTCCGATTTGTCTGCTTCCACCGTTTCCGAACGGCGGCAGCAACTTGCAAGCTCTTCAGCGGGGCTGAGTGCCGAAGAGGCGCAACGTCGGTTGACCCAATACGGCTACAACGAGTTGGCCGAGGAAAAGGTCAACCCCCTGCTGAAGTTCCTCACCTATCTGTGGGGCCTATTCCTTGGATGATCGAAATCGCCGCGGTCCTCTCGGCGGTAGTCCATCATTGGGCCGATTTCTGTGCGCGGGACCCGGAAAACTGGGCGCACGGTTAAGGTGTGGAATGGATGCCCTTAACCGAGTTTCAGAAAGGATTCAGCGATGGCGAAGCGACGGAGTCGCAAGCGTTACGATTCGACGTTCAAGGCGAAGGTGGCCTTGGCGGCGGTGCGTGGAGACAAGACGATCAGTGAATTGGCCAGTCAGTACGCCGTGCATGGCAACCTGGTCAGCCAGTGGAAACGCAAGCTCCTGGCCAATATCGAGCTTGTCTTTACGGAAGCGGACGATGGCCAACGAGAAGATCGTGAGGCCCTGCTGGACGACCTGTACCAACAGATCGGCCGGCTGAAGGTCGAGCTCGAGTGGCTCAAAAAAAAAGCTGCCCAGTTCGATCACTGAGTTGCGGCGGCTGATCGACTCGGACCACGCGGCCCTGAGCATCACCAGGCAATGCGAGTTGCTGGGCTTGTCGCGTTCATCGTGCTATTACCAAAGGATGGAAACGTCGGCGGAGGATTTGAAGCTGATGCGGATCATGGACGAGGTACACCTTCGCTTGCCTTTTTACGGATCACGGAGACTGACATGGAGTTTGCAGCAAGAAGGCTATGCGGTGGGCCGCAAACGCATTCAGCGTCTCATGCGGGTGATGGGGATCGAGGCGATCTACCCGCGGCCGCGGACCAGCGAGCCGCATCCAGACCATCGTATTTACCCGTATTTGCTGCGGGACGTCGTGGTTTCGGCGGCGGACCAGGTGTGGAGGCGCGGACATCACCTACGTGCCGATGCAGCACGGATTCATGTATTTGGTTGCAATTTTGGATTGGCACAGCCGATACGTACTGGCGTGGCGCCTGTCGAATACGCTCGACAGCGACTTTTGTGTGGAGGCCCTCCGGGCCGCGTTACGTCGCGGTCGGCCGGCGATTTTCAACACCGACCAGGGGACGCAGTTCACCAGCCAGGCTTTCACGGGCGTGCTGGAACAGCAGGGGATTGCGATCAGCATGGATGGCCGTCGCCGCGCCTTGGACAACGTGTTCATCGAACGGCTGTGGTGGAGCGTGAAGTACGAGAACGTGTACTTGCAGGGCTACGAAACGGTAGCCGAGTTGAAGGCGGGCTTGACGTGGTACTTCGACTTCTACTGTCGTCGTAGACCACATCAATCGTTAGATAACCAATATCCATGGGACGTGTACTGGGCCGATCGACAACAAAAACAACGACAATTTCGGCGCTAAAATTTCGGCCTACGGCCGACTTAGGCTGGAGAGTCTTTTAGCAGAACAAAAGGTACTGGCGGCTTTGCGGCCGCGCGACACCTGGGAGGGGTGTCGCGGGCCGCTAGTCTCAGTCAAAACAGCACACCTTAACTTTACCCAAAAACTGTCCAGCGCGCCGGGTCCGCCCCACTGGATCATTCTTACGCTTCTGATGGCCAACGCCGTCGTCGGGTTCTGGGAGGAGTACGAGGCCGGCAACGCAATCGCCGCGCTCAGGAAAAAGCTGGCGTTGCGGGCGAAGGTCAAGCGAAACGGCGATTGGAGCACGATCGCGGCCCGCGAACTGGTCCCAGGCGACCTGATACGGCTACGCATCGGCGACATTGTGCCGGCAGACGCTAAACTGCTGCCTGGTGACCCAATCGAAGTGGACCAGTCTGCGCTAACGGGAGAATCCCTGCCCGTAACACGCAAAGCGGACGACACCGTGTACTCGGGTTCCATCGTGCGGCAAGGAGAAATCGATGGCGTGGTCTATGCGACTGGGCAACAAACCTATTTCGGCAAGACCGCTCAACTTGTTCAGGAGGCCCATACGGTCAGCCATTTCCAGAAGGCGGTCCTGAAGATCGGCGATTTTCTCATTATCGTCGCTGTCGCCATGGTGGCTCTCATCCTGACTGTTGCTCTCTTCCGTGGCGACCCGATGATGGAAACGCTCCAGTTCGCCCTGGTTCTAACGGTGGCGGCCGTGCCGGTCGCGTTGCCCACGGTTCTTTCGGTGACGATGGCGGTGGGAGCTCGCATTCTCTCCCGCTACCAGGCCATTGTCAGCCGTTTAGCTTCGATCGAAGAGCTGGCGGGCATGGACGTGCTCTGCTCGGACAAGACGGGTACGCTGACGCAAAACAAATTGACCCTTGGCGAGCCGTTCCTGGTGGATGGCACGAACCGCGAAGAGGCGGTGCTTGCCGCCGCGCTCGCCTCGCGGGCCGAAGATGAGGACCCCATCGATATGGCGGTGCTCGGCGGATTGGAGGATCCCAAGCTTCGCAATGCCTGCAAAGTGCTCCACTTCCAGCCTTTCGATCCCGTTCACAAGCGGACGCAGGCCAAGGTCAAGTCTCGCGATGGTCGCACTTTTTCGGTGACCAAGGGTGCGCCCCAAGTAGTTTTGGCGTTGGCGGCCAACGCGGACCAGGTCCGCGCCGGCGTGGACCAAGCGGTGAACGCGTTTGCTGCACGGGGCGATCGAGCCTTGGCTGTCGCCCGGACCGACGCGCATGGCCGATGGCAGTTGCTGGCCGTTCTCCCGCTCTATGACCCGCCGCGGGAAGACTCGAAGGCGACCCTCGATACGGCCAAACAGATGGGAATCCGGGTGAAGATGGTCACGGGCGACCAGGTAGCCATCGGCAAGGAAATCGCCAAGCAGGTGGGGCTCGGCCCCAACATCCTCGACGCCGCACTTTTCGATGAAACGAAACATCACGAAGGTGGCCGGCTTGCGGACGCGATCGAAACGGCGGATGGCTTCGCCCAGGTGTATCCCGAGCACAAGTACCATATCGTGGAGGTCTTGCAGAATCGGGGCCACGTCGTGGGCATGACTGGCGACGGAGTGAACGACGCGCCCGCCCTGAAGAAGGCCGATGCAGGAATCGCCGTCTCCGGCGCAACCGATGCCGCCCGCGCCGCCGCCGACATCGTGCTCCTCAGCCCGGGGCTGTCGGTCATCATCAAGGCCATCCAGGAAAGCCGCAAGATTTTTCAGCGGATGCAAAGTTATGCGATCTATCGCATTGCGGAGACGATTCGGGTCTTGCTGTTCATGACCCTTTCGATTCTCGTCTTCAACTTCTATCCGGTTACTGCGGTGATGATCGTCCTGCTGGCGCTCTTGAACGATGGGGCAATTCTCTCCATCGCGTACGATCGCGTACGGTATTCCGCCCAGCCCGAAGTTTGGAATATGCGGATAGTGCTGGCGATTGCTTCGATTCTGGGAGTGGCAGGCGTTGTTGCCTCGTTCGGCCTGTTTTACCTGGGCGAGCGAGTGTTCAAGCTCCGCCCGGACGTGATTCAATCCTTGATGTACCTCAAGCTCTCGGTCGCCGGGCACCTGACCATCTTCGTCACCAGGACGCGCGGCCCCTTCTGGTCCATCCGGCCGGCGGCCATCCTGTTCTGGGCCGTGGTCGGTACGCAGATCATCGCCACGCTGATCGCTGTCTACGGGCTTTTCATGGCGCCGCTGGGTTGGTATTGGGCTTCGTTGGTGTGGGCGTATGCCCTCGCCTGGTTCTTCGTCAACGATCGCGTGAAACTAGCGGGCTATCGGATTCTGGACCCGCAGCGGCCCGCGGTGCTCGCTCGGGCCAGAAAACAACCGGCCGTTTAACGGGCAACAGTCTGCGGGCCGGCTGGATGGCGAGAGGGCATCAGTGAATAGGTTGCCTAGAGATTATTTCTCTACCGTCGGTTGAGGGTGCCGCCGGTAAACCTCTTCCGGACCATGCGACCGGTGATTGTCGAAGCGTCCTGTCTGCAATGCCACGCCGAACGAGGATACCGAGTAGGCGAGCTTCGCGGCGGGATCAGCATCTCGGTACCGTTGGCTCCCCTTTGGCCCACGGAGAAAGCAGAGATGTTACGCCGTATTGCAGGTTATGGAGGCATGTGGATTTTCGGCCTCGCTGGCATCCTTCTTGGTGCACGGCAGTTGCAATGCCAGATCGAGCGACGTATCGAGACCGAAAAAACTCTCCCTGAACAAGAAGGCCAGTTGATCGCGGCACAGCGCATTCAGGAACGTCTTTTCCCAGAAAGGCCGCCGGCCCTCGCAGGTTTCGACATTGCGGGGGCGTCGTTTCCAGCCGAGTTTACCAGCGGAGACTACTTCGATTACATCCCCTTGCCCGAGATGCGCTACGCGATCGTTCTCGGCGATGTCTCCGGTCACGGGCTTGGCCCCGCACTGCTCATGGCGTCGGCACGGTCGTTTCTGCGGGTAATCGCGCGAACAACGGGCGATGTTGGCGAGATGATGACCCGCGCGAACGGTTTCTTGCTGGCCGACAAGCAACCGGATCAGTTTGTCACGTTGTTTCTCGGACGATTGGACCCGCAATCGCGGCAGTTCTCGTACGTCAGTGCAGCACACCCCCCGGCCTACCTCCTCGATGCCTCAGGAAAACTGAAGGCTCGTCTTGAAAGCACAGCAATTCCGCTCGGCGTCAAGCCGGATGCCACATTTCTTGCCGACAAGAGCCTCGCGCTGGAGCCCGGCCATCTGGCAATTCTTCTCACGGATGGTGTCCTGGAGGCAACTGCTCCCGATGGTACGCTCTTCGGTGAATCGCGCCTGCTGCAAGTCGTCCGGGATAGTCAGCGCAAGCCGGCCGGTCAGATCGTTAGCAGTCTACATCGGGCGGTCCTCGACTTTCGGCAGCAAGAATCACTGCTCGACAACATGACGGTAACTGTGCTCAAAGTGGATGTAAGGCACTAGTGGCAGAGAAAGACGGGCGCGGGGCTCTCTTTCAAGACGGCCTTGGTAGTGGAGCCCAGCAAGAATTCCCGCACCGCTGAGTGTCCACAGGCTCCCATAACGAGCAAGCGGGCGCTGCGCTGTCGAACCTCTTGAAGAATCGCCCGGCTCACCGAATCCACTGAGCCCAGTGCTTGTGCCACGGCCTTGATCCGGTGGAGCTGTAGGAATTCAACCGCGCGTTCCGCCCGGCGGGTAGTCTCCTCTTGATCGTCGTCTGCGCTGACAACGCAGACTTCCTCGCCGAAGTCTAGGCCGGACGACTGAAACGCCTGCAACGCCCGATCGGCTTGCGGACTGCCGTTGTAGGCGACGACGACCGAAGCGCCCGATTCCAACTTGCGCGGCGCGATCACCACCGGTCTCGGCCCTCGCTTGAGCACTTTCCAGAGGGTCTCATCCGGCTGATCGACGGTTCCAAAACGGAAATGGGTGTCATGGCCGAACAAGACCAGATCGAAGCGCTGCGACTCGCGCAGGATTTCCTCATAAGGCAGTCCCGCGTCTTGCAGCACGTTGCAGGAAATGTCCGCTTCGGTACATCGCTCCGCAAACGATGCCAGGAGCTGCTTGACTTTGTGGCTGGCCTCCTTTATCCGTTGTTCGTCTTGCTCCCAGTGGTAGTCTACACCGAACGTCTCGGCGTCAGGCGTGTAAATGGTGGTGTCGTCCACAATTCCGATTCCCACCAACAAGGCATTGAACCTTTTCGCCCACTGGATGCCCAACTCGACTGCCGCGGCGCTCGACGCGGACCCGTCCAGGCCAACCAGAATGCTCTTCAACATAACTTACCTCGCTTATTCTGCCTTAAAGTGAACCTGGTGACGATTCGTTTTCCGCAAGGTTCAGTCGCAAAACAAATCGACCGAGCGAATCATCGCGTCCGCTGTTTCGTGCTCCGTGACGATTCCTTGAATATCGGTGGGGGATGGAGCCTTATCGTCGGCGGCTACCAGCGCAACGGACACGCCCTTGGCGTTCATTTCGCCGAGAAGATCGGCCAGCATGGCATCCGCCGGAACGACGACGAATTGGGTATTTGCCATTTGCCCGAGCGTCTGTCCCGCGTGCGTGTGATCCAAGAGCCCCACGGCAGCCTCCCGGCCGACAAACCCCACAATGCGATCTCCGTCGTAGACCAGAAAGTGCGATTGTTTGGGGTGTTCCAGGACGGTTTTGGCGAACGCATCGAGGGTGCTGGATGCCGGCATGGCCGTGATGCCGCTCTGCATGATGTCCCTGACGTGTTTGACGTGACTGAAATTGGCGTGGAGGGCCGAGGGGATGTGGTGCCCGCGGCGGGTCAGCTTGAGCGTGTAGATACTCTCGGGACACAGTACCTTGCGGACTCCATAACTTAATGCGACGGTGATCGTGATGGGGATAATCACGTTGTAGTCGAGGGTCATCTCGAAGATCATGACAATCGCCGCCATCACTGCGCCGGTGGCCCCGCCAACCACCCCGGCCATTCCCGCAATCGCAAAGCCGGCCACACTCTTGTCCATTCCCGGGAAGCAGCAGGTCAGGGCAAGGCCATAGGCTGCTCCCAACGTGGCGCCCATGAACAGCGAAGGAGAAAAGATCCCTCCCGACGCGCCGGAGCCAAGCGTCAGGGACGTGACCAGCAGTTTCAACACGAAGAGCAGCAGCAGCACGTGGAACGCCGCGAGTTCGCCCTTAAGCACGTCTTGAATCGTGGCATAGCCCACTCCCTCAATGTAGTAGTGACCCCATTTGATCATCAGGAGATACATGATGACGCCCACTACAAGCATCCCCGTCATGTGGCGCGTGTAATAGTTTCCCTTCACGCGTTGCTCAAAAAAGTCCTCGAATGCATAAATCGACTTGATGTAGCCAGCGGACACGACGCCCAAAAGAATCCCCAATCCCACGAATGCAAGCAGCAGCCAGGGGTTGGCGACATGGAAGCAGGGCGTTTCCAGGGCGGGAATCACGAACGAAGGGTATGGCCCGAAGAAGAGCCGGCCCACGTAGGTCGCCGTCGCCGTGGAGATGGCCAGTGGAATCATCGTTCGCGCGCTGACTTCGTGCAGCATGATCTCCATGGCGAAGAGAACGCCGCCGACAGGCGTATTGAAGGTTGCCGCGATTCCCGCGCCAGCCCCGGCCGCGATCAACGTGATCCGCTGCCATGGGGGCATGCGGATGACCTGCCCCATCGTCGACCCGAAGGACGAGCCGATTTGAATGATCGGCCCCTCGCGGCCAATTGACCCCCCGCTGCCGATGGAAAGTGCGGAGGCCAGCGATTTGATGAGCGCCACGATGGGCCGGATGATGCCATTGTTGTAATAGATGGCGTCCATAACTTCCGGCACGCCATGCCCTTTGGCCTCCGGCGCAACTTTCCTACCAGGAACGCCACTCCGGCCGCACCCACCACCGGAACGAGTATCACGAATATTCTCCACGGACTGGCTGGGGTATGCAGATTGGCATCGTAGGCGAACGAGAAGTGCCCCAGGAAAAGAAGATTATGGAACACCGCAATCAGACCGCGAAACACGACGGCTCCCAGCCCGGCAACCAGCCCGATCAGGATTGCCAGAAGGTTGAAGGCCAACAGGCCCACCGGCTTTCCGCGAGTCGCACCGTTCGCAATCATCTGGCGGCTACCTATTCTCTGGCGGGAAGGAAACCCGCATAATTCCATGGGGACAGGTGGAGAAACACGTCAACTCCGATCGTGCAGGATCACCTCGATGTCGTTGCGGACGTTCATGGCGCCGTGGATGCGTGCCAGCCGTTCAGCTCGTTCCTTCGCCGGCAGCGTCGCCACCGTGCCGGACAACACCACGGCCCGATTGCTTACAGCAACCCTAACGTCAGCGCCCGAACGTCCGCAAATGTGACGAATTGCGGATTGAATCGTGTAGCTTATCTCCTCGTCATTGATCTGTTGGTCAAGATCGATCGCGAGCCGATTGCGCACGTCGCGGACCCCGCGCGCCGAGCGGGCGATGTCCTCTGCGAGGGCCTGCTGCCAGGAGTCACGGACACTGCCTTCCAGCGTCGCCACGCCGCCGGATACCGACACCGTAATTGCCTCTTTGAGCACTTCCGCGTGCGCATCGAGGGCCGCCCGAACATAGTTGGCGACTTCCTTGTCCGCGAAGTTTCCGGGAGGCTTGACTACCAGGCACTTCGACACCTCCCGCACGCCTGGCACGGCTGCCGCGATCTCATAGGCGGCAAGAGCTCGACCATAGAACTGGACAGTGCCCGCGAGACAAACGATCCCATCCTTGACGGATACTTCGATCGGTTGCGCTGACAGGCGTTTGTCGTAGACCATTGCTTTTCGCACGGCCTCTTCAAGTCTGCGATCTGCGTCCATATCTTTATCCCACGTTAATAGAGTGACCTCTTCCACCAGATAATATTGTACTGACCCTTCCCAAGAAAACAACGTTCTTGTTCTTCGAGGATCGCGAATGGTGGGCTTCAGGTTCAGGATGAGACACGTCTGCTTCATCATTCGTTACCGCACAGCGGGCGCACCCCCTCGATGTGGAAATGGACGAGGTACTTGCAGTCGCCGTAGCTCAACGGCAGGTTCATTTCGGTGCTGTTGCGGATCGCCTGGATCTTTTCGGAATCGGCCTCCTCACCGACTATCACCAGTGATAACCGCTTGCCGACGAACCCCCCGCCGTTTTCGATGAAGAGATACGATGCACTTGGGTTATGTTCCACGTTGTCATGGGTCAGGCGGTTGCCCATAATGAACGAGCAGGTCCCGTCGTCGTCGTTGTTCGAAAAGAGAGGTTTGGAGTAGATCGCCTGATCCACTTGTGCTGCGGCGTCGGTTGTCGCCAAGACGCCAAAACCTCTGGTATTCTCGAAATATTCACTCAATGTCATGTTGTCCCTTTCACTTAAGCGGCTGGCGATTGGCAGCCGGGAACTTCTTGCCCGCGTCCGGCGTCCATATCAACGTAGTCTCTTTCATTCGTCGAACCCTTACTGAGGTGACCTATGTATTGCCGATTCATGCGGTTTGCACTAATGATTACGGCCTGTTGGTTGAGTCTTCGTCTCGCCTTGGCGGACTCTCCGCCCGGCAAACAACCTAGCGCCAAGGATGGTCCCACGCCCCAGCAACCCGCGAAGCAGCAGCCCCCCGAGCTACACTCGCACTTGGCGGGACGCCAGAATAAAGGCGAAGCAAGCGGGTTTTCGCTGGCCGTCGAGCTTACGAACCCCGGCACGCAGACGCTGCAATATTTCGGCTACCGGCCCGATTCCGTCAGCCCGCCGATCCCCAAGGGCCAGATCAGGCCCATGTACCGGATCGAGTTGAAACAGGCCGGAAAATGGCAGGCGCATCCGATCGGGTGGTGCGGTTGGGGGGACGGTGACCTAGACTTCGCTCCCAAGACCTCGGCAACCTTCGGTGTCTGGGTCCCGGCGGGGCCCTGGGAGGCCGTGCGAATCGGCATTTCCTGGCGTCCCGCAGGCGGCGACAAGAAGGCCGCTTGGGCGGTTGCCTGGAGCCCCGAACTCACTCGGCAGGAGATCCGGCGGGCATTGAAAGCCGGTCAAACCAAGGCGTCCTCGGAGAAGGCGGCCGAAGGGGAGGCGAGAAAGAAATCCGCAACGGCCCCCACAGCCTCGACTGGCCCGATAAGCGAGGCCAAGGCGAGAGAATTGGCGATGGCATTCGTTGAGAAAGCCAAACAAGATTGGGGCCAGCCCACGGAGATCACCAAACTAGGAGACGAGTACCTGGTCTCCTTCAAGACGCCCGAGACGGAAATGCAAGTGCTCGGTCCACGTGCCATCCTCGTCAAAGCTTCAACGGGCAAGTGCTATTTCACGGTGAGGGAATGACCAACAGCCCGATTCGATCCGTTCATTGGCATAGCTGCCCACGTTTTCGCTCGCAACGACCGCGAACCGGTCTGTGCAAGTCCCGCCGCGGAAGATAATCCATGATTGATTGGGGAGACGAAGCAAAACCGAAGTCCCACAGCGGCCGCATTGGGCTCGACACGATCCTCAAAGATGCGCGACGCGGCGATCTGAAGGCCGTCCAACGTCATCTCAGGCACGACCCGTCATTGCTGCTGGCCAAGAGCGACGGGCATGACCGCACTTTCCTCTGGGAAGCGACTCGCGGTAACCAAGTCCGGCTCGTGAGATATCTGATCGAGGCTGGGGCGGATCCGAATGTGCCCGGCCGAATCCGGGCTGAAATCCCGGTATTACTGAAGCCCTACTGCATCGCTATTCGCTATCGCCGCGCAGGACTTGCCACAATGCTGCGTCAGTCGGGGACGAAGATCGACATTTATTCGGCGTGCTTTCTCGGCGACACGCAATGCGTCGAGCGGCTTCTACGTCGAAGCCCGCGTTTATTGACTGAGGAGCAGGAGGAAGACGCGGTTTGGCGCGTGACTCCGCTGCACTTCGCGGTCGCTGGCGGTCACGAAGAACTGGCACGGATGCTAATCGAGAAGGGAGCGCAAGTCCGCCCTTATACTCGCCTCTTGGCCAACGCGACCGTCCGCGCGAACCACCCTGAGCTGCTACCGATTTTGCTCGACGGGGGTGCCGATCCCCAGTTGATGATAGAGTGGGCCGTCCGCACACCATGAAATCCTAATACTGATTGTTGCTCAACATTCTTGCCCCCTTACAATCAATCGGGCAAACCACCGCAGCGCCAGTTTTCATAGAATGGACGGCTACCTGAATTCGTGCATATTCATGTGGTCGGACATTGTATCTGGGCCTCCGCAGGGCCGCGAGATCTATTCACAATGCCTCTTTTGCCTCGCCTCTGCCTTGGCGGAGACATCTTCATGCATCTCAGGGGATTAGGTCCTGGATGAGAAATCTTCGATGGCCCTCAAGGCGGCAGGCGTGGCAACCGCTTGGCCTAATTGAAATCGCATTGTTCTTCTCCACGATACGAGTGGACCACGCCACACCTTGCAAATGCCTGATGCAAGTCCAAGGCATCCTCCGCACCCAGGAAGTGCCCCACCAACTCCAAGAATAGCGTGGCATATTCTGGGCCGTGGGCAGCGTTCACACACTCACGAGGCAGACCGTCGCCCGCCTCATTTCTTTGGCAGTGGCCGGGTAAGCTCACGACTGCCTTGGGGATGAAATCTGTGATAGTAGTCGAACAAACCGATAAACCACCACTTGCCGGTCGCGTCACGGAAGCAAGACTCGGTGGCCCACATGAGCAGCCGACCTTCGTGACAGGGTTGGCGTTCTGCGAGCAGCTTGTTCCGGCACTCGTCAGTGAACTCCACAATGCACTCAATTTGTGGCAAAGCCAGTCCCTCGGACCAAAACGGAGAGCGGAAGGCTGGCAATTTCTGGGAGAGATAACCGGCCACATACTTGCTAACTTGCTCCTCGGATGCCCATGTCTTCTTATCGTAATATCGGATTCGAATTGTCTTGATATTATTACCCGCAAGTGTCTCCAGGTTGCTCCCCTTGCCAAGAGCAGATTTTTCTGAAAGCACCGCACGCATCTGGACCTCGGCTTCCAGCGGAATTCCAAGCTCTGGTCGATTGTCAAAGACAACGATTGGTTCGTGGTTGCTTCCGGAGGCTGGTTCATTGGCGCGAACCGTTGACCAGCATAGCCCGGCAACCAGGATCATCACAAGTAATAACCGCTGCAACATGGTTTTTTTCTTTCAAGTAAGGGCTTCTTGAGATTGTACCGACTGCCACGGCGGCGGTCGATGCCCGGATTTGCTATCGCCATCGTAATTTAATTCGGGCCGCCACAGTGTAACGGGATTGTAACTTGCGGCCCGTCGTTCGCTGCCACCCACGGACATTTTGTGTCGGCCTTCGTCACTCGTCCCTGCATTGTCCTCCTCACCGCCTCCAGCCCTCAGCTTCTCCATCACCCGCTGAGAAGCCAGATTGATCGGCGGCGTTCAAAAACCAATTTCGGAGAATCCCAGATGGCGGCCAGAAAGTTCACGCATCTTCCCAAGCCCGTGCCCAGTTGAACCTGGAAACCAGTACGTTTGGGCCATTTTCGGAGCGACCAATGACCGTCTTCAGCCACGCCATCATCTTCGTCCGCGACATGGCCCGCTCCGTCGCCTTCTACCGCGACAGCAATCATCGCAGGCGTGGTATGGAGGCTCGTTCGAGCGAGAATTGCAGGCGAAGGGCTAAGCGCACTTCCTGCGAATAAATGCGATTCTTTGCGATGGATTGCAATAGAGAGGGCGTCGGCGTATACTACTACTGTGTTTTGGTTTCAGGCGATTTCACCCTCGATTAGGGGATTTTCCCATAACCTCGAGGTCACAGGTTCAAATCCTGTCCCCGCCATTTTTCGAAGAGGGTTGCCGCCGCTTAGGGGCGGCAACCCTCTTGCCATATTTGGCCTGCCAAGCTGTACGATCTTTGGCGGAGGGTTCAAACGGAACTCACAATTCAGGAACGCGAAAAGGAACAAGCTCGGTTATGCGTATCGCTCGTCTTCTGGGGTGTTTTACGTCTTGTCTGATGCTGGCATTCCCCGGCCTGCTCTTGGCCGAGCCGCCGGCGTCGGCGACGGCAGCCAAGCCCGCCGCGGCCCCGGCCCGCTACATGGGCCGCGAGATCGCCACCACGATGCACTACACGGGGGCCGACTGGCTCACGCGAGAATCGCGGCAACGGGAGGAAGACTGCCGGCAATTGCTCAAGGAGCTCAAGGTCCAGCCGGGCCAGATCATCTGCGACATGGGCTGCGGCAACGGCTTCTACACTCTCAAGCTGGCGCGGCTCACCGGCCCCAAGGGCAAAGTCTACGCCGTCGATATCCAGCAGGAAATGCTCGACCTGCTCGCGCGCCGCGCCCGCGAAGCGAAGATCGAGAACATCGTGCCCGTGCTGGGAAAGGACGACGACCCGCGGCTCCCCGCGAACTCGCTCGATCTGGTTCTGATGGTCGACGTGTACCACGAGTTCTCGCAGCCCGCGGCGATGCTCAAGGCGATCCGCAAGTCGTTGAAACCGCGCGGGCGGATCGCCCTGGTCGAGTTCCGTGCCGAGGACCCGGATGTGCCGATCAAGCCCCTGCACAAGATGAGCAAGAAGCAGATCCTCAAGGAGTTACCGGGCAACGGATTCACCTTGTCGAGCCAGTTCGACGGGCTGCCCTGGCAGCACCTGATGTTCTTCAAGCCCGGCGATCCGCCCGCCGGCAAAGACCGGTGAGCGCCTGTCCGGAAACTGGAGTAACCAATGGCAGCGGCCCTGACAATCTCAGTCTGACTCTATCTCGGCTACAACACCGGGAGCAATGGCACGATCCTGCTGAGCAACGGTGTCTTGTCCACGTACGACGCGTTTGTCGGCTTCCAGGTACTCTCATTTGGAATCCTTTCCTCGCTGCATCAGAAGATCGCTCACCCAACGGCAGGTGCTGGTCGCCACCGAAGCTGGTCGCCGTAGGCGACTTTGCGACCGCACCGTGTTGGCCGGTTTTCGTAATCCTATGAAACTGGGTATTTGATTTCCTCAAGATCCGCTTCAAGGTCATCTAGCGTTGTTTCCGGATTCAGGTCGGCGATCACAGCGGCGTTCAAAGGTCGGTGTTCGTAGACATGTTTCACCGCCCGCAGGCTTATGTCGCGCTCGTAGTAGCCCGCCGCCCAATCACGATAGGTTTCCGGTTGGCCATCGAGGGGCGACAACAACTTTTCGGAGCCGTCAGGGTCCGCATGCCCTTCGGGAAACGTTATATCTCCCCTTTGCCATAGTGCGTCGCTATGCTTTCGCCAGATGCAGAAGGTTGTGTTCTCAATCTTGAAGGCGGGCTCTTTCAGGCACTCCGCAAATTCCGATGAAACGGAGTCGATGATTCCCGGCCAGGGGCTCACTGGAATCTTGTTATACGGGGACATCGGGGCTTCGTGTGCAAACCCTTTAAGCCAGCACCCGGCGGGGTTGAACAGCGCGAAAAAGTCATCGCCGCTGCCATCGCGCATTGACCCCATTTGCTCCTGGGGTGACCATTTGGCGCTGAACGAATAATAGCGGTACTGCCACTCTGGGCAGAGCGTCGCGTCGAGCATGGCCATTGATTGCAAGAGGCGACGTAGACTCTCCACGTCAGGTAAATGCGAGAGATTACGGGTTGAGATCATGTGGACGCGGGTTACAATGTGACATGCTCGGCCAACGGTGGGGCTGGCCGACGCCGTACTCTCCGACGCCAGCCAGGCCTGAAGTATCTTTCATTTTATCAATGGGTGGACGTTGGAACCACCGGCAAGGCGTCCGCGCAGTGGCTCAGCGGCCAGCCCATGTTAGCGGCTTGATGGTCAGACGCGTTCCTTCTCTATCAAAGTAGACTGGATCGGGAAAGGCAGCGCAGTTGACATGATCACCGCCCCTAACGATCACCTTGCCGCGACCGTCAGGATGCGGAACCTCCTCATTGAAGGGGATAATTGCTATCGCAAAAAACGAACCACATTCAAGGCATCGCGGCGGCGATTTCCTGGTGGTTATCCATTCCTTTGCGGCTCGCCATGTCCGGTGCTGCTCTGCCATTCTTAGCTCCGAACGCATTTCGTGGCCCAACGACTGAAAACGATCCTCGGTTTCTTCGTCCAGGCGTTCCCAACAGTGCCGGTTAGTCTCAAGCTCCGAAATCCGAGTATCAACTTCCTCGACTGTGGGAAGTCTTTCAACTTCAACAAACCGCTCGCAACGGTGGCACCATGCGTACTGAACGTAGGAGAACACGATGCGTGTGAGATCGTCGAGAAGCCAATAGTACTGCCCGCATGGAAGATAGAAGCTGGCAAGATGGAGGTTGTTGCCAACGAGGTTTATTTCAACGGTGTAGGGCATGTCTGCGTTTGGCCAACGAGAGGCGTACTCGCCACGCGCAGCGTGGTTCGCGCAGCGAATTCTGCGAAGTACGCCGTGTTGGGCCGATATGCGGTAAACGGTAATGTTGCCCTGGCTGGATATCACTCCACCAAATCGGGCCGATTCCTTTCGTCAAACACCCAGGGCAAGTTCACTGTTTCCATTCGGTCAATAAGGGCATTGGCTCCGTGTTCCTTCTTGTAGGCCCGTTCCTTGTCAGAGATCGGTATATGCCAGAGGAAGGACACCTTATCGCCTTCGACATCAAACACGAACTCCCTGTGCGGCTTGATGAGAGGCAGGAGGAAGAAGCCATTCTGCCACCGAGCGACGGCCGGAGGCAGCCAGCCGACCGAGTGGTGGCTGTCGAGGTAGAATCCATCGAACAGCGGTAGCCAAGCCATGTCGTGCAAGCGGCGGGCGTGATCCTCGGTGCATCTGGGAAAGTACTGAATCAACTCACGGCGATGCCACTCTTGCGGGTGACCGAGATCAGCCATTCGTTGGTCGGACATACCGTTGGTCACGGCCACATCAATGTCACCGGCCTCCCATTGCAATGTGTACACGAAGATATCGATTAGAAAACGCTCGTCAGGCTTTTTGAACAGGACATCGGGAGGGAAGACGGCTGAGGGCGAGCATCCGAACAACTCGGCATAGGCTTTGGCCCGCTCAGCAGTTAGTGATTTGTGTTTGTCCAGAAGGCTCAACATTTACTGTGTCAATCGGTCTGCGCCCGACTCCGGTTCAACGGAGGGCGTGCTCGCCACGCGCAGCGTGGTCCGCGTAGCGGACTCTGCGAGCTACGCCTTGTTGGGCGGATCTGCGCTTACGCCCTCCAGGCCCTCCCCAACGTACCTTCGCTTGCCTTGCCAGAAGGCGTTCAACTCATGCCACCACTTGGCTGCTTCGGGACTAAGAAAAGGCACGAACACCTCGGGATCGAACCGATGTGACGCAACGTTCTGGATGCCTTCCAACAGTCCGATTGTCGCCGCCTCGCGAACGTACGCATCTCCTTCTTTGTGAAGTCGCTCAATCATGTTGAAAACCGGTCGCAACTCCTCCGTCCGCCCGTGCTCGTACAAGTCAACGATATGCCGAGCGAACGCGCCAAGGTCTACGTAAAGTAGCTGCTCATCGCCCGCACGGTATTCCGACTCGGTATAGGCCTTCCAAGGCCCGGCGAATGACGGGCATGCCTGGAGCAGCAGTGACATCACTTCGACCTTTGCGATCATGCTTCTATACCGCCCAACGGCGTTTTACCTGACACCAAGCTTTTCGCCGCTTGCCGTATTGTACTTCCACGGTAGTACTTGTGGCAATCTCGGGATCGGATTCGTATTCTGCGTTCTCTCCATAAGAGGGGTGCCCAGTGCCACGACTTTGGGCAATTCGGCTGCCGGCGCAAGCCCGCGCCGTGCGCTTGGTGATTTCCGTTTCTCGGCCGGGGTCTACTTCTCGTTCTTGCGGTCCTCCTGGCACTGGTCCCAGGCGGCCCTCTGGAGAAGCGCGGCTTCATCCTTGGTGATGGGTGTCTTGTCCAGGCCGTGCGAGTAGACGGCCATGCCGACGGGGCTGCAGTCGGTCAGGGCGGCGAATATCACGCAGGCGTTGATGTAGTAGCCCTTGGCGCTGGGGTGGGCCCTGTCGGTGTACCAGAAGTCCAGCTTGGGCTCCTTGGCCCAGGCCTTCGTCCAGGACATGCCGCAGCCTGCCACGCGGCCGGCGGCCTTTTTGGCCATCGCGACCGCATCCGCGTACATCGTGCCGGCCCCGGCCTTGGCCTGCTCGGTCTCGCCCGTCGCGACGAACAGGATCTTTGCGCCGGCCTTCCTGGCGGCCAGGGCGAACCTGGGCATGTACTCCGCGAAAGTAGCGGCCCCGCCGTAGCTGTAGACGATCTCGTGGACGACTACCCAGTCCCAGCCGCCGGCCGCGATCCGCTTGCGCCAGCCCGTCATCCCAGAACCCCTTGGTGCCGACGCCGCCGACAACGATCTCGTCGGCCAGGAGCACCGGAACGTTCTTGTCGGTCGACGCGCGCGTCATCTCCTCGAGGATCTCCGCTATGTCGCTTACGCAGCGGAACTGGCTGTTGCCGATGAAGAGCACCCTGAGCGTCTTTCGGCCCACCGGGACGCCGACATCGGACTTGACCGGCTCGATAATCGTGCCCTCGTCGTTGGACTTGGGGGCTTTAGCGATGGCGTAGAAGCTCGTGGGCATCTCGACGACATTCATCTTCGCCCCCGTCTTGAGGCTGTAGCGCTGGAACATCTCCGTGGGATGGCTGCGGTGCAGCAGCAGCTCGCCGTTGGAGACGCAGATGCCCCACAAGTAGTTCTTGTCGGTGGGCTTCAGGTCGTCGGTGAAGGCCAGATGGACGGCCTCCATCGGCTTGCCACTCGCGTCGTAGCGCTTGACCACACCGGCGGTCTTCTCCAGCACGTAGAGAATGCCGTTTTCGTCCACGTCGAACCCGCCGTAGCCCCAGAACAAGCCGCTGCCGGCGTCAAGGGCGCCCTCGGTCTTCGCTTCCCAGAGCGTCTTGCAGGTAGACTTCCAGCTCTTGGGGTCGAACCGGCAACAGCGGACCACCGGGGCGCGGTTGACCACATAGATGGTGTTGGTTCTCTCGCAGACGCGGAAGTGGGCCAACTCGCCCTTATCGTCGGCCGGCTCGCGGGGGATCCGGTAGATGCCGCAGCGGATGCCGTCGGGGTGGAAGCGGATTACCCTATCCAGCCCCTGGTCCAGGGCGTAGAAGTCGCCGCTGGGGCCGGTGGCTACGCCGGCCGGCGAGCGGAAGCCCGCGTCGGCGATCATCGTGAACCGGTTGACCACGTTGAAATCCCTGTCAAACAGCGTCACGTTCTTGGTGAAGTGAGCGTAAGCCACGCCGATAAGGCCCTGCGAGCTGGCCGCAACACCGGCCACCGAGCTGTTCATCGCGGGCAGGCCAACCATCTTGCTGCCGTCCCGCTCGCACTGGACGATCATGTTGCCGCAACTGACGTAGACTTTGTTGTCCTGTCCCAGGCTGAGCACCACGCCGGCCCCCTCTGTGGCAAACTTGGGCTTGGGTGGCTCGGCGGCAAAGCACATCGCAGCCGGGCAGGGGAGCATTGCACATGCCGTCAACAGGGCGATCAGCTTCGTCATGGTCTGCCGTTCTCCATCCCAGGGAACCGTCGGTCACACACGCCAGGGCGGACTATGGGATCGCGCAGACATAAGTTGGTCAGTTCCAATGTAGTAGGCACACGCCGTGTGCCGTAGAATAGGAACGGCACACGGCGTGTGCCTGCTACGATTTGTACACGTTATTTCTGCGCGAGCCCTATGCCGCTCCACAATAAGTATAACACGCCGAGGAAACTGCGGCACGCCGCCGCCGCGCTGGCTGCCGGGCAGCGGCCGGCTCGCCGGCTTTCCCCGCTGAGGCAGGCAAGGTAGTCCCGATCTGGCCCGCGCGAAATCGGCATTATGCTCGCCATGGACCTTATGCCGGTTTTGTTCCACGATGCGATTAGGCGAGCATGCGCTAAAGGGGCAGCAAATGCCGTATTCCGGTCGCGTAGCGACCGTTGACGGTAGCGGTGGGTTTCAACCCACGGTAGGCTACCCGCGCAAACTCCTCGCGTCCGGGCACCGTGCGCAGCATGGTCGGCGACGCCTGAAAGGCACGCCAGCGCCCACGACCGCGTTCAATCGTCGCTACGCGACGAAACGGGTCCTCTGCGATCCGTGGACCGTGGGTTAAAACCCACGGCTACCGTCAGTCGTCGCTACGCGACGGGGCATCCGCCATGCGGAGTGGCGGAACAGAAACGATCCTCAAAACCCACTCCGGTAAACCGCAGAAACGACCGATTTTGCGCTGGCCAGTCCCGATCTATGACTGTGAGCTGTAGGCCGGAACAAGCTTGCGCAGAACGAGCACCCCAATGCCATAGGCTCTTGGAGGCCCGCGGCAGGGAGCCATAAGGCCCTCACCCCCTGCCGCTCTCCCGGAGGGAGAAGGGAGCTTTCCGGATAGCGTCTTACTTCGGCAGGAAAATCGAGAACGTGCTGCCCTCGCCCGGGACGCTTTCCACGGCGGTCCGGCCGCCGTGGAGCTGGACGATGTGCTTGACGATGGCCAGCCCGAGGCCGGTGCCGCCGGATTCGCGGCTCCGCGATTTGTCGACGCGGTAGAAACGCTCGAAGATCCGCGGCAAATGCTCGCGGCTGATGCCGCAGCCGTGGTCGCGGACGCGAATCTCGATCTCCTGCTCGCCGGCCAGGCCCGATACTTCGACCGTCTGGCCCGGCGGGCTGTAGGCGATGGCGTTTTCAATCAGATTGACCACCGCTTGCTCCAGCAGCGAGGCGTTCATGCCGGCGGCGAGCTCGGCGGCGCATGTCAAATGGACTTGCATGCTCTTCTCCTCGGCCTTCGCCCCGCAGTCGGCAACGGCCGCTTCCAGCACGCCCTGCAGCGGTCCGCGGGCGAGCACGCTAGAGGGTTTCTCCCCTTCTTGTTCGACGCGGGCCAGGGTGAGCAGGTCTTCCAGGATCGCGTGCAGCCGCTCGGTGTGCTTGGCGACGATTTTGAGGAATTTTTCCCGTTGTTCGGCGTCGTTCATCGCCCCGTCCAGCAGCGTTTCCACATAGCCCTGGATGGAAGTCACCGGCGTTTTCAGCTCGTGGGAGACATTGGCCACGAAATCGCGGCGAATGCTCTCCAGGCGTTTGCGGTCGGTGACGTCGTGAATCACCAGCAGGGCGCCGCTGCGGCCCTCGGGCGCGTCGCGGAGCACCGTGCCGTGGACCTGCAGGAACCGCGGACCGCGGTCGCGGAGCACGACCTCGCCCTCGGCCGGCTGCTGCGTGGAAATCACGGCGGTCACCAGCTTGTGGAGATCGATGCTGCGGACGATCTCCGGCAGGGAGCGGCCTTCCACGCGGCCGGCATCAACCCCCAAGAGGCGCGCCGCGGCGTCGTTCATGCGGAGCAGGCGTTCGTCGCCGTCGATGGCCAAAACGCCTTCCACCATGCTCGAGAGAATGGCGTCGCGCTCGTTCCGCTGCCGCACGACCGTTTCGAGCTTGTCTTCCAGGTCGGCGGCCATCTGGTTGAGCGTTTCGGCCAGGCCGCCGATTTCCTCGGAATTGGCCGTCGCAAGGCGATGCGCGAGGTCGCCACGGGCCAACCACTGGGCATCATGGCTGAGTTGTTCCAGGGGTTTGACGACGCGGCGGTCGATGACCAAACTGGCGAGGGCCAAGAGCACGGCCGTCAAGAGGCAGGCCACGAGGATGTGGCCGCGAATCTCCCCCAACGCCCCGTCGATCGCCGATAACGCGATGGACGCCCGCACCACGCCCAGCGTTTGACCGTGGTCGCGGGCCGGGATGGCCACATAACGCAGGTCCTGTTGCAGCGTCTTGCTGGGGCGAAGAGAGATGCCTAAGTTCTTGTCCGCGTCCAGGGCATCGCGGACTTCGGGCCGGTCGGCGTGGTTGTCCATCTGCTGCGGCGGTTCCTCGGAGTCGCCCACGACCTTGCCGTCGGGGAGGATGACCGTCAAGCGCGTGGAACTGCGCGTGCCAAGTTCCTTGCAGAGGGCCTGGATCTCGGAATACTTGTTGGCGGCCAGGAGCGGAACGATCTGGTCCGCGGCCAGTTGGGCCCGAGATTCGAGGTCTTCCGCCGTGCGGGCGAGGTAGAAACGGCGCAGCGAGGACGAGGCGTCCCAGGCGACTGCGGCCAGCGCCACGAGCGAGATCAAGAGTGTGGCCGGGTAAAGTTGCCAGAACAAGCGTGGTTTGCGCATAGAGCCCTCCCTCAGTCTGCCTGATGTCTTACGATCCGGCCATCGACCATGTAAATCACGTCCTCGGCGATGCTCACGGCGCAATCGGCGATCCGTTCCAGGTTGCGGGAAACGGAAAGCAGCCGCAACATGGCTTCGATCCGCTGCGGATCGCGGCGGATCTGGCCCTCGATCTGGTTGCGAATCTTCTTCTTCAACTTGTCGACCTCGTCGTCGCAGGCGCACACGTCGCGGGCCAGCGCCACGTCCATCTGCACCAGGGAGTCCAGGCTCTTGCGGAGCATTTCCTGCGTCTGCTCGCCCATCTCGGCGAAGTCGGCCGGGATTTCGATTGCCGCCTCGGTGGCCAAAGCGGCCGCCTTGCGGGCGATGTTCACCGCCATGTCGCCGATCCGCTCCAGGTCGTTGTTGATCTTCAAGGCCGAAATCAACTGCCGCAGGTTGATCGCCACCGGCTGGTGCAGGGCCAGCGTCTTGAGGCATTCCTCCTCGAGGTTGATCTCCCGGCGATCGACGTCGTCGTCCATGGCCTGCACTTCCTGGGCAAGCTCCGGGTCGCGGTCGAACAAGGCGCGGATCGCCTTTTGGACCTGCTCCTCGACGATCGAGCAGATCAACAGCAGGTCTCGTTTGAGTTTGTCGATTTCTCGCTGCAGGTGGATCGACATGCGTTCTCCTTATTATTATCCATACCGGCCGGTGACGTACATCTCGGTTTCTTTTTCCTTTGGATTGAGAAAGACGTTGACCGTTTTGTCGTGTTCGATGGTGCGGCCCAGCAGCATGAAAATACACTCGTCGCTGGCCCGCCGGGCTTGGGCCATGTTGTGGGTCACGATGAGGATCGTGTAGCTGCTGCGCAGGCGGTGGATGAGGGCCTCGATCCGCTCGATTCCCGCGGCGTCCAGCGCCGAGCAGGGCTCGTCCATGAGGATCACCCGCGGCTTCAGCGGCAGGAGCCGGGCGATGCAAAGCTTTTGCTGCTGTTCGAGCGAGAGCCCCGTCGCCTTCTTCTTGAGCTTGTCCTTCACTTCGTCCCAAAGCTGGACGTCGCGGAGGGCCGTTTCCACCAGGGCGTCCTGCTCGGCCCGGTTGTACTTCCCCCGGCGGATGTGGACCCGGACTCCAAAGAGGACGTTCTCGCGGATCGAGATCGGCAGCGGGTTGGGCCGCTGGAAGACCATGCCGACCGACTTGCGCAGGTCGCTCAGCGAGACGTCGGCATCGTAGATGTTCTTGCCCAGCACCGTGATGCGGCCGGTGGTGGTGACGTTGCCGTAGCGTTCGTTGATGCGGTTCAGGCAGCGGAGGAGCGTCGTCTTGCCGCAGCCGGAGGGCCCGATCAGCGCCGTGACCAGGCCCGGCTTGACGTCCAAGGAGATGCCTTTCAGGGCCTGGAAGCTGCCGTACCACAGGTTCAGGTCCCGGGTCTGGATGCTGGGCGGGCACGATGGACCCATGGTTGGCGGAGTTGACATGCCGGTCGCCATCAGCCGAACTCCCCGTTGACGTAGCGCTCGGTAAGCCGGTTGGCCGGCTGGGTAAAGATCTTCTCCGTTTCGCCCTCTTCGACAAGCACGCCGGCGCTCAAAAACGCGGTGCGATCGGCCAGGCGGCGGGCCTGCTGCACGAGGTTCGTGACCAGCACGATGGTCATCTGCTCTTTCAGTTCCAGCAGCACGTCTTCGATCTTCATCGTCGTCACCGGATCGATGGCGATCGAGAATTCGTCGAGGCAAAGGATCTGCGGCCGGTGCGAAAGGGCCCGGGCCAGCGTCAGCCGCTGCTGCTGCCCGCCGGAAAGCCGCGTGCCGAGCTGGTCGAGCCGATCGCTGACTTCATCCCAGAGCATGGCCGAGCGGAGACACTTCTCGACCAGGGCGTCGAGCTCGCCGCGGTCGTGGATTCCGGCGCGGCGAGGGGCGTAGGCCACGTTCTCGTAGATCGAAAGCGGCAGGCCAATCGGCAGCGGAAAGACCATGCCCACGCGACGGCGCAACTCGTACACTGCGCGACTGGGGGCGGATGTGCCGGCTTTGCTCGAATCGTATACTGTCAACCCGGCAATTCCCCCCCGGCGCGAGGCAAGCCGGCCACGTCGCGGCCGGCCACCACCACCTTGCCGCTGACGCGTGCCGCGGGCGTGAAGTCCAGCGTGCGATTGATGCACTTCAGGAGCGTCGTCTTCCCCGAATTGGCCGGGCCGATGATGCCGAAGATCTGCCTCATGGGGATGGCGAGCGTGATCTGGCGGAGGGCTGGTTTCGCGCCATAGTGCACCGAAACGTCGTCGAATTGAATGGCACAATCCATCGTCATCCTACCACTTCTTTCGCGATCGCAGGTAGACCCGCAGGCCGATCGAGAGGCTGTTGACGGCCAGCACCAGGCTGATCAGCACCACGGCCGTAGCGTATTGAAGTCCCGGGGTCGGCGCCGTGGACCTGGGTCAAGAGCGTGAATAGGTGCATGGAAAGCGCCATGCAACGATCGCCCAGCCCATAGGGAAAGAAAGCCCGGATGCCGTGCTCCGGCAGCGTGCTGAAGTATACGGCCCCCGTGAAGAGGATGGGGGCCGTTTCGCCCGCCGCCCGCGAGACTTGCAGGATCACGCCCGTGAGGATGCCGCTGATCGAATTCGGCAAGACGATCGTGCGGATGGTCTGCCAGCGCGAGGCCCCCAGGTTCCAGCAGGCCTCGCGGAAGGCGATGGGCACGGCGGCCAGGGCTTCCCGCGTGCTGGTGATGATCACCGGCAGCGTCATCACGGCCAATGTGCAGGAGGCGGCCAAAAGCGATCGGCCCATGCGGGCGAACAGCACGAAGGCCCCCACGCCGAACAGGGCGTGGACGATGCTCGGCACGCCGGCCAGGTTGACCACGGCCAGGTTGATGATCCGCGTCAACCAATTGTCGCGGGCGTACTCGTTGAGATAAACGCCCGCCAGCACGCCAACCGGCGCGGCAATCAGCAGGGAGATCCAAACCAGGAAAAAAGTCCCCACCAGCGGCGCCCAGATGCCGCCGGCCGTCATGTAGTGCTGCGGGTTTTGCACGAGGAAAGAAAACGAGAGGACAGGCCAGGCCTGGACCAGCAAATAACTCAGGATCGCCGCCATAGGCACGATCAGGACCAGGGCCGTAAGCAGTAGAACGAAGCGGGCGATGTTCTCTTTGACCTTCTTCCAGCGTTCCAGCGACGTGGCCGTAAAGACTTCGCGATGCGCCAGGCGGACCATTTGTCCCGCGCGAAGCTCGATTTGGCCGACCTGGTCCAGCCGGGTCAATTGCTCGACGGCCGTGGTCAAGCCCCACCAGGGCGATTCTTCGGTCCCTTCGCCACCGCCGCGACCCGCAAGCGGGTACCCCGCCCGCGCATTGACGTGGTAGACATATCGCGGCCGAGATCTTGAAGGGCGTGGAAGCCGCGACACGATGGCCTTCGCAAGCTTGCGGACCTGCCAGCCCGAGCGAAAGCTGTCCGGCCTGTTGTCTTGTGGGCTCAACTGGCAAGTGATTTCCCATGGCGGCTGCGGCGCCGTCGGGCCGTCGCGGAGGCAGGCCGTTTCGTGCTGCAACAGCCCGGCTAGCGCGGCGGCCAGCGACGGGTAAGCGGTCTGGCCTGCCGACCCTGAGTACACGGTGCCCGCAGCGGCGGCCGGCCAGCGGACAACGTATCGTTTTTCGACGGATTTTGCCTCAAGCGCTTCGTTCATTGCGAATTCCCTTGACGACAAGATCGGCGGTGAGGTTGACGACGAAGGTCACCGCGAACAGGACCAGTCCGATCACAAACAGCACGCGGTAGTGCGGCTCGCCCTGCACGGCCTCGCCCAGTTCGGCGGCGATCGTGGCGGTGAGCGTGCGGATGGGATCGAGCAGGCTGTGCGGGATTTTGAGCGAGTGGCCGGTCGCCATGAGGACGGCCATCGTTTCGCCGATCGCGCGGCCGACGCCCAGCAGCACCGCGGCCAGCAGCCCATTCTTGGCCGCGGGGAAGAGCACGCGATAGACGATCTCCCAGCGGCTGGCGCCCAGCGACAAGGCCGCCTCGCGATACGAGTCGGGCACCGCTCGAAGTGCGTCTTCGCCCACGGAAACGATGATCGGCACGCTCATCAGGGCCAGGATGATGCCGCCGTTCAACAGGCACACGCCGACCGGCGCCCCGGAGAGCCGGATGATGATCGGTCCCAACACCATGTAGCCGATGAAACCCCAGACCACCGAAGGGATCGCCGCCAGGAGTTCGATGAGCACCTTGAGCGTTTCCCGCACCCGGCCGCTGGAAAACTCGGAAATGTAAACCGCCGCCCCCAGTCCCAGCGGCACCGCCATGAGCATCGCCAGGCCGGTTACCGAAAGGGTGCCCAGGAGCAGGGCCAGGATGCCGTAGTGCGGCGGTTCGGCCGTCGGCCGCCACTCCGGGCTGGTGAAGAACTCCGTGAAGTTCAGCTTGCCCGCGAGCATCGGCAAGCCCTCGCGAAAGACGAAGAAGAAAATACCGAACACCAGCAGGATCGCGCTCCAGCCGCAGAACCGGATCAGCCATTCGACGGCCGGTTCCGTGCGATCCAGAACGACCTGGAACAGCCAGTACAGCCGGACCCGCAAGCGGGTGCCCCGCCCATGCTTGCTCGCACGCCGGCTTGTTGGTTGATCATTCATGGATTGCAGACCGCAGGGTGGGCCGAGTTCTTCGAGTCCCGCCAAGGATGACGCGGGAAGATGGTGGGACTTGCCGACCAAGCTGCGCTCGGTGCCCGTCGGCCCACCCTGCTTCTCGGGGTTGTCAGAGGTCGATCATTCATAGCTTCCGACGGGAACATATCCCAGCTCCACGACAGTTTTCTGGCCCGGCTTGTCGAGGATCCAGTCGAGGAACCGCTTTGCCTTGTCGTTCGGTTCGCCGGCAGTATAAAGCAGCAGCGGCCGGGTAATCGGATAGCCGCCTTGGAGTTTCTTGGCGTTCTCAACCGTGGGGGCGACGCCGGGCTCGCCTTTTTGCTTGGAAATCTTCAGCATCTTCACCCCGGGCACGACATATCCCATGCCGCTGTAACCTATGGCGCTGGGCGTGTTGGCCACCAAGGCCACGACGTCGACCGAGCCGTTCTGGTCGATCGAGCCGAGCTTGTAGTCGCGGGTCTTGCCGTCGCGGGACTTGCCCATCACCTTCTCGCGGAAATAGTCGCGCGTGCCGGAGCCTGTCTGGCGGCCGACACGGATGATCGTATCATTGCCCAGCCGCTTGGGATCGACGCCCAACTGCGACCAGCGGCTGAGTTTTCCATCTTCGCCGTAGATCTCGGCCAGTTCCTCGAGGGAGATCGAGTCCAGGGGGTTGTCCTTGTGGACGTAGACGGCCAGGGCGTCGAAACCAACGATATACTCTCGGGGCTCCGCGTGCCGCCTCTCGCGGACCCGCTCGATCTCCTTTTCCTTGATCTTGCGGCTGGCGCTGGCGATTTCGCAGTTGCCGTCGATCAGGCTGGCGATGCCGACGCCCGAGCCGCCGCCGGAAATCTGGATCATCGCCTCGGGATAGGTTGCATGATAGTTTTCCGCCCAGGCCTGGGACAGGTTGAGCATCGTGTCGGAGCCTTCAACGCACACCCCTTCCGCCGACCATGAGTACATGGCGCCCGGACGACAGCCTCCGACGGCCGCGAGCAGCAAACTGCCGGCCAAGAGTCCGACCCAGTACCTTGGAAGTACATTCATGTTAAAATGATGTTAACAGTTGACCAGTCGAGTGTCAATTTAGGGTACGGAAATTCCATGGACTCCCGCGCTCCAAAGGCGGATCCCCTATGTTCCACACTATTCTCCTCGCTGCTCTTGCGTTACCAGCCGCTCGGCTGGAATCGCCGCAGGACGTCGTCGTCTATGGCGGTACTTCGGCCGGCGTTGTCGCCGCGGTACAAACGGCGCGGATGGGCAAGAGCGTCGTGCTCATCGAACCGGGCCGGCACGTGGGCGGTTTGACGTCCGGAGGTCTGGGACGCACCGACATCGGCAACAAGCGGGCGATCGGCGGCATCGCCCGCGAGTTCTACGAGCGCGTGCACCGCTACTACCGCCAGCCGGGCGTCTGGACCCGCGAGACTCGCGAGGACTACATCGCGCGCGCACGCGAGCTTGTCGACGACGACACGATGTGGGGCTTCGAACCGCACGTCGCCGAAAAGATCTTCCGCGAAATGCTGGCGGAGGCCGGTGTCAAACTCGTTTGCGGCCAGCGGCTCGAGCTCAGAGCCGGTGTCCGCAAACGGGGCCCGCGGATTAGCGAAATCGTCATGGAATCGGGCCAAATCTATGCCGGCCGCGTGTTTATCGACGCAACCTATGAAGGCGATCTCATGGCCAAGGCCGGTGTGAGCTACACCGTCGGCCGCGAGGCGAACTCCCAGTACGGCGAAACGCTCAACGGCGTCGAAACCCGCCAGGCCGCCAAGCACCAGTTCAACCTGCCGGTCGATCCGTTCGTGATTCCGGGCGACGCCAAGAGCGGCCTGCTGCCGGGGCTTCATGCAGGCAGCCCGGGCGTGGACGGCCAAGGCGACCGGCGGATCCAGGCATACAACTACCGCATGTGCCTGACCGACGTGCCGGCCAACCGCATCCCCACTGCCAAACCGGCGGGCTACGCTCAGCGACGCTACGAGATATTCCTCCGCTACGTCGAAGCGGGTTGGAGAGATTTCCTCGGCAACCACGCTGCCATGCCCAACCGCAAGTCGGACACCAACAACCACGGGGCGTTCTCGACCGACGACATCGGCATGAACTACGACTATCCCGAGGCCGACTACACGAGGCGCGAAACGATCGCCGCCGAGCACCGCGACTACCAACTGGGGTTGATGTGGACGATGACCAACAATCCTCGCGTGCCGGCTGACTTGCGCGGGCAGGCCGCGAAATGGGGCCTGGCCAAGGACGAGTTCACTGATACCGGCCATTGGCCGCACCAGCTTTACGTTCGCGAGGCCCGGCGAATGCTCGCGGACTATGTGATGACCGAGCACGAATGTCGCGGCTACCGCGTGGCCGCCGACTCCGTCGGCTTGGGGGCGTATGGCATGGATTCGCACAACACGCAGCGCTATGTGGACGCCCAAGGGCATGCCCGCAATGAAGGCGACGTTCAGGTCGGAGTCGCCGGCCCCTATCCGGTAAGCTATCGCTCGATCGTGCCCAAGGCGGCCGAGTGTACGAACCTGCTGGTGCCGGTCTGCCTGTCGGCCAGTCATATTGCTTACGGGTCGATCCGCATGGAACCGGTGTTCATGGTCCTGGGGCAGTCGGCGGCCACGGCGGCCGTACAGGCGGTCGGTGACGACGTGGATCTTCAGAAAGTTGATTATCCGCGGCTCCGCGCGATTGATCAAGGACAAGCAAGTACTCGCCTGGCAGCGGACGGGAAAGTAGGGACCAGACTGCGTAGCAGGCGCAGGCCCACCATGACGTACTTTCCGGTCGGCGATGGTGGGCCGGCGCTCGCCGACCATGCTGCGCACGGTGCCCGTCGCTGGTCCCACCCTACCCCTGGCAGCGGACGGGAACATGAGAAGAAAACGAACCCTCCCTTGCAAGCTCGTTTGATCGCCATCTGGGGGTCTTTGCGCCGGGCCAACTTGCGGGTATACAAGAATATCGTGCAGCCGTTCACCGGCTAAGGCGACAATACCCCCAGTACAGGAATACAACACTTGGCCAAGCCAACCACGGATAAGATCAACTTGGATGTTTATCGCACCCGCCTTCTCAACCTCCGAGCCCGTTTGCGAGGCGAGATGGGGCGAATGGCCGACGCGGCCTTGAGCCAGGGCCGTTCGGAAACCAGCAGCCTGCCGATCCACCTGGCCGATCTGGGAAGCGACAACTTCGAGCAGGAGCTTACTTTGAGCCTGGTGGGCAGCGAGAAAGAGGCCCTCGACAAGATCGAAATCGCCCTGGAACGGGTCGCCGCGGGCAGCTACGGCAAGTGCGAGGACTGCGGCAAGAAGATTCCCGAGTCGCGGCTGGAGGCCATTCCGTACACTACCGTTTGCGTGCAGTGCGCGGCGGCGCATGAGGAGCGGCGGGAAAGCGAGGAGTAGCTGATTAGCTCCGCGGGTTTGCCCGCACGAGTTCCTCGGCGTCGGCCCGAGGGCCGTTCCGCTGCTGGTCCCAATACGGCGACAAGCGGCGAAGATTGGCCACGATGCCGGGAAAGACCTTGAGGATGTGGTCGATGTCGTCGTCGGTGTTGTAGCGGCTCAGGCTGAAACGCACGGAACCGTGTACCGCGGTGAAAGGCACCTTCATCGCCCGCAACACGTGCGACGGCTCCAGCGATCCCGAGGTGCAGGCCGATCCGCTGGACGCGCAAACGCCCTCGTCGCTCAACTGGTAGAGCATCCCCTCGCCTTCCACGAAGTGGCAGGCGACGTTCAGCGTGTTCGGCAATCGCGGCGCGCCGCGGCCGTTGATCTGCACGTTGGGGATCGTGGCTTCGATCGATCGCTCCAAGCGGTCGCGCAGGCCGCGGACGCGGGTCTCTTCATCGTCGAAGTGCTCTTCGGCCAGATCCAAGGCCCGCGCCAGACCGACAATATAGGGCATGTTTTCCGTCCCCGCACGGCGACCCGCCTCCTGGTGCCCGCCGATCAACAGCGGTCGGCACGGCGTGCCGGGCTTGATATACAGCACGCCGATGCCCTTGGGGGCGTGCAACTTGTGCCCCGAAAAGGAAAGCAAGTCGACGTGCTGGTATTCCTGGCCAAGATCGATCCGCATCTTGCCAACCGACTGCGTGGCGTCGCAATGGAAGACGATCGCCGGATCGGTTTCCTTGGCCAGCCTGGCAAGCTGCTCGATGGGAAAGACGACTCCCGTCTCGTTGTTGGCGTGCATGATGCTCACCAGCAGCGTCTCGGGACCCAAGGCGCGGACAAATTGGCGGAGATCGAGATTGCCGTCGCCGTCGACATCCAGCCAGGTGACGCGGTAGCCGTCGCGCTCGAGGTCCTTGCAGACTTCCAGCACGGCCGGGTGTTCGACCGACGTGGTAATGATCTGCCGCCGCTGCGGGTTGGCTTTGGCCGTGCCGAAGATCGCCATGTTGTTGCTCTCCGAGGCGCAGCCGGTGAAAAGGATTGGCTGAGCGTCGGCCAGCCCGAAGTGCCGCGCAACCGTTTGCCGGGCGCGATCGAGGGCTTGGTGGACTTGCCGGGCCGGTTCGTACATCGAACTCGGGTTGAAATAGTTCTCGGCGAAGAAGGGACCCATCGCCTCGACGACTTCCGGGGCGACGGCGGTGGTGGCGTTATTATCGGCGTAAACGATTCTCATCGGCGACCTCTTGGTACGTCAGGCTTTCCAGCCTGACTGTTAAGACTAGTCAGGCTGGAAAGCCTGGCGTACCTGGCGGCTTTCAAACATCGATCACTCGCACCCGCTCGTCGACCATTTCCTTCAGCGTCCGCTCGACGAGCATCCGCAGCGTCTGGCCCGCGCCGCTGCATCCGGCGCAACTGCCGACCAGGCGGCAGTACACCAACATGTCTTTGATGTCGACGACCTCCAGGTTGCCGCCGTCGCGCTGCAGCATCGGCCGCACGTAGTCGTCGATCGCCTTGTCGACCTTCTTGGCAAACTGGTAGGGCGAGAGCGCCGCCGCTTCCGGTTGGGCCGCTTGCCGGGCCTTGACAGGCGCGGTATCGGGCAGCGTGAGCTGCGTGAGGACCTTCAGTTCCCGCCTGCCGCCGCCCCAGGTTTCGTCCAGCAGGTCCTGCAGGCCGCCGGGAATATGGTGGCAGGCCATGCACGCCCCGCCCGCCTTGATGGCGTTGGTGATCTCCGGGATGGTGTGCAGGTTGAGTTCCTTGATCTTGCGGCGGATATACGGTTCGCTGAGCGTGAAGCACTTGCAGACGATGCGGCCTTCGTCGCCCTCGGCAGCGTGCAGATCGACGCCCAACTGTTGCAGATCGACCCCTCGCTTCTGGGCCCAATTGAAAACGGCCGCCTCCAGCGCCTCGGCCCCCATCACCGAGCAATGGATCTTTTGCTGCGGCAGCCCGCCGAGGAAGTCGACGATGTCCTGGTTGCTGACCTTGAGGGCCTGGATCGGCGTAAAACGGCCCCGCTCGATCAGCGTGCAGAGGGCCTCGGACGCGGCGATCGCCGAAGTGCAGCCGAACGTCAGGTAACGGGCGTCGGTAATGACGTCTTCCGCGGGATTGGTCGGATGGCGGCGGACGCGGAAGGTGAATCGCATGGCGTCGCCGCAGGCGATCGAACCGTGCTCGCCCATGCCGTCCGGATCATCGATCTCGCCCAGGTGCGTGCCCGGCTTGCCATGGACTGCGTCCATGAAAAGTTGCTTCGTCTTCTCGCTATACTCCCACGCCACTGCTGCTCTCCTGCGTCACCGGATGGATACTTCTCTCTAGTGTATTCGCTAGAGCGGAAAAAGGCGAGGGCTCCGCGAAGCTTGTTCCGGCCTACACGCTTATTACAATTATGTTCAGGCGTGACCTGTTTGAAACGGCTGGAGAGGTTCCTATGCCTGAAAAACCGTCGGAAAAGAGCCGGTTGCTGCTCAGCATGGTGGCGCTCGATAGGCCGTCGCTGCCCGACGCGGAGGAAATGCTCAAATCCTTGGCTTCTCTGTCAGGCACGGCCGTCACGGCGAAAACCGTGGAGGCCAAGGACAACACCCTGGCATTCCCCTTTGGCGGCAACACGGCTGCGGTGGCTCTCGTGCCGGCGCCGATTCCCTGGTCGAATCTGGAAGGTCCCTGCGAAACGGCCTGGTGGTGGCCGGAGGCAGCCGCACGCGTGCAAGGCCACAACAGCCACTTGCTGGTGGCGCTGGGCGGCGAAAACGGCGATGCGGTGCGGCGCTCGCTGGCCTTGACATATCTCACTGCGGCCGTCGCGGCCCACGTCGACGCCGCAGGAATTTTTTGGGGCGGCGGCACACTCGTCCACGATCCGCATGCCTTCCTGGAAGAGGCCCGCAGCGCCTCGGCGGCGAATCTGCCCCTGCCGCTGTGGATCGACTTCCGCATCGAAGCCAACGACAACGGCACGCTGCGCCTCTTCACGACCGGCATGCAGGCCTTGGACAAGATGGAGATCGAAATACCCCACAGCCGGCACGCGGCCACGGAACTCTTCAACTTCGCGTGCTCGATCGCCGACTACCTGCTTTCGCGCGGCGCGGAGATCCGCGACGGGCACACCGTCGGCCGCCGCGGAGACGAAAGAGTTCCGGCCGCGCATGCGCCATCGATGTGGGACAGCGAGAAAATGGTGCTGCGGCTGGATTTTTAGCCAACCCTACTCATCGTCCGGCGGCGGGCCTGGCGACTCGCCGGGGGCAGATCGCTGATCGGTCGGCTTCTCCCACTTGAGTCCGGCGTCTGCATAAACCTTCTTCCGCCAGGCCTGCGACACGTCGCCCATGTCCTTGCCAATTACCAAACTCAGCCCGGCAATTCTCGCGATCCCGCCGTGGGAGTAAATTGTCCAGTCGTCGGCATCCTCCGTAAAGTCCGACCAGAGGTCCTCGAAGGGTGTGAACTTGACGGCGCGGACCAAGTAGATCTCAGTCTTGGGTTGGTTCGCGGCAACGGCCACCTCATTCTTGGCCAGCCCGAACACCTTCTGCATGAATTCCACGCCGATCTTCTCCAGGCCGAGAACGTCGCCCAACTTAAAGTCTCTGGCTCCATACATTCGAGTCAAGAAACAGAATTCCGGCGGGGTTAGAACGGTGAAATCCTTTTTCTTGCCGGCGGAAGCCAATTCCTTGAGTGACTTGCCGACGTTCTCCTTCTTCTCCGCTTCCGCCTTCAACTGCTTGGCAGCGTCTTCGGCCTTTTTACGGGCCTCGTTGAGCTCCCACGACTCACGAACCTTTTTCTGAATGCCCGCATCTTCCCAGTTCGGGATGTGATCGGGCTGGTCATCGATCTTCCAAAAAACGAAATAGGTCCTCGCCTCGGAGTTGGGACGGTTATAGTCGGAAACATCGGGCTTGTAGAGCGTCGTCGGCAACGTCAAGAAAATCGCCTGAAGGACCCGAATGTTATTCTGCTGGTGGCTGAACGATTTACCGAGGTCCGTCTCCGCGAGGTCGCCCTGCGAGATCAGCCCGGTCCGCTCGGCACTCATGTGGTACTCGGTTGCCAGGGCGCCGAAATCCGGGGGAGTTGGTTTTTTGGCATCCGGGTTGAGCTTCGAATTGACATCGTAAACAACCCATTCCTGGTGATAGTTGGTGAGCAAGGTCTGGATCTTGTTCAATTGCGCTTGCAGCTTTTCTTGGGCAATCTCATTGCGAACTTCATCGCGAAGTCTCTGTTTGGCCGTCTCGATCGGCGGCCGCGACGGCTTCTCGTCGTCCATAGGCTTCTTGACGGCGGCGGGTTTCTTCTCCGCGGTGGACTTCTTATCATCAGCCGGTTTCGTATTATCGGCAGGCTTCTTGTCGTCCGTAGGCTTCTTGGCCTCGGCAGGCTTCTTGTCATCTACGGGCTTCTTGTCCTCCCCGGGTTTGGCTGCCGGCGGAACTGTAGACGGGGAGCCAGGTTGCTTCTTCTCATCTTTCGTCTGGGCCGCTTTTTCCCCAGGTTTGTCATCAGCCAACGAAACAAGCCGGAATGGAGACCGCTGGACGTTCAAGGAACTGCTCGACGATTTCGCGGCTGGCGGCGTTTTGGCCGGCTCCAAGCCCTTGGAGTCGCCCGGATTCGCCTTGGTGTCTACTGCCGGCTTGGCATCCGCAGCCGGTTTGGTGCCCGGTGCCGGCTTGGACTCCGCGGGTACGGTTTTCGGCGTCTCGGGTTTCTTCTCCGCCTCGGGCTTCTTCTTCACGTCGGGCGCCTTGCCGCTTTCGGGTTTCTTCCCCGCGTCGGGCTTCTTCTCCGCGTCGGGAGTCTTGCCGCTTTCGGGTTTCTTTTCCGGCTTCTTTTCGGCGGTCGCTTTGGCTGCCGCCTCTTCCATTTCCCGATCGGTTTTCTCTTGCTCTTCGAATCTCGCCAAGTCGCTGGTGTGCGGATCTTTCTCGAGTCGCTGCGTGATCTCGGCTTCGGTCACCTGGGCCCGGAACTTTTCTTCATCGGCCTCCAGGTATTGGAGATTGACCTCGCGCGGCACGTGGAAGCCCGGCTCCGGCGAGTACGGCGAGGCGTAGGCCTTCTTGTGATCATCAAAGTACTTCTGCAGCGCTTCTTCGGAAGGGGCTGGGACCTGCTTGAGGAAATCTCTAATCTTGAAGAGTGCTATCTCGATCGTTGCCTGTTCGTTGATCTGCTTGAAAGTCGTCCAGCGCCTCGTCGGGCGTTGCTGTGGCCCCGTTCCACACATCGGCCTGTTGCAGTTGGTGAAACAACTCCCGGTACCGCAAGGCCAGCAATTCCTCGCGCAAAATCGAGAGAAACAAAGTTTCCGACACCCCTTGGCGAATGTTTTTCAGAACGTCGACGATCTTTTCGCGACCGAGGCTTTGAGCGGTCAACCAGTTAAGAAAATCGTTGAGGGTCTTGTCGTTCACCGTGATCCCCATCGCTTGCGCCTCGCGGGCGAACAGCCATTTGTCGACGACATCCTGATCGCGGACGACGTTGGAATCGCCGGTCCCGATTATCTGCATCATCTGAAGAGCGTTGAATCTCATCAACTGCGGATTCTCGGGTCTGGCGAGAACGTGAAGGAAGTCGTTGAACACCATCCGATTGAATCGCAGTGCCTGAAGGTCCCCCCCCTTAAGGCTCCCGAACTTGCTTGTCACGACGGGTGCATCGCGCCCACCCCCCATCCAAGAATTTCTCGACGGGGCGTTTCCGAAGAATACGAAGGCGAACATCGCTACGACGACAAGCCCAGCCATCCACATTTTCTTGTTTTTGCGAAAAACACTGAAAGGGCTTGCCATGGATCAGGTATACCTCTAGGGACGAATCAGGAGTGGGACCGCGGTCTGGGAACGCGTTGCGCGGGCGGATGGCCGGGAAACTTCTCATTCTAGATTCCGCCGACGCAAATGCAATGGCAAATCGGCCGGCGGAAAAATGCCGATTGTGCCAAGCGTGCCACCTGTTATACTGCGAACGGTTATAAAACAACCAAAATTCTCGCTACCTCTAGCCACACGGCTCACGTAGCATAGGATAGATCGCTGATACTTATCAACAACTGTTCGGAAATCGGCTTTCCTAGATTGCCTAGATTAACATGGCCAAGAAAGAGTCTAGTTCCCCTGCCAATTCGTTGGTGATTGTCGAGTCGCCGGCCAAGGCCCGCACGATCGGCAAGTTTCTCGGCCGCGGCTTCACCATCGAGGCCAGTATCGGGCATATCCGAGATTTGCCCAACGGGGCCAAAGAGGTGCCCGAGGCGTTGAAGCAGGAGGAATGGGCCTACCTGGGGGTCAATGTCAGTAAGGATTTTGATCCGATCTACATCATTCCGGCGAAGAAGGCCCAGCAGGTCCGCAAGCTGAAGGCCGCTCTGAAGGGGGCCAAGGACCTCTACCTGGCGACGGACGAAGACCGTGAAGGAGAGGCCATTAGTTGGCATCTCTGTGAGGTGCTGAACCCGAAGGTGCCGGTCCATCGCCTGGTTTTTCACGAAATCACGGAAGAGGCGATTCACGCCGCGCTGGCGCAACCGCGGTCGATCGACCAGGCCCTGGTTCGCGCCCAGGAGGTGCGGCGGATTGTCGACCGGCTCTATGGATACGACGTCTCGCCGCTGTTGTGGAAGAAGATCCGGCCGCGGCTCTCGGCCGGACGGGTGCAAAGCGTGGCGGTGCGGCTGATCGTCGAGCGCGAGCGGCAGCGGATGGCGTTCCACGCGGCCACCTATTGGGACCTGGTGGCCACCTTCGCCACGACCCCGACCCAGGGTACTGGGTACCCCGCCGGGCGCCCCGGCGGCGAGACGTTCGAGGCTGAGCTGGTGTCGGTCGATGGCAGGCGGATTCCGGCAAGTCGCGACTTCGACTCGGCCACCGGCCAATTGAAGGATCCGACCTGCCTGCTGCTGAATGAGCAGCAGGCCGGAGAGTTGGCCGCCAGGCTTTATCACCCACAACCGGGTACCCCAGCCGCCCGCGTGGCCGAGTTGGAAGACAAACCCTACACCACTCGGCCCTATCCGCCTTTCACCACCAGCACGATGCAGCAGGAAGCCAACCGCAAGTACGGCTTCACCGCGCGGCGAACGATGGACGTGGCCCAAAGCCTCTACGAGAACGGGCACATCACCTACATGCGTACCGACTCGACGAACCTGGCCGGCATCGCCATTGAAACGGCGCGGCAAATCATCGCCAGCCAATATGGCAAGGAATATCTGCCCGACGGGCCGCGGATCTATCAGACCAAGGTCAAGAACGCCCAGGAAGCCCACGAAGCGATCCGGCCAGCGGGTCACCCGTTCGTTTTGCCGGAAGCCCTCCGCAATCTGCTCAGCCCCGACGAGTTCCGGCTCTACGACTTGATCTGGAAGCGGACCGTGGCCAGCCAGATGACCGATGCACGGGCGCGGCGGATTACGATCCGCGTGGTGGTCGACGGGGCGAACTTCGAGGCCAGCGGCAAGATCATCGATTTTCCCGGGTACTTGCGGGCCTATGTCGAAGGTTCCGACGACCCCGAGAGCGAATTGGCCGGCCGCGAAATCGTGCTTCCGCCGGTCACGGTGGGCGAGGCCCTCGATTGCCGGCAGTTGCAATCCAAGAGCCACACCACGCAACCGCCCAATCGTTACAGCGAGGCCGCGCTCACGCGGGCTCTGGAGGACATGGGCATCGGCCGGCCTAGCACCTACGCCTCGATCATCGATACCATCCTTGCCCGCGACTACGTCTTCAAGTGGAAGCGCGGCAACGTGCTGGTGCCGACGTGGACAGCCTTCGCCGTTTCCCAGTTGCTCGAAGCGCATCTGCCGGACCTGGTCAATTATCAGTTCACCGCCGAAATGGAAGACGAGCTCGACGCCATCAGCCGCGGCGAACTCGATTCGCTGGATTACCTTCGCCATTTCTACTTTGGCAAGAACGAGAAGGGGCTGAAAGGCCGAGTCGCGAGCAAGACCGGCGAGATCGAGGCCCGCGACGTCTGCCGCGTGCTCATCGGCAAGCCCGAGGGGCAGCCGGAGGTCTTCGTGCGCGTTGGCCGCTACGGGCCGTTCCTGGAACAAGGTGATCGGCGGGCGAGTATTCCCGAGCAGATGCCGCCCGACGAGCTGACGCTGGACGCGGCGTTGAAGATGCTGGAAACGTCGACGCAGAACGAAGCGCCGCTGGGCCATGCCCCGGACGGCAAGCCCGTCTTCCTCAAGGTCGGCCGTTTCGGACCCTATGTCCAGCACGGCGAGGCCGGCGACGACGAGAAGCCGAAGAACGCTTCGCTGCTCAAGGGTATGCAGCCCGAAGATGTGACGATCGAGGTGGCTTTGAAACTCTTGTCGCTGCCGCGGACGCTGGGACAGCATCCGCAGAGCGGCCAGCCCGTCATGGCCCACAACGGGCCTTATGGGCCGTACGTGAAGTGCGAGAAGGAGATTCGCTCGCTGCCGGCCGGGCTTTCACCCCTGGATGTGACCTTTGAGCAGGCCGTCGAGCTTCTGGCTCAGCCCAAGACGGGTGGTCGCGGTCGCGGCGTCGTGAAACGGGAACCGCTGAAGGTTTTTGCGACCTCGCCCGTGACCAATAATCCGGTACAGTTGCTGGCCGGCCGCTACGGGCCTTACGTTACCGACGGTGTGACCAACGCCTCGCTTCCCCGCGGCACCGCGCCCGAGGAGGTGACGTTGGAATATGCCCTGAATCTATTGAAGGCCCGCGCCGAGCAGGGCCCCGCGAAGCGGCCCGTGCGGCGCGCGCCGAGGAAGGCCGTCGGTGCAAAGAAAGCGACAGCGCCGAAGGCGAAGAAGACGGCGAAAAAGAGAGCGAAAAAAACGGGCTGACAGGATTGGAGAACTGCTGCGCTCCTCTTGCGGGAGCAAGAACCGATGCTTTCTGACACCCATCCCGAAGCCGAAAAGGTGCAGATTGAACTCCTCCGCAGGATGAGCGTTGCCCAACGTCTGGGCCGCATGCGCGAGTGGACGCATGTGTTGGTGCATCTCTCGCGGCAGGGGCTTGCTAGTGCGAACCCTGGCCTGGATAATCGTGAGCTTGACCTGCTCTGGGTCGAACAGCAATACGGCCGAGACCTGGCGGCCGAGTTGCGGAAATACCTGGAAGAAAGGCCCCCGTGCAAGGCAACGACGCCCTGAATGCCGTGCTTCCCGTCATCGAGGCCTTTCAGCGGCTGGGAGTGCCATATTTCGTCGGGGGTTCACTTGCCAGTTCGGCGCATGGCGTTGTGCGAGCCACCCTCGACGCGGATTTGGTTGCCGATCTGAAACCGCAGCACGTGGCCGGAATGGTTGCGGCGTTGCAAACGGATTACTACATCAGCGCGGGCATGATTCACGATGCGCTTGCAAGGCGTTCGTGTTTCAATCTCATTCACTTGGCAACCTCTTTCAAAGTGGATGTTTTTGTCCTGAAAGGGCGGCCCTACGATCGTGCCGCGCTAGCGCGGAAAGAGAAGAGATCGATTGACGTCGAGTCCCCGGAAACCCAGGTGTTCTTGGCTACGCCGGAAGACACCGTACTGGCCAAATTGGAATGGTATCGACTCGGCGATGAAGTCTCCGATCGCCAGTGGCACGACGTGCTCGGTGTCTTGAGGTTGCAACAGGGGCGCCTCGACTGTGATTACATGAAGAAGTGGGCCATCGAGTTGAGAGTGGCCAACCTTCTTGAGCGGGCCCTGCGTGAAACAGGCTTGCCGTAGGGTGGGCTGAGTGCAACGAATCCCACCATGCAGAACGCGTGAAATCGTATCCCAGCGATAAATCGCTGGGCGGTTATCACTCGCCCCTCCGGGGCAACGGGACGTTGCCACGCCACTCGCACCCTCCAATATCTTGATAGCCTCGCGTCTCACTCCTTCTCGGCTGCCTCCCGCCCCAGGGCCATCGCATAGGCTGTGGCGTGCGTGCGGCAATGGGCGATGCTCACGAGCACTTCCGCCACGCCGAGCTGCTCGACGATGTCTTTGATCGCGCCGCGCACGGCAACTGCCGGCCGGCCGGAAGGCGCCTGGCGGATCTCGATATCGGTCCAGGTCATGCCCCGCCGCGTGCCGATCCCCAGGGCCTTGAGCACCGCTTCCTTGGCCGCCCAGCGCACGGCAAAATGCTGGGTCGATTGCCGGCGGCTCTGGCAATAGCGGACCTCGTCCGCCGTATACACTCGATTGATGAACAACTCCCCGTGCCGCTCGATCATCCGCGCGATCCGCAGGCATTCCGTAATGTCGGCGCCGATGCCCAGAATTCCGCCCATCGTCAGCGTGTCCCATCCGAACGAAGTTCCCCGTCCAGCAGCGACACCACTTGCTCGCGCTCGGCGGCCGTCAGCCATGCTTCCACGTCCTTGGGTCGCGACTGGCCGCCAACCATGAGTACATGGTGCCCGGCCAACTCCAGCCGGCTTGGTCCGCAACCGCCGACGCAGTGGGAAAGGCGATAGCGGGCCGCGCCGGGCGGTTCCTCGATCGGCAACCGCGCCGCTTCAGCCACCCGCCGCGCCGTGTCGGCGGCCAAAGGGCCAGCGCGGGTCGTGCGATACCAACTGTGGCAAACACCGCAGTACGGCGCTCGGCAAGCGAGATGGATGATCGTCAAGGTGGCCAGAAGCGTCAGCAGGCCGTCCAGGGCCCAACTCGCCCAAACAGCCGCACCGTGCAGCGCATACGCCGCAGACACGGGCCGCCCCGAAGCCGCCTGTCGCTGCATGAAATCTGCGAAACCGTTCGGTGCCTCCGGCATCCCCATTTCCTGGAAGGCCTGAAACGCTTCGAGCGAGAGGCCCTGCGGTTTTTGCGCGATCAAGGCCGCTTTGTAATCAAGGAAGCTGAAATAATGTTGCCCTGCCACCGCCACCGCCGCGGCCAGAATGGCGCCGCTCCAAAGGGTCGCGCGGTGCCCGACCTGCCCCAGCCGCATCAGCCCCACCAGCAACAGGCCGAGCCCGCATCCGACCAACAGCGGAAAAAACAAGAGCGGAGCGCGAAAGTTCTGCACCCACACCGCCAGGCGTGCGACCGCCACGCCAAGCATCGGCGCGACGACCGCCCAGAGCAGGGCCTGGGGCGCTGCAAAGCGACCGGCCCGTCGCGGAGGTCCTGCGGCAGGAGAAGGATTGTTCGGGATAGTCATTCCACAACCTCCTCTTCCTCGGGTTCGACCGAGCAGTAGAAGGCCAGCCGGCCGAGCAGGCGGAAGTAGATCATGACGACGGCCGAGAAGAGCAGGGCGGCCAAGGGGATAACGAACCGCGTTTCAAGTTGGTGGGCCAGATAGTAAATCAGCGCGGCCGACCCCGCCAGCAAGCTGCCAGCCTGGAGGTAAAACGCCAACCAGGCGATGCCCTGTCGTCCCAGGCTGACAAGCACAACGGTCGAAACCGGCAGGAATGGCGAGTCGGTTTCCAAGGCGCACAGGAGAAAAATCGGGAACACAAAGAAAACCGTGATCGCGACCGTGAATTCACGTGCCCCCAGCAGGCCTGGCAGCAACCAATTGACGCCCAATCCCAACGCTACGCTGATGACAGCGGTATTGAAGATGAACCACAGATCGCCGACCCAATCGAGGAAGAGGCTGACGTTCGGCCAGTTCTCCATACGGTCGTTGCCGGCGGTGGTTTCCAAAAGAATCGTCAGACCATGGATGGCGGTGACGCCCGCGCAGCCCACTCCCGCGAGGATGGCCCCCAGGGTCGACACCAGTGCCACGATGGTCTGGTACATGTCGGCCTCGCCCAGCGTCTGGCCGATTCCCATCGCGAAGGCCGCGCGGGTTAGCCCTCCGGCCACGATGGCCCAGAGGGCGATCAACAGCCAGCGCATCACGGCGCCGGATGACCACGGAAAGCCGAAGCCACCGAGGAAAAGCTGCCACTCCATCTTGGGACGGCGCTTCTTTTTTTGCGGCTCTTCGTCTTCCTCCAGTTCCTCGATATCGGCGGCCGTCAGCTTCCCCCGCGAGGCCGAAGATCCGCGTGCCGCCGCGTCGTCTTCCAGGTCGTATTCCGCGTGCCGCCGCGGCTTGTGCGGCTTATTTGGCTTGGGCACTTCGACCTGGCCCTTGCAGCGAGGACAGGTCATCGAACCCCCGGCCCGGCTTTCGCCGATCTCCAGTTGAGCGGCACAGTAGGGGCATTCGAAAACAATCATTGTCAATTGGACTCGGCGTCGGCATCCGCCGCCTTGGCCTTGCCAGGCTTCTTCTTGTCGCTCTTGGCACCCTGCCCGGAATCGCCCTCGTCGGTCTTGGGCGCCTGCACGTCGCCCGCGGGGATCTCATAGTAGATCGTCGGTCCGTCGGCATGAAGCGCGGCAGCGGGCAGTTTCAGATGCAGGTACTTCATCTTGTCGGTTGGGGCCTCGAAGATGAGATGCACGATGAGCCAGTCGTCTTTCGTGATCGTTTTGCCGTCGCCTTTGCTGTCGGCAACCTGGTCCAGCAGATCGCACTTGTGCTTCGGATTGTCTTCGACGAGCAAAACCTTGTCCCTGAGACTCTCGTCCGCCCAGCTCTTAAGCTCGACTGGCTTCTTTTCACCTTTCTTGAGGTTCAACCTCACGGGCACGTCGAGCACGTCGGTCTCCTTGGTCTTCGCTCCCCTCGGCGGCGCACCGCGGGTCGGTTTGAGGACGATGACTTCCACATTGCCCACGAGCGTCTCTTTGACCTGGACCCTCGGCCACCTCCCCGCTTCCGGCTCTTTATCCTGGACCGGCTTCTTTTCCGCAGCGTCTTTCTTCACCTTCTGGCCGCTGTCGACAGGTGGCGCCGACGCGAGCGGTTCGTTGGGCTCCTCGGTCTTGGACTCCGTCTTGGAATGAGAGAGCGGACCGGCGACGATCGCCCAGATAAACACGATCAGTCCGAACGTCATGCCTCCGCCGATGAGGCACAAAAGAACCATCGTCAGTTTCTTCCGTTCGTCCTGCTTCATGCCTTTCAGTCCCGCCCTGACCCTGCGGCGGGAGACGTCTACCGGCTTGGTGTCGATATTGAGCCGGTCGACGTTCAGTTGCACGTGGTGCTTATGATGTTCTCCCAGCCTGAGTTCCTGGGGAACGTCCGCGGGCGGCGGGGCGGGGGCCTCAGCCGCCGTGGGCAGGGAAGCGGCCTTGGCCATGGGCGGCGTGCCCGGCTTGGCCGCGGTATTGGGCGAGGGTTTCGCGGTCGCCTGGGGCGACTTCTTGCCTTGGGGCTGTGCACTGCCGGCGGAGGACTTCGGAAACAGCCCTTTGATCCGTCCCGCCGGAACCCACGGTCCTTCACTGCCTTGCCGCACGAGATGTTCCGGCCTGAGTTGTCCTTTGGCAACGATTGTCTTGAGTTGTTGGCCGTTCAAAGGGCCAACCTTCTTTTCACCAATTTTGCAGAACCAGTCAGCGGACATTGTTCCAACCTTAGTGCGCGGCAAGCGCTCTGACAATCAACACCCCATACCTCTAATCTAATGGCAACTGGGAGAGAATTCCAGAAGGGGTCAGGAGAACTGGCCAAGAAAAGCAGCCGGCCGACGCGGCAGATCCAAGCTCGCTGAAACGCGGATGCCGGCCCTGGGTTAACCGACAAGAGGAAGAGAATGCGTATCTAAGCTAAGCTGTTATTTGACTGCCACGACGGCCGGCTTGACCGTGTCATTCGAAAGTATGCTAGGTTACTTTCTTAAGACGTGCTTGATTATTGTGCATTCGGTGCCTCGCAGGTGGTCGTTTTCTTGAGTTTTTTGCTTCCGTTTTATGGGTTCTTGATACACGCAAGTCGCGTACCAAGAAAAGGACCATCACCGCGATTGCGCCCGCGGAGCGCCGCGTCGTCCAGGTCGAGCCGATAGAGAATTTGGTTATAGTCATAACGAGGGGTTGGCTGCGGATGATCGGCAAATGTCTGGCTGTGCGTGCCTTCAAAAAGCAAGATGGGTGATTTCAACGGCGTCAACTCGGCGTGCAGCCGGGGGTTGTAAAAGGTGTAGTTCTGATGGCTAAGCACCTTGACGGCTTTGCCCCAGGGGCCGGTCGGGGCGTCGGCCTCGGCATACCACACCTCACCGAAGACCGATGGCTTGCCGAATGCCTCCATGAAAACCGTGACCCAGCGGCCGCGAAACTCGTTCCAGGCAATGGAGCCGCTGTGTGGCTTGACCGTCGCGCCGTCGCTCGCAGAAACCAGCGTCGCCTGCGGTTTGAGCACTTCCCAAGTCGACGGGTCTTCCCATGCCTCGAAGGTCGCCGGACAACGCAGCACCGGCAGTGGATTGCCGAAAAGCATCCAAGACTTGCCGTCGCGGTCTTTCCACAGGGCCGGGTGGCCGCCAGGCGCCGGCTTGCGACGCGAAGGTAGGTCGGACCGCGTCCAGAGCACCCGGTGCCGCTGGAACTCGGCCTTCTCGTCGTTCCACACGCATAGCCCGCACTCGTAGGTCTCCAGCGGTGCTTTGATTTTCGCATACGTGGCCACGAGGCGCGGCCTGCCTGATTTGTCGGGAAGACTGACATAGGCACTAAGCCAGGTTGGTCCGCTGCCGGGCATTTTTGCCACGCCGCGGGGTCGTCCCGTGGCATCGCGGAAGTAATCGTACCTCAACCGCAAGGGCGGTTCCCACGAACTGAGCGGTGTAAGCGACGTGGTGGCACTGCTGGTATCGAAGATGCCCAGCCAGTAGTCCGGCAGGTTCGTATCGCCCCAGGCCCAGAAGAGCCGCGGGCCGTGCGCGGCGGTCAACACGCTGTCGCTGCCGAGGATGCCCGACTCTTGCCAATCGAGATCGCGGCCCAACTTCTGGCTTTCGGCGAAAAGGCCCGCACCGGTCAACCGGCCGAGTCGCCGGGCGATGATGGTCCGCGTGACTTCCACCTTCAAGGTCTTGCCCGGCTCAGGCGTCAGGCGCACGCCGCGTCCGCCAAAACCGTCCTTGGGAACCTCATAGCCATGGCTGAACACATCGAACCACGTGCGGCGGCCCATCGACTCCGGCAAGTCGAAGGCGATCACCCCGGCGTTGTCGGTCACGAACCGCATGTTGTGGGTCGTGCGAAGTTCGACCATCGGCACGGGCCAGCCCGTACCCTTCTCGACGACTTCAATCGCGCAGGGCTGGACCGCCGGCAGGTTGCCGGCAGCCATGGCCACGATGCCCGCGGCCAAGCAAGCAGTCTTGCAGCGTTTGCAGCGGTTCGGCTTGGTGTACATCGACTACCCTTCTTGTGAGGAGATTGGGGTGTTCTGCGGTGAAAAAGCACAAAGTATGGCTCTTCCGATTTTAGGTGGAACGGGCTAGGCAGGATAGGATCGTGGTGCTTATAGTGTATATTTCAGCGTGTTATACAAGGAGTTCTCATGAAGTGTCCTTCCTGCCATGAAGATAACGACCGCGTGATAGATTCGCGGGCCAGCCATGACGGATTTGCGATCCGTCGTCGCCGGGTCTGTTCGAGCTGCGGGTACCGCTATACGACCTACGAGCGGATCGAGGGCGCGGCCGTCAAGATTGTCAAGAAAGACGGTACCCGACAGCCGTTCGACCCTACGAAGATCAAGCGCGGACTGGAGTTGGCCTGCTGGAAGCGGCCGGTCAGCGATGCCCATCTCGAGTCAATCGTGAGGGAAGTCCAGAATGAACTGGAAAGCCACTCCGACCCCGAGATTGAAAGCCGCGAGGTAGGCGAGTTGGTGATGAAATACTTGCGTGCGGTCGACCAGGTGGCCTACGTGCGCTTCGCCAGCGTCTATCGGCGGTTCGAAGACGTGCACGACTTCCTCCAGGAATTGAAACCCATCTTGGCCGAAGCCAAGCGGCGCGAGGCTGGCGAGAAGTCGTAGCGCGGGAGCCTAATGGCAGCCGCAGCTTCCGCAGCCGCCGGCCTTGGCGACGTTCGGATTGTCGATGGTAAAACCGCGGCCCATGGGCCCGTCCTGGAAGTCGATCTTGGTGCCGTCCAAGTGCAGGGCCATCTTCTTGCTGGTGATTACCGCCACGCCGTGCTGTTCGTAGCGGGCGTCGACAGAAGCTTCAAAATCGTTGGCGAAACCGAGGCTATATTGCAAACCTGAGCACCCTCCGCCGGCGATCCCCATTCGCAGGGCAAAGCCCGGCTCGACCTTCTCCGCTTCCATGTAACGCTTGATTTCCGCCGCGGCGCCCTCAGACAACTCAATGGCCATTGCTTACGATTCTCCCAAGGTTTCGGTGTGGGTTCTTAAAAACTGGACCGCTGGGGAAAAATGGCCGGCGCCATCGTCCGTCCGGTCCCGTGGTCCATAACACTAGAATCTTACCACCCTGACCATTGCCGGGCAAGATATTGCAAATTGCCGCCACTTGATCTTGACCAGAATCCCCCGACTGGCTATCTTCCAACCGGCGGAAACTCGGCATCGAATGCTAGTTTCCCGGAACGGCTTGGAGTTCGTTCCCTACAAGGGTTCTCCGCTGGAACGGCACGACCTGCAAGCGGGTGCCCCCCGTTCCCAACAGCAACGCGCCCGGGACCACGGCAAGAATGGATTCGCCCTGGCTGATCGGTTATGTCTTCCTCGCCGGCGCCGCCATCGTGCAGGCCCTGCTGGTGGCGATCAACGTTTATGAACACCGCCGCAGGGCCTTGGTGCGGCTGAAGAAGATATCCTACTACGCACCCAGCGGCCGGGTGCTCGTGCTCTCCCCCTGCAAAGGACACGACGCCAATCTGGAAGAGAACCTGCGGGCCTTGTTGACCCAGGACTACCCCGATTACGAAGTCGCGTTCATCGTCGAAGATGCCGCCGACCCCGCCTGCCCGGTGATCCGCCGGGCGATGACCGCCTGCCCCCAGACGCCGGCACGGCTACTGGTCGCCGGCCAGGCCGAGCGCTGCGGTCAAAAAGTCCATAATCTCCGCGTGGCGACGGCCGGCCTGTCGCCGGAAATCCGCCATCTGGCTTTCTTCGATTCCGACAGCCGGCCGAAATCCTATTGGGTCCGTGCGGCGATCTACAAGCATTACCTGCCGCAAATCGGAGCGACCACCGGTTACCGCTGGCTGATTCCTCAAAAGCCCACCCTGCCCAACCACTTGGTCTCGGCGATCAACTGCAACGTGATGGCCGTGCTGGGCCGCGATTCCCACCACATGGTCTGGGGCGGATCCTGGGCGATTCGCCGCGGTACCTTCGAGCAACTGAAGATCCACGAGGCATGGGAGGGAATGCTCAGCGACGACCTGGTGGCCTCGAACCAATTGCAGCGCTCCGGCTTGCAGGTCCGCTTCGATCCGGCCTGCGTGTTGACGTCGCCGGCCGATTTCGACTGGGCCGGTATGTTCGATTTCGTGCGGCGGCAGTACCGCATTACACGGCACTATACCTTCCGTTGGTGGGTGTTGGCCTTGGCCGCGGCTACCGTCGGCAATCTGGCATGGCTCGTCTCGCTCGGGCTGCTGGCTGGTGCGTTATGCGGAGCAGGATCCAGCGCCTGGCTGCCGGCGACCGTGCTCGTTGCGCTTTACGGCCTGGGGCTCTATCGTGGCTGGGCCATGCAGAGCCTGGCTGCCGTCTACTCGCCGGAGAATCTGCCTGAGCTCCGCGGGGTGCGGCGTTGGCACATCTGGGCGAGTCCCGCCGTGGCTTTCGTCCAATGGCTCGGGCTGATCGCCTCGGCCTTTGGCAACCGCGTGAAGTGGAGAGCGATCGACTACCGGTTGGGCGCGGACGGCCGAGTGCTCAGTACTCAGTACTCAGTGCTCAGTACTTTGAACTCTAAGACCCAAGACCTAAACCACAGATCCCCCCAACCGACCTCATGAACATCCTCCTCTGGGATACTCGTCAGCGCGACGTTTCCAAAGATTTTGCCGGCGGCTTTGGCGTGGGCATGTACCGCGGCCCGGGCGGGCCGCGGGATGCCATCGTCCGCTGGTTCTACCGCCGCGATCATCGGCCGGCGGCCTTGCTGTTCGCCTACCTGGCGGCCGTCTTCGCCCGACTCGGGCATCGCGTGCAGTACGCCGTCGATCAAGCGCCGCGCGGGGCCGACCTCTACGTCTTCAACCCCTCGCTGATCACGCTCGCCCTGGAACGCCAGGTCATCGCCCGGATGCTGGCCGAACAGCCGCAGGCCCGGGTGCTCGTGGTCGGCACCACGGCCAGCATCCTGCCGCAGGAGTTCGAGGGCCTGGACGTGACGGTCGTGCAGGGCGAGGCCGAGCAGTTGCTGTGGCGGTTGGACGAAGTGCTGGAGCACCCTGGCGACAAAGTGCAGTTGGGCGTGATCGAAGACCTCGATCGCCTGCCGCTGCCGGATTGGTCGCTGCTGGGTCCTTCGCAATTCCGCATCGGCTATGATTTCTGGCGATTTCCCACCGCCCTGATCCAGGCCAGCCGCGGTTGCCGCTTCAAGTGCAACTATTGCCCCTACCTGGTGCTGGACAACGCCACGCGCTTCCGCGACCCGGAGGCAATCGTTGACGAAATCCAGCACGGTGTTCGCCGCTGGGGCTTCCAGTCGTTCAAGTTCCGCGATCCGCTCTTCGGGCTGAGTCGCGAGCGGACCTTTCGCCTCATCGAGCGGATCGCGCGGCTGCCGCGACCGGCAAGCGGGCACCCGATCCAGTTCTCGATCGAAAGCCGCATCGAGCTTCTGCCCCCGGAAATGTTGCGGCTCTTGAAGTGCGCGGGTCTGACGAGCGTGACTTTCGGCATCGAAACCCCCGCCGATCCCACGCTGCAGAACTATCGCCGGCAGACGATCGACAAGGACCGGCAGCAGGCCTTCATCGCCGATTGCCGCGAGCTTGGCATTCGCACCGTGGCCGGGTTCATGATCGGCTTCCCCGAAGACACCGAGCGAGCGATCCGCCGCGTCCGCGACTACGCGATTGCCTTGGGCCCGACCTTCGCCAACTTCAATGTTGTCACGCCCTATCCCGGCACGGAGTTCTTCGAGCAGATGCGCGACCGCCTGCAAGAGATCGATTACAGCCGTTTCAGCGTCTATACGCCGATGTTGAAGTACGACCACCTCACACCTGAGCGGGTCGAGTGGCTGTTGGCAAAGTGTTTTCGGCGATACTATTTCCGCTGGCAATATCTGCGTGAAAACGCCACGCTGCTCTGGCCGGTATTGCGCCGCGTGGGGCTCGGCGCAACCACACAGCACGCCACCGGCCGACACCATGCATGCCGGCGTGCTGAAACCGCCGGCCGGGCTGCCCATACTTCCAGGCAAAGGACTGCGAGCGGACGGCCCGCACCGGCCCGGGTGTGTGGCAGAGCAGAAGTAGGGCCAATCGCATCTTCTTCGGTTCTCTGGGAAACGAAACCCCGTCACGCGAAGACTTCGCAGCCCTTGGGTTCCGGCGGCGGAAATGCCACGCCGCAGTTTGCGCAGCTTTCCCTGTCGCAGGGGACAGCTTGTCCGCAACTCGGACACTTCTCCAAGACCGGCCAACGGCGGTGGAAGAGATACGCCACCAGGCCCGGAACGCCCAAGAGCAGCACGAACACGAACCAGACGACGCTCGAGGACTGGTAATAGCGGCGATGCCGGCCCAGGCAATACCACGCGAATACCGCGGCAAGCAGCGTGGTGACCAGCAGTGCCGGCCACCATGCGGTCAGGACCTGCGCTAGGGCCGTGGAGTAATTCTGGCGCCCATCCGTTCCTCAGATGGTCGAAAGGCGGGCCCAACATGGCCGCGATGGCGAGCGCGAGCGGGGCCGGAACGATGAGGGCCGCGGTCCACGCCTCATTCTCCTCGTATCGCGGGTTGCCTTTGCCCAGCGTACCCTCGGCCTGCTGCGAGACCTTCCCCGAGGCGTCGATCCAGGACACTTCCACACGCGATTTGTGATCGGGAAGCACGCGATAGGCAGACACCAGTGCCCTCCCCGCGCCAATTTCGTAGAAGGTGATGTCTCGCTCGCCAAGCCCTTCGGGAAGCGAGTACGCCGCCTGTTGCTTCCCCGGCGCGTCGAAGACGAGCACCCGATCCGTTGTCCGCACAATCAAACTCTGGTGGCGATGGACGGGAGGCGACTCCTCCTCGGCGGCCTTCGATTCCGACGCCGTTTCTACGATTCCCACGGCAATCAGGTCGGGCGATTCCATGAGCGCTGTGACTACCCCACTCCGCAGATCGACTTCGAGGAGTTGGGTCCCGGAGATCATGTCCACTTTCCAGGCGGGGAACTCCCTGGAGTCCTCGTAGATATAGGCGTAATAGTAGGAGCTCATGACGTTGCGGCGGGCGAATGCCATACCGCTCGCCAATATAGCGCCGTCCATGGGGAACCAGTCCTCGGCGGGCGGCTGATCGGGCCGAAAGCCGTTGCGCCCGATGAATCCCACGCGGAGTTTGCTCTGGCTGTCATAACCGACAAAGTAACCGCGGCCATGGCGGGCCCCGTCATCGAGGAAGTACCAGAGCTTGGGCGGCGTCTGCCCGTCGGAGAACCGACCGATAGGAGGGCTTGGAAACAAGGGAAACACGCTCTCGCCGGGCCGAGGAGTTAAAAGAATGCCACCTGCAAGCCACCTCTCATCCACCTTGGAGGGCGGCACTTCGCTGTCATCCACCAACTTGCGATACGTCCTGCTTCCATAGTCGTTGTACGGATAGCGTTCAATCAAGGGCGTCCCATCCCAGCGGACCACGAGCGATTCGTTTACGCGGTTTCGTTGCTGCAGCGAGTCCCAGATCGATATGCCCCACCCGCCGACAAGTGCGAAAACGGCGCCGAAACCAATGGCCAGGACCAGGGCCAAGCCGAGCGGTCGAAGGATTCCTTGTGGTTTGGACATGTCGGTTTTCCTCAGGAAAAATCACGGGTCCGGGCAGTGAAATGGATGAGGCCGATCAGGCAGGCGGCGACCAGCACAAAAGCCACAATCCCCAGCAGTGGCCAGAACATGGGGAAAACCAGCAGCGCGGCGAGAACACCGCCCGCGGCCAAGGGCAACAGCCGCGTGCCGAACCAATGCGCCGGCCGAATCCCTGAGAGAAACGCGGCCAAATAGATGATGGTAATCAGTCCCCAGGCCTTCCAGGAGTCCGCTGTCATCCACCACCGAAAGGGGCTGGCGTGGTTGCCCGGCGCCGCCGCCCAGGCGGCATAGGACAGGATCGCGATCAGGCCGCAGATCAGGTACAATCCCCCGCCGACGACAAGTTTGGCGGCGAGCAAGCGCGGCATGCTCACCGGGCGGTGCAGCAGGAATAGCCAGGTGCCGCGGCCCGATTCCACGGCCGTCTGCCGCAGCCCCAAAGCCACGGCAAGCCCGATGGAGACGAAACAAAAGGTCGACAGAAAACTGCTGTCTACAAAGGGAATTCCGTCGACGTACCTGTTCACCGACCAAGGGAAAATGGGATAGCCGGCGCAGTTGGCCACAAAGGCCAGGTGCGCCAAGAGCCCGACCAGGGCGATCCAGGCCGTCTCACGCAACTCTTTCAGCACTAACGCTTTCAGCATCGGATGCTTCTCCCATGAATATCGGCAGCGCGCGGCGCGGCCCGCGCGTGTACTCGATGAAGGCGTCTTCCAGGTTCATTTCAATCACGTCCATCGCCCGCGGCGCCAACGATTCGGCCAGGCGGCGGTGTTCCTCGCCATATCCCACGACGATCAGCTCCCGCTTGCGGCCGACCTGACGGCTGCTGACCAACCCCGTGCAGGCGGGAAATGCCGGCGGTTCGCGGTCGAATTCCAACACGACCTTGCGGATCGATTCCTTGAAGTAATCCGTCGGGCAATCGACCCGCAGAACACCGTCGACGAGAACTCCAATGCGGTCGGCCACCCGTTCCACGTCGCCCAGGATGTGCGAGCTGAAGAGGATCGTGCGTCCGCGGCGCTGGATGATCTGGATCAACGATTCGAGGAAATCGCGGCGGACCACCGTGTCCAGTCCCAAGGTCGGGTCGTCGAGAATCAGCAGTTCGGGATCGGTGGCCACGGCCAGGGCCAGCGAGACCTGGGCCCGCTGGCCGTGGGATAGCCGTCGGATTTTGGCCCGCCGTGAAAGCTCGAAATGATCGAGGATCTGTTCCAGCAGGCCGCCGTTCCAGTTGGGAAAGAACGCGCGGGTGAATCGCGCCGCCTCGCCGACCGTCATCCAAGTATATAAGGGGTGGCCTTCGGCCAGATAGGCGATCCGCGCCCGCGTTTCAGGGCGGAGTTGCAAGGCCTCTTCGCCGAAGACTTCCGCCCGGCCGTAGTCCGGATGCACCATCCCCAGGAGCATCTTGATCACGGTCGACTTGCCGGCGCCGTTTCGTCCCAGGAGGCCGTAGACCAGCCCCTGGGCGACGCGCAGATCGAGCGCATCGACCACGCGGCGGCGATCGTAGTACTTTGTCAGGCGGTGCGTAACGATCATGTCGGGCATGGCCGGCGCGTCTCCCTATTGCTCTGCTTGATTCTCGCTTTGCCACTGGAACTGCTTTGCCCGTGCGGTGATTAGGGCGATCACTTCGTCGGCGCGGAATCCCAGGTGGACCGCCTCCGTAAGGAAATGGTCCGCCAATTCCTCGAACCGTTCCTTGCGGACTTTCTTCGTCAACTCCGCCTTGGGCCGGGCCACAAAGACCCCCAGGCCGGGGCGCGTATTCAAGATCCCTTCCCGTTCCAATTCCGTATAAACGCGGGCCACAGTGTTGGGGTTGATCACCAGCAAGCGCGACAGGTCGCGGACCGAAGGAAGGCGGTCCTCGGGCTGAACCCGTCCGCGGGCGACGGCCTCGCGAAGCTGCTGCGCCAGTTGGCGGTAGATCGGCAGCCGGCAGCTTGGATCGATCTGGAATTCCATACGCACCTCGATTAACTGTACTAGCAATGTTAACACAGTTGTGCAAGCGTGTCAAGGGGCGGCAGACAAAAATTAATCGACCGAGGAATGGAGGACCGGAAAATTGACTGACGGAAGTATTATCAAGTGAATGAACATTCCCTGCCGCGGAATGCCCCGATTTCCTTTTTCCGCCGATCCTTCATGCCCGTCGCCGTTGCTTGACGACAGTCTCTTTAGAGGGAAAGATGAATTAGACTGTGTACGGCTCGGAGTGATCCTGAACATGGAAATTGACAGAGGTTTGAGTCGCTGGTTTACCGTTCGCGACAGGAGAATTGGCGATCTCCCGTCTCTGGTCCACGCCGCCGCAGATGCTCGAGCGGGTTGCACGACCGTGCTCACTTCCCCTAGGAATCCCGTCCCGAGCCACCATGGAATGGCGGGCCTCGTCGCCTTGGCTTTCGTGCCGATCTCCCTCTGCACGATCGGGTTGCCACGCGTCTATGGCGGCGACGAGGCTGCGGCCATCGAGCAGCGGCTGGCGGCGACCGACCGCTACCTCGCTTCCGACCAATGTGAAGGCCGGGGCCTGGGAACCAAAGGTATCAATCTGGCGGCCGACTACCTCGCCGATCAGCTCCGTCAACTCAATCGCTACGGCGTGAAGACCGACCTTTGGGCCGGCGGCCCGTTCCAGAAGTTCCAGGTCGCGGTCGATGCCGATCTGGGCCCAAACAATCACTTGGCCCTAATCGGTCCGCCCAAGGGCAAGGACGGCAAGCCGCGGAAGATCGAACTGGTCCTGGGCAAGGATTACACCCCCTTGGCCATCAGCGGGAACGGCAAGGTCGATCTGCCCTTAGTGTTCGCCGGCTACGGAATCACCGCCCGCAAGGCTAACTACGACGACTTTGCCGCCGTTGATGTTGCCGGCAAGGCCGCCGTCATGCTCCGTCACGAGCCGCGCGACGAGGTGGACGACAAGGAATCGGCCCCCATCAAAGAGACGGCCTATACGGCGTTCCGCCACAAGGCGTCCAACGCCTACGAGCATGACGCGGCCGCGGCGATCTTTTGCAGCGATCAGGCCGAAGTCCGCCGCCGCCGCGGCAAAGACGACACGCTGCAGCCATTTCACGTCGCCGGCACCACGTTCACCCACCCCGACCTGCCGGTGATCACTTGCCGCCGGGCGGTGATCGACGGCATTCTCCACGACCTGGACGAACCGCCGCTGGGCGAGATCGAAGAGGAGATCGACCGCACACTGAAGCCGGCCAGTCGCGACCTCAAGGGCTGGCGGATCCAGGGTGAGATCGACGTGCGGCACGTTCACTGTGAAGTGAAGAACGTTGCCGCCCTCCTTCCCGGCCAAGGGCCGCTGGCCGACGAGGCGATTGTGCTGGGCGCTCATTACGACCACCTGGGCTACGGTTCCTATAGTACGCTGCCTTCCAAAGGTGCGGCGATTTACCACGGCGCCGACGACAACGCCTCGGGCGACGCCGTGGTGCTGGAGGTGGCGCGGGCCCTGGCCCAACGGCCACAGAAGCTCCGCCGCAGCGTGGTCATCATTTTCTTCACGGGCGAGGAGTGGGGCTTCTGGGGCAGCAGCCATTATGTGAACGATCCGATCGTGCCCGTCAGCAAGACCGCCGCCATGATCAACCTCGACATGCTCGGCCGCCTCCGTGACGATGCCTTGACCGTCAACAGCGTGGGCACAGGGACCGGTTTTGCCGCGCTATTGGACCAGGTCAACCGGTCCTATGGATTCCATCTCACGAAGGTCGCCGGGGCTTCGGGCCGCAGCGACCAGGCCTCGTTCTACGCGAAGCGGGTCCCGAATATCCACTTCTTCACGGGCAAGCATCCCGACTATCATCGTCCCAGCGATATTTTCGAGCGTGTCAACATTTCCGGAATGCGGCGGATAGCCGGCTACGTTTACGACGTGACCGTGGCCCTGGCCGACGCGCCGCAGCGGCCGAACTTCGTGGCCGTGCCTATGCAGAAGCGGGCCGGCGAAATGCCGCGGCCGTTCCTGGGCTGCGTGCCCGATTTCACCCGTGAGGAACCGGGCTATCCGATCAGCGCCGTGATCTCTGGCAGTCCGGCCGAGCGGTGCGGTCTGCGAGGTGGCGACGTGATCGTAAAGTTCGGCAAGCATCACATCGGCGTTTGCGACGATTTTGACGACGCCTTGCAGCAGTATGCCGCCGGCGATCGGGTGAAGGTCAGGGTCCGCCGCAAGAATTCCACGATGACTTTCGAAGCCACGCTGGCGCCGCCGCAGTAGACTACTTTTCGCCGTGCAAGACCCGTGCGGCGGGCGTGGGAAGCTCGGCGGGCGCGCCGGCCTGATTGTTGAATGCGGCCGGATCGTAGGGATCGATGGCGTCGATCGCCTGTGCCGCGGCCCGCTCGGCCGGAATCGGGGCGCTCAGTACCCTGGGGGCACCCAGTACTCTCGGGGCACCCAGTACTCTGGGTCGCGGCGCATGACCACTCTGGGATGCATTGGAGGGGGCCTTCAACTTGTCATGCCGATTGGCTGCCGCGCTGTTCGCGCCGTCGGACTCGGCATCCGGCTTGTCCTTGCTGTTGCTGGCGGAGGGAAGATAGGGAATCCGCGGCGGGGGTCGATTCGTGGCAGCCGGTCCGCTGGGAGTTGACGCTCCGCCGGCCAGTTCGGCGAACGACACGTTCTCCACTTCGCTGCCGACCAGTTCCTCGGCCGGCATCGGCTTTTGCGCGACTTGATAAACCCATTCAGCCAGTTTCTCGTACTGCAACGAATGCTTTCTGGGGAAGCTTCCGACCGCTCCCGCAACCCCCGATCCAACCGATGCCCTCAGCAAGGGACTTTCGCCGGGATTGTCCCAGTCGATGCATTCCAAGACGGCATACAGGTTTCGTTGCGTGATCCGCCGGCTGGGGCTCTCGTCAAGGGGCGGCCGCAGAAGTTGCAGGCGTTTCTGCCCCGGAAGTGCGTAACCGACGGCCCCCGGGCAATGATTCAAGAGGATCGGCTGGACGATCTTCGCAAACTTCTCGACCGTGCCCGGCGGCATGCCGCGCAACATCTGGTCGAGTTGCTCGTCGCTAGGAGGCAGCGGCGCACTGTTGGGCGGGCGGCGCGGTTCCTTTTTCTGCTGGAGCTCGATCGTCAGGCGGCGCCGCAGCACGGAGATCATCGGATGGTCGCGATCCAGCGCCTCGGCCGCGTTGAGTTCCTCGCCCGCGCAGTCCAGCAGGCCGTGCCGCTCGCACCAGCGAAAGAGCTGCAGGTGTTGCTCGATGTCGTTGTTCTGCACGACGGCCTTTTTCCGCCGATAGCCCTCACGCAAGTCGTGGCAAGCGAACTCGACGCTCGCGACATGGACTTGCATGTCCTGGTCGGGCAACGTCACCTTGTAATAGTCGCCGTCGCGCTCGATGTGGCCCTCGAGGACCTGCCCATTGCGGAGCAGCAGGACTGTTGGACTATCCCCTGGGGGGGAAGCCGTTGGTTCGGCCCCGTCGGCCACAAAGGCGATGAACAGGAAAATACCCAAGAGCAGTGCGATTTTTCCCGGCATAGTGGGGCGAAGGGTACGAAATCGGCCGTGGCGCGTCAAGAGCGACTCCGAAGAAAAGCCGCTCCGCCGACCATGAGTACATGGTGTGCGAAGAAAAGCGGGACTGAATTCCCACACTCCAAATTGCCACTTCTGCTCGCTCCCTGGAATGGCTAAAATTGCATTCCACCCCAATCCTCCGCAGAACCGACCATGGATTCACATCAACTCGTTGAAGTGCTGGGCATCCTGGCGATCGTGCTGGCTGCCACGCGGATCTTGGGGTCTGCGGCCCGCTGGATCGGCCAACCCGCCGTGCTGGGCGAGCTTCTGGCGGGCGTCGTCTTGGGGGCTTCCGTCCTGGGGCTGGTCAAACTGGGCGACGACCACGAACCGCAAACCACGATCTTCCATTTTCTGCAGGAAGTCGGCGTAGTTATCCTCTTGTTTGAAATCGGGCTGGAAACCGATTTGGTCAAACTGCTCCGGGCCGGCACGTCGTCGACGGCGGTAGCGATTGCCGGGGTCGTGCTCCCCTTTATGGGAGGATACCTCGTCTGCCATCTCTTCGGCCTAGAACCTACCGTGTGTATTGTGGCCGGCGCAGCGCTCACGGCCACGAGCGTGGGCATTACCGCCCGCGTTCTCAACGATCTCGGCCGGTTGCACGAAGCGGAGAGCCAGATCGTGCTGGGCGCCGCAGTCATCGACGACATCCTGGGTCTGATCATCCTGACCGTGGTCAGCGGCCTGGCCGAAGAAGGACATGCACCGACCATCGGCAATATTGCCGGCATTACCGCGGCGGCGTTCGGCTTCCTCATCGCCACGCTCGTGGTGGGCAGTTTGGTCGTGCCGCCTTTGGCGCGGTGGCTCAATCGCCTGGCCGTGCCGGGCATGCTTACGACCTTCGCCCTCTTGCTGGCCTTCGGTCTGGCCTGGGGCGCCGAGATGGCCGGGTCAGCCTCGATCATCGGGGCCTTTGCCGCGGGATTGCTGCTCCGCCGCACGCCCCAGGCCCACGATATCGAGAAAGCGATCGTACCCTTGGGGCACTTCTTCGTCCCCATCTTCTTCGTTGTCGTAGGGGCGTCGGTCGATGTCCACACTTTCTTCCCGCATGATCCGGCCGGCTGGACGATACTCGAAGTCGGCGGCCTCTTGATTGTGGTAGCCGTGCTGGGCAAGTTCGCCGCCGGCTACGCCCCCTTCTGGTTCCGCGGCAAGAAAGCCGTGATCGGCGCGGGCATGGTGCCGCGGGGCGAAGTCGGCCTGATCTTCGCGCAAATGGGCCTGACGGACGGGGTCTTCGACAAGGCCCTTTTCAGCGCAATAACGCTGATGGTCATGGTCACCACATTCCTGGCCCCGCCGCTGTTGAGAGTCCTTTTTCCGCCCCGAAAAGCGGAAAGCGAAGAAGCTGCGGCCGAGCTATGAAGCCGTTACTTCACGAGCAGCTCGCACGACTCGATCTGGCCGCCGCTGTGGGCGTCGATGAACAGGCGAAGCGTCTGGCCGGCCGCCGGAGCTAGGCCGGGAACCCTCACACGGCCGTCGGGACCGGCGATCAAGAGCGGATACCAGGCCAGCGGCTTCGCAGGATCTTCGCCACTCACGGCGGCAACACCAGGCTGGACATACTGCCGCACGGCAAATTGATCGGACTTCAGCTCGTCCGTTTCACCCTCCGTCTTGCTGAGCTTCTCGGCCAGAGTACGCAGCTTGCTGTCGGCCGGCAGGGCGCGGCGGCGTCCGACTCGCCGCGGTCTTGTCCCTTGGGTTCGGCGTCGGGCGGCGGCGTGTAAGGAGCAAACCCGACGGCCGTGGCTTCGACGGGCTTCATTCGGCTGGGCTCGTTCGACACAGCCGTGACCACGACGCAGCAGACGGTGGCTACCACCGTCGGCACCCAGAACCGGCTGCCCCACACGATTCGCAACAGGGCCAACATGGTTACGAGCAAGGCCAGGGCCAGCCCGCCGAAAAAGCTGAGCATGATCAGGGCGTTGACGACGTGCGTTCGCTTGGCTCGATACTCGCTCAGCGTGGCTTCGTACTGTGCCCGCAATTCGTCCAGATTATCGAAGAGCAGGGGGGGCGACACGGCGTTTCCCTGCGGAAATCTTTGGGCGTCGCCCGGCTTGGCTGCCGCCAGCGGACCCTGGCAGCCGAGCACAAGGTCGAGTAAAGCCGCAGGCATGGGGCCGCTTGCGGCTCGTGTACCGTCCGCCGCCGCTCCGCCGTCGGCATCGGAAGGATGCAAATCAACGTCCCCCAGCGCGGCCGGATTCTGCAAATCGCCGTCCCAGAAGAAGGCGTGCGGCAGATCGGGGCCGCAACGGCCCCGGGCGCCCGGTGCTCCGGGTCGCGACGCCTTATCCTTCCCGCCGGCAAACACCGTCAGTCCCAGAGCGGCGGCGACGGGCTGCCCTTGCTCGTTCTGGACAGAAAGCAAGACATCGCCGGCAGGCTTCTTTCCCTCGACCACGCGGACCACGAGCCCTCGCGGCCGGCGATAGACCAGCCGCTCGGCGAGCACTTTCGGTGGACTCTTCGTGTAGTCGTAGGCGGTCAAACGGACCACTCCCGCCACTTGGTCGTCCAAACGAATCGACACCGCGCGGGCCTTCGCCGCCTGATCGGAGGAAGCTACCAGCATCTTCTGACCCACGAGCAGGCCGCGCACGCGGGCGGTGACCACTAGGGGAAGACGGTCGGGGTACCCGGTTGGGTACCCAGTACTCTGGGTCCGGGTCGCCGCGCGGACGGTGAACTCCAGCGGGGCGCCGGCCGCAAACACGCCCGGACCCGTGGTGATCGTAATCTCCTCGTCCGCAGATGCCGGCGGCAGCAGCGGCGATTCGCTGATGCCCGCCGGGCTGAGAATCTTCAAGCGGTAGGTTTCTGCGGTGTCCGGCGTGATGCTGAATAACCCAAGACCGCCGCGACCCGATTCCACCCGCGCCACGCTTCGCGCCCTTGCCGTCTAGGACGCTGCCGCGGATCTCCAGCGGCCGGCCGCGGGCATCGCTGGCGGAAAAATAGACGCGGTTCTCGATCCCGGCGACCAGATGTCCGCCCTCGGGATAGAAGTCCACGTGCGGGGTTCCCTCGCGGAGGGGGATCTCCGCGGTAATCGTGTCGGGCCGATCGCCGTCTTCAACGGCCACGAGCAATTGACCGCGGCCAGGGTGCAGTTGCCGGGGCAGGGCGAATTCCACCCGCAGCTTGCCGCCATTATCGGTCTTGGCGATCTTCTGAAAGATAGTCTGGGTGTCTACCCTGGCTGCGATTTGCAAGGAAACTCCGGCAGCCGGTTTGCCATCGGGCCGTTTGAGGAGCAGGTCCGCGGCCACGTCATCGCCCGGGCCATAGCCGTCGCGGGCAAATTTTGTCGTGGCTTGAAAATGGGGCGCAGCCCGTCCGATCACTTCAAAAGCCAGGCGCTCCTCGGGAAAAGCGCCGTCGAAACCTCGCGCCACCAGCGTGTACGAACCGGCGGGCAGCGAATCGCTCAATCGGAACTTGCCATTGCCGACACCCCGTTCGGTGAGGCCGGCCATGCGCGAGTCCGGCAGCGGGACCGACTTGGGATCGAGGATTTCGAACTCCACGGGCAGCGTGCGAGGTGCGTCCAAACCGTAGCGCAAGACCGTCAGCGAGCGATAGTAAACCGTTTCGCCCGGTCGATAACTGCTGCGGTCGAGCCAGAGTCGCGTAAGATAATGCGCCGGCCGGATGGGCAGCGCAAGTGCGACGCTCAAGGGATTAGGGCCCGTGCCGGCGGTGACCGTAAGTTGGGCCGGCCCGTGCGATCGCGTGGCAAGGTCCATGTCGGCCGGCACGAGCATAGTCAGCCGGCCCTGGTCGTAGGTGTCTTCTTTGCGATCCAGCGGACGCTTGCCGTCGGGCGTGGAGAGCGACCATTCCACGGGGCCTGCCCACGGCTCGCCGGTAACCGTGGTGGCCAGCAGGTTGTACGTGTTCGGCATCCCGGCTTGCAACTCTCCCGATCCGGTCACGACAAGCCGCAGATGCCTGGCCGCGATCGAGTCCAACTGCCGGCGATGGTAGAAGTAGCTGCCCAACGAGACTGCGATTAGCGTAAAGGCAGCCAGGGCGACAAACCAGCTCGCCCCGCGGGCCATGGGCGTCGGGGCAAGTCGAGGTCGGGGCGCAGGCGAGGCGGCTTTCGAGGGCATGGGGTAATAGCGGGACAATTGGGTGGCGGCGTTACCAGTGTGAGTTCTAACTCACGATGCCCGGAATCGCAAGAGGAGGGGCAAACGACCACATTCGGTCGACAACAGAGAGCACGTATGGCCGTCGCCGACTGACAGGCGTTGCCATCAGCTTACGAGAGGCTGCGGGCCTGGGCGACATCGGCGAAACACGGGGTCCTCGCCATAAATGTTCGGCCCCTCGGCGCCTTTTACGAATCCGAGGATCGCAACGGAAATGATGAGGCCCATATACGGCATATTGGCGGTCAGCGACATCCATCCGGAAAACCCCAAGTCATGCCATCGTCTGACATGCACGATCAGGGCAACGAAAAGGAAGATTACGAGCCATACCACGTCGATAACGATCCCCGCATTCAAGCTGTCGGCAGCAACTTTACCTACCACATAGCGGAAAGGCTTATCTTGGTATTGCGGCTCCAGCTTCACAACCATTGCCGCGATCACGAAGAAACCCAGCATCACAACTACACACGCAACGCAGAGGATCGCCAATTCGATCTGGCGTCGACACGATTGGTTAGCGGTTTTGCTTGGCGGGGCCATTGGTATGCCTGCCCCTTTCTGATTAAGACGCACACTTCCCTGTTCCGGAACTCCTCGCCGGCAGCTTGAACAACGCTTGCGCATTGTTGTGGAATACTGCCTCGTGGTGCTCCTCCGGGACAATGCGGCGAACAAAATCCCGATAGACGCGCATGGGGGCCAGCGGCCAGTCGCTGCCGTACAGGAATTTGTCGGGCCGGTCTGTATACTCGATGCCCCGTTGAATCGGCTCGATGTACCGGCGGAGGAGTCCGCGCTGGTCGAAGTCCGAGAAGAATTCCTCGTCCCCGATGAGCAGCCCTGACAGGTTGGCCCAAACATTCTCGTTCTTGCAAACGACTTCCGCCGCGTCGACAACCCAGGGATTGCCGAAGTGCGCGATCACGAAGTTGACTCCGCGGTGCTCGACGGCCACCTCGTCGATGGCCAACGGGTGAGCATACTTGACTTTGGCCAATCGCGAATAATTGTCTCCCGTATGGAGAATGAACGGCACCTGGTATCTGGCGGCAAGCTCATAGTAAGGGAAGTAGGCGGGGTGGTCCGCACCATAGTAGAGATAGCCAAGATATCCCTTCATCGCGATCACCTTCCCGGACTGCAACTGCCGCTCGACCCGCTGCAGGTGGTCGGTGTCGATTCGCGACGGATCCGCGACGCCGATGGCGTACAGCCGCGGGTAGATATTCTGCGATGCGCAACGTGGAGGCGATGCCCAGCGGGTCGTCGTCCTTTCCGCCCAGGTGCCCCATGCCCAAGAGCAACTCCGTCCCGCACTCCTCCATCTGCCGGCGAAGGGCGGCAGCGACCGTTTCGGGCGGTTCATCGAGAGGGCCAGGAAAGGGGAAACTGCCGGGCAACCGCGGATTCACCGCGTGGATATGGGTGTCGATCATGGAATAACCCCAGGTAAGCCTCGCATTTCTGGCGATGCGGCGCAATGCAAACCTTTGTGCGGCGTGCCCTGGTGGCGACGTTTGTCTCGTGCTTCCCGGCCCGAGAAATCCAGCCAGTCGTGCAGGAGGTTGTGGCCATCCGCGATGTTGTCGAGATGTGCGCGGAAGACTACGTTCAGCAGGCGGATGGCCTGATTGAAGTCGGCCAGCGCCTTGTCGTTGAAGTCGGTCCGCTCCTTGACATGGTTGCCCTCGTCGCTTTCGCCCTTTCTGGAGTAGGCAAGGCCCCGGTTGCGATACGCATCGGCATAATCGGGTTTGAGTCGTATGACTTCGGTAAACGCGTTAACAGCATCGTCGTACTCCTTTTTGCCGAGATGGGAAAGGCCCTTGTCGTAGGTTACCTCCGGCCGCGCGAGCCAGGTCCGCACTCTCGATACGGTGCCCAGCAGCGCGGGCGGATTCAGCCCCGCGGGTCCCTGCAGCGCCACGACGGCCAAGAGTTCCGCCAGCAGCACGACAATCAAAAACACGAGCCTCTTCATGCTTCACTCGCTCCACGATTCGTCTCGAACACTCGCTGGCAAACCTCGGCGGGAAACCCCAGTTGATATTGCGAGGACATTACTTCGGGCACGTTCTCCCGCCACCACGCGGCAGCCGCCGCATCGTGGAGCTCCAAAGCCCTGATCGCGGTTTTTCCCTCCACAACGTATCCGAGCACGGTCCCGCCCGGGTGATCGGACAAGACCCCCTCTGCCGCTAACATGCGAGGCGATCCGCGCTGGCCCGGCGCCAAGGGCAGTTCCAACCCGACCCACGATTGCCGCACGCTCTGCGGGGCCTCGCCCGGCGGGACGGCGATGATGCGGATGCGCAAGGATCGGCGCAGGCCTTTCCAGAGTGGACTGAGGGCGGCGACAATCAACCCGACGTAAAGGGCGAAAAAGACAAGAAGCGCGCACATGTCCGGGTTCACAAGCGACCAGCCAGGATGTGCGTTGGGGTCGGCCGGCCCCGGATTAGAATCGGTTCCGTGACCTGGCAGGGGGACGTGAAAGGGCATGGGGACCGGCACGGGAATGCGAGGTATGATGGGAACGCGAAACTGCGCCCAGCTTCGCTCTCCGACGCTCAGAAAAAGAAAGATAGCCAGGATAATCAGCCGGCTCGCTTTGCCGGATCCACACTGGCGAACTGAGAACCGGACGTCCAACCCGGTCGGGCGAGTTCGCAAATCGGGTTTTCGGATGCGTTCTACGTGCAATGGACTCATGATCTTGGTACCTCGACGCGGGCGGAATCCTCGTTTCAATGTCCGTGATTGTTCTATATATTTTTTGGACCCCATCCGGCTCGCCCGGATGGTGAACGAGGTTGGACGGCTAAAGTGTTAAAAGGAAACATCCACGACCCCATCCACCTCGTGTGGATGGTGAAGAAGGTTGCACCGCTAAAGAACGACGTAGCCTGGCAACCTGATTCACCATCCAGACAAGCTAGATGGGGTCTGGTTCTCATTGCTTTCGCTGCTCTAGCTGTTCAGCCTCCTTCACCATCCACGCAAGGTGGATGGGGTCGTTACACGACTTACGTATAACGATCAGGTTCAATGCCCCCCGATAATCACATGAAAACGACTGAGCGGGGGCCTTCTCTCGCAGTCGTGTCATGGTCATGGGTGATTCGACCTGGCCAATAGACGGGCCACACAATAGCTAACGCCGAAGACAGCAATAGGCAGCAGAAGAATAATGAGCAGGTGCTCGGCAAGCCAGCAAAGTATGACTTCGGGAGTCCACGTGCCCTTAAAGACATTCATCGATGGCGACGCCATTGCGGCGGGGGAATGCTCGTCGAGGGACCGTAGCTGCGCCGGAGCGTTCAGCGTTTTCAATATTTCTGGACGGATTGCAGGAATGTTAGATAACTGGTTTAGCCGAGCAATATCTGCGCCTGAAAGGTTCGGGATGTTCTGCGTCGGAACGCCCGGTACGCCCGGAGGGTTGATTTGGCCGTTGAGGTCATTCGATCGCGTGAGCCGGCCGTAACGATCGACGGCGAACGGCGCTCCCGGCGCCAGTCCGAAGGATGGGTGCAAGCCGGGAATTGTGGGAACGCCTGGGATCGCTCCGTAGTTCGGAACTCCCGGAACTCCCGGAACCCCCGGCCCTCCCGGAAGATATGGCGTTACCTCGCGCTGGAATCCAGGTGGTGTGAAGCTTAAGAAGCGTCGCACGTCTTCGTCGCCACCTGCTATGGGGGGGCTTGCACTCGAAGGACTGTGGATCTGCTGGGCGTTTGCCGTCGAGGACCTGGCGGCCCAAACTGCGAGCAGCGCTACGGCTAACAGAACGAACCGCGTGTGTCTAGCAACGCGAGTGAGTACCGACATTTGCGTCTCTTCTTCGAAAATAGGTGGCAAGGTGTTGGGAATTCTATGTTCATCCAAGCAAGACATGGAACCCCCAAAGTGGTATTATGAAAACAGCGGCGATGATCAGCATGACGACCAACCGGTCTCTAGGACATAAACTGCGCGCACGGCCAATTCTGAGACAGGCTGCGAGGCAGATTTCGATCCTTAGAGTTGGCGAATCAATAATTTTGTCGGCTTCTGCAACGTAGTCATCGCGCTCCGCCGTGATGTCTTACCATCACGGCGGAGCGTGATGAGTACAGCTATTGATTCGCCGCCCCTCATTTCATTGTTTCTACGGTTTTCCGCCATGCGGTTTAGGTCGGGCAGATCGGCCATCATCGACGGAGACCTCCAGCGGTTCTGGCGTCGTGGCGGCACCCGCGGCAAAAGCAGGCGCATCCCAATCCAAGCCATAGGAGATAAACTGCGCGCCCCGGCCAGTCCAAGACAGGCTGCCAGGCAGATTCCTGTCGAAAATATGCCTCTTGGCTTCGTAACTTCTTCTCGCGCAAGGCATTATAAAAAAGCCCTGCCAGTCCTCCGCGTTGCCGCCGGAGGCCAGCCGTTGAAGGTGCGTAAGTCGGGTTTTCAGAAAAGTCATAATAACACGTTTTTCTGCAATTATTAAAGCGTCAGGGCGAGAGTCAAGCGCAGCCAGTCGAGCGAGAACGCTCGTTACCGTGGATGACTAATCTAAAGTAACCCGCAAGAAGTATATTGGTCGACAACCTCCGCAGCGAACTTTGGAGTGCGGGGAGGGCACCGACGGGCACCGTGCGAAGCGCGGTCGGCTTGGTGCCCTCCCCGCACTCCAAAGTGCACGGCGCGACGGAATCCGGGCGGCGCGCAGATTTTTCCACTCGACGCAACCCCTTGCCGCCACTCAATTTGTGGCATTTGCGAGGCATCCACGCGAGAAAAAACCGGGAAATCCGCTCCGCGCCTATTGACATGAAGTCAGAAATATGGATAATTACGGGTGCAGGGAATAACTTGCGATCGTCGCCACGAATCACGTCGGGAGACGGTCGATTGGTTCTTTGGCAATTTGGTTCCACGCTTGCGCTTGGGCAAAAGCGCGAGCGTGCAAGTCCGGAGCGACAAGAGGCGCCCTGCGCGGGCAGGACATCGCGGGCAGCGAGGCCTGCCCCCGGATCGAAAATCGAAAAAGTGTTGCATTTCGTTGCATTTCGTTGCATCGCCTGCAAGGAGTCCCGGGATCCCGGATTTCCACTCGTCGCCCGTCCCACGCACGTTGACCCACCGCGACGATTTCTGGCCAATTCTGACCATACCTCCGGATGCCAGGATCGTTACCCCCTGAAAACTGAAAACCCCTGTTTTCCTCGGAGTTGTTCGAGTTTCTTCGCGAGCGATACACTTCTATCGGATAAAGAGAATACCTCTATAGGATGTATAAAATGGCCGAAAAACGCGAAAAAAGGTCGATTTTTGGCCACTTTGGCCAAATCACCCATCGGTAGGGCATGTCATCCCATTATGGCCGCGAGCGGGCACAGCACCATGCCAGCCGCCCCAGCAGGCAGAAGTAGATCATCGACGCCGCTACGATCGTCACCGCCAAGAGCGGGACGGCCAAGAAAGGGTTCCCGGGAACGAGCGCCGCGACCGCAATGCCGCCGGTCACTGACAGGAGCAGGATCGATTCCAGATAGAACCCGATCCACGCCCGCCCGTTGCGGACCAGACTGCGGCACACCGCCTTGGACAGCGGGACCAAGGGCGAATTCACCTCCAGCATGGAGAGCAACACCAGCGGAAACAGCACGACAGGTATGCCGACCACCGCGTATCCGCCGGGCAGATCGACCCGCTCGAACAACCAGCCCAAGCCGATTCCCGCCGTCACACTCAGGCCCAGGCTGTTGATAACGAAGAGCGTAGTACCTGCCCAGTCGAGGAAGTGGGACGAATTGGGCCACTGCCCCACTTCGTCCGCCCCCGCGGCCGTGTCGCCGAGGATGGCCAACAGGTTGATGAAGAGCACGCCCGCCCAGGCGACCGCCAGGCAGCCCCCCAGGGTCTCCAGAAGCATGCCAATGACCGATGGCGCGGCGGCGCCCAGCCCTGCGCCCGGCACAAAGCTCCGCGCCAGGGTCACGCCGATCAGTTCCATGGCGCTGATCAACATCGCCCAAACCGAGAGCGAGAGCCATACCGCCCAGGCGCCGTGACGCCAGGGAAAGGTGAAAACTCCCGAGAGCAGCGGCCAGCGCGAAGGCGGCCGATCGGGCGGCAGACGACCATGTTTGTCCAACATGGCGCTGAACCGCCCGACGAACCAGACGTGCGGCCGCGGGACGTCCGCTGCCGCCACGGTCTCATACTGGCCGTCGATCTGCTGCGCGGGGTCGGGCTTGGGCCGCTTGCGCCGGGGCGACGGCACGGTGACCGACCGGCCGCATGCGGGGCAGGTCAGCGGCTGGCCCGCCTCGGCGGCCAGGGCGTGCAGTCGCGTGCCGCATCGGCAGGCAAAGCCGACGTGCTCCTGATAGGCGATCGACTCCGGCGGCGGTTGACCGATTTCTTCATAGACCTCGTACGACTCGGTTGTGGTGGGAGCGTCTTGATTGCCGTGCAGCCATGGCAGTTGCACGACCTTGGCTTTGCCACAATCCGGGCAGGTGACTTCGCTTCCCACCTGGTCCAGCGCGACCTGCATGAGCGTGCCGCAGCGTTCGCACAACAGGGGAATGTAGTGCGGTTGCGGTGCCGGGGGCGAGGCCGGATCGTAGTCCTCGCACAGGGCATAGGCATCCAGGGGCGCGGGCTGATTGCGGCTGCGGCGGGCGAACTTCGCCGGAACGGTCACGGGCGTGCGGCAGTCCGGGCAGGCAATCTGCTGCCCGGCCTGCTCCTGCGGGGCCGTCATCCGCGTGTGGCAAATCGGGCAGGTAAAGGCAATCTCCGGCGCCGCATCCACGGCGGGCGCCGCGCTGTCGTGAAAGGTGTACTCCTCAAAATCCGTCCGCCGGCTCTCGCGCGGCACGCGGACGGCCCATTGACACACCGGACATCGCTGCCGCCGGCCGGCGCGATCTGCCGGGGCCTTCAGCGGGTTCGTACACCGCGGGCAGCCGAAATAGATGAAGTTCTCGCCGGGCGACATAACGACCCTCGCAGCTTCCATCTGGCCCTTTCTATTAGGGTACTGCACGGAGGCGCGATGGGCAATGGGACGCCAACGCTACTCCACATTCAGCCGCACGATGGACTGCTTCTCCATCTTCATGTTGTCCGACAAACGCCAGGCATAGAAACACTTGCCCTTGTCGCTGTAGGTGATGCCGTTGGGCCTGAAGGGCGCCGGCGGGCCGAGCTTCGTCCACGTCGCGCCGCCGTCGGCCGAGACCATGATCTGGGCGCCGGCCAGTGCCGCCAGGCGCTTGCCGGGCAGCTCGATTGGATTGTCCTTGACGGCAGTGGAAATCTGCTTCCAGGTCCTTCCCTGGTCGCTGCTCTTCAACAGCCCTCCGCCCCAGATTCGCTGCCAATAGATCGCCCCGTCGGAGGCCGCCAGCGCCGGACCCTGCGGCCCGTAGTTGGAGACCTGCGTCCAGGTCTGGCCGCCGTCCTCGCTGCGGTAGATGCCCAAGGTCGCTTTAGCCTTCCATCCGGCCGTGTTGATCAGAAAGGTCTTCCTGTCGATGATGATCGGATCGCTGCTGTGGTTGCTGTCAGCGGGCAGCTTGTCGCCGATCTTCGTCCACGTGCTCCCGCCGTCGCGCGATCGTTGGAGGCTTTGCGACTGTTCGTGCAGTCCCAAGAGGAGCGTCTTGCGCCCGGGTCGGTGAAGTCGACGGCCACGCCGTCGGCGTGGGCCAGCTTGCCCAGCCGCTGGAAGGTCTTGCCGCCGTCTTCCGTCTTGAAGGGCGCGTCACCGTAACAGCCGCTCACCCAGAACACCGACGTGTCCTTTGGATCGAACACGATCCGGCAGGGACGGAACTTCATCTCGTTCCCTCCCAGCTTTCGCCAACGGGTTCCGCCGTCGGCGGAGGCCCACAGGCCGCGTTCGCTCACGCCCGCGATGACTTCGCTGCTGCCGGGGACGGCCCTCATGTACGTGACGCCGTACGCGCCCCACGTCGGGCCACCGACGTTGCCGGTGACGTTCACCCAGCCGGCGCCGGGCTGGGCCGCTGCCGCGCCCGGCAGCGACAACAGTATGGACCCAAGAACGCAGAGATACGCGAGTTGCTTGATTCTCGACATGGGTTGTCACTCCCTAATGGTAGTGCCGTAGGATGGTCCTCCGAGTCCGTCCCGGCTTTCACGGACGGACTCGGAGGTCCATCCTACGGCATATTGCAAAAGATACTCTGACGCATGCTCTTACTTCATCTCCACCGCAAAGCTCCAGGCGTGCCCGCAGGGCGGCGACTTGCGGAGGACCTCGGGCACGTGAATCGTCAGCCCTTGCTTTCCATCCGCCGTCCACTTGATCGGTTGGTCGCTGCCGAGCATCCGCACGCCGCGGGCGGCGTGGATCACGGAGACTTTGAACTCGGCGGGCGGGCCCGCCTGGCCCTCGTTGCCCAAGTAGATCAAGTAGATCGTGTCTCCTTTGCGCGTCAGGCACGTGCGACCTTCTTTATAGGGCGCGATCGCCCGCGTGCCGTAGATGGCCGGACCGTTGACCTGCATCCAGGCGCCGAGTTCCCGCAGGCGGTCCACGGCCACCGCGGGAAACTCACCGTCGGCGTCCGGGCCGATGTTCAAGAGAAAGTTTCCCCCTTTGGCGACAATATCGACGAGCAAGTGGACCAGCGTGTGCGCCGATTTGTACTTGTCGCCGGGCTTGTACGACCACTGGTCGCCCATCGTCAGGCACGATTCCCAGACGCACGGCAGGGCCGTTTCGGGCACCTCCTGCTCCGGCGTGCGGTAGTTCTCGTAGCGCCCGCCGACGGTGCGATCGACAATGATCAACCCCGGTTGGCGCCGCCGCGCCATGGCCGCCAGCCGCGGCATGTCGAGGTCCTGCTGCGGAGGCCGCACCTGGCCCGCGTCGAGCCACAGAATGTCCACCGGCCCGTAGCCCGTCAGCAGCTCGTCGATCTGCGCATGGGTGAAGCGCACGAACCGCTGCCACTTCTCGGGCTCTCGGCGGGTGTCGTAGTTCACATTCCGGTCGGTGTGCGGCCGATCCGGGCTCCAGTAGTCGGGGTGGTGCCAATCGGCCTTGGAGAAGTACACGCCCACGCCGAAACCCTGCCGGCGAAAGGCCTCGAACACGGCTTTCGCCACGTTGGCCTGGGGATCGGTATGGAAGGGGCACGAAGCGTGGGTCGTGCGGTAGTCGGTCTGGCGGGTGTCGAACGTGCAGAAGCCGTCGTGATGCTTGGTGGTGAAGACCACGTACTTCATGCCCGCCGACTTGGCCGCCGCGGCCCACTTCGCCGGATCGAATCGCCGCGGGTGGAAAGTCGTGTTCAGGGCCTGGTAATCGCGAACGAAACGGGCAAAATCCTTGCCTCGCTCCTGCCATGGTTTCAGGTCGTCGGGCCGCGCCCATTTGTCGACTTCCACCAGCGGCCACGACTCGATGCAGCCCCACTGGCTGTAGATGCCCCAGTGCATCATGAGGCCGAACTTCTGGTCCTGGAACCACTCCAGTTTTTTCAGCACCAGCGGGTCGGTTTCGCGGTCGGACTCGGTCTTCTCGGCGGCAAAGACCGCCGGTGCGGCCGGCAGGAAAATCGCGAGGAGGAGCAAGAACCGTCTGGCGAGCCCCGGGCGTAAGCCCAAGGGGTTCCGCGGGCTCGCGTCCGTGGCTCGCTGCGCGTTGCTCGCCAGATTCCGGCTGAAGCCGGTACCACGAGCGCCGGTCGATTCTCCTCGGGCGAAGCATGAAGTTGACATCATCTCTACTCTTCCATTTTTGGGTCCGCGCTTCCAGCGGCTCGCGGAGGTTGGTCCGGATCGTCCCGTCGGCAAACTGACCGCGGCGGCGACCGCTGGAGTCCCTAGCTTGCGAGTATAAGGCTTTCAACTTGCCGCTGCCAGCGGGAAGAACGATCATGTTTCCGGTCCAAGGACCGAAGAAGCCATTGGGGGGATAAATCTTGCCGAGTTTTCTCGCTTCTCCCCGTATCGTCATGCTGGGCTACACAGCCACCCGGAGTTGCATTCCCTCGGTGAACAGAATATACTAACAATGCTGCTGTGGACATACTTTGGTCGTGAGAGAATTTCATGGTCTTGATTCGCTTTTCTGACGCGCAGTCCGAGTGCAGAGCATTGGGCTACCTTGCGGGCCGTTTTCCCTTCAAGAGTTGGTCAACCGGTGAAACATTGGTGGCGGAATCCGCATTACCGCATTTGGCCGTTGAGGGAATTCCGTTTAGCGTGCTAGGTCCCGCCAATTATGAGCAGAGAATTCCGGCGATTCGAACTGCTGCTGCCCCTGCGGTTCAATGATGGCGCACCGGTTCCCGACGAGATCATCGGCGCGACCCTGCTGGAGTTGCGCGAACAATTCGGGGCGGTGTCCTGCGAAAGCCAAACGATTCGCGGCGTGTGGGAGCATGGCGGCGAAGTCTACCGCGACGACCTAATGCGAGTCTTTGTCGATGCCCCTGACGTGCCGGAAAGCCGCCAGTTCTTTCTGTCTTTCAAGGAGCACGTGAAATCCCGATTCAGACAGCTTGATATTTGGATGACGACCTATCGGATCGAAGTGCTGTGACGGCTCTGTGCTCGGCCCGACGGTGCAAGACCGGTTCAGTTGGTGCGACATTGACGCACTTTTCGGGAGCGAGGCAGAAGGCCAACAACCTGCTCGCCGTCATGCAGGTAGAACCCCGCTCCCGTCAGGCAAACCGGGACGATCCAGCTCCGGCGAAAGTGCCGCCGCTCCGGGGCTAGGAAGCACGCGTTTGGCTCCCGTCCCAGGGGCTTCCGCCCCTGGCTATTCTATTTCGCCGCTTCACGGCTATTGGGAGCGGCCGCGCGGCCGCCTCGGGATCGGGATTTACTGGGGTTCGGGCGCGGGCTACAATCGGGGGAAAGTTTGTCCACCTAACTACCTTTAACGAGGAGAGCGTGCCATGTTGCAACGAACATTTTCGATCTTGACGGTCTTGGTTTGCACCGCGGCGTTGCCGTTGCTGGCGTGGGCGGCCGAGCTGCCGTCCACGGTTGCCGGAACGGGCGAGGCCTCGGTCTGCATCGTACCCACGAAACTCCGCACGCAAGTGCAAGTCGAGGCCCACGGCAAGACTGCCGAGTTGGCCATCCAACGGCTGAAGGCCCGGCGCGAGGCCGTGGCCGACAACCTGGTCGCACTCGGGGCGGACAAACAGTCGCTCAACTTCGGCACCCCAAGCGTCAACCAGGTTTCACCGCCAACTCGGCCAGACTTCACTCCTCCGGGAATCATGCCATCCGTGCCGAGCTACGTTCCCACGCCGTACCCTCCGTCTGGTTCGAGCGGTAGTGCTCCCGGCGGCCCCACTCTTATTCCAGCGATGCCTGTCCTCCCGGACCAAGGGTCCCCGCCGGCGACGACATACCCGCCGTCGCCGGGACCGGCGCCCAGCCTGCCGCCCAGCACGGTTGCTCCGCCAACCTTAACGCCGGTGCCCGCGGGACCGCCGGCGGTGGAGACGCCCCGCACGGCGTCACAACCTGCGGCCACTGGGCCGGCCACTGTGCCCCTGCCCGCGGCTTCGCCGCCGGCGCCGACAAGAGTGTACGAGCCCTCGTCATCAGTCAACCCTTTCGCACCCAGTGTACCCAGCAGTCCCGCACCCAGTTCGCCCGTTACCCCTCCCGCCCCCAGTTCGCCCGGCATTCCCGCATCCGCGTCGCCCTACGGCCCGCCAACCGTTGGCGTGCCGGCGCTGCCCCAGGTCCGGCGAGCAGCCGTGCAGCAGGAACTCTATGGGGCCACCTGCACGCTGACCGTCGAGTGGCCCTTGGCGGCGGAAACCGTGGAACAGGCCGTGCTGGCCGGCGAAGCCGTTCGCAAGAAGGTTCTCGCGGCGGGCGACCTGATGGGTGGCAAGGCCGCCGAGAAGCTCCCTGCCGACGAGCAGGAATTGCTCGACGAAATCGGCCCCAGGGCAACTGTCAGCCAAGTGATTTCGAGGCCTGTCGCGGAGACGGGCCCCAATGGCCAACAAGTGATTCGGTATGTCCAAGAGGAAGTCGTTACGGCGCCTGGCGGGTACACGTATTTTCCCACGGCGCCGCGCGTACCCTCGTTCCTCTATGTCGCCACGATTTCCAGCCCGCAGCGAAAGGCCCTCCTGGCCAAGGCCTTCGGCAACGCCAAGTCGCAGGCCAGCGAGTTGGCGGAAGCCACCGGCGGAAGACTTGGGGTCGTCCATACCATGATTGGCGAAGTGACCAACTCCAAGTCCTTCGAGCGAGGCGTCAACGTATTCCCGGCGATGTCTTCGTCTTGCATTCCAATGCCCGATCAGAATAACAGCGAGGCGATTGCCGCCGACCCCAGCGGCCTGAAATTCTATGCCAGAGTCAACGCAGTGTTCTTGCTGGAATAACCAACTCCCGGCAGGTTAGAATAGACTGGTATGGTTCTCGTTCTGGAGCAATTCATCGATAGCTTGCGCGAAAGTCGGCTAATTCCGGCCGAAGACGTTGCGTCGCTCCAGGAGTCCCTGCGCGGGTCGAAAACGCCGCATTCGGTCGAAGACGTAACGAAACTGCTGGTCCAAAGCGGCAAGCTGACCGAGTATCAGGCCACGGTGATCAGCCAAGGACGGCCCCAAAACCTGATCCTCGGCGAGTATGTTCTGTTAAGTATCCTTGGAAAGGGGGGGATGGGCGTTGTTTTCCTGGCCCGGCACCGGCTGATGGATCGCATCGTGGCGCTGAAGACGCTCCCGGCGGGCGTCATCAAGCCCGAGACGGTCCAGCGGTTCTATCGCGAGGTGAAGGCCGTGGCCCGCCTGTCGCACCCCAACATCGTGACGGCCTACGACGCGGGCGAGCATGCCGGAACGCATTACCTGGTCATGGAATATGTCGCCGGCCGAGACCTGTCCGCGATCATCAAGGAGAAGGGGCCGTTGCCGCTCCGCCAGGCGATCGACTACGCGCAGCAGGCGGCCCGCGGTCTGGATTATGCCCACAAGCATGGCGTCGTGCACCGCGACGTCAAGCCCAGCAACCTGTTGTTGGACAAGGCGGGCGTGGTCAAAATCCTCGACATGGGGCTGGCGCGGCTGAACGAGAATCTGAGCGGCGCTCCCGAGGCCATGGAACTGACCGGGACCGGCCAGATCTTGGGAACGGTCGACTACATGTCGCCGGAGCAAGCCGAGGACGTCCGTTCGGCCGATCATCGTTCCGACATTTATAGCCTGGGCTGCACGCTCTTCTACTTGCTGACGCGCCGCGCGGCGTACGGAGGCGAGACCATCCTGAAACGGATCCTGGCCCACCGCGACGAGCCGATTCCGTCGGTGATGCAGCTTCGTCCCGATTGCCCGGAAACGCTCGACGCCGCCATCCGGCGGATGCTGGCGAAGCGGCCGGAAGACCGCCCCCAGAGCATGGCCGAAATCATCGATGCCTTGGAAGGCTGCCTGGCAAAGCCCGACGCCGCTCCGCCGCTGGCCAGCGAGTTGCCCGAACGCCCCCAGTCGGTGCGGAACTGGCTGGAGGATCTGGGCCCCGAGGGCGCGACTGCCCGTACGGAAGACTCGCAGGCCGAGGAGGTGACGCTGCGCAACCCGCCCGCGGAAGACTTTGCTTCCCCGCCGCTGCCAGGCGGTGCAGCCGCGTCTGCCATTCGCCGTCCGCACTCACAAACCCATCGCCCGAGGGCAAAGAAATCGGGGTCCGCCGCTCGAGGCCGTAATAGCTGGAAGGTCGCCGCCGTGGTGATGTTGGCCACGGTGATCCTCGCGGCGGCAACGACGGCAGTGGTTCTTAATCGGCGCGGCAACGACATAGCGGCGGCGGACGAACAAGCGAAAGCCGGCGAGGCCGCCGCGCACGATGACAAAATCGGCGAGGCAGACACGCCGGCCAAGCCCGATCAATCGCACCAGGGACCCGCATGGGAGCAAGCCTGGGCCGACACGAAGGCACGAGCCGATGGCCTGGTTGCCCAGCGGCAGTTCGTCAAGGCGATCCACGCGTATTCGGCCCTGGCCGAGACCTTTCAGGATCCCCTCTTGAAGCAGCGCTGCAATGAGGCGATTCGCAGCGTCGAGTCCGCTGCGGACCGTGCCTACCAGAAGGTGGCGGCCGATGCCCGCGAACACCTGCGCAAGGGATTGTTCGGCAAGGCGCGAGAGGCCCTTCAGCCGGTTCTGGCAAACTATGGTCCGGGTCTCGCGGGCCGGGCCGGGGCGTTGATGCAAGAGATCGGCCAGGCGGAAAGCCGCGCCGCATCGCATGCCGCAAAGCCGCCAGAAACTCCCCCGGCGCCGAAAACGCCGGCCATCTCCGCCGAATTGCTCAAGCAGCGTCAACTTGCCGCCGCGTTCGCCGCGGCCATGGCCGACGTCGAGGCTTGCGTGGCGAGGTGGGATTTTCAGGGAGCGGATCGCGAGGCCGCGAAGGTGCGATTCGACGCGCCGGAACTGACCGCTCGCCTGGCCGTCCGGCGCGACCAGATCCGGCGGTTGGACGCTTTGAAGCTCCGCATGATCGCGGCCATCAACAAGGCCGATCCGCGCTTGAGCAAGATCGACCTGTCATTGCGAGGAATCAACGGCGAGATCGAGAAGGCCGACGGGGAGGCGATCACGGCCGCGCTTCCGAACGGCAAACAGGAATCGCTTGCCTGGCCTGAGCTGGGGCCGAAGGCCACGAACAAACTGCTCCAGCTTGCGGTGCGGCGCGAAGATGCCGGCGATTGGCTGGCGGCTGGCCTGCTGAGCCTTACGGGCCAGGATGTCGAGAGCGCCGAGCGGTATTTCGACAAGGCGCGGTCGATGGGCGCCGACACCGCTGCCTGCACGGCCTTGCTGGCGGCGAAGGATTTTGCCACGGTCCGAGACCTGTTGAACAAGCACAAGTACGCGGAAGGCGAGTCGCTGCTGACCGGGCTGGAAGCGAAGTACGGAAAGCTCCCCTGGTTCAGCGCGAACAAACCCGAATTGGATGCCGCCGCGAACGAGGCCAAACGGGGCCTGCGCGAGAAGGCTGCCGAAGGAATCTATGCCCAGGCGGCAGCACTCTTCCGCAACGGCGACTTCTACGAATTGAAGCCGGTCGTCGAGCGGCTCAAGACCCAGTATGCCGACAGCGCCGTGGCCGTTGATCCGCAGCGAAAGCCGTCGCTGGCCGAGCTGGAGAAGGCCGTTGCCGATCTTGGCCTGCTGGTGCGGGTGCGGAAGGACGGCAAGGGAGACGCCAAGACCATTCAGGAGGCCGTCAACGGCGCGCCGCCCAAGGCCGTGATCCAACTCGAAGAGGTCGGGCCGTGGAGCGAGCAGGTCTTGGTGCCCGCCGCGAAGGCGGGACTGACGATTCGCGGCAAGCGGGGCCCCTTGCCGGTCATCACCACGGCAGGCGCCAAGAACACCTACTCGGAACCCCTCGTGGTCGAGGCGCCGCAGTTGTCGCTGGAAAGGCTGGCGATCGTGCGCGCCGATGCCGGAGGCCCGCGCTTAGCCGCGATCACTGCGGAGAAGACGGCGCTTTCCTTGCGAGGGGTGGTCGTGTACGGGTACGTGCGGGTGGGGAAGGATGCCGTCGCCAGGGATTGCGTCTTCGTCGGGCATGTGGGCTTCAGGGCATTCAGCTCGCTGGAGAATGTCTTGGTCTATGGCGGCGTCAATTGCGGCGCCGACTCGCAGTTGCGGCACTGCACGATCACGGGACCCCTCCACCTGGCCGGCAGGTCGGGTCTTGTGGAGGACTGCATCGTTTCCGCGATCGACGCTCCCCAAGGCGGCCAGAAGATCGAGCATTGCGACGTCTTCGGCGAGAACCCGTACAAGAACCAGGCGGTCCCGGGCAAAGGATGCCTCAAGGCGCCGCCGCGGTTCTTCGACGAAAAGAATTTCGACCTCAGGCTGCAAGCCCTCAGCCCTTGCCGCAAGGCCGCGTCGGACGGCTGCGACATGGGAATCACCTACAGCGCCGAGATGCAAACATTGCTCAAGGCGGCTGCGGATTTGCATAAGTAGGATGTGCCCTGGAGAACATGATGTCCTGGCCCCTGCCCTTTGACCTCCGCGCCGCGATGCACGATCCCCGTGCCGCCTTTCGCGATCCGCGCTTGCAGGCTTGCACCATCGAAACCAACGAAGCGGGCGAGCCGCGGACCTGGACCGGTTCCTTGGCCGTGGTCTACAAGGCGATCATGGCCGACGGCACGCCGCAGGCCCTCCGCACGTTCAACACCGAGTTGCTGGAACGGCGCGAGCGTTACGAGTGGATCGCCAAGTATTTGCAGGACCACAAGTTATCGTGCCTGGTCGGCTTCGAATATCACGATAGCGGCATCCGCTTGCCCGGGGATGAGATTTGGTATCCGTTGATGGTCATGGATTGGGTCGAGGGGGCGACCCTTTTCCAGTACGTTCGCACGCGCTGCCTGGGAGGCAAGGCGACCTCCATGGCCAAGGCCGCGCGGCACTGGGCCGCCCTGGTCCAGGAGTTGGCCAACGCCCAGATCGTCCACGGCGACCTGGAACCCGCCAACGTGCTGGTAACCAAAGCCGGCCGGCTCAAGCTCGTCGACTACGACACGCTGTGCGTGCCGGCGCTAGTCGGACTGCCCAGTCTTGAAGTCGGCGTCGCACCCTACCAGCATCCGCGGCGGCGGACGAGCACGCCGCTTTCGCCCAAGCTGGACAACTTCCCGGCACTCGTGCTTTACACGGCCATGCGGGCGTTAGCCGCGGCACCCGAGTTATGGGAGAAGCACGTCGAACAATCGGGCGGCGGCACGTTGTTGTTCCGCAGCGACGACTTCCGCGATCCGGACGCCTCGCCGTTGTTCCACGATCTGAAGGCTTCGCCCGATCGCGAGGTCCGCCGCCTGGCCAAGCTTGTTTTCAAGGCGGCCGATGCGAAACTCCAGCAGACGCCGCCGTTGGGCGAAGTGCTCTCGAAGCTCCCCTCGCCCTCTGGGAGAGGGGCAGGGGGTGAGGGCCGTGCGCTCCCCTCACACTCGGGGAGAGGGGCAGGGGGTGAGGGTGGCGCGCTCCCCTCGCCCTCCGGGAGAGGGGCAGGGGGTGAGGGTGGCGCGCTCCCCTCGCCCTCCGGGAGAGGGGCAGGGGGTGAGGGTGCCGCGATCCCCTCGCCCTCCGGGAGAGGGGCAGGGAGTGAGGGCCATGCGCAGTCACCGGCGGCAAATCCAACTCGTGTCGATCCGGCTGCCTCTCACCCTGATCCTCTCCGGGGAACGACCGGAGGTTGGCCGGTCGAGGGCGACCATGCCAAGGTCGTTTTGCAGGTGGTTTCCGGACCGATCGAAGGGCTGGAGTTCGTGTTCGATCGGCACGAGACGTTCCTCTTCGGACGCGGCGAGGACTGCCACGCGCGGATCAGCGGCGATCCGCTGGTCTCGCGGCATCATTTTCTCCTGGAGGTTGTGCCGCCGCGGGTCCGCATTCGCGATCTGGGCAGCCGCAACGGGACTTACGTCAACGGCCAGCGGTGCGGCTGCCCGGATTCGCCGCCCGGCGACCCGGCTGCCGCGGCATGTCAGGCGGAGGTTGATCTCCAACGTGGCGACCGGATCACCGTCGGCAGCACGACCATCGACGTGCGGATCGAGCTGGGCCCGGCCGCCGGCGTGGCCGACGTGGCGGCCGCGGACATCAAGCAGAACGTGCCGCCGGGCGCAACCGCGGCGGTTTCCGGGCTGAACGCGTACACGATGGGGGATGTCGTGGGGAGCGGGTCTCTGGGAACCGTGTACCGCGCGATCCGAAAGTCGGACGGACGGCCCGTAGCTGTAAAGATCGTGCGCCCGAGTGTTGCCGTGAGCGCGGCCGACGGCGCCCGCTTCCTGCAAGGAGTCGAGCCCTTGCGGAGCTTGCAGCATCCGGGCGTCGCCAGCGTATTGGAGATGGGTTGGGCGGAGCAGGACTTCTACTTCGTGACCCACTACTACAGCGGCAAGAGCCTTGTGGAGGCCATGGCTGCGCGCGGCGGCCGCTTGACCTTGGCGGAGGCCAGGCCCTTGTTCCTGCAGTGTCTCGCCGCCTTGGAACACGCCCATCAACGGGGATTCGTGCACCGCGATCTGAAGCCGCAGAACATCCTGCTGGAGAACCGCGCCGGGGCCTGGTTCGCGCTGATCAGCGATTTCGGCCTGGCGAAACACTTCGAGTTGGCGGGATTCTCAGGCCTGACGGCTACCGGCAATTTCCGGCTCGGCCACTGTTTCATGCCGCGGGAGCAACTGACCGGTTTCCAGAACTGCCTGCAAGCGAGCGATCTCTGGAGCCTGGCCGCCACGTTTTACTATGCCTTGACCGGCCAGTACCCGTACGACTTTCACGGGCACGATCCCCTGGCCGTGATCCTGCACGGCGCTCCGGTCCCGCTGGGGCGGCGGAATCCAGCCATCCCGCCGCCGGTGGCCGCGGCTATCGACATGGCACTGCGGAGCGACCCGGCTGCCAGGTTTCCCTCGGCGGGCACCATGATCCTTGCCTTGGAACAAGCCTTCGCCCAGGCGGCGGGCGGGTTGCGGTAAAAAGGTAGGCCGTTCCATTCTGGCATGCGCAAACATCTGATGATGCGGGGGAAATCGCATGTTCCGATTGTCCCGTCGTTGTTCCGGAGAAGGAGACGACGGACGGGCGTTTACGCTCGTTCTCGGCTTAAGCCGGTAGTAGGCCCGGCATTTATGCCGGGTGAGCTCTCTCTCCCGGTCGTTTGCGGTGTCAACCCCGTTTACGGGGTTCCCGTCCGCGGTAACAGTCGCAAGCTCTGTGATGGCTCGAGCCGGTCGATGATTCTCCCGGTCGCGTGGTGGCTGCGCTGGTCTTGAATGTACTGCTTCACCCAAGCTAAATCCTTTGTGCCAAAACTCACCACACCGTAGCCCGCTTGCCATTCAAGCACCTTCCCTCGCGTGGCGAAATGCTGGTTCACGTCATGTGACGACCCACCTTTGATCTGGCCGATGAATACGCTGATCGTCAGGCTCGGAGGAATGGTAACGGCCACATGCACGTGCGTATCCGTTCCCCCAATCTCATGGACGAACACATCGGGGGTCTTGATCAGGTGCTTTTTGATGATGCGGTGCGTCACGGGCTCGACCTGAGGGGTGAGCATCGGCGCGCTGTCGTTGCAGTGCCAGGTAAAGTGCAGGTTGATCTCGGAATAATAGTTTCGACTCATCGGATGCTCATGGAGAGGAGGCCCGTGAACGGGCCTGACAATGGGGGAAGCGATTTACGACGAAAAACGATTGTAGCCGCTCGCGAACCCGGCATAAATGCCGGGCCTATTACCGGCTGAAGCCGACAACGGGCGTAAACGCCCGTCCCCGCGGCGCAGAACGAAATCAGCGGAAGCAATGGCACTACGCTCATTTCGCTTTCCTGTCGAACGGGTTGATGGAACCGCGTAACCCGTCCTTTATCGTAGAACGCCAAAATCCCCGCTCTCAAGTACGGCCCGGCGCCGCGAGGAGGACTAGGAGAATCCCCCTGTTGACGCCGATCCGACCTATGGCGAAAATACCATAAGTGGCCCCCGTGGTTCTAATTGAGAAGGAGAAGTTGAAATGGCTCAGGAGGATAAACGTTTTGAACAATACCTTGACAAGATTCCAGATTGGAAGAAAGAACAGCAAGGTAAACATAAAGAGAAAATGGTCGAGCAAGGAGAGGAACCGCCCAAGCCACCAACGCCACCGAATGAACCCTCGGAATCCGGCCGCAAGAACGCTCGGTGAGGCAGGGGGAACGCACTTCTCTCCACGAAAAAAACCGCCCTCTCGGATGATTTTCCCGTTGCCGTGACGCACTTGATTAGGAGAGCACAATGAGCGGACTCGTAATTAAGAATTTCCGGCGTCTGGCCCGATCGTTTCTGGCGGGGATTCTCGCCGTCTTGCCGGTGGTTATCACCGTGGCGATCGTGGCTTGGGTGGCAGGCTTCATCAGCAAGATCCTGGGACCTGGCACGCTGATCGGCGACGGGCTGAGGGCCCTGGGGCTCCGCTTCGTTGCCAACGATACGGTGGCCTACCTGCTCGGCGGGCTGCTGGTTTTGGGCTGCGTGCTTGTGATCGGCATCGCTGTCGAGGCGGGGGCGAAGAACCTCGTGCAACGACTGCTGGATATCGCCATGAAGCGGATTCCCATCATCGGCAGCATCTACGGCACGTCGAAGCAGTTGGTGACCCTCTTCGAGAAAAAGGATCCCGACAAGCTGCAAGGGATGAAGGCCGTCTTCTGCTTCTTCGGCGAGAAGACGGGTGCCGGACTACTGGCGTTGCTCGTCTCGCCCGAACAGTTTTGCATCAACGGGCGGAACTACCATATTGTCATCGTGCCCACGGCCCCCGTGCCCGTCGGCGGCGGACTGTTCTTTATTCCCGTGGAAATGATCCAGCCGACCGACGTGAGCGTTGAGGCTCTGATGAGCATCTATGTCTCGATGGGGGTCAGCGCCCCGCAGTTCCTGCCGGGAACCGTGCCGGCATCACCTTGAATCCGGCCCCACAGTTTCTGTTGCGGAAGAACTCTTAGCTTACAATCCAAACGTGGCCAGAATCATGTCAACGGCCTTCTTCGTCTCCTCCGCCGACGCTCCGTTCGGTCCCGCGTTGGGAAAACCCGCTGCGGCGACCGCTCGCGCAAGGTCATCGGAAACCGCAAACCGAGGGACCCCGCCCTGAACGCTTCGCCGCGGGGCCTGGCTTTCCGCTGAGGTTGAGGGTGTCGAAAGCTCTGTAGGGTGGGACAAGCAAACCGGCGCGCTGGTGGGCCGGCGGTCGCGGTCTACCGTTATTTCGGCGTTGATCCAGAATTGAGGGTTGACCGGTTTGCGACGGCCCACCGTGGTTGGCGCGACCTTGTCCCACCCTACGAACTGCGGGACCGGGCTTGCCGCCGCGGTCGAGGCTGGCAATGAACTGCTGCTCGGCGGGGTCGCCGCGGCACGTGCGGAAAGCCCCATGCCGGCGCTGAAGGCCGCCGTGCCGGCACCGACCGTCAGGCGCCCGCCGTCGGCCAAGGCCGTGGCGCTGGTCACCATGAGTGTCCCGCCGGAAACGATTGTTCCGCCGCTACACGTATTGGCGCCGCTGAGCACCAATGTCCCTTGGCCGCTGAACGTCAACCTACTGCCCGTGCCGCTGACCCCGCCGGAAAGATTCAACGTGCTGCCCGCCGCTGCGCTGACCACGAGATCGCTGTCGAGTTCCACCGGGGCGGCGATCGTCGAATTGCCGCCGGCGACGGTGACCGTAGCGGAGGCGCTGCCGTTGTCCAGGTGCAGCGTGCCCCCCGAGCCCTGGGCAACGGTCAAGCTGCCGGGGCCGTTGAACGTAATTCCCGCCAGGCTGGGGCTGGACCCATTCAGGCTCACGGTGCTGTCGGCCGCCGTGTCGAACACCGCCGCGTCGCCCGGAATGCCGCGGAGCCCCGGGGCTGTAACCGTGGAACCGAACACGCTGCTCGTCCAACTGCTCGCGTCGTTCCACGAGGCGTTTACGGCGGAGTTCCAGAGGGCGGCTCCCGGCAAGGCAACCGTATCGCTCCCCGACACCGAGCCGCTGGTCGCCAGCACCGTGGCGGAACCGTCCGTATAAGGGGGACTGAAAACTCCACCGTTGCTGATCGCGCCGCCGCCGTCGAGCGACCATGCAAAAGCGGGCTGGCTGACAAGCGCATTGCCGAACTGGTCCAGGGCCGTGGCCGCAAACGGCTCGGTTCCGTCGGCGGAAAGGCCGCCGGCCGGCACGACCGTGATGCTCGTCAGCGTCTGGTCCACCGTCACGTCGACGCTGCTGGTCGTCGACAGTCCGCCGTCGTCGGTGATCGTGACCTCGAGCGTATAGTCACCCGCCTGGAAGAAGGTGGCCATGGTGTTCTTGGCCGTGTTGGTGCCATTGTCGGTATAAGTGGGATCGGCCGCGCCGCCGGGTTTGTTGGTGGCCAGCCAGGTATAGGTCAGGTTCGACTCGCCCGCGTCATCGGCGCCGAGGACCGAGAGTTCCGACGTGGCGCCGGTTAACGGATCGGCCGCCGCGACTGCCACCGTCGGGGCCGCATTGTCCACGGTCACCGTCGTCGTGCCGCTCACCAAGCCGCTCGTGGCAGTCACCGTCACCGTGGCCGAGGCGTAGGGGGCGGTAAAGAGCCCGTTGTTGTCGATCGAACCGGCCGTCGCCGTCCAGGTCGTGGTGCCCAGGTCCATTGCGCTGCCGAACTGGTCGAAGCCGGCGGCCGAGAACTGCTCGGTCGCATCGCTGGTCAGCGTAGGCGCCGCCGGCGCGACCGCGATGCTCGTCAGAGTTTGGCTCACCGCCACGTCCACGCTGCTCGTGGCCGTCAGCCCGCCCATATCGGTGATCGTTACCTGGAATGTATAGTTGCCCGCCTGGGAGAAGGTGGCCGTGGTGTTCTTCGCCGTGTTGTCGCCGTTGTCCGAGAAAGTCACGGGCGCGGGCGGAGTGCCCGTCGTCGCCCAGGTGTAGGTCAGATTCGCCTCCCCAGCGTCATCTGCGCCGAGGACCGAGAGGGCCGTCGTCGTACCGGTCACCGTGGCCGGTGTGGCCGCCGCTGCGGTGGTCACGGTGGGGGCCCCGTCGGTCACGGTCACAAGGGTCGTGCCGCTCGCCGACCCGCTCGTGGCCGTCACCGTCACCGTGGCCGAGGCGTAGGGGGCGGTGAAGAGCCCGTTGTTGTCGATCGAGCCGGCCGTGGCCGTCCATGTCGTGGCACCCAGGTCCATCGCGCTGCCGAACTGGTCAAGACCGCTGGCAGTAAACTGCTGCGTGGCGTGGCTGGCCAGCGTGGGCGTGCCAGGCGCGACCGTGATGCTCGTGAGCGTCTGGTCCACCGTCACATCAACGCTGCTCGTGGCCGTCAGGCCGCCCATATCAGTGATCGTTACCTGGAAGGTGTAGTTGCCCGCCTGGGAGAAGGTGGCCGTGGTGTTCTTCGCTGTGTTGTCGCCGTTGTTCGAGAAAGTCACGGGCGCGGGCGGCGTGCCCGTCGTCGCCCAGGTGTAGCTCAAGTTCGCCTCCCCGGCGTCATCCGCGCCGAGGACGGAAAGGGCCGTCGTCGTGCCCGTCACCGTGGCCGGCGTGGCCGCCGCAGAGGTGGCGATCGTCGGGGCCGCGTTGGTCACGGTCGCTACGGTCGTGCCGCTCACCGATCCGCTCGTGGCCGTCACCGTCACCGAGGCCGACGCGTAGGGGGCGGTGAAGAGCCCGGTGTTGTCGATCGAGCCAGCCGAGGCCGACCATGTCGTGGCGCCCAGGGTCATTGCGCTGGCGAACTGATCGAGGCCGCTGGCCGTGAACTGCTGCGTGGCATGGCTGGCCAGTGCTGGCGTCACCGGCGTGACCGTGATGCTTGTAAGCGTTTGGCTCACCGTCACGTTCACGCTGCTGGTGACTGTCAGTCCACCGCCGTCGGTGACCGTGACCTGGAACGTATAGCTGCCAGCCTTGCTGAAGGTGGCCGTCGTGTTCTTCGCCGCATTGCTGCCGTTGGCCGAGAAACTGACCGCAGCGGGCGGCGCGCCCGTCGTCGCCCAACTGTAGGTCAGGCTCGATTCGCCCCCCGCGTCGGCCCCCAGTACGGAAAGCGCCGTGCTCACGCCCGTCACCACGCTGGGCGACGCTGCCGCCGGCGTGGCCACCGTGGGCGGCGTGCCGGGGGGAATTGGGGCCACCGCCGAGGTGGCCGCAGCGCCCAATGAATCCAGGGTGACGACACGGTAATAGTAGGTGGTCGAACCGGCCGTGGTATCGGTGTAGCTGGGGATGTTCTGGCCCACCGTGCCGATCACCGTCCAGTTGCTCACCCCATCGGGGGAACGCTCGATCTCGTAGCCCGTTTCCCAACTCCCCGCGATCCAGTTCAGGATCCGGTCCGAGGGGTATGCGCTCCAGGTGCCGACGGTGAGGTCCGTGACCGCCTCGCTCACCGCCCCGCGGGGCACGGCGGTCACGGACCTCACCGTCGGCACCTGAAGCGCGAACCCCTCGGACCGGATCCTGAATTGGATCGCGGGGAGTTGGGAAACGGGCTACGAGATCGAGCGTTCCCCCGATGGGGTGAGCAACTGGACGGTGATCGGCACGGTGGGCCAGAACATCCCCAGCTACACCGATACCACGGCCGGTTCGACCACCTACTATTACCGTGTCGTCACCCTGGATTCATTGGGCGCTGCGGCCACCTCGGCGGTGGCACCGGTTCCTCCGGGCAGCAACCCGCCCACGGTGGCCACGCCCGCGGCAGCGTCGCCCAGCGTGGTGACGGGCGTGAGCACGGCGCTCTCTGTGCTGGGGGCCGACGCCGGGGGCGAATCGAGCCTGACCTACACCTGGACGGTGACCAGTTTACCCAGCGGCGCGGCCGCTCCCACGTATTCCGACAACGGCGACAACACGGCCCAGGACACCGCGGCGACGTTTTACGCGGCAGGCAGCTATACGTTCCAGGTCACGATCACCGACGGGGTCGGATTGACTACGACCAGCAGCGTGAGCGCGACGGTCAACCAGACGCTCACCAGCATCACAGTCACGCCGGCCTCCGCCGCGCTGAGCGCCAACCAGACCCAGCAGTTCTCGGCTGAGCGGCTACGACCAGTTCGGCAGCGTCCTGACCAGCCAGCCGGCCTTCACCTGGGCGGCAACGCCGGGAGTCGGATCGATCAACGCCAGCGGGCTGTACACGGCCCCCGCCACCGCCGGGTCGGCCACGATCACCGCCACGAGCGGCTCGACAACGGGCAGTTCCTCCGTCAGCATCACCGCCAACGGGGGCCCGACGGTGGCCACGCCCGCCGCGGCCACGCCGGCCACAGTGACGGGCACGACGACGGCCCTTTCCGTCCTCGGCGCCGATAGCGGCGGCGAAGCAAGCCTCATCTACACCTGGGCGACGACGGGCACGCCGCCCGCCGTGGTCACTTTCTCGGACAACGACGACAACACGGCGAAAAACACCACGGCTACCTTCAGCAAGGCGGGCAGCTATACCTTCCAGGTCACGATCACCGACGACGGCGGGCTTTCGACCACGAGCAGCGTCACGGTGACCGTGAACCAGACGCTCACGAGCATCACGGTCACGCCGGCCGCGCCCGCGCTGGCCAGCCATGCCACGCAGCAGTTCACGGCCAGCGGCCTCGACCAGTTCGGCAGCGCGATGAGCTTGGGGACCACGACCTGGTCGACCACGGCCGGTTCGATCAGCACGAGCGGGCTGCTCACGGCCCCCTATGCTTCCGCCTCGGTGACGGTCAAGGCCACAAGCGGATCGGTCAACGGCACGACCGTGGCGACCGTGACGAATGCGGCCCCGACGGTGGCCACCGCTGCGGCGGCCACGCCGGCCACGGTGACGGGCACGACGACGGCCCTCTCGGTCCTCGGCGCGGATGACGCCGGGGAATCGAACCTGACCTACAGTTGGGCGACGACGGGCACCCCGCCCGCCGCGGTCAGTTTCTCGGCCAACGGCACGAATGCGGCCAAGAGCACCACGGCCACCTTCAGCAAGGCGGGCAACTATACGTTCCAGGTGACGATCACCGACGACGGCGGACTGACGGCCACCAGCAGCGTGAGCGTGACAGTCAATCAGACGCTCACGAGCATCACGGTCACCCCGGCCACGCCCTCGCTGGCCAGCCATGCGACGCAGCAGTTCACGGCCGCGGGTTTCGACCAGTTCGGCGGCGCGATGAGCCTGGGGACCACGACCTGGTCGACCACGGCCGGCTCGATCAGCACGAGCGGCCTCTTCACGGCCCCCTACGCTTCCGCATCGGTGACGGTCGAGGCCACGAGCGGATCGGTAAGCGGCACGACGGTCGTGACCGTGACCAACGCGGCCCCGACGGTCGCCACCGCTGCGGCGGCCACACCGGCCACGGTGACGGGCACGACGACGGCCCTTTCCGTCCTCGGCGCGGACGACGCCGGCGAGTCGAACCTGACGTACAGTTGGGCGACGACGGGCACCCCGCCCGCCGCGGTCAGTTTCTCGGCCAACGGCAGCAATGCGGCGAAGAACGCCACGGCCACCTTCAGCAAGGCGGGCAACTATACGTTCCAGGTGACGATCACCGACGACGGCGGACTGACGGCCACCAGCAGCGTGAGCGTGACGGTGAGCCAGACGCTCACCAGCATCACGGTCACCCCGGCGACCCCCTCGCTGGCCAGCCATGCGACACAGCAGTTCACGGCCGCTGGCTTCGACCAGTTCGGCACCGCGATGAGCCTGGGGACCACGACCTGGTCGGCCACGGCCGGTTCGATCAGCACGAGCGGGCTGCTCACGGCCCCCTACGCTTCCGCCGCGGTGACGGTGACGGCCACGAGCGGATCGGTCAACGGCACGACCCTTGTGACCGTGACCGACGGGACCCCCACCGTGTCCACCGCGGCGGCGGCCACTCCGGCCACGGTGACGGGCACGACGACGGCCCTTTCGGTCCTCGGCGCGGATGACGCCGGGGAGGCCAATCTGACCTACAGTTGGGCGACGACGGGCACGCCGCCCGCCGCGGTCAGTTTCTCGGCCAACGGCAGCAACGCGGCGAAGAACACCACGGCCACCTTCAGCAAGGCGGGCAGCTATACCTTCCAGGTCACGATCGCCGACGCCGGTGGGCTTTCGACCACCAGCAGTGTGAGCGTGACGGTGAATCAGACGCTCGCGAGCATCACGGTCACGCCGGCGGCGCCCTCGCTGGCCAGCCATGCGACGCAGCAGTTCACGGCCAGCGGCTTCGACCAGTTCGGCAGCGCGATGAGCCTGGGGACCACGACATGGACGGCCACGGCCGGCTCGATCACCAGCGGCGGCCTGTTTACGGCCCCCTACGCTTCCGCTGCGGTGACCGTCACGGCCACAAGCGGATCGGTGAGCGGCACGACCGTGGCGACCGTGACGAACGCGGCCCCGACCGTGGCCACCGCAGCGGCGGCCACACCGGCCACGGTGACGGGCACGACGACGGCCCTTTCCGTCCTCGGCGCGGACGACGCTGGCGAGTCGAACCTGACCTACAGTTGGGCGACAACGGGCACCCCGCCCGCCGCGGTCAGTTTCTCGGCCAACGGCAGCAACGCGGCGAAGAACACTACGGCCACCTTCAGCAAGGCGGGCAGCTATACGTTCCAGGTGACGATCGCCGACGCCGGCGGGCTTTCCACCACCAGCAGCGTGAGCGTGACGGTGAATCAGACGCTCGCGAGCATCGTCGTCACCCCGCTCACCGCGGCGCTGATCGCGAACCAGACCCAGCAGTTCTCGGCCAGCGGCTACGACCAGTTCGGCAGCGTCCTGGCCAGCCAGCCGGCCTTCACCTGGGCCGCAACCCCGGGAGTGGGATCGATCAACGCCAGCGGGTTGTACACGGCCCCTGCCACCGCCGGTTTGGCCACGATCACCGCCATCAGCGGCTCGACCAGCGGCAGTTCTTCCGTCAGCATCACGGTCAGTTCGCCCGTGACGCTGGGCCCCTCGAGCCTGCCTGCCGGCACGGTGAACGTGGCCTACAATCAGACGCTTACGGCCAGCGGCGGCACAGGCACCTTGACTTTGGCCGTTACCAAAATCCAAAACGCCATCGCCGGCCTGGTCGTGCCTGCCAGCGGCAGTTACTTGCTGGGCATCACGGGTACACCGACGGCGGCCGGCACGGAGACCTTCACGGTCACGGCTACGGACACGCTGGGGGTCACGACTTCGACCAGTTATAGCATCACGGTCGCGCCCGCCACTACGCCGGTTGTTCCCACGATCGCCGACGGCAGCTTCGAGCAGCCTGTCGTCGCCGCGAACACCTACCAACTCGATCCCACCGGCATACCCTGGCAGTTCTCGGGAATTGCCGGCGTGAGCAGCAATGGCAGCCCCTTTACGGCCGGCAATCCCAACGCCCCCAACGGCAGCCAGGTAGCCTTGATCAAGGGCACCGGCAGCATGAGCCAATCGGTCACTTTCACCGCCGGCACGTACGACCTCTCGTTCCTGGCGGCGCAGCGCGCCAATTATCAGAGCCAGAGTCAACAACTCCAGGTCCTGGTCGATGGCACCCAGGTCGCTTTGCTGACGCCCGTCGGCACCAGTTACGGCCTCTACCAGACTTCGAATTTCACCGTTACGGCGGGCACGCACACGATTCAGTTCATCGGCACGAACCCGCAGGGCGGCGACAACACGGCCTTCCTCGACGAGGTAACCATTTCGGCGGCCAGTCCCATCAGCGATGGCAGCTTCGAGCAGCCTGCCGCCGCGGCAGCCACTTACAAGCTCGATCCCAGCGGCACGGCCTGGCAGTTCTCGGGAAGTGCCGGCGTGAGCAGCAATGGCAGCCCCTTTACGGCCGGCAATCCCAATGCCCCCGACGGGACCCAGGTAGCCTTGATCAAGGGCACCGGCAGCATGAGCCAATCGGCCAGCCTGGCCGCCGGCACGTACAGCCTCTCGTTCCTGGCGGCGCAACGCGCCAATTACCAGAGCCGGAGCCAACAAATCCAAGTGCTGGTCGACGGCACCCAGGTCGCCTTGATTACGCCCGTCAGCACCAGCTACGGTCTCTATGAGACTTCGAATTTCACCGTTACGGCGGGCACGCACAAGATTCAATTCATCGGCACGAACCCGCAGGGCGGCGACAACACGGCCTTCCTCGACGAGGTGGCCATTTCGGCGGCCAATCCCGTCAGCGATGGCAGTTTCGAGCAGCCCGTCGCCGCGGCAGCCACTTACCAGCTCGATCCCAGCGGCACGGCCTGGCAGTTCTCGGGAATTGCCGGCGTGAGCAGCAATGGCAGCCCCTTTACGGCCGGCAATCCCAACGCCCCCGACGGGACCCAGGTAGCCCTGATCAAGGGCACCGGCAGCATGAGCCAATCGGTGAACCTGACCGCCGGCACGTACAGCCTCTCGATCCTGGCGGCACAACGCGCCAATTACCAAGCACAGTACCAATCGATCGAGATCCTGGTCGACGGCTCACAAGTTGGCACGGTCACTCCTTCCAGTGCCAACTACGCCCTGTACGTGACGTCGCAATTCACGGTCACGGCGGGGATCCACACAATTCAGCTCGTCGGTTTGAACCCGTTGGGCGGCGACAATACGGCCTTCATCGACGAGTTGCACTTTTAAGCTCAACGCTCTCAGTTTCCCGCGTCCTTGTCTTCCCTCCGCTCCTCTTCTTCGGGGCCGGCAGGCAAAGGGCCCCGGACGGCATCCAGCCAATCGAGATAGGTCTCGATGTCGCCGAGCGGCATGCCTAGCGACATCGCCACGCGGATGGCCTCGGTACGCTCCAGGAACGTGCCAGCTTGTTCCAGCATCAACTTGGCGATTTCGTGTGCCATTGACCAAAACGGCTCGGATTGATTTATTGTACGAGCGGGAAGCGCCCTCCGTCACTGGCCTGGTCGCACTAAATGACCTTGCGTGATTCTGGGAGGAATGAAACACGCAGTGGGTTCTAACCCAATACCGTTCGAGTAGCCGTAAGCGCAATCAGGAGAAGGTCTTATGACGTGGACGGCACCGTGAGGAGCGTTTACGCTCCTTTCCGGCGAAGCCGGTATTAGGCCCGGCGTTTACGCCGGGTTGACGTAGCGATAGGCGATGCTCTCTGTCAGCCCGGTTCACCGGGCTCCTGCGATCGAGTTCGGCAGGAGCCGCGTAAACGCGGCTGACAACGACGCGCTGGATGGAATCAATAGGGCGTCGCTCGCTGGCGAACCCGGCGTAAACGCCGGGCCTAAGACGCCTTCGGCGCAAAGCCCGATGAATCGGGCTCACCCTTCGAACCATCGCTCACACGAGACAACACTCTCGTTACAACCTCTTGGAGGGCAACATGTTACGGCTATTTGAACGGTATTGGGTTTCAACCCACGTTGTTACACACAAGTCCGGCAACGACCCCATCCAGCTCGCCTGGATGGTGAAGGAGTTGGACAGCTAGCACCGACAGCATTGAGAATCAGACCCCATCCAGCTCGCCTGGATGGTGAATCAGGTTGCCCAGCTAGTCCATTCTCGCACCGTAGCCGTAGAACCTCCTTCACCCACGGGACGAGCCCGTGGGGGTCGTTTGTCTTCTTCTTATCCGTTCTAGCCATTCAGCCTTGTTCACCATCCGCACCCAGAGGGTACCCGGCCGGATGGGGTCCGAGATGTGTGTAACAACGTGGGTTGAAACCAACGTTGATACACACAAGTCTGCTAACGACCCCATCTTGCCGGATGGTGAAGGAGGTTGAAAGCTAGCCACCCACGGCGTCAACCTACTTCGCCAACTCTCTCGTACCCGGCTTGAAATGGGGCCACGCGGAAGTGTATTTCACCGGCGTCTGCTGACGCTCGATCTTGGCGAGCTTCTCCACTAACTCCTTGCCCAAAGCCTCGTCGATCGGCTCGGTGAGATCGGCAACCGTCTTCGTTCCGAGCAGGACCTCGTCGCAGCGGATCAGGTGCACGCCGAACGGCGAACGGACCGGGGGACTGATCTCGCCGGCCTTTAGTTTGAAGGCCGCGCGGGTAAACGACTCGTCCATGGGGCCCTTGCGGCCGATCTTGCCGAGCCGGCCGTCTTGCTTGCGGCTGGGACCGGCGGAGTATTTTCTCGCGGCTGCGGCGAAGTCGATCTTGCCGGATGCGATTTCCGCGCGGATCGATTCGGCCTGCTTCTCCAGGGCATCGAACTCTTCCGCACCGGCGCCAGCGGCGGGGCGAAGCAGAATATGGCTGACGACCAGCTCCGTGCCGTCCAGATCGGCGTGGTGGTCCCGGAACCAGGCCTCGCGGCGCTGGGGCGTGCAGTACTTGGCCAGGTAGCGGTCCCAGACCAGCCGCCAAAGGACCTGCTGCTCCATTTCGGCCGGGCTGAGCGACTGGCCCTTGGGCGCGCCGGGCGCCTTGCGTCCCTGTGCCGCCAGGCGGATCTGCAACTGTTTCTTGGCCTTGGCCAACTCCTCGGCACTTGGCAGCTCGCCAAGCCGGCGGGCGTAGGCCAGCACGAGGCGGCGATCGACAATCACTTCCAGCACCTGGGCCTGAGCCATCGGCAGGAGATCGCCGCTCGGCTGCTTCTTGTCGCGAAAGATCCCGTCCAGCATCCGCTGGGCTTCGGCCACTTGAATCGGATCGTCGCCCACGATGGCCGCCACGGCCGATTCCTCGGCCGGCGCCGGCTGCGCGAAGGCAGGCGCGGCAATCCCGAGAAAACAAAACAGCCAAACCAAGAGGAAAAATCGTCCGTTCATAGGCCCAGTCCTTTGTGGTGCAGAAGTGGGCCGCACGCGCGGAAGTGCACAGCGCGGCCCAATAATAGTTTAGCACGCTTTGGAGTGCGGTAATTTACTCAAACTGTAAACGCCACTACCGCGCTTGCCCCGGTAGAGCGATGATCGGCCAGCTAGAACGCCGCCTCACAACCCCCTTCGCAGTTTCCGCCGACCGTTGCGTGGTGCCCGCCGCGCCCGGCGGCGGGCACCACGCAACGGTTGGCGGAAACTGCGAAATACGCGGGGGATACGCGCGTTTTAGCTGATCAATCATCGTTCCACCGACACAGGGTCGGCGGGGACGTTTACAGTTTGAGTAATTTACTACCGCTTTTGATTGCCGCAGAGCGGCTTGATTTGAAATAGAAAGCGCGAACTGGCAACGCCGCGTACACGTTAATTGAAAAGCGGTATTAATTCACCGCACTCCAAATTGAAAGCGGCAACGACCACGAGAGCGTGCTGCCCTCACCGCACTCCAAAGGCTCAGTCCCACCACCAGCGGTCGGTCGCCTGGGGCTTCGCGGCTTTCTCCGGCCGCTGCTGCTGGAGTTGCCCGGAATTCTCGACCTTGATCGCTTGCCGACTGACCAGCTCGTTGGTCTTCACTTCCACGCCGCCGCTGACCTGCGCCACAAACACGCCCTGATTGAGCAGGCGACAGTTGACCACCGAATCCACTTCCTTGGGGGCCGCGCACTGCTCGACGACAAACGCCTGCGGATTGCCGAAATAGGCCATGTGCCAGTCCACTTTGTCGGCCAGGCCTTCCTCACGGACCAGCGAAGCAGCCAGGGCCAGGTCGCACAGGTTCCGCAACTCGGCATAGATCGGATACTTGGCGCAAAGTTCATCGAAATGCTTGGTAAAGCTCTCGGTGAACTGGCGATTCAGCGGCTCCGACTCACCAGTGTGGACCCGCTCGCCCAGGGCCGTGAGGTGTTCGTTTTCACTCTCGACTTTCACCCCTTGGCCGCGGATGTTGAAGGCCAAGTGGTCTTGGGAAGTCTGGATGGAATCGTAGTTGAGCGTGAACCACCAACGGAGCGTGCTCATTTCCTTGGGCGGGGACTTGATCAGGCTCATGTAGCTCCTCACGCCCGGCACGCCTTCCTCCAGGCCCATGCCGACCAGTTTCATGCGATAATCGGCCTCGACCAAGGTGCGTGCGGCCCGAGTCTGCGGATCCAACCCGCCGAAGACCTCGACATCTTGCTTGCCGACCGCGGCGCGGAGCTGTTCACAATATTCCTTGCGGGCGGCAGCCCCTTCACGTAGCTTCCGCTTGCCCCAGTAGTTCAGGAATTCCTGGGCCTTCTTCAGCGATTCTTGCCGCGGATTGATCATGCAGCCGAAATGGGCGTCCCGGCCGCTCATCATGTGGCGGAAAACGACCACCAGGTCATCCAACCGCACCACCGGGTCGCCCGTGTCGCACGAGACCACGCGGTTCTCGGTGCCCACGGTCCAGTCGCCGGCCGGTCCTGCCACCACCAAATCGCCCGCTTCGGGATAGACGAACACGTACTCGATCCGCCGTAGACCGGCGAGATACTGTATGCTTTCATCGGCGACCTGGCCCAAGGCCGCATTGACTTCCATCTGCTTCTCCAGCCGGGTGAGCGAGATCATCCGCAGGGGCGAGCTGTGCCGCGCATCACCGACCCGCGCCGACCCTGCAGGCTGGGTGCCCGGTCGGTCCCCGCCGGCCCGCTGCTGATGGCTCGTCCGCAGGGCCGCCAAGTCTCCCGAACGGGCTTCTCTCATCAAGGGACGCAACATGCCCTGGGGATCGACCCAAACGCCGGTGGGAAAATGCGAGATGGTGCCTGTGCCGCCGTTCTCTTGCCAACTCTTGGTCGCGACGGTGCTGGTGATCAGAGTCTCCAGGGCCTCGAAGTTGGCCCCGTTGGGATTGTTGGGTCCCGCGGCGCCAGCCCCGGCGCCGCGCCGCCGGCTCCCACGCCTGCCAGGATATTGGCGCGGAGGCGATCATCGCCGACGTGGGCCACGGTATTCACGGCAGCCGCCGGGGCCCCGGCCTGGACCTGGGCTGCGGCCACTTGCGCGAGCATGGCGTCGCGCTGCTTGGGATCGGCCGCCTGTTGTGCGGCAGCGATGGCTGGGGCGAACTCGCCCGCAGCCAACTGAGCCTTCAGGTCTGCATTTGGCTGATCGTCGCCCCGGGATACCGAGACCATCGGCCCCAAGAGGCCGAGCCCCGCCAAGAGCAGCAAAACTTGCCTCAATCCACTTCTGACGGTTCCGCTTCGTGACAACATATTTGGCTCCATGGATAGGACTGGCCCATTATAAACCCTATCAATTACTATGAACCGGCGAGGCGAGAAATGCAAGCTGGAAACAAGGATTTAGTAGACCACTCGAAAGAAGGGGAAGGAAGATGAAATCCACGACCCGCAAGGCTGTCTACGGCATCTTAACCCCGCGCACGGTGTACGAGAAATCCTTCGTCACGACCATCCCCGGCGTCTTGTAGACGAAACGCACATTCTTCGGCAAGTCGGGCATGGCGAAAACATAGCCTACGCCGATCTCGTTCTTCGTCCGCAGGGTGGTTTCCATCGAGTCGGGCTGGATCGCCTTGCCGGCCGCGTCTTCCAGGTAGGCCTCGTTCTGCAGGACCCAATTGCGGTGCGATTCCAGGGCGTCGCCGGCGTCGTCGAAGCGGAGCTTGACGAAGACCTCCCAGGAGTCGCCGTTCTTGCGGACTTCATCGAGTGTGACCGTGGCCGCGGCAATCCGTTTTTCTTGCTTGCCTTTCAACAGATCGGCGAAACCGAACGTTTCGATCTTTCCCAGCAACATCGCTCGCAGGATACCGCTGAGCGAGGCAAGTTCTTTCCGCGGCGGGGCGGGCATGGCCAGGGTGATGTCCATGTCCACTGCCGAGCTGCCCAGCCGGGGGAATGCCTCTTTTTCCGCGCCGGGATCGTCAATGGCTACGCTGCCCCCGCTGGAATCCAGGATCTTGAGGTCGGCCATCCGCTGCTTGAGGGCGATCGGCTGCAGTCGCGGCTCCCAGGCCACTTCGAGCGAGATTTGCAGGGCTGGAGGCGACGAACTTCGTAACTCACGCTTGGCCACGACCGAAACGGGCTCGATCCGCATCGGCCCTTGAATCACGGCCCGGCCCGTTCGCGGCAGATCGTTCGGCCCGCGAGGCACAATTTGCAACGTATGCGGCTGGCCATAGGGATAGACCGACAACTGGGCCTGATCCAGCACCGCATCCAGCGCGGTCCAGAAGGGCGTTTTGTCGAAAGTGACCTCGATTTCCGGATCGGGGATCGCGGCGCCGGCCGCCCGCGGCAGATCGGCGATCAGGTTGCCGGTCTGTTTTTGGATCTCCGCGAAGACTTTGGAGACCTTCAATCGCCCGTGCAAGGTGACGGTCGAGGCCTCGATGCTCTTGGCGGCCTGGGCTGCTTGCAGTATTCGGCGGATCCGCCGGATTCTAACGGCAAAATCGTCGGTCTGTTGAGGATCGACCGACGGCAGGAAGTCGAGCACGGCTGGGCCGAGCTTGATCAACTTGTCCTCGGCCTTCTTGCACTCGGACTGTGTATCCGCGTTGAGGTCTTTGAGGAGTCTTGCAACCTCGGTTTTCAAGGCCGTATCGGCGGCGGGTTCGCTGGCCAACAGGCAACTGACGACAAGAAAAGGTGTAAGCATGGCTTGGCCTTTGGAGTGCGGCAATTCATCACTCCCTATTATAATCGCTACCGTGCCGGGCGATTATTGGCGGCCAAATTTGGTTTTTCGACCGATTGAGCGGCCGTGGCGGGCGGGGGCACCCGGTACTCCGGGTCGCAAAGAAAAGTGTACCAGGCCAGGCGATGATAGATGGGCGACAACTGTTGATAGTGCTGGAAATCATGTTTCCGGCCGACTTCGCAGGAGACGTCGACCACTTCGAGCCTACCTCCCGCCGTGCCCGTGGGGCCGACGTAGCCCATGGCCTCGGGGCCGTGGCGGCCGTAAAGCCGCGAATAGAACCTCAAGACGCGATCGCCGCGGTTGACGTCGACCAGAATCCGCTCGGCCGCCAGGGGCGCCAGTCCCAGGGGGCAGTTCGGTTCCAGCCAGTTGGCGTCAATGGCGGCGGCGACCATCATCACGCGAATGGGCCGAAGTCCTGCCTTGTTCCAGGCCGCCAAAGCCTCCGCCGCGAGGCCGCGGCCGGCTACGGACCCTCCGCCCAACAACTGCAAGGCCCCGGCCACCGTTCGGCACCCCAGGCTATACCCCAGCAGGCTCAAGGGCGTGCCTTTTGGCAGTGGGGAGAGCACGCGGGCCAGATAGTAGGCATCCACGTCGCTGCGACAGACCTTGAACTGCACGTCGGGACGAATCCGCCGCAGGACGCGATCCGCGGGCCACGACCAGACAACCAGACGGAAAGGGCGACCGCCGGCCTGTTGCTTGATCAAACCATACATCTCGTTGCCGTGCTGCACCGCCCAGTCCTCGTCGGTGGCGTTGCCGTGGGCAAACACAATCGTCGGCACGCCAGGCACGGCGGAGGCTTGAAACGCGGCCGCATCCGCCGCTTGCCACTGGCCGCAGCCCTGCGACTCGTCCAGCCGCCAGTACGTGAGTCGCGACAGGCCCGCCTCCAGGTCGCCACCGTCGGGGGCGCTACGCGTGTTGATCAGCCAGACGCTAGGGACGGTCTCCTGACCGCGCGTTGGCGGCGGGGTCGGGAGACCCGCGCCGATCATGACGTTAGGGCCGGTTTCCTGACCGCGCCCTGGCGGCGGGGTCGGGAGACCCGCGCCGATCATGACGTTAGGGCCGGTCTCCTGACCGCGCGTTGGCGGCGGGGTCGGGAGACCCGCGCCGATCGTGGGGAGACCCGCGCCGATCGTGGGGAGACCCGCGCCGATCACGGGGAGACCCGCGCCGATCACGGGGAGACCCGCGCCGATCACGGGGAGACCCGCGCCGATCATGCGGGCCGGAACAGGCGCCGGCGATGTTTCCGCGCCGGGGCACCTGGTACTCCGGGTCGCGAAAAGCGAAGAACCGGCAAGCAGGGCGCACCAGGCAAGCGTATTGGTCATGACGGGCGAAAAGCGGGGCATGGCGGCACCTTCGATGCACGTGGCATCCGTTTCCTGGAAAGCAATCTTTACCTAAGTGTAACTTGTATTTTAGCCCTTGGTGAAAAAAAGTAATCCCCCCTGTTTTCGAAAAACGACTGCGTGGAAGTTGCACATCATCAATCTTGGTGTAGAGTTTTCATGTTGAAGACACACGGCCATTGGCTGCGAGTCGGTAGGAAAAGGAGTAAATCATGCGTAGGCTGTTGATTTTGACGGCAATGTTGGTTCTGTTGGCGCCCGCCATCGGCTGCGAGTCGTGTCTGTTCCGCGGCTCGCGGGCGCCCCAGCCCGTTCCAACCTGTGTGCCGGCGTGCGAATCCGGCTGCGGGGCGCCGGGCGGTTGTTCGTCGTGTGGCGCACCGACGATCACTATGCCTAGTACGCCGTCAACGATGCCCGGCCCCGGCGGTTGAGCGTTGCAGGGGAGAAATCGGGATCGATTGCAGGGTGGGTTTCAGCCTGCCTCTGCATTGTATTTTGCGGACGGGCTAGAGTCGACGGTGCTGCACACCTGGAAACCGAAGTACCCGGTTCGGTTAGGTTTGTCCGGCTCGGTTTCGCCATCCTGAACGGAACCGAGTCGGACGGACCGTTCTGTGAGGCTCTGTGGGACGGTTCAACTCTGTGGCCCGTTCTCCGCCGATTGCTCAGCCGCGAACCGACCGCAACGCGAAGACAATGACGATCTCAATCGATATTCTCCACGGCGGGCAATGAAACATCCAGAAGTCATCCTTGTCCCGGCCTTCATGTTTGCCGACTACTTCCTCACTTTGGCCGGAGCCGTTCTGAGGGACCGCAAGTACAGCGATCATTTCAAGACGGAACACTACGAAATGAATCCGCTATGGCAGAAAGACGTCGCACGGAAGAAATGGTTGAACCCGAGACATATCGTGCTCGTGGTCGTTGTCTCATGCGTCATCAAAGCCATGATCGGTCGTGACGCTCGCGTGATCACCTTGCTCCATTACTTCGGGGCCGCGGGGGGGCCGGCCAAAGCCGCATCGCGAAACGGCCGGCCCTGCTCGTAAAGCGCAGCCCGTTTTCGCATCGCTTGGACGTCCGCTGCCGGCAGATCCTTGCGTGTCGCGGCGGCGGCGAGGGCCTGCCGGATCGCCGTCGCGGCCGCGCGGTAGTCCCCGGACTCGGCGCAGGCAGCCGCCAACGAATCCAGCAAGCCGGGGTCGCCGGGCCGCTGACGCAAGCCCTCGCGCGCCATGACCAGCGCCTGGTCGCCGTTGCGGAAACGGACATCCGGGTGAGTCGCGCGGATCCAGGCGATCCATTTCAGGGCAATGGGGTTGTTCGCTTTCTGTTGCAACGACCGCCCGTAACTCTCCAGCGCCGCTTCGGTCCGCCCCAGCACCTGTTGGGTTATCGCCAGTTGCAACCAGGCCCCGGCATTGTCGGGCTCCAAGGCGGCCGCGTCGCGGAAGTTGCCCTCGGCTTCCTGGAACTTCCCCTGGCGAAGAAGCGTCTCGCCCAGCTTGATGTGGGCCAGCACGTCGCGAGGGCTGGCCTCCAGCAGGATCGCATACTGCCGCCGGGCCTCCTCCAAATTGCCTTCTTTGGCCAGCGCGTTGCCCAGATTGCCGTAGGCCTCCCAGTAGTCCTTCTTGATCCGCAAGGCTTCCTGAAAATGGCGTTTGGCCTCGCCGATCTCCGATCGCGACAAGAGGGCGATCCCCAAGCTGTTGTGGGCCACGTAGTTGTCGTCGGTCACGTCCAGGGCATGCTGGAAAAGCGTGTCGGAAGTGGCCCAATAGCGTACTTGCCGGGCTGTGAGAACGGTACAGCATACCAGGACGGCGACGGCGGGCACCGCGGCCAGCCACGTCGGGCGGATCCAGCGGGCCGTGGCATCGGCCGCCAGCCATACGCCGGCGATGAATATTCCCACCAACGGCAAGTACGAGTAACGGTCGGCCATGGCCTGATGGCCTACCTGGACCAGGCCGACCACCGGAACCAGGGTGCCCAAATACCACAGCCAACCGACGGCCAGATAGGGCCGCCGCCGCGACATCCAGGGCAACAGGGCAATGCTCGCCAGCAGACCGCCGCCAGCCGCGAGCGGCAGCCATAACGGCAACTGGCCGGGGTGGGGATAAAATGGCGCCAGGCCGCGGGGGGCGAGCGTTTTCTGCAAGTATTCCCAGTAGGCCACCAGGGCATTGCCGACGCGCGACGAAAACGGCACGTGCGTGATCGGCACCACGGCGCCGCCGAGGCTCTGGGCCACCATCGTTATCGCGCACGACGCGGCCGACAAGGCGAAGAGCGGGATTTTCTCGATCCCCAGTCGCCGGGCAGCCAACCAAAAGCCGTGGCCGCCGCCTCCCGCCGCGACCGAAAAACGCCGCAGCGGCCAATAGTCGATCAACAGAAACACTAGCGGCAACGTCACCAGCATGGGCTTGGCCAAGAGCCCCAAGGCATAGCAGAACACGACGACGAGATACCGCTTCGCGCCCGGTTGCTCGGCATAGCGGACATAGGCCCCCAGGCCGAGCAGTCCGAACATCGTGCTGAGCACGTCCTTGCGCTCGGCTACCCAGGCCACCGACTCGACGTGCAGCGGATGCAGCGCGAACAGCGCGGCGACCATCGCACTGGGCCAGATCGCGCGGGTCATCCTCCGCAGCACCAGGTAGAGCACCACGGCATTGATCGCATGGATCGCTACGCTTATGACGTGATGGCCGCCGGCCCAGTCGCCGAAGCATTGCCAATCCAAGATGTGGGAGAGCCAAGTCAAGGGATGCCAGTTGGCTTGCCGCAGTGACGTGAAAGCCCAGCCGACGGCATGCCAATTCAATCCGTCTTTGATGTGCTCGTTGGCCGCCACGTAGCCATCGTCGTCGTAGTCGATGAACTCGTGCCCCGCGACGGGCCAGTAGGCCAAGGCGATGGAAATCAGCAAGGCAGCCACGATGGCCAGGTCGCGCAGTCCAAGCCGATCGCCCCGGGCCTGCGCGGCCGTGTCGCCGGCCGCCTCGCCAGGCCCCGGAGGCTTCACCGCGTTTTTCATCTTCTTTGCCCGCTTCGTCACGCACTTTCTCCTTGGCGTGCGACGAGTCCAGCCAGGGTTTTCGGATTTGGCGCTTCCGGTTCTGCAGGGTGGGCTTTAGCCCGCCTCCCGTGAAATATACTTCATCTGCGGACTAAAGCCCACCCTACGATTGCCGCACCCGGCGAAGTACAATGGGCGCAGTGGTGATTTGCCGGCAACCCAAGCAGTCTGGGCGTCTCGATGCCAGCGAGACGGAGAGGTCGTCATGACAATTCGCTTCAAACTGACCACCACCGTAATCGCGGTGATTCTGGTGGCAAATCTGCTGTTTTCCTCCATCACTCTGATGTACTTGAATGACGTCTGGATGCAGGAAGTGCAGACGCGGGTGCGGCGAAACCTGAATGCCGCCCGCGCCGCGTACGGCAACCATCTGGCGGTGATGGCGGCGTTGCTGCGAGGCGCGGCCCGCGACCGCACCCTGGCCTCCGCCCTGAGAGCGGAGAACTCGCGGCAAAAGCCCGGCGGCGACCCGCGCAAACCCGATGCCCAGCCCGCTGCCGAAACAAGCTCCAGGGACCAGGCCGCCCTGGTGGCGATGCTGCACGACCTGACGGGGCCCGGCGGCCTGGATTATGTCGCTTTGCTGGACCCGGCGGGAAAGGTCGTTGGCCGGTCCGGGGGCCAGCAGGCGGGGGACAACCTTTCGGCCGACCCCCTGGTCGCCAGGGCCCTCAGCGAGCGGAAGACGGTGAGCGGAACGGTCGTTCTCGCCCCCCAGCGGTTACTGGCCGAGGGAGCGGACCTTGCCCAGCGGGCCTCGATCCGGGTCATCCCCACGGAAACCGCGAGGCCGACCAGCGACACCGTCCGCAGCGACGGGCTGGTGGCCGCTGTGGCCGTGCCCGTGCTCGACGCCCGTGGGCAGGTGCAAGCGGTCCTCTACGGCGGCGACCTGCTCAGCCAACATTACGAGATCGTCGACGCGATCAAGCAGCAGGTCTTCCGCGACGAAGTGTATCAGGGCAAGCAGCTTGGTGCGGTGACGATCTTCCTGGGGGACTTGCGCATTTCCACCACCTTCCAGACGGAAGACGGTACCCGCGCCGTGGGCACGCAATTGAGCGCTCCCGTGTGCGAGGAAGTGCTGGACCGCGGCGGCGTTTGGTCCGCCCCGGCGTTCGTGGTCAACGACTGGTACCTTACCGCGAACGAGCCGATCAAGGACCCGGCAGGCCGCATCGTCGGGGTGCTGGGCGTGGGCCTGCTGCAGGCCCCCTTCTCGCATCAGTGCAACGTAATCAGCGGCGTGGTCTTGACGCTGGTGATTGGCGCGACCCTGGTCAGCCTGGCGCTTTTATTGCTGACAACCGAGTTGGTGCTGCGTCCGATTCGCCGCGTGGCGGCCATGGCCCAGAAGGTGATTGGCGGCGATCTTTCCGCAAGGGTGGGCATCCGGCCGCCAGGCGAGATGGGCGTGTTGTGCCGCGCGGTGGACAGCATGGCCCAGGCCGTCCAGGAGCGCGAGGAGTTGCTCAAACATGCCACGCGGCAGCAGGTCGGCCGCAGCGAGCAACTGGCCTCCGTGGGCCGCCTGGCCGCCGGCGTGGCCCATGAAATCAACAATCCCTTGACTGGCGTGCTGGCCTTCGCCAACCTGTTGCGGGAAAAAGAGAACCTGGATGCCCAGGACCGCGAGGACCTCGATCTGATCATCCGCGAAACCAAGCGGGCCCGCGAGATCGTCAAGGGGCTGCTCGACTTCGCCCGGGAAACGCCGCAGGTCAAGACGCAAGTCAACATCAACGACCTGGTGCGGCAGACGATCCTCCTCTTGGGAAAGCGCGACGCCATGCAGGACATCCAGCTCGTCGAGGCGCTCGCGGAGCCCTTGCCCCAGGTCCTCGGCGACAAGAACCAGTTGCAGCAGGTGTTGATCAATCTCTCGCTCAACGCCTGCGAGGCCATGCCCAACGGCGGTACCCTGCTCTTGGCCACGTCGGCCGAGGACGGCCGGATCGGCATCGAAGTCACCGACACGGGCTGCGGCATCAAGAAGGAACACCTGGACAAGGTCCTCGAGCCGTTCTTCACGACCAAGCCGGTGGGCAAGGGGACCGGCTTGGGACTGAGCGTCAGCTACGGCATCGTCCAGCAGCACGGCGGGACGTTGGAAGTGGACAGCCAGGAGGGGAAAGGCACGACGTTCAAGGTCACGCTGCCGGTGGCCTAGCAGGTGGCTGCTTGACGGCCGTTTGGCATGGAATTAGACTCAGCGTGTCTTGTCACCAGATTTGGAAAACGGCAGTTCAATGAATCGCAGGACCTTTGTGAAGCGTTTGCCGAAGGCGCCTGCCTCGATGTGGCACGCCCGCTCCTCCGGGCCTATTATTGTATACAATCGTTGACATATTTGCCTTCTCCAGCACCCCCATAAGGGCTATATCGGCCGGTAGCGTGTAGCGCATGAATCTCATTCTCTTTGCACTCCGGCGACCCATCAGCGTAGTCATTGCGCTGGTCGCGATCGGCCTGGGCTGTGTGCTGGCGATCCAGGGGATGCCGGTCGATGTTTTCCCCACCCTCAATCTGCCGGTGATTTATGTCTGCCAGCCCTACGGCGGCATGGACCCGGCGCAGATGGAAGGTTTTCTGGCGTACTACTACGAGTATCACTTCCTGTACATCACCGGCATCGACCACGTCGAGTCGAAGAACATTCAGGGTCTTTCCCTGATGAAGTTGTACTTCCACCCGGACACAAACATGGCCCAGGCGATGGCGGAAACCGTGAGTTACGTCAATCGTGCTCGGGCGTTCATGCCGCCCAACACGGTATCCCCCTTCGTGATGCGCTTCGATACGGGAAGCGTGCCGGTGGGCTACCTCGTGTTGACCAGCGAGAGGCCGATCGGCGAAATCCAGGACCTGGCCTTGAACCGGGTGCGGCCGATGTTCGCCCGCCTGCCGGGCGTCTCCGCGCCGCCGCCCTTCGGCGGCAACCAGCGGACGGTCGTCGTCACCCTCAGTCCAGAACTTCTGCGGGGCTATGACCTGACGCCGGACGACGTCGTCACGGCCCTGACCCAGGGCAACGCGATCAGCCCGTCCGGCAATCTGCCTCTGGACGGCAAGTACCCTTTCGTTCCTGTTAACACCGTGGTCCGCGACATTCGCGACCTGGAATCGATCCCGTTGCGGAGCGGCCCGAAAGCGCCCGTGTACATCAAGAACGTGGGTTACGTCCAGGACAGTACGGACGCACCAACGGGCTATGCGCTGGTCGACGGTCGCCGGGCGGTCTACATCCTGGTCACCAAGCGCGCCGATGCCTCGACGATGAGCGTGGTCAACTCCGTCAAGGCGGCGTTGCCCGACATGGAGAAGGCCCTGCCGCCGGACATTCACGTCAGTTACGAGTTCGACCAGTTGCCCTACGTGACGCGGGCCATTTGGGGTGTCGCGAGCGAAGGGGCGCTGGGGGCCGTGCTGGTGGGGCTTATGATCCTGCTGTTCCTGCGGGACTGGCGCAGCGCGATCGTGGTCCTCCTGAATATCCCCCTGGCGCTGATGGCGGCGTTGACCGCGCTGTGGCTTGCGGGGCAGACCATCAACATCATGACCCTGGGCGGGCTGGCGCTGGCCATCGGCATTCTGGTCGATGAGTCGACCGTGGAGATCGAGAACATTCACACCCAGATGGCGCATGCCCCCTCGATTGCCAGGGCTGTGCGGCTGGGAAATGCGCAGACCGCTATTCCGCGGCTCCTGGCGATGGTCTGCATCCTGGCCGTGTTCATTTCCTCGTTCTTCATGCAGGGCGCGCCGCGGGCGATGTTTGCGCCCTTGTCGCTGGCCGTCGGGTTCTCGATGGTGGCCTCGTACCTGCTGTCCAGCACGTTCGTCCCCGTGCTCTCCGTCTGGCTGTTGCGGCACGTACACCTGGGCGATTCGCAGCCGGACAGTCCTGGCCAGCCTGGAAAGGCGTTTTCTGGTCAGCCTGGAAAGGCTGACGTACGGCTGCCTGCCGGCGCCTTCGAGCGGTTCCGGCAAGCGTACGAGTCGGCATCGGCGCGGCTTGTCCGCTTCCGCTGGGCCGTCGTGGCCGTCTATCTTGCGGTGTCTTTGGCAATCATCTGGGGGCTGGGGCAACGGCTCGGCACCGAGATCTTCCCCACCATCGACACCGGTCAATTCCGCCTTCGCATCCGCGCCCCGGAGGGAACCGACATCGACCATACCGAACAGATTGCCTTGAAGTCGCTCGAGGTCATCCGCGAGGCGGCGGGGGCCGACAACGTGGAAAAGAGTCTAGGCTATCTCGGCACGATCGGCTCGGCCTACCCCATCAACGGAGTGTTCCAATGGATGCGGGGTCCCGAAGAGGCGCTCATGTGGGTGGCCTTGAAAAGGGGGAGCGGCATCCACATCGAGCAGTTCAAAGAGGGTCTCCGTGAAAAACTCTGCGCAGGCCCTGCCCGGCGTACACTTCTCCTTTGAACCGGCCGACATCGTCAACCAGGTGATGAGCTTCGGCTCGCCCACGCCTGTAGAGGTCGCCGTCAACGGGCCCGATTTTGCTGAGACCCGTCCCTATGCCGACAGGCTCATGGATGAGATGGGCAAGGTCTCCGGCCTGCGCGATCTGCAGGTCGTCCAATCGCTGAACTATCCGACGGTCCAAGTGGACGTGAACCGCAAGAAAGCCGGAACCGTCTACGTCACGCCCAGCGACGTGGCCAGGTCGCTGACCGAGGCCACTTCCTCCAGCCGTTTCACCGTGCCGAACTTCTGGGCCGATCCGAAGACCGGCATCGGCTACCAGGTGCAGGTGGAAGTGCCGCGCCAGGTCGTGCGCTCACCCAAGGGGATCAAGCCGATAGGCTCCACCGACGAACTGGAGATGATTCCGGTCAAGAACAACACCGCCGGACAGGTCTTGGTTCGCGACGTGGCCACGGTTTCCCAAGGGACGATGCCCGGCGAAATCGACCGCTACAACATGCAGCGTCAGGTGAGCATGTCGGCGAACATTGCCGGCACGGACCTCGCTTCCGTCGCGCAGGAGGTGGCCGCAGCGTTGCAGCGCGCCGGAGATCCCCCCCGCGGCGCCAAAGTCGAGGTCCGCGGGCAAATCCCGCCGATGCGCGAGATGCTCCGCGGGCTGTTCATTGGGCTAGGATTGGCGGTTCTCGTTATTCTCCTGCTGCTGTCGGCCAATTTTCAGTCGCTGCGGCTGTCGCTGGTCACGGTTTCCACGGCCCCCGCGGCCATCGCCGGAGTGGTGGTGATGCTCTACCTGACCGGCACGACGTTGAATATCCAGTCCCTCAGCGGCGCGATTATGGCCGTGGGCGTGGCGATGGCCAACGCGATCTTGCTGGTGACCTTTGCCGAGAACCATCGCCGACGGGGCGAATCGACGCCGCACGCCGCGGTTGCCGGCGCGGCAGGCCGGCTGCGTCCCATCCTCATGACGACCTGCGCCATGGTGGCCGGCATGCTGCCCATGGCGCTGGCCTGGGGAGAATCCGGCCAGCAGAACGCCCCATTGGGCCGGGCTGTGATCGGCGGTCTGGCGGTCGCCACGGCCGCCACCCTGTTTGTGCTTCCTGCGGTGTTTGCCTTGGTGCAGTCGCGGGCGACCACCGAGTCGGCGTCGCTCGATCCCGATGACCCTGAAAGTGCCTATTATGTGCCAACTGGCCAGAAGACATAAGGACCATAGGACTTATAAGACTTAGGAGACCTGTTCTATTATGAAACGAACTCTCCTTGCGATCGGACTGCTGGCTGCCGCCGCGCTGATTTCCGTTGCCGGCTGTCGCTGGTCGTCTTCGAAGCCTGCGGCTGCTTCGCCCGTACGCGTTACCGCCGCCAAGCCCGTGCGGAAGACGCTCCGCCGCGAGAGCGTGCAGCCGGGGCAGATCGAGGCCTTCGAGGAGACCGCGTTGTTTGCCAAGCTGCCCGCCTATGTCGAGAAGCTCCACGTGGATATTGGGGACCGCGTGGAGGCCAATCAACTTCTCACGGACCTCTCCATCCCGGAGTTGAAAGACGAACTGGGTCAGAAGGAGGCGGCGCTGGCTCAGGCGGGCGCCGAAATCGACTTCGCCAAAGCGGGGGTCATTGCTGCCGAGGCCGCCGTGACGACTGCCCAGGCCAATATCAGCGCGGCCGACGCCGGCGAAAACCGCGCCGTCGCGGATGTCACGCGTTGGCAGTCGCAGAATGCGCGGATCAGTCAACTCGTCACGGGCGGCTCCCTGGACCGCAAACTGGAAGATGAGACCCGCGACTCGCTCAAGGCCGCCGAGGCGGCACGCGACGAGGCCCGCGCCAAGGTCCGGGCGGCCCAGGCGGCATTGGCGCAAAGCCGGGCTGACGTTGCCAAGGCCAAGGCCAACGAAGCCGTGGCCCGCGCCCGCCAGGGAAACGCCCAGGCCAACCTGTCGCGTGTGAAGGCCCTCCTTCAGTACACGCAAATCCGCGCGCCTTATGCAGGAGTCGTGACGCAGCGAAACGTCGTGCGGGGGGATTTCGTCCAGCCCGCCAGCCTGGCGACCGCCAGGCCGCTACTGACCGTCGCCCGAACGGATAAGGTCCGCATCTTCGTCGATGTCCCGGAAATGGACTCGCCGCGGGTCGAGGCGGGCCGCCGCGGCTATGTCAACGTGCAGGCCCTTCCCGACCGGACCGTGGAAGGAAAGGTGGCGCGGACCAGTTGGGTGTTGGGCGCAAATCGGACCTTGCGCGCGGAGCTGGACCTCGATAATCCCAGCGGCCTGCTGCGGCCGGGGATGTATGCCACGGCGCACATCGTTCTACAAGAGTGGCCCGATGTCTGCACGCTCCCTCTTTCGGCGATAGTCCGCGAGGGCCAGAAAACGTATTGCTGGGCCGCCAGGGACGGCCATGCGGTGCGTATTCCGATCACGCTAGGGCATGAAATCGAAAACGACGCGGAGGTCGTCTCCGGCTTGAACGCGGATGAGTTGGTAGTGCAATCCCAACTCGCTGCGCTGCAAGAAGGCCTGGCCGTCGACGTGGCGCAACCCTAAGCGATGTAATGGCTTTGCGGGTTTTTCCGGTGATAACGGATGTGCGGATTCTTGTGAAGAAAGCAATAAATCTGTGCCGAAGACCCGTGAAAGACGCCACCGACTGCCGGCGCGGCAGGTACGTGCCACGCCGGGCGGTTTTCGGCCTTTTTCAGCAACGAGCGACCGATGGCAAGGAAAGCTGCGACGACGGGAAACGTGGGTGGGTGTGCCCGCTTGGCCACGTGGCTTGCCCTGTTGGGTGCTCTAGGCGCGAGCGTTGACAATCGCTCTGCGTGGGGGCAAGACCCTGAAGCCGGCCGGCGTATAATCGCCCCCGACGCGAGTGTGGATCGCGCCCACGGCGTTGCGCCGTCGCAAGGCCGGGAAGGCATCAATCCCCCCATGACCTTGCCGCCTCTGGGGCCACAAGGCCGCGTGGCGGCCGCAGAGAACCAGGAAGTCATCAACTTCTCAAGGGCCTTGGCACTGGTCTCGGGGCAGAATCCCCAAGTGGCCTTCGCCAACGAACAGATTCACGAAGCCTTCGCGCAGTTGCGGGGAGCGAGGGTCCTCTGGTTGCCCTCGATTCAGGCCGGCATCAATTACCAAAACCATGACGGGCCGTTGCAGAACAGCGATGGCTCGATCACCATGGCCAACCGTTCGGCGCTGGAAGCCGGGCTGGGGATGTACGCGGTCGGCGGCGGCGCCCCGGCGATTCCCGGAGTGACCGCGAAGTTCGCCGTGGCCGATGCGGTTTTTCAGCCTCGCATCGCCGGCCAGCAGGTGGCGGCCCGGCAAGACGCGGCGAAGTCCACCAACCACGACTTCCTGCTCTACGTGGCCGTGGCTTACCTCGACCTGCTGCGGGCGTTCCAGCAACAGGCCATCGCGCGAGATACTCTCATCCACGCGGAGCAGCTCGCCGAATTGACGGCCGCGTTCGCCCGCAGCGGACAAGGCTCGCAGGCCGACGCCGATCGTGCGCAGACGGAACTCGCCCTGCGCAGGAACGCCTTGGCGCAGGCTGCCGTGCAGGCCCAGCTTGCCTCGGCCCGCCTGGTGGAACTGCTGCACTTGCCGCCCGGTTGCGTGCTGGTGCCCGAGGAACCGACCTTGGTGCCGATCGAGCTGGTTTCGCGTGACGCGGCGGCGGCCCGGCTTGTGGCCGATGGCTTGTCGCACCGCCCCGAGTTGGCCGAGAGCCGCCACCTTGTCGCCGAAGCCGTGGGCCGCCTGGATCGCGAGCGGTACGCGCCGCTCTTGCCCAACCTGTTGGTGGATGTGAGCCAAGGCGGATTTGGCGGCGGGCAGGGCTCCACGGTGGCCGACTACCGGGGGCGATTCGATTTCGACGCTACCGCCTATTGGCAGCTCCGCAACTTCGGCTTCGGCGATGCGGTCGCCCGCGACGGCGCCCGCTCGCGATTGGAGCAGGCAAAACTCGTCCAGGTCCGCGTCATGGATCAAGTCGCGCGAGAAATCGTTGAGGCGCATGCCCAGACGAAGTCGCTTTGCGGCCAAGTCGTCGTGGCCGAATCGGGGATCCGCGTGGCCGGAGACTCCTACCAGCGGAACCTGGCACGCATCCGCGGCGGCCAGGGCCTGCCGCTGGAGGTGCTGCAATCGATTCAAGCGCTCGACCAGAGCCGCCGCGAGTACCTGCGGGCCGTCGGCGATTATGACGAATGGCAATTCCGCCTGTATCGCGCCCTGGGCTGTCCGATCCCGGATGCGGCAAACCCCACAAATGGGGCCGGCGCACGGCGCTTCTCGGAAAACTGATCTGGCCACGATTCGCGTCTTCGGCTAAATAACCCTTGCGATCTTGGGGGTCTTCCCGCCGCGCAAGGTTATTTGGAGGAGTCGTTCCATGGCCAAAGAGAACCGCGGACAAACGGTCTACAGTCTGCCGATGACGCGTCTGCGGGCCATTGCCGCAGGGCAAATGCCCACGCTGCGCGCTAACCCATCCGTGCAACGCGCGGCGCTGGCGCCCGTCGCGGGGCTGCTCTTCTTGTCGGGGGTCTGCGCCCTGATCTTTCAAGTATCTTGGTTCCGTGAGTTCCGGCTGGTCTTCGGCGCCTCGACGGCTGCATCCTCCGCCGTGTTGGCCGTGTTCATGGGGGGATTGGGCATCGGCAATGCCGTGTTGGGGAAACGGGCGGATCGCGCCAGTAGCCCGCTGGCTTTGTACGCCCTGCTGGAACTCTGCATCGCAACGGCGGCCGCCTTGAGTCCTTTGTTGATCGACGTTTTGCACGGCCTTTATATCTTCATGGGAGGGCAGCTTGCCCTGGGCTTTCCCCTGGCCACCGCCGTGCGCCTGGCGATTTCGGCACTCGTGCTGGGCGTTCCCACGTTTCTGATGGGCGGGACGCTGCCGGCGGCGGTCCGTGCCGTAACCGTTTCCGAGGACCACCGGCGCCGCGGCGCCGCCCTGCTGTATGGCCTGAACACGCTGGGAGCGGTGGCGGGAGCGCTCGGCAGCACGTTCTTTGCCCTGGAGTTTTTCGGCACGCGGAAAACGCTTTGGCTGGCATGTCTCGTCAACCTGGGCACTGCGCTTGCCGCGCTCGTGCTCTCACGTTACGCCTCCGGCCGCAGCGGTCCGGCGCCGACGCGGCAGGTTGCCAGGAAAGCGGCGCGAGCGAAAATGCACACGGCGCACGACCAAGGTCTCGTGCCAGAACAACTTGCGGCGCGGGCGTCTCGTCTGCCGCACACAGCCGGGACGGCCGCACCACAAATCCCGGCATCGTTCCCGACGTTTATCGTCTATGGTGCGGCCGGTGTCGTCGGCTTCGCGTTCTTCCTCATGGAACTCGTTTGGTACCGCATGCTGTGCCCGATTCTTGGCGGGACGACCTTTACGTTCGGGTTGATACTCGCCGTGGCATTGGCGGGCATCGGACTGGGCGGTGCGGCCTATGCCGTGTTCTTCCGCCGCGGGCCAATCTCGCTCCACAGCCTGGCGTTTACCAGCGTGTTGGAGGCGTGCTGCATCGCGCTTCCCTTTGCCTGGGGAGATCGCCTGGCGATTCTCGCAGCCACGCTGCGTGGGGCCAACCCCGCGCATTTCTTCGGTGAAGTAGGGGGCTGGGCCGTGATCGCGGCGATCGTAATCCTGCCCGCAGCGTTTGTCAGCGGAGTGCAATTCTCGCTGCTCGTCGGCCTGCTGGGCCAGGGCGACCAAGACGTCGGCAAGCACCTTGGACTTGCCTGTAGCTGGAACACGTTCGGCGCAATTGGCGGGTCCCTGGCCGGTGGCTTCGGCCTCCTGCCGCTGCTCTCCGCGCCGGGCGTCTGGCGCTCGGTCACGACTCTTTTGGCGGTCCTCGGCATAGCGGTTCTCGTGTACGCTCGGCGACAGGCAAGACGCCCGGTTTGGGCGATCGCGACCGTGGCAGGCGGGATCGCCGCCGCCGGCATGCTCGCCTGTCCGGGCCCGACCGCCGTCTGGCGGCACGGCGCGGTGGGGGCGGGACGCCTTGCGGGGACGGGAATATTCGCGGACCCCAACACCTTGCGCGACTGGGAAAACGGGGTCCGACGCTCGGTCCTTTGGCAGGCGGACGGGGTCGAATCGAGTGTTGCCATCGTTGCCTCGGACGCGCTGGCGTTCTATGTCAACGGCATGTGCGATGGAAACGCGATCAACGACGTGGGCACGCAGGTCATGCTGGGCCTTATCGGCGGCGCGCTCCATCCCCAGCCGCGAACCGCCATGGTCGTCGGCCTGGGAACAGGGGAGACGGCCGGCTGGCTGGCGGAAGTTCCCTCGATCGAGCAGGTCGATGTCGTCGAGCTGGAGCCGGCGGTCCAGGAGATGGCGCGCCGCTGCCGCGAGGTCAATCGCGACGCCCTGGCCAACGGCAAGGTACGACTGATTTTCAACGACGCGCGGGAAGTGCTGCTGACGACCGCCGGGCGTTACGACCTGATTGTCTGCGAGCCTTCCAACCCTTACCGCAATGGCATCGCCAATCTTTTCACACGGGAATTCTATCTTGCCGGGCGCGGTCGCTTGCATGACGGGGGGATGTTCGTCCAGTGGGTCCAGGCCTATGAGATCGACCAGCGCACGATGCGAACTGTTTTGGCCACGTTCAAATCCGTATTCCCTCAAGTCGAGGTGTGGCAGAGCAAGCGCGGGGACCTGGTTCTGGTCGGTTCGGAACCAAGACCGGCCTACTCGGAATCGGCGCTGCGCAGCAGGCTGGCGGCGGAGCCCTTCGCCTCCGCTTTGCACTGCGCCTGGCACACCGCCGATCTGGAGGGGCTGTTTTCCCATTACGTCGGCGGTGCGGCGCGTCGTCGATCATTTCATCGGCGGGGGCTTTGCCGCGGTGAATACCGATGACCATAACGAAATCGAGTACGGCTTCGCCAGAACCTTGGGACGCACCGACTGGGATGCCAGCGCGGCCTTGTACCGTCAATCCGTCGAGATTGGCGACCAGAGGCCTCCCGTGGTTGGCGGCCCCGTCGATTGGGAAGCGGCGGCCCTCAGTCGGGCATGGGATACGGCGGTCCGTGGCGGAGAGGATATTTCCGCAGATGACCTCGCATCGATCGAGGGCGCATCCGATAAGGTCCTGGAACGGTACGTCGACCGGGACGCGCGGGGAATGCTGGTTGCCTGGGAAGGTTCGCCGCATCCCGCGCCGTGCCTGACCGAACTGGCCGTGATCGCCCACCTCTATGCCGAATCGGGCAGCAGCAAGGCGGAACCGTTGATCGAACAACTTGGCAAGCACCTTCCCACCGAAGCGGAAGCGCTCCGGGGGATTCTCGCCTGGAGGCAAACGAAAGTCGGCGAATCGGCGGAACAACTGGCAACGGCGCTGCGGCGGTTGCGCAGCGATCCATGGGTGCTGGAACATATCCGCGTGAAGACCTTCGACGCGGCGATCAGCGTGGCCCAGGCGGATCGAACCCAGGCCCCCAAGCTGTTGCAGGCCCTCGGCGAACCCTTCGCTGCCTGTTATGCCGATGAAGCTCGCCGCGCCGCGGCTTGTGTCATTGCCGAGGAACTCGGCCCTGCCGCGGTAGCGCAATTCGTGGAATCGTTCGAACCCCACGTCCCCTGGTCGCAGCGGTTCCTTACGTATCGTCAACAGGCGTACCGGCATGCGGGCCATCGCTTGGCGGACCAGGCCGACCGTGACTTGCAGGAATTCGTCCGCTCGGCTCCCGTTGCTCCGGTCTCATCTGGATCAGCCCGTTAACCGGGGGCGTAGGCCGGAACAAGCTTCGGGGCACCCCGGGGTACCGGCTTGCGGGTCGCGGGTCGGTTCCGGCACGAATTTCATGCGGATATTTCCCGAAGCCGCAAATACCATTGCCGGAACTGCGCAAGCTTGTTCCGGCCTACGCCTTTCCGGCAGGATGGGCCTACGCCTTGTGTCCATTTCTTGACGTCAACATCCGGAAGCTGACGCCCGGCGATGGTTTTTCCTGCCCGGTCGCTTCCTGGCGGCAATACGCATCTTCTAGCTGCCCATAGACTTCGGTTGCGAGTCGCGTTTCAGCATCGTTTTGGCATCGAAGTTGCGACGGATTTTTCTTGCCCCTTTCGATAGGCGGGTGGAGGCTGCAAAGACCCGCTAACCAGAAGGTGGCATGGTCCTCAGCTTGCGCAATCCTAACAATTCAATAACGTGTGAGTAACAATAATCTAACATTTACAGAGGAAGGATAGATCATGAACGCACGTTGGATGGTTTCACTGGCTGCCGGAACGGCATTGCTCTTCTATGGAGCCCTACTGGCAACCGCGGCGGCGCCGAGCACTGGTCAGAACCAGTCGCCGATACAAGGCTCGGCAGGGGTCGTGCGGATCTCGACCCTGATGGGCTCGACGGTCCTCGATCTGCAGGGCCAAACACTGGGCCAGATCAAGGACGTCCTATTCGACTCTCAGGCCGGTCAAACGGCTTTCGTGGTTCTCGACGCGACGATCCCCGTCGAGGGCCATGCGATGCTCGTGGTTCCGTATCAAGCGCTGAGGGTGAGCATCAATCCCTCGAATCATGCCCCGTCGGTTGTGCTCGATCTGCGGCCGGGTCATCTGCATGCCGCCCCGCAGATTCAGAACAACCAATGGCAGGTGCTCGAGAACCCGCAGCTCTTGGAGCAAGCCCGCAACTTCTATCAAACCAGTACGTACACGGCGGCGCGTCCGATCGAGAACCCGCCGAGCCTGCCGCCGGCTGACCATGGGAACATGGCGCCCGAGCCCGTTATGCCGCCACCGTGCGTGACCTCGGATGCCCGGTCCGACTTGCCGCAGTACCTGATCGGTTTCTTCAGTGAATGACGGGCCGGCGGAAGAGCGCAAAAAAATTCGGCCGCTGGCGATCGCTGCCAGCGGCCGAACGGACCGCTGTTGTGGCCGGTCTCTGACTGTTGTCGCCGGTCTCTGACTGTTGTGGCCGGTCTCTGACTGTTGTGGCCGGTCTCTGACCGTGCCACACCGCCAACCGAAGGTCTCCCGCTGAATGAGGAGACCTTCGGTCAGACGTTTCGGCGGGGTCGGGAGACCCTCGCCGAACCCGGTCGGGAGACCCTCGCCGAACCGCTGTTGTGGCCGGTCTCTGACCGTGCCACACCGCCAACCGAAGGTCTCCCGCCGAATGAGGAGACCTTCGGTCAGACGTTTCGGCGGGGTCGGGAGATCCTCGCCGAACCCGGTCGGGAGACCCTCGCCGAACCGCTGTTGTGGCCGGTCTCTGACTGTTGTGGCCGGTCTCTGACCGTGCCACACCGCCAACCGAAGGTCTCCCGCCGAATGAGGAGACCTTCGGTCAGACGTTTCGGCGGGGTCGGGAGACCCTCGCCGAACCCGGTCGGGAGACCCTCGCCGAACCCGGTCGGGAGACCCTCGCCGAACCGGGAGAATGACGGGCCGGCGGATGAGCGCAAAAAAATTCGGCCGCTGGCGATCGCTGCCAGCGGCCGAACGGACGCTCGTCATCTCACTTTCGCGTTCAGGAACCCGCCCGTGCCGTGCGGATGTCCTCGGGTGAAGGCGCGAGGTCGGTTGTCTTCGGCGGCGGCGGCAACCGATTGGTGCTCGGCGCCGGGGCTGGAGCGGCCGGGCCAGGCGTGGCCGGGGCCATGCTCGGAGCCGTGGTCGTTCCGCAGGCGCCGCAATTGCTGCAGTTCGGGCAGGCCCACTGCACGGTGCACTCGCGGACCGGCGTTTCCTTGGTCACCGAAAAGACCGTCAACTTGTGGATCTCGCGGACCCGGCAGCGGCAGTCGCCGCAATCCTGGCAGCCAGGGTCACAGGCGCCGCACCCGTTGGCGGACCCGTTGCAATTCTCGCAGCCCTGGCCGCGATCGCAGAGGCGGGTGACACCGGGAATGCAGATGTCTTTGCACTTGCAGCAATACTTGTGCTCCGAGGTCTTCTTCGTCGCGCAAGTGATCTGGCAGACGGGGACCAGTTTGCAGCCGCAGCGCGGGCAGCATTCGCAGCCGTGGCAGCCGGAATTTTCGCACGTTGCGCACTGGGCCGCGGCGCAGCCCATCTCGCAGCCGGCAGGGCCACAGCAGCCTGCTTCGCCCGCGCCGGCCGCCGTGGGGGCCAGCCCAAGCAAGGCGATGCCCCCCAGCAAGGCGAGTCCGATGGTCGGTAACAAATACTTCGTCATGATTATTGTCTCCTTGTTCAAAGCGTTGGAAGTTAGGCCCTCGGGTTAGAAGGACAACTGCACACGGGTGCCGAAGGCTGTCACGTCGCCCACGACGGTGTTGCCGGGCAGATCGTAACGGCTGTTATAGACCCACTCGGTATTGACAGTCAGGTTGGTGTTCAGGTACCAGTTCAGGCCCAAGCTGACGCCCTGCATGATGCCGCCGTTGACGAAAGCGGCCCCCGAACCAGCGTTGAGGTCGAGATACGAGTAGCGGCAGGCAACTTCCCAGGCGCCTCGGCCGGCGCAGAAGTTCCCGTCCGCATCGCGGACGAGGAAGGCGTTCTCGTACGGTCCCTGGCCGCCGAAGTAGTAGCGCGACAGGGTGCCGAATTTCTTGTCGTAGGCGCGATTCTCGCCGGTCAGCGTGTACGCCACTTGGAGGTATCCGCCGTTGAAGATGTAGTTGGTAGTCGGACCAGCCGCCGGCACGGTGGCCTTGGCGTCGTTCAGGAAATTCCAACCATACTCGGCCTGGAAGGAGAAAGGTCCGCGAATGTACAACAATTCCGTAGCCAGAATGTATTCGTTGCTGCAGGTGATCTTGCCTGTAGACACCAGCCGGTTAGCGTTGGCGTCCGCGAGGTACTGACCGGCGCCGCCGGCGCCATTGGCATTCGTAGTAGCTCCTGGGCTGGCGGCCGGATCGTCGTCGCGGAACTCGGGCCGGGACTGCAAGGTAATGGTATCCGCCCCGGTGGTCCCGGCACCCACGCTGTTCGTCCCGTTCTGCCACCCGCCCGCAATGCCGAGGTGCAGCAGGTGCCGCCCCTCGTCTTCATAAAGGGGCAGGCCGGTCCAGCGGGTCTGGACCAGGTATTCGCCGGTGCCGAAGAAATCGCCACTGCTTCCGTTGTCCGGACGAGCCACGACAAAAGAGCCGAAGACGCGATCGTCCAGCCAGGTGTTGCCCAGCCACATGCCGTTGACGAAGTTCTGGTCCTTTTCAATGGCCTGGGAATAACTGGAGCGTTCCATGAAGGTCATGCAGCGGCTGGAACTGGCCATGTCGCCTTCCAGCCCCAAGCAGTTCTTGACGTGCCCGACGCGGAGGGTGCCGACCAGAGGAAGGCTGTGGACGCCGATGAAGAATTCATCGAGCCCGGCCGTGCTGTACTGGTTGTTTTCCAGGGCAAGATTAAATCGGTATTCGCAGGTCTCCCAGAATGTGCCTTCGATAAAAGGACGGATACGCCGCCAGTAGGTGCCATCCTCCATTTGGCCGATGCCGCCGGAGGGGGCACCCTGAACTGCCGCATTCGTCGCGCTGGCGGTGTTCATGCCCAAGGACTGGTTGTACCAATTGCTGTCCCATTGCACCCACATCCCCGCGTGCATGGTGAAGTCCTTGTTGGGCGACTCGAACATGAGGCCCGCACCATTGTACCACCTGGCCTTCACGCTCATGTCGCTGCCGACCTCGGCGGGCTGCGGGGCAGCCGGCGCGGCCGGGTCCGCGGCCGTGCCGCCTGAGGGCGCATAAGCCGTAGGCGTCGCGTTGATGCCCTGCTGCATGCCGGCCATTTGGGCCTGAAGTTGCTGAATCTGCCGGTCCTGTTGTTCGAGACGGGCGGAGAGTTGATCGAACGACTGCGTCGTCTCCCCCATCTGGGCCATGGCTTGACTTGCCGTCCACGCCAAGCCTAGGGCCATGACCAGTCTTGCGGTAGAAATCCATTTCATGGGTCTGCCTCCTTGGGAAAACCGAAAAGCGAAAACCACATCCGCGGTCGCTCAATGGACGAGCATCTCCTCAAACCGCCGGATGCCTAAATGCGGAAACTATCGACTATATCGTGTGTTTCTCGCTTTTCGTATGTTAGCTCCGCATGCAAACGCGGGGAATTTTGGCTCATGACTAATGTTCCGTCCGAATAATCGATCTATCCAGCAAAGTCGCTAGCAATACTCGTTAGCTTCCCGAAAGTCCGGAAAGACCCGACGATTGGGTGGTCGGAGCAATGGATAGGCAGCAATGCCAAGGAGACCAAAAATACCAGGCTGGCAAAAGACCACTCAGTTGGTTATCTCTAGCCGGCCGGGAAGAATACCCGGCTTATCCACATCAGAAAGCCTAAGAGAACGACCCCCAGAACGAGGCTCCCGACGACGAGCTTCTTCTCGACGGGGAGCAACGGTTGGTGCTCCATCTTCTTGAGCTCCTCGGAAGGCAAAGAATCGGAACCGGCCACTACGGGCCCTCGGCGACTTGTTTTTCCACGACTTCCACCGTCTGGCCGTCGTTCAGCTCGCTGAGGTCGCCCACAATGATCTGCTCGTTGCCGCTGACAGTGACCCAAGGGTCGTCGATCTTCATTTTGTCGACCTCGACCCATTTCCCGTCGCTGAGCGCCGTATCGATGGGGGTCTTGACGGCCTTGCCGTCCTTCACAAGGTAACAATACGTCTCGTTGCCCGATTCCATTATCGCCTGCTTCGGCAGGGCGTAGACATTGGGCCGATGGATGAACACCGAGACCGTGACGTAGGTCCCCGGCCGGAGACCGTTGTACTGCCGCTTCGTGAGATCGATTTCCGTCCACAAGGTGCGGGTTTTTTCGCGGATGGCCCAGGAAGTACGCGTAACCGTGGCAGGGATCTCCATGCCGCTCTGGGCCTTGACCCGCACGGCGGCCTTCGTGCCCCGTTGGACGTAGGCGGCATTCCGCTCGTCAACGTCGAAAAAGATTCGCAGAGGGTCGGCATGTTCGACCACGAAGATGGCCGAGGGGTTGACCGTCGATTTGTCGCCCGTGACCGCCTGCACGTAGTCGCCTTTGTTCGCATTGCGGACGGTGACAACACCGTCGTAGGGTGCGGTCACCTGGGTATAGGCCAAGAGGGCCGCGGCCGTGCGCTCCTCCGCCTCGGTGACCTTGACTTTGGCCTCGGCAGTCCCGACATCGATCTTGGCCTTTCCCACGCTGGCCTCGGCCATGAGTTGGTCCGCTTCCCGCGCTCGGACGGTGGCTTCGGCGGCGACCTTCGCGGCGATGCTCCAATCGAGTGTCTTCCGCGTCTCCGTGAGGATTTCCTTGTCGACGATCCCCTCACTCACCGCGTGCGTCAGGCGTTCTACCTCGGTCTTCCAGCGAACGACCTCGGCCTCGTACTTGCCCACGTTGGCCTTCGCCTCGGCCACTTGCGCTTCGGCGTTCTGGACGCTTTTCTCGGCCACGACCACAAGCTGCCCGGCCTGCGCGACCATCTGCTTGTCGAGCTTGACTTGTTCCACCATTTGCTGGTGCCGCTCGTTGAGTTCGGGCACGTCAATCTCGGCCAGCACCTGGCCTTCACGCACTTCGTCTCCGATGTCGACGTGAAAGGCCTTGATGAACCCGGAGACCTTGGCGAAGATCGAGGTCCGTTCGTAGGCATTGACGAAGCCCGGTTGTTCGACGGTGCAGTCGATGGTCCGCAGCGTGGGGCTTACGACCTGCACCGCGGGGGCCCCGCTCTCGCGTTTTTCTCCAGTTTTTTCGTGGCGGCAACCGCCGGGCAAGAGCGCAAGGGCGATCAGCAGGGGCACAAATTTGGAGTGCGGCACGGGCACCATGCTCGCATGGCCGTTGCCGCTTTCTGGCCGCTTTGCGGCCTTTTCCTCGCGAAAATCGGCAGGCCCGCCCGCGCCAAACATTGAATCAAAACGAACGCGGCGATAAATCGCCGCACTCCAAAGGTGATACATCATTCAACTCCCGGCAGGGGTGGTTCTTCTTCCGGTCGAGGGCCCCCATGCGCGGCCAAAGCGCTATGACCGGCCGGATCGAAATGCCGGCTCCGGGGATCGTCGGGATCGACCGAGGGCGAGACCTTCTTCGAGCGGCCCATGATAAGGGGCATGATGTCGCCCATGATGATGGCGAACATCGCGGGCACGATCAAGAGCGTGGCGAAGGTGGAGACCAACAGGCCGCCAATCACTGCCCGTCCCAGCGGCGCCGTCATGCCGCTGCCTTCCTCCAGGGCCAGGGCCATGGGCACGGTGCCCAAGACCATCGCGCTGGCCGTCATGAGGATGGGTCGGAGGCGGTCGCGGGCCCCTTCGATGGCCGCGAGGTGCACCGTTGCCCCGGCGCCCCAATAGTCGTTCATGAAGGTCGACAGGAGCACCGAGTTCGACACGGAAACGCCGATGCACATGATCGAGCCCATGAACGACTCGATGTTCAAGGTGGTCCCCGAGCACGACAGGATCGTGACCACGCCCAGGATCACTCCCGGCACGCCGCCGATGGAAACCAAGGCAATCCCGATTGACTGGAAGTAAGCGGTCAACAGGACGAGGATCACCACGACCGAAAGCGCCAGGCCCACGGTCAAGGAGCGGAACATCTCGGTCATCGGCGCCACCTGCCCGCGGACGCTCACGTGCACGCCCTTGGGTGCATCGCCGGCGTCGGCAATGGCCTGCTCGATGTCGCTGGCCGCGCGGCCCAGGTCGTCGCCTTGAAGGTTGGCGGTGATGCTCAGGTAACGCTGCATGGAAGTGCGGTCGATCTCGCCCGGCGTCGTGCCGGGCCGGACGGTAGCCACGTCGCGAATCAAGAGGTTGCTGTCCGAGTCGACTTTGTTGATGGGCAGATTCTCCACCTGTTGCGGCTTGTCCATGCGCCGCGTGGGGACCTGGATCTGGACCTGGTAATCGACCCCCGAGCGCGGATCGCGCCAATAGTTTCTGACTACGTAGCGGCTGGAGGACGTGCCCACCAGAAGCGAGTCGGTAACCTTCTTGACCGACACGCCGCTGAGGCCCGCCTTCTGGCGGTCGATATCGACGCGCACCGTGGGATAATCCAGTTGCTGGTAGAGTTGCACGTCGCGGAGCTCGGGGATCTTTTTCATTTCTTCCAGGACCCGCGCCGCATGCTCGCGGACCGCGTCCCGCTCGGGCCCGATCACCAGCACCTCGACGGGGTTGGGGGAACCGAAACTCATCACCGTACTGACGATGTCGCCCGGCTCGAAGCCGAAGGAAATCTGCTTCGCACGGGCTTGCGCTTCCGCGCGTGGGCAGCCTTGTTTTTCCAAATAATCCTGGAGCCATGGTCCCATCTTTTCGGGCAGGACTTTGCGCAGCGCTCGCGGAGGTCGGCAATCGCCACGCCGCTATTCTCGCGCAGGCGCACGCGCAGCACGCCGTCGTCGCTGGCCCGCATGAACAGCAGGATATTGTTCGTGGCCGTGTTGGTGGACCCCAGGCCCGTGTAGCCGATCGACATCTCCAGGTTGCCGTGGCTCTCGTCGTCGATGATATCCAGGATCTGCAGGCGCAGCGCCGCGTCAAGTCGTACTCGGACCCCGGAGGGGCGCGGAAGCGAAGCACGAACTGGCCCGAATCGACCTCGGGGAACAGCTCCGTGCCCACTTGCTGGCCGACCATCCAGATCAATACGAGAGAGGCGGCCAAGTACGTCCCGACCACGACCCAACGAAAACGCACCGTCGCCGCCACCACCTTGACAAAGACGGCGAGAAAGCGATCGAACAGCGACTCGCTGTGCCCGTCCTGCTCGGCATGCCCCACCAGCCAAACGGTGAGCACGGGCACCAGCGTGCTGGAGAGCAGGTAGGAGGCGATCATGGCGAAGCCCACGGCCAGCGTCAACGGCATGAATAGCGAGCGGACCGGCTCGTTGAGAATGAACGTGGGAATGAACACCGAGAGGATGCAGAGCATCGCCAACAGTCGCGCCGTGTTCGTAACGGCGTTCGCCTGCCGCGCAGCCCGGGCGATGGAATGCGTATGCCGCATTTGGGCATGCGTGTTCTCGATGGTGACCGTCGCCTCGTCGACAAGAATGCCGATGGCCAGGGCCAGCCCGCCCAGCGACATGATGTTGATGGTGTTGCCCGTAAGCCACAGGCCGATCAACGAGCTTGTCAAGGACAAGGGGATGCTGATCAGGACCACGATCACACTGCGGAGATCGTGCAGGAAGAGAAGGATCATCAGCCCCGTCAGCCCGGCGCCGATGGCCCCTTCCGTGGCCACGCTCTTGATGGCCGCCCGCACTGTGGGCGATTCGTCGAACTCGTAGCGGACGTCGACGTCGTCGGGCACCAGCGACTTGAACTTGGGCATGGTGTCGTGGATTTGCCGGACCACCGTGAGCGTGGAAGCCGTGTCCTTTTTCACCACGGGGATGAAGATCGACTTGCGGCCGTTGACCAGCGCGCAGCCGTAGTTGATGTCGGTGGTGTCTTCGATCGTCGCCACGTCCTTCAGGTAGACGTCCTTGCCGAGCTGAATGGGGATCTTGCCCATCTCTTGCGGGTCGACGACCATCGCGTTGGTGGGCACTAGCGGCGTCTGCGATTGCGCATACAGATTGCCCGACGGCACGACGACATTCCCGGTTTCCAGGGCGGAAACCAGGTCTTCGGGCGAGAGGTTGTGGGCGCGGAGGAGGTCGGGGTTGACCGAGACGACGATCGCCCGCGTGTTGCTGCCGTAGGGCGAGAAGGCCACCGTGCCCGGCACTTCCGCGATCAGCGTGGGGCGGATGCGGAACAGCCCCAGGTCGGCCAGTTCGCCCAGCGGCCGGGGCGGCTGGCTCTTGCTCTCCATCACCAGGTAGCCGATAGGCACGCTGGCCGCGTCGAAGCGGATCACGAAGGGCGGCAGCACGCTGGGCGGCATCTGCCCGCGGGCACGGTTCGTGAGGCTGACGACCTGCGACATTGCCGCGGCCATGTCGGTGCCGGGATAAAAAGTGAGCTTGAGCTGGACGAAGTTCTGTATGTTCTTCGATTCGATCGCCTTGATCCCGTCCACGTACTGGAAGTTCTGTTCGTAGACGTTGGTGACGATTCCCTCGATCTGACTGGGATCCATCCCGGCGTAGTTGTTCACCACGTAGATTTGCGGCGCGTTGATCGACGGGAAGATGTCGACCCGCATCTCCTTCAACGCCAGGCCGCCACCGCCGATCACCGCAACAACGACCATGGCCAACGTGATTGGCCGCCGCATTGCGAACTCGGTTAGATTCATAACGACACAGCCATACGGTGCGAGAAACGGGACTCTTCCCGACTATTATACGCCCCTGGCCAACGCGCGACGCGATTGACGACACGTTAAAAAAGCAACCACCCTTCACAATACTTCATAGTCTAGTGGGTGGTTAAGAAAACATAATAAGCCATGAAGTAGTGAGAGTGGATAAGTTAGGAAATATGCATCGGGATCATCGTTATTTCGACCTAAGCGACCCTGCCCTACCCGATACAATCCGACAGACAGGTACAATCGTTGTCTTGATTCCTACCAAAGGGGGGCGTCGTTGCGCCGGCAGACGATGATGTCACGCTATTCAATCGGTGTGTGGATATTATTGTTTTGCGGCGCTAGCGCGGTTGCCGCACCCCCTCTTGATGTAGGGGGGTCCGAGCCGGTCGCGCCACCCCCCCCGCAAACTGGGTTTCCGCAAGACTTGTTCCCCGATTACACAAGTCCGGGCCAAATCCTGGGAGCACCCGTCGTCGCCCCGAACCCCCAGCCGCCAGCAATTCCTGCCGCCCGACCCACGGTAACCGACACGGCCCTGCCGATCAACCTGGCCACGGCGTTATACCTATCCAACGCCCGGCCACTGGTGATTGCCTATGCCCAGGCGAGTGTGGAAGAGGCGGCGGCGCGGCTGCGGAGTTCCGAGGTCCTCTGGCTGCCTAATCTCAACGTGGGTACCGATTTCTACCGTCACGACGGACTGGACCAATCGACCGACGGCACGATAATTCGCGATCACAAGAGCGCCTTTGCGGCGGGCGGAGGAATGACCCTCGACTTCGGCGTGACGGATGCCATCTTTCGGCCGCTGGCCGATCGCCAGGAATTGGCGGCCCGGCAGGCGGATGTTCAAACAGCGCGGAACGATGCCCTGCTGGCGGTGGCGCTGGCCTATTTCGATGTGCAGCAGGCCCGCGGCACGTTGGCCGGCACCGAGGACGCGGTGGACAAGGCCAAATTGCTCGTCGACAAGACCATGGGTCTCTCCCGCAACGGATTGACACGCGAGATCGAGGTAGACCGTGCGCGGGCGGAACAATTCGACCTGGAGCAGCAGGTAGCCGCTGCGCGTGCCGACTGGCGGATTGCCAGCGCCCGCCTCACCCGCGTTCTGCGACTGAACCCCAGCGCGGTGGTCGTGCCGCTGGAGCCGCCGCATCTTCAGGTGACGTTAATCTCGCCCCGCCTGGCGGTCGGCGATTTAATTCCCGTCGGCTTGACGAACCGGCCGGAATTGGCGTCGCAAAGGGCCTTGGTGGCGGCGAGCGCCGCACGGGTGCGGCAGGAGCGGTTCCGCCCGTTGTTGCCGACGGTCGTGATGGAAGGCGCGGGCCCCGGTGGCTTTTTCAACGGCGGTGTGTTTGGCGGCGGACCCGATAGCGGCCCCCACGTTTACGACGGTCGATTCGACGCCGAAATGGGCGTGGTTTGGACCCTGGAAAATCTCGGCGCGGGAAACAGATCACTCGTTCGCCAGCGGGTGGCGCAGGAGCAAAAGGCCGCGATCGACTTCGCCAATTTCCAGGACCAGGTAGCTCTTGATGTGGTCCAGGCCCATGCCGCGCTGGAAGCGGCCGCGACACAGGTCCAGCGGGCCATGACCGCCGTGAACGAGGCTGCCATCACGTACCGTGGCACGTTGACGGGCATCGGTACGCCGCTGGGCGGCAATGTGTTGCAAATGGCGAATCGCCCCCAGGAAGCAGTGGCGGCGCTGATCCAATTGAATCGCGCCTACGGCATTTTTTTCAACGCCGTCAACGACTACAACCGGGCCCAATTCCAGCTCTATCGGGCACTGGGCTATCCCGCCCGGATCCTGATCTGCGATCGCCCTGTCGGGCAGCCTCAGAATGTCGACACCTCCCGGCCCCCGAGCATGTCGCCCGCCTGTCCGATCTCGCGCCCTTGCCCCTGACCTCGCGCTCGTAGTCCCACCCTTAGGCGGAATTCGCGGGGTCGGGACCGGCTGAAGCCGGGACCACGAGCGATGGAGTTTGGCCGTTCCGGGAAGCCGGCCTATAATAGAGTAAGGAGCAAGCTATAGTACGATGTCTCACTTTCTGCGGCGTGCGCGGCAAGTCCCGGGTTCCCTGAAAGTGAATACGAGAAATGACAATATCCAAACGGTGGCGGTCCCTTCTGATTCGTTACGGCACGGCGGTCGTTGCTACGCTCTTGGCAACCCTGTTGAGAAAGTGGCTGGACCCGATTCTGGAGAATACGGCCCCGTTCTCGGCCTACTACGCCGCCGTCATGTTCACGGCGTGGTACGGTGGGTTTGGCCCTTCCTTGCTTGCCCTCGTCTCCGGCGCAGTACTGGCCGGCTGTCTCTTCATCGAACCGCACCGCTCGCTTTTCGTTTCCAATTTGGAATATCAAGTCGGTCTCGGCCTTTACGTCGTCGTGGGTATTGTCGTGGCGGTACTCAGTGAATCGCTGCACGCGAGTCGTCGCCGAACAGAAATGGCACGTGCCGAACTCGTTGCGGCCAACCGCGAGCTGCAGAAGGAGATTGCCGAACGCGAAAAGGCCGAACGCTGGCTTCTGGAGAGTGAACAGCGATTCCGCGGGTACTTTGAGCAAGGGCTGGTCGGCATGGCAATGTTGTCAGCGGAGAAAGATTGGATCGAGGCCAATCACCGCATTTGCCAAATGCTCGGTTATTCGGAACAGGAGTTGATGAGCAAGAAATGGGCTGATCTGGTACACCCTGACGACCGTGCCGAGGAGGATTGCCATTTCAAGCAGATGTTGGGGGGACTTGTCCGCGGGTACGTCACGGACCAACGCTTCGTCCGCAAGGATGGCAAGGTCCTGGACGCCAGCGTTTCCGTGCAGTGCCTGCGGAAGCCCGACGGCGCCGTGGATTGCGTCTTGGTCTTGGCTCACGGACGTTATGAAACGAGTTCTCCGTGATAAGGGAATCCCGGCGCTGGGCTATCTGACACGCGGTGACGCCATGATCCGCGTCATGCCCTTTGTAACCAAATGGTGCTCCGCCGCGTCCATCTGAGCAGGCAACTGGCATTGTTGCTGCATTCTGGGTTGCGATAGAATCCCCGCAGTATTTGCCCGGTATTCGATCAGAACGCGGAACGGCATGGAAAGAGGGTAAGTTATGGCGATTGGTCAGAGTTTATTGAAGAAATTAACCCGCTTGACCGGCCGCGGGATGGTCATGCTCGGTTTCGCCGCCGGCGTTGTCGTGCTTATGCTCTGGCTCGCCGGGAAGTTCAGTCCCAAGGTCCCTTCCACGGCCGATGCCGGCCCAATCCAGGCAGCGCCGATCGAAGGCCAGACGGCAAGTGCGCAACTGGTTCGGCTGCCGCTTTCCGAATCGGCCATCGGCACCATTCACGCCGTGCATGAGACGACGATTGGTTCGAAGCTGCTGGCGCGGGTCGTCGAGGTCAACCTCAAGGCGGGTCAGAAGGTCAAGGCCGGCGATGTTCTGCTGCGCTTGGACGATACCGATCTTCGCGCCAAGCTCCAGCAGGCCAAGTTCGCCGTCACCGCGGCCGAAGCCGCCCGGGCGCAAGCTGCCCTGGATGAGAACCGCTACGGTGAGTTGGTCAAGTCGCATGCGGTCAGTCAGCAGGAATACGACAAGGCCCGCACCGCCTTGCGTTCCACGGACGCCGAGGTCCAACGGGCCCGGGAAACCGTCAACGAAGTGCAGGCGACTCTCGACTGGGCCACCGTCCGCTCGCCCATCGACGGTACGGTGATCGACAAGAAAGTCGACGCTGGCGATATGGTCACGCCGGGGCAGATGCTCGTCACGCTCTTCGATCCCAAGCGGATGCAACTCGTGGCCAGCGTTCGCGAGTCGCTGACCCGCAACCTCCAGGTCGGCCAAACCATAGGCGTGCGGATCGACGGGCTGAACAAGCAGTGCAACGGCACGGTGAGCGAGATCGTGCCCGAGGCACAGTCATCCAGCCGCGCTTTCCAGGTGAAGGTGACGGGACCCTGCCCGGCCGGCATTTATGCGGGAATGTTCGGCCGAATCCTGATTCCGTTGGAGGAAGAAGAGGTCTTGGTCATTCCTCGGCAAGCCGTGCGCAGGGTCGGGCAACTGGAACTCGTGCAAGCGGTCGCAAAAGACCAGACCCTTCAGCGCGCTATCCGCACGGGACGGAACCTGGGCGACGTGACAGACCAGCGCGGCCGGGTGTTGCCAGACCAGGTGGAAGTCCTCTCGGGCTTGCGCGAGGGGGAACAGGTCGTGCTGCCGGCAGCGTCGAAGCCGGGACCCGCCGCTCCAAGTTGCCAGGTTGCGACCCCGGGGGCAGCATCTTCGCAGGGGGCAAGCCATGACTGAACATTCCGGCCTCCCGGCAGCCTCCGAGCACGGCTTCACGAATCGCATCGTGAAGATCTTTCTCGAATCGAACCTCTCGCTGATTCTGATCCTCCTGGCAACAGTCCTCGGCCTGGCGGCCTTGGGTTTGACGCCGCGTGAGGAAGACCCGCAGATTGTCGTGCCGCTGGCCGATGTCTACGTGAACTTTCCCGGCCACTCGGCGGCGGAGGTCGAGCAGTTGGTCACCACGCCCCTGGAGAAGATCCTCTATCAGATCGACGGCATCGAGTACGTCTATTCGATGAGCCGCGAGAACCAGGCGATCATCACGGTCCGCTACTACGTGGGCGAAGACCGCGAGCGGAGCCTGGTCAAGCTCCAGAAGAAGCTCAACGAGAACCTGGACATCGTGCCGCCGGGCGTCAGCGGCTGGGTCGTCAAACCGGTGGAGATCGACGACGTGCCTGTGGTTACGCTTGCGCTTTCCAGCGCAACGTCCGACGGCAGCACCTTGCGCCGCGTGGCCGAAGAAGTCACGCAGCGACTTGCCGGCGTAAAGGACGTGTCACGGGCCTATGTCGTCGGGGGGCAGCCGCGCGTGGTGCAGATCCTCATGGATCCGGACGGCATGGCCGCGCATAACGTCTCCCCATTGGAGTTGCAGCGCGCCATCCAAGGCGCCAATGTCCGTCAGACGGCCGGCGACTTCCGCGCCAACGACAACCTTATTCGAGTCGAGGCCGGACAGCCCTTCCAGAGCGCGCGGCAGTTGCGCGATCTGGTCGTGGGCGTCTTCGATGGCCGCCCGGTCTTCCTCAAGGATGTCGCCAAAGTCGAGGATGGGCCGGACGAACTCTCCAGCTACGTCCGGCACGGTTGGGGACCGGCCCAAGGATTCACCAGGCGCGAGTTCTTCCCGGGCACCGTCCTGGGCGAGGAACCAAGCGCAGCGCGGAGGCAGGAACAAGCGCAGCGCAGTCCCGGTATTTCGGCAACGCGGTGCGACCGGAACCAGTCCGTGCCGGAACTGCGCAACGCGGGTTCCGGCCTACCAAGTGCCACGGCCGTCACGATCGCCATCGCCAAGAAAAAGGATCGAACGCGGTCTGGGTGGCCACCGCCGTCTTGCGGCAAGCCGAAGAGTTGCGCAGAACGATCGTACCGGGCGACATGGAGCTTGTCGTCACCCGGAATTATGGCCTGACAGCCGACGAGAAAGTCAACGAACTGGTCGAGGGTCTGGCGGTGGCCATCCTGATTGTAGTGGCGCTCTTGACGCTCGGCTTGGGTTGGCGCGAGGCGCTGATCGTGGCCGTGGCGGTCCCCGTCGTCTTCGGGCTCACGCTCGCCGTGAACCTGATGCTGGGCTATACGATCAACCGCGTCACGCTCTTTGCGCTGATCCTCTCGTTGGGGCTCCTGGTCGACGATCCGATCGTTGACGTGGAGAATATCGTGCGGCACTTCGCCCTGCGCAAAAAAGCCACGCGACGCATCGTGCTGGAGGCCGTCGCCGAAATCCGCCCGCCGCTGATCACGGCGACGCTGGCCGTGATCGTCAGCTTCCTGCCGATGTTCTTCATCACCGGGATGATGGGCCCCTACATGCGGCCCATGGCATTGAACGTGCCGGTGACGATGCTGATGTCGATGGTCGTGGCCTTTACGATCACGCCCTGGTTGGCGTTCCACGTGCTCAAACGGAAGTACAGCGCCGGCGGCGGGGAAGGCCATGCGGACCACGACCCGCACGATTTGGACGCCATCAAGCAGTCGCGATTGTACAAGGTCTTCTATCCGCTCATGGCCCCGTTGCTCCATTCCCGGCTGGTGGCCTGGTCGTTCCTGCTGCTGATGGCCCTCTTGACCGCGGGGGCGATGGGCCTGGCGGCCATGCGCAGCGTGCCGCTGAAGATGCTGCCGTTCGACAACAAGAACGAGTTGCTGCTGGTGCTGGACTTCGACAAGGGAACCACGCTGGAACGCTCGGACGCGGCAGTCCGCGAGTTCGAGGCGTTTCTGGCCCGCGTGCCCGAGGTCTCCGACTACACGAGCTTCGTCGGGCTGGCCGCGCCGATGGACTTCAACGGCCTGGTGCGGCACTACTATCTACGGCAAGGCGACGAGGTCGCCCAGGTGCAGATCAATCTGGCGGGGAAGAAGAACCGCCGCCAGCAGAGCCATGCCATCGGACTGCGGATGCGGAACGGCTTGCAGGCGATTGCCGACCGGCACCACGCCCGCATGAAGCTCGTCGAGACGCCGCCGGGCCCGCCTGTGATCGCCAGTGTCGTCGCCGAGGTCTACGGCCAGCCGGACCATCGCTATGACGACATCCTGCTGGCCGCCGATGCCGTGCGAGCCCGCTTGGCCGTCGAACCGGGCGTGGTCGATGTGGACCACGTGCGGGAGGCAGCCCAACAGAAGCTGGCTTTTATCGCCGACAAGGAAAAGGCCGCGATCAACGGCGTCACCACGCAACAGATTGCCGCTACGCTCCGGGCGCTCTTGGACAGCGGTACGGCGGGCTTGATGCCCAGTGAGACCGAGCGCAACCCCCTGCGCATCGAACTGCGCCTGCCGGTGGATCGCCGCACCAGTGCGGCGGACCTGGCAAAGGTCTACGTGAAGGGCAGCAGCGGGCAACTTGTTCCGTTGGCCGAACTGGGGCGATGGGAAACGGCCCGCGTCGATCAGATGCTCTACCACAAGAATCTACAGCGCGTGGCCTATGTCTTTGCGGAAACCGCGGGGCGTCCGCCTGCGGACGTCGTGGTCGACATCCTTGCCGACGAATCGAATGCCGCCCCCGCCGGGAAAGATATTCAGCGGAATGGCAACGGCTGGATGGCGGCGGGCGCTCCCCGTTCCGTCAGCGGCAGAACTTTCTTCTCCAACGGCAGCCACGTCGCCTGGGGCGTGCCGGCCGGTTTTGAGGTGGCCTTTGCCGGCGAAGGGGAGTGGAAAATTACGCTCGACGTATTTCGCGACCTCGGTTTGGCCTTTGGTGCGGCGATGATCGCGATTTACGTTCTGCTGGTGGCGCAGATGGGTTCGTTCACCGTCCCGCTCGTCGTCATGCTCGCCATCCCCTTGACGATCCTGGGGGTCATGCCCGGCTTCTGGCTTCTGAACGTGGTCAACGCCCAGCAGGTGGGCGGGTTTCTCGACCCGGTCTATTTCACCGCCACCGGCATGATCGGCATGATTGCCCTGTCGGGCATCGTGACCCGCGATTCGATCATCCTCGTCGACTTCATCCACCTGTCGCTGGCCCGCGGCCGGACGCTTTTCGACGCGATCATGGAAAGCCGGGTAGTGCGATTGCGGCCGATTCTGCTGACGGCCTCAGCGGCAATGCTCGGGGCCGTGCCGATCATCATCGACCCCATTTTCTCCGGCCTGGCCTGGTCGCTGATCTTCGGCCTGTTTGCTTCTACGGTTTTTACGCTGTTCGTAATCCCCGTGGTCTACTGGCTGCTCTACGCCAATAAGCCCGGGCACGGCATGCCGCAATCTTCGCTGGAACAGGAGGACGCTTCCGCTCAGACTCATGGCAGCGCCGTTGGGCTAAATGACCTTTCGCAATCCTGGGACGCAGATGCGCTGTAGGGTGGGACGGCGGGCACCGAGCGCAGCTTGGTCGCCGACGCGCTGGTGGGCCGGCGGTCGCGGTCTACCGTTGTTTCTGCGTTGGTCCAGAATTGAAGGTTGACCGGTTTGCGACGGCCCACCATGATCGGCGCGACCTTGTCCCACCCTACGGACACCGTCCAGCGTCCCAGAATCGCGAAAGGTCATTTAGCTGCGACCTAGGCGTCGGCCTTCTGAACCGTTACGATAAGGAAACAGGAAAGCAATGTGTGGAAGATCCCCAAGAAGAACCTCGTGCTTGCCTTCGATAAGAAAGGCGACAGGTATTTATTGTCTGATTACCGATGATCGTGAGGCGCAACCTGGGTTTTCTCGTCGCCGAAGAGCCGCGTCAGTCGCTCCCGGAGCATCAGCCGCGCCCGTAGGAGCCGAACCTTGACGGCCTCTTGGCTCAGGCCCAGGATTTCGGCCGTTTCGCGGGTCGAAAGCTCTTCAATGTCGCGGAGCACGAACACCACCCGATACTTGTCGTTGAGCGTGGCCAGGGCCTCGTCCACGTGCCGTCGCGTTTCCCGCCGCATGGCAATCTCCTCGGGCGTCTCGCGCCAGGCGGCGATGTACTCAGGGTGCGGCACCCCCTCGTAACTGTCGTCCCCGCCGGCTTCGTCCAGCGAGGGACCGGCCCGGACCGCCCGCTTCCGCAACAAGGCTACGGCATGGTTCGTGGCGATTCGCAGGAGCCACGTGCGAAATTGCGATTCTTCGCGAAACTCGCCAAGATGCTCGATCACGCTCAGGAACGTTTGCTGAGTCACTTCCTCGGCATCCTGGTGCTGCTGAACAATCCGGCGGGCAACGCCGAAAACCTGCCGTTCGTATTTCACCAGCAACGATTCCATGGCCGCGAAATCACCTGCCTTGGCCTGCTCGACGAGCGATCGATCTTCGTCGTGCTTGGCCTTCCAACGCTCACGCAACGCACGGCTCAGTTGCTGATGAAGCGTGGGAGGCAAGTCATATCGATCTTCGGCCTTGAAGAGCTTGATCGTCTGGCGAATGTTGTCGACCACAATCCGGCACGGATTGCAGCCCTTAAGGTGCTCCTGGAATGGATCGCAAATGCCGGGGTCCAATTCGCCGTCGACGTACTGGTTCAGTGCGGCGAGCAATTCTTCACATTTCATGGTTATCTCGTTGGCCGGTTCCCAATGACCTTTCGCGGTTCTGAGACGCTAGTTATTCTAGCGAATTCCGGCGACGTCCTGCAAGTCGAGCATGCTTTTCAGCCGGGACTTGCTGACAGGCCCCTTCTGCCGCGCCACGACTCGGCCGTTTGTCGCCCGCTCCAACAGCGATGGCAGCCCACCGCTACCTTGGCCCGGCAACACAAGGCTTCATGCCCACGCGTCCCAACAGCCAGACCATTGGGCACCAATTCGTGAAGGCCGACTGAAGCAGGTTCAATCCAACGAAAGCGGTCAGTGCCAGCCAGTAGGGGCTATGTAACCATGCCAGCGCCACGCTCAAGAGCACAACCGTTCCGGCAATCAAGCGTAATCCTCGTTCGATCGTCATTATTGGTTTCCTTTCGAGCCTATAGTCTTTGCTTCAGAGTCCATGCTGGGGTCCGGGGAGCAGGATGGGCACCGGGTCGTTGAACAGTTGCCCGGCATGCAAGTAGAAGTACCAAACCACGGCAGAATCCATCGGTCCAGCGCGATCCAAAGCACGAACGTGCCAAGAAGTATCGCGAATTCCTTCATTTTCAATCTCCAGAATGTCTTGTTCGGACCCGATTCAATCCTGCGTTATCGCACACCGGCCAATGGAAACTTGGCAGCCCATCGCTGGCGCATGATCGCGCAGAGCCGTTCGTGCAAGCCTGGCGGGAAAGAAACCTTCTCGCCAGCCCGATAAAGCGTAATCGTTTGACGGATGTTGTCGATGACCACGCGGCAGGATTTGCAGCCCGCCAAATGCTCCCGAAGGGCCTGGCAGAGAGCCGACTGGGTCTCTCCATCCACGTATTCATTAAGGGTCGATAGGAGTTCTTGGCAATGCATGGCTTGCTCTCCAAGGCTCTGTCGACAGCTAACGAGAAACCATCGACTTCAATTGATTCTTGTTTGCCAAGCCGACGAATTGCCCGGCCACAGCCCCGTTCTTGAGAACCTTGAGACTCGAGATGGAATCGATACCTGTCCGTGATGGCTTGGCCGATGAAGACTGCATGGCAATTCCTTTCCTTGTCCGTACTTGAAACGCAATTCACGCTTCTATAAGGGCTGACGCACGGACTCCGCGGTCGGTTACAACAGCGAACTCGATTTTCTGGGCAATCGAGTGGAAATGGCTTTCGGGGCTGACGGAACGTCAGATATCAGTCGGGCGCCATCCGCTCCGGGTATCGAGAGAATGTCTTGTAACTCAAACTGTAAACGTCCCCGCCGACCCTGTGTCGGCGGAACGATGACTGATCAGCTAAAACGCGCGTATCCCCCGCGTATTTAGCAGTTTCCGCCGACCGTCGCGTGGTGCCCGCCGCCCGGCGCGGCGGGCACCACGCGACGGTCGGCGGAAACTGCTAAGGGGGTTGTGAGGCGGCGTTCTAGCTGGCCAATCATCGCTCTACCGGGGCAAGCCCGGTAGTGGCGTTTACAGTTTGAGTTGTAACCGGTGGCCGTACTCGCGCATCAGCCCTGTTATCGCGCTCCCGGACACCAAGGAGGTATGGGAATGCTCGTGCTCACTCAAGTTGAACCGAGCTTGTCGTGCATCGTGGAGTCGATCACGAATCAATCCGGCGAGCCTGGGAGCATCGGTTGTGCCGGTTGTCATCGCAAACCTGGTACGGAGGTCGTATTATGAACCAATTTCGCTCGGCAGCGTTCCTTCTGACAGTTCCCTGGGCGTGAAGGTGAAAGGAAAATCAACATGACCAAGAATCGCAGATCGTGTATCGTCTCAGGCGTCCTGGTGCTCGCAAGCCTTGTTTTGGCGCAGTGGCACAACCCCTACTGGATGATTTTAACCGTGCTTGTCGGGGTGGACTGGCTACAATCAGGTTTCACAGACTACGGGTTCGTTGCGTGGTTATCGGATTGCGGCGGCTGCGAACCATCGTCACAGAAGCGTGCGTAATTGGAAAATACCGGATGTATGGGGGAGACTACCTACAGGTCCTCGTGGTCCGGCTCCTCGACGCGCTCCGGGCTGACGGCGTCGCGGAGTTTGACCATGGCACGCGCTACGATTTGCCGAACCCGCTCTTTGGTCACGCCCATCACGCAGCCTATTTCCTTCAAGGTCATGGGATTGCGACTGTGATCCAAACCGAAGCGATGCTCGATGATCTGCCGCTCCCGCTCGTCGAGATGCCGCAGAATGCGCGCGACCTCCATCCGCCTCTGCGACAGGATCGATTCCCGCCGGCTTGAGTTGTGGTGGATGTCCTCAATGCCTTGCAGATGCTCCTCGTGTCCCGTGCGGAACAGGGCCTGCTGGCGCAGCTCGGCAGGAATCGTGCGGGCGAAGTTCTTCATAATGGCCCAACTGGCATACGTGCTGAAGCGGAAACCTCGGCTGAAGTCGAACTTCTCCGCGGCCCGAATCAACGACATATTGCCGTCGCTGATCAACTCGAAGAGGTGGGCCGGACCATGCGCGTACCGCTTGGCGATAGAAACCACCAGCCGTAGATTCGCGCGGACGATGTGGTTCTTGATGGCCGCCGCCTCGCTGGCCAGCTTTTCGATCTGCGCCAGGGCCCTCAGGCTGGGGCAGTCAACGTTTAGACGCTTCCGAAGCTCACTCGCCTTGTGTTTCAAGTAATTCATTTTGCGGGCAAGGTGCTGCTCCTGCTCCCGCGTTAACAGTGGCGTTTCGTACATGCTTGCCAGATAGGGCGGCAGGCCGGTAGGACGCGGCGTGCTCTTGGCCGGCGGTTGGTTCTCCGGAGCCGGCCCAAGCACCTCGCGCTCCCGGGCAAACCCCATACGGCTAAACTGCTCGTTGGGTATGTAGTCCAACTGCAACTCCTGAACGCGCTTGAGTTGTTTTTCGGCCGGCATGCGCGAGGTCCGGACTCTGCGTGAACCTAGTTGTGCTAACATGGTTTTCCTCTTTTTTCTTTGCAGATTGCCACCGTCGAAGGCCTGTTGCAAATTCAATACCCCTTGGATCAATCCCTGTCAAAATTGTGGGAGTTTAGGTAAGTCGTTGATCATCAAGGGGGGGCGACAAGGCCCGTTTTCCGCCTCTGCGGGCACCTAGGTCCATATTCCGACGATTTCTCGGGTAGGAGGGCGCTTTCCCCAGGACCGGCCGACGTTGGTATCCCAGTGCGTCCAGTTTCTGACGCTACCGTCGGGAAGTGGACGATAGCGGTTGCTGCCTTACGGCGGCCGCGGCATGGCGCTAACTCGCATCTCCAAACGGCATCGAAAGTTGCATCTTATGCTCCTCAAGTCCTGCGTGCTTGGCACTGTAGTTGCTCGTTTCGTCAACCGCCCGGCCGATGGGTCGGTGTGCGCTCGTCAGCGCTCCTGGACCTATGAAGACGATTACCACCTTTGCCTGCCAGCGCAGACTGTTCGTGATGCCCGGCTGGTTTTGCGTTGTCTCCGAAGAAGATCCAAGAGAAATCCGTATTGTCTGAGGAGATATCGCGATGTCCGGCTATCTTCGCACGGAAACCTGTCATGTCGGAAAGTCATGAAGGAAGACGAGTTCTTCCCTTGCAGGAGGCGGAACCCGGGCTCGCGAAGGAGATGCAAATGATTCAGGCCGCCGCTCAGTCGAGAGTGCGAAAGTCGGGGTATCCCGAGCTACACTTCATTTCATGCGAGTTCCATGAGGGCATTCTTACGCTACGGGGCCACGTATCAAGTTTCTACCTGAAGCAGATCGCCCAGACGCTGATCCGTGGACTGGACGGCGTCGGCGAGATCAACAACCGACTGGAAGTTGCCGCACGGCGTAGCGGCAGCACGGAAGACCCCACGCGCGTCCAATCGTGATTTACAAGTCATGAAAGTCGGCTTGTCGCAAGTCATTGCGCGTGAGTGAGCGAGGCCAATCGCCTGCGCTACATGATGGTTGCCGATCGAGAGGATGAAGCCGTGGCGCGGGTCTCGGGCTGGGTCAGATAGAGTCCAGGATCTGCTGCTTTCTCGTAGCGAACTCAGTCGCGCTGATCAAGCCAGCGTGGAGCATCCGCTTGAGCTGCCGCAATCTCGCCACCGGGTCACTGGAGGGCGTCGCCGCCTGCGCTTGAGGTGTTGTATTGTCGGCGTAATTTGGCGTGGCGTTGTAGCCGTAATTATACGGGTATGCCAAAATCGTGGACAAGACCATGCCAGGCTGCCAGGGCTCCGTCGTCGGGCGATCGGACCTGGAGGTCAAGAAACGGTCAGATCGTCAACCATTGGCACGATCTTTCTGGTATGATGGAGTCGAGGAAGCTCTTTCTCGCGCACGACTGTTCGCTGAAAGGACCGCAAATGCGTTCGAGTTTGGCAACCAAGTTTTCCGCGACGATCCTGGGGGTCGCCGTGCTGGCGATCCTGAGCAGCATCGTGACCTTGTGGGCCGCGTTACGGGTCGATTTTCGTCTGGAGGACGTCAACCAGGAGAATCTTCGCAGCGTCCGCGTCGAAAAAATGGAGATAGCACTTCTGGAGGGCAACAACCTGATTGCCTCCCATCTGCTCGACAAGGGCAATCCGTCCTGGGAGGAGAAATTCCGCAGGCTGGAACCGCGCACCCAAGACTGGATCGCGACGTTCCGCAATACGGATTCCATTTCGCAAGAAGAGAAGGAACTTTTGCTTCGATTGGAAACGACGTGCGCCGACCTCGACTCGCGACGGGAAGACGTGATCGCACTGGCAAAAAAAGGCGAAACGGAGCGGGCCAGGACAATCTTGCTGACGGAGGTCGGCCGTCTTTCCATGGAAGCCCGCGATCTCTGCCGCCAATTGATCGACATCCACGAGCAGGCCAGCCGGGACAGCATCAGGCATGCCGGCTGGCGGATGCGCGAGATCACCTGGGTGGTCGGAGTTTCCAGTGTGTTGACGTTTCTCTTGGGCGGCTTTCTGCTTTGGCTTTTCTTCTACCGTGTGCTCTTTCCGCTCCGCGGGATGGTCGCCGATGCGCAGCTCTATCGCGGCGATCGCCACGTTGGCGACAAGGGTCCCGAGGAAGACGAATTGCGGATCATGGGCAATTACCTTCGCAACCTGATGTCGGACGTCAGCGACACCCGCTCTCGATTGCAACGCAGCCGCGATCGGCTCTTGGTGGCCGAAAAGCTGGCCTCCGTGGGAAGGCTTGCGGCCGGTGTCGCCCATGAGATCCGCAATCCGCTGACGGCGATGAAGATGTGGCTGTTCTCGATCCAGGAGGCGGTCCAGGGAAATGCCGACCTGCGGCGAAAACTGGGCGTCGTCGCCGAAGAAATTGCCCGGCTGGAGACCATCGTCAGGGATTTCCTCGAGTTCTCCCGCCCGTCGCCGCTGCATTGTCAACCGCAAGACGTCGGCGCCGTGCTCGACCAGACGCTGGAACTTCTCGGGCCCCGTTTTCAGGGAGAGAAGATCAGGATCATCCACACGCCCCGGCCGGCCTTGCCGCCCGCCATGGTCGACGCGGCCCAACTCAAACAGGTCTTGTTGAATTTGCTCGGCAACGCCGCGGATGCCATGGCCGGCGGAGGCGAGATCCGCATCACTTCCACTACCGGGAAGGATGTCGACGGCCGGCCGATGCTGGTCGTGCGGATTAGCGACGCGGGCCCCGGCATGCCCCAGGACATCCAATGCCGGATTTTCGAGCCTTTCTTCACCACCAAGGAGAACGGCACGGGACTGGGCCTGTGCATTGCCGCGCAAGTCATGGCCCGCCACGGCGGCGGACTGGTCCTGGAATCTTCGACAGATAAGGGCACCACCTTCGCGATCTGGATGCCCGTTGCCCCGGAGCAGGCCCATGGCCAAGATTCTCGTAGTTGACGATGAGCGGAACGTGTTGCGGGCGTTCGAAGAGATTCTTACGACCCGCGGGCATCAAGTCGTGGCCGTGCCCGGCGCGGAAGCGGCCATGCGGCATTTGCAAGATGCCGACCCGCAAACGGGTGCCCCGGATCTGGTGATTTTGGACATCTGCCTGCCCGGGATGAACGGTCTGGAGGCCCTGGCCCAGATCAGGCAAATCCAGCCTGCTCTGCCCGTCATTGTCATGACCGGGCAGGGTACGACCGACACGGCCATCGAGGCCACGAAGCGCGGGGCCTTCGATTATCAGCTCAAGCCGTTCGAACCGGCGGAAATGCTCCGCACGATCGCCAAGGCCCTGGAAGCGGCCCGGCTGATGAAAGGCCGCCTTGCCGTGAACCCCGATACGACCGTGCCGCAGTCGCAGGCCATCGTGGGACGCAGCGCGGTGATGCAGCAGCTCTACAAGGCGATCGGGCGGGTGGCCCCCACCGACGCGACCGTGCTGATCCGCGGGGAATCGGGAACGGGAAAGGAACTTGTGGCGCGGGCCATCTATCAGCATAGCCGGCGGAGTGAAATGCCGCTGGTGGTCGTGAACTGCGCAGCCATTCCCGAAACACTCCTGGAAAGCGAACTCTTCGGCCACGAGCGCGGCGCATTCACCGGCGCCGCGACGCGGCGCATCGGGAAGTTCGAACAAGCCCACGGGGGGACGATGTTCCTCGATGAAATCGGCGACATCCCTTTGTTGGTGCAGGCCAAGATCCTGCGGGCCCTGCAAGAGCGGACCTTCCAGCGGCTGGGCGGCAACGAAACGCTCCAATCCGACGTCCGCGTGCTCTGCGCCACCAACCGCGACCTGGAACGTGCGATCGCCGCGGGAAACTTCCGCGAGGACCTCTATCATCGCCTCAACGTGGTCACTTTGCAGCTTGCACCGCTGCGGGAAAGGCGCGACGACATTCCTCTTCTCGTCGATTATTTCCTGAATCGGTATGCCCGTGCGGCAGGCATCGAGAGGCCGCCGTTGGCCCACAACGCGCTGGATGCCCTGGTGAACCATTCCTGGCCCGGCAACGTGCGGGAGTTGGAACATCTGATTCAGCGGCTGATGATCTTCGCCGGCGGCTACACGATCCAGGCCCAAGACCTGCCCTGGAGCTTGAGAACCGACCCCCAAGCGCCGGCCGACGATGCCCATCCTTCCAGCGAAGAGCCGTGGCTCGATATGATCCGCGCGTATCTGACCTCTTATGGCGGAAACCATGCCTGCGAGGAATTGCTGGAAAAGATGGAAAAACTTCTTATCGTCGAGGCCTTGCGGCGGTCGCAAGGCAACCAGACGCATGCCGCCCGGTTGCTGGGACTGCCGCGACCGACGCTGCACGCCAGGATGCAGAAGTACGGGATGCACGGACGGGAAGAAATCTGAAGAGTTCGCTCCTGTTCCGACGTTGCTTTCCCCTTACGTCCATTTTCTGACAGCGCCGTCAGGACGTGGACGGCAGCGGTTGCCTCCTCATCGCAGCCTCGGCAGGGTGCGAAATCGCATCTTTAGACGACATCGATACTTGGGTCTCATGCTCACTAGTCCTGCATATTTGGCACCGCAATTGCTCTTTGCGCAAAGCGCCCGGCCGAATGGTCGGAGCCTGTCCTTGCATAAAATAGCTGTGGTTTCCGCTGCCCCCACAGAACTCGCACAACGGACGCCACCTATTGATCTTTGCATTGAAAATGAGCCATTGAGTTGTGCGGCAGGGGCGTAGGCCGGAACAAGCTTGCGCAGTTCCGGCACGAACCGGCATCAACGCCGGAACTGCGCAAGCTTGTTCCGGCCTACATGGCTCATTTTCAATGCGAAGATCAATAGGACCAGCGAATCAGTAATTCTCGCCTTTCGCTCCGCGAAAGGCCACGCTTGTTTTTGCGCCGACCCTTAGACACTTGCCGGGAGAAGAGGGATGTCGAAACAACCGTTCTTCGTAAGTTCGCTGTCGTCGCTGCTGGCGACTGTATTGGTAGTGGCGTCGGCCATCACCGCACAAACCCAAGTACTGGGCCTTGAGACGGGGCACCCAGTACCCTGGGTCCGGCTCGATGGATTTACCCAGGTCGATGGAACCAACGCCTTCGCGTTGACTCTACCGCCGTCGGCGGAGCAGCCGGCACTCCGGGGGCATCCCCGGGTCCCGGCCAATGGACCGCGCGACGTCGTCATCCTTGTCAGCACCGCCGCGAGCGAGACGGGCGATTATCGCGCCAAGTCGCTGGCCACGCTGCGGTCGCTGCTGTCGAAGCTCGATGCGAACGATCGCGTCAAGCTGGTAGCCTTCGACCTGAACGCGATCCCGCTGACCCCGGAGTTTGTGGCTCCCAACAGTCCGCAGATGGCCGCGGCGCTGACCGCGCTCGATCACCGCACCCCGCTTGGCTCCTGTGACCTGGAAACGGCCCTCGAAACGGCCGCCAGGAGCTACACCGGCGACAGCAAGTCGGCGCGTGCCATCGTCTATATGGGCGATGGCAGCAGCCGCGCCAATCCGCTGACCATCGATCAACTCGACCACATTGTCGACGACCTGGTTACGCAGCGAGCCCCGGTGATCGCCTTTGGCGTTGGTCCTCGACTGCAAGAACAGTTGCTCGGAACCCTGGTCGCGCGCAGCGGGGGAGTTCTTGTGCCTGAGAACGCGGCGTTGGGCGCCGATTTCTATGGAACCGGCCTGGCCCAGGCTGTTCACGCCTCGGTTCTCTGGCCCCAGGCCGCAGACAAAGTGAAGTGGCCCGAGGACATGGACGTGTATCCAAGAACGCTTCCGCCGCTGCGCAGCGACCGCGACACGGTCCTCGTCGGCGCCACGAAGTCAGGGCGCCCGGTACCTTGGGTCGCGCCGAAGCAAGTGGAGATCGACGTGGACGGTCCCGCCGGCGCACAAGAACTGGTCTTCGATATTCCCGAGTTGAAGCCCGACGCCAACAATTACTATCTGGTCAGCCTGCTCGATCAGGCGAAGGTCGATGGCGGCCGGACGCTGCCTTTGATCGATAGCGGAAGTTTGGCCACGGCGAAAGAGGAGATTGAAGCCGGCGGCCGCGGATTGAGCGATTTGGCCTTCAAGGCCCTCCATGGCGGCAACCTGGATAGCGCCGACAAACTGGCCGGCGAGGCCCTCAGCCGCAATCCCAACGACCTTGTCGCCCGCGAGATCAAAGACGCGGTCGCAGCCAAGAAGGCCGGCGGTGGGCCGCTTTCACTTGCTGTCGGCGTCGCCGCCAAGGTAGTTGACCCTCCGCCGCTCCCCAGCGCGCCGGGCGATCTCAACCTGCAAGGCGGCGACGCCGCGGCTCCCCCGCCCGCCGGCGCCGCGGCGGAAAGCGAAATCCAGCAAGCCAACGCTTTGGAAGAGCGGTGGCAGAAGGAAGTGGAGGTCGCGATCAACAAGGCCCGCAGCCTGGTTGCAGAGAAGCCCGACGAGGCCGATAAGATGCTCCAGCAGATCACCGCCGACCTGGCGGCCGTGACCGAGCTCCGCCCGGAAATGCGCGACCGCCTGATGGGACAGCTCCGCGCCGCCAGCCGGGAAATCAAGCGTCGCAAGGAGGAGTACATTCACCGCGAACAGGCGCGGATTCGCGAAGAGGCGGCCCGCAAAGAAGAGGAATTGGTCAACGCTGCCCTGCAGCGGGACCAGAGCAAGGTCGATCAGTTGATGCGGCGTTTCGATTCGTTATTGGAAGAATCTCGACAGCGCCTCTCGGAGCAGGCGGCCGACCAGGCCGCGGCCGATGCGCAGACGTTGGCAGCCGAGGCCGACAAGATCGTTACGGGCAATATGCCATCGGCGGGCCCAACCATGCGGGTGGCGATGCACACGGCCCGTTTCCTGGGGGCCTACGACGACATCATGGCAGTCCGCGTCGCCAGGCAGAAGGGCTACGTCGATGCCATGTATCAGACCGAAAAGGCGCACGTCCCGACCCCCGACGACCCGCCGATCGTCTATCCCGACGCCGAAGTCTGGAAGGAGCTCACGGCTCGTCGCAGGGAGAAGTACAGCTCGACGGAACTCTCGCAGCACAGCCCGGTCGAAAAGAAGATCGAAGAGGCCCTCAAGCAGCCTACGCAGATCGAATTCGTCGAGACGCCCTTGAAGGACGTCGTCGATTACCTCAAGGATCTGCACCACATCGAGATCCAGCTTGATTCCGCGGCCTTGAAAGATGCGGGCGTCGACGAGAGTACGACGGTTACCAGGAATATCAAGGGTATTTCACTCCGCTCGGCCTTGAAGCTCTTGTTGGACGACTTGCAACTGACGTATGTGATCCACGACGAAGTGCTGCTCATCACTTCGCCCACGAAGGCCGAGAGCGATGAGTACATGACCACCAAGGTCTACCCCGTGGCCGATCTCGTCTTGCCGATCAAGGACTTCGGTTTCATGGGCGGCTTCGGCGGCATGGGCGGCATGATGGGCGGCATGGGCGACACGATGGGCGGCATGGGCGGCATGATGGGTGGTATGGGCATGGGTGGCATGGGGATGGGCGGCATGGGGATGGGCGGCATGGGCATGGGCGGGATGGGCATGGGCGGCATGGGAATGGGCGGCATGGGCATGGGCGGCGGGATGTTCAACGTCCCCCGCGAAGTTCTGCCCTAGGGCAATCCGGGCCTGAAACTCTTCGCCGTCCGGCGGGAGTCGTTTGCCGAAAGGAAAGCCACAGTTGTCAAATCTCCATGAGTTGTTTTCCCCGGCTGCAATGTCCGCTGCTCTCGACGATTCCTAGCAGCGCCCATTTTCCGAAGATCCGGCACAGAAAATGCTTCTACGACGAACGGTTCAATCAACCTTTTAGCGGAGGTAGTCTCATGAACGCATCAGCAAGTCGGTCGGGGTTCGTTTGGCGAACGTTCGTTTGGATCTTGTCTTGTGGTGTCGCGTCGATCGTTGTGGCGACCATGGTTTCGGCCGCGCAGCGCGGAATCGACAAGGGTCGCGGAGGCGGATCGCCCTACACGCCGACAAAGGGCGAGTGGTTGTGTTTGTTCCTCAATTCCCGCCAAGCCCTGGTCAATAGCGAGCGGGCGCCGCGCGGAGTTTACGTGCAATACATCTACGACTTTTCCAAGCCGGACACCATACGGATTCAACTATTGTCTGGCGAGGGAGCCGGGGAGTCGCAATTGCGTCTCTGCGCAGCCCGGGCGGAGCAGCGCGTTGTCGAGACGGCAGAAGTCTATGGGTGGCGGGATTGGCTCAAGATCGAGTTTGGAGAGCGGAAAGTCGCCTATCAATCCGCCTCAGATCCGCTGGTACGAAAATGAAAGCAATCTTTGCGTCGTCCTTTTATGCCACCGTTCGGACCGTCCGCCAACAGCGAAGATCAACGACGGGAGTTCGTCCCGACCCGGATTCGCCTGCGGAGCTACGTTTGGGTATTGGTTGTTCTTTGGACGACCGCCTTCGCGTTTACGCTCTCGCGGGCGCTGGTCGATAACTTGAACAGAACACGGGACGTACTGCGGGCCGAGGCGCGGAGCGCGTTTCGCAAGGATCGCGGCCTGTTGCGGTGGTATGCAGCCCGCGGCGGCGTGTTTGTTCCCGCGCCTGGAGCGGCGCCGGCCGATCGGACGATGCCGAAGGGCGGCGTTCGCATGGGACAAACCGTGGCGCCGGTGGACGCTTCCGACATGCTCCGCGAGGTTCACGGGTTTGGGCATGAAGAGACCGAGTTGCGGACCCATTTGGTTGGCCTGGCGCCACGGCATGTCGAGGATGCCCCCGATGCATGGGAAACAGGCGCCCTTAAGCGTCTCGCCGACGGTGAACCTGAAGTAACTTCCGAAGAGACGATTCTGGGGGCGAAGTTCTTGCGGACCATGCGGCCGTTAATCGTCGAGGAGTCCTGTCTGAAATGTCATGCCGAGCGAGGATACCGAGCGGGCGAGCTTCGCGGCGGGATCAGCGTCTCGGTGCCGTTTGCTCCCCTTTGGCCCCTGGAAAGGGCGGAGATGTTGCGCAGCATCGCAGGCTACGGGAGCATGTGGCTTTTCGGGCTTGGCGCCATCCTTTTTGGCGCGCGGCAGTTGCGGCGCCAGATCGAGCAACGCATCGCGACCGAGGAGGCGCTGCGGGAGAGAGAAGGCCAGATGATTGCGGCGCAGCAAATTCAGGAACATCTTTTTCCGGAGAGGCCGCCGGCCCTTGCAGGCTTCGACATCGCTGGGGCGGCGTTTCCGGCCGAGTTCACCAGTGGCGACTACTACGATTACCTCTCCTTGCCCGGGATGCGCTCGGCGATCGTTGTCGGCGATGTCTCGGGGCACGGGCTCGGTCCCGCATTGCTCATGGCGTCGGCACGCTCCATTCTGCGGTCCATCGCGCGGACGACCGGCGATGTCAGCGAAATATTGACCCTCGCCAACCGCTTTTTGCGGGAGGACGCGCAACCGGATCATTTTGTCACGTTGTTTCTCGGACGATTGGACCCTCAGTCGCGGCGCTTCTCCTATGCCAGCGCGGGACATCCCACGGCCTACGTCCTCGATGCCTCGGGGAGAATGAAGGCCCGCCTGGAAAGCACGGCGCCTCCCCTCGGCATCATGCCCGATGCCGTTTTCCCCGCCGGCGAGAGCCTCACGCTGGAGCCCGGCGATCTGGCGATCATCCTCACAGACGGCGTCCTGGAGGCGACGGCGCCCGATGGCACGCCTTTCGATGAATCGCGCGTGCTGGAAGTCGTCCGGGGCAGTCAAAGCAAGCCGGCGAGTCAGATCATCGGCCGTCTGCACCGGGCAGTCCTCGACTTCTGCCGCAAAGAAGTCTTGCTCGACGACGCGACGGCCGTTGTGCTCAAGGTCGAGGCAAGCCCCTGACCGCTTGCAACGTCTCCCCCTGGAACCACACGTTACAACGCCAGCGCAGCGACAATCTGCTCGACCGCCTGGGCCGTGCCGAGGTATTGGACGTTGATGACCAGGTCGTAGAGCAGCGGATCGTGGATGTCGCGGTGGAAGTACCGCTTGACGAACTCGCGGCGGCCTTCATCCGCATCCCGGATGAACTGCCGGGCGTCTCCCTCGCTCTTCCGCTTTTCAACCATGATCCGTTCCACGCGGAAATTCAGCGGCGCGGTGATCCACACGGCCAGCACCCGTGGCCGCGGGAGGAGGAACTGCGCCCTGCGCCCGACGAACACCGATTTGCCGTCGCGGGCCACCGTCGCCACGATGCGTTTCAAATGCAAGACGAACTTGTCTTGTGGGACGATCTGATTATCCCCCCATGTGCCCAAAACGTCGTAGACCCAATTGCTGCGGGTCTCGTCGACGAAATCGAGCACCAGACGGGGTTCGTGGAACCGTTCTGCTATGAGGTCCCGCAGGTTCTGGTCATACACTTCCCAGCCGAGTTGCCGGCCGACAAGTCCAGCGATTTCGCTTCCGCCCGCTCCGGCCTGCCGGGCGATGGCGACGAAGATCCGTGTCGCCTGGGCCGCTTGGTCATTTTGCCGCGGAAGCGGATGCTCAACGAAGTGGGCCCAAGTCCGCATTTGCCGCTCGGCAGCGGCTACGAGCCGTGGCTCGTCATGATGGTGAGATTGCATATGACAATACGGGGACGTTTCCGCCACCGGTTATTGTAAGGGTTGATTTAAGGCAGCATAGCATGCGAATAATTGATAAGCAAAGCACATACAATGCCATGTGGGCCAATTCCCGGTGGCTTTGCAGAGAATAGACGTAAGTCGTTAATTATCAAGGCGGTGCGACAGGGGGTCTTGCCTTTCCGCGGGCAGCAGTGCCCATTTTCTGACATATTTCCCATACTACCGTCCGAATCTGGACAGTAGCCGCAGGCCTCACGCATTGCGGCCGAGCGTTAGCGCAGGTGAAAGCACCGGATGGTCTTGATCTTGATGAAATCGACGACGACGAGATAGAGCAGAACCAGCAAGAGGACGCCGCCGACCAGCCCCGGACGGATCGGAGCCATGAGAATGCCTTGCGTGGCCATCACACTCACAATCAGGATATCCAGCAGCGAGCTCGTCAGCAACCATCGGCTCGGCCGGCTGCTCCAGAAATGCCGCCGCTCGCGCACCAGGTAGACAGTTGCCTGGCCATTAAAGACCAGCATCACGAAGACCAGCGTCTGCAACTGGGGCAGGGGAAGCTGAAGTTGGCGGCGTGCCCAGAAGAAGATCCCGAATGACAAGATGAGGATGAGCAGCGCCAGGACCAAGCCCGTGAAGATCAGCGGGCGGATGCGCCAGCGGTCCGGCATCCGGGCAAAGGCCACGCGATCGGTGGCAATCGACATCGTGACGAAATCGTTGGTGAACAACAAGAGAACGATCAACTTGGGAGTGGTCACGAAGACTCCGGTCAACATCAGGCCAGCGCTCAAGAGCAGCGCGATCTCGAAGGTCTTGATGATCTTGTTGAGCGTGTAGGTTAGCATGCGCTGGTAGATCCGCCGACTGGTTTCTACGGCGGCCACCACGTTGGCCAGCCCGGGGCTGGTCAAGACCAGGCTCGCCGCCGCCTTGGCCACATCGGTGGCGCTGGCCACGGCAATCCCCACCTCCGCCTGTTTCAGGGCAGGGGCGTCGTTGACGCCGTCGCCGGTCATGCCCACGGTGCGTCCTGCCTGCTGCAACCCCCGAACCAACTGAAACTTGTCTTCGGGGAGCAATCTCGCGAAGACGTCGCAATTGCGGACCTGGGCGTCGATGTCTCCTTGCAAGTCCTCTCTGCGACACCACCGCTCGCCGATCCCCACTTGCCGGGCTATTGCCCGAGCGGTCGCAGGACCATCACCGGTCAGCATCAGGACGCGAATGCCCAGGTCGCGCAAGTTCTGCACGAGCTGCTTGGAATCTTCCCGCGGAGGATCCCGCAGTGCGATCAGCCCTGCGATGCCCAGCTCGTTTTCCGCACCGGCAGCGACCGCAAGAATTCGGGAGCCCTCGGCCGCCAGTCCATCGACGTCCTGGCCAAAGCTATCCTCCACACCTGAACACAACGCCCGCACCACCTGCGGCGCCCCCTTGACGACACGTATCATCTTGCCCGCGTCTTGCAGGAACCCCTCCGATCGCTTGCTCGCAGGATCGAAGGGAACGAAACGGACACGCTCTGCGCCGGGCGCCGGAACACCCCGGTTACGGGCTGCTTTAAGAATTGCCAGGTCGATGGGATCCTGAGTGGATTCGTCACAAGCGGAAACGGCTAATCGAAGTAATTCCGCCTCGCTGCAAGGAACATAACAGTGCAGGGTCGCCACCTCCAGTTCGTTGGTAGTAATTGTGCCGGTCTTGTCGCTGCACAACACGTCCATCCCCGCTGCCTCCTCGATCGCGGAGAGTCGCGTCACGAGTACGCCCTGCCTGGCCAGTTCCAAAGCGCCGAGCGCGGTAGCCACGGTAAATGTCGCAGGCAGCGCCACCGGGACCGAAGCCACCAGAAGGATGAGGGCAAAAGGCAGAATTTCACCCAGCGGAACCGCTGCAACCAAAGCGTAGATCAAGACCGCCGCTGCCAGGGTGGCGTCGAAAACGACCAAAGCGGTTACGATCTTGAAAATGATCTTCTCAAGGTGGCTGCCGGTCCTCGCCAGGCGGACCAATTCCGCGGTCTTTCCGAATGTGGTGCGCGTGCCCGTAGCAGTGATCTCGCCGCTCGCCTCGCCCCGTTTGACCTGTGTTCCCGCGTAGGTCACTTGCCCGCTGCCGGCTTCGACCGGCACGGACTCGCCTGTTAGCGCCGACTGATCGACTAGGACCTGCCCCGATGCGACGCGGAGGTCCGCCGGGACCAAATCTCCCATCCGCAGATGAACCACATCTCCCGGCACCAGCTCTTGGGCAGGGCGGAGCTGCCATTGACCGTCACGCAAGACACGGGCCTGAATCGTCAGCCTTTGGCGCAAGAGCGCGAGGGCGTTGTGCGCGCGACCTTCTTGAACAAAACTCAAGATTGCGTTCACGACGAGAAGCAAGCCAATGATCTCCGCCTCGGCATAATGCCCCAGCAGCAGTTCCAAGATGATCGTTGCTTCCAGCATCCACGGGACGGGTGCCCAGAATTTTCCGAGAAGCCCGAGGAGAGGGCGCCGGCGCTCCTCCGGCGCCATGTTGGGACCATAGCGCTCGAGGCGTTCCGCCGCTTCGGTGCTCGTCAGCCCCCGGCTTGGCGAAACAGGTATTTCACCCGCTTTGTCGGCGACCATCGCAGCCATTCCTCCTCGTCGACCATCGTAGCTCCCACATATTGTACGGCTGGCGATTCACGGGGGAATACGGTAAACAGACGCCCTCCGACGTCTTGCCGGAGGTGAACCTGAAGCGAGTTCCGAACAGACGAGAGGACAAACTCCAAGGGCGTCATGCAGTCTTGGTCCACGCGATCAGAGCGATTTGCCTTGAAGTGCTGGCGCCATTGGCGGGCGAGTGAGCGGCGAGTTGGACTGTAGTTCCTGGAGGAAGTGGCTGGCCAGCTTGTCGCCGGGCGTCAGCTTCACCGCCGCGGCAAACTGGGTCTTCGCATGGTCTCGAGCGTTGATCATCAGGTAATGATACCCCAGCAGGAAATGCTCCGCCGCGGACTGGGGGTTGCCGGCTACGGCCTTTTCCAGGGCCCTTAACTGGGTCGTGTACTTCTGAACCTCCAAAGCGCCTAACTGGGCCGTCTGCTTCTCAGCGTCGTAGTAATAGCCGACCAAATCCTTCCAGGCGGGAATCGGCCCCAGCGCCATCGCCGCATGGGCTTCGCCGGCCGCGGGCTCATAGTTGCCCAAGGCGAACAAGGCCAAGGAAATCAGTTCGTGGACCCTGGGATTCTGGGGGGCTTCCACGCCGGCATGGCCTGCCAACCGCAAGGTGTTGCGATAGTCGCCCTGCAGGAAAGCGACCCTTGCCTCGGAATAATACTCGAGTGCCGTGGCCGCTGGCTGGTCCGCCGCGGTCGGCGGCGTCATTTCCGCAGCGGCTTGCGGTTGCTGAGGGATTGCCTCGGCGGGCCCCGCGGCTATGCCCGTATCGCCATAAGTGGCTGTCGCGTAGGGATTATAGTCATAAGTCGTTGCCGCATAAGGATTAACGTAGTCACCATAACCGGCGGACGCGTAGTTATCCGAGTCGCCGCCATAATAAGTAGGCGCGTAGGAATAGTAATAGTCGTTGGCACCCGGGTAGTAATATCCGTAATTATACGGGTAGCCCCAACCTAAACCCCATCCGCCATACGCTGGCCAGTAACCGCCCCCATACCAACCGTTCCCATACCAACCGTTCCCATACCAACCGTTCCCATACCAACCGTTCCCGTTCCAACCGTTCCCATTCCAACCGCCGTTGCGGAAATAGTTGTCCCATGCATGCTGACCGAACCCATTGCCGTACCGACCGGCTAAATTGCCGTACCGGCCAGCGAAATTGCCAGACCGGCCGGCTAAATTGCCGTACCGGCCAGCGAAGTTACCAGACCGGCCAGCGAAGTTACCAGCGCGAGCGGCGAAGTTGCCAGGCCGAGCGGCGAAGTTGCCAGGCCGAGCGGCGAAGTTGCCAGGGCGAGCGCCAAAGCTCCCCGATCGAGCGCCAAAGCTGCCAGCCCGAGCAGCGAAGTTGCGACTTTGGCCAAACGAGCTCGCATGCATCCCGCCGCCTCCGCCGCGAAAGCCTCCGCCTCCACGGGCTCCTCCGTGGCCTGCGCTTGCATGGGCTGCCCCGCCGCCATGGCCTCCTCCGCCGCCATGGCCTCCTCCGCCCCCGTGGCCTCCTCCACCCCCGCGGGCGAACGAAAAACTTGCGCAGAGCGCGACAAGCACGATAGCGGCAAACGACGCTCTTCCAACGAATGCTCTCGTGGACATGACTTCTTCCTTTCTCGACATGACTTTTTTCCGCAACACTTCCCGTCAGCAGCAACACGCCAAGGCGAGCGACAGGTAGCAACGCCTGCCGCCCGCCGGACGAAAATGCACTGCCGTCAGCTCGGCAGACCCCGTCACATCGAAGTGCCTTGTGGCCGTGACGCCATTTGCGGAGGCGTGAGCGGCGCGTTGGACTTCAATTCCTGGAGGTAGTGGCTGGCAAGCTTGTCGTTGGGCGTCAGCTTCACCGCCTCGGCAAACTGGCCCTTCGCATTGTCGCGGGCGCCGATCATCAAGTAGTGGTACCCCAGCAGGAAATGGTCCGCTGCGGACTTGGGGTTGCCGGCGTCCGCCTTCTCCAACGCCCGTAACTGGGTCGTGTACTTGTTGACGTCGTTGTAATAGGCGTACAAGTCTTTCCAGTCGGGAATCGGTCCCAAGGCCATCGCGGCATGCGCCTCGCTGGCCGCGGCGCGAAAATCGCCCGACGCGAACAGGGCCAACGAAATCAATTCGTGGACTTTCGCATTGCCGGGGGCTTCCACGCCGGCATGGCCCGCCAATCGCAGGGCGTTGTGGTAATCGCCTTGCAGGAAGGCGGTTCGGGCTTCGGAGTAGTACTCAAGTGCTTCCGCCGCCCCCTGCTGTTGGTCTTCGCTGGTCGGCGCCATTGCCGTCGAGATCGGGATCTGCTGCGGAGCCGCCCCGACGGGCTGCGCTATCGCGCCGGTGTCGGCATACACGGTTGGCGCGTAGCTATAGTAATAGTCGCCGGCGTCCGGGTAGTAGTAGCCGTAATCATACGGGTATCCCCAATCCAATCCCAAACCCCATCCGCCGTACCAAGGCCAGTAACCGCCCCATCCCCAGCCACCATAACCGTAAGAACCGCGATTGAAACCACGATTGAAGTAGTTGTCGAAGCCACGGTTACCGCCCCAAGTTCCATAGCGCCCCGTCAAGCCCGTCGCGCCGTTAAGACCGTATCCCCGATTGGCAGAGTAGGCCATGCCGTTGCCGCCGGTCCAGCTACGCGAAGGTGCATACGAACCGAACGAACTGCTGCGCATCCCGCCGCCGCTCCAGCCCCCACGACCTCCGCCCCAGCCTCCGCTGCTAAAGCCCCCTCCACGACCTCCTCCAAAGCCCCCGCCTCCTCCATGACCTCCCCCTCCTCCCCCGCCCCCACGGGCGAACGACAAACTCGCGCACAGCGCGACAATCACAATCGCGATAAACGACGCCTTTCCGAAGAACAGTTTCGATGACATGATTCTCTCCTTTCTCGAAAGAGTCTCTCTTGATAGCAGTTTCCCTTCCCTGCAACAAAGCAGTGCAAATGCAATGCCTCTTGGTCCAGAACCGTTCGCTCCCTGAGACAAATTCACGTGCGAAATGCCTTGCAGAACCTGATCTTGACGTGCCGCAATTTGGGCCGTTCCCGGTCTTATCAGGCGCTTCCGGCGTTGTTTATTCAGCGCGACCGATGCCAGGCGGAAATGGGCCCATTCTCCAGACTTGTGTCCATTTTCCGGCACTACGGCTCGGACAACCGTCCAAATCTGGACGGTAGCGCGGGCCTTACGTTCTGCGGTCCGCGGTCCTAAACTGCGAGTGCGTCGCCACTTACGCTTCTCGTCCGAAATATCCGCAGATCTGGCACAGGGAATGCTGAGTGGCGACTCATTGATACGCTGACCTTGATGCCCGAATAGCCTCACCACAAGCCGAACGCAGCGCCGAATATCTTGGCTCACCCGATCGCTATGCAAGCAATACTCTTTGCCGACGACCACAAGAACATTCGCGAATACTGCCGTGCCGCGTTTGCCGAAGAAGGATATCGTGTGCTGCTGGCACGCGACGGTGTCGAGGCCCTCGAGGTGTTCATCGCGGAAGCGCCGGACCTGGCCGTCCTCGATATTTCCATGCCTCGCTCCAACGGCCTGGAGGCCTTGGAACAAATCAAGAAACTCTCCCCGCGGACTCCGGTGATCCTCTTCACCGCGCACGATGAAGAGTGCCTTTGCGATCGCCGCGCAGGGCTCGCCGCAGCATGTGTCGAGAAAGCGGAGGACCTGGCCGAGCTGAAACGAGTTGTCGCTCACAACCTCAACGGCAAGGCTTGCGAAGGTCGTGGCGAATCGTTGCGAATCGGGCTGCCGCCGTTTCCCGCAAGAATGGAGAGTGCCACAATGCTGCCCTCTGGTCACGGCGACACGAGGGGGCCAGTCGCTTTGGAAAATCTACCGAAACAACCTCGTTTGTAGTCAAGAACGCACGTCAGAAAGGATTCCGAAATGCTGGTGTTAACGCGAAAGATCGGCCAACAAATCATTCTGCCCGAGCAGGGCGTCACCATCGACATCCTGCACGCGGGCGGAAGTCAGGTGCGTCTCGGGATTACCGCCCCCACCGACATCCCGATTTATCGCCGCGAAGTTTGGGATCGGGCCCCCGGCACGGACAACGGGCCGTCTGCGAGCAGTGACAGCCCGCCAGATCCCCTCACAGAAGACGCATCGAGTAGTCCGGCGCCCCGGTGCCGACACACGGTGATCTCGACCAGTGCCTGCAGTGGATACTTAAGCGCACAGGTGGTCGTATGAGCCGGCTTTCCGTCGAAAGAGTCGATGGCCAAATCGTGATCCGCGGTTCCGCGCGATCCTACTACGTCCGCCAACTGGCGCAGGCCGCCGTCAAGGAGTTTCTCGGTGTTGGCGGCCGTCTCCCCTCAGGCTCCGTGGAGTGCAAGTTTGACGTCGGGCAGTTCTACTGGCGATCGGCCGGTTGCACGCAGGCCCTCACCAGGCTGCGTGGATTGCGACATCAATGCCCGTGAGGCAATGCCCTGCCCTGAATACGCCGACATCGGTTGCCTGCCGCTAGATAATAGCGGCCCAGACGCTACTGCAGCGCTCTCGGCAGAGGCAGTCAGCGATCCAGAACACAGGCTAGACACAAACGCAGGTGTCGCGACATACGTCGAAGAGGTGTCGGAAGACAGACCCTTCCAGCCGTTCCCGGGAGCTAGGGTTTTGCGTCCAGCGTCCCAGCCTGCTACAATAACGAGAACATTCGAGTACGAAAGGAGACCGCAACGGATTGGATGAGCCAGCGCGCTGCGGTATATGCCGAAGGTGTGCCAAAGCCTGACAAGAAGGAGCAACTAGGATGAAGCAACTGTTGGCGCTTGGGCTGTTGACCGCAGCCGTCGCGGGCCCGTCGCGACCGGACTGGGCCCAGGAGAACTCCGCCGCTGTGCCCGTTGCCACGCAACCCTCGGCCGCAACGATCACCACTGCGCTCGATGCCAGGAGCGTCTGGCACAGCCGCGCGGTGTTGAAACTCCCTCGGATTCAACTCGAGGGAGGCTTGAAGCCCATCACGACCAACGTCTCGTGGTTGAACCACGACGGCGAAGACCTTCCGGACGCCTGGAAGGCCGTCGGCTTCAACGACGCCTCATGGCTTCATGGCGCGATCCAGGAAACGTGCCAGGCGCCGCTGGTGGGGCGGCTCTACCTCCGCGGCCAGTTCGAAGTCACTGACCCCGCCAAGGTTGACCGGCTGGCGCTGACAATCAACTACCGGGGCGGGATCGTCGCCTACCTCAATGGCGTGGAATTTGCGCGGGGCCACATCGGTAAGGGGACCATCGGCCCGGCGACAGTGTCCGATACCTACCCGCAGGCGGCCTACGTCTTGCCCAACGGCAATCTTGTGCCCGGAGGTTGGAAGGCCGGCGACTACCCCCAGAACCTGGCCTTGCGCGAGCGGGCCCTCAAAGACCTCGCCGTCCCGCGGGAATTGCTCCGCAAAGGCGTCAATGTCTTGGCCATAGAATCGATCCCGGCGCCCTACGACAAGGCGGTCAATCAGGCTGGTCGCCCCGATTTCAAGCCGCGGAACCAGGTGCAAAGCGAGTTCGGCTCGTCCCATGTGCTGCGGTGGGCGACGATCGGTGTGAGCGACGTCCGGCTAACGGCCGCCGGCGACGGGCTGGCGGCCAATACGGGCCGTCCGGCCGGCGTGCGGGCGTGGAACAACGACGTCCTGGCCTTGGACTACGACACAAGCATCCCCGATCGCTGCGAGCCGCTCCGGCCCGTCGTCATCACGGCGGCCCGCAACGGCTGGTTCTCAGGCAAGTTCCTGGTCGGTTCATCTACGGGCATCCAGGGCCTAAAGGTCACGCCCGGCGATCTTCAGCAGGGAAGTGCGGTCATCCGCGCGGCCAACGTGCTTGTCCGCTTTGCCGCTGCCGGAGGCAACATCACCGACCCAGCGGCCCCGAAGGGCGCCGTGCAACTGGGCTACCTGCTCGAATCGCCGCCGGCGGACGTGCCTGCCAGCCGCACGGGGGTGGTCGTGCCCGTCTGGATCACGGTCCGAGTGCCCAAGGCAGCCGCCCCGGGCGTCTATTCCGGCCGCCTTACCGTCGAACTTGAAGGTTCGCGGCCCATCGTCGTGCCCCTGACGCTCGACGTGACAGGTTGGACCCTGCCGGACACCCAGGACTACTGCACTTGGGTCGAGCTGATCGAGTCGCCCGACACGCTCGTCCAGGAGTACAAGCTCGACTTCTGGTCGGACAGGCATTTTGAGATGATCGCGCGGGCCATGGACTTCATGGGCGAGATGGGCAGCCGCATGGTCTACGTGCCGTTGATCTGCTACACGAACTTCGGCAACGAACAATCGATGGTCCGATGGATCAAGAAGTCCGATAGCGACTACGAGTGGGACTTCTCGATCATGGAGCGTTACTTGGACATTGCCGAGAAACACTTGGGCAGGCCGAAGATCGTCGTCTTCAACGTCTGGGACTCTTACGTGATCCCGGGAACGGACTACTTCAACGACGCGTGGTGGAACAGGCTCACGGAAGATCAGCGGAAGAACGACTTCTTCCTGGTGCTCAAGCGGCGCGGCGACGCCGTCCGTGCGACCCAGGCCAAGTACGGCATCTCGCCAGCGGTCTCGGTGCTCGATCCGGCCACCGGCAAGATCGAGCCGCAGCATTGCTACGCCTACACGGACCCCCGCGGCAAGGCGGTCTGGAAGTCGCTTTTCGCCCAGTTGCGGAAGCGACTCGCCAGGCGCGGCCTGGAAAAGGCCATGATGGTCGGGATGATCCCTGATAACTGGCCCGCCAACGAACAGGCGGCGGCCATCACCGAGGCATCGGGCGGATTGCCTTGGGTCGTCCACAGCCATGGCGGCGGGGGGCCCAAACCGGTGGGCTATTCGGCCAACGTCTTTCACGTCAGCTACCTTGCCGACGCGCCGAAGGACCGCCGTTACGGCTGGAATCGGCCGGAGCTGGTGGTCGAGTTCCACCGCTTCGAGGACCTCAACATCTGGCCGGCGGCCACCCTGCGGAACTTCCTGGAGTTGAACATCACGGGGACGCAGCGCGGCGCGGGCCGTATCGGCGCCGACTTCTGGCCGGTCGTTCGCGACAAGACGGGCCAGCGCAAGGGCCGGGTCTGGGAACGCTATCCCCAGAGCCAATGGCGAAACCTCGATCTCTACAGCTACGTCCTCGCGCCCGGCCCTGACGGCCCGGTGGCCACCAATCGCTACGAATTCCTTCGCGAAGGGTTGGAGGAGTGCGAAGCCCGCATCGTCCTTGAGCGGGCCATGATTGACGACTCGCTCAAAGAGAAGCTCGGCGCCAACCTGGCAAGTCGCTGTGCGACCCTTCTGGAGGAGCGATCGCGGAGCATGATTGCCGGGGTGACCTGCCTGAACGTCGGCGGCCTGCGGGTCATCACCCAACCTACGGCCTACTGGCTCAACCAACCCGCCGGCAACGCATGGTTCCTCGGTTCCGGTTGGCAAGCCCGCCGCGCGAAGCTCTTCGCCCTGGCCGGTGAAGTTGCCGCCAAGGTCGGGAACAAGTAGTCATCGCCATCTGCCCCAACTTACGGCTAGGGTAAACACCCGCTTATGCTGACAAGGTCGTAAATCACGTTACAGGGCGCGTCAGGCCGTAGAGGGGAGGGGAAGATGATCTCGTTCGTCATCCCGGCACACAACGAGGAAAAATGCCTGCCCGCTACGCTCGATGCCGTTATCGCTGCCGCTGAGCAGGTCGGCCGGCCGTATGAAGTGATCGTCGTGAATGACGCCTCCACCGATAGCACGAGCAAGGTCGCGAGTCAGCGCGGGGTCCGGGTCATCGATTTTGCACACCGACACATCGCCGCCACGCGGAATGCGGGTGCCCGCGAGGCGAGCGGCGACATCTTGTTCTTCGTGGATGCAGACACGCAGACCAATGAGGAGGCGATTGCAGCCGGGTTGTCTGCCATCATAATGGGGGGGTCGCTCGGTTTCGCATTGGTATCGTTCACGGTTACGTGCGATTTGTGCAGGGTGTGTAAGCTGATCCGCGAATATTTGACCCCCCCTCCGCTTCCAGAAAGACAATTTGTGAGATTTCGGTTAAAATAACGGTTGTGCCGTTAGTTACGAATCTGTGCGTCGGTTAGCCCAGGAAAAACTGCCGTAGGGGAATCAGAGATGCATCGGAGCAGCCGGAAGAGGACGTCGAGTAGTTGGAATAAATCCGCGCAGCGGCCGCGCCGCAAGCTGGGCGAAGGATTTCTCCAGGGGCGACTGCTGCGATTGGAATGTCTCGAAGCGCGACGCTTGTTGTCGCTGGCCCCGATCATCAGCGAGGTCGACCCCGGCAACAAATCCGGCATCGTCGATACGTTGGGCAACACGGCGGATTGGCTGGAGATCTACAATCCCGACCCGATGACCGCCGTCAACCTCACCAGTTGGAGTCTCTCTTACCAGAAGACCGGCAGCAGCAGTACCTCGATGTGGACCTTCCCCAATAATGTGGTCCTTGGTCCCGGGGAATTCCGCGTGATCTTCTGCGATTCCAATGATACCTCGCCCGACACGGAGACCGCGCTGGGCGAGTTGGATACGGGCTTCAATCTCAGCAAGGCCGGTGCCACGCTTACCCTGTGGAATGAACCCAGTGGGACCGGAACCGCAATTTCGACGCTCACGTACCCGGCCTTGAGTTCGGACACCTCCTACGGCCCGTTGGAGACGGTCGCGGAGACAGACCTCGTGGCGGCGGGGGCCACGGCAAGCTATTACGCACCGACCAGCAACGCGCTGGGCACCACGTGGACGCAGCCCAGCTTCAATGCCTCCTCGTGGGCCTCGGGCCCCACGGGCCTGGGGTTCGCCAACACCGTTCCCGGCTTCGCCTGCACACTTTACAGGGCAAACGTCGGGGTTGGCAGCGTGACGCAGGCCGAGTCGGTCATCAGCACGCCCTCCGAACAGACTTCGGTAATCAATCAGACCGAGAGCACGTTGAACTTCATGGACACCGGCGGGGGCGGCCACTTCGGCGGCGACAACGCCTTTCCCGGCATGACCGTAGGCGAGGGACTGAGCAATTACGTCTTGCAGGCCACGGGAACGATCACGATCACAGCCAGCCAGGCCGGGTATTATACCTTCGGCGTCAGCAGCGACGACGGGTTCAGCCTGACGATCACGGGCGCCGACTTTACCACGCTTACCAATGCGACCAACTCCAGCGGCACCAACACAATGGCCTACGCCAACCCGCGGGGTCCGGGCGACACCCTGGGCACCACGTACCTGGCCGCGGGCAGCTATCCGGTCAACCTGGTGTATTATCAGCAAGGGGGAGGGGCGGAACTGGAGTTCTACGCCGCCGAGGAGAGCAGTTCCGCGGGGGCGACTTCCTTCGACGCGAACTCGATTCTCGTAGGCGCGACGACCGCTACCACCGCCGGCGGCGGCGCCAGCACCACTACCACTCCCCTGGCGGTCGCCAGCGCGCCGTTCACCGGCACGGCCAACAGCGGAGTATTTGCGGCCGCCGTGGCCACGAACGTCAAGCCGGCGATCGCGTCGGCCATTGCTGCGGCCGGGGGCACCTCGCTATACACGCGCATCACGTTCAACGCGCCGAATTACACCTCGCTGTCATCGCTGACGCTGAAGATGCAATACGACAACGGCTACGTGGCCTATCTCAACGGTGTCGAGATCGCCAGTGAGAACGCCCCCGCCTCGCCCACGTGGAACTCGCTGGCCAACGAGGAACAGACCAGCGACGTCCAGGCCACCACCTACGAGGACGTCGACGTTTCCAGTTTCCTCAATTCGGCCACCACCGGCCACTTGACGGCTACCGGCAACGTCCTGGCCATCCAGGTCCTGATGTCCTCGAACACCGACGGAGACATGCTCGTCGTGCCGGAGTTGGCCCAGATGACAAGTGTCGTGGGGGGCGACTTCATTTACTCCACGCCCACGCCGGGCGCCCCCAACGTGGCGAGCAACGTCCAGGCCAGCGTCGCCTTCAGCCAGACGGACGGTCTCTACTACTCCCCCTTCCAGGTGACGCTCACGCCCGACGTCACGGTGTCGGGCACACAGGTTTATTACACGACGAACGGCGCGGCGCCCGGCATCCAGCAGGCGGTCAGCGGCATCACGTATAGCGGCACGACGGCCACGGCGACGACCGCGGCCGCGGTCGGTTTCGCCAGCGGCGACACGGTCGAGATCGCCGGCGCCACCCCGGCGGTGTACGATGGCGCCTTTGTGGTCACCGTGACCGGGACCAACACCTTCACGTACAGCTTGCCCTCGACGCCTTCGGCCAATGCCAGCGGAGCGGCGATGACCGCCACGGCGGGCACGCTGTACACCGGGCCGATCACCATCCCCAACACGGCGCCGACGACGGTCCTGCAGGCGGCGATGGTGGTGGGCGGCACCGCGGCGCCCTACCAGACCGAGACCTACGTCTTCCCCAACGCCGTGGCCACGCAGTCCAACACGGCGGCGGAAGCGGCCGGCTTCCCTTCGACGTGGACGGGCAGCATCGACGGCCAGGGCACGGCGACGGCGGATTACGCCATGTCGTCAGTCCCCGGCTACACGACGGCACAGATCGCCGCCGCCCTGTCGTCGCTGCCGATGATGTCGCTGGTCACCACCAACGCCAACATGTTCGGCCCCGACGGCATCTACGCCAATTCCGAGGACAAGAGTTTGGAGGCGCCGGGGTCCTTCGAGTACTTCAATCCCCTCGCCGGGACCACGTCTTTCGGAAGTCTGGCGGAGATCAGCATGTACGGCGGCGTGGGCCGCGACACCCAGTATCTGAAACACGGCCTGGAGGTCCATTTCGAGAACGCCGAAGGCAAGACGTACCTGGACGAGAACATCTTCGGCGACGGTTACCTGCCCGACGGATTGATCCTGCGGCAAGGCTTCAACGACGGCTGGTCGTGGGGCGGGGCAAACACCGCGTTCATCCACGATCAGTGGGTCCGCGACGCCCTGACCGCCCTGGGCACGCAGAACACGCCCGGAATCTGGGTCCAGCTTTTCGTCAACGGGCTATATTGGGGGGTCTACAACGCGGTGGCCGACATCGACTCCGACTACGCCGCGTACTTCTTCGGCGGCCAACAATCGGACTACAACGTCTATCACTACAGTTCTACCGGTTTCGAGGTCAAGAGCGGGAGCATCGCGCCCTGGAACGAGCTCTTCGACGTGGCGACCTACGGAAACATCAACGGCACGGGCACGGCGAGTCCCACCGTGCTGGCCAACCCGACGGCCTACGCCCTCATGGCGCAGTACCTCAACCTGCCGGACTTCTGCGACTACATCATCGTCAACTACTACGCCGGCAACTTGGACTGGGACAATCACAACTACTCCGCCCTCTACAGCCCGAGCCTGGGCTTCGTCTTCCAGGACTGGGACGGCGAAATGACGATCTTCAGCGGCTGGAACAGCAACAACGTTAACGTCAACGTCACCGGGGACGACAACACCGGCGACCCCACGCAACTGTTCGTGCAGCTTCTGGCCAACCCCGATTTCCGGCAGATGTTCGCCGACCATGTTTACAAGGACTTGAGCACCGTCCTGACGCCGACCAACGCGGCCGCCATGTACACCAAGGAGGCCAATACGATCAGCACGGCCGTGCTGGACGAGTCGGCCCGCTGGGGCAATCTCGGCGAGTTGGACGGCACCTGGGGTGAACTGGGCACGCCCGCCACCTGGAGCGCCCATATCAACACGGAGCTCGGCTCGTGGTTCCCCGCGCGGACAGCCGAGATGTTCACCCAGTTCGAGACGGCCGTGAGCTTCACGCCGGCCGCCGGCGGCAACACCGCGACGTACACCTACACGATGTATCCGAGCATCTCCCCGCCCACGCTGTACGTCAACGGGGCGGTCGAGAACGGCGGGACGTTCACGCTCGGCGCCGCGCTTACCATGACGGCCAGCGCGGGCACCATCTACTATACGACCGATGGCAGCGATCCGCGGACCAGCAGCAGCGGTTTCACGGTCTCCAGCATCGTGCTCAGCGGCACGACGGCCACGGTCGCGCTGGACGATGCGGACACCGGCCTGTACAACGGCGAATTGATCTATATCAGCGGGGCCGCGGACAGCGCCTACGACAGCAGTTTCGTCATCGGCAACGTGACCGTGAGTTCCACCGCCGGGACCACCACCTTCACCTGCACGGTGAGCGGTTCGCCCGCTTCGCCCGCTACGCCTGCGATTAGCGGACAGCCGATCATTGCCGCCACCTCCGTGGGCGGCGCGGTCAGTTCCACGGCCCAGGTCTACAGCGGGCCGATCACGCTCACGCAGGGTGAGACGATCAATGCCCGCGTCCTCTCCGGGACCACCTGGAGCGCCCTGAACGCCTCGACGTTCTACGTGAACCTGTCGTCGATCCGCGTCACGGAATTGATGTACGACCCGCTACCGGCCACGGCGGCCGAGATCGCCGCGGGCTACACGAGCGTCGACGGCCAGGAGGATTTCGAGTTCGTGGAGCTGCAGAACATCGGCGCCACGACGCTTCCGCTCGCGGGGCTGACCTTCACTAACGGGGTCAGTTTCACGTTCCCTGCCGTATCGCTTGCCGCCGGGGCGTACATCGTCGCCTGCTCCGACCCGGCCGCCTTTGCCATCCGCTACGGCTCGTCGATCTTGCAGAGCGAGTATGGCTCTAGTTGGTTGACGGAGGCCGGGTACAGCGGGCACTTCAACAACGGCGGCGAGGAGGTGACGCTCGACGCGCCCGACGGCGGCGTGCTCCAGGACTTCACGTACAGCAACTCCTGGTACCCGCAGACCGCCGGCGGAGGCTTCTCGCTGGTGGCCCGCAGCGCCACCCAAGCCCTTTCGCTCTGGGATTCCAACTCCGGCTGGGAACCCAGCGGCACACCCGGCGGCACGCCCGGCGGCCCCGAGACCGTCGCCATCCCGCTGCCCGATTCGATCGTCGTCAACGAAGCGATGTCGAACACTTCCGCCGCGCCCGGCGACATGATCGAGTTCTACAACACGACCTCCCAGCCGATCAACATCGGCGGCTGGTTCGTCAGCAACAGCAGTTCTGATCTGATGGAGTACCAGATTGCCTCGGGCGCGGTCATCGCGGCCAATGGCTACTACGTTATAACTCAAGACTACAACTTCGGCATGCCGGCCAGCGATCCGGGCCGCCTGGTCCCCTTCGTCTTGGATCCGGACGGCAGTACCGTCTACCTGTCGAACAACTACGACGGCCAGGTCGGCGGCTATCAAGAGCAGCAGACGGTCAACAGCATGCCGCCCGGCTATTCCTACGGCCTGTACACCAAGTCGGACGGGGCAACGAATTTCACTCTGCTGCAAACGCCCAGCTTCGGCACGCTGACCGGCACCACGTACTCGGGCGCGGCCAACAGCATCCCCTACGTCTCGCCGTTGGTGACTGACGAGATCATGTACAATCCCACCCAACCAACGACGGCGGAGGCCGCCGCCGGCTACGTCGACAACGACTTCGAGTACGTCGAGCTTTACAACCGCTCGAGTTCCCCCGTCGCGCTCGGCGACTACTACGTGGCGGGCGGGATCGGCTACACGCCGGGCTGGCTGGCCGACGGCCTTCCAGGCGAGTTCGAGACGCTGGAATCCGGGGCGACCGCCACCTGGTCACCGACATCCAGCCTCGCCTCGGCCTCGTACACCGTCTATGCCCATCTGAATCTCTACGACGGCGACAACAACCCGCTCAGCGACCTGGACTCCTCGGCCCAGTACACGGTCAACTTCGACGGCAGTTCGATTCCCGTGCTGGTCGACCAGGACCAGGTCCCGGCAACGCTCAGCGTCACCAGCCTGACATACGATAACTCGTCGGGCCTTGTGACCGCCGACGCCAACAACGCGCTGGTCAACAACAACTCGCTCACAGCGGGGAGTATTGTCCACATCTCCGGGGCCACGCCTTCGCAATACGACGGCACGTTCGTGGTTCAGAACGCGACTTCGACCTCGTTCACGTATGCGCTGGCCAGCGGGCTGAACCTGGCCGCCGCCACAGGCACGATTACGGCCGGGCTGAACAACGTCTGGATCAACCTGGGGACCTACTCCATGAGCGGGACGGTCAGCGTGCAGCTTGCCCGCACCACCGACGCCAAACCCGGCGAGTGGACCGTCGCCGGGGGGCTGGAACTGGTGACCAGCCAGGGGACCACCGTGCTCGGCACGCCGGCGTTCAACTCCTACTCGATCCAACACCCGACGGCAACCCTGGCCCCCGGCCAATACGCGGTCCTGGTGAGCAACTACGCGGCGTTCGAGGAGCGCTACAACCCCACCAATAACAACAACATCCTGGTGCTGGGCGTTTATTCGGGCCACCTCAACAACGGCGGCGACACGGTCGACATCTATCAACTCGGCAACTTGACCAGCGGCAGCGTGGCGGCGAGCGACGGTTACGTGCCCTTTTACCGGGTGGACCACGTCAGTTACAACAACACGGTGCCATGGCCGCTGCAGCCGGACGGCAACGGCCCGGCCCTGATCCGCATCCATACGGCCGACTACGGCAACGACGCCATCAACTGGGAGGCGAGCAACCTGGGCGGCACGCCCGGCCAGGCCAACCTGGTCATCGACACGTTGCCGCCCACCGTTCCCACCAACCTGGCGGGCCAAGCCCTCTTGAGCCCGACTTCGGAAGTCAACCTCACCTGGAGCGCCTCTTCCGACCTGCGGAGCTACGTGGCCTACTACGAGATTTATCGCGACGGCAGCGCCATCGGTACATCGACCACGACTTCCTATACGGACACGACGATCGTGGCCGGAACGAATTACACCTATACCGTGACGGCCGTCAACCGCGACGGATACGCAAGCGCCCCGTCCGCGAGCGTCAGCATCGGCCTGCCTTCGGTAATCGGCAGCGCCGAACCTACCGCGACGCAGATCTCGATCTACTTTAGCGAGCCGCTGACGACCGGTCCGGCCACGACCCTGAGCAACTACAGCGTAACAGGCATTGCCGTCTCCAGCGTGGCGATCGGCCGCCACAATACCGAGGTGACGTTGACCCTTTCCTCGGCCATGACGCTGGGATCGCAGTACACGGTCACCATAAAGAACGTGACGACGGTTTCGGGCGACCAGTTGCCGGCCACGCAGACAGACACGATCACGTACGCGTTGCCGGACTGGACCGCCACGATGTACCAGGCCAATTGGGGCACCTTGGGCAGCCTGACCGACGCGACATCGGTCGTCGATTCGGTCGAGGATCAAAGCTGGTCGCAGGCATTCACCCCTGCGGTGCTCAACTTTACGACCGGCAGCAGCACCGATCTGGGTGACTTCAGCGGAGACATCCTGATGCCGAACGAGAACGTCGATTTCCGACGACATGCAAGATATCGTCATCACGGCCAGCACCGATGTCTACATCCCGGCGGCGGGCAATTACACGTTCGACTGCCCCACCGACGATGGCTTCCAGTTGACGATTCCCGGCGTCACCTTCACCACGCTTACCAATGCGACCAATTCCAGCGGCAGCGACGAGCTGCAATACAACGGGGGCCGAGGGACGGCCGACACGCTGGGCGTGGTCGACTTTCCCGCCGCTGGTTATTATCCGCTCAGCGTCCTGTACTTCAACGGCGGCGGGCCCGGATCGCTGGAACTGTCCGCGGCCGCGGGCAGCTACACGTCCTTTAACAGCAACTTCGAGCTAGTCGGCAACTCGACGGCCGGCGGCCTCGCCCTGGGCGACGCGGTGGTCGACACGACCGTGCCGCCGGCCCCGGCCAATCTCCAGGCCACGGTGACCGCCAGCAACACCCCAATCACGCTGGCCTGGAGCCCCGTTACGGGCCTGCCCAGCGGCGTCGATCACTACAACATCTACCGTAACAGCTCGCTGTACGCCACGTCGACCACCACCAGCTATACGGATAGCAGCGGGATTTCATCGCAGGCGCAGTATTCGTACCAGGTGGCGGCCGTGAATTACGACGGCGTGCAAGGCACGCTCTCGCTGCCCATCAGCCTCTCCTCGGCCGGCATCGCCTCGATCGGCACCCCCAATACCACCTCGGTGCTGGTGACCTTTACCGAGCCCGTCGATCCCGTTTCCTCCGAGGTGGCCGGCAACTACCAGATCAGTGGCGGCGTGACCGTGAGTTCCGCGGTCTTGGAGCCGGACGACTGCAGCGTGCTCCTGAGCACCTCGGCCCTGGGCGCCGGCAGCCACACCTTGACCGCCAGCAATGTCGACACGGCGGCCCTGTCGGCCTTGCCCGCCTCGACCGACACGTTCACCTATTCGACCGGTTCGACGCCGACGACCTTGCCCGGTCCGGGATACTACGCGCCGTTCGGACCGAACGGCACCTGGAACTACTATGAGACGGTGACGACGGCCACTACCTGGACTGCGGCCGAAGCGAATGCCCAGAGCCAGACGTTCATGGGCGTGAAAGGGAATCTGCCGACGATCCGCAGCGCCGCGGAGGTCACGTTCCTCAACAGCCTGATGGGCGGCGCGACGAGCAACGTGGAGTATTGGACCGGCCTGACGAACAGCACTGCCTATCCTGGCGCCTACGACTACGGGCCCACGGACTACAGTCCCCTTCCGGCCACAGGGATCGCGCCAAGCTCAACCATCATACCGATCACGAGCATTACTTATAGCGGGACAACGGCCACCGTCACGACGTCGGTGGCAAATGGAACGGCGGGCCCCACCGCTTCAGGCGAAGTCGGCGAGCAGGTCGTCATCGCCGGGGCGACGCCGGCGCTGTACGACGGGACCTTCCTCGTCACGAGCACGTCGGGCACGTCGGGTAATTACACGTTCACCTACACGATGAGCGGCACGCCGACGAGCAACGCGTCGGGCGGGATGACGGCCACCGTCCCCCAGAGGGGGGACGGCTTCGCGTGGGTCGACGGCGAGGCATTCAGCTATCAGAACTGGGAAAGCGGTCAGCCGAACAACAGTTCCAACGGGATTGGGCCGGCCAACTACGTGGCGGCGGTCCCCGGCGGCGGCACTTGGGACGACCGTTCCCAGACGAACTCGAGCTACCCCTACGTGATCGAGTTCAACACCAACCTGGCCTCGCCCCCGGACAGCGGCAACCTCTCGGTCGTCAGCGTGCAGACTACTTCCACGCTGACCACGATTGCGCAAGGCATCAGCCTGATCGCTACTCCTGGCACGGCAACGGTCACCAACTACACAGCAGCCGTGGCCGACTACTACGATCCGGAAGACGTGGCCACCGGGGGGCATTTTACCTCCTTCCCCTTCGGCGACAGCGCGACGGCACAGACGGCCTTGGACCACGATTTCGCCGTTCAGGTCCAAGGCACGATCCAGATCGTCACACCGGGGACTTACACCTTCGACGTCACCAGCAGCGACGGTTTCCAACTGTCGATCGGCGCAGACTTTCACGGGCAGCAGCACGGGAACGACCTACGGCAGCACGATGAGCTACAGCGGCACGCGGACGATTGCCGACTCGCTGGGCGTGACGACGTTTACGGCCGCGGGCACGTACCCGATCGACCTGTATTATTTCAACGGCGCTACAGACGCGCCGCGGCTGGAGCTCTCGGCGGCGGCCGGCACGCAGACGAGCTTCGGCCCGAGTTTCCATCTGATCGGCGACACGATCAACGGCGGACTCAGCGTGGGAAACAATTTCACTTACGTTGCTCCCCCCTTCAGCATCAGCGTCAATCCGCTGGCCACCGGCAGCGCCTCGCCCGCCTTGACGGGCACCGTCACCGATCCGGCGGCGACGGTGACGGTGCGGGTCAATGGCGTCTACTATGCCGCGGCGAACAACGGCGCCGGCGCCTGGTCGCTGCCGCAAGGCGACATTTCCGCCCTGGGCACCGGTACCTATAACGTCCTCGCGGCCGGGACCGACACGGCGGAGGCGTTCGACTCCGCGCTTGATTCCTTGACGGTGGCCACGACGCCGCCTACCGTGAGCATTACCGCTCCCACATCGCCGACGCTCACGCCGGTCAACTCGGTGGTCATCGCCTTCAGCGAGCCGGTGGAGAACTTCACGATGGCGGACCTGCAGTTGAACCTCACGGTCAACGGGGTGACCGCCAGCGAACCGCTCGACGGCGCGACCCTCAGCACTTCCAACTACCAGAACTGGACGCTCGGCAATCTCGCCGCCTTTACGAGCACGTCCGGCACGTACACCCTCACGCTCACCACCGCCGGTTGGAACGTCACCGACGCCTACGGCAACGTGCTTACGACCGGGGCCAGCACCACCTGGACCGAGAGCAACCCCGTGGTCCAATCGATCAGCACCGTCGGATCGACGATCACGAATGCCTCGACCGTCCAGTACACGGTGGCCTTCAACGAGAGCGTGACGGGCGTCGCGGCATCCGACTTCACCCTGGTCACCAGCGGCACCTCCGGCACGATCGCGTCTGTCAGCGGCAGCGGCGCCACGTACACCGTGACCGTCAAAAACGTTTCCGGCAACGGCTCGCTGGGCCTGGACCTTGTGGACAGCAATTCCATCGTCGACCAGTACAACAATCTCCTGGGCGGCACGGCCGTCGGCGACGGCAATTTCACGGGGCCGCTGTATACGATCGACACGACCGCACCGACGATCACGATCGGCAGCCCCTCGGCCGCCTATGCTAACGCCAGCGATACGGTCGCGTACACGGTGACCTATGCCGACGCCTATTTCGGTTCCAGCTCGCTGGTCGCCGGAGACATTACCCTGGATCCTACCGGAAACGCCAGCGGCACGGTCAGCGTTGCCGGCTCGGGCCAGACCTACACGGTGGCCATCAGCAACATTACCGGCAACGGTTCTCTGGGGATTTCGATCGCGGCAGGGACCGCCATCGACTTGGCCGGCAACACGGCCCCGGCCGCCGGGCCGAGCGCGACCTTCACGGTGGACAACACTGTGGTGGCGACGGCGGCCAGTGCCACGCCCGCCACGGTCACCGGCACGACTACCGCTCTTTCGGTGCTGGGGGCGGATCCCTCGGGTGAGCCAAGCCTGACCTACAGTTGGGCGGCGACAACGCTTCTCAATGGGGCCACGCCGCCAACATTCCTCGTCAACGGCAGCAACGCCGCAAAGAACACCACGGCCATCTTCAGCACGGCGGGAACCTACGGCTTCACGGTAACGATTACGGACACGGCCGGGCTGACGGCAACCAGCAGCGTAAGCGTGACCGTGAACCAGACGCTGACGAGCATCAGCCTTGCCGGCCAGCCGCCGGTGGCGACGGCATTCGACCAGTTTGGCAATCCCCTGGTGAATCAGCCGGAAATCGACGCGGGCACGGATACGATTACTGGCCCCCTGGAGCTGGACAGCAACGTGACCGTGCTTCCGGTTGCCGGCACCCCATTGACCATCGCCGGCGGGATCAGCGGCGCGGGCGGGCTGACCATCGGCGGGGTACCTGGTACTCCGGGTCAGGGGACGGTGATTCTCAGCGGCGCGAACAGCTACAGCGGCGGCACCACGGTCGCCGCGGGCACACTCATCGTGTCCAACACGTCCGCGATCGCCGCAGGCACAAACCTGACAATCGGCGCGGCGCGGCCCTCTTCTTGACTTCGTCCGTTGACGCGACTCCATCCGAAGTCGTGGCGACCACAACTCCCACGATCGCTAGTGCCGAGGCCTCAGCTTCCAGTAGTCCTGCGAGGCTGAGTTCGGTGCCCGCTGTTGATTCGTCCGCTATGCCGTTGGTGCAATCGCCAGCGGACGTGACACCCCCCCCGGTTACCTTGCCGCTGTTCACATTACCCCAGGTCGTAAACAATGGCCCAGTTGGTGGTAGCAACTCGCAGTCGTCAATGGCGACGCCATTGATGTCGCAGTCTCCGAACGTAGTCCGCCGGACCATTGCGCCGGGGCTGATGCCGTATCCGCAGTCCGTTCCCATTACCCCGTCGCGCACATCTGCTGTAAACCGGTTCGTGGGACCTTCAACTGCCAAGAGGATTGGCGGGGATCTGGCCTGGCTGGTGCAGGCTGCAAACAGTTCGGATAGTTCGGACCAGCAGCGCAAGAAGGATGTGGCGATCCTGGCTTTGGATGCCGTGTTTGCCGAGTATGGCCGATGACCGGCGATTCCTGTCCCCGGCGAATCCGATCCCGCACGGTGAAATCGGCCTTGTTGGCTATGATCCCTGGCCGCGCAGGGTAGCGAAAACTGCAAAGCCAGCGGCCTTCGACCGACAAGACGCCCCAGCCATCCTGTCCTTCGCTTCGCATTCGTCCCCGGCGCACGCTGCACGAAGGGCAGCTTGACCAGCAAGTCGGGCGTCGGTGGGGCCACTGGCCTGCCTGCGATAGGTAAACGAATGGCCCAACCATCGGCGGCCCTTGCGGGCGGCTAATGTCTGGGCAGCGATCGGCATTCTTCTCTGGGCACCTCGGACACTGCCACCGACCCCGGATAAAACACGCCTGCCTGGATAGCGGCCCAGGCTCGTTCGACAGGGTTAGGATTGTAACGCTTCGTCCGATCAGAGCGCTGTTTACACCTCCGTCCTGCGAAATTTTCACGTGGAACTTCCAAGTACCCACGCCCGTCGTGGCTTACGCTTTAGTAGAGGGATCTTGCGCCGTAGGCATGATCATCCCAACCCGCCTCGGGCGAGTATGGCGTTTGCTTTTAAGTTCCGTTTACCAAAAAGGCGTTATTATGAAGTCGTTACTAATCGGTCTGCGTCGCTTCCTGGTCGCGGAAGAGGGCCCAACTGCCGTCGAGTACGCCGTGATGCTCGCGCTGATCATCTGCGTCTGCCTCGCGGCGATTACCACGATCGGCACATCGGCCAGCAGCGTGTTTTCGAATGTCAGCAGCTCGCTTTGAGTTTCGACTTCGCGGAAGCGGCGTCGCACTCGTGTAAGTCTCGCTGGTCAGGATGCTGGCCCCGGCCCTCTCGACGATCCGCTTCGCGGTCGATCGACTGCGGAGGGACCGGCAGTCATGGATCTCGATCGAGCCCAGCAGCCACATTCGCAACCTGCCACATCTCAATGATCGGCGATCCCCGATTGCTATCCGTGTTGAATCTGCCACTGGGTGACGGCGCGCACCAACTCGATTTGGCTTTTCACACCGATCTTGTGAAAAATATTCACCTGATGCCGCCAGATGGTCTGCACGGACACCTTTCTCGCATGGGCAATGTCCTTGATGCTTTTCCCCCGAATCAATCCTTTCAGCACTTCCGTTTCGGCCGGCGTGAGCAGGCTCACGCGGTCGGCAAAATAAGCGATCCCGTTGCTGCCGCGGCGCTGCTCTTCCTGTGCGATGAGCCTTTCGATGTGATCCAACAGCACCTTCTCGTTCACCGGTTTTTCCAGAAAATCGACCGCTCCTCCCCGGAACGCGCGGGCGCACGTCGGCACGTCGCCGTAGGCCGTAATAAAGATGATCGGCAGGCGAATCCCGCGCTCACGAAGAGTCTCTTGCAACGTCAGGCCGTCCATTCCTGGCATCCGCACATCGAGCACCAGGCAGCCTGTTTCTTTCGGGCGGCAGGAATCCAGGAACTTCCGGGCCAACCGGAACTCTTTGACGCGGAAATCGGCTTGCTCCAGCATCCACCGCAGCGATTCTCGTGCCGCCGGGTCGTCGTCGACAACGAATACGGTCCAATTCTTGGGCATGGTTCATTCTCCCGGTCGCCGGGAACTGCGAAGTGGAAGGTGGCGATCCGAGTGCCTTCCGGATGCTTCGGCAGAAATGGTTAGCCATTTGAACCCCAATCGTTGTCAAGAGTTTCGTGGGAAGCCGAGGCACACGTCCCCGGTGGAGCCCGCTTTGCCGACTATTCTGGCGAAAGTCTGCGAAAATTCCTCTTTCATTTACGTTACGGCCTCCATGACTCGCTTAACCGGCGAGTCGTGGTTTTTCTTGCACGGCGTATTCGTTTACGCTGCCTAAGACAAAACCCGTGAATTGTCACCGCCCACCGGGAATCGCGCTCAGCAGCGAAGCCAGGGCCTGTTCGTAGTGCTTCCATCTTCCCACCGATGTCCTGAAGATCGGCTGGCGCACTTGGACGGCGCTGGCCGTGCTGACCGGCCGCTTCGTCTGATGGAATTCCAAACATTTTGGCTCCCACTTCAGACCGCACCAGTCCACGAGGCGTCGGGCCACGCTTTCCAGATCGGCCACCGTCTCCTCGTAGTCCACCTCTAACAGGGGTACCGGCAGGACCTTTCGCCAGTGCTCCATAATCCGTTGGTGCTCGTAAAATCGTGAAGCAATGTGTTCTTGGTCGTTGGCCCAGCGAACCCCCTGAAAATGCGCTTTCCAACAGGAGATGGCCACGTCGCGCAAATCGCGGCGGCAATGAATGAACTTCGCCCGAGGAAATAGGCTCGCGAGCAGACCGAGATACAAGTAATTGTCCGGCATCTTGTCCACGACGCGAGGAGCTGTGCGACTAAGTTCGCGAAGTCTTTCCAAGTGCCGTGCAGCGAGGCGCAAGGCCGTCTGGCGGTTCAACTGGCGAAGGCCCTCGATGGGGTCTACGCCTTGTCCGCCGAGCGCAGCCATAGTATCGCTGGCTAGTCGGATCTCCCCCGCACCGCAGACTTGGGAATGGCTGGCCAAGATCTGCTCGACGAGCGACGTTCCGGATCGCGGCAGCCCGAAGATGAACACGGGAACTTCGCTTTCCAGCCCAAAACCGCGAACGCGATCGAAGAAATCAGGCCCGCAGACTCCGATCATCCGGCTGACGAGAATCTCGCAGGCTTTCGGGTCATATTCCTGCGCGCGCTTACGCCATTCGGAGCGTTGCAGCGAGTTTCCTCGCTCAAGGTGTTCGGCGGCCTCAGTATACTCGCCCCGCGCGTCCATGACTTGGGCTAGGCCGAAGTGCAGCCACAAGCGTTGTGCGTCCGGCAACCGCGTTTCCTCCAACAACCGACGTTGCGCGGTCAGGTCCTTCTCCGAAAGTTTGCCGCCCAGGAGTTCCGTCAATTTGTAATGCGCGGCGGCGAACCTGGAATTGTGCCGCAACGCGGTGCGGAAGGACTCTTCCGCGCCCTGAAGATCGCCGATCTCCGCCAACGCGCAGCCCAGGTTGTTGTGTGTCTCGGCGTAATCCGGCTTCAGGTCCAGCGCTCGGCGGTAGCAGGCGATCGCATCGTCCAGCTTCCCTTGGTTGTTCAACACGGCGCCCAGGTTGTTGTATGCCTCGGCATAAGCCGGCTGCAGTTCCAGTGCCCGGCGATAGCAGACGACCGCTTCATCCAGCTTACCCTGGTCCTTCAACGCATTGCCCAGGTTGTTGTGTGCCCCGGCAAAGCCCGGATTCAGTGTCAGCGCCCGGCGGCAGCAGGCGACCGCTTCGTCCGGATTTCCCTGCTCGTTCAACGCAGCCCCCAGGTTGTTGTGGGCCTCGGCATAATCCGGTTTCAGTTCCAGTGCCCGGCGATAACAGGCGACCGCGTCGGAAATCCTGAGCAAATCGCGATACGCTTCACCTAAATTGTAATGGAAGTAAGGCACGTTCCCTTGCAATCGGATTGCCTGTCGCATGTATTCGACGGCGACCTCTTGTTTGCCCGCTTGGGCAGCCGCCACGCCGAGAAGATGTATCGCGTCGGCATGATTCGGCTCGACCGCGAGAATCTGCCGGTAGATCTGCTCGGCGGCTTGTAGCCGACCGGCTTGATGGTGTTGGATGGCAAGCGTTAGTGTTTGGGGAATTGTCACCATGGCATATATTTTACCGCCCGCCCGGAATCGCGCTCAGCAGAGTTGCCAGGGCCTGTTCGTAGTGTCGCCACCTACCCACGGACGTTGCATAAAGGGGTTGCCTGACCTGGACGGAACTGGCGGTGCGGACGGCGCGTTTGCCACGATGAAACTCCAGGCAGCCAGGCTCCCATTCCAGACCGCACCAAGCCACGAGACGGCGGGCGACCGCCTCCAGATTGGTCACGGTCTCTTCGTAGGAAACATCGAGGACCGGCGCCGGCAGGACCTTGCGCCAATGGTCCATCAGCCGCTGGTAATCGCGAAACCGTGCGGCAATATGGCCCGCATCGCTGGCCCAGCGGACGGCGCGGAAGTTTGTCATCCAGCACGACACGGCCACGTCGCGCAAGTTGCGCCGGCAGTGGATGAACCGCGCCCGGGGAAATAGCGCGGCCAGGGATCCAAGATAGAGGTAATTGTCCGGCATTTTGTCGACCACCCGCAGCGCCGTGGCATTCCGCCGCTGCAACTCATCCAAGTGCCGCAGCGCCAGCCGCTGGATGCATTCGCGCAGGCCGGCAGGTTGCAAACCGGGGTTCTTTCCGTTCTCATACGTTGCGGCAAAGGCGTTGCGCACGAGAAGCAATTCGCCGGCCCCGAAGACACGGGAGTGCGCGGCGAGAATCTGTTCGATCAGCGTCGTCCCCGACCGCGGCAAGCCAACGACGAACACGGGCCGTTGGGATTCCACGCCGAAGTCGCGCACGCTGGCGAAGAATTCCGGCGTGAATTCCGCCAGGATGCGGTCCACAAACTGCGAGTGGGCCTCGGGGTCATGTCCTTGGCCGGCGGTGCTCCACTGGACCAGACGCAAGGCGTTCCCCGCGTTCGCGTGTTCCGCGGCCCCGGCATACGCCCCGCGGGCGTCTAACACTTGCGCCAGGCCGAAGTGCAGCGCCGCCCGTTGTTCCTGCGTCAAGCCGGAATCGGCAAGGAGTTGCTGTTGGGCGGCCATGTCCTCGGCGGGGAGCGCGGCCCGCAGCAGGTTGGCAAGTTCGGCGTGCGCGGCCGCATAGTGAAAATCGGCGGCGATCGCCGAGCGAAAGTACTTTTCTGCGCCGGCAAAGTCGCCCTGCTCTTCCAGAACGATGCCCAGGTTGCACTGGGCCGCCGCCAGGCCGGGCGCGATTTGGATGGCGGTCAAGTAGTGGCGGACCGCGTCGGCGCTGTCTCCCTGTTCGTTTCGGGTCGAGGCGAGGCCGATGTAGGCCTGGGCAAAGTCGGGTTTCAGTTGAATTGCCCGCTGGTAGCAGCGGCAAGCCTCTTCAAGTTGTCCCTGCTCCTGCAGGACGTTGCCCAGGTTGTTGTGCGGCAGGACGAACTTCGGGTCGAGCTCGATGGCGCGTCGGTAGAAGGCGATCGCCTCGTCCACTTTCCCTTGCACGTGCAAGGCGGCCGCCAGGTTGTTGCAATAGTCGGCGCGATCCGGCTTGAGCCGCAAAACCTCGCGCAGGCAAGCGATGGACCCCTCCGTATCGCCCACCTGGCGGAGCGCGACCGCCAGGTTCAAGCGGGCGTCGATGTAATTCGGCTTTAGCCCCGCGGCGCGCCGCCAGGACGCGATCGCCTCGGGAAGTTTGCCCTGCTCACGCAGGGCGTTGGCCAGGTTGTTGTGGGCCTCGGGATAGTTGGGCTCCAGCTTGACCGCGCGGCGAAAACTGGCAATCGCCTCGTCCAGCTTCTTCAACCCTTGGTAGGCAACCCCCAGATTGGAGTGATACACGGCAACGTTGCTTTTCAGGCGAATGGCGCGAAGGATCTCGTTCGCCGCCACATCAAATTTTCCAGCCTGAAGCGCTACCAGACCGAGCAAGTGCCGGGCGTCGGCATTGTGAGGATCATCGGCAAGAATATCTCGATAAATATCTGCCGCGGCATCCAATTGCCCCGCCTGCTGATATTGCAGGGCACGGGATAGACTGAAGGCTTGTGAACTCATCAGGGGGCTCGGCTTGTCACAAAGAGGTGGGGTCAAACCTCGCCTGTCGCGCAGGGGCTCCCCGCTTGCATTTCCAGGATTGAAACCTCCTTCAAGCTCAGGCCGTCGGCCTGTCACTTATTAGGACGAAAACGCCGGAAGAATGTCACACTGCGTTATCCTGCGGTTTACGGTGTGGCTAGGCATTTTGGCAGGAAGATAATCCATTGCCACGATTGGGGCAAGACGAAAATCCCCAAGGCGCTGAAAAAATGGCCCAGCCGGACGTGATTGGCATCTCAATGGTGCCTGTGGACAGTACCATGCGTCCTCGGTTCTTGGCCGCCGTCAATTGAGACCGACGGGGGAAAAATCGATATGCGGATAGTACGCCCGCAGGTGGGCAATGCGGTCCTTTTGCCCCTGGGTGAGCATCTCTGCGCCGCGGCCGGCACGGCCGACATTCAACCGCGTGGGGGCACCTACCGTCTGCTGTATCGCTTCCTCGATTTCGTCGTCGGACCGCGAAAGGCCAAGGTGCTGGACGATCCGCCGAAGTTGCCCGGCAGTGTCGCGACACAACGATTCGTAGTCGATCCAAAAGAAATCGACTTCGCCCGCCTGCCGGCCGGTGAACCAGGACGCGTAGAAGCTGAGAAACCAGGGGACTGCCAGGTCGATGACCCAATCGAGCTGGCGGACGAGCGGCTGGCTACGGAAAGTATCGTCCGCATAACACACGGGAGTGATGGTCGATTCCTGCAGGAAATGGTCGCGGAGACTCACCACGCTGTCCCACAGATTCCGTCCTTGCAGAATCACCTGCACGCGGAAATTCTTGATGAAATCGCGCGTCGGCCCCGAGTAGCGGCAATGCTGCTGGATCGTGAACAGGTCGACGTCGGGAAACTCCAGCATCCGCCGCACATCGATCTCCTGCTCGCGGCGGTCCCAGGTAGGGACCAGCATGTGCGGCTGCCAGCCGAGAAGCTGAATGAGCATCCTCGTCAACCAGGTCGAACCGCTCTTCGGCGCCGCGACGAGCCAGGCGTGCTTGCGGCTGGGTGCGACGCGGCCGGCAATGAAATTGTCGTCAAGAACATTCGTCGCCCAGGTCTCACGCTGAAGGTCTGCTTGTAGAAGGGCGATCTGCTGCTTGAGCCCTTCTTCACGGGCAGCCGCCTGGCCGAGGTTCGTTTCCAAAGCGGCCTTCTGGCGCTCGGCTTCCATCATCCGGCGATTGAGTTCCTCGGTCTGGGCAACCAGGTTCTGGAACCCGCGATCGTAACGGCGAATCCAACGGCGGAGGGGCGCGAAGCGCAGGCGTTCGATCATTTATCTACGGCAAAAGTGAACAACTGTGGAGGTTTGCCCTGACCCCATGTCGCGTACTATGCCATGAAACCCGACCGGCTCACGACGGTTCCGCTTTGCTTTTCAAAATGTATTGTAGGAGCCGTGCATCTTACCTATCGTGCCGAATTCAACCAATCGCAGCAAAGTGGGATACGAACGATACGTGAAATTTTCACGGGTCATGGTTCTAATGCAATCCTTAAGCATTGGTTATTTCAGTCCCGCTCTGGATAAGTGTCTCGAATAGCGCCGATAGCGGTCGCATGAGCTCATAATGTAGCAAGAACTGCCCCGCCGAATCTCGAATCTGGTTGTTGCTCGGCCGCCCCCAGTATCGTTGTATACCGGACGAATTCCCCCCCGCTATAGAGTTGGATAATTATAATCTCGGGGGACCGCCGCATTAGAATTCTTGCGAGCAATCTAGTCGCACAGTGTCTTTTACCGCCAACGACGGCACCTACAGTAGTTCGCCCGCCAACCGAAGCATCACGATTGTAATGCCGACCGTCGCCTGGACCGGAGGGGCTGGGACGAGCAGTTGGGGCGATGCCGCCAACGGGAATTCCGATGCGGTCCCGGCCTCCTTCGACCAGGTCGTGATTGATGTGCCTGGTCCGCTGACGATCAATCATTCCGCCGGTAACGGACACCAGATCGACACCCACTAGATTGAGGGGAACCGGTGCTCAAGGAGACTCCGCGGAAGGTATCTTGAGACTGTGTATAATTTGGCCATGTCCGCCGATCAGTCCAACATGCCGCCGGCAGAGGGGAAAAGGCTCTTCGCTACCACGCAATGGAGCGTCGTGCTGGCCGCTGGGGATATCGACCAGCACCAAGCGCGAATCGCACTGGCTCAGCTCTGCGAGGCCTATTGGTATCCGCTATACGCGTATGTTCGTCGTCGCGTTGACAACGTCCATGAGGCGCAAGACCTGACACAGGCTTTCTTCGCCCATCTGCTCGAAAAACAAGCCATCGCCCGAGCGGATCACCATCGCGGGCGTTTTCGCGATTTCCTCGTTACGGCTCTCAAGAACTTCCTCAGCAACGAATGGGAAAAGGCGCGGGCCGAGAAACGTGGCGCGGGGAAGACGCCGTTGTCGTTGGATTTTGACTCGGGCGAATCGCGATACAGGATCGAACCAACCCACGAGCTAACGGCGGAGAGGCTCTACGAGCGGCGCTGGGTGCTGACGCTGCTGGATCAGGTGTTGGAAAGCCTGCGCATCGAGCTGGCTGAAGCCGGCAAAGCCGAGCACTTCGAGCAGCTCAAAGCCACTCTGGCAGGCGATGCAACCGCCGCCGACTACGACCGGGCGGCGGAGGCCCTGGGGATAAGCCCCGCGGCGGCCAAGCAGGCGGCGTTTCGGATGCGCAAGCGATACCGCCAGCTTTTCCGAGACGAGGTTGCCCGGACCGTGGCCCACGAAGCGGAAGTGGATGACGAGATCGGGAGGCTTTTGGCGACCTTGGGCGGATAGTTGCAGAGAACCGTGTTACTGGTTCCAAGGAAACCTGTACTAGAAGGTAGACGACCTTTCAGTTGAAGGAAAAAGCGATGAACAAGCCGCCTATTTGCCCAAAATGTGGCGTCCATCTTCCTGAAGATGCCCCCGCCGGGCTGTGTCCTAACTGCCTGGTACGAGCCGGCTTCGAGAGTGCGGGCCAGGCGAAACCTCAATTTGCGCCGACGGCCCCAAGTCCGGCTTCCTCTAGGTTCGAGCCGCCGTCGGTCGAAGAACTAGCCGGGCGATTTCCACAATTGGAACTCCTCGAACTCCTCGGCATAGGGGGCATGGGTGCAGTCTACAAGGCCCGGCAGAAGGAGTTGGATCGGCTCGTAGCCGTCAAGATCCTTCCGCCCGAGCTAGGCGCCGACGCAGCGTTTGCCGAGCGGTTTACACGAGAGGCCCGCGCTTTGGCTCGGCTCAGCCACCCGAACATCGTTGCTGTCCACGACTTTGGCCGGACCGGTGATGGACTATTCTTCTTCGTCATGGAGTACATCGACGGAGTGAACTTGCGCCAAGCGATCCAGTCAGGCGGCATGTCGCTGAAGGAGGCCCTGGCCATCGTGCCGCAGGTCTGCGACGCCCTGCAATTCGCCCACGACGAAGGGATCGTCCACCGCGACATCAAGCCGGAGAACATCCTCGTCGACAAGCGCGGCCGGGTGAAGATTGCAGACTTTGGACTAGCCAAGTTGCTCAGCCAGGCGCCCGGCGACGTTGCGTTGACCGCCACGCAGCAGGTTATGGGTACATTCCGTTACATGGCTCCCGAGCAGATGGAGGGCAATAAGGCCGTCGATCACCGGGCCGACATCTATTCGTTGGGAGTGGTGTTCTACGAACTGCTGACCGGCGAGTTGCCCATTGGCCGCTTTGCGCCGCCCTCGAAAAAGGTGCAGATCAACGTCCGCCTGGATGAAGTCGTGTTGCGGGCCTTGGAACAGGAACCCGAGCAACGCTATCAGCATGCCAGTGAAGTGAAGACGGAAGTCGAGCAGATCGCCAGCACACACCGGACGAAGGGGTCGCAGCACGATCCGACTGACCTCCGGGCGGCCCGCTGGCTGCGGCGGTGGTTGGCCGGTTGCAGCGGTTGGGCCACGATTAGTTCTCTATTGGGGGCAGGCGCAATCTTTTTGCCCTGGGGCTGGGTGTCGATTCTGGGCATCACGATCTTTGCCTTCGGATACGAGCGATGGTACGGACTAGTCAGCGGCGCGGTGTTTCTTGCAGTTTTCCTGTTGCTCGTCATTGCGGAGTATCTCCAGGCAAGTCGTTCTTGGCGGACTCTGGCCATGATAGCGGGCGGAGCAGTTGTCACGGCGGTTACAAGCAGCTTTCTTTGGGCGGAGGCATTTGGCCGAGTCGCCGTCACTCCCGGGCCGGGTGACACGGCCGCCAACATCGCGTTCGGAAACTTCGTGCGCGATACGACCCACGAGGGCGCTTCCGTCGGGCCCTTCGTGGCGCTGGCGTTGGGGCTCGGACTGCTCGTTCTGGGGTGCGTCTCACTTGGCGGGATAATCCGCCGAACGCGCGAAAACTGTGACATCGAAGAAGGTCACAAGCCCACCAGTGACGCACCTGGCAACGCGCCGATCGGCGCGACTGTTTCACGAGCAACGGTGCCCGCTACAGCCCAGAGATACACCCGACTCTTGCTCGATGAGACCGATCGATCGGCGCGAAAATATCAGCACTTCCTCTTGATCGGCGGATTTGCCTGGATTCTCCTAGGGCTCGCAGTTGTGGTGCTCATGCCTGGCCTTGTGCCGGTCGCCATCGCCTTGTGGATCGGCGGAGTTGCGGCGATGGTTGCAGCCGGTCGCGTCCGGCAGCAGTGGGAGATAGACTACCTGGGCCACACTGTCCGCTTCGAGAACAGCGTCTATACGTCCGGGCGACTGACGATTGACGGCAAGACCATGGCGTCGGGCGGTGTCGGCTTCCGCACCGAACTAAGCGCTCGAATTCCGAGAGGCACTGGCGCTGGTGATCGTATCGTCGTGAAAACGGGCGCCGGGTTTCTTTCCTTCCGTTGCCGGCTCTTCGTCGAGCCCGGCGCGTCTGCTCCTGCCAGCGTTTAGGGGAATCAGGTTCGCCCGGCTTTCGAACTTGCCGGATTCCAGCGACGCTCGGTACTGACTGGCTAATCCTCGGCTGCGGCGGAATGCCCCTCCGCCGCAGGCAAGCAGTCGCGAAATGCTCCAACTGAACCCTGCGGATTTTTCTGTCACTTCGATGCAGTTGGCCTTGTTCTCTTGTCCGGCTTTGCGTGCGAACCCTCCTCGCGGAGTTTTGTAGCCTCCTCGTAAGTAAGTTGGTTAAAGCCGGCGATGAATTCGCGGATGGCGGCGAGTTCCCGGGTGTTGTACCGGGCGCACATATCGGCGATCCCACGCCCGATCGACTGGAACAAAGGAACGATCCGGCCTTTGATCCGTTCGGGCAACGGCTCGATAATAACCCGCCGCCGGTCGTCCGGGTCTTTGGCGCGACGCACGAATCCTGCCTGCTCGAGCCGGTCGATGACGCCGGTGATCGCCCCCGTCGAAAGCCCGGTCCGCTCCGCCAGTTCGCCGGCCGTAATCGGCCCGGTTTGCACGAGAATATCCCCACATTTATGGTCCGTGAGGTGCATGCCGAGGCGGTCCGCGACGGCCTGGTGGAACAGGATGGTCGCCGTGGAGAGGTGCCGGAACTCCTGAGGGATGGCAGCAAGCAGCGCAGAGCGTTTTTCAGGATCTTTTGTCATGGCCTTGACTCCGTCGAAGCCTAGGGATATTATCTTAGTAACTGAGATATATTGCTAAAAAGAAAGCTAGTATCTAAGGTATTATAGCGGAGGATGCATTGAGTTCAAGCGTCGCAGCGAATTACCAAGGCGGAGCCTAGCGCAAAAACAACCAAAGGAGGCTGGCCCTTGGTTCGTTGCCAAGAAGCCGTGTCATCGTCCATTTAGGACTTGTCAAATCGTCACTGATTTCTTCCCACTCGAAAGAATTCCCATGAATACCGAGATCACCGTCCATCCGAAGCTGCAGCACTTCGGGCTGACGACGGCCAACCTGGAGGCCATGCTCGACTGGTACCGCAAGGTGCTGGGCATGACGGTCAACTATCGTTTGGCGATGCCGGCCCGAGCGCAACACGGGCCGCCATTTTCAGCCATGGCATTTGTCAGCAACGACGAGGTCAATCATCGTATTGTGCTCTTCGAAGCGCCTGGCCTTGTCGTCGACCCCGACAAACCCCGCCACGTGCGGGTGCAGCATGTTGCCTTCGAGTACGAGACACTCGACGATCTGCTGGGCACCTATGGCCGTCTGAAGGGCCTGGGCATCTTGCCGGTGCTGGCCATAGACGAGGCCTTGCAGACGGGTTTCTATTACATGGACCCGGACCAGAACAGTGTCGAGCTCAACGTCAACAACTATGGCAACCCGTGGACGGCGACGGAACACATGAAAGAGCAGTCTTCTCTTGCCGAGCGTCCAAGACGGGCACAGGTCGATCCCGACAAGATGATCGCCGCGCGCAAGGCGGGCGCGTCGCCTTGGGAATTGCATGAGCGCGCCCTTGCCGGAGAGTTGGCTCCAACAGAGCCGTACGATCCGCGCATGCTCCTTTGATGGATTACTTTCCCAGTCCAAACGAGGTCGCGATGCCAGTTCCGTCCGCCAAATTGACCAGTGCGTCTGCTGTCTCCCAGGGCGCGGAGACGGCGGTTTTCGTTCCGGGCTGCGGCATGCCCGGAAGCGGCTTCGACGAGGAACTCCGCCGATTGCTCCGCGGGCGCTTGCTCCTCGTCCATCTGCTGGCTCTCGCTCTCATTGTTCTGCTGGCCGCGATGATTCGCCTGACCCCGATGGCGGAACAAGAGGGGATCATTCAACCTCGCGAGAGTCACTTTTGGGCGCGGTTGGCCGCGCAATTCGCCGAGGCGGCGATCGGTACTTTCGCCTTGTCGTGGTTTTCGGGAATGACGCTTCGGTCGCTACGACTATGGGAATTGGCCTTCTTCATCACCTACGCCGCGGCGGCGGGGCTTAATCGCTTCGAAGTCCTGGCAAGTCCGATCGAAGGCGCAGCCGGGAACGTGCCGGCGCTAGCGATGGGCTTTAACGACTTGACCTCCCTGCAAGGGTTCATCATCCTCATCCTGGCCTACGGCGTGCTGATCCCCAACACACGGCGGCGCAGCCTGCTGCTGGTGGCCGTACTGACCGCCGTGCCGCTGGCGATCATTCCCGCCGCGGCGGTCGCAAATCCGTTGCTGCGCGAAGGCCGCGTCCTCGCGCTGATCGCTCAAAGCGCGCTCTGCCTGACGTTCCCGGCGGCCATCGCGATTTTCGCCGCCTCCCGCGCGTTTGGTCTTCAGCGGCGGGCCTTCGAGGCCGAGCGGCGGGCCGAGCAAATCGACCAATACACGCTGAAGCGGAAACTCGGCGAGGGCAGCATGGGGGAAGTTTGGCTCGCCGAGCACCGGCTCTTGAAGCGGCCCTGCGCCGTGAAGTTCATCCGTGGAGAATTGGCCGCGCACCCCGCCATCGCGGCCCGCTTCGCGCGGGAAGTGCAAGCCGTCACCGCCCTGACCCACCCTAACACGGTGCGGGTCTATGACTACGGTCGAGCCGCCGACGGCACCTTCTACTTCGTGATGGAGTACCTTGATGGCCCGACGCTGGAGGAATTGGTTGGCCGGACCGGACCATTGCCGCCGGGCCGGGTCGTGTACCTGCTCCGGCAATTGTGCGGGGCGCTGGCCGAGGCGCATGCCGCGGGATTGGTCCACCGCGACCTGAAGCCGGGCAACGTGATCGTCGCCACGCTCGGCGGCCAACGGGACGTGGCAAAACTGCTTGACTTCGGGCTAGTTCAGGACCTGTCCGCCGACGCCGAGGGCCGACTGACCCGCACCGGCACGGTCCTGGGCACGCCCGACTACATGTCCCCGGAGCAGGCGACGGGCGAGTTGGCCGTGGACGCGCGCGGCGACGTGTACGGACTCGCCGCCGTGGCGTTTTTCGCCCTCATCGGCCGCCCGCCGTTTCAGGGCAAGACCTTCGGCCAACTTCTCGCCGCGCACCGCTCGCAACCGCCGCCGGACATTTCCGAACTGCGGCCCGACGCGCCGGCCGACTTGTCCGCAGTCATCGCCCGCTGTCTGGCAAAAGACCCGGCCAATCGCTTCCCGACGGTCGCGGCCGTCGACCGCGCACTCGGCGAATGCCGCTGCGCCGCCGACTGGTCGGCAGAGCGGGCTGCCGAGTGGTGGCAGGCCGAATCGGGAAGTGGTAAACTCTCGCCGCCGAACAACCGGATTCAGTTGACCGGGTTGGCATGAACGAAGGCTGGCTGCCGGAAGAGTATGTTGGCATTACCCACATCACTTCGCCTCGCAGCGGTGACGGCCTCGGCCTGATCGCCACGCAAGGCCCTCACCGACGGTGGCCAGCGCCTTCTGGAGGCATCCGGGCGCGGCGGCCACCCGGCGTCTCGCTCGGCGTGGACGTTTAACTCTTGGCGGCTCTTTGTGCGGCGCGCTAATCCCTGCTACATGAACTTATTGGTCAGGTCCCTGACATCGTCAATGAACTTCTTGGCCAACTGGTCGGTCGGGCCCTTGGCTTCCTCCGACGAGTCGCCGATCAGCCGGCAGACGCGTTCGACCTGGCGGTGGGACTGGGCGATCTGCTCCGACACCTCGCGATAGATCACCATGATGAGGTTCCACTCCTCGCTGGCGATGGCCTCGAATTCCTCGTAGACCTTGGGCTTGCTCCTGAGCGAGTCGCGGATCTTGATCCGCTTGGCCTGGACGTTGCCCCGAGCGATGCGCCCGTGCGCGATCTCGGTGAGCGTTTTCTCCTCGAAGGTCATGATCTTGCCGTGCATCACCTGTACCAGTTCCAAGAGCTTGGTGTAAGGCGTGCCCTTGCCGATGAGTTCCTTGAACCTGTCGCCGAGCACCTTGGTGTCGGTGCCGAACTTCTTGGCCGCCGGGATGAACGCCTTGATGTTCTCCTTCATCTTCCGATAATCAGCGATGAGGTCTTGCGCCAAATCGGCCGCCTCGCCGGTGCGACCCTTGGCGGCCTCTTCCAGCAGTTCCTCGGCCTTGACCCGGACCTTTTCGACCGCCTCTTCGAGCGTCGGCATCTTTTCCTTGATCGATTTGGCATTGGGCGGCAGGGGCACGTCCTCCGGCTTGACGCCCCAGTCCATAATCTGCTTGAAGGTGCGGATATAGGCCACGAAGCCGTCCTTCTGCGTGGCCTTCAGGCCATTGCGCACGACGCCGCGGAGGTCTTGCAGGCCGCTGGAGATCTTCTTGCTGTCCTTCAGGGCGCCGCTTTCCATGTCCTTGAGCATCTGGCCGGCGTCCTTAATAGCCTCGTCGACCTGCTTGGCCAACTCCTTGAGCGAGTCGTCGGCCTCCTTGCTGGCCTTGAGAAGGCCCAACTGCTTGCGCTCAGCGGCGAGTTGGCCGCTGGCCTTGTCACACTCCTGCTTCCAGGTCTTGAGTCTGGCGGCAGCGCCCTTCTTGTCGTCCTTGGCCTTTTTGACGGCGTCCTCAGCCTTGCCGATTGCCGTGCCCAGCGTGCCGACGGCGGCGATCATGTCGTCGTAGGCCTTGGGCGTGTCGGGCGATCCCTTGTTCGCCTTCGCAAAGGCGCGGATGGCCTCGCTAAGGCCGGTCTTCTTGACGCTGCCGGGGCGGATGCCGTCCCACAGCTTTTCGGTGATGGTGATGGAGATCATAGAACAGCCTTTCTGCCATTGAGGTGACGAAACAGCCAAATCTTCCCTGAATCTGTGACGAATTCTTCTTGGAAACTGCGAAAGAGGACTTGTTCTTGCGAACGAAATGGAGTCGATCGCAATCCTCTTCGGCTCGATTATTGCATAGCGCCGCCGCAATGCCAAGAAGGACGGGGCGAGCGTTTGCTGGGGAGAAGAAGCGGGGGTGATTGTACCACTCCTGCTGAATTTCGCCTCATCCCGGCGGTCCGTCCAACGCGGCGACCGCGGCGCTGACCTTTGCCTGCAGCTTCTCGGCCGCGATCACGATGAGCCGGCCCGTCCGGGCGTCGAAAGCGAACCGTGCCTCGGCCTTTTCGTGATTGACGACGACAAACTGCGACCGGAGCTTTGCGACGAGTTGCTCGCCGCCAGCCTGCCGGACCTGGTAGACGCGGATCGGTTGCTCGCCGTCGCTCTGTTTAGCCCCGTCCTTGTCGGCGGACTGCACGTCGAGCAACTCAACGACCTTGGCGATCTGTTTCTGATGCTCGCGTGAAGCGATGGCGATCAGCGACCGCGTGCGGGCATCGTAGCCGAACCGCGCGTAGGCGACTTGATGGTTGACCACGAGGAACAGCGACCGCAGGACCCCTGCGGCCGCATCGCCGTCCGCGTGCCGGATCGGGTAAGCCACGACCAACGGCTCCGGCGCACTGCCCTCGACGGCCTTTGCGGGCGGGTTCTCCGGCGGATCCACGAGCGCGAGCACGCGGGCGACCTCGGCTTGATGTTCGGGGGAAGCCACCACAATCAACGAATCGACCGGTTGGGTTTCTTCGAACTCGAAAGTGGCGTAAGGGTGCGCCTGGTCCACGACGATGAACAGCGATCGGAGCAGCGAGACGACCTGATCGCCGTCGGCCTTTTTGAGTGTGTAGAACGTGGTAGGCCGCTGCGGGTCATGGGCGAGGGGGATGGCGGAGAGGGGCGGCAAGGGCGGCAAGCCCCGGCGGATCTCCTGCCGCGTGAGCTCGGGGCTCCAGGCAACCGCCAACGCGGCCTCCTTGTCGCCGGCCGCGGGACGCCAGGCTACTCCAATTCGGACCGCCTCCCAGGGCCCGGCCGGCAGCCAAACCCCGAAGGTCGCCGAGGTCTTCGCCGCAAACTCAACGTCATCGATCCCCGTGCCGCAATCCCACATGATCGGATGCTGCTGCCATTTTCCGGCCTGTTTCAACTCGATGCGGTAAATGGGTATCATCTGCCCCTTGGGGATTGGCGGGGCAAAGGAATCGGGCCGGTAGCCGAGATACCGCAACATTTGCGTGCCCGGATTCGAGACCTCGACGGCCAGCGAGAAACCCTTTGCTTCCCCCACCGTCTGGCGGCCCGCCACGTGCAGGCGCAGCTCGGGGGCCGCTTGCTTGGCAGGTGGAGATTCCGCAAGGGCAGTGTAAAAACTGAAACAGTAGCCCACCATCAACAGCGCAAACGACACGAATCGGCGATACATATGTCACCTGCTAAAGGTTCAACGGCTGAGGAACATAGTGTTGATTAAGACGTTGGACGGCGGCAAGAAGTTCCCAGCCTTGTCGGAAAATCGGCTGCCGAGTGGGCGGATGGGCCGAACGGCAGAAAAGGAGCTTTGATGGAACGACGAACCGACGCGACCGCAGTCATACGCACAATCGTCGCACGAGCTCAGAAGAGGACTTGTTCTTGCGAACGAAATGGAGTCGATCGCAATCCTCTTCGGCTCGATTATTGCATAGCGCCGCCGCAATGCCAAGAAGGACGGGGCGAGCGTTTTGGCGAAGGCCGGCCCTGGCACGCTGATCCTCAGCGGCACGGGCACTTACACCGGCGGCACGCTGGTCGTTGCCTCCGACACCGCTCTGCCCTACGGGACGGCCCTGGTCGTTGTCGAGGGCGGATCGGCTGCCCGCAGGCCGCACTTTGCGAGTCTTCTCGTTCAGCACTACGTTGGGCACGGTCTACATCCCGTCGCGAAGCTCCCGCACGTTGGCGCAGGACCACCCCGTGGGGCATCGCAGCAGGCTGCAATCATAGATGGCCAATGGTTCCGGTGGATTCATTGCTGCACTCCCGATGGATTCTATTTCAGGCGGCCGCGCTCCGGACACTCCCCGAGATGATTGGCCGGCATGACACAAACGTGTTATGACAGGGCCGCGCCGAATGCCCTTGCCAACCCGAAGGCGGCGAAAAGAGGCCGGATAGGGAAACCCACGGAGCCCTCGCTCACTCGAGCGGCGTACCATGGCCCTCTCCTGCCCGGCCAGTTCCGGCGTCCTCAACGCCTGCCGACATCTTGAACAGTTACCTTGTTGTTGACACGGCTTTGCGTCCACGCGAAAATCAGGAACATTGTGAAAGATCAAAACTCATATCCGTAGTTAGCCCATCGGACGGTATCGCCAAGCACGATGGGTTGTGTAGAAAGCTGACGGTCATGCATCGCAAACATCCACCTGGCCCGGTCAATTTTAATGCGGGCATTGGACTCACTTGGCGGCATGGGGTCAGCTTGTGGTGGAACCCGATTCGCTATGCAACGTGGCTAGGCCATACCTACGGCGATCTGGCGTTCTTTCGGGTTTTTACGCGTCGCCTGTATCTAGTGAACGGGCCGGAACTGATTCGTGATGTGCTGGTGGCAAAGGAAAAGAGTTTTCGCAAGCATGACCGCTCGCGCAAGGTGCTGGGCAGTGGGTTTGGCAACGGACTGATTCTGAGCGAAGGGCCGGCCTGGCTGCGGCAGCGACTGGCCTTGCAGCCGATCTTTCACCATCAGATGATGGAGCATTATGCGCAAATCACGGTCGTGCGCACGCGGCAGTTGATCGACGCCTGGCGCGGGCGGGAACGCGTCGAACTGGACCACGATATGACGCGGCTGGCGCTGACGATTATCGGTGAGGCGCTGTTCAGTGCGGACCTTTCCGAGCGGGCTGCCCATTTCGCGCGGCTGGCGTTTGAGCTGTCGCGCATTTATGCGGGCGAGGAGTACAACTGGTTCGTTCTGCCCGATTGGTTTCCGCTGCGTGGCAAACGGCGGAAGCGGGCGATTGTGGCGGAGTTTCGTGGGTTGATGCGGGAGTTGATGGCAGAGCGGCGGGCAGCGAGCTCGCGGCCGGATGACTTGCTGGAGATTCTGCTCCGCGCGATCGATCGCCCGGAGAGCGAAGGCGGCATGTTGGAGGCCCAAGCCGTGGACGAGGCGATGACGCTATTCAACGGCGGGTATCATTCTAGTTCGATGGGGCTGACATGGCTGCTCTTTGAACTGGCCAAACATCCGGAGATTTGCCGCCGCGTGCGCGCGGAAGCCGATGCGGTGCTCGCGGGCCGGGACGCGACGATCGCTGATCTGTCCGCGCTGCGTTATACAGCGATGGTGGTGAAGGAAGGGCTGCGACTCTGGCCGCCGGCCTGGGAGATGTTTGCGCGAGAACGTAGAAGACGTGGAGCTGGGCGGATACCAGATCGCCAAGGGCGGCATGTTCTTAATATATCCGTTCGTTACCCAGCGCGACATGCGGTTCTTTCCCGATCCGCTGCGATTCGATCCTGAGCGTTTCTCGCCCGAGCGGGACCAGGCAATTCCGCCGTTTGCGTACTTTCCGTTCGGCCGCGGCCCGCACGCTTGTATTGGGGCGGCGTTTGCATCGATGGAGATCACGCTCGTTTTGGCGACGTTGGTTCAGCACATCGAATGGCGTCTCGCACCCGGACAACCGGCCGAGGTGCAGCCCAAGCCGCGAGTGGCGATCCGACCGGCAGAGCCGATTTGGATTCAGCCGCAGCGGCGCATTGCGGCGGCGACGCCTACGGCCACGGGAGATTTCTCCTTGTAGGTCCACCCTGAACATTATTCCTGCCAGAAGCCGAAAGCGAGAGGCTCGCCCGCCGTCATTCCATGACGGCTCCCTCTACCACACGCCAGGCATCAGCCGGTATGGAACCCGACCAGCATACTCCTTGTACCCTTCGAGCTCTGCGTACAGCATGCGGTCCTCCAAGGCCGTTCTTACGACCAGGACCAGCGAAGCGATTGCGGCTGGAATTAGTGCCCAGAATGATCCCAATGCCAGGGGAAAACCAACGTACAAGAAGAAGGCGGCGACATAGAAAGGATGACGCACGATGGCGTATGGGCCAGTATCGACAACGCTGTGCCCACGCTCCGTCTGGATGCGGACGCCCGGTTCGGCGAACTTGTTGACGCCCTGTACCCAAACAGAACCGACCATCCCAATCGAGAGGAGAACGTAACCGAGAACGATAAGCCACATTGGCACGGAACACCAATGAAACCGGCTATCCAGCCCCGCCACCGACAAGATCGCCAAGAACGAAGCGATTAGGAACAACAATATAACCTTGTCCCAGCCCTTCGTTCCCGCATGAATCTCGCTACGGGCAACAAAGATTTCCGGATTGGTTCGCCAGAGGTAGGGGACGCTTAGGACCGTCAGGAAAAGGAAGACCAACAGGAAAACCCATCCCTTCGTCCATCCGATCCCACCGGGGAGGAAGATCGCCACGGCGAAGAGGAACATGAATAGGCTGAACCAACGAACCGTCCGACGAAACGCAGCCCTCGTCAATTGTCCGACATCGTTCATGGCATGGCTACTCGACTTTACCACAATCTTACCGCATTGCATGGAGCATTGGTAGTTTCCACCCTGGGAGACCAGCCAATGGAACGCAGGCGAATACAGACCGAGCCGTCACCTGCGGGCGCAAGTACCAGCGTCCGCGACCCGAAGGGCCGGTGGCAGCCAGGCAACAGGGCGGGGCGCGGTAACCCGCTGGCGAAACAGGTCCAGGCAATCCGTGTTGCCCTCGTGAGCGCGATCAACGTGGAGGACATTCAGGCCGTCGTCCAGGCGCTGCTCAAGAATGCCAAGAAGGGCGACGTTGTCGCGGCCAAGATCATTTTTGAACGCACCGCCGAGCCTGGGGCGGCGTTGGACTTCGACCTGCGTTTGACGGAGTTGGAAAATCAGGTTCTCGAATCATACAATAAGGGGAGGGACACATGATACGAAGACGGTTGACGAGCACGAAAGGGTCGGAGGGCGACTCCACCCAGCCACGGCGACGCCGGATATCGAGGATTCCGTCCGCATCGATACCGCAGGACGAGCGCGATCCCCAGCTTGCTGAACTCCGCGCGAACTTTCGGGCCGAGGGGGCACGGCTTCGGGACGCCATTCGCCGAGAAATCGGTGGCGATGTCCTGCCGCTTGTGCATGAGTCGCTCGGAAATATGAGCAGTAAAGCCCGCGGGCGGCTTCTATCGTTTCTCGGCCATCGCACGAACAGGTCGCTGGAAAACATTCAAAAAGAAATGGGGATCGAATGATGCACACTACATGCTCCGCCAACTTCGTCATCACGGCCGCTCTGCTCCTCGCCGCCACAGCCCGCGCCGCCGAACCCGCGGCCAACTGTGACGACATCTTCCGCTCGGCCGTCGCCGTGTGGCACATGGACGGCACTCGCGACGCCGCCGGCCGCAATCCGCTTACGGCGGTGGGCAATGTGAAATTCGGCGTGCGGCTCGAAGGCCGCGATTTGGCCGATTCGCTCGCCACCGGCAACGACGGCCGCGTGGCCCAGTTCGACGGCGGATACCTCAGCGCCGGACAAGGTGACGGCGGCGTCCTCAACCTGAGCGGCTCGGCCCTCACGGTCAGTGTCCGCCTGCGCAGCCCCACGGGCGTGTGGGGCAAACCGATCTTAAGCAAGCACGGCGGCCACGATCGTCTGGTTTACAACCTGTTCTCGTTCGACCACGCCATCGGCTTCGAACTGGGGGTGGCCGGCAAGTCGGGCATGACCGGCGTACAGGTGCCGCTGGACAAGATTGGCCGCGAGGACTGGCATAACGTCATCTGCTGTTATGACGGCAGTATGCTGCGGATGTTCGTCGACGGCGTTCGGCTGAGCGAGGCCGCCGTGAGCGGCCCGCTGCGGCAAGGCAATACCGAGCCCTGCCTTTTGGCCGCCGAGTCGTATGGCAGCCGCATCCATTCGGCCTGGCAAGGGCAGATCGATCACGCCGCGATTTGGAACCGAGCCCTCACGCGAGAGGAAATCCTTTGCCTCAGCGGCGGCGCCGAGCGGGCGGCGGCGGCCCAGAAGCGTTTTGCCCGGCTACCCCGGCCAGCCGAACCGCTCTACCATGAATCGCTGCGGCCGCAGTTCCATTTCACCGCTCGATACTGGGAAGGCTACACGGTTCAGCCGGACAATAGCGGCCACGAAGGCTGGGTCAATGACGTGAACGGCCCGATTTGGCTCGACGGCGAGTATCACCTCTTCGGCCAACGATGGTGGCATGCCTGGCTGCACGCCGTCAGCCGTGATCTCGTCCATTGGACCGAACTCAGGCCGGCCTTCGGCGAGGGCGGCAGATTCGGCGGCACGCAGTCAGGCACCTGCGTCGTCGACTACCAGAACGTCTCGGGTCTGGCCAAAGGCAAAGAACCCGTGCTGGTTGCCTTTTGGGCGGCGCAGGACAACCAGAACCAGTGCATCTCTTTCAGCAACGATCGCGGGCGCACCTGGACGAAGTGGGCCAAGAACCCCGTGCTCGCGCACCCCTACCGCGACCCCAAGGTGTTCTGGCACGAGCCGACGAAGAAGTGGATCATGGTGCTCTGCGGGCCGCCGGACTATTCGTATCTGATCTTCACTTCCCGCGATCTGCTGCATTGGGAAAAGCAGAGCGCGATCCCGGACATGTTCGAATGCCCGGACATGTTCCCGCTGGCACTTGACGGCGATGCGAAGAAGACGAAGTGGGTCGTCGTCAATGGCGATGCCAAGTACCTGGTGGGCGACTTCGACGGCAAAGTCTTCACTCCCATAACCAAGAAGAAGACGGGCGACTGGGGCGGTGCAGCCTATGCCACGCAGACCTTCAACAACATGCCGCAGAACGATCCGCGGCGGATTCAAGTCGCCTGGCTCCGTGACGGGCGGTGGCCCAGAATGCCCTTCAACCAGCAGTGGAGCTTCCCGGTGGAAATGACGCTGCACACGCGGCCAGATGGCCCGACCGTCTTTCGTTACCCCATCCGCGAAATCGAACAACTTTGGGGTGAGACGTCCGACATGTCGCCGATTACGCTGCATCCGGGCGAAAACCGGCTCGTCGCGAAGACCGGCAAGTATTACGACATCGAAATGGAAATCGACGCAACCGGATCGGAAGCAAGTGAGATCGTGATGGAACTGGCCGGCAGCAGCAAGGTCCGCTACCTCGTGAAGGACAAAGTCCTGGAGAGCTGCGGCGCGCAGGCGGCGCTTGCACCAGAGGACGGCCGGGTGGAAGTGCGCGTGCTGCTTGACCGCACGTCGGTCGAGGTGTTTGGCAACCACGGCCTGGTGTCGATCAGCAAGTGCATGCTGCCCAACGACAGCAAGCCGCTGCTGGTTCTCTCGGTCGTCGGCGGAAAGGCGAAGCTTGACCGCCTCACGTTGCACACGGTGAAGTCGATGTGGGAGTAGACGGTTACGTAAGCACGGAATTCGTATGTGCGATTGTCAGGGTTGCCGTCCGAGTGCCGTCGCACGCAGGCCCCAATATGAAGACATGCTGCACTTGATTGGGATTGGCCTCCTCACCCCACAGCCTCGTGCCAGCCGAGCAGCGACGGCGAGGCCGGGTCATGGGAGCCAAAATTCAGCCGAGCCTGGTCAAAGCTCTTGGTGGCGTAGCAGTACTGGCATCCGAACAGGCACGATTCGTACATGCCGATGTCCCGACTGACCACGCACCCGCACGCCTTGCGCTGGGCCGGGTCTTTCGTCCCTGATACTGCGACCCCGAACGCCTCGGAGATGATACGGTCGTCCACGCACTTGCCGGGAAGGACGCCGAACGGTCGGAGATCCACCTCCTCGGCACAACTGACGATCTCCATCCCGTTCTCTCTTGCCAGTTCGGCCAGCCGGCGCATCAACGGCCCGAAGTCCCCGGCATCGCACGAACGTACCGCCGCCTGCGTCCCCTCCAGCGTCTTCAGCCGCTTCTCGATCTTCCGGTACATGTCCACGATGCTGACCACGACACGGCGGGTATGCCCTTTCAGGGCCTCGGCGAGCCGCCGGAAGTTCTCCTCGTGGAACGCCGGGGAGGTAAGCCCGCTGAAGACGATAGGGTCGTAGCGCCAGATGACCCGCTTCGGGCCGAGGCGTTCCGCCAGCTTGCAGAACGCCTCGACGGCGGTCGCGGCGAGAGGCGACTTGGCGTCGAGTTCCCGCGGATACCCCAGGATCGTGAACTGGAAGTAGTAGCGGTATCCCCGCGAATCCAGTTCGTCGAGGTGCGGCATCAGCGGTCGGGGGTTGCGGCTCCAGAAGACGATGGCGTCCACGTCCTCCGGCTTCAGCGAGATTCGGACGACCTGATTCCTGTTGAACGGGTTGGCGACCGTGCAGTAGCCTTCCTTGAGCCGGCGAACCATCCACTCCGCATAGAAAGCGGGGATGTCGGTGCGGCGGCTGGCGCTGATGATCATCGGTGGTGTCTCTCCGGCTACAAGGCATTATCGCCGATTCGGACGATTCCCGGCAACCGCCGGTCTCGTGACCGAGTCCCGCCTCGGAAAAAAGCCGGTCGTCCTTGGACGACAGCCGTTACCTGGCTGCGGCCAAGTCTGATAAAATGATGGGCGAGATAGGAACACCAAATCATGCGAATTATGACCATCCTGGGCAGCCCCAGGCGACAGGGCAATACGGCGAAAGTGCTGGGCTGGATCGAGGAGCAGTTCCGTGACGACGGCCACGAAGTGGACTCCGCCAGTATCATCGACCACCGCGTGCAGGGTTGTGGCGAGTGCATGGCCTGCAAGAAGGGCACCGTGGAACTGTGCAGCATCGGCGACGACGCCAACGCCCTCTTCCGGCGGATGGCGGCGGCGGACCTGATCCTCGTCGCCGCCCCGGTGTTCTGCTGGGGCTTCCCGGCCCAGATCAAGGGCCTGATCGACCGCATGTTCTGCATGATGGACTTCGACGGCGAGCGGGCCGGCGTTCCCCGCCTGCATGGCAAGGGGATGGCCCTTTTGCTGACCGGCGGAGGCGAGGAAGCGAACAACGCCGACCTGGTCGTCCGGGGCTTTGAGCAACTCGTCCAGTGGCTCAAGGCCCGACTGGCAGGGCACTGGTTCGTGGGCGGCTGCACGGAGCCCAGCGCGATCAACTCGGACGTGAAGGCCGCTGCGGTGGCATTCGCCAGGACTGTGGCCAACGACCGTTGAACACTCCCGGAGCACGGAATTGTCACTCTCCTCCAAATGTATCATCGTCACCGGCGTCAGCCGGGGACTCGGGCGAGCCCTGGTCGACGGCTTCGTCGCCTGCGGCCACGTCGTCGCCGGTTGTGCCCGCTCGGCAGAAGGCATTTCCGAACTTCAAGCCCGATTCCCATCCCCGAACAAGTTTGCCGTGGTCAACGTCACCCGCGACGACGAGGTGCGGGCATGGGCGGCGGAAGTCCTGAAGGGCGGCCCGCCCGACCTGCTGGTGAACAACGCCGCCACGATCAACCGCAACGCCCCGCTCTGGAAGGTGCCCGCGGAGGAGTTCTCCCAGGTCATTGACGTGAACATCAAGGGCGTGGTCAACGTCATCCGGCACTTCCTGCCGGCGATGATCGAGCGGGGGCGGGGCGTAGTCGTCAACTTCAGCTCATGGTGGGGGCGCAGCGGTGCGGCGGAGGTTGCCCCCTACTGCGCCACCAAATGGGCGGTTGAGGGGCTGACGCGGGCGCTGGCGGCGGAACTGCCCAAGGGGATGGCTGCCGTGCCCGTCATCCCCGGCATCATCGACACGCACATGCTGCGGAGCTGTTTCGGAGCTGACGCGGGCAACTACGCGGCTCCGGCGGCGTGGGCAGAGAAAGCCGTCCCGTTCCTGCTGAAGCTGGGAGCGAAGGACAACGGCAAGCCGATGGAGGTGCCGGAGTAACCCGGCTTTCCGGCGTCGAGGCCCATCGCGGGCGAGGTCCGATCTGAATGACCGCCTGCGGGCCACCAGTGACGTTTGCATTCACTCCCGCAGGAGGTACAATTGGCCGATAGTGGGGATCAAAACCTGCCTTTACGCGAAGCACGTTCAATCTAACCCCGTACTTGCCTGTGTGAAAGGGACATTGCCGATGAAGACTTGGAAAAAGGTTCTTTGCACTGCGTATTACCGCAAGCCGTTTGTGGCTGCTCTGGCGGTCGCCTTGATGCTGACCCTGTTGTCGATGAGTTCTGCCCAATTGCTTCGCCGTCCTCGACGAGTCCCGGCGCAAAGCGACCCGGCCCAGGCGTCTCAGGCTTCGGCCCCACACGTCACCGGAGAGTTGGGCTCGCCCGGCGCTACGACAACCATCACCGGCAAACAACTCCCGCCACCTGACCCGAAGTTCGGTGGTGTGATCAACGACACCGCGATGCAATCGAAAGCCTGGTGGGCACCGCGCGTCGTGCCGCCCAAGCATGCGCCGAATGTCTTGCTCATAATGACCGATGACTCGGGCTACGGCGTGCCGTCCACATTCGGCGGCGTTATCCCTACACCGGCCTTGGACCGCATCGCCAGGGCCGGGCTCCGCTACACCTGCATGCACTCGACCGCGCTTTGCTCGCCCACTCGCGCGGCGCTGATCACCGGCCGCAACCACCACTCGGCTGGCTTCGGCGTGATCTCGGAGCAGGCGACCGGCTTTCCGGGCTACAATAGCATTATTCCCAAGGACAAGGCTACTATCGGCCGCATTCTCAAGGATAACGGCTACGCCACCAGTTGGTTCGGCAAGGACCACAACACGCCTGCGTTCCAGGCGAGCCAACTTGGGCCATTCGATCAGTGGCCGATCGGCATGGGCTTCGACTACTTCTACGGCTTCGTCGGCGGCGACACGAGCCAGTGGGAGCCGAATCTTTTCCGCAACACTACCCAGATCTACCCGTTCCAGGGGCATCCGGGTTGGAACCTCACGACCGCTATGGCCGACGATGCGATCGAGTGGCTCAACCGCGTGAACCAAACCGATCCGAGCAAGAAGTTCTTCTGCTACTACGTGCCCGGCGGCACGCACGCGCCGCACCATCCGACCAAGGAATGGGTAGACAAGATCCACAACATGCACCTCTTTGACGACGGCTGGAACAAACTGCGCGATACGATTTTCGAGAACCAGAAACGGCTGGGCGTAATACCGAAGGACGCGAAACTGACTCCCTGGCCGAAAGAGCTATTGAAGGAGTGGGACCAGCTCTCCGCCGACGAGAAGAAACTGTTCATCCGGCAGGCTGAAGTCTTTGCCGCCTACGTGGCCTATACGGACCATGAAATCGGCCGCGTCATCCAGGCGGTCGAGGACATGGGCAAATTGAACGATACGCTCATCATCTACCTCAACGGCGACAATGGCACAAGTTCGGAGGGCACGGTCCTCGGCACGCCCAATGAGACCGCGATGTTCAACGGCGTTATGGTGCCGGTCGAGGACCAGTTAAAGTTCTTTTACGACGTCTGGGGCACCGATCAGACCTATCCGCACATGGCCGTCGGCTGGGCATGGGCCTTCGACACGCCGTTCCGCTGGACCAAGCAGATTTGCTCGCACCTCGGCGGCATCCGCCAGGGAATGTGCGTCTCCTGGCCCGGCCACATCACGGACCTGGGCGGCCTCCGCAATCAGTTCCATCATGTGATCGACGTGGTGCCGACGATCCTGGAAGTCACCGGCATCCCTGCGCCGGACGAAGTGGACGGCATCAAGCAGAAACCGATCGAGGGCGTGAGCTTCGCATATACGTTCGACGCGAAGAACGCCACCGCGCCATCGACGCACAAGACGCAGTACTTCGAGATGTTCGGCGACCATGCCATTTACCACGAGGGCTGGATGGGATGCACCAAGGTCATGCGCCCGCCGTGGGACGCCACCGGCAACTTGGCCGCGAATCCGTTCGAGTACCCTTGGGAACTCTACAATCTGAACGATGATTATTCGCAATCCACCGATCTCGCCGCGAGGTATCCTGAGAAGGTGAAGGAGTTGAAAGCAATCTTCATGCAGGAAGCCAGGAAGTATCAGGTCTTGCCACTTGACGCTTCCGTAATCACCCGCGTCATCACCCCGCGGCCCAGCATTGTTGCGGGCCGCAATGAGTTTACTTGGACGCTGCCGATGACCGGTACACCGATGGGTTGCGCACCGTCGATCCTCAATGCCTCCTATACTTTCAAGGCCGACGTTGAGATCCCGGAGGGCGGAGCCGAAGGCATGCTCATCACTCAGGGCGGACGCTTTGGAGGCTACGGATTCTATGTGCTCAAGAATAAGCCCGTGTTCTGCTGGAACATGCTCGGTTTGCGACACATCAAGTGGGAAGGCCCGGACGCGCTTGCTTCCGGCAAGCACCTAATCGAGTTCGACTTCAAGTACGACGGATTAGGCATGGGCACGCTGGCGTTCGCCAGTTTTTCCGGGATCGGGCGAGGCGGCACCGGCACGCTCAAGGTGGACGGCAAGGCGGTTGCCACGCAGAAGATGGAACGCACGATCCCGTTCCTGCTCCAACTCGACGAGAGCCTCGACATTGGCTCGGACACTCTGACCGGAGTCAACGACGCGGATTACCAGCCGCCTTTCAAGTTCACCGGCAAGCTGAATCAGGTGAAGCTGCTCATCGACCGACCGCAGCTCAGCCCGCGGGACATCGAGAAGATCAAGGAGGCCGAAGCCAAAGGCGCGGATGCCAAGTAATAAGCTAAGGAGTAAGACAATGAATAGCGAATCGCCAATGGTCCCGGCCCGCACCGTGGCTGGGAGAGTCGTCGGGCACGAACTGCACGACGTCCGCTCGCACTGGTGGTGGTTCCTGCTGTTGGGAGAATAGTCGATGAGTACACTGGCAATCAGTGGTATTGTGTTTGTGTGTGTCTTCGGAGGCACGCTCTTGGGTATGCTCCTTCGGAAGGTTCTTCCCGAGCAGCACCTGAGCGAGGAGTCGAAGGACGTCGTGAAGCTCGGCATGGGCCTGATCGGGACCATGACGGCCCTGGTGCTCGGCCTGATGATCGCATCGGCCAAGAGCTCCTTCGATACTCAAAGGACGGGCGTCGCGCAGCTCGCGGGAAACCTGATCATGCTGGACCGGGCCTTGGCCCACTACGGTCCGGAGGCGAACGATGTACGTGAGGTGCTCAAGACGGACGTCGCCGACATGCTGCGGCGGACCTGGCCCGATGAGAACTCCGCCTCGGGCCAAACCACGGAGAAGACGAGGACCGAAGGCCGGTACGAGGGGCTCTATGAGAAGATCCAGGAACTTGCGCCGAAGAACGAGTCGCAGCGCGGCTTGCAGGCCCAGGCATTGAAGATTGCCGCCGATACGGCACAACTCCGCTGGACGCTCTTCGCACAGAAGGGGAGTTCCATTCCTCTGCCGTTCTTGGTTGTGATGGTGGCTTGGCTGGCCCTGCTTTTCGCCAGCTTCAGCCTCTTTGCGCCGCCCAATCCGACCGTAGTCGCCACGCTATTGATTTGCGCCCTCGCAGTCTCCAGCGCGGTCTTCCTGATCCTCGAGTTGGACCGGCCCTTCGCCGGCATGATCCAGATTTCCGGCGCACCGCTCCGCAACGCACTGGAGATTATGGGCCGATAAACTATAGTTGCCTGTGCGACTGGGAGGAGTCCCAGATCGCCGAATGTCCAGGAAGGGTCTGGCCGGCTTTAAAACGGGTCGGTGCCTGCCACTCGGCCCGCCTGTCTGCCAATAAGGCACCATACTTGCCGACGAGCCTGCTGCGACCAGGCGAGGATCGGGATAATCTCAACGGAAACGGCGTAAGCCGCGCACCGGCAAGCCCCTCCCCTGTGACGCCCTTGGAGGGGCCTGAAATCTGCCGCGCCGCTGGCAGCGGCTGAGGTAGGGCATCGGCTGGAGTGAAAAGGGCAGCCACCTGAATTGCAGAGCAGCCGTGAGGGGCGATATGATGGCAGCACCTTTGGTGAAGATGCCCAATGGCTTACGACAATGCCGCTTCCGCTTTGTATACCGACCTTGCCCGCCCGGTAATAGAGAAGAAGACGCTAAGCCCCATATCACGAGAAAGTAGTCTCGCATGACTAAGCAGATCGTACATCCCGTATTCTTGACCTCCTCTGACCCGTTCGGACAGACGCTGATCCGTCTTCCCCGCGACCACGAACGGTTCAAGGAGAAGTTCTTGCAGAAGCTGCTCGCGGAGCATCCCGAACTCTTGCCTGTCGGCCACCTTCGCCGTGACGTCGGCAAGCTCTTGTGCGTCGGACGCGAGGTTCCGGTTGGGGAGGCCGGAACCATCGACAACCTCTACCTGTCCACCGGCGGCTATCCCGTAATCGTGGAAACGAAGCTGTGGCGCAATCCCCAGGCCCGCCGCGAGGTTCTGGCCCAGACGATCGAATATGTCAAGGAGATCGTGCGATACGATTTCGACTGGTTCGTCCAGCAGTGGAAGGTGCTCGCCAAACAGCCTGCCGGCCAGGCTGCGGACTTGCTGAACTGCCTGAGCGCGATCTCTGGCGACGAGGCCGACGAGGAATTTGGCGACCGAGTCAATCTCGCGCTCTCGCGCGGCGACGTTATCGCTGTCATTGTGGGCGACGGCATCGAGCCCAGGCTTCAGGAGCTAGTCTCGCACGTTTGCAAGGAGTCAGTCCACCTGCGTTACTCGCTCGCCCTGGTCGAGTTGGCGTGCTACCAGTTGACCGTTATGGACAAGGACGACTTGATCGTCGTGCCCCGCATAGTTCAGGAGGTGGTGCCAACTGAACGAGCCTACGTGCGGGTGGAACTTGCCGAGGGGCTCTCTGGGCAACTGACCGTGAAGCCGATTGTCGAGCCTCTGGATCTAAAGCACCGCCGCGTGAACCTGAGCGAGGAAGCGTTCCTCCGCGACGTGGAGAAGTCCGTTGGGCACGAGCGGCGGGAGGAGATCAAGACGTTCTACAACGACCTCACGACATCATTTTCGCTTGAGCCTGAATTCAAGGCTGCGGCGTTGATGCTCAAAGTGCCAGATCCGAACAACGAACATTCGGGGGTGAGCGTGCTGGCGATTGAGAAGCAGGGACGCATCTACAACACCAATCACATGAAGCGTCAACTGAAGCGGTGGGGCGTTCCCGAAGAGGTCGTCGACGAAGTGGCTTCGGACTACTGGAACGCCTTGCACCAGATTGATTCCCGATTCAGCCCGGAAGGCATCACGCATGTCGCCCCGCGTCTGTTTCTTCCCTTTGAAGATCTTGTTGCCAAGCTGGATGCCATAAAGGCGGTGGTCGGGAACGTGGTCGGCAAGATCCGGGCGGAATACGAAAAGGTCTCCGAGTCCGCGTGATCCCTTGATGGCTGGCGGACAGCAGCGGCTTATGCGAGAATAGCAAAACATGGACGACAAAGGGAGAATCTAAACGATGTTGACGCCGGGCCGCTTGGGTGCAGCTTTTGCAATCTATTGGGATGATATGGACCGTTGCAGGCATTCCCGCGCCTACTGGTCGTTACTGCACGTCACGGTTTGCCTGCCCGACATCTGCGCCGCCCTACAGTCCGACAGCGGCGACGCGACTGGCGCAGCCTATATTTCGTGGTGCGAACGGTATCTCGCGAATCCGTTGCTCTGTGGGCGAGAGCGATATTGGATGCGATGCAAGGTACTGCACCAGGGGCGTGCCAGCATTGATCGAGGCGGATGCCGGTACGACGGATTCTCCTTTGCCCAGCCAGCATCGACCGGCGTGGTCGACCATCTGCGTGTCGAGGGCTCGACCTTGATCCTCGACGTTGGTTGCCTGACAGACGAAGTCCGGCGTGGTGTCGAGCAGTGGATTCAGGTGCTTGAGGCAAGTCCCGCAAGCAGGGAATCGCTGAATACTGAGCGCTACCTGCCCTCTCTCGTCCAGGTGAGGGAATTCCCAATACCACGGCCAGCAGCGAGCGTTTCCCTTGACCCGCCGATCCTGATCGCCAGATCAAGCTGATCACGTCGAGGTGCTCCGACCTGCGGTTGCTCTCTGCCGCCACCACGCACCGCGGCGCAGGCTTCCAGTCATCGCCGCTGGGTCCGTCTCCGGTGGGCGTTCCGACCGATCCAGACGGGGGCACGCGCGACCCGGACAACCGCCTGCTGACCTCCGGCGAACGGGCAGCGACGAAGCAGTTCAGGCTGCGGTTCGTGCCGAGTCGCGTGATCCTGGCCGGCCTCTGCAAGGTGCGGCGGCCATTGCGGGAGACCGTATTGGGTCCGGCTGTTGTCCGCCGTGCAGGGTCAGGGGACGGGGAGAATCGGACGCAATGAAGAGTTCCATTCAAAGACAAGAAGATCGCAGGATGCGGACGGCTTCACAGAGGTTGCAGAGCTTGGTGTAAGCTTCGTCGATGCTGGGCGGTTCGCCGCTGTCGGGCGCAAACCCGCAGTCGGGATTGAACGCCACGCGATCAGGAGCGATATGTTCAAGACACGCCTTGCCGATTTTGACGATGTCCTCGACGCTCTGGAAGCTTTCGCCGCGGACGTCGAGGATGCCGACGCCGGCCAGGAGGTTGGCCGGGATGCTCGCCAGGTTGGCGGGTTCGCCCGTCTCGCGATAGGCGAACTCCAGGTTGATGCGGTCCACCCGGAGCTGGTCGAAGTAGGCGAGGATCGGTTTGTACGAGCCTTTCACGTCGCTGCCGCGTTTGAAGACGGAATGGCAACAGTGGAGGTGTACTTCCACCGGCAAGCCGGCGGCGATGCGATTGATGGCGGAAATCGCAGCGGGGACGCGTTCGGCCAGGCCCTTGGACATATCGATGCGGCTGTCGTGTCCCTGTCCTTTGACGAACTCCGGGTCGCAATAGTAGGTCAAGGCGGGGTCGTCAATCTGGATGATGGTCACACCCGCGTCGGCAACCGCGCGGGCTTCAACGGCCAGCACGTCGGCCAAGGCGTTCATCAGGTCTTCGAGCGTCGGATAGAACTCGGCGGAGTATTTCGCGTCCCAGAGCCGCATGGCGATGAGGAACGGGCTGGGCAGGGCGAACTTGGTGGCCCGCTGCGCGTGCTTAGCGAGGAACTCCGCGTCGCGCGAAAAGACTGGTTCGCGCGTCTGAATCGGGCCGTTGCAGACCCACGTCATGCGCTCGACGCCGTGATGCTGAAAGGGACGTGCCATTGCGAAGCCACCAATGCGCACCAGGTACTCGTTCAAGTAGTGCATCCGCCGCCACTCGCCGTCGCTGACCACCTCCATGCCGGCCTGTTCCTGCAGGCGGATGGCGAACAGCACGAGATCGTCCATCCGGCGGTCGAAATCGGTGGCGGAAATCTTGTTGGCCTGCCGCTGGGCCAGCAGATCCAGCACGACGCGCGGGCGGGGGAGGCTGCCGATGGGATGCGTGTACAAGGGTGGGAGCGAGGCGGACGTCATGTTTCACGGCAAAAACGGGGGATGGATTTAGCGATCACAGGAACACGGCCGCTCATTTCTGCATGCTGTCCTGCCAGGCTTGCCGCATTACTTTTTCCGGCACCTCGGTCGTGTCCGAGTTGACGAGCATCACGGCATCCACGTCGTCAGGAAAGTGGAAAATCGAGCTTCGCAGGCGCCGGCCCGGGAGCCTGGGCGGCTGCCTTCGTCCCAGAACCAGCCACCGTTCTTCTCCCAGCCCGGTCTGGAAACGTCCCAGCCCAGCATATCTCGGTACATCATGGCGGTAGTCGCAGGGCTGAGCACCTTGTGGTCACGCAGGCCGACCAGGAAGCGACCGAGGTCGGCGACCGAAGCGTACCAGCCCGCTGCACCGGCCGTCGCGTCGCAGTTCCAGTCAAACGGGTAGCCGGGGCGCGTGCTGCCCGGCTTGCCGTAGCCGCAAGTCGGCGCATCGGCCTGAAAATGGGTCTCCATGCGCGTAACGCCCATCGGCCGCAACACATGCTCCTTGACGTAGGCTGTATACGCGCACGTGCCCGATCTGTTCGAGGACCAGGCGGGCGGCGTAGAAATTGTTGTTGTCGTAGGCGTAGTGCGTGCCCGGCGGATGGGCCAACGGCTGGACAAGCAGATTTTCCAGCGCCTTGGGGTTCGTACAGTCCTTCTCCTTCTTGAAGCCGCTTTTGTGCTGGAGCAACTGGCGGATCGTCACCTGCTTGGCCCCGGGACTGGCACCGGGACAGATCGCCTTGACGTGCGGCCAGAACGCGCCGTCGAGCGAGAACCCCTTTCCCGTTTCCTCCCAGAGCTTCAACAGCCCCACGGCGGTGACGGTCTTCGAGACGCTGGCTATGCCCATTGGCTTGTCAAGCGTCCATCTCACGCTCGGATGGTCCTTCTCTTTCGGAGCGCGGGCCCAGCCTTCGGCTCCCTTCGCGACGACCTTGCCCTCGTGCAGGACCTCAAAAGCATAGCCCCCCGGCATTTTCCCCTTGTACTGCCGATGAATGATTGCCGCCCATTTATTGAAATCATGCAGGCCGGTCCCTCCGCCGGGGCTCACGAGCCCGTCGCCCGCCACCGCGGCCATTGCAAGACAGGGCCAGACCAGGCAACTGACGGTGCAGGATGGGGCGCGACAACTCATCGGAACCTCCTCGGATTGGTGATGGACGGATAAGCCGACCGGGCACGGCGCAGATTCGTCACCTGTCTCATTTTATCGGGACGCCGCCGCCAGGAAAGCCGATCATGCCGCTGCGTAAGCAGGTCCCTCCCGACGGGAGTCCAGTTCGTCGAGGTGCGGAAACCATGGGCGAGGGTTGCGGGTCCAGAACACGATGGCGTCCACGTCCTCGGGCTTCAGCGAGATCCGGACGACCTGATTCCTGTTGAACGGGTTGGCGACCGTGCAGTAGCCTTCCCTGAGCCGGCGAACCATCCATTCGGCATAGAAGGCGGGGATGTCGGTGCGGCGGCTGGCGCTGATGATCATCGGTGGTATCTCTCCGGCTACAGGGCATTATCGCCGATTCGGACGATTTTCGGCAAGCCGATGGAAGTACCGGAGTAAGCCGGCTTCCCGACGTCGAGGCCGGTCGCGGGCGAGGTCCGATCTAGCGACCGCCTGCGGGCCGCCAGGGATCTGGTGCAAAGCAAGGGGCTGGAACTGCGGTTCGTGCCGCGGGCCTACAACCTGGCGGGCCTGTACAACGACCCATACAAGCCCTGGCAGCCGAGTATCCGATAGAACCGCTGTCGAGATACCTACTGCCCGGCAGTTTGACCGTTCTTGTTGTCCCGCGTAGGATTGGTGTGCGGCGACTGCTACGTGGCGGTAGTAACGAGGAATATATGGAAGAAGACTGGATAGAATTTCGGGTTTCCGACGATTGTAAGAACGACGCCGAGGAACTCCGGCGGCGCTTGGTGGCGGAAGGATACCTGTTCTTCAAGAAGTTGCAAAATCCGGACAAGCTGCTCGCCCTGCGAAGAGACATGACGCGGATTTTTTACGCCGCCGGATGGCTGGTCGCCGGCACGAACCCCATGGACGGGATTGCCGATCCCTCCCGGCGATGTACCGAAGGCGACCAGGAATACTCGGCTGTTTACCATCGGATGTACCGGCTCGAATCATTCCACCAGCTTCCACACGAGCCTGAGTTGACAACGATGGCGGAGCGGATCATGGGTTGGCTGGTCATCGCTTTGCCCGGCAAAAAGGCACGGCTATGGTTTCCACAATTTACCGAGCATACGACTCCGACGCACCAGGACTTCGTCCACTACCAGGGGACCTTCGACGCCTTGACTTGCTGGTCCCCGGTTGGCGATTGCCCCATCGAGCTTGGTCCGCTGGCGGTCTTGCCCGGCTCGCACAAGACGAACAAGGTGTTGGACCATCACTTCGCGCTGGGAGCAGGCGGCCTCGTGATTCGGGAAGATGAAATCGTGCGGGAATATCCGGAACTGAATGTGCCGTGGCATACGACGAACTTCGAAGTGGGCGATACGTTGTTCTTCCCCGCTCTGACCGTTCATAAGGCAATGCCCAACAGGACCGAGGACCGTTTGCGCATTTCGCTGGACAATCGCTATGAGGGGGAAGGAGACGAAATCTCGCAACACATGCTGGAGCCGCACTTGGCGGACCTGACGCCCCTTTCCTGGGAAGAGGTCTATGCCGACTGGAAGAGCGACGATCTGAAGTACTATTGGAAGAAAGCGAAACACCGCGCCGTCCCGCGCGACATGCGCTACATCGCCAAGGGCTTTTCCGAGGCCCTGGATCTGGCGAGGCAACGGGATCAGCGAGGCATCCTCGCCTTGCGGCGAGTAGTGCTCAGCAACCCCGCTTCCCAGGATGCGAAGGCGGCAAGAGTAGTGCTCGACGAGATTGGAGCGGCTACCTAATGGTCGCTACCGCCTTCCGCAACGAGTGGCACACGCCCCCGCAGCCGACTATCCGATAGAGCCGCTAGGCTGGCCCGCTGTGGCCCCCAGACCGACGGGGGCGGCTGTACGTGACTGCGCGGCGTATACGCGGCCTAGTGGCGCGGCAGGGGAACAAGCCGCTGGGACGTTCCAGCCCGTGGGCAGGTCGCCCGCCGTAGCCGGCCCTGGCTTCCGAGCGCTGCCGGGTCTGGCAAGGCCCGCACACGCCGGTCCACAACCGCGACCCTGGCCCCGACACGAGCCTGGTAGCTTTGGGCCAGGGCGTCCCGTCCATGCGACCGCGGGCCTCGGGCGGCCAAGGCGGTGCTGCGGCAGCAGATGTCAAGAAAAACTCGGTCAGTTAGTGGCCAATTCACCACGCCAGAGGTGCTGTTATATATCAATCACTGGGGTGGTGGGGTCATTTCCTTGTGCGCGGAGAAGTGCCCCTCGAATGGCACTAGCTTAAGCGTGGAGCCTCCGGCCATCCTACAACAGCTTGTGGCGGCACGCCAACGCCGCTACGATCCATTGTGGTCGCAGTCCTTAAGCTAGTAACATTCGTCACCCCCAACTCCGCAGGCAAGCACTCGTCGGCCAGCCCGACTTCCGCCGATCGAAGTTAGCGTGGCACGTTGAAGACGCCGCTGTGCGTCAGGGCGAAGCAACAATTGCTGGTCCCCCCAAGGAACCGGCAATGGCTGAGCAGAGCGATTGGAACTGGCCGGTTTCCGCGTTGATCGAAAAGACGCCCACCATCTCTTGGCCTTCAATGACTGACTATCGGTGGCAGCGCCTCTTGATGAAAGGCACTCAGGAAGGGATCCATCGCCGAGGCAGAACCGTAGCAGGCCTCGGCCGCTGCCTTGCAGGCACCCTGGCAGGTTCGCTCGAAATGACAGCCGCAGCAGAACTGCGGACGCGCCAAGCAGAATTGGCTCATACGCTCGCCGCGGGCCAATTCCCAGAAACCGTGCTCGCGGATGTTGCCCAGAACGAGCGGCGAATGATTGCAGGGCCGTAGGTTGCCCAGCGGATCGAGCGTGTAATAAGCTCGCTCGGTCCCCGCGGAACAGAACCCGAACGTCAGACGCTTGTATCGCGCGGTGTCGATCAGGCAGGGCGGTATCGCGATCGAGCAACTGATCGGAAGTTCGTACGTCGCGCTGATCTGCTCCGCGACCTCCAGCGCGGAACGCAGCTCGGCGGGCGATGCTTGCAGCATCTCGATATTCCGGCATCCCCGGCCGCCGGGATTGAAACGATTCAGCATGATCCCGTCCAATCCGAGGGCCACGGCAAGCTCGGCCGTCTCACGCCAAGCGGGCAGGTTGAGTCTCGTTGCGACGAACACGCCGACAACGCGTTGACGGGCCGCCTTCAGCTCGGCGACGGCCATCGTCATACGATCGAACGCGCCTTCGACGCCACTCAGGCGGTCGTGGATTTCCCGCTCGCAGGAGAGCAGTGGCAACTCGAAGACGCTGATCTTGCGGGGCGAAAGTCGCTGGACCATCGCCGAGTCCAGCAGCGAGCCGTTTGTGACCAAGTTGATCGCGGCCGAGCGATAGAGCACGAAGTCGATGATTTCATGGATATCGCGGCGCAGCAGCGGCTCTCCGCCGCTGAGGGTGACCAACTCAGCCCCGGTGTCGTCAAGCATCTGACCGAGCATCGCCAGGGTGTCCGAGGTGCCCAGCTCACCGCGCGGGTAGGGCACCGAGTTCTTCCAAACGTTGTAGCAATGCGGACAATCGTGATTGCAGCGTTGCGTCGCCTCGAAGACGAAGGATCGCTGGCGTCGAGCGATCGGCGGCCGTGAATTCATTTCGGTTCCTTCAGGATTCGCTTGACTTCGGCCAACGCCGCTTCGGCATCCTTGCGCAACATTTGGGCCTGGTCGCGGTCCTTGGGCTGCATCTGCTTCAAATCGGCTTCGTTGGACAACACCTGGATGTCCGCTTCGATGGAACCCAGGGTCTTGTCGAGCGCGGCCGGATGGAGCTTCCCGCCCGCCGCCAGTTGCTTCAAGAGCGGCACGCGCAGGCTAAGTCGCTGCAAACTCTCCTGGCCGGCCGGCAAGTACCCCATGTCGTAACAGGTGACTTGACAGTCGGTAGGCGGGTCGCGATAGATCCGCTTCTGGAGGCGATCCGCCTCGGAGAGGAGAAGTTCCGATTCGGCCTTACTCAAAGAGCCTACCGTGGCCATTTCGGCAACCCCACGCTTGGCCGCTTCGAGCCGCGCGTCGACCGTTTTGCGCTCGGCAGTCGTACTCCGGCCGCTCTCGGCCAAGGGCACCGCCATCTTCCAGGCATCGACAACGGCCCGCCACCGCTCATCGCTCGCGAGTTCCGTTGCCTCGGCCTGCAATGCACTCTTTATCTTCTGAACGTAGGACTTCGCCGCCGCGCAGGCTTTTTCTGCCTCCATCCTCTGGCTGGCGGGCAACGTGTCGCGAGCCTCCTTCTTCTCGAGAAGTGCGATGTCCTCCTCGATGGTGCCGAGCACTTTGGATACGACCTGTGGCTGGAGCCTCTCGGAACTCGCCAGCTTCTCTAAGAGCGGTAGCCGGTCCGTCAATCGGCTGAAACTCTCCTGGCAAGGCATGAACTCCATGGGCGCGTAGCAAGTCGCGTTGCGCATTTCGGTGGGGAGTTTTGCCCGGACGCCCGCCGTCAAGCGGGCAAGCTCTTTCTTCAGCAGCTCCGCCTCCGTGGAGGTCAGGAGGGCCGCGTCTTTCATCTCGTCCAAGTTGCCTGCGGCGGTGACCAGTTCGCCAAGGATTTGCGCCTTGCCGCGCTCGTCGAACGGATAGTCGCCTCGCTTGCCGGAGCCGATCTCCTCTGCTTCGCGCCAAACGGCAGTGAGATGGTTCCAGGGCTTTGTCTCTTCGAGACGTTGTCCCGCTGTGGCGGCCAATTTGCTGGACGCTGCTGTGCCGCCGTTGGCACCGGGCCCCTGGCCGCAGCCCGAGGTCATTCCCACTGCGCCGAGCAAAGCGAGGCCCGTGGCCACGAGCCTGCGTTTCCACCCGGGTCCGGTCCTGGCGGCCTTTTGGAGGTCGCGGCCAACGAGGATGAGGACGATCACCAAGACTGATCCGAAGACGGCCAGGACGAGGTAGATGGACCGATACATAGGCAATTCCTTCTCAAATGGCCAACGGTACGCGGCGTCTGGCTTCACCCGCGGGTGTACAGCGCAACCCTTTGACGAGCCCGACCACCATGAAGTTCCCTCAAACTTGGTAAGTGGTTAAGCTATAGGCAGTTTTGTCAGTCACGAATTCTCTATTAGCTCTCCCTCCGGGATCAGTCTCATCATACCACCGATTTTTCGGAACGCCGTCAGCCCACCTAGCGTGCGGCGGCCACCCCCTCCGCGTCGAAGCAACATGGCCGACCTCAAGAATTCTGAAATCGGTCGGTTTTTCTTGAACGGCAGACGATTTGACACGCCCGCCTGAGTTTTCAGCCGAGGCAGCCAATTGGCACGATAAGCACGACGACGCCGTGGCACCATCAGCCGCCGTGGCTACCCAGCAAGCCATCCGAGGCTCAGGCGGGCCTGGACGTCGACCTTGCCCGCAACGACGTGATTGGCCGGGGATGCTGGATAGCAGGCTGGAACCGTGATAAGCCCCCGACTGTCCAGGAAAGCCCACGTCGTGGCTGGTCGCCCCTCCCGGCCCCCCGGTGCCCGCCCCGCTCGGCCCGGCCCGCTCAGGCACCTTTGTTGCGCCCAGGGCCGGGCGTGATCTGGCCTAAGTCGGGATAATCTCGCAGGATCGGGCTTAATCGTGCGAAATCAGTCGCCACGGCGACCTTCGGCTGCCCAGCCCCTAACTGGCATCGGCAATCAGTTCCTCTTCTCCCCAGCCATTCCCCTCCGCCGGCGCTGCGTCGGCCCTGTCTGGCCGCCGGCCTCTTCGTGAATCTCGGCGTCGAGCCGGGTCGCCGAAGCGGAGCGAATTTAATTCCTGGCAGTGCAACACGTGATGCATGTTTCCTCGACAAAGGAGGACTGCATGAACGCCCACGACCTGCAATACGGAATCGAAATCGAGACCATCGCCCCCGACACCGCCGTCCGCAACGACGGCCTGCGGATCGGCAGCTACCACCACGGTATCCAAGTGCCGTATCTGCCCGCCGGCTGGACGGCTGAGAACGACGGCTCGATCAACAACGGCCACGCAGGCCACAAGTGCGAGATCGTCAGTCCGATCCTCAAAGGCCCGGAAGGACTGGCCCAGGTTGCCGAGGTGGCTCGGATTCTGGAGAGCAAAGGGCATCGCGTCAACGTGAGTTGCGGCGTCCACATCCATGTCGGCTGGCAACCGACCTTCTCGATCCAGGCCCTGGCCAGGCTGATCATTATCACGGCCTACCTGGAAAAGGGTCTGTACGCCGTCACCGGCACGACGAGCCGCGAGCAGAGCGTCTATTGCGGCGGCGTGAGGCCCGCTTCGAGATCCCGACCGGCTCCCGCAAATTGCCCCGACCCGCAGAAATCGTGCGTCCGCAGGAATGGGGTCATCTTGCCCAAATGGGGCCGAACTGGATTACCAAGCCTCCGATGATAATGAAAGCCAATCCCACCCAAGTCGAAGGCGGCACTGTCTCCTTGAAAGCTAGCAGACCACAGAGGACACTGACTAGGGCAAAGAACGCCACATAGACCCCCAACAACTTTGAGAAGTCCCATTTTACCGTATTGACCATCAACCCGTAGAGGGCCAGAACAAGGCAGCCCGCTGCAATCATGGCCCACCCGCTGCCTCGCAATCCTTTGCGAATCAAGGCGTCCCCGCCGACTTCCAGGATCGCTGCCACAACAAGCGCAAGCCAGGTCAATAGTGTCATGTACGTACCGTCTCGTGTCAGGCCGCAGCACTGCGGCAAGCCGGCAGAGGTCTTGCCGAGTTGTGGATGAAAGGGGGCTTCGCGTTGTTGTGGGGCATAAGGTCAGAAGTCGCCTTTACGCGTTGGCATGGACGTGCTCATGCTCGTGGCACTGCTGAACCTCAACCGTAACGTGAACAAGTTCCTCATGCTCACGGAACAACTCTCGATAAGCCTCTACAGACTTTGGCTCATGTGCGACGACAGAAACGATGGCAGCGAACTTGCCCATGCTAACCTGCCAAATGTGGAGATCGCTGACGAGCGCGTCGCCGTCGCTCTCTACCATGCGGCGAATTTCGTCCGGCAAGTCGCATGACTGCGGCGTCCGGTCGAGCAAGATTCCGCTGGTGTCGCGGAGCAGGCTGTAGGCCCAGGAGAAGACAACAGCGCTGCCCACGAGTCCGACTACCGGATCGAGCCAGGACCAACCGAAGAACCTGCCGCCGAGCAAAGCGAAGATTGCAGCGAGCGTCGTGAACGCATCGGCGAGGACGTGAAGGTAGGCCGCGCGAAGGTTAAGGTCATGGTGGTCGTCGTGACCGGGATGGCCGTGCTCATGTTCATGGTGGTGAGGATGGTCAACATTCAGCAGCAATGCACAAACCAAGTTGACCAGCAGCGCGACCGTGGCGATGCCGATAGCTTCGGTGAATTGAATCGGTAACGGAACAAAGAAACGAAATACGGACTCGCCCGCCATGAGAAACGCAACTACGGAAAGCACGACCGCACTGGCAAAGCCGCCCAAGGCTCCCAGCTTGCCGGTGCCGAAACTGTAGTGCGGGTCAGTGGCATGGCGGCGTGTAAAGTAGTAGGCGACTGCGGTAATGAGGAAAGCGGAAACATGCGTGCCCATGTGCCATCCATCGGCGAGCACAGCCATCGAGTTGCAGACGATGCCCCCAACAATCTCGACGATCATCATCGTGGCGGTGATGCCAATAACAATTCGTGTGCGGCGCTCAGCGAGGGCGGAATCGTGGGCGTATCGGTGGATGTGACGCCAGAAATCGGGGTTGGTGTGGTGCATAGGACAAATCCTTGCCTTGGAACATCATTCCCATCTCTGAAAGCATAGAAGAACAGGAGTGCCGGGACAAGCGGGAAGCTGACGGCTCCCGTCCGGCAACCCCGCCAGTATTGCAAACGATACGATTTAGAAACCCCAAGAACGACAAAGACCTCAGTAATTCAGGGGTGGCGAGGCGTCATGGAAGGAAATCCAAGGCCGACATGATCCTCGCCGCCGAAGACCGGATGTGCTCCGCCGCACTCTGGCCAAGCTACCGGATACAAAGGGCTCCTGGGCCTGGTTGGAGACCCGCGACAGAGCCTGAAGCCCTCTTGTTCGGCCCAGTCCCGGCACTGTTCAGGGCGGGGGCGAATCTCCATCGATGGCCCACGCGGCGTCGTTGGATCGTAGTTCCAGTGGATGATTCCCAAGAGCCCGCCAGGAACCAGGATGCGATGGGACTCGCGCAGCAGTCGTTCCGGTTGCTCGGCATGGAGAATGTTGAAAAGCATCGCGTAGTCCATGCTGGCCGGTGGAAGCCCAGTGCCCTCGCTGAGGAAATCTCGGAGGTAGATATGCACATTCCGCAATCCTGTGGCTGCCAGCAGTCCGAACATTCCGAATCTCGTCCAACTTGGGAACATCGTCCAATCCTCCGTCAGGCAATTCGCCTGCATCAGATTTAGGCCGACATCGTCTCGGGCACGAGCCGCGAATCCGTGTCGGCATGATGAGTACCTCTATTCTTGCTCGACCGCAAGGGGCCGCTGCACACCATGTAGAGAACCCGCAATACGAGCAGGCTCATCACCATCGCGCTGAAGACGCCGCCGATGACCACCGTGGCCAGCGGCCGCTGTACTTCGGCGCCCATGCCCGTGTTGAAGGCCATTGGGATGAATCCCAGGCTCGCCACGAGGGCCGTCATCAATACGGGCCGTAGACGGGTCATGGCGGCTTCTTCGACCGCTTCTTCCAGCGGCCTGCCTTGCTTGCGCAACTGTCGGATATAGGAAACCAGCAGCATGTCGTCAAGTACAGCTACGCCGGAGAGTGCGACGAACCCGACCGCTGCGGAAATCGAAAAGGGCATGTCCCGCATCCAGAGCGCAAAGATGCCGCCCACCCAGGCGAACGGCACGCCGGTGAACACGCGAAGCGCGTCGACGACATTTCGGTAGGTGAGGTATAACAGCCCAAAGATCAGCAACAGGGCCAGCGGCACGACGATCAAGAGCCGCTGTTGTGCCCGCTGGAGGTGCTCGAACTGCCCGCCCCACTCGACCCGATAACGCCCCGGAGGCATCGGCACGCTCTGCGATACCGTCTGCCGGGCCTGGGCTACGAAACTCCCGATGTCGCGGCCACGGACATTCACCGCGATGGTGACCCGTCGCTGATACCACTCACGCTTGATCGTGGACGGTCCTTCTACTGTGGCGACAGTCGCTAGGCGCGAAAGCGGTAGGCGCTCACCCGCAGGAGTCCTCACCAGGATGGCGCCGATAGCTTCAGGGCTCGCCCGCATATTCTCAGGCAAGCGAACAACGAGCGGAAAACGCAACTGTCCTTCATGGACTTCCCCCAGATGCTTGCTACCAAGCGACTCCACCAGGTCGAGCACGGTCTTGGCGGGGATACCATAGCGGGCGATCGCGTCCTGATTGACTCGAATCTGAAGGACGGGTTGCCCGGTGATCTGCTCCGTACTTACGTCGGCTGCCCCTGGAATAGATTTCAGCACGCGCTCGATCTCGGCAGCCTTCTTTACCAGAACGTCGAAGTCGTCGCCATAAAGGATTGCTCCCACCTCAGCACGAACCCCAGAGACCAGTTCGTTCATTCGCATCTCGATGGGCTGCGTCATGGCAATTCGCTGCCCCGGCAGATCGCGGAGTTCTTTCTGGATCAGAACAGTAAGTTCATCTTGGGTCCTCGCCCGTTTCCATTGGTCGCGCGGCTTCAGCGTGATGAAGAGGTCGGATAGCTCGACCCCCATGGGGTCCGTCGCCACTTCTGCCGTTCCAATGCGGCTCCAGGCGTAGAGGATCTCGTCCGGGAACGCCTTCAGAAGGGCCTTCTCCATCTGTGTGTTGTAGCGGACGGTCTCGTCCAGGTCGATTCCGGCCAGCCGGATGATGTTCACAACAATCGAGCCTTCGGAGAGCTTGGGAATGAACTCCGATCCCAGATTTGGGGCGATCATCCCAAAGGCAACGACCAAGAGCACGACCGCCAGTCCAAGCACGGCCAATTTGTAGTGCATCGTGAACCGCAGCACCGGGGCATAAAGTCGCTTCAGCACGCGGATTACCAAGGGGTCGTGCTCGGCAATCCGTTTGGGAAGCACCAGGCTGGCCAGGACCGGCATAAGCGTCAGCGAAAGAACCATCGAACCTGCCAGGGCGAAGATCACGGTGAGGGCCATCGGTCGGAACAGCTTTCCTTCCGCCCCCTCCAGGGCCAAGATCGGCAGGTAGACGATCATAATAATCAACTCGCCGAACATCGTTGGCTTGCGGACATCGACGGCGGCATCACGAATGGCCTGCAACCGGCTGCGACCGGCTGAGTTCGACTGCGAAAGGCGCCGGACGCAGTTTTCGACCATGACCACGGAACTATCGACAATCAGCCCGAAGTCGATGGCGCCAAGGCTCAGCAGACTGGCGGCAATGCCGAAGCGAAGCATCCCGGCAAAGGCGAAGAGCATCGACAAGGGAATAGCGAGGGCTACAATCAACCCGGCGCGAAGATTCCCCAGGAAGATGAAGAGGATGGCGATGACCAGCAACCCGCCCTCGAACAGGTTCTTCCGCACCGTGTCGATAACTTCGTCCACCAGCTCCGTGCGGTCGTAAACGCTCTGGATCGTCATGCCGGGTGGCAAGGTGGTCTTGATCTCATCCAACTTCCGTTTCAGCGCCAAAGTAACGTCGTGGCTGTTCTCACCCATGAGCATGAACCCCAAGCCCAGCACGGCCTCGCCCCGACCGTGGGCAGTCACGGCTCCCATGCGAATCTCGTGGCCTGTCTCCACGTCGGCCACGTCGCCGACGTGGATCGGTACGCCGTCCTTGGCTGTGACGACGATCTTCCTGATCTGTTCGAGATTGACGGTGCGGCCCAAGCCCTGAACGAGCAGCATCTGGGACCCCACGGTAACGCTTCCGCCGCCGACATTGCGATTGTTGTCCTTGACGGCCTCCACCACATGGTCGAAGGTCAGGCCGTGTTTCACGAGCCGCGCAGGGTCGATGCGTACCTGGTATTGCTTCTCGTAGCCGCCCCAACTGTTGACCTCGGCCACACCGGGGATCGACCGCAGTTGGGGCTTCACAACCCAATCGTGAACCGTTCTCAGTTCAGTCAGCTTCTTCGTCCGTTCTTCATCGGAGAGCTTCGAGAAATCGTATCCTTGGTAGGTCAGTACATAATGGAACACTTCGCCCAGGCCCGTCGAAACAGGCCCCATTTGCGGGCGCTGGATACCCTCGGGCAATTCCACTGTGCCGAGACGTTCGGTGACAAGCTGCCGGGCGAAGTAGATGTCGGTGCCATCTTTGAACGCGACGACCACCTGGGACAGGCCGAACTTCGAGATGGATCGCACCTTGTCCAGTCCCGGTAACCCGCTGATTGCCTGTTCGACCGGGAAGGTAATTTGTCGCTCGATTTCCTCGGGCGAGAGCGCAGAGGCAACGGTATTGACCTGAATCTGCACCGGAGTTGTATCGGGGAAGGCGTCGATGTCCAGCCGCCCGAGCGAGAAAACGCCCACGACGGCCAACACGAGGGTGCTGACGATGACCCGGACGCGGCGCCGCAGCGAAAAGTCGATGATCCAATTGAGCACGGTAGACTCCTTACTTGCCGCAGCAGCAGCCTTCGCCGAGATTGTTCTTCAGCAGTTCCGCTCGGAGCACGTCACTACCCTTGGTGGCAACAACTTCGCCGGGCAACACACCGGCCACGATTTCCGTCAGGCGTCCTGCCCCGGCTCCCAGCCGGACCGTGCGGACGTGGAACACCTTGGGGCTATCCTTGCTGTCGAAGTATCCTTTGTCACGCACGAACACGACGTGGCAACAGCCTTCCCAATGGACCGCTTCGCTAGGGACCACAATGGCCTCGGGCTCTTCACGCAGAATGATCCCTCCGGCACCAAACGTCTCGTTGCGAAGTTGCACTGTCGAGTTGGGCAATTCGGCGCGGACGGTCACCATCCGAGTCTGCTGGTCGGCAGTTGTGCTGATCCAGACGAGCTTTCCGTTCACCTCTTCCCGACTTCCATCGGGCCGGAAGTGAACTGATTGGCCCAGGACGAGTTTGTTTGCGTCTTCCGCCGACACGCTCAGCGTCAACCACATCCGACTTGTGTCCGCCACTTGGAACAATACCCGCGAGGCGTCCACCACTTCCCCCGCCACGACCTGTCGAGCTACAACACGGCCATCCAACGGTGCCTTTACGGGAAGGAGATTGGCGGTCGTTTCATTCGGGCTGAGACGCTTGGCGACAGACTCTGGCAGGCCAAGCAGCCGAAGATGTTCCGCCAGTTTCTCTTCTGGCAGCCCCCGCAAATGCTCGACATTCACATTCAGGCCGAGATTCCCGAGTGCTTGCTGTGCGCTGAGCAAACGAGCGACGGCTTTAGCGGCCTCCGCCTGTGTCTCCTGGATTTTGACATGAGGCACGACACCAGCAGCCGATTCGGCGCGTTTCAGCAATTCGCGCTCAAATCGTTCATGCGCCAAGGCTTGAATCAATTCCGTCTTGGCCCGCCCCACCTCCACTGCATCGACGAGAGCTAGAACGTCGCCAGCGCAAACTTGGTCTCCCAGGCTCTTCTCGACGCACCAGATCGTTCCCGGCAGACGCGACGAAAGGCTGGCAAAGCGGGTCTGGTCATAAGTGATCTGACCGTTCGCGGCAATCGACTCGACGATTGGTTGCTGATCCACCAGTGCCACATCCACCCCCGCCTTCTTTATCGCTTCCTGGGAGGCGAATTGGATTCTCCGGCGATAGTTCTTGCAGATGGGGTTGTTCTCCAACCGAGGAGATGCAGCCAGGGTTCGTGCAGCACGCTGTCGATCTGCCGGGGAGACAATCGGCGTCTGTTTCACTTGCGCCACGTCCGGGTGGCACAAGGGGCAGTTGGCAACGCCATGCTCCTTGCACCAGCCGTAGTCCTTGCGTCGCGGCAAGAGGTCCGGGCGGCACTCGACACATTGCGATTGGGGTACTCCATGCTCCTCGCACCAATCCTCGCGTTCGGCCACGCCGTTGCCGGTAAGTGCCGAGAACTTCGGCAGCTTCCAACCCGAGTGATGCCCAAACAGACCAACGGTGCCGAGTAGAGCCATGACCAGAAGGGTTGGGAGATGGCCGCGAAGGCGGCCTAGTAATCGGGAACGTCGGTGCGAGTTTGCAGCTTCCAGCGGTTGCGATGTGCCTATCTGTTGACCGCCGTTGTTGCCTGGTCCGGGAGCAACCGGCTGGTTGACCGTTACATGTGCCATGACAAAATCCCTAATGACGACGACTGGATTGTGAGTGTATGCCAAACCTTCGGGCGAGAGACAGCGGTTGACTTCGCTGACTATCTGAAACGTCGAGATGCTCGTTCCCATGCACGGCAGATCGAACGGCCGGCAGGCTACGGGGACGGTAACGCCCGATCATGCTTGGTAGCCGCTTGAGAAGAGCGGGAACGGCTGAATCAGAGAAGAAGAGATGCGATGAGCGCGCGGACTTCCCTCCCGGATTGGGCGGTAGGGAAATTACAGTCGGCGCGTCGTGTGAACGAGCCTTCATTCAGGCGGAATGACTCGCCAACCCGGAACTCGGTATCCGCGAGCGGGAAGGAAACGACCGTGTGGTCGGGAGTCGGCATATCTGCGTGTCGATCCATGACCGCGCCGTGACAGAGACATGAACCGCCTCCCTGGCGAGGGCTCGGTTGGCACGGACAGTTGTCGCTGTCTTGCGGAACAGGTCGTGGACAGCAATCGCACCCTGCCACATGGTCTACACGCGACGGGGCCGCACCCGCCGCTGCCGCCGTGTCCGACAGGCAGAAATACGGGCACACCAGCAGGACGGCTGCGACAAGATGGGCTGTGGCGAAACGGAGTGCCAAGGGAGTAACTTATCGAAAATGGACAAACTATCGCTACAAAGCGATGATTTACGCTCTATTCTAGCACCTGGAGCGGTAACCGGCAAGGCGAAGCGCTTACCCGCCGGCGCAGGCAATAGAAAATGGCCCACGAGGAAACCGCGGCGGCGATCAACGCGAGCGTTGCCGGCTCCGGCACCGCGACCGCCTGGAGCGTGCTGCCCAACCTATTGTTGGAGAACTGAACGGTCGCAACACCTAATTGGCCGCCACCGAACGCAAGGGAGGTGTCCCCATCGTAGTAAAGAAATGATCCGACAAGCGCGCCCGAGGGGTCGTACTCCATTATCGGTCCGTAGTCGGCGACCGCATACTCATATCCGGCCGGATCGAGCGCCAGCGAACTATTCCAGGAGCCGACGCCAAAGGTCGAATACCACACTTCGTTGCCCGTCGGGCCAAACTTCACCAGATAGTCGTTCATCGCGGGCAGACCCGAGCCGAAGAGTGGGGCTCCGCTGTTAATCGTGGCATAGACGTTCCCCGATCTATCGATGCCCACGCCGCCGCAATAGATGCTCGATCCCGGCGCAGAATACGAGTGACTCCAGACGACGCTGCCTGACGGATTCAGGCAGGCGATCAACGCGGCCACGCCGTTGGAGTCGGCGATCGCCACGTCCCCCGCGGCGTCCGCCGCAATCGCAGCCGGTCTGGTGCCAACGCCGTTCAGCGTGGTCGTCCAGGCGACGCTTCCCGCGGGAGTCAATTTCACGACGAAGTCGTTGCCGGCAGTTACGTAATTGCCCCCGTTTACATAGGCGTTTCCTGAGCCGTCGACCGCCACGGCCTCGCAATAAGGTTGCAGCGAGTTCCACGTCCAGAGCGTATTGCCCGCGGGCCCATACTTGGTAAGGCCGCCGTCGGTGACGACTAAGGCGTTGCCCGCCGCATCGCCGGAAATTGCCATGGCGTATTGGTTCCCATTACCAAAAACGTGGCCCCAAAGCATGGATCCGTTGGGAGAGTACTTGGCCGCGTACCCCCAAATGCCGAGCGACGAGCTGCTCCCCAGCGCAGTCCCCGCCGTCCAGCCCGCCGCGTAGACGTTTCCCGCCGGATCGACGGCCACGGACGGCGTGTTCTCAATTGACGAGTTTACCGTCAGGCTTTGAGTCCAAACGACCGTTGGTGTAGGGGCGCTACCTGCTGCCAGGACGCTCGCGGCCGGGCACAACAGGAAGAAAACGAGCGCACCGATCGAAGCTCGTTGAAGCGGCATGGGGGCGTACCTCCGGGAGTGGAAGACGACAAGAGGCCGCATTGTGCGGCGGCCAGGAACGCTACGCCCTCAGCGACGATTGTATCACGGGCGAAAAGCTTGTCAAGACCGAGGTTTCCAACACCGCGAACCAGCATTCGGGGGGTGATTGGACAAGAGCCACCGCAAAGCCCAAACGGCACAGGCTGACCATCGCCTATTGCGCGACGGCGATTCGACGTTTGGCACGCTTCCGGCGGCGACGGGCTTGGGCCTCGCGGGATTCTTCTTCTCGCTGCTCCAACCGATGCTCGGGATGGTCGGCCAGCCAACGATCCGGCAGCAGGGCCTCCAGGGCAGTCGTGTCGCCTGGGGCAATGGCGGCAATCCGACGCAGCACGTCGGTCAAGTAGGGCCAAACGTCAACGCAGTTCCGCCGAGCACTTTGCACCAGCGTGTAGAGCGTCGCCGCCGTCTGGCCGCCCGGAAACAGGCGACCGCGGCGGACAGGCCGGTGGCTGGTAACGTGCCGCCGATTCCGACGCGGCGGACGATGGGGAACTATGGCGGCTGCGAAATCGGCTCGGTATTTTGACGCTTGAAAGCGGGATGGCAATTGCAGCCCCCGATAGGTATCTGTGCGTTCGTTATTGGAAACCTCAGCCTTGACGGTGGTGCGGTGCCTTGATTTACGAGATGGCAATCTCGGACTGAGGTGGCTGGAAAAGCACGGGGTGGCCGCGAATCGACAGCCAAGCGTCAGAAATGGAACGTATCGAGACAGCCGGAAGCGGTCATTTCTGCGGAATCCTCCACACTTGCTATTGACAGCCAAATCAATGTGCGGTAGAATCCACACATCATCTGGAAAGTTTCCACAGGAGGCCACGATGCCGCGCTTCACCCAAGGCGAATTGGAAGTTATGCGGATCCTCTGGACCCGCGGCGATCTCAAGCCCGCAGAGATCCACGAGCATTTTCCCCGCAAGATCAAGAATGCTTCGTTGCGGTCCTATCTGGCGATCCTTCTGGAAAAAGGCCACGTCGTGCGCCGCCGGGTGGGAAAGGCGTATTACTACCGGGCCAAAACCCGCCGCGAATCGACCTTCCGCTCCATGCTCCGCGACCTGACTCGCATCTGCTGCGACGGCTCTGTGAAGACCCTGCTTTGCCAGCTCATCCGCAATGAAAAACTTTCGGATGCGGACCTGCTCGCACTCAAACGGCTTTCTGAGGAGGGCCAGCGTCCCGTTGCCCTACCTCCAGAGGAGAAAGAACCATGAATCCGCTCGCCTTGCTGCGCGACATTCTTGTCCAATTCTCCATAGCCCCTACTTGGGCACAACTGCTAACGAAAGCCACGCTCCTCTTGGTAGTCGCGTGGGTGGTCCACTTCAGCCTGGCTCGGGCCAATCCTCGCTGGCGAACGCTCTTGTGGCGTGGCGTTGCAGTCGGCCTGTTGCTGGTGGTCCGGCTGGCAACTGGGTGCGCCGGTCTCAGAAGGTTGCTGCGTACTTCGCAGGTTGTGTCGGACGAGCTTGTCGCCGAGGTCGGACGGATCGGCGCCGCGCTAGGGTGCCGCCACGCCGTGCAAGTCCGCAGTTCCCGGCAAATTGCCGTGCCTTTCATGTGTGGGCTGCAACGTCCGGTCCTGGTCTTGCCGGAGCGAATGTGTCTGCCCGACTATCGCCGGCATTTGCCCGGGGTTATTGCGCACGAGTTGGCCCACGTGCTGTCGAGCGATTTCGCCTGGAATGCGGCCGTGCAGCCGGCCGCGATTCTATTGTGGTTCCATCCGCTGGCGTGGCGGATCGGTTCCGCTCACCGGGCCGCCTGCGATGCGGTGTGCGATGCCGTTGCCGCGTCCCACCTCGGCGACGCAGCGGCGTACTGCCGGACGCTCGCACAGGTCGCGATCCAGGGAGCGGCTTCGTTTCCTGCCTTGGGTCTGGCAATGGCCCGGACCTGCGATGTCCGGCGTCGCATCGCCGCGATCCAACGGAGAGTGTCGGCGGCGGCATTGGGGCGACGGGCGGTTTTCGGCGTGATTCTGGCCGGATCGCTTGCTTCCGCGCTGCTGGCGGGCGTGCGGGTTGCGGTGGCGGAACCGCCGGCCCGGACAACCGAGGGCCAGTCGGCAGCATCGCCGGCGAAGGAGGCCGGCGATAACCAGCCGGTCAAGCCCGAGAAGTTGCGGACCGTATCGATGTCCGCCGAGGCGTTCGGCCGCCTTTCGGCCGCGGAGCAGCGCGCGTTGTTGGTCCGCATTTATCGGCGGCGTCTGGAACAATCGCAGAACCTCTTTTACGAGGTGGATGTAACCTGGAGATATTACGAGGACGACCACGGCCATCCCGGCAAACCGAGGAAATTGAGTGCGTCCGACCGACACCAATATCGGCACTGGCTGCTGGGAGATTCGTTTCGCACGGATCATGACGGGTTCGCGAATATCGGCGATGCCGAACCGTCGCGTTGCTCTTCCTACGCGCAGAATGCCGTGGAAGGAGTTGCACGACTTACCGGCATCGACAAGACGGGCAAAACGCCGCCCAGCGGGGAAATCCAGTATCCGAATCTTTCCGACGACGGCGGTGATGACTACATCTATTGGTTCGACCACAGGGGTCGCAAGCCCAGTAGTTATCTCGGCGAGTACCTTTTCCCGTACCTTATCGGCCACCAAGATCAGTTTGAGATCAAAGCGCCGATCGCGGACGGAAAGGTGCAACTGACGGTTCCGTGGCAACCGTTATGGGCCGAGAAACCTGGGGGAAAGCGAGTGTACGTTCTCGATCCGCAGAAGGGGTTCCTGCCCATTCGATGCGATTCGCGCTGGGACGACGTGACTCTAAGACGCGGCGAGCCGCTATGGCGAGTTGAAAGACTGGCGGTGCAAGAGAGTCGTCTCGTCGGCGATGTTTGGCTGCCGACGAAACTGACGAACGAGGTGGCTACCCCAAGCATACACAAGTTGCACACCGTGTGCGAGTTGAAAGTGTTGCGGATCGAGCCCGCTGTGGTGAAGCTTGACGATTTCTTCCTGCCGTTCACCGCGGGGATGCAAGTCCGAGACACGATCGAGGGAGTCACGTATGTCGCCGATGCGCAGGGAAATGCCGTGAACCCGAAATTCGATCCGAATTGGAAGTCCCAGCCGCCCGAAGGTTGGTCGAAACGCGCGAGCTCGATGTTCAGCAGGTTCTCGCCCGCGGATCGATTGAAGCTGGATGCCGAGAAGAAGTCGCTCGATGACAAGAACGCGGGGAAACGGAGGGCTTTTGAAGCTGCCTTGAAAGTCATGCGGTCGCCCGCCCCGCTGGACGAGCGTGTCGAGGCAGGGTTGAACGTGCTGCGAACTAGTCCTACCGAGATTGACCGCGATTTCAAGCCGTGGGCCTCGGTGATCCGCGAATTGATCGAAATCGGCAAGCCGGCGGTCCCCAAACTGACGGCGGAACTCGATCGCACCGAGAAAGACAAGATGTTGCGGGACCTCGGCTTTGTGTTGCGCGGGATCGGCGATCCCCAAGCGGCGCCGGCGCCATCCGCGCCATACCTCGCATGGCTAATCCGTCTGGATCGGACTGCGGGTTTTTCATCGCTGGCGACCCGAAGCTTGGGCAATTCATGCGCGAGCACGATAGCGAGTACCGGGGAAATACGGGGAAAACCCCCCAGGGCCAAATCGTGCATTTCTCCTATGGACGCCCCATCTACGAGATCATGCCCGCGCTGGAGAAGCTTGTTGGCGGAGTCGGCGGGTGGCGGGAACTCCGCTTCGTGAATAACGGGGGTGGCCGCGAGCGACGTCGCCTTCAGAGCAGGCTGTTCTTGCAACTCGCCGAGCGTTGGGCCGATTGGTGGTCGCAGAACTGGAGGAAGTACGTGAAGACGGAAGCCGAGGCACAAATCGACCAGACCAGGCAGGCCCTGGAACAGTATTCGCGATCGCTTTCCGCAGCGTCGCATCAGCCGCGTCGATCGGGATTCCCGTGCGGGCCCAACGTGGTCGTCGAAGGAGGCTCGCAAGACGGCTGGACACCTTCATTCGACGAACGCCCAGCAGACGCTTTCCGGGACTTGGACACGGGGCGGCTTCCGAATCCGCCGCCGAATCTTGTCAAGACATCCTCGGGGCATGAACCTTCCAAGCAGTTGCTGGCTTGGGCCGAGGCGGAGGGCGTCAATCTGGTCACCGTCAAGATCAAGGCGTCCGACGGCAAGTGGTCCTACGCCTTCAAGCCCCTGGGTATGAAGGTGTGGCGCATCGAGAACAGCCGCCTCGCGAACCTCCAAAAGGAACTCCACGAAAGCAGACAACTGGCGCTTCCCGCGCCCTGGGAGGATCTCCTTGCCCCGATCGACGAAAAGACGGGCATGTACGACGACAAGCTGACTGTATCGTTCTTGTTCATCACGAAAGAGGGTACTTGCGGAGCGCTGCAGATTGTGCCTCCGTTGAGCGGCGAGTTCGGGGCAAACGCCTATACATCCGCCGGTCTGCATTGCACGTTCATCTACGCGAAGGACGCGGAACGATAGGCGGGCAAGCCGTTGCGCCCGGCATGAAAATGGCCCCCCCTCCATTGACAGTACTGGATAAGTATGTATAATTGAGGTTCTCGGGAATAACTTAGGACGGTTCCCGCGGATCGATAGCGTGCGGGGAATGAGCGTGATACTCAAACTGTAAACGCCACCACCGGCCCCGCGTCGGTGGAGCGATGATCAGCCTGGCATGAGCGGCTGACTCGCGAGGGTGGGTGGAGAACTAGGGTCGACAACAGATGGTAGAACGTAAACCATTTCAGGATTGGGAGTTGCGTCTTGGGTATCCGGACACGTTCGGTACACGTGCCCGGACCGTTTGTCGCGCCTGCTTCGCGCCGCGTTGCCGCAAGTTGTTCGCAGGCAGTGAGTTCTGCCCGAACAAAAACCTGTTTCTTGATGTTCGTGTCCGCCACCGGTGCCGGAATCAGTCGCCAAAGGAGGCGTACTACAATTATGGATAACTCATGTGGGGGCATGGCCGATCTACTTCACCGCGGCCGCGCCGGCCGAGGCGACGGCATGATCGTTCTCGACCGTGTCGCCGGAAACGCCGATGGCCCCAAGCACCTCGCCGGCCGCGTTGACGATCGGCACGCCGCCGGGAAAGGTGATCAGCCCGCCGTTGGAATGCTCGATGGCATACAGCGGGCCGCCCGGCTGCGAGAGCTGGCCGATCGCGCCGGTGGGCATGTCGAAAAGTCGGGCCGTGCGGGCCTTGCGAATGGAGATGTCGGCGGAACCGAGCCAGGCGCCGTCCATGCGGGCGAAAGCCTTCAAATGGGTGCCCGTGTCGACGACCGCGATGTTCATCTTCACGCCCAGTTGCTGGGCCTTGGCAAAAGCGGCATCGACCACGGTCTTGGCTTGGGCAAGAGTGATGTCAGGCATAAATGTCTCCTTGTCAATGGGGTTACAGCGGAAAGGTCATGTGGCAATTATAAACGGGCACGCCGGCAACCGGAAGGCGGTCAGGCATGGTGATTCGTCCACAGGCGCCGGCCAACCGCCACGCTCAGGTAGGCCGCTGCGGCAAGCATCACGATCACCGGCCCGCACGGCAGCTCCGTCTGGAAGCTCACGGCCAGGCCGACCACGGTAAAGGCCATGCAGGCAACGACGGCCAGGACCATCATTTCCCAGAGTTGCCGGGAAAAATGGCCCGCAATCGCCGCAGGAAGCGTGAGCAAGGCGATGACCAGCACGATGCCTACCACGCGGAGCAGGATCACGATCGTCAACGCGGTCAAGCACAGCAACAGCATGTAGTACACATTGACGCGAACGCCGCGGAGCTGGGCGAATTCCTGGTCGAAGCAGACGGCCAGAAACTTATTGTAGAAGACCACGCCCAAACCGATCACCAAGCCGTCCAAGGCGAGTACGCAAACCAGGTCCCCGCGGGTCAGCAGCAGGATATCGCCGAAGAGGTAGCTCATCGGGTCGGCGTAGCCGGGCGTCTTGGCAAAGAACAACAGGCCAACCGCCATGCCGACCGACCAGATGGCGCCGATCACCGTGTCTTCCCGCTGCTTGGCGCGGAGGCTCACGCCGCCGATCAGGCCCGCCGAGACCAAGGCCGCCGCCACGGCGCCGTACAGCGGATCGCACCACCGCCAGTGCCAGACCGCTTGCAGGTAGAGGACCGCGCCGATGCCGCCCAATACGCTGTGCGAAATGGCCCCGGCAATGTAGCTGATCCGCCGCGTAATGACATACGTGCCGATGATCCCCAACGCCACGCTCGACAGCAACCCGGCCGCCAGGGCGTAGCGGATAACGGGCACGTCGGGGCTAGTCAGCGCTTTGAAGAACTCAATCATGAACATTCTGCCCTCACCCCCTGCCCCTCTCCCGGAGGGAGAGGGGAGTTATGAAGTCACTCATGCACGTGCTCCCGATGGCACATCACGTCGCCGTGGCGGACCAGTTTGACGTCGCCGCCGTACATGTCGCGGATCAAGTCGGGCGTGAGCTGGTTGGCCGGATGGGCCACCGCCTGCCGATTGACGCAGATCACCCGCTGGACCAGGTTCGTCACAAAGCCCAGGTCGTGCGAAACCAGCACGATCGTCATCCGCTGGCCAAGCTGGCGAAGCTCGTCGAAGAGCCTGGCCTCGACCAGCGAATCGACGTTGGCCGTCGGCTCGTCCAAGAGCAGCAGCTCGGGCTGGCAGCACAGCGCCCGCGCGATCAGCACCCGTTGCCGCTGTCCGCCGGAAAGGGCGTTGAACGGCCGGGCGGCCGCGTCGGCCATGTGGACTTGCTCGAGGGCCGCGCGGGCCGCACGCCGGTCGCCGGCGGCGTACCAGCCGAGCCAGCCGTTCAGGCCCGGCTGTCCCAGCCGTCCCATCAGCACCACGTCGAGCACCGTTACCGGGAACAGCGGATCGTATTCGGACCGCTGGGGCATGTAGCCCAGCCGCAAACGGGCCTGCTCCGGCAGTTGGCCGAAGACCCGGATTTCGCCCTGTGCCGGCCGGAGTTGGCCCAGCAGCAGTCGCAGGAGTGTCGTCTTGCCGCCGCCGTTGGGCCCCACCATGCAGACCGACTCGCGGTCGTAGATCGTCAGATTCACGTTCTCCAGCACCGGCGTGGCCTGGTAGGAGAAGCTGACGTTGCGGACTTCAATCACCGGTTTTTCAGACATGGGGAGCTTTATTGATTGGCAAGAGCGAGCTTGGTGGCGTCATTTCGTCTTCTCCCGATTCGAGGCGACAATCGTATCTGCGATGTCGTCCAGGTTCGCCATCACGTCGGGAGCCAAGTCATCCATCGGCTTCACCGTGCCGCCAATCGCCCGGGCGATCGACGCAGCAATCTGTTGATCGAACTGCGGTTGCAGGAAAATGACCTTCACGTGGTCGTTCCGGGCCTTGGCGATAAGGCCAAAGACCTGCCGCGGCGTGGGCGGCTTGCCTTCGACCTCGACCGACACCTGCCGCAGGCCGTACCTGCCGGCAAAGTATCCAAAGGCCGGATGGAAGACATAAAACGCCTGCCCGTGGCAGGGCAGCAGCCTTTGTTTGATGCTCTGATCGAGCTCGTCGAGTTTCTTGTGGAGCGTGTCGAGGTTTGCGTGATAGTCCTCTGCGTGCGGCGGATCGGCCTGGCAGAGGGCCGCGGCCACATTGGAGGCCATCTTCCTCAGCAGCGGCGGCGAGAGCCAGACATGGGGATCGGCCTGACCTTCGTCCTCGTCCCCCTCCGAGAGAGGGCCGGGGCGAGCGTCTGCGTCTTCGCGGGCGGAGCGCGACGCCCGCGGGGCAATTCCGGCTGCCGTGTTGACGACCGTAAAGCGAGCGGGTCCCCCGGCAACGCGCTGGATCAGGCGGTCTTCGAACGGCATGCCGACGCGGAAGAAGAGGCGTGCCCGACTGAGCGCGATCACTTGCCGCGGCGTCGGCTCGAAGATATGCGGATCTTTTCCCGGCTGGACGAGCACTTCGACATCGACATAGTCGCCGCCGATCTGTTCGACCAGGTACGCGATCGGGGGGATGCCGGCGAACGTTTGCAATGGCTCGCCGCCCGACGTCGGGCACCATGTACTGATGGTTGGCGAGGGCCGATCGACCGGCGAGCCGAGGACCGCAATCATCGCTGCGCCCAGCAGCACGACCCCCAGAGCGATGCCGCCGCCGATCGCCAGCAGCCGAGCCAGGGGGCGGCCGTTTCGCCACATGCGAAGAGTTGTTATCCGCGAGTTGACGTTGACGTCCTCGCGATCACCACCGGCCTCCCTCGTGCGTGTCCGCGAGGTCGCCGTCGCCGTTGGCTCCGGGTTAAACGTCTCGCTCACGGCCGGCCTCGATCCCGCGTTTCCGCCCCGCAAATCAGATGCACGGCGTGGCAGTCCTCGCACTGGTGCAGAGGATGGTTCTTCGAGAAGGTTTCCCAGTGTTTCCGCTGGTCGGGGGTCAGAATGCCGGAGCCTTTGCACAGCGGGCAAACGCTATCCAGAGCTGCCAGGATTGCCGCGCGGATGAATTCCGAGCGGTTCTGCACCCCCTGCAACGCTCGACGGAGGGCTTCGTCCACCTTAAAGGTGATGATTTCCTGTTTCTTCGGATCCGACACGGCAAGACCTGCGGCATGGCAATGGTTTTAATACATTGTATTACCGCCGCGCCAAAGGGCAAGGGCCCATTTGGAGTGCCGCGATTTACGCCGTTTTTTTCAGGACGGAGAGGGCGCAGATTGGCACGGCGCACAAACACCCGGTCCTGCGCTGTTGACACGAATTGGCGTCTACGCCAAGATCAAGTCATTGCGCAAGATCAAGTCCCTATCATCAGGCAGCAGTAAGGCGGCGAACTATGCGTGGATTCGTAAACATCATCTTTGGGGTCATCTTCATCGTCGGCGGTCTTACGGGCAAACTGGCCCTAATTGGAACGCACAGCGGACCGGCATTGGCAGTAGTCGGCGTCGGTCTTATTATTTGGGGCGGCTACCGAATGGTGAGCAGCCGCACATAGCAGCGACGGACGCACGCCCGCACGATAGCGGCAGCATATTCCGTTGAGACGCACACGTTCGCTGAAGGACACTTAGACCCTTGTATCCAGTCCGCGAAGATCCGTACTGATCGTTGCCCCGACGCGGTCGTATTGAAAAGCGAAGGCAAGCCCTCGCACTCCGAATTATTCCCCCAGGGCATCGACCGGGTTCTCGATCGAGCTTTCGATCATGATCGCCTTGTGGCCCTTTAAGGCCCCCAGCTTGGCGCGGAACTTGGGCACACCCTCGACGGAGACGATCACCGGCTGATGGATGTCCTTCTGCGTCGTGATGATGTCGCCCACGCGGAGACTCATCAACTCGCCCGTGCCGATCTTGGTCCGGGCCAGTCGGACCTGCACTCCGACGGGCGAACTGCATATCGTTTCACTGATCTGCTGGATCGTTTCCTTCGAGGCGTTCTTGCGGCCGTAGGAAACCCAGTTGTTGGCCGAGAGCTTGCCGCCGATCCGCTCGATGGAGTTGTACGGGATGCAGAGATTGATCATCCCGCGGAGGTCGCCGATCGTCAACTCGAAGCTGATCACCACCACGACTTCGTTGGGCGGCACGATCTGCACGAGTTGCGGATTGCTTTCCACTTGCAGGACCGCCAGCTTCAATTCCAGCACGTTCTCCCAGGCATGCTGGAGTTCCTCGAGGAACAGGCCGGTGATCCGCGCGACCAGCCGCAATTCGATCTCGGTGAGCGGACGCCGGGCCAACGCGCCCATCTCGCGCCCGCCGCCGAGCAAGCGATCGATGATCGGATACAGGATCGACGGGTTGATGTCGAGGATCAGGTTGCCTTCCAGCGGCTCGGCCTTGAGCAGGTTGAAGCAACTGGGGTTCTCCAGGCTGAAGACGAACTCGCTGTAGGTCAACTGGTCGACGCTGGTGAGCTTGACCTCGACGATGCTCCGCAGCAAGGCCGACAGCGCGGCGCCGAAATTGCGGCCAAAGCCCTCGTGCAGCGTCTGCAACGCCCGCATCTGCTCCTTGCCGACGCGTTCGGGCCGCTTGAAATCATAGGGGGTAATCTTCTCGCGGCTCACGGGCGGGGGCGCTTTGATCGGCGGCTCGCTGGCCGGCGATTCTCCGCCCGTGCCCATCGCGTTGAGCAGGCTTTCAACTTCGATTTGCGAGAGAACTTCGGTCGCCATGGTTCAAACCCGTATCTGGCCGTTGCCGTAGACAACATATTTATAGCTGGTCAATTCGTTCAATCCGCAGGGGCCGCGGGCGTGGAATTTGTCGGTGCTGATGCCGATTTCCGCGCCCAGGCCGAATTCGCCGCCGTCGTTGAACCGCGTGCTGGCGTTGATCATCACGGCCGAGCTGTCGACGCGAGCGGCGAACTGCCGGGCCGACTGGAGATCGCGGGTGACAATCGTCTCGGTGTGCCCGGAGCTGTAGTGATTGATATGGCGGATCGCCTCGTCCAGCGAAGCCACCACCTTCACGGAGATCACCGGGCCGAGATATTCGGTGAAGTAATCCTGCTCGGTCGCCGCCTTGGCCGCGGGCAACAGCTCGATCGTGCGGGCATCGCCGCGGACTTCGATGCCGCGGTCGATCAGGGCCTTGCCGATGCGCGGCAGCAGCGTCGCGGCCGCGCCGGCGTGGACCAGCAACGATTCGGCCGCATTACACACGCCCAGCCGCTGGCACTTCGAGTTCACGGTCAGGCGTTCGGCCATGTCGGGGTCGGCGGTGTGATCGAGGTAGACGTGGCAGTTGCCGGCAAAATGCTTGATGACCGGCATGCGGGCCTCTTCGCTCACGCGGCGGATGAGGCTCTCGCCGCCGCGGGGAATCGCCACGTTGATGAGCTCAGGCATGCGGAGCAGCTCGCCCACGGCCGCCCGATCGGTCGTGGAAACCAATTGGATCGCGTCGGCCGGCAGTCCGGCCGCTGTGGCGGCAGTGGACAGGAGATCGGCGATTGCGCGATTCGAGTGGGCCGCTTCCTTGCCGCCGCGAAGGATCACCGCGTTGCCGCTCTTGACGCAGATCGCCGCGGCGTCGGAGGTCACGTTCGGCCGCGATTCGTAGATGAAGAAGACCACGCCCAGAGGAACGCGGACCTTCTGCACCTCCAGCCCGTTGGGCCGAATCGACGAGGAGATGATTTCACCGACGGGCTCCGGCAGCAGGGCGATTTCTTCCAAGGCGGTTGCCATGGCTTGAATTCGCGAGGGGGTCAGGCGGAGGCGATCGACCGCGGCATCGGTCAGGCCGACACCGGGCGCCCGGCACTCCCGGTCGCGGCATCCAGGTCATGCTGGTTGGCTTCGATCAGGGCGGGCGCAGACTCGACGAGTCGCTTGCTGGAGGCCCGCAACCAGGCCTGTTTCTGCGCCCCGGCGACCACCGCCAGGTCGGCAGACGCCTTCTTGGCACGTGTCGCTATTTCCAGGCAATAGGCATGCAGATCATCCATGGCGGAAGTATCCCCGGGAAGCACCGCGATGTCAACGGCGATTTGTCTTGCGGCCGGCGCTGGTGCCGTTGTCCGAAAGAATTATAGCATAAGCCTTTAGGACGACGAACCTTCTAATGGGCTTTGCTTGTCGAAGCAACTGCCGGCAATGGGGCGTCCTTGATCTTCCACACGTCGTTGACCTTCGTCATCGACCATTGCATCTCGCCCGCGGCATTGCCCGTCTTGGCTTCCTTGACGACGACGACCACGGTGGCCGAGTCGCCGGACTGGACGGGGCGATTGCCTTCGTAGCGGTAGGCCATGTAGCGCAATAACGCTTCTTTTGAAGGTGCGGAACCGGGGACGAACAGCCGTTTTATGCGTTCCAGCTCGTTCTTGTTCTGGGAAAAATCATCGAACGTCCTCGACCAGCATCAGAATGCGTTTCTCGGCAGGAACCTCGGGATTCAGGGGCGGAGGACGATTGCAACCCAGGGTGACGATGCCGGCCAGGATGAGAACTACCCAAAGGGCGGGGCTTTCGACTTCGGGGTTAATGTTCCGCATGGCTGGCGTTCCTCTTTATCATCCTCGTCAAGACGTTGTTTCCGGACCGCGCCGCGTGTCCGGCAGACAACGCGTTTCGCTCCGCAGTGAAATGGACGCTAAAACGGCCGGGTCACGACGTCAGTCATTGCCCGCGATGGTTGCCATCGCCTGCCAGGTGGCGAAATCGATGGAATTGGAGACGAAACTAACCGCGCCGTCGGCCATGACGACGTTCACGCCGGTGGGATGCCGACTGCGTGCGGCGGCCCAGGTGTTGGCATCCGAGCGATTCTGCGTGCAGTGCATGGGATTGCTCGCCGGAATCGTCAAATCGCACTCGAACACGTTGTCGAATGCGTCGTCGCTCGTATTGGAGCCGCTGGCATTAGGACGTGTCCTGGCCAAGAAACTCCCGGCCCCCGGCATGCTGATGTCCCAACTTCCCCGGCCTTCCGCCTGGCTGTTGATGAAGCAGACCTCGCTGACGGCCATGGTGTTGGAAAGCCCGTCATGGACCGAGGCCGGTCTGACGCCGCAGGAATGGCAGACTTTCCACGGGCCGCCGCTTTGCCCTTGGTAGGTCGTGTTCCAACCGGGGATGAAGGTGACGCCGAACAGTCCATCCAGGGGCGAATGCGCGGGCGTGCCGTCGGCATTGGTATTGTTGATGTAGACTCCCGCACCCCAGCAGGCCGCATAATTGCCCCGCGCCATCTTGTACGGGCCTTCAATGTCATTGGCGGTGTCGGTCACGTCTTGGCTGGGGTCGCGCCGTTCGGAACTGGGGCATATATAGACCGGGATGTTCTTCGTGCTTGGTCCCGTGTGGTCGTCGTTGTAGCCGTGCTCGAGCTCATCGACCAGGTTGCCGTTCGTTTGGGCCATATACACGACCTCCTCGTAAAGAGCTTCCTGGTCGAGTTGCTCGAGGATGAAATGGTTCCAGTTGGGGCCCTGGCAGCCGATATATTGCGCAGTGCCAATGGCACACCAGGCATGGCTTGGATCGGAGCAAAGCGTCGCTCCCGGCGGGAACGTCTCGTACGTCTCCGCGTGGGTGTTCAGGGCCAAGCCGATCTGCTTCAAATTGTGTGCGCACTCGGCGCGCCGCCCGGCTTCGCGGGCGGCCTGGACCGCCGGCAGCAACAGCGCAATCAGCACGCCGATGATAGAGACGACGACCAGCAACTCGACGAGCGTAAACCCGCCAGGCTTCCGACGTGCCAATGGCAGCCGACAAAAAGAGAGGGAGTTCATCGCGAGATCCTCCGAACCCTGAGCTTTGACAAACCTCTTTTATACCCTATTGGCCACCGTTTGACCAGCCCCCCGAAAAGCAAGCCCCCCCTTCGGAGAAAACCCCCGGCATTCCAGCCACGGCTTGCCGGAAGCCTGGTCGATGGGCTGCACCGCCGTTATCTCTTCCCAGCAGATTCTCATGCTGTTTCATCGACCGATTCCTTTATATATAATCACTGCACTCTGAAGAGCAGAAAACCATGTAATTCCCCGCGTTTTCTTAACCGAAGACCATACGTGTGAACGGCGTCGAATTCCGGACCATGCCACCAGACTTGTCTCGCAGGAAGAGCATTACCTCGGCAGTCGCGCGGCTGGCGGAAAACTTGGCCGGAAAACTGCCCAATCTGCTGCGCACCAAGCACATCTCCTCGGAAATCCCTGCCTCCGAAAGACCCTTGAAACGAGTTTTGGGCCCGGTGGATCTGATCATGCTGGGGATCGGCGGAATCGTGGGGGCGGGCATCTTTGCCACGGTCGGCACGGCGGCGGCCGGCGACTCGACAAGACTGGGGGCGGGACCCGCGCTCGTGCTTTCCTTTCTGCTCACGGCAATCGCCTGCGGTTTTGCCGCCCTGTGTTATGCCGAGTTCGCGTCGCTGGCCCAGGTTTCCGGAAGTGCCTACAGCTACGGTTATGCGACGCTCGGCGAACTGGTGGCCTGGATCATCGGCTGGGACCTGATCCTGGAGTACGCCGTGGGCAACGTGGCGGTTGCCGTATCTTGGTCGGGCTATTTTCAGCATTTGATCAACCCGTATCTCGGCGGACTCCATGAAAGGTTCTCCTGGTGGGGCCTGTCCGAGTTTCCCAAGTGGCTGGGGACCGACTGGCGGACGGCCATGGACGACGCGAAACTCGAGAACTCGCGGCACATCATCGCCTCCGCCCCACACGTTCTTGGAGCGCCGATTATCTTCAATCTCCCGGCCGTCTTCATCGTGACCGCGATCACGGCGATCCTGGTGGTCGGCGTCAAGGAAAGTTCCCGATTCAATACCGTCATGGTTGCCATCAAGCTGGTCGTGCTGGCATTCTTCGTCATTGTCGGCTCGATGTATGTGAAGCCGGAGAACTTGCATCCCTTCATGCCCAACCGTTGGCCGGGCGTATGGGCGGGCGCGGCGGTCGTCTTCTTTGCGTTCATCGGCTTTGACGCCGTGTCGACGGCCTCCGAGGAATGCCGCAACCCACGGCGCGATTTGCCCATCGGAATCATCGGCTCCCTGCTCATTTGCACGGTCATCTATATGCTGGTGGCGTTTGTGCTTACCGGGATGTGCTATTACAAGAAATTTGCCCTTCACCCGGATGAGCCGCTCTCGGTGGCCATGAGCGAGGTCAACTTGCAATGGGCCTCCACGATCATCGACATCGGATCGGTCGTCGCCCATACGGCCGTGCTCCTGGTCTTCCAGATGGGCCAACCGCGAATCCTCTATGCCATGTCGCGCGATGGGCTCCTGCCCAAGATCATGGCCAAGACGCATCCGAGATTCCGCACTCCGCACGTGGCGACGATCCTGACCGGGCTGTTCGTGGCTGTCGGGTCCGCCATCGCCAGCCTCGATGAGATGGCCGACTTGTGCAACATCGGCACGTTGTCGGCATTTATCATCGTCTGTGCGGGTGTGCTCGTGCTCCGCTGGCGGGACCCAAACCGCACCAGCGGTTTCCGCACTCCCTGGGTCCCGTGGATTCCGCTGGCGGGCATCGGCTCCTGTTTCTGGCTGATGCTCAGCCTGCCCGCCATCGCCTGGGTGCGGTTCATCGTCTGGCTGATGGTGGGCCTGACCTTCTACGTCTCTTATGGTTACTGGCGGCGCCGAGACCGCGGGAATGGAAAGCCTGCCGGCGAGCCGGCGGGGGTTGCGGAAGAAAGCATGTAAGGACCGGCGAATCGATGGAGGTGGTCCTATCGGAGCGATGCTTCCGCCTTCTGTTCGTAGGACTGGATCGTCGGCTCCAGCGTCTTGAGGAGCTGCATGTTGCCGGTCTTTCCGGCGGCCTGCAGGCATTGCCGTCCCGTGCGGGCGGCTTCCCTATAGCGGCCCGCCTCGGCATAGACCGTTGCCAAGACAGCCAGCGGCTCGGGATCTGCGTTTTCCGTCAATTCGCAGGCCCGGGAGGCCAGGCGGAGCGCCTCCTTTTCATCGCGGACATCGGACTGTTTGGCGACGGAACAAACGACGGCCAGCCCCGTCAGCGCCGGCACGAAGTCGGGCTGCCGCTTGAGGACGTTGCGGTAATGGGCCGCGGCTTCGGCGGTCTTTCCCCGCCGCTGGCAGGCCGCCGCAAGATGCGACTCCGCCGGGGCGTCCCCAGGGCGGAGACGCAGCGCCGCCGCAAGCTGCTGCATGGCCTCGTCGTATTGTCCCAAACGGAGCAGGTTCTGGCCCAAGGCGAACCGCGCCGTGAACATGTCCGCTTTGAGCTGCGCCGCCGCCCGGTAGTGCTCGAGCGATTCCGGCAAGCGGTTCAGGCGGGTCAAGGCGTTGGCCAGGTCCATGCGCACGTTGAGATTGTTGGGGTCGCGCGCGACCGCCCGGCTCCAGCAGCCGATGGCCTCGTCAAGTTGTCCCCGCCGGGCCATCACCACCCCCAGGTTGCAGAGGGCTTCCGGGCTGTCGGGCTTGAGCGCCAGGGCCTCGCGGCAGGCCTTCTCCGCCCGGTCGAGGTTGCCGGAAGCGATCTCCTCGCGGGCGATGCGGGCGAAGTTGTAGTCGTCGAGGAAGTTGACCGCGATGTGCTTGATCGCGCCGGGCTTGAGGTTTACGAATTCCGGGATGTTCGCCGCCCGGTCCGGCGCCGTGAACCGCGACAGGAGCACGGGCGGAGTACTCTCCCCGCGATCGTCGATATGCGTCAGAAAGAGCTGCGTATAAGGCGTAAATGTCTTCGAGGAGAAGACCAGCCATTTCCCGTTGGGCGACCAACTGTGCCAGGAATTCATGCCCGGCAGGTTGCAGCCCATGCGGCGCGCGTCGCCGCCCTCGGCGGGAATGATCCACAGCTCGCTGTCCGGCTGCAAGAGCATGAAGCTCTTGGCGCGGCAGAAAACGATCCACTTGCCGTCCGGCGAGAACTTGGCAAAATAGTTGCTCATACCGTTGAGCGATGCGCCCTTCAGCGGCTCCGCTTTGCCACCTCTGCCGTCGTTGAAGGGAATGCGATACAGATCGAAGAGGAACGACTTCTGCTTCGTGAGAAACTCCTTGCAATCCGCCGGACTCAACAACACGCTCGCCTCCGCCCGCTCTTGCCGCAGCTTATAGGCCCTGCTCCTGGCGAAGACCAGGTACTTGCCGTCCGGGCTCCAGGTGGCGTTGCTCTGCACGAATTGGGGGTCGTCGGCCCCGGGAAGCGAGTGGATTTCGCCCGTCTGCCGGTTGTGCACGGCCAGGATCCCCCTGATCGGGAAGAAGAGCTGCGAGTAGGCCAGATCGTCGGTGGGCACGAAGACCGAGCGATCTTTCACCGTGCTGACCGTGTGCTTGCCGTCCGGCGACACGGCCGACAACAGCCCGAACGTCGGCTCGCGGTCGTCGCGGCGGTAGTCGCTCCAGGTCATGATCTTCTCGCGGTCGAGGACCATCTCGGGGCCGACGGGCAGGATGGCATACGAGCCCTTGTCGTTGGCATAGTCCACGTCCAGGCCCATCGTCGCTCCGTCCTGGGAGAAGGAATGGCAGTTGCCGCAGACGGGGAGCTTTTCCAGCACGATGGGCGGCGGCTCCGTGGCGGCGACGTCGCCGAACCGCCAACGAATGTGCGAAGGGTCCTTGACCGCCTCGATGAACGGCAGGTTGACTTCCCGGTAGAAGATCGGCGCGGCGACCGCATCCGGCGACGTGTGGAACACGGTCCGGGTGGCCGCCAGGATGACGTCCTGCCGCGCCCGGCGAACCCCGATCACGGTTGCCGTCGCCGCGGTGCCGAGCGACCGTTTCTTGATAGCGCTCCAGTCTTCTTCGGAAGGCGTCCACTCCGGCAAGCGGCTTTCGAAGGTCAAAGGCCCGTTGCCATCCTGGAACTCGATCTTGACCACCCAGGCTTCGGCCTGATTTTCGCTGGCTTCCCAGCGAAACGTCGGGGCAGCGATGTCCGGGGGAAAGACGGCGTCCGGGAAGGGATAACGGATGGTCGCGGCCCCGTACGGTTTGCCCTCGTCGTAGTTGGCAAGGATCTCCGCGATGCGCAAGACCGGTTCGCGAGACAGGATCCGCCAGGCCGTCATGCCCGCGGCAAGAATGGCGGCTATGGCAGCGACGGCGACAACGATCCGTGTACGCATTGGCTTTTGGGCGGGGTGTGAAAGGGGCAAAGCTATCCGCAATTGTATGCCATACCTTGCCGAGTTTCGAGGTCCTCGTGGGCCACGCCGGCAATTGCAGAGTTGGCCGTCGGTCAAGCCTACTAGCGTTCCCACCACACTTCAGCATGCCGTTCGCAACGGGCACGCGCCCTGTTGAACAGGCCCTACCCCGGTGGTAAGCTATGTCCACCTTTCCAACCGTTCACGACATTTGTCAGCCGGATTTCACGATTCGCCCTGGGGCGGGTCGGCTGCGGTTCCCGGATGGGTATTTTTCGATGCAATGGGTTCAGGTCTACAATCCCCTGGGATCGTCGTGGCTGTCGTCGCTGGTGGCTGGCTTGCCGATCCTCGTCCTGCTGGGCCTGCTGGTGCGCGGCACTTCGGCGCCGCGGGCAGCCATGGCGGGACTGGCCGTCGCCTTGGGCGTTGCGATCGGCGTCTTCGAGATGCCGGTTGCCCCGGCAGTTGCAGCCGCCGGCTACGGCGCCTGCTTTGGTTTGATGCCCATCGGCTGGATCGTCTTGCCGGCCGTTTTCTTGTTTCACTTGACGGTCCGCTCCGGCCAATTCGAAGTTCTCAGGCGGAGCGTGGCCGCGATCTCGCCGGACCGGCGGATCCAGGCCCTGCTGATCGCCTTCTGTTTCGGCACCTTGTTGGAGGGCGCGGCTGGATTCGGCGCCCCGGTGGCCATCTGTGCGGCCTTGCTGATCGGCATCGGCTTCCCGCCGCTGTACGCCGCCAGCCTGGCCTTGCTGGCCAATACGTCGCCGGTGGCCTTCGGGTCCCTGGGCATTCCCATTCTCACGCTCGCCGAGGTCTCAGGCGTCGATAAGATGGCCCTCAGCCAGATGGCCGGCCGACAGTTGACCGTCTTCTCGCTGATTATCCCCGTTTGGCTGGTGGCCATGATGTCGGGCTGGAAGGGCGTCAAGGGCGCGTGGCCGGCTTTGGTCGTGTGCGGCGGCAGCTATGCGACAATCCAATTCCTGATGTCGAATTACCAGGGGCCGACGCTGGTGAACGTGGCGGGAGGGCTCGGTTCGCTCGCGATCACGGTGGTCTTCCTGCGGTTCTGGCAGCCCGCGGAGATTTGGCGATTTCCGCAGGAAAACGCCACCGCCGCGCCCGATGTTTCCGGGCCGCCGCTTTCCAAGCGGCAGGTCGCATACGCCTGGACCCCCTGGCTGTTGCTGGCCCTGATGATTCTGCTCTGGGGTTGGCCGGCATGGAAGACGCTCCTCGACGGAGGAACTCCCGCTGCGCCGAACATCCTTTCCGGCATCAGCCGGCGCCTGGTCCACGTTCCGAATCTCGACCAGCAGATCTACCGCACCAGCCCCGTCGTGGAAGTGCCGCAGGGTTCAGACCGGGCGGAAAAACCGGAGAAAGCGGTCTACGACTTCAACTGGCTTTCGACCACCGGCACAGGCCTTTTCCTGGCGGCGGTGCTGGCGGCCTTCTGGCTGCGGATCGGCCCGTGGGCCTTCCTGACGGAATTTGGCCGCACGGTGTTGCACATCCGCTGGGCCTTGCTGACGATCGCCTGCATGCTCGCCCTGGCCTATGTCACCAAGTACAGCGGCACCGACGCCGCGCAGGGCTTGATCTTCACGCGGACCGGCCGGCTCTATCCCTTCTTCGCACCGCTGCTGGGTTGGCTGGGCGTGGCCTTGACCGGGTCGGATACCTCGGCCAATGCCTTGTTCGGCAGCCTGCAAAAGATCACCGCCGAGCAACTCAAGCTCAACGCAACACTTATCGTCGCCAGCAACAGCATCGGCGGCGTGATGGGGAAGATGATCGCCGCCCAGAGCATTGTGGTTGCCGCTGCGGCGACCGGCCAAACCGGCGGCGAAGGCCGCATCTTGCGATTCGTCTTATGGCATAGCCTTGTGCTGGCGATCCTCGTCGGATTGCTGACCCTCGCGCAGGCTTACTGTTGGACTTGGATGATCCCGTGATTGGCGGCCCGGTGTGGTTCGAGAAAAAGGGGAAGTAGGGGCGGCAAACCGATCCCAATCCAGGCAGTTCTTGTCGCGAGGACATTTGTAGGGTGGGCCGACGGCCCACCCTACAGTTTCGCCCACCTGCCGCAACAGAAACTACTTGGTCGCCGGCTTTGCGTCGGCGGGCTTCGGGGCCGGTTTCGCTTCCGACTCTTTGAGCTTGGCTTCGGCGTTCTTTTGGGCCTTCTCAGCATTAGCGGCGGCTTCCTTGGCGGCGGCGAGATCCTTCTCCAAGCCTGCCATCTTGTCGGCAGCGGCTTTTTCAGCCTTGGCTGCTGCTTCCTTGGCGGCGGCGAGATCCTTCTCCAAGCCTGCAATCTTGTCGGCAGCGGCTTTCTCGGCCTTGGCTGCTGCCTCCTTGGCCGCAGCAATGTCTTTCTCCGCCTTGGCCTTGGCTTCCGTCAGGGCCACGACGCCTTTTTCCGCATTGTCCTTGGCTTCCTTGAGGGCAACCTCGGCGGAATCCTTGGCCGCGGTGAGCTCCTTCTTCAAATCTTCAATCTTTTCGGTAGCGGCCTTCGCCTCCTTTTCGGCTTTCTCCTTCGCGGCGGCCACTCCCCCTTCCAACGCCTTGAGCTTGGCTTCGGCGTCCTTCTGGACCTTTTCGGCATGGGTCTGCAACTCACCCACCTTCGCGTCGTAGTCCGACTTCGACACGCAGCCGCTTGTCACAAACATCAACGAGGCAATCGCCGCACCCACAACAAACTTTCGCATCATCCTGGTCATCGCATTGCTCCTGTGTAAGAATCTGACGGTTCCCGGGCTGCTCACGCCGCGTGAGGCCTTCTGCCCGGCTGAAGCCGCCTATTTTCGCGCCCGACAGCCCGCTGTCAACCGTCTGACGCTGCTGCTAAAGGCGTAGGCCGGAACTGCGCAAGCTTGTTCCGGCACGAATCGGCATCAACGCCGGAACTGCGCAAGCTTGTTCCGGCCTACATGGCTCGTTTTCAATGCGAAGATCAATAAAGTTGCTATGCCATCCAGTCGCGCTTCCGGCGCTGCATCTTGGGCAAGAGCTCCTTGACCAACGCCACATTCTCCTCGACCTGGTAGTCGAACATGCCGTTGCAGATGAAGTCGGCGCCGTTGCGGAAGGCGTAGCTGTAGCCGGACCTGGGCTTGATGGCGCCGGCGGCCAGGACCTTGAAGGCAATCCACGGCTTCTTTACCGTTTGCATGAAGGCGATCGTCTCCTCGGGGGCCAGGTCCCAGTAGTTGTCGCTCTGGTTTTGCACAACGTCGGCAGTTTGCTCGGGCCGCCGGGCCGACCAGTACATCGTGTGGTGGAGCGTCTTGACGTAGAACTCCGCTCCGTAGTTCTTCTTCTCGGAGTCGATAATGACTTCGAGCTTGTGGGCGCCGATGCCGGCGGGCACTCCCTGCGACTTGATGAAGTCCATGCACTTGGCCGCCAGGTCCAGGTTGCCTTCCAAATACCAGTTGTCGCAAATCACGCCCTGAATGTAGATGGCCGAGGCCCCAAAGTCGATCGACTGCTTGATGTTCGTCTTCCAGTCGTCGCGGTCAGGGTGGCCTTCGGCGATCCATTGGATCCGCCCGCCGCGCTCTTTCCAGTAGCGCCCGAAGACGCTCATGCACTTTTTGGCGGGGTCGGCGATGATCGCGTTGACCCCGTGCTCCTCGAGCAATTGGAGCGTGTCGATGACCTTCTCCTCGGTGTTGTAGGCCCGCATCAGCGAGGGCACGTACTGCAGGTCGCGCGAGTGGGCCCAGCCGCTGATCAGGTTGCCGCCGGAGATGAGGCGGCTCAGCGTGAGTCTGCCGATCTTGCCGGTCGGCAGCGTGTTTTTCGAGCCCGCTTTGACCGCGGGCTGAACCGGGGGCTGTTTCTCCCGGCCGGACGGCACATCGGCAGCCTGCGCGGCGGCGGTCATCCCGGCCGACGCGGCTACCGTGATGCCGGCCGACGCGGTCACGGATTGCGCGATAAAGTCACGACGGTTGAGTTTGGAACTCATGAGACACCTGTAATGCGTTATGATTCGCAAGACCTTTCCCATGGGATGGCAACCAGAATTCCACCCCAGGAGGCCGACAACTCTTATTCTCGCCGCATTTCTCGGCATTGTCAATCGGCTCAATGCCCAGTCACGATACAATAATGGTATGTCCAAGGCAAACGAACAACGTATTTCGAAAGGATCAACGGGCGCCGACGAATGAGTAGCAAGTTCATGACCCGCTTTGGGATCGACGCGATCCGGAGACGCATTGCCGGTCTGGAGCAACAATATCACGATTCACTGGGACATGCCGGCGCGGCAGCGCAGGAGGACCCAAACTCTTACCACGATAATTTCGAGTACGAAGAGGGAATGCGGCGCGCGGACCTGCTGGCGCGGCAAATATCCATCCTGCGAGAGACCCTCAGGGCAGTCGTTGTGGCGGAGAGCCCTTTGCAGACCGAGCGGGTTGCGATTGGGCATGTCGTAACGGTAGACATCGAGGGTTCGGGGACTTGCCATTTGCTGATCTGCGGGGAAGGAGAAGGCGGGCTGATCGAGGACGGGTGCTCGGTCGCCAGCCCGCTGGGGAGCGCCCTCATCGGCATGCTTGTGGGTCAAACACGAGTCGCCAGTCTGCCACGGGGAGCTACGGAGATACGCGTCGTCTCGATCCGTGTGGCGGGACCCGGAGATTTTCGGATTGCCAACGACAATCCCATCTTGGAGGAGGGCGGCGATTGACAAGCCCAACTCCACCGATCAAACTCACAGTCCTGCGTCTGCCGCTGAGAGGTTCCGGCATGCTTGACGAGGACACAAACCATTATGCGAACAATCTCCCTTGCCTTGGCAACGATAAACCTGCTGCTCGTTGCCGGCTTTCCTTGCCGTGGTCAGTCTCCGCAGCCGTCTTCCGCGCTGGAGCGGGCCGCGACCATTGCCTATTATCCATCGCTCCGCAAACTGGCCGTCGACTTGGTGGATGCCGCGGCGATCGGCACGGCGAAGGAGGCCGGGGTCGAGGTGCGACGCAAGGACGATGCCCGGCCGGTGGTTCAAGGCAAGTTCCCGCTTTCCCCGAGAGGCGGGCAGGTCGTGCTCGACCTTCCTACACTCGCCGACGGCGCCTACGAGGTGCACCTTTCCTTGCCAGGCGGACCGACCGCCGTCAAACGCTTCAAGCATAAGAACTACTCCTGGCTGGGCAATGACCTGGGCAAGAGCCGATCGGTCTATCCGCCCTTCCAGCCAGTCAAGGTCGAAGGCCGTGCCGCCGACGTGGTGCTGCGGACCTACGTCATGAACGGCTTCGGCCTGTGGGACAGCGTCAAGAGCCAGGGCAAAGAGATCCTCGCCGCGCCCATTCGCTTGCGGGTCGAGACGGCGGCCGGGGAACAAGACTGGCGATTTGCCGGCGGGCAGTGGACCACCCATGAGCCGTGGCGGGCCGTGTATGAGTCCGTGGCCGCGACCCCGGCGGTGGAGGTCCGCACGAAATCGTCGCTGGAGTACGATGGCTGCATGAAAGTCGAGATGGACCTGCTGCCCGGCAAGCACGCGGCGCCGATCCGCCGGATGTGGCTCGAAATCCCGCTCAGGGACCAGGAGGCCCCACTCTTCCACTATTGCGCCATGGACGGCATGCGCCGCAACTATGCGGGCAGAACTCCGCGGGGCGGCCGAATCGTCTGGGGGCCGCAGCCCACCCAGGGTTGGCTTCCACCTCTGTGGAAAGCGGAACCGGGCGGCGACGACGGCCTGCTCTGGACCTGCCGCGACATCCGACCCAACCAGGCAAACGTCATTCCCACCAACTTCGTGCCCTACATCTGGCTGGGCGGCGGCGAGCGCGGATTGGCCTTCTTCGCCGCCAACGACAAGGGGTATCTTCTGGATCCCAAGGGGCAGGTGCAGACCATCGAGCGCTGCAAAGGCGTGCTCTACCTGCGAGTCGACCTTGTCAACAAAACGTCGAACATCACCGCGTCGCGGCGGCTCGTCTTCGGTTTGCAGGCCAGTCCCACCCGGCCGATGCCCGATGGCTGGCGGGGCAACCCCAACTTGCCGCCGCCGCACGGCGGACCGGTCGTCTGCTGGGGCGGGTACCATTGTGCCGACAAGTACCCGGACGGCCGCAACTTCGCCATTGTCGATGCGATCCAACAGATCCGCAAGAGCGGCGTCGTCGACATGCCCGCGTTCGAGAGTTTCGACAAAGCACGGGCCGAGCCCGGGAAGCGAATGTGGGCCGACGGCGCCGAGCCGTGGCTGGGCGGCAGCCTGAAGTACTTCATCGGCGTGGCTCAGGGTGCATCCAAGCGACCCGGCGCCATCCTCGAGACATATGTGGAGGAGCACCGCTCCAACGTCACCCAGGAAGAGTGGGAGGTTTATCAGGATGAATGGCGGGCCTTCTGGCCTTGGACGAAGGGGCGCACGGAAATTACGGGCCCGCAACCGATGCCGAACAACAACGAATCGCTCGGGCAACAGCATTTTCCGGCCAGCTATCGCGATTTCTGCCTGTACTACGACCACGAATGGATGAAGCGCGGCGTGGGCCTGTACTTCGACAACACCATGCCCTACTATTGCCAGAACCCGCTAACCTCCGAGGCATTCCTCGACGAAAGCGGCAAAATACATCCGGCAGCGACAATCTGGGAGCAACGCGAGTACTACCAGCGGGTATGGACGCTGATGAACGAATTGATGGCCAACGGCAGATCGCCATTCCCCTTGGGCTTCACGCAACACGTCACCAACACCTGCGTCCTGCCCCTGAACACCTGGAACACCGCCAGCCTGGACCTCGAGTGGCGGTGGTACGACGAGGGGCAGTGGAAATGGGGGGCCACGGCGAATCCGATTCCTTTCCCGGTCGATTTGCTGCTGGCCGAGACAACCGGCCGCCAGACGGGCAGTTACGGCCACGCGCTGTTCGACGTGAACTCGCGGTGGAACGCTTCGCAGTCGCGGCTGGAGTGGGGGCGTACCGAATGGGGCATGCGGATCGTCCACGAAATCCTGCGGCAGGAGCCTTTTGCGCAGCACGCCATCGCCAACCGCTTCGAAAAGGCGCTGCGCAATTTCGGCTACGGTTCGAAGGATTGCGAGGTGGTCGATTACTGGTCGGATGACCCGCCGGTCAGCGTGAGCGACGAGAACACGAAGTGGCTCCTCGTCAAACGGAAGAAGGACAAGAGCCTGTTCCTGGTGCTCCAGACCTGGAACAAGGCGACTACCGAAGTTGCCGTCAAGATCGACACCGGCCGCCTTGGCTTCACTCCGGCCGGCGGGGTCTGGGATGTTGAGACGAACGCCAAAGTGCCCGTCGCCAGCGCCGTGGATTTCCGTGTCTCGCTGGCTGGTCCCTACGGTACGAGGGTGTTGAAAGTACACGCGGGGGCAGGCCGCGATCAGTGAGTCGATGATGCTGGCCCTGTTCCATGATCGCGCGATTCAGTTAGCGATGCGGTGCGGTGCGATGGAAACCCTTATCTACATCACGGAAGTTGCCAAGAAGTACGGTCACGCCTGGATCGAGAACGATCTGCGCCGGAGCAATGAAGATGCAAACCCGGGTCTGTTCCGAATTGCCGGCAAGATGGCCACGGGCGCCGGCAGTGAACAACGCGGCCACCTGGGGCCGGTGGATTTTATCGAAATCCGCGATCCCTGGAATGCGAAGCAAGAACTCCGGGACCTCTTGCGCAGGGGAAATGCGGTAAATTCATGCGATCCACAGATGACGCAGATGAACGCAGATACGAGGACTTTCTTGAGGCTCTTGCCCGAATATGCGAAAATCTGCGTCATCTGTGGATGAAACCTAAGGGAGGAATTATGGCCGATCTACGCGACCCGCAAACCTATGCCATCATCGGGGCCTGCATGGAGGTACACAGGGAGCTGGGGCACGGCTTCCTGGAGACAGTTTACCAGGCGGCTTTGGAACGGGAGTTCAAAGCCCGAGGTATACCGTTTGCCCGGGAAGTCAAGATCCGGATATGCTACAAAGGCGAGACTTTGGATTGCTGGTACGAAGCTGATTTTGTCTGTTTTGGTGAAGTGATCGTGGAACTCAAGGCCCTGGCGAAACTCGGCGGCGTTGAATATGCCCAAATCATCAACTATCTCAAGGCGACCGGCATGAGCCGTGGGCTGCTGGTAAACTTCGGCGCTCCGCAACTGGAATACAAGCGGTTCGTCCATACCGCAGCGAATCCCGAAAATGAAATGAAAGAAGAAGATTAATCCGCAGATGACGCAGATGTTCGCAGATTCCGACATGCTTGCGTGAATCTGCGAAAATCTGTGCAATCTGCGGATGGTTCCTTGCTCGATCGATGGGGTGTCAAGTCATGGCGAAGAAGAAAACCGCAACAACCAGCGTCGATGCCGTCCGCCACAAGGACCAGCGGAAGAACATCCCCACCGAGGAGCTGCGGGACTTCGTTGCCGACGATGAGCAGAATCCCCAGGCAGTGCTGTATCCGAGGAACCCCGACCTCGATCCGCAACTGGTCTGGAAGGGCAAAGACGAACAGGACAGCCAGCCGTTGGAAGTGCCGTCCGTACCGGTCTACATCCAAGAGAAGGCCCATCCCCAGGCCATCATCGAGGACTTCCGCCGCAGTCTCCCCTCTCCCTCTCGGAGACGGGCAGGGGGTGAGGGCGACGGCGAAAGTCAACTGAACCTGTTTTCCGATTTCAACGGCCTGCCCGAGGAATTCGATCAGCGTGTGGACTTCTACCACCACGAGGGGAATTGGTCGAATCGCCTGATCCTCGGCAACTCGCTGCTTGTGATGACCTCCCTGGCCCGCACGCGGTTGATGGCCGGCCGCTTCCCCTACTACTACCTGGCCGACGATTATCCGCAGATTGCGCAGATGAGCGCAGATGCAGAAATTCGCGAGTATCTGCGAAAATCTGCGAAATCTGCGGATAAGTTGATCGTGGAGTTGAACGGACTGGACATCTATGACCCAACGACCAGCGAGATTCGCTCCAGCAGTACGGATGACATTGCCTGTTGGTTCATTGACACGAACTACAATGGCGAGAGCTTCTTCGTCCGCCATGCCTATTTCACCGGCGCCGATGAGCCGTACAACAAGCTGAAGCGTGCTTTGAAAAAGGGAAAGACAGGTGGTTGCCAGGAAGACCACCAGCACGATTTGCCAAGCCGGTTTTCTGGTCTACGCGACTGAACGGGCGGTCTCCGTCATTGGCTGCCCTTGCGCACATAAAGGAGCATCACCGCCGGCGCGGGCAATTCGTGCACAATCGAGATCCGCGGACCCTTGACCGATCGCTTGTCCATGGATTCCAAGTCGCGTGTATCGTCCAACACCAGCAACTCGTACTCGCTGGGCCCGCTCCAGGGCAGGTTGTCGCAGGTGAGCTCGATCCGGCCCTTGGGGCTGCGGAAATTACTGACGACCACGGCCAATTCGCGGCCGTCGGACGACAGGCCGGCAACGGTCGCAAGTTCCCCCGCTGTGCCGCCCTCGACCGCCAGCCGCAGGGGATGGTCCACCAGCGCCTTGAACGCGCGGAAGGCGTAATACGTCTTTTTCGGCACGCCGTACTGGTTGAACAGCCCCCAGGCGCCGGTGTCGCCGGTGTAGAAGTTGGCCATGTTCAGCGGGGCGTCTTGCAGACCCAAGAGCACGCAGGCCACGAAGGCTGCACCACGCTCGCCACCGGCATCCTCGAACCACTTCTGCAGGCGCGGGCCGTCGCGGCTGAGCATCGGTCCCCAGTCGTGGTTCGGCAGGTAGTTCCACTCGTTCAAGTGGATCTCCGCTTTCTTGAACCCGTATGCATCGAGCACCCGCCGCAGGCCGATCGTGCCCCGAACCGGGGCCGTCGGGTCGGACGTGTACATGTGCCAGGAAAGAAAATCCAAGGGCAGCGACTCCTTGCGGCAGTATTCGAGGAATCCGCGGAGATAGGGGCAGGGGGTGAGCCGATCGCCGTCGAGCTGCCCCAGGCCCGCCGCGGCCGGACCTCCAACCATCAGCTTGGGGTAGTGCGCCTTGATCGCACGGGCTGTGACCGCGTACAGCCGATAGTAGTCCTCGGCGGTTCCGTCCCACATAGCCGGGCCGATCTCCGCCTCGTTCCATATTTCAAAATAGCGGAGGTCATGCCGGAACCCGCCGGCCCAACCCTCGTTGTAATGACGGATGATGCCCAGGCAAATCGAGGCCCAGCGCTCGAAGTCGGCCGGCTTGTGGACATAATACTTGCGCGGCGTGTGCTCGATGCTCTCGCCCAGACGGTACATCACCTTCGAACCGGTACCCAGGATCGCCCGCAGATAGTCGTCCGTGGGGGCGAAGCGGTAGCTGCCGGGCAACTGGGGGTCGGCAAGGAAATCGGGAAAGATAGCGTGGATGTCGACTACGTCGCGGGCGGGCCAGTTGGCATCATGGATCCGGGTCAAGGGGACGCCCAGGGTCCGATGGTAGGACGAGAGATCCACGATGCCGCCATAACAGATTGGCCCGCCATTGATACCGTGGATTGGCCGCACCGTGCCGATCTTACGGCCGGCATCGACGCGAAGGGTTGCGGCCGGGCAGTTCACTGCGATCAACAGCAGGATGAACGCGAATGTGCGGCGAGCCTTTGGGACGATCAGGAATCGGTCGAAGGATTTCATTAGGATTAAGTGCTTGGATCGGTCATTTTGCGGCCGTGGAGAGCTGGTTCTTGAATGCCGGATGCGCCATGGCGGTCCCATAGATGACGTCGTTGACCGGGTCCCAGCTATAACATCCATACCACTTCGTGGCAAAGGTGTAGGTCGGATCCAGGTTCGAACGCAAGGCGGAGACTTTCTTCCAAGTCGTGCCGGCGTTAACAGTCTTATAGACGCCCTGCGGGCCCGCGGCGACGATCGTCTTCTCGTCGGCCCCGAAAAACGGCCCTTGCCACAAGTCAACGGATGCGCCTTGGGGCTTCCAGGTGGCGCCGTGGTCCTTGCTGACGATCAAGCCGCTGGACGTACACAGGTAATGCGATCCTTTGAACAGCACGGGAATCTTCGATCGCGGCTGAAACGCCGACACCTTGGTCCACGTTGCGCCCTGGTCTGTGCTGCGCTGGATGCCGTTGGCAAAGCTGTAGACGAAGGTCTGTGCGTCCATCACGCCGATCATGCAGTCATCCATCTTGCCCACCGGATTCATGATAATCGGGAGCTTGGTCCAGGTGGTTCCTCCGTCCGAGGACTTATACACCTCGCCGCCCGATTCGTGTTTGCCGGCCAGGATCACCTGCGCGGCAGGGGAGGCCCAATCGACGGAGCCAAAATCCCAGTTCCGCCCCATGCCGGTGAACTTCTTCCAATGGGTCCCGTCGACCGTATAGCCGGCATCACCGTCCAGCGAGAACACTGCCACGCGCTTGGGATTGTCCTGATCGACTTGCACCGACCAACCGCTTTCGCCGCGCCCGCTTATGACCCCATGATCCAGGCGGGTCCAGGTCTGCCCTTGATTCGAGCTCTTCCAAAGGCCGAATCCGACGAAGTTGACCATGACATCGCCGGTCAAGCGGTTGACGGCAACACCCGCACATCCCCCCGGCCAGGGTTGTTTGCCAAGCTGGCCGATCTTGGCGCTGGAAATGTCGGTCCAGTTGTCGGCAGCCCGGGCATCGGCCAGCAGAGGCGCAAGGCAAAGGAAGAATAAGGATACGGCGAATGGTAGGTTTCTCATAAGTCCGGAAGACAATCGGATAGGAATGGAACTGATCTCCGCCCGCGGCGCGTCGCAATCGGGCAAGTAACGCCATTTTATTTGCCCGGCAGACGCCGCACAAGCAAACGGCGCTATTTTTTTCCCGTGCCGGCCGATAGTCCCGTGGCCATTCGTCTCCTCCATGGCTTGCACCGTGTCACCCGCTGAGCCACTCCGTGCGATGTTCGGCGACAAACGCGTCGTCGTTCAGGTGCGGATAGGCGGCATGCACTCGGTCGATTTCCTCGAGCTGGCCGGGGCTCAGACACTGCCGCGGATCGAGACAACGGATGGTGGTCAAGAGTCCTTGGCGGCGGAGGATCTCGTGGAGTCCGGCGATGCAACCGGCATAGTGATTCGCGGCATCGAAGAAGGCCGCATTAGTGTCCGTGATTTCCGTGCTCCGTGCGAGCATGGCCGCCGGAATCTCTCCGCCGCGTCCGACCAGCCGGTGGCACTCGTCGAGCAGCTCCACGGCGCGGCGCAGTCCAGACGGCCCAATGGCCCAAGAGGCCGCCGACGATCCGCCGCTCGCAGACCGATCCGCCCACCGGGAAGCGATAAGGCGTGAGCAGATCGATCACGATGTTGTCGTCGTTGCCGGTATAAAGGGCGATGTCGTCGCGGCCCGATTCGGCCACGGCCCGCACCACGTCGAGGGCCTGGTAACGATTGAAGGGCGCGATCTTGATCGCCACGACCTGCTCGATCTCCACGAAGCGGCGCCAGAAGCGATAGGGCAGCGAGCGTCCGCCCACCGCAGGCTGCAGATAAAATCCGACCACCGCGATCTCGTCGGCCACCGCGCGGCAATGGGCCGCCAGCGCGTCGTCGTCGGCGTCGCGCATGGCGCTGAGGCTCAGGAGGCCCGCGTGATAGCCCAGGTCGCGAATCAGCCGGGCCTCGCTCACGGCCTGCGCGGTGCGGCCGCAGATGCCGGCAATGCGCACGACGGGCTCCGGGCGATGGGCGTCGGCGCGATTCATTTCCTCCGCCGCCAGTTGCAGCACGGGCCGGAAAAGGCCCACGGCCGGGTCGCGGATCTCGAACTGCGTGGTGTGCACGCCCACGGCCAATCCGCCCGCCCCGGCCGCCAGGTAATATCGGCTCAGCGCCCGTTGCCGCCGCTCGTCCAATCGTCCGGAGTCGTCCAGGGCCAGCGGGTGGGCGGGAATGACCACGCCACGTTGCAAAACACGTCGCACCTTCGCGTCGATCATTGCCGTCAGAACGCTCCGTTACGAGATTCGAAATGCGTCGGTTTGCCGAGCCTGGCCCCGCCTCGGCGGATCCACTGCGCGATCCAGCCGCTCATCTGCCGCACGCTGACTTGGCTCGGCCCGTAGCGCCGATACGCTTCCTGACCATTACTCAATAGCGCATCCGGAGCTTCCTGGCCGCGGAACCGCACCGGCTTGTCCAGGATGCGTCCGAACTCCTCGCAGACCGCACGTACGCTCAATCGCTCCGGGCCTGCAACGTTGAGGACCAGCGGCGGACTCTCGGCATCGGGGAGCGCAGAGAGCGTCAGGGCAATGGCCTCGCCCTGCCAGATCACGTTGACGAAGCCCATCGACAGGTCGACGATCTGACCGTCGTATACCTGCTGTGCCAGGTCGACCAGCACGCCGTAGCGCATTTCCACGGCGTAGTTCAGACGGACGAGCGCGGTGGGTGTGCCGTACAGGCGGCTGAAGTGTTCGAAGATCCGCTCCCGGCCCAGGCAACTCATGGCGTATTCGCCGCAAGGGCGCAAGGGGTCCGTTTCCACCGAGCCGGTGCTTTCGACCGGCACCAGCCCATAGACGTTGCCCGTGGAAAAAGCGACGATTCGGCTGCGGCGGAACTTCTCGCAGACCAGGGCCGGCAGATAGACGTTCATGGCCCAGGTGCGTCCCTCGTTTCCCTGCGTGCCGAATTTTATGCCGGCCATGAAGATCACGTTGGGAATATCGGGAAGGCTGTCGACAAACTGCCGCTCGAGCAGGTCGCCTTGAATGGTCTCGATCTGGTGCGCCTCCAGGGCGGCGCGGCACTCGGGCTGCGAAAAGCGGCTCACGCCCAGGATCCGCCGCGGCACGCCCGCCGCCTCGGAGGCGCGTCGCGCCATGCGGGCCAAGGTGGGGCCCATCTTGCCGGCCACGCCCAGGACGAGCAGGTCGCCCTCGATTCGCCCCATCGCCCGCACGGCGGCCGGCGTCGGCCGGCTCAAGAGTTCCTCCAACGTTTCGGCGTCCTGGATTTCTTCGGGCAAGGGTTCCAAATTCTGCGGGTCGTTCATGTCGGTCTTCAACCTTTCTCCGGTCCAAAACTGGCCCAAATCCGCTCCGGACAATCAACTACCGGCTCGCCGCGGAACATGCGCACAAACTGACGTTGAATGCCCAGTCCCCGCGAGCCGGCCCAGCGCATGGCCGCCGGGTTCACCAGCGGCACGTCCAGGTAAATCGGCTGGCCGGCAGCGTCGTGCAAGACCCCGTCCAAGAGCGCCTCGCCCGACGGCGCATCCAGCGCGATGACGGGACCGATCTGCCGGGCACGCGACCCCAGGCGGAAATGACTATAACCGGCGATCCGCCCGTCCGCCATCGCGATCCGCATCGCCTCGGGCTGCTCGCGATGGAGCCGCTCCAGCAACCGCCGGCGCGGGGTGCCCGTCGCCTGCCGGTCCAATTCGGCGATCGCGTCAAGCTGCTCTTGGGCGGCGCACATAATCCCCGCATCGAGACGCCCTGCTGCGACCGTGCCTTCCCAGCGGGCCACCTCGTATTCCGCGGTGAAGCCGAGCTTGGCGTACACCGGCCGGCCCAACGGTGTGGCATCCAACCTTACGGTTCTGATTCTCTCCCCATCGAGGTGCGCCAGGGCATGCTCCATCAGGCGCGTGCCGACACCCCGGCCGCGATAGCGTAAATCGACCAACACCATCGAGATCCAGCCGACCGGGCCAAAGCACGTAACGCAAGTCGTCCCGACCACCCGGCCGTCCCATTCGGCCACGAAGCAGCCCTCGGGCTGGAGGGCGAGCAGCCGCTGCCAATCGGCGGGCGTCTGGTTCCAGCCAGCCTGGTCCTTCAGTGTCATGCCCCACGGCACGTCGGCGGCGCTCATCGGGCGGATGGACATCAGCCGCTCACAGTCCCCGCAGCATTTGCACGGCCTCTTTGACCACCATTTCCGCCGCTTCCGGCGCGAAGGGACTATTGTCCACGCCGTAGCCGCCGTCGGGACAGGCCTCCTTGGTCGGCAGATAGCCCGCCGCCCCGTTGCAGTGGGTGATGATCAAGGTGTGAGGAAAGGGCGAAGCCGCCTTGATGGCCTTGCCGATGTCGTTGAAGACCTCGCCGCCAAGGCCGACCACGGCCACGTCGCCCACTCGACCCGCCGTGAGGTTGAACTCCGGCGACTCGGCGCCGTCGGAGGCGTCGACCTTTACGCGCTGCTTTATGGGCAGCGCGAGCGTCTTGAAGGCCGTCTTGATCGGCCCGCTCGGGCTGGGCTTCTTGATGCCGTCCTGCACCTGGGCGACTTCCTCCCCGAGCATCGTGCCCATCAAGACCGCCTCCGGGATCCAGCCCTTTTCCGTGTGGAACTTGGGCAGCACGCGGACCCACGGGTCGATGTCGCCCGATGCGCCGGCAAAGGCCGGGGAAACGACTCCGTCCGCGAGGTATTTTTCCAGGAACTGCGCTGCCAGGCCGTGAACGTCGCCACTGACGAGGTAGTTGTGCGGGCCCATCGCGGTGCTGTGGGTGGCATAGGCGAAGACCACGGCGGCCACGCCGCCCGTGTCCGTTCGGGAAACGCGGAGGACCTGCACTTCCCGGTCCGTCAATACGGCGGGATTGCGGCCGAGTTGCACGCGGGTTTTCCCGGCGGCGTCTTTCACGAACTCGCGGCGGTTTACGCCCACGGGAGAAGAACCGCTGCCGAAGCCGATCCGCACCGGCACGGTATGGGCCAGCGCCTCGCGCACGGCGGCGACCAACCGCGTTTCCAGCCACTTCGTGTACTCGACGTTGTTGGGGTGGACGTTCTCGCCAAGCGAGACGATCGGAGCGCTGTGCGTATGGATCGCCGCCAGGAAAAGCTCCGCAGGCTGCAAGTCGCAGGCCCCCAGGATCGCCTTTCGCATGCTCGCGGCGGTCCCGCCATAGAAGCCGACGATGTCGGTGGAAACCAGCACCAGTTTCTTCCCGTTCTGCTGGAAGGCGATCACGCGGGCCGAGAGCGGATCGTGGACGCCTTGAGAAAGGTCTTTCCGGCTCGAATATCCGGCAAGCATGACGGGTTTTGCCGGCGTGATGTCCGTCGTGGCGGTCCCGGCCCGCAGCACGTCCGCCGGTTCCGCCGCGACCGCGACGGATTGCTCGGCGGCCTGAAGCGCCACGGTAGCTCCGGTGGCCGCCGCGAGAACGGTTCCCGCGCTCAGCCTGACAAAATCGCGCCGCGTGCAATCAACAAGGCTGTTCATTGGAAGGTCTCCTGTTTGGACGCCGCTCGGATTACCTCCCAGCGGCGACTCCCCCCTAGGCTAGCCCTCGGAAGTCAGGGCGTGGCCGCTTGTTTCGGCGGCCTGACGACGATCTTGCCGACGCCGCCGTCGAACTCGAACGTCTCGCCCTCCAAGGCACATTTCTTGAGCATGGCCGGGGTAACGCGAATCCGGCAATCGCCACTGACCTGGTACGCCCCGAAGCGGCTCGCGGGTTGCTCCTTCAGCAGCACCAGGACCGGCTTGGCGGCCCCACCCGCCGGATCTTCGTCGGTGACGTACACGCTGTCGCCCGGCACAAAGCCCGCAGCCCGGACGACGGAAGAGGGAATGTTCAGGCGGTCGGCGGCACGCCTCTTGCCGGCGGTCTTGCCCTCGGCGGCAGCGGGGTTTTCGTTGGCCGGGGCGGGTTGGTGATTTGGATCGCTCATGGTCTTGGGTGGCGGTTGGGTGTGGTTTGGTCGATGGTTTACGGCTATCATTGTTGACGTAATGCAGTCCCAGGTCAAGGTGCCTGCGGCAGGAGAATCGTCGGCCCGTCTTCCCCCCGTCCGGTGTAAAGCCCCGCATGCCAGCGGAATTCACTCCGTTTTCTCGGGTTTCTCGTCCGCTGGCAGCGCCGGCGATCGGCTGAGGTCTCCTGACCTCGCCGATAGGACCGACCGCCAACGCTGAGTGAAGCGGGTAGATTATTTCCTGCGGGCTGCCTAAAGCCCCGCATGCCAGCGGAATTCACTCCGTTTTCTCGGGTTTCTCGTCCGCTGGCAACGAAATCGTCCGTCCCGTGCTGGCCGGCGTGACTTCCAGGAGACGAAAACCCCATTTTCCGTCGCGACAACGGGCGATGGCATGAACGTGGGCCGTGCCCTTGGGGCCGGTCGCGCTGAAATAGAGGTCCGCATCTCCGGAAACAACTCCGTTGTTGATGACGTAGGAGGTATTTCCGCTTGGAAACCAACTCCCCTCCTCAATCGGTTCGCCCAGTTGTTCGATCACGCCGGGATTCGAGCGCACCCGGGCCAGCGCCATCTGGTAGGGTTCGCTCGACTTGAGCGAGCCGATCAGCCAGATGGCGATCCCCCCGCAGCAGCCGCAGGGCAAGGCCACCGCCAGGAAGCCGGCTGGCAGCAACCACCAGAAGTTGCGGGAAAACCAGCCGCGCGGCCGTGGCGGGTTCGCTTGACTTGGCCGGTTTGCCGGATCGCCGGGCAGACCGAAGTTCGCGTATTCGTTTTCCATGATGATTTATTGCCTCATTATAGCACCTCCGGGTCCGTATCGTTCCAGCGGTACGGGCGCGGGGCTCGATCGTGCAAGGAGCAACCCCGTTCGTCAAACGATGGTCGATTGCGCACTGTCGCCGTGTCGCCCTCAGGAAACCTCAATAGATCGCGCTTGGCGGGGTTACGCGCAAGGCCCCGTGCTCAAACAGCGTTTTGCTATTCTTCGCAGCCAGCCCATATTAACATTGCGATTTTGCGCCGAACGCGGCGCACGAGCCGCGTTGCTTGCAACGCGTTTCTTATAAATACACAGCGCGTGATACAAAGCGCGTCGCAAGCGACGCGGTTAACGGCGTTTTGCGTTGCGTGCTAAACTCGTCGCAAGCGACGCGGCTAACGCCGCGCCGCCGATGCGCCGCTGGGGTTTCCGGCGCGCACCGCCTCGGCGGCGATCGCGATGCGGATCGCTTCACGCTCCACGAAGGGGACGACAAACGACCAGTTCTGACGTTTCTTGCCTTCCTTCCGCGGGTTGTCGTTGACGTAGCGGATCGCGCGCTCGACCGCCTCGGCGGACTCCAGCCAGACGTTCCAGCCGTGCCCTCCCCACAGCGGCCGGTCGTCGTCCCACGACTCCTGTTGTCTCAAGACATGCGTGGCACGGCCCCGGATATGACCGACCATCTGGCGGATGCCGCGCTCGCTGGCGCCGATTACGAGGTGCACGTGTTCCGGGAGGATCGCGCAGGCGTAGATCCGGTAAGGGCCTTCGCCGGCGGCCTTGGCGAATCCTCGGCTGATCGCCAGGGCCTGCACGCCGGTCACGGAGACCGGCGGATAGTGCAGTGCCGTTTTGGCCTTGCGCTGCCAATTCGCCGGCAGCGGCAAGTGCGCGACGCTCCGCCGCGAGTCGGTCTTCGTGGCCGGTCCGTAGCGGAATAGCTCCCAGCTCGCCACGTAATCCGAACCCGATCCGCGGGGATCGTTGGGGAGCCAGAAACCGTACATGCTGAAGATCGAATGGTAGGCGATAATCATGCGAGTGTTCCTTATCTGAAGCGTTCGCCGCGCTCGCTTGCGACGCGCTTTCTGGTTGTGTCGTGCCGTCGGGATAACATTCTGCGGACTGGAAACAGGTTAATCGGGTGGGCGGATTTGCGGCATGCGGTCGACCGGCGGCGGCGTGAGGTCGCATTCGGCCAGGTCGCCGGTTTGCTCCCACGCCGTCTGACGCGCGGTCTCGATAGTATGCGGCGGCGCCCGCCGAGGCCGTGCTCTTGCACCAAAATGGATTCCTCCGCAGTCAGGCCCTCGATGATCACCTCGTAACCGACCACTTCCTTGTCCTTGATCCGCAGCGTCCGCCGTTTGCCGAGCGAAAGCACCGCTTCGGCGGATATACCCAACTCGTGCAGCTTCCGTAGCGCGGAATCGCGAAATGTTTGCACCGCGGCGTCTGCGGATTGCGCCGCCATTTCGGGAAGCTTGATCGTGACCAGACGGCTGCGAAGCGCGGGGGCCGGCACAAGCGACCGGACCTGCGGGACGCCGATACGCAAGGTCCGGTCCAGGAAGCGAAGCTGCTTCCCGGCGAGCGGCAGGAAACGCGCGATCTGCTCGGCCTCAACTCGGATCACAAGCCGGCTATGTTCGGTCAGTTGCAGCGTCCGCCCGCCAAGCTGCCGGCCGCGGATCGGATGGATGCCGTAACCGTCGGCCGGAGGTTTGTCAGCCTGGAAAGGCTGACCTACTGCGGGATGCGCCGCGGGCAGCAGCCGCGAAACGGCGGAGTACAAGAGATAGCCGTGGTCGGCTGGAATTTGCCCACCCACGACTGGAAAGCTCAAGTCGATTTTCGGCATGATTTTCTCCTGAAGGTCCTCACCCCCTGCCCCTCTCCCGACAAGAGAGGGAACGAGTTGCCATTGCGCGAAGGGGCCGGCTAAAGCCGGGACTACGAGCGAGATTGCAGTTCTCCTGCCAACGTTCTTCAGGGATCGCGCAGAAATAAGTTGGTCAGCTCCAATGTAGTAGGCACACGCCGTGTGCCGTAGAACAGGAACGGCACACGGCGTGTGCCTGCTACGATTATTACACGTTATTTCTGCGCCAGCCCTGAGTATAACAACCGGGGTGCGACAACCATAGTCGCAGGGTAGCGGCCGCAGGCACGATTAAAAAGTTAATAAATTATTGACCATACTTATAGATAAACTCCAGGAGGGGGGTGCCGATGAGTGCTGAGCAACTCTATTGAGGGTAATAAGATAACTAATAACGGTGGAAAATCCAAGAAATGTCCGCGAATTGCCGGTTCCGGGATGGATTTCCATGCCAGTTTATGGACCAGTTCCTTTATGGATAAATGCGCAACTCTAAAGAGTGTCAAGCCCTGCTATTCTCCCAGTTTTCTCGGCTGGATATAATATCTGTGGGTAATGCAACACCGCCCGATAGATGTATAAACACGGGCACCACCGACCATTAAAGACCATAGGTGATGGTGATGGAGGCACTGGTGGGGATGGGCTCTAGCCGAGAGTGGGGATGGAGGAGGAAGGAGGAAGGATGAAGGATGAAGCGAAGCTTCTGGGATAACCACTTACCGGAAACGGGTAGATCGGGTAGGATTTCTTGGTTGAAAAAGATTCGCATCGCAGCAGAGCATCCTCACGGGTGGGGCCGCTGGTTGCCGCCCCAGCGTCCCAATCCACAAGTTAATGAGCAAACCTACCTACGCCCTGGTTACCCTCGGCTGTCCCAAGAACCTGGTCGACAGCGAACGTATGGCCGGCCTGCTGGGCCTGGATGGCTATGAAATGGTTCGCGAGCCGGAAGGCAGCGATTTCGTCGTCGTCAATACCTGCGCGTTCATCGGAGATTCCCGCAGCGAATCGCACGCCGTGATCCGCGAGATGCTCGACCTCAAGAAGGAAGGCCGCACCCGCGGCGTGATCGTCACCGGCTGCCTGGCCCAGCGCGAGAAGGAAAAACTGCTGGACATGTATCCGGGCGTCGATCAGCTCGTGGGCGTTTTCGGCCGGGAAGAGATCGCCGCGGCCGCCCAACGGCTGGTCACCGGGCTGCACGAACAGCGGACCGTGTTCCGGCCGGCGCCCACGCGGGCACTGCCCGACACGCATCGCCTGCGAGTCACGCCGCGGCATCTGGCCTTCCTCAAGATTTCCGAAGGCTGCGATCGGGCGTGTAGCTTCTGTTCGATCCCGCAGATGCGGGGCAAACATGTCAGCAAGCCCATCGAAGAAGTCGTGGCCGAGGCCGAAGAGCTGGTCGCCGACGGCGCCAAGGAACTGGTCGTCGTCGCCCAGGACACCACTTTCTACGGAATGGACATCTACGGCAAGCCGCGCCTGGACGAACTGCTCCAGCGGCTCGAACCGATCGCGGGGCTGGAGTGGATCCGCCTGATGTATTTCTATCCGATGTACATTACCGACCCATTGCTGGACGTGATCGCCGGCAGCCGCAAAATCCTGCCGTATATCGACATCCCCTTGCAGCATATCGACGACGACATTCTCCGCCGCATGCGCCGGGCGACAACGCGGGAAAAGACCGAGGCGCTGCTGGATCGGCTCCGCGCGGATTCCCCGCCTGGTGCTGCGGACCACGCTCATCGCGGGTTTCCCCGGCGAGAGCGAAGAGCAGTTCGGGCGGCTGTTGGAATTCGTCCAACGGCGGAAGTTCGAACGGCTGGGGGCGTTTGCCTATAGCCAGGAGCCGACGACGCCGTCCGGAACGATGCCAGCCCAGTTGCCCGACGAGGTCAAGCGGGCCCGCCGCGACCAGCTCTTGGCCGCGCAGCAGAAGGTGGCCTTTGCCTGGAGCCAGGCCCAGGTCGGCCGGCGGATGGACGTGATTCTCGATAGCCAGGGGGTGCCCTTTGGGTCCGGTGAAGCAAGTGCCTATGTGGGCCGCACGTATGCCGATGCGCCGGAGGTCGACGGCGCGGCTTATGTCAGCGGCGAGAACCTGTCGCCGGGGCAGATCGTGCCGTGCGAAATCGTCGCCGCGCGGGGATACGATTTGATTGCCGTGGCAGCGGAAGACTAAGAATGTCCAGCAGCACCAAGTCCGTTCGGCACTCGCTCGGCAAGGCGTTCAACCTGCCGAACCAGTTGACCAGCTTGCGCCTGCTGTTGTCGGTGGTGCTCTTCGGGCTGATCTCGGCCGAGTATTATATTGCGGCCTTCGTCCTGTTTCTGATCGCCGTCGGCACAGACTGGCTCGACGGCTACTATGCCCGCAAGTACAATCAAGTTACCACGCTGGGCCGCATCCTCGATCCGTTCGCCGACAAGGTCATTGTTTGCGGCACTTTCATCTTCATCCTCGTCGCCCCGGGAATGTACCAGGAGCCGTGGGGGTTGCAGGCGTGGATGGTCGTGGTGATCATCGGCCGCGAGTTGCTGGTGACTGCCTTGCGGAGTTTCCTGGAAGAGCGCGGCAGCGATTTTTCGGCGAATCTCTCCGGCAAGCTGAAAATGGTACTGCAATGCGCCGCGGCGGGGTCCGCGCTGGTCTTTCTCCAGTGCAAGCGACCGGCCAATCCGGCCTTGCCGACCAACTTCCAGCCGGCTCCGGCCTGGGTTTACTGGTTCATGATCGTTTCGATCTGGTTGGCGGTGGTCCTCACGGTTTACTCCGGAGCGGTCTACGTCTGGATCGCCTATAAGCTTCTCAAGCAGAAAACCGACGCGCCCGAGGCATGACTCCGCCGCTTGCCACATCGCCGCACGAGACAAGAACATGATTCTCGCGATCTTCCTGGCTGTCAGCGCGGCAATTTGGATAGGAATCTACGCCCGATGGCAGGAGGGAAGACCGATCATCCCCTTGGCCCGGCGGCGGCCGGTTCCTTGGCAGGCGCAGGACGTGCTGTTCCTCTTCCTCATCGGCTTTGGTTTTCCCATCGGGGCGACGTTGGCCGTGCAAATGTGGATCGGGCCCGACGCCGCGCGGCATGCGGCCGATCAAGAGTCGAAAGATGCCGCGCAGCAAGCGGCCGATCAAAAGTCGACATTGGCCCATCCGGCGGAACAACTGCTGCGCAGCGGCAACCCGGGTGCGATCGCCATTGCCGTGACGATGGCCGTAATCGTGGCGCCGCTGATCGAAGAATTCTTGTTTCGGGTCTTGCTGCAAGGCTGGCTGGAGGCGCTTTGGAGTCGGCAGCGGCGAAGGCATCCGGAGTTGCGGGCGGCCCCGATTTCGTGGATCCCGATCGTGTTGCCGGCCGCACTCTTCGCTCTCTGGCACCTCCGCTCCGCCAAACCGCCGCTTTCGCCGCCATGTCTGACCGGCTTGTTTCTAGCGCAGATGGCAGGCCAGCTCTTGGCGCTTGCTCTGGCGATGGTGATCTTGCGGTTTGCCGTGGGGGCTACCGCGGCCGATCTGGGCTGGAAAGCGGAAAAACTCGGCGGCGACGCCGGATTGGGCCTGTGGGCCCTCTTGGCCGTCTTAGGCCCGGTGCAGACGCTTCAATTTGCCATGGTGCAACTGGTCAACGCGACGGGAATCAACTACGCGCTTGACCCGGTTCCGCTGTTTCCGTTGGCACTGGTTCTCGGCGTGCTCTATCATCGCACGCACCGGCTCGCCCCGCCGCTGGTATTGCACATGGCGTTCAACGCGACGCCAATCCTGTTGCTCTTCGCGGGCAAATAAACTCAGAACAACCTTCCCTGCCGCGGCTTGCCCAGCACGTGCGCGTTATAACCGAGATCCAGGAGCCGATCGACAAAACTCTCCGGCCCATGGGTGCAGTAAACGGCCTGTGGGGCTACGCGGTCGACGGCCTCGATCAGTTCGTCGTAGTCGGCGTGGTCGGACAACGGAATGGCATGGTCCACGCCGAGTCGGTATTTTGCCCCGGGGTCGATGGCCCACCCGGTGAGCGCGAAACGAATCTGACGCGCCAAGTTCGGCAACGACCCAGAGGGTACCCCGCCGGGCGGTACGACGACGGCCCAACCCGGTTCCGCCCGCCCGCGGAAACGCTCGAAACGGCCCAGCCGGCAGCCCAACGACTCATACATCTGGCTGACCTCGAAAATGCTGCGGTGCTGCAGCACGGGAATGCCGGCGTCGCAGAGCAGGCGGGTGACTTCCTGGCCCTTGCCCAGCACGTAGGCCTGGATGACAGGCACCAGTTCCTCGGCCAAGGCCCGGCGGACGAGGGTCAAGAACTCGGCGAGGCTTTCTTCGCGGGGCGGCAGGCGATAATCGGGATGCCCGTACGTGCTCTCGATCACCAGGGTATCGGCATGCGGCAGCTCGGCCGGTTCGGCGGTGAGCGAAGGCCGGAGTTTGAAATCGCCGGTGTAAAGCAAGGTGCGTCCCTGGTCTTCGGCCAGCAACATCGCCGAACCGAGGCAATGTCCGGCCGGATACGTCGTCAATCGCAGCCCGGCCCAGTCGAGCGTCTGGCGATAGGGCAGGTCAAGCGTGCGCCGCGGCCCGAGCCGCAGTTGATACAGGGCGCCGGTCTCCGGCGTACAGAGCGCGAACTCATGCCGCGCCATATGATCGCTATGGGCATGCGAAATGAAGGCCCGAGGCTGGCGGCGGCGAAAATCGATCGCCAGGTCGGCGGTAGTCAGCTTCAGGCCGTTTTCCCAGTGAAACAATTCGGCGCGTCAGTTCCCGAAATCGATATTGTAGTCCAGCGACGCCGCCGAGGGGACGAAACGGCGTTCCATGGGCAATCCGGCGGCCCGCCAAACCTTGTCCATGGCCTCGCCCGCCTGCTTGACCACGAGGTCGCGGCGGCGGCTCTGGAAAATGCCCCGCGAGGGCCGCGGCGTGATTGGGCCATCGTAGCCCACCGACTTCAGATAGACCAGCAACGTCGTGATGTCGATCCGCCCGCCTTCGCTGCCGGGCAACAAGCGGGATTTGTCGTCGATCTCGCCATTGCCGGCAACTGGCGGCAAATCGGCCACATGGACGGCCACGATCTGATCGGCGGGCAGCTTGCGGACGCTGTCCAGCGAACCGCCGCCAACAACCACGTCCCAGATGTCCAGCAGCAGGCCGATATTCGGCGCGGCCACCATGTTGACCAGGAGTGTGAGGGCGTCGAGATCGTGCACGAACTGGAAGGCCTGATTCTTCCGCAGATACTCGGCCGCTTGGAAGCCGACGCCGAAGCGGACGCCAGCCGGCTCCAGGGCCCGGCAGATCTCCTGGAACCGCCGTTTGTGGTACTCGAAGTTCTCGTGATACGGCCGCTTGTCGCTCCCAGGGGCCACCGTAGCAATGCAACGCGTGCAACCGGCGGCAACCGCCGCCTGGGCGTAATCCGGCAGTTTCGCCATGTCCTTGGCAAAGGTCTCGTCATCGGTATCCCAGTCCCAGGGCAGGGCGAAGGCACCCATTTTGAGTTTGGCGCTATCGAACAACCGGCGGGCATACTCCACGCCCTTCAGCCGCGCCCGGGTGGCAAACTCGACGACGTTCAGGTCCATGCCCCCGAATCCGTAAGTTAGAGCCAACTCGATGATTTCGCTCTGGTGTCCGGTGACGCCCAAAGCGCCCGGATTGAGGTTCTTAAACATGGAAAACTCCGTGGAACTCAAAATTCCTGACTGGGGATATCGTGATTCGCCCGGCCGTTCACAAGGCCGTTTGCGGTGCATTCAATACGCGAGAATCTCGTATTATGTCACTACCTGTGAGTTTCTCCAAGGGGGACACCCGTGGAAACGAACCCAAGAACCCCCCTCGATATGAGGGACTACCAATTCCAAGAGAGACATTCTCCATGAGCGTAAAAACGAAAGGAAGATGGAAGAAAAAGCGGGGAATGATAGAATCCGACGTCTCAAAGATTTGGGCTGCGTTACCGTCGTTTTTTCGAGTTCATTTTCTTTTCTCCCATTTTCCTTTCTCTCCTCTTCTTTCCCCCGGCCTCAGTCTTTTGCCTTCGCCAAGTACTCGACGGCTTTCAGCAGCACGCGGTCCGGAACTTCGTCGCCGGCCGCGATTTTTCCGCCGCTGACTACAGCCAATTCGTGCGCCTGCTGCCAGTTCAGAAGGCGGTCGCGTTCATCGTCGTCGACGGGCACGCCATAACCTTCGTTGGGTGAAACGCCCCAAGTGGCGTTCTTCGCGTCGTTCTTCGCATCGTCCTTGGGCCGATTGATGTTCTGACCGCTGGGCCGCCAGTAGGTGGCGATGGTCAGCTTCATCGAGCCGAACGTCGGGCCCATGTCAACCACTTCCTGCACCGTGCCTTTGCCGTAGCTTCGCTCCCCGACGACGATCGCGCGGTCGTGGTCCTGCAGGCACCCCGCCACGATTTCGCTGGCGCTGGCGGTTCGGCGGTTGACGAGCACCGCGATCGGAAAACCGGTAAAGGGAGCCTTGCCCGAGGCGCGAAAGGCCCGCAGGATCTGGCCGTCGCGGCCGCGGGTGGTCACGATTTCACCCTTGGGGACCAGCATGTCGCAGATGTCCACGGCCGACTTGAGCGAACCGCCGCCGTTGTCGCGGAGATCGAGCACGAGCCCACGGACCTTCTCATCGCGGAGTTGTTCCAGGGCCGCGCGAAAGTCGCCCGCGGTGCTTTTCTCGCCCGCATCCTCGCCGGCGAACCCGGCGATGCGAATATAGCCGATCTGCCGGTCGGTGGCGAGCAGGAAGTTCCACTTGCTATCGGCGCCGCGGGAGTCGCCCTGCACGGTTTCTTCGTGAATCAGCCGGCGAACGATGGGAAGCTCGACTGGCTGGGCCGCCCCCGGATGTTCAATGGTCAGCTTGACTTCGGTGTCCGGCTTGCCGTGGATCCGCTCGACCGCATCCTTCAGCGACATGCCCTGCGTGCTCTGGCCGTCGATCTTGAGGATGCGGTCGCCGGCGCGGATGCCCGCCGCGATCGCGGGGCTGTCGGGCAGCGGACTGAGCACGAGGATCTGCTTCGTCTTGGGATCGATCGCCGGCAGGATCCCAATGCCCACGAACACCTGGTTGAGCTCGTTCTCGGACTCCGGCTTCTTGGCGGCCTTGGTGTATTTCGAGTGCTCGTCGCCAAGACTCTTGATCATGCCCGACATGGCCCCCTCGAACAGATCCAACTCGTTGACCGGCAGATAGAAGCGGCGGTCGACGCGGTCCATGGCGTCGGCCAGCACGCGGCTATAGCGGCTGCCCGGCACTTGCAGGTAACAGACCAGCGAGAAGACCGAGATCAGAAACAGGCCGTGGAGATTACGTCGAGGCATATTGGATCAGTAGGGTGGGCTTTAGGACCGGCGAATCAATACGTGTCAGTAGCAGGCACACGCCGTGTGCCGTTTTCCGCACACGGCGTGTGCGGACTACATTGGAAAACACGACAGGTATTGATGCGCCGGCCCTTAGCCCGCCTCCTCATTCCGTAGGGTGGGACAAGGTCGCGCCAATCATGGTGGGCCGTCGCAAACCGGTCAACCCTCAATTCTGGATCAAAGCCGAAATAACGGTAGACCGCGACCGCCGGCCCACCAGCGCGTCGGCGACCAAGCTGCGCTCGGTGCCCGTTGTCCCACCCTACCAGTTACGGCCGCTTGGACCCGTTGGTTGCAGAGGGCTTCGGTTTTTTGTCGGGATCCTCCGTGGAAGCCGGCGGCTTGTCCTTCTTGTCGGGGTTCTCCGTGGTGGAAGGGTTCGGCTTGGCCTTCTTGTTGATGACCGGCGGCAGTGGCGATCCTTGCCGTTGGCCGTGCTTGTCGACGATCTCCTGCAGGACGAGCGGATCGGGCAGGTTCATGCCGAACATCTCCGGCAGGATGAACGGATCGGGCAGGTCCCGGTCGTCCTGGGCGAGGCACCTCTGATAACGGCGGATCACGTCGATCAGGTCGCCGCCGAGACTGATGTCGTCAAGCAGCGGGTGAAACTCCGGCTCATTGAGCACCTTGCACCAGCCGAGCAGCCCTTTTTCATACGCTGGCCGGGCACGGATCAGGTCGCCTTTGGCAAAGGCCTGGTCGCCGCTGTGGATCGATTTCCGCGCGTCGACGCAGTCCTCCCTCTGCTCGGCCCTGGCGCGGGTCCGCCAGAAATCGAAATTGACCTTCATCCGTTCGCGGTTGGTGTTCCTGGCCAGTTCCTCCAAGTGCTCGATCTCGTGGGCCAGGTCTTTGGCTGTCTGCTGACGGGCCGGCGGAGGCGGACAGCGCCGCGCGATTTCGTCCGGCTTGGCTTCGGCGCGGTCCCGCAGGTCAATATCCACGCTCGGCTGCAACGGCGCTTTCTCGATCTTTCCGCTCTTCCACTGCTTCTTGTCACGTTTGTACTTATCCAGCTCCTGCCGATATAAGTCCCATGCCGTACGGGCCTCGGGCGCCAGAGCGACGCGCTTTTCTTCTTCCAATTTGTCGCGTGCTCCCGGGGCAAGCCCGTCCAGTTGGTCCTTCTTCTCTTCGGCCTGATCGAACAACTCTTCCCTGCGGTTCAGTTGCAGTAGAAGTTTTCCTCCAGTCAGCGGGTCGTCGTAGGAAGTTTCGATCGGCCGCTCGCCGAAGTCATGCCACTCGCGTTCCGCATCTTGCCAGACCCGCCGGGCCTTCTGCCCGAAGACGCCGTCCTTCTCCTGGTTGTCGGCATAATAGAACTGGCAGGTCGGGGCATCGGAATAGAAAATCACCGTGGCCATGCCGCGCACCGGGTAGCGGGGCGGGGCGATCTTGCTCTCTGCGGCCAGGAACCAGGCCTTGCCCACGTGCCAATTATCGCTCAAGTCCCAGCAAGAGGGCGGGAAACCGGTGGGCGGGGTGAAGTTTTCGCGGAAGGCCTTGACATAATCGGGCGGGTCTTTGCCGTCGGGGCCTCGTTCCCCGCGGAACAGGCGGCGGAAATACTTGGCGTCGTCGGCACGGCCGATCTTGTTGGAAATGAACCAGCCCATGTCCCAATACAGCCGCGGTTCCCGGTCGTTGGCCCGCACGCCGTCGAGCATGTAGTTCAGGCCTTCGATGACCCAGTAGAACTTGTCGTGATAGTCGTCGAAGGCCACGGAGACGTTATAGGACAGGTTCCATGCCTGGTAGCGCCACACAAGGATCGAGTGCGGCTGGAGCTTGCTGATCTGGTCGAGCGTGGCGCGGAGGCGGGTCCAGTCTTTCTTCATCTGAAACTGGGTCGCCTTCCACCACAGCGTCGTGCCGGCGACGCCCCGCATGCCCAACGTTGCCAGGCGGATCGTCTCGCTCGTGGGATCGATCTGCCCCAGCTCCGTCTGGCTCAGGCGGTGCTGATCGCGATACTGGGCCAGCACCCCGCCCGGCTGCGGCTTGACTTCATTGGTGCCCAGCGTGGCCGGGCGGCTCAGCCAGAACAGAACGACGATCAGCACGATCATCGACACGCCGTAAATCCACTTGCGGCGGCGGGAACGCTCCCTCGCGCTCGGCCCGGGCGAATCCATATTACTCATAGGGCCACCTCCCGTTGCTTCAAGGCTATGTAACCTAAGAGGATCACGGGCAGCAAGTAGGCCACCTCGCAGAAAAGGCATCGCGCGACCAGGTCTTGACCCACGTTGAAGCCGAAAGCCACGCGGTCGACGTAGTCATTGTCGGAAACGTTCGGCACCACCGCCGAGAAATACCGCATCATCAGCGCCGTCGCTTCGTCCATGGCCTTGATGACGTTGGTCTTCAGGCCGGATTCCAGATCGGAAATCATGTTGTCCTGGGTGATGATCCGCTCGAACGACTCGAAGGGCCCGCCTCCCACCATTTTACCACCGGCCAACTCGGTAATGTAGCCGCTGAACAGCCCGGCGATAATCGCGAAAATCGTCGCCAACAAGGCGACGGGGCCGCTGAGGAACGTGCTGAACATCACGCCCAGGCTGACGACCAGGGCCATCTGCAGCCAGACTCCCAGGTAACCCTTGCAGAAGTTCCAGGCAAAGGAGTTGTCGGCGGCGCGGATGTACAGGTCGGCCTGGGCCATGCCGTAATACTGCTGGCGCTCCAAGCACTGCACGATGATCTCCAAGCGGCCGTCGTCGCTGACCAGGCCCGGTTGTTTCGCGGCGCTCAATATCGGCTTCTCGCAAGTTCGCAGTTCGTCGCCGTTCAGGAGCGTGGCGAGTTCCGCCACGAATGCTCGCTCGGTTTCGAACGCTTTTTTCCGCAACGGTTTCAGTTTCGGCAGCACGTCGGCCGGCACTTGCTGGGCAGCGTGCAGCGCGGCCAACGAGGCCTTCGTCAGTTCGAAATAGGGAAACAGATGGATCGTCTCCGCCTCACCGTTCGGGCCGGCGGTGACGAACGTGCGGGGGATCATCTGCACGTCGGTGGCGAATTTCTTGGCGAGGAAGTTCCGCAGATAGACCGGCTTGCCCTGTTCGGCGGGGTTCCGCAGCGAGATCGTTCCCGCCACGCCTTGCTCCTGGTTTCCCTTGTGGGTGCGGAAGACCTCGAGGGTCATCTCCACGGGGATGCCCGTGGGGAACTTCGACTCGGGGAAGAGATCTTCGCCGAGGCCCTCGAAGGTCCATTTCGCGGCCGCCTGCGTCGCCCCTTCGATGAAGCTGCGATAGGTCCATTCGTCGCCCACGTTGATGCCTTTGTCCGTCGGCTTGCCCGTCTTGTCCAGGAAGGAAAGCCGCTTGGCATAGATCGGCACGCGGGCTTGTAATTGGCCCTTGGGCGGGCCCAGCCAGTAGACCGCCTTGTCGCCGCTGCCGGAGATGTACAAATCGTGGGTATGGTCCTTTTGCGTCTCCACGGTGGCCTCGGGGGGCTGGCCCGGACGTTGGATGATCGTCACTTCGTGCTCGTGCTCGTGCGCGCGGCTCGTCGCGCCCCGCCACAGCGTTCCCTGGTCGCCGGGCAGCGTCTTGACATACTGCACCGCGTCGGCCTTCAGTTGGTGCGTGTGACTGAGGCCCCGCACGGTGAAGCCATAGCTGATCACGCCGATGCCCACCAGCAGGACCGTACCCACGAAGACGAAGCCCAGCACGCGCCCCAGCACGATCTCGATCTTTCGCACGGGCTTGGTCACCACCGTGTGCAGCGTGCGATCGCGGATGTCGGCCGGCAGGCTCAGCGCACTGAGCACCAGCGCGAAGAGCATCGTCAAATAGACCGTAAAGTTCAACACCACCTGGATATAGAGCTGCCCCGGATGGAGGCTGTCTTTCTTGATGAACAAGGCGGCGGCCAGGATCAAGACCACAAACACCACGAAGACCACGACCACGCGGCGGCGGATGGAATCGCGAACGGCCAGCCACGCCAGGGCGAAGACGCGGCGCGACGAGATGCGGGCAAGGTCGCTGGCAATCTCGATAACGGCCCGGCCGCAGCGCTGCGTTCCCGCCAAAGGCCCGGCCGCCAGGACCGAGGCCAGCCAGCAACAGGCATAGACCACGCCCGTCAGCCCGATCGCCACCGAAAGCCATGTATACAGCGCACCGCTTGACCAGTCGGAACCCAACAGGGGCACCAGGGCATTGAACACCGGGCTGGCGACGTACTGGGTCAGCAAGTCTCGCGTGAGCGGCGTGGAGCAGAAAGCCACGGCGGTCAGGACCAGCAGCGACATCGCCCCGAAGAGGCCGCCCGTCCACATCGAGACGGTCGGCCCGGGAGCGGCGGAACTTCGCCGCAGGGCGAGCAGCAGGAGAATTCCGCCTCCCAGCAGGACCGTCAGCAGCAGGGCGACTCCCGTTGGCTTCCAGAGCAGGCCCTCGCCCCAACCGGAGCCCAGCAGCCACTCCATGAGGGGCGTGATTTGCAGATTCTCGAGAACCATGGCCTAACCTTGCTCTCCGTCCGAAATACGATCGGCCAACCTCGACCCGCGACCCGGAGTACCGGGCGCCCCGGTGCCCGGGGCGCGAACGCGGCGGCCGGGATGGGCCTCGCTCTCCGCGATCACCCGCACGAACAACTCTTCCAACGTCGTGGTCGGATTGCCGATGCTTTGGACCGTGCCATTGTGCCTCGACACGACCTGCCGGATCTCCTCCACGGCCGCGGGGCTGAGACCGGTGGTGCGGATCTCGGTCACGTCGCGGACTTTCAAGAGGGTCTCAACACGGCCCAATTCCTTCAGTTCCCCCTGGTGCAGAATGGCGATGCGGTCGCAGACGTCCTGCACGTCGGCCAGCAGGTGGCTGCACATGAGGATCGTCTTGCCCTGCTTTTGCAGGTCGCGGATCAGGAGTTTCATCTCGTGCGAGTGAATCGGGTCCAGCCCGCTCGTCGGCTCGTCGAGGAAGAGGACTTCCGGATCGTTGATCAGGGCCTGCGCCAAGCCGATCAGGCGGGTCATGCCCTTGGAATACTCCCGCAACTGGCGGCGCCGCGACTTGCTCAGGCCGACCATCTCGATCAGGTCGGCCGCCTTCTGCCGCCGCTTGGCCCGCGGCATGTTGAACAACCGGCCGTAGAAATCGAGCGTCTCCTCGGCATTGAGAAAGCGGTATAGATACGACTCTTCGGGCAGATAGCCGATCCGCTCGTTCTTGGCGACTTCCGTGGCATCCTGGCCGAGCACCAGGGCTTGGCCACTGGTGGGGTACAGGAGGCCCAGGAGGAGCTTGATGGTCGTGGTTTTTCCTGACCCGTTGGGCCCTAGCAATCCAAAAACTTCGCCGCGGCGGACCTCCAGATCGAGGGCCTTCAGGGCGCGGACCTTCTGCCGCCCCCAAAAGTCGCGGTAGACCTTGGAGAGGTTTCGCGTTTCAATGACAACTTCCGACGGCATGCCTCAACTCACGTGAAAAGAGCGACACACGAGGCCACTATCGCTACGATGGACAGGCCCCTTTGGTTCAACTGACCTTCCACTATAAGCCGGAGGGAAGGGGCCTGCAAGGGAATGCCTCCCCGGTAGGGTGGGCCGAGTGAAACGAGTCCCACCATCCGTGGCGTTACTCATGGTGGGACTCGTTTCACTCGGCCCACCCTACTTGCTCGGCCCTACTCATGTGGTTGCCTCATCGCGGAATCGCACAAAATTACTTACACTTACCTTCCATGAACCGAGCCTTCTTGACTGCCCAATGGCGCTACCTCGCCATGCTCAACTATACGATCGACCCCGCCCTGCTCCAACCGCTGTTGCCGCCAGGGACAGAGCTCGATCTTTTCAACAACACGGCCTACGTGAGCATGGTCGGTTTCCGCTTCCTGCGGACGAAGGTTTTGGGCGTGGGCATTCCCTGGCACCGCGACTTCGAGGAGGTCAATCTCCGCTTCTACGTCCGCCGCCGCGCGGCCGACGGCTGGCGGCGGGGAGTGGCCTTCGTTGCCGAGTTGGTGCCGCGCCGCGCGATCGCCTTCGTCGCCCGCAAGCTCTACGGCGAGCCGTACACCGCGCTGCCTATGGGCCATCGCATCGAGCACACCGCCTCGTCGATCCACGTCGAGTATCGCTGGCAGCGCGGCGGCAAGTGGGAGTCGCTGGGCGTCTTGGGCCGCGGCGAGCCGCAATCCTTGCGGGCTGGTTCCCACGAAGAGTTCATTGCCGAGCACTATTGGGGCTACACGGCCGGGTACCAGGGCACCCGCTTGCGGGTCGCGGGTGGCGACGGGTGCAGCGAGTACCAGGTCGAACATCCCCCTTGGCGGATCTGGTCTGGCACGGAGAGTTACCTGCACGCCGACGTGTTGGCCCTTTACGGCGAGCTGTTCGTCGAGGCCCTTTCCGTCCGGCCCGTTTCGACCTTCATCGCCGACGGCTCGGCGGTCACGGTGCGGTGGAAGTCAGAGATTGCCTGCGGCCGGTAAATCGACGAGCTCATTCATGGTCGGCACGGGAACGATGTGATTGGGCATAACGTGTTGCCCCGCAACGGTTTGCAATCGTATTTCAGCCGGCCATGGTTGACATCAATTACCAAATAGGATAAATTGGCACACATTGTGAACATGCAGCCCGATCAGATCACGGAGCGACTGAGGGAGTTCGAGAGGCTGTGCCGGAGCAAAGGCGTGGCCTTGACGGTGCAGCGGCGTGTGGTGTTCCAGGCCGTCCTGGAGCGAGACGATCACCCTACGGCGGACCAGGTCCTTGAGACGGTGAGAGACCGTGTGCCGGGAATATCGCGGACCACGGTCTACCGCGTGCTCGATACGTTGGCAGAGATGGGAGTCATCCGCCGCCTGCATCACGCGGGCGTCTCGGCGCGATTCGATGGGAAGATGCACCGTCACCATCACCTGGTCTGCAAGCTTTGCCATAAAGTCATCGACCTGGAGGACCGGAAACTAGACCGAGTTCGCGTCTCGCATGTCAGCAGCGAAGGCTTTGCGATCGAGGACTTCTCGGTGCACCTGATCGGGACTTGCCCGGAATGCCGGCAGGTTGAGCGGTAAACAACTTTTTTTGTGGAAGGGCCCTACCTATGAAACAACACAAGATGGTTCGGTTCAGGTATTCGGCGGCGCTAGTGCTGCTTGGCGGAGTGCTGGGCGGAGGCCTGGCATGGTCGCCGGGCACCCTGTACCCATGGTCGGCGGCCGATTCGCCTCCCCAGACGCCGCAAGGCAAACATGGCGATGCCAGCGCGGAACAACAATTGGCGGAGTTCCAGAAACTGAAGCTCCCGCCGGACGTTGCCAAGGCCCCGGCCGGTCTCGACCCGGTCGTATGGGCGGCGTACGTCCCCGCAGACAACCAGATGACACCCGAGCGCGTCGAGTTGGGCCGGAAGCTGTATTTCGACACCCGGCTCTCGGTCGACAACTCGGTTTCCTGCGCAACCTGCCATGACGTGACCCGCGGCTTCACCGATCAGCGGGCGGTCTCGGAGGGGGTCAAGAACCAGCTTGGCAAGCGGAACGCGCCCACCACGCTCAACGCGGTCCTGCTGCAGACGTTCTTCTGGGACGGCCGGGCGCCTTCCTTGGACCACCAGGCCAGGATGCCGATCCTCAATCCGGTCGAGATGGGCATGCCCGACGAGGCAACCGCCTTGAAGGCCATCCGCGACGTTCCCGAGTATCAGGAGGCCTTCAAGAAGGCCTACGGCCGGGAAATGAATTACGAGGACGTCGGCCGGGCGATTGCGGCCTTCGAGCGGACGCTGGTCTTCGTCGACTCGCCGTTCCGCCGCTTCCTCAACGGCGATGCGACGGCCATTTCGGCCCAGGCCCGTGCCGGCTTCGATCTGTTCAACGGCAAGGCCCGCTGCGCGGCCTGCCATCAGATGAATCCCTCCAATCCGCTGGGCACCGATAATCGCTTCCACAACGTGGGCGTGTCGGCCCGCCACCAGAACTTCGAGGATTTGGCGCAAAAAGCCCTCAAGGCGTTGGCCGAAGGCGCTTCGGAACAGAAGTTGGACGAACTGGCCGTGGGGACCGACCTGAGCGAACTGGGGCGATTCATGGTGACCCACAACCGCTCGGAAATCGGCTCCTTCCGCACGCCGCAGATCCTGAACATCGGCATCACCGGCCCCTACATGCACGACGGCTCGATGGCCACGCTGTGGGACGTGATGGACCACTATAACAAAGGCGGGGAGGCCAATCCTTTCCTGGACGGCGGCATCGAACCGCTGGCTTTGACCGAGGAGGAGATCGACCAACTGGTGGCCTTCCTCTTCACGCTCACCGACGACCGCTTTGCCGCGGACAACCAGCGGCAGTTCGATCTGCAAAAGGCAGCCGCCAAGAAGCAGCGGCCCTTCCGCGACGAGGCCATGGCCATGCGGAAGGTCCTGCCCTTCGAGCAACGGGTGACGCCCACCAACGGTAAAGACAAGAAGTAACAAGGAGCAATTCACGATGGCTACTCATCAAAGCGTCGAAACCAAGTATCTGGACGAGCGGCGGAAGCTCTTCCAGGGCTTGAAAAATCTTGACCGCCGCTCCTTCCTCAAGGTGTCGGCGGCGGCCTTGGGCGCGACGGCCGGGTTCGCGCCGCCGCAGTCGTTCACGCCGGTCTCCGTCGCCCAGGGCGCGGAAGCCGCGGCCTCGAAACCGGCCTTTCGCTTCGCCTATATCTCCGACTCCCACCTGTACGAGAAGAACGTCAACGACCGTTTCGTGCGGGGGTTGCTCCGCGCGGTCGACGACGTGAACAAGCTTGACCCGCAGCCCGACTTCGTCTTCTACGGCGGCGACTTGGCGCAACTCGGCGCGGCCACGCAGCTCGAGCTGGGGGCCCAGATCCTCAAGAATCTCAAGGCCCCCTTGAAGATCATGGTCGGAGAGCACGACTGGTACCTCGATCTGGGCGAGAAGTGGCAGGAGCTGTTCGGCGAGCCGAAATACTCCTTCGACCACAAAGGAGTCCACTTCGTCGTTCTCAACAGCGTGGTGGAACGCGACTTCTGGACGGCCCGGAAAATGTCGCCCCTGGACCGCATGAAGACCGTGGCCGGACTGGACAACGGCGTGCAGAGCTCCTTCACGGTGGGCGAGCCCCAGCGGAACTGGCTTAAGGAGGACCTGGCCAAGCTCCCCGATGACGCCAAGGTCATCGTCTTCTCCCACTCGCCGCTCTACAAGCTGTACAAGAACTGGAACTTCTGGACCGACGACGCCGAGGAGGTCCAGGCGATCCTCAAACGCTTCAAGAATGTGGTGGTGATTCACGGGCATACGCACCAGTTGCTCACCAACCGCATCGGCAACATCCATTTCCACGGGCTGCTTTCCACCGCCTGGCCCTGGCCTTACGCCCCGGAGGGCATGCCGGAACTGACCATCCAGATGAGTCGTCCCGATCCGTTCGACCCCAACGACGGCTGCGGCGACGGCGAGGTCCGCGTACACCCGGATGGCCTGGTCGACAAAGTCTACAGTCTATGGAACCGCAATCCGATCACCGTCAGCCGGACCTACACCGCCAGTTGGGGTAAGGAGGATGCGCCACCGAAACCCAACCGGCTGGCCTATTGAGTTTCTGTTGAGGAGACAATTGTAGGGTGGGCCGAGCGCAGCGAGTCCCACCTAGAAATGCGTCAAAGCAAGGATGGTGGGACTCGCTGCGCTCGGCCCACCCTACAGTTGCTCAGGGACGCGCTACCCCGGCCCATTAAACCCACCCAGACAGGGAGATGAATCATGAGAAGTACTTCGATCCTCTGTGCCCTCGGCGGCGCAGTCTGTTTTCTACTGGCAGGATTCTTCGTCGGCTGCTCCGAAGAGAACGCAACGACGGCGAAGTCGGCCTCGGCTAAGGGCCGCGCGTCGTCCGCTTCGGCCGATACAGCCGCCAAGCCGGCAGCCGCGGCCGATTCAAGCGCCAAGCCGGCGACTGTCGCCAATGCCACAACGAAAAAGCAACCGGAACCCGCTCCGGCGAAGACTCCCGCCAAAGGCGATGAAGCGGTTGCGGCAAGTGGCGGCGCACGGCACCGAAGGCCGCTCCGGCCAAGACCGCCGCCAAGGAAGATGAGGGGGTCGTCAAGGTGGCGCTTGCGACGGTGGCGACGCCGTCGAAGTGTCCAAGGACCTTACCGGAAAACCCCTGGCCGAAAGCTTGCTGGGCCAGTGGCAACGCAACCATCCGGAGGCCAAATGGGTGGCGGAGGAAAAAGAGCGGCACACGCTCAAACCGCCAGCGGACAACGCCAACCTGCTCAAGGGCGGGCAAGGCAAGGGCGACACCTACGGCAACTTCACCGAGCGCGACCTGCTGACCTGGGCACGGGAGACGGAGAAATTCGCCGCGGAGGGTTCTGAGATCTTCCACAACGCCGACAAGTTGGGCAGCACCGTCGCCGTTTCCTGCGACATGTGCCATCCTCACGCGGCCAATACGCACCCCGAGACCTATCCCAAGTTCCAGGTCCAGTTGGGCCGCGTCGTTCTGCTCCGCGACATGATCAACTGGTGTATCGAGAACCCGGTGCGCGGCAAGAAGTTGGATCCAGACAGCCCGAAGATGCGGGCCTTGGAGGCCTATATCATGGCGCAGCGCAAAGGCGTTCCCATGAACTACGGCAAACACTGATCCCCGGCATCTGGATGATCGCATGGCGGCCGAGTCGATCAAGTTCCTGGAGCACGTCGGCAATAAGCCCTTCTTGCTCTACCATGCGTTCTATTCGGTCCATATCCCGCTGCAGGCCAAGCAAGGCTTGATCGCCAAGTACGAGGCGAAGCGACGGGTCGTGAAGAGCGCGGGCCCGTTGTTCAGCCCGGTAGGCCGGAACAAGCCTGCGCAGTTCCGGCATTTGAAGCTGCTGCTTCAAAAGATGTCCGCCTGGGAAATCTTCCGCAATTGATCGTCATTATACGATCCGAGCCGGAACTGCGCAGGCTTGTTCCGGCCTACACCACTCCGTCGTTCGCCTTACTTCCCCGGCTGGCTCAAGAACAGGAACACGCCCTTCTTGTTGCCCACGATGATGTCGGGCACGCCGTCGCCGTTGATGTCCTTGGCGATGACCTGCGTGCCTACGCCCGAGTTGTCGTCGATCATGTGCGGAATGAACTGCGGGCCGGCCTTCTTGTCGCGCCGCAACTCGAACCAGTAAAGCACCGCCGGGCGGTCGGCCTCGACGTCGCCGCTGGGTCCGTGGGCCCAGTAGCGTTTGCCGGTGACGATGTCTTTCAGGCCGTTGCCTTTGATGTCGGCCAGGTCGAGGCCGTGCATCTGGCTGATCCGCAAAGCGCCGGACTTCGGATCCGGGTTGGGCGGCAGGATCACGTGCTGCTTCCAGGTGATCTCGCCACGACCCGGAGCACCGGGCGCCCCGCTCCGCTGCTGCTGATACCAGACCAGGCCGTAGAGATGGCAATGCCACGAGGTAATCACGTCGGCCAGGCCGTCGCCGTCGACGTCATAAACGAACATTTGCGCGCCGGCCTCGGCGAATTTGAAGGGATGCTTGATCCACGGCTTGCCCGGCTCGAGCTTGGCCGGTTGCTCCCACCAGCCACTGGCCTCGACAATGTCCAGGCGGCCGTCGCCGTTGATGTCGCCCACGCCCACGCCATGCGTGTAGCGCTGGTAACGGCCGTCCTTGGGGGAAATGGGATGGAAGACCCACTCGTCGTTCGGCTTGGCTGGGTCCCACGTGGCATAGCCCAATTGGCCGCCCGACGGACCCGAGGTGTTGTAGACCAACTCCGGCCGGCCATCGCCATTGATATCGACCCAGGCCGGCGACTCGTTGCCGCAGTCGTGCATGGCCAGGTGTTTCTTCCACGGTCCACCGGAGCGGCCGGGATTCTCGTACCAATAGGCGTCGGTGCCGGGGTGCGGCACGTAGAGCACATCCAGCCAGCCGTCGCCGTTGAAATCTCCCGTGAAAGTCAGGAAGTTATTCGAGTAGCCGTGGGGATCAAAGGCTTCGGGCGGATAGATCTCATGTTTCTTCACAAAGTCGGGGCCTTCGTACCAATAGGGCCCGGCCACCACGTCGAGCTTGCCGTCGTTGTTGAAGTCGCCGACGTTGGCCCCTTCGCAATAGAACTTGTCGCTGAGCGTGAGTTTCTTGAATGTGGGCAGGGGCTTTTCATCAGCGGCTTGGCAAACCATTGGCAGGGCGATGACGGTCAATCCGATGGCGAGAAAGCGTTTCATGGGGGGGTACTCCTTCGAGGCGAAATGTGCAGGTTACGGGCAGGGAAACGTATTTACTATAGCCTCCCGCCGCATCCACTGCAAATATTGCGTCAATACTGCCTTTCATGGTATGATAAAGCCGGAACTCATACTCTTGGGGAGGAAGAACCGATGCGCAAGGCGTGCTGGGTGGTGATGCTGAGTTGCCTGCTGATTCGGCCGGCCGCCGCCCGCGATATTTTTGTGGACAACGCTGGCGGCGACGATAAGCACAAGGGCCTGCACGCGGAGAACCACGGCGACACCGGCAGCCCCGTGCGGACAATCGCCAAGGCCCTGCGGCTGGCCGGCGAAGGGGATCGCATCGTGCTGGCCAAGTCTGGCCAGCCATATCGCGAGTGCGTTTCGCTGGTGGGAACACGGCACAGCGGCCTGTCACCGCGGATGCCGTTCATCCTCGACGGCAACGGGGCCACGCTGGACGGTTCCGCGCCGATACCCGCGGAAGACTGGACCCACTTCCGCGACAATATCTTCCGCTTCCGCCCCAAGTCGTTGTTCCAGCCCGTCTTATTCCTCAGTGGGCGTTCCATCCCACCCTTGCCGTTGCCCCAGGCCACTGCGAACCCGCCGCGGCTGAAACCGCGGCAATGGTGCGCGATCGAAGGAGCCATCTACTTCGCCGTCGAGGCCAGCCGGCTGCCGTCCGACTATAAGCTGAGCTACGCCGAACTGCCCACCGGAATCACCCTTTATCAGGTCGATCAGGTCGTCATTCGCAACTTGACGATCCGGGGCTTTCGGGCCGATGGAGTGGCTGCCGCCACCGGCGCTCGCAACGTGGTGTTGGACAACGTCACCTGCACGGCCAATGGCCAGAGCGGCGTTTCCGTGGGAGGCGGGGCCCAGGTGGAAATCGAATCCTGCAAACTCGCGGGCAACGGGGGAGCAGCCGCGGGCGGGGCGCAACTGCTGACGCTTCCCAATTCCGAGACCCATCTGCTGGCCAGCGAACTGGCCGACAACACGGCCCGCGGGTGGGTCGATCAGGGCGGTCGGGTTTACCTGGGATCCACACGCATTGAAGGCGGTAAGAAGGTCATCCATGCCGACGAAGCCCACAAACCGCCGGAAGCGAAGAAAGCGATCGAGAAGAAGGAAGGCGATGACACTTGACAAGCTGGTCGGCCGGCAAATGGAAGTGCTCCTCGTCGAAGACGACTTGGAGGACGCCGGCCTGACGATCGAGACTTTGCGGGCCAGCCATGTGCCTTGCCGTGTGAGCCTCGTGCGCGACGGCGAAGAAGCCTTGGCCTTCCTGCGGCGGGAGGCCCATTTTGCCCGCGCGCCTCGTCCCGACATGGTCCTCTTGGACCTGCAGATGCCAAAGATCGACGGCCGCACGGTATTGGCCGAAATCCGCCGCGATCCAGAACTCTGCCGCATTCCCGTCGTCGTGCTCACCGCGTCGCAGACGCATGGCCAGATCCTCAAAGACGAGAACCTGCGGGCCGAGGACTACCTCGTCAAGCCCATCGATCGCGAGCACTTTCACGGTGTGGTGAAATCGCTCCGCAGGTTCATGCTTTCCGATGTTGTCCCGCCCGCGTGAAGTAAGGTGGGCGGGCACCATGTCGGGTACCATGTACCCATGGTCGTGGTCGGCCCGCCTAGCGATTGTATTGTCAAGGAGGCGGGCTAAAGCCCACCCTGCTGTCATGATCACGAGCGTGCACAATCCACGGGTCAAGGAGGCGATCGGCCTGAGACACCATCGGCAGCGGCGGAAAGCGCAGCTCATCTTGATCGACGGAGCGAGGGAACTGGCCCGTGCGATCGCCGCCGGCGTGGCATTGCGCAACGTCTTCGTCTGCCCGGAGTTGTGCCGCAGCGACAACGCCCGGCGGCTTCTGGAAATACTGCCCGGGCACCATGTACCCATGGTCGGCGGCGGCCAGCGGTTCGACGTGAGCGCAGCGGTCTTTGCCAGGCTGGCGTTCGGCCAGCGAACGGAAGGCGTCGTGGGCGTGGCCACGGCCCCTCAAAGGCGGTTGGGAGATCTTCGCTTGCCGGCGAATCCGCTGGTGGCCGTGCTGGAAGGCGTGGAGAAGCCGGGCAACGTCGGGGCCGTGCTCCGCAGTGCCGACGGGGCCGGCATTTCGGCCCTCGTGGCGGCCGATCCACGGACCGATTGGTTCAATCCCAATGTGATTCGTGCCAGTCTCGGCACGGTTTTCTCGTTGCCCGTCGCCGCGGCCGCCCCCGGCGAGGTGCTGGCCTGGCTGCAAGGCCACGGTCTTCAGGTCCTGGCCGCCAGGCTGGAAGGATCGATTCCTTACACCGAGGTCGATTACCGGCCGCCCACAGCGATCGTCCTAGGCAGCGAGGCCCGGGGGCTGACTTCGCTCTGGGCAGGCGACGACGTGCGGTCCATTCGCTTGCCGATGCTCGGCGTGGCCGACAGCTTGAACGTCTCCGCCGCCGCGGCCGTGTTGTTCTACGAAGCCCTGCGGCAACGGACGTAGGAAAGGCCCCGCCGGAAAAGTTCACCTATCCCGCACAGCCTTACGCTTCAGCCGAATGTGGATCCAAGAGGCTTGCACTCACCGCCGAGATGCCGGCACAGCCGTACAAGTCGCCCTCTTCCTCGGCAACGGCGAGGGCAGCTTCCGGTGTCCAAGCGGAGATGATCACCACCTCGCCGTTAGCGTAAGTCACTTCGTAGTCGTTCATGGCATGGTTCTCCAAGGGTACTGGCCGTTTCCTGCCTGAAAGGATCGGATCTCGGGTGGTTTGCGCTGGCGGGGGGCAGCAGTTTAGGGAAATCGTACCGGCGGCCTGCGTCGCTTTAATCCAAATCGTTGGCGCGCACAAACGATTTTGGCTTCTGTCGTGGCGTTCGCAGTTGTCGCGGTTTAAAATACTTGAATTCTCTCCAGGAAAGGCACACGCAGATGAAACGTAGCATATTTTGGCACGTGGCGAGGGCGCACGGCAGCAAGGCACTTCCTTTTCTGGCCCTGCTGGTCCTGCTGGCGGGCGGCGCACCGGGCACCATGTCGGGCACCATGTACCCATGGTCGTGGTCGGCGGAGACACCGGGCGGGGCAGCCGACGAACCTTGGCTGCGGCCCTACACCGGGCCCACCCGCGCCGATATCGACGCGACGACCTTGGACGGCAAGGTTCTTTGCGGTTATCAGGGCTGGTTCAACACGCCCGGCGATGGCACGAGCTTCGGTTTCAGCCATTGGGGCGAGAGGCTGGATCGACCCGGCGGACGGTTCGTGGTCGACATGTGGCCCGACGTTGCCGACTACGATCCCCAGGACTTGTGCGCGGTTCCGGGCCTGAAAATGTCCGATGGCTCGCCGGCCCGGCTTTATAGCGCCTTCCGCAAGGGCCCCGTGCTGCTGCACTGCAAGTGGATGCGGCAGTACGGGATCGACGGCGTCTTCCTCAGCCGTTTTGTCGGTGAGACGGCCAGTCCCGCACGGGCCCGCCACGTGAACACCGTGCTGGCCAACGTCCGCGAGGGGTGCCATCGCGAGGGGCGGGTGTGGGCCATGATGCTCGACCTTTCCATGGGACGCGGGGCGACCACGGCGCTGGTGATCCGCGACTGGAAATTCCTCTGCGACCAGGTCAAGGTCCGCGACGATTCGCGTTATCTGCATCACCAGGGAAAGCCGGTGGTGCTGCTCTGGGGACTGGGGTTCCGCGACCGCCCCTGGACGCCCGAGCAGGGTGAGGAACTGGTCAATTTCTTCAAGAAAGACCCGCGGTACGGCGGTGTCTATCTGATCGGCGGGATCGACCCCCACTGGCGGACGCTCCGTCCCGACTCGCGGCCCGACCCGGCCTGGGCGAAAGTCTACCGGATGTTCGACGCCATCAGCCCCTGGGACGCCGGGCGGTATCGCGACAACGCCGGCATGGACCGCGTCCGCAAGGACGTGTGGGAAGCGGACCTGGCCGAGTTGAAGGGGCTGGGGATCGGCTACATGCCCACGGCCTTTCCGGGTTTTTCCTGGGACAACCTGATGCAGAAGCAGCCGGGGACGACCATGATCGCGAGGCGGAAGGGGGAGTTTTACTGGCGGCAATTCGCCATCTTCAAGGCCCTGGGCATCCGCACCGTCTTTGTGGGGATGTTCGACGAGGTAAACGAGGGCACGGCCATTTACAAGGTGGCCAACCAGGTCCCTGTGGGAAAGTACTTCGTGACCTATGAGGGGCTTCCCGCAGACTGGTATCTGAAACTGACCGGAGCAGCGACGCGGATGATCCGCGGTGAAATCCCGTGGTCGGAGAAGATCCCCGAGATATTGCCAGCGCCGAAGGATTGACGGGCGGCCCGCTTGGCCCCATCCACCGCTTCCCTGTATTCGACGTGCGGGGCAATACCCAGCGGCAGGTCGTTTGCGCAGTCGAGGATGAGTAACGATCCGTCCTGACAGCGCTTCAGCCGCGGCGGATTGTGCCCGGCACAACCGTACTCCAACTGCCGCGTGCGCGGATCGTAAATTGCATAGAAGGCCGTGACGAAACTGTCGTGCAGGTGCGTGTAACGGGCAACGAGGTGCTGGTTCAGATAGCCCAGCACGGCTCGGGGCGGCGCCGGCGGACCGGGCCGGGTATGGGCGATACAATTCGTGACCGCCATGAGCACCGCCGCGGGCGTGCCGTGACCGCTCACGTCGGCGACGAAAATTCCCCACCTGCCGTCGGGCAAGGGGAAGAAGTCGTAATAATCTCCACCGGCGCGACGCGCCGGTCGATAATGCACGGCCAGATCGAGCGTGGGAATCCTGGGCAATTCGCTGGGCAACAGAGATAACTGGATTTCCGCTACGGTTTTCAACTCGCGATCCAGCAGATCGTAAGCCCGCTGCAATTCCTGCTTTAGCACCAGGTTGCCGGTGGCCCGACCGAACAGATTCGTCCGCCACACGATCTCGGGAATTTCCTCACGATCGAACGCCCGCGGTTCCGCGCGAAGCAACACCACCATGTTCAGCGATTCGCCGGCGTCGAAGTTCGGGACTGCCAACAGCGAACGGCAACCGGTGAAGTACTCGGCGGCGGGGTCGTCTTTATCCCAGGCCAGTTCATCGATTACGCGCGGCTCGCCGTCGTAGATCAGTTGGCCGAGCAACCCGCTGGAAAGCAACGGCAGACGGTCCTTGTTCTTCCAGGGATCGATTTCCTCGGGCCAGGTTGTGCTGCGTGTAATGCGAAAATATGGATAGACAAGCCCGCGGCGGCTCAACGACAACCGCCGATGAGTGGGGATAAGCTGCCGGATCCGCTCGGCATAGGCACGAACCATCGCTTGTGGATCCTGTTGCCGACTCACTTCGCGCATGGCGTCGACGACTATGGCCAAGCGGCCACGCCAGTCATCGGTTGATGGTAGGAAATGGTCCATGGTTATGGAATCTCTCGCTCTTCTTGCTCTATCCGTCCCTCGGCGGACGCGGCGCTCGCTTCTTCCATGACGAGTCCGATGCCCCCTGCGGTCGGGCTGCCAAGGTGGACGAAGTGCCAGTCGTTGGCCAGGCCGTCGTCGGCGCTGTACTGGCACATCGGCGACATCACGATTCGATTACGAAGCGTGATGCCTCGGATCGTGAGCGGGCTGAGCAGGTCGAGTTCGGGGACTTCGCGGTCGTGCTGCGCCCCGGCAGGACACTCGTGAAGCGCGCCCAAACGGTTTTGAAAGTGTGTGTTTTCCGTCATTTTCTCCGTTCCCGCATTCGTGCTCATCTGATCCGGCACGTTGTGGACCAAGCGGTCGACAAGTCATATATTATAGGCTTGCTAACATACGGTCCGGCAAGAGGGAAAACAGAGATTTCCAGGAAAGGCCAAGCAGATGAAGCAAAGCATTCAGTTGTTCATGGCAAGGTCGCTGCGCGGCGTGAGGACGGCGGCCTGTTTGGCGGCGATTGTGGCGATCACCCTTGTCGGAACTACGCTTCCGGCCGCAGCAGCCGATTCCCAGGTCCTTCCTTGGCAGCGCGACAACCAATGTCTCATAATGAATCCCTGGCCGGGCAAGACGGTCGCCGTTCATGAAGTCGGCAAGGCAGAGCCCGTGCCGGTCCACATCGACAAAAGCAACGGCGAATGCCTGGTGTTTTCGACCTTCGCGGGACATCAATATCGCGTTGGGCCCAAGTATCAGTTCGACGGAAGCATCTCGCGCGAAGTATTGGAGAACTTCCTCTCGCGCTCGATTTCGGTGGAAGGCGTGTTCAACGGCCGGGGCGACCTGAATGACAACCTCCGCATGCTTAAGGCCCTAGGCGTAAAATACGCCGGACGGAGCCTTTGCCTGTGGGGCGCCGAGAACAACTTCCTGGCGAATCTCGAGCGGGCCAGGAAACAGGTCCCCAAAGCCATTGCCGCCGATCCGGAAATGATCCTGGAGGCTTGCGTCTTTGAAACCGTGGGCCCGCGCGTCGGCCAGATTGCCATCCCGGATTGGGTCTTCACCGCCTTCGGTCTGCCGGTGGAGAAACGGAATTTCATCTACGAGAACATCATCTACCCCCCGGGACAGCGCCGGGCCATGGGCCGCGGCCAGGTTCCCGACGTGAGCCGGCAAGAGACGCAGCTCTGGTTCTACTATCAGGCAGCGTCGTATATCGACCTGGGCTTCGAAGGTATCCACTTCGGGCAGGTGGAGATCATGAACGGCAACGACCGCAATAACGGCCAATGGGATCGTCTGCTCACCTTGGTCCGGTCGTATGCGGCCCGGCACGCCCGCCGGCACATGGTCCTTTGCAATGGCCACACACCCAGCGGCGGCCTGGTGCACAACAGGAAACTGCTGCTGGATTTTCACGCGTTCCCACTGCGGATCAAGGAGAATCCCGCCAAGGCCCAGGATGCGATCTTGCAACTGGGCTTTTCCGACGGCATCTACAACAAGAGCAAGGGCGGTATGACCTTCAGCGGCTGGAAGTGCGAGCACCTGCCGTATCTTGTGGAGCTCGACAACTATGGCGTCAGCCGCACGCCGGGGAAAGCCGGGGCGGGCGGCATCTGGGTCTGGGGTTATGATGAGATCACCTGGTTTGCGCACCAGAACAAGCAATATCGCGCGGACTGGCTGAAATACGCCTCGGATTGGGTGCGGAAGACCGATTCCAACGGCTACCTCCAAATGCCCGGCAGCCGCACGTGCACCTCGCCGGACATACACTGGTACTTCGCCAACAGTCCTAGCCCGGCGTGCCCAAGCGGGATGGGCGACGAGGACGCGATCCGAGCCGTGTGGGCCGCGGATACGGCCAAATGATGATGACGCGATCTCAGCGGTTGGGAGGACCCATTCCGCTGCAACTCTCGTCGCTATAGGCGCGGTAAAGCTGCGGCCGGCGGAGCAGAAAGGTGATTTCCCGGAACTCGCCCCCGTCCCACGAGCGGTAGCCGTCGGCCGCCGGCAGCGTGGCCTCGATGATCTCTTGGTCCCCCTCGTTCCATGCCAGGATGTCGCCTTTGCGGTCGATGATGCACGCGCCCGCCACGTCGTTCCTGGCCACGACCATGCACGTCTGGTTGTCCAAGGCCCGCGTCCGCATGACGGCCTTCCAGCGATCCTCGTTGAACACCGGCGTACCGGGCGTCCAGCGGTCGGCCCGCAGATCGCCCATGATGGGGAAGCAGATGAAGTCGGCCCCTTGCAGGCCGAGCATGCGGGCCGATTCACTCACCGTGGTGTCCATGCAGATCAGGCAGCCGATCCGGCCGATGCTCGTGGAAAACACGGGGAACGAATCGCCGGCCGACAGGCCCGACAGACCCTCGCTGGTGGCCAGATGGACCTTGCGGTAGACGCCGATCAGTTTTCCGTCCGGGCCGATCAGGGCGGCACTGTTGTAGACGGCCTTGCCCGAGCGTTCCTTCACGCTCAACACCAGGTGGACCCGGTTCTCGCGGGCGAGCTTCTCGAAGGGCCGCGTGGCCGGGCCGGGCACCGCCACCGCCCCCTGGAAAAGCCCCGCGCCGCTGACGGCCAATTCGGGGGTGACGATCAACTGCGGTTTTCGCCGGCAGGCCGCGGCCACGAGACTGGCCCAACGATCGACAGAGCCGGCAACGTCTTTCGGCAGCGCCGCGCCCTGCGCATAGGAGTCGATCTTGGTGCGTTGGCTGTGCGGGCTCGTCGCCGCCAGCACGCATATCTTGACCGGTTTGCGCGGCGGAATCGTCGTCTCTTCGATCCGCGGCATTTCCCAGGACGACTTGCCCTTTTCCGACCAGCGAAACACGTAACGGACGGTCATCGACGTGGCGCCCGTGGGGGCCGTTATCGCGCCATCGAAGTTTATCGCGTCCGCGCTACCGGGCTGGGGAATCAGGTAGTTCCAAGGCTTGCTGTTCGATTGGACGTCGGTCGGTTTCCATTGATCCCAGAGGACGATGGCAACCAGGTCGTCGCGCGGATGGTCGAGACCCGCGTAGCTGACTCGAGTGCGGAGCCGGTAGGCCTGTCCGCCACGGATCCCCGTGTAGTAGAACTGCCAGCCACCGCAGCACGTCGGGGTCCCGTTGCCGCCGATCGTAAGACGGTCGTCGGGGTCGCGGCCGGTGTTCGGCGCGGCCTGCGGGTCGGGGGTCCAGGTCTGGCTTTGCTGGAGCAGGACGCCGCCGGGCGTCTTTCCCGCGTCCGATTCGGCCGCGTGGACTGTCGCCAGGCCGAACAGCACTAATCCGAGGGCAACGCCCAAGGGGCCCATCCACGGTCGTTTGCAGTTCTCCATCGTGCGCCTCGCTTTCTTGGAAAGTTCGGTTGGGCGATATGCTCCCCAATTTTAATCCCCAGGTCACAGTTCTGCAATCTACCATGTAGCCTGGTGAACGGCAAGATTTCCTGTATGACGCAGATCGTGAATGCGAGGCCGAGGCCCTTCGCCTTTCGCTTGACCGTTTCACGACCGTCGGCCGTCTCGGCCCGGCCCGCCGCCAACACTGCGGAGCAAGTCAACTAGAGACAAGGGCGTCGGCAGGTTGTCCCTTCTGATCATGCGAAACTGGAGTTTTGATGACGCTGGCGGCCATTGACTTCAAACGCGCTGGCGACGATACTTACCGGTAGGCGATCACAAAGTACGGAAACGATGATTTTGTGAGTTCTCACAGTTCTTCACCACGACATGGTCGCGGCGCGGCCTTCACCCTCGTGGAGCTCCTGGTGGTCATCGCCATCATCGGCATCCTGGTGGCGCTGCTCATCCCGGCGGTCCAGGCGGCGCAAGAGTCCGGGCGACGCACGCAATGCCTGAATAATCTCAAGCAAATCGGGCAGGCGATCCACAGTTTCCACGAGGCGCACGGCATGGTGCCGCCCGACACGTCCTACGACAACCCTTCCGAAGACCCCGTTGCGCCCACCGCGCCCATCGACGGCGAGACCGGCCTGGGCTGGATCGTCCAGATCTTGCCCGAGCTGGGCAATACGCCCTTGTACGACCAGTTCGTGCCGGTGGCCTCGACGGGTTTTTTCCAAGCGGGCCTAGGCTTGATGAACCCGGCCTGCCGCAGCGCTCTGGCGACCCACTTTCCCCTGCTGTGCTGTCCTAGCGATCCCTCCGCGGCACAGTTATCAACGTCGCAATTCGAGTTTAACGGCGTGGAAGTGGCCCTCACAAGCTACAAGGGCGTGATGGGCGACGACCGCGTCGGCGGGACGCTCGACATTTTTGCGGGGAGCATGCCCGACTGCCACTGCACGCGGCACTGCAACGGGCTCTTCTGGCGGTTCACCTATTTGGCGCCGGTGCGGTTCGAGCAAGTCACCGACGGCTTGAGCAATACGCTCATGGTAGGCGAGGCCGTTCCCGCGCAGGACTACCACTCGGCCGCCTACTACGGCAACGGCTGCTGGGCGACTTGCGGCATACCGCTGAACTATTTTCCCAACCCGCCCACGCCCGAGTATTGGCCCAACGTGATGTCGTTCCGCAGCCTGCATCCGCAGGGGGTGAACTTCTGCCTGGCGGACGGTTCGTCGCGGTTCCTTAGCGAAACGATCGACTTCAATCTCTACAAGGCGCTCAGCACCAAGGCCGGCGGTGAGGCGGTTGAGGCGCCGTAAGCGGGCATCGTGGAGGAATAACCGAACATGGAAATTAAACCCGCCAGCATCGAGGATGCCGACGGCATCCTCACCCTGCAACGCCTTGCCTACCGGAGATCATCTTCCTCGGAGATTGTCGGAGAAGCCGACCGCGAGGAAACGGAACGTCCAGCATGTCCCGTATGCGGAGGACGACTGCTCGACATCCGGCGAAAGCTCTGCTGCGTTCAATGCCATAACATTATTGAGACGTGCTGTGACTGAAACCGAACGAACCGATCCAAGATACGGCTGGATCTAGCAGAGGTGCGCTATGAACTGGAATGCCTCGACCATTGAATGCCTGCGGCGGGTCTTCACCGAGGGCTTCGCCGCCTGACCAGGACTGTGACCACGTTGTGATGCTGGATGGCCGCGGCTGCGCGGGCCTCGCGCAAGAAACGAGCTTTCGCCGCAGGACTTGCCGCCAGCGTGGGCTTCATCACCTTGAGCGCAACGCGGCGGCCAAGTTGTGTATCTTCCGCTTCCAGCACGATGCCCATCCCGCCCGTGCCCAGGACCTTCAGCACGTGGTACGTGCCGATGCGACCCAACTCGGCGGCCGACAATGCGGGGGCAAGAAAGCGTTCCAACTCTTTCAGTTCCTTGTCGGCTGATGAGATGCCAAGAAGGCTCTGGCGAGGGGAAGGCAGGTACTCCCCCCCGGTAGCTGGGGCTGCATGAATGCGCGTGCCACAACTTGGCCGTTCGCCAACGACTTCGATACGATTCGCAACAGGTTTTCGGGCCGCGCACATACTAAGAGTAGAGCAATATTCCCGATGGCGTCGAGAATTTTGCAAATAGATTTTGCAAATTGCTCGACAAATCGGCAGGCTAGATTTGCTCTTCGGTTTCTTGGTCCCAGGATTACCCCGGCAGGAAAATAAATCGCACGTGTAGGCCGGAACAAGCTTGCGAAGTTCCGGCGGAATGTCGCGTTGTCATGCACGGTCATCGCCGGAACCGACCCGCTGCGCGGGTGCCCCGAAGCTTGTTCCGGCCTACGTGAGGATCTTCCATTCCCGGGTAATAACGAATCGGGCCAATTTGCTGGTTTTCCTGCCGAAAGTAGGCTACAATCCGGTTGGCCGCCATTATTACGCATAACCCAGATATTCGTAGGCAGCGCTAATGCCCTGAGCTTCCGTCCGCAGCAGCACAACTCTTCCGCGTGAGTTGTTACAGTCTGTCTGCGTCCGTGAGCTCGATACGGTGACTCTCAAGAGAGTCTGGCAATGCGCGCCATTCTTGGCTGGGTACGTTTTCCCTTGAGGGTTCTCCGTGTCAAGGGCTGCGCGCATCCGAAAGGTGAAATCATGAATCATTACCGAACTTCAGCCGGCCGGCTTCTTGGCGGAACGATTACGTTGTGCCGGAACCGTCAACCCTTGCGCTGTTCGGCGTCGGGGCTGCTGTGCTGCTGGGTCTTGCGTGTGGGAAGCGAAAGCCGGTGGCATAGCAGACCATTGAGCATGTAAACGCAAAACGACCTCAAGCTGTAAACACCTCCGCTGGACACTCGCAAGCGCAGCGGGGGCGGGAGTAGCACGGCAACGTCGTTTACAGCGTGAGTTCCCTATATGTTTCCAAAAACCCCAGTACCGCCGATGGCCCAACCAGAAGCCCGGCCTACCCATGAAAGGAATTGTCCTATGAAAAGCTCTTTGCATTGTGTGCGGCTTGTTGTGGTGATGGCGCTTGCGTTGCTCCTTCTCGAAGGCACAGCCCGCGGGCAGGGCATCTACGAGCCATTCAACTATCCCTTGAATTCCAATGTATCGGGCGGCACGGGCGGCGCGGGCTGGCTTGCCGGTTCAAGTTGGCAATTGGGCGGGAACGCAAATGGAGCAGTCATCGTTCCCGGCTTGACCTTTAGCGGGACGAACAATACGCTGGCCACTCAAGGGAACGCCGTAGAACTCACGGACAACGGCGGCTATCCCTACGACGACATCATCGGCAGGCAAATCGCCCCCGCCTCGGCCATTACCAGCGGCAACCTGTGGATCTCGTACCTGGTGTACATGCCAACCGTCGATAACGGCGGCGGCTTCTTTGAAGCGCGAGTCAATTCTTCCGCGGCCGGTTGGTGGAATTCGGCCTTGTTCCGCGTCGAATCGAAGGCTCAGCGGCACGCTGAATCCGGGCATTGCCGGGTTCGCCAATCCCTCCGACCCGCCAACCAACATCGCCAACAACGCTGTCTCGGCCGGCACAACCTACCTCGTCGTGGCCGAATACCAGGGCCTGGCGACCTACAGCGGAACCGGTCAAATGTGGGTCCTGAACACGTCCGACCTGGATGCCCTTAATTTCTCCAATGGCGGCCCCACGGCCGCGAGCCTCAACGCCAACAACGTGAGTACCGCAACGATCACCGGCACATACCCGGAGTGGCTCGACGCCAGCGATTTTCTGCAGTTCTCAAATTACTGGTACAATGGCGGTACATCCGCCACAAGAACCGTGATTTTCGACGAACTGCGGGCCGGACCCTCAGTCAGCAACGTCCTCGTACTCAGCAATCCGTCGGCGAACTGGTTGAACAACGCCAGCGGCAATTGGTCTCTTTCCGCCAACTGGAACGGCACTCTTCCCAACGCCGTCGGCAGTCAGGCGATCTTCGGCAGCGCCATCACCGCACCGCGGACTGTCACGGTCGATATCCCGGTGACCGTCGGCTCGCTGACCTTCAACAGCACGACCGCCTACACCATCAGCGGCTCGCAGGCCGTCACGTTGTTGGCTAACAGCGGCGATGCCGCCATCAACCTCGCCAACGGCAGTCACTTGATCTCCGCGCCGCTCATCTTTGCCGGCAATACCGACGTGACGGTCAGCAACAGTGCCAACACGTTGACGCTCAGCGGCAGCATCAGCGGCGCCGCCGGCGCACTGAACAAGTTCGGCCCCGGCACACTTATCTTGACGGGAAGCAACACCTATGGCGGCGGAACAACGATCTACGCCGGCACCCTGGCGCTGGGCAACGGCGGCAGCGGCGGCAGTCTTGCGGGCAACGTGACCGACAACGGCACGCTTGCGTTCAACCTGGCCGGCAGCCCGTCGTTTGCGGGCAACGTGAGCGGATCGGGCAGCCTCGTCGCCAACGGCCCCGGCACGCTCACCATGACGGGAAGCAACACCTACACGGGCGGCACAACGGTCTCCGCAGGCACGCTCCAAGGCAACACAATCAGCCTGCAAGGAAACGTCACGAACAATGCGGCCGTAGTCTTCAATCAGACCGCAAACGGCACGTACGCAGGCTCGGCGACCGGCAGCGGCAGCCTGACCAAGACGGGGGCCGCCCAATTGACCCTACCGGAAGCGAACAACTTTGGTTCGTCGGGAGGCATAGCGATCAATCAGGGCACACTTATCACTCCCTTCGGCATCTCGCAGGGAGGAGCGGGGATTAGCCTAGCCAGCGGAGCAACGCTGGCAGCGGGAGGCCAGGTCAATCGAGCCGTCTCGGGAATCGGAGCGGTCACCGCGACAGCCGAGCTTATCATCGGCAACGCCACGCAAACCGGCCAGTTCAATCAGAGTGGTCCCCCTGGTTCTGGCGGAACGCTCAACGTCGGCAGCAACGCCGTGGTCATCCTCGCTGCCGACACGGCCATTCTCGGCAGCCAGACCAATCTCAGCGCCGGCGGCAGTCTGACGACGCTCAACGGGGCGCAGCTCGGCAATGCCTCATCGCTGGACACTACCAAGGTCTTGACCGCCACCGGCAACGCCGAGATCAACAGCAGCTTCGTCAACAACGGCATCGTCAACGGGCCAACCGGCAGCGGCCAGGAGTTGACCTTCACGCAGTTTGTTACCGGGGCCGGCAGCACGACCGGGAATGTCGAGTACGAAGCCAGCTACCACGTTGGCAATAGCCCCAACGCCGTGTCCGTGCAGAACGTGCTTCTTGATCCCACGAGCACCCTGATTTTGGAGTTCGCCGGCGATACGCCCGGCAGCGGATACGACCAGCTCGATGTTTCTGGGCTGGCGACACTGAACGGCACGCTCGACGTGAATCTCCTGAACGGTTTCACGCCATCGGCGGACCAGAGTTTTGACATATTCAGCGGCAACACGGCGGGCAGCTTCACCCAGGTCAACATGCCGGCACTTGGCAACGGCCTAAGCTGGGATACCAGCAATCTCTACACGACCGGGGTCGTCAGCGTTGTTCCCGAACCATCCACCCTCGCCCTCCTCGGCGTCGGTGCCATCGGCCTGCTGGGCTACGGGTGGCGGCGGCGGAAGCGAACGGCATAGGCTCCTCAGGTTGGGCGAGGGTCTCCCGACCCCGCCGAAACGTCCGGCCGAAGGTCTCCCCATTCGCCCATGAGACCTTCGGTCGGCGGCGTGGCTCGGTCAGAGACCGGCCACAACAGCGGTCAAAACCTTGCTGCACGCCCCCGCGGCCCCCGCAGCGGCCCGATTGATTCTGGGGTGGGCCACGGATAGAATTGGGAGTGTCGTGCCTTCGCAGCCAGAACCATCCGAGGATGCCCGAGGTAACCATGTCGGAGAAGTTCGATCCTTATCACCAGTGGTTGGGAATTCCGGCCAGCGAGCAACCGCCCCACCACTACCGGTTGTTGGGCATACCGCTCTTCGAAGATAGCCCCACCGTCATCGAGAACGCTGCCGACCAGCGAATGTCCCACCTGCGGACGTTCCAGACCGGCCAGCACCCGGCGCTGTCGCAGAAACTGCTCAACGAGGTGGCGACCGCCAAGGTCTGCCTGCTCAACCCGGAAAAGAAGACGGCATACGACCAGTCGCTCCGGCAAAAGCTCCGTCCGACTATCCTCCCCACGGCCCAACCCTTGCCAGACCCTTGCGAAGCAGGGCTTGCCGAAGTTTTCCAGACGCTGGAAGCAAGTACCTCGGCGATCGCCTCAAAGGGCCGGGGCAAGAAACCTCAACCCAAACCTACGGCGCTCATCGCCGTGGCGGTATTGACCGTTGTGGCGATCGGATTGGCTGGCCTGTGGTGGGTGATCGGGCACGCCACCCCGCCAAGCGACCGGGAAATCGCCGAGGCTGCTGATTCCGCAACGTCTGCGAAGCCTCCCAAGGAAGTCGCGCCGAAGTCGCCGCAGCCTTCCAAGCCGGAGACTCCCGTCGCGGTTTCCACCGAGCCAAAAGGCGAGTCGCAAGGCGACGTCCACCAGACCCTGCCCGCCCCCAAGCCGGTCGAGCCGAAGGCGGAGGAGGCAACGACCGCGCCGATAGCGGACAAGACCGTCGAAGCCAAGCTCGCCTCGAAAGAGCCGCCCACGGAGAAGCCGGAACCCAGTGAGCAACCGGCCGCAGCCAAGAAGTTCGATCCGCCCTCATCTGAGGAACAGAAGCGGTTGATGGGCGAGATCGACGAGGTGTACAAGCCGGGCGCGGCCAAGGACCAGGCGGCCAAGGCGACCTTGGCCCGCAAACTGCTGGAGGACGGTCGCAAGAACGAGGCGAACCGCGGCGAGCAATTCGTGTTGTTGCGCCGCGCCGGGGAGATCGCGCGTGACGCGGGCGAGGCCGACCTGATGCTGGAAGCGGTCGATGCGATTGCCGCCGCCGGGTTCGACATCCGGCCCTATCAGGTGAAGGCACGGTTGCTGAAGCAGCTTGTGGCCCAAAGTTCCTCGGGCGGCGCCGCTCAGCTTTCGCCCGTCTCCGAGTCATGCGTGAAGTTCGCCCTGAAGGCTGCGGCCGATGGTGCGACCGGCGAGGCCTCCGAGGTATTGGACGCGGCCAGCAAGTCGCTCACCAAGCCGCTTGCGCAGGCGCAGACGGCCCGAACGCGCGGCAAAGGCGGCGCTGGGCCGCGCCCGCACGGTGGCCGACAAAGCCGACCGGGAGAAGCATGTCGTGGAGGCTCAGGCGGACCTGGATGCGATCAAATCGGCACAGTCGGCGCTGACTGAATGTGCCAAGGCCCTGCAGAAGGCCCTCCGCGAGCGCGAGGCGATTCAGGCGGCCCGCTTGCGACTCAAGACCGCGCCCGACGACCCGGAGGCCTGCCTGACGGTCGGTGGTTGGTACTGCTTCCACGTGGGCAACTGGGACGAAGGCTTGAAGCTTTTGGCCAAGGGGAGCGATGCTGCCCTGAAGTCGCTGGCCGCGGAGGAACTGGCGGCGAAGCCCGCCAACGCCGAGGAACGGGTCGCCCGCGGCGATGCGTGGTGGAACCTGGCCGAGAAGGCCACGGGCAAGCCGAAGGCCGCCATGCGGCGGCATGCCGGCCAATGGTACGAGGAGGCGCTGACGGACCTTGCGCCGGGCTGACCAGGACCAAGGTGGAAGGCCGTCTGGCCCAGGTGCCCAGCGAGGCCGCGCCGGACGCCGAGGCGCCCGCCTCAGCCGCGGCCCCTCCGCCGGCAAAGGCCCCCTTCGACGAGAAGACGGCCAAGGCGCACCAGACGCGTTGGGCCAGGTATCTGCGCGTCGCGGTGACCGAGACAAACTCCATCGGCATGAAAATGACGATCGTTCCACCGGGCGAATTTGAGATGGGCTCGCCCAAGGAGTTGATCGACGAGGAGGCCAAGATGTACGCCGATGACCAGTGGTATCCGGACCGTCTTCCCGGCGAGGGGCCGGCGCACCGGGTGCGGATCACCAAGCCCTTCTGGCTGGGCGTGACGGAGGTAACGCAGGAGCAGTACCAGGCCGTGATGGACAGCAACCCCAGCGGTTTCAAGGGAGACCTGAAAAGGCCGGTGGAGCAGGTGACCGGCGATCAGGCAGTCGAGTTCTGTCGCCGCTTGTCGGAGTTTCCCAAGGAGAAGGCGGCCAGGCGGCAGTATCGGCTGCCGACCGAGGCCCAGTGGGAGTATGCGTGCCGTGCGGGGAGCACGGGCCGATGGAGCGTCAGTGATCCGGCCCACCCGCTTTCCAGGGCCGCGGAAGAGAAGCTGCTGAGTGAGTACGCGTGGGTTGGGTGCGCGGAGACGCACCCGGTGGGGCAGAAGCGTGCCAACGCCTGGGGATTGTACGACATGCACGGGAACGTGATGGAGTGGTGCCAGGACTGGTACCATCCCGATTACTACGCGAATTCTCCCACGGACGATCCGACGGGCCCCGCGGAGGGCACCTTCCGCCCATGCCGCGGCGGCAGTATGCTTCCCGCGCGTTACAGCCGCTCGGCATTTCGCTGGTGCCACCCGACCACGCTGTCCCGACCAGACGTGGGCTTCCGTGTCTCGGCAGTCTTTCCGGACAAGTCCGGCAAGTGAGCGATCGAGCACAGAAGAGTTCCATGCCGGGGAGTGGCATGGCCACCGCGCTACGACAACCGCGAAGCGGTTAAACCCCAAGTCCCAGGGTGCGCTGCGCGATCAGGGCTTTGGAGTTCAACCCCTTAACGGTTGGCGCATCTTACCCGTGCCCAATCCGCACCAACCAGTCGTCGTTGCCGCTTTGCTTGACGTGAATGTTCAGATCCAGGAAACGCCGGAACTGCGCTCCGCTTGTTCCGGCCTACGCGCTACGCACCCAGCTTGGAGAGACGGCGGAGGGCGTCCAGCTTGTCGCTCTGGCCAAGCTGGGCCCTGCGGACGGCGTCGGTCAAAACGGCAATGTTCTGGTCGTAGGTATTGCGGTCCACGGGAAACGGGGTGCCGTCTTTCCCGCCGTGGGCATGCGAGTAATCGGCCCAGCAGCGAGGATCGGCCCCCGCGTCGGGCTTCTCCGCACTGCCCTCCGCCGCTGCGCCGCGGTGTCTGGCCGGATCGCGGTGCGAAGGCGGGGCCTGAAAGATGATCTCGGCCAGCAGCGACAGGCTGCGGACAGTCGCCGGCCCGACGTTGGGCAGGCCCAGCAGGGTCTCGAAATCCTGGGGATGCTGCTCGTGGGCGCGAACGAGGATGCTCTTGAGCCGCTTTTCGTTGACATCCAGATGCAGCACCGGATGCCGGGCCGGAGCGAAGAGCGTCGGCCCCTCGGTCAGCCGCTCGATCTCGCCCAGAAGCCAGTCGGGCGGCTCCCGCACCAGGGCGGCGCTGGCCCGCCGGTTGGCATCAGCTTCCTCGGCCACCATGTTCAGCAACCACAGTTGCCGCTCGGCGGCGGACGCTTGCACCGCAGCCGCTTCGGGGCGGTCGGCCAGATCTTCCACGGCGGCGTGCGGTTCACAGACGAAATCCTCGACGCTCTCGGCCAGCCAGTGGTAACGGCGGGCCCAGCCGCTGTTCTCGTCCATGCCCTGCTGGACCACGCACCATTGCCCCTCGAGTGTGAAGAAGAAACTGTGATGGTAGAGGCCAAATCCATCCTGCACCGCGGCGGAATCGACCTTTGCGCTCATCCGCGAGGCGTAGACCAGCCGCTGGCCGCTGACAATGGAATGGCGATCGGCGGCGTCGGCGATCTCCTGTGGCGTTTTGCGGCTGGCCGCGCCCTTGCCGCCGGCCACCAGGATGCCCAGGTCCCTGCCGAAGGTCTTGGCCGCCTCTTTCAGCGCCCCGCAGGTGACCGTGGTCACGCCGCTGCTGTGCCAATCAAAGCCCAGCACGCAGCCGAAGGCCTGGAACCACCACGGGTCGGACAGCCGGCGGAGCATCTCGGCCGGGCCGAACTCCTCGACGATGGCCATCGTCACGGCCCCCGCCAGCTTGGTCATCCGCTTGAAGAGCCAAGGCGGGGCCTTTCCGGAATGAAGCGGCAACTGGGCAAGTCGGTGTCTCATGCAAGCAATATAGGGTGCCAGCCCGTAGAAAGGCAAGATCGGTATTGGCGATGTTGTGGCCGGTCTCTGACTGAGCCGCTGTTGTGGCCGGTCTCTGACCGAGCCACGCCGCTGACCGAAGGTCTCCTGGCGAATGGGGAGACCTCCGGTCGGACGTTTCGGCGGGGTCGGGAGACCCTCGCCGAACATGAGATCGGCTGGAATGCACATTATGGTGGGCCGGCGCTCGCCGACCCGCAAGCGGTTGCCCCGGATCTTGTCCCACCCTACGACGCGTATCTCCTATCTTGCACGCCTTCTTACGCGGCTGATAAGATAGATGATCAGCATTCCCCCCGGAGACCTTGCCGTGCCTCGCATCCCCGCCTTCCTGACGTGCTGGACCATCCTGCTGTCCGCTTCGACCCTCCCGAGCCTGCTTTTGGCCGAAGATCAGCCGCAAGCGGGCCAGCGCGACTCGCGCAACATGGTCTCGGCCGAACGCGGATTGCCCGACGGCTTCGACGCCGGCAAGCGCAACCAAAGTGGCGGCATCGACCTGCCGCCGGGAAGCGGCGTGAAATGGGTGGCGCGGCTGGGCGACGCCAGCTATGGCTCGGCCGTAGTCGCCGGCGGCCGGGTGTTCGTGGGCACCAACAACGCCGCCCCGCGCGATCCGCGCATGCAAGGCGATCGCGGCGTGCTGATGTGCTTCGCGGAAAAGAGCGGCGAGTTGCTTTGGCAACTCTGCCTCCCCAAGCTCACCAAGATCAAGTGGGCCGACTGGCAATACATCGGCATCACCTCGCCGCCGACGGTCGAAGGCGACCGCGCTTACCTCGTCAGCAACCGCGGCGAGGTGATGTGCCTCGACGTCCACGGCATGAACGGCGGCGGGCACCGGGGCGCCCGCTCGCAGGTCGCGGTCGGCGGGCCGTTCACCGACGAGGGCCGGCTGATGGCCGACGAGGGCGAAAAACCACTCGTTCCGGGCCCCAAGGACGCCGACATTCTCTGGCTGTACGACATGCCGGCCGAACTGGGCGTCACGCCGCACAACGGCTCCAACTGCTCGATCCTCCTCCGCGGCGATCTGCTCTACGTCTGTACTTCCCAGGGCGTCGATTGGACGCACAACCACGTGCCGCATCCGGAAGCCCCGTCGCTGGTAGTGCTCGACAAGAACACGGGCAAGCTGGTGGCCCGTGATGATTTTGGCATCGGGCCCGACATCACCCACGGCCAGTGGAGTTCGCCCGCGCTGGGTGAAGTTCACGGCAAACCGCTTGGGTTCTTCGCGGCTGGCAACGGGTGGCTGTATGCCTTCGAGCCGCTCGATGCGGCCGGGGCACCCGGTACTCCGGGTCGCGGCGACAAGCCGTGCCTGCTGAAAAACGTCTGGCGGCTGAACGGGCATCCGCTGGCCCAGACGCAAACCGCGCCGCCGCCCGACCATCAGCACGATTCCACCTCGTACCAGGTGACGGCCATGCCGGTGTTCTACAAGAACCGCGTCTACGTGACTTTTACCCAAGAGGCCTTCCACGGCATGAAACTGGGCCGCACGGTCGCGATCGACGCCACCCGGACCGGCGACATCAGCCGTAGCGGCACGTTGTGGTCTTACGACAAGATCGGAGCAAGCGTTTCGACCCTGGCCATTGCCGACGGGCTGGTCTACGCCGCCGGTTTCGATGGCCGCCTGCATTGTCTCGACGCCGAGACGGGAAACTGCCTGTGGATCCACGAAGCGGGCGGACCCGTGTGGGGCTCGCCGCTGGTGGCCGACGGCAAAGTCTACCTCGGCACCGGCAAGAAGACGCTCTGGGTGCTGGCGGCCGGAAAAAAACTGAAAGTGATCAACCGCATCCGCATGTGCGACGCGGTTTACACCACGCCCACCGCCGCCAACGGCATGCTCTACGTTGTCACCAACCAGCATCTCTACGCCGTGGGAAAACCAACCGAAGGGAGACTCCCGCGATGATTCTTATTCCCCTGGAGACCTTGCCGTGCCTCGCATCCCCGCCTACCTGACGTGCTGGACCATCCTGTTATTCTGGCTCGCGGCCGCAAGTCCCCTCGCGGCAGACGGCCCACCGCCCAGGCCGAACTTCCTGGTGATTGTGGCCGACGACATGGGCTTCTCCGACGCCGGCTGCTACGGTGGCGAGATTGCTACGCCCAACCTTGACAAGCTGGCGGCCAACGGCCTGCGGTTCACGCAGATGTACTCCACCGCCCGCTGCTGGCCGTCGCGGACCTGCATCCTGACGGGCTACTACGCCCAACAGGTCCACATGGACCCGCCGGGCGGCAAGTTGCCGGCGTGGACCCGCGTGCTGCCGCATTACCTGAAGCCGCTCGGTTATCGGGCCTATCACGCGGGCAAATGGCACCTGATGAACGCGCCCAAACCGCTCCAGGACGGCGGCTTCGACCGCTCCTACTGCCTGTTGGACACCGACCGTTACTTCGCGCCGAAAAGTGCGCTCCTGGACGACCGGCGCTTGCCGCCGGTGCCCGACGGGACCGATTTCTACGTCACCACGGCCATCGCCAATTACGCCATCGGCTTTCTCAAGGAGCACGCGGAGAAGCATGCCGCCGAGCCGTTCCTTTGCTATCTGGCGTTCACCTCTCCGCACTTCCCCCTGCAAGCCCGACCGGAAGACATCCGCCGTTACCTGGACCATTACCGCGACGGCTGGGACGCCGTGCGGGCGAGTCGCTTTGGGCGGATGCGCGAGTTGGGCATCGTCGATTGCGCACTGTCCGACCCGGATCCCAAGACGATCCCCTTCTGGAACCTATCGGAAGACCGACTGAAAAAACGGATCGGGTCGGGCGAAGTGGGCCGGGCCGTGCCATGGAAAGACCTGACGCAGTTGCAACGGGATTTCCAGCCGGTGAAGATGGCCATTCACGCAGCGATGATCGACTGCATGGACCGCGAAATCGGCCGCGTGCTGGACCAGCTCAAGGCCATGAAGGCCTTGGAAAACACGTTCATCGTCTTCGTTTCGGACAACGGCGCCAGCGCCGAGCAGATGATCCGCGGCGCCGGCCACGATCCGGCCGCGCCGCCCGGTTCGGCGAAGACGTTTCTTTGTCTCGGCCCCGGATGGGCAACCGCAGCCAATACTCCCTTGCGGCTGCACAAGTCGTGGGTCCATGAGGGCGGCATCGCCTCGCCGGCGATCGTGCACTGGCCGGCCGGCATCCGCGACCGCGGCCAACTGCGACATGCCCCGGCCCATTTCATCGATCTGCTGCCGACGCTGCTGGAACTCGCCGGAGGGCAGGCCTCCGGGGCTTTCCACGGCGACCGTTCCGCCGCCCTTGCCGGGCCGCAGTTTTACGGCCCTGCTGGCCAAGGACATCGAGCTTCCCCGTCCGTACCTGTGGTGGCACCACATGAACAATCGTGCCATCCGCGTGGGCGATTGGAAGCTGGTCGCCGCGGGAAGCAAGCAGGCTTACGGTCCCTGGGAACTGTACGACCTCCGCGCGGACCGCAGTGAAACCAAGGACCTTGCGGCAGCGAATCCCGGCAAGGTGCGGGAACTCGCCGAGCTATGGCAGAAGTATGAGGATCAGTTCCAGCGCGATGCGGGTCCACGAATCACCGATGGCAAGTGATACGGTCACCCGGCGATCACCGGCAGTTCGGCCAACGCGGCCTCGATCTTCTCCTGCGGATAGGCGTAGTCCTCCAGGTGGCCGGCGAAGAACTTCTCGTAGGAGCCCATGTCACACAGGCCGTGGCCGCTGAGGTTGAAGAGGATGCACTTCTCCTGGCCGGTATCCTTGCAACGCAGGGCCTCGACGATCGCGCCTCGAATGGCGTGCGAGCTCTCCGGGGCGGGGATGATGCCTTCGGTCGCGGCGAAAAGCTGCGCGGCCTCGAAGCACTCGACCTGGTGGAATGCCGCGGCCTCGATCAGCCCGATCTCTTTCGTCAGGCTAACCATGGGGGCCATGCCGTGATAGCGCAGCCCGCCGGCGTGGATGCCCGGCGGCATGAAGCTGTGCCCCAGGGTGTGCATTTTAACCAGCGGGGTAAGCTTGGCGGTGTCGCCGAAGTCGTAGCGATACTGGCCGCGGCTCATGGAAGGGCAGGAATGCGGCTCGCAGGCGACAAAGCGCGTCTCTCCATTTGACGAAGCGCGGCCGGCCAGCTTGTGGCGGAGGAAAGGGAACATCAGGCCGGCGAAATTGCTGCCGCCGCCCACGCAGCCCATGACGATGTCCGGGTAGTCCTCGGCCAGTTGCATCTGCTTTTCCGCCTCCAGGCCGATGACCGTCTGGTGCAACAGCACGTGGTTCAAGACGCTGCCCAGCGTATAACGGACGCCTTCCTGGGTGACGGCCGCTTCCACGGCCTCGCTGATGGCGATGCCCAGGCTGCCGGGACAATCCGGATCCTTTTCCAGAATTGCCCGGCCGCATTGCGTATCCATCGAAGGGCTGGCGGTGACATCGCCGCCCCAAATGTGCATCATCATTCGCCGGTAGGGCTTCTGATGGTAGCTCACCTTGACCATGAAGATCTTGCACTTCATGCCGAACATCGTGCAGGCGAACGACAGTGCGGCGCCCCACTGGCCGGCCCCCGTCTCCGTCGTCAGCCGCTCGATGCCCTCCATCTTGTTGTAGTAGACCTGGGCCACCGCGGTATTTGGCTTGTGGCTGCCGGGAGGGCTGTGGCTCTCGTCCTTGAAATAGATCCGGGCTGGGGTCTTCAACGCCTGCTCCAGCCCGTGGGCACGCACCAGGGGCGTCGGCCGCCAGATGGCGTAGATCTTGCGGACTTCTTCAGGGATGGCGATCCAGCGCTCGGTGCTCATCTCCTGCTGGAGCAATCCCCGCGCGAAAACCCGCGCCAGTTTGGCCGGATCCATCGGCTGGTTTGTCGCCGGGTCCAATGGTGGGGGAGGAAGTTGCGGCAGATCGGCCAGCAGGTTGTACCAAGCGGCGGGAATGTCGTTTTCGCCCAAAATAAAACGTTTGTTGGTCATGAATTCTCTTTCCCAGGTCCTGTTTTTGAAACAAGTCTCCAGCTTCAGGTTCGGCGCGGGTCTCCTGACCCCGCCGGAAGATGCTTCAGGTTCGGCGCGGGTCTCCTGACCCCGCCGGAAGATCGGACCGAAGGTTTTCCCAAACGCTGGGAGACCATCGGTCGGCAGTGTGGCTCGGCCAGAGACCGGCCACAACAGGCGTTTCCAGCATAATCGACAACGCCCGGGATGTCGAGCACCTTGACCGAAGGCTTTCTTCCATGCTAAAAAGGCATATAGGGTCCTCTCCGCGGCTGGAACGGGCGAATCGTCATCTCAGGCAAAGCGTCATGGCGTTAGTTACCTTACGGGTTTTGGACGGCGCCGATCATGGCCGAGACTTCGTCGAGATTCCCACGCCCCTGACCGTGGGCCGCGAAGAAGGCAATCCCGTCCAGCTCAACGACGAGCGGATCAGCCGCTTCCATCTGAAGATCCAGGAAGACGATGGCAAGCTGGTCCTGACCGACCTGGAGAGCACCAACGGCACCAAGGTCAACGGCGAGAACGTGCGGCTCTGCCTGATCCGGCCGGGCGACGTGATCGCCCTGGGCCGCACGGTGATGGTTGTCGGCTCGCGGGAGGAGATCGCCCGACGGCTGTCCAAGTTGCGGGGAGCGGACATGTCGGGGGCCGTGCAACTGGAGAGCGACGAACTTTCCGAGCAGCAGAGTGCGTTGGCGCTGGATTTCGAGCTGGCCACCGACCAGGGGCATGATTTCCCGGCCCTGCTGCATTCCGTCGTGCCTCCCGAGTTGCCCAGTTCGCTGCTTCCCGGCCAGGCGGCCGAACTGGCCGAGTTGCTCAACTATTTCCACCTCCGCTTGCGGGGCCTGATCCAGACGATGAAGAAAGAGAAAGGCGATCGCGTCACGCTCGATCAGCGGCAGTGGCAGAATCTCCTTGATTTGCAGGCCCGGCTCGGCGGCTATCTCCGCGAGATCGGCGAGCCACAGGAGTAGGCCCTTGACCAACGAACCGGTTGCCAAGAATTACGTAGCGCCGCGGCCGCGACGGCGGTTGCAGCGCATGCTGTTTCGCTGCGCGGCCGTGACCTGGCTTGCCTGGCTGTTCGCAGCTTATTTCTTGTTGCCGCTGTTGTGGCGCCGCTTCGAACGCCGTCACCCGGCCCTGGACGGCACGTATTGGATCACGCACACCCGCAACAACATCCCGGGCGATCCGCTGAACGTCGCCCTGGTGGGCAATGAGGAGGATCTGCAGCGGGCGATGCTCGCCGCCAAGTGGTACCCCGCCGACCCGATCACTCTCAAAAGTTCCTTGCGGATCGCCGCCGGCACGGTGTTCCATCGGTCCTATGTAGACGCCCCGGTGAGCAATCTTTATTTCTTCCAACGAAAACAGGACCTGGCCTTCGAGCAACCGATCGGTAAGGACCCGAAACGGCGGCATCACGTCCGTTTCTGGCGCTGCGAAGAACTGGACGAAACGGGCAGGCCGCTCTGGATCGGCGCCGCGACGCTCGACCGTTCCGTGGGGTTCAGTCATACCACGGTCCAAATCACGCACCACATCTCTCCCGATATCGACCCGGAACGCGACAAGATCATCGACGACATCCGGGCCGCCGGCCATTTACTGGACGTCTACTCGGTCGACGATTTCCAGGCGCCGCCGGCCGGCAAGAATGGCGGCGGCGATCCCTGGCACACCGACGGCTGCCTGGAGGTCGGCGTACTCAGGGACGAATGACAATCTACCGCACGCCGGGTCCCACGGCAAAGCTCATGGTGCCGCCCTGCTGCGGTGCAATTCGCGACGCGCTGCCATTAGGCAGATGGACCACGACGGCTTTGCAGTTCGCGGCCAGCGGCCCGACATCCAGCGTCGCCGTCCGGCCGTCCTGCGCGACCTGCACGGTCATCTTGAGCGGGCCGAAGGGCGTGGCCACGCCGCTGAGCCGGGTTGTCATCCCGGCGCCGAGCCATGCGGCAGGCATGCCCTCCAACAGGTGCAACTCGTCGCCGCGGTCCAACTCGAGCAGGTGCACGGCCAGGCGGATGAATTCGGCCGAGGCCCAGTTGTGCGGCATGTCGCCGACCTTCTTGTACGGTTCACCCCGCAGTGACTGCTCCTCGCGCCAGTCGAGCACCGGCGCGGCATGGTTGGCGTAGGCATAGAGCACCTCCGCCGCCTTGCGGCCGCGGCCCTGCCACAGCCAGGCGTGACCGTAGAACGAGGCGAAATAGTTCCAGATGCCGCTGGCGTCCCAACCGGTGCCGTAGACCAGGCCTTCCCGCTCGGTGGCTTCCAGCATGGCCATGTTGCCGGCCACCAGCGGCTCGTCCTTGGCGAAAAGCTGGCCGGGATACACCGCGTGGCAAAACCCCCACTGCCCCCGCTGCGGCAAGTCCTGGCCGTCCATGCGGATCGGCAGGTAGCGGTTCCCGTGCGTGTCGGCCTTCATGTCGCGCGCGGCGGCCTTGCGGAAGGCGGCCAGAAAGTCGTCGTATTCCTTCTGCCATTCGGCCGCCTCCTCGTGCTTGCCCAGCCAGTCCGCCCCCTGCACGAAGGCCCGCAGGCCGAGCAGATTCCAGTAGACGTTGGTGTATTCGTTCAGCACGCCGCCGATGCCGCCGTCGGGGAAGCCGGGGGCTGCAGGCCGTCGTCCAAGGGCGAACTGTTCTCCAGCGTTTTCTTGCGGAGCAGCTTGATGTACTGGGCAATCCGTTGCAGCTTCGGCCATTCGGATTCGAGCCAGGCCTTGTCCTGCGTAAGCTGCGCGTGCCGCACGCAGGTCCAGAGCACGATGCCGTTTTCCTTCCAGTAATTCGCCATCACCTCGATGCGGCCGTCGGCCTTCTGATGGGTCAATTCGTAGGCCACTCCGTTGCGGGCCTGGTCGCCGGCGCCGAGGATCGCCGCAGCCTCCAGCAGGAATGCCCCGTCGACAATCCACAGCCCGCGGTAACAGGTCGGGCCGACCTGAAAGGCCGGCAGTCCCTGCTTGATCTCGCGGGCCTGCCAGATGTTGCGGATCGAAGAATCGATCAGGGCCTGAATGCCTGCGTCCGGCACCTGTATGCGGCCATAGGGTAGCGGGGCCTGCTGCCAATAGGCGACGGCCTGGTCGCGGGCCGCCTCGGCCTCGGCGAGCGTTGCGGGGCTGGCCACAATCTGGCCGCCGCCGCTGTAGAGCACAAAGAACGCGGCGGTCTTGCCCGCCGGAACGGTCAGGTGAGGGATCTGCTTCCCGCTGACGCCGACGGCATATTCCAACGAGCAGGTGACCGTCTCGTGGTTGTTGAGCACCGCGCGATCCGTCTGGCGGTTGATGCCGAGCGTCGTATCGATGATCACTTTTGGATGGAACGTGCGCGGGTCATTTCCGGTGTTCTTGACGTTCACGACGAGCAGGTCGTTGCGAGATTTACCGGCCGGCCTGATGTTGCCCGTAATGGCAAAGGCCTCTTCGACGATCTCCACGCCTGGGGCGGCACGATAGGTGCGCACGATGGGCACGCGCGGGGAGAGCAGTTCCTGTTTCTTCCAAACCGCGCCGCCGGTCACCTCCACCGCGATCCGCGTGGCGAACTCGCGTCCTCCCTGGCCAAAGTGGTAGAGCAGCGCGCCGCTCTTGTCGACCAGCGACTTGCAGGGATCGTCCGGCAGGCAAATGGCCGTCTGCCACTCGGGCGGTGCGTAGCGGAAATCGACAACCTGACGGGACGCTCCCTCCGCCGGGCTGAGGGTCTTTTGGGCCGAAGCCAAAGCGGCCGCCCAGATGACGATCGCGGACGCCGCAAGGCAACATCGCGCGGTTCGCCAGGCGTTTCTTGCGGGCCAGCACTTCGGACTCGATACGCGGTTGATTCGCATGGGATTCTCCTCGTGGCTTGAGCGTGAATAGATTGGTAGCGTCTGCTCATGATAGCGCCACGACGCCTCGGCCGCAAGTATTTTCTCCAGCCCCTGCATCATCCCGGAGTTGGCTATAGCCCCGCGTCGCGCAGCGCACCCGGGGAAAACTTTACCACCGGCTAATGGCTGTGAACCCTCCGGGTTCGGGCACGCACGGCTGGCTTCTGAAAGAGCCTTAACCCTTGCGGTGGAATGGATCGTAAAGGAGCTTTTGGGCCAGCCGATTCGATTTGAGCACGCGGCCGAGCCAGCGCAAGGGCCGCGTCAGCCGCCAGGACGTCGAATTCTTGACTTCGTCCATCAAGCCTTGCAAATAGCGAAGCTCGTGAGCCAGTCGGCGTTGCTCGTCTTCCAGTTGCTTTCTTTGCTCTGCCAGGTCGCGCAGCGAGTGCCGATAGGACGACTCCGGCAAGTTCTGCGCGTAGACCTTTTCCAGCAGCATTTCCCGGTAGGCCTGCTCCGTGGGCGAGTTCTTGAGGAGGTCCCTGGCGTTCTGAAACGAGGCGGCGATCGCCGCCGGATCTTGCGACTTGCGGAGCCTGGCATAGAACTCGTAATCGCCGTATTCCGTGGGGTGGAAGTACTCGATCGCGAAGGGGAAAAGGCCGACCCGCGACAGGCGGTCGCCGACATCCAGGAACGACTCGGGCGTAAAGACCCAGCAATGGGCATCGACATAGTCGGCGGTCGATGCCACGCGCTCGGCAAGCCGCTGCGCGCCGGGCAGGTGTTTCTCCAGCACCGGCGATTGCACGAACATGTCGTCTTCCCATCCTTGGGCCTTGGGGAACGCCGCTTGCAGCGACACCTGGTCGAAGAGATGGCGGGCCGGAGGACGCCGCACCCGCAACAGATAGGCCTCGACCATTTCCCCGGTCGTGCTCTCCGCGCGGCGCAGGTCGAACGTGAAGCGCCGGTCGGGAATCGCCAGGCAAATCACGCCGTCTTCCGTCAAGGCCCCGTGCAGGTCCATGAGCCAGCCGATCATGTCGGGCACGTGCTCAATCACGTGGCTGGCGAGCACGTAGTCCATCGGGTGCGGAACGAGGTCCTTGAGGGGGCGATCGCCCCAGACGATGTCGATGTCGACGATATCGTCGTTGTTGAACTGTGGATTGCGATTCACCTTTTTGATGAACTCGGTGTCGGCATGGTCCACGTAGAGGATGAATCCGTCGGATTTTCGCACCAAGGGGTTGTGGAGGGGCCCGATCTCGAGTCCCTTCAAGTTGCGGTAATCCAGGTTTCCCAGAATTGCGCTGCGCCGATCAAAATGGCCCATCCGGCATCCTTTCCGTCGAAAATAGGGAGATTTCAAATCTCAAATCTTAAGAGTCGTTTCTAATCCTGGCGGTGCAGTGGATCATATACGAACCTCCGGGTCAACGCCGTCGCCCTCAACACGCGGCCGAGCCAGCGCAACGGCCGCGTCAACCGCCAGGAGGTCGACGCTTTGACTTCGTCCAGCAAACCTTGCACGTGGCGAAAATCGGCATCCAGGCGGCGCCGCTCGCTTTCCAAGTGCTTTCTCTGGCATGCCAGCTCATGATACAAACGATGTTGCTCGCCCTGCAACTGCTTTCTTTTTTCCGTCAGTTCGCGCAGCGCTTGCCCATAGGACGGTTCCGGCAAGGTCCGTGCGTAGACTTTTTCCAGCAGCATTTCCCGGTAGGCCTGTTCCGTCGGCGCGGCGCCGAGGAGCTGCCGAGCCTCCTGGATCGAGGCCGTGATCGCCCCGAGATCTTGCGACTTGCGGAGCCTGGTGTAAAACTCGTAGTCGCCGTATTCTGTGGGGTGAAAGTACTCGATCGCAAAGGGGAAAAGGCCGATCCGCGACAAGCGGTCGGCAACATCCAGGAACAACTCCGGCGTGAAGATCCAGCAATGGGCGTCCACGTAGTCGGTGGTCGAGACGGCCCGCTCGGCAAGGCGATAGGCGTCGGGAAGACACTCCGTTCGCACTGGCGATGCGGCAAACATGTCGTCGTCCCACGCCTGGGCCTTCCACTCCACATTCCCAATGGCGCGCGGCGCCTGCAGCAAAACCCTGTCGAAAAGATGGCGGGCCGGAGGGCGTCGCACGCGCAACAAATAGGCCTCGACCATTTCCCCCACCGTGCTTTCCGGGCGGCGCAGGTCGTGCGTGAACCGCCGATCGGGAATCGCCAGGCAAATCAGCCCGTCTTCCTTCAAGGCCCCGTGAAGGTCCATGAGCGAGCCGACAAAGTCGGGCACGTGCTCCATCACGTGGCTGGCAACCGCGTAATCCATCGGGTACGGGACCAGCTCCTTGAGCGGCCGCTCGCCCCAGATGATGTCGATGTCGACCATGTCGTCGTTGATGATCTGCGGATTGCGATTCGCCTTCTTGAGGCTCTCGGCGTCGAGATGGTCGATATAGAAGACGACCCCATCCGTTTTTCGGACCACGGGGTTGGTCAGCGGCCCGAGCTCGAGTCCCTTCAGCGCTCGGACGTCCAAGTCCCCGAGAATTGTGCTGCGCCGGTCAAACTGGCTCATACGGCATCCCTTCCGTGGAAAACATGGGCAACGCGGCATTCTAGCAATTCTGGCGATTTGAGTAAATTCGAAGATTTCGACGAAAATCGGCCGGTGGGCGCATTGGAATTACATGGGAAGGTGGAAAGAATGGCAAAGCTGGAAAAGGCGCTCGTAGTAGCGACTTTAGACGGGAAATGTGGCATGATTCAAAGCACGGTAACACTCCAGCGGCCGTCTCCTCCGGGATCCTCCGACGTTATGCACTAAAGGCCGCCGAATTGAACTATGCGGAAAATGTGCTGGAAAGACCGGCTAGAGCCGGGACTACGAGCGACTTTACTGGTGGTATCTTGATCCCGGCTGCATCGGTGGCACAATGGAGGCTATGAAGTTCAAGCAGTTCCAGCCGGCGTTTTTGGAGTTCCTGGACCAGTTGGCCGACAACAACAACCGGCCGTGGTTCCAGGAGAACAAGCTCCGTTACGAAGACCAGGTCCTGGAGCCCGCGATGGCTTTCATCCGCGCGTTCCAGCCCCGGCTGAAGCGGATTTCGCCGTACTTCGTGGCCAGCGACCGGCGGGTCGGCGGGTCGCTGATGCGGGTCTACCGCGACACGCGGTTCGTCAAGGACGGGGCGCCCTACAAGACCAACGTCGGCATCCAGTTCCGGCATGAACAAGGACGCGACGTACATGCTCCGGGCTTCTACGTGCACATCGCGCCGGGCGAATGCTTCCTGGCCGTGGGTTTGTGGCGGCCGGAACCCGAACCGCTGGCCCAGATCCGGCAGGCGATCGTCGAATGGCCCGATCGCTGGCGGCGGGTGCGCGACGAGCGGAAATTCCGCGCGTGGTTCTCGCTGGAGGGCGAGAGCCTCAAACGCCCGCCCCGCGGCTTCCCGGCCGATCATCCCTGGATCGAGGACCTCAAGCGGACCGACTTCATCGGGTATGAAGCGTTGGAGGAGCGGGACGTGCTCGACAAGGGATACCTGGAACACGTGGCTGCATCGTTCACTGCCAGTCGCCCCTTCATGGGTTTCCTTTGCGACGCCCTGAAGGTGCCGTTCTGAAGTGAGTGGCTGATCAGAAGGGAATATCGTCCGTTTCGGTGACCGACATGGCTTCGACCAACTTTCTGAACTTCTTCACGCCGCCCAACTCCCGAACGACGTCCAGCTACGTAGGCCGGAACAAGCCTGCGCAGTTCCGGCATCGGTGTTTGCAGCGTCGGAAAGATGCGTGCTGGAACCGACCCGCGACCCACAAGTGGGTACCGCGGGTGCCCCGAGGCTTGCTCCGGCCTACGGAACTCCACACACTCAGGGTTGCGATGCCTGAACTCGGATCACGCTGTCGTTTTGCTCGTTGATCTCGAAGGGATCGGCTTTGATCTTGACGCTGACGTGATACTCTTTCGCAGGCTCCGATGGTACTCGCCACGAGTACCGGCAGGTGAAACCTCAGCCATACTCGAAATTGCCCTGTTGAACCACTTTGCCCTTGGGGTCGGTGATGGTGAACTCGGGCTTGCCGGGCCGGGCTCCCTTAACCACCATGTTCGTACACGCCTCGCCGGCCACGCCCACCAGGCTCATCTCCAGGGAAAGCTGCTGGGCCTGCACGTTAGGGGGCCCGTAGGACATGGCGGTCACGGTCGGCGTATAGGGAGGGCCGAAGGGCAACTCGACAGTCTCGCCGTGACGGACCGTGACGGCCTGGTACTTTTCCGTGGCCGTCGCGGAGACGACGGAAGGTCCTCCGCGGGCCAATTCGCTGGCGCCGCCGCCGAACAGTTGGCTAAGACCTGCCAGCAGCGAGCCGTGCTTCTCCGCCGGCTTGGTTTCGGCCGTCTTCCCCGCCCCCGCTTCGGCTGCCGGTTTCGCGGCCGGCTTGGCCGGCTCGGCGCAGCGTGATCGTATAGGACAACAACTTCCATTGGCCCTCGGGGATGGGAATCGGCGCGTCTTTGCTGCCGCGAATCTTGATGAACCCCTTGCCCTCGCTGTAGATCAACGCGCGGAACGACTCGTTCCGGTTCTTCACGTTGCCCAGGGGGACGGCAGAAGGAGTCAGCGTGAGCTTGTCGCCGGCCGGCGTAATCTTCAAATCGTACCATCGGCCGTCGATCGAGATCATTCCCCCGACGTAATAGCGATAATCGCTGCCGGCCGGATCGTAGGGCGAATCGAAAGCGGCGCTGCCGGCCTTGGGATCGATCAACAGCATATCGCCCTGCTCGGGATACAACTGCCCGTTGGCCAGGTGAATGTTCGAAGAAATCTTGGTTTGGTCGTCGAACCGCCCATTGCTGTTGAAGTCGAGCAAGACGATGTGATGCCGCTTGCCCTCCAAGGTGATGTCGCCTTCGCGGCAAACTGCCGAAGTGACGGAGACCCCCACGTTGCAGAAATTCGCCGAAGAATTCGCATATCCGTCCAGGTGGAACGAATAGTCCAGCTTGGTCCCGTCCACGTCGAGCGTGAGGTCGATCCGCGGAAAGTCAAAACGCGCATAGGACATGCCGGGGCCAGACGTGAAGACCGGGTACCGATTCGCGTCCAACGGGGACTCGATGACCTTATCGTCGGTCAGGTCGCCGTTGTGATTGAAATCGAAATAGAGCCGGTTGTAGGCAAAGTCCTTGAGCGGCGCCGGCTTGGCGGGAGGCTTCTCGACGAGCTTGGGCGGCGGCTGCGTCGCGGCTGGTTTCGCCTCCGACTCGTCCGCGGCTACAACGTCAAAGACGACCGTCCCGGCTTTCGCCGTGGCCTGTTTCGTGTCGGGCTTCTTGGCCTTGGCATCCGGCACCGCGTCCAGTGCGAAGGCGTACTCTTGCCCCCCGAACTTGACCACGCCGCGGAACGGATTCGCGGAATGGTACTTGGGCTCCTTCGTCACAATCCGCTTGAATGCCTCCGCCGGCGAATCGTTGCCCGCATTGGCGGGCTGCCAGCGACCGTTCGCGTCGGCAGTCATCTGCGAATAAATGTATTGTGGCATGACCCACCAATACATGTACGACGCCTGATCGTAGGCTTGGGATTCGCGACGTTTCAGCTTGAGCGTGCAGGTCTCGGCCAAGGCCGTAACGGCGATGGCGAAAAGAAGGCCCGCGGTAGCAACGGTAACGACAAGGCTGCGAGTGGTTCTTGTCATGACTTCGATCCTCCGGTGTTGTGGCAGCATCGCAATCATTCACGTCGGCCCCGATTTTAGCACAGCCCGACCGGCTTGTCCACCCACTAAGTGTGGGGTGGTGCCTACGATTCAATGATCGGCAGTCCGCCGTTCTCCGGCGCGCCTTCCTGCGTCGTGCCTGTCTCGCGGTGAAATATCGTCTTGATGGAAAGGGCCTGGCACCGCGCACACTCGAAACAACGAATGCAGCGCAGGTCGCTCCCCCGCCGTTCCGACAGCCCGCGGTATTTGCAAAGGTCGCGACATAGCTCGCAATCGTTACAGCGGTGCGGTTGAAACCGCAAGAAGACCACCGACACCGAGTTACACAAACAAAAGATTGCACCCAACGGGCAGAAAAGCGTACACCAAGGACGGCGGAGAAAGAGCATCGAGAGCAGAAACACTATCAAGATGACCCGTTTAATAATCGTGCTTGGCCAGACGATCGTCTGTAGTGCGATCGATTGCTGGATACTGTAGGGAACCGCGGCCTCCAAGGCCCCCGCCGGACAAACCCGGCAGATGAACCACTGGCTTGCTTCTCCGTAAAAATAGGGAACGAGAAACACCAGGCCAATCAGGACCGCGTAGCGCGTCACTCCCAACCAGCCCGGCAGGCGCAACTTGGGTGTCGGAATCCGCGCTACCAGGTCTTGCAAGAATCCGAAGGGACAGGCCCAGCCACAGACGAGACTGCCAAACAGCGACCCGACGATCAACAAAGTTCCCAGGGCAAGAAACGGGATTGCGTGGAGCCCGCCGTATTGGGCCAGGATGCCGATCGGGCAGGCAAACGTGGCCCAGGGGCACGAATAGCAGTGGAACACGGGCGAACAGATGCCGTGCAGGCGCGGCAGCAACGGATTGAGCCAGGCCAGCAGGAACCCGGTTTGCACCCAGGGCCGCCAGCGAGCCAGCGGCCACTTCTTTCGTTTCGGTTTTGCATCGACCATGGACGCCATGACCCGGGGCTACTTTACTCACGACGGGCAGAAGGCGGGGCCTTCCGTGCCGTTCACTGCGGCCTCGCTGCTCACGCGGAGGATCTCGCCCTGCGGGCCAAGGACCATGCCGGCGACCTCCACCGCCCGATTGACGGTTAACTCCGACTCCTCCGACGTGGAGGTCCATGCCGGGATGATTGTCGTCTTCACTGCCTGAATGGTTTTGAGCGGCGGGCTGAACGCCTCGGGCGGAAAAGGAACCATACCTGGCGGCCCGCTCGGAAGCCCCTCCGGCGGCCCACCCGGAAACCCGGGCGGCGGCATGGGCTGCGTGATGGTGAATGGTTCCTCGTGTTGCGTCTCGGGGTGATTCTCGCTCACCGTGATATGATGATAGAATCCACCATAAATCACGGCCCAGCCTCCAGCCGCCAACAGCATCAGCGGCACGAACCGCAAACCGAAGACCGACCACCGCGCAGGGTGGAACGCCAGCAAAACGGCGTCGAGCAAGCGGCGATGGTTCGACATGTCTTCTCCTGCGCAAAATGGCGGAGGCGAATGGGAATCGAACCCACCCAGGACCCTTGCGAGCCCTACACTGGTTTTGAAGACCAGGGGCACCACCAGATGCCAGTCACCTCCGAACTTATGTTTTCCTCGTGTTTCCTTGGGGTTGTTGACCTTTTCGAGGTCACGGATACAATGACTCAGGATTGCTTCGACACCCGTTTCGACACCCGTTTCGACACTCGACCTGCCACAACGCCTGGAGAACACTCTTTGCCTAAGACTAACCGAAAACCGACGTCTGCGAAAGAGAAGGCCGAAAAACCACGGCCCGATTTTCCCCTGTTTCCACACAGAAATGGATGGTGGGCCAAGAAGGTCCGAGGCAAGTTGCACTACTTCGGCAAGGTTGCCGATGATCCGCAGGGCGAGCGTGCGCTAGAGCGCTGGAACTCCGAGAAAGACGATCTACTGGCAGGTCGAACTCCGCAGCCGCCCGCAGCCATCGGTTGTACGGTGCGCGACCTCGCAAACCACTTCCTCACGCACAAGAAGGGACTAGTCGATTCCGGTGAGCTCCTCGACGCCACGTTCTCGGAGTACCATGCCACATGCGAGCGCGTCCTGAAAAGTGTTCGGAGCCGACACCCCGATCGACACCCTCTCGCCCGACGCTTTTCAACGTCTTCGAGCTAACATCGCAAAGCAGTGGGGCCCGGTGCGGCTGGCGAACGAGATCCAGAGAGTCCGCTCGTTGTTTCGCTATTCCCAAGAGGCGGGTTTGAGCGACAAAACGCCGAGATATGGGCCGGGATTCAAGAAGCCATCGGCAAAGACGCTGCGCAAGGTCCGTGCAAAGCGCGGACTCCGAATGTTCGAGCGCGACGAACTGCTTGCCCTCCTTGCGGTTGCTCCGCCAACCATCAAGGCAATGGTCTTGCTGGCGGTCAATGCCGGTCTAGGCAATAACGACTGTGCGACGCTACCCATGCGGGCCCTCGACTTGGAGCGAGGCTGGCTGGTCTATCCGCGGCCAAAGACAGGCATTGCGCGTAAGATACCCTTGTGGCCGGAAACGATTTCTGCGTTGAGGGTCGTGTTGGCCGAGCGGCCCACGCCTACGAACGACAGCCATCAGGACCTCGTTTTCATCAGTCCCCGCGGGAAGTCCTTTATCAGCAAAGCTAGCGGCCATCGTATTGCGAAGGCCTTGCAGTCGCTGCTGGAAAAGGCGAAAGTGAGTCGACTAGGTCTTTCCTTTTATGCCCTCCGCCACACGTTCCAGACGATCGCAGAAGGCGCTCGTGACTTGGCGGCAGCCCAATCCATAATGGGACATGCCCCAAGTTCAGCGGACATGTCGGCGGTCTATCGTGAACGCGTTGACGACAAGCGGCTCATCGCCGTCACCAACCATGTCCGCAAGTGGCTGTTTGGCGAGACGCTCAGCCGGACCGAGTGAACCTGGGACTGAACAACCGCAGACTGACTCGTCGCAATGAGGCCAATATGTCATCCTGTAGCTGTGGCCCCTCCGCTCGGCCCCACTCTCGGCCGTGCCGTCGATCATCGGCCGCGTGGGGTTCTGGGGCCGCGCTGCGCAAGGCCGGCGACGATTATACTAGGGCAACGCTGCCTCCTCTCACTGCCAGTCCTGACCCAATATAATATGAGGCCAACATGGAAAAGTACCACACGCAATGGGCCGCCCAATTCTATGCCGCGGCCGAATTGACACGACGGAGTTACGTCGTCTCCTTGACGCTGGGGAACGCCAAAGGAACGGACCTGCACGTGCAAAGCCCCCACGGAAAGCCGTTCTCCGTTCAGGTCAAAGGTGCAAAGACCAAAGCGGGGTGGTACGTCGCAGAGCCGCAACCCCCTGTTGCCAACTTTTTCATTCTGGTCTACATCCCCGACGAAAGTGAGAATCTTCCCCCGCAGTTCTTCGTGCTGAAAGGGGATGAAACCGCCAGCCTGGTAGCGCAGGATGTGCCAAACTACATGAAGAAGCACGAGGTTTCACGCGAAGTGGCCGAAAAGAAGGTGCATAAAGGGGTAGGTTGGAAGGATGCTGAACCTCATAAAGATAGGTGGGACAAGCTACCGCCGTGAAATCCGCGGCGAGAGCGTCGAGATCCTACGGCGTATCGCGTTCGTTGCCGGCTACGAAGCGGGCACAGAGGACGCCGGCAGCGGCGAACTGCTGGCCGAAGCGGAGGCCCTGCAAAAGGCGTTCTACAACCTGGACGGCAAGACAGGGCGGGCTTTTGCGCTGGATGAGTCGGTGATGGCCGTAGGACTGGAAACGATGAAGCACGTGGAGGATTGCAGGTGCGGGCTTTGCACGGCGCTTGAGGTCGCTCGCGCTGGGTGAAGGCGACTGAACGGCCTCAGTCATTCTGCCCGCTAAAATCCTTCAGGTCGAGCCCCAGGACAATCGCAATCGCACCGCAGATGTATCAGCTTGATCTGGCGACCAAGTTAAAAAGGTCGTGTGGTGCGCCCTGCGCCGGCGATGGGATCGGGAACTGCCTCACCTGGATCAGCGAGGAAATGTGTTCCTCGGTCTTGCAACTTTCGAGGCTGCCCGGATTCGTCTCAAGATTTCGAATCCACCGCTCCACTCCTGCTCTATACTCCTCCGCGAGTTTGCCGACGTCAACGATTAGAGTTGGGCCGTCGACTCGCAGGTGGTCGACCTGACCCGCCAAAGTAGGCTGGGAGAAGGAAAATCCGTCGTAGCGGCCTGGCGCGTCGATGCTAGCGCGGCCTTGATGAAGCACCTTGCATCGCATCCGGTAGCGCTCACTCCCGAGCAGCTTTGGATCGGGGAGATACTTGTCACACCACGATATGTATCGGGCGGGTTTGGCCTCACCGTTCTCGGATTGAAGCGCAGCGCAAATGTCGGGCAAGCAAACTGTTACGTGGAGCAACGACCAATATGCACCCGCAGTCCGGCAGCAGTTCATATCCTGCCAATAAACCGAAAAGGCTTGCCCCAGGGATCCAGGCGTTAACATCTGAAGCTCCTCTCGTTTCACGTAGGTCTGCGAAGCTCATCCATCATTATACACGCGTAATCCGCGAAGTCGTTGGCGGGTCGGCGGGGGAGCCCTGCCTGAAAGCTGGACACCAAAAGCTACCCAAAGGTTCGACTATTCATGTCGTAAGGTCCGCCTGCCCGGTCCGCTTGGTCGCGCCGGTTGCAATACGGCAGGCCGGCGCGAATCTTCAATTTGGAGACGGTGCCTAGCCCCTGCGGCCGGCGCCTCTCAATCTCGCTTCATTCCTTCTCCGCACGCGCCAGGTTCAGCCGCAGAAGCCGTTCCAGCAATTCCTCGTCGCTGATGCCGGCGTCCCAGCCATAGGCGCCGAAGACGGCGTCGTCGAGCTTCTTGTGGGCGAGGTCGAGCCAGGCTGGTCGCTGGTTGTAGAGGTTCGTGAGGGTCCGCTTGCTGAGGCTCGCGGCACAGTCAGGGTCTTTGGGCACAGTGCGCGGCCAGCGGACGGTGCCTATGCCGCGGGAGTCCGATTCGGCCACATACTGCGCCCACGGCCCATCGACCGAACCGGGGAACTCCAAAACCTCGGTCCTCGTCCACTCCGGTGGGTTCAGCCAGCGACAGCGGAGGTCATTGAGTTCCTTCGCGGCGCCGGAGATCGCGGCCGACCAATCGGGGGGCGGGTGCGGAACAGGGAAGGTTTCAAAACACGATGTTGGCGTGTAACGAAATCCACTCTTGGCCTCACGTAGCTGACTTCCTTGTGAGCGTGTCCAAACTTCATGGATGCGCGAATGAAGGACACCGAAGAAATAATCATCGAATCGCGCGAAGGCGATCAATTGTCCGTCGACTATTGTGTGCGGCTCGACCCAGGTGAAGATCCGGTGTTTCGCGACACGAGGCGTCACAATGTACCGTGGCAGACCAGCAATCGCTGCGCAGATTCGGCGCGGTTTCACCATGAATCCACCATCTTTCCCGTCGTCGTTGTCTGCGCATCTCGTCCCGTTCGGGCTTTACGCGGGCGAGAACGAGTGAGTACGGTCCCTCAAATAGTGCGGCGTTTTCAAGGGTGACATCGACGCCGAAGTCCACAATCCACATCCGGCGCGGCTGTCCCAGCACGTCGCGGCCATTGATCCAAGGCCTGAGCACCTCTGAGTTCGGCCGCGGGCCCACGTTCGGCATCGCCAAAAGGTGTCTTGCATCATCGTCGGTGATGTCGAATGAGCCGAACTTGAATCCGCCAACGAACCCGATCCCCTTGTTTTCGGCAAGGCGGCGCGCTGAGGTAACATCAGATTCCGAAGTCAAGTCCGCGTTGATCGAACGAACCGCACAGCCGTCCAACTCTTTCTCTTCTTGCTCACCATTGTCAAAGCCAACCAACGAGACGTGTACATTAGCACCCTCCAGAACCCAGTCCTGATCGGAGATTGCGAAGAAAATTCCGCCGCTCCTGTTGATCGCCTTGAGCACTTCCCGGTTCTTGCCCCCGCGGATTCCTTGTGTCGCGAGCAGTCCTGCGCGTTTGCACTTGCCATGCTCGATTGCTTTGCGAGCCTTCCCGAACCAATAACAACAGATATCGCTTTGGTTCGAGAGCTCGCTGCCGTAGAGCCGGAAGAGCGTCTCGACGTAATTGTGTCCAAGGCTCGTGCGGAGTCGACTATAGCCCAAGAACGGCGGGTTCCCCACGATAAACTCCGCCTCCGGCCACTCCGGCTCCTTGGGATGCTCCGGGTCCGAGAGGTCCAGGATCGCATCCATCTGCCGGATCGTCTCGATGGGCGCCAGCACCGGATGGTCGGGCATCTTGAATCCGTTGTGGTGCATCCACTGCAAATAACCGATCCAGATGACGACCTGGGCAAGTTGCTGCGCGTAGGGATTGATTTCCAGTCCGTGTAACTGCGAAGGATTAACTTGGGGAACGATCGATAAACCCCGCATCGCCGCGTAGGCGATGACTTCCTTTTCCAAGTCCAGAAGCATGTGAAGCGCCACATAGAGGAAATTTCCGGAACCGCATGCTGGATCGAGAATAATGGCGTGCGCCAGTCGTTCAATGAAATCAAGAATTGCACGATCGAACGCCTTGCGCTGGGCCGCGGCCTTGCCAATCTGTGACCGGCTGGCTTTGACGACTTTGGGCCATAGCTCTTCCTCACACCGCCGCTTGACCTCCTCCCATTCTCGTCGCAACGGCACAAGCAGCACTGGAATCAAGAGGGTTTCAATGTCCTGGCGGCCGGTATACTGAGCGCCGATCTGGGATCGTGTACTCGGATCGAGGGTTCGCTGGAAAAGGGTGCCGAAAATCGACGGCTCGACGCTCGCCCAATCGTATGCGTTGATTTTAGCCAGGTTGTCGATCTCGTCCGTTGTTAGCGGAATCGCGTCACTGTCGGCGAATAGTCCGCCATTGAACCAAAGAATTGTCTCGGCACCGAAGTCGCCTCCCTGGGACATGGCCGTGAAGAGGTTCTCTAAACGGCGACGAAGCATGGCCGGATTGGCTTTAGCGGTCTCCAGCAGCCTCCCGAATAGCCCCGATGGCAGCAAACCGATGTCTTCACCGAACATGCAGAACATGAGCTTCATCAGGAAGTGGGCGGCCCGCAACGGCTCAATTCCCTTGTCGCGCATGCCGTCCGCCAGCTTGGCGAAGTCCGTAGCCGCCTCAACCGTAATGGCCTCGCTGGTAATGCCGGGCTTGAGCGCATTCGGATCAGTGAAGACCTTGCGAAGAATGTCCAGATTGGCAGGGTCCGCCAGTCCCGCCAGGTCGAAGTCATGTTGCTTTTTGAGCGTGCCTGTGAAATTCGTGTGGACCTCGAAGCGGTCCATGTCGCAGACGACCATCAGCGGCGGGTTCTCCAGGGCCTCGCGGTAGAGCTGAAGTTGCTGGTAGGCCGCCTTCAAGTCCTTGTGCTTGCCCTTGTATTCCCAGGCGAAATGATCCCGCATCCAAACATCGGCCCAGCCTTTCTTGTCTTCGCTGGTCTGTACGCCTTTCTCGAACGTGTACCAAGTGCCATCGGGATCAACTTCGGCCGGCTTGGGTTGGCCCAATAGTTCGCACAGGTCGAGAAAATGCTGCTGGCAGGCGCTGCGTTCGGACAGGGTGACGCGCTGCCATTTGGCGATGAATTGCTGAGGGGTCAAAGTGGTCGCTCCGCGTCAGCGGCTGGAAAGATAATTGCTGTGCGCCGCATCATACCGCGCCCGGCGGTCGCGTGCAATTCTGCAACAGCTCCAACACGTCAAATCTAGGCATTTTCCGCGGCATCATAACCTGCACGCCGCTCTTAGCCGTCAGCAGGCGTGCATCCGCGATCCAATCCGCCCTCCCGGCGTCCTTCATCGCAGCGACCGACGGCACCGTTTCTCATCCCATCCCCAAGGCCACCGCCGGCCGCCGAAGGTCAAGTGCGAGGCCAAACCACGGCATTATAAACTGCCAATCCCTACCTCGGGCTCTGCGCCCCTCCTTTTTGATCTGATTCGTTGACCGCCACCCCGCGTGGACGGCCAGCGTCCAGCGCTGCCTTGCACGGTGCAAGGCGGTTTTCGTGTTCCCTCAACACGGACCGCCTTGCTGGCGGTCCACCAAGGAGATCGCCGATGAGTACACGACGTAATGACCCGCGTCGCAAAACCGTCCCCGCATGGCACGCCAAGCTGCTCGCCATGTTGCCCACCATCATTCGCTACGCCAAGCGTGCCTTCCGCAACTATGACCCGGAAACCAGGCAAGAGGCACTGCAGAATGTCGTCGCCAACACGACCGCTGCTGTCGCCGGCCTGGCCAAGCGTGGCAAGCTCGACCTTGCGTACCCAACCGTGCTGGCCAAGTTCGGAATCCGGCAGACCCTCGACAATCGCAAGACTGGATCGTCCCAGAACATCAAGGACGTCCTGAGCAAATACTGCCAGGAGCACAAGGGCGTGATGGTCGAGCGTTTGGACAAGTTCAACGAGGAGGAGGATTGCTGGAAAGAGGCAGTCGTGCAAGATACCCGCAGCTTGCCGGTACCGGAAGTGGTCGCCTTCCGCGTGGACTTCAAGGAATGGCTGAAGAGCCTGCACCCGCGTGACCGCAAAGTGGTTCGCTATCTCAGCCTCGGGCACCGCACCAGCGACGCCGCCCGCCGGTTCAAGGTCACGCCGAGCCGTATCGCCCACTTGCGTCGCGAGTTGGCAGAGTCATGGCGGAAATTTCTGGGCGATGAGCCCGGCCCTGCTGCCGCCGCGGCCTGATCTCTCATCTCTGGCTGGCATTCACGCCACGTCCCGCAGCCCAGCCCCTGGTCGCTTCATTCCTCCGAGCGCCAGGGCTGGGCCTCTTCAATCGTTCCTTGCGGCAGTCCTGCTCGTCAGGGCTGCCTACCGTGCCATTCCCCGTACCGCTGTGCCTTCGTTAGCCTTGTTCCAACCAAAGGACAAAAACCATGATCTTCACAGTTACTCTGCTTGCCTCGATTCTCGTTGCTTCGGTCCTCGCCTGGCTGTTTCGCCAGCGGATCGCCCAGCATCTCCCGAGCAAGGAGACTGTCACGACAGTGACGCTGTTTGCAGCGGTTGCCTTGCTGCTGGTCGTCGCCTTGCTCCCCGACATCCTTCTTTTAATCTCAACCATGAAACTGCTTCCCCCTTCTTTCAGGATCGTCCTTGCTCTTGCGGCTGCCGTCGCCGTCTGCGTTGGCTGCTCAAAGCAGACCTCCGAGCCCACCAAGCCCGCCGTAATCCACTGGCAAGGCCAAGACGGCGGCTACGAAGACACGACCGCCATACCGCCCAAGGCCGCTACACAATGACCCAAAGGAAACTCGATGCGAAACATCGTTCTGGCGGCCGTCCTTTTGACCGCCGCCTCCTTGTACCTCCTTCTGCCCCGATTGGTTCCATTGACCATGCGCCCTGCTGCTCTTCTGCTTATCGTCTTGGCCGCTGCGATTTCCGCGGTCCTCTTCATTCCGCGGCTCGTTCCACCCGAGACGCCGCCGCCCGTCGTCATCCACTCGGAAGGTCCCACCGTCGAAAAGTTGGAACGCCTGTCCCAACTGGTGACCACTCGCATCCAGATCGCCGACATCCTTGTAGCCGAAGGAAATGGCTGCCGCGGTAGTTGGCTCATCAAGGGCGACGCCCTGCTATCGGTCAACCTGGGTCAAGCCTCCATCACCGACAAGCACGACGACACCAAGCAGGCGACGATCATCCTGCCCGAGCCCCAAGTGCTTCAGCCAAGGGTGAACCACGAACGCACGCGAACGTGGGCCGTAGATCGGCTGGCTTGGCTGCCGTGGAACGCCGATCAAGACAGCCTGCGCGATGCCGTGATGGCCGAAGCCCAGAAGCTCGTCTCGCACACGGCGTCGTCCGCCGAGAATCTCACCCAGGCGAAGCTGACCGCGGAGACAGTCCTCAAAGGGCTGTATTCGGAGGTCGGCTGGAACGTGGCCGTGAAATGGGGCAGCAGCGACAGCCCAAAAACAGCGACTGTTGCCCAGTAACCCGTTTTACCTATCAGATAGGCCCGCGAGCTGCGCCGTCGGCACCCGTCGAGCTGACCAAAATGCGTTTCACGCTTGCCGCCCGTAGGGGCGGCAGGCGTTGGGGGATTTTGTTTAGCTATTCCGACAACACCGCTGCCCGCTGCTCGATCACGCTGCCCTGTGTGCCGCGTGCGCCGGGAAGGGAGGCGAAGGGAAAGACAGAATGGCTGGGGCGTCTTGTTGGTCGAAAGCCGAGTTCGCATCGCGGGAGTTCGGCCGCTTCGTCTCGATCGCTGCCACGAGGACGAATGGAAGCACGGCGACCGCGACGTGACCTTCAGGGCCTGATCGGTTGTCGTTGCGGCGGGGCAGTAGCGGCGGAAAGACCGTGGCTGTCGCACCACCAAGCGGCGGTCGCGCAGCGACTTTGCGGCCGTGGCGGGTTGGCGGCTATCTCCTGGTCTCGCCGTTCGGCAAGTCTTGTTGGAGCGGCTCTCCTAGTAGCCTCCTTGCGTTACCTCTCCAGCCATGTCAGAGAAGTTCCGCGCAGCCAAGTCTTCGTCGCGGACGAAAGTGTAAAGAGGGTCCGCATCACAGAAGTTCACGTCCATCGCGAAGTTGGATTCTACTTTGCAAAGGAGCCGCCACTCGTCTACACTCCTCGCAACTTCCTCTCGATGGTTCAAGAGCCACGCGATTTCTTCTCGATTCTTCTCGATGTCCTTTAACCCGTCCCAGTCCTCTTTTTGCCGTAGGCCCTCCAAATGGGCTTCGTAGTCTTCCCATGAGTCCCATCGATCGCCGTCTTCCAGGTTTCGTCTTCCGATCCGCCCGAAATAAAGCCTGCGATAAAGGCTATGAGGTGCCGGATTCGTTGCGGCGGCAAAGCCGAGCAACTGCCCGATGAATTCCCTAAAGTCTCGGCGGAAAAAGTACTCCATCTCGTGGTACAGGTAGAATAGTTGATCGTCCGGATCGCCAAGCGAACGAACGGTCTCACGGAATTCGCGCGAATAATAGGGCAGGCTTACCGACGGCCGGGTTCGAATTCTCTGCGGTTTGAGGGGCGGAATGTCGTCGATCTGCAACCTGCGGGCATCAGGCAAGTGAACTCGGTGCAAGTCGCTGGGGCTACCGTCAAAGTATCTCGTGTCAAGCCTTACCGGAGCGCCGCAGCCCACCAAGAAGTTGATAAAGATGGAAAGGAGGCCCGAAGTCGGCAAAGGAGTACCGTTGGGCAGCGGCGGAAGTTCCGCGAAGTTGATTTGACAAATGAAGTTCGAGTACAGCGTTGTCGGGTCATCCGGATCGCCGCTTCGTGGCCAATCGCAGCCGTAGGGGAGATCGGGCTCACCGCCAAAACGCGTATTGCCAACTGCACTGTAGTCATCTGCCCTGTCGGCAATCACGACATAACATTCAACCGCCCTCTCAATGATACAATCCGCCGCGCGATCGAGTTGAAACTTCTTGATGTGCGAGTGAAGTAGCGTCTCCAATTCGGGTGATAAATTCGACATCGTGACCGGACCTCCAAATCAAGCCACCGGGGAACTGCTACTTCCTGAGGAACATTCTCATATTATCGATACTCTCGTGCAATCTCAGGTCATCCAAGTCATCGCCCAAGCAACGTAGGAGGACATCCGTCGCCGCAGCTTCGATCCTTCAAAGGTCTGAACTGCCAGTCATTCTACAATCTTCCCACATCCTGCACCACTAGGCGGCGACCCGCTCTGCGGCTGCGGCTTGTTGGCGGGCTTACTATGCCAGTCTGCACCACATCCAAAGCACTGTTTCGCCAAATAAGTTGTTAGAGGGCGACCACAATTCGGACACGGCGGGAGGGACCATAAGTATTTCCTCTGTCCATATCCAAGGAATGAACTTCCACCCGGTCCACAATGGCGGACTACCGCAGCCTGGGTAAATCGCGATATGTCGGGGTATTGGATCGTCAATGCTTGCGCCCCACTGGTAATGGTAATCGAGCGATGAATCGTCGTGAAAAATTAGCCGAATGCCGTGAAAGTCGGTCGATTTGAAGTCCATCAACAGTTCGACGCCTTTCAGCGCTTTGCCGAGGAATGCCTTCCACTCGGGGTTGTCGTCGTCAGTGATGCGAGTCGCCTCGGGATATGGTCCCCTGCTCAGCCGGCGGCCACAATGCCACAATTTCGTTCATTTGATTGACGCCACGGCTCGTCGTTTCGGAGTGGGGGGTTCTGAAATAAATAGAGGTAGATTCAAATTGAAGTTCAGACGTTTCCAGCAGGCGGCCCCAGACGGCGACGTGCGCTGCCGCCGTGCTGTGTTGGTCTGCCCCTTTCATACCCTGACGTATACCATTTCATATAATAATACTGGGAAACCGCGAGCTAGAATTGACGGACGCGGAAGCTTATCCAATGCTGACTTGCTTTCGCTCCCGCTAAGCGAACCTTGGTGCCGATAAGGTTGGCGGGGCATTGAGGGAGGCAGTTCCGAATCCGGTGAACAGCCACCTGCTCCTGAAGTGGCTGAGGGAGTTGGAGTTCCGCCGCCAGAAAGAGGGACATTTCGAGATCAAATTCGCGGTGAACAGGATCGACGGTCTCAAGATCGATAGGCTCTGGCAATGGAGGGAGAATTAACGTCGCTTCTAGAACTTCGCGCAGCGGAGCGAGAAGGTCTCTTCGCGTCGCATGATTGTCAGCGACCGGCGAAGTGAGTTTCAGTTCGACGATGAGTCGAGCGACCTGCGGATGCCATTCGCCACCTTGGTACCGACGTTCAAATGCATCCTCTGCCGTATGAATAGTCTTCGCAAAAACTTGCGATTCGGTTTTGCTCAGTGGGAAATCGGCATCCTGTCCAGCGACAACAAAGTCGCGAAGTGCCACTTGTTGGTAAGGAAAATTGCGAAGTACTTCTTCATCGGTCCCAGCAAGCACGACCAACTGTTTATCTGTACCACCGAGGAATGCTTCATCCTCCCAGCGAGGTGGTGGGACTTGCAGCCCCTCAAACGGGTAAGACAATTCGCGGCGGATGTCTGCGACAACGGCGTCGAACTTCGCCATTGAACGGCAACTCAATTTCATTGTGACAGCCTTCAGTTTGGCTTTTGTGCTGTGAAGGCGACGCCATGAGAAGCATGCGCCCGCCCCTCAGTACATTAACGAAACCGGCTTCCTTCAACGAAGCCTCGATCGATCAACGGTTCGCACACCCGACGCCGCCCCAACCGGAGCGATTAGCGGCGAGCCGCTCTCGATTCTACCGCGCCGCGGCGGCCACTACCACAGCCAAGGCGTGCCCGCAGGGCCTCAGCGGGTGGGCCGTGTTGGAGCACTTTCGCCAGCGTCCATTGGCCCACGTTTATGTACCGAAGAACGACGCGTCCTCGGAACAATAGGCGTCGTAGTTCAATTTGACCTGACAATCGCGACTTTCCGAAACCGTAATTTGTAGCCCATACCATTCATCCTGGAACAGTTTCCGGTGGGAGTTCAACGAGATGAGAATGATGTCGATTTCGTTGCACATTTTTATCGACACGCATGTTCCATTGGGTGCGACGGCGCGGGTCTTTGTAAGCCAGGAATCTCCTGCCTGAGAATAACGGACATCCAGACAAGCGCGGACCCATTCCCGATCCGCCATTTCGGCTTGAACCTTCTGATACACCGTCTCACCAAGCTGTCGGATCAGTTCATTAAACTCCTCGGTCATTGGAACATCGCCCTGCGTTCGATTCGCGATGCCAAGGATGGCCGACCAAACGGCCACGGCAAATCGACATTATCAACAAAGCATTCCGGGCTGTTCTTCAGAGGAACAGACCCGGATACATCAGGCACACCGGCGAAGCCGATTGCGCAGCAACTCTGCGAGTGTGGCTTGTTGGCCATAAGATCCTCATTTCATCCCACTATTCAGTTCTTGAACTCGGCGTGACTTTCAATGGCGCGTCTCAACAGTCCTGGTTCTCGCTTAGATAGGAAATTGCCCAGCATCTCGATGGGGCAGAACTCAATCGGCTTATTCGAGTAACCAGAGAGTACAGGTAACTTAAAGTAGAGGTAATTGGGGTGTTTCAAGCACAACTCCCACTTGCCTCCGACGCGCTTGCGGAATACCTCACCTAAGTATCTCGCAGCGCGATTCTCAAATTGGCTGTTCTTGCCCGCGTCCGGTCGAGACAGAATGTACTTTTCCAGCGAGTCGAGTGACTCAAGAGTATAATCAAGCCGAAATCCAGCCGGAGCGGCTTCTGCCAGGAACGCTTCAAGCACATCGTCCATCTCAAACAGGAAATGCTGGAACTTCTCGAGTTCTTCCGGCGTGGCCAACTGTACCTTTCGCTTGTTCATTATGATCCAAACTACACCGCTGGTTCCAGCATCGGTCTTCGTGGCCAACGGGCTGCACGGCGGTCGCCGCACTTTGCCTCTGTGAATCGGGTTGAATCTCCAATCAGCTTATCATGCTCCTGCGGCCAGCACCACCAGGCGGCGACTTGCGCTGCCGCCGTGCCTTGTTCGTCGGTAATATTCGGTCGCGATCGTTCGCTGCCTAGTGCCACGCAAGCCAAGCTAGGAACATGAGTCCAGCAATAAGTGCCACCGCCGCGGCGAGGGTAATGACATAGTAGAGGACGTAGGACCGCTTATTCTTAAAGCGAAGAGGGGCGTCTTGATCTAGCTTCTCGCGGAGGGACAAGCCAACAAAGTCCGCGAGGAATTGAAGAACCACTTCCACCATACACTTACTCCTTCCTCCTTTTCAATCGCGACGAACGGATCGGCCTGGCCGTCAGCCGCCAGGCTGATCCGCCGAAGGCGGACTCTGCGGCTGGCCAATGTTGGCATCACTAACCTCATTTGTAAACCATGCCCTCCGACGAACGGTAGGGATAAACGGTGTGGTACTCCTCCGGCGGAAATCCGGGCTTGTGTTGGGCAGAAAACCGTGCCTCGCCGAACTTCAGCGTCAGCTTTCCCTCCTTGACTTCTGGGTCGAAGGCCAATGTAAAATGATAGCCGGGCGCGATATATTTCCAGACCATGCTGCAACCCGTGTTGCTGACGTGGCCTCCATCACAGTCTTTCGGAATACCAAGCATTGCAATAATCCTGTCGGGCGACTCATCGGCTGGAATCTGCGGCAGGAGCTTCACAATGCGGGCAACCGCGGCAGGATGCTTGGAGTTCGCCGCGTGCGGATCTTGTTCCACTTGTGTCTGAGGCGGGCACTTGCATCGGCGGTGGCGAACCCTCGGCCATGCGGCGGCATCTTGGGCGACAATCATAACGATGCCAATCATCATCGCGTATCGCATCGCAGGTTTCAGCATTTTGCGATTCTCCTCACCCGTCCAACGGACAGCCTGCCCGACGTCGCCCCAACCGGAGCGATCGACGTTGAACTAACGTTCAATTATCCGACGCCACGGCCACCGGCACAACAATCCAAGGCGTGCCCGCAGGGCTTCAGCGGGCGGGTGGTGTTGGCGGTTCTTGGGACTGTTTGCGCTTATCATCGAGTAGCCGTTCGATAGCGGTCATCCGTTCGTCGAGTGACCGTATCGCCGAAATCACTTTATTGTTTATGACGGCGAAAACAATACAACAAATCGCAACCAGAGCGAGTGGAAAAGAGGCCCACGATTCTACGAACATGCCCGCAACGGTAAACGCGGCGACAAGAAGATAGGGCAAGAAGGACGCAATAGTAAGCCCAATTAATTGTGTTCGCGTCATCGCAATGCTCCAGTAACACCGCTAACGGGTGGTCCGCCCGACGCCGCCCCAGCCGGAGCGATCAACGTCGAGCCGCTCCCAATTCTACTACGTCTGGCGGCCCGAACCACCAGCAAGGCGTCCGCGAAGCGGCGCAGCGGGTACGCCTTGTTGGCCGTCTAATGTACTTTTATGATTCTACCATATCTTGCAAGGCCAGATGCCATAGCATTACAGAGTCCTGGCAACACGGAACCCAGTAATGTAGCCCCTGTAAACCGGCAGGCTGGACCAACGAGCAGCGGAGCGCGCCTGCATCGCTATGGTGTCCCACGCACCACCGCGAAGGACACGCTCATCTCCCGAGTTGTACCCGACATCCGCTTGCGCCTGGCGCCTGTCGGGGCCCTGGGGGTTGTTCACGGGGGAAACGGCGTAATAGTTCCCGCTATACCTGTCCGAGCACCACTGCCAGGCGTTCCCGTGCATGTCGTAGAGTCCGAAAGCGTTGGGTCGGAATGAGCCAACCGGCGACGTGAACACGTTGCCGTCACTGGCCTTGAGTGCGCCGGTGGCCAAGAGTCGGTTGTCATACGGGAAATCTGCCCTGAACGCCGCGTCGGCCACGTTGCCGACCTTGGCCAAAGCCTCCGGTTCGTCGCCGCTGCTATAGCGAGTTGTCGTCCCAGCGCGGCAGGCGTATTCCCATTCGGCCTCGGTTGGCAGCCGATAAGTCTTGCCTTCCTTGCGGCTGAGCCACTGGCAGAAGGCCACCGCATCGTTCCAGTCTACATTTACCACCGGATGCTCGTCAGTCTGTTCGTAACCTGCATTGCGCCACGAGTAATCCTTATTGAACCTGAACTTCCTCGAATCGGGGTTCCATCCAAAGGCTCCTTGTTCGTCTCCTCTCTCAGCGTCGGTCTTGTATCCAGTTTCGTTGACGAACCGACGAAACTGGCCCCGCGTAACATGATACGTGCCCAAATAGAATGGCTGCGTGATCCGTACGCGATGCAACGGCTGCTCACCTTTGCAGGCATCGGCCGTCAGGGTATCGCCATAGGTCTTATTGAAGAAGGCAGCCGTGGCCTCCGCCGACTCCTTGCTGCCCATCATGAACTCGCCCGAAGGGATGAGAACCATCTTCAACTGTACGCCGCCGCCGAAATCGACAGCGATTTCCTTCGGCGGGCGTTTCGCCTTGTCGCCCTCCTTCTTGGATTCTTGGGCCGACAACAGAGACGGCATCGCTAGGCACAGACAAACCAAGCAAAGTAATCGCTTCATAATACACCTTCTTTGGCTGGGCCAACGGTTCGCATGGCGGTCGCCGCAGGCGATTCCCGAAGGGAACTTTGCCGCCGTGCGTTGTTGGCCGCTAACTATCGACGCTCACTTGTCCGCCGGAACCAGGGCGACACGTAGGCCCATAAAGTTTTCCCGGTGCCCGGGCGAGTGGTTGCCGTTGTTCGCTGACCGGCACTCTTCCGCACCGTGGGCGTAGCTACCGCCGCGGAGCACGCGAGCCGAGCCCGTTGTGGGCCCGGGAGGATCGTCCGTCGGTGAACCCGCGTAGTAGTCCTCGTTGTCGTCATACCAGTCCGCGCACCACTCAAATACGTTCCCATGCACGTCGTAGAGCCCCCAGGCGTTCGGCTTCTTCTCGCCGACTGGGTGCGTCTTATGGTCTAGGTGCAAGTCCCTGCCCGAGTTCGCTTCGTACCACGCATATTCGCCCAGCGCCGACTTGTTGTCCCCGAAGCAATAGCGCGTCGTGCTCCCCGCCCGGCAGGCATACTCCCACTGCGCCTCGGTCGGCAACTGGAACTTTCCTCCCCCAGCGGCGGACTTCGCATTGAGCTTGCCGAGGAACCGCTGACAGTCGTCCCAACTCACCCGCTCCACCGGGTTCTTCGGACTCTTGAACTGGCTCGGGTTCTTGCCCATGACCGCTTCCCACTGCTCCTGCGTCACCAGATACTTGCCCAGGTAAAACGGCTTGGTAACCCGAACCCGGTGCTGCGGCTTCTCCCACTTGAAGGAGTCCTTGTCCGAATCGGGCGAGCCCATCATGAACTCGCCTGCGGGGATCAAGACCAGTTCCAGCTTGATGCCCTTGCCAAGGTCCACCGTGAGTTCCTTCGGCGGGCTTTTCGCCTTGCCATCCGTCTTGGGCTCTGCGGCGGTTGCCACGGCAAGGCTGCCAACCACCACCATGACCACCAACGCGACTGTCGAAACTTGTCGGAACATGGGTCAAACCTCCTTCAAGCTCTGCGGCCGATCACCACTCGCGACAACCGGGCCGCTGCATCCAGTTTATCGGCGGCTCCTGATGGTCGTCAATCAGTGCCAAAGGGCGTGCATGCCGCCGTTGGCGGCTTGCGACCGAGCCCTTCTTTTAGCCATCAGCAATGCTTGGCCGCCGCAATTCGCACCTCCCTACCGATCGACAGGGCGTCGAGGACCGGCGGCGGGCACGTCAACGGCTGATTTTGCAGTTGGGCAGGGCCCGCTGGAGCTTGGCGACGCCAGCATCGGTGACGTGGGTGGTTCTGAGTCCCAAACTTTCGAGTTGGCTCAAGCCTGCAAGGTGTGCCAGTCCTGCGTCCGTGATTTTGGTGCGATTGAGTTCCAGCCTTTCGAGTTGAGTCAACCCTGCAAGCTGTGCCAGCCCTGCATCCGTAATCTTGGTACTATTGAGCCACAGGCATCGGAGTTGAGTCAGCCCCGCGAGACGTGCTCAGCCCTCCATCGGTGATCTGGGTGTTAGCGAGCCACAACCAATAGAGTTGTGTCAGCCCTGCAATATGTGCTAGACCTTCATCCGTGATTTTGGTACCGTCGAGTTCAAGGCATTGAAGGTGAGTCAGCCCTCGAAGGTGTGACAGCCCTGCATTCGTGACTTTGGTGTTGTTGAGTCCCAGCCTGTGGAGTTGTATCCGTTCTGCAAGGTGTGCCAGCCCAGTATCCGTGATCTGGGTGCTGTCGAGCGATAAACCTTGGAGTTGGTTGAGCCGCGAAATTTGTGCCAGCCCTGCATCCGTGATCGTGCTGCCGTTGAGTTCCAACGCTTCGAGTTCGGGCAGTCCTGCAAGACGGGTTAGCCCAGCATCTGTGACCTGCGTGTTGACACAACGAACGTGCGAGAAGAAGTCGTCCCCGAGCAGATTCCGCAACCAAGCTGGTCCTGGCGGTCTTGCATTTGGATGGACGGAGAAAACGTCGGACGCATCGCATTGATAATCATACCAGACGAACCCGCCCGGTATCCTATTCTCATCCACGACTTCCCGTTGCTTCTCCGCCCTCTTCATCTCCACCGCCAGCCAACTACATGGAATGGCCACGAACACGACGAAAACCAGCAGCGAGCGGATACTGAACTGAAATCGCCGATGGAAGAGCAAGGCGACGGCAAACCACCCGAGCATAACCAGCATCGCCACGCCTACGCCCGCCACGGCAGTGAGGACTGCGTAGCCCTTGTGCCAAGCCAGCCAACCGAAGCGTTCCGAGAGCCACAGAAGCACCTCGACCGCCAGCAGCGCGATCACGAAGTGACCGGGCGTGAGGTGATACCAGCGGACGCTGGGCTTCCGCACGGCGGGTTGTGGTTCGGTTACGCTCATGTCATGTTGCTTGACGCTGCCAACAGTTCTTTCGCTGCCGTTAGTGCCGGTATGAACGGTCCCCGGCCTATCCTCCGGCTTTGGGTGCGGCACACCACCCACTCTAGCCTCATGCCGTTGTTTCGTCAAAGGCGAAGCGGCTGAAATGCCCAATAAGGGTGGCGAGTGTGCCCCGTACGTCTCCATTATCCCTGCTCTCGACGCGCACCGCCAGCCCCAACCTTCGGCCCGCGCTGGCATGGTTCGGGCCGCCCGCCAGAGATTGAGGCAGAAAACGATCCGGGGACGAAGGCCAGCGAACGGCACGTGTTTTGCTAATCGCCAGTCGCTTCGATGAGTAGCCACTGAGCGCGGAGACGCGATTACGGTCATTTTGTCCTGAACGGCGACTCGCTGGCACGGCCATAGGTTGGCCCCGAGCCCATGACCATCGCGGGCGCTGTGCCAGCTTGCTATCGCCCGTTTGGGCCGGGCACTCATGCGGGGGGATCTGGCCAACGGCGTCCGCACCTGTCATAGAGCCCGCATCTATGTCGGTAATGTTCACCTGCGAACTGACCTTCACTCGGATTCTGATATCGAGCGTGACGGCATGGTCAACAGGGCGGGCTTGCAGCTGGTCGGGGGCATGTCTACGGCGGACGGCGCGATAGGCGACGGAGAAGCCGATTGAATAGAGGAACACGACGAGTGGAAAGGCGTCGTCACTGTCACGATAAGCTGGTTGAGCCGGGAGCGCAACCCCAAGATTTGAGAGGGCGATACGTTTGAAGATCGTCTGAGCGTTCAGACTTTTCGGGCAGCAGATGGCGGCCAGGGCCAATTCACCAGACCCGTAATCGACTGCCAACCGTTGGCACTCACCGCGCGGCAGCTCGACGCCCGTCGCCCTACGCTCTCTGTTGCCCTATCCGCTGCCCAAGACCACGGCCGCTCAGCTTGCCCAGCCCTCGATCCTGGTGGGCGTGCTTCGCACGGGCAGGGGATGCTTGGCCGCGCATCGGCGGCAGAGGCTCCCACGCGTTCACAGAGGCCCGATCGCCGGGAGGTGGCCTCTGCCTCAGCCAGGCCGCCAGCCTCGCCTATGCGCCAATGGGCCTGTGCGGGCAGCAGGATCGCTTCGTGTTGTGCTCCTATTTGCAATCTGCGAGGCCATTCGACCCTCGCGGACACCGACGAGATAGGATGAATGTTCGTCTCCTTGGCAGCTAACCCCCGAGACACACTCAACTGACGTATAACTCTGGTCACCTCTGCCAATCGTCCGGGGTCAATACTTTCCGGTTGCTGACGCTGACCGCAAAAGCGGCCGCGCGTGTGTAATCCAAGGATACCCCAAAGTCCAACGTGATGGTTCGCGCAGTCTGTTTAACAGCTCCGTGCCACACTCGCTGCACTTTGCACTGAGCGCGTGCGCTCCCCAGCATTTGTCCCGCATCATCAAATACAGCGGCGCTGATATCGTAATTGACGTTGTCGAATTCAGTCACTCCAACTTGAATGTCGGCCTTGAGGCACTCACTCTTGTCCAGGTAAAAGTTAATCGAACCAAGATGTACCAAATGATACGTATTCCCTTTCCACGTAACGCCAGCCGACTGGACAAACAGTGGGATCGAAACCCCCATTTTCAAGGGCACGATTTTCGGGACGGCAACCGCGCGTTGCTGCGTTTGCTCTGGCTCGTTGGCGGCCATGCCAAGGAGGCCTTGGGTGGCCAGCGCGCACAGCACGCATACGGCCAAAAGATGTTGTGTTGTCATCGTAGGTCTCCTATCAAGATATCGTAGCCTTTCAACCCCTGGGGCACGCCGAGGAGTCAAGTCGAACGGTACGACTGCTATTTTACCTCGCCCCTGCGGAAAGGTCAAACGCCCCGGGGCTGTCTACAATTGTAAACAACCGTGAAGGCGTGCGCCGCACCGATTCCCTGGCCACCTGCGTTCGCATACCGCGCGGGCCGGTTTTGCAGGGCACTTTGGGGCCTATGCGCGTCCCTATGCGCCCAGCCCTCGATCATGGTGAACTCCGCGGGGCAGAGGGTCGGTGGTCGCGCATAGGGGCCCCTATGCGAATCTCGTTGCCCTATGTGCCACCTCTCCAGCCTACGCGCTGCCCCAGCCAATCCGCCCAGCTCTGTCAATCCTGGTCGGCGTGCTGGGGACAGGCAGAGGGAAAGTGGCCGCGCATAGGGGCTGACCGCGGAGCCAAGGCCCATCCCCCTTGTGGCCTTCTTGGACACGCGTCGACGCACGATAGGAACCGCTAGCGCCTGGGAGCCATCCTGAGCCCAGAAAGCCCTCCAGCGCGCGCCTGGGGCGCTCAGGAGGGCACGCAGCGGGGGCACCGTGCGGCACCTGTGCCGCGATCAAAAGCGTCCAGTTCGATCATGACGACCACGATAAACCTTTTGGTTCGGAAGTCCTGGGATGACCTTCGGGTTCGTGCAGCTACCTTAAATGATCTCTGAACCCTGTCCCGGGACAATCTTCCGTTCGGTGATCTACCAGGACTATCTATGTCCCTGTCCCGTTCCTATTACATAGGGAACGGGACAGGGTACATATCAACTATGTCCGACCTTAACCGGGACAGGGTGGGACAACCTCGGACAGGGTTACGCCTGACTCCAGCACGTCGATCTCCATTTGCTACCACCACGATATTCTCCACAGATTTCGGCGTTCCCCGAACTGGAAAGTGCTGCCAGATGCCGCGCAACAGTCGGCCGACGCATGGTAATATGTTCCATCAGCTTGCTCAGGGTTATACCTTCCTTGCCGCCGTGCTGGGAGAGCGCGTTCAGCACCTTTTGCCGATCCTCGTGCTCTTTGATGGCAGCCGCGTCTACCTTGGCCGCCACGCAACTCCTTGCCGCCTCCGCCTGGGTCTGCACCGTAACCTCCCACTTCTTACCAGAAAAGTCCTCGGCCATCACGCCTTCGTCGATATCGACCGCATAGGTGCCATTGAAACCCGCACTGCCGCCCGTCGTGACCCAAAGCTGGTGTTTTCCGGTTCCAGGCTCATAGTCCGCCCTACGCGCGATCAGGAGCCACTGGCGGGCAAATTCACCGAACCCTGCAAATGCCAGGTCTCCGAGTTCGGCGGGCTCGTGCGTCTGGAACATGCTGCCGTTGCGGCCAGCCTTCATGCCCGCGTGCTTGACCGTGTGGTGGGCGAAGATCGGCGTAGCACCCGCGGCCAGGTACGCCTCCGTGATCTTCGAGAGCACTTCGCCCATATCGAATACGTTCGACGGGCTGGCCTTGGCGTTGCCCTTGAGCAGGCTGGTGTAGGCAGGGTCTAGCACGGAAGGTTTTGCAATGGTGTCGTGGTGGGCACGCCGCGGCAATCAGTAGGTGATTGCAGGTCCGGGTGCGGGTGCGACAGATGGATAGGGACCAGCTGGGGGTACGACAGGTTGATAGGGATAAGCAGAGTCGGTAGGCCCAGCCGCTGCCTTGTATTCCGTCACGCCGACGCAATTCACTTTGCTGCTGAACGGAGAGAGCGATATCTGCTGCGCAATCAAGAGTGAACAGGTGCCGTCGGCGTTCTTCGAGCGAAAGGTGCAACCACTCGGTCTTCCGCCCGAGGAAAGCGTCAAAAGGTTCTTCTCGGCGTGGTATTGCAGGTCGGCCGCTCTTGCCGTAAACCCTTTCCACTCGATCGTCACGTCGCCCGTACACCGCAAGCTCAAGTTCGCTGCCGTTGCCGTGGCCTCCTTAGCATCGATCGTTACGTCCAGATTGGCCGCCCTGGCCGTGATTCCTTTTCCTTCGATGGTGACGCTGCCCATGCACCGGACCCGCAGGCCCGAGGTCTTTCCGCCAGCGTCGGGGAACAAAAGCTGTCCGCCTTTCCACGATACGGTGACATCGCCTGTGGTCGCCTCGGGCGGAGCGGCATCCTTACTAGCCGCGGGGGCGATCGTCACGGCCTTCGACCCGTCCTCGGCCCCAAGCGCAGGGCTAGAAAGAATAACGGCAAGGAAAAAGGCGAGATAATCAGGAACTTGTCGTGGCATGAGACGCCTCCTTAAAAAGTCGTGGGAGTTTACCAAAATCACAACGAACGAATTATAGCGAAAGCGGCACTTCGCAAGAACACGGGATTCCCGGCCGGGGTGATGCCCGGCCCTTCGAGCCCAACCTGCCCAGTCCTGTCGATCTGACGGGAGTGCTTTGCGAGGACAGGGGGCAAGGTGCGCGCATAGCGGGCTGGAGGAGCTATGGCCCATCCCGGCTGTGGCCGCCCCGGCCGCCACGACCAAGACCTTCGGGATTATGCCGGGCACGATTACCTTCGGGTTCGAGGTCTACCGATAGGATAGTTCCCTTCGGGTTCGTACAGATAGCGTAGATGTACTCGGTGGTGATAGCAATGCTATCATAGGGTTCGGTCTAAGTGGGCGGTCTGGTCTGGTATCCTTACGGATATACCAGACCAGACCACCCGACCGCCCAAACCGGTATGGTCTGACCAGTCTAACAGACCACTCAGACCGACAGACCACCTAACAGGCTTTCCATGCCGAACCCCCTTTCTGAGTGGGCGTTCCTGCACATATCCTTTTTTCAGCGATCAGGGCGGCCAGGTGGCTCTCTGCTTTATCCAGCCCGATTTTGACTACATCGCGTAAACGTCGTGTTGAGATATTAGGGCACGCCGCAATAGCCTCGTACATGCGCTGCCTCTCTGCGCGAACCTCGACCATTTGCGCAGCCTCTTTCTCTCGCTTCTTATCCTCGCGACTGCTAATAAGTGGTTCACTGCTCACAACCCATTTGGGCTCCTTGCAATTGCCTTCATCGATCGTAAAGCTATACGCGCTGCCGAATCCAGCAGACCCTTCGACATTGATATTTAGATGATGAACTCCACTGCCCGACACATAGGGCTTGCCCGGGCGCCGCTTTATCTTGATCCATTGCCTGGCGAACTCAGCGAATCCCGCCATCGTGAAGTCTTCGAGGTCGCTCGTGTCCTTGCTGTTGTCCGCGCTCTTCTTATCGTGGTGCGCGAACACAGGAGTACATCCCTCGGCCACACACGCTTCGACGATCCCTGTCAACAGCTCGCCCATCGCAAACACATTCCCAGGCTCTACCTTCCGATTGCCACGAAGCAGCCCCAGATAGAGCGGATCGAAGATCAGGACATTCAGCTTGTACTCGCGGATGGCGGCTACAATTCGCTGGATCTCTTCTGGGACGCTTAGGGCGGGCACTTTGTATTCCACCCGTACCGGCGGGATCGTGGCACCCAGCTTGCTCCTGGCGGCTTTGATAGTACGCCACCGCCTCTTCAAGGTAGTCTTCCCGCTCTCACCCGAGAACATCCCCACATTGCATTGCTTCAATACCGTGAACTTGTCTAAGAACCGATAGCCTGCCCCTGCGCTCAGCGCGAACGCCAGGTCTACCAGGATTGCTGTCTTCATGGTCTTGGACTTGCCGCCCACAAACATCGGCTGCCCTTCGACTAGACAGTTATCGATAAGAAAGACATCTTCGTCGTCGCCGGGGTCATCCAGCGTTTCCGTGAACAATGCTTTCTTTATTTCGACGGGCGTCTCTTGGGCACCCTTATAAATGCCCACGAAGTTCGTCAGCGGATCTTGGTACGCTTGCCCTACTGCGATCATCGTGCCAGCCGCTTTGCAGTAATTCTCGATCCGTTGTTCTGCTGTGCGATACCACTCCTTGAGATCCTCTTTTCGAAGGCAAAGAGATTGATAGAGTTCGTCTTCGTCAACATCTCGAACGCATCCTTGCTGCGCCCAGTAAGCTCGCAGCACCCGCTCGCGCTCTTCGCGCACGAGATCGAGCATTGTCCTTGGCGGCACGCAGGCAACCACAGCGACTGTGGGCTCCGTTCGATTGCTCCCGTTGCCATTGGCGTGGTCTTGTAGGTTAGGGCGGGTGCTGCTGGCACCCTGGATATTCTGCTCGCCGCAGGCGGCGGCGTTGCATTTCACTGTGGAATCGTCTAAAATGGACATAGTCACGTGTCTCCTGTGACTGGTTGTGCCGTCGATCTCACTCGACGGCTAAGAAAATGAATCACGCTGCCGGGCCGGTTTTTCACCGGCCCGTGCTGTTCTTATAGGCCCGCAGTTTCTTACTTGGGCTTCGCCGTTGCCTTCTTCGCCTTCGGCGTCTTCTTCGCGAAGTGGGCCTTCAAAGTAGCGAGATCTTCGGGGCCGAAAACACGGCGTCCCGAAATTCGAAGCTTGGGCTCTGGCACGAGGCCGTGGCACAAAAGGTACTCCACGCGATAGGCTTTTACGCCCAACAGGGCTGCAACGTCCTTCAAGCTCATTTGTTCCATGGGATTTTCCTCCAAGGGTTTTGCCGCGCCCGACGAGCGCAGCGGCGGAATGATGGTTGCCTTGCGGCGAGGTAGAAATACGACCAAGACGACGGCGAGAGCCGTCAAGCGGTCAAGAGAAGGTCAGAGGTCGAAAGTCAGAAGGTCATGCCCGTGGTCACACGAGGCAGCTTCTATCATACGATCTCTGGGGTCGTAGCGCAAGCCCCGATCCGAGAATTCTCCCTGCCGATTGTGGCCGTGTTGGACGCTCGCCCGGGGGCCTTCCGATGCTCCAAGGCCCTGGAAGTGGTCCTGCGGCGAGAAGGCCGCCAGATGCGGTGGCCACCATACGGCTTTGCAGCGTGGCGGGTTGGCCGAATGAAAACGATGCTATCGTGCTAGGTCTCACCCTCCGTCTCCTTCGGCGCAACGCTGTCGCTACCCAGGAAGCCGCCGAGGGTTGCCCCCGTAAAGGATGCAAATAGGCATGCGGGAAGTAACCTGCTGCCATTCACGATCGGCAGGAACCGATCCGGGTCGGACGACGCGATAAGTACGCTTATCCAGCCTATCATCGGACCAGCTATGAATCCGACCGTCAGCCAGTGGGACACGTACCGGCATTTACTCGTGATGTCATGGGAAAACAGCGTGACAACGAGCCCGGCGATTCCAAAGGCCACGGTACTCGGAACAATGAAATCAAAAAATGCCCTTTCGTGAAAGACACGTACTGGCAGCCCTGTGCCGTAAATCGCGACACTCCAGTAGCCCGCGCATGCTCCAGCGACTGTCCCCAGGCGCTGAGTTCGCATGCCCCACGGGTAGTAAATGGCGAACCATCCAAGCGATCCTAGCGCCAGCGACAGAAGCAGGGTCCAGCGATCCTGCATGAGCAGCGGCGGCAGAATAAGGGCCACGATCACGGGAACCCCGAGCAGCGCACGTAAACTATACTGGAAAATACGCGGCGAGGTATCTGGCATCGCAACTCCTAGCGGCTTCTTCGGCCGTGCTAACAATGCCCGCAGTCGTCGTCGCACCTTGGCAGCGGGACACGGCGGGGCCATCTGCTATTCTACCGCCTTCCCACGGCTCGTACCACCGGGCGGCGATCCACTCTGCGGCTGCGCCGTGTTGGTGTCCCTGATGTGTCCCTTCAGCTTCTGTCTATTCTCCCGTAAACGAACCTTGGCGTCTTCAACGGTTTTCGGAGGAACGGCTCTCTCATCCACTGGCATTCCCTTACTGTCCACAAAACGAATGGTTCCCTCCGACCAGGGGTGGTCCATTTGGCAACATATAGGACAGGCAGAAACCGAGGCAACGCGCATGTCTGGGGTAAGGCATATTACCTCGCCGCCGCAAGCATGGCTGTAATCGTGAAGCTCGTTTATGCACGTCGCAGGGCGTCCAGCCTCCCTGGCAGGGCTGACGACGTAGATCCAGAATGTGAGAAGCATGCTGCACAGAATAGCCCAAACCGTGACGAACAGCAGCAGCATCCGCAGGCTGAATTGGGGCCAGCGGAGTTTGGGCTTCGGCTCGGCGGGTACGTCTTTCGCTTCGCTCATGTCGTGTTGTTCGACGCCGCTAAAGATGGTCTACCGGTTAGAATGTCCTAACGAACGCCAGCCAAACTGCCATTCTACCCTCCTTCGCCAGCGCGTGGAACTATGGCCCCCGCCCATGATCGTCCGAGCGCTCGGACTTTTCAGGCAAAGGGCCGGGGCAATTCACCGGACATCCGGTGAATTCAAGCTGGCCGCCCGCGGCTTCCTGCTCCTCACCGCCCCGATCAGCAGCGTGCCGACCGACGCAAGCCACACGGCCAGCGCGGCGATGTTGGGCCAGTTGAGCCGCCGCACCGGGTCGTCAATCCTCTTGCGGCTCCTGACCGAAACAGGCCAGGACGGCTTGCCCCTGGCCATTATCATCGTGGAGCAATTGTCTGCCCTCTGCGCCGGTCACAAGCAAGCCCACACGAACAAAGTCCTTTTACTTGCTTTGGCCTCCCTTGCCAACGCGGCGATCTTTGTCAAAAAATCCGTCGTGTCCGCTTCGCTCCATCTATCAGCCCGCATCTCGTCCGTCTGCGACCAGCGTTGTCCCGCATCGCCAATCTTCCCGTCCTCCAAGGTCGATAATGCGTCAAATAGCTCACTGGAAACCCGAAAGACCCAAGGGCCATCATCAGATCCCTGCCGAAGCAGCGCGATCTTACGCACCGCTGCCTTGGTCTCGGTTCCGACCAAAATGTTCTCCAAGGTACAGAACTTCACCGGGTCTAATGCCCTGGCCTGAATGCAAGGTAATGAGTCAACGGGAGACTTATTGAGAGGAAGTGCGTTTGCTTCAACGTCGGTCGCCACGAAGACATCTGTCAGAAGTCCCATAAAGCAGATCCTTCGGAATCCATCTAATGAAATAAGCATCTTCAGTTGGCAGTCACCGACGCCGCCCGCCCCACCGCGGAGCGCCCTGCGTCTCACCTCTATTCTACTGCGCCGCGGCGGGCTGCGACACAAGGGGGGCGGCGCAAGAACTGGCTCGTAGGACATGATATAATCTGTAGCGATGTTCGTCCCCAACCCAAAGGCCGCCAATCGCCCAGGAGATATTCATGGAAGGCCCCGCCGCATGGCGGCTGACCGCTACCGTGCCCGGCTACATGACCAGTCTGCATCATTCGTTATCGAATGATGGACGGAAGGTCGTTACGATTGACCGTAGTGACCACACCATCCGGATTTTCGAGGTGCCTTCGGGGCGCCTGCTCGTATCGATGCGGGGACATAAAGGGCGGATCCAGCAGGCGGTCTTCTCCGCGGACGGCCGAACAGTGATCTCCGTCAGTCCCAATGGTGGGGCGAAGGTCACCAGTGACGGCACAATCCGGACTTGGGATGCGTTTACCGGCGATGAGATTGTCAATCGCGAACGAAAGGAGCGACGGCCGGGCCTTTGGGCAGATCTAGCGAACCAGGTTCAAGGCCGGATCGTCGAGGTTCAACCCGGTACCGTGAACAATGTGATCCTTGCGCCGAGCGGCCGTTATGCGGCGGTGCGCTGTTGGTTGAGCGATCAACGCTGCTGCGGTAATACGCGAGGATTTGTCCTGGATTTGACGGCAGGAGCATGCCTCGAACATTTCTGCGGCCACGATGCGGCATTTGAGCGAGAGTTAGCAATCAGCCCCGATTCAGAATTGTTGTTTACGCACGGAACGGACATCCATGCGTGGCGTCTAAACACCGGCAAGCTTGCATTTCGGATCGATTCGAACGACGACATTCCGATACCCGATGATAAGCGATTCGAGATCACGACATTCCATGACCAGATCTTGTTCTCGCCGACTGGGCGGACCATGGCGGTCCGATTCGGCGGGCGACATGTAGAGTGGTGGGATTATGTCGCCGGGCGCAAGTTGCAGGATCTTCCGCCCTCGACGATTGGGGCGGAGATCCTCGACCTCAGCCCGGAGGGAAAACGGCTGATTGTCGCCATAAAGAAATCTCGTCTGAAGATATTTGATTTGGAGACGGCGCAACCGGTCGCTACCCTGAGAACCAGGGAAGATCGTCCGTGGTCCAGATTCACGCCCGACGGGCTTGGCGTCGTAGCAGCGTCAGGCTTGCTTGCTGCCGAAATTTGCGACGCGGCAAGCGGCGAGGCACTATGCCGTCTGAGCCCGCCCGAAGAGGATCAACTTTCGCGCAAGATCTGGTGGAGGCACGGAGCCGCCAACTTGCCTGGCATTGCGATCACGCCGGACGGGAATCACATACTTTCGGGGCAGAACGTGATCCATATCTGGTCAAAGGAATAGAGCGTCGGTTGGACGCACCGCGCCAGCACGGTGCAGGAGCAGTCGCAGACCACAGGCACTCGCCGCACCAGTTTTGGCGGGGCCCTTTCGCATAATCCTGCCCGCACGCACCTCAACCTTCTGCGGCACGGTGATGCCGGTGGGGGGACCATCCCAGCCGACGTTTGGCGGTTCGCCGTTGACAGCACCGATAGCAAGCACTTCACCGGCACTCACACGAAAGGTCCAGCCACGAAACCGCCCCGATCTCCCATCTTCTCCGCCAGAGAACTCTGCAATGGGCGGGTTCGCCCCGCTTTTCATCGGCGTCTTGCTTGTCGGTGAAAATGGCGGCGAAAGACGGCTGTACGATCGCTTTTCGGACGGCACGCGAAGCCCGCGAGCGAAACCAACTCCCAAAGCTCGGGGCACGGCGCCATGCTGAACACAATGGCCAAACTACGGCTCCGAGCGGCGGACACGAACCGCAGCAGGAATCTTGCCGCGGGCAACAATTGGCACGACGTTCAAGCAGCGGTCAACCTCGGCATGTAGAGCTGCAGGTCGAAGCCCAGCGAAGCAAGGTGGTCTATGAAGCCTTCCGCAGCGGCGTGCTCGGCTGGATCGTCAAGCTGGGCTTCGAGGTCGTGAAAGACGAGCATGCCCAGAGGAATACTGCCGGCCAGCAGTTGCAGTGCCCTGTCGAGACGGGCGTCTGGAGCCAGGTTGTCCTTCACCCGCCAGGAGAAACGGTGGTAGGCAAAGTCTTCGGCCTCGTCGAAAAGCTCGCCGCCGGACCAGTGTTGACTGGCAGCCCAGATGCCCTTGATAATCAGTCCGGTCGTGGGTTGCGGATAACGCAGCAGCGTGGATAGTTGCTCGATTTTGAGAAGGAATTGTTGTTGGATAGTGTTCATTAGGGTTCGCCCTTTGGGGCTGGATTAGTTGGCTGGCAGCGCGGTGCTGCCGTTGGTTATGAGGATTTGCAGTCGGCCCGGGTTCTACGGTGCGGATCTGCCTCGACGAACAGAGTGTCGTCGTTACCGTCACGGTAATAGGGATGGGGCGGCGGCGCAAGCCCAGTATCCAAGATTTGCAGTGGCTCAATTCGACTGGGCGGCCGAAGGCCAAAAGAAGTACGCTCGACGGTTCGGCACAGATCGACTGCAAGCTTTAGACAGTGGTCGGGCTGCAATCGAGGCAGTGGAGATGAGCTAACTCCTTGCAAAACCGTCTGCAAGGAGTTAGTTCTTGTCGGATCGTCGGGCCGGCGCTTTATTCCAGCCCCGCCTTACGCGCTCCCTGTTGACCTATGCGCCGCCCCAAGACCCCGCCCCGAGCCTGCCCCAGCCCGTTCGATCCTGGCGGCGGGCGCGGCGACGACAGACAGTCCCTGCGAGCGCATCTGCGGCCCTACGCGCTCACAGAGGTCCTTTCGCGGACAGGGGGCCTTCTAGGCCCAGCCAAGCGCCGGCAGAGGCCCTGGGCGAGCGACCGCTTAGCAAGTTTTGTACGCCGGTGTTTTACTGTGTTTTACTGCAAGCCGTGGACAATGATCGAGCGGCAGTACGGGGTCACCCCAAGCACCATGCCGACGAACCGGCGAGACGGAGAACGTTGCCCCCGGACGATCAAGACCGAGAGGTTACGGCCGTCTTTTTGTCGCTGCCCCGTGCTTGCGAAGAAAGTCCGGTTCTTGCCCGGGTCCAAGAGCAATCGCACGGACATTCAGCTCGGGATCGATGAGGTGGACTACTGTGACACGTTTGTCCGCAGGATCACGACGCTGAAAGAGGACCGCTCCCGACTCAGGATCGGCGTGAGGATGTTCATCCCAGGGACCGTCCGAAATAGGCGTCTCCTGCTCTGAGTCCAACGCGGCTTTACAAATCTGAGAGGGAGAACCGGCGCGGCCACGCGCACAACGCTCGAATACAAGCTCGTGTGATCCGGGTAGCCACGACGGCCAGTAGGAGAATGGCGATTTTGGGGCAACGTGAATGTGCTTTCTATCCTGCGCGTCATAGACGAAGACTTGCCACGCTCCGCGGACTGTCCGAACGTAGGCCAAATACCGAGAACTCGGCGACCAAGCAACCGGCATCCCTTCGCCGATACAATCAACCCTACCAGTTTCAAGGTCTTGAAGACAAAGGCGGAACGGGTGGAAATCCAGCAATGCCAACCAGTGTCCGTCTGGCGACGGGTGTGGAGAGGTGCCGGTTCGCCAGCGCTCGACCTTGCGAGACGGGAGATCAACTCGCCATATCTCCCGCGGCTGCGAACCTCCCGTTGCGTACCAGATGACGCTGCCATCGGGAGACCACTCGAAAGCGACTATCTCACTCAGAGGCGTAAGTTGTTCGACCGCATTGGAACCAGGCTTGGTCAAACCAAGATACTGGAATGGAGGTGTTTCCCCTTCCTCTATTTCATCATCGGGGATTACTGATCTATCCCAGACCACGACAGCGACAGAATCGCTGCTCGTGTGAAGCTTGAACTGGGCATAAGGGAATCTAATGGCGTCAGAGCCGTCACCACGGCAAACAACAACGCCTTCGTCTGTGTAGAATCGAACCAGGAGTCTGGCTGGCCCCGTTTCCTCAGGGACCGGAAGGGTAGGAATTATCATTGAAGATCCTGCTGTGACTAATCGTACGTCCCAGGCTGCCAGACATGACAAGTTGGCTAACCCAAGCCTATTTTACATACTGCCAGGGCATTGCGTCACCCATCTCGCTACGCGCTTCTCGCTGCCCCTGTACGGGCGGCCAAGGTGTGCTTGGCCGCGCATAGGGCCGCGGCAAAGACGGCGGCAACTGGAGCGCATAGGGACGAGGGGCGGTCCCCTCGGTAAAACTGGCGGCGGGAGCACAAAGCGTGACAGCGGCCAGTTTGGCGCCCCGGACTTCGGTGTCATCGCGGGCACGATAAATCCTGTCTTGGTCCTGTGGGCCGGCGGGAGGGTCACCAAGACAGAAGAAGTGGCGATTTCCGGGCGAAAACGGCCCGGATCGCGTCTTGTCTTGCTGTCTTGTCTTATTCGGTGAGAAGAGACACGTATAGATGCACACGATTACGGGAGCGGAGAAGAACAAACGCTCTCATACGTATTACTTTCAAGACAAACAAGACAACAAGACAGACTGGCACTTTTGCTCATTTTTTCCCGTCTTTTCAGGGCTCTCCGTTGTCTTGGTCGCTGTCTTGGCCGCCCAATTCGGCAAGACAGCCGGCCCACGGCAACGACAATCCCCAGCACCGCACCGTTCCGTCCAGCCGCTGTTGCTCCCGTTCCGCGCCCGTCAGGCGAGACAAGAGCTGATCGATCCGTGCTTCCCGCCAGCGCGTGTCCTGGAGAAGCTGCCGTCGAACGATGTCATCGACGATGAAAATCCTTGGCTCGGTGCCGCCCCTTGGCGTATAGAGACGGATGCCCATCGTCGCCACGGTCGCGATCGCTGCCGTGTTGTGCCCGCTAAGAGGATGTCGCCCGTTGGGCCGAACGTCTGTGGCCAGGATCTGGGCGATGGTGCGTTCGACTTGTATCGTGCCGGCGCCTGGGTTTGTCTCCGGCACGCGCACCGTACTGCTGAGGATGTCTCTCAGGAGTCGCACTTCGTCGCGCTCGCCTTGACCGATGAGCGCAGCACGATCACCGATCATGCGCCGCAGTGTTTCCACAGCCACTTCGCGCTCTACGTCTCTGCCGTGCATAAGTACGGCGTGCATTGCAGCCGGCACAGCGAACAACTCGACGAGCCGCCCGTGTACGCCGGATACCGCCGTGTTCCTGATGCTTTCGGCCAGTTCCACGGCCCTCGGTGCCGCCCAGATCGCCGCCAGCATCAACTGGCGTCCAAGGTCCGTCAGCTCGCGGCTGCTTGGCAGCACCAGATCCCCGCGATTCTGCGGCGGCCGAAGCTCTAACCGGATGAATCGGTTGCGGTCCTGGCCCCAGATGTCGCCCGACTCGATGGCGGCAAACCACGCTATATGCCGAACACCGTAGCTGATGCCCGTCTGATCTGCCGTACCGCGTAGGATCTCGCCACCGCGGCTGGAGGTCCGAAATAACTCCAGGACCTTCTGACGCTGCGAGTACAAGTCGAACTCGTCGATGACCACGGGAGCCGCATTGCAGCCTATGCGCTGCCGTAGGCCCGCTTCCGTTGATCTATCTGCGGCAATCGTCCACTCGCCCAGCGCGGGCACGAGCACCTGGCTGAGCAGCGTGCTCTTGCCCGAGTCGCTGGCCCCGATGATGGAAACCAACGGCCGCCAAGTCCAGCACGCTTGAATGAACGTGGCTGGCACCAGGGCCGCTACGACTTCGGCATCGGCCGTGTGGGTCCAGTTCCAGTTGCCGAGGATGCATTGCAACCGTCCCAAGGCCGCCGCTGCGATCTCCCGCGTCATGCGCTGCACGTCCTCTTGCAACCCGTCGCTCCAGGCGGCATTCGCGTTGAAGTCGATGATCTTGCTACCGAGCCGAGGATGCCCGACCGCTTCAAAGCTGCACCCGTCGTAAAGGCAGGCTTGCCCGCCATTGACGAGCAGCAGCCGATCTTCGTGCCGCCATACGCCCTGTCCCATGAACCTGCTCGCGGTCAGGCGCGGTGCCGTCGCTGCTACGATGGCCACCGCCTGTTTCAAGGCGTCGGGCGTGTATCTGCCTTCCGGTGGCCGCCCCTGCTCACGCCAGAGCCCCTCTAGCGCACGTCGGCCCATCGCTTGGAACATTTCTTCGACTCTCCAGTTTGCGGGGCTCTTGACACGCCACCGCTTGCCGGTGTCGGGTATCCAACACATGATGGACTGATCGTCCATTTCACCGAGCACGTCGATCCCGAAGGCTCCCAAGACCTCGCCACTGTCGTGTTGCTCAGGAACATCGGCAGCCGCAGCGGGCCGGGGTTGCATTGCGTCTTGCAGCAGGGCATTCTCAATCCTTACGCGATTCAGCTCGATGCCAAGGGATTCCGCCCGCTGTTCCGCCGCAGCTAGGAACGCAGCCCGGTTGCGGGCGTTGTCGATCTCAACGGTATCGAGATGCACAGGGGTTTCGCCGTGCATTACGGCCACACGCACGCGGCGACGGCCGCGGCCTGGCACAGGGTCAATGCGGATGGTAGTTTCGGGAATGGTTTCTGTCGTATTGCTCATTGCCATGCCTCCTATACCCGATAGACCCTGGTTTGACTGGCAGGCACGACAGCCACCGTCAAATCACGTTGTACGAGGTCTTGCACCGTCTGGCGGACATGCTCTTCCTCGCGTGGTGGATCATTTCGAGCCTCATTCCAGATGACGCACAGTTCCTCGACCACCACCGGCGGCACCCGCTTCCCAAGCAGGAAGCCTGCAAGCCGCAGCAGACTGTCGTGTCGATTGCCTGGGCCGGTTCCCTGGAGAATCTCCAGCCAATCATCCGTGCCGTAGCCCGACACGTACTGCGGACGCGCTAGCCCAACACCGACGCGCCGCGATGGGCTGCACGCTGCTGCTGGAACCAAGTTGGGCGAATCGCCCATTACGCTAAGGATCGCCTCGACAGCGGCCTGATCTTCGAGCCAACGCGTGCCATCCCAGACTTTCGACCAGTGGTCGCGAGTGTGATGCCTTCCAGGCACCCGCCACCAGTTTCCATAGCGGCGTTGCTCGTTTACGTCAGGCTGCTTGGGAAAGACCTCGGGGGCTTGGACAAGCCCCCGATCGGCGTAATCCTGCACGAACTGCGTGGCGAAGGCGTGGACCCGTTGCGAGGCCACGGGCTCGGCGAGGATAACGAGAAGATGATAGCCGCCGCGCCCGTTGGAATCGAGCAAGAGCGGATGAAAGCCTTGACGCTGCAAGTCGGCGTGCCACGCAAATGCCGCTTTGGCGTTTGCCGCCGCGAGCGCTGCTTGGTTGTCGCCATGCTGGTCAATATCGATCACAAACCACCGGCACGTGCAATCGGGCGAGATGGCATGCAGCCCGATCAACGAACCATGGTCGTAGCCGCGGAAGTGTTCTTCGATTATTTCGGTTGTAAGAGCCCCTGGCCCTCGCAGGGCTTTGTTCGGTGCCGTGTAGTTGTTGCTCTTGCCCGGCTGGCGGCTGCCCAAGGACAGGTAGGCTCCATGAACATCGGTGCGGTTAACGAGCCGCTCCTGGGTCCATCGTGCGAGTCGCCCAGCTTCTCGTTGCCAGGCATTGCCGGTCAGATCGAGCATCGTCCGCGCACGGCGCGTGGCGATTACGTTATTGGTTACTGTAGTTACTTCAGCAAGACGCTTGTCGTGCTGCTGCTGGTTTGGTATAGTAGAAGACATAGAAGCACCTTCTCCATTGGGTTGCTTGCCGCCGATTTCCACTCGGGCGGCTAAAAAGAATCGAATCACTTTTGCCGGGCCGATCACTGATCGGCCCGTGCTGTTTCTTATACGCCTGCTGCCGCCGGCTCCGCCGGCTCTGCGACCGGCAGTTTTACTTTGAAGTGTTCGGCAAGCCGCTGCACATCTTCGGGCATGAACACGCGTCGGCCGCCGATGCGCTGGGCAGGCTCGGCCACGATTTCGTGGCTCAAAAGGTATTCGATTCTGTATGCCTTTACGCCCAAAATCTGGGCAACATCTTTTAGACTCATCGAGTTGGACATGGTTTTCCTCCAGTCGGGGTTGGCCGCATGTGGCGGCGGGGTGATAGCCAGCACGGAGCATCGCTCCAGCAACGGCGTAGAAATACGACCTAGATGGCGGTGAGCCCGCCGAGTGGTCAAATAGAAAGTAAAAAGGTAGACGTTGTGCCCGTGGTCACGAGGCACTTTCTAATATAGCAAATCCCGAACGCGGGCGCTAGAGCCATTTCAGAATTTTTCTGCCAGGCCGTTTACAACAGAAAAAGGCTGGGGCCAGCCAACGCCAGCCCCAGCTCCTGCCAAGTTTTTCTTAGCTGGTTGCGAGCGCAAAAAAGGCCAGCCAAGTCTTCAACCTGGCTGGCCCAACGAGTTTTGCCGTTGTCACGCCGACGCGGAACGGGGCGCCAACCACGCGGCTGGCGCTTGGGAAGGCATCCAGCTAGGTGCCGCGGGCGTCGTCATTATCAGACCGTCGCCGCACCACTCGATGTTTGTGGTGTCCGCGGGAAGGTCCCCAAGCAACATCCGCTTCAACATCGGCTCCAACTCCTCCAACAATGTCGCGGAGTCCATACCCGACGGCGCTTCGTCGATACGCTTGATGATTTCCGTGGCCACTTCGATGGTTTCCGCGTCAGTCGGCCAGCGGTCGTCAGCATCCACCCAGTCTGGATAAATACCGGCATGAATTGGCAACTCAATGAGCCGGAGCCAAAGCAGCGCGTCCGTCGCCGTTGCGAAAGACTCCTCAAAATGGAAGTGCCATGCCGCAGGCTTGCCGGAATCGAAATAAATCGCGATTCCACGGCCCCCGTTCTTTTTCCACCACTGCGGCGGATGTTTGGGCGGGGGCGTGAACTGATAGGATGTTGTCATGTGTTTCTCCTATGACTACTACTTGCCCTTTAATTCTGATATCGTGCGCCCCGGCGTCGCCTCGCCCGATGACGATCGCCGGGTTGCACTCCTCTCAACTCCTTGCAGACCGCGGTCTGCAAGGAGTTGAATAACGCCAGTTCTCACCTGGCCCTTGACGGCCGCCTACTCGATCTCGTACTTCGAGGTTTTGGGCACATAGACCTTTGGGGCCTTCGACCGCGCCGCCTTGTTGGCCGGCTTTTGGGTCGCTGGCTTCTTCCTTGCGGGTTGCTTCGCCCGCGGCGCCTTACCGGCCGGCGTCTTGCTCGCCGGCTTTTTGCCGGCCGGTTTCTTCGTGCGCGTCGCAGCCTTCGCCTGGCGCTTCTTCGGCTCCTCGACCGTAGGGAGGACCCACGAGACGATCTGGTCTTTCCGTCTGCCCTTGCGATCAGTGTCGATTCCCAGGTTCTTCTTCGCCTCGTCCAGCGTGCGTTTGGAGATGTCCTTGTCCTGCTTGACCTGCTCGACCAGCCAGTTGACTTCCTTGGGGCCGTCAGCCAGCTTCTCCAGCAGGAACTTCTCCGCGGCTGCGAGCTTCGAGCCGCCGCCCTTGGTGTTTTCCAGGTCGGCGATCGTGAGGTCGGTTTCGCCGCGCCATTCCAAATTGAAGTGGCCGTCGTCGGTCGAGCAAACCTCGAAAAGCAGCGCGGGTGGCAGCAGCGAAAGTTTGTTTTTGTCTTGCACCAGCACGCGCAGGTGTTCATCGTCCGGGTGTTTGAAGACCTTGATTTGGGCGTGCGCGACCGCCGTGATTGCGCCAGCGCCGAGTCCGCGGAGCAATGACCTTCCACTCGCTTTTTTAGTGACGTGGCGGATGATAAGGATTGCTGTTTGTGTCCGCTCGGCAACAGCACGCAGTTTTTCCAGTCCGCGACGGACCACCTGATTATTGACCGTGGAGCCGTTGAAAAAATCGTCGAGCGTGTCGACGATGACGACCTTAATGCCCTCCGTCTTGATTTTCTTCTCAAGCTCTTCCAGGTCGTCGGGAATCTTCGCGTCCTCCGACACGTGGACCTTTGCAACGTCGGCGCCTGCCGCGTTGAGTCGCGGTAGCACCACTGATTTAGGGCTATCTTCGCCGACAAGCAGCAGCGCCGCCCCCTCGCACGGTTTCCCCGTCGCCCCTGGCATCACCTCGCCCACCGTGACACGCGCAGCAACGTCGCAACAAAAACTTGATTTGTTGACGCCGGGCGGACCTTCGACAACTGTTAACATCCCGCGTGGAATTAGCCCTGGCCATAGCCACTTCACCGACGATTCAGTTACGTCGGCCAAACACTTGAACTCCATGTCTCTATTCCTTTTGCGGCATTCTTGGCCGCGAGGCAACTCATTGCAGTTAGGAAAAAGCGATCTCGACTTCCCCAACAAAATTGCATTTCGCACACGCAGACCCAGAACCCGTTCCGGCAGATGCACGAGGGCGCACGGGTAGCCAGTTCAAGCGGTTGGCTCAAAACTCCAGGCACGGAAATTCCGCGAGAGCTTCGCTACGGCCGAGCGATGGCGAGCGGCAATCCGCATGCCATCCTGCCGTTAGGTAGAAGCAGCAACGATCAGACATCGAGAACGCGCAGCGTTGATACTGCGGGAGCGCGAAGTTCGATACGCCGTCGAACCCGTGAGCCGATTTCGGAAGCGACTAGTGCTTAGTGTTGAGGTTGCTCTGCTTTATGCAGTTTTCCTAATAGAACGAGAAACTAAGTTCTCTGACCCTGGTTTGGGTATCCTCACATCGTCCAGAACAGCGCAGCGGCGCGAAGGGATCGCGCGATGCACAGTATACGGTTTCATGCCTGCTGGCCCTCGAAGCCCGCCCGACTTCCTTTGTCCGGGGCAATAAATGGGCTGAGTGGTTGCCAGCCAAGCCAAGTAATGGATCAGATGGAGGCGTGTGTTGCGCCAGTTTTGCGCTAATTCCCTTTCGCCAAAACCTCTGGACCAGAATGAAGCAAGCTCGAGCTCCATGCTCAAGCGGACATCGCTTCAGTAGGCCAATTCTAACGCGCCCAAAAACTCTGTCAAGCAACCGCCGCGATTTTTTTGCGACGATTTCTCGCAGATCTTCCTGTCAACCCGAAAGCACCAAACTGCTTTTGCGGCAGCAAAACCCCTTGCCGCCCAAATTCCTCTTCCGCCTGGGCGACGCTGGTGGCGGAGGCAGATTCTGCCGCCGTCGCTGAAAATCATCGGCGTCCTGGCATCGGCCCTTACTCAAAAGAACGGGATCACGTTTGGATCTTTCTTTCTCCGCCGCGGTGCTGGCACCGGCGGCTTCGACGGCTGCCGCTTCTTCTGAAAGTCGGCCAGATCCGTTTCGCTGATCCGGTAGCGTGGTCGGCCACCTTTTCCGGTGGCAACATTGGTGGCCGGAAGTTCGCCCTTGGCGATCCAGCCGCGAACCTTGTCGGGCGACACGCCCAACTGCTTCGCCACTTGCGGCGGCGTGAGCATGCCCCCCGATGGCGCGGCCTTTGGCGTTTTCCGTCGTGTGGCCCTGGTCGTGCAGCTTGCCGCCAACCGTTCCTCCAAGCTGCGGAAAACGCCGATCAGGTCCTGGCCGGCGAGTTCCAGGGCGGCGAGCGCTGTCTCCTCTGGGCCTGCCGCGGCCGATTCGGACTGGGCCGTCACTTGTGCCTCGGCATTGTTGTCGGTCTTTCGTAGCACGAGGGGTTTGCGATTGAATGGGACACCATCGTACTGCTCCAGGGCGGCGATTGTGTCGTGAATCGCGCTCAGGCCGGCGGCCAACGGCGCGGCCTCCAGGGCCTTTATTGCCACGATGAAGTCGGGGTCGATGGCAAGCCCCCTTGGCCTGGGACACGTCCCCGCTTTTTGATCGGTAACCAGATAGCGGGAGTGCAAATACTGAACCGTCTGCTCAACCCGCCTGATGGCCGCCAACTGGCGAGCGCGGGCCGCATGCACCGCATCCTCGACCTCGGATTCGAGGTGCTCAACGAACCGATGAACGGCGGCGTGGGCTCGATTGGGCTTGCTCATCGCCATATCCTCACCTACCTGCCGTCCGGCGAATTACTTGCTGGGTCGAGTCTTCCACCCATACACCAGTGTGTTTTGGGCGGGTGTCGCGACACCCGCGAGCAAGGGTTTTTGGCGGTTTACGCGGTGAATACACACTGGTGTAGTTTGGCGGAAAAAGCCAGAAACATCGGCGATTTGCGGGTGTCGATGACAATCTGCGGCAGACGGATGAAGTATTTGAAGACCAGGGGCACCACCAGATGCCAGTCACCTCCGACAAATCGTGTTTTCCAGGGGTTATTGACGTTATCGAGGCATTGGACACGATCACTTCTGATGGCTTGGACACCCGATGTTCCATAACCTCCTGGAAAACGCAATATACCTAAGGCTAACCGAAAATCGATCCCAGAGAAAGAGAAGGCCAAGAAACCCCGGCCAGATTCTTTGTTGCCCCACCGCAATTTACTTGTTTGGTCTTGCCATTGGTTGCTCGCGACGGCCAGCACGCCATCGCCGGTTTTGCTCGCTGGCGGGGTGACTGGACGAGTCGCGAGCCGGCCGGAGCGGCATGTATGCACAAAACGATCCCTATTTGCACGAAACGAGATGGTTTTTGTGTAGTAGGCTTTATTTGGAAGCCTAATTTGGGTTTGATATTCTTTAGGTATTGCGCTTCCGAAAGGGGTAAACATGAGATCGTTAGTTGCCAAGCTGCGCCGCTTTCTCGTTTCCGAGGACGGGCCTACCGCTGTCGAGTACGCGGTGATGCTCGCGCTGATCATCTGCGTCTGCCTTGCGGCCATCACGACGATTGGCACAAGCGCTAGCAGCGTGTTCTCGAATGTATCGAGTTCGCTTTAATAATCGCAATTCAAGGGCCACGAAAAGGTCATTGAGCACGAAGTCGACGCAGTCCGGCCCCTGCTACTTCGCCTCCGCGGCGGCCGTGGGCATCGGAGGCCGGTTCACACCTTGCTCGCCTTCTTCACCGGCAGGCGTGCGATGGTCTTCAGTTTCTCGGCGGCTACCCGCCGCGGATCGCTGATATAGATCTCGTGGGCCGGGCACTGGGCGACCAGGCCGTTGCGGCCGGCGTAGCTGTCCAGTTGGCCGTAGGTCGCGCCGATCTGATCGTACGGTCCGACGTGGAGCACCTGCACCGCGCGGCCTTCCTTCCAGCGGATTCGTCGCACCGCCGCGGCATCAAGCCCTTTCTTCTCTTGGAGGATTTTCCTGGCCTGAGCGAGGTGTTTGGCCGTGATCGTGTCCGGCACCCTGAGCATCAACCGCCACTGCCATTGGTCCTTCGGGGTCTGGCAACAATCCGACAGGTAAATGCACTCCAGCCTGCCCACCTTGAAGTCCACGACCCCTTCGTGCTTGAGCATGAACTTGGCGGTGTAGGTTGTCCCATAAAGGCACTCGATCGCCTTCTGGAACGCTTCGCCGCCCGGAGGGCCGTGGCCGTCGACCGCGAAGAAAGTGCCTGCTGCGGCGTTGACCTCCTGGATGCGGCCTGTGGCCGTGTAGAGGTCCTTGAATGTCTTGGCAAAATCAATGGGTTCCATTGCGACTGACCTTTATCAACTTTTCCACGGCCGCACGGCCAGACCCTTTTGCTTGCTCGCTTCGTGGCGCGGATCGTCTCAACTTAGCCGCGATAAACTCCACGCGTCAACCGTCATCATGCACGAAATTCTTCCGCACCCACGCGCGAAACCCGCGGACTAATTCCGTCTCGCGCACCTTGCCGAGTCGGCCGAGCACGCGCTGGAGCTGGCTAAGCGGAAGCTGTGGATAGCAAAGGCTCGACTTGCGCGGATGATAGCCGCCTTCGACTTATACGTTGAGTGCTTGTGATCCTAGCCCACGTTTAACAAGTGTCGGGTACGCTCGTGGCTGATTTCTCGTGTTTTCCAGACTGGTAATCTGATTTCTCACGAGAGTGAGTCTAAACCAGGAGGAACTGGCGAGTCAAGCGGGTGCGGGCCCCACACTGCGGGATGGAAGCAGGTGGCATGGAATCATTGCGACGCCGACTTCGTCGCTGGCATGGCCTTCGGCCGCTCGTCTTTGGGAGCAACCTTCTTCGGCGGCGTCGGTTTCTCCTTCTCGCCGGGCACCACGGTCATCTTCACCCCGCCGGAATATTTCTCGATCAGGTTCAGAAGCTTGATCCGCTCGGGATGGTCCGGCTCCAGGTCAAGCACCATCCGCCACTGGGAGATGGCCTGGTCGAACTTGCGGGCCTCCTCGTAGGCCGAGCCCAACTTGAGATGCAGCGAAGCGGTCTGCGGGCTCTCGGCTACGGCCTTGACGAGAAAATCGATGTACTTGTCCAGGTTGCCGGCCTGATTGAACTGGTCGGCCACGGCCAGGAAGGCGTCCACGCGCGTCGCCTTGTAGGCCGGTGGATCGAGCTGGATCGCTTGTTCGAGCAGCTCCAGATAACGATCGTACTGACCGGTGCCAAAGGCCGCTTGGGCATAGTAATAGTAGAACAGCGCCTTGTCTTCCTTGACCGTGGGACCGATTTTAGTGAACATCTCGTAAGCCTGGGCATACCGCCGGGCGTTCAGGTAAATCGTCGCCCGCAGCACGTGAATGTCGGGCCGATCCTCGATGCCGTCGGCGACGGCCTTGGCGATCTGGTAGATGGCCGAGTTCTCCGGGGCGCAGCGGAAGGCGTCCTTCTGGCCGGGCACGGATTCGATCAGGTACCACGGGCCATTGATCGTGCCCGCCGCGCCCGATTTGACCGTCTGCACGCTGATGGCGCCGAAATAGTTCCGCAAGTTGAAATAGGCGGAGCCGAGCTTGTAGCGCATCACGGGGCTGTCCAGTCCCAGCCGCAAGGCCGACTGATACGACTCGGCGGCCAGCGCGAAGAAGTTGCCCGCCAGGTAAATGTTGCCGAGCTGATAGTGGTCCGAGGCGCTTTGCGGGTTGAGCTTCAACGCTTCTTCGTACGACTTACGGGCCTTCTCGCGGTCGCCGAGATTGTCCTGGGCCTCGGCCAACATGTGGTAGGTGGGATAATCGTGGCGGTACTTCAAGAGCGGATCGAGCACGCGCACCACGTCCTTCCAGCGCTTGGCGGCGGAATAGAGCTCGGCCAGGGTCTGGCCCGCCTCGACATGGTCGGGCGACGCCTTGAGAATCTCTTCCAGGTTCTCGATGGCCTGGTCGTCCTTGCCGGCATAGCGGCACGCCCGGGCGAGGTTCAGCCGGTAGCTGGTTTTGGTCTTATCGGCGGCGACGGCCTTTGCCAAGAGGTCGATGGCCCGGTCGTACTTGCCCTGAAAGAGCGCTTCGCGGCCCTTGGTGAAGAGCGCTTCGGCGTCAGGCTTTGGCTCAGGTTTGGGATTCGGCGTGGCCTCCGGTTTGGCCTCGGTCTTGGCCGGTTCGGGTTTGGCCGGTTCGGGTTTTGGATCCGCCGCACGTGCGAAGGACCAGGCTCCGATCATCAGGCCGAGGGCGAGCAAGGTCAGGTATTCTTTCATGGTTGGGTCTCCGTTTGTTGGTAGGGTGGGACCAGATCGCGTAGCGAGCGCCGGCCCACCATAATGTGCCGTGCAGTCGGTCATGGTGCGCCTGCGCCCCACCCTACGCGGTTTTTACAATCGATACGTCTTGATCCAGTTGATCTGTTCCTTCGCCTTAGCGGCCAACGGGCCGTCGGCGAAGTTGTTCAGGTAGTTGTTGTAGGAATCCATCGCGGCCACCCATTGGCCTAGGTGCTCGTAACACTCGGCGACGGCGAACTGGGCCGAGCCGGCGTTCGGGCTGCGGCGGTAGTTCCGCAGGAACGCATTGTAGGCCTCGATGGCCTCGGCGTACTTGCCCTCGCGCTCATAATACTGGGCCAGCTTCCAACTGGCGTCTTCGGCTACGGCCGTGCCGCTGAACTGCCGCACGATCTCCAACCACGTCTGCACGGCGGCCTTCGAGTCCTTCAGCCGCTGGTCGTAGATCGTGGCCATTTGCAGCAGGGCGGCGTCGGCCTTGTTGCCGCCCGGAATCTTCGAGGCCGCCGCGTAGGCATCGATTGCCTTGCGGAGGGCGGCGTTGATCTTGTCCTGACGGTCGGCAAGCTGCGTGGCCGTAAGCGTCTCAACGTCCTGCTGGGCCTTCTGGGCGAAAATGACCGTGCCCGCGTTCACCAGCGTGTTCCCACTGTAGGTGTTCGCGGCCTCCTGCCCTTCGATCGCCGCTTGCCCTTTGCCGGCCTTCTTCAGGCTGCTCACGCGCGAGGCGAGCACATCCAGGTTGCGGGCATTATACTCTTGGCTTGCCGCGTAGGCTTCCTTCTGCGCCTGTTCCTTGGCTTCCTCGACCGCCTTCTCGCGCGTGACCGTCGCCAGCTTGTTGGCCTCGTCCTCGAAGCTCTTGCCGACCATGAACAAGGCCGCGCCGGCCAGCGGGCTGGTGGGGTAGTCCTTGCCGACCGCCTGCAACGCCTCGCGGGCCTTGGCCGTCTCGCCCAGGCCCAGATAGGACGTGCCGATCTCGTACAGGGCGTTGGCCGCCACGTAGCTCTCCGGCCAGTTTTTCGCCACCTTGCGGTATTCGATGATGGCCTTCACCGGATTGGAAAGCTGCGTGCGGACGATCTGCGCGATCTGGAACTGGGCGTCGAAGGCCTTCCGCTGGCCTTTTTCGTCGACCAGGCCCTGGTAGCGGGCCAGGTCCTTGAGTACTTCGATCCGCCGGTTGGCCTCGGCCAGCTTGGGATCTTGCGGGTAGGCGGCCGCGTAGTCGCGGTAGGCCTCGCCGGCTTCGCGCCATTGGCTGAGGTTTATCGTGCATTCGGCGATCGACCACTTGGCCTCCTGGACCCACTTGCTCTCTTTGTACTCGGCGATGACCCGCTTGTAGGCGGCAATGGCGTCCTTCCAGGATTCATTCGTTTGATGGATCTGGCCGACCATGGTCAGGGCCTGGCCGGCTTGCGGGTTGGCGGGGAAGCTGTCGACAAAGGTCCGCAGCACCAGCAGGGCCTCGATCCAGCGTTTCTCGTTCTTCAACGACAGGCCGATCTGGAACACGGCGTCCTGGATCCCCTGGTCGCTGCCGCCGCGGATGAAGTTCAACTCCAGGTAGGTCTCCGCCGCCTTGAGCGGACGCTTGAGGCTCGTCTGGTAGGCGGCGGCGGTCTTCATCAGGGCCTGCTGGGCCAGGGCGTTGATCGGATCGTAGATCGCCAGTTCGTTCCACACCAGGATCGCTTCCTCGGCAAAGCCGCGTCCCTCCAATTCCTGCGCGATGCCCCACAGCATCTGCGGCACGGCGGCCAGCCGCGGATGATCGGGATACTTGGCCGCCACCGCCCGCAGCTCCCGCGCCGCGCGGACGAACTGACCCCGCGCCAGCGTGGGGCTGACGGCACTGATCGCGCGGGCCTCGGTCAGATAACTGTTGGCCAACTCCCATTGCGCGTCTTGTTGGCAGGTCTTTTCCTTGGGGAAATCGCCGATCAGTTTCGTCAAATCCGTCCGTGCGGCGGCGAAGCGCGACGAGACCTCGGCCAGCATCTCCTGCTTGGTCATCGTCCGCTCGATCGGTTTAGCGGCCCAACGCAACCGATCGCGGGCAGTCTCCAGCCGAAGCTGCGGGAGCTGTGCGTCGGACGGATTGTCGGCAAGGAAGCGCTCTGTCATGGCCGCCGACCGCTGCCACTGGGTCAGGCCCCGCCAGTGGCCGATGACGACGAAGATTTCCGCCCGGGCCTGCTGCGCGGTGGGCGAATCGGCGTAGTTCTTGCGAATGCCCTGGAAAATGACGTAGGCGGCATCGAGGGCCTTTTCCAACCGGGCCAGCTCGGCTTCGGAGAGGACCGGCACCGCCGCCCCGGGGACAACGTACTGCTGCGCTTGCCCCTGCGCTACCGGCTGCCCTCCGCGATGATTTAGAAGTGCGCTGTCATCGTTGTACTCCATAGTCTGCTGGCCAAGCTGTGCCACGCGGGCGGAACGCTGCCGCTCCTGCTGCTGGATCATGGCCAGAAGCTGGGAATCGCGTTGGGCCTCGGGCGAAGGCTGGACCGGCTGCCGGGCCGGAGGTTGCGCGGCGGGGGGTGGGATATCACCAAACGGATTGTCCGTCTGGGCCGCAGCGTCAGCAGGCTTGTTGGCCGCAGTGGAAGCAGCCGGCGCAGACAATGTCGCGTCGGGCGCCGTGGAGGCCCCCGACCCGCTGCTTGGAGCACCCAAGCCGAAGTTGCCGCCGCCACCCATGCCGCCGCCGAAGCCAAAACCGCCGCCCATACCCATGCCGCCCATGCCCATGCCCCCCATTCCGCCGCCGCCTCGGCGATCGCCACGCCTATCGTGCATGGCAAGTTCCGTTTCTCCCTCCTCGCGCGATTCACCCTCGCTGCCCAGCCCCGCGGCGTTCAGGGCCGTGAGGACCTCCCGCGCGTGGTCCGGCATGGCGTGGCCAAGCTGGCACAGGCCGCGGGCGAAGTCCAGCCGTTCCGGCCGGCGGAGCTTCAGGTTCGATTTCTGCAGATCGGCGTAAACGCCCTCGGCCACGTCCCAGGCGTCGATGCGGGCATACTCGATCGCCACGGCCATGACCTGCCGGATCGCGCCGCCCACGTTCGGTCCGTCGGGATAGGCGTCGATAAAGGCCTTGTAGGCGGCAATCGAGGCGGCGAACTCGTCGCTGAGTTTGGCCGGAGGCGGATCGCCCGGCTTGCGATCGGCCGTTGACTTGGCCAGGGCCTTGTTCGCGGCCATTTCCAGTGCCGAAGCTCGTGCCAGCGCGGCCCGCTCGGCCGCGCTTGCCGTGCCCGGCGCGGCCTGGGCCAGGATCTTCACACCCGCGGCGAACTTGGCAAAATCGCCGTAGATAGCGGCAGCCACGCCGTAGGCGGCGTGCTGCTCGAACAAGCGGCCGATGCCAAGCACCTGCTCGACGGCCTGACCCGCCAGCAGGCTCGTCGGCCGATCGGTGATAAACTTCGTCCAGGCGTCAAGGGTTGCTTTCAGGGCCGGCGTCAGGGCGATCTTCTCTGCCGCGCCGTATTCTTTCAACTGCCGCGTCAAGTCCCGCCGCGCCCGCCATTCCTGCAGGCGGATGAGTTGGAACTCGGCGTACTGATCGGCGGCCGCGACGGCCTTCTCCTTGCCCTCCTTGTCCTGTTTCGTCGCGTCTGGTTTCGTCGCGTCCGGTTTGGCCGCGTCCGGTTTCGTCGCGTCCGGTTTGGCCGCGTCCGGTTTGGTGCGGATCGCCGCTTCCGCCACGTCGTCGTAGTCCAGCGCCTTGTAATGGTTGGCGACTGAGGCCCAGACCACGCGAATCTGCGGCAGCCTGGGGTTTGTTTCCTCCAGCCCGTCCTGCATCTCGTAGCATTTTACGAGGGCCTTCTTCATCGCGGGGTCAAGTTCCCTGGGCACGGTCAGCCCGGCCGCCACGAGGCGATGGTCACGCTGCCGGACCTGCTGAATCCACAGATTCACCACGGCCAGCTCGGCCTGGCGGCGCTCGGTCTCGGGCAGGGCCTTGGCCAGCGTGGCGTAGACCTCTTCGGCCACCACCCAGTGGCCGCGCTCGATCCAAGGCTTCAAGTCCTCGGCCGCTTGATTCATGGCAACCGATGCGAGCGAAACCTTCTGGGCGACAAGCCGCGTCAGCACGTCGAGCATCTCCTTCTGCACCTTCGAAAGTTCGGCGTTCTCGTCACCGTGGCCGGCCTTGACGTTCTCCGCGAAGAGGAATCGGGCATAGGCGTCGAGCAATGCCGCCTGGGCCTGCATCGCGCCGGGCCATGACGGGTCGTCGGCCCGCAGGGCCGCAGTTACTTGCCGGCTGAGACCTGTCCGCAGGTCCCACGCGCTGGCTTCCTGTCGCGGGCTGTAATCGGCGATCACGACCTGGCACTGCTCCACGGCGGTCTTCACGCTGCCGGCGTCGGCATTGGCCCGGATCACCGGCAGCAGGATGGCCACGGCCCAGGCGTCGGGAGGCGCGGAAGGCCGCGACCCGATCCGGCCACGGCAGCGAAGCGGCGTAGGTCCGCGTCTGGGCTGCAAGTCCGACCAGATCGGCCCAAGCGCCGTGGGCCGGATCTTCGCGATTGATCGCGCCCAACGCGGCTACCGCATCGGCCAGCGACGGGGGGAGTTCTTTTGCGTCGGCCGAGGCCAGGCGCCCGGTCTGGGCTTCCTTCTCCAAGTATTTCACGGCAATCTGCGTCTTGAGGTTGGCCAAGGTCCGCAACAGCGGCAGCCGTACGGCCCGAGGCAACGGCTCCGCCAACAGCTTTGAGATGCCGGTGACTGCGGCCGACCACGCCCCGTGGGCCGCATATTGGGACTCGAATTGCTTGGAAAAGTTCTCGACCACCGTCTTGGCTTCATCGACCCGCACGGACTGGGCCAACAACTCGTGGGCCACGGCGAGTGCCAGGAGATCGAACTGGCCGAGCGGGCTATCGGCCGTCGGCGGGACCTCTTGCCGCGTGATGGCCAGGTAGGCTTCAATCAGTTTCCGCCGTCCATCGGTCGCTGCGGGGTGCTTGGGGTTCTCGGCAATCCATTTTGCCAGCGCGTCAGCCCGAACGGCGTCAGCCCCTTGGGCCAGGTCGAACGAGATCAGCTCGAAGCGGGCGGTTGCCGCCGCCCGGGTCCCGGCGTGCTTAACCACGACTTCCTTGAGCGCCGCGACCCCTTCGGCCGTCAAGTTCAAGTCGCCGCCCGCGTGGAGCTTGGCCCGACCCATAAGGAGGGCCGTTTCGGCCGGGTCGGCCTCTTTTGGGTAGATGGTAAGAACCTCTTGGATGATCATCATGGCCGTGTTTGGTTGGCCCGAGTGAATGAGGACGTTAGCCTTGAGCGTCATGACCTTGGCCCGTTGGGCCTTGCTCAGCGACTTGTTGCCCAGAATGCTCTCGCACTCGCTGCCGGCCGGCAATAAGAGTTCCTCGCCGACCAGGGCCTCGGCCAGCTTGATCCGCGTATCGACGTCGGTTCGCCGGGCCTGGACCGCCTCCAGCATCTTCTGGGCAAACGGTTCTTCCGGGGCCAGGGCCAGGGTCCGTTTCCAGGCGGCCAGGGCGTCGTCCAACTCGCCCAGCTCATAATGGGCTTTTCCCAGCAGCAGAAAAACCTCCGGGTTCTTGGGGTCGGTCTCGGCCGCTTTTTTGGCCAGGTCGCGGGCCTCGGCGTGCCGCCCAGCCTGAAACGCCGTCTGCGCCTGCCGATAGGCGGCCTGGGCGTCGGCCTGGGCCAGGGCCTGCGACGCCGCTGCGATCAGGACTACTGCCGCTGCCAGTAGAAATGTAAGCCGTTGCATGGGTCGAATCCTTGTAGGAAATGGTCTGTTGCTGGTTTTCCGTGTTCAATTCTAGGTTACCGAGGCGGGCTTGACCCCCGTAGGCCGTTCGTAGTCCCGCCCGGGCACCATGTCGGGCACCATGTACTCATGGTCGTGGTCGTGGTTGGCGGCTTCTTCGGTGCAAAGACCGCCTAAAGTGGGCGGACCTACGAACTTCCTCTGTTTAGACGTTGCGAACAGGGGAAAGTTCCCGCCCGCTGAGCCGGATTGTACCCGAGAAGCACCCGCTATGGTGTAACGAGTATGTAACAACCGTGTGTCGGCCTTGATCATAACCTTGCCAACTGATGGCATAATTAGCGGAAACGGTGTACCGTTTCAGTCCCAGGCAGCCTCGAGTTGGCGGGCAACAGCCTGAATGTCGGTTCCGTGAGCGGCAACGCGCCGATCAACCTTGGCGGCAGCGTTGTCACGACCGGCGGCGATGGCACTAGAAGCACCTATTCTGGCGCAATCAGCGGCAGCGGCGGCCTGGTGCAGACGGGTGGCATACTCACACTGACCGCTACTGCCCGTCGCCTTGAAGTTCTGGCGGGTGTTTGATTCTATGCTGCCGCTTTGCGGCTAATCAACTCAACAGGCAGCAAGCCGGGATGGCATCCAGAATCCAGAACGCGGAAGTTATTTCCGAGCATATCCTTCGCCCCGGTGCAACAACGTGCAGTTTCCGCAGCTTGACTGCGGAACGAAACCCGGCGGCGGTGGCTGTTCGCTCGGAAGGATCAGCCACTGCGCCGCGGCCGGAATGGGGGCGTCGCCCGCGTGTTCTTTGACGCGGCGATCGAGTTGCAGTTCCAGCAGAGCGCCCAAGTCCGACACCTTTTCACCGATCACCACCCGATTGCTGTCGACTGTGATCTGATTGGCCAGGCTGTGGACGGTTGGCCACTGTTGATCCAAGCGGCGGGCCCGCGGCAAATCGACCCAGAGCCAATAAAACAAGGACGTCACAACGTGCGCCAGCCAGACGGCCCGTATTACGCGGCGGCGCTGGCCCCAAGGCTCCAGAGCGAACCACAGGCACATAAAGAAGGCGGGAGTCATCGGCACCCACCACCGCCCGCCCGTCTCCGAATGGAAGTGAGTCAGGACGGCAAGAAAGAACGGCAGGGACCATGCCAACGGATCGTCGCTGCGGCGGATCCAGCGGACATAACCGTAAAGCAGCATGGCGAACCAGGGGACGTAAATCAACATGTTCACGTCCCACCACCAACCAATATAGCCGTACGACTTGATCATGAAGGGGACGGTGATCCGGCCGATTTCGTTGACCACCAGGGCAAACCAGGGCCCGTAATTGTTAAGGATCTCCGCGCCGCCCCCGGCCTCGCACCTGGTGCAGTAGGCCATGGCGCCCGCCGGTTGCTCGGCCCAACGCCCCTGCAAGAATACTCCTCCCACGGTCATCACCGCCGCAGCGCTCACCAGCAGCCCGGCACCCAGGGCGGGCTGCCAGGAAACGACTTCGGAGGCCGGCCGGTTGGGGAAAAACCGTTTTCGCCCCGCGGCGGCCAACAGCGCACAGGAACCGCCGGCCGCCAGCGAGATGCCTATCAAACGGATCAGGCACAGCGCGATGGTGAGTCCCACGGCCGCGGCCAGCCAGGCCAGAAAACTGCCTCGGTCCCGCGGCCGGGCCAGGGCCTGGAGGCTTACCAACAGCCAGACCATCACGGCCATGAAGGCCGTTTCGCTCATTACTTGCCGATAAAGGACCCACACGGCGCAGGTGCCGACGCTGAGCGCGGCAATCCAGACCGCGCCCTGCGGGGCCAGCGACCGCGCCCAACGGTACGTTCCCCACAGCAGCGCGACGGACAGGAACCAGTGGACGACAGAAATCTCCAAGAGCGGCAAGTAGCGCAGACGGAAAAGCGGACTGAGAAGCAGGGGATAGCCCGGCGGATACCACAGGACCGGGCTGTCCATGCTTCTCAAGGCGCCGTGGGCAATGTGCCGCGCTATCGAGACATAGCCGGGAGCGTCGGCCTGGCCGTAGCACCAGGGGCCAATCTGCACGGCCAGCAGCAAGGCCATCACGCTGAGCACGATCCGATCGCCCGCGGGCACCGCAGGACGCGTGTCGCATTTCGGCTGGGGTGATGCACTTGATGACATGAGGCTGCGTGAGAGTAGATTTCCAGCCGATTTGTGTCAAGGCCGATTGCCAGCCGCCCTTTTTCGCACGGCCCAATCGCAAGTCGCCGAGTAGTTTGCTAGAATGCAACTAAGGAGGACTCCACCGTGCAACTTATCAGCGTGAAAATCGACAAGCCCGAGGCGGTCAACTTCATCCTCGGGCAGACCCACTTCATCAAATCCGTCGAGGACATCCACGAAGCCCTGGTCGGCGCCGTGCCGGGTATCAAGTTCGGCCTGGCGTTCTGCGAGGCCTCGGGCAAGTGCCTGGTGCGCTGGTCGGGCACCGATCCCGCCATGGTCGAACTGGCGCAAAAGAACGCCGAAACCATCGCCGCCGGCCACACGTTTATCCTGTTCTTGGGCGAGGGTTTCTATCCGGTCAACGTGCTGAACGCGGTCAAGATGGTACCGGAAGTGTGCCGCATTTTCTGCGCTACCGCCAACCCGACCGAGGTGGTCGTTGCCCAGACCGAACAGGGGCGGGGCATCCTGGGCGTGGTAGACGGGTTCCCGCCCAAGGGCCTTGAGGACGACGTGGAAATCAAGTGGCGGAAGGACCTCTTGCGGAAGATCGGCTACAAGCTGTGAGATTTCGAAAGTGGTGGCCATTGGCCATGAAACTTCTCATAGCTTACAATATCGGGGGGGACGACGGGTCCTGGCCATCTTTCAGCATCAGAAATTGCTGCAAGACTGAGGCCACGCCAGTCATTTTCCGAGACCATCGTAGGGTATCGAACCAAGTTTTCAGGGAAAGAACCGATCATGCGTACTTGTAGAGTGGTGTTCCTCGCGGGATTATTCGCTTTTGTCGCCCCTGCTCACCGTCAAGCCGAGGCCGCGGCGCCGGCGCCGAAGGTCTACGCCTATTGCGTGGAAGTCGGCGTTCCGGGGATCAAGCCGCGCACGGCCGGAGACCTGGCGAAGATGCTCCGCGAGGTCGGTTTCGACGGAGCGGGCTATCCGCTTCTGACCGGACCCGGACTCGACGAGACCCTCCGAGCCTCCGACGAAGCCGGATTGAAAGTCTACCTCCTGCAAACATCGATCAACCTCGCGCCCAAGGCCGCATCCCGCTACGACGCCCAGGTTCCGCAAGCCATTCGCAAGCTCAAGGGGCGCCCGGTGACGGTCGTGGTAACCCTCGACGGTTTGAAGCCGGGCGATCCCGCCGGGATGGCCCCGGCCGTCAAGGCCCTCCGCGAATTGGGCGACGCCGCCGCAGAAGCGGGCGTGCGGATCTCCGCCTATAACCACGTCAACTGCTGGAACGAGAGCGTGCCGCTGAACATCGAGTTGGTCAAGCGGGTGAACCATCCCCAGGTCGGTTTCAATTTCAATGTCTGCCACTGGCTCAAGGTCGAAGGGAACAAGGATTACCGGCCACTGTTGCGGGCCAACGCCGACAAACTGTTCTGCGTGACGATCTGCGGGGCGAAGATCGGGGCGGAGACCTGGACCCACGGTCTCATCCAACCGCTCGACCAGGGCGACTTCGATAACCGTGCCCTGCTGGCCACCTTGCGGGAGATCGGCTATCGAGGGCCTGTCGGGGTCATGTGCTACGGCATTCCCGGCGACGCCCGAGAATACCTCCAGCAGTCGATGAAGACATGGAAGAGTTGGATTCGGAAACCGTAAACTATCCTCCAGGACTGAACCATGCACCAACCTGCTACGAATAGCGAATTGCCGATGCCAGCGCGGCGGCAGTGGCTCCGCGCGGCGGCAGTGGCTCCGCGCGGCGGCCGGCGCCTTGGCCGTGTCGGTTGTCGGCCGGCCTGGTCTGGTTGCCGCCGAAGAACCCCGCCGCGCGGCTCCGCCAGCACGTGCGCGGGGCCGCTTCAAGCACTCGGTGTGTTTCTGGTGCTTCGAAAAGCTGGGCTTGGAGCCGCTCGCCGTCCGGGCCGCGGCCATGGGAATCCGGTCCATCGAATTGGTCTCGCCCGATCAATGGTCGGTCCTCAAGCGAAATGGGCTGATCTGCGCGATGACACCCAGTCACAGCTTTCTGGAAGGCTGGAGTCACAGGGAGCACCATGCAGGGTGCGCGGCGAAAATCAAGGAAGCGATCGATGCCACCGCATTGGCCGGCTTTCCCGCGGTAATCACCTTTTCCGGCCTCCGCAAGGGTATGCCGGACGAAGTTGGCCTGGCGAACACCGTCGCCGGTCTGAAAACCGTCATTGCGCATGCTGAACGCAAGAAGGTCACCCTCTGTCTGGAAGTGCTCAATAGCCGCGTCGCCCAGTGGATGATCGGCGTGCCCGACTACATGTGCGACAAGGTCGAATGGGCTGTGGAGGTTTGCCGGCAGATTGGTTCAGAGCGGATGAAGGTCCTTTTCGACATCTTTCACGTCCAAATCATGCAAGGCGACCTCATCACCCGGATCAAGCAATTCCATCCCTACATTGGCCATTATCACACGGCGGGAGTGCCGGGCCGGCACGAGATCGACGAGAACCAGGAAATCAACTACGCCGCGGTGATGCGCGCGATATCCGACACGGGTTTTACCGGCTACGTGGCGCAGGAGTTTCTGCCCACCGGAGACCCGCTGCAATCGCTTCAAAAGGCCGTAGATCTTTGCCAGCGAAGCAACGGCGAATGACGCACCACCGCCGGGCGCACGGCCCATCCGGATAGCGTAATCCGAGCAGTGGCGCTCTGGCTTGCCGTCAAGCTAGTTTTTGCTATGCTTGACCAAGAATTGAGGGGTCTATGCTGTTAGAATAGGTAAGATCTCAAACTGTAAACGCCACCACCGGGCTCGCCGGTGGAGCGATGATTGGCCAGCCAAAGGGCGGTCGGCGGAAAACGGGGAATATGAGGGATTTTAGTCGTATTTGCCACTCAGTCATTGTTCCACCGACGCGGGGTCGGTGGGGACGCGCCCGTAGCTCAATGGATAGGGCATCGGTCTTCGGATTCATTTCGGGGTGTCGGACAAGAACCCAAGAAAACGCGGCTAAAACGCTATTTTCCAAGGGTTTACGACGATTGCTCTTGGCTTCTCTAATCCCCGCGAAACCCCCCAAAACCCCGGTGTCGGGTGTAGTCTACACCCGGTGGTAGTCGCGCGGGTGTCGCCCTAGTCCAAAGTCTGCCGATAGCGCGTGACGGCCACGGCCAAGACGACCGTCGCAAATAGCCCGATCGGCCAGATCTCGCCAGCCACGTCGGCAAGGGCATTGCCCTTAAGCATAATGCCGCGGACGATGCGCAGGAAATGCGTCAGCGGCAGACCCTCGCCGAGGATCTGGGCCCAGCGGGGCATGCCGCGGAAGGGAAACATGAAGCCCGACAGCAAGATTGAGGGCAAAAAGAAAAAGAACGTCAACTGCACGGCCTGGAGCTGGTTCTGTGCCAACGTGGAGAACGTAATCCCCACCGCCAGATTGGCGACGACGAACACAAAGGTCAGTGCAAGTAGAAGAACAACGCTGCCGGCCATCGGCACGTGAAACAGAACCCGCGATGCGAGGAGAATCAATGAGACCTGGACGTATCCAACGAAGATGTAGGGCACGATCTTGCCGACTAACACTTCGAACGGCCGAAGGGGCATGGAAAGCAAATTCTCCATGGTGCCCCGCTCGCGTTCGCGAGTGATCGCCAAGCTGGTAATCATGATCATCGTGAGCGTCAGAACAACACCCATCAAGCCGGGCACGACGTTGTATTGCGTGATGGCCTCTGGGTTGTAGCGGGCATGGACTCGCAGGTCCACCGGACCCGGCGTTCCACCGAGAGACCCTAGTGGGCCCTTCAGATCATTTTGCAGGGCCGTGTCCAGCATCGCCGATAGGGAACCGATGGCGTTGCTTGTAGCGGCGGGGTCCGTGGCATCAGCCTCCACCAACAAGACTGGGCGGTCGCCCCGAACCAGGTCGCGGCTGAAATTCTCCGGGATGTTGACGACGAACAGAACTTCGCCGCGGACCAAAGCCCGGTTCGCTTCATCTTCCGTCTTCATCAGCCGGACAAAGTCATAGTAGCTGCTGTGGCGCATGGCTTCCAGCAACGTGCGGCCGAAGGGACCGTTGTCGGCGAGCACTACGCCGGCCGGCAAATGCCGCGGATCGGCATTGATGGCGAATCCGAACAGCACCAATTGGATCAGCGGGATGCCGACCATCATGCCGAAAGTCAGGCGGTCGCGGCGCATTTGCACGAATTCCTTGATCACCACGGCCCAGAGCCGCTTGAGCGAAGAGCCGGAGAACTCGTTCATCGTCGCTCCTCCGCCTGAGATACGTCCATGAGATGGATGAACACATCCTCAAGTCCGCTGGAGATGCGCTGCCAACGATACTCAGCCGTGCGATAGGAGGCGAGGGCCTTTTCCAGAGCGTCCGCGTCATCTCCGCTGACGTGCAAGGCCGTGCCAAATATCGCCGCCTGTTGCACGCCGGGCAGGATGCGAAGTCTCTCGGCTAGTCCCGCCAGACCCGGGCCGCTGACCGACCATGTGGTAATATTCGCCCGCTCGATCACCTCTTCCGCCGTGCCGAACGCCAACAGCTTCCCGTAGAGCATGTAGGCCAGCCGGTGGCAGCGCTCCGCTTCGTCCATGTAGTGGGTCACGATCAGGAACGTCAGCCCCTGGTCCGCCAACTGGTGAATCTCCTCCCAGAAATCCCGGCGGGCCTTGGGATCGACACCTGCAGTCGGTTCATCGAGCAGCAGCAACTTGGGCCGATGAATCAGGCAGGCCGCCAGTGCCAGCCGCTGCTTCCACCCCCCCGAGAGTTGACCGGCCAATTGGTTCCGCCGCCGGTCAAGCCCCAGCCGCTCCAGGCTCTCTTGGACTGCTTGTCGCCGGTCCCTGGCGCCGTAGACGCGGGCCACGAAGTCGAGATTCTCGGCGATGGTCAGGTCTTCCCAGAAACTGAAACGCTGGGTCATGTAGCCGACTTCGAGTTTGACGGCCTCGCTCTGGGTAATGACATCGTGGCCCAGGCAAGTGCCTCGGCCCGCATCCGCCCGCAACAGCCCGCACAACATGCGAATGAACGTTGTCTTGCCGCTGCCGTTGGGCCCCAGAAAGCCGCAGATCTCGCCGCGCCGGACCTGCAAGTCGATGGCGTCGACCGCCACCAGCGAGCCAAACCGCTTCGTCATTCCATGCACGTCGATGGCAAGTTCGTCGGTCATGGCTGCGCTTTGAGATAGACGTCGACGGGCTGGCCCGGGTGCAGTTTAGCTGCGTCCTGCGGATCAAAACGCAACTCGATCATGAGGACCAGCTTGGTCCGGCTTTCACGGCTGTAAATCACTGGCGGTGTATACTCTGCCTGCGGAGCGATGTAGGTCACCTTGCCGCGAAACGGGCTGGCGACTCCATCCACGCTGACTCGCAACTCCTGTCCAGGCTGCACATCGGCAATGAGCGCTTCGGGCACGAAGGCGCGGACCTTGACGTTCGCCGGCGGCAGGAGCGACACAACCGGCTTGCCGGCCGGCACCCATTCACCTTCGTAGAAGAGGATATCGTAGACCAGGCCGGCTTGAGGAGCGACCTGCGTTTTTTGCGAAAGGTCCCAATTGGCCTTGGCCAATTCAGCCTCATTCGCCCGCACGTTGGCCTCTGCCGCGGCGATTTGGTCGGTCCGCGAACCGAGCCGCCCTGTTTCCAGGTCGGCCTTCAACTGGGCAACGAGGTTACGATCCTGGTTGCGCACGAGCGCGCTCGTTCCAGGTCCTCCGGCGCGACTGCCCTGCTGCGAATCAGGGCCTCGTACCTCGTTAGGCTGCTTTCCGAGAAAGCCAGAGCCGCTTGGGCGTGCCGCAGTTGCGCGGCCAACGACTCGATCTCTGTAGGCCGCTTTCCCTTCTTCGCGTCTTCCCAATTGGCACGGGCCATCGCCAGCTTTCGCTGTGCCTCGTCGAAAGCCGCCTGTTCCGGCTCGCGATCCAGGGCGTACAGGCGATCGCCCGCCGGCACCTGCTCGCCGCGGCGGACGGAGAGCGATTGCAAAGCGCCTGCCGCGGGCGCGGCCACGTATACGAATTCCCCCTCAACGTATCCCTGAACACGTTCCTGTTCCGCGGGGTCGCAACCGGTCAGTGCGCCCAACGTCAACAGCAGGCTTCCCATGCTTACGCTGGACCAAAGACGTACAAGCGTGCGCGTTGTCATCGCATTGCCCTCTTTTCCCTTTTCAGTACGCCTTCCAGCACGACGGAGAGAATCGTGTTGATGCCGCGCTGGGGGGTCAGGTCCAATTCCTGCAATTTGGACGGGTTCACGATCGCTCGCAAGGCGGCCAAGAAAATCTCGATGATCAGGTGTACGGGAAGATCCTTGCGGACCGCGCCCTCCCGCTGTCCTTCGGCCAGGACCGCGCCGAGGTGCCGTTGAATCACTTCCTGCCGGTGATGATCCACCATCTGGAACAATTCGGGATACTCCCGCTGGATATCCCGCAAGAACGGCGGCTTGATCTCGTCAATGTGTTGATGGATACATGTCAGCAGCCGCTGCAAGATTCCGGTAAAGCCACCCGTGGGTTCTCTGGTAATCGAGGCTAAGTCCTCGTTGACGCTGCGAAACTTGTCCGAGACGATTGCTTCCAGCAAGGCTTTTTTGCTTGCGAAATGGGCGTAGAGCGTTTTCTTGCTCATGCCCAACTCGGTGGCGAGGTCATCCATGGTCACGCTGCGAAAGCCCTGGGCCAGGAAATCGTTTCGCGCTCTCGCCAAGATGCGCTGCCGGGCGGTGACTTCGGCCGGTTCCCCCTGTGAGGGAGGTTTCGGTTGCATCCGGATTCAACTTTCGATAGTACTCAGGAAACTATGTTGTTATTTTAAGTTTCCTTGTGCGCCGAGTCAAGAGCGGTGTTTCCTGCGTGGAGGCCGTCCAATCGAACGGATTTCTGCGGCGTGTCAAAATACATTCGCTTCTTGACTAACCAGCCGGCTGCTCGCCGATTTGCCAATTTTCCGGCCGAGACACTCCGAGACTGCCATCTCTATTATTCAAGGCACGCGCTGGAAAGCAGTCAGAAACCAAAAACCGGTTTTCAACGCCGTCGATCCGCATTCAGGGGGTGGCCCGGCAGGATCCCGTGAGGCAGCCTTGACTGGCCATTTACTTTCCTATTAATGTCCGTATTCCCAGGCAGGAATACGTGCTATAATAGGAATGTAGCCGAAACCGTTTTTGCCGAGAGCCTGACGACATGATGCAATATCGAGAGATACCCCGCCAGTCTGAAATGTTCCGACTGCTGTCCCAGGGCCGCGTGGACACGTCACCCCTCAAACTGGTTGCGGTGAAATGCGAGCCGGTGGGCAAAGCACGGCCGAAAACCCGCAAGGCGGACGCCACGATAGAACTCGGGTGGGGACGAAAGGCGTTCCGTTTCGCGGTGGAGTGCCAAGCCGTTTCCACACCCAAGGAAATCGCCGCTGCCGCAGAAACCGCGAAACGGAACAGCAGCCCGCCGCGATCCTTCCCGATGGTAGTGGTCCCGTACCTGCCCGAGTCCCAGATGCGGCTCCTTCAGGAACAGCAGGTCAGTGGCATCGACCTCTCCGGCAATGCCTTGATCATGGTTCCCGACGAAATACTGGTTTCCCGAACGGGGTCGCCCAACAACTTCCGCCGCGCGGGCGTGATCAAGAACGTCTACCGCAAGAACAGTTCGATCGTTCCCCGGGTCTTCCTTCTCAAGCCGCAGTACGAGTCCATCACGGAGGTCATGGACGAAATCAAGTGCCGCGGGGGAAGCATCACGCAGGCCACTGTCTCCAAAGTTTGTAACAGCCTCGACCAGGACCTCGTAATCGAACGCACGAAAGGGCAGTTACCACGGACGCGAAGCCTGCGATTGATCCAGCCCGACAAACTCCTCGAACTCCTCACCGAGAATTACGTTCCTCCTCAAATCAATCAACGCCTCACCGCCAAGACCACCTTCACACCCGACGAATTCTGCCGCCGGCTCGCAAAATGGCGAACGGAAGCCAACCTGGAGGTGGCACTCACGGGTTCCTCATCGGCAGGCCAATATGCGGTCATGGCCCGCGAACCGATCCAGTCCTTCTACTGTTCCGACCTGGAAAGATTCCTCAAGCGGTTCGGCCCCGACCTTGAAGAAACATCTCGGTTCCCCAACATCGAACTCCTGGAGACCGATGAGGACTTCGTTTACTTCGATAGGCGTGATAACATGGCTGCATCCCCCGTGCAGACGTACCTGGAGTTGATGCAAGGCGACCAGCGGGAGCAGGAAACCGCTGAGCAACTGCGCAAGGCGATTCTTCAGCCCCTCCAGAAGCAAGGATGATCCGCCATGGAATGGATGGACCCGCTGACGGCCAACTTGCTCGACCTGCTCTTCGAGCTGCGCGAGCACTCTATCCCGCTTACGATCGGCGGCGGCTTTGGCCTTTACCTCAAACGCATGCGGCTCGATCAGACACGCGAGCGGACGCTCTTCTCGCAACTGCCGATGCCGCGGGCCACCAACGACCTTGATCTTTTTCTCCGCGCTGACGTGCTCTGCGATCTTGAAAGCATGAAGGCCGTCGCAGCCGCCTTGGACCGACTCGGCTACGAGGCCGTGCCGGAAGCCATGTACATGCAGTGGAAAAAGCACTTCGATTTGCAGGGCCAGGAGCGTGAGATCAAAGTCGATCTGCTCGTCGGCCCATTGGGGCAATTCCGCGACCGTCTCCATGTCAAAGGCGTCCGCGCGCGGCCCATCGGTTCCATCAAGCTTCACGCCCACACCGTGGAAGAAGCCGTTCACATCGACGAGTCGCTGGCTACGCTGACAATCTCCGGGAATCGCTCCACTGGGGAGTTCGCCGAGGCGCAAATCCGCGTGCCCCTGCCGTTCACGTACCTCTTGATGAAACTCTTCGCCTTCCGCGATCGCAAGGGGGATGAGGACAAGAACCTTGGCCGCCACCACGCACTCGACCTCTACACGATCGTTGCCATGCAGGTGGAATCCGAGTACCAGGAGTCTCTCCGCTTGGGCACCCTGTACGGCACAGACGGTCACGTTCAGGCAGCCCGCGAAATCCTCCGTAACGATTTTGCCGAGCCGACGAGCATCGGCGTGATTCGCCTTCGCGAGCATCCACTGTTTCGGCGGGAGTTTCCTCTTCCCGACTTCCTCGCTGTCCTCCGTGAGATCTTTCACGCGTAACAAGCCGCCGCCGTTGAAGGGTGTCATCGGCGATTCAGGGGACTGGCTGTCGGTCTCAAGAACCGATGCCCTATCCAACTAACTTGACATCCATAACCGAAAGCGTGACAATGCTTTATAAACGGTTTTGAGTGGCCTGATTGGAAACGGTCGCTCATTGCTTTTCAAGGTATTTGCGACATTGTAAGTGATTGCAGGATAGTTACTTGCGCCCGTAGCTCAATGGATAGAGCATCGGTCTTCGGAACCGAGGGTTGGGGGTTCGAGTCCCTCCGGGCGCGCTTAACGTAAAGTCTGCCGGATGATGGGCAGCACTCACTTCTTCTCGAATTGTTTCCGCAAGCTATCGATCTTGCCTTCCTGGAGGATCGGCAGATAACGATTCGGTATCGCCAGCACAAAACAGGCGACGGACGTTCTCGTAAAGCATGCCCTCCTTGCCGCCGAGCTGGTCGCCGGAATCTCGCCATCCCCCGTCGATCTCCGGGTTGTTTCTCTCTTGAATCTGGCTGGAAACCAGGCGGTCGCGAAGCAGCGGATAGCTCCGCTTCCACGGCTCGCCGCCTACCTGATACAAGGCCTGGGCAACGTAATAGGTGGTGTAGGCGGAGAAGGCGCTCCCGAAGGGCGGGTCGTTGCGGTTCCCCTTGGACAGATCACGCACCGCCTGTTCAATAATCTCAACGTTCTTGGGAATCCGCCAGTCGTCGTACTGGGCGAATTCCTGCAGGCAAACGACGCCGGCCGCCGCCATGGCCAACGACGGCTGGCCGCCGTTCTTATAGTAGGTGAATCGACCCGGGTGCTTTTGCTGTTCTTCTTCCGCGGCTTCACGCGGGCAGCCCTGCGGCGTGTAATGTTCACGGACGTCGCGGATCGCGCGCTCGATCACCGCCGGCGGAATTTCGAAACCGCTGTCGACCGCGCTCCGCAAGGCCTTGGCCTGCATCACCGCCAGGCTCAGGTCGTGACCCTCGTTGCCGGCGAAATCCGACGCCTGCCAGGACTCGTATTGCCAGCCGCCGTCACGGCATTGGCTCTGGATGATCAGCTTCAGGGCGCGGTCCAAAGTCGGCCCCACCCGCGGATCGCCGGTCATGCCATAGGCCTGCCCGAGCACGAAGGTCGACAGGCCGTGGTTGTACATGTCGCGCTTGTCGCCGGCGATGTTCAAGAGTCCCGAGGCTTTGGCATGGTGGAGGACATAGTTCAACGCCTTCTTTTCCACGGCGCCATAGCGGCCGCGGCCCGGCGCGTGCCCGTCGGAGAGGAAGGCCAACAGACCCATGCTCACCAGGCCGAGGTCATTGCTCGTCCAGTTGCCCTCCGGCACCTGATTCCGCTCCAACCACTGTAGACCGCGATCGAGGGCCTTGCGGCTTTGCGGGGTAATCTCCCACGAGCTATCCCCCCACGAGGTGCATGGATACGCACACATCAACAGCGCTATACATAAGGATGCGCACCAAAGACGGAATTTGGCAGAGATCACGGGCAGCCTCATGGGGGCTGTAGAAGGGGCTTACGCGACCCGAACCGTTCGGGTCCACTCAAGGCGGGAGGCAAGGGGTGGGGCTCGCCAACTCAGGTGGCGAGGATTCCAAGCCACATGGAGCGAATCATCGGATTCTAATATGGCGAGATTCTGTTGTCAACGTTTCTTGGTTTCCGACTTTCCTACCAGGTAAGGACCGCACTCCAAACGGGCTATGCCTTCTTCTCCAAGGCTGCCAAGTGCTCCTTCAGAAACGCGGCCAGGTCGCCGCGGCGGAGGTCCTCGGTCGAGCGGAACTTGATCCGCAGCACGTCCATGCCGGTCTTCTCGCCGTCGACGCGGGCATCGAAGCCCAGGCCCGTGATCCGTCCCTGGGCGAAGCGGCCCTTGGGTCCGGTAAGGTGCAGGTAGACTGCGTCGAGCTTCTTCGTTTGCACGGCGGCCCAGGCCTCGTGCTGCTGAGGCACGTAGAGCGGCACGACCTGCTTGTTGTTCCACAGCAGTTGGCCATAGGGGGCCGTTTCGTTGAGCAACTCGACCAGTTCCTCGAGCACTTCCATCTCCCACTGGACCTTGCCGCCCAGGGGAAAGCCGCGGCGGGCGAAATGCCACTTGCGGCCCAGTTGCTTCCAGGGCTGCAGGATGTCGGTCTGCTGCTGGGCCTGCTTCGAGTACTTGCCGAATCCGCCCACGGCCTGGTCGATGAAATTCCAGAACTCGGGGCGGTCGATCTCGCTGTAATTATGCACGCGAAGCTCGATCTCCTGCCATGGACCGCGAAGACTGCGGACCATGACCCGCGGCTCGGTGCCATACAGCGGCAACTCGGGCATGTCGTTCAGCGGCTTGAGGTCCAGTCGCCGCACGAGCTCATCGCGGGAAAACGTATTGCGGGCCGTGCGGAACTTCATCTTCAAGAGCCATTCCTCGCCCGTGATGGCGTGAAAGAACCAGCCGTCCGACTTCTTGGCCGCGCGGATCTCGACGACGGACCGCGAGTTCCAGTCGGTGTCGCTGAACAACTCCGATTGGCTCTGGATACGGTCGATCACGTCGCCGAGGGTGCGGCCCTCCCAGCGGCAGGGCTTGCCGTTGCGGCCAACGCGGGCCACGGTGTGCCAGTGGCGGCCGTCGATTTCCCACGGCATGCGGGCCTCCTGGCCGACTTCGGTGATGTCGCGATCGCCCTTGCGCTCCGCCTCGGCGGCGGAAAAGTCGAACAGCTTGCGGGGTTCGTGCGGACCCGCCGCAAGGACCCGGGCGAGCGCTTCGCCGGTGTGGGAGCGGAAGGATGAAGGATGAAGGATGAAGGATGAAGACGTGGACTTGCTGCCTTTCTTCATCCTTCCGCCTTCATTCTTCATCCTTTCTTCTGCATAGGCCGCCACGTGTTCCGGAGTCCCCGCGACGACAACATAGCCGCCCTCGTCGCCGGCTTCCGGTCCCATGTCGATGACCCAGTCGGCCGTCTTGATCACGTCGAGGTTGTGCTCGATGACCACCACGGTGTTGCCCAGTTCGATGAGGCGATTGAGCACGTCCAGGAGCTTTGCCAGGTCCTCAAAATGCAGGCCCGTCGTCGGTTCGTCGAGCAGGTAGAGCGTGTTGCCGGTGTCGGGCCGGGAGAGTTCGGCGGCCAATTTGACGCGTTGGGCCTCGCCGCCGGAGAGCGTGGGGGCCGGCTGGCCGAGCGTGAGATAATCGAGGCCGACGTCGCAGAGCGTTTGCAGGATGCGGCGAATCTTGGGTATGTTCTTGAAAAGCTGCACGGCCTCGCCGCAGGGCATGTCGAGCACCTCGGCGATCGACTTGCCGTGATAGCGGACAGAAAGCGTCTCCTCGTTGTAGCGCTGGCCCCGGCAGGTATCGCACTCGACCCACACGTCTGGCAGAAAGTGCATCTCGATGCGAAGCTGGCCGTTGCCTTCGCACCTCTCGCACCGGCCGCCCGGGACGTTGAAACTGAACCGCCGCGGCTGGTAACCGCGAAGTTTCGCCTCGGGCAGTTGGGCGAAGAGCGCGCGGATCAGGTCCAAGGCCCCCGTGAACGTGGCCGGGTTGGAACTGGGGGTCTGCCCCAGGGGCTGCTGATCGACGCGGATCACCTTGTTGATCTGCTCGATGCCGCGGATGGAATCGTGGGCCCCGGCGAAGGTCTTGGCGCGGTGCAGGGTGCGGGCCAGCGACGCATAGAGCACATCTTCGACCAGCGAGCTCTTGCCGCTGCCGCTCGGACCGGTGACCACAGTGAACGTTCCCAGCGGGATCTTGACGTCGATGTTCTTTAAGTTATTGTGGCGGGCGCCGCGAATTTCAAGCCAGGCATGAGGAGGCGGAGAGGAGGGAGGGGAGCCGCGGAGAGGGGGGAGGGGAGACGCGGAGACACGGAGACCTCGAACGTCTCCCCTCTCCGCGTCTTCCCTCTCCGCGTCTTCCCTCTCCCCTCTCCTCTCTCCGTGCCTCCGCGTCTCCGCGTCCTTCTCCACCACCCGCCGGTTCGTGGGCACGGCAATGGCCTTCTTGCCCGTGAGATACGGACCGGTGACCGAGCCGCGCCGCTTGCCAACCTGGTGCGGAGAACCTTCGGCGACAATCTGTCCGCCCTGACGACCGGCGCCGGGGCCGAAATCCAACAACTTGTCGGCGGCGGCGATCACCTCGCGATCGTGCTCGACGAGGAGCAGGGTGTTGCCCAGGTCGCGAAGTTTTTTCAGGGCCTTGAGCAGCCGGGCATTGTCGCGGGGGTGCAGGCCGATCGTCGGTTCGTCGAGCACGTAGAGCACGCCGCACAGCCCGCTGCCGACCTGTGCCGCGAGGCGGATGCGCTGCATTTCACCGCTGGAGAGGGTGGGGGCGGGCCGGGCGAGCGTCAGGTATTCCAGCCCCACATCGACCAGGAATTGCGTGCGATTGCAGATCTCGCGGTAGACTTCGCCCGCGATCTTTCGCTCGGTGGCGGTGGGCTTCCAGGCAAGGAAGGCGGCGAGCATCTTGCCCAGTGGTTGGCGGCAGACCTCATCGATCGTGCGACCGCGGAAACGCACGGCCGCCGCGTCGTCACGCAAGCGGCTGCCACCGCAGACCGTGCAATCGACCTCGTCGACGAGGTGCTCCAGGCGGCCGCGAAAACCCGGGGAAACACGGCTGGCCTCTTCGAGAGCCGGATAAAGACCTTTGAATTGGAAACGAAAAGGTCGCGAAGCCGCAAGCGACTTGGAATTGTCAACAATATCGAACCATTGTTCCCCGGTACCGTGCATAATGAGGCGGCGGTGCTTGCCGCCAAGCTGGTCGTAAGGCACGTCAATCGGTATGCTGGTGCCGCGCGAAAAGCTCTCCAGCATCCGGCCAAAGAGCCGGTTCGACGCGCCGGGCCACAAGCCAACGGCACCCTGGGCCAGGGAGAGTTTGGGATCGCGGAGCAAAGCTGCGGGGTTTGTGCCCGTTTGCACGCCCAGACCTTCGCAGGCCGGACACCAGCCCAAGGGACTATTGAACGAGAAATTGTGCGGCGAAAGCGGCTCGAAACTGCGCCCGCACTTCTGGCAGGCGAAGTGCTGACTGTGAATTTCCACAGGCCAGTTGGGTTCGGGGATTTCGTCGTTCGGCTCGGTCACGTGGAGCACGCCCCGCCCCTTGGCCAGGGCATTCTCCACGCTGCCGGCCACCCGCGAGCGAATGTCCGGGGTGCCCGCTCGCGGGTCGCGGCCCGGGTACCCGCTCGCGGGTGGCCGGATGGTAACGCGGTCGATGACCACCTCGACACGGTGCTTCCGCCGCCGGTCGATCTGCGGCGGTTGATCGAGCGTGTGGGTCTGGCCGTCGATCCGCACGCGGACGTATCCGCCGGCGCGCAGCTCTTCCCACAAGGCTTCGTATTTCTCGCCCACCTCGATTTCCAGCGGGGCCATGAGGTAAAGCCGCGAGCCTGCGGGCCGCTGCATAATCTTATCGATGATCTCGTCGGCCGTTTGGGTGCCGACCGGCAGGTCACACGCCGGACAGTGCGGCTGGCCCAGCCGCGAGACAAGGATCCGCAGGTAGTCGTAGATCTCGGTGACGGTGCCGACCGTGCTGCGGGGCGAATGGCCGGCATGCTTCTGCTCGATGGCGATGGCAGGCGAGAGACCTTCAATGTGATCCAGCCGCGGCTTCTGCATCTTATCGACAAACTGCCGGGCGTAGGAACTGAGGCTTTCCACGTAACGCCGCTGACCCTCGGCGTAGATCGTATCCATGGCCAGCGAGGTCTTGCCGCTGCCGCTGGGACCGCAGCAGACGGTCATCTGGCCGCGGGGGATCTCCACGTCGATGCCCTTGAGATTGTGTTGCCGGGCGCCGCGGACCTTGATCGCCTTGGCCAGCTCGGCGCGGCGAGGAAGGGGAGAAGGGGCGAAAGGGAGAAGGGGAGAGGACGCGAGTTCCCCCGCTCCCTTTCTCCCTTTCTCCCTTTCTCCCCTTCTCCCATTTGCGAGCGACCGCTTGAGCACGCGCCCGGTGAACGAGTCGGCATTTTCGGCGACTTCCTCGGGAGTGCCGGTGGCGATGATGCGTCCGCCGCCGGCGCCCCCTTCAGGGCCGAGGTCAATGATCCAGTCGGCCGTCTTGATCACCTCGGTGTTGTGTTCGACAACGAGGACCGTATTGCCGGCCTCGACGAAACCGTGCAGCACCTTCAAGAGTAATTGGATGTCGGCGAAGTGCAGGCCGGTCGTCGGCTCGTCAAGCAGATAGAGGGTCTGGCCGGTGCTCTTCTTGACGAGCTCCCTGGCCAGCTTGATCCGTTGGGCCTCGCCGCCGGAGAGCGTGGGCGAGGGCTGGCCGAGTTTCACATAGTCCATCCCCACGGCATGCAGCGTGCGGAGCTTGTCGGCGATGGCCGGGATGTTCTCGAAGTGGGTGAGGGCTTCCTGGACGTCCATTTCCAGCACCTCGGCGATCGACTTGCCCTTGTAGCGGACCTGCAGCGTCTCGCGGTTGAAGCGATGGCCTTCGCATACGGGGCAGGTGACCCAGATGTCGGCGAGAAAATCCATTTCCAACCTGGTGGAACCGTTGCCTTCGCAAGCCTCGCAGCGGCCTCCGCTGACGTTGAAACTGAAACGGCCCGGCTCGAACCCCTTGGCTCTGGCCTCGGGCAGTTGGGTGTAGAGCCGGCGGATTTCATCAAAAACCTTGATGTACGTGGCCGGGTTGGAGCGGGGGGTGCGGCCGATCGGAGACTGGTCGATGGCAATCATCTTGTCGAGATGCTCGAGGCCTTCGAGCTTGTCGAACTCGCCCGGGTTGCCGCGACCCCGACCCAGGGTGCCGGGTGCCCCGCCGGGTGCCCCGGCGTTCAGATCGCGATGCAGGGCCTCGATCAAAATATCGTTGACCAGCGAACTCTTGCCCGAGCCGGAAACGCCGGTCACGCAGACGAAGACCCCCAGAGGAATCTCGACGTCGATGTTCTGCAGATTATTGTGGCGGGCGCCGCGAACGATGAGCCGCCCGCGACCCGGACCCAGGGTACCGGATGCCCCACCGGGTGCCCCGTTCCGGGTGCTGCGGCGAACCGCGGGGACTTCGATCTGCTGGCGGCCGGAGAGATAGGCCCCCGTGAGGCTCTCCTCCGCGGCGATCACTTCCGCCAGCGACCCAGCCGCGACGACTCGGCCGCCGCGAACACCTGGGCCCGGTCCGAAATCGACGATATGGTCGGCTGCCCGCATGGTGTCTTCGTCGTGTTCGACGACCACGACCGTGTTGCCCTGGTCACGCAGTCGCGCGAGCGTTTCCAGCAACCTGTCGTTATCGCGGGGATGTAGGCCGATGGACGGTTCGTCGAGAATGTAGAGCACGCCCACCAGCCCGCAGCCGATCTGGCCGGCGAGGCGGATGCGCTGCATCTCGCCGCCGGAAAGCGTGGGGGCGGTGCGGTCGAGCGTCAGGTAGTCGAGACCGACGTTCTTGAGGAATTGAAGGCGGCTGCGGATTTCCTTGACGGCCTCGGCGGCGATCGTGGCCCCCGTGGCGTCAAGCACCAGAGCGGAGAAGAATTCGGCCGCGTTGCTGACGGAAAGCCGGCAAACCTCCGGCAGCGATTTCGTGGTGCGGGCGTCCGGCCTGACTTCTCCACCTTCAACATCTTGGGCAGGCGAAACGTCCGCACCGCCATCGGCGCCGGGAAGTTTGGCGGTCGTGGTGATGGTCACCGCGCAGGCCTGGGCATTGAGCCGCCGGCCATGGCATCGCTCGCAGCCGAGGATCCGCATGTACTTTTCCAGTTGCCTGCGCTGGGGCCGGCTGCGCGTGTTGCGGTACTGCGCCAGCAGCTTGGGAATGATCCCTTCAAAGGGCCCGCCCCATTTGTAGCCGGAGACTCCGCCCCGCCACGTGAACGTGACGTGCTCGTCGCCGGTGCCCCAAAGCAGGGCGTGCCGCACCCGCTCGTCGAGTTCTTCCCATGCCGTTTCCAACACGGTGCCTGGCGAAAGTCCGTGCTTTCGCTCGAGCGTTTCCGCCACGCCGCGGAAGATGTGCCGCTTCCAACGGCCCATGTCGCGCCATTTGCCCAGGAGCTCGATGCAACCCTGCTGGAACGAGCGGCTCGGTTCGGGAATTAAACGCTGGGGATCGAATGAATAGATCTGCCCCAGCCCGCTACACTCGGGGCACATGCCCTGCGGACTGTTGAAACTGAACAACTGGGGGCTGGGCGGCTCGAAGCTCTTTTGACAGTGGGTGCAGGCGTAGTGGGCGGAGAGGGCCAGGTCGGAAGGATGAAGGATGAAGGATGAAGGATGAAGTTCGGAAGATCCGTCGGCATTTTCCTTTGTCCCTCCACCTCCCCCTTCATCCTTCATCCTTCCGCCTTCATCCTTCACGACGATCAGGTTGCCTTCGCCCAGCCGTAGGGCCAACTCGACCGCCTCGGCCAGTCGCGGACGGATCTTCGGGCCTGCCACCAGGCGGTCGACGACGACCTCGATGTTGTGCCGCATCTGCCGGTCCAACCGCAGGTCGTCGGTCAGCCGGACGACGCGGCCATCGACGCGGGCACGGACAAACCCCTGTTTCAGCAAATCCTCGAACAGGTCGCGATACTCGCCTTTCTGGCCGCGGATGAGCGGCGCCAGCAGCAGGAACCGCGTGCCGCCCGCGAGCATCCCGATCCGGTCGATGATCTGGTCCCGCGTTTGTGCCGTGATCGGCCGATGGCACTCGGGACAGTGGCCCGTTCCAACCCGGGCAAACAACACGCGGAGATAGTCGTAGATTTCCGTGATCGTGCCTACCGTCGACCGCGGGTTCGTGCCGCTGGACTTCTGTGAAATCGAAATCGCGGGGCTGAGGCCGGCGATCAGATCGACGTCCGGCTTGGGCATTTGCCCGAGGAACTGGCGGGCGAAACTGGAGAGGCTTTCGACATAGCGACGCTGCCCTTCAGCATAGAGCGTATCGAAGGCCAGCGAACTCTTGCCCGAGCCGCTGACTCCGGTGAAGCAAATCAACCGATTTCGTGGCAAGACCAGACTTACGTCCCGCAGATTGTGTTCTCGGGCGCCCTGAATCAGGATGTCGGAATCAGCCATCGATAGAAAACCTTGCCGAAACCTTCCATTTTAGGAGATGACGGGCGCGGTGGGCAACCCGTCCGGGTCGGGCGGCATTCGGCAAGAAGCAGAAAATCGATCCTGGTAAATGCCGGAAACATCAGTGCCGCCAGTTTGTTTTGCGGACGGTCGCCATTAAGGTAGGTGATTTAGGAATTCTGTAGCGCAGGCTCGCGTGTGCAAAGATCATCTTTTCCTAAAAAGCTCACTGTTTCCCCCAAAATCCTTTCAAGGAAAATATCGCCCCAAATCCCCAGAACCTCCTCTCTTAAACCTATTCTAATGCCAACCGGCACAACTGTCCGATTCGGTACAAAAGGAAAAGTCCTCACTGCCCGTACAACCGGTAGGACGCGAATATCACTCACCATCAGTCCAAGGGGGAAAAAAATGAAGATTGCCTGGACCCGAATGAAAGGAGTCTGCCTGTTGTTGCTGGGCTTGGCAACAACGGGTGGAGGGCGAAGTCTGGCTACGGACATCGCCACGCAAAGCTTTGCCACATTTGCCGACAGTTCGCCGGCGACAACCACAGGAAGTCCGTTCAAGGATGAATCGGCCGCCACGCCGGGAAAGGCCGTCCCGGCAACACCGGGTGTTACTGAATCCTCTCCGCCGGAAAGCGCCGCCGGAAACGCTTGTTGCTACGATAGTTTTGCCGGGGCCCCGGGCCGGTTCTGGTTTAGCGGCGAGTATCTCTACTGGAACACCAGTGGCGCACACTTGCCTCCGATGGTCTCCACCGTGACGAATCTTGACAACCCGAGCGGTAGCCTGCAGACCGTTTTCGGCGATCGTGAAGTTCGTGACGGCACGCACGAAGGTTACCGAATCGATCTCGGCATGTGGCTCGACTGCTGTCATAACTGGGGTCTGGAGGCCGACTACTTCGATGTCACCGGCCAGCCCGACAACTACGACAGCGGGCTGTCGAACGGCTTCAACAATGGCAACCCGTTTCCGATCGTGCGGGCCTTTTATGATCCGGGCCTGGTGAATGGGGTACCGCTCGGCATCCAACTCAGCGGCGTCGCCTATCCGAATCAATACGTGGGCCGCATAACAGTCGACACGGACGACTATTTCCAGTCGGCCGGGGTATGGTTGCGTCGCAATTTACGGGCCAGCGAATGGTCGACCAACAACCAGGAGGTCAACTGGACGAATTCGTGCGCCCGCACGTTCCGCTTGGATGCCATCGCCGGTTATCGCTTTGCCCGGCTGATCGACAGCGTGGATGAGCGGGACGACGAGATGAGCATCAATAGAGCCAGTGCCGACTACCTGACCGAGTACACCTATATTGATAGCTATCACGCCGTCAACACCTTCAACGGGGCCGATCTGGGATTGAACGCCGTGTGTACGTTCGGTCGCTGGTCGGTAGACGTTGTCACCAAGGCCGCAATCGGCTTCAACAACCAGTACGTCCGGCTGTATGGCCTGGAGCAGGTCGACGCGAGCAACACGGGTGGCGGCATCCAGGCATCGTCCGGGACGCAGGAGTACTCGCGGGATCGCTTCTCGGCCATTCCGGAGCTCACGGTGACCGGCGGATATCAGGTCACCGACCACGTGAAGATCACAGTGGGTTACGACCTGTTGTATTGGTCGGCTGTTGTTCGCGCGGCGAACCAGATCGCCGTCGAGCCTACGACCGGTTATCCCTATGGAACGCTGGTCAATTCTACCCTGCCGCCGTTCAGCTTCAACGAGTCGCACTTCTTGGCCCAGGGCTTGCGTCTGGCGCAGAGTGCCGGTTCTAAGCAATTCGAAAGTCAAAACGAAAAAAGGGCAGGGCGCCGTCAGGCTCCCTGCCCTTCTTCTTCAAAGGGACTCACTTACGTGCCGGCTGAACTTCCGCCTGGGACTAAAGCCGAGCCGGTTCAGACCGCGACGGATTTCGCGCGGAGCTTTCGCCGAACTCGACAGACCAGCAGGCCGGCGACACCCACGCCCAGCAGCAACAAGGTCGACGGTTCGGGCACCACGGCGAACTGGCCGCCGCCGTTGTTGACAATCGCCCAAGACTCCTCGTTGGTCAAATCGACGCCCCAACTTCCGACCAGTTGGTCCAGGGTGTAACCCAACCCGAACTCGGTCGACAGGAAATTGGAGAGCGAGCCGGCAACCGCGGTTTGGGCGTGGGCTCCCGGCGACCCTGAATCGGCGGAAACCGCGTTCACCCATTTGCCGTTGACGTACTTGCCAAGATACGAGCCGGCGATCTGTGAGGTAGCTCCGTTGTCCAAGGCGGTGTTGATGCGGTCATCATACGACATTTGCATCGCAAAGGTCAGGTCAGTGGGCACACCCTGGACGTTGACGACGTCGCTGGCCAGCCATTGGATTCCAGCGGGAAGTTGCGTCGACCAGGTTGGATCCAAGAAAGAGCCGTTTTCGGCGTTGTCGCGACTGCGCCAAGCCATGGTGATGTTCGCACTGGTGCTGAGCGCCGTGCTGGCAAGGATGTCGGCCTCGCTGCCGACCGTACCCATGGCTTGGGCCTGGGTGATCGTCCCGCCGGAGACCGTCGCGAGAGTGTTGTTGCCCTGCCCGGTGGCGACGGAATTCGACCCGGCGCTGCCGGCAAGCCCTACGATCGAAGTCAGGCTGGCGCCGCCTGGCGACGGAGAGATTTGCGCCGGCCGGGAAGTACGCCGACAGCGGCGCGCCGAAGGTTTGCACGTTGGAATTCGTGGGACTCACGCCGCCCGTGGCGGCCCAACCGACGTTGGAGATCTTGTAGGCCACGCCGACCGGGGCATAATTTGTGGTATCATGGACCGAAGCTGCCTCGGCGGTGACCACACTCAAACTGGCGGAGCCGCTGATCGGTCCCAAGGCGTCGGCCTCGACCGTAACCGGAATGGTGATCGTCCCGCCGCTATTGATCAGCGTCTGGGTGGGAGTTACGATTCCGACGCTTGAGCCATCGACCGTCGAAACCGCGCCTGCGGTACCGCCGCTTACATACACACTCGTGGTGTAGTTCGAGCTCGGGTTGGCATTTGTGCTCGTCACTGCATACGAGGTGGGCACGTACACATAGGCGCCGTAGAGCAGTCCGCCTCCCGTCGTGGGAACGGTGAAGGGAGTCGCCGGTCCGCCGGTCGCCGTGGCGAGTTGCCGCGGCTGGACCACGGTGGCCGAGTAGGGAATATTCAATGTGGGCAAGATCGGTGTTCCGGATACGAGCGTTTCGCCAGTGAACAGCCCGGTATTGCCCGGGACTGCCACCGTGCCGCTGATCGGACCGGTGACCGAGGCAAACGTGCCGTTGACGGTCACGCCAGGATTGGTCGTAGTCGTGCCGTCGAATGTCATGGCCGCACTATTGCTGACGCTGTAGCTGCCGTTGGCGTCGGACGCGTTGGCAAAGGCCCCGCCGTTCATCGTGAGGTTGCTGTACTTGTCGTGAGAGCCGGCCGAGGTGACCGTGACGGCCGTGGTCGCGACAGCGCCTTGCAAGATGCGGCCGAAGTTGGCTGTGGTCACCGAATCGATACCGCGACTCAAGACCGGGTCGATCGGCACGCTCGCGCTGCTCGTACCCAACGACGCGCCCCCGGTATTGCTGCCGGTAACCGTCAGCGTCGCATTCTGAGTGCCGGGACTGAGGTTGGTGCCGATGACCGTTCCCGTGAGGAGCGAGCTCTGCCCGGCAGCCACGCCTGTGGCGCCTGTGGGCGTGAGGCTGACGCCCGTGGAAAGCGACGAGATCGTCCAACCCAAGCTATTGGAGCCCGGATTCGCCGAGTTCGCCACGGTGGCGGCCAGGTCGAGAGTGCCGGCGCCCGTCGGCCCGGCGAGGAAGCGGGGATCGGCGCCATAGGCATAACCGACCACCGCCAAGGACGTGCTCAAACTGGCGCTGAGCGTCGGGCTGCTGCCGCCGCCGGAGGGAACTCCTGGCCGGAGCGGCGGCTTGCCGATGCTGCTGCTGCTTGTGCCCCCGGAAATAGGAGTCTGGGGGAACTCGCCGAAGTTGTAATTCGCGGCCGCATACACGCCGCCACTGGAACTCGGGGCAAATGCCCCGGTCGGTGGCGGAAGGATGATGTCGTCAATACCGTTCGGGGGGGCCAGCGTACCGTTCGATGACCCCGCCGGCGCCGCCAAAGTGCCACCAGTGGCACTCAAGAAGATTCCAACGCTATTCTTGGTATCGTAGTAAGCTTGGGGCTGCGTTTCCTGGAGCGTGTAAACATCGCCCGGAATCAGATTGCTGAAAGTGTAGTAGCCGGCGCTGTTGGTAGTTGCACTGAAGGAAGCGATGGGGGTCGTAGAAGAGGTAGACGAATACTCCAGCAGGCTCAAATTCACATTGGTAACTCCCCATTCACCAGGGAGTTTGACGCCTACACCCGCGGAATCGACATACACATAGCCGGAGAGCGTGTAATCGCTCGGCGCCTGATACGTCGACGGCGGAGGCGTAATAGTGACCGGTTTGAGAGGTGGAGTCCCGATCAACGGGCCACCACGCGCCGTGGGGCTGTACAAGAAGACAAGGAACAAGAAAGCGACGAACCGTCGCCACGCCCAGCCAGAGTGGTTGCGCAACATAAGCCGAAATCCCTTTATTGTGCTTTCGAGTACGAACGCTGCCTCAATTTGACGCTTGTTCAGTTCAGCAGCGCGCGTATCGGTACCCGTAAGCACTCCGGGATCGATGACGACGGTAACGCTGCCTCACGGTTGGGTGAATAAGTACGGATGTAGGGAGCTCATTGCCGACGAACCCTCTACAACTCCTATCATACTAAAAGTTGCCGTTATTGCAAGCAAATTGCGCGAGCGATCCAAAGATTTTTTTTGATAGAGTAGAAAAACGAGCTTGCGTGGGCTGTGGCCAGGGCCAGAAGTAACGACGTAAAGTGCTTAAAGGCAAGTACTTACGAACTTCAGTCTAGATGTTCCTGGTGCGCTTCGCCGGGAAAGGCCGGAATGCGGCGGCCGAACAAGAACTGTTGCTTTTGCGTCGCAACGCATATACGACTTCTGACAAGAAAGCCAAGAAGTCGGCTTGCACTAGGAGCATAAGATATGCAAGCTCCGCACGAAACAGACCAGCGCGGAATCGTATTTATACCGGGCTACCAGTCCAGTTCAAGCCCGAAGCTGACGCCGTTATAGAATACGGAGCCTTTGGTGTTGATGTAGTCCTGGGCTGTCTCGGGAACTGAGCTGAACACCATCTGCTCCGGGGCCCGCGCGATGTCGCCCACCCACGTCAGATCGTAGGAAACGCGGCCCACGAGATTGGGACGAAACTTGTAGCTTCCCGCCACGCCGAACCCGCCGGCAAAAGCGACGACGTTGCTCGATGCGCCAAACGATTGATTCGCGTCTTGGGGGCTGGCGCCGGCGACGGTGCCGTCGGCCAATGTAGGAGGAGTTGGCCCGCCGAAGCTGGTCTGGATGCTACTGTCCTGGCGGGCGATGTTCAGGAACATGCCGGCGTTGCCGTGAGCGTCCATGCACCATCGGCAGAAGCGATACTCGAGTTTTCCGCCCGTCTGAAATCCCAGCATCGTGTTGGAGGTATGGACCCCGTAGCTGCCCTGATGCGTGTAGACCAGCGCTCCTGGCGAGTAGGTTCCGTTGCCGTTATTGATGGCCGCGTACTGACTGCCTGAACTGAAGAAACTGAAGTCCTCGTCGATGACCATGACTTTCATGCCGAAGAAGTACGAATAGTAATAGCCGGTCTGGCACTGGCGGTACCAGCGGCCGTTGGGGTTCATCACCACTTGATCGGGCTGGTTGTGGCCGTCGAAGCGATAGTTCAGTTCACATTCATTGTAATTGGTGACGTAGTTCGTCGACATCGTGTCGGAGCGGTTGAAGGCTGCGTCGTAAAGCAGGCCTAAATGCGAGAATGACGGGGCTATGAGTTGCTGTTGGGCCCCGTTGAGCGCCAGATAAATTGGGTAGGGGCTGACCAGGCTTCCCTGGTAATACAGGACCGTTGGCGGCGGGGCTGGAATGGCTTGGACAAAAGGTGCCGTGTCATAGAAGGGGATAATGGATCCGTGCACCGTGTCGGCCAAACTCGAGTAGCTCTGCAGACCGTTGAAGGCGAATTCGAGGAAGTGGTCCCTCCCTTCGCCGTCCCTGCCGAGGAAACGGTCGATCGTCAAGCCCATCGCCGGGCTGACGATCAGGCCCGGCGTGTGGACTTCCAACATGGATTGCTGAACCGCGTCGTTCAAGTACTGAGAGTAGTTCACCTGGGTTTGGAGGCCGCTGTTGGTGACGACAACGCTGCCGGCCGATAAGGGACCGGCGGGCAAGGAATTCGCCCCCAGCCGCTGATTGCCGGCACGCGACATGGCGATCACCGCCACCGAGGGTTCCACGCTCCATGCCGACGGCAGGCAGTTTCCGCCACCGCAAAGCTCGCACGCTGGCCCTATTCCGTCGCCAAAAACGCCGCCGATGGGCATTTGGTGTTCGCCAATGATCGAAGGATCGCTATCTGCGGTTGTGGCGTTCGTGCCTGCCGTTGGCTGGAAATGTCCTCCGATGGCGGACGGATTGCTGTCTGCGGCCGATGCCGTGGTCGCGCCAGGCGGAACGACCTCGTAGACTTGGCCGGCCGATTCCCTGCGTGAGGCCGCCCAATCGTCGGCCCAAGCTCGATGGCCAAGAAGCAGTCCGACCCATGCCAGAGTCACTAGGATGTGCCGAATTGCGATTTTCACCAGGTTGTCCTCCATGATATCCCTTGCAAACTCTCATGCACCAGTCCCGCGTCAGCGGTAGTTTTCCGCCTGGCGTTCCCGGCCAGCAGGCCTCGATCTGCTATGGTGCTGCTTCCACACGATGCGAGGATGTCAACAACTGCCTAATCGACCAGTTTTTGCCCGCAGAATACAAATAATCGTTAAAATCTCCCTGAAGGCCACAAATCATGTTATCGGCAAAATCTATTTGATAGTAAAAGTTATTGCATATTATCTATCTTAACATTCCTGGTCGGTAGTTTACGCCGGATCACTTTCGCCAGATTAAACGAAAACGCGAGGGCATCTGCCCGGCAGGAGATAAACTTGCTAGAATTCTTCTTTTCACGGCCCACGCGGGCCGATTTTTTCGAGACGTCCTTCCTAGATTACCCCGATTGCCTAGCCATGTCCGGCCGATCAAGCGTGGCAATGAATGGCGTCTATGGCCTTTCTTAGCGGGAACTCGCCACCATGGCCCTCGACGCTTATTCCCTTTGTCCGGGCGGAACCGGCAAGAAGATCAAGTTCTGTTGCCCCGAATTCCTCACGGAGTTGGAGAAGATCGATCGCATGATCGACGGCGAGCAGTTCATCGCCTGTACCCAACATATTGATCAACTCGAGCAGAAGGGCCAGCGCCGGGCCTGCCTAATGGCGATCAAGTCGGAATTGTTGCGTGTGACCAATCAACTCGACCGGTCGCCGGCTTATGTAGACGACTTCGTCGCGCGCTTTCCACAAAACGCCACAGCCTGGTCCGAATCGGCCTTGCTTGCCGCGGTCTCGCAAGGCGGCCCCTCGGCCATGGCCAAGCTGCAGCGGGCGATCGCGCTGTGCGACGGCATTATTCAAAGCCGCGTCTACGAGGCGGCCGTCCTGGTGGCCAACGTCCTGATCCAGGAAGGTCATTGGGTTGCCGGCCGGGCCGTGCTCCACTTGCTGACCACATTGGATAGGGAGGATCGCGAAACCGTTGAGCGCCTGGTTTACCTCAATCGTTCCGCCGACATTCCCATGCTCCTAAAGAGCGATTTGGCGATGCTGCCTTGCCCGCCCGATGCCCCCTGGCGGGGGAGGTTCGAAGAGGCGATTGCGCCCTTGCGAAAGGCCCAGTGGCAGGAAACAGCCGATCGCCTGACCGCTGTGGCAGCCGAAGTGACCGATGCCCCCGCGGTGTGGAACAACCTGGCCTCGGTTCGCAGTTGGCTGGCCGATGAGGCTGGAGCACGCGATGCTTTGGAGAAGTTTGCCGCACTCGAGGTGCCCTTGGAAGATGCCGTGGAATCCGCAGCAATGGCGATGCTGATGAGCGAATCGCCGTTGGGCGACGACATCGACATCGTTCGCTGGACCTGGCCAGTTCACGACCCGGAACGGCTTCACGAACGGCTGCTGTCCGATCACTGCGTGGCCCCCGTGCCCGTTGACGCCTCCTCGTGGCCGGTCGGCGATTCGCCGCCGCCGCGAATGGCCGGAATGCTCTTGGATCGCCCCTCACTGGGTATTGACGAGCGTTTTTCCTTGGACAACATGCCGAGCGTCGTCGGGCAACTGCTTTTGTTTGGCCGAGAAACCGATCGGGCGGCGCGACTGGAGATTATCGGCCTGACAAGACCACAAGCCGATCAGGCCAAGGCCACACTTCGCCAGATCGGGGGCGAAAACCTGGAGTCGGAGCCGGAAGAAACGCGCATGGCGAGGATCTCCGCCAGCCACCACATGATCTCCCGTCGTTGGGTTCCGCCTCGCGGCGGACCACGCGATCAGGTTGACGCGCTGCTCGTCCAAGACTTCCGCGATACACTGCTGAACCGCTGGCCGGACTACCCGCTTGGCGTGCTCGGCGGCCGATCGTTGCGGCAAGCGGCCGGCGATCCGGCGGCCCGAGTGAAAGCCCTGGCCGTGATTCTTGTCATGCAACAATGGTCGGGCCGTTCCCAAGCGGAGTTCGATTTCAACGACTTGCGATCCCAACTCGGCTTGCCGACTCTTGGGCCGATCGAACCGCAGCCTGGTGCGGTCCGTACGCTTCCGCTGGTGCGTCTCGTCCGAGTCGAGGTGGAGAAGCTCTCGGACGAAGATCTGGCGACGGCCTTCCACCGCGCCGGGATGTATCACGCTTGGGAGGCCACACGGAAGTTCGCCCGTGCCGTCATCGATCGACCGGTCTTCGCCAGCCGCCCCGAACGCATGGAGGCCTATCGCGCTTTGGCGCAATCGGCGACGACCCTGGAAGAGGGCATCGCGACCATCGACGAAGGTCGGCGTGACGCGCTTGCCAGCGGCCAGTCGTGCGCCGTCTGGGACTTGCTGGAGCTCTCGTTCCGCTTCGGCCACGGCGACGTCGAGCAGGCAATGCGACTGATGCAGCATATCGAGTCGCGGCATGTCGACGAGCCAGGCGTGGCCCAGACCTTGACGCAGATGCTGATCAATGTCGGCCTGTTGAATCCCGACGGAACGCCCGTCGCCATGCCGGGCCAGCGGGCCGCGGCCGATGTTGCCCCGGCGGCGGCCGAGCCCTCGAAGCTTTGGACCCCCGGCAGCGAATCGTCCGGTTCCGGCGGCAAGCTCTGGACACCGGGAATGTAAATAACGTAAACTCGGAATACGAATATCGGAATACGAAACAAATGGAAACGATAAGACTCAAGTGATCAGGACTGTCTTGAGCCTTTGACATTTGGTCTTTGGATTTGATTAGGGTTGCGTGCTTCGTATTTCGGATTTGGTTCACCGGGGCCTCGAATTTGGACCAAGCCTTCCTCGATAGTTGGCACATGCAAAGGGCCCTGGAACTGGCGGCCCAGGGGCAAGGCTTTGTCGAGCCGAACCCGATGGTTGGCTGCGTGATTGGCGCGGCGCCGAAATCGTGGGCGAAGGCTGGCATCGCCGCTTCGGGCAGGCGCATGCCGAGGTTGAAGCCTTGCGGATTGCGGGCGTGCGGGCACGCGGAGCGACGCTGTACGTAACGCTTGAGCCCTGCTGCCATCAGGGCAAGACTCCGCCCTGCGCGCGCGCGGTGCTGGCGGCCGGTGTCGCCCGTGTCGTGGCAGCCATGGCCGACCCGTTTCCCCAAGTCGCCGGCGGCGGCCTGGCGGAACTTCGCGCGGCGGGCGTGGAAGTGCAATCGGGCGTTCTGGAAAACCAATCCCGAAAGCTCAACGCGCCGTATCTGAAACTCCTTTCCACAGGCAAGCCGTGGGTTGTGGCCAAATGGGCTATGACCCTCGACGGAAAGATCGCTGCGCGGACCGGCGATAGTCGGTGGATCTCCAACGCGGCGTCGCGGCAGTTGGTCCATCAACTCCGCGGCCGCATGGACGCGATCGTTGTCGGGCGGGGAACCGCGGCGGCCGACGATCCCCAACTGACGGCCCGGCCGCCGGGACCAAAGACAGCCGTGCGGATCGTCGTCGATACACGGGCCTCGCTCTCGCTTTCAAGCCGGTTGGTGCGCACCGCGAGGGAAGTGCCGGTGCTGGTGGCCGTAGGCGTCGAGGCGGCAATTGCCGACTGCGCCCGTCTTCAGGCTGCCGGATGCGAACTTCTGGTCTGTAGCGGGGCGACCGCGCAGGCCCGCCTGGAAATGTTGTTCGATGAACTGGGACGGCGGCGCATGACCAACGTGCTGGTCGAGGGTGGCGGCAGGCTCTTGGGAAGCCTGTTCGATGCGCGGCTGATCGACGAGACACACGTCTTCATCGCTCCCAAGTTGGCGGGCGGCGCCGAGGCCCTCAGCCCCATCGCCGGTCGAGGCGTCGATGCCATCTCGGCTGCCCTGGCGCTGGAGGACCTCGCCGTTGAGGAGATCGCGGGCGATATCTATCTTCACGGGCGGATCTTACGGTAGAAACTGCCAGAGGAACAATACCGATGGTCGAGAAACGGCATCCGTTGATCGCGAAAAACTCCTTTGATTTTCCGTTGGGAACGCGGGCACCCCGCGTTCCCAACAGATCCAGCCAACTAATTCTTCGCGGGCCCTTAGCCCGGCTTACAACCACTTCTGCCGCATCGGCAGGTGCACGATGGCGTCGGCCGCGGGCTCGCCCTTGACCGTCAGGGCCTCGCTGTCCCACTCGAACGTGCAGGGTTCCTTCACGCCCGGCTTGAAACGTATGCCGAGCATGCCGACCATGGCAATCTCGGCGACCATGGCGGCCGTCTCGAAGCCTTGGAACGTCTTGGGACCTCCCTTGCAGGCCGCCAGCCACTCGCCGTGGTGGCCGGGCGCGCGGGGCAAGGTGACGGGCACCGGCTTGCAGGCCGCGTGGTCCAGTACGCCGCGGCACTTGGCTTCACCCTTGAGCTTGACGACGCCGCCTACGCCCCAGCAGTCGGAGCAGAGGATGCCCTTCTCGCCGGCAAAGAGCACGCCGTTGCCCGGCACGCTGCGATACGTGGAGAGAAGTTCCTTGCTCAGTTCTTCCGGCGGCTTCTTGCCGCCGTCATGCCACCAGAGCTTCACAGCCGGCATGTCGCTGCGCGCGGCGAAATCCCAACAGATGTCGGTGGCCGAGGGGTAGCTGTCCTTGATCGGCTCGGGAACCAAGGTCGTGCAATTCAGCGGCGCGCCGAGCTTCAGGGCCCGCCAGGGAAGGTTCAGTCCGTGCGCGCCCATGTCGGCCAGATGCCCGTCGCCGAACTCCAGCCAGGGTCCCCAATTCAGGCAGAAACCGAGATAGTGGTTCTTGAACGGCAAGACCTTCGAGGGTCCGCACCAGAAGTCCCAGTTCAACTCCTTGGGAATGGGGTCGGCATTCTTGTCATAGTTCCTGCTGCGTTCGCAACCGCGGTCCATCCAGACGTGGACTTCGCGAATGGAACCCAGCACGCCCGCCTGGATGACTTCCATGCTGCGGCGGAAGGTTTCGCTGGCGCCGCCCTGGGAGCCGACCTGTGTGGCCAACTTGGGGAGTTGTTTGGCCAATTCGCGGATCTCGCGGGCCTGGGCGCAGCTATGGGCCAGAGGTTTCTCGCAGAAGACGTGCTTGCCGGCCTGCATGGCCCGCTTGGCCATCGGCACGTGCCAACGTTGGCCCGGCGCCATCACCACGGCGTCGACCGACTTTTCCTGGTCCAACAGTTTGCGGTAGTCTTCATAGACCTTTGCCTTGGGCTTGCCACCGCCGGCGAGTTGGTTCTGGGCATCCGCCACACGACGCTGATCGACATCGCAGACGGCCACAATGTTCTCGCTTCCCATGCATGCGCCCATATCGCCGCGGGCCTGTCCGCCGCAGGCGAACACGGCGATGTTGAGTTTCATGCTGGGAGGGTTCGCGCCGAACACGCTGGACGGCACGATCTGGGGCAGTGCTACGGCGCTGACGCCGGCCACGGCAGCCTGTTTCAACAGTGTACGCCGAGTGACTTGGGAGGGCGTTTTCATAAGGGTGGGCTCCTGGGGAGGAATTGAATGGAATTCTTTCTCCGCGCGGACACGGTCCGAGCAGCAATAGTCCTCCTATATTAACAGAGTGGCCCACGACATTCCAGTTGTCGCGCCGCGTTCGTAGTCCCGCCTTGGCTTGGTTCAGAAATGGGGACAGGCACCTCGCCAGCGTCCATTTCTTGCGGCCTAATCGCTATTCGGCTCGGAGCCAGTCCCCGTTTCTGAACCAAGCCCCCGCCTTTAGGCGGAATTCCGCCTAAAGGCGGGACTACGAGCGAACTGGCCGGTCAGCCCTACCGCCCGGCGTTATAGTTGGGATAATACGAGCCGTAATTCTGAAAGGCTGGCGGATAGGTGGGGGCCGGTGGATTGCCCCCGTTCTGCAAGATGCTGGTCGGCCCGCCAAGCTCCTGGCTGGCCTGCTGTTGCTCCTCTGCCGGCCGGACATAGGCTGTGTACGGACTGATTGTGCCATTATTGGTGTTGCCGTTCAGCAAGAGGTAAGGACTCGTGGCCGGCGGGGACCTGTAAGTGCCGAAAGCTTTTTGGTTCGCAAAACGGCGGCCGCCGTTATCGGTCAGTCCCGCCGATTCGCGGCGCGGCCCCGTTTCGGCGGTCCCCGCACCTGGCATCGTATCGCTATCGTTCATCGTTGGTGGCAAGGGAAGATCGCTGCGGAAGAAAGCGCGGGGATCGGTTGGCGGAATGGGCATACGTTGCTGGCGCGTGGCGCCTTCGTTCGTTGGCCTCGCCGGTCGTGCGCCGGTGGACTGAGGGTAGGGTCGCTGAGGTAAGGATTGCTGCACGGGCGAGTTATCCCGTAGCGGTGATAATCGCGGGTACAAGTTCGGTTCCCCGGCTTCCGGCGTTACCCATCCTGCAATGCCAATCGCACAAAATGCGCAGATTACGTTCATTGGACAAGCTCCTTGCGATTCGTGACGAGATTAGTAGCGGATTTGCCGACTATAACGATTGTATCGGCTAGATTGGGCCGCAAACTTTGCCAAGACTTCCTGGCTTTACAGAAACCGGCCCGTTCACCAGGTTGCGTGCAGACCGATCGAGAGCCCGTCGAGACACACATTGCCGCCGTGGCCCCAACTGCCAAGCTGCCGAGGAGCTAAGGCCAGCCCGGTGATGTCATAGACCTGGTATCCCAAACGGAGCCCCAGGTTGTCGGTAAGGCGGTAGCGGGCGGCAAGCGTGAGCTCGAATAGGCCGGAAAGACCGCTGCCATCGCTGGAAATGTCGTAGGGCACGAAGCCCGCCGGAACGCCCGTCGAATTGCTGGCCGTGTCTGTTCCGTGCTGGTGGTAGATATTGGCCATGAGCCCGACTTTCAGGCCGGTTTCCCACTGGAAGCGGGACCAACCATGCACAAAGAGCAGGCCGGTTTGCACACCGACGAGATTATTCGTCGTGTTGTAATTGAGCTGTTCGGTGGCACTGTTCAGACTGTCTACCCCGGTCAACGTGAGGGTGTCGGTAAAGTAGACATAGCGGGCGCCCCAGAGCCAGTCGATTTCCCAATAAGGATCGGCGGCGTTCAGGCGGAAGAGGGCGTTGAATTCAACATTCTGGATTTGGCTGCCGTAGGTGTAGCCGAGCGAGTTGTCGAGGCCCGTGAGGAGCGTCGGCAGTTGCAGGTACGGGGAGAAAGCCAGCACGGTTTCCTGGTAGGGATCGCCGTAGATCGACCTGCCAACCGACCATTGCTGCAGGCCCCAGTAGGTCGCCGCAAGGGTTATGTTGTTGTCGAACTTTCGGCTGATCTCCAGGCGCAGTCCTGCTTCCAGGGGGAAAGCCACGTCGTCGCTATAGAGTTGGTCGGTCGGAACCGCGGGAGGCAAATTGCTAGCCGAATTGTATGCCGTGTAGCCCAACGGTATGCTGCCTCCCGAGCTCCGCTCTAGGAAGAGGGCATCGACCGCGGCGCTCCACTCGTACGATTGCATGGGCGGCGCCGCCATCACCACCACCGGTGGCGACACGACCATCGGACTTCCATAAGCACCCGGTGGCGGGTAGGCATACGGATAGGGCTGTCCGGCGCAATCATCACCGGGCCAGGTTGCGGCGAATAGGGACCTGGCGGTGAATAGGCGCCAGGAGGGTAACTTGGAGGCTGTGCCGGCTGGGAAGGTGCGGCCGGATCAACCATTCCTGGCGATGCGGCTGAGGGCGGTGGCGGCAAACCCGGCGCGAGAGCCGGCCCAGGAAGGGGTGGCGGAACATCCTGTGACCAGGCTGCCGCAGTAGATACCCAGACCAACAACAGTAGGACAAATATGCGCGTATTCATGAGGGCGGATTAGACCAATTCTTGCTCCAGGGTGAAAGAGCAATTTTTCTTGACATTCGCCAGAATCTCAAGACTGCGCCAATAGTTCCCTCCAGGGAGGGGCTACTGTATGAAGCTCTGCTTCTCCGATCCGCGAGGCAGGAGCAACGGACTCGACGTTCGTCTCGACACGCCTGATTACTCTGCCTATACTGGCCCCCTTGTCGGTCGTTTATACCGGCTGTGCATTCCACTCGCCCCAAGCCATCCCCGCCACAGAAACGACAATCCCCCCCGCAGAGGACTGCCAGACTCGCATGGCCCCAAGAATCATCGGCGACCACCCATTGGCCAGGGAGCCCAGCGGAAAACTGCGGTCCCGCATTGGCACCATTTTTCCGCACAGCCGGACGATCGTGACTTTGCCCGGCATCCATGCGATGCAGCGCATGGCCTACCTGGATCTGCTGGCCGCTGAGGCTGCCGCCGCCGGCCGGCCGCGAATGTCGCGTGATGAGGAGTTAGCGGAATGGGAAGCCTCGGTCGACCTGGTATTCGAAGAAGGCGATGTGCTGATCCGGCCCGATCCGGAAAATATGCCGCTGGCGTTCGAGGCCGACGAAGTGCTCCAGGAGGTCATTCCCAAACACCGCATCAAGTTCCTCAACGTCCACAACGAGAAGGTCCGCAAGGCGATCGAGCGGCAGGGTGAATGCTGGCGGATCGCCCTGCTGCCGCGGTCGCTGCCGGAAATGGTCCGCATGATTGCCGCTTCCAAGGTGGCCATCGGCAACCGCGAGATCTACTATTACGACCTGGTCACCGGGACCCACTTCCTCACCTGCCAGGAGTTTGCCTACCTGGAATCTTTGGACGACGCAGAGCTGCGGCGACACTTAATCGAAATCCGGGACCTGTCCCAACGATACAATCGGCTGGGAACGGCCGAGATCCGCTTCTTCATGGCCGACAGCACGTTCGGCGCCGACGAGTTCCGCCAGCACAATTTCGAAGCGATGGATTCCGCCTCGCTGCGATCGGTCTGCGAATCGCTGCGGCGGAAGTTCGAGTCGGCCGTCCGTCCCGAGTTCCACCGCGACAACCTCGATAGCGTCGAGTGGCGGAGTCACATGTATGCTTCACTCCTGGGCCAGGACGACGAGGCCGTGTCCGAGGAGCTCCTGCTGGGCATGAGCTCGGAGTTCTTCATGCAGGTGCAATGGTTGCCCGGTTGCCGTATCGCCGACGGCGAGTTGGTGTTCGACCCCCTTCTCGACAGCAAGGCGCCTTGCGACGGCGACCGCGAACTGGAAACCTTGCGCGACGAGAAGTGCCGGGGGATCATCTTCAACTTCGTCCGCGAACACGGCGACCTGGAGCACATCAATATCGGCCGGATTGTCGGTTCCTTATCCCGCCGAGCGGTGTTCTACGGCCGGCGCGACGTCTACGTGGCGGCCTTCAAGCTCCGCGGCGTGGAAGAGGAGATCGTGAACATCGTCCGCATGCAGAAATGGGGCGTCCACGAGCACCTCGACGAGGGCAAATGCCTGCTGGACGCAATCCTCGAGGCCGACGAATACACGGAGTACATCTTCGATCGCCGCTTGGGGTGCCGGCAGTTGGGCATGAACATGCCGCGCCGCGTCGCCGCCCGGCGGTTGGCCGAGAAATACTGGGGCGCGCGGACGGAATACCACGGCACGACGATCTGGTCGACCTACTTCCAGCGGGACTACATCCGCGGGATCGCCAGCGACAAGGTTCCGGTCTGCCGCTTCGAGGATCCGGCCTATGCCTTGCAGTTCGCCCGTTTGTTGGGCCGGGCTGCCGCCCCAAACATGATCGTCGGCCGCTGCGATCTCAATGGGCAGGTGCTGTTCGACGACGGCGACGAAGTGGTGATCGAGGACGCCGATGGACTTCCCGCCGAGATCGTGGTTGCCGACCAGACGGGGACCTTCGTCGACTACCTTCGCGAGTTGGAGGAGTTTGCCGCCGCATACGCCCGGCCGATCATCCGCCGCGAGCAATATGTCGCCGACACAAGCGGTTTCGCTGCCGCCTATATCGAGGCCTTCGAGGACCGCTTCACGGCGCTGCAGCAGGAATACCTCAAGCGTCGTCGGGCTTTCGACACGCTGTTCCTGCACGAACGCCGCGACGAGAGCGGAAGTTTCGCCTATCGTTGGGAACGCGTCCTGGCCCGCATGCAACGCACGGATGTCCGGTCGCTCACATCGCTGATCAGGGAACGATGCCAGAAGGTTGCGTGATCGGTGATCACGGAGGGTCGCTCATGCCTGCTTCTATCGCTGTTTTCTTGTTGGCCGCGCTGCCGATCGCCCAAGCGCCGTATACTCCGGCGCCAGGCGAACCGGCAGCGCCGAGGCCGAACCGGAGAATCCTCGCTCCGGAGTACGGAACCTCGCCTTCCCAAGGTGCCGAACCGCCCGCCCGCCGCATCCAACCGGACGACGCACGGCTCTGCGACGTGTGCTTCGTCGACCCGCAACACGGCTGGACGGTGGGCGATCATGGCGTGATCCTGCATACCGATGACGGCGGTCAACATTGGTCGCCCCAGGCCTCCGGCATGACTTGCACTCTTAATTCCGTATGTTTCGTCGACGCTCGCTGCGGCTGGGCCGCGGGCGGCATGGCGTATCCCTATCTGCACGATAGTTCCGGGGCCGTGCTCTGCACACGTGACGGTGGACTGAATTGGCAGCGCGAACCGGTGCTGCTGCCGGCCCTGCGGAAGATCCGCTTTTTCACGGAACGGCAAGGCTGGGCCGTAGGCTGCCCTTCGGCTATGTTTCCGGGCGGGGCCTTCATCACCCGCGATGCCGGCCGTAGTTGGCAGCCGGCTTGCAGCGGCGGTACCCTGCGTTTACGGACCGGCGACTTCTTCGACGGCCGCAACGCAATCCTGGGCGGGTCGCTCGGCCTGACGGCCGCGATCAGTGCAGGCGACTTCGCCCGCAATCCTCAAGCGGGCGTGGTCTTGCCTGGCGTCAACGGCATGCAGGTCGTTCCACCGGGCTATGGTTGGCTCGTTGGCGACGGCGGCTGGATTGCCCTGACCGGCGATCGCGGCAGTTCGTGGCGGCCACCGCTGGGCAGGCTGCCACCGGAAATGGCCCTCTTCGATTTCTTGGCGCTGGCCGTCCGGGGGCCGAAATGTTGGATCGCCGGCAGCCCGGGGAGCTGTGTCTTCTTTACCGCCGACGCCGGAAGAACCTGGTCCGCATTTCCCACCGGAACAACCCTTCCACTGCGGGCCATTACGTTCGTCGACGATCTGCACGGTTGGGCCGTCGGGCAACTGGGATTGATCCTTGCCAGCACCGATGGCGGCCGCACGTGGCGGCGGCAGCGATCGGGCGGCGCTCGGGCGGCCGTAATGGCGGTGGCCGGCGTGCCTCAAGACCTGCCGCTGGAGTTGCTCGCCCGGATCTGCAAGGACCAAGGCCACTTGGGCGTGGCCGAGGTGCTGGGCCGCAGCGATGTCCAGGCCACTCCGCGTGGCGACGCTCCCCTTGCCGAACGGCTGCACCAGGCCATGTTGCTCCTCGGCGCGACGGCCGGCGAGATCACTTGGGGATTTCCCGTCCGGCAGCCCGGTCTGCTGCTTCCCGCGCAGGCCGTCATCGGAGACTGGAACCGCGTCCACAACGGGCACGGCACCGAGGCCTTGCTGGCCTACGTCGTACGGCAAATTCGTACCTGGCGGCCCAGCGTGATTCTGGTTCCGGCCGGTCGCGGTTCCGAGGGGCTGCCCCAGGTCGTGCAGCAAACCATCGTCGCCGCGGTCAAACTGGCTGGCGATCCGGCCTACATGGCCAGTCAATTCGGATCGGCTGGCTGCGAGCCATGGACGGTGCAGCGGGTTTACCTTGTGTCGGATGATAACTCCGCTCGCCCGACCAACGTTCAATCGGTGCCCAGAGATTGGGAGGGAGGGAGGACCCTTGGCAAGATCGCCTTAGATGGGAATGATTGGTCGTCGCGGCTGGGACAAACCTGGGCCGACGTTGCCCTGCCGGCCCGGGCCCTTTTGGACGACAGTGATGGAGCCGGGCCGGCCATCGCCAGCGTGCGACTCATCGCGGGCGGGTCAACGGCGGACGGGGCTCCCGCACAAGCTGGTCGTCCGCAGGGCAGCGATCCGATAAATCGATTCGACATCATGTCGGGCATTACGCCGATCGATGGTCCTTGCCGCCGGCCAATGACGGAAGCGGACAACGCAAACGGGGGATCCTTGGACGGCCTTGCCCAGGCGCGGCAGGTGCAAACCGTCTTCGAGCACCTCCAGCGCGATCCCGAGACGGTGTTCGCCCGGCTGGCCAAGGGCGATGCTTTGCCGCCGGGCATCGACGCCTCCGCCGCCGCGGCGCTGACCTTCCGCATCGCCGAGCAGTTCCGGCATAGCGGCCGCTGGGACCTGGCCGACAAGACCTTGGCCCTGTTCATCGAGCGTTATCCTTTTGATTCGCTTTCCCGATGGGCTTTGGCAGGGCGTCTCCAGTACCTTGCCGCCAGCGAGAGTCCGCTTGTGGAATCCGTCGCCGACCATGGGTACATGGTGCCCGGCGGCGGCGGGAAGGACGGGGCCGGAGCGCAAAAGTCGCGTGCCGAGCAGGCCCTGGCTTTGGCCCGGGAGATCGAGATCAATCGGCCCGATTTGTTTGCTTCTCCGGCGGTTCGATATCCCTTGGCGGCCGTTTATCGGCAACTGGGGCAAGACGCGCAGGCCCAGCGGTTCTATGTCCTCGATCACCGCGGCGTCGATCGAGATGCCTGGTGGGACTGTGCGCAAGGTGAGTTGTGGCTGTTGGATCGCAAACGCCCATCGCCCAAGCCGCTCGTGTCGTGTATCTCTGTAACCGAGCGGCCGCATCTCGACGGGCGGTTGGACAAGACCCTCTGGAAGAAGTGTGCGCCGATCGTGCTTTCCAGTCCCCTGGGCGACGATCGCGGCTGGCCGGCGACAGTGAGATTGGCCCACGACGAGCAATATCTCTACGTCGCGATCCAATGCCGCCAGGCCCCGGGCGCACGTTATGAAGCAACGAGCGAAAAACGCCCGCGCGATCCGGATCTTTCCGAGCACGACCGCGTCGACATCTTCCTCGATCTCGATCGCGACTACGCGACCTATTACCACCTCACGATCGACCATCGCGGTTGGGCGGCCGACGCCAGTTGCGGCGATCAGAGTTGGAATCCCAAGTGGTTCATCGCCGCGCAAACAACCGACGGCGTCTGGACGGCCGAGGCGGCGATTCCTTTGGCGGAACTCAAGGCGACGATCGTGCCCGGCAAGACGATCTGGGCCCTGGGCTTGCAGCGGACCGTTCCCGGCGTCGGCTTTCAATCGTGGACCACGCCCGCGGCGACGGCAATCGTGCCGGAGGGGTTCGGGTGGCTGGGGTTCGAGTGAGGGGCAAGGTCAAATTGAAGTTTCAGGAACTTTACGGGTCAAGTTGTGTTGCCATAGAAAGTCCAGGAGGTTGTGATAAAATAACAGTCGTATCTGAAGCATTGGTAGAATGGCAGCAATGAAAGACTCTGACCGCGACAACGAAGGTCCGCTGGAGATCGCCATGGCGGGCGATCTTACCGAAAACCAGTCGGATCTGTGCGACAAACTACTGTCCGTCGAGCCCGGCGGCGAGTGCATTCTTTACTTCGATTCTCTGGGCGGAAGCCCCTACTGCGGCATCGCGCTGACGTCGCTGATCACGCTTCGCGGCCTGCGGGCCACGGGTGTCGTGGCGGGCGAATGCTCGTCGGCTGCGCTCTGGCCGTTTGCCGCCTGCCAACGCCGGCTGGTCACGCCGCTGAGCGTGCTGTTGTTCCACAACATGAAATGGCAGAGCGAAGAGAACGTCGGCCTGCTGGAAGCCGCCGAATGGGCTCGCCATTTCGGGCAGTTGGAAAAAGACATGGACTTGTTGCTGGCCCGCTTGTTCGGCGTCGCGCCGGAGAAAATCGTCGCCTGGACCCGTGCCGGCCGATACGTCAGTGGTCCGGAATTGGCCGAGGCGGGGCTGGCCGAATTGGTCGAGTTGAAGCCCCTGGCCCTGGCGAAACGGCGCCGCAAGTCCCAGTAGAATGGACCTCCGAGTCCGTCCCCTGAACCTTGACAGACTCGGAGGTCCATCCTGCAACAATTTGCAATAAGCAATTTCTGCACGAGCCCCACGCAATGACCCATGTCACGCCACGTCGCGATTTCCTCCTCGGCCGCACGACCGGGAGTCCCGGGTGCCCCACTGCCGGCGCGGGACAGGATTCCAACCCGCCTTCGAATGAACCCTACCTGGTCCATCTCTCCCGCAAGGCGATGGCCGGCGAGTTCGAGATCTGCTTGCCGGTGGCGATTGCGGGCGAGGCAACCGCGGCAGCCTTGGAGGCCCTGGACCTCGTGCAAGCGCTCGAAAAGCAATTGTCGTTTTTCAAGCCGGACAGCGACATTTCCCAAATCAATCGTGAAGCAGCCGATGCGGCCGTGGAGGTCGAACCGCGGTTGTTCGCCCTGCTGCAAGGGGCGATGCAACTCTGGCGCGATAGCAGCGGGGCCTACGACCTTACGGCAACGCCCCTCTGGGAGGCCTGGGGGTTTGCCCGCCGCGCAGGCGCCATTCCATCGCCCGAGCAACTCACCCAAGCCCAGAGCCTGGTGGGGGGACAATGGGTCGAACTCGATGAAGCACGGAAGACGATCCGCCTGCTCCACCGGGGAGTCAGGTTGAACCTCGGCAGCATCGGCAAAGGTTACGCGGTCGATCGGGCGGTGGAACACCTGCTGGCCGCCGGCGTTTCCGATTTTCTCGTCCATGGCGGGTACAGCAGTGTTGCCGCCCGCGGCTCGGCGGTACGTCAGCCTTTCCAGGCTGACTTGCCCGCGACGCAGCCTAGTCAGGCTGGAATGCCTGACGTGCGTGCTGAAGCCCCTGCCGCAAGTTCAATCCGGCAGCCGTGGAAGATTGGCGTCAAGGACCCCCTTCGGGACGAGCGACGCCTGGGGCAAGTCGAGTTGAACGATCGGGCCTTGGGCACTTCGGGGGCGCAATTCCAGTCGTTTCGCCATCGGGGACGGCGTTATGGTCACATCCTCGATCCGCGAACCGGTTGGCCGGTCGACAGCATGCTTGCGGTCACGGTCCTGGCGCCCACGGCCGCGGAGGCCGACGCGCTTTCGACCGCCTTTTACGTCATGGGGTCCGATGCCGCCATGGACTACTGCCGGCATCATCCCTGGATCGCCGCCATGGTCTTTGTTCCCGCGGCGGGCAATCGCTGGGAAATCCATCATCATGGATTGGCGGAGGAATCTGCCGATCTGCTGGCCGCATTGGCAAGACGGTGACGCGGCAGATAGAATGGAGTTAGGAGGGATATCATGCGTTGGAAACCATTTGCGTTGTGGATCCTGGCGACGGCATACGCGACGGGCGAGATCGCCGCTGCCGACGCTCCGACCAATTCGCCCATGTTTCGCCAGTGGATCATACAACAATCAAGGTTCTCGTTGGTGGGCGGGCGTGTCGTCAGCAATTGCATTAGCGGCATGTGGATGTTCGGCAGACCCCCTCAGGTCATGACGCAGGGCCAAATTCGTGAAGAGATCCAATTCAACGGCAACGGAATCACGGGTGCCCTTGTCTATACCTATCAACGCAACGCCGCCAAGACCGGCGAGCCGAAGGATCCGAAGGACCCGAGAATCGAGTGTGTCCTCGATATTAGTTCGGAAGGCCGTTTTATCCTGCGATATTCCGACAAGGACCAGCCGGAGAAGTATTTCGAATTCACCCAACTTCCCGGACAGCCCATCCGTTTGTCGCTCGCGCCGGCCGACAAGCCGCGGGTGCTGCGAGCGCCGTCGATCTGGCAGTTGCTGATCATCGACAGGGAAGATTGCGGCAAGGAATTCCTGCCGCTGTTGGAGTCGATCCGCGGCGACTGGCGCCTCGCCCGCGCGGCGCAGTCGGCCGAAGACGAACTGGTGAAAATGGCTGCCGTGTCGCGCAAGTCGGACCGCAAGCAATGGGAGGCGTGGGTCGATCAACTGAACGCTCCGCTTTGGACCCAGCGGAACCGGGCCAACCAGAACTTGCGCAACGTCGGGCCGGCCTTGCTCGGGTATTTGAATCGGCTGGACATGAGCCAGCTCGACGCGGAGCAGAAATCGCGGCTCCGCCGCATCACCCGCGACCTCTCCACGCAAACCGGCGAGGATACGCCGGAGCATGTGGCTTCGATGCTGATCCAAGATCCGCTGGTCTGGCTGGCCCTGCTTTCGCGCGGCGACGAATCGACCCGCCAGGCTGCGGTCCAGCAGTTGGCAGTGATCTTGAATGTGCCGATCGCTATCGATCCCAAGGCCGAGCCCAATAGCCAGGCCAAGGCCCGCGAAGAGTTGCGGAAACAGATCGAGAAGACCGTCGGAGAAGATTCCAAGCCCGGCGACGCACCCAAGCCGGCGGCAGGGAGTAAGAAGGGGTAGATGTCTCTGCCGTGGCGCTCGTAGTCCCGCCTTTAGGCGGTGCCCGATAGCAGTTTCCGCCAGAAGGCGGTACTCCAAGCACTCGGTCGAATTCGCCGCACGCCCTGCCCCTTTCCCCTGTGAAGCCGGACGATATACTGCATACTGCTTACGAGTCGCAGCACGCAAAATATCTCGAAAAAGGCTTTACACCCATGGGACGGATTTGGCTCGCCATACGCATCTTCTTCCTGGTCTTGTTCCAGGGACCGGTTGCCAGGCAGGTGGCCGAGGTACTGGAAAAACGCGGTGCAGAAAAAGGCGCGCGCAGCGAGACGAAACCGCCGGCGAAAGTCGCGGAGAAGACCGATTCCAAGCCGGCGATTGTCCGGCAACCGCCGAAGCCCGTCCGTAGCGAGGCTATCACGCTTCTGGCGACCCTGCAACGCGAGGCCCGCTTCATCGATTTCATCAAGGAATCGCTGGATACGTATAGTGATGCCCAGATCGGGGCCGCCGCCCGCGACGTGCACCGCGATTGCGCCAAGGTGCTTGACCGCCTGTTTGCCATCCAGTCGATGGTCAATCAGGAAGAGGGCAGCCCCGTCGAGGTCCCGCCCGGTTTTGACGCCGGCCGCTACCGGCTGACGGGCAACGTGGTGGGTGTTCCACCCTTTCACGGCCGCCTGGTGCATCACGGCTGGGAAGCGGCCGAGATCCAGTTGCCGGCCTGGTCGGGCACACAGCTTTCCGCCCGTGTCGTTGCACCCGTGGAAGTGGAGTTGGCATGACCATGAGTGACGAAAAGGACGCGGCGAAGTTCATCCTGGGGTTCGATTTGGGCACGACCAACAGCGTGCTGGCCTACGCCCCGCTGGACGCCGAGAATCCCGAGGTCGAGCTCCTGGCCCTGCCGCAACTGGTGAGCAGTGGCACTGTCGAGTCGCGGACCATGTTGCCGTCGTTTACCTATTTGGCCAACACTGCCGAAGCGGGCGGCGGTGCGCTCGATTTGCCGTGGGCCAAGCAGCGCGACTTTGCTGTGGGCGAGTATGCCCGGCGGCAGGGGGCCGAAGTGCCCGATCGCACGGTCGGCGCGGCCAAGTCGTGGCTGGCCTATAGCCGCGTCGATCGCCACCAGCCGATTCTGCCCTGGGGCGCACCGGAAGGCGTGGCCAAGATATCGCCGGTCACGGCCTCCCAGCGCTACCTTGAGCACATGGTTGCGGCCTGGCAGGAAGTGCATCCGGAAGCCCCCGTGGCCGAACAGCTCGTAGTCTTGACCGTGCCGGCCTCCTTTGATGCCAGCGCCCGCGAACTGACCCGCGAGGCGGCGCTGGCCGCCGGACTGCCCAACGATCTGGTCTTGCTCGAAGAGCCGCAGGCGGCCGTCTATGCCTGGCTGGCCGATCGTGGCGACCGCTGGCGGCGGGCCCTGAAACTGGGCGACACGTTGCTGGTTTGCGACGTGGGCGGCGGCACGACCGACCTCACGCTAGTAACGGTGGCCGAGGAAGGCGGCGAACTGGTGCTCCGTCGTATGGCCGTGGGTAATCACCTGCTGGTGGGCGGCGATAACATGGACCTGGCCCTGGCCCACTTCGTCGCCGCCCGTTTCGCCGAAAAGGGGACCAAGCTCGATCCTTGGCAGTCGGTCGCCCTCTGGCACTCCTGCCGCAACGCCAAGGAATCGCTGCTCGCCGGCGAAGAAGCGGCCAGCGACAAATATCCCATCTCCGTGCTCGGTCGCGGCAGCCGGCTGATCGGCGGCACGGTCACCACGGAAGTCGATCGGTCGAGTGTCGGGCAGCTCCTGGTCGATGGCTTCTTCCCGCATTGCAAGATCAGCGATCGTCCGGCCCGGCGGACGGCTTCCGGCTTTCGCGAGCTTGGTTTGCCTTACGAGACCGACACGGCCGTCACCCGGCATCTGGCCGCCTTTTTGCAGGCCCATGGTCCGGCACCCGGTCAGCCGGTGCGGCCGACGCACGTGCTGTTCAACGGCGGCGTGTTCAAGGCCGACCTGCTGCGTCGTCGCCTATTGGAAGTGCTTGGTGGGTGGTTTTCCGATGGTACGGGCGTCTCGCCTGCCCAGGCCCCTCAAATGTTGGAAGGCCGCCACGATCTGGATCATGCCGTCGCCCAGGGCGCCGCCTATTACGGTTGGGCCAAGCATCGCGGCGGTTTGCGGATTCGCGGTGGGACGGCCCGCGCGTACTATGTCGGCATCGAGACGGCCGGCCTGGCCGTGCCCGGGACCCCGCGGCCGCTACGGGCCTTGTGTGTTGTCCCCAACGGCATGGAGGAGGGCACCGAGACCGACGTGCCGTCGGACGAGATCGGCCTGATCGTCGGCGAGCCGGCCCAGTTCCGATTCTTCAGTTCTTCCACCCGCAAGACCGACCGGCCGGGCGAGTTGCTTTCTTCCTGGTCACCTGACGAACTGGAAGAGACCGACTCCCTGGAAACGACTCTCCCGACGATTGAGGGGGTAGAGGAGGATTACGTTCCCGTGCGGTTCCGCTCCAGGATTACTGAGCTCGGCGTGCTTGAATTATGGTGCGTGGGCACGAAAAACAGTGGCCGCTGGAAGTTGGAGTTCAGTGTCCGCGAGGATGCGGATGGGGAGTGAGCATCGAGAAACTACAACCTGTGGGGTGCATTTTATCTACCATTGGCATACAACTTCCCCGGCCGCGGCAGTTTTCTTGGATTTTTAATAAAGCTGCCTATTGCCCTTGTTGACGAATTATGTTAGCATATTAGTAGACGGTTGACAGCCGATATCCAAGCACCCCATAATGGAGGGCAATATGCAGGATCCCCCGGTCTGTTTATCGTGAGGCGCGGCGTCAGCCGCCCCCTCACGAGCAATAGTGTACTGACAACCTTCATTCACTAAACTTCTTTTGGACCCCGGCCGGATCGGCCGGGGTTCCGTTTTTCTTGAGATGCTCCAGCGCATTGACCACGTCAACCTGGTCGTCGCCGACATGGGGGTGATGATCGATTTCTATTGCAACGTGCTCGGCATGCGTCTGGCCCGGCAGGTTCAGATCAGCGGGCCGTGGATCGACGACGTGACGGGCTTGGAACAGGTTGCGGCCGACGTGGCGTTTCTCGAAGTGCCGGCCGGGCCGGCGATCGAGTTGCTCTACTTTCGTCGGCCGCAAGGCTCGCGGGCCCCAGGGCAGGGCATCGCCAACACGTTTGGGCTACGGCACATTGCCTTCCGCGTTTCGGACATCGAGCAGCTTGCGGCGGCCATCCGCGCGGCCGGAGTGCCGCTGCTGAGCGAGATTCACTGTGTGCCGACCGACCAGGTGGCCTTCGCGCAAACTCAGAAACGGCTCGTGTACTTCCACGATCCGGAAGGCAACCTCCTGGAACTCTGCGCGTACGAGTGATCCGCGTTTACATCCTCGCCAGCATGGCGAACACCGCGTCCGTCGCACCGGCGATCGAATCCCGCTACCCGTCCGATGGCCCACTGGACCAACTACCGTCCCAAACCCATGAGGCAGCGGCCTCTTGCGCTTGCACCGAGGGCCGCGTCACGAGCGACAATTATTGATCCGCTGGTCCTTACCCGGCCTTCGTCAGCTTGAGCCAGCGCAGGTTCATCACCGGCCCAAAGGTCTTCGTGGGCCTTACGGTGATCGTCTTCGCACCCTCGGGCACCGTGAGCTTGCCGAGTTCGACGGTGGTGAATTTGTCCCAACTGCCTGTCGCACGGATCGTTGCGGAAAGCGACTGATCGCCGGCGACGACGCGGAACTGGTTGCCGTCGGAGCCCTGTTCGGCGGCAAATTGCAAGGCGACATTGTAGTCGCCCGCAGGCACGTCAACATTCCAATAGACGGTCGTTTTCGGATCGAGCCAGAAGCCGATATTGGGCACTCCGCCGTGATCTTCGACTTGCGCGGAGCCTTCGATTTCGGCATCGACGGCATTCAGCAGCAGCGCGCCGTCGGCGGCCGGATGTAGGCGATGCGCAAACGGCTGCGGCTTGCCGTCCAACTCCAGCGCGATCACGCTGGCGATCTTGTCGGGGGCTGCGGCCGGAAGCTGGATCGTCAGGCCATTTTCGCCTGTTGAGAATTCCAGGCCCTTGTCTTTGGCGGCCAGGAGGTACGCCTTGAGGGGCTTGTTGGAAAGCGGCACCACGAGCTTGCCATCCTTGGGCCAATCGAAAACGTGCAAGTAGAGCATTTCGCCCTTCTGGGTCGCTCGGCCCCACGGCAGGCCGCGTTTGAACGGGCCGGCCGACGTGCCGTAGATCGCCTCGCCATTGAGCTTGAGCCACTGGCCGACCTGCCGCAAGCGCTCGACGCTGGCCGGCGGAATCAGGCCTTCGTTGGTCGGGCCGACGTTCAATAGGTAATTGCCCCCCTTGCTGGCGATGTCGATCAGGTTGCGGATCAGGGTCGCAGTAGGTTTCCAATTGTTGTCGTAGGACTTGTAGCCCCAAGTGTCGTTCATCGTCATGCACGTTTCCCAATCGCCGGGGTAGCCGGTGGCGGGAATGAACTGTTCGGGCGTCTCCGTGTCGCCCTCGACGCCGTTGCCCAGGCGGTTGTTGGCGATGATCTTCGGCTGGAGCTTCAGCAGCCCTGCCAGTTCGTGGACTTCCTCGCGGGTCATGCCGGCGGGGGTATCCCACCAGAGCACAGCCACGTCGCCGTAGTTGGTGAGGATCTCGCGGACCTGGGCAGTGGCGATCTCGCGAATATACTTGTGAAAGTCGCCGTCCTGGGCCTTGTCCCAATGGCCTTGTTTGCGGCCGTTGGTGGCGTAGGCGAAACCGCCCGGGTGATGCCAGTCCTGGGCCTGAGAATAGTAAAAGCCGAGCTTGATGCCCTGCTTCTTGCAGGCGGCGGCAAGCTCCTTGAGCGGATCGCGCCCGAAGGGCGTGGCGTCGACGATGTTATACGGACTTGCCTTGGAGTGGAACATCGCGAAGCCGTCGTGATGTTTCGAGGTGATGACGATGTACTTCATGCCGGCATTCTTCGCGATGGAAACCCACTCGTCGGCGTTAAACTTCACGGGGTTGAATTGCTTGGCAAATCCGGCGTATTCGGCCACGGGGATTTCGCCGCAGTTCATGATCCATTCGCCGATGCCGTCGATCCGCTTGCCATGGTAGGTGCCGGCGGGAACGCTATACAGACCCCAATGGATGAACATTCCGAAGCGGGCCTCGCGCCACCACTTCATGCGGGCGTCGCGCTGGGCCTTGGTCTCGGTGGTCTTGCCGGCGGCCAGAGAATCGGCGGCGGGTAGATTGGAAGTCGTCATCAAGATGGCTGCCAGGACGGCGGCAAAAACGGGTCGAAACGTGTGAAACATGGTGGTTTTCTCCACGGCGGGAAGGGGCTGGGACCGATTTGGCTAGACATCTAAGAGAACATGCCGCCAAGGCAAAGTCAAGCGGCAGGGGAAAGAAGCGTAGGCCGGAACAAGCTTCGGGGCACCCGCGACCCGCAAGCGGGTACGCCGGGTGCCCCGAGGCATGTTCCGGCCTGCGTGGCTAGAGCCGGGACTACGAGCGGACTCCTCCTAATGCGTTCCACCGCTTCAGATTCCTCAATTTGCCCGCCGGGAAACAACGATTCATTCCGGGCATTTGATCGAGGCCGCATGGCATGGTTCCAAGAATGAGCTTCCTTGCGGAATTGCCGAACGATCCGATAAAGGAACCCCGCTCACAGTGACCGATACACAGACTTGGGGCGATAAGGGGCCAACCCTTGCGCGACTGTGGGTCGTGCCTGCCGGTTGGCAAGACTTTTCCGCCTCGACGACATGGACGGAACCCCACTTGCGCCAGACAGGAGGAAGAATAATGAGGCGATCGCTGTTAACGGTTGGAATCGTTGTACTGGGATTGGCAACCGGCTGGGCGCCGGCACGGGGAGCCGACGTGGCGGACTTGCCGCTGTCGACCCCGTCGGCACAGGACGGCAGCCAACCGCAGAAGGAGATCACTTTTGCGGGCGACGGCAATGCCTCGGCCGCTGCCCCCGCGACCGCCGCGCCGGCCAACGCGCCGGTGCTTGAGACCGCCCCCGTCGCCGCACCAGCCGCAGCGAGCGCGGCCCCACCGAAGCCTTGGAGCCTGCCGGAACTGTCCGTGCTCAAGGAGTTGAAGATCCAACAGTACGGCTGGCTCGAACAGGGTGCGACCTTCAACTCGCTCAGCCCGATAAATCGATGGAACGGGCCGGTCTTTACCAACGACCGCAGCAACGAGTATGAAATGAATCAGTTGTGGGTCGGCTGGGAGCGTCCCGTCAAGACCGACGGTTGCGGCTGGGACGTCGGCGGGCGGATCGACCTGATGTACGGCTCGGACTGGCGCTACGGCCAGTGCAACGGGTTGGAAACGAACCTCGACGCACCGAACCGTCTCTACGGCTTAATCCTGCCGCAATTCTATCTGGAGGTGGGCTACAACGACCTGACCGTGAAGATGGGCCATTTTGCCCCATCGATCGGCTACGAAGTCGTGGCGGCGCCTGGCAATTTCTTCTACTCGCATTCCTACGCCCTGGGCTACTCGGAGCCCGTGCTGGTCACCGGCTTCCAGTGCGACTACAAAGTCAACCAGTTCTGGAACGTGATTGCCGGTCTCAACGAGGGGTTCAATCAGTTTCAGGACGAGAACGGCAAATTCGACTTTCTTGGCGGAGTGAAGTGGCACAACGATGAGCGCAAGGTCAGCGTCTCGCTGATGACCGACATCGGCCCCCAGGTCAACGCGCTGGACCCCCTGGGCCAGAACAACCAGTATGAATTCACCTTGGTGCTGAGGAAGCAACTCAACGAGAAACTTTCCTACGCGTTCGAGCAGGTCTTCGGCGTCACGGAGGAGAATTCCGATCCCCAGGTGTTCGGCCAGACCGCCAAGTGGTGGGGCTTGGACCAGTACCTGTTCTACACGATCAATCCCTGCTGGTCCGCGGGCACGCGCGTGGAATTCTTCCGCGACCAGGAGGGAACGCGTGTTGGCGGCTTGGGCAGCGTGGGCATCGTGGGCTGGCCGGCGGCGCCGGGATTTGCGGGCACCTTCACGGAGGTCAGTTTGGGACTGAACTGGCACCCCAACCCGAATGTCGTGGTCCGGCCCGAGGCCCGTTGGGATTGCTATAGCGGCTCGACCAACCTGCAAGGCCAACTGCCCTTTGGCGACGGCACGCGGAGCAGCCAATTCCTCTTTGCCACCGACTTGATCATCACCTTCTGATTCGAGAGACAATGATCGGCGAGCCCCGGGCGTAAGCGCGGCGGATTTCCCCGGGCTCACCCCCGGAGCTCGCGGCTTGCGCAGCCGCCTGGTTCCAGCCCGCCGAAGCGCCGGTTCCGCGAGGCAAAATCGCGGATGGCGGCGTGCAGCAAGGCCTCGTCGAATTCCGGCCAGAAGAGCTCGGTCACCCAGATCTCGGCATAGCTGATTTGCCAAAGCAGGAAATTGCTCACCCGCATCTCGTTGGCCGTGCGGATAAGCAGGTCCGGCTCGCGCATGCCGGTCGTATAAAGATGGGCGGCAATCGTCTCTTCGCTGATCTCGTCGGGGCAGAGCCTGCCGCCGCGGACCTCATGCGCGATGCGGCGGCAGGCGTCGACCAACTCGGCCCGGCTGCCGTAGTTGATGGCCAGGCATAGCCGCATGCCCGTGTTGCCGGCGCTCATGGTCACGGTCTGGTCCATTTCCCGCAAGGCGTTTTCGACGATGCCGTCGCGCCGGCCAATCACGCTGACGCGGATGTTTTGCTCCATGATCAGCGATCGCTCGCCCACCATGTAGTGCTCGAGCAACTGCATGAGGAAGGCGATTTCATCGGCGGGCCGCTTCCAGTTCTCGCTGGAAAGGCAGTAGAGAGTAAGCTGTTCAATACCCAGCCGGGCACACTCTTCCGTGATGCGGCGGACGACGCCGGCCCCGCGGCGGTGACCTTCGATCCGCGGCTGCCCCTGCCGGCGGGCCCAGCGGCCGTTGCCGTCCATGATGATGGCGATGTGGCGCGGCATCTTCTCGGCGGGCACGTCAGCCAGCGCGAGTCGCTGCGCCGCGTCAGGCAGTTTGGTTGGCGCGTCGGGCATTTGGGTTGGCGCGTCAGGCGTTGTGGACATCGTTGGCAAAAATCGTTTGTTGCCGGTCGGGCCCCACGGAAACGACTTCCACGGGCCGGCCCACTAGCAGGCTTAGCCGATCGAGATAGGCGCGGGCCCGCTGCGGAAGGTCGGCGATGCGACGCACGTGGCTGATTTCTTCCTGCCAGCCCGGCAGCGATTCGTAGACGGGAACGACCCGCCGCAAATCCTCGACGTGATCGGGGAAATTCACGATCCGCTGGCCGTCGAGTTCGTAGGCCGTGCAGATTTGCAACTCCGGCAATTCGCTCAAAACGTCCAGGAGCATGACCGCCAGGCTATCGACGCCGCTGAGGCGGGCCGTGTAGCGGGCGGCGACCACGTCGAACCAGCCGCAACGCCGCGGACGCCGCGTGACGGTGCCGTACTCGTTGCCCTTGTCGCGAATATGCTGGCCGATCTCGTTGTCCTGCTCGGTGGGAAACGGCCCGCCGCCAACCCGCGTACAGTAGGCCTTGATAATGCCCAGCACCTTGGTCAAATAGCGGCCGGGCACGCCGGAACCGCTCGACACGCCCACGCCGGAGCTGTTGCTGCTGGTGACGAAGGGGAAGGTGCCATGATCGATGTCCAGCAGGGCGCCCTGGGCGCCTTCGAAGAGCACCTTCTTGTTGGCCTCGAGGGCGTCGAGCAGATAGGCGGTCGTGTCACCCACGTAGATCCGCAACCGCTCGGCATAGTCGCGGTATTGTTCGTAGATCTTCTTGGCATCGAGCAGGAAACTGTCTTCCGGACAGCCGAGGCCCGTGAGGATCCGCCGCTTGGCCGCCACGATTTGTTCGATGCGGCCGGCGAAGCTGTCGCGGTACATGTCGCCCAGGCGGATGGCGTAGGAACGGCCGACCTTGTCGCGATAGCAGGGACCGATGCCGCGCATCGTGGTGCCGATGGCCTCGCCGCTGGTCGATTCGTTCATCAGCCGGTCTTCCTCGAAGTGCCAAGGAAAAATCACGTGGGCCCGCGTACTGACCATAAGATTCTTGGAAACCTGGATGCCGCGTTTGACGAGGGCCTCAATTTCCTGCAGCAAGCTGGCTGGATTAATGACCACGCCGGCCGCGATGATGCACTGCACGTCGGGCCGGAAAATCCCGCTCGGGACCAGCGACAGTTTGAACGTCTGCCCGCCCATGACGACGGTGTGCCCGGCGTTGGCCCCGCCTTGGTAGCGAACGACGATATCGTTCCGACCGGTAAAAAGATCGACGATCTTCCCCTTGGCTTCGTCACCCCACTGCAACCCAACGACACACGTGGCCGGCATGACCTGATCTCGATTTCAGAAAGAATAACGGTGAGAACAAACGTATTAGTTTAACCGGGAAAAGGATGCCCGGTCAAGCCATGTCCCCTCGGATGGGGAAGCAAGATGGGGACAGGGAGCAGAGAACAGGGAGCAGGGGGCGAAGAACGGGGACGAAGGGAAAGGGCAATTGGGCCAGTGGCAAGCGGATAGTCGTCAGTACTGAGTAATTCGTACTGAACGGCGCAACGCCCCAAACTCCGCGCTCCCTGCTCCCCGCTTCCTTGCAGCCAAGAAAACCCAAACGGCCTGATCGACTGGCGAACAGGCCGCTGGGTTCATCGAGAAGGAGATGATGTCGTTTTTATCTTGAAGGTCCGGTGACCTATCATACACTCAGTTATTTGCAGGCGGCCGGAGCGCAGCAGGCCGGGCGCAGGGCGCCGGAGCACAGGCGGGTGCTGCACAGCACTTGGGGGCTTCGCAGCAGGCCGGAGCGCAGCAGGTGTGGCAGCAAGCCTTCAGTTCCGCAAGCAGGTGGCGGTGGCAACGCTCTTTGCAGCACGAACCGCAAGCCGGCTCACAGCACTTGGGAGCCGCACAGCACTTGGGGGCTTCGCAGCAGGCCGGAGCGCAGCAGGAGTGGCAGCAGGCCTTCAGTTCGGCCAACAGGTGCCGATGGCACTTCGGGGCGCACTCGCAACCACAAGCCTTCTCACAGCACTTGGGGGCTGCACAGCAGGCCGGAGCACAGGGCGCCGGAGCTGCACAGCAGGCCGGAGCGCAGGGCGCCGGAGCGCAAGCGCCGGAGCGCAGGGCGCCGGAGCGGCACAGCAGGCCGGAGCGCAGCAGCTCTTCTCGCAGCAACAATGGCAGCAAGCCAGCTTGGCCTTCAGCCGCTCCAGGAGGTGAGGACGGCAGCTCTTCGGGACACAACCGCAGGCCGGCTCACAGCACTTGGGGGCTTCGCAGGCCGGTGCACAGGGCGCCGGAGCACAAGCCGGAGCTGCACAGCACTTGGGGGCTTCACAGCAGGCCGGAGCGCAGCAGCTCTTCTCGCAACAACGATGGCAGCGGGCCTTCAGCCGCTCGCAGAGGCCAGGACGGCAACTCTTCGGAGCACACGCCTGCTCACAGCACTTGGGGGCTTCGCAGCAGGCCGGAGCGCAGGGCGCCGGAGCTGCACAGCACGCGGGGGCTTCACAACAGCCCGGACCAAACAGATTGGCCCGAGCATTGTTGGTGATGGCGACGACGCTCAAAGCGATCAGGGCCACCGCCGACAACAGAAAACGACGCTTCATGGGAGTTACTCCTTTTGACAAAGACCCAACGGGAAAATCACGCTAACTAGCGTAGATAGGGATTTCGGGTCCGATCTAGCGATCCTATCGACGAAGTAACACGCCGTCTTTTAGCTAGACAACCCATTTCCGCCAAAAGACGCATTTTCCTGGGCCGGCTATGCCGCTCAGGCCGACTATGACGATTTTCCCGCCACTTTTCGGGCTTGTTCCCAACGGTCCCATGCGTGTAAAAGGCCGCTCGTGACGAAAGTGCCGCTGCCGGCATCCAAGCAGGAGTACCCTCGCGGCGAAACAGAACACGCTGCCACCTATGGCCGTTGACCTGGTTCATTGCACTGACGAGCAGTTAGCCGCCGAGACCGCCCGAGAGAGTTCCGACGGCCCGGCCTTCGTGGCGCTGGTCGGCAGGTTTCGCCCGCGGGTGTGGCGAATCTGTTTCCGGCTCTTGGGTAACGAGCAGGACGCCGCCGACGCCGCCCAAGAGGTTTTCCTTCGGCTTTTTTTGCACCGCGCCCGCTTTGCGGGGCGTTCGAAATACGCCACTTGGGTGCATGCGATTACGGTCAAGACCTGCCTGGCGATACGACGGAGCCGAGGGCGGCGACAACGGCACGAAAAGGTCGGTTCGGAAGCCGAGTGGGAGGCGCGGCAGCCGGCTCCCCCATGCGCTCCACAGGGCCTGAACATGGATCTGTTAAAGATGTTGGAAACGCTCGGCGAAGAGGACCGAGCGCTGTTGCTTTTGAAATACGCCGAAGCGTATGAATACGAGGAACTGGCGGAGATTTTTGAGATCTCGGTTTCGGCCTGCAAAATGCGCATCAGCCGCGCCCGAGAAAAACTACGAGGGCGATTTCCCGAAGCCTAAACTATGAAAGATTTTCTGGAACAACTGGCCGATGGCGAGGTCCGCGAGCCCCCGCCGGACTTTGACCGGCGGTTGCACTTGCGGGTCAATCGCACACTCGTAGTTCAGCACGTCATCGACTTTTTCATCGGTGCGATCGCCTGGAGCGCGATGCATTTTTTGCGTGCCACGTTTGGCTGGTTGCTACTGACCATCACCGGCCGATTTCCCGATCGCGACCGCCGTTAACTTCGCGATATAATGGGAAGATGCGGCGTGCTTTCCGTTCCATAGGGATCTCTTTCCTCGCAAGATGACCAGTCTCCCGCCATCCCGATTTTTCCCCCCGGCCGAAAGTGCCGACTCGGAAGGCGTGGTTGGGTTCGGTGGAAGGCTCACGCCGGAATGGCTGCTGGACGCCTACCAGCATGGTATTTTTCCCTGGCCAACAGGGGATCCGAGCCTGCCCGTACCGTGGTGTTCGCCCGACCCGCGTGCGATCTTTGAATTGGATCATTTCCACGTCCCCAGGCGACTCGCCCAGACTTGCCGGAGCGAGAAGTTCCACGTAACGTTCGACGCCGATTTTTCCGGCGTCATTCGGGGATGCGCAACGGCCGGCATGCGCCGCGGTCAAACATGGCTGACGCCGCCCATGATTCGGGCGTACACGCAACTCTTCGAATTGGGGCATGGCCATAGCGCCGAAGTCTGGCACGACGATCGCTTGGCCGGGGGGACCTATGGTCTGGCAATTGGCGGGTTTTTCGCTGCGGAATCAATGTTCTATCAGGTCCGCGATGCCTCTAAAGTGGCACTGGTACACCTTGTCGAGCGGCTTCGTCGTCGAGGGTACGCGCTCATGGATATCCAGCAACTTACGCCGCACACTGCACAGTTTGGGGCGATTGAAATCCCGCGTGCTGAGTATTTGCGACGACTAGCAAAGGCCCTGTGCGCCGCCGTAACGTTCGGTGACGAAGGGAAACAGACCTTGCAATCCGCATCGCCATGAGTTACCACTAAGGGTTTATGGAAGGTAATGGCCCATGAGTGACGACAGCAACAGCGTGGAGAATTCGCAAGCTGCGGTGCGGAAAAAGGTTCTCCTTGTCGACGACGACCGCGAAATCGTCGAATCGATGCGGATTGCGCTTGAGGACAAGGGCTTCGAGGTCTTCGTTGCCCGCGACGGCAATCAAGGCTTGCAAATGGCCGAGCGCTATGACCCAGACCTTGTGATCCTCGACATGATGATGCCCAAGCGGAGCGGATTTCTGGTTTTAGAGAAACTCCGCCGGATGCGTCCCGTGCCGTTGCGAGTGATCATGATCACGGCCAACGAAGGCACTCGCCACAAGCGCTACGCCGAAGAAAGCCTTGGCGTCGACGATTATTTCCTCAAGCCCTTCGCCATGGACCGTCTGCTGGAAAGCGTGACGCGGCTGCTGAAGTAGGGACTACTTCTTTTCGGCGCTGCTCGCTTTCGGCTGGACCTTCGGAATCAACACGATCGTCACAGGGGTGCCGGGCTCGGGCAGGCTGTCTTTGTTGGCCTCAAACGAACGGTCTTCGATTGCACTCGCGCTGACCACCGGCAGGTCCAGCATGGCGATCGGGTTGTTCAGCACGCAAACGAATTCCCCGCCGTCGGCCATGAAGTGTTTTCCACCTTCTCCGTCATCGGCAAAACGGCTGCCGGCGAAGACCCAGGTTTTTGCGGGCGGCTTCTTCGTCTTCATGTCGCGAATCCAGTTGCGGGCGTCGGTGCGCTCGATCTTGCCTTTTTTGTTCTTCCACCGCACTTCGATGGCAATCTCGTCGCCCGTCGCCACGGTGGTCTTGTCGTCCTTGTAATAGGACGGATGTCCGGACTTGGCGCCGCATAGGATCAAGGCCAACTCAACCTGCTGGAAGACCGACATTTGGCCCTCCTGGCGGGGCTGGTTGTCGATCACCAGCACCGACTCATAAGCCCTTTGTTTGGTGGTGATAAAGAACTCCAGGGGATAATCCGCTTTGCAGGTTTCGCCCACCAGCACCACTTGCTTGTTCTTCGGGTCGAGCCAAGCGGCATATTTGCCGAGTTGTTTGAGACCTTTCAGATTTTCGACCAGTGGCGGACCGAGATCGCGCGGTTTGGGGGCCGGTTCGGGTTCATCGGCCCGAGCCGTGGGCGTAAACGCGAGAAAAACGGTGAGCAGGGTCATTCGAATTGCGGTACCCGGTGATTTCATGGCGATGGACCTTTCGCTACTATGGCAGGTGAGAAGGCATTTAAGAAAGACCAGTGCATTCCATGTGCCGGAGCGGATTGGGGGATGGGGAAACGCATGATTTCTATACTATACCATGATTTCTGGCGAACCAGTCCCGTTCCAATTGGCGCTTGCGGTGTCGAACCGATCATCAGTCGTGTCGGAAGGACCGACAGCCGGATCTCTGAGCACCGCGGGCGATTCCTGTAGACGATCCTGTGCAGTACAATCGGACTCTTGCCGTTCTGATTGCGCCAGCACGCGGAACGGTAGGGTCGGCGGGCACCATGTCGGGCACCATGTACCCATGGTCGTGGTCGGCCCGTCTATTTTTGAGGAGGCGGGCCAAAGCCCACCCTGAAATTGTAAAGGCTCCCTTGATGCACGTGATTCCGATGGGAAAACCCGCCGGCCGGCTAGTTGATCTGCTGGACGGTCCCCAACTCCTTGCCGCCACCCTTTGGGGTCGCCCTACGTCACCCGAAGCGATCAGCCAACGAGCAGTGGCGTGGATGAAAGCGGTCGGTCGGCCGGTGTGTGATCTGACTCTGGCCTTGGAGGCTATTGCCTGGGCAGAGGGTTTGCCTTCTCTCCGGGAAATTCTCGGATCGGAGGTTTGGCAGGCGCTGGCCGAGTGCTTGTCGGGCTTACCGGTCGAGGTCGATGAGCAGACGTTGAGTGACCAGCCACTAGTCCATCAGATCCTCGCGGGAGAGCTGGCATGGACGTTGGCTTCGCGCTTGCCCCAGAGCCCGGTTTCCCGTCGCTGGGAAAGGAGCGGCCAGAAGGCGATCTCCCTTGGCCTTAGCCAAATCCTGGATCGTCAGGGCATGCCGCCGGCGAAGCATTTTCGTATCCTCCGCCCGTTGTTGGCCTGCTGGACCCGCTGCCGGGCGTTGGCCGGGAGGTTATCGCATGGTGGCTTGGGTCCTCGGCCCGAACAACGGTTCCGGCGGTTCGTGCGGAATGCCTTGCGGTGCACTCGTCCTGATGGGCAGACTTTGTTTGCCGAGGATGAGCTGGCGTCTTGGCCGCGGGCTTCGTGGGGACGCGAGCTATTCGACGCCGTGCTGAAAAGCGGCGTGGAAGAAATTGACCGCCGGTTGGCTGCGACTGCGGGGTACGCGGTGCCCGGTTTGCCCAATTTGTCGCCGGGCTCTGTCGCCAAGGCGGCGAAGAAGGCGGCCGATCTGCCGCCCGCTTCCATCTGCTGTGAAGACAGTGCGATTGCGGTCATGCGTCGCAACTGGAACCGCGATGACGAGCGGATCGCGGTGCTATTTGCGGGGCAGAACTGCGAGATCGAGTTGGTCTCTTGCGGCCGGCTTGCCGCCACCGGGACATGGCGCTTTGAGATTACCCAGCAGGGCCAGCAACTCCAGCCGGTATCGCACTGGGAATTAAGTTGCTGGTATAGCGATGAAGACGTCGACTATCTGGAATTGGAGATGGCGCTGACCGCGGGCGTAAGGCTGCAGCGGCAGATCGTGCTGGCCCGAGAAGACAGGTTCCTGTTTCTCGCCGACGCCGTAATGGGTCCGCCACCCGCAAGCGGGTGCCCGGCAGGCCTTCCCTCGCGGAGCGGGGAGCCCAGCCCGGCAAGCCGACCGTGCAAGCATGGTGCCCGCCCCGGCGATATGCAGTACCACAGCGTTTTGCCATTGGCGCCACAGGTCGAATTCCGCGGAGCTGCGGAGAGCTACGAGGGCTTCTTGGTCCAGGGCGGAGCGGCGAATGCAGGCGGGTCATCTGCGACCGCTGCTCGGCCGCTGGCCCAGGTGCTGCCGTTGGGGATGCCAGAATGGCGGGCGGAACCACACGATGGCGACTTGAAGTCGACTGCGGAGGGCCTGGAACTTCGGCAGAGCACCACGGGACAGCGGCTTTTCGCCCCGCTATTCATCGACCTCGATCGCAGCCGATTCCGCCGCCGCATGACCTGGCGGCAACTTACCGTGGCCGAATCGCTCGCGCCAGTGCCCCGGGACGTGGCCGTCGGTTTCCGTATTGCCATTGGCGATCGTCAATGGATTATCTACCGATCCTTGGCCGCAAGCGGCAATCGCACGCTGCTGGGCCACAACCTCGCCACGGAATCGCTGATCGCCCGATTCGGCGAGGACGGCGAAGTGACGTCGATCGTTGAAATTGAATGACGACTTCGCCGACAGTGAATCACCTCGATCAGATCGAGTTTGCGACATTCGAAAAGACGCTGCTTGTGGCGCTGCCGAGCGTGCTGATGGCCGCGATGCAGACACAAATGATCAGCGCGAGCATCACAGCGTATTCGACCGCGGTGGGCCCGTCTTCGGAAATCAGGAATCGACGCAACTTAAATATGAACGACTTCATGGTCACTCCCATTCGATAGAGAAGTATGCTTTAGCGCCCGTCCACCAACAACTCCGCGTGTGGTGCCGCCGTCCTGGCTGCCTGGCAGGCGGGACGCCTGCTCGACAAACTAGCAGGCGGGCCGCCTGCACCACAAGGTCGTCTTGGACGGGTCCTAACTAAAGCGTAGGTCATTCCGGCTAACTGTGCAATTTACCGGTCCGATTCTCTTGAAATTGCCCCCTTCAAGCGTTGTACCGGCCGGTGGAGGCAGTTCGGAAGGCGGAAGCGGGCAAACGCCAGGCCAAGCATGCCTTTAGAGCTTCAATTCAGGCACCTGGCCGGGGACTTGCTTGACGTATCCAGCACACCTATCGCCCCGCCGAAACAACGAATCTGCCTAATTTGTGGTATTCTCGCACCCCCTTTTGGAATTATTGACCCAGTTGCCCCGGCATGCAAGAATGATAGTTGAGGGCTCGTCCGCCAGTGATGGCTCAGCAGTGCCTTCCTGATCTGCGGCATGGGTCTTCAGCATCTGCTGCACCGGCGCCTGCCGGGGGCAGATACCATCTATATCCGTGAAATCCCTGTGGTCTCCGTTGCCGCCATGGAACACGGTCAACGGACCCCACCTAGACATCTTCGGAGAGAAAGGCATGTCGAAGTATCCATTTTCCTTGCGTTGGCTGTCGTTGCCGTTGACAACCGTGCTCGGCGTGGCATTGACCATGACCGCGCAAACCCAAGTGCTGGGCAGTGAGGCGGGGCACTCAGTACCCTGGGTCCGGCTCGATGGATTTTCTGAAGCCGACGGGGACAACGTCTTCGCGTTGACTCTCAATCCGTCGGCGGGACACCCGGACCTCGCGACCAAGGGACCGCGCGACGTCGTGATTCTTGTCAGCACGGCCGCCAGCCAAACGGGCGATTATCGCGCCAAGTCGCTGGCGACGCTGCAGTCGGTGCTGTCGAAGCTCGACGCGAACGATCGCGTCAAGCTCATCGCCTTCGACCTAAACGCGACGCCACTAACCCCAGGGTTTGTGGTCCCCAGTGGTGCGGAGATGCAGAAGGCCCTCGGCGCGCTCAAACGGCGCACCCCGCTTGGTTCTTGCGATCTGGAAAAGGCCCTGGACACCGCCGCGAAGAGCTACGGCGACAGCAAATCGGCGCGGGCCGTGGTCTATATCGGCGACGGCAGCAGTCGCGCCAACCCGCTCACGCCCGATCAACTCGACCGCCTTGTCAACGATCTCGTTGTGCAGCGCACCGCCGTAATCACCTTTGGCGTTGGTCCTCGAATTCAAGAACAGATGCTCGGGGTCCTGGCCTCCCGTACCGGGGGCGTCGTCGTGCCCGAGAGCGCGGACAAGGATGCCGATTTCTATGGAACCAAGCTGGCCCAGGCCGTGCACGGGTCGGTCCTCTGGCCAAAGGCTGGCAGCAGCGTGAAGTGGCCCGAAGGAATGGACGTTTATCCCAAGACGCTTCCGCCTTTGCGCAGCGATCGTGACACGGTCTTGGTCGGCGCCATGAAGTCGGGGCACCCAGTACCCTGGGTCGCGGCCAAGCAAGTGGAAATCGACGTCGACGGTCCCGCCGGCGCCGAGAAGCTGGCCTTCGCTATTCCCGAGTTCAAATCCGACGCCAACAACGGCTATCTGGCCACCCTGGTCGATCAGGCGAAGCTCGATAGCGGCCGGACTCTCCCTTTGCTTGACAGCGCAAGTCTGGCCACGGCGAAACAAGAGATTGAAGCCGGCGGCCGCGGTTTGAGCGACTTGGCCTTCAAGGCACTCCATGCCGGCAACCTGGACAGCGCCGATAAACTGGTCGGCGAGGCCCTCAGCCGCAATCCCAACGACCTTGTCGCCCGCGAGATCAAAGACGCCATTGTTAAGAAGAAGGCCGGCGCGGCACCGATTGTGGCTGCTGCCGGTCCTGCCAAGGTGCTTGATACTCCGCCGCTCCCCGCTGAGCCGGGCGATCTGAATCTTCAGGGCGGCAACGATACGGTTCCCCCGCCCGACGGCGCTGCCGCGGCAAACGAAATCGGTCAGGCCAACGCTTTGGAAGAGAAGTGGCAGAAGGACGTGGAGGTCGCGATCAACAACGCCCGCAGGATGGTGGCGGAGAAACCCGCCGAGGCGGAAAAGGCGATCCAGCAGATCACCACCGATCTGGCGGCCGTGACCGAGCTCCGTCCGGAAATGCGCGACCGCTTGCTGCGAAAGCTCCGCGCCGCGGGCCAGGAAATCAAGCGTCGCATGGAAGAATACGTGCACCGCGAGCAGGAGCGAATTCGCGAAGAGGTGGCCGGCAAGGAACAGGCCATGATCAACGCCGCGCTGCAGCGGGACCAGAACAAGGTCGATCAGTTGATGCGGCGTTACGACTCATTGCTGGAAGAATCTCGGCAGCGCCTCTCGGAACAGGCGGCCGACAAGGCCGTGGCCGACGCGCAGACGGCGGCCGCCGAGGCCGACAAGATCGTGACGGGCAACATGCCGTCGGCGGGACCGACCATGCGCGTGGCCATGCACACGGCTCGCTTCATGGGCGCCTTCGACGACATCATGGCGGTCCGCGTCGCCAAGCAGAAGGGCTATGTCGATGCCATGTATCAGAGCGAGAGGTCGCATATTCCCACCGCCGACAACCCGCCGATTGTCTATCCGGACGCCGAAGTCTGGAAGGAGCTCACAGCGCGTCGCAAGGAGAAGTACAGCTCCACGAACCTCTCCAAGGTCAGCCCGGTCGAAAAGAAGATCGAAGAGGCCCTCAAGCAGCCCACGCAGATCGAATTCGTGGAGACACCGCTGAAAGACGTCGTCGATTATCTCAAGGACCTGCACAAGATCGAGATCCAGCTCGATACTGCCGCCTTGAAGGAAGCGGGCGTTGACGAGAGCACGCAGGTTACCAGGAACATCAAGGGCATTTCGCTCCGCTCGGCCTTGAAGCTGATGCTGGATGATTTGCAACTGAAGTATGTGATCCACAACGAAGTGCTGCTCATCACTTCGCCTGCCAAGGCCGAGAGCGATGAGTACATGACCACCAAGGTCTACCCGGTGGCCGATCTCGTCTTGCCGATCAAAGAAACCGGGTTCACCGGCGGCTTCGGCGGCATGGGCGGCATGGGCGGCGGCATGGGCGGCATGATGGGCGGCATGGGCATGGGAGGCATGGGTATGGGCGGCATGGGTATGGGTGGCATGGGTATGGGCGGCATGGGCGGCATGGGAATGGGTGGCATGGGGGGCATGGGAATGGGTGGCATGGGAGGCATGGGAATGGGCGGCATGGGAATGGGCGGCGGCATGTTCTAATCCCCGCTCCGCAACAATTCCATCGCTCACGCAGCCCTCGGAAGCAGTTCCGGGGGCTTTTTTCTTTCGTCGATCAGTCTGGCCAGATCAACTGCCTGGCCGTCGAGCGGGGATTTCGGCAGATTCTTGCGGAGAGGCAACAGCTTGACAGGCTGAATTCCGCGGGTTAATATCACAATCATCGGCCTGTTGCTAAGGCGTCTCGTCGGAATGGCAAGGGTAAAAACTCCATATACGGCATCGCCTTGCCCAATCTACACCGCGGCCGGAACACCGCGGCAGCAGCGGCCGCGAAGTCTTTTCCTATCCACTGAAAGAGGAGGTGTGCCATGTCTCGGAAGTTGGTGCTCGTGGGTGTTTTCTTGGCCGTGCTGCCCGTGCTCTTGGTTTCGGTAAAGGCCCGGGAGGGCGATCCGCCCAAGAAGGAGGCGATCGATGCTGACGGAATCCTGAGTGATGCTCGCGGCGCGAAGCCCGAAAAACTGAAGCCGGCGAACGATCCGTTTTCTGCGGATGAATCGCAGCGGCCCGGCAAGCCGAAAGTCGATCTTGCCAAACCGAAGCCGTCCCAGCCGGACGGATTGAAGACCGCCGCGCAGGAAGTCGCGTGCGACGAGGCGGCCGAAGGCATGATCCGCGCGGCGCTCGCTTCGAAGACTCAGATCGAGTTCGTCGAAACGCCTTTGAAGGACGTCGTCGACTACCTGAAGGACTTGCACCATATCGAGATCCAACTCGATACATCCGCGCTCAAGGAAGCGGGGGTTGACGAATCGACGCAGGTGACCAAGAACCTCAAGGGTATTTCCCTCCGCTCCGCCCTGAAATTGGTGCTGGATGAGGTCCAGTTGAAATACGTAGTTCACCATGGCGTGCTTTTGATCACCAGTACGGTAAAGGCCGAAAGCGACGAGTTCATGCAAACGCGGTGCTATCCGGTGGAAGATCTGGTCCTCCCGGAAGACGACGGATGTGTGAACTTTACGTCCTTGAACGAGCTGCTCACCGCCACCGTGGCGACCAAGAGCTGGACGGACAACGGCGGCACGGGCACCTCGTTCGGCTTCGTCGCCGGCAATCGTCCGTTGCTCGTCGTCTCGCAGAGCGAGGAAGTTCACGAGCAGATCGAGAACATGCTGGAAAAGCTGCGGAAGGCGGGCGGACTGAAGACCGCGGCGCAGCGCGTCGCCGCCGAAGACAGGGAAGGCCCGAAGAGTTCCAACGTTGCCAGTCCGCAGGCGAAGGTCATGCGCCTCAAGCAACGCCAGGACGCCTGCCCCGTTGTTTCTGGCGGCGGGATGGGGACGGAACTCAAGGAAATGAGGGCCGACGCGGGGCTCAACGAAAACCTCCAGAAGCGGATCGATTTCTTGAATTCGCGGATCGCGGCGACGGAGAACTTGCTCGTCCAGACAAGTGATGCGGGGAAACGCGAAACGCTGTTGCGCGAGTATTCGGAACAAGTCAAGGCGCTCAAGGACTTGTTCGAGGCGCGTGCGGCGCTGAAGAGCATGTCGGCGGCGCAGGGAACACACCGGCAATAGTGCGCAGGAAAGTGTCCGAGGCGGTAGATCGGCTCATTCAAGACCGATTCCTGCCCGAATCGGCGCGGGCAAATAGCAAGTACGTCACCGATGCCGAGAAGGTGAGTTGGTGACCAACGTACGATTACAGCCAGAAAGCCCTTTGCCGAGAAATTTTGCCCGCGGTGCCGCGCGGCAGACTGGAAAGCCTTTCTATGTTCAGCCCTCGCCGTGGCACATGGGGACCGTGCCCTCTTTCCTCCCAGGCGATGAAGATACTACAAACGAATGGTGTGAAGAGAGAGGCGTGCCCGTGCGGAATGGAGCGGTGACGGTTGAGGTTCCGCCCGGAGAAGTGCGCATCGTGGAATTGATTATCCGGGATTAGCCTCATGCGCAGGCATCAACGGCCACAGCCTGTTCGACGGGAGCCGTGCGGCCGTCCTGAGCGGGTCGGCGCAGGGGTAAAGGACGATCGACATGGACTCCACCACCATCGGCACGGCCCAGAGCCCTGGGTGACGCAGCCCCGTAAACGGCGTAAGATGGTGGGATGAAAGTCCTCTTCATATCGCCGAACGCCGAACGGCTCTTCATGCCGACGTTACCGCTGGGGCTGGCCCTGGTGGCGGCGGCCACGCGCTGGGCTGGCCACGAGACCCGCTTCCTTGATCTGCTGGCCGCCGCGGACCCGTTGAACGTAGTCCGTCAGGCCATCGCCGAGTTCCGGCCGGAGGTCATCGCGCTATCAGTCCGCAACGTGGACAATCAGACCATGCAGGACATCAAGTTCCTCCTGGGGCCGGTGCGGGACGTGGTGGACGTTTGCCGGGCCGCCAGCCAAGTCAAGATCGTCGTAGGTGGGGCCGGCTACAGCATCTTCCCCGATGCCGCCTTGAAGTACCTGGGAGCCGACTATGGCGTCTGTGGCGAGGGCGAGGTCGTCTTCCCCAAGTTGCTGGAGCGGCTGCAGCGGGGCCTGGACGCTGGCAGCTTACCTGGGGTCTACGTCCGCGGCGGCCAAGCTCCCACAGCCAGGATTTTCGCTGAGGAACTGGACCTGCTGCCCATGCCCGAAGCAGACCTCTGGGCATCGGCCGATCTACAGGACCCTGAACTCTGGATCCCGGTGCAGACCCGCCGCGGTTGTCCGCTGGCATGCAACTACTGCTCGACCCCGGCGTTGGAAGGCACGGACGTGAGGATGCGATCGCCTGCGAGGGTCATCGAGTACATCGCCAAGGTGGCCCAGGCCGGCATCCGCAAGTTCTACTTCACGGACAACACATTCAACTTCCCGGTCCCCTACGCCCTGGAGTTGTGCCACCGGCTGGCCGAGCTGCGGCTGGACCTGGCCTGGCGGTGCATCTTGTATCCGCACCAGGTTGATGAGGATCTGGTGATGGCGATGGCTGATGCAGGCTGCGTCGAGGTGAGCCTGGGATTCGAGAGCGGCTGCCCGCAGGTGTTACAGGCCATGAACAAGCGGTTCGGGCCGGCAGAGGTGCGGGAGATTTCAGAGCGGCTGGCGGCCCACGGCATCCGGCGGTTGGGGTTTCTGCTCCTGGGTGGCCCAGGCGAGACGACGGAATCGGTCAGCGAAAGCCTTGCCTTCGCTCAGTCGCTTAACCTGGAGATGCTCAAGGTCTCCGTGGGCATCCGACTCTACCCGAACACGCCGCTGGCCCAGCAGGCTGTCGAGGAGGGCGTGGTGGCCCCGGAGGATGATCTGCTCATTCCCCGCTTCTACATCCGGCCTGGCCTGGAAGACTACATTCGACAAGCTCAAGGAGAAAACGTGTGATACAAACAGGCATTGGGTCTGAAGCCGGAGACGGTGCGGCAGTGGTCGGACGACCAGGCGATCCTGGCGAAGATCCCCACATTCATGCCCAACGCTGCCATGGCCGGGAAGGCCCCGCTGGCGATCCTTGTCTGCGGCGACCTGAGCCTGGAGGAGTCCGAGGGCTACTGGGTGGTCGATTGTGCCGCGGCGGTCGAGAACATGCTCCTGGCGGCGCATGCCCTGGGGCTAGGCGCTGTGTGGTGCGGCGTTTACCCACGAGACAAGCGGATGGAAGGGTTGCGGCAGCTCATCGGCCTGCCGAAGAACGTCATCGCCCACAGCCTCGTCGTGCTGGGCTACGGGGCCGAACAGGTTCCCACCGAAGATCGGTATCGGCCGGAGCGGGTCCCGGCTGGGGCAACATTCGGCCCACCTGCCCCGCACCGCCGGACTGCTGGAGCTATTCGTTGGTGGACAACAAGTGGAACCTGCTTTACGCTGGGCCGGGCACACCCGGCGGCTATGCCATGGCCTGCTGCTACGACGCAAAACGCAACGTCATCTGGGCCTATGGGCACGAGAGCCGATTGTCGCGGTTCGACCTCAAGACCAAAACTTGGTCAGTCCACACAATTCGTCCCGCCATCGACTACCTCGGCTTGTACAACTTTCACATGCAGTATCTTCCCAGGGACGACAAGATCCTCCTCGTTGGCAACGACACTTGCACGATCGACCTCAAAACGCTGGTCTCGCACCACCATCCCCTGGAAAACTCCAGCGGCAAGGCGGGCCTCGCCTATCTGCCTGACCAGGACTCCGTGCTCTACATTTCGTTGCCGGGCGGTGAAACCGGCTCGGACTATCGGATGGAGGCCTTCGACTGCGTCAAGACACAATGGCAGAAGGTCCAGGTCAAAGGACTAGCCGCTCGTGGCGCGGTGTGGAACCGGTTACACTACGATCCGGTGGACAACGTCGTCTTGCTGGTGGTGAATTCGGGCGTGTGGGCCTACAAGCCGCCCAAGACGTTTTCCCCTGGCCGTGGTCGCTGAACGGTGGCCTTTGTCGGTTTCCGACGTTCTGCCGATCGTGTTGTGTCCGGTAGTCATCCTTGCCGGGAAGATTGTGCGTCCCAGCCCGAAATGCGATAATCGCTTGCTTATCCACCATGCCCGAGGGACTATGCCATGTTAGTCAGGAATTTGTCGCCGATGGGTTTCCTCTTCCTGGCAACCGCTGCCACGGCATCGGTTGCGGCCGACAAGGACGCTGCATGGAAGATCAATACGCCGATGGTGACCTACTGGGCTGGCCCGCCCCTGACGGATGCCGTAGCCCAACAAATGGCTGATGGCGGTTGGAATCTGGTTTGGTGCGGGGAAAAGGAACTCGACGTGGCTCAGCGGCACGGCCTGAGAGCACAACTCCAGGACGGCCTTTTGACGCCGGAGTCGCTCGACAATCCAGCACAGCGGTCGAAGTTCGACACTCTCATCAGCCGGGTCCGCAACCATCCTGCGCTTTACAGCTACTTCATCACCGACGAGCCCAGTGCGGCTGCCTTTCCCGCCCTGCGTAGACTGGTCGCCTACCTCCGCCAGCGCGACCCGGACCACTTGGCGTACATCAACCTCTTTCCCACCTACGCCAGCAACGAGCAACTCGGCACGAAGGGCGACAAGATCACGGCGTACCGGGAGCATCTGCGGCAATACATGGACGTCGTCAAGCCCTCGCTGGTGAGCTACGACCACTACCAGTTCTCCAAGCAGGGCGATACCGCGGATTACTTCCTCAATCTGATGATGATCCGCCGTGTGACCTTGGAAGCCCGCGTGCCCTTCCTCAACATCGTGCAAGCCTGCACCTGGACGCCCTCCATGCGTGTGCCCGCCCCGGATGAGCTTCGCTACCTCATCTACACAACTCTGGCCTACGGCGGGCAAGGAATCTCTTACTACGTGTACTGCCATCCAGGGCATACGGGCGGAATTGCCCTGGCTGACGGCACGCCCACGCCGCTGTACCACGCGCTGAAGTCGCTCAACAGGGAGTTCGTCGCGATTGCCAAGGAGCTTCAGCCTCTGCGGTCGACCGCGGTCTACCATGTTGGGATGTCGCCGCCAGGCTCCGACCCGTTGCCGCCGAAGGCATCGTTCCAATTTGACCCGCCTGTTGCTCCCCTTGCGTATACTCCACCAGAACGTGTTCGCGGATTCCTGTTCGGCTACTTCGGCGCGGATGGCAAGCCACCCAGTCATGTGGTGGCCGTCAACCTGGACTACAAAGCCAAGGCGACCGTCGTTCTGACAGGGCCGGGCAGTTTGGCTGCCTTCGATGCAGAATCTGGCGCATGGTCTGCCGCTGGCGGCCCGCGCCTCGAACTTCGATTGCCGCCCGGAGGGGGAAAGCTCGTGCGAGTGGAGAAGTAAGGCGAAGCCGGGGACCACTCCTATTCTTCAGTCACACTTACGACACAAGGTGCTTGATATGAGAAGGTTACCACGGACGGCTGGAAACTAACGAAATGAAATCCGGTACGTAACCCTACGGGACACAACTTGAAAAGAAAGTCATCAACATGCGCTACCTGATCATTGCCCTGGCGATACTCTTCTCCATGCCCATCTTGACCACAGCGGGTGAGCCGCCTGCCGTTTCCCAGTTTTTCGTTTCGTCGGCTGGCTACGACGCAAACCCGGGGACGCAAGAGAAGCCCTTTGCCACTCTAAAGCGGGCCCAGGATGCCGTCAAGCAACTCGTCGCGTCGGGTTTACGGCGCGACTTGAAGGTCCTCATCCGTCCGGGCTTCTATGAGTTGTCCGAACCGCTGGTGTTTGGCCCCGAGGACTCCGGGAGCGAGCAGTTCGCCATCAGCTACGCCGCCGAGCCGGGCGGAAACGTGATTTTAAGCGGTGGCAAGAAGATCAGCGGTTGGAAACGCGGCGAAGGCGAGATTTGGACGGTTACCGTGCCAGGCGTGGCCGAAGGCAAGTGGTACTTCCGCAATCTGTTCGTCCATGGCAAACGAGCTGTGCGAGCACGAACTCCCAATCAGGATGCCCAGCCGAATTGCCTCCAACTCAAAGGCGCGGAGCTGACCAAGGATCTGACCCGCTTCACGCTCACGGCGGCTCCGGGGGTGCTCGGCGACTGGCACAACGCCGCCGACATCGAGGTCATGGTCGCCGGGAACTGGGAAATCAACCGCAAGCGTGTCGAAAGCCTCGACACGAAGGGAAACCGCATCGTGCTGGCCCCGCCACACCAATCAGGGCCGGACTACATCTTCCCCAGCGCGGGCCGATGGTATCATCTGGAAAACGCCCGCGAGTTTCTCGACCAGCCCGGGGAGTGGTACTTGGATCGAAAGACCGGCACGCTGAGCTACTGGCCCCGTCCGGGCGAGGACATGACCCGGTGCGAGGTCGTGGCTCCCGCTTTGCAGCAGTTGCTCGTGCTCCGGGGAACACCGCAGAAGGCTGTGCGGAACCTGCATTTCAAGGGCCTCCGCTTCGAGCACACCGACTGGGAACTGCCCAAGGAAGGCTACATGGGCGTTCAGGCGAGCCATTATGGCAATGCAGAGCGCCATGTCCCGTCCGCAATTCGTCTCGCCTGGGCCGAGAAGTGCACTATCGAAGATGGGGTGTTGGCCCGCTTGGGCGGCTGCGGCGTGGAGATTGCCATGGGCTGCCGTGAGAATCTCATTCAGGGCAACGGCGTGTTCGACGTGAGCGCCAATGGCATCCTGGTTTCTGGTCCGAACTCCGAGGCCGAGGTGCCGAAGGGCAACCGCGTCAGCAACAATCACGTTCACGCCTGCGGGGTGGAGTTCTACGGTGCAGTCGGCATCTGGATAGGGTTTACCCAGGGCACGGTGATCTCTCACAACCTGATTCACGACCTGCCGTACACGGGGATCTCGGTCGGTTGGCAGTGGAATCCACAACCCACGGCGTGCAAGGAGAACCGCATCGAGTACAACCACGTCTACGATGTAATGAACCGACTCTGCGATGGTGGCTGCATCTATACCTTGGGATTCCAGCCCGGAACCGTAATCCGAGGAAACCAGCTCCACGACGTCCACCGTAGTTTCCTGGCCCAGGGGGCGCCGAACAACGGCATGTTCATCGACGAAGGGAGCAAAGGTTTCCTCTTCGAGCGGAACGTGATCTACCGAACGGCAGCCGAGTTGGTCCGGTTCAACGCCTGCAACCGGGATTGGCATACCTGGCGAGACAACTACTTCGGCGATTCCGAAATCACGAAAGCCGGGGCCAAGGAGATCATGGCCCAGGCCGGCCTGGAACCACCCTATCGGGAGCGGCTGATGGGCAAGGCTCAGCGTTAGAACACATGACACATCTGAAACCGCAGTACACGGGCAAGGAGCCGATCAGCGAGGTACTCCAGAAGACCGCGGCCGCGGAGAAGTAGCATGTATCTCGGGAGCGCTTTCCATTTTCCGCTCACGGCGCCCCATCGCTCAGGAGCACGTAGGCCGCAAACTCCCCGCGAATCGGCACCTCGATCGACCTGCCCTCGTATTTGCCGGTCAGCACAGGCTTGCCATAGAAGTCGCGCGGGTCCATCAGTCGGAACGCCCTCCCGGGCCGGAGCAGCGGGGCGGGGTCCATGGCGATGCGAGTTCGGCCATTCCCGTTGAAGACCACTACGTTGGCGCGGTTCGGATCGAGTCGATAGGGCTGGACAAGAACCTGCGTCGGCACCGCTGGCCGCCCATTGTCAGGCCCGAGAACCCGATTGCCGCGGTTGACGACCCGCTGGTAACGCTGGATTTGCAGGCTCCCGCGGACGATCCAGTTGCCCGTCACCTCGCAATCCTCGTTTTCTGGCGCGGTGTAGCCGATCTGCATGCCGACCCGGTACAGGACATTATCGCTCACCCGGATGCCGTGGCTGGGGCGCCCACCGCCGATGAGAAATGGCCCGCCGTTGTAGCAGACGTTGCGGCGAACCAGGTAGTTGTCCACGTAGGCCTGTTTCGACCCGTACGCATGGAGCGTGTAGCCATAACCGCCGGTCATCATGCAGCTTTCGATCGTCTTGACGCCGTCCTTGTTTTGGGTGTAGATCGCATGGCCGTGGCCGCGGTCGGGGGCCTTCCAGCCATTATCGTAAAGGATGCAGCCGTGGACCTCGCTGTCGCTGGCGCCGCTCCAAAAGCTGATCCCTTGGGCGTTGTCATGGATGACGAGGTTGACGTACTGGCAGCCCTTGCCGCTGTGGATGTTCAAGCCGCCCCAGGGGCGGTCATAACTCTTCGGGGACGAACCTGGCTCACCGAACGTCCGCGACCGGGAAAGATTCTCGGACACGAGGATCTCCAGGTTCCAGATCGACAGCCACGTGGCGGGGGCTTGCACCGTCAAGCCGCCGTCGATCGTCACACGTTTTCCCGCCTGGGCTCGAACTTGGATTGCGTTGTTCGCCTGGCCCGCCAGGCCGACCACGTAGCCGGGAGAGCCCGCCCGGCGATCGGGATGCCGGTAGGTTCCCTCGCTGATCCACAGGGTATCGCCGGGACGGACCTTCTGTCGTCCGCTTAGCGCCGAGCCAAGGTCCCAGGAGGAATCTCTTGTGCCCGGATTCTCTGCCTTGCCATCCGTCGCGGCGAACCACTCTCTGGCGCGTGCCGTGTCGGGGCGAGCCGCCGGTAGTATCACTGCCAAGATGACGATCACCGGCTTACAGACGCTGCGCAAAATGGTATGATCTCCGTTTGTGATAGCCTAGCAGCAAAAAGGTGTTATGATTCATGGTTTGGGCTCCTCGTAGCATATTGCTCGATCGGACTCTGCCAGCGTACTCCAGGCTCGGCCGTTTGTCCATGATCTCGGGCCATTCGGGCAAGTAGGTGACTTCCGCCACTCGCCGTGGTATCCTGCAAAATTCAGACTAAAATCCTTGACATCTCCGCTTTTCCGTAGTCTACTCGGTGCATTCAAGGTACTCTGGCTCACGATCCAAACAAGCATTTCCGGGGAGCAAATCATGAGAATCTGGACGGTGATCGCGGTCTTCGTGGATGTGTTCGCGTCGGCACTGGCCGTCTCGGCGGCGGAACCCCAACCCTCCAACGATTATCAACCACGGATCGACAAGGACGGGTGGGAGATCCACAACAAGTTCCCCCACGCCATCGGCGCGTTGCCGCACGAGGGATTCGTTCTTTTGCAGAACTACGGCGCCACGCCGGTCTGGTTCCGTAACGTCCGCTTGAAGTCGCTTTCCGATCGCAAGCCGCAGTACACGGGCAAAGAGCCGATCAGCAAGGTGCTTCACAAGGTTGCGGCCGGGGAGACGGCGGTCACAATCGCCCTCGTGCCGCAGCCGCGGGAAGTGCAGTACGGGCCGGGTCAATTCGTACTCAAGCAAGATACCGCCATTCTCGTAGACAAAGACTCGCCCGACGCGGCGAGCATCGCCAGGCTGCTTGCCCAGCGGATTCGGGCCAGCAGCGGTCTGGATCTCAAGGTGTCGGCCGCCGACAGCCCAGGCAAGCAACCGGGCTCGATCCGCCTTACGAGGCGCGGCGCCGACGCCTCACTCGGCTGCGAGGGCTACCAACTCGATGTCGCGCCGGATGGCGCGGTTATCACCGGGGGCGGCGCGGCGGGGATCTTCTACGGTACGCAAACCCTGTTGCAACTGCTGCCGCCGCAGGTGTTCAGCACCGTAAAGGTCCAAGAGCCGGTCGCCTGGGCAGTTCCCGCCGTGCGGATCAGCGACCGGCCGCGGTTTGTTTGGCGCGGGCTATTGCTCGACGTGGCGCGGCACTTCTTCAGCAAGGAGGAACTGAAGAACTTCATCGACCTCATGGCGCAGCACAAGCTGAATACCCTGCAAATCCACTTCACCGACGATCAGGGCTGGCGGTTGGAGATCAAGCGGTATCCCAAATTGACCGAGGTCGGCGGCTGGCGGAAGTCGATTGGCTTCGGATTCGCCGCAAAGGACGGCACAGCCTATGGGAAGGACGGCCGCTACGGAGGCTTCTACACGCAAGACGACATCCGGGAACTCGTCGCTTATGCAAAGGCCCGCTATGTGACCATCGTGCCGGAGATCGAGATGCCCGGACACTCGGGAGCGGCGCTCTCGGCGTATCCAGAGTGTAGTTGTTTCGGTGGACCCTACGACCGCGACTCCGGGCCAATGGGCATTTACTGCCCCGGCAACGACGCGGCCTTCACCTTCCTGCAAAACGTGCTGAGCGAAGTGATCGGGCTCTTCCCGGGCAAGTACATCCACATTGGGGGCGACGAAGTCGATAAGGGCAACTGGACGCGGTGCCCGAAATGCAAGGCCCGCATCAAACGGGAGGGCCTCAAGAATGAACACGAGTTGCAAAGTTACTTCGTCAAGCGGATGGAACAGTTCATCAACGCTCAGGGGCGCACACTGATCGGCTGGGACGAGATCCTCGAAGGCGGCTTGGCGCCCAAAGCCACGGTGATGAGCTGGCGCGGCATCGAAGGCGGAGTGACCGCGGCCAAAGCCGGCCACGACGTGATTATGACGCCCACCAGCCACTGCTACCTCGATTTTTATCAGGCGAAGGCCGGCGAACCCCGCGCCATTGGCGGATTTCTGCCGCTGGCGCAGGTCTACAGCTACGACCCGTTGCCGGCGGGACTGCCGGCCGAGAAGGCCAGGCACATCCTCGGGGCCGGCGGCAACCTGTGGAGCGAGTTCTTCCCGAACTACGCACAGGTACAGTACATGGCCTACCCGCGAGCATGCGCCATTGCCGAACTGACGTGGACTGATGCGAAGCAGAAGAACTGGGACGATTTCAAACGCCGTATCCAGACACAGCTCGAACGGCTGAAGTTTCAGGGCGTGCATTACCGGGCGCCGAAGAAGGACGATGCTGGCTGGTAACCGCGCTGTCGAGACATTTCGGCTATCCCCAAGAGAAAAGCTACTCGCTCACGCTGCAAATCCACACCGATGGCAAGGGCATCGTGCGGTCGGGTACGCGGGAGGTCGCGGAACTCAAAAGGGACCAGATTGGTTCGGCCGGGTCGGATTTCTACCCGGCGAAGAAGGTGGACTTCCCTCTGAAGGTGACCATCGAGCCGCTGCCGGGCTGCCCGGGAATGGTTCGTATGTAGACGCGGATCGCAAGATTTTAGAGGATTGGGCCTTTTCATGTCCGGGCGGTTGGCGTTTAATCTACTTTGGAGAGTCGGTCTCAAAAAGCGGAGATGACGTAGTTCGGGGCCAATACGGAAACCAGCCACCAGCAGGGCGGGTTATTCGCACCACATGCTGGTGTATTTTCACTCGGGAGCGTAAATCCATGTACAAAGCGAAGGCCTACTCGGCGGCCAGTGCGACATCGCGGCTGGCCCACACTCAAATCCAACGCCGCGATCCGACCCCGCATGACGTGCAGATCGAAATCCTCTACTGCGGCATTTGCCACTCCGACCTCCACGCCGTCCGCAACGAGTGGAGCGAGGTCATGGCGACAACGTACCCAATCGTCCCCGGCCACGAGATCGTCGGGCGGGTGACGAAGATCGGTTCGGGCGTGACAAAGTACGAGGTTGGCGACCTCGCGGCAGTCGGTTGTCTCGTGGATTCGGACCACACCTGCCCCAACTGTCAGAAGGGTCTTGAGAACTTCTGCCCAAGCCTGACACTGACGTTCAACTCGCCCGACAGGCACGGGACCGCCCCGGTTACTTACGGCGGCTACTCGGACAGCATCGTCGTGGATGAACACTTTGTCCTGCACGTCCCGGCAAATCTGAACCTCGCCGGGGCAGCGCCGCTGCTGTGCGCCGGGATTACGACCTACTCGCCACTGCGCCGTGCCGGTGTCACCAACGGCAAGAAGGTCGGTATCGTCGGGCTCGGCGGGCTGGGCCACATGGGGGTGAAGTTGGCCCGCGCCTTCGGTGCTCATGTGGTCGTCTTCACCACCTCGCCGGGCAAGGTGGAAGATGCGTTGCGGCTGGGTGCGCAGGAGGTCGTCATCTCCCGTGAGGCGAACCAGATGAAGAAGCACGCCTTCAGCTTCGACTTCATCCTCGACACCGTCTCGGCCCAGCACGACATCAACCAGTACATCAACCTCCTTGGCATCGACGGCAATCTCACGCTCGTCGGCGGTGTCACCAAGCCGCAGGCGCTCTCGTCATTCGGCCTGATCTTCGGCAACCGCAGCGTGTCCGGCTCAAACATCGGCGGCATCCCCCAGACTCAGGAGATGCTCGACTTCTGTGGGGCACACAACATTACCGCGGATGTCGAAGTCATTCCAATCCAGAAGGTCAACGAAGCCTACGAGCGACTGCTCAAGTCCGATGTGAAGTACCGCTTCTCCATCGACATGGTTTCTCTCAAATCTGAATAACCAACCAGAGCACATCAAGCAGGCCGTCGAGGGCTCGCTCAAGCGGCTCAAGGTCGATGTGATTGACCTGCTGTACCAGCATCGGGTTGCCCCGAACGTCCCTATCGAAGACGTGGCGGGAGCGGTGAAGGATCTGATTCAGCAGCGTAAGGTCAAGCACTCCGGCCTTTCCGAGGCAGGAGTGCAAACGATCCGCCGCGCGCACGCCGTCCAGCCGGTTACAGCCCTCCAGAGCGAATACTCGCTGCGCACGAGGCCATCCGCGCCGATTACCAGATTCCAAGGAAGGGAAAACAACAGGACGAAAAAGATTGTTCGCTGCATGATGGGCTTAAACTCTGCTTTGTGGGTTTCCTTCAATTTACCGACCGTTTCGCGGTGCACCAATCGGCCAAGTCTTGCCCTCGCGCGAGAATCTCGGTCGGGACGCAGCCCTCCGTCGTCAGCCTTCGCCAGGACGGAATGATCGGAACGTGACTCCATAGCCTGCAGGAACAGAAACCGGCCTGTTGCGGGGTGCGTCTTGGAGGGCTAGAATGCGCGAAGACTGGACCGACAAGTCCTCGCCGAAAAGAGCCAGCGTGACGAGATGCTGCTGTTTGGGATTTGGCTCTTTGCCGCTGCATTGGAAACGGCGGCGGCTGACCGAAGCTGGATAAAGGAAACACTAGGGCAAGGCGGTCCCTCGGCCAACGGCGATTGAACGATGGCTTTCTGACGCGGACTTCGGGCTGTCGGTCCAGTCGTTTGTTTCTCCACTCGCAGGCTGGCCCACGCCGTCGTTTCAGCTCTCCCCACCGCCTCCCAAGAATCCTGCGGGGGGAAGGCGGAATCTGACCAACCGCGTTGGTATGATGGTCGTTGGGCGAATTCCGGCAAAAGCATCCGCCCGAGATCGTCGGCAGCGGCTACGTGGTCAAGAGCCTGGAAGCCGCCCTGTGGGCCTTCCACGACGCGAAGGACTTCCGCGCGGCCGTGCTGCGGGCGGTGAACCTGGGCGACGATGCCGACACGACCGGGGCCGTCTGCGGCCAGTTCGCGGGGGCTACTGGGGCGAGTCGGGGATTCCGGTAGAATGGCGGGATGGGTTGGCCCGCCGCGATATGATCGAGAAAGCCCTCCAAGGGCTGTTGGGAGGCAACCAGTGATGAAAGCACACGAGTTCCATTACCGCCTGGGGCTCTTCAATGCCACGGTGCGGGGCTTAGGCGCGAAGTTCACCTGCTTGCCTTCTGCTGCTTTGCTAATCTTCGTGCTTGGGATCGGCTGCTGCCCCACCATATCGCTGGCTGCCCAACCTCCTGGAAAACCACCGGCCCAAGCGCCTCCCGACCTGACTGCCATGCTGGACCGCTTTTTCGGCATGGATAGCCAGCAGGAGGAGAAAGCCATGGCTGCGATCAAGATTTCACCCAAGGAGGAAGAGGAGTTGGGACGCACCGCAACACGGGCATATCTGGACTTTCTCAAGGAGCAGAAGATCCGTGCGGTCGCTCGCGGCAAGGAGGTCGACTACTTGCGGCGGTTGGTGGAAACGATTCGTCCTTCGATGGCTGAGGCCGACCGCTACCGCCGAATCACGGTCTATCTGGCCGAGTCCCGGTACTGTGAGGCCCGCTCGCTGCCTGGCGGCACGCTGATCTTCTTTCGTGGGTTATTGGAGACCGCGGAAACCGAAGCCGCCCTGGTGGGCGTGATCGGGCACGAGTTGTCGCACCTGGATCACAAACACACGTTGGTTCATCTGCGGCGCATGAAGCTCATGCAGCAGAGCTTCTCGGCAGGGGCCGAGGGTTTTTCGCCCGACCGTCTTTTCACTGCCAGCGGCATCATGGCCCGACTCTGGAGCCGACCGTTCCGTCCGGAAGACGAACGAACGGCCGACCTCGACGGTGCCCGTTGGGCCTACGAGGCTGGTTACGATCCCCGCGAAATGGTGCGGGTGATCGCCAAGATCGGTGAACGCGAAAAGAAGCAACGGATCGCAACGCCCCCGATGTTCCGCTCCCATCCGCCGTCCGCAGAGCGCCGCAAGGCCGTGCTCGATCTGTATGCCGAACTCCAGCAGGCCAAGCCGAAAGACCATCTTTACATCGGTAGAGAGAACCTTCGCCGCCGCGCCACCCGAGCCGAGGCGGAACTTCCTCCCTGATTCGCCGGGTACTGGTGGACGACACGACTTAATGGGAGAATATCAGTGCACGGACACCACGCGGTAATCTCGCGGATGGCCTCCCACCTTGAGCCCCTTAAACTCACGGAGAATACCACTATGAACCGCGACCTGATCGGGAGTGACTGCACACTACCACAGCCGCATGTTGGAAGCCACCAGGAGGTACGAACGATGAAAGGACGAGCGTTATGAAGTGCCGGTTGTCTTGTCTCCTATTCCTGCTCATCCTAGTAGCCCAATGGGCAAGTGCGGCGGAAGAGCCGTCCATCGACCGCGAGACGCTGGATCGCTGGTCCGCGCCGTATCGCGGTTGGCATTACTGGCCGGATCCGATCATTCCTGCCGAGCCGAAGATTCCTGGACACGAGGCGTTTGGCAACTCGGACTGCCCCTGCGTCTACCAACTGCCCGGCCAGCCGGGCAAGTGGTACATGAGCTTCATCGGCTTTAACGGCCAGGGCTACAACAGCTTCGTGGCCGAGAGCGACGACTTGATCCACTGGAAACAGCCCCGCCTCGCCATGGGGTTTGGCAAGCCGGGCGAGTTTGATCACGGCGGCTGCGTCATCGGGGCCTTTCTTTACGACTCCTACGACATCCGCGCCCCACGGGTACTGAAACGTCGCGACGGCACGTTCTGGACACTCTACGGCTGCTATCCCAAACAGGGCGGATACGAAATGCGGCCCGGGTATGAAGGGGTGGCCATGAGTGACGACGGCCTGGCTTGGCGTCGAGCCAAGGAGCAGCCGACCCTCTCCGTGTCGGACGCCGACTGCGGCACCTGGGAGAGAAGTTGCATCTACCAGCCTTGGTTGGTCGAGCACGAAGGCAAGTTCTACGACTTCTACAATGCGGCCCAAGGCGGCACGGAGCAGACCGGCCTGGCCCTCTCAAGCGACCTGCTGACCTGGAAGCGGCACTCCGGCAACCCGGTCGTCCGCATCCGCCCCGGTGGCTACGACGAAAACTTCGCCTCCGATCCCAAGGTGTTCCGTGACAGAGACCATTGGGTGATGTTCTACTTTGGCGTCGGCCGGGGCGGGGCGCACATCATGGCCGCGTTTTCCCGCGACTTGCTGCATTGGACTACACATCCCGAGCCGCTCTACAAGGCGGGCGGCCATCCTGGGGGCCTGGACAAGACTTACGCCCACAAGATTTCGTTGGTCTACAATCCGAAGAACGAGACCTTCTACATGTATTACTGCGCCGTGGGGGTCAAGGGGCGCTGTATTGGGCTGATCACGAGCAAGCGACCTGGTGAACTATGAAGACAAGTACGGGATGGCCAACCTCGGCCAGAAACAAGCCGATGCCGCCGTTACCGCCGCCGTGGCGAAAGCTGAGCAGATCGGCGTCAAAATGAACATCGCGGTGGTCGACGCAGGCGCCCAACGGTGAGTAAGCTGTTTCGCGGCGGCATTCACTCCACGCGGAACTTCACGAAACTTTCCGGACCCGTCGAACCGTCGCGACGGGCAACGCGCACTTGGATCTCGTATTCGTCACCACGTCCCAACGCGTCAGCCAGCGCACGTAATAGAAGGTCCACGCCGGATTGTCATTCTTCTCCACCTTGTGCGACTGGTCCGTGTGGACCTCGACCACCTTATCCATCGTGCCGTTGACTACATGGCGGTGCATGTCCAGTGCGCTCTGCGGTACGCCGCCCACCGTGTAGTAGACCTCGAATTCCGGCAGCGGCGTGGCATCGACCACGGCCCATTTACCCTGCTCGTTGAAAAACACTCTGCATCGGGCGGCCCTTTCAGGGTGATGAAAATGTGTTAGTGCCTGCACCACGAACGCCGGCGTTACGCGAAGGTCCCTACAGCAACAGAGCATTCCACGTGTCCGATGTGTCAGCGATTTGTAAATCATCCACGACTAACGTAGGATCAACACGTCGGCCACATCGAGATCGAACGTGAAGACGCTCCGGTACGCCTCCTTCTTCACGGTTATTTTGGAACCGCTGGCCAGGGTTGCACTTCGGGCAGGCAGTGGGATGTTGGCGGTGACGGCTGAGCTCGCGGACAGGTTTGCCACTCCAGTTGGCCAGCACGAGGATCGCCCCAGTAGGCGACTCGATCAGGCTCACCTCGACCAGGGCCTGGCTGCACACGACGGGACGGGCCACACTCTCGGCGATCGAGCCGATCAGTCGGCCTGCCGCAGGGTCGAACTGACTGGGGATGAAGTGGGCCATCGAGTCGTCAGTCGTGCCGCGGTCCACAGGCCGGCGCGGAATCGCCGGATGAAAGTAGGTCAGGCCGGGCAGGAAACCGCACGAACGGACTTCTCCCTTGCCGACTTGCCGGGCCACGATGGCCGGTGAGCCGTCCAAGAATGTGCCCTCGACCGTCGCGTCAGTGGCCACCCTGAGTCGGGTGATCGCTCCGGTAACAGGCAGCCATTGGCCGGACCAGGTCACCGTGTCGATCGCTCGGGCAAAGGGCAAATCCTGTTTGCCGAAGTACACGCGGGCATCTTCGGGAGCGACCAGCGACGTCATCTCTGCGCCAGCAGATCGCGGAGCATCTTGTTTGGCTGATGGTACTCGTCGAACATACCCGCGCCGGCTGTGGCCAAGAGCCTGCCGCCGTTTTGCACCCAAGCGGCGATTCTTGCCGACGCGGCCCGGCTCACGTGCCGGTCGGCCAGGTAAAGGACCTTGTAGCGGCCGAGCGTACCGTCCAGCGCGTCTTGCTCGACGAGAAAATCCAACGGAAGCTGCTGGTGCAAGATCGCGATATACAAGGCTCGCTTGGCTGCGCCGAAGGAACCGTCGTAGTCGTCCCAAATGTCGGCCGTCTCGCTGAACCAAAGGGCCGCCTCAGCGGGTCGCCGCTGGCCGGCCTGCACAATGTCTTCGTATTGCCCCAACTCGCGGAAGGTCTTCAGCACCGTGGCGTACGTCTCCGGGTTGGAGACATGGTTCTCGGTGTAGGCGGCCTGTACCGGACGGAACTCGAACAGGTCCACGATCTTCATCCCGTGCCCCAGGGCATTGTGGAACATCCGCCGCCAGGAAGCCGGCGTGTTGCCGGGCCAGTGCGGCATGACGTAGTAGAGGATTTTGCGGTCTGGCCTGCCCCGCAGGCCTGCGCGGAACAGATCCAGGTTGATCGCGTTCATCTGTTGCGTGCCTAGCGGTACACCCCAGGCATAGTCTTCGGCCCAAGGGAGCGTTAGGCCGTTCTGGCGAAAGCAGGTAACCCATTCAAAGACCTGGCGCTGGTTGAACTGGCCCGGACTACCGTGCTGCGGCGAGAAGTTGGCCCCGATCCCGGCGTTGGGCAGCCAGCGGCGCAAGACGTTGGTCTGGCGCTTAATCGACTGGATGCCGTAATGGTGCTGGTAGCGGAGCGACCAGTAGTAGAGCCCGGGCTTGGACTGCTTGAGCTTGGGATCAGGCGAGAAGACAAGCCTGGACCAATCGCCGCCCGAGCCCGCGTCCACGTCACTGGCGCTGACCCCTTCGGACCTGAGGAATGCGGTGAAACCCTCGGTGGCCGCCTTGGCGTCCGGAGCTTCTAGCCCGATCTCGTCTCCCAGACTCACCACGGCAATGTTCCGCCGCTCCGATTCGTTGAGCTTCTTGCAGGTTTGCTCCAGTTGCTCCGGACTCTGGCCGCGCCAATCGACGTAGGTGCCCGCGATCGGCTCGGGCGCGGTCAAGCGTAGGCCGAACATCGCCCGGAACTCGCGCAGAGCAGCGTCGTATCGCGGGCTCAGCCCGGGATCGAACGTGTAGCCGTAAATCAGCGTCTGCGTGGGCGTCCTGCCGCGCATGGGAATAGTCTTGAGGTAGGCCAGAAGGTCGTGGAGCACTTGCTCCTGAGTACCGAACCGCCGCGAATAGCGAGTATCGGCTTGGTAAGTCAGGTGCAAGGCCGGCTCACGGCTCTCGAATTCCGCGATCTTCTCGATCGCGCCGGCCGCGGTGCGCACGCCAAGCTCCAGCTTGTAATGCAACGGTCGGTCCTTCTCGGCCGGAGCGGCCTGGAGATTCCACTGCCCATCGTTGAGTGTGTCCAGCAAGCTCCCCACCTCGGTCCAGTCGGTGGTCTTGCCCGCGGCGGCCTTCACTACCACTGGCTTCCATTTGCGTTGATGAACCCAGTAGGGAGAGTGCTCGGTGCCGTTGGGCAAGGTGAGCAACATGGTTGAGCCGTCAGACTGGTTCAGCAGGCGGGCCCAGACGTCGCCCGCTTGGGTGAGCATCCCGTCCAGCGGCAGGTAGCCCTCCTTCTCGATGCGCTCGCGAATCTGGGCCTCGTCACGGGTGAGCATCACCAGATCGACGTTGCGCCGGGCCTGCGGGGCCGGTTGCCGGCCAGCGAGGAGCGTGATCTTCGCCGGACCGCGATCCAGGTCAGCATAGGCGTCGTGCCCCTCCCAAACCATGTTTTCCCCTGCGCCCCAGGACCAGGCGACTTCCTTCTGCAAGTGTTCGCCGAAGGGCCAGATCTTCACGTTGTTCCGTGCTCCGTAGAGCCGATCCATGCGGACTCGACCTGCCTGCTCCACCTTCACTCGGAACTGTGTCTCGAAGCGATAGGCGGCCTCGTAACGGACGAGGACCAAGTACCGGCCGGCGTTCGCGACATTGATCCCGATCGTGGCCGTGGTCTCGTCGCATTCCTCCGCAGCGCCGAGGAATCCCTTGCGCGAGAGGAAGGTGTTGGCAAACGTGCCTGAAAAGTAATTTTCGCCCCACGGCCGGGCCTGCCAGCCGGGCTTCTCCACGGCAAACTCCTCGGCTTCGCAGAAGATCGTACCGTCCGGAGCCGGCGCGACCGGCTGCCCGCCGCGGTATTTCGTTGCCGCGATCGGCCCTTCGGCCGCAATCGCCGAACTCCAAGTCAACACAAGAATCCCCAATCCCAGCGAACTTCTCATAGTCATGTTCATAGTCTGCTGTTGTGTCACAAAGGTAGCCCTTCAAGGTCCAGTCCACGCCGGCCTCAGGCTAACCCGATATTCCCCATTTATTCCGATTCTTGAGGGTCCCCGAACTTGCCGTAACTACCGGGACCTCAAAGCGGCAACCAGACGAATCTGAGTTTCGTTGCCGGGCTTGGCATTGTCAAGCGCAGCCCAAACGGTGAAGGTGGGAAGAAATGGCAACCAATGGCAAACCGGGGGACTTCCGGTGGCTTCCATCATGTGCGGGTGCGCAGCAGTTGCGTACCTTGCGGGATCGCCTTTGCCGACGTGTCGCTTAACGAGAAAAGCGGCCGGGACGTTCGGCATTCAGTTTGGCCGGGAGACGACCCCGGCACGTCCCGGCCGCCAGATGGTTGTAGCACGAGCCGGCAGGGCTTTCAACCAGGCCATCTTGCACGGCACACCCATACCGGGGGTGCGCAGCGGTTGCGCATTCCCCCACGGGGAAAAGTCGCTGTTCAACGAAAGTCGGCTGGCGCCCTTCGAGGGTGCGCAACGGCTGCGCACTCGGGTGCACCAGCCAATTCCGTGACTTCCGCCTTGACCCGTGGTATCCTGCTGATGGCGGAATGGCTTGCCCATGACGTTCCACGAATACAAGACCTTGTGGGAAGGAACGCGTACCCGCTACCCTCGGCACGTCACCGAGGAGAAGTTCTCTGCGGTAAATGAACTTATGCCGGTCTTCGAGTTGAATCTGGACGAACATCCGTCGCGCGTCGGGGTTGATGCGGCCGAATTGGAGGTGGTACACCTGCCCCTTCTGCACAACTGGGCGGAACAGTGGCGACAGCGTCGAGGGAGGTTCATTGTCTTTCTTGGCGGGCCGCCCGGCTCCGGCAAGACGGTGCTTGCTGGACTTTGGCAACAACTGGCGTGCCAAGACCGAATCGGCGTCCCAGTCCAGTCGCTGCCCGTGGACGGCTTCCATTACCCCAACGCGGTACTCGACTCGCAGCGTACCACGATCAACGGCGTGCCCATGCCGTTGCGGCGTATCAAAGGTAGGCCCGAAACGTTCGATTTACCGTCGCTGCGCGATTCGCTCCGCGCAATAAAGGCCGGCGGGCGCGTACTATGGCCGCGCTACGACCGCACCCGCCACGACCCGATCCCCGGCGCCATCTTCGTGATTGCCGAAGGCATTCTTGTGGTCGAAGGACTTTACGTGCTGCTCAACCTGCCGGGGTGGAGCGAGTTGCGTGCCGAGGCTGACTCGGGGGTGTTTCTGGAGTGCCCGGAGGAGGTGTTCCGCGCCGACGTTATCGCACGCAAACACCATCAAGGGCGCTGCTACGAGGATGCCGCGGCCCATTACGATCTGGTGGACCACTTCGCCTGGCAGGTCATCACGCAGTACCGCCATGGGACCGACACGGTCATACGAGTCGGGGCTGGCCGGCGATGCCAACTTGCCTGCCTTGGGCAAACAGAGAAGCAGACAACTTATCCATTGACAGCCGTTCAAGCGAACGTGGAGTCGAGGCCCGACAAGAGGTAGGCAGATGACACGTTTCCCATTTCTACTTCCAATGCATGCCTCCGGGACGGCAGGGGGCCTGTAAGGATTGGGGTCACGCGGTAAGCACCGACCTGGTCCACTGGACGGAACTGCCTACGGCCCTCTCGCCGCACAAGAAATGGGGCGGGTGCTGGTCGGGATCGGCCGTGGTGGATGCAGAGAACACGAGCGGGTTTGCCCGAGGCGACGAGAAGGCCATTGTGGCCGCGGTGACCTTGGGGGGCACGACCCAGTGCATCGCCTATCCGCGGCCACAAGGTGCAGTATGATGTGAAACAGCGGAAGCTGCAGGCGCTCGGACGGGACGCCGCCTTGGCACCTGACCACGGCCGGATCAAGCTCCACTTGCTGGTGGACCGCACCTCCGTGGAAGTCTTTGGCATGGGAAACTTCCAGCTTGAACCTTGAAATACCCAAGGGTGAGCCGGAGTGCTCGCCTAAATCGCCACCGTATGTTTCCGCAGGCGGGGGCTTTTTCTGTGCCAAAACCTGTGCCAGTGTGACTTTCTTCGTTTTGTCGTCGACGTAAGTCCTTACGTCGTAAGTATCCCCGTCGTGATTCGAACACGAAACCTTCGGCTCCGGAGGCCGACGCTCTATCCAATTGAGCTACGGGGACATGATTGTAACTGCTTTCGCAGTAACACTTTAGAAACAACGCAAAACGTCACTGGCAGAAAAGCAGGGCAGAAATCTCCGGCGCTGCTGTCAATTCCTGCTACCGCGGAGCGACTCAGAACACCGTAATTCTAGCGTGATATTGGGGCCGTGCATAGAGCCGTCCCCGTATCCAAAAGGCCGAGGGATTACTGCTAATCTCCCCTCGCCAGCGACCATGGGTACATGGTGCCCTGGGAGAGACCAAGGAAGAATGTCTGGGCAACCTTAGGGAAGCTGTTCAACTCCTGCTGGAAACCGAACGCGAAGAGGTTTTCCGGCTCGATCCCACGGCGGAGACGGCGGAACTGGTGCTGGCATGAAACGTCGGGCATTGCTCGGCCATCTTCAGGAACACGGCTGCTTGCTAGTCCGCGAAGGCAGCAGCCACTCCATCTGGAGCAACCCGCAGGCCGTAAGGAAGCTATTCCCCGACACAACGAGATCAAGAAAGCCCTGGCACGTTCCATCTGCCGCAATCTTTCCGTGCCGGCTCCGCCCGGCGGCTAAAGTCGGCAGGACGCCTTTCCGGATCGCGGCGGGGCGTGCCGTCGTCAGCGATCCGGCGCGGCGCGCGTGGGGGCGTCATGCGGCGAGTCAGGCGTCGGGGAGTCGGGCTTTGCACAAACTGGCCCTTATAGGTCTCGATCCAGTTCGCGGTAAACATGCCCTGGGCTTGTTCGAGCGTGATCTTGTGGTGAAGGACCTGCAACCTGACGTGATGCTCAAGCCTGTCTTTGTCGTGGGCGTTCCAGGGGCCGGTAAGAGGTTGTGGCCAGATGTTCTCTTTAACACTGGCACCGCCCAAGCAGTTTGGTATCAGGTGGTCAAACTCATAGTCTTTGTGATGGGCATCGTATGATCCAACCGTCGTATCGTATCCGTAGTTATGCCAGACTTCCCGTTTGAGTTTCACAGGTACGTCGCGATACTGTTGGGTGCCACCCTTTGCCTCAGTCATCTCCAGCGTCCAGCCAGGCCTTAACTTGCCGGGCGTACGATTCGTGTCGGGCAGGTACGGGTCACGCGCTTCTGAAACGGCAGCGCGATAATCGCGGCACTGTTCTTTCTCGGTTCTCCAGTTGAAGTGAACCTCGATCGCCGGCGCCTGGGCCAAGAGCGGGGAAGCGGACAATAGGAACGCGACGACAAACGACACCGGCAGGCTTTTGGAAATTCTGGAAAACATTTTGATCCTCCGATTGGTAAGCGAAAAAGGCAAGGTTTTATCTGTGGGCGCACGGAGATTCGGTACTCGCATTCTCGATTCGAGTCTCGGCCGCCGGCGCCGACGCGCCGACCGGAGCTGTTCCTGGCCGATTCGGCGGCTGAGAATGAGCAGCAAGAAGGCCGTCCACCTCCCATAAGCCGGACCGATCAGGAAGTCGGAGGGCGTCCGCCGCATTGATCGCTTGCCGCGCCGTGAGACACCGCCCACAGCGCGGCGTCGCGTGACCGGATCACGCTCGGCGGCGGTTCATCCTCCGATGGCGAATGTCGATCGCATCTTGCATCCCATCGAGTCGTCCGACCATCCCGCGCAGCACATCAGCCAATAGGAGCGGGTTGCCGTCGATGACAATCTTCGCCAGAATCGCCCGCGATTCCTTGATCGCGCGCGGCTCCTTGGCGTCCAGGCGCATCACCAGTTGGTCGAGTTTCCGTTGGGTCTGTAGGCGCATGGCCTCGTATTTCTCACTGGGCATGGGGGTTCTCCTCGAATCGTGGTAAAGGGTGTCCTTTCCGCGCCGTTGCGACACCGCGGAACACTACTGCTTGGCCTTCAACAGTTCCGTGAAAACTCCCCATTGCTATGCCCCATGAGCAGGGCGGGGCAGGAGGGCGGAAGACTCGCCTCTATAAATCTTGCGAAAACTCCCTGCCATGTCCTACCTATAGGTAGGGATGGCGTTGGAAGTGGGAGGCAGACAATGCCAGCGTGAACTAAGGGGCCAAATTTTCCGACGGTCGAAAAATTCGCCCCTCACCCTTTTTGCGGAAACCTCACTAATTGGAACTAGCCGATAATGGTAGTACCATAGTCGGAAGCCCGTGAGACCGGGAAGACGTTCTGCCGGCCGGCGCAATAGAGCCAATGGGGGATCTGGCCGACCGCCAATCCTGCCGAGGAAGCACGTGCCACCTCGCCGAGGCCACGAATCCATCGGCTATAGGCTTAGCGGCGGCGGTCTTTCGCTTGCCGTCCCCGTTGAAGCAGCCCTTGCGCGGTGGTAAACTATCCCCTTGGGTTCTCTTCCGATTGCGATTGCAACGCGGCGGGGATGAAATCGAGTCGGCTCGCCTGCCGCGTTCTGCCTTTCCGCGGTGCACGGTGCAGGCGGGGTCAGGCCGGCAGTATGCACTTTGCAAAGTGCATACTGCCGGCCTGACCCCGTTTCCCGGTGAACAGAAGTATGAGAACTAAAGCCTTTTGCAATAACTGCGGTGGCGAGCGCAACCATGATTTGTTGCATCGGCCAACAAAGACGGAACGGTCGGATGACGAATGCTCGATGCACGGAGGCGACGAATATGAACTGCTGAAGTGCGGGGGATGCGACCGCGTTGTCTTACGGCACAATCGTCGGTGATCGAATCACGAGCCATCAACGGTCCCGTCCGCTGGCGCCGGCCACCTGCTGACACCAAGCGGTTTCCGCATCGGTCAACTCGCCGGGCGGCAACCCGTCATAATGGAGCAACTCCGGATACGGCCCTTCTTCCCAACAGCGCGCCAAGGCCGCTTGCAGATCGAGCGTGATGTCGGGCTCGTTCTCCGCCAGGGGAATCCCTACACGTGGCAAGCGGTGATCCAAGGGCACGGCATAGACTTCCTGCCGCAATGCCCAGGTTCGCGTCACCGCCACGAGATACCGCCACGGCCGTAATTCTTCAAGTCGCTCCACAGATAACCGGACGGTTGCCTGCCCAGAGCGCAACAGATCGATCTCCACGAGGTTGACGCCGCCCTCCCAAAACTCGTCGCGTTTCCGCAAGTACGAAACCCGCCCTGCCCCGGATGCTTTGTTGTCCGGACTGAGCACCTCAATCGCCGTCACCACCCGGTTTCCCGCGGCCGGTTCGATGATGTGGATCAGCGGCTGGCGGATTTCCTCGCGCAGCAATTCGAACACGACGGGCGAGTCCGGTTCCAGGATCGCCGTGCCGGATTCGTGCGGCCCGCGCGGCCTGTGCGTGGCGGCCTGCACGATCGCCAGGTCCGGCCGCACCGGGCGACCGGCCTCGACGACGTACAAGCGATCCTGAGTCAAAGCCGCGTACCGAGGGCGGAGCAGCGGTTGGATTGCGCCACGGATCGCCGTAATAAGGCTATCGTGGAAATCCGGCCAGATTTCCGGCCGCTCGATATACGGGTCCATTCCGGGAAAGGGACAAGGCATCGAAATCTCCCCGCCTGATCGTTGTGAAGCGGCTCGTGGTTCACACGTTGAAGCATAATCTACCGCTATTTTACATTGCCGCTCCACCGTCGGGAACGGTCGTGAACGCATTTCTTGCAATTGCTTTCACAATAAGACTTTACAGCCGAAGCACAACGCTGATGGCAGAGACCTGCGGCCGTTTCATCAAATGGTCGCATAATTGTCCAGCCACCGCATAATCAAGACAGTTCGCAGATCTTGAAAATCTTGGCGGTCCCGGACGCGTAGCGGGGCCCGCTGAGAATCCGAAATTGTTGGCGGATAGACGCCGCAACTCGACTACTCTTCTTGGAAAGACGTGCTATGCCGGAAACTCTGCATTCACTGCTGAAAAGACCGCCATTATTCTGGACTTCCGGCGAGGCCTGCTGTCCCGCAACCACCTACTTTTTGCCGCTTTCGGCTTGAATCAGGTTAACCGGCAGCGGCACGCCGAGCTTGACGAGCTGATCGAGCGGCGCGCGGGCATTCGCCTCGCCGGCGGCCAAACGTTGCCAGTACGACTCAAAGGCCAGATGCGGGTTGATAGGCACGAGGGCCTGGCCGATCTGCCGCGCGATCGCCTCCAACTCGTCGGGCACCCGGCACTTCGCGCGCAACTCGGCCCGGCTCGGCTCGGCAGCCCCCAAGACCACCCACTCCCAGCAACTTCGCGACTCGGGGAAAGCTTCCGCACGGGTCGCGGCCAAGGCGATGGCCCGCTGCACGTCCTGGTTATCGCGGGCCGATTTACCCAGGGCATCGTTGCGTCCCATGGCCAGCGCCACGACAGAACCCACCGACGCCGCCCGTCCGCTTCCGCGCGTGGCATTGGCATACTCCGGATAGTCGGCCGCCAGCTTCCGGCTTGCCCGGTGCATCAGTGCGTTGATTAACGCCCCATAGGTTGCCATGCTCGGCGCGGCCAGGTGGGCATCTTCGGCACTGCGGACCATCGCGTCGGCATCGAGTCCCCCTTCGTCGGCCTGCGACAGTTGCAAGTCCACCAGGCGGTCGACGGCCGCGGCATAAGCCGGGCCTTTGTCGCGACCGCTCAATCGCATCACCAAGGCCTCGGCCCGCGCGGTCTTGGCCTTCACTTTCTCCTTGCTGAACTCCTGGTCCTGGTAGCGATAGTACTTGAGCATGCTGGCGTTGACTTCCTCAACGTCGGGCTTGGAGTCAGCCACACTGCGTGCAAGCTTTTGCAATTCCTCGCGGTCGCGGAGAAAGCTGTAAACGGCCAGGGCCGAATAGTTATTGCCCACGTTCTTCGGCGCCAGCACATTGACCCGCCGGAAATACTCGAGGCTCTTGCGGAGGCCCGCGTGCTCGCGGCTGCGGCGGCGGATCTCGTCCAGGCTCTTTTGATCGTTGGCCAAGAAGTACAACGCGCTGATCTGATCGGACATTTGCAGCTCGCGAAGATTGAGTCGGTTGCCTGCCAGATCCTGAATCGCCGCTTGCAAGATCTGATGTGCCGCGTTCCCCAAGACGAGGGAATCCATGGGACTGAGGCTGACGGCCTTTTCCAGCCACTGCGTACCGCGCTCCAGGGCCTGGCGGTCGCCCGTGATCGCGAACAGGGCCAGCGAGGCCAGCGCGCCGTTGTTGAGCACGGTGGCGCTCTCGGGCTGCCGCTCGTAGATGGCCACGGCTTCGCGATAATTGGCCGCCGCGTCGTCGTCTTTGCCCTGGACTTCCGCCCGTCTGCCGCGGGCTTCGGCAAGCAGGGCCTTCACGAAAACATCGCGCGCATCGCAGCGTTCCAACCACTGGATCTCGTCATCCGAGCCCGTGGAAGTGATGGCGCGGAGGTGGGCGATGCCGTGCCGCAACTTTTCGTCGGGCGTCTTTTCATAGGCCTCTTCCAGCGATTTGCGGGCCTCGGCCATGGCGCCCAAATCGCGCAGCACTCTGGCCAGGGCCAGCAGAATTTCGGCTTTCCGCTGGTGTTTGGCCAGCAGCTTGTCGAATTCCTCTCGGCCTTCTTTCTGCTTGCCGAGCCAGTAGTAGACCTGGCCGAGGTGGAGCATGTATTTGTCCGACTCCCCGGCCGTCCCGCGAATGGCCAGGAAGGTCTTCTCCGCTCGTTCCAACTCGGTGCGGCGGGCGGCCGGGTCCTTCAGCGACTGTGCCCGCTGGAGCGTGACCATGCCCAGGTCCAGGGCGGCGGGCACGACCATCGCCTGCTTGGCCAGTCTTTCGTTGGCGGCGGCCACGGTCGCATCGTCTTTGAGCTGGCGAGAAATGTATTCCACCGCCATGTCATTCCGCTCCTTCTCCGAGGCGGCCTTGGCCCGGCGGAAGTCGAACCCGGGAGCGGAACCGTTTTGGAGCTGGCTCCACACGCGATCATCGACCTGCTTGATGGCGTCTTCATAGCCCTGCTCGGCCTCGTGGAAGGCATCCAGGCGCTTGGCCAGATAGGGATCCAACAGCGCGTAGGACTCCTCGAACTTGCCCTGGGCCGCCAAGGCCTGACCAAGCAGGCGGGCCCCTTCGCCGTCGCCCAGTTGCGCGAAGCGGAGAAAGCAACTTGACGATCCGCGCAGGGGGATCGTCGCCGGAGTCTCTATGGCCGCCTTCCCGTTGCCCTTCCTCTTCAATCGCCGCCGCCAGTTGAACGGCCAGGTCGACGTCGTGCGGGTTGGCCGCCACGAGCTTCTCCAGCAAGGGCCGCCGTATCGCGGCGATACGGGCCCGATCGGCCCCGTACAGCTCGGCAAGGCGATCCAAGAGGCCGAAGACTTCGCGCTGGGCTGCTTGCGGATGATGCTCCACCCAGGCGACGCCCGCTTGAAAGAGCACTTTCTCGCCGCTCGGTCCGGCGAAGCGTTTGGCGATCTGCACGACTTTGACGACCTGGGCACAAGCGGCCTTGTCGAGCGGCGGGCCTAAGAGATCTGCCAGGCACTTGTCCACAGCCGGCTGATCGCCCAGCGGTGCGAGAATGCCGAGCAGGTCCAGCGCCGCCGGCAAATCCGCCGCGGCCAGCCGCCGGCACTGCTTGACCCCGATGCCGACCAGATCCACTTTTTGCTTTTCCTCTCGGGGCATCCCGGCAGCCACGCGGAAAACGGCAACCGTTTCCGCCGGCGGCAGTGCGGCAAGCGGGCCCTCGACAAGCTCGCCGAACGCCGTGCACGCCTCCGCCGGGGAGAATCGAGCGACGCGTTCCAGTAGCGCGATCGATTCGGTCGGTTCGGCCTGGGCGTGGCTTTTCACAATCGCCAAACCGCGGGCCACCACCGCCGGCACGTTGCCGCCGGCAGGCCGCGCCTCGAATACCTGCTCGAAGATCTGCGCCACGTCGCGCAGGGGCAGGCTGTCGATTTCCGGCCGCTCCGTCAGCTTGGCGCATCGCTCCCGCGCGGTGGCGGCGGACTCGGTTTGCGTGTTGGCCACTTCACGGTACAGCCGGCTGGCCTCCAGCAGCTTTCCGGCCTCGGCCGCTTCGTCGGCGCGAGCCAGCTTTCGGCTGGCCACGTGGGCCGGGTTGTCCAGATAACTGGCGAGGAGACCCAAGCCGATCGCCCCCACGATGCCGCAGAGCAACAGGATGTTCCAGGTCTTGGCAAACCGCGAGAGCGGCACCCTGCCAATCAAGTTCCAACCGGCCCCTCGGCTGGTGACCCGATACGATTTCAGGGCGAAGACGGGAACGAACAAGATGCAGAAGCACTGCGTCATGACGTAACTGCCGGTCGCACGGTCGTGGTCCCGCGAACCGTAGAACCCGGTGCCGATGCCGTTGATGGTTTGCAGCGTGGGCACGGAACCGGTGGGCTTCAGCTCGGGATACTTCATCGCCAAGTAGATGCCCATGTTGGCCAGCGGCGCGGCCTCGATCTGCCGCCAATCCTCCGCGACGTGTTCCACCAGCGCATCGGCCGTCGACTTCTGAAAGCCGTTGTTCGTTTGCAAATCGCGAGCGACGTCCTCCGCGCTGCGGCCGGCCGCAAGCTGCCGCATGACGCTCCGAGCGACTTCGCTGATCGCCTCCTGATCTTCCGGGGAAACGTTGTCGGACATGATGTAATGCCTTCTTGCTTGTTAAACCGCAAGCTGCGCACGGTACGGCGCGATTGGGTTGCGTTTCTCCGTGGCGCTGCGCATCCGCTTGCAGTTTCGCGATTGGTTATCACGGACGTTGCGAAAGCTATCGCCGCGCCCGCAACATCTTGGCGTTGTTCTCACCGCCGTTGAGCAGGAACAACAGCGGTTGCGGACGATCCACGCCTTCCAGCCACTGCGGCCGCTTGGACCAGGGCGCCGCCGAAAGCACGTTGCACAGATCCATCCAGTATTGCAGGCGGCTAGGCTTCAGGCCCCACGTGGCGTGGAAGTGGTTGGCCGGGGCGTACTGCTTATACTCTCCCATCGTGGCATATTTCGGCACGATGAAGGTGTGCGGCCACGACCAATTCGACGTGTGCGATACGGCGTCGGCCAGCTTCTCCGGCAGATCGACCGTGGTGGCCTCGTCCCAGACCATGCTGAACATGCCGGAGAGCGCACTGTAGGCCAGGCGGCCGGCGATGCAGTCGATGCCGCCGGGGGTGATGAAGGTCACGCTGTTGCCACCGCCGGGGAAGTAGTAGAGCTCGGCCCCCGGCATGGAAATTCCCGACATGATCTTCTCCACCGGGTCGCCCGGCCTGCCGGCCCAATCGAAACTGGCCGAACCACTGTTGTTGCCGTCGATGATGCCCTGCTGGGCCCATAGGTCGCCGCTGCCGAAGGGAATGCCGAGTTTCTGCGCCAGGCCCTGGATTTCCCACGGTTCCCAGACCTTGCGGAAGTCCATGAACAGCGGCGGATTGCCGCTGGAAAGCCAGCACGTGAAGAGCATCGTCAGCAGGCCCTGCGTGTCGGCCTCGGTGGCGAACGGCAGCACGGTCTTCTTGCCGTTGTGGTCGAACGTCGAATTGAAGAGGCTTTCCATCACGTCGGCGATCGGCAAGGGAATGCCGCGGCGGTCGCTGCCCCATTCAAGTTGATTCATGAACCCGCCGCCGACGGCGTTCAACTCGCCCATCAGATCGCGAACGATCAGGTACAGAGCCAGCGACTGGTTGAACTTCTCATCGCCGCCTGGCTGGCTGAGGTCCAGGCGCTTGCCGATGTGCTGGTCGATCCAGCCGCGGAGGGAGGCGGCTTCCTTCTTGTCGTAGGCGCCTTTGTTGAGCATGTCGGCCAGGAGTTTCATGTCCAGCCGAGTTACTTCCAGCCCGAACGTCTGCCGCGTGGGGATCACGTGGGTCAGAGCGGTTTCCATGCCCATCGAATCGTGGCCGAAGACCACCACGCGGCGGCCTTTCAGTCCGGCGCGGGTCACGGCGGCATAGGCCCAATCGATGAGGGCCGTTACGGTCGAATCGGTCGGCTTGGGATCGGCCCCCGTGTCGGGCCAGGTGCCGACATTCAGGTGCGTCAGCCGGCAGCTCTGCGCCAGGGCGCCGTTCACGGCATGGGCGTAAACCACGCCCGGCTTCGGCCCGCTATTGCCGCAGGTGATGTTCACCGGCACGTCGGCCGGCAGGTGGGCCAACAGGCTCATGAGCGTGAGTTGGGGGAAGGCCCAGGTATCCGGGCGCAGACAACGGCGTCGACGCCCGCTGCGCGGAACTGGCGGCCCACGGTATCGGCCTGCGGTTCGCCGTCGACCAGGACCGGCGTCCAGACGACATCCACCGGCTTGCCGTCGGGCGTGCGGACCTCCGCGGCAAGCACCTCGGCGATGGTCTTGACGATATTGCCCGCTCGCTGCCGCGAGGCCTCGTCGATGCGCGGATCGCCCGTGCCGACAACGCCGAGGGTGATGGTTTTGGGCTTGGAGTCTACGTCCGCTAGTCTATTGGCAGTTGTCATGGCTTTCTACACGCGCTGGAATTATTTTTGGTAACATCAGAAACTGGTGATTTTAGCATGTCTTGTGCAGTGCAGGAACGGGCAAGGCTGCGTTAACGTTGGTCCGAAAGCCTTCTCGTCTCCGGGTGACAAGCCATACCGATGGGTGATTTTGGCCAAAGTGGCCAAAATTCGACCTTTTACTTGGGTTTTCGGCCTATTTCTACCTCCAATGACTAAGCTTGCAAATCCATACTGTGTATGCCACCCCCAAGAATCCTCGGGGAAAACTGTGCTTCCCGCTCCTCTGGATAAAACATTCCACCATAAATAAGGATGGTCAGAATTGGCCAGAAATCGTCCCGGTGGGTCAATCCTGCTTCGCCATTGGCGGCCAGCGGCAGTTCGGGACCGCCCGCGATGCAACAGAATGCAACGAAATGCAACACTTTTTCGCTCCTTGCTTTGTTCCCCGCTTCCAAGCCGAAGCCGATGCAAGAGAATGTGAGACCGCAAGCCCTTCAGCGGCCGATACAGGAGGCTCCGCTCTCCCGCCGGCCGCGGAGGACGTTTCTCCGGACTTCGCCAAATTTTCAAAGAACCATTGGACCGCATCCCAACGTTCTTCGTCGCAGCGGTCGCAAGTTATTCCCGACACACATAGTTATACATACTTTTGGTTTCATGTCAAGCGGCAGAAACGATTTTTTCCCGCGCGCGCCGCGCCCCGGGGCCGGCGCGATCGCCCTAAGTGCTTTTCCCGAGCGACGTTGCGGCGCCTGGGCGGAAGCGAAGAATTCCCCGGAATTCGCCGCACGAATTATCGGCCAATGAACACCACGGCAAGCTCGCGGAGCAGAGACGCGACGCAACTTCATGGCCTGTAAGCAGTTGAGAATCCCCTCGCCGAGTAGGTGACGGCATGGTTCAGAAACGGGGACTGGCTCCGAGCCCAGTAGCGATTAGGCCGCAAGAAATGGACGCCGGCGAGGTGCCTGTCCCCATTTCTGAACCATGCCTAGGTGACGATGGCCGCCAGACCAGTCGCTGCGGCCGAACATCTCATGGAAGGCCGAACCAGCTTCCTTTCAACAAACGCAAGGTCACGCCGTCCACCGTGTTGCTGAAGACATTACGGTTGTAAGCGTCTGCGCATTCCCTTGGCTTGCAACCAAGCCCAGCAGAACGATTAAACCGGCCCGTGCGCCCCAACGACGCACGTTTGGCCTTCGCCGTTAGCCGCACTCGTTCTCGTGCAGGAGAAATGCAAAGTCGGCGACCGAGCGCTCTTTCCTGCTTTGGAGAGTCTGCTTTGGAGTTGGCATAAAATGCGTTTTCCAGTATACTAGTATCAGAGCTTGTTACGGCAGCGGTAAGTCTTTTCGCGGAAGTGGGCGCTTTGGGCTATTCGGAGCGCCCAAGATAGTGTGCGGCGTAGCCCCTAATTGATGTGGGGCGGGGAATCGAGGGATCGACTCCAGATCATGCCGATTGCAATCGATGCTTGGGCTCGGCCGGAATGTGGGCTGTGATGCCAATTCCGGTTTCGTACAGCCAAAGGTGGGGAGCGTCTCCTCCCAAAAAAATGGACGTTATTCTCGGACGAAACCAAAGGATTGGGTCAACATGTTCGATTTTGCTGTGTACCGACTGCATTCTTCCCGGAACGCCCGGATCGGGTTTTGCGTAGCCACTTTGCTGGCGCTGGGAGGTGTTCCAGCGTGGGCGGTCTCCCACGATTTGGCGGTCGTGCCGCTCTTTGACGGCCAGCGAAGCGAATTCCTGAATACTTGGGGTGGGGCCTGGGGGCGCGGCAGCGCGCAAAGCATCCGCCTTCTGCCGGTTGACGCACAGACCGGACGGCACGTGTTGTGTGTCGAGTTGGGGCAAGTCCCGGCGGCCGAACATCGCTACCTGCAATGTTTCGCCTCGGGCTTCGGCCCCACGCGGGAGTATTACCAGACGCGCGATCTGGTACGTTACGAGCGGCTTCATGTCGGCTTGCAAAACAAGACCCATGCTGCGCTGCGATGTACGGTGCAAGTCAAGGATTATCGCGATTCCGAGCGCCACAGTGCGAGCTATCGCTTCGAGTTGCCCGCCGCCGAGGCTGCCCTCTCGGTCGAGGTTCCGCTGGCACTGGCCGCGACCCGCCTCCCCAAGAGTACTTGTGGGCCCGCCGGGTGCCCCGATTGGACTGTGGAAGGTCATCCCGACTTGAGCCGGGTGCTGACCATCGATTTCCTCTTCGAGCCGCGTACCGCGATTCCTTCCGGCCGCGTGTACTTGAGCGACGTATCGCTGGTGGAACCGGGCGGGCCGGTGGACATCGACACTAGCCCGTTGCCGGTGCTGGTCGAGCGGCTGGCGCGGCGGCATTGGGACGCGCTCTGGTCGGCCCGCAACCGGAGCCACGGCATGATTCCCAACAACTCGTATCAGGCCACCGACGCGGGCTTGAACACCACGGCTGCGGTGCTCTGGATGCTCCCCGCGGCCACCCGCCGGGGCTGGGTCCCACAGGTCGACGCCGACCGCTACGTGGAATCGCTGTTGCATACCATCGGCGCGCTGCTCGATCGTGCCAAGTATCTGCCGCCGCGGAACGTCGATTGGACCACGCTCAAGCCCTCGCTGCTGCCCGAGGAATCGTCGGTCGATGCGGCCTTCCTAGCGCTGGCGCTGTACCAATACAAGTGCCTCTCTTCGACTTCGCTGGCCTTGCGTGCGACCGTCGCGCGGACGCTGAAGCGTTTCGATTTCGCCGCTTTTTCCTCTCCCGATGGCTGGCGCATGGCTTACCGCTATGCCACGCCCGGCAGCCCGGAAGGGTTTGTGCGCTGCGTCTACGACGGCTATACGAACGAGGGCAATTTGACCTCGCTGGCGGCACAGCTCGTGCCCGGCCATCGCGTGCCCATCGAGACGCATTGGAACACCAGTACCAAGCGGGCGCGGATGCAATTGGCCGGGCCCGGGGCACCCGGCAGGTACCCACTTGTGGGTGCGGGTCACGCCCCTATGGTCCATCAGCTCAAGGAATTCCGGGCGCCCTTCACGCAGGCCCTCTGGAACCTGTTCGTCGACGTCCGGCAGCGCGGCGTGGACACCTATCCGGACCGGGGCCTGGCCGTGAATCCCTGGCAGAATTTCGTGGGCTATGAGCAGGACGTGATGAGCAAGCTCGCCGCAGAGGGACGGCCGTACTTGCTTCAACCCGATGCGGGCGACGACGGCACGCTCACCTGTTACCGGCAATTCAGCGTCTGCGAAGATTTCGGGCAGCGCGACCTGTTCATGCCCTGGAGCGCTGCTATGGCGTTGTTGGCCGACGCCGACCGCAGCGAGCCGTCGTTGCGATTCTTGCTGCAACACCGCCTGTACGGCCCCTGCGGCCTGACCGATTCGGCCAAATGGAGGACCGGCGCGGCGGAGCCTTACGCGGTGACCGCGCGAACGACTTCTGGAACACCGGCCTGGCCACGATGGCCCTCTTGGAATGGCTCGACGGGCCGGCCCGTTTGAGCACGTCGTTTGCGGCCCTGCCGGAGGTCCGCACCGCCCTGGACCGGGTCTTCCCCGCAACGCGGCCGGAGCAAGCCTCGAGCCAGTCGACAACCTCGGCAAAGTAGCGTGGACATGGTTTGAAACACTTCGTAGAACGGAATTCATTCCGTATGCCCGAAAAAGACAGTTTAGCGGAATACATTCCGTTCTACGAAGCGTGAGCGGCCCCTTGCCTTCCCCGCTACTTGCCCTATAATGCAATGTCTGCGGAGCGTTCGTCGTGTGAGCGGGGCTCCGCCAGAAATCATTTCGAAGTTGTCGGAAGACTAGATGGAGAGCAACTCGGCCTGGCCGGGGGGCTCGTTGACGAGTAAGCCGACGTGTTCGAACGCCTCCGGGTGTTCGAACACGTCGGCTTTTTTTGTTCTTGATGGGACAAAAAAGTCCGCAACGAAAAAGAAGAGAGGCTTCCCCGATCAGGAATGGACTAGGATAGACGCATGAAGGAAGGGCTTTGTGAGGCAGTCGCCCGAGAGCGATCGACTGCCGCCGGGGAAGGATCTCCAAGCACGCGGATGGCAGAAGAGGCGGCAGTCTTCGTGCTCGACACCAGCATTGACCTGGCGGGCAACCCGTGTCCCGAGCGCCTGACCATCGATCGGCGGCAATTGACGGTCGGCAATTTGGCCGGCAAGCCGGCGGGCAATCGACGGCCCGCAGGCCGGCGCCAGTGGCATTGGGAGCAAATCGAAGCCTTTCGCGTGGAACCGGCCGTCGGCTCGCATTTCCTGCAGGCGCAGGTCGACGGGCAGTGGATCGACGTCTTGCGCCGACCGGGAGACGTGACGCGGGAATTGACCGATCTGGCGGGCCGTCTCAACGCACGCGGCCGCCAGGAGCGGGGAGCGGGGAGCGGGGAGCTTGGAGCAAAGAGTCGGACTCCCTGCTCCAAGCTCCCCGCTCCCTGCTCGCCGCCCCGCCGGCTGCAAATGACTGCCCGGTTGTGGGCCTTGCTGCGGCCATTTCGCGGCAGCGTGCTGCTGCTGCTGGTGTTGTCGCTGGGCGCGGTGGCCATCGACATGACTCCCCCGATCTTGTTGAAGGTCCTGATCGATCGGGTATTGGACGTCGATCGCGCAGAACCCGCTGGCAGAGTTGCTACAACTCCTGCTGGCGATTGTCGCCGGCCTGTTGTTGGCCCGCCTGGCTGCCACGCTCGTGACCGTTTGGAAGGGATGGGTTTCCAGCCGAGTGGGCACGACGCTGACCTCCGATCTCCGCACAGAACTCGTAGTCAAGCTCAACCAGTTGCCGCTGGCCTTCTACGACCGGAACCAGGCCGGCGTGCTCATGAGCCAGGTGGCCTACGATACGGAAACACTGCACACGCTGGTTTACCACATGACCAGCGGTTTTCTCATGCAATCGCTGCAACTGGCGGGCATCGGCGTGATGCTGCTGTATCTCAATCCGAAGTTGGCCTTGGTCACCCTGCTGCCGATGCCGTTGATCCTGGCCGGAAGCTGGTACTTCACGCGCTACCTGCAGCCGCGGCATCAGCACTATTGGGCGGCGGTCGGCAAGCAGGCCTCGGCCTTGATGGGAATGCTGGCGGGGATCCGCGTCGTCAAGGCCTTCGTGCAGGAGGAGCGTGAAATTGGCCGCTTCGCCGCTTCCAGCCGCCGCCTCCGCGACTCGCGGCTGACGGTCGACAATGCCGCCGTCACCTTTACGGCGGCGATGGGCTTGCTCTTTGCCTTGGGCGGCCTGGCGGTGTGGTACCTGGGCGGCCGCGACGTGCTCTTCGGCAGCATGACGCTCGGTTCGCTGACGGCCTTCCTCGCCTTTCTGGCGATGTTCTACGCGCCGCTGACCACGATTGCCGAGTCGACCACCTGGTTTGCCAGCTTCTACAGCACCAGCCGCCGCATTTGCGCCTGCTGGACGTGCCCAGCGAATGCGAACCAGCCCAGCCGGCCGTACCCTTGGACCGCTTCCAGGGCGGCGTCGAGTTCCAACACGTGTCGTTCGCTTACGATCGCGGCCGGCCGGTGCTGGAGGACATCAACTTCGCGATCGAGCCGGGCGAGATGGTGGGCGTGGTGGGCCGCAGCGGCTCGGGCAAGTCGACGCTGGTGAGTCTGATCGGAAGGCTGTACCAGTGCGATGCCGGGCAGATCCGCATCGACGGCAGCGACGTGCGGCAGGCCGATCCCCGCCAGCTTCGCCGCCAAATCGGCATGGTTCCCCAGGAACCGTTTCTGTTCCGCGGTCTGGTGGCCGCGAACATCACATACGGCAATGCACAAGCTACGCCCGAACAGGTCCTCTTGGCCGCCAGGAACGCCGATTGCCACGAATTCATCATGCGGATGCCTTTCGCCTACGAAACGCAATTGGGCGAAGGGGGCTGCGGACTGTCCGGTGGAGAACGGCAGCGGCTCTCGATCGCGCGGGCCTTGCTGTTCGATCCGGCGATCCTGATTCTCGACGAAGCCACGGCCAGCGTCGACGCCGAATCGGAGCGGGCGATCTGCCGGGCGATTCGCCGTTGGGCCCAGGCACCATGTACTCATGGTCGTGGTCGTGGTCGACGGACCACGATTGTGATCGCGCATCGCCTCTCCACGCTGCAAGGCGCCGACCGCCTGTTGGTTTTCGACCAAGGCCGGCTGGTCGAACAGGGGACCCCGGCGGAACTCTTGGAGCAGGGCGGATTGTACAGCACCCTGGCCAGCATCCAGTACAACCTCAGCGAGAATCGCCGCCGCTTCGAATCGGCAGCCGGCGGGGACGCGGCGCGGGACATCGCGGAAGCGGCCGCCGAGTCGGGTGGTGGTGAATCGCTTTTTCAGGAAGCGCCCGTCAACGCTTCTTCGCGGGCCGCAATCCTCGAACCGGCTTCGGATGCCGGCGAGGCAAATCGCGAGCCCGGAATCGCCTGGCTCGATCCGGCCGGCGCCACGATCGAGAGCGACGACCAGGGCCTGCTGCGGGTCGCCAGGGGCCGCCAACACAACGAGTGCATACAGGCCGTGTGGGCCTTTCCCGCCAGTGAAGAGGGGCGCTTCATCAGTCTCCGCCGTCGCGAGCCGTCGGGACGAGAGACCGAGGTCGGCATGATCGACACTCTGGCCGCCTGGCCCCGGCAGGCGCAGGAGGCGGTTCGCCAATCGCTTGCCCGTCGCTACTTGATACGCCGCATTCAGGAAATCTGCCAGGTGCGCACCAGCGGCAGCCAACTTGTACTGTCGCTGCTTACCGACGGCGGACCGGCAAAACTGCGGTTGGAGAAGCCGGGCGAAGGGTGCCAGGATTTTGGCGCCCACGGACTGTTGCTCACCGATCCGGACGGCAACTACTACGCAATCCCGGATCGCCGCGCCTTGCCCCGCCGCCAGCAACGACTGTTGACGCTTTATTTTGGAGATTGAGACGTAGGGTGGGCTTTAGCCCACCTTCGCGTGACGGTGGGCTAAAGCCCACCCTACAGGCTTAGGAGACTGATTATGCCCATGCTTACCGTGACCGCTCGACACTCGCACCGCCCATTGCGGTCGGAGACGTTTCCATGCCCAGAACTGGACGCAGACAGCCAGTTGCCGTCGCAAGCTCCAGCGCGCAACACACCCACCTCCCCTGAGGTCAGCCCGCAACAGCAGCTTACCCAACAGGCCCGTAAACTGGCGAATTCGCATCAGTTGGCAGCCCGGCATGGCCGCGATCGGCTGCTCGCCCGGCTCGATGACAATGAACGCATTTTCCAAGCGGCCTACCATCGGTTGAAGGGGGTAGCGGCCGAGCAAGGGACGATACCTCCCGCCGACCCTGAGTACAGGGTGCCCGCTCCCGCCGGCGTGTGGCTCGTTGAAAACTTCAGCCGGGTCCAAGAGTTGATGCGATCGGCCCGGCGGGACCTGCGCAAGGGGCGCTACCGCGAATTGCCGCACGTTTGCGGCACCGCCGGCGAAGGCCTGCCGCGAGTATACCTTATGGCGTGGGAACTGGTCGCTCATTGCGACGCCCAACTCAGCCAGGTGAACCTCCATCAGTTTTTCAGTGCCTATCAGACCGTGGCGCCGCTGAAGCTGGCGGAACTGTGGTCGGTTTGCGGCATGTTGCGCCTGGGCCTCATTGAATTCCTCTGCCGCGTGGCGATCCGAGTCGCTCCGCCGCAGGCATTTCACCCCGGCCTTCTCCCGGAGGGAGAGGGAGTCTGCGACGAACTCTCCATGAAGCACGGCATTCTGAGTCTCCGCGACCTGGCAATGCTGGATTGGAAAGTGTTCGTGGAACGCCAGAGTGCGGTGGAGCATGTCTTGCGGGAGGATCCGGCCGGCATCCATCCGCGGATGAGCTTTGCCAGCCGCGATCACTACCGCCTGATCATCCAGCGGCTTGCCCGCCGCAGCCCCATGGACGAAGAGCAGGTAGCCCGCGCGGCGATCGAGCATGCGCGGAAAGCGGCCGCCGACCACGACCATGAGCACATGGTGCCCGACATGGTGCCCGCCGGGGCTGCGGCGGCGCCGCGGGCCGGCGGCCGGGCGACGGTCCGGCAGCACGTGGGCTACTACCTGGTCGATCAGGGGCGGGCCGCGCTGGAAGCCGGCATCGGCTACCGCCCCACGTGGTATGCGGCCCTGGGGCGGTTCGTGGGTCGGGCCCCGCTGGCCTCCTACTTGGGAGCGATCTTGCTGGTATGGTTGCTCACCGTGATCGGTACGGCGGTCCTGGGCGTGCAGTTGGAAATCGTGCGGATCGCCGGCCCGGCGGCCGCACTGTTGCTGCTGGCGCTTTATGCCGGGGCCGCTGGACAATTTGCAGTGAGCCTGGTGAACTGGCTCTGCACGCTCCTCGTGCCGCCCCGGCCGGTGATGCGCCTGGATTTCTCGGCAGGAATTCCCGCCGAACATTGCACGCTGGTGGCCGTGCCGGCGCTGTTGACCTCCGAGCGGACGGTGCGGGACCTCGTAGAACAGATCGAACTGCGCTACCTGGCCAATCGGGACGACAATTTGTGGTTCGCCCTGTTGAGCGATTTTCCGGATGCCGATCAGGAAACGGTGGCCGGCAATCCGCGCTTGCTGGAACTGGCCAGCACAGAGATCCAGCGGCTCAACCAACTCTATTGTGGCGATCGCGCGGGGATCTTCTACCTCCTGCATCGGCCGCGGAAGTGGAATCGGCAACAGGGCGCCTGGATGGGAGAAGAGCGGAAGCGGGGCAAGTTGGCGGCCCTCAACCAACTGCTGCGAAGCGGCGCGGCCGATGCCTTCAGCGCCACGATCGGCGACTTGCCGCAACTCCGCACGGTGCGCTACGTCATCACTCTGGACAGCGACACGCAATTGCCGCGCGACGCCGGCCGGGAGTTGGTCGGCTGTGCGGCCCATCCCTTGAATCAGGCGGAAATCGATCCGCATTCGCGGATGGTGATGGCGGGCTACGCCGTGCTTCAGCCGCGGGTAACCGCCACCATGCCCGAGGCCCATCGCAGCCGCTTCAGCCGCCTGGTGGCGGGCGATGCGGGAATCGATCCCTATACGCTCCAGACCAGCGATCTCTATCACGACCTGTTCGGGCAAGGCAGTTTCATCGGCAAAGGGATCTACGACGTGGAGGCCTTCGAGTCGGTCTGCGAGGGCCGCTTTCCCGAAAACCGGCTGTTGAGCCACGACCTGATCGAAGGCTGCTTCGCCCGCAGCGGCCTGGTCAACGACGTGGAACTCTTCGAAGGAGTTCCTTCGCGACTGCTGGTGGATATGAGCCGCCGCCACCGCTGGATTCGCGGCGATTGGCAGATTGCCTCCTGGTTGGGCCGTCGCGTTCCCACGCTGCAGGGAAGCGGGGCCAATCCGCTCTCCAGGCTGTCGCAGTGGAAAATCCTCGACAACTTGCGGCGGAGCCTGACGCCGGTGCTGTTGTTCAGCTTTCTGGTGCTGGGCTGGCTGCTGGCCCCGGGATTGGCCGGCACGTGTACGCTGTTGGCCCTCACGCTCGCCTTTGGTCCGGCCAGTTTCGCAGCGATGCCCGGAATGCTCCGGCGGCCGGAAGGCAAGCCCCGGTTGATGCACATCAGGGACGAGGTGCGGCAGTACCTGCGGACATCGCTGGCGGAGGCCATGGGATGGTGCATTCTGCCTTACACGGTGTACTGCAACCTCGATGCCGTCGTCCGCACGCTGTATCGTCTGGGCATTTCCCGGAGTCACTTGTTGGAATGGACGACCGCCGCTCAGGCAGAGGCAGCTTGCAGCGGGAAACTGCTCGCTCACTACAAAACCATAGCCGTTTGCCCCGTATCCAGCGTCCTGACAGCCGTTTTGCTGCTGGCAATCCAGCCGTCGGCGCTGCTGGTTGCCGGCCCCGTGTTGCTGGCTTGGCTCGCCGGGCCGTTGATCGCCTGGTGGATCTCCTTGCCTTATCCGTGCCAAGCGGTCTCCGTGACGGCCGCTGAGCAACGCCAACTCCGCCGCTGGGCCCGGAAAACCTGGCACTACTTCGATACCTTTGCGGGGGAGGCCGACCACTGGCTGCCGCCCGACCATGCGCAAGGCGATCCGCCCACGACTGCAGCGCCCCGCACCAGCCCTACGAACATCGGCTTGGCACTGCTGTCGGGTCTGACGGCCTGCGATCTGGGCTATTTGCCGGCTGCGGCCTTGTTGGATCGCACCAGCCGCATGTTGCAAAGCATGCTGCGCCTGGAACGACACCGGGGCCACTTTTACAATTGGTACAACACCCGCACCCTGCAGCCGGCCGAGCCGCGTTATGTGTCGAGTGTCGACAGCGGCAACCTGTGGGCGCGCTCACCGTCCTGAGCGCCGGTCTCGAGGAGTTGCGGAACCGCCCCCTGGTTCCTCCGCGCTTGCTCGAAGGGCTTCAGGATACGGTGGAGGTGATTGCGGATTTCCGCCGGCCGCCGAGCGCCGCGAGTTATCCCGGTGCCCGGGCCGCCTCTTCGGCAGAGAACGATTCGTTGGACGCCTGCATTGCCGCGCTCCGTGCGGAGTGCGCCGGCGTGTTGTCCGGGGGAGCGCGGCAGGCCTGTGAGCGGTTGCGCCGCATTCGCCGGCGGGCGGCGGACCTGGCGGTGCAGGTTTCGGTCGCCCAACCAGTCTTGAAACCATGGGCGCTTCGCGCTCGTGCGACAAGTCGGCCAAGCCCATCAGCACTTGTCGCGATTTGCGTTCTGGACACAGTTTGACCGGCCGAAAAACGGTTTCGCGGTGGAATTGTCTCACGCGCCCTCAGCCAACGGCTCCCCTCTTCCTTTGGGAGAGGGGCAAGGGGTGGGGGGCGCAGTGGACTCTCCCTGCTTCCCTGCCTCCGCCGGGGCTTCCCGTAGGGCGGACTTTAGTCCGCGCCCCGATGACTCGCCCCACTTCCCTTCCTCCGCCGGGAGTACGGTCGCGGTGCAAGACCGGCCGTGTGAGCCGTTGAGTGCGGTGGCTGCCCCGGAGAAACACGCGGACACGGAGAAGCTCTTCGCCTGCTTCGAGCGACTCGACGCCGGCTGTACTTTGGGCCAGGTCCTCCAGGCTGCGGAACAGATCACCGGGGGCCATGACTGGCAATTGGAAGCAGCCCGCGAAAACGACTCCGACGAAGGGGACACCCTACCAGCGAGCCTGCGGCAAGCGGCCCGCCGGGCCGCCTTGGCAGCCCGGCGGGAATTACGGCAAATCGCTGCACTTACCGGGCTCTGCCGGCAATTCTCGGCGATGGATTTTCGCTTTCTCTTCCACCCGCAGCGGAAGCTGTTGGCCGTGGGTTTCAACGTCAACGATAGCCGTTGCGACGAAAGCTATTACGACTTGCTGGCCTCCGAAGCCCGCCTCACCAGCTTCCTGGCCGTCAGTCACGGCCAGCTCCCCCTGGAGCATTGGTTTGCCCTGTGCCGGATGGTTACCGTGGTGAACGGCACTCCCACGCTCTTGAGCTGGTCGGGCTCGATGTTCGAGTATCTGCTGCCGATGTTGATCATGCCTTCTTATCGGGCCACGCTGTTGGATGCGACTTGCCGTGCGGCGGTCAAGCATCAGATGCGCTATGCCCGCCGGCGGGGCGTGCCCTGGGGAATTTCGGAAAGCTGCTCCAGCACCCTTGGCGGCGGCGGCGACTATGGATATCGCGCCTTCGGCGTGCCGGGGCTGGGCCTGGCGCCGGACCTGGGGGAACATTTGGTGATTGCGCCTTATGCCGCGGCTTTGGCCCTGGTCGTGGCGCCTCGCGAGGCCTGCGCCAACCTGGCCCGATTGGAGCAGTTGGGCTATCTCAGTTCCCATGGTTTTTACGACGCGATCGACTATACGGCGGAGCTCAGCCGGCCGGGCAGCCCGGCGCAGCCCTGCAAGATCGTGATGGCGCATCACAGCGGCATGACGCTCTTGGCGCTGGCCCACGCGCTGTTAGGCCCGACGATGCCGCAACGCTTTCAGCGGCACCCGCCCTGCGCGGCACACGACATACTGCTGCAGGAACGCGTGCCGCGGAACGTCTGTCCGGTCGATCCGGAAATGCTCCATGCGATCCCGCCAGCGGTGAAAAAGGGCCGCTAAGAGTCGATTGGCGCAGGACCGGCCCTATTGAAAGGCGATGGCAAGCCACCGCACTCCAAAGGTCGGACGGGGACGCTGAATTGCCGAACCCCAAGCGAAATCGGCATGAGGCAGTAACTCCCTATCTCGACTCCCTGGTCACGGCACCAATGGGCCATCAGTTCCAAGTAGGCACAATAGTCCCCCTCGTTGAAAAACGTCTGCTGCCGCCGGTTGCCACGCTGCGTGACATGGTGCGGCATGCCAGGAACCACGATTCGAGCCAATCTTGCCATGCCACCAATTTAACTATTCCCAATCCTCCCGTCAATAATTTAGTCATGTGTCCCCGGAATTCAATCCTCACGGATTTCTAACGAAGCACAGTGGATTTGCCGATCTTTCGGCAGACTTTCACCAAGAAATATCTGACATGCTTGCCGCCCATGCAGGCACTTGGTTCTCGTATTGGCTCGGCTGGGAGCTTATAGCAAGAAGCATGCCGGTTTTCTGCGGGCGGGGTTTCAGATCAGGGCAGTTGCATTCGCCATTCGGTGCCGTATAATGAATCCTTGTCGGATGACTAGATGAAGAACAACCCGGTTTTGCCGGGAGGTTTGTTGAAGAGTAAGCCGACGTGGCCGAACGCCCTTGGGTGTTCCACCACGTCGGCTTTTTTCGTTCTTGGCGACAAGAAACTTTCGGTTCTTTGCTCATGGAGGTAAGACGATGCAAGTTATGCAAAGTGAGACGAATTTGGAAAGCAGCACGAGCACCAACGAGCCTGCGGATGCAGCCAGAGAGCGAATTCGCAGTCACCCGCACTTGGCCTTTCACCGGATTTGGTGCGAGTACGCCGGTGGTCGGCTCTTTCTACGAGGCCAAGTGCCCAGCTTCTACCACAAGCAGCTTGCCCACGAAGCTATTGCCGAGATGGGAAGTTTCGATCAAGTGGTCAACGACATCGAGGTTGTTTGGTGAAATAAGAATAACGGGAAATGTACAGCGATACTCAAGGAGGTAAGACGATGCAAGTTCTCAATGTTGTCGATGCCCATAGGAATGGCACCGAGGCCGTTCCCACATTCCGCACGGAACTCAACCAAAAGAATCGAATCATCGAGACTCTCGGCTCGGTGAGTCACATTCCAAGGGTTCAGGAAGAACCGCTTTCCAGGTACTACAAGTATCTGACGGAGCATCTCCGCTTCCCGTTCATCGCCCATTTCCCCAAGCCGATGAACTCCGAAGAAGCGGACGACTTCTGCTGCATCGTGCTGATGCTGCTCGACCCCGCGAGACACCTGGGCGACGGGTTTGACGGTATTCTCTGCAAGACCCGCAAGGGGACATACGAGATCACCTTGCCGCTCTTCGATCTGTATTTGCCCGAAGATAGCTTCGGCTTCCAGTTGATCGACGATTACTGGTTCTGGTTTTGGAACTGGCGATGATATGCAGGCCACTTGTCAAGACGACGAAACTCCTGCACCACCACATTTTTGTGAAAGGCTCTATGAAATGACGAACACGGACTTGAAACTCAATCTCGCAAAACTTCTGGCTCTGCGGGCAGAACTTCTGGGTGACATGACCAAGATGGAGAATGATTCCTTGAAGGACCACGCCAAGACCGTCAGCATTCCGACCGACAAGGAAGAACTTGGCAGCGACAATGCCGAGCAGGAACTCACGCTCACTCTGCTCGGAAGCGGTGAAGACATCCTTGACCAAGTTGAAGCAGCAATTTACCGGATCGAAGACGGCGGCTATGGCCGGTGCGAGAAGTGCGGTGAAGAAATCCCAAAGTCACGCCTGGACGCCATCCCTTATGCCGCAGATTGCGTGCGATGTGCGTCGGAAGAGGAAGAAGTGCTGACCACGAGTGAATAACCATCAACCTGAATAACAACCTGGACGGTGCCGAGAAATGGCAATCTGGACTGAAGAAGTCAGCAACGAAGGGCATGTGTACGCTGCCCTTGACGACGATCTTGCGTCTTTCACTTATTGGCTGGCGTTTGAGGATGAATTAAGGGCGATGTTTTCCGATGCTGCCGAGGAATTGGCGATGGAGGGGCAATGAATAAGTGGAAGATGATGCCCCGGCCAAACCAGAGCCGATCCCTGGATAATGGGCGGGGGGGCGGTTGGCGAGGGACCGTCGTGGTTCGATAGTGGCTCTAGCTGAAGGAATGGAATGCCATGCAGGTTCAAACTGTGCAAATCAATCTGCGATACAAGCGGGCAGAACTGAAAAACATTTTCCGGTATGCCCAGGCCCACGATGTTGAGTGCAATGGGCGGTATGACCTCCTCCGGCTACCTCCGCTTCTCAACATCTGGACTCACGCCTGGAGCAACGCCGATTGCAAGGCGGAATCGTGCGTGATGTTCAGCCTCGAAGTCGATTGGAAAACCGCAACCCTGGTGTTCGTGGTGCTGATGCCGGGCTTCGATTGGGAAGCATTCGTGGATGAACTGGCAACGCTTGAGAGGGCGGCCTTGGGTGAATCCATCTACGGCAGGACTCGACGTGAACCCACGATCTGAATGAGTGTTGGGGTCGAAAGGCGTTTCGTGCATCGGATGATGGCTACCGTCTCGGCCCGTGCGTGAATGAGGCGACTACGACGGGCCGGACTATCGGCCCAGGAGGGCACCAATCCCCACTGCATTGCGACTGATTCCCGCTGCCCCGTCGTGGGGTTCTGACGAACCACCAGTACCGGCTCCATCGGCGTAAAATCGGCGTCCGTCGAATCTTGCTCATGCCTTGTTCCCATACCAGAATTCTAGCCGGGACTCCCCTGCGAGAATAGACTTCTCTGAAAGGATGATTCCGCATGTCGATTCCCATCAAGGTCTATCCCGTTACGTTTGCCCATTCTGCTTCCTGGGGGAGTTCCCCTTGAAGGAAGCTGTCCAAGGCAGGGATGTCGAAGTCGAGTGGATGCCGTTTGAGCTTCGCCCGGCACCGAACCCGACACTTTGGCCCGAGGGCCAGTATTTGCAGCAGGCATGGCGGAACTCGGTCTACCCGATGGCCGAAAGAATGGGCGTCGAGATTCGGCTGCCCCGGGTTCCGCCTCATCAGATGCTTCCTCTGGGAAGACTTCAACCCATTCTGGAGCATCGACTGCCAGCACCACTTTCTTGTCAAGAATATTGATGGGAGAAACGTAGTCAGAAGACTGCGTGGCAGGCAGGGTGTTGAAGCTGATTCCGCCTTCCCGGGCGAAATCACGATAAAGCCCGACTGAGAAGCTCATGGGCGTTCCCTCTGGTGCATGTGCCGCAGCCAAAAGGCTCAACGGCGGGGGAGAGACCCGAGCAATGGGGCTATTCAGAGCGGTTATATCTATATTCTACGCTTGCCCTGTTGGATTACTATAACCCGAATGGCAATGACGCCGGGGCGATCATGGCATGACTGCTGGAATAGGCCCTGCGAGGGAGACGAAACGGTTGTTCACGACGAAGTTGTTGTAGAAGCAGCCGATGGCACCAAGACTTGCTCGGACCTCCATCAATGCTTCCCGGATGTACGCTCGATCCTCGTCGCATTCGACCACTACGAGAGGACGCAACGGCATCCGTACTACCCAGGTTTCCTCGATCTCGTCGTACCCAAAGCCCGCTGCCGTGAGTAGTGATTCGGCCAATAACAACATGGTACTATCCTCCGGTGCTTGGACCGAGAAGAAGCCTTCCGTAGATGTATTCAGCTCGTCTTGCACCACAAAAAACAAAAAAGCCGATATGGCGGAACACCGGCAGGTATTCGGCCACATCGGCTTACTCTTCAACAAACCCCCCGGCAAGGCCGGGTTGTATTTCAGCTAGTCATCCGACAAGTATTCATCGTAACCCGAGCAATCAAGCTCTTCGCAGCGACTCCGTTGGTATTCTACGCTTGCCCCGATGGATTGCCATAACCCGAATGGCGGCGGGGCTTCCTCGGGCAATCCTCGGAATTCCGGGGACACATACCTTAATTCGCGCCTCGCTTTGGCTTTGGACCGCGTTTTTGCGGCATTAGTGCGAGGCCGATCGTCTCCTCCAATCGTCCCAAGAAGGTCTCGTCTCCCAGCGGCCGGCCCGTTCGGCTGTGGCGACGGATGTCCCTGAGTTCCTCCTCCGGCCTGGCGCTGTTGAGAAAGGCGGCCCAATCCGGGACCATCGCCAGCAGGGGAGCAACCTTCACGAACGGGTCGTCCCGCCCTGCCAAGTGCGCCCGTGCGCTGCTCCAGGGCCAATCGCAGGGATTGCAGACGAGGCCCGCACGGACAGGGTTCAGTTCGATGTATCGCGCGGCTGCCAGCAGGTACGCTTCGTCCATCACGAACAACGCGAAGCGCCCTTGCCAGAGATACCCACGCCACTTCTCGCGAAAATTGATCCGCCGCGTGTACCGGCGGTGCGTTTCGCCAATGGCCCATCGCAATCCTTCTTCGGAGGATGGGACTGCTATGGCGTGAGTATGATTCGGCATGAGGCAGTAACTCCCTATCTCGACTCCCTGGTCACGGCACCAATCGGCCATCAGTTCCAAGTAGGCGCAATAGTCCCCCTCGTTGAAAAACGTCTGCTGCCGCCGGTTGCCACGCTGCGTGACATGGTGCGGCATGCCAGGAACCACGATTCGAGCCAATCTTGCCATGCCACCAATTCAACTATTCCCAATCCTCCCGTCAATAATTTAGTCATCTGTCCCCGGAATTCTGCCCCCGAACGTCGAAATAAAGGCGGGCAGGACGTGGGCGGAGTGCAAATGAGGGCGGCTTCAACTGGTTGCAGACGCGATTGCGAGGAGTTCCCAGATCGCCTGCTCCGCTGATCCCGGCCCCACATGCCATCCGGCAACTATCCAAAACGGATAGTGGCGCCCGGCTCGTCCCTCGCCTGCGCTGCGGGCGGCGCACCGGCTCCGCTCGCTCGTCTCTACTTGTCAGCCGGAACCAGGGAGACGCGAAAGCCCAGGTTGGCGTCGCGGAACTCGAGCAAGCAGTGCGAGCGGCATGCGGACCGGCAGTGCCGCGCCGCGCAGTTCAAGCCGCCGCCGCGGCTCACGCGCTGCGCGCCCACGGGAGAACCGGCGGGATCGTCCGCAGGCGCGTTTGCATAATAGTCCCCATCATACCAATCCCGGCAGCGCTGCCAGACGTTCCCGTGCATATCATAGAGCCCCCAAGCGTTCGGCTTCTTCCCGCCGACCGGATGCGTCTGACGGGCCGCGTTCTTGCTCGAACCACGCCACCTCATCTAAGCCCGCCTCGTCGTCGCCCGAAAACCAGCGGGTCGTCGTTCCTGCCCGGCAGGCATGCTCCCACTGCGCTTCGGTTGGTGGTTCGTAGCTTCGCTGGGCCGCCTTTTCCTCCGGCAACTCCGACAACCTCCGGCAAAACTCCGCTACGTTCTCCCAGGTGACTTGCTCGACGGGCCTTTTCGGGTCCCCCCGGAAGAAGCTCGGATTGACGCCCATCACGCGCTCGTATTCCTCCTGCGTGACGGCCGTCGCGCCCAGCCAATAGGGCCGGGTAATCCGCACCCGGTGCTGCGGCCCCTCGCCCGGCAGAAGACTCAGATTCCACGAATCGCCACGATCCGCCTTTAACTCCTCGTCGATCAGTTCTTTGGGCGAGCCCATCAGGAACTCGCCCGGCGGGATGAGCACGAGCTTCATGCCGATCGAATTGGTTTGGACCACCGGCACGCCAAGGAACTTGCCCCACCGTGCCTGGTGTTGCTTGGCGGTCTTTTCGTCGAAGGGGGCCACCGCCAGCGGCGGTGGGGTGCGGGCGGGCGTCGGAGGAGTGCGGGCGGGCGTCTCACCGCCCTTCGCGGCTACCTGCTCCGGCAATTGCCCAAGGCGCTTTTCCACCTTCGCCTTGGCCAGTCCCGAGGGAAGCTCCGGCAGGGCCTCTTGATACCAGCGGCCGGCGCGCTGCCGCATGCCGGCCTTGGTCTTGCCATCCGCCTTTTCGGCCAGGTCCCACCACGCGTCACCGCGGGCGACCCGCTCTTCGAACGTCGAAGGACTTGATGCCAGTTCCTGCGCGGCCAGCGACTTCAAGCCGCTATCGCTCCCCTTGGCCAGGAATTTCAGGCCCTCGTCCCAATCGCCCTGCTGGAAGCAATGCCAGCGACCGAGCACCAGATTGGCGGCCGGGTCGTCGGGCGCGGTCTTGAGTTGTTCGCGGGCGGCCTGAAGCGCCTCGTGATCGTGTCGGGCCTGCTGGATGCCTTTGGCACACTCGACCAGCGCCGACTGGGCCGATTTGACGCCGTCCAATGCGGCCTGCGCATCCTCGGCGCTCTTCTCCCGTTCGGCTTTTTCGGCCGACGTGCGGGCGCGGGTCAAGGCCGTTTTTGCCGCCCGCAGCGCCGTCTGGGCCTGCCCGATCGGCTTGGCCAGCGACCTTTTGGCTGCGTCGAGCACCTCGGCCGCTTCGTCGAACGCGCCGCCGGCGGCAGCCGCTTCGGCGAACTTCACGCACGACGCACTGGCGGTCAAAAGCTGAAAATCGTCGCCCGAGATGCTTTGGGCCACAAGCTGTTTCAGCAACCGCGCCTTCACCTGAAAGGGCCGGATGTCGAACCCGGCGGCGACAATCGCGTCGACCGCTTCCAGCATCAGGTCCGCCTCGCCCGCGTCGCGTGCGACCTCCCCCGCGCAGCGCAAGAGCACGAACTGCTCGGCGCGGTTGGACTCGTTCTGGCGGCCGTCCTCCAAGAGTTTGCGGGCCAAGGCAACCTTCGTGCCACCCTGCTTGTAGACTTCGTCGATCTCGGCCATCAGCCGCTTCTGCTCCTCCGCCGACGGTGGAGCAAGCTTCTGGGCCGTGACCGGCTGCTCATTCGGATGTGGGTTCTCGGCCAGGGCGGAGGCCTCAGGAGGCTCGGGTTTCGGCGCGGCCGGAGCGGGTTCCTTTGGCCCCTGGGCAACCTCGGCGGCAGGATTGCCGCCTTCCGCCGGTTTGTCATTCACGACATTCTCGTCCTGCCCGTCTTCCTGGGGCACGACGACCGCAGGGATCGGCCCCGGCGGCGACGCTACCGTGGACGTGGACTTCGGCCCGGACGCGGCCTGTGGCGGCCGAGATGAAGGCTTGGGCGGGGACTGGTCAATCGGTTGCGGGGCCTTTGCCGACTGGGGAGGATCCTGGCTGCAGCCCGAGAAGATCGTAGCGGCCGCGACGACCAATACCAGCAGCCCGGCGGCCGCGCCGGTCTCGGTGAGGATCCAGATTTGCCTGGAGGGGCATTTCGGATCCTCCGATTGGAGATGAAGGGGATCGTTCCCCAAGGGGTGGTGATGGTCTGCCGGATGCTCCTCCGGCGGAATGCCCAGCCGTTTGTGATGCGGTTTGAAAGTCTTGGACATGCGCAACCTCCCAGTACACTCGGTTTCCAGGGGTGACAGCAACCGTTATCATAGCTCTTAGAGGCAGGCGGTGCAATTGGACTGGGCGGCCTTGTATTGACCCGAAGGTGTAGTGTTTCGAAACTGACGGTATTCATGATGGGCATCATGCCCAAGACCGGGTGGCATGCCTTTCACGCGGCCGTCACATAGTCGCCACAACAGGGCAACCGCAGCCGGCCGGCGGGTAGGCATGTTGGCACCCGCGCGTGGCGTGAAGGCATCCCACCCCGCAGCAAACATGCCTACCCGCGGCCGGCTTGGTTTTTCCCGGTTGGGCGAAGTCCTTGACGGCCGCGTGAAGGCATGCCACCCATATATCGCCATCTGTGCGAAATGCAAGACATGTAGTCCTCCCGGCCCGCCCTTGCGGAACCGACGAGCGATCACTCTAATCAGGGTAGGATCTTGAAGAACTTTCGGAGGCAGACGCCATGAAACCGGCTTATGCGGGCTCGATCGCCATCATTCTTGCCTTGTTTGTCATTGCTCTGCATGCCGACGAGCCCACTGCCCAGCCGGCAGTCCCGCCGTCGCTGGAAGGCGTGACTTGGGCCGGCCCGGGCGTTGCCCTGGGCGACCTCCGCGGCAAGTCGGTCGTCATCCTCGTCTATGTCACCAAGTATCAGCTCGCCGTCGATTGGCCGACGCAGCTCCTGGCCGAATTGAAGCTCGCCGCGGAGGGCAAACCGGTCGTGATCCTGGCCATCAATACGGATAAGAAAGCGGAGCTCGACCTCGCCTACATGAACGCCCGCGCATTCAACGGTCCCAACATCCTGCACGGCCGCGACCCGCTGCTGCCCGCACGGCTGGGGCTGGCGAGCGCATTCTTCCGATACGTCTGGATCGATCCGCAGGGCAGGGTCGTCAAGTCGGGCAACGCCGGCGACCGTTTCAGCGACGGGCAGGAGCCCCGCTTCGCGCTGCCGCGGAAGATCGCCCGCTCCGCGGACCTCGGCGACTTCGAGATCGTCGACGGGCAGATGCCGGCGAAGCTCACGCGGACGCTCTGGCCTTATGAACTCGGCCGGCTGCCTTCGGCAGCCGATCTTCAGAAGCTGCGAACGGGCCTCGACGACGAAGAGCAGAAGGTGCTCGACGCGGCCTTCGATCGCTACCTGGACGCCGAGGTTAAGCGGATCCGCGCGGCCGCCGCAGGCCCCGCCGAAGAGCGGCTGTGGTCCTTCGAGCGGGCCAAACGCCTGTATACAACCTTCCGCTCCAAGCCGCAGGCCGGGCAATTCAAGGAGGTCGGCGCGCAACTTTACCAGGACGAGGAGTTCAAGAAGGAATTGGCGGCCAAGCAGGCTTATGACAAGGCCCTGCAGCAGTGCGCCGCGGTCAGGGACGCCGGCGCGCTTCGCCCCCGCCTGATGCAGGCCCTCGCCAAGCAATACAAAGAGACGTTCTACGGCGAGCTGGCCGCCAACGACGGCAAGGCCCTGCGCCCGAAGAGCATCCGCGCTTGGAAAGATTTCACCGAGGCCGAAAGCCAGGCCGCCCTTTCCAGGCAGAAGAAGTTCCTCGAAGAAGTATCGTCGAAGGTCGCCACGGCCGGCATGCAGTCCTACGAAACCAGGCGTTTCTTGTTCTACAGCGACGTTCCCCCGCAAATCATCAACAGTCGATACCTGCCCTACCTGGACTCGATGTACCTGCAACTCTGCGGGGCCTACGGGTTCGATGCGGGCAAGAATATCTGGCGGGGAAAGGCGATCATCGTGGCCTTCGCCAACGAGTCGAGCTTCCAGCAATTCGAGCTGGTCTTTTACCACAACCCCAAGCCCGGCGCCCAGGGCATCGCCCACTGCGACGTCAACAAGAACGTCGTCATTTCCTGCTACGCGGGCAAGAACCCGGAGTACTTCGCCGTGGTGCTCGTCCACGAGACGGCGCACGGCTTCAGTTGGTGCTACAAGTCGGCCGAGTCGCTGCCCAACTGGCTCAACGAAGGGGCCTCGGAATGGATCGCCCATCGGGTTGTGAGCGGCGACACGTCGATCGACAAGAAGATCCAGACCGCGGTGGCCGCGATGCGGAAATCGCGGAGCCTGGGCGGCGACTTCTTCACGCTCGACCACATCCACGCCTGGCAGTATGGAGTGGCGGCCAGCATTACCGACTTCCTCTTGAAGTACGAACCGGCCGGCCGCTCGGGCGGATCGAGCGCGAAGTCCGGCGGCAAAGGCAGCCGCTACCGCAAGCTCATCGACGGCATCAAGGAGGGCCTGCCCTGGGAAGACGCGCTGCGCGAGGCCTATGACATGGATCCCGTCCAACTGGCGCGGGCCTACGGGCAGTCGATCGGCATTCCCGATTTGCAGCCCTGAAACTTTTCCTTGATCAAGGGGTAACCGAATCAACTGTCGCTAACTTTCCGTCCCAGGAGACGTCTATAATTCCGGGGACACATTAATTCCGGGGACACATAACTTAATTCGCGTCTCGCTTTGGCTTTGGACCGCGTTTTTGCGGCATTAGTGCGCGGCCGATCGTCTCCTCCAATCGTCCCAAGAATGTCTCGTCTCCCAGTGGCCGGCCCGTTCGGCTGTGGCGACGGATGTCCCTGAGTTCCTCCTCCGGCATGGCGCTGTTGAGAAAGGCGGCCCAATCCGGGACCATCGCCAGCAGGGGAGCAACCTTCACGAACGGGTCGTCCCGCCCTCTGCCAAGTGCGCCCGTGCGCTGCTCCAGGGCCAATCGCAGGGATTGCAGACGAGGCCCGCACGGACAGGGTTCAGTTCGATGTATCGCGCGGCTGCCAGCAGGTACGCTTCGTCCATCACGAACGACGCGAAGCGCCCTTGCCAGAGATACCCGCGCCACTTCTCGCGAAAATTGATCCGCCGCGTGTACCGGCGGTGCGCTTCGCCAATGGCCCATCGCAATCCTTCTTCGGAGGATGGGACTGCTATGGCGTGAGTATGATTCGGCATGAGGCAGTAACTCCATATCTCGACTCCCTGGTCACGGCACCAATGGGCCATCAGTTCCAAGTAGGCGCAATAGTCCCCCTCGTTGAAAAACGTCTGCTGCCGCCGGTTGCCACGCTGCGTGACATGGTGCGGCATGCCAGGAACGACGATTCGAGCCAATCTTGCCATGCCGCCAATTTGACTATTCCCAATCCTCCCGTCAATAATTTAGTCATGTGTCCCCGAATTCGGCCTAACGTACGACGCAAATTCGCACACAATCGCTTCGCCATCTATAATTGCTGCAAAGTCCAGCACGACCCACACCTTGCGAGACGCTGCCCATGCCCGCCGCCGACCTTCTCACCCGCGAATCCCAGCGCTTGGCCGAAGATGCCCAGCGCAAGGCAAATTGGAAACGCTGGGGCCCGTACCTGGCCGAACGGCAATGGGCCACGGTCCGCGAAGACTACTCGCCGGACGGCGACTGCTGGAGCTACTTCCCCCACGATCAGGCCCGCAGCCGGGCCTATCGCTGGGGCGAAGACGGCCTGCTGGGCATCACCGATCGTGAGTGCCGCCTGTGCTTCGCCCTGGCCCTCTGGAACGGCCGCGATCCGTTCTTGAAAGAACGGCTCTTCGGGCTGACCAACCCCCAGGGCAACCACGGCGAGGACGTGAAGGAGTGCTACTACTACCTCGATTCCACGCCGACGCATTCCTGGATGCGGGCCATGTACCGCTATTCGCACGCCCGCTTCCCCTACGAGCAACTGGTTGCGGAAAATGCCCGGCGCGGCCGGCACGAACCGGAGTTCGAGTTGGCCGATACCGGCGTACTGGGCGAGGGCCGCTGCTTCGACGTGCTGGTCGAGTATGCCAAAGCCGGGCCGAACGATATCCTGATCTCGATCACCGCCACGAACCACGGCCCGGAGGCGGCGCCGCTGGACTTGCTGCCCACACTTTGGTTCCGCAATACGTGGAGCTGGGGCTGCCGCCACGAGGGCTGCTGGCTGAAGCCGCGGCTGACGCTGGCCGGTGATGGTACGGTCGTCGCCGAGCATACGACACTCGAGCGCTTTCGGTGGGCGGCCCAAGCGGCTTCTGATGGCACAGATTTCGACTGGCTCTTCACGGACAACGTGACCAATAACGAGCGTCTCTTCAACTCGGCCAACGAAACGCCTTTCGTCAAAGATGCCTTTGATCGATACGTGGTCCAAGGCGAGACCGAGGCGGTCAATCCGAAACATGTCGGCACGAAGACGGCCGCTTGCTACAGGCTGGAGATTCCCGCCGGCGGCGCGGTCACGGTGCGCTGCGCCTGTATGCCGAAAGCCAGGCCCCGCAAGAGGTCTTTGGCGACGCTTTCTCCCAGGTCTTTGCCGCCCGAGAGGCCGAGGCCGACGAGTTTTATGCCGCGGTGCTGCCGGACCTGCAGGGCGACGATCGCCACATCGCCCGCAGTGCCTATGCCGGACTGCTGTGGAGCAAGCAGTTCTATGGATACGTCGTCGACGATTGGCTGGACGGCGATCCGCAGACGCCGCCGCCGCCCGAGCAGCGGAAGTTGGGGCGGAACTCCGACTGGCGGCACCTCTTCAGCCGCGACGTGCTGTCGGTGCCCGACAAATGGGAATATCCCTGGTTCGCGGCCTGGGACATGGCATTCCACATGGTCCCCTTTGCCCGGCTCGATGCGGCGTTCGCCCGGGACCAGTTGAGCCTCTTCCTGCGCGAGTGGTACATGCATCCCAACGGGGAGTTGCCGGCCTACGAGTTCGACTTGGGCGACGTCAATCCGCCGGTGCACGCCTGGGCCTGCTGGGAGGTGTACCGCCGCACGACTTCACCCGAGGATCCCCAGGGGCGTTTCCTTTCGGCCGCGTTCCAGAAGTTGCTGATGAATTTTACCTGGTGGGTGAATCGCAAGGACTTTCAAGGCAAGCACCTGTTTGCCGGCGGATTCCTGGGGTTGGACAACATCGGCGTTTTCGACCGCTCGCGGCCGCTGCCCAACGGCGGCCGGTTGGAGCAGGCCGACGGCACGGCCTGGATGGCCTTCTATTGCGGCAAGATGCTGGCCATGGCCCTGGAACTTGCCGCCTTCGACCCCGGCACGGAGGATATTGCCTCGAAATTCTTCGAGCATTTCGTCCACATTGCCGATGCGATCAACACCCTTGGCGGCACGGGCCTGTGGAGCGAGGACGACGGCTTCTATTACGACCAGATACTGGTCAACGGCCGGGGCGTGCCGTTGCGGCTGCGGTCGATCGTCGGGCTGGTGCCGCTGTTGGCGGTAGAGGTCCTGCCCGAAGCGCGGATCAGCAAACTACCCGGATTTCACAAGCGGCTGGTGTGGTTCCTCCGATATCGCCACGACCTGGCGAGGCACATCAGCTACATGGAGGTCCGCGAGAACGGCGGCAATGGCGGCAGTCATTTGCTGGCGATCCCCTCGCGGGAGCGGCTGGTCCGCGTGCTCGGCTACATGCTCGACGAAGACGAATTCCTTTCGCCGTTCGGGATTCGCTCGTTATCGAAGTATTACGACGCGAAGCCCTACGTTTTCCACTGCGACAACCAAGAGTTCCGCGTGCAATACTTGCCCGGCGAATCCGACTCAGGCATTTTCGGCGGCAATTCCAATTGGCGGGGGCCGATCTGGTTTCCGCTGAACTATCTGCTCATCGAGGCACTAGGCCGCTATTATTGCTTCTACGGCGATAATCTGAAGGTCGAGTGCCCCACCGGCTCCGGCCGATGGATGACGCTCGACGAGGTCGCGCGCGAACTTGCGACGCGGTTGGTGCGGCTCTTCCGGCCGGACGGCGACGGTCGCCGGCCCTATCAGGGAAATGCAGCCGGATGGGACAAGGATGAACCGCTGTTGTTTTACGAGTATTTTGATGCCGAGACCGGCCGCGGGCTGGGGGCGAGCCATCAAACCGGATGGACGGCGCTAGTGGCGAGCTGCCTGGAGAAGCTGGCGACTCGCGTAAGTCCTGGTTACGATAGGCGGCTCTGATTCCCGGAAGCGTGTCCAGGCGGATTGAAAACGAAGAATGTCGGTGGAAGCGTTGGGGCGATTGCCATGAGCATCGGTATACGGTCCGTCCTGCCTGTCGTGTTCTTGATTCTGCTGGTGCCGTGCCTTTGCGAACGTGCCGGGGCGGAGAACTGGCCGGCCTGGCGCGGACCGCGTGGCGACGGCAGCAGCCTGGAGAGAAACCTGCCCGACCGCTGGAACGGGCCCCGCGGCGAGAATATCGCCTGGAAGGTCGAGATCCCCGGCAAGGGCCACGCCTCGCCTGTCGTATGGGAAGACCGCATCTTCGTGGTCAGTTGCCGCGAAGAGTCGGAAGATCGACTGCTTGTCTGCCTGGACCGGGCCAGCGGTCGCGTCCTTTGGCAGCGGGTCGTGCTCCACGCGCCGCTGGAGCGGAAAAACACGTTGAACTCCTGCGCCTCCAGCACGCCGGCCGCCGATGGCAAACTGGTATATGTTACGTTTCTTGAGAGCGATCCCCAAGCGCCGGTCAATACGGCCGGCGCCAAGTACGCGAACCAGCCCGCTTCACCGGGCTGGATGGTCGTGGCCGCCTACGATTTCGCAGGCAACCGTCGCTGGCTGGTCCGCCCGGGCGTATTCAACAGCCCTCACGGCTTCTGCAGCCCGCCGCTGCTGTTCGAAGATCTGGTGATTATCAACGGTGACCACGACGGCGATTCGTATCTCGTGGCCTTGAATCGCGCAACGGGCGAGACGGTCTGGAAGACGCCGCGCAAACACCGCATCCGCAGTTACTGTCCGCCGCTTGTCCGGCAGATTGGCGGACGCACGCAGATGGTGCTTTCCGGGGCCGGGTGCGTGGCCAGTTACGATCCGCACAACGGAAAGCAGCATTGGATCATCGAGGGTCCGACGGAACAGTACGTGGCCTCGCTGGTCTACAACGGGAAGCTGCTCTTCATGACTGCCGGCTTTCCGACATTCCACCTTCTTGCCATCCGCCCGGACGGGCAGGGCGACGTGACCGATACCCATGTGGCCTGGCAGACGACCAGGGACTGTGCCTACGTGCCGTCGCCAATTATCGCGGGCGGCGGCAGATACTTGCTGGTCGTCGCCGATGGTGGAATCGCAAGCTGCTTTGAGGCCCAGACGGGTGAACGTCGCTGGCGAGAGCGGATCGGCCCGCACTTCAGCGCCTCGCCCGTCGAGGCGGACGGACGCGTCTTCTTCCTCTCCGACCGCGGTGTGACCACGATTATCCGAGCGGGGCCGGAATTCAACATGGTATCCAAGAATGAGCTGGGCGAGGACTGCTACGCCTCGCCCGCCGTCAGCCAGGGTCGGATCTATATCCGCGGCGAGAAGTACCTATACTGCATCGGCATCCGAAACTAGGCACGTCGGAACTGCGCTGCGCTTGTTCCGGCCTGTAGAAAATGGTGGGACTCGTAGAACTCGGCCCACCCTACATCGGACGCCTCCGGGAATCACGCAACTCCATTTAGGCACGTCGGAACTGCGCTGCGCTTGTTCCGGCCTGCAGGATAGGCTGACCCAGCCACCTTGTCCATCGCAGATTCCCCCGTCGCGATGGAGTTTTCATTGGTTCGCCGCGTTCGTGTCTGTCCGTTTCTCCTGCATCATTCGCCAACTGTGGTCCATCATGCCGATCTGCGAAATGGCGAACCATGCCAAAAAAACGGTGATAACCACCACCACCACGACGGACCGCCAATGGACGCGCCGTTGAAGGGCGACACAGGATGCCTTGGTTTGTGCCACCTTCGCTTCGAACTGCTCAAGCCGTTCGGAAATGTTTGCCAACTTTCCATCGAGATCAGCCACATAAGCCACAATTCTTACGGCGACCTCTCGAGCGAGTCGTCCGGTATCTCGCAACTGAACAATTTCCTGGCGCAGTACTTCCAGTGCGGCAAGCGTGGGGGCAACCGCTTCGGACAACCCCTGCACTCGCTGGGCCAGTGCGATTGCAGTCGATTCCTGGTGCGTCACTGCGTATTCAGACGAGACGACCGCCTCGGACACCTTGCTTACACCACGGGCAACGGCATGGCAGGAGTCCAGCCAAGACTCGGCGGAATTCAATTGTTGAGAAACCTCATCCAAGATGGGAAGCAGCGGCTCGATTTCTTTCCTGGCGTCCGCTCTCGCGTCCATCAGTCGCTCTGCCACCCTGGTAATCCGACGGATCCGCTGGCGGCTTTTCTGCAACAACTGATTCACAAGTGCGAGTTTGGCATCCACGAAGTCGAATGCCTCGTCGGCAGCCCCGAATAAGGCTCGGCCAACTACGTCGATGCGACTCTTGAGCATCCAGACGACAAGCACTCCGGCAATGCAAACAAGCAGACCAGCCATCGAAAGCAGGAGCGCAGCACCGCCAATGCAGAGACGAAAAATGGTCATGCGATCGGCACGTGCGCACTCACAGCTCGATCCCGAATCCCTTCCAAAGCTCTTTTTTCTTCTTGGCTTCGATCGATTCGAGCTTTTTGATGTCGTTGTCGGCCGCCGACACGGCAGACTTGAGCCTGGATTCGAAGAGATTCCGTTCGTGCTGGACTTCGGCCTTGCAGCGGTTGATGTCCGCGAGCAAGGTTGCCTTCTCGGCCTTTTTCATGTCAGCCTCGCCGATCTGGCCGAGGGCCTTGGCGTCGACGAACTTGACAAAGGTCTCTTCCAGGTCCCGCAGGGCCTCGCCGAACTTCAGCAAATCCTCGACCAACCCCGACTTTGCCTCAGCCAAGGCCTCTTGGTAGGCTTCAACCTTCTTGGAAACGGCCGCGTCGGCCTTCTTGAACCAGGGGCTTGCCTTGACGCCCGCGTGTTTCTTGAGCGACTGCCAGAGCTTGGCGAACTTCGTGTCGAGCATCGAACCCATCATGATCCGTCCAACTTTTGATTGCCTACCACTTCAGACCCAACGACTCGCCGCCGGTCGCCTTGCCCAGGCCGCCCTTGAGCGGCTGATTGGACGCGCGGCTGGACTTCTTGGTTTCGGCGGGAACTTCGGCCTCCTGGGCCTCTTCCTTCTCTTTTTTCGTCGGCTCGGGCTTGGACAGGCCCTTGATGGAAAGGCTCATCCGCTGGGCCTCGGGATTGACGTTGAGCACGAGCACTTCGACCTCCTCGCCCTCCTGCACTACGTCGCTGGCCCGCCAGACGCGCTTGTGCGAAAGCTCGGAGATGTGGACCAGGCCCTCGACGCCCGGCTCGAGTTCCACAAAGGCCCCGAATTCCATCAGCCGCGTGACCTTGCCGCGGACCACGGCGTTGTGCGGATACTTGCTGGCGGCCCCGGTCCAGGGGTTCTCCAGCATCTCGCGATAGGAAAGGCCGATGCGGCCCGTCTCGCGGTCGAATTTTTCGATGCGGACTTTGATCGGCTGCCCTTCCTGCAGGACCTCGCTGGGATGCTTGACGCGGCCCCACGACAACTGGCTGACGTGCAACAAGCCGTCGACCCCGTTGCCCAGTTCGACAAAGGCCCCAAAATCCATCAGCTTTCGCACCGTGCCTTCGTAGATCTGGCCGGGGGCGAGCGACTCGAGGAAGGTCTTCTTCTTCTCTTCCTTTTCGCGTTCCAGCACGGCCCGGCGGCTGAGCACGAGATTCTTCCGCGCGGGATCGGCATCGGTGATCAGGCAGGCAAACCGCTGGCCGACGAATTGGGCCAGATCTTCCACGCGGTACAGCGAAATCTGGCTCACGGGGATGAAGCCGCGAATGTGATTGACCTCGCACTCCAGCCCGCCCGTGTTGTGTCCGGTGATCTGCACGTCGACGAGCATGCCTTCATGGACCTCGTCCCAGTTGCCCACGTCCACGGACACGCCGGGGAGGGTCAAATCATAAAGACCCTCTTCGGGGTTGAAGCGCTGAACAATGACCTCGATCGCATCGCCCGGTTGGGGCAGTGTCTCGAAAGAATGGGCGGGCAGGCAGCCTTGTTCGCGACCGCCGAACTCGACGAAGATTTCGTCGCGCCGCAAGGCGACGACCCGGCCTCGATGCCGCGACTCGGGCTCCAAGGCGCCTTCCTGGCCGATGCCTTCCCCGCCCGACATCAGTTCGTCCAACGAGAGACCGCCCATGGCCCGATCCAACTCGGCCTCCATGGTGGCCGTGAGTTTTTGCCGACGGCCGGGAATCACGGGCGGTTCGTCTTCCTGGGCGGCAGGCGGACACCTTTCCGGCGCAGGAAACGGCGGTCCGGGCAACGGAGGCGGGCACTGGGGTACCTGCTCGCGGGTCGCGGCCGGCGGAGGCAGTGGCTGGCGAGACATCGACAGCGTGTCGAGATGGGCCAGATCGGCGCCAGCCAGTTGAGCGGCACTGGCCCGCAAGGCTTCGTCCTGGGCGTCGGGCGCAGGTGCCGCGGCAACCGGCTTTGGATCGTTAGCCACGACCGATCCGACGGATCCGACCGATCGGTCAGGCATCGCGGCAACCGGCTGTGGCCTGCCACTTGCGGCTTCGCCCGCCTGCGCATTCACTTGCGGCGCCGCCGTTATGTTTTTGTTCTGCACGTCACTTGGCTGCCCTCTTTGCTGCCGAGGGCCTTGATCCTGTCGGTCATGACGACCGTGGCCACCACGATGTCGCCGGCGACGGCCCTTTTCGCCACTCGGATTACCGTGTGGACCCCTTTCACCTTGAGTATCCCGGCTACCCTGAGTAACGCCGCCCCGTTGCTGGCCTGTCTGGCCTTCGCCGGTCGCGTCTTGGGAGAGGTCATCGCCTTCGACCGGGGTCCAATCGCGCTGATGCCGGGCACGATAGGCGGCCGGATCACGTTGCGAACCAATGAGGATCCGCCGCCCGGGCACGATGTACCCATGGTCGGCCGCGGCCTCGCTTTCGTTGCTGGCATCGACTTCCGGTGTGGGCGCTTCCTCGGCCGGTTGGCTCCGGGGACTGCCTTGGCTGTCGGCAACTGTGCGGACAGGGGGGGGCGAAATGGGGTCTTCCGTCGGTTTTTCGTCGGCCGGGCGGCCTGGTTCACTGCCGGTCAATGCTCGTCCCTTTGCTACTTACGAGCCGCTGCCGACCATGGAAACATGGTGCCCGAGTGGCTCCGCGAGAACAACACTTGGTGTAATTCTAGCAGAAAAACGCGGCGGATTCCAAGGGGGCGCGCCATGCCAGCGAAATTCATGCCGTTAATAGGTCTTTTCCACTCTGCGGTAATCGCCCGTCCCGACTTCGCCTTTCGCCTTCCCCCGCAAACGAATTCCCGCTATTTTATACTTCGTGCGGTTGGGAATGACACCACCAGTCGCCCCAGGGTACGTTTCGTGTCATTTCCAAGTAATACTTCGCCCCTTTCCCTCGGGCCTGACCCATGAGTACGGAAGCGAAAGAAGCAATCGAACCAGTTTCACAGGGCCAACCTTTTTCCATCGAAGTCTCGGAAAGGGTGCGGCGTCTGCCGCCCTACTTGTTTGCCCAACTCAATCGGCTCAAGTATGAAAAACGCCGATCTGGCGAAGATGTAATCGACCTGGGGATGGGCAATCCATCAGACCCCCCGCAGACGCTGGTGATCGAGAAACTCGCCGAGGCCGCCCGGGACCCCAAGAACCATGGATACAGCGAGGCGGCCGGCATCCTCAGCCTCCGCCAGGAGGTGGCAAGCAAGTACTTTCGCCAGCACGGGGTGCGACTTGACCCCCAGCGAGAACTAATCGCTTGTCTGGGCTCGAAGGAAGGTTTCAGCCATTTGTGTCTCGCGCTTCTGGGACCCGGCGATACGGCGATCGTGCCGGCCCCATCCTACCCGGCCCACCTTTATGCGGTCGCCCTGGCTTCGGCGAACGCGATCTTGCTGGAGGTTACCGACCCGCAAAAATTGCTGGCCAATGTCGATTACACGTGCCGCCACATGGTGCCGCGGCCGAAGGTTTGGATCGTGAACTACCCGCATAATCCGTCGACGACGGTGGTCGAGCCGGAGTTCTATATTGAGGCGGTCAAGCTGGCCAAGCGTTATGGCGTAATGATCATCAGCGACCTGGCCTATGCCGACGTCACGTTCGACGGTTACAAGTCGCCGAGCATCCTCGCCGCGCCGGGCGGAATCGACGTGGCTGTGGAATTGACCACGATGAGCAAGGGCTACAACATGGCCGGATGGCGGGTGGGATTCTGCGGCGGCAACGCCGAGATCGTACGTGCCCTCGCGACGATCAAGGGGTACTACGATTACGGCATGTTCCGGCCGATTCAGATTGCCGCCATCCTTGCGCTGCGGAACGCCGAAGCGGCAGTGGAAGCCCAGGCGATGATCTATCAGAATCGCCGCGACGTGCTCTGCGACGGCTTGGAGCGACTCGGTTGGCCGATCGAGCGGCCGAAGGCCTCGATGTTCGTTTGGGCAAAGATACCCGAGCCCTGGGCCAGCCAGATGAACTCTTTCGACTTTTCCATGAAGTTGCTCAAGGAAGGCGATGTGGCGGTAAGTCCCGGCGGCGGCTTCGGACCTGCCGGCGAAGGGCACTTGCGCTTGGCCCTGGTCGAGAACGAGAACCGCCTGCGGCAGGCCGTAAGGCAGATTGGACGGTGCCTTGGGAAGTAGACGCACACCCCGATTGCGTCATTACGAGAGGATAAACTGTCAGCATGATCGATTTTTCTAAGTACGAACACGCGACGATCGGCAAATCTGAGCTTGTACATGCGGATTGCTTTGATTGGCTTTCCGGGCTACGCGAAAACACCCTCCACGCCGTTGTCACGGATCCACCGTACGGCGTAAAAGAGTACGATTCGGACCAACTGGAAAAGCGTGCCAACGGCAAGGGCGGCATCTGGCGGATCCCGCCGTCATTCGACGGGCACACCCGTGCCCCGCTTCCCCGGTTCACGGCATTGAACCAAAAGGAGCGTGCCCGCCTTCAACAATTCTTTATGGACTGGGGCCGGCTTGTCTGTCGCGCGCTTCTCCCGGGCGGTCATGTCTTCATTGCAACTAATGCCTTCATTTGTCAACTCTTGTATGACGCGCTGGTTGACGGTGGCCTAGAGTTTCGCGGTGAGATAATCCGTCTTGTTCGTACGCTGCGCGGCGGGGACCGGCCAAAGAACGCTGAGGAGGAATTCCCCGGCGTGTCTTCAATGCCAAAAGGTTGTTATGAGCCGTGGGGCCTATTTCGTAAACCGATTGGGGACTTGAAGGTCTCCGATTGCTTGCGTCAGTACCAAACCGGCGGTCTACGTCGCTACCCGGATTTGCCTTTCGAGGATGTAATCCGCAGCGAGCGAACGCCGCAGCGAGAGCGGGAGATTGCGAACCATCCGAGCATCAAGCCGCAATCTTTCCTGCGCCGAATCGTCTACGCCGCGCTGCCTTTAGGCGAGGGAGTGATTGCCGATCCTTTCATGGGGTCAGGTTCCACTGTCGCCGCTTGTGAGGCCATTGGTGTGCAGGGCATCGGCATCGAACGGCACCGCGAGTACTTCGACATGGCGCGGGAAGCAATTCCCCGACTAAAGAACCTCGAAACTGATGCTGACGAATTGGTCGGGGCGGGGCAGCGATTATTCTTTATTTAGGGGGGCAAGACAAGGGCGAATTCACTGTCTCCCAATGGGAGGAGCAAAGCCCTCGCCTTCAGGCGGGATCTTTAGGTTGGAATGACGTTGTAATGCGATCCGGTGATAGGTTGTGTGGTCGGTGGTTGGGCGGAAACGCTCGTGGAGACCGGGCCAACGACCTTGGATTCACCAACGCGGATGTACGAAGGACTTCAGTCCGAAGCTCATCCGCTCCGTAAAGCTCCCGCCTTCAGGCGGGAGTAAGGGTTTACTTCTTGCTTGACTCCAGAAGATCTCAGAGCAAATCGAACCTCCTCCTTCAATCGCAGCGGCTTGTTGTGGAACGATGCTCAGGTTAAGCTATATAAGGAGTTGTAAAGCGGTTTGAGGCGGCCGAAAGAAGTTTCCAGGGGCAATCGAGGGCGGCACCCTCGGCGGGGATGCAAAAAAAGTGAAGCACGAACAGCTTTGGGCCCCTTGGCGACTGGCATACATATCCGGCGACCCGGAGAAAAAGAAGCCTGTTGAAGCAACTTTGCTCCCCGGCGGAGATCTCGCCTGCTTCCTCTGTCAGGCCGGGGCCGGTGGCGACGATCGGGCCCGCTTGGTCGTGCAACACAGCCCGTATTCGCTGACAGTGCTGAATCGCTATCCCTATAACAACGGACATCTGTTGGTCGCGCCCAAGCGCCATGTGGCCCGCTTGGACCAACTCGAAGCGGCTGAACAACTCGACCTGGTGCAGACGATCAGCCAAATGGTCAGACTGTTGGAGCGAACGATCCGGGCCGAAGGGTTCAACGTCGGATTGAACCTCGGGCAGGTTGCCGGCGCGGGGCTGCCGGGCCACGTGCATTGGCATATCGTGCCACGCTGGCTGGGCGACACGAACTTCATGCCCGCCCTGGCCGGTATCCGTGTTATTCCACAGTCGTTGGAAGCACTTTGGGAACTGCTGACCGACGCCCTGGGCCGCGACCCGGAGTACCGGGTGCCCCGGTCGACGCAAGATTCACCGCCGGATTCGTAGGATAGACCTGTGAGCGCTTTAGCAATGATGCGTACCTCTCAGTATTGCTAGGCTTCGGAGCACCTCAAACCGCGCAGGGCATAGAATATGTCGTTCCAGTTCCGCTGTCCCCAAGGTCACATCTTGCAGGGCGACCTGTCGCAGGTCGGCCAGTTATTCCAATGCCCGATGTGCGGCAGCAGTTTCTTGATTCCGCCGCCGGAAACGGGCCCTGTCGCCGCGGGCGGTTTCTTTCAAGGGGCGGGAGCATGGCCGGCGGCAAACGCCCCTGGCCCCGGGTTCCCCGCGCAGGGTGGAATGCCCGGCATGATGCCGCCGTTGCCCATGCCGATGATGCCCGGCAGCCCGTATCCTACGCCAGCAGGTCAGCCGTTTGCCTTTGGTCCCGCGGCGGCCAATCCGCTGCCCACCGGCCCCGTAGCCACGCCGGCAGCTCCAGCCGACGCGCCGCAGCAAACTCCGGCAACGTCGCCGCAAAGCGAAACCGGCAAGCCGCGATTCGATCTGGGGTTTGACCCGAGCGCGAAGGCGGCACTGCCTTTCGATCTGCCCGGCCACAGCGAGCTCGATGGCGGGCAAGCGCCGGCCGCTCCATTCTCGGCCGCCCCGCTGCCCCCGCCGTCATTCCCCGCACCGTCGCTTCCCATGCCGTCGGTTCCAGGTGGGGTACTGCCGGCCGCGAGCTTCTCCGCTCCGTCGATGCCGGCGGCGACGTTTGAACCAATGGCCGGCGGTCCAGACTTCTTGCAGTCGGTTCCGGCAACGACCGGTCAGGACTTTTTGCAGTCGGCTCCGGCAACGACCGAAGAAACCGAAGAAGCGGCCTTACCTCAACATCCGCCGAAGCTTCTGCACATCCGCTGCCCCTCGGGGCACCTGGTCAAGGCCACGAGTGATCTGCTGGGGAAGAACGGCCGCTGCCCTGCCTGCAAAAAGACGTTTGAACTTCGTTACGAAGACAGCGTGGAGTTCCTCCGCCGCAAGGAAAAGATCCTGCAACGCGAGGAAATCAAGACCGGGAGGGCCTGGATCGCCTGGGCTTTCCTGGCCGCATTTATTGTCTTCGCCGGGCTGGTTGCGTTGATGCTCGCGACGAGCCGGTAGGACTTCGAAGGAGTTGGACATGAGTTGGAAATTGTTGCGGGTGGCCCTCCTGCCAACGCTTTGCCTGGGGTTCGGCGGGAAGGCCCTGGCCCAGCAAAAAACGGAGACCATGATCGTCATCCAGGATGCGGAGTTGGACAATGGCACTCCCCATAAGCTGGCCGTCAAATGCGGGCAGTCGGTGCAAGTATACCAACGTTTCGGCGGCCGGCTGTGGGTCCTCGTGAATGGGCCGGCAAATCCGCGCGGAATGAATTGGGGATCGATCGACGCCGGTTGTGCGCTTCCTCTGGATAAGGCGGTCCCGCACTTCACCGATGTGTTGAAAAAGGACCCCAAGGATGTGTCGGCCTTCTTGGGGCGGGCGGCCGCGGAGCTCGTCTTGAAACAGCACGACAAGGTGATCGCCGACTGCGGCCAAGTCCTGCAGCTCGATGCGCGTTCGGTCCCGGCGTTTCATCTTCGCGCCGCGCCTGGATCGGCAAGGAACAGTTCGAGAAGGCAATCGCCGATTTGAGCGCGGTCTTGCGGCTGGAGCCCGATCGGACCGATGCCTATCGCTTGCGCGGCGACATGTGGCAAAAGCAGAAGAAGTTCGACAAGGCAATCGAAGATTACTCCCGCTTGCTTCGACTCAGTCCTCAGGAATGTGATGCCTACTTTCAGCGGGGTCTGTGCCGGTCGGAGAAGAAAGAGTTCGAGAAGGCGATTGCCGATTTCAACGAAGTCATCAGCCGCCAGCCCGAAATGGGCCAGGCCTACCGGGGCGCGGGCTGGCTTGCCTTCGGCTGCGCGAATACGAGAGGGCCCAGGACGACTTCACCGACAGCATCCGTCTGCAGGACCAGGAAGCCGCGAACTGGTGCCGGATGGCGTGGTTTTCCGTTTTTCGAGGCGACCTGCCGCGGGCGATCTCCTCCTTCGTGGAGTTCCGTGCCAGCTACCTGCGCCGCGCCGACGACTATCTGGATCGCGCTTATTGCCGCGATGGGCTGGGCGATCAGGACAAAGCTCTGGCCGACATGAATGAAGCCCTCTGGATCGACCCCAACTCGGTCCGCGGCCACCAGCAGCGCGGCGCGTACTGGGCGGACCGCGGGCAATTCGTTTTGGCCATGGCCGATTTCGACAGTGCCTTGAAACTCGATGCGAAGTTCGCGGTGAAGCATCGCGCCCTGCGCGGACGCTGCGAGGCGGCGATGGGTCAGTACGACAAGGCCCAGGCCGACTTTGACGAGGCCCTGCGGCTTGGTCCGGACGAACCTCTGGTGTGCCACATGGCGGCCTGGTTCCGCGCGACCTGTCCCGAGGCGAAGTACCGCAACGGCAAACAAGCGGTGCTGCTCGCCACCAAGGCCTGCCAGAGCAGCGATTGGAGATCTGGCCCGGGCATCACGCCGCTGGCCGCGGCATACGCCGAGCTGGGCAACTTCGACGAGGCCGTTCGCTGGCAGAAGAAGGCCCTGGAATTGTCTCCCCCGTCTTCGCGAAAGAAAATGGCCGATCGCCTGGCCCTCTACGAGTCGCACAAGCCGTATCGCGCCCGGTGGAGAAGTAGTCGTCAGTAGATCTCAATGCTCTTGACCACGCCGCCGCCGGAGGCGTGCGAAGCGTAAAGGCACCGGTCGGCGCCGTCCAGCAGAGCGCGGGGGGAAAATTCTTCGGCGGCTGGGCGAGCGTGGCCACGCCCACATCGAGTTTTAGACGTTCTTTCTTCTCCACCCCGGCCGTCTTCGCCAGAGTGAAGACCGTGCGAATCAGATCGTTGCCCAATTCCACCGCCTGCTGACGTTCCGCTCCGGGCAGAATGAGGGCAAAGCCGAAATCCGTGTGCGGCAGGCAGATCGTTCCGGGATGATCGAGCTGGGCGCAGACCGTTGCCAGCGTCTGGCGCATGGTGGCCGTTTCCTGCGGCCCGCACGCGGTCAACAATTCGTCGCCGGCCGAAAACTTGACCAGCAACAGGCTCAGCGGACGCCGCGCCGGCCGGCAAAGCGCGACGACGCCGGTTAGCCGATCCAGCAAGTTTGGCGCCGGCGTGCCTGCAACCGGCCGCGTTTTCGCCGGAGCCGCAGGACTTGTGGCAACCGTTGGACGAACCGCTGCCCGCCCGGTTGCCGCGGGCCGCTGCCGCGGGCCGACATCCGCCCCGCCGGGGCCCACGGACGACGACGCCTTGGCGGCCGGCTCACACTCGATCGGCCCTGCACAAGCCTCGGTCAAGGCATCGGTCAACGAGTCGAAGTCGTCGAAGGGCCAATCTTCCTCCGCATCGCCTGTCTCCGGAATTCCGCTCCGCACCAGGTCTTCCGCCGCCGCCGTGGCCACGCGGGCCAACTGCCGGTGGGCCTCGGCCAGTACGTCGCGATATTCCAGCCCATCAGGCAGGGCCAGCGAGAAAATCTCGGCCAACTCGTTGACTTTTCGCTCGACTTCCAGGACCAGCGGCTCCAACTGCCCTGCGAGATGATGGCAATTGTGGTGGCTGGTCTCCAACAACTCGGCCAGGGCCGACGTTCCGGCGGTCGGCGAACAGTTGGGCAAACAGTTCACTAAGATGCAATATCTGCGCCAGCGACGACCAGCTTGCCGGGGGCGAAGGCTGCCACGCTATGGCATCACACAGAGCCTCCGGAAAGTTCCAGAGTTGCAACAATCGGGCCGACAGCTCCGAATGCGAGAAACCTAGCGCCCGCCGTTCGACCGCGCCCAGATCGAGATGGTGGCTCAACGTCCGATCGAGAAATCGGGCATAGGGTTGGCCCAACTGCTGAAAGAGCAAGAGCACGCCCAGGTCCTGGAACAAGCCCGCCAAGAAGGCTTCGTCGCCGGGAATCCGCCAGAAGAGAGAGCTCAATTCCCGGCCGGCAACGGCTTTGGTCAGCGTGTGCTTCCAATACCACAGGAGCGTTTTGGACTCAAGATCCAGAAACAGTCCGCTCGGCAAGCTGAATCCCAATACCAAGAGCTTAAGCGGCTTGAGCCCCAACAGGGCCAATGCCTGGTTGAGGTCCGATACCTCGCGGCTGAGTCCGAAAAGCGAACTATTGACCACGCGGAGAATTCGGCTGGCAATGGCCGGATCGTTCTCGATGCACTCTTTCAGTGCCCGCGTATCCACATCGGGGTTCCGCGTCAGTTGCAGGACCTGCATGGCAACGCGGGGCAAACTGTAGAGTTGTGCGGACCGCACTGCCAGATGGTCCAAGGTTGTCGCCGGATCGGTCATGCGGGGTCTGCGTCGTAAGCTGGGGTCTGCGGGGCGGCTGGATGTCGTCAAAACCACCCCTCGGTAAATCTAGCTTATAGACACAGTAGTACGGTGGGAGCAGATCCGGGGCACCCGTTTGCGGATATCCTGGATCTGCTGTCACCCTACTGCTACACCTAGAACCGGAAGAGCCTGAAGAATCCGTCCTCGCGAACCGGCCCCAACCCCTCTTGCGGGTTAAATTGCACGTGCATTGCCAACCGGCGGCCCGCAACGTGAGGCGAGCGCCGTCAGAAATGCGGCTTGGAAGCTCGCGGAGAACTATATTTTGCCCGGAAATTCAAGGGTGCCCCCAGGGTTCTCGGTCAGGTTCTCAATTCCTGAGAATGGAAACTACTTGCGATGCCGAATGCGAGACCGCATGCGTCGCTTCTTACGGCCGAGTTTCCGCCGGCCTTTACCCGTTTTCTTGACTCCCACGCGTCACTCCATCCAATGTCGTTAAATACTATCTCGTATGAACTTGCGTCCGCTCTAGCCAGGCGTTGTTGGGCATGGTTCAGAAATGGGGACAGGCACCTCGCCGGCGTCCATTTCTTGCGGCCTAATCGCTACTGGGCTCGGAGCCAGTCCCCGTTTCTGAACCATGCCCGTTGTTGCTCCCAGTCGAGCGGATAGTCCCGTAGTATAACAACCCCGGCGACAGCGGGGCAAGAGGGGCCATGACCGCGGCCAGGAGGAATCCGCCCCAACTGAGCGGAATTCTCGGGTTCGGCGAGGGTCTCCCGACCCAGCCGAAACGTGCGACCAAGGGTCTCCCCATTTGCCGGGAGACCTTCGGTCGGCGGCGTGGCCCGGTCAGAGACCGGCCGCAACGACGGCGAAAGCCTGAATGACGAGCGAATTGACCCGCATCGCATTGCTCACGCCAACAGCTTACGTTAACATATTGTGAGCTCGTTTCACATCCCTCCATCTGCCCGCCTCTCATGCCAACACACACCCGCTCTTATTATTGTGCGCTGCTTCTCCTGCTTTCGATCTCGCCGTCGCTTCGGGCCGCGGAAAACAACACCGCCTGCCAGGCCGCACTCGAATCGATCGTCGCTCAGGAGATGTTCCAGACGGTCGATGACCTGGCCAGCCCGAAGTTCGAAGGACGCGAGGCCGGCAGCACGGGCGGACATGCGGCCGGCGACTACCTGATCGAGCAGTTGCGCAAGCTGCCGCTGAAGCCGGCAGGCGTGAAGCAAGGCTATTTCCAGCCGTTCGGCCACAACTACCGCAATATCCTCGCCCTCCTGCCCGGAAGCGATCCAGCCGTCAAGGACCAGACGATTGTTGTCGGTGCCCATTACGATCACCTGGGGCATGGAAGTCCTTGGCGTCTCAACCCGCCGGGAACGATCTATCCGGGGGCTGACGACAATGCCAGCGGCACCTCGGGCGTGCTGGCGTTGGCCAGGGCATTTTCCCGCCTGCCGATCGCTCCCAGGCGATCGGTCCTGTTTGTTTGCTTCGACGGAGAGGAAAAGGGCCTCTTGGGCTCGAAGTATTGGGCGTCCGATCCGACCCTGCCGCTGGACCGCGTCAAGTTCATGCTCAACCTCGACATGATCGGTGCTCTGCGGCCGAACGTGTAATCGTCTTCGGTTCCCGGACGGCCACCGGTCTGCGACGCATGGCGAGCATGAGCAATCCCAGCGGCGGCCTGACGTTGGATTTTTCCTGGCTGATGAAGGCCAATGCCGATCACTACTCGTTTTACGAGCGCGGCATTCCCACGCTCTTTCTGCACACCGATCTGCACGAGCGCTACCACCAGCCCACCGATGTGGCCGCGAAAATCAATTCCGACGGCATGAAGCGGGTCGCGCGGCTCGCCTTTGCGCTGGTTTACGAGATGGCCGAGGTTCCCCTGCCGCCGCGCTTCCGCGCGGCGGCCAAGGCCGAGAACGAAGACGGTCGCCACCGCTTGGAAGCCGCGGAGCCGGTTGCCCAGCGGGCCGGCGAGCCGCCCATGCGGCTGGGCATTGCCTGGCGGACCGACGACGCCGAACCCGATACCGTGATCGTCAGCCACGTTAATGCCGGTTCGGCCGCGGCGGCAGCCGGTCTGCGGGTCGGCGACCGCATCTATGGCGTCGGCGGCCGTGACTTCGCCAACGACACCGCCTTTGCCCAACTCGCCCGCACCTTGCCCGGACCGCTGGAGTTGCTCGTCGAGCGCGACGGGCGGCTGCGCACGGTCGTGGTGCGATTCCCGCCGGAAGGCGGAAAGTACAAGAAGACGGTGTGACAGCGCTCCCGCAAGAAGTAAAACACTTCTGGAGACCATCGGCAAAATCTGCTATATTCGCATGTACTCCACTGAGAACCTACCCGAGAGCTGGATTGAGCCTGGTACAGTCCAGGGGCGTTGCAAGGTTCTCGGCCAGGTTCTCAATTCGCAGGTGCACTATGGCGAGCCGAATTGCCGATTGCCGACTGTTCCTCTCGGAGTTCCGACGGAACTTCCGCACCACGGGGGCCATCTTGCCGAGCGGACGGCGTCTGTCGGCAGCCCTGGTCCATTTTGTCCGCGAGTCATCCGGTCATCGGCCGCGGCGGATCCTTGAGGTGGGGCCCGGTACCGGCGCGGTGACCCGGCACTTGATCCGCAGTATGCGAGCAGCCGATTGTCTCGATCTGGTCGAACTGAATCAGAGCTTCGTCGCTTGCCTCAACGACCGTTTTCGCTCGGATCCCGACTTCCAACTGGCAGCCCCGCGGAGTCGCGTGCTGCACTGCCCGATTGAGAACTTGCCGGCCGAAACCAGCTACGACGTGATCCTGTCCGGGCTGCCGATGAACAATTTTGCCGTGGCCGAGGTCGAGCACATTCTCGGCATTCTCCGCCGTCTGGCCGGACCCGGAGCAACGGTGTCGTTTTTCGAATACCTGGGCATCCGGCGGATGAAGGCAGCCATTAGCGGCCGCTTGGAACGGACGCGGCTCCGCGGCATCGGGCAGATCGTCGGCCGCTTGCTGAAAGACCACGAGATCCGCCGCGACTTAATTTGGACCAACGTCCCGCCCGCCTGCGTGCACCACGTGCGGTTCTGAATAACCTTGCACGATTCGGGCACGCGTTCCCTACAGGCGTGTCCCGAGATCGTAAGATTATTTAGCCTCCCGACGATCCGGTCTCCGCCGACGGGGGCACGAACGGCAGAAGTTCGCCGCGGCGAACTTGCACCTCTGCCGGGGCCTCGATACCGACCCGAACCCGATCGCCGTTGACCCGCACGATCGTCAAGACAATCGAGTCTCCGACCTGAATGCGCTCGCTTTCCTTCCTGGACAACACCAGCATCATGAACCTCCTTGGATTCCTGAGTTCGAAGCGGTTTGGGACCCCGCAGCGCAGAAGCCCCCGCCTGCGCCCCCGTCCCGATTCTGAACCGATCTTCGTCTGTAAATGTTCGTTTTGTTTGTTGCCTCAAGCCCGCGTTCAGTTCGATGCGAACGGCTGGATCTGCGGACTATCGATCAATTGTGTCGTTTGAAACCTTTCTCCCCCGGAACCATAGAAGAGGATCTTGTTTCGATCGGTTTCCCAGATGGCCGAGAACTGGGTGGCGCGTGGTCCGTGCAGGCAGAAGTAGATCCCGCACGGCCTGTCGTGCCGCCGCAGAATTCGTTCTGTCATAGGAAACGCGCCTGTTTGGAGCTGATATTGATTGCAAATCGTCGTGTTGACGTAGTCCCGAAGATCTTCCACGCTGTTGATCTGTTGCAAACAAGTCAACATTTTTGAGTAAACACTCCTATAAGTGCGCAGAGTGTCCCACAAGTGAACATCTGGGCAGAAAAGGTAAGATAGGATGAATGCCGCCAGTCTAACCTATCGGCAATTCAGGAATGAGAATTCGCACGGCTCTGATGCACTCTAGGACGCGATTGTCGCACGTGCGGCAGATTTCCATTTGCCCATAGTGTTTGCCAAATAAGGAGATAGGGCAATCGCAACCATCGGCCTTGCGAGACGCGAGATCTTTTTCTCAAGTTGTCCACTGGCCAGCATAATCGCAAGACTCGTCTCAGTCTATCTATTTTCCGCGGACAGCAATTGTTACACCAACGAGTCGGCCACTCGCCATGCTCTCGGCCAGCAATTAGAATGTCCTTTGGATGCCCGAGGGCTTCCTAGACAACCGGAACAGATCATCCATGAATTCAACAGAACCGCTCATCCGCAAGCTGCGCGAGAGCATCGGCGGTGTGGTGTTGGGCCAGAACGAGGTCGTCCGACTGACGGTCGTGGCTCTTCTGGCGGGCGAACATATCCTCCTGGAAGATGTTCCCGGAGTGGGCAAGACGCTGGTCGGCAAGGCTGTCGCCCGCAGCTTGGCCAGCGAGTTCCGCCGCATCCAGTTCACCCCCGACTTGCTGCCGGGCGATATCACGGGCAGCAGCGTCTACAACCCCGAGTCGCGGCAGTTTGCCTTCAGCCCGGGGCCGATTTTCGCCAACATCGTCCTGGCCGACGAAATCAACCGGGCCACGCCGCGGACGCAAAGCGCGTTGCTGGAGGCCATGAGCGAACGGCAGGTATCGGTCGACGGGCAAACCAACCCGCTTCCCCGCCCGTTCATGGTCATCGCCACGCAGAATCCCGTCGAGTTCGAGGGCACCTACCCCCTGCCCGAAAGTCAACTGGACCGCTTCCTCTTGCGGATCCCCATGGGCTACCCGTCGCGGGAGGTCGAGTTGCAGGTCCTGACCAGCCACCGGGACGGTGAACCGGTCGATTCCCTGTCAGCGGCGCTCGATTGCCGGCAAGTGGTGGAACTGCAAGAGGCGGTCCGTCGCGTCGAGGTCGATGCGGCCTTGAATGCCTACTTGCTGGACATCGTCCTGGCGACGCGAAGCTGCGAGGAACTGCACGTGGGGGCGAGCACGCGGGGGGCACTGGCCCTGTACCGTGCGGCCCAATCGGCGGCCTTAATCGCGGGGCGAAACTACGTTGTGCCCGACGACATCAAGAATCTGGCCGTGCCCGTGCTTGCGCATCGCGTGATCCCCAAGGGCTATCTTCACGGCGGCCAACGCCAGGCGGTCGAGGCGCTCGTCGAGCGCCTGGTCGAAGAAGTGCCGGTGCCGGGGTAGGGGGTTGTTGCCGATGAAAACCCGCCGTTGGACCTCCATCACGCGCGAAGGCGGTTCGGCGAGGGTCTCCCGACCCCGCCGAAACGTCCGACCGAAGGTCTCCCCAATCGTCGGGAGACCTTCGGTTGGCGGCATGGCTCGGTCGGAGACCGGCCACAACAGCGGGGTAGGGGGTTATTGCCGATGAAAACTCGCCGTTGGACCTCCATCACGCGCGAAGGCTGGCAGTACCTGGTGATCTTTACCCTGATCTTCGGCGGGGCCTTGGTCAACGATGTCAATCTGCTGTTGATTCTCGGCAGCATGCTCGCCGGCCCGCTGTTGCTGAGCCGCCATTTGGCCTTGTTCACGCTCCGCGGCCTGGTCGTGCAGAGGCGCCTGCCGCGGGCGATCTGTGCGGGCGATCTGCTCATCGTCCAACTGGCGATCGCCAATACGAGGCGGAGAGTGGGCAGTTGGATCCTGGTCCTTGAAGAGCCGATTCGCCGCCTAATCGGCGGGCGGGAAGCAAAACGCAACGGGTTGGTGAGCGAGGCCAGCGTGCTCTTTCCCTATGTCCCCGCCCGGCAGACCTGCAAGGGCGATTATCGCGGGCGGCTGACGCAGCGCGGCCGCTACCGTCTTGGCCCGTTGCGGCTGTCGACGCGTTTTCCCTTTGGGCTGTTCCGCTATTCGATGAATTGCGGCACGTCGGCCACGTTGACGGTGCTGCCGCGGCTGGGACGACTGACGCAGAGTTGGAATGCCCTGCGACACGAGTCGTTTGCCGGCAACGACCGCCGCGAACATCGCCCCGGCATTGACGGCGATTTTTACGGGCTACGGCCCTGGCAGCGAGGCGACAGCCGCCGCTGGATCCATTGGCGGACATCGGCCCGGGCCGGCGGGGTCATGGTCCGCCAGTTCGAGCAGCCGCACAGCCGCGACGCCGCGATCGTGCTCGATCTTTGGCAGCCTCCCGCCCCCGACGCGGCCAGTGCGGAAAACGTCGAGCTGGCCGTGAGTTTTGCCGCTACGCTGGCCGCCGAACTGTGCCGCAAGGGAAACAGCGACGTGTTTCTCGTGGTTGCCGATCCCGAGCCGCGGGTCACCGGCGGTCCCGGTTCGGCCGCCCTGCTGCAAGACCTGATGGAGCGACTGGCCCTGGTCGATGCCCAGTCCGGCGACCGCGTGCCGGAGTTGCTGCAACTGGCCGTTGCCCAGATCGAATCGGGAACGGAGATCGTCCTGGTCAGCACGCGGCCGATCGATTTGACACAGGCAGACTACGTGGGCAAGTTGCCGCCCGACGTCGCTCGGCGTGTTTCCGCGCCGCGGCTGCGCGTGATCGATACCTCCAGCACGAACTTGGCCCGTTTTTTCCAGCCGGAATGATGTTTGCCTTAGAAGCAGCAGGATAGACCTTCGAGTCCGTCTCTTGAAACCGGACGGACCCGGAGGTCCATCGTACAACAAGTTGTTATGGAACTGAAGAACCTGCTATCGGTGGTCATTGCCGCGCTGACCGCGCTGGGCGCGATGCTCTTTGCCATGGGTTCGCAAAGCCCCTGGTTGGCCGTGGCGCTGTGGATGGCGGCCGTCGTTTCGCTGGTGGTCACCGACTTTTTCGGCGTGGTCCGCGTGCCGCGGAATCTGGCCTCACTGCTGATGTGGGGCGTGCTCGCGATTTTCCTGCCGCACTTCTTGGTGCAATCGAGTTGGGACAGCCGGTTGCAGATCGTGGCCAGCATTCTCCTCTGTTTGCAAATGGCGCTCTTGTTCCAGGAGAAAGACGCCCGCGTGTATGGCTGGCTGGCCGTGATAAGCCTGCTGCAGGCCGTGGTGGCTGCCCGCTACAGCCAAGGTGTGGCTTTCGGCGGTCTGCTGATCGCTTTCACGATCCTCGGCATCTTCGCTTTGTCGCTGCTGGCGCTCTATGGCCAATGGGGACGCCATGGCGCCGCGCTCGCGCTCGCAGCCCCGCCTTTAGGCGACCGAAATTCGCCTAAAGGCGGGACTACGAGCGCAAATCCGCCTGAAGGCGGGAGTACAAGCGCACGCTGGCCGTTGGCTGCCGGGTCATCGAGTTTCATCAGCACTCCGGCCGGCAGCGGCCGATCGGGAGTGGTCTTCGAGCTGTTCGCCCGACTGGCACTCATCGCCGCCGGCGCGTTGTTTCTGGCGGCCATTATGTTCTCGACGGTGCCCCGCCCCGGGCTTTCCGCCTGGCCCAGAGACTCGAGGAAAACCGTCGCCACCGTCGGCTTTGACGACAAGATCGAGTTGGGAAGGCTAGGCGAAACCATCGAAAACCCGCAGGAAGTCATGCAGTTGAAACTCCTGGACAAGGACACCGGCCAGGTCTATCCGATGCGCGACGACGTTTACTTGCGGGGTTCGCTGGTCAACTCCTATTCGCACAACCAGTGGCGATACGTCCCACCGCCGAAAAACGCAGAAACCGATCCGCAACCACGGCCAGGCAACGCTCTGCCCGAGCGGGTGGTGCAGTGGATTACCATGGAGCCGTACCTGGATCGCCGCGACGTATTCTGTATCTGGCCGCCTGTGGAACCCATGGAAAAACGTCTGCACTACGACGGCGTCCGGCTGACGCGGAGACCCGGTTGGCGCGATGCCCGCGGCGGCGATTTCACCTGCCACGTCGTAACCAGCGGGCTGGAAAACGGGCATCAGGCCCCGCTGGTTCCGGCAAGCGGGGTGGTCCGCGTATCGCAATATCTGAAAATGCCGGGCGATCCTTGGCCTCTGCCCGGACTGAAGCGATTGGCCGCGCAATGGCTGCGAGGAAGCGGCCTGCCGGCGCGCGAGCATTACCAAGTGGCCCGCTGCTTCGAGCGGCAGCTCTCCAGCTCCGGCCAGTTCCAGTACAGCCTGCAGGGGCAGGATCGCGACACGACGATCGATGCCATCGAAGACTTCGTTTGCAACAATCGCCGCGGACACTGCGAGTACTTCGCCACGTCCCTGGCCCTGATGCTCCGCAGCCAGGGGATACCGTCGCGGGTCGTGTTGGGTTATCGCTGCGACGAGTGGCACGAGGACCAGAAATGCTACCAGGTCCGTCAGTTGCACGCGCACGCCTGGGTCGAGGCCTTCCTTGACCCCGAGCAGATCCCCGAGGCGTTGCGGCACAGTGAGCCGAATCGCTGGGAATACGGCGGCTGGCTGCGATTGGATGCGACACCGGCGGCCGACGTGGGCACCCAAGCGGCCCAGCGCACCGTATGGGGCGCTTGGCAGGGGCGCTGGCACGGCCTGCAACACAACTGGGAAAAGTACATCCTCGACATGGATCGCGTCAAACAACGCGAATCGGTCTATGAGCCGATTTCCCGGGCGACGCGGAACCTCACGGGCAAATTGTTCAATCCCGACTGGTGGAAAGAACTTGCGGCCGGCCTGTGGGCCTCCTTGGCCGCCATGCTGCGAAGCGGTATGATGGGACGGCTGTTCGGCGTGCTGGTGTTGATCGCGATAGTGATCGTGCCGGCAACGGTCGGCTGGTGGCTCGTGCGCCGCCTGGGACAGCTCTGGCGACGGCTCTCCGGCTCTGGCGGCCGGCGGCAGGCCGGGGCACGGAGTTCGATCGAGTTCTACCACCGTTTCGAGCAGATCCTTGCGCGGATTGGTTTGCAGCGAGGCGTCGGGCAGACGCACTGCGAATTCGCCCACACTGCCGGTCTTCGCCTGGCCGCGGTGAGCGGGCGGAGCGAACTTTACACGCGGGCCATGCAGGTGGTCGAGGCCTTTTATCGCGTGCGTTTCGGCCGGCAGGTGTTGGACCCTGTCGCCGTGCAGGCCGTCGAGCGGGCCCTGGCGGAGTTGACCGTGGGCGGCGAAGGCGCGGTAAGAGAATAGTTTGTGCAAATTGCTGTAGGATGGACCTCCGAGTCCGTCCAGTTTCAGCCGGACGGACTCGGAGGTCCATCCTACGAAATTGATCGACGGATCCGTTTGCAACTCCGAAGGCGGGAGCACCCTCACATGAAAATCGGGTTGGTTGGATATCAAGGTTCCGGCAAGAGCACAGTCTTCGAGTGGATGACGGGCCAAAAACCCGATCCGGCCCTGGGCCATACCGCGCAAAGCGCGATGGCGGTGATCCCCGAACCGCGGATCGAGGGACTCTGCCAAATCTATAAGCCGAAGAAAGTCTCGATGGCTTCCCTGGAACTGGTCGACACGCCGGGCCTCAGCCGCAGCCATGAAGGCAGCGCCGCCCGGCTGGCCATGATCCGCGAGGCCGGCTGCTTGGTGCTGGTGATCGACGCCTACAGCCGTAGCGATCCCCAGGCCGACCTGGAGACCTTCGACACCGACCTGATCCTGGCCGACATGGAGATCGTTTCCAACCGCATCAAGCGGGTCGAGGAGTCGTTGCGCAAGCCGCTGCCGAGGGTGGAGCACGAGGCCCTCCAGCATGAGGAGGCCACGCTGAAGACCGTGATGGAAGCCCTCGATCGGGGCAAGCCGCTCCGCGAAAGCGACATGACCGACGACCAGCTCCGGGTAACCCACTCGTTCCGCCTCTTCGGCGAGAAGCCGCGGGTGGTGGTTTTCAACACGGCCGACGACGAAGCCAGGCCCGAGCGGTTCACCGCGCTGAGCACGCCGCAGACGCCCGTGCTGGCCGTACCCGCCGGCCTGGAACTGGAACTGGCCAAGATGGATCCGAAAGATCGGGCCGAGTTCCAGGCGGAACTGGGCGTCGGCGGCACCGATCGCGACGCGGTGATCCGCACGTTGCTGAAAACTTCCGGCCAGCGGTTATTCCTCACGGCCGGCGAGAAGGAGGTCCGCTCGTGGCTGTTGCACCAAGGCGGCACCGCCCTGGACGCCGCCGCCGCGATTCACACCGATCTGGCCAAGGGGTTCATCCGCGCCGAGATCTTCGATTATCGCGACCTCGTCAGGCTCGGCAGCGAGCGCGAGGTGAAAGCCGCCCACCTCGTGCGGCAAGAGCCGAAGGGCTATGTCATCCAGGACGACGACATCCTGTTCATCCACTTCAGCAAGTGACCGGGGAACAAATCACCGTAGCAACCTCCGGCGCCTTTGACTATAATTGATGATAGCAATAGGAGCCATCATGTCGGAAGCGGTCGTTGTCGGCTGGGAAAGAGCGCTTATGGAGGCGGAAAAGGTCAAGCAGCGGCTGCGCAGGGCCACCAGGGCACTCGATAGCGCCGGCGTGCCTTATGCCGTTGTCGGCGGCAACGCGGTCGCCGAGTGGGTGGCCCGTATCGATGACGAGGCCGTCCGCAACACGCGCGATGTCGATCTGATGGTGCGCCGCGCCGATTTCGCCGCGGTCCGGGCCGCGCTGGAGGCCGCGGGCTTCGTTTACCAGCGCCTGCTGGACGTGGACGTGTTCATCGATGGTCCGCAGGGCAAACCGAGCGGCGGAGTGCATCTTCTGTTCGCTGGCGAAAAAGTGCGGGCGGCCGACGAGTATCCGTGCCCTGAACTCGACGAATCCGAACGCGCGGCCGAGTTCCAGGTGGCGGCCCTTTTCGCCTTGGTGCACATGAAGCTCACGTCCTGGCGTTTCAAGGACCGCGTCCACTTGCTCGATATGATCCAGGTGGGCCTCATCGATGCGACTTGGCCTGCGCGTTTGCCACCGCCGCTCGCCGAGCGTTTGCAGAGTCTGCTCGATAACCCCGACGGCTAGTCGCGTCGAAAGGAACGCTTGAGCATTCGAATTGGTCTCCGACACCACCCATCCGAGGGCGCTCTCCGCGACGGGTCCTCCCCGTTGCGAAGAGGCGGAACAGAAAGCGCTCTCAAACTCCACTGCGGTTTACCGGAGTGGGTTTTGAGGATCGTTTCTGTTCCGCCAGTCTGCATGGGGGATGCCCCGTCGCGTAGCGACGACTGACGGTAGCCGTGGTTTTAACCCACGTTGTTACACACATCTCGGACCCCATCCGGCTCGCCCGGATGGTGAACAAGGCTGAACGGCTAGAACGGATAAGAAGAAGACAAACGACCCCCACGGGCTCGTCCCGTGGGTGAAGGAGGTTCTACGGCTACGGCACGCGAATGGACTAGCTGGGCAACCTGATTCACCATCCAGGCGAGCTGGATGGGGTCTGATTCTCAATGCTGTCGGTGCTGAGCTGTCCAACCTCCTTCACCATCCAGGCGAGCTGGATGGGGTCGTTGCCGGACTTGTGTGTAACAACGTGGGTTGAAACCCACGGCTACCGTCAATGGTCGCTACGCGACCGGAATACGGCATTTGCTGCGCCTTTCGCGCATGCTCGCCTAATCGCATCGTGGAACAAAACCGGCATAAGGTCCAGGGCGAGCATAATGCCGATTTCGCGCGGGCCAGTCGCACCCTACCGGTAGGTGTCGTATAGGCTGCGGATCTTCAACGCCCGTTTGACGGCCTCTCTCGTCATGGGCGCCGCCGTGCGAGCGGTAATTGTCATGGGCCGGGCAGGGCTTACGTGTACGAAATTGTCCGAGAACCGCGCATCGGCGCCGTCCAATTCCAACCACGTCCATAAGGCCGGATGCGCGGCATGCAGCGTGACGGTGAACTCCTGGGGGCCTTCCCCGCTAATCGTCGCCGACAATGCCGGGTCCAACAGGTTCAGTTCCCGGGGATAGGCGAGTGTGACGAGATTCTCGGAAACCGTCTGGCTGGCGACATCCAACTTCAACCACACGATGAGGTTGTTCGTGCCATGTGTTCTTATCGCGGCGCGAAGATCGAGCGCGCGGACCAGACGGCTCTTTCCCGCCGAAATATCAACGTCTACCGATTCTGCGAGGATCTTCATGCCGGATAGGTCGGTGACCGTCCACTGCAGGCTGCCCTGGCAGTCCTCGCGGCGGTCGCTGGTCACGTAGAGATCGACTTTTTGGTTTTTTACGTCTTCCGCCCCGGAGACGAGCAAGGGTGCATAGAACCGCCGGGCCATGTAGTGCAGGGCCTTCCAGCGGCCGAAGTAATCGGCCGACGACCACGAGGAACAGGGCCAACAATCGTTGTACTGCCAGTAGACACAGCCCATCGACCGCGGCGCTTCGCGGCGCCACCCCTCGGCGCCGTATTTGATGCCGTAACCCTGGGTAATCTGGCTCAGCCACAAAGTGCTCTCGAAATCCTTCGGCTCGCGAAAGTACTTCTTCACCAGGATCATGATCTTGTCGGTGCCGATGCGGCCGTCCTCCTTGACGTCGATGTACATGCGGTTGGAACGCTCATGATACTCCATCACGTGCGAATAGACCGACTGCCGGTCGGCCGCCGTGGTGAAGCTGCGAACCGTTTTCGGCTCGGGGAAGGACTGGAAGCCGAACTCGCTCACAAAACCATGGATGTTGCGATAGACCTCGAACGGCTTGCCTCCGTGCCAGACGTCCCAGAAGTGGACGTCGCCGCAGTCGGGCGAGCCGGTCACGTAGTCCGCTTGCGGCGCGAGGCGATGGACCTGCTCGCCCAGCGTGTCGCGGAAGAGTTTGTAGTAGTCGCCCTCGCTCATCTTGTCGTCGGTCCACTGCTGGCCGCCGCGGAAGAACATGATCTCGTTGTTGCCGCACCAAAGCGCGATCGACGGATGGTGCCGCAAGCGAAGGATGTTGTCACGGGCCTCCTCGCTGCAATTCTTGAGGAAGGCGTCGTCAAAAGCCGGGTAGGTCGAACAGCCGAACTTGAAATCCAGCCAGATGCAAATACCCCGCTCATCGCACAGGTCGAACAAGGCGTCGTCCTCGTAGTAGCCACCGCCCCAGAAGCGCAGGGTGTTCATGTTGGCCGCCACGGCGTCGTCGACATACCGGCGATATATATCCTTTCTGAGGCGGTTGGCGAAGCAGTCGGCCGGGATCCAATTAGCCCCTTTGGCAAAAAACGGAACGCCGTTGACCTCGAAGTGCAGCGGCATGGCCGCCGTTTGCGGCACGGCGCGGAGGGTCCGCAGGCCGATCCGCTTGATCGTGCTGTCCAGTACCTTGTCGGCGCGGCGGAGATAGACCTCGACCTGATAAAGGGGCTGGCCGCCCATGCCCGCCGGCCACCAAAGCTGCGGGTTTTCGATGGCCACCTTGAAGTTGGCCTTACCCTGCTTCAGTTCGGCAGGCGCGCAAACAAGACGTTTCTCACCCAGGAAGATCTGGACTACTGCGTTGAGAGCACGGCTCGTCACCGGGCGGCCTGTCACCTGAACATCGAGCGTGACGGTGCCTTTCTTGGAATGGTCCTGCAAGATGGCGACGTCGTCAATCCGGGCCACGTCGAAGGCTTCGATGCCGATCTTCCGCCAGATTCCGCAGGTAATGAGAGTCGGCCCCCAGTCCCAGCCGAAGTTGCACGGCTCTTTCCGCACGTAGCCGGCCCCCGGGTAGGCCCAGGTGGGCAGTTTTCGCCGGCTTTCCTTGGCCCGCAGCAGCGGCAGCACGGAGTCGAACTTGATTTCGATCGTGTTGGCCCCCGCCTTGAGGAGCTTCTTGACGTCGAACTCGTAGCTGCGAAACATGTTGTCGGTCCGTGCCACCTGCGTGCCGTTGAGCCGGATGGTTGCCAGGGTGTCGAGGCCCTCGCACCGCAGCACGACGTGGTCGTGCGCGAGCAACTGGGGCGCAACGTCGAACGAGCGGCGGTAAAGCCAGTTGGCCTCACCGACCCATTGCACGGCCTTTTCGTCGTCGCGGTAAAACGGATCGGGGATTTTCTTGGCTGCCAACAGATCGGTGTGGATGCAACCGGGCACGACGGCGGGCATCGCTTCGCCCGTGCCTTCCCGGCTGACCTGCCAGACGCCGCCCAGATCGAGCCGCGCGACGCCTTCGGCCCAGGCGGAGTTGCTGTCGAAGATCGCGGCTACAAGCAGGAAGCAGGGCAGGAGGATTTTCGATTTCGTGGAGATCCTGGCGTTCATGGTTCGCTCCTGGCGGGATTGTGACGAGTGACGCTATTAGAATAACCGGCAAGCCTGCAAACGGCAACTTTGGCGTACCCAAGAAACAACGGCGGCTCGACCTTGCAGAGTCGAGCCGCCGTTCAGGCTAGACCAGACCTCTCGCCCACCGGGGCTAGAAAGGAACGTACTTAGTCGTTGCCGCAGCCGGCCGGAGCGCAGGCCTTCGCTTCCTCGCAGCAACTCGGCTTGCAGCAGCGCGGCACCGGGCAGCAGACGGTCACCGGAACCTGCTTGCAAACCACCACCGGAACGCAGCGCGTGACGGTGTAGGGCACGCACTTGGGCACCAGCTTCGAGCACTCGATCGTCTTGGTGTAGCACACCGGTTTGCAGACCGTGTAGGGGACCTGCTTCACGCAGGTCTCAGGCACCATCCGGCAAACCTGGTAAGGAATCTCCTTCGTGTGGCACTCCTTGACGATGTGGCAGACCTGGTAGGTGCAGGTCTTTACGCGCTGCTCGGGCACCATGTGGCAGACCTGGTAGGTGCAGGTCTTCACGCGCTGCTCGGGCACCATGTGGCAGACCTGGTAGGTGCAGGTCTTTACGCGCTGCTCGGGCACCATGTGGCAGACCTGGTAGGTGCAGGTCTTTACGCGCTGCTCGGGCACCATGTGGCAGACCTGGTAGGTGCAGGTCTTCACGCGCTGCTCGGGAACCATGTGGCAGACCTGGTAGGTGCAGGTCTTCACGCGCTGTTCGGGCACCATGCGGCAGACGGTGTAGGGAATGCGCTTCTCGTGGCATTCCGTCACCATGTGGCAGACCTGGTAGGTGCAGGTCTTCACGCGCTGCTCGGGAACCATGTGGCAGACCTGGTAGGTGCAGGTCTTCACGCGCTGCTCGGGAACCATGTGGCAGACCTGGTAGGTGCAGGTCTTCACGCGCTGCTCGGGAACCATGTGGCAGACGGTGTAGGGAATGCGCTTCTCGTGGCACTCCCGCACCATGTGGCAGACCTGGTAGGTGCAGGTCTTCACGCGCTGCTCGGGAACCATCTTGCAGACCGTGTAGGGGACCTTGCGGACGCAGGTCTCGCGAACGTACTTGACGCAATCGATCTGCTTCTCGCAGACTTCCGGGACCCACACGCGGCAGCACTTCACCGGTTCGCAGCACTTGCACGGGTCGCAGCAGGCGGCCGGCGCACAGCAGGCAACCGTCTGCGTCTCCCAGTGACCGCCGCAGCAGCGCACGGTCTTCGTGCAGTGCACCGGCTTGCACACCGTATAGCACTCCTCGCGCTCGCAGGTCTCGTAGACCGGCTTGCAGACCGTGTAGCAGACGTTCTTCGTGCACGTCTCGTAGACCGGCTTGCAGGTCGTATAGTGGCAGACCCGCTCGCAGGTCTCGTAGACCGGCTTGCAGACCGTGTAGCAGTAGTTCTTCGTGCAGGTCTCATAGACCGGTTTGCAGACCGTGTAGCAGTAGTTCTTCGTGCAGGTCTCGTACACCGGCTTGCAGACCGTGTAGCAGTAGTTCTTCGTGCAGGTCTCGTACACCGGCTTGCAGGTCGTATAGTGGCAGACCCGTTCGCACGTCTCGTACACCGGCTTGCAGACCGTGTAGCAGATTTCCTTCGTGCGGGTCTCGTAGACCGGCTTGCAGACCGTATAGCAGTAGTTCTTCGTGCAGGTCTCGTAGACCGGTTTGCAGACCGTGTAGCAGTAGTTCTTCGTGCACGTCTCCCACACCGGTTTGCAGACCGTGTAGCAGTAGTTCTTCGTGCACGTCTCGTAGACCGGTTTGCAGACCGTGTAGTGGATCTCACGGGTCTTGGTCTCGTAGACCGGCTTGCAGACCGTGTAGCAGTAGTCCTTCGTGCAGGTCTCGTAGACCGGCTTGCAGGTCGTGTAATTGCACGTGCGGACGTGCGTCTCCCACACCGGCTTGCAGACCGTGTACTTGACTTCACGGTAGCACGTCTCCGGGACGTACTTCACACAATTGATCGTCTTCTGCTCGCACACCCGCTCGTAGCAGGTCTTGTAGCAGGTGTACTGCCGCTGTTCGTAGACGATCTGTTTGCAGGTCTTCATCACCGTGCAAGTTTGCTGCGGGCAGCACTCCTCACAGCACGCCCCGCAGTTGCGGGCGATTCCGCAGAAGCTGGCCTCAGCCGAGCTTGCCGCAATCACCGCCAATACCACTGCGGTCAGCGATATGGCTAACATCCGTCTCATCGCATGACTCCTTAAAAGCACCCCAGATTGGTCTGGCCAAAGGCCTGGTCTCTAGTCCGTAGGCGGTCTTCGCCTATAATCTATTCGTCTTGCCTAATCACTGCACATTAGCCATGTTGCGAAGAATGCGCCTGTAGTGCGTCTGTCGAACATGGCTCATATCGCCCATTTCATCCAGATGGACGTCGTGCATTACACCCTATCGTCAAGTTGCGTTATCTGCTTTAAGCAGGCATTTCGGGAATAACAGGAAACATACGGCATTGACATCGGTAGCATGTAATGAACTGATCGTGCGCCCTGTTCCGTTTGTGCTGGCAGTCCTTCCCGTGCCGGTTGCGCCCGGGTTGCAATTCAAAAAGGCCGGCAAGAAGCATAGCATTTTTTCCTGTCTGCTGTCGGAGTGGGTGCAACGATCGGCCGACGACTTTTCCACCGGGGCAGATCCCCTTGCTGAAAATCGCTTGAGGAAATAGGATACATGGATTGGAAATCCTGACATGGCGCGGATGAGTGCAATTCGCACTATCTTCTTGCGGATTTCTTCCCACTACCCGGTGGTGTAATGGTAACACAAGGGTTTTTGGTACCCTCGTTCCTGGTTCGAGTCCAGGCCGGGTAGCTTCTTCTGCGCCCGCATTTCGTTGACACCCCCAATCTAGTGGTTAACAACTTCCAGATTCTTTCGCGCCGCTGGCTTCCTCTCCGTTGACTACCCTGTCGATAATCACTAGACTTGTAGGTTTACCCTCCTGAACGGTCCAGGTTGGTAAGCTTCTTTGCTTGACCGCAGTGCCCGAACAACGCCGGACGCCTCCCTCTTGCGAGGGTCGACATAGCCGGTGTGCCTTGAGGAGATTTTGATTGCCTACCGTACTTGTAAAGGACCTGATCGAAGCAGGGGTCCACTTTGGCCACCGTGCCAGCCGTTGGAACCCGAAGATGCGGCCGTATATTTACGCCCGCCGTAACCTGATCCATATTATCGACGTTCGCGAAACCATCCGTGGTCTGTTGCGGGCCCGGAAGTATCTGCAGGGCGTGGCGGCCCAGGGGAGCCTGATTCTGTTCGTGGGGACGAAGCGCCAGGCCAGCGACACGATCGAGCAGCAGGGCGTGCGTTGCGGCATGCCGTTTGTGTGCGATCGTTGGCTGGGCGGCACGCTCACCAACTTCCGCACGATTCGCAGCCGCTTGGGCCGCTTGGAAGAGTTGGAGGCCATCCGTTCCGGCGAGGAATTGGCCACGTATTCCAAGAAGATGCAGTCGGCCCTTTCCCGCGAATATCGCAAGATGTATCGCAACCTGAACGGCATGCGAACGATGAACCGCCTGCCGGAGTGCCTCGTGGTGATCGACCCCCGCAAAGAGAAGAATGCGGTCAAAGAAGCCCGCAAGTTGGGCGTGACTACCGTGGCACTGATCGACACGGACTGCGATCCGGATGAGATCGACCTGGCGATCCCGGGCAACGACGACAGCATTCGCTCGATCGAATTGATCGTGCAGCTCCTGGCCGACGCCGTGATTGCCGGCAAGAACGAGGCCGGCGAGGCCAAGCAGGAGCGGGCCGAGGGTGCGGAAGTCGCAGCCCAGCCGGCGGCCGAGGTCGTTGCCTCCTGAGTACTGTTCGTAGTCCCGCCCGCGCACCATGTCGGGCACCATGTCCTCATGGTGCCCGGCCGGGACTACGAGCGCCGCCTCTTAAGCATATTTGCACACAATGCCCACAGCAACCGAGATGTCAAGAAGGAGATGGTTTCCATGGCAGAGATTACCGCTGCATCCGTGAAGGAGCTGCGCGAAAAGACCGGCCTTCCCATGATGGACTGCAAAAAGGCCCTGACGGAGGCCGACGGCGATGTGGAGAAGGCGATCGAATTGCTGCGCATCCGCGGCAAGAAGATCCAAGAGAAGCAAGCGGGCCGTTCCGCCTCGACCGGAAGGATTGCCGTTTTCTCCGAGCTCGAGCCGGGCGTGGGGGCATTGATCGACATCCGTTGTGAAAGTGCCCCCGTGGCCAACAACGAGCATTTCATCGGCTTGGCAAACGACCTGGCCCGGCAGCTTGCCAAGGGTCCCGGCGCGGCCACGCCCGATGCGTTGCTCGATCAACCGTCGCCCAGCCACAAGGGCACGACGCTGCGCCAGCAGTTCGACGACTTGAACAACCGCATTCGCGAGCGATTCGTTCTCGAGCGGATTCTGCGGGTCGATGGTCCCACGGCCGGCTATGCCCACCACAACGGTGCGGTTGCCGTGTTGTTGCAGGTAGAGAATGCCTCGGGGGCGGCCGGGTTGGCCCGCGACATCTGCATGCACATCGCGGCCATGAAGCCGAGCGTCCTGCGTAAAGAGGACGTCGATCCGGCCCTGGTGGCCAAAGAGCGCGATGTTCTGGACCAGGCGATGACGCAGGAAGCCGAAACGATTGTGAAGGAGGCGCAGCGGATCCTCGCCCTCCCGGACCAGCAGATCCAGGATCCCCATAACCTGGAGCGGATGACCAGCAGCCACGGTCGCGCCCGCGGCGACCTGAAGAAGGCCGAAGGGCTGAGCCAAGAACAAATCCAAGGTGATCGAGGGCCGCTTGAATCTGTTTTACGGGGAGCGTTGCCTCCTGGAGCAACCTCATGCCAACCAGGCCAAATACGCCGGCAAGACGATTGCCGAATTGGCCAAGGCGGCCGGCGTGAAAATCAACCGCTTCGTGCTCTGGGAACTGCCCAAGGAGTAACTCCATGTCTACATCGGGCAGCGCTTCGAGCGGCCAGGGAGCAGGCGGCCAACGTTTCGGCCGGGTCGTGCTGAAGATTTCCGGCGAGGGCTTCACGCATCCCGGCGAACGAGGCATCGCCATGGACGCCGTAGTCCACATCGCCCGGCAGACCAGCCAGGCGGCCAAGCACGGCATCCAGTTGGCGCTGGTCATCGGCGGCGGCAATATCCTCCGCGGGGCCCAGTTCACCTCCGGCAATTCCAGCATTCACGAGGCCACGGCCCACTACATGGGCATGCTGGCCACGGTGATGAATGGCCTGGCCTTGCAGGATGCCCTGGAATCGCTCGGCTGCGACACGCGGCTGATGAGCGCCGTCCGCATGGACGGAGTGGCCGAGCCGTATATCCGCCGCCGTGCCCGGCGGCACCTGGAGAAAGGCCGGATCATCATCCTCGCCGCCGGCACCGGCAGCCCCTTCGTCACGACCGACACGGCTGCGGCCCAGCGGGCGCTGGAACTGGATGCCGACATCCTCATCAAGGCCACGCGGGTGGATGGCGTATTCAGCGATGATCCTGAGAAGAATCCTCACGCCGTCCTTTATAGTCAACTGAGTTACGAAGACGTGTTGCGGCGGAACCTCCGCGTCATGGACGGGGAGGCGATTGCCAAGTGCCGGCAGTACGAAATGCCGATCATGGTCTTCAATTTCCGCAAGGAAGGCAACATTGAGAAGGCCGTAATGGGCGAAAGGGTCGGTACCTTGATCCAACCTGCCGGAATGTGATTGAAAGGATAACCCATGACCTCCGATGAAATCCTCTTGGACGTGGAAGAGCGCATGGAAAAGGCGATCAACATCCTCAAGCATTCCCTGGCCGGCATTCGCACCGGCCGGGCCAACCCGGGCCTGGTCGATTCGCTGCGCGTCGAGGCCTATGGCTCGCAGGTGCCGATGAAACAGCTTGCCTCGGTCGGCGCCCCGGAGCCGAACCAGATCGTCATCCGCCCTTACGATCCAGGGACGATCAAGGACATCGAAAAGGCGATTCAGACGAGCGATCTGGGCTTCAATCCGCAGAGCGACGGCCGCGTCATTCGCCTCAACGTGCCGCCGCTTTCGGCCGACGTCCGCCGCAAGATGGTCGCCCGCATCAAAGACTTGACCGAGGAGGCCAAGGTGGCCGTTCGCAACGTCCGCCGCGACGGCAACAAAATGGCCGACCAGGCGGAGAAGGACAAAGAACTTTCGGAAGACGAACGCGACACGGTCAAGGACGACATTCAGGACCTGACAAAGCAATACGAAACCCAGGCCGGCGACCTGGCCAAGGCCCGGGAAAAGGACGTGATGGAGGATTAACGAGCGTGAACGGTTGCCGTAATATGTTGCGTCAGGACGTTCTCCACGACAGCCTCCGTCGATTGGGGTAAAACGTTCGTTGGCCTCACCTAGTCGTGGGTGCCAGATTTCTTCACATCCTTGGGGTCGTAAGGATGGTTGCGCCTGCGCGTGACTTTGGCCTCGATAATCGTGTCGGCGGGGCCAACTGTCCGATCCTCGGGATCGCGCCGCTTGAGCTTGGCAAGCACGTCTATTCCGCCAATGACCCGGCCAAAAACGGCGTGCTTGCCATCGAGATAGGTCGTCGGCTCGAAGGTGAGGAAGAACTGCGACCCGCCGGTGTTGGGCTGCCCCGTATTGGCCATGCTCAGGCTGCCGCGGAAATGCAAGCGATGATCGGGTCGAAGGTTTTCATCCGGAATCGTATAGCCCGGGCCGCCACTGCCGTCACCGTTGGGATCGCCGCCCTGGGCCATGAAACCGGGCAGTACGCGATGGAACTTCACGTTATTGTAAAATCCTTTGTCGACGAGCGTGATGAAATTCAGCACGGTGTTGGGGGCTTCGTTTTCAAACAATTCGATTTCAATTTCGCCGGCGCTGGTCTTCATGGTCACGCGCGGCAGATCGTTGGCCTTGGCTTCGGCCTCGCGAATCTTCTTCTCTTTGGCCCAGCCGGCTTTGGTCAGATCAATCATTTCCGGATAATTCGCATAATGCCGTTTGGGCATTAGCTTGCATATCTCGGCTAGTGCGCCGGAGGCCTCGGCAGTCTTTAGCCACGGCCCGGCCAGATCAAACTCATTCACGCAATACGCGGCCACACCGGCCATGGCAGGCACCAGCTTGTCGCTGCACCGATGGTCCATCAGCGTTTTGCCGAGTTCGAAGGCTTCTTCATAATCATCCCGCATCACGCGATCGGCCAAGGTGGCCACCAGGATCTCGGTAATCTTGGGGTCGGTGTTGGGAGCTTCGGCATACGCGTCCTCGGCCGCCGAGACCAGTTTCCCTTCCATCGCCTTGGCCTTCTCGATCCCGTCATTGTATTGCTTGTAGATTTCTGCCTTCCTCGCGGCGTCATTCGAGCCGGCATATTCGTTTTTGAGGGCCCCCAGGTTGGCAATCAAATCGGTCCACTCTTTGTTAAGCTTGGCAAATTCCTCCACCTTGCCGCCGGCAGCCGGCGGCGGGTCGGCAGCCAAGGCCCAAGTGCAGGAAAGACAGAAAAGAAAGGTAAGCAGCGCACGAACCAGCATGATCATTTCCCTCAACAAGACAGAATGTGTAAACCTATATCCATTCTATGACCCATACCGTACCATAGGAAGCAGATTTGGCGAAGAGGTAACGCCCATGGCGAAACGGAAGAAACCAGCGACATCCAGGGGCCGCCGTGGTCCGCGGGCAACAACCGCAAATCCCGTTGGTGTACGGATTATTGGTGGCAAGTTCCGCGGGCGGAAACTGGAGTATTCAGGCGATCTGCGCACCCGGCCGATGAAGGACCGGGTTCGGGAGGCCCTCTTCAATCTCCTCGGCACTACGGTCGAAGGCAAGATGGCCATCGATCTATTTGCCGGTACCGGGGCTCTGGCACTTGAAGCCCTGAGTCGCGGGGCGTCGAAAGCCGTTTTCATCGAGCGACATCGGCCAACCGCCCAAACGATCCAGCGCAATTCCGCCAAGCTGGGGGTTGAAGCGATCGTTGACATAACCCCAGCCGATACGTTCCTTTGGGCCAGACGCCTGCCCGACCTGGGCATTGCCCCATGGCTTGTTTTTTGTTCGCCTCCCTACGAGTTCTATGTAGCCCGAAAAGAAGACATGCTGCAACTCTTGGATCGTCTGATCGCGATATCTCCGCCGGGCAGCGTTTTTGCCGTGGAATTTGACAACCGCTTCGACTTTCGGGAACTGCCGGCGGCCGACCAGTGGGACATTCGTCCCTATCCACCCGCAATCTTGGGAATCTGGGAGAAGCAAGAACGTCTGCCATCTCCGCAAGTTCCTTGTTTTCCCTAAGTTGCACTTGATCGGAACTTCCGATTCCCGTTTGATTCCTCCCGCGAAACAACCGATCTAATCGGATACCAGAAGCTGCATATTCTGGGCACGCAGTCATGGATGGAGGCGCTGAATGTTTCGCCGGCGAATGGACTTTAGTTGGCCACTGATACTCGTCTTGGTTGGACTTTTCTTTTTCAGTCTCAAGCTGCCGCGGCAATGGGAGCGAATTGCGCGTCATTCCGCGCTTGTGCCGACGCAACATAAATCGCTTCTAGCTAATGAGTTACCATCGGTTACACGCAACCGGACCGAAGCCTCGCCGCCAGCAGTGTATCGCACCGTCAAGCCGGCAGCTTCCGTTGCCGGCAACGATGACTCGCTTGCCACGTCTACCCCTTCGACGCACATCGAGACACAGACGGCCATCGCCGTACCTGTCGAAATGCCAAAATCGCCCCGACCGGAAGTCGTGCCGGCTGCCGCACCGATGGAAGAATCCGTGAAGGTCACCGTCGTTGCCGAAGAACCACGAGCGGGAACCACCGACCAGGCGATACTTCCCTCGCCAAACACCACTGTCGAGCCAGATCTGCCTCCCCAGGTTGGGGCACAGGAGGTCTCGTCCGCAACGGCAGAGGGGACCGAAGAAGTGCGGGTTCTCCGCGATGCTCCAGATTCAGTGCCCGGTCCCAGCCTTGCCCGAGACAACTCAGCGCCAGCCGAAAGTGGAGTTCGCCGCTTGCCGCCGACCGAATCCGGCGGCGGCGAGGCTCAACCGTCAGAACAGTCGAGCACAGGTTCCGACGTGGTTCGTCAACCTCAGCACACGGTGGCTCCCGAACCGTCCGTCGCGGTCGAGCCATTGCCGGCGATTGCCGAACCGGTTGTGAATCCAATGCGTCCCGTCGTCCCGGAGCCGCAATCGCCGGTTGCAGAGAATTCGCCGTCAACCGGATTGCAGTCTGCCGTTCCGCAACCCAGCACAACGACAAGCGCGGAAGGCGTGAAGCCGGCGGAGAGCGTAAAGTCGACGGAGAAGACCGACGTGGCCGCGCCGCGGGCATCGCAGCCTGTGGCAGCCGAACCGCCGATGAAAGCGATCGGGCGGGCTTGGGAAGAGCCGACGTTTCTGCTGACTCAATTGGAAGAGTTGAAGCGGCACGAGATTACTCAGGGGTGGGCGACCGAAGCCTCGGTTGCCATCCACAAGCTGGGGCCGGCAATCTCGGTTGGCGCCGCAGAGACCACGCAGATTCTTCAGCATCTCGAACAACTGGTAGGCGAGACGCCCTCGTTGCTGACGAAGGTCCATGACGAGGCCCTGGCCCAGGTCCTGTCTGGCACGTCCCATGCCCTGGAACGGCGGATAACGATTTGGAAGCAAATTGGCCGGATGGGCGGCATGGCCGCTGCCGACGCTCCCGCGCCGGCCGTCGATCCACGAAGCTTCAACAAGTGCCTCAACGAGATCGATCAGCTCACGAGCAATTCATCGGAAGGGCACGCCTGGCGAAAATACTTGCTGATCGATTCCCTGCACGACTGGGCGGTACGCCGGCGCAACAACGACGAGCGGTTGCCGCACGACCTGGCCCAGCAGGTGCTCAAGCGATTGAATCAGATGTCGGTCAGCTCGCACCAACGGCAGTTCCTGACCTCGGGGCCGATGGCCGCGCTCCACCAGGAGATGCTGCGCCATACGGCCGAACCGGTGGAATCCAGTCGTCTGTTGCAGCACCTGGAGAATTACGAGAAAAGCGGACTGCCCAGCGACGCCCGGCTGTTGGCCCGCGACTGCCAATTTCTGGCGGTCAGTTCGGGCTCGGCGCAGCGGGAGTTGGGTGCGCGGTTCGAAATGTACTATCGCAACGCCAACATCCGCGTTGCCGTCAGCGACGAGCTGCTCAATCGCATGATGCCCAAACGGGACCCGGAATACGCGGCGGTGAAAGATACCATCCTGGGGTCGCAGGTTCGCGGCCAGAGCCTGATGGCCAGCGACATTACCGTGCGGATGATCCCCGACCCGCATCACGTCCGCATTGCGCTGGAAGTCAACGGCGATGTGGCCGCCCTGACCCGATCGACCGCCGGTCCCGCCACGTTCCAAAGCGAGAGCGAATCGAGCTACGTCGCCCGCAAGCCGCTGGAGATCAGCCTCCGCGGCATTCGCATGTGGCCCACGGAAGTCGCCGTGGACAACAACTCGCAGTTGCGGAGCGTGGCCACCGATTTTGAGCGCGTGCCGCTGTTCAACAAAATAGCGAGCAATCTTGCCCGCTCGGAGTACAACAAGAATGCCCCGGCCGCCGACGCGGAAGTTCGCGGAAAAATCGCCGCCAAGGCGAAGGAACGGGTCGATCGCGAGACGACCGAACAGATTACGGCCGCCGCCAAGCGACTGCACGACGAGGTGCTCGGCCCGATGGACTCCTTGTTGCTGGATCCGACGATGGTGGCCGCGGAGACGACCGAGAAGCGTTTCAACATGCGGATCCGTTTGGCCGGTCCCGATCAGCTTGGCGGCCACACGCCGCGTCCCCAGGCCCCTGGCGACAGCCTGGCAAGCATCCAGATCCATGAAAGCTTGCTCAACAACGTGCTGGAGCGGCTCGAATTGGACGGGCAGACCTTCGATTTGGCCGGGCTTGGCCGGCGGTTTGCCGAGCGGCTCCATCGCTACCAGCCCAAGCCCGTCGATCCGGACCAGGAAGACGTGAAGATCACCTTCGCCGCCAAGGACGCGCTCCACGTCCGCTGCAGCGACGGCCGCATGGAGATCACGCTGGCGATAGCCCGGCTGAGCAAGGGATCGCGGCGGTGGAGGGATTTCCAGGTTCGTGCGTTCTATCGCCCGGTCGTGCGGGGCCGCTCGGTAGATCTGGTCCGCGACGGCATCGTGCAGTTGGTCGGCTCACGGATGAACGCCGGTTCGCAGATTGCCCTGCGGGGCGTCTTCGCGACGGTCTTCTCCCAGAAGGAGCCGATGCACGTGACGCCCGAAGCGTTCGTCAAGAACCCGAAGCTCGAGGGCGTGGTCGTGACGCAGTTCGTGATCGACGACGGCTGGATCGGGGCCGCGATCGGCCCGCCGCGGGCGGTGGCCGCGCAGGCGATTCCGGCGGCGCGATGAGCGGGTAGTCGGGAGGAACGGCGCGGCTAGAGTTGTTCCAGCAGGCGGTCGTAAACCGGAACGATTACACTCCCGAAAACCTCCGCAGGTCCGCCCCAAAAGCCTTCATCCGCGCCGCCTGGGCGGCCTTGGTGGCGGCCAGATCCACGGATGCCGCCAGCGGATCGTAAGCGAACATGTAGAACTTCACCTTCGGCTCGGTGCCAGAGGGGCGCACGGCCACATAATTGCCGTCGGCCTCCAGGTCCAAAATGACCACGTCGCCCGTGGGTCCACCCAGCGGCGCCGCCTTGCCGCCGGGAACAGTCACCGTGTCGCTCAAATAGTCGCGCACGCGGGCCAGCTTCAAGCCGCCCAATTCCAGCGGCGGATGGGAGCGGAAATTGGCCATCAGCGTCTTCATCGCGTCCATGCCCTGTTCGCCGGGCATCTGTACGTTGATCTGGCTCTCGCTGTGACAGCCGTAGCGAACGAACAACTCATCGAGCTGCTGGTGCAAGGTCTTGCCGCGGGCCTTCAATCGCGCGGCCAACTCGGCCAGCAGGAGCGAGGCCACCGCGGCATCCTTGTCGCGAACGTGGTCGCCAGCCAGGAAGCCATAAGATTCCTCCGCGCCGAAGACAAAATCCTTCGGTCCGCGGAGATCCATCTCGCCGCCGATGTATTTGAAGCCCACGAGCAGATTGCCGGCCGTTTGCACCCCGTAATCGTCGGCAATCCGCCGCATCAACTCCGTGGTGACCAGCGTTTTGACGACGTACAGCTTGGAATGAAGCGTGCCCGCCGCCTTCCGGGCGGCAAGCAACGAATCGGTGAGCAGCGAGCCGATCTGGTTGCCGGTAAGGGTTCCCCAGGCAGCATCGGCGGCAGGGGTTAGGCGGGCGGCACAGCCCAGCCGATCACAGTCGGGGTCGGTGGCCAGGATCAAGTCCGCGCCGATCTCTCGGCCACGGGCGATCATGGCATCGAAGACAACCGCGTTCTCCGGATTGGCCACGTGGCCTGGGACGTTGGTGAAATCGGGATCGGGCGCGGCGTGCGGGCCGAAGATCTCCACGTCCTTGAATCCGGCCGCATCCAGTACTGGGCAAACCGCGGAAGTGCCCACGCCGTGCAGCGGGGAATAGATGATTTTCAGCTCGCGCGGTCCGGCCGTGCTCTGTCGCATGACCGCCGCGACGAACGCCCGATCGACCTCTTCCTGGCAACACTCGATCCGGCCTGAGGCCAGTCCCTCTTTCCACGAGATCCGCACGATTTGTTGGACACGGTTGACCCGATCGATCACACCGTTGTCGTGCGGCGGAAGCAATTGGCCGCCCGTCGACCAATAGACCTTCAAGGCGTTGTCGCTGGGCGGATTGTGGCTGGCAGTGATCATGATGCCGCAATCGCAATCCTTGCAACGAACGGTGAAAGACGCCTCGGGCGTGCTGCGGTAACCGCTGAGGAACCAGACCTTAAAGCCGGCGGCGGCCATGATCTGCGCACACAGTTCGGCGAACTCGCGCGATCGATGCCGCGTATCGTAGGCGACGGCGCAGGCCAGCGGCTTGCTGCCGACCACTTCACGCACGTAATCGGCCAAACCCTGCGCGCTTTCGCCGATCGTACGATCGTTAATGGCGTTGGTGCCGATTGGGTAAAGTCTGCCCCGTCGGCCGCCGGTGCCGAAGGGAATGGTCGTCCAGAAGACGTCGTCCAGTTCCTGCCATTTGCGGGCGGCGACGTGCTCGGCCACCGCGGGTGCATATTCGGCCAGATAGGGTGCGGTAAGCCAGGCTCGAATGTTCTCCACGGCCCGCGGCGAGAGTTTGCCAGCCGCAGCGGCCACGCCAAGTTGTTGCAGAGCTTCTTGGATATTCATGATGGGAGCTATTGTACGAAATGGCGGGAGCGGGGAAAAGCGGTAGGCCGGAACAAGCGCAGCGCAGTTCCGGCATTCTCGTTTGCGCATGCGGGCCGGTGCCGGAACTGCGCTGCGCCTGTTCCGCCCTGCAAATTCGGGAACTTGACGAGTCGCATTTCGCCGGTTAGGATCACGCTTGTCGGACGGCCGCAGACCCACCTTCGGCCGGTGCCCGGCTCCGGCATGCATCTGAGGGTAAGAACCCCGTAAACGATCACCAGAAAGGAAATCCCATGCCCGATGAGATTAGTCGTCGCACGTTCGTCGCAGGATCGCTTCTTTCCTCTGCGGGCCTTGCGATCGCGGGAACATCGCACGCCGCGGACAGTCCGCAAGCGGCCGGTCCGCCGGCGGCCCAGGCCGGCATGCCCCGGGGCAAGATCGGCAAGCTGGAAATCAGCCGCTTGATTCTCGGCGGCAACCTGCTGACGCATTTCACGCACAGCCGCGACTTGCGCTATGTCTACAGTCTTGCCGCCCGCTACAACACGGACGATAAGATCCTGGAGACGCTCGCGACGGCCGAGGCGCACGGTATTAATACCTTGACCATACACAATCCGCCGCATCCGATGTCGGTCTTGCGGCGCTACCGCAAAGAGCGCGGCGGCAAGATCCAGTGGATCATCTGCCCCACCGCGGCGGTGGAACCGGGCCTGGCCCAATATCGCCAGCAGGTAGAGGAGCTGATCAAGGATGGCTGTGAAGCGATTTACCTGTGGGGCGTGCATGCCGACGCGTTGGTGGCTCAGGGAAAAATCGATCTGGTCGCCGAGGCCGTCGAGTTGCCGAAGAAATTTGGCGTGCCGTCCGGCGTGGGCGGCCATGCCCTGGACGTGGTCAAGGCCTGCGAAGGGCATGGCGTGAAGGCCGATTTCTACATCAAAACGTACCATAACCACAGCTATCCCACGGCCCCCAAGCCCGAACAGATCACGGGTCCGCTGAACGAGTATCCCGGCTACTGGTGCTCCAATCCGCAGGAGACGGCCGACTTCATGAAGGGTGTGCAGAAGCCGTGGATCGCCTTCAAGACGATGGCGGCGGGCGCGATTCCGCCGCGACAGGCATTCCGCCGGGCGTTTGCCAGCGGCGCCGATTTCGTGCTGGCCGGCATGTTCGACTTCGAGATTGCCGAAGACGCCCAGATCGCCCAAGAGGCGGCAGCAAACTATCGCGAGCGCGAGCGGCTCTGGCGGGCGTGACCTGGCTGTAGGGAGCGGACTCCGAGCCGTTCCAAAATTCGTGCTGCTCCAGAACGGCACGGAGGCCGTTCCCTCCAATAACCCTCCTGCCATCGCAGAGAACATGCAAAGGCTATCCAAAGTGTCCGAGCCGATCATCAGTGTTTCCGGCTTACGCGGCATCGTGGGTGAAACCCTCACCCCGGAGGTTGCCATCCGTTACGCCACGGCCTTTGCCGCCGTTGCCCCGCCGGGCCCTATCGTCCTGGCCCGCGATAGCCGTCCCTCCGGCAGAATGCTTGCCGGTGCGATCAACAGCGGGCTGGAGGCCGTGGGGCGATCGACGATCAACGCCGGCATCGCGGCCACGCCGACGACCGGCGTGCTCGTGCGTCATCTCGCCGCGGCCGGCGGGATCCAGATCACGGCCAGCCACAACCCATCGCCCTACAACGGGCTGAAACTGTTTTCCGCCGCGGGGCGTGTTATTCCGGCCGGCTTGGGCGATCAGATCTTGCGACAATACCGTACCGGCCGGCCCGCCTGGGTTGCGCACGATGGCTTGGGAACCGGCGAGCTCTTGATCGATACGCATTCGCGGCACCTGGCATTGGTGCTGGCAATCGTCTCGCCCGAGCGGATTCGCCAGCGACATTTCCGCGTGTTGTTGGACTCCAATCACGGCGCCGGCGGTCCGCTGGGACGGCGACTCCTGGAAGAACTCGGTTGCGCCGTAACGATCCTCGGCGAGGAACCCGACGGCCAGTTCGCGCACACGCCCGAGCCGACGGCCGAGAATCTCGCTGGCGTCTGCTCGGCCGTCACGGCGGCCGGGGCCGATATCGGTTTCTGCCAGGACCCTGATGCCGACCGGCTGGCCATCATCGACGCCGCGGGCCGCTATATCGGCGAGGAGTACACAGTGGCCCTGTGTACGGAACATGTTCTGCGGCACGCGAGAGGACCGATTGTCACCAACTGTTCCAGCAGCCGCATGGCGGAGGATCTGGCCGAACGGGCCGGAGTGCCTTTCTTCCGATCGGCCGTAGGCGAGGCCAACGTGGTCGATGCCATGCTTGCCAACGATGCGGTCTTTGGCGGCGAGGGCAACGGCGGACCGATCCATCCCCGCGTGAACCTGGTCCGCGACAGTTTCGTCGGCATGGCCCTATTGCTGGACGCGATGGCCCAGCGCGAGCTGCCCATTGGGGCGATGGCCGATGCCCTGCCCCGCTACGAGATCGTGAAGACGAAGATCTTGCTGGCGAAGGAGAAGATTCCCACTGCGCTGGCCGCGCTCGAATCGCACTTTCACGACGCGGCCGCCGACCGTATGGACGGGCTACGCTTCGATTGGCCCGGCCGTTGGTTGTTGGTCCGCGGCAGCAACACCGAGCCGATCGTCCGGGCCGTTGCCGAGGCCCCGACGGCGGCAGAAGCCCGGCGGCTTTGTGATGAGGCGGCGAAGGTGCTGCAATCGATTTGAGCGGTCGCAGGGTGGGCCGACGGCCCGCCCTACAGTTACCTTACTTCCGTCCCTCGATCCGCTCCTTCCCCATCCAGGCCCTCAGCACCTCGGGCACGATGATCGAGCCGTCGGCCTGCTGGTAGTTCTCCATCACGGCAATAATGCCGCGGCTGATGGCGATGGCGGTGCCGTTGAGGGTGTGGACCAGCCGCGTCCCTTTTTCGCCCTTGACATGATAGCGGATGTTTAGCCGCCGCGACTGGTAGTCGGTGCAGTTCGACGTGCTGGTGACCTCGCCAAAATCTCCCCGGCCGGGCATCCAGGCCTCGAGGTCGAACTTGCGGTAGGCCGGCCCGCCCAGGTCGCCGGTCGCGGTATCGACCACGCGGTAGGGCACGCCCAGGCCGTCGAAGATCCGGCATTCCATGTCCCGCAGGTATTCGAGCATGTCGTCGCTTTCGCTGGGGAGCGTGTAAGCGAACATCTCCACCTTGGTGAACTGGTGGACGCGATACAGCCCGCGCGAGGCCCGGCCCGCGGCCCCTGCTTCGGTGCGGAAGCAATGGCTCAGACCGCAGAGTTTCAGCGGCAGATCTTCCGCATCGACCGTCTGGTCAGAGAAGAGTCCGCCCAGCGTGATCTCGGCCGTCGCCACTAGGCTCAGGTCGCTGCCTTCGATACTATAGATCTGCGTCTCCGGCCCGCGGGGAATGAAGCCGATGCCCTGCAGCACTTCGTTGCGGGCCAGGTCGGGCGTGGTCATGGGCGTGAAACCTTCCTCGAGCAGCACGTCCAGGACATAGCGCTCCAAGGCCAACTCCAGCAGCACGACGTCGTTCTTGAGGAAGTAGAACCCGTGCCCGGCGACGCGGGCCCCGCCTTCGAAGTCGATCAGATCGAGTTTTTCCGCCAGTTCGACGTGGTCCAGCGGCTTGAAATCGAACTGGGGAATGGGCGTTTTGCCACGGGAGAGCTCCAAGTTGGCTTTGTCATCGCCTCCCACAGGCGCTGCCGGATGCGAGAGATTGGGAATCGCCCGCACGATCGTATCGGCTTCGGCCAGCACCTGGTCGAGTTTCTGCTGGAGCTGCGCCGCCTCATCACGGATGCGGCGGCCCTCCTCCTTCAACGCCTCGCGCTGCGCCGCCGGGACCTTGCCGATCGAACGGGCCGTCTCGTTGGCCTTGCGATTCGCCTCGTCCAACTGCGATTGCAACGTCCTGCGCTGTTCTTCCAGGGCGACAAACCGATCGACATCGGCCGTGGCATTGCGGTTCTTGCAGTTCTGCTTGACGAGTTCGGCGTTTTCGACGATGAATTTGCGGTCCAACATGAGAGCTAGGGAAGGAAGGGAAGGAATTGCGGAACGGGGGAAAAGGCCGCATTATAGCAGGATTTGCATGGCAACCTCAGCGTTTGACTAGGCTACTGTGCGGCGTGCGCCTCCGTGGCGGCAGGCAGATCCTCGATCTGCACGATATGCACGAGCGAGCAATACTCGACTCGATCCATTATGCCCAACGCCTCGTTCCCCGGAATTCCAATATCAATCCGCGAACGCAATACCAACACGAACTCCGGATGGCGAATATCGTACGTCTTGCCGTCCGTGAGGTGGATGCGAAAGGGCACGAACGGTGCCCGTCGCAGGAGTTGAGCGAATTCTTCGGCTCGCATGGAAATTCCTCGGCAGTGGAAGTGGTGACAAAACCGGCGCCATGAAAACCAGCTTTGGACCCGATGAGATCAGTTTATGCACGTTGCGGGGCGTGTGTCAAGCATCCGTTACGCCAGCTTCCCCAGTTCCTCCCACAGCCGCGCGCTGGCCTTGATGCCGCGATGAAAATCGGCCAGGCAGAACTTCTCGTTGGGACTGTGGGTGTTGTCGTCGTCCTGGCCCCAGCCCAAGAGCAAGACGTCGGCGTGCAGGGCCTCGTGGAACTTGGCGACGATGGGGATCGAGCCGCCTTCCCGCGCGTAGACCGGCGCGCGGCCGAAGGCGTGCTCAATGGCCCGCGCGGCCGCCGCCACATATCGGCTCTCCAAGGGCACCATCACGCCCGGCGAGCCGTGGAAGTCCAACAGTTCGACCTTCACGCCGGGTGGAGCAACGCTGGGGAGCCAACGCTTCAAGGCCGCCGTGATTTTCTCCGGCGACTGGTTCGGGACCAGGCGAAAGCTGAACTTGGCGCCGGCCTTGGCAGGCAAGACCGTCTTGGCCCCTTCGCCTTGGTAGCCGCCCCACAGGCCGCAGACGTCATAGGTCGGCCGCGCCCAACGGCGTTCCAAGGCCGTATAGCCTTCCTCGCCCGTCGCACCATCGACGCCGATCTCGGCAAAGTACTCGGCCTCGTCAAAGGGCAGCGCGGCGAACTCCTTCCGCTCGCGCTCGGTCAACGGCACCACGTCATCGTAGAAGCCGGGGAGCTGAATCTTGCCGCGACGATCGACCAGGGCGGAGAGAATCCGCGCCACCGTCGTCGCCGGATTGGTGACCGATCCGCCGAACGAGCCCGAGTGCAAATCGCGATTGGGCCCCGTCACACGGATCTCGTAGTAGGCGATGCCCCGCAGACCATAGGTAATGGCCGGAATGTCCCGGCTGAACTTGCCGCTGTCGCTGATCACCACGCAATCGCATGCCAGGCGGGACGCGGAGGCGGCGAGATACGCCTCCACCGCCTGGCTGCCGACTTCCTCTTCGCCTTCGATCAGGTACTTCAGCCGCACCGGCAGGCGGCCATGCACCTCCAGCCAGGCCTGGGCGCTGGCGACGTGCGTCAGCATCTGCCCCTTGTCGTCGGTCGCGCCGCGGGCAAAAAGATTGCCGTCCCGCTCGGTCGGCTCAAAGGGCGGGCTGACCCAAAGTTCCAGCGGGTCGGCCGGCTGGACATCGTAGTGTCCATAGACCAGAACGGTTGGGGCCCCCGGCACCTCGGGTGATTCCGCATAAATCAAAGGGTGGCCAGTGGTGGGGATAATCTCGGATGACAACCCCAACTTTCGGAATTTCGCATCCACCCATTTGGCTGCATTGTCAACATCCGTCTTGTGGGTTGGATCGGCGCTGACGCTGGGAATTCGCAGGAAATCGCACAGCTCGGCCTCAAATTGAGCTGCATGGGCCGTCAAGTATTGATCGAGAGCAGGCATGCGTGGTCCTTTCAGCGTAGGGGATATGTCCCAGGTATTCTACCGAAACCGTTCGTGCTACAAAACCTGTTCCAGAAGGTCGATGGACAATATAATGCGGGAGGAACATGTGTAGGAAATGCCCTCCGGGGCGTTCCGCGTGGCTAACTGCGGGACGCCGCGACCCGCAAGCGGGTGCCCCGCGTTCCCTACAGGCCTCCGCGTGCACTTGGGAAACCGTGCCCCAGCCGCTTTTCACCACGTTTTTCCGAGGGAATGATGACTGACCATGCCGCTGCTGCGGTTGTCGAAGAGCCGACCGCGACTGTTCTTCCCGAACCCCGCAAGAGCGAGAAACGCAAACCGAAGAAACAGCCGCGCTATAATGTCGTCCTCTGGAACGATGACGACCACACCTACGCATATGTCATTACCATGCTCCTGGAACTCTTTGCCTACCCGGTGGAAAAAGGCTATCAGATGGCCCAGGAAGTCGACACGCAGGGCCGCGTGATCGTTCTGACCACGACCCTGGAGCATGCCGAGCTGAAGCGAGACCAAATCCAGGCCTACGGCAAGGACGTGATGATCGCCGACTGTCGAGGATCGATGTCGGCATCGATCGAGCCCGTCGAAGATTGAGTACGGCAAGTCCACCGGTCCACCGTCTTGGCAAAATTTCCCTATGGCCCCCCGCTGGCCGATCGGTTACACTCCGCCGAATGACTCGCTTGCCGCTCTCAGCCGTGCAAGGAAGCACCACTTATCTGCGGCATGGTTAAGCATTGATGGAGTTGGCGATGATCGGAAAATGGGCGTTCCGGACTGCGGCTCTGGGGCTGGCGCTGGGCATCCAAGCGACGGCGATCTCTCGGGCTGATACCCCCTGGTCCAACCTACTGGCCACCAGCCGCGTGGAGGCCGATGCGGCCAAGGAATACACGCTCAAGGAAGAGCACGGGCCGTGGATCATCATGGCCTGCAGTTTCAACGGCGCGGACGCCCAGCAGCAGGCGCATGACCTGGTGCTGGAGCTTCGCAAGCGGTACCGTATGGAGGCCTTCGTCCATCGTATGGACTTCAAGCTGGACGATCCCAACGGCGACGTGCAGCCGCTTTTCCGCTCCCCGCATCGTCATGTCTACGAAAAGTTCACCGAAAATCCCCAGGCCTACCGCGACGGGGCGATCAAGGAAATCGCCGTGGTCGTGGGCAATTTCCCCGCGATCGACGATCCCGACGCCCGCAAGGCCCTGCAGAAACTCAAGGCGGCCGATCCCGAATGCCTGCACGCCAAGGGGGAAAACGGCGATTCGCGAAGCCTGGCCGGATGGCGGTCGATGCAGGCCAACGTGCAGGGCTTGCCTCAGTATATCGAAAGCCGCAAGCAAACCGGGCCGCTGGCCCACGCCTTCATCACCCGCAATCCGCTCCTGCCCGAAGACTACTTCGCTCCCAAGGGAGGCGTGGACGAGCTGGTCTTGCAGATGAACAAGAATGTCGAGCACAGTTTGTTGGATTGCCCGGGAAAATATACGGTGCAAGTCGCGCACTTCACCGGCGAGGTGATTATCAATCAGAATGAGATCCGGGCGATCGAAAGCGGCGCCAAGGCCGGTCCCGAATCGACCAAGCAAGGCCTGGCGGATGCCGCCGAGAAGGCCCACAAGCTGACCGTAGCCTTGCGGATGAAGCGCTACGATGCCTATGAGTTCCACGATCGCAACGCCAGCCTGGTCACGGTGGGCAGCTTCGATTCCTACGGAACACCGCGCTCCGACGGCAAAATCGAAATCAACCCGGAGATTTATCGAATCATCGAATTCTTTCGCGCCAAGCCGGTGCCGGGGGCAGCGGGGGCGATGCAGCCGAACTCGCTCGCCGGCATCTATTTCGACACCCAGCCGATCCTCGTGGAGGTGCCCAAGCGCTCGATCCGCCGCCAGTTGACGCAGCGGCTCGATATGGCAGGGCAGTAGGATCGGGCAAAGGCCGCCCATGTTTCGTCTCCTGGTTCTAGGCACCGGCAACCGGAAGAAGGGCCAAGAGCTTGCCGGACTGCTGGCCCGTGTCGGTCTGGAATTTCGCACGCTGGCCGATTATCCGCAGGCGATCGAAGTGGCCGAAGACGGCGACACGTTCGCGGCCAATGCCGCCCTGAAGGCCACGCAGCAGGCCCGGCACCTGGGCCAGTGGGTCCTGGCCGACAACAGCGGACTGATGGTCGATGCCTTGGGCGGAGCGCCCGGCGTGCTTTCCGCCCGCTACAGCGGTCTTGCGGCGACGGAAACCGACAACAATCGGAAGTTGCTGGTGGCCTTGCGCGACGTGCCGCCGGAACAGCGCGGCGCCCAGTTCGTCTGTCACATCTGTGTTGCCGACCCCAGCGGTGCGGTCCGCGGCGAGAGTGCGGCCTCCTGCCGCGGTCGGATTCTCTTCGCCCCCAGCGGCAGCGGCGGTTTCGGCTACGATCCGCTCTTCGAGATCGTGGAATATCATCGCAGTTTCGGCGCGTTGAGTCCCCTGGTCAAGTCCCATCTCAGCCATCGCGCCCGGGCCGCCGCGGCGATCGTTCCCCGCCTGGTCGAACTGTTCGATGCCCGAGAATAAATCGCTGGATTTTCGCCTCGGCCGGAAATAGACTGGGGGTATGTCGACAATCCTCGAACCGCCTGACGCGACGCAAGATGGCGGCGGAGAAATCCGCTGGAAATCTTGGCCCTTGCAGCGGCCGCTGGTCGCCTTGCTTGCCGCCCTGGGGTTTCTGGCCGTTGGTGCCTTGATCTATTTCGTGCTGGCCAGTGGGTCCATGGTTCTTCTGTCGCTGATCGCCCTGGGCTTGGCCGGATGGCGACTGTTCGTGCCGGTGGATTTCACGGTGGACGGCGGCGGCGTCAAGCAGCAATGGCTGGGACGGCTGCGCTACGACGACTGGAGCTCATTCCGCGCGTTTTCGTCGCTGGCGGACGGCTTCCTCCTCTGGCCACGCGAGAATTCTTGCCCCTTGGATGCCGTGCAGGGCCTGTTCCTGCCCTGTTTGCGGCAAAGGCCCGAACTGCTCGTGCTGCTGCGTCGACACCTCGTGGAAATACCGTAGCATTGCTTCCCTCTCTACGACCATGCTGCGCAAGGTGCCCGGAGAGGGGCAGGGAGTGAAGAATCTGCCATGCCGCGATTTGCTCTGTTGATTCACGACAGCCCGCGCGGCCTGCACTACGACTTCTTCCTCGAAGATGGCGAAACGCTGAAGACCTGGGCCCTGCCCCATCTGCCCGAACCGGGACTCGACATCGCCTGCGACGCGCTGGCCGACCATCGCCCGATGTACCTCGACTACGAAGGTCCGGTTTCCGGCGGCCGCGGCACGGTCGCACGCTGGGACCAAGGGACGTATTCGGTCGAAGTCTGGACCGACAACGAGATGATCGTTGAACTTGTCGGCGGCAGGCTCGCCGGACGGGTCGAATTGCGGCGGCAGGCGGGGGAGTGGCGGTTCAGGTGGCAGAGTGGAGAAGGGAGAGGGGAGAAGGGAGAAGGGAGAGGGGAGAGGGGAGACGCATAGACGCAGACCATCCTTCTCCGCGTCCCCCTTCTCCCTTTCTTCCTTTCTCCCCTTCTATTTCCCCGCCGTCTCCGTCGTGCCGGCGACGACCAAGGCCCCTTCTTCCAGGCGAATGGTTTTGATGTGCAGGACCTGCCTGCGAGCGTCCGCAGCGGAGTTGATTTTGATCAAGGCTACCGGGTCGCTGTCGGCCTGCCGCCAACGGATGTCGACGTTCGATTTCTTGGCAGCGTCGCTGATCTTCTCCAGCGCGCTGGCGAACAACCAGGGGATCGCTCCCAGCCGGGCCTTGTGGATCCGCAGTCCCACCACGTCATCCTCATCCGACTCGACAAAGGCGCTGACCTGAAGGGAAACGACGCCGTGGAACCCATGCCAGTCGACCTGGCAGGCCATCGTCATTCCCTGCGGGCCGATATGCACGCGTGGATCGTGCATCCCGCGGGGCAGGAGGGTGGGGTGGTTTCGCGGCAGATCGACTGCCAACCAACCGTTGATCGTCTGCGCCCTGAAGACCTGCTGCCACGGTCCTTTGCGTTGCAAGTCGTTGTGGAGCGTTGTGACCTGCTTCAGCATCAGATCGCTTTCCTTCTCCTGATTCTCCGCCGGCAGGAAAAGCGCTTCGGTATAGAACTCCGGCACTTGCTGCGAGGCGTGAAAGACGGCAAAGCCCGCTGCCGCCAAGAGGCCCAGCACAACGAAGGCGATCAACGCGAACCGAAATCTCTTCCGCATGTTTTATTCTACGAACCGCAGCAAGCCATAGTTCTTTTTGCCCTTGCGGACGACGATGATCGACTCGCTTGCCAGATCGGCGGGCGTCAAGCGGGCATCGACGCTCGAGACGCGGCGGTTGTTGACGTAGCCCCCGCCCTCGCCGATCGCGCGGCGGGCCTCGCCTTTGCTTTTGGCCAAACCGGCCTCGAACAGCGCGTCGCTGACTGCAATTCCCGTCCCCTCCAAGAGGGAACGCGGCAACTCCTTGCTGGGAACGTCGGCGAAAACCTCTGTAAGCTGCGCATCGGACAAATGCTCGATTTCCGCGCCGAAGAGGATTTCCGAGGCCTTCAGCGCCGCGGCCAGCCCCGGCTGCCCGTGTACAAGGCGCGTGAGGTCGGCGGCCAGTCGCTTTTGCGCCGCACGCTGGCCGGGGTTGGCGGCGTGCTCGTTCTCCAACTGCTCGATTTCCGCTTGCCCAAGGTCCGTGAAGTAGCGCAGGCATTTGCCCACGTCGGCGTCCTGCGTATTGTACCAATATTGATAGAAACTATAGGGGCTGGTCCTGTCGGCCGCGAGCCAGAGCGACCCGGACTCGGTCTTGCCCATCTTCGTGCCGTCGGACTTCGTCAACAGCGGGCAGGTGATGCCCTGGAGCTGCACGCCGCGGATCCGCCGGGCAAGATCGATGCCCGCCGTGATGTTGCCCCATTGGTCGCTCCCGCCGGCCTGCAGCTCGCAGCCATAATGTTCGTTCAGGTAGACGAAATCGTAGGCCTGCAGCAGCATGTAACTGAACTCGGTATAGCTCAGGCCGGCGTCGGTCCGTTCGAGCCGCGCCTTGACCGAGTCTTTCGCCAGCATGACATTCACCGGAAAATGCTTGCCGATGTCGCGGAGAAATCCGAGGTAGCCGAAGGTGCCCATCCAATCGTAGTTGTTCACCAACAGGGCCGAATTGGCGCCGCAGTCGAAATCGAGGAAACGCTGCAACTGTTTCTCCAGGCTGGCGACATTGGCGCGGAGGACATCGACGTTCAACAGGTTGCGCTCTTCGCTCTTGCCGCTGGGGTCGCCGATCATGCCCGTCGCCCCGCCCACCAGCGCGATGGGCCGATGCCCGGCCTGCTGGAAGCGGCGGAGCAGCATGACCGCCACAAGATTGCCCACGTGCATGCTGTCGGAGGTCGGATCAAAACCGACATAAATCGTCCGCGGTTTCTCGTTGAGCCAGGCCTGGAGATTGGCGTTGTCGGTAGTCTGGTGGATCAGTTCGCGCCAGCGGAGTTCAGAAACGATGTCGGGCATAGGGAAGAATGAAGGATGAAGGCGGAAGGATGAAGGATGAAGGATGAAGGATGAGGGATGAACTGGCTGCTTTGTTCATCCTTCATCCTTCATCCTTCATCCTTCTCTTCACCGCCACTTGTCATCGTCGTCGAAGGGATGCGCCGAGCCGAGCAACTTCGGCTTGGGGAGGGCCTTCAAGGCGTGTTCGGCCAGTCGCAGATCCTCCTTGGTCGTGATCTTGAGGTTGATGGGCGAGCCGGGGACGACCGTCACTGCGTGGCCGATCCGCTCGACGACCTGCGCGTCGTCGGTGGCCGGAAAGTCGCCCCGCCGGGCATAGCCGTCCAGGAGCAGTTGCCGGCGAAAGACCTGCGGCGTCTGGGCTTCCCAGAGGCAGTCGCGGGCCACGGTTTCTTCGATCTTGCGATCGCGGCCCACCCGCTTCAAGGTATTGGAAACGGGGATGGCGAGGATGGCGGCCCCGGATTTTTCCGCAGCGCGGAAGACTTCGTCGATCCACGCGTCGGCAAGGCACGGCCGAGCAGCGTCGTGAATGCAGACGAAATCGGCTTCGGGCTTGACACGGGCCAAAGCGGCGGCCACCGAATCGAAACGTTCGGCCCCGCCCGGCACCACGTCGATGCCGAGAATGGCCACGTTCGAGCCGAACTTGAAGTTGAAGTCCTCGCGGTCCTCCGGCGCAATCACCACCAGCACCTGCACAACGTCCTTGCGCTGCAGGAAGCGCTCGGCGGAATAAAGCCACACTGCCCGGCCTGCCAGCGGCACAAACGGCTTCTTGTAATAGGCGTCCTTGAAGCGGCTGCTGCGTCCCGCGGCGGGCAGAATTACGGCAAACTTGGCCATGCGATTCTTCCGGGCTCTACCCGCCCTAGGGTGCTCGATGCGTAACTACTGCGGCCAATCCACCGGCGTGCCGTCGAGCGTCACCGCTTCAGCACCGTCGATGGTTGCCAATGCCCAGTAAAGCTGGATGTCGATCGTCTGATTCAAATAGTGGACGCTGCCATCGCAACTGGCGAAGTTCGCCCCCCGGATGCCGGCTGGCAAAGCCATAGTTGTGCTTCCAGTCGTTTGCGGCAAGGGTTGTCATGTAGCGATACATGTTCATGGGAACGCCGCACGTTGCGGTCGCACCGTCGAACCAGAACCAGAGCGACCACCCGCAATACTGGGGTATGGCTTCTCCCATCATGATCGTCTTACTGGCGCCGTCGCGAACGTCCATGTTGGCCGTCAGGAAGGGGGCGCCGAGAGCGCTGAGACTGCTCGTGCCCGCTGCGCCGCCGCGGCAAATGAGGCCATTGCCGTGATCCAAGCCGTCAGTAAGGCCATTATTCCGGCCCACCGGCCAGCTATTTTGTGGGCCGTCGGCGTTCGCCGACGTCGAATACGTTATGGCCCAGTTGCTGCCCGCACAAGATTTGTAATTCGTGATGGCCAACACGCTGCCGGCAAGAGTCATCGCCTGGTTGCCGGGGTTGGTCCCCTTGTCCGATGGGCAGATGAAGGTGCTGATGGGAGTGGTCGCGGCCTGGACGTTGTTGATCCCAAGGGAAGAATTCGTATATCCCACAGCGTAGAATGATGCACTATTTACGGTCAATAGTTGACCTGGCTGAGAGAGGCTAAGCTGGTTGTAGAGCGTGCCCATGTCAAGCTGCGGCAAAATCGCCGCCAGCCAACTGACACCGATCGGGGCCGAACTATTTACAGTGGCGCTTGTGGTCGGAGTTCCGGCGGAGGAAACCACTCCCCAGTTCATCGGATATTGGTGCATGGCCGATTCGTAGGTACAGACGGCCAGGGCTATCTGGCGCATGTTATTCGAACACGACGACCGCCGCGCCGACTCCCGGGCCGCATTGACGGCCGGCAACAACAGCCCGATCAGGATGCCGATGATCGCGATCACTACCAGCAACTCGACGAGCGTAAACCCTGTCTTGCGTCGATTCGGCCAATCTTGTCGATATGGCCTGACTCGAGAACCCCGGTACCGATTCCAATTTTCCGCTTGTACAAACATTTGACCCACCTCCCACGATTGCGTCGGTGAAACGCGTGGCGATTTGCCTCTTCTGCGCCCCGCTCGCCCTCACTTGTCAGCATACTGCAATTTACCGCAAATGAAAAGCTCTTTCAAAAAGGAATTTCTCGCTCCAGCCCGCCGCACCAGTGCCAAGTAGGGTGGGCCGAGTTCTACGAGTCCCACCAAAAATCCGCTCAAGCAACGACTCAAAGGTGGGACTCGTAGAACTCGGCCCACCCTACGGGTTGCTCCACCAGAGCAGCCCGCCGCGCCAGAAGGGGAAACCAAGCCCAAAAATCACTGCCAGATCGATTTGCCAAGCCGAGGCGACCTTCTTCTCCGCCAGCATTCTGGCTGCCTCGGCGGACATCGGCCGCAGGAGCCGCTCGGCGATCACCACCGGGTCGGCTCGTCCTTCGCCATCAGACCTGCCCGACAGTTGCAGCGCCCTTGCAATTTCACCACAAGTGGGGTTCGGTATTTTTTCCGGGTAAGCATAGAAACCAGCCCCGGCTTTCATTCCATATTGTTGAGCCTTCACCATTCGAACCAGGAGCTCGCTTCCGCGAGACCGCTCGCCAAAGATTTCGGCCAGCACAACCCCGCTTTGAAATGCCGTGTCCAGCCCGATCTCGTCGAGAAGTTCCAGCGGCCCAAGTGGCATGCCGAACTCGACCATGGCGGCGTCGATCTTCGGAATCGGCACTCCGTCAGTGACCATTGCCAGGGCCTCGTCGAGATAGGCCAACAGCAGACGATTCACGATGAAACCGGGACCGTCGGCGACGACCAGGGGAAGCTTGCCCAGCGAGATGGAGTGGGCCACGACGGCTGCCAGGGTTTCCGGGCTGGTCGCCGGACCGGGAATCACCTCGACCAGCGGACGCAGGCGGACTGGATGGCAGAAGTGCAGTCCGCAGAATCGGCCCGGATCGGCCAGTCCCGCCGACAGCCGGGCGATGGGAATCGTGCTGGTGTTCGTGGCCAGGATTGCCCGGTCGGCCAGGCGCGGTCTGATCTGGGCGTACACGGCCTGCTTGGCCGGCCGCTTCTCGACGATCGATTCCAGCACGAGGTCACAGCCCCCAAGGTCGGCGTCGTTGAGGGTGTAAGCGATTGTCTGCCGCAGCGGGAGTCGCTCCCCGCTGCGCTCCACGGCTGCCAGTTCACCTGCCGCGACCGCCGCCGCGTGCCGCAGGGCTTCGGGGCTCTTGTCCATCAGAACCACGGGGACCGCATGCAGGGCATGCTCGACGGCAATTGCCGTCCCCATGATCCCGGCGCCCACGATTCCGACCGAGCGAATCGGCCGGGCAAGGGCATTCTCCGTGATTTGGCGGCAGTTCTCTCGGCATGTTGCCACCATGCGGCGGACGTTTTCCAGGGCCGACGAGACTTCGCATCGATTTCTCATATAGGGATTATCGTACCGCAAATCGCTGGGGGCCGCTTGACATCCCTCTGAGTCGCGCGGACACTTTGAGAATTCCGCCCCTTCCTCAATCGCGTAACCGCAATGCCTGAGATTCAAGCTTTTCGTGCCGTTCGCTACAACCTTGGCCAAGTCGGGGCCCTGAGCGACGTGATCGCCCCGCCCTACGACGTCATCGGCCCGGATCTCCAGGCCGAGCTTTACCGCAAGAACTCCTACAATGTCGTCCGCCTGATCCTCAACAAGATCGAGCCGGGCGACGACGACGAGGTCAACAACCGTTACACACGGGCCAAGCGATTCTACCGGGACTGGCAATCGGAAGGCGTGCTGTACACGGACCCCGATCCGGCGATTTACGTCTATCATCAGGAGTTCACGGCCAACGGCGTTACCTACAATCGCCGCGGTTTCATGGCCCGCCTGCGGTTGTCGCCGTTCGGCGAGGGACAGGTCTTTCCCCACGAAGAGACGCTGCCGGGTCCCAAAATCGACCGGCTGATGCTCATGACCACGACGAAGGCCAACCTGAGCCAGATTTTCGGCCTTTACCCCGACCCGGCCAACGCGGCCCAGGCAATCCTGGACGAGGCGATCGGCCGACTGACCCCGGTCGTGGCAACCGATCACCTGGGTGTGGTGAATAAGCTTTGGGCGGTAACCGACATTCGCACCATCGCCGCCGTGGCCGCCGTGGTCGGACCCAAGCCGATCTTCATCGCCGACGGCCACCACCGCTATGAAACGGCTTGCGAGTATCGTCGTCATGTCTACGAATCGGGCTTTCTCAGCAAGGAACATCCGGCCAACTTCGTGCTGATGATGTTCGTGGGAATGGAGGACCCTGGGCTGATTGTCATGCCCACTCACCGGTTGTTTCGCGGGTTGCCGCCGCTGACGGGCGAGGAGTTGGCCGCCCGGCTCTTGCCGTGCTTCACCATCCGGCCGGCGGGCGACGGAGCGGACCAGGCGGCGAATGTCTGGGAAGATATCGAAACGGGCAACAAGCAGGGCACGATCGGCCTGTTCACGCAGAAGGACCAGCGCTGGGTGCTGGCCGATCTGACCGAGGCCGGCCGCGACCGCATGGCCGAAGTGGCCAAAGAGCACACGGCCCCCTGGCAGGAACTGGGTGTGGCGGTCCTCCACCGGCTGCTGATCGAGGACCTCTTGGGCGGCAAGGATCTGCCCAAACCTCGCTACGTGCACCTGGTGCAGGAGGTGGTCGACGGGCTGAAAACGGGTGAATTTCCCCTGGCGGCCCTGGTGATGCCCGCCTCCGTCGAACACATTCGCACGATCAGCCTCACCGGCGAGCGGATGCCGGCCAAGAGCACCTACTTCTATCCCAAGCTGCTCAGCGGATTGGTGATCAACCCGCTGGAATAGGGACGTGGTACGGCTCGCAGTCGTAGGACGGCCTTCCCGAGCCGTCGGTAGCGGGTGACGGGCTGGGAAGCCCGTCCTGCGCCTCCGTGTTTCACGTGAAACGGGTCTGGGGCGAGTTTTCCGAATGCTGAAACTGGGCGTTTCACGTGGAACATGCTGCTCCGCAAATTGCAGTTAGCACACGTCCAGTCTATAATAGCCGCTTCTATCCAATTTGCCCGCGCGGAAAAGCCGCCCCCCACCTTCCCACCCCACCTTTTTTTCGAGGAGACCTTGATGAGATCCGTTTTCGTGCCCGCCGCTTTCCTTCTCTTGCTGGTCCAGAGCGGGCTGGCCTTCGCCGCCGACAAGCCTGCGACCATGAAGTTGCCCGTCGCCTCCGGACCGTTCAAGCCCACGATGGATTCGTTGAAGCAGTACCAGTGTCCGGAGTGGTTCCGCGACGCCAAGTTCGGCATTTGGGCCCACTGGGGTCCGCAGGCCGTGCCCATGGACGGTGATTGGTACGCCCGCGGCATCTACGAGCAGGGCAGCGGCCACTACAAGTACCACATCGCGCATTACGGCCACCCGTCGGTGTTCGGCTACAAGGACATCATCCCCCTCTGGAAGGCCGAGAAGTGGGACCCCGATCGCCTCATGCAGCTCTATAAGAAGGCCGGGGCCAAGTATTTCGTCAGCATGGGCTCGCACCACGACAACTTCTTCCTCTGGAACTCCAAACTGCACAAGTGGAACGCTGTGAACATGGGCCCCAAGCGCGACGTGGTCGGCGATTGGCAGAAGGCGGCCAAGAAGAACGGCCTGCGGTTTGGCGTCTCCGAGCACCTCGGCGCCAGCTTCAACTGGTTCCAGGTCAGCCACGGCTCCGACAAGACGGGACCGAAGGCGGGCGTGCCCTACGACGGCGCCAATCCCGAATACCAGGACCTCTACCACTTCCCGGCCAAGCCGGGCGACGGCGGCTGGTACAGCAACGATCCGCGCTGGCAGAAACAATGGTATGCCGAGATCAAGGAACTGGTCGACAACTACCACCCCGACCTGCTCTACACCGACGGCGGCGTGGCCTTCGGCAACGAAGTCGGCCTGAGCATGATCGCCCACCTGTACAACTCCAATGCCGCCTTGCACGGCGGCCAGTGCGAAGTCATCTACAACTGCAAGCAAAAATCGGAAGGCCGCTGGGTCGAGGACCTGGAACGCGGCATCATGCCCCGCATCGACCCCCATCCCTGGCAGACCGACACCTCGATCGGCGATTGGTTCTACAATCGCAACTGGAAGTTCCGGCCCGTGAGCTGGGTCATCCACATGCTTGTGGACAACGTGAGCAAGAACGGCAACCTGCTCTTGAACGTCGTGCAGCGGCCCGACGGCTCGCTGGATGCCGAGGTCGAGCAGATGCTGGCGGAGTTGGCCGATTGGACGGCCATCCACGGCGAGGCGATCTACGGCAGCCGCCCCTGGCTGGTCTACGGCGAAAGCGCCGTGAAGGTGAAGGGCGGCAGTTTCGGCGAGGACTTCAAGTACAGCGCCAAGGAAGTCCGCTTTACCACCAAGGGTCCGGTGCTCTATGCCATCGCCCTGGGTTGGCCGGAGGACGGCCGCCTCGTCGTCCGCTCGTTGGCCAAGCCGGCCGGCGAGAACATCAACAACATCACCGCCGTCAGCCTCCTGGGCTATGACGGCAAACTCGATTGGAATCAGACCGCCGAAGGCCTGGTCGTGACCCTGCCCGAGAAGAAGGTCTCCAAGTACACGACGGGGCTGAAGATCATTGGCACGGAACTCAAGCCGGTCTCTTTCGCCGCGCCGACTTCCACTCTCAAGCCCGATCGCCGCGGCACCCTCGCGCTCGACGCCGATGCGGCCGAACTGCACGGCGACGGCATCAAGGTCGAGCAGCACGGCGGCATTTCGAATCTCGGCTTCTGGGACAATTCCAGCGACTGGGCCTCGTGGAAGGTCGACTTCACCAGGCCGGGCGTCTACAAGGTGACGGCCCAATGCGCAATACCCGGGGGCGAAAGCGAGATCGCCTTGGAAGTCGCCGGGAAGCAGCTTTTCGGCAAGGTAACTGCCACCGGCGACTGGGGCAAGTTCAGCGACGTCGCGCTGGGCACGGTCGAGATTGCCAATCGCGGGGTGCAGGAGGTCAAGGTCCGTCCCCGCGACGCCAGCTCCTGGAAGGCGGTCAATCTCAGCGTGGTGAAGTTCACACCTGAAAAGTAGAGGCCGGTGCAACCAATGAAGTATGCTCTTGCATTACTGGCTGTCGGTCTTGCCATCGGCCCCCAACAGGCCGTCGCGGAAGTCGCCGGCGCCCGGCCGAATATTCTGTTCATCCTCATCGACGACCAGGGCTACGGCGACCTCTCGTGCCACGGCAACCCGGTTCTGAAAACGCCGAACCTCGACCGCCTGCACGATGAAGGCGTGCGGTTCACCGATTTCCACGTCAGCCCCACCTGCTCGCCGACGCGCTGCGCGTTGATGACCGGGCGGCACGAATTCAAGTCCGGCGTGACGCATACGATCGAGGAACGCGAGCGGATGAGCCTCAAGGCGACCACGATCGCCCAGGTCCTCCGCTCGGCCGGCTACACGACCGGCATCTTCGGCAAGTGGCACCTGGGCGACGAACCGGACCACTGGCCCGACAAACGCGGATTCGACGAGGTCTTCATCCATGGCGCGGGGGGCATCGGGCAAAGTTATCCCGGCAGTTGCGGCGATGCCCCGGGCAATACCTATTTCAGCCCGACGATTCTCCATAACGGCCGTTTCGAGAAGACCGACGGCTACTGCACCGACGTTTTCTTCCGGCAGGCAACCCGCTGGATCGAGCAGGTCAAGGGGCGGCAGCCGTTCTTCTGCTACCTGGCGACGAATGCCCCGCACATGCCATTGCAGGTCCGCCAGGAGGACGAGCAGCGCTATGCGGGTCGCGTTCGGCCCAACGTAGCCAAGTTTTTCGGCATGATTGCCAACATCGACGACAACGTGGGGCGATTGCTGGCGAAGCTCAAGGCATGGGACATCGAGCGGAACACGCTCGTGATTTTTATGAACGATAACGGCGGCACGGTAGGCGTGCAACTCTTCAATGCCGGCATGCGCGGCGAAAAGTGTACGCCCTGGGAAGGCGGCACCCGCGCGGCCTCGTTCTGGCGCTGGCCCGGCACGCTCAAGCCGGCCGACGTTCGATCGCCTGGCCGCCCACATCGACGTCTTCCCCACCCTGACTGAACTGGCCGGCGCGAAAGTGCCCGGCGACGTTGCAAGGAAGCTCGACGGACGCAGCCTTGTTCCCTTGCTCCGCGACCCCAAGGCCCCCTGGCCGGACCGCCTCTTGGTCACGCACGTCGGCCGCTGGCCCAAGGGCAAGGCCGCCGCCTCCAAGTACGCGGAATGCCGAGTCCGCAACCAGCACTACAGCCTCATCAGTGTCAGCCAGGGCGAGTCGCCGGCGTGGCAGCTCTTCGATCTGGCCCACGATTACGGCGAGCGGCACGACATCGCCTCCGCCCATCCCGAGGTGGTGAAGGAGTTGTCGGGCTATTATGATCGCTGGTGGCAGGAGGTCTTTCCCTGCCTGGAGAACGAGGGCGCCGTCGGTCCCAAAATGAATTCGTTCAAGGAACTGTATTTGAAGCAGTTCGGGGGCGGGAAAAAACAACGATGAGATTGGCTCTTGCTTTCTCCGTCGCCTGTGCGTCCTCGGCATTCCCTTTCCCGCCTTCGCCCAAGGCACGAAGGCCGATTACACCCGCGCGGCCGAACTGCCGAACCTGACCCGCGGCAAAATCTTCCGCGACCGCATCGACCCACACTGGTTTGATGAGAACCGCCAGTTCTGGTACAAAGTACGCACCGGGCCGAGTAGCCGTGAATTCGTCGTCGTTGAGGCGGAAAAGGGCCGGCGGCGGCCGGCATTCAATCACCAGAAGCTGGCCGAGGCCCTGGCAAAGCAGAAGATCAACGACGTCCGAGCGGATCGCTTGCCGATCGAGCAACTCGCTTTCGATCCGGCAGGCAAATCTATCGATCTCCAGATCGGCGACCGCTGGTGGCGCTGCAATCTGGATAGTTACGAGCTTTCCCGCCAGCCCGTTGCTGCCCGTGCCAGCGATGCGCCGCGACAGACCTTGCAGCCTTTCGAAGGCGGTCCGCAGTCCAGCCGCCATACCGGTGACGATACGACCGTGACGTTCATCAACCGCATGGCTGGCGAGGTGGAGTTGTTCTGGCTCGATACGGAAGGCAAGCGGCAGAGCTACGGCCGCCTGCGCCCCGGTCAGGTGTACGAACAACATACTTACGCAGGGCACGTCTGGCTGGTGGTCGATGACAAAGGACACCCGCTGGGGCTGAAAGTCGCAGAAGACAAAGACGCGAGAGTGGAAATCCGTACAGTATCTAAGCCGGACAAGCGCGAACCGAGGACCATCGACGACGCCTTCCCGGCCGCAAGCAGCCGGACCAGGCGCCGTGGCCAGACCGGGTCGCGAGCGCAGGCCAAATCGCCCGACGGCCGCTGGGAGGCTTTTATTAAGGACAACAACGTCTTCGTTCGCTCGATTGGGCCAGCTCCGGGCGTTAGCCAGGAGGAGTTTGCCTTGAGCCATGACGGCACGGCCGATGACGGCTACGGCGGCTTGCTCTTTTGGTCGCCGGATTCCAAGAAGCTGGTCGCCGTCCGCACAAAACAGTGCAGCGAGCGCCAGGTCTATTTCGTCGAGTCGTCGCCCCGCGACCCGCAAACGGGTGCTCCAGTCCAGCCCAAGCTGCACTCGCACATTTATGTCAAGCCCGGCGACCCGCTGCCGGTCCCGCGACCGCAGATGTTCGACATCGCCGGCCGGAAGTCGATGGCCGTTGAGAACCGTCTGTTCGATAATCCCTGGAGCATCGAAGACTATCGCTGGGCCACCGATTCCAGCCGCTTCACATTTGTTTACAACCAGCGCGGCCATCAGGTCCTGAGGCTCCTAGCCATCGATGCCGCAAGCGGCGTGGTCAAGCCGATCGTCGAAGAGCGCAGCCCGACGTTCATCGATTATTCGGGCAAGTACTATCTGAACTACCTCGATGCTTCCGGCGAGCTGATCTGGATGTCGGAACGCGACGGATGGAACCACCTCTATCTTTACGACGCCAAGACGGGCCAGGTGAAGAACCAGATTACCAAGGGACCTTGGGTGGTGCGCGGCGTGGAACGTGTTGAGGAGGCCGGACGCCAGATCTGGTTCCGCGCCGGCGGCATCCGCCCCGGCCAGGACCCATACTACCTCCATTACGTACGCGTCAACTTCGACGGCTCGGGCCTGACCGTGCTGACCGAGGGCGACGGCACGCACAAGGTTGATTTCTCGCCCGACGGGCGATACCTGATCGACACCTACTCGCGGGTCGATCTGCCGCCGGTGACCGAGCTCCGCCGCAGCGCCGACGGCAAGCTGGTTTGCGGGTTGGAACGGGCCGACTGGCACGAACTGCTGCGGTCCGGCTGGAAAATCCCCGAACGCTTTGCGGCCAAGGGACGCGACGGCACGACCGACATCTACGGCGTGATCTTCCGGCCCACGAACTTCGATGCGGCGAAGAAGTATCCGATCATCGAGGACATCTACGCCGGGCCGCAGGACTCGTTCGTGCCGAAGCATTTTGCGAGTTTCTACTCGGCCCAGGCGATGGCCGAGTTGGGATTTGTCGTCGTGCAGATCGACGGCATGGGCACCTCGAACCGCTCGAAGAAGTTCCACGACGTTTGCTGGAAGAACCTGGCCGACGCCGGCCTTCCCGATCGCATCTTGTGGATCCGCGCGGCGGCTGCCAAGTATCCATATCTCGACCTGGAGCGCGTCGGCATTTACGGCGGCTCGGCCGGCGGGCAGAGCGCGGCCGGGGCTGTGATGACCCACGGTGACTTCTACAAGGTGGCTGTGGCCGATTGCGGCTGCCACGACAATCGCATGGACAAGATCTGGTGGAACGAGCAGTGGATGGGCTGGCCCGTGGGACCGCAGTACGCGGCCAACTCCAACGTGACCTTGGCGCCTGGCTTGAAAGGCAAGTTGCTGCTGATCGTGGGCGAGATGGACACCAACGTCGATCCGGCCTCGACGATGCAGGTGGTCGACGCCCTGATCCGGGCCGACAAGGATTTCGAGCTTCTGGTCATTCCCGGCTCAAACCACGGCGCCGCGGAATCGCCCTATGGCCGCCGCCGCCGCGCCGATTTCTTCGTCCGCAATCTGCTCGGCGTGGAGCCACGGAGGTAGCGCGGCGTTATGAAAATTGAGCAAGAGGCAAAGAAACCACGAAACACACGAAAAACGGAAGGGAACGCTAATCTTCACTAATGCACGCTAATGGGATTTAGTGTTTATCAGTGGAAATTAGCGTTCACCTTTCCTTCATTCTTTCTTCGTAGGTTTCGTGCTTCTCGTGGTGCCCTTACTGCCGCGCCACCATGACCAGGTCGATGCTTTTTTCTCGATCGAACGGCTGTTCCGCATAGCCGCCGAAGTATTGGACTTCCGCCGCGCCCGCCACGTGCATCGCTTTGCCCAATTCGGCTTCTTCCAGGCCGAGGAACTGCGGCGATTCGTGGGCCAGCAGCGGCCCGCCGTTGGGATCGGCGACGGCCAACTCGACGTAGCCGCGACGGTCGCAGCGGTGTACGCCCTTGAGGATCAACACATCGCCTCGCGGCAGTTGCACGCGGTGGCACTTCTGCCAGACGCAGGGACCGTCCGGCAGCCGCCAGAGATTGAGGACCTGCACGAGCAATACACCGCCCGGCCGCAAGGCTTCCATCATTCGCATGACCGCCCTTAGCGCCGCCGTGCGACCGGGCGCCAACGCCAGGGAGTTTCCCACGCAGACGACCGCATCCCACGACCCGGCCGCAGGAATCGGCTCGTCAAAACCCCGCACGGCCCAGTGCAACCCCGCCGGTTCGCCGAAGCCAGCCTTGGCCCGTTCGATCATAGCCGGGCTGATATCGGCCGCCTCCACCTCGAGGCCCCAATCATGGAACATGGCCGCATGGTGTCCCGTGCCGCAGGCAACATCCACGACGCGCTTGACCCCGGCCTGCCGGAACCAGTGGCGATAGAACGGCTCTTCGGCCGCCAATCGCTTCGGCCAGTCGATCATCGCCTCGTAGATGTCGGTGAGGTGATTGAACATGTTCTACGAAGTTCCTTTCGTCCCCGGTCTTTTCTCCGCCTTGGCCGTATAGGGATCTTCCGGCCAAGCGTGTTTGGGATAACGGCGGCGCAAATCCTTGCGGACTTGATGATACGTCGTCCGCCAGAAACTCGCCAGGTCGTCGGTTACCTGTTGCGGCCGATGGTTGGGCGCCAGGAGGTGCAAGAGCACCGCCACGCGGCGACCGGCCACCCGCGGCGTCTCCAAAAGGCCAAAGATTTCCTGGATCCGCACGGCCAGCACCGGCGCCTTGCCCGGCTCGTAGTGCAGCCTGATGCGGCTGCCGCTGGGAACCTCGATCCGCTCCGGGGCCTCGCGGGCCAAGGCCCGTCGCTGTTCCGGGGTCAGCGCGGCTGCAGCAAGTGTGCGAGCCAAGGTGCCATGCGCAGTTCGGCCAGCGACCGGCAGCCATGACACACCCGGGGCAAGATGGCCAGCAGGCCGGCTGTGTCGAAGACGGGCAGTTCCAGTTCCGGCATCCATTGGGCCAGGCAGCGGACGCGGTTGACGTAGTCGGCCGTCTCTGCGTCGCCCCACGGAAAAACGTCGTCGAACGACTGCGCGGCCGCTGCGGCGAGGATCGTGGCCACTTCCTCGCCGTCGGGCAACGGCGCCGGGCTCTCTTCCAAGAGCAGATCTTCCCAGTAGACGCGGCGACGGGCGATCACGCGACCGCTCGCTGCGTCGAACTCGACCTCGGTCCGCAGGGCGAGCCGATCGGCGGAAAGCCAATCGCGCTCGACGGCCGATGCCTGCCGGACCAGGGCTTCCGACCCGCCGCGATCGACGTCGACCGCCAGAAACAGCGGTGCATTGCGGACGGCGCTCGAATCGACCACCCGCACGCCCCGCCCGCCAACCATGCGTCCAGAGCGGCTGCCGGGACCGCTCCGCCGGACCAGCCGATCGGGAAATGCCGCCAACAGTCCACGTCGAACGGCCTCGCCAGCCGGAGGAGACACGGAGAGGTGGGGAGGGGAGAGGGACGAGGGGAGAGCGGGGACACGGAGACGCGGAGAATGCGAGTCCCCGTGTCTCCCCTCCCTCCTCCCCCCTCTCCCCTCTCGCAATTCCCGTAGCAACTGCTTCCGGATGTGCAACACGAATTCGGCCGTCGAGCGATGGATTCGCCCCAGCGGCGAATCGGTTCGGCCGGACTCCTCAAAATCTTCCAGTGCCGCCACACGATCGTATACATCCGAATCGGAATCGCCCGTGGCGACAGGTTTGAAACCTGTCGAACCTTTCGTCGGCGAAGCATCCTCGCCCCGCCCGAATGGATCGCGCTCGCTGAGCAGCGCCGCGGCCAGGGCCACAGCCCCCGATTGGCCGAGCCGATCACCTTCCAACAACATCCGAGCCAGTCGCGGACTGACCGGCAGCCGGGCCATCGATTTTCCCAGCGAAGTAACCTTTCCCGCCACATCGAGCGCCCCGAGTCGCTTCAGCAGAGCATCGGCCTGTTCGAGGGAGGCGGTCGGTGGGGCTTCAAACCAGGGGAAGGCGTTGACGTCATTCTCGCCCCAAACGCGGAGCTCCAGCATCGGCCCGGCCAGGTCGAGGCGACGAATCTCCGGTTCGTCGCCCACCGGCCGCTGGCGATGCGTCCGCTCGGCCCATAGCCGCAGACACACGCCCGGCTGTGTGCGGCCGGCGCGGCCGGCCCGTTGATCGGCCGAGGCCTGCGAGATTTGCCTCAGTTGCAGGCGGTCCATGCCGACGTGCGGATCGAACGACAGCGATCGGGCCAGCCCGGTGTCGACCACGGCCGTAATGCCTTCGATGGTGAGCGAGGTCTCTGCGACGTTGGTCGACAACACGATCTTGCGGCGGCCGATCGGGCCGAGGACTTCGTCCTGTTTCTCGGCCGGCAGGTCGCCGTAGAGCGGCAGCACGGCCAGGTTCCGCGCGGCGGCCAGTGGTTCCAACCGCCGTGCCGTCTGGCGAATTTCGCCCACTCCCGGCAGAAAGACGAGCACGTCGCCCGGCGTGCGATCGAGGATTTGTTCCACGGCCTCGGCCGCGCGCTCGGCGACCGTGCGGCTTCGCACGTCTTCCAGGTAGCGGATCTCCACGGGATGCAGCCGTCCCTGGCTTTCCACCACGGGGCAGTTGCCGAGCCAACGGGCGATCGGTTCCGCGGCCAGCGTGGCCGACATCACCACCAGTTTCAGTTCCGGCCGCACGGTCTCTTGCACGCGGCGGGCCATGGCCAGGGCCAGGTCGCTGCTGAGGCTCCGTTCATGGAACTCGTCGAACACGACCGCGGCGACCGATTCCAGGAACGGGTCGTCCTGCAGCATGCGGAGGAAGATGCCCTCGGTGACGATCTGGAGCCGCGTCTTCGCGCCCGTGCAGCGATCGAAGCGGACCTGGTAGCCCACTTCCTCGCCCAGCGCCACGCCGCGCTCCCATGCGATCCGCCGCGCACAGGCCCGTGCCGTCAGGCGGCGGGGCTGCAAGACTACGACCGAACCGCCACCCGCGACCCAGGGGGTGTCCCGGCACCCGGCCAGGCCCGCATCCAACACGGCGGGCGGCACGCGGGTCGTCTTGCCCGCCCCGGTGGGCGCTCGAAGGACAACCGCTTTCGAGGTGCGCAGGGCCGCCACGATTTGCGGCAGGACTTCGTCGATCGGCAAGGGAGAGGGCATCGTGGATCGTCGCGGCGAACAAGGGCTCCAGGGAACTCAACTATGGAAATGACCTTTGCAAGAGCGTCAAGGTGCATTCTATTGCCGCGAAGCATAGGCTCGCAAGCAACCTCCATTGCGCAGACGATCTGATCCGTTTCGCCATCGACCTGCGGTGCGCTCAGGCGGAGCTTGTGCAGTCTTCTTGCAGGGGCGCCTTCGCAGTGGCATACTGAATCGGCGAGGAAGGCTGCGGGAGGACCGCCGTGCCTGTTCGACACCTACATGAAAAAGGAACCAAGCCATGAGAACATCGTTCGTCATCCTGGCGTTTCTGCTGCTGGTCGGCTGCGGCGCCACGGCGAAGGCCGCCGATCAAGCGAAGCAGCAGCGTGATGCAGAGAACAAGAAGGTTGCAGTAGCGATCTCGAAATGGGGGGGCACGCTTTACCCAGAGTGCTCCTGGGTGGATGGCTTCTATGCGATCTTCCCCAAAGGCAAGATTACAGACGCCGGGCTGGAACGCCTCACTGCGTATCCGCAAATCAAGGGTTTGGACGTAAGCGGCAGTCCGATCACCGACGCGGGCTTGAAACACCTGAGAGTCTTCACGAAGCTCCGCAGGCTCGAACTCAACCGCACGAAAATCACCGACGCGGGGTTGGAGAATCTCAGCGGCCTGGCCGATCTGGAGAAACTGTTCCTCAACGACACCAAGCTCACCGACGCAGGGTTGCTGTACATCAGCAAACTCCGCTTGAAGTCGCTGGACGTGCGGGGAACACAGGTGAGCGATGCCGGGCTGGCACAACTTGGCAATATGCCGACGCTGGAAGGGCTCGAATTGTCGCAGACCAAGGTGACCGATGCCGGACTGGCACACTTGACGGTTCTTGCCAAACTCCGATCCATCGGTCTTGCCGGTACAAGCGTAGGCGACGAAGGTTTGCAGCACCTTGCGGGGCTCGCTGAACTTGCGAACCTGGACCTGAAGAACACTCAGGTGACAGCCAAAGGCTTGGAACACATCGCCAAACTGGGGAGGTTGTCGCGCCTGACGCTTCAGGGGACCGCGATCAGCGACGACAGCCTGGCACGGTTGTCGGGGTTGAAACATCTCGTCACCCTTGACCTCCGCGATACGCCGATCACCGACCAAGGGCTGAAACACGTTGAGACGGTTCCTGCCCTGGGCATGGTCTATCTGAGCGGGACCAAAGTTTCCGCTGCGGGAATCGAGAGCCTGCAGCGTGCCTTGCCGAACTGCCGCGTCGAAAGGTGAACGGCACCGTGGGGATACTTATCGGCAGTTCGATAGGCTTTTACGTTTACCACTGGACGCCGTCTTGTTGTTTTCCGGTGTTCCGCCGCCGCTCGGCCCGCCGGGCTGGGCGGCGGCGGAACACCGGAAAACAAGCGGAAAACGGCGAGAGAGGATTCGTGCTCAGCACCAAACGGTTTTTTGGGGAATTGGTATTAACTTTGAGCGGTCTTGTAATTATACTTCCGCGGCAGGGAATGCGACAGTCAAGGAGGCATCACCATGGCCAAGGAAGGTCAAGGATTCGAACAATGGTTGCGTGGGGCAAAAGTCCAGCCTGAACAGTTGAATGATCAACAGCGGGCCGTTCTGCAGGCAGCGTTTAGTTTCCTTCAGCCCAGCGGCGGGGACTATTCCAGTTCGCGGATCGCCGGTTATTTTTTGCTCCACTGCAATTCAGGATTGAAAGTGGCTCAGATCGCACGCCTGGTTGGGATCAGCACTCGGTCGGCCTCCCGCCATCGGAAACTCTCCGCGAGACAAGTGGTCCAACAGATTCAACAGCGCTTCAACGGCCGCCCGTACGGGAAGCTCTTGCTGCGCCATGCCGGCTCCATTGCCGAGTTTCTCTTCACCCACCCCGAGGCCACGCGGGACGACCTGCTCGACTTCATCGAGCGCACGTGGGAATTCCGCGTCTCCAAGGTGGCCCTGTGGGAGTTTCTCAAGAAGTGCGGCTTGGACCGTGGCTCCCTGGAGGAAGTCCGGCAAACTGCTTCCCGAGAGGAAGTGGAAGGCGTGGCGGCCGAGGTGCTCGATGCGCATGCGCCGGGTGGGCTCGTGCCCGTAGTGCCCGACAATTTTTTTTTGCGAACACCCAGTATGCTGGGGCTTTCCTGCTGTGGTCCCAAGTGCAATCTTGGCTCGCCACGGCCCGCGAGTGCTTTAGCGACGACTACGGTTCGCTCGATCGGGGGTTCTTGACCAGCGTCTTCGCCTTGGTCGTCGGATTGGAGCGAGTTTTTCACCTGGACCAGATGCAGGACGTGGGGTTCGCTCTCTTGACCGGTGACGCGCGGCGTTGTCCCTCGCGATACGACGTGGGCGCTTGGCGACGGCACGTGCTGTGGAACGAGGTGGACCGTTTCTGTCACCGCACGAGCCCCTGGGAACTATTGCACGGGCAAGACCTGCGGATGAGCTTTGACGAACACTCGATTCCACGCTGGACCAAGAAATTCGTGATCCCCAAGGGCTATGTGACCACACGCAACAAGTTCATGCGTTGCGAGAAACTGTATTTGGGCTACGAGGTGAATCTGAGGCGTTTCGCCACCATCAAGGCCACGCCGGGCAACGTCGAGTTGCGCGATGTCGCCGGACTGCTGACCCGCAGGGTACTGCGCTATGGCCAGCCCGCCTCGCTGCACGCCCTGTTCGACGCCGGGGCCGGCAAGAGCGATGCGGACGTGCGGGCCCTGATGGACCAGGCTGCGGCGACCGAGAACCTGGAAGTCACTTTGCGGGCTTGCCGCTATCCAAGCCGCGTCGAGCGATGGAAAAGTTTACCGGCCGAGGCGTTCACCAGCTACGAGGAACCGGGCGTCTGTAAGGGGGCTCCGCCGAAGGAGATTCGCGTGGCCGAAACCCGGACGGTGCTCAAGAACGAAAGCGAGGAGAATGCCGTTCGCACGATCGTCTGCCGACAGGTGATCCGCGGGCCAAAGAAGGACCGTTGGCACCCAATGTATACCAGCAGTGACGCCGAAGCGGGCGAAGTGCTGGACGGGTTTCGCCTCCGCCAACATCATGAACAAGGTTTTCGCGTGCAGGTCCATGGTGAGTCCCTCAATGCCGTTCCCTGCGGCTACGACAAGGAGAGCCCCGATCGCCATCATCCACGGTTCCACCGCGGTCCGCCCCAACTCATGGGATGGCTGGCTTGCCTGCTCTACAATGCATGTGCGGCGTTTGCCGAGACGGTGTCGCCAACGCTCACCGGCAAATTCGTCGACACGCTACGTCGCATGTTCTTCAACCTCAAAGGTGACATGTACTGCACTCCGAGGGCGCTGATCGTTTACCTGGAAGAATTCCCCGCACAGCATTTGCTCGTCGATTACATCGACCAATTCAATGCCGCGCAACATCGAGTTCCTTGGCTCGACAATCGACAACTCATCCTCTCGCTTTCTCCTCATCTACCCCGTGCCGGACCCTGACACTGCTTTCTTAACACCAAAAGCCAAAAAACCGTTTGGTGCTAGTGGCCAATCCTTCGCTCCGCCGGCACCCAGAGGGTACCCGGCCCGGCGGGGGCGGCACGTCAAGACAGTTATTGATTCGCCGGTGCTACGCGGCGCGACGTTTGGCGAGTTTGCCAGTAAAGCAGACATGCTTTCCCTCTCGTCCTGTGCATTTTGCCAAGTCGCGAGCACTGGTCCCGTGGTTGCCGCTGCCCAGAAACTAAGACTTGATCGCGAGTGGCTCAAGCTGTTTTTACGCCCGTGATTTGGCTGCATAATTACACGCGACTCGCCGAACCAATAGAGGCCTATGCGAATGCGTGGGGATGGCACTAAAGCGAAGGCTACGCACTGTGTTCAATGCAGCAGAAGCCCAACGTCACTCACGATTTGCCCTTCGCGTTTTCCGAGCCAGCGGCAGTCTTGGCCTGCCACCACCGCCATGCCCAAACCAGCGGCGGGACAGAAAGCACGAACAGCGGGTAGAGGAGGCTTACGCTGAGCGTGAACAGCAAGGTCGAGTCGGTCAAGCGGAAATAACGGTAGAAGATGCCACCAAACCTATCGTCAAGCGCACGATACGAGGAAATCTCTATGTCGCGGTCGAGTGAAATCTCGCTGCCTCGGTGGTAGGGGCCATGCGCGTCGCTAAAGAAGGCAATGCGGCCATCGTAGAAGCCGACGTGGAAATTGTCGCTGAAAGATAGACGGTCCTTGCGAGGATCGGTCCCGAAACTCCACGCCCAGAGAAGGACCGTGCCGACAAGGAGCAGGGCCGAGATCAGCGACAGCGTGTTGAAAATGTGGCGTGCCATTTGCCTTCTTTTTCGTTGTGCTTATGAGGAGCGAGCAGGAGAATGCCACGGGACCTTTCCCGCCGAACGGACTTGAACGGTCAAGTAATCGGTCAGTTCTTGTTCGACGGCCGTGAGATCCTCGAAGAGCGATTCGGCCGAGGCCGGTTCTTCCTGGTCGATGGCGGGAAAGCCGGACACCGCCTCGACGCGTTCGTGGAAACTGGGGTGGGGGGCAAAGGGCGATCGTTTCTGCATAAGCATCGCGCGGTACATTTCCTCTCGTTGCGTGGGACTGAGGCCCTCGTCGCGAAAGCTGCGAAAGGTTTCGTAAACGTTGGCCAGGGCCTTGCTTTCACCCAGCAGCGAAGCGATGTTGTCCCGGATCGTCGATTCGAAAAACGCACCGTCGGTCGACACTTTCACCAGCCCGCTGAGAAAGGCGTCCTTGCCATAAAGGCTGACGGCACGGCGGTCGGCCATGAATTCCTGCGATCGCAAGAAGCCTGCCGCGAGGATCATGTAGGAGCGCTGATAAAGCCAGAAGAAGCCGAAGAACGGGTTGACGTAATTCATTTGGCCCATGTAGGCGGCAATGTTGGCGAGGGCTTGCTCGTTGGAGAGCGTCACCTGGCGGATGAAACGACCGTAGGCCGGGTCGTGACGGCTGCAATGGCCATATTCGTGGGCAAGAATCGCCTTGAGCTCGCTGATGCTCAAGTAGCGGAGCGTCGCTAGTCCGAGCGTCAGCACGCGGCTTCTCACGGCAAAAAAGCCGAACGTCCCTCCCCCTTCCTGCCAGACCTCAATGGCGGCTCCGGGATTGATGTACACTTCCTCGATCAGATCAGTCTGCAACCTGGCCGCCACTTCGGCAAGCGCGGCATGCAGTCGGGGACATTCGGTCTCGGTCATCCGGTTACCGAAGGGCTTGCGATGGGGCACGGCAAAAAAACTCTTCAGCAGCGCCCAGGCTATTGCGCAACCAAATACGCCGGCAGCAATGATCACCTTCGCAGGGGTGCCCTGCAAGCACATAAGATAAATCACAGCGGCGGTCGCCGCTACCAGGCCGATGGCCACCAAGGCAACGGCTGCATAAAACAGAAACAGTCCGATCAAGAGCAGCGCGATGTACCCCCAGCCAACCCGGACTTGATGGGCATCGGCTGTGTCGAGCAATGCGGCGCCGGCCTCACCGGCATGCCGAGCGGCTAGGACGACACCGGCTAGGGCAATGAGGAGAATCACCACGGCATAAAACGCCACCAGGCCGCCCAACACGTAAAGGACCAGGTTCATCGGTATCACCGTTCGCGGCTTTCAAACAAGGCCGAGCCGACGCGGACGATCGTCGCCCCTTCCTCGACGGCAATTTCATAATCGCCGCTCATGCCCATGGAAAGCTCGTCCAGGCGAATCGCCGCGGGAGCGCATGCTCGCAATCGATCGCGAAGGGTCCGCAGGCGGGCAAACTCGCGACGGGCTTCGTCGTCGCCGCCCTCCAGACCGGCCATGCACATCAGGCCGCAGATCTGGATATGGGCGAGCACGGCCAACTTGGGGAGAATCGGTTCCATCTCCTCGGGAGCAAAGCCCTGCTTGGCCGGCTCGCGCGAGATATTCACTTCCAACAAAACCGGCACGGTTCGATCGATCTTGCCGGCCGCGTCCGCGATGGCCTCGGCCAAGCGGAGACTGTCGACCGAATGGATCATCGTCACCAGCGGCAGCGTCCGCTCGACCTTGTTGCGCTGCACGTGCCCGATCATGTGCCATCGCACGGGCAGATCGCGGAGTTCGGCGGCCCGATCCCAAAGCTGCTGCGGCCGGCTCTCGCCCAGATCCGTGCAGCCGGCGGCGACCAGGCCGCGGATCTCGTCCGGCCCGACGTATTTCGTGACCGCCACCAAACGCACGTCGCTTGCGCAACGGCCGGAGCGAACGGCCGCCGCAGCCATGCGGCCGCGAACCTCGGCCACGTTTTCCTGTAAGTGTTGAAGTGAAATGTTCACAGTGGCGGGAATCCTCTTCTGAATCGAAAAGCCCTCACCCCCTGCCCCTCTCCCGGAGGGAGAGGGGAGCTTTATACCTCTGCCCCTCTCCGAGAGGTAGAGGCGAGCCACTAGAGCTCGCCTTCCACGCGGACCATGGCGTGCACGGCGTTGGCCAGGACCAGGCACGAGCGGTTGCGCCGGGCCAGTCGCACCAGCTCGTCGGGGCCGCCGATGGGGATCATTTCCAGGTCTTCGACCAACGCGGGGTCGAGACGGCTGAGCAGGTAAATACGGCTCTTCTGCAAAGTGCGAGCAAGCTGCAGGGCGGGCAAGGCGTCGCGGGGATTGTCGCGGCGGATCTGCCGCACGGCCTCTTCCCGCGAAGGCCCGCCAACGAGCCGCTGCAAAGCGGGACCCGGTGCCGCCGCCAGGTCGCAGCAGACGGCAATCGCCCCGCCCTCTTCGACAAGACTTGAGGCATTCTCCAGCACGCGGCCCAGGTTCTCCCAGGTCTGCTGCCGCGGGGCGCCTTCGATGGCTGCCACGACGAGGCTTGCCCGTTGGGCGACGGACCGCTGCCAGGCAGCCCGATACAGCTCGCGGCATTGTCGCCGCACCACGTCGCTTTGACCGGCCAGGACGTGCAAGATGCCGTCGCCGGCCGCCGGCACGACTTGCAACGAGAAGTTGACTCCCAGCAGCCAGGCGACGTGATTCACCTCGTGCTGCAACTCGCGATGGTGCCCGTTGCCGATGAAACGATCGTGTTTGCGGAATCGTGCCTGCGTATAGTGATCGGAATACTCCGGATAGATGGTCGTATGGATGCCGAAATAACCGGCCGAGTGCTCGCGTTGCATGCAACCGACGGGCAGCACGACGTCGGCATCGGTCAGTTGGCGATTCAAGAGGATTGGCTCGCCGCCTTCGGAGGCCGCCAGATAGGCCAGGTTCCGCCGATTGGCCGGCTCGTGCGAGAGAATGCGGATCCGCTCGGCCGCCGGCCCGGAAACCAGCTCAAGTGGATTCTCCTTGCCCGTTGCGTCGTCTTCGCTCCGCAGGATCGTGATACCGTCGGCATCAACGCCGGACGTCATGAGGGCCTGGATGATGGCCGCCGTAATTTGGGCAACCTGCGGCAAGTCGGAACCCAGGACCACAACGACGCGATCGCCGGGGGTAGTCGTTTGGGCCAGCGGAGGATATTCCAGCGGCTGCTCAAGCGCAGCGGCGACTGCCGCCGCTGGATTGGCCAGCGGAACTCCATCGGGCGTGCCACATTGTTCCCACGGCACTCCCTCGTCGAACTTCAGGGCGACCGAAGAATCGGTCCCATATCGCAAGACGGCCATTGGGGAAATCTGCGTAAACAGGGGTGGTTAAGCGAAATCATTCTCACAACTTCCTATTATCGTTGCTTTCCGCGGGTGGTCAAGAAGTCGAGCTTTACCCGGCGGCCGAGTTAGAGAATAATGAAGTTTCCCCTTTGTACGTCAGGCTTTCCAGCCTGACAACGGCCAGACAGGTCAGGCCGGAAAGCCGGACTTACTCCTGGCGGTGGTTGTTTCTCATCGAATGTAGGATACTGCGATGACGCGTTGCCACTCCGGATGGTTGCTCTTTGCGTTGCTCCTTGGTCTGCTGCAAGCGGCCGGCTGCGGCAAGCGGTCTGGCTCTGCGGATGCGTCCGGCGAGGGCGCCCAAACGCCCGGTCCAGCCGGCTCGGCAACGGCAGACGCCAAACCGTCGGGCGAGCCCGTCCCGGGCGGTATACGCGCGGCGCACGACGTGCTGGAAAAGATGGCGGCGGCGTACCGGAATGCACCGACGTATGAAGACTTTGCCACGGCCGAGCTGTGGGAAGAAGGCAGCAAAGAACCTGCACAAGCCGATTTCAAGGTGGCTTTCGAGCGCCCAATAAGTTGCGCATGAAGTTCTATCAGGGCGAGCTCGTCTGCGATGGGAAGAAGTGGTTCGCCTATTCCAAGGACATTCCCTATCAGGCGGTTCTGCGGGAGGCCCCCGAGAAGATCAAGCTGCAGATGTTGCAAGCGGACGTGGTGTTGAACCAGATCCTGAACAGGGGTTTTGCCGGGGCATCGCCACAGTTGCCTCTTCTGCTGGAAGAGAAGCCGCTGCCCATGCTGCTCGATGGCGTCCGCGACCAGGACCTTGTGCTCGATGAACCAGGGCGGATCGGCGACTACGATTGCTATCGCGTGCGTTTTAATCGGAGCGAAGGCAGCGGCGAGTACTGGATCGACCAGAAAACCTTTGTCTTGCGGCGAATGCGATTCGACCAGCCTCCTGTGCCGAGCCGCGAGGGCGAACCGGCAATGCGCGGCGTCAGCATGGTGGTCAATTTCGAGCGGGCCCGATTGGGAGGGGCCATTGATGACGCCTCGGTCTTCAAAGTCGTAGTGCCCGAAGGCACGCAATGCCATCGTGCCCTGCTGGATCCGGGACCCTATGCGTTGGTCGGCACGAAGCTCTCCGAGTTTCAGTTTACCGATCTGCAAGGCAAGCCGTGGAGCAGCCAGGCGATTGCGGGCAAGTCGGCCGTGATTTACTTCTGGAAATCCGATATCACGGAAGCGGACCCGATGATAGCCACGATTGAGCAGTTCTACGGCAAGTACAAAGAAAACGACAAGTTGGCCATCCTGGCCGTGACCCTCGACCATCCAGACACGCCGGCAAAGACCATCGAGGAAGCGGCAAAGCAGTTGAAGATCAACGTGCCACTGCTGCGAGAAACCGGCATCGAGGCCCGTGATCGGCTGAGGATCGTCGGGGCGCCGACCACACTTTTCATCGACGCCAAGGGAGTTCTCCAGGATTGCATCATTGGCTACATTCCGACCGCCGCCGCGGCGGCCCCCCGCAAGCTGGAACGGCTTCTGGCCGGCGAGGACCTCGCCCAACAGACGCGAGAGGAGTTTCAACGGCAGTTCAGGGAGATTGAAAAAGCAGTCGATATCCAATTCTCGGGCGAGGCCCAGACGGCTGTGGTGCAGCAGGCCAGGCCCACGCCTGCCGCGGCTAAGCGCGAACCGGTGAAGCTTCGCCTGAAACCGCAATGGAAGTGCGAAGCGGTCCGGCCGGCCGGAAACATCCTGGTGACGAAGGAACCGGGCGCCGCGCCGCGAATCTTTGTCATCGAGGACTTCCGTTCGGTGAGCGAAATTGGCGTGGATGGCAAGCGGATCGCCACTTACAAACCGCAAATTGCCAAACAGGAGTTCTTCATCAATTTGCGCTCCGGCGCGGGCGCGACGGCAAGCGGTACTTCGTGGCCTTTGCTCCCATCGAGCAGCGGTTCCACCTGTTCGACGAGAAGTTCAACCTGCTGCTGAGCTATCCGGCCGATGCCCTGGAGAACCGCCATGCGGGCCTCAGCGATGTCGAGCTGGGCGATCTGAACGGCGACGGCGTGCTGAAGGCCTACGTTGGTTTTGCCGGCCCCGTGGGGGTGAAATGCGTGTCGTTGCAGGGCAGGCCGATCTGGTCCTGCCGCACCCTGTTCAACATCGGAAACGTTGTGCCCGGCCCGGCCAATGCCCAGGGACAAAGCGAACTATACTGCGTGAACGATTTCAGTTCGGTGGCCGTCCTGGATTCGCAAGGGCGGTTGCGCGACGCCGTCCGATTGATCGCCGAAGGCACGCTGCAGTACTTGACCCATGGCGACCTCTCCGGCAACGGCGCGGAGACCTGGTGCGGCATCATGTTCGTGCCCGACCCGCAGCACACCAGCGGGAAATTCACGGCGCTGGGAATGAATCCCAATTTCACGGTGGCCTGGAAATATGCCCTGCCCTCGGGCACGGAACAGGCGGTGGAGCCGGTCGTCGTGGGCCGGCTCTTGCCCGGCGCGGCGCGGCAATGGATTCTGCCCGGCTGCGACGGATCGATCCACGTGCTCGCGGGCGACGGCACGCTCATCGACCGCTTCAACTACGGTGAGCAGGTCAACGGCCTGGCCACGGTGGAAATCGACGGCAAGCCGGTGCTGCTGATCAGCTCGGCCAACGGCGTGGAAGCGCTGCGTGTGGAATAATTCCCTACAAATAATATCTCTTCAGCAGCGTCCAGCACGTCACGCCCGCGGCCAGAACGGTCACCGACATGGCGACCACCGGCACGACGGCCCGCGCGAACCGGCTGGAAACCAGTTTCGCGCCCGCGCGGGGCAGCAAGAGCAGCAGCGGAATGATCGGCAGCAGGTAGCGCGGCTGAATCCCGCCGATGCTCTTGATTCCCACTTCCTCCCAGGAAAGGTAGACAAAGGTCGCCATGACCGCGTACGTGAACACGTAGGTGCCAAAGGCCACGGCCCTGGCGCAAAACTCAGCGGCAGCGGCCTGCCGCCATCGAGCACGGCCGTGAGGCCCAGCGCGGCCCAATAGGTGTTGCGAATCCACTGGTGTAACCGCACTCCCAGCCAGCCGAACATGCCAATCATCAGCGAATAGTCGTTCAACTCATACATTGCCTTGAAGACCACCGACGTGTAGCTCCCGGGATGGCCGAGAATCCAGCGGAGCTGGGCCGGGGGGTCACGAGCCGGAAGCATTGGCACGTAGAGCCCGCGGAGAGAATACATCCACGCGGCGTCGATCGCCAGCGGCACGCCGATCATCAGCGCGGCAATCAGCCAGCGTCGCGCGGGGCTGGAAAACTTCTTGGCGGGGATCACGAAGAACAGTCCCGCCAGACCCACGTACGCTTGTTTCGACAGGGAGAGAAGCACCAGCAGCAAGCCCAGCACCAGCAAAATGCGGCGGCTTGGCGTTTCGCGACCGAGGGCCAGGCTCAGGGTCATGGCAATGGCCAGCAGCGATAGGCCCAACGTCATGGCATCGGCCGAAAGGGACGCTGCGAGGTAGACCGACATCGGCGCCAAGGCCACCATGGCCAGCGTCCATTTTTGGATGGGCATGAGGCGGACCGCCGCCGCGGCCAAGAGCAGATAGACGATCAGGTTCCCGATCCGCGCCAGGTAGAGCATCCGCAACGGCGCCGGCCGCCAAAGATGCGCAGCCCAAATGACCGCGGATTGCGGCAAGTAGGGCACTGGACTGTACAAGGCCATGTTCGAAAATCCGGTGAACTGCCGCCGCTGCGGATCGAGTGCAATCTTGCCGGCCTTGTCGATTTTGGCCCACGAGATTGCAAACTCTTCATCAGAACCGGCCCCGGCGGCAATCGCCGCGTAGGTCTCGGTCAATGATGAAGGCAGATCATCGCCGGTGTCGCCGTCGCGCTTGCAGGCATAGAGCTTGCCCTGCGAGCAGTGATAAGCGCGGAGGAAATGCGCCAGCTCGTCCGGCACGCTAAAGGGCGGCGAAAGGAACACCAGGCTGCCGCCAAACAGAAGTCCGACAACGAACACGAATCGGTGCGGCAGGTGGTCGTTCATAAATCCGACATACGAAATCAGAAATCCGAAACAAATCCTGAATCCAAAGCAGGAAATTCAAAACAGGAGTTTTGAACCTTTGAGTTTCCGAACTTGAATTTGTTTCGGATTTCCGGGGCACCCGCCTGCGGGTCGCGGATTTCGAATTTCCCTCCGTCTATTTTTGCGCAGCCAATTTCAGCGCTACCAGGTACGGCACCGGCTCGCTGCCCAAGGCGTTCAGGACGGTGCCGCCGGCCGTGAAGACGTAGGTTACCCAGTCGGGCTGGCCGTACTTCTCCAACGACGTGCCGCCTTCACCGCCGCCGATGTAGACCTTGATTCCGGCGTCCTTCATCCGCTTCAACTGTGGCACGAAATCCTTCGTCCCGCGCTCGAACCGCGGGTCTTCGAACATGCCGAACACGCCGTTGTGGAAGGCTACGGCCGGCGGTTTGTCGTTCCTATGGGCCTCGATGAAGCGGGTGACCGTGTCGGCAAACAGTTTGCTGCTCTGGGGACCAACGTCGAATTGCTGGTTGCCCGGCCCGATCTGCGTGGAGATCCGGCCGTCTTGCAGCACGAAATCGACGGGCAGCACGAATTCGATCCCCTTGGCCCGGCCCTCGGTCAGCATCTTCTTGGCCTGCTCGACGCGGTTGCGGGGAATGAAATAGGGCTTGTCGCTATGGGCTGGATCTTGCGAAACGCCCAGGTTGAAATCTTTGCCTTCCAACTCGGCCGCGGCCTTCTTGAGAGAAGCCGAGAGCGACCCGGCCGAGATCACCAGGCGGATCTTGCCGCGGTTGATCATGGCTTCCATGTCGTCCAGCTTGTCGGCCTTCAGGCCGCTGAAGATCACCAGTTGAGCCCCGAGGCAGTCGCGGAGTTGAACGTCGAACTGCTCGGCCTCATATTCACCCAGGGCCACCCGATCCATGGCTGCCGGGACGATCACGCTGGAGGCATCCAGGCTGCCCGCGGAAAAGGCCTCATGGATGTAGACCTTGGCCACCTTCTGGGCGAATTCGTTGGCCAGTTTGGCCAGGCGGTCGGCTAGTTTGGGCAGATCGGCCGGCTTGGCCTTCCAGAGCACGCGCTCGATGTCGTATTTCCGCGTGTTCTCCAACACGATCACGCCGCCCGGCGCAGCGTTTTGCACCGCCTTGGCGACCTCGTCTTTGATCGTCGTCGTTTCCGCATCGAGCCAGTCACCGATGAAGCCCACCTCGCAGCCGAGGATTTCGCCCAGCCGGGTGCGGACCTTCGACAGCGATTTTTCCGGCTCGCGGCCGATGTGTCCGAAGATCACGATCTTCCAACCCCTCTGCCGGGCGTAGTCGAGCGTGCCTTTCATGGAACGCAGGCGAATATCGCCGTCGCCCACTTTGGCGCCCGGCTTGGCATCCACGTCGCCGCGGATCAGCACCGGCGTGCCGCTGGGCAAGTCGGCCAGGGAGTGCAGCCGGGGAATAGCCTCCAGGTACTTCTCGACCGGCAATTTGGGGACCTTGGGATCGTCGCCGAGGATACCGCGGGCAAAGGTTATGATCTTTTCAGCAGTAACGGCCATGGAAAACCTCCGTATTCTTCAGTGGATGATGTCAGAAAACGCCGTCGTGGCCGGTCTCTGTCCGAGCCACGCCGCCAACCGAAGGTCCCCTGCACGAATGGAGAGACCTTCGGTCGGACGTCTTGGCGGGGTCGGGAGACCCGCGCCGAACCGTGAGCGATACTTTTCGCACAATAGGATAGCACATTCCGGCAGTCCAGGGGAGAGGGCGCAAAAAGGCTGCCGAAAAAGTCTAGGCCGACGCAAGCGTCAGGGCTGAACTCTCGGTCTGTGGATTGCGCAATAAGGGCATGGTTCAGAAACGGGGACTGGCTCCGAGCCCAGTAGCGATTAGGCCGCAAGAAATGGAGGCCGGCGAGGTGCCTGTCCCCATTTCTGAACCATGCCGCAAGAAGGCCATTCAACTGACGAACTGCTCTTCGTGCTCGTCGCTGTGCGTGGTGATTTCGCCGTTGTCTTCCAGGCGGCGCACGACGTCGACGATCTGCTGCTGTGTGTGCTCGACCGCCGAAAGTTTGACGGGCCCGAGATACTCCATCTCTTCGCGGAGCATGTCGCCGGCGCGCTTGGACATGTTGGCCAGAATCTTCTCTTTCAATTCGGGGTTGGCGCCCTTCAGGGCCATGGCCCACTGCGAGTTGTCGACGTTCTTCAACAGCGTCTGGATCTCCTTGTTGCCCAGGCTGTTGAGGTCGTCGAATACGAACATCAAGCGGCGGATCTCTTCCACCAACTCGGGATCTTCGCGGGCGAGGTTCTCCAGGAGGCTGCGCTCCGTGGCCCGGTCGATGACGTTGAGCATGCCGGCCACGCTGGGCACACCGCCGGCGTTCTCGAACTGCTGGCTGACGACGCTCGACATGCGATGTTCCAGGCCGCGCTCGACTTCCTTGATGATCTCCGGGCTGGTCTGGCCCATCGTGGCCACGCGGCGGATGACCGACAACTGCCGCTCGGGCGGCAAGCCTTTGATGACTTCGGCGGCCTGCTGCGGCTGGAGGTGCGAGAGGATCAGGGCGATCGTCTGCGGATGTTCGTCCATGATGAAGGTCAGCAGGTTCTGGCTGTCGACCTTCTGCAGGAACCCGAAGGGCAGGGCCTCGATCGACTGGCGGACATTGTCCAGCGTGGCCCCCGCACTCTTGCCCAAGGCCTTTTCGACCAGTTGCTTGGCAACCTCCAGGCCGCCGGCCCGCATGACCATGCTGGAGGGGTTGGCACCGGCGAACTCGCGGATCGCCGTTTCCTGCTCGTCGCCGGTAACGGTGCCCAGCTTGGCGATTTCGATGGAAACCGCCTCCACCTGTTTTGGTTCGAGTTTGCTCATCAACTGCGCGGCCTGCTCGTCGGGCAGGCTCATGAGCAAAATGGCGGCTTTACGAAGGTCCGAGGGCATGGCAGCAGTAAAAGTTTGCGCAATCGGAAGTCTTCAGAGGGTATCGGTCGAAAACTTGGGGAGACTTTGACAGAAATGCAGAATCACCGTCGCGAAGACTTTCGTGGTTTCTTCCCGACTTGCGTCGAACTCGCCGTCGCCGTTGGCTCCCGGTTAAACGATTATTCCGCCGTGGCCTTCTCGACGAGGTCCTTCCAGAAATCCCGCGCTTTGCGATGATACTCCATCACCTCCCGCCGCTTCTGGGGGTCGTCGATTTGGATCTGCCGGGCTCGCTCGTAAACCCAATCGAGAAAGAACTGGGCCGACTTCTTGCTGATCCGCGGCTTGTCGCCGAAATCGACATAGTACGGACCCGTCATGGCGAAGCGATAGGTGTCGGAAATCTCGGCCACCGCCCGGAGGAGAAACCAGCCGCTATGGCTGAAGTGCAACGGCGGCAGTCGGCCGGACTTGACATAGTCGTCGAAACGGATCGTATTCCGCACCTGCCCGTCCTGCACAATCTCCAGGTAACTGATCGGCTCGCGCGTGGTTAGGGTCATGCCGATTTGCAGGTCCAACGGGCGGCCTTTCTCGCCATGGAAGGTGTGGCCGGGCAACTCGTTCTCGACCTGGGCACGCAACAGCGGGCCGTTGGTGACGACGACCTGCCCCGCTTTCAAATTCTTCCACCACTGCCGATAATCGAAGCCGCTGCCCAGGTGCACATAGACCCGATTGTAGCCGGCCGGATTGGGCGAAACGCCCGAGCCACTGCCGGCCGTGGGCGGAATTCTCAGGCCACAGTCCAGCAGCTTGAAGTAGACGTCCTGCGACCAGCGGGCGTAGCCGAACGGGCCGGCGTAAAAGTCAGTATTGCGCGGCTTTCCCAGCTTAACGTCGGGCTGCATCGCCGTGCGGCCGAAATGGCTGTTGGCTACCTCGATCGAATCGACCAGCCCGTTGGCCACCAACATCGGCAGGTCCCAGCCGTAGCTGGCCGTGGCGTCGACCCACAACTCCGAGTTCTCCTTCTGCCGAGCCTGTTGAAGAAGTTCCGCCAGCGAAGGGCATTCGCCGGTTTGTGGTTGTAGAAGCATGGGCCCGGGCACGTGGAAGCATAAGACCTCGGTCCCTCCGCGAGTGTAGCCGCCGCAGAACAGCTCATAGACGCGATTGCGATCGAAGGTCACCAGGCGATTCTTGGGCAGTTTGAAATTCTTGCCGAGATCATCCTTGTCGTTCCACCAGGTTGTCGCCTGGGCCACGTGGAGATCGTCGGCCGACAGAACCATTTCAAGATCGCGAAAGGGACGGCGGAGGTACAGATCGCCGGACCACCAACCATCCTGGCTCATGTCGACGACCCGCCGCAGTTCGACCTCCTTGCTGTCGTTGGCAAATCGCTCGATCGTGAAGTTGCCCGTCACATTGTAGTACTCCGGGCCGCGTTCGAGCTCGAACGTGTAGTAACCGGTGGGCACGTTCAACAGGATCTTGCCCGGGAAGACGAAATGGTCTGCCCAGAAGGGATAACCTTCGATCTTCTTCGGCCGCTTGGCCGGACCGCTGAGATGCATCCGACAGGCGATGGGCTCGTGGGTCTTGGCATCGACCACGGTCAACAACAATTTGCCGTCGGCCGCGCTGCAGGCAGGCCGTTGGAACAGCAAGAGGGGCAGGCAGAGAAGTAGTAGCAGTGATCGCATCGTCGTAACCGGAAGCATGCGCCGGCAGGTTCGGCGCGGGTCTCCCGACCCCGCCGAAACGCTCGACCGAAGGTCTCCCTATTCGCCTGGAGACCTTCGGTCGGAGGAGTGGCTCGGTCGGAGACCGGCCACAACAGCGGCGAGTACCCCCTCTTCTAGGCGGAGAACTCTGATGTACAAACATAGCTTGCAGAGAGTCGCCGACGAATCGAGGTTCGGCGCGGGTCTCCCGACCCCGCCGAAACGCTCGACCGTAGGTCTCCCTATTCGCCTGGAGACCTTCGGTCGGAGGAGTGGCTCGGTTGGAGACCGGCCACAACAGCGGCGAGTACCCCCTCTTCTAGGCGGAGAACTCTGATGTACAAACATAGCTTGCAGAGAGTTGCCGACGAATCCTAGAATAATAGTAACCATGTCAGCCGACTATTACAAAACGCTCGGGGTTTCCCGCAACGCTTCCCAGGCCGAGATCCAAAAGGCTTACCGCGAGTTGCGCGCAAGCACCATCCCGACATGAACCCGGATAAACCGGAATCCGTCAAGAAATTCCAGGAAATCCAGGCCGCCTTCGACGTGCTGAACAACCCCGAAAAACGGGAAATGTACGATCGCTACGGCAGCTCGTTCGAAACCGTCGGGCAGGGCGGTCCTCAGAGTGCACACTGGAGTGCCGGGCCGGGCGGTGGGTTCAATGCGGAAGATATCGACTTCGGCCAGTTCTTCGGCGACCGCTACGGAGAGGGCGGTGGGGGCCTGGGAGAGATTTTTTCGCACATCCGCAAGGCCGCCGGCCGGGGCGGTGGCGGCGGCAAACGTCGGGCGAGCGATGCCACTTCCGAAGTGACCATCCCCTTTGGCACGGCCGTCAGCGGCGGCGAAATCCAGTTGACCCTCCGCCGCCAATCCGGCGAGACGGAAACGATCGTGGTCAAGATTCCGCCGGGGATTCAAGAGGGAAAAAAGATGCGGGTCCGCGGCAAGGGCGAGCCGGCTTCCGGCCGTGGCACGCCCGGCGACCTGATACTCACGATCCACGTCGCCCCGCATCCGTTCTTCTCCCGCAGCGGCAACGACCTGCACGTCCGCCTGCCGGTCACGCTCGGCGAAGCCGTGGCCGGAGCGAGCGTCGACGTGCCCACGCCCAGCGGGACGGTTTCGCTGCATATTCCGCCCAGCACTTCCAGCGGCAAGAAGCTGCGGATCAAAGGGCATGGCGTGGCGCCGAAAAGCGGCGCCAAGGGCGATTTGCTGGCCGAGGTGCAGATCGTGCTCCCCGCCCATTTGACGGAGGCGGACCGGGAAACCATCCGCGAAATCGACGGTCGATATCCGAGCAATCCACGGCAGGCCTTGCGGTGGTAAGATGGGCGACCAGCGGTTCCTTCGCGCCTTCCGCATCACCCGCGGCGCGGAGTTTCAACGTGCTTACCAGCGTCGCCTGACTGCCGGCGACGACCGTTTGCTGGTCTTCGTCTATCCCAACGACCTGGCGCATCCGCGACTGGGGCTTTCCGTTTCGCGCAAGGTGGGCGGCGCGGTGGTCCGCAATCGCTGGAAACGCTGCATCCGCGAGGCATTTCGCTTGTCGCGCGAACAGTTGCCCGCGGGGCTCGACTTGATTGTAATCCCTCGGCCGGATGCCGTACCGGAAACAGCGGGTTTGCAGGAGTCGCTGGTGAGGTTGGCGCGAAGGGCGGCCAAGAAGATTTGACAGAAAGACTGGGAACAGGGAGATAAATCGGGCCCGTGCAACGCAACCTCCTGACCACGATCCTCTGGGCGATCTTCCGCATTCCGGCGTGGATCTTGATCGGGATGGCGCGGGTCTACCAGAATACGCTCAGCCCGATCTTGGGACGACGCTGCCGTTTTCAACCTTCGTGCAGCGCCTATTTCATTGGGGCCGTGCAGAAGTATGGCGCGATCCGCGGCGTGTGGCGCGGAATCTGGCGCATCTGCCGCTGCAATCCCTGGAATCCCGGCGGCTATGATCCGCCGTAGGGTGGGCCGAGTGAAACGAGTCCCACCAAGAGAAACGCCCGATGATGGTGGAGATACTCCGGATCGTACGTGCCGCGGATCCATCTCGGCCGGCTTGGCCTCTTTTCGTCGAGATCTTACTTGGTTTTCTTCATGGCCAGTTCCCGCAATGTCCGCAGATTGATAATGTCACAATCCTCGCCGTCCCGCTTGCCCTTGGGTGTCTCCAAAACCATGGGCACGTTGCGAAAGCGGCGGTCGCGGAGCAGCCAGCCAAAGGCCTCGGGGCCGATCTTGCCGCAGCCGATGTGGGCGTGTCGATCGACGCGGCTGCCGCAGTCCTTCACGCTGTCGTTGAGGTGGAAAGCGCGGATCTGATCGAGCCCGACGATCTTGTCGAACTCCTTCATTGTGGCCCGGTAATCGGAGCGGGTCGAGATCTTGTAGCCGGCGGCGAAGACGTGGCACGTATCGAAGCAAACGCCCAGCCGGCGGTTGTCTTTCACGCCTGCGAGGGTCGCGGCCAGGTGTTCGAAACGCCAGCCCAGTGTGGTGCCTTGGCCGGCCGTGGTTTCCAGGAGGATGCCGGCCGATTCGTCGCGCGTTTGGCTAAGGACCTCATCCAGCGCGGCGATGATTCGCTTGAGCCCTTCCGATTCGCTTGTCGTGGTATAGGCCCCGGGGTGGCAAACCACCTGGGGGATTCCCAGGGCCGCAGCCCGCTGGACCTCGTCGACCAGGGCGTCGATCGACTTCTTCCAAAGGGTCTTTTCCGGGCTGGCCAGGTTGATCAAGTATGAATCGTGCGCCAGTGGGCAGGCGATGGCGGATGTCGCTATGGCCTCGCGGAACCTTTGGACCTCTTGCGGCGTGATCGGCCTGCCGCGCCACTGGTTGGTGTTCTTGGTGAATACCTGAATCACCTGGCAGCCGGCCTCGACGCCGAGTTCTACGGCCTTGTGGTATCCGCCCGCGATCGATTGGTGGGCGCCGAGAATCGGCATTTTCGCGCCTCTGGACATGGCGATTTTCTTCTTTTATGATGCGATCCCGTATGCACTTACACCGAAAGTGCAGTTTTTATCCGTCCGCAGACGCGTTTCCTTGATCCTAACCGACGATCGTTTCCATGGTCAACCCAGTCCCTGCTGCTCCCCCCGCCAACGAGACCGCCAAAGCGTGGTACCGGCAATTGAACGGCTACGAATGGCTCGTGCTGATCGTGGCCACGATGGCGTGGGCCTTCGATTGCTTGAGCCAGCAACTCTTCAATCTGACCCGCAAGCCGGCCATGGACGACCTGGCGCCTGCCCACGCGGGCACTTTCAGCCCGCTGAGCACCTCGGCCCTGCTGATCGGCTGGGCGACGGGCGGGATTATCTTCGGAATCCTCGGCGACCGCATTGGTCGGGCGAAGACGCTGACGATCATGATCGTCTGCTACAGCGTCTCCACGGGCCTGTGCGGACTTTCCACCGGGCCATGGGATTATGTCATCTACTGTTTCATTACGGGCATGGGCGCCGGGGGGATCTTTCCCATTGCCTGTACGCTAGTCGCCGAAAGCCTGCCCGATCGCACCCGTCCGCAGGCCCTGGGCATGGTGCAAGTCTTTTCGGGCCTGGGAAACATCGGCGCCGGGGTGATCTCGCTGGGATTCGTGGCCCTCTTGGCGGCGGGAGTGATTTCGACGCATTGGCGATGGATGTTCAGCGTCGGCATCGTACCTTCGCTCCTGGCAATCATCGTCGCCCGCAGACTCCGCGAGCCGGAAGCCTGGAAGCGGGCCAAAGCCGAAGGAAAGGTGAAGAGGGCGGGACTCCGCGAACTGTTTTCCGATCCCCGCTGGCGACGCAACGCGATCGTCGGCCTGTTGTTGGCGGCCTCCGGCGTGGTGGGCCTCTGGGGAATCGGCGTATTCAGCAATGACCTCACGCAGTTCATTATCGCCGCGCGCATCGACAAGGATTTGCGCGAAAAAGGTGAAGCCGACAAGGACTTTGAGTTCGTGACGCTGGCGATCGGCTCGGCGGAGAACCTGAGATTTGCCAAGGATGCGAAGGTCGAGTCCAAGCAATTGCTGGGCAACGATGCAAATGACAAAGCCGCCGCGCAACTCTACGGCACGGCCCTGGAGATGGCCAGGAACGGGGAGCGTGTCTCCCAAAGCCACGTGCTCGAGTCGCTGAAAGGTGGCGACAAGCAGCTACTTCCGGCCGAGGTCCGTGCCCAAGTCAAAGCCCGGGTTGACACGGCGGCTTCCACGCTCGGCGCGGTGAAGCCGGAGTCGGTCGCCGCGTTGATCGGCGAACGCGCCAAGGAAATCGTCGGGCGTTACAAGGCCCGCGAAAGAGAGGTGCTTCGATGGGCCGCCTGGACGCTCATCTGGTTCAACGTCGGGGCCTCGATCGGAATGTACGCCTGTGCCCGCGCGATGAGGTTGATCGGCCGCCGCCCGGCGTTTGCCATCTTCTTTACGATCGCGATGGTCACCACCGTCCTGGCTTTCGGCTGCATGGAGAAGATGCCGCGGGACCTCTGGATGGTGGCCTTGATGGGCGGGGGGCAGCTTTCGGTATTCGGCGGCTATGCGATCTATTTCCCCGAGTTGTTCCCCACGCGACTGCGGAGCACAGGTTCCTCGTTCTGCTACAACGTCGGCCGTTACATTTCCGCCGTCGGCGGTCCGCTGACGCTGATGGTCCTGAAGCCGGCGCTGGTCACACGCTTCCACGGCGACAACGTGCTGGCCTTCCGCTGGGCGGGCGTGACGATGTGTTCGTGCTTCCTGGTGGGGTTGGTCACGCTGCTGTTCGCCCCGGAGACGAAGGGGCAGCCGCTGCCGGAGTGACGCACCGGTGGCTCAGAGCGCGGTGTTCGCCGGCGCGGCAATGATTTGCTCGACGCTGTCGCGGGCGAACCGGATGGGCCCGCCGCCCGGCGCGAGAACAACCGCGACGCCATCGCGGACCACCATGGCATCGGAAAGTGGTTCGCGATCTTGTGCCGGTGGTGGCGCCGACCATGAGTACATGGTGCCCGTTACCACCGGCTAATGGCTATGAACCCTCCGGGTTCGGATTGATTGAACGGCGCATGCTTCGATCGGATGAACCAGAAAAATGCATAGAGAAAGCGGCGACAAATCGCCGCACTCCAAATTGATATAATGCCAGGATGAGCGTTTCCGGCGACAATATCGATGCCCTCCTGCCGCGCTTCGGCCTGTCGGCCTTCCGCCCCGGCCAGCGGGAAGTCATTGCCACCGTCCTGGCGGGGAAAGACTGCCTGTGCGTCATGCCCACCGGCGGCGGCAAGAGCCTTTGCTACCAGTTGCCCGCCCTGGCGCTCGACGGACTGACGCTCGTCGTCTCCCCGCTGATAGCACTGATGAAGGACCAGGTCGATCAACTCCAGGCCCGCGGCTTTCCCGTCACGTTCATCAATAGCACGCTGCCCGTCCAGGAGCAGTACGATCGCCTCGACCGCGTTGCGGCCGGCGAGTTCCGCATGGCCTACGTCGTGCCGGAACGGTTCCGCAGCCCGCGGTTCCTGGAAGCGGTGCGGGCGGTGGGGCTGAAACTGCTGGCGGTCGATGAGGCCCACTGCATCAGCCAATGGGGCCACGATTTCCGCCCCGATTACGCCCGGCTCGGCTATTTTCGCCGCATGCTGGGCAATCCGACGACCATCGCCCTGACCGCCACGGCCACCGACACCGTGCGTCGCGACATCGTCGAACACCTCGCCCTCAACGAACCGCGGACCTTCATTACCGGCTTCGCCCGCGAAAACCTGTTCTATGAGGTGCTCAGCCCGCGGACCGACCGTGAAAAGGCCGAGATGCTCGTCAAGTTCCTTCGCGAGACCCCCGGTACGGGCATTATCTACGCTTCCACGCGGAAGCGGACGGAAGAAGTTGCCGAGATTATCGGACAACAAACGCCCCGGCGAGCGGCCGTCTATCATGCCGGCCTGCCGCCCGACGAACGTCGCGCCACGCAAGAGGCCTTCATGAGCGGACGCTACGAGGTCATCGCCGCCACCAACGCCTTCGGTATGGGCATCGACAAGGCCAACGTCCGATTCGTCGTCCACTACAACCTGCCGGGCAGCCTGGAGGCCTACTACCAGGAAGCCGGCCGCGCGGGCCGTGACGGAAAGCCCTCGCGCTGCCTGATGCTCTACCACGGCGGCGACCGCTATATCCAGGAGTTCTTCATCGAGAACTCTTATCCTGGACCGGACGTCATTCAACAGGTCTACGAATTCCTCCTTTCCCTCGACGAAGACCCGATCCAACTGACCCAGCAGGACGTCAAGGAACGGTTGAACCTGTCGATCGGCAACGACGGCGTGGGGAATTGCGAGCAAATCCTGGAAAGCGCGGGCGTGCTGGAACGGCTTGTGTCGTCGCAGAACATGGCCACGGTGCGGATCGACAGCGATCTGCCCACGTGTGTCGATCTGTTGCCCCGGCAGGCCAGAGTGCGACGGCGGGTGTTGCAGGCGGTGGAAAAGATCGTGGGCGATCAGCGGAATGAATTGATCCAGTTCCGGCCGCAGGAATTGGCCGCGTCCTTGGAGATGGATCAACCGGCCATAGCCCACGCCCTCTATGAACTGAGCGAATCGGGCTGGTTCACTTACGTGCCGCCGTTTCGCGGCCGGGCGATCCGCATGCTGAAGCGCGACGTGCCGTTCGAAGACCTGGAAATCGATTTCGCGGCCCTCGAGAAGCGCAAGGCGGCGGAATACGACAAACTCAACCGCATGGTGCGGTTTGCCCTGAGTGGGGCCTGCCGTCAGCAGGAGATCCTGCACTACTTCGGCGAAGGCGAGGCCGGCCCGTGCAATCACTGCGACAATTGCAGCAAGCACCAGCCCAAGAGTCGCCGCCCCCAAGCGGCGGACGCAAAGGCAAGACCACCATCGGCCAGTGGGCTCACGGCAGACAAGCTCGTGGCCGAAGAAGCGGTCGAGGAAGGCGTGCTCAACGCCGTGCGCATTGTGCTCAGCGGCGTAGCCCGAACCGAGTCGCGGTTCGCCTGTGGCAAGATCCTCATCGCCCAAATGCTTTGCGGTTCCAATTCAGCCAAGGTCAAGAAGCTGCGGCTCAACCAGTTGAGCACCTTTGGTCTGCTCTGGCAGTTGAAGCAGGCGGAAGTCGCGACGCTGATCGATATTCTGATTGCCATCGGCTGCCTGGAGCAGGAAGACATCGACCGCTTCCGGCCGGTGCTCAAGCTCACACCGCTGGGTGGCGACGTGATGCGAGGCAAGGCCGGCTTGCCCGCCGGTTTGAAGCTGCCTGGTGAACTGCGGCTCAAACTGCGGCGGCCGACCGCCAAGGATGCGTCACGGGCGAAGGCCGCAGGTCAGAGGGCGGATTCGCAAGTGCCAAATCCACCGCAGACCGCCCGACTTTCCAGCCAGGCCCCCGACTTGGCGGATTTTGACGGCCCACCCGAGGACGATTCCTGGATCATCGGATCGACGGTAGAGGATCTGGTCGAGGGCCGTCCGGGCGATCCCTTCGCGGTCGCAGAGACGGTGCCCGTCGAAAGTGCCAAACCGGGGTTGGTCAAACCGGCGGTGGTTAGCCGCCAGATTGCGGAGCAAGCACCTGCGCCGCTAAGCCGGCCTTCCTATTATTGGACCTGGCGACTCTTGTCCCAAGGATTCCCAGCGGAAGAGTGCCAGGCGATCCGCGGAATCACGCGCGAGGCACTGTTGGATCATGTCTACCAGGCGGCGGAAAACGGTCTGGAAGTCCGTTTGGACTGGTGTCTGTCGGCCGAGACAATCGCGGCGTTGGAAAACTCGGTGGGAGACAATCCGCCGAAACAGATTCGCCCTCTCCTGGCGCAACTTCCGCCCGGCACGCGCTATGAAGAGGTCCAGATTTTCCTAAAATGCCGATTTTCTCTTTAGTGACGGCCCCTCGAAAAGCAGCCGCCAATAACGTACAATTGCGGAGATACCTTCCTACGCTTTTGTGAATCTCTTAAATGTCCAACCCACCGGAAAAGCCTTCGCTCCCCGATCCCAACACCCCTCCGGCGAAGGTCCCACCGCCTCCCCGTCGCAGCATGCCGCCGGGATTCATTATCGCCGTTGTGGCGATTGTTCTGCTTTTCATGTTCTTCAACCAGTTCCTCGATCACACTCCGGAGATCACGTACGGGTTCTTCCATCAGCAGCTTGAAGCCGACAATATCGAGACGCTTGATCTTCAGGGCATGAAGGTCACGGGCGAATTCAAAGATCCTCCTGTGGACCCGACGGGCAAGACCGACCGTAAGACCGGAGAACCCGCCAAGCTGGAAAAGAAGTTCACGACCACGATTCCGCTCATTGCCGACCGGAACCTGGACCGGCTGATCCTTGCCAAGATGGCGACGAAGTACAAGGTCACGACACCCGCCGACAGCATGTATTTCCTTTACCTGCTTTCCATGGTCGGCCTGCCGCTGCTGTTGCTTGTCGGGGTCTTCTATCTGCTGCGGCGATCGCAAAACTCGATCTTCGGCGGCGGCGGCATTCTCGGCTTCAGCAAGAGCCCCGCGCGGAAGTACGAAGACGGCGAACGCCGCGTGACGTTCAACGACGTGGCCGGGCTGGAAGGCGTCAAAGCCGAGCTCCAGGAGATTGTCGAATTCCTGAAGAACCCGAAGAAGTTCCAGCGACTGGGCGGCCGCGTCCCCAAAGGCATCCTGCTCATGGGCCCGCCGGGCACCGGCAAGACCTTGCTGGGCCGGGCGGTGGCCGGCGAGGCGGGTGTGCCGTTCTACAGCATCAACGGTTCGGAGTTCATCCAGATGTTCGTGGGCGTGGGCGCCGGACGGGTCCGCGATCTGTTCGCCACCGCCAAGGATAGCGCGCCCTGCATTCTCTTCATCGATGAGATCGACGCCGTCGGCAGACATCGCGGCACGGGCGTGGGTGGTGGAAACGACGAACGCGAGCAGACGCTCAACCAGATTCTCAGCGAGATGGACGGCTTCACGCAGACCGAGGCCGTGATCGTGATGGCCGCCACGAACCGGCCCGACGTGCTCGATCCGGCCTTGCTGCGGCCGGGCCGTTTCGATCGCCACATCACCGTCGATCGCCCCACGTTCAAGGGTCGCCTGGCAATCTTCGGCGTCCATACCCGCGGCATTCCCCTGGCCGACAACGTCGACCTGGAGCGGCTCGCCGCCGGCTCGGTGGGGCTGACCGGGGCCGACATCCGCAACCTCGTCAACGAAGCCACCCTGTGGGCCAGTTGCCACGACAAGGAACAAGTCGAAATGTCCGACTTCGACTACGCCCGCGACAAGGTCCTGATGGGCGCCAAGCGGGAAGAGATTCTCAGCGGCGAGGAGAAGTCGCTCACCGCCTATCACGAGGCCGGTCACACGCTCCTGGCCTGGCTCGACCCGGTAGCGGATCGCTTGCACAAGGTCTCGATCATTCCCCGCGGCCGCACACTGGGCGTGACCCAACTCTTGCCGGATGAGGATCGCGTGAACGTCAGCGAGCGCAGGCTGCAGACGCATTTGCTCATCGCCATGGGCGGCCGTGCGGCCGAGAAGCTGGCCTTCGACGAGTTCAGCGCCGGGGCCGAAAATGATCTGGATCGTGCCACGCAGATCGCCCGCCGCATGGTCACCCATTGGGGAATGAGCGAGCGGCTGGGGCCGGTGGCCTTCCGCGACAGCGAGGACCATCCGTTTCTGGGCGCAAGATTGCCGAGCCGCGGCGTTTCAGCGAGCATACGGCCCAACTCATCGACGAGGAGGTATCGCGCATCCTCCGCGCCGCCTCCGATCGTGCCCTGGAGATTCTCACGCAGGACCGCGACAAGCTCGAACGCCTGGCCAAGGCCCTGGAAACCGAAGAGACGCTCGACAACGTGGCCATCGAGAAGCTCCTCGGCCCACCGGCCTGGAAACTGGCGGAAGTGGCCAACAGCAACGGCAAGGCGCCGGTCTAAGTTCGTTGACACGCATCCTCCTGCGCAATTAGAATTACGGCATGGCAATCATAGTTGTCTGTCAATGCGGGCAGAGATTGTCTGCCAGAGACGAACTGCAGGGCAAGCGGATCAAATGTCCGAAGTGCGGCAGTACGCTGACGATCCGCCCGGCGCCGGTCGCGGCTCCCAGCGAAACGCCGCATGCTGCGCCGACCGTTCCTCCTGTGGCGAAGGCGATTTCCCCCGCGGCGCCGGCGATGCCGGACGCGGAATTTCCTTGGTCGGACGCTTCCGGCCCCGTTGCGGCCACGCCCATGCACGGCACGTCGAAAATATCACCGGCGGCCTCCGATCCGCGGGGATGGATCGTGGTCGATACCGGCCTGGCGATTTCTTTCTGGTCGCTGCTTGTGGGCGGCGGGGCGTTTGCCGTCATCGCCGTCGTCGGGCTGGCGGCAATGTCAGGCCCGGATTTCTTGCCAAGGCTTCTAAGCGGCGGTGGCGGCGGTTTTCTCGGCATCTTGCTCATTTGGTCGGCCTTGGCATGGCTGGGCTCGTATGTCGCGTTGGCAACCGGTTGGGGCGTTTGCTGGGCCGTTCCCCGGAAAACGAATACTCGCCCCATGATCCACGCGACGATTGGAGCTGTCGCCGCGTCGCTCGGAATCATCCTGTTCATGCAACTCGTGTCCCTGGCGATGGAGCCTTCCCCGCCGAATCTCTCGCCCCGTTCCGTTTCCCAGCCGCACACCCCTGCCGAATGGCAGAAGTGGCAGGCCGATGTGGAGCGTGCCTCCAAGGAAGCGGAGCTTGCCGCGAAGCAAGCCCAGGCCAACGCGAAAACCATGGCGATCGTCGGCAAGGTATTCCTCTGGTTGTCGATAATGGCCTCGCTTGCGAGCTGTGTGGCCTTTGGTCTGTTCTTGGGCAAGCTGGGAGAATACCTGGGCGAGACCCGACTGAATCTGTGGGCGCTTTACTTCTGTATTCTTCAGGGCGCCTTTGCGCTCTGGCTTACGGCGAACGTATTCGTCATTGAAGCCAATTCACTGGCCTATGTGCGATTGTGCATGATGTTGACGCTGGCGTTCATCCTCGCCACGTACGGCGGCTTGATCTATCTTGCCCACAACACCCGCCGCCTTGTGGCCAAGCAGGCGCGAGCCCTAACGCTGTAGGCTGGGCTTCCGCAGTGTTTCACGGGGAAATGCTCTCGGGAGCACGCGGCGGCTGCTCGGAACTCGTGCCGTGTACGTGGCGCAAGTAAGCGCTGGCGATCTCCTGGCGGCGGATCATCCCCAGCACCTGCCGCTGCTGCAAATCAGAGACAATCGGCAAGGCCATGACGTCGTTCTCCACAAAGAGCTCCAAGGCGCGGTCCAAGGTGTCGTCGGGCGTCAGCGGCTGGACGTCGCTGCGCATCAGGTCCTCGGCCACCACCAACGGCCCCAGGTCCCCGGCACGAGCGGCCTGGTGCGCCTCCTCCAAGTCGATCACGCCCAGCAAACGGTTCTCCAGGTCGACGACGGGAAGCACCGTGTAAAGCGATCCGTCGAGACGATCCAGCACGGCTGCCAACGAGTCGCCGGAATACACGACGCGGAAGACCTGTTCGCGAACCAGAAACTCGCGGACGTAGACGCTCTCCAGCACCTCGCGCACGAAGCTCCCTTGATGGGCGGGGGAGCGGGAGCGAGTCTCCACTTGCTTGGAGTAAATCGATTTCTCGTCCGAGAGCAAGAACGCCAGAACACATACCCACAGCGCCGGCAGCAGCAGGTGGTATCCGCCCGTCATCTCGCTGACGATGATCAAGGTCGAGATCGGCGTCTTGGCCGCCGCGGCAAAGAAGCCGGCCATGCCCACGAGCACGAAGCTTGCCGGATGCGGCACCAGGGTGGGCCAAAAGTGATGGAAAAGCTGCCCCAGGGCGCCGCCCCCGCATCCGCCGATGACCATCGAGGGACCGAACACGCCCCCCGAGCCGCCGCTGCCGATCGTCAGGCTCGTCGTCAGGATCTTGCCCAGCGCGATGGCCAGGAGAATTCCGAAACTGATGCCCCCCGGCCCGTCCGTAATGGCCTGCTGGATCGAACCGTAACCGAACGCCAGCACGGAGAGGACCGATTCCTGGCGGTCGAACAGGTAATACAGGATGAACCCCACCAGGCCCGTCAAAAAGGCCCCGATCGCCGGCCGGAAATGGGGCCGCACGGGCAGGCGATGGAAGACGTGGACCATGCCATAAAAGGTCCGCGTATACAGCGAAGCCAGCACGATCATGAAGAGCACCAGGAGCAGATAGGGCCCCAATCGCAGCGGATTGTCGAAGATCAGATTGGGCGGCAGTTCGAAAAGCGGCTCCCAGCCCGTATACAGGCCGTAGGTGCAGTAGGAGACGACGCTGGCGATGGCGGCGGGCATGATGACTTCGGGCTCGAACTCGGGCGAGCGGTAGAGCACCTCGGCGGCGAACAGGGCGCCCGCCAGCGGAGCGCGAAAGATGGCGGCAATGCCCGCACCCATCCCCGCCGCCATGAGGATCCGCCGGTCGGCCACGCTCAGCCGCAAGAGGTTGGCCAGGAGCGAGCCGAAGCCGGCCCCGATCTGCGCGATCGGTCCCTCGCGGCCGCCGGAGCCGCCCGTGCCGATCGTGATGGCGCTGGCCACAATCTTGATCAGCGGCACCCGCGGCCGGATTTGTCCCTGCTTGCGATGATAGGCGTCGATCACGCTGTCGGTGCCGTGGCCTTCCGCCTCAGGGGCGAACGTAAACACCAGCAGGCCGCTGAGCAGACCGCCCACCGTGGGAACGATCAGCAACAACCAAGGGCGAAACGCCGTGCCCCAGACCGGCAGCCACGTCAATTCGGCCTCTCCCGCGGGACGCATCGGCTGGTAGCCGACAATCCCCGTCAAGAAGTAGTGTTCGGCGATCCGCGTGGCAAGGTAGAAGACGATGGCCCCCAGACCGGCCACGATGCCAACCAGAACGGCCAGGCTGAGCAATCGTGCCTGTGCCCGAATCCGCCGCTCCGTCAACAGAAGCAACTCGGGGAACAACTGAAAACGGCCAGTGAGCTTCGTCATGTTACTCGTACCGCAATGATTCTAGGTTCGGCGAGGGTCTTCCGACCCCGCCGAAACGTTCGACCGAAGGTCTCCACATTTGCCTGGAAATCTTCGGTCGGCAGCGTGGCTCGGTCAGAGACCGGCCACAACAGTGTGTGAGCTTCGTCATGTTACTCGTACCGCAAGGATTCAATCGGGTCCAACCGGCTGGCCTTCCGGGCGGGATAAAACCCGAAGAACACGCCGACCGAGGCCGAGAAGGCCAGGGCCACGGCGACGGCCTCGATCGAGATCGTCAGCGGCCAGTGTGTACTGCTGAGAAACGTGTTGACCACCCAGGTGATGCCAACGGCGGCGCCGATGCCCAGGGCAATGCCGAGCGCCCCGCCCAGGAGCGAGAGCACCACCGCTTCCAGGAGAAACTGCCGCAGGATGTCGCGCGAAGCGCGCCGACGGCCAGGCGGATGCCGATCTCGCGGGTCCGCTCCGTCACCGATACCAGCATGATGTTCATGATGCCCACGCCGCCCACGATCAGCGACACGCTCGCAATCGAGCCCAACAGCATCGACATGACCATGGTAATGATCTTGAGCATGTCGGCGATTTCGGCCGTGCTGTCAACGATGAAATCGTCGACCGCCCCGTTGCGGATACGATGCCGCTGCCGCAACAAGCGGGTCACTTCGTCGCGGGCGTCGGCCATGCGATTGACCGAACGGGCAGAGAGGAAAACCACGTCGACGTTGTTGAAGGTCGAGCCGGAAATCCGCTTCTTGATCGTCGTATAGGGGGCCAGCACGACGTTGTCCTGGTCCATGCCGAAGAGGTTCGCGCCTTTCGGCTCCAAGACGCCGACGATTTCGAAGGGAATGCTCTTGATGCGGATCGTGCGGCCGATGCAGTTGCGGGTTTGAAACAGGTTGTCGGCCACGGTGACCCCCACCACGCAGACCTTGGCCGCCGAGCGGATGTCGCTATCGGTGAAGAAATCGCCCCGATCCACCTGCCAGTTGCGGACCGTCACGTACGAAGTGCTGACGCCCATAATCTGGTTCGGCGACCAGTTCTGATTGCCGGCCACGACCTGCCCCACCGCCATGATGATGGGCGTGGACGCCAGCACGGCCGGGCACTCGGCGGCCACGGCGTCGGAATCGGCGGCGCACAGGGTGGGGATGCCGCCCGGCGGGGTCCGCACGCCGTTGCTGTTCTGACTGCCCGGATGGACGACGAGCACGTTGGTGCCAATGCCCTGGAGTTGGTCCTGCACCAGTTGGCCGGCCGACTGGCAAATCGAGACCAGCAGGATCACGGCCGCCACGCCGATGACGATCCCCAGCACGGTGAGGCCCGCCCGCATCTTGTTCTTCGCCAGCGCCCGCAGGGCGACGCGAACGATCATCAGGGTGTTCATGGGGTCTAAAGGATGAAGGATGAAGGATGAAGGATGAGAGATAAGAAATCGGGGACTACGGATGCATTCATCCCTCATCCTTCATCCTTCATCCCTCATCCCTTATCCTTAGTGGGCTGCCTCGGACGATTTCGCGACCGGATTCTGCGTGCCGGTAATCACCGCCTGGCCTTCGGCCAGGTCGCCGGAGAGGATCTCCGTGCTGCGCTTGTCGGCCAACCCGGTGACGACCTCGACCGCGGCCAACTGGTTGCCGTCCATCACCCAGACATAGGTCGGCTTCCGCGATCCGCGAGCGGGCGCCCCGGCCGCCGTGGCGTCCTTCTTCTCGCCCGCGTCCGCCGTGCCGCCGCTGTTGGCATCGTCTTCCGACTGTCCTTCGACGATCGCCAGGTCGCTCTTGCGGACCTGCTCCGGCTTGGGGTGAAAACGCAAGGCCGAGTTGGGCACGGTCAGCACGTTCTTTCGCTCTTCGATCTGGAACACCAGGTTCGCCGTCATGCCTGGCAGCAGCTTGAGGTCGCCGTTGGCCGTCTCGACGACCACCGTGTAGGTGACCACGTTCGAGACCGTCGTGGGATTGAGCCGCACCTGGAAAATGCGGCCGCTAAAGCTGTCCTTGGGATAGGCATCGACCGAGAAGGCCACCGGCTGGTTGTATTTCTGGGCGTCGCGAATCAACCCAATGTCGGCCTCGTCGACCGACGCATAGACATAGACCTTCTTCTCCAGGTCGGGGGCCACGACGAACATCACCGGCGTCTGGAACTGTGCCGCCAGGGTCTGGCCCGGATCGACCTTGCGATCGGTCACGATGCCGTCGACCGGCGACTTGATGTCGCAGTAGCCGAGATTGATCTGGGCCTGCCTGAACATGGCCTCCGCCTGGTTGACCGCCGCCTCCTGAACGCCGACGTTGGCCTTGGCCACGGCGACGGCCGCCAGGTCCGTGTCGTATTGGCTTTCCGGCAGCGCGCCCGGCGTCTTGAGCAATTTCTCATCGCGCCGCAAATTGGCCTCAGCCAGGCCCAGGTTGGCCTTCTGCAGCGTCAGGTTCGCCTTCACGCTCTTGATCGCCGCGCTGTTCTGGTCGACTGTCGCCTGGTACAAGGTCGGGTCGATCCGGGCGAGGACCTGGTCCTTCTTCACCTTGTCGTTGAAATCGACGCACACTTTCTGAATGGGACCGGAAACGAACGCCCCCACCTGCACGCTCAAGACGGGCTGGACGGTGCCGGTGGAATTGACCGCCAGCTTAATATCGCCGCGGCGAACGGTCTTGAGGCGAAACTGTCCGGCGGCAGTCCGCGCGGCAGTGTAATACTGGTATCCCGCCGCCCCGGCGGCAGCCAGTCCGGCCAGAACGATCGACCAGATCAAGAACTGTTTCATGTATTGGCCTCCGCATGGCCGTGCAGGGCTGTTGTGGCCGGTCTCTGACCGAGCCACGCCGCCGACCGAAGGTCTCCCGGCGAACAGGGAGACCTTCGGTCGGACGTTTCGGCGGGGTCAGGAGACCCCTGCCGAACCTGGAACAGGAACTGCTTCATATGCGGGCCTCCGCATGGCCGTGCAGGGCGCTGGTGGCAAGCTCGACGTCGCACGTGTCGCGGAGGACATAGCCGTCGCGAAGCATGACAACGCGGCGGGCGTGCCGGGCGATTTCCGCATCGTGCGTGACCACGATGATCGTGATCCCGTCCTCGCGGTTGAGCTGCCCGAACAGGTCCATCACCTCGCGGCTGGTGTGCGAGTCGAGGTTGCCCGTCGGCTCATCGGCCAGGACGATCGACGGCTCATTGGCCAGGGCCCGGGCGATGGCGACCCGTTGTTGCTGTCCGCCGGAAAGTTGCGACGGCTGGTGGTCGCTGCGCGATTCCAGCCCCACTTTCGCCAGCAGCGATTCCACCCGCCGGCGACGCTGGGCCCCGCGCAGCCGGGCGGAGTAGAGCATCGGCAGTTCCACGTTCTCCGCGGCCGTGGTGCGGGCCAGCAGGTTGAAGCTCTGAAAAACGAAGCCGATCTTGCGATTCCGCAGTCGGGCCCGTTGGTCGCCTGTCATCTCCATGACCTCTTCGCCCTCCAGCCGGTAGCTGCCGCTGCTGGGGTGGTCGAGACAGCCCAGGGTATTCATGAGCGTGGTCTTTCCCGAGCCCGACGGCCCCATCAGGGCCACGAACTCGCCGTGGTCGATATCCAACGAAACCCCTTGCAGGGCATGGACTTCGACCTCGCCCAGCGTATACGTCTTGCGGATCTCACGGACGGAAATCAGTTGCATAGTAGTCATTTTACCACGAATGGCCGCGGGTACGAACGGGCGAATCAAGGCAGTACTTCAACCTTCGCCCGGTTCCCTTGGGTGGCCGGCGTGGTTCTTGCTGAGCCGGCTTCGATCACATGCCTCCTTTGGCGGTTTTGTCCGGCAGCGGTGGCGGACAAAAAGACAAGAACACGCGGTTTTCTTCAGACCGAAGTGGTTGTCTGCACACGGCTTACGGCGACGCCGCGGAACTCTTGCGCGACAAATTGTCCGGCAACGTGTACCGAATGTGTCGAGATACTCAAGACGCAACTCCCACTCCCGAAACGGTTTACGCTCGCGGACCAATGGCGCCCCCAAGATGCGCGGAGGTGACGCTACACGAGTCGGCTTGTCTTATATGAGTGCGGTCCACGTGGTCCACAACGTTGCGGTCCGTTGGCGGCCAGAGCAGGGAATCGAGGTCCCACGGGGCGGAATATGTTTCGTCGCTCGGTAGCCATTCCGTATATCCATACTTGTGGTAACCTTTACCTGATCTTCTTCCCCTGCGGCACACCAGTCGCGGCGGGTGCGCACTTTCGTGTGTACACCTATAGTACGCACGAGACCACTTTCAGGCGCAAGTCGTGCCAAAGTTTCTTAAGATTGACTCGTTTCGCACATGAATTCATGGTTTTTCTCTGCCGCCGTCTTTCTTTCTTAAGCTGCGCAATGAGTGTACACTTATAAGTACGCGCGAGACTGCGTTTAGGGATAGTCGTGCCAGAAGTTTTCCTAGAAACCGTTAATTTGGATTGATTGGGAAACTGGGCTAATACCAATGTTCGCTAATTGGCACAAATCTTGTAATATTAGTGGTCATCAGTGTTCATGAGTGTTCCCTTTCTTGTCGGCCGTCTCTCCAGAGCGAGAAGTTCGGCAAGCCTTGAAAAGCGGCCTGCGTGCCAAGAGTTTCCCGCTTCGGTCCACGGACCGCATGGGACACCGGGACCGATCGGGAAATATCGCTGCGGTGCAAGATTCCGGAAGCGACGGAAACCCTTACAAATAGGGGAATGTGGTTGGAATACAGAACTTGAGGGATGACCGGTGGACAACGACAAGCGGACCGCGGGCAGGAAAGCCTATCGGGCCAAGATCGAGTCTCTGCTTAATGAGCTGAACAACGAGCCCTTGGCCGACGTTTGGCAACGCGTGTGCCCGTTGCCTATTGGCCCGGCATACGAATTGCCGGATCGCCGCGGGATTATTGAAGACCTGGCTGACTTTGCCGAAGTGCTGCGGCCGAGACTGGGCGGCATGGAGGCCAATCGATTGTGCCGGCTGGTGGAGAAGTACGCTGCCTACGAGCCTGCCGCGCAGAAGGGGACGTCGAATTAGGGAAGCCATCGAGAGAAGTTGCTCTACGGCATCTTGAATACGCGAGCCGTTACGAGGTGAGTTCCGTCATCGCCGCGGCGAATTGAAGCGGATCGGGTTTGTTCTCCGCGTCGAGGATGGGGACGATCTTTTGCCCGTCGTGCCAGCAAGCGCAGTTGCGGCCCGCTTCCTTGGCGGCATACAGGGCGGCATCGGCCCGCTGGACGATGGCTTCCTGGGTTTCCGCTCCCGTGGCCTGGGTAGCGCCGATGCTGATCGTTACCCGGAGTTTTCCGCCCTGAAATACCACCTCGGTTTTCGCCAGGGCCTTGGGCAGCCGCGTGAGGGCTTGCTGGACTTCGGCAATCGTCGCGCGCTGGAAGATCACGGCAAACTCTTCGCCGCCGTAGCGGGCGATGGAATCGCTCTCCTGCAAGACGCGCCGCAAGACGCGGCCCGTGCTCCGCAGCACTTCGTCGCCCGCCTGGTGGCCATAAGTGTCGTTGAGCCGCTTGAATTTGTCCAGGTCGATCATGGCCAACGTGAAGACCTGGCCCGTGCGGTGGTAATCGGCCAGGCAGCGGGTGACGTCGGTCTCGAAGGCCCGGCGGTTGCCGACCAGGGTCAGGGCGTCGGTGCGGGCCTCGGCCGTATGCGACTCGACCAGCCGGACCTGCTCGCGGAGCCGGTCTTCGGCCTGATCCAAGCGGCCCTGCATGGTCTTGTTGGCATCGACCAGCCTGGTCACGACGTTGACGATCTTGGCCGGCCCGTGCAGCGCATGGTTCTGCAATTCGACGCCGATTCCCTCGACAACCGTACTATGTTCCCCAATGTCTGTCGCCATGCCGGAGGCCACTTTTTGCAGGGAACCCAGCAGGTTCTGGGCGCGGCGAACATCTTCCTTGTCGACCGGGGCTTCCAGCGTTTCCACGCCCCGGCTCCGCAGCCACCATCCGGACCCCAGTCCGGTGACAACCGCCGTCAGGGCGAAGAGGCAATAAACGGTCGAGACAGACAACATGCGTGATTGCTCCTAGGGCCTTCGGGCAGTGGAACCAGGCCGCTAAGAGAATCTAGGTCATGAAAAACGGCGGCATGGCAGGGAGAATGGATCCTCACTCGACCGGTGTCTTGCGTGGCCGGTCGACGGGCCGCACGGTCGATTCCAGCCCTAATTTCGCTACAATCCGTTGTTGCCACCGCGGGTCGCGCCGTTGTGGCCGGTCTCTGACCGAGCCACGCCGACAACCGAAGGTCTCCCGAGGAATGGGGAGACCTTCGGTCGGACGTTTCGGCGGGGTCGGGAGACCCGCGCCGAACCGCGTGCCGCGCTGTTGTGGCCGGTCTCTGACCGAGCCACGCCGCCAACCGAAGGTCTCCCGAGGAACAGGGAGACCTTCGGTCGGACGTTTCGGCGGGGTCGGGAGACCCGCGCCGAACGGCGTGCCGTGCTGTTGTGGCCGGTCTCTGACCGAGCCACGCCGCCAACCGAAGGTCTCCCGGCGAACAGGGAGACCTTCGGTCGGACGTTTCGGCGGGGTCGGGAGACCCGCGCCGAACCGCGTGCCGCGCTGTTGTGGCCGGTCTCTGACCGAGCCACGCCGCCAACCGAAGGTCTCCCGAGGAACAGGGAGACCTTCGGTCGGACGTTTCGGCGGGGTCGGGAGACCCGCGCCGAACCGCGTGCCGCGCTGTTGTGGCCGGTCTCTGACCGAGCCACGCCGCCAACCGAAGGTCTCCCGGCGAACAGGGAGACCTTCGGTCGGACGTTTCGGCGGGGTCGGGAGACCCGCGCCGAACCTGGGGTCGGGAGACCCGCGCCGAATCGGGGCCCACCCTACTGCTGACTTACCGGCACCGGCGGAAGCGGGCAAGCCAGCGCGGCGGCCACCGCGCGCAGCAACTCGTTCTCCACGACGGTCATCTTGCCGTCGGCGGCGATGCAGGCCACAACCGCCTCGATAATCTTCCGCTTGACGGCCGGACTGGCCTGCGCAAGTTGGCCCAAGGCGGCGTCAAAGGTCTCGAACGTACACTGCTGGGGCGGGAGCAGGCGGGCTTGGCCGAGCAGATCCTGCGTGCCGGCCTGGAAGGCCCGTTGAATGTCGTCCGGATGGCTTTGACCGGCATAGGCCAGCGCGGAGAGGATGACCGTCGCCGGCTGCGCCACGGCGCTGACGGATTTGAAGCGAATGGCCGGCGCGGGACGTAATCCAAACTGCACATCCAGATAGCCCAAGAGAATCACGCGCAGACAGTATTCGAACAAGTCGACCTTGCCGTCGGCGGCCGTGAGGGCCTCGACGATCGGCCGGAATGCCTGGTACTGCGCCGGCGAAAGCCGCTTCAAGGCGGGTATCGTCATGTCGACGACGGGCAAGCGGTTCCCCTCGGGCAACCGGTCCAGCGGCCCGGAAAGCTGCTGGACGACCCGCACCAGTGGCGGCTCGGCCTGCGCTTGCAGCATTTGCCATTGCCGGTTGCGGGTGGCCTCGTCCTCGCGACTTAGCAAGAGGGCAAAAATCACGCCCCGTGCGGCATACGGCTCGCGGACCGCCTGGACAACGATCGCTGGCAAGCCCGCCACCATGCGGCCGGCGTGCTCGAGATGTTCCGCCTGCGGACGGCCGACCTGGCCCGTTATGCGGTCGGGATCGGTGCTGACCGCACGGGCTGCCCGCGGCGCCGTGCCGGAAGCCAGCCCGGAGGCCAGGGGCGGCATGGTCTCCCTCTCCACGACCCGCTGCGCGGGTGCCTCGGAGAGGGCCGCGGTGAGGGCCTGCTCGGGAGCTCCCTCGCCCGTATCCGGCAGGGCCTCGACCGCCGCGTAGCTGCCGTCAAAATTCGGATCGAGCAGGCGGATCCGCTCCTCCAGCGGTGGATGGGTGGCGAGCAGGTTGAAGATCGAGCCGGCGAAGGCGTCGCCGAAGAACATGTGGCTGATCTCGTGGGCGTGGGAATCGCGGATCCGCGAACCTTCGGCAAGCCCCCCGATCTTCTTCAAAGCGCTGGCCAGGCCGCCGGGGTTGCGTGTGAACTGAACGCTGGAGGCGTCGGCCAGGAACTCGCGCTGCCGGGAGATGGCGGCCTTGATGATATTGCCCAGCAGCACGCCGAGGTAGCCCAGGATATAGAGCGCCAGCCCGATGAAGAAGAAGGCCGCGCGATTGTCGCCGCGGCGGTCGTCGGAATCTCGCGACGACGAACCGGCCCAACCGGCCGAGCGCATCACGAAGTAGCCGATGATCGAGAGCACCAGGATGCCGTAGACGACGCCGATCAAGCGGAGATTGAGCCGCATGTCGCCGTTGAGCACGTGGCTGAACTCGTGGCCCAGCACGCCTTGCAGTTCCTCTCGCGTGAGGTAAAGCAGGCAGCCGCGGGAGACGGCCACCACGGCGTCGGTGGGCCGGAAACCGGCGGCAAAGGCATTGATCGAGGGCTCGTTGTCCAGCACATAGACCGGCGGCACCGGCACGCCGGAGGCCAGCGACATTTCTTCGACCACGTTCAAGAGGCGGCGCTCGGCCAGATCGGTCGTTTGCGGATCGACGAGCCGGCCGCCCATCATGTGCGCCACCACCTCGCCGCCGGCGGCCAGCTCGGACACTTTATAGAGACTGCCCAGCGCGATCACCACGATCGTGCAAAGCGCCACCGCCAGGAACATCTCCGGGTCCCAGAGTTCCACCGGGGCCGGTGCGTGCGGGCCGTGCGCGTGGCCGCCGCCCTGCATGACCAGCAGGGCGACCGCGTAGACCGCCACGATGATCACCGCCACGGAAATACCGAACAAAACGATCAGCTTGACCGTTTGCCGGCGGGCGTGGTCCTGACGTGCGAAAAAATCCATGGCCATGGGAAATCACGCCCTCAACCGAAGGAAACCTTCGGCGCCTCGCGCTCCTCGGCCTGCTCGATCTCGAACAGACTGGCGGCCTGGAAGTTGAACATGCCGGCGATGATCACCGTGGGGAAGGTCTCCCGCTGCGTATTGTAGACCATGACCGAGTCGTTATAGGCCTGCCGGGCGAAGGCGACCTTGTTCTCCGTCGAGGTCAACTCCTCTTGCAGGGCCAGCATGTTTTGGTTGGCCTTCAGGTCGGGGTACGATTCGCTGAGGGCCATGAAGCGGGTGAGCAGGCCGGTCAACTGGCCTTCCGCGCCGCTCAAGGCCGCCATGGCCGCCGGATCGCCCGGATTCTGGGCGGCCTTCTGTCCCGCGGAGAACGCGGCGTTGCGGGCTTTGATCACGTTCTCCAGCGTTTCCCGCTCGTGCTTCATATAGCCCTTGGCGACCTCGACCAGGTTCGGAATCAGGTCGTAGCGGCGTTTGAGCTGCACGTCGATCTGCGAGAACGCATTCTTATAACGGTTCCGCAGCGTTACCAACTGGTTGTACATCCCTATGACAACGATTGCCAGGATCAAGATGATCCCAAAAACCACACCCAGAGTGATCAGAACGGCCGACATTGAAAGGTCACCTCCACGGTACGACAGGGGTAAGTCAGTAAGTCATGAAGATGATTCTACCAGATCATTGCAGGGAAATCGAATCACCCTTGTGGGGAAAGGAAGCAGCGAAACGTCGGTGGGACTAGGCCGTAGGGTGGGCCGACGGGCACCGTGCGCAGCATGGTCGGCGAGTCCCACCATTTCTCGGTGTCTTTTATGGTGGGACTCGCCAACCATGCTGCGCACGGTGCCCGTCGGCCCACCCCGGCTCAGGGACGTGCCACCCAGCGTTTTCCCCTTGCTTGCCGATCTTGCAAATTGTACGTATACTGCGGGCGAAAGGCCCGTGATAGGCAGAGGCCGAACGGAGAGAATAGTTCGATGGAAATAAAAACGCCGGAGGTGCTTTACCAGGCCAAGCGGTTCCGCGTGGAGCGTGTAACGCAGGAATCGGCCGACGGATCGCGTCACGACAGGGACATCGTGCGTCATCCGGGGGCGGTGACGATCGTGCCGCTGCTCGACAACGGACGTATCTGTTTTGTGGAGGAGTATCGGGCGGCGGTCGCTGAACGCCTCGTGGAGCTTCCGGCCGGCACCCTCGAGCCGCCGGAGGAGCCCATGAAGACGGCCTTGCGGGAATTGGCCGAGGAGACCGGCTACCGCGCAGCCTGCATCGAGCACCTGACCACGTTGTGCATGTCGCCGGGGATTCTCGATGAGAAGATGTACGTCTATGCCGCCTCGGGGCTTACGGCCGGCGCCATGGCCCTGGAGGCCGGCGAGGACATCCGCGTGCTGCTTCTGACCTGGGAAGAGGCCCTCGCCATGGTTCGGGAGGGGCGCATTCGCGACGCCAAGAGTGTCGCCGCGCTGCTGTACTACGATACGTTTCGACGAAGAGGAAGGTAGGCCCGGGCGGCCAATAGTAACGGTTAGCTACTCGACAAGTGCAAACCGGTGGCATCGCGGGTTACGTCGCTACCACGATTCCCAGGGCTGCGCCTTTTGCTGGATGAACAACTGGGCCTTCGGCGCGAACGGTTTCATGCGAAATCCCCCCGGAACTTTCCCAAATTGCCACGCGTCTAAATAATACTTGCGTAGTGCAGTTTTTCCCTTTCTTCGGGCACCCCACCCTTTAGGAGTTCATGTCATGTCGACCATTTTCAAACCTCTCGGAATCGCTTGTGTGGCTTTTCTTAGCTTGTGGATATCGCTGGCCGCGGCGGGCGCCGCGGAGCCGGGAACCCCCAGCCGGGTAACTCGCGTGACCCTATACCGCGGCCAGGCCCTGGTCACCCGAACCGTACCGCTGGAAGGGCCGAAGGGGGCCTCGGAGGTCGTCGTCGCCGACATACCCGAACAGGTGGTTGCCGACAGCTTGTACGCCGAGGGGGGCGAGGGCGTGGAAGTCCGGGCGGTCCGCTACCGCGCGCGGGCCGTCGGGCAGGAACCCCGCGAGGAGGTGCGAAAGCTCGACGCAGCCATCGAGGACATCAACGAAAAAATGCAGGCCAACAAGAAGAACCAGGAAGTCCTCGCCAAGCGGGCCGCCTATCTGGACCAAATGGAGAACTTCACCGCGGCCACCGCCAAGACCGACCTGGCGCGGGGTTTCCTCGATGCCGTCGCTCTGCAGAAGCTCACCCTCTTCTCTTTCGAGCAGCGGAACGCGGGGGCCAAGGAGCAGTTGACCCTGGAGAAGGAGGCCAAGCAGTTGAGCGATCAACTCGTGCTTTCCACGCGAAGGCGCGACGAATTGACCAAAGGCGCATCGCGCACGGTGCGGGAAGCGGTGTTGTTCGTGGAGAAACGCGCGGAGGGCCCGGCCGCGGTGCAGTTGAATTACCTGGTAGGCAAGTGCGGCTGGTCGCCCACCTACGCGGTCCGTGCCGAGAAAAACGGCAAGGAAGTGGCGGTCGAGTGCAATGCCCTGGTGCAACAGATGACCGGCGAAGACTGGAACGGCGTGACGCTGACGCTTTCCACCGCCTCGCCGGCCCTCAGCGCGGCGGGAGTGGGGCTGGCCCCTTTCCCCATCAGTCTGGTCCACGACACGGGCCGGAAGCTCAGCACCGCCAACCTGGCCCAGCAGCTTCAGGACATCCGCAGCCGGCAGACGGAGGCCCAAGTCTCCAACCGCAACGCCGTGACGCTGGCTGAAAACATCGCGTCCAGTTGGACGGTCAACACGGCGGCCAACGACCTGCAATCGCTGGAGCTGGCCAGCGGCGAAGACGTGCTCAACATGATGCAGAGCCACGATACCCAGGCCGCCGGGCCCAGCCTGAGCTACCAGCTTGCCGGCGCCGTGAGCCTCGCCAGCCGCTCCGATCAGCAGATGGTCCGCATCCTGCAAACGGCCCTCAAAGGTAAATTCTATTACGTGGCCACGCCGGTGCTCTCCACCTACGTGTACCGCGAGGCCGAGTTGATCAACACCAGCCCGGAAGACCTGCTCTCCGGCCCGATTACCGTCTACCTGGACGGCCGCTTCATGGGCCGCACGGAAATCCCCACGGTGGCCCGCGGGCAGACGTTCGTGGTCGGCTTCGGCGTCGATCCGCAATTGCGCGTGTGCGCGGGAACTGGCCAGCCGCACCGACAACCTGCAAGGCGGCAACCGCGAGCTGAGCTTCAAATACCGGCTGGTGCTGGAGAATTACAAGGACCAGCCGGCCGAGGTCCGCCTTTTCGACCGCCTGCCCTACAGCGATCGGCCGGCCGACGTCCGCATCAAGCTCGGCGACCTGAAAGACCCGCTGAGCAAGGACGAATTCTACGTGCGCACGGAACGGCCCAAGGGCATCTTGCGCTGGGAGATCAACGTGCCGGCGGGGGCCACCGGCGAGAAGGTGCGGATTGTCGAGTACGGCTTCACCTTGGACTTCGATCGCAATCTCGCCTTGCACATTCCCGGCACCAGCCAACCGGACGCCCAACCGGCCCCGGCGATGAAGCTGCAGCAGGAATTCGAGATCCAGCAGCGGGCGAAGTTGAGCAAGTAGGCCAATAGCTCGCGCGCGAAGACCGTAGGGTGGGACCAGATCGCGTAGCGAGCGCCGGCCCACCATTTCACGTGGTTGGTGGGCCGGCGCTCGCTACGCTCGCTTGTCCCACCCTACGGCTTGATCTCCGGCGGCAGGGTTCGTACGGCGGCCCCGGCGGATTCGGAGTCCTGCAGCGGCGCCTGGCAGTTGACGACCTGGCTGTTGGCAGGGTTTCCGTCGAATCTTCCTGCAAACTCGACCACGCCCCGGACCAGACCGGCAATCGAGAGCGTGGCATCGTCAATCGTTTGCCCGACGCGGGGCGCCCGAAACTCCGGGTCGCGACGATACCATCGACCGAAGACGACTTGCCCGGCCACTACCGAGCCCTGGCCCGTCCACTTCACCTCGTGCAACAGCGGCTCCGGAAAAGCGTCGGCAGTCACCACGAAGAGTGCGGCCTGGGCACGGGGCGCCAGGACGCAACCGCAGGCCTCGATGTTGATCTCGCCCGCCGTGTCGTGCGGATCGATCGAGCGGCAGTCCAGGAGCGCGTCGGCCTCGCGCAGCGTGACCTGCGCGAGATGGATGGAAACCGGTTCGTCGGCTGCGGGGGCATGGGTCAAGCGGATCATGGGGCCGGGGCCCAAGTGCAAGGAGTTGGCGATTTCCAGGACGACGGCCCCATGCTCGCGCGACTCGATGCCCACGCCCACGCGGCGAAAGATGCAGTCCTTCATGCGGATGCGGCCCGACGGCAAGGCAACGGCTGCCGGTTTTTGCAGCGGCGCATGCTGCCAGACGATCGCCGCACTCAACTCCGGACTGTCGCTTGCCGATTGAAAGGAGCAGCCCACGAATTCACATTCGGCGGCCAGCATGCGGATGAGCGGCGGAGAGGACTCCGCGCCGATCACCCGCCGATCCGTCCGCGCTTCGGCCACAAAATCGACGTTCTCAAACGAGACCCGATCGGCCTGAACCGCGAGCCCATCGCGAGGAACAACGATTCGGGCCCGTCCGCCTTGCGCGGACCCACAATCCGGGTCTTAGCTGGAGCAACTCGCCGCGAACCGGGCGATCCGTGGGCAAGCGAAGTTCTTCCCGTTGTTCGTAGGACGGTTTGGCAATCCGTCCTGCGACGCTATCATCACGGGCATTCTTCGCGGTCGCGCGCGGCGCACCGATCGAATCGGCATACCCGGCGGGAGTGACCGCGGTGTCCACCATCGGTCGAGGGGCAGGCTCGCTCGGCGCCTTTCCCACAGAATCAATAGTGTGCCCCTCCTGCGATTTTGCAACCGGCGATCCGAGATGACTGGCAATTTCCACTTTCGCCAGCGGTCGATTGTGTGCAACCCACAGGGGCCAGGCCACGGCCACGGCGGCCAGGATCGCGAGGGCGGCCGCCGTGAATCGATGCGGATGCGACTTCTTTTTCCCTGGAGTTCGCTTCGATCGCAGCCAGGGAGCGTGAGGCCGCGCTGCGGCGACCAGGCAACGGGCGATCGCCTGGCGACCGTGGCGGCGCAAGGGGCCTAGCCGCTGGGCCAGTCCGGCCATCGACTTGGGCCGCTTTTGCGGGTCTGTCTGCAAACAGTCGTGGATGGCCTCGACCAGCACATCGGGAACGTCGGCCGCCCACTGCTGCAAGTCGTCGATGGAAGCCGCCTGGGCCGCGCAAGCGGGCTAGGGAATCGCCGCCTCCCAGTGGCGGTCGGCCGCAGAGCATGTGCCACCACACGCAGCCGCAGGCAAAAAAATCGCTCGCCACGGTTGGCAGTGTGCCGTCGGTCACCCGCTCCGGAGCAAGCCCGCTGCAAGCATCGGGCAGCAGGTCGTGGTGGGAGATCCCCTCGTGAGGGCGGATTATGCCTCGCAAACCCGGATGGGGAGTATGAACCTCCCCGTCGTTCGCGATCAGGACATTTTGTACACGGATATCGCCGTGGACCACGCTCACAGCTTCCAAAGTGGCAAGTTCGCCGAGCATCGCACGGGCGATTTCCAGGACCACCGGGGGTGGAAAACGGCCGTGATGAAGCAAAGAATCGGCCAGCGAAATCCCCTCGACCCACGGGGAGGCGGCCCAGTGGCGCGAGTCATCCAGACCGCAGGCCTCGATCTTGCCGGTTGAGCGCGGCAGGCCTTTTCCGCTGGAAATCAGTATTTCGAGACTTGGAAGCAGCAAGTCGTGGTCTTGGCTCGGTGGAGAGAAGACGGCTGAGCCGGACGGCCTCTCGCGTTTCGCAATCTTCCGCCCGATAAACGGTCGCATAGCCACATTCCTGAACACTTTGGCACAAAACGTAGCGCGCGATCTTCAGTGCTTCACCGCGGCCTGCGTGAAGCTCCGCGGCCTGAAAATGGGTGAGGATTCTGGCTTTCCGCAGGGCATCAATCCAAACGGACTCGAATTGCGGCAGATCGCCCGACATACGATGGACGACGGATTGAACGTTTTCCAGGTCTCGGATACTCGCTAGTCCAAGTCGCTCTAACAGCGAGGCAAGTTGAGCCGGCGGCGGTTCCCGCATGGTCCGATCCTTGTTGGTGTGGGCGGCACGCGAATGTCTGGGACGGCATTATTCCATGCGCAGGTGCCCGAATGCAATGGCAGTCCGGCTAGACCGCTCACTGCCGCTTGATCCACGTGGCAACATCCGCGACCACGATTTCCGCGACGTGGCCGGGATTCTCGTATTCGGCTGGCGTGCTTTTCCCTTCGCCTTCGATGAACAGATGGTTGAGGCTTGGGTACAGCTTGAATTGCACGTTTGCATGCGAGGAGAGCGTGTTCTTCCAACCATGAAAATCCTCCAAGGTGACCTGATAGTCCCGCCCTCCTTGCAAAATGAGCATCGGCTTCGACATTCCCTTGGCCGCTTCGGCAGGGTGGTATTGCCGCAGGTCCAACCAGTACCTTGGCGGGCTTTGCAGCGGCAAGTCGCTCTGCGGCGTGTCTTCTGACAACGTCGCCGACTTCACGTTCGCAACCTGCCGTTCAAGCTCCTTGAGCTTCTGCTGAGCTTCCGGCGCCAACTTTTCATCGAGCGAGAGGATGTACCGAGTTTGTTCCAGGATCAAGTCTTCCAGCGGCCTTGTCGACCCCGCCAGACTGATGAACCCGGCAATGCCGTCCTTGGCTTGCCCGATGCGGGGAAGGAGCATGCCGCCGAGACTATGGCCCAGCACAAATGTTCTCTTCGGATCGATCTTCGCTTGCGATGCCAAGGTCTCGACGGCGGCCACGGCATCGTCGATGGTCTCTTCCTTGACGGTGATGGTGTTGGCCGACAACGCCATCACGCTCCGATAATGCTTCGTGCGTTTCTCGTAGCGCAGGACGGCGATTCCTCGCGACGCCAAACCGCATGCCAGATCCCGGAACGGCTTGTTGGGACCGACGGACTCGTCACGATCATTCGGCCCGGAACCGTGCACCAGGACAACGGCGGGGAAAAGCCCGTCCCCGACGGGCACGGTCAAGGTGCCCGGCAGCGCCCACTGGCCCGAGCCGATCTGCACTTCCCGCTCCTGATACGTGGAGGGCCTGGCATAAGGCGGTCGTTGGTACGCGACAACACTCCTGGTGGGCACGAAAAACAGACCGCTGATCTGCTTCGAGCGATTGAAGACCACCTTCACGTCGAGCTTGGTTCTCTCGAACTGGCAGGTGACCAGCACCACATCGTACTCTCCAACCCTCTCTCGCCGCGAGCCCAGCCGCGATTGCAGCCCGCCAACCTGGGCAAGCAGAGACTTCCAGGTTTGCTTGAGCTTTTCCGCTGGCAACACGCCGCTCATCGTGCGGTCAAACGGTTTGACTGCGTCTGCAAAGTCGCCCTTTGCCAATCGCTCGACGAACTGCTCCGCACTGGGCACGAGATCGTCGCCCGGAGCCTTCTTCTGAGGCTCGCTGGCAAGAACGCCGCGGCCAGCCAGTATGGCCAAGGGTAACCAAAAAAGACAAGTCTTCATAGCATTGGTCCTTTCATTCCGGGGTTTGGGGATCCGTGTCATGGGCGACCTCCTTGTCCTCGACGAACTTGTGGTCGCGCTTGCGGACGGCCTCCTTGAGAATGTACTCGATCTGGCCGTTCACGCTGCGCAGTTCTTGTTGTGCCCAGTTCTCCAGGGCCTCGTAGAGGACGGGACTGATGCGGAGCAAGAACAACTTTCGCGATTTCATGCAGCGGCGCCAGCGGGGTTGTGGAAGGGGGGCGGAACGATTGGGAGCGTCTTTACGCGTAGAGCGTCCCGGCGTTGATGACGGGCTGCGCGTCGCGATCGCCGCAGAGCACCACCAGCAGATTGCTGACCATGGTCGCTTTGCGTTCCTCGTCAAGCTCGACGATCTTGTTCTCGGTCAAATCCGTCAGCGCCATCTGCACCATGCTGACCGCGCCATGTACGATCATTTGCCGGGCGGCAATGATGGCCTCCGCCTGTTGGCGGCGGAGCATCACACCGGCGATTTCCGGCGAATAGGCCAGGTGGGTCAGGCGTGCTTCGTCGATCTGCACGCCTGCCTTGGCCACCCGATCTTGCAGTTCCTTCTGCAAGGCCGCGCATATCTCCTCGACCCCGCTGCGGAGCGTGATCTCGTTCGCCTCGCCGTGATCGTAGGCGTAGGAGTTTGCCAGGTGCCGCACGGCCGACTCACTCTGAATGCGAACGTATTCTTCGAATTTCTCCACGTCGAAGCTGGCCTGGAAAGTGTCGTGCACCCGCCAGACCACCACGGCGGCGATCTCGATGGGGTTGCCGCGTTTGTCGTTGACCTTCAGTTTGTCGCCGTTGAGGTTTCTCGCCCGCAGCGAAATCCGCTTCTTCGTGTTCAGTGGATTGGTCCAGCGCCAGCCGGATTCACGCACCGTGCCCTGGTAGGCGCCGAAGAGAATCAGCACGCGGCCTTCGTTCGGCTGCAGGGTGAAGAACCCGTTGCACAAGAAAGCGCTGGCGCAATCACCAACACCTCACTAACGAGCAGATACAGATTGGGAATCTGATGTTTCTGGCCGGCTTCGATGGCCGAATAGACAAACTCTCTCAGCAACTCGGCCGCAACGAGGAAGACGGCAATGGTGACCGCCAGCATTGCCCAACCGCCTAACCCGCGTACTTGTTTTTCGTGGCTCATGGCCCGGACCTCCAGCAAGATGAAAGGGGAAGAATCAACGGACATCAATATCTAAATGATATCATATTAATATCATAAAGTCAACCGTCCCTCTCAGATTGTCGTAAGTCGTTGCAACACAAGGACTTTGGCGGTGAGAAATGGGTCTTGATCGTGACCTTGCCAACTGCTATCACTGCTCAGCGGAAGGGCAAAGCGAAGCACCCAAAGGGCACCCGGCCGGCTCGACGCTCGACAGGCGACCGCTTCGCCGTGCTGAACGCCCTCGTGGACGCCGGCATGGTGGGGCTGCCAAAAGTGGAAGCCTTGACCTGGCTAGTGCTTTACCGTGACGCCAGGGACGGCATCGCCTGCACCAGCGGAGAAGACATTGCCACCCGGATTGGTTGCAGCAAGCGGGCCGTCTCGAAGGCGGTAGGGCGGCTTCGCCGCCGTGGTTTGCTGGTCCAAGTTTTCAAGGGCGGAATCAACCGGGGGCCATCCCGCTACCGGGTGTTACCGATACCCAAACCCCGCAAGGAACTGGGGAAGCGTGGTTCCCTATGACTGGGGAACTTTCCGTGCATTTACTGGGGAACTGGGGTTCCCTCATCCCATAAGGGGCCATAATTGCGTCCCCTTGTGTGCTGCGCACACGGGGACGCTAACAGAAGGAAAGCGCGGCCGGGTGGTCACTGCACCGACGGCGCATGAAAAACCCGCGCCGAAATCGACGCGGGTTCTGTTCTTTGACAATCTGGAATCGGACTAAGCGGCCTTCCGCCGTCGCAGCCAGCCGAGGCCGATGGCCGAGGCACCGAGCAAGGACCAGACAGCAATCGCAGAGGGTTCGGGAACCTCAGCCAGGGTTCCGCCATAATAGTCGCCGCCATCGACGACTGCGGAATCGAAGGGTGCGTTGTCGAGGTCCGAGCCCGGGGTCAGCGAAGCGAGATCCTGCAGGACTGTCGCATGCAGGAACGTTGCTGCGGAGTCCTTGACGTAAAAGGTCACACTTCCACCCGCGGCAAGCAAGATACCGTTAGGGGACGCACTGTCGACGTAAATGTCGTAATACTCGTTCGGGTTGGCGAGGTTGCTGTCCGTAATCAAATTGCCAGCCAATGAAATGTTCGCAGTAACTTGTTGATTATTACTGCCATTCGGGAGGCCGACAACGCTAAAGTCGTTCAAGGGGTCGCTGCTGGCGGCGGGCGCGAAAACGCCTTCGGTTTCGGGCTGGAAGTCGCCATCACTTCTCCTTCCTTCGTCTCCTTCCAAAGCGCGCATATTACGCATGTTTTCTTCCCCGTCTCCTTCCCAAGTCTCCTTCCCTGAGTGATAATTCCCCTGTCGTGCTTGGCTCGTTGTTTTGAGGGACTTTTCGCCCCGATCCGGAACTGGGCTGTCGGGGAGTCGATAACTGCGGTGTAGACCTGCGGCTCCCAGAGTGGATGCCCTGTGGCCACCACCACCTTCGATCAGCCGACACATCACGGCGAGGCGATTTTGAACTGAGGAGAACGCTATCGCAGAACACCACCGATTGACCTCCGACCTGGCCGCGGTTGGGTCGTAGTTGCTCTCAATGTCACATCGCCAGCAAGCCGGCAGGCCGGGGGGAACCCAGTCCGCCCCTCGCCAGACGCGAGGCGGCCGACCCTCCGCGAGGCGGCTCAACCCTTGCCCCTCGTTCTGCAAGGCGTTCCGCGGATTGCTCGCCACAGGAGTGCCGGGCTCCGATTTACGCCTTTGTTCCGAGTTGCGGTGAGTACCGCAGTCGCTAACCGAAGGGACGGCGGCGGCCCAGCGGCCTGCGCCTCTGGTTGGCGTGGACGGCACCGGGAGCTTCCCCGGACCACAACCGTAGCGATCATCTCTGCCAACGCAATCAGCTCCGCGTTCTTGACGACGTACCGAGTGGGGTCGCTCTATGCGCTCGGCTTGTTCCTATGCGCTGCCTAGCTCGCACTGAGGGTCATTTCCAGCCCGAAACTGAAGGCGTATCTCAGCCCGCTCCCAGCTGCTGGCAATGTTGAAGTACTGACCGTAGACGGAGGCAGTGACGCTCCTCTTATTGGTCAGAGTTATCTGCACCTCGTTGGTCGCGATTGACGGATTGTCGCTGTTGTCACTAATGACCGCTTGAAATCCAAGCCCGTTAGCAACGACGCCGTTCACGTAATAATCATACGTGATCGACCCGCTGGCCTGCGAAGTAACCAGTAGCGCCAAAACACCAATTGAGAGACTCAACGTCTTCCACATCGCCGTGTCCTTCTGTACGCGTTTCCCAGTGATCAATTGAGTTGCCGGTGGGTCGCATCCGGGGCCACCATCGCGACCACCCTTCTCAATACCTATCTACCGCCCAACCCCGATTCCTGACAAACAAAATGGAAAGTTTTTCGAATTAACTCTACAGAAGGGTGCGTACCAATTGTTTGAGGCAGAATAGGCAAGCTCGGTAAGGATAAACAGAAACTGCAACCGGACGCAGTCCTGTCCTCCTACCCCCCCCACTTTGCAGCGGACAACTGGCGTGATTTCCTGCGGACAGAGCTGTGTCCCATGTCCCCGAAAGGACCATAAGTGCCCCTTACGGGCTGCACCTGCCGGGGACGGTGGAAGAGAAAAACGCCGCCGAAACCGAAGGCCGCTTGACCAGACTTTTGATAGATGTAATAATGCTTTTATGGGAGAGGCTACACCGCAACCGACGCTGACTGACGTTCTAAGGACTGCAATCGCGCAAAGCGGTTTGACTGTGTACCGAATCGGCAAGGCGACCGGAATCGACCCAGCCAACCTTGGGCGCTTCGCTCAGGGGGAAATGTCCGTCCGGCTCGACAAGGCCGACCGGCTCGCCGTTTACCTGGGGCTTCGGCTGACGCCGGACCCGAAAGCCGTGCCGCCGACGCCGACGCCCGAAAACCTGGCACGGCCGACGTTGGCAAAGCGAAAGGCGAAACGAAAGGCACATTGACCGGCTCGACGCCGGCAAACTGAAAGGCGAAATCTGGGAAGCGTATTCAAGAAGACCGCAACCAAGCCGCTGCCGGCTGGTGCGAAGATTATCGTTGGCAAGGGGCAACGGCTCGCCGAATGGCTCGACGCGAAAGAGAAGCGCCGGACGGCACCCGTTACCGTCGGGAAGGACGGCACTGACCGTATCGTGATTACCGCGAAGACCTACACCGCCAAGTATCGGGACGGCTCCGGGCTGGTGCAAGAAGTGGCGACTGGTTGCCGCGATGAATCGGCCGCTTGCTCTCTGCTCAACGGCTTGGAACGGCGGGCCGAGCAAGTGAGGGGCGGAATTCTGACGGCTGACGAATCGGCGGCAATCGACCAGCAAGACCGGCCGCTTGCCGAACACTTCGCCGCTTTCCTTGAACACCAGAAAGCGAAGGGGATAACCTCACCATGAATGTCTACACCGATCCGAAGCTCTTGGACGTGGCCGGGGCCGTGGAATCCCTGCCGGCGCTGCCGCTGGGGGTAGGGCCGAAAGATAGGCAAGCTGACTCGACACGAATCGCCGCAAGTGCAACGGGCACCGATAACTTGACCCCTCCGCCGCTTGTACCAGTGCTTGTACCAAACCGCGTCAGACCGTGCATATCGGGGTCAACTCTGGACAAGACGACCGACAACAGGGGGGAAGGGAGGAAAGCCGGCGCCGTCGCCGCAAGTGCTTACCCAGTCAAGAGAAAAGACCCGCTGACAAGTGCTGTCAACGGGTCTTTGATGTCGGGGCGAAAGGATTTGAACCTTCGACTTCCTGGTCCCAAACCAGGCGCGCTAGCCAACTGCGCCACGCCCCGAAGAGATTTATTACGCTATCTTAGCGGAAAGAGCGGCCGAAAGCAATTGCCACGACGCTCGTAGCCCCGCCCGGGCAGGACGAACAACCTACCCCGCCTGGCCCTTCCGCACAGCCCGGCCGCCGTCGCAAATGTGCCGCCGGATCTGGTCGAATTCCTCGTGGCTGGAGAAGGCAATTACGACCTTGCCGCGCCCGCGGGCGTCGTGGGTGATCTTGACCCGCACCCCCAAGGCGGTGCGAAACTCTTGTTCCAGGGCGGCAACATGGTCCGAGGTGCGACGCGCCGGCTTTTCAATCGTCCCGTCGCGCCCCACGACTCCCACGGGTCCGCCATCGGCCGCGGCGATAGCCTCCTGCACCAGGGCCTCGGTCTGCCGCACGTTCAGACCTTCTTTCTGGATTCGCTCGGAAAAACTCACTTGCTCGCGCTCGTCGCCCAACGGCAAGAGGGCCCGCGCATGGCCTTGCGTGATCTTGCCTCGGCGAAGGGCGTCCTGTACCGGCCCGGGCAGTTCCAGCAGGCGAATAAGGTTGGCAATCGTCGAGCGATCCAGCTTCAGCCGCCCGGCCAACTCCTCCTGAGTGCCGCCGTACTGGTCCAGGTAACACTGGAACGAGGCGGCCTTCTCCAAGGCGTTCAGGTCCTTTCGCTGCAGGTTCTCGACGATGGCCAACTCGGCCGTTTGACGGTCATCGGCCTCGACAATCGTCACCGGCACGTCGGTCCAGCCGGCCAAGCGGGCGGCACGCAGGCGACGCTCGCCGGCGATGAGTTGATAGCAGCCTTCCCAGGGCCGAACGACAACGGGCTGCAGGAGCCCGTGCGTGGTGATGCTGTCGGCCAGGTGTTGCAACTCGCCGGTGTCGAAGTCCTGCCGGGGCTGGTGGGGATTGTGCTGGATGCTCTCGATCGGCAACTTCAGCGGGGCCGCCGGAGCAGGGTCGGATGGGGCTGCCGCTGCGGCCGACGGATCCTGCAAGGGAACCGGCGATTCCGTCAGCGGCCGAATGGGAATCGTGGCCGGTCCAGGGTTATCGTCAGCCGAACCGCCAACCGCGGGTACGTGGTGCTCGGGCGGGACGACGGGCGCCGGGCCAGGCGGGTTGGCGCCGTTCCATCCGGGCAGTTGTCCTAACAGGGCTTCGAGGCCGCGTCCAAGCCGGCGTTCCTTAGTCACGATCCAATACCTCCATGCAAAGTTCAACGTAGGCCCGCGTGCCGCGCGAACGGGGCGCGTAGTCAAGAACTGTCAGACCGTGGCTGGGGGCTTCCGAAACGGCCACATCACGCGGAATTACGGTGCGAAACACAATTTCTCCAAAAAATTCCCTTACCTCCTGGTCCACCTCTTGCGTCAGTTCAAGGGTGTGGTCGTACATTGTCAGTACGATGCCGCCGAATCGCAGGGCATGCCCGGCCTGCTGCATGATCTGACCAATCGTGGCGATCATCTGCGTCAGGCCCTCCATGGCAAAGAACTCGCATTGGATTGGCATCAGCACTTCGTCGGAACTGGCCAGGGCCATCTTGGTCAACGGTCCCAGCGACGGCGGGCAGTCGATCAGCACATAGTCATAGGTACTGAAGCCCCGTGTCAGGTGCTCGCGGAGCTGAGCGGCCTGCTCCGCGTCGTCTTTCGTCAATGTCTCCACATCCCGAAACGTGCGGCTGCCCGGCAGCAAATCGAGTCCGGCGATGTCGGTTGCCACCACGCCTTGGCGGATCGGCGTTCCCGAAACCAGCGGATGGCTGGAGACCGGCTGCCGGCCGAGGCCGGTGGTGGCATTGCACTGGGGGTCGAGGTCGACGAGCAGGGTCCGGCAACCGGCCTTGGCCAGCGCACCGGCCAGGTTCAGGGCGGTGGTCGTCTTGCCCACGCCGCCTTTTTGGTTTGCCACACACAGGGACCGACCCATAACGCCTCCATGCGTTTTGGCCGCCAAGGGCAGCCGCGAGCCGGATTGTAACCATGGTTGGGATTGCCGGGAAATGGCAATTTGGAGGGAAAACCACCCTATCTTGTGGCCGTTTTACCCCCCTTTCGCCCCGCCGTAGGCGTTTCTCCATTCTTGGAATATAATCCCACTTTGGCAAGATCAGGAATCTGTGCGGGCACGGAGGTTGCTCATGTCGTTGGCCGATCGTTGTTTCCACCACTTCGATAGCGGGGTCCGCAATCGTGGACACCAGTACTTCCACGAAGGCCGGGTATCCGTGCGCTCACGGGGAGCAAGCGATCTGCTGGCGGTCGTCGAGGGCGAGTCGGCATACGAGGTAATGTTGGATTGGGGGTACAGCCGCGAGCAACTGGCCGTCTGCTGCACGTGCCCCTACTATGCCGACCATGACATCTGCAAGCATATTTGGGCGACCATTCTGGCCGCCGACGCCAAAAGGATTACGCCGGGCGGCACGAAGCGGCTGGGCATCTTGCCCATGGAGCCCGACGACTACGACACTGACGATGATGAGTGGCTCGACGACTTCGACGACGATTTAGACGATGACGATCTGCCGGGCTTGCCGCACGGCAATGCAGGGGCACCCGGTACTCCGGGTCGCAGCCGCCTGACCAAGAAGCCGACGGGCCGTCACCCGCAAGCCGTCACCCGGCCGCCGCCGAAACCCGAGTGGCAAAAACAACTCGCCTGGACCACGGCGGATGCCGAATTGGAAAGTCCCGTGCGGGCGATCGCGACCCCGCGGCCGAAGACGCGCGAAATCTGGTATGTGCTTGTCGAGGGGACAGGCGGCGACGCCGGCAAGCCGATCTTGCTTCTCATGCAGCGCGAAGCCAAGTCCAACGGCCAGTTCGGCAAGTTGAAACAACTGAACCTGCGGCCGTACGAAGTGAACCGGCTCGCCGGCCCGGAAGACGCCGAGATCCTCAATCTACTGCTGGGCTATCACGACTTGGAAAGCCAATCGGCCTATTACGTCTACTCGTCGTCACGGGTCTCGCAGGCCGCACTGCCCAAGACCATGCAGCAGTTCCTCCTACCCAAACTGGCGGCCACGCAGCGGCTGGCGCGGTCGGAGAAAGGCCCCTATCCTCAGCCGGAGTTTCATGAAATTCGGCCGCTGGCATGGGACGACGGGCCGCCGTGGCGATTCCGGCTGGACATCCAGGCCGACGACGCACGGCAGCGCTGGACCCTGAGCGGCCAGTTGTATCGTCCGCAGAGCGAGGCAGGTATGCCCATTGAGACCTTGCCCGTGCAAGTCCCGCGGACGATCTTCAAACAGGGGCTCGTGCTCTTGGACGATCGCCTCGCCCCGCTGGAGGCAAGCGGATCGGCGCGGATGATCGAGGCCTTGCGAAAGACCCCCACGGTGGAAGTGCCCTACGCGGACCGTTGGGAATTGTTGCGGCGGCTCTGGCAATTGCCCAATGGCCCGGAAATGAACGTGCCGGATAATCTTCGCACCGCGGAGGTCCCGCTGACGCCGCAAGGCCGCCTGATGATCGACAAGCCGGAGCGCTACGATCCTTACCGCCTGCCCGGCCGCGTCGATTTCCTGTACGAGGGCAAGGCGGTTTCCGCCCAGGAGACTGCGCGGGGGATCGTCGATGAAGAGCAGGGGCGGGTCGTGGTCCGCGACCGGCAGCGCGAGCGCGAGCTGGCCGCCTCGCTGGCGCCGCTGGGGATTCGACCCATGGACGGCTGGCTGGCCGAGAAATACAGCATCTGGGTCCCCAGCCAGAAGATGCCCGAGGCGGTCGAAAGGCTCGTCGCCCAAGGATGGATCGTCGAGGCCCAGGGGTACTACGTTCGCCGCGCGGGCACGTGGCAGATGAACGTCACCTCGGGCGTCGATTGGTTCGATCTGGCCGGCACGCTCAACTTCGACGGCATGGAGGTTCGTCTGCCGGAGATCCTCGAAGCCCTCAAGCACGGCCAGAACTACGTGCGGCTGAGTGACGGCTCGCGGGGCATCTTGCCGCAGGAATGGCTCAAACGTTTCGCCTCGATGGCCGAACTGGGCGAGGCGGAAGGCGAGGCCATTCGCTTTCGTTCGTCGCAGGCCCTGCTGTTGGACGCCTTGCTGGCGGCGCAGGAGCAAGTCACCGTCGATGCGCCTTTCGCCCAGCTCCGCGAGAAACTCCGCTCGTTCAACGGCGTCGGCCCGGCCGGCGAGCCGCGGGGCTTCACGGGCGAGCTGCGGCCGTATCAGAAGACCGGGCTGGGCTGGCTGCACTTCCTGCAAGACTTCCGCCTCGGCGGTTGCCTGGCCGACGACATGGGCCTGGGCAAGACCGTGCAGGTGTTGGCCATGCTGCAAGAGCGGCGCTCTCGGCCCACCAACGGCAAGAGCCGCCGCGCGCCTTCGCTGGTCGTCGTGCCCAGGAGCCTGGTCTTCAACTGGATCGAGGAGGCCAAGCGGTTCACGCCCGAGCTGCGGGTGCTGGACTACACCGGCATTCAGCGCGGCCCCTTGACCGACAATTTCCATGATTGCGACCTGGTGATCACGACCTACGGCACCATGCAGCGCGACATCGTCAAGCTCAAAGACCTGCGCTTCGACTACGCGATCCTGGACGAATCGCAGGCGATCAAGAACGCCCACGCGCAGCGGTCGAAGGCCTGCCGGCTGCTGAAGGCCGATCACCGCCTGGCCATGACCGGCACCCCGGTGGAAAACCATCTGGGCGAGCTCTGGTCGCTGCTGGAGTTCCTCAACCCGGGCATGCTCGGCACGGCGACCGTCTTTCAGGACATCTCGAAGAAGGTCTCCGAGGACAGCGAGGGGCTGTCGTTGCTCCGCCGTGCGCTGGGGCCGTTCATCCTCCGCCGCACGAAACAGCAGGTCTTGACCGAACTGCCGCAAAAGACCGAGCAGACGCTGCACTGCGATCTGGAAGGCAAGCAGCGCAAGCGTTACGACGAGCTGCGGACCTACTACCGCGCCGTGCTCGCCGAGCGGATCGCCAAGACCGGCATGGCCAAGGCCAAAATCCACGTCCTGGAGGCCCTGCTCCGCCTGCGGCAGGCGGCCATCCACCCCGGCTTGATCGACAAGGATGCCTTGGACGAATCGAGCGCCAAGCTCGACGTGCTCATGGAGCAGCTTCGCGAGATCATCGACGAGGGACACAAGGCCCTGGTCTTCTCCCAGTTCACGTCGTTCCTGGCCATCGTCCGCAATCGGCTCGATCAGGAGAAGCTGGTCTACGAGTATCTCGACGGCCGCACCCGGCAGCGGCAGCAGCACGTCGAGCGTTTCCAGAACGATCCGCACTGCCCCTTGTTCCTCATCAGCCTCAAGGCCGGCGGGCACGGATTGAACCTCACGGCGGCCGACTACGTGTTCATTCTCGACCCCTGGTGGAACCCGGCGGTCGAGGCCCAGGCGATCGACCGGGCCCATCGCATCGGCCAGGAGCGGCACGTTTTTGCCTATCGCCTGATCGCCCGCGACACGGTCGAGGAGAAGATCGTCGAACTGCAGCGAACGAAACGCGACCTGGCCGAAGCGATTATCTCCGCCGACGGCAACGTCTTGGGCCGGCTGACGAGCGAAGACCTGGAACTCTTGTTGAGTTGAGAGAGTGCCGACGGCGCCAACAAATCAATTCAACGTGGCGGTCCCAATCGGTTCCAAGCGAACGATATGGACGAGGGCGACAGTCGTGGCCCGATCGTAGAAAGGCGGCTGCTGCTCCGCCTCGCTCACACCAACCACCGCCGACCGCCGGCCGACCATGACGAGTTCCGGGTGCCGTACGTCATAGGTTGTCCCGTCGGTGAGACAGATGCGGAACGGATCAAAGGGCTGCTGGCGCAATTTTTCCCACAGATCTTGCGGCGGCATAGATTCAACCTCTCGACGACACGGACTCAGAATTCATTCCTGAGCACAGAAATGATTATACCACGGAAAACTGGCAAATCAAGGGAACCGCAGAACTGGCAGCCTCCGTTGATTCGCCAGTTTTCCCCAGTATAATCCATCTTTTCAGGAGTAGTCCGCGAGGCGAGGCACCTCTGGGGCGAGCGGCTTGATTAGGAGACTGTTGCCTTGGCGTCGACCAAATACGGCGACTGGTACGATCATCCGGAATACTACGACCTCTCGCTGCGCGACGAGACGCAGCAGGAGGCGACGTTCGTCGAAGCGGCCTGCCGGAAGTATTGCGATTTCCCCCTTCGCCGGCTCGTGGAGCCAGCCTGCGGCTCGGGACGGCTCGTGGTCGAACTGGCTGCCCGCGGCTACCAGGTGACGGGCCTGGACGTGAACGAGAAGGCATTGGACTTCCTGCGAAAACAATTGAAGCGGCGCAAGCTTCAGGCCGAGGTCCTCCGGGCCGACATGACCGACTTCAGCTTGCCGCAATCGGCCGACGCCGCCGTCTGCCTCTTGAACAGCTTTCGACACCTCTTGACGGAAGCGGCCGCCAAGCGGCACCTCGAAACCGTGGCCAGGAACCTGCGGCCGGGCGGGATCTATATTCTCGGGCTGCACCTCGTGCCGCCCGACGCCGATGACGACGCCATCGAACGCTGGCGGACCATCCAGGGAAAGACACAAATCAGCACCGATTTGCGGGTCACTGCGTGCGACCGCCGCCGCCGCGTCGAGAGCTTGCAGGTTTCGCTCCGTGTGCACCGCGGCGAGAAGGTGTGGCGCTTCCGCGGCAAATTCGACCTGCGATTGTATACGGCCCCCCAGTTCCGCAAGTTGCTGGCCAGCGTGCCGGCTTTTGAGCTCTGCAACGTCTATGATTTCTGGTACGAGATCGACGAACCGCTGAAGCTGGACAATGAAATCTCGGATACGGTGTTTATCTTGAGAAAGCGATGTTCAGCTTTTTGACCCCTCATTACCGCATCGCCAGCGTACTGGAGCTTACTCCCGCGCGGCTTCGTGGGGTGAGGCTTGAAAGCCTGCTCCTGGACGCGGACTGCACGTTGAAACGCTACCGGGACGAGCAGTGCGCGCCGGGCGTGGCGGAGTGGCTCGACAGCTTGCGGCAAGCCGGCTTTGGGCTGTGCCTGGTCTCCAACGGACTTGGCGAGCGGATCGAGCGGTTTGCCCGGTCCGTTGGCCTGCCGTTTGTGTCCCGGGCGATGAAGCCGCTTCCGCTGGGCTGTCGCCGCGCTATGCGACAAATGGGTTTCCATCGCCAGAGCACCGCCATGGTGGGGGATCAGCTTTTCGCCGACGTTCTGGCGGGCCGCCTGGCCGGCCTGGTAACCTATTTAGTGGAACCGATCCATCCGGAGGAGGAGCCTTGGTTCACCCGGCTTAAACGCGGGCCGGAACGCTGGCTATTGCGAAAATCAGCGGGCGGGACTACGAGCGGTGTGATTCAGACGTAGGCGGCAGCCAAGGGTGGGCCGAGTTCTACGAGTCCCACCAAGAACACGCCAAATCACGGAATCAATGATGGTGGGACTCGTTTCACTCGGCCCACCCTACTCGGATGGCGCCGGGGCCGCTTACGTCCGAATCGCAGCTACGAGCGCTTGGCGCTTGACATTTGGGCCGCTATGGGGTCGAATGTAATAAGGGCAATTCGGGCCGCCAATTCAGGGCAAGTGTTTTGCATTGCATCGTCAATCGGAGGCTCTCTATGCGTTTACGGCCCAAGTTTGCGTTTTTCCCGGTCAGCGGCGGCGGGCGGAGCGGTTACACGCTCGTCGAGATTCTGGTCGCCACCACCTTGACCTTGGTACTCATGACCGCCGTGGTACGGGTCTTCGGCGGGGTCGGCGAAGGCATCGCCAAGGCCCGCCGCGCCCTGGAACAGTTCGATCGACTGCGCACGGCAGCCCAGCAGCTTCGCCGGGATCTGGAAGGGGCGACGGTGAAGTTCGACGGCCGCCCGGTGCGGCCGGAGGAGGGTCAAGGGTATCTCGAAATGATTGAAGGCGGCATGTTGAGCGTTACCCAAGCCAACGGCAGCCCTCCGATCACTCTCCAAGCGGTGAATGATCAGCAATTGACTTCTTCGTCGGGCTCCGCCGATTTGACCGCGGGCCAGCGTGGCGATATCCTCATGTTAACCACGCGCAACGCCGTCCAGCCGTTCAAGGGTCGATATGCCCTGAGCACCAATCCGTCGGACCCGACGGCGCAATCCGACGTGGCCGAGGTGGCGTGGTACCTCCGCGGCACGACGTTGCACCGCCGTGTCTTGTTGGTGGCGCCGGGGGTGGCTCGGAACCCGGGTTTCGCCAACCAGGCTAAGAGCACCTATTATGCCTACAACGATATCTCGGTCCGCCAGGTGAATGGTCAACTCGTGCCCAACAGCCTGGGCGACCTGACCAAGCGCGAGAATCGTTTCGGGCACGCGGCGGCGAGTTCGACTTTCCCTTTCGACGTGCGACTTTGGGGGCCCCTGGGGCTTCCCACGCTTGCCGAATGCTCTTCGCCAAGTTGGATGGCCAATTGGAATGCTGGTTCCACGCCCGCGCCCCCAACAACGATATCACCGGTGCCCAAGATCGACATGTGGGACAGTGCGGTTGCCAACGCTCTGAGTGCCGCCAATCAACTGCCCGATCAATATGTGAATAAGGCCGCACAGGACGGCGTCCGCCTGGCCGACGATGTGATCTTGACCAATGTGATCGGCTTTGACATCAAGGTCTGGGAACCGTCGGCCAATAATGGCGCCGGCGGTTACGTGGATCTGGGTTATGGTAATACCGGCTTCAATCCGAATCTTGTCCCGCCGCAGGGGCCCTCGGTGCCGAGATTCAATCATTTGGGAGCACCGAAGTCGATGCTGGCCGCGACGGCCACGACTCCGCGTGTCTTCGACTCCTACTGCTTCAGCTATGAGAACGAGGGGATCTACGATCTCGACAAGAGCGGTAACCCCACGAATGTGCGGGGGCCGCCGGGCCGTGCCACCAACGGCATGGACGACGACAGCGACGGCGTCGTCGACGACCAGAGCGAGTCGATCACCCAGCCCCCCTACCCGGTTGCGCTCCGCGGCATTCAGATCAAGATCCGTTGCTTCGAGCCCGATAGCCGGCAGGTCCGCGAGATCACCATCGAGCACGACTTCCTGCCGAAGTGATTATTCGTTCCCCGTTTCGGGCAGAAATCGCACGCTGGCCATGTCGCTGGCCATCCGGATTGCCAGTTTCCCGCCGCGCTGCGGTCGCAACTGGATCCCGGTCGCGACACTGTGCAGCCAACCGTCCGGCGACGGGGCGATGCGCTCTTGCCCGCCCGCACGCAGGGTGTGGATCTCCACGGCCCGGCTATCGCGATCGATGACCCACACCTCCGGCACGCCCAGGCTGGCGTAGAAGGGCAACTTGTCCAGCGCCTCGTCGCCAGGGCTGTGGATTTCGATCACCACGGTGGGCGGACCTTCCAGCCACTCGCCGCAGTTCTTGGCGGCGCAGTCCTCCGCCAAGAGGACGAGGTCGGGAATGCGATAGTCGTCAGGCCAGCCGCCCGCCGGCGCCACATTGACGCCATGATAGACCCGCCGCTCCGGCACGTATGCCCAGTACGTGCGGAGCCAGGCTTCCAACGCATATTCGAAATCCTGGTGTGCAATATTCGGCGCCGGTGGCATGTGCAACACTCCCTCCCACATCTCGTCCCAAATATCCGCGCCGCGATGGCGGCGCAGTTGCAGGAAATCTGCCGGAACTTCAGCCATGACCGCGCGCATAGAAATGCCCTTCCTCATCAGCCCCAACCTACAATCATAAGATGGGGAACCGCTCAAACTGCAAACGCCACATCCAGCCACCGCTGGGCTTGCCCCGCGGGGGCGTTTACAGACTGAGCAGCTATTATAAATTCCCCAGCCGGCCGGATCAATGTTTGTTCTTCCGCTTTCCGTCTGGTGCCGCTACAATAGCAGGAAAGTTCTGACCTTATCTTGCAAGGAGTAGCGACGTGGTGCGGAAATATGCGACCCTTTTTCTCCTCCCAGCCGTTCTGGCGGCTGCCCTCATCGGATGCGGTGGAGGCACCAACCCGCCGAAAGAAACCACGAAGGATTCGGCCGCGAAAGACGCAGTGGCCGCGAGAGATTCGGGCAAGGCGGCTGATGATCTACCGGGCCTGAAGGAACTCGACGAGGCCGATCGCAAGCTGGCCGAGAAACAGAAGTTCTGCCCTGTGAGCGATTCTCTGTTAGGAACGGCCGACATGGGCAAGCCGTATAAAATGACCGTCAAAGGCCGTGTGATCTTCCTCTGTTGTGATGGCTGCAAGGGAGCTGTCGAAAAAGATCCCGACGGCACCTTGAAGAAAGTCGACGCCTTGCTGGCGAAGAAGTAAGAGCACCGCGTTTTCCAGCATCATGAAGCTCCAGTTCCTCGGCGCCGTGCGGCAGGTTACCGGCTCGCAGTACTACGTCGAAACCGACGGCACGCAGATACTCGTCGATTGCGGAATGTACCAGGAACGCGACTTCCTGGGGCGCAATTGGAACCCACTGCCGGTCCGCCCCCGCGAGATCGACGTCGTTCTGCTGACCCATGCCCACATCGACCACTGCGGTTTGTTGCCCAAACTCGTGGCCGACGGTTTCCACGGCACGATCCTGGCCACGGCCCCCACGTGCGAACTCGTCGACATCCTGCTCCGCGACTCGGCCCAGATCCAGGCGGAAGACGCCGAGTTCAAGCAGAAGCGCCACCGCAGGGAAGGCCGTGAAGGCAGGTATCCGGTCAAGCCGCTTTACACGCTGCGCGACGTCCAGCGGACGCTCCCCCTGCTGGAATCGGTCTCGTACCACCAGCCCGTGCGCCTGGGCGAAAACGTCTCGGCCGTGTTTCACGAGGCGGGTCATATCCTCGGCGCGGCGATGGTCGAACTGCTCGTTGAGGAGCACGACATTTCGCGGCGTCTGGTCTTCAGCGGCGACCTGGGCATGCCGGGCAAGCCGTTCGTCCGCAGCCCGGACCAACTCACCGAGGCCGATTGGCTGGTGGTCGAATCGACCTACGGCGACCGCGATCACGTCGACGGCGGCAGTATCGAAGATCAGCTTGCCGCGGCGATCAACGAGACGGTCCGTGCCGGCGGCAAAGTGATTGTTCCCATCTTTGCCGTCGAGCGGGCCCAGGAACTGATCTATTACCTCGGCCGCCTGGTCCGCTCGGGCCGCATTCCCGGCATTCCCGTCTATCTCGACAGCCCCATGGCCGCCGAGGTGAACAAGGTTTTTGCGCGCTTCCAAGACTGGTTCGATCCTGATTTGCAACGGCGGCTGGCAGCCGGCGAGCCGCTGCTGGGCTTCCACGGGCTGACGACGATCCGCACCGTGGACGAATCGAAGGCCCTGAACCACGAGAAAGGCCCGGCCGTGATCATGGCCACCAACGGCATGTGTACGGCGGGCCGCATCAAGCACCATCTGGCCCAATACATCGATCGCCCGGAGTGCACGATCCTGTTCGTCGGCTACCAGGGCGCCGGCACGCTGGGGCGGCAGATCCTCGACGGCCGCCGCGAGGTCCGCCTGCACGGCCGCATGCGGCGGGTGAAGGCCAAAGTCGGGCGGATCGAGGGCTTTTCCGGCCACGCCGACCGCTCTATGCTGCTGGGCTGGCTGCGGCATTTCGCCGCGCCGCCGCAGCAGGTCTTCGTGACCCATGGCGAAGAGGAGGCGGCCTTGGCCTTGGCCCAACAGATTCGCGAGGAGTTCCATTGGAATGCTACCGTCCCCGAGTATCAACAAGTCGTGGAAATCTAAACTGCACGGAACACTGCGACCCGCAAGCGGGTGCCCCGCGTTCCCGACAGACGTCGTCCCCGGATCATCCAAGGTTGCCTGATATGAAAATCCTCGAAATCCGCTCGCTGGCTATTCCCGACGTCAAGGTCGTCCGCTACGCCCGCTTCTGTGACGACCGCGGTTACTTTACCGAGACCTTTCGCAAGAGCGACTTCTGGGGGCATGCCGATGCGGCCTGTTTTCGCGGCGTGGAGTTCAAACAGACCAACGAGAGCCACTCGCTGGCAGGCGTGATCCGCGGGCTGCACTTCCAGTGGAACCCGAACCAGGGCAAGATGGTGCGGACCATCGCCGGCCACATCATCGACCTGGCCTTGGACATCCGCAAGGGCTCGCCCACGTTTGGAAAGATCATTGCTTACGACCTGCCGGCGTCGCCCGACGACCCGGCTGGGCAGTGGATCTGGCTGCCGCCCGGCTTCGCCCACGGCGCGTGCATGTTGGAGAAGTCGACGATCGAGTACTTCTGCTCCGCGGAGTGGGCCCCGGGCAACGAGACCGGCATCTCGCCGCTGGCCGCCGATCTCGACTGGTCGTTGTGCGATCCGGCGCTCAAGGCCCAGTACGACCGCACGTTGGCGTCGGCCGTTCTCTCGCCCAAGGATCGCGACGGCTTCTCGCTGACCGGCTGGAGCAACGACCCGCGTTCCGAGTATTTTGTCTACGGGAAGTGCTGAAAGCAGTCTTCCGTTCCATGGTAACGGCCAATGCGCTCGTCGTCCCGCCCGGGCACCATGTATTCATGGTGCCCGGGCGGGACGACGAGCCGGTTATCGCGATAGCAGCCGGTGAAACCAGCCGTCCAGAAGAGCGATGGCCGCAGCCAGCGAGAGGGCCAAACCGCCGGCCCAGGCGAGATAGTTGGTCTTCGGGCGGGGGGCTTGGATTGCGGGCTGGACGTGCGCGTCATGCCGCTTGTGATGCACGGTTCCGGGGCGACGTTGGGCCGCGAGCACTTCGGAGTAACGCAAGCGCAGCCCGCGCACGGGCAGCGGTTCCTGCTGGGGGTCGAAGACGAATTTCAGTCCGCAATGGGGACAGGTGGCTGCGGTGGGGCGAAAATTGCTCTCCAGCACGATCGTTTCCTGGCACAGGCGGCAATGGATTGCCGTCTTCACCGTTCCCTGAATGGCTGCAGGCTGGGGAACCCGTTTAGCAGGTTCGCGATCGTCGGGATCGTTGCGAGTGGAAGTTTTCATGCCTGGCCTCCGCGCGAGATTCATTCTCGTATCTCTTCCAGACATCGGTCCGCAACCCCCGCCTGCGTCGGAAAATCGAGTGCGGTCGCTATTTCCGGCTCAACCGCTACGGCTGGAATTTCAAATCATGGCCAAGAACGTGCCCTGTAGCCGCGACCATTCCGTGCACGGTGCCCATCCGGTTAAACGCGCTCAGAGGCCGGCGCGCAGGCTGCGTGGCAGGCCGGGTTGGCCTCAGGCAGCCTCGGACTTGCCCTTCATCTCGGACCAGCTTCGCTTGTATTGCAAGGCCTCGAGCAATTCGGAAAGCGTCAGCGTGCGGTTTTCCAGTTCCAATGGAATTTCCATGCCCGGGTCACAGACCAGATCGACGGTGCCGTCTTGCCCGATCAACTCGTCCATTTCGCGCAGCAGCCCGTCCTGGACTGCCTGCCGCACGAGATGGCCGCGGGTGGCGGAGACTTCACCGGCCTTGTCGCCGAGGCTGTCGGCCGCCCGTTTAGCCAAGGCGGGGAGGAATTCGCTGGGAATCTCAATAATCTTCGGAACGTAGACTTTGACTTGCATGGTGGGTTGGCTCCTGCAAAAGATGACGGTCGCCCCCCGATCGCGGGAATCGAGAGCCTCCGGCGCACGTCCGGGGCATGGGCGCTCATACGAGCTATCGGCAGGAGGGCCGTGACGATTGCACCGATTTTTCGGTTTCTGCCTCGGATTCGCGGGAATTCACCGAAGGCAACCCCAAGAAAAACCACGACTCGCTGGTTAGGCGAGTCATGGATGCCGTAGCTTTTAGGGCAATGGAGCGAAGCACAACGCATGCTTCGCCTTCAGGCCACGGCGATTTCAGATTGTAAGGAAACGTCGCGCGGGGTTTGAAAATAGGCACCGCCGACCGTGAGCATATGGTGCCCGGGCCTGCTTCCCTTGCGGAAAAGTCGCCTCATGTTGGGGAATCAAGCCTCCAAGGTTCTAGGGGGAATCGCCGCAGCAAGCGTCACACCATTCCAAATAATTTCGTCCGAGCCCCGCAGAGCGGAAACAAAGACGTGACATTACTCGTACCGAATCGTCCTATGACTACAGAGATCCGTATATTCTTGTCCCGCTAAAGGTGGGGTTGCGAGCCCTCGCTCAAGGACTTCACTGGCAAGATTTTCACGATAGGGTTATTATTGATTCCTAGAATAGGTTTTATTGAAATGACCACGGAAGAGACGCTGCAACACGATCCTGAGGTCGTTCCTGTGCCCCATTTGCTCCAGCGGGCTCGTTTGGGAAACACGGAGGCCCTCGGGCACGTGCTCCAACTGTATCGCAACTACTTGACGATTCTGGCCACGACGCAGTTGGATCGTCGCTTGCGGCGGCGCGTCAACCCTTCAGACCTGGTCCAGGACGCGATGCTGGCGGCGCACACCGATTTCGCCAAGTTCCGGGGTTGCAGTGAAAGAGAACTGCTGGCATGGCTGCGGCAGATCCTGATCAACTGCCTGCACCACGTGATCGATACCCACTTGCGGGCGAAAATGCGCGACATGCGGCGAGAAATCTCCGTCGAGCAAGTCAGCGCCACGCTGGACCGTTCGGCCTGCAATTTCACGCAGATGCTCGCCGATCGCGGGCCTTCGCCGAGCGCTCCCTTGCAGCAGCGCGAGCGGGCCGTGGCCCTGGCCGACCAGCTTTCCCGCCTCCCTCCCCATTATCGCGACGTAATCGTCTTGCGGAATCTGCAGGGACTGTCGTTCGAAGAGGTCGCCGATCGCATGGACCGCAAGCCGGGCACGGTCCGCATGCTCTGGTTGCGGGCGATTGAGAAGTTCAAACAGATCTATCAACCCATGGATTAAAAGGATCTGGCGGAAACATGAGCTCACGCGACCCGGAGTATCTGGCGCCCCCTGCCCAGCCGCCCGTGCTACCCGACTCCCCGGACTTGAGTATCGAGCCCGCCGCGATCCGGCAGTTGACGCTGGAGCAGAAAGATCGTTTGACCGACCTGTTGGACGGCTATTTGTGCCGGTTGGAAAAGGGACTGCCGCCGCCCCGCGAGCACCTGTTGGAGGAGAATCCGGATCTTGCCGGGCCGCTGCAAGCCTATTTTGAAAGCCTCGACGATTTGCACGATATGGCGGCCGGGTTCCAGCCGCCGTCGGCTGATGGCCGCTGCGAGGTTTCACCACCCGCCGGCGACGAGCGGCGCCTGGGCGATTTTCGTCTCCTGCGGGAAATCGGCCGGGGCGGCATGGGCGTCGTCTACGAGGCGGAACAAATCTCACTGGGCAGGCGGGTCGCCCTGAAGGTCTTGCCTTTCGCGGCGGTGCTCGACAGCCGGCAGATCGCCCGCTTCAAACATGAGGCCCAGTCCGCCGCGCAACTCGATCATCCCAATATCGTTTCGGTCATTGCCGTCGGCGTCGAGCGGGGAGTCCATTATTATGCGATGCAATTCATTGACGGGCAGCCGTTGGATCGGGCCCTGACCGAGTTGCGGGAGAAGTATTCCCCCGCGGAGTTACGGCGCAAGCCCGTGGCGCAAGCTTCCCAGATTCGGCGCGGGTCTCCCGACCCCGAGGTTCGGCGCGGGTCTCCCGACCCCGACGAAACGTCCGACCGAACTTCTTCGCATTCAGCGGGAGACCATCGGTTGGCGGGGTGGCTCGGTCAGAGACCGGCCACAACCGCGCTTGGTCAGAGACCGGCCACAACCGCGGGGTCGGCGGGGTGGCTCGGTCAGAGACCGGCCACAACCGCACTCGGTCAGAGACCGGCCACAACCGCGGCAGCAGCCACAACCGTGTCAAATCATGGGAATGCCCATCTTCCAGGCCAAGACAGCAGCCCAGGGGCGTTGTTGACCTCGCGGGCGGCGGGCGGTGGCGAGTATGTCCGGGCGGTGGTTCGCCTGGGAATTCAGGCGGCGGCAGCTTTGCACGCGGCCCACGAGAACGGCATTGTCCACCGCGACATCAAGCCCTCCAACCTGCTGTTGGACGGCAACGGCAAGCTCTGGGTGACCGACTTCGGACTTGCCCGCCGCCAGACCGATCCAACCTTGACGCGGAGCGGCGATCTGGTGGGCACATTGCGCTACATGAGTCCCGAGCAGGCGCTGGGCCAGTTGTCCTTGATCGACCATCGCACGGACATTTACTCGTTGGGGGCAACGCTCTACGAGTTATTGACGCTGGAACCGGCATTTCCCGGCGACGAGGGGCCGGCCCTGATCCGGCATATCGAGCGCAACGAGCCTCGGCCCCTGCGGCAACTCCAGCCGAAGGTACCTGCCGATCTGCAGACGGTGGTTCTCAAAGCCATGGCCAAGCGGCGCGAGGATCGTTATGCCACGGCCCAGGAATTCGCCGACGATCTAGGACGCGTGCTGGAGGGCAAGCCCACCGTCGCCCGTCCGCCGACGCTGCTGGATCGCACCACCCGTTGGGCCCAACGCCATCGCGAGGTCGTAGCCGTAGCCGGCCTCATCGCGATGCTGGCCCTGCTCGGGGTGACGGCCAGCACGTGGCTGATTTTCCGCGAACAGCAAAAAACCGCGCAGAACTACGCCGAGCGATTCCGCGAGGCCCAGGATACGGTAGAACACCTTGGCACACGCATCTCGGACCGCTTGGCCGACGTGCCCGGCACTGATCAGATCCGGCAGGATCTGCTCCGCCAGACTTTGGCTTATTACCGCGATTTTGTCAAGCAGGCCAAAGACAACCCCGAGTTGCGGGCTGACCTGGCCTCGACCTACCGCGAGATCGGGGTCCTTTCCGCTGAAACCGGCTCGGACACCGACGCGATCGATGCCGACAAACAGGCAATCCAACTATTCGAGGAACTGGCCGCGGCGAATCCCAGCAACACGGACTACCGCCAGCGGCTCGGCGCCTGCGAGAACGAACTGGCCTTGGTTTTGGCGCGCCTTGGCGAAACCGACGAGGCGCGGCGTGCCTATCGGGAAGCCATCCGCGTTGAGGAGGAAGTCCAGAGGAGCGGGCACGACTCCAGCCAATGTCTTGTCGAACTGGCCAAGGCCCACAGCAATTTGGACTTGCTGCAGCAAGCGACGGGCGACGCGGAAGGCGCCAAAGCGTCGATCACGCGGGCGGTCGCGTGGCAAGAGCAGCTTCTCGACGCCGCGCCGGACAACCCCGAGCGACTGCGAGCTCTGGCCGCCGCTTTGGACAACCTGGGCGGATTGTACGCCCAGCGGCAGCCCGCCAAATCCATCGAGTACTACGAAAGGGCCGCCACTTTGCAGGGAAAGGCGCTGAAACTGCGGGACGAGTCGGTTTACCGGCATGAGCTGGCGTTGACTTACAACAATTTAGGCGCCGCGCAGTCGCGGAGCGGGAATATCGCCCAGGCATCTAAGTTCTATGACCTGGCAGTGGATCTCGCCGACGGGCTCGTGCGCCAATGGCCGGCCCAAAAAAACTACCAGCGCACCTTAGCGGTCGGATACAATGGTGTTGGTCTGGCCCAGAGCAAGCTGGGGAACATCGAGGCCGCGGAATCGTCTTTCCGCCGTGCCCTCAAATTGCAAGCGCCCCTCGTCGAGCAGCATCCGCAGGACGCCGATCTGCAAAGCACGTTCGCCGTGATGTGCAACGACCTGGGCATGTTTCTTGAGGAATCGCACCGCTCAGGGGATGCCGTCGAGGCTTATAAGCAGGCTGTGGCGCATCAGCAGCTCAGCCGTGGCCAAGGCCCCTGGGATTGCCACGTATCGAGAGTATCTCAGCAAACATTACTTCAATTACGGCCGAGTGCTGCGACAGACGGGCCGCTTCGGCGATGCCACCCAGATCGCCTTGGAACGACGCAAACTGTGGCCCAAGAATGCGGAACACCTGTTTTCCGTCGCCGAGGAGTTGGCCTTGATCGCCAGGGATATTTCCGCCGGCCGCAAGGCCGACATCACCGCCGACCAGTGCGGCGACAAAGCCGTAGAAACCCTTAAGCAAGCCATGGCCGCAGGCTGGAAACCGCCGCCAGACCGCGACTGGACGCAATCCTTCCCGATTATCAAGAACCGTGCGGATTTTTTGGCATTGACAAAGAACTGACAAGGAACGAACTCGGTGGCCAAAGAGGGACGGCCGCCTGCCTCAGGATCACGAAACATGAACGCGAAGTCATCAACTCGGCTGCGACTGGAACGTCTGGAGACACGCAACATGCTATCGGCGATGGGCATTCCCTTGGCGCTGCCCATGGCCCTGCCCCGGCTGCCGGCGGTGCCGGGCGAGTACAGTCGGATCGGCGGGCATCCGATCACCCAGGCAGTCTTGCAAGATGCGGTCCAGAATGTGGCCGCGATGCCGAACGCAAATCCGACGCTCTTGCCAGACCAGCTCACCCGAGCACACAGCGATTCGTCGAATGCGGAAATAGAGCTCCCGGCAAATCCGACACTCACGTCCGATCTACTTTCCCCGGGGCTCGATATTTCGTCGTACGCACAACCTGCCGCCCGCGGCGGGGTCAGGGATACTGTGCCTCGGGACCAATTCCCACAGTTCGGCCAGCCCACGAGCGATACTGCACTTCTGTCCGATTCCACGCCCGACACAGCCACCGGGCTTGCCGATTCCGGCGTGGTAGCAGTGCAGATTCTGTCGGTCACAAGCCTCGTTGTGGTCGTGTATGCGACGGATGGGCAGCCCAATGTGGCGACCTCCGGCGAGATGCCTGACACTGCCGGTTTCGTACCGGGCCCGGAAATGACAGGACTCGATCGGCAGCCCTTGCACGACGCGGCCAGTGGATTGAGTGATCCAACCGACTTGGTACCTGAATCGCCGCTGCAACAAGGATTTCCGGGCGGTTTTGGGCTGGATGCTCCCCCGGCTTTCGATCCGGCAGCGCCGTTATACGAGTCGGGTGACGTCTTGGCCTCGGTCGAGATCTCGCCGGTCAGTCACGGATCGGCCGGTTTCCGAGGACTCCCGAGTCATTCTCTCGAGATGGCGGCTCAACCGAGTTTTGACAGCAACCTTGCGTCGAGCGTGGAAGTTTCGCCGCCACCGGTGAAGAGCAATGCGCCGGATCCGCCCGCGGTGTATGATATGGGCCGCGTCGGCGACCAGGCGGTTGCGACCGAAACGACTCTGCCGCTGGCTGCCAGCCTTGCGAATCCGCCTGCGAACAACAATGTGGCTTTCTCGGACGCCGCGATTTCGATTTCCACGGAGGGCGGGTTTATTGCCATCGACGAGACGCCTGCCGCCACGTTGCGGCCTGGAAGCGCGCCGTCGTACAACACGGGCTTCCAAAACGCGGCAGGCGTTGAGCTCGATCTGGGCAATTGGTTGAGCAATATTCTGCCGAATTCGCCCAAACCGGCAGACTCCGGCATCCTCAGCGGCAAAGCTGCTCGCGCGGGTGAGAATCTTGTGGCCGCGGTCTCTTCGCGGAGCGCCGGGTATTCAACAGTCCGCCGTTGATGCCGAGGAAGGCGGCAGCATCGAACTTACGAGTGCGGCGCCGGTGGCGGCCAGCGATGCTGCTCTGCTTGCGGCGGAGTCGAGCGATGGCAATGCGGCCTCGCAACGATCAGATTTCCGGCCGGAAAGCGGAGTTGGGTTGTTCTGCGACATCGAGGTGGCCGCCGCCCCCGTCTTGCCGATGGACGGTTCCGCATGGTGCGCAACCGCCGACCAGCACAGCGGTTCCGTGATCGCCGGGCCAGGCGCCCCCGCATGGAAGGCCGACCCAGCGACGGAGCGTGTGCCGCCGTTAAGCAAGTTGCCGCGATCAACCACGGCTCGGCTGGAAGACGGACTGCCACTGCTTTTCGGCGTCGCAATCCTTGTTTCCCAGGGCGGGCTCCGGCTGGAAGAACAAATCCCCGAGCGAGAACGCCGCGTGCGTTGCATGGAAAACCTGCGTCAGCCGCCCGCGTAGAACGGAATTCATTCCGTTTTCTGTCATGCTCGAACAAACGGACTAAACTCCGTCGTGCATCGGTCCGCGCCGTGCTCGTTGCCGGGAAAACCTGCGGCAATCGCCCAGGAGAACTGCAAAGTTGGGGACAAGGCGCTCGTAGTACCGCCCGGGCACCATGTACGCGTGGTCGTGGTCGGCGGAAAATGTGCGAAGAAAACCGGCTAGAGCCGGGACTACGAACGACTTTGCCGTTTTCCGTTCTCCTGGGCAATCGCCAGACCGGTGGGAAACTGTTACAATAGATCAGGCGTTGTGAATTACCTGCCCTGCCACGCTTCGGGCTGCCGTCCTGCGCGGTTGGGAGCACTTTGTTGAAAGAAAGGGCGAACCATGTTGCGGCGAAATGTGCTCATCGCGGGAATGCTGGTAGTCTTGGCATCGATTGCCATGCCCGCGTCGGCCCAACCGCCCGGTGGACCCGGGGGTGGTGTTCCCGGGGGCGGCATGTTCATGATCCGCGGCGGCGGCGCCGGCGCCATGCTGCTGAGAATCGCGGAAGTTCAAAAGGAATTGAATCTCAGCAGCGAGCAGAAGCAGCAGATCGAGACCTTGCTTGCGGATGCTGTGCAGAAGGTGCGAGCCTCACTTGGGCAAGTCAACTTTCAGGACCTGCAGAGCTTGAGCGAAGAAGAACGGCAGAAACGCTTCGACGAGATGCGCAAGAAGGCCGAAGAGGCCACCAAAGGCGTCGATGAGAAGGTCGGCAAGATCCTCAACGAAGGTCAGGGCAAGCGGCTCAAGCAGTTGCAGTTGCAGCGCGAGGGCGCCATGGCCCTGAATCGCCCCGAAGTAATTCAGAAGCTCGCTCTCACCGCCGAACAGCAGGCACAAATCAAGCAGATTCAGGAGGCGGCTCGTCCCGCGGGCGGGCCCCGTTTCGACCCGAAGCAGACTGATGAGGAACGCCAGACGGCGATGAAAAAGATCCGGGAAAAGAGGGAAAAGGCCCAGAAAGACTGCTTCGCCGTGTTGAACGACGATCAAATGCTGGATTGGACGAAAATGTGCGGCAAGACCTTCAAGTTCCCCGAGCGACCGGCGTTTCCGGGCCGCAACCGGCAGAACCCGCCACCCAAGCAACCATAAGCCCAGCGGATCCTGTAGGCTACGGACTCCGCGCCGTTTCGAGCCTGGCGGAACGGCACCGACCCGCAAGGGGTGTCCCGCCGTTCCCCGCAGGATCTGGACGCTAGAGCGTTACGGTAGTTTGCAGCATGCCAAAACGAAGAGCCGCCGGAAGGACGTTCCGGCGGCTCTTCTTACTTCGTGTGGTTTTAGACTAACTGTGAGAGTCGGGGCCAACTAGCATCAGGCCCCACCACCGCCGCCACCGCCGCCGCCACCTTTGCCGCCACGGCCGCCACGGCCACCGCGGCCACCGCGGGCGGGCATCGCTGCAACACCTTTGTCCCAATCGGCTGCCTTAACGCTCGAGACCGTCAGCGGGTCCAGTCCAGCGGCCGATGCAACTTGTGCGACCATGCTCACGGCCCTCACCGCAACGGCCTTCTTGGCATTGTCCGAGGCGTCCGCCGGCAAATTCTTCGTCAGATACTTGGCAACGACAGCCGGGGTAACCGTCTCGCCGTCGAAGCCGATATCAGCGGCTTTCAGTTTGTCGGATGTGGGCGGTGGCTGGAACATGCCACCGAAGCCACCACGCCCTTTGCCCTTGTTGCCCTCCTGAGGCTGAGCATACAAAGTTGTCGCCAGCATGCCGGCCACGGCCAAACCGGCAAACATCGTCCAGAGTTTCATAACTTCTCTCCATAAATGGGGGTTCTTTTCCCACCGGTCCGGGTACATCCCGGTTATGTCGGCAGGAGTGTTCAACCCATTCAACCCCCGAGAGTCCCGAAAGTTCCGCGGATCGACAACTTTTGCCCTGTGCAGCTTGGAAACTTTCCATTGTGCGAAAACCAAGACGAAGAGCCGCCGGAAGAACATTCCGGCGGCCCTTTTCAGTTTTCGTGGGATCAAGCTTGATGCGGAAAACCCAGCTTCGGCATCAAGTCTTGTCAGCAGGCCTCTTGCCCTTGCCGCGGGCGGGGAGGGATTTCACGCCGGCGTTGTATTGGTCCTCAGTCAACTCTACACTTGCAGCATCCCCTGTAGCGCCAGAGCCCTTGACGATCGCGGCCCACCGGCTGGTAATCCTCGTGGTGGCCTGGGTCTTCTGTTCATCGGTCATGTCGGTCCGGACTGCCGTGATCTTGGCAAGCGCGACCTTGACATAATTCTGCTGGTTGGCCTTCGCGCCATCCTTGGTAAGTTCTGCAAAGGTGACGGTAAAGGCGCCACGCTTGCCTTTGCCTTTCTTCGGCGCATCCTGAGCAAACGCGCTGCTCGCCAAAATCCCGGCCACGGCCAAGCCTGCCAACACTGTCCAAAGTTTCATAAATCCTCTCCTAGCAAAAAAGGGGGTACTAACCTGCCGGTCCGGGTACATCCCGGATGCGTCAGCAGGAACGATTAGCCCATTAAACCCCCGAAGTTGCCGAGAGTTCCGCGGATTGGCGATTTTTTCCTGTACGGCCGGGAAATGATCCTACTCTTGGTAAAGCAGGTAGTTTAGGGGAATTGCCTAGCCGACGTTCCACCCTTTTCAACCTTCAGGCATTCGGCGGCCGTGATAATACCGTCGTGGTTAAGGTCATAGCGATTGAACTCCGCCACCTTGTCCGGCGTCCAGTTGGTCGTGTATTCCGCCATCGTGATTTGGCCGTTGTGATGAACGTCTTTTTCCAGGAACCATTCCGGTAGTCCCTTGGGCAACTGCTCCAGGGCTGTGCGAAAACGGGCGGGTTTGTGTGGAATTGGCTTGGCATTCGCCACGGATGAGGATGCCGATGAAGCCGAAGGGGGGGACGTCGGCGAATTGGCCCCGGCCGTGCTGGAAAAAGTCGGTGTGACAGGCGTGCTTGAAGAAGTGCTGGCTGAACCGCCACCCGACGTGGGAGGCGATCCAAAACCCATCCCTGGCGGCGACATCAACCCGGCAGCAGGTGACTTTGAGGCAACACCGGAACTAGGTGATCCGGAGGAGGCGTCGCCTTTCAAGAGATCAGCGATCAAGACGGGGTAATGCGGCTCCATTCCCGCCTTCTTGAAAACCCTCTCAAGCACGTCCTTGGCCCCTGGATCAGTGGCCTCGCTGGCTTCGATCATCCCATTGCCGTTGGCGTCCAATTTTTTCAGGAATTCTGCGGTGCGGCTGGAACCCCGACCACTGTCATCGCTTGGCGCGGGGCGATTCGAGTCCCCGCCCCCCCGTTGGTCTGGCCCGCCGCGCTGGAATCGCCCGCTGCCTTGGTCTGGGCCGCCGCGCTGGAATCCCCGGCCCCCGTAATCTCCACCCCCCCGATCGCCGCCCCCGCGGAACCCGCCGCGACCTCGCTGACCGAAAGCTACCTGGGAAACCAAGAGAATTGCAATTACAATAGAGATTTTGAGGGCCGATGACATGCGGTACGCTCCTGCCTGCGATGACTGAACTTTGCATCTATTAGTTTAACCCCAACCGAGCCAATTTGCATCGGAAAATAACGAGACTTTTTTCCCGTGTCGGGGTTTACCATTAGGGGCAATTAACGGCCACAGCGTGGAATCCGCGCAACCACGCCCTGCGCAAGCTGAGCCGTCGTGCCGCCTGCTGCAGGATGGACTTCCAAATCCGTCGTGTGAAATTGGACGGATCTGGAGGTCCATCCTACGGCAAATGGCACACGCTCCCCTGAAATTGGACGGACTCGGAGGTCCATCCTACGGCAAGTTTTTTCGCGCACCGTTAGGCCGCGTGGTCTCGTCAACGGCAAGATTCTCGGCGTGATGGGTGGTGTGATCAATGGATGTCGGTGAAATGCTTTTCCGGAAGGGCTTGCTGGATGCCAAACAGCTTGAGCAGGCGCGCGCTGCCCAAACCGAGGGGGTGCGGCTGGATCAGGCCGCCGTCCAGCTTGGCTTCCTCAAGGAAGAGACCGCCTTGCGGGCCTTGGCCAACGAGGTGGGGCTGGAATTCGTCGACCTGGTCGACGCCGAAGTCGACCTGAGCCTCCTGAAGGACTTTCCCTCGCGCTTCGTCCATCGCGAATCGCTCTTCCCCATCCGCCGCAACAATGGCTGCCTGGTGGTCGCCACAAGCGATCCCTTCAATTTGTATCCCCTGGACGAGTTGAGCGTGGCAACCGGGTTGACCGTGGTGCCGGTGCTGGCCAGCCGCGAAGAGATCGCCAAGCGAATCAAGAACCACCTGGGGGTCGGCAGTGAAACGATCGACGGCCTCTTGGCGGCGACCGACGACCGCATCGAACTCGATCAGCCCATCGACAACGATGCCGAACTCTCGGAGATGGCCCAGGAACCCTCGGTCGTGCGTTTGGTCAACGAGATCCTCCTGGAGGCGATCGAACTGCGGGCCAGCGACGTGCATCTTGAATCGGGGACTTCGGGCATACGGGTCCGTTATCGCATCGACGGTGTGCTGCACTCCCAGCCGATGCCGCCGGAAATCCACCGCTTCCAGGCCGCGATCATCAGTCGGTTGAAAATCATGTCGCGGCTGAATATTGCTGAACAACGGCTGCCCCAGGACGGCCGCATCCAACTCCGCACCGGCGGACGTGAGGTCGATATCCGCGTCTCCGTGATCCCCATGATTCACGGCGAAGGCATCGTTATGCGCTTGTTGGACAAGGGGGCCATGGAATTCAAGCTAGGCAAGCTGGGCATGGAGCCCGACCTCTATGCCACGTTCCACGAATTGATCCAGTTGCCGCACGGGATCATCCTGGTCACCGGCCCTACCGGTTCCGGCAAGAGCACCACGCTTTACAGTTCGCTCCTGGAGATCAAGAACGACGAGACCAAGATCATCACCACCGAAGACCCGGTGGAATACCAGTTGGACGGCATCAACCAGATCCAGGTGCACCCGAAGATCGGGCTGACGTTCGGCAATTCGCTGCGGAGCATTTTGCGTCACGATCCGGACATTATCCTCGTGGGCGAAATCCGCGACCTGGAGACGGCCGAGAATGCGATCCAGGCATCGCTGACGGGCCACCTCGTGTTCAGCACGCTGCACACCAACGACGCGGCGGGGGCCTACACGCGGTTGGTCGACATGGGCCTGGAGCCATTCCTGGTTTCCAGCACCGTGGAAGCGGTGATGGCCCAGCGGCTGGTCCGTACGCTCTGCAAACATTGCAAGCAGCCCTACCATCCCAGCACCGATGAGCTGCCCGCCGACTTCCCCCGCGATGCCCTGGGCGGCAAGCCGCTGTACCGGGCGGTCGGCTGCCGCGAATGCCGCCAGGTGGGCTATCGCGGCCGCGTCGGGTTATATGAATTGCTGGTCACCACCGAAGAGATTCGGCAGTTGTCGCACGAGCGGGTCAGCAGTTGGGCCATCCAGAAGGAGGCGGTCCGCCAAGGCATGCGCACGCTCCGCGAAGATGGCTGGGTGAAGGTTCTCGACGGGCGGACCACGATCGACGAAGTGATGCGGGTGACGAAAGGCAAGACCGGCTAGTTGTAGGGTGGGACAAGCTCGGGGCACCCGGCGAGCCGGGTCGCGAGCGCCGGCCCACCATTGATTCGTTTTCGACTATACTTGATTTCCCATGCCCGAATTCAATTACACGGCCCGCGACCAAACCGGTCAGATGATCACCGGCACGCTCACGGCGGCCAACCGCCGCGAGGCGGCGACGTCGTTGGCGGGGCGGATGATTTTCCCGCTGGCCGTCGAGGACGCCGGTGTGGGAGTCGAATTCTCGCGGGTCCACCGCGTCCCGGCGACGATGCTCTCGATGGCCTATGGCCAAATGGCCGATCTGCTCCGCAGCGGCGTGCCGCTGCTGCGTGCCATCGACGTGGTCGAAAAGCAGGCCTCGCATGCCGGACTCAAGGCGATCCTTACGGAGATCCACCGTCGCGTGGAAGACGGCAGCACGCTGGCCAACGCCATGGCCCGCTTCGAGCCCGTGCTGGGCGAGATGGCCGTGAGCATGGTCCGAGCCGGCGGCGAAGGCGGTTTCCTGGAAGAGGCCTTGGCCCGCGTTGCCCAGTTCACCGAGGCGCAGGACGACCTGAAAAAGCGGACCGTGGGGGCCATCGCCTACCCGGCCTTTCTGGCCGTGGTGGGCACGATCATCGTCGTGATCCTGATCGTCTTCTTCGTGCCCAATTTCGCCGAATTGTTCCAATCGCTGCGGGAAAAAGGCGAACTGCCCGCGGTTACCGAATGGCTCCTGGACACGAGTGCCTTCCTGCGCCGCTGGGGGTTGCTGGTAGCGGCCCTGCTGGCCGGCATCGGCTGGTGGCTGCGGCGCTGGCTGAGAACCGACGCGGGGCGCTGGTGGGCCGACGGGCTGCGGCTGCGGCTGCCGCTGGTGGGCGAGGTATTGCTCGGCCTGGCGGTGGCCCGCTTCTGCCGCGTTTTCGGCACGCTCTTGCACAACGGCGTGCCGATCGTCCGCTCCCTGGAGATCTCCCGCGACGCCACCGGCAACCGCGTGCTCGCCGCGGCGATCAGCGATGCCACCGAGAATATCTCCGCCGGCCAGTCGTTGGCGGGGCCCCTGGGGTCCAGCGGCAAGTTCCCGCCGATCGTGGTCGAAATGATCGCCGTCGCGGAGCAGGCCAACAACCTGGAAACGGTGCTCTTGGCCGTGGCCGACTCGCTGGAACGCCGTACCTGGCGCCGCCTCGACCTCACCGTGCGTCTGATCGAGCCGATTATGCTCTTGATTTTGGCGGGCGTCATCCTGGTTTTGGTGATTGCCCTCTTGCTGCCCGTGCTCAAGATGAGCTCAACTGTAGGATAACGTCTCCCCTTCCCCCTTTCTCCCTTTCTCAAAACACGAAAGACCGTAACCTGGAGATTCCCTTATGAAGCCCTCACGCCCCCGCCGCAACCGCGGCTTCACCCTGATTGAAGTCATGCTGGTCCTCGTGATCCTGGTCGTCCTGGCGTCGCTGGCCGTCTTGGCCTACGGGCCGATTCAGAAACGAATGCGAATCAACCAGGCGAAAACGCAGATCGGCATGCTTGCGGAGGCTATTGAAACGTACAACATCGACATCGAGAATTACCCGGCCAGCCTGGACGACTTGGAAAGAGATCCCGGCAACCTGCCTCCGGGCAAGTGGCATCGGTGCTTGAACAAGGAAATCCCCCTGGACCCCTGGCACAACCCGTATCAATATCAGTATCCCGGCCAGCACAATATTGACAGTTTTGACGTCTGGACGGTAACTCCCGACAACCAGATTCTTGGCAATTGGACCGAGGAGAGGATCAAGTGACGCAATCCAGCACGAGAAGGGAAGCATGTCGCGCGTTCACGCTGGTGGAAGTCCTGCTGGTGCTCGCCCTGCTGGTGATCATCTCCGGCGTGGCGTGGACGGCCATCCAAGGTCCCCTGGCGCGGCAGCGGTTGCGCTCGGCGGCCGACGCGGTGCGCAGCGCGTGGTGTCAGGCCCGAGACGATGCGATGAAATCGGGCCATACCTACGCCTTCCGCTACCTGGTCCGCGGCAACCGCTACCACGTCGGGGCGCAGGACGATCGTCAGCCGGCCGCGGATGCCTCGCCGGCCACGCAAGCGCCGGCCACGCAAGCGCCGGCAGCGCAAGCCTCGACACCGCAGACTTCGACAACGGACGAAGAAGAATCGGGCGATGACCCGCTGCCGCCGCCCATTGAGAAGACCCTGCCGCAGGGAGTCCGCTTCCTCAACGCCGATAAAGGCGGCGACCTGGCCGCCCTGAGCGATGGTCCCGCGACCGCAGCGGCCGACGACACCGGCGACTGGTCCGATCCGATCTATTTTTATTCCGACGGCTCTACCTCCGACGCCCAGTTGTTGCTTGCCGGCGATCGGCATTCCGCGCTGCGATTGCAGTTGCGCGGAGTCACCGGGGCGGTCACCGTAGGCGACGTGAACGCCATAACACAATAGGGGAAGAGGGCATGAGCGGTATTTTAGAAAGGGAGAAAGGCGGGGTACCCGCGCGGCGGGTCGAGGGAGAAGGCGAGACCTCGCTTTCGCGCCCGCATACAGCGTCTCCCTTACTCCCCTCCTCCCCTTCCCGCCGCGACGGCTTCACGCTCCTGGAAGTGATCCTGGCCCTGACCATCCTTGCGGGATCGCTGGCCGTATTGGGCGAAGTCGCCCGCTTGGCGATGCGGAACGCGTCGGCGGCGCGGGACCTGGCCCGGCGCAAATGCTGGCCGAGAGCAAACTGGCCGAGATCCAGGCGGGAATCACCACGCCCGATGCGGTCGATAACACGCCCTTCGACACCGCCAACGAGTCGCTCGACCCGTCGGTGCCTCGTTGGCTCTTTTCGATCAATCCGGAGGCGACCGACGAAACCGGACTGCTCAGGGTCCGCGTGACAGTCACCCGCGATTTGCCGGCCGCCCAACATCCGCTAAAATTCTCGCTCGTGCGCTGGCTGCCGGACCCCAACTACACCTACACCCCGCCGGCCGCGTCTACCAGTACCCCGACATCGGGAGGAACCTAGCATGTCGAACGTGGGAATGAGAGCAATCGAGAAAGGAAGAAAGGCGGGGCACCCGCTCCATCTCCTCTTTTCCTCACCCCTTCTCCCCTTCTCCCCCGCTCCCCGCCGCCGTGGTTTTACGCTCCTGGAAGTGATTCTGGCGCTCGCTCTGACCGTGGTGGTCCTGGGACTGGTGGGGCTGGGCATCCACGTTCAATTGGCCGTGGCCACAACCAGTCGCGATCAGGTCGAGGAGGCCCAGCTCGCGCGGGTCTTGCTGCAACGTATTGCCGACGATCTCCGCAACGCGATTCCCTTCCAGCCGCCGCAGTCGTCATCGTCGTCTTCCTCCTCGTCCTCCGGCACTGCGGGCCAGGCGGGCTCCTCGGGCGCTTCCGGCATGGCCGGGTCCTCCGGTTCATCCGGCACGTCGAGTAATTCGTCTGATTCGTCCAGCAGTACAGCGCCGCTTTCCGGCGGGATTTTTGGTACCACCCAGGCAATTCAGATCGAGACTACGCGGCGGCCGAAGGCCACCCTTGCATCGCTGCAGGTGGCTGGCAGCGATCCCACCCAGCCCGCCCGGCTCAGTGATATTCGCGTCATAACCTACAGTCTCGGGGCGCCGGTCTCCGTCGACCTCTCGCAACAAAGTCCCCCTTCGGTTTCAGGCGCGGGACTCTACCGCCACGAGCAGGATCGGGCCGAGTTTTTCTACGGCACGCAAAATGGCCAGACCGACGAATCCGATCCGGCAACGGAGTTGCTGGCCCCGGAGGTGGTCGATTTCCATGTCACGTACTACGGCGGCACCGGCGGCACGTCCAGCACCAGCGCGTCGAGCGGGACATCGGGCAGCGGGACATCCAGCAGCGGGACATCGAGCAACGGGACATCCAGCGGTGAAACCGCGAGCAATGGCACAACCAGCGGCGGCACCTCGACCGCCGACACAACGACCAACGGTACGACGACCGAGATCCAGTGGGATTCGACGCAATCGGGCATGTTGCCCGCCGCCGTGAGGATCTCGATCTCCCTTCGTCATCAATCGCCGAAATCGATCTTCAGTTTTGCCGAGAGCGAGAAACGACCGCCGGCCGTCTACTCGTTGCTCGTCTACTTGCCCAATTCGACGGTCGATACGAGCCTGGCCAGCCAGCTTGAGACGCCACCGGCCTCGACGCCCTACCAGGCAGATCCGGCCGCCAGTTCAGGTAAGGCCGGTGGCAAGGCCGGCGGCAAGACTGGCGGCAAGGCCGGCGGCAAGGGCGAGAAAGGCAAGGGCGAGAAAGGCAAGGGTGAAAAGGGTAAGGGCGAGAAAGGCAAGGGCGAGAAAGGAAAAGGCAAGAAGGGACGGGGCGAAAAGGGCGCAGGAAAGGGCGAAGGCAAGGGCGAAGGAAAGGGTGAAAAGAAAGGCGAAGGAAAGGGCGAACGCGGCCAAGGGGAGAAGGGTCGAGGCGAGCGTGGTCAAGGCGAGCGTGGTCAAGGTGAACGCGGACGCGGTGGGCGCGGCGGCGGATTTGGCGGTGGACGCGGCGGCGGCGGACGCGGCGGGCGTGGCGGCGGACAAGGCGGAGGGCAGGGCGGCGGATTCGGCGGCGGCGGAACCGGAGGCGGATTTGGCGGTGGCGGACGTGGCGGAGGCGGATTCGGCGGTGGCGGCGCCGGTGGAGGCGGGTTCGGTGGAGGCGGGTTCGGTGGAGGCGGGTTCGGTGGAGGCGGACGCGGTGGCGGCGGACCCGGCGGCGGTGGGTCCGGCGGTGGCGGATTTGGCGGCGGCGGATTTGGCGGCGGCGGGTAGCGAATGTACCGTAGTGATCGTCTCGTTCCCACGCTCCGCGTGGCAACGCACTGGATGGCTGCTCCGCGGCCTCGTAACGGAAATGCAGACGCGGAGCGTCCGCCGAGTGCGTGACGACGCAGAGCGTCGTCACGAGATCCGGAGTTTAGGCCGGAACAAGCTTGCGCAGTTCCGGCATGGATGAGTAGTTGTGTTTTAAGAGTCAGATCCATGGATAACCATCGTCGCGGAGTGGTGCTGCTGGTCGTCTTGATCGTGGTTACGATCCTGGCCCTGGCCACGCTTGGCTTTGCCAAACTCATGCTCGACGAGCATAGCGCGGCCGTAACCGCCAGCCGCCAGTCGCAGGCCAGAGTCTTTGCCGAGTCGGGGGCCGAAGTGGCCAGGCAGTTCCTCGATCGCACCGGCGACGAGCAACAGTCGGCGGGCGGCCTATACGACAATCAGCAGCGTTTTTATAACCAGAAGGTGGCCGAGGAGGATTCACCGCGCGATCGCGGCCGCTTCACGATCCTCGCGCCGAAGATCACCGACACCGCCATCGAGGGCGCTCGCTATGGCCTGCAAGACGAATCGACGCGGATCAATCTGACCACGATCCTCAATTACGACAGTTCCAGCGGATCGGCGATAAGCGCGAATACCGGGTCGACGGGAGACGACAGCACCGACAACACCGGCGCCCATGCGATACTGATGGGCCTGCCGGGCATGACCGACGACGTTGCCGATGCCATTCTCGACTGGATCGACGCCGACGACACGCCCCGCGAGCAGGGCGTGGAAAGCGACTACTACGGCGGTCTTCAACCCGGCTACACGCCCCGCAATGCGCCGCCCGTTTCCATCGAAGAGCTCTTGCTGGTGAAAGGGGTGACCCCGGAACTGCTCTTCGGCTACGATGCGGTGAAGCTGGGCTACAGCAGCAGCGATGCCGTCAGCGGCGTCATCTCCGGCGTCGCCCAGGACGGCTCGATGGACCACGGCTGGGCCCAGTACCTGACACTGTGGAGCGCCGAGTCGACCCTCAAGTCCGACGGCACGCCCAAGATCAATCTGAACCAGACGGACATGCCGACACTCTACAGCCAGTTGTCGGCCGTGATGGACCCCTCGTGGGCCCAGTTCATCGTCGCTTACCGAGAGGGCGGCGGCACTTTGGATAGTGGTGGAAACCTTGTCACGTCCACGACGGCCCAAGCCCGCAACACCATCAGCAGCCCGTTGGACCTGATCGGCGTCACGGTGACCCCTGTACCGGCGGAGGGCGGCACGGCAACACCGCTCACAAATCCCTTCACTTCCGACACGTCGGCGATGAACGAGTACCTGCCCGTCCTGTTCGCCAATTGCACCACGATTGCGGGTACGGGAATCCCGGGGGGGATCAACATCAATCAGGCCCCGCGGATCGTGCTGTTGACCATTCCCGGCATGACCTCGGATCTGGTCGACCAGATCATCGCCAATCGCCAGCCCGATCCGGCCTCGTCAACGTCCCAGGCCAACCGTACGTGTCCGGTCTGGCCCCTTATCGAGGGGATTATTCCGCTGGCCCAGATGAAGTCGATGCTTCCATACATCACGGCCGGGGGGAGCGTCTACCGGGCCCAGGTAATCGGAAAATTCGACAAGGGAAGCCAAGTTGCCCGGCTGGAAGTCATACTTGACGCTACACAACACCCGACGCGGATAGTATTCTGGAAAGATATGAGCGATTTGAAAGACAGCGTCCCTTTCCCTGGCGAGACAAGTGGAGCGTCCGGAGAGCATTAACATGAAGAGGTCTATCAACTCGCCACCGACCCCGTGTCGGCGGCGCAATGACTGAGTAGCTATATGCCCCAACTTTTTGCCCTGGAATGGGATCCTCGTGAAATCCGCCTGATGGTTGCCTCCGGACGAGGCCGCCAGGTGGTGATCGAGCAGGCCTTTTCGATTCCCTGCGAGACCGATCCCTCGGCGGCCGACACGGCCGAACAAATCGGACGGCGGATCGCGGCCGAACTTGATGACCGCGGCCTGGGCCGCGCGGAGGCCATCGTAGCCGTCGGCCGCAACAGCATCGAACTGCGGCAACTGCAGTTGCCGCCGGCCCCGGATGAAGATCTGCCGGACCTGGTCCGCTTTCAGGCCACCCGCGAGTTCAACGAACTGGACGACAAGTGGCTCCTGGACTTCGTGCCGATCGACGGTTCGGCCCAAACTCCCCGCACCGTGTTGGCCACGGCCATCGCGCCGGCGGTCCTCGGGCAGATTGAAGCAGTGTGCGCGCACGCCGGCCTGAAGATGCGGCGGCTATTGCTTCGTCCCTGCGAAGCGGCCTTGCTGCTGGATGGTGAGAAGTCGATACCGCGCGGGCAGGTCGTCTTGCTGGTCGATCCCCTGGGCGTCGAGGCCGACCTGACGGCGGTCGTGGATGGCTCGGCGGTGTTTTTGCGGACCACCCGGATCGTCAGCGACCCGCCTCCCTTGCAGGCCCTGCTGGCCGAAATCCGCCTCACGATGGCCGCTGCCTCGAATCAGTTGGGCGGCCGCAAGATCGAGTCCATCGTGCTCTGCGGCAAACAGCAGGCGCATATCGATCTGGCCGGGGCGATCGAAAAAGAGCTCCAGATCCACGTCGAGCTTTTCGATCCCTTCAGCGGCGTGAATCTGGGTCGGGCGCTGATCGACAAGCCGCCCGAATACCCGGGCCGATTCGCGCCCCTGGTGGGCATGCTGCTGGCCGAGTTGAAGCCCTCGAAGCATGCCGTCGATTTCCTCCATCCCCGCCGCCGCGCCGCCCCGCCAAACCCCCGCAAGAAATGGATTATCGCCGGTGCAGTCGCGGGCTCGCTGCTGGCGGTCTGGCTGATCTACTCCCGCATCGAACATTTCCTCCTGGTCGACGCGGTTACGACCCTGGAAAGAGAAAAGGCCGACTTGGACAAAGAGATCGAACACGCGAATAAAGCCATCGCCAATACGGGCGACATTGCCAAGTGGGCCACGGAAGACGTGATCTGGCTCGATCGAATCTACGAATTGGAGCAAGGCTTCCCGCCGCCCGAGGAGGCGGTCCTTAACCAGTTGACGGCCATCACCGGCAAGGGCAAGGACAACACGGGCAAGAATGGCGAACAAATCACCTTGAAAGGCCGGGCTCGCGGGCTCGATGGCATTGTCCATATGGGAAAAGGCATCAGCGACCACGGCGGCAAGATGAGTATTAGGAATACCAGTGATGATAGCGCGGTCCCGCCCTACTCGGTGTCCTTCGAGGTCTGGGTCCTTCCCGAAAAGGGTGAGAAGCCATGAAGTTGCAACGTCGCGAAAAAATCCTGGCCGGTCTGGCGCTCGGGCTTGTCGCCCTGGCAGGGCTGTGGTTTCTTTTCTTTGCCGGCGACCCCCGATCGGATGACCAGTTGATCAGGTTACAGGATGAGTTGACCAGCAAGATCGCGACGGAACGGAGTGCTCTCGACAAAGCACGACGCGACGCCAAGCGCCTTGCCGACTGGCAGCGGCGTTCCCTGCCTCCCGACCCGGTGTCGGCCAGCTCGCTCTATCAAAACTGGCTCCGCGATCTGGCCAAGCATGTCAACCTGCAGGGGTATAAACTGGTCGCCAACGAGGTCGTCCACCGCGATCAATCCACGCGGGTCTCGTTTACCCTCCACGCCCAGGCGCATCTGGGCGAACTGGTGCAGTTCCTCTACGAATTCTATGCGGCGGGCTACCTCCACCAGATCCGCAATATGGACGTCAAACCGAGCAGGAACTCCAGCACTTTGGATTTGGTGCTCACGATCGAGGCCGCCTCGCTTCCCAAGGCCGAGTCGAAGAAGGAGCTTCCCAAGTTAAAGGAATCGGCCCGCGTGCTACAGCTTAAGAAGGATGGAGTCGCCGCCACATTAGCGGACTATCGTGATCCGATCGTGAAGCGAAACTTCTTCGCCAATTATGTCAAGCCGCCGGAGATCGTAATCAATCGAAGGCCGCCGAAGCCGGAGAGACCGCCGCCGCCGCGCGTCGACTTGGCCGACCATGCCGTTGTCACCGGATTTACCGAAGTCGACGGCACGCCGCAAGTCTGGCTTAAGGACCGCATCACTGACAAATCGTGGATATTGGGGACCGGCGAAGGCTTCACCGTGGGAGACGTGAAAGGCACTGTGCAAACCATCGACCCGGAAGGGGAGGCCATCGTCGATTTCGGCGGTCATCGTCGCCTGCTCCACAAGGGCGACAACCTGCGTCTAAAAGAAGGGGTTGTGACCGGAATTACCCCCGATGTTCACGGCAACTGGCAAGTCTGGATCGAGGACCGCGGCGGTGGCAAATCGTGGCAATTGGGGGTTGGCGAGGGCTTTACCGTTGGAAAGGTGAGAGGCACGGTGCAAACCATCCACCCGGAGGAGGTTGTCGTCGAGTTTGGCGGTAATCGCCGCGTCCTTCACAAAGGTGATAACCTGAATGGAGGGGTGGAAAGCCATGTTGAACAACTGAAACTACCTGCCGGCACACTTTCTGCGTCCTCTGGGCCTCCTCGTCAAGGGGGTAGCCAGAGCGAGCAACCGAAACCGCCTGCTAGTGCAGTTTCCGCGTCCTCCGGGCCTCCGTCGCGTGAGGCGGGAAGCCCAGTCGCCCCACCGAAACAGCCCGCGGAAGACAGCGAATCCCCAGAATCCGATGACGGTGAAGACAATTGATTGCCTTATTTGGTACGATATAAGGTAGGGTGGGCCGAGTGCAACGAGTCCCACCTTGAGAAACGCGGCAGGCTGGTGGGACTCGTTTCACTCGGCCCACCCTACACCGACGGTTACACCGTTGAGCCGAAAAGGATACAATCAATGGTGGGCCGGCGCTCGCTGGAAGCGAGCTTGTCCCACCCTACAGCCCAAGGAACCTAATCATGCGATGGACACAAATTGTACCGGTTTTGATCTTTGCCCTGCTCCTGGTGGGCCAAGGGAAGGTTGTGGCCCAGGGGACGTCGTCGTCGGGCATGTTCGGCAACCGCACGACGGGCACCGGAACGACTGCTGAGCACGGGCAGCGCCTTTGGCAGCAATAGTCCGCTGAGCTCGCTTATGCAAAGCGCTGCATCGGGCGCCCCCAACATGAACAATGCCAACGGCGTGGGGGGCCAGGCGCGAACATCCAACAGCTTCGTCGGCGCCAGTACGGGTCAGGCGGCCTCGCAGAACTTCGTTGGCGCGGCCCAAGCCAATACCAGCGGCCAGTCGGGCATGGGCAGCTACGGCATGAGCGGCATGGGCGGCATGGGCGGCGGCATGGGCGGCATGGGCATGGGCAGTTACGGCGGACAGCGCATGGGGCAAGGGAACTTCGGCGCCGGCATGTTCGGCGGCAACACCACCACGCCCGCTCCTACGTTGCGGACCACCTTGGTCTTGGGAGACTTCGAGCGGCCGCCTCAGCCCGAACCGTCGCAAGTCAGTTCGACGATTGCGGAACGTTTGGTGGCCCTGCCGGCCCTGCATTGGAGGGCGCCGGCCCAGGTGGAGATCCAAGGCCGGACGGCGATCCTGCGGGGGGTGGTGGCGACGGAGCACGATCGCGATTTAGCCGCGCAAGTGGTTCGCCTAGAGGCCACTGTCGACCAGGTGGAAAACCTGATCGTAGTTGCAGCCCCTGCGAAGCAGAAGTAGGCGCCGGCGGCGGAACATACTGCGGTTGATAATTCTGCGGCGGCCGATAATTCTGCGGGTAGGTCCGCGGCGGGTAATTCTGGTTCTGCCAAGGCGGGTTCGGGCCCGGGCCCCCGGGCGCCGCTTCCGGTTGACGGTAGCCAGCCGCCGGCCCTGGCTGCGGCGTAGTGATCGCCGAGCGGATCAACGAGTCCGGCGGCAGTTCGATGGTTGTCGTCGTCATATGCCCCGGTTGTCCTTGAACTGACGGAGTTCCCCCGCCTTCGGTGAGCGGGGCCTGGTACGATGCGGGCTGCACGCCGCCGTTTGCCATCGGCGTTGCGGCCACGCCGTTGCCCCAGTTGCCCACCCCGTGCGTCAGTCCAGGTGCGACGACAACTCCGCTTGCAGGCGATCTGGCCTCGGTCTTTACGATGCGGCCGGGAAGCAGTTGCCGGCAAGGGTCGCCGATGGCTACCGGGCCTTCTTTCGGTTGAAAGCGGACGATGAGCGTGATTTCCTTCTGCAGTCCGCCAACCTCGTCCCACGGCAGCCACACGCTATAGGAATGGCCCACCTTCGACTTGCTGTAGTGCAACGGCAGTTGTTGCGGCGTGAAGGCATACTTTCGGTCGGGCCGCGTGTTATTCGGTTCGCGGTCGGTTTCATCGAACGCATAGACCATCAGCGTCCCTTCCACCTTGATCGGCTCGTCCTTCTTTCCTTCATAAAACATCAGTCGCCCGCCGAATCCGCGGATGGGCGGCCGGCCGGTTTGGGTCAGGATCGTGTCGCTCCACATGGCGATGATCTTGTCCGGCTTGCCCGGCTTTTCCTCTTTGTTGAACGGCCAGTACGGCCATCCGTCGCCATGAGCGGCCGGTGCAAGCCAGGCAACCAACAGCAGCCCGGCGAGCAGGCGGCTGAGGAAGAAGTGCGTTCGAGAATGGGAATAGGTATTCATGACCGTGCGATTAGAAGAGGATGAACCACGAAACAGGCGAAAGGGTTGTTATCTTTGCGGAGCGCCTTGATTTGGCGGGTAGTAGGCCGGCGGGTAGTAGGCCGGCGGATTCGGTTGATAAGGTGGTTGCGGTTGCTGGTAATTCGGCTGGTTGGTAAGCGGGGCCTGATAGACGGCCGGCTGGGCCGCATTGCCCTGCTGCCACGGCTGGGGCTGATAACCGGTTGGTTGTACTCCCGCCGCTGGCCATTGCGGCGGCGGCCCCATATTGAGCCTGTTGCGTCGCAGGGTAGCGATAAATCGAAGCGCTCGGATCGGTCGTCGCCGGGTCGCTGATCGACGGCGCGTCGGGCGCTGCCGGCCGCGGCGCTGCCGGAGTGCCCGTGGCCGGCGTCGCCGGGCCGCTGGGCTGGCTGTTGGGCAGCGGCGGCGTATTCAGCATGGGAGTGGAAGGCTGGCCGCTGGGCGACGGAATCGCTTCCGGCGCGGCCGGCTGGCTGCTGGCCGGCACCTGACCGTTGTCCGGATAGATCACGGGGACCTCGCCGTCGGTCCACTCGTCGGTCCGCCGCCGCAGGCCCGCTTCGCCGTACATCTTGGTCACGTCGCAGAGGCACCAGGTCATCTTGGCGGCCTCGGCCCGCTTGATCGCATCGGCGTCGGCCTGGTTCCTGACGATGTGCGGCGTCATGATGATCAACAACTCGCTCTTCGCCTCGACGGTCGAATCATAGTGGAAGAACCAGTTGATCACGGGAATATCTTCCAGCACGGGCACGCCGTGGTGTTCCTTGCTCTTCTGCGTCGTGAGCAGGCCTCCGAGCACGACCGTCTGCCCGCTCATCGCCGCGACCGTGGTCTGCGCCGTCGTGGCGTCGATGATCGGCGAACGGACCACCTGGCCCGAGGGCGAGGTGAAGATCGGAATGCCGGTCGTTTCGGATTCCAGTTCCGACTTCTCCGCGTCGATCTGCATCACCACCAGGCCGTCGGGGCTGATGCGGGGAGTCACGCCCAGGATCAATCCCACGTTGTCCAGCGTGGTGCCATTCGTAGTGCCCGTCAGGGCGGTCGTGACGCTCGTGATCCGCGGCACCCGCTGCCCGACCTGGATGAAGGCGGGCTGGTTGTCGAGGGTCATGACCTGCGGCCGCTGCAGGACATCGACGCGATGGTTTTCCGACAGGGCGCGGAGCAAGGCGCTCACGTTCTCGCTGGCGGCGGAAAGCACCAGGCCGCTGTACCCCAAGGTGTTGTTCGTGCGGCCGGTGGCGAAGTTCGAGATCGCCTGGCCGCCGATGAGGTTCGGATTCGAATTGCTGGTGACGCCGGAAGACGCCGGCAGGGACCCTGGATTGCCCAGGTCCCCGCCGTTGTTGAAGTTGAAGCCCGGCGCGGCGTTGGCCGAAACGACCGTCTGGGTGGCGACGCCGGCCGCCGTGGTAGTGGTTGTCGTCTGCAGGTTGCTGAGGATGCTGCGGTCGAAGAGTATCGCATCCTGCAGGCCGAGTTCGATGCCGAACTCGTTGGTGCTGCCCAGCTCGACCGACGCGATCAGCACCTGGATCATGACCATGGGCGGGCGGGCGTCGAGCTGCTCGATGATTCCCCGTATCTCATCAAAGTATTTCGGCGTCGCGCTCAGCACGAGGCTGTTGGTGACCGGTTCCGCGACGATGACCACTTCGCGGTCCATCAACTCGAACGCGCTGGTCAGCCCCTGCCCGGCCTGCTGCAGGGCCTGCCGCTCCGTGTTGACGAACGTGCTGATCGTAGTTTGTACGTCGGTGGCGGGCGAGTTCTTCAGCCGGATCACCACGCTGCGGCGCTTCCGCACTTCGCTGTCGTCCAACTTGGTGAGGATCGCCTCCACGACGTTCAGATCGCCCCCCGCGCCGAGACAATCACGCTGTTGGTCCGCGTGTCGACGCCGAACCGCAAGGGCACCAGCGAATTCTCGCTGCCGCTGACGGCGGACTGCATCATCATTTGCAGGAAGGCCCCGCCTTGCTGGCCGCCGGTAGTGCTGGGCTGGCCCGTGAAGAGGGTGCGGAGCATTTCGGAAAGGCTCTGCGCGTCGCCGTTGACGATGGTGAAGACCTTGATCTGGGCCTCGGCCGCGGGCAGATTGTCCAATTCCCGCACGAGGCCTTCCAGCAAATCGAGGTTGTCCGGCGGCGAGGATATCACCAGGGCATTGGCAGCCGCGTCGGCGGTGATGCGGACGTCGGTAAGGATTCCGGACCTCAGCAGCCTGCGGCCTTTGGCATCGAGGGTGAGAAAGCGGAGCGCGGCGGTCCGCTGGTTGGCTTGGGCGCCCTGCTGTCCGCCCGGCATACCGGGAATATTCTGGCCCGGCTGGCCGAACTGTCCGCCCGGCAGCCCGCCCGCCTGCTGCCCGCCGGGCAACTGCTGTTGGCCCTGGGCGCCAAGGGCCTGGCCCGCCCCAGCCGCCTGCCCGATCGCTGCGTTGATGATCGTGGCGATGTCCTGGGCGCGTGTGTGTTTCAGTTGAACGATGCGCACATCGTTGACGGCTCCGCCGTCGGGGACGCCGCTAACGTCGATCTTGGAAATCAGGTCGGCAACCGCGGCCATGTCGCGGGGGCTGGCCTGGACGATCAGGGAGTTGGTCCGCGGCTCCGCCGTGACGCGCACCGCCGGGGCCAATCCGGGATTCTGAAAGGTGAAGGCGTTCTGGACCGTCGTTTGTGCCGTGACCGCGTTGGCGTATTTGAGATGGAACATCTGGAACTCGGCGCCGGGAATTGCCGGCTTGTCGAGGAGGGCGATGAGATCGATCACCGATTTCACGTTTTGTGGACGGCCGACGATCAGGATCGCGTTGGGGATCGCCAAGGCCGTGATGCTCACGGCACCCTGCCGCGGCGCGTAAACTTCGTCATACAGGGCCCTGAGCAGCGTGACCATGGCCCCGCTATCGAGGTGTTTCATCGGCTCGATCTGGATCTCCGGCTCGGTCTCCTTGGTGATCATGTCGATCCATTCCACGACCCGCATCATCTGCTCCACGTCCTGTGTGCTGCCGCGCAGGATGACCACGCCGAGCCCTTCGATGACTTCCATCTGCACGGGGTTCACGATCCGGGGAAGGTTGCCGAAATCGGCCGTCCTTTCGCCGGGACGAAAGGCGGAGGCCGCCGGGGAACCGTCAGCCTTCCCGGACGGCGCCGGGGAAACATCGGCCTTTGCGGCGGGCGCCGGGGGCGCCGGAATGGGAGCAGCGCCGCCCGCGGGCGGTGCGTCGGGCCGCTGTTGCATGAGCAGGGCCGCCACGGGCAAGGTAACCGGCGGCGGACCGTTGGCAGTTCGCAGCAGGGCAGCCGCCCGCTGGACGCTGGCCATCTCAGTCGGCTGCAAAGCCAGCACGCGGAAATTCCGGCCTGCGGAGTCTGTCGGCGAATCCAGGACCTGGATCAGGCGGGTGGCCGCATCGACTCCCGCGGCGGGACCTTCCAGATTGACCTGCTTGGTCGCCGAATCGATCCAAATCGTGATCGTTCCGCCACTGGCCAGAGCCAGGCGATAACCGTGCGATGCCGGGCGCTTTTCCGGGATGGCGCTCAAGCGATCTCCCAGCGTGTTCTTTAGCGACGCCTCGAGTTGGTCGGCCTGAATCCGCTGCAGGGGAACATGGCGCGCCTCGACCGCCGGCTGCAACTCGGGAAACGCCGCCGCCAGCCGCTGACTGATGCGCGTCTGGACTTCCGGCGGCGCCTGGACAATCACCTGCGAGGTTCGCGGGTCGGCGGCTACCCGCACACCGGGAATTACGCCGTATTCGTCCCGCAGGGTATCAGCCGTGACGGCGGCTTGTCCCCGTGGGCACGGGTACAGCTTTACCACCAGCCCGCCCTCGGCCGAGGCGGACTGCGCGACGCCGAAGGTTAAGAGAAGTGCGGCCCCGACCAAGGTGATCTGGTACGGGATCCGAACACGCTTCGTCCTCGTAAGATTGGTATTCACGATGATTTACGTCCTTGCACTCAGGTGCAGAAACCTTTGGCTCCGCGAAACGGGTAGGCGCATTCATTGCCCTTAAACTTCGCGTAGGAGTTATAATCGGCAAACTTGACGCATTTCTCCACTTGAATCCGACTAAGTAATCTGGGCAAACTCGGGTGACATAAGGCAGGAGAACCACTGCGTTGGCCTTGTTCTGGCGGTGTGGAATTCATATCTTTCCGCACTAAGTAGCCTTGCATGATTCCAGGAGGCGCGAACCGCGTAGGGTGGGGGGCAAGCAAACCGGGGTCTTGGTGGGCCGTCGGTCGCGACCCGGCGTACCGGGTGCCCCGGCCCGGTTTGCGATGGCCCACCAACCTTCCGCCGACCATACAAGCATGGTGTCCGTGTCCCACCCTACAGCCTGGGTCGCCGTGGGAAACGGGCCAAAGCCCGAAACACGAATCGTTGGCGCAGCGTGCGTCGTACAGGGGGCGGGATCTCTTGAAAGCGAAAGAAACTGGATGAGCCGAAACGGAAAGAAGGGACCGCCGCTCAAGAGGGACCGCCCTGGTCAGAAGGGGATTTCGCTCCCCGCCGGAGGATCACCGCAACTCTTCGGCGCACCGTGGTTCGCCGCCGTGGTGCTCGTCGCGGCGGTGCTGGCCAGCTATGCGAACACCCTTCGCTGCCCCTTCGTCTTTGACGATCGCAACGACATCGTCGACAACCCGGCAATCCGCCGCCTGTGGCCCCTTGGGGACGTGTTTCTCGTCCGTTCCAAGGGCGCCGTAGCGGGGCTGCAATCCCGGCCCGTGGTGAATCTCTCGTTCGCGCTGGACTATGCCGTTGGCCGCCTGGACACGCTGCCCTATCACGTGACGAACCTGGCGATCCACATGCTTGCCGGACTGGCATTGTTTGGGGTGGTTCGCCGCACACTCTTGCTGCCGAGGTTCCGCGACCGCTTCGGCCGGGCATCCGCTGGTTTGGCGCTGGCGGCGGCGCTGCTGTGGGCGGTGCATCCCTTGCAAACCGAATCCGTCACATACATCACCCAGCGCTACGAATCGATGATGGGGTTGTTTTGCTTTGTGGCGGTCTACGGCGTCATTCGTGGCGGCGACTCGACACATTGCTATTGCTGGGGCGCGGTGACGGTCGCGGCCACGCTGCTCTCGCTGGGCTCAAAGGAAGTGGCGATCTCGCTCCCGATCCTGATCCTCTTGTATGATCGGTTGTTGCTGAGCGGGTCGTTCTCTGAAATCCGGCGGCGGCGATGGGGTATGTACCTCGGGTTGCTGGCCGTCTTGGCCGCCTTTGCCATGCTGCAACTCCATGCGGGTCCACGCCCCTGGGCCGGCTACGCTCTGCCGGTGTCATGGTTCGAGTATGCTCGCAGCCAACCGGGTGTAATCCTGCACTACCTGCGGCTCGTGTTCTGGCCGCAACCGCTGGTGCTGGACTACGGCTGGCCGCCGGCTCGGACTGTCGGCGGCATTCTGCCGGGGGCGATGGTCGTCGCCGGACTCCTTGCGGCAACCGGCTATGCCTTCTGGAGACGTCGGGCATGGGGAATTCTGGGTGCGTGGTTCTTCCTGATCCTGGCGCCAACGTCCAGTCTCCTGCCGCTGGCCGACCTGGCCGTCGAGCACCGCATGTACCTGCCGCTGGCCGCCGTAAGCGTTGCGGTCGTGTTGGGTGCCTATGCCGTCTGCGAGGCCCTGGCCATTTCCGCGCGGCGGAGGGCCGCGATTCTCGGCTGCCTGCTGGGCAGTGTTGCTCTCGCGCTGGCCATCCTCACCTGGCAGCGAAACCATGCATACCGCGATGATTTTCTCCTTTGGCAAGATGTCGTCGCGCGGCGTCCGAATCATCCCCGCGCCCACAACAACCTCGGCAACGCCTTGGCCGACCGCGGAGAGATCGATGCGGCGATCATCCAATACCGGCAGGCGCTGGAAATCGCGCCGGGCTATGCAGCCGCGCACTATAACCTTGGCAACGCGTTGGCCGCCCGCGAAGATGTTGACGAGGCCATGGCCCACTACCGGCGGGCCTTGGAGATCAAACCCGACTACGCCGAAGCCCACAACAACTTCGGAGGCATCTTGGCCGGCCGCGGGAAGATCGACGAGGCGATCGCCCACTACCAGCGGGCCTTGGAAATCAAACCCGACTACGCCGAGGCCCACAACAACCTCGGCAACGCCTTGGCCGGCCGCGGACAGGTGGACGAGGCGATCACCTATTACCGGAAGGCCTTGGAAGTCGAACCCAACTTCGCCGCGGCCCATAACAACCTCGGATACGCGTTGGCCGGCCGAGGACGGGTGGACGAGGCGATCGCCCAGTATCGGAAGGCCCTGGAAATCCAGCCCAACTATCGGGATGCCCACTTCAATCTGGCAGACGTGTTGGCCGGGTACCCGCGCGCGGGCGGCAGACGGGTGGACGAGGCGACCGCCCAGTACCGGCAGGCCCTGGAAATCAAGCCCGACAACGCCGCGGCCCACTTCAAACTGGCATACGTCTTGGCCGGCCGCGGGAAGGTGGACGACGCCATCACCCATTACCGGCAGGCCTTGAGAATCCAGCCCGACTATGCTGAGGCCCACAACAATCTCGGCAATGTGTTGGCCGGCCGCGGAGAATTCGACGAGGCGATCATCCATTACCGGCAGGCATTGAAAATCGAGCCCGACAACACGAGGGCCCATTTCAACTTCGGCAGTGTCCTGGCCGGCTGCGGAAAACACGCCGAGGCCCTGGCGCAATACCAAAAGGCCCTCGACTTGGCCGCCGCGCGGCAGGACAGGGCCCTGGCCGACATCATTCGTGCTCAAATCAGGCTCCAGCAGTCCGTCGCCGCCGGCGGCAACCTGCCCTAAATCATTTCCTCGCTTACGTTTCGGGTTTCTATCGCGCGGTGAGGAAAGTTGCTAATATGACTGGTAGGGACACCAGCCCTCACGCTGGCCCTCTCGCAAAAGGGAGACGGGTCTCTGCGGAGTAGATCTCGCCCCGCCACTTTTTCGGAGGGCGAGGGGGATTTGATTATGCTCGCTAAACTCAATACCTTCACGCTCGTCGGCATCGAGGCCCTGCCCGTTGAGGTCGAGGTCGATGTCTCGCCCAGCGGCCTGCCCAAGCACGTCATCGTCGGGCTGCCGGAAGCGGCCGTCAAGGAAAGCACGCATCGCGTGGAACGGGCGATGGTCAACTCGGGCTTTCAACGCCCGCAGAGCCGCATCGTGATCAACCTGGCCCCGGCGAGGTTAGCAGTCGGCAAGTATAAGATTCGCCGGAAACGGCCACGATTTCGACGGTATCGAGGAAGCTCTTCTTCGCCGTTGGCTTGCCGTCGTTGCCCGTGTGCCGGAAATTGCAGACGATCTTGTCAATCACTTTTCGCAGGGCCTCGGTCTTCTGCCGGTCGGCCCCTTCCCCGCCCAGGATAGCCTCTGCGTTGTTCAGAGCCTCACGACGATCCCTCAACTCGCCCTTCACGTTGTCCCAGGGCACCCGCAGGTCGCTCATGGTCTTTTGAAGGGCGTCGATCTCGGCTTGCAAGGCTTCCATTTTGACATTGGCCCGTTCCCGCATTCTGGGAGTCAGGTCACGGAAGTCTTCGACCATTTTGTCCAGTTCACCCTCGCGGTCTCGAATCTTCGCTTCGAGCCCCGGACGCACGCGCTCAAACGCCATGCCATAGACTTCCTCCACGCTCCGGCCCCGTTCCTTGAGTTTCGGTAACTCGTTGGGCGCGTTCTCGCCAATGAAGTCAAGCATCCCGTCAAAGGCGTTCGCGTGAGCGTGTACGGCTTCGGCAACACTAAGGACTAAAGGATCGGCCAGTGCGTTGCCGGTCTCCGTCGCCTCCAAAAGTTGGGCAACCTTCGGCGTAGTCTCGGCAAGGTAGTTGCGGACGATCCGCTCTAAGACCTCGTGCTTGACCCGGTGACAGCGGCAGCCGGTCGGGTTCTTGGTGCCGTAGGTGCCGTATGTGCCGCAGTAGTAGCTGGGCCATACGTAGTCGGTGCTGTCGCCCCGTGTCGCCCGCATCGGCTTGCCGCACATGCCGCAGATCAAGAACGGCTTCAACCACAAGGCGGCTGTCGCGGGCGCACGCCTGTTACAATCATGGCTGGCGGCCTTCAACTTGGCTTGAACCCGATTCCACGTCTTCAACGGGACGAGCGGCTTGAATAGCGGCTTTGCCGGTTGAATGTAGTCCGTCGTCGCTCGTTTTGCGCGGCCTTCGGGCGGCCGTTTGCCTTGGATACCTCTTGGACCTTGCCGTCACGGTACTCGACAAAACGGCTGGCGGCTCGCTTGTTCCATGCGGGCATTCCGATGTAGGCCGGATTCTTCAAGAGGTTGGCGATTGTGACCTTGTGCCACGCCTCGCCAAAGATCGGATCGACTTTGAAATCATTCAGCCGGTTGGCAATTTGCTTAGGACTGACTTCCTCATCGGCATACCAGTTGAAGATTTCTAATGACCACTTCAACCGATCTTCTTCAATGGAGGGGCGAAGGAATAGCTTGTCCTTCGGGTCTTTGCGCGGAGCGTTGTCCTTTCCGTCGAACGGCTCGCGGTCGCCACTCGGCCAAACCCGCCAGCGCTTGAAGTGACCGACATAGACCATCCGCCACTTTTCTTTGCCGTCCGGCCCAAAGCAAACCACGTCGAATCCGTAGGGCGTGTAGCCGCCTTGGTACTCGCCCTCGGCGGCCAGCTTCAACTTGCCGGTTACGTTCCGGTGTGCCTTTTCCTTTTGCTCGCGTGTGCTGGTGATTGCTCCCAGGGTGCCGGTCAGAACCGATACGTCGTCATCAGCGGACAAGTCTTTGCCATCGGCATCGACCAGTACCGTCCCGTGCTCGCGTAGCAGGGTGATGAATTTGCCCCATTCGTAGGCGTCAGCAACGCCAGGGCCAGCGCTTACTAACCCCTTGTTCCAGTAAGGACTTGCAGCATGTATTCATCGTTCCAACCGCACGCGCGGCGTTTCATGGCCACACTGTCCTTATCAGGATGCTGCTTCAGGAGGGACAACGTAAGGCGATTGAGCCAGGCGAAGTTTTCACGAACATGCTCGTCACGGATACGTGACTCATCCTCGCGATAGGTGACATCAAGGCACCAATGACAAGTGTTCTCGATCCCCCAATGGCTGCGAACCGCATGGGCAAACTGTTTCACCTTCACCGGCAGGCTGCTGATGAAGTAACGCACTTCGCTGGTCTCTTTTCCGTCGCGGGCGGACCACAGAAACGCGATCCCGATCGAGAGCAATCCCTTCCAGTTCGCGAAGCCTGGCAGGCTCTTGGGAGCGGGCATCTGAATATAAGTCCGGCTTTCGATCCGGCCGTGTTTCTTTTCGCAGGTGTCGTGGCGACGGGCACCGATCCCCTGAAAGTCAGTCTTCGTCTGCTCGTTGATGTAGTCGATGACGGCGTCGTGCAACGTTCCTTGGTTTCCCTTCAACGCCAGCACGTAGTCTCCTTTTCCCTCGATAATCTTCTCGGCAATGGCCGTTTGTGTTCCCATCGCGTCAATCGTGATGATGGCTCCCTCGATATCCACGAGCGACAGGAGAGTGGGAATTGCCGTGATTTCGTTGGATTTCTCCTCCGTTGCCACCTGCGCGAGCGTCAAACCAAACTCGCTCGCCCAGACCGTCACGGAGTGCAAGGGCCCCAGGTTCCGGCGGCGATCGTGACTTCGCCGCGCCGTCTTTCCGTCCACGGCCAGAGTCGGTCGTTCCACGCCCGTTGCCTCCGCGGCTGCGGCACGCAGCGCCGTCAACCACATCGTGAAGCAGGCTTGAAAGGCGTCGGGCTTCAAGGTGAGCAAAACGCGGCGGAAGACATCTTTCTGGGGAATCCTGTTTGGCAGGTCCAGCACTTTCAAGAGCATTTCCTCTTTGAGATTTGCCCACCTGGCGATGGCTGTTGGCCCATTGGCTCCGGCAAGCACGGCCATGATGGCAATGACAATAACACTCGTCAGCGGATGCAACCGGTTCACCGGCGACCGCGGATCCTCCAACTGCCTGAAATGCTCTACGACTTCCTTCAAATCTACCCGCACACTACTCGCCATCATCCGTTCTCCCTTTTTGGATCGAAAACAAAAAGACACAGACGATGGTGTACCACATTACACGCTAAAGCGCAAATCTTCCTATATTGCCAGGATTACCCAGAGTGCGCGCTGGCCCTGTCAGCAACGCCAAAACGGTCCTGCCGGTCAACCACGATCTTGCCGATCAAGTCGGCTTCCACGGCCCGGAGCATTTCTTGAAAGGCAATCCGCTTGTGCGCCTGGTCGCGCGGATTCTTGCCGACGTTATCACGGAACCAGAACGCGATTGGAAGTCCCGTAGCCTCCACCCGGCGCTCTTGGCGAGCCGTGTCCTGCTTGTCTCCGCTCACCCGAAGATAGGCTGCCGTCGCCTTGCCGTTTACTTTGCTCATAATTGAATTTACCCCGCTACAGAAGAGAAGTCAAACGCTTCTAAGGGTGGACCCGGCTTCATGGCTCGTGGGCCTCGAAGCCGAAGTAGAATCGTGGTCTGGTCTGGAACAAGAGGCTGCCTTTCTGCCCATCGCTTTTTCTCTTCACGACAACCAGTGGGGCAGCAAAGCCAATCACGTCGAAATCGTCGCCAAGCTGTTTCGTATCCCAAACTTGGCCGTGTTCGGCTTCCAGGGCCTCACGGCTGCCCGGCTGGGCGTTGATCTTGGCCAGCATCTCTCTGCGGATGGATTCTGTTGGATCGAACATAGAAACTTCTGATGAAAGGATCGTCCGTCAACGACTACGAGATTCGGGCGGGTACTCGCCTACGCTTGGTTGTTGCCGTCCTTCTGGCGATGGTCGCCGCCTCAGCCTCCATCAAGCGTTCAACTTGTCGAAGGAAGTCAGGATCGCCCAACCTTTCGGCATACTCATGGGCGAGACCTTTGATTTTCTGAACCTCACGCTTGACCGCCCAGCGACCTGGACTGCCCCACTCTGGCAGGCCAACAAAATCTTTCGTCTGTCGCCCCTCCAAGCGGCTGTCAAAGATTGCTACCGCCAATTCAGAGAGTCGGGATCGAAGCAGTTTTCTGAAACGATCAATTATCCTGCCGCTATGATCTTGCTGTGGGCGGGCAGGAACGAAATCGTTGCCAATCGGAATGGACGGCAGATACCTTCGACGGTTCTTCTCTTTCGCAGCCACATTCTTGACGGCGTTGGCGACTGACCTTTTGAACCGTAGGTCCAAAGGTCCGTGCCGCTGGGCATCGTAGCGGCGAAATAGCCCGCCTGGGGAAACCAGCAACTTGACCACGATGTCATGGGTTTTCTCTTCACGGTCGCCTTGCTCACGAAAGCCAGCGTTGCGTAGGCAAGCGGCGATATAATTCGTCCACTGCATGGTTGCCAGCCGAGTGTGGCCGACAGCGCGGAGCGTCGGCAACGTAGCAAGTTCCTGATTGAAAAGGTTATCGTAAGTCATTGGCGGGGGTGTAGTCTTGGTCAACCGATTCTTCAAGGCCGGCGAATGTCTTCAAGGAATTTTACGTCGTCAACGCCATTGCCGAATTCCAGAACTTCCCGCCTCAATGCCGCCCTGTCATTGGCCGTTCCGCAGATCGTGCCATCGCGTATGCCTGGAGCGCCGTACAGGAACGATAAGAACCATCCGGCGTGCTCATGCACGGACACAATCAGGGGTCTTTCGTCGGCGCGTTCCACATAGGCATCGGCAACGGCCTTCATCAACTCGTTGCCCCATTCGCGGCTCGATAAATAGATGTAGGTTCGATAGACGATCATGGTTTCGCAGTGGTAAAAGCCGGGTCCAAGTCGCGAACGTGCGCGAGCAAAACGACACTCGTGAAGTAGACCCCTTTGCCGGCTCGCAGGTAGTGAACATTGGTGCCCAAGTTTTTTTCGTCGCCTAACTGGTACTCAACAAACCCGGCCTTCGTTCGGAGGCCCGCGAGCGGCTGCATCGAGAAAAGAGCCAAGTCCTTCTCAAATGCGAAATCCCAGTTGAATTCCAGCCTCAGAAAAACTCTGTCGTCGTCGATTGTTTCGCGTACACAGCGGAGTCTGATCGGTCCTACTGACGTTCGGACGCGAAGGCAAAACTTTATTCTTCGCTTGTTGTCTTCGGCTTGCGGGTTGGGCATGTTCTGATTGGAGCCAGTTCTGCGAGCGCGGCAGCACGGGTCAAAACGTCATTGACTACGAGATCAATAGTCCGGTCAGCAAGAGAACGGCAACCAGTATGGCGAGGCAGCAGCAACCATTGCCATTGCCATCGCTGTCGTCGTTGCCGCCGCCGTCGTCGCCGTCATCGGCCATCGAGAAGGCCGTTGGTACATCAAGGCCACCGGCCAATCCGAGAATTGTCAGGTCTTGTTCGTCGTCATCCATTGGCGGGTCCATTGGCAGGAATATAGTCTCGGTCAAGGGTGCGAATCAGCGAAAGCAAAACCCTGCTCTTGAAGCGATCATGCTTCCAAGATTCCATCCATTTCACCTTGTTCCCTCTTCCCACTGGGCGTTCGTCTTCCAACGGGTAGTGACTGATTGTTCCCGCCTTTGATAGAACCTCAACGCAAGTCTGTATCGTGTGGAGCGCTAGCGGAGGCCGCTCGAAAACTACCCAGTCGAATTCGACCATCAGAAAGCGGCCGTCGATCTCTTCACGCACACAGGGCAAATGCAGGACAACCGCACTTGTGGCTGCCCGAAGATAGAAGTTGATCTTGCGCTTTTGCATAGTCACGGGCGTCCATTTTCTATCGACAATCACAGACAACATGCTGCCCTGCGTACTCGACGTAGAGCCGGCTGACTTCATCCAGGCGAACGCCTGCCACGATTGCTGACGCGATTGCTTGCAAGATCGGCAGCCCGGCGGCAACCTCGATTGCGAGCTTCTTGGTCGGGGACTTCTTGGACTTCTTGGTCATGTTCTGTTTGGATTGGGGTGTCAACGGAATGGAGTGAGCCGCTCGAAGCCGGCTTCCACAAGGTCATCGTAGGCCGAATCGTCGTCGTTGTGGCGGACCCACGCCTTATTGCCGCCATAGAAAGTCCCGATCTCGATGTCACGGCCTCGGCACAGTCTCCGAAAATGTTTGCGTTCGCCGGCCGGAATCACGAAACGTGCGCCAGGGAGATATGCGAAAATGTCGGGGCGATCTTGCTTCATTTTATATTGCTGTTGAAGGCTGATTGCGTCGATCTTTGCCTGACCGACGATCATTTTCGACGAGGATGCTTTCGACACGGCGGTTCAAGCGGCTCGGTGCCAGAATCCAATCCAGCACCGAGAACGCCAACCCGCTGATTCGCTCGGCCGAGCGGCGGGCCGGACGGACAGATACGTGCCGACAAAGGCTCCGGCGAGGGCGGCAACGATTCCGCAAATGTCGTGCTGGAAGACAATGTAGGCCGCACCCAGGCTGCAACCGCAAATGGCTGCATTCCAAAAGGCAGCCGCGAGTCTGTCGTGACGGGCGACAGCGAGCACGCTCTTTGAAAAGAAGACGTTCAGGCCGACACTGTTGGCGAAAGCAAGAATGGGAATAGCGTAGGTCATGTTGTGAATCAGTGGTTGCGAATCAAAGTTGAACTATACTCAATCATACCACATAAATGGGTTAAGTCAAGTAACCGCGGCGAAGTACCACCTAAATATTATACCCGTGCGGCGTTACAACCCCAGCGACAGATTCAGCATCGCCACACGTATCCAGTTCGTGCCGATTCGTGTGGTACTTAGCGGCCGGTAGTCCACACGCCACGTTCCTCGTCAAAGCCTTCGACGTGATAGTCCGACTTGATATTTAGAACTCCGGCACCGTCTCTCGACCGGATGGTCCGTACACGTCCCTTGGCAGCGTCATACGTTCTCTTGATCTCGGCCAATTCTTCCGCAGTCGAAGGGCGTGGCGGGCAATACGGATTGATGGTCGTTAGCGGGCCGGGGTTCACGTACCTCGGGTTGTCATATAGGACCGGGTATTCGTTGATTAGTCGTGCTGGGATGCCGCTTCTTAGCGCGCATACCGCGAGCGCAGTTCTCGTATCGAGGGCAGATCGCCTGGCGCAATAGGCGAGATTTAACTTGGCTAACCTTAGCCCGAGTCACCTACAGGCCCATCAGGCGACACCGAAGGTCGAAACAATGGAAGGTCCGAAAAGTCGGCTGGTGGCTCCGGGGGTGGAGGCTCGTGCCTTACTTTCAGTTGGTCTGCGCGTTTCAGCAGGCGACAGATCATCGTGGCAGTAAAGGGCAAGTGGGCGCTCGTCTCGTGGCCTTCGGCGTTCATTCGCTTGGCGATTTCTCCAAGCGTCAATTTTTCTTGGTCACGCATTTTCACAATTCGGGACAGTAGGCCACGGTAGGCATCATCGGCTTTTTTCTTGCGGGCCTCGGTCGCCGCCTTGACGGCCATCGGCAATCCGTTGCGGGCTCCTGCCCTGCGACGATCCTCGCGGCCTTCCCAGTGCCCCTCCCGAGCCGAACCCAACTTTACACCTCGCGCCTTTGCCGACTGTAGGGCGGCCTTGGTCCGCTCGGAAATGCGCCTTGTCTCGCGTTCGGCAACCGCAGCGAAAGCGCGAATGGTCTGCGGGTTCAGGTCCGGATTGTCATTGCACTCGAACTTGACGCCCGAGTCGCGGAGGCTCGCAGTGAAGGTCGCGTTCCGTACTAAATGGCCTAACGTCGCAATCAGCAGGGTTCCTTGAACTTCTTTGGCGCGCTCAATGGCGTCGGTCAATTTCGGCCAGGCCGATTGTCGGCCCCTTTCCACCTCGACGAACTCGGCAGCGACTTCGCCGCCGTTCTCTCGGAGAAAGTTCGCCACATCCGCCCGCTGGGCGTTCAGTTCCGGGGGGTTTTCGTCCTCCGGCTCCATTTTCACCGTGTAGTAGACCACGAAATTCATCTCAAATGCTCCAAATCACCTATTCTAACTTAATCATATCACACAACTTGACCAAAGTCAAGCGGTGATGTAATAGAACAATCGGATTCCCTTGCCAGGATGCCGGCAGAATCGGCAGCAACCCTACAACCGACAAGGGACCGGTTGGTCCAGCGGGATCGCCCAACGCTACACGGCCGCCATGATGGTTGTGATTCGTTCTGGGCACCGTGGCGTCATGGGCTCGTGGTCGCGCAAGCCGTGGCCGTGCTCCCTGTCGCCGTCAACGGGCACAGGGACACGATCATCATTCTTAATATCTATCATTGAAATGCTCCAAGGTCGGGCCTATCGCTTACGCAGTTGGTCTTGGTCCACGGACTACGGCCTCCTGCGGGTCGTTGAAGCCGACATGAACGCATCCGGGTCGGTTGGATTCACACGGATCACGGGGCCTCCAGCGGACGCATGACGCCAGTCGCCCCGCAGGACTCCTCAGACGGCCGACTGTCCGAGGCACACAAGGCCAACCGTCCGATCCTGCCGGCACCACAGCGCCCGGCAACATCGACACCACGAATCTGGCGGGTAGCCGATAGCGCCGCATTTGCGCCGCAAAACAGGGCCTTTTCTCGGGCTTTATCCCCCCCACTACGACGCATCAGAAGTCATTGACGCTTTGGTGCCGAGTTTCTTGCGGGCTGGTTGCAAGCGCCCGAATCTCTACGCACGGCGTCAATGATGCAGTGAAAGGTCGTTGAAGGCACCGTCGTAGCCCTAACTGGTCAATGGAATCGGCGCTCCTGCGGGTTGGCGGATCGAAGAGGGGCACGTCGGCCGCCAGGAATCGTACACTCCGATGCTCGACCGGGACGGGGGCAGGCGTCCAGTAGAGGGCACCGTCGCATCGCTGATGCCTTGCGCGTTTTCGCCTGGTCCTGCGTGCCGGTTGGGGCATGGCCTCCACGTCGCCCTTAACGATCTTGATTGCCCGCCCCGTCTTGAAGGATGGCAGCGCCCCGGTACTGGACGCGATCGCTTCCTTCAGCCGGAGGCCCATCCGCCGGCCGTCGTGGGGCCGTCGTAAAGCGCACCATCGGCGAACGCTGCATCGAACGCTCGATTGCGCAGGTGCCGGCCCTTGCTACGCACAAGCTTCTCGCATCATGGATGCCAGCTATGGCGACGGCGGGTTCTTCTTATGCTTAATTGCGAAATGTATCAAGGGGATCTTTCCGATCTGAAACCTTCGGAAGTGGATTGGACTAACGGCACGATTACCCGCAAGCGTTCCAAGGAAAAGAATCAGGAAAACGCCCCTGTTGTGACCTACAAATTGTGGGAGAACACCTTCGCCTTGCTGAAAACATACGGTTCACAACAGGGGGATAGGGTAAGTACCTCAATAAGCTCTTTGGTTGTCATTAGCGTTTACGCTTCCGCCACCAGTAGCCAATGAAAGCAATAGCCCCAACACCCAACAAGGTGAAAGTGGATGGTTCGGGAGTAGGAGTGAGAAGGAAGGCCCGAGCTTCCCCGCTAGGATTAATTCCTTCGCCCACGATTTGCCCTGAATCGTTAAGCCCGTTAGCTCGGGTAAATGTCCAACCTGAACCGGACGGAAGAAGACTATTCAGGTCGGTCATCACCCCGTTATCGTAAAGAAACGCACGATAGTCGCCGGTTGAATCCTCTACATAGCCGACAATCTCCCCGCTGGCATTGATAGCCGTTGGAAAACTATACGGATAGCCAGTAAGCGTACCAAGATAAGTGCCAACCCCGTTGTTCCAGAGATACCCGTACTTATCAATAGTTCCGACAAGTTGACCGCTGTCGTTGATTGCGGCGATAGAATCGGAGTTGGTTGGATGGGTCAACACTCCATTACTGTAAACGAACCCGCCATAGTTACTGCCATATCCAACAATTTGTCCGCTGTTATTGATTGCGTAACCGGTTTCAAGATACTGATACGTGCCGAGCGACACCATATTATTCAGGTTCGTCGTAATCCCGCCGCTGTAAACATACGCATTGTAATTCAAGTCACCAACAATTTGACCGCTCAGCGTTAATTCCACAGGCAGTACATTCCGTACCGTATGAACCGCCCGGTACGCCAAGGTCCGACATCTGCCCGTTGCTGTAGAGAAAGGCATGGTCATAGTAATTCGTCGAATTGCCGCAAACCTGCCCACTGGCGTTGATGCCAGTAGCTACACTTGATAAATCGCCAGGGAGCGCTCCAATGTTAGTCATAACCCCGCCACTATAGAGAAAAGCGTGTGTCCCCATAGCGCCGCCAGGGTCAATATGGTCCGAGCACCAGCCAACGACTTGACCACTGCTATTGATGGCATTCGCCCCGCTCTGGTAGCCGCCGGGAAATATTCCCAGGTCGGTCACGGCGTATTGAACTTGGCCCCAACCGCTTTCAACGGCCAGGGACAACAAGACCACCAACCCGAGAATCAAGCGTTTCATTTTCCGTCTCTTCCAGTATAATCGCCATGTCGGTTCAAGACGCCCCTATTATCGTCGGAACCATCCCGCAATGCAAACTCGGCAGAATACTTTCCGCATGATTCTATGTCGTAATATGGTTTTTCACGGGGAGCAATAGCCCGCTCTCCCTGCTCATTTCCACCAGTGCCACCACTTGCGATTGACCGCATGGTTTATAGCTTCGCACAGTATGACGATTCTCTTTACGTCAGACTGTGTGTCTTTGACTTGTTCGGCTAGGGGCACGGCTGGAATGCATCGTACTCACCGAACGCCTCGGTGGCAATGCAATTGACCGGAAGGTAATGCAATGTAGTGGTCAAGACAATGCGAGGGGACAACACGCGCCGGAACTAGCGCCGGAACTCAGCGCCGGAACTAGCGCCGGAACTAGCGCCGAATCTAGCGCCGCACGGCCCTGGCTCTAACACGTCCAACGGCCTCTACAACACTAACGCTTCGTATAGGTCGTTTGGTGGCACGAACACTGTCTCGTGCAACGGAGGTTAGGGAAACGGTTGCCTCAACGTATCAAGCGCGGTCGGCAATTCAACGGTGACGTACACGAGCAATACCAGCGGTGCTGAGACCCCAACATCGGTATCGAACTCGACCCCGAATACGTTGAAGCAACACGTCAACGACTTGACCCATTGAGTAACCGATACGGGCATCGGGCGGGTTAGAAGCGTTTACACGTCATCAAGCCAAAAGTGGGGTGCGAACGCTAAAGTTTTGCTTTGCACTTACGATTAAATTGTGGGTCGTGCGCACAACTCGCCTCCATTTTGCGACTCTCTATGTAGACGGGCAGATTGCTGAACGCAGTTCGCGGCAGGGTCCAGTGCGCGGGACCCGGAAAACTGGGCGCGCGGTTAAGGTGTAGAATGGATGCCCTTAATCGGCCAAGCCGATGAGCGGCACGCCATTGCTTGGGAAGACGCCTATGAACTTGCCATGGAAAAGATGAGTGGCGACGACGACGACGAGTAACACCGCGAACGCTGGCCCCTGCCAGGGCAGCGATAACCATATCTTCGCGCCAGTCAACCAACCAGAACCCATCACCATTTTTCTCATCCGCCATGCCACCCCCACAAGTCCTCCTTGTTACCACACCAGCGGTCAATACCCAAGGTTTTCTCAGCGCATGCAAGGAAGCCCTGGGCTACTCACTATCGCGGGCGGACGGTTCCACCGAGCGAGAACCGTCCGAAGCCGAGAAGTTTCTGAGCTACTTGGCGGTGCTTCGAGATCAAAAGCCTCGTGTGGGATCTGCGCCGAATCCCAAGCTGTTGTCCCATGTTTCTTTCAGCATGTTAGTGATCGCGGACGAACCGGACATGCGAGACATCCTGGAATGCTGTTCCGGGATGTCATTTGTTACGGCCGATACCTTGGCCCGCGGTGTGTTGCTAGCAGTGATAACGGGGACATTGGCACAGTGGCGCGATGCCGTGGCCGCTGGCTGCGTGCAGGAAGCTGAGCCATCTGTTCGCGCCGGCTTCAATAGGATTTACAACCTCATGCGTGGCTTGTATTTGAACCTGTGGAGCGACTACAACAGACGCAAGGCATCCGACGATACTCTTCTTCTGGAATACAAGATGAAAATGTAAGCGCGAGGACGCTGACGTTGCAGTTAGGCCAGGGTCGCCCCAATCACGGACGCCAGGTTCTTGCGCCCGCATCGGCTGTCCGCTGGCAACCGTACCGTGTGAAGTAATGCGGCCGATCATCGGCCAACATGGTTGTGAGCAGCTTGCTTCCCGCGACCAGACGACCAGACACCGTGCGACGAAGATCGCTGCGTCGTGCGGACAACGTTGATTTCCGCCCGGAAATTCACTACGGGCCGAAAAATGGCCCCGTAACCGATCTATTGACTAATGTATCGGGCACCTGCGGGCAACGTTTCGGGCATCCTGCGGGTTAGTCCGGATTTATCGGTCGTGTGGCCCGCATCGCATGAAAACGGATGCTATGGTTGACTGTGCAGCCCATTTTTGCAAGACAACCGATAACCAAGAGGGACATCCGAAGATCATGGAGGCGACCGAGAACATCCGGGCGGACGTAGAGATACTCCGAAAAGCCGTGCGTCTCATTCTCGCTCCAAACTGGGAAAGGGGCGATATCGTTGAGCTACGTGCGCTGGGCACAAAGAAGGGCGTCTGCTCCGGCTACTTCGATGCTGAGCACAGCGAGGAACTGATTTCCTTTGCAGCCCACCTTAGCGGTTGTGCCCACGGCATTTACATCACGCTCAACCCGGTCGTTCGTGACTGTCTGGCGCGGGCAACAAACCGGGTCATCTCCTACGCGAAGCACACGACCGGCGACAGCGAAATCACGCATCGTCATTGGCTGCTGATCGACACCGACCCGATCCGGCCCTCGGGCATCTCTGCCAATGATGAAGAGCACGACGCTGCAATGAACCGCGCCGTCGCCATTCGTTCTTGGTTGCGCGAACAGGGCTGGTCCGATCCGATCTATGCAGACTCAGGGAACGGCGGCCACTTGCTGTACGGAATCGATTTGCCAACTAATGACGAGGGGCTCGTTCAACGTGTGCTGAAGGCGATTGGAGACAAGTACGCCGATAAAGTCGTGGATGTCGATCTCAAGGTTCACAATCCTGCGCGTATTTCCAAACTGTACGGAACGCTTGCTTGCAAAGGCGACAGCATACCCGAGCGTCCCCATCGAATTGCCCGGTTGCTGGAAGTCCCCGACCGCATCGCGCCCGTTGCGCCGGAACTGCTGGAAGCCGTAGCGTCAATCTCGCAGACGGCGACGGCGACGGGCAAGACTGTCCAATCCGACAACGCCAAAGCTACGCCCAGCGAACAAGGCTTTGACGTAGTGGAGTACCTTCAGTCGCACGGTGTCGAAGTCGGCCGGTCGAAGCCGTATGCTAACGGCGGAACATTGTGGGAATTGAAGAGATGCCCGTGGCAGCCCGACAAATCCGGGGGAGGCCCGTTCATCATTCAGTTCTCCGATGGCGGAATCACTGCCGGTTGCCACCACCCTCCGTGCGAAGGGAAAGGCTGGAACGCTCTACGCGACCTCATTGACCCCGGCTGGAGAGAGCGAACCGGAAAGACCGGAAAGAAGGGATCGAAGAAAGGCCCGACCATTGCGGAACAGTGTGTTGCCTTGGCGTCAGCCGACGAACTATTTCATACGGCTGACCGGCAATCCTTCGCCACGACGAGTCATGCAGGTCACCATGAAACTTGGTCTCTCAAGAGCGATGATTACAAGTTGATCTTGCGTGGCCGATTGCATGAGCAGGGGATCGTTGCCAATGACAGCGCGCTGGACAACGCAATTGCTGCGCTGGAATGTGCGGCACTGTTCGATGGGCCGGAATGTTCTGTTCACGTGCGCACCGCCATGGTCGATGGCAAACTCTACATCGATTTGTGCAACGAAACTTGGGAAGTTGTAGAAGTCTCGGAAGATGGCGTGCGCGTCACCTCGCACTCACCCGTCAAGTTTATACGCACGCGGGGGATGTTGCCCTTGCCGAAGCCGGTCGAAGGTGGCAGCATTGAGCAATTGCGGCCCTTCATCAATGTCACCGACGATGACTGGAAATTGGTCGTGGCATGGCTGATGGCCGCAATTCGACCGACCGGCCCCTACCCAATCTTGCTGGTCAACGGCGAGCACGGCAGTTGCAAGAGCACCACCTGCCGGCGATTGCGGTCCTTGGTCGATCCTAACACCGTGCCAATCCGCAGCGCTCCCAAGGATAACCAGACCATGATGATATGGGCGAGTAACTCTCAGGTTATCGCTCTGGACAATCTATCGTCCATGCCAATCTGGCTCTCGGATGCGATGTGTCGGCTAGCCACCGGCGGCGGCCACAGCGAACGCGCGTTGTACTCGGACGACTCGGAAAAGTTGTTCTACGCCAGTCGCCCCCAAATCGTCAACGGAATTGGTCGTCTCGCCACCCGCAGTGACTTTCTTGACCGCACCCTAATCGTCAACGCCCCGGTATTGCCGAAATCCGCACGGGAATCTGAGAAGAAATTGGACGAAGCATTTGCTGCCGTCCATGCGTCGATCTTCGGGGCATTGCTGACAGCGGCCTCACACGGGTTGAAGAAACTACCCGAGGTCGAGCGGACGAAAGAAGATTGGCCACGGCTGGCGGACTTTGCGAAGTGGATAGTGGCGGTCGAATCCGGCCTGGGATGGCAGCCGGGTGATTTCATGCGGGCCATAACACACAATGAAGACGATGCCAATGAGACTGTGGTAGCCGGTTCGGTGTTCGCCAGCACAGTTCGGAAGTTTGCTTTGAGCAAGCAGTGTTGGACGGGGACGTGGGAGGATCTTCTTAAAGCTCTGAATGAGATTGCTGACGAATCTGCGAGGCGGCACGATGATTGGCCACGTGATAACCACGCTTTATCAACCAAGCTCCGCGAGCGAGCACCAAACTTACGAGGCATCGGGATCGACGTTCAATTCCACGACAAGAAGCGGCCGAAAGTCGTGACGTTAACGAGTACGCCAGCGTCGGTGCAACCATCGGTGCAACCGGCGGCACCTGCGGACGATGGAACATTCGGCGTACCGCCCATGTGTCCGTCGAGGGCGAGACTCGTCTGCTTCGCCAGCGAAGAGTCGCGAACCCAAGCCTTTTACGGAAAGCTGTGGCGATTCTGGACCGCTCCACCGCTCGTCGCAACCGACGCGGCCGTCGCAGCCGTCGTACTCCCGACGCTGACGCTCGATTCGTGCGACGGCGCGGAAGTCTTTTGTGAGTAGCACTTTTGTGACGCAACCGTCGGCCTCCGTCGCAGGCGTCGGAGGTTTTCTTCTCTTTTGTTATAAAGAAAGAAGAAAAAAGAAGCAAGAGAGTATTCTGGTTGGCTCGCGTTTCGTGCGACGGCTGCGACGGACCGGAATCGTGCCACTTTAAGTGCTTTCTCAACAGCAGGTTGCATTCCGTCGCTCGCGTCGGGCAGGTGCGTCGGAGTGCGACGAGCAGAACAACTGACGCGACAACCCGCAGGCATTTGTGTGCTGTGCTGCACTTTCATGCGCTGTGCTGTGCTGTGATGGTTCTCGTCTCGACTCGTGTGCCAATGATGCCTGCGGGTCCAGCTCAGTTCAGTACTAATGATGCCTGCGGGTCATGGTGACGCGGGTGCGGGTAGCAGCGGCGTGCGTCGATGCCGTTGTGGTGTCGCGGCACCGAAAGGGGCAAGGTCTTGCTCGTAAATTAGGTATGGCTTTGGCCAACGTCAGCAGGGGGCCACCAGAGAGCCAGCGGCAGCAGGGCCAAGCAGCAGGGCCTCTCTTGTTGGATGACGCGGTGGTATGACCCACGCGGCAGCGCGGTTAGGGACCGCAGTCCCTCGCGCGGTTAGGGACCGCAGTTTCAATTTGCGCTTATGGGTGCTTCGGCCGCGACGATCCACTCCGCCTGGGGTGGGACTGTCCTGCGGCAGGGGCAGCGGCAGTGGCAGCGGTGTGCCTGATGGGCCGCGTTGAGTAATTCCAGAGCCGCGTTACCCACAGGCTCCCGGCTGCATTGATGCACCGATGCAGGACACGAGTCGCGTGGCCGCTAAGGGCCTGGATTCGCACTCTACGGCCACCGATACTGCCACTGGGCAGCGAGCGGGACTTGCGGCTGGAGTGTTGCCGCTGGAGTATTGCCGCGGAGCGTCTGACGTACCGTGGGCGAGCCTCCGCGTCGATGGTAGGCGCGGGTCATGGTCGCGCTACTCACTCGGCACCCAAGGGCGTTTACACGTTCCGAGCCCTGGCCTTGCGGCCGTGAGCAGGACGGTGGGTAGGTGGGCGGCACGACCGATAACCGCCGTGGGCGTCCAGGCAAGCCCACGCGGCGTTGCGCGCCATGTTGCATAATCGTCCGCGTTCAACTGGTCCATCATGATTGGCAGGACGTTGGCGTACAAGGTTCATCACCCGCAGGCATGAAGGTGATCGAGTCGGTGATGCCGATGCTGATGCCGATGCCGACACGGCCAGTCTCTCCGACCCTTGCCGGTCCACGCGGCGGCTCAACTGGGCAAGATTGATGGCGTTATCGTATCCGAGCATTTCGCGGAGTCAGCGCCACACCCGCGACCCGCAGGAGACTGGATACGAGAAGCCAGCCGTCAAGGCGGCAATGGCAGTGGCTTCGCTGTTGAATGGCTGCAAGTCCACCATAAGTCTACAAGTCCACAAATCCCTGCGGGTGGGCCTTGCCGTCCCGTTGCCGTCGTCGCCGCGGTCCCTGGGGTCGCCGTTGTCGGTCGCCACCCACAGGAGCCAGATTACTGGTGCCGATCAGCCGGGAATCAACTGCCTTTGTCGCCGTGATGGATAGATACCGGTCTGCCGTCTTCCGTCTGCCGTGTTCTGACAGGGCTATCACGGAAAGTAATCCGCCCAGAACTGAAGAGAACTCAGGACATTCAAGAGAACTCAGGACATTCAAGAAAGTCCAAGAGAACTCAAGTGTTATGGCAAGCATCCTGCCGGCGTAGCCACGTATAGACCGTGGGCCTGGTCAACGACACGGCACGGGCAATCGCGGCAATTTTCTTCCCGTCTGAGTGCATCTGCTTGATGATCGCTTCCGTATCCCGTGTCACCCTGCATCGTCTGCCAATCTTGCCGCCACCCCATTTGACGCCGCGGGCTCTTGCCTCAGCCTGACCGGCAAGGACTCGCTCGGCGTGAGCCTCCGTTTCGTACCGCGTAACGCTGGCAAGAACGCTTGCCGCACAGCGTCCCTCGGGAGTACACAATCGAAAAGATTCGGCGACCGCAATTAAATCGACCTTACGTTGAATCAGATCGGAGAAGAGTGTTGAAAGTTCGCGGGCGCTGAAATCAAGCCGCTGCACAACGATCGACGTAATTCGGGGGAGGGCGGATTTGAGTTGGCTTTCGAGTCGGCCCCAGTCGTCAAACCAGACGCAACAAGGTCCACAGGAAGATTCGTGGAGAGATTCGCAGGAAGATTCGTGGGCGGCCCAGAACTCAAGCAAGGACCGGTCTGACGGAGTTCTTGCGAAGATGGCGATCATCGGATTCTCACGAAAACGCAAACAGGTCGCCTACCCGGCAATCGTCAGTATCGACCAAATGAGCGTACTTAGTGGTCGTTCCAAGCGACGAGTGGCCGGCAGCGGCCTTCACTTCCACGACGTTCCGGCCCAGGTGCAGGGCGAAGCTGATAAACGTGTGCCGCCCATGATGGATCGTCACGCCGGCCGACCGCTCGGCACCCAAAATCCGGCAGCACACTTTGTACCGCTTTCGCAGGTTGCGGCGGTCAATTCGGTGTCCCAAGGCGTCCTTGTGCTGGGAACAGACGAAGGGATCGTCGGGGGCGGCCTTCTGTGAAAGCCGGAAGGCTTTCCATTCTCGAATGTCGGCCAGCGTGCCGGCGTCCCAGTGCAACGGCACGACACGGGCCTTCCCCCCCTTGCCCACTTTTTTCCCTATCCGAATCCACGGACTGGTGCTATCGGTCAGCACGTCGTTTAGATTGATCTTACTGATTTCCGACGCCCGGAGGCCGCAACAGGTGCTCAGGCGGAAGATCACGCGGTTCAGTCGCGTGTTGACCGACCTTTTCGCTTTCCGGTTCAATTCGCCCAGGACGGTCTTGAATTCACCGCGCTGGAGAATTTTACTCCGGTCGGGGTTCCAAGCGGATCGACGGGGCCTGCTCAAGGTTTGCTCGCTCAATCTCATACCCTTCTATAGTGCTATGACGAGTTTGATTTCCATACTAAACTATACACTCTTTTGGCCGAAAGTCAAGACGGAATTGATCGCATTACGCCCGAAATGCAGGTTAAATTCGTAGTATGGTGGGGTTATAGTGAGTGTAGTGATTATTCCGAAAGGAGTTCTTAGGTAGGCGACAGCAGCGGCGAGACCGGCGATCATGCGGCGATCATCGTCACCCTGCCTTGTCGATGATGGATCGCCGGCCGGGTCGGCGCGAGTATCGGCCGCGCGGGCGGCCTGGATGTGGCTGCCCGCCAGGGGCAAGACCGAGGTTCACGAAGTCAAGGTCGCCGGCATCTACATCGGAAAACTCGTCGTCAAAACCATCGGCAGTTGGAGAGTTTTGAGCGACCAGGAGAACGGCTAGTGAGCAACAACGTGAGCGACGAGCAGACTAACGCCCAGACCAGCGCCCAGGCCAGCGCCCAGACCAGCGCCGAACTACAAGCCCGAATCGAGCGGACTGTCCTGCGTCTTGACGAGAACAACGAATTTCACTGGACGGTGCAACCTGTCCTGCGGCGGTATGTCCTTTGCAAAGACTACCCGCTGGAGTCCCGATTCAAGGTGTGGAGCAAGTATTGCGACAATGAGCATCGCTCGTTTGTCGTCGGTCGCGGTGAGTTTGGATTCGTCGGCAACATGGTTCGCAACCTTGTCCCCAACGACCACGACCGCTACCGGACCTACACCTGGGAGGATTTCCTGGGCTTCGTCGAAGAGGGCCTTGAAGACGGCGACAGTTGGACCGATACCATGACGCTGGACCAATTCAAGGAGTCGCCGATCGAAACCAACTTCGGTTCCTTCTATAACGACTGGTGAACCCGTGAGTAAACGTCGTCTACCTCAAGATTCGCACCTACGTCGGCAGCCCGGTAGTCTACTGGGCGAAACACTGGCAGGGTGTCTTGCTGAGCAACGGAGACCGTGAAGGCATCGAACTCAGCTACGAGATGACCCAGGCCGATGCGGACGAGATGAACAGGCAGGACGGGCCTTACGACGACCCGGAAGAGATAGCCAGCGGCTACCACGGCTGCTATTCTGCCGGCGACATGAGCACACGGTTCCTGTCCAAAGAAAGCCTGCCGGAAGCGGCCCTGGCCTGCTGGCAAACCCACTTCCCCAAGGCCAGCGTATTGATTGAGGGCGAGCCGTGCGTGATCGAGCCCCAGCCGATCTTGGTCGGGCAAAGAATAGTGTGCCGGTTGTCCATCTGCGCGAAACCAAACGCTACTGGATTACTAAGTACGGCGTCAAGTACCGCAAAGACAACGGACGCCCGGCTGGTAACGAACCCTGGCCGCTTTGGCACCTTGATTTGGAGACCGTGAGGCCGCTATGAACACCGCTATGAATACTATCATTGAGGTTCAGAGAGAATACCAGCGGCAGCTTAGAGAGGTCAGTAGTTTCTTCACATGCGGCAGCTTCACCTTCGACTATCGAACACTGCCGCCTGTGGTTGACTACTGCGGCTTGCGCAGCGCATTGGCCGTCGCCATCGCCACCGAGTTTGGCTTCTCTAAAGACCGGTCAATCGAGATAGTCAGGCGAGCCCAGGCAGGTTCAACTGGATTCCCTGAAATCTTCGCTGTCGCTGCCGAGATGTCGGAGTTCGTTCGGAGCCTGCCTTCATGATCGTCAATTTCGACAAGCATGGCCGACCAATCTTTGGAAATTTTTGGCAGCGGCTATGGTGGGGCCTTGGCTGTTATTCCTGCGAACGCCGGGAAACCGCCCATTACATCGTCAACATCTACTGGCGTGTCAAGGCCGGTAGTCTGGAATCTTTCAGTCTGGCTTCTCCGAAACGTAATTGACGATGGACACAACCAAGAACCGAAACCGCGACCCGTACAGTTTTGCCAACATCAACTTGCTTGGCAAATGTAATTGCAACTGTTTCTTTTGCCTGGGTAAGGACATCCCCGAGCTACTCCAAGGACACGACCAGCGGGCCGTCCACTTTGATTGGTGGAGAAACTGGTGGCCGTTCCTGCGGAAATGCTATGACGAGAACGTAAAGAAGCTCTATATCACCGGTCAGAACACCGACAGCCTGCAATATGTCCACTTGCAGGATTTGATCGACTTCCTGCATCGACAGCAATTCCAAGTCGGGCTCCGCACGAACGGCTACTTAGCCGCTAATCGAATGGCTGTCATCAACAGCACCGACTTGTCTGTGGGTTAACTGATGCCTGCGGGTGCTCGCTCCTATCCCGCGCCACAGATTCTCTGTAGGTGGCCCATTCTGCCCCATCGGGCCGTGCCAGTCGAGATGGGCAGCCCCGGTCAACCGCAAAATGACCCCAAGGCACATCTCTTCCAAGCTATAGTTTACCAGACGCTGATGCGAATGAACGGTAGGCAATGAAGGCCGTCGAAGCACAGAAGCAGTTAACTTGAAATCCATGCCCAATTGCGCTCTGTAGCCAACCAAACAGAGAGAGACTCCGAATGGACGAACAAGAAGAACGAGAACTCGAACTGCACATCCAGCGCAAACTCGTCGAGTTCCTAAGAGCCCGCGGTTGGTACGTGGAGCGCATGCTTGCCAACGCTTACCAAACCGGCATCCCCGACTTGTATTGTTACCATCCAAGGTGGCGTGAGCGATGGGTCGAGGTCAAGCGGCCTGACAATTACTCGTTCACCAGGGCACAAAAGCGAAAATGGCCTGAGTGGGAACAGGCAGGCATCCAGATTTGGATTCTTACGGCGGCCACACAAGAGCAGTACGATCTTCTCTTTAGGCCGCCAAATTGGCGCAAATTCTGGAGACCTTCCTTTGAGGCTCCAGACATCGACGCGATGCTCGACGAGTTAGATCGTGACGGCGAACAGGGTCCTTCCGCCTGAGAACGCAAGCTACGCCCAGCCGCAGCTTTCAGCCATCAGTGCCACGGTGCTACCATCAGCACAGACGGATGATAAACCGTTTGCGAGGCCCTCTGCCAAAGTCCGTGACACTACAGCCATCGACGGCAGAAGCCGCCCTCTTGGACGCCGCTCACCCGCACCTAATCTCTAGTTGCTGATTTGACGCCGCCATAGCGCTCGATCAGCAACAAGCACTCCCGTTTCTTTGGCACGGGTCCATCAACCGCGTCCCAAAAATCGGAATTGAAGATTGAAGTGGTTTGGAGTGGGGGCAAGCCGCCGGCCCAGTCGCCTGACGCTGTTGGCCCGATGCCGCGGCATTTGATTCCGTGGTGCCGATTCCGTACCCTGCCGATTCCGTCATACCCGATTCGGTCATACCCAATGCCGTAGTGCCGATTCGCCCGATGCCGTGGTGCCGGCGATCGTCACCGCATCAGGATGCCTGGTGTTGGCCCGCTGAAGGAACAACGTCATTTTGGACGTGTCAGGGCGCAAGTACGCTGTAATCGCGTGCCAGGGGCCTTGGCGGGCGCGTTGACGGGTGCGTTGGCGGCGGTGGAAACAAATTCGATATTCTGGAAAGTGTCAAAGGACCGGGGCGGTTGAAGTACCGCGGCGGTCAAAGGTCGCGGCTTGCGATAATTTCAGCCGCGTCAGTGTGATCCCGCTGGTGGGGGCGCGACAGGCCGCAACGCGCCAGGTAACGAGTTGACCTAACGGGAATGTCGGCCGGTTCATTGCCCGCGTCCTTTTTCTTGGTTGCGGCGAACGCCCTCGGGGCTCGTGACCGTTTTTTCAAGATGCTTCCGCAGGTGACGGAGGATTTCGACCTGCTCCTTCAGGTCGCGGATGGTGTCGTTGACATCGGCAACAATCTGGGAGATCGCTTCGGGCTTGGTGATTCTCGCCCCAGCTTCGCACTCCGCGAGGTATGCCTTCCATCTTACGATGTCCTGTTTAGCCTGGGCAATCAGGTGATCGACCTTGCCGAACTGCCAGCCGGGAGGGTCTTGGCTGTCGTGGAACGCCCGCATTTCGTTGATCCGCGCCCAAGTGTCCTGCACCTTCTCGCGCCGCTTCTTGTCCCACGACTCGGGATGCGGAGTGAAGAGTTCGGGATAATCGTACTGGACGTGCAGGCTGATGTTCGTTCCCGCCGCCATCGCCTTCCTGATCTCTTCCCGATGCGACGTTCGCAGGACGGCAAGGGTGCCCTCGTCGGTCACGAGAAGGTCAGTCGTGGCGTACCGTGACCGCAGCAGCTTCTCGACCTCGCCCGTCGCCACGTTCGTCGCCAGGACGAAACCGCGCTTGGACGGGATATGCACGATGCGCCAACCATACCCCTTGTGCAGGATGACGTTGCCGACCGCCAGCGTCTCCCAATCGGCCTTGGGCTGCGCGAAGTACACGGGCGCAGATAATCGGCAACCTCTTTCCTCGTCTTTTTGTGAAAGGCTTTCATGCTCGCGACCTGACGGTTTGCCGTTCGGCTTTCGGCGCTGATTCGGCGCTCATGCGGCGCTGATTCGGCGCTCATGCGACGCTAATTCGGCGACTGGCCGTTTCTGACCTTTCTTTTCCTGGCGGCCTTGGCTGTGGGTTGCTCGTGGCTTGAGTCCTGCGTCTCGGTTCATCGCTGGCCTCGCTTCAAGTAGGCTGGATCAAACAGGCGTTTGAGAAGCGTGCAAGCATAGATCGACGCATCACGATCCGGTCGGTAGACCACCCGATCCGGCGTGCCCGCTGCGGGACACCACAGGTAGCGTGGTGGATCAACCGCAGTCCAGATCATCCCACGGGCCTCGGCCGCCAACCGCAAGTGGCGTGTCGTGAAGTCCACGATCTCTTGGCTACTGAGAATGCCGACCCAGACGTGCATTTCCGGTAGATTGCCCAAGGCGACTGACAAGGCGCTTTCTGGCGAAGTCGGCGTCCACATGTAAGCGAAGTGCGTGTCGATCTGGCCATCGTCTTCCTCGCGACGGACCCGCGGCCATTGAAGCGAGCCAGCTTGGATCACCGCTGGCAGCCCATGCTGCCACAAGACCGCAGCCGTTTGATGCGCATAGTACAGGCAAAGGCCCGACCGCTCTTCAAGCCGGGCAATCTTGCATTCGATCTCGGCGATGATCTTCGCTCGCTTTCCCATGCTTCTCAAGAAATAGACCGACTTAAATGGACGGAGGTAGGCAGAAAGGAGACTCACCAACGAAACGCTCGGTAATTGATGGCTTCGCAGGTATGAGAAGGGGCAATCCGCTCACTGCGATCCAGATTTGCAATCGTCCTGGCGATGGCGATGATGCGGGTGCGGGCATCGGGGTCGATGTTATCTTCAATGCAGGCACACTTGAGCAGGTTGGCCGAATCCTGATCCAAAGTCAGGTCGGTTTGGCTGGACATGCGGGCGACCTGGGCCTTCATTTCAGCCACGCTCGTTCCGGGCTGTCCGTTCAATTCTCGCTGCGGCGGCTCGACTACCTCGATGGTTATGTCCGCAACCGGCCACGCTGCCCGGCATCGTTCGATCTTGGCACTTGTGCAGTTGCAGGCCCGACGTGGGCTACCGTGATAGCCGCAGGGACAGGGCCGGGCCTCAAACGTATTGCCCAGCCCAAGTTCCAAGGCCACGGCCCGCAGCATGGTCTTGCCGCAATTCGGCGGGCCGATGAAGAGAATCGAATGGTTCCCAGCGGCAGCGACCAACAAGGCCCGTTTCGCACACTCGTTGCCGCAAATGATGCTGGCGGCGTCGTGGCCGATGGTAGCGGCCTTGGCACGCCGGGTGATTTCGTTGGCAGCCTGACGGTGCAAGGCAGCTAACTTGCTGTCGGTTAGAATCAAGAGGTTCATGGATTGTCCAATGTTCATTGTTTCATCTCTCTGCATGGATGACCGGCTCCATCGCCATCGCCACCCGCACGGCGAACTTGAAGGCCCAATCTTGCAGGTCACGGGTTTCGTCCTTGGAACCGGTCAGGTAGTGGGCCAGTTCTTCCAAGACCGTCTGACGCAATTCGACGCTGGCCCCGTGTGCCAAATCCTCGTTGATATAGGCGACACCATCCCGAAGGAAACCGCGAACAACCGTGCCGCCATTCATGGTTTTGCGGAAGCAACGAAGTTGGGGACGGGCCTTGCCATCGGCCATGCCCGCCCGAGACGATCTGCTCCCAAACCCAATCCAGGGCAGCCACGGCATCGGCGGTCGGCTCAAACGATTCCCGACCGTCAAGTTCGTCGGCTGAGAGAACCTTGGCCTGTGTATTGCAGCCATACTCGCCAGCGGCACGGACCACGGTTTATGGTGATCTGGGCAATTTCCCTGCTGGTCGGGCGGTAGCCTTTGCCAGCCCTGCCCGACCGGACCTAACCCAATGGCACAAAATCACTTGGAATCCCTGGATTGCTTGCAATTGGGTTTACGCAGATATAGAATCAGGTCTTTCCCGAACTGTGAGATACTGGCCCCCTGAAACGGTCCCCTGCCGGGTGCAGCCCATCCGTGAAACCGGAGCAAACCCAGCAGGAACCGTGGGCCAAGGCCATCCGGTGAAAATGAATGGAAATAATGATCGTCGGGCAGCTAAGGATTGTAGGCTTCTGCGACCCACCTTACCGGAGGTTTGGACTGAGGGCTGCCCGATCCGACCGCCAGGACTGCTCCCGATTGAGACCGGCAGTTCGGGCACGGCGAGGGATCGGCGTGAATCGGGCTTAGGGTAAAGACATAGATGCCAATACTTCCCTACGAGTCGGATATTTACCCAGATACCTTGCTGGAGTCCCCGTTGCCAGACGCTAAGTGGTGGGCTGCCTATACGCTTGCCCGTCGTGAGAAGGTCTTCATGGCAGAGATGAAGGCGATGGGGCAATGACCGAACCGACCCTCCGAGAACCCGAGCAGATTCGCCAGGATTGTGTGGACAAGCTCCGTCCGATTGAGACGAGCGGCATGTTCACGGCAGTCCTCGGCTGCCTGCTTGGAGAAGATTGGGCCGAGCCAAGGATCGAGCAGTTGATCGTGACCGACAAGTGCCGCTGGCCCGCACGGAGGGCGACGTGACGCACAAGTTGTTCCTCGGTGCCGAAGAAGACCTGATTCGCAACGTCCACGGTATTGCGAAGACGGCGGGGCTGGACGGGGACGAGTTGGGATACCTGCTGGCGGCGATTGCGAAGATCAAGAGGGTGTAGAGACAGGACGAAATGAACGCCAACCAAATCTCGAACCTTCTGACAGAGGGCACGATCCTCGAAGGCCCACATTGGACTGAGCCGGTCAGGGTCTTGACGGCCAAGGTTCGCGGCAACCGGGTCGAAGTTCAGGCAGTCGGCGTGAACACGAAGCGGCTGTGGAACAAGCTGCTCAATGCAGAGGAATTCGACAGCGTAATCAAGCTCACCTTGGCAGGCGAATTGGCCGCCCTGGACGGCAATCCGACCCATTTCCGGCTGGCCGCCGAAGCTCATCGCATCCGGTTGGCCTACCAGTACGATCCGCACTTCGCCGTATCGGTGTCCCAGGTCGATCCGCTGCCGCACCAGATGGCTGCCGTGTATGGACATCTGCTCACCCAGCCCCGCATCCGGCTCCTGATTGCCGACGATCCGGGGGCCGGGAAGACGATCATGGGCGGTCTAGGTATTAAGGAACTCAAATTTAGGGGACTGATCGAGCGGACGCTCATCGTCACGCCGGCCAATCTCACCGACCAGTGGCGGCGTGAGTTGCACGAAAAGTTCGGGGAAGTCTTCACGGTGGTCAATCGAGCCACGGTCAGTGCGGCCTACGGCAAGAATATCTGGGAAGACAATCCCCAGTGCATCACGTCCATTGACTTCATCGCCCGCCAGGACGACATTCTCAATCACCTGCGCGACGTGCGATGGGACTTGGTGATCGTGGACGAAGCCCACAAGATGGCAGTCCGCAGCGAATTGGTCAAGCATACTGGCTCGGGGAACGTCTACCACTCGGTCGTGGACAGCGACATTTCCGGTTCCACGGCCAAGGCCCCGCAAATCGACCGGCAGCTTGGCAGCGAATATGCCAAGGAGAGCGTGTCGGAGAAACTTGCGCGGTCGATCTTCATGTATTCGTTTAGCGGCAGCCAGCAACGCGGAGCCACGTTGCCCCAGCTTCGCCTTGGCGTGCTGAACCCCGAGATGGCTCCACCGTTCATTGCTGATGCCCTGGATCGCATGACGAAGCGGCTGTGGTATCTCTACAACGACAGCGGCCTCTATCGCTTCGATTCCCGCCCGAACCTGAATCGTATCCTGGTGGACCGGGAAGAAATGGTCCGGTCGGAACCGGACAAGATCAAGGATTTCGCCAGGACGACGCTCAACGATCTGATCGGGGACGCGACTTTCCGGGTGTATCGCTATCCCCAAGAGGACCGCGATGTCAGCGACGAACCTCGGCTCAGCCTTGTCGTGCTCGATCTGCATCAGGTGGTTGCGGAAGACAGCATTCCCGAAGAGACAGAACAGTTCGTGACCGGCATCCTGAAACAGTGCGGCAAAGGATTCCGCAAGAACTCGAATGTCCTGGTGTTCCTGGCCCCCGATCAGGATCAGGCTTCGGGGATCATCGAGACGGCTCGGCGGCTGCTGGCCCTGCGGAACATCGACGCGGACAAGACCACGAAGAAGCAACTGAACGAGGAGCAACTCAAAGACCTCGCCGACCGATTGAAGGAGGCCGAAGCCCGGTTGCCGTCCGCCCTGACGACCGCCTATCGGCACATCCTGGTGCCGGCCGAGAAGAAGACGCTCCGGCCGTTCGATATGGGCATCGGCACGTTCAGTGGCCGAACAACGCTCAGCAGCAAAGTCTTGGAAAAGCTGTCGGTTGAGCAACAAATCCTCGACAAGCTCGATCCCAACATTATGATCGGCCCCCGGTTTGGGCTATGGCCCGACAACCTGGAACTCATCAAAGTAAAGACCCTGGCCGACTACTTCACACAATTGACGCACCTGCCCCGGCTTCTGAACGACAAGGTATTGCCCGAATCGTTGGCACAAGGCGTTCACCGTGCGTTGTTCGGTTACGCTTTGGGCGACGGCGAAAAGCGGCAGTTCGACACGATCTACTACAACGACAAGGGAGTGACAGCCAGCGATTGCGCGATTATCGACTCGGCGTGCCTGCTGCGCCCTGCGGTGGCGAAGGCGTTGATGCCCGAGCCAAAGACACCGGAAATCACGGTTCCCGGTGGCGGCGGTGGGCAGACCGGCCCAGAGGTCATATCGGGCGGCGGCGTTGCCGGTGGTGGCGGCGGCGAAGAGGAATGGAAGCCCGGTGGCGGGCCGGTCAAGATCGTGGAGGGCGAGCGTCGGCTCAACAAGGTCCGCATCAAGATGGACAACCTTCCTTGGGAGAATTGGAACGACATCTATAACGAGGTCATCGACCCGCTGGCCCAGGAAGGGGCCGAGGTTCGCTGCGATGTGATCGTGATTGCCAAGGGCGATGCGGCGATCCGCGAGAACACGGTTGAGTTGGGCATCAAAGAATCCCTCGGCCAACGAGGGATTCAGGCAGATATTCAGACGGGGTGAGTCAGCCAGCATTACGATGCCTGCATGTATGCCCCTCCCGTTACAGACGATTTTGGACGTGATCTATGAAACTCCGTGAACTTGTAGTAAAGAATTTCCGCAATCTTGTGGACATTCGCATTCCCGTTGACGACACCACAGTTCTTGTAGGCGAAAACAATGCTGGAAAGACAGCCTTGATCGACGCTTTGCGGGTCGCTCTTCCGCGAACCAGTTTCGGCAGAACGAATCCATTCGATGAATACGATTACCACATGTCCACCCCCGAAGATTCCCCTCAGACCAGTCAGGGAATCCAAATTGAGCTTTGGTTTCGGGAAGACGCTTCGGACGAATGGCCTAAGTCGATCATTCAAGCACTCGCCGAAATCGTGCAATTCGACCCGATACGCGACATCAACTCGATTGGTATCCGCTTGACGAGCCACTTTGACGCTGCCTCCAAGCAGTTTGTAAGCACCAGAGAGTTCTTAAACGTCAAAGGAGAGCCACTCGCCGGAAAAGCTCAGGGGCCGTCGATTGCCACCCGGTTTCTCGAATACGTCCGTTTCTTCTGCCTTTCTGCACTCCGCGACTGCGATGCCGAGTTTTCCTCGAAATCGCAGTTCTGGGGCAGGATACTCCGTGACTTGAAAATCGACGACGACAAACGCAAGGCGCTAGTTGATGAACTGAAGAAGCTCAATAAATCCCTTCTGGAAGCCGATCCACGCTTGGAAAAGGTACGTCAATCGCTGGAGACTATTCAGACAATTGCTGTCGCAGGTGGCAAGGCGTCGATTCACGCCGTTCCACTTCAGCCGTGGGACTTGATCGCTCGGGCACAAGTCGTCATCCGGGCTCGGGGAACGGACATGGATTTCCCGCTGTCTCGGCATGGGCAAGGTGTCCAAAGCCTCGCCGTATTGTTCTTGTTCCAAGCGTTTGTTGACGTACTGCTCAAGCCTACGTTCAATCCCGAAACTGAGGCGTTCTTGGCCTTGGAAGAGCCCGAAGCCCATCTTCATCCTCATGCGATTAGGGCTTTGATTAAGGCATTGGGCGCGATCACCACCCAAAAGATGATCTCGACCCACTCGCCGTTTGTCTTGCAGGGTATTCCGATAAGCAGCCTTCGGTTATTTAGGCGAGCCGGTTCGGTAGCGAGAGTTTTGTACCTAAAACGTCGTTTCCAGACACACTTGCCGAAAGAGCAAGCCCTTCTCGATTTCTGCGCAAATAGTCACGGCAAGTACGACTACCATGAAGGAACCGAGACTTTGCTCGTAGCTGGCACGGTCGAGGAAAAAGAGTACCGGACCCTGATCCCCATCTATGCCGCAAACAAGGATGCTCAAAAGGCGATCAAGGCTTTGGCTCAGGAGTCACAACTCTATATGCCGGATGCGGAGCTTGTGGAATTGGACAGGTATGCACAGCGTATTCGTGGAGAAATCTTCTTCGCCCGTGCATGGCTCCTTTGCGAAGGTCCGAGCGACTTTACCATCATGCACTACTTTGCCGAACTGCTTGGTACGCCACTTGACGGGGCATGTGTGAGCCTAATTGACTTTCAAAACAACGGCTCGATAGGCGCGTTTGTCTCCCTTGCACGGAACTTTGACATTCCGTGGATCATGGTTAGCGACAGCGATAAGGCCGGTAAGGACTACGCGACAACCGCCACCCGGAAGTGTTCTGACACTGCTGAGGCTGCCGACCGCGTGCGGACCTTGCCCAACCTAGACCTTGAGCAATTCTTGGTCAATAACGGCTTTGCTGCCGAGTACCACGGCATTCTCGCTGCCCGTGGCGTGGCATTTACAAAGAAACTGGGCGATCCTGGGTCAAATGATGAAATCGCCGCACACGCAAGAAATCGAAAAACCGAGTGTGCCACCGATTTGATTCATACATTACGCGCATCGGGAGCGGATGCCAAGCGAGTCCCGAAGTTTCTTGGCCGACGCTATCCATGACATAATAGCAAAGGCAATCTGATATGAGCAAGACACCCTTGGATCGAGCGTGGTCGGAACTTAGCGAGTTACAGCAAAATGCTGCCGAATGGGAAAAAGGACCCCTGCTTGTTCTTGCAGGACCGGGCTCTGGTAAAACCAGGGTGCTCACGTCCCGTGTTGCCCGACTTCTCGACCGAACGCGCGACGAGAACTTCCGAGTCCTTTGCCTCACGTTTACTAATAAAGCCGCTGACGAAATGCGGACTCGCGTAATTACCTTGGTTCCAGGCGAGGAAAGGCGATTGTTTTTGGGCACGTTCCATTCCTTCTGTGCGGAGGTTCTTCGCCAGCACGGGTCGCACGTCGGCATACGGCCCAACTTTACGATTTATTCTCAGGATTCCGATCTTGAGGCCATTCTCGCCGATGCTGTGGACGGTGCGAAACGCGAATTCGCTGTCGTGTCTGACTTCGATAAAAAGACGTTGCCGGTAATCCTGCGGCTGAAAGGCTTGCTGGTCTTCCCTGACCGTTGCAAGGAGGCGCTCAGCGACCAAGAAATGGGTGAGCGGATGTCGATAGTGTACCCTGCGTATGAAAAGGAACTATCCAAACACAACGCCTTGGACTTTTCCTCGCTGATCTTGCGTGCGTATGAGCTTTTCCAGCGGTATCCGGCGTTTTCCAAAAGGTATCGTACCGTGTACCCGTTCGTGTGTGTTGACGAGTTTCAAGACACAAATCAGGCGCAGTACAAGCTACTGCAACATCTTGTAGGGAAGAGTGAGAAGAACTTCTTCGTCGTGGCTGACGACGACCAGATCATTTACCAGTGGAATGGAGCGAGCCATAAGCGAGTTGAGGAATTGGTGATGGATTATCATCCCACCGTGATGCAACTTCCGGTGAACTACCGTTGCCCGGCAGAGATTGTTCGGCTGGCGAATAATCTAATAAAGCATAACTTTCTTCGTACCCAGGATAAAAAACCGCTTGTCTCGTTCCAGGGAAGCGCGGGAGCCGATACAGTGCGGTTGTTGCCGGTCTTCCAAAGCGAGGAGGCAGAGGCGGAAGGAGTGGCTCACGACATTGTAGCACGGCGCTCTGGGCAGCTAGATGCGGTCGTAGTCCTGGGAAGGAGCCGTCGTTTGCTCGTCGGAGTGCAGGGTGCTCTCAACCGAGAAGGAGTGTCGGCGGTCATCGCTCAACGTAAGGATGAGTTTGAGAGTGCCCCACTTGCATGGTTGCATTCCATGCTTCGGCTGGCAAACAGCGGCAGGAACCGTGAAATGCTGGCCGCAGTCTGCGGCAGTTTCAAGCAACTCACGGGCATCGAGATCGACGATGGAGAAGTGGCGGCGGCGGCGGAGGCGAGCCAGAGTGGCCTTCTTCGATGCTGGATTAGGCGAGTCGAAATGGCCGTACTGGACGATCCGACAAGAACAATCATCGCTAGTGCCGTAAGCCATCTTGGTGGGGGAAGCGATTTCCTTCGGTTCGCGGAGATAGCCATTGGGTGGTTCGATGTCCTAGCACATGCCGGTGGTAATGACTCGCAGGAAGCGTTTGCAAGATACGCAGAGGAGCGAGAGGTGTGGCAGTCACTTGTCCAAGAGATCACCTGGGCATTAGGCCGGGAAATCGGGCTTGAGGCTTTCCTCCATGAGCTTCAGATGAGATCAAAGGAATCGTTGCCCAAAGGTCAAATGGTACGATTGTACACAATCCATGCGTCCAAGGGCAAGGAATTCGATCATGTGTACTTGGTCGGCCTACTGGAGGACGAGCTTCCCTCCTTCCAGAGTATCAAGAAGGGCGACCGAAGCCCTGAGATGGAGGAGGAACGTCGGAACTGTTTTGTGGCGATTACCCGCGCCAGCAAGTCGCTTACTATGAGTTATGCGAGGACGTATCGAGGGTGGCAGAAGCAGCCGTCTCGGTTCCTTCGTGAAATGGGGATGCTGAGTAGCAAGTGAGACGGGCTGCGTTCTGACCATGTTCACGGAGTTTCTGGATTGACCGACATCCTTCTAGTCATCGCCATCGTCCTCTTGCTGGCCGTCGTCGCATTGCAGGTTGTCTTATTGTTCCGCAAGACCACGGTGGACCTGTCGCCGCTCCAACAGGCATTGCAGGCCACCGATATGCGGCCGTTGGCGGCAAGTACGCCAAGCTAAAACACGGGAGAATCAGAGATGTTGGCCGAACCAGTGAAGCAGAAATTGCTTCAGAAGTACCAAGAACTGAAGTCCGCAGGGGAATTGCTTGCCGATCACAAACGGGACCAGTATCAGGCTGAATTCCGTAGTCGCTTCGGACCGGATCAACTAAGCAAGCTCAATGGTGAGGCATTGCTGGAAGCCATGCACGGACGGAGTGGCAAAGAAAGCATGGCGTACTGGCTTGAGTTCAAGAAGGACGACGATTTTGCGACGGATGCCTTCGGCGGAATTGGCGGAGGGAGTGCCCTGAAATTTGGCTTGTTCCGTCGAAAGGAAACCGGCAATTGGGAGGCGGCTGGAGCAGGCGGCAAGCCGGAGGAAATCTCCGTGGATCAGGCGGTCGAAATCGCCCGCAAACAACGAGATCAACTGTTGATCGGTGTCGAGTTGTTGAACAAGCTCTCCGTGGATGCCAGTGATGACGAATACCGCAGTCTTCAAGCAGAAATGGACCGGCTTGCACCGGATGTGAGTCAATACGGCTGGGGCCACAAGTACCTGCATTTGATTTTTCCCGACCGGCTGGACGACTTCCACAACCCGGAATATCAGCGGTTCTATTTGACGAAGCTCCTTCAGACATTGCCGCCCGAAAAGGGCCGCTATGTTTGTGCAGGGAGGTATGTGGCGATTACCAAGGAGCTTGGAGTTTCGTTGGGTAATCTAACCCACTCTCTCTACATGACCTACGGGCCAAAACGTCCGTACTGGCGAGTTGGAACGAGTGATGGAACCCAGCCGAGAAATCATTGGGAAATGATGCGAAACGGCAACTGTGTCGCAATAGGGTGGCCCGACCTGGGCGACCTCTCGACGCTAGATCCAACCGCTGAGTCGAAGGAGGCACTTCGCAAGCATTTGGAGGAGAAGTATCCAACGACACCGCAAGCAATCGGAAAGGCACGAAATCAAATTACCATGTTTGTCTTGTCGATTCAGCCGAACGACTATGTTCTGGCGTGCGATGGAGGGAGCATCCTTGGGATTGCTAAAGTCCTTGGCGGCTATGAATACGACCCGACCAGCGACTTTCCTCATCGCCGTGCCGTTGAGTGGTTGTCGCTGGAGGAATGGAGGATGCCGAATGCCGAAGGGCTTCAAACCACCGTGTACGAGATGCACAAATTCCCGGAGAACATATTGGAAACTGAACGGCGAATCCAGAATGCTCCGAAACTTCCGCCGCCACCACCAGGCCCGAAAGTCAAGATTGGTCCAGTTCCGCAGCTTGACGGAATAAAAGGGCAAGTCCAGGCGGTGCTTGAACACAAAGGGCAAGTGATTCTTCATGGGCCGCCGGGCACGGGCAAGACCTACTGGGCAGAGAAGGCGGCCCACGATCTGGCTGCTTACCCGGCTTTTGGTAAGTTCTATGAGCAATTGGCAGTTGAGCAGCAAAATGAGGTCCGTGGAAATGGCGTTGACGGATTGGTCAGAATGTGCTGCTTCCATCCAGCCTACGGGTACGAGGACTTTATCGAAGGATACCGGCCTGAATTAAAGGGAGATGGCTTGGGTTTTGTTCTGCGACCGGGGATTTTTAAGCAGATTTGCCGGGATGCGGAACAGAAAACGGATAAACGCTTCTTTCTTATAATTGACGAAATCAATCGTGGCGACATCCCTCGGATTTTTGGCGAACTTCTGACCGTATTGGAGAAAGACAAGCGTGAGAAGAAGATTATTCTGCCTCTGAGCCGGGAGGAGTTCTCGGTTCCTCGGAATGTCTTCATCATCGGCACCATGAACACGGCAGACAGGTCGATTTCTTTGTTGGATGCTGCTCTTCGTCGGCGGTTCGGCTTTGTGGAACTGATGCCAACTAGCTCTCTTTTCGAGAGTGTCTCCATTGAAGGAATTCCGGTCGCTCCCTGGCTCGACGCCTTAAATGCAAGGATCTGCGAAAATGTGGGAAAAGACGCCCGCAATCTTCAAATCGGCCACTCGTATTTGTTTTACAGCGGCAAACCAATCATGGACATGGCGACCTTCAAACGGTCACTTCAGTACGAGATACTCCCTTTGCTTGAGGAATACTGCTATCAGGATTCCAAAGCCCTACAGGGAATCCTCGGCCTGGCGTTCATGAACTCGGACCACCGGACTATTCGCAAGGAGCTATTCCAAGACGGGCGGGAATCGGATTTGGTTCAAGCACTACTGGCTCCTTGTCCAGAGATTGCCGCTTCGACACCGGCTTTGGCGATGGATCAGGAGGTCACTGATGAGCAAAACAACGAGGACGACGAAGGCGAGGAGAAATGAGCGACTCGCAGATCGCCGTGACGCTCAATGAATGGGAGTCGGCCACACCGGAGTCGCACTTGCAATTAGCTGGGGCCAGCATTGAGGGCGGTGCGGAAGTTCGGGGTTTGATTCAGAGTCTCGCGCAGACACGGATGCTTCAAGTTGTGGAACTGAAGCATGGACTTTCCATCGAGTCTAGCTCCTTCGTCGGACAGGTCGCCGTTGGGAATCTCACTGTGACGATTCTCCCCAAGCTGAAAAGCCGATCTCTTCTGAACCTCTTGCGATACGCATACGGGTTGAACAATTTGACTCGCTTCTCTGAGACATTTCACAAGCTGGACCTTGGGGCTTTCCAAGACCTACTCATCAGTCAGCTAATTGCTGAAGTGCAGGAGTTGATTTCTGCGGGACTTCACCGGGCGTATGTGCGGCGGGAAGACGACTTGGCATCACCGAGAGGTAGGATCGCCATTCAGCGAGTTGTGGCCCAACGAAGTCGGCTGTCAGCCACGATGCCTTGCATTCATCATCCGAGAACCCAGGACTGTTTTCTTAATCAAGTCATTCTAGCGGGGTTGGCTCTCGCCGCCACCTTAGCGACCGATGCTTCCCTCAAACGTGAGGCACGGCGGCTTGAAGGTTCACTGAACATCTTGATTTCTCCCGTCGAGATTAGCATTCGGGCAATAGAACATGTGGAGCAGTTGCTTAACCGATTGACCACGGTATACACTCCCGCCATTTCAATAATTCGGTTGCTGGTGGAAGCAAAGGGGATCACGCTTTCCGGCGATAAATCGAGTATGCCCTTGCCCGGATTCCTATTTGACATGAATCGGTTCTTTCAGTCGCTTCTTAGCCGCTTCTTGCGTGAGAATCTGTCCGATTGCTCATTGTTGGACGAGTTTCGGTTACGCGGAGTCATTCGGTATGATCCCGATTACAACCCGAAGAAACGGAGAAGCCCCGCCCCAAGGCCAGATTTTGTTGTCATTCGAGCAAAAGCAATTATTGGAATTCTGGACGCAAAGTATCGTGACTTATGGGAGAAATCGCTGCCGAACGATATGCTGTATCAACTTGGCATCTACGCGGCAGTCCATGATCTCCGTGTCGCCACAATCCTTTATCCGACGCTTGACCCGTATGCCAAGGAAGCCCGCTTGAGCCTCAACGATTCTCTGAGGGAGCAGGCAGCAGCCCAAGTAAGGCTCCGGCCCGTTCGACTAGATGTTTTGGAACAGTTGGTGATGGCGGCGGATTCCACGGCGACGCGAAGGAAAAGACAAGCCTACGCCGAAAGATTGGCGTTTGGGCAATTACTAGAGAATAGTGGAGCATGATGAAACGACTGAAACGCATCCCTGCCCAACGCGGAACGGAAGATCGAATTCATTCACAAGCACATGGGTTCGGTTTTTGCCATCAATAAGGACGGTTTCGACGGTATTGTTGCGAGGATGATTAGGGCAAATCCCGGACAGGAGAAAGAAATCCGCTCATTCGTTGCGTGGGTGCTTGCAGCCAAAATGAAGGAAGCCGAGGCGATTGAAGCCACGGAGGTTGAATAAGCCGGGGCCTTGCCTCTAGCGGGTCACAACGGCTCATGTTTCTTGAAGCGTGTTGCAACGAAGCTCCTATGGACTTTCACTCCTACACCACGATGCGTGACTGGACGCGGCGGGCAGACCCCGACGACCGCCCCGCCCAGGACATCGACCAGTTCTACCGGCGAGCGATGCTCGACGCACAGAAAATGGGTTCCGGCCAGTTCTTCGGCCAGATGCTCAACGAGCGGGATTGGGAGAAGGCCCGCAGGCCCTACTACAATATGTGGCCCTCGATCATCCCGATGCTGACCCGGCTGAACCTTGACCTGGATTCCGATCTGATCCAGTTACCGCTTCCTGCCCTCTGTATTCGTTTCCCGAAAGACCCGGCCAAGAATCCGCTCAAATTCGAGTGGAAGGGGAAGGACTTCCCCGTTCGCTGCATCATGCTGGGGGAGATCAACGACGGCACCGGCCTTTCGGTGCTGGTGGACATCGGGGAAGTCATGGGCGGAGTCGGCGTGCCGATCTACACGTACCGCAATTTTCCCCGAAGACCGGGCCTGACCGTCGAGCAGTCCATCGACGGCCTGGGGAAAGTGGGGCTGTTTTCCGAATTTGGCGTCCAGGTGCCGGATTCCTTCGTCATGGACTGCATTCGGCTCTGCTGCTCACTGTGCCTGCTGGAAAACGATCCGTCGATCATTTCCCCCGATGTCCTGGCCGACGACCGGGCCAAGTTCGAGGCCAGCGGCGATCAGAGATATATCGACAAGGCCCATCGCCGGGGAAAAGTCGGATGGGACGTGGGAAAGCATATCGAAGTCATCCCGCACTTTCGTCGCCCGCACATGATGTTGGTGTGGACGGGCCGGGGTCGGGCGGTGGCTCGGATCGTCCCCAGGAAGGGCAGCATCGTGCATCGGGAGGCCGTGGAGAAATTGCCGAGTGGGTTTGGGGGAGCGTAAATATGACGTTCGTTTGCCAGCACCCCAAGCTGTCCCCGCGTAAACGCAAGACGCCCGATGCACGATTCCAGATCGCACGTTCCGAGATCGACGTATGCCCGTGGCCGTTGTCGGCATAGGCCGGGCCGCCGGGGAGAACGACGTAGTTGTGGACGAATTCGACGAAGTAGGCCAGAATCCCGTGCCAGAGGGCTTGGCGCTGTTGCTGAGGGTATGGATTCGGGCGTCGTTGTTTCGTAATCCTCACCGCCGATATGGTGCCGATGGTCCCGGCCATTGGCGCGTCCGTCTGAGGAGTCCTGCCGGTCGGCCGTCGTCGTGCGTCGGGGAACGGTCCCAAGTCACAGTCTGGATGCTGTCGCCACGGGCCTTGAGCGATTCGAGGACACGCCGGTGTCACCAAACCAGGAACTCCAAACGGTCAAGGCCGCGGGAGGGTTTTCAAGGCGGTTCGTGGGGGGGGGGGACGGCTGTGGCACGCCGACCGATGCGTCTGCCCTACGCCGCTGGAGGTTGGCGATTCGGACGCCAACTCGCTTCCATTGCCCACTCCTGGTAGCTCTTCTTATCGTAGTGCGCTTCCTCCAACAGCGTTCCGCACTTGTCGATCATCTTCGTGTGTAACTCCCCGTCATCCAATAGCTTTTTGTCAACATCCTCAATTCCGATGACCCCTAGCAACACCTTCGTCGCCTGGGCCGCCTCTGCCGGAATCTGCACCTTCGGTACTTCCGAAGAGGTTAGCCCGGACTTGTCCACGGGATGCACGATGATTGGTTCAAAAAGAAACGCTAATGATAGCATATCTGGCTCGTCACCATACACTCTATACGAATAGCTGTTCAGAAGTTGCACCGCAACCCTCGGCGTTCCGCTCATCATCAGGCGGATCAACCACTTGCCAAGGGAGAGGCCGAATACCTGAACCAGCAATTCGTGGGTGAGCGGAACGGCGTTCGACATTTCTCCCCGGATCGCGCCGTCGTCGATCTTGAGTTGTTGTTGCAGATTGGCAGCAAACTCCGTACTCTCATTCACGTTCCCTAAGAGGCAGTCAAGTAGCTTGAACTTGAGGTCGTCGTCGAGGCACTCCTTTCCAGCGCGAGTAGCGACAAACATTACCCACGGCCGGGTACGCCCAGCTCAGCTGCAAATGGCACAATTTCCTGATCGCTTCAAAGTACGGCCCCTTCCCCAGAGAAGCCGGGCCGGCAATAGAGTCGCAGAGGTCGATGTTGATGACATCGAAATCCCCGTATTCGCTGGCGTATTTATATGCGAGCGAAGCCTCATTGGCGACGTGCTCGATCCGGGCTTTCAAAATGCGCGAGTGTTGGTTGATGAAGCCCGATCGCGCGACCTCATGCTGCGCGAGTTGGAACTCAAACTCGCCCTTTGACAGATTAGCGGTGCTGTCGAATCCCAGGTACTTCACCCATATCCCGCCGGGCTCGCAGACGCCGCGAAGGCTCCTGATGTCCAGCAGGTCTTCGCCTGGTAAACCCAGGTAGCGAAGGATGTCGCCCTGCTGCATCCCATTCTGCTTGATGAGCCGCCGAACGATGGCACACCACTGATAGATGCGGATGTACTGTTTCCGCGGTTTGTGCCACGGCTTGAACGTCCTGGCCTCGATGCCTTCGAGGGCTGGACGAATATCGCGCTGATAAATGCCTTGCAGCAATTCATCTTCCTTGCCGGGTTCCGAGGGCATTTCCATCACTCCTCGCTGGCAAATACGGCCACGATGGCGCGAAGCAGTTCTTGCTGCTTCGCGTACTTCATGTTGTCGAACACGCCATAAGCGTCGAGTATCCGGGCCACTGCCTTGGTCTTCTCCTCTAGGTACTCCCGGCGCACTCTGTTTGGCGCGGTAGCACGCAATTGTTCCGGCACATCCTGGAAAACCACGTTTCCGTCAAAAGCAAGAACCCCTTGTTTCCGCTTTGTCGCTAATTTACCCGGCTCGCCGGTAGTGAAGATAACGTCGGGAATCTCCTCCTCGGTGTCGATCCCGGCGTCCTTTAACGCTCGTTCGACCTTCTCAGTCAACGCGCCTATGCGCTGGGTCTGCTGAACCTTCTGTTTCTCGCCGCGAACCGTTGAAGCCAGTGCCTTATGGGTGTTCGCAAGCTGCCGCAACGCATTGTGGACCCACTTCATCAAAAACTGATAGTGGGGATGCGAGTAATTGAATGATTCACGGTCGATGTTCAGAGCAGCATCCAGCCCTTTCAGCACGAATACCTCGGCTGTGATCTGGCGCAGCCGGGTTTGCTCAGAAACCTGGTATTTGATAAATGATTCGTCGAACAGCGTGCCGCTCGCATCACTGATGCGTATAAGCACCCCATTGTTTTCCTTGGGCACCACCTTTGGCGTCCAAAGAAAATAGCCCTCGAACGACAGGTCGCCGCCGCGTATTTCCTTGGGGATCATTTGCAAATCGGGCTCGCATTTCCCGAAGAACATCAACGGCTTCTTGATGGCCTGGACCGTCATCGGAAGGCGATTGAATCGAATCGGCCTTCGCAGTTCTACCTCATCCACGAAGATGTGAAACGGAGTTGTCGCGCCTCTCTCCGGTGCCTTCAGTCCCAGCCGCGAACGAACTGTCTCGCCTTTCTTCAACGCCAGCGCCGACGCTTGGCCTTTGGACGCATTGGATAGCTGGTATAACTGCGGATCATCACGGCTTTCGAGATCGAACGGATGCTTATCAATGTAGTCGATAGGCGCAGAAAGGCTCAGAGTCCACAGCATCCGCAAATAATCGTCAAGAAGCGTCTCCAGTCTCGGATTCGACTCCTCAACATCTACTGCGTCGATGATCGCCTGGTACAGCTTCGCAAAGCGTCTGTCGGGAGCGTCATTCTTGTCCCAGGGTAGGCTTTCTGGCACGAGGATAACGTCATCGCCTCCGGGCGAAAGCCTCCCGATGTGGTACTTCGGGGGCTCCCTCGCCTCGCCCAGCCCGCCAGGAGCAGTAGTGGCGTCAACCCTGGCCCAGATGTCCCTGCTTTGAAGGAGTTCCCTGGTCTGGGGCCGGAGGTCCATAAGAACGATCTCCGTGCCGTGCGCGTTCTTCTTGGCGGCGGGCATTGCACGAATGCGCACTTCGCCAGTTTCAAACTTGACCGGCTCCGAACTAGGGAGGTTGGCGAGATCGTCTTCCGTGTAGGTCTTGAGCATGACCTCGGCAATCAGCGTGTGACTCGATCCTTTCGTCTTTGTGATGATCTGGAAATGACGAGTAAGTTGTGAGATCGAGAAGAGGCCGATCCCAATCTTACCAATCAGGCGTCGGCCCCCTGGACTGAGGCTTGGATCGTTCCGACTTGCCACCCCAAGTCCGACCCCGGCCGGTGTGCGTTTGGGGCTTCCGCCGATATGATGAATCAGGCTCGACAGCGCCGCGATCATCAGCCCCCCACCGTCATCGCGCACACTGATCTTGCTAAAGCGAGGCGCGTCAGTCTGGATATACACGTTCTCCGCGTCGGCGTCATAGGCATTGGCGACGAGTTCCCGGAGAGCGGAGCCCGGCTGGCGGTAAATACCGTCGGTAATTCGGGCCAGTACGCGGTCATCCGTCGAGAGTACAGCGTGGGACACCTTGCCCGTATCAAGATTGGCATTGATCCGCTGAATCAGTTTCTCTTCGTCATTCATGGCCGCACTCCAGTCGCGTTGGCCTTCCTGCTTGAGCTTGGCTCTTGCTTTTTTGACAGGAGGATTCTGATTTCCCTTGCTAGCGCTTGCGCCACTGGCGGCGGGACTGCGTTGGAAATCTGGGTTACTTGCTCGCTAAACGTGCCAATCAAGCGGTAAGTTCTCGGGAAGCCCTGCAAGAGCATCGCTTCAAACACTGTTAGCCGGCGACCGCCGTTCGGATGAATATGTATCTCGCGATTCCCATAGGCAACAGTCGGGCTCTCTTCGTCCCATGCCAGGCGACGAAAAGATCGGCCGTCAGTCTTGAGCGTAGGCTTCGTGAACTTCGGGGACTTCGGAACCATCGTCCAGTGATTCGGATGGCAAGGAATGTCCCGCGCAGTGATGTCTCTGGAAAAGAAGGCCGGGCTGGGCAGGCCATGAATTGCGCTCCTAACGGTAGTCTCCGCTTCACAGCCATTCGGAAACGAAAACTTCACTTCCGGGTACTTGCTGGAGTTCAAGCCGACAATGAACAGCCGCGGCCGGTTCTGCGGAACGCCGAAGGATCTTGCATTAAGTGTCTGGAAGACGACTTTGAAGCCCGCATCGTCAAATGCCGCCAAGATAGCCTTAAACCGCTTTACGTGCTTGGGAGTGACCAAGCCCATAACATTTTCAAGGACGAAAAAATCGAGATGATATTTGGAATTCAAAGCGGCCAGCATCTCAGCGTACCTGAAAGGCAGCACGTTACGCGGGTCGTTCGGATTTGAGCGGGCGTTTCCGCGGGAGAATCCTTGGCAGGGCGGCCCCCCAATGATTCCCCGTGGGCACGTTCCAGCGGATTCGATCATGGATACAAGCCGGCGAACGGACAGAGCGGAGAGGTCTGCCAGACTCGCGATCCTCCTCTTAGAATTGAAATTGTAGGTTCTTACTGCCGCAGAAGCGTTGTCTAGTGCCAAGACTACCCGGAAGTGCTCTTGGCGGAAGCCGAAATCCAGCCCGCCGGCACCACAGAAGAAGCTGAGGATTGGCAGTTGATCCCTCACCATTTGTCATCGCTTTCCGTTTGCCGACCCAAGACGGTGGCCTCAAGCCAGCAGCACTGTGCCATTGCAAATTCAGCTCAGCCGGCTTGGTCCTATTGCGCCGTCGAACCCGACCGAGTTCTCGGCGCAACTGTCGTTCGATTCTCTCCAAGCTACCTGTCTCGCATTCCCAGATGACAATCTGGTTCCAGCCGAGCCGCCGCAGTTCTCCGGAGTGCTCGGAGTCGCGTCTGGTATTACGTTTCAACTTGGGCATCCAGTACCTACGATTGGTTTTCGGGACATGGCCTTCGCCACAGGTGTGGCCATGCCAAAAGCAACCGTGTACATGAATCACCGTTCTCAATTTTGGTAGCACGATGTCGGGCTTCCCCGGCAAGTCCTTCCGGTGCAACCGGAACCTGTAGCCCATTTTGTGCAGCACTCGCCGCACGCGCATTTCGGCGCGGTATCCTGCGCCCGAATGTGGCTCATTATCTCCGACCGTCGCTCCTTGGAATAGAGATCGGCCATGCTTCCCCCTCTTGCCCAGTCTCCCTGCACTTGCCGGCCCAAACTGCCATCTGCATAGGGACCGCCGAATCGTTCGGCTACCGGATTTGCCTATCTTAACACATAGACGCAGCGCCTGGAAACCCCAGCGACTTCGCCCCACCCGCCTACCGGAATTCCTACGGTTCGGCCGCCATATCCACACTTGCGAGAGTGTCGTTGGGTCCGGTCGTCAGGTCCGCCCTGGGGTGGCGGAATCTCCGGTGTCGGCGTCAGGGCCGGCGGCCTCGGCGGGTTTGCCTTCTCCCCGGAGATCGGAAAACGCCCAGGTAGCCCATGTCTCGTACATGGCTTTCCATTCTGGCGTTCCTCGGGCCGGCAGTTCCTTGCCCTGCCTTGTCCACCACAATTCCGCGTGGTCGGCCAGCTTCATTGTGCCCTTCATTTTTCTCCAATCTTGGGCTTCTTCAGCTTGGCCAGGTAATCCGCGATCTTGCCGGCGACGACACCGTACCCGGCCTGAAGGCCCTTCATCTCCAGGTGCTCGAAGTCGGCCCGGTTCTGGATCGGCGATTCAAGAACGCCGTCCGGGGCCGCATCTTTCATCGCCCCGAACATTGCGGCAATCATGGCGTCCCACTGAGCAACCTCTTCAGCCAGGGCCTTCACATCGCGTTTTGTCCAGAACTCGCCCTCGTCGTGGACGAAGACCTTGAAGCCGATGTCCTGGGCCTTTTCCAGAATGGCACAAACGGTCATGTGCGCGCGGAGGAAAGTGGGCAGGCCGAATTGATTGGAATACTGGGTCTTGCAGAAGGAGCCCCAGGTGCCCGTCTCGCCTGGAACTGTGACCTCCTCGCCGAACACCATCCGTTCAATGTCTGCCTTGAACTCGGCGGACGTGAAGAGTTCTTCAGCCTCTTCCACCGTGCCCTTGAATCGCCAGCGAACATAGCCTTTGCACAGGTCTTCGATTTCGACCATCACCCAGGGCGGGGCATTTCCGCGACGGTGGCTTATGTGCCGCCCTTCCACGATGCTCGTCCGATAATATGGTTCCCAGGCCAATGTTTTCAAGGTCCGCTGGTAGCCAACCGACCAAGGAAGCCTGTGAAGTTGCCACCGCCTGGCAAACTTCTTCAAGTTGCGGGCTGCGGTCGGATTTTCGCGGGCGTCGGTCACGGCCAGGGACCAGGCCGGCTTACTCAAGCGCCCGTCCGCTCCGGGCTGCCTCTTGGGAATAGTGAACGGCGGGAAGTCGCAGATGCCAAGGTTCATCGGCTCGCAGGCGGGGGCCAGCAGAACCTCGAACACGAGCATGTGGTGGGGCGGCTGGTAGTGGCTGATGCCAGGCTGCCAAGGCGAATCCAATCGCCGTCCAGCCTGTATCTTTGCCCAGCGGAACGGATCGGCCTTATCCTCACCCGCCCGGCACTCGTCGCCCGTGAATTCCTGAAGGTCGCTGACATCGACCACCGGCAAGTCCATGCAGATTTGGCGCACAGCTTCCAGCTTGTCCCGAACGGTCTGGATGGACCACTTGTTCGGCACGGTCAGTTCGTAATGAATTGTCAGGCCCACAGTGCAAATATACCCAGGCACAAGGCGGAAAGATAGTTCCCTGGTCGTCTGGTCGCCGGTACGCGAGACTTTTTGCTGACCCGCGGCAGGCCAGATTCCTGGTGCCGGCCCGTCATCCGCAGGCTACCAGATTCATTGTGTCCAAGGTGCCATCTACGGGCCGCCTGCGGCTTGGCCGCGCCGATTCCTGATGCCGTGTGGCGAGGGTGCCATCTGAGGTGCCGAATGGGTCGGCCGCCGTCATGCGTCGGCCGCTGGTAGGGACCAGCCGGCTTCGGCTGTCGATGGGTCGGTTGTCAGGTCCGCCGCATCGCGGTTTGCTGAGTCGGGTGGCCCGCACAGGCCGCGACCGTCGCCGGGACCAGACGCAGTGTTCTGGATTGCCCCCCGGCTCACCAAGAGGGAAGCAATCGGGTTGCTACGCCCCCACCGGCACTCGCCTGCGGTGGGCCGTCGCAATCCTTCGGGCTATGGTCGCCGCCTCCGTATCCATAAGTCTTTCCACCTGCGAAAGGAAGTCAGGGTCGTCCAACGTCTGGGCATAATCATGGGCGAGAGCCTTGATCTGCTGGACGACTCGCTTGACAACCCACCGACCAGGCTGGCCCAACTCTGGCAGCCCGACGAGGCTTTTCGTCTCTTGGCCTTCCAGACGAGCGTTGAAGATTCCCACCGCCAAATCGCCGAGTCGGGCTTGCAGCATTGTTCTGAACCGATCAATCAGTCTCGGATCGTGGTTCGGATCGTGGTTCGGTTTGGAAGGGGCGGGTAGGTCGTCCGCCGTTACGCCACCAGGAACGAAATCGTTGCCAATCGGAATCGAAGGCAGATACCTTCGGCGGTTCTTCTCTTTCTCAACCACGTTCTTGACGGCATTAGCGACCGACCGCTTGAACCTCAAGTCGAGTGGCCCGTGCCGACTTTCATCATAGGCTCGAAAAAGGCCGCCCGGCGATACCAAGAGCTTGACCACAATGTCATGGATAAGTTCTTCGAGTTGCCCCTGGTCACGAAAGCCAGCGTTGCGCAAGCAAGCGGCAATGTAATTCGTCCAGCCACTCCGCAGGGATGCCAGCCGATTGTGGCCGTCGGTATCGTGGAGGGTGGGCAACACGGCGTCAACTTCCTTATTGAACAAGTCGTTGTAGGCCGCCGGATCGAAGTTCTCACGCAGGAAAAGCCGAGGGAAGTCCATTGTCATCAGGATTACTTATCCCCGTGGACTTCGGATTTTGCGTGCTGCCGCCTTGCCTTCGTCTCGCCGACGAGACTACGTTTCTTGCCATTTCTCACTGATGCTACTCCAGGGTGGGTGTCGAAAAGTTGCACTTGACTTATATTCAATTATACCCTACAAATCCCAAAAGGGAATCAAGCGAAGTCTATTTTGGTATTTGTTTTAAGGAATGGCGATGGC
>CAWDQE010000005.1:0-467857 GCA_963804375.1 uncultured Planctomycetia bacterium
GCGCAGATGCTGACCCACGACATAACGCTAGAAACTGGTGGGTCAGCGCTGCGCTCGACCACACCGTACACCTGATGAAGGAGAAAGCCCGATGATCCGAAAACACGGTCTCATCCTCACGGTTGCCGTCTCGCTGCAAGTCGTTTCGGCGATTGCCGCCGAGCAGTCCACCAACGGCCGGATGGCCGCGACGCTCGCGCACGCGGCAGCCGACCTGGCCGAGGGACGGTACCCTGCGGCCCGCGCCGGCTTTGACACGGTAATCCGGGACAAGGAGAGTCCGGCCCTCGCCCGGAGCCTGGCCTTGTTGGGTATGGCCCAGGCCGCGGAGGCCGGCAACGATTCAACGGGCGCGGTCAGAGCGTGGCACCAACTCGCTGATGACGCGTCGCTACCGGAAGCCCATCGCGCTACCGCTCGCGTTCTGATCCTCGAAGCCAAGTTGCGCCAAAGGCACTTCCCCGAACCGGATTCGGCCCGGCACCGGAGACAGCTCCCCGAGCTTCCCGAGCCGGCAGTCGTGTTCCATGTTGCCAATCTCACAGCGGCCGCTCCGGCTGCCGCGGCCGCGCCCGATGGCTCCGAAACCAGGCCTTTCGCCAGTCTCCAGCAGGCACGAGACGCCGTACGAGCGCTGAAGAAGTCGCACGACGGGACGCTGCCCCCGGGCGGCGTGCGCGTGCTGATTCACGGTGGAGAGTATCCGCGTCAGGAGACGCTCCGCTTGACGGCGGAGGACTCGGGGACCGCGCAGTCGCCGGTCGTCTACCAGGCCAAGCCGGGGGAAACGCCCGTCTTCAGCGGCGGCTTGCAGGTCGCTGGCTGGCGGCCGATTTCCAACGTCGGGCTCCGCCAAAAGCTCGATCCGGCGGCCCGTGGCCGCGTGCTCGAAGCCGATCTGAAGGCGCTGGGGGTCAAGGATTTCGGCGACGCCACCGACCTTCGCCGCCGTCCCGAGTTGTATTGCGGTGGCACGCCGCAGACGCTCGCCCGCTGGCCCAAGGAAGGCTATGTCAAGACCGGCGAGGTCCTCCGCCAGGGCAACTCCTTCAACTACTCCGAGGACCGTTTCGGTGCGTGGCAGGACGAGCCCAACGTCCGTCTGCACGGTTACTGGTACTGGGACTGGGACGACCAGCACCTGAAAGTGACCAAGATCGATGCGGGCACGAAGATCCTCGCGATCGCGCCTCGTCCGTCCTACGGCATTCGCAAGGGCCAGCGGTACTACGCCTTGAACGTCTTCCGCGAGCTCAGTCGGCCGGGCGAGTGGTATCTCGACCGCCGGACCGGAATGATCTACTGGATCGCCCCCGAGGGCATCGAACCGGTTAAGGCGGCGACGACCTTCAGCGTTTGCTCCGAACCGTTTGTGGTTCTGGAGAACGTCGCGCACGTGATCCTGCTCGGGCTGGCATTTCAGGATGGCCGCAGCGACGGGATCCACGTCCGCGGCGGGTCCGATTGCCTGATCGCGGGCTGCACGCTGCGGCGGCTGGGCGGCGACGCGGTCGTCGTCTCCGGCGGCCAGCGGCACGGCATCTTCGGCTGCGCGATGCAGACGCTGGGCTGCGGCGGGGCAAAGGTCGGCGGCGGCGATGCCAAAACGCTCTCGCCCGGCGGGCATTTTGTGGAAAACTGCACGGTCTCCGATATCTCCCGCTACAAGCGGACCTACACCCCGGCCGTGCTGTTGGACCAGGGGGGCTGCGGCAACCGCATCGCCCACTGCCTGTTCGAGCGCATGCCGTCCTCGGCAATGCGTATCGAGGGCAACGACCATCTGATCGAGCTGAACCTGGTCCGGCACGTGGACGAGGAGTCCGACGACCAGGGCGGCCTGGACATGTGGGGCAACCCCTTGTACCGCGGGGTTGTCATCCGCTGGAACCGCTGGAGCGATATCCGTGGAGGAACGCAATGCGGGGCGGCCGGCGTGCGGTTGGACGACATGATTTCCGGCGTCGCGATCTACGGCAACATTTTCGAGCGCTGCGGCGATGCCCTCTTTGGCGGAATCCAGGTCCACGGCGGCAAAGAGAACCTCATCGACGGCAACCTGTTTCTTGACTGTCCGGCGGGAATCAGCTTCTCCCCTTGGGGCCAGCAGCGATGGCTCGGCGCGATCGGAGGATTCTTGGCACAGGCCGCCGCGCCGCCCTATTCCACGCGTTACCCGGAATTGCTCCGGCTGAAGGCCGACCCGGACGTGAACTTCGTGACGCGCAACGTCTTCAGCCGCTGCAAAACGGACCTGCTCCGCGACGACGGCGTGAACCGCGCGCTGCTCAATGCTGTGACCGCCCAGCCCGTCGATCCGGCCGTTCTCGCCGACGCCAAGGCCTGCGCCTCCGATCTGCGGCTCGGACGGGTCCTCTTCCCGCCGATCCCGATCGGAGAAATCGGGCCCTATCCGCACCCCTGGCGGGCCGCCGCCGGGCCGGAGGCCAAGACGGCACTCTGGGACCTCGCCAAGGCCAAACAGGACATCCACCGCTTCTCGACCATCTTCACGGCCGCGCAGGTCCGGGATCACCTTTCCACGGACGGCGGCATCGACTCGGCCATCGACTGGTGCCGGAGGACGGCCGTGACCAAGGTCTACATGGAAGTCTTCCGCGACGGCTACCAGGCGAAGCGCGAAGCCCTTCTGCACGCTAAGCAGCGTTTCCAATTGGCGGGCTTCGAGGTCTCCGGTTGCGTCACGACGACGAATGTCGGCAAGCCCACCACCGGCTGGCACGGCATCTCTTGCTATACCGACAAGGCCACTCAGGAGCGGCTCCAGGCGATCTTCGAGTACGCCGCCGGGCTGTTCGACGAGACGATGATCGACGACTTCTGGTTCACCGACTGCCAGTGCCGGGAGTGTGATGCCGCCCGGAAGGCCAGGCTCGCGACCGTGGGCGGGCAAACCTACCCGGTGGCCGGAGACTCTTGGGAAGATTACCGTTGCGAGTTGATGGTCCGCGTGTCGCAGGAGCGTCTCTTGGCGGCCGCCAGGCGGGTCAACCCCCAGGCCCGGCTGATCATCAAGTATCCGCAGTGGTACGACCAGTTCCACGAGCGGGGCTACGAAGTGCTGCGGGAAACGGCCGATTTCGACCGCATCTGGGTGGGCACGGAAACTCGCGATTACGCCGACAAGCGCTGGGGCGGCACGCCGCAGTACGAGGGCTATTTCATCATGCGCTGGTTGGGCGGAATCGGCGGCCCGAAGTGCGGCGGCGGCTGGTATGATCCCTACGGCACCACGGCGCGGACCTACCTGGAGCAGGCCCGGCAGACGGTGCTGGGCGGCGCCCGCGAGTCGCTGCTGTTCTGCTACGGCTCGCTGTTGGAAGGCACGGGGCCGAAGAACATCGAGGCCCTGCGGCGGAATGTTCCCGAGTTGCTGGCGGTGGCCGGCGAGGCCCGCCGTCGCGAAATCGCCGGCGTGGCCGCTTACAAGCCCGCCAACAGCCACCCGGAGAACGAGCCGCGGGTATTCGATTTCGTGGGGATGCTGGGGCTGCCGCTCGTGCCCTGCCATGAGTTCCCCGCCCAGGCCAAGGCGGCATTCTTCTCGATCCACGCGCTGAAAGATCCCGAACTGGCCGGCAAGCTGACGGCTTTCATCGCGGCCGGCAAACCGGTGTTGCTCACCGACGGCCTGGCAAAGCGGCTTTCCGGCAAGCTGAACCTGGCGGCGGCCAACGTGCGGATCTTGCCCGTCAAGGGTAATCCCAAATCGTTGCTGGAACTGCCGCAGGCCGAACTGGATGCCATGCGGGCGGCAATGCTCCGCCCCTTGGGTCATACGTTCCGTGCGCCGGGCCGCGTGGCCCTCTACCTTTTTCACGACGGAAGCTGGGTCATCGAGAATTTTGGTGATGCGCCCGCCAGCGTGGACCTCGACGGAGGCTCGCAGACCGTCCCCGCGCGGCTGGCTATTCGAGTGGAAACCATAATCCGCACTAGGGATGGCCCTTCGCCCGGCCGAACGCCGTTATTATAGCCGAGAACTCCCTAAAAGGCGCGAAAAAGTGATTGGATTCTCGCGACAAACGCATAAATAATTCCGCCAAATAACCCGATTTTCCACCCATGAGCGGGGTAGACTGTCTGCTCACGGATCTGTGATTCAGACGCACGCGTCGGCCACGACCGCTTGCAAGCGCTCGTCTTCGATCACTTCGCGATACTTAGGATCGCCTTTGGTCGGGCCGAAATAAAGCAGCGTTCCCTGCACTTCCTTCGCCCATCGACCAGTAGCATGGGGAAAGAGCGGGAAGTCGGGTCGGGGCTTTGTGGGCTTGGAAGCTGCCCGTCGCGCGGTAGAATTGGGCATGATGCCATCTTTTCGGCAAAAAGAGGATGGTGGTGTCGCCGGCACTCGCCCCTAGTCGCGGGGGGGTCCCTTTTTCTTTCATTTGCATGCTAACAGGTGTCAGATCGGGTGTCACCTTGCTTCTTTAGGCAAATTGGCAGTCGCTTTAGCCCCGTGAATTGTAGCAAATAGTGGTTATTGTCTTTTGAATCGCGCACTTTGGATCAAAGCCCTGACTGACACTTGGCGGCAGTTGCTCGCGTCGGTGCTGATCTTGACGTTGTTCTCCTGGCTTTTCGTCTGGTTGATGAGCCAGTTTAAAATCGGCGGATTCGGGATGATCCTCAAGTGGCTGCCAAGTTTTGTGCAGCCGTTGGTCGGCTTGCCGCTGGAAAAGCTCGCCACTCCGGTCGGGCAATTGAGCATTCTCTACTACCACGTGGTGACACTCTTGATTTGCGTCGGCTGGGCACTTGGCCGCGGTTCCGATACGGTCAGCGGCGAGATTGCCCGGGGAACGATGGACCTGATCCTCTCGCTGCCCGTCTGGCGGGTGACCGTGCTCGCGGCGCCGGCCATCGTGACCGCGGTGGGATCGATGCTGCTGGCGGCTTCGGTTCAACTGGGCATACGACTAGGGCTGGCCTGTGTTCAGTTTGAGGAGCCCGTGTCGGTGTCCACATTTCTGCCGGGGGCCGTAAACCTGTTTTGCATGACTTTCTGCTTCACGGCCATAACGACCTTGGTCTCGTCGTGGAGCCGCGACCGTTGGTGGACGATCGGTATCGCTGGCGGAGTCTTCATCTTCTCACTGATCGTGGAATTGATCGCACGGATGTGGCCCGCCGGCAAATGGCTCTTCCTGCTGAGTTTCTTGAGCTCTTTTGCGCCGCAAGAGCTGATTCTAATGCCCGATCCCGGCGGCCGCGCCGCACTGCGGTACGATCTCACACTGCTGGGGATCGGGCTGGCATGTTACGTGGTTGCCGCGGTGATTTTCAATCGCCGCGATATCCCCGGGCCGCGGTAACGCGTCAGAGAGAATTCATCAGGGCGTCGCACTCGCCCCCGCTGTTGCGGCTCTTGGAGTGGACCGCCACGTCGCCGTCGGAACTGACCTTGATCGGCTGGCCGCCCCAAAGGTAGACCGAGCGGGTGGCTGTGACCCGGGCGCCGAGTTGACTGCCGACGTTGGGGTGCGAACGAATCAGGGCCCCCACCGCCAGCAGGTCGTCATCGTTGCACTGGGGGGTCAACGGGCTGTTTCCGGCCGTGATCACAATTATCGGGTCGAGTGTCACGGTTTGTCGGAGCGAACTGCAATTGCAGTAAAAGAGGAGCTCGGGATTGACGCCCCCGCTGGGCGCGTTACAATGGCTGCTACTCTGCATCTTGGACTTCGATCGGGGAGAAAGTGTCATGGAGATGACGATCCAGGTTCCCAAGGCCTTTTCCGTACGGGACGACCACGAGTTTCTTGGCCTTCAAGCACCTGATGGCGCGGCTCAATCCGCGTCTTCGCGTGCGGCAGGTTGGCATGGGCCTGCACGTCGACAGCGGCTATACCGTCTTCTGGGGTCTGGTTTCGCTTGAGGACCAGCGGGTGACCCGCGAGGAATTCGACGAGGCCTTGCGCGAAGCGGGCTTCGCTTTCGACCATCACGCCGCGCAGATCGATTACCACGCCGTCGCCTGAGCAACTGCATCACGGCGGAGCGTGATGAGTACCTCGCCGCCCGCGAACGATCCAATAATCTTTCGACGGCTCAATCGCCACGTCGCTGAACCACTGCGGCACGTGTTCGGCGTACCATTCCGGCCGCTTGGTGACGACGAAGATCCGTCCGCCGGGACGCAAGGCGGCATGAGCGGCTTCGAGGAAAAAACGGGCAATGCGAAAGCCGGCATAGTACGGTGGATTTGCCACGACGACATCAACGGTCCCCGGAACGCCATGCGGCCCGCTGGCGCTGTGTTCGACGGTGATATTGCCGAGACCGTTGCGGCTTGCTCCCAGCGCCGTACACTCCACGGCCCGCGCGTGCGAATCAACGGACACCACGTCCACGCCCTCAGCCCGGAATGCAGCCGCCAACGATACCGTGCCGCTGCCACAGCCGATGTCCAAGACGCGGTTCCCGGCCGCGATCTCCATGGCAGCCATGAGATGTCTGGCTCCGGGGTCCACTTCACGATGGGAGAAGACTCCAGGCCGGCTGACGGCGTGGATCAAGCGATCGCGGTCGCGAAAAACGAACTCGCAACGAAAATTCCTCACCCGCTTCAGCGGCCGATCTCGTCGGGCACGATAGAGCGCCCCCTTTGGCGACTCGTGGCGAGTCACCGTGGCAAACAGGCTCCGCATTTCCTGGTGCAACCAACGGTCGTGCGGATTGTCGGTGCTCGCCAGGAGGACCCCGCCGGCTTGCAGCCGCTGATGGGCCTCTTGCAGCAATTCCCGCGTCAGTTCCGCTTCGCCCTGGGCGCTTAGCGGCAGTGCGGCGAGGTCGATTGACTGAGGCGGAAAGTCGGACGAACAACCGAGCGTGAGATTTGCCGGTCCGTTAGCCACGTATTGCCGCGCCTTTTCCGCGCGGTACAGATCGAGGTAATGGCAATAGACGGTGGCACGGGTGAACCTTTGCGCGGCGGCGACCGCCAACTGGGCGACGCCCAGCGACGTGCAGAGCATCCGGCCCGGCGAGAACGCGTCGAGCGCGTCGATGAGCAATTGTTCCTGCGGGCGGACGTCAATCTCGGCCGGTTCGTGCTGGACGTCGGGCATGCTCGTCTTGCCCAAAAAAGAGGCCGCCCCACCAACATGGTTGGCCGGGGCGGCCCGCGGGAGAATCGGCCATCGTTTCGAACGGTTGTCCGATGGCAACGGTCTGTCAAACTCAATTATTACACGGGCAACACGGCTCACAAGGTGCAGCACAAGCCGGGGTTGGCTCGGCGGGCCGATCACGACCCAGTTGCCACGAATAGCATAACTTGCAGCCGCCGGCAAACACCGGCATCAGCAAGACGATCAGTATCCACAACCTTTTCATCCCACTGGTCTCCTTTCTTGGCAGGTCAGTTCCATCGTCAATTCCTGGCGGTCCACGGAAATTGTGCGCCATGATGGTGCGCATGCAACTCAAATCGAGCCCCCGCGCCGCGGTTTTTGCCGCTCAAGCCTGCCGGGCTGGCAAGATGGTCTGACTGGCCAAACTTTGCCGGACGAAAAGCTGTACGCCAGGCCGGCCTGACGTACTTGAAATCCTGGTGGGCAGCCCTAGCGTGGGTCGAGTGAAACGAGTCCCACCATCTATCGGTGCCTTTCTTGGTGGGACTCGTTTCACTCGGCCCACCCTACTCCTTCGCCGTCGGTCGCAAATAAACCAAACGGTGGGCGGTGTGAATCAAGCAAACTACCCAATGCGCCGGTTCCTTGGTACAATCCAGTTATTCCTTGCCCCCCTTCTTATCATTGGAGACAACCCATGAATCGTCGTGGCTTTCTGCTTCAGTCGTCCGCCGCCGCCGTTCTGCCGGGGTTGGCCGTTGCGGCTTCCCCCGCGCCTGCGGCAACCGCCGAACTGCGACCCGCAAGCGGGTGCCCCGGCGCCCGTCCGGGGAATCCGATCGGCGTTTCCACCTATTCGTACTGGCATTTTGACGACAAGAGGATCGTCAAGATCGAGGACTGCATCACCATGGCCGGCGAGACGGGTTTCGACGGCGTCGAGATCCTGGAGGCCCAGATGCACCGCAAGGACAACGCTTACCTCCAGTCGCTCAAGCGTCAGGCCATGCGTGCCGGCCTGGACCTGTACGGGCTTTCCACGCACCAGACGTTTCTCTCGCCCAAGCCCGAAGTTCGCAAGGCCAACATTGCCATCACGATCGCCAGCATCGAGCTGGCCTATTCGCTGGGCATCCCGGCGATGCGGGTCAACACGGGGCGGTGGGGCACGAGCAAGGATTTTGACGACCTGATGGCCCATCGCGGCATCGAGCCGCCGCTGCCCGGCTACAAAGACGAAGACGGCTTTCCCTGGGTGATCGAGTGTTTCGAGAAGTGCCTGCCCACGGCCGAGAAGTGCGGCGTGGTCCTCGGCCTGGAGAACCACTGGGGCCTGGCCCGCACGCCGGAAGGCCTGATGCGGATCTACAAAGCGGTGAACTCGCCTTGGCTGGGTGTCACGTTCGACATGGGCAACTTCCTCGAAGACCCCTACACGAAGCTCGCGCAGATCGCTCCGGCGGCGACCCACGTGCACGCCAAGACCTACTACGGCGGCGGCGTTTGGTACACGCTCGATCTGGACTACGACCGCATTGTCCGCATCCTGCGCAAGGTCAACTATCGCGGCCGGGTCTCGCTGGAGTTCGAAGGCAAGGAGGATCCCAAGACGGCGGTGCCCAAGAGTCTGGCGGTGCTGCGGAAGGCGTTTCGTTACGCTTGACCACCATGCACCACGAAGCTTACGACGCCGGCTACGACGCCTATTGGGAAGGTGCGGAACTCGCCGACAATCCCTACGACGCTGAGGAGGAACCCGGCGCCTTTCAGTCCTGGGAGGAAGGCTGGCGGAAGGCCCGCGTACATGACTATGACGAGAGCGACGGGTGAGGCTCACTCCTCCCACACCGTCCGATATACCCCCTGCCCTCCACAGTATTCCAGCAGCCGCGTGTAAAACGGATGCCCGCCGAGCGTGGCGCTGTCGCCGACGATGAGCAGCTTCCGCCGGGCTCGCGTCATGGCGACGTTCATGCGGCGGATATCGGCCAGAAAACCGATCTCGCCCTTGGCGTTGCTCCGTACGAGCGAGATGACCACGGCCTCCTTCTCGCGGCCTTGAAAGCCGTCGACGCTGTCGATCTCCAGGCCCGGCACGTTCAACTGCTCGCGGAGCAGGCGGACCTGCGCGCCGTAGGGCGAGATCACGGCGATGTCGCGGGCCGCAATGCCGGCCTCGGCCAGTTCCCGCACCTTGCGGGCCACCAGCTCGGCTTCCTGCCGGTTCAGGCGGCTCTCGCCGTCGGGCTCCAGTTCCTCGTCGTAACCGGCCCCGGCCGTGTCGATGAACTCCAGGGGCCACTCCGTAATCCGCGAGGCCGCCACATCCGCCAGATCGCACAAGCGATGCTCGCGGACCGAGGTGTGGGCCTGCAACTGCCCATCGTAAAGTTCCCGCGATGGAAAATCCATGATCGCCTGGTGCATGCGATATTGGACGGTCAGCCGCCGCGCGATGCCGGTCCCATAATGCTCCACCAGCCGCTCGAAGAGGCTCGTGTCAAAGCCCTCCGCCGCGGCCTCCGTGCTGACGACCGTGGGCGGCAGTTGGCAATGATCGCCGGCAAGCACCAGGCGATCGCCGCGCAATAGCGGGATCCAGCAGCCCGGCTCGGTGCTCTGGCAGGCCTCGTCGATCACCACGAGCTCGAAACGCCGCGGGCCCAGCAGTTGGCTGTCGATGCCCGTGGTCGTGGCACAGATCACCGCGGCCGAATCGAGGATGCTCTGGACGGTTTGCAACTCCATCTTCCGCGCGTCGGCCAGGAGCGATCGGGCGTCGTCGCGAAGCTGCTTCCGCTCACCGGGCTTCGGCGCGGTCCGCCGCTGCTTGCCGGCTTCGCGAAAGAGGCCCATCGCCTGCTTGACCAGTTTGCGGGCCAACCGCACGTCGCGATGCGCTTCCACAAGAAGGTCCAGAGTATGCTCACGGAGCTCCGGCAGCACGTGGGCCGGATGCCCCAGCCGCACGACCCGCTCGCGGAACCCCAGCAAGCGCTGAAAAATGTTATCGACCGCCAGGTTGCTCGGGGCACACGCCAACACCTTGCAACCGCGGCGGATCGCCTGGCGGATGACTTCCACGACGGTCGTCGTCTTGCCGGTGCCGGGCGGGCCGTGGATCAGCCCCACGTCGCGGGCCGACAGGACAAACTGCACGGCATCGACTTGTACCGCATTGAGCGAACCATCGAGTGCGCCCACAGCCCGATCGACACCGAACTCCGGCTGCCGCTGGCCGAGAAGCACGTCGCGGAGGATCGCGCCGCGGTCGCCGCGGAGCACGCGGGCTTGTTCCAAGGCCGCCCGTTGCCGTTGCGTGGCCACTTCATCGAAAGCGATGTCAATCCGCCAGGCATCGTACTCGTCCAGTTCGTCCGGCAGGCCGTCGATCGCCACCGAAATCGCAGTCTCGCTACGTTCGCAGATCACACCGCGGTAGGAAAGCTCGGTGCGGTCCTTGTGCGGCGAGAGGATCACCGGGCTGCCGGCGTCCAGGCGGGTCCATGGCAGCCGCGTACCCGCCTGCGGATGGCGGGTGCGGCGAATGAATTGGACGATGGTCCGCCCTCCCAGGCCGGCGTTCTCGTCCGCAACCACCAGGTCGATCAGGCTATTGCCGCTCTTCTCAGCCTCGGCGGGAGAGAGTTTTCTGGCCTGCTGGATCACGCGCTGGGCCTCAACTCGGCTTTCCAGGTCCAGAAGCCGAGCGAGACGGGCGAAATGGTCCTCCGGCCCGGAAACGCTGCCTCGATCGGCGGCGATTCGTGCCCGTACGCGACGTTCGCCGAACATCTGGCCGTCCAGCGCCTTCAGCAGCCGGGCCTCCCAGCCATCGGGCACCTCGACCACGGCGGCTGGGCCGCGAAACTCGATCCGGCCGACCCGCTTGCGATCGAGCCCGCCGGCGCGATCGAGGAAGTCCAATATCTCGGGTTTACTGGCGCGGCGCGGCAGGGGTTCAATGAACAGAAGTGGCATGCATGCCCATTGTAGGCCGGGGTCGAGACGGCAACAAGGCGGAATGCTCCGGCTGTTAGAATTCCATTCTCCCGTGGTTCTCCCCTTGTCATCTTGTGTTCAGAGGTTTCCAGGCCGCACGGCTTCCGTCCATGGCGCACTGGTAGCGGAGCGGTTCGACCACGTGGGCCTCGCTCCCGTCCGGCCGGATCACCCAGACCGGCCGTTTGTCGCCCGGCTTCGCGCTATAGATCTTCTTCATACGGTCGGGATCGCTCCAGTACCGCTCGTCGGTCAGGCGAAACGAAATCCAGCGGCCGTCGGGCGACCAGGCCGCGGGAGTCGCGATCTTGCCGAGATGCGTCAGTTGTCGCGCGTTCGATCCATCGGCATCGAGAAGGAACAATTCCAGCGACTCTCCGGCCTTGAAAGAATAGACGATCTGCTTGCCGTCCGGCGACCAACTCGGGAAGATCGCGCCCCAGGGATTGGATTGCTTCACCAGTTGCCGCTTGCCGCTGCCGTCGGCGTTCATGACGAACACGGTCACGCCGCCGGGCGTATGGCCCGTGTAGACGATTCTCCTGCCGTCTGCGGAGAGGCAGGGGTCATGCCCCTCGCCGAGCATCTGCAAATCGGAGCCGTCCTCGCGCAGGCTCAGCCATCTCCGGCCGCTGGCCGTGCATCCCCAGCACGATGCGATCGCCTGCCCAACTCGGCATGTAACACACGGCCGTCGTGCGAGTAAGCTGTTTCACGTTGCCGCCATCGGCATCCATCACAAACAGGTTTGCCCCGCCGGCGCGATCGGAGATGAACGCCACGCGCCTGCCGTCCGGCGACCAGCAGGGGTATCGATCCTCGGACTTCGGGCTTCGCGTCAGGTTGATCGCGTCGCCCGTCTCGGGATCGACGACGAAGACCTCCGTGTCACCGGTGCGGACTGACGTGACGAGCAACTTGTGCCCCGCCAATTCGCCGCCGCCGGCAGGCGCCGCTGCCATCCAGCAAAGCGCAACCAGTAACAAGGACGGTGCCCAGATTCTGCCAGAAAGTTCGGTCATCTCGATCCCTCCTTATGTGAACACGCCATGTTTCTCTCAACCATTTTTCTGTCATACTACTTGTAGCTCTGCGAAACGGGACGGACTCCACGCTCCATCCTACAGTCCGTACGCCGGCAGTTGCAACTCGGCCCAAGCGATATTATCATAGCGCTCCAGTCGTTCCCCGCCCTGGATTGAGGAGGTTATGCCATGCGTCCGGTAGTTTTCATGCTCACTGCATCCGTTTTCGTCGTTTCCAGCTTCGCACACGCCCAGGCCATCCACGTCGGTGACCTGCGCTGCGAGTACCTGAAGGACCCAATGGGGGTCGATACCGCCCAACCGCGATTGAGCTGGATCATCGAATCGCAACAGCGGGGACAGCGGCAAACCGCGTTCCAACTGCTGGTGGCCTCTTCGCCCGTGGCGCTGGAAGCCGATCGAGGCGACGTCTGGGACAGCGGCAAGGTCGTTTCCGACGAAACGGCACACGTCGTCTACGGCGGAAAGCCGCTGACCTCGCGGCAGGTTTGCTGCTGGAAGGTCCGGGCCTGGGACCGCGACGGTCGGCCTAGCGCCTGGAGCGAGCCCGCGCGCTGGGAAATGGGCCTCTTGAAGCCGGCCGATTGGTCCGCCCAATGGATCGAGGCCGACCTTTCGAGCGCCGGCGCGTCGGCCGTTTCGCTCGCCGGGGCGAAGTGGATCTGGTGCCCGGAACCGGGGGTCGATCTTACCAAGACCGCGCCGGCCGGCGACCGATACTTCCGCTGCCGCATTCGCGTATCTGCCGAGGAGAAGCCCACACTCGCCCGGCTGACTCTCACCGTGGACGATCAATTCACCCTCTTTGTCAATGGCAAGCAAATCGGCCAGTTCGCCCAACGCGACGGCTGGAAGCAGCCGCAGCGCTACGATCTGCTGCCGCATTTCGGCGCCGGCGAGAACGTCGTCGCCGTGACCGGCAAGAACATCGAATCCCTCGCCGGAGTCTGCGCGAAGATTGTCATCCAGTATCCGGGCAAGCAGCCAAAGACGATCGTCAGCGACCGGCACTGGAAGACTTCCAACAAGGCGGTCGAAGGCTGGAACACCGCGAACTTCGACGATTCCGCCTGGCACGATTCGTTCGAGATCGCCGCCTTCGGTGAGGGCGCATGGCGCAACGCGGCCAGCGGCTCGGCGGCCGGGCCGGTTCCGATCCTCCGCAAGGCGTTCACGCTGGGCGACAAGGCGGTCGCCTCGGCCCGCCTGTACGCGACGGCGCTTGGTCTTTACGAAATTCGCATCAACGGCCAGCGCGTGGGCGACCACGTGTTCGCGCCCGATTGGACCGATTATCGCAAGCGGGTCCGTTACCAGGCTTATGACGTGGCCCCCCTGCTGAAGCCTGACGGGAACGCCATCGCGGCCCTGCTGGGCAACGGCTGGTACTGCGGCCACATCGGCAACGGTGGTTTTCAGTTCTTCGGCAAGATGCCGGCCTTGCTGGCTCAGCTCGAAGTGACTTACGCCGACGGCACCGTCGCACGGATCGTGAGCGATTCAAGTTGGAAGATCCACGCCAGCCCCATTCTGGCCTCCGACTTCATGCTCGGTGAGTCGTATGACGCGACCAAGGAGTTGCCCGGTTGGGATTTGCCGGGACTGCGCGACGCTTCCTGGCCGACGGCAGCCGTCCGAAAAGAACCGGCCCTGCTGCGGGAAGGCCAGGTCATGCAGCCCGTGCGCAAGACGGGCGAGTTGAAGCCTAAAGCGGTCAGCGAGCCCAAGCCGGGCCGCTGGACCTTCGACCTGGGACAGAACATGGTTGGCGTGGTGCGGCTGAAGGTTTCGGCCCCCGCCGGAACGAAACTGACCTTGCGGCACGCGGAAATGCTCAACCCGGACGGCACTTTGTATACCACGAACCTCCGCGGCGCGGCGTCGGTGGATACCTACGTCTGCAAGGGCGGCGGCACGGAAGTCTGGCAGCCGACGTTCGCCTTCCACGGTTTTCGTTACGTCGAACTGACCGGCCTTCCGGGCAAGCCGGCAACCGACGCCGTGACCGGCATTGTGCTCGGCACCGATATGCCGCGGACCGGCGAGTTCACCTGCTCCGATCCCCGCATCAATCAGCTCGAGTCGAACATCTGGTGGGGCCAGCGCGGAAACTACCTGAGCATCCCCACCGATTGTCCGCAGCGCGACGAGCGTCTGGGCTGGATGGGCGACGCCCAGGTCTTCGTCCGCACGGCGGCCATGAACGCCGACGTGGCCGCGTTCTTTACCAAGTGGCTCGTCGACGTCGACGACGGCCAGACGCCCGACGGCGCCTTCAGCGACGTGAATCCCAACACCATGGGCTGCGGCAGCGTGCCCGCCTGGGCCGACGCCGGCGTGATCTGCCCCTGGACGATCCACCAGGTCTATGGCGACCGGCGGATCCTCGAGTGCCATCTGCCGGCGATGACCCGTTGGGTCGAGTGGTGCCGCCAACACAGCACGGGCCTGATCCGCGACAAGGACCGCGGCAACGACTATGGCGACTGGCTGTCGATCGGCGCCGACACGCCCAAAGACCTGATCGGCACGGCCTATTTTGCTTACTCGACGAGCCTGGTCGCGCGATCGTACAAGGCGATCGGCAACGAGGCCCAGGCGGCCAAGTACGAAAAACTATTCGGCGAGATCAAGGCCGCGTTCATCAAGCGCTACGTGAAGCCCGACGGCCGCATCACCGGCAACACCCAGTGCTGTTACGCCATGGCCTTGAAGTTCGATCTCCTGCCCGAGGAACTGCGGCCCAAGGCGGCCCAATATCTGGAGGATGACATCAAGGCCAAGGGCTGGCACCTTTCGACCGGTTTCGTGGGTGTCAGCTACTTGCTGCCCGTGCTCACCCAGTCCGGCAAGCTCGATACGGCCTATAAGTTGTTGATGCAGGACACTTTTCCCTCCTGGCTCTTCTCGGTGAAGCACGGGGCCACGACGATCTGGGAACGCTGGGACGGCTGGACCCCGCAGCGCGGTTTCCAGGACCCCGGCATGAACTCCTTCAACCATTACTCGCTCGGCTCCTGCGGCCAGTGGTTGTTCGACTCGGCCGCGGGAATCGGATTGGACCCGCAGCAGCCAGGCTTCCGGCAGATCATCATTCATCCCCGCGTAGGCGGCGGCCTGAAGTCGGCTCGTGCAAGCTTCCGTTCCATTCGAGGGCTCATCGTCTCTTCGTGGACGCTGAAGGGCGGCCAGTTCACGCTCGATATCACGATCCCGGCCAATACCACGGCCACAGTCTACCTACCGGCCGCTGCGACCCGGAGTACCGGGTACCCCGCGGCCGTGCAGGAATCGGGCAAGCCCGTCGCGGAGGCCGAGGGCGTGAAGTTCCTCCGCACGGAAGGCGGCGAGGCGGTGTTTGCCGTGCAGTCCGGAGTTTACCGGTTTACAACGCCGTGAGGGCGCTGTTGTGGCCGGTGGGCGCTGTTGTGGCCGGTCTCTGACCGAGCCACTCTACCGACCGAAGGTCTCGTGGGCGAATGGGGAGACCTTTGGTCGAAATTCTCCGCGGGGTAGGAGACCCTCGTCGAACGTCGGGCGCTGTTGTGGCCGGTCTCTGACCGAGCCACTCTGCCGACCGAAGGTCTCGTGGGCGAATGGGGAGACCTTTGGTCGAAATTCTCCGCGGGGTAGGAGACCCTCGTCGAACGTCAGACAAACGAAGAGAAACATGCGAAAACTGCAAAGTCGTGGGGGGCGATTACCGTACCGGTTATGCGAAAACCCACTTTCCCCACTGTGGGATTGACAATGCGGTCGGTGTGGGTTATCAAAGAGGGATCCCACCACGAGACGTTCTGCTCATGTCGATTCCCTCCCCGCCAAGGTTGCTCAGATACGGTAGCACCCTGTTTCCCGCGCTCTTGGCGGTAATGGGCCTCTTACTCCTGGTTCGCTGGGTCCGTTCGGGCCCCGCCGTGCCCATCGCGCGTCGCGTGCCGGGCCTCGATGGGGCACCGGCCATTGCCCCGGTCTCGGCCTCGGCGGCCGTGCGACCCGTGCCGGGCGAACCGATTCCAGGCCCCGGCCGGCCGTCGGCCATCACCGCCGCCTGGCCGTGGTTCCGTGGCCCGGATCGTGACGCCATCAGCAAGGAAACCGTCCGCCTGGCACGGACCTGGTCCACGGGACCCAAATGTCTGTGGACCGTGCCCCTGGGCGAAGGCTACGCGGCCGCGGCAGTCCAAGGTGGACGCGTCTATGTGCTCGATCACGTTCACGATGCTTCCAGCGATCTGCTCCGCAGTCTGCCCGAGGCCGACCGCGCGACGTTGGCAGCAGCCCTGGTCGGCGTTTCACCGGGGGATGGCAAACTTGTCGACGCGGCGCTGGCCCCGCTGTTTCGCGTCGAAGGCCGCGACCCGGAGCACCGGGTGTCCCGCAATCCGTCGCGAACGGCCATCTCGCAGGCGGAGTACGACGCCCTCAAGCAGGCCATCGCCGACCATTTGCTCCAGCGTCGCGCCGTTTTCTTGCAAGCTCTGCAAAGCGGCGCCATCGACGACATCGACCAATCGGCCGATACCCTTCGCTGCCTGTCGTTAGACGATGGCCGCGAGATTTGGCGAAACGGCTACCGGGTGATCGTCGCGCAGAGCCATGGCATGTCGCGGACTATTCCTGCCGTGGTGGGCGATTGCGTGATTACCCTGGGGCCGAAGTGCCAGCTCGCCTGCTGGGAGGCCGCCACCGGCAAGGCCCGCTGGCTGATCGACCTCGTGCTGGACCAGGGCGCGACGGTGCCGCAGTGGTATGCCGGGCAATGTCCGTTCATCGATACCAAGACCGATCGGCTGATCGTCGCCCCCGGCGGCAAGGCCCTGGTGATGGCGGTCGATTACCATACGGGCAAGATCGTCTGGCAAAGCCCCAACCCGCGAAAGTGGGCGATGACTCACGTCTCGATCGTGCCCATGGAATTTGCCGGCCGGCGAACGTATGTTTATTGCGGCAAGGGAGGCGTGGCGGGCATCGCCGCCGACAACGGCGAGTTGCTCTGGGACACTGACGCATGGCAAATCGCCATGGCCACCTGCCCGTCGCCGGTGGTCGTCGGCGAGGGGCGGATCTTCTTCTGCGGCGGATACAATGCCGGCAGCCTGATGCTGCAACTCAAACAAGAGCAGGGCCGCATCGTGCCGCAGACGGCATTCCGTCTTAAACCCCGGCAGTTCAGCTCGGAGCAACAGACGCCGGTCCTCTGGCAGCAACATCTGTACGGCGTGCGGCAGAACGACAAGCAACTCGTGTGCATGGATCTCGACGGCAAGGAACTTTGGAACAGCGGGCGGGAGAAGTTCGGCTCGGGCCCCTACTCGATTGCCGACGGACTGATTCTTGCGCTGGATGATGTCGGTGTGCTGACGGTGGCAGAGGCCACGCCGGCGGGCTATCGTCGCACGGCCCGGGTGGAAGTAATCGAAAACGGCTCGAGCAGTTGGGGCCCGATGGCCCTGGTGGCGGGAAGGCTCATCGTGCGCGACAGTACGCGCATGGTGTGCGTCGATGTGGCGGAGCATTGATCGTGGAGCGGAACAAGCTAATGCTGATTGCCGGTTCGTCGGTCGCCGCCGCGATCTTGATCGTGCTGGCGATCGTACTGGCCCGCGTTGCGAGCGAGCGTTCCGCCGGTCCCGGTGCAGCGGGCCCGACCCGGAGTACCGGGTACCCCGCCGCCACCGAGGCCGACGACGAAGCGGCCCTCAAGGCGGCCGAACCGATCGATGCGGCGATGATCGGTTATCATGAAATGGCCGGGTTTCCGTTGGACTGCCGCGAACCGCGGGCCTTGGCCGTCGATGCCGACGCCCGGATCTATGTCGGCGGCGATCGGGCCGTGGTCCGCTACTCGGGCGACGGCAAGAGGCTTGCCGAGATCGCCCTGCAAGGAGAGCCCCGCTGCCTGGCAGTCGGCGGGCCGGACCATGTGAATCCTGGCCGTTGGTACGTGGGAATGGAAGACCACGTCGAGGTTTATGACCCGCAAGGCGCGCGGGTCGCGGTTTGGGCTTCCCGCGGTTCGGAGGCGGTCTTCACTTCGATCACCACGACCGAACGTGAAGTCTGGGTCGCCGACGCGGGCAATCGCGTCGTCTGGCGATTTGATGCGGCGGGACAGTTTTTGGGACCTGTCGGCCAGCCCGATCCGGCCCGGCACCGGCCCGGGTTTCTGATCACCAGCCCCTACTTCGACCTGGCTGCGGGAATGGATGGCCTGGTCTACGTCGTCAATCCGCGTCTGCTGCACGTCGAAGGCTTTACACAAGACGGCAAGTACGAAACGGCTTGGGGCAAGGGCTCGTCGTCGGTGGCCGATTTCTTCGGCTGCTGCAACCCGGCCCAGTTGGCGGTGTTGCCCGATGGCCGCTTCGTGACGGCCGAGAAGGGCATACCGCGAATAAAGATCTATTCCGCTGACGGGAGGTTCGAGACCGTCGTGGCCGGTCCGTCGCAGTTGAGCGACGCGCCCCACGACCTGGCCGCCGATCGCCACGGTCGCGTGCTGCTGTTGGACGGCCGGGCGGCGAAGGTCCGCATCTTCGAGAGAAACTCCAGCAAGAAGGAAGAGAAGAAATGAGCGACGAACCATCGCCGGGCGCCCGGTGGGGCACCCAGTACCCGCGGTCCGGGTCTCCCGCCGCCAGATGCTCTGCCACGCCACCCGCTTTGTGGCCGTGGGCGGAATCGGCGGGCTTTCCGCCTGGCTGTTTTTCAAGCGGTCGGGCCAGGCGGCTGCCGCTTGTCCCGACGCCGGCGCTACCTGCAGCGAGTGTAGCCAGGCGGCCGGTTGCCGCCTGCCGCAGGTCTGGCAAATCGATCCCAACGTCTGCGTCGCCTGCGGCCGTTGCCAGACGAACTGCGTGCTCGACCTGTCGGCCGTCAAGGCGGTGAACTGCTTCGCCTTGTGCGGCTACTGCGACAAGTGCACGGGCTACTTCCCCGAGAACGACGACGTGTTGGAAACGGGCGCCGAGCACCAACTCTGTCCCACCGGGGCCATTACCCGCACCTTCATCGAAAGCCGGGGCGTCGAGCGGTACTTCGAGTATACGATCGACGAGCGGCTGTGCATTGCCTGCGGCAGGTGCGTTCTCGGCTGCAGGTTGCAGAATGGTTCGCTATTCCTGCAAGTCCGCCACGACCGCTGTTTGAACTGCAACGAGTGTTCGATCGCCGTCCACTGTCCGGTGCAGGCCTTTCGCCGCGTGCCGGCCGCCGCGCCGCAGTTGCTGCATCTCAACGCCGTGAAGGCGGTAGCCGCACAGGAACACAAACGCAGGCCGGCCTCATAAGGGAAACGGATGACGAGGGGAAAAGCGTGAAGCGGTTGACACTGCTGATTTGCATGTTGATGGTTCTTGCCACGGTGCAGACGCTGCGCGCGGCCGATTTCCATTCTACGCCCGACTTCGTTGACCATCCGATCCCGCAGACGCAAGCTCCCCTGCCCCGGCCGTCATGGCAGGAGTACCTGGACGTGGCCTTTCTCGCGGCCGCCCTGGCGACCGCATCACTGCTGGCAGTCAAAGCCCGGTCGCGAACGGGACTGTTCTTGCTTTCCATCGTCTCGCTGGCCTGGCTGGGGTTCTGGCGGAAAGGCTGCGTCTGCCCGATCGGCGCCATCCAGAACGTCACGCAGGCCGCCTTCAATTCGGATTACGTGGCGGGCGGACTGGTGATTGCCGTCTTCGCCTTGCCGCTGCTGTTCACGCTCTTTTTCGGGCGATCGTTCTGCGCCTCGGTCTGCCCGTTGGGGGCCGTGCAGGAAATCGTCGCCGTGCAGCCCGTACAGGTGCCGACTTGGATCGATCATGCCCTTGGACTTCTGGCCTATGTCTACCTGGGGGCGGCCGTGCTTTTCGCCGCGACGGGCTCTGCCTGGATCATCTGCCGCTACGATCCATTTGTCGGCCTTTTTCGCCTGTCCTCCAGCGCGTCGATGTTGGCCCTCAGCGCAGGGTTCCTCGCCATGGGGCTGTTCATCGGCCGGCCGTACTGCCGCTGGCTCTGTCCTTACGGGGCGATCCTGGCGCTGCTTTCGCGGCTTTCTTGGCGGCACCTGCAGATTCCGCCCGAGAAGTGCGTGCAGTGCCGGCTGTGCGAAGATGCCTGCCCCTACGGCGCCATCCAGCGGCCGACGATTGCCCCGCCGCCCGCCGAACGGACTGTGGCCCGGCGGCGGTTGATTGTCGTGCTTGCGGCGGCGCCGGTCCTGATCGCCAGCGGGACGCTTTTGGGCTGGGGCATGCGATCGTCGCTTGCCAGCCTGCACCCGACCGTCCAGCTTGCCGAGGAGATGCGGCTCGAACAGTCCGGCCAGACGAAGGCGCACAGCGACGCCACGGAGGCCTTTCGCACCACCGGCGAATCGGTCGAGTCGCTCGACGAACGAGCGGGCGCGATCATAGCGAAATTCGCCTGGGGCGGGGCCCTCTTCGGCGGCTGGGTGGGGCTTGTCTTCGCCGCCAAACTGGTGCAGCTTTCCGTTCGCCGCCGCCGCACCGATTACGAACCCGAGCGCGGCGCCTGCGTATCCTGCGGACGCTGCTTCTGGTACTGCCCCGAAGAACACACGCGACAGGAATTCATTCAAATCCAGTCATCCGAAGAATCATACAAAAATGCCTGAACAGCCTCCGACCTCGAACCTCATCTCCTACCGCATCGCCGTGCGTACGGCCACGGTGGCCGCGATCTTCTCGCTCCTCGTTGCGGCCCTGATGCTCTACGAATTCTTCCACCGCTCGAAGGATTCCTTCGCGCTGAAGGACCCTTCGCGGACTTCGACGCTTGACGTGCTGAAGGCCGCCTGTTTGCAACGACCGTTCAACCAGCCGATCGAAGAGGAAATCCGCAAGCTCGACGAGGAGACCCGCCAAGAGCAGTTTCGGCAGCAGGCCTTCGCGCTCTCCGGCGCCAGCCTGTTGTGCGGAGGGATTATGGTCACGCTGGCCGCGGCCAGATGGGCCGCCGTGTTGCGGCGCAAGCATCCAGAACCGCAGCCCCTGGCGACACAGCGCGATTGGGAGGCAAGCTGGACGCCGGCCGCGCGATGGACCGTCGCCGGGCTGTTCGTCGTCCTGGCCGCGACTGCCGCCGGACTGATCTTGCCGTTGCACGGCACGGCGGCCGGAAACCCGGACGCTCAGGTGGCGGCGGCCGCCGGCGGGGAAAAAGCAGCGGACAAGGAATCCGCAGAAAAGACGACGCCGGCAGCAGCGCCTGCCACGACAGGGAAACCTGCATCGACGGGCAAGGCGGCGACGGCCCCTGGCCTTGTGAAAGCGATGAGCACGGCACCGTCAGAGGTGCCCGCGCCACGGGATCCGATCACGAAAGAGAGACCGGCGACGACGGAAAAGCCGACGCGAGACCGGACCGGGGCGCCCGCTGGCGGGTCGCGGGAAGAGTCGATACGAGAAGAGCGGCCGCCGCGGGAAAAAGTCGCGACCAGCGAGAAGCCGGCGACAACCATCAAGGTGGTATCGACGCTTACGGTATCCGTGCCGTCGGCGACGGCGGCCAAAATCGCCGCCATTTCGGAAGAGAAACTTGCCGGCGATTGGCCTTGCTTCCGCGGTTGTGGCGGGTCCGGAATCTCGCCCTACGGCAACGTGCCCGACGACTGGGACGGACCTTCCGGCAAGAACATCGTCTGGAAGTCGCCCCTTGGGCTGCCCGGCAACAGCTCGCCGATTGTCGTGGCGGGCCGCATCTTCTTCACCGGCGCCGATGAGAACCAGCGGCAGGTCTATTGCTACGAGGCCAAGACGGGCAAGCTGCTCTGGCAGCGCGACGTTCCGTCCACGCCCGACAGCCGCAAGCCCGTGAAGCTCAACGACGACACCGGCTATGCGGCCTGCACGATGGCCGGCGACCGGGTACCTGGTACTCCGGGTGGCTATGTGGCGGCGATCTTTGCCAACGGCGATCTGGCGGCCTACGACCTGGACGGCAAGCTGGCCTGGTCGCAGAGCCTTGGCATCCCGGAGAATCCCTACGGCCATGCCGCCTCGCTTTCGATCTATAAGGACCTGTTGCTGGTGCCGATGGACCAGGGGACGGCCAAGGCCGCCCACTCGAAGCTGCGGGCCCTGGACATTGCTACCGGCCAGACGGTTTGGGAGCAAACCCGCGCGGTACCAAGTTCCTGGGCCACGCCGATCGTGCTCCACGCGGCCGGGGCACCCGGTACGCCGGGTCGCGACCAGGTGCTGACTGCCGCCAGCCCCTGGATCATCGCCTATGATGCCGTTGAGGGACGGGAATTGTGGCAAGTCAAGGGCAAGGAGGGCGACGTGGCCCCGTCGCCGGTCTCGGCGGGAAACACCGTCTTCGTGGCCGCCACCGACTCCGCGCCGTTGCTGGCCATCCGCGCCGATGGCAGCGGCGACGTCACGGCCAGCCACGTGCTCTGGAAGGGCGAAGACAACACGCCCGATATCTGTAGCCCCTTGGCCACCGCCGACTCCGTCTTCCTGCTCACCAGCGACGGCCTGCTCACCTGCTACGACGCTCAGAAGGGCACCAAGCTCTGGGAGGAAGACCTGAACGATTTCAAGTGCAAGTCGTCGCCCAGCATGGTGGGCAAGCAGCTCTATCTCATCGAGCAGACCGGCAAGGGCTGGATCCTCGAGCCCAATCGCTCCGGCGTGAAACGGGTTCGGCAGACCAATCTCGGAGAAGGCTGCGTGACATGTCCCGCCTTCCAGGACGGCCGCATGTACGTCCGCGGCAAGAAGAACCTGTTCTGTATCGGAACGGCGAAATGAATGTGAGGCGGGCCGACGGGGCATCGAATGCGGTATGCTCGTCGCTACGCGACGGGTACTCCCCGCCGTGGAGAGGCGGAACAAACACCGCCCAACGGTCCCATGTCGTAACCTGCAGAAATGATCGGTTTTGCGCACGCCAGTTCCACCCTACCCGCGCTTGTCCTTGGTGTATGATAGACTGTAGGCAACCCCAGCGCAGGAGATCATTCCATGTCCCTTCCGCAAACCACCTTGCCACCCGTCGTGCTGGCGGACGGCCCGTCGACCGAGACGGACCATCGCCGGCAGCGGCGCGTTCAACGGCTGACCGACGCCAGCATCGCCTTGCTGCTCTTACTGACTCTGGGCATCGTGTTTGTGACCGACTGCCGCTCGCCGGGCGGCGACGCCCTGCACGCCCACAACGCAAGCTCGGAGCGGCTCCTCTTCGATCCGCTGCGTGAGCCGATTGCCGAAGTCCGCCAGAACCCGCAGCGGACGGAGTGGATCGGGGCCTTTGGCGCAACCCCGGAATCGGAGCTGGCCGTCAGCCGCGGACTGGACTGGCTTTCCCGGCACCAGTCGATGGACGGCCATTGGGGTCCCGACGCCCTGCACGCCCAGCCCGACGGCCGCTGCAAGAAAGGCGACGTCTGCCCCAACGGCGGCGACGAACACCGCGTCGCCTTGACCGGGCTGGCCGTGCTGGCCTTCCAGGCCCGCGGCAATTACGATTTCAACTATGCCGAGTATTCCGAATGCGTCCGCTGCGGGCTCAATTGGCTGGTGGCGCACCAGCGGCCTGACGGCTGTTTCCTCGATCGCGAGCACGGCACGGGCGCGTGCAACATGTACGAGCACGGCATTGCCGCGTTTGCCCTGGCCGACGCGTGTGAGATGGCCGCGTCGCTCCATCTCGAGCCCCTCGACCGCTATCGCCAGGCGACACGGAAGGCCGTGCAGTTCATCCACTATACCCAGCACGAAAACGGCGGCTGGCGCTACAGCGAAGACGATCTCCGTGGGCCCAGCGACGCTTCCGTCTCCGGCTGGCAGGTTTTGGCCCTGAAGACCGCCCATGAGGCCGGGGTCGGCGAAATCAGTCAGGACTGCATCAACGGCATGGAGACTTTCTTCAAGAACTGCGAAGACCAGCGCACGGGCCGGACGTTTTACCAGCCGGGCCACAACCTGCCCAGCGATGCCCCGACCGCGATCGGCATGTTGGTTCATCAGTTCATACTTGACCAGCCCGACGCGGACAAGCCCAACTCGCCGCTGATCGACCGCGGGGCCAAGTACCTTGCCGACAAGGCCCAATCGTCGTTCAAGCATGGCCGCAAACAGGGGAAGAAAAGGCAGTTCGCCGCCGCGCCGGGCGACCACTACACGTTCTACAACGGGACCCTGGCCATGTTCAAGGCAGGCGGTCCGGAGTGGAAGCGCTGGAACGACGTCATTCGCGACACGCTCGTCGATTCCCAGTGTGGCGAAGACGAAGGTTGCCGCCGCGGCAGTTGGGACCTGATGGGCGACCAATGGAGCCCCGCGGGCGGCCGCGTCTACTGCACCGCCCTGGCGGTGTTGACCCTCGAAGTGTATTATCGCTACAAGAGCCCGCGTGCGAAAGTTTATCCGTAATCCGATGTCCCTGCTTCGACTACTTTACTATAGCGCGATGATCTCCGCCTGGGCCGCTTTCCTGGGTTGGGGCGTTTCGGAGATTGCCCGCCCCCTTACGCACGTTGACCGGGCGACGACCTCGAAGACGGTCGTTAGGCTGTTCGACTTCCTGGGCATTGCGATCACTTCTGCAGCCATTGGGGGGGCGATCGGCGTGGGGCTGAACGTTCTGGGCGGCATGGCCAACGGCCGCTGGCGGCTGCTCGCCCGCCGCGCACTGCCGGGGCTCCTCGGCGGTTCTCTCGGCGGCATCGCGGGCGGAATGGTCGGTGAGGTGATGTTTTACTACGGCCTTTCCCGCGCCATCGGCTGGATGGTCCTTGGCCTGGGAGTTGGTGTGGTCGAGGGCATTTGCGATCGTTCCTTCCGTAAGATTCGCAACGGGCTGATTGGCGGCGCGATAGGAGGACTGCTCGGCGGATTGCTCTTCGACTTGATCTACAACCTCAAGCTGACCGACTCGGGCCGATCGAGCCGGGCCGCGGCCTTCGTGGTCTTGGGGCTCATGATCGGGGCGGCCATCGGGCTGGCGCACGTCGTGTTTCGCGTCGCCTGGCTGACGGTGGTCGACGGCTATCGCACTGGCCGCCAGTTGGAGCTCACGCAGCCGGTCACCATCCTCGGTCGCGGCGATCACCTGCCCTTGCCCTTCCTGGGCCCGACAAACAAGGATCTGGACGCGGAGCATCTGACCATCCGCCGCATGCCCGACGGCAGTTATTGCCTGGAGGACAATCGCTCGAAGCTGGGCACGCGGTTGAACAGCCAGCCGGTGGCCGGTTCGACGCCCTTGAACGACGGCGACGTTATTCGTCTGGGCACGAATCTTGTGCGTTTCAACGAGCGCCGCCACCGCACGGGCGAGGCGGCGCCGGTCGGCGTGACCTCCCCTTCCGCACCGCCCGCCCCGCCGCCCCCGCCGTCGCCGCCACCTGTGCCAAGTTCCGCCGACAAGGTTTTTTCCACGGAAGCCAGGCCATGGAATACGATACGGAAGCCGCCGCCCCCGCCCCCGCCGCCAGGCAGCGAAAGACAACCCGGCGAGAATCTCAAGTAGGTTCCTCCGGCCATAATACAGATTCCAATCTCCGCAGAGGAAGGGCTCCGCCATGGGAATGTTTGACACAACGGGCACGGCCGACCACGACCACGACCACGACCATGGGTACATGGCGCCCGACATGGCGCCCGCCGCGGCAAAGCGGAAGGAGAATACGCTGCGCAAGCTCGATCGAATGAAGAAGGCTCTGCGGCACGTCGAACCTGACCGCGTGCCGATCAGCGATTTCTTCTGGGGCAGTTTCATTCGCCGCTGGCGCGCGGAACTCGGCCTGCCGCCGGATGCCAATCCCTATTATTACTATGACCTCGACTGGATCGTCACGGTGCCCAACATGGACCCCTGGATCCGCCCCTTCGAGATCCTCAAGGAGAACTCCTCCGAAGTCGTGGTCAAGACCGGCTTCGGGGCGATCTTGCACAAGAAGTTCGATTGCCCCATGCCCGAATTCATGGCCTGGGAGACCGACACGCTGGAGAAACTCGAAGCGGCGGAGTTCGACGATGCCCATGACCGGCGGCGTTACTTCGAGGCCGGCGACAACCAGATCGCCGGCGTGGGCGATGGTTTCGAGCGGAACTCGCCGCCCTGGGTCGAGACGGTCAAGTCGCTCTGGCCTGACTTTCCCGTCTACGGCAGCATGGCCGAGTGTTCCGAGTGCATGACGCGACTCATCGGCCCCCAGAACCACATGCTGTGGATGGCCCTGGAACCGGACCGCTTCGGGGCGGTGCTCAATCGCGTCGGCCAATTTTATCTCGAATGCACGAAAGCGGCGATCGAGGCCGCCGGGCCCTGGCTGGACGGCTTCGTGATCTGGGGCGACGTGGCCTACAAGAAGGGCACGTTCATGCGGCCCGACTACTGGCGGACCTACTACAAGCCGTGGGTCAAGGCCATGGTCGATCATTGTCACGGCAAGGGCCTGGACGTGATTTATCACGGCTGCGGCAACGTCAACGCCATTTTCGAGGACTACGTCGAGACCGGGATCGATGCCTACAACCCCTTGGAGGTCAAGGCCGGCATGGACGCCCTCGACCTGCGCCGCCGCTTTGGCCGCCGCATGGCCTTCTGCGGCAACGGCGACATCCAGGTGTGGGAAAAGGGCGACCGCGAGGCGATTCGCCGCAACGTCCTCCGCAAGCTCAACGCAGCCAAGGGCGGCGGCATGATCTTCCAGTCCGACCATTCCGTCTCCAGCGACGTGTCGGGACTCACCTACGACTACATCGTCAATCTTGTCCGCCAATACGGAACGTACCCCCTGCAACTCGGCGAATTCGATGAGAGCATGCCGTAGGGTGGGACAAGCGAGCGGAGCGAGCGCCGGCCCACCATGAATTCGATTATTTTCAATTTTGGTGGTCCGGCGCTCGCTCCGCTTGTCCCACGTTACCTCGGCCGATGAAACCTGTTCGAAAGGCAACCTATGAAAATCCGTCAACTCCAACTCCACGCCTGGGCCGGTCTTCTCGCCTGCTTGGCGATGACGACCGTAAACATGACACGGGCGGCCGATGACGCCGCAACGGTTTCGCCAACGAAATACAGCGGAGCGTTTCAGCCCAGCGAAGAATCGCTGAAACAGTACCGCTGTCCCGATTGGTTCCGCGACGCAAAGCTGGGGATCTGGGCCGTCTGGGGACCGGAATCGGTGCCGATGCAGGGCGATTGGTACGCGCGGAACCTTTACCTCCCCGACCACCCCCAGCATGCGTTCCATGTCGAGCATTACGGTCATCCGTCGAAATTCGGCTTCAAAGACATCATCCCGCTTTGGAAAGCGGAGAAATGGGACCCCGACCGCCTCATGGCCCTGTACCAGAAAGCCGGCGCGAAATACTTCTGCATGATCGCCGAACACCACGACAACTTCGATTGCTGGAATTCGAAGTTCCAACGCTGGAACTCGGTCAACATGGGGCCGAAGCGCGACATCGCCGGCCAATGGCAGCAAGCCGCGCGGAAATACGGCCTGCGGTTCGGCATGACCGAACATCTGGCGGCGAGCTGGTGGTTCTACGGTTCGGCCAAGGGGGCCGACAGGAACGGCCCGCTGGCCGGCGTCCCCTACGACGGCGCGGACCCGCGCTATGCGGACCTGTACTGGACCGGCAATGAACACCCCCAGGAGAACTTCTACTGTCCCCACGCGCCGACCCGCGTCAAGCAGGCCTGGTTCGACCGCATCCAGGACATGATCGACCGCTATCATCCCGACCTGCTCTACAGCGACAGTCCCCTGCCGTACCCCGACGAGTTCGGCCGCAAGCTGTTGGCCCACTACTATAACGACAGCGCGCGGCGGCACGCCGGCCGCGTGGAGGCCGTCTATAATTGCAAGCAAGACTCGCAGGGCATGTGGGTCCAGGACCTCGAGCGCGGCGTGATGGACAAGATCTGCCCCGTGCCCTGGCAGACGGATACCTGCGTCGGCGGTTGGTATTACGATGTGAACCTTGCCAAGGCCCACGGCTACAAGTCGCCCGCTCTGGTCCTGCAGATGTTGGCTGACATCGTGAGCAAGAACGGCAACCTGCTGTTGAATTTCCCGCCCCGGCCCGACGGCACGCTGGATGACGACGAACTGCAGATCCTCCGCGCCATGGCCGCCTGGATGCCGATTAACGGCGAGGCCGTCTTCGGCACCCGACCCTGGAAGGTTTTTGGCGAGAGCCCGGGCAAGATCCACGGCGGAATGTTCAACGAGGGCGGCCTGCGGTACACCGCCAAAGACATCCGCTTCACCACCAAGGGCGACGCGCTTTACGCCTTCGCACTGGGCTGGCCGGAGGACCGCAAGCTCGTCGTCAGGTCGCTGGCCAAACCGGCCGGCTCGATATCCGCCGTCAGTCTGCTGGGCGGGGCCGGCAAGCTGGACTGGACGCAAACCGAGCAGGGCCTGATCGTCACCTTGCCCGAGAAGAAGCCGTGCGAGCACGTCTTTGTTCTCAAGATCGCCGGCAGCGATCTCAAGCCCTCGCCCGTCGCCTCTCCGGCCATCGTGCCCGACGCTGGCGGCTGTGTCGTGTTGCCGGCCGTTGCCGCTGAGATTCACGGCAATTCGCCGCAATACGAGCAGGGCGGCGGCAAGGACCAGATCGGCTTCTGGGCCGATCCGGCCGATTTCGTCTCTTGGGACTTCACGCTTGCCCGGCCCGGTCGCTTCACGGTCCAGATCACGTACTCCTGCGCATCGCCCGGCAGTCAGTTTGTGGTCGAAACGGCGGGCCAGACGCTCCGCGGCACGTCGCATTCCACCGGGTCATGGGCGGAATACACGACCGAAATGCTTGGCCAAGTGACGCTCGCCGCGGGCCGCCACGTGCTGGCCGTGAAACCGAAGGCCGAACCGAGATGGAATGTCATCGGCCTGAAATCGATCGAGCTCAAGCCGGCACGGTGATCCTTGTCTTCTTCCCGGATAAGGCTAACCGGCTGAAATCGGCGAACTGCTGACGCGAGACTTCAGTGAGTACGGTTGACAGCGGGGCGGCTGGCATTGAAAATAAGGCCGTTTGTCCGGGCAGAAAGGCCCACACGGCGCGGACGGCCCGGGAGCTGTCCAGTTCTCTTCCAGGAGGAGTGCGATGACCGGAATGATGCCTAAGTGTGTTGTAGGCGCGGCGATTGCCGTGTTGATGTTCGTGACAAGCGGCTGCGTGTCGAGGTCCGAGCATGATACGAAGGTGAACGAATTGAAGGCCCAGGCCGAGAAGGCCCAGAAGGACGCCGAAGCCAAGATCAAGTTGCTGCAAGCGGAAGCGAAAGAGGCAAGCGAAAAAGCCGCGAAGGAAGCCGAGGACAAGGCGGACAAGGGCATCGCCGATGCCAAGGAAACCGCCGAAAAGGCTGTGAAGGAAGCCACGGACAAGGCGATGAAAGGCATCTCCGAGATCAGGGCAATTACGGCAAAAACCGTGAAGGAGGCCAAGGCGAAGGCGGCTATGGCGGAGGAAGCCGCCGAGAAGGCCAAGAACGAGGCATTGATGGCCAAGGAAGCCGAGGAGAAGGCCAAGGAAGCCGCGGTGAAGGCGGAGAAGGACGCCACGGTCAAGATCAAGGCCCTGGAAGGCGAACTTGCTGCCGCCAAGGACGCGGCGGCTAGGGCCGAGAAGGCCGCCAAGAACGTCGACGCCAAGCTCAAAGAAGCGTTAGAAGAGAAAACGGCCACGAAGAAGCCCGCCGACGAAAAACCGGCCGCCAAGTAGGGTGGAAGAAGCGAGAAGCGGCGTCGCGCTGCGCCACGACCCGCAGGCGGCCCGTCGAAGGCGGCATCTTGGACATAATTGCCAAGAGTGAAGCGGCTGAGGACCAGCTCGCGTTGCTGCTCGACGAAAAAACCAGGACCGTGCGGACGCGCCTCGGGTGCCAAAGCCCGCCAGCCGCGCTGCGCGCTCAGGAGGGCAATCGCTGCCAGGTGTGGCTCCGCGAGCGATCGTTTATTCACCTGTCGGCATGAGGTCTTTTTCTGGTGCTCAGCAACCCCTGCTGCCTTGCCGTAAGTCGTTCTCCTTCAACGTTCCTGGGGTTGCGGAAGGCGAGTTGCTGCCACGCCACCATCACGGCGTACTCAAGTGCGGCGGGGCCGGATTCCGAAACAAGGAACGGGCGCAGCTTCAGAGCGAGTGATCTCATAATGAGCGTTCCTTTCTTGCAAACGCCCTCTTGTCACTCTTTCGGTAGCCAGACTACCCGCGGCATGCAACCGCTGGCCCTCAGCTTTGCGTCCCGGCCTTGCAACCGGTTTGCCTTTGTCGAGAATGGAGAGGCTAAAAGACTTTCAATTTGCTGAGGCTCAACGCCTCATTTCAAACCTACGCCGGTTTCTTCAAAAGTCAAGCGAAACCTGTTCGGGGTTGGCAACTGTCCGTTCATTTGCAATCCGCCCATGTCCTGCCTGTCTTTACCTCGACCATCAGCGGCGCGCCGGAGCCTTCGGGCGCGCTTTCCGTGGCGGCGGTGACGATCCTGCGGGTCTGGTTGACCACATCCGAGAATTCGCTATGAACCGGTAGCTCAATCTCTGGGTTCCACCTTGATCACGACAACGGTGATGTCGTCACTGACATTCTTGCTGCCAGAGAACCCGGTCACCGCTGCGTAGAGGGCAGCGATGATCTCGATGGCAGTTTTCTCGCGGCTGCGGGCAGCCACTTGAAGCACGCGGTCGCGGCCAAAAGGCTCTCCTTCTGCAGAAGTCGCCTCCAACAACCCATCGGAATACAGTACGGCAATGTCGCCAGGCTGAAGCGTGATCGGACCTCCGACAGGAAACTGGGTGTCAGGCTCGACACCCAGGGGCAAGGACATGCTCGGAAGAGTGATCTTAACGTCGCCTAGCCCGTCGAGAATGTACGTGGTCGGATGCCCTGCACTGGCGTAGACGAGCGTCCGGGACCGAGGATCGAGGCGCACCAAGAGCATCGTTATAAAATGCTCTGGGTCTGTCTCGTTGACAAGAATTAGGTTTGCACGGCTGAGGATTTCTCCCACATCGGTGCAGGTCGCCGCCAGCGCGTGAAGATGCGCGTGAGTCGAAGCCATCAAGATCGCAGGGCCGACCCCGTGTCCGGCGACGTCGGCGACGACAATTCCGAGGCAGTGATCGGGCATAGCGAGATAGTCGAAGTGATCTCCGGCCGCAAACTGGGCCGGATACAAACTGCCGGCAATATCGAATCCCGGCAGTGCCGGCGGATGGTCGGGGAAAAGGTGCTGCTGGATCTTCTGCGCCGCGATAAGTTGTGACAGAGTCTCCCGCACGCTCTCTTCTGCGCTTGCGTTCGGTAATGTCGATGTGCGAGCCAACCATGCGATACGGCTTGCCGGTGGAGTCGCGGACCGCCGCTCCACGGGCGATGATCCAGCGGGATGTGCCGTCTTTGTGCCGCAGTCGGTGTTCCAGTTCGTACTCCGCTTTCCGACCTTCCAGGTAATCCTGAATCGCAGCCAGCGCACGTGGTTGATCTTCCGGGTAAAGGCGATCTAACCATTCGCGGAAGTCATTGCCGATTTCGTGGTCCTCGTAGCCCAGCATGCTCTTCCAGCGAGGCGAGTAATAGACCGAATTGGCACGCATATCCCAGTCCCAGATTCCAGCGTCGGTGCCGTCCACGGCAAGCTGGAATCGCTGTTCGCTCTCTCGCAATGCGGCTTGTGCACGTCGGCGCTCCGTCAAGTCGCGGACTACCACATAGAATAACGTGCCGTGTTCGGTTCCGCTGGGGTTCAAGGCGATTTCGGCAGGAAACTCGTTGCCGTCCTTGCGAAGACCGCTTAGATCGCAGTGCGTACCCATCCCGCGCGGGCGGGGCTCTGCGGCATAAGCCGCGCGGTCCGCGCGATGCTGATCGCGCAAACCATGCGGCACGAGAAGTTCGACCGGCTGCCCAAGGAGCCCGTCGCGGGAGTATCCAAACAGCGTTTCCGCCTGGGCATTTACCAGGACAATCTGCCCTCCGCCGTCCACCACGATTATCGCATCGGGAGCGAACTCGACAAGGAGCCGGAATCGCTCCTCGCTCACCTTTCGCTCCGTGATGTCCTCGATGAGGCCGTCGTAGCGCACCAGTCGCCCTTCTTCATCGTGGTGAGAAATGACCTTGTGGCGCACCCAGCGAACGCTTCCGTCTCGATGGAGAATCCTGTGTTCGATCGGACCAGCCCCGCTATCTGCCAAGGTCTTTGCCGCGTGTTGCCGGATCAATTCACGGTCATCCGGATAAACCATAGTGATCCAGAGATACGGATCGTTGGCAAAGTCCGCGGGAGTATAACCCGTCGCAGCCAGGCACCCCATACTGTGGGAGGTTGAACGCGGCACGCCATCCCTGAGCTCGACCGAGTAGGTGTAGCTGGTGACTGCTTCAAGGAGTTGCCGATAGCGCCGCTCGATCTCGCACAGCGCTGTTTCGAACTGTTTTCGCTGACTCATGTCAGAGACCACCGAATGATGACTTGAATGTACCAGGAACGGAAGCCGACAGTGAAAGCACGCTGACCAATGCTGCAAGCAACCTCTTCATCCCAATCCCACGCAATCTATTCTCGCCGGCGTTGGACTTCTCAGCACACCTCGGGAACCGGAAACCTGTACACCTTCGCCAAGACCAGCACTGGCCACAACCTATACCCGTCTCCTTGCCCTGTCAAGCGTTTTCTTCCGAAAGAATGCCACGTTTGCGCAGAATCGTAAGCGGACTTCGCAAATGCGCAGGTGCGCGGGACCCGGAAAACTGGGCGCGCGGTTAAGGTGTGGAATGGATGCCCTTAACCGAGTTTCAGAAAGGATTCAGCGATGGCGAAGCGACGGAGTCGCAAGCGTTACGATTCGACGTTCAAGGCGAAGGTGGCCTTGGCGGCGGTGCGTGGAGACAAGACGATCAGTGAATTGGCCAGTCAGTACGCCGTGCATGGCAACCTGGTCAGCCAGTGGAAACGCAAGCTCCTGGCCAATATCGAGCTTGTCTTTACGGAAGCGGACGATGGCCAACGAGAAGATCGTGAGGCCCTGCTGGACGACCTGTACCAACAGATCGGCCGGCTGAAGGTCGAGCTCGAGTGGCTCAAAAAAAAAGCTGCCCAGTTCGATCACTGAGTTGCGGCGGCTGATCGACTCGGACCACGCGGCCCTGAGCATCACCAGGCAATGCGAGTTGCTGGGCTTGTCGCGTTCATCGTGCTATTACCAAAGGATGGAAACGTCGGCGGAGGATTTGAAGCTGATGCGGATCATGGACGAGGTACACCTTCGCTTGCCTTTTTACGGATCACGGAGACTGACATGGAGTTTGCAGCAAGAAGGCTATGCGGTGGGCCGCAAACGCATTCAGCGTCTTATGCGGGTGATGGGGATCGAGGCGATCTACCCGCGGCCGCGGACCAGCGAGCCGCATCCAGACCATCGTATTTACCCGTATTTGCTGCGGGACGTCGTGGTTTCGGCGGCGGACCAGGTGTGGAGCGCGGACATCACCTACGTGCCGATGCAGCACGGATTCATGTATTTGGTTGCAATTTTGGATTGGCACAGCCGATACGTACTGGCGTGGCGCCTGTCGAATACGCTCGACAGCGACTTTTGTGTGGAGGCCCTCCGGGCCGCGTTACGTCGCGGTCGGCCGGCGATTTTCAACACCGACCAGGGGACGCAGTTCACCAGCCAGGCTTTCACGGGCGTGCTGGAACAGCAGGGGATTGCGATCAGCATGGATGGCCGTCGCCGCGCCTTGGACAACGTGTTCATCGAACGGCTGTGGTGGAGCGTGAAGTACGAGAACGTGTACTTGCAGGGCTACGAAACGGTAGCCGAGTTGAAGGCGGGCTTGACGTGGTACTTCGACTTCTACTGTCGTCGTAGACCACATCAATCGTTAGATAACCAATATCCATGGGACGTGTACTGGGCCGATCGACGACAAAAACAACGACAATTTCGGCGCTAAAATTTCGGCCTACGGCCGACTTAGGCTGGAGAGTCTTTTAGCAGAACAAAAGGTACTGGCGGCTTTGCGGCCGCGCGACACCTGGGAGGGGTGTCGCGGGCCGCTAGTCTCAGTCAAAACAGCACACCTTAACTTTACCCAAAAACTGTCCAGCGCCCCGGGTCCGCCCCAAGGTTTCGGGTTATGCGGGCCGCCGATGTACACAATCGGGACCCCACCGGAGAGTTTGTTTTGGGAGCAGCCTCACGAAAAATTCCGGGGTTCTAGTGATTGGGTGGATTTACTATTCCGTGGGGGCGCGCTAGAATCGCAGCCGTACCATTCGATTCGATTCCTTGGCATGCGCCGGGGGTTGAACGGCTGCCTTGGCAGGGGCCACAGGTCCTCAGGGTAAGTATTCTGCGGCTGGATGCGACAGAGACTGCGCCCGGCCCGGGGTAAAGCATGTGGACGCCAGCGCATGGTGGCGGTGCAATCTTTCATCCTGTGGGATTTTTTCAAGGAGACGTGCAGATGGAAAATCGTACTTCACGACGTCGCTTCCTTAAGATGAGCATTGCCGGAGGGCTTGGGGGCGCGATGGCCTGGCCTCTGCTGACTCACGCCGCTGGGGCGGCCGAGGCCGCCGCGGCCGAAGGCCCCGACTTCTGCGTCACGCTCTGCAATCACTGGAGCTACATCGGCATCGGCTGGCAATTGGGTATCGAATCGTGCATGCTGGCGTACCTGGACGCCGTCGAGATGGCAGATCGCGAGCCCCACGTGAAGACCTGCCTCGAGTCCGATGCGCGGGCCTACGAGCTCCTCGCGGAGAAGTTCCCGGAAGTGGCCGCCCGGCTGCGCAAGTGCCTGGCGGAGGGCAAGATCGAGTTGATCGGCGGCAGCTACGCCCAACCGATGGGCACCACCGTCGGCGGAGAATCGAACATCCGCCAGATCGTCGTCGGCCGCGAAACGATCCGCAAGGCCCTGGGCTACGATGTCGCCACCATGCTCCACGAAGAGGAGTTCACGCATCCGCAGCTCCCGCAGCTCACGGCGCTGTCGGGATACAAATACGCCAGCCTGGCGCAGGTGGACACTTGGGGCCGGGCGGGCTGCCCGTCGCTGGATTACAATGTCATCTTCTGGAAAGGCATCGATGGCACGACGGTCTTGACGGTGCCGAAGAACGGCCTTTTCGGCTACTCGCCCCAGGCGGACCAATTGCTCAAGGCCGCGGAGTTCAACAAGCTCAAGAAGCTCGGCACGCCGATGGTCTTCTGCTGGGAAGAGTTTGGCTGGGAATCTCCGGAGACGCCGGCCTATCTCTCTGCCCCGGCCAGGTACATGGGGTTCGCCAAGAAAGGTCGCGTCAAGTTTGTCACCATCCGCGAATATCTCGACAAATACGGCGCAGGCCAAGGAAACCGTCCTCCTGCCTATGGACGCCTGGAACAAGTCGTGCACCTGGGGGCTGGGCGGCGACCAGGTCCGCGTCGCGCAGCGGAAGATGGAAGCACTGTTGCTGGCCACCGAGGTCTTCGACGCCGCCGCGTCGTCGCTGGGTTCGAAATCACAGGTCGAACGGATCGAGAGGGCCTGGAAAGACCTGCTGGCCTCGCAGAGCCACGACGTGGGCTTGTGCGAGTATTCCCGCTGGCAGGGAGACCGCATGGCCCCGGCCGAACGCCTGGAAGACAGGCACAACTTCGCCTGGGGTGTGATCGGCTACAACCACCTCGACGCGGCAGAGGAACAGTGCCGGCAGGTGCTGGATTCCACGCTGGCGGACCTGGGCCGGCGGATCGGAAGCGCCACCGGTGCCCAGGGCCCGATGGCGGTCACGGTGCTGAATCCGCACTGCTGGCCATGCTCCGACGTCGTTGCCACGGGACGAATCTATCCGCTGCCGGCGGGCACCAGGAGCGTCGTCGTCCGCGACCGCGCGGGCCGCATCGTGCCCTCGCAGCTCGTCAGAAAGCCCAACGAGCAGCCGGCCGACGAGTTGGTCGTAGCGGAGGTCGCCTTCCGCGCGAGCGAGGTGCCTAGCGCCGGCTACGACACGTATTACCTGGAGTTCGACAAAGGGGAGAAGATCCCGTCGCGGGCAGCGAAAAAGCCGGCGACGGATTTGAAGATTCATGAGAAGGAGTTGGTTCTGGAAAACGAGCACCTCCGGGTCCGACTGGCCGCCGACACCGGCGGCATCGCCAGCGTCGTGGACAAGGCGTCGGGGCGCGAGATGCTCGATGCCGACAAGGGGCCTTTCCCGCGGTTGACGGGCCGGCCGAACCTGGCCGTGGCGAAAGTCATGGGCCGTCAGCCTCCGGAGTTCTATGACAGCGGAAAGTCGAAGGCTGTGATCGACTGGCTGGCCAAGGGCCCGGTGCGTGCGGAAGTGCGGGCGCAGCACTCGCTGCCCGAGCTGCGATTCGAGACTCGCATCAGCCTGGCCGCCGGCGCCCGCGGCGTCGAGGTCTACAGCCGCATGTTGACGTTTGTGCCGCCCAAGCCGGACGCGTTTCCGCGGGATGTTGCCCCGCACCCGGCCGACATCAAGGAGGGCTATTGGTTCTCGCTGGCGCCTTCCTTCCCGGCGACCACGCTGCTGCGGGATTATCCGTTCGGCGTCGAGCCGACCAAGAATTCGACGTTCCACGCCCTGACGTTCGTCGACCTGGTGGGCAAGGACGCCGGGCTGCTGGTGATCCATAACGGCACGCAGTTCTTCCGCCGCGATGCCGGGGGCGGCATCTCGAACCTGGTAATGCGGGAATGGGAGTCGTTTTTCACCCGCGATATCGGTTGGCCGATCTACGCGGAGTATCGCCATGTGCTGGTGCCACACGTCCCCGCGGAGGGCACGCCGGAGTTTCGCCATGCGGACGCCCTGCGCGCGGCTGCGGCCTTGGATCGGCCGCTCTTGTGCCGTGTGGCCGTCCCGCAGCACGGGAAGCTGCCGCCGGCAATGAGCTTCCTCGCCGCCCGTCCGAGCAATGTTATGGTCACAACCCTCCGCCGCAAGTCGAGCGGGTCGCTGGAGTTGCGGGCCGTTGAGGTGGACGGCCGGCCCGCCGACGCTGAAATCACTCTCGGCCTTTCCTCGAGTCAGGCGGCGGAAACCGACCTGCGCGGGGTAAAGCGGGCGGATGCGGACCTGAAAGACGGCCGGCTGAGACTGAAGATCGACCCCTGGAAAATCCGCACCTTCGAAATCACCTGAGGCAAAGGAGACGAGCAATGACCTGTCAAAGGACCAAGTTCTGCGCGCCGCTGTATCTGTCACCCTGGTTTTGGCTTATGGCCGTGGCGACGGCCGCGCAGCCCGCCCCCCAGGTCAAACCGGACACGCGGCCGGTGCTGGAAATCACCCGGAACACGAAGCTCGATCCAGTGAAGAAGTATGGGGCGATCGTCATCAAGGCCTCGAACATCACGGTCGACGGCGGCGGCGCCTGGCTGACGGGCGCCCATCCCGAGCTCGATCCCAAGGATTACAAGCGGATCGCCATCTCGGCCGGCGAGGTCTCCGGCGTAACGCTCAAGAACATCAACGCCAAGGGTTGGGACGTGGCGCTGAAGATCCAGCACGGCAGCAACTGGACAATCGAGGACTGCGACTTCTCCGACAACTACACGTATCCGGCTTGGGGTTGGTGGGGGCCTCCGTACCACGGCGGGATCATCCTCGACGGCGTCGATCATTCGACACTCCGCCACAACAAGGCCAATAACGTCTGGGATGCGCTGGAACTGCTCAATTCCAACGACAACGTCATCGAGAACAATGATTTCTCCCACACCTCGAACACCTGCGTCTGGATGGTCACCGCCTGCCGGAACCGCTTCACGAAGAACAACCTGAGTTACGGCATCCGCATCTCTCCGGGCGAGACGCACGCCAGGGATTCGGCCTGCGTGTTGATCGAGAACGGCTCGGACGACAACTACTTCGGCGACAACGACATCACCCACGGCGGCGACGGCGTCTTCTTGCGTCCCTTGAACCGTTGGGTGAGCCGCGGCAACGTCTTCGAGCGGAACGATGCGTCTTACGCCCACAACAACTGCTTCGAGTCGCAAGCGGGCGGCAACATCTTCCGCCGCAATAAGGCCAACTACGGCAGTCACGGGATCTGGATCGGCCTGAGCGACGAGTCGGTCATCGAGGACAACGAGTGCTGCTACAACGGGACCGTGAAATACAATGCCCCCTTCCCCTTCCCAGCCGTCACGATGGACCCCCGCGGCGGCGCCGGGGGGATCATCATCATCGGGCAGTCCAACCACACCGTCTGCCGGGGCAACAAGTGCATCGGCAACAAGGGCGCCGGCGTGGTGCTGTGGGGCGACCCGGGCAGCCCGCGCAGGAAAGTCTATCACTGGGTCCTCGACAACAACGAAATCCGCGACAATCGGATCGGCATCTACTTGCGCTGGCTCGATTGGCTCGACATGGGCGGCAACGTGCTGGACAACAAGGAGGACAACCTGGTGGTTGCGGAGGGGGTGAGCAACGTCACCGAGCACGCGGGCGATGCGAAGATTACCGCTTCGCCGCGGGCCGTGCTCGAAGGGCCGTCGTGGGCGGTGGCCGGCAAGCCGGCCTTCTTCAACGCCGCCAAGAGCAGTGACGAGGCCGGCAGGAAGATCATCTTCCGCTGGGACCTCGACGACGGCAGCCCGGTTGAGCACCAGTCCAGCGTCACCCACGCCTTCCGGGAGGCCGGCTACTATCGCGTGGGGGTGACGGTCACCAATGGCCGCTTCTCCGACCTGGCCTATCGCGACTTCCACGTGGTCGACAACCTCCCGCCGCTGGGAGTCAAGGGAGTCGCGGGGAAGGCAGCGGATTGGGCGTTCCAAGGGGAGATGTTCCCCCGCGAGGGCGCGTACTGGACGCAACAGACCTACATCCCCATCGGACCCAACCACGGGGTCCCCGACGCCAAGACGCGGGTCCAGTTTGTCGACGACAAAGAGTGCACCCTTTCCGGACCGACTTCCGTAGAGGTCCAGGCGACGCCCTCGCCCTCCGGCAACATGGTCAGCCTGCTCTATCCGCGCAGCAAGAACCTCGACGTCCCACTGCAAGGCAAGAACTACCTTGTGTTTTGGAACAGGTATATCAACCCGTCCGGCGGCGGCCTGTTGCCCATTATTACGCTCTACGAGGCGGACAATAAGTACTGCATCTTGCGGCCGGCAAGTGACGATCCTCGCAACTATCCGATGATCGACGAGCGGATTGATTGGAAGTACTGGAAGATACCGTTGCGTCCCGCGGCCGACGACAAGCAGTGGAAGCGCGACGGCGACCTTCCCGCGAAAGTGAATTTCATCACGATCGACTTCAGCCCCTGGGGCTCCGCGCCGCTGCGGATGTGGTTTGACGCCTTCGGAGTCCGCTAGGCCGTTTGCTTCCGCCGTCGCCAAGCGTACGCCGCAAGCCCGATAGTGCCGACGCCCAACAGGGCAATGGCCGACGGTTCTGGCACGGGGACCTGGAACATCCGCACGCCGCTGGGCGTGGAGAGAAAAACCTCGGAGCCATCGGCACTGGTGGTCATCGCGCCGTTGCCCAACGGGCTGGACGCCCCTACCGTCTCGCCGATGTTCATGCTGAACTCCTCGCTCCAGTTGTCCGTGTTCCACGCCAGCAACTGGTCCGTCGCCACATCGACCGTGTAGAGCACGTCGCTAACCGGACTGAAAGTCAATCCGCCGGTAAGGTTGGGCAAGGTCGCGACGAGGTTCATGTGATTGTCGTAGTTGGGGATCGAAGATCAGATCGCGATGATCGGTCCCGGAATAAATCAGGGTGCTGGTTTGTGCGAAGCCATTGGCGGCCGCAGTGACCGCAACCAGGGTCGCAAGGAACGTCGCGATGTGCCTTCGAAGGGACGATAATATGCGCGGAGCATCTTGGCTGGTCGCGGCCGGCTCCGTGGCAAGGGAAGTCGAAAGCCGTCGATTCCTCCTCCTCCGCCACGCCATCCCCAACAGCCCAATAGCACCCGTGCCAAGCAGGGCGAAGGTGGATGGCTCGGGAGTGGTGACGGCGATGGCCAGTCCTTCCGGCTCGCTTAGCCCGGTGATGAAGTTGGCGTTGATGGCCGCACCAGTCGCGGCGTTGTACTCGCCCACGATGCTGGAGCCGGAGTTCGCCACGTAGAGATTGTTGCCGGACAGCGCGAGTCCAGTCGGGCTGCTTAGCCCGGTGGCGATGAAGTTGGCGTTGACGGCCGCGCCGGTCGTGGCGTTGTACTCGCCCACCGTGCCGCCGGTACCATAATAGACCGACACGTAGAGATTGTTGCCGGAGAGCGCGAGTCCGCTCGGGTAGAGCGCAGGGAGGATGAAGTTGGCGTTGATGGCCGCGCCAGTCGTGGTGTTGTACTCGCCCACCTTGTCACGGTATTCGTTCGCCACGTAGAGATTGCCGCCGGACAGCGCGAGTCCAGTCGGATTGTCTAGCCCGGTGATGAGGTTGGCATTGATGGCCGCGCCGGTCGTGGCGTTGTACTCGCCCACGTTGTCGCCGAATTCGTTCGCCACGTAGAGACTGCTGCCGGACAGCGCGAGTCCAGCCGGGTAGTTTAGCCCGGTGATGAAGTTGGCGTTGATGGCCGCGCCGGTCGTGGCGTTGTACTCGCCCACCGTGCCGGAGTCATAGTTCACCACGTACAGATTGTTGCCGGATAGCGCGAGTCCATACGGCCCGCTTAGCCCGGTGATGAAGTTGGCGTTGACGGCCGCGCCGGTCGTGGCGTTGTACTTGCCCACCGTGTCGGAGTTAAAGTTCGACACGTAGAGCTGGGCGCGGGCAAATGGGGTGAATGCGAGCACGGCGAGGGCCGGGAGAGCTATGGCGACGAGGTGTTTGGTTTTCATGGTCTTTCCGTTGTTGCTTGGTTGGCCAAGCGAGCACCCGCCCAGGCCAAAAGCCGGGACGGGCTGCCGCCTGCAAAAAGGGGAACTGGCACCCAAGAAATCAACGAAGCCAGCACCCATCAAAGGGCGGTGTGCTTTCGTTTGGCGGGGTGCCGCCGGTGCAACCGGGTGGACGACTCAACCTCGCAAGGAGGTGGGGCTCCATGCCGGGTTGCGAAACGCTGCCTGCGCGTGGGGTGATGGGGCTGCCGGCTCGGTTGTGTCGCCGAGGAGGCAGAAGCCCGAGAACGCCACTCAGTATGATTCTGACGCGGCAGGAATTCAAGTGGGCGGATAAGATTCACCCAGACGACTGGTGAATTGTCGCTACAAACCGTGCGGGATTAGGTGCGGCGCCGGGAGACTGCGCCGACACCGGCCCCGATCCCGGAAAACTTTTCCGGGATTGTCCACCCTGCCAGCACGCGAGCCGCTCACGCACACAGGAAACAGAAGTGTGAATCGACAGGAGAAAGAAACTCGGATGAGTCGAGGAGAGGCTGGCCGCGAGCACCAGCCTCTCCCGAATTACGACGTGGCTTGAACCACCCGAACTTGTCCTAACTGGACCGGCCTGCCGCGGCAGTTGCGCTGGCGATTGCTGCCATTCGGCCATCTTCCTTTCCTCGATTTTGGCTGGGAATCCTCAAGTGATTTCCTGGCAAGCACTTACGGCGCGTTTTCCGCCGTCGGGCAGCCCCCACCTCCGGCCATCTGAAGATTTCTTTGGATTATTTTTCAATAAGTGTGGAGTTATTTCCTCTGTCGGAAGTCCTTGCGCGTGCGAGGCTTAGGGCGAGCGCGTCGACTTCGGACGCGGGCCGGGCAGCAGATTTTTCCGCCGCGGGCCTTGACATGAGGTTCATAGTTATTGATAATACGCTATAGTTATGCGCTTGTCTCTTTCCACCCGTCAACCCCCTGGAGATGTGCCATGGAACCCCACGCCCAACAACCGTCTGTGCCAGAGCAGGCCCGCAACGGCCCTCAGCCGCCCGCGTGCAGGGACAAGCCGGCAGCCGGAAGGAGGGCCCAATACCAACGGCGCGAGGCCCGGCGAGCGGGAGAATGAAGGAGTTCTGGCTGAAGGCCGAGCGCGAAGTTGCCGGCAACGGCCAGAAGCGACCGAATAAGCCCGCGCAAGGCGAAATAGCGCCCGAATAAGGCCCGTTAGCGCAAATTAGCGCCCGCTTCTTGCTACCCTCTCAAGAGGAAAGCGTTTGTAGCCAAAAGACAGCGACGTCACGTTTTATCCGTGTTATTGCACATGTGTTAAACAGCCGTGCCAGCCCATTGGACAATCATTTTACGCCATGCGAGGTAGAAAATGGCCGAAAACGACAAGGAAAAGTGCATTGGTGGCAATCTTGGCAAGATCGCAGATGAAATGTCCGGCTTTCAGAAAGGCACTTCTCGATGATCACCTTGTCCGACGTTCTCCCACCTTCTACCATGGAACCTGTTATGGTGGGCGGTTCGGCGCAGGCCGGACCCCCGAGCGAGCACCTTGACACCAAGCGGAGATCGGTGATGACGCGCTACGGCTTTGTGGTGTTTTCCAGCATCTGGGCGACTATCGTTCTGTGCGTGGCAGGCGCGGCGCCGCGCAACGGTTGGCGGCGGCCGATTCGACGGCGCTGCGGGCCATGTTTGCCGATCCGCCCCGCCAATACAGCTCCAGCCCGCTGTGGGTCTGGAACGACATGCTCAGCGAAGACCAGGTCCGCGGCACGATGCGCGATCTGGCCGAGCAGAAGGTGAAGCAGGTGTTCGTCCATCCGCGTCCCGGGCTGATGACGCCGTACCTTTCCGCCGACTGGTTCCGCCTCTGGAAGGCTGCCCTCGATGAGGCGGAGCGGCTGGACATGAACGTGTGGATCTACGACGAGGATTCCTACCCTTCGGGCTTCGCCAGCGGACTGGTGCCCGCCGCGATGCCGGAATCGCGCGGCCGCGGCCTGTTCTTTACGGAAGTCAAGCGGCCGGAGAAACCGGGCGACAATGTGCTCAGCCGTCTTCCGCCTCGGCGAGGGCGGCTGCGAAGACGTCACTGCCCTGGCCCGCCGGGGAGAGGCCCTGCCCGAGGGCCAGTACCTTGTCGCGGCCGTTCGCCGCGCCCCCGATTCTCCCTGGTTCGGCGGGAAGTGCTATGTCGATCTGCTTTATCCGGGCGTGACGCAGAAGTTCCTGGAAATCACCCTCGGCGCCTACCAGCGCGAAATCGGCGGCCAGTTCGGCAAGCGCGTGCCCGGCTCCTTCTGCGACGAGCCAAACCTTATTCCGGCGGGCGGCCTGCCCTGGACCGACGATCTGCCCGAGCAGTTCCGCAAGCGCTGGGGATACGAACTGCTGCCCAACCTGGCCGGCCTGGCGCGGCCCGTGGGCGACTGGAAACGTCTGCGGCACAACTACTTCCAAGTCCTCCTGGAGCTCATGATCGAGCGCTGGAGCAAGCCCTATTCCGAATATTGCCGGGACCACGGGCTGGAGTTCACCGGGCACTACTGGGAGCACGAGTGGCCGGCCGCCACAGCCGTGCCCGACAACATGGCCGTGTATGCCTGGCCGCAGCGGCCGGCGATCGATTGCCTGCGCAACCAGTACGGAGAACAAGTTCACTCGCAGTTCGGCAACGCGCGGATGGTGAAGGAGCTATCCAGCGTGGCCAACCAGCTCGGCAAGCGACGCACCCTGTGCGAGGCCTACGGGGCGAGCGGCTGGGACTTTCGCTTCGAGGACATGAAGCGGGTCGGCGATTGGCTGTACGTGCTGGGCATCAACACGCTCGACCAGCACCTCTCGGACATTACCATCCGCGGTGCCCGCAAATGGGACTATCCGCAGTCGTTCTCCTATCACGAGCCGTGGTGGAAGGCGTACCACGTGTTGGGCGGCTACTTCACGCGGCTGTCGGCCGCCATGTCGCAGGGCGAGCAGATCAACAGCGTGTTGTTGATCGAGCCCACGACCTCGGCCTGGATGTATCAGTTGCACGACTTCGAGTTCTACCAGACTCCCATGCGGCAGCACCCGAAAATGAAGGAAATCGGCGATCGTTTTCAGGATCTGGTCAACCTGCTCGAACGGGCCCAGGTCGAGTACGACATCGGCTGCGAGGACATCATCATGCGCCATGGAAAGGTCCGGAATGATGCTGGATCCCCGCGGCTGGTAATCGGCCGGCGGGCCTATCACACCGTTATCTTGCCGCCGTGCACCGAGAATCTCAACGAGCCGACCATGCGACTGATCGAGGACTTCGTCCGCGGGGGCGGGCGCGTGCTCTGCTGCGGCCCGCCGCCGCAACGGGTCGACGGCAAGGAATCGGACCGCGGGCGGGCGGCGGCCAAAGCCGCGGGCTGGAAGCAGGTGACGCCCGAGGCGATTCTGCCCCGCTTGCTGGCCCTGGCCGGCGACGAGTTCAGCGTCGGCCGCGACTCGTTCGCCATTCGCCGCAGCCCCGGTGACAAAGGCATTCTCTTCCACCATCGCCGGCAGTTGGACGACGGGGACCTGCTGTTGCTGGTCAACACGAGCATCGAGTGGCCCAGCAGCGGCGAGGTGGTCTCGACCTTCTTGCAAGGGGCTGAGCAGTTGGACCTGGAAAAAGGGTGCATCAGGCCCTATCCGAGCGAGCGGCTCCCCGCTAACTACGGGAGAACGGCAGGGGCTGCGGGTGGTTTGCAGGCGAAGGGGGCCGGCATCAAGCTCCCCTCTCCCTTCGGGAGAGGGGCAGGGGGTGAGGGCGGTCCGCAGGCGAGGGCGGTGAAAAGGAGCCAAATCGGCCTGAACTCCCCTCACCCCGACCCTCTCCCGAAGGGAGAGGGGGAGTCGCCACAAGCCGGGATCAAGCTTGCCTATCGCCTGCCGCCCTGCGGAAGCCTGTTGTTGTTCCTTTCGCGCTCTGCACCGAAGGCGGATGCAGCGTCCGCCTTGTCGGCTGATGCACCCGCGACCAGGATCGCGCCCACCGGTCCGCTTGAGATCCGCCCCACGGAGCCGAACGTGCTGACCTTGGATTATCTCGACGTGACGGCCGGCGGCCAGACGAAGAAGAACGTCTACTGTTACCTGGGATGCCAGTTCGCTTTCCAGCAGAACGGCATGTCGCAGAATCCATGGGACAGCGCCGTGCAGTTCCGCGACGAGCTGATCACGAAGAAGTTCCCGCCCGACAGCGGCTGCGAGGCGACCTATCGTTTTACGATTGATGGCGAAGTGCCCAAGCCGCTGCACGTGGTCGTCGAGCGGCCCGACTTGTATGCGATCACCTGCAACGGCAAGCCGCTGGCGCTCGGGAAAGACTCGTGGTGGCTGGACAAGTCGTTCGGCCGCATCGACATCACAACGGCTGCCAAGACGGCGCGAACGAGGTGACGATCCGGGCCAGGCCGTTCACGGTGTATCACGAGCTGGCCGCGGCCTACGTGTTGGGCGACTTCGACCTGAAAGCGGCGGAGGCCGGCTTCACGATCGTGCCCGCCGCGCCCTTGCAGCTCGGTAAATGGAACGAACAGGGAATGCCGCTGTATTCCGCGGCAGTAGCGTACCGGCAGAGCTTCGATCTGCCGAAGCCCTCCGGACGGTACGTCGTACGCTTGCCGGCCTGGTACGGCAGCGTGGCGGAAGTTCTCGTCAACGACCGTTCGGCAGGCTACATCGGCTTCGCCCCTTGGCAGTGCGACGTGACGAAAGACGTCGTCGCGGGCGTCAACACGATCGAGGTGCGGGTGATCGGCACGCTCAAGAACACGCTCGGCCCGCACCACGCCGGCAAGATCGTCGGCACAGCCAGCCCGAAGCTGTTCCACATGGCCCCGGAAAGCGGTCCGCCGCCGGGCAAGGAGTACGACACGATCGGTTACGGGCTCTTCGAACCGTTTGCGCTGGAGCATATTAAATGAATCAGACTTCACGGGTTGCCGCGGGCATACTTTGCTTGTTCGTGTGCTGCGCGGTCGCGTGGGCGGGCAGCGCCGGCCGGGACAGCGGCACCCTGATCCTCGACGAGAGCGCTTACTGCCGGACCTATTACCAATTCGGCGTGCAGAGAATCGCCCCCAAGGCGCTGAAGGCCGAAGGCGAAAAGGTCTTGGGCGCGGCCTTGCTCGGCAAGCTCTCGAAACAAGTGCGCGAGCGCCTGGCGTCCGAGAACTCGGGCACCATGGACCCATGGTCGCGGCAACGAGAGGATTGGCGCGACCACGTCACGGTGGAGGTGGAATACAACAGCTTCGCGAGAAAGAACAGGGTGTTCATCAGGGTCGGAAGCATCACGGAGCCGCCCGCCGACGAGTGGCGCGGGCCGGACTTCGACGATTCGACATGGCCGCGCCTGCGGAAACCGGACGGAGTCGGCTCGCCGGCACAATATACCTGCGGCACGCCGGAAAGAAATGGCTGGCTGCGCGGGGTCTTTTTGCGTTTCCGCTTCGAGGTTCCCGACGCGGCTGCGGCAGGCGCCGTGACCTTCAGCGCCGATTATATCGGCGGGCTCAGGGCGTACGTCAACGGCAAGGAAATCGCGCGCGGCCATCTTCCGGCCGGCGATTTCGACGCCGAAACGATGGCGGAGGAGTACCCGGAGGCGGCTTACGTGGCAACGTTTGCGGACCTGTCGGAGGAAGAGAGGTCGCGATACAAGGGGAGGGAACCGCCGCCCGCGCGGGTCATGCGGAGTGCCGACGAACTTACGCCGCTGGGCTCGCGGCTTTATCAAGTCCGCAACCGCACCATCCATTCCCTGCCCATTCCCCGGCAACTGCTGCGTCGCGGGACCAATGTCCTGGCGATCGAACTCCGCGCGGCCCCGCTGCATCCCTACGTGTTGAAAGAATGGTTCGGATACCGCGCGGTGGAGGATAGACAGTGGGAACACGCGCGGCTCTCGCGGCTGGAGTTGCGCTGCGCGTCCACGAACGTGCCCTCATCCTTGGGCCGGCCCAAGGGCGTGCAGGTTTGGACAGAGGACATGACCCGCCGCATGTTCTCGCCGGAGTATCTCGAAGCGGGCGCAGCGCGGGCGCGATCCGGCTGACCGGTGCACGCAACGGGACGTACTCCGCGCAACTGGTTGTCGGAACCGACAAGGAGTTGGCCCATGTGCAGGTCATGGCCTCCTCGCTCAAGGGCCCTGCCGGTGCGACGTTTCCCGCCAGGTCCGTCCACATCTTCGGGATGAAACCGCAACCGATGGGCGACATCAGCTCGCTGGGGGAAGGGCGCATCGTGGGTGGCGAAATGCTCGAGATTGGCGGCGGCAACTCGCGCTACGGCGATTGGACCGGGACCAAGGCCCGCGCACTGGTCTCGTTCGCGCCCGAAACGCTGGCAAGTCGAACCGCCGCCGCCGCGGCCCTGGGCCGGATTCAATACTTCGACTGGATCACCGCCGCGCTGCCGGAGCGGATTTCAGCCGATTCCTGCCAACCCTATTGGTTGTCGGTGAAGATCCCGGCGGACGCCGCGCCGGGGCTGTACCATGGCGCCGTGCGCGTCGCAGGGCCGAATTTCCCGGCCGCCACGCTGCCCCTGGAAGTGGAGGTGTTGGACTGGAAGCTTCCGGACCCGCGCGATTTCCAGACGATTGTCGCCGTTGAGCAATCGCCGTACGGCGTCGCAAAACAGTATCAGACCCCGCTGTGGTCCGACAAGCACTGGGAGCTGATCGAGGCCAGCCTCCGCCAGCTCGCACGTGCGGGCAACCGCGTGTGGTTCGTGCCCGTGCTCCTCGGCACGGAATTCGGCAATCGAGACGACTCGACGATCAAGTGGATTCGCAAGCAGGACGGTTCGCTCGCCTTCGACTACGCCACGCTGGACCGTTACCTGGACCTGGTCGTGAAGAACTGCGGCAAGCCGCGAGTCATCGCGTTTGTGGTCATGCACGGGTTTCAAGGGGGCGTGGAGGTCAAAGTCTGGAACGAAGCCTCCGGCAAAGAAGAGCGCATGAACCTGGGCCCGGAGGTGCCGGGCCGGGAGAGATACTGGCAGCCGTTTGCCACTTCGCTCTATCGCCACATGGCGGCCAAGGGGTTGGATCGAGCGATGTTCTGGGGCTATGGCTGGGACCAGGACGGCGACCCGAAACTCAAACCGCTCCTCCGCCAATTCACGCCCGAGGTGTTCTGGATCTGCGGCTCCCATGATGCCAACGTAGCGATGTCCATTGGCAAGCCGGATCCGGCATTTGTGGAACTCTACAAGACGACTTTCCATTCGGCTTACTGGGACGGTGTACAAAAGAACGGCCCGGAGCCGTTCTACAAAGTCGTCGAGAATATCCAGAGCTTCCTGATCGGGGGTGAATCGAGGCACGGCTGGAAACTGCGCGAGCAAATCCTGCTCTGTACGCCGCGCACGGACTGCGGCGCGATCGTCGTCAACGGCACCAGCACCCCTTGGACGTTCAGGATCTTCCCCGAGCGGGCGATGTTCACAGGGTATAACGGCACCGGGCGCATGGGCGGCGACTATTGGGCCAAGTCCTATTATGACGGCTGCAAGCATTTCGGCGGAGCGCCCGGATTCTCCATCATGAAGTGCCTCTGGCCCGGCCCGAACGGCGCCGAATCGAGCGCCCGGTTCGAGGCCATGATCGAAGGCCTTCAGGAACTGGAAGCGCGGATCTTCGTCGAGCAGGCGCTCGACCGCGGAAATCTGTCTGCGGAGCAGGCCCGGCGCGGGCACCATGTACTCATGGTCGAGGAGCAATTGGGCCGCCACTTCAAGGGCACCTTCGCTGTCGGCCAAGGTTGGCAAGCCCGCTCCCGAGCGATGTTTCAGTTGGCGTCCGAAGTCGCCGGGGTCACCGGCCGGGACGTGCACAAAAGCCAATGAAGTACGTCAGGCTTTCTAGCCTGACCTTGCGCGGTTCGATGTCAGGCTGGAAAGCGTGACGTACAATTTTTTAGAGACGATTGCCGTGTCGAGAATCACAACGTGCCTGGCTCTGCCCCTGGTTCTGCTCGCATCCGGCGTCGGCCATGCGCTGATCAATCCCCGTTTCACGCCAATCCATCTGACGCAGGAGGCCGATCTGATTTTCGCCGGCCCCCTGCAAGCCACGGCCGACGCCATGCTATGGAAGCTGTCGGCGACCACGATCGTGAAGGGAAAGCCGGCGGCCACGGGAAGCGTGAGCCTGGCCGGTTGTCACAAGGACCACCTGGAGCACATCCGGCAGACACTCAAGAACAACCGGGACCCAGTGCTCATCTTCGTCGATAGCAAGGACCCCGAGAAGCGGGCCCGCATGCACGTGCTGGGCGAGTGGTTGAACCTCAAAGCGAGTGAAAAGGAGACGTGGGAGGTAACCGGCCTCGCGCCCGACATGACCGGCACCTTCGCCGGTGGCACCGACATGCTGCTGCGCATGGTGCAGTACGTCGTCCGCGATGTGGATGCGGACGTGCCGGTCAGACTCGGCGTCCAATGGAGCTCCTACGTGAAGGTCGGCAACGTGCCCGGCGAGACCGCCGGGATCGCCGCCGTCGAGGTGGGCAAGATCGGCAAGGTCTGCCTGTTCGCGGCCTCCGCGGCGGGCGACAAGCTTTTCCGGCCCAACGGTGAAGCCTTCGAGGACGTGACCGCCGCCGCGGGCCTCGATAGCAAGTCGCGCCGCTTCGCCTGGATCAACGTCGACGGCGACGGGCTGGCAGACCTGGTCACCTGGGACGGCAAGACGCTCTCGGTCCGATTGTCCGGCAAGGACGGCCGCTTCACGGCGGCCGAACGTCTCTCGCTGCCGTTGGGCGACTGCCTGGGTCTGGCCCCCTGCTCGACCGATGGCCGGCCGGGTGTGCTGGTCAGCCGCACGGAAACGCCGCTGCTGTTGATCGCCGACGCGAAGAGGTGGAAGCAAGTGGAACTGCCCGCGCCGGAGGAAGGGGAGAAACGGAGAAGGGGAGAAAGGGAGAAGGAGAGCAGCAAGAAATCTCCCTTCCTCCCTTTCTCCCCGTCTCACTTGCCACTTGTAGGGCAGACGTCGGCATGCGTCGTGGCCGATCTGGACAACGACGGCTTCCCCGACGTGCTGCAACCGGGCGAGCGCGGCAGCAGGCTTTGGCGAGGCAAGGCCGGCGGGTTCGAACGGCCCGTCCGCGTCAATATCGCCAGCGGCGGCGGGACTGTGCTGGCCGCCGCGGGCGACTTCGCCCAGAACGGACGGTTGGACATCTTCCTCGCCGGCAAACAGAAGAACACGCTCTGGGAGAACAACGGCAAGGATGGCTTCCGCGAAGTACTTCGCTTCGGCGGCTCGATCAGCTACAAGTGTCCGCCCGGGGCCAGTGCCGTCCAGGTAATGGATCTCAACCACGACGGCCGGCAGGATCTGTGCCTGGCCTACGAGCAGAGCGACCTGCTGTACCACTTCAATCGCGGTTTTCGCTCGTTCGGCGAGGAGGGCGAGTTGCGGCTGCCTGGCACGCAGGCCAACCCCAACGGGCTGCGGCTGGGACAGAGGGCCGTGGCCTGTGCCGATTTCAACGCCGACGGCTCCAATGACCTGGCGGTACTCTTCACCAACGGGGACTTGTACTGCTGCTTCAACGAGCAGGTGGGCTTGCCGGGCGTGCGGCTGCGGCTGGCCCCTGGCGTGACCGGCCCGGTGACGGCCAGTTGCTGGACGGGCGAGAGTTTCCTCAACTGCACCGGCACGCTCCCAGTGCCGGGGCATTCGCCGGCCGCATACCTCAGCGCCCGTGCGGCGGGCCAGTGCAAAATCCGCTATCGCCTGCCGGGCGGCCCCGAGCAGGTGAAGACCGTGACTGTGGAGGACGCGCCCAAGGACATGGTTCTGGATGCCGTTTCGGACAAGAAGTGAGCGTGCGGAGCAACATGACGATGCGGACGAACGATGTGCAACTTGACATGCCAGGTTCCACCAATCAAGATCACGGTCATCGGTCTGCTGCCAACCGACCTGCGGTCGGCGCCCGGTTCCGGCATTCATCACGAAAGGCAGGAAACGCGTGAACGCTTGCACGAGGTCGAGGGTTCTTCCCATGCGATTGCTCGCAATTACGTTCTTGCTGCTGTACGGCGCCCTCCTCTCCGCGGCGCGGGCCGCCGAGCCGCTGGTGATCGAACGTCTGGCCGGGAAAGCCGGCGGGAGACAATGCCGCTACGATTGGCCCGGAGAAATGGCTCGTCCACCTGCCTGTCGACCAATGGAAATGGCTGACGAACGTTACCCGGCCGACGCTGACGATCTACCGCCCGCCGCGGGAGAAGGACAACGGCGCGGCGGTGCTGATTTGCCCCGGCGGCGGTTATCACAACCTGGTCTGGGACCTGGAGGGAGAGGAAGTCGCCGCCTGGGTCAACTCGCTGGGGATGACGGGCATGATCCTCAAGTACCGGAAGATCCCGCCCTCATTCTAGCACCAAGAGGCGGTCTTCCGCTTTACCGCCAACCTCGATCCGCAGTCCGGCAGATGCTCTTTCCAAGGTATACTTCCAGCCCGCGGACGGGTACTGCGCGACGACCCGGCTGGCAGCCGCCCAGGCGCGCGAGACCTCCACCTGGTAGCTTCCCCTGTCGAGCAGATGCAAGATCCAGCGGCGTTTTTGCGGCTGGTGGGTGAGGAGGGCACGTTTCTCCGCGGGATGCACGGTCAAGGGAGCCTCGCCGACCAGAAAATCGATGGTTTGCTTCACCAGCGGCGCCGAGTCAAGGCTGCCGAGGAACGCGATCTTGCCCCGGCCCAGGGACCGCACGTGGAGCAACGAGAGCGCGTGGTCGAGCCGCCGGGCTTCCAGCAGGGTCTGCCCCGCGACGGGTTCGATCTCCACCAGCGTTTTGACTTCAGCGGCCACGGGCCGGCCGGCCAATTGTCCGTCGACCGTCTATGACTCCCGTCCGGCTTGCAGCACCGCGCGGAACCGCACGCCCATCTCGGCCGCCAAGGCAAAGTCTTGTTGTTCCTGCCCGTCGGCATCGTGACGCAGCGCGTCGCCGACGACCAACAGGTTCCCTCCTTCGCGGACGTACCGCCGCAGACAGTCGAGCTGCTCGGGCGACAGCCCTGAAGTGAGCGGCAGCACGAGCGTCTTGAACCGCGACAGGTCCTTGTCGGGCTCGGCCAGGTCGAGGCAGTTGACGAATTCCAGCGGCAGGCTCCGTGCCAGGCAGGCCTCGGTCACGGCCTGCATGGCCTTGACGTACGGCTCGCGGCTGTAGCCGGAAAAGCGGTAACGCGTGGCCTCGCAGAAGACCACCGCGGCCGGCACGACCGGTCGCGCGCCTTCCAGGTAAGGCTCGATCTGGGCGACCATCTGGTAAAACGGCGCGAGCTCGTCGCGATGCCAGGCAGCCATCTCCTTGCCCGGCAGGAGCGTGCGGTAGTTCGTCAGCTTGTGGCCGAAGTAGGAATAGCTCCGGCCGCCCAGCGCCAGGCAGAGATGGTTCTGGGGGCGATCGATCTTGGCCGTCGGCGAGACGGCCTGGTCGTTCATCATCCCATTAATGACCGCCTGCTTGTTGATCACCCCTTTGAGAAACAGCACCCGAAACGGATCGCCATATTCGTTGTAGGCAATGTCCTGGGTGCGGCCCAGGTTGAGGTCGTTCTTGGCATAGCTCTGGATGCCGTTTTGCCAGAGGGGCACGCCAGGCTTGATTTGCTTTCCCACGCGGGTCAGGCGCGAGACGACGCGGGCAACCGTGGCCTGGTAGAAATCCTCTCGGCGGCGGGGAGGCGCCCGGTCCCACGCCACAAGCTCTTCGTCGTAAAGCTCACGGTAGAACGCCCGGCAACCGTCGCACGTACAGTCCGGCAGGGTCGAAAGGATATCGTAGCGCAGGCCGTCGACGGGATAACCGAGCAGCACCTCGCGGGTATAAGCCTCGATGCGCTGGATAAAACCGGGCGCGTTCAGGCAGATCAGTCCGTCGAGCCGGCCGTCCGGATCGGCCCGGGCGCGGACGAAATCGCGGCCGAGGTTCTCGCGCATGAACTTCCAGTTCCAGTTGATCGTGATGTAGCCAAACGCGGCGATCTTCCGTTTGTGCAGCTCCTCGATGGTGCGGCCGAACCAATCCCCCTTCATCCCCGGGAATCGCGTGCCGACGTGCGTGTTGTACGTGCAGTAGCCGTGGTGCGGCACGGCCATGACAATCGTCCCGTCGAGGAAGTCCTTGCGGCAGAATTCGGCGAACTCGACCGGGTTGGCCTGGGAGAGGAATTCGGGGACCTGCCGGGCCTTTCGGCCGATCCAACTCCAGTCGATATTGAACTGCCGGTAGCAGTACGCGGGCCCCTTGGGCCGATACTCGGCCACGCTGCGGCAGGGGGCGAACCAATCATCGGCGGGCGCAGGGCCGGCGTCGAGCGCTGCCCAGGTCGCGGCGAGAAGATAAACGGCGATTCTCAACGGTACGCGATTCCTGGGCGACATCTGCAAGCTTCCCTTCTAGCCGTTTCCTGCGGGAATAATGCCCCAAGGATCGGCGTGGGCCCTGATGGTTTTCATAGTTGTTTCTGTTACGGAACTTGGGTGTTGTTGGGTGATGTCGAATGTATCATTTGCCGAACACCTTCTGAAACACCTTTTCCGACCACACGTTTCCCCACGGGCCGTTCTTGACCAACTTTCGGCTGTATCCCAGCTTTTCCGCGCCAATGATGCAGGCGACCGCTTGCCGGTCGCTGGTCAGCGCCACCGACTCCCCGTCTTCCGACCATAGAAAGCCCCATTCGTATTTCTCAGGCAATGCACACTCCGCCGTTTCACTTGCGAAGCCGAGCGCCGCAGGCGGAGGCGAAGGCCGAAAGGATTCGACCTCCTCGCAGCGCGGCGGGGCAATACGATTGTAGACCAAGGCGTCCGCGACGGGGCGTCGCGTGTTGGGTTCTGTGAGGTAGAGCCATGCCGAGTTGCCGTCGTCTTCAAAGACCGCAAAACGGCGAGATATTGGATGCATCTCGTCGAGGAATATGTTCTCGGTCATAAGTCGCTCGATTGCCCAACGGTTTTTGCGTTTGGCGGCGTAAGACTGGTTCGGGGACGGCATATGAGGCTCTGCATTCGCAAGACTGACTAGCAATGTTCCAGCATGTAATATTATAATCGTTGCCAGGCTTGAACCGTAGACAGCCCCCCGCCAACCTGGAGATCCGCAATGTCTGCCCTTTGCAAGGCCGCGTGCCTGGCCATGGTGTTGCCCCTTGCTCCTCCGGCGTTTGCGGGCAGCGCCGAGGCTAAGGTCACTATCGGCGGCGTCGAAGTTCCGGCCACTTGCGCCCTGGTGCGCAAGGAGCATCCGCGCTTGCTGTTCACCCAAGCAGACCTGCCCCGCCTGCGCGAGCGGCTCAAGAATCCGCATATCGCCGCCGAATTGGAACACGCCAAACAACTTGCCGCCCAGAAGAAGGCCGGGGCCATCCTGCTGGGCGTCCTCTACTACTTGACCGGACAGCAGGAGTACATCGAGCGGGCAAAGGCAATGCTCCAACCGTCCTGGGAACCAACCTACCCGCTGGCCGCCGATCTGGTGATGGGGGCCATGACGCCCGCCGAGCAACAGGCCGAGGCAGATCGCATCGTGGCAATTGTCAAGAAGGAGCGGTGGCGTCCGCACCTGGTGCTGGACCTGGCCGCCTGGGGCCACGGCCACGACGAGTTCCTCCGCGGCGATTTGCAGACCCGGTACCAGAGCGACATGGTCGCAGGCATCGCGTACAACAACCTATGGTCGCAGGGCCGGGGCGGCAGCTCGATGTCGCACGGCTATTACGGCGAACATTTCTACAGCGAGTGGTTCAGCATGGCGGTGGCGTGGAGCAACGCAACCGGCCAGGACTGGGTGGGCAAGTGCGACTTCGCCGCCCACACGCCGGAGTATTATCTCTTTCACTATCGCCCCTGGGCATGGCCGCCCCAGGTTGTGCACATCGGCGTCAATGCCATGTGCGGCCACTGGGAGGCGATAACTCCAGCCAAGTTCGAGGGCGACAACCTGGCGGTGCTGGCTGCGGCGCGGTTTCATGACGGAGTGGGCCAATGGTGGATCAACGAGGTCATCTCCAAGATTTCGATGGGCTGGGGCACAAGTGCCTTGGGTCAAGGCGGGGTCTGGGGGAAGCTCCTCTGGTATGATCCGGAGCTGCCGCCGGTCGACCCCAAAATGCTGCCGCCGGCACGGTTCTTCCCCGAGAACGGCCACGTCGTCATGCGCTCCGACTGGACGCCGGGAGCAACGTACGCATTGTTCCGTTGCGGGCGCTACGGCGAAATCGACGGCGGCTGGGGCCGCAACAATGCCGACAATCTGCACTTCATCATCAACAAGCGGGGCATCCTGGCGGCCGACACCGGGGCCGTCCATTCGCTCAACAATGCCGCCCTACGCTTCGCCGGCTCTCGGGTCCACAGCGACACCCTGCCGCACATTCAAGAGTACGCCCGGCAGACGATCGCGCACAATTCGATCACCGTGGGCAGCAGCCCGATCGAACTCCGGGGATGGAAGGATGCGCTGCTGGGAACAGTTCGCAGCGGCGGGCAGTCGCCCATCCAGGACAAGTCGTGGTGGAATGCCTGGGGATTGGCGGAGCCGAAGTCCGGCGACCGGCCGTTCAAGCAGGGGGAGATCGTCGCCTACGAGACTTCGCCTTGGTTCGACTACGCGGCCGGCGATGCCACGCACTCCTACCCGCCCACCCGCGTCAAGTCGATCACGCGGCAGTTCGTCTACCTTCGACCAGGCACTTTTGTGGTCTTTGACCGCGTTGTCAACGTCGCGGCCGGCCTGGAGACCAAATGGCTCTTGCACGCCCTTTACGAACCGGCTTTCGACGGGCAGACAGCTCCCGATCCGTCCCTGCCGGCGAGAAGGCAACGGGTGGTCGCGGCGGACGGAACCTCGACGGCGCCCAATCCCCAGCCCGGCGGCCGTTTCCTGCACCAGCGCGGTAGCATGTTCACCATCGACAACCGATGGCCGGACATGACCGGTTGGCTGTTCGTCAAGATCCTGCTGCCTGGGGATGACCAGCGTGTGCTGCGAACCGTCGGCGGGCCGTGGCACGAGTTCGAGGTGGAAGGCATCAACTACGGCCCCACGGAAGACAGTTACAAAAAAAATCCGGAAGCGAAGGCCCATGACCGCGAGAACAGCATCGGCCTTGGCGGATGGCGGATTGAGCTTTCGCCCACGGACAAGCCCGCTGCCGTGAGCTTTCTGACCGTCTTGCAGGCGGCCGAACAATCGACCGCGGCGATGGCGCCGGTCGAGCGGATCGATCGGGCTGGGCAGGTCGGCGCCCGGGTTACCGTCGGCACGACGGCCTGCGAGGTCATTTTCGCCACCGACGGCCCGCCGAGCGGGCGGATCCGCATCGCGCAGGCCGGTAAAGTAGTCGTCGATCGAGCGTTGGCAGCGGGCATCGAGGACAACTACTCCAAGTGGTCCGGCGACCCGCGCTACAAGACTTGGATAACGCGGCCGGAGTACAGGAATTTCATCGGTGCGCAGGATGGGAAGTGCTGCCAGCCGTGATCACAGTCAGCAGCCGGGTCGTTCATGTGTTGATCGGCCCTGTTGCATTACATTTCCCAGGGTTTAGAATGGGCTTAAGACAACGCCATTTGCGTGGATTATTCCATCGCATAGCCCTAACCCCCGGAGGACGTCATGTCCAATCGCCGAACATTTTTGCGTCAAGTGGTTGGTGGCGCCGCCTGTATGGCTGCGTCTGGAATCGTTATGCCTCGCTCTGCGCTGGGCGCCAATGACCGAATCCGTTTCGGCCTGATTGGCGCGGGCGGCCGCGGCAAGGAGATCTTCCAGGTCGCCCTGGGTTGCCCGAATGCCGAGGCGGCTGCCGTGGCCGATATTTACTCGCGGCGATTGGACGAAGCCCGAGCCCTGGCCCCGGCCGTCAAGACCTACAACGATTACCGGCGCCTGCTCGACGACAAGTCGATCGATGCGGTCCTTATCGCCACGCCGCAACACCAGCACGCCTTGAACTTCGTGGCCGCCATGGAGGCAGGCAAGGACGTGTACCAAGAGAAGACCATGGCGTTCAATCCGGGCCATGCCAAGCGGATGCGGAAGGCGTTTACCGGCTCCGGTCGCGTGGTGCAGGTGGGCATGCAGATGAACAGCGCGCCGAGCATCGGCAAGATCGAGGAGTTGGTCGCCGCCGGCCGCCTGGGCACGATCACGGCCATCCAGGCCCACCATTACCGCAATGCGCCCTACGGCGGCTGGCTCAGGCAGGTTCCGCCCGACTGCGACGCCCATCACGTCAATTGGCCCGCCTTCGAGGGCGAGGCCCGGCATTATGCCTTCGATCCCCAGCGTTACGTGAACTGGCGCTTTTACTGGGACTACTCGGGCGGCAATTTCTTCGAGAACATGATCCACCAGGTCGCCTTCTGGTACCAGGTCTTGGGTTGCGATATTCCGCAGTCGGCGACCACGGCCGGCGGCAATTACCGCTCTCCCAAGATGGAAGTTCCCGATACGATGTCGGTTTCCTTGAATCAGTCGGAGAAGCTGCTCTTCACCTGGAATTCCATGTTCGGCAACGGCTATTTCGGCGAGACTTGGGACTACCTTCTGGGCACGAAAGGCACCGTGTTGCACGATGCGACGGATCGAGTCGTCTACGTGGCGGCGGGGAAGAAGAAGAACGAAGCCGAAGCGGCGGAGAGCGCAGGTTATCATGATCGGACGGAGCGTCACATGCAGAACTTCTTCGACTGCATCCGCAGCCGCAAAGACCCGAACTGCCCCTTCGCGATGGGATACCGGACTGCGATTGCCTGCCAGATGGCGATCGCTTCCTATCGCTTGCAGCGCACCGTGCGGTGGGATGCCCAGGCCGAGGACATCGTGTGACAGGGTTTTCTACCTGATCACTACGCTTGCGGCGGCTTCATCCAGACGAGCTGCTGGTCGATGTTGGGGGCCAGCTTGTAGCGCTTGACGTGCCGGGCGATGGGCGGGCCGACGATCTCGATCCTCTTCAGATCGCCTTCGCCCATCCCCGCCTGGGCACAGTAGTTCAGGTAGCCGATCTTGGCGAAGTCGATGCCCATCAACTCCACCGCGACGCGATCGGCGGCCAGCCAGTCGGTGCCCACCACGCAGGTGCGATGATCGACCGGGGTGCCGCGGGACGGGCCGTGGCCTTCCATCCCGTCGTAACCGTCGATGACCGCCAGGTGCGGGTGCATCCGCTGGGCCAGGGCGAAGAGGTTGTAGTTGATGCCGCGGATGCCGCTGCCGTGGCAGATCGGTTTGTCGGACCAACTGGCCGCCTTGCCCTGCTTGTTGAAGCTGAAACCCGGACTCTTGACCGGGGCGCCTAAGAGAATGTTCTTCAGCGAGAGCGTGCTCACCACCAGATCGTGGGTCTTGAGCTTGGCGGCGGAAATCAGAAAATTGCGCGGATCCAACAACAGCCGCGAGGCACGGACCGGGTGCGGGCGGAAATCCTTCTCGTCGAAGACGTGGACCACCTGGTGCGGCTCGGCGTCCAGGTCGAGCAGCTTCACGCCGTACTTGGCCGCCAGGCGCGGATAGCCGTAGTTGGCAAAACCCTCCAGCGTCGGCCCGTTGGCGGCCGATTCGGCGATCACGGCCTGGCTCACCTTGCCGATCGACTTGAGGAATTCGAGGATCCCCTCCAGGGCCTCGGCGTGCGTGGCGGAAAGCTGGATATTGATGGCCACGTTGTTGGGCTTGATGACCACGCGGCGATCGCCAATGGCCCGGGCGATTTCCGCCGCGAAGGGCTTCAGCCCGCGAAAGACGTTGTCGGCCCGGTCGTTTCCGGCGGTCAGGGCCACGCGGGTGGGCGGCTTAGCGGGCGGGTTGTCAGCCGCGGCGTCGGATGGCGCAGCAGAACACGGGTTGACCAACAGCCAGGGGCACCCGCTGCCCAGCCCGCCGGCAACTGCCGCCTTCAGAAAGAAACGTCGATTGGCGTTGGTCGAGATGGTTGGCATGGTAAGCGCTCGCTTTGGTGGATTTCGGTCCGGACACTTCCCTTTCGCACGCAGCGGGCGAACACGATGGCCCCTGCAATAAGAATGTATGCTGCTTGCGGACGAGAATGGGACATTGCGGTCGGGGTCCTAGAAACTCGAAGCGTAAGCGAGGAGATAGGTTAAGTCCCTCGCTCACGCAGCGGGTTTCTATTCGTTTCGCCCGCAAACAGTATAACACCCAGCCCGACGCGCCCGCAAGCGGAAGGTGGCGAAAACCATCATCCTGCCTCCTTGCTCGTCGACGGTTCGGGCACGAGCGGCTTGTCCGCGTCGATCAACAGCCAGCAGAACGTGCCGGCCACGAACACGGCGGCAAAGATCAGGAAATTGAGCTGGTAGCCGGCCAGTTCGCCCGCGGCGCGCTGGGCCGCCGAAAGATCGCCGGCGGCCAGACCGAGGCCGGCAGCCCGCGCCGCCACCGACCGCTGCACGATGAAGCCGGTTGCCCAATTTGCCAGCGAACCGCCGACCGCGCCGATCATGTTCATCGAGCCGGCCACGATCCCCGCGTATTGCCGGCCAATGTCCTGGCAGGCGGCCCAGGCCGGCCCCATCGCCAGATCGGTGAAGAAGCCCGACAGCGAAATCGCCAGAAAGAAGCTCAGCGCATTGGGCATGTACGGGCAGAGGAGAAAACAGATCGCCGTCAGCGCGTGCCCCAGCACTCCGAACAGCCGCCGGCCCAGCCCGCGGTTTCCGGTGCGGCGGACGAATCGGTCGCTGAGCACTCCGCCCAGCAGGCAACCGATCGCGCCCATCCACAGCGGCCCACCCTTATAGACCGCTCCCAGGGTGCTCTCGGCACTGACCCCGTAATGGTCCTCCAAGAAGGCGGGCAAATAGGTCATGTAGAACGCCCAACCATAGCATTGGCAGGTGTACATCAGACACAAGATCCACAGGTTCGAGCTCCCGAGCAATCGCGACCAGGGGACGCGCGCGGGCGAGTGCGACTCGGTCGTTGCGCTACCGATCAGGGCCAGCTCCGCGAGGTTGACGCGGCGATGCTCCCGGGGCCGGTTGCGGAACCAGACGGCAAACAGCAGGCACCACAGCCCGCCGATCGCCGCGAAGAGGCAGAACGTGCCCCGCCAGGCGAGTAACGGCGGCAAGAGGGGCTGACTGGCCGCCGCGGCCGGTGTTCGTCCCAGGCCCTCGACCAGCAGCATCCACACCAGCGGAGTCAGGCCGCCCATCAGTCGTCCGCACATCCACACTGCGCCTTGGGCGAATCCGCGCTCGCTGCGGGGGAACCAATTGTGCAAGGCCCGCGTGATGTTCGGATAGGCGCCCGCCTGGCCCGCGCCGAAGAGGAACCGCACCACGATCAACGTCGCCAGGGGTGTCACCGCCAGGCCCCCGAGCTGGAAGGCCCCCAGCATCCGGCCGCCGACGCTCATTCCCACCAGGCCCGTCAGGGCCGTGCAGGCCGACCACCATAAGACGATCCGTACCAGCGTAGTCCGCGGGCCAACAACGTCGCCCAGCCAGCCGCCGGGGATCTCGAAGAGGGCATAGGCAACGGTGAAGGCGGTGAACACCCAGTTCAGCTCCCCGACGCTCGCCAGTCCCAATTCCTGTACGAACAACTTGGCGGCCGAGCCCATGCAGGCGCGGTCCAGGTAGGTGATCATCGACAGCGCGCAGGCGAACCCCAACACACCGTATCGCACGCGGGTGGCTGGTGACGACGTGGTCCCGTTTCTCGCGGTTGAAGTCATATCCCTTGCTTGCTTTTCCCCGGCCGAGCGCTATTGTATGGGCCGGGTCCGTTGCCCGCCAGTGTGCTTTCGCGTAGGCCGCGCGGTGTGCGGCAAAATTTCCTGGCAGTCCGCAAACGGGCGTATATACTCCTTGCAGCGGCCAAACGGTTGAACCGCACAGGGTCCGCTAGACGTGGCCAACCAGCGCCGCTGAGCGTAGAATTGCGTCAGCCATGCACGAAGACGAAAGCCATTTCGTGCCGTTCATCAGCGCGAGTCCCGAGCACCGACCACACGTGAGGCGGTAAAATCGGCGGGAACAACTTCGAACAAGGCGAGGGAGGCCATAGTATGAATTGCTTGCTCTATGCCATGAAAGCTGAGTTTACACGGCGTTATTCCAACATCGTTTATGTGGCCGTGGGGATCGGGCTGCTGGCGGGAACCCTTGGTCAGTCAGCCGCACCGAAACGTTCGGCTGAGCCGCCCACGGGACCGTTTGGCCTCTCGATGATCCGCACCTCGGACCAGGCCCCTGCCGATATCGACCTGTTTCAGAGCACGGAGACTTGCGGCGTCTGCCATCCTCGGCAGCTTGAGGAGCTGACAGGGTCGATGCACTTGGCAAGCCACACCGATCCACTTTATCGTTCCCTGGCGGAACTCGCGCGAAGAAGCGGGACCGAAAGTCTACGCCTTCTGCGCGGGCTGTCACTCGCCGGCCGGGGTGCTGACGGGGCTGATTCCCGCCAAGCCCGACGGACAATTGCCGGCCGAAGCCAAAGCCGGCGTGACCTGCGACGTGTGCCACCAGATCTCCGCCCTGACGGGCGCTACGGGCCCCTGGAAAGAGCCGGCCAACGCCTCGTTCACCATCCAACAAGGACTGGTCAAGTATGGTAATTACGGCAAGATCGCCGAGAACCGTTCCCATTCCGGGGAGAAGAACGACCTTTTCGGCTCTTCCGAATTGTGCGCCAGTTGCCATACGGTCATTCAGCCCATGAATGGGTTTCATATCGAGTCCACGTACGACGAGTGGAAGGCCGGGATCTTCTTCCAGAAGGGGATTCAGTGCCAGGACTGCCACATGCGCAGCGTCGAAGAGGCCCAGAAAGTGGCGGAGACGCTCAAGCCGCTGGTTCTCACGGGGAAATCCGTTCAGGCCGGGGCGGATCGTCCGATCTATCGGCACTACTTTGTTGGCGGCAATGCGAACGCCGACATCCTTGCCGGTGGAAAGACCCACGCACAAATGGCCGAGGCGCGATTGAAAGGCGCAGCCCGGTTGGAACTCAAGACGCCCGCGAAGGCGACAGCCGGCAAGGAATTGGTCCTCGACGTGTTGGTTCACAACATCGCCGCCGGCCATAACATTCCCACAGCCGTCACCGAGCTTCGGCGGATGTGGGTCGACTTGCAAATCCGGGACGCTCAGGGCAAGGTCCTTTTCCACAACCCCGGCCTGGATGAGCGGGGCGATCCAAGGGCTGGGGCCATCGCCTTCGGCGCCATTGCGGGCGACAAGGCGGGCAAGGCAACCTTCAAGCTCTGGGAAATGACGCAGTTCCTTTGGAAACGAACCATTCCGCCCAAGAGTTTCGCCCGCGATACGATTCGCTTCAAGCTGCCGGCTGACGCCTCGGGGCCGTTAACCGTTGAGGCAAAGCTCCTCTATCAATCCGCGCCCCCGCACGTGATTGCTGAGATCATGGGGAAGGAGGCATTTTCCGCGAAGCTCGTCGAAATGGCGACTGCGAAGACGACTGTGGACCTGGAGTAGCAGGATGACGCGGAGCCGGCGTTGCCAGCCCGAGGGGCTTAGGCTTGAACCCCTAAGGCGCGAAGTTCCTTATCCCAGGGACTGCGGTAGGGTCGCACGAGCATGGTATTGGCCTCACGGTCGCCGACGATTTCCTCTTTTTCGGCGTCCCACACCAGCTTGCGGCCGGTCCGCAGCGAGATATTCGCCAAGTGGCAGACGGTGGCCACCTGGTGGCCACTCTCCAAGTCGGAAAGCGGTTGCCTGCGCGACTTGACGCAATTGAGGAAATTCCGCGTATGGCGGGCGTAGTCCTGGATGGCGTTGCCGCTCTGATCCTTTTCCGGCGTCGTCCAGTACCCGCCATTTGCTTCAGGTTCCAATTGCGGCCCGCCAACCGGATGACCCTTGACGCCGAGGATGCCGGCCACCACGTTGTTCGGATTGACCTTGGGATCGGGGCTCACTTCGAAGCCGCCTCGCGAAATCGGCAGGCATCCATGGGTGCCGTAGAAAATCAGACCGCCCATCCCCAGGCCGCCGCGTCCCGCCGTGGCTTCCCGGTACTGGCAGGTGACGTTGAAGCCGGGATATTCGATGATCACGTCCTGGGTGTCGGGCACCTCGCAGTTGTCTTTGAGGAACCAGCGGCCGCCGCTACTGTAGACCGACTTGGGCGCCTTCACGCCCAGCATCCAATGAACCAGGTCCAGCGAGTGCTGGCCCAGGTTGGTCGCCTGGCCGCCGGAATAGTCCCAGAACCAGCGGAAGTGATAGATGGACCGGTTGGGATTGTAGGGTCGCTTCGGCGCGGGACCCAGGAACATGTTGTAGTCCAATTCCCGCGGCGGCGCCCCGTCGGGCGGATTGCCGAAGCCGGGCATGACGTTGCGCGAATTGTTGTTCGACGCCGAGACGATCTGTCCCAGCTTGCCCTCCCGGATCAGCTCGCGGGCACGCTGGAACGGCGGGCCGGAGCGGTTCTGCGTCCCCACCTGCACCACCCGCTGGGTCCGCCGCGCCACGTCGAGCATCCAGCGCCCCTCGCGAACGAACAAGGTGAGGGGCTTTTCCACGTACACGTCTTTGCCAGCCGCACAGGCCATCATCGTCATCAGGGCGTGCCAATGATCGGGCGTGGCCACGTACACGGCGTCGACGTTCCTGTCGTCGAGCAACTTGTGGAAATCGCCGTAGCGGGCCACGTTGCCGCCGGCCATCTCGGCGGCGGCCTCCACGCGGCCGCGGTGGACATCGCATACGGCTGTCACCTGCACGTCCGGCTGTTCCTTCAAGGCTGCCAGGTGAAAGCGACCGATCAGGCCAAAACCGATCAACCCCACACGGATTCGATCGTTGGCGCCCAGCGCGCGGCTGGCCGACAAGGCCGTAACGCCCAGGGCGGTGGCTTGAAGAAAATGACGGCGAGCGATAGGCATGGCAAGTGCTCCTGGTTGAGAGTGTTGTGGTTTCATTTTAGAGCCCCAGAACCTGGCGGGCGTACTGGAACAACTTGACGATTCCCGCCCGCTCCCGCGCCACTTGCTCCGCAGGCGGCAGACGGCTGATTTGCGGCAATTCCGCGGCCCGCCGGGCCCGCACCATCCGCAGCGTGCGGGCCAGTTCGATGCCGGAGACCTCGGGAAAGGTGGCCCAGTACTTGTCCGTGAGCACGGGTACCTTGAGGGGATCGCGTGTGATGGTTTCCAGGTTGAATCGCACCTCGGGCCTGGCGCGGCGGAGGATGTCCACCATCTTCTTCACGTCCAGAAAACCTTCGCCCAGCGGAATGTCGGCAAGCAGAAAGCCCTCGTCGTACTCCTGCACGGCGTGGTCCTTGATGTGGACCGAGTAAGCCCAGGGCGCCAGCGTCTCGACCACGGCGAGCGGGTCTTCGAGAAGCGCGATGTTGTTGCCCAGGTCGACACAGGCGCCGACATGCTCGCTGCCGACGTCGCGTAACACGGCCGACAGTTCCTCCGCGCGGCGGTCCTTGTGATTCTCGATCGCGAGTCGCACCCGGTGCCGCGTCAAAATCGGCACGGCGCGGAGGACCGACTGCCGGCTCTGCTCGGCGGCTGCGCGGTACTCCTGCAGCGTCGCGAACTGCTCATAGCGCCGGCCAGGCAGGGTTGCCGTGCGGAGGGCCAACACGCCAATTTCTTCGCCCGTGCGGACCTCGGCCTCGAATCGCTCCAGGTCGCGGTCGTCCTTGGGCATGTTGAGGATGCCTTCGACGTACATGCCGTACTGCCGGGCCCGCTCGCGCAATTTGCGGCAGTAGTCGGCGTCGCGCACCCCAAGCGGGACTTGGATGCCCCCGGCCCCCAGCGAGTGGCAGTAGTCAAGGTAGGTAAAAGGCTCAAAAAGATCCTCTTGCGGCCTGCCACCCTGCATGGCCTTTTTCCGCAGCGAAAGCGCGTAGATCACCAGGCCCAGTTTGCTCTTGGCAGCCTCGGGCAGCGGGTCGCCCAAGGCCGCGTCCATCGTGGTCAGGGCCGTCCCGGCGGCCAACAGCAGCAATGCGTCACGGCGTTTCATGTTGGAGCCCCTAGAACCGTAGATCGCCCGGAGAGTAGTTAAAGGCGCCAAGCCTTGGGTTGTAGGATCTTCCCGGCAACTGCCCTTTGAAGGCCGCTAGGGCCACAATGCCGATGGAAGACGCAAGAGTATGAGAAAGTCTCATTGCACCGACTCCTTTGCCTGTAAAGCGTGAATAAAAGTGTCCGTGATTGGACACGGGACAATCGCAGACACCCATAGGAATTCTACCATCCGCGGCCTGCCACCGCAAAATGGTGAGCACAACTGCTGAAATTACTCCAGCGGCACGACGTCGCTGGCGGCACGGTCCAGCGCGAGGACATGGGGCGGCGAAAACAGGTCCATGGCCCAGACCAACTTGCCTTTGGGATCGTAGATCAGGCCGTAGGAATCTCGCCGGCCAACCGCGGCATCCGCCACCTTGACGCGGGTGTTCGCCGCCGCCTGTTGCCGTGCCGGTGGCCACTTCGCGGTGCCCCGCACCGCACATGGCTCCGCGCCGGTCGCAAGCGCTCTATCCGCCACGATCCCAGCGAAAAACACGATCGTTTTGCGTTGCATAGGCTGTTGCTCCTGGTTATTTTATCGTTTTGAACAGGCACGGCATGGGCAAGACGCCGCAAGCGTGTCCAACACGGCAAGGCGGCGGCGCATGTCGCCGCTTGGTCGTGCGGGCCGTGGGGGCGATGCAACCTTCGGTCCTGCACTTTCGTCCGGAACCTTGATGCGGATCCCCTACATGCAGGATACCGGCCATGGATGCTTGGGGGATGAACCTGGCCAAGGGCGCAAAAGCCAGGACTATCGAGGCCACGGCAAAGGCCGATATGACCCCCGACCACTGGGTTATGGCGCCGGCCTGCTGGTTGATGGAAGAGCGGGTCAGCGAGCCGGAGCCAGGGATGCAATGGAAAAACGAGCCCGAAACGTTGGCCAGTCCTTCGGAAAGGCACTGTTGGTTATACAATGACCGAATGTGAGATGTAGCGCGTCAGTTCCCCGAGCTTGGCCAGGGTGATGCCCACCTGCAGCAGCCCGACAAGGAATGCCAGCAGAATGGCGGCCTGCAGCCGGTCTTCGGCCGGAATGACGGCCACCGCGCTGAGCACGGCAATCGAGATGGCGTTGGTGGGCCCGTTGATGAGTTGACGCGAGGAGTCGAAAAGTGCGCCGACGGCGGTCATGACGGTGACCTTACAGAGCGTCGGGACGTTTCGCCAGGATCCATTCGTAGTAGTCGGTCATCTTCAGTTGTCCGGCCGCCTCGCGGTCGATGATGACCACAACGTCGCGGTGGAGTTGCAGAGCACTGGCGGTGATCATGCTGGTCACCGGGCCCTCGATGGCGGCGGCCACGGCAGCGGCCTTCTTCTGGCCGTTGGCCAGGAGCAGGATCTTGCTGGCTTCCAGGATCGTTCCCACGCCCATCGTAATTGCGTAGATCGGCACCTGCTCGGGCGCGTCGAAGAACCGCGCGTTGTCGTCGATGGTCTGCTTGGCCAGGGTTTTGATACGTGTCCGCGACCCGAGCGAGCTGCTCGGCTCGTTGAAAGCGATGTGCCCGTCGGAGCCGATGCCGAGGATTTGCAGGTCGATGCCGCCGCAGTCGCGGATCCGCTGCTCATACCACTGGCAGAAGGCCGGATGGTTGTCGGTAGTCCCCGAGGGAATATAGATGTTCTGCTGGGGAATGTTGACGTGTTTGAAGAAGTTCTCGTGCATGAAGTAGTGGTAGCTCTGCTCGTGTTTCTGCGGCAGGCCCACGTACTCATCGAGATTGAAGGTGGTAACCTGGGAGAAATCGAGCCCTTCCTCGCGGTGCATTCGCACCAGCTCCTTGTAGAGCCCCAACGGCGTGGAACCGGTCGCCATGCCGAGCACGGCGTTGGGTTTCAAGTTGATCACTTTGGCCACGATGCGCGCGGCAGTCTGGCTCATCTCCTCGCAATTCGGTTTGATGACGATTTCCACAGTACGGTCCTCCTCAAGTGGTTAGGGAAAAGTTGTACAGCTCCTACATTTCCGCCAGCCGGCGGATGACTTCGAGGCCCTTTTTCGCCGTGCGGTCGAGGTTCTCTTCGCTGCCGCCGCCGCGCAGAGGCGAGCACATTTCATAGGCGACGTGGCCGGAGAATCCGCCTTCCCGCAGGCCGGTGAAAAAGCCCTCCAAATCCACAAACCCCTCTCCCAGCGGCACGCCGCGGACGGCGTCGTCCAGTCGTGCGTAGTTGACCAACCCCGGCTGGTAGGCGAATCGCGGCAGGCGAATGTAATCGGCCAAAGTGGTCTGTGCCATCCGCGGCGCCAGCCGCCGCGCGGAACTCCGCAGGTCGTCTCCGTGCAGCGCTGGGGCCCAAGGATCGAACATCGCGCGGCAATTCGGATGATCGACTTCGTCGAGAAACTCGAGGTAGCTGTCCACGGCAACGCCAACGTCGTGATGGTTCTGCACGCCCAGCGCTACGCCGCAATCGGCGGCGATGGCAGCGCACTCGCGTACGGCCCGTACGCAAACGTCCCAATCGCCTTGATAGGCGTCGCGTTGCGCGGTGTAGCCGGTAAAGACGCGGACGATCCTGGCGTTCAATTGTCGCGACAACTCGGCCAAGCGACGAACATAGGCAATCTGCTGCTCGACGGCGGGGATCTCCGTGCCGGCGGCGAGGGTGAAATTCGTATAGGCAGCGATCGTGGCGATTTCCACGCCGGCGGCCGCGGCTGCCTCGCGCAGCCCTTCCACGACGTGTTGATCGGCGTCGAGGACCGAAAGGTGCGGCCGCTTGCCCATAAGTTCCACAGCCGCGTACCCCAAGGCCCCGGCCTTGGCGATGAAGGCCTTCAGATCGAGTCGGCACTGGCCCCACAAGCCAGCGTAGCTTACGGAGAACAGGGTAGGAATCATCTGCTTCGGGCCTTCACCTTGAAATAAATACGGCCACCTGGCGAACTCCGCCCGGATCCGAGACGCTACCCGTATATTAGCAAATTGGCACGCGGCCTTCAAGCTGGCACGCTAATCCTCCCTGCCTCGCGCGGACTTCCATTTCCTTTTCTGGAGGAGTACGATAAGACGTTGCAGTGAAAGCTGGTTGAGCGACGATCCAACGAATACAAGGAGAGCACGATGCGATACAGATTGCTTGGCTCGAGCGGTCTTCGAGTCTCGGAACTGTGCCTGGGCACCATGACCTTCGGCGAAGATTGGGGGTGGGGAGCGCCGGCGGAAGAAAGCCGCAAGATCTACGACGCTTTCCTTGACGCGGGCGGTAATTTCATCGACACGGCCAACATTTATACTGTCGGCACAAGCGAACAACTGCTGGGCGAGTTCATGCAGGGCCATCGGGAGCGCGTCGTGCTGGCGACCAAGTTTACCAACGCCGCGCCCGGCAATGACCCCAATGCTGCCGGCAATCATCGGAAAAGCATGATGCAGGCGCTGGAGGCCAGTCTGAAACGGCTCAAGACCGACTACGTCGACCTTTACTGGTTGCACATCTGGGATCAGATTACGCCCGTCGAAGAGGTCATGCGGGCCTTCGACGACCTCGTGCGGCAAGGAAAAATCCTTTATGCCGGGGTGTCGGACATGCCGGCTTGGGTCGTGGCGAAAGCCAACACCCTGGCTGAGCTTCGCGGTTGGACGCCGTTCGTCGGGCTGCAAATCGAGTACAGTCTGATCGAACGGACCCCGGAACGAGAACTGCTGCCCATGGCGGCCGACTTGGGCCTGGGCGTTACGGCCTGGTCGCCGCTGGCGGGCGGCCTGCTGACCGGCAAGCAATTCGAGGCTGGCGGGATCAGCGATTCCCGCCAAAGCAACCCGATGATGCAGGGATTTATGATCTCCAGCGCTCGCAAGGAGGCGGTGGCCCGCGAGGTCGTGGCCGTGGCCCGAGAGAGCGGCCATTCGCCGGCCCAGGTTGCTTTAGCGTGGCTGCGGCAGCGGGCCGAGCCGGTGATCCCGATCATCGGCGCACGAAAGCTGGTGCAGATCAAGGACAACATGGCGTCGATTGGCGTGACCCTCGACCCGGCGCACCTCCAACGGCTTGATGTGGTCAGCCGCATCGAGATGGGATTCCCGCACGACTTCTTCGCCACCGACCTGGTGCGCGCCCTTTCCTCCGGCGGAATGCGGGACCAAATCGACGTTTGACGTCTGAAAAACGGGGCCATTTGACCGCACCCCCCCGACCCCTTATAATTTTGCCGGTGGCAAATGTCAAAAATCGTGCCCGGGTCAGCGCTTGGAGTGCTGACGCCTGCACGTGTTTGCCGCCAAAACCTGCCGGAGGTCAATCCATGCTGCGAAATCGGCTCTTTGTCCTGATCGCCCTCTTCACGTTGGCGGCGGTCGTCGCCAACAGCTACGACGGAAAGCCGGCCGGCGAAGCGAATAAAGGCGGCAAGGTCAGCTTCAGTAAACAAGTCCAGCCCGTGCTCCAGGCCAATTGTTATGGCTGCCATCAGCCGGCCAAGGCCAAAGGCAACTACCAGATGACCTCCCGGAAGGGGCTTCTGCAAGGCGGCGAAAGCGGGTCGCCGGCCGTTGTTCCGGGCGAAGCGGAGAAGAGCCATGTTTTGGAGATGATCACGCCGCAGGGCGGCAAGGCCGAAATGCCGCAAGGTCGCCCGCCGCTTGCCGCCGGCGATATCGAGTTGATTCGCCGCTGGATCAGCGAGGGCGCCGAAGACGACAGCCCGAAGAGCAACCGGCCGATTCTCGACGGCGACCATCCGCCCATTTATTCGCACGGGCCGGTGGTCGCGTCGTTGGATTTTTCGCCTGACGGCACGCTGCTGGCCGTGGCCGGCTTCCACGAGGCGATTCTCTGGAAGTCGGATGGCACGGCGCGGGTCGCCCGGCTCGTGGGGATGTCCGACCGCATCGAGACCGTCCGCTTCTCCGGCGACGGAAAGAAGTTGCTCGTCGTGGGTGGCAATCCCTGCCGCAACGGCGAGATCCAGGTGTGGGACGTTGCCGCGCACAAGCTGCTGGGCTCGGCGATGGTCGGGTTCGATACGCTGTACGGCGGCGCCTGGTCGCCCGACGGCAAGCTGATCGCGGTGGGCGGGGGCGATAATGCCTTGCGGGCCTTCAACGCCGAGAACTTCCAGCAAGTGGTCTACATGGCGGCCCACGACGACTGGATTCGCGGCACCGTCTTTTCCGGAGACGGCAAATCGCTGTTCACCGCCAGCCGCGACATGACCGTCAAGATGACGGACGTGGCGACGCAACGCTTCGTCGGCAACCTGACGACGCATACGCCCGGCATTCTCCGCGGCGGCGTGCAGGCGATCGATCGGCGCCCCAAGCGAAATGAAGTGATCGTGGGCGGGGCCGACGGCGCGCCCAAGCTCTTCAAGATGGATGTCCAGGCGGCGCCGGCCGACGGCGGAAATCCCAACCAGATTCGCGACTACGAAGCCATGCCGGGCCGCATCTATGACGTACGCTTCAATGCCGACGGCACGCGGTTCTTCGCCGCGGGCACGCTCGACGGCCAGAGCCAGGTCCGCAGCTATGAAACGGACAACGGAAAGCTGGCCTGGCAGCTCGACGTGCCGGATACGGCGATCTACGCGGTGGCTTGCACGCCCGACAGCGCGACGCTGGCCGCGGCCGGGGCCGACGGCAAGTTGCGGCTGATCGACGCGGCGACGGGCAAGATTCGCAAGACTTTCCTGCCCGTCGATATCACCCCGCCGCCGCGCGAAGCGGGCCACTGGTTCGCCGGTCCCGACCTTTCCGGGCACCCGGTACTCCGGGTCGCGGCGACGAGCACCCCGCAATCGCCGACGACCGGCTTTGCCCGGCTGGAAGTCGAGCCTTTGGCAATTCGCATCGACAAGCCAACCGACTACGTGCAACTGCTTTGCACGGGCATAGCGCCCAGTGGAGCCCGGACGGATGTCACACGCCTGGTCAGGTGGAAGGTCGAAGGCCCGGTCGGGCTGATTTCGCGAGAGGGAAGATTCTCGCCGCTGCAAAGCGGGCAGGGCCGGATCGGCGGTGAACTTGCCGGGCAGCACGTGGAAATCCCCGTCGAAGTCGCCCCCGGCGTCGATAGCTACGTGCCCAGCTTCGTGCGGGACGTTGAGCCGGTCATTTCGCGCGTCGGCTGCAACGCGGGCACCTGTCACGGCGCGGCGAAAGGCAAGAACGGGTTCAAGCTCTCGCTCCGCGGCTATGATCCGCTGGTCGATCACCGGGCGCTTACCGATGACCTGGCCTCGCGGCGGACGAATACGGCCTCGCCCGACGACAGCCTCATGCTTCTGAAGCCGACGGCCGCCGTGCCGCACACGGGCGGGCAGGTATTCACGACCGACACGCCTTACTATCGCACGTTGCGGCGCTGGATCGCGGAGGGAGCAAAGTTGGATGTCTCGGCCCCGCGCGTGACGAAGATCGCAATTTTTCCCAAAGACCCGGTTATCGAACTCATCGGCGGATCGCAGCAGATGCGGATCTTGGCAACCTATGCCGACGCGACGACCCGGGACGTGACCCGCGAGGCCTTCATTGAAAGCGGCAACACCGAGGTGGCCACCGCCGACAGGCAGGGTGTCGTCACCGCGGTCCGCCGCGGCGAGGCCCCGGTGCTGGCCCGTTACGAAGGCGCCTACGCGGCCACCACGCTCACCGTGATGGGCGACCGCAGCGGCTTCGTCTGGCAACAGCCGGAAACCTGGGAAAAGATCGACGAACTGGTCGCCGCCAAGTGGCAGCGGATGAAGATCCTGCCGTCGGGCCTGTCGGGCGACGCCGAATTCTTGCGGCGCGTCTACCTCGACTTGACGGGGCTGCCGCCAACGGCCGACGAGGTGCGGGCTTTCCTCGACGATAAGCGCGATACCCGCGCCAAGCGCGATGCCGTGATCGACCGGCTCATCGGCAGCGACAACTTCGTCGAGCATTGGACAAACAAGTGGGCCGACAAACTGCAGGTCAACCGCAAGTACCTTGGGCCGGAGGGCGCCGCCGCATTGCGAGCGTGGATTCGCGGCCAGGTGGCGGCGAACACGCCGTACAACGTGTTCGTCGAAAAGATCGTCACCGCGACGGGCTCGAACCGCGAGAACCCGCCCGCCTCGTACTTCAAGATCCTCCGCGAGCCGACCGACACCATGGAGGCCACCACGCACCTGTTCCTCGCGGTCCGTTTCAACTGCAACAAGTGCCACGACCATCCGTTCGAGCGTTGGACCCAGGACCAGTACTACCAGACGGCGGCCTACTTCGCCCGCGTGGAGCGGAAGCCCGACCCGGTTTCGGGCGATCGCAAGATCGAAGGGACGAGCGTCGAAAGCGCGAAGCCGCTGTACGAGATCATCGGCGACAAGCCGCAGGGCGAGGTCGTTCACGATCGCACGAAGGCCGTCGCCTTGCCAAAATTCCCTTTTGCCGTCAACTATGCCCCGCGCGTGAACGCCACCCGCCGCCAGGAGCTGGCCGCATGGCTTACCGCGCCGGCGAACCCTTACTTCGCGAAGAGCTACGTCAACCGGCTTTGGGGCTACCTGCTGGGCACTGGCATCATCGAGCCGTTGGACGACATTCGCGCCGGCAACCCGCCGACCAACCCCGCGCTGCTCGACTACCTCTCCGAGGAGTTCATCGACCATCATTTCGACGTGCGATACATGTTCGCGCCTGATCTGCCGCTCGCGGACGTATCAACTTTCGATCAAAAATAATCGCTGGAACGACGACGACAGGATCAACTATTCGCATGCCGTAGCCCGGCGGCTGCCGGCGGAGGTGCTGTACGATGCCATCCACCGCGTCACGGGCTCGGTCTCGCGGATACCTGGCGTGCCGGCGGGAACTCGGGCCGCGGCCCTGCCCGATGCGGGGGTCACCCTGCCCGACAGGTTTCTTTCGAACCTTGGCCGGCCGGCGCGGGAAAGCGTATGCGAATGCGAGCGGACGACCGGCCTGCAGCTCGGCCCGGTGATGGCTCTGATCAGCGGGCCGACTGTCGAAGCGGCCATTTCCGACGCCGACAGCGGGCTCGCGAAACTCGCCGCGAGCGAAAAGGACGACGCCAAGCTGATCGGCGAGATCTTCCTGCGCGTCCTCAATCGCCCGGCCACAGCGAAGGAGATCGAAGCGGGCTTGAACGTGCTGCGAAGCTTGCCCGAAGAGCACAAGCAACTGATCGCCCGGCTGCAAGAAAGCGAAAAGCAGTCCGCGGCCCTGGCGGCCAGCCAAGAACAGCAACGGCAAAAAACGCTCGCCCGCGCGAAACATGAGGTGGAAGCCTACGAGAAGCAAATCGGCCTGCAAGCCCAGGAGGGCCAACGGCAGGATCGCATCGCCAAGGCCGAGGCCGCTTTCCTTGATGCGGAGAAGACATTGCCGCAGCGTCTGGCGGTGTGGGAGCAGCAGGCACGGCAAAAAATCGCCTGGACCCCGCTCGTGGCAACGGAACTCTCGGCGACGAACAACGCCAAGCTCACGCAGGAGCCCGATCGGACGGTTCTCGCCACTGGCCCCAACGGGAAGGCTACCTACGTGTTCCAAGCCAAGAATGACCTGCCCGGCGTGAGCGGAATAAGGCTGGAAGCCTTGGCCGACGAGCGCCTGCCCTCGAAGGGGCCCGGCCGGGCGCCCAACGGGAACTTCGTGCTTTCCGAATTCATCGTCGAGTGGCATCCGTCGGCGGATCCGAAGAAGAAGACGCGCGTCGCCCTGCAAAATGCCCAGGCCGACTTCAGCCAGGCCGACTACAACGTACAGATCGCCGTCGGCGGCTCGCCCGACAAAGGCTGGGCCATCGCTCCGCAGACGGGCCAGTCGCACAAGGCCGCTTTCGAGACGCACGATGACCTCGCCGGGCCCGGCGTGTTCACGATCCGCATGGTTCAGAACTTCCCCGACGGCCAACATACGCTCGGCCGCTTCCGCATCTCGGTGACGAATTCCCCGCGGCCGGTCGCGCTCGACGGGCATCCGCAGAACATCGCCGATATCCTTGCCGTGGCCGCGGATAAGCGGACCGACAAGCAAAAGGCCGAGCTGTTGGACTACTATCGCAAATTCGACCAGGAGTTGAAGCAGCACGGCGAGGCCCTGGCTGCTGCGAAACAGCCGTTGCCCGTTGACTCGAAGCTGGCCCAGCTTCGCGACGCGCTGACCGACGCCAGCCGGCCGCTGGCGGCCGATGCCAAGCTGGAGCGGCTCCGCCGCGACGTCGAACTCAGCACCCAGCAATTGAAGAACGCGCGGCTCACGTTCGCCCAGGACCTTGTCTGGTCCCTGATCAACAGTCCCGCTTTCTTGTTTAACCATTAAGGAGATCAACATGCTCGTAGTACCTGGACAGCCCGGCAAAGACCTGTGCGATCGAGAGTTGGGGATCACCCGGCGGGATGTGCTCCGCGTGGGCGGGGCCGGCATGCTGGGCCTGACACTCGGCTCGCTGCTTCGATTACAGGCCCATGCGGCAGAAACCGGCAGGGGACCGGGCTGGGGCAAGGCCAAGAGCATCATACTCGTTTATCTCCAGGGCGGACCGAGCCATATCGACCTCTGGGACCCCAAGGAAAACGTGCCGGACAACGTCCGCAGCGTCTTCAAGCCGATCGCGACGAAAATCCCCGGCATCAAGTTCACCGAGATCCTGCCCCGGCTCGCGCAGGTCAACGACAAGTTCACGCTCATCCGCTCGATGAGCTACACGCCCAACGGCCTGTTCAACCACACCGCGGCCATCTACCAGATGATGACCGGCTACACGACCGACAAGGTCAGCCCCTCGGGCCAGCTCGAGCCGCCGAACCCCAAGGATTTTCCGAATTTCGGCGCGAACATCATCCGCCTCAAGCCGACTGACCAGCCGATGCTGCCGTTTGTGATGCTGCCCCGGCCCTTGCAGGAGAGCAACGTGGTTGGCAAGGGCGGCACCGCGGGCTTCCTCGGTCGGGCCTTCGATCCCTACACGCTGTATCCGGCCGGCGACGACATGGATATGCACACGATGGACCGGATCCGCATCGACGACCTGCAATTACAGCCGGAAGTCTTCGCCGAACGGCTGAAGCGACGCGCCCGGCTCCGAGAAGTGATCGACGCCGGCATGCCGGCCATCGACAAGGCCGTAGCCTCCTACAAACTTGACGAGTATTATCAGCAGGCCCTGAACTTGATCGTTTCCGGCCGTGCCCGCGAGGCTTTTGCTTTGGGTCAGGAGCCCGCTACGGTCCGCGACCATTACGGCCGCACGACCTTTGGGCAAACCTGCCTTTTGGCGAGGCGGCTCATCGAGGCCGGCACGCGCGTCGTCGAGGTCATCTGGCCCAAGGTCGCCAATTCCGACAACCACTCCTGGGACCATCACACGGATCTGACCAAGCGGATGAAGGGCCAGTCGGGTCCGATGTTCGATGCGGGGCTTTCGGCCCTCATCGAGGATCTCGATGCCCGAGGACTGCTCAAGGAGACGCTGTTGGTGGCGGTGGGTGAATTCGGCCGCAGCCCGCAAAAGGGCGTCAGCACCTCCGGCAACGGCAACAGCGCCGACGGCCGCGACCACTGGCCCTATTGCTACACGGCCCTGATTGCCGGGGCGGGCATCAAGCGGGGTTACGTCCACGGCAAGAGCGACGCCACGGCTTCGGCTCCGTTGGACAATCCCGTGCATCCCAACGACCTGCTGGCGACAATCTATCATTCCTTCGGCATTTCGCCCGACACGATCGTCTACAACCACCTGAACCAGCCCCGCGAGCTGGTGAAGGGCCAGGCGGTGAGCGCGCTGTTTATCTGAACTGCACAGGAGACCATTGATGATGTTCGAAACCACTAGCAAAATCCACTGGAAACCCGCGTACTTCTTCGTGACGCTCGGCACTGCGCTAGCATTGGTTACCGCGGTGCGCGTGGGAGCGGGCGATAAGCCGGCCGCCCGCAAGCCGCTTGCCGAATGCGTGCAGCACGCCGACAAGATCGCCGCGGAAACCTCTCCCTGGGGCTCGCTCCGCTGGCTGATGAACGCGAAGCTCGATGCGAATTCCCCGCTCACCGTTGGAATCGCCAAAATCAATCCCGGGCAATCCAACCCGTTGCACTTGCACGGCAACAGCGACGAGGTGATTTATGTGCTTTCCGGCTCGTGCGAGCAGCGCGTCGGTGACGAGACCGTGATCCTCAAGGCGGGCGACGCGCTGCGCATTCCTGCCGGCGTGGCGCACCAGGCCAAAGCCGTTGGCAACGAGCCGTTCGAGTCGCTGGTGGTCTACAACACCGGTAGCCGCCAATTCACGCCCGTCGAAGAAAAGGCAAAGTGACCCGCCGGCTGCTTTTCACCGGGATCAACCGCGCATTGGCCCAGTCGGCGTGGTCGCCGGCATCGGTGACGCAGAGGGGCATCTCTTCCACGCCTTCCAGCGGGATCGAGATCTTCTCTATCGATGCTATCTGGATTGCGTGTGCAACCTACGTACGAGGATAGTTCATGATTTGCGTTGGAGCGCATTGACCCGTTCCATCAGCGATTGGCAGAACGGGCCGTAATCTTCTTCAGTCTTGAACAACGCGGAGTTGACGGTAGCTCTGCCGCCAGCATGCGTGATGTAGAGGAGTCGCGCACCACGCAGTTTGATTTCACCCATATCAGAGATCGTGGCATATCTGAGGGTATGCACCGCTTTGACTGTCGCGTAAGATAAACAATCAGAGATTTTCCGATTCTTCCCCAAAAAAACAAGGGACGACGAGATGCAATACCTTGAGAAATCGGTTGTGGCCTTTTGTTTGCTGTGCCTGCCGGCATCGAACCTCATGGCGGCCGAGGTGAAGCCGGCGATGCCGGAGTACACCAGTGTGCGGCGCCTGGCCGAGAACGTGACACTCGCCGCGCTAGATAACGGCCTGACGGTCATCGTGCAAGAGAACCACACGGCCCCTGTGGCCACGGTCCGTTGCTACGTAAAGAACACCGGCAGCGCCTTCGAAGGCCGCTACCTCGGCGCGGGGCTGAGCCACGTGCTGGAACACGTCGTGGCCGGCGGCACGACGGTGCACCGCAGCGAGAAGGAGATCGAGAAGATCATCGCCTCTTTCGGCGGAGTGACCAATGCCTACACTACCAACGACCATACGACCTTCTTCATCGATTGCCCAGCCCGCAATGCCATGACCGCCATCGAGCTGACGGCCGACGCCGTGCAGCACATTACTTTCGAGCCGAAGGAGTTCGCCCGCGAATTGAAAGTCGTTCGCCGCGAGCTGGCCGACGATGAGGTCGATCGGGGGCACGTCATGAACGATTTGCTCGACCTGACGGTCTACGCGGTCCATCCGGCCCGGCACCCGGTGATCGGCTATCTCCAGGTGCTCAACGGCACCACGAACCAGGCGATCATCGACTTCTATCACGAACGCTATGTTCCCAACAACCAGGTTTTCGTCGTCGTGGGCGATGTGAACACGTCGCAGGTGCTGGACTACGTGGCGCGGCAATGGGGCACGCCGCGCGGGCGGGAGACGTTCATCGCCCTGCCCGAGGAGCCGGAACAGGTCTCGCCGCGGGAGACGGTCCGCGAGATGGAGGGCACGGTCTACGACTTCGCCATCGCCTGGCCGACCGTCACCCTCTCGCAACGCGATATGTATGCCCTGGACCTGGCGGCCTACATCCTCGGCGAGGGCGAAAGCTCGCGGCTGGTGCGGCAGTTGAAATACGAGAATCCCCTGGTCCTCAGCGTCGCCGCCGCCAGCAACACGCCGCACTTCGTCCGCGGCTACTTCGTCGTCACCGCCAGCAGCCGGCCGGAGACCTGGCAGAAGGCCTCGGCGGAGATCGTCCGCCAGGTCTACCGGCTCCGCGACGAGGAGATCGGCGAGGCCGAGCTGGCCAAGGCCAAGAAGCAGAAAGCGGCCGAACTGGTCTTCCAGCGGCAAACGGTGCAGCAGCAGGCCGAGAGTCTGGGGCAAAGCTATCTGGCCACGAGCGATCCGCTCTTCGATCGCACATATACCGAGAGAATCCAGGCGGTCACCGCGGCGGAGGTCCGCGCGGTGGCGCGGAAATACTTCGTAGCGTCGCGCATGAGCCGCGTGATCATCGCCCCGCCCGGCGGCGGACCCAAGGGCGTGGCGGAATCTAAGGCGGCCGAGACGGACTTGGTCCGCCTGTTGCGTCTTTCCAACGGCCTGCGGGTGCTGATCAAGCGCGTGCCGAACCTGCCGCTGGTGAACATCCAGGCCTACGTGCTGGGCGGGTCCTCGTGCGACGGCGAGAAGCTTGCCGGCCGCTCCGCGCTGCTGGCCGAACTGCTGGACAAGGGAACGCAAGGCGGCGCTACCGCCGCCGAGATCGCCCAGTTTTTCGACTCGATCGGCGGTGTGCTGAGCTTCAACGCCGGCCGCTTCACGCTCTCCGGCGCCGCGACCTGTCTGCGTGAAGATTTTCCCAAGGCCGCCGGCCTGTTCGCCGAGTCCTTCCTGCGCCCGTCCATCCCCCAGGACCAATTCGAGAAGGCCCAGTCGCTGCTGCTGGCCGACATCGCCAACCGCAGCGCCGACCCGCATGCCGAGATCGACGAGTTGTTCTTCGACTCCCTGCCGGGCACGTCGCCCTATCACATGCACCCCGAGGGCAAGGCGGAGACGGTCAAGGCCTTGACCGTGGCCGACCTGAAAAAGTTCCATGCCGAGTGTTTTGTTCCGGGCAACATGGTTGTCACCGTCTTCGGCGACATTCAACCGGAGGCTGCCATCGCCCTGGTCAAGGCGCAGTTCGGCGGCCTTGCGTCGGTCCAGCGGAAACCGGCCGAAGCAGCCCCCGGCAGCAACGCCATCCCTGAATCCAAGGTTGTGAACAAGGTCACCAGCAAGGATACCGCCATGCTGATGCTGGCGTATGCCTGCGAAGGCATCCACGACCAGGCAGACCATTCCGCCATGATCGTGCTGCGGGCGATCCTCAACGGCTACAGCACGCCGGGCGGGTGGCTGCACAATGAGCTTCGCGGCGAGGGCCTGGTCTATTTCGTGCAATCGACCGAGCTGACCGGTCCCCTGCCGGGCTACTTTGTCGTGGCCTCGCAGACCCGGCCCGACAAGCTCGACGAGGTGGTGCAGCGGATCCGCCGCAACCTCGATCGGGCCAAGGAAGGGAATATCTCCGAGGACGAGTTCCGCACGGCGATCGACCAGATCGTGGGCCTGCACGCCCAGGAGAACGTGACCATCGGCGCGCAGGCCCGCACTGCGGCCCTCGACGAGCTTTACGGCCTGGGCTACGACTACGACAAGAAGTTCGACGCCCAGATCCGGGCGGTCACCTTGGCGGACGTCGTCCGCGTGGCGCGGAAGTACTTTATGAACAGCGTGCTGGTGACGACTTCGCCGGGGAAGACGGAGCGGAAGAAGTAACGAAGGAGGTTCACTTCCAGTCCAGGCCTTCCGGAAGCTTGTTGAGGCTTTCGCAGTGGTCCTTATGGATGAGGACGATATCCTCGACCCGCACGCCGCCGAGACCGCGACGATAAAGGCCGGGCTCGATCGTCACCATCTCGCCTTCGAGAAGCTCAGGGCCCTTGAAATCCAAGAGCGGCGGCTCGTGGACATCCAAGCCGACGCCATGGCCGGTGCCGTGGGTCATGGCGCAGTAATCGTCGGGCGCGTCGGCAGGCGGCAGCCCGGTCTTGTAACCGTGCTTCTCAATGGCGGCGATCGTCGCCCGGTGCACGTCCTCGCCCGTCACGCCGGCCCGTGCGGCGGCCATCCCGCTGCGCTTGGCATCGCGGACGGCCGCGTGCATGCGGAGCACTTCGTCGGGCACGTCGCCGTGAACCACGGAACGCGTGCAATCGCCGTAGTACAAGGTCGCTTCGTTCCGCGGAAAGATATCGACGATCACCGGCTCGCCGGTCCGCAACTCGCCGTGCCCAAGGTCGTGGCAGTCGGCGCCGACCGGTCCGCCGGCAATGATCGAGGGCGGGTTCACGTAGCCCAGATCGATGAACCAGTGGTTGATCATCGCCCGGACACGCTCAGATGTGAGCGGGCGGCCTTCGTCGAGGAGCACGCCGTCGCGCCGCGCCTCGGCGCGGGCGATCAGCCGGCAAGTCCGCTCGATAATTTGCTCGGTGGCCTGCTGCGACTTGCGGATATGCGCGATTTCCTCGAGGTCCTTGCGGCGGCGGTCGGCGACGCCGATGCCCATATCACACTCGACGCCGATGCCCGACTGGCGCGCGAGCTCGGCGAAGATCAATGGCAGGGTGCGATCGGCCACTATCCGCGTCACCCCCGCGCGGCGGATGCATTCGGCCGCCGCCTGGGCCGTGGCTGTCTCGCGGTCGCCGGATAGGCCGCTGGCGGGCGTGAAATCGCGGGGGCAGGCCACTTCGTCGGCGCGGGCAAAGCGGCGGGCCCGCTCCATCTCGATATCCCGGAGAATGAGTGTCGATTTCGTTCCGCCATCGGCGGTAGGAATTTGCACGTAGGCCACCGGATCGCCCACGAGGAAGCGGATGCGGTGGTAAAGGGCCGCGTTGAGTTGCGGAATGCCTGCCATGAGCAGGGCGAGGGGGCTGGTTTGTGACATTTCTTGATGCGGCGAAGGGTTGATGGTAGGGTGGGCCGAGTGAAACGAGTCCCACCAGGAAAGACACGGAGAAATGGTGGGGCTCGTTTCACTCGGCCCACCCTTCCTTGATCTTTCGTGCAATTCGTGTGTTTCTTGGTTTTCCCTCGAAGTTCTGCTTATGCAATCGCTGCCAGCGCCGCGCGGAGCGGTTCGAGCTCTTCCTCGATCGGCGGCAGCAGGGGGTGCCGCGGGGGACCGGCACCGCGGCCTGCCAGGCCCGCACCGGCCTTGACCAACTGCGTGTATTTGCCGCTGTTCTCGATCAGGGCCAGCAACGGTTGCAAGCGGAAGAAATACGCGCGAGCGGCCGCATAGTCGTTGCCCTGAAGCAGTTCATATAAGCGGACGTGCTCCGCCGCGCAGACGTTGGCAATTCCCGCCACCCAGCCGACGGCGCCCAGGACGAAGCTCTCCAGCACCACCGAGTCGCAGCCGCAGAAGACCTGCAAACGGTCGCCGCAGCGGCGGATGATCTCGCTGATCCGCGCGGTCTCGCCCGTGCTTTCCTTGACGTAGCGCACATTTTTCAGTTCGGCCAGACGTTCGAGGTCGTCAGGCTTCATGTCGACGCCGGTTCGGCCGGGATAATTGTAAAGCATGATCGGAATGCCGACCGCCCGATCGACCAGTCGGATATGTTCCAGCAGCTCGTCGGGCCGCGGCAGCGAGTAGTACGGCGGGGCGAGCAGCACGCCGGCGGCACCCATGGCCTCGGCCTCACGGCTGTACCGCACGACCTCGCGGGTGGCGCCTGCGTTGACGCCCGCGACCACCGGCACGCGCCCGGCCGCCGCTTTGAGCACCGCCTGCAGCACCTCGTGGCGTTCCTGCGGGTTCAAGGCATAGAACTCGCCCGTGCTGCCCAGGGGAATCAAGCCGTGAACGCCCGCACCGATCAGATATTCCACCAGCGCCTCAAGCTTGGCGAAATCGACTTCCTCCTCGGGCGTCATCGGCGTGAGCATAGCGGGGAATACCCCGCGGAAACTGCGAGCCATGTCATTGCTCCGTTTGATGTGCCAACGTCTCCACGCTCGTCGGCAGAATAGGTGGGCGGACCGATTCCGGTTTCCACCCAAAAATAAACTCGGCGGCGGTGCCGCAGACGCGGCCCTGGCAGGGGCCCATGCCGCAGCGCGTATGCAGCTTGGCCGCACGCCACGACGCGAAACCCGCGAGCCGCTTGCGCGTCACGTCCTCGCACCGGCATATAAATGTATCGTCATCGGGCAGGTCCCGCAACTCGTCGCGGAGGACAAAGGCCCGATCAAGGGATTTAGCGAAGTGCATGCCGCGGGCACGGGCTGCGAAGCGGCTGGCCGCCTGGTCCTCGCGGCCAATCGCGGAAAAACCCGCGATCTCTCCCTCAGCCAAGGCGAGTTCCGCCCCGCCGATGCCGGTTAACTCGCCGGCGCAGTAAACGCCCTTCACGGTGCTTTCCTGCCAGGAATCGACTACCACGGCGGGGGCACCGGGGCACCCTCCCGTGGGTCGCGGGTCGCGGACCTCGCAGCCCAGCAGTAACGGCAGTTCCAGGTTGGGCACCAGCCCAAAACCGCAGGCGAGAAGGTCGCAGGGTTCGGTCCAGGTCGGGGCACCCGCTTGCGGGTCGCTGGCCTGGAAGGTGACGGCCTCGACCCTGGCATTGCCGTGTACAGCGGTCGGCCAGCAACCAGCCAGATAACGCGTGTTCCGCAGCAGCCAGCGATAGCAGGCGCCCTGCCACAGCTTTGCAGGACCCAGCCAGAGAAGTTGCAGGCCAAAGCTGGCGACGCGACGCCAGGGGGCTTGCTCGGCCACCAAGCGAACGACCGCCCCGTGTTCTCGCATACTTGCCGCCACCGAGAGTAGCAATGGCCCACTGCCAGCGACGATCACCCGCTTGCCGGCCACCGGCACGCCCGACTTGACCAGGGCCTGCAACCCGCCCGCTCCAACGCAATTTGGCAAGGTCCAGCCGGGGAAAGGTAGGAACCGCTCGCGGGCGCCCGTGGCAAGGATCAGCTTCCCATAATGAAGCTCGACGGGCCGGCCGTCACGTTCGGCCAGCAGCACGCCGGGCCCGAGCTGGGCGACGACCTGCGTGCCGTGGATTCGCGCGACCTTGGCCTGCCGAAATCGTTGCAGCCATTTGGCAGCCAGACGGTCGCCGGCCGGCGGTGTCCCGCCGCGCCAGATTTGTCCGCCGGCAGCCGGATTGTCATCCACCACGCCCACCGAGGCATTCTCGCTGGCTGCGCATGCGGCCGCGATGCCGGCCGGGCCGGCGCCTACGACCAGGATTTCGAATCGCTCATGCGTCGCCATCGGTGCGAATCTCCATGCCGGGCTGGCAGATGGTTTGGCAGGTGCGAAGCCGCCGGCCGTTGATTATCGCGCAGCATTCGAAACAGATCCCCATGCCGCACAAAGGGCCGCGCGGGGTTTTCGTGACCGATAGCCGCGGCGCATCCACGCTGGCCATGGCCAGGGCCGCTGCCGCCGTGCTCCCAGGCGAAACCTCGATCGCCCGGCCGTTCAAGTAAACTGTGATTGGTTCAGACATGGATTCTCTCCGGCAGATACGGTTCGCGGGGAATCTCCGACGTCCGGCCCACAATCATATCGGCCACCAACTCGGCAGTGCCTAGCGAGGTTGTGATCCCCAGGCCCTCGTGGCCGGTCGCCAAATACATTCCGGCCGCCGGAGGCCAGGGGCCGATGAGCGGCAGCTTGTCGGCGGTCGAGGCCCGAAATCCGGTCCATGTCCGCAGCACATTGAGCCGGGCCACGCCGGGCAGATAGCTGATCGCCCGACACAACATCCGCCCGAGGATGGAGATTTCGACCTGGCCGGACTCGTTGTCATACTGCCGCGAGGAGCCGATGAGCAACTGGCCCGTGTGCCGCGGCTGGACGTTGAAGGCCACCGATTCGGTCGCCGTGCCCGAGGCACTCTTGATATATCCCAGTTCCACAAGCTGGTGATGCACAAAGCCGCGATAGCGGTCGGTGATCGCCAGGTGTCCCTTGCGCGGGCGGATAGGAATGGCGGGCGTCAGATGTGCCGCCACCGTTCCCGCAGCATTGATCACCGCGGCGGCGGCCAGCCTCGTCCCGCCGGCCAGCAGCACGTGATCGCCGCCTAGCGACACGACCGTGCAATCAAGACGGAGCTGGGCCCCTTGGTCCCGGGCCCGATCAATAAGCCAACGGGCGACGCAAGGCGGGTAAATGACCAGATCGCCCGGCACGAGCAGGCCGCCCGACAGCCCGGGGCGTAGTTCCGGCTCGGCCTCGGCGAGTTGCCGGGCGTCGAGCAGTTCGGCGGCGATGCCGTGGGCGTGAAGTGTTTGCGCTTTTGCCCTGGCCGCGGCGAATTCCTCGTCATCGGCCGCCACCCAGAGCGTGCCACAAGGATCGTGCTCGCAATCGGCCGGCAAATCGGCGACCAATGCATGCCAAAGCTGCTGCGAGTAGCGAGTCAAAGCAAGCTGTGCCGGGCTGTCGTCCATCACCACGACGTGGCCCATGCCGGCGGCGGTTGCCCCGCCGCCGATCATCGCGGCATCGACAATCGTCACGCGCAAGCCCTCGCGAGCCAAGGCCCGCGGCAGGCCGCCCCCACGATTCCAGCCCCGACGATCACGATGTCAGTTGTGGTGCTCACGAATGTATCCGGCACGGGGCACCCGTAAGCGGGTGCCCCGTGCCGGATACGATCGACGGAATGCCGTGCACGAAAGGATCGCGAGGATCGAGCACCAGCGTCGCCTCGCTGGTGATATAAGCCGACCCGCGAATCCGCGGATAGACGCGGCCCTCGCGGATCTCGACCGAGCCCTCAAAAATGCTACCGACGATGCTCTCCTGCCGCCAGACCTGTCCCGGCTTGATTTTACCGTCCGCAGCCAGGCAAGCCAGCTTGGCGCTGGTGCCAGTGCCGCAGGGCGAGCGGTCATAGGCCCGGCCGGGGCAGAGGACGAAATTCTTGCCGTCGGCCTCCGGATGCTCGGGCGGACCGAACAATTCGATATGGTCGATCTCTTGGCCGTCGGCCCCCGTGATGCCTTGGCGCGGCAAGGCCTCGCGAATCATCCAGGCGCAGTCAGTGAGCCGTTCGAGGTTCGAAGACGTGACCGGTAGGCCATGGTCGTGGACCAAGTAAAACCAGTTGCCGCCCCAGGCCACGTCGCCGTGCACGCGGCCATAACCCTCGACCTCCAGGGTAACGTGAGCCGCATGCCGATAGCTGGCGACATTTTCGATCGTCACTTGGCCAGACTCTTCCAGCCAAGCTGTAACGACGCCCACCGGCGTTTCGATGCGGTGTTCGCCCGGAGCGATGCGGCCCAGATGGGCCAGGGTCGCGACCAGCCCGATCGTGCCGTGGCCGCACATGTTCAAACAGCCGACATTGTTGAAGAAGATCACGCCGGCCGTCGCGCGGGGATCGTGCGGAGGCAAGAGAATTGCGCCGACGAGTACGTCCGACCCGCGGGGTTCGTTGACAACGGCCGCGCGGAACCAGTCGAACTGTGTGCGAAAGCGCTCGCGCCGCTCGGCCATGCTGCCGCCACCGAGATCCGGTCCGTCGGCTATCACCACCCGCGTCGGCTCGCCGCCGGTGTGGGAATCGGTGACCAAGATCCGCATGCAGGTTCCATCCGCCATGAGTTCACCAAAGGTGGGGTGTGCGATCGACACAACTGCCGTCGTTAGAGGCGTATTCCAATCTCATTCAGATGATGACAGTAGTAGCTCGTGATTTCGCAGCCATCGTCTTCTCGTCAATCGAATTAATCGATAACCGGCCACTGGCGAACAGCCTCCGCCACAGTCAAAATGTCCGCAGAATTCATTCCTTCACAAATCAACATTTCTTAGTGTATCGCGAACTTCCGGGCAGGAAAAGCGATGCCCAAGGTCGGAGGCCGGCAAAGTCGTTTGTAGTGCCAGCTTCAACTGGTCCCTACGCCGGACTTTCCGCCTAAAGGCGGGACTACGAGCGCTCGGTCGAGGCCGGCCTGGCCGCATTTCCTCTATATCGGATTTTCTCTCCGGTCTATTGCACGCCTGATTCCGCTATGGTATAATCCGATTCCAGTATACCGGAGACGCCGAAATGACGAGTAAACGCCGCAAATTGACTCCAGGCCACCCGGCCGCCCCGTCCGCGGCTGGTGAGACCGTGGGCGAGGTCCTTTGCAGCCGGGTCCGTGAACTGCGAAACAAGAAGGGCTGGACCCTGGAAGAAATGTCGGCCGCCTGCGCCGTCAGTCGATCGATGCTCAGCGAAATCGAGCGGGGCCGGGCGAACCCCACGCTGGCCGTGGCCTACCGCATCGCCCAGGCCTTCGGCATGTCGCTGGGCGAACTGGTCGAACTGCCCAGTGTCACGCACCGGCTCGACGTGATCCGCGCCGGCGACCAGAGCTACTATTTCCGCGCGGACCGCTACTGCCGCATCCGCACGCTTTCACCCTTGCATCTGGAGAAGGCAGTCGAATTCTATGAAATCGTGCTGCACGGCGGCGGGGCCTTGAAAAGCGAGCCGCATTTCGAAGGCGCCAAGGAACTACTCACCGTCCAGCAGGGCGCCGTCCGCGTCTGCTCGGGCGAAGAGGCCGTCGGTTTGGCCACGGGCGATTCGGCCCATTACCCGGCCGACGTACTGCATTCGATCGAGAACCTCGGCCGCGACGATGCGGTCCTGTTCCTCGTGGTCACCTATCTGCGAGATTAACCCAAGGAGAGAAATATGAAGACGATGAAGGCCCTGGTCAAGAGCAAACCTGAAGAAGGCCTCTGGCTGGAGGAGGTGCCCGTGCCCGAGCCGGGCATCAACGACGTGCTGATCGAAGTCCTCCGCACCGGCATCTGCGGCACCGATGTGCACATCTACAACTGGGACGCCTGGGCACAGAAAACCGTGCCGGTACCGCTGGTCGTGGGGCACGAGTTCGTGGGCCGCATCGTCGAGATCGGCAGCAACGTCAAGGATTTCCATCCCGGCGACATTGTCAGCGGCGAAGGCCACGTGGTCTGCGGACGCTGCCGCAACTGCCTGGCCGGCCGCCGCCATCTGTGCAAGGACACGCAGGGCATCGGCGTTAATCGTCCCGGGGCCTATGCCGAATTCCTCTCGCTGCCGATGACCAACGTCTGGGTCCACGATCCGTCGATTCCCCGCGACCTGGAGGCGATTTTCGATCCCTTTGGCAATGCGGTGCACACGGCCCTGCAATTCCCCGTGCTGGGCGAGGACGTGTTGGTGACCGGCGCGGGCCCGATCGGCATCATGGCCGCGGCGGTGGCCCGGCATGCCGGGGCGCGGCACGTGGTCGTGACCGACGTGAACCCCTATCGCCTGGCCCTGGCGCAGCGGCTGGGTGCCACACTCACCGTCGATGTCCGCACCAACTCCATCGCTTGGGCCCAGGAGCAGTTGGGCATGCGCGAAGGTTTTGACGTCGGCCTGGAAATGTCGGGCAACCCGCAGGCCTTCTGCGACATGCTGGCCAATATGTGCCATGGCGGCAAGATCGCCATGCTCGGCATTCCCACCAAGGAACTGGCCATCGACTGGCCGACGGTGATCTTCAACATGCTCACGATCAAAGGCATCTACGGCCGCGAGATGTACGAGACGTGGTACAAGATGACCGTCATGCTGCAATCGGGCCTGAACCTCAGCCCCATCGTCACGCACCGCTTTTCCTATGCCGATTTCGAAAAGGGTTTCGCCGCAATGCGCTCCGGCCAGTCGGGCAAGGTCGTACTCACGTGGAAGGAAGGTTAGGGCTGTTCCCGGTACAGCAGTAGGGTGGGCCGACGGGCACCGTGCGCAGCATGGTCGACGAGTCCCACCCTGAATCATACGGAAACGGTGGGACTCGTTGCACTCGGCCCACCCTACGGAAGGAAGGTTAGTCGCATGTCCTACGCTCGCGTCAGAGATTTTCTTGATACCCAGATTGCCGAAATCCGTTCCGCCGGGCTGTACAAAGGCGAACGGGTGCTCACTTCGCCGCAGCGGGCCCGCGTGGGCGTTGCCGGCCGTTCGGCGCTGCTCAACCTGTGCGCCAACAATTACCTTGGCCTGGCCGACCATGCCGAGGTCCGCGCCGCGGCCCGCGAGGCGCTCGACCGCTGGGGCTACGGCATGGCCAGCGTCCGCTTCATCTGCGGCACGCAGGAGCTGCACAAGCAGTTGGAGCGGTCGCTGTCGGAGTTTCTCGGCACCGACGACACGATTCTGTATTCGTCCTGCTGGGACGCCAACGGCGGGCTGTTCGAAACGCTGCTGGCCGCCGAGGACGCGGTGATTTCCGACGAGTTGAACCACGCCTCGATCATCGACGGCGTGCGGCTTTGCAAGGCCCAGCGGTACCGTTATCGCAACAACGACATGGCCGACCTGGAGGCGAAGCTCCAGGAGGCCCGCGGGGCCCGTTTCCGCCTGATCGCCACCGACGGCGTGTTTTCGATGGACGGGACAATTGCCAACCTGCCGGCGATTTGCGAGTTGGCCGACCGCTACGACGCCCTGGTGATGGTCGACGATTCGCACGCCGTCGGCTTCCTCGGTCCCGGCGGCCGCGGCACGCCCGAGTATCACGGCGTGAGCGGGCGGATCGACATTCTCACCGGCACCCTGGGAAAGGCCCTGGGCGGCGGCAGCGGCGGCTACACCAGTGCCCGCCGCGAGATCGTCGAAATCTTGCGGCAGCGTTCAAGGCCATACCTGTTTTCCAACTCGCTTCCGCCGCCGATCGTGGCCGCCTCGCTCAAGTCGCTGGAGATCTTGACCCGTTCCACCGAGCTTCGCGACCGCTTGGAGGCCAGCACGGCCTGGTTCCGCCAGGCGATGACCGGGGCCGGTTTCCAGATCGTGCCCGGCATGCACCCGATCGTGCCCGTCATGTTGGGCGACGCCGTGCTTGCCGCGCGGATGGCCGAGATGCTCTTGGCCGAGGGGATCTACGTGATCGGCTTCTCATACCCCGTCGTGCCGCATGGCAAAGCCCGCATCCGCACGCAGGTCTCCGCGGTCCATAGCCGCGAAGACTTGGAGTTTGCCGTCGAGGCGTTTTCCAAGGTGAAGGCGGTGATCTCTGCTCCTTGATCCAGGGCTAACGGAATGCTAACACTTGCCCGGTATACTTTGCGGGATCTGAAAGAAATCCGAGGAAACGTGAGGGGCTGTTTCGATGTGGGTGTGGGGGTGCTTGAGTGTCCTGGTCGGTTTTTGCCTCTTGATTCCGGCAGGCTGGATGTATGGCCGAAGACGCCGGTCGCACGACGTAGAGTTGGCGCGGAAGAGGCCGCAGTTGATCGCCGGCCGCGAGAACTGGCTGGGGAACCCGGCGAGGATCGAACCGAGCCTCATCGAGCAGAAGGACCAGGAAATGGCCGCCACACGTGCTTAAGGGACGAACGGCGATGGTCGTCGGGGGCCGGGGGTTCGGCCAGGTCGGCACCGTCGCGGACAACACCGAAAGCGGCGTCACTCTCACGGAGCCGTGGCGGATCGCGCCCGACGCCGACTCGTGGATCGTTGTGCGGCAATTCGCTTACCAGAACGTGCTGCTGAACAACCTCTGCCGCGACACGCTCCAGGGGATCCAAATGTCCGGGGCGGTGGACAACGTGATCGATCGTTTCATCGACCTCCGCAGCGGAATTGGCGTATGGTTCCCCGCGTTCAACGGCCCCAAGGGCGAGCGCCTGTACTACTCGCCCAGCGCGCTGAACGAGGTGCGAAACTGCATCTTCACGGACACGCCCAGCGCGGTGGTGTTCTCCGGAGACCGCGAGTTGGCGGTCTTGCGGCAGCCGTTCCCGCTAACGTTCGGGAACCTGGTCCGCGGCAATCAGTTCATTCACGGCGAGGTGAAGAGCCATGGCGGCGTGGTCGCCAATTCCTCGTGGCTGGCCCCGGACGATGTTCGCCGCCAGGACGCGCCGCCGCATGCCGGCTTCAACGCCTTCGGCGGCAATTCGTTCGACCCGTTGGCGGGCAAGCCGGCCTTCAATTTCGACAAGTGGACTTTCGGCTCGCCGTTCTGGTTGAACAAGGTGGGGGAGCGGCCCGTAGCCGCCCCGGCCCAGGCCGCCGGATCGGTGGTCTTCCCGAGCCCGTAGCGATTGGCACAATCACCGTGCCCGGCCCGGTGAAAAGTTGGGCGGGGCTGAACAGATCGGGGCAGGAAAACCTGCCCCGCCGCGTTTCTTGGCAGAGTCAACAGCACGGGGGCAAATTTGCTGCCCCGGTGCTGCTCCGCCATTTCTCGAATCGTCGTAAGTCTAACTGGGGAATAGGGATTTGAACCCCAACTAACTGATCCAGAGTCAGTCGTGCTACCGTTACACCATTCCCCAAAGGATTGCTATACAAGAACTTATGAAAACGCCTTGTAAACCAATCTGGCATGGTTCAGAAATGGAGACAGGCACCTCGCCGGCGTCCATTTCTTGCGGCCTACCGCTACTGGGCTCGGAGCCAGTCCCCGTTTCTGAACCATGCCACCAATCTGACCAATCCTCGGCCTTCTGGTTTACAAAATGGTTTCAAAAAATACCATGGGGGGGGATAAGGGTCCCGCACACCAGCCACTTTGTAAACCCGTCCGTAAACCATAACCCTAGTTTAGCACTGTTCCAGGGCCGCGACAATGCCATCGCAGGACCACATGACGTGGAGTCCGAGCCAAAAGCGGTGGCTCAAGGAGTACAGGGGGAAGATGTATTCTGTCAGCCCCCGTCAACTAAGAAGCCCCCCCACTAAGGACGGTTCCCGCCAAGCTGCGACTCAATGGTGGGAAGCCAAGCAGGTGAAAGTAGACGATGAGCGGGCGGTTTGCTGAAACGACTTTTCAAGAAGTGATCTGGACGTACGAGAGCGAGGAGCCTCGACACCCCTATTTCCCGTTGTACAATGGGCAATTGGAGGATCCCTGCCATGAAACGACTCTCGCTTTTGACCATCCTGCTGGCCTTCTGTGCCGCTGCTGCCGCTGCCACGCCTGAAAAACGCCCCACGAAGATTTGGAATCGGACTGGCCCCCTTGGCGAAACCCCCGAGCACGTCACGGACGCTTATCCCCTCTCCGATCAGGAGAACAAGGGGCAATGGGTCAAATTTGAGCCGATGAGCGACGAGTTCGAGGGTAAGGAACTCGACTTGAACAAGTGGTCGTTGGGCATTGTCGGATGGAAGGGCCGACAGCCTGCCCTATTCAGCGACAAGAACGTGACCGTATCGGACGGCAAGCTCCATTTGACCATGCGAAAGGAAAAGCTGCCGCCCGAGGCTGAAAAGCAGGGCTACCACGATTACACGTCCGCTGCCCTGCATTCCAAGACCCGCTCCTCCTACGGCTACTACGAAGTCAAGGCCAAGCCGATGAATTCGGGCGGCTCGAGTTCCTTTTGGTTTCATGACGAAGGAAAGTCTGACTGGCGAACCGAGATCGACGTGTTCGAGATCGGCGGCAAGGCGAAGGGATTCGAGAATAAGGTCAACATAACCCTCCATGTTTGGCAAACGCCCGAGGAAAAGAAGCATTGGCAGGTGGGCGGGGCGTGGATTTCACCGTGGCGATTGGCCGACGATTACCATGTCTACGGTTTTGACTGGGGCAAGGAAGAACTCAAGTTCTACGTCGATGGGGTGCTTGTCCGATCCGTGGAAAACACCCATTGGCACCAGCCACTACTCTTGACCTTCGATAGTGAGACGATGCCCGATTGGATGGGAATGCCCAAGGACGAGGATTTGCCCTCCACGTTCAGCGTGGAATATGTGCGGGCTTGGAAGCGGGACTCCGAAGCGAAGGTTCTTGGGAGCCTGGAATCGGGCCACCGCACCGACACCTTCCTTGCCCTTGCGGCCTTGAAGGAAAATGGCGTTACCGTCCCGGAGATTCAGTACGAAAAGCCTTACGCTGAGGCTCAGCCCAAGCTGCGGAAGCTGGCAGACGAAATAAGGCGTCTCCCAGCCTCGAAACTCGCCGAGTTGGACAAGTCGCTCAAACACAATTGGGCGACCCATCCGTCAATGGATTGGCCGATTGCTGTTGCGGGATGGAAAGAGTAGCGGAGAAGGATAAAACGCTATGGCCGAGTTACGAACGGTTGAAGGCCCCCACGCCGGCGGAGTGTTCACGCTGAACCGAGAGTCGGCCGTCGTGGGCCGCCATCCGGACTGCGATATCGTGCTGGACTCCGGGTCGGTCAGCCGCCAGCATGCCCGGATCCAACGGGTCGACAACAAGTTCTACATCGAGGACATGCAGAGCCGGAACGGGACCTATGTCAACGGCCGCCAGATCCGCGAACCCTGTCTGCTCGGCGACCAGGACCGCATCACGCTCTGCGACGTGGTCATGGTATTTCATGCCGACGTCGACGCCGACGTGGCCAAGAAGACAGTTGCCGGCACCGCCACCATTTCCAATCTGGCGACCACCGCCTACATGGTCGACGATGAGGTTGACGGGGACAATTCCACGGTCATGACGCGGATGGATGTTTCCTCCGGTTCGTCGAGCCTGCGGCTGGAGGTCAATCCGGCTGCCAAGCTCAAGGCCCTGATGGAGATCAGCCGCAGCCTCGGCCGCACCGTGGCGCTGAACGACGTGTTGCCCAAAGTGTTGGAGGGCTTGCTGGCAATCTTTCCCCAGGCCGATCGCGGCGTGCTGGTGCTCCGCGACGCCGCCACGGGAAGGCTGATTCCCCGGGCCCTCAAGCATCGCCGTCCGGAACTGGTCGACACCGTCCGCATCAGCCGCACGATCGTCCGCGGCGTGATGGCCGGCAAGGAGGCCATTCTCTCGGCCGACGCCGCGGCCGACTCCCGCTTCAAGGCCTCCGAAAGCATCGTCGACTTCCACATCCGTTCCGTGATGTGCGCCCGCTGATCACCACCCAGGGCGACGTGATGGGCGTGATTCAGATCGATACTTCCGATCAGCGCAATCGTTTCAACCGCGATGACCTGGAAGTCCTGGCGAGCGTTGCCTGCCAGGCGGCCATCGCCGTGGAGAACGCGGAACTGCACGAGACGGCCGTCCGCGACCAGAAGCGGAGCCACGAGCTGGAAGTCGCCCGCGACTTACTGCGCGGGTTCCTGCCCGCCCGGGCGCCGCGGATCGAGGGCTATGACTTCTTCCATTTCTATGAGCCGGCCAACGAACTGGGCGGCGACTATTACGACTATATTCCCTTGCCCGGCCGGCGGCTAGCGGTGGTCGTGGCCGACGTGTCGGGCAAAGGTATTCCCGCCTCGCTCTTGATGGCCCGTCTGTCGGCCGACGTGCGCTACTGCCTGGTCAGCGAGCCATCGCCCGCGGAGGCCGTCGCGCAACTGAACCGCGTGTTCTTTTCCGCCGGCTGGGAAGATCGCTTCGTGACGCTGGTGTTGGCCGTGCTCGATCCGTTCCGCAACGAGCTGACGCTCGTCGACGCCGGTCATCCTCCTTCCTACCTGCAGCACGCCGGCAAGGTGATCCAGGCGGTTGACGAAGCAAGCACCAGGCTGCCGCTGGGCGTAATGGAAAATGCCGAGTATGTCCAGGTTTCGCACCCGTTGCACCCCGGCGACCTGCTGGTGTTGTACACCGACGGCATCTCCGAAGCGACGAACGAAAAGGACGAACTCTACGGTTTCGAACGGCTGTGCGAGCAGGTGCGAGTGCCGCGCCCGAGTGTTGCGGCCCACGTGCAGGGCATCCTCGGCAACGTGAAAGAGTTTGTCGGCAAGCAATCGCAAAGCGACGACATTTGCCTGGTCTGTTTGGGACGGAACAAGTGAAGGATGAAGGATGAAAAAGGAAGGCGCTGACGCCGCCTTCATCCTTCCTCCTTCGTCCCCTGGGTCGGACGCGGATTGAAATAGGAGGTGCGGAGCGCCGCGAGCGTCCGCAGCGCCGGCTTCGGCTGACCTTGCGGCGTGAGCAGGCCGCCATGGGGAAAGTCGTGGGTCTGGCCGTCTTCGAACTGGTTCCAGACCACCGCCTGGACGTTCGGTTTTGCCATGATCAGCGGCACGTAGCGCGCGGTCCAGGCCTGCTGCGCGGCGGGGCTCCACGAACCGTGCGAAAGCTCGATCTTCTGCCGGGCCTTGGGATCGGCGCCGTCGCCGCTGGGCAGGCTCAAACCGACCAGCAGCGGCAGGCCCAGAAGGCCCCAGTAGTCCAGGAGCCGGTTCAAGTCGAGTTCACTCCGCGGCAGCGTGCCGCCGGCAAAACAACCGAAATTCATTTCCAGGAGAATTGCCTTGACATCCAAGCGGGCGCGGACCAGCGCGTCGGCAAACTGAATGGGCGAGAGATCGACGGCGCGGCGCCCCTGGCACTCGCCCCAGGGCTGATCGATGCCGATCATCGGCGGCCGTTCGGGATCGAGCTGCTTGACCCGGCCAACGACCCAGGCCACCATCCGCAGTTTCTCTTCCTCGGATAGACGCAGGACTTGCGAGGTGTTCGCGCGGGCCGCACAGTGCCAGAGATCGACCCTGCCGCGATAGCGGTTCACGGCGGCATCGACGAACGGGCCGGCCGCCGACAGCAAGCTGTCGAGGTCGTCGTCCCAGAGATAAACCCAATCGGGCAGCCCGCGGGCATCGGGCTGCAGGAGCGGTCCCAGGCAAATGCGCAAACCCTGCTCGTGGCACCACTGGATCTGCCGATCGCAAGCCGACCAGTCGAAACTGCCTTCCGCGGCCTCCACGTCGCGCCAATAAACAGGCACCATCGCCATGTTGAAGGCGGCGAGGAAGGAACGGGCCGTCGCCTCGTCCATGGGCGGGTTGTCCAGTGCGCCGCCCAGCAGCGACGGCAGCCGGCCCGTCGCCCGGCGGCGGACGGCGATCACCTGATCGGCATAGGCCGCAGCCAGGAGTTGCGAGCCGTTCAAGGCGAGTCGCAAGGCTTCCTGGGCCGCTGCGCCATCCCCACTGCCCTGCTCGACCACGGCCCAACTGAACTTGACCAAGGCATCCTTGAGCAGGCCGTATACCTCGTCGGGAACCGTCAGGCCGATCGACTGCCACTCATAGAGCTGGGTGCGAAACAGGTTGATCGTGCCGCGGGCAAGTTCCACGGGCAGGTGATACGGCTCCCAGCGTTCCATCAGCGTCCCGGTGGAAAGGGCCAACAGGCCGTGACCTTCCACGTGCCAGGGGACGGTTACCGAGCCGGAATCGGAGACATCCCGCTCCAGCACCAATTCGCCGTCCTCGGCCTCGGCGTGCACGACCCACGGCGTGCGATCCATGCCCGACATATAGGTGAACTGCAACACTTCTTCCGTGATGCGTTGCGGTGGTGAGACAATAAATCGCATTTGCCCCATTAGAATGGGATCCTCCTTGTGGAAGTGTACCCCAGGATTGTCGCGTGTTCAAGCGGTTCGCTCGTAGTTCCGCCTTGAGGCCGTTTCCTGCCGGGATTTCCGCCGACCACGACCGCGACCACGACCACGACCACGACCATGAGTACATGGTGCCCGACATGGTGCCGGGGCGGGACTATGAGCGTGCTCTCCAGGCGAACGGAATAAATTCCGTTCTACGCGGGTGCCTCCTAGCCAACAGGGGAGTCCGGGGGTATATTTCCAGGAATTCCGATCCCGATCCTCCAGCCCTATCAACCCCCATGCCATCTCCCGTCGTTCTGCAAACTTCGCTTCCCGGACTGCCCGTGCGACGCGGCAAGGTCCGCGACGTTTACGATCTGGGCCGGCAACTGCTCCTCGTGAGCAGCGACCGCCTGAGTGCCTTTGACTGGGTCCTGCCGACCGGCATTCCCGACAAGGGCCGCGTGCTGACGCAAATCTCCGCGTTCTGGTTCGAGCGTTTGGGCGGGCCGAACCACCTGGTCACAACCGACATCCGGCAGATGGATCTGCCGCCCGGCATCGACCTCGCGACGTTGGAGGGCCGAACGACACTCTGCCGAAAGACCAAGGTGGTGCCGATCGAATGCGTGGTCCGCGGCTACCTGTCGGGCTCGGGTTGGGCCGAGTATCGCAAGCAGGGCACTGTTTGCGGCATTCGCCTGCCCGAGGGCCTAACCGAAAGCGCCCGGCTGCCGGAGCCCATTTTCACCCCGGCCACCAAGGCGGAATCGGGCCACGACGAGAACATCACGTTCGAGCAGATGATGGACGTGGTCGGTCGCGAGGTGAGTGAAGAGCTGCGGCGGCGGAGCATCGACATTTTTCAGCGCGGCGCGGCCTACGCGCTGCGCGCGGGATTATCATCGCCGACACGAAGTTCGAATTCGGGCAGGTCGATGACCAGATCCTGCTGATCGACGAGGTCCTCACTCCCGACAGCTCCCGCTTCTGGCCGGCCGATCAATATGCTCCCGGCCGCGGGCAACCTTCGTTCGACAAGCAGTTTGTCCGCGATTGGCTGACGGCCTACGGCTGGGACAAGAATAGTCCCCCCCCTGCCCTGCCCGACGATGTCGTGGCCAAGACGCGGGCGAAGTATGTCGAGGCCTACGAGCAATTGACCGGGCGGAAGTTCGCCTGAGATTTGGAGTGCGGGAAATTATTCCCGCTTTCTTTTTCGTTCGCGATCGAAGATCGCTGTCAGGCGAACGCCTGCCGCGGCAAGAAAGCGGGGATAAATCCCCGCACTCCAAATCGAAATGACAATCCGCTGCTTGTGGTATGCTGCACAAAGCCCTATAATCTAATCTGTAGCGTTGGCCCATCGCAAAACCTCCGGAATATGCGGGAGTCGTGCCATGCCATTCAATGGGATGCCGTCGGAACTGTTGTTTCTCCGCCAGATCTTCTCCTCGTTCGCACCCAACTACACTCAGTTGGCCATGCTGATCGGGCTGTTGCTGGTCGCCATCGACCGGCCCGAACGGATCTACGTTCTCGGCATGTTTCGCTTGTCGTGCGTGCTGCTTGCCGTTTCGGTCCTGGTGACTCCGATTACCTCGGTGATCATCAGCATGATGGTGACGGTTTCCAGCAGCCCACCGAATCGATCCGGCGGCCCCACAAGCGAATTCGCCATCATGTACTCGCTTGCGCAAGTCGTCGAGCCGATCCTGGTGGCGCTGAGCATTTGCTTCGGACTCTTCTCGTTGCTGCCGTCCTCCCGCGAACGAAATCGCTCGGGTCCCAGACAGCATCCTCTGGATCCGTGACGATAGAAGCGGAGGCAGCCAACCGTGATCCGACGCCGGGAACTCTACGATCGCGAGTGTGTTGCCGGCTTGATTCACGTGATCGAGCAGGTGCCGTTGCGCGCGGCGGTCCGCCGCCCGCTGGCCATCCATCGCTCGTCGGTCGGTTTGCTCCTGCTCTGGTCGGTCTTGCGCTGGGAGCGGACGTTCTTGATCAAGACCCTCGAACGCCTGGGGGTCGATCTCTGGGCGCTGACGCGCAACGTCGACGAGGCGCTCACACTGTGCAGCAAGGAGGCCCGGGAAACCGGTGTCCGGACGAGTTCCGATGACCTCGATCCGTTCTTGCGGGGCTGGCTCAATCGAGCAGCGGAACAGGCCCGTGCGCTGCACCACGACTTTCTCGGCGGCGAGCACCTGCTGCTGGCATTGCTGGCGGATGGCGATTCCGAGCTTGCCGTCACTATTTTTCGGCGGAACGGCCTGGGCTACGACGCGCTCAAGCGGGCCGTCGTGGACGGGCTCCGCGGCGGAGCTTCGCCCGACGTTGGCGGAACGCGTGGCGGACTGAAGTCCACGCTACGAGCCGCTTCGCCCCAAGCTGGCGGACCGGACGGCGGGCTGAAGTCCACCCCACAAGCCGATGTGCTCGAACTCGTCCTCTTGGACGATGACGCGTCGGATGCCGCGGAGTCGGCCGTGAGCCAGGCCGCACCCGCCGCGGCTAGTCGGCCGCCCGCGAAACCCGAGGCGGCGAGTTGGATTGCCGACATCGATCGGCCGGCGGTGGGCGTGCCGCGGCGTTTCGGCGTCTTCCTCATGATGCTGATGGTCACGCTCTACGCGGTCCTGTTCTCGGTGCTGCGGTGGTTGCAGGCGAGCAATCTGGTATTCGGCCTGCTGGCCCTGCTGTTCACGGGCATCGGCATCGGCCAGGCCGTGTTGTTTGGCGGGCGCTACCCGCGGTCGGCCTCGATCTGGATCGGCTCGATACTTGTGCCGATCGAGGTTTGCGTGTTCATCATGAACAAGAACGATTTTCTGTACGTCGGCGCCTTCTCGGGCATGATGGCCTTCGTGTGCCTGTTGCTGGCCTTCCTCCTCAGTATTCCCTTCGGTGCCCTCTTCGGTTATCTTTTCGGCACGGTGACGGCGGGAGGCTTTTGGCTCGTCGACTTGTACGAGAAGCGGCAGGCCGCGAAAGAACCGTCCGGCAAGTGACGAAATCTACTCCCTGCCGACCAAGATGCGGAACTGATTGTTGTTCTGATCGGTCCAGACGGGGATAGAAAAACCGTCGTGCAGCGTGGGCGGCGGCTCGACGGTCGGGATCGCGTCCAGGAAGGTTGGCCCTCCGCCAATTACGACCCAATCGCTGGGGAGGCGGAATATGCGGTTGTCTTGGGTCGTGTAGACCCGCCGATAATCGAGGCCAGCGTCGTCCGCCAGGGCCCGAACCACCGGGAAAAGATAGAGATAGGTGTTCGTAGCGTGGATCGCAATCGCGCCGTCCGGGGTCGCCCCGGCGACCTGGCGACGATAGATCTTCATCGCCTCGCGGGTCAGCAGGTGTACGGGGACGGAATCGCCGCTGAAGGCGTCCAGCACCAGCAAATGGAACTTCTGCAGCTTTGGCCGGTCCAACGACAGGCGGGCATCGCCCATGACCACGTCGATCTTCGCCCCTCGCTCTCGGGCGTCGCTCAGGTAAGTGAAGTATGCGGTGTTCTCTGCCAGGTCACGGACCGCCGGATTGATCTCGTAGAAGGTGAAGTGATCGCCCGGCCGCGCATAGCAGGCCAAGGTGCCCACGCCCAGTCCGACCACGCCTACACGGATGTGCTTGCGCCGCTTCTGAAGTTCCAAAAGCGCCCGGCCGACGCCGCTGTCGTAAGTATAGTAAGTCATCGGCACGCGCCGCTTTTCCGGCAGCACGAATTGTTGGCCGTGCGAGATCGCGCCGTGTTTCAGGCGGAATCGGTGCGCGTCGGGCTGATCGCGATCGACCTCCCACACCGACACGACGCCGTAGAAATTCCGCTCCCGCTGGACAACCCGCAGTTCTGCCGGGTCCTGCGGATCCAGGTCCCATTGCAAGAGCAGCACCGGAAGGAATCCGCCCACGGCAAAGCCGAAGAGGAGAAACGCCGCGGGCCGGCGCCAGCCCGTCTTCGGCACGGCCAAGTACAAAACGGTGGTGGCGATGGCATAGGCGGCCAGCATGCCGAGGTTCCATTCCAGAAAGGTCTTAAACAGATTGGGGGCCACAAGGCTGGCAGCCACGCCGCCCAACGCCCCGCCGGCCGAGAGCAACAGGTAGAACTCGGTCAGATGCCGCGGGGCGGGCCGCAGCCGCACCAGTTCGCCGTGGCAGACCATGCAGATGAAGAACAGTGTGGCAAAGTCCAGGACCAGTTCATGGGTATAGGTCAACGACAGGCGTTCGTCCTGAAGATTCTCGCTCACCCAGGCGAGCATCGTGTCGCCGCCCATCACCGCCGCGATCCCCAGCACCGTCAGCGTGGCCCACAAAGGCCGCACGTACCACCGCGAGTGGTCGAAGCAGATGATGAACGTCAACAGGTACAACGACAAGGGCACGACCCACAGAAATGGCGACACGGGCACGTTCTCGCAGACATGGTTCGTTGTCGCCAAGAGGACCAGCGAAGCGCAGGCCGGCAACAGGAGCCAGAGCGCGCGTTGCAGCCATCGCGGCGAGGATACGAAGTTCGTAGTCCCGCCTTTAGGCGGAGTTTCCGCGGGATTCCGGCTAGAGCCCGGACTACGAGCGCCACTCGTTTGTTCCCGCGCATGGTTTAACCGCCAAACGGCCGTTGCGCAAACAGCCGTCAAGAGGGCATAGACGGGAAAGGCCCACGACCAGAGATTCGATTGCGCCCTCAGGTCGAAGGCCGGCTCGAAGACGAACGGATAGGTCAGCAAGGCCAGGAGGGAACCGAAATTCGACAGCGAGTAGAGGCGGTACGGTGTGCGGTCGGGAAAACCCCGGCTGAACCAGGCCTGGATCAAGGGACTCGTCATCGAGAGCACGAAGTACGGCAGTCCCACCGTCGCCGTCAAGAGCAAGAGAATGCGGTACGTGGGAACGGAACTGTCGCTCGGTTTCCATGACTCGCTGGGCGCGATCGGCAGCACGGCGACCGCAGCCAGCAGAATCAGGCATTGGGCAAGGGCCTGGCCGCGCGGCGAAAGGCGGCTGACCAACAAGTGACTGTAGGCATAACCGCCGAAGAGCACGATTTGAAAGAACAACATGCAAGTCGTCCAGACCGCCGGCGCCCCGCCGAACCAAGGCAGAATGAACTTGCTGATCAGCGGCTGGATTTGGAACAGCAAGAACGCCCCCAGTAGCGTCGCTCCGGCGAAGGCCCACAGGGTCCAAGCCGGGGCAGCTTTCTGTGCCTTGCTATCTTCATCGCTGGCCAAGGAAGCAGTGGTCTCAGTCATGTTCGGTGCCCGTTCTCTGGTGTGACAGTCGGTCCCGGTGTTCGTTGCCTTAGGTCGCCGTATACCACAGCCATTTCACTTGAGGAGATGCTTGAACGGTCGCGTACACTCCACGATAAACGATTCCAAGACGAACACGCATTCGGCAACGACGGACGGCAGCACAACCAGGGCCAGGTCGCCACGATCGCAGGCTGCGAAGATCCGACTGCCAATTTTTGCATGCCGCTCGTTGTCCTGAACAAGGTGCCTGACGATCAGATTCGTATCGAGAAGGCGGCGATTGCTCACGGGTGGCCATCCCGCTTCCACGCTTCGGCGGCGGCCTGGCGAATCAGGGCAAAGGAAAGCCCTTTTCCTTTGGAACTGGCAAGCGCCCCTTTCAGGGACTGCGTTCCAGGATGAACCCGGATAGTTGCGTGGTCGCCGACGATTGCATATTCCAGCTTATCGCCCGGTTGAATACGGAGGGCCACGCGAACCGCGCCGGGGATGGTCGTCTGGCCTTTCTTCGTGACCGTGGAATGAAACATGGATTGTCCTTACATTTGACGAATGCCTTACTAATCAATTATTCCTTGCATTCCACGATTTGGCAGGGGGAATTCCGCCGGCCCTGGCGCTTCAATCGACACGCGCTCGATCCGAGCGCCAAGCCCGGCCAGCTTGAGGTCGAGCCGTTCGTAGCCGCGCTGGAGATGATGGGCCGCGTGAACGACGGAAGTCCCCCGCGCCGCAAGGGCGGCGAGGACCAAGGCGGCGCTGGCGCGGAGATCAGTGGCCACCACCTCCGCCCCTTGATAACGGCAATTCCCGGCGATCCGCACGCCGCCGGGCACGCACTGCAAACGGGCCCCGAACCGCTTCAATTCGGCCACGTGTCCCCAACGCATGGGAAACACGCGGTCCTCCACGAAACTCGGGCCGGCTGCCGTCGCCATGAAGGCCGTCCAGTGTGCTTGCAGATCGGTGGGCAGGCCCGGGTACGGCTCGGCGGCCACGTTCACGGGAAACGGCCGACCATCGGATTGCACGGCCACACGATCGGCCTGCACGTCGAGCCTGATCCCGCTCGCATCCAGTTTGGCGAACAAGGTTTGCAAGTGATCGGGCACCAGCCCTACGACGCTCACCGCGCCTCCGGCGATGGCCGCGGCGAGCAGGAGCGTTGCGGCTTCGATGCGATCGGGAATAATGCGGTAGCAACCCCCGCCGAGGTGATCGACCCCTTCGATTTCGATGACCGGCGTGCCCAGCCTGCCGATTCGCGCTCCCAGCGAGTTCAACATGCGGCCCAGGTCGACGATCTCCGGCTCGCGGGCCGCGCCGTGGATGACCGTGCGTCCGCGGGCGAGTACGGCGGCGCAAAGGACATTCGCCGTGCCCGTCACCGTGGGGCCGCGGGGACCACAAAGGTCGATCCGTGCGCCGCGAAGTTGCCGGGCCGTGGCCACGATGTAACCGCGGTCCAGCCGCAAATCGGCGCCCAAGGCGGCCAGGCCGCGAAGGTGCAGATCGACGGGCCTGTCGCCGATGTCACAGCCGCCGGGCAGCGGCACCACCGCCCCGCCTCGCCGTGCCAGCAGCGGCCCCAGGACGCAGAATCCGGCCCGCATCCGCCGCACCAAGGAGTAGGGTGCCCGCACGACACGGGTATCGACCGTATTGAGTACCAGGCCGTCGCCCCGGCGGACAACGTCGACACCCAGGTGGCAAAGCAGCCGGCCCATGGTGTCAACGTCGGTCAAGCGCGGAACGCCGCAGCAGTTCCAGTGGTTCGTCCGCGAGGATCGCCGCCGCCATCATCGGCAGCGCGGCGTTCTTCGCTCCGCTGACCGACACGGTCCCTTGCAACGGCACACCGCCCGTAATGATCAACTCCGTCATGCTTCCCTCGCCAAAGCCAGTAGGCCGGAACAAGCGCAGCGCAGTTCCGGCATGCCGGCAGCACAACGCGCAGACCGCAACGAAAACATGCCGGAACTGCGCAACTTGTTCCGGCCTAGGCAACTTTCCGCGCCTGCACCACGCGCGGCAGCCGGGCGAGATCCTTGACCGTCGGCCCGGGTTGCAAACTGGGCGCGGCGGCCAACAAGGCTTGCACCGCGCTGTGAATCATGGGGCTGATCTCGATCAACAAGTGACCGCCCGGCCGCAGCCGCTCGGCCGCTTGCAAAACCAGGCGTTCAATGGCCTCGGTCCCCTTGGGTCCGGCCAAGAGGGCCTCGCGGGGCTCAAAGTCCTTGACATCCTGCGGCAACTTCTCGTATTCGGCGGCACTGACGTAGGGCGGGTTGCTCACGATGAAGTCGAACTGCGGCTTGGCCTCGATGCCCGTGAGCAGGTCGCATTCGATCCATTGCACACGCTCGGCCACGCCATGCCGCCGGGCATTCTCCCCGGCAATCTCCAGCGCGACTTTGCTCGTATCGGTTGCCATCACCTCGGCCGCCGGGAGATGTTTGGCCAGCGTCACCGCGAGGATGCCGCTGCCCGTGCCCACATCGGCGATCCGCGGGGGACCATCACCCCCGGGTACCCCCTGGGTGCCTCTCCCGGAGGGCGAGGGGAGTTGTTTGGCCAGGTCGAGAAGCGTGACGACGATCAATTCGGTCTCCGGCCGCGGGATGAGCACGCCCGGACCGACTTTGAAACTGAGCGAATAGAACTCCCGCCGCCCGACGAGATAGGCCACCGGGGTGCCTTCTGCCCGCTGGCGAACCAACTCGCGGAAGGCGGTCCGCTTGTCGTCGTGCGGCACGTCTTCAAAAGCCGTATAGAGCTGGATCCGCTGGCAGCCCAAGGCCTCCGCCAAGAGGATTTCGGCGTCCAGCCGTGGCGAGTCGGCCCCGCGACTCTTGAGATAGTCGGCCGTCCATTGCAGCAACCGGCCGACGGTCCAAGGGGCAGCGGTGGACATGGTGGATGAAGGATGAGGGGTGAAGGATGAGGGGTGAAGGATGAGGGGTGAAGGATGAGGGGTGAAGGATGAGGGGTGAAGGATGAAGGACGAAGGATGAAGGATGAAGGATGAAGGATGAAGGATGAAAGGTGAGGGGTGAAGGATGAGGGACAAGGGCTGCCGTACCTGTTATTCATCCTTCATCCTTCATCCTTCATCCTTTCTGTTCACTCGATATTCCCAAAGGCGTCGCGTTGGGCCTGGCGGTCGCACTCGATCAAGGCGTCGACCACCGGCCCGAGGTTGCCGGCGATCACGTTCTCGAGGTTGAAGTTCTGGTTGATGCGATGGTCGGTAAGCCGGTTCTGTGGGAAATTGTAGGTGCGGATCCGTTCGTTGCGGTCGCCTGAACCGATCTTCTCGCGGCGTTCGGTCGATCGTTTCTTCATTTCCGCCTCGCGTTTCATCTCATACAGCCGACTCTTCAGTACGCGCAGGGCCTTCGAGAGGTTCTTGTGCTGGCTCTTTTCGTCCTGACAGCAAACCTCCAATCCCGTGGCGGTGTGGGTCAAGCGGATCGCGCTGGCCGTCTTGTTGACGTGCTGGCCGCCGGGACCGCTGGCGCGGCGGATCCGCTCGACCACGTAGTCCGCCGGCTTCAGGTCGATTTCCATGTCTTCGGGCTCCGGCATCACGGCCACCGTCGCTGCCGAGGTGTGTACGCGGCCCTTGGCCTCGGTCTCCGGCACCCGCTGCACGCGATGGCCGCCGTTCTCGTACTGCATGGCGCGGAAAACGCCCTCGCCTTGCAGTCCGAGGATTACTTCCTTGAACCCTCCCAGTTCCGTCGAGTTCATGTCCATGACCTCGAGCTTCCAGCCCTTGGCCTCGCAGTAGTGGCGGTACATTTCGTAGAGATCGCGGGCGAAGAGCGCCGCTTCATCGCCGCCGGTGCCGGCGCGGATTTCCAGCATGCAGCGGGTCCGCTGGGCGTCTTCGCCGCCGGCCACCGTATCGAGGATTTCGGTCCAGAGGGCTTCCCGCTCGGCTTTCAGATGGGCCACTTCCATTTCGGCCATCTGCCGCAGCTCGGGGTCGTTGCCCGTCGCCATTGCTTTGGCCTCGGCGATCTGCACGTTGAGTTGCTTGAAGCGGCGGTACTTGGTTGCCGATTTGGCCAGCGAGCCATGTTCGCGCACCACCGCCGCCAGACGGGCCGAGTTGGCCAGCACTTCAGGGTCGACCATCAGCCGCTCCAATTCCTCGAAGCGAACGAGCTGCTGTTCCAGGATCTCGCGCATAAACAGGCTTGTAGGGTGGGCTTTAGCCCGCGGTCGTTTAACCCGGAGCCAACGGCGACGGTGCACTCCGTCGCCGTTGGCTCCGGGTTAAACGACGGCGGACCAGAGCCCACGCGGTGTCAAGTCGTTTCTGCTGCGGCGGGGGCCTCGGCGGCTTTCTTCTTGCCGCGATTCAGGCTGGCGTAGTCCTTATTAGAGAACTTCCGTTGGAACTTCTCAATGCGGCCCGCCGTGTCGACATACTTCAGCTTGCCGGTATAAAACGGGTGGCAAGCGCTGCAAATATCGACCTTCAGCTCGCTCTGGGTGCTGCGGGTCATGAACGTGTTGCCGCAGCCGCAAGTGACCTTGGTTTCCACGTACTTGGGGTGAATGTTGTCTTTCATGCTTCTCAGTTCCTACGACGGGAGGACAATCGCGAATCACGTATTTTAGCACAGTTTCGGCCGATCGGCAAGGTCCGTCACGGCGACGGCAACACGCGAAAATCGCAAAGCGTAAACCATTAAATACATTGACTTTACGTGCTAACCGTGTGGCCTTGATCGTAACCTTGCCAACTGTTAGCAATGCCGCGGGTAGGTAACCGGAAGCCGTAGGGTGGGCCGAGTGAAACGAGTCCCACGATTTCTCGGTGCCTTTCTTGGTGGGACTCGTTTCACTCGGCCCGCCCTACAATAGTCGCCGGTCCCGATTTCGCAAGTCCTCCGAGCGCTGCCTACTTCCCTTTTTTCTCTTCCGCCTTTTGCCCTTCCATTTTCTTTTCCACAATTTTCTTTTCCTCCGGCTTCTTCTCGTCGGGCTTCTTCACCTCCGCTTTCTTCGTTGTCTCGCCGTCCAATTCCTTCAGCCAGCGGGCACGAACCAGGTTGCCCGGGTCGTTCCGCAACAAGATGCAGGTCTCGTACTCGTCGATCGCCTTCTGCCGCTGTCCGCTGGCTTCCCAGGTGCGGGCGATGTTGTAGTGGGCGCCGGTGGCCCAAAAGACGTTCTCGATCGCATGCCGCTCGCCGTTGCCGGGCAGACCGATGTTGTTACTGGCCCCGGTGGCGCCAAAGACCCTCGAACCGAATTGCAGCGTGCGGACCCGGAAGTAGTCCATCGCCGCCGCGAATTCCGCCTTCGCCGTGTCGATTTCCCCTTTCGCTTCCGCGAATTCCCCTTGCTCGTATTGGATCAGGCCCAGCCAGTAACTGGCCGCCACCTTGCCGGCAAGGATCGCGCCGACCACGTCTTGGGCCTGCTGATTGGCCAATAGCTTGAAGAAGTTTTCCGCGTCGGGCGTCACGGTGCCGCCATTGGCCTTATACTGGGCACAATGGGATTCAAGAAAGGTCTTGGCAATTTTCGGCGCTTCTTCCAGAACGCTGTCGGTCCCTGGCCGGGCCTTTTGATAGTAGGCAATCGCCTCCTTCTCGTCAAAAAACCGCCCCTTCAAGTGCATGACCCGCCCTTTATAGAGCGGCCCCACAATCGGGCTGGTGCCGGTCGGAGCGGGAGGGCTGCACATGAACTGCAAGTAGGCCACGAGTCGTTGCAAGACGGCTTCCCGCTTCAGGGCGAGGCGGCGCTGGAGGGTCGTGTAGGGCAGATCCCAAAGCCGCACGTCGCCCAAGCCCGCCGTCTTGAAAGCCGCCTCGAGCGCCGCCTTGAAACGGGCCGCCTGCGGCGACGGCTCGGCATTGAGCACCAACCTCTGTTCGCCTGTCAGCCGCGACTCGATGCGCTTGGCCCGAGGCGAAACGTACAGGGGCGAGGCCTCAATCAACGCGACAACCCCCCGCTTCAAGTCGGCCTTCTGGACCCAGTACGGTACATCGCTCGCAAGCCGATCGAGCAATTCGGGCTTCGCCACGACCTGTTCGAACGTGGCGGGCTGGACGTCCAACCGGCCCGACGTGTCCGCGACGATGCCGCCCGGCGCGGGAATCGGCAGGCACAAATTGGGGTCGAAAAGATAGAGTTTCTTGTCCTTGCCACCAATCAGCACGCCGACACACCAGGGCCTCAACGGCCGCGAGGAAACTTCATCAGGCAAGGCCAGCAAGGCCGCGTCGATCCCGCGCTGCCGCAAGAGCAAGATGTAGGTCCATGCCCGCTCCAGGGGCGTGCCATGCCCCAGGAATAGCGTTTCCCACGGCACCTGCGGCACGCGCCGCGAACTGTCGTAATCGGTCTGGATATTGCGGATGGTCCAGTCGAACAGGCTGCGGGCCACCTGCAGTTCGTCGGCCGAGCCGCCGCCGGCCCATTTCGAACGCGATGCGTCGCGGAGCCAGACTGCTTCCATCAGCATGTAGCCGTCGTAGGCCGTGTAGTGGACCTGTCCCAGGTTCTCGACCATCGGCAGCTTGGCAAGATCGGCGGGCAGGCTTGCCAGCATGCGGTCGGGCGTCCACTCGGCCGGCTTCTCTTGCGTATCGACCCACTGGTTCAAGCGGCTGACGACCTGGCGGAGCATGTCCGGTTCGGGCCAACTGGCCAGCAAGTTGTCGGACGGAATTCTTCCGGCGGCGATCTTCAGGTACTGCGACGCAGCCGCGCGCTGCTCGGGTGACCCCGCCTTGCTAAGCCGATTCGCCTCGATCTCCCCTTTCAAGAAAGACAAACGCTGCTCGGTCGACCGCAGCATTTCCTCGCAATCGTTGTCTTCCAGGTGATTGAGATTCTCCAGGGCGAAGCTGAACAAGTCTTCGGACCATTGGGAAGACGTATCGGCCGTGCGGTTGGTGATCTTCTGGAATCCTCCGGGCGGCCCGCCGCAGCCGGCTTGTACCACAAGGCCCGCCGCCAGGGCGAGCAGAAACATGGAAAAAAGCGAGTTTCTGTATTTCACGAAATTTCCTCCACGGCACGACGAAGGTGTAGCAGACGCCGCAAGAGCGCCGCAAATTGGTCCAAGGGAATCATGTTCGGCCCGTCGCTGGGCGAGCGATCGGGCTGGGGATGCGTTTCGAAGAACAGGCCATCGGCGCCGATGGCAACCGCCGCGCGGGCCAGCGGCTCGACCATGGCGCGATTGCCGCCCGTCGATGTGCCCAGTCCACCCGGCTCCTGTACGCTGTGGGTGGCGTCGAAGATCACCGGCACGCCCAGGGATTGCATCTGCGGAATCGCACGCATGTCGTTAACCAGTCTGCCATAGCCGAAGAAACTGCCGCGCTCACCTAAAAGGATGTGTTGGCAACCGCACGCCTGGAGCTTGCCGACGACGTGTTTCATGTCCCACGGGGCGAGGAACTGGCCTTTCTTGACGTGTACCGGCCGACCGGTGCGGGCTGCCGCCACCAGCAGATCGGTCTGCCGGGCCAGAAAGGCGGGGATTTGCAGGAGATCGCAGACCTCGGCCGCGGCCGCGGCTTGTTCCGGAAGATGGATGTCTGTCGTTACCGGCAGGCGGCTGGATTGCTTCACGCGGGCAAGGATGGCGAGTCCTTCACTCAGGCCAGGACCACGATACGAGTCGACGCTCGTGCGATTGGCCTTGTCGAACGAGGCCTTGAAAACCAACGGTAAGGAAAGCTCGTCGGAGATCCGCTTCAGACACGCGGCGATCAAGAGCGTGAGTTCCTCGCTTTCGATGACGCAGGGGCCGGCAATCACCAGCAGCGATTGCCCCCGGCCACACGAGTAGGGTCCGATGCTGATAGGATTCAACTCGCAGCTTTCTCTTTGGGAACGACCAGCGTGAGCCGCTTCGGCAGGACTTCGATATCCACGGGCAGGAAGCCGCCCGGGTCGCCGTCCAACTGGTAGGGTACTTTGGAGTCCGATGTGACGCGGAGCCGGCCGACCCGCCGCTGGGCAAAGTCGGTCAACCAGCGATGCGCGCCGGTCAAAACCGCTGCCGTGTAGTACAGCCCGTGCCACAGGCCGCCTTGGCGGAAGGTGCAAACGTCCAATAGCCCGTCCGACCCGTCGGCTTCCGGCGCGATCTGCAATCCGGCCCCGTAGCAGGGAAGGTTGAAGGCAAAAAGCCAACGCACGCCGTCGGGGATGGTCTCTGACGGCTGGGCCGGTTGCGCCCTGGGCGTGACGCCGGTCTCCGCGACACCGTCTTCGTTCCAGTATACTCGAAGTTCCGGATAGTCGTAGTGACGGATCGAGGCCATGATCGGGTTGAAATAGCTAGCGCTGGTGACATGGCCTGTGCGATGCAGATGCAGGCAATGGACCACGTCGGCGTCGAAACCGCAACTGACCATGATGAGGAAGATGCGGCGATTGGCTTGGCCAGCATCGCGCCGCACTACGGCCCCTTCCACCACCGTCCGGCAGCATTCCTCTGGAGTAGGGCCGAGACCGAAGTGCCGGGCCAACAGATTCTCGTTGCCCGCAGGGAACACTGTCATCGGCAGCCCTGGTGCCGTGCGATTGACCAGTTCGGCCACGGTGCCGTCGCCCCCCACCGAGATCAAGGTCCGCAGACGACCTTCGCGGAACAGGCGATCGGACTGTCCGGCGGTCTCGTCGAGATTCGACAGGACCGCGACTTCCAGTTGCTGCCGGCGCAGCAAATCCACCAAGCGCGCGACCCTAGCGTCGGCGGACCATGCCCCCGCCTTCGGGTTGACCGACACGACGACGTGTCGGAGTTCTGGTGACATAAACTCGACCGGCTTTTCCAAACCTCTCCTCCTCCAAGAAAGCAGTATACGGTATTCCTCGAAGACAGTGCAGCGGTTTGATGCACATGTGTAGCGAAACGCTACAGCAGGGCTCAATTGATCGGAAGAGATGGCAAGCATCTGCCGGGCTTGGCAAATTATATTAACCCGTTACTGCAAAAAGAGTTATGAACGGAGATGTAAGAAATCCAGAAACTGCTGGCAAACCGGCACATCGTGTGCTTATGATGCGGGCGACGATCCCAACGGTCGTCAAATGAGACTGGCCCGTGGGGTCTCTGACGGAAGTGAATTTGGACGGTTACCTTGCCCTTACCGCCCAGTTTGCCACTGTGGAATGTGGCGCGTCAGAGACCCCAATTTTTTTGCTAGAGCGTCCAGCCCGTTCGATATTCTCGGTGCAGCAGGGCATTGGCTTCGGGCACGTTGGTGATCTTGCCCGACAGCGGATCGTATTCGATCGGCTTGCCGGCCAGTGTGGCGACATGGACCAGTTGGACCATCTCGGCTTGCGGGCCGCCGATGTCGAAATTGGAAAACGGTTTCGGGCCCGAACCGCCTTTGCAAGCAAGAATCCACTCGGCGTGGTGTCCCGGCGAGCGCGGGATACTTCGCGGCGGTCCCGTGAACCCCTCGAACTGCGCTTTGGGCAGCAGTTCGAACCGCGTGTTCCAGGGGCAGTTGGACAAGATGGCCCCTTGCTTGCCGCTGACCAGGCAACCCCATTCGGTCATGATATGACCGCGAAGCACTTCCTTGGGCGGCTTCGGCCCGCCGTTGTACCAGGTTAGCGTCACGGGCGGAAGCTTGCCGCGCGCCGGGATGTCGAACTTGGCCTTGATGTGGCGGGGATACGTCTCGGGATGGATTTCGGAGGCTTCTGCCTGCACGCGGATGATGGCTGGTTTGTCCGACTTGGCCGCCGCGTCCGGATTCCAGAGCAGGTCGAGCCGCAATGCGCGGAACGCCAGATTCGAGGTGTGGCAGCCCATGTCGCCGCCCGAGCCGCTGCCGAAGGCCCGCCAACGCCGCCAGGAACCGGGGACGTAGGCCGGGTGATAGGGGCGCTGCGGCGCTGGGCCAAGCCAAAGGTCCCAGTGCAGTCCCTCCGGCACCGGCGGTTCGTCCTTGGGACGCTCTTGCGGTCCGTCGCCGCCGGCCAGCCAGATATGGCACTCGCGCATCTCACCGAGGGTTCCCGCCCACGCCAGTTCAACCGCCCGCCGCAGTCCCTCGGTAGCCAACCCCTGGTTGCCCATCTGGGTAACGACCTTGTGTTCGGCGGCGGTCAATCGCATGATCCGGGCCTCGTGGACGGTGCGCGCCAACGGCTTTTCGCAGTACACGTGTTTGCCCAGCTTCATGGCCGCAACCGCCGCGACGGCGTGCGTGTGGTCCGGCGTGCTGACCACGACCGCGTCAATCCCGCGGTGGAGCTCATCGAACATCTTGCGGAAATCAGCATAACGCCTGGCCTTGGGGAACCGCTTTCCGGCCGGGTCCGCCCGCCGTTCGTCCGCGTCGCAAAGCGCGACGAGGTTCTCGCCGGCCACGCCGCCGGTGTTTGATTCGCCCTGCCCGCAGACGCCGATCATGGCGATGTTCAGTTTCTCGTTGGCCAGGTATGCCCCTACGGAGCGGCTGTCCTTGAGGATCACCATACCGGCGGCCCCGGCAATCGAGGTCTTGATGAACTTGCGGCGACCAAAATTAGTTCGCATCTTTCTACTCCTAATGGCGTGTGGGGATCAGGGGATGCCGGATACCGGCACGAAAGGTAAGATAGCCGAATCGGCGGTGGAACTCAAGCGGCATAGGTGGTTGACATAGGCTGCAAATCTATGCCCGGCACTTCTCGCAGTAGATGCGGAACTGCCGCTTCAAACCCGACACGACCTGCCGTGTCCATGTGGCCCGGAATGCCGCCCGGAGATCCTTGGTCGCCCGTTCCTCCGACAGCAGCAGGCCATCCAGGAAAGCCTTCTGCTCCAGATCTTCGGACTTCGACCGCCAATCTTGGAACAGCGACTTCGCCGTGGCGTGGTCGTTGACAGTGCCCAACAGGTCTTGGTAGCGCGTCACCTGGGGATAGAGTTCCTTGCGGAAGCCTGAGTCGAAGGCCACGGCCACGATCTCCATCGTGTACCGCAGCTTCTTCGCGCGGAGGCGAAGTGCGTGCAGCGATGCGTCCGTGGCAAGGTCCGACTCGGCGGCCTTGAAGAACTTCTTGACGACCGGAACGAGGTACTGAGGGGCCTGCCGTCCGAACCTGCGTTTTCCCTTGCCGTGGCATTGGGATTCGATCTCGTGGACCAGTTTCCCGATCTTCTCCTGGCAGGCGTCGAGTTCAATTTCCCGGCAGATCGCCACGATCGGCCCCTGGGCCTCGCGACGCCGGGCCTTGGCTTGTTCGGTAATCTGGGCGGGGACATTTGCACCGTGGCCGAAGCGCTTGCACAGCACATCCCAATTGCGGGCTGCGTCGGCGGCAAGGCGAATTCGCCGCAGTCGATCTCGCAAGGCATCAGCCTCGGCTTCTGCGATCAGCGCGGAAAAGACTCGCACGGCTTCCACGGCCCGCCGAACCGAAATCCGCAGTTGGTGGACATGCTCGAAATCTTCATCGCTTTTCTCGGCAGCGAGTGGAAGAATTTGGCAAACGACTTTGAGGCGGGCGTCGAGAACACGGCCCGCAACCTTGCAGACGGGCTGATCGGGCGAAACCCCGGCGATCCATTTTGTGTCCAGTGGGACTACGGTTGGCTCTGCGTCGAGGATGGCTTGTTCCCGCATGGCATTCTCCCTCGCTTGGCGTCCGGGAAAACTCCGTTTCTTGATGGGCCGATTCCTTCAGCTCGAATGGTTAGAAAAGCGTTGCTCCACCGTTACGCCATTATTAGGGATTCTTGCCAACCTGACTAGGCCCCCCCCGGGTCAAAGAGAATAACCTGATTTCTTGGGAAAATGCTGGCGACGAGAGAATACCCCCCTCTCTTGGCTTTGATAACCTGCAGCTTCTTTTCTCTCGCATGAAAAAGGGGGCTCGACCGCACTGTGGTTTCAGTTATTCTATATGCAGTGACCAGAATGGGCCGGCCCTCACCGACTCAGGACCTGCGAGGCGTGGGGTCGACCTAGAAACAAGTGGCGCTTTTCGCTCCGCGAAAGAACGCGACTTTCGCGGACGGACACCATGTACCCATGGTCGAGGCGACGATGCGACAAACATTGATTCGCCGGTCCCTGGCCGCAAGACGAAGACGTGTTCACTGGTAGCCGTACTGGTTGGTGAGATCGCTGGCAAGGCATTTCATCCTGGGGGCAGCGTAATCGACAGTTTTGGCACGGGCGGAACTATGCAGCAGTCTTGGGATGACCTTCTCGTGGCCTTTCTCCACGATCCTCCGGACAAGGCATTAGACATCCGGGGCCACGTGCAACGGGCCTGCCGATATGCGTCCGCGGCTCTAGGTCAGATGGTCGCTGCCAATACGCTGAGTACGCTGCCAGACCAGTTGACATCGATTGCGGAGCGCGTCCCGACACCTACGGCCGACGAGCACGGGGTCCGTGCCGTGGAACCTCGCCACGGTCGCTTGACCGTCTTTCACCCCCTTTCGGGCGAGCGATCTAGCCTGGCCGTGGGCCAAACCGACGAGAACGCGGTACACCGGATTATTGCCGACATCGTCTCGGGTCTGGACACGCCCCGAGACCGTTTCCTGGCCGTTTGGCGGCTGCTGCCCGATAGGCTGGCTGCGGACTGGCCGTGGTCGGCCCTGCTGCCTGCCGACACGCGGATACCCGACCACACCATCTGGCATCACCTGGATACGACGGCCGGCCTGAAGGCGGCGCTGTCGGGCCCGCAGGGGGCTGCATTTCTGTCGTTTGCCCTCGGACCGGTGCAGGCGTTCCTCGAATCGGCGCGATCGGTCTGCGACCTCTGGTCGGGCAGCATGATCCTTTCCTGGTTGACCTTCCAGGCCATATTGCCGATCGTGGAGCAGTTGGGTCCCGCGGCCGTCGTTTATCCATCCTTGCGCGGCATTCCGCTGCTGGACCTCTGGTTGCACCGGCAGACTGCGATTGGCCGCAAATTGGATCTTCCCGATGCGCGGGGCACTCGGCGGGTACCCTCTGGGTGCGGGTCGCGGCGTGCCGCCTGTTTGCCGAACCGCTTTCTGGCGGTCGTGCCGTGGGGCGCCAAGGGGAGTGCCGCGCGCGAGTTGGCCGGCCAGTGTGAAACGGCCGCCAGGCGCGGTTGGACGATGCTCGCAACCACCGTGCGCGACGAGCTGAATCGCAGGCTTCAGCCGATCGCTGCCGATTGGGACAAGCGCTGGGAGGAGCAAGTTCGAGGTTTCTTCGACGTCCGCACGGCCGCGCTGCCGCTGGGCGGCCCGCGCGAACAGGTCGAAGAGGTCCTGGCAGCGCTGTGGGGCAAGCCGGTATTCGCCGAGGCCTTTCCCCAGGCGGCAAACGTCCGCAAGCTGGCGGATGCCATCCCCGACGAGCAGTGCCCGCACTACCTCAAACGATCCAATCCCGCGCGGACGAATTTGAGCGGCTTGTGGCAGGCGCAGGTGGACTTGTCGGCCCGCCTCATGACGGCCCAGCGGACCGTTTGCCACGTGCCCCCGGCGACCGCGCCTGGCAGCGCCGTCCCGCCCAAGTGCAGCCTGATGGGCAGCTACGAGCAGATGGGGCCGGACGGCCTGGGTGACTCGCGCGACTTCTGGGAGAAAGCGGTGGAGCGATTTCGCAGCAACCCCGTCAACGGGAGCCGGTTGCGGAAGCGAGAACGCTTCTGTGCCGTGGCCTTGGTGAAGCGTTTTGCGGAAGCAGCGTTCTTCGCCCAGGAACTCCGCCTCAGCCAGGACGAGTGCCGCATTCCCGATACGGCCACGATCGCCGCCTCGAAGTGGCTGGCCGATGCCGAGCAGCTCGGGTTTTCCTTCGACCTGGACAATGGGCAATGGCTGCACTGGCCCACACGGGACTTCGATCAGGACGAAGAACCCGTTCCCGACCCCGTTTGGAGGACGATCGAAGCTGCCAGGAAGCATGCGGATCTCGGCCCTCCGCCGGCCTATTGCGCGGTGCTGGCGATGGACGGCGACGAAATGGGGCGCTGGCTTCGGGGTGAAAACTCTCCCGAACTGCACCAGGTGCTCCATCCAGACCTGCATCAGTACTTTGCCCGGCTTCCCGGTGCGGCCGAGGGTTTGGACACGTGCCGGCCTGTGGGGCCGGCCCTGCACGCGGCCATCAGCCAGGCCCTGACCAACTTCGCGATCCACGTCGCGCCGCGGATCGTGGAAAGGCACTTGGGCACGCTCATCTACTGCGGCGGTGACGACCTGTTGGCCATCTTGCCCGCCTGTACTGCCCTGGCCTGTGCCCATGAACTGCGTCTGGCCTTTTGCGGCGACCCTCGGGTCAATGGCGGCGCCCGAAGCGGGTACTATCGCCCGTTGCAGAACAACGGCGACGCAGGGCGGGCTGCGATGGGGCCAAACACACGGCAGATTGGCAATCTGCCCCACGACGGCCAGGACGTGCTGGTGATGGGGACTCGCGCCACGGCCTCCGCGGGTCTGGCGGTGGTGCATTACCAGGAAGACTTGCGCTATGCCCTGGCTGCCGCGCGGAAAGCAGAGAAGGCCGCCAAAGGGGCGGGGAGGGACATCCTGCAAGTTGTCGTCTGCCGGCGCTGTGGCGAGCAGGCGGCCGCGCCCTGCCCCTGGGAGTTCGTGGACACGGTTCAGAAGTGGATTGAGGCCTTCTCGGCCGATGCCTCGGACCGTTGGGCGCACCAGCTTCGCCAAGAGCTGCCGACGTTGAAGGCCCTCGGTCATGATGCGGTGCTGGCCGAGATTCGCCGGCAGATCGGCCGCACGGAAAAGGCCACCCAAGACAAGCCGACCACGACCATGGGTACATGGTGCCCGACATGGTGCCCGCCCGGCGAGATGGCCGCCGCTTTTGAGGCCTACCGAGAGGCGATGCTGGCGGAACGTCGCAGGCCCGTTCAGAAAAAAGTCACGCGCAAGGAGCAGGATCGCCAGCTTGCTGCTGCCACCGTGGAGGGTTTTGTGGCCCTTTGTCAGACTGCGTCCTTCTTGGCCAGAGGGAGAGAATCATGACCACTGCGACCCGTTACCGTCGCCGTTGGCTCCGGGTTAAACGATCATCAGGAGGAGCACGATGACCGTCGCCACGACCCGCACAAGGGAGAAGACACGACTATATGGACTGCGTCTGGACCCTTGCGACGTGCTCTTCTTTCGAGACGGCCGCCCTTTTCCCACGGCCTCCTACGGAGAGAGCGGGCTGCCGACTCCACAGACCTTCGCCGGGGCGCTTTGTACCTGTCTGCTCGAACAAGCAGGTTGTGACGCGCGTGGGTTCAGCAAACTCGGCCGATTGCTCGCCGCCGGCGCCGATTTCGCATCGGCCGCCCAGAAAGCCTGCGGCGCCGGATGGATTGGGCAGGTAGGTGTTCGCGGTCCCTGGCTCTGCCGTGCCGGCCAAGGCCAGCAGCAGGTCGCCGACGTTTTCACCGCCGCGCCTGCGACTTTGCACCAGCCCAAGTCGGCCCGGTCACAAGATCGGCGTCTCATTCGCTTGGACCCGCTGGACAAGAAAACCGTTCTGCCGGGATGGATGCCCGCGTCGCCCGCCCTGCGTGCCTTGTGGTCCAAGGAACATGTTGCCACCGAGCCGATTTCGAGCTACCTGACCGGCAAGGGGCTCCAGGTTTTCTTGGAGGGCGGTGTCCCCGAGGTCTCCGACGACCATGTCCTGCCAGCGGAAGAGATTTTCGGCTTCGACCGGCGCACGGGAATCGCGGTGGAAGTGGATCGTTACACGGCCGAAAAGGGCCTGATCTACGGCGCCGGCTTCCTGGCCCTCAAGCCGGGCATGGCCTTCTACGCGGAAGTCGTACTGCCTGCCAAAGCCCCCGCGGCGACGTTCGCACAACAGCAGAGTTTCCGCTTCGGCGGTGAAGGACGGCATGTTCTGCTTCAGAAGGTAGAACCATTCAACTGGCCGACCGCCACGCCGGGCAGCGGCCAGGGGACGCTGGTGCTGCTGACCACTGCGGGGCTGTTCGATTCAATCCGGCCGGGCCAGAATTGGAAACCGGGGAGCTTCGATGGTCGCTCACGGCTTGTCGGCGCCGCCGTGCCCGGCTCTCTGCCCGTCTCGGGTTGGAATCTGGCGACCGGCGGACCCAAGCCCAATCGTTTTGCCGTACCTGCCGGGAGCGTTTATTTCTTGGAGGGGGCGGCCGAATTTCTATCCAACGACTGCCTGGCCGATAGTCCGGAGGACCGTATCCAGGGCTGGGGCTGCTTTACAAGAGGAGTATGGAACGATGTCTGACGGTGTTCGTAACGGCCACGCCTCGGGGCTGCTGTTCCTGCACGCCCAGACTGCGCTCTACCCGGGCTCGGGGGCGGCGTTCGGGGTGGTCGATCTTCCTGTCCAGCGCGAACGTCACACGCAATGGCCCGTCATTCCTGGTTCGTCGCTCAAGGGCGTGCTCCGCGACTGCTGCCGCCAGCACGTCCCCGGCAAGCGCGGACGGGATGCCGACGCCGATCCAGACCTGGTGACCGCTTTTGGACCGCCGGCAGCGGACGCCGACAAGCACGCCGGCGCCCTCAGCGTAACGGATGCGCGGATCCTGGCATTTCCCGTCCGCTCGTTGCGCGGGGTCTTCGCTTGGGTGACCTGCCCGGCGGTGCTGCAGCGCCTGGGCGCGACCTGCAGTTAGCCGGCCTGACACCGATCCAGTCGCTCCCGGCCCTCGCCGCCGACCAGACGGCCTGCGCGGCGGACAGTCCGCTGCTGGTGGACGGCGACAAGGTGGTTCTCGAGGAATTCGAGTTTGCCCGCGTAGCCGATGCCCGCGACGTGGTCGAGTGGGTGGCCGAACATGCGGTCGATGATCCGGTCACCAAGGCCCGGGTCAAGACCCACGTGGCCGTGCTCTGCGACGACGATTTCACGCATTTCGTCCGGCACGCCACCGAGGTCGTAGCCCGCATCGGGTTGGATTGCGAAACCAAGACGGCCAAGAAAGGGGCGTTGTTCTACCAGGAGTTTCTCCCCGCCGAGACGCTCTTTTACAGCGTTGTCTTTGCCAGCGCCAGCCGGCGGGAAGGCGACGGCAGAACTGCGGCTGACGTCCTCGCTTATCTGCAAGGAAATCTTGAGCGCACGGGCGTAATTCAGATCGGCGGCGACGAAACGACCGGCAAGGGCCTGTGCCTCGTGCGGCTCTGCCATGGAAAGGAGAATTGATCATGTCCCAGACAACTTCGGCAACCGGTCCCACGCTCGACCAGCGCCGCGCGAAGCACGCCTGGGAATCTGTGCTCTCGCTGGCGAAACCGGGCGAAGGCGGGGCGCGAAAATACGGCGAGGATGCCAAAGAGTACGCCCGCGAAGCGAAGACGCTGCCCATGCGGATCATGGCGGCCGGCCTGGGACAGGCCCTCTCCTTTCTGCTGGCCAAGGCGAAGGAGAAAAAGCCCAACCTCCGGCAACTCCACGAGCACTTGACGAACTGGGTAATCAAGAAGCGGCCCATCGCAGCCAGCCGGCCGGGCAGCCTTTTGGAAAGCATCATCGACGGTGATTCCAACTTCCTCCGCCGCGCCACGGACGAGACCTTGGCCTATTTGCAGTGGCTCAACCGCTTCGCCGAGGCCGAAGGGCTCACGGAAGAACGAACAGGGGGCTAGCCATGGATGCCGCCTTGCCACTACCGGGCACAACATCGGAGTTACTTGCGCGAGTTCCCTTGTCCAGCGCCACCCGGGGCTGCAACTGGACAAGTTCCTAAGTCCTGCCGCACACCAGGAGCAAGAGAAACAGTCGCTGGCCGAGGTCTGCCAGGCCACGGGCGACAGCGATTTCTTGCAGACGCTCTTGAGCCGCCGTGAGATCTTCCTGGATTCGATCGGCGCCGTCCGCTGGCGTTGCGCCACCACCGGCCCCTTGACGCTGCACGTAGCCCGGGCGTCGGCCCTGGCGAACGCCGGCATCTGTTTGCACCCGCTGTATGGGTTCGTCTACCTGCCGGGAACCGGCCTGAAGGGCATGGCTCGCGCCTATGCCGAGACGGTCTGGCTGCCTGCACAATATCAGATTGACGCGGCCAGGCAGATGATCGAAGCTGTGTTTGGCTACGGTGTCCCTTCTCGCCGACCCGCCAACCCGCGAAGCCGGTACCCCGGGGCATTCGGGAGAGGCACTCCGAGAGTAACCGGGGGTAAGGGGGGTTCGCAGCGGAGGGCGGCCAAAGGCAGCCATACCGGTCCGATTGTCCCTCACCCCGACTCGCTCCCGGAGGAGACGGCTGAAAACGTGCGAGCAAACACAATACCTAGTACTGAGTACTCAGTACTGAGCACAAGAGGTTACGACAGCACAGGACTTTTTCAGCGGTCTCCGGAGGGAGAGGGGGACTGGTTCCGACCGCACGGAACCGATGGTTCGCCCGCCTCCGGCAGCATCGTTTTCCATGAGGCCTGGCCCGAAACCTGGCCGAAGCTTGAAGTTGACATCGTCAACAACCATCACGTGAAATACTACCAGGGCAGTGATTCTCGCGACGCCCCCGGCGACTGGGAATCGCCGAGCATGGTCTCATTCCTGGCGATCGGCCCCGGTCATGCCTTTTGCTTCGCGTTGTCGAAGCGTCGTGCCGACGTCGCGGATGACCTGTTGGAGCACGCCCGGCAATGGCTTCTGGGGGCGTTGGTCCACGAGGGCGCCGGCGCAAAGAAGGCGGCCGGCTATGGGGGCTTCATGCCATGCGAGGGCGACCCTCCCGTGCTGGCTGGTCCCTCGCATGAAGTCTTCGAGACCACGCTGGAACTTGTCACGCCGGCCTTCCTTGCGGGCGCCAACCAGGAAGCCGACGATTGCCGGCTCCGCGCCGCAACCCTGCGCGGGTTGCTCCGCTGGTGGTGGCGGACGATGCACGCCGGCTTCGTGGAGGTGGCCATGCTGCGGCGGCTGGAAACGGCCGTTTGGGGCGACGTGAACGCGGGCGGCGCCGTGCGCGTGACCGTCGAGCCGCAAACCCCGCTCCAGCCCGTGCAGTACAAGCACAGGGACGCGGAATTCCACCGCCGCCACCAACTGCAAGACGCGCCCCGAAAGACTTCGCAGGGCTTGTTCTACGCCTCCCTTGGGATGGACGACAGCCGAGATCGCCCCGCGCGCTGGTACTTGGCCCCGGGGACGAAATGGACCGTCCGCCTCGTGGCCCGCAGGTCCCACTGGGAGAGTCGAGATCTACGGGGCGAACGTGTCCGCGTCGCGATTCCGCCGGCGGTTGTCCTGCAGCAGGCGAAGGCGGCGCTTTGGCTTTTGACGCACCTGGGCGGCGCGGGCTCGAAATTGCGCAAGGGCTTCGGCAGCTTTGCCGACATCTTCGCCGGCGACGTGGGCAACCTTGGCGGCTGCCGGCAGGCAGCCGCGGCCTTCCGCCTCCTCTGCCGCTGTGACGGGCCGTACCAGGATCGGCATGCCGAGTCGTTGGCCCTGGAGAGAGCGCGTCAACTGGACGATATCCCGACCGGTTGGAAGGACCACTGGTTCGCGCTGGACCAGCTTGGCTATGCCTTCCAATCCTTCGCACAGCGTCGCCGGCACGATCGCGCGAAGGCCGCCTTGGGACTGCCGCGGCAGATCCATGGGCCGCGGCGCGAGCCCTTGCCCGGACAAGATCGTGCCTCGCATCGACCGCCCGAACCGCTCAAGGGCCCCAAGGGCGATCGGCACGCCTCGCCCGTCTTCTATCACCTGGCCCGCACATCGGAAGGCGCGCTGCTGTTGCGCGTGACGATCTTTCCCGCGAGACACCTGCCGGATCTGCTCACCAGCACCACCGTGTTGAATCAGCTTCTGCAGCATCTCGAGGGCGACCTGCGGAAGCGTGCCGCGCAGCCGGGGCCCGGAAGTTCCCCGCCCCCTGCTGCCCCTGTTGCCGCTCCGGCAAGGCCCGCGGCCCGGCCGGCCGCGCCGCCCGCGCCTCCGAAGGCCGGCGGCCTCGTCGAGGCGGTCCTGGTCGAAGACCCCAAGGGCAAAGGCCGGCGATTCGCGCGCCACCGCTCGTCGGGCTTGCTTGGTTCGATCCTTAACCCCGATAAACTCCCTGCGGACAAGAACCTTGGCGATGTCGTGACGCTCTGTGTAGCGATGATCAGCAGCGACGGCCAACAGATCCAGTGGCGCGTGCCCACCGAGGAGGACAAAGCCCGTGCGACCGCACCGCGCGGCGGCCCCCCGCGTGGACCGTCCAGGAGACGCTGAGCAACCGCTCCTTGACAATTTGCTTTTCCGGACCTACGATAAGCTTGTTCCTGAGGTCGGCCAGCGGGTTGAGAAGCCTGCCGTGATCGACTGGGCCCCGGTGCTGAGGGGATTGAAACAATGCTCGTACTGCTTTGCGCTTAGCTTCGACATGATGCTCGCGTGCGAATCCGCCCCGACCCTGAGGGGATTGAGATCATGAGTGTCGACAGGCGCGGCCGGCCGGCGACGATCTGTGGCATGGATGCAAGAATGAATGAGCGGCTGGATTCCGCGCTGCGGGGAATCGTCGTGCGTGCCTGGCGATTGCACCTCGAAACGCCCGGCGTGCAGGCCACCGTGCCCATGCTCCGCGGCGTCTGGGCGCAGCGCTCAAAGGGCTGTCGGAATCGCTGTACCACGATTGCTTCGTGGGCGGCGACGCTGGCACCCCGCACTACGTGTTGCGGCCTGCGCCGCCGGAAGCCCGGCCAGCCCCGGCGGTCGAGTTTCTCCTTTTCGGGCCGCCCGACCGGCAGGCCGACAACGTCGTCTGGGCGGCGTGGGATCTCGCTTGCCGCAGCGGACTGGGACTACAGAGACGCCCCTTCGCCCTCTGCGAGGTGCATCCATTGGCTTGGGACGGTATGCCGTTGCGTCCGAGCAGGTCCCAGCCGGGGTTTGCTCTGGGCTCTCTGCCCTGGCCAACCGATGACCCAAGCGGTGCTTGTCGGCTGGAGTTCCGTGCTCCGCTGCGCCTGATCTACCGCGGTCGCCTGGTCGAACAACCAACGCTGGCCGACGTGACAATCGCTGCCTTGCGGCGAGTACAGTCACTCGCGACAACTTCGGCCGACGCCCTTTGGTCGGATCGGCAATCGTGGCTGGACCTTGCCCGTCAAATCGCCTGCGAGCCCTGGGAAGGCGCGCGGCTGGACTTGATCCGATATTCTGGTTCTCAGAAACGTGAGCTGGAGTTGCGAGGGGTCTCCGGTTCGCTGCTGCTCCCCGAGGGCCCCGGCCCGCTGGCCCCGCTTCTTGCAGCCTCCACTTGGTTGCACATCGGCAAAGGCAGCGTGATGGGCCTGGGCCAACTTCAGATTGGCTAGACAATTGAATCACAGCCTTTCAGGCTTGGGCATAGTGCAGTGGGCCGTACCACGATAGAATCATCGTAGCTTGACGCTGTTCGCTCCGGCAGCATCGTGGTCGGGAAGGCTTCCGTTGCCCCACTCGGGAGAACATGAACATGGTCAGTCCATGCGAATCGCCATCCGGTCTTCGCCACATCCCGGCCAAACCTGGGAGAGGTGGAAACTCGTTGCTTTTCGTGGTCTTGCTCAACGTGGCGTGGTAAAATCAACCGTAGGTTGACGCTGATCGCTCCGGTTTGGGGCAGGGTCGGATAGGCGATTCAATGAAGTAACCTGCCGGGATAGGAGGGACGAGTTCATGATCCGATTCGTTCTTTCTGTAGCGGTTCTCGTAGCGGGACTGCATACCTCCGCCTCTGGTGCGGTCTTTCCTCGAAAGACAGCAGACAATGGCCGCTATCTCGTCGCCTGTTTGCTGAGCTCGCGGTCATAGCGGTCCTTCGCCGGCAGAAAGCCCCCTTGCGGATCGACATCCGGTCCGATGGCCGGCCAGGGATGGTCGCCAAAGAACGCCGGCTTGGCCTTCAGATAGAGCGAGGCCGGCAACGTGTGGTCCTCGATCTTGCCGTCCCATTCGGTCTTGCCGGTGGTCTCGTCGTAGTTGCCGTGCCGCAGGATTGTCTCCGTCACCCGCGGATCGATCGTTGCGGTCAGCCGGTCGTAGCCGACGTGCCAGGCGTCGTTGACCGACTGGTAGGCCGGCTGTCGGCCGACACAGTTGCCGACGAGATTTTCGTAGAGATTGTTCATCTGCACTTCGATGCCCCAGCACCCGTACTTGACCGTTGGCAGGGATTTCCGTTCGATCCAGTTCCGAAAGAAGGTGTTGTAGCGGCTGCCCCCCAGGGAGTTGTCGCAGGCGATATGGGCGGCGATATTCCCTTCGAACAGGTTCATGTAAGGATTGCCGCCATGGAGATCCATGTCGGCCATGAGGAAATCGGTGTGGTCGCCCCCTTCGTTAATCGGGTCGCGGGAGTAGTTGTAACCGTAGACGTTGCCGCAGCCGCCGTCCTCGAGAATCATGGCATGGCGGCATTTTCGGAACACGTTGTTCTCGATGAGGTTGTCGGTCGACCGCTCGAAGCAGCCGACGCCGTAGTCGCCGTCGCCGCCGGCGTTCCAGCCGTCGTGGATGTAGCAGTTGCGGACTTCGCAGCCCAAGGACCCTTTGAGGCGCACGTGCCACTTGTAGGCGCGGCAGCTTTCGACATTCTTGACCCAGCAGTTGGCCGCGCAGTTGATCAGGATGTTGTCGCCCCCGCCCGCCACGGCGCGATCGACGCACAGATCCTCGACGCCAGCTTTGAAGCAACCAGCGAAGATCGAAAATTGGATGTGCATGAAGGGATTGTAGGTGAAATAGAGGGGCCTGCTGAGCGTCACCGTATTGCCCTCGACGGCCTTGACGAATGCCATCTGCGCCAGCACGCGTTCGCAGTAGGCCGGCACGCGGTCGAGGGCTGCGGGGTCGTTGTCCTCATCGATGATCACGTGTTGTCCGACCGTGACGCCGGCCATATTGGCGAGGGTCAGGGTCGTGGAACCCTTCTGGAACCCGCCAACCACCGCACGTTTTCCACCGTTGCTCCAATTATAGATGGCAATGATCTGGCCGTTGGTGGACTCGCGACGGATGCGCGTCTGCGTCGGCCCGGCACCGCGGATGACGACGCCCTTGCCCTTAATTTCCAGTTCACTCGTGGTGCGATAGGTGCCCGCCGGCAAGTACACGGCCTTTCCCGCGGGACAATCCCTGATGGCCGCCTGAATGGCCGCCGTATCGTCGGTCACGCCGTCGCCCTTGGCCGAATAGGGTGCGTCCTTGACGTTGATGCCCACCGGGTAAATGGGAATTCCGCCGGGGATGCCCGGCGACCAGTCGATCCGCCGCTCGGCCGGGATGATGTCGGCGGCAATCGCCGGGCCGCAGGGGCACAGTCCCGGCAGCACTGTTCCGCCAGCCAAGAGAACCCAAGCCATCCGGCCAAGTCCCAACCATTCGGCAATCGTGAAACGTCGCATGATACTCCGCTCCTGAGAAGATGGCCCGGTTTCACCCCTCTACACCCACTCCCAATCCCGCAACCACTGGTAGGTATGCGGCAGGTTCGCCCACATCTCCTGCACCATCTGCTCCAGCCTATGTGTCTCGGCCAGGTCGAACTGACGCCGCTCTTTCACCGCGGCCACCGCATTGTTCACCTGGTCAATCGTGATCAGTCCCGGAATGGTGCAGTGCAGCACGTCGCATGAGAGCACGTAGCGAATGGCGAGCCGCGCCCGGTCGTCGTCCTCCTGTTTCGTCCCCGAGTCCGGCGTGCCGCCGGACTTGAAGATCGTACCGCTGGCGAAGGGCTTGATGCCGATCAGCCCCACGTCGTGCTTGCGCAGGGCGTCGAACATGCTGCCCTCAGGCTTCTCCTTGCTGCCGGCGCTGTAGGGCGTCACGATCACCTCGAATTGCGAGTACTTGGCCACGGCCTCGGCGATCCACGGTCGATGGTGGGTGGAAAGACCGGTGAAGCGGGCCTTGCCGGTCTGCTTGGCCCATTCCAGGGTCCGGGCCACGGTCTCGATTTCTTTCTCGCTGTTGCGGCTGGTCTGCTCGCGCATGGTCACGCGCCACAGGTCGACGTACTCCAATTTCGCTTGGCGGAGGCCCGTGTCGAGCTGCTCCTTCATCTTATTCAGATTACCGGCCAGGTTCGGGTCGCGGGCGCCCTGCCAGTCGAAACCGAGGTACATCTTCTCTCGGTTCTTGCCCAGGGCTTCCGCCACGAACAGCACCTCGCCTGCGCCACAAGGGTCGGCGTAGTTAATGCCGTGGTCGATGCAGGCCGCCAGAACCTCGCGGCGGTTCTTCTTGAACTCAGGGCTTCCGCCGCCGAAGGGGATCTTCTTGACATGCCCGCCGATGCCCACCGCCGAAACCATCAGGCCCGTCCGGCCCAGGCGGCGGTATTCCATGTTCTCATGGTAGCTGCGGGTTGTCCTGACATCGGTTGTCGGGGCGGGGGCGGCCCCAGCCGGCTGGCCCATGATGCCGCCAGCCACGGCTGCGCCGGCCGCCGCGGCCGCCGTGTGCCGCACAAATTCACGTCGAGTCACAGCGTCTTGATCCATAGCTTATCTCCTGAAATTTCCGGTAGGATGGACCTGCGAGTCCGTCCCCTTGAACTCGACGGACTCGGAGGTCCATCCTACACTACGCGTGCAATTGGTTGGCATTCGGGGCGACGCGGTCGATGTTCGGCTTCACGTCGTGGTTGGCATTGCCCAAGACCCAGGCAAGACCGCCCACGACGATCGCCTGGAAGAACGGGTTGGTCCAGATGTCCTCGCGGTGTCCCAGCGAGGTGTAGAATACGCGGCCCTTCCCTTGCATCCGCGCCCACGTGCAGGGGTAGTCGGGGCGGCGGTAGCAATCGCCCTGCATGTACTTCGTCTCCTGCACCAGGATCACGTGCAGATCCTTGGCAAATTTCTTTTGCGCGTACCACTCCTCGGTGAACGAGATTCCCTCGGCCATGCACAACCCATTCAGGCCGGGGAATTGCGAGGTGATGATCAGCGACGCGTCCTGCTGCGGGCCGTGCGTGAGGAACTCCGCACCGACCATGGCCGTGTAGGGATCTACCCGGTCGCCCTGGGAGCGGAACGAATCGGTGCAGGCGTGGAATCCCACAAAACCCTTGCCCGCTGCGACCGCATCGAGCAGTTTCTGCTTGCCCCGGAGCGTCATCGGCTTGCCCGTTCCGCCGGGGCTGCAGAGGTCGCCGCTGGTGAAAAAGGCGATGGCGTCGTACGGGTCGAGATCGCCGTCGAAGACCGTTCCATCCTGGCTGCACTCGACCTCGATGCCAGCCCGCTTTCCCATCTCGGTCAGGACTTTTTCCGAGTGGCTCAACGGGCCGCCATTGCGGTTCACGACGGAGTGGACGAAGCCTGCGCTGCGGGTGAAGTAGAGGATTTTGTTCTTTTTCCGCTCGGCGGCGGTCACCCAGTCCAAGGGAAAGGTCGTAAGCCCCACGACCGCGGCCGAAGCCGCCTTCAATATCTGGCGACGTTTCATTGCGAATCTCCAAAAGGGGGAGCACGGATGCTATCAGCATACCATTCTCCGCAGACGGCTGCAACCACCGAGTAGGGTGGACCGAGTTCTACGAGTCCCACCGGGAACACTGCGGTTTAGCGGAATGGAGTTTGAGTGCGGTTTCTGGTCCGCCCCTCGGGATCGGGGAGTACCCGTCGCATAGCGACCGGGATACCGGACACGAGGTCCGTTGGCCCACCCTTGTTTAATCGGCTGCTGGAACAAGACCGGCATAACGTCCAGGGCGCGAACGGTATTGATTTTGCTAAGTCTCGTCCCACCCTGCGCGGTTTGGGCGTCCTGGAATCACGAAACCCTATTTACTTCTCCCTCCCACTCGCGGCGAATCGCGACCAGCTTCCGTTCGACCGTCCTGGGCGCCACGTTGAGTTTCTCGGCAATCTGGGCGTTGGTGAAACCATCGAGTTTGTAAAGTGCCACCTGGCGGCAGTCATCGGGCAGGCCGCTGAGCAGCCGCGAGCACTGCTCGGCCATTTCTGCGGCGAATGCGGGGGTTGGTTCGGCGCCGGCGACGTTGGCCAGCCCGTGTTCCGAACGCGAAGAATCGCCCTCGAACAATGCCGACTCGCCCGAGACCTTGCCGGCCCCGCGCTTCTGGCTGAGATTACGGCGAATCGCCGCCGAGGCCTTTCGGGCAATGATCGTTGTCAGCAGCCTCCAAAGCGATTCACGATCCTTGAGGTCGGGAAATTGCCCCTGTCTCGCCAGCCGGCAAAAACTATTGAAGGCACTGACCGCCAAATCCTCCTCGTCGGAAGCACGGCGGTTGGCAGGGTCCAGCCGCTTGCGGGCAAACCCGAGCATGCGTTGAATGTAGCAAAGCCAGATCTGGCGAGCGGCCAGTTCATCGCCGGTCACCAGCCCTTGCAGCCAGAGTGTCACTTCGTCTTGCATTTTTGAGATTCCACGGATCGCCGAACCGTGAGAATACTATCCGTTCGCCCTCGGTTTGTAAATAATAGGGAGAACAACTCGCTCATCGTGTCGGGTTTTCCGTCCGCTTTACCATGTACTATATAAGCGAGTGAATGACACTCGATCACACGCTGGACACTTGAAGGCTCGGGCCCGCCAAACATCGGTTGACTTTGCGTCGATTCCCGAGAGAATCTCTCTTGTTCGTTGCGTGTTTCCCATCCTTAACCGGTGCAGGTGTTTTTCGAAAGGACAGGTTCCATGGAGCATAGCGTTGGCGTGCGACTGGCAGGCAGGCTGGTTCTGCTGACACTTTTCTGGGGGAATTCGGCGCGGGCGGCCGACCCGCTGGCGCAAAAGCCGCTGCTCTGGGCAGCCGATGCGGAAGGCGGGGCGCCCTACGTTTCCATGGACCCGGAACATCCCGGCCATTATGTCGGCTTCGAGGTCGATCTTCGCGACGCCCTGCAAGCGGAAATCGGCCGGCCGATCGAGTTCAAGCAGTATTCGTTCAAGGAAATCGACTCCGGCCTGAAACGCGGCGATTTTGATTTCATCATGAACGGCTTGGAAGCCACGCCCGACCGCCAGGCCCGCTTCCGCCTCTCGCGGCCCTATTACGTCTACACTCTGCAATTGGTCTGCCGCCGCGACGACGACCGCTTCCAGTCGTTGGACGACTGCAAGCAGGACGGCGTGGTCGTCGGTACCCTGGCCAATACGGCCGCCGCGAGGCTGCTCAAGGGGATGGGCATCAAAATGCGGGCCTATGACGATCAGACCACACCGTATAAAGACCTGACGCAGAACCAGGTCGACGCGGTGCTTCTCGACCTGCCGATCGCCCTGCAATACACGAAACGAGACCCCGACTTCCAGGCCAAGCTCAAGTTTGTGGGCAAGCCCGTCGCCCCGGGACATTACGTGATCGCCTTTCGCAAGGACGACGAGGCACTGGCCAAACAATTCGATACGGCCATCGAGACACTCCGCGCCAATGGCACGCTCAAAGCCATCTACCAGCGCTGGGAACTGTGGAACGACGACCAGGAGAAGCCAAGTGCCGGCGAAATCGACGAGCCACCGGGCCCACCGGCCACGCTGCGATGGTCGTTCGGACAGTACTTTCCCGTACTGCTGGCCGGGGCCTGGATGACGGTCAAAATCACCTTCCTGGGCTTCCTGCTGGCCATCTGCATTGGGCTGCCTATCGCCACGGCCCGGCTCTACGGACCCGCGCCGCTCCGCTGGCTGGCAACGGTCTATGTGGAGTTCTTCCGCGGGATACCGGTGCTTCTGCTCTTGTTCTTCCTGTATTACAGTCTGCCGGAGGTCGGCGGCATGTTGGGCCTGCCGCCGAACCTTCTGAAGCTCGACGCCTTTCTCGTCGGCGTGATCGGTTTCGGCCTGAATTACGGGGCCTATGAGTCGGAGATCTATCGGGCCGGCATCGCGTCGATTCCGATTGGCCAATGGGAGGCGGCGGCCTCGCTGGGAATGCCGCCGCTACGGATCTTCTTCCGCATCATTCTGCCGCAATCGATTAAAGTCATCCTCCCGCCGATGACCAACGACCTGGTGGCCCTCTTCAAGGACACCAGTGTGGTCAGCGTGATCGCCGTCAGCGAGCTGATGAAGCAGTACCAGACCATGGCCAACGACCATTTGCAGTACGTCGAAATCGGTCTGATGACGATTCTCCTTTACTTGCTCATGTCGGTTCCTCTGGCCCAGTTGTCGCGTTACCTGGAACGCCGCTGGGGGAAAGGACGCTAGAAACCATGAACGTGGAACTCTCGCACATTACCAAGCGGTTCGGCAATCGCACGATCCTGGACGACATCAGCCTGCGGATCGAGGGCGGGCAGACCGTGGCCTTGATCGGTCCCAGCGGGGCCGGCAAATCGACGCTGCTCCGCTGCATCAACGGTCTGAACACCTTTGACGGCGGCACGATTCGCGTGGGCGATCACGTGTTGGGGCCTGATCGCGATCACCAGGCGTGCCCGGCAGCCCGCGAAGTCCGCCGCGTTTTCGGCATGGTCTTCCAGGATTTCCAGCTTTTTCCGCACCTGACCGCCTTGCAGAACATCATGGAGGCCCCACGGGCGGTCCTGAGAAAGTCGAAAGCTGAGGCCCAGAAGCAGGCCCTGCAGCTCTTGGCCCGCGTTGGCCTTGAGGACCGCGCCCAGGCCTATCCTTCCGAGCTTTCCGGCGGGCAGAAGCAGCGCGTGGCAATCGCTCGGGCGATGGCCATGGAGCCCCGCGGCCTGCTCTGCGACGAGATCACCAGCGCCCTGGACCCGGAACTGAAGCACGAGGTGCTCGAGGTGTTCGTATCGCTGAAGCGCGACGGGCTGACGCTGATCCTTGTAACGCACGAGATCGGTTTTGCCAAGCGCGCAGCCGACCGCGTAGTGGTCTTGGCGGGCGGCAAGATCATCGAAGACGGCCCGCCGCAGCAGGTGATCGAGAATCCCCAAGCCCCGCGGACGCGGCAGTTCTTGAAGCAGATGATGATTTGAGGAATTTAGGGTTCAACCGCTTCGCGGTTGTGAGGAGAGCGGCCTACCTTTTTGCGGGAAGATCCTGTTCCGTCCGCCCGAGGACGATCTGGTCGAAGGCCGCGCCTCCGCCCTTGGCGCCCAAAGCCAGGCTGCGGACCCGCCAGTTCTTCTTGGCCGCCGCCCACAGATCGACACGGACGACCTGCCACGCGGACGGCGGCGCAGCGATCTTCTTGGCGACGGTCATGCCCTCCCACACCGTAGGTTCCCCGGCAGCGACCGCGTATCCGCCGTATCCGCCGTCGCTCAGCTTGAGCGAAATGCCCTTGGTCTCGGGCGACAGCGCCTTCCAGGCGAACTGCAGCCAGCGGTACTGGCCGGGCTGGGGATCCGCGGCGATCTCGAAGTCCCAGTTGTGGACTGTCTCGCCGAATTGCTGCCGCCACGGCTGCCCTGCCGTGACCTGGCCGCCGCCGCGGGGCGTGAGCGTCAGGCACCGCCCGCCGCTGTAGGCGCCCTCCGGCGAGATTGCCAGTCCCTGGTTGGCATACAGGTCTTGCCGGATGTCTTCTTGCTCGTCAAAGAGCGTCGCCAACGGGCGCTTGGCCACCACGTCCGGGTGCGAGCAGCCCAGCACCTCGCCATGGAACACGATTTCCGCCAACCGCGTGTTGCCGCAGACGCCCCAAGGCAGCACGATCCGGAACCGCGCCGCACGGACCGGCTGGGCAAACATATGCGTGTGTACGGCGGCGTCGGAGCGCAGCGGCTGGATCGGAATCCATAGCTCCTTGGCCGCGTCCCAGTAGTCGATCGACGCGTCGCGGAGCCAACTCTCCGGGCGGGCCGCGTCCTCGACAAGCGTCACGCCCATGACTTGCATTTGCGTGCGATAGGCGTCGATGAGGATATAGTTCAGCGGCGAGGTCTCGGCGAACGTGCCCACCATCTCCCAGGGAATCCAGGCCTCGGCCGGGGGATCCGTCTTGCCGTCGTAGAGCATGGCGACCTTCTGGCCGGGCGTATCGGTCAATTGCGTCTCGCCTTGCGACGTGACTAGGCGGATCAGTGGCGTGGTCTTGGCCAGCAGGTTCGGCGAGAGGCCGGCGGGCTTCTCCAGGGAATTGCCCCAGCCCGCGACTGCCGTCGTGGGCACGCCGTCGGCGGCCAGGATCTTGCCGCGCATGTCCAGGGCCTGGGGAGCGAGGCGGGTTTGCCACAGCGGCAGATAGCTCTTGCTGAGCCTGCACACCGTCCCCTCCCACGTGGCCAGCAGCAGGCTGCCGTCGGCCAGCCAGGCGGGCACGGCCAGGGCCTGCATGTCCTTCTCCAGCAGGACGCGGCCCTCCAGGTCGGTCGCATACACGGTGCCCAGATTGCTGGCCACGGCCAGCCGGCCGTCGGCCGAGAACCGCGGGAAGTGCAGCAGGTCGTCGCCGTGGAAGACCCACCGCAAGCCGTCGGCGACGGAGTAGAGCTTGAGCAGGTTCTCGGTCACCACGGCAATCAGCCCGCCGTCGGCGGAAAGGCCGACGTCTTCGGCGGCGGTGGGGATCACGCGGACGATCTTGCCCTCGCGGAGCACGAACATCTTTCCGCCGTCGGCGATATTGTAGAGCACGCAAGTCTTGGCGTCGGCGCTGACGCGGGCGATGCGGACCTCGCCGCTGCGGCCGACCGTCTGCCGCCACTTCGGTTTCCCGTCGGCGGCCCCGTAGGCCGTGGCAACCGTGCCCTCGATCACCAGGAGCGTGGCGGCGTCAAGGGCCAGCAGCTTGCCGGAGTGCCGCCGCCCGTGGAACCAGTCCTGCCGCCAAAGCACCCGGCCGTCGGCGGACCAGACCACCACGCCCAGATCGCCGGCACTGGCGACCCACTTGCCGCCGTCACCGACGGCGAAGCTGTTGATGTGGTCGCGGACCAGGGCCGGAACGAAGCGGTGCGGCAGGCGCTGCGGCAGGCCGTAGAGCGCGAACCTCCGCTGCATCCGGCCGTCGGGCCCCACCAGGTACAGGTGGTAACCTTCGGCGCTCTCCATATCGAAGCCCTGCACAGCCACTCCGCTGCCCAGCGTCGTCGGATCGAAGGCGAAGTAGTGCCCGGCCCGCTGCCGCCAGCGGATCTGGCCGCTCTGGACGTCGACGGCGTAGAGATTGTGGTCCCAGTTCATCGTGTTCAGCACCGCGAGCTTGCCGCCGTCGGTGACGACCATGTCGCGGACGTGCGGACCGAACAAGTCGTCGGCCGGCGAGAAGTCGCGGGCGGGAGCATCGGACGCTGCCTGTTCAAGGTTGAAGGAGGAACCGGTGACGCCTCCCAATAACATTCTCAGTTTAGGGTCTGTCGCCAGGTTCAACAGATCCAGCGGCAAAGGCGGGCCCTCACTCACGGGAACGTTCAGCGTTACCCCCTTACCGCTCAGCAGTTCGACCGCTTCCATGGTCACCGGGCCTGCGGGTGCATTGAGCGGTAGGAGGAACCAGCCGCTGGTGCCGCGCGACGCCGCCGAGGCATATTGCTGGTCCAACACACTGCCGTCGGCCGCCCGCAGGCGGACACGGACGGGCACGGCGGCTTGGATCAGGTTGCCGGCGCCATCCTCAATCCGGACCTCCCAACGCATCGGCCTGCCACGCGCGACTCGCTTGGGCGCCACAATTCCTTCCACGCGGGCGATGGCGGCCGGGAGCACGGCAAAAACGCGGGCGGGCATATTGCGGCAATCGGCTTGGACTATGCCACCGGCCGGCTGGACCTGCTTTCCGGCGAAAACATCATAGACCGCCCGGCCTTCGATGCCATCGAGCTTCAGCGGCACCACCTGCGGCACCAGGCTGGCGCAGTTCAGCGTTACCCGCCAAAGGTGCCCCGGTTCCAGATCGCCGAACGTGGTGTTGTTGACCACGAACAGATAGCGGCCCTCATCAGCCCGCCGCTCGCTCACGAAGACCTCGGGGTTCTCGACATCGGCGACCGGGCGGACGCGGGCCAGCGCCTTGGCCAGTTGCGGCGCGGCGGTCTTGGCATAGGCGGCCGTTCGCCAGTAGGCATGGTCGTCGGCGGCAGGGCTGGGGTCCTTTTCCAAATGGTTGAACGACAATCCCAGCGGGACAAAACCCTTGGCCAGCTCGGGGCGGCAGGTGCCATCCGCGAAAACGGCCACTCCGGATCGCAGGGCGGCCTGTAGCGCCGCGGCCAGCGCCGGCTCCATCTCCACGGTCTGATCGACTACGAGCACCGCCTCGTACTGCTTCAGCGTATCGGGCCGGATGTCCTCGGCAAAGACGATGCTCGCCGGCCGGTGCGCGTGCAGGCAGGCAACATAGGCCTCCATCACGCGGGCGAAATGCCGCCCCATGACTCCCGACCAATCGTCGATCTTGTACATCCGCCCGCTGGCCACAATAGCCACCTTGTCGTGGTTCCGCATGGAGACGAACCATGGCCCGTAGCTCTGGAGCACGGCGTTGAGACTGCGGTAGACGCTGCTCGTGCCGTTCCAGGAGAGGCGCGGGTCGTCGGTGTTGCCCTTGATGGCGAAGTGCCACGGCGGCACGGGGTCGGAGCAACCGACGCCGTCGGCCCCGCGCATTACCATTTGCCAGAGCGTGGTGAGGATCTGGTCGCCCGTGCCGGCATCGTTCCAGACCTCCGGATGGCCCCACGCCTTCTTGCCAGGCCTCTTGTAGAAGTCGACGCCGAAGGGGGCATGGTATGGCAGTTCAATCTGTTCCCACTGGGCCTGCAGGTCGCTCTCGTCGACGTTGGAAAGCGAGATGGGCGGATACGACTCGACGTTGCGGAACGGGCATGCCGAGGCGGTTATCAGGCCCGGCGCCAACTCCCGGAGTTTCTTGTTGAACATCGCCTGGGCGTCGACGGCATACGAAAGCCGATCGCCGGCGACCTTGTCGAGGATGTTGTCCCACGCCCCGGTGTCCGCCGCCTTCTTCACTGCCGCCGTCCAAGCCGCCTTCCCTTCGGCGGTCTTGGCCGCCGCCGCCCCACGGTCGCCGAAGACCCACCAATTCGACGACCAACTCCAGCCTCGGAAGGCCGGATAATCCTTCAGGGCCTGGGTGGTCGTGGTCAGGTCTTTGAGGTCCTGCTCGGGCGTGCGCGAGTCAAACCCGGGGCCGCCCAACGGCAGGCCGGCGTCGTTGCCCATCAGGATCGCCATCTGGCCGATTCCGCAGGCGCTGTATCCGCTCATCGTCTGCAGCAGCGACGGCGCGGTCACGAGTTTCTCCGGCGAGACGGCACGCGGGTCGGCCTCCAGAGGCCTCATGAAATCCGCGACTACGGCGCGGGGCGTGGCTAGCGAGAAGTCGACCATTTCCAACGGATGGCCGAGGCGATCGACCAACAGGTTGAAGCCCAGTCGCTCGGTCCGCCGGAACGAGGCGGTGGCAATGTCCGGGGCGTCCCAGGCACTGGCCTGCGGATACGTCGAGCGGTAGTCTCCATACATCATCGTCAGTAGCGCCGCCGGCCCCATACCCGGACCGATCACTAGGGGTTGCCCGACGCAAGTCAAACCCTTGGCGGCAACGTCGAGCATGTAGTTGCCCGGCCGCAAGCGGCTAGTCAGCGATTTGGGCAGCGTGAAGCGGATTTCCTTGGCGGCCGTATTGAACCTGGCTTTGGCGGTGGCGAGCGTCTGCGAATCGTCTCGCAACGTGAGAGTCAGGTCCGTGTCTTTTTCGGCGATACCACGCAGGTAGATGGCCAGTGGGATCTCTTCACCCCTCCCGAAGTACACGCGGCCGAGCGGCGTAGCGGCCGCGGCGCTGCCCTGAGCGCCTGCCGCGCGGACTTCCACGAGCGTCTGCACCTTGTACTCGCTGGTTGCGGCGGCACGCTGCCAAGGGGCGGATTCGGGCGTCACCTTGATCTGGTAGAAGCCGGCCATATCCTCCGGAACGAACAACTTGCCGTCGCCGTGTTTCAGTTCACGATAGTCCACGACGCCGAAGGGCCGGGCCCACACCCGCCACCTGGGCTTGATCGCGCGGCCGCCGCCGTCGAACTCGATCTGGAAATCGACTCCCTGCCCGGCGACCCAAGGGCCGCGCTGGGCCGTCACGGTCAGGCGCTCGTGGTCGATGCTCACCGACCGCCTGAACTCGCCGCTGGCCAGGTCATAGACCTGGAACAACTCGCTTGTGTGCCGGCCCCGCAGCACAGCTTCACCGCCCCAGAGGCGCATGCCGCGGATGCCCTCGGCAAGTTTCCGCTCGGGCGGGATCTTCAGCTTGATCTCCCCGGCCGGTTTGCCGTCCAGCCCCGTCTTGCGGAGCACGTTGTCTTGCGAGCCGATCGCGTACAGCACGCCGTTGGGGTCCACGTCGAAGCCGCCGTTGTCGCCTTCGTAGGTGTCGGCGGTGACGCCCAGCGGCCGCTCCCATATCACATTGCCGTCGAAGCCGCGGCACTGCATCTCCGGCCTGCCCCAGCGGACGATATAGAAGGCCTGCGCCTTTTCGCACACGCGGAAGGCAGTCGCCGGGCACTTATCGATGTGCGGCAGCGCGTAGGCCCTGATGATCTTGCCGTCGGCATTGAGTTGCACAATGCGGTCGCGATGCTGGTCCAACCCGTAGAAACTACCGCTGGCCCCCGCCTCGACGCTGCCGGGGGCGTCCCAACCGACCTGGTCGTTGACGAGAAAATCGGTCACCGCCTGGGTCTTCTGGAACTCCTTGTCGTAGATCGCCACCTGGTGGGAGAAATGGGCGTGGGAGGCGGCGATCCGGCCGGCGGCGTCGGCCGTGGCGTTGTGGATGGCGGGAACCGAGGCCCCGCCCAGCTTGTCCTGGCCATCGCGGCTGACGCGGAGAATGTAGCCGCTGTCGTGCCCGGCCGAGGCGAGATAGACCATGCCGTCGCGCCCGATGGTCAGGCTGGCGCGTTCGCAATTGAACTGGGGGTCCTCGCGAGAGATGATCTGCTGCAGTTTCAGCGGCACCGCTGCCGGCTTGTCGGCGGCGGCAAGCGATCGCGACTGAGCCAGAGAACAGACAATCAACGCGAACATGTGCTTTTTCATGGGAACCTCGCTTCTCTCGAGCAACAACAGGCGGGAATGTCAAGTAGGTCCTTTCTGCCGGAAAGGACTATTGTGTGACGATCTGGTGGAAGGTCCAAGTTTTTCCAGCGGCGCAGAGCACAGCAGTCCCTCTCGGCAAGAAGGACCTACTCATCCCCGGCTCTAAACCTCCCATCCTCTTCGGTACTTGCGGAATCTCAACGGGTTGGCCTCGGCCGAGTTCGTGAATTCCATCTTGGCTGCGTCCCAGCGGAGCTTCTTGTTGTCCACGCGCAGGGCAATGTTGCCCAGCAGGATGGTTTCCGCAAACGGATAGGCCTTTTCGAAACATGCGGCGGAAGTCGCCTCGCCGCGGCAGGCGCGGACGAACTGATCCAACTCGCTGATGGGCCGCGGCAAGCTGGCCGGCGGCGCCGGAAATCCCGCATCCGGGCCTTCGGAATCAAGCGCGGGCGGTCCCCGGAGAAGCCGGCGAGGATCTTCCCTCCATCGCCGACCAGGAGCAGGCCCTCTTCGGGCATCTCCTCGCCGTCGGCCTCGAGTTCCGCAAGCAAGGGCGGACGCAGGCCGCCGTCGTACCAGTGCAGGGCCACGGGCGGCAGCTCGCCCCGGGCCGGAAACTCCCAGCGGATCATCGAGGCCCGCGGGTACGACAGACGGTTGATCTGCTTGTGCCAGGTGAAGTCCGCGATTGTCCAGAACTGGCTGCGGCCGGCCTCGACGCTCGTTGGCGAGCCCAGCTTGAGCATCTGGAAGACCTGAAAGAAGCTGTAGTGCCCCATGTCGCCTAGCGCGCCGGTACCGAAATCGTACCAGCCGCGGAACACGGCATGCGTGTACGCGGGGTGATAGGGCCGCTGCGGCGCGGGACCCAGCCACAGGTCCCAGTCGAGGCCCGCGGGGACTACTGGCTTCTCGGCGGGCGGCTCGGTCATGCCTTGCGGCCAAAAGGGACGCGTGGACCAGTTGTGCACTTCCCGCACCGGGCCGATTGCGCCGCTGGAGAGCCACTCGCAGAGCGTCGGCGTCGTGGGAAGGTCGGCCATGCAGAAGAGCTGGGTGGCCATGCCGGTTTGCCGGGCCGTGTCGCGGGCGATGCGCAGCTCGTCGAAAACATTGGCAATCGGCTTGTGCGTGATGACGTGTTTGCCCTGCCGCATCGCCCGGATGGCGATCACTCCGTGCAGGTGGTCGGGCGTCATGATGTAGACGGCGTCGAGGCCCTTTTCCTTGTCGAGCAGCTCGCGGAAGTCGGCATAGGCGCGGCAGGCCCCGGCCTGGCCCTGCTTGGCATAATGCCGGTTGACCAATTCGAGGCCCACTTCGCGCCCGCAAAGTCCGCCGCGGGCGCCGGCCGCCCAGTTCGCATCGCCGAGGAACTTGCGGATCTTGTCGTTGAGCTCGTTGGGGCCCCATTGCGGGTAGTCGTCGCTCTTGCGATTGGGATCGCACACGGCCACGATCTTGACCGCCGGATGCTCCAGGGCGGGCATGAGCTGGCGCAGGCCTTGCGAGCCGCAGCCGATGAAGCCGATCTGGACCTTCTCGCTGGGCGGGACGTGCTTCGGCCCGCCCAAGGCGCTCTGTGGGATGATGGCCGCCGCGCCGACGGCCGCCGCCGCACCGAGAAACTCGCGGCGGCCAACTTGGCTTTTGATACTCATGATTCAACCTCGTTGATTACTTGGTTTGTGATGTGGTGTAGGGTGGGACAAGCGAGCCGGGGCGCCCGCCTGCGGGCGGCGGGTCGGCGAGCGCCGGCCCACCATAGTCATGCATTGGTGGGCCGGCGATCGCCAACCCGCAAGCGGTGCCCCGGATCTGGTCCCACCCTACGACTTGTTGTTACTTCCCCAGGCGGCGCAAGTCCGCCAAGGCCTTCCGCGGGATGTCCACGCCAATGCCATCGGCGCCGCCCATCTCGACGATGTACCACTCCGTCTTGCAGCTTGTCTCGCAGAGGCCGAAGACCTCCTCGTAGAACTTGCTGCCGAACGTCTTCTCCGCATGCTCCTTGATATGGATTGACAGCGTGCGGCCGGGGAACTTCCGCAACATGGCCAGCGGGTCGCCCTTGCCGGCAAGGCAATTGCCCACATCCAACTGCATGATGATTTCCGGATCGGTGTGGCTGAAGAGGATATCCCAGGCGAAGCGCCCCCGATTTTGGCAAAGTCGAACGGATGGCAGTGGTAACCGACCCGCATCTTCTCCGTCTGCAGTTTCTTCGCCGTCTCGTTCAGCAGCTTGGCGAACCCCAGGATGGCGGCTTCCGAGCCCATGCGCTCCGGGGCGGCGGCAATGACCAGGAAGCGATTGCCGAGGACCCGGTTGTTCTCGACGGTGACGCCGAGCTGTTCCGGCTCCAGGGCCTTGAGTTGATGGTGCATGCCGCAGCACTTCAGTCCCCGGTCGTCCAGCAGCTTCCTGAGCTGCTTGGCGCTAAATTCCTGGAACACCTTGGGAGTGCCCGCATAGCCCCAGAACTCGACGCCCTCGTAGCCGAGCTTGCTCACCGCCTCGAGGGTGCCGGGCACGTCGCGGGCGAAATCGCCGCGGACCGCGTAGAGTTGCAGGGCGATGGGGATCTTTTTCTTCTTCGGCGGCGCCCCTTCGGCTTGAATCGCCGAGCGGAGAGTCCATCCGGCCGCTAGTCCCAGGGTTGCCTGCAGAAATCGTCGTCGGGAAGTGCTCATCGTTTTCTCCGTATGGAATTGAAAAAACCGTTACTCTTAAGCCAAGTGAACTGAACCGCGGATTACACGGAAAACGCGGATAATTCAGGGAATTGGTGAATATCGACTTATCCGGGGCGGGGTGTCCGCTAATCCGGGTCGGTGTCATCCGCGGTTGATTACTCCAGAGGGTTAATCAGTTGCCAAATTACGTCATTTCCCCTGCCCGATACAGTACAAGTTCTTCATGCCCACGAGAAACATCCGCCCTTGGGCGACGGCGGGCGACGGATGGTTGCTGTCGCCGAGGTCGTTGACGGCCAGGATGCGGAACTCGGTGCCGGACTGGACCACGTAGCTTTTGCCAGCGGTGGCGAAATAGAGACGGCCATTACCATCCACGACGGGACTGGCCCACGTCGATGAGATCTGGGGCAGCCGCTCCCGATACACTTTCTTGCCCGTCGCGGCTTCCCAGCACTCCAGCATGTCCGTTCGGTGCAGGCGATAGACGTGGGGGCCGAGGATGACGGGAGAGCTGATTGCCTCGGGTATGTCGGGCCCGGTCCAGCGGATGTGCGTTGCCGAGACATTGCCGGCGCCGCCAGGGTCCACGGCCACGCCCTTGCCTCCCCGTCCGCTGTCGCCGTAAACGATCCCCGCACCAAATGCCGGCGAAGAGGCGTCGCCCGCCGCCCGGCACCACCACAACAGCTTGCCGTCGGCCGGGTCCAAGCTCCGCAGGCCGTTTTGGGTCTCGCTCATCCCCGAGGCCAGCACCAGCATCTGGGGCTGCCCCTTGACCGAAATGACGACGGGCGTGCTGTGGGCGAAGGCCATGTCCGGAAACTTCCGCCGCCACTTCACCTCGCCGTTAAGCTTATTGAACGCGACCACGCTGGAATCGCTGGCATTGGCCATCGAGCACAACATGATCACCGTATCCTGGTAGAGAATCGGGCTGCTGCCCACCGTGACGTCGAAGCTGTAGGGGACAATCGGTTTCCGCCAGACGATCTTTCCCTGGAAATCGAGGGCCGCGATGACCGCGGAGCCGAAAACGCAGTAGACCAGTTTGCCGTCGGTGACGGGCGTGGGAGCGGCGTAGCCGCCGCCGGCGCCGCTGCGGAAATCATTCCGCAGCCAGGGGCCCGGCGGCACGATCGTGTCCCACAGCAGTTTCCCATCCGCGGCGCGGTAACCGGCGACGTGGTGGGTGGGGATCAGGCTTTCCTGCGGGTCGCCATTGCCCGGCCATTGGACCGTGCAAACGAAAACCGCGTCGCCCCAGACGATCGGACTGGCGTGCCCCGCGCCGTGCAGCGGGCTCTTCCAGAGGACATTTTCATTCTTGGGACCGCCCCAGCGGAGCGGCAAATTCTTCTCTGTGCTATAACCCAGCCCGGTCGGGCCGCGAAACTGCGGCCAATTCTCGCCGCCGAATGCCGGAAGCGAACTGCAAAGCATCGACAAACACAGAAACCACGACACGTGTTTCATGTTCTTGCGTTTCTCCCTTGAGGCAAAACAGAATTCAGGTCAATCATTCGAGAAGGCTGTGGTGCAGGCGTCCCGCCTGCCTTGTCATGTCTTGGGCAGGCGCCCGCACCACAAACCCCGTGGAGTTGCTCTCTATCATAGTTCACTGTCGGCGATCTTGCTACTGCCAAGTCGTCGGCATCTTGCACATGGCCCAGATCGGGGCTAAATGGAATTGCCCGATTCCAGGAGGCTCGCGAGCACGCGTTCCGTAGGGTGGGCCGAGTTCTACGAGTCCCACCAATAAAAAAGCCGAAAATGGTGGGACTCGTAGAACTCGGCCCACCCTACATCGGACGCCTCCGGGAATCACGCAACTCCATTTAGTCGTGTCGGTATACCATTTGTTGTTAATCGTCGTCTTGTTCTCGCCCGGCACCGTGTGGGCCGATGTACCATCCTCGGACGCCGGGCGTTCCGCCGCGGCCTTGAAGGCTCTGGAGGCCTCCCAGCAGGGCTGCGATGTCCTTCAAGGTGAATTGTTCCATGGGATTCCTCCAAGGGTTCCGCCACGGTGCGCGTGGCGATAGGGTGATTGCCGCAAGGTGCGGCGGAAGTAGGAAACGACCGGGATGGCGGAGACGACGATCGGTGCCTTGCAATGCTTGTTCCAGGAACATGGGCCGCCCTTGGTGCTGAAATGCGACAACGGTTCGGCCTTCATCGCCGCGGCGATGCGTGACTTCCTGGCGAGTTGGGCTGTTCGGCCCCTCTTCTCACCGCCCTGGACGCCGGAGTACAATGGAGGGATCGAGGCGGGCAACCACGCATTGAAGACCCGCACTCAAGAACTTACGGCCCGCGAGGGCCGGCATGGCCTTTGGACCGCCTGCGATGCGGAGGTGGCACGATGCATGGCCAACGAGCAGAACTACCCTCACGGCTTCGGAAAGCCGATGCCGGGCGAGTGCTTTCGCACCTCGCCCCGGCTCTCGCAGGAGGCGCGTGCGGCCTTCGGCCGCACGCTCGAGCACGAGCAAACCCAAGAACGCCTTCAGCAAGGCTACCCTTTCGACACGGACCTGGACCGCGTGGTCCAGGCACAAATGGACCGTGCAGCAATCCGCCGCGCTCTCGTCGAGCACGGCTACCTCAGTTTCACCCGGAGGTCAATTACTCCACCACTTCCATCGAGAAATTCGTTGAAAATTCCGTAGCCGGTCCACTCCGGATTTTCCGTGGTGGCCAAGGATAATTCCCTCACCATACAAACCATGGATATGACCGACATTATCGTTCCGAAAATAGGCGACGGCGGCTTGAAGCGACCGCGGGCAAAACCTCTCGGACTGCGCGGATTTCGATTCCAGTACACCCTGCGAACGCTGCTCATCTTCGTGACCGTTTGTTCGATCGCGTTTTGCTGGCTTACTCCAAGAATGTGCGCCTGCACGGAGACAGCGAGAGGCCGCGCGAGCAATCTTGGACGCAGGCGGGGGAATCACGTACGATTACGAATTTGGCCTGGACCAACGAAGCCTGAGCAACGCGACACCGCCTGGGCCGGCTTGGCTCCGTGTAATACTTGGGGTTGACTATTTTTCCGACGTGGTCGCCGTGTCAGTTCAAGCGAGCCCCGATACGGTCAAGTGCCTCGACTCTTTTTCGAAGCTCCTTTTCCTGCAGGCACAGTACATCCATGCGCGTCCGGACGACTTTCGACATCTCCACGCCCTAAATAGTCTTGAGGTAGCATCTCTTGACGGCAGTGGTATTGATGATTTCGGACTCGAGCAATTAAGGGGTTGCACCCGTCTCAATTCCTTGTCGCTTTCGAGCACCGAGATTTCCGGCGCGGGACTATTGAATATCGAGGACCTGACCGCTCTCGAGGACATTGACCTCAGCGATACGAAAATCGATGATGCGGGTCTCTCGCACTTAGTAGGATTAACTAAGCTAAGGGACTTGAATCTCACAGACACCAAAGTTACCGATTCGGGCTTGATCCATCTTGAGAAGCTTTTCCAACTGCGGTGCCTGCGCCTTGCTAATTGCAGTATTACCGACGCTGGGCTGGTCCATCTGAGGAAGCTGTCCCAACTGAGGCGCCTCGATCTAACTAATTGCAACATTACCGACGCTGGACTTGTAAACCTGAAAGGTCTCACGGAGTTACGTCTCCTGAGTGTAGACGGTCGTTGTACCTCGGAGGGATTTCAGATGCTTGAGAGCGTATTGCCTCACTTCGGCAAGAGCGATGTCCTACGTGAACTGCCGTCAGGCGAAATACTGACAGAGTGGTGAATCGTACTGCGGATTGACGCAAAAAGAAATGAAAACGGGACAGGTTCGATATTGACAAGATGGGAGGTCTATGATAACCTGCCCACATGCCGCGTACCGCAAGAATCGCCCCGGGCGGAATGGTGTTCCATGTCTTGAACCGAGGTGTTGCGGGCATGCAGCTCTTCGAGAAGGCCGGAGATTACCAGGCGTTCGAGCGGGTGTTGGAGGAAACGCTGCAAGAAGTGCCCATGCGGATTTGCGCCTTTTGCGCCATGCCCGGCCATTGGCACATGCTGTGCTGGCCTGAAAGGGACGGGGATCTGGCAACCTCCCCTTCGGGGCTCGCATCGCCTCACTTCCTCTTATCCGGGAACGGCGGAGGGGGCGGCAGCCGCACGGGATGCTCGGCAAGCAGCTTTTTGATGACTTCGATCCCGCGCTCAAGCTGATCGTCGATGCCGGCGAACTCGCGGGCTGGATCGTTGTCGACCACGATGTCGGGCTCCACGCCCGTGCCCTCGATGATCCACTGCTTGCCTTCGGTGTCGTAACGGGAGAACTCCGGCTTGCTGATGGTGCCGCCGTCGATCAGCGGACGCGCAACGCGAATGCCGACCGCGCCGCCCCAGGAACGCTTGCCGATCACCGGCCCGAGCTTGTGCTTCTTGAAGCGATAGGCCACGATGTCGCCGTCCGACGCGGAGTACTCGTCCAAGAGCATGACCTTCGGCCCCAGGATCGTGCCCGTCGGATCGACCCGCGGCGCCGCATTGCGGGCGACCGTGATCATGGTCATCTCGCGGCGCAACCGCTCGACAATCTGCGGCGAGACGTTGCCGCCGCCGTTGCCGCGGACGTCGACGATCAGTGCCTCCTTGTTCAACTGCGGGTAATACAGCTTGACGAACTCGTTCAGCCCGTCGGCTTGCATGTTGGGAATGTGTACGTAGGCCACCTTGCCGTCGGTGGCATTCGTCACGCGCTCGATATTGCGGAGGACCCAGTTCAGATAATAGAGTGGGCGCTCGTCGCCGGTGGGAACCATCACCGTCTCCCGGCTGCCTTCCATCGACGGCTGCGAATTCACGCGCAGCGTGACTTGTTTGCCGGCCGTATCGACGAGGGCTGCGTAGAGATTCTTGATCTCGACGGCCGGCCGGCCGTCGACGGCCACGATATACTCGCCCTCATGGACGTTGACGCCGATCTCGGTGAGCGGCGAGCGGAACTTCGGGTCCCAGTTCTCGCCGCGGAGGATCCGCGCGATGCGGAAATTGCCCGAGGCCGCGTCGCGCTCGATCTTGGCGCCGAGCAGCCCGACCTCGATCCGCTGCGGCCGGGGATAATCGCCGCCGCCCACATAGGTGTGGCCCAGGTTGAGCTCGCCGATCATCTCGCCGATGACGTACGTCAGGTCGGCACGATGGTTCACGTAGGGCAGCAGTTGCTCGTAGCGCTCGCGGTTCTTCTGCCAGTCGACGCCCTGCATATTCGGCGCATAGGCGAAATCGCGCTCCTGCCGCCAGCACTCGCGGTAGATCTGTTTCCATTCGGCGGCCCGATCGAGGTCGACCTTCATGCCGCTCAGGTCCAGCTTGCCGGTGATTTCCAGCTTGGCCAGCGGCAAGTCGACGATGGAGTAGGCTTTGTCCGCGTGCACGAGCATCTTGCGGCCCTCGGCGCCGATCTCGTAGCCGGCCACCTCGCCCAGCTCGGTTTCGTGCCGCTTGTCGAGGTCATAGGCCATCAAGCGGCCCTTGGCATCGTGGAGGCCGTGGCGCAAGTAGAACAGGCGGTCGCCGACGGAGGTCAAGTGATGATAACCCGACGGTGCGACTGGCAGCACGCCGATCCGCGAGACCAGCCCATCGATATCGACCGTCACGACCGCCGGCTTGCGCGCCGCGGCCAGGAAGCGTGTCCGCAAGGCCTCGATCCCGCCGCCCGACGCCGGATCCGGCCTGGCGGGGACGGCCTTACCAATGCCCACTTCATCGCTGTTGGGAGCGACCGGCGACTTGGTGTCCTTCGCCAAGGTAACGAAGTGGATCCGTCCCATGTCGAAATAGGTGTAGTTCTCTTCCACGCGTCCGTAGCTGGGCTGGAAGCTGCGATCGGAGATGAAGAACAGGTACTTGCCGTCGGCGCTGAACGTGGGGCTGCCGGAGGCGAACCAGCCGTCGGTGGCTGGCCACGACTTGTTTGCTGCGAGCGAATACAGATAGATCCGCGGCATCTGCCGCTCCTCCGGCTTGGTGTAGGCGATCCACTGGCTGTCGGGCGACCAGTGATAATCGAGGATCTCCCAGGCCGTGGCCTGGGCCACGAGCGTGACCACCTTCGATGACGCTTCGACGTACCGCAATCGCTGTTTCTTGTCGCCCCACAGGATCCGTTTGCTGTCGGGCGACCAGACGAGATGATAAAGATACGTGTCGCCGCCGTGGGTCAGTTGCCTCGCCGGCCCGCTGCCGTCCTGGGGCACGACATAAATCTCGTCCTCGTCGCTGGCGTCGGAGACGTAGGCGATCCAGCGGCCGTCGGGCGACCAGACCGCGCTCCGCTCGTGGACGCCGGAGGTGTGTGTGAGATTGCGGGTATTGCCGTGCCGGGCGGGAACGGTGAAGATGTCGCCGCGGGCGACGAACACCGCGCGATTGCCGTCGGGCGAGACGTCATAATCGGTCACCTCGCGGCCGACCTCGCGCAGGCCGCCGCGGCTCCCGGCCATGTCCTCGTGCAGCACCACGTGGATCTGCTCGACGCGGCCGGTCGCCATCTCGTAGCGATAGAGGAAACCGCCGTTCTCGAACACGACGCTCGTATCGCCGAGCGAGGGGAACTTGACGTCGAAGTCCTGGTAGTGCGTGATCTGCCGCGTGGCTTTCGTCTTCAGGTCGTAGGCGAACAGGTTCATGCGCTTGTTCGCGTCGCGGTCGGAGAGGAAATAAATGGTATCGCCGTGCCACATGGGCATGATGTCGCAGGCCGGGTCGTTGGTGATGTTCGTGATGGTCTTCTTCTCGAAGTCATAGATCCACAGGTCGTCGGCCTGGCCGCCGCGGTAGCGCTTCCAGGTGCGAAACTCGCGGAAGACGCGGTTATACACCAGTTGCTTCTTGTCGGGCGAGTAGGAACACCAGCCGCCGCGCGGCAGCGGAAGCTGTTCGGGCAGGCCGCCGTCGATCGGCACGGCATACAGCTCGCCGACGAAGTGGACCCACGAGTTGGCTCGCGTGCGGACGATGACCGTCTTGTTGTCGCGCCACGTCATCACCAGATTGTTCGGGCCATTCCGATCGGAAATGTCGTCGTGTTCGAGGCCGCCGGTAAAGGTAATCCGCCGCGGAACACCGCCTTCGGCCGGCATCACGTAGACCTCGGTGCTGCCGTCGTACTCGCCGGTGAACGCCAGCCAGCGGCCGTCGGGAGAGAAACGGGCGAGCATTTCATAGCCGATGTCACTGGTGAGTTTTCGCGCCACGCCGCCCCGCGCGGAGACCGTGTACAGGTCGCCGGCATAGGTAAAGACAACCCGGTCGCCATGGATCGCCGGGAAGCGGAGCAGGCGGGCCTCGTCGTCGGCGTGCGCCATGGTGGAACAGGAGACGGTCAGCGCCAGGCAGGCGGCAACGATCCAGGGAAGAGCGGGCTTTGGTCGTGGAAGGGTCATGGGCGTAAGTCTTTGGCGAATCGTGGTCGTAATATCAGGCGGCACACTCGTAGGGTGGGACCAGATCGCGTAGCGAGCGCAGGCCCACCATCTTTCATTGGAAAGCACATTACGGTCGGCCTGCCCTCGCTACGCGATCTGGTCTACGATACTTGCTTAACCGGAAGCAAACGGGCGGCGGCAAGCGCAATCTCCGCTGTCCGTCGCCGTTCCACCTACGATATCATGAACGCTAGGGAATTGCCATTCTTTGTGGAAAAAAACATGCCGCACAAGGCCCCTGGACCGTATTGTGCAGGGAGGCCATGTGCTAGAATTGATCTACCGGCGTCCACACCCGTCGGACAGATTTCCTCATTCGGGAGAATGAACGTGGAAAAACTATGCCTTGCGATCGACATCGGCGCCGGACTCGGCGTGAAGATGGGATTGTTCACCGATCCGCACCGCCAGATTGAAGACGAACTTCTCCGCCGGGACGAGTGCGCGGATGAATTCGAGTCCTTCGTCGCGGCCCTGCTCTCCCGGGCCGACCACCTGCTGAAGAAGCAAGGCCGGCAGATGAACGACGTGGCGGCGATCGGCATCGCCTCGCCGGGGCTGTTCCGCTCCGATGGCACGTACCAACTGGCGGCCAATCTGCCCTTCCTCTGCGGCCAGAACCTCAAGGTCCGCGTGGCCCGCGAGACGGGCGTGCCCGTGGCCATCGACAACGACGCCAACCTGGGCGGCCTGGCGGAATGGTCCGTCATCCAGACCGACCTGTTGTACTGGGTCTTCGGCGGCGGCTGGGGCGGGGCGTGGATCGACAAGTCGGGCCATATCCGCTACCCGGTCATCGATTGGGACGGCGACGACCGGAACTTGCACTATACGAACGAGCCCGGCTACGCGATTCCCTTGGACAAGCTTTCGCTGAAGGCCATGTTCTACCAGTATGGGGCGTCGTTCGATCGCTTCGAGCAGATCGCCAGCGAAGACCTGGGCATCGCCGGCGGGCGCTTGAGCGGGCCGTCCGGCAACCCCGACTCGATCCGCGCCGAGGTGATCCTCTCGGGTCCCGGCCGCTGCCGCCTGTTCCGGGCGGTGGTGGGCGACGACGATTTCTTCAAGCGATTCCTCGACATCGAGGAGACGGAGCAAATGACCGACCCCTCGATCGCCGGGGCCCTGATCAGCAAATTGAGCAACATGCGCGTCGAGCCGGCGGTGAACACGGACCGCCTCTTCGGCCGCGTGCTCGCCGAGGCGGCGTTGATCATGTGCCGGCAGGCCCGCAACGACGGCCTGCCCGAGGGCGTGCCGATCTGCCTGGGCGGCAAGCCCTCCTACGCCCTGCCGTATTTCGGCCCCTCCACCCAGCGGCGGCTCGGCGCCGGGGGCCTGATGAGCTACCTGCGGCCCTCGGTGATCGACGAACGCGGGCTGAACGCCAACCTGGTCGGCGCCGCCGTCCTGGCCGGTAAGGTGTGTGACGCGCTTCAGTAGGGTTGGATAAGCTCGCCCCTGGCGAGCGCCGGCCCACCGATCAGCAGAGAACTCGAAGCACGAATGTCGAAATCCGAAACAAATTCAAATGACCAAGCACGAATGACCAAGGCTTCGGATTTCGACATTCCTATCGTTGCTCACACGCCGCCCAACTTCGCCTGGGCCTCCGCCCGCAGGCCCTTCATGTACTCCAGCGCAAGTCGGGTTTGATTGTGTACGTAATCGATGCCCGCCGGCCTTCCGTTCTCGATGGCGGGATGGCAGAATTCCCAATCGATGTAGCCCTCGTAGCCGGAAGCCATCAGGGCCTCGACGTAGTCGGGGTACGCCACTCTGCGGTGCCAGAAACGATCGTCGAAGTAACCGCCCGCCGCCAACTCCACGCAGCCATCCGGCGCACGGCGGAACTCGGCATTGAAGTGGGAATGGACCTGGAGCTTGCCCGCAGCCTGCGCCATCGCGCGGGCACGCTCGGCCGACTCGGCTTCGGGCTCGATATTGATGTCCATGCAGGCCTTCAGGGCCGGTGAGCCGACGTCCGTGATCAGAGACAACACGTCCTGGTAGTTGTTGACGATATCGGGGCCGTGGTTCTGCATGGCCAGGACAACACCGTAGTCCTCGGCCACCTTGGTCAACTCGCGCAGGGCATCGACGACGAACCCCCGGCGGTCGCCCTTCCAGTAGCCGTATTGATCGTATCCGTACGTCTCGTCGTAGGTCGCCAGGCCGTCGTGGAGCGTAATTCCGCGCCAGGCGGCGAAGATCTTGCACAGCGGCGCCCCGAGATCCTGAGCCAGCTTGATGCACTCGCGCACATAGCAAATCATGGCCTCGCGCTGGACCGGCACCGGGCTCGATAAATCGCAGTTTGGCGAGATCGCCGAAATGGGCAGTTCCAGGTCCTGCGACAGGCCGCGGAGCCGCTGGCGGTCGTCCGCAGAAAGGTCCATGGGGGCCGCGTGGGGGCGCTCCGCGTCGAACTCGACGCCCTCCCATCCCTGTTGCTTGGCGAGACGCATCAGGCTGAACACGTCCAACGCCGCGCCTTGATACCAGACTCCGCGGTACGTAATACTGTAGATTCCGATCTTCATGGTTTGCTCGCTTGGTTGCCGAATCCGCAAGTCGTCAAAGCGTCCAGCCCTTGCGGTACTCGTAGTGAAGATACTGTTTGGCGGTGGGGAGGTTGGTGACTTTGAGGTTCTCGCTGTCCCAGTCCAGCTTTTCGCCGCCCAGGCGGACGCACACCGTGCCCAGCAGCAGGGCTTCGGTCAAAGGGCCGGCGAAGTCGAAGCATGACCGCGTCGGCGTGCCGCGTTTGCAGGCCTCGAGCCATTCGTTGTGATGACCAATGGAGCGCGGCAAGGACTTCGCCGGACGCTTGTACTCTTGCATGCGTTTCTCGGGGATCAGCCGCGGACTGTGACCGCCCCAACCTTCGACCAGCATTTTTCCTTGGTCGCCCACGAACAGAATGCCGTCCTCCCGGTTCAGGTCCCGACCCTTCTCAAGTTCTTCCGGCCGCGCCGGCAGCAGGCCGCCGTCGTACCAGTGCAAATTGACCGCCGGCTTGTCGCCCCGCGCAGGAAACTCGTAATGCACGCAGGATGCCAGCGGGAGCGTCTCTTGATAGACGGCGGTCGAGCTGGCGTTCACGCTGCTGGGCGCACCGAGCTGAAGGGCGGAAAAGACCGGCGCAATGTTGTGGATCCCCATGTCGCCCAGCCCGCCCGAGCCAAAATCCCACCAGCCGCGCCAGCGGAAGGGCGCATAGGCCGGATGATACGGACGCCAGGGGGCCGGGCCAAGCCACAGGTCCCAGTCGAGCGATGCCGGTACGGGCGGCTGCTCCTTGGGCCGCTCGATTCCCTGCGCCCAATACAGCGGCAATTTCCCGCTGTGTGTGGGCCGATCGGACCAGACATGGACCTCCCGCACCGGGCCGATGGCGCCGTCGGCGATCCACTCGTTGATGAGCCGGTTGCCCTCGAAGGCCATGCCCTGGTTTCCCATCTGCGTGGCGACCTTCTGCTCGCGCGCCGCCTTGGCCAGTTCGCGGGCCTCATGGATCGTGCGCGTCAGCGGCTTTTCGCAGTAGACGTGCTTTCCCCGCTTGATGGCAGCCATGGAGACGACCGCGTGGGCATGGTCCGGCGTGCCCACGACGACGGCGTCGATGCCCTTCTCCTTGTCGAGCATCTCGCGGAAGTCTTTGTATTTCTTGGCTTGCGGGTACTTCTTGAACGTATGTACGGCGTACTCCCAGTCGACGTCGGCCAGGGCAACGATGTTCTCGCCCGCGATTTCCGCGAGGTCCTCGCCGCCCTGACCGCCCACGCCCACGCCGGCGATATGCAGCTTCTCGCTGGGCGGCGTGTGGCCGGGGCCGCCCAGGACATGCCGGGGCACGATGCTCATGACCGCTGCGGCGGCGCCCGCGGCGAGCATCTGGCGGCGGGAAACCGCGGCGGATGGTTCTCGCCGTCGGCCGCGCGTACGAGTCACGTCGGTGTTCCTTGATCCTGGGCGGGTGTTCACGGTGTTTCTCCTTTGGGTAACGGTTCGCTCGATTATTGCCATGCCTGCCGGAACGGCTTGGGATTTGGGGAGGAATAAGTTCCGTTTATCAAGGCCACCGGCTTGCCCGGTGGATCCTTACGTTTGCTGCTACAAGAAGCATTGGCCCCCAAAACCTTCTTTCCCCTGTTTCCAGCGACGGCGTCGCCGTCGCTGGAAACAGGGGAAAGAAGGATGTAATAGGGCAGCGGGGATGTAGCAATGAACATGATACTCCACCGGACCAAGCTGCGCCCGGTGTCCGCCGGTGGCATCGAAAGTCGAGTCGCGGAAATTATTTTTCGGCCATATCCTTTGCGACAGACCGCTATGATTTTGGTTGGCGAAGTTCAGCTTGTCAATCGTTCCGCCGCTTCGCTTGCGCCGGGTCGGAAGACGCAGGCCCCCATTCAGCAGAAACTCGAAGCACGAATGACCGAGGTTTCAGATTTCGACATTCGAGTTTTGGATTTGTTTCGGATCTCGACATTCGCATTTCGGATTTGTCGACAGGGCTACGCGCGCGTGCAACCCGGACTCATCCTGTGGGCGCCGTGTCGTCAATTTGATTGGGGAAGCGTGCAAATCGAGCGAAAACAGGGGAGTTACGCATTGGCACGCCAGATGCTGCTGTCGTGCGTATCGAATTTCCCCCTTGTTTTCAGGAGACATAACGTGAGAGCAGCACTTTGCACAGCCATTTTGCTATTTGCCCTGCCGGCTCTGGCCGCGGACGCCAAACCTGATCCCCCGCCGTCGCCGTCGTCCGTGACCTATGAGGTCTGGGGCTTTATGTGGGACGGCCGGCAGTACGTGAAACAACCGACGCATTGCCTCAAGACCACCGACCTAAAGCAGGCCGCGGATTATGCGACCCAGATCGACAGCTACGCCGGCTGGTCGGCGACCACGAACCTGCCAGACCCGTGTTTCGTGCATACGGTGTTTAACGGTCCCAGGATCTCCCGCGCGCTGCCCTCCGCCTTGCCCGATAAACCGACCTACAGCGTCTGGGCCTTCACGCAGAAGGACGGAAAATGGGTCAAGGACGAGAAGTATTCCTGGACGACCCCCGATCCGCTGCTCGGCTTGGAGTATGCGAAGAAAGTCAACGCCGTGGCCGGCTGGTCCGCCACGACCAACTGCCCTCAGCCCGTGCCGCCCGAGCAGCGCTATGTCAACGGCGGCATACTTCACGGCGCCGCGAACAACTTCAACTTCGGCCCTGGCATTCAAGCCCGCGCCGACAGCGATGGCGGCCAGACCATCTACTTCATGGGCATGAGCATTCGACTGGGACCGGACATGGTCCGGAACCTCCGGTCGGGCAACACGGGCAGCACTTCATTCTACGACAGCAATCCTTCGTACGACAACTCCAGCGATATCCAGAACATGATCAATACCCAGGACATGATCAACAACCAACAGATGAACAACAACATGCAGGACATGATCAATACTCAAAACATGCTCAACACGCAGCAGATGAATAACGACATGCAAAACATGATCAACGCCCAGAACCTGTCCAATTCGTTTAATCCCCCCTAGGGATCTGCGCTACGCCGGGCGCCGCAACGTTATGGGCTTTTCATCTTAACACGCAACTCCCGGCAAGCCGCTGCCGCGGAGGGCGTCAAACGGGATATACTCTTGCAGATGTAGCCGATGTGATGCTTCACGGCCCGGCGAAACGGCCCAAGCTTCTTCACAAAGGGCGAATCCGTGGCCTGGACGATGCCCAGGAAGACGCGATTGATCTCCGAACCTTCGATTTGCAGGATCAAGCGCACGACATCATCCAGCGACTTGATCTTGTCCAGCGCAGCCACGGCCTGCTGCATCTGCTGTTCGAGCAGCGGGACGTAATCGTGCCACGGGCTGAAACGGTCCTGCACGAATCGCCCCTGACTGGCGAACACCTTGCAAACCCGCAACAGGTCCGCGTGTTCTTGTTCCTCGTCGGCAAGTTCAATCAAGAAGGCAAAAAAGGGCCTCGACGCCCTAAAACGCTCGGCTCAGCGAATGGTAGATTGCCGCTGACTGCAATTCGAGCGATGCGCAGCGCTCGATAAGCTCGGGTTCTTGCGAGGTTGTGGCAGCGAAGAAACCGTCGCGTTGCAAGAGGGACAAGAACGTGGTTTCCTGCCCCTCGAAAACGGCCCGAAAGAAAACCCGCCACCCGAAGGCCCGAATGGTCACCAGTGGGTGGAACAGAATGTCCTGCGTGCAAATTGCCCCGACCATAGCGCACCCCTTTGGCTGGGTAATGTGGACAAATCTACTAACCTTAGCGTACCAAGTCGCCAGCGTTCGTCAAGCAAAATCTGGAAGGATGGGACTACTTCTGACCCCCACGATGGTTTCGCCGTTTCGGCCCCGATCGCACCAGTGGGCTAAGGATATGGAAGCTGGGCAATCTGAGGCGTGCTGTTCAGGGAAGAGCATCCGCGTCGTCATCGCCCGCCGATGTTAAGCAAGTGTAGGTCGCACCATGAACGAGTCTGTCCAAGATGCCATAATTGCCACGCTCAACGGACTGGGCCTATGCCTGGCCCCTGGCATGCCGCCTTGCTCACTTGCCCTCAGCGAGGGCCATCTTGTCGCCCAGAAATTCCTCTATGCGGGAGGCTATGCCGTCTGGGTCGTGGGCCGTGGAATGGTGGATTTCTACGACGAGGATGGTGGACTACTGAGATCGGTTGGGCTGGGAGTGGCTGAAAAGGGAAGAGCCGCTTAACGGCAACCGCGAAGCGGCTAATCTCCAAAGCCCAGGGTCGTGCAGCGCGCTCTGGTTTTGCTGTCAAAAAACGAACCGCCGCCCCATCGACCACGACGATGGGTACATGGTGTCCGACATGGTGCCCGAAGGAAAGCGGCAATAAATTGCCGCACTCCAAATTCAATCACTCGGGTTGAGTAGCACGTGCAAGATATTGTCGTTCTTGCGCATGTCGTCGACCAGCGAGTCGGACGGCGACTGGTCCAACAACATCGAGCAGCAGGCGGCCGCGGCGCCGGCGAAAATCGTGTTTTCCATCTCTTCGACGTTGATCCCCTCCCCACGGAGACCGTCCAGCACGAAGGCCAGCACGCCCACGCGATTCAGGTGGCGCACGACCAGGCGGAACTTGGCCGGCGAATGGGCACACAGGTTGACGGTGCCGGCCGGGTGCCCGGTCGTGATGAACAGGCCGACGATGCGGACCACCTCGGCGGCTACGGCCTCGGTGGCCTGGTCGGTGGAAGCGCCGACGTGCGGAGTGGCGGTCACCAGGGATGCCAACTCCTTGTCGGTCCAGTCGGCTTCCGCGCCGGCCGGCTCGCCCTCGAAGACGTCGAGCCCAACGCGAAGGCCTTTGGCAACGATCGCCGTGCGGAGGGCCGCCGTATCGACCAGCGGCCCGCGCGAGGTGTTGACGAGGATCGCGCCGGGCCGCAGGGCGTCCAGGAATCGCGCCCCCACGAGATGCTTCGTTTCCGGCGTGAAGGCCAAGTGGATGCTGACGGCGTCAGAGACGGCCGCCAACTCATCGGGCGAGTCCGCATAGCCGACACCCTGGGCCTTGGCGGCCTCGGGCGTGAGACTGCGGGAGCAGGCCACGACCTTCATTTCCAGCCCAGCGGCACGCGCGGCGACCGCCTTGCCGATGGCCCCAAAACCGAGGACGCCCAGGGTGCGGCCGGCCAGGCCGCGGGCCTTGCCGAATTCTTTCTTTCGCCAGGCGCCGTTGCGCAGGGCCACGGTCGCATCGACGATGCGGCGATCGGCGGCCACCAGCAGCCCGATCGCCAGCTCCGCGACGGCCGCGGTGTTCTTGCCGGGACAATTGGCGACGTAGATGCCGCGGTCGCTTGCGGTCGCCAGGTCGATCGTGTCTACGCCCGCCCCGGCGCGGATGATCAGCGAGAGCCGCGGCGCGGCCTGGATCGTCGCCGCGGTGACCTTTGTGGAGCGCACGACGAGAATATCCGTCGGCCCCACGGCGGACGGCAATGTCGCAGCATCCAGGTCATTGCGGACCTGGACCTGCAGGCCAAGTTTCTCCAACGCACACACGACTTCCGGGGACATTTTGTCGACAATCAGGACATTCATGGAATCACCTGTTGTTAGAGTGATAGCGGGTTTGTCGTAGGGTGGGTCGAGCCGTAGGCTGGGCCGGGTGAAACGAGTCCCACCATTCTTCGGCGTCTTTCATGGTGGGACTCGTTTCACTCGGCCCACCCTACTCTAGCCTCTCGAACTTCGCTTGAAAAAACCGTAGATACTTGGGCTCGAAGACCATCTTCAAGCCGTGGGCTTGCTGGCGCTGGTCGTGTACGGCCGCCACCGATTCGGCTGTCACATCCATGTGGGCCTGCGTATAGACGCGACGGGGGATGGTCAGCCGCACGAGTTCCAGCTTTGGATAATAGTGCTGGCCGGTCTGTTTGTCGCGCCCGGCGGAGACAATCCCCCGCTCCATGGCACGCACGCCCGAGTCGATATAAATGTCGGCGGCCAGCGTTTGCGCCGGGAACTGGTCCTGGGGAATGTGCGGGTAGAAGGCACGGGCGTCGAGGTAGACGGCGTGTCCGCCGATCGGCAGCACGACGGGAATGCCCCAATCCTGGAGCCTTTGCCCCAGGTACTCCACCTGCCCGATGCGCGCCGCGATGTGGTCGTCCTGCACCGACTCGACGATGCCGCGGGCCATGGCCTCCATGTCGCGGCCGGCCATGCCGCCGTAGGTGTGCAGGCCCTCGTAGACGACGACCAGGTTGCTGGCCTCTTCATACAGCGCCGGATCGTTCAGGCCCAGCCAGCCGCCGATGTTGACCAGGGCGTCTTTCTTGCCGCTCATCGTGCAGCCGTCGGTGTGCGAACAGAGCTCGCGGAGGATTTCGGCCACGGGCTTGTGCTGGCAGCCCGCTTCGCGCTGCTGGATGAAATAGGCGTTTTCCACGGCGCGGGTGGCGTCGAGGATGATGGGAATGCCGTGCTTCTGCGTCAGCCCGCGGACTTCGCGGAGGTTGGCCATGGAAATCGGCTGACCGCCGGCCATGTTCACGGTGGCCGCCAGACTGAGATAGGGGACATGCTCCCGGCCTACCCTGCCGATCAAACCCTCCAGGGCCTCCAGATCGACATTGCCCTTGAAAGGATGCGTGCTGAGCGGGTCGTGGGCCTCGGGAATGATCACGTCGACAAAAGTTCCGCCCGCCAGTTCCTGGTGCAGGCGGGTGGTGGTGAAATACATGTTGCCCGGCACGTAGTCGCCGGGCTGGATCAACATTCGGGAGAGGATGTTCTCGGCCCCGCGGCCCTGGTGCGTGGGCACGGTGTAGCGGTAGCCGTAATAAGCGCGGACGGCCTCTTCGAGATGATAGAAGTTCTTGCTGCCGGCATAGGCCTCGTCGCCGAGCATCATGCCGGCCCACTGCCAGTCGCTCATAGCGCTGGTGCCGCTATCGGTCAAGAGATCGATGTAGACGTCCTCGGACCGCAGCAAGAAGGTGTTGTAGCCGGCTTCGGCAATGGCGATCTCTCGCTGGCGCGGCTGGTCATTTTCAGCGGTTCCACGACCTTGACCTTCCAGGGCTCGGCCCAGGAGCGGCGCGACGGGCGGTTGGCGGAGTTCTTTGGATCAGTGGACATTGGCAGTAAAGCGTAGTTGGCTGAGCTTCGGGGCACCCGGGGTACCCGCTTGCGGGTCGCGGGTCGGTTCCGGCAGAATACGAGCAAATCCCTGCCGGAACCGACCCACGCGCGGGTGCCCCGAAGCTTGTTTCGGCCTACCGTGCTCATGGTCGGCCGTCTTCTAGCGGAGTAGCCGCCGACCACGACCATGAGTACATGGTGCCCGACATGGTGCCCGACATGGTGCCCGGGCGGGACTACGATCGCTTGGATGCCTAGCCATTACCTGGAGTTTGGAGTATGCTATCATGGACTGGGCGGAAATACAACGGATCGCTACTCGCCCGGCGGCTGCGGCCCGGGCGAGATCACCTGCACCGTTTCGTCGTAAGCGAACAGATCGCCAAAGCGCGCCCAGCGGACGAACGTGCTGAACACCTTCTCGTAGTTCTCGTAGGGCATCCGCGTCACGATCGTCTCAAGCACGAAATCGCGGTCGATGACGTGGTCCGAGGTGTGCTGGATCACTTCCTGCACGTCATGGAAGAGCCGCAAGGTCAGGAGTTGCTCGCGCCACAGGGCCTTGCGTTGATCCCCGCCCGCGTCGGCAAATGCCTTGCCCCTGGCCGTGAGGGCTACTATGTGTCCCGGCGTTTCGATGAAGGCCAGCATCTCGGCGGCCTTGACGACGGCGATCACCCGTGCGAATTCGCGATTCGTCTCGTCGCAAATATGGAAGACGTCCTGTTGGCCGCCGCGGACGTTGAGATGTTCCAGCAAGGCCACGATGTCGGTGGCGGAGACATCGGGCAAGGGTTCCACGAGCGATCGCGCCTCCGCTTCCGAATCGGCGGCCGAGACGGCCGGCTTGGGCAGCCCCGGGACGAGGAGGCGGTAGAAGACGGGCACGACGAAGAGCGTCAGCGTCGTCGAACTGAACAACCCCCAGACGATGACGGTGGCCAGGGGCCGCTGCACGTCGGAGCCGAGGCCCGTGGCCAGCGACGCCGGCAAGAGTCCGAAGATGGCGACGATGGAAGTCATGAGGATGGGCCGCAGGCGTTCCAGGGCGCCTGCCACGATCGCTTCTTCGAGTTCCATGCCTTGCACGCGCAAGGTCGAGATCCAGCGGACCATGAGCACGCCGTCCATGATCGCCACGCCGAACAGCGCGGTGAACCCCACGGCGCTGGACATGTTGAGGTGCATGCCCCGCACGTAGAGCGCCAGCACGCCGCCGATGCAGGCGAAAGGCACCGCCAGCAAGACGATGATTGCCGCCCGCGGCGAACCGAACGTCACCCACAGCAACACGAAGATCAGGAAAATCGTGATCGGAATCAGCACCATGAAGTGGGTGCGGGCGCGGGCCAGGTTCTCGAACATCCCCAGCCATTCGACGCGGTAGCCCGGATGATGCAGCAGTCGACCGGCGGAATCGGTCTTGTCTATCGTGTCGTCGAACCGCCGCTGGGCCGCGGCCACGAAACCGCCCTGATCGCGGCCCGTGATGTCGCACCGCACCGTCAAGCGGCGGACGCCGTTTTCGCGGGCGACGATCGTCTGGCCGTCGACCATTTCGATCTTGGCGACTTCCGCCAAGGGCACGGGAGTTCCGTCGGCGGTGTGGACCGGCAGGCGGCCGATGGCCTGGACCGAGGTGACGATGCTGCGGTCGATCTTGGCGACGATGTCGAAGCGGCGGTCGCCCTCGTAGAGCGCGCCGACCGGCTCGCCACCCAGGGCGGTGTTGATCAGCTTCTTGACATCATCGATGCGCACATTGTGCTGGGCGCAGAGGGCGCGGTCCGGGGCGATCACCAGTTGCGGCTGCGGCCCTTCCTGCTCGATGCTCACGTCCACTGCGCCGGGGACCGTGCGAATCAGCTCGACGGTCTGCCGCGCCAGGTTGAGCAGCACGTCCGGGTCCGGGCCGGAGAACTCGACGGCCAGGTTCGCCGAAGTACCGTTGGTGTCCTCGGTGACGCTATCGATGATGGGCTGCGTGAAGTTGAAGCGCGTGGTGGGAAATTCGCTGCGGAGCCGTTTGCCCAGCTCGGCGACCAGCTCGTGCTTCGTGGCGAAGCGCCACTGTTCGCGCGGCTTGGGGCCGATCATCATTTCCATGCGGCTGGGAGGGAAGGGGTCGGTGCCGCTGTCGTTCCGCCCCGACTGCACGGTGGCGAATTCGATCTCGGGGAAACTGAGGATGATCTCCCGGATCGACTTGCCGAAGCGGGCCGTCTGTTCGATCGAGGTCCCCTCGGGGAAGTTGGCGCGGATCCACATCACGCCTTCGTCCATGTAGGGCAGGAACTCCGTGCCCAAGTTCGGCAGCACGCTGGCAAAGACGATCGCCAGCAAGGCCGCCACGCACACCACCACCAGCCAGCGGGCGTGCAGCAGGCCCCGCAGGCCGGCCGCATAGACCGGGCGGAACCAGCGCAGCAGCGGGTTCTCCCATTCGCGGTAGCCGCGGCGGAAGAGGAACGTAGCCAGCACGGGCACGACGAACAGCGCGAAGAACATCGCCCCCACCAGGGCGAAGACGAGCGTCAGGGCCATCGGCCGGAAGAGCAGGCCCTCGATGCTCGTCAGCGACAGCAGCGGCAAATATGCGCCGATGATCATCAGCACCGAAAAGAAGACGGGCCGCTCGACTTCCAGCGTCGCGGCAAGCACGATTTTGTTGACGTTCTGGCTGGTCCGCTCGCGCCGCGCCGCCCAGGCGGTGCGCGATGTTCTCGGCCATGATCACCGCGCCGTCGACGATGATGCCGAAATCGATCGCCCCCACCGAGAGCAAGCCGATCGGTATGCCGGTGACGTACATCAACAACAGCGCCACCAGCAAAGCGAAAGGGATCGTCAGCGCCACCAGCGCGGCCATCGAAGGCCGTCCCAGAAAAATCAGCAACACGAGCACCACCAGCGTGATGCCCAGCAGCACGCTGTGCCCCACGGTGTGCAACGTGCTTTCGACGAGGAACGTGCGATCGTAGAAAGTCTTCACGCGGACGCCTGGCGGCAAGATCGTGGCGTTCAGCTCCACGACTGCCTCCTTGACGCGGTTGAGCACTGCCGAAGGGTTCTCTCCGCGGCGCATGAGCACGATGCCTTCGATCGATTCGTCAAGGTGGTCCTTGCTGAAAATGCCGGTGGGCGGCGGGTAGTCGAGGCCGACGGAGGCAATGTCGCGGAGGTAAACCGGGGTGCCGCCAACCGACTTGATGAAGATCGAGCCGATCTCCGCCGCGGTTTGCACTGAGCCCTTGCCGCGGATGACGTAGGACATGCTCCCGCGCGAGACCATGCTGCCCCCGGAACTCGTGTTGTTGCTTTGCAGGGCGTCGATCACGTCGCCCAGCGCCAGGTCGTAGCGCCGCAGTTGATCTGGGTTGAATGTCACCGTGTATTGCTTCAGATAGCCGCCGAAGTTTTCCACGTCGGCCACGCCCGCGCAGCGGAGCAGGCGCGGCGTGACGACCCAATCTTGCAGGGTGCGAAGCCCCATCAGGTCGCAGGTGCCGTCGGAGACCAGCTCATAACGATAGATCTCGCCGTAGGCGGTTGCCAAAGCCCCCAGAGCGGGTTTCACGCCGTCGGGCAAGGTGGCCTCGTCGAGCTTCTCCGTGACGCGCTGCCGGGCCCAATAGTTCTCCACGCCTTCCTCGAACAGCACTTCCACGATCGACAGCCCGAAGATCGTTCGCGAGCGGATCTTCTCCACGCGGGGGACGCTCCGCATGACGATCTCCAGCGGGATCGTCACCTGGCGTTCGACCTCCTCCGGGGCGCGGCCGGGGTACGTGGTGATGACTTGGACCATTTGTCCGGAGATGTCCGGGTAGGCATCGATCTGCTGGTGCTGGAAGGCCCACACGCCCAGCGCGACCAGCATACCGGCCAGGGTCAAGACCAGCCAGCGTTGACCGAGGGCCAGGCGGATCAGGGCGGGAATCATGGGCCGGCGCTCCCTGCGGAGCGATCGTAGCGTGGGACAAGATCGCGCAGCGAGCGCCGGCCCAGCGTTGCGACCGTATCATTCTCGACATCGGTGGGCCGGCGCTCGCCGACCATGGGTACATGGTGCCCGGCGCGCTGGTCCCACCCTACTGCCTTGCCTACGCCTTGGATGTCGCGGACCACGTACGGTTTCAACAGAATTGCCCCAGAACCAACAACGCGGTCTCCGGACTTCAGGCCTTGGAGTACCTCGATCCGGTCCCCGGATTGCTCACCGGTCTTCACCTCGGCAATCTTCCACAAGCCTTCCGGGCCGGCCTGGATCACGTAATCCGACTGACCGACGTGCAACACGCTGTCGGCCGGAATCATGAGCCTCTCGCGGACGTCCGTGCCCAAGCCGATCTCGGCGAACATGCCCGGCTTGAGCCGGCCTTCCGGATCGCTGACCTGAAAGAAGATCCGCAGCGTGCGGCGGTCCTTGGAGAGCGTCGGCGCCAAGCTGCCGACTCGGCCTGTAAACTTGACATCGGGAAAGGCGTAGAACCGGGCCACACAGGCCTGGCCGGGCTGCGCCAGACCGACGCGGGCCTCTGGGACCTCCGCGACGACGATGGCCGCGCTCTCCGTCGCCTTGGCCAACAACTCCGGGTCGATGCCCGCCTGGTAAAGCTGCCGCTCCAGGGTGGCCAAGGTCCGCTTGGCGTTCTTGACGTTCGTCTCGGCCTCGTGTTCGTCTTTTTGGCCTTGGATTTTCGCTTGCAAATAGTCGGCCTTGGCGGCGGCCAGATCTTTTTCCGGATCGGTCCCCGCCTGCACGAGTTTCTCCAGACGGTCGGCCACTTCCTTCTTCGCCTTCAAGGTCGCCGCCACGAGATCTCGAATTGAAAGGAGTTGCTTCTCGTTGAAGGGGACGTCCGCGCGGGCCTTGATCCAGTCGGCATAGGCCGACGAGAGATCAGGCGAGTTGAAATCCCAACGCCCCTCGGCAAGCTCTTTCTCTTTGCCCGGCGGCAGACGGGCCACGATCGAGCCGGTGACTTTGAGCACGGGGGCCGACGTTTCCTCGCGATCGACCGGAGCGGCGACCAGCTTCTTTTCCAGCGGAGTGCCACCCCGGATCCAGAGTTGATGCTGACCGACCAGTTTCACGACCTCGGTCTCTTCCACGTTGGGCATGACATCCTCGGCAGTGCGGCTCACTGGCCAGAGAAGGAATGCCAGCGCACAGACCGTAACGATGATCGCCAACGCAAACTGGGCCGCCGACGACAGGCGGGCGAGCCATGTCGCCGGCGAACCACGTCGCGGCACGGATCTTGTCGACCCGGATGGGGGGGAGGAGGGCTGCTCTCGATACTCATCGCAGAACCTGTTGACCGACCGAGGCATTCAAACGGTGTAACGCGTGCCAGTAGCCGGATTGACTCATGATGTACGTCCGGTAAGTATCGCGGTACGCACGTTCTGCGTCAATGACCTCCAGCAGCGTCTTGCCGCCCAGTTTATAGGCGGTTTCGGTCCGATCGCGGACGCTGCGGGCTGCCTGAAGCTGTTCGCGACCGATCGAACTTACGTTCGTGTGGGCTGCCTGGAACTCAGCCACGGCCTGCTCGATGTCGGCCTCGGCCTGCACAAGTTGTGCCTGCAGGTTGAAACATGACTGGGCCAATGCCGATTCCGCCTTGCGGATATTCCCCTGATTGCGATCGAACAAGGGCACCGAGAGGTTCATCTGCGCCGTGTACGAAGCCGCGTCCGGCACGCCGATGTCCTCCTGCCACTGATACTGGTAGCCCAACGAAGGAGACACCGTCGGCCTGGCCTTCGTCCGCTCCACCTCGATTGCGCTGCGAGCCTTGGCGATCTGCCGCCGCAAGGAAATTATGTCGGGCCGGTTCTGTTCGGCCGTACTCACGGCCTGAATTACCGGGATTGGAGTCGCCGGATTGGGCACATCGAGATTGCCCGCCGGGTCGCATTCCGCCGCGGAGAGCCGGCGGCCGATTGCCGCGCGGAACTGGGCCTTGGTGGTCTTCAGGGTCGCCTCGCGGGTTCGCACCTCGCGCTGGGCGTCGAGCACGGAGAGCCGAATGCGTTCTGCCTCGATCGTTCCGGTGCCGCCGAAACGGACACCGGCCCGCGTGATCTGTTCGACGCGCTCCAGGCTTGCGAGGTCGTCCTGGGCGAGTTTCAGCATGGCCTTGGCTTCGAGCACGTCGTAGAAAGTGCTGGCCGTGTTCGCCATCCGTTGCCGCACCTGGTCGGAGTAGTCGGCATGCGACACGGCCACGCCAAGTTGTGCGGTGGCCATGGCCGCCGCGCGCTTGCCGAAGAGCCACCAATCGATCGAATAGGTCCCGATCACGTCGAGTTCCGGCGGCCCACCCGGCTGGGCCAGCGTGAACGGCCGCAGCGGTAGAAAGACGCCGTTGATTTGCACGGTTGGATTCGGCAAGAGCGAGCTGGTGGTGAAATCACCCTGAGCTTGCCGAATCAACTCCATCGCGCCGCGGAGCTTGGGGTCGGATTGCAGCGTCTCGGCAATCGCCTCGTCCAAGGTCATCGTGCCGCCCGCGACCCGGAGTGCCGGATGCCCCGGGGCTGGTACCTCTTCCGTCAGGGCGCCCGGTACTTCGGGTCGCGGGTGGACGTCGGACTCCGGCGTCTTGGCTGGCCCTTTTTCCATCGCCGCCGGCGCCTGTGGACTGGTCACTGTCGACTGCGGTTCGGGGATCGCCACGCCTTCGGCCGAAACGTAGGCTGCCTGCTGCACTGCGGCCACGGGAGCGAGCGGCGCCGGCGAGCGAACGACGGGCACCGTGTACTCATGATCGGCGGGCGGTTGGGCAACGGGGCACCCGGTACTCCGGGATGCGGCTGGCGGGCACCATGTCGGGCACCACGTACCCATGGTCGTGGTCGGCGGACGACGATTCTCGCTCACCGCGCATCCGGAAACGGCTATCAACAGCAGCGCAACCGACAAGGTCGTGATGCCGTCCAAGGCCGCCCGTGTAAACCATCGTTGTCGTTGTTTGCGGTTCATATTCGTTGCCGTTGCCGCGGCTTGCAAGGCATGGTTCGCAATGGCTTGCGGCCTATGGCGGACGTTACCAAGAGCTTGAGTGCGCTACGTTTTCCGGTAGTGCAGACAATAAATGTGTAACAACCGTTGATACCGTGATCGCCGAACTATCCACTATACTCGGCAGCATATGTGCATTTGTCAGCCTGAGAACATTCGGCGCATGCCAGCTTGCCTTTCCGTCAGATTCGGTAATTCCCGACGAGGCATCATAAACGGACCAAGTAGACCACATTGGGCCCAAAACAGGCACCGGAAACTGAAAAACGCCACCACGGACCCCACGCCGGTGGGGCGATGATCGGCCGGCGGAAGTGCGACGCGCTCGACCCACCGGCGCCGTTTCGACCGGATCTTGCTCTTGTCGCTTATGCGAACTCGGGGGATAATTCTTCCCAGAAGGAGAACGAAGATGAGTAGTTCTGAACGTGGTTGGTTTGATCCCGACTTCTGCGAACACCGCTGCCCGGTCTGCACCAGGGCTAGAAAAGGGAACGGCTTTGCCCGATGGCTTCAAGCCATCGAGTCGGTCCTCACATTTGGCGGCTGTCCTTGGGGGCGGGCGCGGCAGAAGAAATACGGGGTGAAGCCCAGCGAGCCGTTACCGGCCGATAGGAAATAGACTCAACCACGCCGGCAAGTCCGTAGGACGGATAAGCAATCCGTCCTACGGGACTTTGGGCGCCAATTCTCAGACGCTTCGCCCGCTTAGTACTGCTCGGGCACGATCCACACGTTGCGGAAGAGCACGGTGTCGTGGTCGCCCTGAAGCACGATCGGCCCCTTCGGCACCTCGCCCTTGTACTGCTCGTACTGGATGCCGGTGGGTCCTTGGATTTCCGCGTCCTCGTGGAGCAAAATATTGTTCTGGTAGACGGTGGCACGGGCCTTCTCGACGCGCTTGCCGTCGGCGTCGAAGCGCGGTGCGCGGAAGAAGATGTCGAACGTCTGCCATTGGCCGGCGGGCTTCGAGGCGATCACCCTGGGCGGCGTCTGGCTGTAGAAGGCGCCGCACTCGTGGGCCTCGGGCTGCTTGCCGTAGGAGTTCAGGATCTGGATCTCGTAGCGGCCCTCCATACCCACGCCGCTGTTGCCGCTGCTCGTCAACGGTTCGTTGAACTCCACGTGCAGGTAACAATCGCCGAACTCCTGTTTGCTGCTGATGTCGCGCTTGTTGGGCGTTGCCACACCCTTGTCGTCCACTTTCCAGCCTGCCGGGTCTTTGCTGCGCCGCGCGTACCAGTTGTCGCGCATCTGCTCCGGCTTGCCGCCGAAGAGCACGATGGCCCCCTTGGGCGGCTCGACCAACAGCTTGGGATTGACCGGGATCTTGCTCTTGGTCTGAGAGACCGCCTGCGAGACCGTGGTTGCGGCCAGGATGCCGCTCAGCGCCAATACTAGTGCACGAAGCCAAGTTTTGCGTGTCATGGGTTACTCCTCTAAATGGTTGGATGCGATGACTGATTGGAATTCTGGTCGTACAAGACCACTCCGATGATAGCTTGGAGGCCATGTATTGTCAATTATTCGATTTGGCCGGCTTTCCGCCGGTCCGGTTTACCATGTCCCCGAAGATTTCCGAATCGATCGAATCCTGGATGAATCTCACGGCCCCGTCGCAAAGCACGGCATTGAATCCGCGGGCGGGCTGCCCCGTCAGGCCCGTTAGCGGTTTCTCGGGATCGAAGGGCAGGTCGTTGGGTTTCGTCCAGATCACGGCATGGGCCGCGTCGGCCTCGACCGCCATGATCGTGTTGGACGTGCCGTGGGTGATGTCCGTCAGGCGGATACCGTCTTTACCGGGAAATGCGCTGTCTTTGTGGCGCAGCGTGACGTAGCGGGTCTTTGCCAACGCACCTGCGGGACCGATGCCGTCGGTGTCCGCGGCCTTGGCAACTCCGGGCGGCCCCACCGTTTCTTGCGTTTCCAACGCAACTGTCGGCCCCATGCTGCGGTAGATCGACGGCATGCGGGCAATGAGCGTCTTGTTATGCGCGCTGTCCCACGGTTCGTCGAGATGGAACTGCTGATATAACGGCATCTCCTCAATGAAAGGCAAAATCGCCACACGCCAGCTCAGCAAGGCCTTGCCCGACTTCTTGTCGGAAATATATGCGGGCGGCAGGGTGCCATAGGTCGCTGCGTAATTATGCATGGCAAGCGCGATCTGCTTGAGATTGTTCCGCGAGCTCATCGGCATCGGAACCGGCCGGGCTTCGGCGCGAGCGAAACCGAGGAACAGGAAAGACATGGGTAGCATCGGCCCCACGCCCATGCCCGGCAGTGGCCCGCGGCTTTCGACCTCGATTCCCGCCGCAGTGTGCCGCACCACGCCGATGCTCGGCTGCATGTGGGGAAAGATCGCCGCGGCCGAGGGCACCAGTGAGGCGTCTAATGGAATCCCCTCGCGGTTCAATTCTGAGGAAATGGCCTTGCCGCCAAAACACAACAGCGGGTAAACGAATTCCGCCATTTTCCGCGTATCGCAGTAGGTCAGCGCCATGGCACCGCCTTCCAGCGCTTCGGCCACGCCCGGCACCGTTGCCAGCGACTGATAATCCTTGCCGTGCGCCAGGTAAGACTTGATGTTCTGCGGAAAAGTCGAGACGATCAGTTCCTTTTTCACGAGACACCAGGCGGGGGCCATGGGAAAGTCGCCTTCGGGAATGTCAAAATGGTAAATGTCCTGTCCGGCAAAGGTGGTCTTTACGATCCGCGGCGTGCGGCGATAGGGAGAACGGGGGCCTTCCGTGGCCGGCCCCTCCACCTGACTCTGGAACAGCGCGATCAGCTTGTTGAGCGTCGCTTCCAGGCGATCGTGGTCCTTGACCTGCACTACGCCCGTCAGGCCGGTTACCAAGAGGCCGCCTTCACTGGGCGAATTATAGACGCACCACACGTCACCCAACGGCTTGAGCAGATCTTCCTGAAGTTTGATGCCCAAAGCCATCTCCATGCCAGCGATTTGTTGGCTGATCTGCGTGCGGCCCTGGGGTTCCACCTTCGCGATTTGTTCGAGCAGCAGTTCCCAGGCGGCACTGGCGTCGAGCCGTCCGGCGGCGGCGATCGTCGCATCGCGGGGAATGGGCGACAGGTCCGCGACCGCCAGCGGTCTTGCCGCGGCAAGATGGAAGATGGCTTGAGGCTGGCCGTCGATCGCCACCAACGTGCGAGAGACCGTTCCCTTGGCGTCCAGCCCGGTGACCGAGGCCAGATAGTTTACATTGTCCAGGCCAAAGGCGTCGAGGACTGCCTTGACCTGCGGCCCACCCAGTGGGGCGAACTGAGTGATGGTCCGCTTGACGTTGAAGTAAATCAGGGTCGATTGGCGGTCCACGGGCAATTGCTTGCGAATCGCGGCCAGCCAGGTTGGCGGCTCACCCTTGGCCCGTTTCAGAATGCCTTCCACGGCCCCCTCGCCGACGCCGACAATCAGGTACTTGCCGCGAATTCCCCAGGTCACGGTTATCGTCGGGCTGGGCTTGATGCGGTGAAACGATACGCCGGAGATCTCGACCTTCTCGACCATTCCAGGCGGCAGGAGCTTTTCCAGGCGATCGAGTGTCTCGCTCACGGCCGTGGCCTTTTCAGCCAAGTTGACAATTGCCCCGCCCTCAACATTCGGGGGGCCTTGGGGGTTGACCTCCAGTTTGGACACGAAGATCGCCGCCGGACGCGTCAGCAATGTCTTCGCCAGAGGATAAACGTCCTTGATTATCACTGCGTCGCCGCTGCCGGGCCGGGCTTTTTTCGTGATCCCCGTGGTCACCGCACTATCGATGGCCGAGAACAGCTTTTGCACCTCCGGTTCGGCGAGCAACTGTTCGGTTTGGTTCATGCTCTTGGCGCTGGGCGTGGCCGTGCCCGCCCAACTAACGTATGCCAGACAGTCTACCGGCACTACACGGCTGATCATCGGGTCTTCCGGCAGCGGCGGCAGGCCCAGGGGCAAGGAGAACCCGCCCGAGAGCAGAAGCAGCGGAACAATGCCAATTACTGATACGGCCATAAACATAACTCCTGAACAAAGGGGGAAACGCTTGCAGGGCGGGCCGAGTGCAACGAGTCCCACCAAAAATATATGCCAAATCAAGGATGGTGGGACTCGTTGCACTCGGCCCACCCTACGAGACTGTCGCTAGTATTCTTCCAGGTAATTCGCTACGAGCCGGAAACTCTTGGAAAGGATTCCCAAATTCTCAGTTTATCGTGCTGGGGCCGGCGGGGGTAGCGCCGGAGGCAACACCGGGGCCGGCGGCGGAGCAACCGGTCCCGGCAGCGCTGCGCCGGGAACTACGGGAACCGGCGGCGCGGTGTTCTCGGCTTCGCCGAAAACCAGGTTCAGCCACTCCGAGTCCCATGCCAGGAACATCACGGGAGCGGCCAGGCCAAAGCCCGGCAGGCTGCCGCGGCTGGTGAGTTCCAGCCCCACGGCGGTCCGCCGCAGCGTCGTCATTCCGGGTCGCAAGTGTTGGCAAACGGACGGCAGCGAGGGGATCATCGACATATCGCGGCGGCCTTCGCTCAGGCCGTTGGCGCCCAGGTAGGCCGGCGCGGCAATCAACAGGAGCGGATAGATCGACTCGAACAGCCGCGGCGCATCGAGGTAGGCGATCGCCAGCAAGGGGTCGCGCCTGGAGAGCTCGGCGGCCACCTCCGGCACATCGGCCAAAGACCGGTTGACGTTGCCACGCGAGAGATAGGCCTTGATGTTCTGCGGGGCCAAGGCGACGACGAGCTGCTTGTCGCCCGCCCACCATGCCGGAGCCAGGCCGACTTCGCCCAGATGCGCGTAATGCACCTCGCTGCCCGCAAAGCGAAAGCGGTGGATCCGCTGTCCGCCGGGGGCCAGATTGTCGTCGGCCGGCAGGGCTTGCGTGGCCAGGCGCATCAGGACTTCGTAGCTCCGTGAAAACTGCTTGCGATCGGTGATCGGCACGACGCCCGTTAGCCCGGTGATCACAAGTCCGCCCTCGCGCGGCGAGTTGTAGAAACACCAACGGTCGCCCAGTGGCGCGAAGATGTCCTGCCGGGAATCGGCGTCACCGCCGTGTTTAAGCGTTTCCAATCCCTTCAAGAGCGGTCGTTTGACCTCGGGAGCCGCCTTCTTGCCCGCCGCCGCCATGGCGTCGAGGGCTTGGTGCACATTCAGCCGCACGGCCAGCGCCAGCGTGGAGTCTTCGGGAATTGCCGCCAGGTCTTCCCGCTTCAAGCCGAGGCCGTTGGCCAGGAAAAGAACCCCGCGCGGTTGGCCTTCGATCGGCAGGACCGTTCGCGTCACCACGTCCGGGCCTACCAGCCCGGTGGCCGAGACCAACCAAGGCGATTGCGCCAGCCCCAGCAGTTCGACCCACTGTTTACGGTTTGGATCGGTGGACGCCGGGCCGACCTCCAGCAAACGCTGAACGTTGATGTAGGTCAAACCGGCAGGGCGATCGAAAGTCGCAATCCGCCGGGCTTTCACCAGCCACTCGGGGGCCGGTTTCTGCATCCGCTCGACAATCATCTCGAGGCTTCCCTCGCCCACGGCCACAATCAAGTGCGAATCCTTGATCCCTACGATCATCGTGGGGAACTCGGCCTTCGGTTTCACACGGTACCATTTCTGGCCGTCGATATGCAGGACCTCCAGGGCTTCCACGTTGAGGTTGAGAAAGAACTCGCGGACATTCTCGTGGAAGAGCCTGGTGGCCGCCGGTGCGTCGGCCCCCAGGGCAACGACCATGCCGCCCTTGGCCGATACTTTCTTGTCTTTGATCTTCAGTTCCGACACGAACATCGTCGTCTGGTGGCGGAGCATCAAGAGCATCCAGTCGAAGGTCGCGTCGGAAAGACTGCTGGCGTAGGGATCGCTCGCCGGTTGGCTGACGGAGTGACGTATCCACTTCTCCAGATGCTCGACGAACTGCCGAACCTCCGGCTCGGCAAGCATCTTCTCGGCCTGGTTCTTGCTGGCGGGATTCGCCGCCCCGCTGGCCGACCAGGTCGTATAGAAAACGCACTCTTCGGGCGCGAAGCGGGCCATCACGGGGTCGTCGGGCGCCGGCGGAATTCCCAAAGGTATTCCCATCCCGCTGCCCAGCGTGAGGAAGAAAATCCACGGCCCGATCTGCGAAAAGACCGACTCCATCTGCTACTCCTCAGCCGCCGCACCTTGCCAACGTACACCATAGCCCTGCTCGTTTAACTGGGAGTCAATGACGACGGCGCAGTGGGTCGCGGCGATGGCACAGCGGGTCGTGGCGACATTGGGTGCCACACCTCGCTCGCCTACACAAAAGATCACTCCGTACATGACTAAATTAGACGCTCTGCCATCGTGTGGGTCAAGCGTCCGTTTCGGGGCTGTTGGCACAGTCAGGGTGGGACAAGACCCAAAGGGAACGGCCGTGTCAAGTTTTCTTCGTAAAGCGTAGTTTTTCCGTTGCAGGCACTTTTCTTCGGAGACGGAATGAATTCCGTGCTACGGAGGGGCCGGTTCTTTGCAAAGCACGGCCGGGCCGTTATGATTCTCTTCTGTACCTACTGGGTAAATGCTCAAATTCTTGACAAGAGGAGTTCTCGAGATGCAACGGGTCATTGGATGCGTGCGAAAGTTCCATCTGGGATGGCTTCTGGCCGGCGTGGGGATGGCTTTTTCCGGCGGCACCGCCGCCTTGGGAGACGAAGGTATGTGGCTTTTCAATAATCCGCCCAAGAAAATCCTCAAGGAGAAGTACGGCTTCGAACCCGATCAGGCCTGGTTCGAGCACTTGCAGCGCGCGAGCGTCCGCTTCAACTCCGGCGGCTCGGGGTCGTTCGTGTCGTCCAACGGGCTGGTGCTCACCAACCATCATGTCGGGGCCGACGCGCTGCAAAAGCTCAGCAGCAAGGAGAAGAATTATCTGGCTGAGGGGTTCTACGCCAAAACGCAAGACCAGGAAGTGAAGTGCCTCGATCTCGAATTGAACGTGCTGATAAGCATCGAAGACGTCACGGACCGGGTCAATGCGGCCGTTCCCAAGCAGGGCACGATGGCCGAGGCGGAAAAGGCCCGCCGCAAGATCATGAGCACCATTGAGCAGGAATCGAAGGAGAAGACGGGCCTGCGGAGCGATGTGGTCACCCTGTACAACGGCGGGCAGTACCATCTCTACCGGTACAAGAAATATACCGACGTCCGCCTGGTCTTTGCCCCCGAGGAGGATGCGGCCTTCTTCGGCGGCGATCCGGACAATTTCGAATACCCCCGCTATGACCTCGACATCTGTTTCATGCGCGTCTATGAACACGGCAAGCCGGCCAAGATCGAACACTATTTGCAGTGGGCGTCGGGCGGGGCGGCCGACGGTGAATTGATCTTCGTCTCCGGCCATCCGGGCAAGACCGATCGCATGGACACCGTGGCCCACCTGGATTACATCCGCGACCTTTCCCTGCCCACGATGCTGAACTGGCTGATGCGGACCGAGGTGCTGCTGCTCAACTACAGTGAGCGGGGCGACGAGAACGCGCGGCGGGCCCGCGAGGATTTGTTCGGCGTCCAGAATTCGCGCAAGGCCCAGATCGGCCGGCTGGGCGGACTGCAGGATCCGGCGGTGATGGCGGCCAAGCAAGCCGCGGAAAAGGCCCTCCGCGACGCCGTCGCGGCCGATGCGTCGCTCCAGGCGACGGCGGGTTCCGCGTGGAACGAGGTCGCCGCGGCCCTGAAAACCCTGCGCAAGATCCGCAAGGATGTGCTCTTGCTGGAAGAAGGCCGGGCCTTCCGCTGCCGCCAGTTCCTGATCGCCAGGACCCTGGTGCGGATGGCCGAAGAAGACGGCAAGCCCAACGGCGATCGCCTCCGCGAGTACCGTCAAACGAACCGCGAGTCGCTCGAGCAGATGCTTTTTTCCACAGCCCCGATCTACGACGACCTGGAAACGCTCAAGCTGGCCGACGGGCTGAGCATGTTCATTACCGAGGCGGGGGCCGACAACGAACTGGTCGTGAAGGTGTTGGACGGCAAGTCGCCGCGCGATCGGGCGGCCGAATTGATCCAAGAAACAGGATTGAAAGAAGTGGCCCTGCGGCGCGAGCTGGCCCAAGGCGGCAAGGCGGCCATAGAGGCTTCAAAAGACCCCATGATCCAATTGGCGCGGCTCGTCGACGGTCCCGCGAGAAAGGCCCGCCGCATACTGGAGGAACAAGTTGACGAACCGTTTCACCAGGCTTACGCGAAGATCGCCAAGGCGCGATTCGCCGTGTCGGGCACCGAGGTCTATCCGGATGCCACCTTCACGCTCCGCCTGGCGTTTGGCGTGGTGAAAGGCTACAATGAGTTGGGCCAGCCCCAGCCGCCTTGGACGACCCTCGGCGGGGCCTTCCAGCATTCAGCCGAACACCATAATCGCGCACCGTTCAACTTGCCCCCCCGCTGGCTCAAGGGCAAGGACCAACTGAATCTGAGCACGCCCTTGAATTTTGTCTCCACGGCCGATATCATCGGCGGCAACTCGGGCAGCCCTGTGGTCAATCGCAAGGGGCAGTTCGTGGGCATTATCTTCGACGGCAACCTGGAATCGCTGGTCTGGGACTTCATCTACACGGATCAAGTAGGCCGGGCCCTGGCCGTACACAGCGCGGCCATCGAAGAGACCTTGCGGAAGCTATACGATGCCGGCACCCTGGCGGATGAACTGGGGAAATGAAACAGAAGAGAAGTCCGCTCCATTATCTGGGGACGTTGCTCGTGCTGGCGGTATTCGTCGCGGCGGCCCTGTTGCTGTACCACCAGTGGCATGACAACCATCTGAGTTTAGAGAAGATCCTGAAGAATCTCCTCCAGATCTCCGGCACGCACGTCGCGATCGCCGCGGGCATTACGTTCATCAACTATGCCGTCATCCTGGTCTGCTACGATTACCTGGCCTTTCGCTTTGCCGAGGTGCCGCTTTCCCTGAAACGGATCGCCTTCGCCGCGTTGACCGCCTATCCCGTGAGCTACAACTTCGGCGCCACGCTGTTCGGTGCTCCGTTGCGCTATCGCCTCTACTCGGCGTGGGGCATTCCGTTGACGAAGATCGTGCAGTTGCTGGTGATCCTAGCCCTGACGTTTTGGTTCGGCGTGTTTTTCATCTCCGGCGTGCTCTTCGTCTTTTGGCCCCTGCGTATTCCGGTCGGCAGGCTTCAAGACATCTCGACGGCACTGGCGGAATGGCATATCCATGAAGGTGTTGTCAAGTTCTTGCTGCAAGATTCACGGCTCTACGGCATCCTGCTCCTGGCGTTGACCGGTATGCACGTGGCGCAAGCATCTTGCATCGCGGTTCGCTGAAGATCTTTCGCTGGACGCTGCCCGTTCCGCCCTTCCGCCTGACCGTCTATCAGATTGGCATTGCCTCGGCCGACATGCTCGTGGCCGGTTCCATACTCTATCTCCTCTTTCCGCCCGTCAATGGCGGATACCTCAAGCTGCTTGAAGTCTACCTGGTGGCCTACGTGCTGGTCGTACTTTCACACGTCCCGGGCGGATGGGGTGTCTTCGAGGCCGTGATGATGACCTTGCCGAAAGTATTGAATCTGGTGCCCGACACGCCGAAAAGCACGGGCCAATTGGCCGCCGGCATCATCGTTTTCCGCGTGATCTACCTCCTCCTTCCGCTGCTGTTCGCCGCAGCCATGGTCGGCTGGCACGAATATGCCTTGCGGAAGAAGTGGATTCCTCGCCTTATGGCAAGTCCCGCGGACCCCGCCGCCGGTGAGGCACGACCCGAGGGGATGAATGGCCACTCCGGCAAAGACGGCACCGCCGACGTGGAGCGACACGTGCCGTTGGAGTAGGGTGGGCCGAGTGAAACGAGTCCCACCAAGAGAGACGTACGAAGGTAGTGGGACTCGTTGCACTCGGCCCACCCTACGATCGCGAGCCGCCAGCCACCGGTTCCCGCTTCCCTTGCATCTTCGCCGCGCGAACCGCGGGCCGCGCCCAGGCCGGGCGAAGGTAATGGGGCGCGGGAATCGCCCGAGTAACTTCGCGCGTCGCCGTCCGTGCCGGGATCCGCGCCAAGAGCACGATGGCCGCTGCCCGGGCGATGGTCGACAGTGCGAAGAGGACCATATAGGCATGTTGGTTCGCCCCCAGGACGGCCAAGATGCCCGCGCCCAACAGCGAACCGCCGGCCGTGGCCGCCGAGTTCGCCAGGTAGAAGAAGGACAATACGTCGACGCGCCTCTGCCGCGGAATCGTTTCGAAAAACAACAAAAGTGTGGCCAGGTCGAAGGCGCACCAGGCCATGCCCGAATAGATCTGGATGGCGATCAGATAGACGTAGTTGTTCGACACCAGCCAGAGGGCCGAGGAGGGCACGATGGCCACGGCACTAATGGCGAACACGTGGCGGGCCCCCACGCGATCGGCAATCCGGCCAACGGTCGGCAGGAAGAGGATTTTCGCCACCATGGCCGTGCAGACCACGATCACGTAGATCGAATAAGAGAATCGCAATTCGCCCAGCATGTACGGATTGAAGTAGGGGCTGGAAATCTGCACGGCCGCTTGCGCCGCCAAGAGATACAGCAACAGCCGCCCGTTCGCGCCGTCGGCCAGCGAGCGGAAGACGGCCGTCAACGAGGGGCGAGGCCCGCTGTCCCGCGGCGGTTGCGGTTCGCGCTGGCTGGCCAGAAGTCCGGCGGAAGTGAAGCGGCTGGCCGCCGCCATGGAAAACAACACGGCGAAGACTGCCAGGGGAATTCCCCAGCGTCCGGAAAGTTGCAGGGCGGCGCCGCCGGCTACGAAGCCCAGTGCGATGCCCCATTGGCAGGTGCGCGACCGCCAGGCAAAGTAGCGGGCCCGCACCCGCGAGGGCACGAGCGTTTCCATCCAGGCGTTCCACGGCCCACTGCTGCCCAAGCCGGTAGCCCAGTAGACGGCGACCAGTGCGAACACCAGCACCACGTGCATGTGCCCCGTGACCGCGGCGGCCAGCAGCGGCAGGAAGGCGACGGCCTGGATCAGCGCACAAAGCGAAACCAGGCGGCGGTAGGAACCACACTTCCGCATCAGCCATGGCGAGCTGAGCTGCAACACGGCGCCGATCACCAGCGGCACCGTGCTCACCAGCCCGCAGGCGAGTTGGCTGCCGCTCAGAACTAACACAAACACAGGCAGATAGGTCTCGCCAATGCCGACCATCACGCTGGCTGCCATTCCTTCGGCGGTGGAGGTGCGAAGATCCTTTCGCAATACGCTAAACATCAAGGTATTCTTTCAACTGACAAACGAAACTCGCTGGCGTTGCCCCCCCGATAAGACGGCGTGGAAGGTAAGCCGGGAAAAGACTTACTGCTCATCGGTAGAAAGCCGCGGAAACTGCGAAAGAATTTCCGCGACGATACAAGAACTCTCCGCCGAAGAAAAGGGCGGTTCCCAGTGAACATGCCGCGGGAAGATAGGCAATATGGAGATCAGAACAACCCTAGGTAGCCAAGAAAATTCATGATCCATGGCGGGGTCCAGGGGTTCCAGGTGGGATAGCTGGCGGCCAATACCGAGAGGGCTAGGAGCACCAGCCCTATGCCCCGCGACCAGCGGCGCTGGCTCAGCAGGTCGGCCGCGGGCAACATGAGCATGAACCACATCGGGGCCATCCAAAAGACCCAGCGGAATGCGCTGGCGCCGCCTCCATAGTTGTGATCGACCCCGGGCCACCACAAGTAAAACGCCAGGCAAACGAGCGTTACTCCGAGAGCCAAGAGCGTGAACAGCTTCAAACGCCGTTGGTCGACCATGGGTACATGGTGCCCGACCAGCCAAAGACCGCCGCCCAGCAAACTCAAGCACCAGATTGGGGTGAGCGAAAAGATGCCGTGATGCCCCACCAGCATGTGGAGCGCGTAGACGGCGGTCGACTTCTCGCCCTGATCGATCCCCTGGCGGTTTCTCCAATACGAAGCTTCGTAATCATACCAGTTGTCGCCCTGACTGCGATGCATCTGGGCGGGCTTCAGACTTTGCACAGCGATCCAGTTCGTCGCGAAAAACGCCGCGGTCACCAGCAGGGCAGGCGGCAGGTAGGCGATCAGCGTCTTCCGCGGGGCCAGCCAAAGAATAATCAAGCTCACGGCGACGGAAAGGAGCGCGGCGGGGATCTCGTTGGCGGCCAGCATGGCGCTGAAAAATCCGGCGACGATGAACGTCCAACTGCGGCGATCGCCGTCGAGCCAGATCCGCACCAAGGCATCCAGAAGCACCGCCGTACACGCCGCCGCGGGCAGATGATTGGTGATCGTGACCGCAAAGGTCGTCAGGAACGTGCCGAATACGCAGCCCGCCATCACCAGGATCCGTCCCCAATCGCTCGTGCCCAGCCGCTCGACGAGCCGGGCCGTGAAGAGGAAGATCAGCAGCAGGCAGAGCCCGTTGATCGTGACCAGCATGAAGCGGCCGATTTCATAGGGGTGCGTCCCCAGCGACTCGCCCGTCGCGTGGTAAATCACCCAGTACTCGGCCGCCATGAGCGTGGAAAGCAGCGGCTGCTTGCTGGAATAGTAGTGGTCGTTGCGGCGGACCTTGTCGATCGTGTCCCAGCCGGGATTGTTCTTCCGATCGATGACCTTGTCGATCGCATAGGGGGCGCCGGGAACTTGCATGTCGGGCTCGACCAAGGCCCGCACGGTACACCAGCGGCTGCGGTCGTTGGCGCTGAGGAACGGCCGCCAAATGCCCTTTTGGACGGCCAGGGCGGTCTCTTTCTGCAACACCGCATAGTCAAGCTCCAGGCCGGAAAGCCCTTGGGCCTTCAGTTCGGTTTGCAACTTCTTCTTGTAGAGCGAATCGGCCAGGCCGCGAGAATCGACCGAATCGACCGCCAGGATGCGGCCGATCATGGCCCCCAGGCCGATGCAGATCAAGATGCTGTAGATCGAGCGGCGCAACGCGGCGCGGGGATCACGTTGGGGTTGCGTATCCATGGGCTATTTCTCCGGCGTGCGGTCCGAGATCGAATAATGTTGCTGGTCCGGCTCCTGATAGGCGATAAACAGTTCCGCCAGGAAGCCGATCGACATGAACTGTGCGCCCACCAACAGCAGGCCGATGGCATACAACGGTGCGGGGCTTTCATGCAAATGAATCGGCGCGAGGCCCAAAATCCCCAATCGGGAAACGATCCAGGAAAGGGCCAGCCAGGCCGCCCACAGCCCGCCCAGCGCGAAGCATGACAGGCCGAGCGTTCCCAACAGGTGTTGCGGACGCTGCCCGTAGCCGGTGAGGAACTTCACCGTGAGCAGATCGAGGAATCCTTTGACGAAACGGGTGAAGCCGTATTTCGACTGCCCGAACTTGCGGGCACGGTGCTGGATGACAATCTCGCCGACGCGGAATCCGCGGCCGGCCGCCAGCACGGGCACGAAGCGGTGCAACTCGCCGTAGAGCCGCACTTCGCCCAGCACCGCGCGGCGGTAGCACTTCATGCCGCAGTTATGGTCGTGCAACTTCACGCCCGTCAGGCCGCTGACCATGCCGTTAAAGACTCGCGACGGCAAGACCTTGTGCCAGGGGTCGTGGCGGACCTGCTTCCAGCCGCTGACCACGTCGAGATTGTTTTCCATGGCGGCGAGAAACCGCGGGACCTCGCGCGGATCGTCTTGCAGATCGGCGTCGAGTGTCATGACCATCTCGCCGCGAACCTGGGCGAAGCCCGCGCTCAAGGCGGCCGCCTTGCCGAAGTTCCGGCGGAAGCGAATGCCGCTCACCCGCGGATCCGCGGCGGCCAGCCGGCAGATGATTTCCCAGGAATTGTCCTTGGAACCATCGTCGACGAAAATCACGTCGAGCTCGTAGCCGTTGGCGGCAGCCACTTCACCGATCTCGGCATGCAAGGCTTCCAGGCTTTCGGCTTCGTTGTACACGGGAATGACGATCGATAACATGTTTTTCGTTCCCTACAAGTTGGGAAGCACCCAACGGACAGAATACAAGATAACGGAAATCAGCAGTTCTGCCAGCAGCCACGTCAACCGCAGGGCCGCGGCGACGATCAGGGCCGTACTGGCATCGGTGCCCAATAAAGGGGCCAGCAGACCAGTGAATACCGCCTCGCGGGCGACCAGCCCTCCGGGAATCATGGAGGCAAATCCGCCCACGACCGCCATCGCCGCGATCGCCGTATACAAGTACCACGATTGCATCCAGTTGGCTTCGAAATCCAGCCCGCGAAGCATCGCCCATAGGCTTGTCCCCATCACGACCCAACCGAAGACCATCACCGTCCAGCCGCAAAGCAGCGTGCGATAATCGAAGCCGGCCAGCTTCTGGGCCACGGCCGGCGACAAGCGGCCCACTCCCAGCAATCGCGCCAGCCGCGAAAAGACCGGGGGCAGGGTGGGCAGCCCGGCGACGATCGCCATGCCCACGGCGGCCGCGATCAATGCCTGGCGAGCCCCAGGTGTGAGGCTGGGGGCGGCGATCAGCGTGGGGTTGCTGGTAAACCAGACGGCCAGCACCGGAACCGCGATGCAGGCGCCCACGGCCATCATGGTTAGTGTTTCCAGGAAGACGCTGGCCACGGCGATACTCGTATCGACGCGACCATGCTGCGCACGGTGCCCGCTATGGATCAAACCGGTGCGGAGCACGATGACCATCGCTTTGCCGGGCACATATTTGCCCAGATGCCCGATATAGTAGGCCCGCAGCGTTTCCAGCAGTCCGACATCCTGCCCCAGGGCCTTCAGGGCCCAATGCCAGAAAAGGCCCTCAGGCAGCAGGGCCAGGAGATAAAGTCCACCGGAGAAGACCAGCCAGTTGGAACTCAGCGACCGCGGGTGCTTGTGCAAATCGTTCCAGGATTGCTTCATCGTACCCCACGCCAGCCAGAGCACGACCGCCACGATCAGCAGTTTGACTGCAAAGACGATCCAGCGGCGGGCGGAAGGATTCAAAGTAGTTCCTCGCTGTTGTGGCCGGTCTGTTGTGGCCGGTCTCTGACCGAGCCACGCCACCGACCGAAGGTCTCCTGGCGGATGGGGAGACGTTCGGCCGGGTGTTTGGCGGGGTCGGGAGACCCTCGCCGAACCTGGGTGGCCGGTCTCTGACCGAGCCACGCCACCGACCGAAGGTTTCCTGGCGGATGGGGAGACCTTCGTTCGGGTGTTTGGCGGGGTCGGGAGACCCTCGCCGAACCTGGGTGGCCGGTCTCTGACCGAGCCACGCCACCGACCGAAGGTCTCCTGGCGGATGGGGAGATCTTCGTTCGGGCGTTTGGCGGGGTCGGGAGACCCTCGCCGAACCTGGGCGGGATATTCGCAGGTGGGCAGTTCCCATCATTTTGGCAGCCGCAGGGCTGTATGGCAAGTCTTTTCGGCAGCGTTCTGGGAGAACCCACTTTCCGCGAGAAATTGCTTGCGAATATTCTCTCTCCGTGCTATGGTTGACCTGAACCCCACCAATTCCTCTTGAGGACCTACTAAAATGGCCAAGAAAGCAGCCGTAGTGAAGAAGCCGGACATCAACACGTTATCGGAGAAGACCAAGGTCTTGGTTGAAGCCATCGTAACCGTTCGCAATCTCCAAGACTTCATCAAGGACCGCGGTGGACTGGAGGCCGCTTTGGGCACCGTGACCCATGTTGGCGATCTGGTTGCAATGACCGGTGGTTTCGCGGAGCTCAAGGCGGCTTTGGAAATCGTCGGGCGCGACAGTCCGCCTGCGTCTGCCGAAGGCTGATCGATCCCTACGTAGAACGGAATTCATTCCGCTCGTGTGAAGAACATGATGCAACGGATTAAATCCCGTGCTAGGAAGACTCCCGTTCCAACCGGGCGATTTTGTCCAGGCGGCCCTGGTGGCGACCGCCCTCGAAGGGCGTCTTGAGCCAGACATCCACGATGTGGCAAATGAGACGGATGCCCAGCAAGCTGGCCGAGAGGCAGAGCACGTTGGAATCGGTGTGCGCCCGACTGAATCGGGCCGTCATCATGTCGTGGCAGGGGACTGCGCGGACCCCAGCCAGCTTGTTGGCGGCAATGCACATCCCCAGGCCCGTGCCGCCAATCAGGATGCCGCGATCAACGTCCCCCGCTGAAACCAGCCTGGCAACGCTTGCGGCAATCTCGGGATAGTCAACCGGGCGGCTGTCGAACACGCCCAGGTCGATCACTTCGTGCTGCAACTGGCCGATCATTTCAATCAGCTTCGCGCACACGAGATACCCACTGTGATTTGCGCCAACGGCAACGCGCATAGCAATAGCAATCAATCGTTGACAAGTTGTTTCAGAAGCCGGCACATAGGTAGGATTCGACGATCAATTATAGTCCCGGGAGTTCCCGGGCAAAAGAGGGGCCCCCCGGAGGGCGACACCGTCCGCTGGGTTAAGCAGCCAGTATTCATCCGGTTGCCTTGTCTTTGCGCGGCAGACGGAATAAGTTCCCATCCTACCGCCGGGCCAGGCGGTCGACCGCACGGCGGATGGCGTGAAGGTTGGCAGGCCGGACCGCGTGCCCGTCAAACGTGCAGCCGGGCGCGATCATGATTGGCCGCCCCGCGGCCTGTTCCACGGCGTCGGTCACCTCACGCTCGACTTCGCCGGGCGACGCGTTCACCAGGGTTCCGAGGTTGTCGATCCCGCAACAGATTGCCGGGCCCAGCGAACCCGCCACTTCGGCGATGCGCGGCCCGCCGATGCGATCGGCCCAATTCAGGGCATGGACCGGATAATTCCCAAAGCGGCCGAAATCCAACGGCTTGCCGCACACGTGCAGGATATTCAAGCTTCCACTCGCGGCACCCGCAAGAATGCGAAGATCGCTGTCACGGACCAGTCGATCGTATACTCCGGTGCCGTTTTCGGGCGTGTCGACCCAGTCGTCGCGAACCGAGAAATAAATTCCTTCGGCGCCGGCCGCCAGGCAATTGCGGGCGAAATTGCCCAAGGTTTGCGTTACGGCATCGAGTGCCTTGGCCAAGACGTCGGGGGCCTCGGCAAGGAACCTTGAAAGCTTGGCGTCGCGGACATCGGCAACTCTGCCCCGCGTCGGCGGACCGTGGACGTCGCTGTCCGAGGCCATCAGCCGGCGAAGCGTGCTCCACGAATTGAAGATCGTGGTCGTCATCCACAATTCGCCGGCGAAACGCCGCGACAAGGCCTGAAGCACCTCCAGGTGCCGGCCAAAAAGGTCCTCGTCGCCCGCCAAGGGGACAAGGCGGTCCAAGTCGCCAACGTCGTGAATAATGCCATCGTCATGATACGGAAAGGGATACCGCCCGTCGCACATGACTTTCAGAAAGTCGAGATCGTAGGTCTCGACGTGGCGAACGTGGGACTCGACGGCCTCTGGCCCCGAAACCGCGTCAGGGCCAAAGTGGTACCAGAACGAGACCGGTAAACGATCGGGCGGCTTGCCGTGCAGAACCGCCGAAACACGCTCGATCTTGTTCATCAGTTTCACTTGTCGCCCAACTGTCCGCGAACGCTATCGAGTTGCTTGGAAAGCTCCTCGATCTGCTTCTTCAGCTCGGCTTTGGATTCGGGCGATGCATTCTTGCAGGCGTCGGCCTTCTGCAGTTGCTCCAGTTTATTGGAAAGATGCTTCACCAACTGAGTGGCAACCGCGATCTGCTGATTGTCAGCCTGCGGCGCCGCGGCAGCCGGCCCGGCGGGAACGGGGACTAATTGACCCGGCTGCAAGCGCTGGGGCCGCAAGGGCGCCGGCTGCAATGGGATGGCAGGAAGGGCATTGCCCGGGATGATGCCCATGCCCCCGATCTGCACATTAAGCTGCACGGCCCCATTGCCCTGTTCTCCGCCGTATTTCTTATAGAGCTCGTAACCGGCCGGCTGTTTCTTCTTCAATTCCTCGGCGTTCTTCGCCTCATACTTCTTGGTGACCTCCTTGCCGTTTTGCTTTTCGGTCGCCTCAATCTTGATGCCCTGGGCGGGATCGTCCACAATCTTCACGGTCTTGCCATCCTCGGTGGCAGTGATCTCCTTCACTCCATTGACATTCTTGACGCTCATGGTCCGCATGGCGGCGCCGCCGCCGCCGATATTCAGTTGCCCGCCGTTGATGATAATCCGCCCGCCGAAACCGTTGCCGGGCACGACGATGCCCCCCGGGCCATTGCCTTGGTTATTCTTGAATCCATCTTTCTTGTCCAAGATCGCCTTGGCCTTGCGTGCCGCGGCGGGGCTGTCGCCGTCGGCCAGATGTTGCAGCGCGTCGTTTGCCGCCTTCTGGGTCGCCTCGTCGGCAGACTTCAGCAGCTTGCCCAGTACGGTCGTTGCACGGCTCGACACCTCCAAGTTGCCGTTGGCGGCCGCCTTTTCCAGGGCCGCAATGGCCCCCTTCCCCTTGGCCGCCAGTTTGCCACAGGCCGCTTCGCGTTTATCGAAATCGGCGGCGTCGAGTTGCTCGATCAGTTGCGCGACCGATTCGCCGGCAGCCGCGGGTGATGGCGCTGCCGCCGCAGGCTTTGCATCTTTCTGGGCCGCAGGGGCCGCGACGTCCCCCTTGGCCGCGGGAGCCGTTTCGGCCGCCATGACCAAGCTGGTGAACAGAGCCAAAGAACCCACGGCAACGATCAGATACCCTTTACCCAGTGACATGATTGGAATACTCCCGCGAGAAAGAGGTGTGAATTCTGGATTGGACGCTTCGCCCGAGGCGTTCCCGCCCCTATGTTACCTCAAAAACGGAAATCTTGCACAACAAAACTCGACCAGCCGTATATTTAATTTTAGAACCCGTCATATTGGTGGTTCATGCGGCGGTTTCTAGGAGGAATAGGTGAGCAAACACTCGGTCCCGCCCGCCGCGTGAGCGCGCCCCAAACTGGCGCTGTGCGCAGGTTGCGTTGTTGCGCAAGCGCCGGTTCGAATTGTCGAAGAACAAACCCCGTCAAGGGAAATACGAAATCCGAGACGAATCCCTCATCCTTCATCCCTCTACAATATGGTTTTCTTGCCGAATTTGCCGATTTCGAGTCTATGAATAATGGTTATTCGAGAAAGGATAGCTTGATGGTACCTCGCTCTTGACGTAAGATCTTGGGACCGATTTCCGGTGCCGCGGCTCCGGGAAACCCAAGAAAGCCGAAAATGACGCACCCCTGGCACGATGTAACTCCTGGTCAAGACCTCCCTGCGAAGTTCGCCGCCATCATCGAGATCCCCATGGGCTCGACGGTGAAATACGAGCTCGACAAATTGACGGGCCTGCTGAAGGTCGACCGCATACTCTACTCGGCGGTCTACTATCCGGCAAACTACGGGCTGATTCCTCAAACCCTTGCTGAAGACGGCGACCCCTTGGACGTTCTGGTCCTCTGCCAGGAAGCGGTTGCCCCGCTCACGATAATGAATGCACGGGCGATCGGCTTGATGACCATGCTGGATAGCGGCAAGCGGGACCATAAGATCGTTGCCGTTTGCCAAGACGACCCGGTTTACGCAGTTTATGCAGAGGCATCAGACCTTCCCCCGCCTTGGTTGAACATGCTGCGGCGGTTCTTCCAGGACTATAAGGCCCTGGAAGGCAAGTCTGTGGAAGTTGACGATTTCCAACCGGCCGCTGCGGCATTACCCGTGATCGACGAGGCATTGCACGAGTACACGCTCCAACGCCGCCGGGGGTTTTACGGCAAGCCGGCGTAGCCGTCGCCGACCCGCAAGCGGGTGTCCCGGAACCGGCTTAAACGCGAGTGACGTAATCGTAGGGTGGGCCGACGGGTACCGTGCGCAGCATGGTCGGCGAGTTCCACCACGAGAAGCGTGCGGCGCCGGTGGGACTCGCCGACCATGCTGCGCACGGTGCCCGTCGGCCCACCCTACAACCCGTGTTTTAGCAAAGGCGAGCTAAAGCCCAGGCTACTTTCGCCGAGAGAAGTCATGAATCCAAATCGGCCCGGCAATCGTTTTCACCTCGTTCTCGTGTCGGTCGTTGCGACGCTTTTGGGAATTGTGGATGCGTCGAGCCGGGCAGCAGAACGAACGGCAACAGGCGCCGGGATCTATCCGATTGCGGTCGCGCCGCGCGGCGCTTCCACGCCGAAGGCGGCCCCCGCCGCCAAACCGGCTTCACCGGCTGGCCAGGGCATGCCGGTCTTTGACGACATCATGAATGCGGTGCTCAAGAGCCGCGGAATCCCCGGCGGGGCCTTGGCGATTGCAAAAGACGGCAGACTGCTGGTGGCCAAAGGCTACGGGCTGGCCAACGTGCAAACCCGCGAGCCCGTGACGCGCGACACGCTCTTCTCGACCGCCAGTATCACCAAGACGATCACGGCCGCTGCCGTGCTGCACCTCGTCGATCAGGGGAAGCTTTCCTTGGACGATCCGATCTATCCGCTGTTGGGCAAGCCGCGTCCGCTGGGCCGGGCGACCATCGATCCCCAGGTCGAGAGGATCACCGTGCGGCAACTGCTGCTGCACGCGGGCGGCTGGAATACGAAGTACCACAGCGACGTGCTTCGCCAGACGCAAAAGATCTCGCGTGCCGCCGCGGAGAAGTTGCCCCTCTCGGCCGACGCGGTGTTGCGGTATGGTCTGAGTCAGCCGCTGGATTTCCCGCCCGGCCAGGAGATCCATTACTCGAACTTCGGCTATTTTCTGGCCAAAGTGGCCGTGGAACGCTGTGCCCGCCAGCCGTATGAAACCTATCTGCGGCAGCAAATCTTGCGGCCCATGGGCATCAACGAAATGCGGTTGGAGCAGCTTGCTCCGGCCTATGCGGCCCGCGAGGCCCGTCGCTACGGCGCGGGTGGCCGCGAGCTTCCCGGTGGCCGCGAGCCGATCGCCGCCCCGGCGGGAAACTGGCTGGCCTCGGTCGTCGATCTGGCCCGTTTTCTCACCGCCGTCAGCGGCACCCGCGGCAAGCCTTTTCTCAGCGCCGCTGCCCGGCAGCAGATGCTCGCCGCGCCTCCTCCGCCGCTGGCGCCCCGCCGCAGCGGCTCGCACGTGGGACTTGGCTGGGACGCCGTGAGCGAAGAACCCCGCGGGCCCCAATTTCACAAGATGGGCTCGATCGCGGGCTTGCGTACCTATATCGAGCACCGCGGCGACGGTATCGACTGGGTCCTGCTGCTGAACGGGGATGGGCAAGTCAAGGACCAGCCGCCGGCCGCGAACGAGGTCATCGACAAGATCCGGCAGACGATCGATGCGACCCGCGACTGGCCCGATCGGAACCTCTTCGAAAGCCCCGCAGCGGCCCCCGCCTCAAGACCGAAGCCGCCGGGTGTGGTGCTGTAGGATGGACTTCCTAGTCCGTCCCGTTTCACCGGACGGACTCGGGGGTCCATCCTACAATTGGCGTTCACTGGACGGACTGGGAAGTCCATCCTACAAACCTAACCACCCAATCCTCGTGCGAGCCTTCAATAAAATGCCTTGGGCACCGCGGGCCGGTCGCGGGTGAGAACCAACGGTTCGGTCCGCCCGGCCTTCGAGGCGTCCAGCGACTGAATGCCCAGCTTGCGCGCGGGCGAGTCGTCCTGCAAACGGAAATCGTTCTTCTGCAGATCGACGAATTTCGGGTCGGCGATCAGCGAGCCCTGGTCTTGGTTCCGCTGTGATAACCGCTGAAACGGTAGTAGTTGATATGCGCAGCGAAGGCCCAGTAAGTAGCCGCTGGGGCATCGCTACGCTCAGCCGCCAGCCACCCATACTATGCCGGAGAATCGGCCGCACAGCTCCGCAGGCAGTGCTGGAAACTCGCCCGTGGATGTGTCATAATCGCGAAATCGCGCGTGACCATTGGTTTGTTTGTGATGGAAGCGTTTTCCGATTGCGTGGCGTTATGAGAAACAGAGAATCCCACTTGCGGCTGATGACCATGTCGATTTTTCTGACGGACGCCGCGTTGTTCGCCGTCGTTGCGACCACGGTGACAACGTGCATCGCCGCCGACATCGCCCCCATCCCGCGAACACGCAGCGCGGCGGCTGGGCCGGCCGAGCAATATATCGAGGCCCAACTCCGAGTCGTTCGATCGCTCGACGCGCAGTGCGCGCCGATTGCCGATATCGCGGATGAAGCTGCGCAGCGTCTGCTCGCCGGCGGCAATATTCATCTGGCTGGGGAGGCAGGCATGGTGGCCGAGTTGGCAGGACGGGCGGGCGGTCTATGCGGCGCGAAGACGCTCTCGCTCGAAACGGGCCAGCCGGCGGTCGGTCCCAACGACCTCGTGCTGCTGAGCGATTACGGCACGCCCGGCAGGCTCAAGACGGCCCTGGAGAAGCTCGCCGCCACCAAGGCCCTGGTGATCATCTTCGCTTCGGCCGAAAATCCGTTCTTGCGGCAACCATTGGCTTCCCATCTGCGGGTGGTCCCTGTCGAGATTCCCTTGGACAGTCGACTGCTGACGCTTCGCTCGGGAGAGCGGCTCATTCCTACGGCCTCCCCGGCGATCGCCACGGCCGAGTGGACCTTTGTCGCGGAGCTCTTGGGCGCCTGTCGCCGTCAACACAAGCAACTGGCCGTCTATCTGAGTATTTGGCTGGACCAGGGGCTTCGCCGCTACAAACGGACCACGGGGCTCCTTTTCGAGCCCGGCTTGCAGCCCGCGCCCGTGGCGCGGGGACAATATGCCCACGCCTTTCTGGCCAGCGCGGTTCGATCGATCGAGGCCGTCCGCCGTGAAGATCTTGCATCCATCCGCCAGGCGGCCATGTGGCTCCGCGGCGCGGTTGCCGCGCATCGACAGATCGTGCGGACCCTGCAGGGACACTTGCCCGAGACCGAGGCCGACCTGGGCGGCGAGCGACATTACTTTACGAAGACCGTTGCCCCTGGGGACAAGGAAGGCGAGAAATGGATCCAGGAACACCTCCGCGAGGGCGACGTCTATTTGTTCCTGGGATATCAGGAGAACGAAGATTCGCGGGCCGCGCTGATCAACGCCTTGGGTGCGCGGACGATTTTTCTCACCTCCGCCGCCCCTTCGGCCGAACAGGCCAAGAACCCAAGGCACCTGTACGTCAACCCGCACTGGCCGCGCAGCGATGCTTGCCTGGAGCTGTCGGGCTATGACGTGAAGGCCTGCCCTCTCTCATGTATACTGGGCCTGACATGCTACTACGCGATTTGCGGCGAAATGGCGCGGGAAGATCCCACTCAAACTCTCAACGCCCCCGCCTGGCTTCCCCCGGCGGGGGCGGGACACGGAGGCTAAGCCAGCGACGCCGTTTATTATTTGAGTTCCAAAAACATAACGCGAAGGCGCAAAGGAGCTTTACTGAATCATGCGACACACGATCAATTGGTGGTTCTTGGGGAGCGTAGTCTCCGTAGGGCTCGGTCTGTTCTCGGCCAGGCCGGCAACGGCCGGTGACATGATCATTGTCCAGGACGGTCAGCCACGGGCAACCATCGTGGTGGCCAAAGACGCCGCGGAACCCGCCAAAGGGAAGATCCAGACGGCCGCCGAGGAATTGCAGGCGTACGTGCAAAAGATCTCCGGGGCGAAGCTACCCATCGTGGACGATGTGCAGGGCGTGAAGGGACCGGCGATCCTTGTGGGTCGGAGCCGGCTGAGCGATGCCTTGGGCGTGGCTATTCCCGCGGGTGTGAGTGCAAATCGTCGCGACGAGGGTTTTGTGATCGTCTGCCGAGGCGAGCGGCTGCTCCTGGCCGGCAACAACGACGGCCCCTACCACGGCACGGAATACGCCGTCTACGACTTCCTCCGCAGCCTGGGCGTGCGGTGGTTCATGCCGGGCGAATTCGGCGAGGTCGTGCCCCGGCAGAAGACGATCCGCGTACCGGAGCAGCAGGTGCGTGAAAAACCCGATTTCGTGATGCGCAACTGGTGGCTGCACGCCCAGCCCGAACTGGCCAGGCAGGAAACCCGCTGGAAACTGCGGAACAAGATGAATCCCGAGCCGATGTTCGCCATCTGCGGCGACAGCAGCGCGCGGGCGATTGTCGCTCCCGAGGCCCTGCGGAAGGAAAAGCCCGAATTGCTGTCCCTGAACGAGGACGGCACGCGCAACCCCTACCTGCCCAACCTGAGCAATCCCCAGGCGGCCGCGATCGCCGGTGGGATCATCAAGGACTACCTGCGGAAGAATCCGGCGGCCAATTCCTACGGTTTCGCCCCGGACGACGGCATGCCCCGCGACTTCAACCCGGAGACGCTCAAGCTCAGCCGGGGGTTCGTCACGCTGGGCGCGCGGCCCGGCGTGCCCGGCGAGGCGAGTATTACCGAGGAGTGGCTGTTGTTCGTCAACCGGGTAGCGGCCGAGGTCCACAAGGAGTTCCCCCAGGCGTACATTGCCACCAACGGCTATGCCAATCGCAATCTGCCGCCCGAAGGCGTGAAGCTCGACGACCACATGGTGATCATGTTTGCCGCCATTTGGAGTTGCACGCTGCACGGTTATGACGACGACCACTGCTGGCAAAAAGTTCGCCAGGGCCAGATGCTCAAGCGTTGGTGCGCACTGTGTAAGAACGTCTGGATCTACGGCTACAACTACAACATGCTCGTTTCCGGTCTCACGCCTTTTCCCGAGTTCACCAAGCTCCGCCGCGACTTCCCCCTGATGAAGAAATGGGGCGTGATGGGCTTCCACGACGAGTCGCGCAACGTCTGGGCCGAGGCGGGCATTGCCAGCCGTTACCTCCGCGCAGTTGGAATGGAACGCCGAGGCCGACTGCGACGCCATCCTCGACAACTTCTTCGCGAGATGGTACGGCCGGGCGGCGCGGCCCATGAAGGCTTTTTATGTGGCCCTGGACGACGCCATCACCCGCGCGCCGATTCACGGCCACGAAGACCGCATCATGCCCGAGGTCTATACGCCGGACCTGCTCGACCGCTTGAAGCAACTTGTGGCCGAGGCCGAGCAGTCGGCGGATACGGACCGCGACAAGCTCCACGTGCGGGCCGAGCGGTTGATTTACGAACATCTGGTTTCCTACATGGACCTGGCGGCGGCCGAGGCGGCCGGCAACTTCGCCGCGGCCGTTGCCCAGGCCGACAAGATGCTCGCGCTCCGTGTGCAGTTGCACGCCGTCAACCCGTTCTTCATCTGGCCCGACGAAAAGGGATACCATACGGGCGTCTGGTACTGGACGATCACCGATCGCAAGAAATACTACCAATTGCTCTTGGACAAGACCACCGGCAAGGCGGGCACGCTCGTGGCCTTGGCCCCAAGGCAAGCCATGTTCCGCACCGATCCGCACGAGGAGGGCATCTTCGCCAACTGGCAGCAGTCCGGACTGGACGAGAGCGGCTGGACGCTGGCAGACACCACGCGGCCGTTCTATCGCCAGGGTTATGACGACGGCCGCGGCTACCCGTACCTGGGCCATATCTGGTATCGTTTGAAGCTGGACGTGCCGGCAACGGCGCAAGGCAAGAAGGTCATGCTTTGCGTGCCGGTCGTGGTGACCGAGGCGTGGTGTTGGGTGAACGGCAGCTACGCGGGCCATCGCCCGTACCAGGAAGCCTACGTTCGGCCCGCGGAGATGGAACTCGACGTGACGCCGTTTATCCGTCCGGGCCAAAGCAATGTGATTGCGATCCGCGTCGATACGAGCCTGTCCGCAGCCCAGGCGGCAGAAGGGATGCAATCGCGGGCCCTGCTGTACACGCCAAAATAGGTCGGCCGGAAATGGGAGTTCCGGGGAGGGACACAGTACGAAACTATTGTCCGTAAAAAGCTGAAATCCACCAAAACTTCTGCGCGACTGCGATCCACTTAGACAGGAAATATCAACCATGTTTACCGTTATATTTGCTCCGGTCCTTTGGGCCGCTACCGTGCATGTCTCGCTCGTAGCGAATGTGACCGTTCTAGTGCTGGAGACACGTGCGCTAAGGGCGAAAGGCGACGACGCCCTCCAGAGGGGTGACGTGGATTCCGCAATCCGGTTTTATACCGCCGCGATCCACCGCAGCCCGAAAGGCGCCGAGGCATATTTCAGCCGTGGTTTCGCGTACGGAGAGAAAGGCGAGATAGCGCGGGAGATTGCCGACTACAGCGAGGCCATCCGCCTGCGGCCGGATTTTGCGGACGTGTATTACAATCGTGGTTTCGCGTACGGAAAGAAAGGCGAGATTGCGCGGGAGATTGCCGACTACAGCGAGGCTATCCGGCTGCAACCGAATCGTGCGGATGTTTACTTCAATCGTGCCTGTGTCTACGGGAGCCAGGGGGAGCACGGAAAGGCGATTGCCGACTGGAACGAAGCCATCCGCCTCGGCCGAAAAGATGCCGCCGCGTATCGCGGGCGAGCTTTCGATTATCGCGCGGCAGGCGAGTTCGACAAGGCAATTGCCGACTACACGGAGGCCATCCGTCTCGACCCGAGATACAGTGACGCCTACAAGGGACGGGGCAATGCCTTTGCCCAAAAGTCCGACTACGACAGGGCCGTGGCCGACCACACGGTAAGCGTGCGCCTTGACCCGAACGATGCCATGGCCCACTATAACCGGGGACTTGCCTACGCCGGGAAACGCCGGTTCGACGAGGCGATCGCGGATTTCACGGAGGCCATCCGGCTCGACCCGAGATACAGCGACGCCTACATGGGACGGGGCAATGCCTTTGCCCAAAAGTCCGACTACGACAGGGCCGTGGCCGACTACACGGTAAGCGTGCGCCTTGACCCGAACGATACCATGGCCCACTATAACCGGGGACTTGTCTACGCCGAGAAACGCCGGTTCGACGAGGCGATCGCGGATTTCACGGAGGCCATCCGCACGCGCCCGAAGTTGGCTGATGCGTTTGCCCAGCGGGGTCTTTCCTATCACTGCAAGCACGACTACAACAAGGCAATTGCCGACTACGACGAGGCACTCCGCCTCGACCCGAAACAGTCTTTCACGCGTTTCAGGCGGGGCGGCGCCTTGCACGGCCGCGGTGATCATCGGGCGCAATCGCCGCGTTTACGGAAGCGATCGCAATTGACCCGCGGTTCGCACCGGCCTATTACGGCCGCGGTATTGTCTATAGTGACATCGGCGAGCACGAGAAAGCGATGGCCGATTATTCGGAGGCGATCCGACTCAAACCTGACTTCGCTATGGCCTATTACAAGCGCGGTCTTTTGAAGCAAAAAAACGGCGACGCGGCGAACGCGGCAAGCGATTTTCGCAAGGCGAGGGACTTGGGTTACGGAGAGAAAAATCAAAAGGGGCCTCCCGCTAATCAAGACCAATAGAGAGCACCGGACATCACAAAACTAGTATCGTGTGCCGCACGAACTCCGTGAGGAGCTACACAGCCATGGTCCGACTCAGCGCCGGTCTGCTCATGTACCGCATTAAGGATGGAGTTCTCCAAGTTCTCTTGGCCCATCCTGGCGGCCCCTACTTCGTCAACAAGGATGAAGGTGCCTGGACGATCCCCAAGGGCGAGCCGGATGCCGATGAAGATCTGCTCGTTGCCGCCCAGCGAGAATTCGAGGAGGAGACGGGCATCAAGCCAAGCGGGCCGTTCATCCCGCTCAAGCCCATCCAGCAGAAGGGAGGCAAGATCGTCCATGCCTGGGCCTTCGCGGGCGACTGCGATCCGGCTGCCATCATGAGCAATGACTTCACGATGGAGTGGCCGCCGAAATCGGGGCGGCAGCAAGCCTTCCCCGAAATCGACAGGGCCGAGTTCTATGATCTGGCGACAGCCAGGAAGAAGATCAAAGCGGGGCAGGAGGTTTTGATTGACGAACTAACGGCGATTGTACAAAATCATTAACGTGGCTTCGCTAGAGAGGTTTTTTTATGAAATGCCCGATTCTTGCCGTGTTGTGTTGTTTGGTATTCGCGAGTTTCGCGCAGGCAACAGAAACCGAAAACCTGGGCATTTCCGTGTTGCCGGCCCCCGGCAAAGTCGTTGTCGACGGCAAGCTGGACGAGTGGGAACTTTCCGGCGGCGTGTTCGTCTGCGGCGACGTGGAGAATATGCGCGACCGGTTCGCCGTATGGCTCCACGCCATGTACGACGCCGACAACCTCTATCTCCTGGCCCGCTGGACCGACGAGACGCCGTTGAACAATCCCGGCCAGATCGCCGGATCGTACGGTTTCCAGGGCGATTGCCTGCAGGTGCGGATTGTTACGGCCCTCGGCAAGCCGCAGGAGTTCGGCAACCATTTCACCTGCTGGCAGGACCGCAACCGCGAGGACGTGATCTTCGTCGAGGTCGGCAAGGACTTCAAAGGCGGCACGATCAAGGACGCCAAGACGCGGGGCGCCAAGCAGGCCTTCGCCAAGTACCCCGACGGCAAAGGCTACATCCAGGAAATATCGCTGCCCTGGAAACTGCTCGCCAAAGACGGCCGCTCGCCAGGTCCCGGTGAAACCATGCGCTTGACCGTCGAACCGAACTTCACTATCGGCCAGTCCGGGCGACTGTCGCTCAAAGACATTTTCCAGCCGGGCGTCACGCCGGACCGCGTCTTCACGTTCATGTCGTCGAATTGTTGGGGCCCCGCCACGCTCGAACGCCGGGGCAAGATCCAGCCGCGGGCGATCCGCCTGGCCGACGCCCGCGAAATCAAGGTCCACATGTCCGGCGGCCTGCCGGTGGCCGACTGGTCGGCCCTGGTCAAAGCCGAAGAAGCTGCCGGCTTCAAGCCCATCAAGTTCACCATGCCCGAAGACGGCTACGTCTCGCTGCAAGTCCTCAACGGCGACCGTCAAGTCGTCTGCCAGCTTTTGAACCAGGCGTGGGAGACCAAGGGCCAGCACGAGGTGCTATGGGATGGTCTGACGACGAAGAACTATCACACGCCGGGCCAGGCCGTGCCGCCGGGCAATTACACTTGGCGGGCCATTTGGCACAAGGAGATCGGGCTTCGCCTCTGCGGTTGGGCCTGCAATGGCGGCAGCGCCCCGTGGGACTCCAGTCCCACGAGCAATTGGGGCGGCGACCACGGCGTGCCGTGCGCGGCGGCCGCGGCCGGCGATCGGGTGTTCCTCGGCTGGAATGGGGCCGAAGCGGGCTCCGCCCTGCTGGCTTGCAACCTGGCGGGCAACGTCCTCTGGAAGAACAGCCGCCAAGGCATGGCCGGCGCCGAACTGCTGGCCGTCGACGGCGATCTACTCTATGCCGTCAACTGGGGCCAGGAGAATTCCAACTATATCTATCGGCTCAACGCCGCCAGCGGCGCCTACGCAAGCTATCCCGACAATTCGCCGGACATTTTCCTCCCGCAAGTTTTCGAGAATGCGGCCACTGCGCCGGACCGCATCGAAGGCCTGGCCGCCCGTGACGGCAAGCTCTATTTGAGCATCAACTCCACCTGTTACCTTCGCCGGCAGACAGCCAAGCCGAATATGGTCGCGGTAGTCGATGCCAAAACCCGTAAACTGCTGCACACCTGGAACGTGGCCACGCCGCGACAGCTCTACGCGGTCAGCGAAAAGCTTGTCTACGTCGTCTCCGGGGGCAAGACGGTCCTGGCCTTGGATACGACCAACGGCGCAACTCGCAGCGTCATCGCGAACCTGCACAACGCCGCCGGCGTTACCGTGGATGGGCAAGGCCAGATTTATGTCGGCGTGGGCGACCCGGACAACCAGGTCAAAGTCTTCCGTCCCGAAGGCAAGCTGCTCCGCGCGATCGGCCGCCCAGGCGGCCGCAGGCTGATCGGCGCCTGGCAGCAGGACGGCATGGCTTTCATCGCCGGCATTGCCGTGGATCGCGACGGCAAGCTCTGGGTGACCGAGGCCGACGCCTCGCCTAAACGCGTGAGCGCGTGGGATGCCAAGACCGGCAGGTTTGTCCAAGAGTACTTCGGATCGACCGCCTACGGGGCCTTGGGCGGCGCGATCGATCCGCTCGACCCGTATGTGATGGTCGGCCACGGCTGTGAATGGCGCATCGACCGGCAGACGGGCCGCGCGGCGTGTCTCGGCTGTTTCGTCCGTACCGGCGTCTCCAACGCGCGGTTCGGAACGGGTTCCAACGGGCGGCTCTATCTGGCCGTCGCGCCCGGCTGGGCGTTTGATACCTCGCCGGTGCAGATCTTCGAACAACTGGGCGATGCCCAATACAAGCTGTGGGCCAGTTTCAACTACGCGGGCAAAGACAACGACCGCAAGACCATCTTCTGGGCCGACGAGAACGGCGACGGCCAGCAACAGCCCGGCGAAGTGACCAGCGTGGACGGCCACGTGCGCTTCAGCGGCTGGTACATGAACTTCGCGCCGGACATGACGATCTACGCCGACGATCGCCAGTACAAGGTCGCGGGTTTTACCTCGTGTGGAGCGCCGAGATATGATCTCCGCAATCCGACCAGGATGCCGGCCAAAGGCATGGGCTCGCCCGACAGACGCCGCGTGTTGAGCATCGGCGAATACGGCACTTCGGAAAGCTGGTTCAATTGCTTCGATGTGGCAAGCGGCAAGAAGCTCTGGAGCTATCCGGACAATTTTGTCGGCGTTCACGGTTCGCACCAGGCCTGCCCGCCGGTGGTTGGGATGATCCGCGGTTCGTTCGGGCCGTGCGGTGTGGCATCGCTGCCGCCGCCCATCGGCGGCGTGTGGGTCATCCCCACCAACGTCGGCGAGTGGCACCTCGTGACCGAGGACGGGTTCTACTTGACGCGCCTCTTCCAGGGCGATCCGATGAAGGTCGTTTGGCCGGAAAAGGCGGTGCCGGGGGCCGTCCTGGACAACTGCCCTCCGGGGCTGGGCGGTGAAGACTTCGGTGGTTCCTGCTGCCTGGCCACCAACGGCAAGCTCTACCTTCAAGCCGGCAAGACCGGTTTTTGGAATATCGAGGTCGTGGGCCTGGACACGGTCAAAAACCTTGGCAGCGGCCAGGTATCGATCTCGCCAGGCGACGTCGTCAAGGCCGAACAGGCCCGCGCTAAGCAACTTCAGGCGGCAGTCGGCACGAAACGCCTGGCTGTCAGGCGAATGAGCATGGCGTCGAGCGGCAACTTCGACCAGGATTGCTCCGGCGCCGACGTGATCCGGTTTCAGAAACAAGACGACGCCCAGGTCCGCGCGGCGGCCGCGTGGGACGACGCCAACCTGTACCTGGCCTGGGACGTCCGCGACCGAACACCGTGGATCAACAAGGCCACCGTACCCGAGCAGATGTACACCGGTGGCGACACGGTCGACTTCCAGCTTGGCACCGATCCCGCCGCCGACAAGAAGCGGGACGAGGCAGCCCGCGGCGACCTGAGACTTTCGATCGGCAACTTCCAGGGGCATCCGACCGCGGTGATCTATCGCCGCCTGTCGGACGCGAAGAAGCCCAAGGACTTTACTTCCGGCGTGGTCAAAAGCTATCGCATGGATTACGTTGATATCGTGCAGGAGGCCAAAATCAACGTGACCGTTCACCCCAACGACGGCTATCTGGTCGAAGCGGCGATCCCGTTTTCCGCGCTAGGGTTGAAACCTCGTGCGGGCCTGGTCCTGCCGGCCGACTTCGGCGCGACGCACGGGGGGCCGGACGGCGGCCGCACGCGGTTGCGCAGCTACTGGAACAACCAGCACACGGGCATCGTCGACGACGCGGTCTTCGAGCTCAAGATGGAGCCCCGCAATTGGGGCCTGCTGGAATTCAAGGAGTGAAAGCCGCATGCCGGAACAAGCGCAGCGCAGTTCCGGCCTACATCGGTCAGCCCAAAGACATCTTTCAACCGCGCGCCATGCCGGACCGCGACTTCACGTTCATGTGGCCCCTTGATCCCTAATCCAGAAGCCCGCAGCTCACCACGATCGTTTGCCGATGGTCGCCGACGTGCGGTTGCAGACCTCCCGGTCTCTCTCCCACATGGTCACCTCGAACTGCGAGCCCAAATGGGAATCGATCTGGCAATCGCCGATGCAACCCAGGAACCTCGCCACGCTGGCCCCGTAAAACCCTTCGGCGGCGGCGCAGAATGAAAGCGGAAGAACTCCCGTTCCGTGCCTCCGCCAAGCTCTGTCTGCAGCTCGGTCAAGAGATGCTTACCATCGAACCAATCCAGCCAGAACCAGAGGGGCTGGCCGCCGACAAACTCGATGTTTTGCGGGTGCAGGCAGGCGACATACCACGTCTCGGCCCTGGGAATCCTGGGCTCGACAACGGCAATCCGCGCATGATTCCAGGGCTTGATCCAGTGGTCGCGCATCAGACGGAAATCCGCTTGGATCAAGTCCTCGCCGTTCCGCAAGGCACGGCAGACCGTGTCGAGCGTTATCGCAGCGAGCGACAACTCACGGGAGTGGGCCGGGTTGATGGCCACGAGTTTCAGCGCCTGGGGACAGGTGACTTCCAGCCGCTTGCGGACCTGATCGCAGCCCACGCCCTGGAGTTCCCAGGTTCCCGGGTTGTCGGTCTGGCAGTAAATTGCCGCGGCATCGTAGCTGGAGAAACCCGGCAAGATGACACAGTCGGCCGATGCGTCGAACGTCTTCCAGCCTTGCGAACTGCCAAGCAGGAACTTGGGGACTTGAGTTCTCATGGGTCATCTCCCCATCCCGGCAATGCACTGGTCTTCGCGGACCACTTTCCGCGGTCCGCCGTCCAGACCGGTGGACCAGTCGTGCGGGGGCACGATCCGCTGGAGCGAATCAACGATGCCCAGCGAACTGGCCCGGTCGTAAATCAGTTGCCAACCGCATTCCAACTCGGGATTGACTTCGCACTTGCCTTCCTGCGACCCGCCGCAGGGCCCGTTCAAGAGATGCTTGGCACAACGGGTGATGGGGCAGATCCCGGCAAACTCGCCCAGCCGGCAGTTGCCGCAGCCGGCACACTTTTCGGTCCACACGCCCTGCGATTCCAAAATGCCGATGAACTGGGTGTTCAGTCCCGGATAGACCGGCGTCTGGGGGAAACGCTCCGCTAGGGCCTGCACGCCCGCCCCGCAGCCCAGGGAGCAGACGGCGTCGTATTCCGGGACGCGGGCGGCGAGGATGTCGATGAAGGCGTCTTCGCATTGGCGCTCGATGACGCACTCGTCGACCCGCACCTGGCCGCGATGGGCGAGCTTCAACGACATGCGGAGGGCCGAGGCCAGGATGCCCACCTCGCGCTCGCCGCCAGCCAGGCAAACCGTCACGCAGGTGCCGCACCCCACCAGCAGCACGCGATCGTGCTCCTGGATCATATCGCGGATCTCGGGAATCTTCTTACGATCGGCAACAATCATGACGGGTCTCTCCTTCAAATTGCGTAGGCCGGAACAAGCGCAGCGCAGTTCCGGCATGTATTCGTTGCGGTGGTCGCGTTGTGTTACCGGCATGCCGGAACTGCGCTGCGCTTGTTCCGGCCTACTGGCTATTCTCTCCTGCCAGGACGGTTTCCGCCTGCTGGGTCATTCTTTCCAAAACACGTTCCATTTGCCGGGAGTCGGCTCGCAACGGGCTGGGCCCCAACTGCTTCAACCGCTGGACCATGGTCGTGACGATTTCGGCAAAGCGCCCGCCCTCGGCGGACGACAGGTTGAACATTTCCAGTCGCTCGGGCTCCAGGCCGATCTCCCCGAGCAGTTCTTTGGCACGGTCCACGCGCTTGCGTGCCCGAAGATTACCCTCCAGGAAATGGCATCCTCCTTCGAGGCAGCCAGCCACGATGACGCCATCCACGCCGCGTTCGAAGGCAGCCAAGAGGTAGTTCACCTCGATCTTGCCAGTACACGGCAGCCGCAGCACGCGGACGTTCTGCGGGTATTGCAGTCGCATGGACCCGGCCAGGTCTGCCGCCGCATACGCGCAGTAGTGACAACAAAAGGCAAGAATCAGCGGTTCGCGGTCCATATCAATTACTCCACCTCGGTGGGGCCACGCCGACCTCTTCCGGATAAACGGGCTGATGCCGCGGTTTCTCGACTTCCACTTCCAGCAGGCTGTTGACCTCCGCCAAGATCTGGGCGTCCATGAAGTGCCGCAGCGTAATGGCCTTGGCCGGACAATCGGCCGAGCAGCTCCCGCAGCCCATGCACACGGCCCCTTGCACCTCGGCCTTGTTGTTCGCGCCGACCTGAGGGGCCATGTAGGGGCAGATGTGCACACAGGTCATGCAGGAGATGCACTGGTCCGGATCGACCCAGGCGATCTGGCCGCCAACCGGCATCTTCTTCCGCGAGAGGATCGACGCGGCCCGGCCCGCCACCGCGGTGGCCTGGGAGATCGTCTCGCTGATGAATTTCGGCGCGTGGGCCGCTCCGCAGAGGAACAAGCCCTCGCTGGCAAAATCGACCGGGCGGAGCTTCATGTGCGCTTCGAGGAAGAACCCGTCGGCGTTCAACGGCACCCGCAACAACTCGGACAACTCGCCGCGATCGGCCTGCGGCACGGCCGGCGCGGCCAGGACGACGAGGTCCGGCTCCAAAACCAGGTCGCGGCCCAGCGAGGGCTCCCGTGCCTGCAGACGCAATTTCCCGCCGGCGTCGGACAACTGCGGCGGTTGCTCGGGTTCGTAGTGGATAAACAGCACGCCTTTCTCCCGCGCCTCGCGATAGGCCGCCTCGCGGAACCCGTAGGTCCGCATGTCGCGGTAGAAGACCACGATCCGGGCATCCGGCCAGCGGCGTTTCAACTCCAGGGCATTCTTGACCGCCGTCGTGCAGCAGACGCGGCTGCAATACGGCCGCTGCGCATCGCGACTGCTCGACGCATTGGATCATGGCCACGGTGGCCGGGGCACCCGGTACTCCGGGTCGCGGGAGCGCGATCTGATCCTGCCCTAACCTATCGGACAGTTCAAGCTGCGTCATCACGCGCTCGCTCTTGCCATAGTTGTACGTGGCGGGTTTTTGCTCCGTGGCGCCAGTGGCCACCACGACCACGCCGTGGTGGATCTCGCTAGTTTGTTGTGGCCGCTCTCCCGACCGAGCCACGTTATCGACCGAAGGTCTCCCGAGGGGCGAGGAGACCTGACGGTCGCGCGCTTCGGCGGGGTCAGGAGACCCATGCCAAACATGGGCGGGGTCAGGAGACCCGCGCCGAACATGAGTGGGGTCAGGAGACCCGCACAGAACGTCGCTGGCGGCCTGGCCGTTGGCGATCTGGGAAGAGAATTCGCCGACGTGCCCGCCCACCTTCGCCACGCGCGACTGGAGGTAGACGGTGATCCGAGGATGCGTCAACGTGCGCTGGATGGTCTCGGCCAGCAGCGACTGCACGTCGTGGCCCTCCAAGGTGCGGTGGATCTGGCGGCTCGTTCCGCCCAGGCAGTCGCTTTTCTCGACCAGGTGTACGGGAAAACCTTGCTCGGCCAGGGCCAAAGCGGCCGTCATGCCGGCGATGCCGCCGCCGACGACCAGGGCCGCGTTGTTCACCGGCGCGCTGGCTTCCTGCAAGGGCACAAGGTTGGCCGCCCGGGCCGTCGCCATGCGGACCAGATCGATCGCCTTGTCGGTCGCCGCGGAGGGGTTGCCCGAGTGGACCCAGGAACACTGGTCGCGGATGTTGGCCATCTCCAGCAAGTAGGGATTGAGGCCGGAAGCGCGGAGCGTGTCGCGGAAAATCGGTTCGTGCGTCCGCGGCGTGCACGAGGCGACCACCACCCGGTTCAGCCGATGCTCGGCGATCTTGATCTTCATTAGGTCCTGGTTGTCGTCGGCACAGGTGTAGACGTTCGTCTCGGCAAGGACCACGCCGGGCAACTGCCGCGTGCGCTGGACGACTCGCTCCACGTCGACCACCGCCGCGATGTTGCTGCCGCAATGGCAGACGAAGACGCCGATTCGCGGGGGCTCGTCGGAAATATCTCGCTCCGGCGGATAGGCCCTGGTCTTCACCCGGCTGCCGCGGGCCGGGGCCAGAAGGGTCATCGCCCGCGCCGCGGCCGCGCTGGCCTGCATCACCGTGTCGGGAATGTCCTTGGGCTCCTGGAACGCCCCTCCCACGAACACGCCGGGCCGGGAGGTGTCTAGCGGCCGGAACTCGTCGGTGGCGGCGAAGCCCCAGCGGTTCAAGAGCACCCCCAGCCGCTGGGCCTGCTCCTGCAAGCTGGCGCTGGGTTCCAGGCCGAGCGAAAGCACGACCATGTCGAACTCTTCCTCGACCTGCTTCATCGGGTAGGCTGCGCCTTCGGAATCCGCGTGGACGAGGCGGAGGTTCCGCGTGCCGGGCATTTCATAGACGCGGGAAATGAACGAGCGGACGTAACGCACGCCCAACTGGTTCTTCGCCCGATCGCAATAACGGTCGAAATCCTTGCCGAATGCGCGGAGGTCGAGGAAGAAGATGGTGACGTCAAGCCCCGGCTCGTGCTCCTTGGCCAGGATGGCTTCCTTGGTGGCGGCCATGCAGCAGATCGACGAGCAATAGGCGTTGTCGCAGCCGTGATCGCGCGAGCCCACGCACTGGATGAAGGCCAGCCGCCGGGGGGCCTTCCCGTCGGCGGGGCGGCGGACGTGGCCATGCGTGGGTCCGGAGGCCGAGAGCATCCGCTCGAACTGCACGCTGGTGAGCACGTTGGGGGCCAGCCCGTAGCCGAACTCACCGCGGCGGGCGGCATCGAAGGCCTCAAAGCCGGGCGTGAGGACCACGCTGCCGACTTCCAATTCGAGTTTCTCGACGGGCTGATCGTAGTCGATCGCGCCGGCCTGGCAGACCTTGGCACAGAGGCCGCACTCGCCGGTGGTAAAGTGGACGCAATTGTCGCGGTCGATGACCGGCACCCGCGGCGAGGCCTGCGGATGGGCCAGGTCGATCGAAGGCCGGCTCTCCAGAAACTGGGCATAGCGGGTCTGATGCAGCTTGGGCCGCCGCGCGCTGATTGTCGCCAGGTCGACCGCACCGGTCGGGCAGACGAAGACGCACGCCCCGCAGGCCTGGCACTGATCGCTCGACTCCTGGAAGGCCGTGCTCACGCGGCGCTTGCCGCCGCGGCCGAACATGCTGATCGCGCCGCGGGCCATCAGGTCGTTGCACGTCCGCACGCACAGTCCGCAAAGAATGCACTTGCCTTCCGCGGCCTTCTCCAGCGGCGTGCTGCTCACGCCGAGTTCCGCCGCCAACTGGGCCAATTCCTGCGACTGCGGCGCCTCGGCCAGGAGCAGTTCGAGCACCGTGCGGCGCGACTCCCGCACCGCTTCCGTGCCGGTCCGCACGACCAGCCCATCTTCCACCGGGTAGCTGCACGAGGCGACCTGCCGCGGTCCCCTGAGCGTATCGATTTCGACGAGGCAGATCCGGCACGCGCCGTAGGGCGACAGGCCGCGGTAATGGCAAAGCGTGGGGATGGAGACGCCCATCTGCCGCGCCGCGTTGAGAATCGTCGCGTCGGCCGCAGCGGTTGTCGCACGCCCGTCGATCGTAATCCGAACCCGGTCTGATGAAGTGGTATCGGTCATAGGTTCATTCGCTCAAAATTGCTTCGCCGGGGCAAACGCTCCGGCAGGCGCCGCAGCGGGTACACTTCCCGTCGTCGATACGGTGAGCCGACTTCCGCTGGCCCTCGATGGCATTGGAGCCGCAGACTTCCTTGCACTGCCCGCAGCCGGTGCATAGGTCCGGGTCGATCCGCACGCGGATCAGGTTGCGGCAGACGCCCGCGGGACATTTCTTGCTGACAATATGCGCCTCGAACTCCGTGCGGAAGTATTGTAGCGCCGTGAGTACTGGGTTCGGCGCCGTGCCGCCCAGCCCGCAGAGCGAGGCCGACTTGACCGTCCGCGCCAAGCGCTCCAGCAGGGGAATGTCCTCGGGCACGCCACGGCCCTCGCAGATCCGCGTGAGGATATGGAGCATCTGTTTCGTCCCCTCGCGGCAGGGCGAGCACTTGCCGCACGACTCGTCGGCCGTGAAGGCGAGGAAGAAGCGGGCCAAGTCGACCATGCAGGTCCCCTCGTCGATCACGATCATGCCGCCGGAGCCCATCATCGAGCCCGCCGCTGCCAGTTTTTCGTAGTCGATCGAGAGATCCAGGAGCGAAGCGGGGATGCAACCGCCGGAAGGCCCCCCCGTCTGTACCGCCTTGATCGGCCGCTTGCTCCGCATTCCGCCACCGATCTCGAAGACCATCTCGCGGAGCGTCATGCCCAAGGGGATCTCCACCAGGCCGGTGTTCTTCACGGCGCCGACCAGGGCGAAGACCGTGGTGCCGCGATTTCGCTCGGTGCCTTGTGCGGCGTACCACTCCGCGCCCCGGCTGAGGATCGGCCCCAGGCTGGCCCAGGTCTTGACGTTGTTGATCACCGTCGGCTTGCCCCACAGGCCCTTGACGGCCGGGAAGGGAGGCCGCGGGCGGGGCTCGCCGGCATAGCCTTCGATCGAGGCGATCAGCGATGTCTCCTCGCCGCAGACGAACGCACCCGCCCCGCGGCGGACCTTGATCCGTAGCGAATGGCCGCTGCCGAAGATGTCGTCGCCCAACAGCCCGGCCTCCTCGGCCTGCCGGATAGCGGCGGTGATCGTGGAAACCGCCAGCGGATATTCGCTGCGGACGTAGATGTATCCTTCACGGGCGCCGATGGCCAGCGAGCCGATGAGCATGCCTTCGATCACCGCATGCGGATCGCCTTCCAGCACGCTGCGGTCCATGAACGCGCCGGGATCGCCTTCATCGGCGTTGCAGATGACGTACTTGACGTCGGACTCGACCTGCCGGGCGGTCTGCCATTTTCGACCGGTGGGGAAGCCCGCGCCGCCGCGGCCGCGGAGCCCCGACTTCAGCACTTCCTCGATCACCGCGTCCGGTCCCATGCCTGCTAGGGCCCGCAAGGCGCCGCGGTAGGCGCCGCGGGCGATTGCCTCTTCCAGCGAAAGGGGATTGATCGAGCCGCAATTGCGGAGGATGACCCGGCTCTGGCGGCGATAGAAGTCGACGGCCGACCAGGCGGGGATCGAGCCGGCGCCGTTGCTCGCCGCCGGATAGGCGTGGCGCTCGCCGGTGGCAACGTGGTCCTCGCCGTCCCAGCGGCAGAGGGCCAATTTGGGCTTCACGTCGCGACTGGCCGCGTAGGCTTCCAGCAAATCGGTCGTCTTCTTCGCCGTCATGTTGCCGTAGCTGATCCGCGGCCCGTCCGGAAGGACCATGTCCAAGAGCGGCTCGCGCTGGCAGAAGCCGACGCAACCGGTGCGGGCCACGACGGCATCCAGCCCCAGCCGTTTGACCGCCTCAATGGCCGCGGCCTCGACCTCCCTCGCCCCAGCGGCGATCCCGCAGGTTGCCGAACCGACGAGGATCTTCAGCCGCCCGGGGTAAAGGCTTGAGGTGCCGCTGGCGGCAAACTGATCGAGGTCGTTTTGGGTGCGAATCGGACCGCTCATGCGAACTGCTCCAGGACATTCACGACCTTGTCGAGTTTCACTTTGCCGAACGTAACGCCATCGATCCGCATGGCGGGGGCTAGCCGCACAGCAGCCGATGCAGCGAACGGTGCGAAGGGTGAACCGCCCTTGAGAATCGGTCTCTCCTTCGGCGACGTTGAGTTCCTGTTCGAGGCGTTCCAAGAGCAGCCCGGAGCCGCGAACAAAGCACGCCGTGCCCAGGCAGATCTCGATCGTGTGCCGGCCCACCGGCGCCAAGCTGAAGGCATTGTAGAAGCTGGCGACGCGGAGGATCTCGGCCAGCGAAATCTTCAGCCGCACGGCAACATACTCCAGCACCGGACGGGACAGATAACGCCGCTCGTCGGTCACGTCCTGCAGGACGGGGATCAGCGGAGCGCGGTCATCGCGGTAGCGGGCCAGGATCGCATCGACCCATGCCGCATCCTGCGCCGTAAGACGCTCGCCGGGCTGCATCGCGGGGGTCGGCTGGGGAACGTAGCGCACGGGGCAAAGGTTCCAGCAATCGCCGCAGCCCGTACATTTTTCCGCGATGACGCCGCGGGGACGGCGCTGGACCTCGACCTTGAAGGCCCCGGCCTCGCCCTCCAGCGATATGACATCGGCCATCGTGAGCACTTCAATGTTGTAGTCTCGCATGCACTGCACCAGCTTCGGCGAAATGATGCACGTTGCGCAGTCGCCCGTCGGGAACGTCTTGTCTAGCCGGGCCATCGAGCCGCCGATCGTGGGACTTTCTTCGACCAGGTAGACGGCGAATCCGGCCGCCGAGAGGTCCAGCGCGGCCTGGATTCCCGCGACCCCGCCCCCGCAGACCAGCACTGAACCATTGGGCGTTTGGCCATTCCCATTGTCCGTAACCTCGCCGCTCGGGGCTGCTATGGAGTGCGGTACGGGCACCCTGCTCGCATGATCGCCACCGCTTTTCAAAACGCCGTCGCCTGGGGTGGACGTAGTGACGTTCATCTTGTACCTCCCGCACTGGTCGCCAGTACCGTAGGCCGGAACAAGCTGACGCAGTTCCCGCATTGGTGTCGGCGGCTTCGGAACCGTCCGTGCCGGAACTGCGCAAGCTTGTTCCGGCCTACGTTGCAACCTGGGGCGACGGTCTTAGCGTTCATGAGACACCTCCCACAGTCGCAGTTGCAGTCGCCAAACCGCCACTTTCCGCCAACAGCGAATCAGCGCTGACGCTCAGCGCGTCCAGCCCCAGTTGCTTGGCCGGGATTCCCAGGGCAAGGCCCAGAAGCTGCGTGATATAGAGGACCGGCGTTGCGGGCAGGTTTTCGCCGCCCTTGGCCGCATCCGACTGCCGCAGATCCAGATTGAGCTGGCACAAGGGACAGGCCACCACGATGCAGCGGGCGCCGGCCTGCCGGGCCATCAAGAGCAGCCTGCGGCCCAGACGCTCCACCACGTTGCTCCGCGTGATCGACAGGCTCGCCCCGCAACACTCGGTCTTATAAGGCCAAACGACAGGTTCGGCCCCTAGCGCGGCCACCAGTTCGTCCATGCATGTCGGGTTCTCCGCGTTGTCGAACGCCACGACATCCGGCGGCCGCGTGAGCAGGCAGCCGTAATAACACGCCACGCGGAGGCCGGCCAACGGCTGCTGGACCTTGTGCCGGATGCGATCCAGGCCGAAGCAGTTCACCAACACGTCGAGCACGTGAAGAACCTCGACCTCTCCGTCGTAGGGCTTGCCGGTGACCCGCTCGGCCCTTTGGCGCTCGGGCGTCTCGTTGCGAACCAGGTGATTGGCCGTGCGCAGCCGGGCATAGCACGAGGCACAAGCGGTGAGCACGGGACGGCCCATCGCCTGGGCCTTCTGCAAGTTCATGACGGGCAGGGCCACGGCCAAGCTGGCGTTGCTGCTGTGGGCCGGCGTGGAGCCGCAGCACACCCAGTTGGGAATCTCTTCCAACTCGATGCCCAGTTGGCGGCAGACCGCGCGGGTCGACAGGTCGAAATCCCAGGCGGTCGACTCCAGGCTACAGCCCGGAAAGTAAGCGTACTTCACCGTTGCTCCTCCTCTTCAGCGCGTCGGAACACCTGCCGCAGCTCGTTGAGATTGCCGCTCCGCTTGGGCAGGAAGGAGAGTTTCCCTTTGGCAAGCATTTTGGGCACCTTGTCCAAGTCGGACGTAAAATCGCCGCTGCGGAGCTTGTAGGCCGCCATCATACCGGCCTCGAACACCCGGCCGTGATGACGCACGCTGCCCAAAAACGAGCGATTGAACTGCTTGCCGTGGCTGTCGGGGATGTCGGCCTTGCGCTCGATGGCGAGGATCCGCAGAGCGTCCATCACCGCGGCAATGTCGATCTCCATCGGGCAGCGCGTGGTGCAGGCCTCGCACGACGCGCAGAGCCAGATCGCTTGGGACTCCAGCACCTCGCCCTCCAGGTCCCAGGTGAGTCAGCCGCATCACCTGGCTGGGCAGGAAGTCCATCTCCGGCCCGATCGGGCAGCCGCTGGTGCATTTATGGCACTGGAAGCAGGCGCTGACGGGCGTTCCGCTGCGACGCTCGACTTCGTCGACGAATCCGGTGTTCCCTAAGGTGAGTTCGTCAGCCATTAGTCTGCCCTCTCCGTCGTCGCGACCCGCGACCCGCAAGCGCGTGCCCCGAGTGCCCTGTCCGGGTTAAACGATCTGTTGCTGTCATCCTTGATCCTTCCGCCTTCATCCTTCCCCTCACTCTCCCATCCCTTCCATCTCGGCTTCTGCTTCGGCGTCTTTGCGAGGCATAACCTTGCGGTAGACCTGCGCCGGGCTCCGCTGCACGCCGTCGACAGTCAACAGGTCGCGATCGATGCGGATGCCGAAAAGCCGCTCGTTCTCTTGCAGGTAGGGCGCCATCAGCTTCCAATCGGCCGGCCCCAGCGGCCGGTAGGCTCCGCCGTTAAGCTGCTCGTCGACCAGCGTGCGATGCGGGTCGCGGACGTAGATTGCCCCTCCCGAAGCCAACGACAGGAGGTTGCCGCCGGGGTAGGGCAGGTCCAAGGGCACGACATTGCCGAAATCGTCGAAGCGCAGGCCGTTGACGATGGCGAAGCCGCCGCCTTCCAGCGGATTGCCCGCCATGAACGACTCGGCCAGGAAGTCCAGGGCCGTGCCGTTGATGACCACGCGCGGGCGGCCCACGGCGTTGATCATCGGGCGGCCGGCGGCATTGCCCAGCACGTAGATCTCGCCGCCCTTGGCGCCGTACAGGAAGGTCTGCCCCACGTCGCCGTAGATGACCATCTTGCCGCGTTTGGTGATCTGGCCGATCTGGTCCTGGGCGTTGCCGTGCACGTAGATCTCCAGCCCGTCCATGCCGGAGCCCAGGTAATCGCCGGCGTTGTCGTAGCAATCGACGCGCAGGCCGTCGGTCGCCGGACCGAAACCGGCGGCGTGGAACCGCGTCCCGCGGCTGTTGTAGTGCACGATATGCCGCCAGCCCAAGTGGAAGGCCCGCACCGCCAGGGTCGCATCGCAGTTCTCGCCTTCGGCAGCAAAGCCGCGGGCATCGATCAACAAGGTGCTTTCGCCCTCCCGCGGACCGCGCAGGCGATCGCGTGTGTCCCAAGTGATGCGGGCAAATTGTGGTGCGTCAGGCTTTCCAGGCTGGCGTACATGGGCCTCATCACAAAGCAACTGTGTTTGGAAGATCCGCTCCAGCCCGCCGCGGACGATGGTCAACACTGAGCTCCGCTTCTTGTCGCCGGTGGGATAACGGCGGTCGATGGCCAGCGTGAGCGACTGAATGCCGAGCGCGGGGTTCTTGTCCGCCGTTTGCGCGGCCAACCCGTCGACGAACCAGCGGAGCCGATCGTAATCCATCGAGGGCAGGACATCGCGGAAATGGGCGAACAGTTGCTCCGCGTCGCCGCCGGACACCAGGGCATCGATCGCCTCTCGATCGACCGCCGTGTTGGCCGGCGTCTTGGCCGGCACCGACAGATTACAGTGCCGCTGGCCGGGCAGCGTGGCCACTGACCCGCCGAATTTGTTCGTCACCTGCATGGTGTAAGAGCAGGGAGCAGGGAGCACGGAGCAGTGAGCACGGAGGGTACCCGAACCGTTGCCGTTGGAACCGTTGCCACCCGCCTTGCTCCCCACCCCCCCTTCTCTGCTCCCCGCTCCCTGCTCCCTGCTCCCCTCTGGCGACACCGTCAGCAAGAACGCCCCTCCGTCGGTCGAGCTGCCGCCGCGGGCATTCCAATACATGTCGGCCACCGGCGTGAAACGGGAATCCTCGCGGGCAAGACTGGCCAACGTGGCGTCGATGGCCTGCTTTTCCGAACAGATCAGGCCGATGGAGACCTCGCCCTCTTGCAGCGCAAAGACCTGCGGGCGGAGCATCGCCGTGTCGGTGATGCCCATCAATTGGAACTGCTTCGTCTCGGCAAGGCTGCGGGCGATGATGAAGAACCACGGCCCGTCGGGCGAGGCGTGGACGTGCGCCGCCTGGATTTGCCGATAGATCCGCTGCTTCTCGGACGGCAGCCGGTCGAAGTCGGTCTCGGTGGTCGGCGCCAGGGCTTCGATAATATACTCCACCGGGTATCGGTAGACGCGGTTCCACAAGTCGAACAGCAGGACCGAGACTTCGGTATCGGTGAGGAACTGGGGATAGATGCCGCGCCCGGCCAGGTATTCGCATACGGAGACGTAATTGGCAAAATCGCCGTTGTGGACAAGGGCCTCGTTGGAGCCGATGAAGGGGTGGGCGCCGCCGGGATGCCACACGCGGCCCTTGGTCGGGTAGCGCTGGTGGGCGATCCAGACATGGGCCCGCGTGTCTTCCATGCGGTAGTACTGCACGGCAGCCTCGGCAAAACCGACGATCTTGACGATGAGCAGGTTTCTGGCATGTGAGACCACGAACGCCTGCTTGTCGCCCAGCGATGCGTAGTACTGGTTGTTCAGACGGATCGAGTTCTGGAAGACGAACTCGTCTTCCACATCGCGCTCGGAGAGGTCCGCCCGAGAGGCCAGGTCCTTCTCTGCAGCGAAGCGGGCCAGGACCGACGGCCTGACGCGGACGAAGTATCGCGCCACGTCCGGCGGCCGGACTTCCAGCAGCGGCACGTCGCGATGATCATCTACGGTCGGTATCAACCCGCCCTGGTCGACGTCGAAATAGGGCTCGATAAACGCTTTCTCGACCTCGGCCCGGACCGCCGGATCGAGCAAGGCCACCTGCAGAATGTAGTCGTCTTCGAGCACCTTGCGGGAAACGCCCATGTCTTCCGGCACCAGCCCGCAGGCCGCGATTCCGCCGCCTTTGCCGTTGCCGCGGTTGCGCATCTGGATCGAGGGCTCGTAGATGTGCCGGCCGCCAACGGGGATCGTACAGGCGAAGCCGGTCACGCCGCAGCCGCCCTCGGCCTCCAACGGCTGACGCCCCCGGAGTTCCTTGGGGACCAGGTTGGCCCGCGCGGAGCAGGGCGGTAACTCGGTCTTGGCTGTTGTTGCTACTCATAGTCCAAATGCGTCAACAAATCGGTACGGCCGCGCAAAGCGGCTACGCTATCCAGGCCCAATCGCTGGAGGATATCGACCAGTATCTCGCGCCAGGCGTGATACAGGTTGATCAACCGCTGGGTACACCAGTCGACACTGACCATCTCCAACAGTTCATCATCGGTGGTCGCAATACCGCGGGCACAGCCCCGCCCGCTTTCGCAGCAGCCGCAGCGGATGCAGCCTACGGCCACCAATTCCGCCGTGCCGACGACGCATCCGTCCGCGCCCAGGGCAATGGCCTTGGCGACGTCCCAAGGCGTGCGGATTCCGCCGCTGGCGATCACCGTGACCTGATCGCGAATCCCCTCGGCCACAAGGAACTGGTGGACCCGGCCGATGGCATACTCGATGGGCATGGCGATGTTTTTCTTGGCGATGTTCGGCGCCGCCCCGGTGCCGCCATAACTGCCGTCGAGATGCACGATGTGCGCGCCCGCGTAGTAGACGCCGACGGCCACCATGTCGACGTCGCCCGGCGTGGAGACCTTGGCTGAAAGCAGCGCCCGCGGATTGACGTGCGCCATCCAGTCGAGATGTTTCTTATGGTCTTCCACCGAGTAGACGCTGTGGAAGGGGAAGGGCGAAAAGAGCGACACGCCCACGACCGTTTCGCGGAGGGCCGCCACGCTGGGCGTGTTCTTGTCGCCCAGCAGGTGGCCGCCCAGGCCGGGCTTCGCCCCCTGGGCATACTTGAACTCGATGATCCGCGCCCGCTGCACCGTCTCCTCGCGAACGCCGAACAGCCCGGTGGCCACCTGCGTGATCACGTGGTCCTGATAGGGGATGAAGCGGTCGGGATAGCCGCCTTCACCCGTACAGGTGAAGGTATTGAAGGCCTTGGCGACGCGGGCCTTGCCCAGCAGCACGCGGATGTTCGTGGAACCGAACGACATGCCGCCGCCGTACCAGGGAACGTCGATCTGGACCTTCTCTCTCGAATCGTTCCGCCGGTTCAACAATAGCGACGTGGAAATGTCCTCGCGCCGCAAGGCGGAAAAGGGGGCAGCACCCATTTGTGCAGAGCACCCTCCGGGCCGTTCCGGCAACCGGGTACTGTCCCCTTTTCCGCCCTTGGGGAAACGGAACCGCAGGCGGTCGAACCCGCCGCCGGAGGCCCCCGTCTCGCTCTCGAGGTGCTTGCCCGGCCGCGAGCCCGTCTCTGCCATTTCCCAGTTGCTCACCAACAGGTCGGGCGTCCAGCGGCAGTCGCCGATCGTTTCGAAAACCGGATTTACGCAAAGCGAGAGTGCCTTTTGCGGACAGGCCTCGATGCAATAGGCGCCGCTCTCGGCGCAGGCCGGCCCGATGCAACGGTAATCGAACGGGCGGATCACGGCTCGATAGCCCTTGGGGCGGACGTGTACGCCGCGCTGGCAGACCTCGACGCATCGGCCGCACGACGCGCAGTTCGACGCCCGGCGCACGCTGTACTTGCCGATTTCATTGCGATACCGCGGCGGCGCCAGTCCGGGCTGGGGCGCGATCTCGGCGAAATCGGCGTGCGCGAGGAATTCGTCGCCGCTTTGCGGTTCGCTGGGTCGGGATGTCTCGGTCGTTGACATGGAGCTGGGGGTTAGTTGCGCAGACCGGAAGAAGCACAGCGCAGTTCCGGCATGTATTCGTTGCGGTCGTCGCGTTGTGTTGCCGGCATGTCGGAACTGCGCTGCGCTGGTTCCGGCCTACTGGCTACTTGCCGTCCTTCCTCTTTCCGAACAGTTTGCCAAAAGCCTCTCGTTCGAGGTCCTCGAAGAACATGCAGCGGCCCGTCTCGCCACGCAGGCGGCGGACTTCGCGGATGCCCATCGCGCCGAGCACCTCGAGCAACTGGGAATGCCACGCCCCCATCAGGTTCACGATGCGGTGGACGGCCAAGTCGCCACCGATTTCCTCCAAGGCGATGGGGCAGTCGGTCTCTTTCTGGCACTCGCCGCACAAGCGGCACTCCAGGGCCACGACCAGGGGGACGTCGACGGCCACAAGGTCTGCGCCGCAAATGATGGCCTTGGCCATGTGCTCGGCCAGGGCGATCCCACCCGAGGCGATCAACGTGATTTCGTCGCGCGCGCCGGCCTTGACCAGCGATGCATGCACCTCGCGCAGCACGTCGCGCATGTGACGCGGAGACACGCAGCCCGTCTCGCGTCCGTGGGCGTCGAACACCAAATGGAGCACCTCAGCTCCTTGCCGGGTCAGTTCTAAGACGCGCGGGGCCACCGCCGGACTGGCCGGCAGACGGATTGCCACGACCTGGTTGGGGTTCCGTGCCTTCAGCGCGGTCTGGAGGGTCATCACATCCTCACGGTCGGGAACCATCAGCAGTGGGGCCTTTTGGTCCCCCTCGCCCTCCGGGAGACGGCCGGGGTGAGGGCCGATCGCGACGTCGCGGCCACGGTTCGTAGCCCCGCCTTTAGGCGGGATTTCCCCGGGATTCCGGCTAAAGCCGGGACTACGAGCGCCGGCCGTTTGTTCCCGCGCGGTCCACCAACGGAATGACATGCCCTTGGGCCGCCTCGGCCCACGAGCGATCACCGTCGCCCGAAGCAATCACCGCCATCGTGCCCAACTCCGCAGCCGCCGCGGCAATCGACTCCACCACCGGCCCCCGCCGCCAATGCTGGGGAACCACGTCGAAAATCACCGGCAGGGGTATCTCCAGCAGCGGCGGAGACGTAACCGCCAGTTGCCCGTCGCGGAAGGCCAGGTAGGGCAGTTTTCGGCCGATATCGACGCTGGTGCTGATGTACTCGCGGCCGTGGATGCCGTCGCGCGTGGGCCGCACGATTTCCGACATGTCGGTCCACATCGAGTCGAAGCCGGGCCCGCTGAAGGGACCGCCGTAGCCGGAGCCCGATACCGGAATCCGCCCCGTCTCGGCCTGGAACCAGGTCGAGAGGATGATCTCGGGCGTGTAATGGGAGTCGCCCAGCCGGTTGAACTCCGGATTGACGACGCGGGTGAGGATGTTCTTGGTGCAATCCTGCACACAGTTCAGGCAGCCCTTGCACTGGTAGATATAGTCCAGGTAGCCGACTTCGTCGCGGAGGGTGTCGGCCTCGTCGCGATAGAACCCATAGACGCAGCCGCGCTTCACGCAGTTGTGGCAGGACGAACAATCTTCGCGCCAGTCGACAATGCCAAGTTTTCCCACGGGCGCAATCGGCCGGCGGCAGGCTTGGTATGGATGACGTACTTGGCAGGCACGGCTAGTTCCCCAATGCGGATTGCTCGATGCCAGATTTCTCGATAACCTCCAACGCGGCGTCCGGATCGCCGTCGACGCCGATGGAAAAGCCGCGGAGCCCCTTGGTCCCGCCCAGCCGCTTGACGGTCTCCACGGCCACGTCGATCGCCGCACGGCGGCGGGCCGCGGCGTCGGTCTTCGAGGCGACCTGCTGGAACACCGCATCGGGGATCCGCGACCCGCAAGCGGGTGCCCCGGGCCGCCGTTTCGCCCGCACGTGTTCCAACGTGTCCTCGCCCAACGGCTCGATGCCGGCCAGGATGGCCACTTTCTCGTGCAGCCCGCGCCGGCTGACCTCGGCCCACCAGGTGTTGAACCGCTCCAGGTCATAGATCGGCTGACTCACGAGGAACCAGGCGCCCGCCGAGACCTTCTTGCCCAGCCGGATCATCTGCAGCTCCAGCGGATCGGCGTTGGGCGATGCCACGGCGCCCAGGCAGAATCCCTCTGCCCCGGCAATGGCCTCTTCGCCAACCAGGGAAGCGTCTTTTCCCAAGTTGGCGCAGGTTTGCAAGAGTTGGATCGCGTCGACGTCGTAGACGTTCTTGGCAGCCCGGAATCGCCCCAGCGTCTGATGCGTACCGCTGGTACAAAGGATGTTGCGGATGCCCAGCGCGCGGGCGCCCAGGATCTCGGAGACCAGGGCAATGCGATTTCGATCGCGCGTGGTCACGTGCAGGATCGGTTCGACACCTTGGCCGGCCACCAGAGAAGCGGCGGCCAATGCGGCCATGCCCACCCGGTCGCGATTGTCGCTGATGCCCAGGGCGTGGATCTTGCCAGCGAAACGTTTGGCCAACTGCTGCACGCCGGCTGGTGCGGCCTCCGCCGGCGGCGAAATCTCGGCCAGGAGCAGGCGTTGTCCTGATTCCAGACGCTGCCGCAAGTCCGTCGGTTTGTTCATCGATTCCTCTTCGTAGGGCGGAATTTATTCCGTCGTCTTGGTAGCACAGAGTCTATTCCGTTATCTTCTTCTCCGTTAAACAGAATAAATTCTGTTCTACGCAGGTCCAACCGCGCAGCGAACTTTCGCCCAATAAACAAAGTCGCGCGACGCTTTGCTCAACCAATTGCTTCAGCCGCTCGGGCGAATCGCTCGGCGAACTGTGGACCAACACGGCCCGCTCCGCCTCCAAACCGATTTCGCCCAACAGCCGCTGCACCGAACGAATTCGGATCTCCGCCCGATAATTCCCCTGGGCCAGGTGGCACTCGCCTTTGGGACAGGCAACGATGCAAATCCCCCGCCCGCCACCCTCCAACGCGTGCATGAGATACTGCGTGTCTATCTTGCCGCTGCAAGGGATTTCATGCACCACCACGTGGGCGCCGTCGTGTTTCCATTGACGCGGCAACGTTCCTGTTTGGGCAGCGCAATTTGCGCAGACGTAGACCAGCACGTCCGGACATACAGGCTGCGACATGGCATTGCCCAATGGAGGAGCGTCATGTCCAACGATGGCACCAGGTAAGCGGACACTGCCGACGCTGAGCGAATCCGCTTTTGGGCTTGCACCCTTCAAGACTGAAGAGGTTCATTATACACCAAGCCTAGCATTGTCAAACATGATATTCGATTATACATAACATTACCAACGATCATATTGACCCGAACTGGAAACGCCGGCACGGGCTTGCCACTTATGACAACGAATTATGCGTGAATTTGAAAAGCTCCCGCGCGGTCCATTCATCGCCGAGAGGCAGGTCTTGCCGACCTTGGATGCCGGGACTTGCGTACCGGCGTTTCGCGCGGGATCATGATGCTCTGGGCTGCACTTGCGCGATGATCGCGCAAGTCACCCCCTGGAACTTGCGTCCAGCCGTGAAGGGAACCGTCGCATGAGACATGTACTCCGTTGCTGCTTGACAATCACGGCCACGATGGTTTCGGCCTTAACCTGCCCACTGTCTGCACGCGAAATCACGATCAAAGGAATCGTGCTCAACAACGTCCATACGGGAGAACGGGAGAAAAGCGTCTTCGTCTATGCCTTGGACGGCACGCCGGAGATCCGGGCCGAAGTGGACAAGATCATGGCCGAGCACTACCCCGACAAGGGCCTCGACGCGGAAGCCGCACGAAAGTTCCAGGATCAATTCACCGCAAGGTTGAAGTATTTCATCGACGGTCCCCATGCCGACGAACTGCACCAGAAGGCGACCTACGGTGCCCGGCAACACACGGCCCTGACGGGAACGGTCAGGGAGGAGGGCGGCAGGCGGTGGATCACCGTCAGCAAGTTCGCGGACACGGCGTGGAAATATCCGGTTAAGATGCTGGCGCCCGACAAGCCCTGGGTTATGCCTGACCGTCCGCCGCTTGTGCTCAGGATCAACGACAAGTTGTCGTTGCGGTGTGTCTGGGCGCCGGCGGGCAAGTTCTTCATGGGCGATCCCTATTACCAGTGTCCGCACTGGCAGGAGGCCCCTCCCCACATGGTGACGCTCACCAAGGGATTCTACATGGCCGAACACCCGATCACCCGCGAGATGTTCGAGGCGGTGACGGGCAGTACTTCCAGCACGGAGAAGACGGCCAAGGCCCCGGCTAACGTCTCCTGCGTCCAGATGTACGAGTTCTGCCGCGTCTTGTCGCAGAAGATGGGGCGGAAGGTCCGCGTGCCGACCGCCGCCGAGTGGGAATACGCGGCGCGCGTTGGCACTTCCAACCCGACGTTCAAGGAGAAGTACCAGGACCAAGACAGCAGCAACGTGCAACCTAGGGTGGTCAAGTCCCGGCGGCCCAACGCCTGGGGATTCTACGATATGTTCAGCGACGGATGGGAAAGGGTGAGTGACAGTTCGGATCAGCTCGACCGCCAGGACACGGTTGATCCGCAGCACATTCCACCCGAAGACCGGGGCAAGGCCGAGAAGAACCACAGGCACGGGCACGTCGGCAAGGGCAACGCGGGCTACTCGATCAGTGAAATCGAATACATCCAGAGCGACCCTGGCCCCGAATCGACCTATCCGGGCGTCATCAGGTTTCGAATCGTGGTCGATGCGGAGGCAACCACGGTCCGCCAAGGGAATTGATTAACATGAAAAGAACGATCGTCGCGATGGGTCTTGTGTTAGGGTTTGTGGCCACAGCCTGTGCCGAAACGAGCGAGCGGCCTCCGAAAAAGGAGAAGGAGTCGGTTCTGACCGCCCGGAAGCTCTCCCTCTGGTCAGGCCGGGCGCTTGTGAGTGATGGCAACTTCGAGGCGGCTGACGCCTTCATTACCGTTCATCCGGCGGCGAAGCCTAATGGGACGGCCATCGTGATCTGCCCAGGCGGCGGATATGGGGGTTTGGTCTCGGGACCCGAAGGTCATGGCATCGCCCAGTGGCTCAACCGGCATGGTATCGCTGGGATCGTGCTGGAATACCGGCTGCCGCGGGGCAGGCCGTTCGTACCGCTGCTGGATGCACAGCGGGCCATCCGCACCGTCCGCTTCAACGCCAAGGTGTGGAATATCGACCCGGGCCGCATCGGCATTATCGGCTTTTCGGCGGGCGGGCACCTGGCCTCCACGGCCGGCACACATTTCAATGGCGGCGATCCCAAGTCGGCGGACCCGATCGAGCGCGTGAGCTGCCGCCCGGATTTTGCGATCCTGATTTATCCGGTAATTACGATGGGCGAAAAGACCCACGGCGGGTCGAGGACCAATTTGTTGGGACCAGATCCCAAGCCGGAGATGGTGGACCTGTTCTCCAATGAGAAGCAAGTCACGGACAAGACACCGCCGATGTTCCTGGCCCATGCCAAAGACGACACGCTGGTAATGCCCGACCACAGCCGGATGATGTACGAAGCGCTGAAGGCCCATAAGGTGGCGGCGGAGTATCTTGAGTTGCCCAGCGGCGGCCACGGGCTTAATGGCTACAAGGGCCCCATGTGGGATGCGTGGCAGACCCGGTCGCTGGAGTGGCTGGCCGGGCAGAAGATCCTGCCGGCGGACAGCACTTCCGGTCCGGCAAAAGCGGGCAAATAGGAACAAGCGTCCGCGCGGCCTTGATCGTAACCGTGCATCCAGAACCGGAAGGGCCAGAAAACGGAGTGTATTCCATTCTACGAAGAAAACTTGACCCCGCCGGCTCCGGTGGAGCAGATTGACGGACTATGCCTAAAGATATCGACTGTATTCTCTGTGGATCGTGCGTGACCGACATCCTTTGCCGTCCGGTCAGCCTGGATGTAGCCATCGGCGGCGGCCAACTGCTGCTCACCGAGCCGCTCGAGGTGACGACGGGCGGGATCGTGAGCAATTCGGGCGTGGCCATGGCCCGCCTGGGCATGAAAACGGCCGTCTTCACCTATGTCGGCCGCGACGAGTGGGCCCGGCTCATCCGCGGCCGGTTCGAGGCCGAAGGGCTCGATTGCACGGGGCTGCTGGTGCACCCCACCGCCGCGACGAGCACAACGGTGGTGCTCATCGATCCCAGCGGCGAGCGGAGTTTCGCCCATTGTGTCGGCGCGCCGAAGCTGATGGACCGGCCGCTCTTCCTCGAGCACCTCGACCTGTTCGCCCGCAGCCGCATGACCCTCATCGGCTATTATTCGTTGATGCCCAACTTGGAAGACGATCTGCCGGAGGTCCTGGCGGCCATCCGCGATGCCGGCTGCAAGACGGCGCTGGACTGTGCGGGCAGCGGCGGTTCGATGCAGCCGCTCGATCGCATCCTGCCGCACCTCGATGTCTACGTTCCCAGTTTGAACGAGGCCAGCTATCAGACCGGCCTGGCCGACCCGCAGGCGATTCTCACCCTCTACCGAGAATGCGGTGCGGCCGGCCTGCTGGGCGTGAAGCTGGGCTCGAAGGGTGTTCTGCTCAGCCCGGCGTCGGGCGAATACCTTGAGATTCCCGCCGTCGCTCCGCCCGGTCCGATCGTCGATACCACGGGCGCCGGCGACTGCTTCTTCGCCGGGCTGTTGACGGGACTCCTCCGCGGGCTACACGTTCGCAGTGCCGGCCTGTTGGGCGCCGCGGCCGGGGCCTGTTGCATCACGGCCATGGGGGCAACGACCGCGATTCGTGATTACGCCGCAACGGCGGCGTTGGCAGGTATCCGATGAGGACGTGACCCCACCGATGAGGGGTGCGCGGTGTCAACCCGAAGCCAATGGAGCTTCTCTCTCGGATCGCAATCCCCGGCTTGCCGGATATTCGCGAGCATGATATATTTTATACTAGTGTCAAATATAGTTGTATAATAGTGGCTGCCTATCGTAAGGATACCGATGAGCACAGAAGCACAAATCGACGAACGAGCTGTTCACGCGGCCGTGAGCGAGATCATCAATCATTTGCTGGATTTCGACAGCAATACGCGTAGACGGATTCTGCGAACCGTCCAAACTTTTTTTTCCGATGCGCCTGCCGAATCTGCATTCAGACCAGTTGATCAGTCGACACAAACGGCTTCAACGCACGGTGTTCGCACGACCAGTTTCGCAAGTAGCCGTGAGCTCTCGCCCAAGGACTTTCTATTTCAAAAGCAGCCCCAGACGGATGTCGAGCGAGTTGCCTGTGCGGCCGTGAGCGAGATCATCAATCATTTGCTGAATTTCGACAGCAATACGCGTAGACGGATTCTGCAAACCGTCCAAACTTTTTTTCCCGATGCGCCTGCCGAATCTGCATTCAGACCAGTTGATCAGTCGACACAAACGGCTTCAACGCACGGTGTTCGCACGACCAGTTTCGCAAGTAGCCCTGAGCTCTCGCCCAAGGACTTTCTATTTCAAAAGCAGCCCCAGACGGATGTCGAGCGAGTTGCCTGTTTGGCATACTACCTTACGCACTATCGCGACACGCCGCATTTCAAGACCGTTGACATCAGTCTGCTGAATACGGAGGCGGCGCAAGTGAAGTTCTCAAACGCCGCGTACGCGGTGGTTAACGCGGCAAATGCCGGTTTGCTCGTGCCTGCGGGAAAGGGTGCCAAGCAACTCTCGGCCCACGGCGAACGATACGTCGAGGCCCTTCCCGATCGCGCGACCGCTAAGGAAGTCTTGATGAGCATGCGTACGCGCCGCGGACGGAAGGCAGCGAGAAACAACAAACCGTCCGAGAATTGACCCGGCACCCGGAGAAGTGCGAGTGAGCCATCCACCTGTTCGTATTATCATTTACAATCACAAAGGTGGCGTCGGAAAGACGACGCTTGCCGTAAACATCGCTTGTGCGCTCGCCGACTTAGGCAAGTCTGTGCTCTTGGTCGACAGCGATCCGCAATGCAATCTAACTTCCTACCTGCTTGCCGATGACGTTGTTGACAGCCTTTTGGACCACTCCGATAGTCCGGAAGGCCAAACGATTTGGACGGCAGTGAAACCGCTGGTGGATCGCATGGGGGAGGCGCAGACGATCGAACCCCAAAAAATCGGTGGCCTCGCCTTATTGCCGGGTGACATCCGATTGTTCGAGTATGAAGAGTTTCTCGCCGAAGCTTGGACCGACAGTTTCAAACGACGTCTTGGGGGCCTGCGAGCAACGGCATCGATCAGTAATCTTGTGTCCAAGGTGAACGAACGAAGCAGCTTCGATTTTGTCTTCTACGATACAGGGCCGAACATCGGGCCATTGAACCGCGTCCTCTTGCTCGACTCCCATTTTCTCATCGTTCCGGTTGCATGCGACCTTTTCTCGGTGCGGGCGCTCAGCATGCTTGGCGAGACCTTGAAGCGATGGATTGTGGACGCACGGACGATTTCCTCGCTAGCCCCCGACGGTGCGGACTTGCTGGCCGGCAGTCCGAGATTCCTGGGATACATTCCACAAAGATTCAAAGAGTATGGCCAGACGATGGCCCAGGAGCCCGCAAAGTATCTTCGTCAGATCAAGAGACGAGTATATGAGCATGTCGCGGCGGCGCTGCGTTCAATTGATCCAGCGTTGGCGCCTGACGGGACTACCGATCCAATCGTCGGAAAGGTCAAGGACTTCGCTTCACTCGTGCAATTGTCGCAACGTGAAGGCGTTCCACTCTGGAAATGTTCCAGTACCTATGAGGACCAGAAAAGTGTCGCCAAGAAGGCTTTTCGCGATATCGCCCAGCATATCATCAAGACCACGTCGCCTTTGCATGAACCAGAGGCGTTGCGGAGGAGGATGTGAAGGATGGGAGATGATGTAATATCGAAACGGAATCGAAAGTCGGTTGAGGCCGCTGTCGAGCATTTCGTCGGGAACCGCCATCTTTTTGAGAACTTTGCACAGGCCCTGATGGCTTACTTCCGAAACGACGCTGGGTTGGCGCGATGTACCCAATTTCTCAAGTACCGCGTCAAGGATCCGGGTCACCTTCGCGAGAAGCTCATACGCAAGGCCGCTCAGGGCGATGTGATCGACGAGACGACGCTCTTTGACCGTATTACCGACCTGGCCGGCATTCGAATTATTCATCTACACACGGACCAGGTGCGCGACATTCATTTGGCAATCCAGGGCATCCTTGCAGAGCAACAACTTCGCCTTGTGGAAGGGTGCTCGCATAAGATGATGTAGACACAGCGGGATGTATTGGGTAGCCTCTGGTGTTGTTATTCAAGCAATGTCCGGCTCTGTCGTCAAGCTTGGCCAAGTTGTCCAACGAGGATCCGGGTGTGGCGTTTTCACGGAGGAATCACCATGACTGCGCAAATCACGCGCCAAGGTAAGGATTCGATCACAATTGAGGTCACGTTGTCGTTAAGCGGTTCCATGTTAGAGGCCGAGGAAGCGATTCAGGATGGTCTCCAGACAGCCGGCCTGCTGGCCACGCAGGAGAAACTCAAGCAGTTCGATACGGACGGGAGTCCGATCCAGTGCGGTTCCGTGCGCATGACCAGCAAGGGCCAATCCAGCCAAGATTACGAGACGCCGTATGGGACGGTCTCTGTGTTGCGTCATGTCTATCAAACGTCTGCGGGAGGCAAGACTTTTTGCCCGCTGGAAGAGAAGTCGCGAATGGTTCTCAACGCCACGCCGAGATTCGCGAAGCTCGTCTCCTACAAATACGCGGAAGCGGGGGCCGATGCGGTAGTCGACGATTTGCGGGAATGCAATCATCGGGAGATTTGCAAGCGGTACGTCAAGTCGCTGGGCGATACGGTGGGAGCCTATGCCGTGGCCAAGGAGGAGACGTGGGAATATGCCTTGCCGGAATTCGAGCGGCCCTGCGCCTCGATTGGGATCGGAGTGGATGGAACGTGCATGCTTTTGCTAGAGGACGGATGGCGGTTGGCGATGACCGGGACCATCGCCTTTTACGATGCCCAGGGGCAACGCCTGCACACGATTTATACGGGTGCAACGCCCGAGTATGGGAAGGAAAAGTTCCACGCCAAATTCCGTCGGGAAGTGGAGCGGGTGAAGGATGCCTATCCGCAACTGCCGTACATCGGTTTGGGCGATGGGGCTGCCGACAACTGGAGCTACTTGGAGCCCATGACGGACTATCAGACGCTGGATTTCTATCACGCCAGTGAATACGTGGGCAAGGTGGCGGTGGTGATGTTTCCCGGCAAGGGAAAGGAAAGGAAGGCCGAGCGGGAAGCATGGCTGGAGAACCAGTTACACCAGTTGAAACACAAGCAGGGAGCGACAGGGCGTTTGCTTTCCGTGCTGGAGGAGTTCCTCTCGACGAAAGTGCTGAAAAACGCCCAAGATGCAGAGACCATGGTGTCGACGATCACCTACCTGGCAAACCAGAGGGAGCGGATGAAATACTCTTACTCGGTAGCGCGGAACTGGCCGATCGGCAGCGGTGTGACGGAGGCGGCGTGCAAGACCTTGATCAAGCAGCGGCTGTGCAAATCAGGCTCGCGTTGGAAGGATGAGGGGGCGAGTGCCGTATTGTCCATACGTAGCTTACGACTCACACCAGGCCGATGGCAAACATTCTGGCAAAACATCGACAAATACGGCTGCCCAATGCTCCCTGGATAACATCATTCTGTACGAGCACCCTTGTGGAAGAGCCGACCGCGAATTGCTGGGATATCGAGTACGAGAACCTATTCAAGGAATTTGGAATCGCGACTCGGTCCAGGGAGACGATGTACACGACGATACACTACGTGATTCAGGCGAACCAACGTACCAGAGTCACGTGCGAGGTTCAAGTTCGGACCTTGATGGACGAAGTGTGGGGTGAAGTCTCCCATCGAGTAAATTACCCGAACGAATCACCCAACAGGTCGTGCCAGGATCAGCTTAAAGTGTTGGCTCGCTTAACGTCGGGATGTGCTCGACTCGTCGATTCGATTTTCCGGACGCATCTTGAAGCATCGAAGCCGGACAAGATTGATCGCTAACCTATTGTCGGCCGATCGACCATGCGCTAGAATTGGCGACAAAGCTTATTGACAGCTTCCACTGGGATTTTTCGCTTCTTTTTACCACCTCTTCCGGAGGGGAGTGCTTATGTCGTCGCCGAGGTCCGGCCAGATCGATCACGTGATGAAAGAAGAGCGGGTCTTCCCGCCGCCAAGCGAATTTGCGGCGAAGGCCCGAATCGGTTCCATGGCGCAGTATGAGAAACTGTGCCGTGAGGCGGCTGAAGACCTGGAGCGATTCTGGGGCCGCATGGCTGATGAACTGCACTGGTTCAAGCCCTTCCAGAAGGTGCTCCAGTGGGACGAGCCGTTTGCCCAGTGGTTCGTCGGCGGGAAGACAAACATTTCCTACAACTGTCTGGACATCCATCTTCAAACCCCGCGGCGGAACAAGGCGGCCCTGGTCTGGGAAGGCGAGCCCGGCGAGACCCGCGTGCTGACCTACCAGATGCTGCACGCCGAGGTCTGCCGGTTTGCCAACGCGCTGAAGAAACTGGGGGTAGGCCGGGGCGACGTGGTCTCGATCTATATGCCGCTGGTGCCGGAACTGGCGATTGCCATGCTGGCCTGCGCACGGATCGGCGCGATTCATTGCGTGATCTTCGGCGGCTTTTCCGCCGAGGCCATCGCTGAGCGGAATAACAACGCGTCGGCCAAAGTGGTCCTCACCGCCGACGGCGGCTGGCGCCGCGGCAAGCAGTTGCCCTTGAAGGAGAACGTTGACATCGCCTTGCAGAAGTCGCCGACGGTCGAGAAGTGCGTCGTGCTTCGCCGGACCGGCAACGCCGTGGCGATGACCACCGGCCGCGACTTCTGGTGGCACGAGTTGACCGCCAATCTCCCCTCGCCTTCCGGGAGAGGGGCGGGGAGTGAGGGCTCTGCCGATTGCCCCGCCGAGCCGCTGGACAGCGAGACGCCGCTGTTCATCCTTTATACCAGCGGCTCAACCGGCAAGCCCAAGGGCATCAAGCACACCACGGCCGGCTACAACCTGTTCGTGAAGAAGACAACCGAATGGGTGTTCGACATCCGCGACGAGGACATCTTCTGGTGTACGGCCGATATGGGTTGGATTACTGGCCATTCCTACGTGGTCTACGGTCCGCTGTCGGCCGGGGCGACGGTCTTCCTCTATGAAGGGGCCCCCGACGCGCCAGACTGCGGCCGCTGGTGGCGGATGATCGAGAAGTACCGCATCAATATCCTCTATACGGCCCCGACCGCGATTCGCACTTTCATCAAATGGGGCGATCCCTGGGTCGAGAAGTACGACCTGTCGAGCCTGCGGCTGCTGGGCAGCGTGGGCGAAGGCATCAACCCCGAGGCCTGGATGTGGTATCACGAGAAGATCGGCGGCGGCCGCTGCCCAATCGTCGACACCTGGTGGCAAACGGAGACGGGCGGGATCATGATGAGCCCGTTGCCCGGAGCCACGACGACCAAGCCCGGCAGTTGCACGCGGCCGCTGCCCGGCGTGTTTCCCGAGATCGTCGGCGAGGACCGCAAGCCGGTGAGCACGGGCAACGGCGGCTGGCTGGTGATCGGCAAGCCATGGCCGGGCATGTTGCGGGGAATCTGGGGCGACGACGAGCGGTACAAGCTGCAATACTGGACCGAGGCGCCGCACAACTATCTTTGCGGCGACAACGCCCGTCGCGATGTGGACGGCAACTACTGGATCATGGGCCGGATCGACGACGTGTTGAACGTCTCCGGCCACCGCCTGAGCACGATCGAGATTGAAAGTGCCCTGGTCAGCCACGACGCCGTGGCCGAAGCGGCCGCCGTGGGCCGCCCGCACGAACTCAAGGGCGAGGCCGTGGCGGTGTTCGTCACGCTGACGGGCGGATACGAGGCCAGCGAGGAGTTGCGACAGCAGCTCAAGGACCACGTCCGCAAGGAGATTGGCTCTCTGGCCGTGCCGGACGACATCCGCTTCACGGCGTCGCTGCCTAAGACCCGCAGCGGCAAGATCATGCGGCGCCTGCTCCGCGACGTGGCCGCCGGCCGCGAGACGGTCGGCGATACGACGACCCTGGAGGATTTTAGTGTCTTGGCCAGACTGCGACAGCAGGAAGAGTAGAAAGGGGTTGCTCTTGCCCCTCCGGTCGGGACATGTTAATATTCGCCCCTCGTCTGGGAGTCGGTTCAGCGTCCACAACAACCTCGGGGTCGGGCCATGGCTGCGATTCCACGCAATGTTCGGGCGTTCCGCGCGGTTTCTGCTGCGATAGTCGCGGGCTTGTTGCTGTTTGGAACTGCGGCTTCCCTTCATTCGCAAACCCTGGAGACGATTCGCAATGACGTCCAGAAAGCGCCGCCTCCACCGCAGTCATCGAATTCGAAGTCATCCAGCGGCGACTCGGACGACGATTCGCCGTTCGACCCCCTGAAGGAGATCCTGTTTCTCTACACTGCGCGAGAGGTCGGCACCGTCATCGCGGCGCCAATTTGGTTGCCGCATGAACTCTTAAAGGACAACTATGCCTTTGTCAATCTGCACCAATTCCCCTACGACGACACGACCAGCCCTCCCGAAACCTTCCCGTTTGCAGTCCGCTTCGACGCCGACTACGTCGATGCCTTCGACAACCTCGACCGGATCAACGGCCATCTGCTGATCAGCACGGCATCGAGATTCGAATTCGATGCCCGCTTCCAGCACGTGGCCGAACGCCTGGCCGACGGAGGGCAGGACCAGTTATGGACGGGCGATTGCAATGTGACCTATCGTTTTGCGCAAAGTGAAACGGCGCAGTTCCGTGCCGGGATGGGAATCAATTGGCTGAACGATGCCACCCAAACCGACCTGGGCATCAACTTCACCTACGGCGCCGACTTTTTCCCGGCAAAGCCCTGGGTCTTCTCGGGAGTGCTCGACGGCGGGACGCTGGGGCACGCGGGGCTTTTCCGCTTTCGCACGACGGCGGGCGTGGTCTATCGTTCGGTCGAGCTCTATACCGGTTACGAGTTCAGCGACATCGGCAGCGTACATTGGAACGGGTTGATCGGCGGCGTGCGGTTGTGGTTCTGATGGCAAGGTTACTTGTTCTCAGCCAACCTCAAATTGATCCGTTGGGCCAGGTCTTCTGGTGCGATCGCGCGAACGAGAAACTTCTTATGCCCAGCCGTCTCGCCGGAAACCAGCTCGATCTGCGATTTCCGCAGCCCCAACCACTTCGCCAGAAACTCGACGATGGCCTTGTTGGCCTTGCCTTTTTCCGGGGCCTGGGTGACACAGACCTTCAAGGCGCCGTCTTGGAGCCCGCGAACCTCGTTCCGCCGCGCCCCCGGTTGGGCCCGTACGGGAAGGACGGTGCCGTCGGCATGAGGTTGAAGGTCGAGCACGGCGGGCGTTCTCCGTAGTTACTTCGGCAACTCGAACCCAAAGAAACTCTCTGCGTTGTAATAGCAAATGTCGCGGACCATCGCACCGATCAACTCCACGTCGTCCGGCAACAGGCCCTGGTGCATCTCGGCGCCTAAGAGATTGCAGAGAATGCGGCGGAAATACTCGTGCCGCGTGTAGGAAAGCAGCGACCGGCTGTCGGTCAACATGCCGACAAAACAACTCAGCAGCCCAAGGTTCGAGAGGCAGTTGAGCTGCTTCTCCATGCCGTCCTTCTGGTCGAGGAACCACCAGCCGCTGCCGAACTGCATCTTGCCGGCCACGCTGCCATCCTGGAAGTTGCCGATCATCGTGGCCAGGACTTCGTTGTGCGCGGGATTGAGGTTGTAGAGGATCGTCTTCGCCAACTGGTTCGTGCGGTCGAGCCGATCGAGGAACCGGGAAAGCCCGCGGGCGTAACTGCCGTCGGCCATCGAATCGAAGCCCGTGTCGGCGCCGAGTTGATGAAACATCCGCGTGTTGTTGTTTCGCATCGCGCCGATATGGAACTGCTGCGTCCAGCCGCGCTCGTGGTCCCAGAGGGCCAGTTCATAGAGCAGGGCCGAGCGGAAACGCGCAGTTTCCTCGGCCGAGGGCCGACCGCCGCGACGCATCCGGGCGAAAATGCCGGTCGCCTCCAGGGCCGTGCCTTCCAATGGTTCGAAGCTCTCCACTCCATGGTCGGAAAGCCGGCAGCCGGCCTTGTGGAAGAAATCGTGCCGCTTCCGCAGGGCCTCGAGGAAGCAGGGGAAAGCGTCGCCGATATTGACGCGGCTCACCTCGGCCAAATGGTCGACGTAGTGATTGAAGCTCTCCGCCGCGTCGATCGCCAGGGCCCGGTCGGGCCGGAAGGTCGGCAGCACGCGGATCTTGAACGTCGGGTCGGCTGCGATCGCCGCGTGGTATTCCAGCGAATCGAGCGGATCGTCGGTCGTGCAGACCAGCACGACTTTCATCTGCCGCATGATGCCGCGACACGACATGTCGTCTCGGGCGAGCATTGCGTTGCAATGCTCCCAAATCCCCCGCGCCGTCTGGGGATTGAGCAAGCGGTCGCTGATCCCCAGCGGCCGTTTGAGTTCCAGGTGGGTCCAGTGATAGAGCGGATTGCGGAGTGTCTTGGGCACCACCTCGGCCCACTTTTCGAATTTCTCCCAGTCCGTAGCGTCACCTGTGCAATAGCGTTCCGCGACGCCGGCCGAGCGCATCGCCCGCCACTTGTAATGATCGCCGCAGAGCCAAATCTGCGTGAGGTTGGCGAAGCGGTGGTCCTCGGCGACCTGCCGCGGCGGCAGATGGCAATGGTAGTCGATGATGGGCAAATCGCGGGCAAAGCCGTGGTACAGCTCGACGGCGCGATCGCTTTGCAAAAGGAAGTTTTCCGTAATGAAAATGTCGCTCATGTTCAAGTGCCTAAGGGTGGATCGGCCGCGGCGAACTCGGCGAAACATGCGTCTACCACGGCCCTCTCGACGCCGGAGGGCAAGAACCACACCCTCGCCCGCGCACGGAGGATCACGCCCTTCTCCAACGAATCTGTCTGAAACAACTGGTGGTGTAAACGGCAGGCAGTGGACGTCTCGGTCTCCGCGGTCAATGCACGGTGGCCTAGATCGCTCGGATGGACCATCAACGCGAGCCACCAGCCCCGGGCGGCAAAGAGATCTCCCAACGAATCACCGTTCTCGACCACCCTCAACTCCGGAAGGGCGCTTTCGAGACAAACCGCGTGTCGCCAGTCGAGCCGATCGCTACGCACCGATACCAGCAGATCGACGCGGGCATGCCACGGGGCCCCTGTTGCCGGCCGGGCCGCATGCCAAAGCAGATCGACGCGGGCCGCATCGGGCTGGCCCGTTTCGTAGACCGCGATCAAATCATCGCCGCGGACGTAGCAATCCATGGGGGTCATCGTGGCGGCGGATTGGACCGAACTGGTGACCCCCAACAGGTGTCCGCCAGACCAAGGCCGATCACCAACAGCAATCATCGTCAGCCCTTCGGCGGGACGATCGGCATCAAAGGAACACGACAATCCAGGCAGATGCAACCGAGCAACATGCCGTTCCAAGAGCCAACACTTGGGGTCCATAGCAAGCCGGGGGAAAGGGACCGAAAAAGCCAACAGGTTCGGCGAGGGTCTCCCGACCCCGCCGAAACGTCCGACCTACGGTCTCGCCATTCGCCCATGCGACCTTCGGTCGGCGGCGTGGCTCGGTCAGAGACCGGCCACAACAGCGGCAAAAAGCCCAATTATAGCAAGAGCCCGGCGGGAAAAGTAAAAACCCCGCCGCTCGCGGTGAAGCGAAACGGCGGGGCCGGAACAGAGAAGAGGCCAAACCATCTAATTCGATCATAACAGGTTTCGCAATCTTGTCCAGAGTCGAACACGAATTTTTCTTGGGATGGCAAGAAATCTTATCCCGGCTCCCCTGCACCCCTACTTGAGAGGGGAGCACATGGGATGGCATCCTACCCGATGGTTGTGCCGACAGCCTGATTGCTTATAATCGGGCTCCATGAACGAGCTCCAAGAGTACCTTGATACGTGTGAGAAGGCCGTTCGGGCCGCGGGGGCGGCTATCCGGGGGTGGATTGGCAAGACCAGCGTGCAGCACAAAGGACCGGCCGACTTTGTCACCGAGGCTGATTTTGCTGCCCAGGAAGTCGTGAAGAGCACTGTTTTGCGTGCTTTTCCCCAGCATTCGGTACTCGGCGAGGAAGATCAGCTTGCCGGTGACACCCCCAGCAAGACTGAATACCGGTGGGTTGTCGATCCGCTGGACGGCACAACCAACTTCGTCCACGGAATCCCCCATTATGCTGTGTCGTTGGCTTTGCAGCATCATGGCCAGATCCTGGTGGGCGCCGTTCTTGATCCATCGTTGAACGAGTGTTTTACCGCGGCGGCCGGCCAGGGCGCCTTTCTCAACGGCCGGCCGATCCGCACCAGCAGTGCAAAGCGACTGTCCGAAGTTATTGCCGGAACAGGGTTTCCGGCGAATCTTCAGCCCGACTCCCCGGACCTGCTGGTGTTCAATAAGGCCCTCTTTCGTTGCCAGGGCGTTCGTCGTACGGGCTCGGCGTCGCTCAACTTGTGTGATGTCGCCGCCGGGCGATTAGGCGTATTATGGGGGTTCTCCACCAAGATCTGGGATATTGCCGCGGGTGTGCTGTTGATCCGCGAAGCCGGTGGGGTCGTGACATCTCCAGAAGGCGGGCCGGTCGATCTTGGCACGGGGCGTTTTCTCGCCTCGGCGAATCAGGATTTGCACCAGCAATTGCTGGAATTGGTCCGCGAAGCGGTTTGATTACCCATATCCCCTGCTTTATTTCTGCTCCGCGCCGAATTAAACTGGAACGAAGTGCTGCTCGGGCTCGTCTTTCATCTTATCTACGGTTGCTCCCGGCAGAACGGCACTGGGCCGCTTGAATCCGTCCTTGAAACAAATTCTCGAGAGAAGAACGCCGGCTGACACGGTTGGTCAGGAATTAGGAGAAACGGTCTTGCGAAATCCCGGTACGAAGAGGGTTGCAGGCGTTCTCTATTGCCTGATGGTTGCCTGGTGCCTGCCGCCGATCATGACCATGAGTACATGGTGCCCCGCAAGGTGCCTGGGCCAGGAGGTCGCTCCGCCACGCGGCCCGGACAAGGATAAGCCCGTTGCTGCCGAGGCTGCGGAAACCGCGCCGCGCCGGATCGAAGAGGTCCAACCTTCGCTCTATTATTTACCCGACGAGAAGGGAAAGCTGCAGGCGGTCCCCAATTTCACCCTGAAGGACTTCGAGGACCTTTACAAGCTCAAGCATCAACTCGTCCAAGGCGACCAACGGCCGCGCTACACCCTGCAACAGATGCTGGCCACGGGCAGCGTCAACGCGGCCGCACAGGCCGAGTTGAACATTCAGTTTCGCATCCTGGTCCGCGAAGATCAGTGGACGCGGATTCCTCTGCGGCTGGACCATGCCGTGCTCCGCGAACCGGCCCAGTATCAAGGCCCCGGCGAACATTTCTTGAATTATGAGGGCGATGGCGAGGGCTACGTCGCCTGGGTTCGCGGAACGGCCGGCCAGCAACACCAGCTTTCACTCAAGATGCTCGTGCCCTTGACCGTTACGGGCCAGGAAGCGCGGCTGCGGTTGCTGGCGCCGCGGGCCACGGCTTCCGAACTAAAACTCAAGCTGCCCTACGCCAAGGCGGTGGCCAGGGCTTCTGAAGGCGCAACGCTGCATACGCCCGGCGCCGGCAACAACGAAACGGAACTGACCGTGGTTGGTCTGAACGGCGATTTCGAATTGAGTTGGCATCCGCCCAATGCTGCGCTGGGCAAGGCGGCGGCCCTGGAAGCCTTTGGCAATATCGCAGCCCGCTTGGACGGCCGCGGCGTGGAGACGGAGGCCACCTTCACGGTCCGCAGCTATGGTGAGGCTTTCGATCGATTCCGCATTCGCCTGCCGGCGGATACCGAGTTGGTGCCCGGCAACGCCAGCGGCTATACCTTGACCGCGGTTGATGCCGGCGCCGCGCCTTCCGGCGACCCGGAGCACCGGGTACCCCGGCGACAGCGAATGGTGGAAGTGCAATTGGCCAAACGAACGATTGGGCCGGTGGAAGTCCACCTCTCGACCAAACATGCGGCCGACAACGACCACGGGAATGTGACGCCCGGCACGACGCCGGCGGCCCGCGGCGAAAACTGGCTGGAACTTGCCGGCTTCGAGTTCCCGGAAGCGGCCCGTCAATGGGGAACGATTGCGGTCAGTGTGGCTGGCGACTGGCAGGTCTTGTGGGGCCCGAGCCGAGGGGTCCGCCAGATCGATCAACCTGCGGATGCCTCGGGCCGGAAGGACGTGACTGCGGGATTCGAGTACTTTGCCCAACCTTCGTCGTTGATGGCCCGGTTGGTGCCGCGAAAAACGCGGATCGGCGTCGAGCCGGAATACGTCGTCTTTATCGATAGCGATCAGGTCCGCTTGGAGGCGCGGCTGCGCTACACGGTCCACGGCGCGAAAGTCTTTGCCGTCAACATTGCCATGCCGGATTGGGAACTCGATAACGACGTCGACCCGGACAGCGTCTTGGCAGTCGACGGCTTGCCGGCAGGCGTGTTGGCGCCGTCGCTTGCGCTGCCGCTGGCGTCGCCGACGACAGGTCAGTTCGAGATCCGTTTGAAGGCCCATCGGCGGCCACCACCCGCAAGCCTTCCCTCGCGGGGCGGGGAGCCCAGCCCAGCGGAGACCGAGTCGCTTTCCTTTGCCCTTCCACAACCGCAGGCCAGTGCGCCCGTCGCAGCGACAGTCAAGGTCTTTCCGGCCGACAACATCGAGATCACTCCCGACAGCCAGGCCACCACTGGGCTGTTGCGGCAACAGGTGTCCACAGCGTTGGAACATCCCGAGGGATACCAGGAACCGCTGTTCTACCGCAGCGACGCTCCCAAGGCTGTTTTCGCGGCCGAACTTCGCCGCCATAGCCAAAAGATCACCGCCAGCGTTACCAGCCGCATCGCACTGGACCCCGCCGGCGGGACACCTGGCGGGGCGCCCAGTACCCTGGGTCCGGGGCGCGTCGATCAGAAGATCGCCTACTCGATCGCCTATGAGAAGACCGATCACTTCCATTTGGAAGTCCCCCGCGAGCTCAGTGCGAAGGGGCGGCTGGTACTGAACTACGAAGACCAGGTTCTCGCCCCTGTCGCGTTAAGCGAGGAACCAGACGACGGCGAGGCGCCCGCGCGGGTCGCTGGTCCGCATGCGCGTGACCTTGCCGAAGGCGTGCATCGGTCCTTGCGAAATCACTGCCCACTACTCAATCCCGTCCTCGCCCGACGGAAACCTCCGCGTGCCGTTGGTCATGCCGCTGGACGCGGAACTCGCCGGCAACAACGTCCTGGTCATGCCCGGGGCCGAGCAACAAGTCGAAGTCGCTCCCGGTGTCTGGACGGCGGTCGAGGCCGGATTGAACCCGGCCGCTTCACCGCCACCCACAAGTGGGTACCCGCGGGAGTTCGCCGCCGGTCAACGGACCGCGGACATCGTGCTCAAACTCCACGGCGAGAGCGGCACCGCGGCCGTGACGGTCGATTGCGCGTGGATCCAGACCTGCGTGGCCAGTTCGGTCACCGCGACTCAGGGGGTGTCCCGTCAAGATCGTGTTGTGTGGCAATTCACCACGCGGCGTCGCGAACTGCAAATCACGATGCCCGAAGGGGCCGCCGATCAGGTCTCCGTTGAATTGAACTCCGTGCCCGTCACTCCGCGCGTGCGCGGCGACGGAGTCCTGGTCATCCCCTTGTCCGTAGACGTTCCGCCGCCCTACGTGCTCAGCCTGCAATATTATTTCCCTCACCCGCAAGCGGGCACGCGGCAAGCGAGACGCTCGCTTGCTGGAGTAGGAGCCATGAAATTCGATTTTCCCACCCTCGGTGACGATACCTGGGTCCGCCGCGCCTATTGGCAACTGCTCCTGCCGCCCGAGCAACACTTAGTCGTGTCCCCGCGTGAATTGACTGGGGAATTCGCCTGGTGTTGGAATTTCTTCTACTTCGGCCGAAAGCCGGTGCTCAGCCAAGTGGATCTGGAAAGAGTGGTCGGTCTGCGGCATCCCGGCAGCACACCGGCGCCGGCCGGCATGAACACTTACCTTTTCAGTTCCCTGGGCCGCATCGGACCCTGCGAAGTCGTCACCGCAAGTCGTACGACGATCGTTTTCGTTGCGTCCGGGCTTGCCTTGCTGGCCGGATTGCTGCTGATCTATGTCCGCGCAGCCCGGCATCCGGTCGTACTGCTGGTGGCGACCGCGATTTTGGCCGGGCTGGCGGCGATTTATCCGGAACTGGCAATGCTGGCCGCGCAGGCCTCGGCCGTCGGCCTGGCCTTGGTGCTGCTGGCCGCGCTACTGCGGCACTTGACTGCCGGGTACCCGCTCGTGGGTGGCGGGGTACCCGCTCTTGGGTCGCGGCTTCCCGAGGTCTCCAGCAGCGTGGTGCCGATCCTGGCGGGACGCCCGCTTTCGGGTCGCGGCCCAGCGAACCGGCAGTTCCCGCACCCGCGACCCAGGAGGTGCCCCGGAACCCGGCTGCCGACCATGAGTACACGGTGCCCGGCTCCGCGGATCCGCGCGCGGGTGCGGCCACGCTCCTTCCGATGCCCCCGGATGCCGCGACATGAGGGCCTTCCTTCCGTCACTTCTGCTTCTGCTGTTGGCCATGGGTCCGTTGTGCCCTGCGGCGACCCCCCCGGCCAAGGAAAGTTCGGCTGAGTCGGGCGAACTGCGATTCCGCCGGGTCTTCTTTCCCGAGGGGACGAAGGAGTGGCCCAAGGGGAACGAGAAGTATTTGCCGATGGAGGCCGCGGAATTCGACCGCCTGCTGGCAACGATCCAACGGACCGCCCCCGGCTTGCCGGCGCAGACCTCCGTGGGCCTCGTGGAGGCGCAATACGACGCGCGACTCAAAGGTCAGTCGTTGCTGCAGGGCACTGCCACGCTCGATGTCTCGCCGTCGGTCGCCAGCGGCATGCTGATGACCTTGGACCCCTGCAATCTGGCCATCGCCCGGGCCCAGTGGGTCACTTCCGACGGCGCTCCCGCCATCCTGGGAATGACGGGCGACGGCAAGTTGCAAGTGCTGGCGGAACGCGCGGGGAAGATGAAATTCGATTGGTCGCTTGCCGGGACACCCGCTGGCGGGTCGCGCGATGCCGCCGGCGCGAGCTTTTCCATCGCCCTGCCGCCGAGTCCCGTGAGCCGGCTGCGGATCGAGTTGCCGGCCGAATTGGCGCCGGCGGTCGATTATGGCGTCGTCACCGATGAGGGCCCTATCGACGGCGGTTTCCACCGCTGGAGACTCGAGTTGGGAGGCCGGCCCGGTTGCCTGCTGCGACTGGCCAAGGCCGGAAGCCAGGACCCCCGGGGCACCACGGGGTACCCGCCCGGCGGGTCGGCGGGTCGGCAAGCCATTCTGGCCAACCGGTCGACCACCTACGACATTTCGCTCCGCGGCCTGGAGCTGACGGTGAAACTCAACGTCGAAGCGTGGTACCCGCCACCCCCTGGGTCGCGGGTCACGAGCCCTTGCGACGAGTCACCGTGGGGCTCGATCCGGGCCTGGAACTGGTCGAGGTCTCCTCGGGCGGCGAATCGCTTTCTTGGACCGTTACCGAGTACCCGCGTGGCGGCGACCGGGGCACCCCCTGGGTCGCGGGTGCCCCGACCCGGCAAGCGATTATCGAGCTCCCGCCGCGGGCCAGGTGCTCCCGGTCGGCAGGAAGCAGGCGCCACATACGCGTGGCCGGCGAGTTTGCAGTTGCGAGCGACCGCCCCGCTCTCGATGCCCGGAGTGTGGAAACTGCCGCGCATGACCGTCGACGGAGTCGTCTATCGCTCGAAAACGATTCGCCTCTCGGTCTCATCGCCGCTGTGGATCGAGCACCTGGAAACCCACGGCTGCCGGCAAATCGGCGTGGCCGCTCTCAAAGTCCCTAACGAAACCTCGGATTCGCCGAAGTCCAATGTATCCGGCACACTCCGTGCGCCGCCTCCCAACGGCACACGGAGTGTGGCGGACACATTTTCTTCGCTGCCAATCCCCAGCACGGGCACCATGTACTCGTCGTCGGCGGGCGAGCAACTGGACTTCGAAACCTTCCTGACCGATGCCGGAGTCGATGTTTCCCTTTCGCAACGTCCTGCGGAGGTGCAGGCAATCAGCGCCACGGCGACCCTCTTGGGTCAAGGCAAGATGAGCAGCCGCGTGGCGACCGACTTTCACACCGGCGACGGCCCCGTGTTTTCGCTCGAAGCCGATGTGCTGCCTAACTGGACGATCGACTCGGTCGAATCCCAGCCGACGGATGGCCTCGACGACTGGACGCTGGATCGCCGCGGTGGTACTCAAAAGCTGTCGATTCGGCTGGCCCGGCCGATATCCGCCCGGCCGCTGCGATTGGTCGTAGCAGCCCGGCGACTCTACGCCTTTCCCGGCCGAAATCTGGGCATCGACGACCTCGTGCCGCTGCGCTTCGCCGGCCTCTCGCAGAGCAAGCGATGGGTCAACCTGGTCGCTGCGCGGTCCAACGAGTTGCACTTCACCGCCGACCACTTGCGGCGGGGTGACGTGAAGGAACTGACGGCCGCGGAACTCGACCTGTTCGCGGAACCCGGGCACCCTGCACCCATGGTCGGCGATTTGTTGTTTCAGGATGACGCCGGCGCGGCCGGACTGCGGCTTTCCCTGGAGAACCGCAGGCCGACCTACTCCGCCACGGTCCGCGTCGAAGCCGTTGCCGGCGGCGGCGCGCTAGCCGAGAATTACACCTTCACCTGCACGCCTGCCCAGGCCGCTCCCATCGATCGCGTCGTCGCGCACTTCGCCGGGCGTCGGGCACCGCGGCACCGGGGTACCCCCGGGGTCGCGGGTGGCGAGTCGGGTCGATTGAGCTGGACGGTGGCGGGCATGGAGGAAGGCCGCTTTTCGGCCCGTCCCTGGAGCGCACAACAGGAGTCCAGTGCCGGATTGACCGCCGACGAAGAGGCCTGGGACATCACCTTTCGAAGTCCTCAATCCGCAAAGATCGAAATTCACGCCTCGCGTACGAGCAAGCTCGCCGAACCAACAGCCGTCTGTCTCGCCTCGCTGCCCGATGCGGCCCCGCAGGAGGCCACGCTGGTCGTTCGCAGCCTTGGTCCTCAGCGCGTGCAGATCAAGGCCCATCGCCTGAAACCGCTGCCCACGGAAGCGGCGCCCCCCGGTCAAGTGCAAACCGCCCGAGCGTCGTATCAATACGACCCGAGGACCGAGAGTTTGCCGCAGTCGGAAGCGGCGATCGTTCTGACGCCCATGGAAAACGAGTCGGCCGCGGCCTGGGTCTGGGACTGCGAGGTCCGTTCGCAATTGGCTGCCAATGGGGCCGCCAATCACGTCGTAAGCTATCGCATCCAAAACACCGGCAGCCGTCAGATCCGAATGACATTGCCCGCTGGGTTCCTCCCCCGCGACGTGCACGGTATTTGGGTGAACGACAAACCGGTTGGTGGTGCAGGCGTCTCGCCTGTCCAGAGCAGCCGAGACGGCGGCGCCACGGATCCCGCCGCCGGCGAGTTGACCGTCGATCTGCCCGCCGACTTGAAGTTCGTCACGCTCGTCGTGCGACTTTCTACGCAAGGAGATCCTTTGGGCACATTCAACCGCCTGCAACCCCCGCTGTCGGACATCGGGCTGCCGGTATTCGCGCGGCGCTGGCGGCTGGAATTGCCGCCGGGCTACGCGGCCGGGTACCGGGGCGCCCCCTGGGTCGCGGGTGGCTACGGCCAAGATCCGCAGGCCGCAAGCGGCACGTCCTTCAGTTCGCTGCGTTGCCTGCTCGGCGGCCTGGGGCGAAGCGAAGACCAATCGCCCTTCAACCCGTTGCGTCGCGAAGACTGGCAATCGGCGCCTGCGCGGGCCGGGCGCCGGGGTACCGGCGTACCCCCTGGGTCGCGGGTCGCGGTCGGCGGAAGACCGCCCCGCCGACCTTGGCAGGGGGGCGGAAACAGCCGGATGGACGCAGTCCTCGTTTGACCTGGCCGATGGCTCAGCGGCCGTGATCGTAGTCCGCTGCGCCGCGATCGAAGCCGCAGGTTGGATACTCTTCTTGGCAATCGTCGGCATCGGCGCCTGCGGCCTTTCCCGCCGTCCTTTCGCCTTGCTGATCCTGGCGGCGCTGCTGGGACTCCCGGCCCTGTTGCTGCCGGCGGTCATCGGAGCCATTTTTTCCCACGGCCTGCTGGGCGTCATCTTCTGTCTGCTGCTCGGATTGCTGCGGCGCATGACCGTGGTTGGCGAAACGGGCAGCCGGTACTCCGGGTCGGCGAATCCCAGCGGGGAGATGGCCAGCACCCTGACCGGCGTCCTTCCCTATGGCGCGCCGTTGTTTGCCGCCTTGATGCTCTGCGGTTGGAACTCGGCCAGCGCGGACGAGACAACCAAATCGGCGGCGGTCACCCAGTCGGTATTCATTCCCGTCGACGAGAAGCAACAACCAACGCGAGGCAAGTACTTCTTGTCCGAGCCTTTCTTCGCCGAGCTTTACCGCCGCGCCGCCTTGCGGGCCGAAAAGCCGCAGGGCTGGATGATCACTTCAGCCGTCTATCGCGCGGCGCTGGCCGAGGATGCGGCGCAGGCGGGCCACATGGTCGATCGTCTCACGGCGGAGTTCGAAATCCGCGTATTCAACGCCGCGGGGCATCCGCTTGCAGGTCGCGTGCGCATCCCCTTGCGCCGCGAAGAGGTCAGCCTGGAGCCAGGCCAGGCCCAACTCGACGATCGTGCCGTGCAGCCCGACTGGGAACCCGATGGCGCGGCCTTGCTCCTGGATATCCCCGAGCCGGGCGACTACCGCCTGGAACTGACGCTGCGGCCCACGGCCGGGCACCCACTTGTGGTTGGGAGCAACCGTCTCTCCGGCCTCGATCTGGCGATTCCTCGCGTGCCCACCTCGCGGCTTGAGTTCAGTGTGCCGACGGGCGGCCCGCAAATCGAGTTCCCCTCGGCCTTGGGCGCTGTCCGCTGGGAAGAAGTCCAGTCGCGCTGGATCGTGGAGCTGGGTCCCAGCGACCGCCTTGCCGCCCGCTGGCAGGATGCCGTCCCGGCAGGCGCGGCGGCCGTCGACGTCGAGCAATTGCTCTGGCTGAAGATCGAGCCGGGATGTGTTCTGCTGGACGTGCGCATCAAAGCGAAAGCCGCCGGTGGACAACTTCGCGGCTTGCTCGTCCGCACCGATCCCGCGTTGGAACTGCTGCCCTCGAAAACTCCCAACGGCCCCACCGTGCAAGCTCGCGGAGGCGATCCGCTTCCGACGTATGAAATCCAATGGCCGCCACCCGCAAGCCTTCCCTCGCGGAGCGGGGAGCCCAGCCCGGCCGGGGGTACCCGCTTGCAGGTCGCAGCAACCGTCGACCTGCACTTCCTCTGCAGCGGCGCATCGAGCCTGGGCACGATCCGCCTGCCGCCGGTCGACGTCGTCGACGCGCGGCCCGTGCGGCGATCCTTGGCCGTTTCCATCGATCCCGCCTTGGAGTATCAAATGCCCGGCGTGCGATTGCAGGAAACCGGGGCCGTGTTGGAGTTCATCAATAATTGGGGCGCCGGCGACCCGCGACCCGCGACCCAGGGGGTACCGCAGTCCCCCGCTGCCCCGTCGCCGGATTTGGCTTTCCGCCTCGATGGCAACGCCGCGGAATGGAGCCTGATCACGCGCGCCCGGCGGGCGGAGACTTCCGGCGATCAGAATGTGAGCTGGAGTTTCAATGCCCAAACCGCCGAGGTGCAACTCGACGCGCAACTGACGACGGCCGCCGGCAGCGTTTTTCAGTACCGTCTCGAAGCGCCGCCGACGCTGCACGTCGACCGTGTCGCGGTCCTGGCCGAGGGAGCCAACAAGCTGGCCCGCTGGTCGCAGGACGCAGACGGCCACGTCTTCGTCTTTCTCAAGGGCCCTGTTTCCGGGCGACACGAACTCCAGCTTCACGGCCAGATGCCGTTGACGATGAAACGCAATTTCGCGCTCCCGCACGTGCGGTTGGAGGAGGTGCGCATCCAGAACTCGCTGGTCAATCTCTACCGCCAACCGGACGTCCTGGTCGAGGTCTCGGGGGTTGCCGGTTTGGCGGATGTCAAGACCACTGCGGGCGATGCCGGCCAGGAGGGCCCGGACCCAGGGTACTGGGCGCCCCACCGGCGCGCCGGGGACGGCCGGTGCGGTCGTTTTATGCCGACATGGCCGCCGCGTCGCCCGTGCTGTTAACGATCCGTGCGAATCGTCCCCGCGTTCAAGCCGAGCAAGTGACGCGCATCACCTGCGAGGAGAGCCAGTGGCGCACCGCGTGCGAATTCAGGTTGCAGGTTTCCGACGGGCTGTTGGACAGCATCGAGCTGGACGTCCCCGCGTCCTGGAAGGAAGGCCTGAAGACCAGCCCGGCCATGGTTGCTGCGTTTGCCGCAAGTTCCCAGGAACGCGCCAATCTGGTACTTTCGCCATCGGCGGCGATTTCGGGCGAGGGCACGTTCACGCTTGTTGGACCGCCGCTTGCCGCCACTCGATTCGCTGTCCCCCGCGTCACGCTGAAGAACGTCCCGGGCGTGAAGAGGAACATTGTCTTGCCGCGTACAGCCGACCAACGGCCCGTGGCCTGGGCCCTGCAGAATCTGCGGCCCCGCGATTCGAAAACGAGGGCGTCGGACGATACGGTGGAGTATGATGTCGTCGGCGAGCCCTGGCAGGCCGTACTGCTGCCTCCGCAAAAAACGGCGGCCACAACGCGCATCACGCAGGCCGATGTGCGCTACGCCTGGCAGGCCGACGGCCGCTGCCTGGGCGCGGCCTTGCTTGACGTGGAAACCGCCGGGGCGATCGATTGTCCGCTGGAACTCCCGCCAGGTTTCGAACTCTTGCAGTTGACCGTCGATGGTCTGCCGGTCGATACCGTGCGCGGACCATCGGTAGGCGGTGCCCTTACGGGAACGTGGGTCGTGCCCTTGGCTTCCCACGACCATGGGAACATGGTGCCCGCCGTCGCCCGCGTGGAACTGTTGTTCTTCGCGGAATCGGCAATTGCCAGGGCTTCGGCCGGCTGGTCGCGGCGGTGCTCCTTCCACGCGCCGAAGCTGGGTGATCTGCCGGTGGAGCGGACAGCCTGGACCATCGCCTCGCCCCGCACGCTCCGCCCCTTGGTTGTCGGCGAAGGCCAGGGTTCCCTCACGCCGGCTTCGGCCGGCAATGCCGCGGCCGGCGACATCGCTGCGGAGTGGCAGCGGTTTGTCGAGGAAGGCCAGGCGAGCGTTTACTGCAACAGCAGTGGCCCGGTCGATGCGATCACGCTGGACTATCGGCCCATCGCAGCCCAGGCGTGGCTCCCAAGGTTCGTGGGCATCGCCGGATTCCTGATCATCGTGGGATTGGCCGCGCTGCTGGTCCGCCGCCACTCGCAGACGGGTAGCCGGTTGTGGAGCTGGTTTGCCCGCTGGCCTTATCTCTTTGGCGTCGGCGTTGGGCTGGCATGGTGGCTATGGCTCTCGCCCAGCGCGGTCGGGCTGCTCATCGTACTGGCCGTCTTGGCGCGGCAATTCCTGCCGTGGCGCAGGTCCTCTCGCCCGGCCGCCTTAGGTACTCATCACGCTCCGCCGTGATGGATAGGGCCCGCACCGATATTTGGAGTGCGGTGGCTTGCCCCGCTTTTCGATGCGGCAATCCCCCATCTATACGGCTCGCGATTGGGACAGACAGTAAGGACGAACTGCCAGCAAAGGTGCTAAGTGTTCCCCCCTGCTTGGGATTCGAGTTAGAATGCAACGTGCCGATCTCAACGGCAGGCAGTAAACAAACTTCTCCGCGTTTCAAAAAAGTGGTGGCAAGCCACCGCACTCCAAAGGTGCCGTGACCGGGACTTGCGGAGGATTGGGGTCAAGCCGACGTTAGACATTAGGCGTTGATGCAGCATCTGCTATCCCCCACGGTTCCGCGCGCTGCGTGAGCGCGCGCCCAAACAGGCGCTTGCGCAGGTTGCCTTGTTGCGCGAGCGCCGAAGCGAATTGTCAAAGAACTTGCGGCCGCGTCAGGGGAAATCCAAAACACGAAATCCGAAATCCGCGACCTGCAATCGGGTACCCCGGTCCAAAACTCAAAATGCGAGTAACGTAAACTGTTTTAGATTTTCTCTCTTTTCGTATTTTTGATTTGTTTCGCATTTCATTGAATCACTTCCAGCGCCAGCCGCACGCACATCTTCAGGGCGTCCGCATTCTTGCCGCGATCGCCACATTCGCGCTCGGCCTTATCCCTCATCCTTCATCCTTCATCCTTCCTCCCATGCCTCCTTTGGCGGTTTTGTCCGGCACCGTTGTCGGACAAAAAGACCAAGAAACGCGATTTTTCTTAGACCGAAGTCATTGTCGGCCAACGGCTTACGGCGACGCCGCACGATATCGGCGCGACAAACGGTCCGGCATCGTGTACGGAATGTGTCCGGATGCCCACGACGCAACTCCCAATCCCGCAAAGGTTTATGTACCCCGGCCAGTCGCGCCCCCAAGATTTGCGAGGGCGACGCGCCGCGTGGCGTCCGCTGCTCGCCCGGAAACGCGCTTCCCGCATTCGGCGCCGGCATTTCCCATTTTCTTGTCCTCCATTTATCTGCCGATCATCTTCTGGTGTGGGCGTCAATTCGTGTTCGGTTGCTTGTCGCCGGCGATGGACCGTATCCCAACGTCATTCGTCGCAACGGTCCCCGTTTATTCCCGAAGACCGTAATTATCCATACTTATTAATTCGTGTCAAGCCCCTCGGCGGAAAAATCTGCTGCCGGGTGCGCCTCCGGAGTCGAGGCGGTCGCCCTAAGCCTTGCGCTCGTAAGGACTTCCGGCGCAGGAACTGAATCCACACTTATCGCCACATAATCACACTAAACCTGTGTGTAGCCGGAGGTGGGGGTCGCCCGGGCGCGGAAAAGTCGCCGTAAGTGGCTGTCAAGCAATGACTTGAGAATTCCAAGCTAACATCGGAGAAAGGAAGATGGCGGAAAGGCAAATGACGAGCGGGTGCGTTTCCCACGTACTCGGCATGTTCCGCCGTGGAGGACCTCGATCTCTCGCATTACGCGACGGTGTTCGTGGAGTTCTGAAGCGGCCCAGCAGAACACTTACCGCTTGGGCTGACCCGCGCCCTTTTCGTCTCCGCATACGGTTGGTCGTACAGCATTTCGGTCTCGGCGCGGCGGGCGATTGAGGCGTCGATCTCTTTCTGCCGGTCCCGGCGCAAGTCCCACCACTGGTGAACCATTTTCTGTGCCTCTTTGGAGTGCGGAGACTTGTCGCCGCTTTTTGCATCGCCGGAAAGCGGTGACAGGTCCCCGCACTCGAAAGGGACCTCCCACTCCTCACACTTCTGCTTCAACGCCTTGTTGATCTTCGCCAGCAACGGCTCAAGCTTATCTTGACGCCTCCGGCCAGGATGACTTCAGCCGCTATGCCCTTCGTCCAACGGCAGGCAAATTGTGAAAACTGCCCCAGATCCGGCACGTTGGCCAACCTCGATCCGACCTCCGTGCTGGGTCACGATCCGCCAGCATTTCGACAGCCCCATGCCGAGACCGCGTCCGGCCTGGCGGGCGGAGTAAAAGGGCTCGAAGATGTGCGGCCGCTGCTCCGCCGGGATGCCTGGCCCGTCGTCGGCAACCGTGACCCGCGCCTCCATGCCGTTGCCGTAGACCGCGATCTCGATTCGACCACGATGCCCCAGGGCATCGAGGGCATTCTGGCAAAGCGCTCGGAGGGCCACGGTCAACTGCACGGCATCGGCCCGAACAGGGGCCGCGCTCGGCCCCTCGATAAGTTCGACGGTCGTTTCCTGTGCGGCGGCCAGGGACTGCATCTCGTCGATCACCGGACGCACCACCGCGATCAGATCGAGCGTTTGCAACTCCAATTCGGGCGGCGTCGCGAACAGCCGCAGATCGGCGATCATCTCGTGTACCCGCATGGCCTGGGCGTTTATCAGGGCCAGGTCGCGGCGGCGCTCGGGGTCGGCTTCGTCGCGCAGGAGGAGTTGCGCCCGCCCGGCAATCACCGCCAGGGGATTGTTGATCTCGTGGCCCGCCCCCGCGGCAAACTCAGCCATCGCCGCGATCTTCTCGGCCTCGACCGCCTCGCGCAGCGATCGTTCCAGAGCCGCGAGCCTTGCCAGCTTCGCCGTCAACGCCCGCAGCCAGCGGGCTGCACGGTGGCGGGCGGCCCAGCGGGATGCGGCGTCCAGGCCGCGTCGCAAATGCGCCGGCGAGACGGCCAGCCTTTCCAAAAAGATAGGTGAGATACCTTCGCCTGGGGATGCAGGTGGGCCCCCTTCACCACTGCCTAAACGACTGACTGCTTGCTCCACCGCATCCACAGCGGCCGGATCAAAGTGTTTCGCCGCAAGCCATTTCGGCGGCCGAACCCCGGATTGCCCAGAACTGCTCCGCTTCAGCGCCGAGAGCCACTGGGCCGGATCTTGAAGCAACCCGAGTAGTCGAGCCTGCCGACTTGCCGTTTCGCCGTTTGCCGCGGCCAACTCGCCCGCCAGTTCCGAGGCGAGCACCGCCACCGCAACGCGGGCGGCAATCTCCTCGTACCCTGCGCCACCAATCTCGGCAGCCGCGGCGCCAGCGTCCCATTGCAGCCACGCGAGCCCGTGCTCTGCCAAGAGTGCCGCCAGATCGGCGATGCTCCGCGGCGGCTCAGAAACTCCGAGGTCGGCCTTCAAGGCCACCCAGAGGGCCAAAGGCGGATCGCCTTGCAAAGTCTCAGCCAACGCACTAATCGACCTGGCTTGCAAATCGGCCAGGAACCACTCCCCCAGGCTGACTGCCGAAGCGTCGGACATGGGCAACCATGACCGCGGCGATGCGGCAACGAGGGGAGGCAGGGCAATCACGACGTGTGGACGGCTTCGATGTCCAGATGGTGGCACATCCGCTCCACCAACTTCTCGACCTCGAACGGCTTGTGCATGAAGTCGTTGGCCCCGGCGGCCTTCAACTCGGAGATCTTCTCGTCTTCGACCATGCCGGAAATGCAGATGATCCGCACGTCGTCCATGTTGTGGTCGGAACGCACCCGCTGGCAGACTTCCTTGCCGTTGATGTCCGGGAGCATCACGTCCAGAACGATCAGGTCCGGGTGGTATTCCTTGACCATCATGCCGGCGTCGAAACCGTTGTTTACCGTGCGGATCTCGAAGCGGCCGTCCCGCTCCAGGACGTCGGTGATCAGTTCGACCAACTCCTCGTCATCGTCCACGATCAAGACCTTCCGCTTGCCGCTCTCCAAGGCGTCGGTGGGAATGCCGTTGTCGCGCATGAAACTGAACAGTTGGTCGCGCGGGATGCGGCGGAACCGACTACCAGGAACGCGAAAACCCTTCAGTTGCCCCGAATCGAAGCAGCGAATGATCGTCTGTTGACTGACTTTGCAAATCTTGGCCGCTTCTCCCGTTGTGAAAACCGTCTTCATCTTCACCATCCCTCTAGCTGTCTTCTTCAGCCAGTTTCAGCGAGACCCTGGTCGAACCGCCGGCAGGCACTTCCGGGTATCTCTAGTCCTCCGTGATCATGGCGTGAAATCCGCCGTGTACGCAAAGCCCTCACATCCCGAAAACCGATCTAATCGGCAATAGTATCCAGTAATGCCGACATTACCGAATTTGCCAACGGACGCAATTATAGCTATCTTCCCGAGTTAGTCAATACGAGTATGAACTCCCTAAGTTACAACAAGTAAACAGGTTACAACGCCTAAAAAAACAATCATACTTATCCAGCCCGCCGCTGTGAAAATTCGACAGGCGGATTGCCCTTTCTTTCCTATCCCCCGCCACCCGCCAAGTGAACCATCAACACTGCCAAGTCTGCGGGTGTGATTCCGCTGATTCGGCCCGCCTGGGCCAGATCTACGGGTCGCACCCGTTCGAACTTCTCGCGGGCTTCCGCCCGAAGATGAAGAACCTTGGTAAAATCGAGGGTATTGGGGATCTTCCGGGCTGCCAGCCGCTGTTGCCGCTGGATATCCACCTGTTGGCGGGCCAGGTAACCTTCGTATTTTGCGTCGTAGGTCACCTGCTGGGCGACCTCCGGGGCGACGCCGGCGAGTTCGGGCAGCCGAGCGGCCAGGTCGTCCCACTGGATCTCCGGCCGCCGCAGCAACTGGGCCAGCGACAGCCCTTCCGAGCGATTGTTCTCGATGAGCTGCTCCACCCGGGCGATCTGAGCCAGCTTGCGTTGCAGGCGCTGCCAGCGGTTGCCGCCGACCAGGCCCAGCGCATAGCCGCAGGGGGTCAAGCGGCGATCGGCGTTGTCGCCGCGGAGCGACAAGCGGTATTCGGCCCGGCTGGTGAACATGCGGTAGGGCTCGTCGACGCCGCGGGTCACGAGGTCGTCGATCATCACGCCCAGGTAGGCCTCTTCTCGCCGCAGCACCAGGGGGTCCTTGCCTTGGAGCCCTAGCACGGCATTCGCGCCTGCCAGAAGGCCCTGGCCGCCGGCCTCTTCATAGCCGGTCGTGCCGTTGACCTGCCCGGCGAAGTACAGCCCGGCGACCCGCTTCGTCTCCAGCGAGAGTTTCAACTGATCGGGCGGGGCGTAGTCGTATTCGATCGCATAGCCGTAGCGGACGATTTCCGCGCGGCCCAGGCCGGGGATCATGCGGACCATCGTGTCCTGGACTTCGCGCGGCAGGCTGGTGGAAAGGCCGTTGACATAGACCTCGCTGGTCCGCCGCCCCTCGGGCTCCAGGAACAACTGATGCCGGTCTTTCTCGGCGAAGCGGACGATTTTGGTTTCGATCGAAGGGCAGTACCGCGGGCCGGTCGATCGGATCTGCCCGCTGTACATCGGCGCCCGGTGCAGATTGGCCCGGATCAACTGGTGGACTTCGGGCGTGGTGAACGTGATCCAGCACGGCAGTTGCTCGCAGTCGATGCGGTCGTTCAAGTACGAGAAGGGCTGCGGCTGCGGGTCGCCGAGTTGGAGTTGCGTCTGCTGGACGTCGATGGTGCGGCCGTTGAGGCGCATGGGCGTGCCGGTCTTGAAACGCTGCAGATGGAAGCCCAGCCGGGCCAGCGCCCCACTGATGCCGTGGGTTGCGCTTTCGCCCATGCGGCCGCCGGACGACTGCGAGTCGCCGACGTGGATCAGTCCCCGCATGAAGGTGCCGGCGCAGAGCACGACCGCCCCCGCGCGGTACAGCGTGCCGTCGGCCACGCGGACGCCGCGGATGCCCAGCGCGGCCCTCTGCCCTTCCGTGACCAGATCGTCGACGGTTTCCTGTCGCAGGGCCAGGTTCGGTTGTTCTTCGCAGAGGCGTTTGATTTCGATCTGATAGGCCCGTTTGTCGGCCTGCGCCCGCGGGCCGTGCATGGCCGGGCCTTTGCTGCGATTGAGCACGCGGAACTGGATGCCGGTGGCGTCGATTGCGCGGCCCATGGCCCCGCCGAGGGCATCGATTTCGCGCACGATTTGCCCTTTGGCCACGCCGCCGATGGCCGGATTGCAGCTCATCTGGCCGATGGTATCGAGGTTAGTTGTCAGCAGCGCGGTCTTGGCGCCCATGCGGGCCGCGGCCAGGGCCGCTTCCGTGCCCGCATGTCCGCCGCCGATGACCAGAACGTCGTAGTCGTAGAAATCGCCCATGCAATCATCTTAAACGGATTCGGCCCGGCGGCAAAGTGGATCGCGCGGTGGTGCAGGCGTCTGGCCTGCGATGGCGGCTTCACTGGCCAATCAGCCGGTTACGGACGGCTAATGGTGAGTTTATCACGCTTTCCTGATGGTTTCATTTCGTGTGTCGTTTCAGCACGATATAGGTTGGCTCGCCGCCACTTTGCGGAAGAAGACCGACCACGCGAAACTCCTCGCCGGGCACACCGGGAACATGGACCTTGCGAGTCTTGCCGTTGGCCGAAAAGCTCCCGAATATCGGCTCGCCCTTTCTTGCCGGGACTGCACCCATGTCCTCATAGGGCCCAGGTCGATCTGGCCCCTGAACAAGATCGAAATCGCCATAATTGCCCAGCGCAAGCACTTCAGGCAGCGAGCGGTAAGTTGGCCGCGCTGCGCGGAACTGCCACTTCGCAATCCCTATCGCCAGAGCAGCCCCGATCACTACCACCAACAGCGTGTGCAGGCGGTACCGCTGCCAGCGGCGATTGGGCTGCGGGCTTGCAGATTGGGCTTTTCTCCGCCTCATGACGACAATCCTCACTGCCCCTGCTTTCCGCCCATCGAGACGACCACGAGTTGGATCACGGCCACCTGGGTCAGATCGGAGGTTGCCACGAGGCGATCCTGGAGCGCCGCGGCGGCCTCCGGGTCGGCGTGCACGATCATCAGCGCCAGCGCCCGCCGCTTCTCCGCCAGGTCCGCTACGAACTCGGCCCGCGCTTCGAACATAACCGAGCGGTAGGCGTGGGAGCATTGGCCGGCGATGTAGCCCCGATCCTCGATCACCTGCCCCCAGACGTGTGGATTCGCCCGGAGCATCTCGATCTTCCGCCCTTCCGGCGCGCTGTGCACGTAAAAGCAGTTCTCCTTTTCGCTGAAGGCGTAGTTCAACGAGACCAGATACGGCCGGTTGTCGCGGACCATTGCCAGTGACAAATACTTCTGGCCGTGGAGAACTGCCAGTTGGTCCGCCCGATCGGGCATGTCGCGCTCGATCCGCCGCAAGTGGTACTGTTCTTCGGGCATGACATCGCTTCCGCATCTATGCTGGTGTGCCGGCCCTCTTACGTAGTCCTCAACACGATCCAATCGCCTAAAGCCGGCCAAAGCTGCTGAATTGCAAACAGCAACCGCGCTTTGCCGGGAACCACCAATTCGGCCTTCCGCCTCTCGCAGGCACGTAAGATCTGCGCGGCAAGCCACTGCGGATCGATGGCCTTGGTCTTCACGCCCGCTCCCGGCCGCCGGGCGCGCTCGGGCACGTCTTCCAGCCCGTCAAGCGGATACAGCCGCGGATCCTTGCGCTCGATCGGCCCGGGACAGACCAGCAGCACGTGCAGCCCCTGCGGTCCCAACTCCAGCCGGAGTTGTTGCGAATAGGCCGCGACGGCGTGCTTCGTGGCCGGATAGGCCCCCACCCAACGCGCGGCCGACTTCGCCGCCAGCGAACCGATATTGACCACGTGCCCGCGGGTTTCCAGCAAGTGCGGCGCTGCCGCCCGCGTGCACCGTACCAGGGCGATAAGATTCAACTCCATCAGTTCGCGGAACTGTTCGGGCGTGGTGTCGAGCACCTTGCCGCGCATCGAACGGCCGGCGTTGTTCACCAGCACGTCGAGCTTGCCGCAGTGCCGGACCGCCTCGGTGAAGAGCCGGTCGACGTCGGATGCCTGCGTAATGTCGGCCTTGATGCCCAAAGCGTCGCAGCCGGCAGCCTGCATTTCGGCGGCCGCTTTTTGCACGGCATCGCCTTCCAGGCCGGCAATCACGATCTTGGCCCCGGCCAGGCCGAAACCGTCGGCGATCACGCGCCCCAGGCCGCTCGAGCCGCCGGTCACGAGAACAATCTTGTCTTTCCAATAACTCATGGCCGTTACGATACCAAGAAAAGGCGGAGGAGGCCAGGGACGATGGTTGCTGACTTGGCGTTTGTCGGGTAGACTGGCGTTTCAAAAAGAAAAGGAAACGCGGTGATAAATCCCCGCACTCCAAATGGAAAGGTACCATCCCCATGCCCGCCCCCCCGCCGCGTGATTCGCAGACCAAGATCGTGGCCACCGTGGGACCGGCCTGCGATAGCGAGGACAAGCTGGCGGATCTGATCACTGCCGGCGTAGACGTGTTTCGTTTGAATATGGCCCACGCCGATCATCGCCAGCAGGACGTGCGCCTGGCCATGATTCGCCGGGCCGCCGCAAGGATCGGCCGCGAGGTGGCCGTGCTCGTCGATCTGGCGGGCCCGAAGATGCGGCTGGGCGAACTGCCCGGCGGGCAGCTTCTCTGCAATACGGGCGATTCGCTGCGCTTCGTTCGCACCGCGGCCGGCGGAATGCCTACGCCCGCCGCAAACGCCGACCATGGATACATGGTGCCCACGGAAGTCACGACGACCTACGAGCCGCTGATCGACGAATTGCAACCGGGCAACCGCATCATGCTCGCCGACGGCATCGTGAGCCTCGTCGTGGAAAAGGTCGGCAAGGATTCGGCCGACTGTCGCGTGTTGCAATCGGGCCTGATCCGCAGCCGCCAAGGCGTGAACCTGCCCGGCGTGAAGCTCAGCGTGGCCGCCCTGAACGACCTCGACCGCGAGAACGCCGTTTGGGCCGCTCAGAACGATATTGACTTCGTGGGGCTGAGCTTCGTCCGCCGGCCGGAGGACGTGTGCGAACTGAAGGCTTTGCTGACCTCGGCGGTCGCCGGACCCAGAGGGTGCCCCGCGGGCGATGGTCCGCAGGTCGTTGCCAAGATCGAAAAACCGGAGGCCCTCGACGCCCTGACCGCGGTTGTCGCGGCCGCCGACGGCGTAATGGTCGCCCGCGGCGATTTAGGCGTGGAGATCGACATTGCCCAGGTGGCCGTGGCCCAAAAGCGGATCATCAACGAGTGCCGCCGCCAACGCAAGCCGGTGATCATCGCCACGCAGATGTTGGACAGCATGCAACACTCGAGGCTGCCCACCCGGGCGGAAGTGACCGACGTTTCCAACGCGATCCTGGACGGGGCCGACGCTTGCATGCTCTCGGGCGAAACGGCCGTGGGCGAGTATCCCCGCGAGACCGTCGAAATGATGAACCGCATCGCCCTGGCGGCCGAACCCCTGTGCAACCATCGGGCTGAGGAGTCCTGTGCTGCCGGCGGCCGAGAAAGCGGCAGCGCAATCGGGCAAGCGGCTGTACAGGGATTGAACCCCACGACCGAGGCGGTCGTTTGCCATGCGGGCCTGCTGGCCGAGAAACTCGACGCACGGTTGATCATCGTCGCTTCCGCCAGTGGGGCGACGGCCCTCAGTCTGGCCAAGCACCGCTTCCGCGTGCCCACGGTGGGCGTAAGCGATTCGGCGGCTACGCTTCGACGGATGTGTCTCTACTGGGGGGCCATCCCGCTGGCCAGTGCTCCGGTCCACGACAGCCGGAGCCTGGTCGCCTTTGTCATCGCCTGGGGCAAGCAGAACGGTCTGCTATCCTCGGGCGACCGCATTGTGCTGATTGCCGGCACGAAAACGGCGATGACGGCACACAATTTGATTGCGGTGCAAGAGGTGGAGTGACGCGAGAGTGGACTACGAGAGCATCACAACCGATACCCAGTTGAACGAGTATTGCCAAGAACTCGCTGCGTGTCCCTGGATTGCGCTGGATACGGAATTCGTCTCCGAGCACACCTATCGGCCTGAACTCTGCCTGATTCAGGTCAGCACGCCCCAGCGTCTGGCGATGATCGACGCGATGGTCGTGCAGGACGTTCGGCCGTTTTGGCAGGCGGTGGTCGACGGCGACCACGAGACGATCGTGCATGCCGGCCGCGGCGAAATGGAGTTCTGTCTGCTGGCCGTGGATAAGTTGCCCAAACATCTCTTCGACGTGCAGCTTGCGGCCGGCCTGGCCGGCTTTGAGTATCCGGCCGGCTACGGCACGCTGGTGAACAAGCTCCTGGGCGAGTCGTCGCAGAAGCAAGAAACCCGGACCGACTGGCGGAAGCGGCCGCTCTCCAAGCGGCAGATCGACTATGCCGTGCAGGACGTTTACTACCTGGGTCTGATTCGCGATCGCGTTTACGGCCGATTGGAAGAGTTGGGCCGGCTCTCCTGGATGCAGGAAGAGACCGAAGCCTGGTGCAAGGAGCTTAGCCACGCCATGTCGAGCGAGCGCTGGCGACGGGTCTCGGGCAATTCGGGCCTCGATCAGCGGAGCCTGGCGGTCGTACACGAACTGTGGAAGTGGCGTGAAGGCGAAGCGAAGCATCGCGACCAGCCCGCGCGGCGCGTGCTCCGCGACGACCTGATCATCGAGCTTGCCAAGCGGCAGACGGCCGACGTAAAGCGGATCCGTGCCGTGCGCGGCATGGAGCGCGGCGACCTGGTGCGCAGAATCAACGACCTTGCCGCCTGCATCCAGCGGGGCCTGGCCCTGCCGCTTGAGGAGTGCCCGCCGCGGACGCCGCGCGAGGCGGCGCCCCAGCTTTCCGTGCTTGGCCAGTTTCTCTTCGCCGCCTTGGGAAGCGTCTGTCGCCAGGCCCATCTGGCCCCGAACCTTGTGGGCGGCCCCAATGACATTCGCGATTGGATCGCCTGGCGGCTGGCGGCGCCCGCAAGCGGGCGGTCTGCTCCTCCGCGGCGGCGGCCCAAGCTGGCCAGCGGTTGGCGGACCGAGTTCGTGGGGCGGCTGTTCGACGATCTGCTTTCCGGCAAGACCTCGATTCATATCGGCAATCCGGCCTCGGAGTCCCCTCTGATTCTGGAAAGCCGTGCGGAGCCTGCGGAAAAGTAAATGACGAACGCTTCGCCCAACGTGGTCGATGGCCAACGACCGGGCCGGCCGCAAGCGATTGGTTTCTTTCGAACGCTTTCGATTGTGGCCCCGTTGGCGATCACGCAGATCGTTGTCTATTGGCTGCTCAATCACTACCCGGTTTTCGCGTCGCGCGAGTTGCCGCTGATATGGGTCGACCGCGCCGTGCCCTTTTGGATATGGACGATCTGGGCCTATTTCGCCTTGATTGCAATGGCCATTCTGCTGCCGCTTGGCGTGGGTGATGGCCGGGCCTTTCGCCGCTTGGTGCGGGCCTACGGAATCTCGATGGGCATTGCGTGGCTGTTCTTTCTCATACAGCACGGTACCTGCCGTCCGGCAACTTCGCCGCAAGAATGTCTCCTGGACGCAACATGGCATGCCGCCTACCCTTCCCCCAACCCCAGCCTCTCACGGCGATACTTGCCGCTTTGCACCCGCTCGACCCACCGCGGATTATCCAGATACCATTGCACCGTTCGCCGCAAGCCGGACTGGAAATCGTGCTCGGGCTTCCAGCCGAGCGCACGGAGGATCTTGCCGGCATCGATCGCATAGCGGCGGTCGTGGCCGGGCCGGTCCTTCACGTAGGTGATCAGCGAAGTGCAGGGCGAATGGGGCAGACCGGGCCGCAACTCGTCGACCAGGGCACAGACGCGGCGGACGATCTCAAGATTCGGCTGCTCACAGTTGCCGCCGATGTTGTAGGTCTCGCCCGGTTTGCCGCCGGTCAAGACGCACCACAGGGCCCGGCAGTGGTCCTCGACGAACAGCCAGTCGCGGACATTCATGCCGTCGCCGTAGACCGGCAGCTTCTTGCCCTCGGCCGCGTTGAGGATCATCAAGGGAATCAGCTTCTCGGGGAATTGATAAGGCCCGTAGTTGTTCGAGCAGTTGGTCACCAGCACCGGCAGACCATAAGTGTGGTGATACGCTCGGGCGAGATGGTCGGCCGAGGCCTTGGAGGCCGAGTAGGGCGAACTGGGGTCGTAAGGCGTCTGCTCCGTGAAAAGGCCGGTCGGCCCGAGCGAGCCGTACACCTCGTCCGTCGAGACGTGCAGAAAACGGAACTGGCTTTTCTCCGGCTCGGGCAGCTTCGACCAGTAGCGCAGGGCCGCGTCGAGCATGTGGAAGGTGCCCAGCACGTTGGTCACCACGAACTGCGCGGGATTGTCGATCGAGCGATCGACGTGCGACTCGGCGGCGAAGTGCACGACCGCCGTGGGCCGATGCCCGGCAAACGTCTTATCGACCGCGGGCCGGTCGGTGATGTCGGCCTGGACGAAGGTGTGCGCCGGGTTATTGATCACCGGCTCCAGCGAATCGAGGTTGCCGGCATAGGTCAAAGCGTCGAGATTGACGATCCCGGCCTTGCCCTGGGCGATCGTGGTGCGAACGAAACAACTGCCGATGAAGCCCGCGCCACCGGTCACGAGAATATTTTGCATGGTCGAGTTCCAGCGAAAGACAAATCCGAAATACGAATGTCGAAATCCGAAACAAATTCAAAGTAACAAGTCTGCAAATGACCAACACACAATGATCGCGAGCGGCACGTCTGTTTTGGACCTTTGACTTTTCCGATTTATAATTTGTTTCGGATTTCGATATTCGAAGTTCGTGCTTATTTCTCTACGAGGTCGCGGAGGTACTGGCCATAGGCGTTCTTCTGCGCCTTGGCCAGGCGCAAGAGGGCCTCGTTGTCGATAAAGCCCTTGATCCAGGCGACCTCTTCGATGCAGGCGATCTTCAGGCCCTGGCGCTGCTCGATCATTTGCACGAAGTTCGCGGCCTGCAGCAACGACTCGTGCGTGCCCGTGTCGAGCCAGGCGAAGCCGCGGCCGAGGATCTCGACCTGCAACTGGCCGCGTTCCATGTAGACGCGGTTGACGTCGGTGATTTCCAACTCGCCGCGGGGCGAAGGCTTCAACTCGGCGGCGATCTCGAGCACCCGGTTGTCGTAGAAGTAGAGCCCGGTCACGGCGTAGGACGATTTCGGCTGCTTGGGTTTCTCCTCGATCGAGAGAGCCTTGCCCTGGGCGTCGATCTCCACCACGCCATAGCGTTCGGGGTCTTTGACGACGTAGGCAAACACCGTGGCCCCGAAGTTCTGGCAGCAGGTCTTCTCCAGCGTCTTGCGGAACGACTGCCCATAGAAGATGTTGTCGCCGAGGATCAGCGTGACGTCGTCCTGGCCGACGAAGTCGCGGCCGAGGATAAACGCCTGGGCCAGACCTTCCGGTCGCGGCTGCACGGCATAAGAAATCGAAATGCCGACCTGGCTGCCGTCGCCCAGCAGGCGCTGATAGGTGCCGATGTCCTCCGGGGTCGAGATCAGCAGGATTTCGCGGATCCCCGCCAGAATCAGCGTGGACAGCGGGTAGTAAATCATCGGCTTGTCGTAAATGGGCAGCAACTGCTTACTGATTGCCCGAGTAACCGGATGAAGCCGGGTTCCGGCCCCGCCGGCCAGAATGATGCCTTTTCGGCCGCGCGATTGGGTGGTCATGAGTCCTCCTAATCCGCTGAGTATAACGGCAACGGAACAATGTGTCGAGCAGTAGGATGGACGGGCACCCTACAATCACGCTTGTTTTCCACCCTGATTCTCGACTTTCGCGGCCTGGCGTGGTATGATCGGCGAATACCCTGAGTCATTCCCCTCGACGGTCGGTTCTTGCTCGCCGATCGCCCACAGCAATCTCGGAGGACTGTTCCATGTTCGGAGTAAATCGACGTGAATTCCTGGCCGCCTCGGCCCTCGCAGGGGCAACGGCCTTTTTTCCCGGCCGCAGCGAAGCTGCCACCTGGAAGACCAAGATCCACAAGGCCCTGATCGGCACTCCCGACGAAGCAACCTTGGAAGCCTGGAAAGCGGCGGGGTTCGAAGGCTACGAATCGACCGATCGCAGCGCTTCGCCCGAAAAGGCCGAGGCTGCCCGCAAGCTGGCCGAGAAGCACGGCATGCGGATTCATAGCGTGATGTTCGGCTGGGCCAACTTCAATCAACCCAAGAAGGTGGAACCCGACCTGGCTGCCGTCGAGACCGCACTCCGCGCGGCGCAGGCCTATGGCGCCGATACCGTGCTCCTGGTGCCTTGTCGCATGGACGGAAATATGCCGAAGCCTTGGCAGCTCGATATCCGCTTCGAGGAAACGACGGGCCACCTGAAGCAACTCGCCGCCGGCGACAACGCTCCCTATGCCGACTACATCGCCACGCACAATCGTTCGGCCGACGCCGCGCGGGCGGCCGTGCGGCGATTGATCCCCACAGCGGAAAAGACGGGCGTGATCATCGCCTTGGAGAACGTCTGGAACAACATGTGGTTGCAGCCCGAATTCTATCGCCATTTCGTCGCACAGTTCGACAACCCCTGGGTGCGCTCCTACTTCGACATTGGCAACCATGTGAAGTTCGCGCCGCCCGAGAAGTGGATCCGCACCTTGGGCAAGCTGATCGTCAAGTGCCACGTCAAGGATTTCAAGCTCAACGACAACGGTCACGACGGCAGGTTCGTTCCCATTCGCGACGGCAGCGTCAACTGGCCGGAGGTTCGCAAGGCATTGGACGAGATCGGCTACAACGGCTGGGCTTCGATCGAAGGCAGCGAGGAACTTTCGGTCGCCGAGCGCGGCCGGCGTTTTGACTTGATCCTCGAGGGCAAGTGAGCGACACTTCGGCCTGTCGTGCAATGTGGCGAAACTGTAGGGTGGGCCGAGTGAAACGAGCCCCACCAACTTGCCGCGTTTCTCATGGTGGGACTCGTTTCACTCGGCCCACCCTACAAGTGTTTCCGTAACAGGAACTACTTCGGTCCTTCCCCCGGAACGTGCCGCCGGGCGATTTCGTCGCGTAGCCGGGCGGCACGCTCGTATTCCTCGGCGGCCACGGCCTCGGCCAACTGCTCGGCCAGCGTCTGCCCGATTTTATATTCCTTGCGGAGCGATTCCTTCAGCTCGCGAAGCTGGTTGACCAGCTCGTCCGACTCGTATTGTTCTTCGGCCTCGGCGCGGACGAAGATATTTCGCATTTCCTCCAGGCCCTTGGTGATCTCCTCGATTGCCGCCTCCGGCCCCGATCGCTCCAGCAACGCCAGCGCCAGGGCCTGGGTGCGATGGAAATGGACAAACGGCCGATAGCGCTCGTGCGTGGCCGTCCAATCTTCATTGGGCGAATGGGCCATGACAAAATCCATCAGGGCCAGCGTGTGATCGGCGTCGGCCACGGCGTGGTCGAACTCCCGTAGCGCCAGGCAGCAGATCCGCCGATGGTAATACTGAACGAACTCGCGGTCGATCTCAAAACACTGCTCCTCCGTCAAGACCGGCGGCACGTCCTGTGCCGCGCCAAATTGGCTTTTCAGAAGATCGAGATACGTATCCATCTTGCCCGGACGCTCGCCATCGGGCCGGCCGGTGAATTCCATCTGCAGCAACCCCAGCTCGATCCGCATCTGCAGCACCTTGCGGCGGCCAGAAGCCCGCACAATTCGCGCGCTGATCACCCCCGGCTGATAGGGCCACTCCCGAAGAATAACGTCAATATCCTGATTCTGGGCCATGAAACAAACTTTTTTCAGCGGGACCGATAGGCACAATTCACGACATTATAACGATCTGCGGAAAAACTGGTATGACCGGCCGCCACGTATGAAAACCGCGGCTCTTTCGCTTCGTGGTGGAGCAGTACGGTGGACGGGCACCATGTTTATGGTCGGCCGGTCTTCTCCACAATATACCGAATAGGCGGGCCGACCACGGCCATCGGTAAATGGTACCCATCCACTCTGCTGAGCTATCCTCCCGCAAACGGCGGTTCTGCTTGGCGGCCGACTGCCGGCGTTTTCCCTGAAGTCGGCGTTCCACCGAACCCCTCGTCGGGCGCGTTGCCCGCCGGCGTTTCGGTGGATTCACAACGCGCAGCAGCAGCGTGCGGAGTTTCTCGAGGCAGTCGTGCGAATTACGCGGCGCATCGCGATAGCGCTGACTGGTCACAAGCAGCTCGCCCTCGGTCGTCAGCCGATTGCCATATTTTTGCAGGAAACGTTCCCGCACGGCTTCCGGCAGCGCGGGACTGCCGCGAACGGCCCACCGCAGGACGGCCTTGCTGTTGACCTTATTGACGTTTTGCCCACCCGGCCCGCTGCTGCGCAGCGTAGGTGATTTCGAATTCCGCAAGCGGGATTTGCAGTTGGGGGGTAACAACGAGCATCGGTGCAGACCGTTCTCCGGAAAACTGACATACCCATTATAGCGTATCCCGTATTGTGAGAGGTAGAAGCTGCCAGCCCGATTCCAAACAGCTACCGGCCTGGCATTCTTACCTCCGTTATTTCACGGCCATCAGCTCGGCGAATGCTTCTTTGGCGTGGGACAACAAGCTGTGATAATCCAGGGACTCGACGTCTTCCCCCAGCAGTTCCACGTCGAAAAAACCATCGTATCCCGCGGATCGCAATGCGCAAACGATCTTCCGCAACGGCACGATCCCATCCCCCAGCCGGCAGCGATTCTGCTCTCCCTGCGGAGGGCATTTCGCGTCGCCAAGCTGTACCAAGGCGATCTGTGAGGCGATCTGCGGAATCCGCTCCACCAGGTCTGGATCCTGGCCCAAATGGTAAGTGTCCAGCAATAGTTTCACGTGCGGACGGTCGATGGCCTGGATAATGCCCAAGGCGTCGTCGAGATTGTTGAGAAACGTGCATCGAGCCGCGCAGCCCGGGTGCATCGGCTCCAGGGCCATCACCACGCCGAGCTCCTCGGCCAGCGGCACCAGTTCTTTGAGCGCCTCCTCGACGAGTCGCCGCGCATGGTTGAAGGTATGGCCGGCCCTGGCGCCGCTGCAGACCACCAGGCACGTTGCACCCAACGCTGCGGCCGTCCGCAGGGCCTCGGCCGTGTCTTCCACGCTTTCACGATAACTGTGCCCTTCACTACCCGTGAATCCCCCCGCCCAGAACAAATGTGAAACCCCTAGGTGGTGTTGCCGGATCAGTTCCCGGGCACGATCCTGGCCGCAATCGGAAAGTTTCTGTCGCCAGATGCCGATGGCCTGGATGCCCGCCGCGGCATATTGGGCCACATCGTCTTCGAACGACCAGCGAAAGGTCGTGGTTTCGTTAAGGGACAAGATTGCCATCCGTGTCGGCTCCAGGAAACAGAAACCATAGTATGGAGACTTGCCGGAATTCTGTAAAGTCGGGCTGTCCTCGGCGCCGACTATAGAGAATTGGCGCCCAGCGGGGGTGTCGGCCGCGTCACACCCCAGGCAACGGATTGCTCTTGACCCACGCCCGATTCGGCGTGAAACTACGACCCTCGGATACTGCGTTTTCCCGGTCACGATCCTCGCGGTGCAATCGTCCATGGCGATCCTGCCACGCTACGTCCTCGTCGAAGTCATGAAAGTCTTCGCGGTGTCGGTCACCGCGCTGACCATGATGGTCGTATTGGGCTTTGTCGGCCGCGAGGCCACGGCGCAAGGTCTGCCGCTGCTGCCTACCCTGCGGCTGATTCCCTATTTTCTGCCGGAGACGTTGCGTGTGACGGTGCCCATGACCTTGTTGTTGGCCTGTACCACCGTTTTTTCGCGGATCTCCGGGGCGAACGAAGTGGTGGCCATCAAGGCCCTGGGCCTTTCGCCGATGGTCCTGCTTTGGCCGGTGTTCATTTTCGCCTTCATGATGAGCCTGGCCACCGTCTGGCTCAACGACCTGGCCGACTCCTGGGGCCGCAGCAACATCCAGCGCGTGGTCATCGAGGCCGTGGAGGAAATCGCCTACAGCATGTTGCAGTCGCAGCGCCGCTACAGCACTTCGACGTTTTCCATCAACGTCAAGGACATTGACGGCAAGAAGCTGGAACGCGTCACCCTGACCATCATGGGGCACGGCAGTTCGTCGAAGATGACCATTACCGCCGAGGAGGCCGTGTTGCGTTGCGATCGGGCCGAAGGCGTGCTCAAGGTCTTTCTGCGCAACGGCATGGTCAACGTGGGCGACAAACTCGAATGGACCTTCCCCGACGTGCAGGAGAGGGAAATCCCCCTGGCCGACGCCAGCCGCGCCCATAGCTCCAGCATTTGGACGAACCTGTCGCTGCGGGACCTGCCCGACGCGATCGCCAAGGCGCAAACGCAGATCGAGCAGCAGGAGCAGATGATGGCCGCACAGGCCGCGTATCAAATGGCCTGCGGCGATTTCGACGAGCTGACGAGCGACGTGTGGCGTGTCTATGACAACGACAAAATCGAGTTGTCGTCGCGCTACTACCGCCTGCTTTCCGTGCCGCAGCGCCGCTGGGCGGGCGGATTCGCCTGTTTGTGTTTCGCACTGGTCGGCGCCCCCATGGCGATCCGCCTCCGCAACCGCGACTTCCTCACCAGTTTCTTTCTCTGTTTCCTGCCGATCCTCGTCGTCTACTATCCGCTGATGATCGTGGGCGCCGATCAAGTGAAGAACGGCAATCTTCCCACCATCTTCGTCTGGGCCGGAAACGTCATGTTGATGCTCTGGGGCGTCTGGCTGCTGAGACGCGTGATCCGGTACTGATCGCCTTATCCGCCCGCTATGGCTGCGACGACAAGAAACGCCTCGGCCCCGTGGGCAACCGCGTCGGGCAGCGGGGCGTCGGCCGACGCATGGGACAGATCCCGCTTGCAGGCAAAGAAACGCAGGAACGCGCGCCGCTGCCCGCTGACGTGGTCGCGGATGGTCCCAAGCAACATCGGATAGCGAGCTTCCAGCGCGTCGAGGAGCGAGCGCTGCGTGACGGGGCCCGCAACCTCGAGCAATACCTCGTCTTCGATGCCGGCCAGCGTGCGCAAATGCATGGGAAGGAGCACTCGAATCACGGCAGTGTCTGGACCTCGACGGAAACCACGGCGGGAAGATCACGGACAATGGCAGACCAGTTGTCTCCGGCATCGGCCGACGCGTAGACCTGCCCGCCGGTGGTGCCGAAATAGACGCCGCAGGCATCCAGCGTGTCGACGGCCATCGCGTCGCGCAGGACGTTGACATAGCAATCGCCTTGCGGCAGACCGCGGGTGAGCGGCTCCCACTCGTTTCCGCCCGTGCGGCTGCGATAGACCCGCAGCTTTCCCTCGGGCGGATAATGCTCCGCGTCGCTCTTGATGGGGACAACGTAGATCGTCTCCGGCTCATGCGCATGGACCTCGACGGGAAATCCGAAATCGGTCGGCAGGTTGCCGCTGACCTCGTACCACGAATCGCCGGCGTCGTCGCTACGCATGACGTCCCAGTGCTTCTGCATGAAAAGCACGCTCGGGCGAGAGTGGTGCATGGCGATGCGGTGTACGCAGTGGCCCACTTCCGCCGTCGGGTCGGGGATGTGTTCGGACCTCAGCCCACGGTTGATCGGCCGCCATGTCTGGCCGGCGTCGTCGGTACGAAAAGCGCCCGCTGCCGAGATCGCGACGAAGATTCGGCCGGGGTTGCTCGAATCCAAGAGGATCGTATGCAGGCACATCCCGCCGGCGCCGGGCTGCCATTTCGGTCCTGAGCCGTGTCCACGCAGCCCCGGCAGCTCCTGCCACGAGAGCCCGCCGTCGCTGGAGCGGAACAAGGCGGCATCTTCCACGCCCGCGTAAACGGTATCGGGATCGGTCAGCGACGGTTCGAGATGCCAGACCCGCTTGAACTCCCAGGGATGCGGCGTGCCGTCGTACCACTGGTGCGTACCGGGGATGCCATCGTAGACAAACTTGTTGCCCACCGGCTGCCACGTCTGGCCGCCGTCATCGCTGCGCTGGATCATCTGCCCGAACCAGCCGCTCGACTGCGAGGCGTACAGCCGATTCGGATGGACGGGCGAACCTTTCAGGTGATAGATCTCCCAGCCGCCGAACAGCGGGCCGTTGATTTCCCATTGCCGGCGCTTGCCGTCGGAGGTCAACACGAACGCGCCTTTGCGCGTGCCAACGAGAACGCGAACTGTGGTCATGCCTGTCTCCGGCGTCAGGGAATTGCGTCGATTGCGTCAATTGATACTACGCATTGTCGGTCCTGCCGGCAAGCCAAGGCTGCTCAATAGTTGAATTCCATCCCCCGCTTCCTCAGTTCCTTTACCACCTCCGCCGTTGACGTGTACACGACGGCATCAAAGCCCACGCTCCGCGCGCCGGCCACGTGCCCGGCATTGTCGTCGATATAGAAGATCTCCTCGGGCCGGCAGCCGGCCAACTCGGCCGCCTTGCAGAAGATAGCCGCGTCGGGCTTCACGGCGCCGATCTCAAAGCTCAGGGCGCGGACCGAGAAAAACTCGCGCAACATGGTGTAACGCCGCAGGCAATAGTCCCAGTGGCCTTCACAAGTATTGGAGAGAATACCCAGGCGATAGCCAGCCTGGTAGAGCTGTGCCACCACCGGCAACATGCTGTCGATGGGCGTGAAGATGTCGTTGAAGGCCAGCCAGAGCGCGTCGTAGGCGGGCCACGTGCCGGTCTGGCGGCAAAAGACCTCGTAGGCCGCCCGGCTGTCGAGTCTGCCGATTTCGTAGTCCGCCTGCCAACCGGCCGCCAGCACGGCCTGTACTTGGCGGGGTTCGATTCCGGCCGCCACGCCCATCTGGTGGTACATCCGCTCGAAAGCGAAATCGAGGAGCACCTTGCCGAGGTCGAAGTAAATGAATTTGGGAGTCATGGGAGGTGAATCGGCGGGGAAGACTGTTTTGCAGCTATCATAAGATAGGTCGCCAAGTGGATACCTGCAATCGCCCCCTACCCGTTCGGCGGACGGAGGATTACAATGAAGAATCCTTAATTGAACTCCCCTCATTCCTGCGCTCTCCCAGAAGCGGGCGAGGGGAGCCCGTAAGACTCGCTTTTCCGCACCAATCCCGGGGTTTTTTCACATGCGTTCCGATATCATCAAACTGGGCGATTCCCGCGCACCGCACCGCAGCCTGCTCCGCGCCACCGGCGTGACCGATGACGATTTCCGCAAGCCGTTCATCGCCGTTTGCAACAGCTACACGGACATCATTCCCGGCCACGTCCATCTGGACAAGGTAGGTCAATACGTCAAGGAGTGCATCCGCGCGGCCGGCGGCGTGCCGTTCGTCTTCAACACGATCGGCGTCGACGACGGTATTGCCATGGGACACGCGGGCATGAAGTATTCTTTGCCCAGCCGGGAGATCATTGCCGACGCCGTGGAGACGATGCTCCAGGCGCATTGCTTCGACGGCATGGTCTGCATCCCCAATTGCGACAAGATCGTGCCCGGCATGCTCATGGGGGCGATGCGCTGCAATATCCCCACGATTTTCGTCAGCGGCGGCCCGATGGAGGCCGGCAAGACGGCCGACGGCAAGACGGTCGATCTGATCGACGTGTTCATTGGCGCGGCGGCGAAGCAAAGCGGCAAGCTGTCGGCCGAGGAGTTGCTGGGCCTGGAGAAAGCCGGCTGCCCGACGTGCGGTTCCTGCTCCGGCATGTTCACGGCCAACAGCATGAACTGTCTGTGCGAGGCGCTGGGCATGGCGCTGCCGACCAACGGGACCTTGCTCGCCACGAGCAACGACCGCAAGCGGCTTTTCCAGGCAGCGGCCCAGCGGATCGTGGAGATGGTCAAGGAGTTCGACCGCGTCGGCCCTGGCCATGGATTGTTGCCGCGGGAGATCGTCACCGCCGAATCGATCGACAACTCGATGGTGCTCGACATGGCGATGGGCGGCAGCACGAACACGGTCTTGCACATCCTGGCCGTCGCCCATGAGGCGGGCGTGCCTTACGACATCGAGCGGATCAACACCCTGAGCCGCAGGACGCCCAACGTCTGCAAGGTCGCGCCCAGCAGTTCCTATCATGTGGAGAACGTACACAATTCCGGCGGCGTGCATACCATCCTCGGCGCCGTCCGCCGCGGCCGGCCGGACCTGCTGCACGCCGACTGCCCCACGGTCACCGGCAAGACATTGGGCGAGAACATCGATGAATACGACATCCGCACCGGCGGCGTCGTCGAACAGGCATTGGAGTTGGCGGCGGTGACCCCCGGCGGCCAGCGGACGCATCACGGCATGATTATCGATCGCCAGGCGGCTTCGGTACGCGAATTGACGAAGGAGCAACTCGGCTTCGATCCGTACGATTGCGTCCGCGAGGTCGAGAATGCGTATAGCGATGAAGGCGGGCTGGCCATTCTGTTCGGCAACCTGGCCCCGCGCGGGTCGGTGGTGAAAACCGCCGGCGTGAAGCGGAACATGTTGAAGTGCAGCGGCCCTGCGGTCGTTTTTGAATCGGAAACCGCGGCCTACGAGGGCATCGTCAACGGCCGCGTCAAGGCGGGCGACGTGGTCGTGATCCGCTACGAAGGTCCCCGCGGCGGGCCGGGCATGCAGGAGATGCTCGCGCCCACCACGGCCATCAAGGGTGTAGGGTTGGGCGACAGCGTGGCCCTCGTCACCGACGGCCGTTTCTCCGGCGGCACGGCCGGAGCGTGCATCGGCCACGTCAGTCCCGAGGCGGCAGCCGGCGGACCGATCGGGTTGTTGAAGGACGGGGACATCGTGGATATCGATATTCTTGGACATTCGCTCAAGGTGCGTTTGAGCGACGAGGAATTGGCCGCCCGAGCCGCAATGATGAAGCCGATGTCACCGCGGTATACGAGCGGATGGCTGGCGCGGTATGCGGCGATGGCAACGAGTGCGGATACAGGGGCGGTGCTCAGGTGGAAGTAGGGGGGATTGACGATTGACGGCCGTTGGGGCGTTTTCGACAATGGAATGGCGGGTACTCAGTACTCCGTACTCGGTACTCAGTACTCAGTACTCGGTACTCAGTACTTAACCTGCGCAACCTTCCTTCATACCCCTCCCCCTGGAGGCATCCCATGGCCGGCGTGCAAACTTCCACCGAATTGCATTTCTGGCAGCGGGCAAGACAGTGATCGAAGGCGATCTTCCAGTTGACGCAGCGCAAGGCGTTTTCCGACGATCGGCGGCTCGTCGAACAAATCAACGATTCGTCAGAATCAGTCGGTGCCAATATCGCTGAGGGTTTCGGACGCGGAACGCAGGGAGAGTTCGTCCAATTCCTGGGCTATGCCAATGGCAGCCTCAACGAGACCCAGTCGCACCTCTGCGCGGCGTATGACCGGGAGTACATTACCAAGGACGAGTTCGCCGAGCTGTTCCAGGAAGGAACGGAGATCCGCAAGATGATGATCGGGTTCGTCACGTCAATGATTAAACCCGGCTCCGGTGTCAAGAACCTCCGCAAGGTCATCCGTTGGTCGGAGGAGTGTTGGCAGCGTTACGAACGAATCACCGGACGGCAGCGTCCCGCAATGTTCCGGTCGAAGGGTGACGAGGATGACGAGGGCGGCCCAGTTATGCCGCGTGCCACCACATTTCGGCCTTCGAGCGACAACGCGGGAGAGGGAGACAACCAAGTCCAGCCGTTCTCCGCCGACTCACAACGGCCAAAGGACGGCGAGGTAGAGGATCCAGGTCTGAATTGCGGCAAACCGCTTGCACCGCCGGAGACCAAACGCTGAGTACTGTGTACTGTGTACTCTCCTACTCCCACTCGATCGTCGCCGGCGGCTTCGAGCTGATGTCGTACACCACCCGGTTCACCCCCGGCACTTCGTTGATGATCCGCGTCGACATGCGGGCCAGGAGATCGTAAGGCAAACGGCTCCAATCGGCCGTCATAAAGTCCTCGGTCTCCACGGCCCGAATGGCCAAGGCGTCGGCATAGGTCCGCGCGTCGCCCATCACGCCCACGCTCTGCACGGGCAAGAGCACGGCAAAGACCTGCGCGGTCTGACGATATAGCCCGGCCTGCTTGATCTCGGAAACCACGATCGCATCGGCCTGGCGGAGCGTGTCCAACCGCGACTTGGTGATCGGCCCCAGGCAGCGCACGGCCAGCCCTGGGCCGGGGAACGGATGCCGCCAGACGATGTCTTCCGGCAAGCCCAGCCGCAATCCCAGGGTGCGGACCTCGTCCTTGAACAGGTCGCGGAGCGGCTCGATGAGCGTGAAGGCCAGGTCCTCGGGCAGCCCGCCTACGTTATGGTGCAGTTTGATCGTGGCGGCCGGGCCGTCGGGCGAGCCGCCGCTTTCGATCACGTCGGGATAGAGCGTCCCCTGGGCAAGGAACTCGGCCCCTTCGATCCGCGCAGCCTCGTCGGCAAAGCATTCGATGAAGGCGTGCCCGATCCGCTTGCGTTTCTCCTGCGGATCGGTGATGCCTTCAAGAGCCTTGAGAAAACGCTCCTCGGCGTGCACCACGTGCAAGTCGGTCTTGAAATGGTTCGTGAACTCCTCGATTACCGCGGGGGCCTCGCCGGCCCGCAGCAGACCGTTGTCGACCAGAATGCACGAGACCTGCGTGCCGACGGCCTCGGCCAGCAAGGCGGCGACGACCGAACTATCGACCCCGCCGGAAAGCCCGCAAATCACGCGGCCCTTGCCCACGCGGTTGCGGACGGTTTCGATCGTCTCACGGGCGAAGTCGCCGACCTTCCACTTGCCCGAGCACTTGCAGATTGCCCGGAGGAAGTTACCCAGGATCTGCGGACCCAGCGGCGTGTGCGTGACTTCGGGGTGGAATTGCAGGCCGTAGATCGGCAGCGAATTATGCTTCACCGCAGCGATGGGGCAGGTGCCGGTCGCGGCCAGGGGCTGGAAATCGGCCGAGACCTGCGAGACCTGATCGCCGTGGCTCATCCAGACCTGCAAGTCCTCCGGCACTCCGGCGAAGAGTTCGTCGTCACTGACCAGCCGGCAATGGGCCCGGCCGTACTCCCGGGCCGGGGCGCTTTCCACCCGGCCGCCGAGGGCCTCGCAGGCCAATTGCATGCCGTAGCAGATGCCCAGAACGGGCAGCCCCAGGTGGAAAATCTGCGGGTCGCACTTCGGTGCCCCGGCTTCATAGACGCTCGACGGCCCGCCGGAGAGAATCAGCCCCTTGGGAGCAATCTCGCCAATCCGCCGGGCCGCGATATCGTGGCGGACGATCTCGCAAAAAACTTGTTGCTGGCGGACGCGGCGGGCGATCAGTTGGGCATACTGGGCCCCGAAATCGAGGACGAGGACCTTCTCGCTGGCAATCTTGGTCATGGGCGTTCCCTTGGGGAAAACCTTCTATTATAACGAAGTTATGCCTGACGAACAGAAACCACCGCTTCACCCCTTGGAAACCCGCCTTGCGGCGGCGTGGCCGCCGCGAGATTGGAAGGATTTGACCGTCCTCGTCGCGGTTTCGGGCGGAGGCGATAGCGTGGCCCTGCTCTGCGGTCTGGCCGCGCTGAAATTGCCGGGCGACGGCCGATTGATCGCCGCCCACGTGAATCATAAGTTGCGAGGTGCGGATTCCGCGGCCGATCAGGACTTCGTCCAACAGCTTTGCCAGCAGTTGGGGCTGGCAAGCGAAGTTGCGACGGCCGCGGTCGATGCGTCGGCCGGCGGTGCATCCGGTGGGGCGCCCAGTACTCTGGGTCCTGGTCGTGGCCGCGGGATCGAGGCCACCGCGCGGCGAGCTCGGTATGCCGCGCTGGAGGAGATCGCCGGGCGGGTGGGGGCACGCTTTGTCGTCACGGCGCACACGGCCGACGATCAGGCCGAAACCATCCTGCATCGCATCCTGCGCGGTACGGGCCCCCGCGGCCTGAGCGGCATGTCGCGGGCACGGCGGCTCGGCACGGCGACGCTGCTGCGGCCGCTGCTCGGCACGCGGCGTGCCGAACTGGTCGCGTATCTCCGCGATCGTCAACAACGGTTCCGCACCGATGCCAGCAATCGCGACTCGCGCTTCACACGAAACCGGATCCGCAACGAACTCTTGCCGTTCCTGGCCGCGCACTACAACCCGACGATCGTAGACGCCTTGCTGCGGCTGGGAGAACTGGCCGGTGAGTCGCAAGCGTTGATCGGCGCCATGGTTTGCGACGTGGCCCAGCGATGCCTGCGTCACGTCCGGCGGGATGAAGTGAGGTTGGATCTGAACAGCTTGGCCGCACAGCCGCCGTACTTGGTTCGCGAGGTGCTCATGCACGTCTGGCGGGGACAAGAATGGCCGCTGGCGGCGATGGGATTTGCCGAATGGGAATCGCTGGCCGCGATGATTTCGGCCGCCGCAAAGCGATCCACGGATGGGGCGAGAAAGCGGATGTTTCCCGGCGCGATCGTGGCGGAGATCAGTGACGGCGAGTTGTGCGTCAGGCTTTCCAGCCTGACGATGGACCGTACAAGGTCAGGCTAAATGACCTTTCGCGATTCTGGGACGCTGGAGGGTGTCCGTAGGGTGGGACAAGGTCGCGCCGATCATGGTGGGCCGTCGCAAACCGGTCAACCTTCAATTCTGGACCAACGCAGAAATAACGGTAGACCGCGACCGCCGGCCCACCAGCGCGTCGGTTTGCTCGTCCCACCCTACACGCATCTGCGTCCCAGGATTGCGAAAGGTCATTTAGAAAGCCTGACGTACTATCTCAACAGCGGACTATCGGCCTGACCGACCAGAGTCCGCGGCTCCACGTCGTCGCGCCGATAGAGCCGGAAGCGGCCAGCCCGCTCGTAGGGCAGTGACGAAAGGTCGTAGTCACCCAACGCCGTATGCAGATGGCGCTCGGGGATGGCAATACATTCCTTGGTGCCCAGCGGGGGCGAGGGCAGAGGGTCGTCGATGTCCTGGTTCGCCATCTGACCGAGTTGCAACTGGCTGCGCAAGTCGCGATCGAGGTAGAAAACGACCGAGCCGACGCGCTCCTGGGCCAGTAGCATCCTGGGGGGCAATTCATGGATGCGATTAATATGATCGGCCAGATCACGGCCGGAAAGCCCCGCGGCAACCTGGGGCAAGGCGCACCATTGCAGTACCACCAGTTGACCGCAGACGGTCGCTGCCGCCAGCCCGAGCGTCCAGCGATCCTGGCCGCGGACCCAACTCCACAGCGGCACCAGGGAAGTCAGTGCCGCCGCGATCGCCAGCGTCCATGCCGGCATCGAGAACTGCGTCGGCAGCGCAATCTCGGTGATGGCAAAAGTGGCCGGCAGGCCCAGCGGACCCATTAGGCAGGTAAACCAGACCGTCCGGCCCATCCAGTGCTTGGCGCCGTCGGAAAGTGCCCCCTCCATCTTCCTCACCCAGACGACCGCAGCCAGAATCGCCATCGCCGGAAAGACCGGCCAGATGTAGGTGACGAGCTTCGAACGCGAAACCGTAAGAAAAAGCGTGCAGCCAACAAACCAGCAGATCAGCAGCAGCAAGGGTCGGTTGCCGCGGGCGTCGGTCACGGCAGGCATTCGCTTCCGCCAGCGGCTGGCGGCGTCTCGAACCAGCACTGGCAGGTATCCAACCCAGGGAATTCCGCCGGCGATAAGGATCGGAAAATAGTACCACCATGGCGCCGCGCCGTGCGGCTGCGACTTGGTGAGGAAGCCAAGCACGTGACGCTCGAAGAAATAGTAGCGCAGGTAGCCCGGATTGGCCTGCTCGACGGCAAGGTACCATGACAGACCAATGATTGCCGCCACGCTCAGGGCCAGCGCGGCGCGGAAGCAGTGAATGAACCGTAGCCGTCGCGAAACGACGAGATAGCCGCCATAGGCAATTCCCACCAGCGCCACGCCTGCCAGCCCCTTGGTCAAAATGGCCAGTGCCAGCACGACTCCAGCCGCCGCCGCCCATCGCCACGCGGCTTGATGCGATTGGCTGCCGTCAGATTCCCAAAAGCACAACAGGGCCAGGTTGACCCAGGGGATCAGGGCCACGTCGTGGGCCGGCACCTGAACCAGGGCCAAGGGCAGGATCATCGAGGCATAGAACACGCCCGCGATCAGCCCGGTACGGCGCCCGAGGATCCGCCATGCGATGGTCGCCGTGGACAGCGTTCCCAGCATGCCGAACAGCAGCCCCGGCAGTCGAACAGCCGCCTCCGACATACCGAAGACTTTTAGGGAGGCGGCGATCGCCCAAAAGTAGAGGATTGGCTTGTCGAGGAACGGTTCGTTCAACAGGTGCGGCACGGTCCAGTCGCCGCTTTCGACCATTTCCTGCGCAATCGAGGCGTGCAACCCTTCGTCGGGATCGACCAAGGGAATGTGCGGCGCAATCAGCAGTGGACAAATTACGCCCAGTCCGGCCAAAAGGGCCAAGACCAGTAGGCCGGACTTCCAGCCATCGTTCGTCATGACGCCGCCTCCGTGCAGCGAGTCGAAACCCAGCTCTCCCGTCAAGGTTGACTGGCACGACGGGAGTTTACATGAAATCGGGTGGTTGAAAAAAGGGCAACTTGGCCGTTTTTCTCAAACTCTACGCCCCGGCCGCGATCTTGCGGCAGATCGCCTGGGCCATTTCGTGGGTGCCAACGGCGGTGGGGTCGTCGCGATTGGCCTTCATGTCGTAGGTCACGTCCCGCCCTTCGGCGATTACGGCGGCGACGGCCCGCTCCAGCCTCTCCGCGGCGTCTTTTTCCTTGAGATGCCGCAACATCAAGGCTCCGGAGAGAATCAAGGCCGTGGGATTGACCTTGTTCAGCCCCTTGTACTTCGGAGCGCTGCCGTGGGTGGCCTCGAAAATGGCCCCGTTGGCGCCGATATTCGCTCCCGGGGCAACTCCCAGCCCGCCAACCAGCCCGGCCGCCAAATCGCTGAGAATATCGCCATACAGATTCGGCAACACGAGAACGTCGTAAAGCTCCGGCTTTTGCACCAACTGCATGCACATGTTGTCGACGATGCGGTCCTCGAACTCGATGTCCGAGAAGTGCTCGGCCACCTTGCGGGCGGTAGCCAAATACAGGCCGTCCGTGTGCTTCATGATGTTGGCCTTGTGTACCGCCGTGACCTTCTTGCGGCCATTGGCCCGCGCGTATTCAAAGGCATAGCGAACGATCCGCTCGGTACCGAAAACGCTGATCGGCTTGATCGAAATGCCGGTCGCGTTGTTCGCGGTCTTGATCTGTTTATCGGTCGATGCGCGGTTGATGTAATCGATCAACTCGGCGGTTTTGGTCTGGCCGGCCTCGAACTCGATGCCTGCATACAGGTCTTCGGTATTCTCGCGGACGATGACCAGGTCGACCGGGACGTGGCTAAAAAAAGTGCGAACTCCCGGATAATACTTGCAGGGGCGAACGCAGGCATACAATCCGAATTCCATTCGGAGCTGCACGTTGACGCTGCGAAAACCCTTGCCCACGGGTGTGGTGATGGGGGCCTTCAAGGCACAGCGCGTGCGGCGAATACTGGCCAGCAACGGTTCCGGCAGAGGGGTACCCGTCCGCTCCATGACATCGATGCCCGCCTCCTGTGGATCCCAGGTAACCTCAACACCGGCGGCATCGACACACATCCGTGCCGCTTCGGCCAGTTCCGGACCTACCCCATCACCGAGAATCAACGTCACGTCGTATGCCATAGCTGCGAAACCTCTCCAAAGCTGGTCAAAAAAGAAGTAGCAACAGCGTAGCGGCTGGCGGGCAAGTCGTCAATCGCCGTAGAGGTACTCGTTCGGACCTTTCCACGGCGACGATCTCTTGGTTCTTCCGGGTTTGGCTGCGGAATGCGAATAATTGTACGCCGGGACCGGATCGGGGGTGCCAACTGGGCAGGTGCTCCGGATCTGTTCCACCTACGGTTCCTTCTTCGCCCGTCGCCCCCACTTCTCTTCCGCCGCACTTTGCCGCGAGTAATGGGGCAACAAGTTCCAAAGATCGTCGCGGTGGCCGGCCAGATAATCGCGATAGGCCAGCCGAGCCACGCTGGCGGCCGTGGGATGCCAGAACATCCGATCGAGTAGCGTAACGCGTGCGGGGTACCCGCTTGCGGGTCGCGGATCGGCCCACTTTCTGAGCACCGGGCCGGATACGGCAAACCCCGGCGGCAGCCGCGAGAGCCACTCTTCCAGAGGCATTAGCGCCGCGCTGCCCACCGCTTCCAGCCATCCAGACGCTCTCCGCAGAAACTGCTGGGCGACAACGTCGCCGCGTTGGGCATCAACGGCCACCGAAAGGGCCGCGACCTCGTCCGGTGCGGCGGCGGCGATGGCTTCCAGCGTGCCAATTCCCAAGATTTCCGCCCCGATGGCATAGGCCAAGACCTTCGCCGTCGCCACTCCCACGCGGAGGCCGGTAAACGATCCGGGCCCTGTGGTTACCGCTCAGCAGTTGAATTTCCGCCGGTTGCCAGGCCACTTGCCCGAGCAGCGAGTGAATTGCGGGAGCGAGCGACTGCGCGCTGCGTTGCTGCGGGTCTAACTGCAATTCTGCCAACACCTTACCATCGGCCGCCGCAGCTACGCTACCGGATAATTCGCTTGTTTCCAGGGCAAGAATACGAAACATGACAATTCTCGGGGGCCTCGACTTGACCGTGCCAATGTGTAAGAATATAGTGTCTTTCATTTCTCACGGGTAGCATTCCACCCGAAGGTCAGCAGCGTGAAACGAGCCCTAATCAGCGATCTCCACAGTAACATCGAGGCACTTGAGGCCGTGTTTGCCGATATCCGTAGCCAGGGGATCACCGAGGTCTATTGCCTCGGCGACCTGGTGGGCTACGGCCCCAATCCTCGCGAATGCATCGACATGGTCATGCAGTGCAAGGTCTGTTTGCTGGGGAACCACGACCAGGGAGCCCTTTTCGACCCGGAAGGATTCAACTCCGGCGCCGAACGGGCCATTTTCTGGACCCGTTTGCAACTCGAAGACGGCGGTTCGCCGATCGAGCGGCAAAGGCGCTGGGATTTTCTCGGCGAGCTGCCTCGCAATCATCAGGAGGACAAGTTCCTTTTCGTACACGGGTCGGCCCGAAATCCGCTGAACGAATATGTCTTTCCGGAAGATATTTATAACCGCCGGAAACTGGAGAAGATATTTGCTCTAATCCCCCGGTATTCGTTCCAAGGCCACACGCACGTGCCGGGGGTGTTTACGGAGCAGTTCCAGTTCCTCAGCCCCGAGGAAATCAATCACGAGTACCGTTTGGGTGACGAAAAGGTCATGGTGAACGTCGGCTCGGTAGGCCAACCCCGCGACGGAAACCCCAATGCCTGCTACGTGGTCCTGGAAGACAACCTGGTTCGCTTTCGGCGTGTGGAATACCCCTTCGAGAAAACGATCGCCAAGATCTACGATATTCCCGACCTGGACAATTTCCTTGGCGACCGATTACGAGACGGGCGATAGGCAATTCTCATGCAAGAACGCTCTGCGTCGCCCCCGTTGGGCAACATATTGATATTCGTCGCCATTCTGGTGGCGGCTTTGGGCTACATGTGGGTGATGGGGAAATTCTTTCCGCCGCCAAAGGTTGCCAACCCGCCGGCCGTCGAACAGTCCAAAGACAACAAGGGCGGAGTGGAAAAGAAGGTTGCAGTCGACAAAGCCGGGGGCGATAAGAAGCCGGAGAAGGACAAAGAAAAATCCGGCGATCAAGCCAAGGTTTCCGGTAAGGGCGACAAACCCAAGGCCGAGGCCGGCAAGAACGAGAAAATAGCCGTTCCGCCGAACGGGGTTGTGGCTCCGCCGAAGAAGGGGCCGCGGCGGTGGGTTGCGCTTGGGTCGGTTGCCCCCGATCGGAAGAATCCTTACCGTATGCTGGTCACACTCTGCAACGAGGGCGCATCGCTGGCCCGCCTCGAACTGAGCAGCGAGCGCTACTGCGACCTGGAAGACCGCAGCGGCTACCTGGGCCACCTGGTGATGGACGACTCCGACAAAGGCCCGGGCTGTCTGGTGCAGGTCGTCGGGGCGGGAACTCCCGCTGAGAAGGCCGGAGTGCAACCCGGCGACCGCATCCTGAAACTGAATTACGGAGGGAAGGCGACCGAGATTAAAGATGCCCAAAGCCCAAGGAAGGACGCGAAGAGTCTGGAAGAGGCCCTACGTCAGACCAAGCCGGGCGAAACTGTCGAACTCGTGATACAGGACGCTAAAGGCGGCATTCGCAGCACCGAGGTAACGTTGGTTCGCCGTCCGCTGGAAGTCATTCGTCCCGAGCGGAAAAAACCGACCATCGACTGGATTCCTGGCGGGCCCCCCGACGCAATCTCATGGGACGAGAACTGCCCTCCTTCGCTGCTGACCACGCTTCAGCAGTTCGTTGACAAGGATAAGAAGTATGAGCTTCGTACGGATGAAGATCCCGATGCCAAAATGGAGGAAGAGCTGACGCAGCAGTTGCCGGGTGTCGATCTGCGCGAATTGACCTGGGACATCGATGAAAAGAGTATCAAAAGGGACAAGGACCAACCGGGCGACCCGATCACCAAGGTTGCCTTCAGTGGTATCGTGGCCAAGTATCACCTCAAGCTCACGAAGACTTACGAATTGGCCAAAGTCGACGGAGAACCGACGACCGATGTCGATGCCAAGGCCTACCACCTGCAGTTGACCTTGGAAATAACCAATCAGGATTCCAAGCCGCACCAAGTGGCCTATCGCCAGGACGGACCCAACGGATTGCCGGTCGAGGGGTCCTGGTATGCCTCAAAGGTACAGAAGTCGGGCGTGGGCCTCCGCGACGTGGTCTACCAATTGAATCGCAGCGATTTTCAGATGGTGGCCTGTTCCGAGCTTTCGGAGAAAAACGAGAAATTCCGCAAAGACCTTGCCGAGAGTACGCAGTTTTCCGGCGACCATCTGCCCTTGTTTTTTGGCGTCGATGCCCAATATTTTTCAGCCGCCTTGCTGCCCGATAGGTCGACGGCTGCCCAGATCGATCGTGCCGTGGCCCTGCGCGTGGGCCAGATCAACGAGCAGCGGAAGACGCTCACCAATACGACCTGCCGGCTCATCAGCACGCCGGTGACGATCGAGCCGGACAAGTCTTTCGTGGCAACGTACGACCTGTTTGCCGGCCCGAAGCGGCCCACGCTCCTGGCAAAGTACGACATGCAGGGCCTGGTCTATTACGGCTGGTTCGGGTGGGTTGCCGTGCCCATGACCAAGATCCTCGATTTTTTCTACTGGGCGGTGCCCAACTACGGACTGGCGATCATCATGCTGACGATCGTCGTTCGCCTGGCCATGTTCCCCGTCAGCCGCAAGCAGGCGCAGAACGCCCAGATGATGCAGAAGATCCAGCCCGAGATGAAGGAAATCCAGAAGAAATTCAAGAAGGATCCCGAGGGGGCCCGCAAGGCGCAGCAGGAGCTTTGGGCGAAGCACAACTATAATCCGTTCGGCAGTTGCTTGCCGATGTTTTTCCAGATCCCGATCTTCCTGGGCCTGTACCGCGCGTTGCAGGTCAACGTGGAGTTGCGTGGAGCCCCCTTGATCTCCCGCGGCATCCTTTGGTCTTCCAACCTGGCCGCGCCAGACATGCTGTACGACTGGAGCTGGTTCATGCCCGCCGCCGTGAGCAGCGGAGTGGGCTACCCCTGGTTTCCCTTATTTGGATCGATGTGCGGTCTAGGCCCTTATTTGAACCTCTTGCCCATCATCACCATTGCCCTGTTCTTGATCCAGCAGAAGGTCATGATGCCGCCGGCGGCCGATGAACAGGCTGCCCAACAGCAGAAGATCATGAAGTACGTGATGATCCTCATGGCCCTGATGTTCTACAAGGTTGCCGCCGGTTTGTGCATTTATTTCGTGGCCTCGACGCTTTGGGGATTGACCGAGCGGCGGTTTCTGCCCAAGTTGGCCCCGGCGGGCGGCGATGCGGGCGGCGACGATGACGACGAGCCGCGCCGCCCCGCGCCGAAATCCGATCGCCTCAGCAGCATCGAACGCGCGGCCATTCGCCGCAAGAAGGGCCGCAAGAAGTAACCTCACACCTTCGACCTTAGCCGCTTCGCCAGCCGCTCCAAGGCCTGGCTGGCGTCGTTCACGTCGAGGTGTACGTGAATCAGGCTGAACCCTGAGCGGTCGGCCAGGGCCTGTCGCAGTGAGTGGTCGAACTCGCCTTCGCTCCGCACCTCGTAACCTGTACCGCCGCCGAGCAGTTCCGGCAATCTGGCGTAGTGCCACGGCTGCACGTCGTTGAAGGCGTGATCGCCAAGGTGGAGCCAACGCTCCGTGCCGTAGCCGCGATTGTCCAGCACGATGACAATGGGGTGAAAACCATAGCGGACGACGTTCGACAACTCCATGCCGGTCATCTGAAAAGCGCCATCGCCCACCAGCACGATTGGCCGCAGGTCGGGCCGCGCGACCATTACTCCCAACGCCGCGGGCACGGCAAACCCCATCGACGTATAATAGGCCGGCGCCAGGTACTCGGTCTGGCGATGAATCACCAGGTCGCTGGAAGCAAACAGGGCGTCGCCCGGGTCGGCAATCACCACGATCGACGCGTCCAACGACTGATTCAACCGCAAGATCAGGCGGCGGATCGTCAGCGGCGCGTCGGCATGGAGTTGGAAGACCTCGTCATACGTCCCCGGTCGGGCAGGCAGCGCCCGCGGCGGGGCCTTGAGATCCGCAGCAATCAATCCGTCGAGAAAGTCCGCCAGCAGCACGGCTTCATAATGATGGCGGCTGATCCGCAACGTTTCGCTGGTGGCGTCGATGCAGCGGGCCGGGTCGAGATGGGCCGTATAGATGCCCAGGTTGATGTCCGTCATGAAGGCCCCCAACAGGATCACGCAGTCGCTCGACTCGACGAATTCCGTGACCTCCTCGCGGCCCATCGCCCCTTCGTATAGCCCGGCGAATAGCGGATGCCGCTCGCTGACGACGCTCTTGCCCAGGATCGTGCTGACCATGGGAATGCCGGCCCCTTCGGCCAAGGCCAGCAGCTTGTCCTGCAGGCCGAAGCGATGGACTTCCACGTCGGCGACGATCACCGGACAACGGGCGGCGGCGATCCGTTGGACCGCGTCGGCCACCGCCTCGGCCAACACGTCCCGGTCGCTCGCCGTGGGACGGACGGATATTGTGTGCGGCGAGTCCGGCACGACGTCGACCAGGTCGCGCGGCAGCTCGATATAGCCCGGCCGCTTGTACCGCGCTACGTGTTCCAGCACGCGGTCGATGCGGCGAAAAGCGGTGCTGGGATCGTTTAATTGGGCCTCGGCCCCGCACAACCGCCGGAAAACGTCGGCCTGGGTCTGAAAATCCTTGACCTTGTGGTGCAGAAGCGGGTTGTTCACCCGCTCGCCCAGGCCCGGAGCCCCGCTGATCACAACCACGGGCGACTTCTCGGCATAGGCCCCGGCGATCGAATTGCAAAGGCTCAACCCGCCCACGCAGTAGGTCACGCAGACCGCGCCGATGCCGTTGACGCGGGCATAGGCGTCGGCGGCGAAACCCGCACAGTCCTCGCGCGTGCAGCCGATCAGCCGCAGCGGGCCCTTCTCCATCATCGCGTAGAAGCCCAGCACGTAGTCGCCCGGGATGCCGAAAACGTCGCGCACCCCGTATTCGCACAAGCGGCGGACAAGATACTGGCCAATCGAAACGCCCGTGAGCGTTCTCTCGCTGCCGGCCAAAGTGCTAGCCATGCGGGTCACCTGGTGAAAAAGGAAATTGGGCCGTCGGCCGCTGTTGTGGTTGTGGCCGGTCTCCGACCGAGCCTTGTGGTTGTGGCCGGTCTCCGACCGAGCCACCCCGGCGACCGAAGGTCTCCTGGTGTATGGGGAGACCTTCGGTCGGGCGTTTCGGCGGGGTCGGGAGACCCTCGCCGAACCAGGGGCCGCTGTTGTGGCCGGTCTCCGACCGAGCCGTGGTTGTGGCCGGTCTCCGACCGAGCCTTGTGGTTGTGGCCGGTCTCCGACCGAGCCACCCCGCCGACCGAAGGTCTCCTGGTGTATGGGGAGACCTTCGGTCGGACGTTTCGGCGGGGTCGGGAGACCCTCGCCGAACCAGGGGCCGCTGTTGTGGCCGGTCTCCGACCGAGCCTTGTGGTTGTGGCCGGTCTCCGACCGAGCCACACCGCCGACCGAAGGTCTCCTGGTGAACGGGGAGACCTTCGGTCGGGCGTTTCGGCGGGGTCGGGAGACCCTCGCCGAACCAGGTCGGGAGACCCTCGCCGAACCAGGGTGGCTGTCTGGCGTCGAACGCCGGTGTATTATAATGGTTTTACACCCTGGCGAAAGTCCCGCAGCCATGCCTCTTGCTCCCAAAGATTTCCGCAGCGACACGGTCACCCGTCCCACTCCGGCGATGCGCGCCGCCATGGCCGCGGCCGCCGTTGGCGACGACGTCTGGGGCGAAGACCCCACGGTGATCGAGCTCCAGGACCGCCTGGCCGAACTGCTCGGCAAAGAGGCGGCCCTGTTCGTCCCTTCCGGCACGATGTCGAACCTGATCGGTGTGCGACTCCATTGCCGAGCGGGCGAGGCCATGATCTGCGAGGCCGAGTCGCACGTCTACTACTACGAGCAGGGCGGCTACGCGCAGGTCAACGGCGTCACGGCCCGGCCGCTGCAGGGGCAAAACGGCGTGTTGCGAATCGAGCAACTCGAAGCCTTGCCGGAGCATGACGATCCCCACTTCCCGCGGACCCGCCTGCTCTGCCTGGAGAATACGCACAATCGCGGCGGCGGACGGATCCAGCCGTACGCAAACGTGGAAACGCTCTGCGGCTGGGCGCGGCGGCGGGGTCTGCGCACGCACCTGGACGGGGCACGGCTCTGGAATGCCGCGGTGGCCAGCCGCGTTTCGCCGGCCCAGTGGTCGCAGCACTTCGACACCGTGAACGTCTGCTTCAGCAAAGGCCTCGGCGCGCCGGTGGGATCGGCCCTGGCCGGTCCCCGCGACCTGATCCGCGAAGCCGTGCGCCATCGCAAGGTATTTGGCGGCGGCATGCGGCAGGCCGGCATTCTCGCCGCCGCGGCCCTGTACGCCCTCGAGCACCACGTCGATCGCCTGGCCGAAGACCACGCCAACGCGCGAAAACTGGCCGCGGGCTTGCGTGAATTTCCCGGCGTTCGACTGGATCCGGAGACGGTCGACACGAATCTGGTTTACTTCCATCTCGAACCGGGGCGACTCGCGGCGCTGGAACTGGTCGAGCGCCTTCGCGGGCGAGGCATCCTCATGCACGAGACGGGCCCCTATTCGATCCGCGCGGTCACCCATCTCAACGTCACGGCCGCCGACGTTCAGCAAGCGATCGATGCCGTCGCAGCGGAATTTCGGCTATGAGCGCATCGTGTATACTTCGCGCGGCGGAAAATGATACTAAGTGGTCAATTCCAGAAATAATGTCAGGGTCGCGGACAGCATGCCCGTAGGGTGGGACCAGATCGCGGAGCGAGCGCAGGCCCACCATCGCCGACTGGAAAGTACGTCATGGTGGGCCTGCGCCTGCTACGCAGTCTGGTCCCACCCTACAGCCTAACCCTGACACTATTTCTGAAATGGACCACTAACCCGAAACGGGCACCATGTACTCATGGTCGGCGAGGTCCGTAAGCCGTTTCCTCGCTTGCGCTTCGGGTTAGTATCGAACGTGTCATGCGGCTTGGTTCAGAAATGGGGACAGGCACCTCGCCGGCGTCCATTTCTTGCGGCCTAATCGCTATTCAGCTCGGAGCCAGTCCCCGTTTCTGAAGCCTGTCACGCCTGCCCGTGCGATCGATAAGCAACGTGCGGCGGACGATGCCATGCGAGCAAAAACTGCCGTTGCCCCGCTATTGCCCGATCGCTACAATCCGGGCCCTATGAAAAGCTCTAGTACTTGCGTATGCACTCTTGCCGGTCTCTTGATGTTGGCCGCGCCGGCGTGGGCCCAGTATCGGGAAACGGTTATCGTCGATGACTCGCGGGACGTGCTCAATGAGATCATGGCGATCCCGGCCAGCGGCATTCCCGCGTCGTTGCTGGCCAACGCCCAGGGCATCGTGATCATTCCCGACCTGGTGAAGGGCGGATTTATCGTCGGCGTGCGGCACGGTCGCGGCATCGTCATGGTTCGCGACGAGCGGGGTTTCTGGCGGCCGCCGTCTTTTGTCACGCTCACCGGCGGCAGCGTCGGTTGGCAGATCGGCCTGCAAGTCACCGATATCGTTCTGGTCTTCAAGACCCGCAGCAGCGTGCAGGGCTTGTTGAACGGCAAGTTCACCATCGGGGCCGACGCGGCCGCCGCCGCCGGCCCGGTGGGACGCGAAGCGGCCGCGGCGACCGATGCGCAACTACTGGCGGAAATCTTTACCTGGTCGCGCAGCCGCGGCCTGTTCGCGGGCGTGTCGCTCGATGGTTCTGTCCTGCAAATCGATCACGGGGCCAATACGGTGTTCTACGGCGGCGCGAACGTCACCGATCCCCATCAGGCCATTCCGGTTCCCGCTTCGGCCATCGCCCTGATGCGACAGGTCGGCTACTATGCGGGCACACCCGGCGAGTCGCTTGTGGCCGCGCCCGTGGCCGCGCCCGTGGCGGCGACACCGAATCGGGCCCCTACGCCTGCCGCCGCGACTGCGCCGATGCCCGCGGTGGCCGGGGTCGCCGATCTCCAGGCCGTTCGGCAACAACTGTCTGCGGCCTCACTGCGGCTGCGCACGATACTCGACGCAAACTGGCAAGGCTATCTGGCCATGCCGCCGGAGATTTATGCCGGCGACCGTGTGCCCAGCGCGGCAAGCCTGCAGCAGGCGCTCGGCCGCTTTGACGGGGTGGCCCGCGACCCGCGGTTTACCCTCTTGGCCCAACGCGCGGAGTTCCGGGCCACGCACGAGTGGCTGACGCGTTACGTCGCCGCTTCGACGGCCACGGCCCGCAACACCCCCACGCCCGCGCTGCCCGCCCCACCGCACTGAGTGGTCAATTCCATAAATAATGTCAGGGTTAGGCTGTAGGGTGGGACCAGACTGCGTAGCAGGCGCAGGCCCACCATCACATACTTTCCAGTCGGCGATGGTGGGCCTGCGCTCGCCGACCCGCTGCGCGGGTGCCCCGGATCTGGTCCCACCCTACGGGCATGCTGTCCGCGACCCTGACACTATTTCTGAAATTGACCACTGAGGCTGTCAGATCAAACCCGTCAGCGTCGTCAAGCCCACCGGCTCACGACTGGCAAACGCTTCGCCGTATTGCGTGCCGATCGACCATCCCCACGTCGCCGCCTGGTCGCGAAGCAGGTCGATGAACGTCGGCGGCCCTTGCGACCGGCCTTGCGAGAATTGGCTGCGGTAACACTCGATCGCGGCGCGCTTCCGCTCCCAGTACGGGCTGATGTCCAGCACGAAGGCCGGCTGCGGGATGATCCGCAGGTGTACGCAATAATAATAGAAGATGCGTTGCGGATGGTGCGGTTCGCCCGGCAGGTCGGTCTTGGTCAGTTTCGACCAGAAGCGGGCCGCCTCGATCAATTCCGTCGCCGCCACGTGGTCCGGATGGGCGTCGACCCAGTACGGAGCGAAAATCCATCGCGGCCGCTGCGAGCGAAACACGCCTGCCAACTTCGCCCGGGCTTCCAGCGTTGCCTCCAGGCGGCGATTGGGAAGCCCCAGGTTTTCGCGCCAGTCGAGCCCCAGGATGGCCGTTGCCGCGGCCGTCTCCCCGCGCGGATCTCCGGCGTACCGAAGGGCGTCGGCTCGCCGTCGGTCAGGTCGAGGATCCCGACCCGCCAGCCATCGTCTTTGAATTTCATGATCGCACCCGCCATCCCCAGCTCCGCATCATCCGGATGGGGGGCGACAACGAGAACATCGAGCATCGCAGGTTCCTTTATTCACCCTGGGAATCGCAAGTACCTTGCAAACGCATAAATCATACGAAGAATTGCAGGGACGTGCGAGCAGCTTGGTCGACGTATACCGATTATTTACCCCCCCGCACACACGTGGGGAGCGAAAATTGATCTGGACTTCGACGCATGGTTTTGCGACATTTCCACCTCGGACTTTTCTTTCAGAAGGCTATCATCAACATGTGCTCGCTCTGGAACCGTGGCGGCGGGATCCTCTTGATCGTCGGTCTTGGCCTGTTGCCCGGCTGCGCCACCGATCCTGCGCCAAAAAAGGCGGTCGACGACGATCCGCTGGCCAAACAGGCCCGGCAAATGCGTGCGAATTCCACCGACGAGCAGGGCACCGGGCTTGATCCCCGATCGCGGGCGATTGAAAAGGACCTGGGATATCGGTAGGCTTATGGCGTCGTTGTTTCGCCCACTTTGGGCGACGCCCCGATGCACTAAAATCCCCCGAGATATCCCATGCCCCAGTCGTCTTCCGCCCTGTTCGACGAAGTCTGTCAGCACGTCCGTCAATCCTCGCTCTTGACCTCCGTCAGCGCCGTCCTGGAATGGGACGAGCGAACGATGATGCCCGCCGCCGAGGCCGAGCACCGCGCCGACCAGACGACGCTGCTTTCCGGTATGATCCACCAACGGTGGACGGACGAAGCGTTCGTGGCCAAAGTGCGGGAACTGGCCGCCGGTCCACTGGCAAGCGAGGCGGACAGCGAAGCGGCCGTCACCATCCGCCGGCTCAAGCGGTTGGTCGACAAGAAGACCAAGTTGCCGCGCAGCCTCGTGGAGGAGCTCGCCCGGACTGCCGTCTTGGGCCAGAGCGCCTGGGAGCAGGCCCGGCGGCAAAACAATTTCGCCCACTTCCAGCCGTGGCTGGCCAAAACGTTCGAACTCAAGCGGCAGCAGGCCGAGGCCCTGGGCTATCAGCAATCGGCCTACGACGCCTTGTTGGACGATTTCGAGCCGGAAGAACTGACGGCGAACGTGGCTCGGGTGCTGGCCGATCTCCGCGAGCAGCTCGTTGGGCTGGTCGCTGCCATTCGTGCAAGCAGCCGCCGCCCGGATACGTCGCTGCTGAGTCGCAGTTACCCGATCGACGTGCAGGAGTCGTTTGGCAAGGAAGCGGCCACGGCGATCGGTTTTGACTTCACCCGCGGACGGCTCGACGTGACGGCCCATCCCTTTTGCACCACGCTCGGACCGCACGACTGCCGCATCACCACGCGGTACGACCCGCGATTCTTCAACGCGGCTTTTTTCGGCATCTTGCACGAGGCGGGCCACGGCATCTACGAGCAAGGTCTGCCACCGGACCGTTTCGGCATGCCGTTGGGCGAGGCTGTTTCCCTCGGCATTCACGAATCCCAGTCGCGGATGTGGGAGAACCTCGTCGGCCGAAGCCGGGCCTTCTGGCAGCATTTTTATGGCGCGGCGCAACAACGTTTTCCCACAGCGCTGGGCGGCGCAGGCCTCGACGCCTTCTACTTCGCCGTCAACGACGTGCGGCCTTCGCTGATCCGCGTGGAGGCCGACGAGGCGACGTACAACCTGCACATTCTCATCCGCTTTGAGCTGGAGCAGGCGCTGCTCGGCGGCGACCTGCCCGTCGCCGACGCCCCCGCCGCCTGGAACGAAAAGTATCGGCAGTATCTCGGCATCGTGCCCGACCGCGATGCGAACGGCGTCTTGCAGGAACGTCCACTGGAGCGCCGGGCTGGTCGGCTATTTCCCCACCTACACCTTGGGCAATCTCTACGCCGCGCAGTTCTTCGCCACCGCCAACCGGGAACTGGGTGGCCTGCACGCCCAATTCGCACGGGGCGAGTTCCAACCGTTGCGAAATTGGCTGCGCGACAAGATCCATCGCCATGGCCAGCGCTATACGGCGGCGGAGCTCGTGCAACGGGTCACCGGGCGAGAATTGTCGTCAGCGCCGCTGGTGGAACATTTGCGGTCGAAATATGGGGAACTATATGGCGTTTAGGGGCGGCGAATCAATAACTGTACTCATCACGCTCTGCCGTGATGGTAAGACATCACGGCGGAGCGTGATGACTACGTTGCAAAAGCTGACAATTATTGATTCGCCGACTCTTATGAAGAGATTGATGACGATACCGTGATCCCAGTGACCGCCTACGAAGTCCCCGAACCCTGATCGCACGATACGAGCATGAAGAAGCAGCTTCAACACGTGAACCGCCGTCTGACCGACGAAGAACGCTCGCGGCACGCGCGAATCCGCGAAACGATCGTCAACGAGATTCCTCCGCGCAAGGATGCGGAACGGCTGCCATCGCCGCCGGGGATTCCCTCGCAAATCCGCGCAGCCCGTGAAGCCCATCAGCTTACCTGGTACGCGCTGGCTCGTCTCGCTGGAATACCCAATCAGGGGACGATTCGCGACATCGAGCAAGGCAGGGACGTCAAACTCTCGAATCTTCAGGCGGTCGCCGCCGCATTAGGGCTGACGCTGGACCTTGTGGAGCAAACTTAGCCGACAATCCCCAGCGGCTTGATCGTCTTCCACCTTCCGCGGGTGAAGTCGGGGAAGTCGACCGATTGACTCCGCGCGGCGATCGATTTCTCGCTCAAGGGCCCGACCGACGACCAGGCAGCGGCGTCGTAGACGTCCTGGTCCAGCGGCTCGCCGTGGTGCAGGCACTCGATCATCCGCCAGGACATCAGCCAGTCCATGCCGCCGTGACCGCCACCCTGCTTGGCCATCTCGCCCATCCTCTTCCACAGGGGGTGCTCGTACTTGGCGATGAACTCTTCCAGCTTGCCGCCTTCCAGCCAATCTTCGCCCTGGGAAGTTATCCCTTCGATCGACAGTCGCGGCGGGTAGCCGGCGAAGGTCCCGCGGCTGCCTTGAATGAGATTGATGCGGGAATAGGGCCGCGGCGAGGTCTCGTTCCACTGGACCATAATCGTCCGGCCGACGGCGGTCTTGATGATCGTCGTGCACATGTCGCCGCAGTTCCATTTCTCGATCTTGTTCCACTTGTGGTCTGGCGGGAAATGCGCCTTGGCATAGGCCGGCCGTCCCACCGCGGGCGACGACACCGACGACATGTAGTCGAAGCGGTCGCCCCGGTTGATGCCCATGTACTGCGCCACCGGCCCCAGCCCGTGCGTGGGGTAAAGATTGCCGTTGCGCTTCGCATAGTGCAACGTCCGCCAGGAGCCGGTGCCGTGCTGGACCTCGTTCATCTGGCCGCGGAGGTCGTGGAGATAGGCCGCCTCGCCGTGCAGCAGCTCGCCGAGCAGCCCCTGGCGGCACAGGTTTAAGCAGAACAATTCTTCGCGGCCGTAGCAGCAGTTCTCCATCATCATGCACGACTTCTGCGTCTTCTCCGAAGTTTCGACCAACTGCCAGCATTCGTCGAGCGTCACCGCAGCAGGCACTTCGGTGAAGGCCCGCTTGCCGGCGATCATTGCGTCGACGCACATCCGCGTATGCCACTCCCAGGGGGTGGCGATGACCACGATGTCGATGTCATCGCGTTCCAGCATCCGTTTGTAGTCCTCGTCGCCCCGGCCGAAGGCGGCCGGCTCCTTCCGGGTCCTTTCTTTCACGCGGGCTACGGACGCCTTGAGCGAGGGTTCATGGTTGTCGGCGATGGCCACGACCTCGACGCCTGCCAGCGACATCATCGTTTCCACGTGGCCTGAACCCCGCTCCCCCACGCCGATGAAAGCCGCACGCACTTTTTCCAACGGTTTGATCGCCGTGGGGCCGACGGCGACGGTCACGCCGGGGGCCATGCCGTGAAGTTTGTCGGCCAATGCCAAGCCCGCGCTGGCGCCGGCCACTACCTTGAGGAAATTACGTCGCGATTGCTCGATGTTCTTCACGGGAACTCCTGGTGCGCCCGCTGCAAGGGATGTGTTTTCTTAGGGAAGATACCGCGGGCAAAACCCGAGGGGCGCGATAGGACGGGCCGGGTCCGCGGTCAACAGCCCCATTATGGATGACGGACCGCCAAAACACAACAGCCGCGCGTTTAACCCGGAGCCAACGGCGACGGAGTGATGTAGGCCGGAACAAGCTTGCGCAGTTCCGGCGTTGATGCCGATTCGTGCCGGAACCGACCCGCTGCGCGGGTACCCCGAAGCTTGTTCCGGCCTACGCCCCTGCCACACAACTCAATGGCTCATTTTCAATGCAAAGATCAATAACCCGGAGCCAACGGCAACGGAGTGATGGGCGACCCCGCAGCTTGCTGTAGGATGGACCTCCGAGTCCGTCCGGTCTTGGCGGACGGACTCGGACGTCCATCCTACAATTTCAACACGGCAACGTGGAGTTGGCCGCCGCCGCTGGCCACCAACCGCAAGAGCCCGCCGCGGCCGATCGTTCCTGCCCAAGGCACATCCGCTCCCAGCGACGCTACCGCGGTGAACTCGAAGCTGGCATTGGCCGCGTCAAAGGCTTTTCGGGCTTTGGCGGCCTGCGTAGGCGCGGGCGTGGCCGACATTTCCACTGCCGGCACCTTGCGAAAACCGGCATCCAGTCGCGTGGCGCCGGGCGGCCGTGTGGCTTGCCAGCGCCATCCCGTCGCGGTCGGCTGCAGGCTTGCCTGAAGCGGTTGGGGCAGGCGCAGCCGCGTGGCCGGGTCGCCGAAGATCGCGTACATCAGGGGCTGGTCGCGACGCAGTTTCGCTTCATCGATCTGCTTGTCCAAACTCCCTTCGCAGTCGCGCAGCATCATCTCCACGAGGAAATCGTGCCTCCCCCGGGCCTCTTTCTGGGCTTGCAGCCAGATCGATCCCAGCCGCTTTTCCTTGCCGCAAACGGCCTCCAACAGGCATACGCCGGAAAAGTAGTTGGTCAGCGGATGCGACTCGGTTGTGGCCGCGATCACCGCCACGGGCCCGCCCGGGCAGAAGAGGAGGACTTTGGCCTGGCAAGGCTCGGCACGCGCGAAGTTGCCCGTCTGGCAGGAAAAGAAGATCAGCGGCGGCACGGGCCGCCCGCGAGCGAATTCCTGGGCCGCTTGGCCTGAAGCGTACCAGATTGTCTGGTCCTGAAAGCGCATCGAGAAGAACGCGTCTTCGTTGGCATGTCCCATCAACACGCCGGCAATTCCGCCCGCGCGGACCTGCCGCGAAAAGAGACTTGCCTGCTCCGGCGGCCAGCCGCAAAAGGGATCGTGGGGGTTGCCGGAGACAATCCACGGCCGCAGCCACACCGGCCCCTTGGTTTGCAGCATCTGCACGCCCAGGCCCGAGGCCACGGCGTTGATCGTCTCGGTGTATTCGGGCGAGCCCAGCCAGACGGGCAGTTGCAAGTCGGCGGCGGTTGGCGGCTGGGACTCGAAGTCGATGATCTTCTTGACGACCAACGCCACTTGTTCGCGGCTGCGGGCGGGAATTCTCCCCACGGGCAGATCCAATGCTTCCCTTCCGCCTCGGTCGCCCCAGGCCATGTCGGAGGCAAACTCCGGGGCCTGTGCCGCACGCCAGCGATAAAGCTTCTTTCGCTGGGCGGCAAGATACCAGGCGGCTTCTTCCTTTCCCGGCTCGTCATCGCCAACCAGCAGCAGGAAATGCGGTCGTCGGGGCGAGGCTGCCAGACTTTCGGCGATGGACTTTGTCGAGATCACGACCTCGAACCCGTCCTGCCGGCGTTTTTCTGCCAACGGTTCCAGCGCCGACGCCAACTCGGTGCGAGCGACTGCCAGCCAGAGCGGTTTCTCCGTCACTGGCGGCGCTGCTCTCGCCGGTAATCCGGCCAGGAGAACTGCGGAAGCCAAGACAACAAGCCAAATCGCGACGCGCAGGGGTTTCACAGATCGGTCCTTTCTCGAATAAGGCCAGCGAGGCCAGTGTACAACGTACGTCAAGAAATGAAAAGGAGCCGCGTCGTGCGGCTCCTGCTGAGGGCAGTTCCTTGTTCGGCTGACGGCCAGCAATCAGTTGGTGGCGACGGCGTCAGACTGGGGCGCGCTGCTGGAGTGGAAAAGCTCCCAGCCTTGCGGCGTCGACCCGAACCGGTACGTTCCATCGGTCAGCGTATAGCGGGCCGTATCATTTCCTGAACCGCGATCGAACTCGATGACCGCGCTGTCCGCCAAATCCACGTCTTTCGTCTCGCCGGGTTGCAGCGTATAGGCCTGGCCGTTGACGGCGAAACCAAGCGCGGTTTGGGTCTCGGCCGGATTCTCGATGCGGACGGTCTTCGTTGTGGGAGTCGGAAGCGGGCCAACGTCTGGCGCCATCGCGTAATCGCCGCCACACGCGGGAGCATAATACTCGCAGCAGACGTTGTAGCACGGGGTGTAGTACCAGGGCGAGTAGCAACCGCAGTACCCGTCATAGCCGCACCAACCACCCCAGCCGAAACCGTAGCCCCAACCGAAACCCCAACCCCACCACTTGCCGGGAAACCACTTCTTTTTCAGGTCCGGGCTGAAATTGGACTTGGTGAAGCTCTTGTTCAAGTCCTTGCCCAAACCCTTGCTGAGTTCCAGCTTGTTGCTGAAGTTTTTTCCGCCAGTCGTGTTGAGCTTGCTGACTTGCCCAAGGTTGCTCAGCGTGTTGGCCTGGTGGAAGTTCTGAACCGTGGCGAAGTTCTTGTTGCTCAACGTACCCGTGGAGTGGGAATTACTGACACTTCTGCTGGAGCTGCCGGCAGACTTGCCGCCGCTGAAACCGCGGGCCTGGGCCTCAACGGTCAGAAATGAAACTGCCAGCACTACGCTCAAATAGGTACAAATCGTCTTCATGATCGAACCCTTTCCGAGAATGTATTCTTCTGATTGTTCTTGCGGAGCCGGCACCAACCAGCTCACTCTTCACCTCCTACTACGGGCGAGATTTGCAAGTGTGACAAGGCAGCAAAGAAATTCTCCAAGATCGGCCGGAATGTTGCTGAAATAACCCGTAAGAGGGGATGCGTAAATTGAAGTGCGGTACGGATACGATGTCCCGTCGCACACTCAGCCGCTGGCGACAGGCATGCCGCCGTCAGGGTTCAGGCTTGGTTCAGAAATGGGGACAGGCACCTCGCCGGCGTCCATTTCTTGCGGCCTAATCGCTATTCGGCTCGGAGCCAGTCCCCGTTTCTGAACCAAGCCAGGATTCATGCCGGCCACGCGGCCGGCCATGCAAGGAGTCCTCCGCGGCGCAACGCCAGGATGTTCTCGACTGGCTCGATCGCGAAGGTTGTCATCTGGGCTCGCCTTTCAAGCGGCATCGCGTCGTACCGCTCTTCTCTCCGCCCCGCACGCCACGCTACAACGGCAGTTGGGAAGCGACGAACTGCCATGGCAAGATCCGCACTGAGCACTTCGCGCAACGCAACTGCAGTGGTCGCTGGACCACCGCCGCACTCGAGTCTGCGCGGCGACAAGCCAACGAACTCCTCCGCCCCGACGGTTACCGCGCCCCAACTCCCGCCCAGTGCTGGGCCGCCCGCAGCCCCATCACCGATCCGCAACGCGACGCGCTGGCCCAGAGCGTCGCCAGCATCGCCGCTCAAGTTCAAGAGGCCCAGCGCTTGACAAACCCCGAGAAACTCCCCACAATGAACCCTCAGAGTCGTTTATTTCGTGCAGCCGTGCGTCGCGCCCTGCTCGACCTCGGTCTGCTTTTCATCAACCCGAGGTCAATTACTCCACCCTTTATTCTCCAAAAACGGGCCAAGATTTCCTAGCGGCCACAGCTTTGGGATTATCTTTGAACACAGTAGAAGGCAACGAGGGCGATCACCGCGAGCCCTAGCTGCCGCGAGTCGAAGCGGGACAAGAGTAGACACGAATAACGGCACCACTCCGTTGGCGCCGAGGGTTGCACGGCCGATGTGGGTTCGGAAGACTGATGAACAGATCGTACGGGGCCATCGCGGTTTGTGGCTATCCTTTTCCGGGCCGCTTCTTTGGTTCCTACTACTGTTCGTGTGCGCAATCGGAAGAACCCTCGAGGGGCCGTTTCGTCCCGTTCAGCGCTGGCCCGAAACCTGGCCTGAGATTCTATGCCGTGCGCTTGTATTCGCCGCAACCGCCAGCCTGCTCGTTTACGTTCTTCAACTTGCCGTGCGCCGGAAAATCTACCCGGTTAACGGAAAGGTGGTGATCTGCGACAGGTGCCATCGGGTAACGCGACCGACTCGCGCGCGTAAATGCACCTGCGGCGGTGACTTTGACAACTTCGATAATTGGACATGGATCGACAACCAAGGGGACAGCGGGCAAGTGACTGATGTTGAGTAGGATCGGCACGAGAGATAAACCCATAGGAACTTTCCAATGAGATACGTTCGACGCAATTTCGCCCTGCTAGCCGGCCTTTCGATGTCCGGGGTTGTTGCCACGGGTCTAGCCCAATCACCTGGCCATTTCCCGGGGGCATCCCCACCGCTTCAGGAATCTTACGCGGCCTGGTTGGTAAGGTGCCTCGGGCTCTTTGGTTTCATGACATTGCTGACGGGAGCGGCCGTATTCCTCGGTGCATGCTTCGTCGTGTTTCTGGCACGTCGCCCGGCAGTTATTGCGGCCTACATGGTCTTTCTCTTGCTTCCTTTGCTGCTCGGTATCCTTGGTGGCAGCACGGCGGTTGTCTCGATGTTCGGTTCGCTCGCCAGATCCGGCGCGGAGGCCTCCTCGTCGCAAATCTGTGGTGGCTTGGCAGAAGCTCTGATACGGCCCTTGACCGCCCTGGAAATAACCCTTCCTTCTTACTTGGTCCTCGCCATCGGGTTATTTGTCCGCACACTCGTTGGGGGCAAGCCATCCGTAGTTCACGACCATCTAACCGAGCACGACGCCGCGAGCCGCGAGATTGAATAGCGGGAACAAGACGATGACCGATCAAAACCATACGACCCACACCTACACGCGCGATCTTGCCACTGCCGGCGCATGACTCGGGGTCAGGATGGTTCGCTACTGCTTTGATGCGCGTCGGGGTCAGGCCGGCACTTGGCACTTTGTATGGCAAAGTGGCAAGTGCCGGCCTGACCCCAACGTTGACCCTGCCGTCAGTTTCGACTGGAAGATTTAGCATGAGTAACCCGAATCGCAACCTGCGCTGCTGGTTTCAATTCAGCTTGCGAGGACTGTTAATTACCGTCACGCTCTGCGCCATTGCCTGCAGTTGGCTGGGGGTGAGGCTGCGACACGCGAAGCAACAACGGGAAGCGGCAGCGGAAATTGAGAAGTTGGGTGGAAAGATCAGTTGGTCAGAACCATCCGGGACGGAGTGGGAACGCAGCCTGCTGGGTGATGATTTCTTTCAGGACGTTGAATTCGTAGACCTTCAACACACTCGGGTTACGGACGAGGACCTCGTATGTCTAAAACCAATGCGTCACCTTAAGTGTGTGAACCTTTGTTGGACAACAATTACCGACGATGGACTACAGCATCTCAACGGACTAGAGCAACTCGAGTATTTGTATCTTAGCTGGACGTGTGTCACGGACGCAGGACTGGAAAGGCTTAAAGGGATTCGCAAACTCCGGGTTTTTCATATCGACAGCCTAACCGAGGTGACGGGGGCCGGCTTGGAGAATCTTAAACAGTTGAACCACCTTCAGGAGTTGAGCCTTTCCGGTACGCTTGTCGAGGACGCTGACGTTGAGAAACTCCAAAAGGCATTACCGAACTGCAAGATCTGGCGAGACTCAAATTAGGTCAAGGTGTCCTGCTCCAGCGATGCTTGACAACCGATGAGACAGAGACGCAAATGCCCCCGAAGGCGATGACTTCGTCGTTGGCTCGCGGCGACGGCTGAGCCGCTCCCTCGCCCCTCGACGCCCTTGCCAGCGGGTTCGCGGGCGACACCGACCGCACCCCGAAGCCTGGGTCATATCCAGCACGCCAGATCCGCCTCCAGCTTCACCGCCGTCCGCAGCAGCCACACGAGATGCCTCCGCTTCTTCGGGAACGTCGGTGCCCAAGTGCTTGCATCGGGGTGCAAGTGGAACGCGAAGTTGTGTCCTGGGATTGGGACGCGAAACGAATTATTGACCAAGTGGATCCAGCTTGGTAATCTACATGGATGGTAGAAGAAGAGTAGGATTGCCCCACGTTCCTGCGATGACCACTTCTGGCAGCAATGACGATCCATCAATGGGACAAACGCCGTCGTCGGACCCCGGTGTTCCCACGCCGACTGTGTTGGGAATGGCGGCCTCGTTCGCGACTTCCATGGCCAAGTTCGCCGCCTCGGGCTTCAAACGCGTTGACGAGCAATCCCATAAAGTGCGCGTAGACGCATGTAACCCCTGCCAGTATCGCCGGCAGAATCGGTGTACGCTCTGCGGGTGCTTTTTCGCCAAGAAGGCATGGCTGCCGCATGAGAATTGCCCCATGAGAAAATGTCCAGCGTAGGGGGAAAAAGACAAATGCGAAATCTCAAATCCGAAATCCGAAACAAATTCCAAGTCTCAAATCTGAAATCTCAAACCTGCCGTCGCGCGGGCATTTGTGTTAAAGCCCTTACCAAGCGCTCACCCAGCCCTCACCCTAAACCTCTCCCGTAGGGAGAGGGGATCGGCGTGCTGAGGTCCCGCCTTGCGGCAAGGATGACCTGCTTGGCGACCATGATGAGCCGCTGCGCGAAGGGGTCGTTCAGGTATACCGTCTGCGGCCCCGGCGACTGCGACAGGTAAACGTTGTAATAGTCGGGTAGCCCCAGTCAGTCATCGTTCCGCCGACACGGGGTCGGTGGGGACGTTTGTCGCTGTTGTCCACAGCGCTTGCGATCAGTCCTTCCCCGCGCTATGATCTATTTACTGTTTGCACCCTCCCCTCCCTCCGCCACTTTCACCCCAAGGAAGCCAATCATGAGAAACTGGGTACTTACATTGTCCCTTCTGACTTTCGCCACAACCGCGATCGCCGCTGACCATGTCCTCTGGGAAATCGGCAAGCCCGACCACAACACGGCCAAGTTCGCCCTGGGACCGAAAGACTACCAGGGCTATCGCCAGCCGGCCTTTTTTGTGGTCGGCCATTCGGAGCCGCGGAAAGACTGGCCATACGTGCAGCCGGGCGTGATCGATGGCGGCTGGGCCCCCGGCAAGCCGCAGACCTTCGAGATATTCTTCGCCTTGGCCAACGCCCCGCAGGGACCCTGCCGCCTGGAACTGCACTTCGCCGACACCCACTCGGTCACGCCGCCGCGGCTTCGCGTGAAAGTGGACGAGTTGGTACAGGAATACCAAACGCCGCACGGCGGCGGCGACGCCTCCGTTTTCGGTGATCCGTCCCAGGGCCGGCCCTACGTGATCCGTCTTGACGTGCCGGCCGGGACCATGCCGCCGGGCACGCACCGCATCGCCATCACTACCTTGAACGGCTCCTGGGTCTTGTGGGATGCCGTGCGTTTCCTGCGCCCGCGGGCGCCGAGTTGGCCGAAGTCCACGATCTCCTTTCCCTAAGTCCCGATGCCCCCAAGGACTTCCTGGTAAGGCACGAGGGAAAGCCCGTGCAGTCCGTCAGCGTGCGGATCTTCCATACGGGCCAGCCGGCCGACGCGGAATTGCACATCGGCGAGCAGCCCGCGGAGAAGATCCATTTGCAGACCGGATTGCAGACGGTGGAAGCCTTCACGCCGCCCCTGGAAAAGGCCACGGAGCTGCCCGTTTCGTTGTCGATTGCCGCGGAAACGGTGGCCCGGGCCCAGGTCGAACTAGGGCCGGCACGGAAGTGGGAAGTCTATATTCTCATGCACTCGCACAACGACATCGGTTATACCGATATCCAGCCCAATATCGCCAAGAAGCAGGCCCATAACGTGCTGCGGGCGTTGGAGCTGATTCGGCAGACGAAGGACTATCCGGCCGGGGCGCGGTTCAAGTGGAACCTGGAAGTGCTGATGCCCTACGAGGACTTCCACGCGATTGCCACGCCCCAGCAGGAGAAGGAGTTCGAGCAGGCCGTCCACGACGGCACGATCGGCATCGATGCGATGTACGCCAATCTGCTGACGGGCGTTTGCCGCGGCGAAGAGTTGGTGCGGCAGTTCACGTTTGCCACGGCCTTGGGCCGCCGCTGCGGGGTGAAGGTCGATTCCATGGCGATCAGCGACGTGCCGGGACTGACCTGGGGCGTCGTGCCGGCCTTGGTGCAAAACGGCGTAAAGTACATTTCCGACGGCCCCAACGCCAACCCGGGCAGCATGGACGGCGACCGCATCGGCTACGTGCGTGTGCAATGGGAATACAAGCCGTTTTATTGGCAGTCGCCGTCCGGGCGCGAGAAGGTACTGTATTGGGCGCGCAGGGCGGTTACTCGATCGGCCATGGGTTCCCGTCGATCACCGCGGCCTTGCCGGTCCTCTTCCGCCGTCTGAACGAAGGGAAGTATCCCTACGACATCGTGCAGCTCCGCTGGACCAAGGGCGACAACGGACCGCCCGACGAGGCCGTCATGGATGCCGTGCGCCAATGGAACGCCAAGTATGCCTATCCGCGGCTGATCATCGCCACAACGAGCGAGGCGTTTCATGCATTCGAGAAGCGTTATGCCGACAAGCTGCCCACCTATCGCGGCGATCTCACGCCGTATTGGGAAGACGGGGCGGCCTCCGGCGCGCGGGAAACGGCCACCAATCGCCATACGGCCGATCGCCTGCTGCAGGCCGAGACGCTCTGGGCCCTGCTGAATCGGGCCACTTTTCCCGCGGCCGATTTTGCCGCGGCCTGGAAGAACGTAGCCCTCTGGAGCGAGCACACCTGGGGCGCTTACAACAGCATCAGCGAGCCCGACTTGCCTTTCGTCAAGGAGCAATGGAAGTACAAGCAGGCCTGGGCCCTGGACGCGGAGAAGCAATCGCGGAAACTGCTGGAACGGGTGCTGGGCGCTGGTATAACCGGCTTTAGCCGGAATTCGAGCGAGAAGCCGCTTAAAGGCGGGACTACGAACGACGCAGTGGACGTGTTCAATACTTCGTCGTGGACGCGGAACGACTTGGTCACCCTGCCGAAAGAGACCAAGGGCAAGGGCCTGAAAGACGAGCAAGGCCGGTTTGTGCCGTCGCAACGTCTGAGCACGGGCGAGTTGGTTTTCCTGGCCTGCGATATTCCGCCTTTCTCGGCAAAGCGATTTCAGATCTCTGAGACAGCGGATCCGTTGCCTCGCATGAAGACCGTGGCGACAGGCGAGTCGTTGACCACGCCCTGTGTTCGCCTGAAGTTGGACCCGGCCACGGGGGCGATCATCAGCTTGAAACGCTGCGGCGTCTCCGCCGAGTTCGCCAAGGGCCCGATCAACAGCTACATCTACTTGCCCGGCGGCAACGTGAAGGACGCCAAGCCCAGTGGTCCCGCGAAGGTTACGGTCAAGGAGACAGGCCCGCTGGTAGCTTCGCTGCTGGTCGAGTCCGACGCGCCGGGCTGCAAGAAGCTCGTCCGCGAGGTCCGCGTGATCGACGGCCTCTACCGCGTCGAGATCATCGACATGGTCGACAAGCTGCCGGTCCGCGCGATCGAGGGCGTGCATTTTGGGTTTGCCTTCAACGTGCCGAGTCCGCAAGTCCGCATCAACAGCCCCGGGGCCGTGGTACGGCCGGAGAAGGACCAGCTTCCCGGGGCCTGCAAGAACTGGTTCTCGGTCGAGCGCTGGGTGGATGTCTCCAACGACAACTACGGCGTGACCTGGGTCACGGCCGACGCCCCGCTCATGGAGCTTGGCGGGCTGACAGCCAATCTGCCCCGCAGCCAGCCGAACCCCGATGCCTACATGAAAACCATCGAGCCCTCGGCGACGCTGTACTCCTGGGTGATGAACAATCACTGGCATACGAACTATCGGGCCGACCAGGAAGGCGAGACGACTTTCCGCTATTATCTGTATCCGCACGGGGCCTACGACGCAGTCGCGGCCGCCCGCTTCGGCCTTGAGACCACCCAACCGCTGATCGCGGTTCCGGCCCGAGGGGACAAGCCCGCGGCGCAGCGGTTGAATGTCAAACCGGCCGACGTGCTGGTCAATGCCCTGAAGCCCAGCGACGACGGCAAGGCGATCATCGTGCGGCTGTATGGGGCAAGCGGCAAAGATGCCGTGGCCAAACTTAGCTGGTCGAAGCCCGAACCGAAAGCCGTCTGGCTGAGCGACGCCAGCGAGCAGCCGCTGGCGAGTGCTCCGGAGGCGATCGAAGTGCCGGCCTGGGGCGTTGTCACACTGCGGGCGGAATTTCACTAAATGACCAGGGGGCTTACGCTCCGGCAAGTTATGTCGTGAAGTAAGGAGACGCGATCATCTCGTTGCCACGCCGACCATGTGCCCATGGCCGGCGTGGTCACGAGGTCGCGAACCCCGCCGCCCTTCATGCCGTGGCTGTGGCGCGGCCGTCCCGGCTGCTCAGGCAGGCGAGACGCCTGCACCAGGCCTACCAACGCGACGTCGCCGTACGACGCTGCTTGCCCGGCCATTTCGGCTTTCCGGCGTGGGAAGAGAGTCTTGGACCGGCCTCTGTTTTTGGCTTTGGGGCGGCCGGTTTTGCCGCTGCCGCGCTCACCGGGGGCAACCCTTTCGGCGCGGCGTCCACGGCCAGAGTCTGCTTCGTCAAGCGTTGAATGGCATGCAGCACATCTCGCTCCGACACGTCGCAGAACGACAAGGCCACGCCGTCCGCGCCGGCCCGGCCGGTCCGCCCGATGCGGTGCACATAGTTCTCCGCGTCGACCGGCAGATCGAAGTTGATCACGTGCGAGACCATGTCGATGTCCAGCCCGCGGGCGGCAATGTCGGTGGCAATCAGGACCATCGGGTGCGGCGACTTGAAGCGGGCGAGGGTCCGCTGCCGGGCCGCCTGGCTCTTGTTGGCATGGAAGGCCTCGGCCTCGATGCCCGACTTCTTCAGCAACTTGGCCACCTTGTCGGCCCGATGCTTGGTACGGGTGAAGACCAGAGTCCGTGTCCAAGCGGTGCTTTCCAGCCAATGCGTGAGCATGCGGATCTTGTTGACCTGATCGACAAAAACCACCGACTGGCTGACTTTATCGGCGGTCCTGGCCACGGGATTGACCTGGATGTCGATGGGGTCCGTGAGCCACTGGTCGGCCAACTGGTGAATGGCAGGCGGCATGGTGGCGGAAAACAGCAGCGTCTGCCGCCGCGCGGGGACCTTGGCCACGATCCGCCGCAGGTCGTGGATAAAGCCCATGTCGAGCATGCGGTCCGCTTCGTCGAGAATGAGGATCTCCACATGCGACAGATCGATAAAGCCCTGCTGCATGAGGTCCAGCAGGCGGCCGGGAGTGGCGATGAGCACGTCGACGCCGGCCTGCAGGGCGCGGACCTGCGGGTTCTGGCCAACGCCGCCATAAACCACAGTCCGCCGCAGCCCCGTAAAGCGGCCGTAGGCCTGAAAACTCTCGCCAATCTGGATGACCAGTTCCCGCGTGGGGGCCAGGACCAAGGTGCGAATTTTCTTCCGCCCGCCGGGGCACCCGGTACCCTGGGTCCGGGTCGCGGCCGGGCCGCGGCCGAGCCGCTGCAACGTCGGCAGGGCAAAGGCGGCCGTCTTGCCGGTCCCAGTCTGGGCACAGCCCAGCACGTCGCGTCCTGCCAAGATGGGCGGAATCGCGGTGGCTTGGATCTTGGTGGGAGTGGAGTAGCCTTCCCCGCGCACTGCGCGGAGCAACGTCTCGGCAAGGCCGAGTTCTTCAAACTTCATTACGTTTCCTTAAATAGTCACTATAGCACTCCACTGGGGTATGTCAAGGCGCAACGAAAATATTTTCGAGGCTCCCCTTTCATTGTTCTTGAGGTTCGTGTACAATCCTCTGGTGAAGGGCTTCCTACCCCATCCGCCTGAATTTTCTCAGTCTGACTTGGCAGTGTCCCTTCTAGCGGCTTTTTCCGGGCGGACTCACGTCGATCGGGAGCCTTCCCTGTGAGGAGAAGATGTTCTTTTCCCCGCGGGGTTCTCCGGCGATGCTTCGCAAGATGCCTCCCACAAACCGCTTCCGTTGTATTTGTTTTTGTTCGTGTCAGTTCGGCCCGCGCTTACCAGTGGGCTGGTGTTCCTCATGAAGGAGATCGAGTTGTGGGTAAGAAGTTGTATGTTGGCAATCTAAGCTATAACGTGAGCAATGCGGATCTGGAGGCGATGTTCGCTCCGTTCGGCACCGTGCGAAGCGCCCAGGTGATCGAAGACCGCGACACCGGCCGCAGCAAGGGTTTTGCGTTCGTGGAGATGGGCACGGATCAGGAGGCCGAAGCGGCCATTGCTGGTCTGAGCGGTAAAGAGCATGACGGTCGTGCCTTGACCGTCAACGAAGCCCGGCCGCGCGAAGAGCGCAGCGGTGGCGGCGGTGGCGGCCGTGGCCGCGGCGGCTACGGTGGCGGCGGTGGCGGCGGCGGTCGCGGTGGACGCGGCGGACGCTACTAGTCAAGCCTATCGCGGCGCATCTCTCGTCGCGGGATAAACTCAAGTGGCATGCGACTTCCGTAAGTCGCATGCCATGCTTTACATCGCGGTGCGCCCTAATTGTGCGCCGATGAACATCGCGGTGCGGCCGTCCCGGCTGCCCGGGCAGGCGAGACGCCTGGCAACACGAGAGGTGTGGCCGGAGCCAATCGGAAGCGGAGACTAGGATGGATGGTTGCGTCGACTACCGCGAGCAAGGAGTGCGCGTTGGCCGTTCGGCTTTCGGCCTGGGCGTCTTTTCTCTCAGGTCGTTTTCCGCTCGGGAAGTGGTTGGGCCGGTCGAGGGCGAGGTCTTCGACGGCGACGAATACGAGTCGGATTACTGCATGGCCTTGGGAGAGAACTCGGCCCTCGAGCCCGACGCCCCATTCCGCTTTCTCAACCACAGTTGCCAGCCGAATTGTGCGCTGCTGGAATACGAAGTCGAATATGACGACGGCACGGACGGATCGGAACTTTGGCTGACCGTTGAGGCCGACATCGAGCCCGGCGAGCAGATGACCATCGACTACGGCTGGCCGGCCAAGAGCGCTATTCCTTGCGGCTGCGGAAGTCCCGAGTGTCGCAAGTGGATTGTCGCGGCAGAGGAACTCGGGCAAGTGGATGCCGATCGCGACGCCTCGTAGGATCGGTTCGTAAGCTGTCCTCCTTACTCCCCCTTCATCAACCGGCATTCGAATACGCCGCCGGCCGTGCTGCCTGGCCGGGCTTGGAAGCGAACAGTGATCTTCGCCTTGCCCTTGATCCTTTCGGCGGGAATGAGGTAGGTTTCGTCGTAGAACTGCCCCGGATGCTCGTCCTGAAGCTTCTGCGTAGCGAGCTTCTTGCCATCGATCAGGATGTCGAAGAGCCGCCCGACGTCGCTGCCCCAGTAGGTCACGCGCAGCTCCAACGGCTTGTCGCCCGGGACCTTCAAGTCCCAGGAGAACCAGCCATCGGCGGCGTCGCGCCATTTCCGTCCGTTGAACAGGCCGTGCCCGCTCCGTTGGCTCTTGAGACCGTGGTCGCGCTCGTTCTGCTCCTCGCCCGGATTGACAACATCGATCGTGCGGCCCGCCAAGGCTTTTTCCCGCGCAGCCTCCTCTCGATACTCGGCCTCTCTTGCCTGCCATTGGGCCGGGGTGAACCAATCGAAATAGACGACGTAATGCCGGTCGCCGTGGATTTTGTAAAGCGGTTCAAGCGTCACGCCCTTATTGTCGCCCGGCACGCGGAAGATGCTGGCCGGTCCGGTAAAGGTCGAAGGCTTGCCGGCGACGGGCTGGAGGCTCGCCAGGAGTTGCTTTTCGTCGGCGACAATCACCGGAAACGGCCTGCCGGGCGCTACCTGGGCAGCCAGGACCAGCGGGCCGTGCATGAAGGCAAACCGCCGCGGGTTGTCGCGAAAACCTTCGGTGCGAAGCGTAAAAGGCATCGAGACATCGAGCGTGTCGCCGCTCTTCCAATCTCGGCTCAGCACCGCATAGCTGCCCGGCTTGCTCTCGACGGCTTGCTTCTCACCGTTGACGCAGATCTCGAACTTCTCCGTCGCCCACCACGGATGCCGAACATGGAGACCGAACTGGTGCGGCTGGTCGGACGTGAAAACGAGGCGCGTCCACGGTTCGTCCGGGTACTTCGTTTCCTGGCGGACCTTCACGCCCTTGGCTTTCCAGTCCAGCTCGGAAGCAATGAACAGGTTCACGTAGAGGGCGCACTGCTTATGGAAGTAGATGCTCTCGCCATACTTCGCATGGTTCTCCACGCCCGTGCCCGTGCAGCACCAGAAGCTGTCCAGCGGTCCGTTGTAATTCTTGTTCGACCCGGACCGCAGCGGCAAGTAGTAGCACATCATGCCCGTTTCCGGATGCTGCGAGCAGAGGATGTGGTTGTAAAGGGCCCGCTCGTAGTAGTCGGCGTACTGCGGCTGAGGGTCCCAGCAGAACAGGTGCCGGGTGAGCTTGAGCATGTTGTAGGTGTTGCAGGTCTCGGTGGTGTCCGGCCCGAGGGCCTCGGAGAGTTTTTCCTTGGGCGAAAAATGCTCGCCGTCGCTGTGCCCGCCGATCACATACGACCGCTCATTGACCACCGTGTCCCAAAAGAATGTCGAGGCCGTCTTGAACCATTCCTCGCCCGTCAGCTCGTACTGCCGGGCCGTGCCGATGAATTTGGGGATCTGCGTATTGGCGTGCAAGCCCGTCAGGCGATCTTGGCGCTTCGAGGCCGGCCCGATGACCTGCATGTGATTGAACCGCCGGGCGATGGCCAGATACCGTGCGTCGCCGGTCAGGCCGTAGAGGTTCGCCAGCGTTTCGTTCATGCCGCCGTGCTCGTTGCCGAGCATTGCCTGCATTTGCGCATCGGTGAGCTTGCCGTTGCGGGCAATGACCCAGTCGGCAAACCGCTTGCAGACCTCCAGAGCCTGCTGGTTGCCGCAATAGACATAGACGTCTTGCAGGCCGGCATAGACCTTGTGCAGCGTATAGTAGGGCGCCCAGACCGGCTTGAGCGTTTCCACGCGATCGAGAAACGACTCGGGATACGCGCTCAAGTAGCCGTTGCCCAGTTTGGCCTGGCACTCCGCCAGTCCGGCAACCACGGCCGCCGCCTTCTGCTTCAGCCGCTCATCGCCGGTGCTGGCGTACATCAACCCGCACGCGCTGAGATAATGTCCGACGAAGTGACCTCGCAGCTCGCACTTGGGGTCTTCCCACCCACCGAGGGGTTGGGCCGTGGTAGGAATGCCGGCGTTGATGCGGAAGGTGTGCAGCAGTCGATCCGGATCAAGACTGAGCAGATATTGGTGATCGAGTTCCTGGGCGTGTTTGAACGGGCCGTCCAGCAGGCGGACCTGCGTCAAGGCGAATGGCTCGGCCTGGAAAACGATTTTCGGCCGAACGGGGGCGTCGGCCGCGGAGGCAGTGGAATAAATGCAGGAGAGTAGAACGATAAGAGTGAGCAGATTATGTCGGCTGTTCATGGCGGCTCCAAGTCGGTTTGGCGTGTAGCGGGGTTCTTTGGCAAGGCGCGTCTTGCCTTGAAGTTAGTTGCCCGAGGAAGCGGTGTCAACTACCCGACAAGAGGGGGGATTGCAAGGACGGCGTGCCATCTGCGAAAATTCGTGGTAGGGTAGGTAAAGCGATTGCGACGGTAGTGTTTCTCGATTTTCGGTATCAACTATGAAGATATTCTTGGTCTGTATCGTTCTCGGTGTATGTTCCTCTCTGCACGCCCAAGACATCGGCAGGACCGAACCTCCCTATCTCGAGGCCACGGCGACCATGCCCTTCCGATGGATCAACAACGGGGAGAAGCGTGCCGATATGGTGGCCGACCTGGCCGAGAAATCGGAAATGAACTACCGCTTGTTGGCCCTGAAGATCATGGAGAAGTGGCAGTCATCGATCAAGAACGACAAGGACTTCCTGAAGAACCTCAGGCAATTCAAGACGGTTTCGTTCACCGTACACAAAGACGGTTCCATCGCGATCCAGGGCGTCGAGGATGCCGATGCATCGCGCAAGGCGGGCAAGTCAGGGGGCAAGAAGGGCTCTTAAGAACGTGTTTTCGCAAAACTGGTCTGGTCACGGGGGGCGTTTTTCGCGATAAACAGGGCCCTTGGCCGGAAATCGGCGGCGATTCATCTTATTGATCTTCGCATTAAAAATGAGCCATGTAGGCCGGAACAAGCTTGCGCAGTTCCGGCGTTGATGCCGATTCGTGCCGGAACTGCGCAAGCTTGTTCCGGCCTACGCCCCTGCCACACAACTCAATGGCTCATTTTCAATGCAAAGATCAATAGAACCCCTAACACAACCCTGTCTTGCCCCGGAAACAACCCGAAAAAGTCCGGTTGTGTGAGGGGTTCTCAGTTCTTTGGGCCAGACCACCCCATGCCACTGCTGCTGCTCTTGGTGACCCTGACCACGGAGTTGTTGGGGAGTTGGACGCTGGCCTACCACCTGGCCATGCTGCTAGGGCTTTCGCCACGGCAAACGGGGATTGTCTTCTTGGGTATTCTGCTGCCGGCGTTGATCCTCTCCCGTCGTTACTGGGCTCGGGCCATACATTGCTCAAGAGGCGAGCGCCGTTTCGCTGCGGGGGTCGTCTGCCTTGGATGCGCGTTTGCACTGTTTGCGTTGTGCGTCTACAACTATAACGCCGACGACTACGGATTCTACCATCGCGCGCTGGTGCAGTTGCGTTTTCCGGATCAACCATTCCGGCTGACGGAGGCAGGGCTCTTGCCGCAAGGGTTCCCGCTGGCGTCGATGCTCCATGCCATGTCCTCCTACGAGATGGCAGTGGCCTTCACCGCGCACCTGCTCGGCGCCGATCCCTTGTGGTCCTATCAGAACGGCGTCGGGTTTCTGAACGTAGTACTGTTGAGCGTTGGCGCGGCGCTTCTGCACCGCCAGTTTCGCGTGGGGGCGAAGATGGCCTTGCTCGCGACGTTCGCCTCGATGCTGTTCTTGGTTGTGGACGCACGCGAGTCGCGGTCTTTCGGCGATTTGCTCTGGTACGGTTCCAATGGCAAGGTGCTGCTCTTTGGCGTGCTGCTGCCGTGGACCGTCTTGCTTGCCTTGCGCTGCTTGCGCCGCCCGCTCTGGAGTCGCTTCCTGCCGCTGGTTTTGGCCGGGGTGTGTGCCACGGGGTTGAGCGGTTCGGGCCTGTTTCTCTTTCCCGCCGAGCTGTTTCTCGTTTCGATCGCCTATCTGTTTCAATCGCGGCCTTCCTGGAGGCGGTTCCGCCGTGCCGTGCTGCTCAACACGGCTTCTGTCTACTGTACGACGATCGTCGCGGCCGCTTTGGTTGGCGTTATTCCAAAGCCCGCCAATACCGACATCTGGATGCAAGGCTGGCCCGGCGAGTGGTGGCGGAATCTGGGACTCGTGTGGGCCACGCCGCAGTTGGTTGTCCGCGATGCCCTGCTGGTCTTTGTGCTTCCTCTGTTTGCCCTGCGGCGATCGTACGCACGCCTGGCATGCTCCGTCGGCGTGACTTGGCTGGTGGTCGTCGCCAATCCGCTGGTCGGCCCGCTCTGGATCCGCGTCGTCGCGCCGGGCGCCTATTGGCGATTCGTCTTTTTGCTGCCCATGGCCTGGTATGCCGGGCTGATCGTGCCCGCGCTGTTTGCCCGCCACAAGCGTTTGGCCGCCGACCACGAGTACATGGTGCCCGTCGCCGGCCGAACCGTCGCTGTTTTGGCGATTCTCGCCATGGCGATTGCTTGGCGCAGCTTGGACCCCTCCCGCCGCGCACCAACGGCGTGGCGTTTCAAATCGCCGCAGGAACTACGTCTTCCACGCCCGGAAGCCGAATTCGCACGGTTGGCGATCCCCCATCTCCAGGGACGACACATTCTGGGACCGGAGCACGCTTGCATTTGCATTGCCCTGTTGGCGCCCGGGACCAGCGGATTCGAAGCCGTTCGCTCGACGGAGCACTTCCTCGTGAACGCGGGCCTTCCCGAGGAAGGTCGGCTCCGTGTTTTGGCCCAGAAAGCCGTCACCGAAGGTGACGCACAGGGCGATCGCACGGCGGAATTGACTGCGTCCCTGCGAAAATCGTTCGACCGCGGTGTGGATGCAGTGATCTTCGTCGATAGCGAGCCCGTGCGGCGCCTGGTGGTCCCTCAACTGGCCGACCGCAGTTCAGCCGCCTGGCGACGGTGCGTGGCCGGCTGTGGCTACGCATTGTATCTCCGAGAGGCATCGGGGGCGGACGGGCGAGAACGTTCGCAGTGACAGGCTGTAGGGTGGGACCAGATCGCGGAGCGAGCGCAGGCCCACCATCGCCGACTGGAACGTACGTCATGGTGGGCCTGCGCCTGCTACGCAGTCTGGTCCCATCTATGAAAGTGCGTTTGTCAACCGGTAGTTGATTTTTTTTCGATGCGGATCGGGATGGGGGGCGTCTACGGGCCGGTATGGGCTCAACCATCTATTCGGGATCGGTGACAAGGCACCGTCGCCATGACAAAGGAATTCAAGGCAGCGCCGCCATTCACCCTACCGTGGTCGGCCGGGGAGGCCGCCTTCAGGGACAAAGGACGGGGTCACTGCTGGGTCCCACGCCTGATCGCGTCGAATACGTTCTCCTGGGTGTTCATAAAATGGGGTTCCTGCGAGCCCCTTCCGCCTTCGCCGTCGCTTCGGCCCTCACCCCACGGCGCAGCCGTCTGGGGCCGAAGCGACAAGAAGGCGGGAAGGGGCGGACCCCTTCTGCGGAGCCGGAGCCGAGGTCTGCGCGGTCTCCTGCGGCTGCGACGTACGCTGATTTCCGTTGGGCACTCCGAGCAGCTCGTAACGCCGGCTGGATTGGAGCATCGCAAACATGGTGCACAAGAGGTGTCGCGCCACCCCGACAATGGCTTTCTTTTTCGATCCCGTGTTGCCATGCAGCCGCTCGAACATCTGACGCCAGCGGGGCGAACATCGGACCAACCGCCAGGCGGCCTGGATCAGCGACCAGCGCAACAGACGCGAGCCCTCCTTGCTGATGTGCAATTCCAGGCATTTCCCGGCGCTCTTGCGGAAACCCGGGTCCAGGCCCGCAAAGGACGTCACGGCCTTCTGCGAGCGGAATCGCCTCCAGTCGCCCAACTCGCTGAGCACAACGTCGATCGTCACCGCTCCGACCTGGGGAATGCTTTCCAACACGGCACGAGCCTCCTTTTCCGCCTGGGCTGCCGTCTTCGCGAACTGCCGCAACTGCCTGTCCGCCTCGGCGAGCTGTCGCTGAAACAATTCTAATTGCTCCCCAAGTGCTCGGACCACAAAGCGATCGGACTCTGAAAGCTTCACTTCGGCCAGGTATCGTTCTCCCTGCCGCGTGAACAACTCGGCGATGTCCGCGTTGTAATGGCCCAGGACGTTCCGCACCTTGCACTTCAACGATGTGATTCGCCGTTGCAACCAACAGCGATGCCTGACCAACACCCGATGCTGACGGATCCGCGGCGTGGGCCGGTAGGCCATGGGAATCATGTCCAAGGCCAGGAAAACCCCAAGCACCTCGGCGTCGATCTTGTCGCTTTTGCGCGTGCTCTCGGCAATCACCCGCAGCTTCTTGGGATGCGCCAGCACCAGCCGGTCGGCCAAGTCTTCGATCAACAGGAAGAACCATTCGTACGCGGCGGTCGCCTCAACGACGACCTGAAAGGGCCCTAAATCTCGGAAAAACGCCCGAACTGCCTCGGTTTCGTTGCATTGGAATCTCGCTCGCTTTACCACCTTTGGGTGGCCATCAACTAGCACAACAACACAAAGGACGATAAGATGTTTGTGGAGGTCGACACCGACGAATTTCATAGCTTTGCTCCTTTTGTGGAAACACGGATACTCGACTATTCCGGTTTACCACGCATTTAAGGACAAGCAAAGTCGGCTCGGCCTCCTTTCATAGTGTCACCCTACAGCCTAACCCTGACACTACTTCTGAAATTGACAACTAAGCCTGCTATTTTCCGATGCAGAAGCGGCTGAAGATGCGGTCCAGCAAATCGTCGGTGTAGACCGCGCCGGCCACCTTGCCGAGTTCGTTCAGGGCCACGCGGACCTCGGCGGCAATCAGTTCCTCGCCGAGGCCAGTCCCCACGGCCTCACGGGCACGGTCAAGCGAAGCAGCGGCCAATCGCAGCGATTCACCGCAGCGCACCGCCGTGCCGACCACCACGTCGCGCTGCGGGCTGGCCGCCTGAAGAACAGCCGCGCGAATCGCCTCCTTGAGCTTCTGAATCCCCATGCCGGTAACCGCGCTGGTTTCCAGGATCGGCCCCCGGGCACCCGGTACTCCGGGTCGCTGACGCGGGAATTCCGCCAGGTCGCACTTGGTGAGTACTACCAACTGGTTCGAGCCGTCGTCCAGATCCCCGCCGGGAACCCTCCGGGTGGCTCCCTGCTCCGTTCCGGCCTCCAGGCACAGCACCTGAATGTGGGCCGTCCGGCGTTGCTCGTGCGCCATGTCCTGCGCGGCACTCTCGACCGTGGCATGGGAATCATGGGACTTTTGGGACTTATCCTCTAGCTCCGGCGTCTCCTGCGAACCCTCCACGATGCCTGCCGTGTCGATCAACTGGCATTTCACGCCGTCGAGGTCCAGGTCGGCGGTGAGATAATCGCGGGTTGTGCCGGGCTGAGCGGAGACAATCGCCCCACTGCGGCCGGAAAGGGCGTTGAAGAGACTGCTCTTGCCCGCATTCGGCGGTCCCACCAGTGCCACGCGGACCCGCACGGCCGCTTCGCTGCGGAAAGCGAGTTGCTCGACGAGTCGATCGACCGCAGCCGCCGCCTCGTCCAGTTGTCTTAGAAGCTCCTTGGCCGTAATGAACGGCAGGTCTTCATCGGCAAAGTCCAGTCCGGCCTCCAAATGGGCGAGCAGTTCCAACAGATCATCGCGGAGCCGCCGCAGCGGAACGGCCAGCCCTCCGGCAAGCTGCTTGAGCGCGGCGTCAAGCTCGGCGGAGCCGGCGGCGTCGATCACCCCCAGCACGGCCTCGGCCTGGGTCAGGTCGATCCGCCCGGCGAGGAAAGCGCGGAGCGTGAACTCGCCCGCTTCGGCCGGCCGTGCGCCGCCGAAGCAGACGGCCTGCATCACAGCCTCCAAGAGCGGCACCGAACCGAAGGTGTGGATCTCGGCCACCGGTTGGCCCGTGTAGCTTCGCTTGCCCGGCCAGAGATAGAGTTCGCACGGGGCCGGAGATGCAAAGCCGGCGAGCCAGAGGTAGCCGGGCACGGCCATCGGGCTCTCGATCGAGGGCAGGTGCACAAAGGGGTCCGGACGGAAGCAACCTTCCAGGCAGCTTCTCAGGTCCGGACCGCTCAGTCGCACGATCCCGCGGGCCGCGCCGCCAGGCGGCGAGGCAACCGCGACGATCGTTTCGTCCAGGGCGTGCACGTTCAGCCTAATACGGCTTGAAAACGCCGGGCATGGGGATGGGGTAATTGCCATGCTCGTCAGGCAGGACCTTGGGACTCGCGTCCCAAGTCAGCGTGTCGGGCATTTCCGTCGTGCCCTTTGCGACTGCCTCGTCCCACAGGACACGCTGGCCCGAGTAGGTCGCCATGCGGCCCAGCACGGCCGTGAAGCTGCTGGTGGCGCCGTACCAGCCCTCATGGCACGGCTTGTTGTTGCGGATCGCCTCGACCAGGTCGAAATGTTCCTGTACGTAGGCGTCGCCGAACTTCAATTTCGGACCACTTCCGCCGCAGCCGCCGCGGCCCTTGGTGCCGTGGACCTGCTCGCCGCCGTCGCCGCCCCAGGTATTGGGAATCTGGCGACACTGGCTGTACATCTTGGACCCGTCTTTGTAGGTGAACTCGACGAAATGATTGTCGAAGATCTGCCCCATGCCCTTCTTCGGATCGCGGCCGGTATAGCGCTGGATGCACGAGCCCATGCCGTTGGCCTCGACGGGATGATCGCCCTTGACCCAGTTGCCCACGTCCAGATTATGGACGTGTTGCTCGCAGATGTTGTCGCCGGAGAGCCAGCAGAAGTGGTACCAGTTATTGACCTGGTACTCCATTTCGGTCTGCTGGGGATTGCGGTCGCGGAACCAGATGCCGCTGCCGTTCCAATAGACCCGCGAGAACATGAAGTCGCCGTACCTGCCGTCCTGGATCTCCTTGACGCCGCCGATATAGCCCGAATCGTGACGCCGCTGGAGCCCGACAACTACCTTCAAGCCCTTCTCGTCGGCCAGCTTATTGGCTGCCATCAGCTTGTTGAAGCCGGGCGCATCGACGCAACAGGGCTTCTCCATGAAGACGTGCTTGCCGGCCTTGATCGCATATTCATAATGCGCGGGCCGGAAGCCGGGGGGAGTGGCCTGGACGATCATGTCGATGCCGCAGTCGATCGCCTTCTTATAGGCGTCCAGTCCGACAAAGACGTGGTCGGGCGCGATGCTGGCCTTGCCCGGGAACTTCCTGTTCAAGTTGCGGGCGGCCCAACTGGCGCGGCCCTCGAAGGCGTCGGCCACGGCGACGATCTTCACGTTCTCGTTGGCCGTCAGGCAGTTCTCGGCAGCTCCGCTGCCGCGTCCGCCGCAGCCGATGAGGGCTATCTTGATCGTGTCGCCGCCGGCCGCGTGGGCCGTACGGGCGAGGCTGGAAAGCGTGAGCCCGGCGGCCGCAGCCGTCGTGCCCTTCAAAAAATTACGCCGCGAGGCAAGTTTCAAGTCGCTCATGAAAAGCTCCTGGAAGGGTGGGGGGAAACAAGGTGGGAATCAACTGTTACTGTTTATTAGACTGGGCCATCACGTAGTCTTTATAGGCTTCCAACTGGTCTTGATCGATTTCATATTTCTTTGCCTCTTCGGGCGTCGGCACCCGCAGCGGCCGGATGACGCGGAAACCGACGAAGGTGGCGTCGGTCAGGTACCAGATGCTCTGGGGAATCTGTGGGTCTTGCTTTTTCCAGTCCTTCTCCGAGGCCCGCCGCGTCGCCGCGCGGCACTTCTCGGCGTCGTCGTCCCAGGAGCCGCCGCGGACCACGCGACCAAACTCCTTGGTGGGAGGCGCGAGCGGGTTGTCGGCGACCTTCCCGGCGGTCTTGCCGTAGAAGTCGACCGCGTACTGGTCGAGGACCCACTCCGAGACGTTGCCGTGCATGTCGTACAAGCCCCAGGGATTGGGCTTCTTGGTTGCGACCCGATGGTACTTGTCGTCGCTGTTGTCGGTGAACCAGCCATAGTCGCGGAGTTTCGCCGGATCGTTGCCGAAGCTGTAGGCGGTGTCCTTGCCGGCACGGCAGGCGTATTCCCATTCGGCCTCGGTGGGCAGGCGGTAGTAGCGGCCCGTCTTGGCCGAGAGCCAGCGGCAGTAGACCTTGGCCGCGAACTGTGTCATGCAAATCGCCGGCGTGCCTTCCTTGCCCATGCCGAACGACATCTCTTGATAGGGGCTCGTGGGCACGGCCACGGCATCGACCAGCTCGTCGCGATCGGTGGTTTCGGTCTTATGGAATTTCCGCCGCTGCTTGTCGAGGGCCAGGGACCACAATTCGTATTCGCCCCAGGTGACCTCGTGCTCTTCCATCCAGAAGGGCTCGACCTTGACCTCGTGCTGCGGGCCTTCGTCCGCCTGGCGTCCCTTTTCCGTGGCCGGGCTGCCCATCATGAACTTTCCGCCGGGAATTGGCACCATCTTGAACTTCGCGTCGGTGCCCGGCACTTGCTCGACGTAGGCTTTCATGCCGGCCGCGTCGGCCGCCTTGGCCTCAGGGATGTCGATCACCGGTTTGGGCATCCACTCGGGTGTCGGCCGGGCGAGGAGTTTCGCCTTGGCCTCGGCAATCTGTTCGAGCTCGGCGCTGCTGGGCAGTCCGTGCTTGGCGGCGGAAGGGGCTTTGGCCGCCGGCTTGACGACGATTGCCGGATCGTACTTGCCCGAGGCTGGCGGCTTTGCGTCGGATGCTTTGGCCGCCGGCTTGTCGGCCGCGGGCGCAGTCCGTGGATGGGTGACCGCCAGGATGCCTACGAGGAAAACAAGTGTTAGAATCCAGAAAGCGCTTTGCGGCAGGCAGCGGACAGACAACAATCGAACCATGGAAACCTCTACGGTATTGCGATGAAACAAGTCGAAATCAGACGACTCTCGGCCCGAACGACTGGGTGGCAAAAAACTCTGCTGGGCCGAGTAGTTGGATTTTGGTTGGTGGGGTTGGGAATATCGGCCGCCGGGTACCCTCTGGGTGCGGGCGAAACGGCGGGGAGCCAACCGGCACTCCGCCGGTTTGAGTTCACCCAGATCGAAATGGCCGTCACGGTCAAGATTGTATTGTATTCTCCCGACGCGGATACCGCAACTGTGGCGGCCAAAGACGCCTTTGCCCGGGTCCACGCCCTGAACGGAATCCTCAGCGATTACGATCCGGAGAGCGAATTGCGGCGGCTCTGCGATACCTCTGGCGAGGGGAAAGCCGTGCATGTCAGCCCGGAACTGTGGAAAGTCTTGGAGCATGCCCAACGGGTTTCCCAGCAGAGCGAGGGGGCCTTCGACGTGACGGTCGGCCCGGTGGTGCGGCTCTGGCGGCGGGCGCGGCGGCAGAAGGAACTCCCCACGCCGCAGGCCCTGCGACAGGCGCTAGACCTGGTGGGCTACAAGAATATTAAGCTGGATGCCGGGCGGCGGACGGTCGAGTTGCTCAAGAAAGGCATGCGGATCGACCTGGGCGGGATTGCCAAAGGCTATGCCATGGACGAGGCCCTGGCCGTGCTCCAGCGACACGGCATGACCCGGGCCTTGGTGGAAGCGGGCGGCGACATGCGGCTGGGCGAGCCGCCGCCCGGGGTACCCGGTAGTCCGGGTCGCTCCGGCTGGCGGGTTGGCATTCCGCCGCTGGACAGTCCGCAGGCCGCGCCGCTGAGCTATCTCGAACTTTCCCGCGTAGCGGTTTCCACCTCCGGCGACAGCATCCAGTATGTCGAGATTGCCGGCAAGCGCTATTCGCACGTCGTCGACCCGCGAACCGGCATGGCCCTTACGGACCATTGCCGTGTGATGGTAGTCGCACCGACCGGCATCGCCGCCGACGCCATCACCAAGGCTGTCGGCGTGCTCGGTCCGGAGAAGGGTCTGCATCTGATCGATGAAACACCCGGCATGGCCGCCATGGTCACGCGGGCGCCCCAGGGACGCATCGAGCATTACGAGTCGAAACGGTGGAAAGACTTGCCGCAGGTGGATTGCCAATCCGCCCTACGACCCCTACAACGGTGAGATTTGCTGCGACTCCACGCATCGTGCGGGAACTTCCCCCGCCGCGCATCCGTCAAATCGACGTGGTAGTATGGTATAAGGTCATAGCACAATACTAGACCATATCCCACTGCTCGGGATTCGATCCCGTAGGACGGATTGGCAATCCGTCTTACGTTGACTTGTCTCATCCTACGAGGAACCATTATGATGCTCATCGATCGTTCGGTCGTATTGAAGTATGGGGGCGAGATGCATCCGCTTTCTGTTATGTCTATGGTGCAGTTCCCGCTGGTCCGCAACGTGAAATCGTAGGCGACCCACTCGTCAATCAGGATCAGGCAGGGGGCGTATTTGTTGAAAAGGTCGGTGAGGGCATCGCCGGGATTCGTCGCGGTTTCGTCGGCTTCCTTGACGAGTTTGTACCCCTCCTTGCCGCCTAGCTGCCATGCCAGTTCAGCGTAGCCGATGTTGTCATAGTATGGCGGGTCCGACGATATCAGTGGTCCCGTCACGTTGGGACGCGTAGCCGTCGCATCTAATTGACTCACCTGAGCCATTGGCCCGGTCGGAAGTCGCTCCAACACTTTCGCTATTGTGTGCATGGCACTGTATATGTCGCCAGCGGCATCAGCGAGGGGATTGGTTTCCGTGTAATCCCACACTATCGGTAGCGCCTGCCTTCCAAATGTGGATCGCATCCTATCCATTCCCGGCTCCCACGAACACAGGGAACTATTTCGATCAGCCAGTTTCGCAAGTCCGAGCGACAGATAAGTTACCACGGCATCCGCGTATGCCACCGTTCCGCTGCCGCCGTCTGCCAGGGTCCGCTCATCGTGTTTAAGGCTCTTTGAAGTCTTTCCATCGGCAATTATCTTGCACCGTGCCTCGCCAACGAGGTCTCCCACAGTCTTTAAGGTCAATAATTGTCGTGGCGTAAAGAGATCCGCGAACTTCGTAAGACCGTACAAGGGTGGCGAGAACCATCGTCGGTCATTTGTAATTGGCTCGTCGAGAAAGGAACAGTCCAACTTCTCTATGTCGGGAGGCGATTGTATATCGCCGGGGAGATATACTCGCTCTCTGTTGCCCTCGGCTACAATTGCAAAAGGAATCTCACGAACATGCCGGTCACATGCAATCTCACGGAGTTGAGGTTTCTTGATAAAGGTATCACAGAAGAGGCACCTTGCTCCGGTACGATCAGTAGTGTGTTTAGGCGGCGTTCCTTCGGCTCGGATCTCGAAGGTGAGTGTCTTAGTAGTCCGGTTGAGAAGCGGATAGGCATATCGCTCTCTGCCCTTTTTCTTTGACACCCAAAACGACCGTACAAGGGGAGTTCTCGCGCGGCAACCAGGGTTCGGGCATTCCACAGTACGTGTCCATAGCCACGCGAGGACAGGTAGCTCCGTTCCGATATACTGCTGTAGATCGGGGCGCTTCTTGGCGATGTCGCTGGTTATCTTTACCTGGGGGTAATATTGTCCAATCCGTTTTTCAGCTTCGTCACGTATCCATTTGCCATAGTACCGAACATCTTGACTGATGCCTTGTGCGCAAGTCCAGACATTTGCCGCTTTTTCTTGCGGTGTAGTTCGTTGCCAATCAGGATTCACCGGAGGGAGACCAGAAAACCGCGAAGGAATCTCAATCAGAGCTTTTGTGATAAGGACTGGAACTGGGTTCAGGTCTGATGCATAGGCCCGAAGCCCAAGGCGCTGTGCCTCCAGCGGAATTGAACCACCGCCACAAAATGGATCAAGTACAGGTGGGGCATGGTGTGCCAGGAACTCGTTCACGACATCAGACGACGCAAGCATCTGCTTGAGGTCGTGGGCAGTTGTACCTTTGGCAACGGCTTGATCCTTCTTGAACTCGCCCGTTTCGATTCGCCGGGATGCAATGCAACGCGCAATCTCGGCGCGTACCTTGTTAATGACACGGGGATTGTCTGAGTTATCCCACTGGACTAATTCTTCGATCAGATTAAATAGCTCTGCCCGCTTGCTGGCTTCGATGTCCTCATCCCCAGCGAACATCGGATCACTGGAGGGATCGTCTACCAGCGAAGCGAACAATACTGCCCGGCAAGCTGCTAACGGTCGCCTTGCCCACCACAAATGCAGCGTAGATGGGTGCCCATGACGAATTGACTTCTCTTTAGCTGACGCGACATTGATCGCCTCCAAGGGCAGGGCGACTTCGATCAGCTTTTTGCGATATCCCACGGAGTCTGGTTTGCTCTTGCCCATGTTAATCTGCATCTTCCCAGTCGCAGGAATGTGATCGAACCGATATACGAATCTTCCCACCGTCCACCGCAATAGTCAGGGGGCCATTTCCAAGCGGCGGCTCCTTTGCCAAATCGCGGAGGAAGGTGATTGGAACGAGTGCCTTGCCGTTCCATTGCCCCTCCGCATCTGCTCGGAAGGTCAAGTCGGGGAACTGTACCGAGAGTTGCCCGTCGCTGAAGGAAAAGGCGACCGGCTTTCGCCCTAAGCCTTTGATCTTCTTCACCAGATGCAGTCCATCAAGAAACTGCTCACGGTTGACCTTCAGCAATGGTTGTGGTTCAGGCTTTTGCGAGTCATCGGTCATTTCGGTTCTTCCCCGCGTTCCAGCAAATCGGCAAGGTCGTAGTTCACGCTCGTCACGCCGAAATCCGGCTCCCGTTGGAACGGTCGCCGGATATATCTCGCTATCGTGGCCTCACCGTCGATCTCGACAATCGCCAGGATGAAATCATCCGGCTTATTCAGGGCGGTGCGGATTTCGCCGCTGGTGATCGTCACCGTCCTCGCCCCGGCAATGCGCCCCTTCACCTCGATGAACCGCAGCTTCCCGGTGTTCGGGATCGAGGATTCCACGTCGTATCCGAGTTTCTGGGCGCTTACGTCCTTGGGGATGAAGCCCAATCGCCGCTCGGTGTCCATGACGGCGCACATCGCCAATAGCTCGGATCGCTTCGTATCGGCTGCAAAGTCGGGCGGCGGCGCGGTCGTGTCTCCACGCAATCTGGCAAGAAGCCCAAGCGGTACGACCAGTGCTGCCCCCAGGACGACGGGCGGAAGCGGTGAGACGCGCCGCTCCTGATCCAGTTCCACAAGCCGCTTTTGCAGTCGGGCGGCAAGCTCGTCGGCGCGCTGGCGTGCTTTTCCAGAGTTGATCTTGGCGTTGACCTTGCCCGCCAACTCTTGGTCTTTCAACTGGACGGCACGATGGTCCCAATAATTGATTTCCTTGGCGAGCCGTTCTTGGACGGCTGCTTTGGTCTTGTCAACGAGCGTTTCCTTGTGGCGGCGCACTTCGTCCAAGTGCGACGGGACGAGGTTCAGGGCGGCATACTCCAGAACCTTCGACTCAAGCTCCTCCCGCAACCACATCGGTTCCGGCACTTGGGGGAGCAAGGGCAATTCGTCCGGGTTCAGCGGTCGGTAGTTGAGGTACGGGGCGTAACCAGCGGCGGTCGTGCTGCCCTGGTTGTCGATTTCCACGAACTGCATCTGCTTGGAAACGACACGGCGGTTCCCAGTGCGATCCATGCGGGCATCTTGGATCGCGTGTTCCAGGTAGACGAGCGTGCGGACTTCTTGGCCCATATCGGTTTCATCGACCAGCACTGCGCCCCGTTTCAACAGATCGCGGTTTCGCTCGATCATGAGATCGATGGTGGACTCCAGCAGCGGATGACCAGGGCAGATGAATGCAGCCAAAGGCTTGCCGGGAACGCTGATCTCTGCTTTCTCGAAGGTGATTCGCTCATAGCGGGTCATCACGGGATCGCCACGACCAATTGCCCGGTCCCGAGTGCGAATCACGGATGGAACATTGGTGATCTCGTATCGCTTGGGTTCGCGCTCACGGATGCTTCCACCGAGAAGTTTGAAGGCTTCAAGGAAGAATGCGGCGATGTAGTGCGGTTGGAGACGACGAGCTTCAGCACGCTCCATGTCCTCGCGGATCGCGCGGACGCGAGTGACATCCATCGTGTCCGAAGTCAGGGCGCGGTTCTCAAGCAAGCCCCGCAAATGGTCGTGGTCCAGGGCAAATTCGACCACTTGGGTCAACCGGGCGCGGACTTCGGGCCTATCGCCATAGCGGATCGCTTCCAAGAGCAGTTCCCGCAGCGGGCGGTTGTCAAACGTGAGCCGCCCCAGGATATCGAAGACTTGACCACCAAGGGCGCGGCGTTCTTCATCCAGCTTTTCAAGCAGCCGATGGTAGACTTCGCCCTCGCGGGTATCCTTGGCGACCAAGTTCCAAAGGTGGCACACTTCAGTCTGCCCGATGCGGTGGATGCGCCCGAACCGCTGCTCCAGACGGTTGGGATTCCAAGGGAGGTCGTAATTGACCATCAGGTGCCCGCGTTGCAGGTTGATGCCTTCGCTGGCGGCGTCGGTGGCGATGAGGATTTCGACCTCCTTGTCCTGCATGAATGCGTCCTGGGCCTTGCGACGTTCCTCGCGCCCCATGCCGCCGTGGATTAGGACCACCGCTTCGGGACGCCCCAGGAGAGATCCTGTCCGATCATGGAGGTAGTTCAGCGAGTCCCGATGCTCCGTGAAGATGACGAGCTTGAGGCGATGCCCGTGGGCGTCGAACATTTCGGAGTTGTTTTGCAGGAGCTTCGATAACTCATCCCACTTCCTGTCGGTGCCCGAATGCCGAACCTTGTAGGCCAGATCCTCCAACCGCTTCAGCATCCCGATTTCAACCTGGAGTTCCGCAATGGTGCGAGCCGCCGTCGCCTGATCGACAACGACCTCTTCCGCTTCCTCTACTTCGGCATCGGGGGCCTCGTCCAGATCATCAAGGTCGTCGGGCGTGTAAGAAGGCAGAGAGGGTTCCAAGCGGACTTCGCCGCCGCGCCTCAGCAATTGCTCTTCACGCAGCCTTTTCTCCAGTCGCTCGCGGCGACGGCGCAACGACTGGTAGATGGCCTCCGGGGACGACGCGAGCCGACGTTGCAAGATGGTCAGCGCGAAGCCGACCGTCCCCTTGCGACCCTCGTTCTCCAATGCTTCTGCGCGGTTGAATTCTTCGCGGACGTAATCTGTGACTTGCTTGTAAAGGTCTGCTTCGGCGTCGGAAAGGTCGTAATTCACGGTATACGCAAGCCGCTCGGGGAACAGCGGCGTGCCGTCGAACTTGAGCAGCTTTTCCTTGACCAAGCGGCGCATCAGGTCGGATGCATCAACGGAGTGCACCCCATCGCGGAACTTACCCTCGAAACGGTCGCCGTCCAGCAGGGCCATGAACAACTGGAAGTCCTCTTCCTTCCCGTTATGGGGCGTGGCGGTCAGGAGCAGGAAGTGTCGGCTGATGCCGCCGAGTAGCTGGCCCAGGCGATAACGCTTGGTGGCCTTGACCTCGCCCCCGAAGAATGAAGCCGACATCTTGTGGGCTTCATCGCAGACGATCAGATCCCAATCGCTTTGCTTCAGTTTCTCTTGGAGCTCCTCATCCCGACTGAGTTTGTCCAGTCGGCAGATGACCATGTTGTTCTCTTGGAACCAGTTGCCGGTTCGCGCCGATTCGAGCTTGTCATTCGTCATGATCTCAAATGGCAGATGGAAGCGGCGCTCCATTTCGTCTTGCCATTGCTCGGCAAGATTGCCGGGGCAGACGATCATGCAACGATGCACGTCGCCACGAACCTGCAATTCCTTCGACAGCAGCCCGGTCATGATCGTCTTGCCGCTGCCCGGATCATCCGCAAGCAGATACCGAAGTGGTTGGCGGGGCAACATCTCCTGGTAGACCGCCGTGATCTGATGCGGGAGTGGTTCGACCAGGGACGTGTGGACGGCAAGCAACGGGTCAAAGAGGTAGGCCATCGCGATCCGCTTGGCCTCCGAGACCAGACGGAACATTCGCCCGTCGCCGTCGAAGCTCCACGGACGACCGGAGATTACCACTTCCAGGGTGGCTTCTCGGTCCCGGTAGATCAGTTCGTTCCCCAGCCGCCCGGTAGAGTCCTTGTAGGTAAGCTCGATGGCGGCGTTGCCGATCCATTTTACGTCCACGACGATGACCAGACCATCCGGCAGGATGCCCCGCACCGCCGTATCGCGTGTCAGATCCTCAAGCCGTGCCATAGACTACAGTCCCCGCGTTTGTGGGCGTTGGTGCGTTGCCCTGACCCGCAAGATGCACGTTACGGTGATTTGGCGATGACTGTCTGGTTTGGCGGAAGAAGCGAATTTCTCGGCAGCCATAGGCGTTGGCCTTTTTCGCATGGGCCGGGCCGGCGGGCCGCCGCAGAAAGGCAGGAGAACACGGCGGCCCACCGACTCGATTTCATCCCGGCCGCGTTGCAATCGCGACAGGGAACCCAAGAGGGTAGTCTACCACCGCGGGAGGGATCGTGGCAACGGGGGGACCGAAGCGGAAGATCGACGCTCCGACAATCTAACGCGGCTTTCGGGGTTTCCGGGCCGATTTCTTGGCGTCCAGTTCGGACTTCAGAAACTGGTACCGGGTTTCACTATGGCCGTAGGAATGGAGCTTTCCTCCACGAATCCAATTCGTGATAGTCTTGGCGCATCTTCCGACGTAAGTAGCAGCCTCTGTTGCGTCCAACCAAACGTAATCGCTTCCGCCGAGGGTGTCGGTCGCGGCCGGTGCCACGGCCTGTTCTGCCTCTCCGCCCGTGGTGTCGGTAGCAGCAGGAGCCGCGGCCTGTTCCATCCCATCGCACCACCGCAATAGGCTGTCGAGTGCTGCAAGGGCAATCTCCACCGCCTCCGGGTCTCGGCCCGGCATGATTCGAAGCGCCGTGGCCGGCAACGGCGGAGGTGGGCCCATGGCCTCGACACGCCAGGCTTGGCTCCATAGGTCTCGCAGCTTTCCGGCAAGGTCCAAGAAGTCGCCAGGGCTGTCGAGATACCATCCACGCCACAACGCCACCTGTGCCCGGAAGGATAGTAGCGAAGGCGGAGAGACGGGCGGTTTGCACCGCAAGATTTCCAGCCATGTACGGCCGCCATGGTCCCGTCGCCACTCATCGGCCAGCCGGTCGCACTCGGCAAACAGAACGCCCTGCCCCGTAACTTTGGCCACAAGCCCCGGGATTGCCTCGGGGGACACGGAAAGGGCCTTGAAGTATTCAGCCGCCGCCTCGGCCGCCGTGGGCTTGAGTTGCGTGCTGTCGGCCTCCTGGCGGGCCGCCGCCTTGGTAGGTTTCGCCATGATTGCCACCGCCTTGTAGGTGACTGCTATGGCCCCATTCTACCATTTCCGGCGTCAGTTGGGAGCGAGCATCTCGCAGGCGCCACGGTACTGATTCGACGTGAACCTTCACGTTGCATTACTCACCTGATTCCCAATAAAGGACCTGTTTGCAGGAAAGCTCTTTCCGAAGCAGTTGACAAGGCCACTTCCTCGCGTCACGATCAAACACGTCGTGTCATCTTGCCACCGTGGCGTTCCGGTAGGTGTGATATGTCCAAGAACGCCGCGAACGGTTAGAAACCTGGAGGGCGAGTCTTGCTTCGCTGCTATAAATGTTGTGGGTGTGGGGGGCTGGCGTTCCGGCCGGGATTCCTGGGGGGAGCGGGGCTATTTGTTCTCACCCTGTGCGCTACCATGCTGCATGTCGATTTGCCGACTGCGGCGAGCCAACCAGATGCTCCATCCGCCGGCGTGGATTTCTTCGTCGCCCCGCAGGGCAACGACGCCTGGTCAGGCCGACTGGCGGCGCCCAACGTGCAACGCTCTGACGGGCCTTTCGCCTCGCTGGAACGGGCAAGGGATGCCGTGCGGCAACTGCGCAGTCAACAGAAGCTCGATCGGCCCGTCACCGTGAGGCTTCGGGCCGGCGTTTACCCGCGGCTGAAGCCTCTCGTGTTCCAGCCGGAGGACTCGGGCACGCCCTCCAGCCCGGTGATCTATGAGTCGTCGCCAGGCGAGCGGGCCGTGATCAGCGGCGGACACGCAATCTCTGGATGGAGAGCGGCCGAGGGGGGCCTCTGGCGGGCCGACCTGCCGGATGTCCGTGCCGGGGCTTCGCACTTCCGCCAGTTGTTCGTCAATGGCCAGCGGCGATTCCGGCCCCGGTTGCCGAAGCAGGGCTTCCTGCCCGTGGCCGGCGGCCCCGAGCTCAACACCAGCGGCTGGATGGGTGCCGGACCGGAGGTCAAGACACCGTTGGACATGCGTGCCTTCCGCTTCAGGCCCCGCGATATCCGTGCGAACTGGGGCAACCTGGAGGACGTTGAGGTCGTGGTGCTCCAGTTCTGGATGGAGGCCCGCCTGCGGATCCAGAAGATCGATGAGAAAAGCTCCGCTGTGCTGTTTATTGGCGGAAGCTGGCGACCGCTGACCTGGTCGGGCGGGTATTACGTCGAGAATGTGCGAGAGGCCATCGACACCCCCGGCACCTGGTACCTGGATCGCAAGCAAGGCGTGCTGTATTATCATCCCTTGCCGGGCGAAGATATGACCAAGGCCGAGGTGACTGCACCAACCGCCGGGCAATTGGTGCGGATCGAAGGCGACGCCAAGTCCGGCCGCGTGGTTCGCAACCTTACGCTGCGGCGTCTGGCCTTCGAGCACACCGACTGGGCGTTGCCGGCCGCGGGCTATCGCTGCGAGCAGTCGGAGATCACGCTGCCGGCGGCGATCCATGCCGACGGCGCGGTCGGTTGCCGTATCGAGCAGTGTGAGCTCAGCCCACCTGGGCTGCTGGGGTATCGAGCTGCGCCGCGGCTGCCGCGACAACGCGATCACGGCCAACCTGATGCACGATGTGGGCGCCGGTGGCGTGAAGATCGGCGAGCCGGAAAACGCGGCTCTGGACGTTGAAGAGACCTGCCGCACCGTGGTTTGCGACAACCAGATCCGTGATTCGGGTCGCGAGTTCCTCGGTTCCTCCGCTGTCTGGGTGGGACAGTCGAGCGGTAACACCGTCAGCCACAACGACATTTCCGGCCCGCTGATGTGGGCCGTCTCCGTGGGTTGGACCTGGTCCTACTTTCCCCTGCAACGCGCCCGGGACAACGTCGTCGAGTTCAACCACTGCCATCACCTGGGAACCGGCGTACTCGGCTCGCATTGCGCGATCTACGCGCTGGGTACCTCGCCGGGCACGGTGATCCGCAACAACTACGTGCATCACGTGGCCAACAGCAGCTTCTGGCGCGGGGCCGGTGAGGGGATCATCCTCGATAACGGCTGCTGCGGCATCCTCGTGGAGAACAACCTGGTCCACGACGCCGTGGCTGGCGGCTTCGGTACCAACTTCAATTGCTTCGGCAACATCATCCAGAACAACATCTTCGCCTACGGGCGCGAGTACCAGTTGACTGTCTACGGCGACATGCCCAGCGGGAAGCCCCAGCCCAAGGGCGAGATCTTCGCCCACAATATCGTGGTCTGGCGCGAAGGGCCACTGATCAAGGAACGCGAGTGGCCCAACTTCAGCACGCTGTGGGACTACAACCTCTACTGGCAGGAGGGAGGAGCGCCGGTGCAGTTCATGCGTTACAGTTTTGACCAGTGGAAGGCCAAGGACCTCGACGTGCATTCACTGGTGGCGGACCCCAGGTTCGTCGACCCGGCCCACGGCAACTTCATGCTCAAGCCTAGCTCACCGGCGCTGAAACTGGGTTTCCGCCCGATCGACGTCAGCCGGGTCGGCCCGCGGGCAAAGCCAGGGCTGTGATAGCCCTGCGCACGATGCATGAAAGAGTTCCGCCGCTTCCTCGGTCGTGAACAACTACGATCCGACCGAGAAACGGAGCCGGCAGCTATCGGAAGCCAGCCCACCGACGTTGCACCCCGCTACGTTCTCTTGCAGCCCCGCTGGCGGGGGCGGCTGTTTGTCGCGTTGGGCGTCAAGGCCGCCAGCCGCGTTCATGGGACCGTAGGGGGCTGCTGGGAGTCGACGACCGACAGGGCTGGCCTTGGTGCTGCTCGACGATCTGGCGGCCGGCAAACCCTTAGCTGGCAACCAGCGGTACCGCCGCGTGCCAAGCCGCCCCAATTGCTTTCCGTTCCCTCAAGCAGTACAACAGAATCAGTTTCTACGGGAAGCAGTCCCACGGAGGCTTCGGCCGCGGCCATGTTCGCAGGTGGTTGTTCCGGGTATTGTTGGCTGTGTCTATCCCGATGGGCGGGGTTTTTGGGCGTCCGCGTCCGGCCTGGCTCGCTTTTGCCCGCCCTCTTTGTGCCGGGACTGTGCCTTCCCGTGCTTTACAAGACCTTTTTGTCGAAAACAGGAGGTGTGCCATGTGTCGAGTGTTCAGATTTGTGTTAGCGTGCGCGGCGGTCGCGGCGTGTGCCGGCGACCAGGCAGTGGGGCAAGGCCCGCCCAGCGCCCCTGCGTCGCCGAACAGGCCGGCCGTGAAGGCAGGCAAAGGGAGCATTGCCCAGTTGTTCGGCGCCGCCGGTTTGCGCCGCGCAGGCAGGCCCAGCCGGCCGCAACCCCCGCCGCGCCGGCCAAGGAGGCCCGCGTCGGCGACTTCATCATCGCCGAGCCGGTCCTGCACGACAACCTTACTGTGTTCCCCGTGCTGTCTGTGTCGCCCAAGAACGACGACCGCTTCATCACGCTGGAAGAGGGCCTCAAGAGTGGCAAGGTTCTGGTGTATGAGGTTGGTGCCAACCCGGCTGCCGTCCAAGACCAGGCCCCGACGGCTAATCAGGCGCCGCAGGCTAATCAGGCGCCGCGGCCCAACTCGCCCGCGCGGCCGGCGCAGCAAGCCGACAATGACTCGGCCGACGTGAATCACCTGATGGTGCTCAATCGTGGCGAGAAGCCGCTTTACCTGATGCCGGGCGAACTCATCTACGGAGGCCAGCAAGACCGCTGCGTGGGCCAGGAAAGCATCATCGTCGCCGACGGCAAACCGGTCAAGATCGAGGTCTTCTGCGTAGAGCACGGCCGCTGGTCTTATCGCGGGCAGTCCGAGGCCCAGGCCGAGATCGGCCAATTGGCAGCCGGCCAGAACCTGGACGAGGGCGCAAAGAAGAAGCTCGCCGAGGCGACGCAGAAAGGCCAGTTCGTGCTCAAGTCGGGCAACCTGGGTAATGCAGGCCGCGTCGCCATCCAGGAGGGCAAGGGACAGGGCGAAGTCTGGAACCAGGTCGGCATCGCCAACTCCTCCAGCAACGTGCAGGCCATGACCGGCAACTTCAACGCCAACTACACCAGCGCGGACGTCACACGGCAAATCGACGGGTACGTCAAGGACATCGAGCAGCCGGTGGCCAGACGGAGCCAAGTGGTCGGCGCGGTCGCGGCAGTGGGCGGCAAGGTCGTGTCGGTCGACGTGTTCGGCTCGACCCCACTGTTCCAGAAGGTGTGGCCCAAGCTGCTCAAGGGTCTGGCTTTCGACGCGGCGATCGCCGCCCAAGCCGCGCCGAGCAAGAAGGCCCAGCCCGCCGCGCAAGCTTCAGCCGCCAAGCTGGTCACGCTCGCCGACGCCGAGAAGTTCTTCCGCCAAGCGATGCTGGCCGACGTGAAGCGTAACAGCGAAGGCCAGGGTGGCTTGGTTGTGACGAAACGCGAGTCGGCCGAAGTGGTTTCTTATTCGGCCTCGATGAGCACCGATGCCAAGGCCGCGCCCGCAGCCAAGGTCGGCGGAATGGGCGGGGCAGGCTTCGGAGAGGTGCATAGTTCCGGGTACGCGAAGTAGGCGGCACGCTTGGGGAGCGGCTGTCACGAGGCAGCCTACGGGCGTTTGGTCCGGCGAGAAAAGCCTCAAGAAGCAGAAGGCGGCTTGACGTTGTTTCGCAATCAACCTATCCCCGGCAATCATGTGGCGGTCTCGTTCACCACGGTGGCGCTGTCGATCCCGCCTCTGTGTTCCGAGAGCTTCTGTTTCGCGTCCAAGAAGCCCCATCCGCCTGCAGCGTGATAGTGGTCCGTTATTTCGCTGGGTCGCATCCAGATCACACGGTCGTGCAGGTACTTGCCGATCCGCTCTATCACCGCGGTGAATGCCCGCCAGCCGACTCCCTTTGCCGGGTTCAGCCCTTGCCAATGCGAGTACCAAAGGCAGTAAGGCGCCCCGGCCTGCACGTGTCGGAGCACGATCCCGGACTTCCCGTCCGCGGTGATGTAGTAGTCCGGGTCTACGCGGGCCGGGTTGTTCTCCCAGATGCCGAAACAATCCTTGGCGTTGGGCATCAGGTCGTAGACGCCATGTTCGCCGTCAGCAGCCTTGCGATGCATGCCGTACTCGGTCTCGTTGGAGCCGAAGAAACAAGGCACCGTCCGGCCACGGAACTTCCCTTGCTTGGCCAGATTGAGCAAGGCCGTCCACAGGGCGGGATTCGGGTCCTTGTGGCCGTCGGCACGCAGTTCCGCATAGCGCCTTGTGCAGACTTCGCAGCCGCAGCCAGGCCAGGTGAGTCCGCTGAACTTCACGCCCGCCCGTTCCCCTTCCGCGATGATGTTCCCCAAGTAGTGCTGGTATTGCTCCACGGTGACTTCCGGTTCGTGCAGCCATAGACCCTCGTGCGCGGCGTCTTTCCCCGGACGGTTCGCGGCGAAGTCGAACAGTCCCCCATGCGTCATCAGTTCCATGTGCGTGCCGATGCCGCATTTCCAGGCCCGTGTGACCTGCTGAAGAAACTCCTGCTCCTCCTCATTCGGCTTGCGACACATGCTGTGGCCGCCCATGCCCAAAATGGCGCTGGACTCGCCGGCGATTCCGTGCTCGGCGCAGTAATCCAGGAACGTCTGGAACGCCTTGGCACCGGCCGCGTAGGGGCTGGTGTCGTCGCAATAGAACGACAAAATGGTCTTGCGCGGCGGTGGCTTTGCCGGGCCGCTGGCCAGCACTTGGGGCAATCGGCCGGCTGCCATAACGGCTGCTGCCGATGCCGTGCCAAGGAATTGGCGGCGGGTCAGTTCTGGTCTTGCTGTGTTCATCGGTCATTCTCCGCAGGGAGGTGATTGCCGCGCCGCAGGGACGGTTCCGGCAGCGGACAACCACCATCACCATCTTCTCCCGCCGTGAAAGTTCCTGTCAAGCGGTCCTCGCTGTACCAGGAAGCGTCCAGGGGCACGAGGGGCATAGATCTGTCTTTCGCGCATCGTTTTGGCTACAATCGTGGTTGCTTTTCCAATGGCTTTGGCAAGAGAGGTTACGCCATGAACAAGACAATTGATCTCATCAAGGACGGCAAAGGCAATCGCCGAAGTTTCCTAAGAACCACGGCCGCAGCCGCTGCCGCTTGCCTCCCGGCGCCCTATTTCTGGACGGTTTCGTCTGCCACGGCTGGGTCGGCCGGCACGACCGATTTCCCGACGTTTGAGTACCACGAGATCGGCAGGGCGGGTAATCAGATGGGGCAGACTTCGCTCGTGGACATGGACAAGGACGGCCGCCTGGACTGGGTCGTCGGCTGCAGCCACGGCGACGTCTGGTGGTTCCAGTACAAAGGCCCCGACAACTGGGTCCGCCACAAGATCGGCGGCGGCGCTGGAACCGATGTCGGTGGTGTGGCCATGGACGTTGATGGCGACGGCTGGATCGACCAGGTGTCGGGCAGCACTTGGTATCGCAACCCCGGAAATCCGGCCGGCAAGGAATTCATCAAGTATTCCAATGGGGCGATCAACAACTGCCACGACTGCGTGGCCGCCGACATCGACGGCGACGGCAAGCTGGAAGTGGTGATGATGCAGGACACGGCCGGGCTCTACTGGTACAAGATCCCCAAGGACCCCACCGGGCTCTGGGAAGCCCATTACGTCGGCCCGGCGGTGCATGCGGGAATCAGTCCGCACGGCGTGGGCGACATTGACGGCGACGGCGACCTGGACATCGTCCGCTCCACGGGATGGTACGAGAATGTCGACGGGAAAGGGACCCGATGGAAGTGGCACGGCAACATTCCCGGCGGTCATGGCGGCCGCTTCAAGGACGCCACGCGGGTCTGGATCGTCGACTTGAACAAGGACGGGCACAACGACGTCGTGATGACGGACTGCGACACGGAACTGGGTCCGCGGCGAGTCCATTGGTTTGAGAACAAGGACGGCAAAGGCGGTGTCTGGGAGCGACACGAGATCGCCACCGACAAGGGCGACCTGCACACCCTGGCCGTGGCCGACTTCAACAACGATGGTTACCCGGATGTCTTCTCGGGCGAGGGGCCGCTGGGCGGAACCGGCCCCGGCGGCAAACGCCGCTGGTTCATCTGGGAGAACCTCGACGGCAAGGGCGGAGCCTGGAAGGAACATATCATTCTGGAGGGGCCCGAGTGTCACGAGGGCGTGGCGGGCGACGTGGACGGTGACGGCGCCATCGACATCTGCTCCAAGGCGTGGAACGGCAATCTGCACATCTACTTGCGAAACATGCTCGTGGAGAAACGAGGTCATGTCCCCCACGCCCTGTCGCGTGAGCGATGACAACCGGGATGTCGGCTTGAGTGGCCTCGGCTATACTGACGGCATGACCGACCTGTACCAAAAGTTCGTCGAGGAGTTTGAATGTCACACCTGGCTTGGCTCTTGTTCGTCTTAGCGGCGCTTTTGGAAGTGGGCGGCGATGCCCTGATTCGCAAAGGAATACGGGGAAGCGGATGGGCCATGATTGCGGCGGGCTGTGCTACGTTGGCCTTTTATGGGGTGGTCGTCAATCTCGTACAGTGGGATTTCTCGAAGCTCTTGGGAGTCTATGTGGCGTTCTTTGCCACGATCAGCGTTCTCGGTGGCCTGCTGCTTTTCAGGGAGACCGTGCCGACTTCCACTTGGCTGGGATTGGCCTTTATCGTTGTCGGCGGACTGGTGATTCAGTTCGGCCCCAACTTCGCACGATGATCCACGGCGGCTTTCCCAGTGACTCCACAACTATGGCCGCGGCAGTGCCTATGTCGAGCTGGACCACTTGGACGGCGAGCCTTGCGCTGATTGCGGCAGCTACGTCGATCAGAATGATCGCTACTACTGTCATCGCTGCGATGCCGTGCTGTGCGACGGATGCTGCCCCAGTAAGTGGAAGGTGGTGAGGAAGGCCAGACTTTTTTGCCCCGACTCCCCCATTGGCTCTATGGTTGCCACCATCCCAGCCTCCTCCCCCCGATGGGTAGTGTTCAAACTCTGTGTTGCTCGCTGCTCTCCGTTCAATACGTCGAGCAAGCCACCAGAATTGCGCTATTGACAACATGTGTTAAGATAGGTAGGATTAGAACGAGCAGGGCAAGGCAGGTTTGGACCCCACCCGCCTTGGTGTTGGAAGCTAAGGCTACACCTCTGGAGGTCTTATTGGCCCCGCCTCCAGCAATGCTCTCCCTGCCCGTTGCACAGAAACTTACGGGTCGTCCCGCGAGCAGGTTAACATTGACAGTGGTGGCAGTCTTGGTAGAATAAAAAACGAGCCTGTTAACGTGCGACCATACATCGCGCGTCTCCTTTGCCAAAGGGAATCGGGTTCACTAGGCCGATGACGTTACAGCGTCATCGGCCTTCTCTTGCGCTGTTTACCGCGGCTTCGCAGACGCCGGTTCTAGCGCTTCATCGAGATTGTCACCCAAGTCGGATTCATCGGTAGTCCCACCATTCTCGGGTCGGGATTTCTTTCGCTTCGGATACCACTCACTGAGACCGTACTGGCCATTACCCGGAATCTTGTGAAAAACCGGGTTTTTCCTCAACGCACTCCGCAAACCTGTCTTCGCGTTTTCTTCGTTCGCCGTCTCGAAGTTATAGCCACCCGAAATAAGAGTTGAATAAATCTCATTGATCGAGGCAGCTCCCAAGTTGGCGACTTTTCGCATCTCCAGAATGTCGCGGACAGCCGTTGCCAACGGCTGTCCATAGAACCTATCGCTTCGCATGGAAGCAAGACTGCCGTTCATGCTTGCAACCGTCTCCGTGTAAAGGGGAGTCTCCCCTTCAAATGCACGAATCTGATTGACGAAGTCTTTCGTCTTGGCGATCTCGGCTTCGAGTGCCTGAATCTTTTCTTGCGCCTTCGCGATCAGGCTATCGCTTTCGATAGACATAGAGTTTCTCCTGTGCCAAAGGGTTATGGTAACGATTTCCGTCATTCTAGCATCTCGTGGCAACGGCGACAAGAACCGAACAGCCTAATTCTTGCGGCCAATCAAAAAGACAAGTCGTAACCTGTTTGTGTATAATTTGTTACAACTTGCAGATTTTCCAAGATTTTCCAACACGAAAGAAAAAACGCTTGCGTAAAAAGCCGATTGTCCTCTTTTCTTGTCCCACTTTGGCTTTGCCAACCTGGCCGCCAGCATGTTCACTGAGCTTGTAAATAACCCAGGGATAGTATCTCTGGGGGGGCTCTCGTCAGCAACACACTCGTAGGACACTACCCCCCGATGCTTGCAATGCCGCCCTTGCTGGTTACACTGAAGGCTGGTCCCGGCCCTCGAAGCCGGGCCACAGAATCGTTTGATGACTCAAATGGAGACTGAATGAAAAGATAACTTCGGCCGCTTGACGGCCATGATGATAATTTGATCGACGCGCAAGCGTCCAACTGCTTCATCCGAACCAACCACCCTGAGCCTTCGGGCTCTTGAATAGTAGAAGCAGCCTGGACCGCGCCCCGTGAAGGGGCGTCGGCCATGCTGTTCTACTATGCCGCGTGGTTGCGGCCGGATGAGCGGCATCGGACGGCGCCCTTTTTCGTTAGAGTGCGGACATGGCAAATGAAAGGCTGACGTGGGAAGAACTGGCTGCGATCTGCCCCGAAGAATGTGGCAAGATAACCAGCTTCCTGGACAAATGGGGCGGCATCGAACTCAATCGATACCTGCACGGCGCTGCCGGCGACATGGATTGGTGCAAAGTCATCGATATTCGCGATTGCCGCCTGGCAATTACCGAGGACGAGGAAGCCCAGCTTGAAAAGCAACTCGTCGAGCAGAGCCAGATCCTCTGGGAGACGGTGCTGGCGGCCTATGAAGAGGCAACGACGGATGGCCCTCTCTGCCGTCGTATCGTGGGGATCGACTTCGAGGATGAATTCGGCGTCCACGAAACGCCTTACTTTGTGACGGAGTCGGTGCCAGCATTGAGTGCCGCCGACTTGGTCTCGCAGGGCGAGAACGCACGCTGCGAATTCAAGTCGACACTCCACATCAATCTGCACACGGGCATTGAAGACAGGAAATTGGAACACGCCTGTCTGAAAACGATTGCCGCGTTTCTGAATACGCATGGAGGCCATCTCTTCATCGGCGTCAGCGACAAAGGCGAGCCGCTGGGCATCGAGAACGACCGGTTCCCCAGCGAAGATAAGATGCACCTTCATCTGTCCAACCTTCTCAGGCAGCGAATAGGTGCCGAACACCTCGTCCTCGTCGAGGCCCGGTTTGAAACTTTGAGCGGCAAACGCGTTTGTGTGGTGCAGTGCAAACGATCGAAGGTCCCGGTGTGCCTGAAGGACGACAACACGGAACACTTCTTCATTCGGACGGGACCGGCCAGCGTAGAGTTGCAGATCAGCCAGGTCCTGCGATACATCAAGCAAAGGTTTCACGACACCGATTGAGGGAGATTCACCGTGGAAGGCTTTCTTGTAATTTGGCTCGTGGTCGGCGTTCCGTGTGCGATCGTGGCCGCGTTCTCGGTACCTGACAGACAGATGGGGTCGGCTGCTGCCCTCGGGTTCTTTCTCGGTCCCTTCGGCGTCATAGTTGCCGTTCTGATCTCCATCCGCAAGGCGATTGAGGGCGAACGACCACGACAACCGACCGTAGAAGGACTGCCGCTCACGGGGCCTCGACCTTGGATGAGGTCAATCCAGGAAGAGCAATCTGTTTCTCCTTCGCCACCGCCGCCGCCTCGGCACCCATAGGCCCAACTATGGTCAGCCTCAATACGCAACAATAAACTCGCCGGCCTTTTGCCCGGTGGCAATCATGTTGACGCGATGCCCTCATTGCTCGAAAGCGATCAGAATTGCCCAAGAGTATTTGGACGAGGTTGTCTATTGCCCTGCATGTCGGAAATCGCTTGTCGTCTCGTCGCCGATTGTCCGGCCGCCTCCGGTTATCGCACCGCCGCCCGTCAAGATTCGTTACCGAACGCTTCGCACGATTTCTTACCGCACGAGTCGCACAATTCGCACAATTCTCGCTGCGATATATAGCGGAGTGTTGCGGCTGTGGGAGGCTTTCGCCGAACATCGAAGGAAGGCCGCCGAGCGACAACAACAGGAATTTGAACAATACCGATTGGGAAGGGCGCAGGAAGAGGCTGAACGCCAGCGCCGGCATGAAACGTGGCTGTGCGAAATCAACCGCGAGATCGCCGCCGCCGCTGAGAACACGCCCGCGGCCGAGGCGCTAGTGGCCGGTGAACGGATGGCGACGATGGTCCTCGCCACGCGAGAGATCGGGCCGATGGGCTTCAACGATGGGCAATTCTCCCTCTGGGCACAACAGCTTTGGTCTGGCCTGCAACACCCGTCGTTGCGGCGGCTCCCAGCGCTTCACGCTCACCTGCAAAGCATCCTCGATGGCTTCACCGCCGGCAGCCGGAAGATCCTCGAGGCGCACAGCGACGCCCAGAACCGCCGCCCGGCGGGACCGATCATCGCCGTGGGCCGCGACGTACCGAGCATGCTCGCTAGCGCGGCCGTCTCATACGGCGTCCAGGCGCTTTTCAGCAACATGGCGGCCAGCGCGGTCGAGTCGCAGGCCCGCCAGGGTGTCGATCAGATGGTCAACGCGGCGCAGGCGTTCATGATGATGGTCGAGGAATTTCGTCACTGGCAGGAGCCAGGACGGCAACGGCGGGAACAACAACAGGCAGAGCAAGACCGGAGGCAAGACCAACGGGCCACGCAGACCCAAATCAAATCCGATTACGAGATCCTGGAAGTGGCGCCGAACGCTTCGCACGAGGAAATTGATGCCGCCTACCGTCGATTGAGCCAGATGTATCACCCCGACAAGGTTGAAACCCTTGCCCCCGAGTATAAGGCGATTGCAGTGGCCCGCATGAAAGAAATCAATGCCGCATACGCAAGATTGAAGTCACAGCGAAAGAAGCAATGAAAAGCCACACTCTTGGCCACAAAAGTGGTATTCCGATATGGCACTCTCGGACCGGGTTTGTCTCGAAAGTCAGGCGGGAGTGTCAAATCGCCTGCTGGTCAAGAAAAACCGCCGCTTTCCAGACTTTTTGACGCCGGCCGTGCGGCTTCGAAGCCGAGGGGGTGACCGACGCGCCTTTCGGCACGAAGAATTCTGATGTCTCAACATTTCAGAGTTGGATCCGATGCTCGGTACGGGTGGTCATTCTCGCGCGATTGGCGGATCTTGCGAGACAGATTGACTCGTCCCTCCCATGTCCAGCCAATGAAAACAGGTGAAGTGGTAGTTTTGTCCCACCCTGACCGATGCCGCCCCACCCTGACCGATGCCGCCCCACTCTGACCGATAGCCTACCACCGTCGATGCCCACGTGGACTCTGAATTTGCCTACGTTTGACAGCCGCACAAACGAGGCGCTGCCGCCATCTCGAACCGACAAAACACGTGCGTCAACCGGCCCAACGCGGAACCTAGACGAGAGAACACAGATATACTTCTCACTCGGCACGACAATTGCTACAAAACTTATTTTTTGAGGGAGCGCTCGCCTCAAGACGGTAAAGGATGGACCACACTGCGTCACCTCGACGCACGCTGACGTTGTCAACCCTGCGCTGCTTGAATTCCGCAAGGAGGAAGAAAGGGGCATGAAGATGTCCATAGGCGATGCTCTGGCCCATGCTTAAGGAACAAGAAACACATCAACATAATACTCTCAACCGCAGAAAGGAATACCATGTCCACTTCGACCCAAATCCGCAACGAGCCAGCCGGCGGATTGAAGCAGAAGCAGTCGGCGTTTGCCTCCGCCGTCCAAAGTGAACCCACCCCAGGCGTCGCCGCGCGAGCGCCTGCTGCATCAAGAACCGTCACCAAGGAAGATCCCAACGCAATCCGTCCCTTCCATGTTAATGTTCCGGAAGCGGAACTCACCGAATTGCGCAGGCGCATCAACGCTACCAGGTGGCCGGAACGGGAAACGGTAACGGATGCGACGCAAGGCGTGCAACTCGCGACGGTTCAGGCGCTGGCGCGCTATTGGGCGACGGAATATGACTGGCGCAAGATCGAAGCAAAAATGAACGCTCTGCCGCAGTTCATCACCGAAATCGATGGGCTGGATATCCATTTCATTCACGTTCGTTCGAAGCATGAGAACGCGTTGCCGCTCATCGTCACGCACGGTTGGCCCGGGTCAATCATCGAACAGATGAAGATCATCGGTCCGCTCACGAATCCCACAGCGTTCGCCGGCCGAGTGGAAGACGCCTTCGACGTTGTGATTCCATCGATGCCGGGCTACGGGTTTTCAGGCAAGCCGGCCACTACCGGCTGGGATGCACCCCATATCGCACGTGCCTGGGTCGTGCTGATGAAGCGCCTTGGATACACGAAGTTTGTGGCACAAGGTGGCGATTGGGGCGCCATCGTCACTGAATTCATGGGCGTGCAGGCGGCTCCGGAGCTGCTCGGCATTCACACCAACATGCCTGGCATCTTTCCAAACGACATCGACAAGGCGGCTTTTTCTGGAGCGCCGGCGCCATCGGAACTCTCAGCCGAAGAAAAGGTCGCCTACGAGGCTTTGCAGCTCGAATATCAAAAGGGCATTGCCTACGGTTACCAGATGGGGCTCCGGCCGCAGACGTTGTACGGAATCGCGGATTCCCCCGTCGGCCTGGCAGCTTATTTCCTCGATCACGACGCGCGAAGCTACGAGCTGATCTCACGTGTCTTCGCGGGAGAATCCGCCGGCCTCACGCGCGACGACATCCTCGACAACATCACGATCGCCTGGTTGACGAATACAGCGATTTCCGGTGCCCGTCTCTATTGGGAGAATTGGGGCAAAGTCGGCTTTTTCAGCGCCAAAGGCGTCTCCATCCCGGTCGCCGTGAGCTCCTTTCCTGACGAACTCTATCCAGTCCCGCGGAGCTGGGCAGAGCAGGCATATCCGAAACTCATCCACTTCAACAAGCTCGACAAAGGCGGTCACTTCGCAGCGTGGGAACAGCCGAAGCTCTTTTCTGAAGAAGTTCGCGCGGGCTTCCGATCGCTGCGGTAGGGTTCTTCACAAGAGAATAGGAAATACGCCATGCCTGACCATTCGCAGTTCAGCATCGACCGCACCTATCCGGGCCGGTGGACGATCACCTTTAGCAACCCGCCGATCAACATGTTTGTTCCCACAACGATCGTCGAATTGGGAGCGCTAATGACCGACCTCGAGGCCGACCAGTCCGTGAAGGTCGTGGTGTTTCAGTCGGCGAATCCCGATTTTTTCATCGCCCATCTCGACGTAGCCAGGGCAGTTGAACGGCCAGAGGTGCTGGACCTTTGGCGCGACTTTGTGTTGCGCCTCTCGTCCACGCCAGTCGTGAGCATCGCCAAGATTCGTGGCCGCACGCGCGGCATCGGTAACGAGTTCGTGCTGGCCTGCGACATGCGCTTCGCCAGCCGGCAAAGCGCCCTATTCGGCAACCCCGAGGTCGGCGTCGGACTGGTCCCGGGCGGCGGAGCGTTGGAATGGCTCCCGCGTTTGGTCGGCCGCTCACGCGCACTTGAGATCGTGCTCAGCGGCGACGATTTCGATGCTGATATCGCCGAGCGCTATGGCTGGGTGAACCGCACGCTGGACGATAAAGACCTCGACTCGTTTGTCGATACTCTCGTCCGGCGCCTGGCCTCGTTCGACCGTGAAACGCTAGCCCCGGCGAAGGCCCAGATCAATCGGTTCGGGACGCCGACAGCTACCGAGCTCCAGTCGAGCAAAGACATGTTCTTCTCAACCCTGGCCTTGCCCAGTGCGCAGGCGCGCCGTGCCAAGGTCGGTAATATCGGTTATGGTCTTCGGAGCGACTTCGAATTGAACTTCGGCCGGTACCTCCCTGCGTTCGGGCGGGCGGACGACGATGACACGGATAGATGAGCAAACAGACATATGAATGAGAAGGAGATCACTGCGCTTCTCGTGGTCGATCCATACAACGACTTCATTTCCGAGGGAGGAAAGGTGTGGGATCGCCTCAAGAGTGTGGCCGAAGCAAACAACTGTATTCCGCACATGCTGCAAGTTCTGAACGCAGCGCGGAAGCGCAACTTCGCGTCTTCTATGCACTGCATCACCGCTATCGTCCCGGCGACTACGGAACTTGGAAATACATCATGCCGGTTCAGAAGGCAGCCTGGATGCGCAAAACCTTCGAACACGGCACATGGGGCGGCGAGATCCGCCGCGAGTTCGCGCCGCTACCGGGCGAAATCCTGGCCCTGGAGCATTGGGGTTCCAGCGGTTTCGCCAACACGGATTTGGATTTGCAGCTCAAGACGCACGGCATCCAAAAGCTCATCATTATCGGGCTCATCGCCCATACCTGCGTGGAGGCAACCGTTCGTTATGCCGCCGAACTTGGCTACGAGGTCACGATGGTAAAAGACGCGACAGCGGATTACTCGAATGAAGAAATGCACGCCGCTCTCGACATCAATATCCCTAACTACGCCAGTGCCATTGTGACCACAGCCGACGTAGTCAACTCGATCTGTTCATGGGCAGCCTAAGGAAGACAGCTAACCGAAAGCGATTTCCGCAAGCGGCAGGAAGCGGAAACTCCGTTGGGCCGCATCGGCCAGCCGCAGGACGTCGCTCCAGCGGTCGTCTTTCTCGCTTCGCCCGACGCCAGCTTTGTCACCGGCGAAACGCTGTATATCACGGGCGGCCTGCGGTAGCCGGGCACCCGGTACCCCGGGTCGCGGCAGGGTTATCCGGATTGTAACCACATATTCAAAGGAGATATCTCATGTCATCAGCTCCCAGCATTATGCCATTCGACGCGGCGAATCGCCGCACGATCGCTCAGGGTCACCCGACTGACTGGCACCAGCCAAACCCCAAGGATTCGTACGAGTTCGTGGTGGTCGGGGGCGGCCCGTGCGGCCTGACGGCCGCGATCACCGCCGCCAAGGCCGGGCACACCGTGGCCTTGACCGAGCGGAACCTGACCGGCGGCACCTGCGTCAACTTCGGCTGCACGCCGAGCAAGTCGTTGATCCGCGCGGCGCGGGCCGTATATCAGGCCCGCAACGGGGAGAAGTTCGGCTACACGCTTGGCGCCGCGCCCCAGGTCGATTTCGCCGCGGTTATGACTCGCGTACGGGAGATGCGGGCCTCCAGCAGTGCCAACGACGCGGTGGCGGTGGCGGCCGGGGCCGGCGTCGACGTGTTCCTTGGGGACACCCGTTTCGTCGGCCGCGACGAGGTGGAAGTTGACGGCCGCCGGCTCCGCTTCGAGAAAGCCCTGATCGCCACGGGGAGCGGGCCAGCGATTCCCGGTGTGCCGGGTCTGGCGGCTGCCCGTTATCTGACGAACGAAACCGTGTTCGAACTGACCGAACTCCCCCGGCGGCTGGTGTGCCTTGGCGCCGGGGTGGTCAACTGTGAAATGGCACAGGCCTTCCGCCGGCTCGGCAGCAAGGTTGACCTGATCGGCAGCGACGAACGCCTGTTGTCGGTCGACGTGCCCGAGGCGTCCGAAGTGGTGACCGAGCGTTTGTTGGCGGAAGGGGTGCGGCTGCATCTTGGGGTACGAGCAACGAAGGTGGACGGAAGCCGACAGCGACTGACGCTGAGTGACGGATCGGAATTGGAGTACGATGCCCTGCTCGTCGCGGCCGGCCGGAAGGTCAACCTGGATGGGATGGGGCTGGAGGCGGCCGACGTCGAGTTCAGCCCTACCGGGGTCGAGGTGGACGACCACCTCCAGACAAGCAACCGCGCGATATATGCCGCCGGCGATGCCTGCCTGCCGGAGAAGTTCACGCACGCGGCAGTGGCGACGGCGAAGCTCGCCGTGGCCAACGCCTTGGACGGCACCGAGCATCGGCTTTCGGAGTTGGTCATCCCGCATTGCACGTATACCGATCCGGAAGTGGCCCAGGTCGGGCTCACTCCGCAAGTCGCGGCGCAGCGGGGGATCGCCGTCGACGTTCACCGCTTGGAATTGGCGAAGGTTGAGCGGGCGGTGATCGACGGCGAGGCGGAAGGATTCGTCGCGCTCTATACCCACGACGGGATCATCGTCGGCGCGACGTTCGTGGCTGCGCACGCGGGCGAGTCCCTCCCGCTACTAACTCTGGCGGTGGCGCAGCGGATGACTCTCGACGGCCTCGCGGCTGTGATCCATTGTTACCCCACGCAGGTCGAGGCGATCCAACGGGTCGCTGCCCAAGCGGCGGTCGCGTTCAAAGCGCCCGTGGGGGCGCTATAACAAGCCGCAAACAGACGCTCTTGCGGTGTTCTTTACGCCAGCGGAATGTATGTGGCAGGTACAGCGGCGTCTTCAACAAGCCACGCCGACCTCGGGCCGTGGAAATCGCGAAGGCCGACATCGACAACCATTCCACAGTCTGCCGGTAGGCGGCTTGCAAAGCGGGCTGCCGCTTCCAGCGAGAACGCCGCCCCGGCGATATTGTTGTTTCCGTCGCACTCCGTCCGGACACGGGAAATTCGACGGGCGGCGTAACGCCGCGGAAAACCGCCGCGACCGCCACGCTACCGAAAAAAACTTTCGGGAAGCGTCGTGTCGTCGTCGGTAGAGAGACGCGGCAGCCGTCGTGGGTTAGCGGCTAAAGCTCGGGCGGGCAAGAATCTTGCTCGACAACCCTGCCGTCGTCCCTCTACACGCCCCAGCGCGCTCCTGGCCGGCCTTTGGCCTTTCGTAGGCTCCGCCAGCCCTCCAATCTCGAACGGCCGCCAGCGCGCCGAAGAAGCCTACGGAGGGTGCGGCTACGAGCGGTGCCGACACCGCCAAACGCTCGCCGGCGGCGTCCTGCGTAAAATGCCCTTACTTGACGTTGCCCGGTCGGCATATTACGGTAGTTTGAAAGGAATTTGCCCTGGGTATTGTGCCCGGCGGAGGCATTGGGCCGGCGTTATCGACGGCGGTCGAGCAGACGATCCAAATGCGAAGTACCTGCCTGCCTGCGATTAGTCGAGAATGCTCCTTGGCATGACCCCAAAGCTGCAAAGTCTACCCGATGGAGGCACGCCCCGGACGACGATCGCGCAGGGCAGGAAATGGCGCGGGATCTCCCGCAATAGAATGAGTGCGACTGGAGAAAGGGAAAGAAGATGAGTATGCAAAGCGAGAAGCGGTATCTCTTGCTCCCCGTGGCTGTCGCCGTGGCCCTGGCCATCGGCGCCAGCGGCTTGCAGGCGGCGGAGCTGCCCGTCAAGGACGGGCAAAAAATCGCCTTCCTGGGCGATTCGATCACGCAGCAAGGCGCGGGAACCGGCGGCTACGTGCGGCTGGTGATCAGCGGACTGGAGGCCAACGGCATCAAGGCGACGGCCATCCCCGCCGGCATCAGCGGCCATAAATCGAACCAGATGCTGGAGCGCCTCGATCGGGACGTGCTGAGCAAGAAGCCGGATTGGATGACCCTGAGCTGCGGCGTGAACGACGTCTGGCACGGCGCGAAGGGCATCCCGCTTGATCAGTACAAGCAAAACATCACGAAGATTGTCGATCGGTGCCAGGCCGCCGGTGTGAAGGTGATGATTCTCACCTCGACCATGATCGGCGAAGACCAGGCCAACGCGAACAACCAGAAACTGTCGGCCTATAACGACTTCCTGCGGTCTCTGGCCAAGGAAAAGAACTGCCTCCTGGCCGACCTTAACGCCGAAATGCAGGCGGCGCTCGTGAAAGCTGCCCGCATGGAAAATACCAAAGGCAACCTCTTGACCCGCGACGGCGTGCATATGAATCCGGCCGGGAACCAGATGATGGCGATCGGCGTCCTCAAGGGCTTTGGACTCACTTCCGAGCAGATCGCCCAAGCGCAGAAGGCCTGGGGGGCCAAGTCGGAGTCCTCCAGCGCCAAGCTGGCGGCGTCCAGTGCCCAGTCCGCGGAAAGCCAGGAACATCGCGACGCGCGCATGAAGTGGTGGCGCGAGGCCAAGTTCGGCATGTTCATCCACTGGGGCGTCTACTCCGTGCCCGCGGGCACCTACGACGGCAAACAGATCGGCGGGATCGGTGAGTGGATCATGAACCGGGGTAAGATCCCGGTGGCGCGTTACGCCGAATACGCCAAGCAGTTCAACCCCGTGAAGTTCAACGCCGATGAGTGGGTCAAGATCGCCAAGGACGCCGGCATGAAGTACATCGTCATCACATCGAAACATCACGACGGCTTCGCGATGTTCCATTCCAAGGCGAGCCCCTACAACATCTACGACGCCACGCCTTTCAAGCGCGACCCGCTGGCCGAACTGGCCGCAGCCTGCCGCAAGGAAGGGATCAAGCTGGGCTTCTATTATTCGCAGGCCCAGGACTGGCACCATCCCGGCGGTGCGGCCATCGGCAACCACTGGGACAAGGCCCAGGACGGCAGCATGGACGAGTATATCGACAAGATCGCCGTGCCGCAGGTCCGCGAGATCCTGTCGAACTACGGCGACTTTCCCGCCGTGCTCTGGTGGGATACGGCCAAAGACATGAACAGCGAGCGGGCCACCAAGCTCTACAAGGTGGTCCAGGAGTTAAAGCCGAACATCATTATGAACAACCGCCTCGGCGGCGGTTACAAGGGCGACACGGAAACGCCCGAGCAACACATCCCGGCCACGGGCTACCCTGGCCGCGACTGGGAAACGTGCATGACGATGAACGGCACCTGGGGCTACAAGAGCTATGACCAGAACTGGAAGTCGACCGAGACCCTGATCCGCAACCTGGCCGATATCGCCTCCAAGGGCGGCAACTACCTCTTGAACGTCGGACCGACCTCCGAGGGCTTGATCCCGGCGCCGAGCGTCGAGCGGCTGAAGGAAGTTGGCGCTTGGATGAAGGTCAACGGAGAAGCGATCTACGGAACCACGGCCAGTGTTTTCCCCTATCTCGCGTGGGGCCGCTCGACGAGCCGGCCCGGCAAGCTCTATCTCCACGTTTTCAACTGGCCAGCCGACGGCGTGCTGGACGTGCCCGCCAAGTTGGACGTCAAGAAAGCCTGCCTGTTGGCTGCGGCCGATCGAACGCTGACGGTGACGGTCGAGGGTCTGCACACCAAGATCACGCTGCCAGCGACCGCCCCGGACAAGATCGACAGTGTCGTGTGCGTCGAAATCAACGCGGCGCCGGAACTGGATCCTTCCGTCAAGGCGCCGGCCGAGCCGAAAAAGCCGGTGGCGAAGCAGACGGGAAAGAAGGGAAAGAAGCAGTAGCCAGCGCACTGGAGAAGCTGTAGGGTGACCCCAGTGAAACGAGTCCCACCATTCTCCCTGCTCGTTGCGTCTGCCGAGTACATCGGCGCCATCGGGCAGGCGTAAGTAGTCCACGTAGCGTGCCGGTTTTGCGATTTCCTGGGTCCGAAGATTGCTTCGTAATTCGCTTCCCTCTCGCGGCAGCCAAAGAACGCGGCGTCTACATCGGGCGGGCACCAGGGACGACCGCGTTCGCAAGGGCATCCTATAAACGTGCGATGAACTTAACCGCGGGCTATGGGGATTGATTGCTGCCGGGAAGGTCACGGCCGCAGTGAGATCCCCTATGCCGCGTCATCCTGCTGCGGTTGAACCGGGGCTTCTCTAATCGCTTTGAGCTTGTCAACCAACACCTTGTCACCCAGACGCTCAGCAAGGGCGACGACACGCCCCAACAATTCCTGAATCATCTGATGCTGCGTAGCCTCCTCTGTTATTGGCGCGAAGTCCACGAAGTCTACCGCGATCCGGGAAACATGTTCACCGGCAATGCGGAGGAATCGGTTGGCATGGATTTCCCTCACCTGTGTAAGTACCTTAAGCACCGATTTCTGCAATTCCGGAAATCCCTGAGCGTCTTTGGTAAGCCGAAATGCTTGGATACACTGACTCTCGTCCAAACGTCCGCGATCAACCAGATAGAAGTGTTCAAGCACTGGCGGCAAGTCCCTAATGAACTCGATCGCTCCGCGGTTCAATTTTCCGCCCGGTTCCGGAATCATAAAGAAGACCGTCTTGCCTCGCTCAGCTTGTGTAAGCGGGGCAAGAATTTGCCCCAACCTTGTACCACGCATGCAGACAACTGGGCGGAGAGGATCAATCTTGCCCTCCCAGCGATCGGTGCTCGGTTGGCGAGGGACCATATCACAACCGGGAGTCACACAGATCCAATACTCGGGGTGTTCTCCTTCACTCGTCATAAATAACGTGCCAAGATCCGCATGACTTCGAAGTGTGTCGGTCGCCAAGAACATGTTTAGTTCATGGAACAGATCAACATTCTTGACCTTATCGATATGAGTCGCTTGAATCGCCCACTTGACAAGGGCATCGGAGCCCTGGCCAAATTCGCCTCCAGACGGCACGGGCAACGCCACTGCGCCGAATTTTGCAACCTCGTCAAGAACGTCCTCGGCAAATGCAGACAAGAGCCGGCGGTAAAACTCCTTGACACGATCGGACCGTTCGTCCGGGGCACCTGCATTAGCAAAGTAAAGCAAGGCCGCATGCAGCTCTCGACGTGCCAGGGCATCCGCGGCGGCACGAAACCCGCCACGAGCGATCACCCCGCGAGCGAATGTGAGCGTTGTCGTCAATCCATCAGGGTTCCAATCGTTGATGGCTCTCAACAACTCGCCGATAACCCGATCTCCTTCGTTCTTATCCCCGTCGCCGAGTTTCTGCTTACTTACGAACGAGACGAACAGATTGTTACACCATATCCAGAGCGGGCCGTCACTGGCATTGCTGAGGTCGATAATAAACGGCTGACGCCAGTTTCCGTCAACGTCTTCGGCATGGAATTTGTCTGTGAGATACCGTTCTATTTCACCGCGAACGATGTCGCCAGCTTTGACCCTAGTCTTCCCTTGGCATATCTTCACGGTGCCCTTGGCAAAGTCCGTCTCCATGAACTTGCCACGACGCAAAAACAGCAGTGCCACCTCGTCGTCAACCGTTAGGTCCGCGTTATCCAACTCGTCCCGGATCTGCGTTATCGCCTGCAAATACGGCTCATCCGTTGGCTGGGGGCGGCACGCCCAGAGACGTCCTGCAACCTGAAGTCGCACTTGCCGAAGATCGTTGGCCTTCGTGTAAACCACCGCCAGACTTGCATGTGGCGCGTTCGCGAGGGCTCTCAGTAGCTTTAACGCCGGCTCAGGTTCACCCTGGCTAAGCTCGTAGTCTAGGATCAAAAGGTCGGCCTCGCCAAAGCGCCGGTGCGTTGGGTCCAAGTTGCTGCCATCGTCAACATCGCAGTTCCACCCCTGCCTGTGGAACGCTTCCCATAGCGAGGCAGCTCGCAAGGAAGCAAGGTTGGGGTCTCTTCTGCCAACCTGTGCTCCATCACCATCAGCCACATCAGCGGCTTTCAATTCAGCGTTTTCGGCTTCAGCATCAAGCTGGGCTTCATCTTCCCCGATGACGTCTGAGGGTTCGAGTTCCGCACCGCCGGCATTTTGCAACACAACGTCTTCACCGTCGTTGGAACCATACGCTTCTTCGACCGTTTCCGTCCCCGCAGCTTGCCGCCGAGTCGTGGCGAGCTGGCCGTAGGTCGGAAACTCATCGTCAACCATGAGCACGGTGCGAACAGGATCAAGGAAGGCCTCTCGCAGGAGTTCTTCAGTATTCTCACGTACCATCGTTCATTCCCTGAAAGCGGATTATGAAGTTCGCACCGGGCAACAGCCGGCAAGGACCGGGAGGCGCATACTCAATGGAGTGTTTACCAGCGGCCAGGTTCTGGCGGCAAAGATAAAGCCCCACGCCACGTCCGTTGACCCGGCGCGAGAAAAAGAGTTGGAATAGCGACGGCTCGTCGTCGGGGTCCACTCCCGGGCCCGAATCGGCCACAAGTACCATTCCGTCCACTTGATCGAAGCGGATCTCGCGCCGGCGGTCGGATTGCGCGACCCAATAGACGGAGTTCCTTACCAAGTTCAAGAACACCGGCACAACACGTGAGGGGAAGTCCCGGACCTTGATTCCCCGGAACGCTGGTGTTGCGGCAAAGGTGATTCTTCGTGAGGCGAACACCTCCGAAAAAAAACGCTCGACATATCGGGTGATCGTCTCGCCGGTCACATCCTCCCTCTGCCTCGGCCCGGAGAGTTGCAACGGTCCAAAGAACCGCAGCCGGTCAAATAGCTCGGAGATCGTCGCACGTAGGTCTCGAAAGGCTTCCGCATCACGACATGCCCGCGGCAAATGCTTTATGTGGTCGCGGACTCGCTCGTCGATGCTCTCAAACTCGTGCCCGACAATTTCGACCGTCACTCCCAGTTGCGCCAGAGCCGTCAGTCGTTCGACCTGACCTTCCAGTTCGGACCGCTTCTCAGCGCTCCAGACTGCCGCGGCGGCCAGTTCAACCCCCTGAGAAAGCTGTCGAAAAGCCCTCGCGAGTTCGCCATAGCGATCCGCAAATTCGCGATGCAGGGAACTCCGAAGGTCCTCCAGTTGTCGTAGCGCCTGTGCGATTCGCATCGCTCCGGCCTCGACGGATGCGATAATCGACCTCGCTTCCGTCGGGTATCGTTCGGCATCGGCTGCTGCGTCCGCCTTCAGCTTGTGAAGAGCGTCTTCGGTCCACGCCGTCTCAACCTCTGAACGGAGGGTGCTCAACAGCCGCCGCAACTGTTTGTTATGTCGCGTCATCGCATCGGTCACGACCTGAATGTTATCGGACTCCCTCGCTTCAATGGCTTCCGTCCAGTCATTTCGCAGCGTGTTGGTTCCATGTCGCAGACGGTTGTAGGCATCGCGGTATGTCCGATACTCAGACTCAAACCGGCCGAGCTTCTTGGGTCTTTCGGGCGGCGTCAAGGTGTCAACTTCCGAACACAATCGGTCGATCTTGACACCCAATTCCTCCAGTTGTCGGTAACCAGCGGGGGCGTCTCCGACGTCTGCAAGCTCCGCATGGATTCGTTCGACATCGCGTTCGGACTTTTCCACCTCGTTCTGAAGGCGCCGGATGATCTTACGAAACTCTTCCAAATACTGTTGCCCAGCCTTCTTCTCCGCCTCCCGAGCAAGTCGATTACGTTCACGGACGGCCGGAAGCAATTCTCTCGTAACTTCGGAATCAGCGTTAAAAAAACGCCGGGCTGAGGTCTTGAGCAACTCGACAACCAGCGCTTTCAGCTCGCGTCTCGCAGTATTGTCAATCAAGCCTTCGCGTCCCGCTTTATCTCTGAGGTTGGGGTTCTCATCTCGACAAAGTGCCACGCGACCGAATGTGCGTCGGTACGACCAGAACTCGCGTCCCGCATGCATCGATCGCCGCTCTTCTATGCCAAAGAAATCCGCCTCTGGTCGTCCATAAGGCATCACCCGCAGGCCATCGCGATAAATCGCGAGTCCAGCGTAACGGTCGGCCTGTTCGTCGAGTTGAGAATGGACTGCTGGGGGATGTGTTGATCGGTCGAGATTTTGCTCAAAGGTTCCCAAGCAGATGTCGAATGGACCGGGGCCTAAACCCGATCTGCTTGGAGGCCGTTGCCGTAGAGACACCGTCCAAGCTCCCTGGTCCACGCCAAATGCCTGTACATGGCCCTGAAAGACGCCGTTTTCGTCGACGTGACCGACGACGTAGTGTTCGAGGCCGAGCAGATCCTCAAGTCCGAACGTCACCTCCGAGGAGACGATAGTCTTCGGCCCTTCGGCCCTGTGAACAACTGCCTCGTAGGTGAAGTCCTGACGAGGTCGTTTCACATACGGGTCAACGAAGCCGGTCAAAGTCGCTTGAAGAAGCCTTTGGGCTGCGGCGAACTCATCGTCATCTCGATCGGTCTCGACCCACACTGCAAGTTCAGGTCCGGCCTCGACGATGACCAGTGCGGTCCCATGACTCCGCGCATCAGTCCATGCACTCCATTTGGGGAGTACTTCACTCAATATCCGGGTTGCCAGGGAGTCGGCCGAAGCAGCAAAGCCCTGAACCCGATCCGCTGTTGTTTGGCGGTCGCGTCGTGCCTCCTGGGCCGAGAATCTTGCCCAGGCGTCCTGTATCTCTGCGGATCGGCTTCCTTTACCGACGAGATTGTTTGCAGACGACCGGATCATGCTGGGCAAGAGTTGAGCAAGTTCGTTCGGCCGATCAAACTCCTCGACGGGCACGCGGACATCGGACAGCGTCAGATACGGGTTTCCGAAAAGCCGCCAGTCGACGAGACCGGCCACGAATCGGCTCTGATGCCGAGAGACGACGAGGGTTACGGGCCCTAAGAAAGCCGCGGAAAGCCGACCGATGCCTTTCTCACCTTGACGAGGACGTTCACCAAGGCCGAGTCGGTCCACGGCCGGTGTTTGGGTGTCATCAACCTTTGATTCGGTGCCGATGACCATCCATCGAGACTTGAACTCATCCGCGGTCATTCCGTGCCCGTCGTCGAACACAGCCGCGAGCGGTGGGGCGCCATAGAAAATGTGCATGGCGGCGTGGCAAGCATAAGCATCGTATGCGTTCTTCCACAGCTCACTGACGGCCGTGGGACAGTCCGCGATTTGCCCTCGCCCGAGGTGGTCGATCGTTCTGGCCCTGGTCTCGAATGACTGAAGATTCATAGTCGATTCCGTTGATCTTCTTGACCGGTCTGCTTTAGACCGCGATAAACCGCCGCCTCAACTCTCGTGACGCACTGGGCAACGTCTCTAAGAACTTCGTGTCCCCAAAGACGAATAACGGTCCAACCTTGCCGGCGCAGGCGGCGGAAGTTCGCTCTGTCACGGCGGCGGTTATGGCCGATCTTGTTGCGCCAGAACACAGTCAGTTTATCCTGCCAGCGGGGGAAACGATAGCCATGCCAAAAATCACCATCCACGAACACGGCGACCCGGGCTCGGGAGAAAACGACATCGGGATTGCCCGGTAGGGTACGGACGTGTTTACGAAATCGAAGCCCGCGACAATGTAATCCAGACCGCACCATTCGTTCCAGAGAGGTGTCACGACTGCAAACTCGCGACATGCACCGACTGCGCTGGGCCGCTGTCAGGTTATCGACCACCGTTTCATCCTCAAGCTGGCTTCGTAAGCACCTCCCGAAGCTGGATCGCCTGTCGTCGTGCGAACTCCGGGGGAAAAGCGTTGCCGACCAGCACTGCCGCCGGGTTGAGACCATGAACCATTGGCACGACATACGAACGTGGGAAACTCTGGAGCAACGCCGCTTCCCGGACCGTTATAGCTCGATCCTGGTCGGGGTGAAGGAAACGTCCCTTCGACGGATTGATGCACCCACCCGTTATCGTTGGCGCGACATCGTCCCAGGTCATTCGCCCGTAGACATCGTAAAATCCTTTCATACGTTTGTGACAGGGCAGTTGCCGGTCAGCTCCGAGGTCAGTTCGACTGCCGCCATCGCGTGGGATCTCACGGATAAGCTCCACCACTTTCTCAGTGTGGAGCGGCACGCGGTCATGTGCCGGATCGCCGCTACGGCCGGGTAAGGGCAAATCGGCTATAGCGTCCCGAACGGTCCTCTTCTTCCGCACTGGCGATGGGAAGGTGACCAGCCCGACCCGACTTGCCATCAACAACATGCGCCGGCGACGTTGCGGCACGCCGTATTTCGCAGCGTCGAGGATGCCAACGGCTGGATCACCATACCCCAGTCGTTTTAGGAGCCGGATCAACTTCGTGAACCGACCTTCGTCAACCAAGCCCGGCACGTTCTCCATCAGGACTGTGCGCGGAAGAATCGCCTGTACGAAATCGCCAAATGTCTCGACAAGGTCATTTCGCTCGTCCTCGACATCGCGAGAACCCTTTAGTGTTCGCAATGAGGAGAACCCCTGACACGGTGGACATCCAGCTAAAAGATCCAGTTCGCCTCTCCGTAAGCCGAGCGTCCGCATCAAATGACGAGGTGCCAAAAGCCGGATGTCTAGCTGGATCAATCGCGTGTCAGGGTGATTGATAGCATAGGCGGCGGCGGCGAGCGGTTCACGTTCAACAGCGCCAATAACCGTGAAGCCAGCCCGGCGCAAGCCCAACGATAGTCCTCCGAGGCCCGAGAAAAGGTCGATCGCGGTAAGTGAAACCTTCTGACTCGCCTTCGTAAACCGTTTCATAATCTGCCTTTACGTCCCACCGAGTCAGTACGCAGACAACCTTTATCATACAATCGGCGAACTGTGTGGGAAACGTCATCCACCGTCTCCCAAGGGATGGCTGCCAGGATAATGCCGGTTTTGACGGTTAAGAAAACAATCGCTCTGGATGCGTAGATGCCCGAAACTAACATTATTCACACCCCCGGACACGTTGCACGAGTCCGCCGCCGCCGATCTGGCCCCAGGGGGTGCGTGACGTGCCCGCCCGCTGGCTGCAGGTCCTTCCCGCCGGAGCCGACGACGACGGTCGTGCCGCCGGCCAGAGCCAAGAGCAACTTGTCCTCGCCTTTCTCTCGTCTTTGCCGCGCGATCGAGGTTCCATTTCACGCTGAACCGTGCCTATGATATGTAATCCCGTGTCCTGGTCGTCATTCCCCGATGGTTTTCGGGGTTTCCGTTCCACGTGTTGCAGGATGCGTTGTAATTCCCGCGGTTTCTTGATTGGCGGCCCCGGCCGGTGGACTCGGACCTGGCACGCCGAATCCCTCACGCTCCCACCCCTGCATGATGCACCGCGGCGTTTTCAACGTGCCATGCCGATCTCGGGGCCGCGGAAGTCGGGCAGGCCGGTTTCCAGCCAATGCTGGCCCGGAGGCGGATCAGAGTCGAGCATTTCTTTCTCCCTGCGCTCCTTCATACGTCGAATAGTTTCTTGAATGTGTCGGTGGCTCACCATACTCCTCCCATGACCATCGGGGCCGACAACTGCGGCAATGTCGGCGTGTCGCCGATGATGACCGACTGCGTGCCACTCACATTGAAGCGGATCGGCCAGATACGATGTACGATATAGTCCAATGCGTCTGCGGCGTGCCCTTGATCTTGCCCATCCGCTGGCTCACGCGTCCCTGCCTTGTAATTTCGCGTTTCCAAATCTTCAATCAATCGTTTGCACTTACGATCGACAAACAGACGCCGTAAACCTCCCGCATTGCAGAGCATCGCATTGGTGGCCGAGAACCGATCTTCCAAGCCGGGATTGCCGCCAGGATAGTGCAAGGTCCGGCCACCCCTGGACTTACTGAATCGCTGATCGTTCCAGATATGGGCATAGTCGCTCTGCGTCGCAGAAGGATGTCTCGCCCGACCGCTTGCATCGCCGTAGAACTGCCAGCCGCCGGGATGATGGCCATAGCGCGCCCACAGCTCATTGAGTGCCCGCGGCGTGTTGCAATCACGGATGATCAGTTCGTCAAACACTTCCAACCGATCTCCGATGCGGTGCGCCAGCACCCAGCACATCGGGTCGACGTTGAAGTCGCTCCCCACAAGGATCGGCAAGTTATCGCGGCGTTCGCACGGCTGAATGTTGCCGCTGCCCTCTTCCTGGCTGAAAGCGTAGTAGATCCCGCCGCCCGCGTTCTGCCACGACGCCCTGACCTGTTCTGCAAAATCTTTAGCAGAAAGGGTTTGCTTGAGCTGCCGAATCGTCTCCTCCGGCAGAACAGTCTCGGCAGACCACGTAAAGGACAATCCGTCTTCGTACTCTCCCTTGCGGCATTGTTCGCATCGCTCGCGGAACCATTTCGCCCCCGGACCCTTGCGACTCGGCTTGCCAATCATCCAACACCATCCGCGACGGTTGATACCGTTCTCCACGGTATCAAGTCCGGGCCGGACGTGAAGATCAAAACATCCATCCTGCTGGTCGCACATTTCGTCGAGAACCCCGCCGTCCCATGGGGGCCCTTCGAAGCGGGCGGGATTGTCCATGCCCAGCACCCACAGTTCGGCGCCCCACCAGGTTCGAACCCAGAGTTCGCCGTAGCTCACATTTGGGCCGAACTTTCCGCCCGCAATCCAATCGCTGGGAATAAGTCTCAAGAGATCTCGCCACGCCACCCGCTTCGCCTGGTCCCGCGTCGGCATCCCGTAGAAGAAGCGGGGATCCGGCCAAGGCCGTGGATTTGCTTCCGGGTGGGTATCCGCGATTTTGTAGATCAAGAAGCGCTTGGATAGATCCGTTTTCCCGCTCCGCCGGCCGGAATCCAGAAAGATGAACCGAATGCAATAGGCCAACGCCGCGAGCATTACCTGCTGCTGATCCGGATGTCCGCGCAGCGGCCACCACCGCGGCGTCGGGCCTCGTCGCCGTGTTTCTCCCAGCATATCATGTGCCAGGATGTTCCTGAATTGGTGAACTGTTGCTATCATGTTCCGCTTGTCCGTTTCCGCCTGTCGGTAAATGCTCGTCTATCACCGAAGGCGGCAGCATCGAGGCCAGCATTGACGCCATTTGTTTCTGAAACGTTGTTGGTTCTTGCCCGCGCGGCTGTTCGATTCTGATTCCTGTTTGCTGGTTGACGTTGACCGTACTTTCCGGTTCGCCTTTCTCGTATCGTCCGGTTTCAATGTCCGCTCTTGCAAATGCCGCAGTGCTATTTCCGAGTTTTGCGAGAGTGCCGGGCGGAAGCTCCTCGTCGCTTATTCGCTTTTCGACTATTCCATAAAACTTCTGCGCCAGACGTTCTGGAATTCCCCGGCAATGTGCGGCGACCAACCGCATGTCCTTTCCTATATCATCTGGATTACTGCCTACTGTTTCCGATTGTTGTTCAGGCTTGCTTTGATCGAGCCTGAGCACTCCCTCCCCTTTCCCCGCTAATAATGCGGCCCGGCGAGCCTTTCGGCGTTCCCTCTGCGATTCTCTTTTCTTTCTGCTCATTCACTATATCAATCTCATGCCACCTATCCAAGCCACGGTCCCGGCGGCGGAAACGGAGGTCCGCCATATCCTTCGATGCCCGGCCCGTAGGCCGCATGGATGCCCCCTCGATTTTCCGTGTTTACAGTGATCAGCTTCTTTGATTTTATCACAGTCTTCCCTATCCTGGAAACGGCGGTCAGCCGCCTGACTCAGCCGATGAAACCGGTCGCGATCGTGCGGCTCGATCTGGCCCACGGTGTAGCGGTGAGTTTCCCAAACTTCAGCCCACGATAGGCCACGGCGGTGGGCGTTAATGCCGGCGTGCCGGGGTTTGTTGGTTATTTGTTATACGAGTCGGCGCCGCGCAACTCCCTGAGAATCGCACACGCCTTTTCGGCGAGAGCGAGTTTCTCGCGCTCTTCGTCAGAGCCAGGCATACCTGGACACGTGAGAACATCCATTCCGACGATGTCGCACCAGGTTCGTTTTTCCCATCGGGTGGCATCTGACGGCAACGCCGGGATATGAAGGGGACGACCACTCAGCGCCTCCCGGACGCGATCGACAAGCCCTGGACGCCACGCATCGTGCCGCGCATCGGACTCGCCGACGTGGATCTTCGCCAACCGAAGTAAGCTTTCAAGTTTGCCGCGAATATTCATTTTCCGTCACCTTTGCCAAAACCGCCTCCAGTTCGAAGATCTTTTCTGCAATGTCGCACGGTATAGGTTCGCCCAAACTGTAACTCAGCACGAGTTTTGCCGCCTGGACGTCGCCGCCGCGGGCCTTGGCGACCATGGCCTTGATAATCGCCTTCACGTCGCCGGCCTTCACGGCTTTGAGCATCGCCGCACGCAGTTTGCTTGCCATGACAGCCAGCGGCGAACCATGCCCGAGTTTATTTCCAGGCAGAAACTTTCCGCTTTTTCGATCCCTGCCGTTGGAACCGTCAGGTAACGGCCGGACCGATTCGCCGGCTTGCGAGGGAGAATCGCTCATGACTCCCTCCGCAGTTTTTCGGCGACACGCTCCACGTCACGTTCGCGGTCCTGCTCGGCCAGCACCTGGCGTATGCAATCCTCGCCGGCCTCATCAAAGTAGGGAACCCCATTCAGCCTTATGGCAGGCTTGACGCCGATACTCTCGGCAACGCGCAGCAACTTGGCCACGCCGATATTCACCGATGCTGACAGGTAGCCGCTGCTCACAAGTGATTCCGTGTTGCTCATATCCCTATCGTATCCTCTCGCCTTGCGAACAATTCCAAAATTTGGAAAGCCTACTCGATAACCACGCGAAACTTTAGAAAACATTCCCGGCATTGTGACCGGCGGGTGGTCGTCCCGTCCCCGTTGTCCTCGGATCGGATCGTTTGCACGTTGCGACTATGGCAGACAGGACAACGCGCCCATTGGATGTAAACCGTGTCGGGCTTCTGGTCGTCCTGGTCGTCGGCGGTCGCGTCCTGCCTCACTGGTCTAACCTCCGATCCTCCGTAACCCCCAGCCGCCGCGGGCACGGCCGGGGTATCGTGAATACTGACTAAAAGTTCATCCAGAGCGACTCTGTCATCACCCGCTTGCTCTTCCCGCCCGCAGCCTTGTTGTCGATGACAAAATCCTGGCGATTCCAGCCAGTCAGCGATTGGTCGTACAGCGAATTGGGATAGCCCGACAACATGACCTTGCCCTGGCATTGCTTGATGACGGCGAGCAGTTCCCGGTGGTCAGCCTCAGTCATTTCATGCTCGTAGTTCCCCGTGCTGGCGCGAGTGTCGTGCAGATACGGCGGGTCCAGGTAGTGGAGGGTTGCCGGCCCGTCCTGCTGCCGGATAACCTGAACGGCAGGCTGGGTGAGAATGACCACGCGCCTCAACCGAGCTGAGACTGCCACCAATCCTTCGACACAATTCCACCACGCGGACGCCTGCTCGTTTTGCATCCGCCGGGTTCGATTCCTCGAAAGGGTGGCGAAGTCTTTGAAACCACCGGCCCGACTCTGGCGGCAGCGGACGAAGAACGCCACGGCCGCCTCGACATCGAAATCCGCCTGGGGAGTTTGCCGATCTGCTGCGTCCGCCCATTCGACCTGCGAAAACGGGGTGGCTTCGACAAGCCGCTTGAACTCTTGAAAGGCCGTCTCGTCCTGCAAGACCTGCCAGAAGTTCGTCAACTCCCGGTTAATGTCGTTGGCAACTTCGGACACTCCCTGCTCGTACGTTTCGTCGCCCCAATACCGCGACTGATCGAACGGGTCTTTCTCCAACAATACGGCCAGCCCACCGGCGTAGGGCTCGACGTAGTGCAAGTGCCGTGGCATCAAATCGATGATCTTCTTGGCAAGGTAGTGCTTGCCACCCCACCATTTCAGCGGCTGGACGATGGGGGGCGAAGACGTTTCAAAGAGATTCATTTTTCATGTTCCTTCTTGCCTCTGGTAGTTTTCCGCCGGCCGTGAGACATAGGGCGCGGCGGGGTGTGGTTCGTCGGCGGCTTCCGATGGCCAGCCGTCGCCTGGGGAGTGCATGCCGTCGAGGTCTCCCGCGGCCACGAGCCCAACAAGCCGACGCACAAGGCGGTGATACCGGCGGGCGTCGATCGGCTCGGCCGCTGCCACGTCGCCGGCCACGGTGGGCCAAAAGTCGGCCCAGGACCTGCCGGCGGAATGCGCCCGGATCGCGGCTTGTTCAAGTTGCTGGCAGGTCAGGTTTCGCATGGTTTTGCTCCCTCGGCCTCCTATTCGCTCCCGTTGTCGCCCGTTGACAGTGACACAACCCCATTTTCCCCGGCAAATTCGCCGGTTGTGTCAGTGTCAGCGCCGTCCGAAAGGCAGAAAACGCGTGTCGGCCGTCCGCCTTTGGCATCGGGCCGCACAGGCTCCCACGCGCCCAGTCCTGCCTTGGCCAGCGCGGTCAAGTCTTCCTCCGCCATCGCGGCCGTAGGATAGCGGCGGGGGTTGGCACGCATCAGGTCGCGGGGCGTAACTCGGCTCCCACGTCTCCGGATCAGGTCCACGGTCGCCCGCTGTTCGCGCTCCTCGTCGCTTTCGTCCAGCGCTATGTACACCCGATCCGCTTCCCGGCAGAACCAGCGGGCAAGCTCGACTCCGGCCCTCATGCTGTCGTCGTCGATCACGTCGTCGGTGCCCGTGTCGGCTGCCCACCGAAGTAGCTGCACAATCAGGGCCAACCGCGCAGCGCCGCCTTCCAGCTTAGAGTAGGCGGACGCCAGCGGGCCGATGAGCGATTCTTGCCGCTCGTTGTGCTCGTTGTAGAACCGCACCCACTCGCCCTTGGCGCTGGGCGTCAGGTCCAGGTCGATCGGGGCCGGGTTGTCGTTCTCGTCGCGGCCGAAGTCCAGGGCTGAGCAGCCGGCCGACGGCGCGCTCCAGGGCGCGGATGATTTCTTGATCAACAACCGCCTCGGTCCAGCGCTTGGGCCGGCGGGGCGGCATCGCCAGGCCGATGCGGGCCGCCAGTCCGTTCTCTAAATGTTCCTGTCCAAGCGCCCGTTGCAGCGCGGGGGGTAATGCCGCCGGTGACGGAGACGGCCGCACGCTTGAGGAAGATCGTTTTGTTCACCCCGGTCTTGCGGTCGATGGTGATAGACTCGGCGCGGTACATCGATAACCAGCGGTTGACGTTCCGCGCCGCCGGAACGCTTGTATTGGTCGAACCCGCCCAGCCAGACCCCCAGCTCATCATTGCACGACAGTAGGCCGCGGGGGGCGTCCCGCAATCGCTCGGCAAGGGCCTCGACGGTAATGTCATGGACGATGTAGCGTTGAACGACGGGCTCGGTGGGCTTCTCCGGCGGCGGCTCGCCCTTGTTCCGCCCGTTCTTCTTCCACGCCTGCACGTCCGCTTCGTAGAGCAGCTTGTCGCGCTCATACTGCTCTTGCAACTGCGGGTATTCCTCCAACTTCCATCCCTGCAACCTGTTGAGCGCATCGAGGGCGAAGTTCATCGCGGGGCTTTTCATCGTGCCTGAGTCCGCCACTATCGCAGTCCATAATACCGACGGTTCACACCATCCGCGCTTCAAGCGGACGCGCCGCGTTGCCCCGATGGTGGACGCCAGCATTGCCAACAACGGCAGGGCGATGTAGGCAGGATCGCAGTTCATCGCCTTCGCGCCGCAGGCGACGTAGGACTGCGCTGGCTCCGACAGCGCGTTCACTGGAAACGCCTGCCAGGGCACCATGCGCCGCGCTGTCTGACGGCCCTTGCCATTCGCCTGGGTCGTTTCGCCGTCCGTCCCGTCCGTTTTCCATCGGTCGGTCCCAATCATGCCGCGGCCTCCGTGTTGCCAGGATTCCAATACAAGACGCTTTGGCGTGTTGTCGTTCCATCAGGGCGCCGCCGGGTGCCGTCCGGCATGCGGACCAACTGGCAACGTGTCCACGTCGCTCGGTCCGCCCCCAGCGTCACGGCGTACCGAAAGAAGCAAAGGACGGTCAATTCCGATTGTCCGCCGCATACGAACCACGAATGAAGGCTCTTGCCACCGCTTCGGGTGACGAGCACCAACGGCGCACGCTCGGCAAGATGCATGATGATTGCGGCCTGTTCGTCGGCCGTTCCCGCGTCTTGTTCAACGATGAGGTATCGCCGCGGGCCGGTGTTGTCGAGACAACGCGCGGACGCTTTGCCTTCCTTGCTGATGCCCGTGATCGCCGTCATCGTGCTGGGCACCACGAACTGCATGGTGGACAACGTGCCGCGGAGGGATTCACGCGGGGCCGTGGTGGCAGTCTCCAGGGCATTGGCGACACAGATCAGCGGGTTGCCCGGAAAGAGCGCGTCGATGATCGTTTCCGTGATCGGGCCGTCGTCATCGGGCCGATACGGCGATTGCTCCCACAGCTCCACCGCAGCGCCGGCGTGCCCGGCAATCACGGCTGCACGTGCCGCCTTATCGACGCGGGGCCATTTTGGGGCCGGGTGGTGGGCTGTGCCGTTGCCGTCCATGTAATCGGCGGAACGCTTGGCGGCTCGTTCGATTTCGCCGGGCTTGATCGGCTCGCCGGCGGTGAGTACTCGCAGTTCGGCGATGATTTCCTGTTCGCTTCGGCCGCAGGCCCGCAAAGCTATGGCAGCGCGAAGAAGCCAGCGGTTAAGCCCGCCCCCGCGTTTCGGTGTCGCGTCGATGATGTCGTTGGCCCAACGGGGCAGAGTGGCTGTGCTAGGCATCGTCGGGGCCTCCCATCCGTGCCAGTCGCGCGAGGCTTCGTCGCCACGGTGCCCAGGTTGGGCCGTTCTTATTCAGCTCGTGCAACCAGCCCACGGTGCCGACGGCCACGGCGCTTTCCGTGTTGCAACAAATCACGGCGGATGGGGCGTCGAGCGGACCGGCATAAACACAATCGGCCTTGCCGCATACTTTGCAGCGTCGGGCGCGGCTCCAGGGCGCGGAAGTGAGCTAGGCATCGGCGGGGCCCTCCTGCTCCTGGCTGATCGCCTGCGCTTCCGCCTGCGTGACGATCGGAAACGGCATATTCCGTTCGGCGGGCTCGGTCCCTAACAGGTCGTGAAACTTTGCCCGGTACAAGCGCGCCCGGTAAATATGCTCCGCGGCCGTCTTCGCCGTGTTGGAACTGCCGGTCATGTCGAACCGAAGCAATGCCCGGTTTGCTCGCCGCGTGTGGTACTCGACGAGCTGCTCGCAATCGCCGGCGGTAAGGCGGTTAAATTCCCGCCAAGTGGATGCACGCCCGGGGTGCCGAAGCGCCGCATACGCGCCATACCACGCCGGCGGATGCCAAACTACGAACGACGTCAGAAACGGCCTGGGGAATTGGTTCAAGCATCGGCGGGGCCCTCCACGGCGGCCTGCGCCTCGATCAATGCGGCCTCGATCGCCGCGGCCATCGCCGCTTCCGCCACGGTCCAACCGGCCTCCGGCGATCCGCGAAACTCCGACTGACCGTGGACCTGCTGCACCTCGAAAGTCTCGCCGCAGAGCGTGACCGTGTTGGGCGTGGGCTCGCAGGTCGTGGCCGTGACCGTGGCCGGCTCGGTGGCCGTGATCACCTGCGCGTCGGCAGCGGGCGGGCCGGGCTCATCGACCTGGCCGTGACCGTCCAGGGAATCCGCGAGCAAGCGCAAATGATCCGCAAGGATCTGCATGCCGGCCGCCGTGGTGTTCTTCCGCCACTCCGAAACGATCCGGCTGATGAGCAGGCAGATGTTCACGTTGGAGTCATTCAAGAGGAAGTCGATAACGTCGGTGGCGTCCTCATTGCTGGATTCTTGAACCCCGAGCCGATATGCAGCGTGGTTATCCTCTCCGTCCTGCACGACAACGCCAACCCAAACCAAAACGGCAAGGGTGGCCTCAATGATCTGCTCGCCATGGGAGATCAGGGCCGGAAAACGCGAATCATCGCCGCCGCCCTGCGCGTCTTTGACAAGAGCGTGTCGGCGGTTCTGCTCCGAGGCCGAGCGGATCTCGTTGATGTACGACCTGATAGCTTTCTCGGGCGTCAGCAACTCGGCCAGCAGGCCCTTGCCGGAGCGGGAGCCGTCGGCCAGGGCCGAGCGGATGTAGGCGACAGCGTTGTCGTCGGCGGCCGAGCGGAGCGGAGGACAGGCGGCAGGCTGCGCGGCCTGGATCGGCTTCGCCTTGGGGGGCGTGGCCTTGTCCTTCGCCTTGGTTGCTTTGACCACTGCCTTTTTGCCTTCCTTGACGATCCTTCGCTGCTCTTTCTTATCGGGCACAGCGTCAACCAGTTTCTCAGCGCGAGACCGAGATATCGCCCGACTTCACGGCATCAACCACGGCCTGATCACCATGCTCGGCAACATGCCTGGCCGTCTTGACCGACCTGGGCGAGACCTTGAAGACCTTGGCAGCGTCATCGGTGGGTAGGCAAATCTGCCCACCCTCGTTTTTCTTGTGCTGGTTGTCGCCAAGACGCATCCTCGCCACGTCGGCCGCGCACTGTGCCCGCTGACTTTGTGTAAGGTGCCGACGACGCATGTTTTTCGAGAGGATGTAGTCGATTGGGTCATGGCACTCCGTCAGTTCACAGTACTGAACTTGCAGGCCCAATTCCTTGCATGCCTGAAGACGATTGCGGCCGTCTAGGACCTTACCGTCCAGCAGGCAAATATCATCGAGCTGGCCGTGCTGGCGGATGTCTTCTTTCAGCGCCGCGAATTCGTCGCCCGAGAGCATCGGGAAGATAGCTGCGGCCGGGTGGATTGGAAAGTCATTTTCTGTTGCCGGTTGATTACCGGCCGTGACTATGTGATAATCCATGTGAGTAGATTCCTTTCTTTCGGCCGGTTGCTGTGGTGGTGACCGGCCGAATTCATGCGCTCAGGTGAAAAACTCGCGGGTTCCGGTCTGTCGCCGCGGCCGCCGTTCGGTCTTGACCGGCGGACGTGCCTCGCGCCGTTCCTCAAAGGCAACGACATCCTCTTCGTCGATTATGTAGCGAGGGCGTCCAGTGGGGCGAGTCGCGATATTCACGGCTCGCAATTCGCCGGACCTGATCCAAGCAATGATCTTGCTCGGTTCCACACCGTAGCGTTTGGCCAGTTCAGGCGGTCGGAATTTTCGGGAAGCGATTGCAGGTGGCATGGGATAAACTCCGTGATTGGGTTCTAGGGTACGGAGTCTTTTCTACATCCCGGAAATGACACGCCAAACGCTTGTCATGCGAGAAGCGGCCGGCGCATGAAAAAGCCCGCATTTCAGCGGGCAAAAATCTTTCGGATTTTTCAGGTGACACGCGGTCGCGTGTCATTGCTTGTCATTTTTCAACCGCCCGGAAAGCTTCATTCGGTGTCGAATCTGGCCGATAGCTCCAGGGTTCGTGTCCGGTACCATGTGGTCAATCTCGTTGTTCGAGTGGCCCTTCTTGATAAGCTTTTCGATACGCTTGGTCTTGGCGGTCTTAGTGCCTTTGTTGTGGGCCGGCCGCTTGGTTGCGGTCCGTCTGGTCGACGGTGGTCGGGCTGCCTTCTTCACGGCCCAGATACGCAATTCATCAATCGCCGCTTTGGCATCGCCCGCAAGGCTGGGAGCGTCGGGAAAATGTTCCCATGCGACAAGGGGCTGGCCCCATGTATGGTCAGCCTCAAAATTCCCATCGCCCCGTTTCGCTCGGCTGCGAAGATGTCGACGAGCTTGGTCGTAAGGGTCCCACCGTTTCAGGCCAGGCGGTAGGGGCCCCTCCGGCGGCCACCGGTCGTAGATATTAAGCAAATCGTCAATCAGGGCGACCACTCCGGCATGAGTCGTCACCGGCGGGATTTCCTCGTAATGGTGGCATTTCCAGAGGAGCGTGCCTTTCGTGGACTTCTCTTTGTCGAGTGTCTCTCTGAATATCCGTAGTTGCTCGGAGACGCTTTCCGGGGCAGGATCTTCATGCTCAGCCATGAGCTACTCCTTTCGGCTGGGCCGGCCACAGCCAGGCGTGAATATGGTCCGCCACGGCCTCCAGGCGGTCGTCGCCGATTTCCAGGCGGTAAACCGAAGCCATGTCGCCGCGGCTGTGGCCCATCACGGCATCGACGGCGACTTGATCCTTGCAGCCGCCGCCGATGGTCTCCGTCATGCGGCGGAGGGAATAGAACGAAGCGCCGCCGTTGATGCCGAGCTTACGGAAGAGAATCCGCGCCATGAGCGATACGGAATCTGTCCAGGAGGATTTCGAGGCGTCGTAGACTTTTCGCTTGGCCCACCGCACCCACGGCTCCCCGTGCTGTGTGATAAAGACAAGATCGGCGTATGCGGCATCTGCCGGTTTCCTTCGCTTGGCGATCGCTGCCCGTATGGCCTCGATGGTTTCCGGCCAGAGTTTGCACCGCCGCGGGATGCCAGTCTTGGGGCGTGGGTGATTGTGCCAACCGCCGTCCAGGTCCAGGGCAGAGAAAGTCAGGGTGGCGCAATCGTTGTTGCCAAAACCCGCGTTGATGCCCAGGTAGATCATGGCCCGCATATAAACGCTGGCCGCGTCGATCATCGACCGTACCTGCTCGGCTGCGAGAATGCGGGCTTCCTTACGGCTGGCCGTGGTCTTCTGCCGGGTCTTGGCGCTGGGGGCCTTGAATGCCAGCCCGAAGCGGATCGGCCGGTCAATCAGACCCTCGTCATAGGCGAACTTGAAGACCGTGCGGACCTGTTGCATGCGCATGCCACGCGAGGAAATCGACAGGCCCTTGAATGCGGTCGATCGCATGGCCTCAAAATCATTGGTCTGCAGGTCATCGACTGCGCGGCCGCGGCCGAAAGTGCGAATGATGGTATCACAGATTCTGTAATACCCGTGGAACGTGCGCGGGCTCAATTCGCCGTCGTTGCGCAAGGTTTCCTTGACCGACAGGAAACGATTGACAAGATCCTTGACGGTCAGGCGGTCGGATTTCCCGCGGGGTTTGCGGCCGGCCAGCAGGTCGTCTTTCTCGTCCAGCCACTTGTTCAACGCTGCGTCGTAGTCATCCCACTTGCCGAAGTAGTGGAGATTGCCGCGGATCTTCTTTGCCCAGCGTCCCGACGCATGCGGGAAGAGTGGCGAATTTTTGGGTTTCGCCGGCTTGGTGGTAGAATTGCTCATTGCCGTGTGCCTCCTTATCAGGTGTGCGGCTCGACCCCTCGGCGTCTTCAGCGTCGAGGGGTCATCTTGTTTTCACCTGTCCCCCACAAGAGCTATGCGGGTGTCAGAACGGGTGTCAAATAGCGTTACAACCTAGTATACAAGCAACTCAAAAAGCGTCAATACCCCGCGTTTTCTAGGCTCTAACAATTACCCCAGCCAGTTCGCCACTTCTTTTGCCCAATACGTCAGTATAATGCTCGCCCCCGCGCGGTGGATCGCGGTGAGCGTTTCCAGCACGATTGCCCGCTGGTCGATCCAACCCAGGGCGGCGGCGGCCTTGACCATGCTGAATTCGCCGGAAACGTTGTAGGCCGCCAGCGGTACGCCGGGAAAATGGTCGGCGGCCAGGCGAATGATGTCGAGATAAGCCAGGGCCGGCTTGACCATGATCATGTCGGCCCCTTCGGCCAGGTCCAACTCGATCTCGCGGAGGGCCTGACCGGGAGACGAGGCGGCGTCCATCTGGTAGCTGCGGCGGTCGCCCATCTTCGGCGCGCTTTCGGCTGCGTCGCGAAATGGCCCGTAGAACGCGCTGGCATACTTGGCCGCATAGCTCATGATGGGAATGTGCGTGAAGCCGGCCCCGTCCAGCCCGCGGCGGATCGCCCCCACCATGCCGTCCATCATGCCGCTGGGCGCAACCATGTCGGCCCCGGTCTGGGCGTGGACCACGGCCTGCCGGGCAAGAATCTCCAGCGTGGCGTCGTTGTCAACCTCCACGCGGCCCGCGATCTCGCCCAGCGGCCCGCAATGGCCGTGGTCGGTGTATTCGCAAAGGCAGACGTCGGTGATCACCAGCATCTCCGGCGCGGCCTGCTTGGCCAGCCGCACGGCCTGGGCGATGATGCCCTCCGAGCTGGTCGAGTCGCTGCCCACGGCATCCTTCGCGGCGGGAATTCCGAAGAGAATCACGCCGCCCAGTCCCAGGTCGCGCAGGGTACAGATCTCCTCGACCAACTGGTCGGGTGACAACTGAAAGTTCCCCGGCATCGAAGCAATCTCTTGCCGCACGCCGTTGCCAGGCCGCACAAAGAGCGGCATCACCAGGTTGGCTGGTGAAAGACGCGTGTGGCGGATAAGCTGTCGCACGGCCGGGTTGTAACGGAGACGGCGGAGTCGGGTGGTGGGAAACATGGCGGCCAAGGATGAAGGATGAAGGGTGAAGCAGGCAATGGTATTATCTTAGCGGGCCTGCTCGTTGGACACAACTACTTTCCTTTTTCCAGCGCGGCCTTTGCCCGCTGCACGATATCTTTGGCCCAGGCCTTGTTCTGATAGAGCACGAGGACTGCCTGGTAGATCGACTTGGCCCGCTCGGGGTCGGTCTTGCGCAGTTCGTCGGCTCGCTGGATCCGCTCTTCGACGATTTGCAGTTGCTCTTGGCTTTGGGCCTCGTACTGCTGGCGGAACTCATTGAGCCGCCGCTTCGCCAACTGGAGGCAGCGGCCACTCGGTCCGGAAACGTCTTTGGGCGATTGGAAGAGATCGATCATCGCCTGGAACTTGGCAATGCCCGCCTCGAGATCGACCCGGGCGGTGGTCAAGGCGTCGAGATAACTTCGCTCGACGGGCGAAAGCGAGGCTTGGATGTTGACGCCTTTGGCCTGGAGTTCCAGCCGCCGCTCCAGGTGCGACATTTCGATCCGCTGCGCGTAGTCCTTCAATCCCTCGCTGCGAGGATCGCGAGGAAAGCGGTCGAGGAACTGGTGGATATCGTCCTCAGCCAGTTCGAGGGCTTCTGTCGACCCGCCCTCGGTCTGCCGCTCGATGCGGCGATAGAGTCCGTCGGCCGACGGCGGTTGCAACATGTACCACGCCAGCAGCCACACGGCGAGAAGTCCGACCACCAAGGCCCAGGTCTGCGGCGAAATCCACGTGGCCGCAGGCCGCTCCGGCGGCGCTGCGTCCAGCTCGCCCGGCCGTACCGGAACGAACCGGCCCGGCGCCCGCGGCGGCGGCTCCGACGCCGGTCCCAAGGATGACTCCGGCAGGCCCTTCTCGGCCGTGGCGGGGCGGGTCTCGGGCAAAGCGGCTTTGGCCGCCGGCGGCCGGGTACCCGCAGGCGGGTGCGGTAAGGCGGGCTGGTCCAAAGCCTGCGTGGCTGCCAGGGTCCGTGCCAAGGGGTCAACCGGCGGCGGCTCCGGTCCGATCCGAGGAACCGGCGGGGGTTCGACCGTGATTTGCGGCGGCGTAGTGGGCGGCGACACCGTGAACGACTCCAGCATCGTCTCCAAACGCCGCTCGAGGACCATCGCCGTGCCGAAGCGGCGGTTTGGGTCTTTCTCCAAGAGACGATGAATGATCTGCTCCAGTTCGGCGGGGATGTCGGTTGCAACCTGCCGCAGCGGCGGCGGCGTTTCGAATCGTTGCTTGTCCAACATCTCGGCGAGCGATCGGGCATGGTACAAGGGGCGGCGGGCCAAGAGCACATAGAGCACTCCGCCCAGACTGTAAAGATCGCTGCGGGGATCGACCGCCCGGCCCTCGGCTTGCTCGGGGGCCATGAATTCCGCCGTCCCCAGCACGCTGCCCGCCCCGGTGAGACGCACGTTTCCAAACAAACGGGCGATGCCGAAGTCGGAAAGTTTCAAGACCCCTTCCTCGGTCAGCAATAAATTGCCGGGCTTGATGTCGCGATGGATCACGCCGCGGTCGTGGGCGTGCCGCAGTGCCCTGGAGACGGCGATGCCGAACTGGGCCACCTCCCGCCATTGAAACGGGCGGCCGCGGGCGATTTGCTCCTCCAGGCTGCTGCCGGCCACGAATTCCATGGCATAGAAGATATGCTCTTCCTCTTCGCCAAAGCCGAAGATCTGCACGATGTTCGGGTGATTGAGCTTTCGCAGGGTCTCGATCTCGGCCTTGAATCGTTCGCGGAAGTCGGTCTGCTGGGCCATTTCGGCAGCCAGCAATTTGACGGCCGCCGTCTGGCCGGACGCGTCATCGACGCCCAAGTAGACCGTGCCCATGCCGCCGCGGCCGACTCTGCGAACAATACGGTAGGGGCCGAGGCGAGAGGGAGGCATGGAGATAGGATGAAGGATGAAGGATGAAGGATGAACTTAGAACTAAGTACTAAGCGCACGGCTGCCTATTCCTTCCATGGTATCCGAGTGTTACAATTCGTGCCAGCGGCGGAGAACTTTCATCCTTCATCCTTCATCCTTTGCCTCCTTCCGGTCTATTAAACGTCGATAAGCCGGCGGGAATCACCTCCCGCGATGCGGTCGATCTGGTGCAGCGGTTGGCCCGCCCGGCCAAGGTGGGCCATGCCGGCACACTTGACCCGTTGGCTACCGGCGTGCTGGTGGTCTGCGTTGGGTCGGCCACGCGCCTGACCGAGTACGTGCAGCGGATGCCGAAGCGATACGTCGGTACGTTTCTCTTGGGACGAAGCAGCCCGACAGAAGATACCGACGGCACCGTGACCCTGCTGCCTGATCCGCCCGTTCCCGCACCCGCTGAGATCGAGGCGGCCGCGGAGAAACTCGTGGGCCGTCTCCTGCAGCGGCCGCCGGCCTTCTCCGCGCTGAAGGTGGCCGGGCGGCGGTCCTACGACTTGGCCCGGCGCGGCGACGCAGTGGAGTTGAAGCCGCGGCAGATCGAAGTCTACGCGCTGAAGGTGACGCGCTACGAGTATCCCGAACTGGTTCTGGAGATCGAGTGCAGCGGCGGAACCTACGTTCGCTCGTTGGGCCGCGATCTGGCCGAATCGCTCGGCACGGCCGCCGTGATGTCAGCCCTGGTGCGCACGACCATCGGTCCCTGGTCGGTCGAGACGGCCGCCGATCCCCGCACGCTAACCGCCGAGAATTGGCAGGCCCGCTTGGACCCGCTTCGCAAGGCCGTGTCAGCGCTGCCCGTCCGCGAGCTAACCTCCGCCGAGGACGCACGGGTACGTCGCGGGCTGTATATTCCGGTCACCGCTGCGGTCGAGGGCCAAGAGATCGCGGCCGTCGATTCCAACGGCCAGCTCGTGGCCATTCTCGTCCCCCGCGGTCCAGAATTATGGGGTGCGATGAAAAACTTTCAGGAGTAGGTTTCCATGTGGCGAGTTTGCCGATTCCGCTGTGCACGCACCCCACTGAATGGTGGATTCGCACCGCGCCGAGCATAAACCCCGTTCCCCTTTTGGCTTCATGCCGATTACAATAGGAGGTTTTCAACCGCGAGCAAGATCGGATCGGGATGCCAACAGCGGAAGTCGTAATCACGGGCATGGGCATTATCAGCCCCATCGGCATCGGCAGGGAGGCCTTCTGGGAGGCCCTGCTGGCCGGTCGTTGCGGCATTGGCCCCGTAACGCAAACGGACTTGTCCGGCATGCCCCCGCAGCTTTTTGGGGAAGTCCGCAATTTCGAGGCGAAGGCGTTTGTCGCTAATCGCAAGAGCCTGAAGGTGATGTCGCGCGACGCCCAGTTGGGGGTTGCCGCCAGCACACTTGCCTGCCGCGACGCCGGGATCGGCCCCGGCAAGATCGATCCGGAGCGGTTCGGAGTGGTGCTGGGGGCCGACCAGATCTGTTCACCGATCCAGGAAAGTGAAACGACTTATGGGGCCTGCATCACCGGCGGCCGTTTCGATTTTCAGCTCTGGGGCACCAGGGGCATGGCGGCCAGCTTCCCGCTGGGATTCTTGCGGGTGCTGCCGAATATGGTGGCCTCGCACGTTTCCATCGCCCAGGACGCCCGCGGACCGAACAACACCATTCACGAAGGCGAGATTTCCAGCCTGCTGGCGGTGAGCGAGGCGGCCAGCGTCATTCAGCGGGGAATGGCCGACGTGATGCTTGCCGGCGGGGCCAGCGCGCAGATTCATCCGCTGGATTTCCTGCGGCGTTTAGTCATGGGAAATCTCTCACCGCGGCACGAAGATCCGGCCTCCGTGGTACGGCCCTTCGACGCCCTCCGCGACGGTTTTGTCGGGAGCGAGGGGGCGGCGGTGCTCGTTCTTGAAACGCGCGAGCATGCCGAGTCGCGGAAGGCCAAGATTCTTGCGCGCGTGAAAGGCTGGGGCGCGGCGTTTGAAGCGGTCAATTCCCGCGACCTGCGCGGGTGCCCCGCTATCCGGCAGCGGCCTGCGGCGGGCGATTGCCGCAGCATTGGACCGGGCGGCTGTAAACCCGGCGGAACTGGCACACGTCAAGGCCCACGGACTGAGCACGGTCCGCGATGACGCCATGGAAGCCGCAGTTCTCCACGATTTGCTGCCGCAAACGCCGGTCACGGCCCTGAAAGGCCACTTGGGCAATTGCGCGGCGGCGGGGGCGGCGATGGAATTGGCGGCTTCGATCCTCGCCTTGGAGAAAGGCTGTGTGCCGGCGGTACGCAACTACGAGCACGCTGATCCTGCCTGCCAGATAGAAGTCGTCCGTAATCAGCCGTTGGTCAGTTCTCGGAGCGATGCCCTTTGTCTGACCTGGATGCCGCTTGGCCAAGCGGCGGCAGTGGTCGTGGGGCGGTAGGTTGCGGTTCCCACCCGATAAAACAAGCCTACTTTGCGGCCGGCGCAGCAGAGTCTTTGGGCGCGGCTGGCTCAGGTGGCGGTGCCGGCACTGGCGGCGGCGGCGGCTCCGCGGCCGTTTCGCGGGGCGGGATCATCACGCGCGGTGGCTTGCCGGCACTTACCCGGGTCCTGGAAAACTGCCAATCGTAGCGCGAAAGCTCCAGTCCCTGAAACCACATTCCCGCGATCAAGGCCGCGGCGCTCAACGCCAACATGACCGTATACACGCGCGCTCGTCGCGGGAGTCACCCAGCGAGCACTGGATCGCCACAAGGCAAAGGGAATCAGAGCCAACATCAAAGGGCAGCAAATATTAAGAGTCAGCGTAACTTGCTTTGGGTTCTGCGGCACCCAGACAATCGAGCAGATGACGGCCACCAGGGACCCCACGGCCAGCAGGCCAACCATGACCCATTGAGCCGTCTGAACCCAGGCCGGCAATTCCAATTTGGGCTTGGGTTTCTCTTCCTCGGCTGTTTCGAGGTCGGCGATGCCTTCGCCTGCCAGTTCAGGCTCCACCGCGGCATCTTCCGGCGGGGGTGATTCAGCGGAAGGGATCCCTTCCGGCCCGAAAAGGCCCTCGGCCTCCGCCGGTTCGGCCGCGGCCAACTCGCCCGAATGCTCGGATGCCGCCTCGCCCCCGCTCGGTTGACCTGGAAAAGTGAAATCGGCCGGTTCGGTGTAGTCCAGTTCTTCGGCGGGACCGGAAAAGTGGAACTCTTCGGTCGAGGCACTCAAGCTCAAATCGTCCAACGGAAGGTTGTCGCCGGCCGCGGGCAGGCCCTCTTGGTCCTGATTCAGGTCCAACGAGAGATCGTCCTCGTGTGGATGATCGGACTCCGGCTCTTCATGCTTCGGATCGGTCACAATCCCTCTCCCTGGAAACAAAGACCCCAACGTACCAAAATAGGCCAATAGCACTCAATTTCATTATAGTTGGCCGAATCGATGCCTGCCACCGGAATTTAGGAAACTTGGGAGGCGATTTCAGGGCACCCCCCCTTCGTAGAATGGAATTTATTCCGTTTTTCCATGCCCGGCTCGCGAAACGGAATAAATTCCGTTCTACGAAGGGAAGCGGCCCCGCTTGGTTGACATCCCGAGGCCGGGCCGATAGCATCCAATTTTATGACCTACATCATGGTTGATATTGAAGCCGACGGCCCGATCCCCGGCGACTATTCGATGGTTTGCTTCGGGGCCATCGTCGTTGAGCCGGCCTTGAGCAAGACATTTTACGGCAAGCTCAAACCGATCTCCGAGCGCTGGCTGCCGGAGGCCCTGCAGGTCAGCGGCTTCAGCCGCGATGAGACGCTCGCGTTCGACGATCCCCAGACGGTGATGCGGCAGTTCGGCGATTGGGTCGTCGAGGTCAACGCGGTGCATCGGCCGATGTTCATCTCCGACAACAACGGGTTCGACTGGCAGTTCATCAACTGGTATTTTCACCATTTCCTCGGTGAGAATCCGTTCGGGCACAGTTCGCACAATCTCGGTTCGCTGTACAAGGGCGTGGTGAAGGACATGTTTGCCACGTTCAAGTATCTGCGCAGGACCCGGCACACACACAACCCGCTGGACGACGCCCGCGGCAACGCCGAGGCCTTGCTGCAGATCAAGGAAAGGCACGGATTGAAAATCAGTTTTACGTAACAATCATCCCCGTCCGGAGTGTTCCATGGTTTTGACGCGATTGTTGCTGGCGCTTGGCTGTCTCTTGGCGTCGAGATTGCTGGCTCCCCGAGTGGCCCCGGTCGTCACGGTGGAAGCCGTGTATCCCGGCGCCGTTGCGCAAACCGTGGCCGATACGATCGCCGCGCCGATCGAACAACAGGTCAACGGCGTGGAAAATGCCCGGTGGCTGCGGTCACGATCGGAAAACGGCGGCAGGTACCGTCTCCGCATCGAGTTTGCCAAGGGTACCGATCCGGATATGGCTAAGGTGCTGGTACAAAATCGTGTCAGCCTGGCCATGCCGGTGTTGCCGCAAGAAACGGCTCAAGCGGGGATCACGGTTTCCTTCGACGCGCCGCCTGCGCGGATCCTGGCACTGCGCTCATCCGACGCGCACCGCGAGGCGCAGTACCTCGGCAACCTTGCTTCGTCGAGGGTGCTGAAGCAACTTCAGCAAGTACCGTCGGTTGGCTCTGTGGAACTCGTCGTCAATCCGCAACCTGTGGTCCACGTGTGCGTCGATTTGGAGAAGTTGTCCGCGCCGGCGTTGACGATCTTGGACGTCAAGAACCGGCTGAAGCTGGAGCTTGACGACCAGCCGAAAGGTGTGAATGGAGACATCGAGGGGCTGCGGCAAATCGTCCTGAAAACGACGCCCGGCGGCAGCGTCATCCGGCTCCGCGACGTTGCCCGAGTGCAACTGGTCGGCGAAGAAGCGACGCGTTTCATCCTGTTGGATGGCAGGCCCGCGGTTGCCGTCGTGGTTCGCTCGGCAGTTGGTCCCCTGGCCCCCGCGGGTGAGACCGAACTGCGGCGTGAGTTGACAACCATTCAATTGCAACTTCCCGAGGGCGTGAGCCTCGACGAGTTCTTTTCGTGCGATCAACGGGGCGGCGAGAAGGAGCCTGGGGCCGACTACTGGAGCATTGAAACGACCTTCCCGCCAGGTGCATCGCTGGAACGGAACGCCCAGTTGCTGAGCACGGTTGAGGCTGACCTGCGTCACACGCCGGGTGTGAAATCGACCCTGACGTTATCCGAGAATCCGTTTACCGCGTTCCGCGACGGTCCGTGCATTTTGCTTCGCTTCGAGGACGCGGCCGTGCGCGAGCGTAACGAGGTCATGGCGGACATTCGCAGGCGATTGAACAGCGTCAAGGAATTTGCCATTCGCATCCGGCACCTGTCGCCGCAGGGTGGCGCCGACGACACCATGGACATGGCGATTGTGGGACCGGAGGCCGACCTACTGCGGAAATGCGCCCACGCGCTGGTCGAGCGGCTCCGTAAAGACAAGGACCTCATCGATATCTCGCTCGATACGGCCGAATCACCTTCGCCTTTCATCAACGTGGATCGTGAGCACGCAGCACGCGCCGGTGTCGATCTCCACGAGCTGTTCGCTACCCTGCAAGCCTATGGGGGCATTGAGGTGGGCCGCTTCCGGCAATTCGGAGCGAGTCTACCGGTCAAATTGGAAATTGATGTTCCAGGAAACGGGGCATTCGAGAAGCTTGCATCCGTCAAGGTCCGCGGTGTCGATGGTAAATTGTTCGCGATCAGCCAGATCGCCAGAGTGCGCAAGAGTTCTGAGCCATGGCATGTCGACCGACTCAATCTGGACCCGATGGTGCATCTATATGCTGCACCGGTTGCCGGCGTTTCGACGGCGCAGGCCTGGGCCACATGCAAGCGTGCTGCCATGGAAGTCCGTAAGGAACTCGGGTTGCGCGAGGAGTATCGGCTGCACTGGATCTCGCCGCGGCAGGAGCCTGGGGAATGGAAGTGAGACTAATCTTTCTGTCCCTAATTTTTCTCTCCAAAAAATGATCCCGCATTTCATTCCCTGCGCTTCGCCCCTTTCAGTCCTTTTCCCACCTCCGGCACGAGCGTCTCGATCGTCTTCCCATCGAGATTGAAGATCGAAAACCCCGACGCCCCCAGCGAGCGGGCCTTCTCGATCTGTCCCAGCACCTGCTCGGCGGTCATCGGCGGATTGACGGCCGCGGCCCCGATGCCGGCATAGATTGGCACACGGTTGCCGACGAGACTCACCTGGCTGGCAACCAGGTCGGCAAACGCGTCGTCGCTGGCGCTATAGTCCATCGGGCAAATGAAATCGAGATAGCCGGCCTTTACCCAGGCGACCCAATCCTGCCCGACCGATTGGCGGCAACTTGGATACGCCCCGAACACCGCGGCCGAAATCTTGATCCCGGGCCGGACCCGCCTCGCCTTGCGCGACACGGCCTCGACCAGGCGGGTAATCTGCCGGCAACGCCATGTGCGATACTCGTCCCGCCGCGGGCCATGATAGCAGTCAGTGGGCCAGTTGGTTACCGGCTTTCCACTGTCGGCCTCGAACCGCGTCCGACAGCCGTCGCAATAGCAGTGGTCGCCGTCCGGGTAGCGGATATAGTCGAAGTGCAGGCCATCCACCGGATACATCCGCGCCACTTCCACCATAGTGTCCACCTCGAATTTGAAGTTTTCGGGGTGCGACGGGCAGAGCCAGTTGGTGGCCTTGCCAGAGGCCGAGACCTGCGTCCGGCCCTCGTGGCGGAGTTTCTCGACAAACTCCCGCGGGGCGTTACCCAGATTGAAATTGACCTTCCAGACGTGGACCTGCAAGCCGTGCCGATGGGCGGCGGCCACGCATTGGGCCACCTGGTCGCCATACTTGCGAAAGGTCTCGCTCCGCGGCAGCAGCTTGCTGGGGTATTCGGCGCTGCCGGCCCAGAGCTGATTGGGCAGGATCATGGTGAACCCGCCCGCCTCCAGGGCCTTGGCCGTCCGTTCCCAATCGCCCGGATAGGCCCCAGTACCGGAGTGATTCCAGAACGCCCTGCCTTCGTGGGCGGGATCGATGACCTTCGTTGCCGGCGCGGGCTCGGCGACCTTTGCCCGGCCCGCCCAGGCTGCCAGGCGGCTAAGGCGCAGCGAAGTATCTTCACTCGTACCCCGCCACAGGGCAATGCGAATACCTTCGATTTTTTCCCAACTGATCGGGTGTTCCTCGCTGCGGAACCCAGTTTTTGCAAAACGCAGCGTCTGCGGGCCGGCCCGTCGCAGCCAGGTGCCGCAGCCATACCAACCGTCGCCGCTCCTGAAATACAGCGTGACCTCACCCACGGCCGCCATGTCGCCGGGCTCCAAGTCCAAGGTGAACTCTTTTCGCCCCGACAGATCGAGGTGCACCTTGCGGTCAATCGTGACCCGCTCCAGACTCGGTTTAGCGGCAAACGGCAGGGCCAGTTCGATCCCCCCGCCTTTCTCCTTGGAGACGGCAACCTCCGCAACTCCCTGCGGCGTCCATTCTGCGGTGGCGGCCTTGGAATCCTGGAAATGAAACGCATCGAGGACCGCCGGTTCATTCCCGGCGATGAGGGTGCAGGAAATCAGTAGAAAACCGATGTTCATGGCAGAGACTCCGGGATTAAGTTGGCATGCCCCTCATCGTAACTGGGGCCATGGCCGGAGGCCAGTGGGTCTGCACGAGCGACCTATTTGAGACGCCAGCGTGTCGTCCACAAGAAAATGCTTGCCCTGACAACCCGAGCCGCTAAAATACCCATCGACGAGAATAAACCAAGTTTTTCAAACTTAAATCCCCGCCTGAAACCCGCCCGCACCGAATAGCCCACCGGGGCTTTGCAATAAACGACGACTTGCCACCATTGGCAACGTTACGCGTGCTTCCCACCTTCAATCACAACGCCTTCGCTTCGGCGAATGTGCAAAAACTCCACGTTTACCTAGGAGGTTCGACCCGTGCATCAATGCAATTGCCAGGGTAACCCTTTGTCGCGCTCCTCGCGGCGCGAGTTTCTGACTGTCGGCTCAATGGGGGTAATGGGTTTTGTCCTCGGTGACTTGCTCCATTGGGAAAAGGCCCAGGCCGCCCAGAGTCCACCGGCAACGGCGGCCAAGGGGCCGCGGGCCAAGAGTATCCTTCATATCTTTCTCCCCGGGGGAATGGCCCAGCAAGAGTCGTTCGACCCCAAGCCCTATGCCCCGCTGGAGTATCGCGGGTCGTTCGGGGTGGTGAAGACCAAGCTGCCCGGCGAGGTCTTCAGCGAGATGTGGCCGCAGACGGCCGGAGTGGCCGATAAGCTGTGTGTGGTCCGCTCGATGAGCCATGGCGAAGCGGCCCACGAGCGCGGCACGCACAACATGTTCACCGGCTACCGTCCCAGCCCGGCAATCCAGTACCCAAGCCTGGGCAGCATCGTGAGCCATGAACTTGGCTCGCGGGACAACTTGCCGGCCTACGTTTGTGTGCCGAACCAACCGAATCCGTACGCCGGAACGGGCTACCTCAGTTCATCCTACGGTCCGTTCAGCCTCGGCGCCGATCCGGCCCAGGGCGGTTTCCGCGTACGCGACCTGGCCTTGCCCAACGGCGTGGATGCGGCCCGCTTCACCCGCCGCCGCACGGCCATGGAGGCGGTGAACGCCCATTTCGAGTCCATCGAAAAGGCCGACGCGATCGGGGCCATGGATACCTTCTATCAACAGGCCTACAGTCTGATTAGTTCGGCCAAGGCCCGCGAGGCGTTCAATCTCGATGCGGAACCGGCAGCGATTCGCGACGAATACGGCCGCAACCAGGCCGGGGCTCGCTTGCTGATGTGCCGGCGGTTGATTGCCGCAGGCGTCCGCGTGGTTTCGGTGACTTACGGCGGCTGGGACTTCCACCGCGAAATCGTCCCCGAGACGCGGCGTGAAGCCCCTCCGCTGGACAAGGCCTTTGCCGCCTTGATCAACGACATGGACCGCACGGGCCTGCTGGACAGCACGATCGTGATGCTCTCCAGCGAATTCGGGCGGACGCCGAAGATCAACGGCGACCGGGGCCGCGATCACTGGCCGCGGGTGTTCAGTATGGTGTTGGCGGGCGGCGGCATCGCGCGGGGCAAGGTTTTCGGCGCCTCGACGGCCACGGCGGCAGAGCCCGACGCGGAGGAGATTGGCCCGGCCGACCTGTTCGCCACGCTCTATCATCTGCTGGGAATCGACCACACAAAGCGGTTGCTGGCCCCCGGAAACCGTCCGATCGACATCGTTCGCGACGCCAAGCTGCGGCGGGGGTTGTTGGGATGAAGTTTCCAGGTGGCAGACTTGTGAAGCGCCGGGTCGTAATCGCGCCTTTAGGCGGGACTACGAGCGCAGCCATTTTCGCCTGCCTCATGCTTTCCGCAACAACCGCCCTTGCCGCCGTGCCCGAAATCGACCAGTTCTTGCCCCGTGGCGGCCGGCGGGGCACGGAGGTCGAAGTGATCTTCTCCGGCCCGCGCCTTGGCGACGCCCGCGGCTTGCTCTTTTACGAGCCGGGCATCGCCGTGAAATCGTTGGAAGTGCTGCCCGACAAGCGGGTCAAGACCCGCCTGGCCCTGGCCGCTGACTGCCCGCTGGGGCCCCACGCCTTGCGGTTGCAATCGGCCAGCGGCATCAGCAACCTGGTTACCTTCAGCATCGGGGCGCTAGCGGAAGTCAAAGAAATCAAGCCAACCAACGACTTTGCCAAGCCGCAAAAGATCGATCTGAATTCCACGGTAAACGGCGTGGTCCTGAACGAAGACGTCAACTACTATGCGGTCGAAGCGAAGAAGGGACAGCGGCTCAGCGTCGAGGTGGAGGGCCTGCGGTTGGGCGAGTCGTTCTTCGATCCGTCGGTGGCGATCATGGATACGAACCGCTTCGTGCTGGCGGCAGCCGACGACACGCCGCTCCTGCGCCAGGACTGCGCCTGCTCGGTCATTGTGCCCCGCGACGGCACCTACGTGATCCAGGTCCGCGAAAGTGCCTTTGGCGGCTCCGACCGCTGCCATTATCGCCTGCACGTGGGAACGTTCCCCCGCCCGTTGGCTATCTATCCCGCCGGTGGCCGGTTCTCGCAGACGGTCGATGTGACGTACATCGGCGCCGCGGGTGGCAACTTCACTCAGAAGCTCACGCTTCCGGCGGGATCCCAGCCCGGCTTTGCCGCCTGGGCCCAGGATGCCCAGGGCGTGGCGCCGTCGCCCAACCCGTTCCGCCTCTCGCCCTTGGAAAACGTGCTGGAAAAGGAGCCGAACAACGACGCCCGGCATGCCACGCCTTTCACGGCGCCGGCGGCCTTGAATGGCGTCATCGACGCGCCGGGCGACATCGACTGCTGGGTCTTTTCGGCCAAAAAGGGACAGACCTTCGACGTCCGCGTCTTCGCCCGGCAACTCCGCACGCCGCTGGACAGCACTCTGAACCTCTCCCGCATCAAGGGGCAGTTCATCGCCTACAATGACGACAGCAATGGACCGGACAGCTATATCCGCTTTACCGCGCCCGAAGACGACCAGTACGTCATCAGCATCACCGATCAGATGGGGCGAGGCGGGCCGGATTTTGTCTATCGCGTGGAGGTCACGCCGGTCGAGCCGCGGTTGACCATCGGCTTGCCCGAGCGTTCGACCTACGTCGACATCGTCGCGCCGGTGCCGCGGGGGAACCGGATGGCCTTGATGGTCGGCAGCCAGCGGGAGGATTTTGGCGGCGAGGTGGCCTTGACGATGCAGAACCTGCCGGAGAAGGTCGCCTCGCAGATCCTGCCGATTGCCGCGGATCAAAACACGGCGCCAGTGCTGCTTTCGGCCTCGGCCGATGCGAAACCGCAAGCGGCTTTGGTGGAGGTCGTGGGACAACACAAAGAGGGCGATCGCCTGATCGAGGGCCGGTTGGTGCAGAAGACGATGCTCATCCGCGGTGACAACAATCGCGACGTCTGGAACTACTTTGGCAACCGCATGGCCGTGGCCGTTGCCGAGCCGGTGCCGTTCCACATCGAAATCGTGCCGCCGAAGGTCCCCTTGGTACAGAACGGCAACATGGAATTGAAGGTGGCGGCCACCCGCGAAGGCGGATTCAGGGGCCCAATTAAGCTCCGCATGCTCTACAACCCGCCGGGCGTCTCGGCGCCCGATTCCGTCACGATTCCCGAGGGCCAGGCCCAGGGCCTGATTCCGCTCACCGCCGATGGCGGCGCGGTTCTGCGAACCTGGAAGATTGCCGTGCTGGGCGAATCGACGACCGGCGACGGGCCCCTGGTGGTTTCTTCGCAACTAGCTGACCTGGAAGTGGCCGAGCCGCGGCTGCGATTCCAATTCCAGCCGGCCGTGGTCGAGCAAGGCCAGAAGTCGAGCGTCGTCGTAAAGGTCGAAAAAACCCGCAAACTGGAAGCGCCGGCGACGATCGAATTGCTCGGACTGCCTAACGAGGTGACGACCGAGCCGCAGCAGATCGACGACGCGGCCACAGAAGTCGTATTTCCGCTCAGCACGACGTCCAAGTCGCCGCCGGGCCTGCACAAGACGCTCGTTTGCCGGGCTGTGGTGAAGTCGCAAGGCGAGCCGATCACGCACGTCGTGGGCGGCGGACAACTGCGAATTCAGCCCCCGTTGCCGCCGAAGGCGGCGGTCGCGGCCAAACCCGAGACAAAACCCGCGCCGCAAGCACACCCCAAGCCGGCCGTGGCCAAGCCGCTCAGCCGCCTGGAGCAATTGCGGTTGGAGAAAGGGCAGAAGCCATGAGCCAAAACAGCGAGGCCGAAAGGACCAAAAAGACCAAGAGGACTGCAAAGACAGGAATTGCACAACGATTGATGCTTTGTCCCTCCTGTTCCTGTAGTCCTTTTGGTCCTTGTTTTGTTCAAGCCGCACCACTCAAGGTCTTTGCTTTGCTCCTATTTTTCGCCGTAGCCGCCACCGCCCAGGCCGCCACCGCCCGGCTCGATCTCTACCCGCCGGATATCCAGCTTCGCAGCGGTCTTGCCCGGCAGCAAATCGTGGTTGTGGCCACGCGACCCGACGGCGTAACGGAAGATGTGACAGCCAAGGCCAAGATTACCGTGGCAGAGGGCCGCGTTGCCCGCGTTGACCATGGGACCGTCTGTCCGACGGCCAACGGACAGACAACGCTTCAAGTCCAATACGATGGCCAAATGGCTGCCACGCCGCTGGCCGTCCAGGACGTGGCCGTCGCCCGGCCGGTCAGCTTTCGCATGGATGTCATGCCCGTCTTCATGCGCGCCGGTTGCAATACCGGTGCTTGCCACGGTTCGGCCCGCGGCAAGGACGGCTTCCGCCTCTCCTTGTTCGGATTCGATCCCGAGGGCGATTACTTCCGTCTCACCCGCGAGTTGGGCTATCGCCGCGTGAACCTGGCAGTACCCGAAGACAGTCTCGTCCTGCAAAAGGCCCTCGGCGCGGTGCCGCACACAGGCGGCAAGCGGTTCGAGCCGACGAGCGAATATGCCAAGACGATGACCACTTGGCTGCAGGCCGGCGCTCCGAACGATCCGCCCACCGTGCCGACCGTGGAAAGCATCGAGATCTTCCCCCGCGAGATGCTGCTGGAAGGGGCGGGCGCCAAGCAGCAGATGATCGCCCGCGCCCGGTACAGCGACGGCAGCCAGCGCGATGTCACCTCGCTGGCGCTGTTCTACAGCAACAACGACAATTCGGCCCCCGTCGCGCCCAGCGGCCTGGTCACCGCGGCGAATCGGGGCGAGGCCTTCATTCTGGCCCGCTTCGACACCAAGACCGTGGGCAGCCAGGCGATCGTTCTCCCGGCCGGACTGAAGTACTCGCCACCCACGGCCGCTCCGGCCAATTACATCGACGAACTGGTCAACGCCAAACTGCAGAAACTCCGCATCCTGCCCAGCGATATTTGCAGCGATCCCGTCTTCCTGCGGCGTGTGACTATCGACATCACCGGCGTCTTGCCTACCGAGGACGAATATCGGGCCTTCCTCGACAACAAATCGCCCGACAAACGGGCAAAGCTCGTCGATCGCCTGCTGGAGCGAAAGGCCTTTGCGGAAATCTGGGCCATGAAGTGGGCCGAGTTGCTCATGGTCCGCTCGGGCGGGGACAGGCAAATCAGCTACAAATCGATCTATCTCTACTCGACTTGGCTTACCGAGCAAATCGCCGGGAATGTGCCGCTGGACCAGATCGTGCGGCAACTGCTGGCCGCCCGCGGCGGCACGTTCTCGTCGCCGCCAACTAATTACTACCAGATCGAGCCCGACACCCTGAAGACGGCCGAGAACGTAGCCCAGGTCTTCATGGGCGTGCGGGTTCAGTGCGCCCAGTGCCACAACCATCCCTTCGACCGCTGGACGATGAACGACTATTACAGCTTCGCCGCCTTCTTCAGCCAGATCGGCCGCAAGGAGGGCGAGGACTATCGCGAGACGATCATCTTCAACCGCGCAAGCGGCGAGGTGAACCATCCCGTCGGCGGCCGCGTGATGGAGCCGAAATTCCTGGGCGGGCCGAAGCCGGATTGCAAAGGCAAAGACCGCCGACAGGTCCTGGCCGACTGGCTCACTGCGCCCGACAACCCCTTTTTCGCCCCCAGCGTGGCCAATCGCATCTGGGCCCACTTCTTTGGCGTTGGCATCGTCGAGCCGGTGGATGACGTTCGCGTCAGCAATCCACCCGTGAATCCGGAGCTGTACCAGCAGCTCGGCCGCAAGCTGGTCGAGTACAAGTATGACTTCAAGCGATTGGTACGCGACATTTGCCTCTCGCAAACCTATCAGCGGACAACGCAGACCAACGCCAGCAACGAAGGCGACCAGCGGAACTTCGCCCACGCGCGGGTGCGGCGGGTGCAGGCCGAGATGCTTCGCGACTGCATCACGCAGATCACGGAAACGAAAGACAAGTTCCGCGGCCTGCCGCTGGGCGCACGGGCGGTGCAGATCGCCGACGGGGCGACCTCCGACTATTTCCTCGCCACGTTTGGCCGATCGCCGCGCGAAACGGTCTGCGCCTGTGATGTCCGCAACGAGCCGACCTTGTCGCAGGCCCTGCACCTGTTGAACGGCGAGACCGTGCAGAACAAGATTCGCGAAGGCCAGGTGATCCAGCATTTGCTTGCGGCGAAGAAGAGTCCGGAGGAGATTCTCCGCATCTTATTTGTCCGTTGTCTGAGTCGCGAGCCGGTGGCCGACGAAGTCGATAAGCTGAAGAAACTGGTCGAAGGCCAGCCCAAGCCGGCGGAAGTCCTGGAAGACATTTTCTGGAGCCTGCTGAATTCACGGGAGTTTTGCTTTAATCATTAAATCCGTAGGGTGGGCCGCCATGTCGCCAACCATGCCCAATCACGTCCTGAAAACCATCTTCTCCTTCCTGCTGCTGGCGGCTTGCGCAACTGCCGCCGATGGGCCGAAGATCACCTACGAAGAACACGTTCGGCCGATCTTCCGCGAACACTGTTTCGCCTGCCACAACCAGGGCAAGGCGACCAACGACCTCGCCTTGGACAGCTACGAGCGCGTCCGCAAGGGCGGCGCCAGCGGCGAGGCGATCACCCCGGGCGATCCGGACGGCTCCTACCTCTTTACGCTGGTCACGCACAAGGACCAGCCGCACATGCCGCCCCGCGCCGACAAGATCTCGGCCGCCAAGATTGAAACCCTGCGGCAATGGATCGCGGGCGGGGCGTTGAAGGATTCCGGCGCCAAGGCCGAGGTCAAAAAGCCGGCTGTGAACCTGGCGATGACCGGCGGCGCCACGCGGCCGGCGGGACCGGCAACGATGCCCGAGGGCGTCTTTCGCCAGCCGGTGGTCTACACGCCGCGTCCGGCGGCGATTACCGCCTTGGCAGCCAGCCCGTGGGCCCCGCTGGCAGCCATCGCCGGACAGCGGCAGATTGTCCTGTACAATACCGATTCCGCCGAGTTGGCCGGCGTGCTGCCGTTTCCCGAGGGCATTCCCTACTCGCTGCGCTTCAGCCGCTCCGGCAAGCTGCTCGTGGCAGGCGGAGGCAAGGCGGCATCGCGGGGACTGGCGGCGGTCTATGATGTCCACAGCGGAAAACGGCTTTCCCAGGTGGGCGACGAACTCGACTCCGTCTTGGCCGCCGACATCAACGCCAGCCAGACGCTCGTCGCCCTGGGCGGTCCGCAAAAGATCGTGCGGGTGTTCAACGTCGGCGACGGTACACCGGTCGTCGAGATCCGCAAGCACACCGATTGGGTGACGGCCGTGGAGTTCAGCCCCGACGGCGTGCTCCTGGCCACGGCCGATCGGGCTGGCGGCGTCTGGGTCTGGGAGGCCGGTACCGATCGGGAGTTCCAGGCACTGGATGGCCACAAGGCAGCCGTGACGGCCATGAGCTGCGCGACGATTCGAATGTCCTGGCCACGGCCAGCGAAGACGGCACGATCGCCCTGTGGGCCATGGAAAACGGCAAGCGGATCAAGAACATCCAGGCCCATCCGGGCGGTGCCACTTGCTTGCAATTCCTCCACGACGGGCGGCTCGTCTCCGGCGGCCGCGATCGCACGGTCAAACTCTGGGGCGACCGGGGCAACCAGATTCGCCAGTTCGAGCCTTTTGGCGAACTGGTCATGAAAGTGGCGGCCACGCACGACGGCGGCCGGATCGTTGCCGGCGACTGGTCGGGCGAGGTCCGCCTGGCCGCGGTTGCCGATGGGAAGATCGTGGGCCGGCTGGCCGCGAATCCGCCCACGCTGGAGATGGCTCTCAAGCAGCGGCAGGCTGAGGCAACCGCCGCCCGAATTGCCGCGGAGCAGGCGGCCCGCGAGGCCGAAGCGGCACAGAAGCAATTCGAGGAGAAACGTCGTCTTTCTCAGGCTGCCGCTGCTGCCGCAGCCGCTGCCACCAAGGCCGCCGAGAGCATCGCTGCGGAAAAGGCCGCGATTGAGAAAGCGAAATAGAGTAGGCCGGAACAAACTTGCGCAGTTCCGGCACGGATTGGTATCGCGGCGATCGATTGCGGACGGTTTCGCACGCGGACATTTCTTGAACGGCAGACACCCATGCCGGAACTGCGCTGCGCTTGTTCCGGCCTACGTGACTTTGGCGTTTTGCAGAAGTATTGGAACTGGCCACAGTTGACACGCGGGGCTGTCTCGGCAAGAATCACGGCTCCGACGTTGTCCGTCCAAGCTTCCTTGAAAGCGGAAATGAACTTCCGCACTCCAAATTGAGAGGGCTAAGAGCATGTCGCGTGTCGCATCGTCCGTGGTTCCGGGTACGAACTTCTCCTGTCTCATCCGCCGGGGAGCGTTTCTGCAAATTCTGCTTCTGGTGGCGGCGCTGGTCGCAATGCCGGGGCCGAGTTCCGCGGAGCTTCCCAAGTATCTACCCGACGGCTGCAACACGATTATCGTAGTTGATTTTGCCGAGGTGCACGACAATCCCTGCTACCAGAAATTGAAGACCGACCTTGCCGATTTTGGTCGCGGCGAGAGCAGTTTCCAAGAGTTGGTCGGGGTCGCTCCGTCCAATTTGGCCCACCTGATCATGGCCGGGGATCTGATCGCGTCCGGTCGCGATGCACAGCCGATCGTTATCGTGAAGACCCGCAAGCCGATTACGGCGGCCGACCTCCGCGCTGCCCGAAGGGCGCAGAGCTACCAGAAGGACTTCTCCTACAACGAAATCAAAGTCGGCGAGCAGACCATTTACGAGTCGACCTACCACTTCTCTTTTCCAGGCGCTGCTGAAACGGAATTGCAGCACGGCGAGGCGTTCGCCGTAGTCGCGGAAAACGTGGTCCTTTTCGGCGGCAACGGCGAGGCCCTCCGCAAGGTCCTGGCCCGCGGCAAGGCGGCCGAAATGTCGCCGGAACTCGCAAGCGCCGTAAAGGATACCGACTTCAGCAAGACGCTGGCCTTCGTTTTCGACCTGAATGCCCTGGCCGGCAATAGGAGGTTTGCCGGCAGTTTTCAGCACGAATTCGGGCCCCTATTCGGCGACGCGACCAAAATCGAGTTTCTCAAGAAGCTCGATAGCCTGTCGTTTGACGGTACCTTGAAGGGTTCCGACGCAACCGTTCGAGCCTCGCTCACCACCAAGGACGCGGAGACGGCAGGCGACGTGAAGAAGGTCGTCGAGGCGGCGCAAATCGCGCTTCGCGGCACGCTGCAGAAACTGCCCCGCGTGCCCAAGGAGGTTGTTGACGCGATCAGTGCGGTCAAGTTCTCCGTTGAGGGCGCGAAAGTCAATGCCACCGGCGAGGTCAAAGCCGACGCCGTCGTGCAGTGGATCGAGGACGAATACAACTATCAAAAAAAGCAGCAGGAAGAGCGGGTCAAGGCATTCGAGAAAAGGGCGACAAAGAAACCCGCGGAGACGAAACCGGTCGAGGAATAGTTGTTCAGGTTCGGCGAGGTTCTTCCGACCCCGCCGAAATGTTCCGCCGCTCGTCGCCCCATTTGCCGGGAGACCTTCGGTCGGCCGCATGGCTCGGTCAGAGACCGGCCACAGCGGCGGTCGGGCCGGATGACTCGGTCAGAGACCGGCCACAACGGCGGTCGGCCGCATGGCTCGGTCAGAGACCGGCCACAACGGCGGTCGGCCGCAGGCGACCTTCGGTCGGCCGCATGGCTCGGTCAGAGACCGGCCACAACGGCGGTCGGCCGCATGGCTCGGTCAGAGACCGGCCACAACAGCGACTGGCTCGGTCAGAGACCGGCCACAACAGCGACTCTCACGAGTGGATCAATTCGGGAGGAAGGAACCGATTTGCCCGGCCGGATACTCGCGGGCGGAAGTGAGGTCCCGGCCTGGTGAAACCGCGGCAAGAACTGCCCGCTCGCGGCAACCATCTTGCTGAACGAGCAAAATCGGTCCCGTGTACGAGCGTCATGCTGCTTGCGTTCATGCTATGTTAGCGTAGACATTTTACCTGCGTAATGACCCGCAGGTTGGAAATCCGCCTCCCGCACCAGTACCTTCCCGTGCCGCTGACCCCCGCCCATGCCGCCGCCGTGGTTCCGTTTTGCCGGTGGAAGCCGTATTTCTGGCTTTCGCCGCTGGTGGTGGGCAGCATGGCGCCGGATTTCGCCTATTTCGCGTTTCCACCGCCTTCGTTGCGGCATGTGGGGCACAGGCCCTTGGGACTGGTGCTATTTTGTGTGCCCGCGGGACTGGCGGTGCTGTATGCCTTCCACCGCTTTCTCAAACGGCCGCTAGTCCTGCTCCTGCCGCGGCCGGTTCGCGCAAAACTGTGGCCGCACTGCGGACCGTTTCCACTATTGCCCCTGCGACGACTGGTCTGGATATGTACACTACTCGTTTTAGGGGCTGTAACGCACGCTGTCTGGGACGGTTTTACGCACGAAGACGGTTGGGCGGTGCTCGAATACCCGCAAATGAAAACGGTCGTGTGTACGGTTGTCGGACACGACGTGCACTTGTTCGGCCTAATGCAATACGGATGCAGCTTGCTGGGCCTCGGGCTTTTGGCCTGGTGGTCGTGGCAATGGTACTGCCGGGCGCCCGCAGGCCGTGCGCCGGCCGATTCAGCATTTCTTGGTCGGGCTCGGCCTGTGGTCGCCGCAGCCATGATTGTTTTCGCGGCCAGCGTGGGGATCGCTTGTGGCCTGAACTACGCCTATAGGCTCCCGGGCCCCTTTAACCTCAAAGAATTCCTTACGGCCACCTTCATCACGGGGGTCGACGCCTTCGGACTCGGTTTGCTGGTCTTCGTCACGGCGGTCAACATGCGCGTAGGGAATGCGGCCCGCGAAGACCACCTGCTGCGAGACCTAAGCGGCTGTCCCGGTTGGCAGGAGAAATCCAAGTAGGGTGAGACCAGATCCGGCGTACCCGCGACCCGCAAGCGGGTACCCCGGGTGCCCCGAATCTTGTCCCACCGTACGGCTCGACTATAATGGGATTTTCCGCCCATCGTCCCGTGTTTCCCCATAAGCTGTCGAGAAGCTGGCCAAACCGGTGAAGAAGGCCTGGCTGCTGGCCGATTCCGAGAGGATACCGTTGAGCATGAATGCCACCGGCAAATCGCTGGTGATCGATGTGCCGTCCAGCGCACGCGATGCTGTTGACACGGTGATTGTGATCGAGTGATTTTCGAGAGCGAGCGCTCGGGCACCCGTCGTTGCCGGGTCGCACAATTCAAAACGCGCGGCCTTTCTGTGGGCGCAGGCTTGCGCATGCAGGAAAACGGGACACGGCAGCGTCGCGTGCCCAAGCCCTCGCACGGATGCCATTTTTCGAGTGCGCACGGTATAATTACTGCACGAGACCTTAGTTCCCCGCAGCAAGAGAGGTTCGCCCATGAAGAGCCCGTTTCCCGGCATGGACCCGTGAAGCGATGCCGACGTGACGTTGAATCTCCAAGTCCTGATCGATCAATGCTACGAAAACGGCGGCTATGACACGATCGACTACCGCCAACCGCCGGCCCCGCCCTTGGACGCCGACGGCGCCGCCTGGGCCCAAGAGTGGCTCCGCGCCAAGGGTGTGCTGACGTGAAATCACTTTGGCATCCGCCGGGCCAACCATCTTCGACTGGGCAAGCAGCGGTAATGAATTACCGCACTCCAAAACATGAGCGAAATCAACAAGCTTCTCGCCCGCCGCATCGCCATCCTCGACGGCGCTATGGGCACCATGATCCAGCAACTCCAATTCGGCGAGGCCGACTATCGCGGCGCGGAGTTTGCCGCCCATGGTCGCGACCTCAAGGGCTGCAACGACCTGCTCGCGGTCACCCAACCCCAGGCCATCACCGATATCCACCGCGGCTACCTGGAGGCCGGCGCCGACATCATCTCGACCAACACCTTCAACGCCAACAGCGTGTCGATGGCCGATTACGACCTGGTCGACCAGGTGCGGGCCATCAACATGGCCGGCGTGGCCTGCGCCCGTAAGGCAGTCGACGAGTATCGCGAGGGACGGTCAGCGGTCAGGCAGCCCTCACCCCCTGCCCCTCTCCCAGAGGGAGAGGGGAGTTTAGCTGCCCCTCGCCCAAAGAGCGAGAGGAGTCTCGGTCCCTTCGTCGCCGGTTCGATCGGTCCCACGAACCGCACCGCCTCGCTCTCGCCGGACGTGAACAACCCCGGCTATCGGGCCGTGAACTTCGATCTGCTCGTGGCCACCTACTACCAACAGGCCGAGGCCCTGCTGGACGGCGGCGCCGACATCCTCCTGGCCGAAACCGTCTTCGACACCCTCAACCTCAAGGCCTGCCTCTTCGCCATCGAAGACCTGTTCGCCCGGCGGCAAACAAGGCTGCCGGTGATGGTTTCGGTCACGATCACCGATCTCAGTGGCCGCACGCTCTCCGGCCAGACACTGGCGGCCTTTCTGGCCTCGATCGAGCATGCCGATTTGCTGAGCGTGGGCATCAACTGCGCACTCGGCCCGGTGCTGATGCGGCCCTACGTCGAAGAGCTTTCGCAGCTTTGCCCGACGTGGACGAGTTGCCATCCCAACGCCGGACTGCCCAACGAGTTCGGCGGCTACGACGAAACGCCGGCGCAGATGGCGGCGGTGCTCGGCGAGTTTGCCGGCAACGGTTGGGTGAATATCGTCGGCGGCTGCTGCGGCACGACGCCGGCCCATATCCGCGCTATCGCCGAGTCCATGCGCGGCAAGCCGCCCCGCCGTCCGCCTCCTCCCCGCCACGATACGGTCCTCAGCGGCCTGGAGCCGCTGGTGATCCGCCCAGACAGCACGTTCACCATGATCGGCGAGCGGACCAATGTCTCGGGGTCGAAGAAGTTCGCCCGGCTGGTCCGCGAGGGCAATCTGGCCGAGGCCGTCTCCGTCGCCCGGCAGCAGGTCGAGGGCGGGGCGAACATCCTCGACGTCAACATGGACGAGGGCCTGCTGGACGGCCCCAAGGTGATGACCGAGTTCCTCAACCTGCTCGCCGTCGAGCCCGACGTGGCCCGCGTGCCCGTGATGATCGACAGCTCAAACTGGGCGGTGCTCGAAGCGGGTCTGAAATGCGTGCAGGGCAAGTCGATTGTCAACTCGATCAGCCTCAAGGAAGGCGAGGACCAGTTTCTGGCCCACGCCCGGCTCGTGCGGAAGTACGGTGCGGCCTGCGTGGTGATGATGTTCGACGAGGAAGGCCAGGCCGTCACCGTCGAGCACAAGATCCACATCGCCCGCCGGGCCTATAAGCTGCTCACGGAAAAGGCGGGCATGAAACCGGCCGACATCATTTTCGATCCGAACATTTTGGCCATCGGCACCGGCATCGAGGAGCACGCCCGTTACGGCCTGAATTTCATCGAGGCCACGCGGAAGATCAAGGAGCTGCTGCCGGACGTGAAGATTTCCGGCGGCGTGAGCAACGTCTCCTTCGCGTTCCGCGGCAACGACACGGTTCGCGAGGCCTTCAACGCCGCCTTCTTGTACCATGCGATCCAGGCCGGACTCGACATGGGCATCGTCAATGCCGGTCAGTTGGCCGTCTACGAAGACATCGAGCCGGGGCTCCGCGAGCGGGTGGAAGACGTGATCCTCGATCGCCGGCCCGATGCCACCGAGCGGCTGGTCACCTACGGGGCGGCGCTGCAAGGAAAGGCCGCGCAGGAAGACAAAGCCGATCCCGCCTGGCGGCACGGCGCCGTCGAGGAGCGGCTCAAGCACTCGCTGGTGCACGGAATCGTCGATTATATCGATATGGACGTCGAAGAGGCCCGGCAGAAGTACGCCGCCTGCCTGGACATTATCGAAGGGCCGCTGATGGCCGGCATCCAGGTCGTGGGCGATCTGTTCGGCGATGGCAAAATGTTCCTGCCCCAGGTCGTGAAAAGTGCCCGCGTGATGAAGAAGGCTGTGGCCTATCTCATGCCGTTCATGGAGGCGGAGAAGCTGGCCGCGGGCTCCAGCCGTGCCGGCGACGGGCCCTCCACCCGCGGCACGGTCGTTCTGGCCACCGTCAAAGGCGATGTGCACGACATCGGCAAGAATATCGTCGGCATCGTTTTGGGCTGCAATAACTACAAGATCATCGACCTGGGCGTGATGGTCCCTTGTGAGAAAGTCCTGCAGACGGCCCGCGAAAGCAAGGCCGACTTGATCGGACTCAGCGGGCTAATCACGCCGAGCCTGGAAGAGATGGTCCACGTCGCCCGCGAAATGCAGCGGCTGGGCATGAACGTTCCCTTGCTGATCGGCGGCGCCACGACGAGCCCCAAACATACGGCCGTGAAGATTGCCCCGGCCTATGCGCACGAAGTGGTCCACGTGAAGGACGCCTCGCGGTGCGGCCCGGTCTGCGAGAAACTCCTTTCCGCGGAGCGGCGGCCGCAGTTCGATATCGAAAACCGGGCTTTCCAGGCCCAGATGGTCGCCGCCTATCAGCGGAAACAGGAGCTGAAGTTGGTTTCGTATCGAGAGGCCGTCGAGGGCCGCTTCCCGACCGATTGGGCCGCGCATGAGATCCCCCTGCCTTCTTTCTTGGGCGTGCGGACGCTGGCCGATTATCCACTGGAAGAGCTGGCGCCCTACATCGACTGGGCCCAGTTCTTTGCGGCTTGGGAGATGCGTGGAAAATTCCCGGACATCCTGGAGCACCCCGAGCGCGGCCCCGAGGCGCGAAGGCTCTTCGACGACGCGCGAAAATTCCTCGACCAAATCATCAAGCACCGCTGGCTGAGGGCCAGCGGCGTCTACGCCTTCTGGCCGGCGGCCGCGTCGGGCGACGACATCGTCCTTTATGAAGACGACGCCCGCGACCCGCGACCATCGTCGATGGTGCCCGGCGCCCCGGAAAAGGCCCGGCTGCACAACCTGCGGCAGCAGTGGCTGAGCGAGACGCGCAGGCATTACTACTGCAACGCCGACTTCATCGCGCCGGTCGAGAGCGGTCGCAAGGACTACATGGGCGGTTTCGCCGTGACCGGCGGCCTTGGCACTGAGGAACTGGTCCGTCGCTGCGAGGCCGACAACGACGACTATAGCGCGATCATGGCCAAAGTCTTTGCCAACCGCCTCGCTGAGGCCTTCGCCGAGCGGCTGCACGAGATCGCGCGGCACGAATGGGGCTACGGCCGGGATGAAAACCTCTCCGTCAGCGACATGCTCGCCGAGAAGTATCGCGGCATCCGGCCCGCGCCCGGGTATCCTTCGCTGCCCGATCACACCGAGAAGCGGATCCTCTTCGATCTTCTCGCCGCCGAGCGGTCGGCGGGCATTACGCTCACCGAGAGTTTCATGATGTTGCCGGCCGGCTCGGTGAGCGGTTTCTACTTCGCCCATCCCGGCGCGCGGTACTTCGCCATCGACCGCATCACCCGCGATCAGGTCGAGGACTATGCCCGCCGCAAGGGCTGGAAGGTCAAAGAGGCCGAGAAGTGGCTGGCCCCCGTGCTGGCCTATGACCCGGACTAATTCTTGTTCCCGCGCTCCGCGTGGGAGCACACTGGATGGACGCTCCGCGTCCCAGTCACTTGGCGAACGCGCGTCTATTTGGCCGGCAGAGGCTTGACCTTGATATTCGCAAAACTCACATTGCCGTGATCGCCTTGCAAGGCGATGAGCCCGGCTTTGTTCTTGGCAAACTTCGGCATGCTCCCGAACTTGCTCTGCTTGACCCGCTGCTTGAAATCGTCGCTGCCGATCTCGAACTCGCAGTACTTCACGCCGTTCATCCAGTGCTCGACGTGGGGGCCGTCGTAGACGATCTTGACGTGGTTCCAATGTCCGATCGGCCTGGTCGCATCCAGCGGTTTGCCGGTCTTGGGATCGTCCGCCGGCTTGTACAAGGCGTAGGCCCAACCGGACTTCTCCGAGTCGCCGTGGGGATCGGTGTTGTCCAGAAGCTGGAATTCGATGCCCGTCGCCCAGCACGCGCCCTGGTCTTCGCTGCACCGCGACATGATTCCGCTGTTGGCGCCGGCGGGCACTTTGTAATCGAGTTCCAGAATGAAGTTCTCGAATGGCTTCTCGTAAACGATGTCGCCGGCCGAGCCGTTCACGCGGCTGAGCGCGCCGTCGATCACTTTCCACCCGGCCGAGATCTTCTTCTGCCGGAAATTCCGCCAGCCCTCGGTCGTCGTGCCGTCGAACAGCAGTTGCCAGCCGTCGGCCTTCTCCTGATCGGTGAGCTGATTCAGGTTCGGCAGGACCGAGGCCGGCTGGTCGTCGGCCGCCAGACAGCCCGTGCCCGCAAACAGCAGCGTCAAAGCAGACAACAGGACCCATGAAAACGCACGCATGATTCTTCCTCTCGATGAAACGTGTGGGATCGGACGGCTGCGGCGGCACCATCGCCGCGGGAGTAACGGCGCGAGTAGGCCCCCGCGCGTTTCCCAATAGCTCTTCAAGTGTAGTTTCCGCTAGATGCCGACGCAAGCGCGGCGGGAAATTGCCGATTCTACTCAGCCTTACGGCTGACCGAGGGCGTACATCCCGCTGCCTGCTCGTTTGAGCTTGCCTTGCCGGGCCAGTTCTTCCCAAACGGCCGCCGGGAACTGGTCGGGCGGCGTGATGGCGACGATGCTCGACTGCTGACCGCCAGTCATCGGGCCGTAGCCCAACCGCGATTGATCGTCAAGCTGAGTCAGCTTGAGCCGCTTGCGGAACGCCTTGAGGGCCGACTTGAGTTCCTGCGGGGTTGGACCAGTCGGGGGGGTTGCATCAACGGACGACACGGAAAAACTCCTTGGCAGGCATGCCATGAAATCGGCCGACCGAGTGCGGCAAAAGGCCATGTCATGGCTCGATCAAAGCTCTATTGTCGTCCGACGAGAACCGTTCTGCAAGCGCCGGTGGTCTGGTTCGTAACAACTTGCTTTGACCGGCGGAGCGACTTGCGGTGCATTACGTATTCTCGCATCGCCCGAAACTCGACCGGCCGACTTGTAGTTTTTCGACAGTGCGGTAGACTTGCGAAATGCGTATCGTGCGGCAGGCAACCGGTCACCCGGGCGGGTTTCACGTGTCTTTGAGATTGAACGCGGAGTGGGAGCGATGCTGGGCATCGTGCCGCAAATCATTGTACAATAAGAAGTTAGGATGGGTGGCAGAGTGGTCTATTGCGGCGGTCTTGAAAAGCATTCTTGCCGATTCCGTACACCACCAGGAAACGTCGGAAATACCGTAAATTACTGGCTTTTATGCACTTTCGGCCGCTCGGCTGTTCAGGTGTACAAAGGTGTAAAAAGACGGCTCTTAGGCGTCAATGACGCCTGCTCTATTGCGGCGTTTTCTGGAAACGCAACTGGTGTACAAACCTGCCAAGAATCGCAGCGGGGCGCCGATGCAGAGACTGCCGGGTAAATCTCCCGGCACAACCCGGCATGATCCTAGAGCTGCCTCTTCCGCCGCCGCTCGGCTCGCCAGCCGTGCTCTGCCAGCCGCCGCGGCCTCTCGAATTCCGCCGGATCCTCGACGGGGGCCGGGCGCGTGCACGGGCGGCACGTGCGGCACATTCCGCCGTTCCGTGTGGTATTCGTCGAGCAGGCCAGTCAAAACAACGTCGCGCACGTCGTCCAGATTGCCGACGTCGAGCCAGGCGGCCAGGGCCCGCAGGGCAGCATTGAAAATGGCCGAATTCGGCAACCACGCAGGATACCACGAGTGCCGCTCGTTTCGGGCCACGCTTCGGGCATCCTTGACCAGCCCCGCAACCGCCGGGCACGTCAACGCTTCTGTCCAACTGATTCGCCTCATATTCAAACCTCCGTTTGTTTGCCGATCCTTTTGATCCAGCGAACCATGTTCGTCGAGACGGGAAACCCGGCAATCTTTTGCCGTTTTGACTCATCCGAGAACGGTTCTTCGGTATGTTGCAATCGCCGTTTCGGCAATTTTCTGCCGTTGCACGCTTGCAACATTGGGGGTGTTTGGCACCCTGTTGCCATTGTCCGGTTTAGCCTCAGATGTTGCGTCTTTGCAACCATTCTTTGCCAGTTTCATGAGGCGATATGCCGTCTTTTTGGAGACGGGAAAGCTTGCACCACTGTGCAAAGTTGTCGTTTTTGACACATCTTCTTTGTTGGTCGTTTTATCGCCATTCTTGCACTCTTGTGCAAGCTTCATCAGCTTGTATGCCTGCCTTCGGCTCCCTTCGAAGTTTCTTTCCTTCCCGCGCCCGTGGGCAAACCGATCAGATTTAGGCGGTTGTATCGTGCAACCGCCTTCCTCCCGTGCCCGTGGGCTATCCCGTAACGCACGATGTAGCACGCTGCGACATCGCCTTTCCTTCCCGCGCCCGGGTGAATCGCGTGTGGACCGAAAATACTGCGCTGGGCGCAATGTTTTCCCGCGCACCATCGTGCGCTTTTGACACTTTGCAAAGCGTGTCCTTGTTATTCGTTTGGCCATCAGAAGCGCATGGCTGTGCGCTATTTTTGGCCTCTTTCATCAGGATTTGGGCCTGACCCTGCCCCTGGTTTCAATTCCTTGCCGTCCAGCACGCCGCTACGCTGCGTAGGATCGACGTTCGGGGCCTGGGTGGTGTCTTTGGCCGTCCGGCGTACTCTTGCGTCAGAATCGCGTTCTACGTGCCTTCGTCTTCTCGATGCCAAGCTGGGCGAGGGTAGGCGGTTGTGTGGTTGCATCGTGCAACCGCACAATTTTTGCTCCTCGGCCATGACCGTTGATTGGATTCCGCAGATTTTGCGGAATTATTCGTCTTGGATTCCGCAGCTTTTGCGGACGTTCCGAGCCCGTGTTCGTGGACTTTCCTCAATAACGGTCTTCTTCACGGCATGTATCTATATGTGCTTGCGGCATGGTACTGGGTGACGCATGCACGATGGGATTTCGCAACCCCATTGTCGTTCGACTTTCAATTCCATTTCTCATTCACCGTTTCCGGGAGTTTGTCTTGAAACTTTCAACCCTCTTGCTTTGCCAACGTGGCAACCTCGCTCACTGGAGTAAAGACGCTGGCCACGAGAGCCAGGCCTACCGCGACCAACAAGCCGCCCGCCTCCGCAGAGATCGGCGTCAGTCTTCAGAGGCTACCCGAGCACGCATCATCGCCAATATGGCGGCGACCTGGCCGGAGGCCCGCATGATCAAGCATCGCGTCGGCCGCTGCTCCATCACCACCCAACCCAACTGATCAAGGAAATTTGTATGGAAATCTGCTTGGAGTGCAACAACCGCCGGGCAACCCACGAGCTCGACGGCGGCATGTACTGCCACCACTGCTGGAACGAACTTATCAGCGATTCCGTGAACGCACGGCGGGTGGACCAACGCCAGCCGTATGAGGACGAGGAAGAGGACTTGGTGGAGAGAACCGGGGATCCGCAACGGCAATTGCTCTATGCCGCCGAACGGGAGGTGGAAGCTTTCCTGCGCGATCCGCTGCCGACGATTGCCAAGATGCAGGAATTCGTGAACCACGTGCTTTCGAGTCCGTGGACCCGCGAGCATTTCGGCACGCGGCTGCTCGCCGAGCCGATCATGGTCTGGCCGCAGGCGGAAGGGCTCGACTATGCCGAAGCGTCCACCAATTGGGGCGTGATCAGCGTGCCGGAAGGCATGGGGGATAAATTCATCATCCTGCACGAACTCGCGCATATCCTCGTCGACCGCTATTACGGCGGCAACGCGACCGAATCCCACGGGCCGCAGTTTGCCACGTTTTACCTAATGCTCGTCAGGCAGTTCCTCGGCGCTGCTGATTGCTGGGACTTGCTTGAGGCTTTCGATCGGAACGACGTGAACTATGAGTATCAGGTCGCGTGGCTGGCGGCCTGACGTTGCCGGGTCGCAGTCGAATTGTCAAAGAACAGGTGTGAATCCTATGGCCTTCCGGCGGCCAGCGGCTGATTGTCCAGGCCCTGTGCGGGGGCCTCGCTGGGCGACTTCTGCCGCCGGGGGGGCGCCGGCGGGGATGCTGTGGGCAGGGAACCGGTCCGCCGCAGGAATGGCAGCGGCCTGGCCGTCCTGGCGGTTCTGCGTGAAAATGGCGTCCTACGTACCTCCTGGATGTAAACCGACGCACCACGATTGCGACTGACGCACGTTCGGGGCTTTGGACAGTAGGAAGCAGGAACCACGTCCCAAGGTCGAGCCCCAGAATCAATTCCTACGCGGCCGGACCCGGCCTAGCATCTGTCTGTTCCACGATCAGCGATTGGCACCCGGTTCTGCACGTCCAGCCGACGAAGAACTGGAAGCAGAGCAGTCTGACAGATGCGGGCGATGAGCCTGGAGTCACGGCCGTGGACCGGGGCCGCGATAGGGGATGTCAAGAAAAAACGGGGCACTGAGCGGCTAATTCCCAACGACAGATGAGATCCTCTATGGCAATCGGAGGGGAATAGTACCCCGCTTCCTTGCCTACGGCGGTGTGCCCCACCGCCGCGGGCAAGAAGTTGCGAAATACTCCAGATTGTACGCGCCCCGGAGGTCGGTATGGAACGTCGAAGACGGCGCAGTGCCTCAGCGCGGGATGGCAATTGCCATCCCTCATGGGTACCTGTGTGTTCGTTATTGGAAACCTCAAGTTTGACGGCGATCTTTGATTGACGAGATGGCACTCTCGGACTGACACGGCTGGAAAAGTGCGGGGTGCCGCGAATCAGCAGCCGAACGTCAGATACGGAACCTTTTTTGGCAGTCGAGACGCGGCGACTGTATTGCCCTTGCCGTGACCGCTGGCGGAGCCACAGTAAACAAATGTCGGCCAACCCGCTCTTGGGCTCACTCTTATCAAGAATCCTGGCAAAAGCACCATTAGGAGGGTGGGCTCAATGCAGGTTTGTGCTAAGCATTTAGGAAGCCCTAATTGTCCTTTGTGTCGATTGTCCCCGCTCGCATTCCCTTCGGGGGCGCGATCTGCGTCGCGCCCAGTCGGCTTTCGTGATGCCCTTCGGCAACCAAAGCCTATGAAACCCAACGCGAATCCCTAGTATTATCATGAATCGCTCAATCCCGTTCGCCAAGACGTGCGTTTCTCTTGTCTTGCTACTCTTCGGCGCCACCGGCGCAACGGCGGGCTCCTTGTACTTCACCGGCACCAATACGACGTGGGACAATGGCACGACACACGACTGGGCGACCGTGAGTGGCGGCCCCTACACGTCGCTATGGTCTGGGGGCTCCGACGCCCACTTCCAGGGCACGGCGGGCATCGTGACGGTTTCCGGCAGCATCGCCTCGGTGAACTCGCTGAACTTCGATGTAAGCGGCTACGCGCTCACCGGTGGCAGCATTAACCTGACCGGCACCAGCGGACCGATCAACGTCGTTTCGGGCGGCACGGCGACGATCAACTCGGTCCTCACCGGTTCCACGGGGGTGACGGTGATAGGTATGGGCAGTTTGACGCTCAGCTCGACAACTAGCAGCTATTCGGGCCCCACCTCGATCACGATGGGCACCCTGATTGCCGGCAATAACGCCTTCGCAGGCTTCCAGAGCGCTTTCGGCAACGCCACGACGCAGTTACCATCGGTGACGCCAACTCCAACAATATGCCTGCGGCCTTGGTCACGGGCGGCCCGCTGAGCCTGGGCTATGGCGTCGAGATCGACCGCAACGTCACCGTCAACGCCACCGCCGGCCCCACCACGCTTGGAGACATTACGACCGGCGACGCCTCGCTGCCCAACAACAACGGATTGGTCGCGGGTGCCGCCTTTGCCGGTGTGGTCACGCTGAACAACACCGGTACCGTCACGCTCAGCGCCGCCAACGGCGGCTCGGTGACCTTTGACACCCTCGGCTACGGGACCATTACCGGCACCGGTACCGGCGGCATTACCGTGGCCTCGGCGGGCAACGGAAACGTTACCCTTTCAAACACCAACAGCTACCACGGCCCCACGGTCCTCGCCAGCGGCCAGTTGACGTTGAACTACGGCGCCATGGAATCCGCCAACGGTAGCACGGTCGGCGGCATCATTCCCCCCGCCTCGCCGGTCACGCTCGGCGGCGGCACGCTGGCCATCAACGACAACGCGAACTTCTCGGTCAATGAGACGTTCGTCTCCACGAAGATCGCGGGCTTCGGTTCGACGCTGGTCGTCAACGCTCCCAACGCGCTCGGTGTGCAGGTCAATTTGGGCACGATTAGCCGCAGTGGCGGCGCGCTCGATCTGCCGTCCGGCATTGGGGGCCCGGTTACCTATACCACCACGAGCCCCAACAACTCTGCCACTGCCAGCGGCATCCTCGGCGGTTACCTGACCGTCAACGGCTACGCCGACTGGGCGGCCGGCAGTGGCGCCAGTCCCTATACGATCGGCGCCCCGGCGAGCTATGACACCGACAATTACAGCCTCCCCACCAACAACGTCGACGTTAACAACCTGACGCCTCCCGCCCTCTCCACTGCCGTGGCAACCACGGTCAACAGCCTGCGATTCAACAACACGCTTAGCGCCACATCGAGCGGCAGTCTGTCGCTGGGCGGCGGCACCCTGACGCTGGCCAGCGGCGGCATTCTCGTGACCCCCAGTTCCGGCACCAACGGCATCAGCAACGGCACCCTGACGGCCTCCGGCACGATGGCCTCCAACAGCCTGGCCGACGTGGTGGTCGTCCAAGGCAATCCCTCCGCCCCGTTCACGATCAGCGCGGCGATCACCAACAACGGCAGCACCTCGATCGGGCTGACCAAGGCCGGTCCCGGCACGCTGATCCTGGGCGGTTCCAACACGTTCACCGGACCGATTACCGTCGCCGGCGGCAGCCTGCAGGGCAGCATCGGTGCCGGGAGCGTCCCTGCCACCACGACCAGTATCGCCGTGAATAGCGGCACCAGCGTGACCTTTATGGAAAACGGTCCATCGGCGGTGACGACGTCGATTCTAATCTCCGGATCGGGCGCGCTCACCAAGGCCGGTTCGCAGACCCTGACATTCTCCGGAGGCGTTCCCAGCGGCGGCTTGAGTGTCGTTGGTGGAACATTTAACGTGGGCGGCAGTCAAGTCGTTGACGGCCCTGTGTTTATCGGGAACGGCGCCACGCTGGGAATGGCTGGCACGCCAGGTCTGGCCGTCCTCAGCAACGACACGATCGGGGATCTCTCCGGCTCGGGCGTCCTGAACATCAGCGGCACGATTGCCGAGAATGCCACCACCGGGTCGGAGTTCGACGGCACCATCACCGGGTTCGGACTGTTCCTCAAGTCGGGACCGGGCACGCTGATCCTGACGAACTCCGCCAGCAACCTCAACGGCTCGGTCCGCATCGGCCAAGGCAAGCTGCAGTTGAACAGCCCGCTGGCCCTGCAAACCGCGACCTTGGATATGAACGCCGGCGATATGGGCACGCTGGACACGACCACCGGCGGAATTACCAGCCTTACGCTGGGCGGCCTGACGGGCGCCCGCAACCTGGCGATTGCCGCGATTCCGTTGACGATCGGCGGCGACGGCGTCTCGACCACCTATACGGGCAACCTGAGCGGGGCTACCTCGCTGACCAAGGTCGGGGCGGACAGTCTGTTCTTGGGCGGCGCCAATAGCTATGGCAGCACGATCGTCAGCGCCGGCACGCTGGACGCCATGCTGGCGGCCTCGCTGCCCGGCGCCGTGAACGTCGCCAACGGGGCCAGCCTGGTTGTGCAGACCGGCAGCGGCACGACGACCGGTTGGAGCAGCAGCCAACTCGGTAACTTGTTCGCCAGCGGCGGCTTCGCCGCTGGCTCGGTCCTGGGCGTCGATACGACCAACGCCAACGCGACCTACTCGGGCAACCTCACCGGCGGCACGCTGGCGCTGACCAAGTTGGGGCCCAACGCCTTTACCCTCAGCGGTTCCAGCATCAATTCCGGTCCGATCAACGTGACTGCCGGCTCGATGAACTTCACCTCCGCCAGCCCGACCATCGGCGGTCTGTCGGGCGGCGGCAACGTCGTGCTCGGCAGCGCGGCGCTAACGCCACCAACCTGACGATCATCAGCAGCGTCAGCAGCACCTACTCCGGTTCGATCTCGGAGGCCCAAGGCCAGAGCAGCCTTACCAAGGCCGGTCCCGGCACGTTGATTCTGAGCGGCAGCGACGTGTACTCCGGCGGGACGATGGTGCTTGCGGGGACGTTTATCGCGACCGCGCCGGCCGCGCTGCTCGACGGATCGAGGTTGAGCGTGGGCAACGATCTGTCAGCATTCCCTGGGGCGGCGTCGGCCGCGGCCTCCGCCTCGACGTTGTCGGCGGTCCCCGAACCGGAGACCCTGCTGCTGTTGGGCGTGGCGGGAATCGTTGCCGCGGCAGCCGCTTGGCGGCGAAGAAGGAATTGAGGTAACCGACTACGGAGAATAACCCGGCTGCCGTGGCGGTCCGATCGCAGTGAAACGCATTCTACACCCCTTCCCGGCCCCCAGAGCCGACAGCGTGCTGGGATACCCAGACCAGCACGTGCGTTTCACCCAGATTGGATCTGCCGCGACAGCCGGTCGTTTCGCCGGTTCGCTGCTTTTCGCGGAAAGTCATACGTTTTTCAACGTTCCGACGAAACGACCGATTTTTCGGAACGACATAAGCCCAGCTTCCCTGTGGCGGCCATCCCCACCGCATTGAAGGTCCTTTCCAGCCTGCGTCGGCGTGTCGAACCGAGGCATGCAAGCATCCATTTGCGCCAACCTCTTCGATTCGTTGCCGAGCAGTCCCCAGAGGATAGAATTCAGATCGCAAGGAGTTCGGATATGTCAGGTCCGGTCACGAGATATCTAGAGCTATTGGATGATCAACGGGAGGAAATCTTCCATGAGTTGGGTGCTATACCCGACACGGTGCTCTGGTATCGACCCGCGCCAAGGGTTTGGTCGATCGGCGAGCATCTCGACCATACGCGCGTCCACAACTGCTGGTCGCGGCGGCTCTTGCCCGTATATTTCTGGCCGGCGTCGATCTTCGCGCGGCTGTTCCGCCATCGGCCGTACCAGGCTGACTTCGACAACCCCTGCAAGCGTCCCAATTACCCGAAGAACATCGGCTGGATCTGGCGGCCAAAGTACACGCCGCAACGGCCGGTGAGCGTGGGCTTCCTGCACGAAGCCCTGCGGGCCGAACACGATGCCCATCGGCACTTCTACACCACGCATGACGAACGGCTTCTCGGTCACGTCGTGGCCGCCGACCCATTCCTCGGGGTCTTCAACCTGGTGCAATGGCTGCGCTACTTGGCGTATCACGACGCCCACCATTACGAGCGGGTGCGCGTTCGGATCAATGATCCGACGTATGCCGGAAGGGCTACAGCAGCGGCGCAACACTAGCCGATGGCAATTACTTGAGGCTTACCGTTTCGTGATTTCCCCGGTAATCACCGTATTCTCGGAACACGGCTCTGTCGATCCCGATCGTAACCTGCGTCATGCTGCCGTCGCCCCATCAGCCACAGTCGCTGCAATCGACGGGATGGCGTCTGCCGTGCTCATCGGCTGGGCCGGCACGGTCGGACAATCCGGCACGGTCGGACAATCCGGCTGCGGAATTTCCAGGGCGCCGATGGTCGGCACGCCATGGCCTGAAAAGCCGCCCTTGTCAGCCGCCTGGGGTGGCTGTGGATCAAGGACCTGCTCGTGCTGGCCGTCATTCCGATTGGCTTCACGGCGCACGCCGTTGCCACGACGGGGCCGCAAGACAGTTGACCGCCGTGCTCGCCTCATTCCCGACCTTAAAGCAGCTTCAAGGGGTGACGGTTCCTCTCCCAACCAGTCACGCACCAGAGTGTTTGCCGGCAGCCGACGGCGGTGCGATGGTCGGCGAGACGCGGCCACGCCATGTTCGTCTGCGGGGACTGGCTTGGTTGTCTGATCCATGTCGTCCAGGTCTTCCGCCAGTTCCGCCAGCGATTGCTCGTCAGCCCCGCGCTCACAGATGATTCGAGCCGCCGTCCCGTCTTGATGGCACACGTAACGGAGGATTGCCAAATTGGCGATGTGCCGCGGCGCGGAGGCCAGTGCCTGGAGCATGGCACCCGCCGGTTCTGCCGACGGAAGGGCCGACGGGCTCGCGGCAAGCACGAGGGCGATGCGTTCGGCCTCCACCTGCTTCCTGAGTTGCACCCACCTCTTCTTGTAGGCCCGCAATCGCCTCGTACGTCCGAAGATCCGCTCGAAAAGGTTCGTGAGCGAATCGGTGAAGCCGCGACTCCCGTCGTCGCCGAAAAGATGCGAAGCCTCGTGCAGCAGGGTCGCGAACGCCGTTCGCAATGGCCCGCAAAACAGCTTCGCGGCCAGGAATATCTCGCGGGACTTGAAAGCCCTGGACCGCTGCCAGGCTCCAAGGATGGCGTCGGTCTCGGCGATCAGGTACGACACGTCCCGCAGCACCACGTCGGCCAACGAGCCATCGAGGTCGCGGAGGAACTGCTCCAGGAGGTCGATGCAGGCCCGTTCCGCCTGCGTCGGCCCGCGCCGTTGCTGACGGAGAGTCCGTTCGGCCTCTTCGCGGGTGCGACGTTTGCCGGCCTCCCACTCGTCCATGGCGGACGGAACCCCAGCGTTGCGGAAGTAGCTGGGCAAGCAGCGTCGGCCGGCGCTCTTCCAGGATGCCTCGATGTCTTTGACGGTGACCATGTCGCTGCTGCTCAGGCGATTCACCCGGGTGTCGGCACAGTAGTACCGATCACCGAAAAGTTCCGCAAGCTCGATGTCGTAGTACGTGAACCTGTAGAGTACCGCCGAGATCAGCGGGTGGCCGCTCTCCCAGAACGCTTCCGTCGCCCGCAGGAAAGCCATGAGTTGATCGCGTGTGCGAATCACGCCGCTGTTGGCGATTGTGCGGTACAGGATCGTGAGCACGTTTTCGCCGAAGGCTGTGCGATCGCGGTCGCGGCCGATGAGCTTCTCCATCGCCGCGTACGACTTGTTGACAGCACAGATCAGCGGCAGCGAGAGGTCGGCCCGCTTGAGGTTCCGGTAAAAGATGCAGCCGGGGACATTGTTCGGGGTCTGCGCGATGAGGATCCTGTCGTGATCGCCGGCAATGACCTTGCCCAGCAGGGGGTGGTCAGGACGGAAGAAATCGGTGGGCGAGTTCTTCACAGCCACCTGCACGTTCACGGGCACGTTCTCCAGGATGAGCCGCGTCCCTTCCACCTGCCGCGACGGAGCCAGTCGGAAGAAGCGATAGACCAACGGGCGGAGTTGCAATCTTGCAAGCTTTTCGCCAAGCCGAATCCGCACGGCACGGTCGCCGCTGGCCAGGGCAATTTCCGCACCAAAATCGCGCAGGAGGCAGAGGATGGCAACCTTGAGCCCCTCGCCAAACTGGCCGATATCGCCGGCCTCTTTGGCCTTGGTTGACCCGAGGAAGAAGGCACGCTCCACATCCATCTGCGCGGGGGCCGAGATGATCACCGTGTCATCGGCGGCCGTGATCCTGATTCGATCCAAGGCATGCGGGTTGGCATCCCGAAAGTTCTGAAAAAGGTCTCGGGCACACTCTTGGGCAGTCCACGACACCCGCCAGTCGGTGGTGATACTCGACTGAAGTTCGCGCTCCGGCTCTGATCCGTCCAACAGCCACGCGATTTGGCCTGGTGGATGGAGTACGGCGGCAGCGGCTCCCGTGACCATCGTTGCCCCTTGCTCGCAAGTTCTCGTCAACCTAAGTTGTGTTGATGCCGTGGCTTCAGGCTTGATTGGTTCTCTCATGTTTGTTGTTATTCTCCAGAGGCTGGGTGGTCAGTTTCTGTGTGCTTCATGCTCGTGTAAGTCGCGGGCCCCTTCCCCGCGAAATCGCTGTCCACAGAAGGAGCAAGCGAATGGCCGCACGCCCCCGGCATTACCGCTCTGCCGTGCGGGTGCCAGGGTGCGAATGTTCTCGGTGGCCCCGCCGCAGCGGCAGCAGCGTGGCGCGTGAACCAGCTTGGAAAGGTAGCCGCGGCGATACTCGGTAGTCGCGCCGCAGGCGAGGCAGCGGAAGGTCTCGACCTTCCTGTTGATTGGATTTATGGTGATTCCCATATCGTCCTTCTCTTGGGTAGGATTGAAAAACATTGCCGCCAGCACAGCGTGTTGGCGGCGTATCTAGCGGCACGCTTCGCCAGATGATTTGCGGGAGGAGAATGCGTGAATTCTCCGAGGAATCCGAAGATTCAGGGTCCGGCCCGCGCCGAATCGGGGCCGAACTGGACACTTAGGCAAGAAGTTTCGGTGGGGCTGGTGCAAGAGTGCGCCAGAGGCTGGTCATGCCAGCGGATGCCTAAGTTGGCAGGTGTGCTGCCCGGCCTTCGAGTTTCGCCAGTGAAGAGCGGAATTTTGCCCTACACCAGCGCCGGCAGGCCTGGCCGGTGGCAGATTGGCCCGAGGGCGGCGGCTCGGACTTCTGCCTGGTTCACAATCGTAAGAGAAAATGCCGCCAATAGTATAAGATGCAGGAAACCGCCTTTTTATTCCCGCCCTCGAAAAGATTTCTGAAGATTCCTTGTGGGCGAAGAGCGCGCCAGATGATGGGCTTGGGGCAACAGCGGTTATCGCCCGGTGGAACTCCGCGGTAAGATGCTCCCCGAAGGGCAGCGCCGGCAACGAAACGAGAATCAGTCATTGACAACGCGGAGTCGGTTCTCTTCCGATTCCTCACGCAACCAATGAAGCAAGACACCACCAATCTCGTCGAGGCGAGCGGTGATCGCGAAAAGGCGAGTCGGATCGAGGTCTGCCCGATGGGCGTGGTAGTCTTCGACCAACTGGATGAGTTCCTCGTCGAGCGTTGGCGTCACGAAGTCGGCCGAGAAGGCGGGCACGCCCTCCCCTTCCCACGGGCGGAAGAGCGGCATCTCGGGAATCCTCGGGTAGAAGACGCCCAGGAAGGCGCCGTCCTTCTCATCGCCCATGGCCCGCACGATGTGCCTATTGACGTGGTTGGAATAGACATCAACGTCCCTGTCCGACTGGAGGTTCTCGGCGAAACGCTCGCCCTGGATATCGAGAAGCTGCTCCAGCGAAAGATCGCGAAGTTTGGTGGGTTTCATAGGACGCCTCCATTGGGGTTGGGGTCAAAGTCGGGATGGAAAGCCAGTGGCGAAAACATTCAGTCGTGGCTCTTGATTACTATGCCAGGCGATGGTCGGATTTTGAGTCTGCCCCGACGAAATGGGCGAAGAGCGCGGTGACTCGGATCGTAGGTCTGATCGGCCTGGCCGGCATCTCGGGGGAACCGCAAATCGTGCTAGATTATAATGCCAGGATATACTCCGTAATTGAGGCGGGCCGGCGAAGAATCACGTGGCGCACGCGATTGCCAGATGAGAGTCGCCAGAAACGTGGGATTCTGCTTGTCGACGGCGATTTGCCGCACCAGAGCCTCGACGATCTAAGAACCGGCCAAGTAGCGATGGAATTCGGAACATGAGGGACGCTTGACGATCCGGTTTACGGCGGCCGGCCTCCACCGGAAAGGTGGGACGACCGTAGCGGTCTAGCCCCCCGAATTGCTCGTTGACAGGGAAGGCGGCGAGAATTAGGCTAGTTTCGGCAGGAAAACCCTCCTCTCTCCCATCTTCGGAAAGGCAGGTGCGATCATGCGAGACCACGTGACTATTCTGCATGACAACCGCAAGCGTGAGACTGCTGCTAGGCGTTTGGGACGCTTTCGGGCGCGGCTGAACAAGGTCAACCGCGTCATGGTCTGCGTGGCGGCCGGACTGTTGGGCCTGACGGTCCTGGTGGTGGCGGCGAAACGGCAGAATTCCTTCGTGCCGATTAGTTTCGAGGAGTTTTCGGCGAGACAGGCGAAGCAGGACACCGTGATCTACGAGGTGTCGCCGGGACACCACGACGTTGCACCGTGGTCGTCGCTGACGGAGGCGCAGAAGCGGAAGTGCTGGGAATGGGAAGTCGCCTACGAGCGTGCTTCGAACACACCAGAGCGGATAGCGCAAAGGAAACGTGAAGCGGAGGCTGGGGCTGCGGAATTCATGCGGCAGATGAACGATGCACGGGATATCATGGAGGGGCGAAAGGTTCCGCGACCGTATCCGTCCGTAAGGGGGAGCGATCCGAATGAACTTAATGGTCGGGATTTTGCAGCGCCATGAATTTTTCCGTGAGTGGCACACAGGACGGCGGTCTTTAGAGCCGATGACCATGCGAGACGAACCTGCGATTATTCTGGACGGCAAGGGGCAAGAGGGCCTTTTCTATCGAGCAGCACAATTCTGGGCCGGATTGAACCGTACTACCCGAATAGTGATTTGCGTCCTGGCGGCTATTGTCGGCTTGGGTGTCCTCTCGGTGTCCAGCGGTCCCCCAAAAGCCGACGAGCAAGCGATTCGCACCCGTTTCCCAAGCTACCAGTCCATCACCCTGTATCACGGTCAGGGTAATGTCCCGCAACCTCCGGGCGTTGATTGGTCCAGCGCCCGCGAGTACCGGGTCCGCGACAATACGCCGGGAGGCCGCTGGAGCGTGATAATACTGGACGGGAAAATCATTGAAGCGTCCTGGGTAGGGGATTCCTTCCCTTGATGCAGTCCGAAATTACTGGCTCATTGAGTCGAGGGTCGCTCCCTCGATCCGGTTCTCGTCGGCGGAGGCGGTCTCCTGCCTTTTCCGCTCCGCCGGCGGGGACCTCTTGAACGGCAGACTCCTTCCCCTCGTCCCCTCGATCCGTTAGGCGGCGGCGGACCAGGTGGACGGCCGCCAGCAGGGCGACGACCAGGGCGACGGGAATGCGAGGGGCGAGCGTACACGCAACGTGTTGGCGAGTGGTACCCGCCCCGAGGCGGTTGAGCCGTGGCAAACACCCACGGGGGTAGTTTTGCGGAAAGCGTGCCCGCAAGGGCCGGAGGTCTTGAAAATGGCTTACAACCAAGCAGCGATCGAGCGGCGACGATGCATGGCGACGAAGGCCGATGGCACCCGATGCAGGGCCTTTGCCCTGTGGGACGACCCGCGGCAACGATGCTGGGGCCATGCCGGCCGGCCCAGGCGGCGGAAGTATGGCAGGAGTTTGCAGGAACGGCTTGCAGCACTCGACCAACCGGAGCAGAGAACGCGTTACGTGCCCTGCCGTTGCGCTGCCTACGCGTGGCCCCACCGCCCAGGCGGCGGGTGGTGCCGATGGCCGTTGCCCCCCGTGGTCTGTTCGGGCATCTCCGCCGGCACGCACTCCCGGACCCGGTTGCGACCGCCCAGGGTTTCGTTTGGCGTTATACCGGACGGCGGCAATCAGAGCATTTTCCAGAAGCTGAAGCGGGCAGGCCACCCGTCAGGAAAGTGGGAGGACTGATGGGAATAATTGCGCAAAGCGTGCCCGCAAAAACGGGAGGTCTTGGAATACGGGTGAAAGATTGATCCGGCGTCCCAGGGGGCCTATGATGAAAGCGGTTCCGAGTATCACGTCCACCTTATACGAAGCGGTTTCCTAGACGAAATCCATGCTGGCGGTCTGTCTTGCTCCATTTCCTGATTGATACTCGGAACGGGGCGAGGCCGCCGGCAGTTTTACGAAGGGAGATGACCGTGAAGCGAACTATTTGTGCGGGGATGTTGTGGCTGTTGTTTGCTGGCCTGGCGCAGGCGGCGGACAAGACGCAGGCGGTTGTTGAGCTGAAACCAGAATCATCCGACGAGATTGCCGCGTTGCGGGTGTGGAAGAATACAACCGGAGATCGGTCGATCAAGGCGGAACTGCAATCTGTGGGGGGCGACGGCGTTACCCTGAAGAAAGAGGATAACACCGTCGTGAAAGTTCCTCTGAAAATGCTCCATAAGGACGACCAGGAGGCGGTTCGCTGTTTCGTGATGACGAACTCCAAGAGGGAACTTGTGAAGGCCGTTCGGTCCTTCTTTGAGGCCGATTTCGGCGATACGGATGCACGGGTTGCCGAGAACGAGAGGATTGAGGCAGAAAAGCTCTATAAGAAGATCAATGGCAGAACCATCCAACTTGTTTGCGCAATTCGCAACGTTGGCAAGCCGCAAACCAGCAAGTCCGCTACAACGCCAAATGGACTGTATAGGCTGGACCTGACGCCACCAGAGCTGGCAGGCGTCGTTTGGCCGGACTACGCAAAAAGAGAACCTGTGAAGCGCGGCAAGTCCGCCAAGAAACGACCCGAGAGCAATAAAGCGAGGACAGACGAAGAACGCGTGGAACTTCGCGCCGATTGGCAAGACTACGTAGAAACAAAACTCACCAAGGAAGAGGCATTGAAGGCCGGAACGTCAAGTGTATTGCTTATTGAAGGCAAGGTGCGGCTGAAGTTTTCTCGCGATGACAAAGGCTATCCTGGACGCGGACCCGGGCGTGGGATGGTAGTATTCGCGTCCGCCAAACCGCACGGGTATATAACCCTTACCCTGGACAATCTGAAGATGAAGGTCCAGAACCCACCAAAAAAGCCGGCAGCCGAAGACGCTGCGAAGGACGCCGATAGGGCGGTGCCAAAACCGCAAGAGTAAGTCTCCGCAGAACTCCCCGAAAAATGCGCGACTGAGGCGGAAGTTGCCGAACGCGAAGGCAGACTCAAGAAGCCGGCCATGTTCGCAAGGCTCGGAAACCTGTAAACTGAATTCTCTCGGGACGGACGGCTGAGCTACCGTCCAAGCGGCCCGACCGGCACGGCGGGTTATTCGCCTTTCACGCCGACCGGCTTGGGCTGACCCGACAACGAAAGGCGATTCTATGAGGAAGAAGGCCTCTGCCCCGGCGTTGGGCGAAATCGTCTGCCTGGAAGTAGACAAGATACATCCAGGCCCGATACTTCGCCCTAAGCTCGATCGGCTCTTGGCCTTGTGGCGCGGCAACTGTTTGACCGGATTGGAAATCTGATTATTCCCACCTTGAAACAATGGGAAGATGGGTTCCTGCGCGACGCTAACCCGCGATCCGAGTTGTTCGTGTGGGAATGCGTTGCTCAATCCTACGAACGCTTTCTGGTGCTCCACCCCGATCGCGACAAAGCCGCGGCTGCCTCGGATCTGGTGCTCGCCTCGTTGGGCGCATTCCCAAAGGAGAACCGCAAAGAAACCGGTGAATTGCAGGCCCTTTACCGGGAAACCCGGAATCGCATGAACGCGGACCGGCAAAAATTCGACGCGGAAGTGTTTGGAGCATTGGCCCGATGGCCTTACCGGCAACTGCTGCTCTGGGATGACCTATACAGGCAAGTTTCCCCGTCGAAAGAAACGATAAAGTGAAAGTGCTGTGTGTGCGTCCGAGAAATGCCCTTGAACTCGTCCCAAGAAAGGAAACCGTTGCCGTGGAAATGCAAACGATAAAATGCGCTGATGGTGCCCAAGAACTGGCACGCCTTACGAGAAAATTCCGCATATTGGCGGGTGCAGGGGGCCTTCTTGGAGTCATTGCCGCCGTATTCTCTGCGTTGGCGTCAAGCCAGGAATTGGAGTGGGCAAAGGGAATATTGCTTGTAGGCTACGCCATGCTCTTTCTTACGAGTCTGGTATGGTTCCTTACGAGCGCCTTCATTATCTTTTCGGCTATCTACCCTGCCTTCAGATGTGCATGGGCAATGCTTGCCAACATTATTGCGGGTCTTCTTGAAGTCTTTGGGTGGATCTGCACTATCGCGCGAAACGTCCAGCATAGTCGGTCTGGCATCCCCGCCGCTGCCTGTTTGGTCCTTTTGACAATGTTCGCTTGGATAATCATCTCGGCCGCGCTGGTTGCGAGCGCGCTTAATACTTCCGAGACATTACGGAAAATGCAGGAAGGGCAACAGGCTCAGAAGCCCGATCCCTGAACCTTCCACCCTCGCCCTACTCGGCGCGGGTGCCATCGGGCTGATCGGCTATGCTTGGCGACGGCGGCGGCGTTTCAGAATTCGGTCTTGACGGTAACAATGTGGCACAACGGTTCGGCCACGGCGGGTGTGACCTTGGATCATCAGTCGCCGTCCCGATTCATTTTGCCGTGCTTTCCAGAACGCGGATCGCGGGTTAGATCGTCGAGAAACTCGGAAGCCGGTTCGACACCTGTTACAAGCAGATGATCCCTGGCCCGCGTACAGGCGACGTAGAGCAACTGGCGCTCCGTGTCATAGACCTCCTGCAAGTCGGCGTCGTCGCCCACGGTTTCAATCCTTTCCTGCAAAGGAATCACTTCGTCATCGCAGGCCATCACTACGACGGCTCGGAACTCCAGTCCTTTGGCAAGGTGCATCGTGCCGATCGATACATGGCCGGCGACGGTATCAACATTCTCATCAAGAACCTTGAAGCTCATCATAGCTTCCTTGACCGCAGCCTCCACCCGGTCCAACTGGGCCGACGATCGAACAAAGACACCGCATTCGTGAGGCAATACCCCGGCCGTTGCCCGTTCCTTCAGCCAGTCGCACACAACCTTGATCTCCGCTGCTTCGTCCTTCAGTCTCTCGATCATCGGCGGCGGCCCGTTGAACACGGAAACCGTATCGCTCCGGTCTTCGTCGTTGCCATCAACATCAGTGACCTTCGGCCCAAGCAGTCGATCGGCCTGCATCCGGATCTGGTGTGAGGTTCGGTAGTTGACCCGTAGCGTGCGCGATCGTCCGCGAATGTCCACACCCAGTGATTTCCATGAAAAAGGCTGCTGAAAAATCCGCTGGCCGAGGTCACCGGCAAAAAAGAGGGCATTCGGCCGATCGGCGCCAAGCGCGGCGAAGAACCGCAGTTCCGCGACACCAATGTCCTGAGCCTCGTCCACGACGGCAAAGTCATAGGGCCGATTCTCGGCGTTGGCCAGTTCGACAGCTAAGGCGGTGAACAACCCTGCCTGAGTGACCATGTTCCGCGATTTGAGTCCAGCGCGGACCCCCTCAAAGATGGACCACAACACCACGCGCTGTGCCTCCGGCAGACGGGTCTTTCTGCCAAGTCGCGCCACATCGCGGTACGCTTCCCAGCTTTCCAATTGCCACGCATCGACAATCTGCGCCCATTCCATGACGAGAAACCGGGGGCTGAACTTGTGGCCGCCCACCGCAGTCGCAGACTCTTTGAGCAATTCCCGGAGGATCTCTTCGCTGACGATCGTCACCTTGCCGATACGCGATTTGTAGAGGCGCAAGGCGGTTTCGCTCAGCGAATGAACGTCGATACGTTCAGCCAGTCGGGGTTCGCCACTCACCAGTCGCCTAAGCTTGTTCTGGAGTGCGTTGGCCAAAGTGTTGGAAAATGTCGTCAACAGAACGCGGGCGTCGGGATTCGTGCGAGCCAGATGAACAGCCCGATGAATCGCGACGATTGTCTTGCCCGTTCCGGCGGAACCGGACACCCGCGCCGGCCCCGTATAGTCGCGTTCGACCCATTGCCGTTGCTCCGGGTGCAAGAACACAGCCCACTTTTCCCACGGGAAATCGAGCGCACGTTGCAGTTCCTCGACGTTTGCCATCACGCGGAAACGGCGCTGGGCGTCGGGATGGTCGAACGGGTTCGTCGTGGTCACGGCAGGTAAGGGCACTCGCGGGCGGCCACCCGTCGCCAATTCCAACAGCGCTTCAGCAGCTTCTCCGGGCAGGTGGTCCGCCAGCATGAGAAGTGTATCTTCGTTGGCAGATCGAACATCGTTCATCCACTCGGCCGGCACACCGTAACCCAGCAGATCGGCGTCGGAGAGGTTCGCGAAAAGTGGCCTCGACTTTTCGGCCTGCTTGGAGGTTTTCGCCTTCACGAATGCGGGAATGATGATTTCTTGAACCGTTTCCCGAATCTCGACCAACTGCGCTGCGCCGGTCTTGGGGTGGGTTTCCAGCTTGCGCCGCTCTGCCCAGGCGTAAGCTTTGTCGTGGTGATCGACATAGCACAAAAGCAAGCTGGCTTTTGTCTTGTGAACGATCAGCCGAATGTCACTTCCGGCCCTCACCGAACAGAAGTTCTTGTCCTTGGCGTTTTCGAGCTTGTGGAATTTCATTCCGGGAGCGGCCGGATTGAGTTGCAAGTCGAAGGCCGTGGTCTTCACGGCCTTCTGCTCGTCGCCGGTCAGTCGGGCAAGGCCATCGGAAAAGGTGTCTGCGATGAGGAATTCCATAATGCTACACCTTGAACACCTTCATCACCTCGTCGCCCAGGTGGTTGATCACCTTGACGGCGATCCGGCCGCCCTTGGGCTTGTCGAACGGACGCGACGTGTCGCTGTGGAGCGTGGCCCAGGCTTCGGCGTTAATTTCAGCCTTGAGCGTGGTCTTCAGCGCGGTGTAGGGATCGTTCGCGCCAAGAAAGTAGGCGTGGCGGACGAAGAAGCTTTCCTCGTTGTAGTCGGTGTCGATGAACCAGCAGGCGATGCCCTCGGCCCCGTCGCTGCGAACCTCGCCCGTGTTGGGGTGGAAAACATCTACGCCATTCACCTTGACCCGCACTTGTCCGCCATCAGCTTCCAGGATCTTGATGTCCGGTTCGCCGAAGATGACGAACAGATTTCCCTTCCCGGTATTCTTCAGTTCGTCGGCCATGTGCAAATCGGCGTTCATGCGGGCCTTTAGCACTGGGATGCGTCCCAGCTTGTTGAATTCCGTGGTGTGCGCCTCGTAGTTGAAAGCACAGGCGATCAGCACGTCGAAACCGCCGTCCGCTGCCTCGCGGGCAGCGCACACGAGGTCTTGCCGTTGCACGGTGCCGAACTCAGGGCCGATGAAGATTGCGGCGCGTTTCTCCGTCTCCCCTTCCATGTATCGACCTTCCGCGCATACGAAATGGCCCGGCCATGGACAAAGCGCGGTGAAGTCGATCTTGTCCGTCTTGTGGGCCTGCTGCACACCCGCGGTCTTGAGATTCTCAAGGATCATCTGGGCAAAACTCAGCGCATCCTCGTCGTCAGCGTTTCGCGCGGCGAGAGGGTCGATCAGTTCGTCGTTCTCGTTAACGCCCAGCACGCGGTGGGGCGAAAGACTCTCGACAGTGAAGGGACCGGCCACGCGGACCGTCTTCTTGTCCTCATAGGGTTTGTCGTAGAGGTATTCAGGCTCGGCCTTAGTGGCTATTGATGCGTCGATCTCGCTTTGCCGTGTAATTCGGGCCTGCCACCAATCGGCGTGCAGTTTTTTCGCTTCGTCCGTCCACTTGGCATCGACCCCCCTTGGGATTTCCCATTCCTCCCATTTCTTTTTGAGCGTCTTGTTCAGAGTCTCGCGGATCGGTTCCAGAACGGCCTGCCACTTTTCCCAGACAACATCGATCTCCGAGTTGTTGGCAATCGACCTCAGCGTGATATGCGGCACGCGCTCGTAGACAAAACCCTGCCGGATATTTTCATGCACCGGCTGGGAGGATGGCTCCGTGCCAGAGACTTCGGCTTCCTTGATTTGGCCTTTGCGGGAATCGGCCAGAAGGTAGTAGGAATAACGCGCCCCCATAATGCGAGCACGCGCCAACGCCAGCGCCACGCGCGAGGTGTCAATCGTGATCCAGCGGCGGCCCCATTGCTCAGCGACATACGCCGTCGTGCCGGATCCGCAAGTCGGGTCCAGTACAAGATCGCCGGGGGCAGTGGACATCAGCATACATCGCTCGATAATCGAGGTTGCCGTTTGAACAACGTATATCTTCGGATCGGCGCGGCTCGTGATCCCTCCAGAGACGTCAGCCCAAAAATTATCGATTGACAGGCGCGGAAATCGTCGAAGTACTTACGATACGAAATGGTCTGTCCAGTCTTGAGAACACGATCCGCGCGAACGACGCGATCCATTCCTGACTCTGAAGTCCTCCAGCCACCTGTTGGCGGCTCATAATTCTTCCCGAATACCGGCACGGAAAAAACCGTGGTCGCAGATGCGGATCGCGACGTGAGTCCCTGGTCTCGGAACAAGCGGGCTCCTGGAGCCAAAATGCTCGGGTCGTTGATTTCCTCCTTCGTGACTGGGCGCTCAGTAAGGTTGGGTAGCCGCACGGTCTTGTATCGTGTCGCACCTTGCTTGCCAGCCTCAAGCAGCCTAAACAAGGGCCGGAACTTTAGGGCCTCAGCGTTCCGTGCGTACCATAGAAGGAAGTTGCATGTGTTGTCGATGAATTCGGCACCTAGCCCAATCGATGTCTTATAGGAAACGGTGCTCACAAAGTTCTCGTCACCGAAAACCTCATCCATCACTGCCCGGACGCGGTGAACATTCTCATCGCCAATCTGAACGAAGATCGACCCCGAATCCGTGAGTAAGTCGCGGGCGACAGTGAGGCGGTCGCGAAAGCAGGTAAGGTAGCTGTGAATGCCGTCGCGCCAAGTGTCGCGGAAGGCTTTAACCTGTTCTGGTTCGCGGGTGATGTGGTCGGCCTTGCCATCCTTCACTTTTGTGGTTGTGGTGGACCACTGGAAGTTGCTGTTGAACTTGATGCCATAGGGCGGGTCGAGGTAGATACACTGGACTTTACCGCGCAGCCCCTCGCGCTCGGCTAGGCTTGCCATGACCTGGAGCGAGTCGCCCGAAATCATGCGGTTGCTCCAGTTCTGGTCGTGCCGGTAAAAGTCGGTTCTGTCCGCGCCTTCGGGGATGCCATTGAAGTCGGCGAAAAAGTCGAGTTGTTGTTCCTTGCCGGCAGCTTTGTCGGCCAATTCCTTCTCGGCCGCCGACTGCCTCAGTAGGTCGGCGATCAGAACCTTGGGATTGACCTTTTCCTGGATATAGAGTGGCGGGGCATGAACGACCAGATCACTCCAGTCCTGCTGATCCTTCCCGCGCCAAACCAACTGCGGGTCAAGATCGCGGTTGCGCCGCTCGTAGGCTACCCGAATCGGGTTCTGCTGTTCCTGCTTGACGACCGACTGGTATTCCACCGTGGGAATGTTCTTCCGCTTGTCGGCATCGTGCGTGATCGACGCAACGGTCTTCTTGCCGTCATTCTTCTTGCTGGGCTTTTTCTTTGCCATATTGTTTCCTTACAGCGATCCTGCCGCCGCTTTCTGGGCGACGGCGAAATCGATCATCTTATTGAATTCGCTTTCCACCTTGGCCTTGAAGTCCGCTTCGATCTGATAAACCTCGGTGAACTCGGCAAAAGCCCAGCGGCCATAGGTGCCGAGGTTGTTTACGCCGGGCACCCAGTACAGATCCATCGTCGATTTCTTCTCTTTTGCATCCTCGCGGCGGTAGCCTTTGATCTCGACGACGAGGTGCAACAGATCGGGGGTTCCGTCCGGCTTCGGCGGGTGCCCGTCATCCACCAGCACAATGAAATCGGGCCGATACTTGCGCATTTGCGAGCCGTAGCGATAGGGAACTTCGAGGCCAAGATTATGGTTCTTCACGTAGGCGACGACCTTCGGGTGTGATTCGGCCACGCGGCAGAACTCGGCCTCCCAATCACTGTCGAGAACCACCCAGTTGACGTGGCAGCGGCGGGCGTCCGTCTCCCAACGGTCGGTCTTGGACGTATTGAAGCGAACGTGATTCGTGGAACCGGTTGGGTTGTAGGGATCGAGAAGCGCCTTGATGGGGCGATCGCCGATGAATTTCCGCGTGATCCCATCCGTAATGCGTTTGCAGGCCATGTCGGCAAGCTCCTGGTACATGAGGAGCGCGGGGTACGTGTCGCCCTTACAGACGAGAGACGTGTCCAGCCATTGCTTGGCGATGCGTTTGAGCTGGCCGAAGAGATGGAGCTTTGGCTCCTCGCCGGGGTCTCGCCATTGCGTATAGAGCAAGCGCTGCGTGAGATGGTAGAGGAGGGTCGAGGGCCGCATGTCGGCAAGATGTTCCAGATTGAGGTCCACTCCTTCCCCGATGATGCCCGAGTTTCGCGTAATGGACGGCCCGACAAGATCGGGTGTGAGTTCCAGAAGGGAATCGGCGTTGAACTCAGCACTCAGTCGCTCTGTCGGAAGTTCCACGCGATAGCCTTCGACTCGCGGGAAGCGGATTTCAAGTGCGTCGCGGTCGGGCGCACGGCCTTGACCTGGATGGTCTCGCGTGGCGGTTGCGGCGGGGCGATAACGGGCTTGGCCGTGAAGTCAAACGGAATGCCGAAGACATCGGCATATTCGACGTTGAACAGCCCCTCCTCGTTGAGATCGTAAGACTGGCGGCGGAGAGCGCGGCCGATAACCTGCTCGCAGAGAAGTTGCGTACCAAAGGCGCGAACACCGAGCACGTGGGTCACAGTATTGGCGTCCCATCCTTCGGTCAGCATGGAAACGGAAACGACGCAACGGATCGAACCACCTAACTGTCCGGCCTTGCCAACCGTGTTCATGACCTCGCGCAGCAGTTCCTGGTCGGTGATGGTCTCGGCCTGTCGTTGGTCGCCGGTGCGCTCCACGATCTCGCGGCGGAAGCGTTCAATCTCGTCGGCCGCCATGCCGCGGAAGTTGTCGTCAAGCGCATCGCCGGCTTCGAGTTGCTCACTGTCGATAAGCAAGGTGTTCGGCCGAGGGAGCGGGTTGCCGGTAGTCTCGTCAAAGTTGCGGAAAAGCGCGAGCCGCCCATTTTCCAACGTCGTCGTGCCGTCTTCATGCTGCCGGTGAAAACCGGAAATAAAGTCGTAGACCAGCTTGGAGATCGCGGTGTTCTGGCAGACGATGATAAAGCACGGGGGCACCCGAACGCCCTTTTCCTCCCAAAGCTTGAACGTCTTCTCGTAGTGGCCGTAGAGTACCTGCAAGGCCGTTTGCAGCCGCGTCGGCAATTTGAGGGGATCAAGTCCTTCGGCCTTGCCGCGGCCCTTCTTGGGCATGTCCTTGCGAATGTTCTCCCACAGATTGCGGTACATCGGCATTTCATCACCGGGGATGTTCTCGGCAATCGGGACACGGGGTAGTTTGACGATGCCGCACTCGATGGCGTCCATGAGCGAAAAATCGTTCATCGTCCAGGGAAACAGCGTTCCTTCGGCATAGCCTGAACCGCTAAGAAAGAAGGGCGTTGCCGAAAGGTCGAAAACGCGGGCCAGCCCCAATTTTCGATTTACGGCTTCGAGGCCGGAAATCCAGAGGCGGGCCGCCTCCTTGTTCTTCTCTGCCTCCTTTTTCTCATCGCCTTTCAGGTCTTCGACGTCGGCATCCTGCGGCTTCTCGCGGTAGCAGTGGTGCGCTTCGTCGTTGAGAACGAGGATATTCTTCATGCCCATAAGGTCAGGCATGACCCGCTGAAGCATCTGGCCCTCGGTTTCCAGGGTTTCCAGCGTTTCGCCGCGCCAGCCTTCGATGGCGGCGCGGGTACCCTTGGACACGTCGGTCTTTTCCCGCAACTTGAAGGCATGAAAGTTCGTAATGACGATCTTGGCGCGCTTCACATCGTCAAACAGGTCGCCGGGCACAAGCTCGCGGCTGACGTAGTAGCTGTCGGGGTCGTTCGGTTGCAGCACCCGCAGACGGTCTTTGACCGTCAAACCCGGCGTGACGACCAGAAAGCCGCGCGTGAAGTTCTTGCTGTCGCTACGTCGCACAGCGTTGATCGTCTGCCACGCGATGAGCATGGCCATGACCGTGGTCTTACCCGCAGCGGTGGCCAACTTGAGCGCCAGACGCAGGAGTTCGGGATTCGCGTCTCTGCTCGCGGCGGCTAGTTCCTCCAGGATTCGCTTGCCATTCTTGAAATGCGGCGCGACCTCCGTCAACCAAATTGCCGTCTCGACCGCCTCGACCTGGCAGAAGAACGGACGTATGCCGCTGAACTGGTGATGCCGCCAGTGCTGAAGCAACCGCGCCGTTTCGGGCGTCACTTTCCACTGACTCGGATTCGGCAGTAGCCGCCACTGGTCGACGTAACCGCGGACCTCGTTGATGATCGATGTCGGGTCGTACTGCTGCTCCTTCGTGGAGAGTCCCTTGCCCTCGTCGAAAATGAAGGCTTGCTGACTCGGCTTGCCTTTGACTTTTTTCGGCTTGGGAATGGGCGTGATGAACTCCGCCCGGCGGCGAGCTTCGATAATCTCTTGCGTCGGCTGCCCTTGGGGATCAAGCTCCCAATGCCGCTGCGGACATTCGTAGGGCGAATTTAGGATCGGACGCTCGAAGAACGGGTTGCCCATAAGAGACCACCTTTTCAAAGCGGGCCGGGCCGGCGGGCCGCCGCAGAAAGGCAGAAGGCAGCGGCCCACCGACTCGATTTCATCCGCGCCGCGTAGCTATCGCGACCGGTAACCCAAGAGGATAGTCTACCACCGTGGGAGGGATCGTGGCAACGGGGGCCTTGCAACGGCGACATGAGCCTCATTTCGACTTCCAAGTTCTCTTTGCTAACATAGTGGGAAGTTGTCGCCTGGAGCGTATTCGAGCGGAGTCTTAAATGGGAAGTTCAGGCAAATACCTCTGGCTATCCCCCCAACCGCCCGCTATTATGCTGTTAGTTCATCCTCCGCCCATGAGGTGCAAACCATGCCCCCTTCACAGAACTTACTTCTCGCGGCGACACTCGGCGGGCTTCTATTTTTCGCCCCACGCGCCGGCGGAGCAGCCGCCCCGGTGCCCGAGAGCAAGGCAGTGTTTTCTTGCGTGTTCAAGCAGGGGCTCGCTAAGCCGTGGAAAGTCCTTGGCGGAAAGTGGGAGGTTCAAGGTGAGTGCCTCAAGCAGATCGATCCGGGGCTCGATGATCCCAGTAAAGCGATCCTCGTCCTCGGCAATCGCGCCAACCTGGTGACCGGCGTCGTGTTGACGGCCAAACTGCGTCTTGACACCTGGCAGGACAGCGATCTGGCGCGTGCCGGCATCGGCCTTTGCTGCGATCCCCAGACCGGGCGCGGCTTGAACCTGGTCTTTCATGGCGGCCGGCTTCAGTTCGTCCACGATTATGTAACTTGGGGTCCGGGGCGCAAGTTCCCCTACAAGACCGGCAAGTGGTACTGGCTGAAGCTATGCAAGACCGCGGGGGAACTGGACGGCAAGGCCTGGCTCGACGGCGATGCGGAGCCGGCCGGCTGGACCACGACCTGGAGCGATTTTGACGAGGAACTACGCGGATGTCCCGCCCTGGTCGGTTGCTCGGGCGGGCCGGGGGCAGGTCCTGCGCGGGTGTCCTTCGCCCAATGCAGCCTGACGACGATCGGCGGAATCTCTGCCGCAGCGTATGCGAGGCAACGAGCCTGCCAGGAATGGAAGGACTCGAATCTCCAGTCCTTGCGGTTGGCCGTGGAGGACTTGATGCAGACTTACGGCCGCGGATATGCCAAGGGACCGGAGTATCTTCGCTGCATCGTGGAAGTGCAGAAGGCCCTCGTCGCCGCGCGGGACCGCCAACGCAGCAGCCGATCCAGATCGGTTCTTCGCGGCCATCAAGGAATTCGAGACGCTACGCGCCGAAGCCTTACTCAGTAATCCGCTCTTGGACTTCGACCGACTGCTTCTGGTGAAACGGAAGGACGCGCGGAAGCTCAAGCCGCAGCCGCCCCTGCGGATGCCGTTTCCGAACAACCCCATAGGCCACTTGAATGGCTTGCCGGTCAACTTCCAAGGTACGGGCGTGCTGCGAGAGATCCCCTTTCAGAACGAAATTGCCATGCTCTCGCCCGTCCGGCCCGACGGGCGGCTCACCACGCTATACCGCCCGGAAAAACCGGTCTTCGTCGGCGACATGACACTCGACTTCGACGCCCAACGGCTGCTGTTCTCCTCGATCGGCAGTCATGACCGCTTCCAGGTCTTCGAAATCGGCGTGGACGGTAAGCACCTCCGCCAGGTGACGCGCGGCGAAGACGACAACGTGGACAACTACGATGCCTGCTATCTGCCCGACGGCCGCATTCTCTTCGGTTCGACGGGCTGTTTCCAGTCGGTGCCGTGCGAACGGCGGCTGGATGCGGTGTCCACGCTGCACGTGGCCAACAGCGACGGCTCCGGCGTGCGCCGCTTGTGTTTCGATCAGGACCACAACTTCTGTCCCACGATGCTCAGCGACGGGCGCGTGCTCTACACGCGCTGGGAATACACCGACATCGCGCACGCGTTCAGCGCGCGGCTCTTCACCATGAACCCGGACGGTACCGAGCAACGAGCCTATTACGCCAGCGGCGGCTTCTGGCCCAACCGCATTTTCTACGCGAAGCCCATTCCGCAACGTCCCACCATGTTCGTGGGCGTCATCTCCGGTCATCACGGAACCGCGCGGGCGGGAGAACTGGTGCTGTTCGACGTGGCCAAGGGCCGCCGCCAGGCGGAAGGTGTCGTACAGCGCATTCCCGGCTGGGGCCGGAGCGTTGAAGCGGTCATGGTCGACGGATTGGTCGACGCATCCTGGCCTAGATTTCTCCACCCCTACCCCTTGAGCGATAAGTATTTCCTCGTATCGTGCCAGCCGACGAAGAAGTCGCGGTGGGGCATTTACCTGGCGGACGTGTTCGACAACCTGGTCTTGTTGCGAGAGGAAGAGGAGGCGGTGCTGTTCGAGCCCATACCCTTGCGTAGGACGCAGCGGCCCCATGTCATCCCCGATCGAGTCAACCTCGCCTCCCGCGAGGCTACCGTCTACTTGTCGAACGTCTATGCGGGCGAAGGGCTCCGCGGGATTCCGCGCGGCACGGTCAAGCGACTGCGGCTGTTCACCTACCACTTCAATTACTTCGGCACGTCGGGCATCGAGGACTACGTGGGCATGGACGGGCCGTGGGACGTGCGGCGCGTACTCGGCACCGTGCCCGTGGCCGAGGACGGCTCGGCCTACTTCACCGTGCCGGCCAACACGCCCATCGCCGTGCAGCCCTTGGACGCTGAAGGCAAGGCGCTGCAATTGATGCGGAGCTGGTTTACGGCCATGCCGGGCGAGGCGGTCTCTTGCGTGGGCTGCCATGAGGATGCGAACCGCGCGCCGCCGAAACCCGCCCGTGCCCCGGCCGGCCAGCCATGCCGGATCAGCCCGTGGTATGGACCTGTCCGCGGGTTTAGCTGGGACCGCGAAGTGCAGCCGGTGCTGGACAAGTACTGTGTGGGCTGCCACGACGGCCGGCTGTCGCCCGGCGGCCAGCCCCGGCCAGACCTCCGCCGTGCCGAACCCCGCGAGCTGCCGGCCTCCCATGCCCCTTTTCCTCCGTCGTTCTATGCGCTGCGCCGCTTCGTCCGCAGCCCGGGGCTGGAAGGCGACCCGTGCATGCTCCCACCGGCCGACTACCATGCCGACACTAACCCTCTGGTGCAGATGCTCCGCAAGGGCCATCACAACGTGCGGCTGGACGCGGAGGGATGGGATCGCCTCGTGACCTGGATGGACATGAACGCCCCTGCGTACGGCACATGGCTGGAGATCCCCACCGTGCGCGGCAACGCGACGGCCCGTCAGTGCCGCGATCGCCGGATCGAGTTGTTGCGGCGCTATGCGGGGAGGGATGAGGACCCGGAAGTGGTCCTGAGCGTGCCCCGCGAGCCCATCGTGCCCGTGATACCGCCGCCCGAGCCACCCGCGGAGGTTGTCCGGGTTGCGGGGTGGCCTTTCTCGGCCGAGGAAGCCAAGCGGCGCCAAGCCGCTGCCGGCGGCCAGGTGCAAATCGAGCTTAAGTTGGCGGCCGGGGTCAAGATGCAACTGGTACGGATCCCGGCGGGAGAATTCGTCATGGGCGATCCGGCGGGCTACCCTGATGAAAGACCGCTCGCCAAGACAAAAATCGAGCGGCCGTTCTGGATGGGCAAGTTCGAGGTGACCAACGAGCAATACTCCAGCTTCGACCCCTCCCACCAGAGCGGGCACGAGGGCGTGCTGTGGCTGAAGTGGAGTGCGGATTACTTCCTTTCCCTGAGCCAGCCCCGTCAGCCCGTGTGCCGCGTTTCCTGGGAGGAGGCCGAGGCATTCTGTCGCTGGCTGTCGCAGAAGACCGGCAGGAAGTGTACACTGCCGAGTGAGGGGCAATGGGAATGGGCTTGTCGGGCAGGCACGGACACGGCCCTGAGCTATGGCCCGGTGGGCACCGACTCCGCGCCCTTCGCCAACCTAGCCGATACGTCCCTGCTCAGACTCTCGCTGCCCAACCGGGAGCGGGTGCAAGCGTTCATGGCCGTGGATGCCGTGGACGACAAGTACACGGTCTCCGCCCCAGTAGGAACGTACCAGGCGAATCCCTGGGGTCTGTACGACATGCATGGCAACGTGGCCGAATGGACCGCGAGCACTTATCTGCCGTATCCGTTCCGTAGTGGCGACCCGCGGCACGCTGCCCGTGACACGCGTAAAACTGTTCGCGGGGGCTCCTGGTATGGCCGTGCCGACCTGGCCCGCTCAGGCTGTCGCATCAGCTATTGGCCGTGGCAGCGCGTCTTCGACGTGGGCTTCCGCGTCGTGTGCGATGCGGAGTAATTCCTGTTAAGTTCGGGCGTCGAGAACCTGCTGGTGATCCGCTCCCCGGAACTGGCGGCCAAGTACGCGGCCAACTGGAAAGTCCATGCCGACCATTCCGATCCCTACGCCGCGCGCACGGAAGGTCACTCCCAAGCGCACCGAGCGGAATCTGCCAAGCCCGCCGCGCCGGCGACGGCTCCTGTGACTGAGGGCTACGTCGCCTTCGCAAGGTCGCAGGTCTTCCACCGGGCGGATTGCCAAAGTCGGCGGCGAAGATTTCCGAGAAGAACCTGGTCAAGTACGCCAGCCGCGACGAGGCGATCCAGGCGGGAAAGAACCCACCGCGTCACCTCTCGACCCTACCAGGAATTCCGAGAAATGGTCGAACTGAAAGAACCTTAGAAGTTGCACCAGAGAGCTTCGATCATTCTGCGTTTCTTTTTCCCACCGGCAGCGTTGTTGGGCAATTCAAAGTCGTGACAGTTCCATTTGCCGAGAATTGAATCATACAAGCGCAAGTGGTACCCGCTTAACATCACTTTCCCTTTGACTTCGATCAAGGTCCTAAGAAGGCTTTCATGCTCTTTTTCAGACATCTCGTGCTCATACGTGTCGCGATCGGCGCGAGTTTCGTGGAGATAGGGAGGATCGCAATAGAACAAAGTCTTAACGCCGTCCTCTTGGACCAAAACGTCGAGGGCCGGTTTGTTCAAAATAGCTACATGTTTAAGTCGAGCGTGGACACGAGGAAGTCCATCAACTGCGTTCAGCCAGGCCGAAGCCTGTTCGTTCATGTTGCGGCGCGTGCGCGTTTTGGAGAGGGGAGCGAACGTGTCCATTCTTCCCGCCAGCGATTGCCGACAGGTGACGAAGAACCAAAATGCTCGCTCGACGTTTGTACATTCGGCCTCGCCTTGCAACGCATCGTGCGCTTGCCGCCAAACCTGTTCGGAGAATGGTGTAGCCTGAGCCATCCGATAGAAGCCGTCAAAAAGAGATGTGTCACGCAAAACGTTCCAAAAATTGCAGAGCTGTCCGTTCAGATCGTTAACGACCTCGGAGAACCCTTCCGGATCCTTAACAAGCAAGACCGCTAGGCCTCCGGCGTAAGGCTCCACGTAATGGATATGCGGCGGCATCATCTCGACGATCTTGCGAGCCAGATAGCTCTTTCCCCCGTGCCATTTGAGCGGGGGAACGATTCGGTGGAGCGCACGAATTGGTCGTAGGTGGTCCATCACGCTGCTCGCGGAATATTGAAGAGCGGCCTTTCAACTTCGATAATCTTTCGCTCTACCGGCTTTAGCATTGCCTTCTCCGAAATCTCTGCGAAAGTGATAAGGAAATCTTCGAGTTTCGGCTCCCAGAATTTGTCGAAAATGGCATCCATGAACTTGCTTTGGCGATGCAAGTCGACGGCATGACGAAGCTTCTTGGTCGCGCGAGCATAGAGAGCGCGTTTCCTGGCGTTTTCGTAAAGGATGTAGGCGCCCCCATCACTCGGCAGTTCGTTCAATGGATCGCTTACCAGGCGAAATGTGCGTTCAAATTTCGGCATCGTGTACGATGGCTTCCAATCGACGCTCCGCCCGGATTTACGAATGCTGAGAATCGCCCAACGATACTCAAATGGTTTGTGGCCCGGTGAAAGCTTCGCCGCGATGGAATCGTACTGTTCGGCGATGTTGGGATCGCATACGATGTCATCGATGCTTACACCGGTTTTGTACTTGAGCTCGGTTGCAGCGAATTCGCAAGCGAAGGCAAAGTCCTCGTAGTCGACCGAAGTCCTTACGGAGTGAAGCCCAGCGAGTAATCTATTCTTGCGAGCGTTGAGAAGCGTTTTATTCAAAACGTACTCACTAGCCTTGAGCCCCATTTGGCGACACTTTGCGATAAAGAGCGCATTGCGATTCGGATCGGCGATGTAGAGGTCAGAAGATCCTCTGTCATCACGGGCGTTGCGAACAGCGAGAAATGCTTTCTTAACCTTTTCCTTGTCTACACGCTCGTTGCCATGGATGTCCGAGGGGGATTCGGCAATGCTTCGCGCATCCAGGAATCGCTGACTATCGGCAAGCGAATCGATTTGTCCGTGACCAAAGTTGAATCGACCGACGATCTCTGAATTCAGGATCGCACTGATGGCGAATTGATTGACCTTGCTCATTTTTTGGCCCCGCCGAGGCTGAATTTCCGAATGCGGTGGAACACTCCGTCGATGACAACGGCCACTTCGCCTTGGTTCGTTTGTCTCCCCATCCGGTGAAGAAACTGCGCCAAGACCTTTATCTTATTCTCATCATTCGCTTTAGCTTCGGTTGCATACGAATGAATCAAGACGACACTTTCGGCAATTATCTTCTCGCTCTCTTCATTGTACCATTTTCCCTTCGCCGGAGGCATTTCGGTTGCGCCGCCGAAAAGATCGGTGAGCTTGTCGCCTGCGGCACTGGACCACAACTCGGCGTCTTTCAAAGCCTTGCCGTCTTTGTCTTTGCTCGGAATGAACAAAATGAAAAGGACATTTCCGAGTTCCAATTCGGAACCGAGGATCTTCGATTGGGATTGAGCATCGGGCACGACAGCACTCCCGGGTCGGTCGGGCGATCGGAGAATTCCCCAGCCCAACCATTCTAGCATGCGTTGTTCCCGTACGCAAGATATGTACGAGAAACTCCTGTCGCTTTTTTTCCGCTGCGAGCGACTGGAGCCCTTACAGCAATTGTACGCTCGTTCAACAACTGACTGATAGGCGTTTTGATCCACGGAACGCGCCCGATTTTGGCATGGACGCGGATCGCGGCCAAGGTGCCGCTGCAAATTCTCCCAAATACTCGCGCGAATCCGTCCGTTTTTGGTCGCCGCAGCGCTCTCTTATCCTGTGGTTGTCGTTTTCAGCGGCGCGTTTGGCGGTTTTTAGCTTCGGATCGAGCGGAGGCGACCATCAGATGGGTGGTTTCGCCGGTTTTTCGGGCTTTTTCGGCTGCATACGGCGCACCGCTCAGCCGGTCACTTGAGCAGCTCCACGTCGACGTACTGCGCGGTCAACTTCGGGGAGTCGTGAATGTACAGCAGCCGCCCGGGCCGGACCTCTCGGACCGTGGTATAAAAGAAGCCTCCCTGCTTCGAGTCGATGATGATCCGGTGATAGCCCCAGGTCTTGCCCTGGTCTGTGCTCAGCATCAGGTTGCAACCGGGCCGGCCATAGCTGCAAGCCAGCACGCCGTTGCCCATCACGACCACGTCCGCGTCCACGCTGCCCTCCTCCAGCACCATCGGCTGGCCCCAGGTCTTGCCGCCATCGTGCGACCACAACTGGAGTAACGGGCACCATGAGCCCTGGCGCACCAGCGCCGTCCACTCCTGTGGCGTAATCCGCGCCACGCTGGGCTCGTCGCCCCCAACAATCGGCCCAGAGAAGCGCGTCCACGTCTTCCCCGCGTCCGTTGACTGCATCAAATAGTGGCGCTCTCTGGGGAACCCCTTGGCCACGGCAAGGATCTTGCCACCGCCCACGTCGAAAATATGGCGGTCGAAGGCTATCCCCTGTTCGCGATTGTCCTGCTGCTTCACCTCGACAATCCCGGGAGCAACAACGATTTGGTTCTCGTACATCCTGAACGACGTTGCCAGGGGATCGAAGAGATAGGTCATGCCCACGGCATGGACAGCATCGGCGTCTTCATAATAGGGGTCGTTGTACCAAAGGCTCCACCGCGAGACACCCAAGATATTGCCGTCGGCCAGGCGGATCATCGGCTGCGGCGCAAACATCTTCCGTTGCAGGCCTTCGACCTCGGTCCAGGTCTTGCCCTCATCAGTCGATTTAAGAATGCCGTAGGGCTCATAGAACTTGTCCGGCCCCTGGGCGACGCTCAGCAACAGGACGCCCCGGCCGACCTCGTACAGGTACGGCCGGGTCTGGGGCCACTTAGCGGTGCTGGGAATCTGCCACGGTTGGCTGAAAGTGATCTTCAACTCCTGCTTGGCCAGCGGTGTTCGTGCCGGGCGGAAGCCGACCTTGACGTAGGCCCAGTCGGCTTCGCCGCTGTAATTGAGTATATAACGACGCTGGGTTGCATTAGAGCCGAACAGGAGGAACGGCGTCCGCTCGGTGTCCGGCGTCGAGAAGGCGTCCTGACCGCGGATCTTCAACTGGCCGTCCACGTACACCTGCATGTCCGTGCCACGGATGATCAGCCTGTAGACGTGAAAGGCGTCGGTGGTCTTGATACGACAGAAGCGATCCTCGAAGGTTGATATCCAGCCATCGCTCAGTATCAAGCCATTCTGATGCTGTCCGTCACTGACCAGGATGCCGATGGGCGTGCCGGTGAGCCAGGGATTTGTGATCCTGGCGTCCTTCCAACCGCTTGGCCCCTGGCCGGGAAGTGACAGGTAGGCGACGCGAACCTTGGCCTCGACAACGATTTCCTGGCCGGGGCGTGCGTCCCAGGTCGTCCGGTAATAGCCCGCCCTTGGTGCGTGATCCTGGTTCTCTCGTGGGAGAGTTCGCGACCCCGAGGCGTCGGTTAGCCGCAACGTGCCGTTGACCATCTCAGGCTGGGCGTCTTTGCCGCCATGCCAGGTCCACTGCGGCGAGGCTGGCAGCGCGCCGTCCTTGTAAGTGGCCAGCCATGTCACGCCTTCTTCGTCTTCGCCACGCGCCGGCCAAGCCGTGCCCACCAGCAAGAGCCCCAGTAACGAGAGGTTCCTGCACAGACCTGAAAACCTAGTCATCATGCCGTTTCCTTCCTACGTGAACTCATCGCGTCCGCCGACAGGCCCACGCCGAGCACCTCGACGCCTGCGGGGGCCGCGGCGACGCGGCCAGCTTAGTCGGCGATCTAACGCGGCTTTCGGGGCTTCCGGGCCGCCTTCTTGGCCTCCAGTTCGGATTTCAGAAACCGATACCGCTTTCCACGCTGGCCGTAGGAATGAAGCGTCCCTCCACGAATCCAATTCGTGATAGTCTTGGCGCATCTTCCGACGTAAGTAGCAGCCTCTGTTGCGTCCAACCAAACGTAATCGCTTCCGCCGAGGGTGTCGGTCGCGGCCGGTGCCACGGCCTGTTCTGCCTCTCCGCCCGTGGTGTCGGTAGCAGCAGGAGCCGCGGCCTGTTCCATCCCATCGCACCACCGCAATAGGCTGTCGAGTGCTGCAAGGGCAATCTCCACCGCCTCCGGGTCTCGGCCCGGCATGATTCGAAGCGCCGCCGCCGGCAACGGCGGGGGCGGGCCCATGGCCTCGACACGCCAGGCTTGGCTCCATAGGTCCCGCAGCTTTCCGGCAAGGTCCAAGAAGTCGCCAGGGCTGTCGAGATACCATCCACGCCACAACGCCACCTGTGCCCGGAAGGATAGTAGCGAAGGCGGGGAGACGGGCGGTTTGCACCGCAAGATTTCTAGCCATGTACGGCCGCCATGGTCCCGTCGCCACTCATCGGCCAGCCGGTCGCACTCGGCAAACAGAACGCCCTGCCCCGTAACTTTGGCCACAAGCCCCGGGATTGCCTCGGGGGACACGGAAAGGGCCTTGAAGTACTCAACCGCCGCCTCGGCCGTTGTGGGCTTAGGTTGCGTGCTGTCGGCCTCCTGGCGGGCCGCCGCCTTGGTACGTTTCGCCATGATTGCCACCGCCTTGTTGGTGACTGTCTTGGCTCCATTCTACCATTTCCGGCGTCAGGAGGCATCCAGCAGGCTTCGCAGCGCGGATTCGATCGAGAGGGAGCGGCCGGCGGCTATTGGTCAACCCGCTTGTACAGGCCGAAATTCTGGTCCGCCAGGGTCTTCATAAATAGCTCGTTCGCCCCTTCGGCCGCGCCGGGGGCGATGCCGATCGTATAAATCGAGACCCGCCGGCCACGATTCGGGCCGGAAATGGCCATAATGATTCCCGCCGGATTGACGATCTTGCCGTGGTTCGGATCGCCATCGGAAAGCAAATAAATTGCCTCGGCGTCATAATGAAAGGCGACTTCCAGAGCGTCATAGGTAGCGGTCCTTCCCCTCGCCATAAGCCGGTTGATAAACCGGTACGCGTCCTGCTTGTTCGCCCGCGTCGCGCCTGCAAGTTCCTTCCGCCACGGCAAGACCTGTGTGCTGAACGCGACCAGTCCCAGACTGGCGTCTTCAGGCAGGCCACTGACGACGCTGGTAAGTTCGCGCTGGGCCATCGCAAGCCGTGGCCCAGCCATGCTACCGGAGATATCGATCACGAACACCACTCGCCGGGCGTAAAGCGGCAGCCCGTAGTACGAGCGCCCAGCTTGGGGAATTGCGACCGTTCCGATCGCCGCGACGGCACGCTCCGGGAACTTGAACCCCTTGGAATGGTCTTTCCACCATGCCTGCCACGCCTTGGCGTCGTAATTGAAATTTTCGTGTGAGATTTCTTCCAGGTAGCGGACAATATCGCCACGGACCTCACCATCGACCTTCGGCAACAGGGCGAGCAGAGCCTCGACCGACTCGGTCGTGCGGAAGTTGATCATCGCCTGAACCACCGCACGGCGGCAGCCGAAAAAGTCGGCGAAGCATTTTTGTTGGGTTAACTTCTTCAGCGTGGCCAACGATTGCACGTCGGCCCGGAGTCCCAACTCATCGGCTACAGTCACGACGATAAGCTCGCCCTCCTTCGACTTCGCCAGCCAAGGCTCCAGAAACTTCCGCAGTCGCTCCTGCGTCTCGGGTAGATCGGAGGCCAGCAGGACGGCGAGCACCGGCACGGCCGTGGGGACACCGTTCTTCCTGAGCGTGGCTTCGCGCTTGAGGTTTTTGAGCAGGAAATCGCCAACCTGGGCGTCGTCTTTCCAGCCCAGCAGCGTCTCATAAGCGGCGCGACGGACGTCGACCTCCCGATCCGCCAGCCCCACCTGCACGGCGAGCCTTGCGCCTTCCAAAGGCGGGAACTCAGCGAGTTTCCGCACGGCATCGGTACGATCCAGAATCGAGCGGCTGTGGAGTTGCCTCTGGGTGGCCCTCGATTCCGCCTGTTCCGGCTTGGCGGTGTCGGGTGCCTGGGCAGGGGATGGTCCGGCACCGAGCACCAGCGAGATCAGCGCGACGGGGAACAATCGGGGAGTTCGCATCGGCAACTTTCGTGAAGACGTAATTGATTATCCTACCGAGGGAGGGATTGTCAATGTGCGGCCGGTCACTACCCGGAACCGGCCTATCGACATTGCAGCCCGCCTGCGATTCTTACGGCCCCTCCGGCGGTCTCGAAATGCAGTAGCGGCTTCTCGGCCAAGCTGGGCGCCAATGGCCACAGCCGCGTTCCTGGAGGCCGCAGCGGGCTGCCGTGGGCTTAGGAGCGTGGAACGCAGCAGAATCGCCGGGAACGGCAGACGGCCGGGATCGAAGCAGCCCCTGGTCCTGCTGGGCCAGACCGCCACGATCATCTGGTTTTTGTGCCGCTAGGGTTTTCCGGTTCGGAGCGGTTGCCCTTCAACTCGAAGGTCACGGATACGCCAGCCCGAATCGAAATCTTGCCCAGGGCCATGGATTCGGGGTTTTCGCCGCCCGATCCGCGCTGGTCCTGAATCACGTTCTGCGACATGCCTGACGACCGTCCGTAGCCCCAGCCAGACCAACTGGAGAAGTACCAAGAGCCGCCGCCAAAGCTCTCATTGATGGCCAGCGGCGTACCGATGGTGCATCCCAGCGCTGCCGCCATTTTCACGGCCTTCTCCCTTGCCGCCGTGAGCGCCAGTTCGCGAGCCGACTCCCGATGTCGCTTGAACTCCGTGGTCTGGAACTCGACGCCGTTGACGTGATTCACCCCGACCTCCAGCATCCGGGAGATCAGCGACTCCACCTTCGCCGGATCGGAGAGCGTTACGACGAACATGTTGCGCGTCACGTAGCCGATCGGCTCGTCGATCTCATTGTAGTTTCTGTATCGCGGCTCGACGGAGAGGTAGTCGGTCTGCACGTCCTTGTCAGGCACACCGCTTTCTTTGAGCGCGGCAGCGGCCTTCTTCCAGATGTCGGCGTTCTTTCGCTTGGCCGCGAGCAACTGGTTGTCGCGAGTCTCGATCCCGAAGTTGAGGACGATCTTGTCCGGCTTGGCGTAGACGAGCGCTTCGCCCGTGACCGTGATCTTCGGTTGGTCAACGCTCGGGGGCTGTTGGGCGGGCAACGTGGAGGCCGTGAAGACAACAATCATCGCTGTGAACAAGTTCTTCATTCGATTCGACCTTTCTGCGAGGAGGTTAAAGCGGAAACGTAACTCGCCCATTATAGCAGGCACGGCGATGCATAAATGTAACGAGTGTCGTGTCCGACGCGCGGTTGCAGTACACGTATGCCTCGCTGCCGACCTTGGCGGGCCGGGACGGTTCTGGGGCCAGGCTGGTCGCAAAGGGTTCCAGAATGCCGGCATAGTCAGGACGGGCTCAGCAGGGAGTCGTGGGCGGACTGGAATCGGGCGAGGGCGATGGTCCGGTTTTTCACGTAATCGGCGAAGAATTCCCAAGAAGCGGTTTCATCGAGCAACCCCTGCGGCGTGAGAATGCGGCTGAACACCTTGTTCTTCACGTGCCGGGATCCAAACAGTCGCAGCGACACGACATGCTGATTTCTCGGGTCCGGATAAAAGTTAAATTTTATCTGATGTCGGTCAAGCCCCTGGCGAACAAGCGCCGCTAAGGTCGCCGCTCCAGAACGGAGCATGAAGTCGTGGAGCCGCTCGTTGGCGACAGCGGCTTCCAGCCGGCCCCAGACGTGATAGCCGCGGCCGCTGGCCACGATCAGCGGTTCGCACCCTAGACCCCGCAGATGCCCTCCCAATTCGCGGACCGCGACCTCCATCTCCGGAATGATCTGACTGCTGTTGACTTGGTGGTTGTTGTCGAGATTGAAACAGAAGGTGTCGCTCGCCCGAATATCGAAGTAGAGGCAGACGTTGCAGGCTTTCTCCACGTGGGCAAGGAGGAATTCGTCCATCCGGTGCTCCGGGATGCGCGCCAGCTTGTACTTATGCACTAATCCGGAAGGCGTCAGCTCGCCGTATTCCAGAGTCATCCCGTCGGTCAGCAGCCGCTCCAGAAAGGCAAAACCGTATTCCTCCGTTTCCAGCTTGGCCCGGTCTTTGGGAAACCCCCGGTAAAACTCCTTGAGCAGGCTTACCCTTGGATCCATGGCTTGATTTCGTCGAAGGTTTGGAATGCCCGGGCTGCTACGGGCGTGGGAACGGGATTCGCCTGCGGCAGGGGGGGGCCGGGCACCATGTACCCATGGTCGGCGGCCGGGTAATAGACGTTCACTCCAAAGCGCGGTCCCAGCGCGATGTTGACCGCCTCATCGTCGATGAGGTGTTCAATCCCCCAGGCTTTGCAAAAACCGATCTTGTTGCCGGTCATGAACAGGTAATCGAACGGAATCCCGTTGTCCCCCAGCCATTTTCTCGTGCAGTCCTGCGCCCGCCGCAGATCGCGGTAGGTGCAGATCACGATCCGCCAGCCGTCTTGCCGGAGCCACTGCGCGAAGCGAACGCCATCGGCGCGGGCCTCGGCAAGCTCATAGCACCGCTGGTGAATCTTGGACCGGAAAAACGAGTGTTCGGTGCAGAGAAGGTCACTGTTCTCGGTCCAGCCGCCGCGCAACTTCGCGACGTAGTCCTGAAACACCTCCTCGGAAAGGGCATACGTTTCGTCGCGGACAAACTGCGTCCGCTGCAACGTCTCTGTGAAGTTGTTCAGCACGTCGTCCAGATCGATGGCAATGGTTTTCATGAGGCGATCCCGTGCGCGTGAGCAGGCCGCAACTGGGCCTGCATGCGGGGCAAGAAGATGGACCTACTTGCCGTCGGGCGTCAGCAGCGTGGCGCGCGAAGCCCGTTTCTTCCAACGCTCCAATGCCAGGCGGATAAGTCTTCGCGGATCAAGTTTCATGACGCCCATAAGACGGATGAACGCGATGGCAGTGCCGAGCGTCAGCGGTCGGTGAGCAGCATCGCCGGAGAGAGCGCGGTCATGGACGAGTATGATGACGATTCAAGGTGCGGGCGTCAACGGCAATTGAAACCGTTGCTGATTTCTGCATGCTTTAACGTGAAAATCGTGGTCAAGACGGTGTTTACGACATTAGCGGAAGGCGACGAGCATGGACCGAGAAAAGCGGCCGAGACGCTCGGCATTCAGGTTGTCCGGGGGACGACCCCGGCACGTCCCGGCCGCGAGATGGTTGTAGCATGAGCCGGCAGGGCTTTCAACCGGGAGCCCGTGAGACCACCTGCCTGGATCTCTTGTTTCGCCGCTGGCGGGCGGGGAGAAACCTTGGTGGCCGTCACGACTTCTCCTACTGGCTCCCCCATTGGCTCTATGGTGCCCCTTTCCGGTCCTGCCGCCGAGCACAAACCATGCCGGCCATGGACTTCCGGCCGCAATCATCTGGCACGCTGCTGCGCCAGATAATCTTTTCCGTGTTGCTTGCAATGCCGCCCTTGCTGGTTACACTGAAGGATGGTCCCGGCCCGCGAAGGCGGGGCCACAGGATGGTTTCCTGACTCAATTGGAGACTGGATGAAAGATAAGACAGGCCGCTTGACGGCCGCGAATACATAGATCAACGCGCAAGCGTCCAACTGCTTCTCACGAAACGACCAACCTGAGCCGCAAGGCTCTTGAAGACTAGAAGCAGCCTCTGGACGGCGCCCCGAAGGGGCGTCGGCCATGCTGTTCTAGTCTACCCCTTGGTCGGGGTCGTGAGAGCGGCATCGGACGGCGCCCTTTTTCGTGCGCTCAATGAAACCCGTTTTCAATCGAAGGAGGCTAGAAATGTCTTGCAGAATGAAGCGAATTGTGCTCGGGGCGGTGGCGGTCGTGTTCTTGTTGGCGGTTTCCACCCTGGCTCGTGGGCAGGAAATCAACCTTGTCACCAACGGCAGTTTTGAGAGTCCAGTTGTGAGCACTTATCAATACGAGCCACCGTCGTCAAGTTGGTACTATGCAACTGGGCCTGGAATCGGGGGCGGGGATGGAATCGCTACCGCTAATGGTATCCCGAGTTTTGGGTTTACGGGTGCAATTCCAGACGGAAACCAATTTTGTTTTCTTCAAGGTTTAGGAGCTAATGTCTCGGAGCCAGTAACTTTTCCCGTGTCTGGCACCTATGAACTCAACTATTTTGCAGGTGGAAGGACTAGCTACGAGGATCTTCTCGGCGGCGATACGGATTATGGGTTGTATCTTGATTCTACGCCGCTTGCCGATGGAACAACTACGAGCAACAGCCCTTTCAGCGAATATGGCCCAATCTACTTCTTCGCTCCTGCCGGGACGCAAACGCTAGAGATTTTAGTCACGAGCACGCCGTCAGGCGAATCCGCCGATCAAACGGCATTATTCGATGCCGTCTCGATCACACCCACGCCCGAGCCGTCCACCCTTGCCCTTCTCGGTACCGGCACCCTTGGCCTCCTGGGCTACGGTTTACGTCGAAGGCGGCTTGCAAAGCGGGCTGCGAAGCAAACGGCCTTTTACCAACCAGAAGACGACGCCCGAGCCATCTTGTCCTTGCCCTCTTGCTGGACAGAACCCGTGCGGCGGGCAGCTTGATCTAACACGTCGAAAGGAGCCTCCCATTATGAGAACCGCAATTTCTGTGCTGACTGTTCTGATCGTGTTCAGTTTTGCAGCCGTCGCGCGTGGGCAAGGGAAAGGGAAAGGGAAAGTGGAGACCCCCGCGCACAAGACAACCACGGCTGCCAAGGGCGAAAACGAGATTCCCAAAGCGGAAATCAAGACGATCGACGTTCCGGACAGCATCGAATGGGATTTCATGCTTTGGACGGACGCCTCCGGCAAACACCAGGCCCGAGGCAAGGTTCTCTCGATTGACGGCAAGGAAGTCCGTCTTGAAAAGGAAGGCGGGGCGATTCTCAAGATCGCAATCGACAAGCTCTGCACGGCCGATCGGGAATTGCTGAAAGCCGCATACGAAGCTGAAAGCGAAATGCAATCCGAGCAAACGGATCGCGAGAAGTTTCGCAAGGATGTCGAGAAGGCTTTTGAGGTTCCTGCCGATGAGACGACCATTAGAAAGCAAACACTTCGGAATGCACAAGAAGATGCCTTTTTGAAGTCCTACAACGGGAAGGATATTTGCTTGCGATTTCCGATTGACGACATTAAGCCGGTCACGTCGAGAGGGAGGGGATCGGGGGCGATGGGAAAGGGGAAGGGTGGCGGTCAGGCCGTTCCAGGGGTTTACCAATTGTCGCTAGAGCGTGAGGCGAGCTATGGGCTTATGCCTTCGGAAGGCTATGGCCGTATGCCGTGGGGCTACGGAAATTTCGGACAAGTTAGGCTATCCGCTTCGGAAGCAGCATGGGTTTCCAAAGGCGACTGCTTGACGATTCGCGGAAAGGCGAAATTCAGCTTTGATCGATTGGATCGCAATATCTACTTCTCACTCACGGCGAGAAACTTCTCCAACTTGGTTTACCTAACCATGGACGAACCGAAATACGTCATCGTACGCACGAAGCATGACTCTTCGCTCAACGACAAGATCAAGGCTCGCGGCGCCGAACTGAAGGCAATCGAAGCCAAGGAAGAGGAAGCAAGAAAAGCCGAACAGCGCCGCGAGGAGAAGGCCAATCCGTTCAGTGACAAGTAGTACCGCGCTTATGAAACGGCGGGGTAAGGAGTCATGACACCTGAACTTAGAGAAATGATCGAAGCCCTGAAAAACGAGGGGGCATCACTTGAACAAGTAAAGGTCGTGATAGACGAGATCGAGGGGTTGTCTGCGGAAGAGAAGGCAGAGGTCATCCGTGAATTCTCACCGTCCGACGCCAATAATATCCCGCCCCCGATTCCGCCTGTTGCAAGCATCCCGCCCCCGATTCTGTCTGTTGCCCGAGTCGTCCGCCCTTCACCACTTTCTGCGAGATTCGATGCTTTGCGTTTTTTTCTCGTTCAGCCCAAGTGGGGGCTTGCCGGAGTCGGCGTCGTTCTCCTGCTGACGATCGGCATTTTCACTCTCTGGCCCCGAAATTCTGCGAAGATCGTCGGCAAGTGGCGGCCGGTGGGAGGAGATAGCAACCAGTTCTTTGAGTTTTTCGCTGATGGAAAGATGACCCAGGGACCGAACGGACAGGGCATGTTGGTAGAATACTCGCTGTCAGGCAACGAATTGACCATCGGGCCGAATGACCAAAACACTTCGAACATCCGCGCATCAACGAAAACGGTCGTGTCCTTCCCCGATGCCGATCACATGGACTGGACTACGGAATACACAATGGCTGGCGAACCTCGGCCCCGAGACTCAGGCAGGGACTCGGGTACTCCATCGAAGGCGGAAACGCATGTAGTAAAGCAGGTCGTGCGGTTCGAGCGAATCAAGGAAGGTTTGACCGTTCCCGCAAAGTGAGGCCCATCAAGCCACCTCCGCCCTCGCCAACGTCGCTCTCGATTTCCGCCCGGCTGGCCCCCGCCGCAACGCCACGTCGCCGCCATGCTGCGATCTGCGGGCCGGTGGGCAGCGAGGTGCCATCGGTTGCTGGGCTACGCATGGCAACGGCAGAAGTCGACCGGCGTCCAGTCAAGAACGCCGTTTACGTCCGCGACAAGTCCATGGCCTCACGTACGTCGCCAACTGGAAAGCCCACGCCGAGCAGTGCCCTACGAAGGTCGCAGTGATGCCACCTTGCCCGCCGAAAAGAAACCGCAGAAGGTGAAAGAGGGCATGCCGCTGTTTCGTAACCAGTCGGCCGCCCCTCTTTAGGTCCACAATTCCGCAGCCAGTTTCGCAATTGCGCAGTTTTTCCCCTCCCATAGGGTTAGCTCCCACGGAAAAATAACCTGATTTCTTACCGCAACAGTAGACATTGCATCTCTGGTGGACTACGATCGTCAAATGTGGCGGCCGGCAGGAAACAAACTTCCGGCGGTGGCATCGGTGTACGGCGTTCTATTTCCTGCCGACTGCCGTAGTAACCTTACAGGCTCCAAGCGGTGTTGTGAACACCCGGAGGCAGCGAGCAGCCAACACGTCGCTGGTTCGTTACCAGTGGGCGTCTTCGGACTGCACTTCTGACAATTCGGCTCTGATCGAAGGGCTGCTCCACGCGGCGCGGTGGAGACTCTAGCTATACCCGTGGTCTGACGACCTTTCGGTTGGAATCCGTTGATGCAAAAGGTGTTGGCTTATGGGTTCGCCATTTGCCAATCAAGATCACAGACGCCGGCCTGCCGCTGACGGGGTTCCGGCAGGCGTGACGCGGGTAAGAACCCCATGAATGATCATCGTAGATCGACCGGGAAGCTGCTGCATTGCTTGAAAACGCTCTCCTTTTCGGACTCTGAGCGAATCGCCGCTTGGTGTCGGCTTGGCGGGACGGGATGCTGGCACTCGCAGAGCCTTCGTCACAGAATGAGTTTGGTCATAAGGCATGAAGCGTTGGTTGATAGCATGTCATTTGCTGGTCTGTATTCCGTTTAATTCTCGATCTATTGGAGGTAACGCTCATGAAGTGGAATCTCAACATCCTGGTTTCGGTACTCTTGCTCATGCTGAGGGTGTCGCAAACGAACGCCGACATCTATGAGTGGACTCTGAGCAGCAGTGGCACCGTCGTTCCTTCGTCCACCGTGTGCCCTGGGGGGAGCGGCGTTTCTGCTGGCTATCAGGCCAATCTCGCCAATCTAGACCTCACGCAGGCTTACTTGATAGGGAGCAACCTTTCTTCCGCCACACTGACCAGTGCGACGCTAACCAATGCCAATCTGACCAATTCGAACCTTTCTTCCGGCACGCTGACCAATGCCAATCTGACTAATGCCAATCTGACTAATGCCAGCCTTAATTCCGCCACACTGACCAGTGCGACGCTGACCAATGCCAATCTGACTAATGCCAACCTTAATTCGGCCAATCTGACCAGTGGCACGCTGACCAATGCCAACCTGACCATTGCCAGCCTTTCTTCCGGCACGCTGACCAGTGCCACGCTGACCAATGCCAACCTGAGCAATGCCAACCTTTATTCTGCCAATCTGACCAATGCCAATCTGAGCAATGCCAACCTTTATTCTGCCAATCTGACCAGTGGCACGCTGACGGGGGCCATCGTGACTGGGGCCGACTTTTATTCTGCCATGCTGAGCAGTGCCACGCTAACCAATGCGAACCTGACCAATGCCACGCTGACCAATGCCGCCTTTAATTCTGCCAATCTGACCAACGCCACGCTGACGGGGGCCACCGTCACTGGGGCCGACTTTGGTAACATGAACCTCACGTCGTCGCAACTCTATAGCACCGCCAGCTACGTCGCCCAGAACTTGCAGGGCATCGGCCTGTTCGGCAACAACCTGTCGGGCTGGAACTTTTCGGGCCAGAACCTGACGAATGCCAACCTCAATTCCGCCACGCTGACCAACGCCACGCTGACGGGGGCCACCGTCACTGGGGCCAACCTTGGTGGCACGAACCTCACGTCCTCGCAACTCTATAGCACCGCCAGCTACATCGCCCAGAACTTGCAGCGCATCGGGCTGGAAGACAACAACCTGTCGGGCTGGAACTTTTCCAACCAGAACCTGACTAGTGCCAACCTTCTGTCCGCCACGCTGACCAGTGCCACCCTGACCACTGCCAATCTGACCACTGCCAACCTTAATTCGGCCAATCTGAGCAATGCCATGCTGACCAATGCCAACCTTTATTCTGCCAATCTGACCACTGCCACGCTGACCAATGCCAATCTGACTAATGCCAATCTGACCAATGCGACACTTTCTTCCGGCACGCTGACCAGTGCCACGCTAACCAATGCCAATCTGACCAATGCCAACCTTAATTCCGCCAACCTGACCAACGCCACGCTCACGGGGGCCACCGTGACTGGAGCCAACTTTGGTAACATGAACCTCACGTCCTCGCAACTCTATAGCACCGCCAGCTACGTCGCGCAGAACTTGCAGGGCATCGGCCTGTTCGGCAACAACCTGTCGGGCTGGAACTTTTCGGGCCAGAACCTGACCAATGCCAACCTTAATTCCGCCATTCTGACCAATGCCAATCTGACTAATGCCAATCTGACCAATGCGACACTTTCTTCCGGCACGCTGACCAGTGCCACGCTGACCAATGCCAATCTGACCAATGCCAACCTTAATTCCGCCAACCTGACCAACGCCACGCTGACGGGGGCCACCGTGACTGGGGCCAACTTTGGTAGCACGAACCTCACGTCCTCGCAACTCTATAGCACCGCCAGCTACATCGCCCAGAACTTGCAGGGCATCGGCCTGGGAGGCAACAACCTGTCGGGCTGGAACTTCTCGGGCCAGAACCTGACTAGTGGGACACTTTCTTCCGGCACGCTGACCAACGCCACGCTGACGGGGGCCACCGTGACTGGGGCCAACTTTGGTAGCACGAACCTCACGTCCTCGCAACTCTATAGCACCGCCAGCTACATCGCCCAGAACTTGCAGGGCATCGGCCTCGGAGGCACCAACCTGTCGAGCTGCAACTTTTCGAACCAGAACCTGACTAATGCCACACTTTCTTCCGCCATTCTGACCAGTGCCACCCTGACCACTGCCAATCTGACCACTGCCAACCTTAATTCGGCCAATCTGAGCAATGCCATGCTAACCAACGCCAACCTGCATTCTGCCAATCTGACCACTGCCACGCTGACCAATGCCAATCTGACTAATGCCAATCTGACCAATGCGACACTTTCTTCCGGCACGCTGACCAGTGCCACGCTGACCAATGCCAATCTGACCAATGCCAACCTTAATTCCGCCAACCTGACCAACGCCACGCTGACGGGGGCCACCGTGACTGGAGCCAACTTTGGTCACACGAACCTCACGTCCTCGCAACTCTATAGCACCGCCAGCTACATCGCCCAGAACTTGCAGGGCATCGGCCTGGGAGGCAACAACCTGTCGGGCTGGAACTTCTCGAACCAGAACCTGACTAGTGGGACACTTTCTTCCGGCACGCTGACCAACGCCACGCTGACGGGGGCCACCGTGACTGGGGCCAACTTTGGTAGCACGAACCTCACGTCCTCGCAACTCTATAGCACCGCCAGCTACATCGCCCAGAACTTGCAGGGCATCGGCCTCGGAGGCACCAACCTGTCGAGCTGCAACTTTTCGAACCAGAACCTGACTAATGCCACACTTTCTTCCGCCACGCTGACCAGTGCCACGCTAACCAATGCCAACCTGACTAATGCCAGCCTTTTTTCTGCCAATCTGACCAACGCCACGCTGACGGGGGCCACCGTGACTGGGGCCAACTTTGGTAGCACGAACCTCACGTCCTCGCAACTCTATAGCACCGCCAGCTACATCGCCCAGAACTTGCAGGGCATCGGCCTGTACTTCAACGACCTGTCAGGCTGGAACTTTTCGGGCCAGAACCTGACCAATGCCAAACTTTATTCCTTGCCCAATCTGGCTACGCTGACGGGGGCCACGCTGACGGGGGCCACCGTGACTGGGGCCAACTTTGGTAGCACGAACCTCACGTCCTCGCAACTCTATAGCACCGCCAGCTACATCGCCCAGAACTTGCAGGGCATCGGCCTGTGGGAGAACAACCTGTCAGGCTGGAACTTTTCGGGCCAGAACCTGACCAGTGCCAACGTTAATTCCGCGATTCTGACCAGTGCCAATCTGACCAATGCCAATCTGACCAATACCAACCTTAATTCCGCCAATCTGACCAATGCCAATCTGACCAATGCCAATCTGACCAATGCCAACCTTAATACTTCCAATCTGACCAGTGCCACGCTGACGGGGGCCATCGTGACTGGGGCCGACTTTGGTCTCAATAACGAAGCGTTTGGTCAGACGAACCTCACGTCCTCGCAACTCTATAGCACCGCCAGCTACATCGCCCAGAACTTGCAGGGCATCGGCCTGGAAAACAACAACCTGTCGGGCTGGAACTTCTCGGGCCAGAACCTGACGAATGCCAACCTTAATTCCGCCACGCTGACGAATGCCATCTTGACCGGCGCCGATCTGCGCGGTGCACAAGGGTTTTCCGGCTCCGCTGCCACCAGCACCAATGCAGTCCTTCCAGACGGCACAATCCAGGGGTTGCACCTGGACTCGACCAACCCTAGCCTCACCGTCCGCAATTATAGCGGCAGCATCCCGATCCACGTTCTCCAAGGGATGAGTATGACCCCAGGAACATCCCTTGTATTCCAGTTTGACGGTAACCCGTGGCGTTCGACGATTTCCTTTGATTCCGGAATCCTCGTAACGCTCGGCGGCAGCCTGGAGTTGGGCGTTGCGAGCGGAGTCGATCCGACTACGCTTTTCGGCCATTCCTTCCAGGTGTTCAACTGGTCGGGCGTTACCCCCAGCGGCCAGTTCAATATGGTGAACAACTTCCCCGCCAGTTGTCTCTTGGACGTTTCCCAGGTCTACAGCACAGGAAACCTGACCGTCCTCGGCCATGCCGCCCCCAGCCTTAGCGTGGTCAGCGGCAACAACCAGATGGTCATCGTCGGAGCGACCGGCATCAGCGCAGGCTTGAACCTATCCAATGGCACTTCTGGACAGACGGGGCTGGCATCGCTGGATGTCAATTCGCTGGGCAGTGGGGTGAGCGGTCCTACCGGCGGAGCCTTGATTGCGTCCGGCTCCTCCCAGTCCTACATCGCAGCGTTCAACACCGGCACGTTGGGCATGCAGACCCAGACCTTCTCGCTCAACGTGGGCGATGACCATACCTTGGCCGGGGCGTCGGCCCCATCGAGCATCTCGACCGCCGCAACGCTGACTGTCCTCGACCACTCCAACGCCTCGCTCTCCTCCACCGCCAGCCAAACGACCGAGACGATCAACTTCGGCAACGTCCTGAGAGGGGCAAACGTGCCGAGCCAGACTTTCACGATCTATAATCTGGCGTCGAACACGTCGGCGGCCTACACGGCGAACATGGAATTGACCGGCTTCACGACAAGCGGCGATCCGGCACTTACCACGAATCTCTCGACTTTCAACGGGCTCGCGGCTGGCACTGGCAACACTTTCACCGCCGCGCTGAACACCAGCAACTACACGACAACGGGGATCCGCACCATTACGATGGCCGCTTCCCAACTGGCGGACGACAGCACGTTGCCGGGCGCGGGCGGCAACAACAACGGGGCGGTGACGGTCACGCTCGAAGGCAGTGTGGGCAGCGCTACGGCCGATAACAGCAATTCGCAAGGGACCTTCGGCGCCGCAGCGACCGCTCCCGTCGCCCCAGGAGCCAGCTACGCCAATCTCCAATCCACGGTGATGGCGACTACAGGAAGTGGCGGCCAGGGCATGGTCGGCAGCACGGCCACGATCCTCGCAGGAACCGCAAGTGTTTCAACGAATGTCAGTATGGCCTGGCGGACAGCGGCCTCGAACGAGGGCCTGGTCAGTGATGTCGTCAATTTGACCGGCATCGGGGTCGTGGATGGACAGACCAAGAACGGGAGCGTCCATACCGATACGTTCGTGCTGCAAATGACCTACAGCCCGCTGCTCCTCGAAGAAAGGACTGGGTTGAGCGAACTGGCGGCTGCCCAGGCCGGATTGATCCAGATGGATTACCTGGATACTGCCGACGATCGCTGGGAGTCAGCCGTACTTGATAATTTCGGCAGCAGCAACGATGATTTCCTTGGAGTCGGACCGTGGAACGGCGACACGACGTTGGGCGATTGGGGCGTGAATACGAGCAACCATACCGTCTGGGCCGTCTTGGATCACAATAGCCAGTTTGCCGTGACCCCGGAACCGAGCACGCTCGTCCTTCTCGCCGCCGGCGTCATCGGCCTTACCGGCTACTGCTGGCGACGAAGGCGGCTTGCAAAGCGGGCTGCTGCTTCCAGCGATAACGCCGCCCCGGCGATATTGTCGTTGTTTCCGTCGAACTCCATCCGGACACGGGAAATTCGACGGGCGGCGCAACGCCGCGGGAATGCGGGCCCCCATCTGGAGTGCGAACATGGCGGATGAAACGCTGACGTGGGAAGAACTGGCGGATATGGTCCCCGTTATGGTAACGGGCACGCCTGCTGCAATCCAGCCAAGTAGGCTCCCCACGGCCGCCACGAGGGTATTTCCAGTGCTCGGCTGGATAGATTATAATCTGACAATCTGTGCCCCAAACGGGGTTCATGTGCCTCACGGTTCTCGGTCAGCATGTGGAGCTAGACATGATCGCCCTAACCCCCGAAGAGAATTCTATTGTTCAAAGTCTCACAAACAAGGGACTTGCACCTGCATCGGCTGCCCTATCTGTCGTGATGGCAACAAGGGAACATTCCAGGCCCGAGGCGGAATTGGCGGATATAGTCCGACAGTACCAAGGTCTAGAGTTGCCTGACGAGGCGCTGTCGGCAATTCGTGATCTTAAGCAACGGGGTTGGATCGAGCCATACGACACCTACGGACAGACAATCCTTCGGCAAGCCACTGGATTGCGGGGCTTGCTCGCCGATTTCTTAGGCGACAAGAACGCTAAAGACACGTTAAAGAAGATTCGGTCCTCGGTCGACCCAGTTGTTCGTATCCGAGGAAGCATGAACGATGAAGAAGTCTACCTGAGCTATCTGGAACTGCTCAAGACGGCCCAGTCCGAAATTTGCCTACCGATGCTTGCGACAACTCCGAAGCTCGAATCAGTCCCGATACTCCAGGAGCGGGCACGAAAGGGCGTTAAGGTGAAGGTTCTTCTGGCGGCACCTCACCTCGTCGCTACGCTGCGTGGCGAGACGATGCGCAGGGCCGCAGTCGAAGCGATCCGGGGCTGGACGATTCATTCCAAGGACATTCCCGCCTTCGAGGTGCGGGTTGTCCAACATCTCTGCGATACTTACATTGCAACCTGCATGTGTATTGATGGCCGATTACTCCGGCTGGATGTGTACGATCCCTTCAAACAACGAAGCCTGCAAGGAACATTGATTGAATTTGAATGTCCGCAGAATCTCGATCTCAATGTCGTTCGGCTGTTTCGAGACAGGTTCGACGAAGCATGGAATCGTGCCAAACCGGCAGGCCTCTGGTGGCTCCCGTGTTGGTGGTTCAGCCGCTCGTGGCGTTGGTGCCTGTTCGTGCTCTTTTCGATCCTGGCCTGGAACTTCGCCAAGAAACCGGTTGCACTCGGGGTGTTCAGTTCTGCCGCTGCATCGTTCCTCTTTACGGCGCTGATCGAATCTGGAAGTGCTATCAAGTCTCTTGTTCGTCGGTTGTTGAAGCATGGCTGATCCTACCTCGGTTGAATCGCTCCGGCCCGCTCGGCCATCAAATCCCGGCAGAGTATTCTGCCCCCGATATCCAGCTTGGCTCGGCCCACCGTGCTGGCGACTTATTGACGGTTACGAAGTATGAATGAAGTCTGCGGTGGTTGCCATCCAAACGAACCTCGGCTCGAATGCGTGGGCGCATTCGCTCGCAGACGCATTCTAAAGGTACACTGGGAATGTTGGTCGGATTGTAACCTGCACTGCCGTTTCTGCTTTCGCATGCGTGGTCCTCCTCTGGATACTGCTGCTGGCAAATACCTAGTACGAGCAGTGAAATCGAGTGGTGCGAGGGGAATCGCCTTTGTCGGTGGCGACCCATCGCTTCGTCCCGACATTGCCAACCTGATAAACGATGCTCGAAGTCTCGGCCTTTGGATTGAGGTCCAGACGAACGGACAGCAACAGCCAGTGCCCTTCCTATCAGCTTTGCTTTCGGTGAACAGTGTCGGGGTGTCTCTCGATGGCCCTGACGCAGAAACCCATGACCGATTCCGGGATCAGCCGGGGAATTTCGATAGAGTTACTTCGCTGCTACTCTTTCTTCAAAGACACGGGATACCTGTGATTGTCAGGTCGATCGTGGCGCTGCACAACAACGAACAGCTTGTTCGTCTCGCCACAGTGCTATCCCGTTTCGGAAATGTGAAACGGTGGGTACTGATGGAGTTCGTGCCGGTGGGGGAAGGCTACGCAAACCGTGATTCTTATTTGTTGGACCGAGAGAAATTCGATGAAACTGTCAGCCGGGCCAGAGCGTCTGCCGGTGCCCAGTTCATTGTCGATGCGTACTACCGAGAAAATCACTCGGGAACCTATGCCCTCGTTACCCCTGACGGAAGAGTGTATGGAACTCCCACGGATGGTATTCCGAAGCGTATGACTATCGGCTCGCTGATTTCCGATCATCTGAACACTCTTGCCAACGAACTTGCGTTCTCGGCAGAAAAGCATGGGAAGCGATACGCCGAGTGTCTAAGCATCGGCCAGTCAGACCAAACAAGATCGCATGCTCCTGGCAGCCGGACGCCGACGTGCTAGATTTTCAGATAGGCGGGCATTTGGTCTTTCCTCCGCTCAAGAGTTAAACGGAAGAAAGACATCAGGCGGATGCCCATCGCTGGCACTGCTGTGGGGAGGGGGGCAATGCACGCCCAGCGGCGGCCAACCCGCCGACGCCCGTCCCTCGCAACGTCCTGCCGTCCATCCTACCCCTGGTCGATACTTTGCCCACCTGGGCACGTTGCCCCCAGGAACCCCGCCCGTCGCCGCGCTAGTACAATTCTGCCCGCCGCCCAGGAACGTGCCCTGTGCGATCTGGGCCGTCGCCGCCCTGGTTGAAAAGCCTACCGGGGTTCAACCGCAGCGGTGCCACAGATGATAGATCGTAATGTCGGTGGCTTTCCCTTTATTGTGCGGCCAGGAAAACTCGCGTCGATGCTTGCTGACATGAACAGGCTCTGCATGAGCGTCTGGAGGTGTGCGACAAGCGTGCGGCAGTTCGACGGTGGCGAGTGAAGTCGGACGGTCTCTTTCATTGTTGCTTTCCTTCATCGCGGGAATCAGATGACCGGTAATCGTTCGGCCATCACGAGCATAGGCGAGCATCATGCCTTCCTGCATGGCCCAGGCGTAATCGCCGCGCACGAATCGGACAAGGCCGTCGTCGCAATAGTCGCTGCCGGCGAAGTGCGTGGCGTCCACGATTTTGCATTCGACGAAAAGTGCGTCGAACTCGGACACTGTCATGCGTGGTCCACAATCATCGTGCCGCAGTCGGAAGCAGAGGTCCGGCGACTTGGACAGCCGCGTTCCGTCGAAATTCGCCACTTGTCCTTGCCGCACGGGAGGCTCGTAGAACCGCCGGTTGAAACCGGAAATACTTCCCGTCTGCCAGAGATCGTTCTCAATGACCGACCGCATGGCGGCAGTCACGTGGTCTTCGTCGGCTTCCGCGAGTCTGAATTCCCCTTCTCGCAATATCGCGAACGCGCGGCACAAGACTCGCCGGACGAGCAAGACCACCGCAAAACCGAGACGCGGGTGCGGTAGTTCATAGGCTTCCGGCGAAATGCCAAGCGTAAAGAATCCGGCTGTTGTGGCTTCGCTCATGCGTCCTCCGGCAGGCCGCATTCGCCAAGGCGTTCCCGGATGATGTGCTGCGCAGAGTCGCGCCCGCGTGGCCGTCCACCACCTACGCTGATTGAGCAGCCCCAGTAACAGGCCGCTCTTCTTCGGCGCATGCACGATGATCCGGCTGCAGCCGCGCCGGTTGGCCGCTTCCATCGCCTTCTGCATGAGGTTGGAATTGATCTTGACTGTTTCCGCCTCGCGGGAGACGGAGAGAAAGAACCAAGGTTCGCGCCATGTGTCCGGTTGAAACGCCGCCTCTCGTATGGCAACGTGTTCGCCAAAGACGTTGAAATATGGCGCCAGCGAGCTTTGCAAAGTTGCCAAGAAATCGGCACGCGTGTCGCGAGTCGTGCGATCGAGCGCCGCCCGACCCGCCCTGCGATAAGAGGCGGCGGCGAACAGCGTGTCTTCCGCGACCTGTACGGCGTCAGCATCAAGACCGTAGAGCTTGTAGATGAACTCGTCCATCTCCCGCCACGGTTTCTTGCCATCCTGCTGCAGACGCCGTGCCAGGCTATGAATCGTGGATTTGGCCGGGGTGCCAAGGGCCGCAATGTCAGGGAACGGCAGTGCGTCGAATTCTTCCTTGTTGAACGTCTGCCGATCGAAGCCAGTTCCACGGCTGGTCATGAGGCAAAAGTACGAAAACAATGTCGAGTGCGGAAGGAGGAAGATGAGCGAGGCCAGCAATTCCTCCTCGGGATGCCCGGCGCAGGAATAGCCGTAGTAGCACTTCGAGAACGCTACCGATTGACGCGAGATGTACGCCCGCGGCGCATGCGGGTCGTCGCCCGGTGCCTTAGGGACGAGGACCAATGGCGGCTGAAAAAGGGCTTCACGTCGTGGCATGTTGGCGCAACTTTGGCCTTTTTCGTTCGTGCCGTACAATTTCCCGTATTTGCGCAGCGTCGCATACTCAATTTCATAGCCCTCTGGAGGCGGTTGAAAAACCGGCAGATTGGCGAGGAAATCAACGAACTGTTGGGGAGAACCTGGTGCTCGGTTGTAGCCTTCACCGGTTTTCTGCCCGTCGGCGTCCCAGTCGAGCCAACGCTGACCAAGAGTTCTTTTCGACGGGTCCAGAAGCGATTCCATCACTTCCACGTCGAGCCACGTCCCAAGCGACAACGTCTTGAGCATCCACGGTTGTTTCTCAACGTGTGCGGCGCTGATGAGACGCGCGGCCTCGTAGTCAATGCGGAAGCGTCCTTCGCCGTTCGGGCCCGGTTCGTAGCTGGGCACTGCGTAGTGGAAGCGGCGGTCCGGGCTCGGCAGCTTGTTGCGAGCGAATAACACGCAGAAGGGGATGTCGACGCCTTCCCAAACGGCAGTCTTCCGAAGGTCAGCCCCGTTGATCAGCCCCGTTATCTCGACCGTTCGCAGGATTGCACGCCATGCTTCAAAGCCCTTGCCGGTGGTGCGCCCGAATAACCGCGCGGGCATCGCGAGCGCAATGGCTCCCTCGTCCTTGGCCCACTCCATCGCCCGCCAAAGAAAGGGGAGGTCCGGATTCATGTCTGGGTTCTGATAGTTCCCGGCGAGCTCGTTGAGGCCGCGGGCCTTAAGCACTCGGCGTCCGATCGCCGTGAACTCCGCGTTGAGGGAGGCGATGGCCGACTTGCGTTCTTTCTTGTCCGCCTTGCCTCCGCCTTCCTCCGCCCTATCACGCAGACGCGTCCACGGCGGATTGCCAATTACGACGTCGAACGTCTTGTCGAATTCGCGCGGGACCTTGGGACCGAGACTGCCGAGGGGGAAATCGGCTGACTTCTCGGCCATATCGTCTTGATCCCCGAAGCGATAGAGCACTTCGCCGCGGAGGTTTCGCGGGAACTTGAGGGCGCGGGGCGGCCGCGGCGAGGCGTTGAGTTCGATGGCCGTGATGTAAAGCCCCAGCGCGGCCAAGCGGAGCGCAGACTCGCTGACGTCGAAGCCGCGAATCTGCTCGTAGAGGATATCCTGAATCTTCGCGGTGTTTGGCCGTTCGTCGTCCTGCTGCCAACGTTCTCGAACGAGACGACGAAAGGCGAGCGCGAGGAAGATGCCCGCTCCACACGAGGCGTCGAGCACCTTCGCGTCCGCCGGATCTTTCATGGCGGCGAACGCCTCATCGACCATCAGCCTTGCGATGGTGCGCGGCGTGTAATGTATACTCGTGTCGTGCGCGGTGCGCGGGTTGGCACGATGGCTGAAGCTCTCGTACACCTGACTCAATACACCTACGGGAATGTGCGCGAAGTCCAGGTCGCCCCAATCGATCTCGGTCTGAACGGCGTCGCCCGCGGCATGCCAGCCCTGGAGAATCGCACGGAGGTGGGCGAATATCCTTCTGCCGACAAGATGCTCGGTACGATGGTAGAAGCGGACGTATTCGACCTGGCGCAGCCCGGTCGTCAATTGGAATCAATTCATCGATCAGCGGAAGAAAGTCGCCGTTGAAAGTCGCGTCGAGCCACGCGGAAGTCTGGGCAGCCTTCTCGGCCGTGGAAAAACAGTCCTTGAGTTCCGTCGCTTCCGGACAGATACCGTCCCGGCTGGACAACTCGCTTTTCCGCACGATGTCGCGGTCGATCAAGAACCGAAAGAAGAGCGCTCGGCCGGCCATCGAAAGGACCTCGAGCGCGTCGAGCCGTCCGTTTCCCTCCGGCGGCACGAATTCATTCGTTGTCTGCGTGAGCAGGTCGAATATTTTCTGATAGACGTAGTCCGTGCCGTGCAGCTTGCTGTTCTCCTCAAAGGTGCCATGCACGAGGCTTTGAAAGAAGAGGGGGGCGGTCTGGCTGCGTTCTTCGATAGTTCTAACCGGCTGCGCTATGTCCGCCTCATGGAATCCGATCGGGAAGATCTCCAGCGAACCCGGCCGTACGACGCCAAGCCAGGCGGGATCGCTTCGGTTTGCCAGTTTCCTCCGCACGTCTGCAAACGCTGTGCGATCGAATTGCCCGTCTTTGCAGGCATCGACAAGGTAAAGCAGCGCCGTGCCTTGGTGCTCGGCGACCGCCGTAAGCGTCGACGTTCTGATTGCTTCGCGTGGGAAGCAGGTCAAGGTAGTCGAGCTGCGCCGGTGCGGAGAGCTTTTCATCAAGGCGGACAAAATCCGTGCAGCCATAACTGGCCAGCCGTTTTGCCAACGGTCGCGGTTCTGCGATGGATGGTAGTGTTGACATCAGGCGGCATCTCCGTGCCGAACGACCTCAATGAGCACAGGGGGGATCGCGGCAAACATCCCTCCCATCACAGACTTCTCCATTGATTGTCTCTCGATTCCAAGGCATCTTACAAGCCCGGACCAGCCTAGTATAGTGGCGAGCTTCCTGTCGCGTCAACGGCTCTTGGAAAACCACGCGGTGGGGCGATGTATGGAACCTAGATCGCATCGAAAAACTCTCCAACGCGTCGAGCCGCCGGGCGAGGCTTCCATCGACAAGCCGGGGCTCATCCTGATATGTAGTCCGGTGTCCTGGTCGTCATTCCCCAATGGTTTTCGGGGTTTCCGTTCCACGTGTTGCAGGATGCGTTGTAATTCCCGCGGTTTCTTGGTTGGCGGCCCCGGCCGGTGGACTCGGACCTGGCACGCCGAATCCCTCACGCTCCCACCCCTGCATGATGCACCGCGCCGTCTTCAACGTGCCATGCCGATCTCGGGGCCGCGGAAGTCGGGCAGGCCGGTTTCCAGCCAATGCTGGCCCGGAGGCGGATCAGAGTCGAGCATTTCTTTCTCCCTGCGCTCCTTCATGTGTCGAATGGTTACTTGAATGTCGCGGCGGCTCATCACCATACTCCTCCCATGGACATCGGGCCCGACAACTGCGGCAGCGTCGGCGTGTCGCCGATGATGACTGTGTCCTTGCCCTTGACGTTGAAACGGATCGGCCAGATGCGGTAAATGGCGTAGGACCAGGCGTCAGAAATATGGCCCCTTCCACCTTCGTCGTCCGGCAATTCCATTGTACCGGGTTTATACGCTCGCATTTCCATGTCTTCAATCAGGGCCTCACAACGCGGATCGATGAACGCGCGATGGCATCCGTCGGCCGTAGCCAGCCGAGCATTCCCGGCTGCGAAACGATCGGCCAGTGATGGGTTGGCCGGCGGATAATGACACGTGCGGCCAGCAGCCTGGAATCGCGTGTCGTTGTACACGATCGCATAATCGCTGATACGCCGCGTTCCCCTGTTTTGGGCAGAGGCGTCACCGTAGAACTGCCATCCTCCTTTGTGGTGGCCGTATCGCCGCCAAAGTTCGTTGAGCGCCTTCTCGGTATCAGTATTTGACATGATTAACTCATCGAACGTCTCGAAGATATCGCCGATCCGATGGCTCATCGTCCAGCTCATCGGCGTGCGGTTATAGTCCTGGCCCACGATGATCGGAAGACCGTCGCGCCGCTGGCAGGCACGCCAATTGAATTCCCGTGTGAAGGCGTACCAGATTCCGCCGCCCGCGTTGACCCACTTCGCGCCGTACTGCTCCTCGAAGTCGCGAGGCGGCATCGTGGCGCGGGCCTCTTCGATTTCCTTCGGATCGACGATATCCCAGGAAGGCCAGTTCCAGCGGGCGCAATCTGGATACTTGTCGGCCGAAACCTTCTCGCACATTTTCCGGAACCAACGGGCCCCGGCGCCTTGCCGTTTCGGCACGCCGCAGAGGATGTACCAGCCGTGGTAGTCGGCCAACATCGGCCGTATCACCATATCGAATACGCCCTCCTTGACGTCGCTCCATTCATCGCCGATGAAGCCGTTGATGTACTTGCCCTCGATCCGATGCGGCTTGTCGAGCCCTACCACGCGGACTACCGCCCCGTTGCGGAGCTTGATCCGATAGCGCGAATAGGAGACATTCGGACCTCGCTTGCCTCCCGCGATCCATTCGCCAGGGATAAGGTCCAGCAGGTCTTCCCAGAAGATTTCGACGGCCTGCTCCTGCGTCGGCGCGGCGCAGATGTAGATCGGCTTCCGACAGCCGGGAATCTTGTCCCGCAGGCGCTTGACGAGGATCCGTTTGGCAAGTTCAGTCTTGCCGGAGCGGCGGCCGCAGTCCATGATCCGTCCGCGCTTGGCAGAAGTCCGCACGGCATACTGGTCGGGATGGTATCGCATCCGCGTCCAGCGAAGGAGTCGCCGTTTTCTAATTGTGCGGGTCGCCGCCATTCGTGATTTGCTCTTGCCTGCCTTCGATCATCCTCGGCGGAGGATCGAAAGACGAATCCATTTCCTCTTGGTACTCTTCAAAAATGTCCGCTTGCTCCTTGTCATCGCTAAAGACGCCTCGCAGCTTGGCGATCGTCTCCATGTTCGCTCGGAATTCCGCCATGTAGCGTGGGTCGCCCAGCCGGCCTTCCCGCATTTTCGTTGTCTCAACTCCGTCGGCCGTCGTCTTCTCCGTGATGCGTTGTTTCCTGTGCTTTGACCGTTCCCATTGAATCCACAATTCCCGCGAGGATACTAAAAGTTTTGCGATCATCTCCTCGATCATCTCGCCCGCGTCTTTCTTGGCTTCCGCGGCAAAGGCGTCGATTCCCTCATGCACCAGCCTGTGCGCCTGTGTTGGGCTGCAGCCGAGTTTTTTGGCGATTTGCCGGTATGTTGCGCCACAGTGCTTTAGACGACACACCTTTTGCGCGAGTTCGGCGCGCTCAAGTTGTTTCCTGACAACGGTTTCCGGCTTCAATCCTCCGCGGCTCATTCACGTTTTTTCCTACGTCCATGTTCCAAAAACAAGGTGTTCCAATTATCCGACAAACGGCCCCGGGCGGCAACATCGGTCCCGTCCCGTAGCACCCGCCTAGCACCAGTGCTTATTCCATTTTATCCGATGCCGTGGTTTCTGAGATCTTCTTACGACCGCAGCGCCGCCTTTAGGAACCTCCGCAGGCGTCGGCTGGCTCGGTATCGCAATGTGCGGCCGTCCGCTCGCCGGCCAGATATGCCGCCGCGGCCTCCACGCCATTGGGCAAGTCGTCCTCCAGGGTGTAGGCATCGGGCATCATTTCCGGCGTCAATAGCGCCGGGCCGTATTTCTCCACAATCGTTTCCGGCCGACAACCGAAACGGTAAATCCACAGGTGGCAATGTTCGCCGTGCAAGCCATCGCAGGTACACCATATCACTGACTTGAAACGGCCGCCGCCACACTCCAGGCAGTTCGCCCGTATTGCCGCTATGGGCGTGATGCGGGGGTAGCTGAGCTGCCGTTTCTTTGCCGGTGGCGGGCTGGGTCGATACATTTGACGTTTCGGGCATGCTTGGGCCTTTTGTTCATTGTTACTTGTGAATTTCCGTAACCCCCAGCCGCCGCGGGCACGGACGGGGTATCGTAAACACTTGACTAAAAGTTCATCCAGAGCGACTCCGTCATCTTGCGTTTTTCCTTCCCGCCTGCGGCCTTGTTGTCGATGACAAAATCCTGGCGATTCCAGCCGGTCAGCGATTGGTCGTACAGCGAATTGGGATAGCCCGACAACATGACCTTGCCCTGGCATTGCTTGATGACGGCGAGCAGTTCCCGGTGGTCGGCCTCAGTCATTTCATGCTCGTAGTTCCCCGTGCTGGCGCGAGTGTCGTGCAGATACGGCGGGTCCAGGTAGTGAAGGGTTGCCGGCCCGTCCTGCTGCCGGATAACCTGAACGGCAGGCTGGGTGAGAATGAGCACGCGCCTCAACCGAGCTGAGACTGCCACCAATCCTTCGACACAGTTCCACCACGCGGACGCCTGCTCGTTTTGCATCCGCCGGGTTCGATTCCTCGAAAGGGTGGCGAAGTCTTTGAAACCACCGGCCCGACTCTGGCGGCAGCGGACGAAGAACGCCACGGCCGCCTCGACATCCAAATCCGCCTGGGGAGTTTGCCGATCTGCTGCGTCCGCCCATTCGACCTGGGAAAACGGCGTGGCATCGACGATTCGCTTGAACGTGGCGAAGGACTCCTCTCGCTGCAATACCCGCCAGAAATTGGTCAAGGCACAGTGAAGATCATTGACGACCTCGCTAATGCCCTGCTCGTAGCTCTTCGATCCCCAGTATTTGGATTGATCGAACGGGTCCTTTTCCAGCAAGACCGCCAACCCTCCGCCATACGGCTCAACGTAATGCAGATGGCGAGGCATAAGCGCTATGAGCTCCTTTGCCAAGTATTGTTTTCCTCCCCACCATTTGAGCGGTGGCACGATGGAGGAGGTTCTTCTTGCCGTGTCCTTGGTGAACATTTTTGCCGCCTCCGTGGAGCCATTCTCGTCGTTGCGGGTCATTTCGCCTTTTTCCCCTCTACTGGAAACGAGTTTGTCCGATGTAAGTTGCCCGAAACGGGTAGGAACCGCCACAAAGCAGGGTGAAACTGGCAACCCGTGTCGGCGAAACCTATCCTTTTTGCGGGAGTTATGGGGGTTTCGGTTACGCCGACACTATAAAAGCGTTTTTTCATCTTCTTTTACCCCTCTTTTGATACTTGGCAGTTTTCGTTGTTCACACTCTTTATGGCGTCGGCGTAACCGAAACCTCGTTTCCCTTGGGATTGGCGGGGGTTTCGCCGACAACGCCACTTACGACAAAGCGGCGGGTGGGTCGTCCGCCTTGGTCACTGGAACCTTGGGTTTCCCATTTTCCGAAACCGCACTTTGCGAGATCCTCGAGCGCCTCTTCCGCGGCCTCGCTGTCACCGCCGTACCGCCTGCTGAGTTTCGCGAGATCACGCGCCGTAATCGGCTTGCCCTGTCGCCGGAGAAGTTCGGCCAGTGCTTGACGGTCCTGGTCCGCCTCGTCGGCGGCAAGAGTGGCGTAGACTCGCCTGGCTTCGATCTTGAACCACCCCACAAGGCGGATGGCACATTCCATGCTGGCCGCGTCAACGGTCTCCGGGTCGATTTCGTCCTGTTCCGCGGCCCAATTTGTGAGATGGAGGACCAGCGCCAGCCGGCCAGCATATGCCGCCAGCTTGCTCCAGGCCGACGCAAGAGCGCCGGTCAGTTCGGATTGTTCCTCGCCATGCCGGTTGTAGAAACTGGCAAACAATTCCTTGGCCTCCGGGGTCAGCGGCAGGTCAATCGGATACTGGCCGCCACCATCGTCAACGCCGGGCTCGATCGCGAGCAGATTGGCGTACACCCTGTTGAGAATCGTTCCGACGTGCTCTGGCACTTCCTTCTCTGACCAGACCAGTTTCTTTCTCGGCGGCATGGCGAGAAGGAATCGCGGAAGTAGGCCATTGTGGATGTTGCCGGAAGAATCCACGCGCAAGGTCTCGGGCTGCGTGCCCGTCGCAATCGACACGTTTGCGCGGCGGATGAAGCAGCTTTTCTTTACGCCGGCTTTTCGGTCGACGGTGAGCGGTCCCGCGTCTGCCATGCTGAGCCAGTGCCCGAACGTCGCCCCCACGACCACCTTTGTATTGTCCAAAGGATCCGAACCATAGGGTTCCTTCGTCGATAGCTGCCAGCAGACCACGCCAATGGGAATCGAGGATCGCGATCAGGGCCTCCATCGTTGTGTCGCCGACGAAATACCGCGCAGACAGGCGGGGTAGGCTTTGGCGGTTTTGGCCCGTTGTTCTTTCGCCCCTTGCTGGCCTCCTGGTAGGCTTCGAGTTCCTCCTCGTATGCGGCCTGGTCGGCGGCATACTGGCGAAATGCCTGGTCCTGCCATTCATGCAGCGGCCACAGAACGTGTTTCATCGCCGGAGATTTATGCTGGCCGCTCTCGGCGATAATCAGCGCCCAAACCGTCGCCGGCTCGGCCCAACTCGATTTAAGTCTCACCCGGCGAGAATTGCCGATACAGGACGCCAGCGCCGAAAGCAGCGGCATGGCGGGGAAGGCAGGATTGCAGCCGATCGCATCGGAAACGGTTTCAATGAACGTGCGGACCTTGGGAGGAAAGACGTCGACCGGCATCTCCTGGTAGATTTCGATGGGACCGGCGGTCCGCTGCCGACTTCGTTTGCCACTAGCTTTGGATTGCAGATAGCCCTTGACCAGCTCTTGTAACTGCGAGTCGAGGTCTTCGCCGTCCCCCTGCTTGAGCCCGAATTTCAGCAAGACACGCTTGATAGATTGCTCGCGCTGGTATGCGCTTGTACCATCGAACGAATCGAGATGTTCCAGATCTCCGTACCGATACAACGCGCGGAATTGCACGTCGCCGTTTTGCGTGCCGAGTGAGACTTGTACGTCACTCATAGCCAGCTCTCCGATTGCGCTAAGACCAGCCGATTCAAGACGGGCCTAGCGTTGTCCTGGGTACTGAGAGAATCTTGATCGAGCATGTAGCCGCGGTTCTGGGCGTTGGCGTCGGCGCTTTCCAACTTATGGAGCAACTCGGCTTCGCTCCAAGGCGGATCACAAGTTTCATTCCAGCCCTGCATGAGCGGCATGGCGGCGGCAACCGATAGGCCGAATCCTTCCACGAGCACGCAGGCAACGTGGTAGGTGGCGTCGTGCCCACCCTGGCCGCTGATTGCGCCGGGAATCTTGTCAACGCAGGCGCGGGCCCTGGCTGCCACGTCGCTGGGGTCAAGATCGGTGGACAACTGCGCGGCCTCTCGCCGTGCGGGCGGTGCGGGTAAGCACCACTCGAAATCTTCGATCCGATAGCGCCGGTCGGGCTGGAATAACATGGCGCTGACCGTGCTGCCGTATTTCTTGTTGGTCGTGCCGATAGGACGGAGTACGCGAACCAGGTCGAAAGTGCTGTCGAGTTCGTAGGGCGATAGCTTGGCCTTTAGCAGTCGTTGCCATTGCTCTGATACTCGCTTGATTCGCTTTCGGTCCTCATCCGTTTGAATCAAGAAGGGCGCCAGCAACAGCCAGTAGCAATGCAAGCCACCATCGGGTCGGCCGGAGACCACGATAACGGACGTGCGGAGCGGCATGTTTTCCAAGGCCAGGAGGATTCGGGCCTGCGGCGGGTAGTCGTGGCCCTCCTTGCCGGCCGCGTCGACGTCTGCCACGAGCGCGACGACGGCCCTGACCTCCTCCTCGGTACCGCGGGTGTGCGTGCCGCGGCTGCGGATGCTCTTGCCGTCCAACGTGTTGACCGTCAAGTAAACATCGTACTTGGCGTCGAGGGCCTCGATCTGGCGTGCGAAAGCGTCTAAGTTTGCGGCCACGCCGAAACGTCTGATAAACGGCTCCTTGACGTAGGCCAGCAGGTCGCCGGGCGTGCTTGGCGGATAAAGGGCGTCGAGGTGGTCGCGTAGGCTAGGCATCGGCGTTTCCCCTCATTGCCGAATGGCTAACTTGTGGGAAACTTTCCGCCAAGTTAGCCGTTGCCTCTAATGGCTTACTTGTTGCTGATTTCAGCAAAAGGTTAGCCGTTTCGCCCAATGGCTTACTTGTGGGTCTTTTGGCCGACAAGTTAGCCGTTATCGTTTCCGCCGCGGCCTTGCCCTCATCGCTGAGCTTGACGCCTGCATATCGGTTCGCGATGTTCACGTGTGGATTGACCAGCCCGCGGGCGATGAGTCGCTGCACGGCTTTCCAGATGGTGACCTTGGCGCTCGCGTAGCGTTGCCGGCCGATTTCCTTTACGTGGAATCTCTGCTTGCAAGGGCACCTGGAGGTATCGCAGTACTCGGCGGTCTCAAAGCCGTAAATCTCCTGCATCGCGTCGGCGGCTATGAAATGGAGTTTCTTGTCATCCCGCTGAGAGTTGCGAAGGGCAATGGCGAGAATCCGCCGCTGAAGCTGTGACAGTCCGGCCGCTTGCTTCCGGGCGCATCTGGCATACCATGAGACATAAGTTTTCTCCTTGCCCGTGTCCGTCGAAAGACCATCCCGACGGCGCGGGCAAATTTATGCGCTAGACGTACTGCTTGACCTGGGAGCGACGATTGCGGCGGACCCGCGGCGGCGGGCAGGCGGGAAGAACTTCGCGGGCCTGTTCAAAGGCGCGGATATCGTCTTCGTCGATTAGAAAGCGCGGCTTGGTGCCACGGTGGGTGCAAGCGTCGATGGCGCGGAGTTCGCCGCTGCGAATCCACTTGATAACCTTTGCTTTGTCGATTCCCCAGCGTCGGGCAAGCTCGGGCGGGGTGATCTTCCGCCGTTTAGACGTTTCCGCCGGATCGGTGAGAGTGTCGGTTGCCATATTGGGCCTCGGTGTAGTTGGTTGTCGTTTGACCTACACGCGAGACTAACAACCGGCACGCCGGCCAAAAAATCATTTTGTCCCCTGAGTGTCCCCTTTAGCGTCCGGCTTCCACTCCTGCGGATTGTCTGAAAGGATTCTCTTAATTGATGAGAAAGAACCGTGGTGTTCCTGGAGATACTCGTCAATTACGGCTTTCAACGCGATTTTCGGATCGGCCTTACGCTTGGCCTTAAATAGCCGTGCGCACGCCCTAGCCTGGGGGGTCAATCCGCGAGGGGACAATTTCTTTTTGTCCCCTTTTGTGTCCCCTTGTTTCTTTTCTTTGTCGCTTTCCGCGTCCGCGGATTCGTCCCTCGAGCCCGGGAGCAACCGGTTGGCCGCCTCCTCGTTGGAATCCCAGAACGCGGGAGTAGGTTGAATGATCAGGAACTGGTGTCTGCCCCAGGTAAGTTCATAGCGCTTGTAGCATTCGGGCCTCGCAAACGCATTGAGTCGATCATCCTCGATCAGCCTGTAGATCGCCCAGAAAGCGGCGTGCAGCGTGTGGCCCTTGCCTCTGAGGGCTTCAACGACGTCGACGGCGGCACAAGCAGTGTCGGGCGGAAAATCCTCCCAGAAGGCGATAACGGCGGACTGCGCACTACGGATCGAGTCCGCAGCGGGTTCCGGAACGAGTTCGAGATGGAAGGGCGCGACTCCTTCCCCAATTCCAGGCTGAGCGGGTTTGTCGCGGACCGGATATCTCGGCCGCAAATCAGTTTCCGACACCTGCATGATTCATCTTCCTTTCTGCCGGGCGGTCTGCCGGCGGCTCGTGGCGAAGATGGTTCCACGGCTCGCCGGCGGACCTATGCGGGGAGCTACCCCGCGAACCCGACTACGAATGTTCTACTTTGTACTCCCTGCCTTTTCAACTCCAAACAACCACGTCCGCACGTAGTTGACCACGACCTGCAACCGCTCGTCGTCAACCCGCTCGCGGTAGCTGGCGCTCATATCGCTGCTGCTCGCTGCGTGTCCCATGATGGCTTGCACGGCTGCCAGGTCTCGGGCGCCTTCGGCGATCGTCTGGAACGTGTGACGCAACCCGTAGAACGTCAAACCTTGCCGCTTGACCGGCTTGCCGTCAACTTTGGCCTTGTCCAGCGTAATGGTCATTTCGGACCCCACCCGATAGCCACGGGTGTCGGCGTATCCCTTGCCGTGTCGGCTGATGAAGAAAAGCGGTTTGTCCTCGGGGTCATTCGGTGTTGGCCGCTGGGCCTGGGCTGCTTTCAACGCCGCCACGGTCTCCGGCCAAAGCGGTATGCGGCGGTTTACGCCGGTCTTGGGCCGGGGGTAGGTTAACCATCGGCGCTTCAGGTCAATCGCCTCGGTGGGCAAGAACCCCACGTCGCTGTTGCCCATTCCGCAGTTGATGCCAAGCAGGATCATGGCGTTTGCGTTGACGGTGGCCACGGCCAGCACGGCAAGCAGTTCGTCCCGTTCAAACATGCGCAGGCCACGGGCCGCACGGGCCTTCCGTAGGACCTTGGCCGATGGCTTCTTGAAGTCGGCACCAACCCGCGGCGGCTTGTCAATCAGGCCGGAGTCATAGGCGAACTTGAAGACCGTGCGGACCCGCTGAATTTCGTTCCCCAGCCGGACCGGGCCCCAGTCCTTGGCGATTCCGGCGCGGAGGTGGCGGAAGTCGTCTGCGACTAAGGTGTCAACAGGCGTCTTGTGGCCAAAGACTTTGGCAAGGCGCTTGCCGGTGGCCAGGTATTCGGCGTATGTCCGCTCGGTGATTTCCCCAGATTTCAACAGCCCCTCTTTGTGGGCCAGAAATTCATTGCAGATTTCTTCAACCGTGGAGCCGGTGGTGGTCCCTGCGCGGGGCGTCCTGCCAGCAAGTAGTTCGTCTTTCTGGTCGAACCAGAGATTTAGGGCCTTTTCGCCCTGGGGGTCGTCGTCGGCTTTCCCAAAGTAGTGAAGTTTGCCCCTGACGCGCTTTGTCCACCTGCCGGAAGCATGGCAGTAGAGCGGGAAATCTGGGCGGGGTTTCGGCACTTTCGGCCGCGTGCTAGAATTTGGCATGATGCCACCTTTCAGGCTAAAGCGTTTGGTGGTGTCTGGCGCCTGCCTGCCGAATCAGGCGGGCGTCACTTTCGCATGCTGGTATTCTATCAGGCGTCAAGGCAGGCGTCAAGCAGATTATTGAAAATGGCCAAGAAACGACAAAATCCCGTGTTTTACGGGCTTTTGGATGGGTGGCAGAGTGGTCTATTGCGGCGGTCTTGAAAACCGCAGTGGGCGAGAGCCCACCGGGGGTTCGAATCCCTCCCCATCCGTTCCGGCCCCCACGAGAATCTCAGGAATCCCGCATTTTCCAGCTTTTTCCCGGGTTTCGTACGGGTCGTTACTGACCTTTACGGCAACTGACTGCACCGGATTTTGCAGCGCGCTGCACGAGCGCTGCACGGTTGTCACCGTTGGAGGGGTGCGTGGGGTTGATGCGAGCGCTCGCTGAAAGTGCTCGTCGGTCGTCTGCAGATAGTGCTTTCGTGCGATCTCCGGCGTGTTCCCAAGCCAAGCCGCGACAACGTGGATCGGGAACCGCTCCGCCAACTCCGTTTCACGGGAAGCGCGGAGGTTGTGGAACAGGCGGGGCCACGGTTCCAAGCCGGCCCGCTTGATGATTCGCTCGAACTGGGTTCTGAGATTGCAGTTCCGCCAGCCTTTCGACCCTATCGAGCCTTTCCGATATCGCTCAACCACATACACCGCCCCAACGGCGGTTGCCTCGTGGGCTTCCTCCAGGTAGGGTCGCAACTCCGGGAACAAGGGCACCAGACGTGTTTCCTTGCCCGCGTGGTGCTCCGTCTTCGGGGAGGTGACTTTTATCCGGCCTTCCTGCCAGTCGATATCATCGAATTTCAGACTGAGGACCTCGCTCGGGCACCGCAGCCCGCCATAGCGTGCCAGGGCGATGATCGTTCGCCAGACCCAATCTGGGGCGCTCTCCAGCAACTTGTCCGTATCCGCCTGGCTAATGAAGTGCTGACGATGGGGGTCCATAGTGGCCTGGACGCCGACCTCTGCAAACGGGCTTGTGTCGATCAGGCGATGCTTGACCATCGACCGAAAGACCGTCTTGGCGAACTGGAGTCGCTTGCGAATCGTCATCGGGGCAAGCTCCTTTCCGATCAGGTGCATCTTGTAGTTGTCCGCGCCCCCGGCGGTGATCTCGCGGACGGCCTTGCCGCCGCCGAAGAAGTCCACGAGGCCCCGCTCGCCCTGGGACCAGATCTCCCGAGTGGCCGGCTTCACGTCCACGCGGCTGGCAATGTAGTCGCTTATGAACGCTTGGAGGGTCGCCACCTTGCGGCGCTGAATTAGCCCCACCTTGGCCAACTTTTCAGACAACACCGTGTCGAGGTCCGCTGAGCCATCGCGCCGTCTCGCTGGGGATGGTCGATCCGGGAATGATCTTGGCATTGTTGAGGTGCTCGACGTGGCCTCTGACGGTCTCGGCCGCCTTCTTGTTGATCGCACCCAACCGGATCGTTCGGCGCTTTCGGTCAGCCGCGGTAAATTGCACGGTTCGCCGCCCTGCCTTGTCACAAGAGATACTTGCCATGATTCACGCGCCTTTCTTGTCTTGGACCTTCTTACCGCTCGCCTTGCCCGTCTTGGGAAATATGGGATCCGTCAATTTCATCTTGAACAATTCCGCCAGCTTCTCGGCGGTTTCCAGTTTGATATCCCGATTGCCGCCGGCAAAGCCGTGAATCGCTGCGTAGGGCGTATGCGTGGACTTGGCGACCATGTAGAGCGAAAGCCCGCTGCCGTGAATTGCCTTGCGTAGTTGGTCCGTTAAGCTCATTTTCAGGTTTCCATGTCTATCGGGATTATATCATGGTCGTGATATACGTCAAGCCTCGTGTCGTTTTTCTCCGGCCGGCTCGGTTGCGGCCTGGCAATCATTCATCCGCGTTTGCCGCCTTCATGGCGTCGAGAAACGCCAACAAATCGCGGACGTCGTATCGCACCAGCCTGCCGATCTTGGCTGCGGGGAGAGGGCCACGGGGTTGCGTCACGTTCCAGAGAGCCTTCTCTGACATGCTCAATGCCCGGGCCGCATCTCGGGGAGATAGGGCCAGAGGATGGAAATCTCTATTATCGTTCATCTGTGCCGTCACTTGTCTTCATCTTTTTCCCGGTCGAAACGCTCCTTGTACGGGGCAAGCAGCTCATCGTCGTGGGGCAGTTCCCACGTCCACTCGGCCTTGGTTTTTCGTTCCGTTTTGCCCCTGCGCCGCGAGCGGACCTTGAGCATTCTTTTGGCCCGCTTGAGCGTGCCGATTGACACCAAGGCATCCCCCGCCGCTTCAGAGACTTCGGTTGCCGGAACCGGGGTGCCGTTGGCGAAGAGGATCGAGTACAAGACGTAGCACGCTTCCTGCAGTTGCGATTGCGCGTCGGCGTTTTGCGAAGCCGCGACAAGGTCGTCGGCGGAATACTTGCTCGCACCGAGCCACTCGATGACGATGGCGTCGTCACGCTTCACGGTACGATAGACTAGGGATACATCGCGTGTCCGTAGGAGATTACCCGTATTGAAGGCAAGGACGTGGCGGTAAGGGTCGACGGACGAAGGATCGTGGCCAACCACCAGCGCCGCCCGCGCGGCGTTGATCATGGCCACGCCGCCAAGCCCCCGGTAGAGGGCGTTGGCGCCGTTCTTCGTAAAATGCCGGACCAGGATCACGGCCATGTTCAGTTCGGCGGCCATGGCGCGGATGCCTCGCAACGCTTTCCTTATCGCCTTCTCGTCCTTGAGGCGATTTCGGAAGAACTCGCTGGCGGGGTCGACCACCAAGAGCCGCGCGTTGATCTTCTTCGCCGCCGCCCGGATCAATTTCAGATCCTCGGGATCATCGAGGTACAGGCGGTCGGTCTTGCTGAACACGCGGACCTTCGTGGGATCGCCTCCCGCCGCCAGGAAGCTCTTCTTCACTGTGGTTCCGAGGTCATCCTCGGCCTGCAACAAGATCACGCCGCCGGCGAGCGGGGCGCCGTCGCAAAATGGCATCGACTTGCCTGACGTGAGGCGCACGGCGAAGTCGTACAACAACGTCGACTTCCCCTCCGCTTTTGCGCCATCCAGGATCGTAATGCTGCCGAGCGGGATCATGTTGGGGAAGAACCAGTTAATCGACTCCTCCTTCACCGAATCGAGGGCAATCAGCCGCGCGTCGCCTTGGGCCTGGCCGGCCTTATTCTTGTGGGAATCGGAGAGTCCAAGAGGCTCAGCGATTTCGCTGCGCCCCTTGCGCCCCTTGATTGCCTTGCCCGCCTGGCTATTGTGCGTATCCCCGTTGCCATTCGGGCGCACGATTATTTCTTCTGATCGCGCCCCGTTGTTTACCGAGCGAGCGACCGAGGTTGTCCTGTTGGTACCCATTATTTGGGCCCCTTCTACGAGATCGGGCCATCCTAGCCATGACCGACCGGCTCTTCGATGAGGCCGGAAACTGAAGCAAATCAAACAACATGCTTCAGCTTATCGCTGGGGAAAAAACGCGCCGATGAGTTCCAAGAGTTCCGGAACCGAGAACCGCTTCCCACCGCGCTACCGAGTGGATGAGTGCCGCGTATCGGTTGCGCTATGAAGCAGCGCAGGAGATATATTGTCCGGCATGGTGTTTCGCAGCTAACCGGCGAGATTACGGATTACCGAGATTTGCGTCGGAGTCGCCTGTCGTCGGAACCGCAGTACTCGCCGAGCAATTCAAGAAGTCTCAAGGCGACGAGAACCTGTTGGATTTCGATGACTTGTTTTCACACAAGGAGGTGTGGCATGGGTGCGAAGGGGGATGTGACGGAGAGGCTGATGGCCTACTTGCGGGAACTGCATTTGCCGACGTTGCGGGAGTGCTTTGAAGAACTGGCCCGGCGGGCGACGCAAGAGTCGGCCAGCTACGAGCAGTATCTGCTGGAGTTGGTGGAGCGGGAGTGCCAGGCCCGCTGGGCGAAGCGTACCGAGCGGATGCTGCGGGAATCCCGCTTGCCGTTGGACAAGGATCTGGCGAGTTTCGACCTTTCACGGCTTCCGGCGAAAGTCTCTCGCCAGGTGCGGACGCTTCTGGAAGGCTCGTTCGTGGACCGCCGGGAGAACTTGTTGTTGTTCGGCAAGACCGGCACGGGGAAGACTCACCTCTTGTCGGCGATTGCCCAGGAGCTGGTGCGTAAGGGACGGAAGGTGGTCTCCTGGCCCTGCGCCCTATTGGTGCAGGAACTGCTGGTGGCCAAGCGGACCAAGCCGCCCGAGGCGGCGTAAGGGACGGGAGGGGGCATCGGCGGCGTGAGGCGTGCCGCCCCCCCTTTTGTTTCGCTCCGCTGCGCTGCGCTTCACAAAAGGGGGGGCGGCACGCCTCTGGTTCTTGGAAGGAAAGGAAGGGAATTCTAATTGTTGTTCAAGGGAAAGAATAATTGTCGCCGAACAGCCGCCCCAATCGACATCAAAAAAAGCCAAGGGGAACTCCCACGGGCGGCCCCAAGGACTGCGATGAAATCGTCACAAAGAACATTGACGCCGGTCTAGAGGCGGTAGTCGATGAGGTGCGAAACATACTGCTGAAGCACGCGAAAGAACTATGCACGCCGGCCGTTCGCAAGACTGGAGGAGATCTGCTGTGCGTGGCAAAGGCCTTGGTCACGGCGATACGGGAGCGGTTGGAAGCCGAGGACTTTTTCGGACCGATCTCCCAACCGGCGTCGGCGGAAGGAGCGTAGCGTGCGACGCTCATAGCAATTCATCTACCCGTGGCTGCGGCCACGGGCTTTCAATGTTGTTTTTCAATACTGTTCTCAAGGAGAAGAAACGTGCTTGTACTTTCACGCAAGGAGAACGAGAGCATCGTGATCAACGATGACATCACGATCATCGTGGTCGACATTAAGGGCGACAAGGTCATCCTCGGCATCGAAGCGCCTAAAAAGGTGCCAGTTCACCGCCGCGAGGTTTTCGACCGAATCCACGGCAACGGGCCCGAGGCGGACACTGTGGTCGCCTAGACGGCGAAGCTGGGGAGGGCACCCGCAACCAGCGGGTGCTCTTCCCGCCTTATCCGCCCGTGCCGCACGGTCCTGAATCTCAGGGCCGTACGGCTCGGACGGCCAAGTGGTCTCCGAGATGCCGGCACGGCCTGCCGCTGGCGAGAAATTCAGACAGAACGGCGGGCACAAAGAACAAAGGATAAATCGCAATGAACATTCGTGAACTGAACCATCGGAACCAGTTGGCGGGCCAACTGCTCGCCAAGCTGGAGCGGATCGCCCAACTCTACGCGCAAATTCCCAACGAGGCTGCGCTGCTCGCCATGGTAAATCACGCGGGCACCCTTGCGGAGCAATTGGCGAAGGCGAAAGAGACGTGCGGCGACGAGGCTTTTCCCACGGCCAGCAGCCTGCGGCCGCTCGCGCTGGCTGCAAGCGCAATCGCCGACGATCTGCATGCTGCGGCCGAATTGGCGCTGGAGTCCGCGCCGGCGGGCTAGTCCGAGACCATTCGGTCCTGAATCTCAGGACCGTACCGATCGGGTGGCTACGTGGCCACCGAAACGCCGGCAAAACCTGCCCCCGGCATTTTGAACGTGGCAGGCCAAAACCCAAGGAGATAGCGAGATGAAGAGGAAATCTCATAACGAACCGGCAGGCAGCAACGACGATACCGCAGCCGGAAGTCACCACCATTACGGTGGAGATAGTGATGCTGAAGATCGCCAACCAATCGTCGCCAAGGTCGGCAAGGTCATCTTGTCCGTCGATCACGATACGGGTCAGCCTGGCAAGGCGGAATCCATCGCCGATTTCCTGACGGCAGCGGCGAACCGTTTACCGACCAATCACGCGCTGCTGAAGGCGATTGCTGATTGGCTGGTGAACAGCCCTGTCTTTGTCGAGGTGCGCGATCAGGTCGTCCGCCTGCATGCCCCGGCCGAATTGATCGACGACCTAGTTGCCAAGGGCGTTGTGGAACTGGACGAGCCGTTTGAAGGCGAGACGATCGACGATGAGGAATGGGAGCCGCTCGGCTCGGTCACGATCGACACGGCAAGCCTTCTGCTGGTTGATCCCATGCATACGGAGCACGCCATCGAAGGCCACGGCGAGTTCTCGCTCGGCCCCAATCGAACCGGCGTGATCACCGATACGGGCATGGGCGACGGCCGCTACCTTGTTGAAGGGCGCTACGGTGATTGCCCATTCGGGCGCCGGCTTGCCGAGATCCGCGTGTGCTTCCTCGACGAGGAAGGCAATTGGCTCGGGGGAGACACATCCGACGACGAGTTGGATGCTCCTGAATCGCCGGAAGACGCGAGCCCGAAGACTACATGAACGGCGCCCGACGGCGCCGTTGATTAACCCAAGAAGTCCCCCGCCGGCCGAGAGTCTTGGCGGACCGAGCCGGCGGGGGCAGATTCACGCGGCGGACGCGTGTCCGACGCACAAACCTCTTTCCTATTGGAGATTTTACCATGAGTTCTCACGCAGAGAACACCCCTGAATTGCCCCGGCCCGAGTTCGTGGTGATGAAACAGCGGACGGTCAAATTCCGCGACATTCAAATCGACCCGGCTGTCAACAGCTACCGGGACGCCGATGAACTGACTGAAGAGTCGATCACCGCTCTGGCGGAGGACATGTTGGCCCACGGCCTGATTTCGCCGTGGCTCGTCCAGGAATTGACGGCCGGCCGGTACATGGGCCATGACTGCAATCGCCGGTACACCGCCTTTGCGTTCAACGTCAAACGTGGGGCTGCTGGCTTCACGCTCGACACGGAAATCCCCGTCCAGGTGTTGCCCGCGGGTGCGAGCGAACTGGCGGTCGTCAAGCGGGCCGTGGCTTCAAATGTCCAGCGGCAGGGCCTGTCCGACACCGGCAAGGTCCGCGCCACCGTGCGCATGAAGGCCCTTGGCGCAACCAACGTCGAGATCGGACAGGTGCTGGCCGTCAGTGTGACCACAGTCGGCCGCTATATCACGCTGGGGACCAATCCGGTATGGATGGGCTACGCCTCGAACCACGACATCAGCTACTCGACGGCGGTGCGGCTGCTGCAAATCGCAGAGGCGCAGCAACGTGTCAAGGACCTGACCGAGGTCTTCGATCAGTGGCGCGAGGACACACGTGCAGCGATCGAGGCCGAGGACAACCGCCGGCGGGCGGCCGACGAGACGCTGCTCACCATTGCGCAGAAATATCTGCAATCCTACCTCAAGTCGGAGCAGGTCGACGCCTGGATCGAGCAGATCCGTTCCGGGCGTCCGCTGGGGCCGCCGGCCTTCCGCTACAAGGCCCAGATTCGCCGAGGTGATGGCGCACGGCGTCTGGAAATCGAGGGCATCAGCAAGGATCTCGACGCGCTCTCCGTGGAGGACCTCGGCAAAATTGCCGGCCGCATCGCCGATCTCAACGCCGATCTCCGGAAAGCACTGCTGGAGAAGTACGCCGCGAAGCAGCAGGTCCAGGCGGATGGCGCTTTGCACGAGGACGAACGCCCGAGCCAGGCGCTGTTCCGCGAGATCGGCCTGTTTCTCGGTGGTGAGGAAACCGCGGAGGCGAAGGAGACCGCCATGGCCGCCGAGGCTGCGGAGCGCCGCAATGTCGTAGACGAGCAACTGCCCCAAGATGCTCCCGAAGCGTCAGGCGCGGACGAGGTGGAGGCCGAGTTGGCCGCCGTCGTGGCAGAGCCCCCCGCGGCCGTGAAGATGGTGCCAACCGTCCCGGCGGCCAAACCGCCGGTGACCGGCACCAAGCGATAGTCGTAGCTCGGCATCCCGGTGCCCGCGGACCAGTCCGCGGGCGCCGGGCCCTGCCGCTTCCGAAACAATCCCCTTACATCTAATTCTCGTGAATTACATTTGGCGTCCAGCGGCGTGATGCGGCCTGGCAAAGCGATTGTCGCAGAACGCTGGGCGGTCGGTCTTGTAAACAACCATTTCCCAGAAAGGTAATCAAATGAAAAAGAATCGACGTAAGAAAGACATGGCGACTCAGCGTTCCTCCCAGGCGAACGATGAGCCTGTGATGATCAACTACAAGGAGCAGCTCAAATCGCAGAACCCCGAAGTCCGTGATGCGGCACTACAGCTTCTGCGACAGGCGGACAGTGTTACCGTGGTCGACAGCAAGAAGCCGCGGGGGCTCCTCATCATTGCTGACAAAGTGAAGGTGCAGAGCGACGGCACACAAATCATTGTCATGGAAGGGAACAATAACGTCGTAGTCCAAGTTGACGATGAGCAGTCCGATGACCTTGTCGACGAGTCAGCTCAACAGATTGAGGAACTGCACACGCTCCTTGAAAAGGTGAAGGGCCCCTGGAAGTTCTTCGGTGAGGTCCAGGATCTTGACGATCCTGACCACGAGCCTCGCTTCATGTTCACATGGGACGGAGCCATCACGGAAATCAACACTGGCGATCGGCGGGGCCCGGTCTTCGCCTATACGCGGCAGATGGCCGAGCAGTACGTCGGCGCGATGAAGGAGACCTACGGAGTCAAGCTGAGTGTCGCGGACGTCCAAGCAGTCGACCGCCAATTGTTCGGGTCGCTGCTTGCACGGGCCTCCATGAGTGGGGCCAACTGTTACTTCGTGATCAATCCGGCCGATCACGGAAACGCTACGATCACAAGCGTGCCACTGGAGGTCACCTTCCATGTGCTGGACGGATGGATCGTCCCAACGACCGATACCGAGTTGCCGCAATACATCGTCGTTGACGACGGATGTATTCGATGCCGTGAAGGGGGTGAATACAAGGGCCCGATCCTCGCCCATTCCCGCGAAGTGGCCGAGCGGTTTGCCGCCGAAAACGAAAAGGCGTGGGGGGCCAAGTTGTCGGTCGAGAAAATCAAGATTCCGGTCGACGCGTTACTGAACATGCTCGTCGAAGACTGGGCGAACTGTGCCTCGGTGATTCGGTCGGTCGCCGACGATGGAGAGACCAAGTGGGACCTCATCTACCCGGTAAATCCTCCGACTGAATAGGACGTCATCGGCATGCCCGCGGCTGCGACTTCGGTCGTGGCCGCGGGCTCGCCGGCGCCGGGTCCTGCCGTTACCCAGCAAGTCGCCAACATCTAATTATCAAGAATTATATTCTGCCCACACAATAACTCATGATCCATCCCAGCAATAAGTTTCTGGACTTCGAAACGGTCCTTCAACAGATCGACGTGCCACCTCCCGGCGAAATGGTCGCCCGCATTTCCGCCCTTCCCAAGGCGGGGACGCTGCCAGGTCCTGCCACCACTTGGCTGTTTTTCAATTTGATGTTGTATCGGGCCCGGCAGCGGTGGGCCCGCAAGCAACTCCAACAACACCTCCCGGACTTCTTTGTCGGCGACGGGGAGCCGGCGCCGCTGTCCGAAGGTGAGCGCATCCCCGGCATGCCGGAGTGGCAATTGGACGCCGTATTCGACGGCTGGGGCGCGATCGTTCACAGGGGGACTCGCGAATACATCAGCGGCCTCAGCCGTCACCGCGGGCGCTTCAGCGAAGACCTGATTTTTCCGCATGATATACCTCGCATGGTGCCTTCCGGCTCTCCATGGGACATTCCGGGAAGGCTGGCGGCGGCCGCGCGGGATGGTGAATTGGAGGCCGCGATCGAGGAATTGGTCCTCGTGCGCATCCTCCTGGAAACCGACTTCTACGGCCTTGCCTGGGAGGAAATGGTCGGAGATCCCGACGCGCACCGGCTGTCGGAGTCTGCCCACCGGATGAGCCGCGGCGTCTCCCGCTTCCGCCGCCTCTGGGACGCCCCGGACAATCGCCTGTGGCTGGCGGCGGCCATCGGCGATTGGCCGAGCGCAAACGAGCTTGCCCAGTCGCACGGCGATTCAGCGGTGAAGCTCGTGGTGGCCGAGAAATTCGAATCATATCGGCAGCGACGGCTCGCGATTGCCCGTTTCAACCTCAGTCTGGAACCCGATTCGGTGGACGATCTGAGATTTCTTTTCCGAGAGGGCGCCGATGACTTCAATGCCTATGTCAATCGGGTCATCGAGACGACCGGCGTGAACCCGGCCCTGGCAGGATTGTTGGCGGAGACCGGGGATCCTCAGTGGAACGAACTTCTGTTTGCAGCGTTCACGCAGGTATCCCTCGACCTCACCGCTTATCTCTCGTTCGAACTCTTCGGGCTTGCCAAGCCCCTGCTCGAACGCGGCTGTCATGCGGACGATGTACTCGCCACCTTGGCGACGCAGAACCAGGATCTCGACCGCGTGGCGCTGATGTTCCTGAAACGCGCGCCTGCGCAGGCTCTGCCGATTATCCGCCGCGCCCTGCGCCATGAGCGCGTTGAGCCTGTGTCCGAGGAGGATGTTGCCGCCTTTGGGCCGCCGACGTGTCCCAGCGACCGGATGCGGACGGCGGCCATCCTCTCGATCATCGATCGGCCGTGGGCGGCACAAGAGCTAATTGCCGCAACCAGCGACCTCTGGGAAGAACGCCACGACCCAACGGAAATTGTGTCGTTGGTTCTGGCGCTGGAGGAAAGTGCCGATCCGACAACCCGTGCCGCCGGCGAGGATTGGCTCGCCCGGATTGGCGCTTACGAACACCTTGAGAGCGAAACGTCTCGATTTCGCAAGGAATGGCATGTCCTTTACGAGGAGGCCATCGCGCTCCAAGGGGTTTCCGTAGAGCCTGGCCACAAATAGGAGATAACCATGACCAAGAAGAAAAGCCAAAAAGGCGCAAAGAAAGACCCGAGGCCAAGACTCTCTCCGGTCGCCAAGGCGCGCGAACGCATATTGCGTCGGCCGTGGCGATCCCAGCCGGGGACGCCGAAAGCGGTGTCCGAGTACCTTCCCAAGGCCGGCATGACCGCCAAGGTTTCGGAAGAACTGTTCCGCTCCGACCTGCGTGCGCGATTCGGCGACGCGGCCGAGCGGTACTTGGAGAGCTGCCGGGTTAGTCGCTACGACAGTGTGGAGTCTCATGCCTTGATGTCGCCCAACCTCGACATGGCGACGGCGATTCGGTCCGAATACTGGGGCAACCGCTATGAAGCGTTCCTCTCGTGGTTCGTGACGGCCGGCTTGCCGCGACCGGGGCGCATCTTGGATATCGGCTGCGACACTGGCATTCAGACTTGCTTCTTCGCCACGTTCTATCCCGAGTCGCAAGTTACGGGAGTCGATCAGTGCGAAAAGAGCCTCCAGTGCGCCCAAAAGCTGGCAGAGCGACTTGGGCTCACAAACGTGCGGTTCGCGCAGGCCACTTTGCCGGAACTGCCCGCTGACCTCGTGAACCAAAAGTCGGACATGGTCGTTTCGAGCTTCGTTGCCAGCTATTTCGACGACGAGGTGACGGTACCCCTGCGCTCAATCGAAGAAGCGCAATCCGCAGCTCCCGACCCAAAACTCGGGCGATACGCAAGGCTCTTGGCCGGCTTTCTTGCCGATGACGACAGTCTGCTGGTGGGGTTTGACCGATTTCACACCCCAATCCAGGTGGCCTGGTGGATCTGGGCGCTGTGCGATGCCGGCATTTATGTCCGCAAGGACCGCATCGAGCTGATCGAGTTCTCCGACGAATCGGATGAGTCGATATACGCGCCAGCCTTCGTCGCGACCAAGCGTGGCGCGGACTTGATGACCCCCGATGAGATCCGGCACCTGTGGCTGAAAGATCACCTCACGCGCGGCCGTGATGTCGCCTATCACTGTGCAGCGGTTGAACAGGACTTCGTGTCAGAAAGCCCGAAGGAGCTGTTGAAGGGAGCGCACTGTACGTTTCCCAAGCTCCTGCCCTTCTGCAAGGAACTCTGGCTGAGCCGGATCGGACGTGTTGTTCTACGTCTACAACAGCAATGGCGGCGTGATCCTCGATGCGGCTCCAGCGGAGGAATTGCCCGAGATGCTGGAGATATTTGAAAGGGCGTTCTGCGAAAAGGGGCGGCCGGCGACCGTGGAATATGGCCCGGAGGGCTACGATCAGCATCCGGACGGCGCTGCTGGCGGCGATGCCAGCGATCGACTTGCCAGTGAGGCTGGTGGAGGACCTTGATGACGAACGACTCAACATGCAGCGGTGGTCGCACAGGGCGGCTGCCTTCCCGAGTGATCTCGTGTCAGGACGGGCACCAAACCACGTGAACTTAGCCAAGCAAAACACGCCGATCGACTACGGGGTAAAGTTGGCGTTACCACTATCCGCCCCACAAGAGAAAGGACCATTCCTATGACCAATCCAGAGAATCGGCAAATTTCTCCTGACGATTTTGCACGAATCGTCATGGCCCGCCTTCACCAGACCAATGCCACCGCGACCGTCAACTACGACCGCGAGCACTTTTGCCTTCGAGGCGATGCCGATCACGTTTTCAACCTCGGCGAGTTGTACAAGGCGTACGGCGCCACGGACGGTGAGTCCCGAACGAAACTGATCTCGGACATCGCTCGAATTTGGTTTCGGCAGGATTATACGCTGCCGAAGGAGTTCGCCGACGCGGCGCATGACCTGATGCCCTATGTTCACGCCCGCGGCTTCTATGAAACGCACGCGGGACACTGGCCGTACCAAGTCCTTGGCGAACATTTCGGCGTGGCTCTTGCGTACGAGCGGCTGGAGTCCCGACAGTTGGTAACGCAGGCAGACCTCGATACCTGGGGCATGTCGCTCGCCGAGGCATTGGAGACCGCCAAGGAGAATTTGCGACGGCTTCCGGCGAATATCGCCAGACCAACGACCGGCGAGGGTGCATGGTGGATGATGACGGGCGATGAACGCTCTTCGGCCTACCTGTTGCTGACGGACGTCGTCGGGCAGTTGGACGTGAGGGGCGACACCATTGTCATGGTGCCAAACCGGGACACCTTGTTCATCGCAGGGTCGGACGACAATGCCGCCCTGGCGCAGATGGTGCGCATTGCGATGGCAGCCCCAACGCAACTTCGGCCGATTTCGGGCCTCGCCCTTCGGCTGGACGGCGACGCGTGGGAGCCGTGGTTGCCTGGCGAGTCCCATCCCCTGCACCAGGATATGAAGGAACTCCAGCTTCGTTCAATCGAGGTCGCCTACGACGCGCAGCAGGAACTGCTCGAAGAGAATACCGAGGACATCTTCGTCGCGCCGTTCCTATTCGCCAGACGGCCCGATGGCACGACGACCAGCGTAACTGTATGGCCGGCCGTTGGCGAATCGATGTTGCCCAAAGCAGAGGTGATCGCCTTCAAGCGCCATGGCACCGGCCCTGCGTCGACGATCTCGGTGACCTGGCAGGGGGCGGAAAGCGTCGTCGGCAACCTCATGGAGCCATTGGACATGTACCCGCCGCGCTATCGCGTTCGGGCGTTCCCGACCGAAGAGCAACTGGCGTGGATGGCTAGTGAGCACAGCGTGAAGGGATAGGGAGTGACGGTGTTTTGTTACAGTCTTTGCAACCAAGGAGATAACCATGTCAACTGGACCTGAGCGAAATCCGCGGGGCGTGCGCGTCTGGCAGCGAGATGCCGCCGGCGAGATCATTCCCGAACGCGAAGGCGGCGCAAGCCCGAACGCCCTTTTCGCGCAGACGTTCGCCACGATCGCAAATGGCCTGCACGCGCTGCCGGAGAACATCGTCGAGGCCGTCCGGGCCTTGCCGGAAAGGCACTTCCCGCCGCCGTGGATCTTCTGGCTGCTGGTTTACGTGATTAGGCAAGTGGCCAGGGACCGCTTCCCATGGGAATACCTGCGCGCCCATTGTCCCATTCGCATGCTTCGTGACGGGAGTGGCATTGTGACCGTCGATCCTTCGCTGGACAGCGAGGGGTTTCAATTTGCATTCTTCCTCTTTGATGCTCAGGCAAGCGCAATTGTCAACCATTTCGCCAGTGGTCTGTACACGGAGATGCTTCTCCGCTTCGAGCCGGTGAATGCATGCGAGGTCCTCGCCCACGTTTGGGAGGAGCCTGCGTTGCCACACCGGGATGATCTTGCGCGAAATGAACTTGCCATGCGAGTGGGAATCGTGCCAGAACGCCTTCAAGCACTCATCCCAGAAGCATCTTGGGATCAACTGCTCACGGACCTCGTTGGCCTGCAACTCATTGTTTTTCACGAGAATAGCGAAACATTTACGGCAATCCGTGGTTTTGACCGGGTCGTACTCAACGTCTACAGCCGAGATCGCGATGATCGATGGCGACCGTTCCTCGCAGCCTTGGCAGGAGACTGGCTCCTGCTGGAAGACCTCGCCGCCGCGGCCAATGATCAAGAGCTTCTTGCCGAAGCTCACCGGCGGGCAGACCTTTTCCTGCGCACATGGCTTGAGAATCCAAGGCATGTTGTCGGGGAATGGGAGGTCTTCGACACCGTGTGCGATTGGCGAGGACTGTGTCTGGCACTCATTCGCAGTCGAGGTGCCGAGTATTTTCGACAACAGCTTCAGCCCTATCTGCGAGACTTGCATTGGATTGCAGAGTGGGGGGATGCGCTGCCGCCATTCTGTGATGAAGGCTGGGAACCCGATCTCTGGCAGGTTATTGAGCGGCTTATCAATACACCGCGTCACCGCGCGGCACTCGCATGTATCGAACACCTGCTGCAGGCACCGGGGCAGGCCAATACTGTCATCCAGAGAACCACCAATATCGGTATCCTTGTCGGGGAACGGTGGGAGGAACTGGCATTCTTGCTCTTGGCGTTGGCCCCGGAGTTGGCCATGCCGTTGATGGAGCGTGCGTTAGCGCTTTCGCAGTGCCACGCCCTCCTGCCATTCCTGGCAGTTGTCGACGCGGAATGGTCCCGCCGTCTGCTTCAAAGGAGCTTACAGGAGTGCCGTTCGCGGTCCCGGCCTCACTGGCTACGCGTGCTGTTTGCGCTATCGCAAAGCCGGCATTCCGAGACTGCGGAGGCCGCCAGCCGTGAAATCGTAGAAATCACACACGGACGAGGGCTTCGCGGCCGTAAGCGGCAGAACCTTGTGCAGATGATCAACTCTGTTCGGTCCTCCGAGGAGAGCTATCGAACGCAACCCCTTGAAGCCGGGCGGAATTTGGCACGGGCTATTGCTGACCACATATCGCACAACAGTGATCTATCCTGGGCCATGACGGAGGCCAGTGGACGACGATTGCTCGATCGCCTCGTGGCCAATCGGTTGGCGGACGTCGCCGCTCCCTCGACTGGCGAAGAACCTTGATGACGAACGATTCAACGGCAGCCGCACGGGGCGACTGCCTTCCCATCCCAGTTGACCCTTTAACAACACAGAACCTATGACCAAGGAACCCACACAGAATGTCGACACTCCGGCCCGTACCCCCACGATGGCCAATTTGCTCAAGGTGGATAGCGAATTCGCTGTCCGGTTAAACGAGGCGCGTGCGGCCATACGGGAAGATTCGACGCGCCGACTCCACGAGGAGCTTATCCGGAACCTCGATAGCCTACGACGCCCGATTCGCGCAAGTTACGCGCCCCTGCAGAGGACGCTGTCCTCCGCTATTGCTTGGCTGCGCGGGCGAAGGAAGAAATGCCAGCCACGCTTTTCGACGATGCGCAGCGCGCGTACATGCGGCAGCCCGACGATTACGATGTTCTGCTCGGCGACCTGATCCCCAAGGATTTTCTCGATACGGCCAATGCTGAACTTGCGCGAAAGGCGTACCTGGAAAACACCGCTCCCATCGCTGCCGACGATTGGGGTGTCTTCTTGAAGATGCGCAAGGTCATGGGCCAAGATGGCCTCTCGGGGCTGCCCACCGGCCTACCTAAGCTGGATGAGAAACTCGGCGGACTGCGCGGATTGACTTTCGTCGGGGCCGATAAAGGCGTTGGTAAGACCTCGCTGGTCTTGGGCATGGCCCTGGCTGCGCTGGAGGCCCGCGAGGATCTCGCCGTGCTGATCTACTCCCTGGACATGGCCAAGACGAGGATCTACGAGCGGCTGTTCTGTTTGGAATCGGGCCTGAACCACCGGACGCTTTTCGGTGGTGTCGAGCTATCACCGCAGGACCGCGCAGTTGCCACGGAAGCCAGCCGTCGCCTCAAGGAAGATCTCTTACCCCGCTTGCGGGTCATCGAGCGGGATTTCTCGTTTGAAGAACGGAGCCCGTATGACACAAACGACGAGCCAGCCAAGCCCGTCCGCAAGGGACTTACGTCCTACGGCATCCAGAAGGAGTGCCGGAACCTGATGGCGGCAACCGAGGCCAGCGACGTGCTCATCGTCATCGACCTGTTTCAGAAAATGGATCCGCGCGGCGAGATCGCGGACAGCGCAACCAGGGATCATTACCGACTCGACCTGCTTGATCAAGTTCGCAAGGCATCCTGCGATCCGTCGAGGCCGCACGGGTTCCCGATCGTGGTGATTTCCGAGATCCGCAAGGACGCCACCAAGGCAAGCCTCGACCGAGATGACTTGAAGGGGGATGGCCGCATGGCCTCGGACGCCGACGTGGTGATGCTCATGTGGCCGGCCGGGAACGCCACCGGCGACGTTATCCCCACCACGCTGCGAATCGACAAGGGCCGTGAGGGCGTGATTCGGGGCGACGTGACGCTGTGGTTCGATCACGCGCACTGCCGCTTCCACGACACTGCGCCCACCGGTCAAGATTTTCATCATGACAACAAAATTCAGCCTAGCCGCGGTTCTGCCAACCCGCTGGCTGAGTAGTTCAGGAGACAACCATGCCCGGCCTGCCTTTCGTACTCGCCGACAAGGATCGCATCGAGCAATTTGCCCTGCTGGCCCGAACGCGCGGGTTATTTCGCGATTTCGACGTGTGGAACGATAACCAAGGGATGACCTGGGCTCGGCGGCATATCGGAAAGCATTGTTTTGCCGTCAGCCTGCTGGGGCCCGGTTGGGTTTTCGACGATTATGCGCGTCAGGCTCGCGCTGAGACCTTGGCAGGCGCAGGGCCGCCCTGGAGCAAGCCGACGCCGCAGAACGCCGGCTGCAACTGGAGGAAATCCTTGCCGGCCTGCATCTGGGGCCGATCGCGGAGCGCGTGCTCTGGGCCGTCCATCAGCGGGTATTGCAGGCCAAGCTCTCGGTCGTGAGAATTCCTGATAAGTTGCTGGGCCAGGCCGTCTGGGGGCAGGACGAGGCGGTCTGGCCACGCCACTGGCGCTCGACGCTTCGAAGATCGCTGACGAGCCTGGGATGGCTTCACTTGGCCACATGGCCGCCGGAAGGTGAACCGCTTCTTGGCGACAACTCGGCGCTGATCACGCACTCGGCCGATCTGAGGAAATCGAAGAACAACGGCTGTGACGACAACTGTCCCATGATCCACGGGCCGCGCCACAAGCACTTCACCGTCAATATCGGCCGTGGGTTCCTGGGGGTTCTGGAACAGTTCGGTAGTGGAGGGGACCGCCCTGGCGTCCGCAAGTACGAGTTCAAGCTCTCGGGTCGTAAGGACAGCGGACCGACGCTGAAATCGGTCGGCAAATCCGGCAAGCTGGCGACGGTCTATCTACCGGCCAAGATCGGCGAGCCCGCCGTATGCGCGAACTTCACCCCGAAGCAGCATCGGTTGTTGCAGGCCATCGTGCGCGAAACCAGCCGAAAGACCAAGGGCAAGCGTCGCGAGGTGGCGCAAGCCGAGGTCATCGTGGGAAACCAGATCCCCGGCATCCAGCGCAAGAGTAATATTGTCTGCAGCCTGCTTGCGCCAGACGGCACCTACGTGGGGTTCAATGGCAATCGGATGATCAAAGGCCTCGGTTACGGACTCACGACGCCCGGCGGTTGGCTGCCCAGAGCCGGATATGCCCGTGGCGACCTGGAAGCCTTCTTCGACGATCTGGCGGTCCTGGCTGGCCCGCTGGGCCTGATTGCCGTGGGTATCCATGTTCCTACTCGGGAATGCCTTGACCTGGAGCAGCTTCAGGTGCTCCTGGGAAGCGCGACTGGTCGGGCAACCCTGGCGCAGACGCACCTGCGGCTCTACGCGCCGGCTGACTATGCTCGGCGGTGGAATGAGTATTTTCGATGGGTTGCAATTCCTGTGGGTCCGGAAGCGCGTCCGCAGCTTGCCTTGGCAGCCACAATGGCAGAGAAGGGCATCACCAAGGCCGCCCTGGCAAAAGGCATCGAGGCCGATCCTTCCTTCGTGAGCAAGGTCCTCGCGGGCAAGAGACCGTGGCCGGTTGAGTTGTTGGATAAAGCGCAAACCTGGGTGGCCGAACATCGCGGACCTGGGGATCGATCGGGTGGCCGGCCAGAGCTCGAAACTGATGCCGAGACGGGCTCGACAGACCCTCAATCGGACCCCTGAAGCCAGTTTTTCGATGGACCAAAAAGTGCGTTTGAGACCCTCGGAATGGACGAAAAAGTGATCTTGAACCCGAAAATGGACCAAATAAGTGCGTTTGATCGAAACCGAAAGTGGCTTATTCTTCGAGGAATAGTGGGTTTTTTAGTCCCTACCAAAAGCTACCAAACCCTTACAGGGGGTGTTTGGGTAGCTGCGGCTAGACGCCGCACCCAACCACCCCCTCTGGAATCAGGTTAACTGATTCCAGAAAGAACCCATACGGTGCATCGAGTTCAAGGTAACCGGGTTGTCCGAACTGAAGGAACAAGTTCCTCTATCACTTCGAAGACGATTGCCGGTCATCAACTTCGATAGGTGATCCGAGTTGAACCTATCAGGGTCATCGAGACGAGCGGTTCTCTCGACGGAAAGCGCATAATCTGGAAAAGGTTACCGGGAGATCTCATGCCGCTATGCTTCGAAGTAGTCTGGTTCAGCCACCTCGAAGGCAACCCGTACGCGCACGCGATCAACTTGTCTCGGTGATCTTCATCTCGCGAACGGTCAAAAGCAGAAACCTTGCATCCGAGCGCGATGAAAGGAATTCGTTATGCTGGTGCCGTCATCCTCGAACCGATATCGCTTCAGCGCTCGATCCGATGCCGTTGGAAGCCGGCTGATCTAATTATCGTGAATTAGGTTTCGCTGGCAACTCTCCCGATGTCGGCCGACACCCCGGTATCCTCGAATTGCCCTCCTGAGCGCGCCAGCGCCCCGCTGACGCGATTTCTGCCTTTAGCCGTCCTGGAGAGCCTTCAAGCCCGAACGCTCGCCAGCGCGCGCCGAAGAAGCCCACAGAGGGTGCAGGGTAATTCCCGTTTTGAATCACTTGGCTGCTGGATGCGGCCGCAAAGCCGACTGCGCCCCAGGGGGAATGCCATGGAGATTTTGTTGTTGTGATGAAAATGTGACTGTCAGGGCAGTTAGGGCGAGCGCGTACACGCATCGCTGTCAATCCCTCCTCGCGCTACCGCCAAACCAACGGCTCATCGACTCCGAACATCGTGGTCTTGGAATCTTGGGCGGACCGTACGCCTGTGAGAGTTAGACTCTTGTCCGGCCATTGCTTGCAATGAGACGCTTACATGAACAGCGATGTCATGAGGTTCGCCGTGATTTTCCGCTGGATCGTCGCGCTCGGGCTCGGTGGGCCCAGCAGGGTCAGGAGCGCAAGATCGTGGACGGCCGGAGCGAAGGGGTTATGGCTGACAGGACCCGCCGTCGGCGAATACGTGAACTTACCGGCTTTCGAGGTGCCGCCCACCGTCGTGACCGTCACGTTGACCGTGCCCACCGGTTCCGCCGGACTCGTGACCGTGATCTGCGTGCCGGCCAAGTTGACCGTGAACCTACTCGGCGGGATCACGGTCGCACCGAAATCCACCGCCGTGGCACCGCTGAAGCCTGTCCCCGCGATCGTCACCGGCGTGCCGACCGTCGTCGAGCCCGATGCCGGTGTGATACTCTTGATGGTTGGCGCTGCGACATACGTGAACTGATCGGCCTCAGAGGTGGCCGAGACGCCGCCTGCCGCCGTGACCGTCACGTCAACCTTGCCGGCGTTTCCCCCAGGGGCTGTGGCCACGATCTGGGTCCCCGTGTCGCTCACGACAGTCGCGACCGTGGAGCCGAATTTCACGCTGGCGGTCCCCAAAGCACCGAGGTTCGTGCCGGTGATGGTCACGAGCGTGCCGCCGGCTGCCGGGCCCGATTTCGGAGTAATACCGGCAACGGCCGGGGCCGCGACATACGTGAATTTGTCTACCGCCCAAGTGGCCGAAATGCCGTATTGCGTGGTCACAGCGACATCCACCGCGCCGGCCAACCCCGGGGGGCTGACGGCAACGATTTGATTCCCCGTGTCACTTAGGATGGTGGCGAGGGTGTTGCCGAAATGCACCGTCGCGGCCCCGGCCGTCCCCAGGTTCTCGCCGGTGATGGTAACCGTGGCGCCGCCGGTCACTGATCCTTGAGACGGGCTGATCCCGCCAACGGTTGCGGTCGGGAGACCGAACACATAAGCCGCGCCAGTGCGAGCCGTGGACACCGAGGCCATGGCCATAGCGCAGTCGCACGAACTGTCGCCTCCGCCATCATCGCCTCCTCCAGAATCACCTCCGCCTCCGTCATCACTACCGCCTCCGTCATAGCCACCGCCTCCATCATCGCCACCGTCGCCAGAATCACCCCCGCCTCCGTCATCACCCCCGCCTCCGTCATCACTACCGCCTCCGTCATCACTACCGCCTCCATCATAGCCACCGCCTCCATCATCGCCACCGTCGCCAGAATCACCCCCGCCTCCATCACCCCCGCCTCCATCATCACCGCCGCCGTTATCACCTCCGCCTCCGTTGTCACCACTGCCGCCAGAATCGCCTCCGCCTCCATTGCTGTTTCCAAGTCTCAGGGCGCCAACCACTATCGTATTGCCATTGATCGACACGCAGACACCGAAATAATCATTCGCTTGGCCATCGCTGGCAGTCAGCATGAGGCTCTCGGTCATGTTCGTCCAGCCCGTAGCGGGCGCGGTGAACACGTAGGCGGCCCCCTCTTCGCTGTTGCGGGTGGCGGCGCCGACGACGACCGTATTGCCGCTGACGGTCACCGAGATGCCGAAATCGTCGCCGACCGCGAGGTCCGATCCGCTGAGCTTCGCAGTCTGAGTCATGCTGGCCCAACCCGCGGCAGGTTTGCTGAATACGTAGGCCGCCCCTTTGAAACCATCCGCACCCTCGGCTGCGACGACGATCGTGCTCCCGCTGACGGCCACCGAGAGGCCGAAATCGGCCTGGCTTTGACCATCGGAGGCCGTGAGCTTGGCGGTCTGGGCCATGTTTGCCCAGCCCAATGCCGGCTTGGCATAGACGTAGGCCGCGCCCGCGCTACTGCCGTTGTGGTCTGCTCCAACGACGATCGTGTTGCCGCTGATCGCCACCGAGATGCCGAGGCGATTGTACGTCGTGCCATCGGAAGCCGTGAGCTTGGCGGTTTGGCTCATGCTTGTCCAACCGGTGGCAGGCTTGGTGTAGACATAGGCGGCGCCGGTAGACATGCCGGCGCCGTCGGCCCCGACGACGACCGTATTGCCGCTCATTGCGACGGAAACGCCGAATCCATCGTAATTCTGGCCGTCGGAGGCCGTGAGCGTGGCGGTCTGGGTCATGTCCGTCCAGCCCGACGCCGGCTCGGTAAAGATAAAGGCCGCGCCCGAATGACTATTGTTGCCCGGCGCACTGTCTGCGCCGACAACGATCGTATTGCCGTCGATGGCTACGGAGAGGCCGAAGTTGCTCCAGGTTGCCCTGCTGGACGCGGTGAGCCGCGCAACTTGGGTCATGTTCGTCCAACCCGACGCCGGCTCGACGAACACGTAGGCTGACCCGTAGGAGTTATTGCCGTACGGGCTCCCGACCACCACCGTGTTGCCGCTGACAGCCACCGCATTGCCAAAGTAGTCGGCCGTCGCGGCATCGGACCCAGTCAACTCGGCCTCCTGTTGGACGGTCGAGGAGATCGCCAATTGTGCCGCGGCGGGCAAGTCGCCTAAGGTTCGGTAAGGAGCAGCGGCGGCGGCGGTCGCCAAGGTCGGTCCGATGGAGAGCATGGCGCGCTGCTCCAAGGGTTCGATTGCGAACGCGTGTCGCAAAGCCGGCTTCTTTTGCGACTTCAGCGTCCGGGAAGTCTGACGGATAAAAGTCGCGAACATGGTTGTCACCGCGAGTTGCTGCCAATTGTCTGAGACGCCGGAACAATTTGCAAATGCCATGCCATTGCCCAATTCCCCCACTCTCAAGCCTGCTTCACACTTCGACCGGCATCACAATGACGACACAGCGCCGTGGAATCGATCTGTGTCCACTGCCGTAGCAGGACGGTTGGGAGGAGATGTCCCATGCACACAAGCGGTGATTCTCCACCACACCACCAACAATAACGCGGCTTGACGATTGCTTTCGCGTCGGAGAATTCCAATCGCTCAAGAAAGATTCGAGGCGGCGGAGGCGCGTCCGTCACCCCAAACTCCGCATCAAAAGCCATAAGAGGGACATGTTGACCTAGCTGGGTCAAGAAAATGTGGAAACTTTCGGACTTTTCCCCACGGCTGTGCCGTTCGCTGCGGAGTTCGGGGTGACCGCCGCAGGAAACAATGGGGAGCGAGGGCACTTTGCTCCGGGAAAAGGGCCGAGTTGTGACACGTCGCGCACTATGAATTACGTTACGAGACAACGGCAGCAGATCGACACAGTGTTCCCTGTCCGGCCGCAGTCGGCGAATATCCACACGAACAATCCGCGTGCGCTCGGTGGCGTCGCGGATGACGAT
>CAWDQE010000006.1:0-147656 GCA_963804375.1 uncultured Planctomycetia bacterium
AGCGGCAGCGCAACCTTCACGGTTGCGGTGGTCACGGCGACCTGGACCGCGGGCGGAACGGATACGAACTGGAGCGATGCGGCCAATTGGGGCGGTTCAGCACCGGCCGCCGACGAAATACTGCAATTCGGCGGGACGGCGGGGCTGGACAGCCAAAATGATCTAGCCGCCCGGCACCCGCGTTAACGGAATCACCTTTGCGAGCGATGCCGGGGCCTTCGTGTTGAGCGGCAATGTCGTGAATCTCGGCGGCGCAATCGTCAACAACAGCGTCGAAACGCAGACGATCGCCCTGCCGCTGGCCTTGGTCGGCGGCAACCGCACGCTCGACGCCGCGTCGGGTAACTTGCTGATCTCCGGCGCAATCAGCGCCAGCGGCGGCCAGTTTGGCATTATCACCCCGGGCCCCGGCACGGTGATCCTGTCGGGAGCAAATACCTACACCGGCGGCACCGTCGTCAACGCCGGCACGCTGGAGGTCACCAACTCGGATGCACTGCCCGATGGCGGCAGCCTGACCATCGGCGCAGGCGCTGCGCTGGCATTCGGCAGCGTCTCCCCTCGCCCGTACTCGGGAGAGGGGCAGAGGGCGAGGGCAGATGTTTCCGCCGTACCTTCGGCGACGGCCCAGACGGCGGCGGCGAATATCTCGGTAGTCCCTTCGGCAGACTTGCAGGCGGTGACGGCGAATGTCTCCCCTCGCCCGTACTCGGGAGATGGGCAGGGGGTGAGGGCGGAGAAATTGCCGGTTACGATCGGTCGTTCCTCGGCCGACAGCTTCTTCGGGCTGCTGCCATTCCCCGGCCCGCTCGTCAGCGACAGCAATCTGAGCGCGGCTGCGGCGTTCGGGGATTCGCTGCAATTCGATTCCAATCGCCAGCGGACGAAGACTGGCTTGGCCATTCCGAATGCCGTGGATTCGGTGCTGGCTGCCGACTGGGGTTAACGCCATGGAGGGGATTTGGCCCACAAGCGTAATGGGTGGGTGGAGCACGGAACGCGAGCGGAGTGGTGCGTTGCGCGAACGGTCTAGAACAGGGATAAGTGCTTTCAACGGTTTGGCCCCGTGCGTAACCCACGATTTCAGCGGCGGCTTGATTCACGCACCCTACGGCATGGGGTTAACGGCATGAATTGGCTCTTGCCTATTCGCCTGAGATCGCCCCAATCGCCTGTGAAAAGCCGCGATTACCCCTCTCTTGGTTAAGATTGGGAATTTTCACTTTTGCTTCTCAGGGACCGCCGGGTTGGCGGCCTATAGGTTTACACAAGAGTTGCATACGCGGCTTAGCCGTAGTGTTGCGCGGTTGGAAATCGGTTGCATCAGCCTTTGAGATTGCATCGATGAGAATGTTCGTTTTCGCAGTGACCGCCTTGGGTTTGATGCTCGGTGCGGCCGGACGTGCCGAGGCATCGGTCGAGTTTAACTTCTCGTACCAGGCATCGTTTGCTGGCGTTACTGACTTCGGGAGTGGCACTTTTTCCGGCACGCCCGAAGGGAACGGGACGTACTTGCTTACGAGTGCCATCGGCGCTTTGTCGATTTTTGGCGCCCTGGACCTCTTGCCTCTGTCGCCTCCGGGGCCCGTGTACGAGAACGGCAACGGTGATGAGTTGTGGAGTAACGACAATCTGCTCAATTTGAACGGGAGCCTCGGCAATGGCTATGGCCAGATCCTGAGTACTAACGGGATCATTCTCGGGATCGTGAATCCGGCGACCACCGGCCCGTACAAAGGCATCAATTACATCGGTATCTGGGCGGGAGATTTCTATGGAAACAATGCCGGCTACACTTACTGGACCGGCTGGGCTGTTAACACATACCCTATGGGATATTTTGGGGTAGTAAACAACTTTGCCGTCGTCCAGGACACTGCCTCCTCCATCGTTGTCCCGGAACCGACAACGTTCGCGATTTGGGGCTTGTTGGGCGCTGCCTCCCTCGTGGCCTTGCGTTGCCGGGCGATTTTCCAGGTCATCGACCGCAGCCGCTAAGCTGCCGACCGATTCTCTTGCCTGCCCGTCATTCTGCGTTTTGGCACTTCACGAAACCCTACGGCCCGTTTCTACCGGCGCGGAACACAATAGTCCTTCCCGGCAGGAAGGATCTTCCGCTATACCCGCCCGAAGAGCCAGTACCACGCCAGGCCCGGCCATTCGTGGCAGGCCAAGGCCACCCTCGCGGCCGCGTCAGGATTGGGCAGCAGGAAGTCGCTCAAGGACCAGCGGAACCCGGCCGTGCGATAATCGCCGATTTCCGCGGGACCGAAATTGACTGACGTTTCATGCCCAAGCCGGTCGGTTTCTCGCGGATTCCGCGGCAATAGGCCGTTCGGAATGTCAGTTGATTTTCCGGGACAAACCGAGGGAACGGTAAAGTCAGATTTTCAGTAGGTCGCTGCGAAGTGTCGTATTATCCGGGGGAAACGCTCCAATCACAGCCAACCTCCTCTATCTGACTACGCGATTAGCAAGGTGCGGGTGGGAAAACCGACTAAGAGGCTATCCGAAAAGTTTTCTCGTATTTTCGTGGGTTTTATGCGGCGGCTTGGTAGTGGAACGGAGGTCGGCTAACCGGCGATAGTCTCCGGAGCATCAAATGGATGTTGCTAACTTGAATCATGGCCACGCTCGATTCGACGCGTCGTTCATAGTCCTTGCTGTTGCGACGACATCGGCCATTCCAGGCGTTCGTTCGCTCGACCACCCAGCGTTTCTCCAAAGGGGTGAAGCCGCGAGTACCCTCTGGACGCTTCTTGACTTCGATCCGCCAGCCTGGACGGTATTCCTTCAGCCAAGCTTCCAATCCATGGTTGTGGTACTTGTTGTCGCCAAAAATGACCGTCAGCCGAGGGAAGTCCTCCGCTGTGATTTGCCCAAGGAGTTTTGGTGCGGCGGCACCATCGTCGGTCCCGGCTGCGGTGACCAGCACCGCCACCAGCAATCCCAGGGTATCCACCAGCAAATGCCGCTTCCGGCCCTTGATTTTCTTGCCTCCGTCGTAGCTCCGCTCCTCCCCGCCAACTTCCGTGGTCTTGACCGATTGGCTGTCGATGCACATCGCGCTGGGCGTGGGTTCCCGGCCTTGTTGGGTACGCACCTGGACCCGCAACGCATCGCCGAACTTGGCCCAAGTGCCATCGTCGCGCCACTGTGCAAAATACTCGTACACGGTGCTCTTGGGAAGCAGGTCGTGAGGGAGCATGTCCCACTGGCAACCGGCGCGATTAAGGTACATGATCGTGTTGATTACCTCCCGCATATTGACTGTCCGCGGCCGACCGCCATGCTTGCTTGGCGGAACCAACGGCTCCAAAATGGCCCATTGTGCGTCGGTCAAGTCGGTCGGATAGGCTTCGCGTGCTGGCATGTCCATGTGCAGGCTCCTTGGTTCTCGGAAACGAAAGGCCGCACAATACGTAATTCAGGTAATTTGGAGCAAGATCACTTTCCGGATAGCCTCTAACACCAACCACAAGAAAACGCGGAGAAAACCACAATCGCCATGCCAAAAATGTCAGTCGGTTTCCCCCCGCGGAAATCGGCGTATAATACCCCCGATACCACTCGATGAACCGGGCAATCCCCTCCTGCAAAGGCGTGCCGGGGCGAAAACCGGTGTCGCGCACCAGGTCGTCGACGTCGGCATAGGTCTCGGGCACGTCGCCGGGCTGCATGGGCAGAAAATTCTTCATGGCCGTGCGCCCCAGACACTGTTCGACCAGACAGATCATCTCCAGGAGTTCGACCGGCTGATTGTTGCCGATGTTGTAGACCCGATAAGGCGCGCTGCTCGTGCCGGGATCGGACCGCGCGCCGCTCCATTGCGGGTCGGGCTGCGGGATGCGGTCCAGCACCCGGAGCACGCCCTCGACGATGTCGTCGACGTAGGTGAAGTCTCGCCGCATTCGGCCGTGATTATAGACGTCGATCGGCCGGCCGGCGAGAATCGCCCACGTAAAAAGGAACAAGGCCATGTCGGGCCGGCCCCACGGGCCATAGACCGTAAAGAACCGCAGCCCGGTGGTCGGCAGCCGGAAGAGATGGCTGTAGGTGTGGGCCATCAGCTCGTTGGCCTTTTTCGTGGCCGCATACAGGCTCACGGGATGATCGACGTTCTGATGCACCGAAAACGGCATCTGCGTATTGGCCCCATAGACCGAGCTTGACGAGGCATAGACCAGGTGCTTGACGCCCGAGTGCCGGCAGCATTCCAGGATGTTCGTAAAACCCACCAGGTTGCTGTCGATATAAACGCCCGGGTTTTCCAGGGAATACCGCACTCCCGCCTGGGCCGCCAGATTGACAACCAGGTCGAATCGCTCGCTCTCGAACAACCGGGCCAAGGACTCTCGATCGGCCAGGTCAAGCTTCACGAAACGAAACCCGGCTTCGGCCTGCAACTGCTTTAGGCGGTCGAGCTTCAACTGCACGGAGTAATAGTCGTTGACGTTGTCCAGGCCCACGACCGTGTCGCCGCGGGCCAAGAGACGCCGGGTGGTGTGGAAGCCGATAAAACCGGCGGCGCCGGTGAGAAGGATTTTGCTCATGCCTTCACAATCTTCTCGCGATTCTTCGCCACCTTCTTCGTCGCATTCCGTGTATCGACGACCAGCCGGGCATGCTCGACGATATAATCGTAGTCGTAGGCCGAGTGGTCCGTGGCGATCAGCACGGCGTCGTGCGCGGCCAGGTATTCGGGCGCCAGCGGGCTGCTCGTCATGTCGGGCACGTGGTAGTGCCGCATCTTCGGCAGCCTGGGCACGTGCGGGTCGTTGTACGTGAGCACGGCCCCGCCGGCCAGCAGCATTTCCATGAGCTTGAAGGAAGGACTTTCCCGCGGATCGTCGACGTCTTTCTTGTAGGCCACGCCCAGCAGCGCGATCCGGCTGCCCCGCAGCGGCTTGCTGGAATCGTTCAAGGCCTCGACCAGCCGGTGGATCACATACTCCGGCATGCTGGTATTGACCTCGCCCGCCAGTTCGATAAAGCGGGTCGTCATGCCGTTCCGCCGGGCCAGCCAGGTGAGATAGAAGAGGTCGATGGGAATGCAGTGTCCGCCCAGGCCGTGGCCGGGATAGAATGCCTGGAATCCGAACGGCTTGGTGCGGGCGGGGTCGATCACCTCCCAGACGTCGATGCCGATCCGGGTGAAGAGGACCTTCAACTCGTTGACCAGGGCGATGTTCACCGCCGATTTCCGCGGGACCGAAATTGACTGACGTTTCATGCCCAAGCCGGTCGGTTTCTCGCGGATTCCGCGGCAATAGGCCGTTCGGAATGTCAGTTGATTTTCCGGGACAAACCGAGGGAACGGTAAAGTCAGATTTTCAGTAGGTCGCTGCGAAGTGTCGTATTATCCGGGGGAAACGCTCCAATCACAGCCAACCTCCTCTATCTGACTACGCGATTAGCAAGGTGCGGGTGGGAAAACCGACTAACACCAACCACAAGAAAACGCGGAGAAAACCACAATCGCCATGCCAAAAATGTCAGTCGGTTTCCCCCCGCGGAAATCGGCGTTCACCGAGCGGTAGGTGTTTTCCAGGATTTTGGCGGCCTCGGCGACTTCGCAACTGGAGACCGGCACGACCTAGGCCATGGCCTGGCCATACAGCAGTTGGGCCAGCCGGCCGCTGGCGGCGTCGATGCCGCCGACGACCTTGGGAATCCGCTCGGCGGTGTAGTTCGGATTGCCCGGATCTTCCCGCTCGGGACTGAAGGCGAGGAAGAAATCGCGGCCGGCGACCCAGGGGGTGCCCCGTCCGCCCTTTTCCAGTCCGTGCTGTTGCAGGATCGGCAGCACGACTTCCCGTGTCGTGCCCGGATAGGTCGTGCTCTCCAGGACCACGAGCTGTCCGGGCGGCAGGGTGGCGGCGATCTGCTCGGCCGTCTGCTCGATATACGTCAGGTCCGGGTCGCGGGTCGCGTTCAGCGGCGTAGGCACGCAGATCAGCAAGGCGTCGGGCTCGGCCAGCCGCCGCATGTCGGCCGTGGGCACGAAGCGGCCGTCGGCGACGTGCTGAGCGATCCACTGGGCAGGAATGTGCTGGATGTAGCTGCGGCCGGCCAGGAGCTGATCGACCTTGGCCTGATCGACGTCGAATCCCATGGTGCGGAAACCGGCCGCGATAAAGGCCCCGACTAGCGGCAGGCCGACGTAGCCCAATCCGATGACGCCGATTTTGGCGGTTTTACTTTGAATTGCCTGTTCGAGAGAGGAGGTACACATGGAGAATAAACCTCTGCGGAACTGGGGAAGGCCGAGCGCAGGCGCAACTTTGTAGCTATTATAATTTGCAGGGGACACCCGACATAGAATGGGCTGCAAATTTTCGCCGAAACGGCCTCATTCGCATTTTCCGCCGGCACATTTTCGTCTTCGGCCAGAGAGAATCGCTGAGTGATCGTATGTTACTCAAATTACCTAAGTTAAATCGCGTTCATGCCACCCCGAACATTTCGGAAACATTCTATTTTGTTTGTCAGGAACAGGGGTGCGGTGGTCTATAGAGTTAGAGAAGCGTCGTCACCGAGGCGAACAACTTTTCCCACCCCCTTTTTGGAGTACCAGTCATGGTGAGAATTGTGAGAATTGCTTTTGCCCTGGCGATTCTGGTCCTTGTGTCGACTACATCCGTCGCGTGGGCCTCGATCACCTACACCTTTGTGGACTACGCGAGCATTGATACGGGGGGCCAATACTCCGTTAGTGGAACCATTGATAACGGCGGCCTTCTCGGTTCCAATGACGTTAGCAATCTCAACTTGGATACCCTGACCCTGACCACCCCCACGACAACGTATTCCGCGTTTGCATCGCCAGCGTTACTCCCCATTCCAGGCAACTTGACCGGCGCGGACGGCGCCGATTCAAACATCTGGGCATCGCCCACCCACTTAGCTCTCGCGCCGAACCAAAGCCTGGAGATAAGCTGGCTGACTGGCGCCTCGGTGGGCGGTCCAAGCATTACCATCGATTGGGAAAACTATGGTAGCTCCCAGGAAATTGTGGCGACCATGTTCACGCCACGCGCGGTGGTTGGGCATCAATACTATACTTTGTTCGACAACATTGTCGCCGCACCGGAAATTGACGCGCACGGCAATTGGATCATCGCCAACGCAGTCCCCGAGCCCGCGACCAGCAGCACAGTCCCCGAGCCGGCTACCCTTATCATCTGGTCGCTGCTTGGCAGCCTCGCTGTGGGCCTCGGCCGCTGGCGGCGCGGCAAGGCCACTTGATGTTGCTTCCGAATTCTCAAAGATCAAGACCCGCGTTGACTCTGGCGCGGGTTTTTCGTGCGCAAGTGGAAAGCCGCTCTGCAGCAGAAGAAAGCGGGATTGAATTCCCGCACTCCAAAGTAGCAGGCAAAGTCCCTGTGTCGTCCGCCTAGCTCGAGTCTCGTGCAGATCTACGCCCCCATTCCGCCAACAACTCCTGCAGGCGCGCTGGCGCTGATCGGCCGGGCCGGCCGGCCGATCGCTGGAACCTGCTTGTTCCAGGTTCCAGAGCCAAGCGGCTTCCTGCCGGGAATTTCCCGCGCTGCCCGTCTGCAGCTGTTGGCGGCGGCGAACAACTTCCCAGCGGCGCCTTCCGTAGAACGGAATTTATTCCGTTGCTTTGGTGTTCTTGATTCAAATGGAATAAATTCCGCGCTACGGAGGGCTGCGCCGCGGCGACAGGTTGCAAACCTATCCTACTGCCCGAACGCCTGGCCCGAGCCGAAGGTCAGGTTTCCGTAGTGCAAGTACATCGTTTCCGGGTCGATCCCGCCGGCGATGCACCACGCAGTCATCGCCAGGTTCGCGGAACTGCCCACGTACTGGCAGTAGTAATTGACGTACAAAAGGTCTTGGGCGTTGGTTTGAGCGGCATACAACGGTACGAGCGGTGCATAGGGGGAGTCCATCCAATCCATATTCTGGGCCACTCACAGGCCGCTATCGTTGAGGGCATCGCCACTGGCGGAATTGGCAGGGACACCGTCGGAAACTGACGGCCAGGCCACGGTCAGTTTCAGCCCGGTTCCCGACCCGCCAGCTACGGAAACCGGATTGGACGGATAAATGGGACTGGTCGATTGGCCCCACGGGTAATCGCCGCTGTCCTTGAGCGTAACCGCCGTGACATTGCCGTTACTTACGGTGAGCGTGAAAGAAGCCCGAGTGGTGGAGTAGCCGGTTGACGTGATATTCGCCAATGTGGAAAATGCCGACAGCGTGACAACGTCGCCAGTTTTGTACCCGGCGCCTGCCCCAGTCGCACCGTAGACTGTCGCGGCAGGCGCCAGCATGTCCGGCACGTTCTGATAGGCCACTATCCCAAGCTGAATCCAGCTACGATGGGGTACGGGATACGGACCAGACGAGAGCAGGCGGCGATCTTCCAGGACCTCAAACGAGAGACGGCGGCCAACGGAGAGTCGGCCAGAGCGGTAGCCTCTCGATGACTGCGATGGGGGGCGCTTAGAGAACTGCATGATGCCAATCTTGGTGTTCTCTTCGCAATGATTTGGAAAATCGCGTCAGACCGCAGACCTGAACCAGGTAGGATAGGCTTTCAGCCTGTCGACTTGCAGCACGTAGGATGCGATTCCAGCCTTACCTGGCATCAGCTAGTGATCACTAGACAAAATTATACTCGTTCCGGCAAAATTTACAAAGCGAATTGTTGCCGGTGCTTTTGAAAAACGGTTGACCGAAGACCGCACGAGGCCAGAAGTCAGGTCAGCAAAGGAACTAGGAAAACTGCGTCTTGGGGGAGACAGGTAGATGGCCTGTGAGTACACAGGCGACAAGAAGATGGGCGAAAATGCCCCCCGAGAATGCACTGCGAACCGTCAAGGAGGTTTAGAGTATCCGGAAAGTCGTAGGCGCGTTTCGGAACTTCTCGGATAGCGTCCTGGCCCAAAGAGAAGAGCCGCCGGAAGCCCGGCGGCTCTTGGAATCGATTTGTCTGTTCAGCAGCCGAAGGACTATGCGACCTTGCGTCGTCGCCGCCAGCAGCCGAGGCCAAGGCCAAAGGTGCCAAGCAACGACCAGACGATAATCGTGGCGGGCTCGGGAACAACTTTGAGGTCTGGACCAAACCAAGCGGTCATGCTGCCCACACCGTCCACGTCATTAGGCAGTGGCGTCAGCCCGGGATAAGTTATGCCCGCAGCACTCTCCGCACCGCTGACCGGATTATTAAAGGGGTTGCTATCCACATACCCCACGTAAGTGAAGTCAGGGTTGATGTTCGCATTACCTTCGAAATAGTCATAAATGCCAGCGCCGTAATAACCGGCTGCAATGACATAAGTGTCCCCGGCCACAATCGGCCCAACCGCGGTCACCCATCGGTATTGGTCCCACAAGGGGTCAACAGTCCCGGCCTGAACTGTTGCGCTTGCAACCAAAATCGGGCTACCGCTTGTTACGTTCCAAACATCTACCACGTGCGACCCGGAAAGCCCATCGCTGTTATAGTCAAAAACGCCGAGCTTGAAAACATCCCCGGAGACGTTCGAAATGAACTCGCTCCCGACGGAGCCCCCGGCAGGCTCGTAATACGCTCCCGAGGATGGCGCACCCGCATATTGTATCGCCGCCGAGGCGATTGCGGGTGACAACATGAGCAGCGCAAGAGCTGCCAAAACAACTAGACGCTTCATAAATTTCCCTCCATACCAAAAGTGAAGTTTTGAAAGACGTGCCAGCCAGGGTTTGGAAGACCTTGCCACCGCTGTCATCCATTTGTAGGCCGCCGAGGGGCCATTCCTGACAAACAAAATCAGAGAATCCCAGAATTCCTCGAAAGCGGGGGCGAATTTGGGCTTTCTCGGTCAATTTACCCCCTAATGGCTGGCAAAACATAGCATAAAACGCCCTGAACGAATCTTCGTTAATCAACACCAATATCGTAATATTAGTGATAATTAGGCTCTCTTAAAGGCTACCCGGAAATGTCGAAACCGGTCCCCCTCTCCCTCCGGGAGATGCGCATGGGGTGAGGGTTTTTGATGGCGTACTGCGTTAAGGGGTTTCTCCGCGCTTCCTACTTCCCGGCCTGCCGCTGAAAGCAGCCGATGTCCGGCTTCGCCCCGCGGGGATTGCAGAGAATGTCGTCCTTTGGGCATGGCAGGGTCGGCCGCCTGAATCAGACCTGTCCCGTGTATTTAACAGTTTATTGCCCCCTTTACCACCTCGCCTGCGCGCCTCCTGCGCCAGTACGAACCTCACAGCCGTTCATAGACACCAAGCAAGTTGTTCTCTGGGTATCTGAGCCGAAGTTTTCGGAGAGTCCAACAAAGGGAAAGTTCGAGGAGGCACGAAAACGCTGGAACGTACTACAGTTGTCCAAGTACGCGAAAGCAATCTCACGAAAACCAGCCTCATCGAAAAGAGTACGGAGGCGATTTCTAGTGTTCATCCTGTAAACGGTTGGGAAAACATTTCCGTCTTTGGTGCGCCACAGAAAATGCGTTATGGGCTGATGAGCCGGAACGGGATTATTGAAGCGGCAACAGGAATTCCCTGCGAAGCGAGTTGTTAACGGCAGTGATTAGGGAAGCCAAGGGATTCACGCCAAAATGTCCTCGACGACAACGATCTTCGGCCGCGACAAGAGCCTTCGCCTGTTTGAAAAAAGCCACGGTTTTTTTCAAACAGGCGAAGGCTCTTGTCGAATACATGAAAGCTTTTTTCTTAGGCCAAAGAATCGAACTAAATCAAAACTAATCCACCGGCTCTGCCGGTGAGAACCGTAAAGGCTTTGCTGTTTCCTGCGTGAAGTGGGAGACGGTTGGCCGTGAGTAATTGACTGCGTTGCGAGCGAACGTGAAGCAGGCCCGTCCCCCCAACCGCGGCTGAGCGGAGCGAATGGAGGAATGTGCCAGGATGCGGAGGCGAGGAGTCCGAGGTGTGGCACTTGCACAGGCCGAGTGTACAGGCGACTGGCCCGCGCGAAGGATGTCGAATCGGATTAACCCGTTGCCACACGAAACCGACTCCTCGGCCCCTTTTAGGGGCCTTCCTCATACCACCGGTTCTGCCGGTGGTTGCTGATTTATGCTTACGACCTCGATTCCAGCCTAACCTTTCCAACAACGGGTTATTCAGGGGCATACATCGGCCCGGACTTCGAGTACACCACCACCGCCGGCGGCGGAAATCCGGAAGTCGGCACCATCCCCGAACCCGCCACGATCGCGATTTGGGGGGTCTTTGGGCTTGCGGGCGTGGTGGCCTTCCGTCGCCACAAGTAGTCCCTGGGCGGTGGCGAGGGAAACGGCTAGGCCATTTTCCAGGTTGCCGAGCGCAGTCGTTAGAAAAATGCCGACGGCCGAACTTTTTTGAGCGAATTTGAGATTTGCGAAGGGAATGGTGGATGGGACGAAAAGCCCCTCCACCATTCTGCGTTTTGGCCTACGACACTTCTTTCTTGAGAATTCGCCATTTTCTCTGTCAGCAATCTGGGATCAGCGGCCTATAGGTCTACACAGGAGTTGCATACGCGGTTTAGCCGTAGTGTTGCTCGGTTGGATCACCCTTTGAAATTGCATCCATGAGAAAAATCTTTTTCGTAGTAACCTCGTTGAGTTTGATGCTCATCGCGGCCGGCCCGGCCGAGGCATCGCTGACCGAGTTTTCGTTCTCGTACGCGGGAACCATTGGGACCGGGCCCGTCTCTGGGGCCGGTTTCCTTTTCGGCACCGAAATCGGCAGCAGCGGAACGTACTTGCTTACGAGCGGTTACGGGTATTCGCCGGAGGGCGGCGATCTGACCCTCTTGCCGGCAAACTATCCTTCTGGCGTGTACGCGGACGCCAACGGCGATTACTTGCAGTCCGATAATCTCCTCACTCCGTCGTCGAACCCGATCCTAACGGATAACGGGCTCGTGTTCGCGGGCACGACACCACCCCTCCCCGCTGGATATCAATATATCGGTATCTGGGGGGGAAATCTCTGGGGAAGCGGTGGCGGCTACTACTACTTCAACAGTTGGTCTGCCAACGGCCCGGTTGATTTCAATGCCTCCCCCTACTCCGTTAGTTTCGCGGTGGCCAACCTTGGTGCCGTCCCGGCTGCCGGGGGCCCGACGAATTCCGTTCCCGAGCCGATTACGCTGTGTATCTGGAGCGTGTTGGGTGCCGCGGGCGCCGCGGCCTTCCGTCGTCACAAGCTGCCCAAGGGGCGATGGTCCGAGGAAAACCGCCAGGCCATTTTCGACATCATTGAGCGCAGCCGCTAGTATAGTGACTTAGATGGATTGGAGTCCCGGCTTTAGCCGGAATTTCCGCAGAATTCCGCCTAAAGGCGGGACTCCAACGGAGACGACCAACCACGCACAGAATCTCGACAAGGTTCCTCTTGCCGAGAGGGACTGATGTGCGACGATCTCGCGTAAGACGAACCTCTTCCCGCGGCCGGGAACACAATCGTCCTTCCCGGCAGGAAGGACTTACTGTTATGCCCGGCCGAAGAGCCAATACCAGGCCAGGCCCAGCCATTCGTGGCAGGCCAAGGCCACCCTCGCGGCCGCGTCAGGATTGGGCAGCAGGAAGTCGCCCAATGTCCAAGAGGACTTGGTCGTGCGATAGTCGCAGGCCGAGGGCACGACCTGGAAGCCCAGGGCTTGGAAACAGCGCTCGCCCCGCTGCATATGGCTGGCGCTAGTGACCAAGACGATCTTGTCGATCCCCCGCTGGGAGAGAATATCACCGCTCAGCACCGCGTTTTCGTAGGTAGTTGTCGACCGCTCTTCCAGCAGCAGATCTTGCTCCTTCACCCCCTGGCCGACAAGAAAATCATGCATCGCTCGCGCGAGCGTCGGCCCGGGGATGCTGGGGTCCACTTTCCCGCCGCTGACCAGAACGAGCCCCGGCCGGGCCTTGTACAGCCGGGCGGCGTGCAGGCACCGCAGCAGCGTGTCCGACCCCAGTTCGGCCTCCGGCGCCACGTCGCTAGGCGGCCGAACGTAGCCGCTGAGCACCACGATCGCCCCCGTGTCGGCCGGCACTTCATCCTGCGGCGGGTAGCGCCACTCCAGCGATCCCAGGGCAAAATGGCCAACCACCGGCAACGACACGAGTCCCAGTATCGCGAAAGGCACGGTCACCAGGAGCAACCATCTCCGGTTCCCTACGGAATTGCGCCACACCCTGACCAAGCCCACAAGCGTCAGCAGGTAGAGCAGCGGATAGGGCTGCAAGAGGGCAACGGTAAATCGGTAGATCATGGCTTCTCCAGCATTTCAATCAATTCAAGGCGAAACACGAAAGACACGAAAGACACGAAAGGAAATCAGGCAATCGGACAAGAGAATGAATGACAAGAAGATGGACGACAGGAAAATGAAATTCAGTTTCCATTCCCCCCATTTTTCTGTCAAACATTTTCCTGTCTTTCCCTTTCGTGTGTTTCGTGTCTTTCGTGGTTAGTTTACAGTTTCATACGGTATCCACACAAGGTCGGCGATCAGCGGCAGGTGGTCGGAGCCGATGTCGGGCCCGACCCAGCAGCGGCACGGCCGCCAGCTGGGGCCGCTCAAGATATGGTCGATGCGGATGCCGAACCGCAACAGCCGCATCCGCGGCCACTCCGTGTAGCCGAATCCCAGCCCGGCACTGCTGAAGGCCTTCCGGTAGCCCGACCAAAAGCTGCGATAGATGGCGCTGTCGGGCGGCAGGTTCAGGTCGCCGGCGATGATCTGCAGTCTACCGCACTGCCGGAGCCATATTGAGAGCTCTTCGGGATCTTGCCATCGGCTGGCGATTTCCGCCGCCATCTGCGTGCTCTGCGACGGGCGCAGCACGGTTTTGCGGCTCAGCGAGCGGTCGATGCTGTAATGCGGACTTTCCGGATGGGTTGTGCAGAAGGCAAGGTCGCCTTGCGGGGCGGCAACCAGGCAGCCGAGCACGCGCAATCGCCAATTCGATTGCAGCTCGGCGTCGTTTTCACCCGGCGAAACCTGCGAAAGCTCCGGCATTTCACGCAGCGGATACCTGGAGGCCACCAGCAGTTCGCCTTCCTGGCAGACATGCCAACCTTCGGGCCAGGCCACGCGGACCTCGTGTCAACAGCCCTGCAGGGCCATGACGTCGGGCGCGGCCGTGCTTATCAAATCGTTCAGTTTCTCGTTGGCTCGGCACCGGCCTTTGACGTTGCAGGTCAGCACGCGGAACGTGGGGCCGTGCGGCGCGGCCAGCCTGGCCCACGGCAGGCAGAAGCCCATGATCGGCCCGACGACCACGATCGTGCCGGCCGCCAGCGGCCAGAGCAGGCGGCGCCGCCAAATTGAGGCCGCCGGGACGAGCACGACCAGCGGCAGGCCGACATTAGCCCAGTCCGATGACGCCGATTTTGGCTGTTTTGTCTTGTATCGCCTATTCGAGAGAGGAAGTACACATGGAGAACAAACCTGACGGATCAGTGCCCAACGGGCGAGCCGTCCCCCTGAACGGTTGGCCCGTTAGGCCGGACATGTTCTTGAAATCGAAATATACCTGTGACACAGTCGAGATACCAGAGGCGACCCGGCAACACCGGCGCTCGCCTTCGCTGGGCAAGCTGCTGGCCCTTCGGGCCAAAATAAGTTGCGGCGCCATGAAAGATCGGTTAAGCTACACCCTTGGATTGCTCGCCGCGCTCGTTCTACGAGGTGACCAATGATCTGCACTCTTCCATTCGCTCTTGCCGGCCTGCTGCTTGCCGCCGGATCGCCCGGATCGCCCGTCTCTCCCGCGGAACCCGCTATCGCCAAGCGTATTGTGCGAGAAGATAACGCTACAAACCTCGTTCGTCCGCAAGCCTGGCAGCGCTGCGAGAAGGGATTTGAACTCCGCGACGGAGTCTTCGTCTGCGACAACGGCCGCGACGCCAAGGCACAGCGGGGCCTGACGCAGACCGTGGTGCTGAACCAAACCCGGCCGGAACCGTTCGTTGCCGTGGCCTGGAGCAAGGCAGCCGACGTGAGCGGCTCGGCCAACGCCGGCTACTCCTTGTACCTCGACCTGACCAACACCGACGGCACCAACGTGTGGGGCAAAATCGCCAGCTTCAACACCGGCACCCACGACTGGCAGCGACGTGAAGTGGCCGTCTTGCCGGAGAAGCCGGTCAAGAGCGTCGATTTCTACCTGCTTATGCGCAACCACGCCGGCAAGGCCTGGTTCCGCGACCCGGCCTTGCGGCTTGTGAAGGCCCCGCCGGGCGCCTGCCTCTTCGACGGCGTTTCGGTGGTCGCCGCCGGCGCGGCTCAGGAGGGCTTTCAGATCCGCGACGTGGCCGCCGCTTCGGACTTCCTCCGCGTCCAAGGCCGCGAGGTCCCCAAAGCGAAACCCTACTTCGAGGGCGACGCCCTGGGCCTCAAGCTCCAGTGGCAGAAGACCACCCGCCAGGACGTTTCTTTCTTCGACGTCGTGCTAACGGACCTGAAGGGCACAGACCGCGCTGTGACGCTGGTCTTTGCCGTCCCGGTAGGGAGTCAGTACGTTAGGCTTTCCAGCCTGACAAAACAAACAAGTCAGGCTGGAAAGCCTGACGTACTTCTTTGGTTGGAAGACCCGCGGCGGCGTACGCCAATCGAAGCGGGCCGCGATTACGTCAACGCCACACAGTTCCACATCGGCTCCAACGGCCGGCTCTCGCGCTATCCCTTGGGCGCGGTCGCCGCCGCTGCAACGGTGACGGCCCTCGCCCTCGATCCCGCCTACCCCGCCTTTTTCCGCATTGGCTACAGCGCCGGCACCGGCGAGCTCTACTTGGCCTACGACCTCGGGCTGGCCCGCGAGAAGCCCAAGTGCCGGCTGCGGTTCTGCCGCTACACGGTGAAACCCGACTGGGGTTTCCGCGCGGCCCTGGCGCGTTACTACGAGCTCTTTCCCGAGGCCTTTCGCTGCCGCACCCCACAGCAAGGGCTGTGGATGCCGTTCGCCAGCATCAGCAAGGTGCAGGGATGGCAAGATTTTGGCTTCAAGTTCAAGGAGGGCGATAACGAAACCAGGTGGGACGACCAGCACGGCATCCTCACCTTCCACTACACCGAACCGATGTCGTGGTGGATGCCCATGCCCAAGTCCATGCCGCGGACCTTCGAGGCGGCCATGGCCGAGGCCCGGCGGCTGGCGAGCCAGGGCAGCCCCGAGGCTAGGTCACTGCTGACCAGCGGATGCCGCGATGCCGACGGCCGCCCGCTCGTCGCTTTCGAGGATACCCCCTGGTGCGATGGCGCCTGCTGGCGTCTGAATACGATGCCGTCGATCCCCGGCGAGGTTACGGACTTCAAGAACAAGTGGAACCCGTTGCTGCGAGAGAAGCTTTACGGGCCCAAACGCGCCGGCGACCTGGACGGAGAGTACCTCGATTCCGCCGAAGGCGGCAGCGACGACTTCCGCCGCGATCACCTGGCCGTCGCCGCGCTGCCCTTGACGTTTTCGGAGGACAGTCGGCAGCCGGGCATCTTTCGCAGTTCGGCCCTCTACGAGTACGTGCGTGCGGTAGCCGACGATGTCCACGGGATGAACAAGCTGATGATGGCCAACGGCACGCCCGATCGATGCTTCTGGCTGGCCCCGCTCTTGGATGTGCTGGGTACCGAGACCGACTGGAACCCCGGCAACGTCTGGCAGCCGATGACCGATGCCGCGTTGCTCTACCGCCGGGCGATGTGCAAGGGCAAACCCTACTGCTTCCTCATGAATACGCCCTTCGAACGCTTCCCCCATGAAATGGTGGAGAAGTATATGAAGCGTTGCCTGGCCTACGGTATGTTCCCGGGCTTCTTCAGCCACAACGCCGCGGAGGGGGCCTACTTCACGCGGCCCGCGCTCTACAACCGCGATCGCGGGCTATTCAAGAAGTACGTGCCGTTGTGCCGGCAAGTGGCAGAGGCAGGCTGGGAACCGGTCACGCTCGCCCGTTCGAGCGATAATCGCGTTTACGTCGAGCGTTTCGGCGCTAACTACTTGACCGTCTTCAACGACAGTCCCCAGCCGCGGGCCGTGACGATAACGCTCGACGGCATGAAGCCGCAGCCAACCCGCGAACTCCTCAGCGGGCGGACCGTTGAGTGGCGCGACGGCAAGGTGGCACTAACCCTGGAGGCCGAAGACGTGGCGGTGCTCGCTTTGCGGCGGTAACTCCCCTCTCCCGCCTGCCGTACCAGGCAGGCCGGGAGAGGGGCAGGGGGTGAGGGTCTGCGTATTCGCTTACGCTTCGGGTTTCGATCATTTTCGTCCGCGAGCAGTGTAGAACCGGATCAGCGCCTCCACATTCTTCTTCACGTCGAACCTCGTTTCGCAAATCTGCCGGCCGGTTTCGCCGAACAACGCCCGAAGGGCCGGGTCGGCGGCAAGCAGGAGGATCTTCTCGGCCATGGCCGCGAAGTCGCCCCGCTCGACCAGGCAACCCGATTTCCCGTCCGCAACGAGCTCCGGGATGCCACCCACCCGCGTTGCGACCACCGGCTTGCCGGCGGCCATCGCCTCGGCAATGGTCCAGCCAAAGGCCTCTTCCCACCGCGAAACCTGGCAGACGATGTCAGCCGCCGCGTAGGCGCCTTCCGCCAGCAAGTCTTGCAGGCGTCCTGTAAAGGTCACGTGCCGCCCGAGGCCAAGTCGCTCCGCCATCTGCGTATACTCCCGCCGGCAAGACCCCTCGCCGACGAGGACAAAGTGGACGTTCGGGCACTTGCTCAGGACCAACTCGGCCGCCCGGAGCAGATCGGCGATGCCCTTTTCGGGGATCATCCAACTGATCTGCATCACGACCAGGCGGTCTTGGGGGATGGAGTGCCTGCGGCGGAATTCAGAGGACTGTCCCAACCCCTCGGCGACCCGGCCGAAATCGACGCCGTTGTACAGGCAGTGAAAGCGGTCCTGCGGCAGGACTCCCAACCCCGTGAAACACTCCCGGTTGAATTCGCTCGCGCAGAACACGCCGGTGAACGGGGCATCGACCACGCGGTTCGCCATCCGCTTCCAAAAAGGGTGGCGCGCTATCGTCCAACCCGCGGGACGCGATATCTGGTCGGTGAAGAAGACCCTTTTCACGCCGTAGTACTTGGCCAGCCAGGGAAATGGCCCGAAAAACTGGGTAAAGTGCAGGTGCAGCACCGCAGGGCGATGCCTTCTCAAGATCCGGATCATCTGCCGTGCGGCGCCCAGCGTCGACCTCGCCGCCTGCTCGAACGCCTCGAGGCGAACATTCGGCAAGTCAAGAAAACTCCGCACCGGCGGCTGCGGCGGGCTGAGAAAGCACAAGAGGCTGCCCCAGCCCGATTCTGCCAGTTGACCGGACAACTCCCGCGCAAAGGTCTCCACGCCGCCGATCCGCAGCGGTTTCACGCCAAACACCGATGCAACCAATGGGCTATTCAATGCCCCCGGCTTGCCCGGGGGATGCTTACGTTCGTCGCTACTAAGGACTCCCACAACCCTCCTTCAATGCCACCGGCTTGCCCGGTGGATACTTGCGTTCTTCGTCGCTACGCCGCGGATTCAGGCTCGGCACCCGTAAGCAAGGAGCGTAACGATCCCTCGCACCCAGAGGGTATCCGGCCGGGGGCATTGCGGAAGTCGTTGACGTCCATGCACTTGCGCCTTAATCTCGTGCCGTTAGGGCAAGTCCAGCGGGGGCGTTTCCAGGCAAGGCAACGGAATAAATTCAACCACCCGCCAAGATTTCAAAACTGCCGTAGGTCAGGCTTTCCAGCCTGACTTTGTCCGGCACTGTCAGGCTGGAAAGCCTGACCTACTTGACATTCTGGCGGGTCGTTGAATAAATTCCGTTCTACGAAGGACTTTGCAGCGCTTTTGCGACGCCATCGGCTTTCCCTCCGTCCGGCGGACGCTCCCGCACCTGGCAGCAGCCCCCCTCCCACCACCGCGGGCGGCCCTCCCAGATTTCGCGAATCGCGGCCGACTTGATGTTCCCGACGGGCGGCTTCCTGAAGCAGGTCCCCACGTCTCCGTTGGGCTCCAGTTGCAGGGTGGTGAGGGCGGCGCAGAGGGCCCGCGCCTCGTGGGCCGAGTGCGACTGCACGGCGAACTGGTGCGCGTCCGGGTCGCGGAAATAGGGGACCATCACTTCCAACTCCGCCAGGCTGTTGCCGATGGGCAGCCCTTGCCGCTTCAGGCCGATCAGCTCGCGGACCACGGCCACCGCCTTCTCCGCGTCGCTCGGCCAGTTGGCAGAATGCCTGAACCACTGCGGGTCCGCCGGCGTGTCGTAGTTCTGTTCGATCGGCTGGTAGAAGACTTCCAGGCCGTTGGTGGCGGCAAAGCGTGCCACGTTGCAGGCGTCGTCCAGGTTCTGCTGCATGATCACCGTCTTCAGGCGAATCACATAGCCGAGACGTTCCTCATCGCGGAGCCGCTTCAGGGTGGCGACCGATCGCGATGCCTTCTCCCAGAAGTCGCCGCGGCCGCGGATCAGGCTGTGCGTTTCCCCGACGCCGTCCATCGATAGGGTAATTCGCCAGGGCCTGGCCCGCGCCGCCGCCTCGATCCGTGTCTGGTCCTGCCAGTAACCGTGCGTCAACAGTTCCATGAGCAGACCGAGCGACGAGCCATGCGCCAGCAACTGCGTGGTGAGGGGGTTCAGCAAGGCCTCGCCGCCGGTGAGGAAAACGTGAACCGGCCCCAGCCAGTGGCGCAGATCCGTGAGGAGTTGATTCCACTGCTCCAAAGTGGCAAGACCCTCCTCGGGTCCGCGGTTCTTCCAGATATCGCAATGCACGCAGCGCGCGGTGCATCGCATCGTGATCACAATGCCGATCGAACCCGGCCGGCAGTGCCCCGCCCAGCGCCCACCGCAGAAGGTCCGCAGGCGCCAGTTGACGGCCTCGCGGAATCGCCTGGATAGTCTGTCGAGCATTGTGCCTCCTTCTTAGAGCAAAGGGGAATTAACAACTCCCATTTCCCTTGGGTAGAGAGGCAGGGAGTGAGGGGACATTCAAGCAAATCATGGAATCGTTATCGGGCGGGGTCTCGGTCGCCATCTTCGCAACGCAGATCCAAGGTTGGCGGAAAAACTTCCTATTTGAGTTATATCCTCCCCCGCAGGCGATACCAGGCCAATCCGAGCCATTCCCGCATCGCCATCTGAAACTTCCGCCCGGCATCTGGATTCGGCCAGAAGCTTCGTGCCGAAAGCCGGAACGGTTCGGCTTGATAGTCGCAGGGGGACGGCACGATCATCAGCCTCTGGGCGCGAAAGCAGGCTGCCGCCCGCGGCATGTGGACTGCCGACGTGACCAGGACGATCCTCCGGATTCCCCGCTGCGACATCAGCTTTGCGGTCTCGACCGCGTTTTCATAGCCCGAAAGGGCCCGATCTTCTAGCAGAATATCGTGCGCGGGCAGTCCATAGGCTACCAAAAAGTCTCGCATGCTTTCGGCCATGGTAGGCCCCTCGGCGCCCCCGGCCTTCCCACCGCTGACGATGACTGGGCAGGGCCTGCCCTGGCGGTACAGTCGGGCGGCATGGAGGCAGCGGTACAGCGTGTCGGGGCCCAGTTCCTCGCCGCCGTGCGATTCCTTGGAGGCATGCACGTAGCCGCAAAGGACCACGATCCCGTCGGCGTCGTCGGGCCTCTCGTCCTGCGGCGGGTACCGCCATTCCAGCGATCCCAAGGCCAGGTTCGCCACCACCGGCATATTCACCGCAGTGAGGATGACGATTAGCACCGTTAGCAAGAGCAGTCGTCGGTTTTCGCCCCGCCGCCGCCAAACCAGGACGAGGGCAACGGCGATCCCGACAAACAGGAGTGGGTAAGGCTGGAGGATAGCTGCGAGGAACCGGTACAAGTGTTTAGCCTTGTGGGGCAACCTCCGCCTGCAAAGATTCGGCAAACCGGGGTGTGAACAGCTTTGCACCCTGCTCGTTCAGATGGAAACCGTCGGAAAAGAAACTCGCTGGAATCGAGCCGGGAATCACAGGAACCAAAACACTTACGCCAGCCGAAACACCCGCGTCCTGCATAACGGAAGCCATGCTGTTACTGGCCTCTGTTCCTTCAGGTGGAATGACGAGGATGACTCTCGCACCGTACTGCCCTGCCAGATCCTTGAGAACCTTTAGTCTGCATTCCGACTCCCGTCGGACAAAGCTCGCCTCCAAAGCAACCGGCGTTTGAGCTGTCATGAGAGCGGTCAGACGTGGCAGATCCGGCAAGAGGGTGCGGGCAACGCGTTTTCGGATTTCGGCCCTGGTACCGCCGAATGCGCTCAGGTTGCTGAAGGCCAGGTTGCTGATCCGCGTGTTCGAAGCGCCCACGTCCACGGCCACGCGCAGGACGTCGCTGAAGTTCATCAGATGAAAGGCAAAGTCGTCGTCGTGGATTCTCGTGCTCACGAACTGCCGTGGAGTCATGACCAAGACGATTACGTCGGGCCGGATTCCGCCACTCAGCAACCGTCGAATACCATATTTCCAATCGAAGTAGTTCGTGTCTTCGACCAGGAATCGTCTGACCTCGATGCCGGGCAGGAGCCTTTGCTTCACCTCGTCAAAATGGACCCCCATACCGAGCAGCGAATTGCCTAAAACGACCGCGCGGACGGTATCTGGGGACCGATCCGAGAAGTGAAGCAAGTCTTGGTATTCAGTCTCGATCCGGCGTTCATATTGGTTGAAACGTGAATTCCTGAACCGGCAGGCAAGTTCCATACCGCAACAAAGCAGTAGTAGCAGAAGAAGAAGGACGACGGAGGCCCGCATGCCCCTGGCACCGCTCGAAAGCGGTTCAGAACTGAAAATAGATGAAGGCATTCAGATCGTTGCCCGAACAGAAGGTCACCAAGAGGAAAAAAGCCACCGCCACACCGATCCGGATTGTCTCATGGATTCGCTCCAATAGATACTCTTCGCCTCGCGTTTCGTTCACAAGGTCGATCAAGAACAGGGGGATGCTGAACAGTGCGAGAAAGCGGAAGGCCGTGCTGAACTCCGGCCTCCAGGCGAAAACCGAGAGTCCGGACAAAAAAGCCGTCGCGTCGTGAATCGATGCGGCGCGGAAGAAAATCCACGCCAGGCAGACAAGATGAAAAATGATGATCCGGCGAAGCCACGCCGCGGGGCTCAAGAGCGAAGATCGATCCCTTTCGAGACTGGAACTGACCGCAATTCCAACGCTCGACGCGCTTTGCCCTCCGCGATCGCCGCGAAGTGGCGATTCGCCCCTGACCCCGTTGCGGTCAGGAGAAGCGAAAATGCCTCGCACAAAGCGCTCCAGCGCAAGTCCTCCGCCATGGATTCCGCCCCAGAGGACGAACGTCCAGTTGGCGCCATGCCAGAGACCGCCGAGGAGCATGGTCGTCATCAGGTTGCGGATTGTCTTGCCCTCGCCATCGCGACTGCCCCCGAGGGGAATATACAGGTAGTCGCGGAGCCAGGTACTGAGGCTGATGTGCCAGCGTCGCCAGAAGTCTTGAAGACTGGTTGCCAGGTACGGCTGGCGGAAGTTCACCATGAAATGAAAACCCAGGAGTTGCGCACTGCCCCGCGCGATGTCGCTGTATCCGCTGAAATCGCCGTAGATTTGCCCTGCGAAGGCGTAGGTCCCGAGCAAGACAACCGGCAGGCTCGGTTCTCCCAACTTGCCGCCAAATGCCGCGTTGGCCAAAAGGGCGCAGTTGTCGGCTACCACGCATTTCCGGAATAGCCCGCAAAGGATCAGCATCAGGCCACTGAAAAACTGGTCTCCGTTGAACTTGCGTTCGTTCTGGACTTGAGGAAGAAGATGGGACGGCCGTTGGATGGGACCGGCGATCAGGTGCGGAAAGAGAGAAATAAAAAGGGCATAATCCGTCAGTGAGTTTGCCGGTTTCAGCCGCCGCTTGTAAACGTCGACAATGTAAGCAACTTCCTGAAAGGTATAGAACGATATGCCCGGGGGAAGGAGAATCGAAAGCACGGTCCGATTGACGCTACCTACGCCGATCACATGCAAAACTTCGATCAGTGAATCCTCGAAGAAATTGAAGTACTTGAAGAACCCAAGGAAACCGAAGTTCACCAGGAGCGACAACGTCAGCAGAATCCGTCGATGACGAGGGTTATCTGAGCCGTCAATGTAATGGGCGCAGTGAAAGTCGACGAATGTGGAAATTGCGATGAGAATGAGAAACCGCCAATCCCACCATCCGTAGAAGAAGTAACTCGCCGCCAACAAGAATACGTTTTGGGTCTTCCTGGAACGGCCCCAATAGCATGCCACCACGAGGCTGAGAAAGACGACATAAATCGGGGTGTCAAAGAACACGATATAATTCGCCTACCAGCATCCATTTCCCCGGAGCCGTGTCGAATGGACTGACTTCTAATGGAGGCCAATGATCACTGCAACTCCGAAAACTACATCGCCACCTGCCGCTGGAAACAGCCGATGTCGGGCTTCGCGCCGCGGGGGTTGCCCAGAATATCATCCTTGGGCATGTTGGCGGGGTCAGCCACACCGGCGGTCGGACTGCCCGGCGAAGGCGCGGCACAGAGCTTCACCAGCCGCTCGAATTCACCACGAATCGTTTTCTGGCCCGACAGAAACGTCCCCTTTCTTGGGTCCCAGCGCGGCAGCGTCACGTCTTGAGCGGGATTGCCCAGCCGCGGGTCGGCCACGATCCGCATCGCGTCGCGGCCGGGCGTCAAAACGTCTTTCGGCTCCGTGGGGATCGGCTTGCCGGCGTTCCAGTAGAGGTTATTGATTAGCACCTGCTTGCTGCCGTGGGCGAAGGTCTTGGCGCTGCTGACGCAAAAGCGCGGCATCTGGCCGGTCGGGTCGCACCAGATGTTGTTCGCGAAGGTCAGGTCGCCCATGGGCGGGTTCTTGTCGATGCGGATGCAGACCGCCGACTCGGCCCCGGTCCATTTCACGGCCGGGTGGCCCACGATCGTGTTCGCCCGGAAGGTGATGTCCTTCAGACCGCCTTTATAGAGCAGCGTGCCCCAACTCTGCACGGGCGAGTTGTGGATGAACAGGTTGTTCTCGATCAGCACCTGCTGGGCCTCGAAGAACGGCTTGCCGTCCTCACCGAGAATGACGAACGCTTCGTCGGCGCGCCGTCCCAATTGAGGAAGATGCTCCGCCGCAGGGCGACCCGCCGCATGACTTCAGGCTCGCCCCGCGAGTTCTTGACTACGATGAACCCCTGGCTGCGGTTTGCGCTCCGCCTCCCGCTGCCCGCATAGTCGTTGAAGAAAATGCAGTCCTCGATGCTGACGTCGGTCGCCGAATTGATGTCGAACTGCTGGTCCCCCTCGTGATCGGTCTGGTTGAAAAAGACGCACTTTCGGAAAAGGACATGGTGCGTACGATCGTTGATCTTGATCATGTCGTTGTTGTAGCAGTCGTGGATGATGCAATCCTCGAAGGTCACGTGGTGCGTCCTGGGCGAGGTGATGTGGATCAGGTACTCGTTTCGTGTGCCGCCGGAGCCGCAGATTTCCAGGCCTCGAAAGGTGATGTTGGCGGCCTGGTAGAGCGAGAGGGCATGGTTCTGCCCTGGCCCGCCACTGAGCCGCGCCCGGTAAGGGTGCTCGGCCCGCACCGTGCATCCCTGCGCGAACTGTCGCGGGACTTCGTGCCACCCGTCGTAGAGGCCATCCAGCAGCACCACGTGCGAGCCGTCATCGGGAATCCGGCCAGTCGCAGACTTGATCGTCTTCCAGGGATTCTGGCGGGAACCGTTGCCGGCCGTGTCCGAGCCCGAAGGGGAGAGGTAGTACGTCCCGGCATTTACGGGCGCCGAAGCCGCGATTGAAATTAGGCTGACTAGGAGTATAGAGCTAGAGAGCATGTTCATTATTCCAGACCTTAGCTGGCGTAGCGTAAACGAGGTCGTCCGATCCGTAGTAGCGCATCAACGGCGGTCACGACAAACAGGAGTGGGCAGGGCTGAAGAACGGCTACAAAGAGCTGGTACATCGGTCAGGCCCGCAATCGTTGGCGTAACTTCAGCAAGGGCTTTTCCAGCAGGAGGTAGGATGCTGTCGCCGCAGTAACCGCGAAAAGGAGATTCTGCGGGAATGCGTTTATCCAGGCGCTCGAATTGCGATTGATGAAAAGTTGCTGCCAGATGTAGAGCGAATAGGACAGCACGCCGATGGTCGCAAACGGCTTCCAGTTCAAGAATCGGCCGGAAACGTCGCGGCAGCAGTAGACCGAGCGGTGAATGAGAATCGTGAGAATAAGATTGATAATCGACCATCCGGGTACGGACACCATGGTGTAACTCAGGTTTCGGTTGATCACCAACGCGATGGCGGCAAGCAGGATGGAAACCGCCGGATGAAACAGTTTCAAGTACCATCGCTGTTCTTCCAGGTATCCCCGCAACCTCGCCAGCAGGCAACCCATGGCGATGCTGTCGCCGACCATGGGGAACATGGGCAGGTCATAGTAAGGCGTTCCCCGCAGGAATACCCAGGCGGCAGCGCGGGCGACCGGCCCCAAGGCAACGAAGGCTGCGGCGGCCCAAATCGCGCGCTTTGGCCCCAGACTTACGAACGCGAATGGCCAAAGCAGATAGAACTGCTCTTCGACGGAAAGTGACCACAAATGCCCGATTTCCCAGGAGGACACGGGATCGTAGTTCACCGTGTAGGTTAGCGCGTACGCGAAGTCTCTCGCGTTCAAATGGATGATACTGACGGAGCACAGGCAGGCCAGAACCCCCAGATATAAGAACGCCGCCGGAAAGATGCGTACCGCTCTGCGGGCATAGAACAGCCGGATCGAAATCGTTCCCCGTTTCTGGTGTTCCGCCAGAAGGAGACTTGTGATAAGAAAACCGGAGATCACAAAGAAGATTACGACGCCCAAATGAGCGTAGTCTCCAATGCCTAGGTCGATCCGCCCGAAGCCCTGCGTTCCGCTTAGGTGTCCCAGAATCACCAGCAGAATCGAAATGGCGCGCAGCCCATCGAGGGACGGTAGGTGACTGCTCTTCTCTGTTCGGGGCGTCTTGCCCCGAACCGGCTGGGTGGCTGCGATTTGGCTCATTCTGGGACGTTAGCAATGGAGCGGGGGCAATCTGCTCCGTAAATCTGCTTGGGTTTTTGTCGATTAGCGGAGACTAGAGCAGAAAGACCCTCAAGTCCGCAGCAGACAAACCTAACGCGTGCGGTTACGTCGTGCTTTTCCGCCGCGCGCCTGTTTCCAGCGCCGATTCCGACAGTTCCACGCCGGTGCATTCATATCCTCGTCTTGCTAAACTTACGGTATCGTCACCTGGCCGCAACCCGCATCCAGCACCCGCGCAACGTCGGGAAGATCCATAATTGCCAGAAACCGACCCATCAGTCGCTCGCTGAGCCGGTCTCGGAGTGGGTTGTTCCGCTACACGAACTCCGAGTCATCGCGGATTCGCGTGTCTTGGAACACGACTCTCAATTTGCTTCGGTCGTTCATGGCGACTCCTGGGGAGACTAACAGGGATTGAGAAGTTCCTCAAGTTGGCTGTACGCCGGTTCCATCGCCAGGCGATCCGACTCGAACTTGTAACGCGGGTTCACCAAATTAACGCGAGCAACGATGTCTTGGGTCCACGGTTCGCGCCTTCGGAGCGCGGCATCCCGCAAGCAATCATTGAGTGTTCTTGTCGCGCGTAAATACCCGGTGTGTTCGAGTGCCCAGGCTCGGGGTTGGAACTCCAAATAATGGTCAACGGCCCATGCGATGGCGTCTGCAAGCTCATTGTCAGCGGCAAGCAAGCCGGTCCTCTCGTTGATCGACGACATGGGGAAGCCTAAGTTATGCCGATAAACGATCAGTGGCGTATTGCAGCAGAGCGCCTCATAGGTGGCCTTGTTCGTTCCCTCTTGTTTTGTCAGGTGTACGGCCACCTTGGAACGCCCCACAATACGAGCTACCTCTGGCGGCGCGAGGTTCTCGAAAAGATCGCACTGCTTTTCGACCCCAAACCGGCGCATCTCCTTGCGAACCTCAGCCGCCGTAAGATCCATGGGATATCCGATCAGCGCGACTCGCAGCTTACGAGGATGCAAAGCCTTGATGGCCTGGAAGAGAGTTCCGTGCCGTTTGATTCGCAACCAGGCCGCGACCATGACAACGTCGTATTGTCGCTCGCCGTCTGGCGCGGGCGAGAAGACGTCGGGATCAACCCAGTCGGATGCGCCGAGCGGAACCATAGTGAAGTTAAGCCCCGTCTTCCTAACGAAGTCCTGATCGTCTGCCTGCGATGAAGTTAAGAGCACGTCCGCATCGCTGCCCAAATAGAGAAAGATCGCGGGCTCGAAGTTCCGGCTGTAGCTCGGCTCCACGACCACACGGTAGCGCTTTAAGATCTTTACTAAATCGAACACTGCCGGCAGCTCCGCAAACGTGCTGTTGTAGGTGAGTATCATCACCCCTTTTTCACCCGTCTCCGGTTTCGGCACTTTGAGGATCATCATATTGCCCTGCCGCCCTGCGTCGCCGTCGTTGCGGTGGCGGCGGAGGCGAACACGATCAGCAAGTGGTTCCGCACGACGTTGCTGCCGGATGTTAGTAGCAAGAGGACTGGCGGAAAAACTCCGCAGCAGTTCATTGTCGCGGTGCAGCGCTAAGGCACCATTCTTGTAGCATGATTCACGCACAATCTCGCAAAGAGCCTTCAGATGCCGGGACGTAACGCTGTCTTGCGGGATTCGGCGGCAGACAGTACACAGCAGGTCGAGAGCTTCGTAAGTCTTACCCTCTCGCAGGGCGATCATCGCGCGGCGATACAGATACAAGCCGTATGCATGCTGCGCAAGCCGAGACTTGGCCGCGAACGATTTACAGGCCGAATGGAGGTGCGACCGGAAACTCATCTCCTTCCCCGCTCAAAAGGGTGTCTGTCAAGATCCACGGTTCATATTCAGATTTCGGCGGCGCGGGGCAACACGCTGTAGCGAACATGGAAGCACGTGAAGGGCCTAATCGTCTTGCGGAATGGGCGCCGCATGGTCGGCCGCTGGGCAACGCGGCGACCAAGTCGTGAGCGTTGCCAGCGTGTGTCCCATATGCCGTCGGAGGGTGGAATCGAGAGAGATAATCAGCGGAAAGTATAACGCCAGTCCGGCCAGGCCAGTGGTGAGTAGTACGAGCCAGCTCGATATGGGCGGAAACCACTTCGCGGCCAAGTGCCAAATGATCGCCAGAAAGCCGCCCCCAAGGAGTGGCGCAGGCCAGGCCCGCAGAAGATATGTCATAAGTGGGACATGAGACGCGTGGCAGGCGATCGCAATCACCACGATGCTCTGTACGACCAACGGCACCGCCGTTGCCCAGGCGACGCCCCGAATACCCAGCAGTCGGACCAGGACCAGACTCAGGGCCAAGGTGAGTAGCGACTGGACCACGTTGGTCCAGAAGAGACTGGCCACGCTGCCCACACCTTCAAGAATCCGCGCAGACATCGCCATCGCCATCGCAGGAGTGAGCGAGAGCGCCAGGATGGCCAAGGGGGGATAGCAGAGGTTGGCGTACTTGGGTCCCATCCAAAGGGTGATAAACGGGTGACCCAGAAACACTAAACCAATCTGGATGGGCACGGTAAGGCAGAGCAGGTATCGGGTGCCGGTTGTCAAGAGGCGGGAAATGGCGGAGCGATCGCCTAGTCCGTCCCACCTGCTGACCGCCGGAGTGAGGACGGCGATTGCCGTGCGCAGCCCGTCGCCCGCCTGGCTCCACAAACTGGCGGCAATACCGAAATACGCGACGGCCGCGGTGGGGAGAAAGATACCGATCACCAGGGCATTGCTCTCTATACCGGCCTTGCCCACGATCACCGAGAGAAAAACGAAGGCGCTGTAACCCCAAATGGCGCGCAAGGTCTTGCCATCGACGAAGCGAAAGGAGAAGCGTAGGCTGGGGAGATAATGATGCGCTGCCAGCGGACACCATGCCTGATCCAGCAGGCTGGTCGCCACGATCGTTGCCGCGATCTCGCGGAGGCCGCCGCCGAGGTGCAACACCAGCACGAAACCGGCGTTCCGCAACACAAGGGTCGAAATCCTGATCACGTTGACGATCGGGTATCGGCCGAGCCCCATCAGGACCGTCTTGTAGATTCCCATGGGCAGGAGGGTGCTGAGGTTGGCCCCGAACATGGCGATCATCCAACGCATGTCGCGGGCCAGGTCGCCCTTCATGCCGAAGGGGTTCTTCCAAAACACGACGAGCGTCACCGTGGTGGCGAGCACCACGCCGCCGGCGCAGGCAAACGTCGAGAGGCTTGTGCTGAAGACCCGGTTGATCGCCTCTTCGTCGCGGAGCCCGGCGAACTTGGCCACATAGCGCAGCACCGCCGCGCCGATCCCCAGATCGGCCAGGGCCAGGTAGGCGGTCACCGAGTTGACGAGCGTCCATGCGCCGTAGCGATTGTCTCCCAGTCCGTGCACCAGGATCGGCGAAACGAAAAAGACAATCGCGACCTGGGCCGCGTAGAAAACAACATTCGACGCCGAATTGATCAGGATCCGGCGGTGCTCGATTGTGTTCGAGGAAATAACGATCTTACCTTACTTCAACTTGTGGCGGCTGGAAGACATTTCTGCTAACGTCTGCGGGCAATGACGATCAATGACTGCGGTCGCTGCGGGGACAGCATGAAGCCCGGAATAGCCCAAGCCGCCTTATATCGCAGAAGGAATTCGAGAGAATGCCACACACTTCGCACCCGTTGCTTGATCCCCGTTGTGCCCGAGCCATCTTTGCTCGATGCATTAGCGTCGTTGTTGTTCGGCGCCTTGGCAGGACCCGCTTCCACGGATCGTTCCAACCGGCGCAGCACCTTCTTGATCATAAGCTGGGGCAGAAGTGGATGTCGATGAATGGCCAAACACTCGAATCCGCACTGTGCCAAGAGGAGTTTCAGGCTTCGCTCACCGAAGAAGAACAGGTGCTCGGGATAACTGAACCCGGAGAAGTACTTGTAATACTTCTCGTCGACTTCGCCGAGATTCCCTGTTTCGAACGCCAAAACGCCATCCGGCACAAGGGCGTCGTGCATCCGGCGGAATTCCTCGAGCGGATCATAGAAATGGCTGGTTACGTCGCAGTGATAAATGACGTCAAAGCGCTTTCCCTCAAACGATTCTCGATGGAGCGGGGTTGTTTCCAGCGGGATGCCCGCTTGCACGATAAGCCTGCCATCGAGCGTCCCGGGCTCGATGGCGAAGACCTGAAAACCTTTACGTCGAGCCTCTTGAAGGAAATGCCCCGCGCCGGCCCCCAATTCGAGCAGCGATCCCACAGGGCAATGCTTGCGGATCAGCTTGAGCGTATATTTCGCCTGGATCGTCTTTGGTCCTTTCAGTCCAAGATGCACGGCGGCGTTTGTTCGCGCGCCGTCGCCTTCCGAATAATAGTCCAGCATTTCTTGGTAGCTGGGCCGGGGTGAAATGAAGATCAGATCACACGTTCCACACCTCCGGCCCGTAAAGCCGTTTTCGCGTATCGCAATTTGATCGCTTGGGGCGTGGCAGAAAATGCAGTCTAGTGCTTGCATTGCTATGACGACTCCACTCCACGAGGCTGCCCCCGGAACCGGTCGACAACCTCTCTGACGGCCCGCCAAGGATCAAGTACCCCGGCCTTCAGTAGATTGTATGCCCCGGGAATGAACCGTCGATCGCGAAAGGCGATTTGACTGAAGCGATAGGCAAGGACCGCCTTACGCTTACGGACGGAACTCCAACGGTACGGATAGCGCTTGCAGGCATTCGCAAAGACTTTGGCGGCATTCGTCCAGAGCGCGGCCTTCAGCGACTTCTGTCCGTCGTGCATGCGGTATTTGAAGCCATAGACCGGCACATATTCGGCGGGAAACGCCTCCAGAATCCGCAGCCACATGTCGTGGTCCTCGGCGTGCCGCAGGGTCTCATCGAAGACCCCCACGCGGGCAAATACCTCGCGGCGGACCATCACATTTGCCGGTACGATGCAGTTCTCGATGAGGAGATCGTCTGGCGTCACACGCGGCCGATGAGGCTCCGCGAAGATCGCGCAGAGGGTGCGATTGTCTGCTGTAACGTAGTAACCCTTGTCGTAGACGAAACCCAGATCCGGCCGCTTCATCATCGCCTCGGCCAAATGCGCCAGATGACCGGGCAGCCAGAGGTCGTCGGCGTCGAGGAAGGCCACCAGCGGTTGCGTCGCGGCCCGCAGGCAACGGTTCCGTGCGAAGGATGCCGACCGATCTTCGTCCGGCCCCTTCATCAGTAGTCGAACGGGCGGACCGAAGGAGGCGACAATCTCCGGGCCGCCGTCATCCGAGCCGTCATCGGCCACAAGGACTTCCAGCGGGCCGTCGTAGTCCTGCGCGAGAACGCTGTCGAGGGTCTCGCGGATGAACTTTACCGCGTTATAACAAGGAATGACGACGGAAACGCCTAACATGATTTGGTTCCAAGAAGTGAATCAAAAAGATTGGCCAGCGTTTGTCCCACAGGCCGCACGTCGAACCGCTGGCGCGCCAAGGGGGCGTACGCCACGGCCGCTTCTTTACAGGGATCTTCCAGGGCCTCTTGCAATGCCTGGGCCAGTGCTGCCGCATCGCCGGTGGCGACCATCCTGGATGGGGTGCCTTGGAGCACCTTGCGCAGCCCGACACAGTCGCTCCCCAGCACGGGCACTCCCATGCATAAGGCTTCCATGGGCAGGATCGGGCATGCCTCCCAAAGCGAGGGCATCACTAGCAAGTCGAGCTCCCGCAGTATCGGGGCCACATTGGAGACATGCTCCAGAAAGGTGATACGCTCTTTGGCACGTGGATAACGATCGAGCTCCCGGCGGTAATTCACCAGGTAGTCGCCGGAGCCCACGGCAAGCAGTTGAATAGGGCGAGGCAGGCTGCGTTGTTCCAGAAGCCGGTCCAGCGCCTCGATAAGACAGAGGAAGCCCTTCTGCTCCATGAAGCGGCCCAGGAACCCCAGCAGAAACATTCCGCAGTCGATTCCCAACTCCTGGCGGAGCGTTGTCGACGGTTGGCCATTGGGTATGGGATAGCGATTGAGATCGATGCCGTTGGGGATGACCACGACGCGGCAGGGGCCGTTCTTGAGGCCCGGCAGGTATTGCAGGTGGTCGTCTCGGGTATCTTCGCTTACCGCGATAAGAACGTCGAGTCGTCGGAGAAGCTGGGTTAGGACCCACAACTTGAGTCGACCCACGACGCCCGGCAGATCAACGTGGCAGAAGACGTCCTGGGAGGTCATGACGTGGGGCAGCCCGATGCCCATATTGGCAAACAGCGTCGGGACGCTGGCCTGGATACCGTGCGAATGGATCAGCGAGAACCGGCCTTGCTTGAGTAGTCTTCGGACGATGGGCCTGAATCTTCGCTTTTGGCGGCTTTGGTCGCTGTAGGGAACTTGTACGACTTCCACGCCATCCCAGCGCTCGACGTTTGTTCGGAACGCGGCATTGAACTCGCCCGCGGGTACGACAAATGTGAAGCAGTAGCCGGCCCGCATCAAAGTCGGGTAGGTGTAGAGAATGTGGGTCCGCACGCCGCCAACGGGATGATGCACCACCACCAATACGCGACGCGACTGCTTCGTGGCCTCAGACGAATCCAAGATCATGGCTTTTCAACGTTCTGCGGTCCCGGTTCCATTAGGACTTCCTCACTTAATTGTCCAGATTCCGCCTGCCGCTTGAGGCAGTCCATCGCGACAACCTGAAAGCCCCCGAACCAAAGCCAGACATGCCAGTAGAGGAAATTGAACCCCCAGCCCATGATCATCAGCAGCAGAATGGCGGTTGCTGTGACCAAAACGCTATGCAAGGGAAACCGATTGTCTGTTGGGGCCATTTCTCGCACGATGCGCCACGCCTCCAGTGAGTTTTGCGCTACTCCCAGGAGGATCAAACCGAAGGCGACGGCGCCGACGATGCCAAGCTCCGCCATTACCTGGCCATACATATTATGCGGCATTAGTTCGTTTATGGCGCGGTAGCCCATCGGCCCGAAGCCGAGCACTGGGCGCTCCTCAAGCAGCAGCAACGACTTTTCAAACCCGCTGTACCGAAAATCGCCCGCTGATACTCTCCCAGATCCCGGACCGTACTCGGCGCCAGTCAGTGTAAGGTACCGTTCCTTTTGGCCTTGCGGAAGCATTATCCACCCGGCGGCGAAGAGCAGGGGGTACATGGCAAGCAGTCGCCAGCGTTTCGGCGAAGCGCAACATGCCAACACGCTCGCCAAGACCGTCCCAATGAAACCCATGCGCGAACACGTCAGGACAACGCAATAGCAGGACAAGCCCCAATAAGCGAGGAGCAACGCCCGCCGCCGCCATGCGCGCCAACGGCGCCAGAGCGCCCACGGCAAAGGCAAGGAGCAGACGATGAGCCCGGCAAAGTCGTTGAAATCGTAGGTGTGCCCGACGGGGACGAGGCGCAGAGATACTGGGCCCACACTTGGTTGCCGCAGTAGTACTCACGCAAACTGTGCATCATCCACATCGCCATCACGGCAATATAGCCAACGACGATCCTTTTCAGGTTCTGCTGATCGCGAACCGACGTGACCAACATGACATAGAAAACCACGTACCTCAGGTAGTACTCCACGGTCCCTTCGCCGGCTTCCCGGTACGGGCTCGTGAACCAACTGGCGAGCATTGCCAGGACGAACGCCGCGAAGCACCAATGCAGGCGGTTTCTGCGGGGAAGCGACGGACGGGACGCGAGCCAGTACAGAATGGTCACGATCATGTAGACCCGCTCGACGCGGTACGTCGCCAGCACCGGCCAGATTTCGAATGGCCGATAAACGAAGAGCCACATATATCCGATCAAGAGCCAAGTCATCGCGCTAGGAACCGACTGTGATGTTGGGTTGACTCCCTGGACCAACGAGTGTGGGAAAAAGCCGCACGCTTCGGAGACTCGCCAAAACCGAAAGCGTCATTGTTCGCTGGCGACATTATGTGCTCACGGAGCAGTCGGCTGCGTGGCGCCTTGGCCGTTTACATGTTCATCGGCGACCTCGAGGCCAGCCCCGAGTTTCGACTGCAATTCCATTTCCACACGGCGGCAACGGTACGATACGTCTTCAATAACCGACCGATTCGAGTTGATCAGATCGGCGACGATGCCAGTCAAAATCATTTGGAAGCCCGCCAAAAGAAATATTGCTGCGAGAATGAGCGACTGAACATGCAGTTGGCTAGTGGCAGGCGCAAAGAGAAAGATGTAGAGAAAACGAAGACCGATCAGAGTGCCCACAGCGATCGCAAGCATGCCTGCGGTAGTGAAGATCCGCATCGCTCGGTACGAAGAGTAAACGCGAATCATGATGCTCAGGGATCGCAGCACGAAGACGCCCATGTTGGAAAAGAGGCGCGACTCACGGAGCTTCTCGTTTGTGGCAATAGGCACGCAGACAGTGATGATGCGCTTTCTACCGGCCTGAATGACATGGTCGACGGTGTGGTCGAAATCCGTCGAGCACGTTAACCGCATTGCTGCCTCCTTGCTGTATGCTCGAAAGCCACTGGGTACGTCCGGGACCGTCATGCCCGCCAACCAACTGACCACCTGGCTCCCAAATTTCTGCAACTTCTTTTTCCACCAGGAAAAGTGCGCAACTTTTTCCGGCTCCCGGTCACCGATGACAATATCCGCTCTTCCCTCGAGAATGGGGCGGATGAGCTTCGGTATATCGTAGCCGCTGTATTGGTTGTCTCCGTCTGTATTGACAATAATGTCGGCACCAAGTGTCAGACAACGATCCACCCCTGCCGCAAAAGCATGACCTAATCCGCGATTCCCTGGAAACCCCAAGATGTGATCCACGCCCAGCTCGCGCGCCACTTCAACGGTGCGGTCCGTGCAACCGTCGTCGATGACAAGTATCTCTACAACGTCCACGCCATCAATCTGACGCGGAATCGCTCGTACGGTCGCTGCCAGCGTTGCTTCTTCGTTCAGACAAGGGATCTGTACAATGACTTTCATACGCGTCGCTCCTGTAGAGGCAAAAGTGATTTCAATCGCCGGAAATGATTTCTTTTTTCGAGGGCGTAAGCCTGCGGAGAAGCCACGTTCCCCCGACAGCGCCCATCAACATAACCAGCGGCATCACAGCAAGTGTATACCTAACCAGCGGAAGGAATGCGACTTGAACGGCGCAAATGTAGAGCACGATCGCCGGTACGTACCAGTTACCGTTCTGCAGCCACAGCCGTGGGACGCAGATAAGACCGACAACCGCAAGCGTGAGGAACGGTATCTGTATCAGGAGAACAAGGGAATTCTTCTCCTTGCCTTCCGTGTTATACCAACTCAGGAAAAACTTCTTCGCAAGGAAGCGAAGATAATCAACCGGGGCGTCCTTTAGATGTTCCAAATGGTTGTTCACCGCCATCCGCGCGTAGTCATTTCGAAACTCCGCGTGTGTCTCAGGGCAGGAGTGCTTAATAGATGTGCAGTCCAGATCGAGATATTTGTCCGCCGAGCCCAGCAGTAAGGGATGCGCGGCCCCGTTTTGCACCGGCACGAAGTGATGGAAAACCATGTAGTTCCGTACCGTCCAAGGTGCGAGTGTCGCGAGGCTTGCGGCCGCGAAGCACGAGCACCAGACGAGACAGACCGTTAACGTAATCTTGCGCCGCAGGCACTCCGCAAACTTCACCGCGGGAAGCAACGCAATCAGGGGAAGCGTCACCGGCTTGGCAAGGGCCGAGAGGCCGACGGCCAGACCTGCCCACAGCCCATTTCGCCAACTCACCGGCGCCATCAAACAGAGGATCAGCCAGATCAGCACAAGGTTCATGGGCACCTGGTAATAGAGACCGAGGCAGATGAAAATCGCCAAGGGATACACCGCGTAAAGAAAAGCCGAAAGCAATGCAGTGTCGCGGTTTCGGGTGATGCGGCAAGCCAGTACGTACAACAACAGGCACACGCACGAGTCCATCAGACACTGAAGAATTCTGGCGAGGAAAATGTTTGGACCGAAGATGAAGTACACCAGCCCCACCCACCAGGCGTACAAAGGCGGCTCAAAATCGTAGGGTGTACCGGGCTTAAATCCATAAGGGCATCCAGGCCGAGGATTGATCGAATGGACGAAACCGCCACCGGCGATCAGGCTCCTCCCCACGTCATCGACGTAGAACTCGAGCTCTTCGATGTTGCCCGGATGTTGTCCGGGCTTGGTCCATTGCATGTAGACGTTGGGAGCAGCGCGGAGCGCAAACGCCAAGACAAACGTCAGGGCCAGTGGGCGCCAAAGGATGGACCGAATAGTCCACTTCTTGCCGCGCGTAGTGATCAGCGCGTCGTCTTGCATGTTAGGGTTCCCATCGCTATCTTCTTGCGGAAAGTAGACCGGTAGAAGTCTTCGTATCGCCGTGCCTGGGCCTCGACGCCGTATTCCGCAAAGGCGCGCTCCGCGCCGTTGCCCCGAGTCGCCCGGCCAGGGCCGGGTCGCTCAGCAGGCGATCGACGGCGGCCGCCAGGCGCTCGGCGTCGTTAGACGGCACCACAAGGCCGGTAACTTCGTTCTCGACGAGTTCCGCGTTGCCGCCGACGTCGGTGGCGACCGCGGGCAAGCCGGCTGCCATGTATTCCATGATCGCGTTGGGCGAGCCCTCGGAAAGCGAACAGAGCACGGCCACGTCCAGGCCGCCGAGGAACGCCGGGACATCGGAGACGGAGCCCCGGAGCGTGACGCGGTCGCTGAGGCCGAGAGCTTCGATGAGGGCCTGGAGGGAAGGCCGCAACTCGCCCTCGCCGGCAATGTCGAAATGCACGCCTGGATGCGAAGACGCAAGAGAGCCTGCGGCGCGGATGAACAACTCGACATTCTTGACCGGCCGCAGGTTGGCGACGATGCCCACGCGCCGCGCGGCGGAGCCGTTGCGCGATGGCCGCTTCTCGGCCAAGCCGGCAAAGCGGGAAAGATCGACTCCGTTGGGGATGATGGTGACCGATTCAGCCGGCACGCCCCACTCGGCAACGACGGCTTGGCGGCAGGCCTCGCAGTTGGCCACCGTGCCGTCAACCCATCTGTTGACGAACGTGCCGAACCATCGATCGCGCGGCGTCATCCAGTAACCCAGGCTGACCTGAAATCCGGCAACGCAGGGCACACGCGCCAGCTTCGCCACGACCGTACCGAAATAGAGGCTGTCGGGGAAGAGCGGATGGACGACGTCGACCTTCTCCCGACGAAGGAAGCGGGCCAGGCGGAAGGCCGCCGGGAGCGACGAAGGGCGGCAAAGATGCCGGACGCCCAGGCGAATGAGCGGACAATCCTTGGGCTCCAAGGAGCGCGTCTGCTGGTCGGTGCCATCCAGCAGGCAAAGATGGGGGATGACCCTGGAGCGATCCAGATGCTTGATCAGCAGCAGCAATTGCAATTCGATGCCGGCCGGAAAGAGCTTGTCGATCATGAAACAGACGCGCAGCGGCCGATTCAGCGCGATTGCAGGCGCCGAGTCGTGCGAGCGGTCTTTAAGACAAGGGAATTGGCTCATAAGCAAATTACTCACGCCGAAGGCGTGTCACTCCGTAGCCCAGGGTCGCGCGGCGCACCCTGGGATAACCAACGGAAGATCGTCTGCATCCCGAAGGGGTGCCACACATGTCGCACCCCTTCAGGGTGCCGTTCGGTAACCGCCTGTATCCCAGGGTCGCGCGGCGCACCCTGGGATAACCAACGGAAGATCGTCTGCACCCCGAAGGGGTGCCACACATGCCGCACCCCTTCGGGGCGCCGTTCGGTAAACGCCTGTATCCCAGGGTGCGCTGCGCGACCCTGGGCCTTGGAGTTGAACCGCTTCGCGGCTGGCTTGGTAATCACTTTTCTGGCCCCGTTTCTGCCACGGCCGGCTGGACCGGCCGGGACATTGTCCCACAGGCAGAACGCAGGCTTTCAAACAACTGCAGATATTCCCGCGCCTGTTGGGCGAAGGAGAAGACCTGGCGGACGTTTTCCCGCCCGCGGGCGCCCATTTCCCGCCGCCGGGCCGGGTTGGCAAGCATGTCGGAAATACGCCCGGCCAAGGCGGTTGCGTCGCCCGGCGGGACCAGGTAGCCGTTGACGCCGTCTTCCACGGCCTCCGGCGTTCCGCCCACCGCGGTGGCGACCACCGGCACGCCGGCGGCAAAGGCCTCCAGCACCACGTTCGGCAGCCCTTCGGTGTAGGAGGGCAACACGAGCAGGTCCAGGTGCGGATAGAACTTGTCCAGGTCGGAGCGGAAGCCGGCGAGGAGGAAATGGTCCTGCAGGCCACTGGCGGCGATCCGGCGGGCAAGGGCGGTGCGCAGGGGACCGTCGCCGAAGAGAATGAAGCCGACGGAGGGGCCCTCACCCCCTGCCCCTCTCCCGTTGGAGAGGGGAGAATTGCCCTCACCCCCTGCCCCTCTCCCGTTGGAGAGGGGAGAGGGGGGAAGGCTTTCATCCTTCATCCTTCCGCCTTCATCCTTCATCCTTAGCACCTGGGCGGCCGCGTCGACGAGATTCTTGAAACCCTTCTCGGGGCTGAGCCGGCCGGCCGCGCCGACGATCACGTCCGGCCGCACGGGAAACATGCGCTCGAGTTGATCGCGGTATGTGCCGTCCACCTCGGCGAAACGCTCGGCGCGGACGGCGTCGCGAATCACCTGAATCTTGCCTTCGCGCACTCCCGCACGCCGCACTTTTCGCGCCTGGCCTTCCGAAACGCAGACGACCTTGTCCATCAAACGCAAGACGCGGCGGTCGAGGGCTTCGTAGAGCCGCACCAAAAGGCTCTCCGCAGTCCAACCGTGCGAGACGGAGAAAATGGGGATTCCCAGCCGGCGGGCGACCAGCAGGCCGATCAGGTTCGACTTGTAGCCATGCGGACAAAGCACCGCCGGCTTGATGCTTCGCGCCAAGGAAAGCACTTCGCGAAAGCTGGCCCACAAGCGGGGCGTGTCGTATTTCAGCGCGTAGGCCTCGAAGCCCTCGCGCCGGGCGTTGTTGATGAAGGCGCCGCAGCGGCCTTCCTCCCGGAAGCTGGCATACACCGACCGGCAGGCCCCGCGCAACTGGCAGCCGAGCTCCAGCATCTGCCGTTCCGGCCCGCCAAAACTGGGCGAGGCCGTAAGGTGCAGGACCGTGGGCTCCGACCGGCGATCCGACGGCAGGGGCGCGGGAACGAAGCGGGCGAAGAACTGCTGGTAGGCCCGGGCCTGGGCCGGGTAGGAGAAATGCCCTTGGACCTTCACTCGCCCGCGGCAACCCATCGCCCGGCGGCGGGCCGGGTCCTTCAACATCTCGCGGATCCCCGCGGCCAGCGCCGCGGGATCGCCCGGCGGGACGAGGTAGCCGTTGACGCCGTCGTCGATGAGCTCGCCAGTCCCGCCCACGTCGGTGGCCACGACCGGCACCCCGGCGGCAAAGGCCTCGAGCACCACGTTCGACAAGCCTTCGGTCAAGGACGGCAAGACCACCAGGTCCAAGTGGGGGTAGAACTTGTCCAGGTCCGGCCGGAAACCGCCGATGCAAAACCGGCCGGTCAAACCGCGGGCCTTGACATGGGCCTCCAGGGCTGCACGCAGGCGGCCGTCGCCGAAAAGGACGAAGCCGATGGAGGGGAAGGCGGAAGGCGGAAGGCCCTCACCCCCTGCCCCTCTCCCGTTGGCGAGGGGAGAATTGCCCTCACCCCCTGCCCCTCTCCCGTTGGCGAGGGGAGAAGGGGGAAGGCTTTCATCCTTCATCCTTCCGCCTTCATCCTTCATCCTTCCGCCTTCATCCTTCATCCTTCCGCCTTCATCCTTCATCCTTCCGCCTTCATCCTTCATCCTTAGCACCTGGGCGGCGGCGTCGATGAGGAAGCTGAAGCCCTTTTCGGCACTGAACCGGCCGGCCGCGCCGATAATCACGCTGGGCCGATCGGCGAACATGCTCTCGAGCTGCTCGCGGTAAGCCTGGTCTGGCTGGCTGAAACGCTCGAGGCGGACGGCGTTGTGAATGACCTGCACTTTCCATTCGGGAACGCCGGTGCGCAACACTTTCCGCGCCTGGCCCTGCGAAACGCAGATCACGCCGTCCATTCGTGGCAGGAGGCGGCGGTCCATGACTTCGTAGGCCCGCACGGCAAGGGTCTCCGCAGTCCAACCGTGCGAGACGGAGACGATGGGAATGCCGAGCCGGCGGGCCGCAAGCAGCCCCAGCAGATTCGATTTGTAGCCGTGGGCGCAGACCAGGTTGGGTTTTAGCCGTTTCAGCAAGGCCAGCAATTCGTGGTAAGTGGCGAGCAGCCGGGGCCAATCATGCTGGAGGACGTGGGTCTCAAAACCGGCCCGTTCCGTGCGATCGAGAAAATCCTGATAGCGGCCTTCCTCCTGGAAGGATACAAATACCCAGCGGAACAAGTCCCGCGACTCGCGGGCAAGTTCCAGCATCTGGCGTTCGGGCCCGCCGAAGAAGGGCGAGGCCCTTAGTTGCACGATGGTCGGCTGCCGCATCGCTTCCGGAAATGGTGTCGGGTTAGTACGTCAGGCTTTCCAGCCTGACAGCGGAGAGAGCAAGGTCAGGCTGGAAAGCCTGACGTACAACAGTTCTGACGTTTTTGCGGCTGGTGTGATTAAGCACAGGGTACGAGGGTCCTTGCGGGAAGGCGTTGCCGGAGCAACTCCTCCCAGGCCTGCTCCATTTTTCCGGCCAGCGCGCCCCAGTCGTAGGATGCCTCGACAACCGCACGGCCGGCCTGGGCCATGGCCAGGGCGGGCGGGATTGCGAATCCACTGGGTCAAGACCCGCGCCATGTCGGCCGTCTGATCGGCACAGGCGAAATGCAGGCCCGGCTGCAGGCGGAGCCCCTCCGCGCCCACGGCGCTGGCGACGACCGGCAGGCCGCAGGCCAGGGCTTCGAGGATTTTGAGCCGTGAGCCGCCGCCGATCCGCAACGGCACTGCCATCGCGCCGCAGCGGTAGAGGAACGGCCGCACGTCGGCCACGTCGGCATGCACCTCGACATTGGCGGTTTCCCGCCCCCGCCGCTGCAACCAGACGGGGGGGCGACGACCAACGATACACAATCGGGCGGATGGTTCCGCGGCAAGCACGGCCGGGAAGACCTCGTCCAGGAGCAGGCGGACGGCGTCCAGGTTCGGACGCCACTCAAGGTTGCCCAGGAAGAGGATTTCTGCCGGGTTCCTGGCGGGTTGCTGCGGCAACGACTGGTAATGGGCGACATCGACGCCGTTGTCGACCACGGCCGTCGAGCGGGCCGAGAAGTGCTCGCGGGCCCGCTGCTCGTCCTCGGCGGTTACCGTGATGGTCATGGGGGCTTGCGAAAAGACCCGTGCCTCATAGCGCCGATACCTGTCCCACTGCTTCTTGATGTACCAGCGTTTCAACGGGTTGGTTTCGTTGCGATAGTATCTTTCCCAGGTAAAGGACTGGATATCGTGGGCCATCATGGCCCAGGGGAGAGCCTCCGGGAGAGCCTCCATCCCCAATAGGGCGGTCGCGTAGGGCGCCCATTCGCACTGCCAAAGATCGACGGTGTGTTCCGCATGGTATCGCCGCACCGCCTCCCGCAGCCGGGGGCAGTTGTTCCACTGCACGGAGTAGGGAACCGGCGAGAACAGATTCAGCGCCATACGAGTCCCAAAACGCAATCTTGGAAACGGCCCGGCCTTCGCGTCGCTCTGCCGGTCCACCGTGAGCACTTCGATGCCGCAAGAGGCGAGGTGCCCTGCAGCCTCGCGGGCCTCGTCGCGGTCGGCGTTGCGATGGCAAAGGAAGGTCATGCGATGCCGCTTGGCAAGGTGCCGCGCCAGGCTCAGGATGCGAATCCGCTTGCCCGAGGTCGGCGGGAAGGGCAATTCTTCGTCTACGATGACTACGTGCATTTCGTGCCCCCCGACATCCGGGACAAACCTTCGCGCACTCCCACGCGCGGTTTCCAGCCCAGGGCCTTGGCGGCTGCGGTGCAGTCGAACTCGCGGTGGCCGATCGCCGAGCGGAGCCGGTAAGGCGTCAGCGGGGCGTTGCGCCCTAGCAGCGAGAAGACGGTGTTCGCCCCGAAGGCGGCAAAATACAGTAGCGAGAGCGGCGCGTGCACGATGCCCTTCCGCTTGCCAGCGGGGCACCTGCGTACCCGCGGGTTGGCGAGATAGTACCTGGCAATCTCGTCCTGCGACAACTGCTCCGGGTCGACAAGGTGCAGCACGGTACCATTGAAAAGATCGGGGGCACCCGCTGGCGGGTTGGCGGCCGCAAGAATCGCATCGACCAGGTCCTCGACCCAGATCAGGGGCAGCGTGAATCGGCCGTTGCCCAGGACCACCAGTCGCTTGCCTGTCTCGATGGCCACCGCGCCGGAGAGGAAGGGCCGGTCGGGGCCAACCACCTCGCCTGGCCGGAGGATGACGGCCCGCAGGTTCCGATCGCGGACGGCGTCGCTCACGATCCGCTCCGCCTCGAGCTTGGTCTGCGAGTAGAGCCCGCGGCTTTGCGGGTGCGGCTCCAGCGGCCAGTCCTCGGCGATCTTCGAACCGTTGCGGGCCGCGGCGGCGTGGATCACGCTCAGCGAGCTCATGTAGATCAGCTTGGGCACGCCGTGACAGAGCACGCTATCGACGACGTGCCGGGTGCCCAGGTTGGTGGCGCACTGGAAATCCTCGGCCCAGCCCTCGATCGTGGCCCCCAGGTGAAAGACCTCCGACGTGCCCTGGACGGCGCGATCCACCTCCTCGCGGTTGCCCAGGTTTCCCAGGAAGACCTCGACGCGGTCGTTGTGCATGAGGTCGTCGCCCGGGTCGTGGCGGACGAGGATGCGCACGCGGTCCCGACCCGGAGTACCGGGTGCCCCGGCCAACAAGCGGCGGAGCAGATGCCGGCCGATGAAGCCGGTGGCGCCGGTCACGAGCGTCGTGGCGGTGCCGCGACCCCGACCCCGACCCGGAGTACCGGGTGCCCCGGCGAATTGGGCCACGTATTTCGCCTTCGCCTGGTCGGCCTGGCGGGCGATCCGCTCCGTCCAGTCGATGATCGGCCGGGCCTGCTCGACCGTGACCGGCGGCGACCCGGGCGTGCCGGCGCGGAGCGACTCGTAGAACTCGCCCACGAGCATCTGCAGGCCGTGATAGCGGAGGAGTTTCTTGCGGAGGACTTTGAAGACGTTGCCGGTGACCTGGGTCATCATCCGCCGCCCCTCGCCGACGCTGTTGAGGATCCGCTCGGCCGGACCCGGCAGCCGGCCCTTCTTGCGGACGGTGACCGACATGCCCATGATGTCGGCGCGCATCACGCCGCGGGTGCCGTGGACGATGAGCACGTCTTGCAGCGGCTGGACGTTCCAGGAGAGGTAGATCTGGCCCATCCCCCGCTGGCAGCGGACGAAGACCCGCCAATCCTTGAAGCAGGGGCAGCCGTCGCGCGAAGGGGGCCCGAGCTGCAGGGTGGCGTCGTCGATGCGGCCCAGAAAAGCCTCCAGCATGTAGAGCGAATGGACGCCTAGGTCGCGGAAGGGGAAGCCGCCGTCGCGGTACTGGTAGGGCAGCGGCCCGCCGGCGTAGGGCGTGTAGAACTGGCCGCGGAAATGATCGACGCCGATCACGTCGCCGAGGGCCCCGCTGCGGGCGATCTCCAGGGCCTTGGCCACGAACGGATCGCGCAAGAGCGAGTGGCCGACGCAGACCGACTTGCCGGCTTCCTGGGCGGCGGCGGCGATGCGGTCGCAGTCTTCCACGCTGGTGGCCAGCGGCTTTTCGACGAGGACATGGCAGCCCCCGCGGAGCGCCTCGATGGCGTTGGCGGCATGCGACTCGGGCGGAGTGAGGACGTGGACCACGTCCGGGCGGGCTTCGAGCAGGGTGGCGAGCGACGGGAAGCTCCGCGGCACGGCGAAGCGCTGGGCCAGTTCGCGGGCGCGGGCCTCGTTGAGATCGGCCACGCCGACGATATCGACGTAGGGGAGGCGGCGGAGCCCCTTGATGTGGAACTCGCTGATGCCGCCGGCCCCGACGATGCCTGCCTTGATTTTGGGGGTGGTCACGTTAGCGGCCCTTTGGGTTCAGAAATGGGGACAGGCACCTCGCCGGCGTCCATTTCTTGCGGCCTAATCGCTATTCGGCTCGGAGCCAGTCCCCGTTTCTGAATGGGGACAGGCACCTCGCCGGCGTCCATTTCTTGCGGCCTAATCGCTACTGCGCTCGGAGCCAGTCCCCGTTTCTGAACCATGCCGCTTTCTTGACCCTTCGGTGCGCTGACCTGGTTCACGGTCCCAATAAAGCGGCGAGACCAAGCTTGCGCTCGGTGCCCCGCCGCACTCCAAAGCGGCAGGCCAAAGATGAGTTCCCGCAGCAGCCCCGCGCCCGAACCGACGTGGATCGTGGCAAAGACCAGCGGCAGCCAGGCCAGGAGCCGCAAGCTTCGCTGGCGGACAGCGATCGCGGCGGAAACGGCCAGCACGATCGCAGCGTAGATCGCCAGGGCGCCAACATAAAGCGCCGCCAGCCAGCCACCCACAAGCGGGTACCCGGCGAAACAAAGCGGCAGGCCGGCGATCAGGCCGATCACGAAGAGCAGCGGGGGCACGATTCCCCAGGAAAACGTCTCGGGGTGCTTGCGCCACAGGCGGATGCGGCCGCGGCCGTAGCGGACCATCTGCCGGTAAAGGCCGCGGAGCGTGTCGCGGGGGGCGTAGTGGGCCGCGATCGCGGGCGTGAAAAAACAGCGCAGCCCGGCACGGTCCACGCGGTGGTTGAACTCCACATCCTCGCAGGCGTCAAAGTTTTCGTCGAAATAACCGACCTTCTCGAAGACCGAACGGCGATAGGCCACGGCCACGCTCTCGGCCGGCACAAATTGCTCGTCCGAAGAGTAGATGAACGAATCGGGGTGGTGCCCGAGGCGGGATGAGCGGGCGGCGGCGATGGCGCGTTGCAATGTTGTTAGGTTGGCGGTGGCCCTCACCCCCGGCCCCTCTCCCGGAGGGAGAGGGGAGAAGGCGGTGGCCCTCACCCCCGGCCCCTCTCCCGGAGGGAGAGGGGAGAAGTAGTCTTGCGGCTGCGGGCGGCCGAGGCAGTCGGCGCCGCTGCGCTCGAAGGCGGCGGCGAGCTTCTGCAAGTACTGGCGGTCGGCCAGCTCGCAGTGGCCGTCGACCAGCAGCACGACGTCGTCGACCGCGGGTACGCGGTGCCCGGCATGTCGGATGGCAATGTTGCGGGCGGCGCTGGAGAGCCGCCGCGGGTTGTCGAAGAGGCGGACGTTGGGGCGGCCCGCCGCGAACCGGGCCACCAGGTCGGGCGTGCCGTCGGTCGATTGGCCGTCGACGACGAGGATCTCGAACCGATCGGGGGCGTAGTCCTGGTCGACCAATTCCGTAAGGGTCTGCTCGATGAACCGCGACTCGTTGCGAACGGGGATGATGACGGAGATGAAGAGCGTGGAAACGCCGGTGTTGGCAGCGGGACGGTTCAGCATGGAGGATTCAGACGACATATTGCAATTCGGCGCGCACTCCAAGGTTCGGCGACGGTCTCCCGACCCCGCTGCGGGGCTCGGTCAGAGACCGGCCACAATGGCGGCGGGCTTCACTTTGGAGTGCGGGGACTCGTCACCGCTTTTGTTTCTTTGGAGTGCGGGGACTTGTCACCGCTTTTGCTACGGTTCATCCGACCGAAGCGTGCGCGGATGCAGGTCGCCAGTACGAACGTCGGTGATGAACACGCGGCAACGGCATGGAATGCTTTGCATCCCGGAGTTGGATGTCAGCTATTAGCCCCGGGTCGCGCAGCGCACCCGGGGAAAATGAACGTCCGGCAATTTCTGACCCCGGAGGGGTCACAGCGCCGAAAAGGCTGCGACCCCTCCGGGGTCGGAAGGTGGTTCGCGATCTTGTACCGGTGGTGGCGCTCCGCTTACCACCGGCTAATGGCTATGAACCCTCCGGGTTCGAAGTGACAAGCCAATTCGGCGCGCACTCCGTTCTCCTGGCTTGCAGGAGACGCCCTGCACCAGAATTATTTCGATTTCCTGATTGCGGTACGGATTCGCACAGTCTAAGCCCGAAGCGCAGGCGGGGAAGAAGTTTTCCTCCCCTCGCTCGCGCGTAGGGCTCCAATCTGTCACTCGCTCGCAAGCCGCGCTCGGCATCCGTCGCAACCGCGAGCAATTCTTTCCGCTGGGTCACCCCAACTAACTACACCGTGGGGGAATCGGCATCAAAATGCGAATGCTCCCAAGTCTATCTCAAAGCCGATCCCGGCCGCAACTGGCGGCACTTGCAATAAATGGACTTATCACAAACTTAGGTTGAATTATCCGTATGTAGGGGATGTGCGCAGTTGTCCATCACGGAATTGCCCCTTCCGGCAGAAGGGACCTGCTGGCTTGTGCGGCGACAACGTTGCTGACCCGGCCGAAACGGAAGCGGGCGAGCAGGCGATCGAGCTTCCGCTCCGTCTGCCCCAGGCTGACGTAATGCCGGAAACGGGTGAGCCGCGAAGGGCCGGCAACCCGGGGCTGATCGGGGTCGATCTCCCAAGGGTGGATATAAAAAACGAACGGCTGCCGCCCGCGACGGTTGATCCGGCCGAGGCAATAGTGTGTCCAAAAGAGGGGGTAGAGCCGAAAGTAGCCTCCTCCGCTCACGGGGAGATTCATGCGGGCGATGCGGGCCACCGAAGGGGGGAACTCCCAGAGCGGGCCGGCAGGCGTCGCCAGGCGGTGCAGCCGGGGCTCGGCACCGGGGATTCCGTAGCGGTCGTGATGGATGGGAAAAATGCTCGAATCGACGGAAAAGCCTTCGTCGACGAGGATCTCCAAGGCCCACAGCGAACGGGCGGTGATCGAGAAACTGGCCGCCCGATGGGCCGTCACCCGCGCCGATGGCGTCTTCCAGGACGTTGCGCGAGCGGCGGAGGTCGTCGCGAAAGTCGCCGGGGGAATGCTCGTAGATGAGGCGGTGCCAGTAGCCGTGCGAACCGATCTCGTGCCCCTGGGCGTGAATCTCGCGGACCAGGCGGGGATGGCGCTGGGCCACCCAGCCAAGGACGAAGAACGTGCCCTTCACCTGCCGCCGATCGAGCAACGCCAGGATCCGCCGGGTGTTGGCGACGACGCGGCTCTCCCACTGGTCCCACTGGTCACGCGGGACGTGCTTCTCAAACGCCGAGACCTGGTAGTAGTCTTCGACATCGACGGTGAAGGCGTTCAGGACTTGCATGGGGAAGAGGGACGCGGAAGAGTTAACCAAGAATCACACGGATGGCACGAATGGAGACCAAGCAATCAAATCGCCAAGAAATGATGAAAGGCAATAACTGACGGCGTAACACCCTGCTATTTTTTCCGTTTCGGCATGCTTCGTGTTTCTAATAACTTACCGGGGTTTGGCTGCATCCATTCGCTTGCGGTGGTGCTTGGCGTGGTCTACCGCATGGGCGTGGCCGTCGCCCTGGTGCTGGCCGTTGCCATTGCCGTTGCCATTACCGTTGGACTCGCCGGCGGCGGCGGGCGCGGGTTCCGGCAAATTGCCGGTCTGCAGCAGGATCGCCCCCGGTGTGGCCTCGGCCGTAGCGGGCGAGGGCTCGCCGCCGGCAGACGCCGTCTCGGCAAGGCCGGGAATCTTCACCGCCCGACCGACGCCCAGCGTGCCGTGCAGCCAGCGTTCGGGAATCTTGAAGATCCGCAGGAAGGTGCAGAGCATGAGGCGAAGGTCCATGAAGAGACCCCCGCGCTCGATATACTCGCAATCCAGCACCAGCTTGCGCTCGACGCTGGCCAGGTCGCTATCGGGGGGCAGATTGATCTGGGCCAGCCCGGTGACGCCGGGGAGCACGGCCAGCCGGTTGCGATAGCCGGGGATGGCCTCGCCCAGCACGCGGACGAACTCCGGCCGCTCGGGGCGGGGGCCGACCAGCGACATCTCGCCCTTCAGGACGTTGAAGAGCTGGGGCAATTCGTCCAGATGGAGCTTGCGAAGGACCTTGCCCAGCAGCGTGACCCGCGGATCGTGCGACTGGGTCCAGACCGGCCCGGTGGCCGCCTCGGCGTCGTGCCGCATGGAGCGGATCTTATACATCATGAACTTGCGGCCGCCCTTGCCGACGCGGGCCTGCTTGTAGATGCCCGGCCCCCGCGAGGTGAGCCGCACCAGGATCACCAACAGCACGAGCACGGGCAGCCCGACAACGAGCATCACGGCCGCCAGGCAGCGGTCGATGGGGCCTTTCCAGGCGAAGTACGGCGCGGGGACGATGGCGGCGTGCTGCCGAGCATGCCCCGCGCCTTCCCTAGCCGCTGGATGATCATCGTTCCTGTGGATGGCCTTAGTAATGGTTGACATGAAAATCCTCCCTAGGCTGCTTGCAAATCGTGTTGGGTTCCGGAGTTATCGCTTCGGTGCTTCAACGAGGTACTGTCTCAATACGGGGACAAAATCTTGCAAAAAATCCCGGCAGGCGTCGCCGGTCTTGAGGTCCGTGCCCGCCGGCAGTTCGCTGGATGCCTGAATCTTGTACAGGTAGGGCGAACCGGTGAACGTCCAGCGGGCGTCGTTTGGGGCCGACCAGCGGTCGCCCGTGCCCCATGCGTAATAAACGCGGAGCAGGTCCTCCCGCAAGGTCTTGGTCTTGAACGTGAGGGCCCAGAACTGATCGTCCTGGCCTTGGTCACCCGCGATGTCAACGTGCTGGCGCTGGTCGCGGCTCTTCCAGTTCTGGGCGGAATAGCAGATCTCGGGCGTGTGTACGGCGATCGGCCCGGCGCGGCCGATGATCACGAAAACGCTCACCAGCTCGCCGGTGCGGCGGTTCTCGTAGGTCCGCACGAAGTTCCCCGTGCATTCGAGCATCTCAACGGTGCCTTGATCCATGGTTTGCGACGACTTCAGTTGCCAGCGATCGTTCTTGGGCCCGCCGAACTGCTGCGGCACCTGGTCCAGCTTCTGCGCGGCGGTTTGCATGGTCTCCGACGGTCCCCAGCGATAGGCGATGCGGCCCTGGAGCACTCCGCCGGCCACCGTCATGGCCACGGCGACCGCCAGGCCGACAACAACATATATCTGTTTTGTGTTCATTGCGCGATCTTCTTCTCCAGTTCGGCCAAGAGTTCGCGGTCCTTCTTCGTCAGCAACTGGTGTTCCAAATCGGCGGCACGGGCCTGCTGCAAAGCGGCCTTGGCCTTGTCGAGCTGGCCCAGTTGCCCATAGGCTACCGCCAGGTGGAAACGATAACGCGGATCGGGGTTGGGCGCCTGGGCCGCCGCTAGCAAGACGGTGGCGGCCTGGTCCGGCTTGCCGTCGTAGAAGAGGGCCATGCCCTTGCTGTCCAAGAGGTTCGGCTGCTGCCCTGCCAGCTCGATCGCGCGATCGATGCACTCCAGGGCCTCCTTGCGACTTTCGGGCGCGGGCTGCTCGGCGAGCATCGTCGCCAGGTTGTTGAGCACCTCGACGTTCTTGGGCTGCTGCTTGAGGAGCTGCCGATAGATCTCGATGGCGTCCTTGGACCTGTCTTGCAGCACGCGGACGTTTGCCACCAAAGCCAGCAAGGCGGGCTGGTCCGGGTGGGCCTCCAAGGCCTTTTTGAGGAAAGGATCGGCCGATCCGAGGTCCTGGGGCGTGGCATGGCCCGAAACGAGGACCTGGGCCAACATCAGGGCAGGCCCCGCCGAGTCGTCGGTCTTGGCGGCCTCCTTGCAGAGGTCGACGGCCTCCTGGACGCGGCCCTGCTTGGCCAGCGACAGCGCCAAGGGCTGGTACGATTCCGGGCTGAGCTTCCGCATCTTCTGATACCAGCGCTCGGCGGCAGAGTAGAGCTCGATCCGTTCGTAGAGATTGCCAACGGCCCGGTCGAGCTGGGCCTCCTGGGCGGGACTGTCTTTGTCGATCTTCTCCATGAGCTTCGTGGCGGCGCCTTCCACCAGCGGCTCGATCTCGGCGGCCCGCTTCTGGTCGCGGAGCCAGAGGGCCCGCAGTTCCACGGTCGACAGCGCGTCGGGCTGCAGCTTCTCGAGCTGCTTGAGCCGCTTGTCCACCTCGTCGGCCGGCCCATGCCGCAGCAGGAAAGCGGCATAGGTGCCCAACTGGACTGCGGCCGGACGTGGCTGGTCGGCGAGCGTGCGGTACTGTTCGCGGGCGTCGTCCAGCTTGCCCTGCAACTCGCGGATGCGGGCCAGGAGCATGCGCACGCCCGGCTGCGCCTGCTGCTTGGCCTCGGCCTCGGCGAGCAACTCCTGGCAGATGGCGGCGGCCTTGGCCAGGTTCTCCGCGCCCCCGCGGCGGGTTTGCAGGCGGGCCTCGGCAAAGCGGTCGACCACCGAGGCAGGATCGCCGGCCGACTGTTCCAGCAACTTCTGGGCTTCCTCGCATTCCGCTTCACCGCCGCGGGCGACGAGCGCTTCGGCCAGGCGGCGGCGGGCCGGGTCGTGCTGCCGCATGATGCTGCGGAGCAACTTCTCGGCCTCGTCCGCGTCGGCCGGATCGCTGCTCTTGAGGAGGAATTCGGCCAGCCGCATCTGCACCGTCGGATCCTCCTTGGCGGCTGCGACCGCCTTGCGGTAGGCCTGCTCTGCCTCCTTGCGGTCGCCCAGCCGGGCCAGCATATCGGCGCGGGAGAGCTCCCGCTCGCTTTCCGGCTGCTTGGACTTGGCGAGCATCTTTTCCGCCGTCTCGCGGGCGAGCTTGGCACGGCCTGTGCCCGCATAGAACTCCACCAGCGCGTTGGCCGGCCCCCGGGCGTCGGGCGTGAAATCGACGGCCTTCTGGAAAGCGGCTTCGGCCTTGGCGTTGTCTTTCTTGCCCCACCATGCGGTGCCAAGGGCGATGTGCATGGCGGGCTCCTTGGGCATGCTCGCCACGCCGCTCTGGGCGACCGAGAGGGCCTCGTCGAATCGCTCGCGGAGTGCGAGGATCGACACCAGTTGCACGCAGGCGGGGGCGTGCCGCGTCGCCAGGGCGCGGAGGGCCTTTTCGGCCTCGGCCGCGTCCTTGGGGTCGCGGGTCTGCAAGAGGAGATCGGCCAATTGCATCTGCGTTGCCGGGGCGTCTTTCGCCTTCTCGAACGCGGTGCGATAGGCGTCGGCCGCCTTGGCCGCGTCTTTCTTGGCGCGTTGGACCTGGCCCAGTGCGATATAGGCCAGGGGATCATCGGGGTGGTTCTTCACGCCGCTTTCCGCCAGCTTGAGGGCCTCGTCCAGCTTGTCGTCGCGGAGCGCCTGGCCGACGCCCCGCAGCATGAGTTGGATCGATTCGGCCATCTGCTCCGTGCGGAGGGCGCGGTAGCGGTTGGCCTCGGCGGTCAGCTTCTGCTCGTCCAGAAGCGCAATCAAAGCTTCGTAGATCGCCTGCCGCCGCCCCACGGGGAGCGGTCTCTGGGCGTTGACGACTTCCAGGGCCTTCTGGAACGCGATGACCGCCGCGTCGGTGCGACCGGCGGCCTTGCAGGCCTCGGCGGCGGCGACGTGGGGAAAGACCTCGCGCGGCGCCAGCAGGGCCGCCTGGTCGAAGGCCGCCAGGGCGGAATCCCAGTGTTTCAACGCGGCATGCGACTGGCCCGAGATGATCCAGGCTTCATAGCGGACCTGCGGCGTGATTGCGCTCTCCGCGCCTTGTACGATCTCCTTGCCGACCGACAGGTTGGCCACGAGGCGAATGGCCTCGTCGTATTGGTCTCGACGGTAAGCAATTTTCGCGCTTCGCAGGTCGACCAGCGGCTGGATCGACAATCTTGCCTTGGGATCGAGTTTGGCGAGGATCTCCTTCAGGTTCTTCAAGACTTTGTCGGCGTCGGAGAGGCGGCCCTGTTGAATCAAGGCGTCGGAAAGGTCGAGATCGAGATTGATCCGCTGGCCTTCCGCCTCGACCTCTTTCAGACCGCGCCGCCAGGTCTGGATGGCGCGGTCGAGGTTCCCCAAGCTGGCGTAGAGTTGGCCAAGGCCCACGTAGGCCCGCGGGTCCGCGGGGTCGGCCTGGATGGCGCGTTCGAAGTATTCGCCGGCCTTGGCGTACGACTCGGCGGCCTTGTCCCGATTGGCATCCTTTGCGGTGGCTGCGTCGCGCTGGAGGGCGGCGGCCACCGCGGCTTCACGCTGGGTCGCGACCGCGGCCCTCAGCAAGACCGTGAGATCGGTGGGGGCCAACTTCAAAGCGGCGTCCAAATCGCTTTTCGCCTCGCTCGCGGCCGCCAGAAACGCCTGGGCCGAATTGACGTCCTTGGCATTCCGCAGGCCCTTTTGCAGTCGGTAATCGTAGCGGGCGAGGTAGACTTCCGGGGCCACGTAGACCTTGTCTTGGCCTGCCTTTGGTTCGAGGACTTCGGCAAACGCCTGCTCCAGCGTCGCGCTGGGCACGGACGAGTTGTTGTCTGCGAATTTACGGGCCAGCACCACTGCCTTCAGCCCGGTGCTCGCCACTCTCCCGGAGTCTTGGCCAGTTCCTTCTTCTCCAATTCGCCAAGTTTCTCGGCCTCGGTCTGGGCCGCGGCTAACGTCTTGCTCTGCCTGGTCTTCAGCAACAACTCCGTCAAGCGGCGGCGGGCCTGGAGTTCTTTTTCGGGGGAAAGCCCCTGGCTCGAAGGCCGCAATGCCTCTTGATAGAGTTCGATGGCTCGATCGAATGCCCCTCGGCCGCCGGTCGATTCCTCGAAAAGTTCCGCCCGCCGCAAGCGGGCCGTGGCGTTGTCGGGGCGGAGTTCCAGGTAGCGGGAGTAATAGCCCGCCGCGGCCGTAAAATCCTTCTTTTCGGCGACCGACTCCGCCAGTTCGGTGAGGGCCGAAGCGGTCCGCCGCACCTGATAGGCACGCCAGAGATAGGCCGCGGTCCCCAGCACCGCGAACGTCCCGAGCGTGACGACCAGGAACCGGACATTCAGCACTTTGTGCGTTTTCCGCGGGCCGGCAGGCTGGCTATTGCCTTGAGCTGAGTTTTTTGGGTTCACACGATGCGACATGAAATTTTTTCGGGTTCGTTAAAGGTCTGAGAGTTGGCTGTGGGGCGGATTTTATTCTCAACCACCCGCCAGAATATCAAGTACGTCAGGCTTTCCAGCCTGACCTCGTCCGGTTTACTGTCAGGCTGGAAAGCCTGACGTACATCGTTTTGAAATCTTGGCGGGTCATTCTTTGTTCTTGAATGGGTCCAAGGAGTGACCTGAAGGCAAAGGGTAGGTTCCATGGCTGTATTCGTAGCTCCGCGTCGGCACCCCATTGAGGACTGTCCCGATGGGACGGCCGCCCGCGGTCTCCAGCAAGTGCGAGGCCTTGCGGACCTGGTCCGCGCGGCTTACGTTGCGCATGACGCACATCAGCACTGCGTCGGCCGACTTGGTCAGCACGAGGGCCTCGCTGGCCGCGAGCACGGGAGGGGTGTCGATGATCACGTAGCGGTAGCTGCTGGGAATCTGCTCGATGAGCGATTTCCAGGAGCCATTCCCCAGCAGCCGGTGGGGGCTCACCTTGAGCTTGCCCGCCGGCAGCAAGTGTACGTTCGGATTGTGGGTGGCAACGATGGCGTCGGCCAACTTGCACTCGTCGGCGAGGACTTCGGCCAAACCGGGTTCCTGGGGCAAGCCGAAGACTTCGTGCACGTCCGGGGACCGCATGTCGCCGTCGATCAGCAAAGTGGCCTTGCCCGAAGCCCGGGCCAGGCTCAGGGCCAACTGCGTGGCCACGCTCGTCTTGCCCTCGTGGTTCGCGGCGCTGGTGATCGCCAGGATCCGCATGTCGCGGAGATCGTCGGAGAGCGTGAGCGCGGTCCGCAGGCTGTCGATGCTCTCCTGGAAGACGCGGAGGTCCGCGCCGATCCGGGCTGCCGCGGCCTTGGAGTCGGCAAGGCCGCGGGTCGGCAGCCGGGCGATCTCTCCCAGCACCGCCAGGTGCAGTTGCTGTTCAAGGTCCTCGGAACCGCCGATCCGCCGCGCCCGAGCTTCCCAGCCGACGGCCAGGGCAAAGGGCAAACAGAAGGCCACCAGGCCCGCCAGGCTCATGTTCCGGTAGGGCAGGATCTCGATCGGCGCCTGGGGGGCTTTCGCCGGCTCATGCCAGATCACCCGCGGGGGCGCCGAACGTTCGGTCTGCATGGCGATCTGCCGCTCGGTGATCTTCGTGAGAACCGCCTGCGCCTGGGCCAACTCGTCCTTCTTGAACTTCAAGTTCAACTTCTCGTTGCTGAGCTGCTCGCGCTGCTGGAAGAGCTCCGCCAGTCGCTTGTTATAGGCTTCCCGCAGGTTGCCCTCGGCCAGTTCGCAGCCCCGGAGCTCGGTGTGGAGCCGCGACAACTCGTCCCGCCGCCTGGCGAGCATCGAGCCTTCACTGTTGAACCCGCCGCCGACGCCACCCTCGCGTTGCCCGCTTCGCATCGACAACTCGACTTGTTTTTGCATCCGCGGCTTCAATTTCCCTTTCAACGCTTCGAGGTCCTTTTCGCAACGTGCGATTTCGTCCACGAGATCGGCGCAGAAGCTTTTTGCCTGGTCTTTCTTCACGCGTTTCCTCTGCAGTTCAAGCTCGTCTCGATAGGCCGTCAACCGCGATTCCAACTGCCTGACCTCCGCGTCCTCTTCAAGCTTCATTTCCACCAGCTCGTCGCGGAGCTCGATGTCATCCTTGGACAAGACCCGCTTTTCCTTCTCTTTCTTGGACTGCTGGGCCGCCGTTGCCTTTGCCGCGCCTTCGTCGTGGGCGGCGCCGGCTTCGTCCGCCGTGCGGAGATCTTCCTCAGCCGCCTTGATGGCGGCGCTGAGCATGCAACGCTTGACCTGAACTTCGATCAACTGGGTCCGCAACTCGGACAACGGGTCCCTCGTCGCGAAACTCCGATCGGACTGGTCGGTGTCCGGCTCCTTGCCCGAGACTTTCTGCGACGCAGTCTCCACTTGTTTGCGGAGCGTCCTCACGGCTTCTTCCCGAGACGCCGTTTGCTGGTTCAATGCGGCAAGGATCTTGCGAAATCGACTCGCTTCTTCCTCTTCCTGTGCGGTCAGGTATTGCCGCGTGACCTCATTCACCACGAGGGCGGCATTATCCGGGCTGGAACTGGTATACTTGATCTCGAAGGCGTCCGATTCGTTGGACGAAACCACGGTGACCTTCTTCCGCAGCCAGTCAATCGGGTCTCGCTGTTCGCGGATCTCGGGCAGTTGCTTGACCTTCTCGCTGGCCACGGTGAGGCCCATGATCCAGCGGCTGCGGATGATTTCCATCTGGGTCCGGAAGTACCCCTTGGACACGCCCCCTTCCTTGGGCTCGAAGGCGATATAGGGGGCGTGTTCGTTGATTTCCAAAAAGGCCGCCGCCTCAAACTGCGGCACGAACGTCAGGTACAAGACGGCCACGGCGACGGCTGACAGGAGAAGCCCGATCGGCAAGGCGATCTTCCACCACCGCCGCAGGGCGTGGAGCACGAATTGGGAATTCATCGATTGCCCAGCCCCGCCGCCGGGCCGCGGGCCGCTTCTCGGCCGCACGGCCTGCACCCCACCCCCAAGCGGATACCCGGGCGGCACGGCGATTATTTCCGGCGCGGCAGACGGATCCCGCAGGACGGGCGGGTGAAAAGTGATCTTTGGTTCAGACATCAAACTTCCCCTTACATTCGATGAAGCTCAATCTCGGATTCCTCAAATGGCGGCCTGCCTCTCGATTGGCATTCATGTACTGCCGCGGCGGACCACCGCGTCCGTTCCCAACGCTTCCACTTCGCGGACCAACTTGCCCAGGTACCAAAGCACCAAGGCAAAGAGGCCTGCGGCGTACAGGATCATTATCCACCCTGCCAGGTCGTGGCTGAACTTCTTCGCAGCCTCTCCCGATACGTGTTGATAAAGCAACCCTGTGACCACGATCCGCGTGGCGTTGGCAATCAAGGCGATTGGAACCACGCTAAGGAGCAAGACGGCTTTCTCCCACAACGCCCGCCGTACGATCACAACATAGGCAAAGGCCAGCGCGCCAATGCCGATGAAGATCCGCAGCCCCGAGCAAGCCTGCTCGATCTCCAGCGTATATTCGCCCAAACGGATCGTGTGCCCTTCGGCCAGGGCTGGCTGGCCGAGAACTTGCAGCACCCAGCAGCTCATTTGCGTGGCGATGGTTTGCAGCGGCAGGCTCAGAGCCAATTCGACCCGGAACGGCAAACGCACCATGAATGCCAGAAAAAGCACCGAGGGGAGGCACCACCAGGCATAAGCCCGACCCAAAAACAACCAGACAACTCCGGCCACCCACGGCAGGATCGACCAGCCATCGAGCGATTCAAGGTAGTACCAGGCCCCGACGTAACGCATCACCAGGCTGATTGCCAAGAGGACCAGTCCCGGCCAGGCCAGGCCGGCACTGGGCACGGGCATGCGGTCGCGGCGGGCCCAAAGGAAATACACTGCCAGCGGCGCCACGAGGTAACCGTGGCTATAATCCTGCACGCGGTTCCATGTATCGGCGAGGCTGCCTAGCGTGGGCCAGTATGACCAGACGAACGCGGAACCCAGCAGGCCGCCCACGGCGGCAAGTCTTGGCCAAGGCCAGGTTGTGGGGACAACGGAAGGTTGAGAAACCGGCGCGGGTTGCGCGGCCGACCGCGGGAACTTTGCCGAGTTCGGTTCGCGGCTCTCGACTTCCTTCTCGGCTTTGTTCACCTTCTTCTCGGCGACTAAGTCATCCATCACAGTAGTTGGCTCCTACAAGCTTCTGCGACACAAATCGGCCACGCTCGGTTCCCGTGGGTTGCACAGCTGCCGTAAGCGGCGTTGCACACCCGCGATGAAGGCTGGTCACTGACACCATTCCAACTGATAAAAAAAGGCCCGCATTGTCTGCCGGCCTCCTATCCGACTATCCGAATTGGTCACCGTTCCTCCCGGCGAACCGAAGATCGCCAGGCGCTACCGCTGAAGCCTTGAGGCTTCTCGAATGTATTACCTACTAATCCACTGATAGCCACAAATTGGTATGCCAATAAAAAAAAGCTCGTACCGATGTTTTAATTCGTCCCCCTTCGCGCGGGCAACGGGCACGAACTTCGTCCCCCCAACTCGCGCGATCGCCCCGAAAGGGTTATTCAAACAGCCCGTCCTTAATTGTTGGAGGCAAAAACCGCACGACCGTTCTCGAAGTGCGAATAACTCCATTCTTATTGAAATGGCGGAAAATGGAAGGGTTTAGAAACTCAAGGAACAAAATTTTAACCAAGACCCTCGACGGCTCTCCCCCCGTTGTCTGCGCTCTTGCGCATGTGTACCATGCAAATGGGGGAGATAGTTAGCGAAGGCAAGAATGACACGACCCCCGCGCGGCACGTACTGAACGATCGGAACGGGCCTGCACGGCCGGCCGCCCGGACCTCTTCCCGAGATGATTCCGGCGTCCGAAACCCAAAAGGGCGGCAAACGAACAACGCCAGGCCCGACGGCAACACGGCCGGCGAGAAGGAACCGGGCCGATGGACTGGCTGAGCTTAGAATCCAGACGGTGGCCGGAATCATGTCAACGGCCTTTTTCGTCTGCTCCGCCGACGCTCCGGCCGGTCCCGCGTTGGGAAAAGCCGCTGCGGCGACTGCTCGCGCCAAAGCGGTGGGGACCGCAAACCGAGGGGCTGCGCCCGATGCCTTCGCGACCGTCGGCGTGATGCGATCATCGACCCTGGCCGCGGCTTTCACACTTTCGACGGGCACGGGGCCGAGGAACGCTTGTCGGACGGGCCAGGCCCCGCCCTGAACGCTTCGCTGCGGGGCCTGGCTTTCCGCCGAGGTCGAGGGTGTCGAAAGCGTCGAGACCGTGGCGGCGGACACTGCCGGCGTGCTCTGGGGCGAAGCCGTGGGCAGGCCAGTGCTTACCGTTGCGGACGAGGCTGGCGACGCGCCGGCGCTGGGCACGATTGCCGAACCCGCAGCGGCGGAATCGAAGACCAGCGTGCCGCCAGCGCCAACCGTCAGGCTCCCGCCCTCTGCCAACGCCGTGGCGCTGGTCACCAGGACTGTCCCGCCGGAACCTGTTATTCCACCGCTGCACGTATTGGCGCCGCTGAGCACCACTGCCCCTTGGCCATCGAACGTCAACGCACGGCCCGCGCCGCTGACCCCGCCGGAAAAATTCAACGTGCTGCAAGCCGCTGCGCTGACCGCGAGATCGCTGTCCAATTCCACCGGGGCGGCGAACATCGAACTGCCGCCGGCGACCGTGACGTAGCGGAGGCACTGCCGTTGTCCAGGTGCAGCGTGCCCCCCGAGCCCTGGGCAACCGTCAAGCTGCCGGGGCCATTGAACGTCATTCCCGCCAGGCTAGACCTGGACCCATTCAGGCTTACGGTGCTGTCGGCCGCCGTGTCGAACCCCGCCGCGTCGCCCGGAATGCCGCGGAGCCCCGGGGCTGTAACCGTGGAACCCAACGCGCTGCTCGTCCAACTGCTCGCGTCGTTCCACGACGCGTTCACGGCGGAGTTCCAGAGGGCGACTCCCGGCAAGGCAACCGTATCGCTCCCCGAAACCGAGCCGCTGGTCGCCACCACCGTGGCGGAACCGTCCGTAGAAGGAGGGCCGAAAACTCCATCGTTGCTGATCGCACCGCCGCCGTCGAGCGACCATGCAAAAGCGGGTTGGCTGGCAAGTGCATTGCCGAACTGGTCCAGGGCCGTGGCCGAAAAGGGCTCGGTTCCGTCGGCGGAAAGACCGCCGGCCGGCACGACCGTGATGCTCGTTAGCGTCTGGTCCACCGTCACGTCGACGCTGCTGGTCGTCGCCAGTCCGCCCATATCGGTGATCGTGACCTGGAACGTGTAGTTGCCCGCTTGGAAGCAGGTGGCCGTGGTGTTCTTCGCGGTGTTGTCGTCGTTGTCCGAGAAGCTCACCACGACGGGCACCCCGCCCGCCGCCGTGATTGTGGCAGCCCGCGTTCGCCATCGATCCCTCGCGGGCACAAACGACAACCGCAGTCGCAACAACTCAGCAACCGCAGATTGCCAATCCTAATTCAAGTAGCTCGCTAATCTCTGGAGTAAACCACCTCAGTGGCTATTCTTATAGCTCTTGAAACCAGTCTTTTTGAGGTAGATACAAGACCTAGATTTACACCAGACTCCTTAGAATTTGTCAACGATCTGCGAATTTGATGCGATGATTGAAATCCGTCCTGCGAAGAACGGCGAAACCCTTCCATGAGATTCCAATAGTTCTATTTTCCAAGAACTTGCGGAAGTTAAGAGACTTGGCCCTGGAAAACGCCTAAAATTCTCGTTGAACCCGCGAACGGCCCCCCCCAAACTCTTCTAGTTTGCGCAATCGAGGTTCGCGAAACCGAAGGAAAGCTGTGTGTTTGTGCATTTTCTTTGAAACTAGTCCGAAGCGAAAACGAGGGCCGGGTAAGGCGAACGGACGAAAATACTTTACCGTGGTTGTCGCTTTTCGCTTGTCCTCCTAGAATGTTGGATGAACTCGATTCATGCAGGCCCAACGCGGTGGAAGAACATGCTGGCGGATCTCCGCAGAGCATATTTTTCGATTCTTTGAGATTTTGGCTTCCGGGTAGTTGACTGCATCGACGATCCGTGATTTAATGAACTATGGCCACTCGAAACGAGTAGGTTGCTACGTGACTTTCGACGGAGTTTTCCCCCAGGTATCCCCTCAACGCATGGAGCGATAGCTTGAAGCTCAAGAGGAAGACCAAAACCGCGACGCAGACCGACTTGTCGGCTATGGTTATAGCGGGCGAGGCTTGGGAGACGCCGCGCCACCTGCCGCGGCAGGTGGAAGACGCTTCCAAGGCGTTTCTTCAGGCCGATCGTCAGTTAGTGGATCGTTGCCTGGCGGGGGAAGTGGCAGCGTGGGAGGAGTTCTACGCGCAGTGCCACGATCCGCTCTGCACCGCAATCAGGATCATGCTGGGCCGTCCCCACGGCGATCCCAATCTGGTGGACGAAATTGCTTCACGGGTTTGGTATGCGTTAGTGGCCAACGACGGCAAACTGCTGGGAAGATATTCGCCTGATCTTCGCGCGCGGCTGATCACGTTCATGCGGGCCTTGGCAAGGGACGAGATCTGCCGCCATTTTCGCACGGAGATCCGCCGCCGCCAGCGCAAGTGCTTGGCCCTCCGCGAACGATCGCAACGCGGCGGAATCGATTCAGAGCAATCGGCGATCGGCCTAACCGAATTTCTTTCGACGCTCACGCCGCAGGAGCATCGTTTCTGCTGTGAGGTTCTTCTCGCCGAGCCCGCAGCCGATAGAGAGGTATCTCGCTCTGCCGCCAGTATTTGGCAACTGACGCATCGAATATACAAGAAGTTGCTTCACTTCCTGGCTCGCGGAGAATAGGTCCCGGCTTCAAAGAAAGGCCCGGCTTCAAAGGAACATTGGCGGGGTCTGCTCTTCCAGTTTGCGCGAGAACCGCCATCCAAAGCCGGCCGTACCGCTCCTGCTTTTGTTCCGTCCGCATGTCTTGACTGGCAAAGGTTCGTCATGCTGTCGTGGCAACTTGGGTAACCGGTTCCCCACTTTAGGCCGAATTCGCGAAATTCTCATCCACGGATTGTCAGGAATGGTGGGACAGTGGCCTATATCCCGTATCAGGAATCGACTGCGGCCATGTTAACATTCTGAGACTCGGCTCGTTGTTTTCTGGCTTGCGAAAGTTCTCGGCCGCCATAACCGGGCCAGCGATTTCTCCGCAATTGCGATTGACAGCGACCATGTTCCTTACCAAGAATGTTCGATTCCTGCTGTTGGCGAATTGGCGAGACACTCGGGAGATCTTGGGCCGTTCGCTCCCGACTGCCGGCGAGGTCGCCTATCGCGAATTGGCGCGGCTGAAGATGGAACGCGACTGGCTGAACTCTCTCGGCGTGCGCTGGGACGTCTCGAAATGGCTGGCGCGGCCTGCGGATGACCGAAACGGTCGTGGTCGTGGCGCGCGATGAATTGGTGGCGGCGGACTTGGTGGCCTACCGGGCGCCGCTGACGCAGGTGCTTTCCTTGCCCACCGCCACGATCCAACGTCGCGGCGGCGGTCTGGCCGCCTTCAGCGGGATCCTGCGCACGCTGGCCCCATCCCCTCAAACCAATTTTCGGAGGTCATCATGAAGGTTTCTCTTTGGGCGGAGATCCGCCGTTTGCACGAAGTGGAGCGGTTGTCGCCGGCGGAAATCGCCCGCCGCCTCCACTGTTCCCACCGCACGGTCCGCAAGGCGTTGGCCATGGCCTCGCCGCCGGCTTCGAAATCCGCGCCACGGAGGCGCGTCCTCGACCCTTACCGGACGCGGATCGACGCCCTGGTGGCCAAATACCCGGATCTCACGGCGGTGCGGATCGCGGAGGAAATCTCCAAGGGGGATGAAGGCTATCGCGGCGCGGTCAACCCCGTGCGGCGATATCTCTGCCGGGTCCGTCCGCCGCAAGGACCGGTCTATCGGGAGGTATTCTACGAGCCGGGCGAGGCGATGCAGGTCGATTGGGGCGACTGCGGACGGCTGATGATCGACCAGACCGTGCGGCGGGTCTCGGTGTTCGTGGCCGTGCTCTGTTACAGCCGGATGTGCCACATCGGGTTCAGCCTCTCGCAGCGGAAGGCCGACTTTTACCGGGGAGTGGTGCATGCCCTGCAATTCTTCCAGGGCAGTCCGCGGAAACTGATTGTGGACGACCTCAAGGCCGCGGTACTCAACGGCTCGGGGCGGTACGCTTGCTTCCATCCCGACTTCCTGGCCCTCTGCGGCCCTTCTGCCTGGAGCCGATCGCCTGCGCGGCACGCGACCCGGAATCCAGAGGGATCGTCGAGGGTGGTGTGCGTTACATCAAAAGCAGCGCCTTGGTGGGCGTGGTCAAGATAATCGATGCGAATCTTGCAAATTCTGAGCAAGTTCTCTGATGCAGTGCCTGTCGCGTCCTCGCCGCTCCCCACGTTATTTGCCGGGTCCAATTCGCTGACGCGCAGCCGCGCGTCCATGTGGATGCGGTTGGCGGGTAGTAGCATCGCCAGCATGTCGGCGCGCGTGCCGTACTCCTTGGACTCGACGACTTGCTTGCCCCCAGCGTCCTTGGCGCGTAGCCGACTTCGCCGCCTATGTGAACGCAGGCGGGCCTGCCCGATGTCACGAGCAACGACGGTTGTGCGCGCGTCGAAGCAAGGTGATCCTTGAGCAGGGTCTCGACTAGTGTAGTGTCTCACACAGATCATATTTTTTCGAGTGCCTTCCTGGCCCGCTGAACTTTGGCTAGGATTTCGTCGGCTTTCGCGGTCCAAACGTAGGGTTTCGAGGATTGATTGTGGCAAGCGATGTATTCGGAGATGGCCTCGATCAATTGCTCCACGTTTTGGAACGTGCCGCGACGAATACGTTTGTCGGTGATCTCGCGGAACCAGCGCTCGACCAAGTTCAACCACGAACTACTTGTGGGAATGAAATGTACGTGAAAGCGGGGGTGACGCTTCAGCCATGCCTTCACCTTCGGATGCTTGTGCGTAGCATAGTTGTCGACAATCAGGTGCAGATCCAACTCCGCGGGCGTTTCGGCATCGATCAATTTGAGGAACTTGATCCACTCTTGGTGCCGATGCTTGTCCATGCACGTTCCGATGATTTTCCCCTCCAGCATGTCGATTGCCGCGAACAACGTTGTCGTCCCGTTGCGCTTGTAGTCGTGCGTCATCGTGCCGCAACGCCCCTTATGAATCGGAAGACCTTTCTGTGTGCGATCCAGGGCCTGAATTTGGGTCTTCTCATCGCAACTGAGCACCAATGCATGTTCGGGCGGACTAATATACAGACCGACGACATCCTCCAGTTTCTCCACAAACAATGGATCATTGGACACCTTGAAGGTTTTCACCAGATGTGGCTTCAGTCCGTGTGCCGCCCACACGCGTTGGACCGTAGCTTTGCTTACGCCGACGACCTTGGCCATCGTGCGCGTACTCCAGTGCGTGGCGCCAGCAGGCTTCTCCTGCGTCGTCTTGCGTACGATCAAATCAACCATCTCTGGTGTCAGCCGCGGTGTTCGTCCCGGGCGAGGAGCATCTTTCTGGATACCTGCCGTTCGCAACTTGGCGAAGCGGGTCCGCCAACGGCCGACCGTCGCCTTGGCAGTCCCGAGTTCCATTGCAATGACCTCGTTGGTCTTGCCACTGGCCGCCGCCAGCACGATCTTCGCCCTCAATACGAGGCGCGCTTGGGTACTTCGCCCACGCGACCAAGACTCCAGTGTCTTTCGTTCCTCCTCCGACAACGTAATGATCGGCGCAATTTTCATGGGTTCCATCCTCCTATAAAGAATGAAACCCCGCAAGCAATCAAAAGTATCGCTATTTCTGAGACACTACACTAGCGCGATCAACTTCGGATCGGGAGACGGCAACACGTTGTCGTTTGCACTCGGCTTGCCGGCCGCCTCCATCTTCACGAGCAAGTCCAGGACCGACATGCCCTTCGTGCCTCCGTATTTCGCGGAGTCCACCTCGGCGAGCTTGGTCAGCGACAGTTCGATCATACGAAGTTCCACCAGGATATAACCTCCTTCCGGAAGCGGACGCTCCTGGGCTTCCATCTGCCGCACCCGCCGGGCCTCTTCGTTGGAATGATAGGTATTGGACACGGCGGAACCGCGCCGTTGCGCAGCCGCGCAGGCACCGTAAGCCGAGTCCGCAGCGTTCGCAGCAATACCTTCCGCCGGTGTGACCAATGCGGATTGTGCAGCCGGCGGCGGCACCGTGGGCGCTGCGTACTGTGCGTGAGCCGGACAAACGAATGCGACAAGGAATACGGCCAGAGTCAACCAAGCCATAGGCTTCTCACTTCAGGCAGGAAATGTGGCAGAAAACACCATTCCAAGCAGGCCGTTGATCCGTCGATAACGGGCCGCCCGGGAAACGCGTGGCTTGGAATGGATGTCAAGCGGCAAAGCAATACGAAAAACGCCGCGTAACGTCAAGGCCGTTTTGATTTACCGGTACCTTCGCAACCGTGCGAAACCAGCATGCAAATCCGGTCCGAGCGGACTGTCGAAGCGGGGGCCACCGCCGCATCTATCGATAGTTGGCCTTGCGCTCCCGGCTCAACCAGCTTATGGTGATGGTAACGACAGCAATCAATCTGCTCGTCACATCCTTCTACCTCAAGGCCACCACTATGCCTGAAACCATACTCGACCTCCAGCCCACCGCGACGACCCCGCCCTGCCTCGCTGTCGATCTCTTCTTCGACCAAGTCATTCGCAGCGTCCACCGCCAAGAGGCCCGCGCTCACCACGCAGAGCAAGTCACGGGCGAACCATTCTGCTATGCCCTCGACGCCACAGCCAGCTTCTCTGGCCTGCCTATTCGATTGCTCCAGAGGCTGTGCCGCTCAGGCGAACGCCAGGCCATCAAGCTCTCCGGCTGGTGGCTCGTCCATCGCGACGAGTTCAATAGGCTACTGGCCCCCGAAGTGATGCTGCGTTGTCACGCCGCCCGGCAGCATATCTTGATTCGCAACCTCCAACAGCTTGCGGCCATGCTTCGGCCGCACGCGGCGGAAAGCACGATCAGCGTGCTGCTTCGAGACCTGCGGCGTGCCGCCGCCCTCTGTGGGGACACTGATGATGAAGCCGAGGACTTCGTTCGGGGTCGTGCCGAGTGGCGGGTCCGCGACGGCATTGTCGATCCGTCCCAAATTGACGACGCCCTCCGACTTGTGGGGACCATCATCCAACTCGGTATGGAACTGTTCCAGAATACCGACTGGCGGGCCGCCGACTCCACGTTGGTCTCGATGATAGCAGAGCAGACGGGCGTCGATCTGGCCGTGTGACGCGGCGGGCTCGGCACCAGTGCGGCCGACACGCTTTTGACTGTCCACCGCTTGCAGTCGGGTGGGCCACTGGTCGGGCGTGCCTCTCCATGACGATCTCCGCACGCAACCGCGCCACGGCCTTTGATCCCATGCCTTGGCCCCGGTTTCCCCGCGCCCCGTTCGTCGTCCCTCGCGATGGGGTTCCTCAAATCTCGTCTCCATCCAGCCATCGCAAGCTGGTCTCCGTCGCCATCCTCGTCGCGACTTTCCTCGCCTGTCAATCTGCTTGTGAAGATGGGCATTAGTCGCATGTTCCGACTGCTTGGATCCGTGGCCCATGTTTTTCCGCCGGCCCTCTCTTGATGGGTGCCCCCGTGACTGGCTGCGAGCATGCTGTCACCCGCGTTTTTCCCGAAGAATTTCAGCTTTGGATTGTTCCTGAGCCATGCATGAGATCGAAAACTACCATAGTACGCTATAAATAAGCACTATTGAGTAACTATTGATTGCGCAAAGGAAAATTGGGTGCCCATTTGATTTTTCGTTGATTTTTTCAGTATACCGAATTTTACTTAAAATGGATACAGAGTTGGGAAGTCGGTGGGTAATCAACCAAGGGCTGGCAACTGGGAGAAGAGGTGCGTGTATGCTAAGGGTAACGAACTTGAATCCTAAAGTCGTTGTAATTCGGTTTTTCGCGGCAGCAACACTTGGGCTGGTCACGATCCAATCTGGGTTCGCCTCCATCGTGAGTTATGATGACGGGCTTTCTTATAGCATCTCGGGAGGAACCTATGGTGGTATCGAGGCCTCGAACTTCAGTGAAGTGAACATCTCGGGGGGTGTAATCGGCGGCAACATCGTGGTAACCGACGGTGCCATACTGCGCCTCTCGGGGGGTGTAATCGAGGGCGGCCTCGATGTAGGGAACGACTGCAGTACTGCCTTCGGGCCGGATTCTCCGTCTGCACCCGAGCCCTGCACCCTCATGGTCTGGTGCGGTCTAGGTGCGCTGGGGCTGATCTACGCACGGCGACAACGACAGCGGGCGGGTTGTGGGCCACTCCTGGAACGGTAGCGGCAACGATAACGCCTTTCTGTACACGCCGGAACAATGCAGGACTTGAACAGTTTGATCTCTTCGTCTTCAGACTGGACACTGAGATCGCCGGTGCCATCGGTCCCATCCAGCCTCGCTCCCATCGGGCAGGGATTGGCCCGCGAGGATCCGCTGCTACCGCCGCGCAAAAAGTGGGCCGCCCTGCCGCGTCGAGCGTAGGGCGGCCATGTGCAGACGAAAGGAAACGCTACACCGCCGCAGGGGCAGCGTCACTTTCTCCATCGCCGACAAAACGTCGCCAGTTCTCCGCCAGCTCGCGGCGAAGTTGGAGGGGGAAGAACTCAAGGCCCGAGGTTCAGCGGCGGAGGCCGCGGGTCCCGTCGAAGAGTCCGAGTTCGCGCTGGAGGAGCTGACGCTCGTCCTCGTTGCCTGGTCGCCCAGCCAGTTGGACACGGGCATGCCACCCTGTATCGCAGCCGTAGAGGAACACCTCCGGTCGCTGAACGAGTCCTTTGAGATGGCGTTGAAAGTGACGACCTGGGTTCCCAGCGACAGCGACATCGCGGAGATGAAATTCATCATCGCCTCCCAGGCCGTCAAGTGGCTGCAAAACAAGATGCTTGCGAGCCTTCGGCATTCCTCCTACAAACCGCTCGCTGGTCAGATGCCGCGGGCACCGACTCCTCCGCGGGACTATGCCGAGGCCGTGGCGCGATTGCTGGGGCCGGGGAGCGAAGACCAGGCGGTGATCCCCGCGCCAGCAACCCGCACGCGCATTGGATCTGGGCCCAGGAATTGCTGGAGCGAGACGTTGTGCAGCCGCTCATCGAGCAGGCGCTGCGCGCCGGACCGCATCGAGGGCACCTTGACGTTGGGCTTGGCGGAGTTGAGTCGCGTCTTCCACACGCAGGGGTTGCTGCTGGGGAAGAAGCTCTCCCGGGCCGTCGCCGCAAAGGGCGTCGACGGCCAGGTGGAAGTTCCCCTGGATGGGATCAAACAATTCATCGCGCTGGCCGGCCGGATGCAAAGCATGGCCGCCGAGATCTACCGCCAGCACGAATCCGCGACCGCAGGAGTTATCGAATGTCAAGTGATTTCGCCAGCGAATGCCCCACGCTCGCTCGGCTCGCGCTGAGCGACGAGCACCGCCAGGCCCTGCGGCAGGGCGGGTTCGTGGCTCTGGAACGGCGGGGTTCGAGCAAGCAGGTGGTCAAGCTACGGTTCCGCTGTGGAGGCCGGCAATACGTTCGTTACCTCGGCACAACTCCTGAGGTTGGTGAACAAGCCCGCCGTGAGCTCAACCGCCTGCAGGAGGACCTGCAATTGGCCCGGCAACTCCGGCGGCGTGTACGGGTGGCTCGCCGGGCGCGTGCGCAGCCAAGAGCGCATCGCTGCCGCTGCTGGGGCAACTGGGACTGGCCTACCACGGCTTTGAGATTCGTCGTCCCCGGCCGCGGCCAAGGCCTACAGCTCCGAACGAAACATGCATCGATGTAGATTTCAACTCCCCACCAAAGTCGAAGGAGGATGACCTGAATGTACGATGACCTGACGGAATTTGATCCCGACCAGCCCCTGAGCCAGGAAGCATCACGCACATCGATCGTTATCCAAGCGTTCTCAGGCAACGCCTCGCGCCAACGATCCACACGCATAAAAGGAACCTTGGGACGAGGTCCGCGACCAGAGTACTCAGGCGTCTTTGCTTCCAGATCGCGCACCAAAGTGTTCGACGGCACCGCGAGCAGATACTGTTCTCCCAGAGCCCGCAAATCCCGGCGAAATGCCGAGCTACGCCCCATTTCGTCGTCTCCGGCAATCCAAGCGTGAGGCAGTATTGCCTTGTGTTCGGCAAGCATCTCCAAGGCCAGGGCATGGCGCGTTTGGAAACGAATCTCTTCGGGGACACCGCACTTCTTCCGCCGCGCCTTGTCCTTCGCCCAGTCCTTGTTCAGATAAAGCCGCACGTCCACCAAGGCGTGCTCCTTTCGCGAAACGTAACCGAGATAAATGCCCACCTGGCAGTTGTCGATCTTCCCGTAACGGCCACACCACTGCCGTGCCACGCCCACCGAGTCCTTGCCTTGTTTTCTGAAGGCCGACGGATCGAAAACAAGCACGCCATCGGACTCGCCCAACTCCGCGCCCACCTGCCGCGACAACTCCTCGATCAACAGTCCATCGTCCCAGAGCGACTGCCCAATAAACTTCTGCAACGCTTGTCGATCCTGGTCGTGGAAATAGGCAATGGTCTCCGCGTTCTTCCGCTTCACGTCCGAGAACAGGCCAGCCACGTACTCCCACAGATGCTGCTCCTGCGCGGGGCTCTCCATGATCGCCACATAGGGCTTGATGAACCGTTCCAAGCGATCCAGCATCCCTTCCGGTATTCGGGGATCCAGTACTGCATCCTCCAAAAGCTCCTCCAATCGGAGTTCAAAACGCCGTTCCATCGGCTGCTCCTTTCCTTGAAATACAATTCACGGAAAGGCTTATTACCAAAATACTTACAACTGCTCAAGGTCAAGATACAGTCAAAATAGAGGATGACCTGGTAAAGGTGACGCATCGAGCGGAAAACGAAGTGTCGGAAGTAAACGACCCTCGCCTGAAGGCGAGGGCTTTCAAGGCATCGGGACGAGCTACGGACTGAAGTCCTTCGCACGTCCCAGCCTGAAGACCCTGAGTCGAATGGCACAGGGTCCTGGCCATTCGAGCCAAATCAACATGATCAAAGGCAGAGGTCATTCGCACAACAGCGTTGAATGTATCCTGAAGGTTTCGCCTGAAGGCGAGGGCTTTGTTCCCTCCCATCGAGACCCGTCTTTCGTGTAAGCGGTTGAGGTAAAAAAGCAAAAAGTTTCCCCGTGCCACTGGCGGGCATGCTAGGCACGTCGTCAGGCTGCCGCCTTGGTGAGGCGGGTGTACAGTGTGGGCGATAAATGCAACAGTTTCATGATTTGTTTCAACAGCGGCGGCAAATCGGTGACGTGCCACTTCACGTCCTGTCCGGACTCCACGCGCGTTGCCGTGATCTCCATGCGGCTGATCGCCTTCAAGCACCGCCCTGCCGTCGGATACGCGGTCACGCGATTCGGTTGGCCCTCGTACAAGCCACTCAACGCCTCGTCCGTTTCGGACAGGCCGCTCCGCACTTGCAGTTCGCTGAGAGTCAACACCCGCAGGGCGATCGTCAACAGCCGCGTGAGGCCCACGATTTGTTCCTCCTCCCGCACAAACAAGGGCTGAATGCCCAACGGCTGGTCCTTCAACAGGTGAAAATCTCGCTCCACGCTCCAGCCGCCGTTGTACAGCAGGACCGCTTCTCGCAGGTTCCAACGCGACATGGGCAAATTGGTCACCTGCACGCGCCAGCCTTGACGCGCTTTCGTCTCTTCGATCGCCGCCTCGTTCCGTTGCACCTCCGTGATAACGTAACGCACCTTGGTCGTCGTGTACTTCGGCCGTCCCGGTCCACCGCGGCCACGGCCACGGTAACGGCTCTGCCGCTGCTCTTCGCGCTGCCAGGTAACGGTCAACAGACCGGCCACCCGGTGCTCTTCCTCGATCGCCGCCACGGCGGTGCGCAACGCTTCCTCTTCGCGGTATTGCTTATGGCCCCGGCCGACAGGCGGGGTCAATGCCCGCAACGCAGCCACTGCCTCGCCCAAGCGCTCGTCCAGATGCTTGGCCTGACGTTTGGCCAACTCCAGCGATCGGATGACCTGCACGCGCTCGGCCCAACTAACCTCGCGCTCGGTGACCGTACTGCTTTGCGACCGCTGGCGTTCATAGGCGCGGGCAAAGACGACCCTCTTGCCCTTCTCATTGACGCGCGTCAGATCCTGCAACGGCTGCTTGCCCCGAGCCGCCTCCTCGATCCAGGCTTCGATCTGGTCGGCACTGTCGCCCGTTCGCGGCAAGGGCATGAGATAATAATCCTTCTCGGCCACCAACTCGGCACGCGTGGCCAAGGCGGACATCTTGCAATCCCCTGTATACAGCAGACCGTGTTGCCGCAGTTGCTGGCGAACGCGGCGGATCAAGGGGAGATACAGGGGATCGTCGGCGGACTGGCCGGGCACGATGTCACAGGCCAGCATGTGGCTGGTAGGCTGCGCGGCGGCTGCCATGAGTTTCAGTTGGGGCAAATCAGGACGATGATCTTTGCTATGGCCGCGTTGCATCAGGCCGTCGGGAGCGATCGTGTGATAGCCGAACGAGGTGGTAGCGTCGAGCCGAACGCACTGATAGGAGATCTCATAGACTTCGCAAGTGGCTTGCCAGAGATCCGCTTCAAAAGCCGACCAATCGGCGTCACGCAAGCGGCGGAGGATAATGCTCAAGCGGTCGTCGCCAAACTCGATAGCACGAAGGGACTGGCCAATGAGGCTTTCCAAGGTGTGCACATGGTTCTGTGCCCAGTCCTGGACACTGACCTTACGGTGATTCGACTGAGACAGCAGGAACGCCAACCATACGGTAGCCAGCCAACCATTGGAAAGGCCCTGGTGCAGGTGGTGCGACCCGAGGTGCCGTTCCAAAAGTTCGGGAAAATTTAGCTGTTGCATGAAACCGAGCAGCAATGGTATATCATCCACACGTTCGTGCGTCAGCGAAAGGGTACCGGCGGTTTTCATGGCCGCCGTGATACCCGAATTAACTTTTTGTGTCAATACCGTTCCGCGAAAGACGGGTCGAGAGACAGTGAGATCGCAAATTATCCCACAGTGCCCGCTTGCTCGTCAACTTCTTCCGCATAGCCTTAAATAGTGGGCAGCAGAGTTGTTGGACCTGATCGACCAGGAACGCCAACATCATCAACATGGCAAAGACTACCGACAGGTTCTTCTTGCCATGGCCATAATTGTGTTCGAAGTGGTAACCCTGATTCTTGAGCGTGTTGAACGTCTCGTTCTCGATCTTCCAGCGACAGCGGCCGCCTTTTACCAGGCAACGGGCATTCTGGCGCGAGATCTTCAGGTCCGTAACCCAGGTCCATGTCCGTTCCTCGCCGCCAGTCAGGGCCGATCTCGTAGCAATGGAGCCAATTCACGCGCAAATCTTGGTTGGATTCGTTCAGCGGCACGTCGTTGATGAAGGAAAGCTCGCGGTAGACATTCCCTTCAGTCCAGGAAATCGTCGTCACTCGGTCGGCCTCCCAAGCGGCGAGCACCTGGTCCCAGAGAAAATCATGATCCCCCGGTTTGGCCCCCAGGATGAAGTGCATGTTCAGGCTCTGCAGTTCGCGGATATGCGGGGCGTTGCTCGCCAACCCGTCCTCGACGACAATCAGTTTCAGATGGGGATGTTCCCGGCGGATTTGCCGCAGCAAGCGTTTGGCCGCGTTTCGCTCGCAATCGTTTTTGCGGGTGCCGTCTTGTTTCACAATGGGTTCGGGAGCGAAAGGAATCACCTCCCGGTGATCCGGGTGGATCATCACGGCTGCCAGCATCTGGTGCTGATAGGTAGTCTCTTGCGTCTGGCGGTGCACTTTTTCCAGGCAGGAGTCGCAGTGGATGGAAGAAGAGGAGAAGTAGCCGGTGCCGTCCAAGGAGAGCAGGTAGCATCCATGATGGAAGACAAACGGCTCCAATGCTTTTCCGCGTTGGAGTTGGCGAAAGACCGCGTTGAACAAGGGCCGTATTGCCTGCGGCGCCACGGGGTCGAGGATTTCCCGCATGTGCGTGTCCGACGGAACGCGCGCGATGCCGAACAGGTTCCCCATGTTCTCGTCGTTGCGGCGCTCTTCGAATGCCAGCAGGGAAGGGTCTTTCAGCGCAAACATGCTGAAAGCCGACATGAGCGCGTCCGTCAAGGAAATCGGGCACTCCCGCCCGCGATGGTCCGCGATCTTATCAAATTCCAGCCGCAAGAGCGCGTACAACGCATCGGCCGAGAGATGCTTGCGCTTCGGCGGAGTGCGTTGTTCTGGCGGACGCGGCAGGATCACGACGACTCTTCTCACCCAGTACCGAATTACCATCCTGGCTGGCAAACCGCCATCCTGCCCTTATTACGCTGGACGATATACCGGTGTTCACTTCTTTACGAAGCCTCCTGCCGTTTTTCCCCCTTTTTAGGCCACTTTCACCTTCAGCGGGAACTGCTGATGATCAGGCAATTCGAAATACATCTCTTCGTCGGCATAGAGCCTCCTTCTTGTCGGGCCGTCGCCCGTTGGGCCTCCCCGTGCAGGGAAGGCCGGTCCCACGGGATGACTCTTCAAGTACCCAGCCGCCGCCGGTCCACGCTGGCGAACGAGCGGGTCGCGACATCCTCCGCGCCGATCCGGCAGTTCCTCCCCCTTGGCGGGGAGGGAGCCGGGGAAAGCAATCTCTGGGCAATTCGCAAAACGTTTCTTGGTTGGCATGGAGCCTCCTTCTAATCGGGCCGTCACCGGATTGGTCTGCACGCGAGGGAAGCCGGCAGCCGCTGGGCAACGCCAAATTAGGTGCCGGGATGATTCCCAGGCCAAACGGGGAGAACGATCGAGTTTCCCCATCAAGGGGGATCATGCCCAAATCGGCTTGCCTGGCGCGCCGACGAGTTGGAGGTTCCAAGAGCGAGGTTCCTGACCTGACGTACACCTTGGCGACGCGTGCCGTATGAGGCCGCAGGCTTCTGGTATCTTGCCGCGATGCCGCAGAAGGTATAGAGGTAAGTGTGGGGTTGGCCCGCCGGCACGGGGTCGCTGGGCGTCAAATTCCAGGAATTCGACGAAAGAACCTTCGTGGTGTTTAGGCTCGGCGGCGTGCCCGAGGATAATATCGTGATGGGCAATCGGCACCGCGCCACGGATGATGAGGATGTATCACTGGCTACATGGCTCCCCAAAAGGAGGGGCAATCGAGCGATTGTCGTGACCAATGTTTACCGCACGTGCGAAGCAGGGTGGCTCTTCGCGCAAGCGTTCCAAGGGCGCGCGGTGGCCATTTCGTTCGCCCGCGCGGCGGTCAGATGGCTTTGGTGCAAACGGCGGGCGGCGGAGCGAACCGGGGTTCCCTGCGATCAGGGGTTCGGAGCGATCCTTGGGGGAAACATCACGGTTCTCAACGGCCATTCTCGCTTCGATCGGCCAGCTTTGCGAGCAGACACCAACTGGTAGCACTCACGGCGCGCTTGCTCTTAACCAGTTCCTGGAGAGCGTAGGGTGCAACTCAGACGGCACCCGCGCCGTGGACGGCGGGCCCGGACCACAACTCCATCACAATGGGTTAGAGTTGTACTATGGGGGAACACTCATAATGGTGGATTTGCGTCGATCTTTAGTCGAATCTACCAAACAACGTGCGTTTACACGAAGATGCTTATTGAATTTCCTGAGATATGTTATAGTTTACTTATATCGGCAGCCGACCAGTGCGTTTAAGAAAAAGGGCCAATCGCCCCAGCCATCGTGTGGGGATACTTCACCCCGCGACGTGGCACGGCTGAATGAGATCGAAAGGCGGAGCTATGGGTTTCGGCCCAACACGAGTGCGCACCACGCGGTGGCTCGTTGCCGATACACGGCGTTGACGGGCTTCACCTGGATCATCGAGGGCGATGTCAAAGCTTGCTTCGACGAAATCTCCCATAAGGCGATCCTGCGGTGCCTCAGGGAAAAGGTGATCGACAAGAAGTTTCTCGCTCTGATTCAACTCCTGTTGAAGGCGGGTGCGTGGAAATCGACGGCGTCTTTCATCCGACCGCCAAATGGGTTCCTCAGGGTGGCGTCGTCTCACCGCTCCTGGCCAATATCGTGTTGAACAAGTTGGACTGGTTCCTCCATTCCAAGGGACAACACGGCAACGCCGGGATTGTGAGGCACCGCCATGGCCTGTCCAATGCCTGGTTCTGCCGTTATGCCGATGATTGGTGCGTGTTTCTCACGCGCTGTAATCGGCAGCACGCGGAACGGCTCAAGGACGAGATCCGCGACTTTCTTCGGGAAACCTGCGGGCTCGAACTGTCGGCCGAAAAGACCCGGATAACCCACGTGAGAGACGGGTACGACTTCCTGGGATTCAACATCTCGGTAGATGTTGGAAAATCCGGACGTTTGTCGCCCAAAGTCAGGGTAGGCCAAAAAGCAATCACAAACATCCAGCATCGGCTGGGCGAGGTCCTTCGCCATCGCCCAATGCAGGAAAGCATCGCGGTCCGCCTTGCTCGGGGTTCGGCTGTCATTTGTGGCTGGTCGAACTACTTCAAGGCAGCCCACAACTTTTCGCAAGTTGGTCACGGGCTGGATCACAAGGCTTTCTGGATCACGGTGAAAGCGATATGCAGGAAGGAAGACATATCGACTGCCCAATGTCTGCGCAAGTACCGTCTTCAGGACACCATTGCCGTCCACGAAGATTGTGCCCTGGCCCGCTTCCAAGATACGGCGGCAGCGTACTACTATACGTCGCCCAAACCGTATCAACCCGGCTGTAACCAGCCATACCCGGAAGACGACGAATGGAACGCTGCTTTCGTATTCTCAATTCGTCGGCGGCCCGGATGCGAAGACCTCAAGTGGAAGGCTCTGGTCCGCGACGGCTTTCATTGCCGAGGGTGCGCGGTCGTGGTCACATCCAAGACCTCGCGCGCGGACCACATCATCCGTGTCAACCGCTTTGCCAACCTCGATATGGCGAACAGCTTGGAAAACACCAGACGCTTTGTCTACGATGCCACAAGCTCAAGACTGCGAGGGAATCATGTGCGTAGAATCATTTGGAAAGCCGGATGCTTGGAAACTTGCACGTCCGGTTTGGGGTTGGGGCCAGGGTGTAATTCCCTGGCCTACACCACCGCGGAACTTGCCGCGCGGACTGAAGACGATCCTGGGCAATTGCTTGGCGCATGGGCGACGGAAGGTCGTCGATGTGGAGGAGCGGTTTCCCGAGGACTGCCGCCACGTGTTGGAGTTGCTCGCGGTGGTCTATCACAACGACGCGCTCGCCAAGGAGCGGAATCTCTCGCCTGCGGAGCGGCTGCTCTTGCATCAGGCCGACAGTGGCCCGGTCATGAAGGAACTCCATACCTGGCTTGGCCGGCAATTCGACGAGCATCGCGTGGAGCCCAACTCGGCCCTGGGGGCTGGCATTGCTTAGATGCTTCGGCACTGGGAGCCGCTGACGCTCTTTCTGCGCGTGGCCGGAGCACCGCTGGACAATAACATCTGCGAACGGGCTTTGAAGATGGCAATCCGGCATCGCAAGAACTCCTTGTTCTACAAGACCCCTCGTGGCGCCCGCGTGGGAGACATCTTCATGAGCCTGATCCACACGAGCCGACTCTGTGGGGCTAATCCTTTCGACTACCTCACCGCGTTGGAGTGTCACGCGGATTAGGCGGCCTTGAATCCGGCGAACTGGATGCCCTGGAACTATCGGCAAACGCTGGCCAATGCCGTCATGCCGCCCACCGCCTCTTGATCATCGACCGTTACCTGCCATCGTCACCGGCCCGCCATAAAAGATTTTTCTCGCCTGCCGGAAGGACACGGGTTCTGGCGCTCTGCCTGCGCTGAACAATCCCGCGGTCGGGCCTAAAACCCGGCCCCGACATCTATCTTATGGCGGCCTCGCATTCTCGGGCCGTCACCCCACCTTTCACCAGAACCAGGAGCCCTCCCATGCCCGAACCGACCACCCCACGGCCCTATGACTACATCACCACCCCCACTGGCCCGCTACCCCTGGCTTTGACTTTCAAATTTCAAGCGTTGAACCGCTGCCCGCCTTGTTGAGGTGAGTTAAGTCTATTAGATCACCCGATACCGAGCCGCCGGGCGGCCAGCAATGCCTTGCGAGTGAGACGCGAGCGGAAGAAACAGAGTACATAAATCGCTTTAACGTGGTACCGCGCTTCCTCACCAAGGATGGTTCGTAGCAAGTGGATGGCACGCTCAACAGTTGCATCTTTAAGGTATGTCCGGGCTTCGTCGAGCAACACGGAACCGAAGAGCAGTTCTGCAGCTGCGAGGTTGAATATCGCCCACCGAAGTGAGTTATTCTGCGACGCAAGCCAAGCAAATCGACTCCAGTCAATCGAGGAAGAATAGAAGCGGATAAGTCCCCATAAATCAAGAAGCCGTGCATACCATTCAGACTTGGGCGTGCGTAGAGTGAGATGTTTGCTGTTGTGTACGCACTGATAGAATATCTCTGCATCCGGCCTGAGTCCCTGGACACGCGCCCCCTTTGCCTCGAAAAACCATGGGGTTTGCAGCAGTTCAGTAAGCAGGCGCGAGTCGACGTGATACAAGTCGAGAGGCTCCGTCAGAGCATGGTGAATACTGACGCGTAGATTGATCCCTCTGGGTTCGCGTATGTAACCTTGCCCACGCACATCGGATGGCCCCATTGCTCGGAAGCCTTGTTCCTCAAGCGCAAGACACGTCGCCTCGTAGTCCGAAACGGCCACGAGCAAGTCAATGTCCACCATGGCGCGCACGCCAATATCGTTCTGATAGACGGTATGCATCAACATCGCCCCCTTGATGAAAACGAACTGAATCTGCATGCATTCGAACCGTTCCGAAAGCTCGACAACCATTCGACTAGCGATTTCCGCGCGTACGGAGTTAAACAGGTAACAGAGACGCAAGCGTTCGTTGACAGCGGTCGGGACCGTGACGCTTGTGGTTGCATTCTTCAGAAGCTTCCATACGCAAGGTTTGAAGCGCCAAGGCACTTCGAGAACGGTCTCCCAATCGGCAGGCGATAGGATACAAGTCAAGGCGCTGGAGGTGTCTCTTACTGCGGAAGCTTGACCAGACGTGCCGATTAGTTGGGATTGCGCTCGCAGAACATTGAGAGAGAAGCGTGAAACTCGTGACGACTTTAGGGGGAACATCTTTTATCCTATCCAGACTTTGATGATCTGGAGCGCACTGAATATTGTACTAGGTGCGGTGTCTTGTTGCACAGGGGGCTCGCACAATCTGATGTATGCACCCATCGATAAATCGGCTATTCTGCCTTCTTGGAACCCCATGCCAAAGCGAGCAAGGTCGGCCCGGGCGCTACGCGATGCTGTGCGGAAAGGTCAATGACCTGGGTCCAGTCCGACTCGGAAAGTCGCCCAAGGCGGGCTGTCCGCTCTTCGCTGGGCCGCACACGCAGGCAGTCCAGCAAGCATTGGTTCTGTTGGTTATGGTTCATACGGTCGCCTTTCCAGACTCGTCGGGTTTTAACGGTAATTCCTGGCCTGCAATTCGAACATCTCCGCATACCGGCCGCCGCGCCGCATCAGGGCGTCGTGGTCGCCGCTTTCGATAATCTGGCCCTTTTCCATCACATAAATGCAATCCGCCTGGCGCACGGTGGAAAAGCGGTGGCTGATCAGGATGGCCGTCCGCCCCGCCGCCAGTTGCCGGAACTTACCAAAGACCTCGGCTTCGGCTTGGGCATCCAAGGCGCTGGTGGGCTCGTCCAGCACGAGGATCTGGGCCTCCCGGAGGAAGGCCCGGGCCAGGGCCACCTTCTGCCACTCGCCCACACTCAATTCCTCGCCGCGTTCAAACCACTTGCCCAGGATCGTGGCGTAGCCTTGGGGCAGGCGGGCCATGACCTCGTCGGCCCCCGAGTTCCGCGCGGCGGCGACAATCCGTTCATCATCAGCTACCAGGTCCGTATTCCCCAACCAGACGTTGTCGCGTGCCGACAGGTGGTAGTGGACGTAATCCTGAAATATCACGCTCATCTGCCGGCGCAGGGCCGCCGTGGAAAACTCCCGCAAGTCCACCCCGTCTACGGTAATCGCGCCCTGCGTCGGGTCATACAACCGGCAGAGCAGCTTCGTCAGCGTGGACTTGCCGGACCCGTTCTCACCCACCAGGGCGATGTGCTCGCCCGGCCGGATCGCCAGCGAGACGTCGTCCAAAGCCTTCCTCGTTTCGCCGTCATATTGGAAGCACACGTGGTCGAGCACAATGCCGGCGTGCATGGCGGGAGGAAAGGGCTGCGCCTGCCACGGTTCGATCACCTTCGGCTTCAAATCCAGGAATTCATAGAGATTGGCGAGGAACAGATTGTCTTCGTAGAGGCCCGCCAGGCTGCCCAGCAACTCCAGGAGAAAGCCCTGGCCGCGCTGAAAGGCCTGGAAATACATCACCAGACTGCCCAGCGTGATGGCCCCCTGCACCGCCCGGTAGGCGATGAACCCGCAGCAGCCGAAGACCGCCACCGTCCCCAGGACCTGGGTCAGGAGTTCGACGAGGGAACGTCGGGCGGACATCTGCAACTGCTCCTGGCGGAGTTGCAGGCGCTGTTCGCGGAATCGGCGGCGGAAGAGCGAACCCAGGTCGAACAGCCGGATTTCCTTGGCGGGCCCATCGCTGGTCAGCAACCAGTGGTAATACCAGGCCCGGCGTTCCGGCGGCGTCCGCTCGCGTTCCCATTGGTACATCCGCTTGGAAAACCGCAACCGAACCAGCACTCCGGGGACCGCCGCCGCGCACAGGACCAGGGCCATTGCCCAATGCAACGAGCAGAGCAGGCCGGCCACGGCCATCAGGGAGATCACGCTCTGGCCGGCCTGCAGGAGGCCGTTCACAATCCGCGGGGGCCGGTACGGGGCCTGCTGCTGGGCCCGGTGCTGCACGTCGTAGTAGTCCGGGCTTTCATAGTAGGCCAAATCGACCTCGGCCGACTTGGCATGAAGAATATCCGAGACGTGGTCCGTAACCGCCTGCGATTGGACCTGGCCGATCAGGCCGGCGACGATCCGGCACAGGCTGCCGAGCAGGGCGGCCCCGCCCGCCAAGGCGATGTACAGCACCACGCGTCGCAGGGCGCCCTCCTTGTCCGGGGCGGCGATGGCCGCGGTCGCGGCGTCCACGACGAGTTTCATGAGCCACAGCGAAAGCAACGGCAGCAGCCCCTGGACAAACACGAAACCCACGCTGGCCGCCGTGCAGCCCGGCGCCTCCGCCAGACGAGACCAACCGCGCGGCGAAGGTTCAGTTCGTGTCTGATTCTCGATCGAACTGATTCCGCGTTTTCCATGCCACACACCTCACCGGCGAACGCACAGCCTGCTATTCAGGCGGCCCGCCCAGTCGCGAGACGGCTTGCGCGACGGAAGCGCCTGCCTTAAGCGCGAAAGAACAAAGCATGCCGTAGTCGCCGCAGCATCCCCCTCCCGCGTGCGCGGACGCTGGCGGCAAGCGACAAGAGCCGGCGCCCGAGAGGCCCGCAACTGGACCATACGACGCCCGCAAGGCGCCAAGGGCCGCTATCCAGTGCGCGACGGCAGCCGCTACGATATGTCGCAACCGCCCTGCCTAGGGCGTCGTGCCGCGAAAAGGGGCCTTCCCATTGCTCCTGCGCGTCGCCACAAAGGTAGAAGCCCTCATCGTCCACGCGCACGACACGGTGCAGCATATAGCGCTGGACAGGCACGGGAGACTGCGCCAGCACAATATCGCCCAGCGCCGGCAGAGAGCGCACCGATTCAAGCTCCACCGTGTCGCCGTCGCGGATGAAGGGCAACATGCTGCTCCCGGTCACGGTCATACGTACCCGCTGACCGCGTTCCAGCGCGGCGCGAATGACGGGCATCAACTCGCGGCAAGGGATGATCATAGCACCGACCTCACGAGCGAGACGACCTCAGGCTCCGGGCGGCAGCGGAGGCGATAGACTGGCACGCGCCAGGATGGCATTGAGATTCGCCATGGCGCGCTGCATCAGTGCGCGATCCCAGTACGGCAGAAACGCACGAGCGAGCAGCAGCGCTGCAGAAGCGGATGGGGAGAGCCGTTGGATGCCGTTCTCCGGCGCTTGTTCGAGCACGATGAGCGCAGCGAGCGGCGCCTGATGGGCGCGTGCGATGTCGGCGGCGCCGCCCCAAGGCGTGCCGTAACACATTGGGCCGCGCGTCTCCGCCCGAACTGCGATGCGGTCATCGTTCATGACAATCACACCCGGCTCCCGGCTCCATAAGCCCGCCTGCGTGCTCTTGCCGGCGCCGGAATGCCCGATGAAGACGATGCCGCGGCCATTGTCGTCCAGGCCGGAAGAATGAAAGACCAATCCGCCAGAAAAGAGGACGGCGGTGCGGAGAATCAGTTCGCCGGCGCCGCCGCTGAGCAAACTCTGCCAGCGTGGGCCGGTGCGCTGTTCAGTTAACGTCAGATCGTTCCAGCCGGGGTTGGCGAGCAGGACGCCGCGCGCCGCGCCCCCCGGCCTTCGCCGTGGTAGCCCAGCACCGCGCAGCAATCCGGTCCCGCACGGTACATTTTCCAGACGGAACCGGGGTCGTAGATTAACTCGCCGCGCAGGGGGCCGCAGCCAGGAACTTTCTTTCCAACGCAGGACCACGCGCGCCAGCGGCTCCTCCGGCGCGGGCACAGCGCAAAAAGCCCCCAGACACTCTTCGATGCCCAATTCGGTGGCGGAGAATGCGCTGCTCAACTCAATCAAAATGTTGGCGATGCGGATGGGAATATTATGCACGTTCGCCATAACGTTCCTTGAGCCCGCGCGCGATTTCGCACAGATACGGCACAGGTTCGGTCATGGTACCGGTCTCCAGCAGCGAGAACGCCGGGCAGCGCAGGCAATAGGCCCGGAAATCGCAGTCTAGGCACGCCGGCGCCATTAGCGGCGCAGAATCCACAAAGTGCTGCACCTGCTTCCAGGCGGCGCGAAAACCGACTTCAAGGGTGCGCACGCGGGGCGACGGCACATCAGTGCAGGTGCATATTTCCCCCTGCGGATTGACGACAAAGGTGGCCTGGCCGGCCTGGCAAGCGAAATTGCGATCAGAGCCGCGGGATGCTTCGCGCCGGATTTCGATCCATTCAGTCCATTCAGGGGCCGACACGCAGTCTGTCGCTTCGAGGGCGATACATTCGGCGGCGGAAAGGCGGCAGGCGTCAACGTCCGACAACGCGCCGTCGCGCCGTTTGAAAAGCAGCCAGGCGGATGAGAACGGCAGGCCCCAATGTTGGGCCATCCGGCGCATAGCCTCCAGTTCCCCCACGTTTTGCCGCGTGATGGTGGTCTTGAGGCTGAGCGGTATGCGATGCCTGACCAGCGCCTCGATGCCGTCGCAGCAACGGGCGTAACTGCCGGGAACGCCGGTGACAGCCTCATAAGTTGCGGCGGTGGCGCCGTAGAGGGTGATTTCCGTGCGACTGGGCGGCGCCTCCGCCAGGCGCGCCGCATGCCCCTCGGTGATTAGCGTGCCGTTGGTAAACAAGGTGATGATGAGGCCCAGGCGCGTGAGCGGGGTGTACAATTCGAAAAAGTCGGGCGCAAGAAGACCTCGCCGCCGGTCAGGAGCAAAAAGACCATGCCGTTGTCCATCGCCTGGCGCGCCAGTTCCAACCAGGCGGCGGCCGAGAGTTCTGTGCCGCGTTGCGTGGCATCGCCAGCCGATTGGCGGATGTAGCACATACGACAGGCCAGGTTGCAACGCTCGGTCAACTCGAACGTGCCGTGGACGGGCTGGCGGCGCGCCGCGGCGCGGCCGAGCAGTTCACGTGCCAGCCGACCATAATCGGTAGGCAACGCTGTGCTGGCGGTGGTCATGTGCTTTGTTCCAATTGGGCTATCTTGACGATCTCATCCACGAAGGGCTGCACATTCGATGCGGCGCCTCCTGGGATTACGTCGAAGTGCTCGGCCACGGCGGGAGCGACTTCGTCCAGCGTGCGCTCTTGCGCCGGCAGTTCCCACACACAGGTCGCCGTATCGCTCACCATGATGAGACCGTTCAAATCCATCACTAGCGCGCCCAGCGGCACCTGTTGGTTCTAGCCACCGACGTTTTGAAACATGAAGTCGGACCTACGATTTATTTGCTCTCAAAAAAGTCGGCAGCGTCAACAATTCTACGGGAGCCCCTGCCCGCCCCTTGCGCTCGGGCAGCGGCGCACATACGCGCTGCCATCCGCAGTCGGAACCGTCCACCCCGCTTTCCCACACGGATCCGATTTCCTCGACAACTTCTTCTCGTCGCCAGGTCTTGTCTGGGTTGATTTGCAAACGGTTGAGCGTCGCGTCAAGCGGAGGAACCGGTTCAATGAGGAACGTGCGGGTGCTCTCCCCATCGGGCACGCGGGGATTGCCCGAAGAAAATTTGCACTGCACCTCAGCCGCGCCGACGCGACGCCTTCAGGAAGCCGCGTTCGTCTGACAACTGACGAGCCCACAGAGACTGGAAGTGGCACCACACTTCAGCAACCTTTCCTCCAGCTTAAGGGGGACGAAGATCGCCTTCGGCGGCTCGTAGGGCAGCCTTTCTGGCGCCTCGCGCTCAGTCTTTTGTACTTGCTGATCTCTCATTTGTTCTTCTACCTTTCTCGTCGGATGGCCGGTTGATAAAAAGCGCAATCATGTTTCCAGTAAACCGATGCGCGTGACTTCTTCTAGGAAACCTTGGACATCGGCGCACGCACGCTCGTTGTCCACATCAAATTTCTCCGTCAAGGCCCCCGCGAGTTCCTCGACCGAACGATCCTGGGCCAGGCATTCCCAAAGACAGGCTCCCGTGGCATTCAGGGTGACGAGGCCGTTCAGGTCCATCACTTGTGCGCCAATCGGCACGAGCAGGTTCTCGCCGGCAACGTTCTGCATCACAAAGTCGGATTTACGTTTCATTATCCCGCAAGACCTTTGAAAACCCGCCATACTCGTTACAATGTAGAGAAGGGCCAGCAACTCAACGGAAACCCTTGTTCACTCCCCGCGTCACGTCGAGAAGCACACAGCCCCTGGGGAAAGTCAAGTCAAACCACCTTGCCCCAAGGCGGGCCTCTGGAAGGTTCATGGCCCCAGTGCATGGTCATAATAGTGCTCCCCGATCAACCCGGACTTACCCCACTCCTGCCAAAGTTGCGACGTCAAAGATGAGGCCGAGAAATGGCCAATGCACCGGGCGACAAATTCTGCGGGGCTCCACAATCGGTGCAACAATCGTCATTAGATTCCAAGGCGAATTCGCCGTCAAGCAATATCCGCGCGGATTTCGGAATCCGCAATCGACTTACGCAAACGCGCAGGGATAAGGGGGGGGTATCCTGGCTTGGCGATCCCGCCGGCATGATGAACAAGACCGTTCCTCGCGGTACGGCTTTCTTGTCGCACCCGCTGACCGCGCTCCACGGCGGCGCGAATCGCCGGCATCAAACTCGCGGCAGACGAGGATCATAGCACCGATCTCACGAGGGCGAACAGTGCGCCGCCTTGACGACTTAACGCCAAGTATACCCCCCCAATTTGCTAGGCTATACCGGTCCCTGTGCCAAGAAATCGTTCAGCGAAGCGAGTGGCAGACGGAGGGGACCCAGAAGAAGACTCCCCCGATGGCTACGGCCTTTGTTCCAAATTGACTAGATCAAACAACCCGAAGAACCTACTGAATCTGCGGCTTCCCATACTCGGCCAAGCCGGTCACGACGCGCAGAGTTCTCCAGCACCTCGATCTCGCCCCCATGGGTGTGGCCTTCACAGAGGATGAGGATCTGGCATTTCAATCGCGATCTTGCCACGTCCACTGGAAATCTTTTCCAGTCGTCTGGTGGATCTGTCGATGGCCGGCTCACCGGTCATGCCGCCCCAGCGGAAGCCGCGTGAGTTGCCGGCTCGATGTGGCCATTCCGCGATCGGTAGCCGCCTGCAATTCTCCCGCGAACAAGCCTTCTGGCGGGCTGCAAATAGGTTAACAGAGAGGTCTTTCCGCGGCATTTTAAGGTGAACGCCCAGCCAGATCCGCAAGGAACTGGCCGCCAATTGGAAGCGTTTCCTCGACGGACCGGACGCAGCGACGGCGGCGTAGCTCTGCCACATCTCCACCTCTTCTCGGTCGGCTTTTCGTGCCGGCCTTCCGTCTGCCCGTGCCCCGATTGCCGATTGGGATCAGGGCACGGGCTTCTTTACTCCACGGAGAAATCAGATTGACTTATATCCTGTTGGCTGACGTTCTGCTCGCCTTGCTTATTACCGCCGCAGCACTGGTCCGCCAGGTGCAGATTGGCAAAGCACAAGGATCGCTTGTTAGGCGGCTCATGGAACAATGGAGGCAAAATCTTGAAACCCGCCACAACAAACCATACCGGCCTGTACCTGATCCCGGCAATGCTCCTCGCCGCCGTCCTCGTCGGCTGCGGCGACGAACAACTCGTGGAAGCCACGCGAGAAGCCGACCGCCGCCAGGGACAGCAAAACGACCAGATGGCCAACGTCATCAATCAAGAAGCGATTGTCAGGCAGCAAGTGGCCAAGCTGCAAAATGATCTGCGGCAGGACCAGGCGATCATCGGCCAGGGCTGCCCGTTCCAAGGTCCACTCCTGGTTTATACTCGGCCGCGAAAGGCCTACGTGCCTGCCATTCCGGCACTCCGCCACTGGTGACTCTGCCGCCTTTTCCTTCGCTGGCTCTGGTTTTGCCTTCGCTTCGTCCGTTGCGAACAGCCATTGATGGACGTGGTCGGTAACCGCCTTCAGGCGGCTGTCATCGACACCCTCGCGGTAGACCGCCGACATGTCGTTGCCGGCCTCGGCGTGCCCCATGATGGCCCGCGTCGCGATCGGATCGCGAGCGGCATCGCCGATCGTTTGGAATGTGTGGCGAAGGCCATAAAACCCGAGGCCCTTGCGATAAATGGTCTCGCGTTTGCTTCCACGTTTGACCTTTGCACTGCGTACCACTTTGCCGAATTCTTTGCTGAGGGGCTTGCACCGCCCGACTGCCGACGAACTGACGGTCTCGAAATCCAAGTGCCCGGCCTGCCGTACAGCCTGGCGAGGAGTCACGCGCCAAGGGGCTGCGAGCCTCCTATCGGCCCGAGTCGTCTTGCGCGGCCTGCTCCCGGTCGAGCTGAACAAATCGCGTGGCTTGGCGGTGAACGAGCGCCATGCTGCCGATCGCCGGCAGCGCCTCCGCGCACCGGGCCAGGCTGATCGGCTCCGAGCCCATGACGGCCTTGATGCCGGCACCCAGGCGATATCGCCGGAGTGGACGGCGGTGGCCACCAAGATCGCCACGCAAAGACCGAAAACCAGCCAAGACTGGGTGAGGGCCCCCACGCTTCCGCCCACGACGAGGGCGCCGTGAACGGCCGCCGAGTTCAACTTGTGTCTGGCACTCATCGATACCTTACTGACGAGATTGCAGCGAAGATCGGATGCCGATCCCGAGGAAGACTTGGGAACGGTGAGCCGGACCTTCTCTCTGCTGGCCCAGATCCTGCGCCGCACGCGTCAGGCCAGCACGATCGGCCCGGCGAGGCGCAGAATCTCCGCGGAACTTGTCAAGGGGCAAGGCGACTGCACATGATCGTTTTCCTGAAAGGGTGACAGGTTGCGGGAAAATACCGAGAGGATCGGTTGACCCTGGCCAAGGGACCGCCAGCAAACAACCCGGCGGCCCAAGCATCGCGCGGGCCGTCTCTGGGAGGCCGTCGATCCCGCCCACCTGGCAGCCGTCGTGTCTCTCGGCCCACTGCCGGACCGCTAGCGGAGACGGGCAAAGGGGGCTCTGGACACGCGGCGGTTTCGTGGTGGCACCCTGTATCGAAACTCCGAATTGGAACCATACCGGTCTGTCCTGCGAAACGAGGTGGTCAGCAAACCATGTACGATGTAGGCGGATGCATGCCAGTGCTTGAGCCTACACGTCCATGGGAAGGCTGGCCACCGGAAAACGACTTGTGGAGCCAAGGTCGGAACCGGACTCGGGAAAACCGACCGTCCGGGATCGCAGGGAGGCTTATGGAAACGTGGGCCATGAGAGTCGGACTGAGGCCCGCCTGGAAACTGGCGGAATTGCCACCGAACTCTAACGCTGTCGCGCACCATGATTCCATCCCGACATCTACAAGTCCGGTTCCGCGAGGGACATTGAAGTCTTCTCACACGGTTGAATATTGTGACACTCCGCATATCGAAAGAGCGGAGCAACAGGGAATACAAACCCAACCTAAATGAAGAGACCATAGTATGTCTGTCGGGGCTAGGGAGGCCAAAGAGCCCCCAGGGGGCGCTGGAGCGCTGTCAAGGGCAGGTGGGCGTCTGCCGCTGCGGTCGCGTATCAGCACCCCTGAAGATTGTCCGAACTTTCGGACCTTTCAATCTTCCCTGGCCCCGCAGACCGATGGCCTCGGCCTGGCAGCCGATACTGCCACGCGGGCTGTCGAAGGCGGCATCTTCGCCTGCTGTGCGGCCTCGATTTCAAGCGTCAGCACAAAGTTATTTGACACGCTGCATTTCGTAACCTAGGTTTTCGATAGCAGTAGAAGATGGGCATCGCCCCTTGCTGCGAACAACTCGAAAAGGCAAACCGACCGCGAGGCCGGGACGCAAAGCCATGGGGCTTGTGTAAACAAGCTCGCCAGGCCGCCGAAATTGTTCCGCCGTGAACCGAGGGACAATGTTGAGGTCGTGCCTTCCGTCACTCGCGATTTGTGTTTTCTTGACTCTTCAGGCGGGATTCGCCCGTGCCCTCCGATCGACAAAGCGCCGCGAGGCCTGCATAACGGACTCAGCCCAGCCAACAACGTGATTCCCACTGGCGGTTCGACCACATTTAGCGGCATGATCCAGGGAGGCGGAACCCTGGGTGCCAGCAGCCTGGTGCTTAACGGCTCCGGCATGCTGGTGGCTCTAGCCGCTTGGCCGCGTAGAAGAAGGAGACAATCAACAATGGAGAATCAGCCGGCTGCCGCGGCAGCCAGTTCGCAGTGAAACGCAGTCTTACCCTGGCTGCCGGTTCCTTCCCGTACCGGCACGTGTCGAGAAAACCCGGCCCCGACACACGCGTTTCCCGAGCTTGGATCTGCCGCGGCAGCCGTTCTTTTTTCTTTTTCGGCTCTCGGATTGTCTAATTCCAGGACTTCGTGCAGGCGGATCAGGGCCATTTTGAGCAAGTCGGCGGCCGCCATCGCGACCACGACAACCGCGCCAGCGACGACCACTGCGGCTCCGGAACTTGCTGCACTGCCTGCAAGTACGGCTGCCGGGGCGACCGCTTTGCCGGCAGGCATAACCATGTCGCTGGCGACTGCACCCTCGCCGGTCTCCATCGTGGTTGGCAATCCCAGCCCCGTTGCAACCAAGGTCAGCATCCGGCCCCCGGCAATCGCCGTGAGCCTGCCCTTCAGTGACGTGTCAGGCAAAGCCCGCGACGCGGCACTTCAGACATGGACCGTGGAACCTTCGGCGGGAGAAGTGGCGTGGATGCAACTGGCTTACAACCTGAACAACCAAAGCCAGGCGAAGAAGCACTCTTCCATTGACGCCGCCGTGGACGAGGCGATTATCAGGTATTCGAAATAACTTGCCCTGGTTTTCAATCCAACGAGCAGCGGGTGTTACCGACGTCAAGCTCTTTCGTGTGAAGGTCAACGCCGGCGAAGGTAAGGACGCGATCCGGATCCAGGCTCAGTGACAACGTGCCGCGCTCCACCTGCCGCCGTTGAGCAAACTGGCGAGCCGGACATACTCCTGGAGATGCGCACGTTGTGCGGCCTGCTCCAGGCTCGCCGCAAAGCGTAAGCACATCCCGGCCCTGCCCCCTGACGGCTAAAAAAAGCACCTGCCCTGCCGCATCGAGCGGGGGCTGCTTTCGGGCAGCGCAGAGGCCGGGCGGAAGTTTCAGGCGGCGATGCGGGAATGGCTGGGATTGGCCTGGTATCGGCTGCGGGGGAGGATGTGAGCGGGGGGCCGGGGGCGGGACATGGCCGACACGGTCTTTGTGGATGAACCGCAGACTGAGGAGTTGCTCCAGTCGATGAGACTTCTCATGCGTTGGCTGACTGCTATGCCGCCGACGACTCGATGGCGGCTTCTCGGTGTGCTTGCAGCGGGCTTACCCCAAAGGTATAATTGTGAGAATGGATGCCGTGAATTGAGGCAAGGGCTTGTTGCTGCGCCAACCTCATCGGCGCAGAATACTGGCAGCTATCACAAGGATCAGTAGATGACAATCCAGCTTACCGAAGAACAGTGGGCCTGTATGCGGCGGGACGAGCTTCCCGTGCGGGTGAGCGACCCGGCGCGGGCGCGACGTTCGTGCTGGTACCGGCGGAGGTGTACGAGCGCTTCAAGTCCTTGTTCGAGGAGGACCCGCTGACCGAACAGGAACGGCTGTTCCAGCTCCAGCAGTTCGGAAAACGTGGCGGATGGGATGACCCGGAAATGGACATCTACGACGAACTTGATCCTCGCGGCAAATCATGAGCATTTCCCGCGGCGACATCGTCCTGGTCGATTATCCGTTCAGTGATCGAACGGGCAGCAAGGTTCGGCCGGCGCTGGTCGTGCAGTCGGACGCTCTCAATCACCGGATCACGGATACGATTCTGGCTTCCATCAGCCGTTCGACGCACCGGGCCTCGGCCACTCAATTGTTCATCGACATTTCTACGCCGGAAGCTGGTGGAATCGGGCTGCGACAGAACTCGATGATTCAGTGGGAGAATCTGCTAACGTATGATCAGCGGTTGGTCATCACGAAGATCGGTCAACTCTCCGCTCCACTCTTGGATCGCGTCCAAGAGTGCCTCAAAACGGCGCTCGATTTGCATTGAGAGAATTGAAGAACATTGAGATTCTTGGCAGGCGCTCACCAGGGCTGCGCCCTACTAGAAAGGGCTGGACCTTCGGCCCGGTAGGAAAGACGGGGGTGGGTGGCGCTCACCAGGGCGGCGGCCCGCTTCTGGGAGCAGAGGGCCTGTGTGAGACGCCGGCCGCCTGCGACTACCTCTCGCGGCCGGATCGGCCCTCGCCAGGCAGCTTCTGGGCCAGTGCGGATGTGGCGGAGTCCGTCGATACATTGCCAGACGCCGGATGTGAAATTAGGCCTGGTCATCGTTGTGTTTCTCCTGTGGCAAAGCGGTCACAAAAGCTGGGTGATTTCCCGGGTATTGGCAAACGAAGAGAGTCGGTGGCACGTCTCTCGATGTCAAGCGGCAGGGACTCCCACGATTGGCCGCGCACCTGCATAAAGCGCAGAAGACAATACTGCTGAAATGGTTGCGTCAAGCCCACGGAAGCAAGGGCCGGCGGACGATTGTGCTGGCCGGGGCGCAACGGGGTGCGGCTGAGATCCCCCAGGAGATCAGCCGCTGAGCCATTGCACTCTCTCGTCGATGTACGCCTCGGGCAACGGCGCGGGCGGCGGCAGGGGATCGAAAGCGGGCGAGCGCCGCCGGTTCCGCCAGAGCACGGTCAGGCGGTCCGGATCATATTCCCGGGAATCATGCTCCTGCTTGCAGCCGAGCACGTGGGCCAGCGTCAGTTGTGGCCAATGGCCGCCGTTCTCGTCGGGCACGGACTCGCCCTCGATGATCCGATGGCAGCGCTCGCAGACCCGCAACAGGTTGCACGGCTCGTCGCTGCGGCCGGCCTTGATGATGTGGTGCGTCTGCAATCCCGTGATTCCCACCCAGCGGGCCTTGGGCTCGTCGATCCCGCACACCTGGCAGCAGTCGTGTCTCTCGGCCCACTGCCGGACTGCTTCCGGATCCTTCACAGGACGGCTCTTCAAGTACCCCGCCGGCCCCCGTCGGGGGTTGCGACGGAGCGGGCATCGATATCCGCCGCGCCGGTCCAGCGACTCCTCGCCCAGCGCCGACGTGGGCAGGGCAGGCGCTCTCGGGGCAATTCGCAAAACGCTTCTTGGTTGGCATAGAGTCTCCTTCTTGTTGGGCCGTCGCCCGTTCGGCTTCCCCGTGCGAGGGAAGCCGGTGCTCCGGACATCGGCATATCAAACGAAAGGGTTGGAGTTGGCCCAGAGCGGGCCGAGGATCGAAGTTCCCGCGCGAGGGCAGAAGGCCCAAATTGCGGGTGCCCCGAGGTGTGTGGCACAAGGCCGAAGGCCATTGGTATCCTGCCGTGATTCGCCAGGAGATTTGCCGGGGTTGCCCAGCCGAACGCAAGGTCGCCTCGGCGATCCGTGGCCGACGGCGTTTGGTACCGTGGCGAGACTCGCCAAGACGTTCTCGAGGAAAGTCGGGATCCCGGCGAGCAGATTCCCGGAATAGACCGATAAGACCTGCGCCGCCAACCGGGACCGGCGCAGGTTCCGCAGCAATAGGCATGCCTGGCAAGGGGTTCTCAAGCCAAACTTAGCCCAGTTCCCGAATCGTGGGGCCGGGCTGCTGGCGTCGCGCGGAAGTGGCTGGTCCTGCGGCTCCCCATGCGGTTGCAGCCAGACCCCAAGCCGGCAAGGGATCGGCCGCCCAAACTCTTTTCGCAGCGGCAGAATCAGTAGCCTGTCCCGCGGGCCGAAGCGTGGTGAAACTAACGAGCGGCAGCACGCTGTGTGTCCCGGCCAAGACGTCCTTCAGGCCCGCAAACTGCGACTGCGGGCGGCCGCCGCCATCGTCGCCAACCGCGGCGATCGGCCTGCGCTCAGCCGGTCCACACTCCCCGCAGATCCTCCGGACGGGCGGCCGTGTGAATGGCGCGGAGAACCGCTTCCAGCTTTGCCTCAGCCGCGATCGCCCGGATCTCAGGCATCAACCGTAGTCCGGCTTCCCCGAACTTCAGTTCGAGGTCCACCTCGATAGCCCTAGTCAGGCCCTCGGCTCGGCCCTCGGCTCGGCCCTCTTCCCGCCCAATACGTTCCGGTGTCGTTATGAAAGGCATGTGCTTTTCCTCCTCATATTGTTTGATCTCCTGTGAGAAGTCAATTTCCAGCGGTTTCGGCAGATTCACCATCCAGTCGATCACACGGAAGATGCGCCGCACCTCCTCGGCGGCCCAGCCCCGCTCGTAAAGCCCTTTGATCAACTTGACCTTCGCGGCATACCGCGCATGCGGATCCTTCCGCGTGCGGCGGGCTATCAAGTGCGCCAGGACCACCATCGCAAACGGGTTGCGACTCTCCTGGAGTGTCTCCCAATGCTCGCGGTAATCCAACAGTTTTACCAGCGGGAATTGTATCCCGGTTTGCGTACCCCAACGGGTGAACCAAATCTGGTTCGGCCGCCAGCGGGGGTTGTCGTCGCCCAAGACCGCCAAGCTCGCCACGTTCCTATTATACTTGTCGAACAGTCGATAGTTGTAGGTGTGCATTCGCCGAGCGAAGTCGCGATCCCAGGAAGTCTGCACCTCGACGTGGACCAGGACCCACCGCTCCTGGCCGCTGGTGAGCCAGACCTTGACGAGGTGGTCCACCCGGCGCTTCCCCAACGCCGCCTTGGGCACGACCTGCCGCAACTCGTGATCCAGCGACTCGGAGCCGCGGCTCCAGTCGATTTCGGCATGTGCGGCGGGAAGGAACAAGGCCAGAAACGGTCGGAAGTACGCGTCCAGGGCTTCTTTCCAAGGGCTGTCATAATCATCAGAATCAGTCATCGCTCTCCTCGAAAATGGGGGTGATAATCTATGGTCACAGGGGGATCGGCTTGCGCCGGCGATCGAGCCGGCCTCGAAATCCTCTGGGGGTCCCGAAACTGCTGGCCTTGGGCGCTGCGGCGCGCAGGGCAGGCGATCGCGGGGGAATTCGCAAATATTCGTGGTTGCGATTGGGCATCCTTGACGGTGGGCCGTTGCCCGCTCGGTCTTTCCTCGCCCGAAAAATCCCTGGCCGTCGGGCGACGGCACAGCAAATCCCGAGAGAATCCCCGGACCGAACTGGGTCAACGGTCGGGCCGCGCCAGCCAACGCGAGTATGCCGGGAGCGGCTTGGGGGCCACGCGCGAACAACAGGCAGACGTTTCCAGAACCGAGTGCTCGGCCTGCCGCATGCCCAGGCCGGGGCGTGAGGCACGCGGCCGAAGGCAATTGGTATCTTGCCGTGATTCGCCAGGACTTTAAGCGGCAAGCCGGGGTTCTCCGGACGAATCGGGATCCAGGCCAGCAGATTCAGGAGCAGGACAAGGGAATCTGCGCCGGCCGCGCTCGGCCGGCGCAGATTCCTCGGGGAGGCACGGCTTGCCGGGGGCAGGACAGCCGAAAATCCTGTCGGTTGGCCAAGGCCCGAATCCGCGTCATTCGCCCTCAGGGCGATAGACAGCGTCCGGGCCCAGCCAGCCCTCCCGCATCTCCTGCAAGGCGCGGATCAGCCCGCTCGCCTGGCCGCCGGAAAGCTCTGCGAGCGGCTTTTTGAAGAGTCGCTGACAAAGATCCTCGATTTGCTCGGCAGCCATGCCGAGGCGGCCGGCGAGCTCCTGGATATAATCCAACTGGCGGGCCGACGGCCGGCAGCGAGCCCTGCCGTTGCCGCGGCCCGGCGGGTGGCCGTTGCCATTGACCTGGCCGTTGTCGTGGCGGTCGTCCTGGGCATGTCCGTTGCCGTTAGTGCCAGCATGACCCTTGGCAGAGTTAGGACCGTTGCCGCCGGTGCGTGTCTCGGCGGCTATTTCTCTGGCCGACCCTGACTGGTTGCGCGGGGCCTGGTGTCGGGCCAACTCCTCGTCGACCGACGCGGCGCACCGGGCGTAAACCTCGCGGACCTGGGCGCGGAAGGTTTCGGGGTCTCCCTGGATCAGTCTGCTGTCCAGTTCCAGTTCCACGTGGCAGATCGCGCCCACGCTGCTGTAACCCGGGAGTCCGAGTTTCTTCGAGACGCCGGCAGTGAGTTTCAGTGGCATAAAGCTGTTCTCCTTGCGGGATGGTAAGTGAGGGGTGGATCTGGCCTGCCAACGGGCCGGCCAGTTGTTGCCGATCCGTCAGGCGACGGCGGCGGCAGGCTCGTCGCCCTGGAAGCGCTGCCAGGCGTGGAACAACTCCTTGCGGAGCTGCGAGATCCTGCCGGGCGACACCCGGAACCGCCTGGCGGCCGCGGTGGTGGTTTCGCCGCCGGCCAGAAACGTGGCGACCTTGCGGAGGCGGCGGGGCAAGCCCTGCAACCAGGCGGCGAAATCCATCCGCATCGCCGCCACCTCGGCCGGCCCGGCGCGCCTGCCCTCCAGCAGCACTTCCAGCCAGTCTTCCTCCTGCTTGTCGAAGCGGTCCAAACGGTCGACCGTGATCCCCTTCTCGCGCTGGCAGTAGGGCGACGAGACGTCGCGGATGTTCAAGCGGCCGCCGACCTTGCCGCCACCTCTGGTTTGGGCGACGCCGAATCGCGCCAGCGCCGGGATAGGCCACCGCGAGCTTGTTCAACTCCACCAGCCGCGCGAAGGCGGCACGGGCGTTGCAGACGACCTCCTGGAGCGCCTCGCCGCGGGCCTCGGCGCCCAAGTTTCGGAAGGCGCGCTGGGCGTGGCTTTCGATTTGTGGGACCATGGCCATGAAGTCCTGGTGCCCGGCCGGAGGGGACGGCTTGCAGCGAACGGATTTCTTTGCAGAGCGCATGGGGACGATCTCCGAGAAAAGGGACCGCCCCTCGCAGGGCGGTCATGTTCAAGAAACACAAGCACCCCGCGACGCACGGGGTGCAACTTGCAGTGCAAGGGCGCGTTGCACCACGAGGTACAACGACGAACTTGTCAGCGGCCACGCAGCACAAGGCCCGTGGCCGCTGAGCGAGATTCGCAAACCGTCAGTTCCGCAATCTGCCCAACACGCGGCGGACCGCCAAGCGGTCGAAGGCACTTCAAGAGCGGGGCCGCCGAGGCGCTGCGGCCAGGGGCCGAGAGGGGGCGCCCCGCGGATACGTGCCGGCGCCGTCCGTGGATCTTCCGCGTCCGGCCAGACTCCAGAAGAGGCTGGGGAGCTTGCCCTTCAGCCCCGGACGCGACCGCCGCGCGTAGGGCCGTGCCGGGTGCCCGGGGCGGGCTGCCCTGGGGGCCATCGTTCCGCTTGGAGAGGGCCTCGAGAGTTCCATCGCGGGCTGCCGGCGGCGCGGCCCGCCAGCGGCGCTTCGCAACGGTCGTTGCGGCCAACTCCTATCCGGCCCACCGCGCGCACTGCGCACGGTAATCGCACATCGAACAGCCCCGGCCCGGCCGATAGTTGAAGCGGTCCGAATCCAAGGCGTCCAGGTAGTCGCGGATCACGGCGAAGAGCCGCCGAAAATGGGCGTCCGTGCGGGCCGCGTAGCGGTGGAACTCGATCTTGACCTGCCGGGTCTTGATCAGGCTGCGAATCTCCAGCCCGGCTTCCGGCCGCTGGGTGGCGCGCCGGAACAGGTAGGCGTAGCTGGAGAGCTGGATCTCGTGGAAGATCTCCAGCGGTTCGCTGCTGCGGGCAGTCGTTTTGAAATCGGCAATCAACGGCCCCTCGCTGCCGTCGAGCACGAGATCGACGATGCCGACCAGCGGAATCCCCAGGTCTTCGCCCGTGTGGGGATCGACCAGGGGCGATTCCAGGGCAGCCTCCACGGCCAGCGGCCTCGGCTCGTCGGCGGGAAGATGGGCCAGATAGGCGGCGACCAGATCGACGGCCTGCCCCTGCAAAGCCTGCTCCGCGGCGGCCGAGTCGAACTGCACGCCCTGCTCCTCGCGCATGCCGCCCCACGCCTCCTTGAGCTCTTCGGCAACGTCGCCGCCTTCCAGCGCGATGCCCAGTTGCCGCTGGCGATAGACCGCCTGGAGCGCCCAGTGCACGGCGGTTCCCAGGAACAGCCCCGGCGTCGTCGGCGTCTTGACGCCCTGCAGATAGCGATAGGCGAAGGCTCGAGGGCATCTGATCCAGCAGTTCAGGCGGGATGGGGAAAGGTATTGCCACACTCCACCTTGCGGCTTCCGGATCGACTCGAAACCAAGCAATTCAAGGCTCATCTTCCACTGCCCTCCCAGGCCGCGTCGCTGCCGCGCGTGCCGTCCTTGATCGCCGGCCGCGTGCCGATCACTCGCAAGGCGCCGAAGGCGTTCCTCATGCGCTCTGGAAAACCTTCCCGCGCAAGCGGGGAGGTTGCGGTCGGGCGCAAACGCGCCGCGACACGCCGCGCCGCACCGGCCATCGCCGGGACAAGCGGGCTTTCTGCTCCACCCGACGTAAATGGACATGGACATAGTTCGTTCTCCATGGTTGGTCGAAAGATAGGCTTGCCGGAGACCGAAGCCCCCGGCAAGAACGCAAGCAGGGCCGGAAAGAGTTGCTGGCGAGGCTCGGCCCCAGGGGACCGTCGAGGCGGCCCCAGAATCGCTTCAGGCAGTCTCGGCGGGCCGGAGAAGCGTCTCCGGCCGGCGGGGCGGCACTCCATGCGCCTGTCCGCCTCGGCGGCACGCTGGCGCGCCACATAACTTGCTCAAACCGACATTGATCGTGAGGGGCATTTTATGCCCTCCTTGGTGGTTGATGCCGACCTTTTCAGGGCAGCCGGGTTATGGAGCGGGTTTTATTTCTGTTTCTTCCCAGGTCACGGCCAAGTGCCAGCCGAATTCGGCATAGAATGCCTGGAGGATGGTCTCGGCGGCGAGTTTTGCGGCCTGGATGTTCGCGGCCGAGCCGGCGGCGTGCCCAACCAGTTTCTGGGCTTCCTTCATGACCGCGTCGCGGAGCACGTCTTGGTCGGAAACAAAGGGAATCCAGGTGGTCGTTTTCACTTCCCAGGTCTGGGTCGTATCGTGATCGACCCTGGCTTCCAGGACTTCCGGCAGAGGGAGCGAGATCGTCGCGGTCTTGTTCCTCTCGTCCTTTTCCACGATCTTCGCCCGAGCGAGATTCACGGCGATCAAGCCATCACCGTGAATCAGCCAGACGCCGCGACAGCCCGCCCCGCTGCCAACCAGCACATCGGCAACGTAGACCCGATTCGTAACAAGATGCGAGAGTCGCTCAAGCCTCTCGATGGTCGGGCCTTGGCTCGTGGCGGTCAGTTGCGATAGTGGAAATGGAAGCCGCGGCAGGACGAAGAGCAGGCCGGCAGCGGTGACGGCGGCCACGAGCAGCGCGGGCACAGTTTTCATCGATAGTCCTCATGGTCGTGCCGCTCGGCAGGGGCGGTGTCCGAGAAGTTCGTGGTCGGGCCCCTCCAGCGGAACTCGGGCGGCGGCGCCGTGGATGACGAGCCACCCGAGCCACAGCCGCTGCAGGCCGCCAGGCAGATGCCCAGGCTGACGAGGATTTGAAGGGTCAGAGAAAGGGAACGCTTCATTTTGCAGGCTCCAGAAAGAGATAGGGCCGCCCTGCCCGCAGGCGAACAGGGCGGCCGAAGAGATAATCAAACCAGAGGCCCGAGCCCTCTCGCCTGTTGCGCATGGCAGACGACCAGGGCTCGGGCGAAGGCCGGCAAGAGGGCCGGCCGGAGAAGAGGTGGCGAGGCGGCTGGGGCTAGGCAGCCACGGCAGCCCCGCCGGGCTCGTCGCCGCTGAAACGCTGCCAGTTTGCCGCAAGTTCCTTGCGCAGATGGCTGATCCGGCTGGCGCTCACGCGGAACTTCCTGGCGGCGTCGGCAGTGCGATTGCCCACGGAAAGGTACTGGGCGATCTTGCGGTGGCGCAGCGGAAGCGATGCCAGCCACGATTCGAAATCCAACCGCACGCAGGCAGTTTCTGCGGGACCAGCATGCTGATCCTCGACGAGGACCTCGCACCAGGCGTTTTCTTCGTCTTTGTCGTGGCGATCCAGCCGCTCGACGGTCAGGCCTTTCAGCCGCTGACAGAAGTCCGAAGAGACGTCGAGGCAATTGAGATGGCCGCCAACCTTGCGGCCGTCGCGGGCTTGCTTGATTCCGAAGACGGCCAGCGGAGCCGCGTAGGCGATGCTGGTCTTTTTGCGCTGGGCAAGACGGACGAAGGCCTGCATTGCGTTGCAGACAACCTCTTGCACCATTTCTGACCTGGCTTCGCGGCTGAGATGGCGGAAGGCGATCTTGGCGCGGATGATGATCTGCGGCAAGAGGGCGAGGAACTGGCGGTGCCAACGACAACGGGGGGCGGGTGCGGGTGACGCGCAAACCATGAAAAACCTCCAAGAAATGCAGGCGACCCCCGAGGCGGAGGTTGCCTTCGGGGTGAGAGATGAGCGGCGCAGACGTTGCGCAGCTCGGAACGGGCTGGAGCAGCGGATTCGCCTCAAACAGCGGGCTCTGATGGCTGAATGGCTCCGCCAGGTTAAAGTGCCGTGGAATCGCGTCGTTTTTTTCGTAGCGACAACCACGGCCGAGCAAGCCGACATGCAGAAACCGGGTTGCCAGAGCAATCCGGTTCCGCCTGTTATAATGCCATGCGGATCGGTGCTTCTTAACCTCTTGCCTTGTGACCAGGGCCGGCAACGTTGCCTTGCCATGGCGAGAGCCGGCCGCTGCATCGCGGGTGTCGTCGCAGGGCCGGCTCGGCGGCGATCATTCTGGCGGCTGCTACGGACCGCAGCCCGATGGCGATGGCGGTTGTCTCCGCCAAGGCGGTTCCGTGGTGTCCGCCCGGTCCCAGCCGACTGCCGCGGCCCATCTCCCCCATCCAACCGCAGGAGTTATGCGATGGCTATTTCCATCAAGAAGATCGTCGCCTGGCGAGCTGGCGTCGAGGACAAGCCCGGAGCCTTGCGCAGCGTCCCGGCCCCGCTGGCCGAAGTCGGTGCCGATTGGCAGGTGGTGATGGGCTACCGATAGCATGGCGGCGCGCACGGGGCCGCGATCGAGGTCTGCCCGGTCTCGGGAAAGAAATCGACCACCGCCGCCAGCCAGGCCGGTTTGACCGCTTTCCCATCATTCCTAGGCTGCTCGTCCAGGGCGACAACCACCCCGGGCTCGGACGCGCCATCGCGCAGGCCATTTCCGAAGCGGGCACCAACGTCGCCTTCCTCGTGGCCCAGGGCATCGCGCGCGGATCGCCGATCCACGGCTCGCGGGCTGGCGATTTCTCTGGTCGCGACCCGTTTCTGGCCATGTCGCCGGCACGTCGCCGCGTGCCTTTACGTCCTTGTGGTCGTCTGGCAGAACGAAGTGACGCGCGACCGCAACCTTTCCGAAAGTCTGCAAGTTCCAAGCATGGTTCCGATCCAGAATACCCATGATTTCCAGGTACTTTCGTGACGTTCTGTCAGAAAACCCAAATCGATTTGCTGCAACCGGTTGGCATTATTCAAGCTACGATGTTAAAGCACTGATTGATACTGTCCATTTCCAATAAACACGATACGGCATGTTGTATTCGATGGCGAGAAGGTATACAATACGTACAGATCCGACGAGTCCTCTGGCGGCCACGGTCCTTGCGGCCTGAAGCGGGTAGAGGCACGGCATCGCGGCCGAAATTTCGGCGGCGATACCCTGCCGTCGGAAGCAATTTGGACGATTTGCTCTTTAACAGGATAAGTTTAGTTTTTCGTCGTAATGATCGCGAAGAACCTGGGCCACAGGCTTTCCCGCTTAGAAAGGGGGGGCTAAGCTGCCCTCGCTTCTACGCGACAATACGCCCTACGGGCGGCATGACAATCCCTCAGTCGACGAGCAAGCTGTCGCTCTGGACCCATGCTTCCGAAAGAAGTACGGTTCCCGCACGGACAAGGCATGCGACTCGGTTAACGAGACCCTGAACGCCGTCTCGGGCCGCCTGCATCCCCTTTGCGGCGCGGAGCGGGCGCCATGGGGCTGCTGGCGGAACAGTCGCGTCCTAACCCTCATGGAAATGAGGCGTGCCGTCCCGCCGGGGACCGAGAATGCGAAACGGTAATCGCGGGGGAATTTACGGCGGGAGTTTAGCAACTCCGGGCCCCTGATTATTGAAAACAGCGACTAAATGTTAAATATAAAATCATTATATTGGTTAATTTCTACCAACAATGGATAGGCCCTCGTGTATTCCGGAATTGCGATGATATACTGGGTGCTGTTTTATCGTGGAAGCTGGCATGACAAATGGATGATCAAACGGCTTTTAGCTGGGCCGGCCTTCTCGTCCTGAACGGGCCGCTTTACAAGAACTAGCCGGGACGATCGGACACGTCCTCTGCCGGCTACGGCCCCTGCGGTCAAAAACCCGGCAAGAGGCCCGGCAGCGCAGCCCCAGTCTCGGCCGCGATGCCGTAGCGCTGGGAGGCGTATCGACGATTTTGCTCTCGTTCGTGATTTCGGTGAACAATCCGTCGGTATGGCTCGTAGTTGATGATCGTGGCGAACTTGATCACAAGCCATAAATGGGGCGTGTAGCTATTGTGTTCCAAAACGACGATGATACAATGATTGGTGTTCTATCGTCCGGAATCGATGGACATGATCGACCCGCGTCAGGGTTGGCCGGCCTTCTGCCTTTGAGCAGGCCGTGTTGCCAAAACTGCCCGAGATAAGATGATCGAACAAGTCCTCTGCCGGCCATGGGTCCGTGCGGCCTGAATCCCGCAGAGGCCCGGTAGCGCAGCCGAAATGTCGGCGGCGATACCCTAGCGTCGGAGGCGGCTCCGACGATTTTGCTCTTTGACAAGATAGGTTTCGTTTTTAGTCGTATTAATCGTGAAGATCCGGGGCCACAGGCCTTCCGCCAAGAAGGGAGTGGCTTTTATGCCCTCAGTTCTTTCCGAAGTCGCGGCCCAGGTTGGGTCGCAAAACAATCCCACTGACGATGAACGAGCCGTCGGTCTGGCTCTCGCTGCTGAAGAAGCACGGTCCCAGCACGATCGCGACTGGATTACTCGTCTTGGCCAAAGGTGGCAGAACCACCACGGACAAGACTTGGGTCTGCGTTACGATACCGGCAAGGCTCTGAACAACCGCCTGGGCCGCCAACCTCGCGCTTGCCGCGAGGAGAGGGCGTCATGGTGCTGCTCGCGGAACAGACCGGACTGAGCGAAGCCTGTCTCAACAGGCTCCGCTGGTTCGCTTTCCGCTTCAGCAGTTATGAGGAGTTTCGGGCCTCACACTCGGACGTCAACTCGTGGGACAAGGTCTGCCTGCTGCTCGTGGAGATCTCCCACAAGGAGAAAACCGCCGACGCAGCAAGCAGCGGTCCTGACTCACGAGAGAATGGACCGAGCAAGGAAGTTCAGGCGCTACTACGCTCGCTCAAGGCCATGGCTTCGGCCATGCCCGTGAAGCGGATTCCCGTGGATGATGACGTCCTAGACGACATCGAGACGGGGTTGCGGAAGTTCCGCCGGGCCCTGAATAGGTGTACTGGACTGAACGTGACGATTTCAATCGCCCCCGCGAGCGAAGTCGTTGCGTCCTAAGAGCCTCTTCATCGAGGCGTAACCGTCCCGCACGGGGCGGATAAAGGAATCCGGCAATCCGCCGGATGTAGCGGCGGGAGTTTAACTTTCGCCGCCTAACTTATTCCGTTACATTTTTTTTCACGCCTTGTGGCCCCGGTTCTTCGCGATTAATGAATTTGGTTTTTCGCCTCCCAGGCGCAGCCCCTGGCAGGCGGCGTAAGAGACTCCCAGAACTGCGACGGCCTTCTGTAACCGGGGAAGGGCTGCCGCGGGGAAGACACACCTCCGCTGCGTTCGACAAGTCGTCCCGGCGGTCGCCGCTATCGAGCCGTACTCGACAGTTATGATCGACACGCATGGTAGCTAGTCGTGCGCGACCGCGCAGGTGCGTGTCTGGGATGGCGCGGATCCCTCATGTTTACGGTATAGAACCCCCCGATTATACCTTGCGGGTCCGCAAGATAACTCCGCGGCCAGCAAGAAAACCTCCCCAATTCCCTCCAGGCAGAGAAACCGGGGCTTGGGTCACGATGCACGGAGCCGCCTGGGGCCGGTCTGGCGCCGCATCGGCGGCCGTGAATTTCGTGCCGACAGCTTGACCCGCTCGACTCCATGACAACATAACCATCAACTCGCGTTGGCCGCTGCCCACCCCGGAGTCGGTCTTTTGCTCGCACCCGACGGCGCCTGGCCGCCACAGGCAACGGCTTCTCTCCTGCCGGAATCCAGCAGGGACCGCGTTTCCGCCGGCCTGCTAACAGGGCCGCCGGCTTTTAGGCAGCCGCCGCGGAGTCCGCTACGAACAGGATCGCTACGATGAACACCAACCCTTCTCGCGCAGATATTATCGAGACCCTCTGCGGGCTGGGCAGCCGCTTCCAGTTCCCCGAGAAGACGGCCTTCCTTGCCCCTGACTCCGCCGCCCATCGATCGCCGGCCGATCCCCAACAGGCGCTGGAAACGCTCGTGCACGAGTTCGGCGCCGAGGCGCTGGTCGCGGCCGGCATGGCCGTCCGCAGTGCGGAAGGCCCGCTGCAGTTCGCGCCGGCGCTTGCCGCAGCGGACACGCCGTTTGTCGTCTTGCTCGGTCAAGACGATGGCCGGCCGTTTGCGCTGGTAACTGCGGAGGGCTGCCTGGGGCACCCCTCTCCGCCGCTGCCCGCCGGACTGCAGGATCGCCTCACGGCGTCCATCCTCAGGAAATCCCGACTCGGCTACCTGTACGTCGCCGCCACGGTCGAGGACATGATCCTCTTGCGCTCGCTGGGGTTTGCGGCCACGACCGCCGCCGGACTCGCCGCGCTAAGCATGCCGGACGTGGCGACCCTGAGACGCCACTTTGGCATGGTCTCCGCCGAGGACCTGGACAGCGACGAAGACCTGGACAGCGCCGAGGACGTGCACGGCGACGAGGATACCCTACAGCAAAGCGAGGCTGGCGCCCGCGACGCCCAAGCCGGCCACGAAGATCTTGAGGCCGCGGTTGACCGCCACGGCGGCGCGGTTGACCGCCACGGCGGCGCGGCTGTCCCCGCGGCGGGCGGCGGCCAGATCGGTAAGAAACAGACGGCACCGGTAGCTTCCTCGCCCGCTACGGCCGGCCACGCCGAGGCCGACGGGGAGACCGGCGTCGAGACCGGCGCCGAGGCCGACGGGGAGACCGGCGTCGAGACCGGCGTCGAGGCCCAGGCCGACGGGAATGTTGCCGATGACCGCGACACGTTCGGGCTGGAAGCCTTGAATATCGTTTTTGTGGCCTGGTCGCCCAGCCGCTGGGAACTGGGCATGCCCGCCACGGTCGCCGCCGCCGAGAGCTACCTGGCCGTGCTGAGCCAGAACTTCGACATGTCGTTGAACCTCACGACCTGGCGCCCCACGCGCGACGACATGGAGGAGATGGAATTCGTCGTCGCCCACAAGTCGCGGAAGTGGCTCAAGCAGAAAATGCTGGCGAGCCTGCAGCGCTCCTATTCCCGACCGCTGGGAGGCGACCTGCTGCAGAAGCCGTCCCGGCCGCTCGATTATGCCGACGCCGTGGGCCGCTTGCTGGGGGTGGTGGCCGACAACCAGTCCAGGAAGGCTTCGCCCACCGGCAAACAGCACGAACTTTGGCAGACCGCGCAGCAACTCCTGGAACGGGATGTGATTCGGCCCATCATCGACCAGGCGCTGCGCGCGCCGAACCGCATCGAAAGCACCTTGACGTTGGGCTTGGCGGAGTTGAGTCGCGTCTTCCACACCCAGGGCCTGCTGCTGGGGAAGAAGTTGTCCCAGGGCGTGGCCACGCTGGGCGCGGAAGGTTTCTCGCAGGTGCCGCAGGACGGCATGAAACAATTCATCGCGCTGGCCGCGCGGATGCAAGGCCTGGCCGCCGAGATCTACCGGCAGCGCGAATCGGCGGTCGGGAGGATCATCGAATGTCATGTGATTTCGCCACCCAGTTCCCAAGCCTTGCTCGGCTCGCGCTGAGCGACGAGCAGCGGCAGGCCCTGCGGCAGGGCGGGTTCGTCGCCGTCGAACGGCGGGGCGCGGGCAAGCGGGTGGTCAAGTTGCGGTTCCGTTGCGGCGGCCGACAGCAGGTTCGCTATCTCGGCGCCTCCGCGGAAATCGCCGCGCGGGCCCGCCGCGAGCTGGACCGGCTCCAAGCGGAGCGGCAACTCGACCGCGACCTGCGGCGGCAGGTGCGGGCGGCGCGGCGGGCGCTGCGCCGCCAAGCGCGCGTCCGCCCCGCTGCTGGCCAGGCTGGGGCTGGCCTACCACGGTTTTGCGATCCGTCGTCCCCGGCCGGGACGGCGGCCAAGCCCCACAGCTGCCCAGGAAACCCACAGTTCTTTCCATTCCCACATCCCCGCAAACTCCAAGGAGGACGATCTGCATGTACAATAACCAGACGGAAATCGATCCCGACCAGTCCCTCAGCCAAGAACCCCCCTTGGCGGAAACCTCCGGCACGGAACTGCCGGCGTCGCAATTCCAGCAGGCGCGGCGGCAGTGCGTGCAGAATTACCTCGCCCACAGCCTGGCCCAGAGGGATCCCTTGCGGGCCGGATTCGGCGCGATCAACGCCGACTTGATGGCCGTTGCCCAGCCCATCGCGGACCTGTTGAAGCGGGGCCTCTCCAGCCCCACGCTCACCATCGACGGCGCACAGAAGATGATGCCGGTATTGGACTCGTATCACCGCCTTGCCCGTTTGATCGAGCGATTCGGACAGTTGGACGTGCGGATCGCCAGCGAACGCAAGATCCGGAATCGCCTGCGCCGAACAGCCGAGAAACCCCGCTCAGCGGATCCCCGCAACGGAAAACGAAGATTCTGCCGTTTGATACCCACTGTGCTTTGGGGGGATGCCGCGGGCCCCCGCGGGTGGTGCTGATCGCAAACGCGAGCCGGCGGATACGCGCCGCCGGCCGCATCCCCCGGGAATAACCTTCGGCGGGTGACGCGCGGAAAGCCATTCCTTGTTACTTGCACGGGCATGCGGCGCAGCGGCCATGCATTTGTTCTTTGGCAATTGATTGTGTATGAAAAGTATTGGCCGAGCCGCCGGTGTGGCCTCCCGGCGGCTCGGGGCAGAACGGTCCGTATCCGATGTCTGGCGGCGGCGGATCGAGCGCGCTGGCGGATCGAACCGCCAACGCGGTCGGTCAGCGCGGACGAGACCTGCGCCGATCTCCGCGGCCCGCAACGGAAAGAGGGGCAGTGCAGACCTTGGATACGGCCGGAGTCACACTGCTCGATTGGCCATTTTCTGGAATTCGATCCAATTCTGGGGGCGGGCTGGGAAAGGGCCGCGATTCCGGGCTATGGAGCGGCCTGATCCTTGCTTGGTTTCCTTCGGCACGAGACTTTTCTGGTACGTCTCCGTCCTTGTCTCCTTCGCAGCGTTACAGTCTGCCTTGTCGGGACATCTTGTCGGATTTGCCTCATTTTTTCTTGCGACTTGCGCCGGGTGCCGCTCACAGACGGTCGCCCAATGGCAAGCGGAGAGGGACGAGGCATGAAGGGCAGAGTGCCCGCGGAGGATAACATCATCCGCCCCAGGCGGCCCCGAGGGAGTCATCGCCTCGCATGGGACGAATGCAACATGGCGGCCAAGGCGGCCCGTCCGCCAGGGGGCGGCGACGGGGATGGCGAACATGGGTTTGCAAGGACTGCGGGCGGCGGTTTCAGGCTCGGTCCTCTACGCGGCGATGCCCCGCCGTGCTCCCCTCGCGCTGTTCGCGAGAGGGGGAGGGGGTGAGGGCGGGGAGGTGGCGACAGCCGGTTAAACGGTGCAGTCCTCAACCGCAGGCTGCGGGACTTGCTCGAAATCGACCAGGTTGCGGGTCAAGACCGTCATGCCTTTCGCGAGCGCAATCGAAGCGATTCGGAGATCCATCGTGCCGATGCGAATGGGCTGGCGCCGTAGGTCATCGAAGACGTCTGCCGCCGCATTATCGAACGCCAAGACCCGGGCAGCAGAAAAATCGGTGAGAATCACATCGCGTGGGAGCTACCCGCGAACGACAGCCGCCGTCTCCCTGGCCTCAGCGATTTAGGCAGTCCAGCCGAGGATTTGTTCGGGAAAGGACACGATCGTGACCTAGAACTCGGACTGCGCGTGCTGCGCGATCCGCCGAGACAGGACGGCATAGTGCGGATCGGACACTCGCTGTAAGATGCCCCAATGGTCGCTGTCGAAGATGTACCTCAGGATTCAACGAGAAATCGAAAGTCGTGGGTATTAGCGGAATGAATTCCGTTCTACTGCTCCTCGGCGTTGGGCCGATCGGCCAGGCGGATCTCTCGGCCAAGCCGCAAGATCTCCTCGAAGTCTGGATCGTCTTTGAACAACCCGGTAATGCTGTTGATCCAGCCCTCCTGCTGTATTTGCGCCGAGCTGCAGCATGCTCGCGCTCCAGGCGGTCAGCCTCCGCTTGTTCGGCTGCCATCTCCGCATCCATTGTTGCTTGGTTTGCAAGGTAGTAGGCCAGGGCCGCATGGACCTGGGCGAGCGTAAGATGCGGAATCTGCGTGGCGATTTCCTCGGCATTTTGGCCCAACTTGTACCATCCGGCAATGCGGCGGACGGAAATGCCTGTGCCGGCGATTCGCGGCCGGCCGCCGCAGATCTCCGGCGTCTGCTCGATAAGTGTTCCAATGTCGGTTACGGTGGCCATAATCGATTGCTCCAAGAATTTGTCTCGATTCTCAATCTAGCTCAGTCAGGGGACGGTGGCAAGGCGCTCGGAGTACCGCGCGGGCACGATGTCGGGCACCGTGTACTCATGGTCGGCGGAATTCCGTGGTTGAAACCACGGCTCAGCGGCATTTGGTCGCTACGCGACCCCGGGCTGGCCGCAGGCTGGGCGGTGCGCGGCGAACAACGGCCAACGGATTGGCAGGCCAACGACCGCACGGCGCTGACGGCCGCGGATGTCGATCTGGTGCTGGCGAAGTGGGAATAGCCGCGCAGGGCGGGGGCGGTATCAGACGCCTCGCCCTTCCCCGTTCTCCCCTCCGCCTCTCCGCCTTCTCCCCTCGCCCTTCCACCAGGCCCGCCGCTCCCCGACCCGCTTCGCGGGTAGCCCGCTCTGTTCTCCATCCTCAAATTGGGCTAGGATTATATTGAGATCAAATCTCGGAGCAAGCGATTATGGCCACCGTAACCGACATTGGAACACTTATTGAGCGGAGCCCCGGCATCTGCGACGGCCGTCTGCGGATTGCGGGCACGGGCGTTTCCGTCCGTCGCATTGTCGGATTCTATAAGTTGGGCCACACTCCCGAGGAGACATCTCGCCGTATCGGTCATGTCTCCTTGGCCCAGATTTACGCCGCACTGGCCTATTACCACGCGAACCGGGAAGCGATGGAGGCGGAAATGGCCGCCGAGGACGCGGTCTACGATCGCCTTGAAGGAGAACATCGGGAAGCCCGCGCCGCAGGGCAATGGTGAAGATACGCCTCTACCTCGACGAAGACGTAATGGACAGCGATCTCAGCGACGGGCTTCGGGCACGCGCTGTGGCCGTGACAACCGTTTGCGAAGCAGGCATGGAGGGCCGGGGAGCGCGGTGGAAGGGAGAGGGGAGAGGGGAGAAGGGGGAGGGGAGAGCGCGGAAGGGGGATCCGCATTCCGTGGGTTGAAACCCACGGCTACCGGCATTTGGTCGCTACGCGACCCCGGGCTGGCCGCAGCCTGGGCGGTGCTCGGCGAACAACGGCCAACGGATTGGCAGGCCAACGACCGCACGGCCCTGACGGCCGCGGATGTCGATCTGGTGCTGGCGAACTGGGACTAGCCGCGCAGGGCGGGCGGTATTGGACGCCTCGCCCCTCCGCCTTCTCCCCTCCCCCTTCTCCCCTCTCCCTTCTCCCCTCTCCCCTCCTTCTTCGCGGGTACCCCGCTCTGTTCTCCATCCTCAAACTGGGCTAGGATTATATTGAGGTTCCGTTCTTGGAACGCCCGGCCAGTTTCTTTGAGGGACTCTCGCGATGATTTCACGCCTACCGCTAATTGGCACTGGCTTGTTGTGTTTGCTCCCTGCGATCGCATGGGGGCAGGGCATCCAACCGCAAACGTTGGGCGAAGTCATTCTCGGACCTGCCGCCAATGAGGACAACGCGGCGTGGCTCCGCGCTATGCAAGAGTGGCGGCAGAATCGCCGAGCGAAGATTCACTACGAAGGTTCCCAGTACGACCGGCCTGAACTGGCGTGGGCCCAGCGCAGCTTTATCCAGCCCCAGGTGATGGTCGAAGAGCGGTATCTTTACGATCCCGTGGCAGGCAAGTACACGGTCGATCGCTATCTTGATGACCTGGAATCCCGCTATGGCGGGATCGATTCGGTGCTCATCTGGCCTGTCTATCCGAACATCGGCATCGACAACCGCAATCAGCATGATCTGCTGCACGACATGCCCGGCGGCCTGCCGAGCCTGCGGCAAATGGTTGCCGATTTTCACCGCCGGAACGTTCGCGTGCTCTTCCCGGTCATGCCCTGGGACGTGGGGACACGGCCGGAGGGTGTTCCGCTCTGCGCCGCAGCCGCACGCGACATGAAGGCCATCGGCGCCGATGGGATCAACGGCGATACGATGGGCGGCATGGGTCGCGAGTTCCGCAAGGCATCCGACGATTGCGGTCATCCGCTTGTGCTCGAACCCGAGAACCAACTGAGCGATGACGGCATGGTCGCCTGGAACAACATGAGCTGGGGCTATTGGAATTACCAGCCTATCCCGGTGGTGAGCAAGTACAAGTGGATCGAGCCGCGGCACATGGTCAACGTCTGTGAGCGCTGGGCAAAGGACCGCACCGACGGCCTGCAGTCCGCCTTCTTCAACGGCGTGGGCTACGAAAGCTGGGAAAATGTGTGGGGCATCTGGAACGAGCCCACTCCGCGGGATGCGGAAGCCATCCGGGGAATCGCCATGATCGAGCGGGCTGTGTCCGAGTTGCTGACTGCCGCGGAGTGGCAACCCCACTTCCCCACGCTGCGGGCCGCCGCCGGAGTCCATGCCAGTCGCTTCCCCGGACGCGGCCAAACGCTATGGCTCCTGGTCAACCGCGGTGGCAATGATTCGACGGGTCAGCAGCTTAACGTGCCCGCAGTTGCCAGAACGCATTTTTACGACTTGTGGCACGGTGTTGAGTTGCCGCCGGCTGCGGGTGCCACGGCTACGCTCAGTTTTGCGATCGAGCGGCGCGGCTATGGGGCGATCTTGGCCGTCGAGGGTGACGCGCTGCCCGAAAGGGTCCGTTTGTTGCTGCCGCACATGCGCGAGCGGGCGAAGACATGCTTAGCGGACCTGTCGGCCCAATGGAAGTGCCTACCACAGAAGATCGTTGATATTCCGCGAACTGCGCCGGCCAAGAAGGCCCCCGATGGCATGGTGATGGTACGCGGCGGCAAGTTTCGCTTCAAAGTTTCCGGGGTGGAGATCGAAGGGGGCGACGGTCCGGGCGTCGACTTTCAATACCCGTGGGAGGATTTGCCGCGGCGCCATCACGACAAGGAGATGGAGATTCAAGGATTCTACATCGACAAATACCTGATCACCAACACCGAGTTCAAGCGGTTCCTCGATGCCTCGGGCTATAAGCCCAAGGATGGACGCAACTTCCTCAAGGACTGGCAGAACGGAGCTTGTACTCAGGGTTGGGACCGGAAACCGGTCACCTGGGTCTCGCTGGAGGACGCCCGCGCATACGCCGCCTGGGCCGGCAAGCGACTGCCTCACGAATGGGAATGGCAGTACGCGGCGCAGGGCAGCGACGGCCGGCTCTATCCGTGGGGCAAAGACCCCGATCCGACCGCGGTGCCCAAGCACGAAGCCGGTCGTGAGTTGCGTCCGCCCACGGACGTAGACGCCTACCGCAAGGGCGCCAGCCCCTGGGGCGTGATGGACCTCGTGGGCAACGTCTGGCAGTGGACCGACGAGTATGTGGACGAGCACACTCGCGCAGCGGTCGTTCGTGGCGGAAGTTATTACCGCCCCAGCGGCTCGATGTGGTACTTTCCGCAGAATACGCGGTTGGATCAGCATGGGAAGTACCTGCTCATTGCCCCATCGAAAGACCGTTCCCCAATGCTCGGCTTCCGCTGCGTAGTGGATGCGGCGGCGGATTCGTCAGACTGAGGATCGGGAAATTGGCCGGCCCCCGTTTGTCCCCTCCGCAAGCCGTGAGACGGTCAAGCTCGTTTCGCTCTCTTATCGCTCTGCCTGTCTTCTGAGCTCCCAACAAAGGACCCTATTCCCGGAACGAGTCAGCCAGCTAACCTGCGGCGGCCACCCCCTCCGCCGCAGCGAAGCAGTGGGGCCGTCGTAAAAAAGCTAGGAAACCGGCGGTTTTTCTTGACGGGCAGGCAATTTGAATACAGGATTTTGCAAGCCTATCGTATGGCGATTGCTCGCGGCGGAGTGCCCCTCATCCACAGGCAAGCGTTTGTTCGCGCAACCGGCCGGCCGATGGCCGACCAGTCGGCGAAGCCCCCCGCCGCGGTGGACCGCGTGTTGCGCGAACTAAAGAGCGGCCCTTCGTAGACTGAGGCTGTTGCCCAGTCGTCATCGGCAGGTGAAAATGACCGCAAGGGAGATTTAACCTATGAAATTGAAATACATGCTGCTTTCAGGGATCATGCTCCTGGGGACACTGTGCGCCGCGGCGGCGGAGAAGCCTGCCAGCGACAACCTCGCCGCACCGTGGGAACCTTGCGTGCAGGCCCTCCGCACGACGGCCTACGACATGCAGGCTATCCGCCAGCTTGCCGGCACGACCGCGTGGAAAGAGTACCGGGACAATCCGCTTGTGAAACTGGGCGCGAAGGGCCAGTGGGATTCCGGCGCCCTGGGGTCGATGACGGTCATCCAGGTCGGCAAGGTGTGCCACATGTATTACGAAGCCTGGAGCGACAAGGGGGCGGGCGGCGTGGACTACCACACGCTTCAGATCGGACATGCCGTGTCGCCCGACGGACTCCACTGGGCAAAAGACCCGGCCAACCCCGTGCTTTCTCCGGAGCCTGGCAGCAGTTGGGACGCGGACGGCGTCTGGGACCCTTTTGTGATCTATGAAGACGGCAAATTCAAGATGTGGCACGGCGGCGGGGATACCGACCACTGTGACTGGGCCTTCGCGGTTTCCGCCGACGGCAGTCATTTTGTCAAGAAAGCGCGGATCAGCCACTTGGGCAACGTGGAAGATGACCATGTGGTCCATGACGCGGCCAAGTCCCGCTACTACATGTACTACTGGGACCGCCGCCGCGAACCGCTGGGCCTGATGCGCGCGGAGTCTCCCAACGAAACGGACTTCGATTTCGCCCACGCTGCCACGCTGAAGATCGAAGGGGAGACGTACCCCGGCATGTACAAGTTCAGCCACGTAATCCACGAGGGCAGCGCCTGGTACATGTTCTACGGCAACTTCGTTCGGCCCCATTGCCCCAACGGCACCGTCCGCGTTGCCACTTCCAGCGACGGTCTGCACTGGACTTGTCGAAACAAGAACCTGCTTAAGGGCCACGATGGCGAAGTGCTCAAGGTGGCCGACCGGCTGTACATCATGTATTACGGCCCGCAGGGGTACTTCGACTGCCGGGGCTGCGATATCCGCGCGGCGGTCTATGCGGGGGACTTGATGGACTTGAAATCCCGTTGAGAAATCGTCACGTCCGATTTGGGAACCACTAGCTTGCCAAGCCGCCTCGCTGCCGACCACGGCGGTGCCGGAACCGGGCACGCTGGCGTTGTTGGTGGCGGCTGGCGGCGCGGTCCTGCTGCTGCGCCAGAGACGGCGCTGATTTTGCTGTTTCCTGGACCGTATTCTCTGAACAACGTCAGCCCGCTAACCTGCGGCGGGCACCCCCACTCCGCAGCGAAGCGGCAGGGCCAGCGTCAAAAAGTCAGGAAACTGCCGGTTTTTCTTGACCGGCAGGTGATTTGACACTGCCGCCTGATGTTGCAGCCAGGGCCGCCAATTGACAGGATGAGCATTGCGCGGCCGTGCAACCACCAGCGGCCTGCCCGAGTTCCGCGGCCCCGAATTGGCATGCCATGTTGAAGATGCTGCTGTTCACCAGGGCAAGGTGGCTGTTCCTGACTCCCTCCACAAGTATCTGTGCCATCGTTGGTGGAAACTTCACTTTTGCCGGCGTTCCGGCGATTTGAAATACCAGATGGCACTCTCGGAGTTAATCTGGCTGGAAAAACGGGTGATGCGTGGGCCGTCGGCTGGGCCTCAAAAAACGAAAAGTATGCGACGCCGAAACGCCCATCGTTTGATCGACCGGATACACGTCGGTTTGGCGCGCAAGCCCTGGCAGTTCTTGATTCGACGGCAAATGGTAGTTATAATCACCCCGGTTGGGCCCTTATCGGCTAAACCACGGAGCATCGCGGGTGGCCGTTCAGTTTTCTCCGATTTAAGAAATCGATTATGTGGTGGGGTTTCTTACGAAATTTGTCGTTGGGGAGGGGGTCGCGCAAAAAGACCCGCAAGGCAAGCCGTGGCTCCGCGCGACATTTCCGCACGCCGGGGTTCGAATTTCTCGAAAATCGGCAGATGTTGTCCGGGACGCCGCTAACGCCCGCAATCTCCAGCGGCAGCAATTTCTCTGGCGCTGGCGGCTCTCATAATGCACTCATCGCGGCCCACGCCGCCTCGGTATCGCCGACTGTCATTACCAACCCCAAATCGACAACCGTCCGGCAAGGGACTGTAGGTGCTCTCAGCGCGAGCATCAACTCGCCCATCGTCGGCCAGAGCGTGACATTCACGTTTACAGGAGGGACGAGCGACAGCGTGCAGTTCGAGGTCGACGGCAACACCGTCGGAGCGCGAATGAATCTGGTCGTGGTGAACGGCGTGGCCCAAGCGACCTTCGGCATCTCATTTGCAAGCGCGGGAGTTCACACGATCGGTGCTATCGACTTTGTGAACAGCACGGGCCCAGGTGTCCATTCAGCTCTTGCTACTATTACGGAGTTGAACATAACGGTCACACCGGCGGCCAGCACCACGGCCCTTAGCACGAGCCTCAACCACGCCACCGTCGGCGGCAAAGTCGATATTGGATCTGTGGCAATGCTCAGCACGAGCGTCAGTTGGCCCAACGTCGGCCACTGGACACTCACATTTCCGGGAGGGACGAGCGTCATCGCGCATTTCGAGGTCGACGGAAACACCGACGGACCGCGAACGAATATGGGCGTAATCGAACTGGGCGTGGTGAACGGCGTGGTGCCTTGGGGCGGACCTGGCGCACCGGGCAGGCTTCCGGCGGTCAAGTTCAGTCCTTTCTCCCTCTGAGGGACAGGATTTCCCAGAAGGTCTCTGAGCTACGTCCCCGGGTCGTCCAAGGCAGTGGAGAATGCAATGCGGAACTTCAGTATCACAGCAATGCTCGTTCTGGCATGGACCACGTGTGCCCACGGACAAGCAACATTAGACCACGAGGAATTCGTCGGCCCGTTCGCCAGTTGGGCCAACGTGAAGACCGATTTCGGTGCGATCGGCAACGGCGCGGCCGACGACACCGCCGCGCTTCAGAAGGCCCTCGACTCGTTCCAGCAGAAATCGAAGGTGCTGTACCTTCCGGCCGGCACGTATCGCATCACGAAGACCCTGACGATGACCAATCGCCAGTTCCTGAGCATTCTGGGCGAGGATCCGGCCAAGACCGTCATCAAGTGGGACGGGCCGGACGACGGCACGATGCTCCTGTGCAACGGCGTCTGCTATGCAAAGTTCGCACGCATCACTTGGAACGGCGCGGGACGCAAGGTCACCGCCATCTTCCACGAGTCGGAGAACACCAAGGGCGTGGGGACCGGGAACGAACACAGCGACCAGGTGTTCGTCGATCTGGCCTTCGGCATCCGCGCGGGCAAGCCGCACTTCATGGATGCGGAGACCGGGATCTTCCGGTGCAAGTTCCTGCGTTGCTCGCAGGCCGGCGTGCGCATTCAGAGTTTCAACGCGCTGGACTGGTTCATTTGGGATTCGGAGTTCGACGCCTGCGCCGTTGCCGTGACGAACGATCCCGGCGCCGGACATTTCCACGTCTATCGCAACATCTTCCGCAATTCGACGATCGCCGACATCACGCTGCGCAACGCCGAGTACTTCGGAATCCGCCATAATGTCTCCAGCGGCTCCAAGCGGTTCTTCGAAGCCCGCGACATCGGTGGCTGGGCCGTGCCGACGTTGCTGCAAGGCAATACGATCGTCGATACCAAGGAGCCGGTGTCGATCCTGGTCAATGATCCCGGGCCGACGCTGTTGTTCGACAATGTGATCAAGAGTCTTACGAGCGTCACCGAGGGGCCGGTCGTGCGGTTCTCGGCCGGAGTGGAAGGCGAATACGTGGCCATCGGCAACACGACCACCGTGGCGACGCCCTTCATTTCGCGCCACCGGTTCCTGGAACTCGAGACTAAGGTCGCCGCGGCCGCGAAGATCGTCGTCCCCGTGCTGCCCGGCGCAGTGACGCCGCCGATGAAGAACCGGCCTGTGATCGAAATTCCGTTGAAAGCCGATGGCAAGGCGATCCAGGCCGCCGTCGACAAGGCCGCCGCGTTGCGGGGCAATCGTCCGGTCATCCATATACCGGCCGGCGACTACACGATCCAACAGACCATCGTCATTCCGTCCGGGTTGGACGTGCAGATCGTCGGGGACGGATTGCTCGAGACCACGCGGCTACGCTGGAGCGGGGGCGATCTAGGACCGATGTTCACGCTGGCCAGCCCGGCCCGCGCCACGTTCCGCGACTTGTCGCTTATCGGCAACCGCAAGAGCGCGGGCCTGGTGATCGCCGGCGCCGACCAGCCCGGGGCTCGCATCTCCGGCGACGGCCTGGAGATCCGTACCTGTCAGCTCGGCCTGTTGGTCGACGCACTGGAACAGGCGGATGTCAGTTTCCGCAACATTCATCATAGCGGCAACAAAGTCAGCTTCCGGGTGGTTGGCGGTCCGGAAGCCGCCGCCGGAAAACGGACGCCCGCGCGGACCGTGCTTTTCGGCGGGGCCTCCAGTGGCAACGACTATGCCTACGACGTGGCCAACGGCGGCCGGCTCATGGCGCAGGACATCTGGTACGAGGGCGCTCCGCCGACGTTCCTGAAGATGACCGGCTTCGGCGCCTTCACGCTCAGCGGTGCGATGATTGCCCCGGGCCGTCCCGCGCCGAACGCCGCTCCGACCGATCCCAACTATGCCGGAGTGGCGCTGGAAAATTTCCGCGGGCGGGCGACCTTCCTCTCGACGGTCTTCGGCACTCGGGTCGTGGTGGCGGGCAACGGCGAGGGTACGAACGTGCTCTTGATGGGCGTGCAGCCCAGCGATGAGAACCTGTTCACCGCCCCGCCGCCGAAGGCCAGCGTGGCCGTGCTGTATTCGCGCCGGTTCGCCCAGGGCGAACCGCCGACGCGTCCGGTGCCCAACCAGGGCAATCCCGATGCGCTGTGGATCCTTCAAATGCTGGAGCAGGTGCGAACCGACACGCCGCGCCTACTGACGCTCCTCCCCACCGGGGTCACGGACCTGCGGTTCTACCGCGTGGCGGTCTGCGAGTTCACCACCGGTATTCAGGTGAAACGCTGAGCACGTGTATCGAGACTTCACGGCCAGCAACCGCCGCGTCTCCCCCCGCTTCCCCTTGATCGGGGGAATCCTCGTCTGGTCGTAGGCGGTCGTCTGGCGTCGCATTCAGGCGATGATGGCGGCCTCGGCCCGTTGGGAGATCGGGATGCGCTCGGTCCTGGCCACTGCCCGCAGGCGACGGAATCCCGAAGAGCCCACTGTAATTCTCGGGAGCCTTGAGGGGGTATGCCACATGAGCCATTGAACAGGGTAAAATGGCATTTTCGTCGATCCCTTATCCACTAACCCTTCCACAGCAAGGTAATCCCATGGAACTCAAAGGCTCTCGAACCGAACGCAACCTGCTCATGGCCTTCGCGGGTGAATCGCAGGCCCGTAACCGCTACACCTTCTTCAGCAGCCAAGCCCGCAACGACGGGTTCATTCAGGTCGCCACGATCTTCGAGGAGACGGCTAACCAGGAAAAGGAACACGCCAAGCGGTTCTTCAAGTTCCTCCGGGGCGGCGAAGTCAAGATCGAGTGCGCCTTTCCAGCCGGGATCGTCGGCACGACTGCCGAGAACCTGCTGGCGGCGGCCAGCGGCGAGCACGAGGAATGGTCGATCCTGTACCCCGGCTTCGCCACGGTCGCTCGGGAGGAAGGTTTTTCGGCCATCGCCATCGCCTTTGAGAAGATCTCCGTGGCCGAGAAGCAGCACGAGCGGCGCTACCGTGGCCTCCGGGATAGCATCCAGAATGGTCGTGTGTTCAAGCGGAGCGAGCCGGTCAAATGGCGGTGTCTGAACTGCGGCTACGTCCACGAAGGCCCGGACGCCCCCGGTGCCTGTCCGGCCTGCGCCCATCCCCAGGCGTATTTCGAGCTTCTGGCCGAGAACTGGTGAAAGGGGCCGATGATGCCAGGTACGAATCAAGCATGGTGCTGTACTGTTTGCGGCTACGTTCATCGCGGCGGCGAACCACCCGACGCATGCCCGGTCTGCGGGGCTCCCCGCGAGCTTTTCGAGCCGCAGGCCGAGACCCCACCGCCCGCCGCCGCGCCTGCGGCGAGCCAATGGCGATGCCTGGTCTGCGGGTATGTCCACACCGGCCCTCAGCCGCCCAACGAGTGCCCAGCGTGCGGGGCAACTGCCGATTGCTTCGAGCCCGTGAGTGCAGCGGCCAAGACGACGGCGGTGGCCACCCAGTCGATTCGTGCGGTCATCGTCGGCGGTAGTATCGCCGGAATCTCCGCCGCCGAGTCGTTGTGCGCGGCCTCGCCCACGGCGGAGATAACCCTGGTCTCCAATGAGGCCGAGCTTCCCTACTACCGGCTCAACTTGACTAGGTATCTGGCTGGAGAGATCGGCGAACAGGACTTGCCGATCCATGCCGCAAGCTGGTACGAGGAGCAGAAGATCCGGCTGATGCTGGGCACCGAGGTATCGACAATCCACCTGGACGAGCATACCGTCGCGCTACAAAGCGGAGAGAAGCTGCCCTTCGACAGGCTGCTGCTAACGGCTGGTGCCCATCCCTTCATTCCGCCGATACCCGGCGCGGACCGGGAAGGGGTAACTGCTCTGCGTACGGTCGAGGAGGCCCGTCAAATACTGACAGCGTGCCGGGCCGGGGCGAAGTGCGTTTGCATCGGCGGCGGCCTGCTCGGCTTGGAAACGGCGGGCGCTCTGGCCCGGCAAGGGGCCGATGTGACGCTGCTGGAGGGTTTTGGCTGGTTGCTGCCACGGCAGTTGAACGAGCGGGCCGGGGAAATCCTTAGCCAGTACGTCCTTGGCACCGGCATCAAGCTGCGGACCAAGGCAATCACGAAAGAGATCGTCGGCGACGGGCGCGTACGGGGCATTTGCCTGGAAGACGGCAGCACGATCTCCGCTGATCTGGTCGTTATCGCCACGGGCATCCGGCCCAACAGCCAGCTGGCGCGGCGGGTCAGTCTGGAAGTGAACCAAGGCGTCGTAGTGGATAACCTGCTCAGGACCTCCCACCCGGATGTCTACGCGGCAGGCGATGTTGCCGAGTATCACGGCCAAGTTTACGGAGTCTGGGGGCCGTCGCAGTATCAGGGGAGCATCGCTGGGATGAACGTGGCCGGAGGTTGTGTCGAGTTCGGCGGCGTTCCACGCTCGAACACATTGAAAGTGCTGGGGCTGGACCTCTTCAGCATCGGGCAGTTCAATCCGCAGGATGCGAGCTTCCGCACCTTCGATGAGGAGGCCGATGGCCGGTACTGCCGCTTTGTCTTCCGTGACAACCGCCTCGTGGGCGCGGTGCTGCTGGGCAACACGAAACTTGCCGCCACGGTGAAACAGGCGGTCGAGAGCGGTAGGGACTATTCGGAATTGCTGGCGAAATGTCCAGGAGTACCTGAAATCATCACAACTCTAACATCATCCTGACGAGAGGACAAAGACAATAGGAATGACTGTCACGTTGGACCGCATGATCCACACCAAGGCCACGCACCACGAGCTGGGCAAGGAGATCGGCTTGGAAGGCTGTTGCGCCTTCGGAGGCAAAGGGGAAGACCTGAATCCCATCGACCTGGTGGCGATGGGCGTGGCTTCGTGCATGATGATCCTCATGGCGAAGTTGGCCGAGAGCAAGGGCATTGACCTGACCGGGACGTGGGCCGACACCGCCTACGCGCTGAAGGACTACAAGATCGCCTCGATCACAGTGACCATCCATTCGCCCTATGAACCCTCCGAGGCCGACCGCGTGTTCCTGGAGAAGGAAAGCCATCGCTGCCCAGTGTATCTGGCCGTGAAGGATGGTACGGAGGTGAAGGTGGGATTCCAGTGGGGCAGCACCCCAAGTTCGGTGCCCAAGGCAGCCGGGAAGTCGTGCTGTCAATGTGTTTGAGAGTGGGCGTCGTTGCGCCCTTGCTGTACGTCGGGCACTGTATTACTGCGCTCAGCCGAGCCAGTTGGAAAGCCAGAGCAGGCCCGTCACCGCCAGCGAGCCCACCTTGCCGAACAGTTCACCGGCGAGCCCTTCCCCTACGACCTCAGCAGCACCGCCTGGTTTTTGCGACGTGCTTCGGAAACGAGTGCGGCTTACGGCGACATGCGGATATTTAGCCACTCCAGACGGGTTGCCCAAGATTTTCCGCCGGGCTTTCCAGCGTGAGTGCCCCCACGCGTGCCTGCAAGCAGCGCCGCCAGTCACGTTTTGGGCCAATTCTCGCCGTCGAGCTGCTTGGCGGATTGCCGCAGCCAACGCAGCAGCGAATCGGGCCCAAGTACACCGTGCGATGCATCCCCGGACCCCCTTGTAGCATCATTTCCGCCCCTCATTCCTATCTTTCGGGGGGCATCGGCTCGCGATTCTTGTCAAAAAGTTAATCCAATTCCTTGCAATTTTCACACGATGATATAAAATCGGCAGATATGTGCTGGCGGCGTTTCGCCCAGGCACTCTCTCCACAAATCTCTGAGGCAGCGTGCATCTGGTCTCTGACGCACCGCGTAGGTGAGGTCGGACCAGTGTGCTTCTCGACAACGCGACGGTTCTTTGGTCGCGGGGCCTGTGCCCCGGGACGATCGTGGTGTGTCTCTGTCGCGTTCTCCCCGTTTTCTGACCGGTCCGGCGGTCGCGTGTTGGTGTGTTGGTGTGTCGGTAGGTGGCGTGTTGGACTGCAAGGGAGAGAGCTGAATCATGTTGAAGCGGGTGGTAGGGACGTTGGAGCGGGCTGCAAGGGTGGATCGTCGCGTCAAGACGACTCGCGGCGCTGTTGCCGTCGCTCTGTCGGTCCTTGCCGCCGTCGCGATCTTACTTTTTGGCTCGACGGTCGCGCGGGCGGATGCCTCTTGGTCCAACACTGGGTCCGGTAACTGGTCGAATCCTGCGAATTGGACGGGAGGGATGCCGGGCTCCAGCACGACTGCTTGGATTGTGAATGGAGGCACGGCCACCTTGACAAGCAATGGCGCCGTATGTGGCAATCTGTACCTCGGTGCCCTCAGCGGAGGGACGAGCGGAACAATCGAAATGCTGGCGGGCAGCCTTCAGTCAAGCGCCAATGAAGCTGTCGGATGGTATGGAACGGGGACCTTCGATCAATCCGGCGGCACGCACGTCATTTCCGGTAGCCTGTACGTAAGTTACACTTCGGGCGGTAATATCGGCACCTACAATCTCAGCGAGGCCGCCCAGTTGTCCGCTGGGGACGAGTGCATCGGCTTTCGGGGTACGGGAGTCTTCACTCAGTCCGGCGGCACGTACTACTTGATCGAGTCTGGATCGGCTCCTAGCGGCACACTGGGCACAATCACCAGCGGCACGATCGACGGCTACCCGGCGTCGCTGGCGGTACAAAACGACAACCTGGTGCTCACCGTCGTGCCCGAGCCGGGGACGCTGGCGCTCCTGGGGGTGGGGGCGGTTGGGCTGGGCACGGCTAACTCGTTCAATCCGAAGCCAACGACCACGGCGGGTGAGAAGCCGTTCCAAGAACGGGCCTGTGGCATAGGCATCTTGCCCGTGCGGGGTCTTGAAACAAACTCATGGAGAAGATCAAGACTGGCAAAAAGACGTGACCAGTCACACACCAGAAACCCGAGAAAGGACAACCAACATGAAAACGTCGAGTCGAGCATTCCGCCCCGGACTTGCAGTGCTCATTGGTTTCTTCTATGCCAGCGGCCTGGCGGACGCTGATACCTTCCTTGTCAGCAACTACGACAGCAACACCATCGAGGAATATTCTTCCACCGGCGTCGATCTCGGCCTGTTCGCCAGCACGGGCCTGAGCCAGCCCCAGGGCATGGCCTTTGATAGCAGCGGCAATCTCTACGTGGCGAACTGGGGAAGCAGCACGATTGAGAAATTCTCCGCGACCGGCGCCAACCTCGGCGTGTTCGCCAGCACGGGCATGAATGACCCCTGCGGGATTGCCTTTGACAGCAGCGGCAATCTCTACGTGGCGAACTGGGGCAGCAGTACTATTGAGAAATTCTCCCCGGCCGGGACGGACCTGGGTGTTTTTGCCAGTTCGGGGTTGGACCAGCCGGCGGGCATTGGCTTTGATAGCAGTGGCAATCTCTACGCGGTGAATTGGGGCAACGCGACCGTGGAGAAATTCGCCGCCAGTGGAGGCGCCGGTTCCGCCTTCGCCAGTTCAGCGGGCTTGTACCACCCGGCCGGCCTCGCGTTTGACAGCGGCGGCAATCTCTACGTGGCGAGCTACTGGGGCACCACGATTGAAAAATTCTCGTCCACCGGCGCCGACCTCGGCGTCTTCGCCTCAGGCCTGGCTGGGCCTGACGGTCTGGCCTTTGGCAGCGACGGCTCCCTTTACGAGGCGGACTCGGGCACGAACACGCTCAAGAAAATTGGTGTGAACGGGAGCGTCTCGGTGTTCGCCAGTTCCGGCATGAACGATCCGGATTTCGTCGCGGTCCAAGGTCCCGCGATCGTAAAGCCCTGCTGGGCTGCGGCCGTGAGCGGCCGTTGGAGCAACGCGGCCAATTGGACGGGAGGAGTGCCCAACGCCATCGGCGCGGCGGCCGTCTTCACTGTCTCGACCACGGCCGCACTGACGATCACGCTCGACGCGCCGCAGACCGTCGGCTCACTGCTGTTCGGCAATTCGGCCGCGGCAAACGTCGGTTACACCCTCAGCGGCACGGGAAGCAACGTGTTGACCCTAGACAATGGGGGCAACGGCGCGACGATCACGGTGATCAACGGCACGCATGTCATCACTGCGCCGGTCCTCTTGAACGATAACCTCACGGTGAGCAACGCCGGCTCGCTGACCATCAGCGGCGCGATCGCCAATCGATCCAACGGCCCCATGGGCATCACCCTCTCCGGCGGCCCGCTGGTGCTCGCGGGCGGCAACACCTACAGCGGCAACACGACGATCAGCAGCGGGACCCTGACCCTGGCCCATCCCCTGGCGGTACAAAACAGCACCGTCAACCTGGGCTCGGGCGGTGCTTTGTGCTTCGCCGCGGGAAACACCAACTGCACCCTGGGCGGGCTGGCGGGTGCCGGCGGCCTTGCCTTGGCGACCGCGGCCTCCCAGCCCGTCACTCTCAGCGTGGGCAACAACAACCAGAGCACGACCTATAGCGGGAATTTGAGCGGCGCGGGCGGCCTAGCCAAGCAGGGCGCCGGCATCTTGACGCTGACCGCCCCCAATACGTACAACGGCGCGACCGTCATCAGCGGCGGCGTGCTCCAACTGCGAGCGCCTGTCGCCGGCGGCGGCATCGGCATCCATTTTGTAGGCAACGGAAGCTCCGTCACCGGTGCGGCGGGAGTCGTGGCTATGAGCAACTGGAACAACGAGTCCGGATACAGTTTTAGCGGAAGCACGCTTGCCAACAGCAGCGGCCAGAACAGCGGGGCGACGTTCTCCCTCAATGGCGCCACCAGTGTCTGGAGTACCGGCAGCGCCAACCAAGTCTTGAACGGCTATGTTTACGTTGCCGGGAACAGCATGACGTTCACAGCGAGCAACATTCCCTACGCCAAATACAGCCTTTATGCCTACGTTGGCGACTCCAGCACTGGGAATCAAGAAATGGCGACCATCAATGGCACAAGCTACTACTACTCAACCGAGGGTGGCGCGCCCACCACCTACACGCCAATCACCAGCAGAAGCTCGTCGAACTATCAATCGGGCAACTACATCGAAGTTGACGGGCTGACCGGCAGCAGCCAGACGGTGACCGTTGCCGGGACCACCCAGACATTCGGCGGACTGTGCGGCGTTGAGATCGTCAACACGGCATCCGGCGGCGGTGTCAACCTCTTGCCCGCCGCCACGTCCTTGTCGATCGCCGTGGGCGCGACGCTGGACCTCGGCGGCGGCAGCCAGCAGATCGCCTCGCTCTCGAACAAGACGCCCGGCAGTGGCGGAAGCGTTATCAACAGCGGTGCGGCCGCGTCGGTCTTGACAATCAGCCCGACCGGCGGTTCGACCACTTTCAGCGGGATGATCCAAGGGGGCGGTACGCTGGGCACGATCGGCCTGGTGATCAGCGGCAGCGGCACGCAAGTTCTTGCCGGCAGCAACAGCTACACCGGCGGCACGGCCGTCAACCTTGGCATCCTCCAGGCCGCCGGGACTGCATCGCTGCCCGGCTACTCGACCGCAGGAAAACTCACCGTGGCTGGTGGCGGCGTGCTCGCAGTCAGCGCAGGCAGCAGCGGCTGGACATCGGCGAACATCGCCTCGCTGCTGGCAGGCAATGGTAGCCATTTCGCCGCCGGTTCGGCGCTGGGCATCGATACGACCGCCGGCAACTTCTCTTACGGCTCGAATATCGCCGGCAGCATGGGACTAACGAAGCTGGGTGTCAATTCACTGAGCCTGACCGGCTCGAACACCTACGCCGGCCCAACCACCGTCAACCAAGGTGAACTCATTGTCAACGGTTCGCTTGTCAGCCCGGTCACCGTCAACAACGGCGGCACCTTGGGCGGCTCGGGCACGCTCAGCAGCGTTTCGGTCAGCCCCAGCGGCGCCATTGCTCCAGGCGGTCCACTGGGAGCCCTCACTCTCAGCGGCAGCCTGATCCTATCTTCGGGGGCGCTACTCGATTACGACCTCGACACGCCGCTGACCAGAAGCATGATCTCGTGCGGCAACTTGTCGGCCAATACTCCGCTTCAGCTATCCAACTTCGGTTTCAGTTGGACCTCGAATTTCGGCCCGGGCACTTACGACCTGATCCAGTCCAATACGGCGATTCCCACAGGCATGTTGGGGAGCAGCACCAGCGGTACGATCGACGGCTACCCGGCGAACCTCGCCGTGGAAGGCAACAACCTGGTGCTCAATGTCGTGCCGGAGCCGGGGACGCTGGTGCTGCTGGGCGCCGCGGTAGTTGGGCTACTGGGCTGGGGTTGGCGGCAGAGGAACTTGAAGAGGAGGTTCTGACAGAAAGCTGGGGGACAGAAAAATACATTTTCCTGTCCCCTCATTTTCCTGTCATCATCGCCGGATTTACAGGCTCGAGAAGATTTCAGATGAGACGTGTGATTACTGCTTCGGGTGGTTCTCGTTTTTGTCGAAAGTGGAAGTGGTGTACTTGGGTCGTTTCGGTCGGCACGCTTGTTCTGCTGGCGCTGCATTCAAGGGCGGCTAATGCCCAGACCCTTACGACCCTCTGCTCATTCAACGGCAGCAATGGAGGATATTCCTTTGCCGATTTGACGCTCAGCGGCTCGATGCTTTATGGCACGACCTACTCCGGCGGTGACCTGTCGTTGAACGGGGGCTACGGCTATGGCACGGTATTCAGCATCGCCACCAGCGGCGGTACCCCCACGGTGGCCTGCGCAAAATCGGTCGTTTCTGCGGTTAACCAAAGTGGGTTTGAGGGTCGTTTCTGTTTCGCTACTCCGCATGGCGGATGCCCCGTCGCGTAGCGACGACTGACGGTAGCCGTGGGTTTTAACCCACGGTCCACGGATCGCAGAGGACCCGTTTCGTCGCGTAGCGACGATTGAACGCGGTCGTGGGCGCTGGCGTGCCTTTCAGGCGTCGCTACGCGACGCGAGGAGTTTGCGCGGGTAGCCTACCGTGGGTTGAAACCCACGGCTACCGTCAATGGTCGCTACGCGACCGGAATACGGCACTTGCTGCCCCTTTAGCGCATGCTCGCCTAATCGCATCGAGGAACAAAACCGGCATAAGGTCCAGGGCGAGCATAATGCCGATTTCGCGCGGGCCACCCCCACGGTACTGGCCTCATTTAACGGCAGCAAGAGCAATGGTCCCTTTGCTTTGCCAACGGCAGCGGCACGCTGGACCTGAACTTCCGCACACTCCAGGTAGGTAGCGGCACGCAAAGCCTGCAATTCGAGATTCAGAACCTGCCCGCTGCGTACCGCGCGGGCTTGGCCCTGAACTCGATTACGACAGTCTCTGATCCGCTGCGTGTCTTCAGCACCGACGTGACGACCTTCACCGACCTGGCCCCCGGCGCGACGAGCAATCTGTTCGACATGTACCTCGATACATCGCAACTGGGCACATTCTCCGGTCAGTTTCAATTCAATCTGTCGGACGAACAAGACCTCAGCGGCTGGGCCGGACAGCAAACGCTGACGCTCAACGTGACTGCGCAGGTCGTGCCGGAGCCCTCAACATTGGCCCTCCTTGGCGGCGCCATCGTACTGCTGGGCTACGCTTGGCGGCGACGGGCCACCGGAAGAACTGGCAAGCCCGCAGCCCTAGACCACCCGTTGACGGCGCTTGCTGCCGTCCCTGACGATAAGCCGTCCGGCTGTCTCGCCGTTGTGCTGCGTCAATGACCTACCCGGCTGCTGTCATCGATCCTGTCGCAATGCTGGGGCCTTGGCAGGACTGATAGGGGACTTTGGCGTTGACACCCGTAACCCGAAGCAAATGCTCGATTTCGTCGGGCGGAAGTCCTCGCTCCGCCAACTCGCGGACCAGGTTGATCGCCAACTCGCGCTCCCGGTATCCCCGAATGCTCCGCGCGAGGATTGCGGTCACTACGCATACCAGTACCGTGCCAAACGCAAGTACGACAGCGATCAGCGCGAAATGTCGCCCGGATTGGCTCTTGAAAGAAACTCGCTCATCTCTCATGCCTTTCTTGAGAAAACGTGTGGACAGACGGCGTTCAGTATAGCATTCGTTCGTCAGCACGATAAATTGGATTAGCCGTTCACCCCTTCGCGCGTATTCCTGATCGGATCGCGTGGTCAACACGGGCTTGAAGAATCTCGGGCGGGGGCAATCGGATCGTGGCACGTCGGGCAGATTCGTCCTTGTCGATGACGGCTGCCTTGCCCAGGGGCACCGCGATCAAGGCGTCGCCGCGAATCAGCCAAGCGCCGCGGCATCCGTCGCCTTCCCCGGTGAGAACGTCCGCGACGTACACACGACTGGTCACGAGACTGGAGAGGCGTTCGAGCCGTTCGATGGTGGGCCCGGAAGAGCATACGACGATCGGCGGCGGCTTCTCGACACAAAACTGACGCATGCAAATGAGCAGGCCGACAAATACGGCGAGCAGCCCCACTGCGAGGATGATGCTGGTCTTCACGAGGCCTCCTTCGGTTTAGGATCAGGCGGTAGAGTGATTTCGGATTGGAAGCCGGTCTCAGGGGCGGACCATTGCAGCCGGCGAGGCTTCGGCGCGTCAGCCTGCTTGGAGCAGCCGACGCAGACCATAGTGGCGGCTGCGAGAGCGAGGACGATTCGAAGAGAGTGTGGCATAATGTTCAGGGTGTAGACGAGAAGAAGAATATCTGGCAGGAGCACGACGACCAGCAGCAAGGCAACCGCTGCAAACAGCATGGCGGTCGTCATGGTCTCCTTTCGAGGAAGGAAACGGGCCAGGCGCTGGCGAAACTGCCAGGCGAAAATGATCGAAGTGACGAGAATCGAGGCAAACAACGTGATGGTGATGATCATGGCTTTGTCCTTTGGTTGGAACGGTTGGAACGGGGGCTAACGAAGCCGCAACGGTACGGGGAATGGCACGGTAGGCAGCCCTGACGAGCAGGGCTGCCGCAAGGAACGATTGAAGAAGCCCAGCCCCGGCGCTCGGAGGAAATGAAGCAGCCGGGACTGGGCCGTGGGGCTTGGCGTGAGTGCCAGCCAGAGATGAGAGATCAGGCCGCGGTGGCAGCAGCAGGGTCAGGGTCATCGCCGATAAAGGCACGCCAGTTGGCGGCAAGTTCCTTGCGAAGCTGGCTGATGCGGCCGGCGCTCACGCGGAACTTTCGAGCCGCGGCTTTCGTCGTTTCGCCCTGAGCGAGGAACTCGGCGACGCGGCGATCACGGCGCTTCAGCGATGCCAACCAGTCGCTGAAATCCAACTTCGTCTGCACGATCGCGGCGGCGGCGGCTCGGCGATCCTCAACGAGCACTTCGCACCATTGCCTATCGTCGTCTTTGTCGCGGCGGTCCAGTCGGTCGACAACAAGGTTCTTTAGCCGCTGACAACACTCCGAAGAGATGTCGAGGCAATTGAGGTGCCCGCCGACACGCCTGCCATCGCGAGCTTGCTTGATTCCGAAGGTGGCCAGCGGCGCGGCGTATGCGATGCTGGTCTTCTTGCGTTTGACCAGGCGGACGAATCTCTGTAAGGCATTGCAGACGACCTCTTGAACGGCTTCGGCCCTGGCTTCGGGCTTGAGATGCCTGAAGGCAATTCGGACGCGGGTGACGATCTGGGGCAGTAGGGCCAGGAACTGGCGGTGCAAGCGGCGACGGGGAGCGGGAGAAGGGGATGCGCAAACCATTGGGGTGACCTTTCAGGATGCGGCCACCCCGTACGGCCGGAGGTGGCCTTGGGGATGGAGATTCGCCGTCGAACGCGAAAAAAAGCGCCGGGAGGGCGCATTGGATAACGGCTAAGAAGGGCTTGCAGGTTAGAATGCCGCGGAAGATGGCCGGCGTTAACGCTACAGGCCGGTAGTGTGCCCTTTCAGAGTTGCAGGCGAGAGTGAGACGGCCGAAACGCATTGCGTCTTGGGGGTGACCTCGCTCGCACCGTCGTGTGAAACAGAGTGCCACCGACGTGGGGGTCGGGGTGGTTAGCAGAACGTTCGGCAATAGGAACCAAGGGACCATGATCCCAGAAACGGTGGACATTCCGCACATCGTGAATTGGGGTCTGCCATCACATACCCAATGGTTAGACATAACACAATGGGTGTATAAATCCACCGGGTAGCGTTCGAGCCCCTCCTTCAGCACCCGTTCAAGAGCCGCAGACTGTGCCGAACGGCGGCCTGACCCCACTCTTCCCGGAGGACGGAGGACAGGACGGGGCATGGCGGGCAGTTTCAGGGCGCGGTAGAATCCAAATCGTGGAGAGTTGCTTCTTTCAATTCTCGTCGAGATGGAGCGATCAAACCAGAGGAGGTGATGGGGTGCCTGCAAGTGATTTTAGCCTATGGGTCCCGGCGATTACCTGCTTAGTGTTGTTGTTTGGCGTCGCGTTGTATTTGCAGTCCAAAGGGCTGCAAGACCCGGCAGCGATGGTGGCAAAGTCGCCGCGACTGACGGGCGTGGTATTTATCCTGTTGGTCGGCCTTATCACGTCGGCACTTTTTGCGTCGCAGTATAAGGGTGCGAAGGATGGAGGTTCGTTCATGGTCCCTGAGAAAGCGATCGGACTGGGTGTTGCTATTTCGATCCTCGGAATCGTGATGGTCATCTTGGGACCGCGCGCGAACTGATCCTTCCCCTCGGCCCGGAGTTTCGCCGACTGACGTTTCCGCAAGCGGTGTTCCTCGCGGCATTTCTTTCAATCGTATTGGGTGCGTTCTTCGGGTTTCCTTGGCTAATGGAGCAGCTTGGCTGGCAGGTTCGTCGCATCCCTTAACCCTCAAGTCGGCCGCCTGAAATTACTGCTCGACATCATCGAGCAGAACGGCCGCGAAGTGGCGGAGGCCGTGGCGGCGCTGAAGGCGATGTAGGCAAGTCCAAGCGTTGCGACAAGTAGCAGGATAACAACCGAACAGAAAGGAGCACCCGAGATGTTCAGATTGTTAAGCGCTGTCCTGACGGCTCTCGACGAGCGCGTGGAGCGTTGGTTGAGCGGCGAAGAAGGCTGGCGAAGCACGTCCCTGCTTGCTCTTGTGTCGCAAATGGTGACGGCCTTGATCGTCTTCGGCTCCATTGCGACTTTCGGCAGTCTCATCTATGTTTGCAGTTGGGCGAGTCCCAACATGCCTTGGATTTGGTTGGTGCCACTGGCTGCCATTTTGGTTCTCCTTGCGATGGTCGTCCGCCGATGGCGATCGAACGTCATTGAGGACGACTTTGAACGCCACGAACTGGATAAGACGCGGTTTTGCCCGTCGTGCGGGCGGGAATGTTCGGTGCATACGCCTGTCTGTCCCCGGTGCGAGACTGAGTTGCGGTAACACCTACACGGCCTCCGGCGCCCTGCACAGCCCGCACCTGCAATCCTCCTCGTGCTCCAGCGTCTCCAGGCTCACGGCCATCATCAGGTCGTCGAGCGCAACAGCCCGCCTTGTCTTGGCGTCGAGGTCGTAGAACGCATATTGCAGGGCCTGGGCTTCGGCCAGGATTTCGCCACTGCCGGCGTCTTCTGCGCCCGCTTCGTAGCCGGAGTCGAACGCCATCTTCAGGAGGAGGCGGCGTCCCGCACTTTGCGGCCGAAGGGTCAGGGAGCGGGGGCCATTACGTTGGGGACAAGCAGCTTGTACACTAGTCCGAAAAACGGTTGTACGTACAACCGCAAACAGCTTTTTTCAGTGCTAACTATAGTGTACAGGAAGAACGTGGTAATCGCAGAAAACCCTGGAAAACACGCTGCTTTCGCGTTTTCCTGCTGGTGTACAAAAACGGCTGGACTTGCCTTAGCAAACCCGCGCATTCGACCACTCTGCCACCTCTCCAAAACTCGGCTTTTCCGAAGGTTCCTTGGCGTTTTCAGGTTACGTTCAACACGGATTTCAAGCGGTTTACGCCCGTTTTGACACCTGGTTCTCAAGAAAGCCCCGAGGAAACATTCTACGCTTAAGGTTACTCGAAAAACCGGTCCTAGCAAGCCCCGCCCCAATTTTCCGCCGTTTGGTTTGTCGGGGTCCAGGCGCTGCGGACTTGTCTCGATGATCCGGTCTCAGACTGGTCCACGTCAGCTTTTGCAAGTCAAACTGCGGTAGCGGCCGAAGCGGTCCGCGCATAGGCAGCGCGTAGGCGAGCGAAACCGAGGTTGGAAGGTGTGGGCATCGTTCGCCGACTTTTTCTGCTCTGCCTTAGCAGGCGCGGGTATGGCGATCATGCTCCGCTTGAGTAGAGGGCCCATCCCAGCCCGCACATGACGAGCACATAAAGGACGCCCCCAGTACCGGCGGCCACGGCATTGTCGCACGCCTTCTGGACGCGGTCGACACGATCCGTGCCCGCGATCTCGAACTGCCGGCGCGCCTGAAGGGCGGCGAGAATGCCCGGAAGATAGGCGAGGGCGGCTGAGCGGCTACTATCATAAGCCGCATCCGATTTTGGTCGCTTGAAGGGGCGCGACTATCCGTTTAACGACGTGCTTCGGGAACGAGTGCGGAGTACGGCAATATACGGATATTTAGCCAATCGTGGAGGGCTGCCCAGGGTTTTCCGCCGGACTTTCCAGCGTGAGTGCCCCCACGAGTGCCTGCAAGCTTGCTGCCAGCCGCCCTTTCACGCGGGTTTTCAGCGTCGAGGTGCCTAGCAGGCGGTCAAGATCGGGCTGAAGTCGGCGGTGAAGGACCAAAAAATGTAGCCAATGGGGGATACCGAACCGAGAACACGCCCGACCATGGTCTTCAGCGACGATTCCAGCCGCCTTCTCTGCATCAAGCCCTGGCCACCGGCCAGAACCATGCCTCTTGTGCCCTGTGGGAAGGCCGGCTCGGGTGCAGCCGTTGCCAGCGGCCTGAAGGCTGGGGCGGGGGCAGTATGCGCCGCAGGGTTGCCCGTCTCATTCCGAAGTTGCCGCTGCCGCCCGTAATGCTGAAACTGAGAGTAGGCGAGGTAATCGATGGACTGGCGCTGTCGGTAATCGATGGACTGGACATGTTTGGAGAGGGGTTCAAGTACCGGTGGCCTCTTCTCTGTTTGGGGGCGGTTGCTACCAGCGATGTATCCAGGGGACGTCCATGCCCAGTGCGCGACAGAGATCGATCGCCGCTTGATAGAGAGGCAACTTGGTGGCCGCCGCCCACAGCTCAAGCTGATTGCCTTGGCTGTGACAGCGATGGCAATGGTAACGACCGATCGCCACGTTCACGGAGAAGCAACGATGACGACCGGGCCTGGATTCGTGCAGGGGACAACCTCCGTACCATTGGTCGCCCGTTCGCCGGCAAGGCATGAAGCCGAGCAAGTCGAGTACCTGCTTCATGGCGATCTGCGTGCGAAGCTTGTCGAAGTCGACCCCTGGCATGGTTTTGGCGCTGTCTGCGGCTTTGACTTGATGGAAGAATGGCCGTTCCGTTCCCTCTAATCTCTATAGGGGAAACGGGAACGGCCTCCACTGACTCAGTCGATACGCTGCCAACCGGTAGGCGTGCGGCGAACCCTGCCGGCCTGCTCCAACGCCCCAAGGGCCTCGCCCAGGCGTTCGTTTTTCACAGCTAGCGCGGCGCGGAGCTTGCCGCGACTCTGCACAACGCCCGTAGTCAGCAGCGTCAGTACCTGCTCCTGGAGCGTCCTCCATTGCTGGCCCTCCATCCCCGCCACGACCTCCAGATGGGCGGTCTCGGCGTTGGTGGCCACAAGCTGCAGATAGACCGGTGGCGAGGCTGGCGCCGCGCGGTGCTCGTTGGACAACACCAGCCGCTCCCGACCCGCAAGCGGGTGCCCCCGACGGAGGTAGAGGTTGGAGTCGCCGAAGGCGTGCAGGTCGCTGGAGCCGCGCAGCCCCTGGCCGGCGGCCACTCCCCCCCCGGCGTTCTTGCGGGTGTGATGCACCAGCACCACCGAGAGGTCCAACTGCCGCTGCAACGAGCGGAAGTAGGCCAATAGCCCGGCCACTTCGCCGGCGTTGTTCTCGTCGATGCCGTGGAGCCTCACCAGCGGGTCGAGCAGCAGCAGCCGGGGCCGCAACCGCTTGGCCGTTTCCAACAACCGCCCACGGTGCGGATCGCGGTCCAACCGCAACGTAGGGGCGGTGATTACGTGGACCTCCACCCCGGCCAGATCGAGCCCGCGATGGCGGGCCATGCCCGCCACCCGCTCGCGGACCACCGGCAAGGCGTCCTCGGCGAGATAGACCAGGACTGGGCCGGCCTGCGGGACCGCGTACTTACCCAGGCAGGGCGTGCCGGTGGCCACGCTCAAGGCCATGTCCAGCCCCAGCCAGGTTTTGGAGCACTTGGGGGCGCCGCCGATCACGCCCACCGACGATTCGCCCCAAAGCTGCTCGATCAGCCAGCGTTGTGTCCGGTCCTCGCAACGGATCTCTCCCACCCGGACCACGGGAAGCAGTTGATTGCATTCCGAGACCACCGTTAGGCCCTCGCTTTCTTCTTTGCCGCTGGGCGTTGGGGATGGAAGAGTTCCAAGTAGAACTTTTCGTCGAGCTGCGCCACTTCCTGCGCCATGCCGTAGGCCAGCAGTTCGCCCCCCATGGTCATCAACAGCCGGTAGTTGCCGGCGCAGTGGTCGACCAGGGCGTCCTGGAGTTGGGTCGTCATGAACGTGGCGTTGCCGGCCTTCGTCAAGGCGTGGCGCAGCAGTTCGGCGAGTTCCTCCCGCGAGGCAGGCTCGGTCAAGAGCCGCGTGCGGATCCTCGTCCCCAGGGGAACGAGGTCCGCCTGCCGCAGACGCTCCGGCAACCGCCCATCCCCGCAGAGGACCACCGTCAACAGCGATGCGGCGTCGAAGTCGGCGCTGGCCAGCAGCCGTAGTTCGGCAAGCACCTCGGAGTTCATCTCCTGGGCCTCGTCGATCAGCAGCACCGGCTTGATCCGCGCGGAGGCCACGTGCGCCCTCCAACGCTCGCGGAGGGCCTTGAATCCGCCCCAGCGGTTCAAGGGGCTGAGCTTCACCGAGAAGATGTCGCCCAACTCGCGGTAGAAGTCGCCGCTTTTCGACTGCGGCCGCTCCACTACGCCCACCACCACGTCGCGGAGCGGGGAGAGGCGTTCGGCCACGATCCGCAAGGCCACCGACTTGCCGGTTCCCGACTCGCCCGAGATCAGGGCGAAGCCTCCCTCCTGGACCAACTGTTCCACGCGCCAGGCGAAACTCTCGATCTTGGCGGTCACCAGCAGGGCCTCGCTGGGCAGTTCCGGCGAAAAGGGGTTCCATTTCAGCCCCCACAGGGAAAGCAGTTTCTTGGCGTTCATGATTCGCCTCCTTTCTCAGCAGGGGGATTCTTGGGCAGGTAGGCCGGCGGCAGTCCCGTGGCGGAATACTCTTCGAGGATCTTCTTCAACAGCGGCGGCAACGGCTTGTCGCGATCCGCGCCGCCGGGGCACCCCGGGTACCCGCTTGCGGGTGGCGGGTCGGCGGGCGTGTCTTGCAGAGGTGGCCCGACAAAAGGCCGATGGGCATCGGCGTTGGCCGTGCGGTCCTGTGGATAGAGGGGGGCCAGGACGGTCCCGTTGCGGGGATCGACCAGATCGACCCGGCCGAGGTCCCAGCGGGCGTAACGCACGGAGACGTCCTGGAAGTGGCGGAAGCGGGCCGGGACCTCGAACCGCACGCCCTCCACCGAGATCGTGCCGTCGCTCTTGCGCTGGCGACGCTTGCTTTCCAGGCGGAAGGCGTCGCGAAGGGCGTTGCTCGTGGGACTCGTGCGGAGGACATCCGCTGCCTGGGCGAACCGCTGCAAGGGGGAGCAGCCGGTCTCGCGGTGCACGGCGCGGTGGTACTCAATCTCTGCCCAGGCCTGGCTGGCCTGGTTGAGGAAGTCCAGGGAAAGCTCGACGCAGCCGTCGAGCATCTCCATCAGGCGGCCCTCCAGTGTCGCCCAGAAGACCTCCTGCTTGCCGTTCTGGTAGGGACTGTAAGGCAGCGTCTTCTCGTGGACGATCCCCAGCCGCAGCAGACCTTCGCCCACCTCTTCAGCCACCATCGCCGCGCCGTTGTCGGTCAATAGGGCGCGGGGCAGGCCGCGTTTTTGGATCGCCTGGGAGAGTCCGTGCACGAGGTCTTCGGCGGTCTCGGAAAGGTACCATTGGAGGTGACAGCAGAGTCGCGAATGGTCGTCGAGGATGGCCAGGGCGATGGGGCACTGCCACTGGCCTCGGGCGGTGAGGACCTTTCGCGAACTGTGATGGAAGTCGAGATGCCAGAGCGACCCCACGTACTCGGCTTCGTAGCTGCGGACCTCCCGGTTCTCGCGTCGCTCGGCGGCAACGGCCTCGCCTGGGCGGCCCTTCGGCCGCACGCGCGGCTGGCGCAACAGGCCGTGGGCCTGCATGTACCGCCGCACGGTGCAATACGAGCGCAGGGAGCCCATGGCGGGCTTGGCTGCTACCGCCGCGGCCAGGTTGTCGTAGTGCAACTGGTAAGTCCACTCCTTGTGGTCATCGTATTGCTTCAACAGATGCTGGACTTGCTCGGCGGCCAGCGACACCCGGCCGCAATCCTTGCGCACGGCGCGTCGCAGGACGCGCAGGGGATCGTCCTTCTCGCGCTGCGCGGTGTAGTACCAGCGCTCGATGGTGGCGGTCGCGAAATGGGCTTCGTTCCCATTGACCGGATGCGTCCAAGCCTTGGCGGCAAGGGATTGGAGAGCGGCCTTGAGTTCTCCCCGCCCAGGCGGCGCGCTCAAGAGCGAGCCCACCACGGAGAAGCGGAAGCGTGCCCAGAGGGCCGCAGTCGATGGATCGGATTTTCGGGTCATCATGTCTCCTCGGAAAAAGGAAGTAAAGCTGAAAACGACTGTCAAACCCTTACCTACCTTGGTCCGCCGGGACCGTCGAGGAGTGTCTTCTGCGGGCGGGCCGCGGTCAGCGGGAAACCTCGATTCCCAAGCCCCCGGTGATGGTGATCGGCGAGAGAAACAGCAGCAGCCGGCCCCAGTCCTGGCAGGGATCGTCACCAACGAGAAAGACATCCAAGAGCGATCGTGGAAGGGTGACGCTTGCCAGAGCCGGCACGAAGCGACTACGCGCGAGCTTCCAGAACCCCGTCCGGGGAAAGTGCTCTTGCCAAAAGACCTGCCAGCCGGCGATGGTTCGCCGGTCGGCGCCGAAGAGTCGGGAAAGCTCGCGGACTCGCCGCGGAGAAGGCCCCTGCCGCATGGCCGCAACCAGGACCACCACGGCACCGAGGTAAACCTTCCGGCCGAGAAACCGAACCGATGGCGGTGTCATCCTCTTGCGACAACCGTCCCGATCGCAACAGAAGCTGAGCCTCAAGCCGTATGGCTCGGGGAGATTATCGCTACCGCGAGGCTTGCGGGGATACTTGGCCGAGTGCAACCGGCCGCCGCACGGGCACGCCTTCTGGCGGGCATTGTTGGCGAGGTCTTGGTCGATCGAAAGAAGAAACGCCCAGAAGCTGGCGTGGCAAGGCAAATTATGATACAAAGCAGAGTACTCCGGTATGCTGGTAACATCCAGGAGTACACCCCTCGGGAACCTCGATCAAGTGATCAGGCTCTCCGAGGGGATTTTCAGTGACAACCTCACCAAACTTGCTCAGGAATCGCCGAATCCCCGGCGATTATCTTGCGCGCCCTCACTGAAACCATTAACGATCTGCCGGCTTCGATGGACCAAATGGGTTACTTGCGGCCGGTAGGGTGGCTAATTAGAATAACGCCCGTTGCGGATGCTGCGGAAGGGCGCGTATTCGGAATCCACAAGGTCGCAGGAAAGGGCTTTGCAATGAAACGAACCGTGCTGCTTGTTGCGATCGTTGGCTCGCTGACTTTTGCATTTTCGGGTTTTCATGCCAATCAGAGAATGGCCGCGCGAGAGGTGGAGAAGACCCGGCAGAAAACCAAGGTTGGTGACGTCAAAGACGCCAAGGCGGACTACAGCCGGCACCTTGCCGACGACAATCAGGACAACTATGCCAAGGCCATCGCAGATTACACCGAAGCCATCCGGCTTGACCCAAGAGATGCCAAGGCATACTACAGCCGGGGGCTTGCCTACGACAACAAAGGTGACTACGACAAGGCCATCGCAGATTACACCGAAGCCATCCGGCTTGACCCAAAAGATGCCAAGGCGTACTTCAATCGGGGCGGTATTTACGACGATATGCGCAACTACGACAAGGCCATCGCGGATTTTACCGAGGTCATCCGCCTCGACCCCAAATCCGCCAAGGCATACAGCAGCGGCCGGGCCGATACCTACGAACACAAGGGCGATCACGATAAGGCGATCAGGGATTCTATCGAGGCCATCCGCCTTGACCCCAATTGCGCCAGCGCTCACAACTCTCTGGGCATTGCCTACGACGGCTATGCAAGAGAGATGTCGAGAGCCGACGCGGAAGTCGCCGAGTCGTTGTTCGACCGCGCCTCCAAGAATTTCGACGCGCCGCCCAGGAAACTCGATGCCGTGCAACAGCAGGTGCCCTTCGACGGCTCGGTCGAGAATTTCAAGGCGGCAACCAAGAAACTCGACCGCGCGCATAAGGTACAGTTGTTGTTCGACTACTCGGCCGCGGCCTTCAAGGCAGCCATCGACATCCAACCCGACTATGATTTCGGCAACAACAACCTGGGCGTCTACTATGCCCGCCGGGGTGGACCGGGAGACTCCAAACTGGCGGAGAAGTACTTCCGCGGCGCCTTGACGTCCAACCCGCGCTATGCCGACGCCTACAATAATCTCGCCATCATGCTGGCCCGCCAGGGCGCGGATTTGGCCGGAAAAGGCGATATTCCGGGTGCGATGCTGAAGTTCGACGAATCCATCTTCGTTCATAAGAAGGGATTAGAGGTCCGCAACGTCCGCGCCTCGGATCACAACAACCTCTGCCGCGTCTACATGCAGAAGTACGATCTCGATACCAAGCAGGGCAATCTCAGCAGCGCCACGGGCGCTCTCGACAACGCCCTCAAGGAGAACGAAATCTCTCTGCAATGCGATCCGAACTTCCTGGACGCCTGGATGAGCCGGGCGGAAATCCGCGTCAAGCAGAAGAACCTCGATGAGGCCGCCAAGTGCGTCCATCGCATGGCCACCATCGACGCCAAGGCGCCGGAAACGCTCCAAGCGCAGTACAGGATGGCCAGCAAGTACTCCGAACTCAATCGCCCCGACGATGCCATTGATTGGCTCAACCAAATCCTGAAAGTCAATCAGTCGGCAGCCGACGCTTATACCGCGCGGGGGATCGCTTATTATCAGAAGCATGACTTGCGTCACGCCCAGCAAGACTTCGAGCAGGTCCTGCGCATTTCCCCCAAGTATCCCCAAGGCCAAGAGAGACTCGACGCCATCCGCGCACAGTTGGCCAATCCAAAGAAGTGAACCCGATCTGCTGGCCATTATAAGATCCTCGGGAGGGAGTCGGTTAAAGTCGAGAGGTGGCGAGGTGCGGTCGGCTTCGGCGGAATTCCAACTTCCTGCCTTCAAAGGCCCCAAGGCATCTTCGACTGCCAGGCCGCGGCCATCGCGATCTTCGTGGCAGTGCCCTTCCGGGGCGGCCTTCTCGGTGCCGCTCAAGGTCGATGTAGGCTCTGGACGCACTTGGGCAGCGTGCAAGGTCTGGTGCGCTCGGTGGATCCTAGCTCCCGCTGCCGGCCCTGATGCCGAAACGAGTCAAACACCGAAAAAGCCAGAGAGGGCGGATTCGCCTGGATTCTGCCGCTGACTCTCCCATTTGGTCTGTTGTGCCGCCGGCCCTGAATCTCCCGCCGGCCATGGTGCCCATGGCCAAAGGCATGCCGGCCAAGGACTTCGGCCGTGGATCATGTGGCTTGTAAGCTCTTCGGGGTCGCTGGCCCAAAGCATGCCTCAAGCGGCCGCGGATGCCCGTACCAGCCATGCGACTGGGCCTGGCCGTTCGCGATTCGTCATTTCTTCTCCAGGGGGGCGGACGAAAGTAAGAGCCTGCGACGGGGCGAAACGCACGATCGGCTGATAGCTAAAGGGAGTCATTGGGCAACTGCCTTCGAACTGTCGACGCTGTCCCACATCTCGGTCAAGTGCCAGCCGACCTCCGAGTACACGCCCTGAGCACGGTCTCGGCGGCGATCTTGGCTGCCTGGATGTTCTCGGCGCTGGTAGCCGTGTGCGCCACGAGTTCCTGGCCTTCTGCATAAACGGCGTCACGGAGGGCATCTTGGTCTGCGTTCCACGGCAACGGGCCGCGCCGGTTCTCTCTTTGGTGCCCATCAAGCCAGTCGCCGGAACGGGTGTACGTACACCTGTAACCGCGGTTTTCTGTTGGTGAGTATAGTGTGTCGTGAAATGTGGGGGCGGGCTGAGAAAGGCCCTTGATTTCGGGCGGGAGGCCGCCATCGCTGGGTGAGTCTCCTTCCTGCTTCTCCTTCGAGGCCAGAGCATTTCTGCTCTGTCTCCTTCCTGTTTCCTTCGCGGCGTTACAGTTTGCCCTGTTGTAGCGTTTTGCCTGTCTTCCTTCATTTTTCCTTCCGATTTCCGTAGGAAGCGGTTCGCAGGCGATCAGCAGATGGCGTGAGAGAGGGACAATGGATAAAGGGCAAAGTGCCCGAGGAGGATAAAGCAGATCCTCCTCGGGCTGCCCCAGGGAGTCGTCACCTCCCATGGGACAGATTCAGCATAGCAACGAAGGTTGTGTGTCCGCCAGCCGGCGGCTGGGATGGCGAACCTGTCTGCGCAAAGGCTGTGGGCGGAGATTCCGGGCTCGGCGACATAACCAACGCTACTGCCAAGAACCGGAATGTCAGAAGGAACTGCACCGCTGGCAGGCAGCCAAGCGTCAGCAGAAACGTCGTGCCGGCGTTGAAGGACACCGGCAACATGCCGAGGCGGAACGGCAGCGACGGAAACGGAAGGCGGACAGGGCCGGGGTGCTGGAAGCAGAACAAGCCGCGACCGCCGCCAGGCCCGCGCGTGGTCACGCAGCAAAAAAACATCCTCAAGTTTTTTGCGATCGGCCCGGATGTTACGAGCCCGTGCGAGCGTCTCCGTGTGCGCCCGCCTCGTACTGCGGCGACGCCTGCCGTGGGGCCATGAATCGGGCCCGAGACCGTGAACGCAAGTGCTTGCTGCGCAAGCGTCCAGCGGGGCGCATCAAACGCTGCCTGGAATATGAGGCCGCACGCCTGAAACGTCGCTTAGGGCGCGGCCTTCTCGACGGCTCCGCAGCATCGCGTTCTTCGCCGCCGCCCCGGCACTTGCCGCCTGCGGTCGTAAATTCTGGGTTGGCAAACGTTTCGCGGCTAGACTTCACGGATACTCGGGAGATGAGCCGCCATGATCCCCAAGCAAATCCTGGTTCCCGACCGCGTGCGCCGCCCGCCGGCGGAGGGCTGGTCGTGGATTGATCGGTGTTTTCTGCGGGAACACGCCCCGCGCTTGTCGCACGAGGCGATCGTGTTGTATTTCTTCCTGGCCGCCGTGAGCGACAAGAACGGCTTGTCGTTTTACGGCGACCCCTCGATCGCGCTGCACCTGCGGATGAGCGAAGCCGCGGTGGTCGCGGCCCGTGACGAATTGGTGGCCGCCGACCTGGTGGCCTACCGTGCGCCGTTGGCGCAGGTGCTCTCCTTGCCCGTCGCCAGGCTCCAGCGTCGCGGCGGCGGGCTGGCGCAGTTCGGCGAGATCCTGCGAAGTCTGGGCGGTCCTTCTTCCCCCGACAGCCAAGGGAGGTCCTCATGAAAGTCTCACTCTGGGCGGAAATCCGCCGCTTGCACGAAATCGAAGGTCTCTCGGCGTGCGCCATTGCCCGCCGTCTGCACTGTTGTACCAAGACCGTCGCCAAGGCCTTGGCGTTGTCGTCGCCGCCGGCACCCGCAAGGGCGCCAAGGGAAAGCATTCTTGACCGTTACCGTGCGCGGATCGACGCCCTGGTGGCCAAGTACCCCGACCTCTCCGCGGTGCGGGTCACCGAGGAGATCTCCAAGGGAGAGGACGCCTATCGCGGCAGCGTCTACCCGGTGCGGCGTTACCTGTGCCAAGTGCGGCCGCCGCGGGGACGCGTGTATCAGGAAGTGCTCTACGAGCCGGGCGAGGCCATGCAGGTCGATTGGGGCGACTGCGGGAGGGTGACGATCGGCCAGACGCCACGGCGGGTCTCGGTCTTCGTGGCGGTACTCTGCTACAGCCGGCTGTGCTATATCGAGTTCAGCCTCTCCCAGCGCAAGGCGGAGTTCTATCGGGCGTTGGTCCATGCCCTGGAGTTCTTTCAGGGGAGTCCAAAAAAGATCATTTTCGACAATCTCAAGGCGGCGGTCGTCAACGGTTCGGGCCGGAATGCCTGCTTGCATCCGGAGTTCTTAGCCCTCTGCGGCCACTTCTGCCTGGAACCCATCGCCTGCACGGCGCGGGACCCGGAATCGAAAGGGATCGTGGAGGCCAAAGTGCGGTACGTCAAGCACAATGCCCTGGCAGGGCGGGACGAAGAACTGTTGACGTGGGAGGACTACCAGCGTTTCGCCCCGCAATGGCGCGACGACGTGGCTAACGTCCGGCTCCATGCGACTACCAAGGAACGCCCCATCGACCGCTTCCAGAAGGAGCGCGAACGGCTCCGCGCCTTGCTGGCCGTTCCCTACGACACCGACGAGATCGTCTCCGTCGTCGTCACGCCCCATGCCCGTGTACACTACGACGGCAACCGCTACTCCGTGCCGCCGGGGCTGGCCCGCAGGACCGTGATGCTCCGCGGGGGCGCCGGCACGGTGCGGATTCTCGATCAGGGCCGGGAGGTGGCGCGTCACAGCCGCTGCTACGAGAAGGGCAAGCTGCTGATCCATCCGGACCACAAGCTGGCGGCCTTGAAGATGCGTCGCCGACGTCAGGCGGGCCAGCGCGAGGAGGAGTTCGATTCCCTGGGGCCGGAAGCGCGCGAGTTCCACTTGAAACTGCTCACGATGCCCATCCAGCCCGCCATTCACTTGCGGCGGCTGTTGGGGCTAGTGCGGCTTTACGGCCGGCAGGAGGTGCTGGCCGCGGTCGGCCTGGCCCTCCAGTACCAGGCCTACGACGCGGCCTACGTGGAGACCCTGCTCTTGCAAGAGCGTCGTCGCCGTGAGCTTCCCTCGCCCACGCCCCTGCAGCCCAAACGTCGCGAGTTGATTGAAGAGATCCGCCTGGAAGAGCCGGACCTGGGACGCTACGACTCGTTGTTCGGAACTTCGCCGGAAGAGGAGAGCAAGCCATGATCACGCCCAACCCGAAACGACGTGAGAAACTCCTCGCCGATTTGGCGGAACTGAAACTCCATCGCATCGCCGAGGTCTATCAGGAGGTGCTCGACGAGGCGGCCCGCAAGCAGAGTTCGATGCTGGATGTGCTGGAGATCCTGGTCGCCGAGGAGCTTGCCGTCCACCGCAACCGGGCCCTTGCCAATCGCATCAAACGCGCCGGCCTGCCGCCGCGCAAGACCCTGGAAAACTACGATTTCACCTGGCCCAAGCGGATTCCCAAGCAAAGCATCCTCCGCTTGTTCGATTGCGACTTCGTGGCCCAGCACGCCTGCTACGTCTTCATCGGACCGACGGGGACGGGCAAGTCGCATCTCCTCAATGCCTTGGGTTACACCGCCTGTGAAAAAGGCATCTCGGTTCGTTTTACCCGCGTCGTCGACATGATTAACGATCTGGTCACGGCGCAATGTCGCGGGACCCTGCAAAAGGCCCTGCGGGACTACACCCGCCCACAACTTCTGCTCCTTGATGAGCTGGGCTATCTGCCGATCGACAAACGCGGCGCGGATTTGTTGTTCCAGGTCGTAGCCGCCCGGTACGAATCCGGCTCGGTGGTGGTCAGCACCAACCGCGCCTTCCGGGACTGGGGCACGACCTTCGACGTGGACAGCACCTTGGCCAGCGTCATGATCGACCGGCTGATGCACCATGGGGAGCCGATCGTGATTGAAGCAGAAAGCTATCGCATGAAAGGCAAGAAGCTCGACTGACCGACCTCGCCACACGACGGCGGAGGAGGCGACCCGCACCCGCAAGCGGGTACCCGCCGGGTGCCCCGCCGCCGACCGCCGTCTGGGTCGGTGCGGCTTGGGGAGTCCAGCCCGCCCTTGGGAATCTCGTTCTTCCCAAGCGGCCGACCGGGCGTAAGACGGTACACCCTTGCCCCTCGCTCTGAATCGGCATTCTCCGGAAAGCCCAGCTTGACAGCGCGGCATCCGAGCCACGGCCGAATTCACCGGGTAGCGGCAAGCGGCGAAGCCGGCGACGCCAGCCGGCGGCGGCCTCAGCCTCCGATCCTCTCGACGATACACATCGCGGCACCCGACACCTCCGCCTCCGCCGGCGTGTGGCAAACACCTCCTGGCAACTTCTCAGTCTCCGCGGCCTGTGCCGCGCCGAACGGGGCGACTTTCTCGCCACCGCAAGTTACAAACCTTGAGCGATGGCTGCCTCCCGCCCGAAATCAAGGGCCTTTTTCAGCCCGCCCCCAAAATGCAAGAAATGCATCCAACGGGTGGTGCCGAGACCCAGAACACGCTCGACCGCCGCGTACGGCGTCGATTTCAGCCACATTCTCAGCGCCAAGCCGCGGCAACCGGCCCGAACCGTGCCGCTCGTACGCGCTGCGGTGTTGCCCGATTCGGGATGAAGTTGCTGCGGGAAATGGCCGCCGCCTTGTCCCTTGCCAAAAAGCCATTTTTTTGGGAAAGTGCTTTTAACCCCCACTTTTTAGAGTACAATGGCAGCCGTGTTTGTGGGCGACGAGTTCCGCCCCTCCTGATAACAAAAGCAGCGGGCTGTCGCTCGACGCCAGACAAGAGTTGCGCCGTCTTAGATCAGACAAGCGGTCACACGGGAAGGTCTTGCCCTGCCCTCTTTGGACAGGCCTGTCCCTCTCGGGTCTTGAGCCGTTGTCCGTTCTTGGCATCGGTGGTATTGGTCAAGGTGGGACGCTAACTGGTGCTGCTGCGAGGCGTTCTCAGCCGCTGGCCCTGGAGTGCGGTCGGGTGGGTTGAGCCAGCCGCGGAACCAACGCCCTTGATTTCTTGGAGAGTCCTGATGACTGTGCAGTCTTCCCCCGTCGAAAACCTGCCGGCGGCCGCGCAAGCCCCGGCGAATCTCCACTGCCCAACCGTTTCCTCGGTCATCCAGGGCATGATGAATGCCGGCCACCCACTGATCTACCTCCAATCGGCCGAAGAAGACCGCGTCGTCGGCGTGCTCAGCCGGCTCGCCGAACAAAGCCGCGGCGCCCGCGTGGACCTGTTCATTTGGAGCGTGACCGAAGGACTGCAACTCAACGGCAAGCCCGCAAAGGACCAGCCCGACTCGCCGCGCGGCATACTGGACCTCATCATCGCGCGTGACAAGCCGGCCATTTTCCTGCTGAAGGACTTCCACGAATTCATCCGTGATGCGGTGGAAATCCGCCGGCGGCTGCGCGACCTGTACTATAAATGCCTGGACACGGGGAAATTCGCGGTGATCTGTTCGCCGGTCAAGATCATTCCGGATGAAATCAACCGCGAAGTCGCGTTCAGCGACCTGCCGCGGCCGGATTTGAAGGAACTGGAGGAGTTGCTGCAAGCCGTGGCGGCGTCGCTGCACCCGCTTGCGGGTCGCGGCGGCGCCACGGTGGAACTGCCCAAGGAAACGGTCTACCTGCTGGTCCGCGCGGTGCAGGGATTGAGTTTTCATGAAGCCCGGCACGCCTTGCGCCTGGCGATTACCGAGCATGGCAAGGTCGACGCCTCCATCGTCCGCACGCTGGAACACGAAAAGCAGCAAATGGTGCGCAAAACCGGCCTGGTCGAATTCGTCCCGAGCACCATCGGCATCGACCAGATCGGCGGATTGGGCATCCTCAAGAACTGGCTCAAGCAGCGGCGCGACCTGTTCTTCTCCCGCGAAAGCGTCTCCGCGGAGATTGTCCCCAAGGGCCTGCTGCTCATGGGCGTCTCAGGCTGCGGCAAGAGCCTCTCGGCTCGGGCGGTGGCGAGCATTTTTGAGCTGCCGCTGTATCGCATCGACCTGGTCCAGGTCTTCTCGTCGGGCATCGGCAATGCGGAGCGGCATTTCTCCTCCGCATGCCACACCCTGGAAGACGTCGCCCCGGCGGTGGCCTGGTTCGACGAAATGGAAAACGGCATTTCACGCGAGCACCAGGACGAAGCCGGCGTGCTCGATCGCATCTTCGGCTTCTTCCTGACCTGGATGCAGGAAAAGGCCCCCGGGCTGTTCGTGGTCGCGACGGCCAACCGCATCGACCTGTTGCCGGCGGAAATCATCCGCAAAGGCCGGTTCGACCAGATATTCTTCCTCGACCTGCCGGAACTCGAAGAACGGCTGGAAATCTTCAAGATTCACCTCTCCCGCCGTGGCGTGGACCCGGCCGGCATAAAACTGGATTGGGTGGCCGCTCGCATGGAGGGCTGGACCGGCGCCGAAATCGAGCAGGTCGTAGTCACGTCGCTGATTGCGGCACGCCTCGCCAACGAACCACTTACGGACGAGCATCTGTACCAGTCGATGCGGCAGTTCGTGCCGCTGTCCAAGACCATGAAGGAGCAAGTCGGCGCGCTTCGCGCGTGGGCGTTTGACCGAGCCCTTCGCGCCTCGGCGAGGAAACACTGAGAGGCAATGCTACGGCATCGCCCGTTCAGTCCGCCAGGATCTTGCACTTGGGCAGCGCGGCGCGAAGCCCTTTCAAGCCCTTGCTGTCGATCTGCGTGTTGTTCAAATCGAGACTTTTCAGGCTTTTCAGATTCTTGAGAACGTCGATCGATGCGTCGGTGATCGGGTTGAGCTTGAGCTTCAGCGTTTCCAACTGCGTCAGGCCGACAAGTTGCTTCACGCCCTCGTCGCTGATGTTGTCGTCTTCCAGGCTGAGGGTCGTCAGCTTCGTGAGCCCGGCAAGGTTCTTCAGGCCGGCGTCACTAATCCGTGTGTGCCAAAGATCAAGGAATTCCAACTCGGCCAGGACCTTCAGGTTGGCCAGTCCGTCATCGTCGATGCCGGTTTCGGCGAGTTCCAACCGCTTCAGCCCCTTGGCGGCCTTCAGGTGCACGAGGCCGGATCCGGTGATCGAGGTTCCGCGGAGCACCAGGCGCGTCAGGTGCGTCATTCCTGCGAAGTTGGCCAGGCCATCGTCGGTCACGGCGTTTGAACGGAGGAGATCCAACTGTTCCATGTCCTTGCCCTTCAGCGCCGCCAGGCCGGCGTCGCTGACAAGACTATCTTCGACGGCCAGGATCTTCAGCTTCGGCATGCCGGCCAGGGCCTTCATGCCTTCATTGCCGACCGAGGCGCTGCGGACCTTGAGATCCTTCACGTTGGGCAGCCGCGACAACGCCACGAGCGCGGCGTCGGTGATCTTCAAGCCGCGAAGGTCGATGGCCCGCAGTTGCTTCATCGTAGCCAGCCTGGCCACGCCCCGGTCGCCGATCCGGTTGTAGAGGAGCTTGAGGTTTTCCAGCTTCGGCATCCGGGCCAGGTAGGCCATGGCCTCGTCGGTCATGTGGTCCGTGTTGCGGAGATTCAAGACGCGGAGCTCGCCGAGTTGGGAAAGCTCCTTGACGCCCGCATCGGTAATGCCGGTGTTCTCCAGGCCAAGTTCGCGGAGCTTGGGGAATCGGGCCAGGGCCGGAATGCCGGCATCGTTGATTTCCGCGCCGTACAGGTCGAGTTTGACCACGTCCTTCAGGGCCGTCAGCAGCCGGATGTCGGCGTTGGTGGTCGCCCGCGGATTGAGGTCGACGGCGACAACGGCCTTGTCGGGCCCGTACGCGACTTTCCCGCCGAGTTTTTCGATACGGGCCAGGGCTGCCGCCACCGTCGCTTCCTCGGCCCCGGCCGGGACGGGGGCGACGATCCATCCCAGCAGCAAAGCGAATAGGGGAATTCTCCGGGCGGTCATGATGAAAGCTCCAAAACGCGGCAGGAAGGTTGGAAGGCGGGGGCGACCCCAGGGCGGAATTCCTAGTTTAACTTAAGAAGGCGAAGCGTGCAACTGAAAGCGCTATTTCGTTTTCAATAAGCGTAGGCCGGAACAAGCTTGCGCAGTTCCGGCACGAATCGGCATCGACGCCGGAACTGCGCAAGCTTGTTCCGGCCTACATGGCTCATTTTCAATGCGAAGATCAATAGTAGCTGCCGAACTCGTAAGCCGCGTCGAACATCGCAAGGATGTTTTCCGGTGGGACGTTCGCCTGAATGTTGTGGACCTGGTTGAACACGTAACCGCCGTTGGGGCCAAAGGTGGCAATCCGCTCCTTGACATGCCGCCGGATTTCTTCCGGCGTGGCGTGGCCGAGGATGGTTTGGGTATCGCAGCCGCCGCCCCAGAAAACCAGGCGGTCGCCGAATTCGCACTTGAGCCGGGCTGGAGTCATGTTGGCAGCCGAGGTCTGCACCGGGTTGAGGATGTCGATCCCCGCCTCGATGAAATGCGGCACCAGGTGGTAAACCGAGCCGCACGAGTGGAGAAATACCTTCCAAGCGGTGTTGGCGTGGATCCAGTCGCACAACTTCTTGTAATGCGGCTTGAGCATTTCGGCCCAGAGTTCCGGTCGGATGAACTCACCGCGCTGCGTGCCGCTGTCGTCGGCGGCAATGCCCCAGGCGAAGCAATAATCTCCCACCACCTGCTTCACCAGGCCAAGGCACTTGATCGTCGCCTCCACCGAGCGGTCCATCATCTCGTGGCAGGTCTCCTTTTCGCTCATCAGCATCATCATCCACTCGTTAGGCAACCCCTGCGTCACGTTGCTGGCGCGATCGGTGATTAGGCTGAGGCCGAGGAAACAGACGCCGAACCCCCAACCCAGGATCGCGTAGTCGGTGTTTTGGTAGAGCGACCGACCATATTGACCGAGGATCTTCAGGTGCTCGTCCGGGATATCGGACACCGGGCTGAATTTCCGCGGGTCGATTCGCTCGCCCCGGTTGAACGACATGTCGTCGAAATAGTAGCCGTTCTTAGGCATGCGGAACGAAGTCGGCGATCCGTCGGACGCCAGCAGAATCCAGTCGCCCGCCGCGTCTTCGGTGATCTTCGTGTCGGGTGGGAACAAGGGCTTCGTGCCGTCGAACAACCGACGGGGAATCCACTCGTCGTCCGGACGGACGGTGTTCAACAGCATGCTGAGATCCAAGGGAACCACGTCCACGTGCAGGTGGCGGAGCACTTCGTCTTCGACAACCGCGATCATGAACCGTGGGTCGAGGACTTTTGTGGGAGTCGAGATCCCCAGCTTGTGTTTCAGCTTCTCATAGGCCACCACGGCAATCCCCGAGGCTTTCGTGCTCCCCAGGTCGATCGGAACGCGGTCGGGAAGCTGATGATTTACCGCTCGCAGCACTCTTTCACGCGACGTCATGGGCGCGACCTCTCGGCGTAGTTGCAGGTTATCCAAAACTTGCCGTTCAGACTCCGTTCGGATACGCTCCGAACGGCAATCACCCTCTTATTCTAGCAAGGCGGTGAGTCACTATCCAGCAGGCGAGGTCTTCCCGGGAGGGGGCGCCATGCCGTGGAGATCCTGCTGCGCATGGCGGTGGATGACCGGACGATGGACGGTGACCTCTGGCATCGTACTAACGGCATCTACTGCGACCAGCCGGCCAAGATTCTGAGGTTGGACCCCAGGTCGATCCCCGCTTCTCTTGAAACACGGCAGGTTGTGCTGCCATAATTACGGAATGGCTATGATTCCTGAAGCGTTAGCGGTTGCCGAGGCACACTTCAAGTTGGGTGTCGCCTTGAATCAACTGGGGAAGCTGGACGAGGCGATCGATTGCTACCGCCGGGCACTGGAACTGATGCCGGACTTTGCCGAGGCGCACAACAACCTGGCCAATGCCTTGCAGCGCCAGGGGGCGTTGGCGGAAGCGGTTGCCTGCTATCGCCGGGCACTAGAACTGAAGCCGGGCTATGCCGAGGCGCACAACAACCTGGCCAATGCCTTGCAGCTCCAAGGGAGTCTGGAGGAAGCGGTTGCCTGCTATCGCCGGGCGTTGGAACTGAAACCGGATTATGCCGATGCCTACAACAATCTGGCCAGCGCGTTGTGGAACATGGGAAGGTCGGATGACGCGGTTGCCTGCTGCCGCCGGGCGTTGGATCTGAAGCCGGCCTATGCTGAGGCACACAACAATCTCGGCACCATTCTCCAAGCACAGGGAAAGTCCGACGAGGCGGCCGCTTTTTACCGGCGGGCAATGGAACTTAGGCCGGACTTTGCCGAGGCATACAACAACCTGGCCATTGTTCTTCGGGAACAGGCGAGGCCGGGCGATGCGGCCGCATGTTGTCGCCGGGCACTGGAACTGAAGCCCGACTTTGCCGCCGCCCACAGCAATCTGGGCCTTGCCCTCCGGGAACTGGGGGAACTGGATGAAGCGATCGCCTGCTGTCGCCGGGCGGTGAAACTGGATCCGGACTTTGCCGAAGGATACAACAACTTGGGCATTACCTGGAGTGAACAAGGGCAGTTGGACAAGGCGGTTGCCTGCTACCTGCGGGCACTGCAATTGAGACCGGACTATGCTGAGGCACATACGAATTATGCGCATGCTTGCCTTCATGTCGGGGACTGGCAACGCGGTTGGCTGGAACACGAATGGCGACGGCAGACGAAGCCGTGCAGCCCGCGCCGCTTCATTCAGCCGCAGTGGAACGGGGAGTCTCTTGCCGGAAAGACCATCTTGCTGCATACAGAGCAGGGGCTTGGCGATACGATCCAGTTTGTCCGCTACGCGCCCTTAGTCAGGCGATACGATGCAAGGGTGATCGTGGAATGTCAGAAACCGTTGCTCCGGCTGCTTGCGGGTTGCCCCGGGATCGATCAACTGATCGCGGAAGGAGAGGAACATCCCGCGTTTGACATTCATGCTCCCCTAATGAGCTTGCCAGCCATCTTGAACACCACACTCGAAAACATACCGGCAGGCGTCCCGTACATTTTTGCAGCGCCGGAGCTTGTTGCACAATGGCGGGAGCGGCTGGGCAGGATCGGGGGCTTCAAGATCGGGATTTCATGGCAGGGAAACCCGCGGTTTCGTGGAGACCGATTTCGGTCCATCCCGCTACGATACTTCGCAGCTTTGGCGCGGTTGCCGGGGGTCAGTCTGATCAGCCTGCAAAAAGGCGTCGGCAGGGAGCAGTTGGCCGAGGTCCGCAGTGATTTCCCCGTCGTCGATTTGGGCGATCAACTGGATGAGGAAGCAGGACCGTTCATGGACAGAGCGGCAGTCATCAATAACCTTGATTTGGTGGTTACATCGGACACGGCGATTGCCCACTTGGCCGGGGCTTTGGGTGTTCCCGTCTGGGTCGCGCTGAAATTCGCGGCTGATTGGCGATGGTTGTTGGACCGTTCTGACAGCCCCTGGTATCCTACGATGCGACTGTTCCGACAGCAAACACGCGGGGACTGGTCCAACGTGTTCACTCGCATAGCAGCCGCACTTTCCAAGTAGACTTCAACGCCGGCTACGAAGCGGGTGCAGAAGACGCCTTAGCGGCGGACTGCTGGCCGATGGAGGCGACGAGGACCAGAGTCGAGTAGACTTCGACTCCGGCTACGAAGCGGGCGCAGAAGACGCCGGCTGTGGCGAACTCCTGGCCGAAGCCGAGGCCCTGCAAAGGCGTTCTTCGACCTGGACGGCAAGGCAAGGCGGGCAGTTGCCTTGGACGATCTTGTGGAAGTCAGAGGGAATCGACAATGTTCAAAACTGAGGGATTTGCACGGGCAGTCCGTCGTTGATAGTGGCCAAGCGCGGAAAGTCTCGGCGTCGATTTTCGCGGGCAGTTTCTGCACGCTGTCATCACCCATGGCGACGTTGAAGCTGGCCACGTGCCCGATCCGCGCTCCGGATTGAACCCGCGCGAAGAAGCTCGTCGAGTGTAATGTCGCGTGGTTCCGTCCATGGGATCTTCAGGCCATGGACCTCGATGACCAGAATGGTACGTGACAGTCCGTCCATGACTTCGGCGGAGCGAGTTCCCGGTGAACCCAGCGGGCCGCCGATCGTGTTGTTGCCCGTAATCATCACGTAGCTCGTCTCGCCCTCGCCGGCGTCGCCATCGCTGGGACAGCGAAATTCTGGCGGCATTCCTTTGACGATGCCAAGATTCTTAGCGCTGTCCCACGGTTGCTTTGGATCGTACTGACGATAAAGCAAGTCGTAATCCAGCATCGGTAAAATGGCAACGCGCAAACTCATCAGCGGCTTGCCGTTTTCGTCGGTGGTTGCTGCGGGAGGAAAGCTATTTGCGTGCGAGGTCTGGTAGTTAAGCAATGCAATGCCTATCTGCCTGAGCTTGCTTACGCACGTGGCATTTCGTTCAGCCTCGCATGCGGCCTCGGGTGCGGCATCGCGTGTGGCCTTGCGTGCAGCCAAGATACCGCCACAGACTAGCCC
>CAWDQE010000007.1:0-132256 GCA_963804375.1 uncultured Planctomycetia bacterium
CTCCGCCGATGAAGATTTTCCCCTGAACAACTGCCGGAGTCGCCAAGGCATGACCGCCTGGAATTGTCACCTTCCAGCCTTTCCCCGGCCATCCTTCGTTGCAAACGGTTGCGGGGCAACGACCTGGGGGGCCGATCGCCCTTGGGACCGCTTGCTGAGCAGGGCCATTCGCTCGACCAACGGATCGTCGGCCGCACTCAACGTCTGCACAGGCGGTTCTTCACCTTGGCAGATTTGGGCGACTGGGCGGGGATCACACCGCCGGCGAGCGGGCCAATCCAACGATAGTACACACCACCGATGGAGAACCGGAACTACACGACATGACACTCCTCCTGTTCCGAAAAAAGTGAATAACCTCGCGTCCAAAAAATTGGACGCGTAGGATGCCTCTCAAGTTCTCACAGGCGGTCGCGTCGAGCAGGAGAGCCGCTGGGGCCGGCCTCTTACATCGGGCGACAGCTACGATGCGGTGCGATGCGTAAATTCATCTTATCCGATGGCGGTAGCCGACTGCAAATAATCGCCATAGCAGGCGTGCATGCCGCTAGATTCAGCGGAGAAGCCGAAGCGGTAAGAAGAATCTGCACTGGCAGACGGGCCTTCGCGTGAAAATCATCACACAGGGGCGGCACGGCAATGCAGCTAATGGGACATTCAAGACGCTGCGTAGGCAGGCCGGTTGCTGCCGCCGCCAGCTATTTGCCGCATATCACCAGCACTGGTCCTTGTGCCTGTTGCCGTCGATCACAGGGCGGGCAGGGTGGTTTGCTGCGGGTAGCCAGATCGGCGAGCTGAACTTGTAGGGCGAGTAGGTTGGCGGGCTTCTCGGGCGGTGTTGGCTGGGTGTCGGTCATTGGTGGGGCTCCTGGGTGCCGGCAGACAGTCGGTAGATCGGCCAAAAGGGCATGCCCGGATTGGCTTGCGGGTGGCAGCCGTCAAAGTTTCGCACGCTCGCCCATTTTTAGCTCTTGAACGTGCGGTCGAGAGGGATCTCTGGGCCGGCGGCTTGGCCATCCACGACTTCAAACGACGCGATTACTACCCCGTCTCACTCCACGCCGGCCCAGTCGTCCCCAAGGACAATCTCGTGGGCGGCCAGCGGACCCCCCGACCCCACGCGGCCGATGAATCGACGGCACGGCCAAGACTGGGGCGGGCGGAGGGCCAAAAGAAAGGCCGCAAAGGTAAGCGTTGCGGCCTTCAGGGCTGGCGGGGTGGCCTCATCCTTGCACAGCTTCGGGGCTTCCCGCACAATGGTGGGTGTTGTCGCTAGCTGGATTGCAAACAGCGAGCGAAAGCGAAGAAAATGCAGGACATACCCATGAGTGAGATGAACCCCCAGAAAGTGATCGCAGCCTTCCGGCTTGGTTTCCTCACCGGCCTTCTTCTCGACGAAAGCTATCGAGAAGGGAGAGTTCAGGCGGCTTTATTTGTGGTCGGTTGTGGGGGGACTTTTCGACGCAACGCTCGCTACGCTCGGTAACGAAGTGGACCCCGATTCTCGCGCAGATGGGGCAGGTGCCTCGAAGCGATCGACATTGTTCGGGAAGAAGACCTACGGGGGGGCCGGGACGGGGGTTGGCTGGAGTGGGGTATCGTTTCGATGTTTGACGACCCGAACTTCGATTTGGGCTTCGGGTCGGCGTCGGTGGCGGCGGTCGTGCCCGCGATGCATGAAATCTCTGGCAAGACCCGGCATAAGCGAGAGCGGCCCGCTTTGGAACTGGTACGCTGGGGGTGCTGCCCTACTGGGAGCCCTGTCGGTCGATCAGGACGCCAAACCGCGACAAGTGGGGCGTACGTTTCAATACCAGGGCTTTGCATTTGTTGCCGTCCGAACTCCTAGCGGGCAGCCAGCTATTGCGGGACGTACGGCAACTTGCTCATCCGTTTCTTTCATTTGAGGACTTGGGTTCCGTCCTGCCTGGCTTACAAGGCCAGCACTTTCAGGATAGTCTGTTATTCCTCGGAGCGGTGTCCCGTTTCAGAGGCAAGATGAAACAAAATTTCCAAGTGCTATGTCGGCAGTTTGGGGAGGTCTTTGCTCTGCTTGCCTTGAGTCTTGCCCTGGCGGCGAAGCTTCAGGAATCGCTAGGCGGCGGGCGAGGTGAATCCTGGCAGCAGGATGAAATGGCTGCCGTGTTGAAAGACATCGAGAATTCAAGAGATATGTCGTTGGTTATCGAAGCTGTGGTCAGAGAGCAAGACCCCGCCTCCCGCAAGAAGATCATGCAGTCCATAAGGTCGAGTGCATTTGGGAAGGGGTTAGTGATGATCGATGCCACGAAAATGTTGCTGGACGACCCTGATGCTTCTGTACGATGCGAGGCATGTATCACGATGGGCTGGTTTGGCCGAGATGCGCTAGATTATGTTCCGGATTTGATGGCTGTTGCCCTGAAAGTTAAGGGTGAGGGTAAAGGCAAGGGCAAGTTTAAGGGCAAGGGCAAGGTCGAGGAGAAGGTCGAGGAAAAGGTCGAGGAAAAGGTCGAGGAAAAAGCAGTACGGGTTGCGGCAGTGCGAGCTCTGGCCCGAATCGATCCGAGCGGCGAGAGCATCATCGGAAAGATCCGCGACATTCGGGACCTGGATGAGATTATTCCACTGCTGGCCACGCCTGACGAAGCGGAGGGAACGCTTCGAAAGGGGCTGAAAGAGAAGAAATCCAAGATACAGATGGGGCCGGCCGAAGGGTATCTCAGGTGGCAGTTGAAGGACATCGTCACCTACGTGTTCGGCCAATGCCCCTATGAGCCGGCAGAGGATTCTAAGCGATGGAAGAACTCAAGAGAAGCTAACATCCACGGCTGGATGGACGCCGGCACTTTGCCCGGGATGCGCATTGATGACGGCCTATACGATGTTCGCGCCGCGGATCTGGAAACGCTACGGAAGCGGCAATCCAGCTCACCCGAGGCCGTGAAGAAAGTGTCCGATTCGGGAGACTCGGAACCGGTGCGGAACCCGGTCTGAACCCACCCGGATTTTCGCCGTTTTCTTACCCGCTCAGTTGCCTCCACCTCTAAGAATTCCAACGGTGCCGGGCGCCAAGGTGACGCCGGCCGCTCGAATCAAAAGGAGAGGTGTCGCAATGAGAGCGTGGGTTTTTCAAGATCATCGTCAGAAGAAGAAACTCGGCGATAAAGCCCCCTGGTCGGCGGGCTGGATCGATCCCGAGGGCCGTAAGCGGTCCAAGCGGATCGGCAGCAAGAGCAGGGCGGAGAAGCATGCCCGCAAGAAGGAGGGGGAACTGGCTGCGGGCCTCTACAAATCTGAATGCCACAAGAAGTGGACCGGGTTCGTGGAGGAGTATGAACGCCGGATATTGAACGGGCTAGAGGTAGGCTCGAAAGAATCCGCTCTTGTTGCCTTGACCCACTTTGCACGGATTTCCGGCCTTGGCTGGGTGCAGACGATCAAGACCCAGAGAATCGACGATTACGTGGCAGAGCGGCGGAAGGAGCAGGGTCTGCGGAAGGGCGACACCGTCTCGCCAGCGACCATCAATAAGGAGTTGCGGCACCTCAAGGCGGCATTGCGAGTTGCTCATGAGTGGGGATACCTCCCTATTTTGCCTAAGGTGCGTATGGTACGGGAGCCAAAGAAGCTGGCTCGTTTTGTCACTCCGGAGCACTTTGCCGCAATGTACAAGGCTTGCGATGTGGCAAAGAGGCCGAAGGCCGACAATTACACGCCGAGCGATTGGTGGCGGGCCTTGATCACTTTTTGCTATATGACCGGCTGGCGGATCAGCGAACCTCTGGCCGTCCGTTGGGACGACGTGGCGTTGGACGCGGCGTACGCGATCACGCGGGCGGACGACAACAAAGGGGACCGGGACGAGCGAGTTCCACTTCATCCCGTCGTGGTCGAGCACTTGCGGAAGATCATGGATTTCGGCTCCCTCGTGTTCTTCTGGCCCCACCACAAGCGAACACTCTACGTCGACTTCGCCGCGATTCAGGACGCCGCGGGCATCTATCTGCCGTGTACGGCCAAACACGAGCATGTTGACACCTGCCACCGCTATGGTTTCCATGACCTTCGGCGGGCGTTTGCCACGGTAAATGCCCCTAGACTAACAGCCGACGCCCTTCAATCCCTGATGCGGCACAAAAGTTACCAGACCACCCAGCGTTACATCAATATGGCCGGGCAATTGGACGAGGCGGTCAAAGTGCTCCACGTGCCAGAAGTGCTAAAGCAGCAGAACGAGAATTGAGTGTTTATGGAGTGTCGGCCTAGCGGAGCAAAAAATAAGCCTCGAAACAACTGTCGTAAGTCGTTTGGAGGCTATGCTTTACGGAGTGGACAGGGCCGGGATTGAACCGGCGACACCAGGATTTTCAGTCCTGTGCTCTACCAACTGAGCTACCTGTCCCTGTCGCCCCAGCCACCCAGGGCCGAAAACACCATCTTATCGAGAGCGACCATCCTCTGTCAATTCCCATCCCATACGCAGGAGAACCTTAAAGCCCATCCGGACTTTACAAGACGCTTGGGGCCACCTTTCCTTGACGAATCGGTGCCCGAGCACTATGATCGGTTGATTCCCCCCACGGGGGCGCGGGTCTCCATGTAGTTTTCCTAAGTCCAATAGCCGTCATGCCTTCCGCCGATCTGTTCCTGCGACTCCTGGAAGAAAAGGATCTTGTTTCCGCGGAAGTCCTACAGGCGGCCCGGCGCGAAATCCAACGGTCATCGGCCCCGCCCGATGCCGTCCGAATCTCCCTGTGGCTCGTCCAGGGCCAGCATATCACCGCATCCCAGGCCGAACGATTGCTGGCCGCGACAGCCGAAAAGACGGAAGCTCCGGGGCCACAGCCGTCGATGCGCACCGCACTCCAGCCAAGGCCGCCCGAAACGCCCCGCGCTGCAACCGCTCCTGCGGATGATCTGGAACTTGCCCCAATGGGGGAAGAAGAGGAGCGCAAAGCGAGGAAGGCCCCCCTCCCCAAGCCAAGTCCCGCGCAGACGGAATCCATTACGGCAAGTCCTCGGGCAGCCTCGCCCGCCGAGAGCCAAGGCAAGAAAATTCCTTCGGCCGGCGCCAAAGCCGAGGGCCAGGACACGAAAAATCCCGCGGCCGCCAAGATCGGCGGCGAACTGGAGTCGCTGGAGCACACGATGAAGGGGCCCTTGGACGCCCTGATCGAAAGCGAAGCCCTGGGAGCCAATCCGTTTGACGACCCTGCGGCCGGGCTGCAACTTAATCCGGCCGTTCCCAAGAAGTTCAAGCTCCGCCGCTTCCTGAAGAACCTCTTTCGGCGCAATAAGTCGAAGGTCGTGCGGGTCACGGCCGCCGACCCCCGACAAGTCAAGCTGGTGTTGTTCAGTTGGGGCGTGGGCATCGTGTTGGTGATCGGCCTGCTGGCCATCTTCAAGGCCCTCTCGCCGGCCGGTTCGGCCGAACTTCGGCAGAAGGCCGACGACGCGGCGCAGAAGGAAGACTACCAACAGGCCATCGCTTCCTACGATGAATACTTGAAGCACTATGCCAATCTGCCCGACGCCAAGAATGTCCGCCTGTCGAGAGGCCTTGCGGAGTTGCAGTTGGCCGAGAAGCAAGCGACCGCTTCGGGCGATTGGACAGCGGCCTTCGAAGTTGCCCGGACGCAGGTCAAGGCCCTGCCCAAGGACTACACCGATACCGACGCCATGCAGAAATTCAGCTTCGTGCTGGCGAAAATCGGCGAGGGGCTGGCCCAACAGGCGCAGGGCCATCCCGGCAGAGACGCGCTCGACCGCCTGCAATCGGTTGTGACCATGCTGGAAACCGACATTCCCGAGAACAGCCGGCCGGCGGACGCAATGATCGAGGGCATCAAGCGTATTCTCAAGCAGGTCGATCAGGACGTGGAAGGCAGCCGGGAACTCAGTCAGACCGTGGAGGCAATCCATGCGGCCGTGGAAGCCGACAAAGTCCAGGCGGCCTACGCGGCTTATCGCGATCTCGTCCATGCCTATCCCGAGTTGACCAACGATGTGCGATTGACCGACGCCATGAAGCAGGTCTCGGCCATTGAACAGAAGGTGGTCCAGCCCGTAACGCAGTCGCTGGCCGCGGTGCAGCAGGAGCGGCCGTCGGGCCTGCTGGCGGCAATGCCCTTGGCCGTTCAGCCCGTGAGCGGCGAACTGGCCGCAGGCCTGGGAAAGCGGCTCTTCGTTGTCGAGCAAGGTACGGCCTACGGGCTGAATGCCGCCACGGGCAAGGTCTTGTGGCGGCGGTTCGTGGCCTGGGATCCCAAGCTCCCCGCCGTCACCGCGCTGCCGATCGCGGGCCCCGCGGACGGCGACGTTGTGCTCTGCGATCCCGTCCACCAGGAACTGCTCCGCGTCCAGGGCGCGACGGGCCAGGTCCTCTGGCGACTGGCCGTCGGACGGGCGATCATTGCCGAGCCGGTGCGGGCGGGCAATTGGTTGTTGCTGCTGACCAAAGACCAGCGCCTCACGCTGATCGACCTGGCGAGCGGTAACTCGCCGCGATATGTTCCCTTGCCGCAAGCCGTACGGCTGCCGCCGGTCGTCGACGCCGACCACGGCCTGATCTTCCTCGCCGCGGAGCATTCGAACCTCATCGTCCTGGACATGAACCACCTGGACGCCGCCCTCTGCCGGCAGGTCCTGCACGTGGGACACCAGGCCGGAAAGATCGCGGCGTCGCCGGCGGTCGTGGGCGACTTCCTTCTGCTGCCGGTCAACGATACGCCCGGCGAGGCCACGATCCGCGTGTTCTCGATTTCCAAGGACAAGGCAAGCGAACCGCTGCGCGCCGTGCAGACGATCCGCGTAGCGGGCTCGATCGAGACCGCGCCGGTGGCCGCAGGACGCGGCGCCGCGGTTGTCACCGCGCAAGGCGGTTTGTTCGCCTTCGATCGCAATGAGGCCGACCACCGGGTGCCTTTCCAAGTTGTCGCCTCCAGTCCCGCGGCGCGGACGGAAAAGGCAACCCATTACGCAGTTTCCAGCGGAGGCATGCTCTGGGTGGCCGACACGGACCTGACGCGCTATGCGGTCCAGGCTGATGAGCACCGCCTGGTGTCGCAGGAGATCAGCGACGTGGGCATGAAATTCGTGCGGGCGCCGCTGATCGATGGCGGCACGATGTTCCAGGTCCTGCAAAGGCCCGGCATGCCTGGCTTGACCGTCTCGGCCTTCGACCTGAAAAAAGGAGAGGCCGTCTGGCAGACGTGGCTGGCCGCACCGTTGGTGGCAGAACCCATGCTGGGACCCGTTTCGCACAAGCTCACGGCGATCACGGCCAGCGGAGGCATGTTCCTCGGGCCGCAGCAGGGCCTGAAGCCGGGGGAAAAACCCTGGGAGCCCGTCCTCGCCATCGATTCCAACCGGCTGACAAAGCCGATCTGCTCGCTGCTGCCGCTGCCGGGCGAGATGTACGCCATGACCAGCGGCGCCGACACGAGACAAATCGCGGTCTATGATCCGCAAGAGCAGGACAAACAGTTCCGCTGGCTGCTTAGCCCGCAGAAGATTGCCGTAGGGCCGGGGGCCTTTGCCGGCGGACTGCTGACGGCGTGTATCAACGGCCAGGTTTTCTTGCTCGATAGGGAGGCCCAAGGCAACATGGCCAAACCCTTGGAGCCCGTCGTCAAGGGCATCAAGACTTGGAATTGGCAGACTCCCGTGGGCGTTGACGACAAGCTGGCAGTGCTGTCCGACGGCGACAAGCGGCTGATGGCGATCGGCATCACGACGGACGCCGAGAAGGCCCTGAGCGAAACCGCGGCGGCCCCGGGGGAGATCACGAGAAAGGGCCTGGTCTCGCCGATCGCCGTCTTGGGCAACGTCGCTTTCGTCGTCGATGCGGCCGACAACCTGCTGAGTTTCGCATTGCCGAATCTCACTCCGGGCACGTCGCAGTCCCTGGGTGCGCATTGCGTCTGGGGGCCGCAGCGCGTGGGCAAGCTGGTGCTCGTGGCCACCGAGAAAGACCGCTTGTTCGCCGTCGGCGAGGGACCCGGAATACCGGGTGCCCCCGGAGTACCGGGTGCCTCCGGAGCACCGGGTGCCCCGCAGGTGGTTTGGCAATCGGTGTTGCGCTATGGTCCGCTGGCAGGCGCACCGTATCTTTCCGGCGACGAGATCTTCCTGTCGGCCCGCAGCGGCGCGGTCTGGCGGATCTCTGCGGCCGACGGCAAAGAGCTTGGCAAGATCGACGCGGGTTGCCCCTTGGGCACAGGGCCGCTGGTCGTCGGCTCGCGGGTGATCGTCGGCGGCCACGAGGGGAGCTTGCTGGAGGTGAAGAAGCCGTAAGCTCAGTAGACGGCGTATTCGTTGAGCCTCGGTCGCAGGCCCAGGAAGGTCAGCACGCTGACCGCCAGCGCCAACCCGAGCGGCAAAAACAAGTCGAGTCCGGCCAGCCGGCCTGCGGCGTCATCCAGGTTCGACTTGAATTGCTCGTGATTGATCGTGGTCGTTTTCTTCAGCGCCGAATCGAATTGATCGAAGGCCCAATTCGATTCGCCGGGTTGCGTGCCGACGCACAATTTCACTGCCTCACGGTCATTTTTGAGGTCGCGAATCTGCTGGTCGATCTTGAGATACTTCAGAAACGTCAGCAATGTCTCTTCCGCCGCGCGTAGCTCGCCCTTAAACGTGATGTTGTTGAGCTCGTCGGCCAGGAGACCCTTCAAGGCAGGCGGAGCTTTCTGCGTGCGATCGATTTCAGCACGCAACTGCGTGTCACTCGATTGTGCGGAATACAAGGCGATCTTCGCAGCCTTCTCTCGAAAAGTGTCGGCGTAGAACTGGACCTGGTCGGCTTTGCCCCCGTTGATCTTCACGAGTAGCCAGCGGCTTTCGTCGCCGTTGGCGTCGTAGGCAATGGCCCGCGCTTTTTCGAGCACGGCGACGCTGTCAAAGGCGTCTTGCTTGGCCACCTTGATGTCCGTGGACGATTGCCAGAGGGCAACCAGCGCCCACAGGCAACCGATGGCCGTCAGCACGGCGGCGCCGAGCAAGGGCGGATTGACGACCCGGTGCATGCGCCTGAAAAGGAGGACTTTCAAACCGACAATCGCGGCCAGTAATGCAGCGCCGCTCCCCAGCACAAATAGCCAGGCCCACCTCGCCGCCGATTTGTCCGACTTGTAAGCCTTGTCCAATTCTCCCTGATTGACCCTGATCAGTTCATCGATCGCCGGCAGCAGCATCGTCCGCATGATTTCGTCGGCCGCCTGATGCTCGTTCAGGAACGTGGCGTCGTGTTGGTCATACAGAAGTCGCGTGCGGCCCACATGTTCCTCATAGCGCGGCAGTTCGTTCAAAATGGTCCGCACTGGCGGCACTTCGCCGTCGTAGGTGATGTTCCGCGCTGCCGCGAGCAGGTCGTCGGCCGCTTCATGGCGACGTTTGATGAAATCGTCAACGGCTTGTTGGCGTTTGCCCGGTTCGGCGAGCAGTTCGTTGGCCAGGTTGCTGTGCATGTCGGCCAAAGTTGCCCGCATTCCCTGCCCGGCCACGATACTGGGCGCAGAGTCGACCTGGATGGTCTTGATGGTCTGCTTCTGCTCATTGGCCGCGTGCCGAATTGCCAGGGCGAAGATCGCCGACAGCAGCGCGATCCCGACGATCGCCGCCCGCAGCCAGTTGGGCGTGACGCGCATCCATTCCTGCACTTGGCGGGGATCTTGCACGAGCGCTACCAACGCATCAATGGCAGGAATGCCGCTGTGCGGTGATTTCGACGGTGGTTTCGCAGTCGTGGACATAAGAGTTTCCTTACGGTGCGACCAGGTTCGGCGAGGGTCCCCCAGGTTCGGCGAGGGTCTCCCAGGTTCGGCGAGGGTCTCCCGACCCCAGGTTCGGCGAGGGTCTCCCGACCCCGCCGAAACATTTGACCGAAGATCTCCCCGTTCGCCGGGAGACCTTCGGTCGGCGGCGTGGCTCGGTCAAAGACCGGCCACAACAGGTGATTTCGACGGTGGTTTGGCAGTCGTGGACATAAGACTTTCCTTTACGAGGCGATCACACGGACGACGATCGAAGTCCAGCCGCCCATGGCAATCGCCGCGCCGTCGTGCAGCGGTGTGTCGACGCCGGGACGCACATCGACGCCGTCGACTTGCGTGCCGTTGGCCGAGTTCAGATCGCGCAAGAGCAGCGAGCTATCGGGGCCCTGAATCAGTCAGCGCCTGCCGCCGGGAAACCCCCGGGTCGCCTTGTATGGGCACGTGCACGCGGACTTCCGTACCGGCCCGGCCGATCATCGTCTCGCGATCGAAAAGGCGGAACTTCTGCGGCGGTTGCCCCGCGGGCGCGTCGGGGTTGGGCGTTCCGTAGAGATTGGCATCGACGGTCACCACCAACTCCCAGCACGCGTTCGGCGAGGGTCTCCCGACCTCGCTCGCGTTCGGCGAGGGTCTCCCAACCCCGCTCGCGTTCGGCGAGGGTCTCCCAACCCCGCTCGCGTTCGGCGAGGGTCTCCCGACCCCGCCGATGGGTTCCACGGCTGGGGCCGATGACGGCGCCATCGCTGTTGACTCGGGGCCAGTCGCCACCGCGGTTGGCGGCGGATTAACCGCCGTCGCCGCTGGCTCCGGGTTAAACGAGGCAGCCGGCAGGCAGGAAGGCGGCGGACCGGACCCGGCGACGCGGGTCACGAAGTTGTAGCCGCAGACCTCGCAGAACACCTGTTGATCGCTGTCTCGCGGCGCGCCGCAGTCAGGGCACGCCTCGCCGGCGGCGACCGCGGCGGATGTCGCAGCCGGCATCGTTTCGACGGCCGCCATAGGCGCCGGTACCGCCGCTGCGGCCGGCGCGGCGCCGGAATCTCCAGGCCGCACACCGAGCAGAATTCGGGAGTTTCGGAAGCATGATTTGCAGGACAGGTAAACATGATTAAGATGGTTTCTGCACGCGGGCGGTTTTGGTCGAGCGGGTATCGAGCGCGAACTCGTCTTCCTTCTTGACATCGCGACGCAACTTGACCGTTCCTTGCCGCTCGTCCTCGATTTCGACCACCTTGCGGAGCAGCTTCATGGTGTCGGGGTTCGACGTGGCGGCGATTTGCACGGCCCGGCCCAGCAACTTCGTCGCCTGGGCCTCGTCGCCCCGCTCGCGGGCCTTGAGTCCTTGCTGAATGGCGCTGGCCAACTCCACTTGTCCAGTATAGTGGGCCACGGCGGGATGAATCAATGCGGATTGCGATTCGTCGTCGGTCCAAACGGCCAGGATCATCGATTCGGTGACCTTGCTCTCCTGCCCGCGCTCGTTAACGACCAGGCTCGCGCGGCCCGCGCACATCCGCTGCCCGACCTTGCCCGGCGCGACGCGAATCGCCAAGTGGTAATCCCGTTTTTCCTCTCCCCAGGCGCCCGTGGGATAATCGCGGACCTGGGGGTTCTTGGGGTCGACGACGGCCCGATCGGTAAGATCGAATTGTTCGGGATAGACCAGGCGGCAGAACTCGACCTTGGCCCCCACCGGCGTCCACAGCCGCAGCGAGACGTTGCTGATCGACTTGCCCATCGCGCTTTCGATCACGCGGCGAAAGTCGGCTTCGATCTCATTCGGGCTGGGAATGATGTCGACCGTGCCGAGCAGCTTGGCCGAGATCTTGCGCAACTGGTCCGGCTGCCAATCGGTGCCCACGCCGCGGGCGTCGCACTGAAAGTGGCCTTCGCACTCGGCCAGCGCGGCCTCCAATGTCGATTCCCGTTCACCTTCATCCTTGCCGTCGGTCAGCAGCAAGGCATGGTGAATACCGTCGGGCATCTTGCGGAACTCGGCCAGCGCGGTCCGCAGCCAGGTGGCCATGGCCGTTCCGCCCGACGCGGCGAGGTGCCGCACCGCCTGCTGCGCGGAGCGGCGGCTCTCGGACGTGGCCTGGGCCAGAGGCGCCAAGACCTTACCCGCGCCCGAGCCGGCGATTACGCAGAACCAGGTGTCGTCGTGCAGCAGATCGATGGCCTTATTGACGGCCTGCCGCGTTTGCACGATTTTCTCGCCGTCCATCGAGCCGGAGCAATCGACGATCAAGGCCTCGACCAGCGGGGTACCCGGTACTCCGGGTCGCCCCGCCCGCCTGGCGGGACCTTCGACAGCGGGCGAACTGGCGGCGGCGGTCGCCGAACCCGACGTGACGCTCATCACGGCATGCACCAGATTGGCGCCTTGCGCGAGATACTGGTTTTGCGCGTACTTGCGCGGAAAACGAAGTCATAGTGTTCCTCCAAACATTTCTACGGCGGCGGTTATATTATCGCGCCCGCCGCGGTCGCGTGCAAATTCCACCAGGGCCCGGGCACGTGCCAGGGCGTCGGCTTCGGCCGGCTGACCGCGAATCAATACGGCCAGCGAGGCGGCATCCGCCAGGTAATTCCACAGCCCATCGGAGCAAAGCACCAGGCAGCTCGGGCCCGGCGGCAATTCGAAGTCGAGTTGCGAAGGCTCCTCCGAGCTATTGGGCGGCCCGCCTAGCGAACGCGTCAAGGCGTGCGCCAGCGGCGAGAGCAAGGCATCGGCGAGCGACATTTCGCCCGAGGCCACCGTCTCGTCCAACCAGGAATGATCGACGGTGCATTGCCGTGCGTCGTCGGGCGTAATCAAGTAGGCGCGACTGTCGCCGACCCAGCCCAGGCTTACGTGCTCACCGCGGCGGAGGGCAACGACGATCGTCGACTCCGGCGGATCGATGTCGACGGACGAAACGAGGGGAATCGAGCGGACCGCAAGTCGCGCGGCATCGAGCGCGGCGGTGATCAGATCGTGCGTATGGTTCGAAGACGCGTGGTCAATCGCGCCACGCAACACTTCCAAGGCCGCATTGGCTGCCGCGGCGGAGGCGATGTCGGGATTCTGGGAGCGGGAAACCCCATCGCACACGACCAGCGCCTCGCCTCCCGGTCCGCCGGCAATGGCCAGTGCGTCTTCGTTGCGGAAGTGCTTCAGGCCGATGTCGCTAACGCCCGCCAGTTGGGGCGAAATCGCCACCTCGACGCGATTGCGACTCGTATCGACCCATTCGTGGCCGCAGTAGGTGCAAAATCCATCGGCTCCGATCGACCCCGGTCCGGCGCCGCATTGCGAACATGCCGTGGGATCGCTGGCAGCCCCGTTTGCCGCTTGGCCGGGGGGAGCAGCCGGCGGCCCGCTGCCGCCCGACGCTTGCGCAGATAACGGAGAGCCACAATCCTCGCAGAAGCGGGCTTCGCTCAACTGTTCGACTCCGCACGATTGACAGATCATAGGTTTTCGGCTTACTGAAGTAGGGCGGGCCGAGTGAAACGAGTCCCACCAACTTGGGCGACGGAAGATGGTGGGACTCGTTTCACTCGGCCCACCCTACGTAACTCGCCAATGTTAAATCCAAGTTACGGGGCGGACCTGGTTGGCGCGATCGACCAAGGTGATTTGCTTCTGCCGGTCCGGTTCCAAATGGGCTAGGCCGCGGAGCGATTCCTCCAGGCCACTCCGCAGCGAGGCCTCCTCCAGCGACCGGCCGAGCAGTCTCACCGACGCCTCGCGTTGAATGTCATGTTTGGTCAGCAGTCGCAACGCGCTTTCGAAGAGCTCGGCCCGCAGTTGGACGACATCGTGAGCTTCGGCGGCCAAGGCGTCGATCGCGACCGAGGCCCGGCACAACTCGTCCACTTTGGGAGCGCCGCCGTGCAAGTCGATCAGCACGCGGGTCAGGCCGATCTGGGCCCGAGTGTGCAGGGCGGAACTGTCGGGCACGCGCTGATAGGCGGCGACCGCTTCGGTCCGTTTGCCGCCGCGCCGCAGGCAGCGGGCCAGCCCGAACGTGGCCGTGACGAAACTGGGATCTATGGTCGAAACCAGGTCGTACAGCCGGGCCGCCGTGGCGTCGTCGCCGGCGGCCTCGGCCGCCAGGGCCACCGCCAGTTTCACCACCGGCTCGCCGGGCAATTCGTTATAGATCTGGTCGAAGGCCGCGTAGGCCGCCGCCAATTTCGCCGACGGATCGCCGTCCGACGGGTTGAAGGTCTTGTCAAAGGCCGAGTCGGCGGCCGCCGCCTGGGCTTGAGCCAGCAACGCATAACCGCGGTACCAGGCCACGCGCCAATCGAAGGGGTCCTCCTTCTCCACCTGGTCCAATATCTCGGCGGCCTTGACGAACATTTCCAGCGCGATCAGGGCATGCGCCAGGCGGAGCCGCAATTCCCTGGAATCGGGCGAATGCTTGATCCCTTCGTACAGCATCGCAACCCGCCGGCGGAGGTCAGGCGCCCCGCCGATCGCGAACAAATAGGCCGCCCCAGGGTCGTCGGCCCGCACCTTCAAATCGGGCAGCAGCTTGTGACTGGGCCGATCGAGCTCCTCGTGCATCGCCAGGACATCGCCCTGAAAGTGCATGCTGTCGGCGGGCTTGGGCGGACTCGTGCCGGCCACCACGTCGCGGAGCACGCCGGCCAGTTGATCGGCCATTTCGTCGGCCGACTGAAAACGCAAGTTTGGATCGCGCTGCGTCGACTTGAGCAAGAACCGGTGCAGCGAGTCGTGGCGGGCGAGCACCTCCTGCTGATCGGGGGGCGGCAGATCGAATTCAAACTCGCTCTGAAAGCGAAAATCCATCAGCAGCACCGCCAGCGTGCGGCCGAGCGTGTACAGGTCCGAGACCACGGTCGGGCCCTCGCCCGCTTCCGGCGCACTGTAGCCGCGCGTGCCGTAAATGTCGCCGCCCGGATCGTCCAGCCGCCGCACGCCCCCCATGTCGATCAGTTTGACGTCCGGCGGCACGCCTTCGAGCATGAAGTTGTCGGGCTTCATGTCGCAATACACCATGCCCGCGGCGTGCAGGTAGGCGAAAGCGCCGAGAATGCGATGGATGTAGGCGATCGCCTCGGCGGGCGGCAGCGGGCCGCGCTCTTTGCGGACCGTCTTGAGCGTCGTGCCGTTGACGAACTCCATCACGATGAAGCCTTCCGCGCCGCGCGAGACGAAGTTGTAAATGCCGACGATGTTGGCGTGCTTCACGGCCGCCAGGAACTGGCGTTCGGCCACCGCGGCCGCCGCGGCCGATTCATCGGCCGTGTTCAGCAGCCCCTTGAGCACCACCCAACGATTGAGCACGGTGTCCATGCCCAGATAGACCCAGCCCAACCCGCCGTAGGCCATGCAGCCCTTGACCTCGTACTGATCGGCGACCAGATCGCCGGGCTTCAGCGTGGGGACGAACGAGTAAGGCTTTCCGCACACCGGACAGAATCCCGCCTCGCGGCGAGTCAAGGGCGTGGGATTGCCCTGGGCGTCGTGGCAATCCGGATTCGCGCAGAAGCGCTTGTGCGGCGGCACCTGCGGGTTGGCCATAATGACCTTTTCCGGTTCGATGGCCGGCAGCTCCGGAACCTGGACCAGCCCCAGTCCCAGGTGCTTCCGCGAGCTGGACCGCGCGCTGTCGGTGGTATGCCGCTTGGAGCCGGCCCCCAAGCGGGCGGAACTCCCCAACGAGGCCGAGCGGGCACTGCCGATCGCGGCCGAGCCCATGCCGCCCATCAAGCCCGAGTCGCTCTTTCCCATCACCGCGGCGCCGGCGCCCGCCGCTTCCAGGCCGCAACGGTTACAGAACCCGCCGTCGATCGTGCCGCCGCAGCCCGGTTGCGTGCATTTCGCACCGTCCATTTGGTCGCTCCTCAGAGTAATCGTTGTTGATAGTCGGCCACCAAGCACCGCAACGCCTCCAGCGGCGTGGGACGTGTGGCGAGCAGTTCGTTGGCTTCCTGCTCGATCTGGGCAAGCGCCGGATCTTCGGCGCGGCCGTTGGCCATGGCCTTGGCCTTCAGTGCCCCGAGCAGCCCGCGCAGATCGCGGCGCTGGTTGAGCAGCGATTCGGCCGCGTTCTGCGATTCTTGATCCGCGGCCAAGTACTGCCGGGCCGCCGCATTCCAGCGTGCGACGCCCACGCGGACCGGCTGCCAGCGTCCGGCGGCAACTTCCGCGTCGAGTTTGGCCAGCCACGCTTCCAGCGCGGCCGCCCGCTCATCGTCGGCCGGACGAGGCAATGCCGTTGCTTCCTCCGAGCGGACCTTCTGTTTGCATTCTTCGAGCGTCTGGCGCGTGTGGCAATGCGACTGGCCGAGCTCGGCGAGCAACCGCCGCGCGGCGAGCAGATCGTCGCGCAACTGGCGACGCTCTGCGGCCGATTGTTCAGCGCGCCGACGCATGGCCTCGATTTCCGCAGCCAAAGCATGGCTACCATCCGCGGCGGTCAGGGGATCGCTGTCGATTTGTTGCCGCAGCGCGGCCAACCGCTCGCGTGCCGCGGCGATTTCGTGGGGAAAGCTGCCATCCTCGGCGGCCAGTCGGGAAAGCTCGGCCTCGAAATCGATGAACTTCTGCGGCAATTGGTCCCAGGCCGCGCCGATGGCCACCACCACGTCGCGACCTTGCTGAAAGAGCTGGTTCATCGCCTCCAGCAGATGCTCGGCCGGAATCAACTGGGCTACTTCCCCGGCGGCCAACAGGCCCCGTTGTGCCAGCGGCGTAGCCACCCCCGGCAGTTGGATCGAAGGCCCGAGCAGCAGCACTTCGATCTCGATGAGTATCTTCCGCGACGGCAGGAGCAGGGAAATCGACTCGCGCAGTTTTTTGGCCCGGCCGATCGTGTCGTGGATCAGCGAATAGTAGGTCCAAAGGGTGTGCAGGCCGTCGATGGCCGGCCCCGCGCGATCGGCCGTGGCGCCCGCGAGTTGAGCCTTGGGCCAGTGTCCCTCGCCCAGCAAACGCTGGTAACTCACCGAGTCGCTCAATTCCAGCATATTGTCGCTGGCAGTGCGCAGCTTGTGATCCCACTCGCGCAAGCCGGCATCAATCTGCTCCAACGTCATCATGGCACGAACATTTCCCTATTCTTGCAATCCAGTAATTATCGCAGAGGGGCAGTCCCGTGACAACCATCCATTGGGCACTGCCATACCGATGGGTGATTTGGCCCAGGTAGCCCAAAAAACGACCTTTCGCCTGGTATTCCCGGTTATTTCTAACCCCACTTACTAATAGTGCAAAAAGAGGGGGTTGGGTCTTCACTCCAGCCCATGTTCCCCGTACACTTCTGCTGGTTTCGGCGTTGTCGAACCATGTACTTACAAACTGGCCCTCCTTATCCCTGGGAGATCTTATCATGGCATCCAATCGCGGCGTTGTTTACATGAAGCCGGGGGTCGTCGAAATCCATTCAATCGACTTTCCCAAGCTTGAGGATCCGACCACCGGCAAGACGATCGAGCACGGCGTGCTGCTGAAGATCGTCTCGACCAATATCTGCGGCTCCGACCAACACATGGTGCGGGGGCGGACGACCGCCCCGGCCGGGCTGGTGCTGGGACACGAAATCACCGGCGAGGTCATCGAAACCGGCCGCGACGTGCTCTTCATCAAGAAAGGCGATCTCGTCTCGGTGCCCTTCAACATCGCCTGCGGGCGGTGCCGCAATTGCAAGGAGGGCAAGACGGGCATCTGCCTGAACGTGAACAAGTCGCGGCCCGGCGCCGCGTATGGCTATGTGGATATGGGCGGCTGGGTTGGCGGCCAGGCCGAGTATGTGATGGTGCCCTACGCCGACTTCAACCTCTTGAAATTCCCCGATCGCGACAAGGCGATGGCCAAGATTCGCGACTTGACGTTGCTCTCCGACATCTTTCCCACGGGATACCACGGCGCCGTCACGGCCGGCGTGGGGACCGGTTCCACGGTCTATGTGGCCGGGGCGGGCCCGGTGGGGTTGGCCAGCGCGGCCGCGTGCCACCTGTTGGGAGCGGCCGTGGTGATCGTCGGCGACATGATCCCCGAGCGGCTCCAGCAGGCCAAGAGTTTCGGTTGCGAAACGGTCGATCTCGCCCGCGACGCCGGCCTGGCCGACCAGATCGAGCAGATCCTGGGCGTGCCGGAAGTCGACTGCGCGGTCGATTGCGTTGGTTTCGAGGCCCGCGGCCACGGGCACGACGCCAAGCTCGAGCGTCCGGCGACGGTGCTCAATTCCATCATGTCCGTCACCCGCGCCGGCGGTGCCTTGGGCATCCCGGGGCTCTACGTGACCGACGATCCCGGCGCGGCCGACGCCAACGCCAAGATCGGCATGCTCGGCATTCGCATCGGCCTGGGCTGGGCCAAGAGTCACACCTTCTGCACGGGCCAATGTCCCGTGATGAAGTACAACCGCGCGTTGATGATGGCCATCTGGCACGACAAGATCGAGATCGCCAAGGCGGTCAACGTTACCACGATCTCGCTGGACCAGGCGGTGAAGGGCTATCAGGACTTCGACAAGGGCGCTGCGAAGAAATTCGTCATCGACCCGCACGGCCTGATTGCTGCGTGAGCGGTTAGGCAAGTTTGGGCACGGTAGCGAAGGTGGTTGTTCCGTTGCTGGCGCCGGAAGGGCCGTTGAAATGTGGTGAAGGTCGCTTTACCATACGGAAACGGAACCAATTCCGTGCTTCGACGTTTCGCGAGAACCCGCATCCACCGCCAGCATGCCCAAATACATCCTCGCCCTCGATCAGGGGACTACGTCCAGCCGGGCGATCGTGTTCGATCATGCCGGGCAGATCGTCGCCTCCGCCCAAGAGGAGTTCCCGCAGATCCTGCCGGCGCCGGGCATCGTGGAACACGACCCCGAGGCGATCTGGTCGTCGCAACTGGAAACGGCCCGCGAGGCGCTGGCCCGCGCGTCGCTGGGGGCCGGCGACCTGGCGGCGGTGGGCGTGACCAACCAGCGTGAGACGACGATCCTCTGGGACCGGGATAGCGGCCGGGCCGTGGCCCCGGCCATCGTTTGGCAGAGCCGCGCAAGCGCCGGAATCTGCGATCGCTTGCGGGCCGAGGGCCTGGAAGAGACCTTTCGGGCCAAAACGGGCCTGGTGGTCGATGCCTACTTCTCCGGCACGAAGATCACGCACTTGCTGGACACCTGCGACGGCCTCCGCCGCCGCGCCGAACGGGGCGAGGTGCTTTTCGGCACAGTCGATTCGTGGCTCCTCTGGCGCTTGACCGGCGGCCGTGTCCACGTGACCGACTATAGCAACGCCAGCCGCACGCTGCTTTACAATATCCACAACCTGGATTGGGACGACGAACTGCTGCGGATCCTGCGCGTGCCCAAGGCCATGCTGCCCGAGGTGCGGTCGTCGAGCGAAATCTACGGCCAGACGAGCGACGAGTGGTTCGGCAGCCCCGTGCCCATCGCTGCCGTGGCCGGCGACCAGCAGGCGGCCACGTTTGGCCAGGCCTGCTTCTCGCCCGGCATGGCCAAGAACACCTACGGCACGGGGTGTTTCCTCTTGATGAATACCGGCGCCGCGCCGATTGAGTCGCGGCAGCGCATGTTGACCACGATCGGCTGGGGCCTCCGCGGCGAAATCACCTACTGCCTGGAAGGTTCCGTGTTCATCGGCGGGGCGGTCGTGCAGTGGCTGCGCGACAGCCTGGGTGTGATCGCCAGTTCGGCAGAGGTCGAGACGCTGGCCGGGCAGGTGCCCGACACGGGCGACGTGTACTTTGTGCCGGCATTTGTCGGCATGGGCGCGCCGTATTGGGATCCCTATGCCCGCGGCTCGATCCACGGCATCACCCGCGGCACGACGGCGGCCCATCTGGCGCGGGCCGCGCTGGAGTCGATGGCCTTCCAAACCCGCGATGTGCTGGAGGCGATGCAGAAGGACGCGGGCATGGCCCTGGCCGCCTTGAAGGTCGACGGAGGGGCCTCGGTCAACCATCTGCTGATGCAGTTCCAGGCCGACGTCCTGGGCGTGCCGGTCTGCCGGCCCGAGGTGGCCGAGACCACGGCCCTGGGGGCGGCTTACCTTGCCGGGCTGGCCGTGGGGTATTGGCAGGATCTGGACGAACTGACAAGGAATTGGGCCGTGCAGTGCCAGTACCTGCCGCGGATGGCTGCCGCCGAGCGCGATGCGCGGTACGGCCGCTGGCGGAAGGCGGTGGAAAGGTCGCTAAGATGGGTAGGGTAAAATAGAGATATATGGCCAACAAATACGAACGTCGCCGCCGTGCCTTGAAGGAATCGCACGCCCGGGGAGAGAATCCTTATGCCTCGCCGCAGTCATCGCTCGCCGCCAGCCGGAAAGCGCGAATGCAGCCCTTCGAGGCCAGCGGCCACCGGGCGGGCCGGGGAGTGGTGATTGCCATCTGCGGGCTGCTGATATTGGGCGCCGTCGCCGTCTTTGTGCAGACCGGACGGCACGGTTTCATCAACTGCGACGACAACGAGTACGTTTACGAAAACCTCTACGTCCAACACGGCCTTAACCCGCAGAGCGCCTCGTGGGCCATCTCCCAGGCCCATTCGGCCAACTGGCATCCCCTGACCTGGATGTCCCACATGCTCGATTGGCAAATGTTCGGCCACTGGGATGCCGAGCGGCAGCGCTACGTCGACAGTTGGCCCGGCGGCCATCACCTGGTCAACGTGCTGCTGCACGCGGCCAATGCCGTGCTGCTGTTCCTGCTCTTGCAAGCGCTGACCGGCGTCACCTGGCCCAGTGCCCTGGTGGCAGCCCTGTTCGCCATCCATCCGCTCAGGGCCGAATCGGTGGCCTGGGTCACCGGGCGCAAAGACTTGCTCAGCGGACTGTTCTTCATGTTGACGCTCTTTGCCTACCAGGCCTACGCCACGCGGCCTTTTTCCTGGTGGCGCTACGGGCTGGTATTCGTCAGTCTGGCCCTGGGGCTTATGACCAAATCGATGTTGGTGACCGTTCCGTTCGTATTGCTCTTGCTAGACTACTGGCCGTTGCGGCGGATCGGCGCGGGATGGACGGGGGGACGCGGAGACACGGAGAAAGGGAGAAAGGGAGAGGGGGAGAAAGGGAGAATTCGGTTGTCTCCCCCTCTCCCCCTGTCCGCGTCTTACCCGCGGCTCGTGCTGGAGAAACTTCCCCTCCTGGCCCTCTCGGCGGTGTCGTGCAAGCTGACGATTTGGTGCAAAGCCTCGTCCCGGCCTTCAAGCCGCTAGAGTTTCAATACCGTGCGGGCAATGCGTTGCTTTCCTATGCGGCCTATATCGGCCAGATGTTTTGTCCGGTGGGAATGGTCGTACACTATCCGCATCCGGGGTCGAGCCTGCGGGGGCAGGACGTGCTGATCGCGCTGGCGGTTCTCGTGCCGATCACGCTGGCCGTCCTCTGGCTGGGCTGGCGGCGGCGCTACCTGGCCGTCGGCTGGTTCTGGTACTTGGGCATGCTCGTGCCGGTCATCGGTCTGGTGCAGGTGGGCGCCCAGGCCCGAGCCGACCGCTACACCTACCTGACGCAGATCGGCCTGTACATCATGATCGTCTGGGGGTTGAGCGACCTGGCGCGGACCCAGAGGGCGCCGCGGCGCGGCCGCACGGCCTGGTGCGCCGCCTTGGCCGCGCCGATCATCGCCCTCTTGGCCGTTGTCGCCTGGATGCAGACTTCGCATTGGCAGACCAGCCTCAGCTTCTGGGGACACTGCGTTGCCTGCCAGCCCGATACGAACGATTTTGCGCAGAACTTGTACGGCGATGCCCTAACCGCCGCCGGCCGGGCCGACGAGGCGATGGAGCACTACGCCAAGGCGGTCGAGATCAATCCCAAGTACCTCACGCCGCGGACCAACTACGCCGTCAACTTGCAGAAGCAAGGCAAATCGGCGGAAGCCCTGAAAGTTTGCGAGGCCGCCTTGGAGGTCGAGCCGGACGACGCCCAGGCCCACTTCATCAAGGCCGTGGCGCTTTTCAGTCTCAATCGGCCCGAAGAGTCGATTCGCGAGTTTCGAATCGCGATCGAGAAGAACCCCACGCACCTGGACGCCCGCAACGACCTGGCGGAGGTCTTGCGGCAAAACCAGCGCTATGATGAGGCCCTGGCCGAATCCCTGGCGGCCATGCAAATCAATCCCGAGAAGCCCGAGGGGCATCGCATCCTGGGCTTGATTCTCTTGGCCAAGAACGATCTCGACGGGGCGGCAGAGCATCTTCAGATCGCGTTGAAACTGAAGCCGGACGATCCGCTGGCACAGGGGGGACTAGCCGAAGTCCTTTGGCGGCAGGGCAAGTTCCAGGAAGCCGTGGAACACCGCAAGCAACAAGTGACCTTGCAACCGCAGAACACGGCGCTGACCATCAAGATCGTGCACGACCTCATCAGCGACCCGCGCCCCGAGGCCCGCTTCGGCGCCGACGCCTTGGAGATCGCGCGTCGCCTGTGCGAGGCGACGAAGTATCAAGACATTCTCGCCCTGGACGTGCTGGCGGCGGCCTATGCCGAGACGGGCGATTTTGACCAAGCTGAGGCGACCGTCCGCAAAGCCATGGAGACTCCGCCGGGTCAAACTCCCCGCATCGCCGGCGAATTGCAGAAGTGGCTGATCCTGTACCACGCGCATCAAAAGCCCGTCATCCCGCCGCCGTCGCCGTAGCCCCCGAAAGGGCGACGAACTTGACTTTTGTCGGGAAAAAGCCACAATTATCTGACTGGGTAGCAGAATTCTCCACCAACGTGCGCGATCAGATTGCCGCACAGCCGGTTTGCGGCAGGGAACTCGTGGAAGGTCCATCTTGAGAGTGAAAGGCGATCCACATCACACGGCCGCTGCCGTGCTTTTCGCGCTGCTGGAGGAAATGAGGCCGCATCAGTGGACCAAGAACTTGCTGGTATTCGTGCCGCTGATCACTTCTCACCGCTTCTTCGAGGCAGAGCGGACCCTGGAGGGTTTGCTGGCCTTCGTCGGCCTCTCATTGTGTTCCTCGGGCGTTTATGTGGTGAACGATCTGTTCGACCTGGCGGCGGACCGCCTGCACCCTGTCAAGCGCGATCGCCCGCTGGCCTCGGCGCGGCTCCCGCTTTGGGTCGGGCCCCCTTTGGGGATAGTTTTGCTGGCTGCCGGCATAGGCCTCGCCTTCTTCACAGGCGGCCGTAGCCTGGCGCTTTGCCTGGCGATCTACACGGGGGTTTCGCTCGCGTATTCCGCGTGGCTCAAAGAGCGCGTACTGCTGGACGTGTTCGTCCTGACGGGCTTGTACGTCTTGCGAATCATTGCCGGAGGCGAAGCGACGGGGATTCCTGTTTCCGAATGGTTGATGGCCTTTGGATTGTTCTTCTTCCTTTCGCTGGCTTTTGCCAAGCGGTACACGGAGCTTTCGAGACTGGCGGAGACGTCGGAAACGACCGTCATGCGCCGCGGCTATAACACCCAGGACTTGGAATTCGTGGCCAGCATCGGTTGCACGAGCGGTTACCTGGCAGTCCTGGTCTTCGCGCTGTACATCAACAGTCCCGACATGCGAAAGCTTTACCATCAGCCGCTCTTGCTTTGGCTGATATGCCCGCTCCTCATGTACTGGGTCACCTACCTTTGGCTCAGGGCCAAGCGCAGCGAACTGGGCGAGGATCCGATTCTCTTCGTAATCATGGACCGCACGAGCCTGCTCATCGGCGGTTCGGTGCTCTTGCTGATCGTACTCGCATCCCTATCCCTATAAACGCTTCTGCCACAAGAGATCTTTTCGATGAATGCTCCCATCTCGACCAATCGCAAGACAATCGTTCTTCCGATCATCGCGTGCGCGGCGGTCTTGTATTGGTTGATCGTCGCCGCCGTTTATCGGCATATCGGCTATTCCGTGCTCGTTTCCGACCCAGCGGGCTATGCCGACTGGAGCCACGATCTCTGGCGGAATTCGGTGTATTATCACCTTCCGGGGTATCCGGCGGCGATTGCCGCTGCACGTGTTCTCACCCTCGGCGCCTTGCCGGATGACATCCTGATGCAATTCCTTTGCCTGTTCGCTTGGCTGGGAAGCCTCTGGTATTTCGACCGTTTGCTCTGCGTCATCGCACCCGCGGCCAGGCTCCCGGGGCTGGTCCTGTATGCCTTTTATCCCAGTGCCGTGGGACTCGCAGGCACCGTAACGGTGGAATCGGACGCGCTCCTCCGTTTGCTGCTGCTGGGCGCGCTATGGCACGCCGTTTCACGACAATGGTGGCGCTGGGCTGCCTTCGCCGGGTTCTGCCTGGTCGTGAACAAGGGCGCCTGGCCCGCCATTGCCCTGATGACCCTGGTTTGCCTTTGGCGGTACCGCCTGCCCTGGCGCTGCGTGGTCCTCGCCTTCGCCCCGCTGACCGCCTACTACCTCTCCATGGCGGCACGTTACCGGGACCTTCTCTGGATCGTACGCCCCCACCTGTCGATCCAGTTCACGCCCAAGAGCCATTGGCCGTTGCTGGATGGCGTTTTCGGCACCTTGCTGCAAGGAACTCCGGTCAGCACGGGGAAAGGGCTTCTGCTGCTGGCCGTTTTCGTCGCCGCCCTCGCCTTGAACGCGTGGCTCTGGCGAAAGCGGGAATGGCTGCTGTTGTCGGTGGCCGTACCGGTGCTGTTCTATGCCCTGTTGATCAACCAGCAAGAATCGTCGCAGATCGTGCGGTTTTCTTACCTGCTCGTGATTCCGTTTTGCATGTGGCTGACGGAGCATTCAGCCTGGCTCGCAGTTTTTCAGCGCAAGGGAGTCTTGATCCCCATGGCAATCTTCCTTCTCGGTTTCCAGGTTTTCTACAACGCCTATGCAGTTCACTGGAATCGTGCAAAGAGATCGGCATCTGTGGCATCCGCGCCGCGCTTGATCCCGAAGCAGGTCCGCCAGACAAGTCTTGGCAAAGACGCGATCGAACGCCTGGCATCCGCTGAAGTCGCGGTTGGCAGAAGGCAAGTCGAACAGCAAAAGAGAATCTGAGAAAAAAAAGCTGCATCCATGCTCCTTCCCGCCTTGTCCTTTTCCCGCCGATTTCCGACATTCATCGGCTCTGGCAGCGCGGCAGCGTGCGACGGTAGATATCGGTCTCGGTGACCACCGCGTCGACCCGCACGTCATACGGCTGGACCGGCACGGCATCGAACAGTTGACACTCGAAGGCCACCGCGGCCAGCAAGGCATCGGCCCGCGCACCCGGCAGCAGACGATCGAAGTAACCCTTGCCGTAGCCAACCCGGCCGCCGTGGCGGTCGAACGCCAGGCCGGGGATGACCAGCAAATCGAGTTCTTGGACTTGGGCCCGCCGCTGGCCTTGCCCGCGCAATTCGGGCTTGGGCTCCAGGATGCCCAAGGTGCCGGGGGACAAGTCGTCGAAGCCGTTCAAGCAGAAGAGTTCGAGATGTTGCCCGGTGCAATAGGGCACGACAACCCGTTTGCGGTCGTCCCACAGGCGTGCGATGAAGGCGTGGGTCGACACTTCGCTGCGAAAGCTGACATAGCACAGCACGGTCCGCGCCCGTGCGTACTGAGGAAGACCGACCAAGCGCTGGAAGATCGCGACGCTGAGGGAATCCCCGTCTTGCAGATGGAGCCGGCGAAGATGCGCCGCCGCCCGGAGATGATGTTTTTCCTGAAGCGGATCGTGATCGCTATTCATAAAAAAAGTTGGGCCGCGCCACTCGGGCGCGGCCCGGAGCATGTTTCGCCTTAAGGCCCGTGTGTTGGCGGATGTCAGCCTTAAGGTGGAGGAAACAGCTAACCTTATTCTACTTCGTCTCGCCGATTCGTCTATAACCCAAATTGGGCAACCGAGAATGCCACACGATGGCGAGTCTTCCCTATTGTTCCCAATGGAGTCGCACTCCGAAAATCGATACGGGACCTCGGTCGGCGTTGAATGCCGGGTCGCCAACGAACTGGTAGTCGAACGTGAAGTGAGCGGTTTTCCCGATGGGAAAATCGTAATAAGTTTCCAGGACTTTTTCCGGGCTGTAGCTCAAGTTGCCGTCGCCGTTCAAAATGCCCGTGCCGCCGGCCTTCAAGAACTCTATCTGGTCGGCCGAAGCGCCGCTCAAGATGCCGGCCAGGGCGAGGGTGTCGTCGGGCCGATTCCATCCCGCCCCTTTGACGCTCACGCCCAGCGATGCCAACCAATTCGCATCCGAATACACCCATGCCGCTTCGTGGCCATCGTTCCAGCCCAGGCGAGAAAACAAGCCGACGTTCTTGCTGACTTCCTGTTCCCAGTTCAGCCCAAAGCCGTATTTGCAGCGGTAGGCGAACGCCGCGGCCGGCACCGTGGACTCCACTCCCTGTGGGGCGTCTGGAGGCGGAGGGTTAGCCCGCAAGAGAGCGGTCGCCTCGCTGAAGCTGGCAAAATTGGCCGCATCGAGGTACGCCAGGAACCGGATTGCCCCCGAATGATCGTCGACCTTCCAGCGACGTTCGAGTTCCGTCATCATTGCCCAGGAACGCCAGAAATCGCCGCCGCTGCCGCCGCTGGGCCAACAGAAAATGCGGTCGTCCGCGGTAAAGGCATCGGGGAGGCCGGGCATTTGAAAAAACCCGTAGCGCAGCGTCCAGTCCGGCTGATTCAATTCCGCGGCAAGTCCCGTGGTGAATCCGACGGCATCCGCCGGGTAGTCCCACGCGAGGTTGGCGGTCAACGCCCAATTCAAGAACTGGGTGTGAGGATCGTGCGCGTAGGTGTTGTTGTCGAACATGTCCGTGGGCGTAAAACGGCCGACGGTGAAGGTCAGTCGGGAAACATCCTCTTTCCCCGCCAGCGCCAACTGGCCGTCGGGCACGTCCTCTTGATGGCCGCCCAGGCCGAATGTTTGACGAACAAACCACCGCGCGAGCATGAAGTCGGGGATCTGGGTGCCCGCTTTATAAGCGTCGCCGTTGGGAAATGCCTCGATGCCAAATGTTTCGGTCAGGCCGAAGCCCTGCCACATCAGGGCATCCACGTGCATCTCGGCGCCATGCCACAGCCGCAGGCCGACAAACAGGTCCGCCGACAGTGTCTCCTGGCGCTCGCCCGCGCTGTTCAGGCTGTTGGGGCCGGAATAGTTGGCTGCAAAAGCGGGGTCGCCCTGGGCAACCACGGTGGTTTGAGCGTGGAAATTGGATTGCTGAGGCGCGGCGATTACCCCGGCGTCGTCCTTCTTGTCGTCGTCTTTCTTCTCGTCCTTCTTTTCCTCCTTGTCGTCCTTCTCGCCCTCCTTTTTCTCCCCGGGCTTTGTGGCAGTGCCTCCGGATGGCTGCGCAACATCGGCGCCCTGAATTGGAGCATTTTGAGCAGGCCTGGGAATACTCGCGCCATAGGCAGGAGGCGGATAGGATACCGCTGCCTGCGGTGTCGCTTCCCGGGCAAGGAACGGATCAGGGGTCTGGCCCAGTGCTGCGGATTGAAAGGCTGTAGCAGTGATTATCTGCGCAGCGATGATCGTGAATGTCCGGCCCATCGTGTTGACCTAGCGAAGCCTTCATTAACTAGATCAAGTCGTACACTACTGCGTCTGGCCCATTGCAAAAATGTCGTCCCAACGATCCAACACGGCTGTCAACACGGCACTGCGTGTCATAGCAACAACCGGCCAGGCTTGCGCACAACGTCGCGACTAGGACAATACGCCGTCCCTTCGTCGTCCCCATCGCATACCCCGTTGCGCTGTGTCGATTGAAGCTGACGCTCCTGACTTATGGATTGTATCGGAAGTGGCAAACGTCTTGATTACACGGGCGGCGGTGGCAACGATTGTAGCGTTGGCAACGGTAATAACAGGCGTGCAGCGGCGACGAAAGTGGCGGAAGTATCGATTGTAACGGTTCGCGCGGAAATACTTTGTGTGACTCGCTGCAGGATCTGATACGGTCGTGCCTGCCAACGTGAGCGGAGCCGCGTACGATTGCGATTGGACTAACGAGCTTGAGGGAAAGTCGACAACGATCCCGACCTACTCGGCGGTCACGGCGCGCAGCTACCACTCCGGCGGCGTCAACGGCTTGCTGATGGACGGATCGGTCCACTGGTACGCCGACTTGATCAATCTGGGCGTTTTGCAGGCGCTCTCGACCCGCGCGGGCCAGGAGCTGATGCCAAGCGACAGCCAGAATTAGCGAGTGTTATACTTCTACAAGTCGTAACACTTGACGGCGTGCGGGGCCCTGACGTATGCTAAATTGTCTGCGCGTGCCCAATCAGGAGTTATTCTGTGACCATTTCCGCCCGACGCTTGGCAGGATATGCCTTGGTCGTTATCGTTCTGGCCGTTATCGTCGCCGTGGGGGCTATTTTTGCGCCCTGGTTGATGCGATACCTGCAGGCTGCCGCGACCCGGAGTACCGGGTGCCCCGCGGACGCGGTCGCGCAACTTGCCCCTGGAAAGGACGCGATCTGCCTGCCGGCCGAGATGGCCGCCAAGCTCGGCATCCAGACGTGTACGATCGAGAGTTCCACCGCGCCGGTGACGCTGGAGATGTCGGGCACGCTGATGCTCGACGCCGATCGACTCTCGCACGTGCACGCCCGCTTTCCGGGCGAGATCGTCGAATTGGGGCCGGGCGACGGCCGTTCGCCGGCGGTTTGTTTCGGTCAGCGGGTCCGCAAGGGGCAGTTGCTGGCGGTAATATGGAGCCGCGACCTGGGCGAGAAGAAGAGCGACCTGATCGACGCCTTGTCGCAGCTTCGCGTGGATGAAGACAGCCTCGCGCGGATCTCCAAGGCCGCGGCCGAGGGTTCCGTTCCCGAGCGCATCCTCCGCGATACCGAGCGGAAGGTCGAGGCCGACCGGATTGCTGTTTCGCGGGCGGTGCGGACGCTGCAAAGCTGGCGGATTTCCAAGGAGGAGATCGAGCACGTGCGGGCTGAGGCCCAGCGGCTCTCGCGCGAAAAGACGCCGGACCGCGAGGAGATCGTCGCGCAATGGGCCAAGCTGGAAGTACTCTCTCCGCTGGACGGCACGATTATCGAGCGGAACGTGGCCCTCGGCGACCTGGTCGACACGAACCTCGACCTGTTCAAGGTCGCCGATCTCTCGCGGCTCCGCGTGGTGGCCCATGCCTACGAGGAGGATTTGCCCTCGTTGGACGCCTTGAAAGGCGACCATCGCGCGTGGTCGGTTACCGTTGGTTCGGGCCCGGATGCTGCGACCCGGCCGGGACGCTTCGAACAGGTCGGCTGCATCATCGATCCCAATCAGCACACGGCGATGGTCATGGGCTGGGTCGACAATCCCGACGGCCGGCTGCGGGTAGGGCAGTTCGTCACCGTGCATCTGGACGTCCCACCGCCCAAGTCGGAGGTCGTGATCCCCGCGACGGCCCTGTGCGAGGAGGGTGGCCGGACGACAGTATTCCTGCATCCCCAGGGTACCCAGGAATACGTTCGCCGGCAGGTCATCGTCTCGCGCCGCAGCGGCGACAAAGTTTACCTCCGCGGCCAGGTGACCGCGGAGGAGCGGCAGCACGGGTTGGAACCGCTCCCGGCGGGCCAGCTCGTGGTCGCATCGCGAATCGCGCAGTTGACGGCAAGCCTCAATGAATTGAAATCCGCCGCAGGCAAACCGGGAGCCTAAGCTGTGCTTGTGGCGGAAGGTGGCCGAACTGTAGGGTGGGCCGAGTGAAACAAGTCCCACCATCGTTGATCGCGCGTGTTCTTAGTGGGATTCGTTTCACTCGGCCCACCCTACAAGTGCTTCCGCAACAGACAGTAAGTTGAACTTCCCATGATCGAGAAGCTGATTCGTTGGGCGGTGCAGAACCGCCTGATCGTGATGATTCTGGCCTTCGCCCTCTTGGGCTACGGCCTGTATGCCGTCAACAACATCAATGTGGAGGCCTATCCCGACCCGGCGCCGGCGATCGTGGAAATCGTGGCACGCTACCCCGGCGCGTCGGCGGAAGAGGTGGAACGCCAGGTCACGATCCCGCTCGAGGTAGCCCTGGCGGGGATGCCGGGCCTGAAGTACACGCAGACGCAGTCAATGTTCGAGTTGTGCCATATCCGCAACCAGTTCGAATATGGCGTCGATCAGCCGGCGGCGCGGCAAGAGATCCTCAACCGTCTTGCCATGGCGCAGTTGCCCGCCGGCATCACCCCGGCGATCTCGCCGCAGTCGCCCACGGGCGAGATCTTCCGCTACGTGTTGACGAACCCCACGGACGCGGCCGGGCACGATGTCTACAACCTGAACGATTTGAAGTCGCTGCAGGATTTCACGCTCGAGCGATCGTTCCGCCGCCTGCCGGGCGTGGCCGACGTCTGCAGCTTCGGCGGAACGGTCAAGCGCTACGAGATCCACCCCGACCCGGCCCGCATGCAGCGCTACGGAATCACCCTGCAGCAGATCAAGGACGCGATTTCCTCCAGCAACTCCAATGCGGGCGGCGAATATGTCATCCAGAGCGATACGGCCCACATCGTGCGTTTTCTGGGACTGATCGGCAACGGCCAGGACCCGATCGAGACCGCCATGGGAATGAAGGACGCGGTGGCCGCCCGCGACTACCTGCGGAGCGAAGAAGAACGCCGGTTGCGGGAAATCCGCCAGATCGTGCTGACCGCCACGAACAACGTGCCCGTGCGCGTCGACGACGTCGTCGAGGGCGGACCGCTGCGCGAGGGCGATGCCGCCGACCGCCAAGGCGTCGTCGTCGGCTGGCAGACCCGCCTCGGTCACGTGCAGCGGAGCTATCCACTCAAAGATTCCCAGGGGAATGAAGTCCTCGATGCCCAGGGTGAGCGGGTCTGGCACGACGACCCCGACGTGGTGCAGTGCATCTGCTTGCTGCGCAAGGGCGACCAGTCGCTGCCGGTGCTCGCGGAAGTGGAGGCTCTGGTCAGGCAATTGAACGAGTCGCCGGGCCGCCTGCTGCCGGGCGTGCAGATCCGGCCCTACTACGATCGCACCGAACTGATCCACGTCACGACCGACACTGTGTGGGAAAACCTGCTGGCCGGCATGGGGCTGGTGTTGCTGGTACTGTTCATGTTCCTCACGAACGTGCGGGGGGCCCTGATCGTGGCCGTCAACATCCCGCTGGCCCTGCTGTTCGCTTTCGCGGTGCTCTTTCTGCGGGGAAAATCGGCCAATCTGCTCTCCATCGGCGCCGTCGACTTCGGCATCATCGTCGATTCGTCGGTGATCATCGTGGAGAACATCTACCGGCACCTGAGCGGCGGCCTGCACTCCGACCTGCCCATCGGCCGGCGAGTCATCCTCGCGTCCAACGAGATCCAGCGCTGCCTGTTCTACTCGACGGCGATCATGATCTGCGCATTTTTGCCGCTGTTCGCGATGTCGGGCCCGGAGGGGCAGATTTTCGGGCCCATGGCCGAGACCTACGCCTTCGCCCTGGGCGGGGCGCTGCTGTTGGCGCTGGCCCTTTCCCCCGTGCTCTGCACGTTCTTCCTCAAGAATCTCAAGCCCACGCGCGACAACCTCCTGGTGCGGGCCATGCAAACGAGCTACTTGCAGCAGTTGCGGCGCTGCATGGACCATCCCTGGCTGACCCTGGCCTTGTTCGCCATGGTGGTCGGCGGCACCGTGGCGGCGCTGCAGTTCCTGGGAGGCGAGTTCATGCCGGAGTTGGAGGAGGGCAACATCTGGGTCCAAGCGCAGTTCCCCTTGAACTCCTCGCTGGAGGAGGTCTGCGCTTTGTCGCAGAAGGCCCATGAGATCATGAAGCGCTACCCCGAGGCGGAGATGGTCCTGACGCAGGTGGGACGGCCCGACGACGGCACGGACCCGGCAGGTTTCTACAACGCCGAATTCTTCATGCCCTTGAAACCGGAGTCCCAGTGGCCGGTGCCGGCGGGCAGGTCGCGCCCCCGCACCAAGCAAGAATTGACCGATGAATTGAGCGGGGAGTTGAAGGGCACGATCCTCTCCGTGGAATGGAACTTCTCGCAGAATATCCGCAACATGGTCATGGAATCGATGTCGGGCGTGCGCGGCGAAAACTCGGTCAAGATCATCGGTCCCGATCTCGAAGAACTGGAGCGGACGGCCGACCGCATGATCAATGTCATGCGGAGCATCCCGGGACTGGACAATGTCGGCGCGTACCGGATCATGGGCCAGTCGAACCTGATGCTGCCCATCGACAGGCGCAAGTGTGCGCGGTGGAACCTCAAGGTGGGCAACGTCCAGGCGGTGGGCGAGACGGCCGTGGGCGGAAAACCGTTCAGCCAGATGATCGAAGGCGAGCGGAGCTTCGACATCACTCTGCGGTTCCCCGAGCAAAATCGCTTGAGTCTCGACGAGATCCTCAAAATACCCGTCGACGTGGCCGGAAACACGGTCGCCTCCAGCCAGACTCCCGGGCAGTCCGCGACGCCGGTGAGCGGGGGCAGCAGCGGGCCCTCGTCGACCGGCACGAGCGCCAACCTGCCGAGCCTGACCGGCAGCAGCATGAACGCCACGATGAACGATCTGAGCCGCACCCCGCGGCGGCGGCTAGGCGACATGGTGACTCCCCTGGGGCCCGACGGCAAGCCCAATCCGGGCGGTTCGTTTTTCCAGCGCGGGGCCTCCGACATCTACCGCGACCAGGGAGAGCGTCTGATTGCCATCAAGTTCGACATCCACGACCGCGATCTGGCCGGGGCCGTGGCCGAAGCGAAACTCAAGTGCAAGGACCTGGTCGTCGCTCCCATCCGCCTGGAGTGGACCGGCGAATTCCAGGAAATGGAACAGGCCGAGCGACGCTTGAAGATCGTCATTCCCCTGGCCGCCGGCCTGGTGATGCTCCTGCTGTACTTTGCCTTCCGCTCGCTCACCAACGTCTTCCTCGTTTTCTCCAACGTCGTGACCATGGTCTGCGGAGGCATTTGGGCCCTGCTGCTCACGCATACCAACTTCAGCATCTCGGCAGCCGTGGGTTTCATCTCCATCTTCGGTGTGGCCGTGATGGATGCGCTTCTGCAGGTCTCTGCGTTCCATCGCTGGCGCCTAGCCGGCCAGCCCCTGCAAGAGGCGATCTTCCACGGGTCACGGGACCGGCTGCGGCCGATCATGATGACGGCCTTGACGGCCGTCTTCGGGCTGTTGCCGGCGGCGTTTTCCACGCGCATCGGCGCCCAGACGCAGCGCCCGCTGGCGATCGTGGTGATCGGGGGAATGCTGATGGCGCTGTTGCTCAACCGCTACTTGACGCCGGTGTTGTACAGCGTATTGCGCCGTCGTCCGCCGTCGGCTGAATCGGCCGGGTTGGCGGAGTGAGCGGTCAGGTCGGCCCATGGCAAGGCGAACGGAACGATTCGTGCCATTGCGTAGTGACGGCGCCTACCACACCAGCTCGATGCGGGCAGTCAGGCCGTCGAAGACCAACGACGTGCTGCCAACCTGGTTCGCCCCGTTGTATTGGTTGACCTGCATGGACGAGATGAAGTCGGACGGCTTGACCACGTTCAACCAGTCGCTGATCAGGTAGCCGACGGAGGCGCGGACGTGCCCGTCGCACGATTGCCAGCCGACGGCGACCTCGGCTTCGAGGATGCCGCAAAAGCGCGCGTCGTGCCAGGTCGTCGTGTCGACGATGGGATTGTTGGTGTTGCTCTGCAGGTAGCTGACGCCGAACTGGCCGCCGAGGAGATTGGCGTCGAATTTGGCCGTGCAGAAGAACCCGTTGCAGATCATCCGCTCGCCGTCCACGCCCAGACGCAAACCGAAGCCGTCGAATTCGACGTTCGTATTGGCCGAGGCGGTGATGATCGATTGGAAATCGGCGTCGAACTGCTGCGTGAGTTGGGCGTAACGCGCGCCGATCAGGTAGTTGATGCTGCTGCAATCGCAACTCCACAGGTTGTGGTGGTAATCGAGGTCCACCAGGTTGAAGCTGATGCTCTCGTGAGCGCTGGCCGATGAGTAGTCCGTGGCGGCGTCGGCGGTCGAAGGGTTGAAAACCATCGGGCGCAAGACATACGGCGTGGGGGCAGTCACCGGGCCGTCGTCCGCGTCATTTCGATAGTAGGTGTACGTCAACGAAACCGAACTGCACTCGTTCAGGATCCGTTCGAATCCGACGCGGAATCCGGACTGGAACTCCGGATCGACCACGGCGGTAGGTCCGATTTGGATCGGGACCTGATTGCCGACAATGGGACCGTTGATCGGCACCGCATATTCGACGCCCGCGTTCCGCGGACGCAGCAACAGGTAGTCGCCGAAAACGTGCCACGCGGCGCCGTCGCAGCACAGGGGGCATGGGGCGGGAGCACTGGCGGCAACTTGCGTCCCCGGGGCAGGCGGCACGGCCACTGGAAGCGGATTGGCGGGGACACCGGCGGTGTTCGGCGCCGTGGCGGCACCCGCCGGGTCGGCGACCTGGGCACACGCAGTGCGATCTGCCATGCCGATTGCAACTACTACGGCTACGATTGGAAACCATCGAAACGCTCTCATCGGCACCCTCCTTGTTGCATCCATAAGGCATAAGGTTTGGATTGCTGCTTCATGACTATAATTCCCAATGATCCGTATCGAGGGAATAATCGGATTATTCGGTGTGGCACGAATAATTCGCCAGAAAAAAAAGCTTTACCAATACAACCGACGCAAGCTTTCCATTTTGACATGGTTTTGGCTATTGCATGGACCTCCGGCTCCGTTCCTTGAGCCTGGGCGGACCCGGAGGTCCCCCCTACAGCGTAGATGGCTGACCTGTGAAAAATCCGGCGGCTGCGAAATCTGGCGCGAAAACTTGTCCTGGCGGTATCCGGCGCATACGCTATAAAGACCACAGTTTCTCTGTTCGATGTTGCGCAGAGCCACGGGCGATGATCCACTGCAACCAACCATCTCGGGAAGACACGCAGTTTCTCCAGCCGGCAAATCGAATTACGATTGCCGATGTTGCCTTGTTCCTGGGCAACCGGGGGACGGTAGTGCTCCGTTATCTGGCCGAAGCGGCGAGTTTTGCCCGCGAACTTGGCCGCGATCCTTGGGATTTTGCCGTCGAGATCCAGACCCTTCGCGAGTTGGGGCTGACCAACAACGAGTTGCGTTGGCTGGTCTGCAAGGGCTGGGTGGAACACCAGCAGGAAGTAACCGCTCTCGGTGATAATTGCCGCGTCTTTCAGCCCGACCGCCCTTTGAACTTTTCCGCCAGCGCTTGCTTTGTGCTCAGCCCCGAGGGGTTGGTCAATTCGTACGGCGGGCTGGAAGTTCCGGAGACTGTCCATGAAGCGGCCGATTCGTCGCCGGCCGTGAGTCGAAATGGCCACAGCAGCGGTCCGTTGCCGAAATGGGACCGCGAGCGCCAGGAACTTCGGGTGGACGAGATCGTGGTCAAGCAGTTCAAGGTGCCAGCGCTCAACCAGGAGCGGATCCTTGCGGCCTTCGAGGAGGAGGGCTGGCCCGTCCATATCGACGATCCACTGCCTCCGCATCCCGAACAGGACCCAAAGCGGCGTTTGCACGACACGATCAATTCGCTCAATCGCAACCAGAAGAGACATTTGATCCAATTCTCGGGCAACGGAAACGGCCAGGGGGTCCGGTGGCAGCGGAGCCCGGGCCGGGAGGGCGAGGGCGACACCCGAGATTCGTAGGATGGACCTGGCCCGCGCGAAATCGGCATTATGCTCGCCCTGGACCTTATGCCGGTTTTGTTCCTCGATGCGATTAGGCGAGCATTCGCTAAAGGGGCAGCAAGTGCCGTATTCCGGTCGCGTAGCGACCATTGACGGTAGCCGTGGGTTTCAACCCACGTTGTTACACACAAGTCCGGCAACGACCCCATCCAGCTCGCCTGGATGGTGAAGGAGGTTGGACAGCTAGCACCGACAGCATTGAGAATCAGACCCCATCCAGCTCGCCTGGATGGTGAATCAGGTTGCGCAGCTAGTCCATTCTTGCGCCGTAGCCGTACAACCTCCTTCACCCACGGGACGAGCCCGTGGGGGTCGTTCGTCTTCTTCTTATCCGTTCTAGCCATTCAGCCTTGTTCACCATCCGGGCGAGCCGGATGGGGTCCGAGATGTGTGTAACAACGTGGGTTGAACCCACGGCTACCGTCAGTCGTCGCTTCGCGACGGGGCATCCGCCATGCGGAGTGGCGGAACAGAAACGACCCTCAAAACCCACTTTGGTAAACCGCAGAAACGACCGATTTTGCGCAGGCCGGGTCCATCCTACAAATTCGCCCGGATGCGGAAGTGTCCACTTGCCTCCCTCTTCTGGATCGACCAGCCTTCGCTCTGCAAAGAAACGGTCATCTTGCCGGGCAGTTTCGCCAGAGTTCCACCATGCTTCGTGTATCACGGCATGTCGCTATCGGCGAGAATGCTATGCCGTGCGTCTGGCAGTCCCGCCTCGAACGTGTCAAGACATTCTTGGGATAGATTACATGCCCGTTTTCGTGCCTACCGGACTCGGCTGGCGTCCCGATCTCCCCGATCCGCGGGATTATCGACCCCAGGGCGAGGAATTGGAAAAGGTCCTCGGCGGCCTGAAGCGGCAGCCTGCGGCGCCAAAGCAGGTTGATTGGCGGGAGTACTGCCCGGCGGCCGACACCCACGCACCCATTTCAGCCAGCGCGTCCACGGCCTGCGTGTCCCTGCTGCAGTACTTCCAGCGGCGGGCAACGGGCGAAATCATTGAGCCGTCCGCGAGTTTCGTGGACCACGTCGCCCGCCGGCGGCTTGCCCACACGGGCGACGGCGGCGAGCAACTCCGAGCCACCTGGAAGGCCATCGTCCGTTTCGGCGTGCCGCGCGTACAGGACTGGCCTTTGGACGCCGAAAACAACGGTCGGGAACCGGACGCGTTCGTTTATGCCGCGGCAATGAAATTCTCCGGCATGACATACCTGCGTCTGGACGGTTGCCGGCAGTCGGGCGAGGCGGTCCTGGATTCGATCAAGGCTTTTCTGGCGGCGGGGTTTGCCCTGGTTTTCGGCTTCTCGGTGCTTACGTCGCTCTCGGCCGACGCCGACATCCCCTGTGCGACGGTCTTCGACGGCGTTCGCGGCGGGCGCGTGGCGTTGGCCGTGGGATACGACGACCGCCGGCGCGTGCGATCCTGGCGGGGCGCGCTCTTGATCAGCCCCTTCTGGGGCGAGGCGTGGGGTGAGAGCGGCTACGGCTGGTTGCCTTACGCCTATGTGACCGCAGGGCTGGCCATCGATTTTTGGACACTCGTGTGGCCCGAGTGGCTGGCCTCCGGCGAATTCCAGCGGCCGGGTTAGGGCATCACGGCGGAGCGTGATGAGTACGTTAAGTTCCACCAGATTTCCACCTGAGCCTTCACCAGACTTCCACCAGGGCATCGGTTGCCTTTGGACATCTGACCGACAGAATTGCCTTGCGCAACGGATTACCAGCTTTGCCAGCATATCGCCTGCCGTTTGGCGAGGTGGAAGGTCCTCCTGCATCACTTACATCCTTGCGAGGAGTTTCGAACCATGGGACCAAGTAACTTCTTCAAGTCTGGTCGCAAATCACGCCGTTCTTCGCTCGTCAAAAGCCGAAGGTCATTCGAAAATCTCGATCGGCGGGCGAGGTTCGAGACCTTGGAAAATCGGAGACTGTTGACGGTCACGCTTTCAGGCGTGCCAACCTGGGTGGCGGAAGGTCCGGCGCCGATCACCGATGACGTTGGCAATGTTGTCGGTCCCACCGCCGCCACGAGTCTGAAAGAGGGCGCGATCCAGCAAATCGCGGTCGATCCGAACAACCCCAAGCACCTGTTCGCGGCCACGGTCAATGGCGGGATCTGGCAAACCCAGGACTTCACGGCGGCGAGCCCGGTGTGGACCACGACCACCCAACTTATGCCCTCCTTGGCCATCGACTCCATCGCCTTCAGCCCCGTGAGCAGCAACGTGATCTATGCCGGCACCGGCAGCAACAGCGCGATTTTCCTGCGCCAATACGCGTCGAGTGTCGATATCGGCGGCGCGGGGGATCCGGCGGTCGGCATTTACAAGTCCAGCGACGGGGGGGCCACTTGGCAGGTGGAAAATCCGGGCGGAATCTTCACCGGCATCCGTGTCTTTCGCGTGGTCCCAACGACGCTCAACGGCGGCCAAACTGTGTTTGCCGCTACGACCGACGGCGGCGCGTCGGGCGGTGTATTCCGCAGCGACGACGGTGGAACGACCTGGACGCGGCTTTCGGGGACCAACGGGCTGCCCAATAGCGGCGTCACGGACCTGGTTGCCAACCCGGACAATCCAAACCAGTTCTATGCGGCCACTTCCAATAGCGTCGCCGGCGCCGGCGCCGGGGTCTACCTCCTCGACGTTACGGGCGGCAACACGACCTGGGTCAACGTCAGCAACAACATGGCTCCGGGCGACCTCAGCGCGTCCGATCGCATTGAATTGTCGATCAGTCCCGCAGGCGTCAATCCCATCTGGGCATCCATCATCAACCAATCGACATACGACAGCTCGGACAAACTCATAACCCAGGGCGGTTTCTACCAGAGGGTCTATCGGGGTGTGGCATCGAGCGGGACGGTCACCTGGTCAGCAGTCGGTCCGCTCGTCGGCGGGGTCAACCAGCCGCCCGATGTCCTGGGCGGCAATCAAGGGGCCATCCATGGGTCGATCGTGGCCGATCCGAACTCCGATACGTTGGTGTACATCGGTGGGGACAGGATCCCTAACGGTCCTAACGGCACGCAAGGTTACGTCGCGCGGGGCGACTCGACGCTGAACACCTGGACCGCCATCACGCCTGCGGCCGCGGGGTCGTCGGGTGACCCGGGCACGGCCGTTCCTGCGAGCAACGGCGTTACCACTTCGCCGCACGCGGACACGCGAGACCTGGTTTTCGCGGCAAACGGCGACCTGCTGCTCGGTTGCGACGGGGGGATCTATCAATGCACCAATCCCAGCAGCACCGTGTCGGGCGCGCAGACTTGGACCTCCATAAGCGGTACGATCCAGGACACGGAGTTTTACAACGTCTCCTACGACAGCCAGTTCCACATCGCCTTTGGCGGTGTCCAGGACAATGGCACGCCGTCCCAGGACGCCGCTGGCAGCTTCAGTTATAACTCGCAAACCGGAGGAGACGGCGTCGCGACGGCTATGGACAACTTTACCCTGGCGGGAAGCGGCGAATCCGTCCGCTATATTGGGACCACGCGGCGGATCTTCAGCGGCGCCGACACCCGCGCTCCCGGCGATAACGACGGAGCTATTCTCCCGGCTGCTGGTCTGCCCGGTCTGACTCAGGACGACAGCGCCACTTATGTTCCACCGGATAATCCCGGGTCAGAGGATGACGGCGACGATCCCGCCAGCGCCAACGACCTGTTCAATAATCTGGTCGTCAACGCCGTGCCGCCGACGGCCGCGCAACTGGCGGCAGGGCAATCGACACGAATCGTCATCTCCGGGGGCACCAACACGGCCAACCCCGTCGGCGCCATTTACGAGTCGGACAATGTGGGCAGCGCCTCCGAAACTCTCGTGGGCAGCACTTACTACGTCAATGATACCTGGACGCAAATTCCGACCGGACCCGGCTTTGCGGAAGCATCGGCGATGGCCTACGGCGGCCAGCTTGGCGGAGTGGCGAATCCCAACGTCCTATACGTCGCTTCGGGCTCGGAAATGTTCCTCCGCACGACCGCGGGCGGGACCGTGACCGCCACCGCCGGCCAACCCGCGGGCGCGGGCAACATCGTTTCCATCGCGCTTGATCCCAATGACTGGCAGACCGCTTTCATCGCCAGTACCTCCGATTCTTTCTCCGATGCCGTCACCAAAGTCTACATGACGACCGACGCGGGGGCCCATTGGACGAACATCACCGGCAACCTGACCAACCCGGCGGGGCGCGGGGCGTCCCCGCCTTCCTGGCCGTGATTCCCGGCTCGGGTCAAGACGCCCTCCTCTTCGGCGGCAGCCTCGGGGTCTCACGCATGCTGACCAGCGCCCCGGCGCCTGGAGCCGGTTTGGCGGAAACCTCCCGCAAGTCTTTACCGGAGGCATGGTCTACAACGCGGCCGATGATGTGCTGGTCGATGGCACCTATGGCGCCGGCGTCTATGAGGTGCAAAACGCCAGCACGGTCGCATTTACCTCGGGCGTCCTCAACATCACCGGCGACCAGGACTACCCCAACGAAAACGACATCTTCCGCCTGGTCCGCGACCCGAACAACAACGCCCTGCTCGATGTCTACATCAACGGGACGCTCAACGGCCCATACCAGTTGGGCGCCATTTCGCAAATCAGCGTGAACGGCGAAGGCGGCAACAATACGCTCATCGTCGACAGCTCGAACGGATTGATCAACGTTCCCAACGGCATCCAGTACAACGGCGGCAACACCGGGACCGGCGGCTTCAACACCCTGCAACTCGACCAGCCGACCGCCGCCACAGTCCAGACCAGCGACACCTACAGCGTGGGGCCCAACGCCGGACAGGGGACCGACGTGATCGTCGGGGCGGGAGGCACGCAGACCGTTTACTTCGAGAACCTGGCACCGGTCTATGACAGCGTGCCCGCGACGACCGCCACCGTCAACGCCACGAACGCCGCCAATGCCGTCAATTACGCGGAAGGAACCGATCCGACGCCGGCACTCGACCCGACTTGGGGCGAGGTCACCGTCGACAATCAGGAAGTCTACGAATTCACCGTCAAGGCCGCCCTGGTCATCAACGGTCTGGCCGGCAGCGACCAGTTCAACCTCAATAACCCCAACACGCCCGCCGCACTGGCCAGCATCACCGTCAACGGCGGAGACCCGACGGCCAGCGACACGCTGATTGCCAACGGCACGACGGGCGCAGACACCATCGATTTCACACCCACGGCGGCCGACGGCGGCACAATTACCGGCGCGGGCCCGGTGAACATCACCTTCGCCACGGTGGAACACGTGACCATCAACGGCCAGGGCGGCAACGACAGCTTGACGGTCACGACTCCCACGGGCTCCAACCAGGACACCTACACCGCCGGCCCCACGGTCGATTCGGGGACCGTCCAGGTCGCGTCGTTGGTGCCGCTGAGCTTCACGAACCTGGCGCGGGCGGCAACGTGGCCCTGGCCAACGCCGGCGCTGTTCAAACCGATACACTGGTTTACAACGGTGCGGCGGGCAACGACCTGTTCACCGTCTCCGCCGCCGCGGTCAACCTCAGCATCAATCAGCAATTCCAGGTGACCGGGCCAGGCGTGGAGAACCTGGTGCTGAATGGCTTCCCGGGCGCCATCGACGCCCTGATCGTCAATGCGTCCGCTGCGAACCAGTTCGTGGTCGTCAATCACGGCAACACGCCGAACTCGGGCAACGTCCAGATTTATACGGCGGCCGTCCTGAGCCGCGACATCTCCTTCACCAACATTCCGATCATTTCTCCCAATGTCGCCGGTGAGGGAAACATCCTGGTCATGGGGCCGGACGCCAACGAGCCGAATGACTTCCAGTCCATTGCGACGTTCCTGGGCTCGGGCGCGACGCTGCAGATCCAGCACGCCAGCATCTTCCCCAACAACGCCCAGTTCCCCGGCATCCCCGGAGACCAGGACTACTACCAGGTCGTCGCGCAATCCACCGGCACGCTCGATTTCCAGGTCTACTTCAATCTCTATACGGGGCTCTTGCCCGCCGCTGGGGAACTCGATCTGCAGGTCCTCGACGCCGCGGGAGACGTGATCGCCGCCGCGCCGGGCACGTTCGGGGCCCAGGGCGCGACGGCCAACGCCCGCGTGCGGATCCCGGCCGTGGCCGGACAAAGCTATTACCTCCACGTCTTCGGCGCCACCCCGGCCGTGGTCAACGGTTATAGCGCCACGATCATCGATACGCCGCCGCCGGTGCCCTACAACCTCGAGCTTGCGCGGAGCGTGCTGACGGCCACTGTGACCAGCGGCGGCAGCGGCTACACGTCGGAGCCCACGATCACGTTCAGCGGCGGCGGCGGTACGGGCGCGATCGGAACCGCACAAATCAGCAATGGCGTGATAACGTCCATTACCATCACCGATGGAACGGGCTACACCTCGCCTCCCACCATCACGATCACCGGCGGCGGCGGCTCAGGGGCCACCGCCACCGCGGCCATCACCGACACGGGTGACCTGCCGCCCAGTACACCCAATGACGACAGCGGCCCTTCGCAGTTCGACAACATTACCAACATCAACACTCCGACGATCTACATCCACGTGGCCGACGGCGTTTTGCTCAACGATCTGCCGGGCAACGGCACGGCAAACACCCCGCCGGCCGGCGTGATTCCGATCCCCTACAGCACGTCGGAAACCACGCCCGGTTTCCGCGTGGCCGTTTTCGACGGCGCCAATACGCAGGCCCCCGTGGGCTACGCCACCCCGGTGGGCGCCTCGTTCCCCGGTCTCTACCAGTATACGTTCACCACGGCCCTTGCCGACGGCGTACACAACCTTGTTGCCGAGGTGCAGATGGTCGATCCGGCCACGCCGACGGAGACCGGGTTCGGCGCTCAGAGCACTGCGTTGCAGATCACCGTGGACACGCTGCCGCCCCCGGTCAGTTTCGGCACGCCGGGCGTCGCCAAGTCGGGACTTGCCGCCGGCAGCGACAGCGGGGTGCAGGGCTACCCCCTGACAAACGTCGACGACGTCACCAACGACACGGCGCCGACCTTCTACGGGGTCGCGGAGGCAAATGCCATTGTCAGCGTCTACGCCGAGGTGGAGACCACCACGTTCCACATCGCCACCGCCACGGAAGCGGGCACTACGGTGACGATCACGACCACGCCCCCCCACGGCCTGTCCGTGGGCAGCGTGGTCACGATCTCCGGCGTCGGTGTGGCGGGCTACAACGGCACCTTCACGGTCACGTCCGTTCCCAGTGCGACAACCTTCACCTACACGGATACCAACTCGGGGCTGGCGGCCTCGAGCGGCGGAACCGCCACTCCCTCCGTCCTGCTGGGCACGAGCGTGGCCGTTCCCAACGACGGCACGAATGCCGATGCGAACGGGGCCTGGACCGTGGCCTCCAGCGTAGACCTCAACAACCCGGCCTACTTCCCCCACGATGGCACGCGGACCCTCCTCGTAACCGCGGAGGACCTGGCGGGCAACGTCTCCGAGCCTAGTACCCTGTCGATCTTCGTCGATACCCAAGGACCGCAGATCAGCAACGTGCAGGTTACCGGATCCCCGACCTACAACTTGTTCGGCGAGAAGACGGTGGCGGGAACCGTGCAAGGGCCGACCCCGCTGGTCAACAGCCTGACGATCGGCGTGGTCGATAATCCGGCCCGCGACGCGGCCGATTTCCCCAATTACCTGGCCCTCTTGATCCCCACGCCGGTGGTGACGATCACGGCCGGCGGCAGCGGCTATACTTCGCCCCCGACCGTCGTTTTCAGCGGCGGCGGGGCCGTCACGCAGGCCACCGGCATCGCCCTCCTCAGCGGCGGCATGGTGACGGGCGTGGAAATCACCTCCAGCGGCAACGGCTATACGTCGGCCCCGACCGTCTCCTTCAGCGGCGGCGGCTTCACCACGCCCGCCACCGCCACGGCCGCCCTGCAGAGCCCGGGAAACATCGTGCTCCAAGGTGAAGCCAATGGCACCATTGCCATCCAGAGCGTGGTCATCACCGACAACCCGATTGTCGCCGGGCAGCCGGCCACCGCCACGGTGCAACTCATCTTCGCCGCCCCGCTTCCCGACGATTACTACACGCTGACCATCGACGCCAGCAGTCTGGTGGACCCGGCCGGCAACGAGCTTGACGGCGAGAGCAACGCGGCCCAACCGAACGGCGGGCCGAGTTTCCCCTCCGGCAACGGCATCCCCGGCGGCAATTTCGTGGCCGCCTTCACCGTCAACAGCCGTCCGGAGATCGGCACCTGGAGCGGCGGCAGCGCCTGGATCGACACCAACGGCAACTTTACTTGGGACCCGAACAACACCGTGGCCGCCAACCGCGACGTGGCCTACTCCATCGGCTACGCCAGCGACAAGGACTTTGCCGGTGATTTCTCCGTGCCGACTTCGCTCAACGGACCGGCCTCCACGGCGATTTCAGCCGCTGTGAACATCGTCAGCGCCACCGAGTCGGGCAACACGGTGACGATCACGACCGCGACCCCCCATGGTTTTTCGTATGGCAACACGGTCGTTATCGCCGGGGTCGGCGTGGCCGGCTACAACGGCTCGTTCACAATCACCTCGGTTCCCAGCGCGACAACGTTCACCTACAAGGATTCCAGCACGGGGCTGGCCGCTTCCAGCGGCGGGACCGCCGCCGTATCGGCCAACGGCTTCTCCAAGCTGTCGGCCTACGGCCTGGTCAACGGCAGTTATCGCTGGCTCATCGAAAACGATGGCGGCGTGCCGATCATCAACTACACCGATCCCAATCAGATCAACGGCCAGCCCATCGCCGGCGACTGGAACCCGACGGGCACGGCCCCCGCCGGCCACGACGAAGTGGGACTGTACGACGGCACCAATTGGGACCTGTTCACCGGCGGCCTGTACGGCGACGGCCTGGGCGGCACGCTCACCAAGGTCCCCATCTGGCACGCAGGCTACCCGATCGTCGGCGACTTCGACGGCGACGGACACATCGACCTGGCTACCTATGACATCAGTTCCGAGACCTTCTACTTCCAACTCTGGGACCCGGCGACCAAGACCTGGGACATCCACCAGACGATCAACGTCAGCGGCGACGGCATCCAGTTGGGGGCGAACACCCGACCGGTCGCCGCCGACCTGGATCATGACGGCATTACCGACATCGGGCTGTACACGCCGAACACCACCGGCGGCACGAGCAACTCGCCTTCCGACTGGTATTTCCTGATGTCGAACGATTTCGCCACGAACACGCAGGGCCAGCCGATCCCGCAGAAGCGGATCACGGGACAAGTCAACACCCTGAACCATCCCTACTCGCCTGTTTCGCTGGGCGGGCACGACCTGTATGCCGAGATGGGCAACACCTACGCCGTGCCGATCATCGGACTTTTTGATCCGCTCGCGGGCGGCAGCGTGACCGATGCAACGGTCCTTTCCAGCAACTGGACCGTCCTCAGCGGCGACATCAGCGCCGATTTGACCGGCCCGGGCGGATTGACCAAGGACAGCGCCGGGACCGTTGTGCTCTCCGGCAGCAATAGTTATTCCGGTGGCACCACGGTCCTAGCGGGCACGCTGACGGTAAGCAGCGCGGGCAGCTTGCCCGACGGATCAAGCCTGACGATTGGCGCGGGTGGCGGGAGTGCCTTTGGGGGCGCAGCGACGGCCACGGTTAGCACGGATACGGCCTCCGCCACCGTGGTGCAGCCGTCCTTGCCGGCCGCGGCAGGCGAGACGCCTGCGCCGCCGGCCGCCCAGTCGCTGCAGCATGTTGCAAATCTATCCTACGGGCCGCCTGTCAAGGAACTTGCGGCGGTCGCGGCTTGCGCGGCGGCCCATGATGCCGTGCTGCAAGCGGTCGCGCCGCAGCCCTCGGTTGCGGCGCAAGAGGCCGCTGCGGCATGGATTTGGGACGGCAGTTGGTCCTATGGTCCGTCGGACAGGAAGCAGGATTCGATCACCTCGGCAACGGACACGGTGCTGGCGACGATGTAATTCGGAAGCGGGTTCTTGTCGGCGTCCGCCATCAAGATCGCTTTGATCACTGCCGCGTTGGTCCCCGCGGACAGCGACATCTTGGTCATTCGAACCTGACTTTTTGCTCCGCTGAACAAAATCGGCCTTGGATAGCAGCTTCCCTTCGTTCTCGCCTCAAGTTTTTGCCGCAGGCAAAAAACCTCCCGTGGGTTGCCGAGTTGACGTTCTCTGGGTGCGATCCGGCCGTGCCTTGCCGCCGGCAACGCCTTCAGCGGACGGCTGGTGAAGCCCGGCTACGGCGCAGCCGCTGCCGTGTAGCGGTTGTGGGCCGAGCAGAGAGCGCACCGTAGATGCCAAGGCCACTTGTACTAAGCTGCGAAAAGGGTGACCGCAAGCAACTGGGTCTTGGGGCATCGCTATGGTCCTCCGCTCGGTTATGGCTACGTCGATGCACTTGTTCACGGCAGATCGTTACCTCTCGTGGCCCAATGACCCCTAGCTTAACCTGCTTCCCACGAATCTGAAGGACGGTAACTTGGACATCGGCGCCGATGCGAATCGCTTCTCCGGCTTTGCGAGAGAGCACGAGCATTTTTCACCTCCTGCCATCTCGGAGGACAAGACTAAGGTATCGACCTGAACCGATTTGTATTACTTCGAGAACTGTTTCCCCAAGTGTTTGATGGGAACGCCCGGCATGACGCCCTGACTGACGCCCATCTCCGCTGGAACTGCACACCTCGTGCCGAACACGCCCCGGCTGCTCGCCAAGACCGCAGAGCCTCAAGTCTTCTGGGATTTTCAAACTTGCCTTTGGCTTTACGTCCTATCGTTGTCAACCGCTTTTTTGCGTATAATTGGGGATTGACCGCAGAACGTGTCGAAGAAATCGACAAGGGTCCTGCGATTGCTACACTTCCTGCTGATTTCTGCTGAGTGTTCTAAGCAATGACGGCCAGCCGCTCAGCCGCATCCCAATGCCTGACGAAACTTGCACCCTGCTTCTGGTTGACGATGACCGCGCTAGCCGCGAGGCGATGACCGAGTGGCTGGAGGGCGAAGGTTTCGGCGTTATTTCCGTGGCCAATGGCGACGAGGCCATTCGGCACCTGCATGACGGAGTGGCGGTCATCGTTACTGACCTGAAGATGCCTCGCACGGACGGGCTGGCCCTGCTTCGCAAGGCCAAGCAGGAGCTGCCGCACGCCGCCGTGATCCTCGTGTCCGGCTACGGGACCGTCGATACGGCCGTGACTGCGTTGAAGGAAGGCGCATTCGACTTCTTGACCAAGCCCGTCAAACCGGAGGAACTGACGCACCGCATTCGCATGGCCTTGGAACGGCGTTCGATGGCCGCCGAGATCGCTCGGCTTCATGCAGAGCTTGGCGAGCGCAACAGCTTTCAGAATATCGTGGGCAACAGCGCCCCGATGCGCGAAGTCTTCGAGCGGGTGCGCCTGGTGGCTGATACCCGCAGTACCATCCTGATCCTTGGCGAGAGCGGAACCGGCAAGGAGATGGTGGCCCGGGCAATCCATGAAAGCAGCGGCCGCCGCACAAAGCCGTTCGTGCCGGTCAATTGTGCCGCCATCCCGGAGACGCTGGTCGAAAGCGAGTTGTTCGGGCATGAAAAAGGCGCATTCACGGGGGCATCCGAACGCCGTGGCGGGCTGTTTCAAGCCGCCAACGGCGGCACGTTGTTCGTCGACGAAATCGGCGAGTTGCAATTGGGGTTGCAGAGCAAGCTGCTGAGAGCCATCGAGTACAAGAAGATCATGCCCGTGGGCAGCACCAAGGAGACGGAAGTCGATGTCCGCCTGATTGCCGCAACCAACAAAGACCTGGCCGAATTGACCTCGAAAGGGCAGTTCCGGGAGGACCTGTACTATCGTCTTAAAGTGGTGGAGTTGCGACTGCCGCCGTTGCGGCAGCGGAGAGACGACATTCCCTTGCTGGCCCATCACTTCATGCAGCAAATCGCCGCAGAGAACCAGCGTCCAGCCTGTGCCGTTACGCCCGAGGCATTGGCAGCTCTGAAAGCCTACGACTGGCCCGGCAACGTGCGCGAACTCCGCAACACGTTGGAGGGGATCATTGTTCTGTCGGTCCGCGAGATCATCGAGCTTTCCGACCTGCCAGCCTATATCAGCCGGCTGCCTGCCCCGCAGTTGGCCATCCAACCGGGAATGACTATGGCCGAAATCGAGAAAGAAGCGATCCGCCGGATGCTGGAACAAACCGGCGGCCACCGCGCCAATACGGCTGCTGCGCTAGGCCTAAGCGTGCGCACGCTGCATCGGAAAATCAAGGAATATCAGCTACCTTTCTAGCCGCGCCGCCAGCGTGGTAGACAACATGCATACTTGCCGGCACCGCGTTATTGATTTGCCTCACCAGCACGGCCGCACGCGGATACGAAGGTAAAGGTCACCTTTCGGGCCTCCCAGCGATACTGCTCGACCGAACCCTGGCATGCAGAGAACTTCGCCGTCATGGAGCCCGGCAGGGACTTGCAGATGAATGATACGACTCTCCGTGGCTGTTCCCTTTCCCCCGCAAACCTGGCAAGTCGGGTCAAGCTGCCGCCGGCAGCAATGGCATGGTGCCGGAACTGAGATCCGCAATTCTAGGAGACTGCCTCGATTGGCTTCCTCCGGAACCAAGTGCAACTCCGCCTCGACGTCCAATGGTCCCTGCACTGGCTCGCCGACGGGTTTGGATTTCGTCGGTCGACTTGAAAAGGGGCTCACTAGGGCGGAGACCGGTCTTTTTGGCGCGAAGCGCGGTCATACTCCCGGCGTTTCTCGATATTGGAAAGCACTTCGTGGGCCTCAGTGGCCAGTTTGAATTCCGCAGTCGCGTTTCTTTCCTCCTCCTCGGGCCTAAGGTCCGGATGACAGCTCCTTGCCAGGGTGCGGAACGCAGCGTCGATCTCTGCGGCGGTTGCAGTTCTCGGCACTCCAAGGATGGCGTAATAGTCCCTCACGGCACAATCCTCACGACAATCAAGAATTGGCTTCCTCATTAGCCCGCAAACCATGTGCCGCCGAAATTGCATAAGTCGTGCTGGCGACGCTGGCAACGATCGTTCCGGCGCGGAAACAGACGGCCATTGTGTCCTGTTGCTGGTGTTCGGCCTATCGGCCAGTTTGACCGAACCGGTGCTGACGAAGTACGTGACAGGCATCGCCTTCCAGTAGCCAAATAAATGCAAGTCATTATCTCAAAAGTACTTAGGCTATCTTGATCGGGCATGTTCTAAAGTCCTGCAAGTCCGGCACATTTCTTGCGTTCTCTTGCGTTGTCGTCGCCGTCTCACTGGAGCGATCGGAGCCCCAGTCGGCGAGAGAACCCCACATATACACTTGGAAGGAGGTCTTTTATGACAAACACTCTTTGGCGGCCGATTGGCGGCGAGCTTTTTGAACCGTTCGCGTCCACAGGCTGGGGCTGGCCCGATAACCCGCTGGCCGAACTGAATCGGTTAAGTGCGGAGATGGACCGCATGTTCCGCCGTTTTGGCGGTGGAGACCGGTCGTTGGCTCCCGCAGCAGCGTACCCGGCCTTGGACATGTGGCAGGACGCGAACTCGGTTTACGTCGAGGCCGAGTTGCCTGGGATGGAAGTTGGCGACCTGGAGATCTTCGTGACTGGTGGAAACCAGCTCAGCATCCGCGGGGAGCGGAAACCGCCGGTCGTCGAGGGAGGCACCTGGCACCGGCAAGAGCGGGGTTACGGCCAGTTCAGCCGGCTGCTCACCCTGCCTTGCGACGTGAAGACCGACGCTGTCGAAGCGGAGTTCAAGGACGGCGTTTTGACAGTTACCTTGCCGAAGAGCGAAGCGGCAAAGCCCCGCCGGTTGGCGATCAAGGCCGATTAGAGTCCTTGCGGCGACTCGGCTGAGGAGATTTGTTTTCGAACAACGAACAACGATTTGAAAGGAGCATAAGATTATGGCACAAGAACTTGCCAAGAAGCAGCGCGAAGGCGATGGCGCCGTCGCGGAGCGGACCCGCAACACGGCAACCTACACGCCTCGATTCGACATTGTAGAAACCGAAGGCGAGCTTCTGCTCTACGGCGATTTGCCGGGCGTGAGCAAGGACAACCTGGCGATTGATTTCGAGAACGGCAACCTGTCTATCGAAGGCAAAGTGGAGCCTCGGCACGCCGGGCACGACTTCGTCTACGGCGAATATGGCATCGGCGATTTTCACCGCAGCTTCACGATTAGCGAGGCCATCGACGCGGAGAAGATCGCCGCCGAGCTGCGCAACGGCGTCCTGACCCTCCATTTGCCGAAGACGGAAGCGGTCAAACCGAGGAAGATCGCGGTCAAGGCGGGCAATTAGCCGCATTGACCCGGCGTGAGCTGCAGTCCGTTTGACGAGGAATTCCAAAACGACACTCAAAGAAGGAGGTGCAAGTATGTGGAACCTGATTCCTTGGAAGCGACGCGATGAAGATCGCGGCGCCACCCCGCTAGCCGAGCGACCTCAAGATGCGCTGATCCAGATGCGCAGGGACCTCGATTCCCTGTTCGATCGGTACTTCGGCAATTGGCCGGCGCTGTCGGGAAGCGACTGGCCAGCGGTTGGGTGGGGCTTCAACCTTGACGACAAGGAAAACGAAATCGTCGTGTGCGCGGATACGCCCGGTTTCGAATTGGGCGACTTCAACGTCGAAATCGTCGGCAACAACCTGGTGTTGAAGGCCGAACATAAGCAAGAAGAGAAGAAGGGCAACGGGCGCCATTATCGAGAAGGTCGATTGTATCGAACGGTCTCGTTGCCGCGCGGCGTCGAGACCGACAAGATCGACGCCCGCTACCATAACGGCGTCCTGGAGATCCATGTTCCCAAGGGCGAGGAAGCCAAGGGGAGGCGGATCGCAGTCAAAGCGTCGTAAGTGCCACGGATGGCCCGTCGGGTGGGTGATCGGCCGGAGAATCGTTGCATCGCGAGGTGGGAGGTACCTATTCTCCGGCCGATCCGGCGTTCTTGCTATACTATTGGATGTGACCTTGATCGGAATTCCGTGGCGGTTTCGGAAAGGTAGTTTATCGTGCCACGCCATTTCGGTTCGAAGAGGTTCCTGCTATGTCTGCCAGCACCGTGCTGATTGTCGACGATGACGTGCCATGGACTGAAACGGCAGCCGAGGCATTGCGGGACGCGGGCTTTACGGTCTTCCTGGCTCATGACGGCGATCAGGGAACCGTATTGTTGGGACGGGTTACGCCGGCGGTCATCATCCTCAACGTCCACTTGCCTGGGCTGGACGGCCTGCAACTCTTGCGGGATTTCCGGCGAAAAGACCTTGTGACTCCCGTGATAATGGTCAGCGGTGACGATCAAACCTCGATTCAGGACCGTGCGATGGCCGAAGGTGCGTCGGCTTTTCTCCGCAAGCCGATCTCTTTGGCAATGCTCTTGCGTGCCGTCTCACAGCAGGCGAAGACTACCGGCAACGGGAGAATGCGACGCCGATCAGGAGAACAGTTGTGAGAAAGCTTAGACAACCGCTGGCTATCTTGGGCGGCGCGGTTGCCTTGCTCATTGTCCTTCGCACGATCATTACCATCTGGGCCTGGTCCGGCATCCTACCGGAGGACCGGCGGCTCTTCTTTGGGTATGTGGTGATCGAAGCAGTCGCCGATGCTGCGATTTTGGCCGTCGCCGGCAGTGTGATCATCCGGTTTGCCAGACAGGCGGCAAAGACAGAGCGGGAGCAGAGGCGAATTGAGCATCTCACCCACACGGCCCTGCTGTCCGGTGGCTTGGCGCACGAAATCCGCAATCACCTGAATGGATTGGGCGCCTACATATCGCTCTTCCGCAAATCCGCGGAAAAATATGATGGCGATTTGCTTGCGCGGATCGAAAAGCTGCAGCATGTCGTATCTGACCTCGATGAGCTTGTCAGCGATTTCCTGACCCTTACTCGCCCCCTGAAAGACAAGCTGGAGGAGATCGATCTGACCGAACTTGTAAACGAAGTGGTCGATTTCTTGTCGCTCGACTTCGAACAATCTCACGTCGAAGTGCGGGTGGATGCGAAAGCAGGCGTGCCACAGGTGAGAGGAGACCGCGGTAAGCTGCGCCGCGCGATCTTGAACCTGCTGGTAAACGCACGACAATCCATGCCCGACGGTGGAAGTGTTCTCGTACGGCTCCACGCGGGTGGTGGGAAGGTGTGGCTCGATATTGAGGACACCGGCTGCGGCATTTCGCCGAATGACCAGCCGCGCATTTTTGAAGCTTTCTTTTCGACGAAGTCGGAGGGCTCGGGGCTGGGGCTGGCCGTCGTCAAACGAACCATTGACGATCTTGGTGGTACAATCAGTTTTGAATCGCAGGTGGGCCGGGGCACCACGTTCCATATTCTGTTGCCCAGTGCCCGGCAGTACGAAGCGAGGATGCGGCACCTTGGACGACGTACGCTTGATGCGGCCAGCCCTGCCTCTTGAGTGCCGTCGTCAACGCAAGTCCCGGTACGTGTTCCAACTCAAATAGCCGAGAACGGCGCCACAGATGCAAAAAACTGCTTCGGCAGTAGGAGTGTCACGTCCGAAAGGCCAGGTGCAGATGAGATCCAGACCAAACAGGACAATTACGGTGAAAGCGACGAGGAATCCAAGGCCGACGAATGCCTTCTCAACGCTGAATCCCGCGACGAGAGACCACGCTGCTGGCCGTCGTGCGGAGGCAAGCGACGTTCCGGCTGGACGGTTTTCTATCGCCGCCGGCACTTCTCGGAGCGGATTGCTCTTGATGCGTTCGGGGGTGTCCTCTCGCGACTCTGTCGCTTTCCGAAGATAACCAACAATCCAGGCACGATTTGGGTGGCCACTTTGTCCGGCGTATTTGCCGGTCGAATCGGACAAATTGGCATCCGGTCAGTCTGGTTGGATCGGCCTATGAGGGCAGATCAAGGTCGTCCAGACACGATTCTAGCGTCTCCGGGCTTTGGCGCACGTTTTGCTTCCCCCGTTGCACGTCAGTGACGCGTGTCAGTCTCAGAAGACGGAAAAATGTCATTTTCAAACTGAAGAAAGGCTTGTTCTGCGACAGAAAGGAGGATTGAAATGAAACTGACTAACTCAAAGACTTTACGATGGACCATTGGAATCGGCGCGCTGACGGCTGTCGTGTGCGCCGGTGTTCTGGCGGCAACTTTGTATGCTACTACAGGCGCGGAGGCCCAGCCAGAGAAGAAGGCAACCAGCGCCACCACAGCCAGCAACCCCACCAGTATCTCGACGGGCAGTGGTAAACAGTACACGACGACGGTGGACCGGAAAACCGAGGGTGAACTGGCGGGCGAAGACTTCCGGCAGGCGTCTCTGCTTACCTCGCGTGTCGTTTTGCACTTGAACAAGGCTGCCTTGTACCTTGGCGGCGAGAAGAACGACCAGGCCCGTGAGGAATTGGAAAGCGGACTTTCGCTGATCGGCATCGTGCGCCGGCTATTGCCGACCACCACGGTTACCACGATCGTTCGCGACAGTCAAGGGAAGGAGGTCTACCGATACGTCGACCGTGTACAGGAGGACACAATTCCGCTCCATGAGGGCTTGGTCGCGGTCAACACGATGGAGCCGATCACCGACGCGAAGCAGGGCGAGGCGGCAGTGCATGGAGTGCGGTTGGCAGACGCCGAACTGCTGCACACGTCGGTGCTGGTCAAGTTGGACTATGTAGAAAGCAAGCTCAACCGCGCGTTAAAGCTACTCAAGGAAAAGCCGGAGGATGCGATGGCTCAACTGGCACTGGCCCAGTCCCAGGGCGTCGATTACGTGGTGAATAGGCAAGACGACCCGTTGGTCAAGGTGCAGATCGCACTTCAAGTTGCCGAGCGGATGTCGGAGGAGGGCCGGGAGGAGGCCGCCAAAGCCAACCTCCAAGTCGCCAAGAACTATCTTGAATTCTACCGGGGGCTACTCCCCTCCGGTAAGAGCGAACACGTCAGTAAACTGGAAGGGGAAATCACGAAGCTTCAGAGTGAGATCGGACGCAAGGGCGCGGCTTCGAGCATCCGTGGTTTCTGGGACCGAGTGGCAAGCTGGTTCGTCCGGAAGCCGGGCGAGATGCGTGCCACGACGGCAAACCCTGACGCCTCAGGAGGCAGAAAGGACGTTGCCGCGAAACCTGAGAGGTAAAGGGACGAAAACGGGACAGTTCGATATTGACAAGTTGCCAAGCGTCTTGGCCTGGAATCGGCGTATCGCTCAGCCGGGCGACCAAGTATCGTGTACCGCAGCGCGGAAGCCGCCGACGCGCAATGACCAATGGCCACCTGCCCATTCTATCAATATCGGACCCGTCCCGTTTGCCCATGTTCTCCCTTGATCTACAACGAGATCGCCGATGTGGCGATGGATGGCAACGGCGACTTCCTGGGCATCGTGGATTTCGTGCGACGGGACTATGGCATGACCCGAGAGCAGTTCCTCAAGCGTTTCCGTAGGGCGGAAAGGGTATTTGAGGATGCTATGCAGGCTGCCGAGGCGAGAGCACAGATGCGGGCATTCTGTAGCAGGACGACCTGACCCGGTGGCCCAATCAGTATCGTGCTGTTCAGGTGCCGGGCTGAAGAGTAGAATGCCGTTTTGGCCAAGACCACCGCCACGACTGCATCCGGAATCGATTATGCCCCGATGGAATCCCGAGCATTACTGCCAGAACTCCGCTGCCCAAGAGAAATGGGCCAGCGAGCTACTCGCCAGATTGAAGCTGAAGGGCGATGAGCACATTCTCGACATTGGGTGCGGCGACGGAAAGATTACGGCGAAAGTCGCCCGATCTGTCCCCGGTGGCCGAGTCGTCGGCCTGGATTCTTCGGCGGAGATGATCGACTTCGCTCGCAAGTCTTTCCCTGCCGAGGCAATATCGCAACTTCGCTTCCAGCACGGGGATGCTCGGGTACTGGACTTCCATGAGGAGTTCGATTGGGTGATATCTTTCGCGAGCCTGCACTGGGTTATTGACCATCGCCCGGTCCTGGCTGGCATTCGACGGGCGTTGCGTCCGGGTGGACGAGCGTTGCTGCAATTCGGCGGCAAGGGCAACGCTGCGGAGATGGTGGAAGTGGTGTCGGCGGTTATCGCTAGGCCACGATGGGCAGGGTACTTCGTGAGTTTCGAGTTCCCGTGGGGCTTCTACGATCCCGAGGAGTATGAGCCGTGGCTGCGGCAGGCCGGACTTGTTCCCAAACGACTGGCGTTGATTCCGAAGGACATGACGCATGAAGGCGAGAACGGGCTGATGGATTGGATTCGGTCCACCTGGATGCCTTATTGGGAACGGGTGCCTGCGAGCTTGCAGCAGGAGTTCATTGGCGAGATCGCTGGCGACTACTTGGGCCGCTACCCGCTCGATGCCTGCGGCATGGCCCATGTTCCGATGGTGCGGTTAGAGATCGAGGCGACGAGAGAGTGAAAACCGAGGTTCTGTTCTGCCGCGCCGCTTGATCTCGCGTGCCGGACGACTGCCAACGGCTAAGAGAAAAGGCCAACGTGCCGGCCGCCGAAGCGGCCGATGTTGACTGTAGTTTCAAGTGCGATCACCTTACCCACTTACGGCACTCTTCGCGAAACGGGCACCCAGGACACTGCATCGCCGATGGTTCAAGCAGGCCGCAACCCCCCAATCGACGTATAAACTGTGATTAGCGGCGTTTTGCGAGGCGAAAATTTCTATCAGTGCCGGTAAATTCCTTGACAATAAAGTAGAGATGTGTTCTAATCCTGGTAGTGTGTGACGAAGTCGCGCTCGTAGGGAGCGTGGCTGCTATCCAACCGCAATCTTAAATACGAGGCAGCGCTAGCATTTACAGTGATACCACCCCAGTTTGGTGGACTTTTGCTCTAAGTGCATTCTTACAATTCGAGAAGTTTGACGCTTGGTTAACGCGTTGAATACGTCTCTGTTCTGGCTCCTATTGCCGGGATAAGCTGCTGTGCGATTTTGTATCCTCGGGGCGTGAGTTCCTTCGAGGTTTTTTGCTCCCGTGCCGCGACCTCCTCGGGTTGGTACGTCAGTTTTCACCGATGGATGAAGCATCATGAAGAAGTCCGATCTTGAAATGCAACTTGCCGCGGCCGCCGCGGCCCCGAAGACACTGCGAACTTTCGTTTGGAGAACTCCCGTGCGTAAGCATATCCTCGTTTTGCCCGTTTTGGTTTTGGCCTCGACCCTTTCGACCTCATCGCTTCTGTATGGCCAAATCACTGGCTTTGGCGGAAGCACCAATACGGGTTGGACACCCAACGCGAATTCTTTCGCGGGTACCAACGGCGTTCCCAATGTCGTCGGCACTGGCACCTCGTCGGATGTGCTGAATCTCACCACCCCGAGTAACAGTGAAGCTACCAGCTACTTTTACAACACTCCGCAGAATATCACCAACTTTAATGAGACGTTCACGTACACCAACGTCAGCACCAATGGCGCCGATGGAATTACCGCCATTTGGCAGAACGCGGGAACAACTGCCCTGGGAGGCCCCGGTGGCAGTCTGGGATATACAGGTATCAGTTCGGCTGCTGGTTTTGCGATGAATATCTATAGTGGCAATAGCGGCAGCGCCAGCGGGTACAACGGCACGGTGACGGCCGGAAACCCCGCGGCAACGCCGACTCCTGGCGGGGTGAACATCGACTCCGGTGATCCGATCAACATCGACCTCAGCTACAAAGGATCCGACGGCGCCTTGACGGAGTCGATGACCGATTCGGTCACCAGCGCGACCTATACGCGGGTCTGGCGCGGGATCAACATTCAGGGCCAGGTAGGTGGTACGACCGCCTATGTCGGGTTTACGGGAGCGACTGGCGGCGTCAACGCCTCCCAATCCATCACGAATTTTCAATTTACCTCCGGTGCCGCGAACCCGACCCCCGTCGCACAAATCACCCCGGTGAGCGCGACGGGTTACAACCAGAATATGATCATCTCCACGGCCAGCGGTGCGGCCAACATCACGGCCACGATGGACGGAGGAACTGCGATGAACGGCGATGTGTTCTTCGAACAGGGAGTGGATGGGGGGGCAACCGCCGCAGGGCTGCCCAAGGCGGGCGTTATCTTCGGTAGTGCTACGGATGCCAATCACACGTTTGTGTTGGGGCCCAACGGGCCGGGCCAGAACAACGCCTTAATGCTGGACCCGTCGAGCACAACGGGAACGCTGACGCTGTCCACTCCGACAAGATTCTCTCTGCTGTCCTTCCTGGTTTCAGGGGCGAACGGGGGCGGGAATATCGGTCTCACGATCGATTACGCGAATGGCGGGACTCAGACGGCCACGATATCCGCCCCAGACTGGTTTAACAATTCTCCCATCGCGATCGACGCGAACGGTCGGGTAGATACCGCGTTGAATGACTTCAATAACATTACCGCCGGTAATCCCCGCATGTATCAGGAAGATGTTTCGCTTAGCGATACGGTCGATCCGGTGACGAGTGTCAACTTCTCATATCAGGGCATCAATCGGGAGGTCGTTTATGGGCTAAGCGGTCAGGCGGTCCCCGAGCCCGCAACATGGGCTCTGGTCGCTACCGCGGCCTTGGTGCTCTGTATTCGTCGTAGGTTGGTTTCACCGGCGGCTTGATAGCCGGCCGGCGGATCAGCCAATTTCAGTTCACGCCCGTTGGCAATCAGGTGGCCAGCGTCCTGACGATTTTTCATCCGCGCGATGTCATTGCCGGATTTATTTCTCTTTATTTCCTCCACGGGCCGCTTTGGAGATGACGGCCGGGTCGACCTTCCACACCGCCCGATCGTAGCTCACCAATCCGTCACACTCCGACTCGGTGTCGTAGAGCTGGCAGAAGAACTGGCCGGTCATGCCGTGCGTATCCTTCTGTTCCCATAGGTCCGCGTACAGGCGGGCGACGGCACGGGTGAAGAATGCCTTGGATTTCTCGCTCAGCGCCGGCATGCGTTTGCCCTTCAGCCCCAGGCCGAGGGCGTCGATGTCGTGGCCGGTGACGGGGTCGAAGGAGTGATAGGTCCAGATTTCGCACGGCCAGTCGTGGCCGGGCGTGGCTACACCAAAGCCGCCGTTCTCGCTGACGATGCCGATCTGACGCGGATTGGGCGCCGAGACGCCGCCGTGATTGTCCTGGATGTCGCCGCCTCCATGCCAGGGAAAACCGCTGGCCTCGTCCACGAGTCGCGAGGGATCCAGTTCCTTGATCCATTTCGCATAACGCAGCGTATCGTGCTGGCCCCAGCCCTCGTTGAACGGGCACCAAGCCACGATCGACGGGTGATTCCAGCGCTGCTGGATCAGGGCCCGCTTCTCCAATTCGCATTGGGTCGCGGCCTCCGGCGAGGCCGGCAAGTCGGTCTTGGCATCGCCCTCACCACCCGTGGGCATGTCCTGCAAGACCATCAGGCCCAGCTTGTCACACCAATAGTAGAAGCGGTCGGGTTCGACCTTGACGTGCTTGCGGATGATGTTCAGGCCTGCCGACTTGGCGATCTGGACATCGTACTTCAGGGCCTCGTCGGTAGCCGCGGTGTAGATTCCGTCGGGCCAGAAGCCTTGATCCAGCGCACCGCACATCAGCGCCGGCTTGCCGTTGAGCGTGAATCGCGTGAAGCCCTTGGGGTCGAATCGCTTGCCCACGCTGCGCATGGCGAAATAGCTCTGGACCGCGTCCCGCACTTTGCCCTCCTTGTCTTGCATCTTGACCTTGAGGTCATAGAGAAACGGGCTGTCCGGCGTCCAGAGTTTGGCGTCCCGGATCGGCAGTTCCAGGCCGGCCGTGAACCAAGAGCCGGTGTTCTTATAGAAATGGATTTTGTTCTCCCGCAGCGCAGGCCAGAGTTCCAAGCCCGCCTGGCCGCGGGCTGCCGCGACGGGTTTTTCGCCGTCCAGCGCCATGGCCATGAGCGTCAAGGGCTCGTTGCCAACACGGCCGGTAACGGTCAGTTTCAACATGCCGGCCTCCAAATCGGGAACCGCGTGCAGCGTTTCGATACTCGTGGTCATCGGCACCGGTTCCAGCCACACGGTTTGCCAGATCCCGGAACTGGCCGTGTAACTGCAGCCGCCGGGGTGCAATGACTGCTTGCCGTGCAGGTGCCAGCTTTCGTCGGACGGATCGAGCACAGAGACGGTTACCTCCTGCTTTTCGCCGGAGCGGAGCGCCCGGTGATATCGACTGTGAAGGCGTCATAGCCGCCGCGGTGGCCGCCGAGGTCGCGGCCATTGACATGTACGGCGGCTTCCCAGTCGACTGCGCCAAAGTGCAAAAGGATTCGCTGGCCGCGCCACGCTTCGGGAAATGTGAACGTCCGGCGATACCACAGCCGGTCCTTGGGCAAGAAGGGCTTCATCACGCCCGACAGGGCCGACTCGATCGGATAGGGGACGAGAATCTTGCCGTCGAACTTCTCGGGCGCGTTCTCCTGGCTCTTTGCCGTGACGGCGTAGTCCCACAGGCCATTGAGATTCTGCCACCGCTGCCGCACCATTTGTGGCCGCGGGTACTCGGGCAGGGCATTGGCCGGCGAGACGCTTTTGGCCCAACGCGTGAGCAACGGGGCGTTTCCGGGAACATTCCACTCCGCCGCGCATAAGGAACCGGCGCAGAGTGCGGAAACGACTGAAATCGCAAAAACCTTCACTGCCGTGTTCAGTGAGATTCGACGGGAAGTCTTCATAGCAAAAGCGAATCCGGTTATTTGATGAAAGACCGTTGTGTGCCGTGGCGGTCCTTTGTTTGGGCACCGGATCGGCGGCACAAGCGGACGCCCTAATTATGGCGTAGCCTATTCAATCTTCAAGTGCTTGGCCGCCATGCACTTGCGACGGTTCTTCGCCTGCCCTGATGGCTGCCGTTGTAGATTGCTAACCATTCTCCAAACTATTTCCGGCGAATTCCGCGTTTCCGCCGGTCACCGAAAGCCCTTGCGGGGATGCCACTTAGGGCGATCTCGGCGGGCGTCGCGCCGCCGCGCTGGGGGAAAATAATCGTTCCGCCTCTTGACAAGAACAAATAAGTATGGATAATTACGTTTCCGGGAATAACTGGAGACGGTTTCGACGAATAGCGTCTCGGTTCGGCCGGTCGTTGTTTGACAATTTGGTTTTGAGCTCGCGCCAAGGCGCCGGCGCAGTCCGGGGCGGGGAAGGGTGCCCGCTCCGGTCCGGAAAGAGGAAAAAAGTGTTGCATTTCGTTGCATTCTGTTGCATCGCTGTCGGTCGCGGATTATCTTTCGTCGCCGAGCCGATACTGACTGACCCGCCGCGACGATTTTTGGCCAATTCTGACCATACCTCGGCAGGCTATCGTCGCGACACCCTAATATCGGCAAACCCCCGTTTTTCTCGGAGTTTCTTGCTTTTCTTTCGAGAGCGATGCACGTCCGATGGTGAAGTGCGCTCTAACTATTCGGGCGCAAAATGGCCGAAAATCACGATAAACACGCCGATTTTGGCCACTTTGGCCAAATCACCCATCGGTATGGAGCGAAGTGTTATACTATCGGAATCGGGCTGCTGCATGCTGGGAAAGGAGAATTCAGTTGACCGCTCTACACTTCCTGCGATGGTTTCTTCTGGGACTGCTCATCAACACCGCGCTCTTGGCAGGGCAGGGGAGGGGCCAAGGGAACCAGGTCCGCATATCGGCGGCCGGCGGCCTCACGGCCGAAGAGTTCCGCGCCCGCCGCAATCGCATGGTCGACGAGGAGATCGTCGCCGCCGGGGTGAAGAACCCGCGGGTGATCGCCGCCATGCGGGCCACGCCGCGACACGAATTCATGCCGCCCCAACTGTGGGACAGGGCCTATTACGACATGGCCCTGGCCATCGGCGAGGGGCAGACGATCTCTCCGCCGTTCATCGTGGCCTACATGACCGAGGCCATCGATCCGCAGCCCACAGACAAGGTGCTGGAGATCGGCACGGGCAGCGGCTACCAGGCGGCCGTCCTCAGCGGCCTGGTCCAGGACGTCTATACGATCGAAATTGTCGAATCGCTCGGCAAGCGGGCCGCCAAGACCCTGAAGCGGCTGAACTACGAGAACGTGCACGCCAAGGTCGGCGACGGCTACCTCGGATGGCCGGAACACGCCCCGTTCGACAAGATCATCGTCACCTGCTCCCCGGAAAAAGTGCCGCAGCCGTTGATCGACCAGCTCAAGGAAGGGGGGCGGATCGTAATTCCCGTCGGCGAACGCTACCAGCAAACGCTGTATCGGTTCAAGAAGAGCGGCGGGAAGATGCTGCCCGAAAAGTTGCTGCCCGTGGTCTTCGTGCCCATGACCGGAGATGCCGAGAAGATCCTCCGCACAGTCCAGCCCGACGCGGAGCATCCCACGATTCACAACGGCGATTTCGAGCAGGTGTTCGGCGATCCGCCGCAGGTGGCCGGCTGGCACTACCAGCGGCAGATGGAAGTCGTGACTGCCGACGATGCGCCGTCGGGCAAGCACTACGTCCGCTTCCATAACGCCGAGCCGGGCCGCGGGGCCCAGGCCCTGCAGGCCTTCGCCGTTGACGGCCGCTCCGTACACCAATTGCAGCTTTCCGTCCACGTCCGCTATCGCGATCTCCAGCCGGACCCCGCAGTGCAGCGGCTGCCGCTGCTGGTCGTACACTTCTACGATCAGAACCGCGCCACGATCAGCGACCAGATGGTTGGGTCGCTGCGCGGCAGCAGCGACTGGAAGATTGAAGCCAAGAAGATCGCCGTGCCGGCTGGCGCCCGCGAGGCGATTATTCGCATCGGGCTGTTTGGAGGCACGGGCGAACTGTCGCTCGATGATCTGCGGATGAAGGGCTTGCCATAAGCCCTCACCCCCTGCCCCTCTCCCGGAGGGAGAGGGGGGCTATTCAAGCCGATAGCGAAACGGCTCATTGGTTACCTCATAACCGGGCCGCAGGGCCACATTGAGCACCAGCCCCAACGCCAGGCAATGGACCACCACGCCGGATCCGCCGTAACTGAGTAGAGGCAACGGCAATCCGGTGACCGGCAACAGGCCAACGGTTACGCCGGTGTTGACGAGCACCTGCACGGCCAGCAGGGCCGCCACACCCGCAGCCAGCAGTCGGCCATAGGGTTCGCGGGTCTCCATCGCCACGACGGCCGCTTGCCAGACGATCACGCCGTAAAGCAGCAGCACCAAGGCCAGCCCCGGCAGGCCGAAGCGTTCGCCCAGCACACAGAAGATGAAATCCGTATGGTCCTCCGGCAGGTGGAACGTGGCCATGTCCTCCGTCGGCGGACCGCGGAAAAAACTTCCCCAGGGACCGCCCATGGCCATCATCTTGTGGCCCTGGTACAACTGGTAGGCGTTGGCCGAAGGTTTTTCGCCCGCGACGGGCGGACGCAAAATAACCTCGATCCTCGACTTCTGATAAGGACTCATTTGCAGCCAGAACAACGGCAGAAGCACCACGCCCGCCAGGGCCACGCGCAGCAAGTCGTCCCGCCGGGCGCCAGCCACCAGCAACATCGCGAACAACACCGGCAGGAAGACCGAGGCCGTTCCCAGGTCGGGCTCTTTCAGCACCAGCAGCACGGGCAGGGTGGCCAGGGCCAGCGGCGCCAATAATCCGCGCAAGCGGCGGTAATTCTCACGATACATTAGATAGCGGCCCAGGACGAGCACGAAGGCCAGCTTAGCGAGCTCCGATGGTTGCAAGCCGACATGTCCCCAACGCACCCAGCGATGTGCCCCATTGACGGGCCGGAAGAGATAGACAGCCAGCAGCAGCAGGATCGCGAGGGCGAAGATCGCGTAGCTCCAGTGGCAAAGCCACCGGTAATTGGGCAGTGTCGCTGCCAGCATTGCCGCCATCCCCAGGGCGGCCCACAGCATTTGCTGGCGAAGATAGTGCCGCCCGCCGTCGCCAAAATCTTCGCACCGCGCCAGCCCAAGCAGCCCAAGCAGCATCAGCCCTGCGGCGGCCAGTGGAATCCACCAGGGAATGCGGCGCATCCAAATGGCGGCTTTCACACGGTGGATCCTGATCGGGGCAGGGCAGGGGAGGGGTCCAATTCGGGACCGGATTATAGCGCAAGGCCCGTTGGCAGGGGAGGGCAATTATCTGCGGCCCCCTATTGTGGTTATAACATACATCTAAATGGTTATCGTATTCCGACTTTCAGGGTTATTTTTGGGTCTTCCGTCCAGAACACCGCAATCCATAAAGGTTGCCCAGCCTACTTGATTTTCTCAAGTCGGGTGATATGTTTATACGTGTACGCGAATTACTTTGTCCCATTTCTTGCTAATCACTTAGGAGAAGGAAAATGAGTCGTGCAAGTGTGAAGAAGATGCTCGTGGTGGGCGTGGCAATCCTTGGGCTTGGGTTATGTGCCGCCCAGGCGAACGCCGGCTGGTGGTGGGGCGCGGCCCCGTCGTGCTGCGGTGGCTGGGATTGCTGTGGCGCAACGACCTACGTCCCGTGTTATTCCGCATGCTACGGTTGCGGCTGTCACCATCGGGCCCATCGCTGCGGCTATGGCTGCGGCTGGTCCTGCTGCTACGATCCTTGTTGCTGCTATACTCCCGTTTCCTGCTGTGGCACGTCGTACATGTGGGGAACTTCGGTCGTGAGCTCGTGCGGTTGCGGCACGGTGGTCGCTCCGGCTGCGGCAGCCGTCGAAGGACCGTCCATGGCCCCGGCAGGCACACCGACCCCGGCCCCGCCCAAGGCCAGCAGCGCGGCGCCTGCGCTTCCTCCACCGACGACCACCACACCCGATAAGCCCGCAGCCCCCACACCGGAGAAGCCTGTGCTTCCGGCGGTCACCCCCGAAAAGCCGGGCGGCGTACTCCCAAGTACGATTCAGCCCGTCGCGCCCGACCCTGGCATCAATATTCCGCCCCTTCCCAAAGACAAGAATACGTCGATCGAGCCGGTGGCCGGCGATAGCGGCGTGTTGACCGTTTGGGTGCCGTACGAGGCCAAGGTGACGATCAACGGTTTGCTCACCAAGAGCACGGGCAGCAAGCGGCACTTCGTCTCCTACGGTCTGATCCCGGGATATACGTACAAGTATGTCGTCAAGGCAGAAGTGGTTCGCGAAGGCAAGATCCTCACCGAGGAGCAGACGGTTTCGCTAACGGCCGGCGCGCGTAACGGCGTGGCGTTCGGCTTCAATGTTCGCAACGAAGAACTGGCCCAGAGCCCGTGATCATGACGAGTGGGATCTTTCGATTCCGCGAGTCCAAGGGCAGAAAACATGGCGGTCTCCCGCCCGGGTGTCGGGCGGGAGGCCGTTTTTTGTTGGTTGCAGAATCTCGCAGTTCCTGCAATAATGAAGGTTTATGCCGAGCTGGCCCACCCTACGCTTGCGCAAGGTTGCGCACCAGCCGTTACAGTTTTATTCTTTCTGGAGATTTTGTCCGTGTACGAGTCCGTTGCCGTCGTCGGCGCTACCGGCGCCGTGGGAACTATCATTTTGAAGCTGCTGGAGTCGCGGAAGTTCCCTTTCCGTGCGATCAAGTTCCTGGCTTCCAAACGCTCTGCGGGCAAGACGATTACGTTCTGCGGACGCTCCTACACGGTGGAAGAATTGCGGCCCGAGGCCTTCGACGGCGTTCAATTGGCGATTGCCAGCACACCGGATGACGTGGCGCGGGACTTCGTTCCTGCGGCGGTCGCCCGCGGCTGCGTGGTGATCGATGAAAGCGGTTATTGGCGGATGGATCCCAAAGTGCCGCTGGTGATTCCCGAAGTCAATCCCCACGCGGCGAAGCGGCACCAAGGCATTATTTCCAGTCCCAACTGCTCGACCACGCAGATGGTCCAGGCCTTGAAGCCGCTCCACGATGCGGGCCGCGTGCGACGGGTGATCGTGAGCACGTACCAGGCGACTAGCGGGGCAGGGCTCTCCGGCACCCGTGATCTCGATGGCGGCACGCGCGCCGTGTTGGCAGGCCAGGACTACCAGTACGAAACCTTCGCCCATCCGATTGCCTTCAATTGCATTCCGCAGATCGGCTCGCCCAAGCATCAAGGCTACACTTCGGAAGAGATGAAGATGGTGCTGGAAACCCGCAAGATGCTGGAAGACGACACGATCCTGGTCTGTCCGACGTGCGTCCGCGTGCCGGTGGCGAACTGTCACAGCGAGAGCATTCTGGTGGAGACCCAACGCAAGATCGGCGTCGACGAAGCCCGGCGGCTGTTCGCGGCCACGCCGGGACTGGTCGTGCTGGACGATCTCGACAAGAAGGTTTATCCCATGCCGCTGGTGGCCGATAACCGCGATGAGACGTTCATCGGGCGGATCCGGGAAGATCTCTCCTCGCCCAACGGCTTGGCCTTCTGGTGCGTGAGCGACAATCTTCGCAAGGGCGCCGCCACCAACGCAGTGCAGATTGCCGAGTTGCTGGTGAAGGGCGGAGAGTGAGGAGACCCGAAACGCGCAGCCGTAGGGTGCGAGCGCGCCGCGGATTTTGTCCCACCCTGGGAACGTATCCTTCGCTATGCGCACGATCAAGCTCATCCTGGCCTATGACGGCAGCGAGTTCGCTGGCTGGCAAACGCAGCAGGGCAGCCCGACGGTCCAGGCAACACTGGAAGAGACGATCGAGAAAATCACCGGCGTACGGCCGGCGACGTTGGCTGAGCGGAAGGACCGATGCGGGCGTGCACGCACTGGGCCAAGTCGTCAGTTTCCGCACCGAGTCGGGGTTGCCGACCGAAGTGCTGCAGCGGGCCCTCAACGCGGAATTGCCCCGAAGTGTCGCGGTGCTCGACGTGGCCGAGGTGCACGATGATTTTCACGCCACGCACGATGCCTTGCGGAAACGCTACCGTTACGTGATCCACAACGGGCCGATCCGCGACGTCTTCTCCCGCCGATATGTCTGGCATTACGCCCAGCGGCGATTGGATTGCGAGGCCATGCAGCGGGCTGCGCGAGCGCTGCTGGGAACGCACGACTTCAGCAGCTTCGAGACCACCGGTGCGCCGCGAAAGACGAGCGTCCGCACGGTCTATGACCTGTGCATCGAGCGGGGCAGGGGGGAGCGAGAGCCCTTCGTGAGCTTGGAAATCGAGGCTAACGGATTCCTCTATAATATGGTCCGCACGATCGTGGGCACGCTGGTCGACGTGGGCCGCAGCGCCCGCCCGGAGTCATGGCCAGGCGAGGTGCTGCAAGCGATGGATCGCCGCCGTGCCGGCCGAACGGCGCCGCCACAAGGGCTTTTCCTTGTCTCCGTCCAATACCCCTTATGCGGATCGCCCACATTATCACCCGATTGATCCTCGGTGGGGCCCAGGAAAACGTTGTGCTCTGCTGCGAGGACCTTCTGCGCGATTACGGCGACGACGTGCTCTTAATCACTGGCCCGCCGCTGGGACCGGAAGGCAGCTTGCTCGATCGGGCCAGGGCAGGGGGGGTGCCGCTGGCGATCATTCCTTCCTTGCGGCGGGCCATTCACCCCTGGCGCGACCTGGTTGCCTACCGCGAGATTGGCAAGACGCTGCGGGAGTTCCGTCCCGACGTGGTTCATACTCACAGCGCTAAAGCTGGAATGCTGGGCCGCGCCGCCGCGTGGCGCATGACTGTTCCCGCCATCGTCCATACCGTACACGGCGCGCCGTTCCATCCCTACCAAAGCGTAGTGGCGAGATATTTCTTCCGTACCTGTGAACGGTGGGCCGCGAAACGCTGCCATAGTCTTGTCAGCGTGGCTGACGCCATGACCGAGTTGCTCGTCGGCGCCGGCGTGGCCCCCCGGGAGAAGTTCATAACGATCTATAGCGGCATGGAAGTCGAACCGCTGCTGGAGTCGCATCGGCTCCGTGATTCCGTACGTTGCAATTTGGGCTATCGGCCGGAACATCTGGTCATCGGCAAGATTGCCCGCCTGTTTCACCTCAAGGGGCACGAATACCTGATCGAAGCGGCGAAGTGTCTGGTTCGCGCCCAACCGCTGGTACGATTTCTTCTCGTTGGCGACGGCCTGCTGCGGCACCAACTCCAACGGCAAATTCGTGCGGCCGGTCTGGAAGGCCATTTTCAGTTCGTGGGATTGGTCCCGCCCGAGAAAATCCCCGGCCTGGTCGCTGCCATGGATATCGTGGTCCACGCGAGCCTTCGTGAAGGGCTTGCCCGGGCCCTGGTTCAGGGGCTTTTGGCCGGCAGACCGGTCGTCAGCTTCGACATCGACGGAGCCAGGGAGGTGGTCCGCGAGGGAGTCACAGGTTATCTGGTTCCCCCCCAGGACTGTGGGTCCCTGGCCGCGGCACTTCTCCGGCTTGCCGCCGATCAAGATCTGCGAAATCGCCTAGGAGGGCAGGGGAGGGACCTGTGCAAAAAACTGTTCTGTCACCGCCGCATGACCACGGAAATCCGCGCCCTATACGACCGCCTTTTGCACCGCGAACGGCCGAGAATGAATGCGACCTTTCCCTAGAATGATCATTTATGCCATTTTCAGGCGTGTAGGTTATCCATTGCTAATCACCGGTAAGGCTGTTAGACTTATTAGGTTATAGCAATTTTTTCGTGACCGTTGCAGGAGTGATTCCTGCACAGGGTCGATCGATGAGGTTGAGCGATCGTGGTTCAAAATTGTCTCGGGTCGTATCGTTTATTGAAGGTAGTCCACGCCGGTCAAAACAGCCAACTTTGGCAGGCCTATGACGATGGCCGGCAACGCATGATTGCCATCAAGGCAATCCTGCCAAAAGCAGCAACGGACAGTGAACAGGTTGGCTACTTGCGTCAAGAGCACAAAGTCGGCCTGGAAATCAAGCACAAGCGGGTCATCGAGGTTTACAATTTTGACATTGATCGAACGAGTGGGCAGCCGCGACCCTACCTGGCGATGGAATGGTTTCCGGCCCCCAATCTGAAGAAGAAAATTCGAACCAAGGAAGACCGCGAGAAACTTCTTCCGTTTATCCCCACCATTGTTGAGCAGGCGGCGGAGGGACTGGGACTTATGCACGTCAAGGGCTGGGTCCATCGCGATATCAAGCCCGAGAACTTCCTGGTAAATGACACAGGACAGGTAAAATTGATCGATTTTGGGCTTGCCCAGCGGCCGTCCGGGTGGTTGGCGAAACTTTTGCCGATCAAGCCGAAGAGGCAAGGAACGCCGAGTTACATGGCGCCGGAGCAAATCCGCTGTGGGGCGTTGGACCAGCGTGCGGACGTCTATAGCTTTGGGTGTGTGTTGTACGAATTGGTCGCCGGGGTACCGCCCTTTACGGGAGCGTCGCAAGAAGAATTGTTCAGTAAACATTTGAAAAGTGCGGCACCGCCGTTGGACGCTGCCGACGGCAATGTCACGGCCGATTTCGCCAATTTGGTCCGTCGCTGCCTGTCGAAAGACGCTGCGGGGCGGCCGGCTTCGGTTCAGCAAGTACTGGAAGAGTTTCGCAAGATGCGGATGTACAGGGTTTTTCCGCGTCGTCCCGGCACAGCTACGCCGTAAGGTTTTACGCGCAAAAAGCCGACGATCTATAGGATATGAACATAGATCACAAAGGATCCTGACGGTTCAGGCAAAACAAAAATGGCGGAAAGCACTCATCGCTTGTTGTTCGAACGGCCAATCTACGAACTGGAAGCCCGTATCCAGAAACTGGAAACACTTTCCGCGCAGCAGCCCGAGGCCCGCAACGAAGTCCGTCGCCTGCGGCGCGAGTTGACCGAAGAGAAGAAGCGGATCTATAGCCAGTTGAAGCCTTGGGAAACGGTCGAGGTCGCCCGGCACCCCGAGCGTCCCATGACGACCGACTACCTGGAACTGGTCTTCGACGAATTCGTCGAGCTGCACGGAGACAAGACCTTCGGCGACGACCGGGCGATACGGACCGGCTGGGCCAAGCTCGACACCTATAAAGTCATGGTCGTCGGGCACCAGAAGGGCAAGACACTCAAGGAGCGGAACTCGTGCTTCTTCGGTTGTGCCCATCCGGAAGGCTACCGCAAGGCCATGGCCAAGATGAAAATGGCGGCCAAGTTCCACATGCCGGTGATCTGCCTGATCGACACTCCGGGCGCCTATCCCGGCATCGGGGCCGAGGAGCGCGGCCAGGCCCAGGTGATCGCCAGCTCGATGTTCGAGATGTCGCGATTGCCCACGCCCGTCATCTGCGTGGTGATTGGCGAGGGCGGCTCGGGCGGCGCCCTGGGCATCGGCGTCGGCGATCGCGTGGCCATGCTGGAGCACGCCTATTACTCGGTGATCAGCCCCGAAGGCTGCGCCGGAATTCTTTGGAAGAGCCATACCTACAAGGAGCAGGCGGCCCAGGCGCTGAAGATGACTTCCAAGGACCTGTTGAGGCTGGCGGTGGTCGACGAGGTGATCAAGGAACCGCTGGGCGGCGCCCATCGCGATCACCACCTGATGGCCAACCGCTTGAAGATCTTCTTCCGCAAAGAGCTCCGCGAGCTGATCGAGCAGCCGATCGACCAGTTGTTGGAAGCCCGCTACCAGAAGTTCCGCCACATGGGCGTGTTCCTGGACGGCGGCAGCAGCGGCCGATTCCAGGGAGGGCCGGTGGAATCGGCAAATGGCGACGCCGCGGTCCCATTGCCGCACCGCGTGCCCGCGGAAGCGGCGCTTCCCTGAGAAACGAGAGGTCGTTTATGGCTCGTGTCATCCGCGTTGTTTTGCTTTTCGTCCTGCTGGGGATCCTCGCATTTCTGGTCTGGTTGCGCGTGACGCCTGCGGGACAGGACTTGGCCGACGTTCTGTCCGATCGTTGGCAACAGGCGCGGCATGGCGGCGAAGAGCGAGACGCCGTCGAGAAGCTCACGGCGCTGGGCGCGAGATTCGGCCGTTCGGCGCCGCCGGAGCAGCATTTCGTGTCGATCGACTGCAAGAACAACACCCTCGGCGACGAGGGTTACCGGCTGGTCGGCAAGTGCTTCCGCCTGCAAGCGGCGAAGTTCCTCGAGTGTGATTTGAATGACGACCGGATGCAGTATCTGGCTGGCCTCAGAAATCTGACTTCGTTGACCATTTCCGATACGCCGGAGGTGACCGATGCGGGAATCAAGAAGATTGCCGGATTGCGGGAACTGACGAGCGTGCTGCTGAGGGGAACGCATGTCGGCGATCTGTGCCTGCCTTCGATTGTCAAGCTGCCCGACCTGCGGGTCCTGGATCTTTCGAGAACCCAGGTCACGGACGACGGAATGTCGGCGCTGGCGCACCAGCGCACCTTGACTTGGCTGCTCATCATGGATACGGCGGTCACGGACGAGGGCGTGGCCAGGCTGGAAGGCTTGTCGAGTTTACAGAACCTCACCCTGAAGGGAAGCAAGGTGACCGACAAGGGAAAAGCGCGGTTGCTGGAGATGTATCCCGCGCTGAAAATTGATTAAGGGTGCCTCGAAGTTCGTTTGAGGTGAGGATTTGGGGCCTCGCAGGCCCGATTTAGGGCCCCTGCCAACGTCCGATAATGTTTCTTATGTTCGGTCGGAGCCCCGGTTTTTATCGGGAAATACCGGGCCAGTGTCTCGCCGCTTGCCGTGCGGACGATCCCGGTTGCCGGGCTTTGGCGAGCGGAAAACTGGCGGCAAGCCGCGAGGAAAAACGTACTCGGTACACAGTGCTCAGTGCTCGCAACGGACGACCGCGACGAACTGGTCGGCAGGGGGCAAAGAGCCCGGTTGCCCGATTGAAAACTGAGTATTTGGTACTGCGTAGTCGGACCCGTTTCCAGCCGCCCTGGCAGGGCTCGGCAATGGTTCCGGCCGCCCGTTTGCCCCCCCTGCCCTGCGGCCGGATCAAAAGCCCGATCGGTTGCGATTGTAATTGCGGCCCATCGTCGGATACCGGACTGCCGAGCCCGAACCTATGATGCCGGAAGCGCGTTCGGTCGGTACCTTGTCGTCGACTATGTACAACCGGTCGCCGGGCAGAAGCTGGTAGTTAATCGCCGTCTGGGCCCCTTGGGTGATGGCGCACCAATCGATAGGCAGATTACGTCTCCACCACGAATGTCACCGGGCCGTCGTTGACCAACTCGACCATCATGTGCGCGCGGAACCGGCCGGTGGCCACGGGTATGCCTTGCTCGGCCACGGTCCTGACGAAAACCCCGTAAAGTTGCTCGGCCAATTCGGGCCCGGCGGCAGTGTCGAACGAAGGCCGCCGCCCCTTGCGGCAATCGCCGGCCAGCGTGAACTGGCTGACTACAAGCACCGCGCCGCCAACTTCGCCGACGGACAGGTTCATTTTCCCCTGCGGGTCGTCGAAGACCCGCAGCGAGACGATCTTATTTGCCAACTGCCGTGCGTCGGCCTCCTCGTCGCCCTGGACCACCCCCAGCAGAACCAGCAGCCCCCGGTCGATCTGACCGCAGATCTCTCCCTCCACGGAGACCTGGGCACGGCTGACACGTTGGAGGCAAGCTCGCATGGTAGTGGGCAGAGAGCGGGGAGCAGGGAGCACTTTGGAACATTGTTGTCGATTTGCGGTCCGCGTACAAGCGTGTTTTCTTCCTCGCTACTCCCCTCCCCTACTCTGCCCCCTGCTCCGTGCTCCCTGCTCCCCCTGCCCTGCTTCCCTCCCCTGCTCTTCAGCATTCGCCACGACTCGCGTAGAATACGAATATGAAAGCAAAACCCTTGATCGCAATTACTTTGGGCGACCCGGCGGGCATTGGGCCGGAGATCATCGTCGGCGCATGGACCGAAACTGTCGTACACGAATGGTGCCGGCCGCTGGTGGTAGGACATCCGGGCATAGTCCGCCGGGCCATCGAGCTTTGGCAAACGGACCTGCACGTGCAAGAAATCAGTTCGCCGCAGGAGGCCGAACCCAGCGGCGGCGTCATCCCTTGCCTCGCCTGCGGGTCGGACGACGTGTTGGACATCGCTCCCGGCCGACTCGACGCCCGGGCAGGCCAGGCAGCCTACGACGCGGTGGTCGCAGCAGCCCAGTTGGCCCTTCGCGGAAAGGTCGATGCGATCACCACGGCGCCGTTGCAGAAGGAGGCTTTGCGCCGGGCCGGACATGCCTTTCCCGGCCACACCGAGTTGCTGGCAAGCCTCTGCGGCGTGCAGAACTTCGCCATGATGCTCTACCTGGGCCCGGACGACGTGCTGCGCTCGCCCACCGGGCTGGCCGTGGTCCACGTCACACTGCACACGGCCCTGCGAAATGTGTTCGACGAGGTGAGCGAAGACGCCGTGCTGGCCAAAGCCCGATTGGCCGACGATTTCATGTCGCGGCTGACGGGCAAGCGGCCGCACATTGGCATCTGCGCGCTCAATCCGCACGGTGGCGAGGGCGGTCTGTTCGGCCAGGAAGAGCAAACGATCATCGGGCCGGCCGTGCGGCGGGGAAGGGCCCAAGGGCTCGACCTTACCGGCCCGCTGCCTACCGACACGCTGATGGTCCGGGCCCGCGACGGCGAGTTCGACGCCGTCGTGGCCATGTATCACGACCAGGGGCATATCGCCTTGAAGCTGTTGGGGATGCACCAGGCGGTCAACGTCACCCTGGGCCTGCCGATCATTCGTACGAGCGTCGCGCACGGCACGGCCTTTGACATTGCCTGGAAGCGGCGGGCCGAAACCAGTAGCATGATCGAGGCCCTGCGCGTGGCGAGCCATTTAGTGGCCGGCAAGGAGCGGCCCGGAAACGCGCGGAAGCCCCTGGCCCGCGGAAGGCGAAAGTAGGTCCAGCTACAGACCCGACTTCAACTGATTGTAGACAGGAACCTCGCGGGGATCGAGGTCCATGGGACTGAGACCTTTTTTCATCGCCGTGGCGAAGGCTTCCGAGGCCTCGCTCTTCTTGCCTGCCAGCGAATAAGCCCAGGCCTGATGGAAGTACTGTTCGGCGGTGCCTTCGTCCTGGATGGCGGCCGCCATGTCTTCCAGGGCCTTCTCGTACTCTTGGCGGGCGATGTAGACAATTGCCCGTGAATCGAGCACGGCCGCCAGCGGTCCCCTGATCGCCAGGGCGTCGTTGACCAGCTTGAGCGCTTCGTCCAGGTTCCGGCCGGACCGCGCCAGGCTTACGCCGAGATTATTCAGCGCCACATAATTCCGCGGGGCCTTGGCTAGAACGTCGCGATAGTCGGCCATCGACTTGTCATGTTGCTGGATCTGGGCGTGCAAATCGGCCAGAACCAGCAGCAAAGCGACCGGGCGATCGGACCGGTTCGATGCCGCGACCAGGATTTTCTCCAACTGCTGGTATTGGGCGTCCGTCGCTTTGGCGTGAATCACTTCTTCCGCCGGGACTCGCAGGTTTTCCGCCTTGGATTTGTCCCAGCACTGTTCCAGGACATCCAGGCACTCGCGAATCCGTTTTTGCCGGGCCAGATAGGCGGCGTAGTGAAGGTCTCCCGTTTCCGCGACTCGCTTGCTCCGCAAAGCAGTGAAGAACCTGTCTGCGCTCTCCTGGAACTGCGCTGGCGTCGGCGCGTTTGCCTGCGGCCTTGAGCCGATCGCCGAATTTCTCCATGAGCGAAGCCACGAGCAAGAGTTGTTGGCCGCGGCCCGTGGGCTGGGCCTCGGAATTGTCGAGGAAGCCCATGGCCAGGTTGGCTGCGGCCTGGTAGTTGCCGCGGAGGAACTGATACTCGGCCCGCAGCCGCACGGTGTCGAAGAGGTTTCGGGTGGATTTCTCCTTTTCCAAGGTCTCCAGCCACTTGTCTGCGTCGTCGAGTTCCTTTTTCTCGAGGAGCGAATTGACGTAAAAGATCAGGAGTCCAGGCTGCACGCCGCCTTTCTGGGTGCCGAGCACACTGTGCATCTGCTTGCTGTAATTCGGCCAATCGCCCTTTCTCAGGTAAAGCTTGGCCAGATTGAAATAGTCGTCGTGTGTGGCGTCGGTGCCCTGCACGAGATCTTCCATGGCAGCGATGGCTTCACCGATTTTTTCCTTGCGGGGGTCGGAAATCAGTAAACGCACCTTCATGCGCTTATCGTCGAGCGAGGCGGCCGGACTGCGGAGGTTCTCGTCGATCAACGCCATGCCTTGGCAAAGATGATCGAAGTCTCCACGGCTGACGACGAGGTTGGCCAGGACGTGACGGGCCCAACAGGCATCGGTGAGCGTTGCCGGCGTTTGCAGCGCGATGATTTGCTTGAGAAGCGGCTCGACCGGGTCGAGTTTGGCGTTCCGCAAGTAGAAAGCGGCCAACCGCCGCAGAACATGGCTGTTTTGCGGCGAGGCCTTGGCGGCTTCTTCGAATTTCGCTTGGGTCTTCTTCGCATAGTACACAGCCCACTGCCGCTGTTCCTTGGCGCCTTGCAAGGCCTTGGCACGGTCCTCGTTCGTCGCCTGGGCGTTGGCCGCGGCAGCCTCCTCGGCCTTCGCCTGGACCTCATAGGCTCCCTTCATGAGCTCGCAGCAAGCGGCCAGCGTGAGCGGGGCGTTTTCTCCCTTGAGCGCGGCTTCGGCCCTGTCGATCAGCGGCTGCGCCTTGTCCGCCTGGCCGACGTTGACGAGAAGCTGGAAGAGCGAGACCCAAACGTCATCAGCCTTGGGTTCCAAGTCCTGGGCGTGCAACAGCGCGTTCACGCCCTTTTGCGCCAGCCGGATCATTGCCGCGGACGCCCTCTTGATCTCCGCCTCGGCGTCGGGCTTCCCGTTTCGGTAGGCGATCCGGGCGCTGCGTTTTTCGCGGTCGGCAAGGACGCTGTACATCTGTCCCTGGCGGAGGAAGTCGCGATAGTCCTTGCTGCCGGCGGGAACTGATTTGTCCACTTCCTTTTCGGCTGCGGCAATGTCGCCCCTGTAGACCTTCCACAAGGCGTACTGCGGCGCCATCTCGCCCAGGAGCGGGCTCTTCTGTTTCTCAAGGTAGTCGAACAACTGCCCGGCCTCGTCGATCCGTCCGCGCGGCATGAGGAGTGCCAGGGTGCGGCGAATCACGTCGTTGTCGCGTTCTCGCATGCGATAGATAGCATTGACATAGAACTCCAATGCCTGGTCGGGTTCATCCTGCATCTCGCAAATCTTGCCGGCCAGAACCGCCAGGGCCGCCCAATCTTTGCGGACCTTCAAGGCATCTTGCAGGTAACCGCGTGCCTCCAGGAGCAATTTCGGGTCCTTCTTGTTGGATTTCACGAGGGTGCGGATGGCTTTGGCGTAGAGCCAGTAGGGCCCTTGGCCGCCCAGTTGCTCGATCTCGTTCAGCAACTTGTCGAGCTCCGGCAAGTCGGCCGTCTGGCCTTTCTCATAAGCGCGGAGATTCAGATCGCAGAGCAGATAGCGGATAACGATATTCGCCGGATCTTTTTCGGCGAGAAGGCGGTAGTACGATCGCCCTAAGTCAAGAGCATTGGGATCAAGGGCGCCGGCTTGAGTGCAAAAGGCGCCGAGATTGCCCCAGAGCTGCTTTTTTTCCGCATCGGTCATCTTGTCGAGGTTTTCCCCCAGACGCTTCAACACGGCGACCGCCTGGGGGTCCTTGCGGCGGATGGCGAGAGTGCCCCGCGCCGAGCGCAAGATCGCGCGATCGCCGATGCTCTTCTCGGCCCGGTCGATATTCTCGGAAGCCTGATTCCACAGTTTTTCTTTTTCGGCGGGATCCGTCTCTTTTTCGGCCAGGTACATGGGCAGGTTGATCAAAGCCAGCCACACCTGCGCATTCTTGGGGTACTGCGCCGCGCAGTCGTTGAGGGACTTTTCCGCGTCCTTGGGAAGATCTTTCGCCAATTGCACTTCCGCCCGGAGCACGGCGAAACTGGGACTCGGTGCGCTGGAAGTCAGCGTGTATTGCTTCTGGATCAGGTCCAGCAGCTTATCCACAGGCTGCCAATTGCGTTTTTCTTTGTCTTCGTGCACCTGCTGCATGATCCTGATCCGCGCCAGCGAGAGCAGCGCGCTGGGATCGGGATGGGGGCCTCCGGCCAGGGCCACGTATTGTTCGGCCGCCGCGTCGAAGTTGTTGCGGCTCACGAAGATATCGGCCAGGCCGATCCGAGCCGGAGCAAAGTTAGGATCGATCTTGACGGCCTCCGAATAGGCGAGGAGCTGTTGATCGCTTTCGACCAGTTGTTGGCAGCATTGACCGAGGTGCAGATAGGCGAACCTCTGAATTCCGGGCTCATCGTGCAGCTTGGGCAGGACGCCGACGAGGATTTCCTTGGCGGCTTTCCATTCGCCTTTCATCATCTTCAAACGCGCCTCAACGAATTCGAGCAACTGCGGCTTAAGGCTCAGGCCCTGCTCGGAGCCAAGCCCCCGCAACTCCTTGAAGTTCTTCTCGGCATCGTTGATCTTTCCTTCGCGGAAGTTGGCATTGAACACTTCCATGAGAATCTGCGAATAGCCGGAGGTTCCCTTGGTGTTCTCCAGGCCCAGCCGGAGGACGGCAATCGCTTCATCGCCCCGGCCACGAAGTCGCTTGACCTCGGCCAAACTAATGTAGGTCAAATGGCGGCGATTGTCGGCCTTGATGCCGCGATTCAGGTAGCCTTCCGCCGTCTTGTACTTCCCCGTCGCCAGGTAGCAACTTCCGGCGATCGATAAGCCGTCGGGGTCGTCAGGCTCCAATTCCAACACCGTTCTTGCCGGTTTCAGGGCCTCTTCGTACTTTCCGTGCAGTCGAAGATAGCGGGCATAGATCTGCAAGGCTTTGACGGAATTGGCATGGTCCTTATAGTCCTGCTTGGCCATCTCGTCCATGACGTTGTCGGCATCCGGCTTGCGATCGAGTCGCAAGAAAACTTCTGCCAGAAGCACGTAGCTTTCGATCTGAGTGGGCGCGTCCTTGGCTTTTTTGGCGGCTTCTTTGACGGCCTCTCGGAGTTGCGCGGGCCTCGTCAAATTTCTTGTTGTAGTAGAGAATCCGGCCATTGAGATAGAGCAACTCAGGGTCGCGGGGAGTTTCCTCCATCAACTTTTTGAGGTGCGTTTCGGCGTCCGATAAGCGCCCGACCTGCATCGCCATGTGGACCAGCGTCAGCCGAGCCTGACGCACATCGTCCGGCGGCAAGGTGGCCAAAGTGGCCTCGTCCGTACGGAAGACCTCCTCGAGTCTGTTAAAGGCCGCGCGGGGGTTATAGCCAAATTCGAACTTAGGATCTGGTTTTTCGGCAAACATCAGCCCCAGGTGCAGTTTCTGTTCTATATCCTTCCCTTCCAGCGCAACGTAAATCTGCAGCAGGCGGATCGCTTCGGCGAGATTTTTCTCTTTAGCAACGGTCCCCAGACGCAGCAGTTCTTTGCGCGGCAGCGCCTGGAGTTGGCGAATCACTTCCTCTGGATCTTTCTCCTCCGCCGCCAGAAGCCTCGCCAGTTCCTCTACCCGCTCGGACGCGGCCTTCGAGGTATCTGCCCGCACCATCGAATCCCGCACCAGGTCCCAGGCGTCCCGCAACTTCTTGAAGGCTTCGTTCGCTCTCTCCGACGCGACCCTCAATGCGTTTGCCTTGCGGTGGACTTGGAATCCGTGCAACAGGTGCACCCCGCCACTGAAGAGCACAATCACCATGAGGCAGATCGCCGCAAGGCGCAAGTTCAAGGTTCGCATAATCGGGTCTCGCACAACGAAACTGGCAATTCAAACTATTTGTTCATTATATCACGACCAAGCCCGCTTTTGTCACTGGTACCCCCTTGCGGGCGGGTGGCCGTTCTATTTAGTTTCTGTTGCGGAAACACTTGTCGGGTGGGACAAGGTCGCGGAGGGTTGGTGGGCCGTCGCCAACCGGGGCGGGGCACGCGGTACGCGACCGACGGCCCACCAATGCCCCGGTTTGCTTGTACCACGCTACGGTTCTTGTGGGCGGGTGGCCATTCTATTTAGTTTCCGCCGATGCGAAAACCATGCGCGTAGGAGGATTATCACGGCCACGCCGCCGGCAATTTCGTAGCCGAGCCGGCCGTAGCGCAGTCCGTAGTAGAAGAGTTTGAAGTACTCGCTCACAACGAAGAGAAATCCCTCCTCGCACCGCCACCAGTCCTCGCTGTCGAATTCGTCGGTCGGCGCCGAGACCATCTCTATCTCGACCGGCCGGCCGGCCAGGGTCCGCTGAAAGATCCAGCGGGCACGCCGGGAATGCGGCCCCTCGGTAACGATCATCAGCCTCTTGGCCGGATGAGCGGCCAGGTAGTCGGCCACCGCTTTGGCCTCGTCGAAGGTGGTTGCCGCCGCGGAATCCAAAAGGACGACGTGGTCCCGCGACACGCCTCCGTAGTCCAGGACTTTCAGGGCGATTTGATAGTAAGGCGGGACCGCGCCGCTGATCTCGCTGGGATGGGCGGCCACCGTATTCAGCAGGATCTTCGGTGCCCAGCCGCCGTGCACGAGGGCCGCGGCGACGACGGGGCGGGTGTTCATTCCGCCGTTCAGCAACACCACGGCGTCGGCCTTCTGCGGAGGGCCGCCTACGTCGAGCCAGCGGGCCGCCCACGGCAGGCTGTGGCGGTTTAGCGCGGCGGCGACAAGCACCGCGGCGGCGACTGCCACGATCAACCCGAGGTGACTGCGCTTCAATTTCATGGGGGCGCCTCGCCGATTCTCGCGCGGATATCATGCTGGAACGTGGCGGCGTCGGGGGGCTGCACGCGAGGGTAACCGCGATAGGTCCAGGCATAGGCCAGTTCCAACCAGGCGTACATAAAGTCCTTCACGCCGGCGCGACTACGCCACCAGGCGTCCGCGGGACGCTTCGGATCGGGCAAGGTCGCCAACTGCACGCGCTGGGCGTCGGCGGGACCGAGGACCTTGTTGAACACGAAACGCAATCGGCCGCCGCTGAAGGAACTGCAGGCAAGCCTCACCGTCGCACCGGGCCGCTGCTTCAGCCAGTCGGAGAGGGCGTGGGCCTCGTCCCACACATTGCGCACATCGGCACGGATGGGCCAGATATCGTCGTCGGGAACCCCAACCTTCTCCAGCTCGCTGCGGCAGGTCTCTTCGAACGACCGCACCGCGCCAATCTCCACGATGCGGCTGGCGTGCGGCAAGAGCAAGAGGATCTTTCGCCCCGGCACGTTGCCATGCCACGCGGCGGCCGCCGCAAACGGTTCAAAACCCTCGGCGCCCAGTTCGCCGCCATGAATGCAGAAATAGTCGCATGCCGCCGACGAATCGGCGGCCGCCAATGGCCGGGCCAGCAGGCGCAAGATCAGCGCGTGTCCCAGCCCGAGCAGGACAAGAACCACCAGCAGAATCATCGTGCGGCGGCCAAGGAACCGCGAAACAGTCACTTTCCGGAATCCTTCGCTTCGTGATAATCCTGCTCGGTATTCACAGCCCAGACGTTCGATTTGTCGCGCACTCCGGTGACGATGTTGTCGACCGCCACCATGGCCGTCAGCATCGAATGGTCCTGGTTATTGTAGCGGTGCATGCCGTTGCGGCCCAGCAGGAAGAGATTCGGGAAGCGATCGGTGAAACGGCGGACCTCTTCGAAGCGGTCGTACGTGCCGAAGTACGCCGGGTAGGTCTTCGGCATGCGGATCACCGTGGCGTCCAGGACCGCCGAGCGTTCGATGATGCCGATTTTCTCCATTTCCCGCCCGCCCAGGTCAATCAATTCCTGGTCCGACATTTTCCAGAGGTCGTCGTGCTCGTAGCAGAAGTACTCCAGTCCAACCCAGACCTTCGCAGGATCGGAGACCATGAAGGGACTCCAGTTGTTGAAGATCTGCAAGCGGCCCACCAGCACGTCGGGCTCCTGGATGTAGATCCAGTTGTCGCGGATGAGCCGCTGTGCCTGCCGGGAAGGGGCACCCGCTTGCGGGTCCCGGACCTTCAGTTCCTTCAGCAAGAGGCCGACGGTGATGAAGTCGCGGTAGATCAGCCCTTCGCTGACCTGCCGCACCTCGGCCGGGACCTCGGCATCCAGCGCGCGGACAAGGTCCTTCACCGGCATGGTCGAGAAGAACCAGTCGCCGCGGTAGACGGTGGTCTGGCCGCTGCGCGGATCGGTGGCTTCGACGGCCACGATGCGCTCGCCGTCCACCTGGATCTTGCTGACCCGCTGGTGATGGACGATGCGGCCGCCGCCGCGCACGATTTCCCGGGAGACGGTCTCCCACATTTGTCCGGGACCGTGTTTGGGATAGAGGAACTGCTCGATGAGCGAAGTCTCGGTTCCCTTCTGGTCGAGGCCGCCGCGGCGGCGAAAGAGCTTGCCGAAAATGTGCTTCAAGGTGCCGAGGATCGACAACCCCTTGACCCGCTGCGCTCCCCACTCGGCACTGATGGCCGAACAGCGTTCGCCCCAGACCTTCTCCGTATACGACTTGAAAAACGTGCGATACAGCTCGCGGCCGAAGCGGTTGATGAAGAACTCTTCCAGGTTTTTCTCCGGCCGGAAAGGAAAGAGGGCCGCGCGAAGGTAACTGAAACCGATCTTCATCATCCGCAGCAGGCCGAGTTTCTTGATCGTGTCCAGGCTCAGCGTGATGGGATAGTCGAAGAACCTGCGGAGGAAGTAGATGCGGCTCTTCCGCTGCCGCAAAAGCATGACCTGGTCGCACGTCTGCGGGTCGGGCCCCTGCCCTGTCGCGGCCACGTCGCGGTGCTTGCGGCGGTAGCTGATCGTGGCCTGCCCGGGCTGCAACTGCTCGATCGGCATGCGATCGAGCCACCACTCCATCACGCGGTCCGACTTGGAGAAGAAGCGATGGCCGCCGATGTCGATGCGGTTGCCCTTGTAGTTGGCAGTCCTCGATATGCCGCCGACATAGTCCTCGGCCTCCAGCACGATGGGCACGATGCCCGTCCGCTGGAGCAGCTCGAAGGCGGCGGTCAGGCCCGCCGGCCCAGCCCCGATGATGATCGCGGTTTCCGCCATCTATTCCGCTTTCGCATACCGGCCGCTGGAATTGACCCGTGCGTGCATATCGTCGACAATCCAGTGGATCGCGCAGATATGGACGCTCTCGACCATGCCCATGTCGCTTAACGGCACATGGATGCCCGCGTGGGCCGTCTGCTTGAGCTTGCCGCCGTTGTAGCCCGTCATGCCGAAGGTCGTGAGCCCATGGCGGTTGGCCCAATCGACGGCAGCCAGAACATTGGGACTATTGCCCGATCCGCTGATCGCCACCAGCAAGTCGCCGGGCTTGCCGAAGTTCATCAACTGTTGCACGAAAATCTGGTCGTAGCCGCAGTCATTGCCGATCGCCGTCAGCCAGCCGACATTGTCCGTGAGACTCAGCACCCGCAAACGCCGCCGCGACTCGTCGCACAAATCTTCCTGGCGGAGGCAGCCTTTGCCAAGATCCTCGCAAAGGTGCGAGGCCGTACAGGCCGAACCACCGTTGCCGACAATAAAGACGGTATTTCCCTTCTCCCAGGCGGCATAAAGCAACTCGGTCAGGTGGCTGACTTCCGCCGGGTCGACTCGGCCGAGTTCGCTCCGCAAGCGTTCGAGGTAGGTTGGATAATCGAGCGACGTACCGAGCATTTCAACTCCTGCAAAGTTTGGTTCCTAGATGCATATTTATTAGAATAGCCGATTGTCGCGTCCATTCACGAAAGTGAGTAAGAACCCCTAACACAACCGGATGATTCGAGGTCATTTCAAGGGCAAAATGGGGTTGTGTCAGGGGTTCTCAACAATTCTAGCCCAGATCGCGATTCGGCGCTAGACGAATATCGTCGAATTGCCACTTTTCCTGCGGGTCTGATCGGTCGCTCACGCGCTCGTATCCGCCCGGGCCCGCGGTGCATGGCCGTTTCCGGCTGCCTTCAGCCAGCGATCGACCAAAGCCGACAAATCAGCGGAGGCGGCCGGCGCGGCCGAGCGGCGAAAGTAGCGCTGCTCCAGGTCGGCGATTGTTTGCCCAAGCGAATGCCGCTCCCCCTCGGAGAGCACTACGAGACCGTCGCCCTGAATCCGCTTGAGCAAGACGACAAGGCTGAAGGGAGTCAGCGGATCCGGCCTGTGGTACATGGGTCCGGCGATCTCCACGCGACGACGGCGCAACACGTAAACCACAGTGCCCAGGCCGATCAACAACAGTACGGCCACCGCGATCCCGCCGCCGATCCAAAGACTGATCTGCCGGGCCGTCAGGACCGTCCGCAAGGGGACCGCCGGACCGGCGGCCACCACGTCGGCATCGTCGTAACGCTGGTACTCCATCGCGATCGAAGGCCCGGCGGCTGCGGGAAAAACAAACTCGCGCGGCGGCGTGCGGGCGGCCGGGTCCGGCTCGACGTCGATCGTCCAGCGCCGCTCCGTGACCGGCTGAATCTGCCCGCCGGCCATCTCCAGCGACTTCATTTCCAGCCGCTGGTCCTGCACCTTCGCCACGCGGAAACCGGGCATGGCGCCGGGGCCGAGGTCGACGATCCGGTCGAGCGTCGGGACCAGCCCTTGGGCCGTCGCCGTAAGTTCCAACTGCGCCGTGCCCGACGCCAGGCGGCGGTCGTCCCACAATTGGCGGAGCTTCATGTCTTGGCAAGGCCGCGGGGCGGGATGCTCGTCACGGGCATCGATCAGCACGACCTGCGAAGCCACCGGCAACCGCACCATGCCCGAACCGTCATTGAAATCCAGATCGATGGGGACCGCCGGGATCCGGTCGACCGAACCGGTCTTGGCCCGCAGGACGAGATAAGCCAGCGGGGTTTCCATCCAGCCGGGCCGGCCGAAGCCGCGCAGCGCGCTCTTGGGATCGTGGAAGCGGACCATCTCGATTTCGAAAGTCTGGCCGAGCTTTTCGCCGATCGTCTGTTCGATGACTTTGGGCTGATCGGCTTCCGCGCCGTTGGCATAGGCCTTCTGAAGCAGGTTGACGAAGCCGGCGCTCTCGCGTCCCAGGGCGGTGGAATAGCGGATGGAAAGCCGCGCGCGAACGACTGGCCGTGGCCGACCTGGGAACTGCCGTCCACCTGGACGTGCAATTGGACCTCGCCCAGCAGTTCATCGTAGAACTTCAGCCGCTCGCGGGCGGCATTTCCGGCGGGGTGGTCGCCCAGGACGCGCATCGCCGAGCGGAGGTAATACGGCTTCAACTGCGGCGGCACCTCGCTCATCGACGCGGTGACCATTTCGCCGAACATCTGCAAGTGCCGCGCGGAGGGCTTCTCGCCCAGCCGCCGAATGGCCGCCGCCACGCGCTCGATCTGATCGGCATCGGGCTTGTCCTGCCGCGTGAGATAGGCCAGATCACTGGCGCCCAAGGCCGATTGAAACCAGCGCATGTAGACTTGCGACAACTGCTGCTCCGGCGGCAGCGACGGCAAGACCTTGGCATACAGGTCGGCCGCCCGCCCAAACTCGGCGAAGGCCAGGTCTCGCAGCGTGGTGTAGGTCTTTAGATCTGCCTTTTGGCCGTACAGAAATTCCGACTGGTCGAAGACGACTGCCGCCCGCAGCGCGACGACCTCCGCCTTGCCGGGCGCCTGCTTCTGGGCCGCCGCGAGCAACGTCTCCGCCAGGGCATAGCCGCGGAGGATCTCGGCAATCTGGTCCTTGTCGGTCCGCTGCGTGCCGGCCTGCTCCTGCACTTCGGGCTTGGCCCACTGGCCGACCAACTTGGTACGCATCGTCGAGACGAGTTGCAGCACCAGCTCCGGCGAGAACGATGCGGGGGCGCCGAACACCTGCCGCAAGTCTTCCTCGCGATAGACCTCGGCCGGCGAATGGCAGGCATCGAAGGCCGCGGCGATCAACTCTTCGCGCACCGGCGGCGCGCCGAGATCGCGGATCGCCTTGAGCTCGTCGGCCAGGGCGGCCAGGTTGCGGACCTGCCTGGCGCGGATCAGCGGCACCCCGCCGGACGACCCGGGGTTGTAGGGACTGCCGGAATAAGGGGCAACGGAATAGACGCCGCCCGGTCCCTGGCGGTATGCCTGGCCGCTGGAATAGGGATTGTTATTGGACGAACTGTCGGGGCTGCGGCCCAGCAGCGAGGCAAGCCAATTGCCGAGGTACTGTTCGGCCAGTTGCCGGGCCAGCTTGGGATCGTCTTTCCCGCAGGCCCGGATTCCGGCGAAGGCCCGCGTCCGGTCGCCAGTTTCGGCGGCGACGATGGCCGTCAGCCGCCGCATCTGCCGCGCCATGTCGGCATCGACGGCCTGGCACCAGTCTTCCTCCGGCGAGAGCGGCAAGAGCGTCTTGGCATCCAAGGGCAATGGCTCGTTGTTGCCGCCGCGGTCGCGCCGCATGCGGCTCGTGGGCCAGGGACCGGGAAGCCCCGCGGTCTGGCCTCCATAACTGGAGGCCGGAACGTAGCGTCCCTGCGGATAATTCTGCGGGTCGACCGCCGCGCGCGGGCTGTCCTCCGGCTCGTTGTCGGTATTGATCGAGTAGTTCGCCTCGTTCAGCCAGCCGAGCGTCATCATGCGGATAGTTTCCGACCACGCCGCGCGGTCCTTGGCGGAAAGTCCGAGCAGTCCCTTCACCAAACGATGCTGGGCGGAGACGGCCTGCACCCGCAGCTCGGTGGCCCTGGAACGGAAGGAGTTCTCGGCCATCTGCGCCGACTCGGCCAGGATGAGCATGCACAAAGGCCGCTGCTTCTCGGCCAGCATCTTGATCCAGGCGGCGACCTGCTCTTCAGGCATCAAAGGCAACAGCGCGATGGCCCGCTGCATGGCCTCGGTCCGATTTTCCTCGCCGGCCTGCGGTGTGGCCAGGACAATGCCGGTCAGGTCCCATGCCTTGCGGATGGCCTGCTTGTCGTTGTGCCGCACGCCGGCCTGCATCTCGCAAAGGGCGACAAGGTTCAGCGTTCGCGGGTCTTTCTGTTGCAGGACTTCGGCCATCGGCGGCAGGTAGGTCCGGGCTTCGTCGATCATGTCGGCGGCGACCAGCAAGCGGGCCGCGGCCAGCCGTCTGGCCGGATCTTTGCCGCCCAGCCGCTCCGTGCCTTCCCGCAGACGCTGGAGCATGGCCAGCGGAATCCCCAGCCGTGCCTGGCTCTGCTGCAGCATGCGGCCGAGCATGGCGAGCTGAAGACTGTCAAAGTCCGCCGGCGCCGCGTCGGCCAGGTCCAGCACGTCGTCGGGCAGCACAAGATTCTTGCCGCTGGCCAACTGCATCAGCAAGAATCCATAGACCTTGGACCCGGCGTCCTTGGGCAGGCCCTTCAGATGGGCGCGGATACGTTTCCAATCGCCGGCCACGAAGTCATCGCTGAACTGCTTGGCCAACACTGCGTCGGGGTTCTTCTCCGCTTCCGGCTTGGCCGGTTTTTCCGGCTTGGCGGAAGCGGCGGCCTGGAGGGCCTTGTTCCTCAGCACCAGGGCGGGCGACCGCTGGAGATGTTGAAGAAACGTGAACTTCTGCACCAAGGCCGCCGCTTCCTGCTGATCGACCCTGGCCTGGGGATCGTCGGAGTCGTCGGAGGGACGCACGAGGACTCCGTAGGGACTCGGGACGACCAATCCGGGAGTTGCAACCGGCCCGTCATCAGAAAAAGGGTTGGCCTGCGGCACGGGCGCGTATCCACCAGGTGGCGGGTTCGGCTGCGGCACATACACCGGTCCCGGCTGCGCCCGCAACACGCTTGGAAGCCAGATAACCACGGCGGCAATTAGCGCGATGGGAATCAACCACCTTGGCCGACGAGCGGAAAGAGATTTGGCGCATGGACGACGCTGTGCAGGGTACGGAGTACCGAGTACAGAGTAGGGAGTACGGACTACGGAGTCCCGATCGCTGGAATCTGGGTAGTGACCGGTGTGTACTGTGTAGAGCATGCTGCGGAGTGTGTACTGCGTTCTTTGTACTGAGTACTGCCGCCCAATCCGCACCTGCGAAACTGACTGATTCTCTTTCATGACTATTCCTCCTACGACCCCGATCCCTCGCGCGTGCCGATGCCCGCGCTGTGAATGATCTTGCGAAGTTCCTTGTCTTGCTCATTGTTGCCGGGCTTCTTGCCCTGGCAGCGGCTTTGGCATTGCTTGCGCTTCCGCTGACTCAGATTCTTGCAATTGCAGTTGCAGTTCTTGGGCGGCGGCTTCGCCCGCAGCGCGCTCAAGTCCATTTGTTCCAGGCGAATGGTGTTCTCCAGGTTCTTCTCGAAGGTCTCGGCGTCGCCGTCGCCGGATTGCCTCGCCCGTTCCGCCAGGAAGCGGAAAAGTTGCCGGGCCGTTTCGGCCTCGGGCTTCCATTCGTCGACCGTCGCCCCTTCCAGGCGCATGATCCAGGCAGCGTAGTAGCTGGCCGTGGCCAGTTCGTGGAAGGCGTCGGTTGCCAGGGCTGCGGATCCGGCAGGCTCGTTGCTCAGCAGCGCCAGCAGCTTCTCAAGCTGTTCCTGGCCCTCCAGGATCTCGCCGCTGCGGATTCGCGAGCGGGCCTGGAGCACCTGGAGCCGATTCCGCTGGGCCAGGTCGCTCTCGGGCAGCTCGGCGGCGGCCCGGCTGTGAAGCGCAGCCGCCTCGGCCCAATCCTGCCGGGCCTCGGCCGCCTCCGCCTTCCGGAGCAGGTCCCCTGCCCTGTCGCGGGCAAGCTGCGGCTGGCCCGGTCCAAAATGCCAGGCAGCCAGACCAACCGGGATTAACCACCATACGGCAAAGAATAGACGTCCCATGCTTATACTCCTACGGGGGCCCTGTGGGTGGAAGACTCTGTCTGCTTCGCAAGGCGAGCCCCGGGCGTCAGCCCGGTGGGTAGCGCTATGCCACTCGCCGGGCTGACGCCCGGGTCTTGCCTTGGCCGCCAGCGACCGCCGGCCGCGGCCAGGGCCAGGGGAAGCAACGCCAGCCCCGCCGCTGCGGCCAATACTGCGGCAATCGCCAGATCGCGAAGCGCAATGGGCCCGCCTTCGACGCCGGGCAGCACGGCATCGAGCTTCAGTAATTCGGTCGTGGGCACGTGCTTCACGTTGGCATCGCAATACGTTCCGCCCAACCGCACGGCAAGTTGCCCGAGCGAATCCGTGTCCTGCCGCGAGCTGTGGCCGTCGATGAACAGGCCGTGATGCGAGTTGCCCACGCCCACGACCAGCGTGCCCGCAAAGGCCGCGGGCAGCGTCGGCGGCTCTTTGGCGGGCAGCGTGTCGCCGTCGCTGATGAGCAACAGCGCGGCCGATCGGGCGGGCCAGGATTTGGCCGTCTCCGCCGCCAGCTTCACGCCGTCGTACATGTTGGTCTTGCCCGGTTTGAAGACGTGCTCCAGCGGCAGGTCGTTGATGATGTTGGCGATCACCTCCGGATCGTAGGCATCGATGACCACCGGCCGGGCGCCGTTGTAGAAGGCCAGGATAGTGACCCTCGTCCGCCGCATTTCCAAGCGCTCGAAGACGCTATGCAAGACGTTGCGGGCCCGTTCCGCCCGCCGTTGCGTGCCCTGGGGCCCGGCGTCTTCAAGCTCCATGCTGGGCGAGACGTCCAGGGCGATGGCGAGGTGGTGCAAGGGCTGCTTATCTGCCGAGGGATTCGCCTCCCAAGCGGCGGAATCGATTTGCAGAAGGACCAGAAGTCCCCAGCAAGCCGCACCGGCGGCGGCCGCACGCAGCCACGGCACGACGACCACCCACCTCCGCGGCCGAGCCACCGGACCGAAGGCGAGATGGGCCAGCCGCCGGCAACGCCGGGCGTGAAGCCACTCGGCCAGGCCGCAAAGCACAACCGCTGCCGCACAGATCGCCCCGTTCAATAGCCCGGTTACCATGGCGTGTACCTCACTCCCCAGAGCGAACCGGCGTACAGGCCCAGCCCCGCCAGGCCGGCCACGGCCAGCGGCCAGAACAGGTCGACGCGCTGCGGGGCGGCGGGCCGTAGTTTGACCTGTTGCATATGATCGATGTGGTCGAAGACCGTGGCCAGCGCGGCAGGATCGGCAGCCGGGAAGACCACCCCGCCGCAGGGCCGCGCGAGGTCGTAAAGGTCGCTGGGCGTCTGGCCGTCGCCGATGTGGATGGCGTACAGCACGATCCCCGCCGCGGCCAGTTCGCCGCCGATCTTCCGCGAGACAGCAGGCCCCAGGTCGGCGCTCTCGCCGTCGGTAAGCAGGATGATCAAGCGATCTCCTTCGCCGCGGTCGCGCAGCAGGTTCAGGCAGTAACGCATGGCCTTGCCGATCTCCGTGCCGTTGAATTGCCCCGGCAGCGACTCGGGCCGCAGGAACGGCGCCGCGCTGCGAATGGCCGAGAGGTCCTTGGTCAACGGCGCCCATTGCAGCACCTCATTGCCGAAAATTGCCAGGCCGAAGGCATCGCCCTTTCGCCGCGAAGTGAACTCGTTCATGGCGGCGATCGAGGCGTCGTAGCGCGAGCCGTTGCCAAAAGGCGACGTCATGCTGCCGGAGACGTCCAAGACCAACTCGATATTCGTCAGGTTGCGTTCCTGCTTGGGCTCGGCCTGCCGCAAGGGGCGGCAGTAGATCAGGATCGCCACGATCAGCAGCAGCGCCGGCAGCAAGTTCGCCGCGAGCACCAGCCGGCCCAGCCAGCGGCCGCTGCCCTGATGGCCATGATCGAAAGGCAGCGTCATGGCCGGATGCTGCCGCAGCGTCTCCCAAAGGACCAGCAGCACCGGCACCGCCAACAGCAACAGGGCCATGGGACGTCCGAAGGTCATGGCGTCGCCTCCTCGAGCAAGACGGCCTCGAGGACTGTACTGTCCAACGGTGCGTGGTCGCCGTAGGGACGCAGGACCTCGGCCACGTCGACCACGTGCCGGCCCGGCCGTTGGTGCAGCCATTCGTCCAGCTTTCCCAGTAGGGCCGCCGAAGGCGGGTGCCGCCGCATCCGTGCCAGGGCCTCGCCGATCGAACAGCCGGCCAGATCGAGTTGTTCCCTCCAGTAAGCAATCAGGATCCGTTCGAGTCGCGCTTGTTCCAACGTCGACAGCCGTCCGGCGACGGCCGCCTCGACAAGCGGCCGGAGCTGATCGGCCAATGTGAGGGGCAGTGCTTCTGCGGTCGGGATTTGCCGCGCGGAGCGCCCGGCGATCCGCCGCCCCAGGAGCCACAACGGCGGCACGGCCCAGAGCACGCAAGCCGCGACGAGGATCAGGCGGTAATGCCAGGCCCTGGCTACGCGCCCCACGGCCCGGTCTTCCAGTTCGCCGTCGTGGTCCTCCGGCAGGATGTTCTTCACGGAAACCAGGATCGGTTCCATGCCGCTCAGCGGCTGCCCATCGACGCGGCGGAGAGAATTCCGCAGATCGTGCCGCCCCGCACGGCTGCCGATATAGCGAAGTTCGTACAGCGAGATATCGCCGTCGCGGGCGACGTTGGCAATCCGGAGCACGATCGGCGCGTCGTCGTCAACCGGTGTAGCTTCCAAGGCCGGGCCCTGCCAGCGAAGGTAGTAGACTCCTTCCATGCCGACGTTGGTTGCGAGGTCCTCGTCGGCGTGTGCGGCTGTCAGCGGAATTGCAATCAGCCAGGACGCGGTGAGGAGCAGGCGGAGGGTTGGCCGTAGGGAAGGCAAGTACCGAGTACACAGTACGGAGTACAGAGTACACAGTACGGAGAACCGGGTACGCAGTACTGGGTGCAGAGGATAGAGTACTGAGTACTGACTACTTTGTACTGAGTACTGAGTACCCGGCACTGAGTACTGACTACTTTGTACTGAGTACTGAGTACCCGGCACTGAATACTGCGTACTGGGCACTTTGTACTTCACCCCTCCCGCCGCAACATCCATTCCGCCCCGCAGTTCCATGATCGCCTTTCAACGCGTGTTCCGGACCAGACCACCGCGATCGGCCAGAAAGCGGCGCAAGGGTCCCAGGAAGGGTCGATCGGTGCCCAGCAGAAGATAATCCAGCCCGGCCGACTTCAAGACATGGCCGGGCGACGCGTCGCGGCGGAACCAGCGACTCAAGCCGTGGGCTACAAATGAGCGGCCAGTCTCGGCCTCCGCCGCACGGAACAGCCCGCCGCGCAGTCGCCCGCGCTCGGCCGGGTCTTCCAGGTGCAGCACCAGGCAATCGTGGCGCTGGCCGAGCCGCTTGATGGCCGGCAGGGCCCGCGGGTCGTGCAGATCGCTGAGGACCACGACCAGGCTTGTGCTGCGGACCATCCCCAGCAACTGGTCGGTCCGCGCTCCCAACCGTGTCGGCTCGCTTTGCCCGCACCGCGAAAGCTCGTGCAACCACTGGAAGACGCGGCTGCGGGAAAGACTCGGGCGGAAGTTCAGCGTGCGCCCCCCGCAACCGATCAACCCCACGGGACTGAAGCGGTGCAAAGCCGCCAGCCCCAGCCCGCCCGCCAGGATCGTCGCCATCTGCCGCTTGCTCACGGGCGTCGAGCTGCAGGCCATCGAGGCCGAGGTGTCGACCAGCAGGTAGACGGGCATGGTCTTCAAGGCTTCATATTGTTTGACGTGCACGCGCTCGGTGCGGGCAGTCACCCGCCAGTCGATGTCTTTCACCGGGTCGCCGAAGATGTATGGCCGGCTCTGCACGTAGTCGGTCCCCGCGCCGACGTGTGGCGAGGCGTCTTGCCCGTAGCGGAGATCGTCGGCCAGGCGGCGGACGGCCAGCTCCAGCGGGCGGCAGATCAGTTCCTCGGGCAATTGCCGGCAATCCATGGATGTAGAACGGAATTCATTCCGTTTCCTTTTCGCGTCGAATTGTAGGATGGACCTCCGGATTCGTCCAGTTTGTAGGATGGACCTCCGGGTCCATCCTACTCGCCATTCACCCCACGCTGTCCAAAATCTCTCGCAGCACGACGCGGCCCGTCAGGCCTTCGGCCAGGGCCTCGTAGTTCAACCGCATGCGATGCAGCATCACGTCCTCGGTCAGCGCGAACAGGTCGTCGGGAGTCACGTGGTCGCGGCCGTGAATGAAGGCCCGCGCCCGGGAGGCCGTGACCAGAGCGATGCCCGCGCCGGGCTGCATCCCAGGTCGACGTGGCGGTTCGCGCGCGTCCGTCGCACCAGCTCGATGCAATGGTCGATGAAGACCTGGCTCACGTAGATCTTCTGCACCAGGCCCATGACTTCGACCAGGTCGCGAATGTCGGCCACGGGCTCGTCGGGGATCAAGTCGAAGGCCGATTCCGGCACGGCCCCGCCCTCGTGTTCCGCCAGGCCCAGGCCCAGACTTTGTTCCAGGATCCGGGCTTCCTGCTCGCGCTGGGGATAATACATGCGATGGCAGAGCATGAAGCGGTCCAACTGGGCCTCGGGCAGCTCGAACGTGCCCGCCTGCTCGACCGGGTTCTGCGTGGCGATGGTCAGAAACGGCGCCGGCAGGCGGAAGGTCGTCCGCCCGATGGTCACGCGGCGTTCCTGCATCGCCTCCAGCAAGGCCGACTGCACCTTGGGCGACGCGCGGTTGATTTCATCGGCCAGCAGGATGTTGGTGAAGATCGGGCCGCGGTTCACGTGGAACGAGGCCGAGGCCTGGTTGAAAACCTCCGAGCCGAGGATGTCGGCCGGCAAGAGGTCGATCGTGAATTGAACGCGTCCGAACTGCAGGTTGATGGCCCGCGCCATGGCGCTGACCAGCAGCGTCTTGGCCAATCCGGGGACGCCTTGCAGGAGCAGGTGTCCGCCCGTGAACAGCGCGATCAGCACGCGCTCGACCACTTCTTCCTGACCGATAATTACCTTCCCCGCGAAGCGGCGAACGTCGTCCACCAGCGGATGGCCGGTTTCCCTCGCCGCCGGCTCGCTGCGAACCGTCGTACTCATCTTTTCTGCCTCTGTTCCGGTTATGGTACGCCAATTATACGCCGGTCGGCAAATCTGGGTTCTCTGCCGCAACCGGAGCATGCTCCTAACGATCAGCATAGCCGGTCCCAAGGCGAATGCAATCCGTGCGCTCGTAGTCCCGCCTTTAGGCGGCATTACGCTGGAGTCCCGCGCGGACACCATGTACTCATGGTCATGGTCGGCGGCATTCGCGGCGTCGGAACCGGCTGGAGCCGGGACTACGAGCGACTGTGTAAAAACCCGAAGAGTTTTCTGCCCTGCTGTGCCTCGATTCCGTTGGCTGGCCGCTTGCTGCATTGACTTCCCTTGGTCGCCGAATCAAAATCATGGCAATGTCGTTGTCCCAACCACGTTTTCCTCACCACAACGGAGATTGCCATGACGAAACGTTCCAAGAGAATGAGCCGCCGCAGGTTCTTGCAAAGCTCGGCGGCGGCCGCGGCCGGTATCACCATCCTGCCGCGCCACGTGCTGGCCGCCAGGGGCGGCCCGGCAGATAAACTCCCTCCGAGTGAAACCCTGGGAGGCGCGCTGATCGGCTGCGGCGGACGCGGCGGGGGGACCTTCGGCGGCCTCGGCCCCAACGTCCGCCGCCTGGTCTCCTGCGACGTCCGCTTCAAAGACAAGGCCGACGACAAGACGATTTATACCGACTACCGCAAAGTCCTGGATCGCAAGGACATCGACGTGGTGGCCATTGCCACCCATCCCGGCTGGCATGCCCTGATCTCGATCGCCGCCATGGAGGCCGGCAAGGACGTGCTCTGCGAGAAGCCCATGTGCCGTTTCATCGCCGAGGGCCGCGCGGTCGCCGAGGCCGAAAAACGCTTCGGCCGCATCTTCCAGATCGGCACCTTCGGCCGCTTCGGCGCTAACCGCAAGATCCGCAAGATATTCACCAGCGGCCTGCTCACGGAGTGCGATACGACACTGATCCTGCGCGGCGACGTCAAGGTGCGGGAGTGGAGCGGCAAGGTGAAGTACGACGTCGAGCCCGTCCCCCCTGGCTGGATTGGGACATGTACTGCGGACCCGCCGCGCTGCGGCCTTTCCAGCCGCATCGCTTCGGCGGCACGCACCGCGGCTACTGGGACTACGAGGGAGGCGGGCTGTCGGACATGTCGCACCACCACCTGGACGGCCCCTGCTACCAGTACGCCCGCGACCTGACTTCCCCGGTGGAAATCACGCCCTACGCCCCCCTGCTCCACCCCGAGGCGTGCATGGTTTGGGCGTGGTGCGAGATGAAGTACGCCGACGGCTTCACGCTGGTGATCGAGAGCGCCGAGTGGGGACCGAAGTACGATCGCCTGCAACAGAAGAACCTCGACGAGGGCGACCTCCGCAAGAAGCTCGGCCCGGAGGGCCAGAAGAAGCTCGACGCCCTGCCCGATCCCGCGCCGCTCCTGAGCTTCCCCGAGGCCGTGAAGCTTCGCAAGCCTGCCGGCGGCAACGCCGCGGCCTCGCACCGCGTCGCCACGACCTACCATCTGATGAACATCGCCATGCGCTGCGGGCGAAAGCTCCGCTTCGATCCGGTCAAAGACCAGATCGTTGGCGACGAGGAGGCCAACCGCCTGGTCTACCAACCCATGCGCAGCCCCTGGATGCTTTAGATAGCGCTGCGAGCCGCGCGTGGCGAGCCCCGGGCGTGAGCCCGGGGGCCCCCGGGCTTACGCCCAGAGCTCGCCTACGCCCAAGGCTCGCCGAGTGTTGTCTCCCAGAATCATGCAACGTTATTCAAGTATTCACCAAGCAATTTAAGGAATCCGATATGCCAGTTTCTGAAAAACTCAAGAGCCTGGTCGAGCAATTGCCGGCGGCCGACGCCCGCGGCATGTACGACACCGACATTGACAAGGACAAGATCGAGAAGATCTTCGCTGAGATCTGCCAAGGGGGCGTTCAAGACGTGCTGGGCCTGGTCGAGATGATGGCCAAGCCCGGCAGCGCCCAGGACGTGAAACCCCACTACGCCCTGCACGGCGTGTTCGAACCACGTGCTGGTGACCAAGAACAAGGCCAACCGCAAGGAGTTCTGCGCAGCCCTGGCCGGGCAGCTTGCCGGCGGCCACACGAAGTATGTTCGTGGCTACCTGTGCCAGGAGTTGCAATGGGCCGGCCGTGAGGAGGCGGTGCCCGCCCTGGGCAAACTCCTCTTGGACGAGGATCTGGCCGAGCCGGCAAAGATGGCCCTGGTGGCCATCGGCACAGGGGCGACCGAGCAGTTCCTGGCCGCGCTGGGCGAGGCGAAGGGCAAGTGCCGGTTGGCGGTCATCCACGGTTTGGCGGCCCTGGCCGAGCACCCGGCCGCCGATCCGCTTCGCGAGGCGTTGACCGATCCGGACCGCGAGGTGCGGATTGCCGCCGGCGCCGGCCTGGCCAAGCTGGGCAACGCCGCGGCCTGCGAGTCGTTGCTGAAGGCCGCCGCCACCGGTCCCGGCTGGGAGCGCGTCCAACAGACCAAGCACTGCCTGGTCCTGGCGGAAAAGCTCGCGGCGGCCGGCAACAAGCCCGAGGCCGCCAAGATCTATCGTCAACTGCGCGATTCGCGGACCGACCCCGCGGAGAAGTACATCCGCGATGCCGCCGACAAGGCCCTGGCGGGCCTGGCTTGAGCCTTGGCCGAAATAATCTGGCCGGCATCGCGAGCCGGGATGTTGTGAATCGTAAACGTCCCCACCGTCCCGCGAGACCGCTGAAAAAGTCCTGCGCTGTCGCAACCTCTAGTGCTCAGTACTGAGTACTTGGTACTAGATATTGTGTTTGCTCGCACTTTTTCAGCAGTCTCCCCACGTCGGTGGGGACGTTGCGGTTCTAGGACCTAGAATTTCACGTGACGATTCCCGTCGAGCGGCAACTACTTACCGGCGAAGTGTCTTGATGGAAGCATTCGAGGCGATGGATGAGGTCGAGTTGGTCGGTCAGGCGGTGGCCGGATCGAGAGAGGCGTTTGCACGGCTGGTGCGATTCCATCAGGCCGCCGTTCGCTGGTATCTGGTTCGTTGCGTCCGCGATCCGGCGGCGGCTGACGATCTGGCCCAAGAGGTTTTCTTGTGCGCCTACCAGAACCTGGCTGCGTTTCGCTCGGCGGGCAGCCTCCGTGGGTGGCTGATCGGCATTGCCCGGAATATGGCAATCCAGCACGTTCGCACCGAGGTGCGTCGCCGCCGCAAGGAACGGGGACCGCTGTCAGCCCGCTTGAGCCAATGGCGGATCGAGCAATTGGCACAAGACCCGGGCGACGGCGAGGACCAGGAGCGGACGTTCGAGGCCCTGCAAGCGTGCATCGAGCAGCTTGCGCCGGAAAGCCGGCGCGTGGTCGACGAACACTACTTCCAGCGCCGGACGATGGAATCGATCGCGCAGCGGCAGGGCCGCGGCGCAGGGGCCGTGCGCATGATGCTGCTGCGGATTCGACAAGCCCTTGGCGAGTGTATCCGCAACAAGCTCCGTAATCCAAGGTGACCGCCCATGGACGCCCAAACGGCAAGAGAACTGGCATCGCGCTACCTATCCGGCGATGGGCTGACGTCCGTCGAAGAGCAACGTTTGCTCGAATGGTTCGAAAACCACCCGGAAGCCCGCGGTGAATGGTTCGAGGACGAGGCAATGGATGGCCTGCTGGGATGTCTGACCCGGCTGGACGCGACCGCCGAGGATTTCGTGCAAGATGCGCTGCGTCGTACTGCCACATGGCAAGTTGATCGCCAACCGCTCCCGCAAGCGGCCGATGCGCAGCCCGTTCCCTCAGAGCCCGTGCCGCCGGCGCCGAAGCGAAGGGGCGATTCCCTTTGGGTCCGCAAACTCGCGGCGCTCGGCGGCAGCCGGTGGTTCGCCGCGATTGCCTGCTCGATCGCGGTCCTGCTGCTGGCAGCGATCGGCTGGCGGTGGCTGGCACGAGGGCCGCGCGGGGGCGACAACGTAAACCAACCGGAGATCGCGACGCAGCCTGCCCCCCAGCCAACCACGCCGGAAATCAACGATTCGGCGCCTCAAGTGGATCGGGCGTTCGCCACGCTCATACAAAGTTCGGATACCGCGTGGGACACACCTCCGGCCGGGGGTGATCGGCTGTCGGCGGGCGTGCTGAGACTGGTTCAAGGCAGCGCGGAACTTCATTTCGACAAAGGGACCGTTGTCTTCCTCACCGGCCCGGCGGCGCTGGAACTTCGCGGTCCTGACGAGGTATCTCTGCAACGCGGCAGCCTCAATGCCCGAGTCCCAAAGCCGGCCGTCGGTTTCACCGTGGTGACCCCCCTTTCCCGCGTCGTCGACTTGGGCACCGAGTTCGACGTGGTTGTGCAAGAGTCCGGGGCCGTCGCGACGCTTGTCCACGAAGGGCGGGTGTCGCTCCAGCCGCAAAGGGGCCAAGAGCAACGGGCGAAACCCATTGAATTGGCGGTCGGGGCCCTCGATCATGCGACGACCTCGGTCCCCGACATCGCCGCCCCAGTGCTGCCCGTCATGACCGTGGCCGGCGGAGACGAAGGGCGGTACCTGGGCATGGTCAGCCTCGATGGGAAGACGGCGGAGTTCCACTCGCCCCAAGCGTTCGATGCCTTCCAGGCCCGCGTCTTGCAGCAGATGCGAAAGGCCCCCCGCCAGTTCCGTCGACAGTGGCCTGTCATGGTCGAGAAATCAACCGTTGGCGCCGCGGCTTCCGGGAAGACCAGCCCGGACCGGCAAGAACCTCCGGCAGTAAAGGACCCTGGCCGCCACGCCGGCCCAGACGTATCCGGCGGCAGCAACGGCAGCGCCGCCCCCGCGCTGCACCGGGCACCCGAGTTGTCAACGTCGATGAGAACGGAAAGAAGATCTCGATCAGCGATAGCAAAGATTCCGGCATTACCGTCACGATCACCGAGACGGTCAACGGGAAGAAGAAAACGACGCAGGTGCACGCCGCCACCGCGGCCGAATTGGCCGGGAAGAACCCCTATGCCCATCGCCTGTACCGCCAATACCACCACCCCAGGCCAAAAACCGGGAAGACCAAGAAGGAGTAACAAAAACTTTGTGTGACGATTTTCGGTCGCCGGCAACTACTTTCTAGTGCTAGATTTTAGGGCAAGGTCCTTTCTTTCTTTTTGAGGAGTTTTTTCCATGCGTACGAACTGGATTTGCGGAATTGGCGTGTCGATGTTGGCACTCGTGGTTGGCTTGGCCGTCAACTCAGCATCCTATGCGCAGGCCACGTCTACCGTGCCCAGTGCACACCAGGGACAAAAGGCCGCGCTGATCAAACAACTCAGATGCGCTCACAAGTTGCTGGCGGAGGCCGACCACGATTACGACGGTCATCGTGCCCGGGCGGCGGAAGAGGTCCACAAAGCCATCCGGGACCTGGAAGGCAAGCATCGTTCCACGAAGGTCCACACGGGCACGACCATCACACCTCCAGTCGTAACCACCAAACCCCCGCACGTAAAGCGACCGGCCCTGCGTGAGCCGCAGGGAACTTCGGACGGCCAGTTGCGTCAGGCCCTGTCGATCTTGCAGACCGTGCAGACGGAATTGAATGGGCACCATCCCAAGGCCGCCGCCAACGTCGCCGCCGCGGTCGGTCAGATCAACACGGCTCTCAGCATCAAGTAATGGGGGATTAATCTGGGCTCGGGGCAAGGTGCGCAGCGGCGAGTACCCGTCGCGTAGCGACGATTGACGGTAGCCGTGGGTTTCAACCCACGGTACGCGTTTTGGCGCGACTGTCCGTGCGTCGCGTAGCGACGCCTGAATTGTGCGCCAACGCCGGCGGCCGGGTTCAGTCGTCGCTCGCGACGCAAGGACGTTTGCACGGGTAGCCTGCCGTGGGTTGAAACCCACGGCTACCGTCAACGGTCGCTATGCGACCGGAATACCGTATTCGAGGCCCCCCCTGCCCTGCTGGCCAACGGGTGTTCCAGGAAGTATCTTGAAAGGCAGACTGCCAGCCTCCCTCGGCAAGTTAAGCCAAAAACTACTGGACACCCGCAGCTAGGGCCTCTCGATGAACAAAGTCCAATATGAAACCGCCCCAGGCCATGCCCATCCGCTGGGCGCCATCCCCGACAAGGACGGCGTGAACTTCTCCGTTTTCTCCCGGAATGCCACGGCGGTCGAACTGCTGCTCTTCGACGCGCACGACGATCGGGAACCGGTCCAGGTCGTAACGTTGGACCCCACCGTCAACAAGACGTTCTTCTTCTGGCACGTGTACGTCAGAAGTCTCCGGCCCGGCGCGCATTATGCCTACCGGGTCGATGGGCCGACCGACCTTCACGGCCAAGGGTTTCGCTACAACCGCAACAAGGTGCTCATCGACCCCTACTCCCTGGGCAACACGAACACGCTCTGGAACCGCGCCGATGCCTGCGGCCCGGGCGACAACCTGGCCACGTCGCTGCGGAGCGTGGTGATCGATATCGCGGATTACGACTGGCAGGACGACCACCTGCTCAATCAGCCGATGAGCGAACTGATTATCTACGAAATGCACGTCGGCGGCTTCACCCGGCATCCCTCGTCGGGAGTCGCGCACCCCGGCACTTTCTCCGCGATCGTCGAGAAGATCCCTTATCTCAAGGAACTGGGGATCACCGCGGTCGAGTTGCTCCCGGTGATGGAGTTCGACAATAAGGAAACGCTGCGGATGAAGCCCGACGGCAGCGGCCCGCTGGTAAACTACTGGGGTTACAGCACCGTCAACTTTTTCGCCCCGGAATCCAGCTACTGCGTCGCGCCCGACAAAGGCGCGCATATTGCGGAGTTCCGCGACATGGTCAAGGCCCTGCACCGGGCCGGGATCGCGGTCATCCTCGATACGGTTTTCAACCACACCAGCGAGGGCAATCACCTCGGCCCCACGATCAACTTCAAAGGCCTCTGCAACGAAATTGCCTACCACCTGGTGCCCTCCGACCGGCAGTACTACATGGATTACTCGGGCTGCGGCAACACGGTGAACTGCAACCACCCCGTCGTGCAGAAGTTCATCGTGGAGTGCCTCGAGTTCTGGGTCAAGCAGATGCACGTGGACGGTTTCCGTTTTGACGAAGGGTCGATCCTCTCGCGGGGCTTGGACGGGGCGCCGATGGCCCATCCGCCCGTGGTGTGGAGCATCGAGCTTTCCGAGTCGCTCTTGGACGCCAAGGTCATTGCCGAGGCATGGGACGCGGCGGGCCTGTACCAGATCGGCTACTTCCCCGGCTACCGCTGGGCCGAATGGAACGGCCGCTTTCGCGACGATGTCCGCCGTTTCGTCCGCGGCGATCCGGGCCTGGTGGGGGCGGTCGCCTCACGCATCGGCGGCAGTTCCGACATCTACCAGACCAGCGGCCATCTCCCCATCAACAGCATCAACTTCGTTACCTGTCACGACGGCTTCACGCTCAACGACCTGGTCTCCTACAACTCCAAGCACAACGAGGCCAACGGCGAGGACAACCGGGACGGCATCAACGAGAACCTGAGTTGGAATTGCGGGGTGGAGGGAGAGACCGACGACCCGAACATCGACTCCTTGCGCAGCCGCCAGGCCCGCAACCATGCGGCCATCCTGCTGCTGGCCCGGGGCGTGCCCATGTTCCTCTCCGGCGACGAGGTCCGCCGCACCCAGAAGGGCAACAACAACGCCTACTGCCAGGACAACGAGATCAGTTGGTTCGACTGGAGCCTGCTGGAGAAGCACGGCGACCTGTTGCGTTTCTGGCGGCTGATGATCGACTTCCGCAAGCGTCATCCGGCGGTCCACCGTCACCGCTTCTTCGACGGCCGGTTGAACGAGCGCGGCTTGCCCGATGTGAGCTGGCACGGCTGCCGGCTCTTGCAGCCCGGCTGGGACGATCCCAATGCCCGCGCCCTGGCGTTCACCTTGGCCGGCTCCGGCGCCGAAGCCGACATCCACGGCATGCTCAACATGGACGGGGGAGCGCTCGAATTCGAGATCCCCGCCGTGACGGGCCGGCAGTGGCATCTGGCGGTGGACACCGCGCAGCCGGCCCCCGGCGATATTGCCGAACCGGGTGAGGAGAGGCCGATCCTTGCCGGCCGCATCCAGGTTCAAGGCCGCAGCGTGGTGGTCTTGCTGTCGCGGTGAAATTTGCGTTGACCAACAAACCGCAACATCAGCCCGCGCCCCAAACAGGCGCTCGCGCAGTTTGCGTTGTTGCGCAAGCGCCGGATCGAATTGTCAAAGAGCTTGCGGCCGCCCTGCCAAGCAGCGGCCGCGTATTATTTCCGGGCAGCTTGAACCGCTCACCACTGCCGCCACGGCGGCAAGAGCGGCGAGACCCGTTCCATCGCGTCACACAGCCCCTGCGGCAGGCGGATGCACATCTCCAGGGCGTCCGGCCCGTCGTCGTGGTCGGCCAGCGGAAAATCCATCAGTTGATCGACCAGCAACCGGCAGCCGGGCGAATCGGCCTTGAATCGAAATTCACGATGGATCACGTACTGGCTCAAGCGCCGGATCCTGGCCACCTTGGGCACCCCCTCGCACCTCATCATATACACCGGCCAGCGCCACCGTCGGCGCACTGCCGGCGGAACTCGTGCACCAAGAGCTCCTGGAACTGCTCCGCCTCGAAGCCCACGTGTAGCGGCTTGTGCTGGTCGCAGAAGACGATCGTCTTGCGGACGATCTGATCCAGCGGAATCCGCTCCACGATGGCGTCGACGTATAGCAGGTCCTCGACGCTAATGCCCATGAAGACGATCGCCGAGTAGTCGCCCTGCTTGTCGCTGCGGCCCTTGCTGGCGTCGACGCACACCACCCGATACTTGAACTTCCGCGGCCAGTGTTCCGCCGGCGTCCAGATCCAGTCGCCGAACAGATCCGCCGGCCACTCGACCGTCGAGCCGTGCACCGGGTCCTGCTGGTACAAGGCCGCGTAGGCCCGCAGGTCCTGGCGGCGGATGATCTCCAGGTCCGCGACCGATTTGAACTCTGGCCAGAGGGCCTCGCCGGGCTGCCGCGGGTCGCACGCCGCGCCCGCGCCCTCCCCTCGAATGGCGGGCAGGCAGAGGATCTCCCACTGCTCGGTGCGGCGATCGACCATCTTCCGCAACAGCCGCCCGGCCAGGTCGTCGCGGTGCCAGCGGGTGTGCGTGAGCACGATCCAGCCGGCGGCCGACAGCCGCGGATAGAGGTCGTTCGTGTACCACTGCCAAATCTTCTCGCGAATGACCGCGCTGTCGGCGTCTTCGCGCTTGCCGAAGGGGTCGTCGATGATCGCCCCGTCCGCCGCGTTGCCGGCGATCGAGTTGCCCACGCCCGCGCTCAGCAGGTAGCCGCCGTGGCCCGGAATCTCGAAGAAATCGTTCGTCCGCCGGGCGGCGACCAAGGGGACAGGACCCGTTTGTGCGGCGACCATGGGTATATGCTGCCCGCCTCCGGGCCATTCCGGCAAACGGGTCCTGTCCCCTTTGTCGGCGTTGAGCATCGTCTGCGGGAAAAGCTCGCCATACTCCTTGCCGGCCATGATCCGCTGCACGTCGCGGTTGAGATGGATCGCCAGCTCGTTGGTGTGCGTGGCGTGCATCAGCCGCAGCCGAGGATTCATCCCCAGCAGGAAGGCGGGGAACCGCCGCGAGACCAGCTCGCTCTTGCCGTGCTGCGGGGGCATGAAGACCATCAGCCGCCGGCACGCGCCCCGCGCCACGCGGTCCAGCCGCGCCGCCAGCTCGCGGTGGTGCCAGTTGGGGCGGTAGTCGGGCTTGGTGAAAAGCGTGAACGGCAGGAGCGACTCCTGCGCCTCCTCGACGCGTCTGTTTCGCAATCGATCGACGCTACCGATCAATTCATCGCGCTCGTTCTTCGCGGACGATCCTTCCTCGATCTTGCCACTATTGCCACAATCGCCTGTTTCGTTGTCGTTTTCGGTCATTTTCTACCTCGCGTGGGTCGGTCTAATTGTCCAATGGGCTGGCATGGCTGTTTAACAGATATACAAAACTGCGGATAATACTTGGTGTTGTTGACTTTTGGCTATAAAGGCTTTCCCCGGCAGGGGGTAGCAAGAATCGGGCGCTAATTTGCGCTAAAGTGCCTTATTCGGGGCTATTTCGCCTTGCGCGGGCTTATTCGGACAATTCCGGTCGTTGCCGGCAAGTTCGCGCTCGGCCTTCAACGCGGCCTCCAGCGCGATGAGCTCTGCGTTGCTCATGCGTTCCAGGTCCTCGGTCGAGCGGCGCTGCGGCTCCGACCGGGGCGGCGCGGCGGCCGCTGCGCGTGCCGAGCCCTCCAGGCATTTCGAGTGATTCCCGCACCGCGCTGATCGCCCGGCCGAGCAGCGCATCGCCAGGCTGCCTGCGGCGGGGGCCTTTTCTGGTCGCCGGCCGGTCTCCGATGGTGGCTTGGCTCTTCGCCTTCGCCGGCGGCTGAATTTCGGTCTGCGTCCTGCGCCAGGCCTCCATGGCCTCGCAATAGATGCCGTCGAGCCGGGCCAGCCCAACGGCCATCAAGTCGGCGCCGCTGTGCGTGGCGGCGGCGAGCCACTCGCTGCGCATCTCCCGCAGCCAGTGGTTGACCGTGCGCGTGGGCAGGTTGAATCTCAGCGCGATCGCCCTGCCGGTTTGGCCCTCCAGCGCAAGCTGCGTGATCTGCGGGAGCAGGATCGCCTTGCGGTGGCGGCGCAGCCCGCGTCTTGGCCGTGGCCGCGGGCTTAAGCGCCGGCTGAGAGCCGCTGCCCGCCTGCTCCTGCGCGGGCTGCACTTGGGGGGCCTGCGCCTGGACAGGCGAATCTTGAACGGGCGATTCTCGGGGTTGGGGTTGCATGGCAAGTCTCCTTGGAGTTGACGGCTGGAAAGCGGACTTTAAGTTATCTATGGTCTATTATATATAACTATGAAAACCATGTCAAGCCCCGCGGCGGGAAAATCTGCCGCACGGCGCGGGCCCGGACTCGAGCCGGTCGCCCTAAGCCTCGTACACCCAAGGACTTGCGGCAGAGGAACTAAATCGAGAATTCTTGGAAAACAATCACGAGAAATCTCCACATAGCCAAATGCGGGGGACGCCCGACCGCGGAAAACTCGCCGTAAGTGCTTGCCGCGCAATTACTTGAGGATTCCGAACTGAAATCGAGCTGCTGACGGAACCCACAGGCAAGCCTCGACATCGCGCCACAGGCAACGTGGTTGCCTGCCGCTCGTTTTTTGTATAAAGTCGATAGTCAGATTTCGTCAGACAGGAGAGCATGGAATGACAGCCCCCCAGACGCCAAAACCCCGAACGGGAGCGAATTCGCAGTGGTCGACCCTGGCCGTCCACGCGGGCGAGGACCAGGAAACGAAGCCCCGCGGGGCGGTCGCCGACCCGATCTTCTGTGCCTCGACCTACGCCTTTTCCGACACCCAGGCCCTGATCGACTTCATCGTCCAGAAACAACCCCGCGAGGAATACGCCCGTTACGGCAACCCGACCGAAAAGACGGTCGAGCGGAAGCTGGCCATTCTCGAGGGGGCCGAGGCGGCCGTGCTGTACGCGACGGGCATGGCGGCCGTTTCCGGGTTGCTGCTGGCCAGGCTGAATGCCGGCGACGAGTTGCTGCTGTTCGACGAGCTTTATCAGCGCACGCGCGAGTTCTGCGAGAACGAGCTCAGCCGCTTCGGCATCGTCACCCACATCGTGCCGACCGGCGATTTCCAACGGATGGAAGCAGCCATCTCGCCGGCCACGCGGCTGTTGTTCTGCGAATCGCCCACGAACCCTCAATTGAGCGTGATCGACCTGGAGAGGTTCGCCGCCTTGGGCCGGAAACACGGCATCGAGACGGCCGTCGACTCCACCATGGCGTCGCCGTACAACGTGCGGCCGATCCTGTTTGGCGTCGACTACGTGCTGCACTCCTGCACGAAGTATCTTTCCGGGCACAACGACGTGTTGGCCGGATCGATTGCCGCCGCGAAGGAGAAGATCGAGCCGCTGCGAAAATTCCGCGGCTATGCCGGCATGACCAGCGCCCCGCACGCCGAGTACCTGCTGCTGCGCGGCCTGAAGACCTTCGAGCTGCGGATGCAGCGGCACAACGCCAACGGCCAGGCCGTGGCCGAGTATCTGGCCGCTCACCCGCGGATCGAGCGGGTCTATTATCCCGGGCTGCCGGGACATCCGAACTACGAGATCGCCCGGCGGACCCTGCGGGGTTGCGGCGGCGTGGTTACCTTCACCGTGAAAGACGCCGATTGGCGGCAGACGGCCGGCGTGGTCGATGCCCTCCGCCTGCCGCAGATTGCCGCCAGCCTCGGCGGCGTCGAGTCGCTGGTCGAGCAGCCGCTGATCTTGAGCTACTACGAGTTCACGCCCGAGAAGCGAAGGGCCTTGGGCATTCCCGACAACATGATCCGGCTATCGTGCGGCATCGAGAATACGGAAGATTTGATCGCCGACTTGGCGCAGGCGCTGGGGGCCGCTTAGTGGCCAGTTCCAGAAATAATGTCAGGGTCGCGGACAGCATGCCCGTAGGGTTGGACTGGCCGGCGCGAAATCAGCATTATGCTCGCCCTGGACCTTATGCCGGTTTTGTTCCACGATGCGATTAGGCGAGCATGCGCTGAAGGCGGAGCAAATGCCGTATTCCGGTCGCGTAGCGACCATTGACGGTAGCCGTGGGTTTCAGCCCACGTTGTTACACACATCTCGGACCCCATCCGGCCGGGTACCCTCAGGGTGCGGATGGTGAACAAGGCTGAATGGCTAGAACGGATAAGAAGAAGACAAACGACCCCCACGGGCTCGTCCCGTGGGTGAAGGAGGTTCTACGGCTACGGCGAGAATGGACTAGCTGGGCAACCTGATTCACCATCCAGGCGAGCTGGATGGGGTCGTTGCCGGACTTGTGTGTAACAACGTGGGTTGAAAACCCACGGCTACCGTCAGTCGTCGCTACGCGACGGGGCAGCCCCCATGTGGAGTGGCGGAACAGAAACGATCCTCAAAACTCACTCCGGTAAACCGCAGAAACGACCGATTTTGCGCAGGCCAGTCCCACCCTACTTATTCGGCGGGACGGGCAGCGGCATTTCCGGGGCAGGCGCGATGCGCTCGGCAGGCGCGGGCTGCTGCTCGGGCAGGCGTGCTCGCCAGCCCCCGCCAAGCGCCTTGTAGATGGCGACCAGGTTCATGCCCACCATGCCTCGGCTTTCCGCCAAGGCGTCTTGCTGTTGCAGGAGGTCGCGCTCGGAATCCAAGAGCGGCGTATAAGCGATCAGGCCTTTCTCGTACTGCAACATCGCGATCTGCACGGAACGGGCGGCGGCGCGGGTGCTCATGTCGAGCGACTTCACCCGGTCCTGCTCGTTGAGGTAACCGACGATGCCGTTTTCCACCTCCTCGTTGGCGCGGAGGACCGTGTCGCGGTAGTTGACCACCGCCTGCTGGAACTGCGCGTCCTGGGAGCGGACGTTGTTGGCGATCCGCCCGTAATTCAGGATATTCCAGCTTATGCCGGGCCCGATCGAGCCGATCAGGCTGCTGGATTCGAACAACTGGCTCAGGTGCTCGGCCTGAAGACCGATCGTGCCGGTGATGGCAATGTGGGGATAGAAGTCCGCCTGGGCAATGCCAATCCGCGCGGACTGCGCCGCGGCTTCCCGCTCGGCCTGTCGCACGTCGGGGCGCCGCCGCAGCAACTGGGCCGGAATGCCCACGATGACCTCTTGGGGCGGGGCCGGAATCGTGCCCGGAGAATGGACCCTCTGGGCCAGTTGGTGCGGCGGTTCTCCCATCAGGATGCAGAGACGATTCTGTGCCGTACGGCAGCCCGTCCGCAGCGTCGGAATCAAGGACTCCGTTCTCCCCAGGTTCGCGGTTGCCTGTTGAACGTCAAGTTCCGTGACCAGGCCTTGGCGTTCCCGCAAGGTGGCGATCCTGAGCGTTTCCTGCTGAATCTCGCGGTTTTTCTGGGCGAGTCCGAGGCGCTCCTCGTAGGACCGCATTTGGATGTAATTAGCGGCCACTTCGGCCTGCAAGAGCACCAGGACGTTGTCGTAGCCCTCCACCTGGGCGTTGAGGTGGGCGTCGGCGGCCTCGACGGCGCGGCGGAAACGCCCCCAGAAATCGAGTTCCCAGGCGGCATTGAAACCGGGCTGCCAGGTGTCGTAATAGTAGTATGGCAGCAGCCCTTTGAAAAAATTGAACGGATAGGAGTTCGCACTCGCCACATTGCGCGAGTACTGGGCCGTCATACTCTGTTGCTGGGGGAACAGGTTGCCCTCCGCGATGCCGCATTCCGCACGGGCCTGCAAAATGCGGCAGCCGGCCATTTTTAGCGTCAGGTTCTGCCGCGAGGCATCCGTAACCAGTTGATTGAGCGTCGGGTCGCCAAACGCCGTCCACCAGCAAGCGTTGTCGACTTCACTACCGCGCAGCCGCGGATCGCTGGCGTCGATCCAGGATTCCGCAACCGTGGCCCCTACAGGGGAGTAGTTTGGGCCAACCTTGAAACCGTTGGCCACCCACTCGCGGGTGGTTGAACAACCGGCCAAGGAAAGAACCAGTGCCAGAAAGGTGACCCGGACGGCAGCCGAACCTCGCGGCCGAACCCTCGCGCAGCGAAATATCATGAGCATAAGTCCTTTATCTATAATGGCTTGCGCCAAAACACCTGGAGAACCTATGCCGATTGAGCAACTTGTCCGTACTTACGGTCATAATCAACAGAACCCCTTAATTCCATTCGGTCGCTACTTCCGTCATAATGAGGCAAAGATAATCCGATAGGTACCTTTAACAGTCCGAGAGGTATTGCATGGCGACCGCACGGTCGCTATACTTGCAGTAGAAGCTAAGTGAACGTCACGGGAAATAGATCGTGGTGCGGGTGTCTCGCCTGCCTGTGCAGCCGGGATGGCCGCACCGCAAAACACGCGGAGAAGGAAAATGCCAAGGTTAAGCGAAGCCCGAAAAGAGTTGCTTACCACCATGATGAAGGACTCCATCTTCGAGGCCGCAACGTCGGTCTTGTCCGAGCATGGCCTTGATGGGACCACGATGAATCGGGTGGCGGCGGCGGCCGACCTTGCCAAGAGCAGTCTGTACGACTATTTTCCGAGCAAGGACGAGCTGTTGGAGTTCGTTTCCGATCGACTTGCGCTGCCTTTCATGCAGGCCGTCGAGGAAACGCTGCGGGCCGATCTGCCCGCGCCGCACAAACTCGAAAGGATCCTGAGGATCGCATTTGAGAACTGCACCAAGCACAAGGCGATTGTCAGGCTGCTGGTGCAGTCGGACCACGAATACCGCTTGAGACAGAAGACACGTCCGCAGATCTTGGAGGCATTCACGGCGATCTTCGAGCAGGGAATCAAGGAAGGCTCTTTCCACCCGCATAATCCGGCGCACACGGGCCGCATGTTCCTGGGGGCTTTCCGCGAGCTGTTTGAGCTGCTGGCGAGCAGCGCGTCGGAGGAGGCGGCGAACGAGTACGTCGAAGTGTTGATCGGCGCGGCCCTGCACGGGCTTTCGATTCACGTGCGAACATGCGAATCCAGGACTTGAATCACGTGGTGCGGGCGTCTTGCCTGCCTCCGCAGCCGGGCGGCCACACCACAAAACACGCAGATTATTTTCGGCCAACCCAAAGATACGAAGACCGATGATCCGGGAGTTGCACTCATGACTAGGAACGGCAATGCTGGAGTGACCGTCGATCCGGGAATTCCTTTGAAGACTATCAAGAACCGCGACGGGGCTACCGTGGAAATCCACCAGGAAACTGTCATCCAGCGCAGGAAAGCGGATAGCGCCCAGGAACGGCAGCCATCCGACTCGACGCCGGAACCTCCGGCCAAGGCTGCTCGTCGTCCATGGGTTTGGGCCCTGTTCGGCATCGCCGCCGTCGTGGCCATCGGGGGCGGCGTTGCCTATTATCTCTACTCGCTCTCGTACGAGAGCACCGACGACGCCTTTGTCGAGGGGCACGTCGTTGCGGTTAGCCCGCGCGTGGCGGGGCATGTAGCCAAAGTCTACGTAACCGACAATCAATGGGTCAATCAAGGCGATCTCCTTGCGGAACTCGACGCGAGTGATTTCGAGGCCCGTTTGGCGGCCGCGGAAGCCACGCTGGCGGCGGCCCGAGCGGGCGAGAAGTCGCACTCGATCGGGACCGATGTCACGGAAATCACCTCGTCGGCCGGAGTGGACGAGGCTTCCGCCGGCGTGGATGGCGCGCGGGCAGCCGTGGAGACGGCCGAGGCCGCCGTGGCAACGGCGAAGAGCCAGCAGGCGCAAGCCCAGGCGCAGTTGGCCGCGGCCCAAGCCGCTCTGAAGTCGGCCCAAGCGGAACTGGTGGCCGCCGAAGCAAGGCAACAGCGGGCCGACACGTTCTTGAAACGGATTGCGGCGTTGGTCCCCGCACATGCGGCTTCCGAGGACAGCCTGGAGGAAGCGGCTGCCGCGCAGCGGGTTGCTGCCGCCGATGTCTCGGCGGTAAGGCAGCGGATCGCGGCACAAGAGGCGGCCGTCCGACAGGCCGAAGCCGCCGTCGCGGCTGCGATCAGCGGCGTTCGTCAGGCCGAGTCGGGCGTTGCCGGGCAAAAGGCCGCCTTGGGACGGGCCGAGGCTCATCGTGCGGGTGCAAAATCCGCCCCCAAGCAGGTCGCGCAGAGCCGATCGCAAACCAGCGTAGCCGAGGCCGAGGCGGCCCACGCCGAGGCCGAGGCCAGGCAGGCCCGATTGAACCTGTCCTACACGAAAATCTACGCCCCGATTTCCGGGCATGTCACCCGCAAAAGTGTCGAGGTCGGGACCCACGTGCAGATCGGACAACCGCTGCTGGCCCTGGTGGATCCTGACCTCTGGGTGATTGCCAACTTCAAAGAAACACAACTGGCCAAGATGCAGCCCGGACAGCCCGTGACCGTCTCGGTCGATACGCATCCCGGTGTGAAACTCGCGGCCCACGTCGATAGCGTGCAACGCGGCAGCGGCGCCCGCTTCAGCCTCCTGCCGCCGGAAAACGCCACGGGCAACTATGTGAAGGTCGTGCAGCGCGTGCCCGTGAAGATTGTTTTCGATGATCCCCAGCAGATCGAGAAATATGGCCTGGGACCAGGGATGTCGGTCGTCCCCACGGTCAAAATTGATGAACCGGGGCAAGTAACGGTCGCAGCCACGAAGTAGTTTTTGTGGCGGCTCGATCTACGGCTGAGCGAACCCTACATGTCGCAAACCTCTTCTCCAACCGAAACGACCGCTTGGCGCCCCAGCGTGAACCCGTGGCTCATCGCCGCCTCCGTCATGCTGGCCACCGTCCTGGAAGTCCTCGATACGTCGGTGGCCAATGTGGCGGTTCCCAACATCGCCGGCAACCTGTCGGCCAGCACCGATGAGGCCACGTGGGTCTTGACCAGCTACCTGATCTCCAACGCCATCGTGCTGCCGATGACCGGATGGCTGAGCAGTTTCTTCGGGCGGAAGCGGTTTTTGATCGCTTGTATTGCCCTCTTCACCTTGGCCTCAGCAGCCTGTGGCGCAGCGGCGACGTTGGGCCTGCTCGTCCTTGCCCGCGTGGCACAGGGGGCCGCCGGCGGGGCCCTGCAGCCCTTGTCGCAGGCGATTCTGATGGAAAGCTTCCCGCCTGCCAAGCGTGGCATGGCAATGGCCGTGTTCGGTCTGGGCGTGGTGGTGGCCCCCATCATCGGGCCGGTGTTGGGGGGCTGGATTACGGACAACTACTCGTGGCGCTGGATCTTCTTCATCAACGTCCCCCTGGGCGCCATGGCGGTGCTCATGTCGCAGGCCTTCATTGAAGACCCGCCATACCTGCGCGAGGCCCACGAGAATCGCGGCGGCATGATCGACTATGTCGGTTTCGGGGCCTTGGCGCTCTGGTTGGGCACGCTGCAAATCATCCTCGACCGCGGCCAGGAGGATGACTGGTTCAACGCCACATGGGTTTGCTGGGCGTCGGGCATCTCGCTGGTGTCGATGGTGTTCTTGATCTATTGGGAACTGCGGGTCGAGCACCCGCTGGTCGATATCCGCGTGTTTCGCAACCGCAACTTCGCCATGGGCACGCTGTTGATGACCGTCGTGGGCATCGTGCTCTACAGCACGACCGCCCTGCTGCCCCTGTTCCTCCAGACTCTGATGGACTATCCGGCCCTCAACAGCGGCATGGCCATCAGCCCCCGCGGCATGGGCGCGGTTTGCTCGTTGTTGGTTGTGGGCTGGCTGGTTTCAAGAATCGACGCGCGGCTGTTGATCGGGCTTGGATTCCTCATCCTGACCTATGCCGTCAGCGAATTCGGGAATATCAATCTGGAGATGGCCACCAGGAACGTGATGTGGCCCAACGTTATTTCGGGCCTTGCCATGGGTTTCATTTTCGTTCCTCTGACGATAACCAGCATGGGTGCCTTGCCGAATGAACAAATGGGCAATGCGGCGGGAGTGTACAACTTGATGCGCAACCTCGGCGGCAGCATCGGCATCGCCATGGCGACCACGATGGTGGCCCGCGGCACTCAGATCCATCAGGCGTTGATGGTCGGCAATCTCAGCCCGTACCGGCCGGAGTTTCAGCAACATCTCCAAGCGACTTCCGGGATGCTCGGCCAGTATAGCGACTCGGCAAGCGCCTTGCAGCGGGCCTATGGGTTCGCCTACGGCAAACTGCAACAGCAGGCCAGCCTCTTCGCCTACGTCGACACGTTTCGCAATTTGGCGCTGCTCTGCCTGGTCTGCGTGCCGCTGGTGCTGGTGTTCAGGAAGACGAAGGCCCGCGGGGGTCCGGTGGCGGCTCATTGAGTTCAAGGGGTCATCGAACGAGCCAGTATCTTCATAATCTTCAGCAGGCGCTGGCGAAGCAGGATCCGTGGACAATCAAGGTCATTCAGGATCTCCAGCGCAAGCCGAGATTTGAAACCGCTTAGCGCATGCCGCGGATCTGGCTCCACGACTTTTCGGTCGGCTGGCCCAGCGGCGGTTCGGGGCTATCGTGCCGAGAGACCTTCAGCGGCGTTCCCTGGGCCCAAGTGATGCTGCCGCCACATTTCGAACAATGGGCGACCTCCTCGGGCAATGGGGCGCCGCAGTGCGGGCAGTTCGAAGCGTCCTTGCCCAAACGGAACCATTTCAGCGGCAAGATCGGCAGTTCCGGCGGAATATTGTCCCAGCGGATGGGGCGATGACAGTGCTGGCAGATCTGGCCGCGACCGTCGAGGCGGCCGGCACAATGAGGACATGAAGCCCGACCATCGAGCGCGAAGGCGGCCACCACGCCGATCGGCCCAAGAAACAGCCCGAGCACCGCCCCGGCAATTGCGGCGTGACGCGCATGGCCGATGATGCCCGCCGCGACACCGGAACTGAACCAGATCCACAGGACGGTAAAGCTGGACATAGCGCACCCTCAACCCCTCCTATCGTACATCGAATGGGCCGCAAGAGCAATGGGTGCAACATTTATGCCATACTCTATTCGCTGGCTTCCATCGTTGCCTGGATGTCGCCCAGGGTACGGCCGAGCCGCTTTCGCTTGGCGCCAGCGACCGTCGAAGGGGCCTCCAACCGCGGAGTTTCCGCTTCCGGCGATGTCCGCAGCAAGTGCAAGATCCGCTCGTTCATATCGTGGCCACTAGGGGAAGGGCCGAGTTCGCCCACGGCATCATGAACCCCGTACAGGACGGCCTGCCGCACTCCTTCACGAATCCAGTTGAAGAAATTCATCGTTTTCGCCTCCATGCCAATCAGAATCCCGGCGTCGCGCCGACAATCATCCCGATCCGCCGCGCCGGACAGGTACACTACCGCGAGACCGGCAGCGTGTCCAGGCGAGATTTCGACTGGAAGGCTCTCAAAACAGCCGTTTTATCCCACGTTCGCCAGTTTCTCAGAAAACTGAGCTTGCCTTCGGCCCCGCCCGCGGGTAACAGTGAATGGCCATGCCTTTGCCCAATTGTGTGATCACCAATACTGCCACCGCGACCGTTTGGAGCAATCCGACCGTGCCCGAGTCGCTGCTGCGCAGTATCGCGGCAAACCCCGACAAGCTGGTTCGATTCGCGGCGTCTCGCCCGGTGAAGATCGGCCATGAAAGTCTCGTCTTGCAGGAGCAGTGGCGGGTAGGTGATCGATCGATGCTGGTGGCAATCAAGCAATACCGGCCGCGGACGCTTTGGAAAGCCCTGGCCGCGATCTTTCGACCGGCCAAAGCGATCGAGAACTGGCGCAAGGCGGAATTCCTGCTGGCGGCGAGATTGCCACCCCGCAGCCGTTGCTCGCCTGCCGGCCGCGCGGCTGGCCGACTTCCAGCACGAGCCTCCTGGTCACGCAGTGGATCCGCGGCGGGGAGAACCTGCATCTGTTTGGCTGGCGAATCGCCGCCCAACCGCTCGACGCGCGACTTCGCCTCGCCGCGCAATGCGCCGAGGCGCTGGGCCGGCTGCTCGGGCGGATGCATGCTTCCGGCGCAGCCCACCGCGATCTCAAGGCTGCCAATCTGCTCGCGGTCGATGAAGGCGGCGACGTGTTCGTCTACCTGGTCGATCTCGACGGCCTTCAACCGGGCAAGCAGGTCGCTTTCCAGCAGCAAGCCCGCGATCTGGCCCGGCTGGCGGCCGGGCTGGCGGCCCACCCGTGGGTGACGCGGTCGATTCGCCGGCGATTTCTCCGCGCGTACCTCCGGCAGTCGCCGCAGGAGCGCGGCGACTGGAAACGGTTATGGCGAGCAATCGCCAACGAAACCGCCGACTACGTGCGCCGCAAGCAGCGGCGCGGTGAGAAGGCGCTGTAGACAACTTGAACAAGCATCCGTTACAATGCAGGAATGTAATATTCGCCGGATAATCCGGGTTTCTGCGTGATTTTGCCTTAGCTCTTGGATCTGAGGATGGCTATGAAGACCCGCGCACCACAAAACAGAACGCTAACCTGCACGGATGCCGAGATCGCTGAACTTTCTACAGGACTTTTACGTCTATCCGCTGCTACACCCGTAGAACGAATCACCGACCGCATACTCAATCAGGACTTCCACGAGGCATGCCCCTTTTTACCGAAGGGCTTCGCGGACCTCTTGGTCTTGGATCCGCCATACAACCTGACCAAGAACTACAACGGCCACGTTTTCCGCGCAAAGGAAGCGGATGAATACACGTCCTGGTTTGACAGTGTCCTATCATCCCTGATCCCGCTCCTGCGGCCAAGAGCGACCGTTTACGCCTGTAGTGACTGGCAAACTTCCACTCTCGTCTTTCCGGTTCTGGACAAGCATCTCAATGTCCGAAATCGGATCACCTGGGAACGCGAAAAAGGGCGCGGCGCCAACGCGAACTGGAAGAATAACACCGAAGATATTTGGTTCTGCACCGTCGATGACGCATATTATTTCGACGTTGATTCCGTGAAGCTGAAGAAGCGCGTGATTGCGCCTTACCGCTCTGAGGATGGGGAGCCTAAAGACTGGGAAGAGACCCAAAACGGAAACTACCGATTAACGTATCCTTCGAACCTTTGGTCCGATATAACCGTACCCTTTTGGTCGATGCCGGAAAACACCGACCATCCTACTCAGAAGCCCGAAAAGCTGATCGCAAGACTCCTGCTGGCAAGCTCTCGGCCCGGTGACTTCGTATTCGATCCATTTCTCGGCAGTGGCACGACAGCCGTTGTCGCAAGAAAACTCGACAGGCGGTTTTGCGGAATTGAACTCAATCGGGAGTATTGCTGCTGGGCGACAAAGCGGTTGATGCTGAGCCGAGGCTGACCCGACCATCCAAGGGTACTCTGAGGGGGTCTTCTGGGAAAGAAACAGCTTGAGCGATCGGAAGCCACACAGGTCGCGCGATACGTCCTCTGACGATGCCCTGAGACTGTTCAATGAATGATGCTCTTCGGAAGCTGCTCGGCCTGATCAAAGCAAACGATGGGATCAATGACAAAGCTCGTTTGGCCTACATCATCGCGGACGTTTTCCAATTGACAAAGGATCGATCAGTCTACTATTGTTTGGACTTTGCTGTTCGATTCAGTTCGTCAAGCAGTCGTAGCTTTGGGAACACTGTACTGTCGCTGTCCAATCTGCGGAAATACGACGATCGCCCATTCATAGTCTGTTTGGTTACGCCAACGGCCAACTATTGCCTTCTCGCCAATACGACGTTATTGAAAAAGGTCAGCCACAGTTCGCAAGAGCTTCGAGAAAACAACATTCGGGGGAGCTTCAACGGTTCCGATATTGCAAGGGAGTTTGAGGGAATCAGTAATTCTTCCGAGAACATCGGCAGGCTATTTGATATTCACGCTGGAATTGGATTCGAAGGCAATCTCGCTCGGCTGGTGGAAGCAACGAACAACATCTCTCCGACAGGAAGCAAGTTTCCGATTAGCGATCGTGGTGCGGCGCTTATTCTCGCAGCGCCCAAACGAGCGGACCGATTCATCAAGTCCAAGGACTTTGCGATCCTTAAAGCGGAGTTGGACGGAAAGGTGGATAGGTTCAAGTCCGAAATACTCTTGGCTGCGCTGATCGAGAACGTGAATGTCCGCGGCCGTATTATCGAGTACCTGATCGCAGGAGAGGACGAAACATTGCGGCAGGAACTCATCGTTGCCCTGAAGGCGGGCGACAAAGGCATACCCAGATTCAAGACCGAGAATACGCTGGGCGACTACCAGCGCCAATTTGCCGCATTTGATACGGAGACGGATGTAAAGACGAAAATCATGGTCCTTCATTCGAATCCCAAGGCCTACAACCTCGACAAAATGCTTGCGTTCCTGGCCAGTGACCGCTCGGTTTTCATGTTCTACTTCATTGGCGTCGATCCGGCAAAGATCGTTAACACGGTGCTCGTCTCCATGTTTCAAGAGAAACTGCTGCAAGCCACAATTGTGCTTCGCCATTGGTCGGGGCGGAACTCACGCGGCGTCACTCAGTTCGAAGGCAAGGCGATCAACGATCTTATCATCCGCCCGGAGTCGGGTATCGATCACGGTGAGGCCGTGGAGTTTCTCAAGAGAGTCATCGCGCTATAGAAATGCCCGCTGTTCTTCCAGTAGAGCTGCGCTTCACTGCGTCGCGGCTACCGGGGTCGCCATTGGAAGTTCATGGTGCGCACCGCGGGACGTCAACAGGAAAAGGGAAATCAGTAAGTCGGCCGCGAACCTATGCTTTTCAGGCACAGGAATCCCAAGCCGATCGCTACCGCCAGGACGATTATCCAATGCTGGGGCGCCATTTGATCGATGAAAGTCAGAACTTCATCCGCCATTTCTTCCATAATTCGCTCTCCGCGCAGGGAGTCTATACTTCGTGGGGTTTGAAATGACAACGCGCACCCTGCACGATGGGTTTCGTGTCATTTCCAACCCTTTCCGGTATAAGAAGGCCACACACAAGTTTAGGTCACGAACGAGTGCCGTGCGGAATCGCCGAACGGAAATGGCGGGCTGTTCCGGTTTTCACTCGAAAAGCCAAGCCACGACCTCGACCAAGCCGTCGTTATCGTGCGTAGGGGCGATGCGGTCGGCGGCCGCAATGACCTCGGGCACCGCGTTCCCCATGGCCACCCCCAATCCGGCGGAGCGAATCATGGGAATATCGTTCACGTCGTCGCCCACCGCGCAGATTTCGCCGTCCGCGATACCCCACAGGCTCGCCAGGTGGCGAACGGCCGACCACTTCGTCACTCCGGCCGGGGCCAATTCGCACATGAAGCCGCGATAGCGTGGGCTGCGGAGCACGTGGGTGGTGATCGGTCTTGTCAGCGATGTGTGCAACAGCCGCTGGACGGTGAGCATCTCGTCGCGCGTGCCCATCACGAAGCCGGCGAAGATCCCCGGGGGCGGGGAGGCGAAAAAGTCGGGCCACACCCGCCCGCACCCGGGATTCAGCGCCAGATACTCGGCCAGGAAGCGATTCTCGCGGGGCGCGGCGGGCTGATAGAAATCAAAACCTTCGGCGAACGTGTCGCCGTTGAGCAAGGGGTCGCAACCGGCCCGATCGAGAACCGCCAGTACCTCGCGCAGCAGCGAGGCGTCGAACTCCGTCTTATAGAGTGTACGATGATCGGCCGCGTCTTTCACCAACGCGCCGCTGGCCGTGATCAATGGAACGCTGATGCCCAACGGTTCGACGAGGTGAAGTGTATGGCTATAGCGGCGGCCCGTGGCCAGCACGACATGGATCCCCGCCGCGATCGTCCGCCGCAAGGCCGCGCACGTGGCCGCTGTCAGGTCATCGCTGCTGTTGACCAGCGTGCCGTCAACGTCAATGGCTAAGAGGCGATAGCGAGATGGCATGGAGCTCATGTTCATTCTACTGAATCCGGAGACCGGATTCAATTCCTCACTCACGATTCTCCGTGACAATACGTATGCATATGCCCCCAAGGCAGCGCCGCCTCCTCGGCATACGGTTGATGCAGGATCGCATCGAGATCGATGCCCGCGGCGGCGATCGCCTCTCTCCAGAGCCACGGTCGCATCCGCTCGGCCCAGGCGTCCAGGCGGGCGCCGCGCCGCCAGACCGCCTCGATGGCCTGGCCCAGCCGCCTGTCGCCGCGGCACAAAGCGGCCTCGATCAGCGTCGAGTCCACGTCGTTGAATCGCAGGGTCACGCTCCGCATGCGCTTCCGCCGCCGTAAATGCTCGTGGGCTTCCTCAAAATACTCGCCGCTCTGCATGGCAGCCCGCTCATAGGGCGTCTGCGGCTTGGGAATGAAGTTCGAGATGTTGACCACCACCGTGGCATTGCGGCCCATCTCGCTGCGGCCCATCCGCGAAATCTCTTCGGTCATTTCGATGATGCCGTCCAGATCGGCCCGCCCTTCGCCCGGCAGCCCGCACATGAAGTACAGCTTCACGCGCGAGAAACCGTTCTGCATCGCCCGGCGGCAACCGGCGAACAAGTCGTCGTTGGCGATCGGTTTGCCGATCTGCTGCCGCATCTCGTCACGGGCCGCCTCGGGCGCGAGCGTCATGCCGTCGCGGCGGTCCGTGTCCAGAAGGTCGCTGATCGAACGCCATCGCGCGTTCACCCGCAGGCTCGGCATCGAGATGCTCACGCCCAGCGGCCGAAAGACGGCGTGCAGTTGCGTCAGCAACGCTTCGATCTGCGGATGGTCGCTCGAGGAAAGTCCCAGCAGGGCGACTTCACGATGCCCGGTCGCCCGATAGGCCTGCAGGGCCGCGGCGACAATCGTCTCTACGCGGCGGAAGCGGACCGGATGCTTCAAGGCTCGGCTCTGGCAGAAGCGGCAGCGCCACGGACAGCCGCGCATAATCTCGATGGCGATCCGCTCGTGGACACACTCGACCAGTGGCACGATCGGGGCCAAAGGCACGACCGCGGCGTCCAGATCCTGCACCACGGCCGGCTCGATTCCCGGCGGCAGATCGTCGCGCAGCGCCCGCAGTCCCGCCGGCCGGCCATAAGTGTCGAACTGGGGTTGAAAAAACCGCGGTACGTAAACATAGGGCAACGTGGCCGCCAACCGGGCCAATGCGGCCGTGCGCTCCAGCCCGCCCCGCCGCATTTCCAGCCAAAGATCGCACACCGCCGGCAGCGCCTCTTCGCCGTCGCCCAGCACGAAGGCGTCGATGAAGCGGGCCATCGGCTCAGGGTTGGCCGCGCCGGACCGCCAGCCAGGATCAGCGGATCGGCCATGCTGCGGGATTCGGCAGCCAACGGGATTCCGCCCAGATCAAGCATCGTCAGCACGTTCGTTGCGCTGAGCTCGTGTTGCAGGCTGAAGCCGACGATGTCGAACTTCGCCAGCGGAGTAAAACTTTCCAGGCTGACCAGCGGTAATGCCCGCTCCCGGAGCAACGACTCCAGGTCGGTCAGCGGCGTGAAGACCCGCTCGCAAGCCCAGTCACTGCGAGCGTTCATGATCGCATACAGCACCTGCAAGCCGTAGTGGCTCATGCCGATCGTGTACGGCTCGGGAAACGCCAAACAAAGCCGGCCTCGCACCGACGCATGGTCCTTGCAGATCGAATTCCATTCGCCGCCGATATACTGCCCCGGAAACTGCACGCGGGGAAGCACGCGGTTGACCAAGATGTCTCGTAGCGACGGGTCGGACATGGAGGTTGGCTTGAGTAGGTCCTTCCTGCCGGGAAGGACTGTTGTGCGCTCGGCCGCCGGAAAACGCTGGCTCTTCCAGCAGATCATCGCACACCAGTCCGTCCGGGCAGAAAGGACCTACTTGAGATTGTGGCGGGTCGTTGAACTGTCCAGTATGAACAAATCTTCCGGGCCGGGATAGCCGTATCATTATACCACCCGATAGAGTGGTTATGCGAGAATCTAACCCGGGTTTTTCCGCAGTTAAGTAATCGTCTAGGGATGTTTTCGTGGATTTGCGGCACTTTATTAACAGGAACCCTTGCTAAAATTGAACACGCGGCGTAAGATAACTATGTGTTGGTAATTGCACTTCGGGCGAAGAGCCAGCCCAGGAATGAACCCACGCCGTGCTCGTAGCACAGTGCCGGTTTTCTTGGGCGCGGTTCGAAAGATTTATTCATACTGCGAACGGTTAAGAGTGATTCGAGCCTTTGCCTGTTGCCGAGCCTCGAATCCCTTCAATCCGTGCAGATTATAGGATGGGAAAACCATGAGTGTGGAAGCCCCCAATTCTGATGCAGACCTGTTGGACCTGATCCGTATCGCCGGTCCACTGAGTGTTACAGAACTGGCGGATGCGATGGAAGTTACGGCGACCGCCGTGCGTCAGCGACTGACTCGGTTGATGGGCCAGTCGATGATCGAGCGCGAGGCGATTCGCGCGGGCCGCGGCCGCCCCAAGCACCGTTACTCCCTTACTGACAAAGGGTTACGTCAAACGGGCTCGAACTTCACCGATCTGGCCCTGGCCCTCTGGCGGGAGATTCGCGACATCGGTGACGAGAAACTGGGTCGCAACGTATTGCGGCGGATTTCGCGTGCCCTGGCCTCGGGCTATGCGGCACAAATCCAGGGCAACACGCCGACCGAGCGACTCCAGTCGCTGGCCGAGTTGCTCAACCAGCGGCGAATCCCGGCCACCGTAGGCTCGACCGACAACCACGCCACCCTGACGGCACATGCCTGCCCCTATCCGAATTTGGCCGAAGAGGACGGCAGTATCTGCCAGATGGAGAAAATGATGTTCTCCGAGCTCATCGGTAACGAGTTGGAGCTGACGCAATGCCGGCTCAATGGTGGGGGGGATTGCCGATTTCAAAGCGGTTCGTGAAGAGCTATACTAGCGGGTTTGTTGATCGCGAAAGCCACGTGCTGCGCCTCGTGCCTGGCCGAGGCAACGCAGGCGAGTTGCCTGCGCAGCCGACGGACGGAGGGAAAACGCCTGCGCACTGCGGAGGAGGACGCGGTCATTGCTCGCGCCACACTTCACGCAACGAGGAACGGATGCATGACTCAGCCTTGGATTGAAGGACGATTTGACCCGAGTGTAATGACGACCTCGCTGGAGCAGGCCATCAATTGGTCGCGCCAGGCGAGCCTTTGGCCGATGACCTTCGGCATCGCCTGCTGCGCCATCGAAATGATGGGGGCGGGCGCCGGCCGCTACGATCTCGACCGGTTCGGGGCCGGAGCTTTTCGGGCCAGCCCCAGACAATCGGACCTGATGATCGTCGCCGGCACGGTCAACTATAAAATGGCCAGCCGCGTCCGTCGGCTTTGGGAGCAGATGCCCGATCCGAAGTATGTCATCGCCATGGGCGGTTGTACCATCGGCGGCGGGCCGTACTTCGAATTCGGCTACAATATCGTCCCAGGCATCGACTTGATCGTGCCGGTCGACATTTACGTGCCGGGCTGCCCGCCGCGGCCGGAGTCGTTGTTGGAGGGCCTTATGCGGCTGCAGGACAAGATCCAGGGCCAAAAGATAACCCGTCCGCGGGAAGGCCAGACGCAGGCAGGATCCGCAGGCCACGAAAGGGTCCGAGAGGCGCCGCAACCAGGCGGTTTCTGGAACCGTTGGTTCGGCCCCGGCGTGAAGTCGCCCGATGAGTTGCCATTGCCGCATCATTCGGGTTACGTCGACGTGGAAGAAACTCCGCTGGTATTTCATCAACAACAGTTCAAAACCCCAGGGAAGAAAAGCGAGACATGACCGACGTTTTGGCGATCAGCGATTTGCACGTCCAGGTGGCGGGCAAGCCGATCTTGAAGGGAGTCAGCCTCCTGATTCGTCGTGGCGAAATCCACGCCTTGATGGGTCCCAACGGCTCGGGCAAGAGCACGTTGGGATTCGCCATCATGGGACATCCGGGCTACGAAGTCACCGCTGGCCGGATCGAGTTGAACGGCGAGGATCTGCTGGCCATGGAGCCGCACGAGCGGGCCCGAGCCGGCTTATTCCTTGCCTTTCAGCGGCCGGTGGCGATTTCGGGCGTGAAGATGGCCGACTTCCTTCGCCACGCCGTGACCAACGTCCGCCGGCCCAACCGCAAGGAGGGCGAAGAGCTGATCCCGATGCGGGAATTCCGCAAGGAGCTCCGCGAGAAGATGGACAGCCTGAAAGTCGATCAGGAGTTCGCGCGCCGCTATGTGAACGACGGTTTTTCCGGCGGCGAGTCGAAGCGGGCCGAGATCTTGCAGATGGCCATGTTGCGGCCGAAGTTCGCCGTGCTCGACGAGACCGACAGCGGCCTGGACGTCGACGCCGTGCGCCTGGCCAGCGAGAGCATCGCCAAGATCGGCGGCCACGAGATGGGCATCCTGATCATCACGCACCACGAACAGTTGCTGGAATACAATCAACCGCACTTCACCCACGTGATGCTTGGCGGCCGGATCGTGGAAACGGGCGGGCCGGAGTTGGCGATCGAACTGCACAAGCAGGGCTATGACCGCGTCCGCGCCGCCCACCCGGATGTCCTGGCCGACGAAGCCGCGCTGGCCGTAACGGCGAGTGCCGGTTGAACTACGAAGCACGGAATTCGATATTCGAATTTCGGATCTTTACCTTTACTTAGGAGCGAGGCTCCGCCGGCTTTTACAGGCCTTCCCGGAGTCTCGGCACTTTGATGGCAACGGATACCAAAACCCGCCCAGAGGATATGCTGGGCGAAATCAATAAATACGATTTCCGCAACGACGAGCACTACGTGTTCAAGGCCCGCAAGGGACTCGACCGGAAGATCGTCGCGGAGATCTCGGAAATGAAGGGCGAGCCGCAGTGGATGCGGGAGTTTCGCCTCAAGAGCCTGGATATTTTCAATGCCAAGCCCATGCCGCTGTGGGGTGGGCAGATCGGCATCAATTTCCAGGACGTGTACTATTATCTCAAGCCCACCGAAAACCAGAGCAAGTCCTGGGAAGACGTGCCGGCGGAGATCAAGAACACCTTCGACAAGCTGGGGATTCCCGAGGCCGAAAAGAAGTACCTTTCCGGCGTGAAGGCCCAGTACGAGAGCGAGGTCGTCTACGGTTCGCTCCGCGAGGACCTGGCGAAGCAGGGCGTGATCTTCACCGACACCGATTCGGCCCTCCGCGAGCATCCGGACCTGCTCCGCGAGTATTTCAGCACGATCATCCCGCCGACCGACAACAAGTTCGCCGCCTTGAATTCGGCGGTGTGGTCGGGCGGCTCCTTCGTCTACGTGCCCAAGGGCGTGAAAATCGATTTCCCCTTGCAGGCCTATTTCCGCATCAACGCGGCCAACATGGGCCAGTTCGAGCGGACGCTGATCATCGTCGATGAAGGCGCCCAGGTGCATTACGTGGAAGGCTGCACGGCCCCCATGTACAGCACCGAAAGCCTGCATTCGGCCGTGGTCGAGGTGATCGCCAAACGCGGCTCCCGCGTCCGTTATACGACCATCCAGAACTGGGCCAACAATATCTATAATCTGGTGACCAAGCGGGCCGTGGCCCACGCCGATTCACTCGTGGAATGGGTCGACGGCAACCTCGGCAGCCGCTTGACGATGAAGTACCCGGCCATCTACATGATCGAGCCGGGCGCCCGCGGCGAGGTGCTTTCCGTGGCCTTCGCCTCGCACGGCCAGCACCAGGACGCGGGGGCCAAGGTGGTCCACTGCGCCCCGCACACTTCCAGCCGCATCGTCTCGAAGTCGATCTCCAAGAACGGTGGCCGGGCCAGCTACCGCGGCCTCTGCAAAGTCATGCCGGGAGCGAAGAAGTCGAAGTCGAACGTCGTCTGCGATGCCTTGATCCTCGATCCCCAGAGCCGCAGCGACACTTATCCCTACCTCGAGATCGAAGAGCAGGACGTGATGATCGGCCACGAGGCCAGCGTCTCGCGCATCGACGAAGAGCAGTTGTTCTACCTTGCCAGCCGCGGACTGAGCGAAGCCGAGGCCTCGACGATGATCGTCAGCGGGTTCATCGAGCCTTTGGTCAAGGAACTGCCGATGGAATACGCGTTGGAGATGAACCGCCTGATCGAGCTGCAAATGGAGGGGACCGTCGGATAGTACGATGACCAGAACCCTTGCCACCGGACTTAACCAAGAGGCATTCGAGGCGTTTCTTTCCTCGCGATTGGAGCCTCCCTGGCTGACCGACCTGAGGCGGAGTTCCTGGAAGGCTTTCCAGGATCTGCCGCTGCCGCACGACCAGCCGCCGACCGCTGCGCGGCGCCCGCCGTTGCAGGAAGAATGGCGGCGGACCGATATCCGTCGCTTCCGCTTCGAGAATTTCCCGCTCCCCAATCACGCGCGCGAGACAGCACCGGCGGAAGCAGGCGGGACGCCTGCGCCACAACCGCTGTTGACGGCGGGCGTCGATTTGGCGGGCCAGGCGTGGGCCGTCGACAGCCGCCCGGACCGCAGCCGGTTGGATGCCGGTCTGGCGGCGCGCGGCGTGCTCTTCGGCAGCCTGGACGAGCTGGTCCGGCAGCAAGGCCCGCGGATCGAGCCCTACTTGTTGACCCGCGCCGTCGACCCGCTGTACGACAAGTTCTCCGCGTTGCACGCGGCCTGCTGGTCGGGCGGAATGTTTCTCTACGTGCCCAAGGGCGTGGTGATCGACCGCCCGCTGCACATGTTCTCTGCCCTGTCGGCGGGGTGCAGCGATTTCGGTCACGCGCTGATTGTCTTGGAAGAAGGCGCCGAGGCCACGGTGCTGGCCGAGACTGCCAGCAGCGATGCGACGGCCGCGGCCTTGCACTGCGGCGCGGTCGAGATTCTCGTCGGCCGCGGCGCCCGGTTGCGTTACGTGAATTTGCAGAATTGGGGCAGCGGCGTCTGGCACTTCGCCCATCAGAAGGCCTTGGTCGGCCGCGATGCCTCCCTGCAATGGACGATCGGCGCCTTGGGCGGCCGCCTGGCCAAAGTGAATCAGCATGTTGCCCTGGTCGGCGAAGGGGCCCATGCCCAGGTGAACGGCGTGATGTTCACCGACGGCACGCAGCACCTCTCCTACCATACGCTCCAGCACCATGAGGTGCCGCACTGCACGAGCGATCTGCTCTACAAGGGCGCCTTGCAGGGCGAGTCGCGGATTGTCTGGCGGGGCATGATCAAGGTCGATCGCGACGCCCAGAAGACCGACGGCTATCAGCGGGACGACAATTTGATTCTCAGCGAGTCGGCCCGGGCCGACTCGATCCCGGGGCTGGAAATCGAGGCCGATGACGTGAAGTGTTCGCACGGGGCCACGGCCGGACGGGTCGACGACGAGCAGGTGTTTTACGCCCAGTCCCGCGGCCTGACCCGCCAAGAGGCAATCCGCATGATTGTCGCCGGCTTCTTCCAGCAGGTCTTCGATCGCATCACGGTCGAGAACGTCCGTCAGGCGCTGGGCCAGGCGATCGGGCGAAGGGTGCGGGAATATGAGTGATTTCGTGCCGGTCTGCAAGCTCGGCGACGTGCCGGACCCGGGCAAGCAAGTGGTGGAAGTCGGCGAGCGGTACGTGGTGTTGTTCCACGTCGACGGCCGGTTTTACGCCCTGGACGACGTGTGCACGCACGACGGCGGCCCGCTGGGCGAGGGCTTTCTTGAAGGATATACGATCGCCTGTCCGCGGCACGGGGCCAAGTTCGACATTCGCGACGGCCGCGTGCTTTGTATGCCGGCGACTTGTGGCACGCCTTCGCATGAAGTCAAGCTGGAAGGCGACGAGGTGTTTGTGAAGATCGTCGAGCGGCCGAAAAAAAAGCACGTAGGGGGTTGATGTATCCGGCACACGGAGTGTGCCGGATACATGGAGAACGACTATGCCTATCCAGGAAGAAACGGTTTATTCGGCATTGAAGCAGGTCCGCGACCCGGAGTTGATGGTCAATGTGGTTGACCTGGGCTTGATCTACGGGATTGCCGTGGAAGAAGCGGGCGAGAAGACGAACTTGGGGGTGATGATGACGATGACCACGCCCGCCTGTCCCTATGGCCCGCAGTTGGTGGCCGACGTCCGCGACACCTTGATGGCGCTGGACGGCGCGGGCGAGGTGAAGGTCGAGGTCACGCTCTCTCCACCCTGGTCGCCCGAGATGATGACCGAGGCCGGGCGGGACGAACTGGGGATGTTTTGACTACTCTTCGGCCACCGCTTCCCCCGCAACCGACGCCTGCCCGCCCTTCTCGGCGACATCGAGCAAGGTCAAGACGACAACATATCCGGGGAAGAAATTCGCCGAGCCGACGGGCTTGCTGAGCACGGGCTTGGCTTCCGCCTTGCTGTAAAGAGAAAAGGCGCCTTCGTTGAGATCCGCGCTGCGAATCTGCCCGTACGGCAAGACCTCGACGGGGCCGCTGGCAAGACCCAACATCTTCGCGCGGCGGAATTGCAGGCCCTGGGGCAGGAAGGCCACGTCGCCCATCCAGGGCACGGTTTGGCCGGCCCGCAAGTCGTCGAGCATGCGCTGGGCTATCATCTTGGCGACGTGGTCGCGAAGCTCGTCGAGATCCGCGTCCACGTTCTGCACCTTCGCCGAATAACGGATCGTGGCCCGAGCGGCTCGAAAGGTCAGCGTCAATCGGGTCCCGATATATGAGCCTTTGTAGAACATTCGCGTGGCGAGATACGTGAATTCCGTGATCTCGTCGTACAGGAGGCGGACCTCGTCGCGGCCCCGGCGGCGGGTCAGGCCCAGCTCGTAGCAGCGGAAGCGGTAACGCCCGAAGATCATGCCCAACAGCAACGACGGTGCCGCGGCGGCCAGCAGGAGCACGCCCACGAGTAGCGTATCGCGATCGAACAACAGCGCCGCGCCTAGCCCGATGGCCACAATCGCCAAGCCGAGCCCCAGCCAGAAACCTTCGTTCCGGCGGCGTTCGAAAAGCAGGCGGCCCATGCCCGATGCGCCGGGGGTCGGCTCGGGCCGACCGCCGGAAGTGCCGCGCTGGTGATCGACCCACTCGGTCAGGAGCGAGGCCAGCACCGAGGCATTCTTGGAATCGGGACTGATCTTCACCGCCGGTTCGTCCTGCCCCCGCCGCCACAGACAGATCTTGCCGTCGAAAACCGCGACCTTGTCGATTTCGAGAAAGGGCAAGGTTTCCACCGTCCGCCCGCGGGTAACCGAGAGCTGCATGGCGGCGAGAGTCCAGCCTTCGCCTTCCAATGTCGCGCCGCCGGCCAGGCCGGCGGCGGTCCGCTGCTTCAGGTCTTCAACTACCCGGTCGATGAGTGCGGCCAAGGGGTCGACGCCGTTGACGGCTAGGCGATTGGTCATGCACATCGGCCGGTCGCTGCTGGCAGTCCAGACCTCGAAACGGCGGACGACTCCCTTGAGAATCCCGGCGGAATACTTCGACGTCTGCTTGAGGCGCACGGCGACAACCTGGGAATCCTGCACCTCGATGTCCGCAGGACCGCCGCACCAGAGAAAGCCGCTGCCGGTGTCGATCACCGAGCGCTCGGCCGCCCTCTGCCGGGCAACTTGAAATTCGTTGGCAACCAGCAGAAAGACGGCAAGGCCGCCGATGATCACGCCCGGCAGGGTGCCATCCGGCGCAAAGGCGGCCAAGGCGATTCCGCCCATCAGGGCAAGAACGCCAAGGATGCGAAAGAAGTGTTTCAGCCAACCGTATTCCTGATGGTTGACCGGAATCCCGCCTGCCACACGCTTTCTCCGGAGGCCTGAACCAGATCATTTCACGATAGCAAGCGGGCCATGAACTGGCAAGGGCCGCCGGTTTCGCACCAGCGGGATCTATCATTCGACTGTACGGGCGAGACCACGCTGCTGCCGCTCGTCACGGGCTGTTTGACAACCTCCTCCCCGCGCTTTACAATCCACGCTTAATCTGGAGAGTTTCCATGCCTCAAGCCATTGTCGATCCCGAAGAACTGCGGCGGTTCGCCCAGAGTCTCAGGAAGTTCAGCAGCGATATGCAGGAACGCGTCACTTCGTTGGGGGCCCAGATGGCGGCCCTGGAACGGACCTGGCGGGACCAGGAACAAAAGAAATTCGCCGAAGAGTTCGAGCAGCACATGCGAACCATTCAGCGCTTCGTCGAAGTCATCGAACACCATGTTCCCTACTTGCAGCGCAAGGCCGAAATCATCGACGAGTATCTCCAGCAGCGTTAGGCGCGAATCATGGGCCAGGCCCGACTTACGAGGATCGATGCCGTCGAGGAGATGTCCGCCGCGGTCGACGCTTTCCGCAACGAGGCCACCGCGGCCTTGGAAATGCTCGACATGGAGATCCGCCGCGCCCTGGAGTGGATCCATCACGATCGCCATGAATACTGGAACCACCAGGTCCGCCGCGGTTGGGAACGCATCACCGAGGCCCGCGTGCAGCTTCAGCAAGCGATGACGGCCCGGCGCATCGGCGAGCATGATCCGGCTTGCATCGACGAGAAGAAGGCCCTGGCCCGCGCCAAGCAGCGGTTGGAAGTTGCCCAAGAAAAAGTCGAGGCCGTACGGCACTTTGCCCGCGCAATCGACCGTGCAGTGGATGAGTATCGGGGGGCACGGACACCCCTTTCCAGTTGGCTGGAATCGGAGGCCCCGAAGGCCCTGGCAACCCTGCGGCGGATGATGGATCATCTGGAGGGCTATCTGGCCGTGCACGCTTCGGGCGGCGAAGCGGCCGGCGTGATGGGGAGCGGGGACAAGGGAGAGGATCGAGGGGAGAGGGGAGAGAGGAGAGGGGAGAAGGGCGATGGTTCGGCCAGCCTGCCCCCAGCGAGCGATTCTGCGAACGACATAGACCAGACGCATACACTCCCCCCTCTCCCCTCCCCCCTCCCCCTTCTTTCCTCCCCGCTCCCTGCCCCTGACGGCGCAACCGTCAATTCCGGCGCCACCGGCCCGGTAGATCCGGCAGGAGGCGCACCGTGAGACTTTGGGACCTGACGGCGGGGGCAGCCAAGCTAGAATTGGCATTGAAGACGCTGCAAACCAAGACCGCCGACATCGGCGAGGCCTGGACCGACGAGGCGTATGCCCGTTTCCTGGAAACCTATCTGGCGCCGATTGCGCCGCGGATGAAGACGATGATCGACGCCATCCACCGGTTGTCCGACGTGCTCAACGCGGCCGAGCAGCAGTGTCGTGACGAGAATTCATGATGACCGAGCCCTTCTCCCCGGACGGACCGAAGCAGATTCTCACCGACCTGTGTCGGCTGGCAGCCGAGCGCGTGCCGGCGGAGGAGGCGATTGCAGCCGGCTTTCAAGGCCGCAACGAGGCGGCCGAAAAGACCTATCAAGAGGCCCAGGAGGCGTTGACCGCCCACTATGAAGCGCAGAAAGCGGCGGCCAAGGCCGAGGAGGCGGCGCTCCGCAAGGCAGCGATCGAACAATTCGAGGCCGAGCACGCCACCGTGCTGCGGCAATATGAAGAGGCCCGGCAGGACATCGCCGAGCGATTCGAGAACGAGAAGGTCGCCGCCGAGCAGGAAATGCAAAACGCCCAATGGGAAGCCACCACCATTGCCGAAGCGGCCCGAGGCGGTTCGGGTGTGCAACTGAAGGAGCTCCAGGCCCAGTTGGAATCGCGGTGGCAAGAGCTGCAAACGATCCACCGCCAGGCCGTCGCACTGTTGAATCGCTGGAGCCAGTGGCGCGACTTCGTCGATCCGCAGCCGGTCAGCCTGCTTCTGGAGCGGCATCCCATGCGGCGCTTCTGTCATGCCTTGGACATGGCCCGCACGCAGTACCATGCCCTCACCAGCCTGTTCATGCCGCGGCTCGTCCAGGGCCTGCGGCCGATGGGCATTTTCTTCTTGCTATGGGCTGTGCTGACCGTGCTGGCGGGGGCCTTGTTCCGTTGGGACAAAGACAGGATCGACCAATGGGTGATGGCCAGTGCCGCGACCAGTTTCTTCCTCTTCGTTGCCATCGGCGTGCCGGTCTATGTCCTGGCACGTCGGCGGTGCGCCGACTGCTACTTGGCCCTGCGGCGGACGATGCTGGAAGCGGGCCTGGATCGCAGTTCCACGCTGGAGACGGCCAAAGGCGATTGCCAACGGCTGCTGGAGGCCATCGACTCCCGCCAGCGGGCCGAGATCGGCCGAGCCAACGAGAAGCTCTTTGCGGCGATGGGAGCGGGCCTTGCGCGGCGGGAGCGTGAGACCGCGGAGATCGAGGCCACCTACCCGCCGCGGCTGGCGGCGATCCAGGCCGCCCGCGATCAAACCTTGCAGCAGGCCGATGCCAAATACCCTCCCCTCTTGGCGGAAATGGAGAGCCGCTACCTGGCCCAGTCGGCCGCGTTGCGCGAGGCCCGCCAGCAGGCTCTCGCCAGCAGCAAGGCCCAGCACGAACGCGAGTGGACCGAAATGGCTCAGCGCTGGAACACGGGCGTCGCCCGTTTCGTCGAAGCCGTGGAGGCCATCCGCAAAAACTGCGAGCGCTTGTTTACCGACTGGACCGCGGCCGATGCGCCCTCGTGGACGCCGCCCAGCGAAACACCCGTAGCCGTCCGCTTCGGACAAATCACTGTGCAACTGGCCAAGATCCGTGGCGGCATACCCGACGACCCGCGTCTGAAGCCGCCGGCCGCCGAGTTCACCCTGCCACTGCTCTTGCCACTTCCTGATCACTCACTGCTCTTACTCAAGGCCGGCGAGACCGGCCGGGCCAAGGCGGTCGAATCGCTGCAGGCTTCGATGCTGCGGCTGTTGACCTCGATGCCGCCGGGGAAGATCCGCTTCACGATCCTCGACCCGATCGGCCTGGGCGAGAATTTCTCCGCCTTCATGCACCTGGCCGACTTCGACGAACAACTCGTCACCAGCCGGATCTGGACCGATGCCGACCACATCGAGCAACGGCTGGCCGACCTGACGCAGCACATGGAGAACGTGATTCAGGTCTATCTCCGCAATGAGTTCGATTCGATCCTGGAATACAACGCCTTTGCCGGCGAGATGGCCGAGCCCTACCGCATCCTCGTGATCGCCAACTTCCCGGCGAACTTCACCGAGACGGCCGTGCAGCGACTGAAGAGCATCGTGGCCAGCGGGGCCCGCTGCGGCGTGTTCGTCCTGCTGGGCGTCGATTCCACGCTGACGCCGCCGCACAATGTGCGCGTATCGGACCTGGACGCCGGCGCCCTGCTGCTGCGTTCGGAGAAGGGGCAGTTCGTGTGGAAACATCCCGAATACGGCGCTGCGCCCGTGGCGCTCGACGTCCCGCCGCCGCCCGAGCGGTTCACCGAGATTGTCCGCGCCGTGGGTCACGAGGTCCGCGACGCAGGCCGCGTTGAGGTGCCGTTCAAGTGCGTCGTTCCCGGCGAAGATGCCTGGTGGACCAGCGACAGCCGCAGCGGCATCGACGTTCCCCTGGGCCGCGCCGGCGCGATGAAACTCCAGAATCTCGACCTGGGGCGCGGCACGTCGCAGCACGTGCTGATCTCCGGCAAGACGGGTTCCGGCAAGTCGACGCTGCTGCACGTGCTGATCACCAACGTGGCCCTCCGCTACAGTCCCGACGAGGTCGAACTGTACCTCGTCGACTTCAAGAAAGGCGTGGAGTTCAAGGCCTACGCGCGGCTACCAGTTGCCGCACGCGCGAGTGATCGCCATCGAAAGCGAGCGCGAGTTCGGCCAGAGCGTATTGCAGCGTCTGGACGCCGAATTGCGCTCTCGCGGCGATCAGTTCCGCCGGCTGGGCGTGCAGGACCTGAAGGGGTTCCGCAACGCTCAGCCCGACGAAAAACTGGCCCGCATCCTGCTGATGATCGACGAGTTCCAGGAACTGTTCGTCGAGGACGATCGCATCGCGCAGGAATCGGCATTGCTCTTGGACCGCCTGGTGCGGCAGGGCCGGGCTTTCGGGATCCACGTGCTGTTGGGATCGCAGACGCTGGGCGGGGCCTATTCGCTGGCCCGCAGCACAATCGGCCAGATGGCGGTGCGGATCGCCTTGCAGTGCAGCGAGGCCGACGCCCACCTGATTCTCAGCGAAGAGAACACGGCCGCACGCTTGCTGACCCGGCCGGGTGAAGCCATCTACAACGACGCCAATGGCCTGTTTGAAGGCAACCATCCCTTCCAAATCGTCTGGCTCTCCGACGACGAGCGTGACGACTACCTCCGCCGCCTGGCCGAGTTCAGCAGCCGCCGGAATCTCCGCCGCCCGACGCTCATTGTCTTTGAAGGCAATATCCCGGCCGATCCGGGCGAGAACCCCGAGTTGCAGGCGAGCCTGGCCGAGGCGGCTTGGCCCGAATCGTGTGCAGCACCCCACTTCTGGCTAGGTTCGGCTGTCGCCATCAAGGGACCAACGTCGGCGGTCTTCGCCCGGCAAGCGGGCAGCAACCTGCTCCTGGCCGGACATCGCGAGGAAGCCAGCCTGGGCGTGATGGCCACGGGGTTGATCGGCCTGGCTTCGCAACATGCTTCGGGCCCGAGCGATCAGGCCGGCGTGCGATTCCGCATTCTCGATGGGACGCGGCCGGAGGCCCCGGAGGCCGGCTACTGGCAGCGCGTGGTGGAAACACTGCCCCACGACATCAAGGTCGGCCAGGTTCGGGAGGCCCCGGAGGTCCTCGGCGAGCTTTCTGCGGAACTGGCCCGCCGCCAGCAGGAGGGCCAAGACGGCCGGCCGCCAATCTACCTGCTGATTTACAATCTGGGACGGTTCCGCGATCTCCGCAAAGAAGACGATTTCTCCTTCGGCCGCGAGGACGACAAACCGGCTACGCCGGGAAAGATGTTCGGCGCGATTCTCCGCGATGGGCCGGCCTGCGGCATTCATACCATCGCCTGGTGCGACTCCTATGCCACGGTCAACCGCTTGCTCGATCGGCAGAGCCTCCGCGATTTCGACCTGCGGGTGCTTTTCCAGATGAACGCGACCGACAGCAGTAGCCTCATGGACTCGCCTGATGCCGCCCGTTTGGGGGTGCATCGGGCCATCTTTTATGATGGCAGTCATGGCCAGATGGAGAAATTCCGGCCCTACGGCCTGCCTTCCGCCCAGTGGCTGGCCGAGGTTCGGCGGCAATTGTTCCGCCGCACCGCACGGTAACTGCCTTCGGATCGGCCTTGATCGTAACGTTGCAAAAAAAGTATTTGCCCGGCGTATCACTCCTTGGTACAATAGACGGTAGGTTGGGTGAAGGACCTTGCGACTGTACAGGTTCTTTTGCCGCAACTGGGTAGCACGCGTTGTGCTTCTTTGACGCAGACCCCATTACGAGGCAGCGTTTTCGTGCCCTGAGCCATTGGCTCGCGACAGTAACTCTCAAGAGAGTCTGATGTTGCGCGCCTATCTTGGCTGGGTACGTTTCCCTTGTTGGTTGTTCGTGGCAATTGCTGCGCACAATGAGAGTTCCGTTTACTGTATGTCGTGTGGCTTTAGATGCGAAGAACTGAGAGTTGCTTACTGGATTGAAAACCAATGTCTGACAGGACGATAGGGCGAGATAGGAAGTTGATGCCCGGAGAATTGTTGGCACAGGAGGCCACAAAGAGGGGATCCATGCGGGGTGTGGTGTGTGCCGCCTTGTGCGGATTTTTCAGCGTCATAGGCTTCCAGAGCTTGCCCGCAAGGGGAGCGAGTCTGGATCTGGGTGCACACCCTCCCGATATTTCGGCGGCGTTCATCACTACCGAGTACAACGCGACGACTGGCGAGTTCATTGCAAACGGGTGGCCTACGTCGTTTAATCTCAATGGCACCTCGACCCCGAATTTTCCTATGATCGCTGGCGGCCTGTATAGCATCGATGTCAAGCTCACCCCGACCGGCCAACCGGTTGCCGGCTCTCTGGACATTACTGGCGAAATCCCCAATTTTGCGACAAGCGGCACACTCCTCACGGGTCAAATCTCACAGTTTGGATATCAATCTGGTGGGGGGAATATCTTCGAGTTCGTCTTCGACGTCACAGGAGGCGACCTGGCGCCTTATTACGACGGTGAAACCAACGTCATCCTCGATGCCACGGGTTCAGGGTTCAACGGAAGCTTCGCTCAGCAGCTTTCAAGCAACGCCTTTCTTAAGTATCGCGGACAATTCCGTGCCCGAACCCTCAACCGTCGCCCTCTTGCTGAGCGCCTTGGCCGTTGGGTTCCCAATCTCGGCATGCCGCCGCTGGCGGCACATGCGCATGGTCAAGTAACCGACTACTGGTTGCAATCTGCCTCACCATGCCCTCAGTTTGACACTTGCTTGCCTCCTGATTAGGATGGATAGACTAAGCAGACTGCATCGTTTGTTCTGCTTGGGTTAAATAAACAGGGAGGGCAAGATGCCCGCAAGGTCACCGTAATCGTTACGTGTTACGAGCGGTCGCGGTCCTTTTCGTCAACAGAGGCATCGGCGTTCGAAAGGCACATCATGATTTCCAGGGCTCTGCGCGGCCTTCTGGAGCTAGGTGGGCGTTCTGCTTCCAAATCGAAGATTGCGCGAAGGAATCGGCGGCTGCATCTGGAACGTTTGGAAAGCCGGCAATTCCTCACGCTCATTGGCATCACGCCGAATTTCCCGCTGATCTTCTTCGACAGTACGGGCCACTTCCAATATACGGCCGCCACACAGGCGCTCGACGTGAATGCCACCCCCTTGTCGCTGCTGCTGACCTCGTCGTCGACCCCCACGCCGATCACCGGCCCGGCCGCGGTCGATATCCAGATCTTGGTCGACAACGCAGGCAATCTGGTTGGCGGAAACGGAAGTCCTAATTTCCAACTGACCGGCACCGTCGACGTCAATAACGTTGTCGAGTCAGGTACGCTGCTCACTGGGAAGGTCCTCCAGTTCGGTTACCAATTCAACAGCGGAACGAGCACGGCCGAATTCGACTTCCGCTTCCAATTCACCGGAGGTCTGTTGCAGTCGGTTTATGCCGGCGCGGACATCGGCGTGACGATGGACAGCGAAAACTCCACCACGTTCACCGGCAGTTTTGAAACCGACTTCACGGGCGGCGCCAAGGGGACGGTCGGTCCGATCACCGCCATCAACACCAGCCAGACCCCGCCCGTCGCCTACGTGGGCGAGTCGATCAGCGACACGGCCACCGTGAGCGGTCTGGTCAGCCCCAGCAGCGGCGACACGGTGACGTTCAGGCTGTACAACAACAGCAGTGCCAGCGGCACGCCGCTGTACACCAACACCCAGGCGGTGAGCATCAGCGGAAGTACGGCCACGGCGACGTCGGCGGGCTACACGACCACCGGCGT
>CAWDQE010000008.1:0-136135 GCA_963804375.1 uncultured Planctomycetia bacterium
TAGCACCAGCACGACCCCCACGACGCTGGGGACCGCCGTCTTGCTCAACAACGGGCAGGCCGAGCTCGTCCTCAACGAGGCCACCCTTACCGGTCTGCCGGCCGGCGCGGTCATTTCGGCGGTCTACACGCCCGGCAACGGCAACTATGCGGGCAGCAGTTCGCAAACGATTACGCCGACGATCAGTTCGACGCTTTCGTCGACGCGGCTTTCCGTGCAGCCGTCCGGCCCCGTGAGCGAAAGCTCGGCGGCATTTTCGATCACCGTCGGTCCTGGCCGTTCCAGCTCGGCAACAACTGCCCCCACGGGCACGGTGTCGTTTTATGACGCCACCACGGGCCTGGCGTTGCCCAACAGCCCCGTGACCTTGACGGCCGGGACGACCACGTCGACCGCCAGCTTCTCGACAACGTTTACCACCCCTGGCCTGCACCTCGTCATCGCCACCTATAGCGGCGACGGCACCTACGCCGGGCACGAGGTGATCATCCCTGTCTATGTTCAGGGCACCGGCGCTAGCAGTGGCGGAACTGGCTACGGCGGTGGTGGCGGCTTCGGCTTTGGCAGAGACGGGGGCTTCGGCTTAGGTGGGTTCGGCGGATTGAACCGACCTGGCCGCGGCTGGTAGTAGCTTGTGCAGAATAACCAACCGCTCGTCAGAATCTGCAACCGCGAAGCGGTTGAACTCCAAAGGGTCGCGTAGCGCCGGCATCATACCGGGAAACGATCGCCTAACGGCGCACCGCATGCCAGGCCTCGATTGCGCGGCAAAGTCCTTCCCGCCGGACTTGGACTTCCGCAGGGGCAACGACCCCGAGCCTGACCCGACTACCAGTCACTTCCAGGACTTTCACGGTGATGCCTTTGCCAATAACGATTTCCTGCCCACGCTTACGACTGAAGACCAACACGTTTCATTCCTCCATGAAAAAACAACCACCGGCTTGAATACCGAGCACGTCAGGCTCGGGCAACATGTACCCATGGTCGTGGTTGGCCTGACGTACAGCGCCTAGATACTTGGGACGTTTTATATTCGCGATCGTCACACCGCTGACAGCGTCACACTTCGATCTCCCTTGGATTGAACTCGTCTTGGACACCGTTTCCTGCTAATTGACCTACGCTTGCTCCCCGGTCCGGCCCAGATTATATTCTGGTGTGTTGCCCCGATGCGGAGTAGTCGCGATACCCCAGCCGCCATAGAACGCCCAACCCGTTCCGCTGCCGCCATGACCGACCACGATGCCGATTTGATCGATACGGTGCGTCTTTCCTTGGTGGATGGCGTCGGGCCGCGAATTCGCCGCCGATTGCTGGACCGCTTCGGCGATCCGGCAACGGTGCTGGCCGCGGCCCCCAGCGAGCTGCGCGAGGTGGAAGGCGTTGGCCCGAAACTCTCCGAGCGGATCGTCCGCGCCGGCGACGAGATCGACGCCGAAGGGCAGATCGCCTTGTGTCGCAGCCGCGGCATCGCGATCGTAACCGAGAACCAAGCCGAGTATCCCCGCGTGCTGCGCGAGATCCCCGATCCGCCCGGCTTGCTCTTCATCCGCGGCACGCTCAAACCGGCCGACGCTCTGAGCATCGGCATCGTCGGCACGCGTCACGGCACGGCCTATGGGCTGCGACAGGCCGAACGGCTGGGGGCCAGCCTGGCTCGAGCCGGACTGACGATCATCAGCGGGCTGGCCCGCGGGATCGATGCGGCCGCCCATCGCGGCGCGCTGGAGGCCGGCGGCCGCACGCTCGCCATCCTGGCCAGCGGCGTGATGAACATCTATCCGCCGGAACACGACAAGCTGGCCGAACTGGTCGCGGCCAACGGCGCGTTGATCAGCGAGCAGCCGCCGCACGCCTCCCCGCTCTCGGGCAGCTTTCCCCAACGCAACCGCATCATCAGCGGCATGTCGCTGGGGATACACACGGTTTTGTACAAAGTGCTATCCGACCCTTCACGAACCGGTAACTCTGCCCGCGTTTGTTCTTCGACCCAGGCTCAAATATCAGCGTGACGCGCTCAAGCATCTTGGAAAGCGCATTTCGCACCTGGGCAGGGCTGCCATTCCGTAGAAGTGCGTCAAGCCGCCAGATATTTGCCGCGATTTGTTTCGCATCCGGTCCTTTTGCTGGATCTTGTTGCGGCCGGATTTGCTCTTGCAGAGCGGCGCGTTCCTTACGAAGTTCCAAGAGCTTCTGCTCGACCAACGGCACGAGCGATTCGTCAACGCTGACCAAGCGGTCTGTCGCCTGAGAAATCTGCCTGTCGAGGGCGGTGATTCTTCGGAGAACATCCTTGCTCTCAGCCTGCTGGCACTTTTGGGCTTCGCGGACTCGCAGTTCTTTTGCAACGGCTTGCACCAAGGCGTCCTCGGACCCCAACAAGACTTTCTCGCGAATCTTATCGACCACGGCGGTCAAGACGCCATCCTGCGGAACAACACAGTATCCGCATCCGTGCCCCTTATGGTAGTTTCCGCAGACGTAATTCGGAAAGCGCTGACCACTCTTCCGCTGAAGACTTTGGGCATACATCACGTGGCCACAGCACCCGCAGTATAGAATGCCAGCCAGCGGGGCACCTTCACTTTCTGCGCCAGTGAGCCTTGGGGTGATTCTGCCGCAGCTCTTGACAGCCGCGGAGCGTCGCAAGGTCGATGATTGCGGGGTGGGCATTTTCGACCCGAGTGGCAGTGGTTTTCTCTTTGCTGCCGCGAGTGACCTGGGTAACTTCGTCATTCGACGCCGTAAAATACTTCCCTTGCCGGCGGCCGCCCAGCGTGACAACTCCGCAGTACGCTTCGCGATCGAGAATGATCCGGACGGCATCATGGCTCCATTTCCCGCCCGATGGTGCTGCGATTCCGGCTTGGTTCAGTTTTTTGGCCAACACGCGGTAACCCAGTCCCTCCAGCCGCATACGGAAGATTTCGCGTACGGTTGCCACTTCTTGCGGGTTACCCAAAATGAGCTTTCCAACATCATCAATTTCATAGCCGTATGGCGCGGTTCCACCAGGCCAAAGTCCTTGTTTCGCGCGGGCAATCAATCCACGCAAGGAATTGCGAGCCAGATCGCGGAGAAACTGGTGCTTTGCCTCTTGCTGGATCGAATACACCATGCGTCCCGCAAAATCGTTCCAATCGATCTCGCCCTGGGCCACGGTGATCAACCGCACACCCGCCTCACGCAGTGGATAGATCCATCGTCCGGCCTCAATGGAATCAAACCGGCCAAACCGGTCCTGGTCCCAGCACAAGATGACCTTGAAATCTCCGTTCTTTTCGGCATCAGCCACCATCTGCTGAAAGCTCTTGCGCTTGCCAGTGTCATCCCCGCTGATTGCATCGTCGTAATACTCTCGAAGTAGACGGCACTCGTGCTTCTTTGCCAATTTGTCGACTGCCTCCCGTTGTTGTTCCGGGCTTGCTTCCTGTTTACCGCTGGACATACGAATGTACGCCACAGCCGGAATGCCTTTCTTCTGAACCATGATTACGACCTAGCTCGACCCAGGAGTTGTATTGTCACTTTCATAATAGCCTTGTTCCAAAGGCGGTCAAGGCGCAGGATGGGGGTGGCCGTGAAGCGCCATATCCTCCAGAGTCAGGTCGATCAATAGGGTCGCCAAGGCGGATATCGCTGCGTCTGTGAGCGGTCCTTCGCCAACTGACTCCCATATTGGCTCCTTTCGTGGTGCGCATGCCTGCGCCTTCTGCGCCGTAGCTTTGGCCTTGAGCCCGCAAGGCGGCGTGAACGACGCCCCTGATACGCAGGCGGCTTCAGGGGCCGCGCCGGCGTCACGATCGCCGCCAGTGGAATCTTCGATTCTCGCTTTTCTCACTTCTCAACTTCCGTGTCCTTGCGCGTCGAGCCGGCCTTCGGCTTCTTCACTCGCGAAACGCTCCTTGTAAGGAGCGAGCAATTCGTCGTCGGCTGGCAGTTCCCACGTCCAGCGGATCTCGGTCTGTAGTTCTCCCCCGCCCACCTTGATGTCAAACGACTTGCGCCGCGAGCGGACCTTCAGCAACTTCTTCGCCCGCTTGAGCGTGCCGACTGATACAAGCGCCTCCTGGGCCGCTTCGCAGACTTCGGTTGCCGGAACTGGGGCGCCTTTGGCGAAGAGGATCGAGTACAAGACGTAGCATGCCTCTTGAATTTGGGAATTGTCGTCGGCGTCGCGTGCCGTTGCGACGAGGTCGTCGGCGGAATACTTGCTCGCACCGAGCCACTCGACGGCGAGGGCGTCGTCACGTTTCACAGTGCGGTACACGAGAGAAACATCCCGGGTCCGCAGGAGATTACCCCTATTGAAGGCGAGAACGTGGCGGTAAGGGTCCTCGGAGGAAGGGTCGTGGCCGACCACCAGCGCCGCCCTTGCGGCGTTGATCACGGCAACGCCCCCAAGCCCACGGTAGAGCGCGTTGGAACCGGTCTTGGTGAAGTGCCGAACGAGGACGACGGCCATGTTGAGGCTGGCCGCCATCGCCCTAATGAGGCGAAACGATTTCCGGATCGTCTTTTCATCCTTCAAGCTCTTGCTGAAGAACTCGGTGCAGGGATCGGCCACCAGGAGTCGCGCGTCGATCTCCTTGGCTACCGCCTGAATCAACTCCAAGTCCTCGGGGTCATCGAGGTGGAACGTATCCCGCTTGCTGAAGACGCGAATCTTGTCGGGCGCGCCACCGGCCGCCAAAACGCTTTGCTTGACGGTCGCCCCAAGGTCGTCTTCGGCCTGCAACAGTATTGCGCCGCCGGCAAGCGGATCGCCATTGCAGAACGGTATGGGTTTTCCAGCAGTAAGGCGGGCTGCAAGATCATACATCAACGTGGACTTTCCCTCAGCTTTCGGGCCGTCGCAGACCGTGATGCTACCCAGCGGTATCAGGTCGGGAACGAGCCACTGCACCACCTTGTCTTTCACCTGATCGAGGCGAACGAGTTTTCCACCCTCTTGGAGCTGGACGGCGTGGTGGGCGCGGAAGGCGAGAGGATCAAGAGGCGCAGCCAATTCGCTGCGCCCTTGCGCCCCTTGGGCTCCTGGCTAGCTCGGTTCTGGGTGGCCAGATTGTGCTGATCCGGTGCGGAAAGAACTGCGTCCATTTCGAAAGCCTTCCCCTCAGATTGGTGGCCGTAAAGATTTCGTAATTGTGAGCCCGCGATGCCACGCAGGACCGTGGGGGCAGGCCCTAAAGCAACTTGGGTGCCATCGATGTCACGCATGCGCGGCCCAATTCGTCTCTTGGACCTAAGTGGTTATTTCTAAACATGTTACGGCCAGAATGGCTGGCAGCTTCCGCAATCCAGACCAAAGGAGGAGTACTTTCCAGACTCAACTTCAGTTATGATTGTGTAAACTTTTGTTTCAGCATCTTGCAAACAGGGCTTACGAGAAATGGAACAGGCAGTCCTATACAAGCGATTGCGGAGCGAATTCACCGGATTGCAGAAACAACTCGCTACCGCCGGACTTGGTTCGTTCCGAGGTCCGACGCCAACTGCTGGTGAGGAGACAGGCAATCCCCGCGGAATCGACGAAGACAAGCTCTGGTCGGCGCTCCGCGGTGCCGTGGACGAGGATAAGCTCTGGTCGTTACTTGAGTCCGCCATTAAACAGAGCGACCTCCCCGCGATTCTCGGCCCTATCCAGGATGAGGGCATTCCCGCGTTGGCATTGCTCCATTTCGTCAGTCAAAGCAAGACGAAGTCGCTTCTCGAAGCCCTCCTCGACAAGGATGGAATTCTTCCAGTCTTAGATCTCGTCAAGAGTTCTGGTATCCCGCCGGCCGCATTGCTCAGCATGATAGACCGGGATAAGCTTCAAGCTGCGTGCTTGCCCAAACGCGGCGGCATCCGCGAGGGGACGAAGGAACTTGAATCGGTTATTGCCCAGTTTGTCGGCAAGGGCAAAGCCGAATTAGGGCACGATGACTTCCGCGACCGGGTAGGCGCGTTTATCCTCGCCATTGTGGGCACATATAGACGCGACGCGGCGTTCCTTGCAGCCAGGGATGAAGTGGCCTTCCCAACGGTCTTCGAGTGGGTCTTGTCCGAGATTGCAAAGTCCCCTCGGCGCCTCCTCGATTTCTACGCGGCTGCAAATCCGGAACGCGTGGTAGGATTTAATGCCATAATCGGCGATTGCGACGCGATGAGTCAGGCAAAACTGTACGCCGCACGGGCCGCAGAGAATGAGTATGGCGTAATTCTGCTTGGTGAAAGCGGAACCGGTAAGGAACTGTTCTCGCAAGCCATTCACGCATCTGGAAGCCGCAGGGACGGGCCGTTTGTCCCGATAAACTGTGCCGCAATACCTCATGACGTGTTTGAGTCAGAGATGTTCGGCCACGAGAAAGGGGCGTTTACCGGTGCCGTCGCAAAACGTGACGGGGCCTTCAAGAGGGCGCATGGCGGCACCCTATTCCTTGACGAAATTGGCGAGTGTCGCCTGGATGACCAGACGAAACTCCTTCGCGTATTACAGTCCACTTCCGATTCTTGCAATCTGAAATTCCTCCCAGTCGGCGCGGACAAGGAGGAGAATGTCGATGTCCGGGTGATTGCGGGTACCAACCAAAACCTGCTGAAGATGAGTAGGGAGAATCGTTTTCGAAGCGATCTCTACTATCGGCTAAACACACTGGTCATCAACCTACCGCCCTTACGTCAACGTGGCGAATCGGATCTCCGAAGACTGGTCGATTTCTTCTGGGGGCGTATCAATAATGAACTTTCCCGGCACGGTTCCAATTCCCGGCCAAAGACGCTCGATAAGTCAGCGTATGCGAGACTTTTGCGACACTCGTGGCCTGGCAATGTCCGAGAGCTGGATAGCGTCTTGAAACGAGCAGCGGTATGGCATCTTGGCAACGTGATCGACGGAACCGTCATCGACGCCGTAATCGACAAGGATGAAATGCCTGGCCCGTTTCAGCGCGAACGGGGATCCAATTTCAAGCTGGACGAACGCCTAGATGAAATCGAACGGATTTATGTTGAAGATGCTCTCAAGGAATGCGGCGGGCGCAAGGCCAAAGCGGTCAGGTCGCTCGGCCTCAACTCTCCGGCAGCGTTGGATCGGAAGCTGGAGAAGATAGAAAAGATAAAGAAGCTGGAGGTCATGCAATCCGAGTCGTCGCAGGACCCGGCTGAGCGAGGGAGTCAACCAGGCTAGGGAGAGAATCAAGAGTCTAGGGTTCGTGCCACAGGATCGGCAGCCGGACAACAAGAAACCGAAGAAGCCTGCCTCGCGTCCGGCTCCTCGCCGTTCAAAGCAGTGAGGCCCCCGGGCCAGAGCATCCTCAACGCCGAAGCGACCAGGCGCGCGTCCGAACAATTCCCGACAACGTTGAACAGGCTTCCGTCGCGTACAGGCTAGGTGCGGCTGGCGAAGCCAGTCGCCATCCCCGGCACGGTTTCAGGCATGCCGGACGTCCTCGACGTTGGCTGGCGTCGAACTCCGACTCTCCGCTGCAACATAAGTTCTGCAACGACAACTTCTGTTGGCGCCAATCGCCTTCTCTTCGCGGCTCCCAAAGCGCGGTCACCCACGCTGGAAACACCGCAACTCTCGTCCGTGCAACAACTTGCCACGAGCGACCAAGGAAAACCGTGAGTACACTTCGCGCGAACGGCATGGTTGCTGCATATCGGTAGGTTCGCCCCGCACCGTAAGAAAGAACCGACCATGAACGATCCGTTAATAATCGACGCCACTTTCTCCGCGATCGAGCTCGACAACAACCTCAGCGTCGCCCAGCGTGAAGGCCACGAGGTCGTTGGCAACCTAGACGACTGTCACGAGGGCTATTGCAACGTGTGCCGGCTCTCGAAGGCCATGATCCTGGCGGCGATCACCGTAGGTACGGAACTGGCCGCCGCCGAGCGCCAGCTAGGCATCGGGTTTCCGCAGTTCGTCAAGACGCGGCTGCCGTTGAACCTGCCGGAGGCTAGGGCAATGATCGACTTCGCCAAGGCCTCGGGGCTCGATCCAGAGCGATTGACGCCGGCGCACGACGTTCCCTTGGCGAGGTTGCTCGATGCCGTCGCGTTGCTGGTCGCGACCTACAAGGCGGTCACGAGCGGCACGTTGGCGACCCCAGTAAATAATGGCGCGGCCCTGGACGCCACGCCGGTCCCGGATTGCAAGGTGGCGGCCGACTCACCGATCCCGGCCGACAAGCCGGTCCCGCCGGGCGAGACCATGGCCGAAACCGGGCACGCGGTGGCATCGAGCAGCGCGCCGGTCATGAGCGCCACGACGTTGCCGGCAAGCGACGATACGGCGGCATCGGACGGCGTGCCCGTTGAGAACGGCGACACCCAGGCCGAAGCCGGGGACGTGGCGGCCTTGACCAGCGCGCGGGCCATGAGCGCCGTGACGGCAACGGCATCGGAAGTTGTAACCGATACGTCTGGCGAAGGTTCGGCCGGTGCCGGCAGTGTGGACGGCGAAACGATCGTGTCCCAACCGGAAATTACTCAGGAGCAGCGGAGATTCCTCGCTCAGCGCAGCGTGAAGCTGCTATTGGAAGTGACCCACGGCGAAATGACCGTGGAAGAGGCCATGCGGCAGGCCGAACGGTTGCCGATTCGCAAGGTTCGATAGGACAAGAAAGACATGCCGGGCCTGGCCAACACGGTGTTTGCGGGACCGGCTTTTTGAAGAGAAGGAAGAAGCACGATGGTAAAGAATGCGGTGGCGAAGCCACGCAAAATCAAGGACGTGGATGGGAACGTCGAGACGCGGAAGGTAAGCGATCTCACGCCACACCCCTATGCCAACCAAGTGTTCGGCAAGCCGTCCAAGCATGAAATCGAAGAGTTGGGCGCGGACATGGAGACGTTCGGCCAGCGCGACAAAATCGACATCGATCGCGATAACCGGGTTCTCAATGGTCGCACCCGCTTGGAGGCAGCGATCCTGAAAGGCATGAAGGAACTGCAAGTGATCGTTCATGACCTAGACGATGAGGCAGCGAAGAAATTCATCTTGGAAGCCAACCTGTTGCGGCACCACTATGACCGGTTGACGGTTGCTCGCGTTTTCCTGGAGTTGAAGGCGCTGCTTCGGGGAGATAAGGGCAGAGCCCCGAAGACTGGCGCTGGCGACCTGCGCGACCGCCTGGCCAAGCGATTCAAGATCTCGGGCCGCAGCCTCGACCGTCACGTCAAGATGTTGGGCACCCCGGCGGCGGCACAGGAGCTGTACCGGAAGGGCGTCTTGTCAGACAGCGTGATGGTCGCCTTGGCGTCGCTCACAGCCGAGCAGCAGAAGGCGGTCTTGGCCGTGATCAAGCGCTTTGGCGGCAACAACAAGGAAAAGAACGCAACGGCCAAGACCGAGATCAGCAACTTCCGCAAAGAGAATAGGGACGAGCGGGCGAAAGCCAAGGCGGCGGCCGCCGATGCCGCCAAGGCGAGCGCCAACGTCGAGAAGACCGCGAGCAACGAGGAAAGCCCATCCGACGCTGAAACTGAGGGACAGGATGCTACCGAGCCCGTAGCCACAACCAGTCCGGGTGATGACGCTGTTCACGACGATGGAGACCCCGAGGCGCCGGCGGCAGAGTTACCGGCGGATCATGGCGTTACTGGTGACGACGACGCCGAGGCCGAGCACTCCCACGACAACGTGGCGACGGATGAGGCCAGCCGGACAAAGTCGATGGTCGGTGCGAGCGATACCGTCGAGGTCGAGGAGCCAGTTGAGGAGCCCGCGGAGAACACCGAGGAGGACGCCTCGATCGGCACTTACCGCAAGGTATTGGTAGAGATGCCCGCTACGTTCGAAAAGCTCGTGGAGCAGATGGACGGCATCATCGGCGAGGTCATGGACCCGGACGCTGCTGTGGAGGCATTGCAGCGCATGGCCACCAGCATCCAGGCGCTCATCGAGGCCGAAAAGACCAAGGCAGCGGCGCTGGCCGGAGTGTCGGCGTAGTCATGAGGAAAAGCCATAGCCGGACAAATTGTCCGGCTATGGTGTCCTTCTGAAAGGGAGATTACGACGTTGGAGTCATGAAACTCCGGCAGGGCCAAAGGGAGAATCGTATCGGACGAGGTCAATCGCCCTTCATCTAACAAATAGTTTACCGACCGTCTTTGGGGCTGGCGGGAGGTTTTTCGAGGTAATGCCCCTACAAGGAGTCCAATAATGGACATTCAGTTCGATGGTCCGCTGACCCTGAACGCCACCGGCGTCATGGTCAACGGCACGGCGCAGGCGGCGGACAATAGTCCACCCAGTGCGACCGTGAAACTCAAGTTTTCCGATCTCGACCAGCTCGCTGAGTGGGTCGAGCGAGTTCGAGCCGCCAAGCCGGCCTCGAAACCGCCTGTCCAAACGAAGGCGGGGCGTTCAAAGGCTGCGGCGAGACACGACCGCGCTGGCAAGAAGCCGGCCACAATCCAACCGGAGGCTGACAGCATTGAATCGCCCCCACGCTACTTCGTGCCGACCGCATCCAGTGACCTTTGGAGGCAAACGAATGGCTAGAACAATTAGCGAAGTGCTTGTGTCAGACGACCACGACCTACTGTATTGCCCAGTCTGTGGGCACCCGATCCAGTTCTACGACCTCGACGACGAGTGTGGCAAGATCGTGGACTTGCCCAAGTGCAAGCACGTCCTCTTTATCTATTTCGAGCAAGACGTTAGAGACTTTATCTATACGTCACCGACCTGCAAGGAAATCGTGGCCGATGCAGAGAAGGCAGCGTCAGAAGACGCGGACTTGGACCCGGTCCAGTACACCCTGGAGCGGATTGCTTCCAGCAGCGTCCTCTGTTTTTCAATGACGGTGGTGGTAGGCGGCGCGGGGCTCGGGCTCGTGGTTCGCGTTGCGATCGAGTTCGACCCGGACGTATCTCGGCCTGGTTTGCCTGAAGGTGACACCGGAGGCCAGTTGGCAGGCGAAATGTAACTGGTGGTTTGACTACCGGGAAGATGAACGCGGCGCCTTCTGCATGAAGGCGCAGATTGTGGAGCTGCGACAACGGCACAACGCCCTTGGTCAGGGATGCCGTGCCGCACGATCGAGGCTGGGGCCGGGTTAAACCGGCCCCAGCCGTCCGATTTGGGGCGCAAGCCAGAGGTAGCAATGGGAGCTAACGTACCTGCCATTTCTTTCGATCTTGGACCGGACGCCCGGTCCAAAGTCCAAAGGAATGCGGTCGTGGATCGGCAGGGATGTTCCTGCCGACGATCAAGTTCCCTTTTTTGAAATGAGATTTGCTATGTCGAACGGTTTGAACCCCGAACATCCTGACATGGATGACCGGGAAGGTGCCGGTCCCTTGGGCGGCACAGAACACACGATCGGCTCCTCGGAGGCGACCGAAGAACGCGTGATCAACCCGCCAGGCAGGTTGTTTGCGCGAATGTTTGAGCGACTTGAGGCTGGCCTTCGTAACCATCCTGCGTCACTCGTAGAGGCGGTGCGGGCATTGCCCACGGTAGCCGCTGGCCCGTAGAAAAGCGGCTCAAAAACATGCTAGGCGCCTTGCGGGCGGCCCACGTGGACATCGTCGTCGATATCCGCCATTCACCCTGCCCGTCCAATTCCAATCCGGGGTCCAATTACGGCCCTCGTGACTGGCATCTGCTTTCTGGCGGCACTGGGCTTGATGGGCATCTGCGGCAGGCGGGCATCGATTACACGTGGTTGGTCGAGCTAGGCAATCCGCAGAAGAACAACAGGCAGATGAAGATCCTACGTTCGCACCTGGCGGAGCCGGAACGGGCATGGCCGGTCAATCGCGGGCTGCTCGTGCTGAAGGGGCTGGTCGATGAGGGCAAGACTTGCTGCCTCCTCTGCGCCTGCAAAGACTACGAGGCATGCCATCGCAAGTTGATCGCCGAGACGCTCCAACAGCGGTTCTACGGGGACGAATTGAAGATCAAGGGCTTGGCCGAATAGTTTGGGCCGATCACGCCGCGGACAAGGCGGAGGGAGGCTGTTTTGGCCGAGAACGGGAATGGAAACATGCACAATCCGGAGGAACTTTTATCATGAACAATCTACCCACAAAGGACGAGTTTGCCGAGCTCCTGATGAATCGCATTCATCAAACAGGGGAGAAGGGCAAGCTCATTTACGAACCCGAGGAATTCTGCCTGCGAGCCGAAGGCGACAAGCTTGCTGTCATGTCACTCGACAATGCTTACAAGAATTATTGTGCCGTCGATGCCGATTCGCGTGAGCGGGTGGTCAAGAATTGGGTAAGGACCTGGTTCAGGGCGCCCAGGCAAATGCCAGAAGAATTCGAGGACGTTAAGCCCGACCTGCTGCCTGTGGTCCGCTCCCGTTCCCATTTTGAACTCAGCAGTCGGGAAATCGAGAGCCCATGCTCGATGTCCCTCACGCCGTCGAGCTCTACAAGACGCTGATCCCGTACATCACGGATACGATCTGGTTTGGCAAGATGAGCAAAGCCCGCAGGCGGGTCGCCCCGAAGACCAAACAGGAAGAGGCCGCCGTGAGGCGGATCGAGGAAAACCAGAACCGATTGGATTTAGACCATGATCAGAAGCCGACCATGCGGTGATTGGCGACGAACGCCAAATCGCCTACCGAGGCCACCGCCTTGTTAAGCCACCGATGTCAAACGGCGCCAAGGCGCCGTGACCAACCACGAAGTCCCATGCCAGCTAGACCGCACATCTCGGCCGGCGAGGGCAGCGTGGCAGGCAGCAACGTGCTGTCTACCCACAGTTCTATTTCATTGTTGGAGAAGAAACATGAGTTCAGAAGAGAACTCGAACCCGTCGCCCGGATATGAGTCCGAGGCCATGGAAGCGCGGAAAGTCAAATTCCGCGACATTACGATCGACGCTCTTGTTCAGAGCGACGGTGAACCCAGTGATGAGGCGATTGAAGCCTCGGCGAAGGATATGATCGTCAATGCAGACTTGCCCTGGGGTGTACTTCCGCTCCAGGACGGAAAATACTTGGGCGTGGACTGCGGATACCGGTATGCCGCTGTCCTGCGCAACATTCAGCAGGGGGTGCCCGGCTTCTCGCCGGACATGGAAATCCCCGTTTACGTCTTACCCAACGTCGAGTGCTTCGTGGCCGCCGCATGTTATCGGCTGCTCGTGGACTCCATCGTGGGCCCCAAGCTGACGATCGAGGCCAACTACCCGATTTTCATACGCGGCAATGCCATGACGATCGTCAGTCGGATTCCCACTGCTCTTCTGGAGGAAACACACAATCCGGGCGCAGACGAATTTCCCGAGACTGAACGCGGGGCCATGTCAAAGCAGTCGTGTGTCATCGGCCATAAGGAGCTGGCCTGTGGGGATTTTGACTTGGCGATTGCTGCTTTTACCGAGGCGATCAGCTTCACACCCGATTCGGCCTACGCGTATATCAACCGCGGTTTCGCCTACGGGGAGAAGGGTGAGCACGACAGGGCAATTGCCGACTTTAGCGAGTCGATTCAACTCGACCCGAAGAACGCCGTGACATACAGTATTCGGGGCGTCAACTACGAGCAGAAGGGCGAGTACGACAAAGCCATCGCCGACTTCAACAAGGCCATCCGGCTCAATCCCAAGTACGCCAATGCCTACAACAATCGCGGCTGTGTTTACGATAGCAGAGGCGAACTCGCCAAGGCGATCGCGGACTTCTCCGCGGCAATCTGGTTTGACCGGAAACTTTCGCTGGCGTACAACAATCGCGGTTTGGTCTACTACACGAAGGGCGAAATCGACAAAGCCATTACGGACTTTAGCGAGGCCATCTGGTTCGATCCCGATTGCGCTGATACGTACTACGACCGCGGCCTTGCCTACGAGCGCAACGGCGAGACGGCCAAAGCCCAAAAGGATTTCGACGCAGCCAAGCGCCTTGGGTTCAAACCACAATAGGCATCGGATGGTTGCGGCCTGAGAGACCATACGCCTGTTGCCGAGCCTGGTCGTCACCACTGGTGGCGACCAGGCCGGCGCGGTAAGGAAGTCATGGGATTGCCGGCGGTGGAAGAAGCGGCGGAGGATGGTTGAAAACGGAAGGTGGGGACCCTGCCGACGTGCGCAACAAACCAATGCGGCAAGCCAACTTAGGGACAAAATGATCATCTCGGGAATAACTCAGCCAACACTTTACGATTCAGAGATGGGACTATCGGTCCTGTCTGGCGTTCTGTCGCCATATATTTTCGGGAGCGCCGCTGGTGCTCCCTGGGGCTCATTGAGCCCGTCCGCTCCGCCCTCTTTTTGGCGGAGGCCGTAAATCTGAATCTAACGCAACGTGCGTTGGACAGTTAGTTTTGGTTAAGGCTCAAAGGAGTTAGGCCATTTCTGCTGGACGAATGAAGCGAAGGCAGCGATTTTCCGCGGCCTCTGGTTCAGGAAGCCGGGCATCCCGAAGAATCAAGTGGGAGTCCCAGGCTGCACACGGCGAGCGTCCTCGTGATCTGCCCTGTGCTGTCCAGCATAAGTGTCCGTTCTCATACGAGCCGGTCATGCCTCAAAGGAGGAACAATGACCAAGTCCCATTCCTATCATGGGAAACAGTCTGGTAAGGGCCGCAAGGCTCGCAAGGGTGCAAGCACCCGTAAGCAATCCGCGCCAAGGGCGTGCGGGGTGAAATCGCTGCCAACCGCGACGCGCGTAAGCCGGAGAAGCCTTTTAGGCTTGACGGCTTCGAGGATCTGGCAATGTCCGGTCCAATGCCGTTGATCCGCTGCGGGGATGGTGGTCTCGTTCCATGCGTACTCACATGTCGTCACGTCCTCGACGGCACGGCCACCAGTGTCGTGCCCCTGCCCCGCGAAAGCGGCGACGAGGTGCAGAATGACTGGTTCTGCCCGCAGTGCTTGGAGAAGTACTTCGGCGAAAACGCCGCTGCCAATCTACAGACACTCGAAAAGGACCTCCGCTTGTTCTGCATCCATTGCTTTAGGAAGGTGTTTGGCAATCTTCTGACGCCGCAGTCGGGATCCTGATCCTGGCGCCCCCAGGAGGCTTCGGCCTCCTGAGGGTTCGCCGTAGCTGGTAGTCGGTTCGGCTGCCTGGTCCTCCGGGATCAGGCGGCCGGACGACCGCCGGCATATCAATAGATATGACAACTTGGCGTTCCAATCTGGAGAAAACTCAAGTGGACGTGCAAAAATCGGCCCGCCGCAAGGCAGGCAAGGGTGTGAGTAGCACCCGCACTGGATCGGCACGCAACGGCGTGCAGAACAGCAACGCTGCCCCGGCAGCGTGTAATTTGACGCCCTCAAAGGGCTGCGCCGCTCTCGGCGGCATGAACATCGGCGCGGATGGGCCCTCGCGGCCTCTGAGCCCGGTCATTCGGGCGAACAAAACGCGTGAACCTGCTCGAAGGTGGCGTTCCAAACCAGGAACGCCCAAGATCGTAGCGAAGTACCTTGCGAAAGCTGGCCTGGTTGCCAGGTTGCCGTACGAACTCTATAAGTCGGATCTGGTCGAGCGTTTTGGCCATCCGGCAGAACAGTACCTACGCGATACCCTTGTCGTGCAGCTTGACAATGGGGAGTCCCATGGCCTCATGTCCGCCAACCTCGACATGGCGCTGGAGATCCGGTCTCAAATCTGGGGCCACCGTACCGAAGAGTTCCTCTCCTGGTTTGCAACGGCGAACTTGCCAGCGCCCGGGCGGATTCTCGATATCGGCTGCGATATCGGCATTCAAGCCTGTTTCTACGCGATGTTCTTTCCGGACTCGCAGGTCACCGGCCTTGACCGCTGCCCGAAGAGCATCGAGTGTGCCAAGCAACTCGCCGAGAGGCTGAAACTGAAGAATGTTCAGTTCGTACAGGCAGATTTGCGTGAGCTGCCCGACGATCTGGCAAGCCAGAAGTTCGACCTGGTCGTGTCAAGCTGCATGGTCGGCCACTTCTTCGATAAACTGGCGATCCCGGTACGATCGATCGAAGAAGCCCAATCCCAAGCGAAGGGTCCAGAACTGACGAATTACGCAAGGTCGGCAGCCGGATTCTTGGCGGGCGAGGACAGTCTGCTCGTTTCATTCGAGCGGCTGGCCAAGCCCGTCCAGTTGGCAAGGTGGATCTGGGCACTTCGCGATGCCGGGGTTCACGTCCTTGGGGACGGGATCGAGCTGCTGGAATTTGAGGACGAATCGGAAGAGTCGCTAAGCTTGCCTGTGCTCATTGGGTCCAGGCGTGTGACCGAACTGGTAACTCCAGACGAGATTCGGGAACTGTGGCTGGAATGCCTTCGCGAACACCTCAGCGACTCGGCTTATAAGATGGCGGCGACCGAGTGCCTCTTTGTGTCAGCAAGCCCGAAGGAACTGCTCTGGGGATTACGCCGCGCTCGTCCCGGCCTTCCGCCATACTGCACGGAGCTCTGGAAAGCGGGTTCGAGCGTGTTGTTTTACGTTTACCGCGACGGCTGCGAGGCATTCGATGAGTTTCCCGCAGAGGATTTGCCGGTGATTCTGAAAGACTTTCGACTTGCCACCCGTGACGATATCGATGGCAAGACCGTCGTGGAATACGGCCCGGAGGCGCATTCCCAACCACCTGCAAGTGTGAGCGACGGCAGTACCGCCGAGCGGCTTGCCCAGGCGGCGCCGGGATCGGCGGCAATCGCTGAGTCCGGCGGTACGGCCTAGTCGTAGGCATTTCAAGCAGGGCCGCTTTGCCCAGCCTTGAGTCTTCCGTTAGGCCAACGTCTCCAGTTCACATGCCCGTGGCTGCGATTTACTTCGCGGTCGCGGGCTTTCTTTTTTCATGATGCGATCGGACGGCAGACTCGGGCCAATCGCCAACCGCGGTCCTGCAAGGCCGTAGACCTTATTGTTGATAATTAAATCGTGGCCCGATAGCCTCGCCAGGCTTCGTCAGAGGGGCACGATCGAGGAGGTGGCGTCTGGGGACCTACCGGGACAGGAAAGGCCGCCAGATCGCGTATGAGCAGCCTAAAAGTGGCAGTCGCATCACCTAAGCCTCCTTTCGCGTAGATGGTGTAGATTTCGCCCGTCCATTCCGTTCTCCGTGCTCGCCGCGGACCCTCGCGGTAACCGTCAATAAATCGCCAGTCCCAACTCCACCGCCAGGCCAGGTCCCGACTTGACATGAAAGAGAGGCAAGACCGGTCTGGCAAGTCCAGGAAAAGGGTTGACTTGATGCGACAACCGCTCGTCATGCCACGTCAGAGTCAGTTGGCAGCGTGTGGTGCGGCCAGCCGTAGCCTGACGAACATGAGTTTCCTCGCGTGGTCTCGCGTTGTCAAGGAGTGGCCTTGTCCGTGTAGTCCAGACGCGATCGGTACCGATGCCAAGCTGCGGAAGCAACTCCAGGCAAAGGTCATCGAGGAGGAGTGGACGGTGACAGAGCTGTTCAAGGAAATCCAGGGCGAGCGTGGTTGGCAGCGTCAGCCAGGCGGCGGCCGTCGCATCAAGGTTCCCAAGAACATCAAGGCCGCCGTCACGCACTTCACCGCGCAGGCCGAGAAGTTTATCAGGGCCAATGACCAGGTCTGGTTTGGCGAGGATTTCGACATCGTCGATGAGCTGGCGGAAGTTCCCGCGGATAAACTCAGCGATGAGCTGAAGGAGCAGGTCCTTGAAGTAGCTGACTTCTGGGAGAAGATCATGGCCTTGGGCAAAGTGAATGGAGAACGCCTTCGCGAGGCCATTGAGGAGCTGGATCGCCGCAGGGAGGCCCAGGCGGAGATCGAGCGGCAACTGGCCGGCGAGGAAGGCGGCCAGGAGGACGCCGAGGAGGGCGAGGCCGAGGAGGAAGACGAGGAGGCTCTCGCCCTCGCATAGGCTCTGGCCAGGGAACTGCCAGATAGGCCAACAGCAAGCTTATTATCAACAATAGATTCAGTCGGCGGGTACGGTGCCAATGCCGCCCTGCCCGCCGGCTTCCCTCCGTTCAGAATGGCACGCCCCTGCTGAATCGAACCGTGAAAGCGGTAAGGATCTCGCCGGGGCCCTCGCCCTCAATGATCGACACCACGAGCCCAGGAGACGATGCCTCAGATTCCATGAAGTAACCGCAGCACCCTGACGGGGCCTTGAAGGCTCCTTCTCCATACAGTATCGGAAAGACCGTTCCGATGGCCCGGCTATACAAGCAAGTCGGCGAGATCCACGTAGATTTCGAGTATGACTTCGGCATCGAGTACAACTACGACAAAGAACCCGTTCTGGACCCCTCCTTCGCCAGCCAACTCAAGGCCCAGCAGGAAGAGCTCGAACGCGAAAAGCAGCCCGTTCCACCCAAACCGCAGAAAGCCCTGAGAGTCCTGAAGAGCGGGCGGCCGGACACGCTGACGCCGAGCCGACGCTTCAGACCTCGATAAAGTCCACTGAATCTCAGCGGCTCGGGCCTCGCCCTGGTATCATGCCGACCCTTGGATCGCGTAGGGAGCCGAGGGCAATCATCGTGTTGCAGAGACTCGATGCCGGGTACTCTATGTCTTGTCGCGAGAAACCGAAAAACGGCCTATCGATTTTCGCGGATTCCACAAGTATATTTACCGGCAGGAGGAATAGCCATGAATCTGCGGCGACTCGGGCAACGCCACGGTGGAATAAGATATAGGAATCACATCATGCCTATGCGAATCGTGATCGTTCTGTGGGTCTCTTGCGCCTGGCTCGCCGCGGCAACTGCCGGTGAAAAGCCGGAGTACGCGGTCAAGGCCAACTCATTGGGCCAGAGAGGCTTTGTGGAGAGACTCAAGGTGAAAGTGCCGCCGCTCAAGCATGTGCGAGGCCACCGCTGGCCGATGATCGTGTGGGAAGGGGTCGGCTTTGAGCCGCAGTCGCCGGAAGTGCTGCGGGTATTGCTGGAGCGCGGGCTGGTCCAGCACGTGCAACTCGACGAGAAGATGATTCCGGCCGCCAAGGCGGTCCAGCAGGCCGGCGGGCCGGTGATCCTGATGCAGGGCGGGGGTGGGCCGTGGCCGGCGCAGTTGGCCGGGCCGCCAGAAAAATGGCAGCACCAGTTCCAGAAGGGATATACCTTCAAGCAAGGCAACGATTGGGACAATAGCCACATCCAGCCGTGCCTGACAAGTTTCGAGGGCTGGGCAATCGAAGCCGACAAGGTGCGGGGGATTTTGCGGGCGTACAAGGCTGCCGGCCTCACAGTCAATGCAGTCTGGATGGACTGGGAGGGTGACCCGATGGGACCGCAGTTCGAACAGGCCAGCCACTGCGTCCGCTGCCGGCAAACTTTGCCGCCCTGGGTGCTGGCCAATAAAAATAACTGCCGCACCTACACCTCGCGGCTTTACATGAACTTGCTGGACACCTACCTGGCTGCGCCGGTAGCGGAGGTCTTTCCCGGTTGCTCGACCACGAACTGGATGGTGGTGTGCAGTACGCCCGAACGGCCGGTGGTTCACTGGAACGACCGGGCGGTGCCGCCGAGCGTGCCGGGGCTCTTCACGGCGACAAACCCGGTAGCCTATGGCAACACCGTGTTCTGGGCGTGCTGGCAGAAGGATTGGCCGCTGGACCGCGAGCACGTGGACCAGTTCTATACGCACCTGCTGCTGCGGATGGTGTCCGCCGACGCGACCAATCTGCGGCATTACGCGCCGGAGAAGAAGAGCGTGCCGTGGATCTCCCGCTGGTGCCCGGACGTAGAGGACGACAAAATCCCGATCATCTCGCGGGCGAGGTACCGTGAGGTACTGCGGCACATCTGGCTGCGCGGCGCCGCCGGTATGCAGATCTTCAACCCCAGCCGGCCGGGCTACGAGGATGTGGTGCTGGCGGAGGTTGAGGATGCCGTGGCCGTGTATGATGAAGTGCTGGCCTACTCCAAGTTCCTCGACGACGGGGAGTTGATGTGCCTGGCCGACCCGCAACGGCAGGACAACGGCGTGCTTTGGTCCGGCCTGCGGCTCAAGGGCGAGGCCGTGGTCCGGGTGATCAAGCAGGGTGGCGGGCAGCAATCGTTGACCATCGAGGCCTGGCCGGGCAAGCAAGTCACGCTTGAGGCGCCGGCGGCCGGGCGCACTTACCTGCTGAAATTGGCTGGGGACAAGGTCACGGCCACGGCGCAGCCGGAGCAGTGAGCTTGTGGATGCTGCTGCCGCTGAACTTGGGCACGTACCTGGGGCGCGGCGGTGCGTCCATCCTCCCGCCTTCGTCCGCCCAAGCCCGCCTTCCACGAGAACACGACAGTTATCGGTTTGCCGGTTCTTACCTGGCGTTCTTCCTTTTCTGGGCAAACAACCAGTCCATAAAACCCTCCGTAAAGAAGGCGAAATCATCAATGACGTGTCCGCACTCCACGTACTCGTGGTAGCGGACGTCCGATGCCCCTGCCTGCTTCAACATCTGGTAACTGAGCCGGGAACCGCCTACTCCCTTGTCTCCGTCGCCGTTGAAGATCCAAATCGGAACGTGCCGGATGGCCTTTGCTTCTTCCGCATTTTGCGGGCCGAAAGAAAAACCCGACAAGGGGCAGACGGCCGCAAATCGCTTGGGCTCGTGTTTCAGATAATCCCAGGCGCCCATTCCTCCCATCGAAAAGCCCGCCAAATAGACCCGGTCCGCATCGATGCCGATCTTGTTCGGGTCCTGGTTGAATTCGCGGAGCAGATCATCCAGGGCTTTCATCACCATCTTGCGATAATCATCGTGTACCCAGGCATCGGCGCTAGTCCGGAACCGGGGAACAAAGAGAATGTGCGGATGTTTCGTTTGCACCTGCGGTAGCGACCAGATTCCTTTTGGGAACCCCTTGTGCGTGTCGAGGGTGACGTTCCGACGAGCCGTGCAGGAATATCACCAACGGATATACCGTGCCTGGTCGAAGCGTTGCAGGCACGTACAAGTGGTAAGGCAAACCGTTGGGATGGGTTCGATTCTGGTAGAGCGAATCGAGATTTCTGATCGATCCAATCGAATCGCGGATCTTTTCCAACCGCCTCCTTTGCTCTACCGAGATCAGGTCATACGGATATTTGCCCGGAGCATCGTTTGTCGCCGAAGCAAAGGTGGCAGCCTTGCCCTCTGCGATCGGCGTTGGCTCAGCGGATCGAGCCAGATTCGACGCCAAGGTGGTCAGAATAAAGATGACAAGGAAAGAAGTATGTTTCATGTCGTGCATGGCAATTGTGAACGCGCGGGACTTGCTCCCGCTGACTGTCTTTGTCGCTTCCATCTTCCTTTCTCCTCCGTTTCAGCATGGACGGAATGTTATCACACCTGCCAGCAATCGCACCCATTCGTCATCGCCCGAATGGCGTGCAGGGACCTCTCATTCCTCTTGGGCCGCCGGTTTCAATGACGAAGCTTTTCTTCATTGGCTCCGAACGCATACGCTCCCATGTCAGGCCTGTTGCCTCGCGTGCTTCCGAGCATGTCGGTCGTCGCGGCGTTGGCCGCAACAGCGGTTCCTATGGCCGGGCTTCCGACTTTCAGGCGGAAATCGGCGTCGGCGCCGGTCCCTGGTGCCACGAATTGCGGGTCGGTTCCCACGAGATTGTTGGCCAGAACTGCCTTCCGGTCCGCTCCGCCCGATATCTTCACCGAAGGCGTCCTCGGCTTGTCGCTGTCGAAGAACAGGTTGCCAGCCCACTCGGTGCTCTTGTTGCCGCCGCCGTCCATCATCGCCGTGTTGTTGCCGTTCACCGTGGAACTGGCCACGGCGATGTTGTTGTACCATTTCACGTCGCTGCTGTTCACACAACTGAGTTCGCCGCGCCAGGTGGCGGTGTTGGTGTTATCCCAGTTGTTGTGGTAGGCGGTGTTGTTGCGAACGACTACGTGATCGCTGAGAAAAACATGGATGCCGCGGGCGCCGTTGTGGTAGGCGACGTTGTTCTCCACGAGGGTGTAGTTGGGGTATGTGCCGTTGGTGCTGCCATGCTGGGTATTTCGGAAATCATCGATGATGAGACCGTTACCGTCGCTTCCCTTGGGCGGATTGCTGTTGTTCCGAAGGACGTTCCCGCGGACGATGATATGAAAACCGGGCTTCCGGTCCAGCGCGATAGCCTGCCAGAAGGAAATGCCGCTCTGGCCCCATGGTCCAGTTGAGGCGCAGTGATCGACGATGTTGTACTCCACGGTGCGATAATCACCATGATTGAGCTGAATCCCGCCACCACCGCAGTCATGAATGTGACAGTTCTTGACGATCGTATGGTGATTGAGGACGTGCTTGATCCCGGTCCGGTTGGTCTGGACACCGTTTCCACCGGGCGCCGTGATGTCGAATCCGTCCACGGTGATATAGTTCGCGTCCTCTCCCAATCCAAATGCGTCTTTCTTTTGCGGGGCCACGATCTTGGCCCCGTGCCTGCTCGCCGACCGCAACGTCAGCCTGGCCTTTGTAATCCAAATGGACTCCGCGTAGGTGCCGTTCTCCACCACGATCTCGACGCCGGGCTCCGCCGCATCCACCGCCGCTTGGATGCTCATGTAGTCGGACCCCCACGACGCGACGCGCAGCACTTTCGCGCTCCCGGCGCTGGGCCCTTCCCCAAACATGCATGTGCAGCTCAAGCCTGCCCAGCATGTCGTCGCCAGTACCACGACTGCACGACGAGCCCAATATCTGTACACGGTTCCCTCCTTCATCCAGACGCCGCTTCTCGTAGTTTGCTATCCGGCTCAGACTCCACGCCTCACCATCATAAACTCGGTAATGCCGCAAGTCAATCCTCCCTCTGACTGCTAGTTCGGCCCTTGATTTATTCTCGGACACACCGAAAAACGACCGCTCTCTCGGATCGACGCTAAACCGAGCTGCGCAGCGTCGGTCACAGCGAACAACGCATCAAAACGGCACAGCCGGGGTGAAGTCAAAAAGGACCTTTCCTGACGCCCAGCCAGCGTAGACACCGTCTACGACTCTTCCAGCCAGACTGCCAGCTCGAAATTCAAAGTGTCGGAAGGCCGTCCGGAAGTCGGTTTTGGCCCAGTCGTGGCCGTAGACCTTATTAACGTATATTAGATCTCCGCGGCACTCTCTCGACGCCGGCCGAGACCCGCCGGCAGCGGCCATCACCCCTCAGCAGTGCCCCAGCGTGCGTCTGGCGGGCTCTAGGGACTCTCGAGGGGCGACCGCCTCCAAACCCAAACGCCCTCAGCAGGGCCCCAAGAAGCTTACAGAGGTCGCAGGCTGCGACCGACAGCCGCCCGGCAACTGTCCATTATGGACAGTTGAGCGGCAACGGCATCGCGTCTTTGTGCTCTGGCGCTCGCCATTCTGGATGGGGGTCGCGGCGATGGAGAGCATGCCCGCAGGCTTTTCGGTGCCGCTGAAGGTCGAAGTCAAGGCGGGTACGACGTGGGCCGCGAGCAAGTGCGGCCCAAATTCTGGCCCCGGTTGACGTTCGCACACGAGCGGGATAGGCTAATTCCCAAACCCGCCGGCCGGTAGTGGTTGACTCGGCCGGCAACCCCATACGACGAAAGGTGTGCCGATGAAACCACTTAATCCCGAGGTCAGAAAGCTCGGCGAGCAGTGCGCTTGGTGCTCGAAAGACTTGTCGCAACCGCTGATGCTCTTAGCGAAGCTGCCGCCAGGCTATCCCATCAAGAAAGACTCCGTCCTCTTGCCGGTGGAGCTCACGAAGCGCAAGAAGATTTCGCATGCTGTTGTGATGCAACCTGGTTCTCCGGGCAAGCTGCAAGGTTACGACGTCATGTTCGGACTTTGCAGTCAGAAATGCGTCGATGAACTGAAGAAGGCAATTGAGGAGGAAGGTGTTGGCTTTGAACTGCGAAACTGACGCCGTTGTGATGAAACTGGCGCCGGGCTGTCAACGCCAGCCCTAACAGGAGACGCTTATGTTCAAGCAGGGAACCGGGGACTGGACGAAATATCGGGAGTTGCATCCCAATGAGATCGACTTCCATTACTCGCAACGCGAGCGAGAGGACTACGTGCCACGCTGGGAAAAGCGCAGGCGGCGGAAGCACGAAGAGCCTCCACCCGAGCCGCACTATGTAATGATGGAGAGCGTACGTGCCGAAGCGTTAGCCGCTCTACAAGAAGCGCAAGAAGCCGGGACTCGCTATGTACTATTTCTGCACGGATGGTCCACATCAGGGCCGAATAGCGAGACCGCGAGGTCTCAAGTCCGTTCCCTGATGCGAAGTCCGGATGCCTCTCCCTACATCATTCCGAGCGAATGTATCGAACACAATTCGGTCTTCCTGGCAGCTATCCGCTTACTGCCCCAGGGTTGCGAGCCGGCCGGTGCATCCCCGCCCGCGCCAGAGCACGAGGATGATTTGCCCGAAGATAGTCACGAAACGCATGATGCCGACTCTAGCGCATCCGACGATCAGGAAGCTCGCCCTAAGGACAAGAAGCTGAACGTCGAGCCCTTGGCTGTTGAAATCGCTGACCTGATTGCAACCGGCAAGCAAGACGCGCGGCTCAAATGGTTCTCCGATGACAAGGTCCAAGTGCTGATCGGCGTCGTGATTCCTGCAACCAACAAACAGACAACCGGGGGACGACGCAAACGATTCCGTCAAGCTCTTGACGGTCTGCTTGAACCGCAGTGGGAAGAAGTTCGGGCCAACGTGTACCGGCGAGTGTGACGGGTCTCGCCAAAGGTCGCGGCGATGGAGAGCATGCCCGCAGGCTTTTCGGTGCCGCTGAAGGTCGAAATAAAGGCGGGCAGGACGTGGGCCGGTTGCAGATGAAGGCGGACAATCTCTTGAGGGCCGTCGGTCCGCTGGCTATTTCGACTTATTCTTGTCAGCAGGAGGCGTCTCCTGTCTTGTGCGTCGCACGATTTCTTCTTTCAGCCAATTCTGCTTCTTGGCCATGTCCGCCGGGTCCTCGAAATTCAGCAACAACGGAGCTTCTCCCTCGAATACGTAAGCGGCCATCCCGGCTACACGCCAGCCCTGGGGCTCAAGGCGGCAAACCCACGTGGCCTTGTCCGTGCGCAGCTTGCCTGTCTCATCCAGAGCGATCCACTTGGTTGACACGTGGGCGATGTTGTGGTCAGTCGTCGGATAGACTGCATCTTCAACTTCAAACTTCGCATTACCATCAGCGGGCGGAACCACAACACGGCCGCTTTCCTCGGCCTTTTGCCTTGCGACGTTCGTAAGGAGCTTCTTCGCCACTTTGTTATCTCCCGTCCGAATCGCCTCAAGAAAGCTGACAACCACTGCTTTTGCGTCGGGTAATCGCACGGCTGGAGCGGCGGCAGGCGCGGCCGACGCGACATCGCTGCCGAGCAATTCCGGCGTGACGATGATCAACAATTCGCTCTGCCGTGCTTGTTGCTTGGTCTGCTGCCGACCGACCAGGACGCCTTGCCCACTTCTGGCGCTGATGGTTGCTGTCGTCGTGAGGGTCTCCGTAGGCGCGAAGCGAATCGCTTCACCGTCGGAGGGCTTCGAGATCACCGGGCCTTCTTCCGCAGGGCCTAGTTGCGAGCGCTCGATATCGATTGCCATGACGACCAACCCGCCACGACGAATCTGCGGTGTGACGCTCAGCATCAGGCCAACATTCGCCATCGTGAAACTGTTTACCTGGCCGCCACCACCACCGCCGCCAGCACCGCCACCAAAGCCACCACCGCCACTGCGTTGGCTGCTCGTGATCCGCGCGACCTGCTGGCCCACCTTCAAGGAAGCCTTCTGGCCCTCGACCGTTGTCAGTTGTACCCGCGTCAGAGAGTCCAGTCTGCCAGCCTTCTCAAGCTGCTGAATGCGAGCCTTGGGGTCACCATGCAGGTCGTCAGCATCGCCTTTGGCCGTATCCCCATGCCGCACGTCGACGATGAGCACCTCGATCGTCACCATTCGGGCTGCGCCGGCATCGAACACCGGCTTAGCAGCAGGCGGCGTGGTCCAGTCGGCAGTAGACGGCCGATTGGGACTTGGCGAACCGCCGGGACTTGCGGATCCGCCCCCGCTCGTGTTGCGTTTTGTCCGATAGTAGGTCTCATATTCTTGCAACAGTTCCTTGATCGACACCGGGTAATGCGGTTCCTTTCCCATCCGGCTGAACATCCGGTCAAGCATCCCCTTGGCCTGAGGGTCGCTGGCCTCCTCCGGATCGATCACGCCATCGTGGTTGGTATCAGTCCTTTTCAGAAAATCTTCCATGCGGGCGACACGCTGGGCGATCTCGTCGTTGGACGTGGTGCCCTGCCCGAAGGCAAACTGGGAAATGGATAGAACGCCAAGGAAAACGGCCGCAACCTGGATTTGGAACGCGTGTCGCATGTTGGACTCCCTTGAATTCGAGGCATTTGCTGCTGAGGAAAGACATTGGCAGAACGCCCTTGATTATAATTCGCAACGTGGCGGGTACAAGTTGCCAGAAGCGATTCGCCCTGCATATTATAAGCTGGGAGGTTCGGAAGCAAATCGTCCTCGCGGCTAGATACCAACTCAAGGTTCAGCACTGGAACTGACGAGCCACTATTTCCGGTGCGAGGAGCTCTTCTTCGTCTACGACAACATCTCCGGCGTCTGCGTGGCGCTGGCCAACGGTAGCGTGCGATTCCTGCGGGTCGGTAATCGTTCGCCCGAAGACTCGCGGAAGTTGTTGCAAGTCGGCGGCTTTAAGGAAAAAGAGTTTGGCGATCCGGATCGCCGCTTGAACTGGCCCAACATTGCCGCCCTGGCCGTGTGGCTGCTTTCGGTCGGCACGCTGCTGACCTACGCGGTGCGGAGCAGGAGCATTACCTCGATAAGCCGGAGCATTGCCGCCAGCCATTCGATTCCGAACGGCTAGTTCCTAGAATCCTTGTCGGCGAGCAGCGCGTAGAAAGTCCGTAGCCCATCTCGTCACCAATTGCATGCCGCCTGCCGTTGTATTAGAATCTTGTCGATTCGGAGTTGCATGATGTCAGAACAACCACTCGAAGAAATCTTCAGCCAAGGCGAGGAGCTAGCCCGAAGGAAACTCCACGATACGGCCCAAGAAGAGGCACAGAAGGAAGAGAAGGCCCGCAGACGGCGGCGATTATTGCGGGTGATCATTCTGGGTGGAGTATTCGGAGTCCTCGTCTTCATGGGCTTGGCGAAGCTGTTCGAGTCGGATGTTCTTGCCATCTTGGCCTTCCTGTGCGGCAATGCCGCCGGAATTTCGTTCTTGTGTCTGCTATTCATGGGCGGGGTTGCAAAGCCGCGACAACTTGGAGCGCTTACCAAGAGTGCCCGTCGCCGCCTCAAGGACTGAGAAGAGGAGAAGCCGATACGAGGAAGGCTTCGACGCCTACTGGGAAGGTGTCGATCTCAACGATAATCCTTACGACGGACAGGCCGAGGATGCCCTATGGGAATCCTGGGAAGCAGGTTGGCGGGCCGCCCAGCACGACAACCACGATGAGAACGAGGGACGGCGTTCTCACCGACCGAGATAGAAACGGTTGATCGTCGGGCCATGCGGCCCAACGTCTACACGATCTTCTTGATCTCCACGGCGGCGGCAAGGGCCTGCTTCGCCGCAGCCTCGCTTCCGACGGTCTTGATGAACGTCAGGGCCTCTTTGATTTCCTTGACGCCGATCCCGGTTGGGGCCACGGCAGCTACGACCTGCTTGACCGCCCGACAACGCTTCTTGCTCTTGGCCTTGATGTTCCCGACGTAACTCGGCGTGATGGTGATGCCTTCTTTTGCCAGGGCTGCAACCACTTCCGCGTTCCTGGCCTTCTTGTGAGCCTTCAGATAGTCGCGGGCGGCTTGCAACTTGTTGACTGCGGGTTGCTTTTCCGCGACTTTGGTGGCCGCGGCTACCGGGCTTGCCGCCGCTTTCTTCGCCGCCCTCTTGGCAGCCTGCTTCTTATTGTGGGTGGACTTCACGTTGGTGACAAGGCCGACAGTGACCGTGATGCCTTGTTTCGCCAAGGCATCGACAACCTCCTTGGTCTTGGCCTTGGGGTTCGATTTGTAGTAGTTGCGGATCGCTTCGGATTTGTTGACTTCGGGTTTCTCGGCCATGATTTGGCTCTCCTTGTGGGGGTGAAATTGGACACAGGAATTGTCGCAAGCCCCCGGATGGCTGTCAAGTGTTCGGGACCGGTGGTAGTGGTACAGTTGACGACGATGAAATGGGCCTGCGTTGGGCATCTTTCCCAGGAGAGCAACACGCCGAAGCTGGCCCTGGAAACGCACGGCAAGATCCTGGACTACCGGCTGCCGATCTAATTATCAACAATAAGGTCTACGGGGTAGCCAGGGCAAGCTCGGTGCTGTTCCAGACCGTATAATGAGGTGACGCCCTGCTGCCACCCATCGTAGGGTCGGCAGGCGCCACCTAAACAACGAAGATTCGGGCCGGCCGCTGCCGTGTTGCAACCGGCGCGACCAAGCGGACTGGGCAGGCAATCGCCTTCTCCTGCCTTTCTGGAGATTCCTGCCCGGTACGGCCCGATGGAAAGGCAGGTATCGTAATGTGCGACGAACATGGCCATGCAAATGACCGCGTGCATTCGGATTTATTTCGTCTTCTTTCTGACTTTTTGCTGAAAGATCCGGCGTTGTTCGAGGCCCTCTTCCTGGAACCTGGGGTTGCGGTAACTGTCTTTGACGCGATCCAAGAAAATGCGCGATTGAATGAACTAATGAGTTCGGCCGCTGCCTCTGCATTACCGCCCGGCAATGAAGTTGAAGAAGCCTTGCGGAAGTTGATTGCTGAGAAAGTAATTATGTCGTGGCCGAAGCAGATAGCGAAGGAGATTGAAGTTAACGCGCCGGGATTGTTGGATACTCTGGCCCTCAAGTCACACTCGGTTTTCGGTGGGCTATCGGGCGAGCAAGTAGGTGGCGTCCTCCTTGTCTTCGTCAATTTGCTATCGCGAATGGTGCTATTCTTAAGCGGTGACCGTCCGTGGTTTCTTGAGGAGCCAACAAACCCCGGATGGCCAAGCGACGTGTGGGAGGCTCACTTCGATACAGTAATGTGCCTGACGCTGGGTACTGGGCTTCTTTTAGGTGCCAAACAGGTTCGCAAGCATTCGTGCAAGATGAAGATGTTCGACGGCGAGGCAGAGCAAGCTTTCGAGGCATTCGCAGCGGAGCTATTGGAAAAGGCTGTCAGGAACCTATGGAACGTAACAAATCGTGCCGTTCGTGAGGTGGAAAAGCTTCAACTTGAACTATTTGCCGTGAATCGGGAGATTCCGAAGCATTCGACCGTCCTATCGTGGGCATGGAACGTGGTTCGGCAAGCGGTGGTCGGTGCGGATTTCGCTACGAGTATGAAGATGTATTGTGGCGAAAGAAATCCGCTCCTACGACAAGGTGCAATTGCTGAAAGGTGCTGGGCTGTGCTTGGCTCACTTGAGAATTTTCCCGCGAATGACTTCACAAAAGAAAGAAATGAGTTGCAACGAGAGGCCGCTTTGGTCGTTATCGAGCGGGGCCGGTTGAAGTCTGAGCGTACGGCAAAAAAGTCGGGAAAGGACGTGCCCGACCCCCAACCTAAGCCAACGGCCCCCTTGCCCGAGGCCCCGGCAGGTTTCGGATGGTACACGCAGCAACAGGTTGCTGATTATGTCGGAGTCACCGTCCGCACCGTTCACAATTGGGTCACCGGGCGCACTGGAAAGCTGGTTGTTCAGCAGGAAGTCGGCAACCAGTATTTGCTAAGTCATGCAGAGTTGGAGAAAAAGAAGGAGGCCCAGGCCGCAAAGAAGGCCAGAACAGGCCGACAAGAAAAGACTTCTCGCTGAGCCTTTCCGGGTTCTTTCGTGTCCAGTTGGCCTGTCAGAAAGAACTCGGAAAGATTCCAGAAAGATCCCGGAAAACTGGCACGCCTTAAAAATCCGTAGCAGCTCATCGTGAGAATTCCCGTGTGGTACTGAAAACCCGTGGGAGTTCAATCGATGAATCTGACCAACACTACGTTCCTTATCACGACCGACGATCTGAGTGCGGCGGATGCAGAAGACATAGCATGTCCCTCGTGCCTCGTATACCGAGATGTCGCGCGTTGCCATTACTGCGGCGATGCCCGATTTCGGCTGCACTCGGCTGGGCGTCGTCAGCCCTATTTCGTCTGCGACGGCTGCGGGCAGCGGCTGGAGATCGGTTGATGGCGGGCCGGGCGGCCGCCTTCATTCACCGACAGCCTCCAGCGCCGTGCAAAGCCCGCACCTGCAATTCTCCGCGTGCTCGATCGTCGCCAGGCTCACGGCCATCACCAAGTCATCGAGCGCAATAGCCCGCCTTGCCTTGCCGTCAAGGACGTAGAACGCGTATTGCAGGGCCAATGCTTCCTCCAGCAGTTCGCCGCTGCCGGCGTCTTCAGCGCCCGCTTCGTAGCCGGCGTCATATTCAAAAGTAGGTCTGGCCATCGTCGTGCAGGTTTGCCATTGGCTGCCCAGCAGGTTCACCTGAGAACATGAACATGCGTCAAACCAACTTCTTCCGCCCACTTGTCAATTATGCGGTCTTCGAAACCCCAGTTGGTCAGAGTGTCCTCGGCATCTGCTTCCCACTCGTAGGAATTCGTTTCGTAGGGTCCGAAGTCTTCGGCAATACCGATCGCAAATTGATAGGCGTGCGCTAACTCGTGCGCTATGAGACACTCGGTTACACTAACTGGCATGCGATCAACGTGCGGAGCGTGAAATCGCAGCAGGTGCCCTCGCGCGAATGTATGTCCCACTTCTTTCGGCGGGTGCCGCGGGGCATCCACAATGTTGTCGCCTCTTGGGCCAAGCCACCCGGAAAGAAGTTCGATGCGCGGACTAATGATGAGCTGCCGGCCACTTTGGGGCTGGAATTTGGAGATGTCGTAGATGCCGACGACGGTTCGAGCGAGATCTTGGTCCTCCCGCCAATGGAGGAGCAGTCGCCTGCGAGCAAAAAGAGGCAATTTCTTCCAAGTGTCACGAAATCGAACGGCAAATTGTCTATCGTTACCGTGGCCGTAGGGCACAAGGTAGATTCTTGATCGCGGAATGATCGGAATTAGGCCGTGCATGGCGAGGATCTCAAGCGGGGCTGAAACAGACCAATTATAAAGGGTGGGCGAGAGCAGGGCGATGGGCACGGGCTTCGGTCGAGACGAGGAGCCGGCCGGCTGAGGCCCAAGGGTGCGGCACCGAAAGAAGGGGAGGGTGTGGGGGCAATGACACTTGGGGTGTCGGCTTGGGCTGGGGGCTGGGACGCTGCGGCAAGAGGGTGCGGTGCCGCCAGTAGATAATGCCAGGATCGCGGCCGGCCCTTAGCGCAGCACAGCCCCAGAACCCCCGCGGAAGATGATCGACGGCCCGGCCGAGAGCAGGGCCGGCGAGGGGCCATCCTCTCGACTCTATCGCATTCATCGCCGGACGGTCTCGGGCGCTCGCCTAAGTAGCGTTTCCAACCGCCTCAGAGTAGACTGACGCCATTAACGATCCAAGACCATGGAGGACGCGTGTGGGCTGGTTCCAACATGAAATTCAATTGCCCGCCTTTCCGCAGGGCATTCATAAGATTACCGATCGAGTGGTCGCCGCCCTGCCCGAGCTTGATCGAGTTTCGGCTGGGTTGCTCAACGTCTTCGTGCAGCACACCTCGGCCAGTCTGACAATCAACGAGAACGCCGATCCGGACGTGCTCGTCGACTTGAACCAGTCGCTGGCCGCGTTGGCTCCCGAGGACGGCCCCTACCGGCACATGGAGGAGGGGGCCGACGACATGCCAGCCCACGTGAAGGCGTCGCTCATGGGCTGCTCCCTGACGATACCGGTCCGCAACGGCCAGCTTTGCCTTGGAATTTGGCAAGGCATCTGTCTGTGCGAGCACCGTCAGCATGGCGGCCGGCGGCGGCTGGTGTTGACCCTCCAAGGCGACGTGGAGGTAAAGTAGCAGGCACCGGGCGAAACAGGGCGGCAGGCAGAATGCGGTGGGCGAACCATTCGGCGACGCCTCCGCCAAAAGAAGAGGCCGCGAAGGTAGACTCTGGCATGGGACTGCGGGGAGTCCCAGGGGCTCTCGGGACGAGGCGGGGCCCGCACTTCGCGGCCGGATGGCATTGTAGCAGGGCGATGCTGCCCACACACTTGCCCATCCAGGTGATCACGACGGCACGGAGAAGACCAGGGGCGAGCGGAGGGGCCAAAAGATGGCTGCGGCAAAAATGGCCTTCGGGAACGGCGGGGCCACACTCCTTGGCTGATGTTGTTTCGTCTGCGCGAATACCCGTGTGGAGGGGTACTAAGCCGTCTTCGACTTCAATTCATTCAACCGGAATTCGAACGTCCGGCGGCACTTCCCGGTCAGCTTTTGCCATTGCGCAACCTGCTCTTTTCGGGTCGAAAACTGCTCCAAAAGCCCCCTGACGACCTCGCATTCGCGGCGTCGTATCGCGGCAATACTTCGCGTATGTGCTGTCGCAGCAAGGACTTCCGTAGCCGAGAACTCCAGGGTTGAGATTGTACCGAGGAGTGTGTATCCCACTGGGCGTGATCGTGGTCGAGGCGGCGGAACGCTCCGGCGCCCTGATCACCGCGCGGCACGCCATGGAGCAGGGCCGCGACGTGTTCGCCGTGCCGGGCAACGTCGACAGCCGCGCGTCGCGCGGTTGCCATCGCCTGCTCCGCGACGGCGCCATCCTGGTCGAATCGGCCGACGACGTGCTGGAGCAGCTTGGCCCCCTGGTGGAAGCCACCGCCAGTGATGACGGCCGCAAAGTGCATCATCCGGCCGAGTTGCTCTTGAATGACATGGAACAGAAGGTGCTCGATGCCATCCGCTGCGAGGCCACTTCGATTGACGAAATCGTGCTCGGTAGCGGCCTGCCCGTTCCCCAGGTCCTGGCCACGCTGAGCGTTTTGGAAATGCGGCACTTGATCAGGAGGCTGAGCGGGACGAGCGTGATCAGGCTTTGAAGACAAGACAGAGAAGAGGATCACGAAAACACGAAGGGACGAAGGTACGAAAACAGGGAGAAAGAAGTAACAAGAAGAAGAGAAGATCATGGCTTACGAGTTTGAGCCGCTTTCCGGTCGAATCATTGAGGCGGCGATCTGCGTTCACAAGGAGCTGGGACCGGGATTTCTCGAGTCGATCTACCATCGGGCCATGGAAATCGCCCTGCGGGATCGGCAGATCCCGTTCTCGACGGAAAAGACTATTCGCATCTGGTTCGAACAGGAAGACGCCGGCTACCATCGCTTCGATCTCGTGGTGGCGGATGAAATCATCGTTGAACTCAAGGCCATCAGGGCGTTGGACGACATTCATTTTGCAACGCGTCGGTCCTATCTGAAGGCCGTTGGCCTGCACGTAGGATTGTTGCTCAACTTCAATGCCCCAGCACTGGTCGTGAAACGAGTCGTATTTTAGAGAATTCAATCATCCCGTCACCAAAACACAAGAGGCGCTCTCCTTTTCGTAATTTCATACCTTCGTGTTTTCGTGTTTCCCTTTTCTTGTGTTTGCCAACAAGAGTTGGGCCGCAGAGCCGCTGCGCGGACGCCTTGCCAGTAGTTCACGCTAGCAAACCCTGGTAGAATGAATCGCAGTTCGAGCCTCGACCGCGGCGGAGAGAACGGCATCGGCCAGCCTTCCCGTTGTGCGAACAGAATCTGAACAAACAATGATGGCTTGGGCAACACACACGCCCACCGTTCGCCGTTAGAACTCGCGTTGGAGGGGATCCACAGCAAGATGCCCGCCGCGCTTTGAGTTACATACCGGAGAGAAACTACAAGCTCGCCCGCAAATACGCTCAGAAAGCCATCGAGGCGGAAGATTCACTGTTTCTTCCCTATTTGGTCTTACTCCAGATCGCATTGGTAGAAAAGAATTTCGATGAGGTGAGCCGGTTGATGACGCTGATGGAAGATAAGTCACTCATGGAATTTCCAGATTTGACCACGAACCCGCCATACGCCGAGTTCGTAAAGTCGCCTCAATACCAGGCTTGGCTGAGGAAAGCGAAACCGAGGTAAAGTGATGCGATGGCCCTAGAGCGAACCCATCCGGAGTTCGCTGTATCCGCAACGTTCGGCGGCTCGCATGTCGGAAGTTGTCGGGCGGGCGGGTGTCTCTGTCTACAGTGCCGGCAGTCAGTGCGAAATCCGCGGCGATCGTGGCCGTGCTGCCGGTTGTCACGGCGATTCCGCAGGAGTCTGTCGGACCCGATGCTGCGCGTAGGTTTACGAGTTTCAGCGGCTGGAATAGACTAGGATTCCAGTTCCTTGCACCGCGTTTTTGGGAGAGTTCCATGAAAACAGCACCAACATCCTTCGCCGTCGCTTTGTGGGCGGGCTTGGCCTTGGTCCAGGCCGCGGCCGGCAGTGAGCCCTGGACGAAATCGTTTCCGCCGGTGCCGCCGCCCGAAGATCCGTCGGCCCTGGGCGTGGGTGTCCAGCGCACGATGAGGCTCCTGGCCACCAGCACCCCCCAGCACCGCAATAAGGTGCGGATATTGTTCTACGGCCAGTCGATTACCGAGCAGGAGTGGTCCAAGCAGGTGGCCGACGACCTTCGTCGGCGGTTTCCGCACGCCAACCTCGACATCCAGAACCGCGCCATTGGCGGGTTTGCCGCGCAATGGCTGATCCGTCCGGCGGAACACGACCTCTACCCTTTTTATCCCGACCTGCTCATTTTCCACGTTTACGGGGCCAATCAGGAGTACGAGCAGATCATCAAGAATGTCCGCACGCGCACGACCGCGGAAGTCTTGATGCAGAAGGACCACGTGACTGCCTGGCCTCCGGCCGTGCCCGACGAGAAAAAAGACAAAGGCCTCTGGTGGGACCACATGATGAACCATGTCTTCTTGCCAGGCATCGCCAAGAAGTACGGCTGCGCCTTGGTCGACATCCGCACGGCCTGGCTGGCCTATCTGAAGGCCAACGCCTTGGAGCCCAAAGCACTGTTGAAAGACGGCGTGCACCTGAACGAACAGGGCAACTACCTGCTTGCCGCCTTGGTGTCGCGCTACCTGGTGTATCGGCCGGAGTTGCCGGCCAGCCCCGAAGACCCCATGGTGCGGACGCTCGAAGTGGGCAAGGACGCGGCCTGGAAGAACGGCCGGCTGAGCATCGAATTCGAAGGGAACCGCATCGACGCCCTGGCCGCCGCCGAACCCCGCGGCCAGCTCAAGTCACGTGCCCGCGTGCTCATCGATGGAAAACGGCCATCGGAGTTTCCTGAGTGCTGCTGCATTTCACGGCCTGAGCCAGGCCCCTGGTCGCCGCTGTTTCTCTCCCGCGTCGATCACCAGCGCCCGCTGGTTATCGAGCAGTGGAAGGCGCGGGTCACCTCCGTCAGTCCTGATGGCAAATCCTGGAAATTCGACGTGCAAGGCTCGATTACCGGCCCGGACGGCAGCGGCGAAAACAGTAAGCCGTTTGTTTCGAAGTCGGGCAGGGTCCAAATCCGGCCGGAGGCCTGGTTCGCGCCCGGAAAGGTCCCCGCGGAATACGAGGTGCGCTGGAAAGTCGTGCCGCTGTTCGTCGACACGTACCAGCCACCGCTGGTCGAGGACACCGCACGCGAGTACTCCGTCACGCTGGCCCAAGGGCTGAGCAATTCCAAGCACACGTTGGAGCTCATAGGCGAAGTGCCGCTCCGCGCGTTTCGCGTCTATCGTCCGCCGCTTCGTTGAAGGCGGAATTCCGAGAATTCCCGCAGTCTTGGATGAGTGCAAGGATGTGCTATCCACCCAAAGGATTGGTTTTCGTCGGCCGCGGGTCGGAAGCAAAAGAACTTGCCCCCCCCTTGCAGCAAGCGAGGTCGGTCCCTATACTTGACCGTCTATCTTAATTGAACGTTTAGGAGAGCGACGACCATGACGATGGACAAGAGCCTTCGAGTGCGAGCGGGCATGACCCGCGCCCGGAGCGTGCTGACGCGCGATGAGCGCATCAAGCGACTCAAGGACGCCGAGCGCTGGAAGGAAGGGGACACCCCTTTCGGCCTGCCGAAGGTGCGGGTCTACAAGCTTGCCATGAAGAAGAAGAAAAAGAAGGCCAAGGAAGAAGGGGAAGAAGGCGCGGATGCCGCCGCTGCGCCGGCTGCGGCCGCCGCGGCCAAGACGCCTGCCGCCAAGGGCAAGAAGTAGCCAATTTGCGGGATGGACCTCTGGGTCCGTCCCCTCAAAGTGGATGGACCGGGCGGTCCATCCTACAGCAATATGAATATCGACTTCAAGCTTCCCGAACTGGGCGAGAACGTCCACAGCGGCGACGTTGTAAAGGTGCTGGTCCAAGAGGGCGATGTGATCGCGGCCAACGACGGCGTCGTCGAGCTGGAAACCGACAAGGCGGTCGTCGAGATCCCTTGCCCTCATGCCGGCCGGGTGGCCAAACTGCTGGTAAAAAAGGGCGATACGGTGAAGGTGGGGCAGGCCATCGCCACCATCGCCAGCGGCGAAACGGCCGAGCCGACGGGGCCGGTGACCGCCCCGCCGGAAAGCGCAAAGGCCAAGGCAGTCGGCGCGGCCGCCCTGACCCCTGGCCCCTCTCCCGGAGAGAGGGGGGGACTTCGTGCCAGTATGGCGGTGGCCGTGCTCGATCGCCCCGGTCCCATCCCCGCTGGCCCGTCGGTGCGGCGTCTGGCGCGAGAGCAAGGTGTCGATCTACGGATGGTTGCCGGCAGCGGCAAATACGGGCGGATCACCGCGGAAGACCTCCAGGCATTTTCAGCCGTGTCTCCTTCCCCCCTGCCCCCTCTCCCCCTCTCCCCTCCTTCGGCGGAAGATCTCCAGACAGCTCCAACCGTTTCCCCGCCGGCCCCGGCCGCTCCGCTCGCCGCGGGGTTGCAGCCGACGGTCCCGCCGGGTGAGTCGGGCAAGGATCCCTGGGGGCCCGTGCGCGTCGAAAAGCTCTCTCGCATTCGCCGCACCATCGCCGAGCAGATGACCCGCTCGGCGTCGACGATCCCGCACGTCACGAACTTCGACGACGCCGACGTCACCGAGTTGGAGCGGTTGCGGCAAGGTGTGCCGGCGGGCCAGTTGAGCCAGAACATCAAGCTCACGATGATGCCTTTCGTGATGAAGGCCGTGGCCATGGTCCTTCGCCGTCACGCGGCACTGAACGCCGTTTTCGACGAGCCGAATGAGCAGATCATCTATAAGGAATATGTAAACCTGGGCGTCGCCGTCGATACGCCCCGCGGCCTTGTCGTGCCGAACATCCGCAATGCCGACCGGTTGACGATCCTGCAACTGGCTCAGGCCTTAGGCTCGATTGCCGAGCGTGCCCGCGTTTCGCAGTTCGGCATCGACGACCTTCGCGGGGGCACGTTCACGATCAGCAACCTCGGTGCCGTGGGTGGATCGTACAGTACGCCGATCATCAATCATCCGGAAGTGGCCATTTTGCTCTTGGGTCGGGCGCGATGGCTGCCGGTGGTCCACGGCGAGAACCACGACCGCATCGAAACCCGGCTGATGATGCCTTTGAGCCTCTCGTTCGACCATCGTCTGGTCGACGGCGCGACGGCCGGCCGGTTCCTCAATGAAGTCATTCGCAACCTGGAAACGCCCGGCATGCTGCTCCTGGCGTGAAAACTAAGGATGAAGGATGAAGGATGAAGCCCGCACGCATTCTCATCTCTGATCCTTCATCCCTCATCCCTCATCTTTTGTCCTTCATCTTTTCTTCCCATGGATTCACAACTCGTGGTTCTCGGCGGCGGACCGGGTGGTTACGCCGCGGCATTTCTGGCGGCCGATCTCGGCATGCAGGTCACCCTGGTCGATCTGGAATCGCGCCTGGGCGGCACGTGCCTGCTGCGCGGCTGCATCCCCTCGAAGGCCCTCCTGCACGTCGCCAAGGCAATGTCGGAGGCCGCGCACCTGGCCGAATGGGGCGTTGCCTTCCCGAAACCGGCCATCGACATCGCCGCCATGCGGGCACGGAAAGAGAAGGTCATCTCCACGCTTACCGGGGGCTTGAAGCAGGTCGCCGCAAAACGCAAAGTCGCGCTCGTCCAGGCCAAGGCCGCTTTTGAGGACGGGCGGACGTTACGGCTGCAAGCGGTGGGCAACGCCCCGCTGGCCGACGACCGCATTTACTTCGAGAACTGCATCCTTGCCAGCGGTTCTCGGCCCTCGCGGATTCCGGCATTCAACCTGTCTTCGCCGCGGGTAATGGACTCGACCAGCGCGCTGGAACTGGCCGACGTTCCCGAGTCGTTGCTGGTTGTCGGCGGCGGTTACATCGGCCTGGAAATGGGGACAGTTTACGCCGCCCTGGGCACTCGCGTCAGCGTCGTGGAACTAACCGACGGTCTGTTGCCCGGCGTCGATCGCGATCTGGTCCGCCCGCTGCACAAGAAGCTGAGCAAGGATTTCGCCGAGATTCTGCTGGGGACCAAGGTTGTTTCCCTGGTCGAAAAGGGGCAGGCGATCGAAGTGACCTTCGATGGAAATGTCGATCACAAGGTCCAGCAGTTCAGCCGCGTGTTGGTCTCCGTCGGACGCCGGCCCAACAGCGACGGACTGGGTTTGGAGAAGACCAAGGTCCAGATCGACAAGCAGGGCTTTGTCACGGTCGACGCCCAGCGGCGAACGGCCGAACCGCACATTTGGGCTATCGGCGATGTGGCCGGCCAGCCGATGCTCGCCCACAAGGCGACCCATGAAGGCAAGACGGCGGTCGAGGCCATCGCCGGCAGCAAGGTTGCCTTCGAACCCCGCGCGGTTCCCGCCGTTGTGTTCACGGATCCCGAAATCGCCTGGGCCGGCCTGACCGAGACCGATGCCAAGAGGCAAGGCCGCAGCGTAGAAGTGGCCCAATTCCCCTGGGCGGCCAGCGGCCGTGCACAATCCGTCGGCCGCACCGAGGGCCTGACGAAGTGGCTCATCGACCCGGCCAGCGAGCGCGTGCTGGGCTGCGGCATCGTCGGCGCGGGCGCCGGCGAGTTGATTGCCGAGGCCGTGCTCGCCATCGAAATGGGGGCTTCCGTGGCCGACATCACCGAATCGATCCATCCCCATCCCACGCTCAGCGAAACCTTGGGCTTTGCTGCCGAAGTCTTCTTCGGTACCGCCACGGACCTGTATCGTCCGCGGAAGCGCTGAAAAAACGCGGGACAGAATATGGGTCTGCGTGCCGCAGCCCATTTTTCTGTCCCTTGATCTCTAGATTCTCGCTCGGCCCCGGGCCTACTGGCCCATGAAACCAGGACGAACTCGCTTCTGCACATCGGTCTCCAGCACGCCGAACGTCTGCTCGTGCCGCTGAATCGTCAACTGCAAGGCGTGCAACATCCGCTTGGCGGTGAAAAAATTGGTGATGATCCGCTGGGTTATGGCGATGGGCTGCGTGGGAACGCCAAAAGGCTGAGGATTGAGACCGAAGTCGATGATCAACTCCTCTGGCGTACCCGTCACGCGACAGAAGTTGGCGTAGAGGGCCAATGCCTTCGTATCGTCAATCTCCACCTGGCGTTGCTGGGCCTGGGTGGGGACCTGGGGCGATTCGTTTGTGGATTCTAGTTCCTTGGACACAACAAACTCCTTGTTCTGCAAGATCAGTAAACGGAAGACAGTCTCGAGAGATTCCTCAAATGTACGTTAATTGACGTTATTAGGGGAGCCCCCCGCCTCCCGTTATCACATTTTCCGCCACTCGATCGGCAGATTTCGTCATTTCGACTCAAAAAAGCGGCTTTCTTGGCAAACACTGGAAACAATCCAAAGAACCGCGTCGAGTTTGCCGATTAATCCGACTGCACCGTTTAGGAAGACTTTAATGGCAATCAGGGCAGCAATAAGGCTTTCCAAGTTTCACTAGTCGCGCAAGCTTTCCAGATTGTCCCAAACCTGCACCCCACAGGTCGCCCGGTCATGTCCAGCAACCCCAAGATGCCATTTCAAAAATCGGGTACGCAGCCTGCCGGGCCACGCTGCCGACCGGTGAAGGCGCGGATCGTTTCCTCCCTCGCGGCCGCCTGGCTCGCCGCGCTGCTGCTGGCCGGCTGCCACACCATCAACCCCTACGATCCCAAACTGGAACCGCCCATGCCCGAGGCCCTCCAGCCGCCGCGGGAAATGAACAAAGTTTCCCTGCCGGCCTATCGCATCGAGCCGCCCGACGTGATCCAGATCGAAATGCTCAAGCTGATCCCCTTGCCGCCTTATCGGGCCGAGATCTTCGACGTGCTGCAGATCCGCGCCAACACCCCGCCCGATCAGCCCCTGGACAACCTGTACTTCATGGTCGAGGCCGAAGGCACCATCAACCTCGGCCCCGCCTACGGCACCGTCCGCGTGGCCGGCATGACCCTCGAGGAGATCCGCACAACCTTGAACAAGTGGCTCAGCCCGTTGCTCCGCGAACCCGCGGTGACCGTGCAACTGGCCCGCGTCTCCGGTGCCCAGCCGGTCACCGGCCAGTACCTGGTCGGACCCGACGGCACGATCAACCTCCGCCAGTACGGCGTGGTACACATCGCCGGCATGACGGTGACCGAGGCCCGCATCGCTGTCCAGAACCACTTGCGGCAGTTTCTCGACTCGCCCGAACTGGCCGTCGACGTGGTGGCCTACAACAGCAAGGTCTACTACATCATCACCCAGGGGGCCGGCCTGGGCGACAACGTCCGCCGCCTGCCGATCACCGGCAACGAGACGGTCTTGGATGCGATCAGCCAGGTCAACGGGCTGTCGCAGGTCTCCAGCAAGAAGATCTGGATTGCTCGGCCGGCACCGCACAATTTCGGCTGCCAGCAGATCCTGCCCATCGAGTGGGATGCCATCACGCAAGGGGCCCAGACGGCGACGAATTACCAGCTTCTGCCCGGCGACCGGCTGTTCGTGGCCGAGGACGAGCTGGTCACCTTCAGCAACATCACCGCCAAGGTCACCGCCCCGATCGAACGCATCGCCGGCATCCTGTCGCTGACCAACTCCACGATCCGCGGTTACGAGACGATGGGCCGCAATTACAACCGCCAACGCAGTGGGTTCTAACGGGCTTAACCATTCTCCTCCCTCTTCCCCCCCTTCTGCTTGCTTTCCAGGAAGCATCTCCGTATATTAACGGGTTACCCAATTCGCGCTTTTAGATCAGACGTTTACTAAGGATTTTTATGCCTGCCCTAGTGCCTGTTCATGGTGGTCTTTCTGAACCTGTTTGCCGTACCGTTCCTGACGACCAGGCGGAGAGCTTTGTCGCCCACGCCAAGACCTTGGCCCAAGTGCCGGTTTCCGACGCCGATCTCTCGACCGTCTATCGCCTGGGCGACGGCGGCTTGAGCCCGCTCAGCGGCCCGATGGATTCGAGGACCTATCACCGCGTGCTGGAAGAGTCGGTCATCGAGCACCAGGGGAAGCTGTATGCCTGGACGATTCCGATCGCCCTGCCGGTGACAGCGGAATTGGCCGCGAAGCTCAAGCCGGGCCAGGAAGTGGCCCTGGTGAACTCGGTCGGCCAGATCGTGGCCGCGCTGGAACTCAACGACATCTTTGCCTGGGACAAAGCGCATTACCTCCGGTCGGTCTATCTCACCGATCGGACCGATCACCCCGGCGGCGACATGGTGCTGAAGGGCGACGCCGACAAGACGCACCTTTTGGGCGGAACGATCCGCGTGCTGCCGCAGCCCGAGCATCCGCGGTTCGGCAAGTATGTGCTCAAGCCTGGCGAGGTCCGCAAGCTGCTGGAGACTAAAGGCTGGAACCGCGTCGTCGCCTTCCAGACTCGCAACCCGCTGCACCGCGCCACGAGTATGCCCTGGTTTACGGGCTGGAAACGCTGCTCCGGGCCGGGCACAACGCCGGCGCGGTGCTCAATCCGCTGATCGGCGAAACCAAGGGCGATGACGTCGATGCCGACGTGCGCATGCATACCTACGAAGTGCTGATCGACAATCGCGCCTTGGGCGACGGCGACAGCGACCAGCAGCTTTGGCAGGCCCGGGGCGAGAAGCTGCCGGACCGCGTGATCTTGCTGGGCTTGGACATCAAGATGTTTTACGGCGGTCCGAAGGAGGCGGTGATGCACGCTATTTATCGGCAGAACTTCGGCTTCACCGACATCGTGATCGGCCGAAAGCATGCCGATGCCCCGTATCACGACGGCAAGGCGATCTGGGGCGATTTCGACGCCCAGGAGATTTTCGGCCGGCTCAAGGGCGACTTGAAGATCCAGCCTCTGAAGGTCGGCTTCGCGGCCTACTACGAATCGATGGGCCGCGTCGACCTGATGGACAACCATCCCAACGAGAAGCCGGTCTTCATCTCCGGCAAGGACGTTCGCAAGGCCCTCATTGAAGGCCGGTCGGTCGATCCGCGGATCATGCGCGAAAGTACCGCGGCGATCCTCACTGAGGCGATGAAGGGGAAAGCGTGACTCTCATCCCGCCCCGCACTCTCCAGGGCTTCCGCGACTATCTGCCAGAGGCGATGATCCCCCGCGAGCGCCTCATCGAGACGGCCAGGCGGGTCTATCGTTCCTACGGCTTCAGCCCCATCGACACACCGGCCCTGGAATACCTGGAGATCCTCACCGGCAAGGGGGGCGAGGAGACCGACAAGCAGCTTTATCGCTTCCAGGACCACGGCGGGCGGTGGGTCGGGCTGCGCTTCGATCTCACCGTGCCGCTGGCCCGCTTCGCCGCGCAGCACATCAATGAGCTGGGCACGCCTTTCAAGCGTTATCACATCGCCACGGTCTGGCGGGGCGAGCGTCCCCAGGCCGGCCGCTTCCGCGAGTTCATGCAGTGCGATTTCGACACGATCGGCACCCGCTCGACGGCCTCCGACATCGAGACGGCCCTGGTAATTCACGACCTGCTCCGCGCGATCGGCATCCGCGATTTCACGATCCGCCTGAACAACCGCAAGCTGCTCACCGGGCTGCTGGAGCGGCAAGGCCTGGTCGAGCGATCGGGCTCGGTGCTTCGCGCGCTCGACAAGCTCGGCAAGATCGGGTTAGAGAAGGTCGCCGAAGAGATGGTCGCCATGGCCGGCGCCACGCCCGAGCAGGCCCGTGACGTGCTCAAGCTGGCCGAGATCACGGGCACGAACGATGAGGTTCTGCGCCAGGTCGAGCCTTTGGTGGCCGGCACCGCCACGGGCGAGTCGGGCGTGGGAAAACTCTGCGAGACGCTCGCCGCGCTGGCTGCCGTCGGCGTGGCCGAACCGTACGTGAAGCTCGATGTGTCGATCGCCCGCGGGCTGGACTATTACACCGGCACGATCTTCGAGACTTTCCTCAACGAATTGCCCTCGATCGGCAGCATCTGCTCCGGCGGCCGTTACGACAACCTGGCCGAGCTGTATACGAACCAGGAGTTGCCCGGCATCGGGGCCTCGCTGGGGCTCGATCGCTTGCTGGCGGCCTTGGAGAAACTTGGGCTGGTGGAGAAGGTCGCCACCACCGCCCCGGTCTTTATCCCGTATTTCGACGAAACCCGTTTGCACGACTACCTGCGCCTGGCCGCTGCCTTGCGGGCCGCGGGCATCGGCGTGGAGGTCTATCCCGAGGCAAAGAAGCTCGGTCAGCAGTTGAAGTATGCCAACCGTCGCGGATTCCGTGTGGCCCTGATTGCCGGGCAGAACGAGTTTGATAAAGGCGTGTGCCAGGTCAAGGATCTACAGCGCGGCGAGAAGCAGGATGTGCCGCTGGCCGGAGATTGTGGCGAGCTGATCGAGGCGGTGAAGAACCTAGTGAGTCGACAACAAAATTGAAATGTGCGACAATAGATAAAGCAGGAGTGCAAAGAAGGATTAGCAATGACATTGCGCGAACAAGTCTTACAAGATGCTCCGGCTTTGTCTGACAGTTTGCCGGAAATGCTTCGTCCCTTGTTCTGGGACAGCGATTTCGATCAGGTGTCGTGGCGGGACCACCGCGATTATCTGATCGGTCGCATCCTATCTGCGGGAACGTGGGATGCCATCTGCTGGCTCCGTGCCCGGCTCGGCGACGGCGCCTTGCGCCAGTGGATTGAGCAACGCCAAGGGCGTGGACTGAGCTCGCGGCAATTACGGTTTTGGCAGTTGATTTTGGACTTGCCCTGCGAATTGGTCGACCGGTGGTTAGAGTCCCAGGGACGAAGGATCTGGGAAGGAAGGGGGCGAGGATGACCCTCCACGCCGAGGTCCTCCCGCCAGAGCAGCAGGAGGTCCTACGTCAGCTCGCACGTCCTGTAACCGAGTGTGGATTCTACCTGGGCGGCGGAACCGCGATCGCAGCGCATTTGGGGCACCGGCAATCGCGCGACCTGGATTGGTTCACCAGCGAGCGCATCGAAGACCCCTTGGCCCTCGCTAAAGAACTTCAGGGCCGCGGCGCGGAACTTCGCGTCGGTAGTGTTGGCCGAGCGGCACTGCATGGAGCCGTCTCGGGCGTGCGAGCGAGTTTCCTGGAGTACCGGCATCCGATGCTTGCGCCTCCCGTCGTCTGGCTGGACCTCGGGTGCCAGATCGCGTCGCTCGACGATTTGGCTGCAATGAAGCTCCTGGCAGTCGATCAGCGGGCGCGAAAAGGGACTTTGTCGACATCCACGCCCTCGCCGCTCATGCGCGGCCGCTCGCGGAGATGCTCGAACTCTTTCGCCGAAAATTCGCCGTCGAAGACATCGCTCGCGTCCTTTACAGCCTCACCTATTTCGAAGATGCCGAAGGCGACCCCATGCCCAGAATGTTGAAGAACGTCACTTGGGAACAAGTCAAGGACGACATCCGCACGTGGGTCAAGGCCATCGCGGCGGGGCAGGCGTGAATGAGCGCCAGCATGCGCATCGCGGAAGGTTCTCGCGTGAGCCAGGTACTCCTCACGCTCCGCCGTGAGGCAATGACCATCCCATCACGGCGGAGCGTGACGAATACGAGAGCACGCTTGCCTTGCCCCGCCGCGTCGGCTATCCTGAGGGGTGTTCCGGGGCGTCTCTTTTTCCTCTGCTTGCATGCTGAACGCGTATGGCATGCGCTTGGCCCGGAGGACCTCCCGTCGATCAAGGCCTTGGTCCGAAGCGAGAACGCGTCGCGGCGGTCCATGGCGGTGGACAAGCTATGCGACCTTATTTATAGCAAGCTCTCCAGCAGCAGACGCATTTTCCGCAACTCGGCAAACTGGTCGACGCCTTCCACGGGCACAATGTCCACCGAGAGGGCGCGGTCGTAGCGCACGCGGGCCAACTGGCTGATGAGTTTGCCGTATTCAATCAGGCCCTGGCCGATGCGGACCTGCAACTGGTCCTTGCTCGTGTCGCGGAGGCGGACGTGGTAGACCAGCGGGAAGACCTGCTCGTAGCTCTCGCCGCGATGCGGGCCGCAAATGTAATGGCTGGGGTCGAGCGTGATGCCCAGGCCCTTCACGTTGTCGCACAAGACGACCGCCGTGGCAGGGTCCTGCGTCATCCGCCCGACCTCGGTCAGCAGGCCGATGCGAACCCCGTCCAGCGCGGCGATGGCCACCATCGTCCGCAACCGCTCGACCTCGGCGTTGTAGGGCGTGCCCAACTCGGCGGAACGCACGGTGACGGTCACCACCTTGCTCGCCTTGGCCAGCTTGCAGCAGGCGGCAAACTGCTCGTAGTAGCGGCGGTCGGAATCGGGCAGGTCGACGTCGACACTGAAGGCGACGGGCGTGAGCCGATGCGTCTGCCGGCAGGCCCGCACCGCCGCATCGAGATCGGCCAGCACCTCCGACGGTTTGAGGTGCCCTTCGGCCTCATGAAGGGTTATTTCCACACACGTGTATTCCAGATCGACCAGCCGCTGCAAAGCAGTATCCAGCGACAAGTCGGCAAAACATCGGGTACTAGCAGCTACAAACACCGTGGGAGGCTCCTTTGGCAACAAACACGTGCGAAGGTCCGTAGTCCCGGCCGGCACGATGTTCTCATGGTCGTGATCGGCTTTCCCTGTCGGAACCGGCTAGAGCCGGGACTACGAACGACCAGTCGCGTGTAGCTTACCGTGAGAAGGGCCCCCGTGGCAACACCATCGAGCCAGGGCATTGCTTGATCAAGAAGGCCCGGTAGAATGGGGTATCGTCTCATAGAAGCCTTGCCGCAGGAGGAAAACCATGTCGATTAACCCCCAACCCGAAGGGACACGTTCACCCCATCCGGCCGCTGCGCCCAGCCGGCGCCTCCCGGAGCGCCCTACTACTATCCGCCTCCGCCACCCCCCCGTAAAGGTTTTTGGGGACGACTGTTTCTCACGTTCTTCCTGCTGGTAGTTGGCGGGTCGTTCTTGCTGAATTTCCTTTTGCTCGCCCTCAGCGGCAGTCTGCTCTTGGATGGCACTCCACGAGTGCAAGAGAAGTTCGTGTCGCACAACAAGAAGGCGAAGGACAAAATCGTCATCCTGCCGGTTGAGGGGGTCATTTCGGAAAGCGAAGACGGCTTCGTCAAACGGGCGATCGACACGGTTATGGAAGACAAGCACGTCAAGGCCCTGGTGCTCCGCGTCGATAGCCCCGGCGGGACCGTCAGCGGGAGCGATTACATTTACCATCACCTGCGCGAACTGGCCGACAAGAAAGAGATTCCCATCGTCGTCAGCATGGGCAGCATCGCGGCCAGCGGCGGTTATTACGTGTCGATGGCCGTCGGTCACCAGCCCGACACCATCTTCGCCGAGCGGACCTGTGCTACCGGTTCGATCGGCGTCGTCGTCCCGCTGTATGACGTGTCGGGCTTCATGCAGGACCATGGCCTGGTGGACGACTCGATCGCCAGTCACCCATTGAAGGAAATGGGCTGGCCCACGAAAGCCATGACTCCCGAAGAGAAAAAGATCTTCCAGGATCTGGTCAAAGACGACTTCGAGCAATTCAAGAAAGTCGTTCGTGAGGGCCGCTTGGAATTCGACAAGGACCCCAAGAAGCTCGACGCCCTGGCTACCGGTCAAATCTACACGGCGGACCAGGCCCTCAAGAATGGCCTAGTCGACAAGCTCGGTTTCGTGGAAGATGCCGTCCAACGGGCGATCGAACTGGCCAAGCTGGATGATAACCAGGTCAAGGTCGTCCGCTATAAGCAGGAAGCCAGCCTCAGCAGCATCCTCTTGGGCGCCCAATCGCGCAGGTCGCAATCGCTGGATCTCAAGGCCCTGCTGGAGATGACGACACCCAAAGCCTACTACATCGTCTCCTGGCTGCCGGGACTGGCCAGCGCGGCGAAATAAACTCATTTATTCGGGAGGTATCGATGCCGTTGCTGGTTGTGGGTTCGGTTGCTTTGGACAGCGTGGAAACCCCCACGCATGGAAAACGTGACAACGTGCTGGGCGGCTCGGCCGTGTTCTTTTCCTATACGGCCAGCTTCTTCACGTCCGTGCGCCTGGCAGGTGTCATTGGCGAGGATTGGCCTCCGCAGCACCTGAAGATGCTGCAGGAGAGGTCGATCGACACCTCCGGCCTGCAGGTCATCCCCGGCGGCAAAACTTTCCGTTGGAGCGGCCGCTATCTGCCGAACATGAACGACCGTCAGACACTCAGCCTGGACCTGAACGTCATGACCCAGTTCGACCCTGTCCTGCCCGAACACTATCGTCGCTGCAAGTTCCTCTTCCTGGCCAACGGGGCCACGGAAATCCAGTTGCGGATCATTGATCAGTGCCCCGCCGCGGAACTAATCGTGGCCGACACCATGGATCACTGGATCCTCAATGACCGCCAGAACGTCTTGAAGATGCTCAAACGGGTCAACGGACTGGTGCTCAACGACAGCGAGGCCAAGTTGCTGACCGGCGACGAGAACCTGGTCCGCGCCGGGCACAGCGTGCTGAAGCTTGGCCCGCGATTTGCCGTCGTCAAGAAGGGCGAGCACGGGGCAATGTTCTTCAGCGAGCATGAAACCTACGTCCTGCCCGCCTTCCCTACCTGCCAGGTGGTCGATCCCACCGGGGCCGGCGATTGTTTTGCCGGCGGCATGATGGGCTATTTGGCCGAGAAAGGCAATTTCGAACCGAAGACTCTCAAGGAGGCGATGGCCTACGGCACGATCGCGGCCAGCTTCTGTGTCGAAGATTTCAGCCTCGATCGGCTACAGCAGATCGATCGCGCGTCGATCGAGCGTCGCATGACGGAATACCGGCAGATGCTGACGTTTTGAAAGCAAGGTATTGCGAATGATACGTATCGAACAGGCGACCGCCGAGCACATTCCGCAGATGGCGGATCTGCTGGCCGTGCTTTTTTCCGAAGAGGCCGAGTTCCGCCCCGATCGCGAGAAGCAGATCCGCGGCCTGCGGATGATCATCGCCGCGCCGGAGCGAGGGAACATTTTCGTCGCCACGGAAGACGACGATGTCGTGGGCATGGCAAGCCTCTTGTTCACGATCAGCACGGCCAAGGGCGCGCCGGCCTGCTGGCTGGAGGACATGGTGATTCGCCCCGATCGCCGCGGCATGGGCATCGGCACGCGGCTGCTGCAACATGCCGTCGCCTACGCCAAGTCGCATGGCTTCACCCGCATCACGCTGTTGACCGATCGGACGAGCGAAAAGAGCATTCGTTTCTACCTGGACAACGGTTTCCAGCACTCGGAAATGGTGCCCATGCGACTACACCTGGGGTAGGCGGATTTCACTGGCTGCCCACGCCATGCACGCGCATCTTCAGCCCGTAAATGTGCTTGCTGGCCGTAACGAACAGCGTCTGCCGGTCCTTGCCGCTGAAACAGATGTTGCCGGTCCACTGTTCGGGCACGTCGATATGCTCGATCTTCCGGCCGTCGCGGTCGAAAATCGTCACGCCTTTCCCGGTCAGGTAGACATTGCCGCGATCGTCGATCGTCATGCCGTCGGAGCCGAGCTTGCAGTACAGCCGCTTGCCGGCAAGCGTGCCGCCGTCCTGGATGTCATAGGCATAGGTCTTGTTATCGCCGATGTCGGCCACATAGAGCGTCTTGCCGTCGGGTGTGCCGATGATGCCGTTGGGCTGCACGAGATCGGACACGACCCGCGTCAACTTCTTTTGGTCCGGGGCCAAATAGTAAACCCCCTCGATGGCAATTTCCTTCGGCCCGCGTTTCCAATACGGCCGCTTGTAATACGGGTCGGTAAAATACAGGCCGCCGTCGGGCCGCAGCCAGACGTCGTTGGGCCCGTTGAGCAGCTTGCCCTCGTAATCCTTCACGACGACGGTGACCTTGCCCGCCGGATCGATCCGCCACATCTCGTTCTTTTCGTCGGCGCAGGCCCAGAGGTTGCCCTGCGCGTCGAAGCAGAGGCCGTTGGAACGCCCGCACGGTTTCATGAAGGTGCTGAGCCTCCCGTCGGTGCTCCACTTCATGATCCGATCGTTGGGCTGGTCGGTGAAGAACACGTTTCCTTGGGCGTCGGCGGCCGGGCCTTCGGTGAATTCGAATCCGCCGGCCAGCACCGTCAGTTTCGCGCCCGGCGCAATCGGACTCTCGGCGGCCGGGCCGGCGGTGTTGCCAAGGCAGATCGAGGCGGCGAAAACAGTGAAAATCTTGTACATGGTTGGTACTCCAGCAAGTCCTAATGTCCCAGCCGCTGAGCGGCAGAATAGAAAGTCAAATGATTCTAAACCACCGATCCGGCCATGTCAAAAACGAAATTTTGCTTTACTCGGCGCGGCCTATGCGGTATGAATTAAGGCAGGACAAAACCTCACAACCCAGACATAAAGGCAACGAACCATGCGTTCTTTTCATCGACGTGACTTTCTCAAGGTTTCCATCGCCGGCGCCGGCCTGCTGGCCACGGCCCCCCGGCTCCTGCGTGCGACCGGACCGGTCGCGCATTTCAACGGCACCGACATCGTCGAGCTGGGCAAGACCGGCATCAAGGTCTCCCGCCTGGCGCAGGGCACCGGCTTCAACGGCTACAACCACTCGTCGGAGCACACCCGGCAGGGCAAGGCGGCCTTCGACCGCCTCCTGCGGCACAGCCTCGACAAGGGCATCTCCTTCATCGACATGGCCGATCTCTACGGCTCGCATCCCTTCGTCAAAGACGTGATCAAGGATCTGCCCCGCAACAAGTTCGCGCTGTTGAGCAAGATCTGGCCGCAGAAGGCCGATTGGGTCAAGCCCTCGGGCGGGGCCAAGGAGGAGGTCGATCGCTTCCGCAAGGAGCTCGGCACCGACCATCTCAACGTCTGCCTCATCCACTGCATGCAGAATGCCAGATGGCCCACGCAGTTCGAGCGGATCCGCGACGAGCTCTCCGATCTGAAGCAGAAGGGGGCCGTGCGGGCGGTGGGCGTGTCGTGCCACGACTTCGGCGCCTTGAAGGTCGCTTCCGAGCATCCTTGGGTCGACGTAATCTTCGCCCGAGTCAACAACAAGTGCGGCAAGGACTATTCGTGCGACGGCAGCGTCGAGGAGGTTTCCGGCGTGCTGAAGGCGGCCCGCAAGAACGGCAAGGCGATCGTGGGCATGAAGATTTTCGGCGCCGGCAAGCTCGTTAGCCCCGACGAGAAAGACGCCTCGCTGAAGTTCGTCTTCAGCAACGAGCTGGTCCACGCCATCACGGTCGGCATGCTCAAGACGTCCGAGGTCGACGACACACTCAAGCGCATGAGCCAGGTCACGGTAACCAGCGCGTGACTCCGTCAAACACCGAGCAAGTCGGCTTTGGCTTCTGAAATCATTGACAATGACGATGGCTTTCCGTGGCTGAGTTGGGCCCTGACCGGCGTTCTTGCGCTGGCCGGCGTGCTCGTTGTCGGCCTGGTGATCAGCGCGCGAAATCCACGAAGTCAACGAATGCCGCCATCAGGCGGAACTGCGGAGGCAGCGAAATCACCGCTTCGACCGCCGGCAGCGACGGAGTCTCCGCCGGCCGATCCGGCTTCTGCCGTTGGGGCATTACCGTCTGGTTCGGGCCCCTCGCCCGCGGCGGCTGCGGAACCGGCCGTAACCGTGGAAACGCTGCCGCCCAAGACCACACCGGCGCCGCCGGCGCCCGCGGGAAGCAATGCCGGACTGCGGGTTTCGGCGCCGCCGCCACCCGGTGTACCGCCGGTCAATGGGCCAGCATCCCCGCCGCCGTCCGCCACCGTCCCGCCGAGGTCTGAATCGATATCCGCCAGCCCGGCCCCGGCGACGCAAGACCCGCTGAAACGGGCGGTCTTCGTACGCGCGGTTGGCGATATTCGCGCTGCGATGGGGCAGCGCAATCTGGCGGCTTGCAAGCGGGACCTGCTCGTCGCGGCCGCCAATGCGCAGGGCGCGGCCGATCAAGCCGAGTTGGAACGCCTGCAAGCTTTGCACGATCACTTGGAGCAGTTCTGGGACGGCATTCGCCGGGCAGTGGCGGCGATGCAGCCCATCGACGAAATCGTCTTGTCCAACTCGAATCGCGTGGCGGTGATCGAGGCCAGCCGCGAGGAGTTGGCCGTCCAGCGGGAAGGGCGGCCGCAGCGCTGGCGCATCGAGGCCATTCCCATCGATTTGCTCTTGGCAATCGTCAAGTCATCGTTCGCGCCGACGGACGGTTCCAAGCTGATCGTCGGCTCGTTCCATGCCATGGACTCCCAGGGCGATCGTGCCGAGGCCGGCCGGCTTTGGCAAGAGACGATTCGCAACGGTGAGAACGAAGGGAAGCTGCTCCTGCCAGAATTGGCTATTCCCCGTGCAGGCCACGGAAAACGGTAATTACTCCGCGATTTCGCTCAACGCGCGGCGAATCAGCTTCTGCGGCACACCTTCCAATAGCTCGATGCGAAAGTGCCGCACGCCGCCCCGCCACAGTTCCGGCACATGGTCGATGAGGTTCTGCGGCTGGGCATGATAGAGCGTGTTGCGGCAGCAGGCGTCCGACTGCAAGGGATGCTTGACGCCGAGGCGGTCGCGGAGGCGAACCTCATGCTTCATGCAGGCGAAACTGCACGGCGCGGTGCGACGCTGCGTCTGGCGGTCTTCTTCCTCCGGCGTGAGTTTTGACTGCGCTTCGTTCCGCCGCCCGCCAACCTCGGTGTCGAAAATACAATGTTCCGTGTGGAACAAGGGAACGTGCTGGTAGACGACCACTTCCAACTCGGCCCAAGGCGCGGCAGCGGCCAGTTCGAACAGCCGCTGGCGATCGGAGTCGTAGGCGGCCGCGACCCGACGGGCACCCAACTCGTGCAGCCAGGCGACAGTCCACTGGTTGACCGCGTTGAGTGGCATATCGGCCACGAAGGGGACTTGCCGCTGGCCACAAAAGGCCGCCCCGCCCAAGTTGCGAACCAGCAGGCCGTCGGGCTGGGCGTCGGCAATCCGGGTAAAATGCGCATCCTCTCCCGGCTTTTGGATCCGCGGCGTCGCCAGGAAGATCTCAGCGCAGTGCTCGCGGGCCATCTGCACGGCGTGTGTGCAGCGATGAAGTTCGGCAAAATCGCCGACGATGCTCTTCACGCCCAGGGCCAGCACTTCTTCCACTTGTTTCAACTCGCGGCAGAGGACGTGCCAAGTTGGGGCTTGCTCGGAAACAGATTCGCCGGATACGTAGGATGCACCTCCGAGTCCGTCCACTTCCGAGGGACGGACTCGGAGGGCCGTCCTACCGCTGAAATCTGGACGGACTGGGAAGTCCATCCTACGGCAACTTGGAACGATTAACTCTGGACGCGGCAGCAACCGCGGTTTTGGCCTCTCGCGGGCGGCGGCATCGAGCAGGCGCACCATCTCGTGGCGCAACTGCCCCAGCACGCTTAGCGGGACCATCGGCTGCCCGTCGATCCGTGCCTCTAGCCCGCGGAGTTCGTAAACGCTCGTACCCAGGCGGCCGAACTGCTCGCGGAGCACCGCCGCCGTGAGCGAGTGGCGCTGGGCCTCTTCAAGTTCCTGCTCCGACTCGATACAACATGTTGGGCCCGTACCAGCCCGGACGGAAACTCGCAGCTTGCGGCCAACAGTGGCTTCCACCGTCAAATCCAGCGGCACGCGGCGCTGCGTGCGGCCATTGGCAAAGGTCTTCCGCAAGCGGCGGTCGATCTGCGGATCGTCCGTCTTCCAGAGTTCCTGGCCGGCCTGCAAGCAGTCCAGTTTGAGTGCACGGCGTCCAAAGGCCAGTTCGACCCGGCCGCCGGCAACCTCTTTGACCGAGAGTCTGCCGTCGAAGATCTCGTAGACGCGGCCACCCTGGTCGTGGGCTTCGCCCAGGAGCGAAGGAAAACCGACGCCGTCGCCGCGCCGCAACGGCGCGGTAAGCTCGACCGCCACCCGATCGCCGCGGACGGCTGTGACCTTGCCGATGCAGACGCCGCGATTGGCCGAGTTGCGGCCGTCGACGATCTGCAGGTTCCGCCCGGCCAGCCAGCCTTGCGAGAGTCCGCGCGAAAAGGGGCTTTCCAACTCCATGAGCTGTTCCGGCGGCAGACTGACGCGGCGGCCGGCCAGGCCCTCGTCGATCGCCAGGCGATATTGCCGCGTGGCCGAGGCAACATACTGCGGCGACTTCATGCGGCCTTCGATCTTCAGCGAGTTCACGCCCGCGGCAATCAATTCCGGCACGAGGTCCAGGGCGGAGAGGTCGGAGGGGCTGAGCAGGTACTTGCGGTCCTTGAGGTCGCGGACCTCGTTGTCGCAGACCAGTTCGTAGGGCAGCCGGCACTGCTGGGCGCACTGGCCGCGATTGGCGCTGCGTCCGCCCATGCCGAAGCTGGCGTTGCACTGGCCCGAATAGCTCATGCACAGCGCACCGTGGACGAAGACCTCCAGCTCAAGCTCGGTTTGCCCGCGGATGCGGCGGAGGTCGTCGATGGAAAGTTCCCGGGCCAGCACTACGCGGCAGACGCCCAATTGTTGGGCCATGGTCACGCCCTCGGCGCTGGTGATCGACATCTGCGTCGAGGCGTGCAGGGGCAAGTCGGGCGCGATCGCGCGGATCAACCGCGCCGCGCCAAGATCCTGCACGATAGCCGCGTCTACGCCGGCCGAAGCTGCCGCGCGGACCGATTGTTCCAGCAGGTCCAGTTCGCCGGGAAAGACGAGCGTGTTGAGGGTGACGAAACCGCGGGCGCCGCGGAGGTGCAGGTAGGCCATGAACTCCGGCAGTTCTTCCAGGTCGAAATTGGCGGCCTTGGTCCGTGCGTTGAGTCCTATGCGGAGGCCGAAGTAGACGGCATCCGCGCCGTTTTCCACGGCCGCCCGGGCACAGTCGAAATCGCCGGCGGGAGAGAGGAGTTCGGGAGGCATAATCTTCAATCCTTAATCACCGCCCAGGCCGTTTCGATGTTCCCCATCGGCGCGCTGACCTGGATGCCCGCCACGCGATCGCGAACGCGGACGACCGACTCGCGGGCGATCTGGATTCCGGTCGCAAGCTGATCCTCGCGGCTGGTCACCGCAGCCATGCGTTCCATCACCGCGTCGGGCACCACCACGCCGGGCACCTCGTTCCGCATGAAGAGGGCGTTGCGATAGCTGATCAGCGGCCAGACGCCGGCCACGATCGGAATGCCGTGAGGCTGGACATCGTCGAGCATCCGCAGCAAGGCGTCCGGGTCGAAGACCGGCTGCGTGATGGCGAACTCGGCGCCGGACTCGATCTTTTGGCGGAAACGGTCGATCTCGCGCTTGCGATCCAGGGCCGTGGGATCGAGCCCCACGCCGATCACGGCGAAGGTCTGCGGGTCGATCGACTGCCCGCCCAGATCGATGCCTTGGTTGAGCCGCTTCTGCACGGCGGCCATGCCAATGGAATCTGCGTCAAAAACGCCGGTGGCGTGCGGATAATCACCCAGTTTGGGCGGATCGCCCGTCACGAAAAGGATATTTCGCACTTCGCAGGCCGCGCAGGCCAGGAGATCGGCCTGCATGCCGATCAGGTTGCGGTCGCGGCAGCAGAAATGGAGGATCGGCTCGATCTGGGCCTCGCGGAGGATCCGCTCGGCCGTGATCAGCGGCGAGATACGCGCCGATGCCCGGGGACCGTCGGGGATGTTGATTGCCGTAACGCCGCGCTCGCGGAGCGTGCGGCTCTTGGCCACCGTGGAACCGAGATCGTAGCCCCGCGGCGGCACGAGCTCCACACTGGTCACCCACTCCCCAGCGGCCAGCCGCTTGCCAAGTTGCGATTTCGTGGCCAGGGGGGCCGGGAGCTTCAGCGGCACGGGGTGCCCGGCACTCCGAATCGCGGCCGCTTTCACGATCGGCTCGGTCCGCCGCCGGCTGAGCGGCTTGATCGTGCGGGACATTTCGCGGATGTGGTCCGGAGTGGTGCCGCAACAACCGCCCACGCACGATGCGCCCAGGTTCACGAACCGCTTGGCGTATTCGGTCAGGTATTCGGGCGAACAGAAATAAATGCGGCGATTGTCCACTTCTCTGGGGATGCCGGCATTGGGCTGCACGACCAGCGGCAAGGCGATCGCGCGGACCGCCCGTTCGACGGCGCTCGAGCAGGCCGTCGGGTCCGGTGCCGCAGTTCAGTCCCCAGGCGATCGGCTGGGGGCCATCGTCGGGCAGCGGGGCCAGCAGGTTTTCGATCGGCTCGCCGGCGACCGATTCGCCCTGCCCGGCCACCATGCAGGAGAGGATGAACGGCACGTCGGGCTGGCGGCGCATGGCCGCGGCGCATTGCTCGATGGCCGTGCGGGAGGGCTGCGTCTCGAAGATGATGAAATCGGCACCGCCTTCCCAGAGGGCGGCCGCCTGCTGGGCGATCATCTCCCCGATGGCCTCTTCCGACTGTAAGGGCGCGGCCACGGGGCCGATCGATCCGGCCACGAGCACGGGCCGATCGGCCGCATCAGCCACCCGCCGGGCGATCGCCGCCCCGGCGCGGTTGATGTCGCGGACCTTGTCGGCCAGGCCATATTTCTCCAGGCCCGATCGCTGGGCCCCGAAGGTGTCGGTAGTCAGCACGTCGGCCCCGGCCTCGCAGTAGTCGCGATGGATCGTCTCGATCAGCTTGGGGTCCGAGAGGCACAGCTCGTCGAACGAGCGGTTCGTGAAGACGTGGTGCCGGTAAATCTCGGTGCCCATTGCGCCGTCGAAGATGAGCACGCCGCGGGCAAGGGCGTCGGAAAAACCGGATGGGTTCTGGGGCATGGTGATTTTTTCGCGAAATGAAGGAAATGGACCGCTGCCGGCCTGCGGTTTGCCGATTTGCCAGCCGCGCTCGCGACGACATGCAGCAGCTTGGGGCGTCAGCCGATCATTGCTCGTATTTCTTGCTGCGAATGGTTCCTGCCTTTGCGTCGATCACATCGTGAGGCCCCCCACCCTGACTGTGCCGGTTTATGAGTTCGTAATCGACATGCCAGCCATCTTGATGCAGTTCAACAAGGATACGGTAGTGCGTGAGGTCGCGACAGACCTTTCTTAATTTCCTTGCAGAAGTAGGCGGTTACGACGAAGTATTCTTGCTCGTCGCCGGGAGCGGCGACGCCACAAAGAAAACCGCGCTGGGCAACTGCGCAGTGCAAATGCACGCTGGGATCCTTCGCGCCCTCACGCACGACCTGGGGTTGCTCCATACATTCTTGCATTCCCTTCTCGTGTTTGGCAAGGGCCGGATGCTTAAATCGGACAATTTCCCGCCATCGGTCCCGAGTGAGGGAAGCCCAGTAGCCGAGAGGTGATTGCACGCGAAATACTTGGCGGCGAGACATTGGTTCCGCCCCCTACACCTGCTTATTGGTAGCGACAATGGTCACGTCCTCGCCCGTGGCGTGCCTGACCAGCCATCGCCGGAATTCTGCAGAAACGTATATCTCTTCCAAAAGCAGTAGGTCTACATCATGCTCAACGGTCTTCCGATGCTCCCCAGTCATCGCATTTCACTCCCATGGACACAGATTGATCGAGCTTGTCAAGTCTGGTTCACTTGCTAATGACCACGATCGCCATGTCGGCATTCAGGTTCGGGTCGTCGTAAACCTTGCAACCGGCTTCCGTGTCCAGCGCGATCTGCTGGTGGATCTTGATCTCGTTCTCGCGGCAGAAGTCCTCGAAGTCGGCGATGGAAAGGAAGCGGACGTTGGGCGAGTTGTACCACTGGTAGCCCAGCAGCGAGCCGGCGCGGGGAGCGCGACCTTCCTCGTAAAGATGCTTGCGCAGCTTCCAGTAGCCGATGTTGGGGAAGCTGATGATCCCCTGGCGGCCGACGCGGAGGATTTCCTTGAGCACGCCCTGCACGTCCATCACCGCTTGCAAGGTCTGCGAGAGGACCACGAAGTCGAACTGCCCGTCGGCAAAGGCCGACAACCCGTGATCCAGGTCGGCCTGCACGACGTCCAGCCCGCGGCGGACGCAGGCCAGGATCGCCTTCTCGTCCAACTCGATGCCCATGATGTTCCGGCAGCCGCGACGACGCAAGCGGGCGAGCAACCCGCCGTTGCCGCAGCCCAGGTCCAACACGCTGGCGCCGGGCGGGATCAGCTCGACGATCGAGTCGTAGTCCAAGCGGCGGCTGTGGAAGATGCTGGTGGGGTCCTGGCAGCTCAACTCGTCGAGGGCCACGTCGGCCAGCGTGTCGTCGGCCGGCGTGCCGCTGTCGAGGTTCGCCAGGAAGGCCCGCATCGTCTCGCCGTAGATCGGCAACTCGTCGGCCAGCAGGAAGGCATCGTGGCCGCAGTTGCTTTTCACGTTGCAGTAACTCACCGGCTTGCCCTCGGCGATCAGGGCGTTGACCATCTTCTCCGACTGAAAGGGCGGAAAGAGCCAGTCGGTGGAAAAGCTCATCAGCAGCCAGCGGCACTGCGAACTGGACAAGGCCATGCGAAGCTCCTCCCGCGAGTCACCCAGATCGAACAGGTCGATGGCCATGGTCAGCGCGAGGTAACTGTTGGCGTCGAACCGCTCGACGAACTTGTCGCCCTGGTAGGCCAGATACGAACCGACGGAAAAGCGGGTCTCGAATTGCGACTGCACCTGCCGGGGCTGCAAGCGATGGGCGTCGAACTTCTCGATCATCGCCTCGCGGGAGAGATATGTGATGTGACCCAGCATGCGCGCGATCGACAGGCCGACCGTCGGGCCCGGCCCGTTGCCGTAGTACTGGCCGTCCTGATAGGCCGGGTCGCGAAGAATGGCGTTGCGACCGACCACGTCGAAGGCCATGGCCTGGCTGGTCAGTCGCGGTGATGTGGCCAGAGCGATCGTGCCGGCCACCATGGCCGGCAAATGCGTGGCCCAGGTCAGGGCCAGTTGTCCGCCAAGCGAGCCCCCCACCACGGCCCGCAACCGGCGGATGCCCAGGTGCTCGACAAGCAGCTTCTGGACCTTGGCCATGTCGCGGACGGTGATGATCGGAAAATCCGCCGCATAGGGTTTGCCGGTTTCCGGGTTGATGCTGTTGGGTCCCGTCGTGCCACGACAACCCCCCAACAGGTTGGGGCAAATGACGAAGTAGTGGTCGGTGTCGATCGCTTTGCCAGGCCCGACGACCAGATCCCACCAACCGGGCGTGTCATCGGCACCGTGCCGCGCGACGTGCGAATCGCCCGACAAGGCATGGCAGATCAAAACGGCGTTATCGGCCGCCGGGCTGAGCGTGCCATAGGTCTCGTAAGCCACCCGCACGACCGGCAGGGAACCTCCCTCTTCCAGGGTAAGAGGTTCCTGGAAAGTAACATACTGGGCATATTTTAGCGGAACAGCCGAGCGAACGCTGTCGCTGCTGTCGAAAACGCAACTGTCGGTCGCCATGCGTTTTAGTGTATCGGACGTGGCAAACGGGGAAAAGGGGCGGGAATCGCACGATCGATCCGCCCTGCTTTCAATTATTCCTTACCTGGAGAAGGTTTTTCCTCTCGGTTCTCTCCTTGCTGCTTGCCATTTTCAGCTTTCGGTCGCTCATCACGGAGCACAAGCCAGTCAAGCAACATCTGCGTTCCAACCGGCGCGGCAGGGCCTTCTAGCTGGGGACTCCAACAGCGTTCGCGCTGCGTTCTTTGGCGTTCCGACGGCTTTGTAGACTTTATCCCTAAACTTTTCGTCAACCTTGTGGACTACGTCACGGACTCGGAGGTCGGCGACGATCACGTTCTTGATCTTCCGCACCGTCTCGATTATCTGTTGAGTCTCTGCCGGTGACGGCGTGCAAACGATTGTCGTGGCTAGAGAGGACGCTCTGCCTCACTTCTCAACGCTCCGCCCAATTCTCAACGGCGCCAACTTCCCGACTAATCAGCCACACGGGTTCGCTTTCAGGAAGGCGCTCGACGAGCCTGCTTCGAGCGCCCTCGGCATCCTCTTCCGTCGCGAAACGCAGTTGCGGCTTATCGGCCTCCAGCAGGATGGACGCACCCTCTTCGATCATCGCCTGCCGACATTGCTCCGCAGTGACTTTGTCGCCGCGCCGCAATGCAGGAAGAATCTGGAAAGGCAACATGCCGGCCGCGTGCGCCTCGGGCACCGTCAGTCCGCTGGCAAGTGCCACACGATCGCGATACTCTCGCCCTTCCGCCAGTTCGTAGGCGCGGAGGATAACCGAAGTGCGGTCTTCGAGCGGAAGATGATCCCACTCGTCCCAAATCACGTTGACCAGCAACTTTCCCGAAGCAAACTCCCGTTCATCAATCACGGGCTGACCCGACTTGCGGTCTTTGCGCAATTCCGCGACGAGACGGTCCACAAGTTCGATTCTTGCCGGGCGAGGAAGATCGGAAATCTGTCTCTTTATTCGTGCCATGACAATCCCTTATAGCAAATTGGAGTTGACCAAGAACCATTCCGCAGCCTCGCGAACCTGCTGCACCTCGTGGATGTAAGCGTTGTTCTTGCGATAGCGCAATGTCTCGCGCCAAAGCTGTTCAATCCTTTGCGCGTATCTACGAACCGCAGTTTCGAACGACGACGCAAATGCTGTGGCGGACGACGAGGCGCGAACCGCCACGAGCAGATCTGCCCATGCCCGAATGTTGTGGCCCGCGCCGGCCGCTTGCCACGAAATTCCCATTCGCCGTCCCCTGTCGATCGCAGGCTGGAGGTCGCTATTCCATGTTATCTGATCCGTATCGGCAAGTCGAATGAAGGAGAAATACGCGGCTTTGATTGTCATCTCAACAACGTACCCCCAGAGATAGATTGCACCCGTTCGCCGACCGTTCGTCGCCAAAGCAACCGCATCGTGGAAACGCTGTCGGGCGGCGGCCCGAAATTCCCTGATACAGTCGGGACGACAGCGATCGAGCAATCTTTGTGGCACGGCTGAAACCCCATTTGTTCATTCTGCGGAAATCTCGGGCACCTGTTGCTCGCCACTCTTCCGTTCGAAGACCCGTTCTGCGACAACTTCCATTTGCGATTCAAATTCCGTGAGGTCGTGGGTATCCCAGAACCTCGCCAGTTCATCAATCAAGTTGGATTCTGGAATAGTTTGATTATTCATGGACCCCCCAATTCCCCGCTTTATTATACCAGAATACTCGGCAATGGCCAATCCTCGACCAGGCATGCCGGGGGCAAGAAATCCAGTCGAAACTGGCACTTATCCCTGCGACGCCGCTAGCGCCTGGTCGAAATCGGCCTTGATGTCCTCGATGTCTTCCAACCCGGCGCTCACCCGGACGTAATCCTCGGTCACGCCGGCGCCGGCCAACTCGGCGGGGGTCTGCTGGCTGTGGGTGGTCGAGGCGGGATGGATGATCAGCGTCTTGGCGTCGCCGATGTTGGCCAAGTGCGAGGCCAGTTTGGCCGACTCGATGAATTTCTGCGCCGCCGCCCGACCGCCCTTGATGCCGAAGCCGAGAATCGCCCCCGCGCCCTTGCCCAGGTACTTCCGCCCCAACGGGTAGCCCGGATGCGAAGGCAAGCCCGGATAGTTGACCCACGTGACCAACGGATGCGACTCCAAGTGCCTGGCCAGTGCCAGGGCATTCTCGCTGTGTCGCGGCATCCGCAGATGCAGGGTCTCCAGCCCTTGCAAGAAGAGGAAACTGTTGAACGGGCTCAACGCCCCGCCCAGGTCGCGGAGCCAGTGCGTGCGGCAGGTGATGATGTAACACAACGGTCCAACCGCGTCGTGGAAAACGGCGCCGTGATACGACGCGTCGGGCTGGGTGAACTGCGGCCACATGTCGGGCGCACGGGTCCAATCGAACTTGCCGCTGTCGACAATCACGCCGCCGATGCTCGTGCCGTGGCCGCCGATGAACTTCGTGGCACTGTAAATCGTGATGTCGATGCCATAGTCGAACGGCCGCAGCAGGATCGGGGTCAGTACCGTGTTGTCGCAAACGACCGGCAGACCGTGCTTGTGGGCCACGTCGGCGATCGCCTCGAAATCCAACACGTCGTTCTTGGGGTTGGCCACCGACTCGATGTAAACCGCCCGCGTGTTCTCCTTCACGGCCCGGGCGATGCTCTGCGGATCGGTCGCATCGACGAAGCTAACCGCGATCCCCAGTCGCTTGAAGGTCTGCGCGAAGAGCGTAATCGTGCCACCGTACAGGGCCGCCCCGGAAATAATGTGCGAACCGGAGTGGGCCAGATTCAGCAGGGCAACGCTGATCGCCTGCTGCCCGCTGGAGACGGCCAAAGCCCCGATGCCGCCTTCCAAGGCGGCCATCCGCTGCTCGAAGACGTCGGTCGTGGGGTTCATCAACCGCGTGTAGATAAAGCCCATCTCCTTCAAAGCAAACAGGTCAGCCGCATGCTCCGTGCTCTTGAACACGTAGCTGGTAGTTTGATGAATTGGCATTGCGCGGGACCCCGTTATGGGATCTGGCTGTTGGCCCGCATGCAGGGCCAAGGTGCCAAGGCCAAAGGGACGGGTGGAGTCAGAAGCCATGTTGAATTCCTTTCAGAACGGAATGATAGATTGCCAAGTTTGCAAATATTATCGTAAGTACCAAGGCGTCGTCAATCCACGGTCACGAGAACTTTGGCTCGGGCGGAAACACACTATATGCAGTTTACACTTCAAATCCGAGCAGGCGCATCAGGACCAGCCCATTTCCCTTGGGGACGACTCCGGGCCGCAACCGGTAGTCGAAGCTGATCCGGCCGTCTACCAGTTGGTCCTCGAAATGGGCGTTGACTGCCTGCCGTTCCAAGCGCTCGGCAATCGCGGACAAGGCCAGGTCGTGGGTCGTGATGAGCCCGATGGCGCCTTGCTGAAGCAGTTTCTCGATCACGGCCTCGGCGCCAATCCGGCGGTCGTGGGAGTTGGTGCCGTGGAGGATCTCATCGAGGAGGAAGAGCACTGGCGGCGATCCGGCCGCTATGTCGCAGATCATGCGCAGGCGTTGGATTTCGGCATAAAAGCCGGATACGCCCTCCTGCAACGAGTCGGCGGTCCGCATTGCCGATGCGACCGCGAGGCGGGAAACTCGCATCTGCGCGGCGCAGACCGGGGCCCCTGCCAGCGCCAACACGGTGTTGATGCCCACGGTCCGCAGCAGCGTGCTCTTGCCCGACATATTCGAGCCGCTCACCAGGAGCAACTGCGGCTCTCGGCCGAGATGGACGTCGTTGGTCACCCGGCGTTTGGCCGAGATCAACGGATGCCCCAGTCCCCCGGCATCCAGGCATGGGCCGCCTGCCGCGATGGTGGGAAAGCGGCACTCGGGATGCTCATAGGCGTGCCCGGCCAGGCAGCACAAGGCCTCGAACTCGCCGACGGCTGCCAGCCAGCCGGCGGCGAGTTGCCGATTGACCGTCCGCCAGCGTTCGATGGCGTAAGCCAGATGGACCGTGAGCATCAGCACGAACGCGAACGGGGCGACGAACTTGTTCAGGCGGACCGTCTCCCAGGTATCGACAAGCCGGGCCAGTTGGGCGATCCGTTGCGAGGCAGGCCGCCCGCCGGCGTGCAAGCGGGCACGGATTTCTACGAGTCGCGGGCTGAGCGAACTGCTGGGCCTCGACGATCCGCAGCACCTGAAGCAGAAGATCCAACTCGCTCAGTACGGAGTCGAGATTCGCCGTCAACTCCACCATTTGCCGCCGCAAATTGCGAAGCAGAAGCGCCTGGAGGGCGGCGACAAGGAGAAACCAGCCAATGCCGGCGCCGAAAGCGAGCCACCCCACGAGCGCGATGACCGATGCCAGCGCTAAGACCATCGCCGCCAGAAGTCGAATCCGATCGGCCGGCAGTGACGCTTTGCCGATCCAGGCCAACAGCGTCTCAGGCTTGTCTTCAAGAGTCGTGGCCGCATCGAGCACGGCGAGGCCCTCGCGAAGATCGAGTCTCTCGCGCAGTTCCTCGACCGCCGCCTGCCGGCCAAGAATCGTGGCGGGATCAGCCGGTTCGCGCAGCCAGTCGGCCAGCGCATCCTGCCCCATCCGCGTCCGTGCGGCGCAGAGCAACTGGTACAGGGACCCGTGACCGAATAGATCGAGGTCTTTCGCATAGGGATGTTCGCGGCTGGCATATCGCTCGCCGCTTGGGCCGATACCCGCCCAGTGGTCGTCGAGCCTGGCTAGGGCCCTGGCGTAGTAACGAATCGCCCGCTGGGTCCGCTCAAGGGCCCGAAGCACGCGGCGATGCCAGGCAATGGCAGCGACGAAGGCGACCAGCACGAGAAGCAACCAGGGGACCAGCAGATGCCCGGCTCTCCACGCGGCATAGCCAACGGCCAAGATTGCCAGAAATGCCGCGACCCGGCTATGCCCGGCGAGACTCTCCTGCCGCTTTTGGCGCCGAGCTTCGCCACGGCGCGCGTCCTGCCGACGCACGTACTCCGCGCCGGGAAAGGTCACGTTGGAATTCGCCTGGCTGTCAACGGTTGTCATCGCAGGTTCTCAAGTAGCCAGATTCCACCAATCCACGTCGCAGTCGAACCGTTTGGCCCCAAAGGCCACGGCGGCCAGCAGCGGCGCGGCGCAGCGGGCGGCAATCTCGGCACGGTTGGTGGCCAGACTGAGGTCGTTGGCCGGCGGCGCGGGATGATTGAGCACGATTCCGGCAACCTTCAGGCCGCCGTGATAGACGGAGGCCGCAATCAGAGTCTGCAAGGTGGCGTTGATCGTGCCGAGAATATTGCGCAAGACGACGATCAGCGGAAAACCGAAATCCCTGGCCAGGTCGGCCACGTACTCGCCGTCGCCCAGCGGCGACATCAGCCCGCCGGCCCCTTCAACGAGCACGACCTCGCACCGCGATCGCCAATAGTCCAGCCCCGTGCGCAGCAAGTCGGCGTCGATCTCTCGGCCTTCGGCCCGTGCGGCCAGGTGCGGGGCCAAGGGAGCGGCAAAACGCTGTGGGCAGACGTGCTCCAAGTCACCCGGCCGGCCGGCCGCTTCCCAGAGGGCGACGGCATCATCGGAAACCAGGCAGCCTTGAGCGTCGCGGGTGCATCCGCTGGCCGCCGGCTTGTAGACGCCCACCCGCCAACCGGACGCGGCGAGCGATCGGGCGACCAGCGCGGCAACGTAGGTCTTGCCGACGCCCGTGTCGGTACCGGTGATGAGAAGACCGGGAAGATTGTCGGCCATGGTCTGGTTTTGCGGTTGGGTGTCATCTAATTCCGTTGCGTTCCCTACAATTCCAAAAACTCCTCCACCGCCTCGCGCATCAAGGGACGATCGGGATCGACCAGGGTCCAGAGGCGGAAATCGACGGCCATTTGCTCCACCAAGACGCCAAGGCCATCGATCGTCGTGCATCCCCGCGCAGCCCCTTCATGCAGCAGCCAGGCTTCATCCGGGTTGACGGCCAGGTCGGCCACGATCAACTCGGGGCGAAGACTGGCCGAATCGACGGGCAGGTGCGTTTTGGCATCGTTCGGCTCGATCGACAAGGCGTGGATCAGCACGTCGATATCTTCAGGCACGTGAAAACCGCCGTCCCAAACCAACGACGAGGCGGCCACTGGGAACTTGCTGGTGAGCAGCCCTGCCGCGGCTGCGGCCCGTTCGGCCGACGGATCGGCGATGCGGATTTCGGCGGCGCCGGCCGAGGCCAGCTCCACGGCCACGGCCTGGGCCAGTTCGCCCGCATCGAGGATCAGGCAGCGCTTGCCGGCCGGATCGGTCACGCGGCGAAGCGATTCGACCAGCCCGCGGCCTTCGGTGTTGTCGCCCCGCAGGCGGTTTTCTTGGCCGGTGACGATGTTCGCGCTGCCCAGCAGAGCGGCCGTATCGGTGGCGCTGTCCAGCAGCGGAAGCACGGTGCGGCGATGGGGATCGGCCACGGCGCCGCCGCGAAAACCCATGGCCCGCATGCCGCGCACGGCGTCGGCCAGGCATTCCGGTGTGACCTCAAGGCTGAGGAACCGCCAGTCGAGATTCAGGTGGGCGAAGGCCTTTTCGACCACATATTGCAGGGGGTTGCCGCCGACCGGGCAGGCCAGTAGCGCCAAGATGGGTTGCACCGCGGGGCTGGACACGAGAGAAATGGCTCCCAAACATCCGTGAGGATCGCACGAGACTTCCAACCTATTTGAGCGGAAAACGCCCGCGATTGCAATGCGGGCCGGAAGTGTAGGCCGGAACAAGCTTCGGGGCACCCGGGGTACCCGGTTGCGGGTCGCGGGTCGGTTCCGGCAGGGATCGATATCGTGAGCATAAATTGCGGAACGTTTAATGCGGACATTCCCCCAGCGGCCGAACCAGTGCCGGAACTGCGCAAGCTTGTTCCGGCCTACGTGGCTACTTTCCCGCCGGCAAATCTGCGTAGATCAGCTCGTTTCCAAGGTCGTTCTTGACCTTCGCCGCGACCTTGCCGTTGCGGCGGATGATCAGGCTCTGACCATAGCCGTGCCAGGCGGGCTTGGCGGGCACCGAACAGTTCGCTCCGATGATGTTCACTGTTCGGGGAATAATCGCCGCCTTGGCGCTCGAATGGACTATAGAGGGCAAGAACCTGTTGCAATGCGTGAGAGGAGGTGCGGCATGGCTCGTCGGCGCTCAACGGAGGGCGTGGAACTCAACGTGACGGCGATGCTTGACATGGCCTTCCAGTTGCTCGCCTTCTTTATCTTGACTTTCCGGCCCGGACCGTTGGAACCGGCCGTGCAGTTGCATCTTCCGCGTGTCCAGCCGGTGGTCAATGGTCCGAGCCCATCGAACTTCAAGCCGGCAGGCATCGATACGCTGCGGATCAATCTGTATTCCACCAGCGGCGGCCTGGACCGCATGACCATCAACGATTTGCCGGCGCAGACTTTCGGCGTTCTCCGCGACAACATGCGGACCACTCTCAGCGATCCTGGCAGTCCCATCGAGCAGGTCATCGTCCAAGCCAGCGAGAGCCTGCGCTATGACGAGGTCATGAAAGTCATCGGGATCTGTTCGGAAGAAAAGCGGCCGAAGACCGGAAAGCTCGTGAAGCTGAACCTGGTGGCGATGGAGGATGGATCCGAAAGGTAATGCCCTACTTCACCTCCAGCATCCTCCGCAGCGACTCCAGGGCGAAGCGGGCTGTTTCGTCGTCAACCCGCACGACGTTCACCGGCGTGCCGGCGGCGAGGTTCTCCAGCGACCAGCAAAGATGCGGCAGGTCGATGCGATACATGGTCGCGCACATGCAGACCATCGGCGAGAGGAAATGGATCTCCTGCTCGGGATGCTCGTGCTTCAGCCGCTCGACCAGATGCAGCTCCGTGCCGATGGCCCAGCGGCTGCCCGGCGGAGCCTGCTCGACGGCCTGGATGATGCGGTTGGTCGAGCCGATCACGTCGGCCTGCTCGACCACCTCCATCATGCACTCGGGATGGACGAGGATCTTTATGCCGGGATACTTCGCGCGAAATTGGGCCACGTGCTGGGGCTGGAACATTTGATGGACGCTGCAATGGCCCTTCCACAAGAGCACGCGGCTGGCAAGGATCGTCGCGCGGTCGTTGCCGCCCATCTCGCTCTTGCGCGGGTCCCAGACGGGCATTTCGCTCAACGGAACACCCATCTTCAAGGCCGTGTTGCGGCCAAGGTGCTGATCGGGAAAGAAGAGCACCCGCCGCCGCCGCTGGAACGACCATTCCAACACAACTCGGGCGTTGGACGACGTGCAGACGATCCCGCCGTGCCGTCCGCAAAAGGCCTTGAGGCTGGCCGCCGAGTTGACGTAGGTGACCGGCGTGACATCCTCGACGTCGATCACTTCGGCCAGTTGATCCCAGCAGTCTTCCACCTGCTCGATGGCCGCCATGTCGGCCATCGAGCAGCCGGCCTTCATGTCGGGCAGGACCACGGTTACCCGCTCGCCGCCGCGGCGCTCGAGCTGCTCGGGTCGATTGGCGAGGATGTCGGCCGTTTCCGCCATGAAGTGCACGCCGCAGAAGGCGATCGCCCGGCACTCTTCTTCGGCCGCCGCCAGCGAACTGAGCTGAAAACTGTCGCCGCGGAGGTCGGCCAGGGCGATCACTTCGTCTTGCTGGTAATGATGCCCCAGGATCAACAGCCGCCGGCCCATGGCGGCACGGACCTGCTGGATCCGCTCGGTGAGGAGATCGCTGGACAGTTCCTTATAGGGCTGCAACTCGTGCGTGGGTCGCGTCAGGTCGAGAAGGGCAGGCATGGTGATTTTTCCGGGCAGCAAAGCGTCAGTACTTATATTTTAGCAGCTTGGAGGCCGGGCGGTTAGCCCCATTTGGAGTGCGGTAATTAAAATAGCGGCTCGCGGAGACGCTCGAGGGTTACAATGCCGACCGTCTCGCCACGGGCGTTCACAACTCGAGCGAGACTGTCGCCCGTGCTTTCCAGACGCATGAGCGCGGCCAGGTGCGTGCTGTCGTCACGGACCTCGGGCAAGGGGCGAATGGGGGCCAGGTCGTCACCTTCGTGCAAGCGCAAATCGAGGATCCGCACATAACCGACTAACCGAGCGGAGGCGTCAGCGGCAACCGGGATCACGGCCGTGTGGTTCCGCTCGGCCAGGCGGAGCACGGCCTCTTTGCTCATGTCGACACGGACCATCGCACCTAGCGGCGAGAGGAACTGTCGCACCGGCTTGCGGGCGACCGCCAGAATTCCATGCGCCAGACTCTGCTGGGCCGGGTGCAAGATGCCGGCCTCGTGCCCTTCGGCCAGGATCCGACGCAACTCGCGCTGCGCCAAGACGAGCCGGATCGGTTCGTGCGAGGTTCGCGTCACGCGGGCCAGCAATCGGCCCAGCAGCCAGAGCAGGCCAGCCAGGGGAAACAGGAGTGCGACGAAGAACAGAAACAGCCCGCCGCCACGCCGCAACAAGCGATTGGGGGCCTGAAGAAACAGGTTCTTCGGCAGCAACTCGCCATAGACCAGCACGATCGGCGCCAGAACGATCGAAGCGATGATCTCCGCCGCTTTCGGGACCAGGGGAAACACCTGGCCCATGCCGATCACCGTTGCCAACGAAATCAAGTAATTGGCCGCGGTGTTGCCGACCAGGGCGGTGGCCACGAACAACGCCGGATGATTCGTGAGAAACAAAAGGCCGCGGGCCGCTCGGTCGCCGGCCATGGCATCCAGCACCAATCGCAGCCGCGTGGCCCGATAGAAGCCCGTCTCCGAGCCGCTGAAGAACGCGCTGAGGAACAGGCCGAAGATCCCCAGCCCCAGGGCCATCCAGATCATGGCGTCTCCTCCTTGGCGACGGACCCAGAGGGTGCCCCGGTCAGCTCGATGAGCAACTGACCGCGGAGCGGCACGTCGAGGATTTTGAAATGGAACGGCCCCCACTGGCACTCGTCGCCCCGCTCTGGCAACCGCTCCAGGACTTCCTGGATGACGCCGGAAAGCGTGACGCTATGCGTTGCCGGCTTCTCGATCTGGAAATAACGGGCCAGGCGCCGCACGCTGGTCATGCCCGTGACGTGCCAGACCCCCGGCGCGATGGGGCGGATGGGTTCGCGGCGCAAGAGCCGTTCGCTGCGGCTGGGGGCGCCGCTGAAGAGCGTGTCGAGGATGTCGTCGAAGGTGAGGATGCCGATCGTTTCGCCGAACTCGTTGACCACCGCGGCCACTTCCCGCTTGCGGCGGCGGATCAGTTCCAGCACGTCGGCGGCGCGGGTCGACCAGGGCACGTAGATCACCGGTTCGGCCAGCAGATCCAAGGGTCCGTCCGGTATCCGCCAGAACGTCGTCCAGGGCGATGGCGGCTGCCACTTCTTCGCTATCGGGCTCGGTCACGAGGAGATAACCGCCCGACGGCGGCCGGGTCTTCAAATCGGCCAGAGTCACGGGCGGATGGTACGAGAGGAACTGCGTCCGCGGCCGCATCAGTTCCTCGGCGCGGATATCGGAAAGCAACACGATGCTTTCCAGCACGCGCTGCTCCTGCTCGACCAGTGCGGTGTCGGCGCCGGAGAGTTTCACGGCGCGTTCGAGGTCGCGGATGTGCAGGTACGGCTCCGGCTCGAATTTTGGCCACAGTAGGCGGCGGGAGAGCAGCGTGGCCACGCGAAAGACCGGCATGAGAGGATTGACGATGCGAATCGTCGCGGCCAGGGGGATCGCCAGCCACACGGCCAGCCGCTGCGATTGCAGGACGCCCATGCTCTTGGGCAGCATTTCGCCGAATACGATGATCGTCACCAGCGCGCCCACGGCGAAAGCACCCGCCGCCGTCGCCTGCCCGGCCTGCTGCATCTCCAGGCTGATGATCGAGCCGATCGTGAAGAACGACAGGTTCATGAGCAGATTCCAGAAGAGCACGGCCGTCAGCAGTCGGTCGGGGTCATCCAGCAGATGGGCGATCGTTTGCTGTGCCCTGGAACCCTGGGAAAACTCCCTGCGCTGGGCCCTGCAAAGCGAGAACATGGCCGCCTCGCTGGCCGAAAAAAAGGCCGAGCAGAGCAGCAAGATCGCCATTGTCAGCAAACTCGAAAGCAACATAACGGAGGGACGGTGGGCTGGAAAACTGACAAATTCGAAATACGAAATACGAAATCGGAAACAAATTCAAATGCCAAAACCGGAATGATCAAAACGTTTTGAGACTTTGTATTTCGTGCTTGGGATTTGTTTCGGATTCCGCTATTCGGATTTCGGCTTTCAAGCGTAGCGGGCCATAAGCTTGTCCACGAGCCAGGGCGAAACTCGATTGAGCAGCACGAGCACCTTGCCCCAGAGATACGGCGTGATTTCGTGACTGCCGCGGCGGATCGCGCGGACCGTGGCGCGGGCGACCGTTTCGGCGGTGACGGCCGTATGCTCCGGCCATTTTGGGCCGCCTTTGCTCTCAAGGACCTGGTCGAAGAACTCCGTGTCGGTCGTGCCGGGGCTGACCACGAGCACATCGATTCCGGCTGCGAAGAACTCGGCCCGGATCGATTCGCTGAATCCGTGTACGGCAAACTTGCTGGCCGCGTATTCGCTGTTGTACGGCACGCCGCGGCGACCGAGGATCGAGCTGATATTGACGATGATCGGGCGCCGGCCCTGTTTCAGCAAAGGCAGGGCGGCACGGGTCATTTCGACGAGGGCGAAGAAATTGACCTCCATCAACCGCCGCACCCGTTGGGGATCGGCCGTCTCGAAGGGACCGATCGCGCCGACGCCCGCGTTGTTCACCAGAATATCCAGGCCGCCGAAATGCGACTGGGCCGCTTCAATGCACCGCGCGGGCAGCCGGATCGGTAACATCGCCGGCCGCACAGGCAACGCGGCCGCCCAAGGATTCAATCTCCTTGGCCAGTGCCAGCAAGCGATCTTCCCGCCGCGCCATGCAGACAACGTTGCCGCCTTGCCGGGCAAGTTCCAGCGCAGTCGCCCGGCCGATGCCGCTGGAGGCGCCGGTCACGATCGCTCGGCTTCCGGGGATCTCGCGTCTGGCCATAAGGCAGGTCCCTTCTGCCGGAAGGGACTAACATGGGATGGACCTGTGGAAATAACAGAGTTTCTCAAGCGGCTTGAAGCACATTAGTCCCTTCCGGCAGAAGGGACCTACGACTGCCCATTATCCATTCCGTGGGGCCGAATGACAACCCCGTCATTCTCCATGCGGCTTACGAAGTGCTGCGAAATCCGGCAATGGACCACCACCCGCGAATCGTGGAAAGTCTTCGACAGCACTTCGCCGTGAGCGGCCAGATAGGCCAGCATGCGGCCGTTGTCGAGGCCCATCTCCACTTCAATGTCCAGGAAACTGCGGCTCAGGGCATGGCTCACCGCCGCGGCAAGGTTGGCCATCCCTTGGCCCGAACGGGCACTGATCGGGATGGCGTTGGGATAGCGATTCAACAGGCCGTCAAGGCGGACCCGATCGGGCAGGGCGTCGATCTTGTTCAGCACCAGCAGCGTGTCTTTCTGCTCGATGCCGAGTTCCTCCAGCACCTTGTAGGCCGCGGCAATCTGCTCGAGCACGGCCGGGTTGGCAGCGTCGGCCACGTGCAGCAGCAGGTCCGCCTGCCGGGCCTCTTCCAGCGTCGCCCGGAAACTGGCGATCAAATGGTGCGGCAGATCGCGGATGAAGCCGACAGTGTCGCTCAGCAGCACGGGCCCCCAGCCGGGCAATTGCCAGCGACGGGTCCGCGTGTCGAGCGTGGCGAACAACAGGTCCTTGGTGAAAACGTCGGACCCGGTCAGCGCGTTGAGCAGCGTGCTCTTGCCGGCGTTGGTGTAGCCCACCAGCGAAACCGTCATCTGCGTCCGCCGTGCGGCGACCTCGCGCTGGCGGCGATGTTCGATGGCGCGAAGCTGCTTCCGCAGGTCGCTGATCCGCTTTTCGGCCAGCCGGCGGTCGACTTCCAACTGCTTTTCGCCGGGGCCGCGCAGCCCGACGCCGCCTTGCGCCTGCCGCGAGAGGTGCGTCCACATCCGCTTCAAGCGCGGCATCTGGTATTCCAACTGGGCCAGCTCGACCGCCAGGCGGGCCTCGTGCGTCTGGGCCCGGCTGGCGAAGATGTCGAGAATCAACTCCGTGCGGTCGAGGACCTTCAACCCGGTGGCTTCCTCAAGGTTCCGCGTCTGGCCGGGGCTGAGATTGTTGTCGAAGATGATCACGTCGGCCATTTCGGAGTGAGCCAGGGCGGTCAGCTCCTGCACCTTTCCCTTGCCCAGATAGGTCGTCGCGTCCGGGGCTTCGCGGCGCTGGGTCAGCTTGCCTACGACGTGCGTGCCGGCGGCCTCGGCAAGACCTTCCAATTCCTCCAGCGGGACCAGCTCATGGTCTTGGTTCGAGGGACTGTGCTCACGCTCCGCGAGAAAGACGCCCACGAGGACGGCCGACTCGCTTACCACGCTCTCGGTGCGACGGATCTCCTTCACAGCAGCTTCTTTCCTCAACCGGTCAGGTGCACGGGACGGGTCCTCTCTTGCGGGCGTCCTTGCCGGACGGCCACGATAATAGCCCAACCGCGCTCGCGGTGTCATGCAGTCATTCTCCTTTCCGTACTCGTCACGCTCCGCCGTGATGTCCAAACCCTCACGGCGGAGCGTGAGGAGTACACTGCTCCTCCGCCTGCCCGCTGCGCATGCTGCAATAGCTCTCGTAACGGCGTTCGTCCAGGCGGCCGTCGGTCACGGCATCTTTGACGGCGCAATCATCTTCGTGGGTGTGCGTGCAGTCGGGAAACCGGCAGAGGCTCACGTAAGGCCGCAGGTCGCGGTAATAGCCGGCCACCTCCTCGGGAATAACGTCCCACAGCTCAAAACCTCGCATGCCCGGCGTGTCGACGACGAAGCCGCCGCAGCCCAGAGCCGACAATCGGGCCGTGGTGGTCGTGTGCCGTCCTTTTTCGTTCTCTTCGCTGACCGCGCCGACGCGGAGGTGCAAGTTCGTGTCGATGGCGTTCAGCAACGACGACTTGCCCACGCCGCTTTGCCCGGCCACCACGCTTTCCCGCCCCGCGACAAGGCGGCGGAGACGGTCCGTTCCAAAGCCCGTCTTCGCGCTGACCAAGAGCACCGGGTAGCCCATGCGGCTGTAGACACCCACCAAGGGCTCCAAGTTCGCGGGCTCGACGAGATCGATCTTGTTGATGCAGATGATCGGCCGGACGCGGCCTTTTTCGGCGGCCACGAGCAGGCGATCGATAAGGTTCGGCTTCAGCCGCGGCTCGGCCACGCTGGCCACGACGAGCAGTTGATCGACGTTGGAAACGATCACCTGGCGGCGACCGCGCACTGCCCGGGAGAGCGTACCGTGCCGAGGCTCGACGCGGACGATCATTCCCTCTTTGAGCTGCACGTTCTCGTCAAGGCGAAAGAGCACTCGATCGCCAGCGACGACCGGGTTGCGCTCGTCGCTGCTGAGCGTTTTCAGAATTCGCCTTGTAGCGCACGGATAAAGAGTGCCGTCGTCGCCCAGCACCGTGCTCGTCAGCCCGAACACCGAGAGCACGCGTCCGCGGCGGCAGGCCGCCGGGTCGACGTCCAGGAGCACGTCGAAAGGGATCTCGGCGTCGCCCAACTCGGGGGCAACCTCGGAGGTGCAGATCGTGCGATGGCGAGTCATTTCGCCGCGGCCGCTGATGCGTTCTTCCGTTTCCGGGGCCTGCTCTTGAAAACCATGCTCGTCAAATTGCCGCGTCCAGTCGGTCTTGCGAGCACGTGGTGTGCGATTCTTGCGAAATTCAGCCCTGAACTTCTTCTTTTTCGCCATCAATCTCGGCCTAAACTGGCTCGTCGCTGATCCTGTGCTGATGGCGAACCTTGCCTGGCTCGTCTTTAGTGATGTCGTAGCGGGCCGGCGCCTCGCGATCGCGACTGGGGGGCTGCGGACCTTTCGGTTTGGCCGACCGCCGGCCTTCCAACCCCGCCCGTTCCAGCAGGCTCTGACTGAAGAGCACCGCCTCGGGAACATCCGGCGGCGGCGGACCGACCGCACCTAGGTCGACGGGCGAGTACTTGACCTCGTAGCCATGTTTAGCAATCCACAGGACATCGCCGGGGTCGACCCGTTTCTCGGTGACTCGGTTGCCGTTGACCTTCACGCCGTTGCGACTATTCAAGTCGCGGACGTACCAGAATCCGTCATTGACGTTCAATTCGCAATGCTGCGCCGAAACATTGGAAAACCGCAAAACAATATCGCAGCTTTCCCGCCGTCCAACAAGAAGATTCCTTTTCAACAGAGGAATTGGATCACCCCCTCCGATTGGGTGCAATTCACCGAACATGGCGGTTCCTCACGCAAGTTGATCTGGCAAATAAAGTTCCGTCGCGGCTGCCCGACTCGCAACGGCCAGACTCTCGTTGTAGTTTAGTTGTCATTGACTTGGGCGTCAACATGTGGAACATGACAAATTGCAAAGTCTGGATGAGTGTCGCTGTGATTCAAACGTAAGGGGCCTCGGTGCCATCCAAGTAGGGTGGGCCGAGTGAAACGAGTCCCACCATCCTGGTTTCCTTGACTTGGCGACTTCTCGGTGGGACTCGTAGAACTCGGCCCACCCTACTTGCCCGTACCCCCTTCCCGGCCGGCCGCCGAAGGACTATGTTTAATCTCGTCGGGAGTCGGTCGGATGGTCGCCGGCCGAGTTCGAAGGGAGCTGCCGCGATTGGCTCCGAGTAGGACTCGGCGGGAGGAAAGTCCGGGCTCCGTAGGACGCAGTGATGGGTAACGCCCACCGGCCGCAAGGCCAGGGAAAGTGCAACAGAAAGTAAACCGCCTCGCGGGCTTCGGCCCGCGCGGTAAGGGTGAAACGGTGAGGTAAGAGCTCACCAGCAGGCCGGGTGACCGGCCTGGCTCGGTAAACCCCACTGGGAGCAAGGTCAAACAGGGAGCATGGGCTGGAGCTGGCGGCATCGCCGCCAGTGCCCCCCAGCGGGTTAGTCCGGCCCGCCATCGACTTCCGGGTAGGCCGCTGGAGGGATCGAGCAATCGATTTCCTAGAGAAATGATCATCGCGCCGTCCCATCGGGCGGCAGACAAAACCCGGCTTATAGGCCGACTCCCGTCTTTTCTTCCTCCAACTCCTCGGGCTTCGTTTCTTCAAAGACTGCGGGCACATTCTCGGTGTCGATGAATTGGACCAGCTTGGAAATGCACAATTTGTTCATCGTGGTGCGGTGCGCGAAGGCCTCGCTCCGCAATGCTTCGTGCAGGCTCTCGGGAATTCGTACGGTGATGACCTTCGTGTCCTCGGCCAGCGCTTTGGGTAAGGGTTGCTTGCGGAGCTCTGCCAGCATGCGATGAATCTCGCGGTAGGTCTCGGTCTGCTCGAATTCGGCCATCGCCTCAAAGGTGGGGAACGCCCGGCGTATCAGCCCGTGGAGGCCAATCACCTCGCGATAGAACTTCATCCAGTCCGGCTTGGTGGCGAACAGCTTTTCGACGGCGCGCTTGATTTCCGCGTGCTTGTGGCTAATGAGCGTCATTTCGACGAATCTCCATATTCGGGGGCTTGTGAGGGAAAATACGGAACACGCGGCGCGGGCCGGGTCTTCCGCTCTCCACTAATTCTTTGCCGGCGATCAATGCGGCCTCCTGCCGCAGCCATAACTACTCGTTCAAATTGATGCAGTGCAAGCACTTATGGCAATGCTGGCAGACCTTGCCTGGAGCCCGGCGGCGGTGCCCCCTTGCCTCGAGAATATGCCGCAGCCAGGCGACCGGCGAAGATTCTTATTGACAAATCTTGGGATGTCATGATTTTGCCGTAGAAAATGCGAATTTGTCGGAATTGAAGAATTTGTCTCGTTTTCCAAAGTGTCCAGTATCGGTTTGCCGAGAAATTCCGATTTTTTCCCCCGGTGCAAAGGCAACTCCCGGCAATGTAGCGATTCAATGCTAGGTCATCGGTGGGGTCAGATGCGGTTTTTTCATGGCCGGTCAACAATCGTGCAATAGTATAGCGAGTTCAAACAGAATACTATCATGAGAGATTTGTCCATGACTCAGTCCCAGGACGGATTTCCGAGTCCGTGGGCTGCAACCAAATGGACCCGGAGATCCACCCTTTCGCATAACGTGGAGCAAGACACGTCCTTGGCGACCATGACCGCGAATTGACGCGGCACTTTGACTAGGTTAAAGTAAAACTCAGTCGTTTCGGGTGGTCGTCGGGTGGTTTGTCTGCCTTTTTTCTTTTCTACAACTGCCTTCGCTCAGCGTGGAACTCTGGGTAGACGGCGCAAACTTTTAGTTCGGACCGCGAGGGACCTATGAGCGAATCGGCCTCCAGCGCACGCGGTTCGGCATTTTCCCCAGTCCCGCCCGAAGTGCTCCAGTCCTCGGAAGGCTCGTCGTCCGGCCGCACCGTTTCCGCCAGTCGCGTCGCACCTGTGGTTGGCGAGGATCAGCCGACCGTCATTAGCCAACCTGGAATGTTGCCGGCGGATGGGCCGTCCGACTCGGTGGCGCGGATCCTCCATGGCCGAATTCTGCCTGGCGAGCGGTTGGGACATTTCGAGCTGCTAAAATACGTGGGTGGTGGTGGGATGGGTAAAGTGTTCCGCGCCTTGGACACCCGCTTGGCCCGCAGTGTGGCGTTGAAGATCCTCTCGCCGGAGCACGCGTCGGATCGCGAAACAGTGCTGCGGTTCCAAAACGAGGCCCAGTCGGCCGCACGGCTCGATCACGACAATATCGCCCGCGTCTACTATGTGGGCGAAGACCGCGGGCTGCATTATATAGTCTTCGAGTTCATTGAGGGGGTCAATGTTCGCGACCTCGTCGAAAGCAAGGGCCCGTTGCCCTTGGCGGAGGCCGTGAGCTACACGCTACAAGTGGCCGATGCCCTGGCCCACGCGGCGCAGCGCAACGTCGTACATCGCGACATTAAGCCGTCGAACCTGCTGATCACGCCCGCCGGCCAGGCCAAATTGATCGACATGGGTCTGGCCCGGTTGCGGGAAGTCGATGCGGCCGCCGTCGATCTGACGGCAAGCGGCGTCACGTTGGGAACCTTCGACTACATCTCGCCCGAGCAGGCCCGCGACCCGCGGAACACCGACGTCCGCAGCGACATTTATTCGTTGGGCTGCACGTTCTTTTTCATGCTCACCGGCCGGCCGCCATTTCTCGGCGGCACGATGTTGCAGAAGTTGTTGCAGCATCAGGCCGATCAGCCGCCCGACCTGCGTCAGTTCCGCCCCGAGTTGCCGGAGGACGTGAACCGCATTTTGCGCAAGATGCTGGCCAAGGACCCCCGCCGCCGCTATGCGTCGCCCTTGGAGTTGGTCAATGACCTGCTTTGGGTGGCGCGTGGGTCGGGCCTGTATCCGGCGGCGCCGGGCGGGCGGACTTGGACGGTTTCGCTCGCGCCGGTGGTTCCTTCCTACTATCGGCATTTGCCGTGGATCGTTTCCCTGGCGGCCTTGGTGGCGATTGTTGTCGCACTACATTACGTTTGGCCCTATCTGCCGGCGCCCGCCAGTCCGTCGCCTGCCCCCGCGACGATCGAAACGGACGATGGGCTGAATGCGCCGCCGGCCGTGCCGGCGACCGACTCGCTCGCTCCTGCCTCCGCAGCCCCGAAACCGGCCGTTGGGCCGCGGTCCGATGCGGTTCCCCCAATTCTACCCAATCCCGAGTTGCCCTTGCGCCCGAGATTGCCGGCGGGCTCGACTGGGCCGGCGCTGGATACCGCCGAGGAGAAGACTACTGCGGAAAAACCTCTGGTTCCTGCGGCAAAGCCGGAAGGCGACGATTCGCGGCGCCCCGTTCCCAAAGGAAGCGGCGGAAAGAAGACCGCTTTGAAAGTGGGCCAGGCCGACGATAGTTCCATCATGCCGGCCGGAAGTTGGCACAGCGGTTCGGCGCAATCGTCGCGGGCCGCCGGTTCGCTCTAAGGATTTGGTCGAAAATACCTTCCGTAGGACGGCCTTCCCGGGCCGTCACATGTAGCGATGGGCCGACAATAACTACATGGTGCCCGAGCCCATCCTACAGGTCGGACGTTATTTCGGACCAAATTCTATTGATCTTCGCATTGAAAATGAGCCATGTAGGCCGGAACAAGCTTGCGCAGTTCCGGCGTTGATGCCGATTCGTGCCGGAACTGCGCAAGCTTGTTCCGGCCTACGCCCCTGCCACACAACGCAATGGCTCATTTTCAATGCAAAGATCAATAGCTGGACGCTTATCAATTCTTCGACGTTCTGAGGGGAGATTGACAGCCGTGCGGTTCGCCGGTTAGGATGCGAACGATTCGGGCGCTTAGCTCAGTTGGTTAGAGCGATTCGCTTACACCGAATAGGTCGGGGGTTCGAATCCCTCAGCGCCCACTCGCTTGGGCCGTTGTCTAGCGTAGACAGCGGCCCATTTCGACATTGCAAACCAGCGCCCGCAGCGTCGGCGTCAGCCGCAAGGCGTCGATCCCACCTTGCATGGCGAAAGCCGTCTTGCCGGCCCCTGACGCCCCGCCAAGCAGCGTCACCAGCCCCGGCGCGATTTCGATTCGTGCCAGCCCCCCGGCCGAAGCTATCGGGTGGAACATCGGCGGCGAGCCGGTCAGCGCGTCGTCGCGCCAGCCGTCGAAACAGTCGGCGGCCGTGGTATAATTGGATTGTCGCAAGTCAAGTATCCTTTCTGAAAGCCGAACACGATGAACGCGGAAACCGTCCGGGAATTCCTTATCACACGGCCGTTCCAACCGCTCCAGGTCCACTTGTCAAACGGCGAAGTCCATCAGATTCGCCATCCCGAATTCGCAATGCTCCTGAGATCCACACTGGTTATCGGCGTCCCGGATTCCGACCGGGTGATTTGTCGTGCCTTGCTGCACATTGCCAGCATCGAGCGGATGCCGGCCACGCAAACATATCAACGACAATGGTGAGGTCGAGCTTTTCGCGGCCCTTCTTCGGCAGGTCGGCGTTGGGGAACTGCTGGTCCTTGATGCGTTTCTGGACGTCCTGGTAGTAGAGGTCGAAATCCTCGATGCGGTGGTTGGTGCCGAAGCGGGCGTTGTAGTCGGCGATGATAGTTTCAAGCGACTTCTTCTTCTCTTCCGGGTTGTGCTTGTTGTCTTCCTGCTCCTGGGGCAGGTCTTCCTGGATCTGCTTGACGTCGGCGCTGACGTTGGCGGGCGGGGAGAAAACGGCGGCGATGTTGAGCGGGACGAACTCCGAGTCAGCCTGTTGCTTTTCGGCTAACGCGGCCTTGAATATTCTGTAGTACTCGATCGCATCGTTGATCGACGCGGTGGCAAGGAGGGCGTTGAACTTGCGTCCGCCGGTGGCGGCGTCGTGCTTGGCAAGGATGTCCCGTGCATGGACGCGGGCCAAGTCGAGGAGCCCGCGGGAGGTCAATTTCTTGCCGTTCTCCTTTGCCACTCGCAGGTACTCCCGGAAGTCCGTTTCTGGTAGCGACGCCTCGCGCTGCCAACGAAATGACTCCTCCTTCGTGATTCCTAAGCCTTCGAGTCGTGTATCGTCCTGGCGGCCAGACTTCCGGTCGCCGCCGCGAAGTTGCATGTCCCGCAGAACCTCGCCTGCCCGCCGCTCGACTGCGAGCCTCATCTCCATCGCCCGATTTTGCATTTCCAGGCCGAGGGCGGCGGTTGTGGCGTAGCGGCGGACCGCTTCCGCCTGATCGCGAAGGGCCTTGATTTGCTTGAGATCAGCGGTTCCCGCCAGGGCGCGGTGAATCCCGTCGAATACTGCGATGGCATGCGCTGGAGAATCGAAAGTCGGACGCATGGGGTGTATCCCCTTACGTGGGGGTATTGAAATCTCGGACGCGCCTCTAGTGTACCATCAGGAATTGATCAAGGCGACAATTATCACTTTGATTTGAAGTGGCAGTTCCGAGGTGGCTGAAAGTCTGAGCTGCACCGCCGGTTCTGGATGCACCGGTCAATCTGGCTGAAGCATTCTGGCCGGTGCCCACCGCGATCGGCATAATCCCGACAACCTTTTATGCATCTCACAACTGTCATTTCAGATCAAGGTGACAAATATCACTTTGCTCGTACCCCGCGGAGAACCGACGTGAGTTCCTGCTGTGCGAAAAACCAACTTGTGATTTTCGCATCGCAGTGGTACGACGGACGCGCCACTTGGCTGGTAACATGGCGCAAATCTGCTGGACCGTGGCAAAGCTCCTCCCCCCTTGAATGACGGCTATTTTGGAGCTAAGCTCAGTTTTTGGAAGATTGAATTTCCAATCAGTGTGGAGACGCGGTTCCGACAAGGAGCGGAATATCTCAGAGCGGGAGGCGAAGCGGACGATGGCAGTGTGAGATGAGAGAAGCATCTTTTCAAGACCCCTTGCAGTAAAGGTCAGTCGCGATGAACCCTGTCGAAATTGAGAACGATATTCGCGCGCTGGAGGTGATGTTGCACGGGGGGGGCCCGGTACGACCCGTCGCGGATTTTGGGCGGGACGAGGTAGGCCACTTCGAGGACGGCAAGTCACGGGCATCCGATGTGCGCGTCGCCCCTGGAAGCCGAAAAGGCGAGCCCGCGGTAGTTGTCGAACGTCGCGTTCGCGCAGAGGATGGCACAATGCGAATTGAAGGGCCTTAACCAGCGTAAAGGCGCAGATGGGGCGGCGTGCGTACGTTTGTTTGTACGATGACTTGTCGAATCCTACGCCCAAATTTCGGGTGCAGATCGAGCGCCAAATACCAACGCAGTTCCCCCAGGCGAAAGACACAGTCCTTTGTTCGCCAAGCCCGATCTTCTCCGTGGCCGACGATCCGTTTCTCCCTCAAGACGGCACGAAGTACCGGATCGTCTTTTGCGTTCATCGCCAGCCTTTCGCGCAACTCGGAAAGGTAAATGACGAGGAGATCCGACGGTTCCTTTGGTATTCCCTTGGAATCACGTCCATAGTGGCGATCTTTCCCAATGACACGCCGGAGGCGGAGCTTTTGGAGGTCTTAGACGGGTCGCAGATTCTGTGCCGCGAAGTCTGGGTGGTCGAGGACGGCGTTCTGGAGAAAGGACCGAGTGTTGCCTTCAGCAGTGTCAACGGTTGCGAGCTCGCGCCGGTCCATTGGGACATAGTGCCACTGGGTGCAGACCTTCAGAGGCTGATGATAGAACTGCGGTTGAACTTCGACTCCCTCGTTAAGCGCGCACGACTGCTCATGCCTTCGTTGCTGCATACCGTGGGAGAGGTTGTCGTGAGCGCTGTTGAGCAATGCAACGAAATCATCCGGCACGAGGCTGTCTTGAATACTCATGGCAGACCGGACAATCCAACAGGGGAGAAGCCGCATGAATGCGGTGAGGCGACCGCGCAGGAGTACCTGGCGAGCTATCGACTGTTGAATGTTTCAGTAGACGCGCTAATTCAGTTGAATTCGGGACTCGCCTACATCTTGTCGCAGAATTTCTACGGCGGCCCACCGCTGGCAAGGAACTTGTCACTTAACGGTTCTCACTCGCTGCTCGGGATAGGGACTTCGGCGGCACACCTCTTAAGAGAAGCGGCGTCTACAAGCGCGGCGTGTTCGTTGCTTCGATGGCAGAGCAGGTGCCGGAGGGCATAGGGGAATCAGGCGCCGTCGCGCTTGTCGTCCAGACCGATAAACGATACTTTCCGCTCGGCCTCCAGGATGTTGAATCAGGGCCGATTCCGTTGACAGGCGTTCCCGATGGGGAACGGGATTTTCCGCGCCAACTGCTTGGCGACGGTGTGCCGTTTTTCCAGTACCCGGTGCTCGCCGCATTTCGTAACGCCACGGGGGTCGGGCGTCTTTTCGTACTGTCCTCGCCCTACTTTTTCCTCCTCGACGATATACTAAAGGGATTCCGCCGTGGGGGGCTCTTCTCGACTTGCCTCGGGGTTGACGTTCGGCGGACCTTCAGCAAACTGAAGTCTGCAAAGGTCTCAAACGGAACTGTAAAGGTTCGCTCTGGCCGGATGGTTGTGGTAGGCCTTCCGAATCTTCGCGTCGCAGAGTTCTCTGGAGATAATGTGATCGAGAGCCCCTTGTACTCGGAGCTTCTTCGCAGGCCGGAAGTCACGATAACGCCCAAGGACTGTCGCTTGGGCCGGGACTATGACTCACCGGTTGGGGGGAACCGGAGGCGGTTCGTTTCGTGGTTTGACGAGCACGGAAACTTTCGACTGACCCCTGGCGTCGCACCATCATCCGCTGTCTTCAAGTTCTTCGAGCTACTGGAGGTACTTGGCGGGATGGAACTCGTTCGCGATGCCGAAAACGTGAATCCCCTGACTCGTGCGCGCACGAAGCGCAAGGTGAATAGGCCATGCATGACATTGATTGGTCAGGACTTCTAAACAACCACGAAATGGCGGCCCGCGTTTTAGGTAAATCACTTCACCGCGGAGAGATCGCACTCTTCCTCGGTGCTGGTGTTTCCTTGGGTTATGCGCCTGGCTGGCACGCTTTAGCAAGGCTGATGGGGCGTACTGCGGGAGTAGATGGTGCCGGAATCAACCGCAAAAAAGTTCCCGGTGACCAGTTGGCGCGATTCTTCTCAAGAATTCATCGCGCGGACCCGACCGGTTTTGAGCCGCTCGTGAAGAAGTGGCTTTACTACCGTTGGACGCCGAAAGGAGGAAATTGGGCTTCGGACACTCTCGTCGCGATCGGATCGCTCATGTGCGGCAGCACCCGTGGAAGAGTCGATACGGTCCTGACGCTGAATTTCGATAGCATCCTAGAAATGTATCTTCGCTTGTATGGTTTCGTTGCGCAAAGCGTCACAACCTATCCGGAAATACTGCGCCGCGCTGACGTCCACATTTTCCACTCGCATGGCTATTTGCCGTATGACGCGAAGGACGGAGATGACACGTCGATCCTGCTCAACAACCAGACTTATCTCGAAGCAATCGGCGCCAACGACAGCCCTCGGAAACGGGTAATGGAGTACGTGTTCGCTCAGAAGCTGGTATTGGCAATAGGACTCTCTGGCGACGATATCTACTCTCGCAGTGTACTCGCTGCTCTCGCCAAGAGCCAGCCAAATCGCTCGATAATGGGTTTCTGGGTAGTTGGCCCCGACTTTGCGAACGACAAGATAGAAGAGCTAAGAGAGTCAAAACTAGCTGCCGTGCGGTTGCCGTCATACCGTCAGCTACCAGAGTTTCTCTTCACGATCTCCAGGAACGCAGGGACTTTTGCAGGAATTGCTTGACAACCGCCGTGAAGGACAAAGGGGATAAACGGATCGGAAGGACAAGGCGCCGGGAAAGACCGGCATGGAGTACTCCGCATTCCGCCATAGCCCCCGTTGTCCAAACGATGGCGACCAGCTACCTGCTGACGAACGGGTAACTCAGTCCGAGCGTTGAACAAAGCACTTTTCTTTGAAGCCGGTAAAACACCGGATTACCTGCGCTGCACTACCGCTTTTCCTCGCAAAAACCGGGGTTTCCTTGCGAAGGCTTGTAAATGGGGCTGAAGGCGCTAACATGCATGAAATCCTCGGGAAAAGCGGACTTTTTGGCGTAACTATTGGACGTTCTTACACCGAATAGGTCGGGGGTTCGAATCCCTCAGCGCCCACTGCCGCAGTTAGAGCTTGGCGTACGGCAAGCTGAAGAGCTGGTCGGCCTCCTTGAGATTGCCGGTCTTCAGGCCCTCGCTGAACCAGCGGACACGCTGCTTGGACGTGCCGTGCGTGAACTTTTCCGGCACGACGTAGCCTTGGGCCTGCTGCTGTAGCCGGTCATCGCCAATGGCCTGGGCGGCATTGATCGCCTTCTCGACGTCACCCGCTTCCAGAATGCGCCATTTCTGATCGGCGTAATGGGCCCAAACGCCGGCCAGAAAATCGGCCTGGAGCTCCAACCGGACCGAGAGTTGCTTCTCGCTCTCGTGGGGTAGCTTGCGGTGCTTCGCTTCAATGCTGATCCCCAGCAGATTCTGCACGTGGTGACCGACCTCGTGGGCGATCACGTAGGCATTGGCAAAATCGCCGCCGGCGTGGAACCGGTTCTTCAACTCGTCATAGAATTCCAGGTCGATATAAACCTTCTGGTCGGCGGGGCAGTAGAAAGGCCCGACGGCCGCGTCGGCCAGTCCGCAGGCCGAGTTGACCCGGCCGGTGAACAACACGAGCTTGGGCTTGCGATAGGTTGGCCGCCGCGGGATCTGCGTTTGAAAAAGCTCGGTCCAGACCTGTTCGGTCTGAAACAGCACGTGCTTGACGAAGGAGACCTCCTGGGCCTCCTCCGGACTGCCCTGCCGCGGCGCCCGCGCACCCGGCGGGGCAGCCTGGTTCTGCAACTGCTGCAGGAGGGCCAGTGGATCTCTGCCCAACAGCAGGCCGAGCACCAACACGATCACCGTACCTGCGCCGCCCAGGGCCATTCCCACGGGCAGGCCCCGCTGATCTTCCACGTTTTCGCTTTCGCCGCCCGCTTGCCAACGCATCGCTAGTCATCCAATAATGATAAACCAAGGACTGGTCCCATGAACGTTAGTCTAATTTACGCCGGAATGGATGTACACAAGGCGACGATCCAGGCGATTCAAGACGTTTGCAATCCTTCTGTCGTGGGGTTACAGTAGCAGCCAAGGGCTTCCGTGCTCGACCCACCCTATGACGAGTGATTTGGGAGAACCGATGAAGAAGCGAACATCATTTGCAAGCACCATAAGTCGATCCCCCCGCGTGACGCAATTCGCGGCGGCCATGGCCGTGATCCTATCGACGCTCCTCGCTTGCGCGGGAGTTGCCGCAGACGACACCGATCCGCATCCGTATGCCGTCGCGCCAAGTGGCAGTGCGGCCCAGTTCGGCACGGTCGAGGCGTCCGGCCTCCGTTGGCTGCACCTGAGCAGCCGCCACGGCGATTTGCCCGTCCCCACCACCTCGCGGCAGCAGACGGCCGCGGTGGTGGCAGATCTCGACAAGGACGGGCGGAACGACTTCGTACTCGCCTTCCGCGAGAAGGGGCCGGCCCTGGTGTGGTATCGCCGCACCAAGACGGGGTGGGACCGCTACGTGATCGAGAAGGAGTTCCTGCCGATCGAAGCCGGCGGAGCGGTCTGCGACATCGACGGCGACGGATTTCCGGACCTGGTCTTCGGCGGCGACTGGCAAAGCAACAAGGTCTGGTGGTGGCGGAATCCGGGCAAGGACTGGAAGCCCGACGTGCCCTGGGAACGCCATACCATCAAGATCCGCGGCGCTACCCAGCACCACGACCAGTGCTTTGCCGACTTCAAAGGAACCGGCAAACCGCAACTGGCCTACTGGAACCAGAACGCCAGGTCGCTTTTCGTCGCCGATATCCCGGCCCGCCCGCGGGAGGTCGAGGAGTGGCCTGCCGAACGGGTGTTCTCCGGTGCCACGGAGACGTCCGGTCCTTACCCGGAAGGCATGTCGGCTTTCGACGTCGACGGCGACGGCAGGCCCGAGCTGCTGGCGGGCAACTCCATGTTCAAATACGTGGCGAAAGGCCAATGGTCGGTTACGAAGATCGGCGACCCTGGCGGTTTGATTTTCGCCGGCCGGTTCATCAAGGACGCCAAGTACCCGCAGATCGTGATCGCGCCCGGCGACGGTTCGGGGCCGGTGAAGTGGTACGAGTGCAAAGGCCGCCCCCTGGACCCCAAGAGTTGGGTCGGGCACGACCTGGTGGGGCGGACGATGATCCATCCGCATTCTCTCCAGGTGGCCGATATCGACGGCGACGGCAATCTCGACATCTTTGTCGCGGAAATGGCCAAGTGGAGCGAAGGCCGGAAGGAACCCGACAACCCCAAGGCCCAGGCCTTCATTTTCTATGGCGATGGCAAAGGCAACTTCCGCAAGACGGTGTTCGCCACGGGCATGGGCTTCCACGAGGCCTGCGTGGCGGATCTCGATGGCGATGGAAGGCCCGATATTCTCAGCAAGCCTTACAACTGGGATGCGCCCCGCGTGGACGTTTGGCTTAACCGGGGGCCCGTGCGGGCGAGGTAGATATGGAAACAGCCACCGTTGCTCTTCCGGCCATTGCCGGCGGCGCCGCCGATGAACGCCTGTTGCGCCGCGACGTGCGACTTCTTTGCTGGGAACTGGCCCGCATGGTCCGCGAACACGGCACCGGCGAGTTGCTCGATCTGGCCGAAGGTCTTCTGCGGTTGGCCCAACAGCGGCGCGAGGGTGATCCCCAGGCCGCGGCCGCAATGGAACAACAGTTGGCCGGGCTGGACGTCTACCAGTTGCAGCAACTCGTGCGGATGGAAGGCTGTTACCTGGAACTGATGAACCTGGCCGAAGATCGCCATCGCGCACGGATCCTGCAACAGCGCGACGATGCGGCGTTTCCGGCGCCGCGGGGCGAATCGATCGGCGCGGCCGTCGATACGCTGTGTGCCGCCGGCTTATCGCCGCAGCGCGTGCAGGAACTGCTGGATCAGCTCGACATCTGCCCGGTCTTCACGGCCCACCCCACCGAAGCCAAACGCGTGACGTTGCGCCGCTTGCTGGCCCGCATGGGAGAAACGCTGCAGGTCCTCGACCGCCGCGACTTGCTCCGCCGCCAGCGCGAGCAGCTCATGCAGCGGCTGCAAGGCGACCTGATGTGCTTCTGGGAAACCGAGACCGTGCGGCCGCGCAAGCCGAGCATTCTGGACGAGGTCGCCCGCACTCTCTATGTGGCGGGAACACTTTGGCAGGTCGTGCCGAAACTGTTCCGCGACCTGCGGACGGGCCTGGCCCGAAACTACGGCGACTTTCCCTTCCGCGTCCACCGCTTCGTCCGCTTCGGCACGTGGATCGGCGGCGACCGCGACGGCAACCCGTTCGTGACGGCAGAAGTCACGCGGCAAACGCTCGAACTGCTCCGCGGCGACGCCCTGCGGCGGCACCTGGAGAGCTGCCGCGACCTGGAGATCCGCTTGAGCCTGTCCGACCGCTACCACACGGCGGAAACGGCCGTGGCCGCGGCCGTGCGGAGTGTCCGGCAAGGGTGTCCCCCGGTCGATCGCGCCGTGGCCCGCTGCCATCCGCGCGAGTCATATCGCCAGTGGCTGCTGATCATCGCCCTGCGGCTGGAGGCGACGATCAACGAAAAGCCCCTGCCCGAAGCTGCTCCGCGCCGTTCGCCGGGCGACGTGGCGCCTTATCGCCGTCCCGACGATCTCGCGGCGGACGTGCAGTTGATCGCCGATACGCTGCGGGAAAGCGGGCACAAGCTGCTGGCCGACGGCCCGGTGCAGGAATGGCTCGACCGCATCGCCGTACTCGGTTTCCACACCGCCGAGTTGGACATCCGCGAGGAGTCGGGCCGGCTGAGCGGTGCAGTGCAGGAGCTGGCCGCGGAACTTGGGCTGTGCATCGACTTCGGCGGCCTGCGCGAAGACCGCAAGCAAACGATGCTGTTGACCGAACCCCCCCGTGACGCCGTGCGCCTGCTCGCGCCGAACGGCTCAGTCCGGCCGCCCGTGAAACGCTCGACTTGTTCCGCTTGCTGGCCCGCACGTCGGCTCGTTACGGGACCCAATCGTTAGGGGCCTTGATCGTGAGCATGACCCATCACGCCAGCGACGTGCTGATGATGATCTGGCTCAGCCGCTTGGGAGCGGCCTGCGAGAACGTGACGCACGTGCCGCTGCCGATCGTGCCTTTGCTGGAAACGATCGACGATCTCCGCCGCGCCGACGGCATCCTCCGCGAGATGTTTGCCCAGCCGGCCTATCGGGCCCATCTGGAAGCATTGGGCCGCACGCAGGTCTGCATGATCGGTTATTCCGACAGCGTGAAGGACGGCGGTTACCTTGCGGCCAACTGGCAGCTTTACGACGCCCAGCAGCATTTGGCCCGGCTGGCCGGCGAGTTCCACTTGCAGATCACGTTCTTCCACGGTCGCGGCGGCGCCCTGGGCGCGGCGGCGGTCCGGCGGCCCAGGCCGTGCTTTCGCTGCCGCCGGCGTCGGTCGCCGGCCGCCTGCGGGTGACCGAGCAGGGCGAAGTGGTCGCCGAGCGTTACGGCGACCTGCTGATCGCCCATCGTCACCTCGAGCAGCTCACCTGGGCCACGATGCTCGTCAGCGCCCAGATGGAGCCACCGCCCGATCCGCGATGGATCGCCCGTTTGAGCGCGGCGGCCGACGTAGGCTATCAGGCCTATCGGCGGCTGATCGAAGATGCCGAGTTTCCCGCCTACTTCAACCGCGCCACGCCCATCGAGGCCATCGAGTCGCTGCCCATCGGCTCGCGTCCCAGCCGCCGCAACCAACGGGCAACGCTCGATCAGCTTCGCGCAATCCCCTACACGTTCGCCTGGACGCAGAGCCGGCACCTCATTACCGGTTATTATGGCCTGGGGAGCGGGCTGGCCGCATCCACCCCCGCCGATTGGCAGGCCTTGACCGAGATGTATCGCGGCTGGTCGTTTTTCCGGGCCCTGATAGACAATGCCGAACTGGCCCTCTCGAAGGCCGATCCGGGCATTGTGCGGCATTATGCCTCGATGGTCTCCGACCCGGCCACGGTCGGCCGCATCCTGGGCCAGATCGAAAGCGAACACCAGCTCACGCGGCAAGCGATATTGCGGATCAAGCAGCGCGGCGATCTCCTGGAGACCACGCCTTGGCTGAAGCGCTCGGTGGCCTCGCGCAATCCGCGGGTCGATCTCTTGAACTTCGTGCAGGTCGAGCTCCTGCGACGTCGCCTGCGGCTGGCCGACCAGCCAGGGGAAGACAGCGAAACCCTGGCGGAAACGCTGCGTTCGAGCGTGCATGCCATCTCCACCGGCGTGCGGACGACGGGGTGAGTTTGCCGAATTCGCCTTGACCCAACCGCGCATTCCCCGTAGATTGAAGAAACACGGAGGAATAACGGATGACGGCCATACTCGGCATTTCGGCATATTATCACGATGCGGCGGCGGCCCTGGTGGTCGATGGCCGGATCGTTGCCGCTGCCCAGGAAGAACGCTTCACCCGCAAGAAGCACGACGCCAACTTCCCGCAAAACGCCGTCGATTACTGCCTCCGCGAGGCGGGCATCACGGCCGCCGATCTCGATTACGTCGGATTCTACGACAAGCCGATCACCAAGTTCGAGCGCTTGCTGGAGACCTATCTCGCCATGGTCCCCGCCGGGTATCGCTCCTTCCGGCAGGCCATTCCGCTGTGGCTCAAGGAAAAACTGTACGTGCCCCGGCTGATCCGCAAGGCGCTCGGCGGCAAGTATCGCGGCCGCTACGTGTTTACCGACCACCACGAGTCGCACGCGGCCAGCGCCTTCCTGCCATCGCCCTTCGACGAGGCGGCGATCCTCACCCTCGACGGCGTCGGCGAATGGTCGACCACCTGCTTTGGCGTCGGTCGCGGCAACCGCATCGAGCTCAGCCACGAGATCCGCTTTCCGCATTCGCTCGGCCTGCTTTACGCGGCCTTCACCTACTATACCGGCTTCCGCGTCAACAGCGGCGAATACAAAGTGATGGGCCTGGCGCCCTACGGCCAACCGCTTTACAAGGACCTGATCCTCAAGCACCTGATCGACCTCAAGGAAGACGGCTCGTACCGCATGGATATGAGCTACTTCAACTACTGCCAGGGGCTGACGATGACTTCGCGGAAGTTCGATCGGCTCTTTGGCGGGCCGCCGCGGAAGTCAGAAAGCCGGCTTTCGCAGCGCGAGATGGACCTGGCGGCCTCGATCCAAGCGGTGACCGAGGAGGTCATGCTCCGCACGGCGCGGCACGTGCACCGGCAGACCGGCATGAAGAACCTCGTGCTGGCCGGCGGCGTGGCCCTGAACTGCGTGGGCAACGGGCGGATTCTTCGCGAAGGACCGTTCGAGAACCTCTGGATCCAGCCGGCCGCGGGCGATGCCGGCGGGGCGTTGGGCACGGCGCTGTTCATCTGGCATCAACTCTTGGAGAACCCGCGGTGGGCACCCTCTGGGTCCGGCGGACGCGACGCGCAGCAGGGCTCGCTCTTGGGCCCGTCGTTCTCGGACGAGCAAATCGAAGAGACGTTGCACGCGGTGCATGCCGTTTTCGAAACCGCGGCCGACGAGTCGCACCTGATCGACGAAGTGGCAGGGCTTTTGGCCCAAGAAAAAGTCGTCGGCTGGTTCCAGGGCCGCATGGAGTTCGGCCCGCGGGCATTGGGAGCGAGGAGCATTTTGGGCGACGCGCGGAGCCGCTCGATGCAGTCGGTGATGAACGTCAAGATCAAGTTCCGCGAGTCGTTCCGGCCCTTCGCGCCGATCGTGCTGCGCGAGTATGTCGATCGCTATTTCGAGATGCGGCCTTACGAGGACAGCCCGTATATGCTGCTGGTCGCGCCGGTCCGCGCCGAGCAACGACTGCCTCTGGCCGCGAGCGATACCGAAGCCTTCGGCATCGAACGGCTGAACCAGTGCCGCTCGACAATTCCCGCCGTGACGCACGTCGACTATTCGGCCCGGGTGCAGACCGTGGACGAGCAGCGCAACCCGCTCTTGCACCGCCTGATGACGCGGTTTCACGAAAAGACCGGCTGCCCGGTGTTGATCAATACGAGTTTCAACGTTCGCAGCGAGCCGATCGTTTGCACGCCCGAAGACGCTTACCGCTGTTTCATGGCAACCGACATGGACGTGCTTGTCATGGGACGGCATATTCTGTACAAAGCCGAGCAGAAAACCGTCATGGACGTGGCCCAGCGGACGCGGCACTTGGCACAGTTCCAATTGGATTAGCATTTCCTCCCCTCTCCTTTTGGAAGAGGGGCAGGGAGTGAGGGTTTTATGATCGAGATCAATTGGCATCCCAACGACCGGCAGGTCCGCAATTTCGGACTGACATCGCTCGCGGCGCTGCCGCTGGCCACCGCCTTATGGACGCGCGGTTCGCTGCCGGCCGTGGTATATGCCGCAGCGGTCGGCGGACTGCTCTCGGCGATTGGAATCGCCTGGCCGCGGGGCTTACGGCCGCTGCTGGTGGCGATGAATCTCTTGTCCGCGCCGCTGGCCTTGCTGTTCCATGACCTGGTTCTGTCACTGGCTTTCTTCGTGGTCGTTGTGCCAGCGGGCATGGTCTTGCGGTTGTTCGGACGCGACGCGCTGCAATTAAAGATCGATCGCAAAGCCGCCAGCTATTGGCAGCCCAAGAAGCGGCCCCGCGATGTGCGGAGCTATTTTCGACGTTGGTGAGAGAGCGTATCGAGGCCCCCCATGTTACCGAAAAACGAATTTGAAGAAGCCAGCCAAGAGAAACCCGTGGGATTCGTCCGCGAGTTCTTGCAGTTCTTGTCCGAGAACAAAAAGTGGTGGCTCCTGCCGATCATCGTGGTTCTGGCCCTGTGCTGCAGCCTCCTGGCGATCGCAACCGCCATTGCGCCCTATATTTACACGCTCTACTAGGTTTCCCAGCTTACTTGGCCGCTACAACCGGACCGTTGCAGGCGGAAAATCTTGCCCAGCGGGAATGACCGGTCGATTTGCGAACGGGTTTGGGGCCGATCCAAAGCAGCAGAGGCAACGTCGTATGTAGTCCCGGCTTTAGCCGGTCCCAAGTGGTCAACTCCAGAAATAATGTCAGGGTCGCGGGCAGCATACCCGTAGGGTGGGACCAGATCCGGGGCACCCGGGGTACCCGCTTGCGGGTCGTGGGTCGGCGAGCGCAGGCCCACCATCGCCGACTGGAAAGTACGTCATGGTGGGCCTGCGCCTGCTACGCAGTCTGGTCCCAGCCTACAGTCTAACCCTGACACTATTTCTGAGATTGACCACTAAGGCACTGGATTCCGCCGACCACGACGATGAGTACATGGTGCCCGGATGCCCAGGCGGGACTACGCGCACTCGGCCCCAGGAGACCCGTGATGATTCGCATTCTGCAAACCCTGCTGGCGTTGATCGGCCTTTTACTGCTGACATTAATGGCATCCAGGGCGGAAAGCGCCCCAAGGCAAGAGACGGATCCTGCCTCGCAAGGCATCGCCGCCGAACCGGCTGTATCGATCCCGCTACGCGTAATGCCAGCGCATCGCGTCCTGGTGCCTGGCCCACAGCCAGGCACCCATCTTGAGGGCCAGCCATTTGCTTACGGATACTTCGGCGCCCGTGCGCGGCCAACGGCCGCTTATCACCGCAGCGATCGTGGTGATTGGTTCCAGTGGAGCTTCCGCCGCGCGGATTAGCCCGGATGATTCCCCGTAGGATGGGTGGAGCACGGAAGCCACTTACGGTGGTGTGTTGTGCGAACCAGCCCAGGACAGTTTGCGACGTCTTAAGGCGTTCGACTGCGTGCGTAACCCGCCATCTCTCTCGGGGTTCGCTCCACGCACCCTACGGTTCATGAATAATCCGGATCAGCCCGTCCGTACGGCGTCCTCGCGGCCAGCCACGCCGAGGGCGTGCCTAGTCGCGAGCGCTTGGAATTCGCGATATGTTGGTTAGCGCACGGTTCAATCGAAATTGTCAACCCGCCCTACGGGTATCATAATTCGTGCGGCCTGAACGAATCTTGAATTTCTTGGTTCTCGAACATACCGATTTAATTTCTCGCGGGATATGTAACATATACTTCATAAATAGCAGCGTTTTTGGTTAGAATACGTAGTGCGCGAACGTATGCCACCATTGAGTCGCACAGCGGAAAGGTCCTCGAACCATGATAGCCCGGAATCACAGTGTTTTTTCGGCCGGATCTGACGACGACGATCTGTTTGCAGCGTTACGGCAGAGTCGGTTCGTGCCGCCTGCCCCTGAGTTGGCGGAAATCCAGGACGGTGCAGTTGCGCAGCTCCCGACGGTTTTTGTGGTCGATCCCGATCCAGCTACCGTGACGTTGGTCCAAGATTTGCTCCAAGGGCACAAATTGGCGGTTGAAGGATACGCCTCGGGGCGGGAATTCTTTGCCGCCTACGACGACCGCCCCGGATGCCTGGTCTTGGAACAACGGATCTTCGACATCAGCGGTCTTCAGATCCAGCGCCGCCTGGCCGAGCAAGATCGGCGGCTGCCCATGGTGTACGTGAGTTCTGGGCTGGATATCTCGACCGCCGTGGTCCTCATGCGCGGGGGGGCAATCCACGTCTTGGAAAAACCGCTGCGTTCTATCGAGTTGTTCAATGCCATCCAGGAAGCGCTGACCGTTGACCTCGCCGAGCGTCGCCATGAGGCCGGGAAACGCGTGGTGAGGGAATCCGTTGCCAGTCTGACGCGCAAAGAGCGGCAACTGGTGGGGCTGATAGCCTCTGCGAAATCAACCAAAGCCATCGCCTCGGAGCTGAGAATCGGCGCCCGTGCCGTCGAGTTGCGACGTCGTGGCGTGATGAACAAATTGGGATTCAAGTCCTCGCTCGAACTGCTGAGGTTCGCCATCATTGCATGGCAGGAGTGCAGCCATTACTTCCGTTCCGCCGAGCTCTGTGCAGACGCGGATTTACTCGCTCTTAGTGTTGGCTGAGATCCCGGTCTGCGGCGCAGGTTCCTGCCTTTCATCACCCTGGTTATTCCTGCCATAAACAATCAGTACTTTGTGGCTATTGATTGCGCAAAGCGAAAACCGAACTGCCGTTGATTTTTTCACTGTACCAATTTTTTTCGAGAACGGGTATAACGGCGGGGTAGTAGTGACCTAATTCGTGTACAGGCCGGCAACTGGGAGATCGTGACTAGGTTGACCCTCTGTTAGAGGGGATATCTGAGCAACAGGAATGACTCGCGTAACTGGAGAACTGGCGGAGTTGGTGGACTTGTTCTGCGAAGGCGATATCGCCCCGGAACAGGCCTCGCGGCTCGAGGCCCTGGTGGCCGAGTCGGAGCAGTCGCGCCATTATCTCTTGGACTGTTTCCAGGTGCATTGCGAACTCGCTTGGGAATTCGGGCGGCAGCGCGACGATTCGAGCCAACCGGCCGCACCCGGCAAGGTTCCAGGGGCCGGCAATTCGCGGCGCACACGTCGACGTACCTGGGCGCTGGCGGCGATGGCGGTCGCCTTGCTCGTCGCGGCCACGCTGGGGCTGACTGCCATCTTCCGCAGTGGCCGCCCTAAGACGGGCTCGCTTGCGCCGAGCGTTGCCCGCCTCGAACAGGTGAAGGACGTGCGCTGGTGCGATGATTTGGCCCCTGCGATCGATGCTCCGTTGCCGGCAGGCAGCAAGCTGGCCTTGGAACAAGGTCTGTTGGAAGTGGTTTTTCAGAGCGGCGCCAGGATGATCCTCCAGGGGCCGGCGGAAGTCGAGTTGCAGTCGCCCTCTGCGGCGGTCCTGTTGCGCGGCAAGTTGACCGCCGAGGTTCCCGCCGAGGCCCGCGGTTTTGCCGTTCATGCGCCCAACGCCACGGTTGTCGATCTGGGCACCAGGTTCGGCGTCGCTTGCCAGGCGGGGCAGACAGACGTCGAGGTCTTTCTGGGCAAGGTCCTGCTGCGGCTGGACGACGCGCAGTCCGGGGGCGGTCCGCAAGAGCTGCCGATAACCGCCAACAGCGCGGTCCGCGTGAACGGCGTGCCCGGTCAGGGGGCCCTGAAGGTAACATCGCTCGCCGCCGGCAGTCGGAGTTTTGTGCAATCCTTGGCAGGATCCGCCGCCCTGATGCAAGCCCTTGCGGAAGGCGATCCGCATCTGATCCATTATTATCCCTTCGAGGGCGAGACAAAGACGGACAAGCTCCGTGACCAGCGCGGAAACCTCGATTTGCACGAAGTCGCGATGCGGGATGGCGGCGGCGGACGGTTGGAATTCCTGCGAACCGGGCCGGATCCGTCGACCCCGGTGCTCGTTCCCTGCCGCGGCGAGGCATTCGGCGGTATCCGTGGCCGGGGATTGCAGTCGCAATCCGTATTCCAGCCGCCGGCGGCGATGACCATCGAGTTGCTGCTGTATTTCTCTCGCGCCGATAAGGACCCGGAGGGCTTTATCGCCTGTGCCGTGAGCACGCGAAACGACGCCGATCACTGCGGTTTTCTCGTGACGGCCATCCGCGACGGCGAACTGACCTGTTTGCTCGACGGTGGCGCCGAGTGGCTGCGCAGCGGGTTCAAGTTCACTCCCGGCCGATGGTACTACGTCGCCAGCACGTTCCGCGTCAAGGGTCCTGACACGGAAGTCAATACCTTTGCGGCAGATCTCAGCGACAAGACGCCCAAGCTGAATTGGATCGTGCAAAACCAGATAGCGCCGGGTGTACCCGTCGCCGGTCCGCTGGGCATCGGAAAGGGTTTTGACGGTCAAACGGCCAACGCCTATCCCTGGGCCGGGCAACTGGGCCTGGTGGCTATCTACGATACCGTTCTTGAAAGCCAGACGTTGGAGAAGCATTTCAAGGCCCTGCCACCCCGTTCTGGTGTAATGCCGGACTCGGCCGCATCGAATTAGTTTCTATTCAAATAATCCCCGGCCGGATCAGATTCGGCCGATCCCCGTAGCGTAACGTAGAGTTCTTTTGAGAAATCTCGCTCCACGTCGAAAGGGATCGGTCGATGTCTACCGTGGCCACCGCTTCGTTGCACGAAGAACTCCTGGCGGCAATCCAGTCAGAAGAAGAATTCTTGCCTCGAACGCCCCACACGATTGAGGAAACCGGCCTGCCGGCGGCACTCATCGAATCGCTCGTGTGCAAATATCTGTCCGTGGTCGGGTCCCGCAGCGGCCGCGGCATTGCCGAGGAGGTCGGGCTCCCGTTCGGCATCCTGGAGAACGTGTACCATTCCTTGCGGGCCCGCCAGTTTCTCGTGTATTCGGCCGCGGCGCCGCTGAACGACCACATTTACAGCCTGACGGAGGAAGGCCGCCAACGGACCCAATCGCTGATGAGCGCCTGCGCGTACGTGGGGCCCGCCCCCGTGCGGTTGGCCGACTACGTCGTCTCGGTCAATGCCCAGACGATCCGCGCCGAGGCCCCCCGCCGCCAACGTTTGGAGCAGGCCTTTGCTGATATTTCCGTAGATTCCAATCTTTTCGCCGATCTCGGTCCCGCGGTCAATTCGGGGGCGGGCCTGTTTCTGTACGGGGCGCCGGGCAACGGAAAGTCAACCTTGGCCCGGCGGATTACCAGTTGCTTCGGCCAGTATATCTGGCTGCCTTACGCGTTGATCGAGGGCGGGCAGTTGATCAAGCTGTATGACTCGGCCTATCACGAGGCGGCGAAGGACGATTCGCAAGGCATCGTGCGCTCGGCCGATTACGACCGTCGCTGGGTCAAGATCCGGCGTCCGACGGTCGTGATCGGCGGGGAAATGACGATGGATTGCCTGGAACTCCGCCACGACCCGCACAGCAACGTGAGCGAGGCCCCGTTGCAGTTGAAGAGCAATTGCGGCTGCCTCCTGATCGACAACTTCGGCCGTCAGCGCATCGAACCGGCGGAGTTGCTCAACCGCTGGATCGTCCCGCTGGAGAACCGGCACGACTACCTCACCTTGGCCACGGGGAAGAAGTTCCAGGTGCCCTTCGAACAGTTGATCATCTTCTCGACGAACCTGGAGCCGTCGAGCCTGGCGGATGAGGCCTTTCTGCGGCGGATTCCCTACAAGATCGAGATCGCCGATCCCGACGAGGCGGAATTCCACCGCCTCTTCCAGGCCTATGCCCGCAGCCAGGGCTTCAAGTACGAGAAGGCGTCGATCGACTATCTTCTCGCCAAGCACTATCGGCCGCGGAATCGGCCGCTGCGGCGCTGCCATCCCCGCGACTTGCTGGGACAGATCCAGAACTTCTGCCGCTACAACGATTTGCCGTTGGAAATGCGGCCCGAATACTTCGACCGTGTCGTGAAGAGCTACTTCACCGTGATGGCCAAGTAGTTCACCCGGTCTCCGCGGGACAGAGATCGGGAACCACCAGGTACTCGCTCCGCGGCGAAAAGGGAACCGTCGCAATCAGGCTTTCTTTCGGCAGTTTTCGGCCGAGCGCGACAAGGTTCTCCGGCATTGCCAGCCCGGTTGGGCGTCCGTCGTGGGTAATCACGATCGGCGTCGCGGCGTCCTGGGAGAAGCTCTCGATCAACTCGCTGAAGCTCGCTTTCTCGTCGAGGCACGTGACTGCGCGTTTCATTACCTGGCCTACGGTTAAACTGGCCGCTGCCCGGCTGGTGTGATCGGGCACCATGTGCCCATGGTCGGCGATGCAGTCCTCGGTGAGGATGCCAAGAATCTTCCCGTCGTCATCGACCGCCGGCAGTGCCGCCAGGCGGCCGCGACGGAGCAGAACGACGGCCTCGCTGGCGAGTTCCTCCGTCCGCAGCACGCCGGGCAGAGGCGTCATCACATCCCGGACCAGGGCGCCCTCGAAGAGCTTTCCCGGCGCGGCAAAGGTCGACCATGCCTCGTCCTGGTCGTCGAACTCGCCATAGCGCACCACGCAATCGCCCCCCGAGGCTTTCGCCAAATCCAGCGCGTCCGTGCTGCGGCGGAGGAGGTCGTCGGCCGTGATCGGGCCGCCGGGGGGCACCCGGTGCTCCGGGTCCGGGCCGGCGACGCCGAAACTCGCCGTGAATTGCAGACGACAATCCTCAACGACGATCTCCGTTTCGGCCCAGCTTTGGCGCAAACCCTTGGCCCACGCCGCTGCTTCCTCTGCCGTCATTCCGCCTGGCAGCAGCGCGAACCGCCCGCCGCCGAGGGAGGCCAGAAACGCCGTATCCCCGCTCAGTTCCAACAACTTCGTCGCCACGCAACGGAGGATTGACTCGCAGGCGTGCTGGCCGAACTGATGACTAACATAGGGGAAAAAATCGAGCTCCATCAGCACGCACGTGCCCAGGGGCGACTTGCCGGGGAGCGGCGATTTGCCGTCGCCGGCCGACCATTGCCGTTTCAGCCGGCTTTCCAGGGCGCGGCGATTGGGCAGCCCAGTTAACGGGTCGACCATGGCCTGCTCGCCAAGGCGCCGCTCCAATTCGAGTTCCCTCGCCCCGACGCGGAGTCGCGCAAGGAGCTCGCAGTAGACAACCGGCTTCGTGAGGAAATCGTCAACACCGGCCTCGAGGGCCTCCTGAAGTTCATCGACCGCGGCGGAATGCGTCAAGAGCAGCGTATAGACCTCGCCCCGCGCGCGCCGGGCCGACTGGCTTCGGCTGATTTCCAAGGCGTCATCCAAGCGGGGCTGGGCATCGAGGACCAGGAAATCGGGCGAAACCGACGCCAGCGCGGCCGCTGCCTGCGGCACGCCGCCGACCTGGCAGACATCGCAACCGCAGATTTTCAAGAGTTTCCCCAGACAGCGAAGCAGTCCGCGATCTGCCGACACTAACAACACGCTGGTGGGTCGCGATTCCATGGCGACGCTCGTCCTCGTACGAAAGGAGCCCGCCGACAAGCGGGTGAGACACTCTGGGCGACATCCGCCTATCTAAAATCTAGGTCACAATTGTCGCCGCGGCGCGAATTTTCTGGCAAACCATTGCCAAATGCACCGCTCCGGCCGCCTCCCCCACAAATACATGTTAGGCTTTCATTATGAGAACCCAAGTCATCCCGGAAAATGCGCCTGCGCCTGCCTTGGCTGGAACACTTTCCCACCAAAGGCGGCCCGCCCGAGAAAACCGTCCTCGACAAGTCGCCCTTTATCATTGGACGCGGCGAATCGACCGATCTGCAAGTCGTTTCCCAGGGCGTTTCACGCGAGCACGCCGCCGTGGTGCGCGAGGGCCGGGCAACCCGAATCCGCGACCTGGGCAGCACGAACGGCACCTTTGTCAACGGCCAGCGGATCAAGGAAACCGAGCTTCACGACGGCGACATGGTGCAAGTGGCCAATGTCGAATTAACCTTCTATTGCGGCACTTCGCAGGCCCGGCAGGCAACGGTCACGCAGGTCCTGCCGCTGGACGCCGATGCCGACGCCGACGGGCACCATGTACCCATGGTCGGCGACCCGGCGGGCGATCTCCGCCGCAACGTGCGCCGTCTGCACGAAACGCTCGTGAGCGGCTGCGTCAAGGGGCGATGGAAGCCGATCGTCGATCTGCGCCAGGGGCAGGTGGCTGGCTATGAATCCTCCGACGGCGACGTTCCGCCGGCGGGTCCCGAGGGCAATTCGCTGTTGCCGGCAATCCCGGGCCGCGCGGCCGCGCGGCTCCGCCACCTGCGGCGGATGCGCGGTGTGGAACAGGCCGCGGCAATGCCCGGCGAATTGCCCGTCTTCGTGAACGTCCAGGCGGCCGAGGTCGCCTCCGGGCAGGTCTTGGAATTGGCCGCCATGCTGTGCGAACTTCTGCCGGATCCGCATCGCCTGGTGATCGCCGTGCCTTGTGCGGCGGCAACGGAGGCTGCGCAGGCCCTGGAGCCCGGCGGCCGGCTGCGGGAATTAGGGACATCACTCGCCTTGTCCGACTTCGCCGCCAAAGATGCCGGCACGGCCCTCTTGGCGGAGATCCGCCCCGACTTCGTCAGGCTCTCCGCCTCGCCGTTGCGGGGAATTCCAGGCAATTCGATAAACTTGCGTGCGGTTCAGGCGACAATCCGGGCCGTCCGCGAAAGCGGAGCGAAGGCGATCGCCGCGGGAATCAGTACTGCAGTGGAACGTGCCGTGTGCCTGGAAGCCGGCTGCGAGCTTGGCCAAGGCGCGTTGTTCGAGGAGCGGAAGCGGGCCGACGATCGGGCACCATCTACTGATGGTCGGCGGAGGCCCATTCCCGGCGCGTCCTCCGCCATTCAGGACGCCTTTTATTTGTCTCTTGCGTTGGATTCGCCGGTCCCCAAGTAACTTCCAGGAAGCTGCACCGTGTCACCGTTGGCTTGCATGACACCAGAAATCATCCCCGGATACACGATCCGCGAGCGGATCGGCGCCGGCGGCTACGGTGAAGTCTGGAAGGCCGACGCCCCCGGCGGGCTGGTCAAGGCGGTCAAGTTCATCTATGGCCGCCTCGACGGGGAACGCGCCAGCCGCGAACTCAAGGCCCTCAGGCGCATCAAAGAAGTCCGCCATCCCTTCCTTCTCTCGCTGGAACGCATCGAGGTCATCGACGGCCAACTGGTCATCGTCACCGAGCTGGCCGATGCGAGCCTCATGAATCGCTTCGATCAGTGTCTGGCGGAAGGGGCCCTGGGAATTCCCCGCCAGGAGTTGCTCGTTTACATGAGCGACGCCGCCGACGCCCTCGACTACATGCGGCAGACCTTCTCGCTCCAGCACCTCGATATCAAGCCGGAAAACCTCCTGATTCTCAGCGGCCGCGTCAAGGTTGCCGACTTCGGCCTGGTGAAAGACATCCAGAACGTCACCATATCGCTGGTCGGCGGGCTGACCCCCACCTACGCCGCGCCGGAAGTGTTCAAGGGCCACCCTAGCCTGCAGAGCGATCAGTATAGCCTGGCCGTCGTTTACCAGGAGCTGCTCACCGGCGTCTTGCCGTTCTCCGGGCGTAATCACGAGCAGCTCGCCACGCAGCACCAGTGCAGCAGTCCACGGCTGGCGCCGCTGCCGCCGGACGACCAGCCCGCCATAGCCCGGGCCTTGGCCAAGAACCCCGCCGACCGCTATCCGTCGTGCCGCGATCTGGTCGACGCGTTGCGCGGCGGCGGTACCGCCGCCAATTCGGCCAGCCACGTCGACTTTTCCTCGTCGGTTTCCAAGGCGCCCCGAGGGGATACCAGCGCGACGAAAACCGTCGACACGGTGTCGCACGAACAGCGGAAACGCAAGCGACGGAAACCGAGGAAAGCGGCGGTCGAACCGGCGGCCGCCTCCGGCCCGACCATGTCGTTCGAAGGCGTTGCCCCGCCCCCCGGTTCCGTCATCGAGCATCCGGGCACCATGTACCCCTGGTCGGCGGAACTTCACCGGCCGGAACTCGAGCCGAGTCCATCGATCACCGACGACTGGCCGTTCATCTTCACCGGGCCGGCGGAGACCGTCAAGGATTTGCCGCCGCTGGAGACGGTCTCGGAAACGTGGCGTCTGCGCCCCTGTCTGGTGCTCGGGTTGGGCGGCACGGCGGGGCGCGTGTTGCACGGCCTGCGCCGGCTATGGTCGAATCGGTTTGCTGATCTGGCGGCCGGGGCACCCGCTTGCGGGTCCGCCCTGCGGATGCTGCTCGTGGACAGCGATCGATGCTCGCTGTCCGAGGCAATCCGGGGGGATTTGTCCGACGGGCTGGAACCGTCCGAAATACTCGCCGCTCCACTGCGCCCGCAAGAGGAGTATCACCAGGCGGCGGAAAAGTATCTGCTGTGGCTGCGGCGGCGGTGGTTCTGCCGCATTCCACGATCGCACTCCGCCGAAGGGTTGCGCCCCCTGGGCCGTCTGGCCCTCGTCGATCACGGCCCGGAACTGATCACCCGACTCAGAGCGGCCATTGCCGCGATAACCTCGGCCGAGGCCCGCGCCGTCGCCGGCCAGCAGATCGGTCAGGATCTTTCCGGCGTAGCGCCGCAGATCATCCTGGTTGCGTCGATCTCGGGAGGCACCGGCAGCGGCATGTTGCTCGACGCGGCCTATGTCCTCCGCAAGGTGCTGGCCGATTGCTCCCTTTCCCACGTCGGGCTGACGGGTGTGCTCTTGCATTCCACCGGCCGCAGTCCGCACGACAAACTGTTGGCGCGGGCCAACGCTTGTGCCTGCCTTCGCGAATTGGAGCGATTCGGCAACGGCGAAGGATATCCGGGCGACGCCACTTTCGGACTGCCCGCCTCAGCCACCGACGTTCCTCCCTTGGACGCGGTCCGCGTTGTGCACCTGGGCGACGGGCTCAACGGAGAAGAATTCGCGGCGGCGGCGGACAACGTCGCACAGTTTCTCGACCTGGCCACGGCGACGGCGGGCAGCGTGTTCTTCGACGCGGACGACCAGCCGGATCGGCCGAGAATGGCCGTGCGGACATGTGGCATGTGCCGGGTCGGGCGGGCGGAGGAGGAAATTCGGCCCGAACTCCTGAAACCCTGCCTGGAGCGCGCCGCGCCCCGTTTGCAGGCCTGCGGCGGCAGTCGCCGCTTATGGTCGATCGCTCCCTCCGCTGCCCTTGGCGCCGCGCTTCGAGGGGCACTCGAGTTGGAGACGACGCAGCAACCCTCCCTGGCGATCGATTCTCATAGCGATTGCGTTATCGGCTGGGAAATCGAGGGCATGTCGCTGCCGCGAGTCGCCGCGGATCTCATCGATAACCAGCGCGACATCGCTTCCCTTGCCGCGCGGCTGCACACCCGGCTGGACATTGCCTGGCGATCGTAATCCGTACTCATCACGCTCGGCCGTGATGGAATGACGGGAATGCATCACGGCGGAGCGTGATGAGTACAGCTATCGATTCTCCGGCCTAGAGGGTCGCCAGCACGCCCTTGGTATAGCCGACGCACTCGCAGAGACCGGGCAACGGGTCTTTCTCGTCCGCCTCGTATTCGTAGGATGCCACGCCCTGGTAGCCGACGTTCACCAGGGCACGAAGCAGCCCGACGATATCGATCACCCCGCGGCCGAGTTGAATGCACTGGCCCTGGGCCGTGGCCTTGGTGACGTCCTTGACGTGCATGTCCAAGAGGCGGTCATGGTACTTGTTGACCGCATCGACGAGGTCCACGCCCGCCCGCACCGTGTGTCCGATGTCGATGCACAGGCCGACACGGCCATCGAGCGACTCCACCTTTTCGTATACGCTCTGCGGCGTGGGGAAACGGCGATCGCCGGGGCCATGGTTGTGGATGGCCACGGAAATGTTGTACTTCTTCACGTGCTGCTCGATCAGGGGCAGCATGGCCGGGTCCGGGCTGATGATCAAGACGCGCAGGCCGGCCGCCTTGCCGTAGTCGAATGCGTGCACGACCTGGGACTCTTTCGACATGTCGATCACGCCGCCGCCGTAGAGCGTCAGGCCCGCGGCGGCCACCTTGGCGGCGATTGTCGCCAGTTCCTCCGGCTTGGAGTTCAGCGGCAGGTGCATCGACTTCAGGCAGATATTCTTGAGCCCGGCCCGCTTGGCCTGGGCCAGGGTCTTGTCGAGATCGAAGGCGCGAAAGGTGTAGGAGGCGAGGCCCAGGTTGAGCGACCGGGAGGGTGCCCCGCCGGCCGGCTTCTTCGCCGCGGATTGCGGTTCCGCGGCGGAGGATGCCGTCGAGGCTGCGCATGCCAACGCGGCGGCGCTGCCGAGTTGCAGGAACTGGCGGCGAGTGGGGGTGGAGGGCACCATGTTCTTGGTCCTTTCTTGAGGCAGGGAGTGAGCGTATCAGGTCTCCCCTCTCCGGGGCACCCGCGAAGCGGGTCGTGGAGAGGAGTAGGGGGTGAAGGCTTTTCGGTTCAGACGCGGGCTCTTCGCAGAGTCCGGAGCCAATCGCAGTTTACTGCGGCTGGCGGTCGCTGTCCAGATGTCGATGGGTTGCCATGCGTGCTGGCGTGGGCCATGGAGTTAGACGCTATCGTGCGCCAGGTCCACGACGAGCTTCCTTACGGTACTGCAAGGAAAATCCCCAATGGAACCCTAGAGCGCCACCCGAATTAGTGGGCGACCTATAGCCATAGAGCCCTTGAACGGTCTGTAATAATCCTGGGTGGGTGGATTAACCAAGGTGCGGCGCATAGGCGCTCCAAACCACAAGACCAAATCAGTTTCGAGTAAATCGCAGTCTACGGTGGCCAGCGGTCGATGCCGACATTGATGCGGTCGTCGAGTATTTTGGCATGGTTCGTGCATAGCTATGAAATGGCGCGAAGATCAAGAGCGATTCCGCTCCCTGAGCCCAGGCAACCGGCAAGTGCCGCCCAATAAATAGGCAACCAAGGGCGATGCAGTGGAATGGTTTGTTGCCATGTTACAAGAAAGTCGCGCGTAACGGACACAAGAACTATAAGCACTTTGAACAAGAGTGACGGTTCTCTGCTATGATGAACACGATGACCGCGCCCCACCCCCAGTCCGATGAAATCGTCTTTTCGGATTACAACACGGATGGATTTTTCGACGAGATGTTCGACGATCGTGGGGTGCCGCGGCCGCCCGCATCGTTGTTGGCCAGCCGCCTGAAGCTGCTTGCGGCGGGCGAATTGAATCGCCGCCAAAAGGCAGCCGACACGGCCCTCCTGAACATGGGCATTACGTTCAATGTCTACGGTCACGAGGCCGGCACGGAGAAGATCTGGCCCTTCGACCTGATTCCCAGGATCATGGAGTGCCAGGAATGGCGCTTCATCGAAGACGGGCTGAAGCAGCGGATCCGCGCGCTGAACATGTTCATCGACGACATGTACCACGAGCGGCGGATCGTCCTCGACGGCGTCTTTCCGGAGTACATGGCCCAGTCCAGCAAGTGCTTCTTGAACCGTTGCGGCGGCTTGAAGCCTCCCAAGGGCATATGGTGCCACATCACGGGCACCGACCTGGTGCGCGATTCCGACGGCACGGTCTTCGTACTGGAAGACAATCTCCGCTGCCCCTCCGGCGTCTCCTACGTGCTGGAGAACCGCGAGGTCATGAAGCGGACCTTCCCGCAGATGTTCGACGGCCTGTCGATCCTGCCGGTGGAAGGCTATCCCGAGCAACTCCTCAAGATGCTGCAGTACATCGCCCCGGTCGCCACCCGCGAGCCGACGGTTGTGGTGCTGACGCCGGGCATTTATAACTCAGCCTATTTCGAGCACTGCTTCCTGGCCCAGCAGATGGGCGTCGAGCTGGTGCAAGGCCGCGACCTGATCGTGTCCGACGGTTACGTGTGCATGCGGACCACGCAAGGCCTGAAGCGGGTCGACGTGATCTACCGCCGCATCGACGACGACTTCCTCGACCCGCTCACATTCCGCCCCGATTCGGCCCTGGGCGTGCCGGGGCTGATGGACGTCTACCGTGCCGGCCGCGTGGCTCTGGCCAACGCCCCCGGAACGGGCATCGCCGACGACAAGGCCGTCTATGCCTACGTGCCGGCGATCATCAAGTACTATCTGGATGAAGAGATCAAGCTGCCGAACGTGCCGACTTTCATCTGTGCCGAGGAGAAGCAGCGGGCCCACGTGCTGGCCAATCTCGACAAGCTCGTGGTCAAGCCGACCAACGAGTCGGGCGGCTACGGCATCATGCTCGGCCCTCGGGCCAGCCAGGCGGAACGCGAAAAATGCCGCGGCCTGATCGAGTCCAACCCGCGGAATTACGTGGCCCAGCCGATGCTGGCCCTGTCGCGGGTGCCGACGATCGTGGGCGATCATCTCGAAGGCCGCCACGTCGATTTGCGGCCCTACATTCTCTACGGCGAAGACATCTATATCCTCCCCGGCGGACTGACCCGCGTGGCCCTGGTCAAGGGATCGTTGGTGGTGAACTCGTCGCAAGGCGGTGGAAGCAAGGACACTTGGGTACTCAAGAACAGCACCGCGCGCGGGTCGGACCGCACCGCCGACCGCGCCGGCCGCGACCACGATCACGACCACGACCACGACCATGAGCACATGGTGCCCGACATGGTGCCCGACATGGTGCCCCATGGTGCCCGCCGGCAGGAGTCCCGCTGATGCTCAGTCGCGTTGCCGATTCGATTTACTGGATGAGCCGCTACGTCGAGCGGGCGGAAAACATCGCCCGCGCCATCGACGTGAACTACAACCTGGCCCTGGACCTGGGCCCCGCGACGGGCAACCATTGGAGCCCTTTGATTTCGACGACGGGCGATCACGATGCGTTCTACGCCCGTCACCAGGTGGCGTCGGAGCGGAACGTGATCTGGTTCTTGACGTTTGACGAAGAGAACCCCAACTCGATCATTTCCTGCCTCAGCGCCGCCCGCGAGAACGCCCGCACGGTCCGCGACATGATCAGCTCGCAGATGTGGGAGGAACTGAACAAGTTCTATCTCATGGTCCGCGACGCCCGCAAGGACGAGAGCATTCTGGCGTCGCCGTTCGAGTTTTTCGGCAAGGTCAAACTGGGCGGATCGCTGCTGGAAGGCGTGGCCGAATCGACGATGTCGCGGGGAGAGGCCTGGCACTTCCGCCGGTTGGCGATGTCGATCGAGCGGGCCGACAAGACCTCGCGGATCCTCGACGTCAAATACTACTTGCTGCTGCCCAGCGCGGCCGACGTGGGCACGCCGGTCGATACGAACCAGTGGGTGGCGCTGTTGAAGAGCGTCAGCGCCCTGGAGATGTATCGCAAACGGCACGGTCGCACCACGCCGACGCAGGTGGCCGAGTTCCTGATACTAGACCGCAACTTCCCCCGCTCGATGCACTTCTGCCTGCTCCGCGCCGAGGATTCGCTCCTGGCGATCACGGGCAGCAGGCCGGGCACCTTCCGTACACTGGCCGAGCAGCGGCTGGGGCGCTTGCGGTCGGAACTCGACTACGGCAATATCGAAGAGATCATCGGCGGCGGCATCCACGAATTCATCGACGCTTTCCAGACGCGGTTGAACCTCGTGGGCGACGCGATTTATGAGGCCTTTTTCGCCCTCCCGCCCGCGCATGACTTCGCGCCCTCCGGACAGACGCAGTCCCAGACGCTGGCGGCGAGGACGTAGACGCAGGAAATCCGAAATCCGAATATTGAAAGCCGCGACCCGCAAGCGGGTGCCCCGATCGAAATGGAAGAATTCAAAGGCTCGAAACGAAGACAGAGCCCGGAGCTGAGAGTCTTGGTCATTCTCAACTTCGGTATTTGAATTTGTTTCGGATTTCGACATTCCATTTCGGGTTCTGTCGCCCCTTGTGTCCCACAACCACTGAAACACCTTAAATGCCTATCCGCGTCGCCCTCCATCACCGCACCAGCTATGCCTACAGTCGACCGGTCCAACTGGCGCCGCAGGTCGTGCGGTTGCGCCCGGCGCCGCACTGCCGCACGCCGGTGCTCAGCTACTCGCTGAAAGTCGCGCCCGAGAAGCATTTCATCAATTGGCAGCAGGACCCGCACGGCAACTTCCTCGCGCGGCTGGTCTTTCCGGAAAGGACCCGCGAGCTTTGCGTGACTGTCGACCTGGTGGCCGAGATGACGGTCATCAACCCGTTCGCTTTCTTCCTCCAGGATGAGGCGATCGAGTATCCCTTCCGCTACGAAGACGCCGTTCGCACGGACCTGCTGCCTTATCTGGAAACCCAGCCCCGTACGGCGCGGCTGGGGGAGTTCTTGGCCGGGATTCCCCGCAAGAGCAAAAAAACGGTCGATTTCCTCGTCGATCTGAATCAGTACGTTCACCAGGCGGTAGAATACCTGATCCGCATGGAACCGGGCGTGCAGACGTGCGAAGAGACGCTTGCGTTGCGGAGCGGTTCGTGTCGCGATTCGGCCTGGTTAATGGTGCAGGTGCTGCGCAACCTGGGCCTGGCCGCGCGCTTCGTTTCCGGCTACTTGATCCAGTTGAAGCCCGACTTGAAGCCGCTGGACGGCCCTCCGGGGCCGGGGTCCGACTTCACCGACCTGCACGCCTGGGCCGAGGTCTATCTGCCCGGCGCGGGATGGGTGGGCCTCGATCCGACTTCCGGCCTGTTGGCGGGCGAAGGCCACTTGCCGTTGGCCGCCACGCCCAATCCCGATTCGGCCGCGCCGATTTCCGGCTGTGTCGATCCGTGCGACGTCGACTTCTCGTTCCAAATGTCGGTGACGCGCGTGGCTGATGCCCCGCGCGTCACCAAACCGTACACGGAAGAGCAATGGGCGGCCGTGGAACAGCTCGGTCACAAGGTGGATGCCCGGCTTGACGCGCTCGACGTCCGCCTGACCATGGGCGGCGAACCGACCTTCGTGTCGATCGACGACATGGAGGGTCCCGAATGGAACATGACCGCCGACAGCCCGCAAAAGCGGCGCCTCGCCGGCACGCTGCTGCGGCGCCTGTCGCACTGCTATGGCCATGGGGCGCTGTTGCACTTCGGGCAAGGCAAGTGGTATCCCGGCGAGTCGCTTCCGCGCTGGGCCTTGGGGTGCTATTGGCGGAAGGACGGCGAGCCGATCTGGCGCAAGCCGGAGCTGATCGCCGCTGACGGCCCCGACCACCGCGCCAACGCCACCACGGCCCTGGCCTTCATCAAGAATCTGGCGGAAAGACTCCATCTCCCCTCGGACCACGTCGTGCCCGGTTACGAAGACGCCTGGTATTACCTCTGGAAAGAGCGCCGGTTGCCGGCCAATGTCGACCCCCTGAAGTCGAACCTGGAGAATGAGGAGGACCGGAAACGCCTGGCGCAGATCTTCGAACGCGGTCTGGGCCAGGTGGCGGGCTACGCGCTGCCGATTCGCCCGATTTACAGCGACGGCGTGACCACGCGGTGGGAAAGCGGCCGCTGGTTTCTGCGGCAGGGGAACATGTTCCTCTCGCCGGGCGACTCACCGATGGGTTTGCGATTGCCCCTGGACAGCCTGCCTTGGTACGCCAACGACGACAGCAACCCCTGGCAGGAGCGCGATCCGCTGGAATCCCGCGGCCCGCTGCTTTCGCGCGGCAGGGGCGCGGCGAATCGCAACCGCTATGGCAAGCCGGCAGGCAACGGGCCGCTGTCGCCGGCGTACACTCTGGGGAACGAGAATCTGGCTGGTCTGCCGCTGGGGCCCTCGATGCTCACGGCGACCATGCTCAAACAAGTGCCGGGCATTGCGCCGGCGACGGAGGCCCGGCTCGTTGGCGATGCATCGCGCGTCGGCTTGCGCGAAGCCGAGGAGCCCGTCGCCCAGACGCTCATCGCGCAGCCCACGTCGCAAACCATCCGCACGGCGCTTTGCGTGGAAGCCCGCGAAGGTCGCATGCACGTCTTCATGCCGCCGATTGCCCGGCTGGAAGACTACCTGAACCTCATCGAGGCCATCGAAGACACGGCCGAAGAATTGGCCGTGCCCGTGATGATCGAGGGCTATACGCCACCTTGGGACTACCGCCTCCAGCATTTCAAGGTCACGCCCGATCCGGGCGTGATCGAGGTCAACTTGCAACCGTCGGCGAACTGGGAGGAACTGGTCGGCAACACCACGACGCTCTACGATGAGGCCCGGCGTTCGCGTCTGGGGACCGAGAAATTCATGATCGACGGCCGGCACACGGGCACCGGCGGCGGCAACCACATCGTGTTGGGCGGCGCGAAGCCGATCGACAGTCCCTTCCTGCGTCGTCCCGACCTGCTGCGGAGCCTGGTGGCCTACTGGAACAACCGGCCGTCGCTGTCCTATTTGTTCTCCGGGCTGTTCGTCGGTCCCACGAGCCAGGCCCCGCGGGTCGATGAGGCCCGCCACGAGAGTCTTTACGAATTGGAAACGGCCTTCACGCAGTTGCCGGAAGGCGCCACGCCGCCCTGGATGGTCGATCGCCTCTTCCGCAACCTGCTGGTCGACCTGACGGGCAATACCCACCGTGCCGAGTTCTGCATCGACAAGCTGTATTCGCCCGACTCGGCTTCCGGCCGCCTGGGGCTGGTCGAATTCCGCAGCTTCGAAATGCCGCCGCACGCCCGCATGAGCCTGACGCAGCAATTGCTGGTGCGGGCGATGGTCGCCCGTTTTTGGGAAGTGCCCTATCGGCAGCCGCTGGTCCGCTGGGGCACGTCGTTGCACGACCGCTTCATGCTGCCGCACTTCATCGTGCAAGATTTCCTCGAAGTGCTGGGCGAGCTCCGCGAGTGGGGCATGCCCTTCCAGCCGGAGTGGTTTGTGCCGCACTTCGAATTCCGCTTCCCCTTGCTCGGCGACGCGACCTACGACGGCATCAAGCTCGAGCTTCGCCAGGCTGTCGAGCCATGGCACGTGCTGGGCGAAGAGACTGTCGCGACCGCCACGGCCCGTTATGTCGATTCCTCCGTGGAACGCCTGGAGGTCAAGGTCCGCGGCATGACCGGCCGGCGGCACGTCGTCCTTTGCAATGGCCGCCGCGTGCCGCTGCATCCCACGGGATCGCCGGGCGAGTATGTCGCGGGGGTACGATACCGGGCCTGGCAGCCGCCGAATTGCCTGCACCCCACGATCGGCGTCCATACGCCGCTGGTGTTCGATCTTTACGATCGTTGGTCGAACCGCTCGATCGGCGGTTGCACGTGGCACGTCTCGCATCCAGGGGGCGTGAACTTTGCGACGTTCCCGGTGAATGCCCTGGATGCCGAGAGTCGCCGCGCGTCGCGGTTCCAGGCGATGGGCCATACGGACGGACCGGTGCCCCTACCGAAGTGCGAGCACAACAAAGATTATCCGATGACGCTCGATCTCCGGAGACCGGTGACTGTTGGTGGATTGGGAGGCGACGTGCTATGATGGAACTTCCCGAGCCGTTGGGAGTCGAGTTTTGGGAACGAGCAACGCATGAAGTTCTTCTCAAGCGTGTGGTCTGTGAGTGAATGTTGATGAGCTCATCCGTCGAGGCGGCAGAATTAACGCCTTCCGAAAACCTGCTCTCGAACTATTCCCCGCTGCCGGGGAGCTACGATGAGCTTCTTGACGATCGCGGCCAGATTCGCGGGAGTTGGCGGCAGTTTGCCGCCGGCCTGGAAACGATGGGGTCGCAGGGGCTTGGTCAGCGATACGAGCAAGCCCGGCGTTTGCTCCGCGAAAACGGCATCCTGCAAGGCGTCGCCAGCTTTCCCCACGGTTCCGACCGCCACTGGGAACTCGATCCCCTGCCGCTGTTATTGGCCAAGAGCGAGTGGGACTCGCTGGCCTCCGCGTTGGCCCAGCGGGTGCAATTGCTCAACCTGATTCTGGCCGATCTTTACGGTCCGCAGAACCTGATCCGCGAGGGCTTGATCCCGCCGGAGTTGGTCTTCGGTCAGCCCGGCTTCTTGCTGCCCTGCCACGGCGTTGCGGCGCCGCGAAATATCTTCCTGCACTTGTATGCCGGGCACCTCGTGCGCGGAGTCGACGGCTGTTGGAGCGCGTACGCCGACTACACCCAAGGTCCGCCGGGAGCAGGCCTGGCCCTGGAGAATCGGATCGTCACGTCCCGCATCCTGCCCACCGACTTTCACAGCCTGCACGTGGAACGCCTGGCGGGATTCTTCATCACCCTCCGCGACACGTTGCAATCGCTTTCCGTGCAGCGGTCCGACAATCCGCGTGTCGTGCTCCTCACGCCCGGACCGCGAAGTCCGAGTTACTTCGAGGATGCCTACCTCGCCCGCTACCTGGGCTATACGCTCGTTGAAGGCAACGACCTGACCGTCCGCGGCACGAGCGTCTACTTGAAGACCCTCGGCGGCCTCTTGTCTGTCGATGTCATCCTGCGCCGCATGCACGACGAAGAGGCCGATCCCCTGGAGTTGCGTTACGACTCGATGTACGGCGTGGCCGGACTCGTGCAGGCCGCTCGCAGCGGGCAGGTCGTGGTGGCCAACGCCCTGGGCAGCGGACTGTTGGAAACATCCGCGCTGATGGCCTTCCTGCCGGCCATCTGCCGCCGTCAACTGGGCGAAGATTTGAAGTTGCCCTCCGTGCCGACGTGGTGGTGCGGACGCGACGAAGACTGGTCGTATGTCGAATCCCACTTCGATGAATTGGTGGTCCGCCCGGCGATTCCCTCTCGGAGCCATGGGCCGGTCGACACCGCGGTGCTCGATCAGCGCCAGCGGCAAGACTTGCTGGAGACTGTGCGCCAGCACCGCACGGCCTTCGCGGCACAGGCCCGCGTGAACCGTTCCACGGCCCCCGTGTTCATCAACGGCGGAGTTGAGGCCTGGCCGATCGGTCTGCGGGTCTTTGCCGCCGCCGATCGCGACGGCGCATTCCAGGTCATGCCCGGCGGTTTGGCCCGCGCCATGCCACCCTCCCGCGGACCAGCATCGATTACTCGACCGGACGGGACGGTGTGGCCCGACGACCCCGTCGCCGGCTCCCGGGGCAAGGACGTGTGGGTCCTTTCCGACCGGCCGGTAGCCACAATCACGCTCTTGCGTCCGCAGGTCGCGGCCGTGGAACTCCGCCGCAGCAGCAACGACTTGCCCAGCCGCGTGGCCGACAACCTGTATTGGCTCGGCCGGCACATCGAGCGGGCCGACGGCCTCGTCCGGCACCTGCGCACCGTCGTGATGCGCATGACCAGCGAGTTGGAGCCTTCGAACTTGCCGGCATTGAAAGTCCTGGTGGAGATGCTGGCCGACGACGCCCGGCCCGTGGAGAAATTGCCTGATGACCCCGACGAATTGATCGCTGCCTTGGAAGGCGAAATCCTTACGGCATTCGTGCACGAGTCGCGGAGCGGCACGCTCGATGAGACGCTCCGCTCGCTCTACCGCACCGCCTCGCTGGTCCGCGACCGCATCTCGGCCGACACGTGGCGAATCGTCAACCAGCTCGATCTCGACCTGCTTTCGCCGCGACCCAGAGTACTGGGTACCCCCAGAGTACTGGGTGCCCCGAGAGTACTGGGCACCCCGAGAGTACTGGGTGCCCCGGCCAATACGTTGCGCCTGGGCGATACCTTGAGCGTGCTCAACCAGGTCTTCAACCTGCTCTCGGCCCTCAGCGGCCTGATGACCGAGAGCATGACCCGCGGGCCGGGCTGGCGGTTCGTCGACATGGGCCGCCGCCTGGAACGCGGGCTGATCGTCCTGCGGCTGCTGCGGAAGACGCTCGTCCGCAGCCAGTCCGAGTCGACTTCGCTACTGGAATCGGTGCTGGAAATCGCCGACAGCGCCATGACCTATCGCTACCGCTATATGACCTCGCTGCAATTGGCGCCGCTGCTGGACCTGCTCCTCACCGATGAAACGAACCCGCGCAGCCTCGGCTACCAGGTGGCGGCGCTGGCCGATCACGTCCGCCAATTGCCGGGCAACCACCACGAGTACGCGGTGCCCGCCAACCCGCTGCGGAACCGCGAAACGCGGATCATGATCGCCACGCAGGCCGAGTTGCGGCTGGTCGACGTCGAGGCCCTGGCCCGGCCGCGCGAGGAGGGCGTTCGCTGGACGTTGGACAGCTTCCTCGCCGACATGACCCTGCAATTGTGGCAACTTTCCGACAGCCTCACGCAGACCTACTTCACGCACACCGGCCCGTCGCGGCAGTTGGGCGCGACCCAGAACACTGGGTGCCCCGAGAGTACTGGGTGCCCCTCGCCGGACAATCTCGTATGAAATACGAAATCACGCATCGCACGACCTATACCTACAGTGAGCCGGTTACGCTCGGGCACAACTCCACGCACCTCGCGCCGCGGACACTCGCCCGGCAGCGCTGCACGGCGAATCGGCTGGTGATCCTGCCGGTGCCGTCGTCCCAGCGAAGCTGGACCGATTACTTCGGCAACCAGGTGACCTACTTCACGGTGGAAGAAGAGCACCGCGAGTTGACCGTAACGGCCATCAGCGAAGTGGCGATGGAAACGGCTCCGCCCCCGGCAGCCACGCAAAATGCGGCCTGGGAGGAGGCGCTGCCGCGGCATCGCGACGCCGATGACCTGTCTGCGGCGCCCTATTCCTTCGACTCGCCTTGCGTCCGTCGCGACGACCGGCTGGCATCCTATGCGGCCATGTCGTTTACGCCCGGTCGCCCGCTGCTGGAGGCCGCGTTGGACCTGACGGGCCGGATCTTCCACGAGTTCAAGTACGATCCCACGGCCACGAGCGTGAGCACGCCGACGATGGAGGTTTTCGAGAAGCGCCGCGGCGTGTGCCAGGACTTCGCCCATCTCGAGATCGGCTGCCTGCGGTCGCTCGGCCTGGCGGCACGCTACGTCAGCGGCTATCTGCTCACCGATCCCCGCCCCGGGCAACCTCGCCTCGTGGGGGCCGACGCCTCGCATGCCTGGCTGAGCGTTTTCTGTCCCGGCCAGGGCTGGGTCGATCTCGACCCCACGAACAACGTCGTTCCCGCCATGCGGCACGTCACCGTGGCCTGGGGCCGCGATTACGGCGACGTCTGCCCGATCAAGGGTGTCTTTCTCGGCGGCGGAAGCCACTGGATGACCGTGGCAGTTGACGTGGTACCCCGCGGGGGATTATGCTGAAGTAGAGCTTAGAACTTAGAACTGGTTTCTGACTAAGCACTAAGACCTGAGCACTGCGATCTTCCTCCCGAGGTTCCCTCATGCATCGCCGCAATTTCCTTCGCGCCGGCGCCGCCGGCTTGGCCCTTTCCACCCTCGGCCGCACGGCCGGGGCGTTTGCCGCTGAAAAGCCGCCCCGCGTCGGCCTCATCGGGACTGGCTGGTACGGCAAGCTCGATCTGATGCGTCTGATCCAGGTCGCCCCGATCAATATCGTGTCGCTGTGCGACGTCGACCGGCGGATGCTCGCCGGCGCGGTCGAGTTGATTGCCCAGCGGACGGGCTCCAAGCACCATCCGCGGACGTTCAGCGACTATCGGAAGATGCTCGCGGAAAAAGACCTCGACATCGTGCTCATCGCCACGCCCGACCATTGGCACGCCCTGCCGATGATCGCCGCCGTGGAAGCGGGGGCCGACGTCTACGTGCAGAAGCCGATCAGCATCGACGTGGTCGAAGGCCGGGCGATGCTTGCCGCCGCGCGGAAGCATGGCCGGGTCGTGCAGGTCGGCATGCAGCGCCGCAGCACGCCGCACCTGATCGAGGCCCGCGACCGCATCATCCGCGAAGGCAAGCTGGGCCGCGTCGGCCTGGTGGAAATCTACTGCTATTATCACATGCGAAACGGCAGCAACCCCCCCGACACGCGGCCGCCCGAATACCTCGACTACGAAATGTGGACCGGGCCTGCGCCGATGCGGCCGTACAATTCCATCGTCCATCCCCGCGGCTGGCGGGCCTTCATGGAGTACAGCAACGGCATCGTCGGCGACATGTGCGTGCACATGCTCGACGCGGTCCGCTGGATGCTCGACCTGGGCTGGCCGAAGCGCGTCAGCTCCGAAGGCGGGATCCTCGTTTCCAAGGGGAGCAAGGCCAACATCTCCGACACGCAGACCGCCACCTTCGATTACGGCGACCTGGACATCGTCTGGCAGCATCGCACCTGGGGCCCGCCGCCCGATCCGAACTATCCCTGGGGCATGACCCTCTACGGCGACAAGGGAACGCTCAAGGCCAGCGTGATGAGCTACGACTTCACGCCCAACGGCCCAGGCGCGTCGATCCATCGCGACGTGACCTACGAGCGCCAGCAATATCCCGAAGACGTGACCGAGAAGGACATCGAGATCCACGTCGCCCCCGCGGTGCGGCGGCACATGAAAGATTTCCTGGCGGCCATTGCCTTGCGCAGCCGGCCCGTGGCCGACATCGAGCAGGGCCACATTTCCACCGCGAGTTGCATCCTGGCCAATCTCGCCATGCAGCTTGGCCGCACGCTCGCCTGGGACCCCGTCAAAGGCCGCGTGCTGGGCGACGAGGAAGCCAACCGCCGCTTGTGCCGCCCCTATCGCGGACCTTGGGTGCATCCGGAAGTTGGATAGCCGATATAGGGGTGCTCGCCATATCAGGCTCTCCACTTCGGCCGAACGCTCGATGCGTTGGAATCTGCCTCTCTCAAGGATACCCTCTCGGCTGGTGCAAAGGCAACTGGGGGGGACTTGCAGCCCTACGCACGAACCCGAATAGCCCTCACCCCCTCTCACAAAGAGAGAGGGACGCTTGTTACGCCGCCTGGCTGTCCTTTTCGGCCTCGCCGTCGGCCTCTTTCTCCGCCTCGGCCAGCCGTTCGGGGCGGATGTGACCGTCGTCGCTGACGTCCTCGAAACGCACCGAGACCTGCTTCGACACGCCCGACTCCTGCATCGTCACGCCGTAGATCGTGTTGGCGCAGGTCATCGTCTTCTTCGAGTGCGTGACGATGATGAATTGCGTCCAGGCAAGAAAATCCTTCAACACATTCGTGAAGCGGTCGATATTGGCCTCGTCCAAGGCCGCGTCGACTTCGTCCAGCACGCAAAACGGGCTGGGACGGCTGCGGAACATGGCCAGCAGCAAGGCCACGCAGGTCAGCGTCTTCTCGCCGCCGCTCAAGAGCGAAATGCTGCGCGGCTCCTTGCCGGGCGGGCGGGCAACAATCTCAATGCCGCTCTCCAGAATATCGACCCCTTCCTCCAGCACGATGTCGCCCTGCCCGCCGCCGAACAGATCGCGGAACAACTTCTGGAAATACTCGCGGACGGTTTGCAGCGTCTCGGCGAAGAGCCGGCGGCTGTCGGTATTGATGCGGTCGATGATCTTTTCCAACGCCGTCTTGGCGCCGGCCAGGTCGCGATACTGATCCGAAAGCGTCTTGAACCTCGACTCCAGCGCTTCCAACTCCTCCAAGGCGTCGAGATTGACGTGCCCCAGGGCGTTGATCTTGTGCCGCAACTCCTCGATCTCCTGCTGCACTTCTTCCCGCTGCCGCTGCTCCTCGCTGCTGGGCTGGTGCTCGAGCTCGGCCAGCTCGACGCCATAGTCTTCGCGGAGCCGGGCGGCAAGGGCTTCGCGCTCCAGGCGGACCTCGTTGGCGGCAAGGTCGCGGGCGTGCAACTGCTCCTCGATCTTGCGGCCGCGCAAGCGGGCCCGCTGGACCTCGGAGTTCAATTGATTGCGCTGCTGCTTGAGGGCTTCGCGCTGCTGCATGAAGCGGACGACCTCGGCAGCAAAGGCTTCCTTGCGAAGATACAAGTCGGCAAGCTCCGACTCGGCCCGCAGGATGTTCCAGCGCGAGGCCTCCGCCCGCTGAATGCAAAGCTCCAATTGCTGGCGGCCTTCGTCGATCGCGCGGCCGCGTTCCTGGCGGGTTTCGTCGAACTGTCGCAGCCGCAAGCGCAGGCTCCGCAGGCGCTCCTCGCTCTTGGCCAACTCGACCTTGGTTTCCGTCGTTTCGCGATTGCGGGCCTGCCGCTCGCCTTCCAAGCGGGCCACCTGTTGCTGAAAGCCGGCAAGGCGGGCTTCCATCTCGGAGAGGCCGGTCTCGTTTCGCCGGCGTTTCTCGCGGGATTCGGCCAGCCGTGCCACGGCCGCATCGTGCTGCACCGACGCGGCCCGGAATTCACCGTCCAGCGCCGCCCGCTGCTGACCGAACTGGGCCCGCCGCTCCTCGGCAGCCGTCAATTCCATGCGCTGGTCGGCCAAGGCCTCCGCTGCCTGGCGATGGGCGGCCGTGTGATGCCCGACCGCCTCTTGTCGCTGCATAATTTGGGCCTGCATCTCGTTGACCGCGGCTTCAGCGGCGGTGATCCGCGCGTCGAGGTCGACCAGTTGCTCATGCAACTCCCGCAACTGGCTGCGGCGGGAAATCAGACCGCTGGCCCCCTGTCGCGGACCGACCACCAGCGTGCCGTCGGTTTGGCGAAGATCGCCGGCCAGCGTGACGAAGTTCACGGCACACCCGTCGGGGCACCCAGTACCCTGGGTCGCGGCCAGTTGCAAGGCATGTTCGAGCTTCTCGACGATCCAGGTCCGGCCGAGCAGTCGCGCCACCAACGGCGCATAGGGCGGCTCCGCCTCGACGAAGCGATCGGCGCGGCCCACAACGCCCGGCTGGCCGCTCAGATCGGGCTCGTTTGTAGTCCCGCTCGGGTACCGCGTACTCGTGGTCGGCGGAATGACGTTGCCCGCAGTTCCGCCGACCATGGGTACATGGTGCCCGGGCGGGACTACGAACGGCCCTTCATGCCACACGAAGCCTACGCGGCCGGCGAATCGCGGCGCGTTCTGTCCGAGAAAATCGAGCAACTCGCCGCCCGGCTGGGCGACGACGTGCTGTGCCACAGCCCCGAGGGCGACTTCAATGAGCGGAGCCATTTCCACGCTCACGCTCAGCAGGTTGGCCACCAGGCCATGTACGGCCCGCAGCGGGCCGGCGTCGGAACTCGCGGCGCGGGCGAGCACTTCCTTCACGCCGGCCGTCAGACCTTCCTGCCGGCGATGCAGTTCTTCCAACACGGCCGCACGTTCGGCCACGCCACTCCGCCGCTGCCGCAAGGCCGCCAGTTCGTCGCTGCGAATGGCCAGCTCGCGCTGGTCGCGGGCAAGCTGCTCCTCGGCCGCCTGCCGCAACTCGTTGTGCGATTGCACGTCCCGCGCCAGTTCGTCGCGCTGGCGGCGAAAACCGTCGAGTTCCGCGGCAACCTCGGCAATCTGCCGGTCGAGATCCGCGATGCGACTGCGGCCCCGGTCGCGGGCGGCCGCGGTGGTCGCAACCTGGTTCTCCAGGCCGCTGATCTCGTTGCCCAGCAGGCCGATGGCCCGCATCTGTTCGAGTTGGGCCGCCCGATGTTGCTCGTGTTCGCCGCGCATCTGGTCCAGCCGCGCGAGGAGGTCCGTCAGGGCCCGCTCGCCTTCGACCAGCCGCTGCGCGATCTTGCGGTGCAACTCATCGGCCGTTTCCACCGCCGCGGAGGTCTCCCGCCACTGTTGCTGCAAGTCGTCGGCGCGGGCGCTGAGCGACATGACCTGGCGGCGGTGGCGTTCGATCTCTTCGTCCAGGTCCTTGCCGCGGTCGCGCTCGTGCTCGATCGACGATTCCTGGGCGGCGATCCGCTCGCGGTTGGCGGCAAGTTGGGCCTCGCCGCGGCGGACCTCTTCGTTGATCTCGGCGGCCTGGACGTCGAGGGCGAGCACTTGGGCTTCGCTCGCTTCGGCGGCAGCCAGGCAGGCATCGCGATCGGCGGTCAGGACGCGGATTTCACCCTCGACTTCGGCCAGGCGATCGCTCAGGCGCCGCCAATCGACCAGGCCCACCTGCGTGCGCAGCTCTTGCAGCCGATCGGTGTGTTCCTTGTATCGCCGCGCCTTGCCGGCCTGGGCCCGCACGCCACGGAGGCGGCTTTCCACTTCATCGACGATGTCCGACAAGCGCAGCAGGTTCTGTTCGACCCGCTCCAGCCGTCGCAAGGCCTCGAGTTTCTTGAGCTTGAAGCGGCTGATGCCGGCCGCCTCTTCGAAGATCATGCGGCGGTCCTTGGCCGACGACTGCAACAGCACGTCGACCTTGCCTTGCTCGATCACGCTGTAGGCCTGCGTGCCCAGGCCGGTGCCGGCCAGCAGGTCGCGGATATCGCGGAGCCGGCTGGGATTGCGATTGATCAGATACTCGCCCTCGCCGCTGCGATAGACCCGCCGCGTAATATGGACATCCGGCGTATCGATGGGCAAGAGACGGCTCGCATTGTCGAGCGTGAGCGTGACCTCGGCCGCGTTCATTCCCCTGCGGGTGGGCGAGCCGTTGAAAATAACGTCGGCCATTTCCTTGCCGCGGAGACTTTTGATGCTCTGCTCGCCGAGGACCCATTTGATGCCATCGACGACGTTCGACTTCCCTGACCCATTGGGACCAACGACTACCGTAATACCGGGGGGGAACTCGAACCGCGTCTTATCGGCGAAGCTTTTGAAACCGGCGAGTTCAAGCGCCTTGAGCATAACAAAAAGGGGGGTGCGGAGCGGAAAGGAAACAATCTATTCTACCAAGGAAAGACATCGAAAAAGGAACACTAATCTACGCTTATTTCCACTGATTTTTCAAACCCAGGCGATTCCCCCCGAATTAGTTGCGTAGGCCGGAACAAGCGCAGCGCAGTTCCGGCATGTACATGGATTCGTTGCGGTGGCCGCGTAGTGTTACGGGCACGCCGGAACTGCGCTGCGCTTGTTCCGGCCTACAGGCTTATTCGGGCTTCTTCTCCCCGTCTTCCTTGTCGCCTTCTTCCAGCGTGGCCTCATAGTTCCTGCCGGCTTCCGGCAGGGCGTCGATCTCGAACCGTCCCTCCAGGCTTCCGGCGGCTTTGGCTTCCTGAAGGGCCTGCACGACGTCGGGATAGGTCCCGCCCAATTCCACGATGGCGCGGATCACGTCGTCAACCCGGCTGGAGACGATGCGTTTCTGGTCGGCCTCATGCGGCACGAACTTGCTGACGGAAATTTCGCCGTCCTTGGTGTTGGTGACCATGATCTGGTTGCCGGCGTTGAGCACCAGCGGCGTGAGGAACCGCTGGTTTAGCCCGAAGAGGACCACTTCGGCGCAGCGGTTTCGAGTGACGTGGATCATCGCCGGGCCCTGGGTATCCAGGACGTGATAGCTGAACTGTTCGCCGAGGGTCTCGCCCTTGACCAGGCTGTCGTCGGGACACATGACCGTCAAGGCGCGAAACGCGCCGTAGCGGGTTTCGGCGCTGGGCGCCCCGAGCAATGTGCGGAGTTGATCGTAAGCCGCCGAATCGTGCATCACGCTCAAAGCCGTCAAGGCCCCGCTGCGGAAGGCTGCGTTATGGGCCGCTTTGCCCAACGGCTCGGCTGCCTCGCGGCGATCAAGATAGGCCAACGCCTCGGCGGCAAAGAATTGCACCTTCGCATCCTGCGATTGGGCGCCTTCGATCAGGACGTCGATCGCCGGCTTGCCGATCGCTTCCAGCTTGATCGCCGCTTCCTGAGCGGTCACCGGATCGAGGAGCTTCGTCTTCAACTTGGTCATCCGCAGGCTCGCCTCGGCCGACGTTTCACGCAGTTCGATCGCCCGCAATACCTGGAAATAGCGTGTCAGATTGTCTTTATACGTGGGATCGACGACCAGGTCGACGTAGTTGCCGCGAATCGCCTTGGCGACACCCTCTTTGATTCCGTGCTTGTGCGTGCTGAAGCGGCGATTGATGGCGTTGGCCACCTGGGCGCTTTTCACGGCCGCATTGCGGAGTTGCTCCGGCGTCATGTTCGTCTCTTCGACGCCCCTGAGGAACAAGCCGACCGAGCGCGACTCGCGAGCAACACCTCCGCCCAACACGACACCACGGCCCAACTGCACGCTGTTGACTTTTTCTGTGGCCGAAGGATCGACAAGGACCGGTCCCTGGGCAATACCGCGGACCTTGCCGTCCAGCACTTTGCCGTAGATCACCGCCATGTCCGATAGGCGGGTTTCCAGCAGGTAACCGCCGCGCAGGCTCGTGGTTTCGCTGCGATCTTTGACCCGAAGTTCCACGTCGAAATGGTCGCCCTTCTGCGTGCCAGGCCGCAGGAATCCACGGACCAGCACCAGAGAATAATTGCGTGTGGCAAGGAGTTGATTGGGGTTCTCGACGCCGCGCCGCTGCATTTCGGCCATGAGCATCGCCCGTTGCGGCGAGGGTTCGGGGTCGCTGCCCGTGCCGTGCAGGCCGGAGACCAGACCCACCGCCTCGAGCTTCACCGGAAACATGCCGAAGGGGATGGCCAGATCGCCCACGGTATGGGGTTCTTCCGGCGTATCGCTGGGCTCTTTCGACTTGCTCACCGAGAAGAGGCTCCACGAAGAGCAGCCGGCCAGCAATGAGGTAGCGCACAGCAGGAGAAAGGGGCGTCGTTTCATGCGTCCAAGCACCGTAAACTGGTCTGTCGCAATTCAAAACACAATCAGGGGCGGAACGATAACAATTTACGGTCGAGGGGTCAAGAGAAGGGACGGAGAGGAAATTAATGAAGGATTGGGAACACCGGTATAATAAGTAGGATAGGATGATGTGACATACCAATTAGAGACCAGACCCGGAGAGTTGCCGCGGACCCGTCCAGCTAATATAGTATTAACATTCCAGAGAACCCGCCGCCTACGATTTCCGCTAGGCTGGGAATCAGGCGGTCGCTCCCAAAGGAGGATCCGATGCCCGCTGGCCGCTTAGCATGCACGATTGGGATCTGTCTCGCTTTGTTCCTCGCCGTCTGGCCGGGTAGGGGGCGAGCGGCGGACGAGGAAGACCGCGAACGGGCCGTTCTGCGGGATTTCAACACCGCCGCCGGCCTGCAAAACGCCGGACTCTACGATCGGGCGGGCGAGAAGTGGACGTCGCTGATCAGCCAGTACCCGGGCGACGCCCACCTGGACCGCGCTTACTATTATCTGGGCATATGCCAGCTTCACGCCAAGAAGTATACCGCGGCGATTGCGACTTTCCAGACGCTTTCCACCAAGTATCCCGCGTTCCCCAACGGTGAAGGAGTTCAGTACAGCCTGGGCATGGCACGTTACCAGGCAGCGCTGGAGTCGAAGAAGCGCGAGGATTTCAAGTCGGCCGCCGAGACGCTCGCGGCGACCGCTGCCAAGTATCCGCAAGGCAAGCACACCGCCGCCGCACTGTATTATCGAGGCGAAGCGGAACTGTCGGCGGGCGATCCCAGCGCCGCCATGGAAGCCCATAAGAAGCTCATTGCCAGTTTTCCCACCGATCCGCTTGTGGCCGATGCTTATTACGCCCTGGGAACAACGCAACAAGAGGCGGGCCGCGATTCCGAGGCGATCGAGACCTTCCGGAAGTTCCTCGCGGTCCCGGCACTGGGAGGCCACGAATTGGCCACGGAAGTGCGGCTGCGGCTCGGGCTATCGCTGCTGAAGCAGAAGAAGTACGTCGAGGCGGAGCCGCACTTCGCCGCGGTTGCGGCCGTGGCCGGTTTCCCCAATGCCAACCTCGCCCTGCTCCGTCAAGGCCAGTGCCGCCTCCAAGCCGGCAAGGCGGGCGAAGCGGCCACGGTGTTCGCCGAGTTGGCCAAGCAGTTTCCCAACAGTCCTTACAAGGCCGAGGCGCAACTGGCGGCCGGCAAGTGCTACTTCTCCGCCGGCAAATTCACCGAGGCGCAGCATACCCTCGAACCGCTCGCCAAGACTTCCGGGCCGGAGTCGGCCGAAGCGGCTTTTTGGCTGGCACGGGCCTTGCTCAAATTGGCCAAACCGCAGGACGCCTTGACCGCGGTCGAAAGCCGGTTGAAGACGGGCTCCGCGGGCGATACCGCGACTTATCTGGAATTGGCCCGCGCGGATGCCCTGAATGAACTTTCCGGCCGCCGCAACGAAGCGCGGGCTGCGTACGAGAAATTCGCCGCCGAGCACCCCCAACATGCCTTGGCTGCGCAAGCGCTTTACATGGCGGCCTCGGCCGCTTTCGACGCCAAGGATTACGTCACAGCCCGCAGACACGCCGAGACCCTGCTGGCCAATCCGCGGTTTGCCGACAATGCCCTTCTGCCGACCGTGCTGTGCATCGCCGCTGAGAGCCAGTTGGCAGCAGGCGGCGACGCGGCCAAGGCCGAGCAGTATTACCGCCAGGTCGCCGACCGCTTCTCCAAGACCAGTCTTTCAGCCCAGGCGAGTTATAAGCTTGGCGAAATTGCCGCGCGGCGGAAGAAATACGACGAGGCGGTTATGCGCTACAAGCAATGCCTGGCCGAAGCGCCGCAGGGCGATTACGCGGCTCGGGCCAAGTATGGGTTGGCTGCCGCCGCTTTCGCCAAGGAAGACTATAACGAGGCGAGCACGGTAATTGGCCAGCTCCTTGCCGGCAACCCGGAGCCCGCCCTCGCAGCGCGGGCCCGATACCTCCGCGGCCTCCTCTTGCAGCGCCAGAAGCAATTGGGTTCCGCGGCCACCGACTTGGAGGCATTCTTGAACAGCAATCCGCCCGCCGACGCAGCCGCCGACGCCCGCTATGCCCTGACGCTCTGCCGGATTGCGGGGAAGCAGTTCGACCAGGCCGCAGTCACGCTGGCGACCCTGGTGCAGCAAAGGCCAAATTATCCCAACGCCGATCGGGCCTACTATGAGTTGGGTCACGCCTCGCTGCAAGACAACCGGACAGACGGGGCAACCGCGGCCTTTCGCACGCTGGCCGAGAAATTCCCCGCCAGTCCGTTGGCGGCGGAGGCCTGGTTCCACGTGGGGCGGGCCCATGAAGAGAAGGCCGATCGGGCCGCGACGCCCGCCGAGAAAACGGCCGAAATCGCCGCAGCGGCCAATGCCTACACCGCGGGCCTGGGCAAAGCCAAGGACGCCGAGCTTCGCGAGAAGCTCGATTACAAACTCGCCGATATGCGGTTCCGCCAGAAGCAGTTCGAGCAGGCGGTGACCACCCTTCAGACCCAACTCCGCGAGTATCCCAATGGCAGCCTTGCCGGGCCGGCCCGCTTCCTGGCGGCCGAATGCCTCTTCGCCCAGAACAAGTTCGACGAGGCCCTGCCGCTGTTCACCAAAGTGGCCGACGACAAGGTCGAGAAGTATCAGGCCCAGGCAATTTATCGTGCCGGGACCTGTGCGATGAACTTGAAGAAGTGGCCGGAAAGCCAGAACTTCTTCGAGACCCTGACGCGGGAGTTCCCCAAGTTCGAGCAGTTTCAGGACGTGCGCTACGGCCTGGCCGTAGCGCTGCAACATCAGGACAAGCTGGCGGAGGCCCGCGGCATCTACCAGGAGGTGATCAAGGCGACGGAGGGGGAAGCGGCGGCCAAGGCCCGTTTCATGTTGGGCGAAATCGCCTTCGGCGAGCGAAAATACGAGGACGCCATCGAGCAATACGTGATGGTCACGTCCGGTTACCCTTACGAGAACTGGCAGGCCCTGGCGCAGTTCGAGACCGGTCGCTGCTTCCTCTCGTTGGGCAAGCGGCAAAAGGCCATCGACGCCTTTCGCACCGTCGTGGACAAGTACCCCCAGCACGCCAAGGCGCAGGATGCCGCGCGGATGCTCGAGGAGTTAAAATGAACAGCATCAAGTACGTCAGGCTTTCCAGCCTGACCTTATTCATTGTCAGGCTGGAAAGCCTGACGTACTTCTTGTGGAGAACGTCATGAATCAAGTCGGCAGTAAGATTCGGCCCCTTGCCTGGGCTGTGGTCCTGTTGTTGGCGGCGGCCAGTTTCAACCCATGGCCCGCCGGGTTGTGGGCCCAGCAAGATCCGCCAGCGGAGAAAGCGGCCGATTCCGCTCAGCCCGCCAAAGAGCCTGCGAAACGCGAGCCCGCGGAGCCGGCCCCCGAGCCGGTCTCTATCGGCAAGGTCCTTTGGGAGAAAACCAACTGGCTGGGCTGGTGTTTCTACGCGGCGGAAGGGACCCTGTCGGTCATGGCGCTGAGCTGCGCGTTGGAGCGGCTGGTCAACCTGCGGCGGCGGAAGCTTATGCCGTCGCGATTCGTCCGCCGCCTCCGCGACCTCATTTCCCGCCGCGAGGACAACGCCGAAAACCTCATGAGTTTGTGCGAGGGATCCGAGTCGCACATCGCTTCCATCCTGCGGGCGGGCGTGCTGCGGGCGGGCCGGCCGCTGCCGGAAGTCGAGAAGGCGATCGAGGACGCCGTGCTTCGCGAATCGATCGCCCAGCGCGGCCGCAACCGCATGCTCGGGGTGATTGCCGCCATCGCCCCCATGGTCGGCCTGCTGGGCACCGTGGTTGGCATGATCCTGGCCTTCCGCGTGACAAGCCAAGCCGGCACGGGCAAGGCGGAGCTCTTGGCCGAGGGCATCTACCTGGCCCTGCTGCGGACGGCCTTTGGACTGGTGATCGCAGTGCCCTCGCTGTACCTCGCACACTTTTTCAACAACCGCCTCGAGCGATACATGCGCGAGATGATCGACGTGTTCGAGGATCTTGTGCCCACCTTCGCGGCCTGGGAGAGAGTGCCTGAAACCGGTGGAGAGACCCACCGCGCCAGCGCACCGATCAGCCGAATAAAATAACTATTTCAGGAGCCTGCCATGCGACTGCCCGTCAACGAGCCCGAATTCGAAGGGATCAACATGATCCCGCTGATCAACGTCTTTCTGGTCCTCTTGATCTTCTTCCTCGTAGCGACACGGTTGGGTCAGGACGAGCGGGAGATCTCGGTTCGATTGGCCCAAGTCTCCAAGGCCCAGCCCTTGGCGACGCCGCCCCACGAGGTGGTCGTCAACGTAACGGACAAGGGCGAGTACGTGGTCATTGGGCAGACGCTCGGCGAGCCCGCCCTGGCCGGCTTCCTGCACGACCTGTCGATCAAGAAACCCGGGGACACAGACGGTGCAAATCCGCGTCGACGAACGCGTGCCATTCCGTTGTCCGGCCCGCGTCATGGGACTCTGCGAGGTGGAGAAACTCGGGCATTACTGCACGGTGATGGAGGAAGCAAATTAGTCTCTGCTGTGGAAACGCTTGTAGGGTGGGCTGAGTGAAACGAGTCCCACCAAAAATACGGCAAATCAAGGATGGTGGGACTCGTTTCACTCGGCCCACCCTACCAGTTGTTCCGAAGGGATGGCCTACGATGAACGCCCCGAATTGGTCCGTCAACGTCGCGTGGTGGTTGGCCGGCGTGATCGCCGCGCTCGCCTTGGCAGGCGTGGCGGCCTGGTGTTTCCGCCGGGTCACTCATCGCCGTTTGCGCCTGCCCGGCTATTTTCTGGTCGCGGTGGCAGTACACGTATTTCTGGTCTTTGGCAGCTTTTACGTGTATCTCGACCCCGGGGTGGTCCCGCAAATCCAAAGACAGTTCCACCGTATCGTGGTCAGCAGCCGAACGTCGCTGGAGAGCGTGCGGCGGCTGTTCAAGCCGTCGGTGGAACCCTTCGAGCAGGTTGCCGATTTGAAATCGATCCAGACGGAGGATCCCTCGGCCGGCGCGAGCACCCCGCCTGCGCCAGCCCGGCGCCGCCGTCGGACGTCCCGCTGACGTTGGAGCCGCTGCCGCGGAGGTCTTTGGCGCCGCCACCCAGAGGGTACCTGGTCGCTCCGCCGGAAGACACAATTGCGATGCTCGATCCGCGGCAGATTCCCCGTCGCCGAGCCGCGATCGACTTGGCAGGCGAGCCCATCGAGATCGAAGCTCCCCGTGCCGCCGAGAAGCCGGCGGAAAAGCCCCTTGAAGGGGTCTCGGTCGGCCTTGGCCTCCGCGGGACGACCGCCGAGCCCGCCGTGGCCTCAGCCATTTTGCCCGGGCCGGTTTCCGTCTCGACCGTGCCGTCGGCCAAACCCTCACAGCCCGGCGTCGCAGGGGAACTCGACCCCGAGGCATTTGCTCCGCTCACCCTCGTCCAAATTCCACGGCGGGAGCGGGCCATGCGGCCCGCCGGCCTGCCGGAGGCCGACGCCCGGGCTGAAGCGATTTCCTTGCCCTCCACACCCTCGCCCTCCGGCGGGGCAGGACAAGGGGGATCGCCGGGGCTGGCAATCCCCGTGGATGTGCCGCGGCGGGAGGCCCCAACCGCGGTCGGACCCGGCCTGGCTCCCGGCTGGCCTCGCCTCCAGCCCGATTTGCCCGCGGGAAATCTCGCCCGCGGGGCCGTCCAGGGACCGCTTGCGGACAGTTCGCTCGCGCAGATTGACATCCCCGACGGTTCGCTCATGGGTCGGCTCCCCCGCCGCGCAACGCGCTTGCCTTCGCTTTCCTACGACGGTGAGAAGATCGGCTTGCAGGCGATGTTCAGCCATCGCCAGGGCGAGAAGAAGCGCGAGGCAATCGAGGCCTTCGGGGGGAGCCCGCTGACCGTGGCCGCGGTCCGCTTGGGACTCGCCTGGCTCGAGAAGGGTCAGCACAAGGACGGCTACTGGAGCCTGGAGCGGATCTACACGCAAGACCGCGGTCAAGAATATCCTGGTCGAGGCGGCCAGCACAGCGATTCAGCCGCCACGGGCCTGGGGCTGTTGCCTTTCCTCGCCGACGGCCACACGCACCTGACGGGCGAACACCAGGCGACGGTCCGCAAAGGGATCGGCTGGCTGGTGAAGCACCAGAAAGCCGACGGCGATCTGAGCTTCCAAACGGACGGCAACGCGCAGATGTACGCCCACGCCATCGCGGCGATCGCCCTGTGCGAAGCCTTCGGCATGAGCAGAGACCCTGATTTGCAGTCCCCTGCCCAGCGGGCGATCGACTTCATCATCAAGGCCCAGACCAAAGAGTTGGGCGGTTGGCGCTATCACCCCAACCAGGATTGCGACACCTCAGTCGTGGGGTGGGTGGTCATGGCCCTGAAGAGCGGTCAAATGGCCGGGCTGAGCGTCCCTCGGGCGTCGTTGGAACTGGTCCATAAGTGGCTCGACAAGATCGAAGGCAAAGGGAAAGAGGTGGGCACCTTCCGTTATCAGCCAGGGTACGCGATTACGCCCGAGATGACTGCCGAGGGCCTGCTCTGCACTCAGTACCTGGGTGCCGACCGCAACAGCCCGCGGCTCCAGGCCGGCGCCGCTTATCTCTTGAAGAACCTTCCGAAGAAGGGCCAGCGAACGAGCTACTACTGGTACTATGGCACGCAGGTCATGTATCACATGCAGGGCGACTATTGGCCCAAATGGAACGCGGCCCTCCGCGACCAACTCGTCCAGACGCAGCACAAGGACGGCCCGCTGTCGGGCACGTGGGACCCGGGCGACGAGTGGGAGTGGCGGGGCGGCCGGTTGTACGGCACCTCGCTGCGGTTGTTGATGCTGAGCGTCTACTACCGTCACCTGCCGCTGTATCAGGTGCTGGAGCGGTAGCGGTACCTTGCGTCGGTCCCTCCGTCTTGGTAGAAACTTGGTATGGACGCCCTTGAAACCTACCTCAACGAGCTTCGTGACGTTCACTCCACCGGGGCGGGGGTAGCCGAAACATCCTACTATCCGGCCCTGTCCAATCTCTTCAACGAAATCGGCAAGTCACTGAAGCCCAAGGTTCGTTGCGGCAGGCACAGCCCAATGACCTCACCCGCTTCCAAGCCGGTCATCAGCCTCGATCAACTCGTGGCATTGAACGATGAGATCGCAGCCCTGGTTCGCGCGGGCGTGCCGTTGGATCGCGGCCTGCGGAGCTTGGGCGAAGACCTGCCGGGCCGCTTGGGCCCGTTCGCCGGGCAGCTTTCCGAACGGATCGCCCGCGGTGAGTCGCTGACCGACGCGCTGGCCGAGCCCACGGCGAAACTGCCGCGACTTTACCGGGTGGTAATCGAGGCGGGGATTGCGGCGGGGCGCTTGCCGGCGGCCCTGGAATCGCTGGCCGCTTCGCTGCGGCGGCTGGCGGAGATGCGCCGCAGCGTTGTGCTGTCGCTGATCTATCCCCTGCTGTTGTTCCTGGTGGCCTGGTGCCTGTTTGCCTTGTCGGCCTCGATGTTGGCGCCGGCCGTTTACCATTCGTTCCGGGAAATGCACATCGCCGGTGGCGAGTGGTTTCGGCCGATTGCCCGCCTCGGCCAGTCGGCCCGGATCTGGGGACCGCTGGGCCCGATGGTCTTGTTGGCGCTGGCCGGGCTGTGGTGGGCGGGCACAAAGGGCGCGGCGGTGTTGCAAGGCGCCCAAGCGATCTGGGTCTTCGGCTGGGTCCCGGGGCTGGGTCGCATGCTGCAACTTTCGCGCACGGCCGTCTTTGTCGAGGTCCTCAAGCTGCTGATTGAAAATCGCCTGCCGTTGGATCGGGCCATCACGCTGGCCGCCGAGGCCGCCGGAGATGCACGCCTCAGCGAGGCCGCCGAGGAATTCGCCGCCGCCATCCGCCGCGGCGAGCCGGGGCTGGCCGCCGACTTTCCCGACCTGCCGCCCCTGTTGAGTTGGTTGATTGCCAGCGGGCAGCGGAACGATACCTTGCTGCCGGCCCTGCGGCATGTCGCCGACGACTATCAGCGTCGGGCCCAGTATCAGGCCGAGGTGTCGCGGGTCATGCTGCCGGTCTTCGTCACCTGCTCGATCAGCGCCGTGATCGTGGTCTCTTATACGCTGGTTTTGTTGGCGCCGTATTTCGTCATGCTTCGTTCCTTGGCCGAAGGGTTAAGTCCGTGAGTTTCCCCTTGTACCGTGCCGAACTGACCCGTAGGGTGGGCCGAGTGAAACGAGTCCCACCAACCAGGATTGACAACGCAATTTGGTGGGACTCGTTTCACTCGGCCCACCCTACTTCCTAGCCGAAGGCTAAAGCCGTGAGTTTCCCGCTCTACAATGCCGAACTGCCTGCCCGCCTCAGTGCCGAGGAATCGGCGGAGTTGTCGGCGCGTCTGGCCGCGCTGACGCAATCCGGCTTGCCGCTGGAAGGCGGACTGTACGCCCTGGCCGAGGAAGTCGGCCGCCCGCGGCTGGCCCGCGTGCTCTGCAACCTGGCCGAGCGGCTGGAACGGGGCGAGGCCCTGGAAACGGCCATCGCCGCCCAGGGCTCGCGGCTGCCGGCCCATCTCCGCGGGCTGATCGTGGCGGGCGTCCGCAGCGGCCGATTGCCGATGGTGCTCGACCAGTTCGTCACACTCACCCGGCGCCAGCAGGACCTCCGTCGCCGCGTGCTCTTGGCCCTCGCCTATCCGGCCCTGCTGTTGGGAATCATGGCTGCGATCCTGGTCCTCTGTCACCTGCTCGGCAGCAAGCAGTTCGAAGGGGTGTTTCGCGATTTCAATACGAAACTGCCGGCGCTCACAGATCTTTACCTCCGCTTGTCGGGCGTGGTTGCCTGGACGGTGTTGGGGGTGGCGATCGCGGCGGTGTTCGCTCCCCTGGTTGCCATGTTTCTGCCGTTGGGGGCCTGGCTCGGCCATGCGGTGTCGTGGATTCCAGTCATTGGAACCATCGCTCGCGATGACCGCTATGCCCAGTTCTCATCCCTTATGTCCCTGTTGCTGGAAGAGCAAGTCCCGCTCCCCGAGGCCCTGCGGTTGACGTCGATTGGCCTGCAAGGCACGATACTGGCGCGGCCGTGTCGCGCGGCCGCCGCTGCTGTGGAGGGAGGCATGCCATTGGACCAGGCGCTGGCCATGGCCCGTTTCCCCGAAAGCCTGACGGCCCTGGTCGCCTGGGGACAGCAGAAGGCCTGCCCGGCCGAGGCATTCCGCGCCGTCGCCGAGGCGTTTGAGGCCCGCACCACGTCGCAAAGCGCCCTGCTGAACATGCTCGCACTGCCGGTAATCTACTTGCTTATTGTCAGCTTCGTCGGGGTCACGATCGTGGCGTTGATGCTGCCGCTGTTTTCCTTGATCTCATGCCTGTCGGGGGGGTAAGTGATGGCCGACAAATTCATCATTGTGCTGCTGGTCACCTCCGTGCCGGTCTTTCTGCTGGGCGTGATAATGCTCATGGTGACTCGATGGATCACCGGTCCTGCCCCGGGTGATCGCAAGCCAGAGTACGTGACGGGTGTTCGTGCGGTCGCGTGGGCCATGACGGTTGTGGGTTTTTTGGTCGGCACTTGCCTGGTCTTGCCGGGATTGGCGATCTTGTGGTTGGCGACCTTGGCCGTGATCATCTCCATGGCCTATGGCAAGCAAGTGGCGACGCAGCAATATGCCATGCTGGCCTTCGTGGGCGCGGCGGCCGAGCGATCGATGCCGCTGGATACGGCCTTTGCCGTCTTCGGGCAAGAACGCGGCGGCTGGATGCGGCGGCGGACGGCGGAAATCGCCTATCTGCTCCATCAGGGCGTCTCGCTCCCCGAAGCCCTGGAAGCCGTGCCCGGCGCCTTGCCGCCGGAGGCCGTGCCGCTGGTTTGCGTGGGCTACGAAAACGGATCGCTGCGACCGGCCATCGAGCAGGCAATCACTTCCCGCAACCTGTTTGAGCCGGTCTGGCAATCAATCGTGCCCAAGATCGGCTACGTCTGCATCCTGCCCGGCTCGGCCGTGGGCGTCGTCGCCTTCATCATGTTGAAGATTATGCCGCAGTTCCAGAAGATTTTCCGGGACTTCAACATGCAGTTGCCGCCCATCACCCGCGGGGTGATCGAAGCGTGTCGATGGGGGCCACTGTGGCTGCTCTTGGGCGTCGCCTGGCTGTTCTCGGTGGCGCTGCTCGTTTACGGCGTGCTGCGCTATGCGGGCTCGATCCGCTGGGACCTGCCGGGCATGGATTGGCTCGCGCGACGGCGGCACACTGCCACGGTGTTGGACGCCATTGCCCTGGCCGCCCAACGGCAGCGGCCCCTGGGCGAGGCCCTTTCGACCTTGGCTGCCGCGTATCCGCAGCAGCCGATCCAGCGCCGGCTGTCGGCCGCCTGCAACGATTTGCAGGCCGGCGGCAACGACTTCCAATGCCTGTACGCTCGTGGCTTGCTGGGCAAGACGGACCTGGCCCTGCTCGAATCGGCGCGGCGAAACGGCAACTTGGCGTGGGCCGCGCAGGAATTGGCCGACAGCAACCGCCGCCGCTTCATCTACCGGGCCTATGCCTTGCTGCAAGTCGTCTTTCCGCCGATCATCATCGCTTATGGACTGGCGATGGCCGCGGTCTCAGCCGCGGTGCTGTTCCCCTTAGCTGAACTCATTACGGGGTTGTCAAAGCTAAAATGAAACGTCGCGGATTTACCCTGTTGTGGCCGGTCTCTGACCGTGCCACCCGTTCGACCGAAGGTCTCCGGGCAAAGGGGGAGACCTTCGGTCCGCCATTTCGGCGGGGTCGGGAGACCCCTCTGTTGTGGCCGGTCTCTGACCGCGCCACCCGTTCGACCGAAGGTCTCCGGGCAATGGGGGAGACCTTCGGTCCGCCATTTCGGCGGCCTCTGTTGTGGCCGGTCTCTGACCGCGCCACCCGTTCGACCGAAGGTCTCCGGGCAATGGGGGAGACCTTCGGTCCGCCATTTCGGCGGGGTCGGGAGACCCTCGCCGACGATGAGAGCCTGACCCGGATGAAACGTCGAGGATTTACCCTTTGGGAAACCCTCATTGCCTTGTTAGTGCTCTCAGCGCTGACGACGCTTTGTCTGCAATTCTTTGCGGCCGTGAACGACCAGCGGCGGCAGGTCTTTGCGCATCTCACGGCAACTCAGGAAGCCGCCAATCTGCTGGAGCGGGCCGAAGCCCTGAACTGGGATGAGCTGACAACCACCGGCGCGGCCAAGCTCCAGCTTTCCGCACAGGCCCGGCAGACCTTGCCCGAGGGACGTGTCGAGATGCTCGTCGACGGGCCTTCGGGCAGGCCGCTGGCCAGGCGCGTGGCCGCATGCGTGCGCTGGCGACCTCAACCGGGCGAACCCGAGCGGGAGGTGCGATTGGTCGCGTGGAGGTACAAGAACCCATGATGCGACGCCGGGGATATAGTTTGGAGTGCCGTGCGGGCGCCACGCTTGCATGGCCGCCACCGCTTTTCGCGATGCCCGAACCCGCCAAGCCACGCCGGGGGTTCACGCTCATCGAAATGCTTGTCGTCGTGACCGTGGTGAGCACGATTCTGTCGGCCACGGTTGTGCTCATGCACTTCGTGCTCGAAGTGGATACTGAGGTTCGCCAGCGAACACACACGGTAGCAACGGTAGGCCGCCTGGCCGAGCAGTTCCGCCGCGACGTACACCAGGCCCGCGGCGCACCGCTTGTTGCCGCCAATCATCGCGCGGCCGAATTCCACTTGTCCGGCGGTAGGACCGTCAAGTGGCAAATCGACGAGCCCAGCGGAGTGATCCGCACGGAACAGGCGAGCGATGGCGCCGGCCATGGCGTGGGCATCCTGCCTGCGATCCGCGAGAGCTCGTTCAGCCTGCCCCAAGGCACCACGGCCGCGCTGGAATCGCAGCCACAGAGATTGTCGCACATCGTAACGATCCGCATCGATTCGCCGGGCACGAGCGGGCCTTCGCTGGTGATCGAAGCGCTGGCATCCCGCGATCAGCGACTGGCCGCCGAGGAGGAGAAGCCATGAAACGAGAGAAGTGCAAAGTCGCTCGTAGTCCCGCCCGGCGCCATGTCGGGCACCATGTACCCATGGTCGTGGTCGGCGGAACTTGCGGCGTCGGGACCGGCTAAAGCCGGGACTACGAGCGCTCACGCGCAGGCCTGCGTGCCGCCGCGGGGCCGCATTGGTCGTCGTGCTGATCGGCATGGCCGTGGCGATGGCGATCTTCTTTTCGGCCCTGAAGATGATCGCCGTGCAGCGGCAGTCGGTCGAACTGCAAACACGGCAGATCCAGGCGGGCTGGCTGGCCGAGTCGGCCGTCGAGCGGGCCTGCGCGGCTTTCGGCCGAAGCCAACTACCGCGGCGAAACCTGGAACATTCCCGCAACCGACCTCGGCGGACGCGACGGTGCGACGATCGCGATCCGCGTCGACGACCTCGCCGGCAAGCCCGATCGCCGCACGATCCGCGTCGAGGCCGATTACCCGGCCGAACCTGACCAACGAGCCCGGCAGAGCCGCGAAGTGACCGTTCCATTGAAAGGACCCAAACCGTGAAATCCTCCCCGACAACTTTTCGTTTGCGAACGCATGGCTTTCGCCGGCCTTTAGGTGGAGCAGGTTGCCAACCTGCAAGAAATGCGGCAGATTGGCAATCTGCCCCACACCGCGGTTTTACGCTCGTGGAACTGTTGGTGGTCATCGCCATCATCGGCATTCTGATCGGCCTGATGTTCCCCGCGATCGGCGCCCTGCGGGAAGCGGCCCGCCGCTCGACATGTCAACATCGCCTGGCCCGGTTGGGCATTGCGCTGCAAAAGCACGAGTCGGCCTATGGCGCGCTCCCGCCCGGCACGACCGACCCGAGCAAGGGACCGATCCATAATGTCCCTGAGGGCGTTCACTTGGCCTGGACCGTGCGCTTGCTTCCGTATATCGACGAGGCGGGCACGCGGAAGCAGATCGATCTGGCGGCGGGGGCCTACGCCGAGAAGAACGCCGCGGCCCGCAGCCTTCGCATCGCGGCCTTTGCCTGTCCTTCGCAGCCGACCGTTCGGCAAACCGCCACGCCGGCCAGCAACTATGCCGGCTGCCATCATGAAGTCGAGGCCCCGATCGCCGAAGACAACCACGGCGTGCTGTTCCTCAACAGCCACATCGCCGAGCGCGATGTGACCGACGGCGTCGAGCACACGATCTACCTGGGCGAAAAGCGGACCGACTTCGACGATCTGGGTTGGATGTCCGGCACGCGGGCCACCTTGCGCAACACGGGCACGCCCATCGGCAAGACCAGCGAGGAGAAGCCGGCGAACGATCTTTACGTCGGCGGTTTCGGCGCCTATCATCCCGGCGGCGCAAACTTCCTCTTCGGGGACGGCGCCGTGCGGTTTGTCAACGCGGTCATCGACCAGCAGGTCTACCAGCAACTGGGCGATCGGGCCGACGGCAAGTTGTTGACCAGCGGGCCAACACGGGAGCCGTGACACACTCAGCAAAGAAACCACGAAACACACGAACGACACGAAAGAAATGTTCCCTATTTCGTGCATCTTGTGTGTTTCGTGGTTGATGATTGGCCTGGGTCGTCTCGGCCATCATCCCTACAGCCCAACACGGACCGCCACGCGCGGCCCGCGGTAGCCGAAGCTGACGACGGGCGCGCGATAGTAGTAGGGGCCCGGCACTACCGGTGTAATCACAGGCGTCACAACCGGCGTGACGACGGGCGTCACAACCGGCGCGTAAGTCGGATAGCTATAGACTGGGGCCGGAGCAACCACCACCGGACTATATCCGCCGTAGTAATACGGGCCCGCATAGCCATGATGGTGATGATAAACCGGCACGCCATGGGCCAGCGACGGCGCCGCCATCGCCAAGAGCATTCCCAACGCCACGACGACAAATGCCACGCGCTTCATGATGAATTTCCTCCAAAACAACAGACACCCCAAACAAGAATTCCAAATTGCACTGGTCAGCCAGCAGCACGCTCTTGGGGTTCGAAGCGGTCGCCGGCTAATCCAGCGAACGGCTTATAAGCACCTTTCGTACCCGACATGGATGAATTGCTTACAAGTCGTTATCTGGTAAAGGTTTATTGCAACCGCAATCGGTACGGGCCAGGCACAATCTGGACGAAAGCGCCGTCATGCTGATAGCATGAAAGCATCAGAATGACTACAGACGCCGATTCTTGCTCTCCTTAGATCGATCGTCGAGAGCTTGATTGCCCGAAAAGAGCAGCATTTCGCCGATCTTCGTCGCCGGATCCCCGATTTCGTGCTCTACGATACCGGCGATGGCTGGCGCCTGAACGTGGTGTCGTTGGTGGTGTAGGGACGCGACGGGTTAATTCAGTACGGAGTACGCAGTACCCAGTACTCAGTCGGGATCTCAGAAAGTCCGCCGCCCTGGTCGTGTGCGGCGCCTGATTCACCCGCCGCTCCCGTACTCCATCGGCCGAGAGCATCGACAGACCGCGGGCTGAAGGCGCGGGGCGGCCGTCGTTACGTTACAACGCGACCAGCCAACTGAGTACTGGGTACTGATTACTCGGTACTCAGTCTCGCTCTCAAGAAACGCTGACGGCCTCGGGTTTCCCCGAGGCCGCCATGCGATTCTAACGTTCAACGCCCAGTTCAGATGAACTTCCCCGTGAACGAGGTCAGGGCCTTCATGTAATTCCCGCGCTCGAAGGCGGCGGGGTCGGTGCAGTTCTCCTGGCTCATGCTGCCCTTGAGCTGCTCGACCGATTCGTACTCCTTCTCTTCCATCCATTCGCGCAGCCCGCTGAGGATCTTGAAGACTTGGCTGGAGCCCTCTTCGTAGACGGTGGAAACGACCATGCCCACGTCGGCCCCGGCCAGGAGGGCCTTGATCAGGCCCGCCGCGTCGTGCAAACCGCTGGTCAGCGCCAGCGAGGCCTTCAGCCGCCCGTGCAGGATGGCGATCCAGCGGAGCGGCAAGAGCATCTCGAAGGGCGTGCTCAAGACGAGCTTGGGCTTTGTTTCGAGCGTCTCCAGATCGAAGTCGGGCTGCAGGAAGCGGTTGAACAACACCAGCCCGTCGGCCCCGGCGTCGACCAGCCGCTTGGCCATGTTGCCCATCGAGCTGAAGTACGGCCCGACCTTCACGGCCAGCGGAATCGAGACCGACTGCTTGACGGCGGCCACGAGATCGACGTAGCGGGCCTCGACGTCGCGCCCGCTCATGGCCAGGTCGGTGGCGATGAAATAGATGTTCAACTCCAGGGCGTCGGCCCCGGCGTCTTGCATCATCTTCGCATAGCGGACCCAGCCGCCCTTGCTCGTGCCGTTGAGGCTGGCGATGATCGGCATCGTCACCGATTGCTTGGCCTTGGTGATGGCCTCCAGGTAGCTCTCCGGGCCGACGTGATAATCGTCTTCCTCGGGAAAATACGAGAGGGCCTCGGCAAAGCTGTCCGTGTGGAACTCGTGCAACTTCGTCATTTCGAGAGTGTCGTGCTCGATCTGCTCCTCGAAGAGCGAGGGGAACACGGCCGCGGCCGCCCCCTTCTCCTCCAGCGTGATCAGCGAGTCGAGCTTCTGGGTCATCGGGCTGGCGGCAATCACCAGCGGGTTCTTCAGTTTCAAACCGAGATAGGTTGTGGATAGGTCTACACTCATGCTTTCACCTCATGGGCAGCTTGGGTTGCGGCGGCAGCAGCACTCTCTCCGCCGTTGCTGGCGAGACGGTCCACGCCGGCCAACT
>CAWDQE010000009.1:0-107635 GCA_963804375.1 uncultured Planctomycetia bacterium
TAGCACCAAACGGTTTTTTGGGGAATTGGTATTAACTTTGAGCGGTCTTGTAATTATACTTCCGCGGCAGGGAATGCGACAGTCAAGGAGGCATCACCATGGCCAAGGAAGGTCAAGGATTCGAACAATGGTTGCGTGGGGCAAAGGTCCAGCCTGAACAGTTGAATGATCAACAGCGGGCCGTTCTCCAGGCAGCGTTTAGTTTCCTTCAGCCCAGCGGCGGGGACTATTCCAGTTCGCGGATCGCCGGTTATTTTTTGCTCCACTGCAATTCAGGATTGAAAGTGGCTCAGATCGCACGCCTGGTTGGGATCAGCACTCGGTTGGCCTCCCGCCATCGGAAACTCTCCGCGAGACAAGTGGTCCAACAGATTCAACAGCGCTTCAACGGCCGCCCGTACGGGAAGCTCTTGCTGCGCCATGCCGGCTCCATTGCCGAGTTTCTCTTCACCCACCCCGAGGCCACGCGGGACGACCTGCTCGACTTCATCGAGCGCACGTGGGAATTCCGCGTCTCCAAGGTGGCCCTGTGGGAGTTTCTCAAGAAGTGCGGCTTGGACCGTGGCTCCCTGGAGGAAGTCCGGCAAACTGCTTCCCGAGAGGAAGTGGAAGGCGTGGCGGCCGAGGTGCTCGATGCGCATGCGCCGGGTGGGCTCGTGCCCGTAGTGCCCGACAATTTTTTTTTGCGAACACCCAGTATGCTGGGGCTTTCCTGCTGTGGTCCCAAGTGCAATCTTGGCTCGCCACGGCCCGCGAGTGCTTTAGCGACGACTACGGTTCGCTCGATCGGGGGTTCTTGACCAGCGTCTTCGCCTTGGTTGTCGGATTGGAGCGAGTTTTTCACCTGGACCAGATGCAGGACGTGGGGTTCGCTCTCTTGACCGGTGACGCGCGGCGTTGTCCCTCGCGATACGACGTGGGCGCTTGGCGACGGCACGTGCTGTGGAACGAGGTGGACCGTTTCTGTCACCGCACGAGCCCCTGGGAACTATTGCACGGGCAAGACCTGCGGATGAGCTTTGACGAACACTCGATTCCACGCTGGACCAAGAAATTCGTGATCCCCAAGGGCTATGTGACCACACGCAACAAGTTCATGCGTTGCGAGAAACTGTATTTGGGCTACGAGGTGAATCTGAGGCGTTTCGCCACCATCAAGGCCACGCCGGGCAACGTCGAGTTGCGCGATGTCGCCGGACTGCTGACCCGCAGGGTACTGCGCTATGGCCAGCCCGCCTCGCTGCACGCCCTGTTCGACGCCGGGGCCGGCAAGAGCGATGCGGACGTGCGGGCCCTGATGGACCAGGCTGCGGCGACCGAGAACCTGGAAGTCACTTTGCGGGCTTGCCGCTATCCAAGCCGCGTCGAGCGATGGAAAAGTTTACCGGCCGAGGCGTTCACCAGCTACGAGGAACCGGGCGTCTGTAAGGGGGCTCCGCCGAAGGAGATTCGCGTGGCCGAAACCCGGACGGTGCTCAAGAACGAAAGCGAGGAGAATGCCGTTCGCACGATCGTCTGCCGACAGGTGATCCGCGGGCCAAAGAAGGACCGTTGGCACCCAATGTATACCAGCAGTGACGCCGAAGCGGGCGAAGTGCTGGACGGGTTTCGCCTCCGCCAACATCATGAACAAGGTTTTCGCGTGCAGGTCCATGGTGAGTCCCTCAATGCCGTTCCCTGCGGCTACGACAAGGAGAGCCCCGATCGCCATCATCCACGGTTCCACCGCGGTCCGCCCCAACTCATGGGATGGCTGGCTTGCCTGCTCTACAATGCATGTGCGGCGTTTGCCGAGACGGTGTCGCCAACGCTCACCGGCAAATTCGTCGACACGCTACGTCGCATGTTCTTCAACCTCAAAGGTGACATGTACTGCACTCCGAGGGCGCTGATCGTTTACCTGGAAGAATTCCCCGCACAGCATTTGCTCGTCGATTACATCGACCAATTCAATGCCGCGCAACATCGAGTTCCTTGGCTCGACAATCGACAACTCATCCTCTCGCTTTCTCCTCATCTACCCCGTGCCGGACCCTGACACTGCTTTCTTAACACCAAAAGCCAAAAAACCGTTTGGTGCTAGAACCGGAAGAGCCGAGTTTCTCACCCCCCGCGGGACTTGCCCATAACCGGCGGCATCGGGCTGCCCCAGGCCCGGCGCCGCGTTTCCTGGGATTGCGCCGGGCACCCCGTTTACCGGTCGTGGCAGGCCGGGTATTATTGATAGAGAAGGGCAGACGGGTCGCGGCGGGTTGCGAATTCAAGTCATGAAGGGCGGTATGAGACGAGTACACCGATTTGCTTTTACTCTCGTCGAGTTGCTCGTGGTCATCTCGATTATCGGCATCCTCGTTGCCCTGTTGATGCCCGCCGTGCAGTCGGCTCGCGAGGCCTCGCGACGCACGAAGTGCATGAACAATGTCAAGCAGATCAGCGCGGGCTGCCTGACTTACGAGGAAACCTATGGCGAATTGCCTTACGCGCGGAAATATGACATTTGGGACTCCTGGTGTTGGTCGGAACTGATCTTGCCCAACATCGACCAGAATGCCCTGTACGACGCGTTTGCGCCGTATTTGCTGGCAAAACCCTACGGCGAGTACTATTCGGGGCCCAACGGGCCGATCGGCACTGACCCGGCGGAGGTCGCGGCCCGCGCGACGCCTATTGTCACATACTACTGCCCCAGCGATCTTTCCTCGCCGCGGAGCGACGAATTGTATCCCGGCAGCCCGTACTGTTATTGGAAGGGCAGTTACCGCGCTTGCACTGGAAGCGGCGACATGTACGGGGCGGCGGTCGATTCGACCAGCGGCCCGTGGGGCGTAGGCGCTTTCAGCGTCACGCACAATCAGAGTTACGATAACCTGGTAAGCGGCCTCGGGCTGGGTACGAAGCTGGCCAGCATCAAGGACGGGCAGTCTCAGACCTTGATGTTTTCCGAGGGGCTGGCGGGGGCCACGACGCAAGGTTGGGGCGGCGTCATCGCTGAAATTGTCTATGGCAACATGGGCGGCTCCCTGTTCTCGGCGGCCTTGACGCCCAACTCCACGGCACCGGACCGGGTGATTGGCCCCTGCCCCCAGGATGTGGGCGACAGTTACTACCAGGCCCCCTGCCAATCGCTGGGCAGCAACGCCTGGTGGACGCCCAGCGGCCAAGGGGCCTACGCGGGGGCGCGCAGCCGCCATCCCGGCGGCGTCGTGGCGGCGATGGCCGATGGTTCCACGCATTTTTTCAGCAATTCCATCGACCTGTTCACCTGGCGCTGTATGGCAACCCGCAGCGGCAACGATCCGGTCGAAGTTCCGGACAACTAGGCGAGTACTCATAAATGGCGTGGGCAACTTTTTGTAGGATGGACCCCCGAGTCCGTCCAGCAAGAACCGGGCGGACCCGGAGGTCCATCCTACGATGGTGCCGAGCGGCAGCGTGACTTTCCATACTCAAGTGGTTGCCAACGGCGAGAAAGGCCGAGACACCCATGCACAAAAAATGGCTTATTCTTGTGGCCGCAGCGGGTCTTTTTTCCGGTCTGCAGGGCTGTGGCAGCTCCACTAGGGTTAGCGGCAGTGTGACGTACAAGGGCCAGCCGGTTGGCAACGGCAATATCGTTTTCAGGCCCGAAGACGGAAAAGGACCCATCGTTGGCGAGAAAATCACCGACGGTCGATACCGCATCGACGCGATCACGCCGGGCCCTAAGCGAGTGGAAATCATCGGCGTGAAGAAGATCGACTTTGCCCGCAGTCAAGGCGAAATGGCGGAGGCGGCAAAGGACCGTGCCAACCGCGGCGACAAGAGCGGAATCGTCGAGCGGGCGGATGTGATTCCCCCCGACGCCAAGGGAAACAACGAGGTTGTGGAAGTGCGGCCCGGTCAATCGGTGCTGGACTTCGCTCTGGAGCCGCCGGTCCCGGCGGGCGAAAAAAAGGCGAACTGAATGACCTTGCGTGATTCTGGGAGCACACTGTAGGGTCTTCATTATTCATTCCAAGTGATTTTGGTCGCGGCCGACGAATTCCGATAATTCTCGCCGCGATTTGCCAGGCATTTCGCGTCGCCCAGCAGTCACGCCTTGACCGCTGCTTCTCCGAAGATAGAATTTTCACTGGTAAAGCTGTTTATAATCGGCATACGCCAATTCCGACAAGCAGCGATCGCCTGGATTGCCACCGTCGGCAGGCCGGCGCGACGGTGCCAGACGGTTATCGGGGGATCTGCAGAGTTTCCATAGAGGAGATAAGAAAATGGAACGCTCCTGGCTGAAGTCGTTTTTCCAGCCCACGCATCGACGAAGTCATCGTCGCCGGATTCCTGTCAGAGAGCCACTCGCCGTTTCCCGCAGGCTCGAACTTGCCATCCGCCGACTGGGATTCGAGGCCCTGGAAAGACGCCTGCTGTTGACGGTCACGTCTGCGTTTAACCCCGGCTCGGGGCTCTTGAGCGTCAGCAGCGACGCAGCGGACTCCATCGCCATCGAGGTCGGCGGTGGCATGGTCCTGATAAACAACGCCAATCCCGGCAGCGGGCCGCTGGCCGCTGCCGCCGTCACGCAGATGTCGATCAGTACGGGGCCCGGAGGCGGCACGATCGATCTTAGCCAATTGGCCGGCGCCGCGCTGCCGAACCTGCAGAGCGGCCAGATCCAGGGCAACGGCAATACCACGCTCGTCGCCCCGCTGGGGCAGGCGAACGCCTGGACCGTGACCGGTGCAAACCAGGGCACTTTGGGCGTTTTAAGCTTTCAGGGGGTGCAAAATCTCACGGGCGGCAATCAGACCGATACCTTCGTTTACGGTGCCTCCGGCTCCGTCAGCGGCACGATCTCCGAGCCGGCCGGAGGCAGCGTGACCCTGGTCGGCAGCACGATCGCCCTGCCCGGCACGCTCAATACCCAAGGCGGCAGCGTGAGCGTGCAGTCGCCGCTGCCCGGGTTCGCCCTGAACAATAGCTTCACTGCCAGCGGCAACATCGAGACCCAAGGCGGGGCCGTGAACGTTTTCCTTGCCGACCCCGTGGGCAGCGGCGACAGCTTCACGCTCAGCGGCGGCATCTATACCCAGGGCGGCAACGTCTCTGTCAACGCCGACACGATCGCCCTGAACACCCAATCGGGCCCGGCTACCATTTCCACGCGCGATTTGGCCGCTACGCCCGGGAACCCGGCCAGCGACCCTTCGGTGGGAAACTCGGGCAACATTTCTTTGACCGGCATCAGCATCACGCTGGGCAGCACTTCGGGGCTGGCCGCCAGCGCGAACCTGTACGCCCAGGTCGATTCCGGCAGCCAGTACACGGTGGGCACGATCAGCCTCACGGCTTCCGAAACGGCCGGGGCGGGCAACGGCAGCGGCTTCAATTTTCCCGTGCTGCCCAAGGTCGATATCACGCAGACCGGCATCACGCTGAATACGGCGGTGGTCGAAGGCGGCGCGGTCACGTTCACGGCCATCGCGTCCAGCCTGCATGTCACGTCCGCCCCGCCCGGCGCCGGCGCTAGGCACGCTCATTCAGACGGGCATCGCCTATCTGCAGAACTTCAGCATCATCGGCGCACTGGCGGTTTCCACCTCGCAGGCGGCGATCAATCTTGGTGCCGCGAGCGCGATCACGGCCGTCAGCTTCACCGCCATGTCCACGGCCACCTCGGATGCCGAGACTAACCCGATCTCCATCGACCTCGGCGTGTCGATCGCCATCGTCAACACGAGCGCCACGATCACCGCCGCCGGCCACATCACCACCACGGGCGACACCACGCTGGATGCCGGCGCGATGAACACGATGGCCGCGATCGCCCGTGCCGGCGGCAGCCTGCAGGGTGCGGGGGCCGCCGTGACCATCGGCGTGGAAAACTCCACCGCGAACTCCACGGTGACCGGCACCGGGCAAGTCCGCGCGGGAGGCGATCTCACCGTGCAGGCCAACACGGTGACCAACAAGGCCCTGCAAACGATCACCACCACCGGCGACGACGGCAACGTGGGCGTGGGAGTGGCAGTGGCCTATATGAACGACACGACTACCGCCGCCCTGAACGGCCCCGTGAGCTCCGGCAAGGACACGCTCGTCCAGGCCAACGAGGTCAAGAACGGCTTCAGCGGCACGAAATTCTTTTTTCTGCCCACGTTGTTTACCGGCGTGGCGGTCAACACGGGCGTGGGCAACGACGATACCGGCGATCTGCTCTTGAACATGCAGGGCGCGGCCACGACGTACGTGCTTGGCCAGGCCCAGAAGCTGTTCGGCTCGACGGCCAGCAGCAATTCGCCCAGCAGCGGGCCGGCCAAGGACTCCACGCCGAGTTTCCAGGCGGCCGCCGCGGTGGCCATCGACGTGGAAGACAATGCCGCCACTGCGACCATCGGCGCGAACAACGCCGTCAAGGTCGGCGGCAATCTGATCGTCGATGCCAACATGAACAACCGTCCCAACGTCATCGCCAGTTCGGGCATCGCCCAGCCCGAGGGTAGCGGCGGCGGCAACTCGAGCGAGTTCAACGGCTCGGCGGCGGTGGCGATCGGGTCGTACACGAACACGGCCACCTCCAACATCGGCGCCGGCGCCGCCGTGGACGCCGCGAAGAAGCTGTCGGTCACGGCCGAGGCCCTCAACGATTTTCAGTTTACCTACGGCGTGAACGTCGTGCAGGCCATTGCCAAGAAGCCCACCTATACGACCACCGACAGCGGGATCAACAGCGTCACCGTCAATCCGGGCGACATCGTCGAGGTGGAGAGCAACGACAGCGGCAACGGCACCGTCGGCCACTGGTACCAATACGTTGGTGCGGGCTCGCTCACCAGCGTCAATCTGAGCACCCAGAGCTTCTTCAACACCAGCCTCTGGAACGACCTTGGCCCCGGCTGGGAATACCGCTGGGGCAGCGGGCTGAAACAGCTCACGACCTATTTGGACAACAGTTTCGGGGCCGACAACAACCTTTTCGACACCTGGACCCAGGCCACCAGCAACGACAACGACAAGAACAGCAACTCGACGGCCGAGATCGTCGTGGCCGGCTCGGTGACCTACGACGCCTTGAACCAGACCGCCAACGCCTCGATTGGCACCGGGGCACAGATCAACCAGGACACCGACCCCGCGTACCGCACCGGGTCGCAAAGCGTCTTCGTGCTGGCCACCGGCACGAACTCGTCGGTGAACGCCGGCGGCAGCGTGCAGGTGCCCGGCTTTTCGGGCAGCAACTCGGAACTCCAGGTGGGCGTCAACGCGCCGGGCGCCGGCGTGGAGGCCAAGCAGGCGTGCGTGGGGGCGGCCCTGGTAGTGGTCGACTACAGCGACAACGTGACGGCAACCGTCAACTCCGGAGTCAACCTGTACGCCGACAGCCTCGACGTGGACGCCGAGACGGCGGTCTTCAATTTCACGATCATGATTTCGGGCGGCAGTTCCGACAGTTTCGGCTTCATCGGCGTGCTCTCGCTGGTGAACGTCAACAATACGACCCTGGCCCAGGTGGCCGCCGGCAGCACGTTGGACGTGGGCAATGGCAATGTCGTGGAAACGTTTGCCAAGCCGACGTCGCCGCCGGCCTTCACGACTGCCGCCATCCAGGCCAATGCCCTGCCGGGCACTGCGGGGACCGATGCCTCCGGCGACCCGACCAACACCGTCGCCGCCAGTACGATCGTGCAGGCCCACGATTGGCTCGACCTCTGGGATTTCGTCGGTGGAATCATGGCGGGCGGCAACGCCGGCGTGGGCGCTTCGGTGGGCGTCGGCACCGTCAACCGCGATACGGAGGCTTTTGTCGGCGATCGCGCGGGTGCCGCGGGCAACGGTAGCAAGGCGTCGCTCACTTCCGGCGGCCCCGTCATCGTCGACGCCAAGAACAACGGCCAGTTCGTCACCGGGGCCTTGGCCGCCGCCAAAATTGCCGCCAATTCCAACACCTCGGGCAACTTCGGCGTGGGCGTCTCGGGCAACGTCTCCTACAACCAAGATACCGACACAACCCTGGCCTACCTGCGCGACGCCAAGCTCTCGGCGGACGGCCTGAGCGTGAACGCCGCCAACCAGACCGAGTTCGACGCCTTCAGCGGCTCGCTGGCGCTAGTGCTCAATTCGGGCGCGTCGGTGGGCATTGCCGGCTCCTACACGCAAAACACGCTGGGCGGCACGACCAGCGCCTATCTCGACAATGCCAACGTGACGCTCACAGGGAACTTGACGATCGACGCCGCCAGCCAGGGTCCGTTCTACTCGCTGTCGGCCAGCGGGTCGTTCGTTCCCGGCGGCCAAGGCATCGCCATCGCCGGACAGGTCAGCGACAACAACAACGGCTTGACCACACTGGCCGAAATCCTCGACCAGTCCAGCGTCGCGGCGGGCAGCAACAACATCGCCTTGACCGCGACCAGCAACAACAAGATCTTCGCCATTGCCGGCGCGGTCTCCTACGGCGGTACGGCGGGCATCGGCGCGGCCCTGGCCACCAATTCCATCGGCGCTACGGCGGGGGCTTATATCCAGGGCTCCAACGTGACCTCCGCCGGCAGCGTCGGCCTGAACGCGGCCGACACCAACGGCGAGATCTTCAGCATCACGGCAGGCGGGGCCGGGTCCCAGACTTTCGCCCTGGGCGGAGCGGTGTCGCTGAACCAGATCAACGACACCAACGACGCCCACATTTCCGGCGGCGCCAGCATCGATGCAGCCGGTGCGGTGACGTTGACCAGCAGCGACAGCCCGACGATCGAGGCCCTGGCCGGCGGCCTGGCCGGTTCGGGGACCGCGGCAATTGGGGCGGCCTTGGCCACCAACAATATCGACGACACGACCCGCAGCTACATCGACGGCGCGAGCGTTGCCGCGGCGTCGGCGGCGCTGAGCGCGACGTCCAACGCCACCATCGAAAGCCTGACCGTGGCGGGCGCCGGCTCGGGCACGTTCTCCCTGGGCGGCGCGGTGGGACTGAACAGCATCGGCGACGTGACCGAGGCCTACATCACCGACGGCAGCGTGGTGGACGTGAGCGGTGCCCTGACGCTGATCGCCACGGACACCCCTACGATCACGTCGGCGGCCGGTGCGTTGGACGCCGCCGGCACCGCGGCGATCTCCGCCGGTGTGGCCACCAATACGATCGGCGACACGGTGACCGTTTACGTCGATGGCGGTTCCCAGGCGCAGGCCGCCTCGGTCACCGCGACGGCCACGGAAAACGCGAATATCGAGGCCGCCAGCATGGGCCTCTCCGGCTCGGGCACGGTGGCCGTCAGCGGCGGCGTCGGCGTCAACCAGATCCACAACACGACCGACGCGCACATCGCCGGCGGCGCGACGGTGACCGCCACCGGCAACATTTCCTTCACGGCCCAGGACTCGTCCGACAACAGCTCGCTCACCGGGCAGGGGGCGGGGTCGCTGGTCGGCATCGGCGGCGCGGTGTCGTACAACGTGATCGCCGACCAGGTGCGGGCCTACGTGCAAAGCTCGACGGTGGTTTCCAACAGCGGCGCGGTTTCGATCATCGCCGTGCTCACCGCGACCATCAACACGATTACCGTGGGGCTCAGCGGCGGCTTCGTCGGCATCGCCGGCAGCGTGGCCGTGAACCTGCTGGGCTCCAGCGTGAGCGCCTATATCGCCGCCTCTTCGGTCACCGCGCGTGCTGCAGGTGCTGGTTAGCGCCACGGCGACCGACCAGATGCAAGCCGTTGCCGGCTCCGTCGCCGGAGGCGCGGTCGCGGCCGCCGGCACCGTGGTCGTCAACAACATGACCAATAGGCGCGGGCCTACGTGGAAGATTCGACGGTCGCGGCCGCCAGCGGCGAGGTCGACGTGTGGGCCAATTCCACCGAACAACCCAATCCCGGCGGCACCGGCGACACGCTGGTCGCCCTGAACGCCTCCGGCGGGCTGGTCGGCATCGGCGGCGTGGTCTCCGTGAACACCGTCAACGACACCACGCAGGCCTTCATCGCCAGCTCGCAGATCAACCCGAACTTGAGCCTGAATCGGGGAGGTCTGCCGGTCGGCATAGTTTCCGTGAAGGCCCAGTCGCAGGTCGACCTGACGGTGATCTCCGGCGGGCTGAGCGGCGGAGTGGTCGGCGTGAGCAGCACCGTGGACCGCACCACCGTCAGCAGCCAGACCAGCGCGTTTATCTCGTCGAACGACGAGAGCGGCAACTACGCCTACCCCACCGCGCCTTCGGTGGTCTACGGCTATCACGTGCTGGTCAGTGCGGTCAGCAACGAGGATGTGGACAGGACCGTCGTGGGCGGCGCCGGCGGAGTGGTCGGCGCGGCCGGCGCGGTGTCCGTGCTCAACGTGAACGTCACGACGAGCGCATTGGTGCAAGATTCGAAAGTTTACGCCGTGCGGAACGCGGCCAGCAACGCGTCGCAGGGCGATCTCTCGATTACCGCCAACGACACCACCACGGTCGCCAGCAAGGTCGGCACCTTGGCGGGCGGCGCGGTCGGGGCGGGCGCGGCGATCAGCGTCAACACGATCCAGAACACGGTGCAGGCGGAAGTCATTGGCGGGCAACTCAACGCCGTGGGGGCGCTCACGGTGAGCGCGACCAGCAATGAGTCGCTCACGCCCTTCGCGGGCGCAGCCACCATTGGCGCAATCGCCCTGGCCGGCGCAGTGGCGGTCGACACCATCAACACGACCACCCAGGCCGTCGTGGAAAACGGCGTCGGGCCTTCGCTCATCAACCAGGACCCGCGCTTCCTGGCCGGCGGAACGTTCGTACCGGGCTCCGCGCAGACCGTGAGCATTACGGCCAGCGACACGGCCTTGCTCAGCGGGCGCACCGGCAGCGTGTCGGTGGGCGGGGTAGGGGCCGGCGCGGCCGTCGACGTGGGCGCGATCCGCAACCGCACGGTGGCCGAGGTTGCGGCGCAGACGCAGATCGCCGCCGTGGGAAACGTCTCCATCACCACGCAAGCCAATCGCACGATCGATTCGGTCGTGGTGGCCTTCAGTGGCGGCGCGGCGGCACTCTCCGGCGCGGTCTCGGTGCTGAGCCTGGGAGCAAGCACCGACAGCACGGCCGCCAACCAGTTCAATGCCAGCAGCGGCGGCACGAATCTGATGCAGCAGACCGACCAGAGCATGAACACCCCCGACCTGACTAATGACATCAATTACCAGCCCGGCGGGACCGCGGCCAACGCCAGCCAGGCCGGCCAGGACGTGAACAGCCTGGGTGAGCCGACCGTGGATAGCGCCGTTACGGCCGCCGTGGGAGGCGATCGGATCACGGGAGCCTTCCTCGATAATGCCGACAGCGTGGCCGACGCCGCCAGCATCACCTCCGGCGGGACGATCACGATCAATTCCAAGAATCTGTATGCCGTGCAGCAGACGACGGGGGACGGCAATCTCGGCCTGAATGCGATGGGCGCGGCCGTCAGCGTGACCTCGATCCAGAACAACACCCAGGCCTATGTGGGCAACTACGGCCGCCTGCAGGCCGGCGGGGCCATTTCGATCCAGGCCACCGACCAGGACAGCCAGCCCGTGCAGGTCACGGGTATTGCAGGGGCGGCGGGGCTCTACGCCGCGCAGGGCAACGTGGCGATTTTGAACCTGACCAGCAACACGACGGCGCAATTGAACAATAACGCTGCGATTCTCGCGGCCGGGGCGGTGACGATCGCCGCCAACCAGCAGTCAGGCGAAACAGTTCAGGGGCTGGGATACCAGGGCGGGCTGGTGGCGATCGGTGCGGTGCTTACTTCCGCCAACGTCACTGCCAACGTCACCGCCGCGGTGGCCGACGGCGCGAGCCTCGGCAGTCCCGTAGGGAAGATCGGCAGCCTATCGGTCACCACGACGACCAGCAACACCGTGAATGCCTCGACGCGCGTCGGCACCGGCGGCGAGGGGGCCGGCAGCTCCGGGCAAGCCACTGCCACGATCACGCTCGGCGGCACCGCCGACATCGGCGCGGCGAGCGTCTACGCCACCGGCGCGGTCACCGTCAGCGGCACGTCGACCCAGTCGGTGACCGCCACAAGCAACGAGGTATCACCAGGGATTGTGGCCGGCCTGGGCGGTTCGACGCCCATCGCCAATATCGGCGGATCGTTCGCCGCCGGCGTGGCCAATGGGGCAACCCTTAGCGCCAGCAGTTTGACGGTCTCGGCCCAATCGACCGACACCGCGGCCACCGACGCCCAGGCCTTCGGCACGGGCCTTGTGACGCTCGCTGCCGCCGACGCCGAGGCGGACGTGAACGTGGATACCGAGGCTTACGTAGGCGCCGCGAACATCACGCTGAGCGGCGGCGCGAGCGTGACCGCGACGTCGAAGGACACGGTCACCGCCAACAGCGGCAAGCTGCCGCAGAACCTGCTCCAACTTGTCTTCGGCAGCAGCGGCAACTTCGGCGCCGTGGCCTCCGGCACCGTGATTGCCAAGGCCACCATCGAGAGCAAGACGAAGGCCCACGTCGATAACGCGAACATCAACTCGGGCGGAACCGTGGCCCTTTCCGCCACGGCCACCGATCAAACGACAGCGACCACGTTCTGCTTGACCGTGGGGGCGATCTTCGCCGGGCTGACCAGCAACGCCACGGCAACGGAGACCCCCGAGGTCGATGCCTATATCAACGGTGCGGCCGTGCAATCGGGCGGCGACGTGGACGTGACCGCCGACGCGGAGACGAGCGCCACCACGGCAGTGGACAGCGGCAGCTTGGGGATCGTTGCCGTGGGACCCAGCCAGTCCAGCGCCACCGACTCCCCCACGGTCAAGGCCTATATCGACACCGGCTCCACGATCAATGCCGGCGGCAAGATCGTCGTGCAAGGCAGCCACAACACGGGCTCGGGAACAGGGGCCAAGGCCACCGCCGACGCATCGTCCGAGGGCATCGCCGGTTACGGAGGCGCCAACCCGACAACCACGGCCAACGCTTCGGTGAACGTCTACGCCAATCCTGGCGCGGTCCTGCAGGCCAATGGCAATATCTCCTTCACCGCGACCTCCAACAACTATGGCGACGCGGAGGCCAACTCGTTCTTCCTGGGGGCACTCGGCGCGGGGACCAGCAGTCCCACAACGACGGTCGACGGCAAGACGTTGGCGCACATGGACGGCACGGTGACCGGCGGCCAGAGTCTGACCATGCTCGCGCAAACGTCCAATCTGGGCACAACGAACGGGGTCTCCGGCAGCGGCGCGCTGATCGGCGGCATAGGAATCAATTCGCAAACCACCGTTTCGCCCACGACCCAGGCCTCGATTGGAAACAACACATCCGCCGCCGCGGTGCGGGTCAGCGGCAACATCTCCGTCACGTCGCAGACCACCGACAACGCCTCGGCAACGGGCGCCGGCGGGGCGTTCGGCGTCATCGCCCTGGGCGTGACCAGCGCCACCGCCACCCTCACGCCGACCGTGACTGCCTTCCTCGGCAACAGTTCCTCCCTCACTAGCACTGCCGGCAGCATTTCGCTGACGGCGCTGCACAACTACGACTCGAACGGCAATCTCATCTCCGGCAAAGGGGCCACCGCCAGCGCCTCCGGGGCCGGCGGCGACAAGAGCGTGAACGCGGGAATCGTATCGATTGCCAGTCTCACGCCCACGGCCACCGCCAACGCCACGGTGCAGAGCGACGTGAACTCGGGCGGGACGATCAACGCCGCCGGCAACGTGGCCCTGCTCTCGCAATCCGACAACACCGCCAACAGCACGGCGGGCATTTTGAACTTCGGCGTGGTGGGTTATGGCGGCGTCACCTCCGCGGCGACGGCCAACGGCACGACCCAAGCCGAACTCACAGCCGTTAACGGCTTGTTGGCGGGCGGCAATCTCAGCGCGATCGCGCAGGGCACGGACGAGACCACTTCCAATTCGACGGCTGATGGCGGTGGCGTGGTGAACATCGGGGCCTCCAATGCCGCGGCCGACGAATCCCCCGGCGTCACCGCCTCCCTGGGCGGCAGCCAACCGATTACCGTCGGCGGCAACACCACCATCCAAGGGCTGGCCTTGGGATCCTCTACCGCCAATGCCCAGGGCGGCGGGGGCGGCGTGATCCAGGTCGGAACGTCCACGGGCGAGGCCTCCTGGAAGCCGAGCATCGCCGCCAGCGTGGCGGGGGGCACGGACCTGAAGTCCGGCGGCGACGTCAGCATCCTGGCCTATGACAACGCCAGTCAAGCCGGTAACCAGGACACCTCGCGAACGGCCTCCGCCTCGGCCACGGCCAGCGGCGGCGGGGTGGCCGCGTTGGAAGCCGCCGAAACCGACGTGAACGTCGCCTCCAGCACCACCGCGCTGATCGGCGCGGGGGCCAACGTCGCGGCCGGCAACAACGTCATCGTCAACGCCCTGACGTTCAACCAGTCGGGTGGCAATCTCAACGCCACGGCGGGCGGGGTGGTCAACGCCGGCTCGGCCAACGGCACGATCTCGCTGACCAGCCAGACGCTCGCCGGCAGCAGTGACGCCACCGCCGCTGCGCCGACCTTCCTGGCGGCCGGCAACCTGATCCGCGTGTTCAGCAACAACTCCGACAGCGGCAACGCCTCGATCACCGGCTCGGGCGGGGCGCGATCGGCGGCGGCGGCGTTTTTCTCAACATGTATCTGAACGAGCCGGCCTCCGGCCCGATGACCGGGGCCCGGCTGGGCAACTACACCACGGTCAATGCCCCCAGCGCTTCGTTGCAGGTGCTGGCGCAGAACCAGAACAACCTGTCGTCGACGGTGAGCCAGCAAACCATCGGCGGCATCGAGTCGAACGCGGGCCAGGCCAATGCCCAGGCCAACAACTTGCAGACCTTGGCCGAGATCGGCAACAACGCCAACGTGACGGTCGCCCAATTCCTGCTCAGCGCCGACGACGCCAACCTGCAGGCCAACGCCAGCGCGAAAACCGAGGCCGATGCGGGAGGCGCCAGCGACGCCGCTTACTCCTTCGCCGACGAAACCAGCGACGCCAAGGCCCACGTCGGCAGCGGCGCGAACATCACTTCGGCAACGACGCTCACAATCACGGCCGGCGCCGACAACGTCTCGACCAATTCCTATTCCAAGACGACCGTGGTTGCCGGCGCGGCGGTCTACGATTCCGAGGCGGAAAGCACGCGGACGGTGACGACCGAAGCCAACCTGGACCCCGGATCGCAACTCACGGCCGGTTACATCGCCATCACGGCGGCCCAGCCGGGCGGGAGCCGCGACGTCAACGCCGACAAGACCAACGACTCCCTGAACCCGGACATCGGTTGCACGCGCGAGACGTTGGGTTCCGAGACCGTCACCAATACGGTCAACCTGAACAGCAACATCACGCTCACGGGGAGCATGGACCACAACCTGAGCATCGATCCCACCGGCATGGTGACCGCCGAGGACGGCCTGGTCGTAACCGACGGCACGAACCCGCTGGGCCTCGGCCAGACCGACTCGACGGGCCAGATTGTCGTTTCCGCCACGGTCCCGGCAAATACAGCTACGCTGGTTCTGTCGGCCCCCGGCGGGACGACCGCTGGCGCTTCGAACGTGCTCTTCTACTCCAACGGCACCGTGATGATCCAGAACGCCTCGCCCGACGCCTTGTATCTGGGCACGCTGAACGTGGTGGAGTCGGGCGGAACGCCGCCCATCACCGACACCGCCAACCAGGCCAATTGGACTTACAACGCCACCAGCATGGCAGGCGGCGGGCTGGTGGACGCGGCCAACACCAACCCCGGCGGCGGCAACATCTACCTGACCGGCGCGATCAACAATCCATCGGGATCGACGCTGATCCAAAGCAGCGGCAGCGTCCTGGTGCAAGGGGGCGGCGCTTCAATCGATACGTCCGCCATCGACCTCTTGGCAGACCAAGGCTCATTGGGCACCGCCGGGCAGCCCCTGCCGTTGCAACTGGTCGTGGGCGGCGGCGCCACCAGCGGCATCCTCGGTGCGCAGGGGGCACAGGGGGTCTATCTCGACGTTACGCCAACCTCGCCCAGCGCCGGCCCGTTCAACCTGCCCGTGAACAACGTCTCCGCCGCCAGCGGCAACTTGGGCCTCACCTTCGAGGACGGCCAGGCGGGTGGGCAGCCAGGGCCGGACACGATCGTCATCAACAACGTCAACGCCTCCGGCGGCAACATCACCATCGCGGCGGGGAAGAGCAACTCCGTCGCCAGCAACGTGTTACTCACCGGGCAGGTAACCAGCCCGCAAGGCAGCACCACGATCTCCACGTCGGCGGGAAACATCATCAATGGCGCGCCCGACCAGCTCATTTGGGCCCACACGGTGACGCTGACGGCCAGTCAGGGCTCCGTGGGCGAGTCGGCCGACATCCGCATCGACCTTGATCCCGACCAGTTCAACGCCAGCGCCCAGGGCGACATCAAGGTGACGGCGATCGGCGGCCCGCTGGCGGTGGGCAGCGTGACCTCCACGGCGGGCAACATCGTCTTGACCGCCGGCAGCATCGCCGTTCCGGGCGAAGATATTGTGCTCAACGGCTCTTCGCTCGTCAGCGCCGCGGCCGGCGCGGTGACCTTGCGGGCGGAGAACAACGTCTACGCCGCGCCGGGCAGCACCATTACCGCCGGGGGCGCGGTGCTGATCTACGGCGAATACGACAACACCGGCGTTGGGGCCGGCTCGATCCTGCAGATCCTTGGCACAATCCACGCCCAGCAGGTCACGATCTTCGGCAGCGCCAAGAACAATGACGTCATCACCGTGTCGCGCGGCGATGCCACGCCCACCACGATCGAGACCTATGCCGGCAACACGCAAGTGAACGTGCAGGCCCTCGGCGCGACGGCCACTGTATACTGTGGCAGCGGCAACGACACGATCAACGTCGGCAGCCTGGCGCCCGCGACCGGGGGCGTCCTCGATCCCATTACCGCCTCGTTGGACATTCTGGGCGGCGCCGGCGCCAACGTGCTCAACGTGGACGATTCGGGGAGCAACGTCGCCCGCACCGGCGCGCTGGGCTCGTTCCAGTTCCTCGGCGCGACGTTCTATGACGTGACCGGCCTGGGCATGACCGGCGGCGGAATCACGTACCTCAACATCGCCGCGGTGAACGTCGCCCTGGGCGGCGGCAGCAACGCCTTGACCGTCTCCGCCACGATTCCCGGCAGCACGGCCATCTTCGCCGGCGGCGGCCCGGACACGGTCAACGTGCAGGCCATCAGCGGGCCCACGACGCTCTGGGGCAGCACGGGCAATCTGACGACGAACGTGGGCAGCACCCAGCCCGTCGCGGGAGGCATTGTCGACAACATCAGCGGACCACTGTTCGTAATCGGCGGCAGCGGCACGAATGTCCTGAACGTGGACGACTCCGGCAGCGTCAGCAGCAAGTCGGGCACCCTGACCTCCAGCACGATTACGGGGCTGAACATGGCCGCCGGCATCACCTATAGCGGTATGGCGAACGTGAACGTGGCCCTCGGCCAGGGCAGCGAGTTCTTCACCATCGCCAGCACGGACACGGGCACGACCAGCGTGCAGTGCGGCAACGGGGCCGACCTGGTCGATATCGACACGACGCGCGGCACGACAAACGTCAGCGGCGGCGCGGGCCAGGACACAGTCAACGTCGTTTCCACGGGGGCTACGACCACGATCAATGCCGGCTCGGGCAACGCCCTGATCAACATCTTCTCCGTGGGCGGCCCCACGACCGTCAACAACACCGCCGCGACCGCCACCGTCAACATCCAGACGATCAATGGGCCGACCACGGTCAACGGCGACGGCCGCGACGTGATCAACGTCGGTAGCCTGGCACCGCAGACCGGCGGCGTCGTTTCCGCCATTGAATCGCCGCTGGTAATCAACGGAGCGCGGGGCATGGACATCGTCAACGTGGACGCCACAGGCAGCCTTCTGCCCGAAGCCGGCACGTTGACCGCCACCACGCTTACCGGGCTGGGGATGCCCTTCGGCATCACCTACGGCAATCTCGCCGCGCTGACGATCTCGCTCGGCCTTGGTGGCGACAACTTCACCGTGGCGAGCACGCACGCGGGCAGCACGCTGATCAACGCCGGCGCCGGCACCAACCGGTTCGACGTTCAGGCCATCGGCGGCAACACGCTGATCGTGGGCGGCGCCGGCAACGACGCGTTTACCGTGGGTAGCCTCTCGGCGGCGACGGCGCGAACCGTAAAGACGATCAACGGTCTCCTGATGCTTGTCGGCGGTGCGGGATCCAACAGCATCGCCGTCACGGCCGACGTCGATTTCACGCTTGCCAACAGCAGCCTGCAGCTCTCCAACGGCGAAGCCATCGGCATGAGCGGGATCACGCAGGCCACGCTCACCGGCGGCCCGTCGGACAACACCTTCGACGTCTCGGGATGGACCGGCAGCGCCACCATCAACGGCGGCGGCGGACTGGACAAGATCGTCTCGGCGGTGGACGCGGGCGCCGTGCTGACCGATACCAGCCTGACGCGCTCCAACGGCGGGAGCTTCGTTCTCGGCGGCATCGGGGCCGCCATTATCAGCGGCGGGGCGAGCAACGAGACGTTGGACGCCACGGGCTTCTCCGGCACCGCCTGGCTTTACGGCGGCACCGGCAACGACACCTTGCTGGCCGGCTCCGGCGACGATTACCTCGACGGGGGCACCGGAAGCGACATACTCGTCGGCGGGGCGGGCAACGACGTCCTCGTGGGCATTCACGGCGCCGGCGATACGCTCACCGCCGGCTCCGGCGACACCACGATCTACGGATCGCCGTTTGCCGACAGCATCCAAGGCGGGGCGGGCGACGATCTAATCTATGGCGACGGCGGCAACGACACGATCAACGCCGGCTCGGGCAACGACACGATTGTGGGCGGCAGCGGCAGCGCCGCGATCTATGCCGGCACGGGCAGCGACCAGATCTTCGACGGCGGGACGGGCACGATCTACGCCAATAGCGGCGGCGCGGCCACCGTGGACACGATCTACGGCTCCGGCCAGGATACGATCTACGCCGGCCAGGCCAACGACATCATCTACAACCAGGGCGGCACGAATACGATCAACGGCGGCGGGCCGGGCACGCAGGTTTACAACGTGGCCGCGGGCACGGTGCCCTTGCCCACGCCGGGCACGATTCCGACTCCTCCCAATTGGCCGCCGCCGCTGGCGGCCGGCGCGGCCACGCTGCCCACCGGGGCCGACGCCCAGGGCCGCTGGTCGGCGCTGGCCGGCTCGGCTACGGGCGGCGGGTTGAGCAACAGTCCGGCGCAGGCCGTCGAATCCAGCGTCGTCGCCGGCCCCTCGGGGCAGTACGTGGCCTGGTCCGACTCGCGCGACGGGCAGTACGAAATCTACGTCGCCGAGCATACCAGTTCCGGCTGGCAGCAGTTGGCCGGCAGTGCGCAGAACGGGGGCATCAGCAACACCATCGGCGCGGCGCGGCGGCCAAGCATTGCCCTGAACGCATCGGGCGAGCCCATGGTGGCCTACACCGTTTTCAACGGCACGGCGAGCGACATCTACGTGGCCCAGTACGATCCCACGGCCAACGGCGGCGCAGGCGGCTGGGACGCTTTGGGAACCTCGCTGGCGGTGGGCGGAATCAGCGACTCTGGAACGGCCGACGACGCGATGATCACCGAGACCGCGGCGGGGCCCGTAGTGGCCTGGTTGAACACGGCCGGCGGCGTCGCCAATGTCTTTGTCGCGCAGTTCACGGGCGGGACTTGGATGCGCCTGGGCAGCGGCGCTACAAGCGGAATGGGCGTGTCGGCTTCGTCCAGCTCCGTCAGCAATCTAGCCTTGACCACCGACGACACGAAGGTGGCCGTGGCCTGGACGCAAACCGTAAATGCCACGCAACAGATCTACGTGCGGCAATATAGCGGCGGCACGTGGAACCAACTGGCCGGCTCGGCGTCGGGCAATGGCATCAGCAATTCCAGGGGGCAAGCCGTTTCACCCACTCTCGCGTACTCCGGCGGAAATCTCTTCGCTGCCTGGCAGGACAACGCCGGCGGCATCGACCAGATCTATGCGGCGATGTTCAATGGCACGGCGTGGGTGCCCGCCGGAAGCGGCGCGAACAGAGGCGGCGGTGTTTCCCTCAGCCTCGGGCCGGCGAGCCAGCCGCTGTTGTCCAGCAACGACGGGCAATTGTTCCTGGCCTGGATCGACAACGAGTTCCCCAGCGCCCCGGGCAATGGCGCGGCGGTCTACGTGAAATCGTGGAACGGCTCGGCGTTCGTGGAGCAGGTGCCCGGCGACGCCAGCTTCGACGGCATCGCCAATCGGCTCGGCAGCGTGCAAGCGGCGGCGCTGGCCGTGGACCCCAGCGGCCATCCCTTCGTGAGCTGGAGCGAGATGGATTCGGGCAGCTCGCAGATCGACGTCCTGGGCAACACGTTCACCCTGGGCACGATCCACTACGTCAACAGTGGCACCAGCGACGACGTCTTTACCACCGCCTCGGGGAACGACGGCAATTCCGGCCTTTTGCCCAGCAGCCCGAAGCTTACGCTCCAGGGGGTACTCAGTGATGCAACCCATCCGCTGCACGCGGGCGACGTGATCCTGGTGGACAGCGGCACGTATCCAGGCGCGGTGAATCTCTCGTCGGTTCCGGCTGGCGTGCTCGTTCTCGGCGCTCCCACCGGCGCGAGCACGATTTCGGGCCCCGTCACGGCGACCGGCGCAGCCGGACTCACGCTTGCCAATTTCTTCCTCAGCGGCGGGGAGACCTTCACAGGCACTAGCCAACTGGCCCTTTATGGCGACACGATCACGGGCACCGGCGTCGCGCTCAGCGGCGGCTCGGCAATTCAGCTTGTCAACGACAACATCTCCACCTCCGGGACGGCGATCACGATCAGCGGCGGGGCCAACGGCGTCACGATCGATTATGACTCCATTTCTTCCGGCCAGCAAGACGTTGCCGTCACCGGCAGCGGCGCGACCGGCCTGGACGTGCGGGCGGACCAACTGGCGGGCGCGGGCACGGGCATCGCCCTTGCCGCCGTAGCGGGCGGCACGATCAGTGGCAACGATATTTCCACTGGCACTATCGGCCTCAGCATCACTGCAGCGTTTACCGGCACGATTTCGGCTAACATTATCCACAACGCGCAGACGGGCGTGAGCTACCAGGCGGCGGCCGCACTCAGCGGCAACAGCATTCACGATAACGCTACCGGCGTGGTCAGCAACGTGGCCGCCGTCGCCAGCGCCTTGGGCTTTGTGGGTAGCACGCAGCCCGATCAGGTTTTCGACAACAGCACGGGCGTGCAACTCAATAGCGCCACGATGCAGAACCAGCACGTCTACGACAACGCCCTGGGCGTGAGCGGCTCGGGCGTCCTGGGCGGCAGCGACCTGAATTACGCTAACCTGCTGGAGGCGAACACGGTCACCGTCAATTTCAGCGGCTTCATCCAATACAACCGCATCACGCGCGAGACGGTCGGCATCGAGGCCCAGAGCGGGCAAGTGATCGCCTACAACCTGCTCTACCGCAACACGCAGGCCGCCATCGACGTCAACGGCCAGTCGGCGGTGCACATCGTCAACAATACGCTCTACGCTCCCACCGGCGACAACGTGGACATCCACGGCGGCTCGAGCGAGACCGAGTTGCTGAACAACATCTTTTGGGCCCAGTCGGGCTACGACATCAATGTGGCTTACGACAGCCAAAACGGCTACTTCAGCGACTACAACGACCTGTACGCCAGCGGGACCGGAATCCTAGTCCATTGGGACATCAACTTCACCGATATCCTCGATTGGCAGGACGACGTGGCCCAGTTCGACCTGCACTCCGAAGGCACGACCGTGCTCAATCCGACGTTGGACCGGCCGCGCTTCGCCGGCCTGGCGGTCGACGATTTCCAGGTGATCGGCCCGTTCGCCGGAGTGCGCAACAGCAGCCCGACCGTGAATGCCGGCGATCCTGTCACCGACGAGGCCCTGCCGGCCAGCTTCCAGAACCTGCTGACGAATCCTGGTTTCGAGTCGGGCCTGACGGGCTGGACGGCGTCGCCCAGCGGTGGCACGCAGAGCGCCAGTCCGACGCCGTTCCAGGGCGGCAGCTACTTCTTCGCCGGTCCCAATGCCGTGGTCACGCTCGATCAGACCGTCAGCCTCACGGCCTCCGGGATCACGACCGCCCAAATCGACGCCGGCAATCAGATCCTGGTCTTCGGCGGGCGGATCCGCTCGGCCGTCAAGACCCCCACGGACTCCGGATCGATCAGTATCACCTTCTATGACGGCAGCAGCAACGTCATCTCCACCACGACCGACAATGCCGACAACCTCAGCAGCCGCTGGGAACTCGTGGGCAGCCGCATCGCCATTCCCGCTGGGGCCCGCACCGCGCGGTTCCGCTTCACCGCGGTCCGCAACAGCGGCTCCGCCAACCAGAGCTACCTGGACGGGGCCTTCGTCTACGTTCAGTCCGACTCCCTGGCCTTGGACCAGGGCGGGTACGGCGACGCCAACCTGGCTGGCAAGGCCGGCAACACACCGCTCCTGCGGCTGATCAGCCCCGACCTGTACACGAACTGGCTGGAAAATGTGCCCCAGCCCATCCAGTGGGAATCGCTGGGCAACGTCAACGACACGTCGGTCCGCATCGATCTCTACCAGGACGGGCCCAACGGGCCGCAGTTCCTCTCGAACATCACCCCTGCGACTCCGGATACGGGCCAATACGTCTGGACCGCGGCCAACAGCGGCATCGCCTACGGGACCTACGGCTTGCGGATCGAAATCTCCCTGGTCGGCAGCCCCAGTGTGTTCGACCGCAGCACCGAGGACTTCACGGTCCCGGAGAATACCAATACGTTCTACGTCGGCAGCACGAGCGGCACCTTCGGCGACATCTACGCCGACGCGCCCGGCAGCAACCGCCACGACGGCCGGATTCCCAGCCAGCCGATGCCGTATCCCAACAACGTGCTCCGCTATTACACCCTCGGCCCCAGCGACACACTCTACGTCGATAACGGCAGCTACCCGCTGCTTTATCCACTGGTCGTGGCGAACATCACCGGGATCAGCGCGCAGGCGGCCTTCACTTTTACCGGGCCCAACGAGAAGGGGCTCGTCGCCACGCTGAGCCTTGCCAATCCGCTGACCGTCGCGCCGATTGTCACCCTCAACGGCGCGGACTTCATGACCGTGCAGTACCTCACGTTCACCGGCGGGCAATACGGGCTGCTGGTGGAAAACAACAGCAACAATCTCACGGCCAACTTCCTCACTTTCTCGGCCAACTCCGTAGACGGCCTCCTGGTGGAAAACAGCCCCGCCGTGTCGCTGCAGAATTCCACGGCGTCGCACAACGCCCAGATCGGCATTCACGTGATTTCCGGTTCCAACGTGTTGGCCATGAGCAACATTACGGCCTTCGCCAATGGCACCTACGGCCTCTACGTTGACGGCCAGATACCGTTGGTCTACGGCGTCACCGCCACCTACAACGGCAACGATGGCATCCATCTGACCGACGTGGGCAGCACCACGATCGAGGCCAGCACCGCCAGCGACAACGGCGGCTCGGGCATTTACGTCAACGAGACGGGCGGCTCGCAGGCAGTGATCGGCGACATCAACCTGGCCCAGAACCTGGGCAACGTCGTGGCCAACAACATCGCCAGCGGGATCATCACCTACAGCAACGCGCTGGTGGCCGGCAACGTGGTCTCCGGCAGCACGGCGGTCAACACGGCCGGCATCTATCTCAACTACGCGGGCACGGTGGCCAATAACAACGTCTTCGGCAACAACAGCGGCATCATCACGTTTGACAGCAACAGCCCGATATACGGCAACCGGGTTTACGACAACGTCAATGCGGGCATCGCCACCTCTTTCGACTCGCCGGTCTACGACAACGTGGCGTACTCCAACGGCGTCGGCATCGCGGCCGGCGCCTACTATTACAGCTACTCTGCCGAGATCAATAACAACCTGGTCTACTCCAACGCCAACCAGGGCATCCTCGTGGACGAAAGCACCAGCGGCGGAACGCAGGTCGTCAACAACACGGTCTACGAGCCACTGGGCGACGGCGTCGACATCCAGCAGACTTCCAAGAACGTCCAGCTCCGCAACAACATCATCTGGGTGCAGTCCGGGTATGACATCTCCGTGGCAGCCGACAGTCAGACGGGCTTCGCCAGCGATTACAATATTCTCTACACCAGCGGCAGCGGACAGGTCGGCCTCTGGCAGCAGATCGTCCGGCCCACACTGGCCACGTGGCGAAACGCCGATTTCACCGACGCGGACAGCCTCGCCCTGAATCCGCAGTTCGTCGACGTCGCCGGCAGCGACTTCCACGAGCAGAGCCTGCAGGGCAGCTTCCACGGCGGCGCTTTGGCCCCGGTGGTGAGCGCGACGACGGGGCTGCCCGTCATGCCCGGGGCCACGTTGGCCACCGACGCCAACGAGTCGCCGGCCATCGACATGGGCAACGCCAGCGACAGTTACGCCAACGAGCCGCTGCCCAACGGCGGGTACATCAACATTGGCGCCTTCGGCGACACGACCCAGGCCTCGATCAGTCCCGTGCAGTATCTGCTGGTCACCCATCCGGGCGCGGGCGGCGAGGTCTGGCCGGAAGGGCAGACCTTCAACATCACCTGGCGCTTCGCCCTGGCGCCGGTCAACGGCTCGACGCCGCCGGCCGGCACCGTGGACATCAATCTGCTGCAAGTCGGAAGCTCCACGCCGGTATTGAACATCGCCAGCGGCGTGGCGAACAATGGCCTGTACTCCTGGACGCTGCCCAATTCGATCACGCCCGGCAGCAACTACCTGGTCCAAGTCAGCAGCGACCAGTACGCGGGCCTCTCGGCCACCAGCGCCCAACCGTTCACTATTCCCGCCGCCGTCCACACCTACTACATCAACGACGGGACGGTCAATCCCGGCGACTGGACGACGGCGCCCGGCAACGACAGCAACGATGGGCTGACGCCCGCCACGCCCAAGGCGTCTATTTCGGGCGTGCTGGCCGCGTATCATCTCAATCCGGGCGACGTGATCATGGTCGACGCCGGCACGTACAATCTGAACAACATCCTCGTGCTCGGCGCGGCCGCCTCGGGCATCGTCATCGAGGGCTACAACGGCCCGAACTACCCCGCCAGCCAGTCGGTCTTCAACCGCGGGCTCAGCACGAGCGACGTGATCGACGTCAATGGCGCCACCAACCTGACGTTGGAGGACCTTACGATCACCGGCGGCGCGATCGGCATCGACGCCCTGGACAGTTCCGGCAGCACCGGGCTGACGATCAGCAACTGCGTGATTTACGCCAACAGCAGCGCCGGCATCTACATCGGCTCCGCCGACAATAATGCGCAAGTGACGAACAACGTGGTTTACGGCCAGCCCGATCTGGGGAGCAGCTACAGCCAGACCACCGGGATCCAGATCGGCGGTTCGAACGGTACGTTCGTCTCGGGCGTGAACGTCAGCGGCAACACGGTCTACGACTCGTCGAGCTACGGCATTGCGCTCGCCGAATACACGGAAGTCTGCAAGGTGGCGGGCAATCGCGTCTACGGCAACGGTACCGGTTTCTACGACTACAATTACAACTCCGGCCTGGCCACCCTGACGACGGTCTCCGGCAACTTCGTGTTTGACAACAGCACGGGCATTTTCGCCAACGGAGGAGTGCTCGTGACGCAAAATACGATCTACGGCCAATCGAGCTATGGGATCGAGGTCGACGGCGGCGTCTACGAAATCCTGGCCAACACCGTTTACGGCAACGCGACGGGCATTCGCTGCTTCGGCAATGCCTCGGTCCTCATCGAGGACAACATGGTCTATGACAACAGCGGCGACGGCATCGAGGCCGAAGGCATCACTACCGTCACGGGCAACACGTCCTACGGCAACGCGGTGGGCATCGCCGCGGACTATAATCTCACCGGCCAGGTTGCCAACAACCTGGTTTACGAGAACGCCAACCAGGGATTTCTGATTACGAATAACTCGACAGGCACATTCGTTAACAACACGGTGTTCCAACTGACCGGCGACGCGATCGACGTGCTCAACAACGCCAACAGGAACGTCACCCTTCAAAACAATATCCTCTGGGCCCAGGCCGGCTACGACATCAAGGTCGATCCCACGAGCGAGGTCGGCTTTCAGAGCGACTACAACGACCTGTATACCACCGGCACGGGTTCCATCGGCTGGTGGGAGGGTCAGACCTACACGACCCTGGCCACCTGGGCTCTGGAGCTGAACCAGGACCGCCACAGTCTGAGCGTCGATCCGCAGTTTGTGGATCCCGCTGGCACCGACGGTGTGCTGGGCTACAGTGCGGCGCCGGCGGGCCCTTTCCTCAGCGGCAGCGGCCCCACCCTGAGTGGCTCGTGGACCAGCGGCCCGGCCTCGGACTCGACGGCCGCGGCCGGCAACGGTTCGTCGACGGCTACCTGGTCGTTCAGCGGGCTGACTCCGGGCGCTACGTACCAGGTGAGCAGCGGCTGGCAGGCAATCAGCTTGGGAGCGACCGACGCGGCCTTCGCCGTCAGCAACGGCGGCGTCGTGGTCGATTATCAGCGCGTCGGGCAAAGGGGCAGCCCTCTCGTTTCCCCGCTCACCTCGGTTCAGATCGCGCCCAGTTTCAACGGCACGCAGGATACGCTGACCGCGGTGGTGTCTTCGGGCGCATGGCCCAACAACGACAGCGTCGTGCCCTCATACAATTGGTCGACGGCGTCGGACACTACCTCCACTTTGAATCTCAGCGCACTGGCGCTGCCGGCCGTGCCCGGCGTGGTCCAGGTCCCGCTGTATGTCACGCCGCTGGACCAAGGTCCTACGACAGTCAGGTATTCGGCGCCCGCTAGTGAGGCGTTTTTCCAGGAACTGGGCTACTTCATCGCGACGGGCACGACGGCGACCGTCACCTTGACCAACTACGCGAATAGCCCGGTCGTGGCCGGCGCCGCCTGGCTGCAGCAGATCGTCGGCAACGGCGGGGCGGACGATGACTTCCACGTCGTGCCCGGCTCGCCCACCATCGACGCCGGCAACCCCTCGACCCCGGTGGGGCAGGAGCCCCTTCCCAACGGCGGCCGCATCAACCTGGGCAGCGACGGCGGCACGCAGCAGGCCACGCCCAGCGCGCCGCAACTGCTGCAGGTCCTCTCGCCCAAGTCCCTGGACAAGCTGCAAGTCGGCCAGCAGGAAAACATCACCTGGCAGACCGGCGGCCTGTACGCCCCGGCGAACTACTACGCCGATACGATCCTGGGCGACCAGCCGCTGGCTTACTATCGCTTGAATGAAACGTCGGGAACGGTCGCCGCGGACTCCACCAGCAACGGGCTGAACGCCACCTACGTTGGCGGTGTGCAACTCGGCCAGCCGGGTCCGCTGCCCTTTCAGACCGACACCGCCATAACCCTAGACGGCAGCACCGGCTACGTGCAGTTGCCCACGCTCAGCAATGCCTTCACCAGCGGCTTCAGCGCCGAGGTGTGGGCCGATCCGACGTCGGTGGGGTATTACCAACCGTTCTTCGACCTGGGCAACGGCGCGTACTCCGACAATATCGTCCTCTATCGCGTGGGCGACACCAACAACTTGGCGTTCACGGTCTACCAGGGCGGGTCGGAGGGCAACGTGGTGACAGCGTCCAACGCCATTACGCTGGACCAGTGGCAATACTTCGCCGTGACCATGGATTCCAACGGGAACGTGACCCTCTACGAGAACGGCACGGCCATCGCCACGGGCACGACCTACGTGCCGCGGAGCGGGATCACGCGCGGACAACTACCTGGGCAAGAGCAACTTCAGCGCCTACGGCGACGCCAATTACGCTGGCGGCCTGGGCCAGGCCGCGATCTACGCCGCGCCGTTGTCGGCCGCCCAGATCGCCGCGCACTATGCCCAGCGCATTTATGGGACGGTGAACATCGACCTGCTGCAAAACGGCACGCTGGTCGAGAACATCGCCACGAACGTGCCGGACAGCTATAGCTATATGTGGACGATTCCGGCCAATGTGTCGGTAGGCGGCGGGTACCAGGTGCAGGTCACGGCGAACAGCGGCGCCGATCCCGTCGGGGACTCCGCGCCCTCGTTCCAGGTCGGCCCCAGCGCGACGGATTACTACGTGGCGGTCAACGGCAGCGACTCCAACAGCGGAGCGGACCCGGCCGATCCGATGGCCAGTGTGTCCGCCCTGCTTACGGCCTATCCGACGCTGGGCGCCGGCGACACCGTGCACGTCGGGCCCGGCACGTACACCCTGGTTGAGACGCTGCTGCTCGGCGCGGGCCACAGCGGCCTGACGATCACCGGGCCCTCGTCTCGGGCGCCTGCCATCCTTACGCGGAACAACAGCGGCAACGACGTCATCGACGTCGACGGTGCGGCGAACCTGACGCTCGAAGACCTTTCGATCACCGGCGGCAACAACGGCATCGACCTGCTGGACAACACCAACAGCACCGGCGTGACCATCAGCAATTGCACGATCTACGGCAACAACAACTACGGCGTCTACGTCGGCGCGGGCGACAATTACGCCCAGATCGTCGGCAATACGATCTACGGCCTGCCTCACGACGGCAGCAACACGAATAATCAGGCCTACGGTATCGTGGGCGGCAGCGGGGACCCCGGCTTTTCCGGGGCCGTGACCGTCAGCGGCAACACCATTTATAATTGCAGCGATTACGGCATCGATTTCTATAACTTCGGCGTCGGACCGAATATTCTCAACAACGTGGTCTACGCCTGCGGCTACGGCATCTACGTCGCCGGCAATACGACCGGGGCGGCGAATATGACGACGGTGAGCGGCAACACCGTCTTCAACAACAACTATGGCATTTATGTCGGCGGCAACGTTTCCGTGACGCAGAACCTGGTCTACGGGCAGTTCGACGTTGGGATCTACAACCCCAACGACGGCATTGACGAAATCCTGGGCAACACGGTCCACGACAACTCTATTGGCATCTCCGCCTACGCCTCGGGCGGCGCGATCGAGAACAATACGGTCTTTCACAACAGCACCGACGGCATCGAGGCCAAGAGCAACACCCCGGTCATCGGCAACACCATTTACGGCAACGCCACCGGGCTGGCGCTGGACTACTTCTCGCTCGGTCCGGTGACCAACAACCTCATTTACGAGAACAGCGCCAGGGCATACTGATTACCTATTACAGCAGCCCGTCGATCGTCAACAACACGGTTTACCAGCCGGCGGGCGACGCCATCGACGTGCAGAACAACTCCAGCAACGTCGTGCTGAGCAACAACATTCTCTGGGCGCAGGCCGGCTACGACATCAACGTCGATCCCACCGCCGAAGTGGGTTTTCTCAGCGACTACAACGATCTTTACGCCAGCGGCAGCGGCAAGCTGGGCTTCTGGCAGGGACAGACCTTCCTCACGCAGCAAGCCTGGTTCTACCAGATTGGCCAGGACCAGCACAGCCTGGCCGTCGATCCGCAGTTCGTCAATCCGGCGGGACCGGACGGCGTGCTCGGCTTCGGCAGCACCCCCATCGGGTCCGCCCAGATCATCGACAACAGCAGCCCCAGCGGCTTCGCCACGACGGGCACCTGGACGAAAACCACCGCCAGCTCGGCCGAGAACGGCGAGTACATTACGACGCCTACCGGCAACGGCAGCTCCGCCGCCACCTGGAGCTTCACCGGCCTTGTGCCCGGCGCGATGTACCAGGTCTCGGTTTCCTGGGTGGCGAGCTATCTGCTTGCCGGCGACGCCCCGTTTACGGTCCTGGACGGCTCCCAACTCCTGTCCCTGACCTACCAAAACGAGAACTACGCCCCCAGCCTGCCGGGCACGCCCGGCTGGCAGACCTTGGGCTATTTCGTCAGCGATAGCGGGACGTTGACCGTGCAACTGAGCAACGCCTCGCAAGGCACGGTGGCCGCCGACGCCGCCATGATCCAGCGGATTGGCGGCAACGGCGGCGGCGACGACAACTTCCAGCTTGCTTCCGGCTCGCCGGCCGTGGCGGCAGGCAACCCGGCCACGCTGCTGGGGCAGGAGCCGGCTTCCAACGGCGGCCGCGTCGACTTCGGCGCCTACGGCGGCACGTCGCTGGCCACAGCCAGCCCGGCGCAGGCCTTGCAGGTGCTGACGCCCGCGCCGCTGGCCAAGCTGCAAATCGGCCAGCAGGCCAACATCACCTGGGAAACCGCCGGCTTGTATGCCCCGGCTAATTATTACCCCGGCGCTATCGAGGCCAGTGGACCGCTGGCCTACTACCGCCTGGACGAGGGCCTCCGGCACGACGGCCGCGGATTCGTCCGGGAACGGACTGAACGCGACCTACGTGGGCGGCGTGCAACTCGGCCAAGCCGGCGCACTGCCCTTCGATCCCGACACGGCGGTGACCCTCAACGGCAGCTCCGGTTACGTGCAGATGCCCACGCTCAGCAACGCCTTCACCGGCGGCTTCAGCGCCGAGGTTTGGGCCGATCCCGTCTCGGTCGGCAGTTACCAGCCGTTTTTCGACCTGGGCAATGGAGCCTATGCCGACAACATCGTCCTCTACCGCGTGGGCACGACCAACAACCTGGCCTTCGTGGTTTATCAGGGTGCTTCGCAGGGCCTCGTTGTCACGGCGCCCAACGCCATTACCTTGAACCAATGGCAGTTCTTCGCCGTGACCGAAGACGCCCACGGGAACGTGACGCTCTATAAGAACGGCGCGGCCATCGCCACCGGCACGACCGATGTGCCCCGTAGCGGCATCACCCGCGCGGACAACTACCTGGGCAAGAGCAACTTCAGCGCCTATGGCTACGCTTCCTACGCCGGCGGGCTGGACGAAGCGGCCTTCTTCGCCACGCCCTTGTCGGCCGCCCAGATCGCGGCGCACTATGCCCAGCGGTCCTACGGCACCGTGACCATCAACCTGCTGCAAAACGGCGTGCTGGTGCAAAATATCGCCAGCAACGCACCCAACACTTTCAGCTACTCGTGGACCATTCCCGCCAACCTGCCGCTCGGCGCCGGCTACCAGGTGCAGATCACCGCGAACTACGGCTCGAATCCCGGCGGCACTTCCGCCCAGCAGTTCCTCATCGCCAACAACGGCCACAGCTACTATATCAACGACAACTCGACCAGCGGCGACGTGTTCACCACCGCCGTGGGCAACGACGCCAATAGCGGCAAGGACCCGGCCGACCCGATGGCGACCCTCGCGGCCCTGCTCCAGGCCTACAACCTCGGTTCCGCCGACACGGTTTACGTCGACACGGGCAATTACACGATTCTACAGAACGTGATGCTCGACGCCCTGCACAGCGGCGCGACGATTGTGGGGCCGGCGACCGGCCCCGGCGCGGTGCTGAACCGCGGCAACACCAACCCCGGCAGCTACGACTTCCAGATGCAGGGCGGAGTGAACCTTACCTTGAGCACCTTGACGCTCATCGGCGGGGTGGACGGCATCTACGGCTCCAGCACGGTCAACAGCACCGGCCTGACGGTGAGCAATTGCACGATCTTCGGCAATTCCACCTACGGCGTTTTCCTCGACGTGGGCAATGACCACGCCACGCTTTCCGGCAACGTCGTCTACGGCGACCAGGCCGCCAACGGCACGAAACAGGCCAACGGCATCTACCTCAACAGCGGCTTCGACACGATCACCGGCAACACGGTCTACGACCATTCCGGCACCGGCATCTACGACAGCGCGGGCACCGTCGGCGGCAGCACGATCAGCGGCAACCTGGTCTACGGCAACGGCACCGGCATCTACATGTATCAATCAACCGGCGCCGGGACGCCGCCCAGCACGGTCAGCGGCAACACCGTGCGCAACAACCTTAGCACGGGCATCTTCGCCGAGGCCGCGGTCCTGGTAACCGGAAACACGGTCTACGGCCAGTCGGCCGCCAATGCCATCGGCATCAGCACCGGCTTCTCCGGGGCCTACGGCGGAAGCGTCGTCAACAACGTCCTCTATGCGAACTACGTCGGCATCGAGACCGACTATACGGGCGACACAATCGTCGGCAACCGCCTCTACGACAACAGCTACGCCGCCATCGAGGCCGACTCGAACTGGCCGGTTACGGCCAACGACGTCTACTCCAACAACATCGGCATCTTGCTCGGATACGACTTCAACGGCCTCGTTGACGACAACCTCGTCTACGCCAACACTACCGACGGCATCCTCGTGGAGAATTATTCCACCGGCGGCGGCCTGATCACCAACAACACCGTTTACCAGGTGTCCGGCGACGCGGTGCGGCTGGACAGCAGCGCCTTCAACGTCAAGCTCCGAAACAACATCGTCTGGGTGCAGGCCGGCTACGACGTCTACGTGGCCGACAACAGCCGCACGGGCTTCAACAGCGACTACAACGATCTGTACATCGGCAACGGCGGCAGCGCCTTCGTCGGTTTCTGGAACAGCGCCGTCAATAACGGCGTGCAGAGCCAATTGAGCAATTGGCAGTCGGCGACGGGCCAGGACGCACACTCCTTGAGCGCCAATCCCGATTTCGTCAACGTCAACGGCAACGACGGGCTGCTGGGTTACACGCAGGTCAACGGGACCTATGCCGACCATGGCCAGGACGACAACTTCTACCTCTCCGGCGGTTCGCCGGCCATCGCCCGCGGCGATTCGTGGAACGCGCCTTTGACCGACATCCTGGGCTTCCCGCGGCAGGCCGATCCCGGCACTCCCAACCAGGGCAGTCCGGACTATTTCCCCGCCGCCGCCAGCACGCCATTCCCCAGCGGCGGCACGGCGCAGAACTGGCGCGGGATCAACACCTATTACAACTACACGCTCCCCTTCTCGTTCAGCTTCTACGGCCAGACGTACACGACGGTGTACGTATCAACCAACGGCTATCTGCAATTTGCCGGCCCGGACAATGCCAACGACGCCAGCAATCCCGCCGCGAAGCTGCTGCGGGATGCCCGCATCGCGCCCTTGTGGGCCAGCCTCGAGACCAATCAGCCCGGCGACGACATCTACGTCACTACGTCGGTTTCCAACCAGGTGACCTTCCGCTGGGTGGCCACCAACACGGCGGACGGCAGCCCGGCCAACTTCGCCGTCACCCTCTACAGCAACGGCAGCATCCAGTTCTACTACGGCGCGGGCAACACGAACCTGTCGCCCACCGTGGGCATTTCCGCCGGCAACGGCCTGGACTACCAGTTGCTCTCCGGTTATTCGGGCCAGACGACGCTGACCAACGCCCCGTCGGTCGTCTACAGCTTTCAGCCGGGCATTGTCGATCTGGGGGCCTACGGCTTCCGCGGATCGAGCCTGGACACCACGCCACCCACGATCACGGGCACTAGCCCCGCGGCCATCGCCGCCGACGGTTCCACTTTTTCGTTTACCCAATTCCAGGTCTCCTTCAGCAAGCCGGTCAACCCAATCGACGCCGATTCCACGGCGGCCTACGAACTTCGCGAGGCGGGCAGCAACGGCTTCGGCAGCAGCAACGACGTGATCTACAGTTTGACTCCCTCGTACAACTCCACCAACAACACCGTGACCTTCACGGTCAACGGCCTGACCACGGGCACGCTGCCGCCGGGCAGCTACCGGCTGACTGTCTTCAGCAACGCCACCGACACGGTCCACGACCTGAGCGGCAACGCCCTGGACGGCGACAACGACGGCACGGCCGGCGGAAACTACGTGCGCACGTTTACGATTACCGGCGTCCAACCGGCGGTCATCAGCGTTTCGCCGCCCGCCGGGCCCGTCAGTGGCGGCACGACGGTGACCATTAGCGGAACGAACCTGTCCGGCGTCACGGCAGTGAACTTCGGCGGCAATTCCGTCGCGGTTCTCAGCGATAACGGAACGACGATTACGGCGACTAGCCCCTCCGGCTCGCTCGGCCTGGTCGACGTGACCTTGGTGGCGGGCGGGGGCACGTCGGCCATCAACCAGCCGGCCGATGAGTTCCGCTATATTACTCCGCCCACGGCCGCAACGGCCAGCTACACGGCACCGCAGGGCTCGCCCCTGACGGTCGCCGCGCCCGGCGTTCTGGCCGCCGATACGGACCCGCAAGGATACACGCTGACCGCGGCGGTCGTGACGAATCCCATGCACGGAATCTTGTCGCTTAACAGCAACGGCTCGTTCACGTACACCCCCACTCTCGGCTATCTCGGCCCGGACAGCTTCACCTACACGGCCAGCGACGGATACGCCACGTCCAGCCCGGCGACCGTTTCCATTACGGTCGGCCCGGCCACGCTGGTATGGACGGGGACGTTGCTGGGCGATTGGACCGACGCCGAATGGTCCGGTGCAAGCCTGATGACATATCCCGACGGCACGGCCAACGCGGTCGTGCAAACGCCCCATGTGGTGCAGACGACCGCTCCCCAGACGGCCTACTCGCTGGCGATCAGCAACGGCGGGCAGGTGGCCGTTGCCGCAGGCGCCAGCCTCACGGTGACAACCGGTACCAGCATAACGGGCAACGGCACACTCAACGTGAACGCCGCGGGCGACTTCTCCACCGGCGGCATCCTGACCGTCGATACGGGCGGCAGCCTCATCGGCGGGCCCGTCACCGCCGCCGCGTACCAACTCAACGCCGGCACGGTCAGCGCCGAACTCTCTGGCCCAGGCGGCTTGACCAAGGACACCGGCGGCACGCTGACCATTTCCGGCGACAACTCCTACGGCGGCGGCACCGTGGTCAACGATGGGACGCTCATCGTCGCCAATGCCAGTGCCTTGCCCAGTGGCACAAGTCTTACCGTCGGAGCGGGCGGAATCTTCGCATTCGACGCCAGCCAAGCCGCGTCGAGTGTTTCGGCCGCGGGACTTGCCGCGCCCACCTTGGGTGCCGCAGCAGTGAGCAAAGCGTCCACGCCGATCGTTACTGCCAGCGCGCAGGTCGAAGTACCGGTCACCGCGTCCCCACTTTCGACCCTTTCGCCATTCCTGGATAAACAGGTTAAGAAGCCGTCCTTCGATCCGGTCACCGTTCCCGTCGCGAAGACTGCGCCGGCGACCGCGACGCCGCCAACCGGGTCGAGAGCCTCGATCGATGCAGTTTTCGCGACGCATCGATCGGCCTTTGATCAGACCGTGTCGCCGGCCGATATCGCCCAATCTGCTCGCCCGTGGGCATGGCTCGCGGCGCTCGAGAGTTCCTGGAATTCTGCGGACCACAATCAGAAAATCGACTCGAACGTCCTAGCCCTGGACAAGGTGCTCGCCCGGTTCGGAGCTTGATGGAATTGCGGCAACCGACGACCGAGAATTACCCGGATGCCGTGGCAGGCTTTCCCGTGCTTGGACGACTTCCAGAGTGTTGGAATGTCCGTGGAGATCCGGGCACTCCGGCAGCAACGCGCTGTTGACGGTCAATTAGGTAGGTGTTAGGATTTTTTGCGGCGATGGAGTTCGCTTTCGAACGCAGCGGTACCAACCGCTGCTGATGACCCCTACTGTGAGGGTTGTACTCGGGTAGGGCAGACGCGGAGAATATCCGGGCCCCGCCAGGAGAACCACGTTCCTGGTGGGGCCTTTTTTGTTGGATCGTGCAGGAGCCGCTTCAATGAAAGCCATTACTATCACGCGTGAGTACGGTGCCGGAGGCGGCGAGGTTGCTCGGAAACTCGCCGAATCGCTCGGCTGGGAGCTGCTCGATCGCGAACTGCTCCATCAGGCCGCCCAGGTCGAGCACGTGTCAGACGCCGAATTGGAGCGGCTTGACGAAAAGACCATCACCATGGCCGACCGTTTCAGCTTGCACCCGCCTCACAAAAAGTACCTGCACGGCCTGACCGAGGCGGCCCGTCAGGCGGCGCAACGAGGCAACGTGGTCCTGGTCGGCCGTGGGGCGCGGCAGCTCTTGGGCGAGACGCCCGACACGTTTCATTTGCGGCTCGTCGCACCGCGAGATTGGCGGCGCAGCGCATGGCAAAGTTGGAAGGCTGGTCACTCGAAGTGGCCCGCGCACGGTGCCTGGAAATGGACCGCGCCCGCCGACTTTTCTCGCGGTACTTCTTCGGTGATGCCGCCGTGCAACCGGCGCAGTTCGATCTGGTCGTCAATACGGCCCGCGTGCCGCTGGACGACGTCGTATGTGTGCTGGCTGCGATGGTTCGCCCCGAGTCCGCCGCGACTCGGACTACCGGGTGCCCCGCCGGCAGCCCCAGGGGCGATCGCGTCTTGACTCTCTCGCGGGAATTGGGGGCGGGAGAAACGGGCTTTGCGACCGCCTTAGCCGAGCGGCTGGCGATGCGACTTTACGACCGCGAATTGCTGGAACAGGAAACGGTCCGCTTGGGCGTCCCCGAGGCGGAGATAGAGAAGATCGACGAACGGCCGGCCGGAATCTTTCAAAGGTTCCATCCGGGGAGCATCTACCAGCGTTACTTCGAGGCCCTGGGGCAACTCCTGCACGAGTTGGCCAATCGCGGCAATGTGGTCCTGGTCGGCCGCGGTGGCAGCCGCATCTTGCGAGACCATCCGCGGGCCTTCCACCTCCGCGTCGTTGCCCCGCTGCCGGTTCGTTTACGCCGCGTGATGGAGTACCGCTGGGTCCGCGAGAACGTCGCCAAGAAACTCATTGCCGAGAGCGACGCCCAGCGGCGAAGTTTTTGCGAAAGCTACTTTGGCGTCGATTGGGCGGACCCGCTGGAATACCACCTTACGGTCAATAGCGGCCGACTCGGACCCGCGGCCGTGGAACTGGTTTCCTTGGCCGCCGAGCGGCACTGGAGCCACAGCGGTTAGACAGTGAGGCGGGCCTTCTCGACATTCCCGTGGGGAACCGCTAAACTGGCCCGTGGAGGAACATCCCCATGAAGGTCGAAGCGGACGCCAAGCTGGTAACGATCTACGTGAACAGCACCGATCACTGGCACGGACAGCCGTTGTACGCGGCCATCGTCGGGCTGTGCAAGGACCGCGGCATTGCCGGTGCAACCGTGGTCCGCTGCGTGGAAGGTTATGGCGGCAGCGGCCATTTGCATACCGCGCGGCTGTTGGAACTGTCCGAAAACCTCCCCATGCGGATCGAGATCGTCGACGTCGCCGAGCGGATCGAGCCGCTCCTTCCCGCCCTGGAACCAATGGTCGGCGAGGGGTTGCTGACCATCCTCGACGTCCACATCCGGCGATACCTCCGCGACCCCAAGCAGTAGTACAACGACCGCGCAGGGCAAAACCGCCACAGGCAACCAGCCAAACCACGGATTCCGTCGCGTCAACCGTCACCTCGACCGTTCGTGGTGCTTGCTCTACTCTTCGCCCACGATTCTCCAGCCTTCGGGCCGCGATGCCTTGGCTGGCTCAGCTTCCGCCTGTTGGGGAAACAACCCCACGACATCAGTCACGTCGATCAGCCCGACCGGCCGGCCATCGCCGTCCACGACGGGCAGCTCGCTGATCTTTCGCCGGGCCATCAGGGCGACGGCCTCCGACATCAACGAACCGTGCGCGACCTGGAGTGGGTTGGGTGTCATCACGGAGTGGATCGGGGCGTCCAGGGCGCTGTCGTGACGATGCTCGAAGAGCCGTGCCAGGTCGCTATCGGTGAAGATGCCAGCCAGCCGGCCGCTCGCATCGACAAGCATTGTCGCCCCAGTTCGCCGCCCGGGCACGCTCACACGGACCAAGACCTGGCGGACCGTCTCCTCCTGCGGCGCGACACGACATTGCTCCAACGGCCGCATGTGCTGTTGGACCTTGCTCAGTTTCAGGCCGAGATTGCCGGCGGGATGAAAACGGGCAAAATCTTCGCGGGCAAAGCCCCGCATACGGCTGACGACCAGCGCCAAGGCATCGCCCACGGCCAGCATCGCCGCCGTACTGCTGCTGGGCGCCAGGCCCAGCGGGCAGGCCTCTTCCAGGGGCCCCAGGTCGATGACGGCCACGGCCGCACAGGCCAACGTGCTCTTGGCACGGCCGGTGACGGCGATGATCGGCACCCGCGCCTCGGCCAGTGGCGGCAGCAGACGGACGATTTCTTCGGTCTCGCCGCTTTGCGAAAGCACGAGCACGACGTCGTCGCCGTGTACCCGGCCCAGGTCGCCGTGGACGGCCTCGGCGGGATGCAGGAAGTGGCTCCGCGTACCTGTCGAGGCCAACGTAGCCATAATCTTCTGTCCAATCAGCCCCGCCTTGCCGATACCGGTCACGATCGTGTTTCCCTGGCAGTGGAAGAGGTAATCCACAGCCCGGCAAAACCCTTGGTCCAGCCGCCGCGCAACCTGGGCGATCGTGCGGCTTTCCGTTTGCATGATCTCCCGGGCGAAGACCAGTTGCTCGAAGTCGGTCCAGCGGCACGCGGCCGAGGCACTTTGGCTGCTCATGATTCGTCGTCCTTGACATGACCCACGGGCTATTGGGGGCAGCGGATTGTAGCCATCGTGGGGCGGCGATGCAACGCAGAGTTTTGCAATAAATGACCTACCAAGACGGTTAGAAAAATCCGCTAAACAATGGCGATTGCGGGGCAAATTATCCAGTTTGTCCTGTCCTGACGCGCAGGCAGAGCGCACGTTGAATTATTTGCTATCAACAAGTTTATGTAAAAAATACGTTAGATGTAATGTATACTCCGACCCTGGTACGTTCGAGCAAGCTACGCTAGAATATCTACACTTCGCCATGCGAACGGAACGGCACCGACCCGCAAGCGGGTGCCCCGCCGCTCCCTACAGCCGAGGATCAACACGAGAAGGAAGCGAAAGACATGATTGTCACAACCAAGCAACTTTTTTCACACGCCTACGGCAAGTATGCCGTGGGCGCGTACAACATCAACAACCTGGAGCAGACCGTGGGCCTGTTCCGTGGTAATTTGGGCAAGTCGGATTCCAACAGCGACCCCACGCAGCCCGCGATCAGTGCACCGTTCATCATCCAGATTTCCCGCGGCGCCCGGTCGTATAGCGACAAGCGGTTTTTGGAAGCCATGATCCGCGCGGCGGAAGAGGTCTTTCCAGAGGCCATTTTCGCCGTCCACCTCGACCACGGCACCGAAGAAGTCTGCTACGACTGCATCAAAAGCGGCTTCTACAGTTCGGTGATGATCGACGCCTCGCACGAACCGTTCGACAAGAACGTCGAGACCACGAAGCGGGTCGTCGACCGGGCCCACGAGAAGGGCATTTCCGTGGAGGCCGAATTGGGGCAGCTCGGCGGCGTGGAAGAGGACATCACGGGCAGCGAGTGCCTGACCGAGCCGGGCCAGGCGGCCGAGTTCGTCGCCAAGTCCGGCTGCGACTCGCTGGCCGTGGCCATCGGCACCTCGCACGGGGCCTACAAGTTCACCGGCAGCCAGGGCCTGCGGATGGACCGCATCGCCGAGATCCAGAAGGTGCTGCCCAAGTGCTTCCCGATGGTCATGCACGGCTCCAGCAGCGTGCCCAAGGAATGGGTCGACCGCATTAACGCGGCGGGCGGCAAGATGAAGGGCTCCAGCGGCGTCGACGAGAACCAGTACCTGCCGGCGGCCAAACTGGGCGTCTGCAAGGTGAACATCGACACCGACGGCCGCCTGGTCTGGTGCGCGATCCATCGCGAGGCCTTCCGCGACGACCCGGCGAATTTCGACCTCCGGCCGCCAGGAAAGGTCTTCATCAAGGCTTATGCCGATTACATCGCCCACAAGAACAGCAAGCTCGGCTCGGGCGGGCAGTTGGAAAGCCTGCGGGCTTGCTTAAAGAGAAGCTGATTCGCAGGGCCTACCGTTGGAGGGGCGAAGAAACACCGGACAGGCGGTTTTCCCCGGACCGGCTGGGGCGTACGATTTGAGGGTATCGCATTCGCTCGAAACTTCAATCTTGAACTCTTGGAGGATCAACGTCATGAATCGACATTTAATCGGCAGTCTGGTTCTGCTCTCTGCGGCTATGGCGGCCCATGGCTGTTTTGCGGCAGACAAGCTGAGCGTCGGCGATGCGGCCCCGCAGTGGACGGCTATCACCGGAACCGACGACAAACCGCACGGCCTGGCCGATTACAAGGATGCCAAGGCGCTGGTCGTGGTCTTCACCTGCAATCACTGCCCCGTGGCCACGGCTTATCAGGAACGCCTCATCGCCGTGCAGAACGACTACAAGGACAAAGGCGTGCAGGTGATTGCCATCTGTTCCAATAAAGGCGCAGCCGACGATTTGGACGCCATGAAAAAGCGTGCGGAAAGCGCCGGATTCAACTTTCCTTACCTTTTTGACTCGACGCAGCAGGTGTGCCACGACTACGGCGCCAAGTGCACGCCCCACGCCTTCGTCCTGGATAAGGACCGCAAGTTGGCTTATGTGGGTGCCATCGACGATGACATGCACGCGGAGAAGGTCAAGAAACACTACATCCGTGCGGCGCTGGATGCCATCTTGGACGGCAAGACGCCGGAAACCGCCACCACCCAGGCGTTCGGCTGCGCTATTCGTTAGCATTGAAGGCGACCCCGATGCACTGTAACTCTGGCCAACTCGGCAAGGCCGCATGGCTTTTCACGGCCATGTTCGGCCTTGCCGTGGCGGGCTGCAATGGATCATTTTTTTCCCGCTCGCCGGACGAGAATCTTGACAGTGTCGAACTGCGGGCCGTGAATGCCGGCGAACTGGACGATATCGTCCGCGGCCAGCGGGGCCGCGTGGTGCTGATCGACTTTTGGGCAACGTGGTGCGGTCCTTGCCGTAACCTCTTCCCGCACACCGTGGCGCTTCAGCGCGACTTTGCCGACCAAGGACTGAGCGTGCTGACCGTCAGCATCGACGATGCCGGTCATGCCACAGACGTGCGGCGTTTCTTGCAGAAAAACGGTGCGCGGAGCATGAACTTCATCGCTCGCGATGACGATGCACAAGCGGGTGTCGAACAGTTTGGCATCAAGGAAGGCATACCGCTGTTGAAAATCTACGATCGGCAAGGCCATTTGCGGGAGACGATTGTCGGCGGCGACGAGGCGCGGATCGATCGAACGATTCGAGCCTTGCTGGCCGAAACGTGATCGTGTGCGGGAGGGGCAGCATCCATGAACCAGCGGACGCTGTTGTGGCCGGTTTCTGACCGAGCCACGCCGCCGGCCGAACGCCTCCCGGCGAAGGGCGAGACCTTTGCTCCGACCTTTCGACGGGGTCGGGAGGCCCTCGCCCAACCTGGCGTCTTTGCACGGGCATCTTGCCTGTTGCTTCTCATTGCCTTGGTACCGGTTCTTTCCGCCGCCGAGCCTCCCTCCGCCCCGCCAGCATCCCCGCAGCAGATCCACCGCTTGATCGAGGCCCTGGGCGACACGGATTACTTCGTCCGGCAGAAGGCCGAAGCGGACCTGGGCAAGATCGGTTTTGAGGCCCTCGATGCGCTCACCGCGGCCACCCAGTGCGACGATATGGAAATTGTGACGCGGGCCAATCGGCTGCTGTGTGTGATCCGCAGCAACTGGACCGTCCCGGGCGAGCCAGCCATCGTTTCGAACATTCTGGCGGGCTACGACGCGCAGGATGACAGCCTTCGCGAAATGAAAATCGGCCAACTGATCTACTTTGCAGACGACCAGGGCCTCACGGCCGTCTGCCGGATCATTCGCTATGAGCGATCGCTGCTGTTGGCAAAAACGGCCGCCTTGCGTCTCCTCGAGACCAAGGTCGGCAAAGCCCCAAAGCCGGACCTGGCCGCAACACTCCAAAAGGGCCTGGGCTCTTGCCCGCGCGCTCCGGCACGATGGGTCCGCGCCTGGTTGCAAGCCGGGCAGGATCCGCAAGCACTTGCCGGAATCTGGACGCAACTCGTCACCGAGGAAGAAGGAGTGCTGCTGCGAAAGCCTCGCGACACCTCGTTGTCCATCATCGAGGGCCTGCTGCGACTGCGGATTGCGGCACTGCGGAAGATCGATCACGGCGCCGATGTTGCCGAGAGCGTCGAGAAGTTGATCAAACTCCGTCACGGCGAACCGGCCGAACTTGCCGTACTGCTGAACTGGCTAATCGAGCAAAAGGATTGGCCCACAACGCGCCTGGTGGAAACACGCTGCCAGGCGACGATCGCCGAGTCGGCCGACCTGCTGTACCTCGTGGCCGAGGCCCAGATCCGCCGCGGCGATGCGGCCGCCGCGGAACAATCGGCCGGCCAGGCATTGAAGCTCAACCCGGCTAGCGACGAACTGTCGCTGGCGATGCACTTTCAGGCGGGAATGAACCTCCAACAACGCGGCCGTTTTGCTTGGGCGGCGAAGGAATGGGAACATGTGATCCAGAATGCTCCACCGCATTTCGAGGTCGGCGTCCGCACCGCACGCCTGCTGGCCGAGCTGTACCATGACCGCGAAGAAGACCAGCGGGCGGCCGAAACGCTGGGCAGCATCGAAAAAACATTTGCCAGGCGGTCCAACCAGTGGCCCCTGCTGAACCCGGGGAATAGCGATCAGTTGACACTGGGCACACTGCGGGCACGCATGTATTATTTCGAGGCATGCCACTGCAAGGCCCAGGGTAATGGGACCAAGCAGCGGCAGTGGCTGGACAAGGCATTGGCAACGCAATGCTACGACATCGAAGTCCTGATCGCCGGCTATCAATTGCCCGATTCAGGTCCCGCCTACCGCAAGCAGATTCGTGAACTGATCGAGAAGCAACTCTGCGAACTGCGGGAAGAGGTTGCCGACTTTGGATCCAATCGTGCCGCGGCCCAAGCGGCGGCCCAGGCCTGCAACGAGTTTGCCTGGCTGGTGGCCAACACCGAGGGCGATCTCGACGAAGCCCTGCGCTTCTCGAAACGCTCGCTGGATCTGGTGGGCCAGCAAGGCTCTTACTGCGACACGCTGGCCCGAGTTTATTTCGCCAAGGGCGATTATGCCAACGCCCTGAAGCACCAAACCCGGGCCGCCGAGTTGCTGCCCGACAACTGCGCCGTGCAAAAACAGCTCGCGTTGTTCCAGAAGAAAGCCGGGGAAAGAGTTGGACCGTAGCCGTACGGTGGGCCGACGGGCACCATGCGCAGCATGGTCGGCGAGTCCCACCATCCTCGATTTGACGTTGTCGTTGGTGGGACTCGTTTCACTCGGCCCACGCTACGGCTACGGCAAGACACATCACCTCTCTCACCCTTGAACCATGCCTTCCCTCACCCTTCCCGGCTTTGAACTAGCGCTGGCCAACCGCGGCGCCGGCCGACCCGTGGTGCTGCTCCACGGTTTTCCCATGGATCATTCGATCTGGGCCCAACAGCTCCAGTCGCTCGCCGCCCACTACCGGGTGATCACCCCCGATCTTCGCGGCATGGGCCGTAGCTCGGTCACGCCGGGAAAGGTGACCGTCGAGCAATGGGCCGACGACGTGGCCGCCATGCTCGACGCCTTGAAAGTCGCCGAGCCGATCGTGCTGGGCGGGCTGTCGATGGGAGGCTATGTGGCCTTTCGCTTCTTTCAGGCGCATCGGTCGCGGCTGGCCGGGCTGATTCTGTGCGACACGAAGGCGGCAGCCGACACGCCCCAGGCTGCCGCGGGACGTCTGGAAACGGCCCAGCGGCTCGAACGGGAGGGCAGTCAGTTTCTGGCCGACGCCATGTTGCCTCGCCTCATGGCCCCCGTAACCTTGGAGGCCCGGCCGGAATTGGTCGATCGTCTGCGGCAGATCATTTTGGCGGGCGATCCACGCGGTTACGCGGCCACGTCGCGCGGCCTGGCCGAACGGCCGAACTTCACGCCGCTGCTGTCCCAGATCGATTGCCCCACGCTGCTGATCGTGGGGCGGCAGGACGCCATTTCCACCGTGGCCGAAATGAATTCCATGGCCCGGGCGATCCCCGGCTCACGGATCGTCGAGATCGACGGCGCCGGACATGTTACGCCGATGGAATCGCCCGCGGCGGTGAGTGAGGCCGTGGAGGAGTTCTTGCGAGAACTCGCCTAACAGCAGGAAATCACGAAATCCGAATGGCGACATTCGGATTTCGGATTTACTTTCCCTGCGGCAGTACAATCATCGACTGGCTCTTGACGATCGCGTAGTCATCCGGGAAGGTATGAAAGGCCTGGATGAGCAGCTTGCGGGCGCGAAGCTCGACATTGATGTAGCTCAGCGCGCCCAAGGCCATGCGGCCGCTGGCGTCGAACTTGTGGAACAGGCCCTTCCGCATGCCGTCTTCGGCCAGTTCCTCCTGGAAGGTCCAAAAGACCTCGGGATCGACCGGCTCGAGCTGGAAACTCATCTCGTAGCGGATGCCGCCACGGCAATCGACGTGGTCGCTCCGCTGCCCCTTGAGCGAGTAGGACATCAACCGCCGCGTCTGAGGCAAGGGATGATGGGCCGAGGCCGCCACCTCGGTGAGCGTCATCCCCCCGTAGCGCCACGTCACCACGTGGCCGGCGCTGGTGATGTCGATCTTGGCTTCGTAGTTCCCCCGCGAGACGCTGTGCGAGCGGTAAACCTCGAACAGTTCCGGATGCAACGGCCGTCCGTAGAGCTGAAAGACCAACTCCGCGACTTTGGGTCGAACAGTTAGCACTTCCATGTTTCCTTTGCTATCACGGCGCCCAAGTGCGCCGGCCTGGAAGTCACGATCCCCGTTCTTGGATGCCAGGGATTGCGGGCTTCAGGTCGAGAACTCTTGGGCAGACTGGATTCTCCTACACCACACGGCTGCATTATAGCAATTCTCCGGCGATCAACCAAGAGAGTTTTCTGAAAAGCAAAAGAGCATTTTTTCATTTGCTCTTGACAACTTGAAAACGAGAGAATGATTCTCATTTGCACTTGACAGATCGGCGCCGCGAAGATAATTGGCCGGATTTTGCCGTTCTCCCGCCGCGGCCGGCACGCCACTTGATTCTGCCGTGGGGGGAATTATACTCAAGGTCGTTTCGGTGAACGTTTTTCCACACTGCGAATGCCTCGAATCCAAGGGAGTCCAAAAATGCGACACTCGTTCCAAGTCCATGTTGTAGCGGTTTTCCTTTCCGTGGCCACGGCCCTCTCGGCCGGCAACGGGTTGCTTGCTGCCGAGCCAGCGAAGCCCGCCGCCAAGCCGGCGCCGTTGGGCCTGCAGTTCCGGATCACCGGCCAGGGGGTGCCAACCGCGGCCCGTGCGGCCAGGCCCGCGCCGCAACGTGCGGCCACAACCATGGAAAAGCTGAAAAACCTCGGCGCACAACTCAGGCGGGCACTCGATATCGCCGTCGATCTGCTCTCAAACAACGAAGCCGATCTGCTCTCCAAGAACAAGACGGCGCTGCTTTCCGGCAACGAAGCCGATCTGCTCGCCAAGAACAAGACGGCGCTGCTTTCCGGCAACAGTCCAAAATTGGTTTCGGACAACGCGACACCGATCTTGAGCGGGAACAAGACACCGATCTTGAGCGGGAACAAGACTCCGATCTTGAGCGGGAACAAGACTCCGATCTTGAGCGGAAACACCTTCTCGATGTTCTCCAATATCAAGGTTGAGATCCATATTGAGAATAGCGGCAATAATAACGTGGCGCCCGGCGCCACGGCCCTGCCGCCGCGGCCTTCCGCCGTGCACACTTACGTCCCGCCGCCGACGCAAACTCCAACCCCGTCGACGAGAAGGTAAGTATCGGTCCGCGCACGGGTCTGTCGGCGGCAACGCCATCGGCCATAACCGCCCGGGCCGAACTGTGCAAGTTTCGGTGGCCCGAGGAGGAGAACCACGAAAAGCACAAAACACACGAAAGGATATTTCCCCGTTCTCATTCTCTCGTATAGTGCGTGTATTTCGTGGTTCTCTGCCTCCATTTTTCCGTCCGTCATTCTTCTATAATCGTGCGGATGGGAGTCAGTCAGCCAGGGATCGGACGAGAGAAACGGCGATGATGGAAAAACAGGCGAAAAACGGTCGCCGCGGCCGGTACTCGCCATCAGGCAGGCGACGGTGGCAGTTCTCGCTCTCGTCGCTGTTCGTGCTGACGACGATCTGCGCGGCGCTGCTCAGCGTTTTCACCGTCTTCCGACGATTTCCCCTCGAAACCCTCATTATGGCGGCGATCATCGCCATCGCCGGAATAGGCATTGTCCTGTACATCGCGCAACTGGTTCTTGTCGGTTGGGCAGTCGACTTTCTCTCGGGCATCGGCATGCCGAGATTCCACGCCAAGTTGGTCCCTCTGGAGTACGAACAAGTCGGGGAGATCATTGTCGTCAAGCTGCGCGACAACATCGCTACCGCGGCGCAGTGCCAGTCGGTGCGGAAACAACTGAAACGCCTGATCGACGAGCATCACTGCGATTTCGTGCTCGACTTCTTCTACGCCGGGAGGATCTCCAAGAGTTTCCGTGACGTGATGGTCCACGTGCTGAAGGCGGCGCGCCGCGAGGCGGAGAAACTCGGCAAACCAGAGCTGCTCCTGGCGCTGCCTCAGGGGGAAGTTTTCCGGGTCTTCGACAACCGGCAGCGCGCGGTCGATGAAATGTCCAGGCATGGCGGTCACGGATGGGTGGTCCTCTGCTCAGTCCCCGTCGGAACCCGGGCAGTCTCCGAGCTGGGGTAAACGAAGACGTTATATTCGCAGAACTCCCGCCTGCTGATCCCCAGCGATATGCTTGAAACGCGTCATCAGCGGCGTTCCGCGCCGGCCGCTTGCGGCACCTTTGCTTCCCCGCGCTCGTAGGCCGCCTTTCGCGACGTGATCGCACAGATCCGCTTCACGTCGAACTTCGGCCGCCGGTCGTAGTAGTACAAGCCGTTGTGCTCCTGCTCGACGTCCGTCAGTTGCGTGTAGCAGAATCCGAACAGGTTCGGGTTGTCCAAGAGGGCGTCGAGCGTGCCCTGGTAGCGGGTGTAAAAGGCTTCGAGGGTCTTCGGCCCTTCGCCGTAACCCCAGCCGCCCTCGGTTGCCCAGCCGATCCCGCCGATCTCGCTGATCATGAACGGCACGCCGCAATCGCGCCCGGGTCGGCCGGAAGACCGAATCGCGGCGCTCGCCCGCTGGCCCCTGCGAAATAGTCCATCCACCGCTTGCGGAGGTTGGCGGCGTTTCCATCGTAGTCGTGCGCGTCGCGGACTTCGGGATGCGGCAGGGTGTGCGCCCAGCCGCTGCTTTCCAGCACCGGGCGCGTGGGATCAACGGCCCTGGTTACGTTCCAGATCAACTGCTGGATCTCTGCGGCGCCCCCACCCGTCTCGTTGAAGGGGCACCAGCCGACGATCGCCGGATGGTTACGATCGCGCAGCAGGACTTCGGTCCACTCCGTGACGTAGGCGGCGTAGCCTTCGGGCTTGTTGTTGTATCCCCAGTTGGGGAATTCGCCCCAGACCAGGTAGCCCAGCTTGTCGGCCCAGTAGAGGAACCGCGGCTCAAACACCTTCTGGTGCAGCCGCGCGCCGTTGTAGCCGCAGGCCATCGACATTTCAATGTCGTGCTTCAGGGCGTCGTCCGTGGGGGCCGTCCAGACGCCCTGGGGATAGAAACCCTGGTCCAGGATCAGCCGCTGGAAGACCGGCTTGCCGTTGATCAGGATCCGCCGGCCCTCGATCGTCACCTTCCGCAGGCCGAAATAGCTTTTCAGCTCGTCAATCGTTTCGCCGCCGCGCGTCAGCGTGAGCTTCAAATCGTAGAGAAACGGCGAGCCCGGCGCCCAGAGTTTCTTCTCGCTCAGGTTCAGCACCAGCCGCTGGTTGCGCCACGTGCCGGCGGCCGAATCGGACCCGACGGGCTTGCCGTCGGCAAAGGCCTCGGCTCGAAGTTGCACGTCACCGTCCGCGCCGTTGACCGCGGCCTCGATCAGCACGCGGCCGTGGTCCGGATCGGGCACAATCGAGAGGTTCTCCACGAACGACGAGCCGACCGCTTCGAGCCAAACCGGCTGCCAGATGCCCGTGGTGCGGGTGTACACGCAGCCTTCGCTCTTGTTGAACGCCTGCTTGCCGCCAACCTGCAGGCCGCTGCGCAAATCGTCGAATACGCGGACCACCAGTTCGTTCGCGCCTTCCGTCAAGAGTCGTGTGATTTCGAAGCTGAATGCGGCGTTTTCGCCCGTGTGCGTGCCCGCCAGCTTGCCGTTGACATAGACCCAGCTCTTGTAGTCGACGCCGCCGAAGTGCAGCAGGATGCGTTTGCCCTTCATCGCCGCGGGCAGCTCGATCAGCCGCCGGTACCAGACGCGCGTAAAGTACTCGGTGTTGCCCAGCCCCAGACCCGAGAGCTTGCTCTCCGGACAGAACGGCACGGTGATCGTCGAGGCCAGGTCCTTGCCGGAGATCAACCCGCGGGCCTCGCCGTCGCCCTTGCGGTCGATCTCGAACTGCCAGGGGCCGTTGAGTGTCATCCAGTTGTCGCGGAGGGCATCCGGCCGGGGATGTTCCGGCCGCGGCACGGCCGCCATCGCCGACAGCGGACCCGACAGGAGCAGCGCAGCCATCCCGGGCAGCGCTAGGGCCGTGCAATTCTTCCAGAAACCTGTGCGAGTCATTGTATTGTGTGCTTTCTTTAGGGGTTATTCGTCGAACTCTTTGCGTACCCACCGACCCTGCGAGACTGCTGAAAAAATGGAAGCAAACATAACCTAATACTGAGTACTTAGTACTGAGTACGATAAGTTGCGCCAGCACAGGACTTTTTCAGCGGTCTCCGTGCGTCGGTGGCGGCGTTTGTAGTTTGGGCTGGTTCATTCCTTCACATCCGCCATTCCCACGTCGATGCCCTGGCCGCCTTCCGTTTGATGACAGTGTACGGCCATCAGGATCTTTGCGCCGGGCTTCATCTCGGCACGCGCTTCACGCGAGATTTCCAGCACCACGTAGCTGGTCGTGAACCCGTTTTCCTGGGCGGCCAGGATGCCGTTGACGTAGATTTCCACGTCCTCGTCGTGATAGCAAATGAATTGCAGGTGCGGATGATTGCCCTCGGCGATCGTGATCTCGCGGCGCAGCCAGATGTCGTCGGTCGTCCAGGTCGTGTGCCGCACGAATCCCGGCGGATTGGTGCCGAAGCCGGCCCGGCCTTCCTTCCAGCTCGTCGCGTCAAAATCGGTCTTCATCCAGTCGTCGCCCGGCTTCCGCGTCGTATAGCGCCACGTCTGCTCGATGGGCACGAGCATGCTGGTTTTGGGCGGCGCGGGCAGCGGCGCCCAGTTTGCGGGTTTCAGCTTGTCGCGGGAGGCCCACTTCTCCCAGAGGGCGCGATCGCTCAACATCTTGATGAAGAACCCGCCCACGACCGGCCGGGCGTGCATGCCGCCGCTGTGAATGTCGTCGGTCACATAGGAATCCGCGATCGGATCGCGGGCGGTGGTCGCGTTGAGATAGTCGTAGATCGGCGCGATGATGGCCTCAAAGTCGGCCTGGTTCTCCGCCAGCGTTGCGCTCCAGAACGACCAGTCGGTCTTCGTCAAGTGCGTGCGGGAATCGAGCGGAACGCCGTAGCGGAGCATGACTTTCTTGTAGTGCGCGACCTCCTTCTCCGCCACCGAGGGCGGGAAGACGTTCAACCCGAGGATGCGGTCCCAGACCAGGTTGTATTTCTGGCTCCAGGTCCGCGGCTTGTCGAAGGCCAGGCGGTAGTGGTCGCCCTCGGCGGCGACTTTCATCCAGTGCTGGGCGTCGGCCTTGGCCAGGGCGAGGTACTTCTCGGCGGTTTGCTTGTCGCCGCGAATGCGGCACAAATCGCCGTAGGCCGCCAGGCCCAGGATGGCCTTCACGGAGAGGTTGGCGTTGTGGGCGAGGTGGCCCATGAAATCGTCCGTGCAAAGCTGCTGCTCGGGATCGAGACCGTACTTTTCCAGGTACTTTGCCCACTGCGTGAGCTGCGGCCACCAGGGCGCGACGAAGTCGGCGTTGCCTTCCGCGTGGGCAATCGCGTCGCAGAGGATCAGCATGTTGCCGCTTTCCTCGACGGGCATGCCCTCGCCGCCGTCGTCGCGGCCGGTGACGAACGGATACGTGCCCAGATCGTGCGGCGCGTTGGCAAACTTCCAGTGCGGCGACGCGGAATACATCAGCACGTGGACCAGCGAGGCCTTCGCCAGCGACGGGCTGAGAAAGATCCAGATCGGGTCCATGGGGAAGAACACGTCCACCGTGGCGATATCGCCGTTGCTGGTGTTCTCCTTGGTGAAAAACAGAGGCTGCTTGTTGGCGTCGGCGGCCAGTCCGTTAGCGGCGACGCACTCGCGATAGCTTAGTGCGGTGATCTTCGCATATTTCTCGCCGCCCAGCTTACGCATGTCGGCCATCAGTTCCTTGTCGAAGGCCTCGCAGCGCGCGAGAAGCTTGGGGTAATCCTTCGACGCCGTTTCCAGGAGTTCGGCGATCTTCACGCCGTTCCGCGCCCAGTACGGCAGGAGCTTCTTGCCGTAATACTTGATGGCGAAGATCTCGTCGTAGGCCACGATGACCTGCCGTTGGACGGCTTCTTCGCCCACGCTGCCCAGCGGAAAGGCAAAGGCCATCACGGGCTCGGCGTCTTTCACCGCGCGGGGCATGCGCGCGTCGTCCGCCTCGGGCAGACCGCCCTTCTCGGCGAAGGCGCTTTCCAAGGCCGTGCTGCCGCCGATCGCCGCTTTGCAAAGCGTGGTCGCCGCGGCGGCGTAGGCGTAGCCCCAGTTGATGCGGTGATCGTCGCCGCAGGAACCCAACACCGGCTGGGCCCGCGTGCCGACGCGGAGCAGCGTCAAATCGCCCGCCGCCTGCCGCGACCATTCCACCGGCTCCGAGGTCTGGTTGACGGCGAGCTGCGAGCTCGTGCTGTCGTAGAGTTCAATCGTGTGTTTCGCGCCATCGCATCCGCGGACGTCCCAGGTAATGTAGCTCAGCGGCCGGGAATAGACGTCCAGATCGTCGGGCAGGGCGGGTTGCATGAAGGTCATCGTCACGTGTACGCCCGCCTCCTCGAATTCGTAGATGCTCCGCGTCGGCAGGACCGTGACGGACTTTTGCGCAAAGGCTGGCGCAGTTTTTGGTTCCGCGCCCATCAGGCGGTAGGTCTTGCCGTCGATGCGGATCAGGCTCACGAGCGAATGGTCGTGCCGCGTCCAGTGTTTCGTGGTCGCACCGTTCAGGTGGTTGCTTTCCGACCAGATGCTGAGGAACGGATTGTACGTCACCAGCGGCACCGCGGGCGGGCGAAAATCGGCCCTCACCGCTGCCGCGATGCAGAAATTGATGGTGAGGAATGCAGCGACGGGCAGCACAAACGGAGTTTTGCAGATTCTTCTCATGGCGGGAACCCTTTGCTCTTAGGTTGGCAGACGAATTGCTCCATTGTGATAGGTCTTCGTGCTAAAATCAACGGCTTGGGAAATCAGGTCGCAAGTCCCCTCTCCACGACCCGCGACCCGCAAGCGGGTACCCTGGGGTGCCCCGGAGAGGGCCAGGGTGAGGGCTGTTTCCCGCGCGGGGTTTCGGGTAGCTCCGTGCTCCCTGCTCCCCTCCACGCTCGATCATACGCCTCCTTTGGCGGTTCTGTCCGGCACCGCTGGCGGACAGAAAGACAAGCCAACGCGGTTTTCTTCGGACCGAAGTCACTGCCTGTGAACGGTTTACGGTGACGCCGCGCGATTCTTGCGTGACAAACTGTCCGGGCACGTGGACGGACAGCGTCCGGGCACGAAACACGCAACTCACACTCCCGAAACGGTTTACGTTCGCGGACAGGTGGTGCCCCCCAGGATTTGCGGAGGTGACGGCAATAGGTACTCATAGCAAGAGTGCGGGAGTGTTCCGGGCAGACCGACATGGCAAACGGCTCGCGACTTCACCACCGGCTGCATCCTGCAAAGCACGTGCCAATCGCCGCCACAAAGTCCATAATAATATATACATATATATAAATACTGATATTGTGGCGAGAGGGACCTTGCGCGGGCCGCGGCGGGAACGGGCCGGCAAGCGACTCGGCACTGCCAAAATGGCAGGAGACGTTTGTACACCGATCGAGGCGGCGTGCCAAAATGGCAGAGCGGCCCTTCGGCTTTTTGCGGATAACGGGATGAGTCCAATTAAGATGAACACGGCAATATTGGACTTATCCCCTTTTCCCTCCCGTTACGCCGCGTTTCAACGCACAATTTCGCACTTGGTTACGGGCAACCCATCGGGCCACAAGGTCATCATCTACGACGTATATTGTTTCCACTCGTCACGGTTGCTCACTTCACCGCTTCCAGGAGTTGCACGGGCACATAGAACTTGACGTAGTGTTTGCCGTTGCTATACCGCTGCCCCGCAGGGTCTTCGACCAACACGGTAGCCCGCTTACTGATTCTATTCACGATCCCCGTTCGTTCGATGCCCTCAAATCGGAACCGGACCGTCATGCCCGGCTTGATGCCGAATGCCACCAGTGCCTTTTCTCTTGGCGTAATGAGAAGGTGCATGTTCGTCGTGTGACCAAAGAACCGCAGGGTAATCGACGAAAAGCGAGATTGTGCGCAGCTTGACTTACCCCAAAGCAACATCTCGATCAGGTGGACAAGTTCGTGTTCCATGACCCGCTGGAGTGCATCTAAGCGATCACGGCAGATAATTCCGCTGGCCGAAATTGGGCGATGGTCTTCCCCTCGGAAACACTCGAACAGCACGGCAGTGGCAACGCCGATTTCGTACCACCGCCTGCCGCTTCTGTCGGCGTAGCAGGCCGTCTGGCCGCCGGAACTCGTCATTCGTTTTGACAGGCGGAAGTGCAGCGGGATCGTGCCGAGCGTGTCCTTGATTTGCCCGTCGAAGAAGTGGCTGTCGTATTCAGCAAATAGCAGTTCCAGGTCCGTCGAATGGATTCTCGTGAAATTGGGACCATCGATATACTTCGACTTGCTCAGTACAGCAGCATGGATCTGTGCCGTCCCGGCGGAAATCGCCTCGGCGGTGAGGCTGGTCGCTTCGACAATTTGAAGGAGGCTTCCTGGCATTCCTGGTCGGGGCTGTTCGTCACACGTCCTGTTGTTCTTGAAAGGGAATTCTACCAGCCTTCTCCCGGTCGTGGTAGAATGACCGTTTCTTGGACTATTGTGAAGAGCACTTGAACGAGGCGCGAGGTTCGCAAGATGACAGGCCGGATCGTAATCATCTCATTTCTACAAGGCACACTTGCTCCTGACGGTGCCTGGTCGAACCCGACATCAGAGAAATAGGGCTTGGCATGGCGCACGCTTCATCCGATCTGATTACCCGCACCGCCGCCCACGTCCAAACCGTGCTCTCAGGCGACGGCACCGGCCACGACTGGTGGCACGTGTACCGGGTCTGGAAAATGGCGAGGCGGATCGGCCATGCGGAGCAGGCCGATCCGCTGATCGTGGAACTCGCTGCCCTCCTGCACGATATTGCCGACTGGAAATTACAGGACGGCGATTCGTCGGTTGGCCCGGCCAGGGCCAAAGAATGGCTCGACTCCCTGGGCTTGGACACGAGCATCGTCGATCAGGTCTGCCAGATCATCGCCAACATTTCCTTTAAGGGGGCGGCGGTCGAACAGCCGCTACTCTCGCTGGAAGGAAAGGTCGTGCAGGACGCCGACCGCTTGGATGCGATGGGGGCCATCGGCATTGCCCGTGCCTTTGCCTACGGTGGGGCCAAGGGGCAGGCGATTTACAACCCTGCGGTCCAGCCCACGGAGCACCGAACTGCCGAGTCCTACTTGAAGGGCGGCACCAGCGTCAACCACTTCTATGAGAAGCTGCTGTTGCTGAAAGACCGCATGAACACGGCGACCGGCAGGGCGATGGCCGAAGAGCGTCACCGGTTCATGGAGGAATATCTGTGGCGGTTTTATGATGAGTGGGAGGGCGGGTGATGATGAAGACCATCCTCGAATCAGACGAGCATCACCAGGCCGTTGGGCATCCCCGATGTTGATCCAGACCGTGCCGTGGCGCTTAAGCGCCCGGCGGACTTCGGTGAATACCTGGACGAGCCGCCGGAGGTATTCTCCCGGCGATTCCTCCCGGCCGATCTGCCGGTCATCGTTGTAGTCGTCCTGGAGATAGAAGGGCGGCCAGGTGACGCAGCAATCGACGGAGTTGTAGGGGAGCCGCCGGGTTTCCGTCAGGGCGTTCCCTGCGATCAGCTTGACCTGGGGGGTGAAGTCCTCGGGAACGGCCACCGGGTACATTCGACGAAATCGCCGCCGCTTCCCGTCCCGGCCAACCGTCTTTTCCAACGGGGGCAGTGCCCTCGTTGTTACACACATCAAATCATACAGAAATACGACACGAAAACAGGTGAATCTCCATAAAGTCAAAAAAGAAAGGGAGTTCCGGCGAACCGAAACTCCCTGAAATCATACAAAAAGCGGAGAGGGAGGGATTCGAACCCTCGGACCCCCTTATAGGAAGTCACGGATTTAGCAAACCCGCGCATTCGACCACTCTGCCACCTCTCCAAGTGCTTATGGAGTAAGGACTATTGACTTTTCACGACACCCGTATACCATTGAGGCGCTAACTGATTGCGCTAACGACACCCGATGCCGACACCTGGCGGGCGTCGGCCAACGGCATTTTGAAAGGTCCAGATCCTATGCCAAAGAGCGGTACAGAAAAGAATACCATAATGACCGCGGCAAACAAGCCCCCGAAGCCAGGAAAGCCCTCGCCCGATTTTCCCCTTTTCGCACACCATAACGGCCAGTGGGCGAAGAAGATTCAAGGACGCCTGCGTTACTTTGGACCCTGGGAGGATGCAAATGCCGCTCTCCAGAGGTATGAAAAGGAATTTTGTACGCAGGTCAGCCTAAACGCCACAGCGGACGACACCCCAACGACACCGAATACCCCACAGACCCGGCGAGGGGCCAATCGGCGCGGCCCCAAGCCCAAGAAACCTTACCCGACCTTCCCGCTGACACCGCTGACCAACGGACAATGGGGCAAACGCATTCGAGGCGAGATCCGGTGCTTTGGACCCTGGCGCGACCCCGACACGGCCCTGAAGCGATTCCAGGCCGAGAAGGACGACCTGTATGCGGGACGTACCCCCACTCGTACAGATGGCTTGACGATTCGAGTCCTCCTCAACGAGTTTCTCAAGTCCAAACAGGACCTCGTCGCCAGTGACGAGCTCGAACAGGCGACCCTCGACGAGTACACCCGGGTCACCGACTTCATTGCCGATCAATTTCGACGCGAGACATTGATAGAGAAACTCACACCGCAGCACTTCAGGAGGCTTCGCAGTGTCATGGCCGAACGTCTCGGACCCGTGGCATTGACGAACTGGATTCAGCGGGTTCGCTCGGTGTTTCGTTATGCGACGGAGGAGCAACTGATTGCACAGCCTGTAGTCTTTGGCTCGACATTCAAGAAACCCAAACCCAAGATCATGCGGAAGGCCAAGAACGATCAGGGTCCGCGCATGTTCACTCCTTGGGAGGTCCAAAAAATGATCCGCGAAGCCAACCCGGACCTCAAGGCCATGATTCTCCTGGGAATCAACTGCGGCTTTGGTTGCACGGACTGCGCAAAGCTACCGAAGCAAATCGTGGATCTGAAGACCGGCTGGCTGCGATACCCACGCAACAAGACCCAGGTCATTCGTCGCTGCCCATTGTGGGCGGAGACCGTCGATGCCCTCAAGACATCACTTGCTCAGCGGCCAGCACCGGCGACCCCCGAGGATGACGAATGGTTCTTTCTGTTGCCGAACGGACGGTCCTATCACGCCGGAAAACAAAATCACTGGACGATCTCGACTGCGACCGTGCGACTTATGAAAAGATTGGAGATTCATCGCGCGCGGCTCGGCTTCTACACTCTGCGTCACGTCTTCCAGACTATCGGCGACGGCGCGAGGGACACGCTTGCCGTCAAGGCGATCATGGGGCACGCGGCTCGGTCCGACAACATGGCTGCGTTCTATCGGGAGGATGTTGAGCAGGAGGAGCAGTATGGGATGGAGGTCAAGAAGCGATTGACTGAGGTGACCGACCACGTCCATACATGGGTGTTTCAATCAGAAAAACCGGACAAGCAAGAATCGCAAGCCACAGTGGAGGCATCGGTCTAGTATCGGTCCCGCGACGGATCTGCCGTATCGGGCCGCACCGTAGCCGAATTGGTGGCTGATGAGGTAATCGGTCGGTTCGTGCGTAGCGACTCGAAAGTCTCAATGTCCTCCCAGCGAACCAGGTAACGAGGACGATGCAGGGCAGTAAGGGCAAGGTTGATCGCTCGTAATTCACCGGATTTGATCCACGCCCGAATCGTATGATTGCTCACCCGCCAGTACCTTGCCAACTCGTTGGGGGTCAACCCGGCGGTTCTTCGATCGGGTACCAGTTTTCCTGGCTCTTTGCTTTGATTCTGCTCGCCCTCGATTAGACGATGTGTCCCGTCCGCACTGATACCCCGGCGCTTGGCCAACTGGCCAGGGGCGAGGGCTTCGAGTTGGGTCTGTGGGCGAGGCATTACCAAACTGGTTGAAGGATAGCGGGCGGCGAAGCGTGAGCGTGGTCGCACAAGCATTTTCAGTCTGATAATTTTGGCATCTGGGCTGGTGGCCGTAAGGGTCGGAAAGGTGTAAGTTAGGTGCAGATAGGTGCAAACCTCGGCAACATCCCGCTAACGGAGGGTGGCCCGGCGATCCCAGGCTGACGGTATGAGCAAGCGGTCGAATGAGCATCAAGATCCAATAAACCAACCAGCGGGTCGGGAGGAGGATGTTCGCGGTCAGATGCGCCTCCTGAAGGATGGCAAGATCAGTGTCCGCATTGCAGCCGTGAATGTGTTGGGCAGTTTCGGCGAATTGGCAGAACAGGCGATACCATCACTGTCCGAGATGCTGCTCCACGAGGACGACCCTGTCGTCCTTGAATCCTTAGGTAGGGCGTAATCAAGATCGGCGCTGATTCCAATCCCATCATTTCCAGGATGCTGCAAGGTCTGAAGAGTCTTAGCCCGGACCTCCGACTAAAGGCAGCGGAACGCCTCCTCAGATTTGGCATGTGTGGTTCGACGAGCATGGGTAGGAAGAGTAGAGAGCGGCTTCTTGACGATCTTCTGGAATTTGTGCGAAAGGATACTGAGGATGCACGTGCCCGTTGTTCGCTCATTCGGCTTCTAGGGGAGTGGACTTGGGAGGTAAAGCTCACCAAGAAGATTGCTCCCGAGTTGGCGAATCTCTTGGACGATGACGATGAGGGAGTCAGAAAGACGGCCATGCGATCGTTTGAGCAGTTCCGGCCAGCATCCGTGGCCTGCGCCCGAAGATCATTCAATGCCTGCGGAAGCGGCCGGAAACGTCGCATGGCATTACGCCGATGGATTCTTTCGATTCGTGGGACATGGGAAGAAGCACGTGGATTTGGTGGCCTCGGCGCTCATGGACGGGCTAAAGGCCAAGGATGCCAAGATACGAGCAATGAGTGCCTCCGTCTTGGGAGAGCTTGGAGCACGTGTGATCCCTGCTATTCCGGCATTGTGCAAGGCTCTCAAGGATAGGAGTCGTCAGGTTCGCTGGGAGGCCGCAAGATCGCTTGGAAATCTGGGCACGCACGCCCTCCGCGCAATCCGTGCCCTCATCGAAGCCCGCCACCATCCTGATCCCGCCTTGCAGGCCGCAGCGGATGATTCATTGAGAAGGATCGCACCCGACAAATATGCTGCCATTATACTGGATGAGTCTCTAGCTACCGGTAGCACCCGTCCTCCGCCAGCCAAGACCGTAGTCCGCTACCTTGGCGACGGCATTTGTCAGATCGGAAGCGAACCTTCCTTCAGCATCGGCAAAAGGAATGGGGTCGTCCTTGAAGAACTGATTAAACTGGGCGTGCAGAGAAGCCCGAATTGATCGAGAACTCCGGCTGCGATGATGCAACGCGCAGACTGGGAACCATCCGCAGGAGATTCCCCCAGTTGGCCGCCCATATCGTGTGTCCAGGAAGAAAGGGACGGGGAGGCTACAGCACAACCATCGAACGAGGGTGACCCGCACTCATTGACTGTTGCGATTTCCGTCCACCTGCTAGTCATCGGTTGTGCCGGCTGCTCCAACCAGGAACCACGGACTTTTAGGAGAATAACCATGATTCTCGCTCGCCTGGAACAATCAGACCGTTACCTGGCTCTCCACCCCGATTTCCCCGCCGCCATCGCCTTCCTGCGCGGCCAGCCGCTGGCCGACATGTCCCAGGGGCGGATCAAGATTGCCGGTACCATGCACGCTGTGGTTTCCCGCTCGCCCGCTCGCCAGCGGTCCGAGGCCCGCCTGGAGGCGCATCGCAAGCACATCGACATCCAATTCGTGATCTCAGGCGTCGAGGAGATGGGCTGGAAAGCACGTGGCCGCTGCCAACGGCCGCACGACCAATACGATGCCGAGAAGGACATCGAGTTCTTTGCCGACGTGCCCGAGAGCTACGTCACCGTGCATCCGGGCGAGTTCGTGGTCTTCTTCCCCGACAACGCCCACGCCCCGCTGATCGGCACGGGCACGGTCCACAAGGTCGTGATCAAGGTGCCGTTGTCATAGCGGGAACAAACCAGTTGCAATCGGTCGCACGCGCAAGTCAAACCGCAATGTCCTGAAGCTCCCAGCCCTTGCGGAAGTTGGGCTTGACGAACTCATTGGCCTGCGCGTTGTTGGTGAAGCGCAGGTTCTTGGCGTCCCACAACAGCTTCTCATGGGGGAATCGCCAACTTATCGCGCCTAACAGCATCCATTCGGTGTACGGCCCGGCGATGGTGAAATTGGAACACGCCGGCTGACCGCCTTTGCAGGCTCGAATCCAGTCCTGGAAGTGTCCCGGCGAACGCTTCAGCACCTCCGGTGGCCGCGGGTGCCCCGCCTGCCTAAATCGTGGGAGCAGGGTGTAGCTCTCGCCCCGGTCGCTGGTGCCCAGAAAGCCCTTCGTGCCGATGAAGACCTCGTTGATGCCCCGTAGGTCCTCGTGTGTGAGGCCGTGCGGCGGCTTGAACATCCCGGCCATGCTGCCTTCATACCAGTAAACGGTCACGGCCGGCATGTTGCCTGACTTGACGTACTTGCTCGGCCGCTGCGGGAACTGGATCTTGCAGGCGTAGTTGGGATACGTTACGGGATTGACTCCCTCCACCGCGATGCATTCCACGCTCGTCGCGCCCGTCTCGCCCAGCCCCAGCACCAGTTGGCCGGCCCGAGCTGGTGGATGCCCCAATCGCCGATCATCATGGTGCCGTAATCCAGGAACCCGCGCCAGTTGACCGGATGGATCTTCGAGCTGTAGGTGTGCTCCTGGGAGCGACCCTGCCAGAGGTTCCAGTCCAGGGTGGCGGGGACCCGCTCCGGAGGCGGCCATTTTACGATGCCGCGGGAGAATCCGCCGCCGTTCCACGAATGCACCTCGGTGACGTCCCCGATCTCGCCGTTCCAGATGTATTCGCAAGCGATGCGCGTCGCCACGCAAGAGTATCCCTGGTTGCCCATCTGCGTGGCCACTTTGTACTTCCGCGCCGCGTTGGCCAGCAGCCGGGCTTCCCAGATCGTCGCGGTAAGCGGCTTCTGGCAGTGGACGCCGATGCCCCGCTCCATCGCCCACACGGACGCCGTGGCGTGCATGAAATCGGGTATGGTGACCGTCACTCCATCGAGATTCTTGTGTTCCTTGTCCAGCATCTTGCGAAAGTCCCGGTAGAGCTTGGCCTTGGGATATCGCGCGGCGGTGTTGTTGAGGTGGGTCTGGTCCACGTCGCAGAGGGCATAGATATTCTCGCTGCTGACGGCGCCGACATCGTTGCCGCCCTGCATGCCGCCCACGCCGATCGAGCCCAGGTTGAGTTTCTCGCTCGGCGCAGGCCCAGCCTTGCCTCCCAGTACATGCCGGGGCACGATCGTAAGAGCCGTAGCCGCAGCCGCAACCTCAGCCACAAACTGGCGCCGGGTCGTAGTTGCCTTCTTCGCGCTTCTCTTGTTTTCTGTCATGACAGTTTTCCTCAATTTCGAGTCCTATTTCGTGGTCTTCTTCTCCGATGACGGCGGACGGCAGCCTTCCTCCGGCACTTACTCGCCCGTGCCGCCCTGCCAGTTGTCCGTCTTGAAGGGCGAGGCCGGCAGCCCTTCCTTGTTGACGAGGTTCGGATTCGCCACGTTCCGCCAGCCGAAGCGGGCCTGGGTGGGCGTGGCGACCTCCTTGGCCTCAACAACGACCGCGTCGCCGTCGATCGTGGCCTCGGCGGGCACGAATTTGCCGTCCGCGCCGGCGATCTCGAACTCGGTCAGCGGTTTGCCGTCACGCGACTTCAATCCGCCGCCCGTGTGGGCGAACGAGAGCCGAATCTTGTTCCCCTCGACCTTCATGGCCTTGTAGAGCGGACCCGAGTACACAAGGTCCGTCTTGCCATACTCCTTGGCCAAGGCCCACAAGGCCAGACGGTTGCCCACGTCGAACTTGTTCTGGGGATGGATGTTCTTGATATCGGCAACCAGGTCGGTCGTCACCGCCATGCCCGTCTTCGGAATCTTGAGGCTGGCCACCTGGGCTTCCCAGAGGTCGGGCAAGCTCGCTTTATAACCCGCGTAGGGCGCGATCTGGACGAAATAGAAGGGGAAGTCGCAGCCCCAGACCTTCCGCCAGCCCTCGATCAGGGCCTGCATCTTGTCGGCGTACTTCAGGCCGATGCTGACATTGGCCTCGCCCTGGTACCAGATCACGCCGCGGATCGCAAACGGCTCCAGGGGGGCGATCATGCCGTTGTACATGCCGCCGCCCTTCGGACCCGAAGCGATCCAGGCCTCGATGGGCGAACCGCCCCAGGAGCTGTTGATCAGGCCCACGGGCACGCCGAGGTCCTTGTGCAGCCGCTGGCCGAAGTAGTAGAGCACGGCCGAGAAGCCGGGCACGTTCTGCGGCGTGCATACCTTCCACGCCGGGCCGGTGGGGGCGGGCGGGGCCGGTTGGCCCTTCTTTCGCTTGGCGCCGCCGGCCGTCACGATGTCTTTGGCCGGCTGGGGGGCCTGCACCTTCTCGACGTGCAACAGGCGGATCTGCGGGCAGTCGGCGGCAGCGATCGCTTGCTTGCCTCCCGTGCTGCCCCCCAAGCCAAACTCCATGTTCGACTGGCCACTACCGATCCACACGTCCCCGACGAGGATGTCCTCCAATTCGACCTTGTTCTTGCCGCTGATGGTCATGCTGTGGGGCTTGCCATCGGCCTTCACGGCCGGCAGCACGACCTTCCAGTTGCCCTGGGCGTCGGCCTTGGCGGTGGCCGTGGCCTCGTCGAGCTTCACGGTGACCTCTTCGTCAGGGGCGGCCCAGCCCCAGATCGGCAACGGTCGGTCGCGCTGCAAGACCATGTGGCTGCCGATCACCTTGGGGAGGGTGACGTCGGCCAGGGCCTGAGATAGGCTGGACGACGCGACGAGCAGGGAGATAACGACGATATGCCACATTGCGAATTTTTTCATGGCGGAGACCTCAAGGGTTGGTGGGATGTTGTTGGGGGGCGGGATGGTAGGGCCGGGCCAGTTTTCCGCTGCCCGGCGGGACAGGGCCATGGGGACGGCCGGCAGGTACTTCGATGCTATTTTGATTCCCACGGTATGCCGTGTCAACGACCTGAATGAAATCAACGACCACCGCGACTAGCAGCCCTCACGCCTTCAGGTCCAAATGGATCTTCACCTGGTGGAACTTGTTCTCGTCGATGGCCAAGCCAAAACCTGGGGCGTCGGGCACGCTGCACACCCCATCCTTGATCGTGTAGCCCTCCGCGACTAGGACGTCGCTGGCCAAGGGATCGTGCTCGGCACGGAAGAAATTGGGCAGGGCACGGCCGACGTGCAGTTGCAGGTAGAAGCCGACCAGGGAGCCCCAGTTGTGCGGGGCCACGACCAGGCCCTGCGGCCTGGCTCGCGCAGCAATTTGCGATTTCCTGAATCGGCCTCGACGCCTAGCACGAGCATCGCCGTACGGTACCGTGGGGCGCCGTGTTCCACGCCGCTGCGGAATATAACCGTGGCCGCCGTCTTGACCGCAGCCGCGCCGTCCGTGGTCATGCCGATGCTGCCTGCCATTACGGCCGTGTCGGCGCCGTCGAGGGTGTCGGCCATCACCGATACGGCCGGCGCCATCGTGCGGCTGAGCACGTCGGCCATCGACAACACGGGTTCGACAGTGGGTAGGCATCCGTGTCCCCATTTGCGGTATTGAGAGCCAAGTCCAGTAGTCGGACACGGTGTCCGAGAATGGGCGCCCTCTCTGGGTAGGGTTATAATCGAGACGTATTGGGCTAGTCGGTCGGCCAACCGACGTGTTCCTTCGCCAGCGTCCCGTAGCACCTTGCCGGGCGCTGGCGGCGGGCGGCCCATGAACAAGGTGCAACATGGCGGAAGAACTCACGCACGACATTTCTGGGACGGAGCTATCGGCGGCGTTTCGGCTCGGTTTCTTCAGTCGGAACTTCGACCGGGATGTTCTTGTCGAGACCCTCGGCGTTCTGCGCGGAGACATTAACCCGAGTATACTTTTCCGTCTGGAGCAGGCGGTGCAGTCTTCGGATAGTTCAGGCGGCAGAAGCGATTCGCTTGCCGCAACGGCAGACCACGCCTTGCGATCCACGGCTTGTCGTCCCCTTTATGACTTGGGGGCGGCGTTAGGCGATTACCACCGAAGCCAGCTAGAGTCCGTCAGCATTCCTGACACCGGCCCAGTGTGGGAATGTGTCCGACACATGCCGGACTGGCTTGGTGGAGTTGCCGCCTGCTTGCACGATCTCGTCGAGCAGGCCAATGGCGACCAAGACCTAGAGGCCGTTATGTTGCGGGCCAACAAACCGTGGGCACAAATGCTCGGAACCGATGACGACAACGAATACCGGATGAATTACAGCAGAATCCTCTCCGCATCCCCGCCATGGGTTCAACGGGCGCTGAGGACCCACGGCAGTCTCTCCGTGCTCATGTTCGTAAACAAATTGAACCACGAGTTAGCCGAGGCCAGCAGCGTCATTGACACGGGCAAAGGCGTCTTGGCAGAAGTGACAGTCAAAGCGGATTTGCAGGGTGGTGATCAGATCGGCGGGCAGTCTAAAGCCATTGTAGGCAACCAAAGTAAACAGAAACGCAAAGTGGGAGCATGGGCACACGATAAGCCTCCTGACGCGCAGGAATATAGCGGAGGCCATATCGAAGGGCAACTTCAGGACTTGGCTAAATGCGTTGGTGTAGACCGTAAGACCTTGAAGAACATGAACAAGAAGGGACAGATCTATATTGCCCTGATACACGGCACAAAGTGGGAACTCTGGTTCAAGACGTTGCCAGAGTATGAAAAGGCTTGGCATCGCAAAGAACAGATCGAGAAGGCAGCCAAACGTAGCCGGGAAGGGACGGGAAGGGACGGGAAGGGACAAGAAGGGAGAATCGGCCGCAAATCACGCGAATAGGCGGCTATTCTGCCCGTAAACTACACCACCGCGATGCTATAAAAGGATCAGGACGATGAGTCCTGGTCCTTTTTTTATTGGAGATCACACGTGTGCTTTCGAGACTTGCACGATGAGTTGCGGCGGGAAGGGATCAACGTCACCCAGTCCCAGATTCGTTGGGCGATCAATGCCGGCAAGATTGATCGGCCCTCACTCGATGGTTCCTTGAGGTTCGTGTTCGGGCCGGACCATTTGGAACAACTGCGACAACTCTTCGCCGCCAAGATCCAGGAACCCCTGGGATAGAGACAGACGAAATGAAAAAGCCGCCGAAGGGCGTACCCACGGTGGCTTCAATTCGATCCCTAGTTCGCCTGCATGCTTCCTGGCGGGGGCCAGCAGATGAACCGGTACCATGACGGAGATAATTCCATCAACACCTTTATAAGCCACTCCCTTCTGAAACGCAAGTCGGCAATGGCGCCGTTGGCCACGGGCACGTTGCCGATGTCTCCCTTGGGCATCTTGGTGCCGAGTCACGCCCCGTTCGACAACGGCCCCTGCAAAACGTCGGCGTTGTGCAAATCGGTGGACATCTTGCCTACGCTGGCCATGGAGTTATCCGTGGACGTCACGCCGGCGATCCACGTGTCCCTGTTGATCACCGGCCCCATCCGCATCCGCTCGCCGTGCTGAAGCGCTGACGGATTGCGAAATCAGAAGTTTTTCCCATCAACAAAGGAACATCATGAAGAACAGTTTGACGAAAGGCGAGGTGGACCGCATGTACCGGGCAATTCTCGGTCAGTTACCGAGGACAGTGGAGGCTGAGGTGGCCGAGCCTCTCACCGCAGCCCTGGAATCCCTTCGGCAGGTTAAGATCAACGACGACGTCGGTTTCTCCGCCGCCGCCGCCGAGCTGGCGCACACAGCAGTGGCCTCTCCGCGGGCCATGACTGTGGTGGCTCGGCTCCTCGAAAACCTTCCGCGAGAAACGTCCTTCTACGACCAAGTACGCCAGGGCACAGCGAGGGCATTGGGGCTGCTCGCGGACCGTCTCGGCGACGTGTCGCAAATTGCGGCAAACGCGCTGGCTGCCCATTTGGGTGACCCGCCCGGCGGTGAAGCGACAATCGCGCTGCAGCGGTTGATTCCCGTCGATCCGCGCGCCGTCCAGGAAGCGATCTATCGCGCGATTAGCAGGTTCCCCTGGCTCTGGGAGTGCGTTTATTTGCTCCTCTCCCAGATGCCGCCTGCTCAGGTCGATGTCGGTCGCTGGTTGGAATGTCGACACCCTGCCGCCCGCGCGGTCGGCATTGTCCACCTTGGGCGGACCCGGCCGACGAGCGGGTTGATGCAGCAGATGCTCCGCGCTGCGATCGCGGATCGCAGTTATATCGTCCGCTGCAGCGCGGTGCTGGCGGTGGTTCGGGCTCCCATCAACACTGTGGGCCGGGACGTGCTGGCCAGTGCCCTCTACGACCGGCATCCGCATGTGCTGGCAGCCTGGTACGCGAACGTGTGCCAGGGCAGGGACGCCCGTTGGCGCAACGTCCTGGTAAAGGATCTGGGCCACTTCCTACGTCGAGGCGATTTCGATGACCTCCGGGCGGGGGTGGCGGCAAGCCTCGGATCGTTGGGCAAGAACGCCATCTGTGCACTCGCGGACCTGGAGGCCGCGGCCCAGGATCACGATCCGGCGGTCCGAGAGGCCGCGACGAACGCAATCACCCGTATCCTCGGGGATCGCAACCTGGAAATCGAGGATTGTGACCGCGACGACGAAGGCGACCCGGGACGCACATAGGGAGTCGCGGGCGCACGACCGGATTCCAGATCGCATTTACGGTTAATAGCAGCCGTTAAGACGCCCGGCCCGGCCGATAATTCGGCCCCGATTGTCCGCTCCGGCAAGGAATGTCAGAGCATTTGAAGGTTTCGATCGCTGGCGGGAACGGATGCCCGACAGCGGTCACAGTTACGCCCATTCAATACTGGAGTTTGACACAATGAAGATCGAAAAGAGCTTGTGGGAGCATGTGCGGCTGAAGATCGCCGATCTCAAGCCGCATCCCGCCCAGCACATCTACGACGGCACCACGTCGTCAGCCGAGGACGAGGCGCTTGCTCGCGACTATGCGGTTCGTGGCCAGCAGGACGAAATCCACGTCATGCCGTACCCGAACGCGGCTGGATTGCTCAAGGGCACCGTCCTCGATGGGCAGCGCCGCATTGTCGCTGCGACCATCAACAACGAGCCGGAAATCGACGCCGTCATCCGTGGTGACCTCCGGGAAGCCACCGCAGCCGAGGTCGCGGCCGAGTTCGTGAAGTTCAACTCAACGCCAGGACTTTGTCCCCCCTGGCCCGTGCCCGGTGTGCCAAGTACCTGATGTCCGCTGAAGAAGGCCACCCTGGGTGGCTCCGCGGGCTCAGCATCGAAAAGCTCAAGACGCAGATCGGTAAACAGCTCGGCGTCGATAAACGCACCGTGAACCGCAATTTGGCCATCCTCGACAGCCCGCCGGCTGTCCAGCAGGCGTATGACCGTGGTGAAATCGGCCAGGTCGATGCAGCAAAAATCGGTTCCCTCTGTTCCTTCTACGGCACGATCACGAAGAAGCAGCAGGAGGAGATCAGCCGCCGGATCAACGCGGGCGAGCCGGCCAAGCAGGTCATCAAGGATTTCATCCCGGCCCGCGACGGCAAGCACAAGAAAGCCGGAGATGCCTTCCGGAGTGCTGTGAAGCACATGGAGGCCATCCTGGTCGATCTGAAGGGGCGGACCGACAAGATATACCACAAGGACCTCAAGGATCAACTGCCCCTGTTCGACCAGGTCGCGGGACTGCTGGCGTCCCTGAAGAAGGAGGCCAAGAAGCCGTACACCGACACCGCGGCGCTTGCGGCGATGGCCAAAAAGATGGCACCGCAAGGCAATGGCCAGGATCACTTCGGCTTGGAGTAGTAATGCCGCATGGAGATGCGGTCGTCGTGGACATCGTGTCCGACAGGACAGCACACAACAAATTAAACCCAATTCCACGTTTGCAGACACACATGTCTGCCGAACCAAACCTGCGTCCCGGTTCGGGCATGCCGATACCGGCGAAACCGACACACCCAACCAACAGATCGAGGAAACACATGAAGAACATGATTTCGCAAGAGCTGCTCGAAAAGTATCAGCAGCTCTCCGCACAGGAAAAGAAGTACAAGGCGCAGCGCGAGACGCTGCGCGATCAAATCGTCGAAATGCTTAACAACGGCGCGAGTGTCGAAGTCGGATCTCTGGATGCTGAACTTCAGACGTACAGCCAAAAGACATTGTCGAAGGCCAAGGTCGTTGCAGCCATCGGCCAGGAGCAGTACGAGTGGCTGCGCGCCGATATCGCGCCCACGATCAAGACTAATTTGCGGGTCCAGAGCAAGAGCCATTCGCACCCCCACAAGGCGGTCAAGGGCAAGGATACCTGGTTGGAAGTGTCCTACGAAGATTGGCCGTGACCTTGACCCAGTTGCCGGTCACTATGGCCGGCCCGACTGTTGCTTCGACGTGTCGCAGCACACGTTTCGTATTGACGTTTTCTAATCGAACAGAGTCAATGAAAGAAGCCGCCGCAGTCACCGACTACGGCGGCTTGTACCCTTTGAGCCTGGCCGCCCTGTCTACGCACGACCAGTCTCAGCAAAGCCCCTTACACCTGAGGCCCTTAACATGATCCATGATACGGCCGGACGGCTGATCTGTGAAGCCCATTTGTCGTCATTACCGCACCCCGACGACATCGAGTACGACGGCCACGTTGAGGTGCTGGAGAATCTGGCACACCAGCAGGCCGTCGAGGTCGCCATTGACTCGGAGTATCAGGACACCCATACGTTGTCGATTCAGACGGCCATGCGGATTGGCAAAGACCTGGCCGTGCAGATCTATCGTAGCAGCGATGTTCCGCCCTTGGCGAAGTCCTTTCGGCATGCTGATTACCTGCCTGCCGAAAAGTACGGCAAATTCTTCCGCAAGATCATCCGGCGTCCCGTCATCTCCATTACCCCGGATCTTTCGCCGGCCAGGATGTTGCTCAACCTTCTTGAAATCAAGGGCATGGACACCTACACCCTGGCAGCCGGAAGGGCATGGCTCGACGTGGAAGGTGACGATCCTGCCTTGGCCCCCGACAACGCGGATTGGAATGATGCGCACCAGGGGTGGACGGTACCCACGATTACCATCAGGTTGATCGGACACTTCCTGACCGCGGATCTTGGCCACGCTTTCGGAGCCGAGTTCCTCACATCCCTCTTCAACGCCGATGCCGGCCACGGCAGCCCAGCGCTCATGTTGCAAGGGCGGAAGAATCGCCTCACCATCGTCGCTCCGAACGGCGCCTACCGCTCGCCGGCCGTCGAGTACATTCAGGCTCTTGGTAATTTCTACCGGGTCGTGCTGGAGATGCGCGACACCATGCTGCCGTTTGGCCCAGGTTCTTTGGAGCGGCACTCGCAGACCTTCCTGGGTATTGGCAAGTGCCAGACCATCTCGGACGCCGAAAAGGGACGAATGTTGGAGACGTTTCGAGCCAGGCCTGCCGACGTTTATGGCTATGGCATGGTCGACGCGGTCAACACCTTGCTACTCTATGAACAGATGGTGACGACCAGCACCAGGATGTACCGAAACTTTGGCTTCGACGACAACGTCCCGAACTTCCAGCCAACCATGGGCAGCCGCGTGGCCCGGTTCCTGGAGGAGATGCTGGCCCGTTCCTGCGCGGAGTCGACGATCTTGTCGAAACGGCGCAACCTCAAGAAACTCCTGCGACAAGGGGGCTTGAAATTGTTCCAGGATGACCCGCGGGCGAGCCGCTACGGGGCCCAGACCGCCGGCACCCACGGTGGCCTGCTGTTCAATCGTTCGCCAACCTGCTTCTGGCACGAGGCGCCAGGGCAGCTCAGGGATGTCGATATGTCGGGGTGTTACGCCAAAACGATTTCCAGGATTAACCTCTATTGCGGACGCCCCTTGATCCATGAACCGGGCGATGAAGCGTGGTCGCTCAAAAAGGCAGTGGAATGGGCCGAGAGCCATGCCGAGCCGGACGCTTGGATCATCCGGGCCACGGGCGATCTGGAGAGCGGCTGCAACTCGCTCATCCTCTCCACGCTCGACGCCAAGACGGTCGCCACCTGGAAGGCACGAGGTGCAAACACCACCGTCAAGCGGCAAGGTAGTAAGATGTTCAGCGCCCGCATCGAGTCGGGGATCGTCACGCACGCGAGCTGGGCGGTCATCCAGGCGATGCCGCAGCCCTTGCGCTCGCAGTACGAGGCCCTCACCGCGGAGAGCATCGTTCTCTATCCCAGGATTCTCGTCGCTGAAAGCGGCGCCCGCTACGACGAACTCGTGGCCGGGCTGCGCCACGGTAAGCTGGGTTGGGACAGCAACGTCGATCTACGACTCCTTCAGAAGGTCGAGGTGACACGTTTCGACGATTCCAATGTCTCGATCAAGTTCCCGATTCGAGACCTGGCGCAGCGGTTCGTCGAGCTGAGACAGAAGGCGAAGGTCGAGCACGGGAAGGGGTCAGGCATGGAGCGGGCGTGGAAGGAACAGGTAAATACCTTGTACGGCACCCTCGCGTCCGAACACCTTCCCACTCAAAACATCGTGGCCGCGAACCTCATCACGGCTACTGCCCGTGCAAACGCCTGGGTGATGGCGATGGTCCTCAACGCCGTCCAGACCATTACGGATGGATGCACCTACCGCCGCGACCAGATCCCCGCATGTACCTTCGCCGAGTGCCTCCGCCGCTGCCCCGATTATCCGCTCCGTCGACCCGAAGGCGACGAGATCCCGTTCCTCGACCCCGCCGAGGTGCCCGAGAACGACACTGAGTTCACCCTCTGGCTCCAGCAGCAGGCCAAGTGGTTCTTTCAGACATCGGACACAAGGTTCACGGACTTGTTGTCGCTCCCCACCCTGGAGCACAAACAGACCGGCACGACCGGGTCCGTAGCGTTCGACGCCTTGGCCTGCGACAGCAGCGGCAACTATTTGAAGTGCGCCTCCTCGAAGGACGGCTACCAGATCTGTGACGCGGCCATGCGGGGCTACGGTCCCAAGTGCCGTCAGCCCATTCTCGACTGGGTTCTGGCGACGTACCAGGCGGATCGCATCCAGCGGCTGTGCCCGGTCGTGGACGACAGCGTGCTGCTGAAACTCGAACCGGCCCGACAGGCTGCCCGGCGGGCGCTCCAGGGCTTCTGTCGGCAGGTCTATTTCCCCCTCGGTCTCGCCTATCGGAAACCCCGCGCCTACAAGGCCCTCAAATTGTCGGCTTTCGTCTTCCGCACGCCGTCGCAGCAAAAGAAGCTGGCGCGGCAGGAGGAGCGGTTTGCACGCCGGACTGGCTGCGGCCTCGAACTGGTGTGTTTCCGCCGTCCGTACGGCAGCACCGAGCCCCGGCGGCTCAGCGCACTGGCTTCGGAACTGTACGACTATATTCAGAGCGATGGCCAGGATCTGCCGAAGAAGTTCCACCTCAACCGCCTGTCGAAGAAGCAGGTGCGGCTCGCGAAGAAGCGGATGCAGGAGATCAATCGCCGGCGCGACGAGGCGGGGCGAGACCTCCGGTCGCGGATCAACGCAAAGAAACTGTCGGCGGAAATGCGGAAGACGGGCATCTACGTGACGGCAGGCTCCTTGTTACTCGCCCGCCAATAGTAGGGTGAAATTGGCGGAAAATGACCCTTATATACAACATAGAGATTTTCCGCCAATTCAGTCCGAGACGATTCCCGGCGGCTCGGCGGGCATCGCCGGCACAGTCCAAATCATTCAAGGATTGCTTCCAGCCGCATAGCAGGCCGGTTCTAAATGTGCCACTAATTGGTTTCAAGCCGCGAGGTCTCGCCAAACGTCTTATCGCTTCGCGAAACGACGAATGGCGACCGCGAGAGGATGGCGGGATTGGTTCCATGCAGCTACTGTCTCGCCGTCGCCACAACCTGTCGTCGCTTCGCAAAAAAGACGTATGGCGACGGCGAGACTCTGGCGGTTGATCTTCCTGGGTTTGTAGATACTATTTCAGAGCACAACACCTCATACAGTGTGCTTCTGACTGTCTTGGTAGAAATAACTCTGTGGATCAACTCCGGAGTTCAATCATTCCTTCAATGACTTGCACAGGGATTTGCAGATCCGTTCAAAGGGTCTTTCTGTTCAGAGGATATACCGTCTTGCACCTTTCCTGGTAGATCCGTTCTCCTTCCTACAGCATCGAGAGCATCGAGAGCTATCAGTTTCTGCTGCCTGTCATCCTGGTAGTGAGATTCCCTGCTTGCTTCCGACTTCCATCGGTGCTTTGTGCAGCGGCATTCTATGTCAGTGGACTAGGCCTGGATTCTATGTGCGGAGACTCCCTGCGTCCATTTGGCGATCGTATCACGGGAACATCGACGTTCATGCCTTCCCCTGTTTCTCTGCCGGTCTGATGCGGAGCTGTCGTGTCGGAATCTATAGGCCGATTCTCTACGAGTAGCTGTGTTTGTCTTTGAGTATCGGATCAGGGTGTCGGGACATCGGTGACACACAAGATGGTTTTGGCAAGAACGAATACTCTCCTGGAAATGCTGCCCAAGAACTAAGCCGGTCAGGCCGGACATCATGTCCGACCGGTATAGGCATAGTCACGGTATAGGCATAGTCACGGTATTCGCAGCAGACGGAACTGTTGTCGGACACCGTGTCCGCATCATAAATCAAATCCACATTGAACGACATTCATGCCTCGCTTCTGAGAAGCCTCAGGTGCGCATACCGTTGCAAATTGGGGATGACAAGTCGGTAGCGATGCTGTTAGGATTGATCGGAGTGGAGCAAATAACAACTCTGTTGCACAAGCCTATGTCTTGGGAACGCCGAGGGAGCCAGGTTTACTATTTCCGGGCCTTGCGTCAGGACGGTCGAATCGTGAAACAGTATTTTGGCCGCGGCCCTGAGGCTGCGGTGGCGGCAGAAGAAGATGCCTCACGCAGGACGCAACAGGCTGCTCTACGCCAGGCCCACCAACAACAGCGGTCGGAATTCGACGCGGTAGCCAACCGGATCGCCGTGCTGGGCAACGAGAGCGATGCGATGGTGGCCGCGGCACTGCTGGCTGCCGGCTTTCACCGGCCCCAGCGAAAACCATGGAGGAAACGTCGTGCCACGACAAAAGAAACCTAAGGCAGGAGACTGCGAACCCGACGCCTCGCTTCAGCAGTCCCAACCACCCGCAAAGCAATTAACCAGCGAGCAGGTTTTCCAGGAACTTCGCCGCAAGGCCAATCGCGGGGACCGCGATGCGCGTCAGAGATTGATCCGCTTCCTGAAAGCGAATCCCTGGCTCTTCAAGAAATTTGGCGACATGGCCGACTATGCCGAAAACGCCTTGATCGAGGCGGCCACGGGCAAGGAATGGATCACGAGACAGGCCGTAAAATACGAGGTAAACGCCATGCGCAAGAGCCTGGCGGGCGTTCGCCCGACGCAACTGGAAATCATGGGCGTTGATCGATTGATCGCTGCCTGGTTGCTTCTGCAGCACGTTCAGATGCAGGCCGTCCAGCCGCACCCGGAGCGGGGATGGGCCGCATTCTGGATGCGGAAGCTGGAGTCGGCCGAAAAGATGTATCGCATGGCTCTGGCCTCGCTGACGATGATCCGCACGCTGCTGCCTGCGTCGGCCCAGCCGGCCAACACGCCCGCTGTCGTAGATGCTGGCGGTCAGGCCGCCATGCCGGAGAGTAAGGAGCCGATCGAGTTGCCCGTCCCGGAGAACATCGCGACCGATGCCCCTTGGGTGAACCGGATCGCTGGCCTGATGCCGCATCCCGAGGGTGCTGAGTCCAATCACGTGAACGGCTCGGGCAAGTTGAACGGGCACCGCCGACTCGAAGAATTGCTGGAGCCGTGCGGCGGTTAGACGATTTGCGGGCGTAATTGCGTAGAATTGGTTCCTCGAAAGGGAGATTATATTCATGGAGAATTCGGCAGGAGCAGCCATGTACTCCGTCAGTCTGAACAACGTGTTCGGTTGGTTAACTGATGATGATGAGAGGAAACAGAAATCAGCCAAGAAAATCCTTCACCGGGAAGGCCCGCCGATGGTCAAATACCTGATCTTGGCGGCGAACCTGCCGGAAACACACTGGCAGCACGCGGTCACGATGCTCGATCTTGCCGAGCAGATCGGCGGCGGAATCGGCTTTGAAGAGATGTTGAAATTGCAGGCATTGCTCCGGCACCGCGATTCCCGCGTCCGCGAGAAGGCCGAGCGGCTCATCATGTCCATGTGTCCTGGCGGAGTGCCCGATAGTCCTGAGGAGCGTGAACTCATGCGAAGCATCAATCCGTTCCTCCAACCGCCGCCCCGTCGCCCGCGTGGAAAATCTCGGTTCTCCGATATGACGGCGGCCTTTCGTGGCGATCAGGCCGCGATCCGGCGGCGCGCGAAGTACAATGCGGCCCGCCGGCGCGAAGAGGAACGCGAGCAACTTAGGCGATCCTGATCAGCTCGACTGCCATCCGGTTGTGGTTGGCTGGCGCAAACCGACCCGCAACAGGCCCGCAAGAATCGCAAGAAAGCGGCTGGCAGGCGTTTCGACGCTGGATGGTCAAGAGAGCCTTCCAGGCAAGAGGCCGCCAAACACGATCCCAGGGGGCCTTGAAGGGCACGTTGCCCGTCTTTGAATCAGCGGGCGGGATTTCGCCGACGCCTGCCTTTTCAAATTCCTTGCCGAGCGGCGTCAGCGAGTAGACGGGACATGATGACCGCCGTGGAAGTCCTCGGCGGCTCCAATTCCAGTTTTTCGGTCATGGATGTCGCGATACGACCTTATCAATCAGCCGTAGGGCAAAGATCTTGTCGCGGCGGCGTGTAGACTGGCCGGTGGCCGCGTTGCAGGCAATTCGTGCGGTGGGTAGGATGGTGGGTCATACTGGCTGAAAGCGACACTGGCGGCGGTTGCCGCCTCGCCGATAATCTTGGAGGGAGGGCTGGAAGGCCGGCCGAGCCATGCGGATCGTCATTGGTGCAACTCACAGCGGCTACCATGTGAAATCCATTCTGGTCGAACTACTCAGGCAACTCGGGCACGAGGTTACGGATGTCGGGGTATGCGACGGCCGCCCGGTCGATTATCCCGACGTTGCCGCTGAAGTTGCCGGCAAGATAAGCCGCGGGGAAGCCGAGCGGGGAATCCTCTTGGGTGGGGCGGGAATCGGCCTGACGATCGCGGCCAACAAGTTTCTCGGGGTGCGGGCCGCCCTCTGCCACGACGACATGACGGCTGAATACAGCCGACGCCACACCGACTCGAACGTCCTTTGCCTGGCAAGCATTCTTCTGGGTGAGCGACTGATCCGGCGGATCGTCGAGATTTGGCTGACGACCCCGTTTGACGGCGGGCGACACGCGCTGCGAGTGGAGAAGATCACGCTGCTGGAACGCGACAAACAGCTCGGTGGACGGCAATGACTCCTGCTGCGGGTCAACGGTATCCAGCCGGCCTTCGGCGTCGAGTTCGGTTTAGCCACCCCGCGGGCCGACGAGGGGCGGGCGGCCAATACGATTCGAGATTCCTGGCAAGAATCCAATTTAGCCACCCATGTTCTCCTGGTTGACGAGCGCGTAAAATACACTGTGCCGCCGGGTGTTCACCTTGCGGCTTGCGTGGGTGGATTGGACGTAAGTTCCCAAGCTACGGGAGGTTGCCATGGAAAGAGTGTGGCAGCCACGATTGGCCATTCCCATCCCGATCAGCCTGTTCGCCGGGGTGCTGGTGGCCGCAATGATTGGCTGGAGCGTCACGGCCATGTTTTCTCGACTGGCGTCTTCCCCGTCCGCTGAGCTGGATCAGCCGCCGGCCCCGTTGACCGGCGCTAAACCATCTGCCGAGACCACCGAGAATCCGCGCTACGTCGAGGCGAGGCGCAGGATGGTGGACGAGCAGCTCCGCGACCGGGACATCACGGATGCCGCGGTATTGGCAGCCATGGGCCGTATCCCGCGGCATCGCTTCGTGCCGGAGAATCTCCAGCACCTCGCGTATGCCGACATGCCGGCGCCGATCGGCCAGGGCCAGACGATTTCCCAGCCGTACATCGTGGCCTTGATGACGCAGGCGGTTCGCCCCAAGCCGGAAAGCCGGGCCTTGGACATCGGCACCGGCTCGGGTTACCAGGCTGCCGTGCTTGCCGAAGTGTGCAAGGAGGTCTACAGCATCGAGATCCTCAAGCCGCTGGCCGAGGGCGCCCGGAAGCGGCTTGCTGCCTTGAGTTACAAGAACGTCTCGATCCGCGTCGGCGACGGGTATCGCGGCTGGCCCGAGAAAGGCCCCTTCGACATCATCATCGTGGCCGCGGCGCCGGATCACGTGCCCCAGCCGCTCGTCGAGCAACTGGCCCCCGGCGGTCGATTGGTGATCCCGGTGGGCAGCTTCTTCCAGGAACTCCTGGTGATCGAGAAGCGGAAGGATGGGTCCACCCGCAGGAAGTCCATTGCCCCGGTGAGGTTTGTTCCGATGCGGGGCGAGGCAGAGAAAGCGAAGGTAACGAACCCGAAGTAGGATTGAGAGAGGCCTTACGCAAGGGAACATCAGATATGCGAAACTGCCCGATCTGGTCTTCGCTGGCACTGCTCTCTGCCATGGCCGCCCCGTCCCTGGCAACAGCAGACGTGGCGGCCCTCGCCAACCGGGAAGATACGCAGCGGCCGGCACAAGAAGCTGTCGTTTCCGTCACGGCGTACTTCACAGCCCCGCACGGTTGCCAGCCCGCCGAACTGTTCGTGACCGCCAGAATCAAGCCTGGTTCCTGGTTGTACTCGATCACACAGCCTGGCGGAGGTCCGCACCGGACGATCATCGAATTGGAGCAGTCGCCCGCGTTTCGACTGCGGGGACCGTTTACAGCTATCCAACAACCATTCCTGGAGAAGACCGAATGGCCAGATTGGCCCGTTCTGGAGAAGCACCTGGGCTGCGTGACCTGGCATGCTGCGATTGAAATTGTCTCGGGAGCGGACCTTACCACACTTACGATCAAGGGCGCCGTGAGGGGACAGGTTGATACGGAGGCGACCTGCCTGGTGCCTACCGACTATCCATTCATGGCGGTTCGGCAGCCAGCGGGCGAGTGTACGGCGCATCGGCTTTTGTGTCGCTTGGATACTGCCAAGAGCCAACCATCTTGTGGTTGGCTGGGGTGGGTGATAAAACGGTCTCGGGCAAATTCGAGACAATAACGACGTGATCAGCTCGTGGGCCACGGCATAGTGTTTCTTCGATCGGCTGCAAAATCGCCGGCTTGGACCCGGAGAAAGAAGGCGACGAACAAGACGATTCAGGCTAGTTCTTGATATGGAGGGAAATATGCCCAACTACGAATTCCAGTGCGAGAAGTGCAAGAAGACTTTCACGGAAAACCTGACCTTCAAGGAATACGACCAGCACAAGGTCAAGTGCCCGAAGTGCGGCAGCACCAGCGTCCGACAAGCCATCAGTTCCATCTTTGCCAAGACCTCCAAGAAGTCGTAGGAGGAGCCCGCCATGCAACTCGTTACCGTGAAAATCGACACGCCCGAAGCGATCAACATCCTTTACATTACGGGAGATATGCCATGAACGAGCTGCCCAATTTGTCGGAAGCGGAATTGGCGCTGGTGGTCGAACTCCTCCAGCGGGAGCATCACGATCTGCCAACGGAAATCCACCATTGCCGCGTAGCCAGCTACCGCGACGAACTCAAGCATCGGCACGAAATGGTGAGGAGCTTGCTGGAGCGTTTGCAAGCGAAGAAAACTGCATGAACACCTACCCATGTCTGATCCCAGGCAAGCGATGCGGGAAGTTCAGCGCATGGCGGATCGGGTCTGTGTCCTGATCCTCAGCAGCGATCTACCTGCAATCGACATCGAGATCGAGAAGAACAAGGTCCGCGAGCGGTGCCTGGAACTCTACCCGGATCGGGAAGAACTCTACGAGATGATCTACGAGAGCCGGTTCCAGCGACTGTGGGATCAGTTCCGTGGTGAGAACGTGGAGATCTGAATCAGCTCAGCCACATGTAACGCCCGCCGAGATGTTGGGATACGATGTCCGGGGCGGAAGTCCTCTGCGACTCCAATTCCACCTTTTCGGTCATGCGTGTCGCGGTCCGATCTCATCACCGCTTGTGGGGTAACGAGGTTGCTGACGTGACGGGTTGTAAACTGGCCGGTGGGTGCGTTGTCAGCGGTCTCGGTGGCGGATACCATAAAATACCTTGGCGTTGTTTTCGTCAAGCAAGAGAACCAAGAGTCAGGAGGATGTTATGAAACAGCGACAGCTTGGAAGCCAGGGGTTGACCGTTTCGGCCGTGGGCCTGGGTTGCATGGGCATGAGCGAGTTTTACGGCCCTGGCGACGAGGCCGAGTCCATCGCCACCATCCACCGCGCGTTGGAACTGGGGATCAATTTCCTGGACACGGCCGACATGTACGGCATAGGCAAGAACGAGATCCTCGTCGGCAAGGCAATCCGGGACCGCCGCAGCCGGGTCGTGCTCGCCACGAAGTTCGGCAACGTGCGGACGCCGGAGGGCGGCTGGGCGGGCGTCAACGGACGGCCCGAGTACGTCCGCCAGTGCTGCGAGGCTTCCCTTCAGCGTCTCGGCCTGGATCATATCGACTTGTACTACCAGCACCGTGTCGACCCGAAGGTGGCCATCGAAGACACGGTGGGGGCCATGGCGGAACTGGTCCAGCAGGGAAAGGTCCGCTACCTGGGCCTGTCGGAGGCCGCCCCAGCCACGATTCGCCGTGCCCATGCCGTCTATCCCATCACGGCCCTTCAGACCGAGTATTCGTTGTGGAGTCGCGAGCCCGAGGAGGAAATCCTTGCCACGGTACGCGAGCTGGGCATCGGCTTCGTGGCCTACAGCCCTCTGGGACGAGGCTTCCTGACGGGCCGGTTCCAGCGGCTGGAGGACGTTCCCGAGGATGATTGGCGGCGGAGGATGCCGCGGTTCCAAGGCGAGAACTTCCAGACGAATCTCCAGCTCGTGGAGCGGGTCAAGGAAATCGCCGCCCGGCGGAAGGTCACACCGGGCCAGATTGCCCTGGCATGGCTGCTGGCCCAGGGTGAGGACATTCTGCCGATCCCCGGCACCAAGCGGCGGCGCTACCTGGAGGAGAACGCGGCGGCCGTCGAGATCAAGCTGGACGTGGACGACCTGCGGCAACTCGACGAAGCCGTGCCCCGCGGAGTAACGGCCGGCCTGCGCTACCCGGACATGAGCACGGTTAACCGCTAGGATGTTGCTATCTCCAGTTGCCGAGCTAGCGGGGTGCAACGACGGCCTCAAAAACCGCGCCCTTGATCTTCGCCAACTCCGCGTTCATCGGCCCGATACGCGAATCCGGGGCGATGGATATGAACCAGTCCATGCCGTTGTCGGCGACGATCAGCCCATGCTTCTTGAGGGCCTTGATCAGGGTTTGGACATTCGGCGAAAACCCCTGGGCGGGAAAGTCTCGCCGCAGGCGAAAACGCTCGCCCATCCGCGGCAAATTGGGGTCGTTAGAGTGACCGGCGTGGTGTGTGGCCGGGTACACGTAGGCCTTGCGCGTCCGCCGCACAGTGACGCGAATCGCGTGGTCGATCTCGCCGCGCTGCAATTCATCGAATCGCACGGTGCCGGCGAAGACCGACAGGCCGGCCGCGTCGGTGGAAGTCCATCCATCCGGCCGTAGTTTGTTGGACTTCAGGTCGAAGACCGAGGCCTGCGCGCATTGCCACCCGCCCGGCGTTCTGAGCATCTGGTAGAACTCGATCAGCAGCCCGCGGGTCGGGTCGATAATGACCGCGTGCCGGTCACCGCCTCGACGCAGCATGTCACGTTGGACACCGGCTAAGTCCACCTTGTACCCGACCGGCCAATCCTCGATAGGCAAGTTATGGGGGACAGCGAACGGCCCCTTGTCGGATTCCTCCGGGTAGGCCACGATCTTGACCGGGACGAGCGGCTGGTCGGGCGGGACAATGACCCAGTTCATGTCGCTGTTGTGGTGCAGCGGCTTGGTGGGCCCCATTCCTGCGACCAACGCCCGCGAGTTGGGGGCCACCGGCCAGCGGGAAATATCCGCGTGGTAGGCGTTGTCGGCCGGGAAGATTTGCAACTTGGCCAAGATGGCGTCTGACTCCGGCGTGTTGAACAGTACCGGCTCGGTGATGCGGGGAGGTTTGCCCGCTGGCTTCTTCGGTGTGGATGCCGCCAAGGTGGGCATCGCTGCCAAGATCAGGACGAGGCATACGCGCATGTTTCACGGTTCTTGACTCCTGATAACTTAGGTGATCTGGACGGTCAGTGTACCGCGATTTCAAGGCGAGGGTGAGAGGAGGCCTGACGAGGACTCAACAACGGAAGCAAAATTGACGCCCTCGGGGGAGACTCCGCGTGTAGCGCATGAGGACGCCAAGGTAACCGTTCAGCGACTAGTGAGAAAAGATCCCGAAGGATTGAGTGGATTTGGGCGTTTTTGTCGCACTGTCTTTCAGGGCGATCTTTCGACAAGCCAAGCGATCGATAACCCTTCGGAAATAGAAACTGTCTTCTTTGGGAACCTATGGAAGGAAAAGTGTGTCCTATGTTCCGTGTGCCTATCCGCTGGCGTTAGCAGAATTACAAAACCGTTAGATCACGAGCGAAGTAGGAGGGGTTTTCAATGAGGAATCGATTCTGGATGCTGTTGCCGGTCGTCTTGACGGTATCTTCCGCCCGTGGGCAAGAGCCGGCCATTGTTACTCCGTGGGCGGCCGGCTGTCCTGGCCTGCCGCCGGTCAACGGCGGGGCGGACATGAGTGCCCTCCCGGCAGTCCCGCACTTCCCGGTTCTTGCGCAGCCCGCGGTTTCGGGCTTCCGCCATGACGAAAAAGGCCAAAACGACCAGGGCGGTCGGAGCGGCATGCCGCACCTGATTCCACACGTGCACGTGCCGTTAGCCGATTCCCGCGGCGAGAGCGCTCCCAAGTTCAAGTCAGCCCCAAGGGGTCCGACCAATGCGCCCAGAACGATTTATGAATTCAAGGTTCCGGCGGCCAGCGCCTCGGCGACGGCAGGCGAGAATGTCTGGCGGGCAGGCGGGTCCGTTTCGGAATTCAGGGTCTCGCCAGTCAGTGCGGCAACCACGGTTGGCGAGGGCCTCTCGCGGGCGGGCGTGCCCGCCGCTGAATTCGGGGTTTCCAAGTTGTCGTCGGTGGGCACGAGCCTGTCGCGCGGAGGCGAAGGTATACTGGCCGGCGTCGGTAAGCTCTTCGCTGCTATCGGCGCAGGAATTGCGGCCGGTTTCCGCGCGCTTTTTCGAGGGAAATCGACACCGGACACCTAGAGATGGGACAGTTCGTGCGTGGAACGCGCGACCCGATCCAAACCCAGATCTTGGTCGTGGTGGCCATCTGGCAGGCAGGCCACTTCCTGCTGGTCCACGAGGCCGAGCACGGCCAAGGCTGGTATCTGCCGGCCGGGCGGTTCGAGCCTGGCGAGACTGCTCCGCAGGCACGGATTGAAGTAGCTGTCCGACTGTGGTGTTTCGCCAGCCCGAGGTCTTCAAGTTCGCTGACAATCGCTGGTTCTGCGAAGTTCGTCCCGAGGCCAGCAGACCCGTGCTGCCGGCGACGAAGACTGGCGGGCGGTGGCGTGCTGGAACCCGATTCGCCCCACATGCCCTTGCCCGCTGTCCACCGCGGTACCATGAAGCCGTAGCCGAACTGGCCAAGCCCGTCTGCGTCGCCTGGAGTCGCAAGAAAGCCGTACAGGCACCGCGGACGCCAGGGTGGCCAGGAAAAGCTGCCAGATAATCGCCCCTAGAACATGATCCTGGGGGCCTTTTCGCGTGCCAAACCGCGAGGGAACCAACGGTCTGATTTAATCGTCTAAGGGATGGCGGCCATACTTTTGGCCGGCGAATAGCGGACCTTGAGCTGTTCCTGGCGGGTATCGCACGCCCACCGTGCGGGCACTATGATGAAGCTAGTTGGTCCCGCGCGGGGCGAGGTTCTCGTTGGGCCGGAGTTCTCGGTCATCGACACAACAAGGGAAGAACCATCAACCCTTTTTAGGAGAAAAGGACCCGTTCCATGAAACTGCACTACACGGTTGTCTTACTCTTGGCGTCCGTCTCGACGCTCTCGGCCCAGACAGTCCCACCGGCCTTGATGGTCCAACAGGACGGCCGGTCGGTTCCGCTGAGGCTGGCGAAGCTGCAGACCGAGGTGCGGATCTTCGGCTCCGTGGCCGAGACGACGACCACCATGACCTTTGCCAACCCCTCAGCCCGGCCCATGGAGGGCGACCTCTACTTCCCGCTGCCGGAAGGGGCCACGATCAGCGGCTACGCCTTGGACATCAATGGGACGATGGTGGATGGCGTGGCCGTCGAGAAGCACGAGGCCCGGCGGGTTTTCGAGGAGGTCGTCCGCCACGGCATCGATCCGGGGCTGGTGCAATGGACCCAGGGCAACAACTTCCAGACCCGCGTCTTTCCCATTCCCGCCAACGGCAGCCGCACGGTGCGCGTGCAGTACGTCTCCGAGCTGATTGGCGGTCAGGATGCCCCGGCCTACCACCTGCCCCTGAAGTTCAAGGACAAGGTCCACGAGTTCTCGCTCCGCGTGGAGGTGGTCAAGCCGGCGGGCCCACCCAAGGTGGCCAAGGGCGAGCTGGCCAACTTCGCTTTCGAGAAATGGCACGAGAGCTATGTGGCCGAGACCAAGCAGCAGGGCTGGCTGCCGGTCGAGGACCTGGTGATTGCCTTGCCGAAGACGGACCAGCCGCAGGTGCTCGTGGAAGAGGCCGACGACGGGCTGTACTACGCCATCCAGGATTATCCGGCCGCGCCGGCGACGGAGCCCCCCTCCGCATCCATCAAGCGGGCGGTGGTCTTCTGGGACGCCTCGGGCTCCCGTAGCGGCGACCACGGGCGGGAGATCAGCCTGCTCTGCAAATACCTGGCCAGGCTCCTGCCGGGCGAAGACGCCAGGATCGCCGTCGACCTGGTCCTCTTCCGCAACGTGGCGGGCAAGCCCGTGCGGCTGGAGATCTCGAAGTCCGATACCGCCGCGCTGGCGGCCGAGCTGGTCAAGGTCCAGTACGACGGCGGCACGCAGCTTGGGGCGATCGGGCCGCTGGCCGGGGCCGAAAAGCCGGACCTCTACATGCTCTTCACGGACGGGATCTCCAATTTCGGCAGCGAGGAGCCGGCCCGCTTGGACGCCCCGCTCTATATCTTTTCGGCCGACGCCGGGGCCAACCATGCCTTGCTGCACAGCCTGGCGATGACCAACGGCGGCCAGTATTTCAACCTGGCCAACTGGAAGGACATCGACGTGCTGGCCCAGGCGGGCCGCCCGGCTTGGTCATTCCTCTCGACCTCGATCAAGCGTGGGGAGACGAAGGACCTCTACCCGCAACGGCCCCAGCCCGTAGCCGGCCGGTTCCTGTTGGTGGGCAAGCTGACGCGCGAAGCAATGACGGTCCAGGTAAACTATGGTCTGCCGGGCGGCAAGACGCAGGAGCGGAGCTTCGACGCGCGTTGCGGCGATGTGGCCGCCAAAGGCACGCTCTTGCGGCGGCTGTGGGCCCAGAAAAAGCTGGCTCACCTGATGGTCCACCAGAAGCAGAACCAGAAGGAGATCGCGGCGCTGGGTAAGCAGTACGGCCTGGTCACGCCGTACACGTCGCTGCTGGTGTTGGACTCGCTGGAGCAGTACGTGCAGTACGAGATCGCCCCGCCCAAGTCGCTGGTCGCCATGCGCCAGGAGTACATGCGGCGGATCGACACGCTGGAGCATCAGAAGCAGAAGGGGAAGGCCGACAAGCTGGCCGAGGTTCTCCGCATGTGGGGGGAGCGGGTGAAGTGGTGGAATGCCGAATTCAAGTATGCCAAGGACTTCAAGTACCGCGGCGAACAGGAGGGTAGGTCGTGGGGTGGCTTACATCCAGGTTTAATAGCTGGCCCAGGCGCTCCGGCTCCTGCCCCCCCGGCTCCCGCCGCGGGGCCGCGGGACGCACAACCGCGTGCTGCTTCTGAGCGCGCTCCATTGCCAACAGTGCCCACGCCTGGACCGGCACAGAACGCACCAGCCGCGGCTGGCGTAAACGAGCCGCCGCTTCCCGAGGCGCTCGAACCCCCGCGGGAGATGCGTGCGCCTGAGGCAAAGCCTGCGCTCGCCGCGCCCTCCACGCCTGCCGCACCCGCACCTCCGGCACCTGATCCGAATGCGCCCCAGCCGCAGGGCGAAACGGTGCGTATGGTCAGCCCGCGTCACATGAACGCGGCTGCGATCCAGGGGGCCTTGGAAGCCTTCGCCGGCAACGCAGGCGCGCAAGGCGGCCAAGCCGCCCGTCAGCCCGGCATCGTCATCAAGCCCTGGCAGCCCGACATGCCCTACCTGAAGGAACTGCGGGCGGCCAAGGACTCGGCCCAGCGTTTCGCCGTCTATATGAAGAACCGCGCCCAGTACGGCACTTCGCCCGCCTTCTTCCTCGACTGCGCCGACTTCTTCCGAGAAGCGGGCGATAACGAACTGGCCTTACAGGTCCTCAGCAACGTCGCCGAACTGGAGTTGGAGGAGGCGGCCTTGCTGCGGGTGCTGGGACACCGGCTCGTCCAGATCGGGCAGCTCGATCTGGCCGTGCAGACCTTCGAGCAGGTGCTGGAACTGCGGCCCGAGGAGCCGCAGTCCTACCGCGACCTGGCCTTGGCCTTGGCCCGGCGGGCCGAGTTCTATCACAATGTCTTGGACAGGGTTCCGACGACGGACGCCATCCGCGCCGACTACGGCCGTGCCATCGATCTCCTGGCCCAGGTCGTAATGGGCCACTGGGACAGCCGCTTCCCAGAGATCGAAGTGATCGCCCTGGAGGAACTCAACCGGATCATTCCGCGGGCGAAGGCGACGGGAGTCTCCGTAATCCCGTTGGACCCGCGGCTGATCAAGCTGCTGGACTTCGACGTCCGCATCGTGATGACCTGGCACGCCGACAACACCGATATCGACCTCTGGGTCACCGAGCCCTCCGGCGAGAAGGCCTTCTACCAGCACAACCGCACGACGATCGGCGGGCTGGTGAGCTGCGATTTCACGCAGGGCTACGGGCCGGAGGAGTACCTGGTCCGCCGGGCGGCCCACGGGATGTACAGGATCGACGCCAACTACTTCGGCAGCCGGGCCACGCGGCTTCTGGGGCCGGTGACCGTGCAGGTGGACGTGTTCACCAACTACGGCCGGCCCAATGAGCAGCGAAAGTCGCTGACGCTGCGTCTGAAAGAAGCCCAGGAGACGGTGCGGGTCGGCGAGATCGAGTTTTAGGGCAACGCACAATCGGGTCCGCGTGGCTTGTGGTTCGGCTGAGGGAGTTTCGGAAATGCAAACGAATCAGTGGTGGATGTCTCTTGTAATTTGCTCGGCTCTGGTAGGCCCAGTCCCTGCCCTGGCTGCCGTTGATCTCGTGACCCTCCCCACCCGCGAAGGCACGCAACTCACGATCTACAACTCGGAAGACATTACCATGGTCCGCGAGCACCGCCTGCTCACGGTGAAGGAAGGCGTCAACCGCATCCAGTTCTCGTGGGCAAACACCCTGATCGACCCTACCTCCATTGAGTTCCGCATCCTTGACCAGCAGGACAAGGTCGATCTCGTCGATACCACCTTCCCGGCGGGCCGCAACGACGCCTTGCAGTGGAACATCAAGAGCCAGGTCGCGGGCAAGATTCCCGTCGAGATCCGGTACTTCACGTCGGGCATCACCTGGGCCGCCGATTACGTGGGCATCGCCAATGAGGACGAGACCAAGCTGGCCGTGACCGGCTACGTGCGGGTGACGAACGGCTCGGGCGAGCAGTATGACAATGCCCAGACGCGGCTGGTGGTGGGCAAGATCAACCTCGTGGAGAAGATTGCTGATTTGGCGAGAAGGCCGCCGCCAGGTAAAGCTGTGACTTTAGCATTCTCGCCGGATGGCAAGCAGTTGGCGAGGGGAAGCCGAAGTGAGCTATCGACCGTCTTTGCGTGGTCAGTTGATTCGCTGGAATCCAAGCACGAAGTTCCCAAGCAAGTGATCAAGCAGGGCCTTTCCGAGTATTTCCTCTTTACGATCGAGGGTCGCGAGGACATCAAGGACAAGGAACCCAAGCGGTTGGTGGCCCTGAAGGTGGCCGACGTGCCGCTGGAGTGCCTCTACAAGCTCACCGACCGTGACGGCGGCCAGGGCTTCACCAAGTTCTACCGATTCAAGAACGTCAAGCTGCTGGACGAGCAGGGCAAGGAGAAGAAGCTCTCGGCCATGGAGAACCTGGGCCTGTCGCCGCTGCCCAACGGCATGGTGCGGCTCTTCTCCGAGTACCAGACCAAGGACCTGGCCTACGTGGGGGGCACGGAGACCAAGTACGTGCCCATCGGTGACCGCGTGGAAGTCAACGTCGGCCCCGACAGGGACATCACGATCCATCGACGGCTCAAGGACCAGAAGATCAGCAACGTCGTGGCCCGGCAGTACAAGCGGCGGCTCGACGACCAGTTCGTGCTCTACTACGATCTGGTGGACTACGACGAGACGTTCTTCTTCGAGGAGGAGATCGTTTCCGGCAAGCCGGTGGTGGCCAAGACCGAGGTCGAGCGGCATTTCGACGCCAACGTGGTGTTGTGGGGCGAAGGCGAACAGCCCAAAGGCTGGACGAGCAACGAGCCGGGGGCCTACGTGGACCTGCACCAAGTTCCTGGCCGGGTCGAGCGGGTAGACCAGCAGCACGTGAAATACTTCCTGGACCTCCCGCCGGGCAGGAAACAGCTCGTCAGCTACAACGTGACCTACAAGCGCCGCAAGGTCGGGCCGGAACTGAACACGGAGCGGAAGCGAGAGCCGCTATAATTCTGCATATCGGGCGTTGCGCTTCGCAGATTCCAACGCCCAGGATGATAGCTACCCGTCGTTTCGCAATCGTACCTTTCGCCTTCGGCGCAATATGATGTTCCTCGGACTGGCCACCCTCTTGGCGTGGACGATCTTGGCCTGGATAATCCTCTTGCGGCGTGGCTACACCCCGAGACGGTTGATCGCCAGCCTCTTCGTCCTCGTGCTTGCTGGCCTGCTGGGAGCTATCCCAGGTGCTTACATCTACATTGGCTTGGCTGTCACCACAGCGACGGGCGTGATCCCCGGCGCTGGAACGAAATTGGCCATCGCACAGATTGTCTCGCTAGTTGGCTGTTTGGCTGGCGTTGTGGCGGGGCTCTTCGTGGTTGGGCGGATGCTTGGAGTCACGGCCCGCTTCAGGCGAATCGTCTCGTCGCTCGCGGGCATGCTGGTCGGTATGGGCATCGCTTGCCTTGGACTGCTCTTCGCCCAGAACACGGTCCTGGAGACCTACGTCCTCGTGATTGGCCCTGTCGCCATCGCCAGTTCTGCTTTGGTTGGCTTCTGTCTCCAGCACGACCATCGTTCAGGTTGAAACGAGTAGAATTGCCGGGGTTCTCCGGGTTCCTCCGGGAACACGTCGCCCGTAGCTATCTGGCCTTGAAGCCGAAGGGACGTTGGCGGCCAACGACGCTACGCTTGTATCTAGCCGCATCACCGCCCAGTATCCGCCCAAGCTCCACTGGCCCCGCATATCGTTCGCAGCCGTTGCCTGGCTACTTCCAGCGAGAGCGTACGTTGCAACTCATCCGGGTGGCTGCGGAACCAGGCGGTGACGAGGAGCGTCATTTCCACGTCCTCCCGCAGCGATTGATTGACGGGCGGCGTGCCGCCGATGTAGATCCGCTCAATCGCCGCCAAGCACTCCTTGGTAGTCGCGCGGTCGTGAGGTTCGTCGAGGGCCTGACAGACCTGGCCGCAGCGGATCAAATACCACAAGCAGCCGCCTTCGCGACCGAATACGGGGTAGATGAAACTGTAGTTGCGCTGCGCCTCTCGGAACCGCTGCAACTGCTCGTGGAGTTTTCCCATGGCCTCCCGCTGATCACGAAGGACGGCTGCCTCTTCGTAGCGCCGTGCCGCCGCTGCCGCCGCCATGGCCTTTTCCAATCGTACAAGGGGCGACAAATCGCTTCCGCTCAGGAATCCCCTTGCCGCTCGGACACGGGCTGCGTATTGCGCACTCGAACAACCGGACGCACACGGCGCGAGGCAAGTCCCCAGGTCGTACCGCAAACAAAGCGCGGCGTTCTCGGAAATGAACATCTCCTGCTGGTCGGCCAGTCGCATGGGCACCTGCTGCCCGCAATCGCGCAGTTGAAAGTAGTCGTTCAGCGCGCGGACAGCCCGGCGACAATATCGCGTAGGCCGCAAGGGACCGAAGACCGCCGTGTCGCCACTGGAGGGCGCGGCAGCCAAGTAAACGTACGGGGCCGGTCCCCTGCCGAGAACCAGATAGGCGGGGCGACGGCGGTTCGGCTGCCCACGGACGTTGAATCTAGGTCGCCAGAGCCGGATCAATTCCAACTCGCGCAGCAGTGCGGCAAGCTCATTGGGTGCGGTCTCCCAGATCAGCCGGTAGGCGTGGGCGATGATTCGCTGGGCCTTGCTCGGGGCCGACCCGGCGAAGTAGCTCACCAGCCGGTTTTGCAAGGACTTCGACTGGCCGACGTAGATCAGTTCCCCCTCGCGGTCAACCATTCCATAGATGCCGGGGGCTTGCGGTGCCGCTTGGCGAATCAACTTTCGGGTCTCTCGCGAGTCGCCGGTCAGGAGAACGTCTGCCGTGGACCACGCGCGCCGTGGGGCCAGCGTCCATGCACCGAAACTATCGAAGGCAGGCTGGGGTTCGAGGGAAATCAAAGGATGCTCGTCCGTGAGGTTTTCAGGGGCTTCGTGCTGACCAATAGCTCGATCCACGAAATTCTATGGCGCTCGTTGTCGAAGTGCAAATTGCGGGAAAGTCACAGAACTGGTTTTCCAGTCCGCAAGAGGCACGGTTTGGCGATGGCCGCCCACCCGAGTCATCTATCCCGGTCTTGCTTCGCATCCGCAGGCGGAATTGGCTCACCGCCAGATGGCCAACTTCTCCGGCATGCTTGCCTTCCAGGCCCAGGACGGCCCTAGACTGGCCCAGCAGTTTGCCAAGCGGCTGGAGGTATTTCACTACGCCGTGTCGCTGGGGCATCACCGCAGCCTGATTTTCTACCTTGCCACCGATGACCTCCAGGCGAACTCGTATCGGATGGACGCGGACCACCTGGCGCGTTACCGTGCCTTTGCCGGAGATGGGATCTTTCGCGTTTCCGTGGGCCTTGAAGATGCAGAGGATCTCTGCGCCGACTTGGACCAGGCCATGGCAACGGAGTCGGAACCATGACGGATCTTTTGCTGCGGGTCAACGGTATCCAGGCCGCCTTCGGCGTCGAGTTCGGCCTGACCAGCCCCCGGGCCGACGAGGGTCGGGCCGGCGGGTTCTAGTGACAGGCCGACGTCTCGTGCTCTCTCGTCAAGCCACCGAAGCCAACCGAGACGCACAAACCGAGCAAGAACCCTCTGGCCACGCCCCGCTAATTGCCGTCTTCGGGATGTTGAGTCCGGTTCGCCATCGTTAGGTTTTCGGGCTCGAAATGGCCTTTCTGTGGTGCTTTTCAGTGTACTTCTGTCTGGGTTGGCCGGGATCTGACCAACCCCTGGGTTATCATTCGAGTAGTTCCGAACCAAAAAGCCAGAGAATCAAAGGAACGTAGGTTTGGGGCCGTGGTGGAAGGTTCCGTCTTAACGAAAGGGTAGAGCAATGGCGAAGAAAGCACGGGCGAAACAGGAGGAAACGAAAATCGGAGCGAAGAAGGATGAGCGGAAAGGACCGAGACAAGGGGGCGCCAAGGCGAAGGATGAGGCAAAGGCTTGGGCGGAGACGGCGCAGTCCGCGGAGAAAGCGGCGAAAGCAGTGGAGGAGGCGGCGAAGACGGCAACAGTGAGGGCGGAGGAATGGGCGAAAGCCGAGGAGGCTTGGGCAAAGGCGGTGCGGGAGGCTGAGGCTGACGCTAAGGCGGCGAAGGCCGGGACGAAGACTAAGAAGTGGGCAGAGATTGGAGCGAGGGTGTGTAAAGCGGCGAAAGTAAGTGCGAAGGCTGCGAAGGAAGCCTGGACGACGGCGGCTGCAATCGAGCAGGCTTGGGCGAAGGCGGAGAAAGTTTGGGCGAAGGCGGCGAAACAGGCCGCGGCGGGAGCGAGAACGGCTGAGGCTTATAGGAAGGCAGTGAACGCGGCCTTCACCAAGGCGGAGGCGGGAGCCAAGGCGGCGGACGTGGCTTGGGCCAAGGCGCAGGCAAAGACGGAAGCGGCGGCGGAAGCGGCGGAAGCGGCGGAAGCGGCAGCCAATCAGGCAGATAGAGAATGCGCGGCGGAAGCAAAGGAAGAGAAAGGCAAATAGCGGGTTGCGCTCCTTCCCAGCGGAGTATTCTGGGCCAGTGTAATCGGAGGTAATCATGTTAACTTACGTGGACGAAAAACGCCGTCGCATCGAGCAGTTCGCAGAGTACCTGCGGCTGATGGGGATAAAGGGAACCCACGTCATTGGCATGGACCTCTTCGATTCGCCCGCAACGCTCCAGGCAATCTGGCATCGGTTGCGGGATGCCTACTTTTTCGACGCCCTGGGCGACAATCGCAAACACCGGGTAACCAGCCGCAAGGCGGCATTGGCGTTTCTCGACCACGTTGCTGCCTCGGCCCGGCCACGTCAATCCGCCTTGGGGCTGGGCGAGGAGCTGGAAATCGCCGGGGATGACCTGGTTGGCTGCGCCCTGACCTATTCCGGCCACTTGTGCCACGTCGCGGCGTTCAGCGAAAGTGCCTGAAGTCCGTCGCGGACACAGTTACTGTATGCCTGGCCGAGAGGAGGATTCTGCAATGGACACGCATGCCCTGGAAATCGAGCCCCATTCTCCACCCACGGGGTTGGGGGGTTGCAACCACGCTGGGCTGGGATATGCTGGAATCCTATTGCGGCGTTACCTCAAGCGAATGGGTGCGACGATGAACGACGAATCTCCCCTCATCCGGCAGTGGATTCTTCTAACGACCTTGGCTAAGCGGAAATACGGGGCCACGGTCAAGGAATTGGCTGAGGAGGCGGGGGTCAGCGTCAAAACGATCCGCCGCGACCTGGAGACGTTCCAGGCAGCGCACTTTCCCATCCAGGAGGTCGTCGGCGACTACGGGTGCAAGAAATGGCACTTGGAATCGGCCAAGCCACCCGCCGAACTCAACTTCACCTGGGAAGAGGCTGCGGCACTTTACCTTGGCCGGCGCCTGCTGGAACCGCTGATGGGCACGATCTTCTGGCAGGCCGCCCGCGAGGCGTTCAGGAAGATCCAGGCCGTTCTGGAACCCGTGCCGCGTGAATATCTCGACAAGTTCGCCACGATGTTCTGCCAGACGATGGTCGGCACGCACGACTACTCGAAGAAGGCCGACATGATCGACTCGCTCATGCAGGCCATCGAGGACAGCCAGACCGTGTCGAGGACCTATCAGGCACTCCAGGCCACCGAGCCCGTCACGTACACGGTATGGCCCTACGGGCTTGCCTACCATCGCGGCTCGCTTTATCTCGTGGGCCGTACGCGGCGCCATGAGGACATCTGCCATTGGAAAGTGGATCGGATTGAGGCCGTCGAACTGAAGGATCAGCGATTCCAGCGGCCGGAGGATTTCGACCTCCAGAAGCACTTGGCCAAGTCGTTCGGCGTGTACCACGGCGACGGGGAAGTGCGCGTCAGGGTCCATTTCCTGCCGGCCGTGGCCCGGTACGTCGAAGAATCGACCTGGCACCCGAGTCAGAAGCTGACCAAGCAACGGGACGGCAGCGTGATCGCCGAGTTTACGCTCGATGGCACCGAGGAGATCAAGCGGTGGATTATGAGCTTTGGAAAGCAGGCGCAGGTGACGGAGCCCGAGGTACTGCGCGATGCGATCGTTGCGGAATGGAAAGAAGCCGTAGCCGCGCAAGATACAGCGGTACCGAGAAAGAATGGCAGGAAGCGACATCGTGACCTTGCCAATGCAGAAGGGTAAGGATTGAACCCGGCGTTCATCGCCCAGTTGGCTCCGGCTTGCCGTGGTGACCGCATGCACGCCGGAAACTGTGAAAATACGTTGCGGCCTTGTTGAAATACGTGGAGTTTAACGATATGGAATCCTCTTTGACTTGGCTCGACTTTTCTGAACGGGAACGCCGTCACGCCCTGGACGTCATCGACCAGTTTGGAGACGAATCGACACGGGACGAGCTGGGCATCGGCTCGATCCGCGACGCAATAGCGGACTTGTTGTTTCCTGGCACGAACACGATCCAAACCCGAGCACGATACTTCTTATTCATTCCTTGGATCTACCTGGATCTCGAAGACAAAGAAATTGGCTATCCCCAGGTCGAGTCGCGGGCCAGGAAATACGAAGTTGCTCTGATCAAGGCGCTGGTCAACGGAGGCGAGCACGAGGGGGTGATTGGAATTGATGCGCAGGAGCAGCTCCAGCGTTTGCCCAGTAGCGTCTATTGGTCGGGATTGCGGCAATGGGGCATCTTGTCGTTCAGCCGATCTCAGGAGGAATACCACCGCTGGCTCGACCACTACTACAATGAGGTCGAATCGGCGCCGGCGACCGAGGACGGTGAAGCCACCGGCCATGGCATCTCGGCAAACTGGCATCCCCATCTACCGGGTGCGCCCGCGGATTTTCTCCAGACTGTGACGTTTGACTTGACCTCCGAAGAAGCCGAGTACCTTACGGATCGGATTCGCTTGACTGTTGGCGCTAGTCTCTTGGCCCACATGGTTGAACGCGGAATTGGCGGGCAAGACGCGGATTTCCCTTGGGCGCATCCCAAGTATGCCCACTTCCCAGTTCACCTGCAAACTCAGCTCGATCATGCCCGCAACTTCTCCGAGTCTGTTCACGGAGCCGCGCTGCTCTACAACCTGCTTCTGGCTGAGTCTTCAAAGAGAAGCGACCTTGTAGAGAAGTACCGTGGCTCGTTGGGCGACTGGTGGGATGAGATCCAAGCCGCACGGACGACTTTGCGGGCATGGAATCGGTGTGCGTTCTGGACGATGGTCCGTGAAGTCAAGACGCACAGGGTTCCGACGCTAACGCAGTCTTTTGTAGAACAGTGGATTGAACTGACCCTGTCCGCCCCCAGCTTGGAATCTTTGGTCGACAACGAACCAATTCGGCAAGTGATCATCAAACGTGAAAGACAGTTGAAGACGGTTCGTGCCCGTATTGGGAACCTTCCAGCGCTTGAGGATTGGAACGGCAGCTCTGGTACGGCACGACTAAACTATCGCTGGCCCGTGGCTCGGGACATGATCGATGACATTGTTGAGACCCAGGAGGCGACGTGAAATATGTTGGACCCTCAAGACCGGAAACTCCTGTTTGATCTCCTAAAACCGCCAACTGGGTATCGACTCGACGCAGCGATCGGGACAACCTATAGTCTTGATCTGCTGGCGCTGCTTGTGACGCCACTTGCGTTCACACTGTTCGATTACGAGGCAAAGGATGGACGCATCTCGGCTAGTCCATCCGCATTGCTGGAGTCGCTGCGGCGGTACGCCAACCGAACTCATATCTTCTGCCAGGCCGGGCTGATTCACGTCCCAAGCAAGAATCGGCGTCTCTTCAGCTACCTTGAGAAGTCGGTGTTCGAGGTAACGCCAGCCGACTCAAATGGTGTTTTCCATCCCAAATTATGGATCTTGCGATTTCAGCCGACTGAGCGGGAGCCCGACAAGGATTGGCCGATCGTTTACCGTTTCCTGTGCCCTAGTCGCAACATCACCTTTGACCGTTCATGGGATACCATGCTGGCCCTGGAGGGCACACTGAACCCGCGCGGCCGGAAACTGAAGGAAATGGAGCCGCTCTGTAGCTTTATCGCGCGACTGCCAGAGTACGCTGTTCGTCCTGTACCCGAAGCGATTACCAGCGACGTAAGCCGAATTGCCGAGGAACTTCATCGAGTTACATTCGAGCTACCGCAGGGTTTCGATGAAGTTCGATTCTGGCCGCTCGGGATAAGAGACCATGCCGTCTGGCCATTTCCAGAGGAAATGGATTACGTTATGGTCATCTCGCCATTCCTCGCCGACACACCGTTGCGGAAGCTGACGAAGAACGCCAAGGGGTGGTGTCTGGTCTCACGGGCCGAGAGCCTTGAGGAAATCTCCGATTCCACCCGCAAACGGTTCAACGATGTGTACACGCTGAATCCGGCGGCTGAGATTGATGCGGAAGACGACTTGGCATCCGACGAACCCGTGGACATCCGCGAAGGCGACGAAACGGCCACCAGTGACGCGGCTACAGAATCGACTCAAGCGGCCCACGGCGTTCTTTCAGGGCTGCACGCCAAGACTTATCTTGCCGACATCGGTAACAGAGGAAGTATCTGGACCGGGTCGGCGAACGCCACGGACGCGGCTTTTAGCCGCAACATCGAGTTTCTCGTTGAGCTCAGCCGGCCCGTACAAGCAGTGCGGTATCGACGCGATATTCGATTCCGATAACCACGCCTTCTGGAACATGCTACAGCCGTACGTTCCACCGTCCGAGCCTGCTGCCCCGGACGAGTCCCAAGCAAGGTTGGAACGGCGGTTGTCGGAGATTCAACGTAGGATCGCACGATGCCCGCTCAAACTGTCCATTGTTGAAAACGGCGCCAATGTATTTGACCTTGCCCTCGCGGCAACAGAGCCGTTGTTCGATGACGCCGACACGAGAATCGAGGTCTCCTGTCGGCCAATTACGCTTCGGGAGCACCATCTACAGAGCGTTCCGATCAGGAACCCCGCTGTGAAGTTCTGTGAGGTCTCGTTCGAGGCCATCACCTCGTTCTTTGTCTTCCAACTGAAATTGGCCCTGGAGGATAAGTGGGGGGAGTGCGAGTTTGTGGTCAATGTCCCCATGGAGGGCGAGCCGCCTGACCGGAGAGAACGGCTGCTCTTGGCGCTGCTGAAGGATGCCGACCATGTCTTGAAGTACCTGCTCATGCTGCTGGCCGACGATGGTTGGGACGCGAGGAAAGCACTGGACCTGTTGGATGGTGAACCTGGAGGGACGCACGGTCCGCACCAGCAGTCAGAGTCGGGGCTGCCGCTCTTGGAACCGATGCTCCGCGCTTTGGTGAAGGACCCGTCGAAACTCGATAGCGTGGCACGTATTATAGCTGACCTCTCGAAAACGCCTGAAGGACGAGCACGGATTCCCGCAGGCTTCGACGAGATATGGCTGCCTATCCGCCAGGTCAAGGAGAGCCAGAAATGAAGACCAAGCGTGAAAAGCCCGACGTTGCCGGCGTATTGCGAGGACTGAAGAGTTTTCAGCGGCGATCGGTAGACTATGTTTTCCGGCGGATGTATCAAGACGACTCGCCGGCGCGGCGATTCCTCGTGGCTGACGAGGTAGGGCTGGGAAAGACTCTTGTTGCTCGTGGTGTCATTGCAAAGGTAGTTGACCATCTGTGGGATCGGCCAAACATCAACGTAGTCTATATTTGTTCCAACGCCGACATTGCGAAACAGAACATCAACCGCCTGAACATCGCGGAAAACACTGAGTTCGCGTTGCCGTCTCGGATCACTTTGTTGCCCACGCTGATCCGTGACCTGAAGAAGAATAAGCTGAACTTCGTGTCGTTTACGCCAGGAACGTCTTTCGAGTTGAAACGCAGTACCGGCCGGTCAGAGGAGCGGGTGCTGCTTTACCGGATGCTTTCCAAGGTCTGGCGTTTTCGTGGCAAGCGACCGCAGAATGTGTTGAAAGTGGGAATGACCCCCCAGAATTTCTGGGACGCCGTCCAGAACTTCGACGGCAAAATTGATGCCGAATTGCGGCGGGCCTTCTTCACATCCATCCGGGATGACAATCGTAAGTGCCGACACGAAGGGCGGCCGACATTGCGGGTCCGGTTCAAACGCTTGTGCAAGGAACTACCCCGTGCGAAACCGTGGCGGCGCATCCCCGAAGAGACGAGGCGGGAAATCTCCGCGGTCATTGGGGAACTCCGCGCTCTTGGCAGAAACTTGTATCCGGTCATTGGACCCCGACTTGATTATCCTTGACGAGTTTCAGCGATTTAGACATCTCTTGGAGCCAGAAGATGATGCTGGGTTGCTCGCCGAGAAGCTGTTTGAGTGGGAAGATGCGAGAGTGCTCTTACTATCGGCAACGCCGTACAAGATGTATACCTCCGGGGAGGACGATGGGGACGAGGACCACTATCGTGATTTCCTGCGCACGGTCGGGTTTTTGTTGCACAATCCCGACCATGAGGCCCGTTTGGGCACGTTACTGAAGGAGTACCGGCAGCAACTTTATCGGCTGGCGGACGGTGACGGAGATGGTCTTGGCCAGGTGAGGAATGAGCTTGAGGCGATTCTGCGCAGTACGATGATCCGCAACGAGCGACTCGCGGCCTCCAAGGATCGTAATGGGATGCTCCTTGAGGTCGCGGATCACGTCGGGCTTGAGGCATCCGATGTCCGTGCCTATGTCCAACTGCAACGAATCGTCCAGTGGCTGGAAGAAGACGACGGGGATGGATTGTGTCTTGGTGACCAGATCGAGTATTGGAAGTCGGCGCCGTACTTGCTGAACTTCATGGAGCGTTATCAACTGAAACACGTCTTTAGCGGCGTAGCCGATTCGGTGACGCAAGGTTCACGACGCGGGCTGGAACTTGCTGACCGAATCGTGGAAGCCAAAGACATCTTGCTCCCCTGGGGTGCAATCGACTCCTACGACGGGATTGACACCGGAAATTCCCGACTGCGCGGCCTGCTGCAAGATACGCTCAGCTTTGCTGGAGCCAAGGCATGGCAGTTGCTTTGGATTCCGCCCGTGGCGCCTTATTATGGGCTGAGCGGGCCGTTCGCAGAACCTTGGCTTAGCAGTCTTACGAAGAGGCTCGTATTCTCCAGTTGGAAGGTCGTTCCTAAAGCCATTTCCGTACTGCTGAGCTACGAGGCGGAACGGCAAATGACGAAGGCGTTCGACCCATCCGCGCGCAATTCTGCGGCCAGCCGAGAGCGCCGTGGCCGCCTTCTGGATTTTTCACGTTCGCAGGGCCGCCTTACGGGGATGCCTGTGCTCGGCCTAATCTATCCCTGTGGCTTCTTTGCAGAACGATTCGATCCTCTTGCTTTGAGACAGCGCGGCCGGGCGACGGGAGACCTCTTCGATGCTGGGAGTGTGCTTGAGCGAGTTGAACAGGAGATGCAATCGCAGTTGCGGGAGATCACCGCTAACGCTCCGAGCACAGGTCAGTCCGATGAACACTGGTATTGGGCGGCCCCCCTGCTGCTCGATCAACGCCACAACCCCGATGTCGTTCGTGATTGGTTTGAACGTGAGGATCTGGCAGATTGCTGGAGTGGCGAAACCGACTCAGACCGCAAGGAATCCGAGCAGTCTGCATGGGATAAGCACGTCGAAATGGCCAGCGACGTGCTCGAAAATCCAAGCGATCTCGGACGTCCGCCGGCCGACTTGGCACGGGTACTGGCACAAATGGCAATCGCCGGACCAGGCGTCGTGGCGCTACGGTCGTTGTCCAGGATCTGCGGTGGCGCAGCGGCTACCAATAATTTGGATGTTCGGGACTGTGCTGGCTGGATCGCCTGGGGCTTCCGGTCGCTCTTCAATCTTCCTGAAGTCACGTCGATGATACGGGGGATGAACGGTACCGAGCCGTACTGGCGGAGGGTGCTGGAGTATTGCGTAGACGGCTGTCTACAAGCGGTTATGGACGAGTACGTTCATGTCCTCCACGAATCGCTGGGAGTAGTCAATAAGAACCAGGTCGACAAAGCTGAAGAAGTCAGTGAGGCAATAGTGGAAGCGGTCGCGCTCCGTGTTGCGCAGCCGCGTGTCGATGACATTCGCCGCAACAAGGACGGTGTGGTTGCCATTGACGAGCAGAGGATCATGCGGGCGAGATTTGCTATGCGGTTTGGCGATGACAGCGGCGAAGAAGAGAGTTCCCGCGCGCGTAAAGAACACGTACGGGCTGCCTTCAATTCACCATTCTGGCCATTTGTGCTTGCAACCACGTCGATCGGCCAGGAAGGGCTCGACTTTCATCAATACTGCCACGCCGTGGTCCATTGGAATCTGCCCTCCAATCCAGTTGATCTTGAGCAACGGGAAGGCCGGATTCATCGGTACAAGGGACATGCAGTACGCAAAAATGTGGCCGCGCGGTATTTCACCTCTCTCAACGGCAACTGGTGTGATCCTTGGGAATGGATGTTCAACCTGGCGTGCGAGGAGTCGGACGACAAATCGCAAATTGTCCCATATTGGGTCTTTGAGGGCAACGCGATGATCGAACGCCACATTCCAGTGTTGCCGCTAAGCCGGGATGCGCGAATGTTGCCTGGTCTCAAGACGGCTCTGGCCATCTACCGCATGGTTTTCGGGCAGCCGAGGCAGGACGACCTCTTGGAGTATTTGATGCGACGGTTGACGCCGGAGAAGCTGGCTGCGGCGATGGAATGTGTTCGGATTAACCTGACGCCACCCGAACCAAAGCCGCACGCACAATCCGCCGGGCAATGATGCCGTCGATTTGTCTGGAGAACATGACAGATGTTAAACCGACACACTCACCTCCTTGCGATGGCGTGCCAGAAGCACCTCTTGACGGAGAAATGGCTCGTCGCCCCCTCCCTGCGAGTCGGTCACCAATGGCTGGATGCCGTGGTGCGTGAAGGTCAGCCGACCGTAAACGTCCGCATCAATACGATCAAGAGCCTGGCATTGGAACTGGCTGCCCCCGAAATGGCCAGCAAGGGTACGAGCCTCATCGCGGGCGAAGGGGCAGCCATTCTCGTCGATTCGATCGCTGGCCGCCTGCTGCGTGGGGAATCCGGCTATTTGTCGGACCTCAAGCCGAGTGCCGGTCTGTCGCAAACGATGCTCTCTGCGATCGAAGCCATTCGTCTGGCCGGCATGGAGGCCAAGATGCTTCGGCCGGGGGCGTTCGAGGTCGCCGCCAAGGCCAAGGATGTAGGCAGATTGCTCCAGGAATACCTGGGGCAACTCGATTCCTTGCGATTGGTCGACTACGCCGCTGTGCTCCAGATGGCCAAGGCTCGGCTGAAGAATGATCGCTCGGCGCTGGCCGAAGACGTGCTGATTCTGATTCCCGAGGACCTTGAACTGACTGCCCTTGAGCGCGAACTGCTCGATGCGCTGCCTAAAGAGAAACTGCTTGTGGTCGGCGTCGATCAACCGCTCAGCGGTGCCCGATGACGGCAAAAAAGGGCTTTCGGACGCCATGCTGTTGCGATGGCTGCCCAGCCCCACGGAATCGCCCGCGCCGAAGAGTGACGGGACGGCCGAAATCTTCCGGGCGATCGGGGAGGTCAACGAGGTCCGCGAAGTCTTCCGGCGTTGCCTGGAGGCGGGCCGATCTCTGGACGAAGTCGAGGTTCTCCACACGGATACTGAGACCTACGTCCCGCTGTTCTACGAGTTGGGCTGGCGTCTCCAGCCGGAGTCGGAGGACACGGACAAGGGGTTGCCAATTACTTTCGCCGAGGGCATCCCCGTGCAGTATAGCCGGCCTGGGCGGGCGCTGATGGCGTGGCTGGCCTGGGCGGCCGACGATTATCCGCAAGCGACGATGGTTCGTATGGTTCAGGATGGCCTGCTCAACATCCCAGGGCACGACCGGGAGCAATTCAGCTTCAGCAGCCTGGCCGTGGTGCTGCGGTCGGTTGGGATCGGGCTGGGGCGCGATCGTTACGTCCCCCGGCTGGCGGAACAGATTGCCGGTGGTGAGCGTCAGTTGGCCAACCCCGCCGAGTTCACCAATGACGATGGCGAGATCAACGTCGATAAGCAAGCGGCGGTAAAACGGCGGGTAGAGAGCCTTCGGCTCCTCGACGGCCTGTTGCGAGGTATCCTGCCGATCACGCCCCAATCTGAGGCAGCCCCCAAGGAAATCCTGGCCGCCGCCGGACAATTCCTTGGGCAATTCGCTCGCGCGGTCAACGAGTTCGACAACTATGCCTTGCAGGCCCTGGCAGATGAGATCCTTGGGATGCAGGACTGGCTGGAAAAGGTCGGAGGCGATCTAAGTCACGATTTCCGGGAGTGGCTGGTCGGACTGGTGGACCAGGTTCGGGTTGGTGGGAGCGGACCGCGGCCTGGCTGCATCCATGTGGCCCACGCCCTTTCCGGCGGCCATTCAGGGCGGCCGGTGACTTTCATCGTCGGGTTGGACGATAGCCGGTTTCCGGGGGCCGGGCTGCAAGACCCGCTGCTTTTGGACCACGAACGCCGGGCGCTATCCCCCAAACTGCCCACGGCTGCCGACCATCTCAAGGAAAAGCTCGACAAGTTCACCCGGTTGCTTGCCCGATTGCGAGGCCGGGTCGTCCTGAGCTATTGCTGCCATGATCTGGCCGATGACCGGGAGATGTTCCCCAGCCCGGTGGTGCTGGCGGCGTTCCGCATCCTTTCGGGGAAGCACGACGGCGATCAGACCGACCTACTACGGTGGCTGCCGCCGCCTGCGTCGTTTGCCCCGCGGTCGCCCGAACGCTGTTTGGACGAGGCTGATTGGTGGCTCTGGCGGCTCTGCGGCCCGGAAACGATCGGTGACATATCGGGACTTGTGGCCGAAAGGTTCCCGCACTTGGGCCGCGGGCAACGAGCAGCTACTGAGCGGGTGGGCGCGAAGTTTTCCGTGTTCGACGGCATGGTCGCCGAGGCCGGCGCCGACCACGATCCCACCAAACCTGACGGGCGGATTCTATCGGCCAGCAGCCTGGAGACGATCGGACGCTGTCCGTTGGCGTGGTTCTTTCATTACGTGCTCCGCATCGAGCCGCCGGAGGAACTGGTGGTCGATCCAACAAGGTGGCTCGATCCCTTGGCGTTCGGCTTGCTCTTGCACGAGGTGTTCCGGCACTTCATGACAGAATTGCGCAAGAAGAACCTGTTGCCGAAGGTCAGCCGCGACGAGTGGAAGTTGACGAAGATTCTCGAAGAGCAGATTGCCGCGTACCGGGAACTCTTCCCGCCGCCGAACGAAAGCGTCTTTCGGGCTCAGCGTCAGCAGCTTTATGAGGCCGCCAAGATCTTCCTGGCCGGGGAGGAAGAGTTCTGCCAGCAGAGCCGCCCCGAGTACCTGGAAGCAGCCTTGGGCATGCCAACGGAGGACGAGGCATCGCCGCTGGACGATCAAGAACCAATTTCCGTGTCGTTGCCAGACGGCCGGAAATTCCGTGCCCGCGGGCGGATCGACCGTGTGGACCGGATCGGGGATGATTCGAGCTGGGATTTCTCGATCTGGGATTACAAGACGGGACGCATCTACAAGAAGTACCGGGACGCCGATCCGTTTGCCAAGGGCAGGCTGGTACAGCATGCCCTGTACCTGGCGATGGCCGAATCGGTCTTGAAACGCAAAATCAATCGCAAGGCTGTCGTCAAACAGGCCGGCTACTACTTCCCGACCGGTCGTGGCCAGGGAGAACGCATCGTCAAGACCCGCGAACAACTGGCTGGTGCCGGGGAGGTGATGGGACATCTGTGCCAGATTGTTGCCAACGGCGCATTTCTGGCCACGAACGACCCCGAAGAGGACTGCGGCTACTGCGATTACAAGTCGATCTGCCACGACCTGACGGCAACCGCAGTGGCCAGCCAGCTCAAGCTGGATAACGGCCGGAATCAAGCCTTGAAACCGATACGGGAGCTGCGAGGCAATGGCTAAAGATAAGAAATCCCCTGTGCCGCCGGACCAGGCCGAGCGGGATCTGATTACCAGCGAACTGGACACGACCATGCTGGTCGAGGCCGCTGCTGGCACAGGCAAGACGACGGCCATGATTGGCCGCATGGTGGCCCTCTTGGCCAGCGGGAAATGCCGAACCGATAACATGGCCGCCGTGACCTTCACCCGTAAGTCGACGGCCGAACTCCGTGCCCGATTCCAGATCGACCTGGAAAGGGCAGCCAGGGCGGCCAAAGGTGAGGTACGTGTCCGTTTGGACGCGGCGGTTGCCACCGTGGAACGGTGTGTCATCGGCACGATCCACTCGTTTTGTGCCCGCTTGCTCCGCGAACGCCCAGTTGAGGCCGGCGTCGATGTGGGCTTCCAGGAACTCGACGAACTAGAGGATGCCCAACTCCGCCAACGGACATGGGAAGAACATATCGCCCGACTGCTTGCCACGGACGACCCGATCCTGACGGAACTGGAGGGGTTGGGGATCGAGATCCGAGGGCTGGGGCCGACCTTCCGCAAGTTCTGCGACTATCCCGACGTCGACGAATGGCCGGCGGAGAAAGTGCCGATGCCTGATTTGGCGCCGGCACGGAAGAAGCTAGAGCAGTACATCCGGCACATTCGCGGGCTCCTGGACGCGCTGCCAGCCGATCCGGGCAACGACAAACTGATGCCGAAGTACCGGCTGATCTCGCAGATTGCCCGCTACACTGACATAGGGACGGCAGTGGGGCTGATGGCCGTGCTGGAGCGATTCGGCGCGCCGGGCAAGACCACGGTCGTGCAGAAGAACTGGCCGGGCGGAAAGCCCCAAGCCCTGGCAGAACTTGCCAGTTGGGATGACTTCGCCGAAGAGGTCGCCCAGCCCTTGATCCAGACGTGGCGGGAGCACCGTTACGAGCCGATTCTCAGGGCGATCATGCCGGCTCGTCAACAATATGACCGTCTGCGTCAAGAGGCCCGCGGCCTGAACTACCAGGACCTCTTGATGAAGGCGGCCGATCTATTGCGTGACAAGCCGCAGATCAGGAAATACTTCCGCAAGCGGTTCACCCACTTGTTGGTAGACGAGTTCCAGGACACCGACCCGATCCAGGCCGAGGTCATGTTGCTTCTTACGGCCCAACGAGAAGCCGAGACCGACTGGCGCAAGTGCCGGCCGGTCGATGGTTCGCTCTTCGTCGTCGGCGACCCGAAACAGTCGATCTACCGTTTTCGCCGGGCGGACATCGCCACCTACAACCAGGTCCGCCAGATTATTGAACGGAGCGGGGGGCAGATCGTCGCCCTCTCGGCCAACTTCCGCACCATCGGGCCGCTCGTGGAGTGGGTCAACGAGACCTTCGACCCGGTATTTCCGGCCGAGGCCACGGTCCATGCACCGGCCCGACGCCCGATGCAGATTGGCCGCACGGAGGGCAGCAGCGGCGATCTGGCCGGCCTCCGCGTACTCCAAGTGCCCAGCGACACTGGTGACAAGTTTGCCATCGCCGAATACGAGGCCGATCTCTTGGCGCGGACGATTCAGGCGGCAATTACCGATAAGCATTCTATTCCGCGTTCTCAGAAGGACCTGGACCGAGGGGTCACGTCGGCGGCGACGGCCGGCGACTTCCTTATCATCACGCGAACGAAGGAACGGCTCAGCACCTATGCCAGGAAATTGCAGGAGTTGGGTATCCCGTGCCAAGTCACCGGCGGCACTTCCCTGAACGAAGTCGATGAACTCGGATTGCTCTATACTTTGTTGCACGCTGTCACGCGGCCGGACGACCCCGTGGCGTTGGTCGCTGTCCTTCGCGGCAAGCTGTTCGGGATCAGCGATACGGATCTCTATGCCTTCAAGAAGGCCGGCGGCCGGTTCTCCTTCCACGCCACGATTCCAGAAAAGCTGAAGCGATCAGCCGTGGAGGAGTTCCAATACGCCTTCGAGCGGCTGAAGAAATATGCCCTCTGGCTGGCCAAGATTCCGCCCGTGTCGGCCATCGAGAAGATCGTGGCGGACCTCGGTCTGACGGTACTCGCGGGCATGGCGGCCGGAGGAACGATCCAGGCAGGCAGCCTGGCCAAGGGCATCGAGCTGTTGCGGACGCAGCAGGCAGGTCTATGGACGGCGGCCGACCTGGCGGAATACCTGGGACAAATCGTGGACCGGGAAGAGAAGCACGATGGCGTGCCGGCAAAACCTCACGAAGTACCGGCGGTCCGCATTATGAACCTGCACAAGGTCAAGGGGTTGGAGGCGCCCGTCGTGTTCCTGGTGGACCCGGCCGGCGAATCGGACCATGACGTGGACCTGCACATCGACAGGTCCGGGGATGGCGTCCGGGGGTACCTCGCCATCTTCGGCGAAGCGCAGGGCTGGCAATCGCCGCCACTCGTGGCCCATCCACGAGGATGGGAGACTCTCGCTGCCGAAGAGCAGAGATTCCGGGATGCCGAGAACCAACGCCTGCTGTACGTGGCCGCGACCCGCGCCGGTGCGATGCTCACGATTACAGAGCGTGACAAGGGCAATAATTGGAACCCGTGGCAGTTCTTTAAGGAACACCTTGGGGAAAGCGCATCACTGGAAGATCCCGGCGAGCGAGTTGCGAAACCAATCAAACCCGTGGTCGTCACCAGCGGGAGTGTGCGCGATGCCAGTGCCGAGATTCAGCAGCGGTGGGAAAGCGTATTGCACCCGACCTACGCCACCGCGGCGGCCAAGGCGATTTCCCTGAGCGATGGACGACGGGGAGTAACTTCCGGCGAGCACGGGACGGAATGGGGAACGGTCATTCACCTGCTGCTCGAAACCGCCATGCGCAATCCAGGCGTCGATCTGAAGCCGCTGGCAGCGTCGGTTCTAACCGACCAGGGTTTGACCTCGGACCTGGCGGAAACTGCCGTGCAGACGGTGCGCAAGGTCATGGAATCCGACATTTGGCAGCGGGCCATGGCCAGCCCGCAGCGACTTGTTGAAGTACCGTTCCAGACGCTGCTTACCCCGGACAAGTTGAGCAAGGTCGGTCTCCCCACACTTCTTCGCGGCGTCATCGACCTGGTGTTCCTGGAGCAGCCAGGCTGGGTCATCGTCGATTACAAGACGGATCGTGCCGCGGTCGGTGCGGTTCCCGGTCTCACCGAGCACTACGCCCCGCAGCTTCGCACGTACGCGAGAGTATGGCGCGACTTGACTGGCCAAGAGGTCCAGGAAACGGGACTCTTCTTCACGCATCCAGGCTGTTACGTCAAGGTGTAGAGAGCCCGCCATGGACACGAACATGCTTCGCAGGGGGCTCAGAGCCGTGCGCAAGGCCACGGAGGGCAGATTCCAGAATTTTCAGATCCGCGTCCACCGTGCGCTGAGCTGGTTCGAGCGGGCCCTGGAACTCGACAAGACCGAGCAACCCGATGGCCGTTTGCTGTATGCCTGGATCGCAATGAACTCGCTCTACGGGACGTGGGATACGGAAGCTGGCCATCCCATGAAGGATTCCGAATCCCGGAACGCATTTCTGGGCATGGTACTGGGCATCGACAAGGGAGGACTGATCGCAGAGCGACTCTGCGCCCTGGAGAGGGACATTCTCTGGTTACTGGAGAACAAGTTCCTGGACCCGCGATTCTGGAAAGAGCCGGCTGCACCAGGCAACATCCGCGCCAAGTACCATCGTGCCCTTCGCCTGTATCACGATAAGAGCTGGCTCGCTATCCTGGAGTTCACGTTCGAGCGGATCGCCGTACTTCGCGGGCAGATCGCCCACGGCGCAGCTACGCGGGGCAGCCGGCTCAATCGAACGACGCTGAGCCGATGCTGTCGTATCCTCGAAGACCTTCTGCCGGTGATCCTGCAACTGGTGATCGAGCATCGGGCGGATGACAACTGGCCGCCGCTGTGCTATCCTCCAATCGAAGAGGAGTAAGCGGGTGGCTCTACCGATGCAGATGGGTTTCTCCGCCTGGTGGCGGTAGGCACGGTCTAAGACTGGCGGTCACTTGTGACCGCAAAAGCGGTTATTGCAACATGACGGGGCAGTTCTCGGACATCGTGACCCGCCTTGCATGCACCGCTTTGCTTGGACATGATGGCCGGGATAAGATTCTTCGTGCTTCTAATCCGCTTTTGCGGTCATGTATGTCTCCGTCCATGATCCCACTGCCCTGAATCCATGTCTCGATCCACCTCGTCGCAATGGAAGATCAACGGCCCGGCCAAGGCTCCCACGACTATTATCCTGGCACACGGCGCCGGAGCGGGCATGGACACGCCGTTCCTGGAGTTCTTCGCCAAAGGCTTGGCCGATGGCGGGTTGCGTGTAGTGCGATTCGAGTTCCCGTACATGGCTCAGCGCAGGCTCGGCGGTCGGAAACGGCCGCCAGACAGGGAGGATGTCTTACGTGAGGCATGGCTGGAGGTCATCGACCAGCTTTGGGAGACACGGTTGGTGATCGGTGGAAAATCCCTCGGCGGACGGATCGCCAGCATGATCGGGGACGAGGCGGAAGTGGCGGGCCTCGTCTGTCTCGGCTATCCCTTCCATCCGGTCGGCAAACCTGCTCAGACCCGCATCGAGCACTTGCGGGCCATCAAGACGCCCACCCTGATCGTCCAAGGAACGCGGGACCCGTTCGGCAACCAGGACGACGTTGTAAGCTATCCGCTTGCGGCCTCGGTCCACCTGCATTGGCTTGAGGACGGTGAGCACGGATTCAAACCCCGCAAGGCGTCCGGCCGGACAGAATTAGCGAACTGGCAGGACGCCGTGGCGACGATCCTTGGTTTCGTCGGTGGCTTGCCGGAAGTCTGAATGACTAAAACTCAAAGCATTGCGTTGCCGATCGGCTCGTTGCAGGTGGTCTCGGTGTGGGATACCATAAAATTCCTTGGCGGCGTTCTCCGATAGCTTTCGGAAACCCAATCAAGGAGCTTCACGAAGGAAAATTACATGGCTAGTTTCGGTGACAATGCGTATCGACCTTCGCGGCCACGCCGCTCGTGGCTGTTCATTGTGATTGCGATTCTCCTGGTAGGTCTCCTTTGGCGGTTATGGTCATGGCGGTCTTCCGGTGTGGACCCCAATGCCCTTCCCCGAGCCATTACCCCCCGTGGCGACTTGGCCGAGGAGGAGAAGACCACGATAGCCCTTTTCCGCCAAGCCTCCCCTTCCGTGGTCCACATCACCACGCTGGCAGTACGGCAAGACGCTTTCAGCCTGGACGTGTTTCAGATTCCGCAGGGCACTGGATCGGGGTTCGTCTGGGACAACCAGGGGCACATCGTAACGAACTTCCACGTGATCCGGGACGCGGATGCGGCCCAGGTGACATTGGCCGATCATTCCAGTTGGAAGGCCCGGCTGGTAGGGGCGTACCCCGATAAAGATCTGGCGGTGCTCATGGTGGATGCCCCGAAAGACAAGCTGCACCCGATCGCAATAGGAACCTCCCACGACCTGCAAGTGGGCCAGCGGTTATTCGCGATCGGTAATCCCTTCGGCTTGGATCAGAGCCTTACGACCGGCATCATCAGTGCCCTGGGCCGAGAGATTGAATCAGTCAACCGCCGCGTGATCAAGGACATGATTCAGACGGATGCCGCGATCAATCCGGGCAACTCTGGCGGCCCGCTTCTGGACAGTTCGGGTCGCTTGATCGGTGTCAACACGGCCATCTACAGCCCTTCGGGGGCCTCTGCGGGGATTGGCTTCGCGATTCCCGTGGATGAGGTCAATCGTATTGTTCCACAGTTGATCCGCCACGGCAAAGTCGTCCGTCCGGGTCTGGGAGTCCAAGTTGCATCGGACCACTTGGCAGACGAATTGGGGATCAGTGGGGTCGTTATCGTTGGCGTCCAGCCGGGAAGCCCGGCGGCCAAGGCGGGGCTGCGCCCGACCCGACGTGACGCGGCTAATCGAATCCTGCTGGGTGACGTGATCACAGCCGTGGGCAAACACCCGGTCCAATCGGTGCAGGACCTTTTCGCGGCACTGGGCGAATACGAGGCGGGAGCTACCGTGAAGCTGACCCTGTTACGAGACGGAGCAGAGCAGCAAGTCGATGTGGGCTTGGAAAGCATCCAATGAGAGGGCTATCATTGGCCATGGGTGTCAGGCTTCGTGCAGTGCGTCGTGATGTTCCAGATAGCGTTCTCCTGACCGGCGGCACCGGCTATATTGGCAGTTGCTGCCTTTGCTTGAACGACGCGGCCTTCGCTTGCGCTGCGTGCGCCGCAGGCCGGCGAGCCATCAGGTGACATCCACCATCTCTCGGATCGTCTGCTCCAAAAGGGTCCGCCCACCGAACTCCATGCCCAACCGCTGGATCTTCCCCGTGACGATCTGGTGCTTGGGGGCGGTTGGCTTGCCCAGGATTTCGGGCCGGCTCCCGGATAGCTCCTTGGCGATCTGTGCCACCTCATATTCTGATACGTAGCGGTCGTAGCAGTTGTAGACCTCCCCAGCAATGCCCTCGACGGTCAACAGGATCTTGACGGCCCTGGCGACGTCCGCGGCATGCACTTCCTTCCCGCCCCGGCGGCACTCGACCGACTGGCCCTGCGCCACGGCCTGGATGAGGTCGAACCACTTGCTGCTCTCGACCGGCCTGGCGACGCCATAAATGCCGGTCGGGCGCAGGGCACAGATCGGGTAGCCCTGGCCGAAGCCGTAGCTGCGGACGAACTGTTCAATGGCCGCCTTGTGTGCGCCATAGTGGCTGGTGGCCCAGGTGGGATGGGTCTCGTCCAGGGGCCGATCGTCGAGAATCTTCTCGTGGACGGCGCAGGTGGAAATGAACACGAACCGCTCGACCCCGGCTTGCCGTGCCGCCTCGATCAGTTGCAGGGTGCCAAGGACGTTCTTCTCGACGAACTCCAGCACGTCGCCCTCCTCGTCGCGAAAGCCGCCGCCGGGATGGTATAGGGCAGCGTGGACTACGGCATCGCAGCCCTCGACGAGACGAGTGCATGCGCCAGGGTTTCCCAACTCGCCCGCCAGCCATTCGACCTGCCGTTCGACGGCCTCGAAGCCGCCCCGGTCGCTGCCGGGGCGATACCAACAGCGGCAGGGGTAGCCCTGGGAAGCAAAGTGGGAGACGATGTACCGGCCGAGGAACCCGGTAGCTCCGGTGATGGCAATTCGCATGGCAAGCGTATCTCTTGGAGTGGGCGTTGGGCATCAATTCTACAGCCGGTGGCCAGCTGTGGGTATCAGGCAGTGGCTCTACTCATCCTACTGGGTTCTCGATCCACTGGCGGTAGCACGGGCCGCACAGATAAACGACGAGCCGTCGATAAACCTGATCGAGCAGCTCCTGCTCCGACAGATTGCGCATTTGCTCGATCAGCCGCTCGATTTCCGCCCTGGGATCGTGCTCCATATCCTCTTCCGAGAAGGCCGGTGGCGTGGGATCGGCAAGGGCCTCAATCCGCACCACGTAGAAATCGCCCGTCCCCGGCGTAAGTTCGGAACTGCAGCGGGCACAGAGGAGCGGCGTTTCATCGTGGTTGTCGTCGTTCATAACCTCCATTTTACAACCCTCGTCTCTAACCGTCACGGTTCAAGACGGCGGTCAAGCAAACGGCCGGGGCCTTGAGTATTGCAC
>CAWDQE010000010.1:0-235893 GCA_963804375.1 uncultured Planctomycetia bacterium
GCTTCGATCGGGTCCAACCGCGATGCTTTCCAGGCGGGATAGAAGCCAAACACGACACCGACACCAACCGAAACCGCCACGGCAGCCACGATCATCGATACCGACGCCTTGATGGGCCAGCGGGTGAAGAATCTCACGGTGATCGACGTGAGTCGGCCCACGAGGATTCCGATGCCGCCACCGACGAGGCACAGCACGACGGCCTCGACGAGAAACTGCCGGAGGATGTGATGGCTTCGTGCGCCGACGGCCATGCGAAGCCCGATTTCGCGGGTCCGCTCGGTCACGGAGACCAGCATGATGTTCATGATGCCCACCCCGCCGACGACCAGCGAGATCAGGGCCACCGCCAACAGCAAATCGCTCATCGATTTGGTGGTGGACGACATCATGTCGGTCATTTCGGCCATGCTGCGGATGTCGAAATCGTCCTCCTGGCCCTCGCGCAAATGGTGGCGTTCCCGCAACAGCGCGGTCATCTGTGCGATGGCCTCCTCGATCCGTTCCGAGGATCGTGCCTTGGCCTGAATCACATCGACGTTGGCCATCCGCTCCGACAACGGAGTGTCGGCGGCTTGCACCGTCGTACGGCTGAGATACAGGCTGGAAGCGGTGGGATAGAGGTTACTCAACGTATTGACCGCGTCGCTGGTCGAGGAGGATTCGCCGCTGGCGCTGGAACTTTGGTTCGTGTTGGTCAACATGGAGCCGCTGACGCGATACTTGACGGTCGTCCACGGGGCCAGGACGATGTCGTCTTGATCCTGGCCCATCATGTTGGCCCCCTTCTTGGCCAACACACCGATGACGCGAAAAGGAACGTTGTTCATGCGAATTTCCTTGCCCAGCGGCGGTTCGCGGGGGAAAAGCGCCTTCTTGACCGTGGCCCCGATTACGCACACCGTGTTGCAACTCCGCACGTCGAAGTCGGTGAACATCGCTCCTTGGGCCATGTCCTCCCAATCGCGAATGAGCAGATAGGCCGGCGTCGTGCCGCTGATCTGGTTGGGCACGCTGTTGTAACTGCCGTGGACGATTTGCGATCGGGCGCGCACATCGGGCGCCACGGCTGCCACAGCCGGGCACTGCCGCAGGATTTCATCGGCATCGGCAGGCGTGAGCGTCGTCATGCTGCCGGCACCCATGTTCACGCCGCTGGTGGTAGTCGCCCCCGGCAAAATCATCAGCATGTTCGCGCCCATGCTGGCGATCTTCTGCTGCAAGATCGCCTTCGATCCCTGGCCGATCTCCGTCATGGCGATGACGGCCGCCACGGCAATGATGACGCCCAGGGCCGAGAGGGTCGATCGCATCTTGTTGCGCCGCAGCGCGACCAGCGCGGTCCGCCATGTGGCCGGCAGGGGTCGAATCGCAATCCATTGTCGTGTTTTTCCCTGTGTTTTGTCGAATTCACCCGAGACATTCTGCACCGGGGCGTTTTGCCTAATCTCACACGAAGGTTCGGGATGATTGGTATGCGTCTCCTCTCCTTCCAGAAGATGGCTAGACTGAGGGCTGTGCTGGCCATCGGGCACCATGTACGCATGGTCGGCGGCACCTTGCTGCGGGGCAGGAAAAGCCCTCACTCCCTGCCCCTCTCCCAAAGAGAGAGGGGAGACACTATCGCCCTCGACCATTCCATCCACGATACGGATGGTCCGATGGGCGTAGGCGGCCACGTTGGAATCGTGCGTGACCAGGACGACGGTGATGCCCTCGGCGTTGAGCCGTTGGAACATCCGCAGGATTTCAACGCTCGTGTGCGAATCGAGGTTGCCCGTCGGCTCGTCGGCCAGGAGGAGCGTGGGCCGATTGACTAGCGAGCGGCCGATCGCCACCCGCTGCTGCTGTCCGCCCGACATTTGCGACGGCTCGTGGTGAGCCCGCTCGGCCAGCCCTACGCGATTCAACAGCTCGTGGGCCCATTGCCGGGCTTCGCCGCCGGAACACCGCTGGGCGGCATAGTCCAGCGGCATCAGTACGTTTTGCAGCGACGAAGTTCGCGGCAGCAGATTGAAGCTCTGGAACACGAAGCCGAGCTTCGCGGTGCGCACCAGGGCCCGCTCGTTCGGCGTAAGTTGGCTCATCTCCTGGCCGTCGAACCAATATCGGCCTGAACTGGGGTGGTCCAGGCACCCGAGAATGTTCATCAGCGTGGTCTTACCGGAGCCGGAAGCGCCCATCAAGGCCACCATTTCTCCACGCTGGATGGTCAGCGAAATGCCGCACAGCACGGGCACGTCGACTTCGCCCAAGTGATAGGTCTTGTGCAGGTTTTCCAGCCGAATAAGTTCCATCGTCGTGTCTCTTGCTGCTTAGCCCGGCGGAGGACCGCCCTTCGGCGGACCCTTTTTGGGAAACTTCGGCAGGAACGGCATGTTCGATTTGCCCTCGCCGCCGGCCTCTTCCTCGTCCGTCGCGTTTTCACCGTTCTGGATTCCGACAATCGCTTTCATTCCTTCCTGCACACGTTCGCCGTACACTTCGGTCGCGGTTCCGTCCGTGGGACCAACCTCGACATCGAGCGGCTCGGGGGAGCCGTCGTTGCCTACCACCCAAAGACAGTGCTGTTCGCCTGTCTTGCCGTCGATCGTCTGCGCGGTCGACGCCGATTTTGGTTTCCAGCGGAGTGCCTCGTTGGGGACCACCAGCACGTTGGCACGTTTAGGCTCCTCGAACGAAACGCTCGCCGTCATATACGGGAAGAGCTTTCCAGTGGGGTTATCGGTCTCGATGATGACCATGTAGTTGACGACGTTGGAAGTCATCTGTGCATTCATGCGGATTTGAATGACTTTGCCGTCAAAGGTGTCTTTTGGATGGGCATCGACGGTGAAACGGACGGGCATGTTCGGATAAATCCGTCCGATGTTGGCCTCATTGACCAGGGCCCAGACCTGCATACGCCGCAGGTCCTTGGCGATCAGGCAAATGCTGGGGGCGCTCAAGGCGGCGACCACCGTTTGGCCGATGTTGACGCGGCGGTCGATGATGGTGCCGCGCACGGGCGAGCGGATGACGGTATAGCCGAGATTGGTCTTGGCCACATCGAGAGCGGCTTTGTTCGCCTTGATGGTCGCCTTGCCCACCGCGACGTTGGCCACCGCCGTCTTGCAGTTCATCACGGCGGCGTCGTAATCGGACTCGGCAATGGCGTGCTGCTCGCGGAGACTGGTGGCCCGCTTCAAATCGTGTTCCGTCTGCTCGACCTTCGCCTCGAATTGCAGCAGGTTGGCCTGCGAATTCTCCAGCACGGCCTCGGCTTGGGCGACGGCGGCCTGATAGGACACGGGGTCGATAGTCGCCAATACCATGTCCTTTTCGACCACGGAGTTGAAATCGATTTGCTTGCCGTGGATGTCCTTGCCGAAGCTGACGATGAGTCCGGCCACTTGGGCGCCGACGTTGATGAGGTCTTCCGCCTCCAGCGTCCCGGTGGCGCTGATCGTCGGGGCCACGTCGCCCCGCTGGATCGTCGTCACGCGATACACGGTCCCGGAATTGGTGGTGGTGTGCCGGGCATAATAGGCCGCGCCGCCTCCTGCCACGCCAAACAAAACCAGAATTGCGAATGCTCGTTTCATGGATGTGCCTCGGATTCGTAACAACGCCGGATCACCTCTTCCTTCAGTCCCATGCCGCGCAGGCAGAACCAGACGACCTGTTTCACAAGTTCCTCATGCGACACTCCGTAGTCGATCACCGCCTCACGCGGCAGCGTATGGAGCATGATCCCGGTAATCAATTGATGGACCATCCAACCTGCGAGATTCGCCTGCACGGGCCGATCGAGCATATCGCCTGCACGGTTTGCCGCCTTGATACACTGTTCGACCTTCGTGACCCATCGAGACGGCCCTCCCTGGATTGCCAGTCGGGTAAACTCGCCCTCATCCATCAGGCTGCGAAGAACAAGGCGGAAAAATAGAAGCCCCTCGTCGTCACGCGGCTCCGCCAGAATGTGTGATACGAGATCACGGACCAAGAACACCAGGGCTGCCGTGGATGGCTCCAGCGACTGCAAGCGCTCGGCGAGGTTCGCGCCCTCTTCCTTGAAGCAGGACACCTGGATGGCGGAATAGAGGGCTTCCTTGTTGGGAAAGTGTTTGAACAAAAGCGCCTCCGAGACCCCCGCCGCCTCCGCCAACGAGCGTGTGGTCGTTCTCTCGAACCCCTTTTCAACGAAAATCCTCCGGGCGGCAGTGATGATTGCCGTGCGGCGATCTGCGCTTGGCATTTTTGAGGATGTCTTCATTGAGTCTTCCTTTCGCTTCTATAGTAAGTGTATACGCACTTACTTCCGCCGTCAACCTTTGGTTTTTCGAGAAGGCCGAGTCGTCGGCCGACGAACGGCAATTCTGACGCGTAGCTACTCCCTTATTGCCATCACCGAAATCAAAGTGCCGAAAACCAGGGTTTATGGGAATCGCTCGACGAAGAATCCCACCCCCGAACCGAGGAGACGTCGTAGCTGTTTTACAACAGAGCCTTACCTGCGGCGGTGGGGCACGCCGCCGCAGGAAAGGAAACTCGCTGTGATCCCCCACGATTGGCAAGTCAGGCCACCTCTATCGTGGCACACTGGCCGCCAAGTGACTCAGTTTTTCTTGACCTCTGCTGCCGAGTTCCCGGCCCACGGCCGTCAGTCCAGGCCCTCCTGCCTCCCGGCATCGTGAGCCTGCCGCCGTACGATTGCGGAATGACGCTGGACCGTTTATGATCCGGTCACCGGAACGCCGGAAACGAGAGAATTGCCATAGCATTGCAAATCTTTTTCGAGTACGATGCCCGCGCTAAAGTCGGTAATCTTTGGCTGAATTAGCTCGCAAAGGGCGAAAGGATCTCGCTCTCGGCGGCGCGCTTGGTTCCCAAGACTTGGACATGATTCGTCAAGGAGGACGGTCATGAATACGCTTAAGAATGTCCTGTTTTTCGGTCTCTTGCTCGCGGTGCTGTGCGGAGTCTACCTCTCGCTGAACCGCCCGGCGGAGTCTACTACGTCGTCCCAGGGGCAGAACCCGGATACGAAACCGCCGGTTATCTCCATCCCCGGTCTAAACGGCGCGCCGCTGTCCACAGCGTCGTCCGGCCAGGAAACCAACGCCCCTCCCAATTTTCCCTCCCAACCGCCGAGTGTGTCCCCTCCACAAGTTGGCGGCGGCACTGGGCTGCAATTCCAGCAGCCGAACACCGGCAATCCAACAAACACCGCGGCACCATGGCCGTCTGGTTCGGATGCATCAGCCCCCCCGCTGCCTGTCCCGCCCACGACAGTACGCGACAGGAATTACCCGGACGGCGTCAGAAATCCGGCTGGCACGGGAAATGGCCCGGGGCTGTCGTCCTCCGACCCATCGATCGTTTCCTTACCACCGCCGCCTGACCACCTACAGTCCTTCGCGAATAGCCACGGTTCCAGCTCGACCGCTGCCTCGCCGCCGGCCAACCCTTCAGCGGCAAGCCGAATCAATCGCGTCATGCAACAGGTCGAGTTGCAGGTCGGAGACAATCGATTCGCCGAGGGGCTGATGAACCTCACCCAACTCTATGGCAATCCCGACCTGCCGATGTCACGGGAGCAGACGCGGGAGGTTACGAAGATCCTGGACTCGATGGCCGCCAAGGTGATCTACTCCCGCGAGCACTGGTTGGAACGGGCCTACCGGGTCCAGGCCGGCGATACCTTGGAAATTATCGCCGAACGCTACCAGGTGCCGGCCTTGCTGCTGGCAAGAATCAACGGCATCCGGGATCCGCTGACCGGACACTGGCAGACGGCGGAGGCATTGCCCTTGGGCAAGGAGCTCAAGGTGCTCAAAGGCCCCTTCAGCGCATTCATCAGCACCGACCGCTCGGAATTGACCATGAAGCTCGACGGCCGTTACGCGGGCCGTTTCAACGTCGCCTTGAGCAACGACTTGAGCCACGCCCAGGGCATGTGGAGGGTCGTGAAGAAAGGTCCATCGATCGCGCTCCCCGAAAGCAGGCCGGGCAAGCAGTGGATGGATCTGGAGGACAATGCCAAGGGCATCATCAGCGTGCAGGGGACCAACGATACGGGGGTTGCGTCCGGCCGCGACAGCCGCAACACGATCTGGCTGAGCGAGCAGGACATGGACGACGTTTTCACGATTCTGTCGGTAGGGTCGCGTGTGATTATCCAGCGGTGACGGCTCGGACGTTCCATATCGGCGCCAGCTTCGCCATCGTGCTGGTGGCCTATTGGGCCTACGCGCTGCTGGCGGTGCCATGGATCGAACCGCCGCCGCCGCTTGCGCGAACCACGGTCGCCGACCCCCTGACGACCCCCGTGCGACCCAACGATCTTGCGGTCCTCTTCCCGCCCGGCTCCTGGCAGTTGACCGATGCCAAGATCATCAACAGCAGCAACCAGGCCCTGCTCCTGTGGAAGGACTATGATACGAACCACGGCAACGGCTGGGTCGATCTCACGCCGCTGACGGTCATCTACATGCCCGACGAGACCGTGACCGACCCGGTCGAACGCCTGCGCCACGCCGTTGTGATGGAGGTGCCCCAGGGCGCGAAGCTGCGTTTCGACCGCCCGCTGGACCTGAATAAAGGCGGCGGCATCGGGCGGCTGATCGAAGGCAGACTTCGCGGGCCGGTGACGATCCACAGCCAAGGCAAGCAGCCCGACCATCAAGACGACCTGCTCGTCGAGACCCACGACGTCGAATTGAGCGAACAACGGATCACCACGGCCAACGACGTCGATTTCCACTGGGGGCCGAACTCTGGCCACGGGCGGCAGATGGAGATCAAGCTCTTGCCCCGCCTGGGACCTCGAGGCGGGGACCAGGAAGGGCCGAACATCGGTGGCATCGAGCAATTCCAACTCGAGCACGTCGAGCGGATGCATTTGGACATGGGCTCGACCTCGGCCGCCGACCATGGGCACATGGTGCCCGCCAAGCCCAGCGGGCCGGGCGTACCCGGCCACGGCCCGGCAGGCACGCCGATGCTGGGCACGCTTTCCGCGCACGCCGCGCCGGTCGAGATCACCTGCCGCGGACCTTTCTGCTTCAATCTGGTCGAGCAGAAGGCCACCTTTCGCGACCAGGTCGACGTGCTGCGGATTCAGCCCAACGGCCCTGCCGACCACATGAGTTGCGAGTTGCTCTCGATCTTCTTCGCGCGGCCGACGCCACCTCCCGGCCACCCGCAAGCAGGTACCCGGCCGCCCGCGAAGAAGGGCGCTCCGGGCTTCGATCTCAAGCCTACCCGCATCGAGGCCCAGGGCACGCCCACCACACTCGATGCGCCGCTGGACCACCTGCAAGTCCGGGCCGAGCGATTGCAATACAACCTGATCGACGGACAGATCTATCTGGAAGACGCTCAGGAGGTGATGCTGCACAAGGACGCCAACGAGATCCGCACGCCCAGCCTGCGTTATACTCCGGGACCGCCCGACCACACGGAGAGATTTCAATTGCTTGCCGGAGGTCCGGGCTGGCTGCGGGGCGAGATGGCCGACCGGCCGGGCCAGCAGCTCAAGGCCCGCTGGCGCCAAAAGCTGGAGGTCCGGCCCCAGGAGCAGAACCAGGTGATCTCGCTGCTTGGCGGCGCCACGCTGGATTTCCAGGCCATGGGCCAACTCGACGCTCAGGAGATTCACTTTTGGTTGCGCGAGTCGCCCGCCAATCTCTCCTCTCCCTCTGGGAGCCGGACAGGGGGTGAGGGCAGCCTTGAGCCCGATCGACTGCTGGCCGAAGGGAACGTTGTGGGCAAATCGCCGCAGTTCGCCCTCCAGGTGCAGCGACTGGAAGCCTGGTTCACGAAGCCGCCGCCCGGCGCGCCCGCGGCCAGCGCGACCGGAGTTGCGGCAAACGGGCTGCCCGCACCGTATGTGCCCTCGACGCTTGCGGGCCCCGCTCTCGCGCCAGGGGAAGGGGGAGTGCCCGCCCCTGCCGCCGCTGCGGCGCCGTCGCCGGCCTCGCCGCCGACCGCGACCCAGGGGGTGCCCCGGTACCCGCCGCTGGGAGGGCAAGATCCGGCGTCGGCTGCCGGCCGGCAAGCGCACATGGAAATCAGCGGCCGTTTGCTGCAAGCCCGCGTGCTCCTGCGGGACAAGCAGCCTGGAGAATCGACCGAGATCACCGGCGATCCGGTAGCGGCTGCCAAGGCCCGTGAGGAGCGGGACCAGCAGCATGGAGAGTTGACCGAGGTCACGGTCATCGACAACGTGAAACTGCAAGAGACCCAGACGGCCCTGCCCGGCGAGTTGCCGCTGCTGGTCACCGGCCAATGGCTGCACGCCACGGAGGCCAACACGCCGCGGACGAAGGTCACGGTCAAAGGCGAACCGGCCCACATGGAAGGCCGCGGCATGAGCCTCACCGGGCCGAACATCCAGATCGATCGCGGAGCCAACCTGCTCACCATGGAAGGTCCCGGGCGGATGGAGAAGTTCCTCGATCGCGACCTGGAGGACCGGCCCCTGAGCCAGCCGGGCAATGTGAAGATCGACTGGCAAAAGGGCATGGTCTTCGACGGCCGCAAGGCCCATTTCCAGGATTCGGTCAACGTCATCGGCAATTCGCAACTGTTGCAGGCCGGCTGGCTCGATGTCTACTTCCAGCAGCCGATCAGTTTCTCCAATCCCCGGCCGCAACCCGGAGTAGCGGGTGCCCCGCCGTCGTCCCAGGTCGAAAGGCTGCTCTGCGGCGACGGTGTTTTCGTCGAGAACCGTACCATCGAGGCCGGGCAACAGGCTTCCTACGACCGCATCCAGTTGAAGAACCTCGAGATGAACAACATCAGCGGCGACTTCCACGCCGACGGGCCGGGCTGGCTGGTTAGCGTCCGCCGCGGGACCAGCGAAGGCTTTTCCCTGCCCGGCGGGCCGCTCGCCGCACCCGGCCGCCCGGCGGCAGTCGGGCACCACGTACCCATGGTCGCGGTCGGCCTCGGCCCGCCGCAACCCGGGCCAACCGATCCCAATCAGTTGACGTGCATCCACCTGCGATTCATGAGATCGCTCACCGGCAACAGGCTTCGCAACGATATCGCGTTCCACGGGCAGGTCCACGCGGCCGTCGCCCCTGCGCAATCCTGGACGACAACCCTGGACAGCGACGACCCGACGCGCCTTGGGCCCCAGGCCTACGTATTGCGCTGTGACAATCTGCAGGTGGGCAAAATGGGTCCGCTCTCGGGCGGCAGCGGCGGCAATCTGGAACTGACCGCCCTGGACAACGTTGTCGCCGAAGGGACGGATTTCCTCGCCCGCTGTGCCCGGCTGACCTACACTCAGGCCAAGGAATTGCTGATCCTCGAGGGCGACGGCCGCAGCGACGCGGAACTTTACCAGCAAAAAGGCGGCGAAGGAACTGACGCGTCGCCGTTGAAGGCCCAGAAGATTCTTTACTTCCGCAAGACCGGACAGGCAAAGGTCGAGGGCCTGCACTCGCTGGAAACAAATCAGGCCCCCAGCAAGCCGGCGGCGTCGGGCAGGAAATGACGGGAGTGGCACGTGGGCCGGAACAAGCATGCAGGCCGGAACAAGCTTGCGCAGTTCCGGCATGGGTGCCTGCCGGTTCGAGATATGTCCGCCTGGAAATCGCGCCGCAAGTTCTCGTCCCGATACACTGATCCATGCCGGAACTGCGCAAGCATGTTCCGGCCTACTACTCTACGGCCCAATCCTCTAAAATACCCTTTTTCCTCCTGCCCGGCAGATCAAACCATGAAAACGTTAATCAACCCGGAAGAGCTTCGCGAGGGCGTCGACCGGCTGGCCAAGGAGCTTCGCGCGCATTACGAAGGTCGCCCGCTGACAATCGTCGGCGTGTTGATCGGCAGCGTCGTGTTCCTGGCAGATCTGATCCGGCGGATCGACCTGCCGCTGCGGTTGGAACTGGTGCAGGCCCGCAGCTATCGTGGCAACAGCACGCGGCCCGGCCCGCTGGTGCTGAATCTCGATCTGCTGTCGTCCGACGTTCGCAGCCGTGACGTGCTGCTCGTCGACGACATTTTCGACACCGGCAACACGCTTTGGGAATTGCTGCCGCAGATCGACGAATTGGGGCCCGCCAGCGTGCGCACGGCCGTGCTGCTGCGGAAAGCGGGGCGTTGCGAAGTGCCCATCACACCGCACCACGTTGGTTTTGAAATCCCCAATGTCTTCGTGGTCGGCTATGGGCTCGATTACCGCGACATGTATCGCAACCTGCCCTACGTGGCCGAGTTGGACCCGGCGGACCTTGCGGAGCCAAGCCGGTGAAGCCGATTCGATTGGCGATCGTCGCGCAGCGGTTCTGGCCGCGCGTCGGCTCGTTGGAAACCCGCGTGGAACAACTGGCCTGCGGCCTGGCGGATTGCGGTGCGGAGGTCACGCTGGTCACGGCCCGCTGGGATGCGCATTGGCCGGTCGAAATCGGCTATCATGGCATTCCCGTCGTGCGCCTCGACCCGCCGCCGACCACGACCACGACCACGACCACGACCATGGGTACATGGTGCCCGACATGGTGCCCGACATGGTGCCCGACATGGCGCCCGACATGGCGCCCGGGACGTTGGAACACCTGGCGTTGGGCCCGCTCGCTGGCCCGTTGGCTGCAGCGGCACGGCGGGCAATTCGATCTGATCTGCGTGTGGGGCCTGATGCACGAGGCCCGGACCGCCGTGCAGGTCATGGCGCAGGCCGCGGGAAATCCTGTGCCGGTGGTGCTCGTGCCGGAGCGGATCGGCTGGCATGGCGATTGTTTCCGGCAGGTCCAGGTTCCTGGCGGCCGCGGCATCAAGAGCGCCTGCCTGCGCGCGCGCGCCCTGGTGGCGAGCAGTCCGGCCGCGCGGCAGGAGTTGGAAGCCGCCGGATATCCGCGGGAGCGGATCTTCGATGTGCCCCTGGGCGTGCCGCGATCGCCGCCGCGCACCGAGCATACGCAGGCCGAGGCACGCTCGCTGCTGGCCGAAGCCAACGCCGCGCTGCAACTCGCGGCGCATGCGCCGCTGGCAGTCTCGACAAGCCGGCTGGAAGCGGGCGGCGGCTGGGAGCAACTCCTCGCGGCCTGGTCGATCGTGGCCCGGCAGAACGTCGCTGCCCGATTGTGGTTGGCCGGCGAAGCGCCTGCGGCGGCAGCCGTTGCGCAGCGGATCGCGTTCGAGGGTTTAGCCGGGTGCGTCGAGATGATCGGCATGTTCGACGACGTCGAATGCCTGTTGGCCGCCGCGGACATCTTCGTTGCCCCCGCGGCCGACGGTTCCCCGCAGTCCCTGCTTGAGGCCATGGCGGCCGGCATGCCCAGTGTGGCGAGCGACGTGCCCCTGAATCGCTGGCTGTTGGGCGACGACGCTGTCGGCCTGCTCGTGCCGCCGGAGAACACAACGGCATTTGCAGCGGCGATCGGTCGATTGCTGGACGACCCCGCCTTGGCCGCGCGGCTCGGTACCGTCGCCTGGCAGCGGGCGCAGGCCGAGTTTGACCTGGACAAAATGGTCGCAAGCTATCTCGGCCTGTTTGAGCGCCTGTGCGCGAGGGCCTGATTGGGTATGGGAAAAAATAAACTCGCCGGCTCATCGTTGCTCGACTCCCTGCGCCGATTACCACGAAAGAGTTTGCTATTTCGCACAGTCTTCTTAGGGGTTACTGTCCTTGTCGCAGCGAGCTTCATCCTGCCTCTGGGGTGGACAGTTTATCACAATCGGATGGGGTTTTTCGCCGGCGCGGCGGCAGGCGGGGTGTGCTTGCTGGCGGCGTGGACCGCTTTAGTGCTGAGCGAGCCGTTCCGCAAGCCACAACGTATGCTAACTTTGCTGCATGCGGGCATGATAATCCGCATGGGAGTCCCTCTGACGGTTGCACTGATCGTGTTTTTCCGTGGAGGCCCCCTAGCCGACGCGGGCTTTCTTTATTACCTTATTGTGTTTTACGTCGTTGCGCTGACCGTAGAGACATTTCTTTCCTGGCCTGGGTGCGAGCCCCGTGCGAAAAATGTCCCGCCGACAGACGATTTCGTCGCGTGAGATATGGATTTAGCAGAACACGTTGGCGATTCCAACCAGTTCCATTTTCCGGGTGGCTGGAGTCCCAAGATTCCGCCGGTGCTTGGATTCCAATTGACCAAATTCATGGTCCTGGAGCTCATCGCCGCTGCGCTCATGCTTGTCGTGTTTCTTGCCTTGGCCAAGCGCATTCGCGGCGGCGGACCGCCCAAGGGGTTGTTCTGGAACTTCTTCGAAGTGATGTTGGTGTTCATTCGCGATGAGGTTGCCCGGCCGTCGATCGGCAAGCACGATGCCGACAAGTTCCTCCCGTTCTTGTGGAACATGTTCTTCTTCATTCTGTTTTGCAACTTGCTGGGCATCTTGCCGTGGGCCGGTTCGCCCACCGGTGCGCTGACGGTGACTGCCGCGCTGGCGGGCATCACCTTCTGCGCCGTCGTAGGGACGGGCATCTACAAATTCGGCGTCGGCGGTTTCTTCAAGAGCATTGTTCCGCACATGGAATTGCCGAAAGCCATGTCCTTCCTGCTGGTCCCCATGATCTTCGTGATTGAGCTTGCGGGCCTGTTGATTCGCCACGTGGTCTTGGCGGTTCGTCTTCTGGCGAACATGTTTGCCGGGCACCTGGTGCTGAGCGGTCATTCTTGGATTCATCGCCACGGCGGCAAATTATTTGTTCTTCGCCTGGTTGGGCATTACAACGGTGAGCGTTTTGGGCTCGGCTGCCCTCACCTTATTGGAGTTGTTCGTGGCCTTTCTTCAGGCCTACATATTCACGTTTTTGTCGGCACTGTTCATCGGCATGGCAGTTCATCCGCATTAGGGTGGAATTGTGCATACCGGAAAAACCATTTCAGAGGAGATGAGTTCTGTGTTCAAGTTAGTCCAGATTGCGTTTTTGGTTCTCGTGGTGTGCGCCATGGCGATTCCGGCGTTTGCTGCGGATGAGAAGAAGTCTGAAGATGCCGGCGGCGGGACTGCTGCGAGCGCTGCTCATGCTGTAGCTCCCTCCAGCATCGCTGTGCTGGCCGGGGCCTCGGCGGGCGCCGGACTTGTGATTCTCGGGGCGGGCTATGGCATCGGCAAGATTGGCGCTGCGGCCGTGGAAAGCATGGCCCGGCAGCCCGAAGTGGCCGGCAACATCCAGACCGCCATGATTATCGCCGCGGCGCTTATCGAAGGCGTGACCTTCTTTGCCTTGATCGTCTGCATGATGATTAAGACGTGATTTAACTGCCGCCCGCCCGGTTGCGCAGGCCCCGGGCTGGGGGGCGTGATACGGGAAGCGATTCCTGGCAAGGTCTTGGTTATGGGTTATCGAGGAGTGATCATGCTCACGCGACTTACCGCCGCAGCGGTCCTGATATTTGCGGTGCTGCTGTGCATTGCCTCGCCTGTTCTGTCTGCCGAGGCCGGCGGAGGCGGCAGCGACGCCCCCAATCCGATCAACGCGGAAGGATATAACTTCCGCGGCGACCTGTCGATTTGGACGGCCGTGGTCTTCCTGGTGGTGCTGGCCATCCTCTACAAAGCCGCCTGGGGGCCGATCCGCGAGGGCCTGCAGAAGCGCGAATCCGAGATCGCCGGCCAGATCGCCGAGGCCCAGCGCAAGAATGAAGAAGCCAAGCAGATCCTGGTCGACTACGAGAAGAAGCTGGCCTCCGCCCAGGACGAGGTCCGCGGCCTGATCGAGCAGGGCCGTCGCGACGCGGAAAAGGTCGGCCGGCAACTGTTGGACAAGGCCCGCGAAGAAGCCGGCATCGAGCGGCAGCGGGCCGTGCAGCAGATCGAGTCGGCCACTTCCGCCGCCCTGAAGGAATTGGCCGAGCGGAGCGCTACCATGGCCGTCGATTTGGCCGGCAAGATCGTCGGCGCCACGCTCAAGGCCGCGGATCACAGCCGTTTGATCGATCAGGCGGTGAGCGAGTTCTCCCAGTCCAGGCAAGTCAAAGTCAACGGCAAGTCCAAAGGATAGGGAGCGCAGCCTGTAGGCCGGAACAAGCGCAGCGCAGTTCCGGCACGGCGGTGACACAACGCGACGAACGGAACGAATACAAGCCGGAACTGCGCTGCGCTTGTTCCGGCCTACGCAATTACGAAATAAGTAAAGTCGTCCTATGGCCGAATCGGCTGACATCCTCGCCCGCGACGCCCAGAACGCGGTCCGTCTCTCGCCCGACGTAGGCCGGGAGAAGGTCGGCGAGATCTATGCCCGCGCGCTTTTGGGCGCGACGGAGAACGCCGGACAGACCGCAGCGGCGCTCGAAGAGTTGGACGCTATTGTCGACGAGGTGTTTCCCCAGTTTCCCAAGCTGGAAACAGTCCTTGGCTCGCTCCTGGTCAGCCACGAGGAAAAGGCCGTCGTGCTCGATCGTGTCTTCGCAACTCGGATTTCCAAACTGCTGCTGAATTTCCTCAAGGTCGTAGCGCGGCACGGCCGCCTCGATTGCCTGCGGGCGATCCGGCACCAGGCCCGGAAGTTGTTCGAGGAGATCCAGGGCAAGACCCGCGTCCGCGTGACCACGGCCGCCGCCATCGACCCACGGCAGATCGAGCGGATGGCCGCCGCCTTGGGCGCGGCGCTGGGCCAGCGGCCGATGATGGAGACCGTCGTCGATCCGGCCGTGATCGGCGGGGCCGTCCTCCGCATGGGCGACACCGTCTACGACGGCTCGGTCGCCAACCAATTGCAATCCATTCGCCAGCAGATGATCGAGAGGAGTGTTCATGAGATTCAAAGCCGACGAGATCGCTTCCGTTATCCAGCAGGAAGTTGAACAATTCGAGTCCCGCATCAACGTCCGCGAGGTCGGTCGCGTGATCGAAGTGGGCGACGGCATCGCGCGGGTCTATGGCCTCTCGAACGTCATGGCCGGTGAGATGGTCCAGTTCCCCGGCGACGTCTACGGCCTGGCCTTCAACCTCGAAGAGAATTCGGTGGGCGTCATCATTCTGGGCGAGTACCTGAAGATCGCCGAGGGCGACGAGGTTTGCAGCACCGGCCGCTTGCTGAGCGTGCCCGTGGGCGACGCCGTGCTGGGCCGCGTGCTCGATCCGCTGGGCAACCCGCTGGACGGCGGTCCTCCGGTGGTCACCTCCGAGCGGCGGCCGGTCGAGACGACCGCCCCCGGCGTGGCCGGGCGCCAGCCGGTGAACCAGTCGCTGCAAACCGGCATCAAGGCCATCGACGCCATGACGCCCATCGGCCGCGGCCAGCGGGAATTGATCATCGGCGACCGCCGCACGGGCAAGACGGCCATCTGCATCGACACGATCATCAACCAGAAGACGACCGGGGTGAAGTGTTTCTACGTGGCCATCGGCCAGAAGGAATCGAACATCGCCGCGCTGGTCGAGACGCTTCGCCGGCATGGCGCGATGGACTATACGACGGTCATCGTGGCCGGGGCCAGCGATCCGGCGCCGCTGCAGTATGTGGCCCCCTACGCCGGCTGCGCAATGGCCGAGTACTTCATGTACAAAGGCCAGGACGCCTTGATCGTCTACGACGACCTGTCGAAGCAGGCCCAGGCCTACCGGCAGCTTTCGCTCTTGATGCGGCGTCCGCCCGGACGGGAGGCCTATCCGGGCGACATTTTCTACGCCCACAGCCGCCTCCTGGAGCGGGCCGCCAGGCTCAGCAAAGAGCACGGCGGCGGATCGCTGACGGCCCTGCCGATCGTGGAAACGCTGGAAGGCGAGGTCTCGGCCTATATTCCCACGAACGTGATTTCCATCACCGACGGGCAGATCTACTTGCAGCCCGACCTGTTCTTCGCCGGGCAGCGTCCGGCCATGAACGTCGGCATTTCCGTTTCCCGCGTGGGCGGCAACGCCCAGATACCGGCGATGAAGAACAAGAAGGTGGCCGGCGGCCTGCGGTTGGACCTCGCCTCCTTCCGCGAACTGGAGGCCTTTGCCCAGTTGGGTACCAACGTCGACGCCGCCACTCAGGCCCGCCTGGACCGCGGCTATCGCATGACGGAACTGCTCAAGCAGGGGCTTTATAATCCCATGCCGGTCATCGACCAGGTATTGAGCATTTACGCCGGCACGCGCGGGCAGTTGGACAAGGTTCCCATCAAGGACGTACACGCCTGGGAGAGCGGGTTCCTGCAATTCGTGCACGAACAGAAACAGGCGCTCTATAAAAAACTTGAAGAAACCAAGAAGCTGGACGACGCCTCGTTCGCCGAGATTGACGCGGCGATCGCGGAGTTTCAGAACGCGTTCGCGGCACAGAAACGATAAACCATGGCCAAAGCCAAAGCACTCGACCGACGGCGCAAATCGATCCGCAGCATTCGCAAGATCACGCGGACGATGGAGTTGATCTCCACGGCCCGCTTCCGCAAGGCCATGGACCGCGCGGTGGCGGCCTCGGCCTATACGAAGCGGATCGTGGCCCTGGTCGGTCATCTCACGACGGTCGGGCTGGAGGTCAAGCATCCGCTGCTGGAAGCCCATGCCGAGACGTCGAAGGCCGTGCTGCTGGTGCTATCGGCCAATCGCGGCCTTTGCGGCGGATACAACGGCAGCGTGCTGCGGCTGGGAATGAACCAGTTGAAGCAACTCCAGGCCACGGTGCCCGACGTCCGCTTGGAAGTCTCCGGCAAGCGGGGCATCTCGGCCTTTCGCTTCCGGAAAATCGAGGTCGCCGAGCGTTTTACGCAGTTCGACGACAAGCCGCAGTACGCGGAAGTGGAAGCCCTGGCCAATCGCTACCTGGAATGGTATCAGTCCGGCCGCCTGGACCGTCTGGACGTTATTTACACGAAGTTCGAGAGCCTCGGGCGGCAGTATGCCGTGGCGGAGACGCTGCTGCCCCTGGCCCACTTGGAAGGCGCGGTCAACGGCCAGAATGGCAACGGCGGGCCCGTACAGTACGAATTCCTGCCCTCGGCGGCGAGCATTGTCGACGAGGTCGTGCCGACCAGTTTCAAGGTCAAGCTTTTCAAGTGTTTTCTCGATGCGGCCGTAAGCGAGCAGATCGCCCGCCGCGTGGCCATGAAGAACGCCACGGAAAACGCCGAGTCGATGATCGGCAGCCTCTCGATCGCCTACAACCGCGCCCGGCAGGGGCAGATCACCGGAGAACTGCTGGAGATTATCGGCGGCGCCGAAGCTTTGAACAAGTAAAAGAAGTTGGAAAAATCGAAAATGACGACCACAGCAACCCCACCCGCCACGCCGACCAAAGCCGGCCGCGTGACCCAAATCATCGGCTCGACCTTCGACGCGGAGTTCCCCGAGGACCATCTGCCGCCGATCTATAACGCCGTACACATCGAGTCCGAGCAGAAGGGCGTGAAGGTCCGCCTCACCGGCGAGGTCCATGCCCAGCTTGGCGGCGGCCGCGTCCGCTGCGTCGCCTTGGGCAGCACCGACGGCATGGTTCGCGGCATGCCCTGCATCGACACCGGGTCGCCGGTCCGAGTGCCGGTCGGCAAGTCCACGCTGGGGCGCGTCTTCAACCTGCTGGGCGAGCCGATCGACGAGCGCGGCCCCATCACGGCCGAAGAATACTGGCCCATCCACCGCGACGCCCCGGCGGTCGTCGACCTCTCCACGAAAACGGAAATCTTCGAGACGGGCATCAAGGTCATCGACCTGCTGACGCCCTTCGTCCGCGGCGGCAAGGCCGGGCTGTTCGGCGGCGCCGGACTGGGCAAGACGGTGATCCTGCAGGAACTGATTGCCCGCATCGCCTCGGCCCACGGCGGTTCCTCGGTGTTTGCCGGTGTGGGCGAGCGGACCCGCGAGGGCAACGACCTGTGGCTGGAAATGCAGGCCGCCAAGATCGGCGACACGGGCCGCAGCGTCATCGATCAGACGTGCATGGTCTTCGGCCAGATGAACGAGCCGCCCGGCGCACGTCTGCGGGTGGCATTGTCGGCCCTGACGATGGCCGAATACTTCCGCGACTCGACCGGTTCCGACGTGTTGTTGTTCATCGACAACATCTTCCGTTTCTCGCAGGCTGGCAGCGAGGTATCGGCCCTCTTGGGACGCATGCCTTCGGCCGTCGGTTACCAGCCGACGCTGGCCACGGAGATGGGCCAGTTGCAGGAGCGGATCACCTCGACGAACCGGGGGGCGATCACCTCGGTGCAGGCCGTGTACGTGCCCGCCGACGACCCGACCGACCCCGCTCCGGCTGCCGCCTTCGGCCAGTTGGACGCCTTCATTTACCTGGAACGCGCGATTTCCGAGAAGGGCATTTATCCGGCCGTCGACCCGCTGGCCTCGTCGAGCCGCGTGCTCGATCCGCAGTACGTGGGCGATCGGCACTACAACTGTGCCCGGCGGGTGCAGACGACTTTGCAGCGCTACCGCGAGTTGCAGGACATCATTGCCATTCTCGGCGTCGACGAGTTGAGCGAAGCGGACAAGCTGGTGGTGCATCGTGCCCGGCGGATGGAGCGGTTCCTCTCGCAGCCGTTTCTCGTGGCACAGGTTTTTACCGGCAAGCCCGGCGAGATCACCCCGTTGCCCGAGACGGTCCGCAGCTTTGAAGAGATTGCCGACGGCAAGTGGGACCACCTGCCCGAGGAAGCCTTCATGTATGTCGGAGCGATCGAGCAGGCCGACGGGCAGGCGAAGAAGATAGCTGCGGCAGCGAAGTAGCAGCCGTGAAATAGGAAAAGGGGCACATGGCCGAACTAACCTGTATTGTTGTCACGCCCGAGCAGACCGTCCGCGAGTCGCCGGCCGATTTTGTCGCCTTGACCCTGTTCGACGGTGAAATCGGCATCGGCCCGGGCCATACGCCGCTCATCGGGCGGCTGGGCTACGGCGAAATGCGGATCCGCCGCGGCAAGGAAGTCGAGCGGTTCTACGTCGAGGGCGGCTTCGTCGAGGTCGTGGGCGATGTCGTCTCGTTGCTGACCAATCGGGCCATCCCCGCCGACAAGATCGACGAGGAGGTGGCCCATCAGAAGTTGGAAACCGCTCTCGGCCGGCCGGCCCGCACTCCGGAACTCATGGCCGCTCGCGAACAGGCCGTGGCCCAAGGCCGGGCCCAGTTGCGGGTTGCGCGGCGGGCGATTGGTTAGGGCTATGTCAACCTCGTGAACGAGGACCAGGTGGGGGTGATCGACTCATCGACTCCCCATCGTCCCGAATTGGTATTGACGCCAAGATTCGAGTCCATTTCAATGGAGGGTGGCTTTCCAGGCTGCATAGCCTGTTTCAAACAACGAATTCAAGGAGAACTGTCTTGTCACGGTATGGATACTATGGCGGTGGCTATGGCGGCTGGGCGCCGTACGTTCCGGTGGCCCAGCGGCGGCGGAACGCAATGAAGAAAATGGACGCCCTGCGGAAAAAGGGCGTCGACATTCAGCCCGTCACGATCGAGGGCCGCAAAATCGCCCGCAGCTTCTGGGGCGAGGCCTGGTGCGAGCATCTGGAGTCGTTCAGCGACTTCGAGAACCGCTTGCCGCGCGGCCGGACCTACGTCCGCAATGGCTCGGTCTGCCACCTGGCCGTCGCCCAGGGCGAGATCAAGGCCAAGGTTTCCGGATCGGAACTCTACGACGTCAAGGTCAGCATCAAGACCTTGCGTCCTGCGAAGTGGACCGCGATCAAGGGACGGTGCAGCGGGCAAATCGGCTCGCTCTTGGAACTGCTCCAGGGCCGGCTTTCCGACCATGTCATGGAGGTCGTTACGGACCGGCAGGAAGGGCTCTTTCCCTTGCCCGGCGAGATGTCGTTCCATTGCAGTTGTCCCGACTCGGCCCAGATGTGCAAACACATCGCCGCCGTGCTCTATGGAATCGGGGCCCGCTTGGATAGCAAGCCCGAGTTGCTCTTCACGCTCCGTGGCGTCGACCACGAGGAGTTGATCGCGGCGGATGCCGAGAAGGCCGTCGCGGCGGCAACGTCCCGCGGCAAGTCCAAGCGGCTGGCCGCAGACGACATCAGCGACGTGTTTGGAATCGAGATCGACGCCGGCAACACCGACGCCTCGCCCGCTGACGCTCCGGCAGACAAGGGTCAAGACGCAGCCGTTGCGAAGAAACCGCGTGCCAAGAAAACCAAGAGCGCGACGAAGCCGAACAGCAGCGTCAAGGCAACCCGTAAGGCCAAAAAGCCGGCGGCTGCTTAATAAGAACTAACAAGGGTCTGTAGGTTTATCGACCGAATTCTCGTAATCACCTCCACCCCAGCACCCGGAACACCCCTTCGCGCCTTTTCACCTGCTCCGGCAACATCAGCAGGCGGTCGCGATAGACGCTCAGCAGAATGCCCGTGCCGAAGATCACGGCGCCGCCGATGGTCATCCAGATGGCCCCCGTCCGCAGATGGGGCAGCATTCGGATGTAGAGCGCCAGCGTCACGAGGTAGATCGCCAGCAAGGCGGCGCCGGCGAGCGTCGTGGAGCGGATCTGGAACATGAAGCCGCTGGCCAACAGCAGCATGCCCGCCACCAACATGCCCAACTCGTTCGGCCACGAGAATTGCAGTACGCTGCGATGCCAGATTACGGCAATCGCCAAGGGCACGGCCACCAGCAGGGCGCCAGTCCCCAGGTTGAAGGAGACCAGGTCCTCCTGCTTTTCTTCCTCGCGATACCAGCCGACGTGGCCGATCGCCAGCAGGCCGATTCCCGCCGCCACGGCGAAGATCTCCAGTTCCTGCCACCTGCTCAGATGGTTGAGCACGTGGATGGCGAGGACCATCAATGCGGCCTCGGTGATGGCCGTAACCATGTACCACCGCCGCCAGCCGGGCTGCCGGACCAGCCATGCCGCCAGCAGGCTCAGCACCGCCAAGCCGCCCAGCAAGACCACCAACGACCAGTTCAGCTTCGTGAGCGGCTCCATCAGCCCGGTTGCCATGCGGCTCAAGGTCAATAGCGCCGCGGCCACAAAGCTCAGCGACATCAGGGCATTCGCCGACTCGAACGCCGGCTGGGCCAGCCGGGCACGCTCCCAGACGGCCAGGCGATAGCCGATCAACAGCACCAGCCCCGCCAGCGCGAAGGTGAGCGTGTAGTATTCCGGGTCCACCTGCCGGTATTGAAGCAGATGCCAAATGGCAAGGCAGGCGGTCGCCGTGCAAAGATAGACGTTCACGCCCTGTTTGCGGAAGATGGCCATCAGCAGATAGAACAGCGCGGCTTCCGCCGAGATCAACGCTAAGGAGAGGAGATGCTCGCCAACCGTGGGCTCGAAGGCAAGCTGTGGCGTCACGTGCACGGAGGCTGCCAGCACGGTCACGAGCATCACGGCCGTGGCGGTCTGGCCGGCCCAGGCCAAGGGGTTTTCCAGGGCGTGTCCGCGATAGAGCCTCGTCGCGATCGCATACAGGATCGGGATGACCATGAGCATTGCCAGGCTGTCCCAGGTTTTGACGTGCAAGACCGAGAGCAGCCCGGCCGCGCCGACCAGCGTGGCCGCCGCGGCGCCGAAGATATACGTTGCCGACAGCCAAGGGATTGTGTGCCGGTAAATGTGGGCGCCGATGCGGCAGGCGACCGCCGTGATCAACATGGCGGCGACGTACAACCAGCCCACCGTGTAGGGCTGTCCGCCCGGCAACGGCCAGTCGAGGCAGGTTGCCCGGAGGTGCAGCGCGATTCCCAACAACACGGGCAGCGTGCTCAGGGCGAGGCCCAACGGCATGCCGGCCCGCTGCAAAGGCTGGAGCGTAAACGCGAGCGACTCGGCCCCCCCGCCAGGAGCAAGACTTTGCTGTAGCCGGCTCGCCGAAGGTGCGAACAGATTGGCCGCCAGCGCCGTCAGGGCCAAGGCAATGATCACCACTTCCGTCGTCATTGGAACCAGGAACCACAGGCAGATAAGCTGGATTACGAGCACTTCGGCCCACAGCAAGGCGAAGACGGCGAGGTAGATATAGACGCCCACGCGGCGGACGATCAGGTCGGAATAGGCATAAGCGTAGATCGCGGCCAGGACCAGGATCAGGGCCAGGATTCGCCCCGAGAAGTCCGCGACCACGGCGGGCGGACCGGCGGGCGGGTTCCATGCCTGATAAAACCGTTCGAAGAAGGGCTTGTACAGCCAGTCGCCGGCAATCTGGGCCCCCAGGAGCAGCAACAGCCCGGCGGCCAACAGGGCCTGCCCCGACCAGAAGAAGGCCAGGCCGAAACGCTGCCGGGAGAAGGGGCCTTCCCCCACGGCGAAGGCCCGTTCACTGTGCAGGCAGACCAGTCCCAGGGCAACCAGTAGCGTGGACGGCGCCGCGATGTCCCAGAACTTTCCCATGTGGAAGAGCATCAGCAAACCGGTCATGGCCACGCCCCCGGCCAGCACGTACACGAACATCCGATCGCGCAGGACCCAGGCCGAGGCGGCATACAGCAGGCTACAGACCAGCGCGGCGGCCCATAGGTGGCCCTGGAGCGTAATCAGATTGTGGGCATGGTAGAAATAGAGGTTCAAGGGCATGACCAGGCATGCCAGCAGCGTCAGGGCCCGACCGGCAGTCTGGTAGCGGGTGCGCGTCGTGACTAGCCAGCCGCCGCCCAGCAGCACGGCGTTGCCTAGTCCCAAGGCCACGGCGATCACCGCGGGTTCCTTGAAGATTTCCAGGGTTGCCAACCAGATGACCAGCCCCACGACTAACAAAGCCCCGCCCAGTGCCAGCAGCCACTGGATGCTGCGGGGATCGAGCAGGATCTCCCAGACCGGCCGCCGCGGCGTGCGGAGGGGTGGAGGCGTGGCTGCGACAGGCGCGGCGGCCTGGGCCGCAGAAGTCCCCATGGTCGGGGCGCTCGAAGCGGCCCCCTTGCCAAGCCGATCCGCCGCGAAGTCGGGGTTGAACGGATCATCCTTCGGTAACGGTGTCGACGCCGGCGCATCACCGAAGGGATCGAGCAGGGTCTTCCAGCGCGGCCGGTCCGGCGTGCCCGGCTGTGGCGGCTTGGCCGCGACGGGCTGACTTTGCTTCTCCAGAGTTGCGCGGAGCACCGCGATTCGCCCTTTGGCGTCACTGATGCAGGCGTGGGCATGCGCCAACGGCACCCGCCGGGCTTCACAATGCGATTTGATCACCGTGCAGGCGTAAGTCCAGTAGCGCAGTTTCCGCACCTGGGGGCCGTCGACCGGCACTCCGCACTCGGGACAGTGCGAAGGCGAACCGCCCAGTTCCGCATTACACCTCCAGCAACGGTCGCAGGGCGGAAGTCCGATCCCCGTGGGAAGCGGCTTGCCTTCACGGGCCATCAACTTCAGCCCGCCGCGAAGCTGGTTGTCGGACTCCATGATCTCGGTGAACTGGGCCGGGCCGATCAAGCGCTGCCGGTCCCAATCGAGGAAGCGTTGGGTCACGAACTGTGCCGCCTCCAACAGGTCTTGCCACGCGGCCGACGCATGGCACGAAGGGCATTCCTGGTTGGCCGAGGGCAGACCTTGACCGCAAACAGCACACACCATACTGACGGGCGAGGAAGACATGCGACACTTTCTGCTACGAGGGTCTGACGGCAGGTCCGGCCTGCCCGAATATAAGGCGTCAACCGATGCAGATTATAACGCACTGGCGGCGTTTATTCGGCCGGAATCCGGCAGTTGTAGGCCGGAACAAGCTTGCGCAGTTCCGGCACATAGCGGTATCAAGACGATGAATCGGGGAGTGTTTCCCTTGCCGACATCTTTCGCAGCGCTAGACAGCAATGCCGGAACTGCGCACGCTTGTTCCGGCCTACGTGACTCTGCGCGAGCGTTTATTCGGCCGGAATCCGGCAGACGCGGAGGCCCAGGTCGCCGTCACGGGCCTCGGGCCTGGAGTTGACGCGGCTCGCCGACCGGCAGTTCCACGCCGGGCCGTCCCAGCCTCCGCCGCGAACCACGCGAAGCGAGCCCGTGGCGGGTCCCGCCGCCGCTGGCTTGGCATAGTAGCCCGCATCATACCAATCCTGGCACCACTCCCACACGTTCCCGTACATGTCGTAGAGCCCCCAGTCATTCGGCTTCTTTTCGCCCACCGGGTGCGTCTTGCTCCCCGCGTTGTCGATATACCAGGCGTACTGGCCCAGTTGCTTCTCCTCATCCCCGAAGTAATACTTTGTCGTGCTCTTGGCACGACAGGCGTATTCCCATTGCGCCTCGGTGGGTAATACGAACTTGCCGCCTTTCGGGCCCAGCTTGTCGTTCAGCTTCGTCAGAAACGCCTGGCAATCGTCCCAACTGACCTGCTCCACCGGGTTCTTCGGCCCCTTCACGGAGCTGGGGTTAATGCCCATCACGGCTTCCCACTGCTCCTGCGTGACCAGATACTTTCCCAGGTAGAATCGCTTGGTGATCCGCACCAGGTGCGGCGGCCTCTCGTCGGAACTGGCAGTCCCGTCGGAATCGGGCGAGCCCATCATGAACTCGCCCGCCGGAATCAGCACCAGTTCCAGCTTGACGCCCTTGCCCAGGTCTACCGTCAGCTCCTTTGGCAATGGCTTCGGCGGTTGCTTGGGCTCGCTGCCGAAAGCCGTCGCCACGATTGCGAGAATCGCAACGGACCAAATCGCGGGGTTTCGCATGCCATGCCCTTCCGTACTATATTCTGTGATTCGTCTGCCAATATTCTACCTTGAAGAAGACCGCGGCGCGTAGGTTCCACCTGCCGGGGGGGATGCCGTTGCTGGACAGTCCCTTGCGCAAAATCCGCAACTGGCGTTGCTCCGATTCGTGCGGCAAAGTATCTTCCCGCCATAAAAATCGGCATGGTTCAGAAATGGGGACAGGCACCTCGCCGGCGTCCATTTCTTGCGGCCTAATCGCTACTGGGCTCGGAGCCAGTCCCCGTTTCTGAACCATGCCTAAAAATCGCACGCTTCCTCCCCCAATGGGCGTGAGAATCTGCGCTGTACGAAGCATTGGCCGGGCATCGCCGTGCGCGAGCTACCCGTTGACGACGACCGAAAGTGGTACAGGGACACCATCGCCATGAAGTACGCGGAGATTGAACGAGCAGCCTTGGACGATCCCAAGTGGGCCGAGCATTCCGCATCGCACCTGGCGCGATATTTGGCGGCGGCCGACTACATTCGCGGCCGCCGCGTATTGGAGGCCGGCAGCGGCAGCGGCTACGGGGCGTGCCTGATGCAGATCCTCGGGGCCGGCGAAATTCTTGCCGTCGATATCGATCCCGCAAGCGTGCAGTTGGCCCAGCAACGGTACGGCGACGCCAAGTTAAGGTATATCGTCGACGACTGCCAGGAGCTCAGCAAAGTGCCGGGACCGTTCCAGGTGATTTGCAGCTTCGAGGTCTTGGAGCACATGCCCGAGCCGGAGCGGTTCTTGCGGCGGGCCGGCCAGTTGCTCGCGGACGACGGGGTGCTGCTGCTCTCCACGCCGGATCGCGCGTGCCTGCCGCCGCTGGTCAACGGGAAGCCGCGCAACCCGCATCATCTTCACGAGTGGTATCAGGCCGAGTTTCAGGCGATGATCGCGGCCCATTTCGACGACGTGGAGTTCCGCGCCCAGGTGCAAAGCGCGGCCCTCACAACCCGGCGAGAGGCCGTCGCGGCGCTCCGCCAAGGTTTGATGTGGGCGAATCCCCTTTTAACATTCATCTGGCGGAAAATGCCCTTCGTGCCCAAGGCCCGCCGGCCGTGGAAGAAACTCGCCGGGCTGGCCGTGCCCAGCGTTTCCGACTATCCGGTAGTGCCGTTGCGGGTCGCGCCTCTCTACGGTTCGCCCTACTGCCACTTCGCGATCTGCCGGAAGCCAAAGGCGAGCATTCCCAATTCATGAAGAATCCGGCTTAGCCGGCCTGCTCCCGCTTCCGGGGCCAGCAGACGACAAAACACAAGAGCACCGCAAAGACGGCGATCATCGGCAGCACGCAGGGCAGGATGCTGCTGCCCCACCGGGCAGCCCCGCTTGGAGCAGCGGCCTCGACAATCGTCTCGCGGACCGGCGTCGGCTCCAAGGCGGCGGGCAGGGCGCCGGCGTTGATGATTGCCACGATCTCATCGACTTCCCGCTGGGTGAAATCTCCGGTAATGCGGCCGTTATCGGTAATTTGGCTCAGGATGGTCGGGGCCGTTTGCACGACGTCGTCCAGCACGATCGCCAACTTATAACGGAAATCGCCGACGGGCACGTGCTCGCCGGTCAAACGACCAAACTCCATCCCGCCCGCCGCGCTGAACGAGAACAAGACTTCGGGCGAGCCCGTTTCCGGGTCCGTCCCGGCCCGCGCCTCGCGGATGTCGGCGCCGGTGACGTTGTGAGCGTCGCTCTCCGGGGCGAGCACGAGCACCTCCCACACTTCCTTGCCTTGCTTGTCTTTGCCCACCAGCAGTGCGGCCTCATCACCCTTGATCTTATCAACCTCTTGATCGCGGACGCGGCACCACTTGGCCAACTCTCTGCGTGTCACGGGCTCGATAACGGCGATCGTTCTTGGAGTATCGACGGGGAACTTCTTCCTTTCCATCTGCGCCACTTCGATCAGCGATGCGTTGTCCCGTTTCGTGGCCACGATGCGGAATTCCAGGGCGCCGGTGGTGCAAATGATCTTGCGGATTGCGTCGGCCTCGGCCTGCTTCTCCTGGGCAGTGCGTCCACGCACGTTGGGGATAGCGATCTCGACCAGGTCGTCGCCCGCGCTGCGCACCGAAATATTCTTCCAGCCGCCAGAATTGACGCGCCTGCTGATCGCGGTGACCAAGAAATCCATCTTTTCGGGCCGCCAGTCGGTTTTCTGCGAGTCGACCTTGTAGACCAGGATCGAGCCGCCGACCTGATCGATGCCAGGCTTCGGCGGCCAACAGCGGACGATTACCACCGGGCTGGCCAAAATCGTAAAGAGGACAATGGCGTACGTCCAGCCGTAGTTCTCTGCCTGCAAGACCTTCGCCAGCCAATGGCCGACGAGGCTGGCGGCGATCGCAAGCCCTACGAAGATGGCGGAATTGAGGAAGACCGTATTATGCAAGAAGGACATGAGAGAACTCCCCAGCCTCTGGCTTACGTGAGCCCTGCCAAGGCTTCAGCGCGCGATGGGAATGAAGCCTGCGTGCCCGGCCGCTGGACAGAGAGCGTGGCGACGGCGCCAGCGCATTGCGCGGCTTCGACCAGCGGTCGGTCCAAGCCCAGGAAGTAGGCCAAGCGTCTCCCAACCGGTCACACAAAGACTTCGGGAGGTACTCCGAGGTCCTCCCTCGCCTGGCGCCAGTCGGCTTCCGGATGGCCGTGAGTGCCGCCCGTTTGCCGCCAGATTGCTTCGGCCCTGGACTTTACGGCAACATACAGTTCATCGTGCACACTCTTGCCAGTTGGGTCTTTCTGAAGAAGCGTTCGAACTGCGATCCGCTCCTTTTCCAACGGCTGGGGGCGCGCGGCATCGGCCGCCTTCGGATCGTTACGGACGGCCTGGGGCTTGCTGATTCTGGGTTTCTTGGCCATTTCTATGTCTCCGTTTCTGGGTTACGACTGACTGAATGAATCATTATCATCCCAGCCCCGCTGTTGAGCAATGGTCCCGTACTGCAGCTCCCCAAGCGGAGCGATCAGCGTCGAGCCACTTTATCGTAATGCGCCATGGCCCTGTGCACCATGCCCACGCAGACGTAAGTGGCAATTTGGATAAATTGGCGAAGATCGGGGGATCGAGGGCCCGCTCGCGGTTGTTTTTGGGGTATTCGTGGCCTACAAAAAACTATTTCGACGGCGTGCCGGCAGACGGAACCGTGTCGCTGGGCGCCGCGCCCTCGATGGTCGTTTCGCGGACCGGCGTCGGCTCCAGCACGGCGGGCAGGCTGCCGGCGTTGATGATTGCCGCGATTGCGTCAACTTCTTGCCGGGTGAAACGGCCCGTAATCCGGCCGGAATGGGTGATGATGCTCTGGATGGTCGGGGCCGTTTGCAAGACGTCGTCCAGCACGATTGCCAACTTGTAGCGGAAATCGCCGATGGGCACGTGCTCGCCGGTCAAACGACCGAACTTCACCCCACCCGCCGCGTTGAACGTGAACAAGACTTCGGGCGAGCCCGTTTCCGGGTCCGTCCCGGCCCGCGCCTCGTGGATGTCGGCGCCGGTGACGTTGTACGCGTCGCTCTCCGGACTGAGGACGAGGACTTCCCACACCTCCTTCGGCACATCCTTCCCGTCCGCGTTCTTGACCGTGATGTCTCCCACCTTCATGGCGGCCTCGGAAACCCAGGCGGCTTTGATCATCTCAACGTCTTGATCGCGGACACGGCACCACTTGGCCTGCTCTTTCCCCGTCCTGGGATCATTGACGACGACGGGACTCTTAGGTTCGACGGGGAATCTCTTCCTTTCCGCCCTGGCCCTTTCGATCAGCGGTGCGTCGTCCCGCTTCGTGGCCACGATGCGGAATTCCAGAGCGCCTGTGGTACGAATGATCCTGCGGATTTCTTCGGCCTCGGCCTGCCTCTCCTCTTTCGTTCTGCCGCTCACGCCGGGCATGGCGATCTCCACCGTGTTCCTGCCCAGCGCCCTAACCGAGATATCTTTCCGCCCGTCTGGATTGACTCGCCTGCGGATTGCCAGCAGCAACGCATCCATTTTTTCCGGCCGCCATGCGGTCTTCTTTTCGTCGACTTTGTAGACTAGGACCAGTTTCCACTTCCCTTGCAATGCCTTCAAGTCATCCCCAACTTTGGCGTCGGCCAGCTTGGTTCCAGGGACTTGCTTCACGGCATCGTCGGCCGGCGCGGCGCGGGCGGCCAACCAGACCATCGCCATGGCGACCACCAGGCAGACAGTAAACTTCGAGTTCATCGAGGCTCTCCTTGTGAAACTGGCGGATAACCGATGGTGAATTGATTGAGGCTCAGTTGCACACTATCATAGATGCAAGGGTTGCTGACTTCGCACGTGCGCCGATACCACCGTCACTATTATACCAGCGGACACGTCTGGCAGGGGCGTTTCAAGGCATTTCCCATCGAGGAGGACGAGCATTTGCGGAGCGTTTTGTGGTACGTGGAACGCAATGCCCTGCGCCAATCTGGTTCGTCGCGCGGAAGACCGGCGGTGGTCTTCGGCGGCCATGTTGCACGGCGGCGAGTACGCGGCGTTATTGCATCCGGGCCCGATTCCCCGTGGCGAGGATTGGCTGAAGTGGGTCAATCAGCCGCAAAGCGAAGCCGAACTGGCGGCGTTGCGCAAATGTATCGCACGCGGCGCGCCGTAGGGGAGCGAGATCTGGCAGCAGGCCACGGCAGAACGATTGGGGCTGGAAGCAAGCCTTCGTCCGCGAGGCAGGCCGCGAATCATCACGGGAAAGCAAAAAGCTTTATCCCCTTTATCCCCCCTCAAATCTTCAGTTCTTTGATGCAGGCTTGTTCGGAACCGATGAGTTTCCGACTTGGATCTTGATCGGTGCGGCGGTAAGAACGGCGTCCACTTCACCAATAACCGGAAGGCTGGCGAGGACTGTGTACTCGCCACGGGCCTTCATGTCGAAAAGGTCCGTAATCGGCATTACCGCCTCGATTTTGCCCTGTGGCTTCAGTTCTCGCGCATCGAGGGCCGTCCCACCTTGAAGCAGGGCCTTGCCCTTTTCCGTGAGTGGGGCAGGCTTGCCGCCAGCGTCGCGTACCTGAATGTCGTACCCTGCGATTCCCTCCCAGTTCTTGATCAGAAGCGACTCTCTGCCTTGATTGATGAGCGATACATTCAACGCGCCGCGCTTGTCCTCAGATGCCGTCAGAAGCAAATCATGGAATGGCTTGCCGGCAAAACGGATCAACGATTCCCACTGCGTGTGGATTGGTGGGGCCGGCTTCACAATCGGATTTGGGAGCAGGTCGTGAGAGTCGCGCCTGGACGCACGGAAATCAGCGTCATACGACGGCACGTACGTGAGCGGCCCCACAACTACGAACGCTGGATGATCTCCGCGCAGATGGACTGCCACAGCGATCGTGTACGGCTCACCGGGCACTACCAGATACCGGTGCGGGAACCGCGGAAAGGTCACGATCGTTTTGCTACCCGCAGGCGATTTCACTTGGCGATCAAGCGGTTGAAAGAGAGTTGTATCCATCCAGCGTTTTGCCCTCGCCCTTTCGGCGGCACCAGACCACGTGTCGTACTCGTCAGCCGGATCCTTGAACGCGACAGGGGAAATCGGCTTCCCACGGCAATCGCGGACGAACACCGTCGTTTCCGCGGAAGCCAGCTCGGGTCCAAACGGTTCCCCTGAACGCTTTCGCAGCGTTATCTGGGGCACGCCGTCAGGTTCAAACGGCCGATTTGAGTGTACGATCTTGCATTCGCTCGCAAGAATCGGGTCGCGAACCGAGGCGCGAGCGATAATTTTCGGCCAGAGTTCGTCCGATCCATAAAGCGGCCGCGTGAGGCCAGCTAGCGGCAACTGAGGCACGCGGATTTTGATTGGGGGCGACACGAGCCCTGTAAGTGAGCCAGCTTTCTCGGGAACTGCTGCAATGACCGTATACTCCTCGCCTGACGTCAAACAGAAAAGCTCGTCGAGCGGCAGCCACGTTCCGGCGGAACCATTCAAGCCCATGTATTCGGGATACTCTTCGCATCGCCTCTGGAAGAACTCTCGGCCGAAAGGGGTCATCGGGACGCCCCTGCCAGCAGAATCGCGAATCAAGATCCGATAATTCGACGGCACTCTGCCTAGCTTGAGTGTACAACCTTCGCAATGATGCTCGTACCAAGCTCCGCGTGGATTTATGTCGCGCACGCAGGTAATCGATAGCACGAGGTGAACCGCGTCAGGAGAATAGGGCGACAGCACTCCATCCAAGATGCAGCCGTTGAATTCCTTGCCTGCCGACTTCCACAAAGTGTTCCACTCCTCGTCCGTAACCGGGGCAGGGCTCGCGATAGGCGCGGTCGCGGTGGCAAGGGGCGTCGGAATGCGTGCCTTGCCCGCGCTGCCTGTGGCTTTCTCTTTGAGCGTGAACTCCAGCGGCTTCGCGACGATCGTGCCTCCCCGGCCACCGTCCCAAGCAACGAGAACCGAATACTTGCCCGGTTTGTCGAGGACGAAATCGTCGCTGAGAGAATACGACTCCTTAAAGCCATCGCCTGTGAAAAGTTGTACTATAATGCCACTAAACAGTCCACCTTCCGGGAAGGCGCGTCGCACTCCGCCAGCAGTCAATGGCACTGGCTTGCCGTCCTGATTGCGCACCAGAGCAAAGGGAATCGTGGGATGGTATCGGTCAGAACGGCAACTTGAGGGCAGCTCAGTCACATTCCTGATGCACAGTTCGAGATTCAGGTTCTCGCCCACGGAGACAGAAAGCTTCGATAGACTTGCCGACAGAAGAAGCCCCTCTTTGACCTTGTCAGCATCCTTCAGCAAAGGTCCCCACTGGCTATTTCGATCCGTTATCGCCTGTTCTAGGAACTTATTGGTTTCGATCGTTTCGTGGCTCGGTGGTTCGGCGCCAAAAATAGCTCGGCTGTCATAAGGAGCCGCGGACCACGTCACCAAGAACGAGATTACAAGTAGTCTTGCGACCATGATGGTAAACCGTTCATTCCATACGGTACGTGCTGTCGGTGAACTCTACGGCAACCCTGAGACGCGCAATCGGGTCCCTGGGTCAGTATCGAGGACAAATAAGGGATGGTCAAGCGAAGTTATCGCAAGCGGTATGTCCAGCGCCCAGGTATCGGGCCGCGCATAGCCACCGAGGTCGTGGCTGACCGCACCAGTTCGGAACCCTATCGCGTTGCCAGGATAGGCTTCGGTTCGAGGTTGAAACCATCTTAGGTTCGAGGATTAGCAGCTTGGATTTGAGGTTCCTACAAGGGAAAAAGGGGACATTCTACTTTTTCTATTGCGGGAACAGGCCGATATGCTGGGCGCATGGCAAGGACTGCAAGAGCGTCGGTAGGTGGTGTTTGCTACCATGTCATCAATCGCGGAAACGCGCGGAAGGAAGTGTTCCCCACGGAGGAGGACTTTGCGGCCTTCGTCGGCCTGATGGAGGAAGCAAACGAGCGGTTGCCGATGCGGGTGGTTGCCTGGTGCCTTGTCGGCAATCATTTTCACGCAGTCTTGTGGCCACACGCCGATGGGGACTTGAGCCGATGGATGCAATGGTTGCTGACTTCGCACGTGCGCCGATACCACCGTCACTATCATGCCAGCGGACACGTCTGGCAGGGGCGTTTCAAGGCATTTCCCATCGCGGAGGACGAGCATTGGTGGAGCGTTCTGCGGTACGTGGAACGCAATGCCCTGCGCACAATCTGGTTCGTCGGGCGGAAGACTGGCGGTGGTCTTCGGCGGCCATGGGGCACGGCGGCAAGTACGCGGCGTTAAGGACCGGTCAACTTCCCTTCCCCACGCAGTACAATTTGCGCGTGGTACGGATGAACAACTGGCCATGGGCGGCACTGATCGAGGCCCGAAGCGGATCGTGGTCGGTCGCCTCGTCCATAGGGATCACTCGCAGCAGTTCACCTCGGGCGGCGCTAAGGATCGCCACTTCTCCCTTGAAATTGATCAGGTAGATCTTGCCGTCGGCCGCCAGCGGCGACGCCTCATACTTGCTGTGGCCAGGTGTGGCGACGGTCCACTTCGGCTTGCCGCTGCGCGGCTCCACGCGAGACAGACTCTTGCGCACGTCGCTGAGCACGAAAAAATCGCCGTCGTAAAAGGCGGGCGTGGGCACATCCGAGCTGAGTTCCCGCACGCCGTGGCTGACCCAGGCGTTGGGGCGCCGGCCGCCGCCAACCACGGGTACGCGGTGCCCGCCCCCGTTGGCTTCGACGGCATACAGCGGCTCGCCTTTCGGAGCGCAAACCAGCACGATCCCCTTGCCGGCGACCGGTGACGGCACCAGCCGCCAATGCGTCACGCGGGCCGAATTGTAGTCGCCGCCGCGCCACAACTCACGCCCGCTCTGCGAATCATGGCTGCTGAGCACGTCGCCGCCGGCTGCGAGCAACTGCTTCTGCCCGTCGTGCTCAAAAGGAATTACGGTCGCGAACGACTCCCGCGATTCGGCCACGGCCGGGCTGGAGCGGATCTGACGCCAAAGCGTCTTGCCGTTCTGCGGATCGACGGCCAGCAGATACGACTGATTCTCGCGATCCTTCAAACCATACTCGCCAACCGCCACGTCGCGCTGCAGCACGGACAGGTACAGTTTGCCGTCGTAGAGCGTCGGACTACTGCTGAAGGTCCATTGGAAGGCGAACGGCCCGTAATCCTCCTGGATATTTCGCCTCCACCGCCGGCTGCCGTCGAGGTTGAAGCACACCAGCTCACCATTGCCGAAGAAGAAGATCGCCAGTTTGCCGTCGGCCACCGGCGACGGCGAGGCGTAGTTGCTGCGATTGTCCTTCTGGATTCCTTTGGCCACGTCGTGCTGCCATAGCAGCCTGCCGCTGCGGCGGTCGAAACACATTGCCTGAAGGGTGTCTTTGGCGGCATCGGCGCCCGCCACAAAGACGCAATGTCCGCAGACGATCGGCGTGGCGGCCGCGACGCCGGGCAGATCCGCACTCCAGGCGATATTTTCGGTGGTGCTCCACTGGGAAGGCAGGTGTTGCTCATCGCTGGAGCCGTTGAAAAACGGCCCGCGCCAATGGGGCCAATCGCCGGCATGGACTGCCACGGTGGCTGAAATCACGATCAGCGTTATCGTGGCCAATCGTGTCTTGAAATGCTTTCTCATCGGGGTCTCTGCAAAAAAAGGGCTCGCGCATAAATAATGTGTAAACGTTGTAGCAGGCACACGCCGTGTGCCGTTCCTATTCTACGGCATACGGCGTGTGCCTACTACACATTGGAACTGACCAACTTATTTCTGCGCGCTCCCCAAGGGCTGGGCGCAGGCGCGAAGGAAACGTATATCTCCAACTTGGCCGCCGCCAGGCTGCTTGCCAAGCGACAACATCCCAACTTCACGGCCGAAAGGTATTGTAGCATAGCCGGGCAGGGCGTCGATGGGGCGACTGGGTTGACCCTGCGGACAAGTTGCTGATGCCCGCGGTGCCCCGAAAACCACGGGGAAACCAACAATGACTCCGATAGGACCCGAACGTCGGGTCCCGGTCAAGGAAGCGTTTGGTTCGGCTTCGGCTTTGCCGGGGAGGCGGCCATCACAGGCTTTGGCTCATTCAGCGATTCACCCTTCACGATGGCACGCACCAACTCGAATTCCCAATCATAGACCTGGCGCAAAGCGGCATCGGGTTCGACGTCGCCAGTCAGTCCCATCTGCTGGTCGCAAAGACGGTCACCGTAGCCGACGACGACCACCGCGCCCTGGCCGAACTTTCGCCAGGCGCCTACCGGGTGGCCATCGATGGTAGCGAAGGGTTGCCCGCCGCTAACCCGAATGGCGCCTGCAGTGGCAACGGGTCTTAAGCCTTGGTCGCACTTGAGTTCGCCCTGCAACACGGTCGCGTGATCGACCGACATCTCAAACGGCGCCAGCAGATCGTTCGTGGTTGCGCTTGCGGTCAATTCGCCAGGTTCCGGCTCATCGCGCTGATCGTCCTTGGGATTGAGTTGATCGGCGTCCTCGATAAACGCCTTGTCGTTTTTCTGCGAGTCGATCACCAGCAGCTTCCCGCCGCGCTCGACATACGCGGTGAGACCGCGGAGATAGTCGTTCGAGACGCTTTTTCTCGGATAAGGCACTACGAGCAGATCGACGTCGGCGGAAAAACATTCCGGCCCGCTGCGCCGCGACGTGAAATAGCCCAGGCGAAGAATCCAGTGTTCGAAAACCCCGAAGCCGTGCGGTCGGCCGTCGAAGAATCCGTTGACGGGCTGCCGCGAGCTGCTGACGGTCCGATCGATCACAACTTGTACCGGGTGGCGATCGGGCATCGGCGCCGGTCGCGGCATCGAAGCCCTATGGGAAGCGGCCACGGCCCCGTCGGCGACTGCGTAGCCCAAGAGCGCGGCGACGAACATCAGCAGCCGTATCGAGCGGGAATTCCGGGCAGCCCAACAGGAACCGCCGGCCAGGACCGCGGCCAAGGCCAGCAGCCAAGGCAATGGTTCAACCGGCGGCCGGCGGTGATCGAGCCACTCGACCATGCTCATCATGAGCTCCGATTTGCCGGGATCGAAAACACAGAAGTTCGAGAAGTCGGTCGAGTCGGTGAAGCCCAGCACGCGTCCTTGTCCATAGCCCGTCGACCAAAGCTGAACGAATGCGCCGTAGCGCATCTGGGCAGTATCGAAGGGCTGCGGGTAAAAGTTGTCGACGTGGTACTCGGCGGTCTTGTTTTTCAGCCCTGCAGCCAGGATGGCCGCGCGTCCATAGCTGTAGCCGACATCGAGCGAGCAGCTTGTGGCGAAGTCCATCTTCTTGACATACTGCACCGCCGGGTGCGCCGCTCGGTCCGGTTCGAGAACGTCTTTGAACACCGAATCGACGCCGAACAGGCAATCGGGCACAAACTTGAAGCCGAATAGCTTTGCTACCGGATTCAAGCGGGCGCTGGTGCCAAACACATTAGTGTGCTCGCCGATGAGGAGCAATCCGCCTCCTCTCTTGACAAAGCGGCGGATGTTTTCCACTTCGTCGGGCGTGTAGAGCGGCCGGGTAGGCGTCTTTAACACCAACACGTCGCAATCTTGCAGAACTGCGTCGCTGATCGGTTGCGTGAGGCGGGCTACGTCGTAAAAATGCCCGAGGTAATCGAAAATGCAGTAATAGGTGTAGCCGGCTTTGTTGCCGTACCACTGGGTGTCGAAGGGCTTATCGGTCCGTTCCCAGACGGCTTCCGGATCGGGATTGTATTCTTCCACGATGACGCGACCTTGCTTGCGCGGACCGACGGGATCCCAGAGCATGGCCGCCGTCAAGGCCGCGGCGGCTGCGCAAGCCAGAAGACCGGCCAGGAATTGTCGACCGATAGAGATTGCCGGCGCTAGCTGCGCGGCCGCGCCGTCCGCCGGCGATTCGGCCCGGTCGGCAGCCAGCGGGAAAAATCGCCAGGCCATGAGCAGCGGCACGCCGAGCATGGCCAGATGCGTCCAACCGCTCCAGAACCAATGGACGGAATTGAGCGTTTCGTAGTACTCGGTCCGCAGCACACCTTGTAGAAAAATCGACATCAACAAGCCCGCGCGGATCGGCAGCCACACGGCGGCCAAGGCCAGCGCCTTGAATGGGCCGGCGAACCCGCGCCCGCGCGAAGGCTGCGCTAAGCTATTGGGGTCTCCCTGCCAAAGCACAAGCACGACCCCGCCCACGATAAACAGAAATGTTACGGGGTCCAACTGCAACTCCCACGTCGCGCCGAGCATGTGAACGTCGCGCATCGAGAAGATGGCAACCGTTGAATCGTGGGCGCACGATTGGATCCCCAAGACGCCGGCAATCCCACTCAATATGCCGGGCAACGGGGCCGGGGGCTCGTGCGATCGTGCCGTGAACATCTTGTAGGCTTCCAACGCAAACGATTGCGTTGCCAGCACGGAACCAGAGAGGAGAATACCATTGCCCATGCGCCGGACCATCGCGACGGCGGGCAAGCTCATCAGAAAGCCGAGCGCCATGAGGCAGATGGGCGTTCGCATTCCGCTGGGCCAGCAGAGGACCGCGGCAACTGCCAGCAGCAGGCCGACAACCGCGCGGCGACGCGACAGTGGTCGGGCGGGTAGCGTGGCCAGGAGAGCCGTGCCGAAGCCGATGAGCAACATCCAGACCTTGGGTTCTGTGCGGTGATAATACTCCACACCAAACAACCACGAGCCCGAGAGCAGCGCTAAACCAATCCAGCCAGGCATTGGACAACGACCTCTCAGAGAGCGGGAGTGTTAGGGGAGAATGGCTTCGATTCAACAGGCTTCGACTCTGCCGGCTTCGACTCTGCGGGCTGCGACTCTGCCGGCTTTGAGTCCGTCGCTGGCGGCGGAGCAACTGGCGCGGTTGGATTCGCGGCCGGCGTGCTGGGAGTCGCGTTTGCCGGCGACATATCGGCGTCGGGCGGGTCGTCCGGCGAGCGAAGCGATGGCGGCAGGCCGCTGCGTTGACCCGGTTGGGTCGGTTGTTCAACCGGTGTGCAATCGCTTGACTGAGGAATCCAGGTTTGTCCTTCGTCCATGCCGTTTTGCAGGAGCGTGAGCAGATAGCGCCAAAAAACGGCATTTTCATACATGCCGTCGATCGGCTCGCCTCCCTCGTTTTCCAAGTTCTTGTTCGTCGCAAAAAAGGTGTCGCCGACAACAACGATCAATCCCTTGCCGAGTCGCCGCATCACGATCAGTTCATTGCCGGCAAGATCCTGAGAGATGACGAGCCGGGCAGGGTCGTCGCAAATCACGCGCCAGGCTGCAAAGAAACGCACGTAGGCCACGTAGGTTTCGCAATTGAGGAAGGGTGCTCTGAAAAAACTCAAGGGCGTCGGTTCCCTGCCTAGTTGTTCGTCTTCAGGACGCTGGCCGATAAAGAAGCCCAGGTTTGCCAACATCTCCCTGCTCGGACCGACGTCGTCGTAGCCGACGGTGGAAATAAATACGCCGCCATTGCGGACGAATGTCTCGACCATGTCGATTTCCCGCCGCGTGAACGGCTTGGCGGGTGCGACGGAAACAAGCAACCGGGCACATTCCAGCCGCTCGGCCGTCATCTCGCTCAGATTCAGCGCCAGATAACCGTTGCGCATCAAGTTCAACGTCAGGCCCATGAGTCCCTCCGGGCGCCATGCCTCCGGGCTGAACGTGCCCAAATGCGACGTGTCGATGTAGGCCAGGTTGTTGGGAACGCGGGGACTGCCGTCGGGCGTCGTCCTGCCGTCGGGCAGGATCTCCCAACTGCGATTGGTCGACGACGTGCAAACCGCGAGCGAAATGGCCAGCCCCAATGCCGCCGCAGCGTAGGCCTCCGGCCGCCGCATGAGAAACAGACCGGCCGCCAAGGCGACGAACAAGCCCAGCGCAAGCCACAACCGCCATGGCGGCATGGCCATGCCGCCGCTTTGGCTCAAGTAGCAATACATCCGCGACATGAAGTCGTGGCAGCCCGGCATGATTCCATTCACAAATCCCGACGGATCGCCGAAGACGACGACCTTTCCTTTGCCCAGCGCTTGTTCGGCCACCAGGACGATATCGCCCAGCTTGTTGCCCGGCTCATAGGACTCCGCGCCCATCATGGCCCGATCTTCGCGCGGGATCGCCGGGCGAGGCCCAGCCATAGCGTCCGATCAGCACGGGCCGGGCCGGAAAGCGGACATCCAAACTGGCGCCGATAACGACGCCGAACTCGTTCTGCTCGTCGCGAATTCCGGCCGTGATGGGATGGGCCAAGGCCTCGTAGGAATGCAACCAGCCGCCGACGGCGAACTCGGCCGTGTCGAAGTTCACGTGAATTGCGGTAGGCTTGAGAGCATCGTTGAATCTTGCCCGCTCGCTGCCGTCCGAGGTATCCGCAGGTCTTCCGTCGGGGCCTTTTTCCCAAACCGTATGTTCGCCGGCGACGAGGAGCGTGCCGCCATTTTCAACGAACGTCCAAAGCCGCTGGAGTTGTCCGTCGTGCCACGGCTCATTGGGAAAGAGCGTTACCACGGCGTCGGCCCCTTCCAGATCCGTTTCCGACAGGTCGGAGGAGATGAGCGGAATGGCGCCGAAGCTTTCCAGCAGCGCGGGCGTCAGTCCATACATGCCGCTGGCCAGGCGGCCGTATTGGCCAATTTCCGGTTTGAGCCAGTTGAGGTAACCCTTTTCATAGAAGACAATTTTCTTGCCTTGCAGATCGTGCCCCATCGGGAAGCGGGCAACCGCGATCATGGTGGCGGCGGCAAGAACGAACAGGGTCACCAGGCTTACGATTCCCTGCGCAGTCCAGCGCAGTGAAATGCTGGTCGGAGGCGTCGCCGGTACGCGACGAATTCGCAACAAGATGGCAAGAAACAGCCCTATTTGCAGTAGCGCCGCCAGCAAGGGCATGTTCCAGGGGACCATCAAACGCAACAGGCCCTGCCAGCCTATCGGCGGCGGCGTCAATCCGGCAGACGGCGGTGAGGTGTCGGAGATGTCGGGCGACTTGAGGAAATCGGCGTTAAGAATGGCTGGTGCAAAGCTGAGAACGGCCAAGTAGCAGAGGTGGCACAACAGCATCGCCCCAAGACAGAACAGCGCGGGTCGGACAACCTCGCGGCCGACCGCGCGACTGCCGGCGTCGCCGGTCGCCGGCTGCCAACGCACGAACGATGCAATCACCAGGTAGGTCATCACGACCAAAAAGTCGAGCCCGCCAAACGTAGCGCCGATCTTCAGCGGGTGCCGGGTGATCGTTGCCGCCAACGTACCGAGCATACCGCCCGTGTGGTCGGCGATCAACCATAGCCAGGGGACCGACGTGCAAGCGATGCGGCAAATCGCCAACAGCACGGCCGCTTCGGCAATCTGCTGGATCAACAGGCGGTTGCGCGATTCCTGGCCACGCGACAAAGCCAGCAAAACGAGCGCAACGCCCAGCACATTGAGCGGCACCAGCGGCGAGGAATAGAACACCGCCCCCGCCGCAACGCTCAACCCAAGCCAGACGAGCGAGCCGGCGAGCCTGGGCCGCTGGGGCCAGGCGAGCATCACGACGCCCGTCATCAGCGCCAGCGAAAGCCCGCGGCGAAACGAATGGGCAAGCATTCCCGTCGAACCGGCCACGATCCAAACACTGAGCAGCGCGAGCAACACGGCCGCCAGCAGCGATGCTCCGGGCTCGACCGTTTGTCCATGTTGGGCGCGAGGCTCGATTGGCGGTGCGCCTGGAATCGGACTATTCAAGTTGGGTCCGCTCCGAAAGGATCATCGGTACCGGCAACCTGCCGAAACCGCTCCGCGGTATGACTTTCTGGCCTTCCTTGGAAAGCACGAATGCGAGGAATTCCTTCACGGCCGGCGAGAGCGGTTGGGTGGGCGTCTTCACGGCCCGGAACGTCAAGATCGTTCCCAGCGGATAGCTTCCGGTGAGCACATTCGTATAAAACGGACGGACGTGATTCGCGTTGGCGTCGATCAGGCAGACGCCGTGCAGCGTTTTGTCTGCCAGGCCTTGATCCAGGTAGACCCGCGGAACCAACTGGACCCCGTTGGAATCCTGGGTCGGGGCCACCTCCATCGAAGGACGCCCGGCCAGGACCTTGTTCGCTTCACCGGCGCCCGGATCGGTAAGGCCGTCTTTCAACTCCCCGCCGTCGAAGAGCGCGATGGAAAGATAGCTCGGCTCCGCGCTGGGGCGATAGTACGGCGCGATCGTTTGCCCCGCCCAGTTTGCGTCCGTCACGCCGAGATCGCCCCAAGTTGTCACTGCCGGGCCGCCGCGTTTCAGTGTCTTCGAGTAAATACCGTCCAATTGCGCCAGCGTCACGCCCGAGGCGCCGGCGGCAAGCGGGTTGCCCTCCTGGACGACGATCGCTTCGCAATCGATCGCGGTTTGAAAAGTGGTCGGGGGCACGCCGAACACCGTAACGAAACTTGTCGCTTCATTGTCGGTAAGGTCTCGATCCATGACTCCCAGGTCGGCCGTGCCGGAGGTAAGGGCCGGTATCGCCTCTTCCGATCCGTTGAGCGAAATGTCGAAGCGGACGTTCGGCTGCAGGGCTGTAAATTCTTGCGCATACCGATCCAACACCCCCTTCATCATGGCCGTTCCGCGGATCCGGATTACGCCGGTCACTTGGATCGTGGGGACGTACTCGAAAAGGACCGTCGGCGGACACTGCGTGGCGACCGGCGGACATTGCGTCGTGGTTGGAGGACATGCCGTCACAACCACCGGGCATTGGGTGTTCGTTGCCGGGCAGTAGGTCAGCGCCGCTGCCGGACAGGAGGTATTGACCGGCGGGCACTGGGTAGCCACGGTTGGACATACCGTGGCTATGGCCGGACATACGGTGTTGACCGGCGGACATTGCGTCGGGCCACCAATACAAACCGTAGCCACGACCGGGCATTGCGTGTTGACGGTTGGGCATTGCGTCGCGACCGGCGGACAGGTTGTACTGAGCGGCGGACACAGCGTAGCGCTGGCCGGGCAGAATGTGTTCGTGGCCGGACATAGCGTGCCGACCGGCGGACAGTTTGTCGGACCGGCAGGACATACGGTGTTCATCGGCGGGCATTGCGTCGAGGCGGCCGGGCAGAAGGTAACGCCGACTTGGCACTGCGTGGCCATCGGCGGGCAAACCGTGTTCACGGCAGGGCATTGCGTGGCGACGGCCGGACACGACGTGACTACTGCTGGGCAGAAGCTCACTCCGCCATGGCAGCTCGTCGGAAGCGGCGGACAAACGGTTGCGACCGGCGGGCAACTCGTGGCGCCTCCCTGGCAAGCCGATATGACTGCCGGGCAGAGAGTGGCGACAGGCGGACAAGCGGTAGGCAGTGGCGGACAGAACGTGGCGGAGCCCGGACTCGTTGTTGGTTTCGGGCCACACATGAACTTCGGGCACTGGGTAGGCACCGGCGGACACTTGGTCGCGGTCGTGGGGCAGAACGTTGCCGTCCCGGGGCCAGACGTAGGACTGGTACCGCAAGCAACCAATGGGCACAGAGTCGGCGCCGGCGGACATTTCGTGGCTGCGGTGGGACAAACCGACGCCGCGTGGGGCAAAAGTGTCGGTTTACCTATGGGCGGGAGACACGAGTTGCTCGTGCCGGGACCAGCGGTGGGCTTTAAGCAGGTGTTGGTCGTACCAGGACCACTGGTGATTGCCAATCCCAGACAACTGGGGGATAGCGTTGGCTTAAGATGCATACATCCAGGCGCCATGGTGGTCTTAGGAACGCATCCGGGCGTTGTGGTCGGCAGACACCCTGGCGATACGGTAACCAGCTTCAGCGAACATCCAGGCTCTGTGGTGGGTTTCGGCTGCAGCGAGCATCCGGGCCCGGAAGTAAGCTTTGGCGGGCATCCGGGCGCCACGGTGGTCGGCGGCGGGCAACCAGGCCCAGATGTCAGCTTAACAATGCATCCAGGCGCTAGGGTGTTCTTCGGCGGGCATCCAGGTCCATTCGTAGGCTTTGGCACGCACCCCGGCGCTAGGGTGGGCGACGGCGTACATCCAGGCGCCGTGGTGACCGGATGTGCGCATCCACCCTCCATGGTGGGCTTCCGGACGCCATGTGCGCATCCAGGCGAGGTCGTCTTATGCACGCAGCCAGGCGCTGTGGTTAGTTTTGTGCATCCCGGTGCTGACGTGAGCTTGGTCGTGCAACCTGGTGCTGAGGTGTGCTTCGCACATCCAGGCGCTGAGGTAAGCTTGATGCATCCTGGCGCAGAGGTGGTCTTCGGCGGGCAGCCGGGCGCTACGGTCTCCTTCCCCTTTTCTTTCCCTTTCTCCTTCTCCTTCCCCTTTTCTTTCCCTTTCTCTTTCTCCTTCTGCTTCTCTTTCTCCTTCTCCTTAGGTTTCTGTTGAGGCTTTCGCGGTTCCCTTTCCGGCGGCTGACCGCTCGAGGTGGCAATGACTGTTGACCAAACAACAATCAAAGCAAGAGTCAGCCCAAGAATGCAGCCAAACCATCGCAGAACCGAATATCGCATAGGAGAAGCTCCCGCCCTGACTGTTTACGCTCGAACTGCCGCAATTCTCTTCAACGAAGACTGGTCAACTGGCCGCCACAAGACGAAGAATACGCCAAACTGGGAGCCACGATTATAGTAACGTCTGGAATCAAAAAAACAAGCTTCGCTGACAGTATTTTCAGTGTAATGTATCCCCTTCCGCGCGGAGAGACTGATATTGCTTGACCCAGACCGGGACAGGCGTAGAATTTCCGCATGAGAAAAATCTCGCCGTTCCCTATCGTCGTAGCCCTAATAAGTTCGGTTTCCCAAGGCGTCACAGCCCAAAAACGGGCTGAAACCCAGCAGGAAAAAGAAGCCGCGCTAACCCAGTTGATCGAGAAGCACTTCGACCAATGGGATCGCAACCATGACGGCAATCTCGAACTTGCGGAGGTTGATCGCCAGGTCGAGAATCACAACGTGCAAGGGCGCCAGGCGGCCGTTATCAGTCTGCTCCGAAGGCGTTTAGGGGCCAAAGACAGCCAGCCCCGCATATCGCACAATGAATTGTTGAAGCTGGCCAAGAATCCTGCATTCGAAAAATCGTTTGAGGCTACCGTTAAACAGTTGGAAACGATCGACCGCGAACTCTTCCTGCCTACCGATCCCGATCTTTCCACATTCCATCAAGGCCGTCTTGGCGATTGCTATCTGCTGAGCACGATCGCCAACGGCTACCCGACCGACAACGGCGTCTTCACGGTGCCGCTCGATGAATTTCGAAAAGTATTCACCGCGCTCGACTACGAGACCGACAAACCACTGCACAAATAACGAACCGCCAGTTATTCCGCCATCTCACTTTCGACGAACTGTGTGGAGGCGGCGGCCTAGGGGCCGGGACAACCGACTTTTTCACAATGGGAGAATTTCATGATGCGTGCGCAAACAGTCATGCGACGAGTATCCTTGGTCTTCGGCAGCTTGGTGCTGATGACCTTCTTCTCCGCGACGGCGTCGTGGGCGCGGCAGGAATCGCTGCTGAGCCCGAGCAAGGGAGAGGTACCCAACGACATCGGCAGCGATACGCTGAGCACCTTCAGCATCGTCGACAGCCCGGAGCTGGGCGGCAAGGCATTGAAAGTCGCCTATGCCAGCGGCGACAGCATCGGCATGCGGCAGGCCCGGGTCAAGAATTGGAAACCGTTCATCAGCCTCCAATTCGCGGCTTTCAATCCGGCCAAGGAAGACGTCCACCTGACGCTGACGGTCAGGCATAAGCGGACGACGAGCATGCAGACCCGCGTCGACGTGTCCATTGTGCTCAAGCCGGGCAAGAATGCCGTGGTCCTGGGCATCGACAAGATGCAGAACGTAAACGGCTCGGCGCCCGACCTGGCCGACGTGGGCCGATGGTACATCAACTGCGATGAAGGGAAGACGCCGACGCTCCTCTTCGGCGACATCGTGCTGGTGGGCGACAACGCGGCGGTCCCGGCTGCGGGCAGCCCGGCGATCGCCGGCATCGGCGGGCCGCTGCGGATCACCGGCAAAATCGGCGACATGAACGTGGACCTTACAGTGCAGGCACTTTCCGGCACGGCCGTCCCAACGAGCCCAGGGGCGGCCAGGGCAATCGCAACCGACCCGGCGCGGCTGGCCAGGATCCGCGCGGCCAAGATGCCGCCGATCACCCAGCCCGTCATGTTCTTCACGCCCGAGGCCGACGCAATCGTCTCGGCCCTGGAGGTCTTCCCGCCGGACAATCCCTGGAACCAGATCGTCGAGGACTGGCCGTTGCACCCCAACTCGAAGAACATCATCGCCTCGATCGGGGCGGAAAAGCCGTTCCGCTACAATGCGGACATGGGCTATATCCTCGTGCCGCCAAACCAGAAGCGGATCGAGCTCAAGGCCCTCCAGTACCCGCACGAATCGGACAAGGGACCGTACCCCATTCCCGACAATGTGCCCATCGAAGACTGGCCCGTCAAGTACAAGACGTCGACCCTCGACAACGTCCAGCGGGACAAGGCCAACGAGAACAGCGACCGCCACGCCTGCATCGTCGATCCGGTCAACCGCGTCCTCTACGAGTTCTACCAGATGAAGAAGGTTGCCGGCGGCTGGCAGGCTGCGCAGGCCTCGATCTTCGATCTGAAGACGAACCAATTGCGGCCGGACGGCTGGACCTCGACCGACGCCGCCGGGCTGCCGATCTTTCCGGCCACCGTCCGCTACGACGAGCTCAAGCGTGGCATGGTCGAGCACGCGGTGCGGGTCAGCGTGGCAAAGAGCCGGCGCGAATACGTCGCCCCGGCCACTCACTACGCCAGCCCGCACACGAACGAGGAATACCCGCGGATGGGCGAGCGGCTCCGGCTCCGCCGCGACTTCGACATTTCCGGCTTCTCGCCCGAGGTCGCGGCGATCCTCAAGGGACTGAAGAAGTACGGCATGTTTGTGGCCGACAACGGCCTCGAATGGGCCATCTCCGTGACGCCCGACCCGCGGATTCCCCTGATGCACGCGGAATTGCGGAAGATCAAAGGCTCCGACTTCGAGGTCGTGGTCCCGCCGCGGTGAGAACGGTTGCGGTCTCCCCGGCGACGGGCCGGGTCGCTCCACCGGCAGGGTCCGGGCAGACCGCAAGCAGGTCCAGCAGACGACTGCCGCAGCGGTTTTTCCGGAAAATTCGCGGGCCGCTTGACAACGCCCCAGTTCGCAACGAAACTAAACTCCGTCGTGCCACCCTTGTGGGGTCCAGGTGGCTGCGACCCAGGCAAGGACCCCGTGAATTGGAACATTCCTAGAACGTAGATCACGAGAGGATCCCATGAGAATTTGCATCTGCGCCGTCGTGGCCCCGGTCTTGTTGGCCGTCGCCTTACCCTCCCTGGCTGCTCCGCGCGACGATTCGGCCGCCGAGAAACTCGGTTTCAAGCTGTCGCTGCAATGCTGGACCTTCAACGGCCTGACGTTTTTCGAGGCGGTCGACAAGGCCGCCGGCCTGGGCATCAAGTACCTGGAAGCGTTCCCCGGCCAGAAGCTCAAGCCCGGCTCTCAGGAAGGCATGGGCCCCGGCCTGAGTGATGCCGCTTGCGAAGAGATCAAGAAGAAGCTGGCCGACGCCGGCGGGTTGAAACTCGTGGCCTTCGGCGTGTGCGGCGTTCCCAGCGACGAGCAGGGCGCCCGCAAGATGTTCGAGTGGGCCAAGAAGATGGGGATCGAGGTCCTGGTGACCGAGACTGAGCCGAACGAGATCCACGACAAACTTTGCACCGAGTTCAACATCCGCTACGCCTTGCACAACCATCCGCAGAGTTGGCCGCCGGAAAAGGTCCTGACGTTCTGCAAGGACCGCTGCAAGCTGATCGGCTCATGCTCCGATACGGGCCACTGGATGCGCGCGAAACGCGTCCCGGTCGACACCTTGAAGATGTTGGAAGGCCGCGTCGAGCACCTGCACTTCAAGGACCTCAATAAGTTCGGCGACGGCCACGACGTGCCCTGGGGCACCGGCAAGGGGAATCCCGCCGGGATGATGGCCGAGTTGAAGCGGCAAGGGTTCAAGGGCTACTTCTCCATCGAATTCGAGTACGGCAGCCTGGATGACCTGGCCAAGAGCTTGCCGCTGTGCGTGAAGTTTTTCGACGAAACGTGCGCGGCGCTGGCGAAGTAGCGACTAGTGTGTGAACACGTGTAGGGTGGGCCGAGTGAAACGAGTCCCACCATCTTTGGTTTGGTGTATTTCGGTGGGACTCGTTTCACTCGGCCCACCCTACGGCCTGTGTGATCTCGCGGCAAGAAACGGCTGCGCCGGTGGAGGCCGCGCATCGGGCCGCAAGCTGCTGTCACCTCGGGGCCATTGCAGCCTTGTTGCGACGTGAATTGAAGTTCGATCCCAAGGCCGAAACCTTCCCCGCAGACGACGAAGCCAATAAGCTGCTCAAGCGAACCATGCGAGGGGCATGGCGGTTGGAGGCATGAGGGGCTAAAGGAATGAAGACCACACTTTCGCTAGTGGCCGCGATCATGTTCTTCGCCTGCGTCGTGCAAGCCGGCGCCGCGGAGGTCAAGGTGTTCAACGTGCGCGACTATGGCGCTCAAGGCGACGGCCGGACCGCGGACACGGCGGCGATCAATAAGGCCATCGAGGCCTGCTCGACGGCAGGGGGAGGCCGGGTCAACCTGCCGGCCGGCACCTACCTGTCGGGGACCGTGCACCTCCGTAGCGAGGTTGACCTGCACCTGGAGGCCGGCGCTACGTTGCTCGGCAGCGCGGACCTGAAGGACTACCAGAATCTCGTCCCGCCGGCCATCATGCCGGAGTCGAAAGCGCTCGCCTGGCACCGCGCGCTGGTGCTTGCCGACGGTGCGCGGAATATCTGCATCAGCGGCGAAGGCGTCATCGACGGCCGGAAGGTCTTCGACGCCCACGGCGAAGAGCACATGCGCGGGCCGCACACCATACTGCTCGGCAGTTGCCGCGGCGTGACCCTCCGCGACGTATCGATCAAGGATTCCGCCAACTACGCGGTCCTCTTGGAGTTGACCGACCGCGTCGAGATTCGCCACGTGAAGATCACGGGCGGCTGGGACGGCGTTCACTTCCGCGGCTGCCGCGAGCAACCCTGCCACGACGTGACCATCGCCAACTGCCGGTTCTTCACCGGCGACGACTCGATCGCCGGCCGCTACTGGGACCGGGTGCGGATCAGCGATTGCGTGCTCAACTCGTCGTGCAACTGCGTGCGCCTGATCGGCCCCGCCGCGCACCTGACCATCGAGAAATGTCGCATGTACGGACCGGGAGAGTATCCGCACCGCACGTCGGACCGCCACAACTGCCTGGCCGGGTTGAATCTCCAGCCGGTGCTTGGGACGGGACTCAAGGCAAGCTCGACGATGTGACGATCAGCGACATCGTCATGGAGAAGGTGGCGACGCCCTTCCATTTCATCCTCAAATCGGGCAACACGGCGGGGCGGATCGCCGTCAGCCGGGTGAAGGCCACGGGGGTGTATTTTGCCGCGGCTTCCGTGGAAAGCTGGGCAGAGACGCCGTTCGCCGAAGTGTCGTTCCGCGACGTGAGCATCGAGTTCGCCGGGGGCGGAAAACGCGCGGCATCCAAGGAGCCGGTGCGTGCGCCCGGGAACGATGTCCGGCCATTGCCTGCCTGGGGATTCTATCTGCGAAACGTGCAGGACCTGACCATGACCAATGTCCGCCTGACCAGCGCGAAGGACGACTTGCGGTCGGTGTTGATCGCCGACCACGTGCAGCGGCTGACGCTGAGCGGGGTCACGTGGCCGCATGTGCCCGGCGCCGACCCGCCGCTGGTGACCAGCGGCGTCGAGCACCTGGAACGCCGCGATTAGGTTCTCTTGAATCCACGGCGTGCCTGTGGTAGTTTGGCTGGAGTTTTCGGGCCTTCCGTACTATCGATTCATTTCAACTTTAGGAGATTGTTCTATGACGATGCGACGCATGCTGATTTCGACACTGTTTGTGGCTTTGGGCGGAGCGGCCGCCAGTGCGGCCGACTGGCCCTGCTACCTCGGCGCCAAGCGCGACAACACCTCAGCCGACAAGGACCTCACCGTCTGGTCCGGCGACAGCCCCAAGGTGCTGTGGAAGAAGGACGTGGGCGAGGGTCATTCCTGCATGACCGTGGCCGGCGACCATGTCTACACCCAGGGCAACGGCGCCGTCTGGTGCTTGGACGCCGAGACGGGCAAAGTCGTTTGGCGCTGGCCGGCGGAGGGCGGGGGCGGTGAAACCACGGCCACTCCGGCCGTCGCCGACGGGCTGGTCGTCGCCTTGAACCCCGATCACAAGCTGGTGGCCCTCGACGCCGCGACCGGCAAGCTCCGCTGGTCCAAGAATGTCGATGGCTTCGGCGTGAAGAAGGGCCAGTGGGCCCTCTCCTGTTCGCCCCTGATCCTCGGCGATAAGGTGATCATGGACCTGGGCGTGGTTTTCGTTCTGGACAAAAAGACCGGTGCGTTGATCTGGAAGGCCGGTTCCGAAACGGCCGGTTATGCCTCCGCCCTCGTCTTCCCCCACGGGGCCGATAAGCTGGTGACTTCGTTCAACGGCGCGGGCCTGGCCGTCTACAACATGGCCACAGGCCGGCCCGTGGCCAAGTACCCCTGGGAAACCGCGTACGGAGTAAACACCGCCACGCCGATCGCTTCCGACGAGGGAATCTTCATTTCCAGCGGTTACGGCCGCGGTTGCAGCCTTCTGAAACTCGAAGGCAAAAGCCTCAAGAAGGTCTGGGAAAACAAGGAGATGAACAACCACTGCCAGACCTGCGTGCTCGCGGAAGGCTGCATCTACGGTGTTCACGGCCAGCAGGGCTCCAAAGGCAGTCTCAAGTGCCTGGACCTGGCCACCGGCGAGGTCAAGTGGGACAAGAACGGGCTGGCGGTTGGCGGCGGCCTGACACTGGCCGACGGCAAACTCTTCGTCATGCTCGACAACGGCACCTTGCTGGTGGCCGAGGCCGCGCCCAAAGCCTATAAAGAACTGGCCCGCGCCAAAGTGCTCGAAGGGCAGTGCTGGACGATGCCGGTGGTTGCCAACGGGCGAGTTCTGTGCCGCAGTCACGCCGGCAACATCGTGTGCATTGGCTTGCAGTGAGAGGCTATCCGAGAAGCTCCCCTCTCCCGCCGGGAGAGGGAAACAAGTCCCCCTCTCCCACCAGGAGAGGGAAAAAAGTCCCCCTCTCCCACCGGGAGAGGGGCAGGGGGTGAGGGCTTCTCAGGTCAGAAGCAGTGCTGTTGCCAAATACTCTGCACCAACTGCCCTCACCCCGACCCTCTCCCACCGGGAGAGGGGGACTTGTTTCCAGACTTGTCGGATCGCCTCTGACCGCCCAGCCGAAGGGGGCTACTTCTCCTTCTTCAGCGGCACGGTCCACAGGTAGAGCGTGTGCTTCTCGTTATCCTCCTTGGAGACGAACGTGATCGTCTTCTCTGGCGTCACACCCTCCATCTCGAAATCGTGCGAGACGATCCGCGAGCCGGCCTTCATCTTCTCCAACTGCGGGATCAGCCGCACGTTCAACCGCGGCAGCAGGTAGAGCGTGACGACGCTGGCCCCGCTCAGGTCGAGCTCGAAAATATCCTTCTGCTGGAACGCCACGAGCTTCTCGACCCCAGCGGTCTTGGCGTTCTCGTGGCATTCTTTGATCCGCTGCGGGTCGATGTCGTAGCCCTTGCCGTGGGCGCCGCGGTTCTTGGCCGCCAGGACCACGATCCGCCCGTCGCCGCACCCCAGGTCGTACACCACGTCGTCCTTACCGACCTGGGCCAGATCGAGCATCTTCAGCACCACGTCGTTCGGCGTCGGCACGTAGACCACGTCGGCCTTGCTCGACTCCCGCGAGGGGGCTTTCTCCTTCTCGCCGGCCAGGCCCAGGCCGGACCAGGCAAGGAGTGCCAGGGAAAACAGGGTAACCGCAATGAGGCGTCGCATAATAAACTCCTTATGTCCGAACAGTCAACGAGAGGTCGCAACCGTCAATAATAGATGGCCAGGCTGACCATCTTCTTCTTGAACTCCTTGGTGTCCTTTTCCGGAACGTCGCAACGGCGAATATAGAGCATCCGCAAGGCATCGTGGCCCACCAGCCCGTCCAGGTCGCGGCCGGCGATCTTGCAGCCGTTGAGATTGAGCACGCGGAGTTTCTCCAGCGGCTTGAGCTTCTTCAGGCCCGCGCCGGTCACTTTGCTGTTCTCCAGGGCCAGCGTATCCAACTCCGCCAGTCCGGAAAGATAAATCAGCGCGTCGTCGCCGACCGCGGTCCCGCTGAGATTGACGACGCGGAGCTTCTCGTGGTTCCGCACGAATGCCAGCCCGGCGCCGCGGACCTTGGTGTTTTGCAGGGCGAGCACGTTCAGACGCGACAGTTCCTTCAAGTGGATGAGGGCGTCGTCGGTCAGCGGCACGTCGTGGACGTACAGGCGTCGCAGTCGCGTGAGGCCGCGAATCGCCCGCAAGGCCGCGTCGCTGATCTTGCTCTTGCCCAAGTCGAGCGACTCCAGGCTCGTGCAGGCCGCCAGTTTGCCCGCCACGGCATCGGTCAACTTGTCGCCCGCGGCCTCGATGCTCTGCACGTGGCCTTCGGAATCGAACTCGACCGTGGCCCCGATTTCCTTGAAGGCGGCCGCAGCCTCCTCTTCGGTGGCCGGTTTTTCAGCATCCGGTTTCTCCGCGGCCTCCGCGACGGGCCGTCGCGCAGAAGGCGGCGGCTGCCCGCCAACGGGCCAGGGAACCCACGCACCGCAGACCGCTACCAGAATCAGCAAAGGCCATCGCATGATTGATTTGTTCGAGAGGAATTCTGAGCACGGAAACCGCCTCCGATAGTAACTTGGACGCCGATCGTTGTCAAGAACCTGCGGAACGATCACAACTACACGCTGCGCTGGGCCGAGCGCGGATAACGTGTCCACGCCCCCCTATTGACAGCCGTTGCCGGGAACATATTATAGCATCCGGAGTCCCTCTTTTATGTTCCCACTCATTTTCAGGAGTTTTGTCATGAGAGCATTTCTACTTGCAGGTCTCGGATTGAGTTTGGTGCTGTCGGCGACCGGTGCTTTTTCGGCGGACAAGGCCGACTCGCCAGCGAAGTTGCTGTGCCCGGTATCGGGCCAGTCGATCGACAAGTCGGTGTCGTCCGATTACGGCGGCGGCAAGGTCTGCTTCTGCTGCACGAAGTGCAAGGCGAAGTTCGACGCGGACAATGCCAAGTTTGCCACGAAGGCCAATCTGCAATTGGCCGCCAGCGGCCAGGCCAAGCAGACCGCGTGTCCACTGACCGGGGACGCCCTGGAGGCAGCGACGAAGGTAAAGGTGGGCGGCGTCGAGGTGCAGTTCTGCTGCGACGACTGCAAGGCCAAGGTCGCCGCCGCCAAGCCGGAGGAACAGATTCAAATGGTCTTCGGCAGCAAGCCTTTCGGCAAGGGGTTCAAGGTCGCCAAAGACAAGTAGCCCGTCTGCACTTTCAGGGTTCTCGTTCAAACCGATGTATGCAAACCAGTGTAGGCCGGAACAAGCTTCGGGGCACCCGGGGTACCTGCTTGCGGGTCGCGGGTCGGTTCCGGCAAAAATCTATGCTGGAGAAAGTGAACGCTAGCGTTCTACCGCGCATTTCCCGATCCCGCGGCAATTGTGCAGCAAGCTGCTATACATATTGCCCACGAGCCGGTTCTGCCGCAGCCTACAGCAAATCTGCCGCGAACGAGAGTTGGAGACCAACCTCCTTCACGAGTTGGAACGGCTCTTGCTGGAGTTGGGCCAGGGCTTTACCTTCGTCGGCCGGCAGGTCCATTTGCATGCCGGCGACAACGACTTCCTTATCGATCTGGTGTTCGACCACTTGAAGTTGCGCTGCTTACTGCTGATCGACCTGAAGAAAGGGGCGTTCAAGCCCGAATACGCGGCCAAAATGAATTTCTACCTGGGCGTCGCCGACGACCGACTGCGGCACGAATCCGACCAGCCCTCCATCGGCCTGATTCTCTGCCAGGATCGCAACCGGGTCATTGCCGAGTACGCGTTGCGGGGAATGAGCAAGCTGAAAACGGAAAACCTATGGCTGAATCCGACAAACCCAACGAAGGAGAACTCATCCTGTACCAGACCCAGGAGGGGGCGGTCAGGATCGAGGTGCTCTATGAATCCGAGACCTTTTGGCTCAACCAGAAGAAGATCGCCGAGCTTTTCGGCGTTGACCTTCGCACGATCAGCGAGCATTTTCATAACATCTTTGCCAGCGGGGAGTTGGACCAAGAGGCAGTTCTCCGGAAATTCCGGATAACTGCCGCCGACGGTAAGAACTACTTGGTGAACTTCTACAACCTGGACGCCATCATTTCGGTGGGTTACCGGGTCAACAGTGCCCAGGCCACCCGCTTCCGCATTTGGGCGACCCAAACCCTCCGGGAATTCGTCATCAAGGGATTCGTACTCGACGACGAGCGGCTGAAGCTGAACAAGCGGTTCGGCAAGGACTACTTCGACGAGCTTCTTGAACGCATCCGCGAAATCCGCGCCAGCGAGCGGCGGTTCTATCTGAAAATCACCGACATCTACGAGCAGTGCAGCATCGACTACGACCCGAAGGCGGAGATCACGCAGACGTTCTTCAAGACCGTGCAGAACAAGCTGCACTGGGCCGTGACCGGCCAGACGGCCGCCGAGATCATCGCCGAGCGGGCCGACGCCACGAAGCCCACCATGGGATTGACAACCTGGAAAAACGCCCCCCACGGCAAGATTCTCAAGAGCGACGTGTCGATCGCCAAGAACTACCTGATCGAGGGCGAGATCAAGGAATTGGAGCGAATCGTCACCATGTACCTTGACTACGCCGAGAACCAGGCCGCCCGGCAGATCCCCATGCGAATGAGCGATTGGGTGGCCAAGCTGGATGCGTTTCTGCAATTCAACGAATACGAAGTGCTGACCAACGCCGGAAGCGTCTCCGCCGAAGTAGCCAAGCGATTGGCCGAAGAGCGGTTCGCCACGTTCCGCATTCAGCAGGACCAGCGATTCGAGAGCGACTTTGAGAAGGAGGTCAGACGCATCGAGGAGAAGAAGGACAAGGGGGACGCCCAGTGAAACTGCAATTCGACGCCGACAAGGTCCGTTGCGGCCAGAAGCACTTTGAAACCTTGGGCGTGCCCTTCGCCGTGGTCGTCACTGCGGACGAGGTGTAGATGATGAAGTCGGATCGGAGACTGGCGTGAGCAGATGACTACGTGGGGTAAGATCGGAATTGGGATTGCGATCCTCTGGTCCACCCAAAAGCCCGCTGCGCCGGCTCAACGGGCAAACCGTGGAGTCACCCCTTCCCCTCCACGGGGCACCCGCGAAGCGGGTCGTGGAGAGGGGATCGGCACGGCGGAGGTGAATTCTCAAGTGCCTGCGGGCCATGAGGTTGCGTTGCGCTTCCGGGGGCGGCGTCTTGCCGCGGCGTTCATCGGTTAACGATTTTCACGCTTAATTGTCACGACTTCCGAGGTTCTTGCAGTTCTTATGCCCGCGTGGGCACGGCAAAGAGGGCGAACTGCAGCTCGACGTTTCGGCCGCGGGTCTGCACGATGACCGAACGGTTCCCCTGGAAGCGGTCGCGATTGGCAATCAGCGAATCCTTGAAGCGCATCGCCAGGCTCTGGGTCTCCTGCACGTCGCGCCAGGCGGGGTTGTCGCGCTTCACGACCTCATAGTAGATCCAGTCGGGCCGATTGGGCATGGCCCGCACGACACGGTCCATGGGCCGCAGTTGCAGCCCCTCGGCCCGCCGCTTGAACAATATTTCCACCTGCCGGCTGCTGCCGAGTTTCCAATCCAACTCGCCCGGGGCGAGCAGGTCGCGGCATTCCTGTTCGGTCAGCTCGCCCTTGTTGACGCCGATGTACCACTGCCAATCGGCGTGGAACCAGCGCGGCTCGAGGCTGGCCTGCATGCCCAGGCCGACGCCGACGAAGAACCGCTGCTCATACTCCGCCTCGCGGACGGTGTAGATGAGGGCCTCGATCCGCTGGCGAATCAGGCGGAAGATGCGGCCCAGGTCCTCGTGGTCGTAGGCGGGCGTGTCCTGCGGCCGGCGCTCGTCCGAGAAGATGGCCAGGCGGCCGGCGATCTGGCAGAGTTGGGCATACGCGGTCAAAGGATGGCAGCCGCCGGAAAGGGCCATCGCAGCCAGGGCCGAATAGGCCCCGTTGAGTTCCATGAGCATCATCATCCGGTTCAGGTCGCCGGCATCGGTGGCCGCGAAGCCGATGTTCCGCTCCCGCACCTGCTGGCTCAAGACGTTGACTTTCTGCCCGATGATATCGTAGACCGTGCGGCACGATGTCGCGTCCCAGCCCGGGCCAGGCGTCGACGGAGATGACGGGCGGGATATACTCGGGATCGATTTGCGGCCGTGCGCCGGCGTCGCTCGCCCGCTTGACCTGGGCGATGGGCAGCAGCTCGTAGCCGCTGCAGTCCTGGGTGGAAAGCAGGAACCGCGCATTGAGCCGGCGGAACTGGATCTCCTGCTCGTGGCCGCTGCGATTCTCGTCCTGGACCGCGATCATCGTGCGCGTGTAACGGGCGTCGCTGTCGGACGGTTCGTCCTGCACATTGGCGCGGCCCAGCTTCGTGCGGGGGATGGCCAGGAAAATGCGCACGGCGGCCGCACTCTCGAAAGCCTGCTGAAGCCCCACGTCGAGCTTCTCTTGTTCCGCCGCAGCCGCGCCGATCGCCTCGCGCAGGTCGAGCCGGTCAGGCTCCTGGTCGGTTTCCAAGGCGACGATCGTCCCGTCGCGCATCCGCGCCCGCAGCCGGTGGACCTCGAAATGGTAGTTCGCCAGCGCTTCCGGGCTGAACTCCAGGGCCTGCAAACCATAGTGGTAGGGGAAATCCCATTGATGGCCGGTGCTGCTCTGCTCAGCCCAGTACCGTTCCAGCGACTGGAAATGATGCGGGCGCAGGAAAAGGCCCTCGTACCAGTCCAACGGCAAGTGTTGCATGGCGACAGGTCTTTCTCAAAAAAGTGTTTTGCCTAACTGTCCATCACGAATGCCGCTCGATCGTCGCTCCCGGCCTTCCTGGCCGCAACCGGGACGTTCGTCGCGTTGCCTACCGCATCAGGTGGCCGACCAGCAAGGCGGCGCCGCAGGCGGCAATCGCCAGCAGGCCCAGCCAGCCCATGCGGCGCAGCGCCGGTCCTGGCGCAGCGCTTCCCGCGTCCATTCGACCTTGTTCTGCTCCTCGTCGAGTTTGTCGAAAATGCCTTCCACGAAGGCGCGGCGATCTTCCGTCTGACCGGTGGCGGCAAAGTAGCAACCGCTGAACGCCACCGGTTCGCCGCGACCCGGAGCACCAGGCGCCCCGGCTTGCTCGGGATCGTGGCCGAAGCCGCCGCAGAGGATTCGCACCAGCCGGTCCTGCAACTGCGTGCGGACCTTGCAGAGCAGGCCGAAAAGATGCGAATTGCCCACCCGCGCAATCGATCCGCGCTCGCGAAAGATCGCATAGACCCAGTCTTCGAAGACGCCGCTAATCCGTGCGCAGAGGGCTGTGAGCTGGGCGGGCGTGGCGGCGGCCCGCACATCGAAACGGTGGCCGAAGCGCTGCGACTTCGCCCGTTCCGGACCGACGCGGCGGACCAGTTCCTCAAAGCCGCAGTCCTCTTCCAAGCCGACCGCCAGGGCCGTGACCGGGAAGCGGAGCTTAAGTTCGTCCTGGACCGCGAAAAGGTCAGCGTTCACCGCGTGCTGCAGCTCGACGACCTCCCGCGGGCCCGCTTCAATCGTGCCTAGCGGCAAGAGGACCAGTGCGCCGTTCAAGGGGCAAAGCGGTTGCCGGGCCTCGCGCAACCATTGACAGACGTGCCGCAATTTCGCAAGCTGCTGCTCGCGCTCGGCCAAGGGAACCATCGCCGGTTGGTCGTCGTCCAACATCGCCGCGGGCGAGGGCGCCGGCGAGTACTCTGGGACCGGCCCTTCGTCGATATTAGTCGATTCCCGGGGTTGTTCCGAGCGGGAAGGCGTCATCCAACGCGCGGCGGGCGGTTCTTGGCGCACCGGGCCGTGAACTGCCGATGCCGCCGCAGGCATGACGGCGGCCGTGTCATGTGCCGGAGATTCCAAGTGAATCGTCTCGGAGAAAAGAGGTTCCATGGCGTGCGGACTTGTCATGCCAAGCGGTTGAGGCTCGGCGGAGCGCGCTCGATCCGGCGGCACGAGGGTCCCGAAATAGGCCGGCTTCGCCTCTTCCGGACCCGTTTGCTGCTCGCGCTCGGCGGCAGCATCCAGCCAGCGCTGCCGCATGTCGGACGGCGCCTCGGGGCTTTGCATGAAGGCGTCGATCATCAGCGTGCCACGCGGATCTGCCACCGCAGGCGAAGGCCGTTGCGCACTGGCCGAACCGCCTGGAGGGCTTACCGCGCCCGTAGCACCGGCAGCCGGCGCCAGCGGAGGCGACGCATCGTCGGCCGCAGTCTTCTTGTGGGCGGGCACTACGATGCCTGCCAACGAACTTGCTTTTCCGCGCGACACTTGGATTTCCATCTTCGCGCGCTCGCTTTCCGCGACATAGCCATGATAGGAGCTAATAACGTTGCCCAGTTTGTTTGCTGGAGAAGCCAGGAAGCGAAGCCCGGGGTATTCGCTGAGATTGGCCAATAGCGATCGGACCGCCGAAGCCAACTTCAGGACAATCTTAAGTAACCAGACCAAGGGCACTCTCCTGTGCAGTTATCTGCTATTATTGCCAATAATGAGAGTCGAGGGCAAGTGCCAAGTCTGCGAATTCTGCGGTAAATGCCCCGTCGAGCCGCCGGGAAAGGCCGGAAAGCCTGTAGAGTGGGCCGAGTGAAACGAGCCTCACCATGAGAAACGCGGGAAGTTCGTGGGACTCGTTTCACTCGGCCCACTCTACAGGTCTTGGGGGAAATGCCCGGTCGAACTGCTGGGAGAAGCCAGAGAATAACTAGTACATCACGCGAATCTCGGTCCGCAGAAGCTCTTCGTACCAATTGCTCGTCCCGAGATTAATGCCCAGCGAAACCCCCATTTCGACGGTGCCCAGGTCACGAAATCGGTCCGACACCACGCGGCAGCCCAAGTGAAGCGTGGGAACCGTCATGTCATCGATTTCGCGAGAAGCCGGAACGGGGTTCATGACGGTTTCCGAGGCATTGAAGATTGAATAACAGACGAGTTCGGCGGTCGGAATTACGGCAAACGCGTCGCCATCATACATCAGATGGCTAATGCCGCACCCCCACGTGAATACGGTTCCGGCTTGCCCTGGGCTGGTCGGGATCGGGACGAGGTATTTCGTCTCGGCGTGGATATAGGTCTCGTCCGACCAACGGAAGCTGGCCAGCAGTCCCGGCTCGATAGCCAGATGTCCGGTGCCCACGCCCCTGCTCGAACTACCGCTCGGAATATAGAAGTCCATGTATTGCGTTACTTTCCACCGTTCGCCTGTCAGCAGCACGAGTTTGGTTGCCACTTGCACGTCACCCAGGCCCGACGTGCTGCCGCCGGTTTCCGGGTCGATGCTGCGGACGGGGATCGTAGCCCGGGTCGAGAAGGAGGAATTGCCGATCTCCCCGATGAAATCGAAATCTTGAAAGTCGATCTTGGTCTGGGGCGCTGGTCCGGATCCGCCGAGCGCCGTCGGGCTGGCGAAAATATACTCGGCCGCGTCGGGATACCTCCAATTATGGGCGGCGTCGATGCGGAAGGCCCACTGCGTCATCGGGCTTGTGATATCAAGCACGAAAGGGGCATACGCTACACGTTCGTACCCGATGCCGCGATCCGGCGATGGGCCGATCTTGGTTGGCCCGGACATCCAACGGGCGAAGATCCCCATAGGCGGCACCAGAAACGGTTCCGATCCTTGCGGCCCGCCCGATTCAATGGTCATCGGGACGGCTTCCGGCATGGGAATCACTTCGGGAATCGGCGGAGGATCGGCGGGGATTTTCTGGCTGGCAAGTTGCACGGACGCCGGAAATGTGCCGGAATCCCCCACCACAACCGCATTGATGGGGTCGATCTCGCGGCCAGCGCCCGGCCCAAAGAGCGCGGACGGATCGTCGATTCGCGATATCGCTGGATAAGATCCTTCCGGTGCGCTGGGTGCCATTGGGGCGGTCGCCGCGTCCGGCGTGCCGTCAAAGTGCGCTAGGCTGCTGTTTGTCGTTCGAGACGGATCGTCGCTCTGCCCTAGTGGTGGACAAGAGCCTTCCGATACGAGTACGGCAGTTGGCGCGGTCGCTGCGTCCGGCGTGCCGTCAAAGTGCGCAAGGCTGCCGTCCATCGATCGAGACGGATCGTTGCTTTGCCATATCGGTGGACAAGATCCTTCCGATACAAGTGCGGCAGTTGGGGCGGTCGCTGCGTCCGGTGGGCCATGCAAGTCCGCTGCACCGCTGCTCGTCGGTGGAAGGGGGTTTTCGTTCCCTACGGCTTCTAGAATCGCCAGTGGCGAGCGGATCGGATTCGTATCCTGCGTGGCGGTCGGTTGCGCAGCCTGCTCTTCTTCGGCAGAAATGGGGGCGTGGTCCATGCTCGAAGCCGCTCGGACCAAGAAAAGCAGGCCCAGCAAGACTGAGGAGATAGGCAACCAAAATGGGGGTTCGCTTGAACGACTTTTCATACGGTCGACTTCAGGGTCGGCGTCTTGTAGACGACTCAATCCTCCGAGCAATGCGCCTTTGCTCCGTGTGAAACGGTGACCACATCTTTTTGAGGTCTTGCGAGAGTATCGTCCCGACCAAAAACGTAAATTGAGATAATCTGGGTTGATTTTACTGATTACAACGATTATAACCACCACGTAGATTTAGTATTGACCATCCTTTAGAAGGGTGTCCGCGGCTTGACTCTCGTCATCCGGCTACGAATAATTAAGCTTGCATCTTGCCCGGCTAGAGAAGATACTAAGCGCGAAGCGGGCACCAAGTATCCATGGTCGGCGAGGGCCGTAAGTCAACCCCTGGCTCGCGCGTCGTATTCGTATCGAACGTGTCATTCTGGCCCGCGCAAAATATAAAGATTGTCGCCAGCCGACCGGCGTGCCTTGGGGATCGGTAGAGGTTCCGTGACGCATGACACCGCGATTTTCCCTTGCCGTTGACCCAATCTTCAAGTACGTCCTGGATCTGCTGGATGCGATTCACCGCGACGAACATCCCACCCCACTCGACCAGCGCTTAGCCATTCGAGGTTTGCTGGAGCACGCCGAGGCAATCCTGGGCCGACGGCGAGAATGGGAATTGGCCTGCTATGCAATCGTCGCCTGGATCGACGAAATGCTTGTCGATTCCAGTTGGAACGGGGCAGAGTGGTGGAGCAATAATGTTCTGGAGGTGGAACTGTTCAACTCCCGGCTTTGCTTCGAGGAGTTCTACATCCGGGCGAAACAGGCCGCGATGCTCGCGCAGCGGGACGCACTGGAGGTATTCTACCTGTGCATGATGCTGGGATTTCGAGGCCTTTACCGTGATCCGGCCGTCGCGCACTCGTTTATTGAAGCCAATAATCTGCCGCCCGACTTGGAAACCTGGGCAAGCCAGGTGGCGATGTCGATCCACGTCGCCCGTGGCCGTCCTGAACTGGCTCCGCCAAAACGGGAGTTGGCGGGCGCGCCGCCGCTCACCCGCCGCGGCTTTCCTGTCTGGTGTTGGGTGGCGGCGGTGGTTGCTCTGATCGCAACGACCTACTGGTTTCTGGCAGCCTACCCTGGCATTACCGGGACATAGGGGAAACATCGTGCTCCGCAAGATCTCATTACATGCCTGGGCTTCACTGGCACTTGGCTTTTTCTTGCTTGTCCTGGTCCTGACTGCGTGGACGATCTTCTCGCTCAGCCCGTCGCACGTTCCCTGGCGTCATGCCATGTCGTGGACCCGGATCGTCACCGTGGCGGCGCTGGTGTTGCTGGTTCCGCTGACATTCTATTGGATGCTGAGATTGTGGCTGGTCGGCTATCGCAGCCGCTTTCCCGATGTCGACCATGCCTGGAACGCCGGCATCCAGGCATTGTCGCGCAACGGCATCTCGTTGCGGGCGGCGCCGGTTTTTCTGATCCTTGGCGTTCCGTCGCCCGAGTTGGAACGATCGATCATGGATGCCTGCGGAGGAGAGTTCGCCGTGCGTGGCGTGCCGGAAGGGCCGGCGCCGCTGCACTGGTATGCCCGCGCCGATCGCATCTACCTGGTCTGCAGCGAAGTCGGCTGGCTGAGCCGGATTAATCGGGAGGTCAACCAGGCGAAACGCTCGGCGTCGGATACCGCGCCTGCCACGATTGCCGCGGAGGCGTAGTCGTTTCTTGCAACACCGCGCGAGCGATCTGCGATGAATCAGAACCTTTGGAAGCCTCCGGCTGTGCAGAATCGCGGGCGATGGTGGCTGATCTACCGGTTGGCGCCCTTCGCGACGTTCACGATCTTGGCCGGGCTCTTCGGTTACCTGGTGTGGCAGCCCTTTTTTCATCCGCGGGTTTATCTCCTGTTTGCCTCGGCCGACTATCCCGTGGCACTGCTGCCGCCGCACTCTTCGGCGACGGAAGACCTTGCTGCCATCCACGTTCAGCAAGCTGCGCTGCTCAACGCGCCGGGCGGAAAGGACCCGCCTGCCGCGGGCACGATCGCTTCTCCGGCGGCACTCGATGCGACTCTGGATCGCCTGGAAAGCCCTGAGCTTCACGGCCGCGACGTGCTCATCGTTTGGGTCGGCGCACAAGTCGCAGCGCGGCGCGGCGAGGTCGATCTGCTCTGCGAGAACTTCGACCCCATGGATGTCCAAGCGGGCCGTTACCCGTTTGCCAGGCTGCTCGAGCGGGTCCGTGCATGCCCCTGCCGAACCAAACTGATCGTGTTGGACAGCGGCTGGACGGTGCACTTGCCGCGGTTGGGCGTTTTGGCCGACTGCTCGGCCCAGCAAATCCGCTCGCTCGTCGAGGACACGAAAGACCCGAGTCTTTGGGTCGTGCTCGCGCATGCCGATTTCGAGAGCTCCTTCACGATCGCGGAGCCCCATCGATCCGCACTCGCCCATTTCCTGGGTGAAGGTTTGCAGGGCGCCGCCGACCGCAACAGCGACCGGTTCGTCGACTTGGGTGAACTCTACCACTATACGCAAGAACGGCTGGCCGACTGGGTACGCAACGAATCGGGTGGTCGAGGCTCACAGACCGCCGTGCTGCTCTGGGGAGGCGGACTCTGGTCCTCCGACATGAGCTTTCCGGTCATCTTGCCGGTCGTGCCCAAGAAGACCGCGGAAGCTGGGCAGCAAGCGGCCGGTGATGCGGACTCCGCTCCGCCGGAGCTGCATATGTCGAAACCGCCGTCGAGATTGCCTGCCGCCAGTTTGCCCGCTGCCGCCGTGGCGGCGACAAAAGCGGCCGACAAGTCCGAGAAGCCGGAAAAAGCGGCGGCGGCCAAGAGCGCTTCCGACCCGGTCCTCACCGCCAGCGCGGCCGAACTGCAAGCCATGGCCTGGTCCCTGCACGATCGGCTCGTCGCAGCCCCTGACTTTCGCGCGATCGACGAATTCCCGCAGTTCTGGCGGGCCTTGCAAGACCGGCTCCTCGCCCTGCCGCCGGCCGCAAAATCGACGGACGCGAATCCTGATGCTGCGGCCATGACGGGCGAATTGCGCCGGCTCGTCCGTCAAATGACCGATCTGGCCGAGGGGCGAGCTCCACAGCGATACCAACCGCACGACCTGGTTCCCACGATGTCGCAATGGGCGCAGCCCTTGGAAGTCCAGGCGAGGTTGCCCACTTTGGCCCTGGCCAAGCGGCTTGGGCGGCCTGTGCCGGCAGACTTGCTCGCAGCCGAGCAGCACTTCGATGCGGCCATCGAGAAACCCGATGGCGCCGATTTCAGAAAATGGATTGCGGAGTTGCCTCCCCAGTTCGATGCGTATCTCGAATTTCGGCTGGCCCGACGGCTTGCCGGTCAGCCGGACCTCGACTGGCCGAGTATCCGGCTGGCTTTGAAGGCCCGCCGGTTGGCTGAGACAGTCGCGGTGGAAACACTGGAAAGCGGCGATTGGACCCGCGCAGATCGAGCGTGCCGATCGATTCCGCCTTGCCGGCGAGCGTGGCCTGTTGGCGGGAGTAAGGCCTGAAGAAGCCTCGCAAGCAGTGCCGTTGCTGCAGCGGGCGATCGACGAGTATGAGCAGGCCGATGCCTGGAACCGCGACGTTGTCGCGCTTGCAAATCTGACCAGCGAAGCCCTGTTCTGCATGCCGGCCTACTTGCACTGGTTGATCACGTCGATTCCGGACGCCGATGCCGTCTCTCCCGACCCGGTTATGCTCGAGCAGTTGATCGGCAATTTAGAACGAAGTTTGAGCCTTCTCGACCGTCCGTCGGCAGTCGCTCTGCCGGATGTGCGACGGCTCCGCCATGAACTCGAAAGCTTGCTGGACACCTGGCACAAGCGCGTCTTGACTTCCGCCGAGCAGGTCAAGTTTCCATCAGGCGACGCCGTGCCTTCGCCACAGTCCCCGGGGCCCGGCGCCGCTGAAATGCGGTTGCGCCTCCTCGGGCTTCCTGACTTGTCGAGGGACTTGGGGGTCGGGGCCGGCAAGACACGAGCCTCATCACCGCACCGCGACGCGATGGATCGGCTCCGCCCAGCGGCTAGACTTTACGCCGCGGCGGCCTTGCTGGTGCTGGGGGACCTGCCCGAGCATGACAAGAAGGCGAGCGCATTTGCCGCGGCCGCCCGATTCGACGACAAGAGCGCCGACGCCGTTGAACTGCGAAAGGCCTGCGCGCGGCTCGGCGACGCCGCGTGCGACCTGCTCGCGAGCCTGCCGGATATCATCCAGCGCGTGTCGGCCGAAAACCAGGACCTGACCGACCCGGCAAAGCGGGCCCGGCAGATCCGCAATCTGCGCGCCGCCAGGCGGCTGCTCTACCTCGTACATCCTTGGGACGTGGAGCGCATGGACTTTACCGGGCCGGGGCAACTCTTGCGCCGCGCTGAGCTTTACGACCTGCTCGTCTGGCAGCAGCAGCGAGTCGCTGCCGAAATCGCGGATGCGCAAGCGGCCGATCTTCCCTCTCTTCTCGACGCGGCAAACAGTTGCGGGCGGGCTGCCGCCGCGATTCCCTGGCAGCCGCCGATTACCGCAATCTTGCACCCGGGACTCGCGATCGAATCACCCGGGCAGATCGATTTGGCAAACAAGCTGGACCACGAGTTCCCGGTCTCCGTCACGAATCACCATGGGCGCGACGTCGATGTTTGGCTGGCGGTTGATTACGACGCGAGAACCATGACCCTTCAGGCCCGCAACCAGGCAATTCTTTATGACGCGGATAGCGTGCGGCGGATGCCCGGCCTGGCCACGGGGCCCGAGGGGCAGCAATCGGTCGAGACTTACCCCACGAATCCCAAGCTCGACGCGCTCAGGCCGACGTTCAAGCTACAACCTGGCGAGACCAAGACCCTGTGGGTACAACTGCATCGCAAGACTCTCGCCGGCAGCGACGCAATTATCAGCTTCCACGCGATCAGCCAGGCGGATTCTGTCCGGCACGATTTGATGGCCGTGCTGCCGCATCGCCTTTCGGTCGATCTCGTCGCCGAAGGGATCGCCGACAGTTGGCAATCGCACGACGCGGTGTTGACATTCTATCCCTACCCGAATCGCGCCACGCCCTACACCTTGAGCCTGACGAACGCAGGTCCTGTCGATCGCGTAGTCGATCTGGAGATTCTGCGGAGCGAAAGTCCAGTGTCCGTGCCGTCGTTCGGCGATGTGAGCCGTGAAGCGGCCCAAGAATACCTCGCCCGTCTCGGCACGTTGGGCCGCGTGCTGAAGGTCGAAAAGATTGCCGTCGCGGCGGGAGGCCGGCGAGTGCCAATCCCCTTTGCCGCTCCGACCGAACCGCCGCCGAAGCCCCCGGCTGCCCCCGCGACGACTGCGGCGGAGGCCGCGCCCGCGGCAGCCGCCGCGGAAAAAAAGCCGCTCCTTGCCAGCGATCTCCTGGCGGTGATTACCGACTGCGCCACGGGCCGGCGGGCGATTAAACGCATCGAGATTCTCACGCAGCGCCCGGCCCGCTATGTTCGCCCCCGCGTGGAATACGATGCCCAACGCAGGCGAGTGGACATCGTCGTCCAGCCGATCAGGCCGTCCGTCATCCCGCCCGAAGGCGTATGGATCGAAGGTCAGCCGGACGAAATCGGGCCCGTGGACCTGCAACACCGCAGCGGTGCATGGCTTCGTCCGGCGCGTCCGAAGTTACCGTCCATGTGGAAGTGCCGCGAGATTCCCGGTCGGTATTTCCCATCTTGGTGAACGTCGATGGATTCGAGCGGGCCTTCCGCTATGAAGTACCCGTCGACGCAACGACGCGGACGCTGGTTCCCGAGTCGGGCCGCGTAGACGTGCGAATTCTCGAGCCGCAGCCCGGCACGTGCTACGGCCCCAAGACGAGCGAAGTTCCGCTTTCGCTTCAAGTCGATGCCCCGCACGGACTTCTGTTGGACGGCAACAGCTTCGTCGAAGTCGGTATCGATACGAATCGGGATCGAGAACTTCGGCACAAGGAGACGCTGCGGTTGACATCCGACCGGCAGGTCGATTTGGTGTTGGACGCCATGGGAGCAAATGGCGTTTTTGTGATCCGCACGAAGGTATCCGATCTGCACGTCGTGCTGCCGCCTCCCAAGTTGAAGGCGATGCGTGCCAACCTGCTTGCGCGAGTGAGGCTGGCAACGAGCGATGTCTGGAGCGAACCGATCGAAGTGATTTTCGATGACGAGCCGCCGCGATTGAGCCGGCTGCAGTTGGCGCCGGGGGCGACGGTCACACAAGGCAACGAGCTGGAAATCTCGGTGCTTGCTTCCGACAACGAGCTTAGTGGCGTGGCCAAGGTGGAGGCCGCCTTCGACTTGCAGCGGAAGGGAGAATTCTCCGATCCCCCTCCCGTGCCGGCCTCGATGCAAGCCGATGGCCGGTGGAGTCTGAAGCTTCCGACCAAGCCCCTTCGGCCCGGCGTCTACGGTCTGCTCGTCCGCGCCACCGACCGGGTGGGCAACACCAGCGAGTATCTCAAGGCAGCGGTTGAAGTTGTCTCGCCCGATAACGATGCGGCCAAGCGCACCGCGCTGGGCCGCATTTCCGGCCGGGTCGTCTATGGCCGTTTCGACAAGCGGCCCGTGGGCGGAGTTCCGGTCCAGTTGATCGCCGCAAAAAGCGTGCAAAAGCTCAGCGAGGTCACGACCGACGACGAAGGACATTTCACGATGGTCGATGTCCCGCCGGGCGACTACAAGCTGAAAGCCGAGAAACTTATCGCGGGAAATCGCCGTAGCGTGCAGATGGACATAAAAGTCCCGGTGCCGCCCGCCGCCGCCGAGCCCGTCGAGCTAATTCTGGTCACGCCGCGGTAGTGGCAACCCCTGTTTGGGTTACAAAACTCGCTGCAATCGATAGAGTTTGCCCATTTGCTAAAGTCGCGCGTTTTGCCAGGTCGATACACTCGGTGAGGTACACGACGTTTCTTGTTTCCCATTAGGTGGACATCTTGGCATCAACCAGCCGGTGGATATGCGTGTCGGCGTTGCTCGTGGTCGCCTGTTTGGGCTGCGCCGCGATGACGCCGCCCGCAGCGCCGCCGGCGCCGACGCCAGCGGCCACGTCCCTACCCATTACCGGCGGAGCGACCATCAATGTTGGAGCGCCGCCGGCCCCGCAAGGTTGCAACTGCACGTTGTGTGGTTTTCTCGGGCTCGACAAGCTTGGCACTGGAATCTGCGGCATCTTCAACGGAGCGCTGAACTGCATTGGGTCTCGATTCCCCGGCATGGAACCGACTCCTCCCATGACGGCCATCGCCGACCCGGCAAACCTCAAATCGCCGAACCCGGCCGTTGCCGCGGCCGCCAACGTCAAGGCCCAGGAAGACGCCGCTCCGCAGAAAATCAAGGCCCTGAATTACCTGGCCAAGGTGGGATGCGTGAGTTGCTATCCCGACATCGAGAAGGCCTTCCTCGCCGCGCTGGATGACTGCACCGAGTCCGTTCGCTTCGCAGCCGTCCAGTATCTGTGCGATATGGCCGGACGGCCCTGCCAGTGCTGCGGCGAAAAGAGTTGCTGCACTCCGGCCCTGCATAAGAGGCTCAAGGACGTGGCATTCGGAGTCAATGAGAAAACGAAATGCTGGAAGGAATCTTCGCCGCGGGTCCGCCGTGTCGCGCGGCTTGCCTTGGAGAGATGTTGTTGCCCGCCGACGCCGGAGGCCAAGCCACAGCAGGGTCATCCTGAAGAAGGGCCGGAGAAGAAGGATTTGCCGATCGCGCCCGAGGCCCCGGTAAAGACCACGGCCGCAGAGCTTTAACGAAACTCCTCGCTGGTGGGGTCTGGCCTCTTGTTGTGCGGTCCTCGCAGTTCTTTCGCGGCTGGTCGCTGATTATAATACTCTTCGGTGCGATCGATTTTGTGGCCAGCGAGGAAAACGCATGACTCAATATAGCCAGGACAGCCGGCGGAGTGCTGTTGGCCAGCCGCCAACATCGGCGGCATGGCGAAGGGAAACGGCTGCCGCCCCACCGCGGATGCATGAGTGGCAAACCGCCGGGAGCGACGGGGTTCGCAGCGTCTGGGCGGCATCCAGTCGCACCATTGTTGTCGGACTTCTGTTGTTTTGCTTCCTCGGGCTCGCCGCACTGCTCGTTCATGAGTTGTTGCTCCTGCCGGCCAAGACGACACTGATCGCCGCCGTGGCCGAGGATTATCGCTGGCCACTCCCCCCCTGTGGCTGGTCGCATGAGGATATCGACAGTCTTAAGAATAGTCTCGGCGGCCAGACGCTTTCGGTGCGCGACTTGCCGCTTGCCGGAGTGTCCAGCGGCAAGGCCCTCGCCGAGTTCGCCGCGCAGTTCGATCGCGCAGCCCGCCAGACGCGCCGCGACGGGACAGTTGTCGTTTATGTCAGCGCGCACGGCGTCGTCGATCGCGAAGGACGGCCATGTCTCCTATTGCCTGCCGCCGATCCGCTGGATAGCAGTAGTTGGCTGCACGTGAGCGACTTGTTGGCCCAGATCAAGTCGGTCAAGCGCCAGGAAAGCGTCCACTGGCTGCTGGTTCTGGACGCCAATCGCCAGAGCGAAAACTGGAACATCGGCCTCTTGCAGAATACGTTCGCCGGCGGACTGGCCAAAGCCGTGACCGAGGCGGGTGTTCCCAAACTGGCCGTGCTGAATTCCACCTCGCCCGGTGAAGTTGGTTGGTCCTCTTTGCACTTCCGCGGCACCGTCTTCGCTCACTTCCTTCAGCTTGGCCTGGCCGGTGCGGCCGACGAGAATGGCGACGGGCAAGTATCGCTCCAAGAACTTCACCGCTACTTGGAGAAGAATGTCGACGCGTGGGCGTGCAAGCATCGAGCCGCGCACCAAACTCCCATGCTCTGCCCGGGCGATGCGGCCGATTGCCGGATCGCCTGGTCTCTCAACGCCAAGGACCTTGCCCGATTGACCGTGCCGGCGGCCCGGCACGCAGTCGCGGACGAGGCCTCGGCCGGAGGCAAGCTGGCCGCGCTCTGGCTGGCGCACGAGCGTCTGGAGGCGTATCATCCCCATCACTACGCGCCGGGCGCGTGGCAGGAGGTGGAGCACCAACTCGTCTGGCTCGAGCAGGCGGCAACCGCGGGCACCGCTTATCGGGGTGCTTTCGAGGCTTCACTCTCACGCATTCAAAGCCGGCTCGATGCCGCCACGCAGTTGTTGCCGCCATCGGCGCCGGCGGGCCAGAGCGGCGTCGCGCCGATCAGGTTCTCGGCAGTTCTCTCGGCCGACAAGGCGCTTCCCTTGCAGGAGATCAATGTCTATTCGCTGCCGCTGGCCGGGTACCTGGGCACGGAAAACACGCGCCAAGCGGAACGCTCCGCCGCTGCCGAGCTTGCCGGGCTGTTCCGGCAATATGACGTTGCCGGGCTCTGGCCATCGTCCGACATCACGCACCGCGCGATGGAACTTGAGCTGCTTGGCCAGCGACTGGCCGTGCCGCATGGCGATGCCAAGGTCGCGGCCGACGAGCGGGCCCACGCGGTCATCCGCCCCTTGTTGGACGAGGCCGATCAGTTCCGCCGTATTGCCGAGGACTCGGTCTTCATCGGTCCGCGCAAAGCGCCCGACATCACGGCACGCCTCGACAGTGCGAACGAGAAGTACGGCGCGCTGGCCGCCCTGGAAATGGATCTGGCCCGGGCCTATCAGTTGCGCGATCGAGCCTGGGCCGAACTGCCGTACCTGGCCCAATGGGCTGCGAGGCAAGAGGAATCGGCGGCCGCCGGCCCGGCGCCGGCGAGCGGCAACGCCCGGGGGGAGACGCCGAAGCTCAAGGAAAAGGTAGTGGCGCTGATCGATGCGACCCAGAGGCTGGACGCGACGTTGCGCCGCGGGGAACAGACCTCGGCCCAAGGGGCTGAAAAGGCGAAAACGCTGGCGGCGATTTCCAACTCGGCGGCCGACGTGGCACGCGAGATCGCCGCGTTGCTCGACCAGGTCCACAAGGAATTGAACGATGCGGCCCGGCGGCTGCCGTTACGCGCCAGCGACGCCGGAAACGCTTCGCGAAATCGACGGCTTGTTGGCGATGCCGATGGTTTCCGGGGGGCCGCGTGCCGACCTTTACGCGCACTACATCGAGCTCGCCGAAGACATCGACAGCGACACGGCTTCCGGCACTTCGCCAGTCGTCGTTGCCGGAACGCCTCCCGATCCCACTTGGCCGGGACATCCGCTCGCTGCCTTGCTGGGACGGCCAGACAAGCCGGCGAATCCCGATGCGAAGATCGATCTTTCGTCGCTGGGCGAAGCACTTCGGGCCGCGCTCCGCGGCATCGCCGCATCGGCCGACACGGCCGCCCCGCCGGGCGCCGCGTCGTTAGACCTGCTTGACGCGGAACGCCCCTTGCGGCGGCTGGCAAGTCTGCAAGGCGCTGCGCGAGGGGATTCGTTCCGCCGTATTCAACGCCGCCATCTTCAAGATCTGCTGCTCTGGCACGGGCAACGGGCGCTCGACGATTTCTGGGGCACCACCAAGCCCGGCGTCCCGCAGTATTTTGCCGAGGTTGCCGAGGCGTACATCGCCGATGTTCGTCTCCTGGCCCAGCCTGATGCCGAGATGGAGCGGAGCATCCAGCGGCTCGGCTCGCTTCTCGAGCGGCGGAGCGAGGCAGCCATCCGCGGATTGGCAAGCACCTCGACCGACCTGGTCCTGGTAGACGAGGCGTCACCAGCCACCGCGCAGGTGGGCATCCGCGAAACCTCGGCGGCTGCGGGCCTGCCGGTCGGCATTGCCGCCGTCTACTTGCGCGACGACAACCGGCCGATTCCGCAAACCTTGCGGCGGCTGGAGGTCGGCCTCGGCGCGGCCGGCTGGCAAGACTCGCGGCGAGAGGTCGCCATCACCGTGCAGGGCCGCGACCTGGCGAATCGTACGGTTGCGATGCAGGCCGTGGTGATGTTTCGCGGCCACGAGTTCCCGGCCCCCTTGATGCAGCGCAACGTCGGCGGTCCGCTCGTCGAAGTCCGGCGACCACCCGCCGGACCCAGCCGCGTCACCCTGCGGGGAACGCGTGTCAAGAAGGCATCGGTCGTATTCATCCTCGACTGCTCGCACAGCATGGCTGACGCGGTGCCCGTGGAAGCTCCGGACTCCGGCAATCGCGTTGCGCAGATGCCGAAGATGAACATCGCCATCGATGCCATGCAGGGGATGTTGGAACGGCTTGGCGAGCAAGGCGACGTCCGCGTCGGCGTGCGGTTCTTCGGACATCGCGTCGGCTGGAGGACCGATCAAAACGGCGTTATCGCCCGGCAAGAGAACTATCCGGGGGGCGTTCCAGCCACCCTGCGACCCTATGAGGACATCGAGCAGTTCCTGCCGCTGGGCCGCTTCGATTCCGTCACGGCCGGGAATGTCAACCGCAGGCTCAAGACACTCAAGCCTTGGGGAGAAAGCCCGATCTTCCTCGCGCTCATGCAGGCCCTCAACGATTTCAGCGGCGAGGACGCCTACGCGGATCGGCACGTGGTCGTAATCACCGACGGCATGAACTACCAGTTCAATCCGCCCCCCGAAGCGGCGCCGTCGCTCAAAGACGTCGAGACCGCCTACGCCAGTCATGGGGTCGGCGTCGACGTCGTCGGCTTCGGAATTCCGGATCAGGAACGCTCCACGGCCGTCAGCGATTTCACCCAGTTGGCGCAGGGCACCAAGGGCAGCTTTACTCTCGCCACCAACGCGTCGTCGCTGATTCGCCGGTTGGACCAGCTCCTGGTCAAGACCCGCTTCCGAGTCCTCGACGACCAAAGCCGCAGCTTGGGCGAAGCCGATCTCGGCGGCAGCATTACCTTGAAATCGCCGGCCCGTTCTCCGCAGGTTTGCACGATCGAGGTCGAGCAGCTCCGGGCAACGACGCTCTTTCGCGGCGGCGAGGCGCTGCAACTGGCCATCAGCCGTGACGGCCGAAAGATTATTTCTCTGCCCTACGAGGAGGATAGCCCGATCTTCGTCCCGCTGGTAACCGCGGAACCCGCAAGCCCGTCCGGTTATCACGCGGGGTTGCACCGCCCGATGCGGGAAGCCGAGGCTCTCGTTTTCCCGATTTCCTTCCAGCGCGACGATGCCGGCATACCGCTGCCGCCGGCCCAGGTCTGGATCGAGATTACGCCCCTGACCCAGGGCCGCCGCATGGTCGCGGACTGCTACGTTTTCTTTGACGCAAGCTACGAATTGGACATGCCGGTCCCGCTCATGCGCTGCCGCTGCCTTAACTGGCCCAAGGAAGCCGACCAGGCGGAAGTTCGTGTCTGGTGCAGCGGCGAGCCGGTTGCGCCGACAGAGGTCGTGCCGCTGGCCAAAGTCGCCGATCGAACGCCGCTTTTGGGCGAAGGCTTCGAACTGGCGTGCATTGCCGGGGTCCGTTACCAGGTGCGGGACCTGGATCGGGCAAAGGCGGGCGACCGGCTGCAGATCCGACTCGTGGAACGGCACAAGGCAGGCGTGCCGGCCAATGCCGTCAAAGTCGAGTTGTTCGGCCGACCCGACCGCATGGCGCACCAATTCGATTGGGACCGCGGCATTGTCTTGCACTCCTTCGAATACGACGCCGGCACGCTCCAAACCGGCCCTCCCGCCGAGTTGCGATTCTGCACCCGCGACAAGTTCACGTCCGTCGCCTGGCGCATGGAGCAGCCGATGATTCTGGATATCGCCAGGCATATCGAAGTCGTGCTGCCGCCCCGACGTATCGGTCCACAATCTCCACCAGCGCCCTAGCGATGCGGTGCAGGCAAATGTAGATGTCCTCAACGGCAAGACCCGGCCTGCCTTGACCCCACCTGCACAGAATCCCATGGGGCGAATGCAGATCGACGTTCGCCTGCGGCCCGGCGATCCGACGGCGGCGGATGCCGAGGCGATCATCTTCAGCGAGGACCGCTACGTCCACCTCGACGGCATCGTCGTCCGCGAGCCCCGGCCTGGCTGGGTCACGCTGCAAGTCCCACCGTTGGAGGCATGGGAAAGCCGGCTCCGCTGGCTGCTTGCCCGAACAACGGGAGCGGGTGGAGACACCGGAGTTCTTCCAACTCGTCCAGCAGCACGTCACCCGCCGCTACCTGGCGTTGAAGCCCAAGGGGGCGTAAGCGGCCAAGCGTCCCGCAGATCCAAGGAACTTCCGGCAATCGACGCACGGGCTGCGTCTGGCCTGGGCCAAAGTCTGCCCATGCGGCCCGCCTTGCCCATCTCCGGCCCGTAGAGCCGGGGCTGGCTGGGGTGGATCGCTCTTGAATCCCTGCCTGCGAGTAGTAGAATTGCGCAGTGAAAGGGTTCGCGCAACCCACGGGAGCGGGTCCACCCCGAGTTCCTCCCCGGCGGATATTGCGCGGTTAAGAACCCCACGGAGATTGCACATGCCTAAACGGTTCGCCTCACGTTTTCCAGGGTTTGCCGCGAAACTACAAGCTGGCGCTGGTGCTCCTCTCGAAGAGGTGCTTCCGCCAGCAACCGAGGAAGACATTAAAGAGCGGGAATCGCGACTGGGTATTCCGCTGCCCGATTCATACAAAGACTTCCTCCGACTTGCGCGGATTGTGGCTGTTGGGCGGCGTCGTTCAGCTTGGCAAGCAGCACCCATTCTTCCACAAGTTTCCGCCGCTTGACCAACTGACACCACCGCAGCGACGAATGGTGGAAGCTAAAGGCGGCACATGGCCGCCGCCAAGCCAAGGTATGTTGTGTTTCGGTGAGTTCTTCATGGAAGCCGATGGCGATCAAGTGCTGTTTGACGTAAGCGGCGGGCTTCAGCATGGCGAGTACCCCGTCATGTATTACGCCCACGAGAGTTGTCCGCCAACCGTGCGGAAACTGGCCGACACTTTTGAGCAGTGGCTTGACGGCTTCCTCGACTACAAGGAGTTCAGTTAAGGGCGACACGAGGCTAGCAACGCACACCCGCAAGGTCGCTGCGCGACCGGCTTCGCCGTCGAGTGTGCCTTCCGTTGTGCGAGGCAAAGGAGATTACGATGGCAACACGAGAGAAGTTCCTCGCCTTAACCTGGAAGGAAGTCATCAACGCCCCGATGTCGGGGGCGTGGATTGACAACATTGTCGCGTCTTCCCAATCACAACCGGATGCGCCGTTTGCGGATCTCGGCCCAGCGCTGAAGCGTCTGCTGAAGTGCGGCGCTGATCGCCGCGATCTGTCCCTGATTGCACGCATGCCGCTTACGAGGCCGTCTTTCAGATTCTTTACATGCTGGATGACCCAGGAGTTGACAACGACGATAACAAGATGATGCACGAGAGGCTGTTGGGCGCTGATCCAAGCGGCAGGGAGGGCAGGCCGGGATCGGCACCGTAACTACCGCACAACACAGGCTGGGCCGCAGAGCCGCTGCGCGGACGCCGTGGTTTCCGCCGACAAACCGTGATACAATCAACCGTAGTTCGGGCCTGGCTGGCGTCGGAGGGTACGGCGTCGGCCAGCCAACCCGTTGGTCTCGTTGAACATATCGGACAGGAGTAATCCGCTCATGGCCGAAGCCCGCGAGCAATCCGAGGCGAAGAGACTAGCGTACGGCTGGAACTTCCCGCATGTCTGGCTTGCCTTCCTTGCTGCCATTCTCTCGCAATCGTTGCTCTTGCCCTGCCTGTGCTGGGAAGGCAGCGTTAGGGGCTACATCGCGTTCGCCGTCGACCTACTTGTTCTGGTCCGAGTGGCTATCGCATGGGCCAGCAACGAGACAGGACGCGGGTGGTTGTTCTACGTAATCCTGCTCTACACATCAGCTTTCTGGATCGAGGGAATCGTTTGGGTCTACATGAAACACCACTGAGGACCAACACGGGCTGGCCGCAGCGCTGCTGCGCAGCCGCCTTGACGGTGGCGCAAGCCGCCAAACCCTGTTAAAATGCGATGAAAGTCGGGCCTAGCTGGCGTCGAAAGGACGGCGGCAGCCAGCCCTCCCGTTGGGCGATGGCCGACTACTTGTTCGACTCGAAGTGGATTACAGCGCAATAATGAATTTTCACGAAGTCTACCTGGTTAACCGCCGCCTTGAGCGACTCGATCACGACGCAATTGTGCAGTTAGGTCACTTAATTTCGCCAATTCCTGCGGGATATGAGGAATTCCTATCTACCTTGGGCTTCGGCACGTTCTGCGACTTCATCACACTGCTGCGTCCATCGGACATCGCCGACAAGTTGCATTCTGTACGCGAGTGCGTCAATCATGTCTTGAAATTGTTCACTGCGGACAACGCCATACCGTCGGGAAACTTCGCCGAGTGCGTGCCTATCGCAATATCGGATGACGGGGACTATCTGGTCATCTGTCCTGATCGCCCAAAGGAGATCTTCGCGATCCCGAGACACGACGATGCGGTATACCAACTTCCCGAAGGGCTGGGAGATCTCCTGCGATGGAAGCGTTCCACAGACGGGGCATCCAAGTATGTTTATCAACCGCCATTCCAGTATTTCGAGTCATTTATAGATCGATCCAGGATCGAGCTCTTTACCGCAAGGGAATTCACACTTTCCGCCGTCGCCGACAGCCTTCTCCAAAGATGGAAGGATCTCGAGGTACGAGCGATTCCCGGCGAGACGGTGGTCTTACTGTTTCCGCGTGCAATTGATGGACGAGTACAACTCACACAGTCGCATGGGGATCCACGGGTTGGTATCCACATATCCTTTGACAGGCAGCACAAGGTCGAAGTGAACCATGCACTTGATGAGTTGCAATCGCAGGGGTTCTATGTTACAAGACGAACGGACTAGGCTAACCGATCTGCCCAACACCGGCCAGCCGCAGAGTTCCGCTTCGCGGAATCAGCCTGCGGCTGACGGCTAGGCCGACCCGTTGTCGCAAATAATCGTGATCTCCTTCACCATTGACCATACTCCGACTCCCCTTGGCGATGTATGGGTACATCTGAAGGACGAACCGCGAGGTGCGACAAAGCCGTACGTGCTTTTACTTCCGAACGAGCTTCTTGTTGAGGTATTCGACCCGCATGGTTGCAAGCCCGCCGGGCAATCGTGGCGTGATTTTGTCGCGGCGGATATCCAAGAGCAGGGGACGTGTTTTGTTCAGGGCTACCTCAAGACGCTCATGATGCTCAATGGGGAAACGGTTCGGCAGAGCAATCGCGCGGGTGTGGTGGCTACCATTGACGACATTAAGCAGGATTCTACGGGCATCCGAATCGTTGGGCTGATAGAGGAGTGGTGCCCTGAAAAGTATAGCCCTCCCCAGCACAACAAGCCGTTCCCGCAAAGCCGCTGCGCGGCCGCCTTGGCGGTGGTTTTGGCCGCCAAAGCCTGGTAAAATCGAAGATTGTTCAGACCTGGCTGGCGTCGGATGGTCCGGCGTCGGCCAGCCAGCCCGTTGGCCGATCCCAGTCATTTGCCGGACGGCGACTTCCCTTCCAAGGAGATTGCTATGCGAAAGCTGCTCATCCTGTTAGCCGGGCTGACGCTCGTTCATGGTGGCGCGTGGCGTGCCTGCTCTGCCGAGTCGGGAGCCCTCGCGGCCACGCCGAGCCACCATGGCCCTGGGAAGAAGATTACTGCCGTGGGGACGGTCGAGCCGGAGGCGGTGGTTGATGTCGGGGCTCAAGTAACCGGTGAGATCGTGAGCTTTGGCGCTGATCCGCACGCCGACGGCAAGTCGATCGACTACTGTTCCGCGGTCGAAGCGGGCACCGTCCTGGCGCACATCGACAGCACGTTGTACGCGCTCCGCGTCGAGCGGGAATGCGCCGCTTGCCTGCGTGCCGAGGCCGAGTTGGAGCAGGCAAGGGTCAATCTGGAACAGGCCCAGGCGGAGTGGAAGACTGCCCAGGAACAGCATAAGAGCGAGACCGTACCGTCCTCCGACTACAACATGGCCAACTTCAAGCAGAAGACGGCCAAGGCGTCCGTTGCGCTGGCTGAGGCCGTGCTCGCCCAGAACAAGACCGCCCGGAAGCAAGCGGAAATCGAACTCGCTTACACCACCATTCGATCGCCGATCAAGGGCGTCATCATCGCCCGCCGCGTCAACGTGGGACAGATAGTTGCTCGCACCGACGATGCCTATGTGCTCTTCACCCGTTGCCGGGCAGGCAACGGCGACGTGTACCGGATCAAGCTGCCCAAGTAAAGGTGCGATCGTGTCCCGCTTATGCTCCCGCTGGCTTCCCCTCGTCATCCTCTCGCTGGCAAGCGCAGCCGTCGCGGCGGCCAAGGAGCCCATTGCGCTCGCCCCGCAGAACAACCACTACTTCTTCTGGAACGACAAGCCCGCGATCCTCGTGACCTCCGGCGAGCACTATGGCGCGGTCCTGAACCTGGATTTCGACTTCGACCGTTACTTGGCCGCCCTGGCGTCCGACGGGCTCAATCTCACCCGGACGTTCTCGGGCACCTATCGCGAGGTTCCCGCCTCCTTCGGCATCACCGAAAACACGCTGGCGCCCAAGCCGAACCGCTATGCCTGTCCCTGGGCTCGGAGCGGGACGCCGGGCTGCTCGGATGGCGGAAACCGCTTCGACCTGACCCGTTGGGACGAGGCGTATTTCCTGCGACTGAAACGCTTCATGGCAGCCGCGCAGAAACACGGCGTCGTCGTGGAGATGAACCTATTCTGCCCCCTTTACGATGACGCGCTGTGGGCTGCCTCGCCGATGAACTCCGCGAACAACGTCAACGGTCTTGGAAGCTTCCCCCGCACCGAGGCGTTGACGCTGAAGCACCCACGGCTGGTGGAACTCCAACTCGCCTTCACGCGCAAGGTCGTGGGCGAGCTGAACGAGTTCGACAACCTGTATTTCGAGGTCTGCAACGAGCCCTACTTCGGCGGGGTCGCCCAGGACTGGCAGTACCGGATTGCGGACACGATCGTCGCCGCCGAAAAGGGCCTCCCCCACAAGCACCTGATCTCGCTGAACGTCGCCAACGGGTGGAAGAAGGTCGATAGCCCGCACCCCGCCGTGTCAATCTTCAACTTCCACTATTGCGTCCCGCCCGACACGATCGGGATGAACTACAGCCTGAACAAGGTGATCGGCGAAAACGAGACGGGCTTCCGCGGCAAGGACGACTTCTTGTATCGCAGCGAGGGGTGGGACTTCCTGCTTGCCGGTGGCGGGCTGTACGGCAGCCTGGACTACTCGTTCACCCCCAGCCACCCCGACGGCACGCTATTGGACTACCAGTCGCCCGGCGGCGGAAGCCCACAGTTGCGCAAGCAGTTGGGAATCCTCAAACGGTTCCTCGAAGGTTTCGATTTCGTACGCATGAAGCCGGGCGACTCGGTGATCAAGAGCGTTTCCGGCGGGCTGTCGGCGCGCGCCTGGTCGAGGACGGCAAGGCGTATGCGGTCTATTTGCACGCCCCGCTTCCCGAACATCCAAAGAAGACCGCAGAACGCCCGCGCGACCGGGTCAGGGCGGCGCTGGTGGTCACCTTGCCGGCTGGTCTTTACCTGGCCGAGTGGATCGACACCACGACTGGCCTCGCCACGGGCAGCGAGCAGTTCAAGCATCGCGGCGGCGACAAGTCGCTTCGGTCGCCGGCGTTCATCGACGACATGGCCTTGCGAATCGTAAGAAATCTTGATGGACGCATCGGGTACAATGACCATCGGCCGCGAAGTGCGGGACACCCCGGTCCCGAAGGCCCTTGGGACTCCCGCAGTCCCATTCCGTTGCGTACCTCCGCGGCCTTTTTTGCCGATTTGCCGGCGGAGGATCCCTCGAACCACTACTGAGAACCAGCGAGACCGACCCATGAGATTGCACAGCGTACTTCCGGCGATCGTCGCCGGGCTCCTGATTGGCTCTTTGAGTTTCCCCGGTTCCGCCGGCGCCGAGAACTGGCCCTGCTGGCGCGGCCCTCGCAGCGACGGCACCTCCCTGGACAGGGACGTGCCGACCAACTGGGACGCCGCCAATGCCGTTTGGAAAACCGCCGTGCCCGGCGCCGGGCACGCTTCGGCGATCGTCTGGGGCGACCGGGTTTTAACCGTCAGCGCCTTGCCGGAAAAGCGCCAGCGCAGGCTCTTGTGTTTCGACCGTGCCACGGGGATGATCCTTTGGCAGAAAGCCGTCGTCGTGGGACCATTGGAGAAGATCAACCCTGAGAACAGCTACGCCTCCGGCACACCGGCCACCGACGGGAGCCGGATCTTCGTCAACTTCCGCGTTGGTGACGAGATCGTCGTGGCCGCCCATGACGCGGCCGACGGCAAGCAGCTCTGGCGGGTCCGGCCCGGCACGCACGTGGGTGAGTGGGGCTTTAGTAACGAGCCTGTGCTGTTCAAAGACAAAGTGATCGTGGACGGTGATAGCAAGGGCAATTCCTTCCTGATCGCCTTGAGCCGTGAAGACGGGCGGACGCTGTGGCGCGTCGATCGCACGCATCGCGGCATCAGCTACAGCGCACCGCTGATCCGCGAAATGGCCGGCCGGCTCCAGTTGGTCCAGTGCGGCGACCGTTGCGTGGCTGGTTTCGATCCCGACAGTGGCAAGTTGCTTTGGACGGTCGATGGTCCTTCCGAGGAGTTCGTCGCCACGCCGGTCTATGACGAGAGGACCGGGCTGGTCTTTATCAGCAGCAGTTGGCCGCAACGGCATCTCTTGGCCGTCAAGCCCGACGGCAGCGGCGATGTCACTCGGACCCACGTCGCCTGGCGAGACAAGAAGGGAGCGCCGTACGTACCCTCGATGATCGTCGCCGGCGATTTCCTGCTCAGCGTCAACAGCAGCGGCGTGGCGTTCTGCTACAACGCCGCCACCGGGAAAGTCCACTGGCAGGAGCGGCTAGGCCGGCACCACGCGTCCCCGGTCCTCGTGGGAGGCCTGGTCTATTTCATTAACGACGACGGCCAGATCAACGTAATCCGGCCCGGCGAGAAGTTCAACCGCGTGGCCCGATACGAGCTGGGCGAGCAGTGCTACGCCTCCCCAGCGATCAGCGACGGCCAGGTCTTTTTACGGGGCTTCCAGCATCTCTTCTGTATCGGAAAGCCGGCCGCTCAGCGGTTCACGCGGCAAGGATCCCGGCGGCACGGTCGGGGCGATCCTCCGCGATGCAAAGTGACGAACCCTTGGCCTGAGCCTTACCTATGACAAAGACACTTCAAGTTTCATGCGTGCAAATGCACTGGGCAAGGTCGCTGGAATTCAACCTTGGGCGCACGCTGCACTATATCAGCGTTTCGGCCGAGCAAGGCGGTCGGGTTGTGCTCTTCCCGGAAGCGAATCTGACCGGCTACTACTTCCCGTATGTCGTGGAGCTGAACCCGCGGAAGGTCAGTGCCGCTTTGAGGAAGACGCGCGAGGCGGCGAAGAGACATGGGATGTGGGTGATCGTGGGGACGATTCAAGAGAGCAAAGGTCGTTTTCTCAATGTCGCCCACGTGATCAATCCGGCGGGGCAAATTGCCCACGAATATGCAAAAGTGAACATGGCCGGGAAGGACGAGAAGCAATACTGCCGCGGGGGCGACAAACTTTCGCTCTTCGAAATCGATGGCATACTTTGCACGCTCGTCATCTGCCGCGACGGCAGACATCCCGAACTCTACCGAATCCCCGCCATGGCGGGTGCGCAGATCCTGTTCCATCCCTCGTGCAGTTCCGACGAGATTGAGGCGGTCTGTTGGAAGCGGATGTCCGGGCGGGCGCAACAGCCCGTCGGCCCCAACTCAAAAATATTCCATTGCGTGGCGAACACGATTGGCGAATCGCCTGACGGGAAGCAGACTTCCAGTGGTTCATCTTTCATTCGGGAGCCCAACGGAATTCCCCTGGCCGAGGCCGGCTTCTACCAGGAAGAGATGATCACGGCAGTCCTGGACATGTCCCGAGCGGACCGCGCCTACATTCTCGACAGCATGAAATACCCACCGTTTCTGGCCAAGTACTGGCAGGAAATGGTCAAGGACGTGCGGGCGAGGGCGAACTTGAAATCCGAATAAACGATACACGGCCGGCGACTACGCGGAGATCCAAGAGGTTTGTGATGAGGAACAGTTTCCATCGATCGTCGGCTGCCGCCGCACTGCTGCTGGCCGTTGTGCTACTGCCCGATATTCTTTTGCTCGTTTATCGAGAGGTGTGGTGGAACGTAGGGGTGGCGTGGGCAGGGGCTTCCGGCGCATTACGGATCATCGGGAGCGACGTGCGCCTCGGACTTTGAGGCCGATCAAGGCATCCTCCAAAGCCGATGATCGCTGCCCGCGCCGCCGGTATTCAGGAGTTGGCTCGTGAACAGCTTACCGAACGTATCGATCGTGTACCCGATTCGCGCAATCCGAAAAACTCAATCGGGTTACTTCCGCCTTTTCCAGGCAAGACCCGCGAGTCCTGCCAGGCTGGCTGCCAGCATAGCGAAAGTCGACGGTTCGGGCACGGCCGCTGCCTGATTGGAGAAGCCGGCAATGCGGAAGCTTTCGGAATCACTGGCGGGAAGCGGTGAATTGCAGAGTCGAGCCGGCAGCGGTGAAACTATAACTTGCGTAATAGCCTTCCGACGTGTCCAGGCCGCTGGGAACGGTGAGTGTGTCCGACCCGGCGGAGAACGTACCGCTCGCGGTAGTTCCAGGGAAGAAGAAGGTAGTTGTATAGTTGCTGCCCGATGCCAACCCGTTTAGAAGGAGGTTCAAATTGTAGAATCCGAAGAAGCGGCTGGGTTCGATGGAAACTAGCCTTCTTCTCAGGCCGCCGCGCAACCAGGCCGAAAGCGACAGCCGCGAGGAGCAACAGCAGCGTGCCGGGCTCCGGAACCGCGGCGGCGCCGCCGGCCCCGGCAAGCGGCGACGGAACATCGGCACTCGCCGCGGCGTCAAACATCGACATGCCGCGGGCCCCGACGGTCAGGCTGCTGCCGTCGGGAAGCGCGTATGCGCTGGCAACGATCAATGTTCCGGACAAGGTGTCGGCGCCTCCCGTGAAGGTGTTGCTGCCGGTGAGCACCAGGCGGCCCGTACCTGCGTCCAGAGTTAACTGCTCGCCGGCGCCTTGAATGCTGCCCGAAAAGGTGCTGGCGGAAGTGCTTTCATAGATCACGTTGGAACCCTCGATGACACCGTCGCCTTGCATTTCGCGCTCCCCCCGACACTTAGGGCAGCCGGCGTGATTACGGCCTGTGGGCCCACGTCCAGCATCCCGGCGCTGGCGGCCAGCGTTCCTCCGGAGGATTGGAAGTTGACGTCCAGGACCAGTGTCCCCGGACCGCTCTTGGTCACGACCTGGCCGTCGAGATTGATCGGATTCGAGATGCGGAAAGTCGAGCCGGCGGAAACGGAAATCGTAGTGCTGCCGGCAAACGTGGTTGGCAGATCCAGCACGTGGGTGCCCTGCTGGACGTCGATCACGCCGTCCCCGTACTGGAAAGCGTAAGGGTTCCATTCGGGTAGGCGCCGGCCAAGGTATAGGAGTTGGAACTATCGAAAATGAGGTTCCCCAAAGTTTCGCCGCTCGTCGTATAAACCAAGGTGGGGCCCGTATTCGCACTGCCCATGATTGCGGTCGCCCCCACCCCGTTGGTGGGATTGCCGTTGTCCCAGTTGGACGAATTGTTCCAGTCCCCGGAGCCGACGGCATTCCAAGTCGGATAGCTAGTCGCTGGCGGCGGAGGCACGTCCAGCCTGTTCGAGAAACCCGCGAGGCGGATGTTCTCGCTGCCCAACGCTGGGAAGGCAAACGATAGCGTGGAACTTTGCGCCGTGTAACTATAGCTGAGATAGTAGCCCTTGGAAGCATCTGCGGGGGAGGTCACATAGGTGAGATCGCTGCCCGCTCCAAATTGGTAGGTAACGTCGCCTGTTGCGCCGCCTGCCGTTGTTCCCGGAAAGAAGAATGTTGCCAAGTAGGCGTCGCCGGCGGTCAGCCCGTTGAAGGTAAAATTCGAGTTGTAAAATCCAAAGGAGTGTGAGGGCCTGACGGAGGCGTCGAGCAAGGTGGCAATACTCCCGCTAACTCCCGACAGCGAGTCGGGCGAGGCGCTTTGCCAATTGGAGTCGAAAAAGTATCCCGTTCCCGACGATCCGCCCGCAGCGAAGGGGACGCCGTTGACCGTGATACTGGAACCGCCGAGATTTACGGCGGTCGTGTAAGTACCGGCGACCACCGAGGAAGAGGCGTCGCCGTCAATCTGGGTCCAGGTCCCCCACCCGGCCTGCGCCAAGCCGCAAGCGGAAAAAACAAAAGCTGCTACGAGCACGAATCTGCAAAGTCTTCCGTGTCGCCACAGGTAGACCACACTAAGTCCCGACAATCCTCGGACGATCGTTCGGTCAAACATCTGCTGTCTCGCTTAAACTAAAGTTCCAGTTCCTCGTATCCACATCCGCGCGACAACGCAGCAACTGCTACTCCCATGGCGCAGCACCCGCCACGGAAACGCTCAAGGGATGCCAGACCCAGCCAAGATCGGAGCGCAGTGCCAGACTCCCTCTGAGAGTCATCATATCGAGCCACCGGACGCAGAGAGACTAAAACAACTCACGCCGAGAGTTGCGCTGCTGCGGACGGAGGCTCGCGGGGTTGCGCTGCCTGCTGGTACGTTGTTATTGCGTTGGGCCACAAACCAGATTGCAGCCTGCTGGGCCGTAAAGGAGCATGCATCACATGGTTCTTCACGGGAACAATCGACAGCCTAATCCGCGGCTAGGGACGTGTCAAGCATCCTGTCGAATTATCTATGCGGAGTTATGGCATGTTGTGTTGCGAATAACCATCGCTTCGGCTTCCAGTCGAGGGACATTCGCACGCTGGGGACGCTCGGCATGCCACTTTGTAGTTGCCACCCATAACCAGTAAGGGGATAAAACACAACCTTTCGGTGGCGTGCGCTCGGGCTTTCTCTTATACCTCAGCGCCTATCTCGGTGACCATCGCTTGCGCCTTGCCGAGCAATTCACCGCGCGACCTCGCAACAAAAGGCGCGACCGGCATCGCCACCGACCAGCGACGAAGCCCACTATCCAAGATGGACAGTCAAAAGCGTGTCGGACCCCTCGCCCGCCGCGCGATCAAGCTGCCCGCCGTGCCACGTTCGCCACGGACGAGTGCGATGGGAAGGAAAGCCCCGGTGGATCGTCGTCTTGTTGGTCGAAGTCCGCTGGCTTCGCCGTTCTCACTATCCGTCGCAGCAAACCGTAGCCCAGCAGCCCGATGACGCCGACGCCGAGAAGGACGAGCGTGGAGGGTTCGGGGGTGGCCGTAACCTCCCACAATTCCACTGTCTATGCCCACAATCGTGAGATGCTCGCTTTTTTTCGCAAGTTAGCCCTATTCGATGGCCCCGTCCTTGAGCCCACGCTGGCAACGGCTGCGCCGGACCAGGGCTTCACCTGCGGGCCGTTTGGCACTCGCCAGGCGGCAGGCCCGTGCTATGCGCTCCCCGCTGGCCTACGCGCTGCCCATCGACCTATGCGCTACCCCCACAATTCGTGCTCACCGCACCATTCCGGGCATCGGGGTACTTCCTCCGAGTGCAAATTTATGTTATTCTACTGATTCGGATCACCCCCTCCCCTCAAGAAAGGCGGTGGCCATGAGCAGTTCCTCCTCCGCTTTGACCCGTCACCGAATCCTGATCGTAGACGACCATCCCGTCTTGCGCCAGGGGCTCGCCTTGGTTATCGGCCGGGAGTCCGACCTGGAAGTTTGCGGCGAAGCGGAGCACATTAAAGAAGCCTTGCGACTGGTCGAGGGGGGGCACCCGGACGTGGTCATCATCGACCTTTCCTTGGACGGCGAGGACGGCATCGAGTTGATCGACTACATCAAGTCGCGCTGGCCTGCCGTCAAAATCCTCGTCTACTCGTCGCACGATGAAGAGACGTTTGCCGGCCGCGTCTTGCGGGCGGGGGCCGCGGGCTATCTCTCCAAGCGCGAGGCCCTTCCCAAGGTCATCGCGGCCATCCGCCGCATTCTCGGCGGCGAGATCAGCCTCAGCCCCCGGATTGCCACCAAGCTCCTGCAACGTGCCGCTATCGGAAAGCCGCTGGACTGCAACCCCACGGAAACGCTCTCCAATCGCGAAATGCAGGTCTTCGAGATGATCGGCCGGGGGCTGAACACGGCCGAGATCGCCCACAAGTTGCAGGTCAGCCCCAAGACCGTCGAATCGCACCGCAAGGTCATCAAGACCAAGTTGAACGTGCGGACCAGCGCCCAGTTGAGCCGGCGGGCATTTCAGTGGGTCCAAGAGAACTCGTGACGCCCCTTAGGGCCGGCGAAGCAATAACTGTACTCATCACGCTCCGCCGTGATGCCGCTCCATCACGGCGGAGCGTGATGAGTACGCTGAAAAACACGACAGTTATTGATTCGCCGATCCTTAGGCCGCGGGATGCCAGCCGGCGTCGGCCCAGAGTTCGCCGCTGACGGCCGAGTTGCCGATCATGAAGCAGATCGCATCGGCAATCTCTTCGGGGAGAATGAGCCGGCCCAATTGCGTATTGGGCAAGACCTGTTCCCGAATCAAGTCCTCGCCCAGCTTGTGGACCATCGGCGTATCGGTGAAACCGGGATGGATCACGCCGCAGCGGACGCCGTGGTACATGGCTTCCATCATCAGCGTGCGCGCGGCCCCTTCCAGGCCGGCCTTGGTGGCGGCGTAGGCGATCTGGCCCTTGTTGCCCCGTGAGGAGACCGAGCCGATGAAGACCACGGTGCCTTGGATGTGCTCCGCGCTCTGCCATCGTTTCAATCCCCGGTTGTGGCGCTCTTCGGCGATGCGGCCGAGCATCTCCAGGGCCCAATAGATCGGGGCGATGAAATTGATTTCGACCACGCGGCGGAAGTCGTCCATCGGGTACAGCACGGCCTTGCCGGTCGTCTTGTCGATCTTGGCGGCCAGCGAATCGCGGGTGATTCCGGCTGCCGGGACCAAGATTCGCACGGTACCCCACTTGGCCGAAATCTCGTCGAAGACCTGGCGGCGAAACGCCTCTTCGGCCACGTCGCCGATGCAGGCCACGGCCTGGACCCGGTTATTGGTGAACTGATTGATCGAGCCGGCCAACTGCGTGGCGCAGGGGTTCTGGTCGACCAGCCCGATGGCCTTCACCCCGCGCCGCACCAACTCCAATGATACGGCCTCGCCAATCCCGCTGCCCGCCCCCGTGACGATGGCGACGGTTCCTGGAATATCCATGGTAATTACCCCTGATTATGACCGTTCGGCCAGCCAGGCCACGGCCTGGGGCCACAGTTCGCGCTGTGCCGCGGAGCCCATCGCCAGGCCGATGTGCCCCGTGGCCAACTCGATTGTTTTCGTATCTTGCGAGCCGACCAGTTCGGTGAACGGCGCGCTCTGCGACGGTGGAACGAGCGTGTCCTGGCTCGCCAGCAGGTTCAACACCGGGCAGGTGATCCGCCGCAGATCGACCACCCGCCGGCCAACTTGCATCCGGTTCTGGACCAGCAGGTTCTGCTGGTAAAGGTGCTTCACAAAGTCGCGAAAGACCTCGCCCGGCACGGCCACGTTGTCGTTGATCCAGGTCTCCATGGTGAGGAACTCTTCGACGAACTTCGCGTCGTCCATGCGTTCCAGCAAGGAAAGCGGCTTGCCCAGCAGGTTGCGCACGGGACTGAGCATCAGGAAGCAGCTTTGCAAGAAGTCCGCCGGGCAGTTGCCCATTTCGTCCACGAAGGCGTCGACGTCGAAGTTCTCGGCGTCGCTCCACAGGTTGATGAGGCCCTCGCGAGTGGAGAAATCGATCCCCGCGGCCAGCAGGAGCAGATTCTTCACGCGTTCGGGGTGCAAGGCGGTAAAGATCGCGCTCATCGTGCCGCCCATGCAGTATCCCAGCAGGCTGACTTTCGCAGCGGCTGTCCGCTGGCGGATCTGCCGCAGCGCGTTGCGCAAGTAGCCGTTGACATAGTCGTCGAGCGTGAGGTGGCGGTCGGCGTCGGTCACCGTGCCCCAATCGATCAGGTAGGTGTCGAAGCCGGCCTTGACGAAGTGCGCGACGACGCTCTTGTTGGGCAAGATGTCGAGAACATAGGGACGGTTGACCAGTGCGAAGACGAAGAGCAGGGGCGTTTCGTGCTTCACCTGCCCGCTGAGCGGGTAATGGAGCAGCTTCACATGGTCTTCTTCGTAGACGACTTCGGAGGGAGTGGCCCCCTTCCGCACATGCTGGGCCTGGGCGACGATTCGCGGCAACCCCGCCAGGCGGCGGGCATTGGCTGTCCATTCGTCCGCCACCGCCTTCTGGGCCTCGAACCAGGCTTTTCCGCCGTTGAACATCTTCGCGATCCTGCCGTAAGGTGGGCTTTAGCCCACCTGCACATGCCTGTGGGCTAAAGCCCACCCTGCTCTAGTACTCTCGCGGTACCCTATCGATGGTCACTCTTTTTCTTCGTGCCGCCTTTTCTTCTTTACGCCGTTACCCTCGCCGCTGGCGCGGCCCGCGGCGCCGTTTTCAACGCCCGAAATCCGCTCGATCCGCGCGCTCAGGCAATCCACCTTGGCTTCCAGCGACTGCAACCGCTCGCAGGTTTCCTCCAGTTGATCGAGGACGCGGCGTTGCGACCGTTGGATGGCGGCCACCAGGGCGTCGATGTCTTCGCGGCCGGCGATCTGCAACTCGCGCTGCATCCGCCGCAGGTTCGAACGGAACTGCTTGCGGAAGGCGAGACTTCCGCTGATGCACTGTTTCTGCGCCTCCAGAAAAGCCGAAGAACGCAGCAGTTGCTCGCACCAATCGCTCCAGATTTCGAGAACATCGGAGCGGCCTTGGCGAAACATGTCCGGCGAGACCGTCGGGCCTGCCGCCGGCTGCCACGCCCGCATGGCGTTGGCGGCCATCTCCATCCACGTCCTCGTCAGGGTGCTGAAGGGATCGTTCGTGTCGCTGCCCATGGGCCAATCTCCGGAAAATGCCCTCCGCGTCGCCCGCGATGGCTTCCGCCGGTCGCGGACGCTCGCTTCGCTGGAGGCGGGCCAAAGCCCGCCCTGCGAGTGGTCTGAAATTGACTTCGCCGGCGATCCATGTCAGACGCGGTTGCCCGCCGCATGGCCGGCCATCTCCTTGAAACGCTCGACGGAGGCCTTGGTCATTTTCTCGGCTTGCTCCGAGGTCTTCTTGGCCAGGTCGGCCATCGTGTCGGCGGCATCGCCGTTGACTTTGCGGGCCATCTCCGACCAGGTGCTGAGGATCCGGCTGTTGGCCTTGAGCACGGCCTGATTGTTGATCCGCATGGTTTCCAGGGCGGCCTGCCACCACTCGGTGAGCTTCTTCGGCGCCTCGGCCGGCGCCTCGGCATCGCGGACTTCGAACGCCTTTTGAATCAACTTCAGGCTGGCTTCGGCCTGCTGGTTCATCAGGCGGATCGCCTCATCGACGTTCTCTTGGCTCTTGGCAATTGCCTCGCTCATCACCTTCTGGCCTTTCTCGTACCAGTCGGTGAGCGTGGACGACTCGCAGAACATCTGTCGCACCCACTTGCGCACTCCTCCTGCATTTTCACGCCTGCCTCGGCAGCCGATTGCCAGGCCGTCATGGCCTGGCGGAACAAATCATCGCTTTTTGGAGAACTTGCCATCACTAAACTCCTCGGGTTAAAGGAAGGGAACTTCATTATTCTAGACGCGCTGGACGGCCATGGCCACGGCCTCGCCGCCGCCAATGCAGAGCGCGGCGATGCCGACCTTCGCCCGCCGCTGCTTCAGCGCGGCAAGCAGCGTCACCAGGATCCGCGTGCCGCTGGCCCCGATCGGATGGCCCAAGGCCACCGCGCCGCCATGCACGTTCATCTTCTCGTGGGGAATGTTCAATTGCTTCATGGCCGCGATCGTCACGACGGAGAAGGCCTCGTTGACCTCGAACAGGTCAACGGTTGCCACCGAAAGTCCAAGCTTCTGCATCAGACGGTCGATCGCGCAGACGGGGGCCAAGGTGAACCACTCCGGCTCGCGCGAATAGGTTGCATAGCCGAGGATCTTGGCCTGCGGCTGCACGCCCAGGGTCTTGGCCTTCTCGGGTGAGATCGCGACCAGCGCGGCGGCGGCGTCGTTGATGCTCGACGCATTGCCGGCCGTGACCGTGCCGGCAGGGTCGAAGGCCGGCCGCAGGGCCCGCAGCTTCTCTTCGTTGAAGCGGCCCGGCGTCTCATCCTCGCTGACGAAGACCGATCCCTTGCGGGCCTTGATCTCTACGGCCACCATTTCCTCGGCAAAGAGCTTCTCCTTCTGCGCCTTCAAGGCCCGTTGGAAGCTGGCCACGGCGAAGTCGTCCTGCTCCTGCCGGGAGATTCCCTCCTTGGCGGCGCAGCGGTCGCCGAAGGTGCCCATGTGCAGGTTGTTGTAGACGTCCCATAGGCCGTCCTTGATGACCGCGTCCACCAGTTCGCCGTTTCCCATGCGATAGCCGGCGCGGGCCTTGGGCAAGAGGTACGGCGCCGCGGACATGTTCTCCGTGCCGCCGGCGACCACCACTTGGGCGTCGCCGCATTGGATCGCCTGGGCGGCCAGCATTACCGCTTTCATGCCGGAGCCGCAGACCTTGTTGACCGTCGTCGCTCCCACCCCGGCCGGCAGCCCGGCGGCGATGGCGGCCTGGCGGGCCACGTTCTGTCCCAGACCCGCGCCGACCACGTTGCCCAGAATCACCTCGTCGACCTGGTCGGCGGGCACGCCCGCGCGGCAGAGGGATTCCTTGATCGCGACACTACCCAAGGCGGGCGCGGGGACTTCGGCCAGGGCGCCGAAGAAGCCGCCGATCGGCGTGCGCGTGCCGCCGGCAAGCCAAATCTCGTTGATCATGACAGTCGTACTTTCGTGCTGCGAACATGTCCGAGAATCGGATTCTCCCCCGGCCCAATCCAGGGTCGTCTCAGGATGCGCGGACGGGTTCCAGGTCAGGTTAGATTTGTCGCATGCTCAGTTCGCTGGCGCGGGTCACTTCCTCGCGCATGATTTCCACCCGCTTTAAGACTTCGTTGGCCAATTCGCCCCACGCTTGCAAAACGCGGGCATTCGCCTGGCGGATGATCTGGGCGTTGGTCTGCATGGAGTTCAGGGCGTAGATCCAGAATTGACCGTCCTCCCCGTTGTCGTCGCCGTCGCCATTCGCCTGTTGCATCTGCAGGGCCGTTTCCATCAGGTCCACGGTCTGCTGGGCATTCTCGTTCATGAAGCGGATCGACTGTTCGACATTCCGCTGCATGGCTGCGATGGCCTTGGTGACCTCGACGGGCACGGTCCGTTCCCACTCCAGCGGCGAACCGACGTTGCGGAGGATCTCCGCGCAGCGCTGCGTTGATTCCTCCTGAAGTTCCATTCCGGCGCAAAGCGCCGTCTGGAAGGATTCCAGGGCCTGTTGGAACAGGTCGCCGGATTTGTTCTTGATTGTGGCGATCATTTTGTCAAACTCCTTTGGTAAGACGAGAGAAGAAACAGGTAATTTGGTCGCGAACCTTCCTGAGAACGCTGAAATTGTCCTCGATGGCTGCCAGTCGAATCCGGATCTCGGTCAGGTCCTAAGCCCGGCGCAGAAGACGCCCGGCTACATGTACATGCCGCCGTTGCAGGGGATGACCTGGCCGGTGACATAGCTGGCTTGGGGCGAGGCCAGGAAACGCACCACGGCCGCCACTTCTTCCGGCTTCCCCAGGCGACCGATAGGCGTCAACGAGGCGACCGCCGCCAGCGCGGCCGGGGCCATGTCTTTGGTCATGTCCGTTTCGATGAATCCGGGGGCGACCGCGTTGACGGTGACGCCCTTGCGGGCCACTTCGCGGGCCAAGGTCATCGTGAAGGCAATCAGCCCGCCCTTGGAGACGGCGTAGTTGGCCTGCCCGAAATTGCCCGTTTGCCCCACGATCGAACGTCATGTTGATGATGCGGCCCCAGCCGCTCTCGACCATGGCCGGCAAGACCAGGCGCGTGACGTGGAAAACGCCGTTGAGGTTGACTCCCAGAACTTCGTCCCACATCATCTTGGTCATCTTGAGGAACGACTTGTCACGGGTGATTCCGGCGTTGTTGACGAGGATGTCGATGGCGCCGAAGTCCTTGGTCACGGCGTCGATCATGGCTTTGGCGTCCGCCTCGCAAGAGATGTCGGCCTGATAGGTATTGGCCTGAACACCGAACTTGCCCGCGGCGCGGCAGACCTCGTCCGCCGCTTCGACGGAATTCTGATAGTTGATGGCCACCGCCGCGCCGGCCTCGGCCAGAACCAGCGCGGTGGCCTTGCCGATGCCGCGCGAACCGCCGGTCACGAGGGCCCTTTTTCCCGCCAGCACTTTGTTAGAGGTCAATGCTTCCAGGGCCTCGTCCCTCGGGGGCTTCTCCACGAACGCTACTGCGCACATGTCAAGATCTCCTTGGTTGTCGAGTTAACGAAGTAACTCATGAAGGGGAAGTGAGAAAAGGAAATTCACCCCCGAGTTTAGATCGGGTCGAAAAAACAAGAATCCCCAAATTCCCGGTGATCCCAGGAGGAATTGCCCGAGCGCTGCCTAATGGTTCAGATTAGATCCAAGGAGTGATGTTGTCCTGCACCGGATGGGGCATCGAGGCACTTGCTGCGCGGGCACAGGTTCTTTAATTGTCGATCTCGTCCACCCATAGGTAGTAAGGGAATTCCTTGGGAGGTTTTTGCGAATTCTCCTAGGTTGGTCTGAGGATCATGGGGATAGCGCGATTTGGCTGGCACGCTAAACTAGATCACGTGTGATTGTGCTATCGTGGCCGATCGCTGGCAACCGGTCCCGCGCGAATCAGACGTAAGGGGGCTGGGAAGGAACCGTTCAGCAAATCAAGGAGGAATGTGTCATGTTGGTACTGAGCCGAAAATGCGGCGAGGCGATCGTCATTGCAGACGACATTGTGGTTACCGTTCTGGAGGTGAAGGGAAACCGGGTGAGACTCGGTTTTGTCGCGCCTGACAGCGCCCCCATCCATCGGGCCGAGGTCCACGAGAGGATCGAGCACGATCTGCCCGCGGAGGCCCTAGCCCTGGCCTGCGGAATGTAGGGCGGACTGGAGTCCGCCCCACAACGAAATTGGGAAGTTGTTGCGAACTAAATCCTTAGTTGCAGGACTTGTCGCTGTTCAGCACCCCATGAAACTCATGAAAACGCTTTTTCTCAGGTGAAAACCGCAAAGGTGAGTACTATGGACGTTCGTGTGTGTCCCCAAGTCGATCGGTCTGCGCCAAAGTCGCTCGCCGGCTATGAGTACATGGTGCCCGCGCGTTTCCCGTGCGGTCACGCGAAGCAAAACCGCCTGGCGCTCGGCAGTCACGCGCGGCCTATGCCCACGGTCGATGGGGTGACGTTGCGACACTGCTACCGCTACCTTTCCCGGAATCTCTCACTGCCTTGCGAGGCCTGGTATCCCGTGCCCACGGACGAGAACGGCGGGTTCGCTTGCACGATCACGGAGTTGATCGACCCGGCGACCGGTCCGGGCGACAAGTTCGTGGGGATTTTCTGCAAGGTCCGCCGACCATGGGTACATGGTGCCGGGAAACACGAAAGAAGCGTGCCGTTGATTGAACTGGAGTTGTCGCCGGACGACCCCAATTACCGCTTGGTGGAGCGCTGCTGGGACTGCTTCCGGCATTGGCGATAACGGGGGCTTCAAGGCCCCGCGGCGGCAACTTCGGCAACCGCGGCAACGATGGCCTCGCGGGAGGCGGGCTTCGTCAGATGGGCGGCAAAGCCGGCTTCACGGCTCCGCTGGATGTCGTCCTGCTGTCCATAGCCGCTCAGCGCGATGGCGGGAAACGTGTGCCCCCGCTGGCGGAGTTGGCGGATCAGGTCATAGCCGCTGCCGTCCGGCAGTCCGAGATCGCTGAGGAGCAAGTCAAAGGCGTGTCGGCCGGCCGATTCCAGGGCCGCAGCGACGTCGCCGGCCGTCTCCACGCTGTGGCCGTCGCTGGTCAGCACCATCCGCATCATCTTGGCCGTGACACCATGGTCTTCGACCAGCAAGATGCGCAAGGGGCGGACGACCTGCCGCGGGGCCGCAGCCGGTGTGTGGGGCACGCCGGCCGGCGCCGTCAAAGGCAGCCGGACGCGGAACGAGGCACCCTTGTAGCGGCCCGCGCTGTGGGCCTCGATCCGGCCCCCATGCATCTCGACCAGGGCCTTGGCGATTGCCAACCCCAGACCCAGGCCGCCGAACTGCTGCGTAATCGAGCGCCTCCGCCTGCTCGAAGGCGTTGAATATCCGCGATAGGGCCTCCGCCTCGATCCCGATCCCGCTGTCGTTCACCTCCACAACCACGTGTTTCTCATCCGGCCGGCAGCGGATGCCAACGCACCCGCCCTGCGGCGTGAACTTGATCGCGTTCTTCAAAAGATTCCAGAAGACCTGCTGCAGCCGGGCCACGTCGGCCTGGACCCAATAGGGCGCGGCCGGTCCCAAGTCGACGCCGAAGTGCAGGCCCCGCGCCTCGATGTCGGGCTTGCAGACCTCGACCACCCGCCGGATTACCGTACACAACTCGACGGCGCTGAGGCCGAGCTCGATCTTCCCCTGCGCGATCCGCGGAGACGTCCAGCAGGTCGTCGATCAGCCGCGCCTCCAACTCGACGTTGCGGCGAATCACTTCCAGCGTCTCGCGTGTCGGCGGGTCCAGCGGCCGGTCCTCGAGCAGCGAGAGGCCCATCATCACCGGCGTCAGGGGCGTCCGCAGCTCGTGGCTCAAGACCGCCAGGAAATGGTCCTTGGCGCGGTTGGCCTGTTCGGCGGCGGACTTCGCCCGCTCGGCCGACTCCTTCGCCGCTCTCAACGCCTCCTCGCCCAGCTTGCGCTCGATGGCGTAGCGGATCGCGCGGACGATCGAACGGGCGTCGGTCTGCCCCTTGACCAGGTAGTCCTCCGCGCCGCAGCGCACGGTCTCGCCGGCGATCTGCTCGTCCGTCAAGCCCGTGAGCACGAGGATCGGCATCGCCGGCGCGGCGCTGCTCAGCCGCATAATCGTCTCCAGCCCGTGCGAGTCGGGCAACGACAGGTCCAAGAGCACAGCGGCGAAGCGTTCGCGCTCGATCCGCTCTAGGGTTTCGCGCAGGGAACTCGTCCAAGCGATGTCGAATTGTGCCGGGGCGTCGCGCAACAGCATGTCCTGGAGCAGAACGGCGTCCGCAGGATTGTCTTCCACCAGCAGGATTCGTTGGGGGCCTTTGGGCGGACCGTGCTGCGGGTCGTGTGGCGCGGGTTCCTGAGACGGGTTGCGGGGCAGGTTTTCAGGGTTGGGCGTCATGCTTGCTGCTTCTCCACCGCCTCGCCGCGGAAGGCCTCGATGGCCCGGACCAGTTCCACGAAACCCTGAAAGGTGCTGGCCTTTTCCAGGTAACATCCCGGCGGCAGCCCGTAGGACCGCGCGCGCTTCAGTTCCGATTTGGAGCTGCTCAGGAGAACGAGGGGGATCTTTCCCAGGACCGGATCGAGCTGGATTTCGTCGAGGATTTCGCAGCCGTTCTTCCGCGGCAGCCTCAGGTCGAGCATGATCAGTTCCGGCCGGGGCGACTCGGCGTACTTGCCGCGACCGTACAGGAACTCCACGGCCTCCGCACCGTCGCTCACGACGGTGACGTGGTAAGGGAGCCCGGCCTTCTCGATGGCCGCCTCGACCAGCACCACGTCGCCGCGGTTGTCTTCAATCATCAGCACTTCAACCGGTTTCACCTTTCTCTCCTCGATCGGGAATCGTAAAGCAGAACGTCGAGCCCGCTCCCGGTTGCGACTCGACCCAGATCCGGCCGCCGTGGCGCTCCACGACCTTCTTGCAAATTGCCAAACCAATCCCGCTGCCCGGATACTGCTCGCGGGTGTGCAAGCGCTGGAAGATCATGAAGATGCGGTCGGCGAACTGCGGATCGATGCCGATCCCGTTGTCCCGCACCGTGAACAGCCAGCCGTCCGCTTGCCGCCGGGCGCCGACGTGGATCTCGGGCCTCCGTTCCCCCTTGAACGTGACGGCGTTGCCGATCAGGTTCTGGAAGACCTGGGTCAGTTCCAGCCGGTTGGACGTAATCGTCGGCAGGGAATCGCGGGTAACCACCGCGCCGGACTTCTCGATGCTCACGGTCAGGGCCTTCAGCACCCCGTCCAGGACCGCGGCGACGTCCGTGCGCTCGGACATCGCGCCTCGCCCGGCGCGGGAGTAGGTCAGCAGGTCGTCGATCAGCCCTTGCATCCGCGTGGCCGCGTCGGAGGCGAAGTAGATATACTCGTCGGCCTTGGCATCCAGTTTACCCTGGCAGCGATCTTTGAGCAGGCCCATGAATCCGGTCACCATCCGCAGCGGCTCCCGCAGGTCGTGCGAGGCCACGTAGGCGAACTGCTCCAGGTCTTTGTTGGAGCGGGCCAGGTCCGCGGCGGTCCGCTGCAGGGCCTCCTCGGCCCGCTTCCGCTGGGTGATGTCGCGGAGGATCTTCGCGGCCCCGATGATCCGGCCGTCTTGGTCCCTTACCGGGGAGACGGACACGGACACGTCGATCGGTCTTCCCTCCTTGGTCAGCCGCACCGTCTCCAGGTGTTCCACGCGCTGGCCATCCCGCACACGCTCCAGGATCTGCTCTTCCTCCTGGATCCGCTCCGGCGGCAGCAGAATCGCAATCGGCTGGCCGACGGCCTCCTCCGCCCGGTAGCCGAAGAGACGGTCTGCCCCCGCGTTCCAGGTCTGGACGACGCCGTTGACGTCGGTGGACAGAATCGCATCGTCGGAAGATTCGACGATGGCCGCCAGCCGAGCCAGCGCGTGTTGCAGCCGCAGGGCATCCAGGATGTGGGCGCACTGGGCGGCCAGCCACTCGGCCAGGCGGAACTGCTCGGCCGTCCACTCCTGCGTCTGGCGAGAGTAGATGCCTACCGCGCCGAAGGGCCGTCCCTCGCGGCGCATCGGCGCGGCCAGGACGGCCCGGAACGGTTCCTCGCCCGGAGGATGGATCAACCTGAGATCCGGGCGGAGCGCGGCGTCGTTCAGAGCGGCCGTCCTGTTCTCCGCCATGACCAGTGCCGCGAAACAATTCGCTTCCGGCAACGATTCGATCTTCGCGCCCTCCGGCCCCAGGCCGGCCTGCGCGCGGACCAGCAGCCGGCTGCCTTGCGACTCCAACACGAGCACGGCGGAGGCGGCCGGACCGAACATCTCCTTGGCGGCCGCGCAGATTTCCTGAATCACCGCTTTTTCGCTCGTGCCCAGGCGGGCCGCATCCAGCAGCTTCTGCAACAGGTCCTCGCGGTGCGTCAGTTCCGCATTCAGCGTCTGGATCTCCTCGGACTGCGTTTGCAGCTCCTCGTTCTGCTGGGCGAGCTCTTCCGATTGTTGCGACAGTTCTTCCGAATGTTGCGAGAGCTCCTCGTTGAGCCGCGCTAATTCCTCCAACTGCTGCGCCTGTCCGACGCTGATCGCCTCGGCCCAGCGGGCCCGACGGAGGCGTTCCGCCAGAACGCTCAGAAAAAGGCAAGTCCCGGTGAAGATCCCCAGGCCCAGCATGTCGTTGGCAGCGGTGACTTGGAACGTATAATAGGGCTCTATGAACCAATAGTCGGCCGCCAGTGCCGAGAGCAGGGTGGCCACGATCCCCGGCCCGCCGCCCCCGACGCTGGCGATCAGGAGAACGGCCGGATAGAACGTGATAAAGAGGGGCAGGGGGCCGAAAACACCCTCCAATCGCCACCGCAGCAGCACGGCCACGGCCACGGCGGCCACGGCGGACGTGTATTGCCCAAGGACAGCGCCCCATTTCTTGCGGGTGGAAATGGGCTGCGCGGCACGGCCGCCAAACCGCACGGTCCGCATCAGGACCACGGCGACGACGGCCAAGACCAGCAGGCCGGCGGGCATCCACACCGCGATCGTCCAGATCGTACGATCGGCGCTGGACTTGGCCGCCTCGTTTTGTTCCTTGAGCAGTTGCCGCTCGCGGTTCTCCATTTCGGCTACCACGTCCCGCAGCTCATCCATGATCTTCTTGCCCCGGTCGGTGCGGACGGCCTGCAGGGCCACCTGCTGGCCCGACTCCTTGCGGAGTCGGACCGTCTCGCGCAGCACTGCGAGCTTGGCGTCGGCGAGCTTCTGGACCTGCCGGAGGCCCGCTTGCTCGTCCGAATCATCGCGGGTCAGGTCGCGCAGCGCGTCGATGTCGTGCTGGATCTCGCCTGCCGCGGTATTGTACGGCTCCAGATACTGTTGTTCGCCCGTGAGGACGAACCCGCGCCCGCCGGTCTCGGCATCCTTGAGCAAGGACAGGACGTGTTCGAGGCCCTCGATGACCTCGTGGGTGTGCGTCACCCAGCGGTTCGCTTCGAGCAGGCGCTGCGTGCTCACGTAGGCACTGGCGCCGATCGCCACGATGATCGCCAGCCCCACGGCAAACCCGGCGCCGAGCTTTGCTCCAGTACTCATGGGGACCTCCGATAGATGCACCGCGCGACTTGGGTCAACCCCGCGTTACGGGGCGGTCGGTCGGCCTTGGCGGCAATCATCACGCCCTGCGGGGCGAGAACCGACACCAACCGCCGCCAGACCGTTTCCACCGCAGAGGCGCGGAGGTAAAGCGCGGTATTCCGCCATAAAATGATGTCCCAAGGCCCTTCCTCCACGCCCGCCAGCAGGTCCGCGACCTTCCAGTGGACCTGCCGGCGAAGGGCCTCGACGGGCCGCCATTGTAGTCCGCACACGCCGTGTGCGGGATCGGTACACCAACCATGCAAGCCTGGCGCCCGGCGCCGGCTACGTGGTTGTGCCGGCCCGGCCGGCTCGAAGAACTTGTCCCGCGTCGCACCGCGGACGGGCTCCAGCATCGCGGCATCATAATAGCCCAGCCTGGCCCGCTCGATCGCGTCACCGCGGCAGTCGGTGCCCAACAGGTGGCTTCGCTCCAAGAGGCCCGCTTCGCTCAAGAGCATGGCCATGCTGTAAAGTTCCGCGCCGGTGGAGCAAGCGGCGCTCCAGATTCGCAATCGCCGGTTGCCGGCCAATGCGGGCAGGACCTGCGCCGACAGAAAGTCGAACACCTCCGGCTCGCGGAAGAACTCCGTTACGCCGATCAGCAGCGAACTGACGGCCTTCGCGACCAGGTGAGGTTTTCGCCCCAGCAGCTCGCGGGCTGCCTGGGGGGAGCCGACCTTCAAAGTCCGCAAGCAGGCCGGCAGTCGGCGTTCCAGCGGTTGGGGACGGTAGGCCGCGGCATCCAGTCCGGCGCGGCCCAGCACCCAAGCAATGAAACTGTCCAATCGCTCTTGCGGGGCCGCCGGCGAGGCTGCAAAGGCCGCGATAGAGGCTCTCCGGGCAGCGGAACGCTTCGCCCGAGCCGGTGGCTTGCCTGCGAAGCAAATATGGCTCAGATCGTACGTGGAACTGCTGTTCATGGGATGGCAGGGCTTTTTTGGGTTGTCGGGCGGGCATCAGCCGGCCTCCGCAATGTACCTTAAGCTCGGGCTAAAGCCCACCCTACTTTGGGGTGTCATAACCATAAGGGCGCAGGGCCTCGGCGAGTCGCATTGTTTCCCTCTCCATCGAGCGGATGGCGGCGGCATCGGCCAAGTTGCCCGATCGCGCGAGGGCCTCGACGCGGGCGACGGCCGCGATGGCGGCATCCGCGCCCAAGTATAGTACCGTACCCTTGAGGCGATGGGCCTTCTTCTCGATAGCGGCCACATCGCCCGCAATGGCGGCGGCCTGGATCTCGGCCACGAGGTTCAATCCGTCGCCAAAGAAGAATCCCACCATCTCCCGGAAAACCCCCGCTTCGCCGCCGAGTCGCGCCAACGCCGCGTCAAGATTGAAAGGTGGAGAATCGGGGAACGGGGATGAAGGATCAGGGCTTGGAGGTTGAATTTGAGATTTGAGATCTGAGATTTGAGATTTGAGATTTGAGATTTGAGATTTGAAATCTGAAATCTGAAATCTGAAATCTGAAATCTGAGATTTGCGATCTCCCCTGCCCGCCAACCGCTCGACCGTATCGATCAGCTCTTCGCGTTGGATCGGCTTGCTGATGTAGGCATCCATGCCCGCGGCCAGGCATCGTTCCCGGTCGCCCTTCTGGGCGTAAGCCGTCATGGCGATGATCGGCGGCTGGGGCCCGCCGGAGTGGCGTTTTCGGATCGCCGCCGCGGCTTCCAGCCCGTTCATTTCCGGCATTTGCACGTCCATCAGGATCACGTCGTAGCGGTTGCGGTCAGTCAGGGAGATTGCTTCGAGGCCGTTTCCCGCGATTTCCACGGTATGGCCTCGATCGAGCAAGAGGTAGGTGGCCAATTTCTGGTTGGCCGGGTTGTCTTCCACCAGCAGGATGCGCAATGGGGCGCCGGCCGCCGCGGGGACAGCCCGCGGGGCCTCCGAGTCGGCAGGCATCTCCTTCGCCACTGGCAGGCAAAGGGTGAAGCAGAACGTGCTGCCCTTGCCCACTTCGCTTTCGACCCAGATCCGCCCGCCCATCATCTCCACCAGACTCTTGGAGATGGAAAGCCCCAGGCCCGTGCCGCCGAAACGCCGCGGTATGGACGAGTCGGCCTGCACGAAAGGTTGGAAGAGATGTTCCTGGGCGGAGGGTGGGATACCGATTCCGGTATCCTGCACGGTAAACGTCAACTCCACGTCGCCCTCTGTCTCCGGAAGCGGAGAATGATGGACGTTGACTTGCACTTCGCCATGCTCCGTGAATTTGATGGCGTTTCCGGCCAGATTGAGCAGGATCTGCTGCAATCGCACTCGATCGCCGATCACCGCATTCGGAGTCCCCTCGGCCACGCGGCAGAAAAAGTACAACCCACTGTTGCTGGCCCGCCTGGCAAGCACGCGCAAAACCTGGTCCAGCGTCCGCCGCAGGTTGAAGGGGGCCGATTCCAGCGCCAGTTTGCCCGCCTCGATCTTGGCGGAGTCCAGCAGGTCGTTCAACAGCGTCAAGAGCAGGTCGGCCGAGCCCCGCGCGGTCTGCAGGCAGTCCTGGACGATGGGGTCCGGGGTCTTGGGCAGGGCTACGTCGAGCATGCCCAGGATGGCGTTCATGGGCGTGCGCAACTCGTGGCTCATGTTGGCCAGGAACTGGCTCTTGGCCAGATTGGCGGCCTCGGCGGCTTCCTTGGCTTCCAGCAACGCCTTTTCGGCGCGGACGCGGACCTGCTCGTGATCGAGCGCCTCCAGCGCGTAGGAGAGGTCGGCGCCGAGCGCTCCGAGCAGGCCGACCTGCTCCGCGTCAAAGGCGCCGGCATCGCCGGCATAGATCGTCAGTGCGCCGATCGCTTCCCCGTGGCAGCGGAGCGGAAAGGCGGCCGAGGCGCGGAAGCCGTAGCGGAGGGCCGCCTCGCGCCAGGGGGCGGTTGCCGGGCTGGCCAAAAAATCGTCGTTCACCACGGTTCGGTTTTCGCGCAGGCAAGTCCCCGTGGGACCGGCGCCCAACGCGCCCTGCAACTCCACGCGGATCTCTTTCACGTAGTCGGCCGCCGGACCGGACGCAGTCAGCGGAACCAACTCCTGCCCGCACACCTGCACGATCCGGGCGAGCGGGAAACCGCCCTCTTCCGCGACAATGCGGCAGACCTCGGCGTACAAGGTCTCCGCGTCGCGGGCGCGAACGATGGCCTCGTTCACTTGGCTGAGAACCATGTAGAGCCGGGTCAGCTTGGCAAGCCGCCTCTCGTCCCGCTTGCGCTGCGTGACATCGCGCATGGAGGTGATGCGAAGCGCACTATCTTCACCGCCGAGGTTCCTGCCATGCGCCTCGACGATCCGCCTTTCTCCGTCCTTGCGGAGGATCTCGTGCTCGGTAATCGAATTCCGGCCCTGGCGGACGTTGTCCAACACCCGTTCGCGGCACTCGGCCGGAATGAACTCCTCGATGCGCATGGTAATGAGCTCTTCCCGCCGGTAGCCGAGCATCTGCGCAAGTTGCTCATTACAGTCGCGGATCAGCCCTTCTTCGCTGATGCAAACTCCCTCAAAGGTCGCCTCCGCCAGCGTTCGGTAGCGCTCCTTGCTCGCATACAGCGCCTGCTCGGCCGCCTGCCGCGCGGCGATCTCGGCCTGCAGGGCCCGGTTGGTTGCCGCCAGCTCGTTGGCCCGCTTCTGCTGCGTGATGTCGACGACTGCCGCACAGCAGCGCCTTCCCTGCCCCTGCCGGTCATGGGCGGCGATGCCCTCGACCAACACCATCTCGGATTGCCCCTTCTTGACGAGCTTGAGCTCGCAGTTCTGTTGGGCGTCGCTGGCCAGCACCTGCCGGCAGAACTCGGCAAACGCGGCGCGGTTCTCCAGCGCCACGAATTCGCCGAACCGTTTCTGCACCAGGTCCTTGCGGTTCAGGCCCAGCAGTTCGGCCCCGGCGAAATTGACTTCGAGGATTCGCCCCTCGTGGTCCCAGACAAAATACCCGACCGGGGCGAAATCGAAGAGTTCGAAGTACCTCTCGGATGCCTCCTGGGCCGTCGCCTGCACCCGCTGGAGCTCCTCGTTCTGCATCTCCAGTTCGATCTGATGGACCTGCAGCTCGTGGAGCAGGGCGCGAACGTCTGCCTCGGCCGCCGGCAGTTCGCCTTCGGCCCTGCCGGCCTGCAACCGCTGCTCCGCCTTGCGGCGCAATTCGCCCGCCGACGGCAAGCTCGAATCGACAGCGTCCTTCTTAGGCATGGCTTCACCCTGTCTTGTCTTCCCTGGGCACGAAATTCTCCTTCGCAACGTCGCCAAGGAAATGCAACCAATTCCGTCATTGTAAGCATTTCGTGACTGCAATCCCAGTGTACGGCAATCCCGTTTTGAATCGCGTGGAGTTCGTGCTCCCCGTCCGCGAACGTCCCGCGACGCCCGAAGACGTGCGCCGCGGCGAGGAAAGCAGCTCAGCGGACCTCTTGCCCAGATGTCCCTTTGGCTCCAGCCGGAATGCGTCCCAAGGCTTCTTGGGTACGCGCTGGCGGCCGTTCGGGCTTGTGCCCCACGTTTCAAACCTGTTGCTCGACCGTCCATCGTAGGCTGCGGCTCGGCAGGGGAAGCAGCCACGCGGGCCGTCGAAGGCCACGGTGGCCTGCGCCTCGCCCAAAGCAGGTCGCCCAGCGACCTCAACACAAGGATGGTGGCTGCGGAACTGACGGGACCTTTCTGTTTCGCACCGCGTGAGTCAGCAGCATGCCGACCGAAAGCAGCCACACGGCCAGGGCGGCGATGTTGGGCCAGTTCACTCGTCTCGCTATCCGCCAGGCTTCCTCAGAATCCGTGTCCGCGTAGCCGCCGATCTGAAGAGCCCTCCGAACGTCCTCGTTTGAGCGGCCAGTGGTCGGGAGGAATACGATGGACCCACAAGCCATCGCGACGTAGACTCCGTCGTAGATGTAGAAGTCGATCTTCGGGTGATGGTTGCTCGCTAATCTCTGCGAGTCAGATCCTTCCGCGGTCGCACCCAGCGTCTCCAACGAGAAGTCCTTCGGCTCCGTCCAATCAATTCCCGAGTTGGTTGCTTCGACCAACATAATTGTCGAGGAGAAATCCTTGCCGAAGTCGCCGACCTTACGGGGCTTGCCGCCTGCCCAAGCGGTGTTTGGTCCCACCGCGGCGACGAAGCTGGTCTGAGTAGAACCGGGTGCGGAGGCACCGGGATCGTCTGGGCAGGCATACACCTCGGGACGCGAGGCCAAGAGCTTCCTGTTGTTCGGGCTGTTCCAGGGCTCGTTGAAGTCGTAGCTCTTATAGAGTTCGTCTCCATCGATGTACGGTAGAATAAGCACTCGCCAACTGTGCATCGGTTTCCCGTCCTTGTCTGCGATGTAGGCCGGCGGAAAGCAGCCGTTTGCTTGCTCAAACCTCAACAAACCTCCAACGATCTCGTGGAGGTGGCCTTTGCATGGCGGGGAGGCAGGCCCGGACCCACGTTGCATCGTCATAGCTGGCAATAGCATCCCGACGACGAACGTCAGGCAAAGCACGGCTAGGACAAGATGCACTACCGGCCATGCGGACTTAATGTTGTACAAATAACTTGCCAGCCCCACCACCAGCCCAAACACCACGATCCCCCAGCCGCCGAACACCGCCAGCGACGAACCCAGCACCACGAACAGCAAGAGCAGCGTCCGCAGTCTGAATTGGAAGGGCGGGGGCGGCGGCTGGACGGCGGGTTGGGGGTCGACAGAAGTCATGGAGGTAACTCGGTGAGCAGTACCCCAAGACGCACAAGCTCGGTCGGTTTGGGACGTATGTGAAGCGGGCACATCGCGTCGTAGTCGTTCGCGGAGAGGATGACCAGCAGCCGTTTGCCCGGCGTCTCCCAAAACTGCCGCTTCCACACGTCGGCCAGGCCCGACGCCTCGTCGGCGGTCAGGCCGTATTCGGTCAACATGGCAAGGAGGTGCTTCTGCGCCGTGGCGGAGGTCATTGGCGCGAGTGCTTCGAGATCGACGTCGCTCTGGCCATCGGCCACGTGTACAATCCGCGCTGCACTTTGCCCGCTCGTCACCTCGATATAAAGGCCGTGGCGTTTGGTGCCGTAGTCGCCGACAGCTTGGCAGGCGAATGGGGCGAGGGGACAACAGTCGGCTTCCGGTTTCCACACCGTTGTGTCCGGCATAGGAAAGCTCTTCAAATGCAACCGCTTTCCTTTTACAACCGCTTGGACCGGCGAACTCTTATGAGTCGGCCCGTCGTAGTACAGAAATCGCTCGCTTTCGCCTTGGCTGCTAAGCCAGCACGAGGGGACCGATCTTAATTGCTCCCACCATCCGTAGCGCCGGCGGTCTTCGATCGACGGCGGCGTCATCCAACTCTGCTGGTCCGGGGAAATGATCAGGCTTTGCCAGCGCAGGCCAAGGTCCGTAATCTCGTTGGGCCCTCCGCCCATGCTGGCCGAATATGAGCCGTACGTGCGGTGGGGCGGCGCGAGCCACGGATACCCTTCGGCGGTCGGCTGTAATTCCGGAACATGGGCCTTGTCGAATACCGCAAGGACCAGGCCGGGATCGCGCCTATTCCCCAAACTGCCATACCCTGGACTCGCCAGCATCGTGAAATCCTCAGGCCGAGGATAGGCGAACCATGGCCGCCCCTGCGAAATGAGGACTTCCACGTCGGCCACCAATGGCCGGTCGGCCGTAAAGTGCATGATCGGTTTGGTGATCACCATAATTGGCATGAGGCGATCCGACAGCGAGGCGACGGTATTGCCCGTGCGATGAACAAAGGGCGGGATCTCATCGAGCACCGCCTGTGCCAGCCTCAACTGGCCGCCATCGTTGATCCACACGCCCCACTCCGCCACGCGGAGCCGGTAGTCGGCGGGCGGCCAGGCGAGCAGCGCACGGGCGGCGGCCATCCGCTCTTCACTGCTGGGCCCGTCGAGCATCATCGTCTCCAACGCCGCCCGCATGGCGGCCGGCAACTCAATGACATTCATAGGAAGGCAATCGTCGATATTCCTACTATCCGGCGGCGACTTGCCCTGATCCATTACACACTCCAGCAACGGACGGAGGTCGATCGGCGGATCGCTCGCGAAGGCATCGTCGTTCGTGAAGAAGCGAAACGGGAATATTGGGTACGCCGGGCAATGGATCAAGCCAAGGGCATCGGCCGCCGCCGCGCGGACCCTAGCGTCGGCGTCGTCGAGGTGCTGAAACACCATGTCGGCGGAAGTCGCATTACGATAAAGGCCGACCAGACGGAGTTCTACGGCCTTGACCTGCGGATCGCGCTCGTCGCGCAAGCCCTCGCGAAGCATGGCCAAGGCCGTGGCCGGGCTGGATTCCAACAGGACTCTAAGCCCCGCAATTCGCTCTCGCGGCGACTCCAGTTGTGTTACCGCCATCTTCAAGATGATCGGCCGCAGAGTCTCGTCCAGCGACGCGGGGCACGCCGGCAAGGGCGGCCAGGGTTTGTCCCGGTCCATTCGGCCGCAGTCCGGATATTCCTGGTCGAGACAGGCCCTCGCCCAATTCCGCGCGATCTCCATGCGCCGCCGGCGCTGCCATTCCAGGCCCGCCTTCAGCGCGATGGCGCATAGCAGCGCCAGCAGCAGAAGCGTCCGCAGGCGGTACTGATACCAGCGGAGCTTCGGCTTCGGCATGGCGGTTTGGGGTTCGCTCTCGCTCATGTCCGTGTCATCGTGGCCGGCGATGTTCCTGCCCAACGCCGCCCCACCGCGGGGCGCCGTGTCGACCCACCTCTCATTGTACAGCGCCGCGGCGGGCTGCGACACAAGGGTGCCAGGTTCGGCAGTCCCGGCCCGAAGCGACACCGGCGGCAACCTTCGTGCGGCGGGCAAGGGCGGACGGAACGCAGGCGTGCAGGGTGGCAGCGCTCGGGGTCCATTCTCGTAGGGCCGCTGGTGGCGCAGTATACTGGCGGGATGGACGCCCCCGAGAAACGTCGCTGGTATTTCCGTACGCCAGGCTGGCTGGTCTTCGGCTCGATGGTGGTGACCGGTCTGCTGTTCCTCTCCAATCACTTCGGCTGGCCGGCCTGGCACAAGGGCTACGCCGTCCTGGTCTCGGTGGCAGGCGTGGGCGTGGTGCTGATGGCTATGCTGCTGTGGTGGCTTGTGGCTCTGGTCTTCCGATGGCGGTTCCAGTTCAGCGTTCGCACGCTGCTGGTGCTGGCGGTGGCGGTGGCGTTGCCATGCAGTTGGCTAAGGACCGAAATGAAGGAGGCCCATAAGCAGCGCGATGCAGTGGCGTCGTTGCGAGGAGCTGGACTACAAATCTATTACGACATTGATCTTGATAAGGACGGACGCAACAAGCCGGGAAATGATAATCCATGCCTTGCATTTGTGCGACGAATATTTGGATCGGACCTTATAGCGACCCCGGTGACGATTTCTGCGCCGACAAGCTGGATCGCAGGCTTCGGTGGGATTCATTCCGTATGTGATACGAGTATCGGCGACGCCCACGCGCAAGAGATGTGTGCTCTTGTCCACCTCAGACTAGGGTTTTGCACTTATTTCGCACAGTTTTTTGGACAAACTGGGCGGGCCTCGATGCCAGGGATTGGGTATGCTTCGGACGTTTCGTCAAAGATTCCGAAGTCCCAAATATGGCAAGGAGGCCAGCTAATGGATCAGCTTATCCCGTCGTTGGAGGTTTTACTAGAGCCGCTCGCGGTCGTTTTCCGCGAGGAAGCGTTCAGCATGTTCTGCCTGACGATCGGAGCATGGATCGTGTGTCTCGGTTGGCGGACGATCAGCCGTGTGTGGGAAACCACGGGGCAGTCGGAAACGCGCGACCACTCCGCCGCTTTCCGTCTGTTCAGCGCGGCGGTATGGAACTGGGATGAAGTCTGCCGGATATTGATCTTGGCCATCGTGGCGCAACTCGTGCCGGGAATGCGGATTTGGCTGGTGGTGGACGATACGCTCTGCCACAAGCGCGGTGCCAAGGTCGCCTTCGGGGGCATCTTCCTGGATGCCGTGCTCAGCACGCGCAAGCACAAGGTGTTTCGCTTCGGCAACAACTGGGTCCTGATGGGAATCATCGTGCAGTTGCCCTTCCGCAAGGACCGCTACTTCTGCCTTCCTTGCTTGTGGCGGATTTACGAGAAGCAGGGAAAGAAAAGTCGTAGTGCGCATCGCAGCAAAAGTCAGTTGGCAGCCGAACTGGTGAATCAGTTCGCAGGCTGGTTTCCAGGCCGGAAAATCCAGGTCGTGGGCGACTGTGCCTATGTCGGGCAGCATCTCTTGAAGAACCGTGCGGCGAACGTCGAGGTGATCGGCCCAATTCGTTGGGACGCAGCCCTCAGCCGCCCCTTGACCCTGGGAACGGGAGGACGGCGGAAAAAGGGCGAGCGCCTGCCTACGCCAAAGCAGATGCTGGCCGACAACCGCCGCTGGCCTGCGCAAGACATGAAGATTGCTTTTCCCAAGGGGAAGCGACGATTGCAGGTGAAGGTGGTCAAGAATGTCTGCTGGTATCAAGCGGCCGGTCCGCAATCGGTGCAATTGGTTCTCGTTCGCGATCCGAAAGGCGAGTGGCGGGACGAGGCCCTGCTTTCGACAGACCAGACCCTCACGGCCAAAGAGGTCATCAAGGGCTATTGCCGCCGCTGGTCGGTGGAAGTGGCCTTCTGTGACAGCAAACAGATGTTGGGCTTTCACGATCCACAGGTGTGGTGCCCAAACTCGGTCCAGCGTGCCGCCCCGATGTCCTGGTTTATTGGTTCCTTGGTCGTGTTGTGGTATGTAACCGCAGGACACAAGGGTGAGCAAGCGCGGAGGCACCGCCCTTGGTATGACAACAAGCCCGAGCCCACCTTCGCCGACATGTTGGGGGCCTGCCGCCTCCACCTGTGGCGGCATTGGCTGAGCGAAGGACGTGGTTCTCGCGCAGACATTAAGGCAAAATCGGACTGGTTCTTGGAATACGTGGCCACTGCGGCGTAGCGCATACCCCCGCTCCCGCATTCTACGACAGATTTCCTGAATCCCGAGCCTTGTGTGACACGGCTCAAGAGTGAAACTCTGTGCGCTTGTACAGGCGAGAAATCTGCAAAACCCTAGTCAGAGACGTTGACTTGAGCGGCTCAAAGATAACTGACGCTGGCCTCGCATCGCTCCAAGGGTTGCCCGAAATCGAGGATCTCAGCTTGTCGGACACGGCAATCACGGACAGAGGTTTGGCTGCGCTCAAGACAATGCATTGCCTTCGCCGCCTCAATTTGAATTTCACGGGGATTACCCGCAATGGGCTACCGCAACTCTACGAAATGAAACATCTTCGAAGGCTTTCGGTCGTAGCGAGTAATGCGACGAGCTACTCGCAGAGCGATGTCGAGGAACTTACACACGCAATTCCCGATTGCGATGTATCGGTTTTCTTCTTCGACCGGCATTGACAGTCAATACAGTGACCGGCCGCGAACTGATTGAGTTCCGCAAATGACTACGGCACCCCGCCGCACCGATCTTGCCGGGCCTCTGGATTTGGCAGGCCGGGTGGGCGGTGAAGGCAGGGCGCTTGGGGGCGGGTGGTTATGGAGGCCAGGAGGGCAGGCTGATCCCGGACAAATGTCCGAGATCGAGGAAGAGGCCCGCAAACGACAACGGTTCGGCCGGCGTCAATGATTGTGGCTCTTGCGCTGCGAGCCTACAATGGACGGAAGGCGATGAGAATTTGCCAACCGGCTCGTCACTTACTTTGGGCTACGGCTGGCAGCAGACCCTATGAGCCGTGACGACAGAGCGTCCAAGGAGGATCTAATGCGGCCGGCGCTGGCGAAGGGAAGAACGCAAGGCGATGTGAAAATGAGAAGCGTGCATTGTCCGATTTCTGTCTTTTTATTCTTGATAGCGGTCGTTGTAGGCTGCGACACCACGACCGAGGCAAAGAAGAAAGCCGTAACCCAAGGCACTACAGCTTTAGATGTGCAGGACTTTGACTTAGCAATTAGTTGCTTTACTGAGGCCATTCGCCTCGATGCGAAAGATCCGGTTGGGTACTACAACCGTGCTGTCGCATACGGCAAGAAGGGCGAGTTCGACAAGGCGATTGCGGACTACACCGAGGCAATTCGGCTTGACTCAAAATGGGCCGTAGCGTATTTCAACCGTGGTGCCGCGTACTCCGGTAAGGGCGAGTTCGACAAAGCGATCGAGGATCTCACCGAGACCATCCGGCTTGATCCCCAAAATGCCCAGGCGTACTGCATCCGTGGCGTCACCTACTCCGGGAAGGGCGAGACGGACAAAGCGATCGAGGATCTTACCGAGGCCATCCGGCTTGACCGAACAAATGTCAATGCGTACTACTGCCGCAGCCTCGCTTACAAGACGAAGGGCGAGAAGGCAAAGGCAGAATCGGACTTCGCCCAGTACGAGGAATTATATCGTAAGCGGTAAGAGGACGGGCGAACCACGGGCGCAATATTCACGATGGCCGCAACCAGCCCGCTGCCGGCCCCCGCGAACCTCATCCTCCGCCACCGGCAACGGCTCGCAGGCCCCCGCGAACCTCATCCTCCGCCACCGGCAATGGCTCGCACGGTAGCACGGGGCCCGATGGCGCTGGGTGGGAAGAGCTGGGGCAAACGGGCGGATCGCCACTACAAGCGGTTGGCAGTCATCGTCGGGGTGAGGGCGGCCAACTCCTTGCAAAACGCGTCTGCAACCAGTTGCTGCCCTATTCGCAGTCCGCCCACGTCCTGCCCGCCTATATTTCGACCTTCAGCGGCACGCTGAAGCCTGCGGGCGTGCTTTCCATCGCCGCGACCATGGCCTGCCGCGTCTGGTCGACCAGGTCGAGAGCGCGAAGATCGGCAGCCGCTGGCAGCCGAAGCTGCCACGCAGGCCATCGAAGGCGGCATCATGGAGAAATTGGCTAGGATCGGCGAGCTGACTGCAGCCCAGTCGCGGTATTATGCCGAAGCCTAAGTGGTCAATTCCAGAAATAATGTCAGGGTCGCGGACAGCATGCCCGTAGGGTGGGACCAGATCGCGGAGCAGGCGCAGGCCCACCATCGCCGACTGGAAAGTACGCCGTGGTGGGCCTGCGCCTGCTACGCAGTCTGGTCCCACCGTACAGCCTAACCCTGACACTATTTCTGAAATTGACCACTAAGCCACCGCGCCACCTCTCGACTCTACCCGATGTCCCTCCTTAACTTTTCCGGAGGACGAAGCTTTCCATTCCCGCTCGCGTGTGATATCTTGACTGCGTGCCGCGACCTCCCCGCGTTGACTTCCGGGATGCACTGTACCACAGATAGAAGGACGTTCCTGTGAACCGACGAAATGCCGCATTGTTCCTGGAGTCTCTCCTTCTCACGCTGCCATTCTGCGGAGGAGTCCCTTTCGCGGACATCGGAGCCAGCGCCAGTTCTCCGGCTCCGAGAGAACCTCGGACAGTTCTGGGAATCGAAGGTTCCCGCTTCACGTTGAATGGCCAGCCGACCTTCCTGTTGGGGATCAGCTATTACGGGGCCTTGGGGGCACCGGAGGAGTTCATCCGTCACGACCTGGTGGATCTATCTTGCTACGGTTTCAACTTTTCTCACCGACTTGCGTGGTGCCGTCGCCGGAGGAGCTGCGGGGTGGTGCTTCCACAATGGCCCCCAGCGCTGTGCGCCGGAGAATCGCCCCCGGCGTTCGTTTGATTTGCGTGCTCAGCGGCTGTTTGACCAATTGGACCGGGAGGAGCAGAAGGTGGTGGCCGGTGTGAAGGCGGCGGCCTTCAATCATCGGGCGGGCAAGCAGAGTGGTCGGCCGGCGGCCGGGAAAGGCCGGATGGGGGGACTTTCCGGCGAGTGTCTTGGCTTATAATTCCTTCGTCGAGCGGCAATCAAGCAAGGAGTTCAGAGAATGGACATTAGGAGAAGTGGCTCACAACCTTCCATCAAAGGCCCCGCCGACTGGTTTACCGGCACGGTGCGCATTGATCCGCTGTTCGCAGCAAGCGATCCAGCACGTGCGGTCGGCGCCAGCGTCACGTTCGAGCCTGGCTCTCGGACAGCATGGCACACGCATCCGCTGGGCCAGACCCTGATCGTAACGGCTGGATGCGGACGCGTGCAGCGCTGGGGAGGCCCGATTGAGGAAATCCGGCCGGGTGACGTGATCTGGTTCCCGCCGGGCGAGAAGCATTGGCATGGGGCCTCGCCAACAACGGCGGTGACGCATATTGCCATTCAAGAGCAGTTGGACGGCAAGACGGTCGATTGGATGGAACAGGTGAGTGAAGAGCAGTACCGGGCCTGACTACAGGCCGGATTTCCGTCATGCTTCTCGAGAAAATAATTTGCAAATCCCTTTGCAAACGCTCCTTTGAAAAAACCGCATGAAAAAAGCCTTACGCAACTCCTTGTTGCGTAAGGCTTTATGCAGTGGGCGATACGGGACTCGAACCTGTGACCCCCAGCTTGTCGAGCTGGTGCTCTAACCAACTGAGCTAATCGCCCTCAGGACTTGCTCCGAAATAACCTCCCGATCTATAGGATGGACTTCCTTGCCCGTCGCTGCACCGGACGGCCTGGGAACGCCGTCCTACGGAAGTTATCTCCGACCAAATCCTCCGTCGATCCGCGGGGACTTTGCCGAGCGGATTCTCAATTCTGCCATCCGACGCCCAGCCTGTCAACTGGCCCGCTTTCTAACCTGATTGGCACGCGGGTTGCATCTGTTATTGGCCGCATTTCCCTCGCACGGTCGACGGGGCTGGTTTGGAACCTCGCAGCAGATAACAGGAAAAGCAGCTTCCCCCAAGAAACGCTTCGCTTGCACTCATCAAAACGAGGTTCACAGAGAAGAGGCCATGCCGCACGGGGCCGGACAAATTGAGGGGCCCAGGGAATACGGTGAGAACGTGTTTCAGGAAAACCACGTACTGTTTGGAAAACGAAGAACGTGGAAGGAGTTCTTGAAACAAGCTCTACGGAATTTGAGGCCGGAACACCTCAAGATCCCCGTTTTCCTGGGCTTCTCCAGAGGCACCGAAGGAGCGCTGGCAGTTGCGCAAACCCATCCGAAATGCAGGCGGTCGCCCATTCCCCTTCCGGTACGGAGACCAGTGTGATCGGATGAGCCGAAGCTCACGCTTCCCTTCAAACTCAGGCGGGTCAAGGTTTTGTTTGCCCGAGCGAAACCTGACCCGCCTGTTCTTTTTTGCTACAGCAAAATTGAACACATGTGCTGAAACAACACGCCGCTAGAGAGGGATTGGCAATGAGCATGTTTGATTGTGAAAAGAAGTTTGTCACCGATGGCAACTGTAACTGCGAGACCGCACCAAAAGGCGGAAGAGCCCTGACGCCCTTACCCCTGCCCGTCGCCGGGGTACCCCGGGGTACCCGCTTGCAGGTCGAGGAGAGGGGAACTTCGAGAAGGAGAGTTATCGTGACAGTTACCAAGAACGGCTCGGCCTACCCACGCCTGTTTTTCGGGATTCTGGGGATTCTCGTAGCGGCGGGCGTTGCAGGTCCGAAGGTGGTCGCTGCAGAGCCGGGTCGGAACTCGCAAGCCGGGGCCTTTACCAAGGCGGACTTTGAGGAGCACGTCCAGCAGTTGCGGAAGAAGATCCCCTCGAGAGATTTTACGGTGATCGTCACGCCGCCTTTCGTGGTGATCGGCGATGAATCGCCAGACGACGTTCGTGGCCGCGCAGAAGGCACCGTGAAGTGGGCCGTGGAGAAGCTGAAAAAGGCCTATTTCAAGCAGGATCCTCGGCAGATCCTCGATATTTGGCTGTTCAAGGACAAGGAGAGCTACGAGGGCAACTGCAAGCGACTCTTCGGGAAGAAACCCGATACTCCCTACGGCTATTTCTCGCAGCAAGACGGGGCTTTGGTGATGAATATCTCGACTGGCGGGGGCACGCTTGTGCATGAGATCGTGCACCCTTTCGTGGCGGCCAATTTTCCCAACTGCCCCTCGTGGTTCAATGAAGGACTGGGCTCGCTTTACGAGCAAAGCGGCGAAGTCAACGGCGAAATCCACGGCTACACCAACTGGCGCCTGCCGCGGTTGCAAGAGGCCATTCGCAAAGGGAAACTGGCCTCCTTCGCCACGCTCTGCCACACGACCGACAACGAGTTCTACGAACAGGACCGCGGCACGAACTACGCGCAGGCCCGATACCTATGCTATTACCTGCAACAGAAGGACCTCTTGAAGACCTACTATCACCGCTTCTTGGCGAACCGCAAGGACGACCCTTCGGGTTATAAGACCCTGAAGGCCGTCTTGGATGCGGACGACATGGACAAGTTCCAGAAGCAGTGGGAGGCTTATGTGCTGAAACTCAAGTTTCCCAATCGCGAGTGAGTCTGCCCCTTTTCCGGAGGGAGAGGGGGACTTTTTGGATCGCGCGTGAGTGGTAAAATAGATCATTGCTTTGGTTCCGTTCGCCGTGGCTTTGTTGCAGGAGTGCAGAACTCGCAATGGAATTCTGGTTTTGGCCCATCTTGTTGCTGGCGGTAGGGCTGGCTATCGCGTTCTTGGAGATTTTCTTCCCCACCGGCGGTATTCTGGCGTTCTTCTCGGGTGCCGCGTTGCTCGGCGCAGTTTTGCTCGGCTTCAAGTCGGGCACCAGCGTCGGTCTGACGGTGACGGCAGTCGTGGTGATCGGCGTTCCCAGTCTGATTGGGCTTGGTTTCCGCTGGTGGCCGCATACGTATGTCGGCCGGCAGGTTCTGCTCGAGGTTCCTCGTGCCGAGGACGTGCTGCCCGACGAGTCCCAGCGCCGGCAGCTCAAGGGCCTGGTTGGCCGCGTGGGCCGGGCGAAATGCCGGATGCTGCCCAGTGGGGTGGTCAGCGTGGACGGCCAGACGCTGGACGCGACGAGCGAAGGCATGGTCATCGAAGCGGGCCAAACCGTGCGGGTTATCAAGATTGAATCCAATCGATTAGTGGTTCGGGCCGTGGAAAACGAAATCCCCACGTCGACGGCCGAAAATCCCCTTGAACGGCCCATCGACAGCATCGCTACTGACCCCTTTGGAGAACCGTTGGTATGACGGGTCCCCCTCGCTCGGAAGGAGACGGGGGCTCCGCCTCTTGACAAGGGCTATCCCGCGGGGGGAGAATGACCGTCCGGTCGTTTCCGTCGTCGATTCTACGCCAGGAGCATGCCATGCAACTGTTCGCCCAACGTCCGCCGGATATTACCGGCATGATCGTCATCGTCGTTACGATCGTCGTCCTGCTGTTCGGCTTGATTTTCCTGGCGGTCTTCGCCCACTACTTCCGTTTCTGGATCCAGTCGAAGACTACGCGGGCGGGGATCGGCATCCTGGACCTGGTGGGCATGACGTTTCGAAAGGTCAGTCCTGGGGTAATCGTGCGCAGCAAGATCATGGCCGTGCAGGCCGGCATCGGCGATCGCGACGGGGTGACCTCCAAGGGCCTGGAAGCGCACTATCTGGCGGGCGGCAACGTGCCGTTGGTGATCCGCGCTGATCGCCGCGCGGAAGGCCAAACTCGAGCTCGACTTCAAGTTGGCAGCCGCCATCGATCTGGCCGGACGCAACGTGCTGGAAGCCGTGCAGACGAGCGTCAATCCCAAGGTGATCGACTGCCCTTCGCGAAACCTGGGGCGGGAAACGCTCGACGGCGTGGCACAGAACGGCGTGCAATTGAAGGTCAAGGCCCGCGTGACGGTGCGGGCGAACTTGAAGCAATTGATCGGCGGCGCCACGGAGGAAACGATTATCGCCCGCGTCGGCGAGGGCATTGTCAGCGCGATCGGCTCGGCCGAGTCGCACCACGTGGTGCTGGAGAATCCCGACCGGATTTCCAAGATGGTGCTTTCCCGGCGGTTGGACTCGCAGACGGCTTTCGAGATCGTTTCCATCGACATCGGCGAAGTGACCGTGGGCGAGAACATCGGCGCCCGCTTGCAGGCCGACCGGGCCGAGGCCGATATGCGCGTGGCGCGGGCCAACGCGGAAGGTCTCCGCACGATGGCCGTCGCGCAGGAGCAGGAGTTCATCGCGCAGATCGAGGAGAGCCGCGCCAAGGTCGTGGAGGCCGAGGCCGAGGTTCCGCGGGCGATCGCCCAGGCCTTCCAGGACGGCATGCTGGGGATCATGGATTATTACAAATTGCGCAACGTGCAGGCCGACACCGACATGCGCTCGGCCATCGCGCGGATCAGCGCTCCGGCCGCTGCGAACAAGAAGGGTGCGACGGCATGAACGCGGTTGCGGTTTTTGTCGTGGTCCTTTTCATCATCGTCCCGTTGATCGGGGTGATGGTTTCGAAGTTGACGGAGCTGGGGCGGCCGGCGAACCCCGTTGTGCCCAATCGCAACGACAGCGGACGCATCCAGGAGCAGATCGACGAATTTCTCCGCCGCGCAGCGCAACGCCGGGGCGCGCCGCCGGTGGTCGAGGCGCCGCAGCCGGCGGAAATCATTGCCGATGATGATGCTCCCGTGGGCGGCCGGGTTGGCCAGCAGGTGCAGCAGTACCTCGACACGAGCGAATTCCGCCGCCGCAGCGAGGAGCTTGGCGGTGAAGTCGCGCAGTCCGACCAGCAGTTCACGCAGAACGTCGGGCAGGCCTTCAGCGGCCAAGTCAGCCGCTTGGCCTCGCGGCCCGGCGAAGCAGCCCAACCCGTGGAAGTCGTCGAGGCGGAAGCGGCCGGCCCAGAGTATCTGTCGCGCCCCACCTTGGAAGCCTTGCCGCTGGCTGGTTCCGGGCTGGCCGAACTCTTGGGTTCGGCCGAAAACATCGCTCAGGCGGTGATCATGAGCGAGATCCTCCGCCGACCGGAGTTGTAGGATGGACCTCCGAGTCCGTCTACGGAAACTGGACAGACTCGGAGGTCCGTCCTACGTAGACAGCTTGGATGGCCAACCGAGTTTCGTCATCTCGGCCAAGGCCAGGATCAGCGATTGCGTGCCGTCGCGGCCATGGCCCTGCGCCACCAGGCAGCGGTAAAGCTGTTCGGCCAGGGCGACGCCGGGCATGATGAGGTTCATCCGCCTCGATTCGGCGAGGATGATGCCCAGGTCCTTGAGGAAGTGTTCGACGAAGAAGCCGGGGGCGAAGTCGCCTTGGAGGATCCGCGGGGCGTAGTTCACCAGCGACCAGCTCGAAGCCCCGCCGCCGCTCACCGACTGCATGACCTTCTCCAGGTCCAGACCCGCCTTGTAAGCGTAAAGCAGCGACTCGCAGACGCCAACCATGCACGAGGCGATCAAGGCTTGATTGACCATCTTCGTTTGTTGGCCGGCGCCGGGGCCACCTTGGTGGACGATCGTTTTGCCCATCGCTTGCCAGCAGGGTTGCAAGGCCGCCGCCGCGCGGGCATCGCCGCCGATCATGATCGTAAGCCGCGCTTCGCGAGCGCCGACGTCCCCGCCGGAGACCGGGGCGTCAAGGCTGGTCACGCTGCGCTGGAGGGCCGCGCGGGCGATTTCCACGGCCAGGGACGGCTCGCTCGTGGTCATATCGACGAGCATCGCCCCGGGATGGCAGCCGGCCAAGGCGCCGTCGCTGCCGAGGACCACTTCGCGGACGTCCGCCGGATAGCCGACGATCGTGAAGATCACGTCGGCTTGCTCGGCCACGGCCCGGGGCGAAGCGGCCCAGCGGGCCCCCGCAGCCAAGAGCGTCTCGGCCTTCGACCTGGTACGGTTATAGACCGTGGCGGCAAAGCCAGCGCGGATCAGATTTCCGCACATGCTCGAGCCCATCACGCCCGTACCAATCCAGCCCAGACGGTGCGTGGCAGGAGAAACCAAGGGAATTTCGGTCGCGAAGTCAGTCATGGCAAGTTGCTGAAAAAAGGGGCATGGTTCAGAAATGGGGACAGGCACCTCGCCGGCGTCCATTTCTTGCGGCCTAATCGCTACTGGGCTCGGAGCCAGTCCCCGTTTCTGAACCATGCCGAAAAAGGCGCGTAGCGTGGGGCCAGATCCGGGGTGCACGCACAGTTGGGTGGGGCCAGATCCGGGGTGCCCGCAAGCGGGTGCCCCGGATCTTGTTCCACGCTGCGCGATAACCCTCTCCAGTTTGCGGTTCCTTGTGCGGCCTGTCAATCACCCTTTTCTCGCCCTTGGGTGCTGCATAGGATTCCTTTACCATGGAAACTCAAGCACACACTTTAAGATTGGTTGACGATCGCGCGACGAATCCGCAACCTGCCGGCCCACGGCCGCAGGCGGCCTCGGCAGCCGATGCCGATTTGTTGGACGCCTATTCGCGGGCGGTGATTTCGGTCGTACAAAAGATCTCGCCGGCTGTCGTCTCGGTGAGCGGACCGCGAACCGATCCGCGCGGCGGCATGGGCTCCGGTTTTCTACTGACGCCCGACGGCTATGCCTTGACCAATAGCCACGTCGTCAGCGGCCGGCCGAAGTTGCGGGCCGTGACGGCGGAAGGCGATGAGTTGGATGCCACGCTGGTTGGTGACGATCCCGCCACCGATCTGGCCCTGGTACGGTTGCTGGCCCGCGAATTGCCGTTCGCCGAGTTGGGCGATTCGGAAGGTCTCCAGGTTGGGCAACTGGTCATCGCCATGGGCAATCCGCTGGGCTTCCAATCGACCGTTTCCACGGGCGTAATCAGCGCTTTGGGGCGGGCCATGCGCGGTGAAGGCGGCCGGCGGATCGACAACATCGTGCAGCACACGGCGCCCTTGAACCCGGGCAATTCCGGCGGGCCGCTCTTGGATTCTCGGGGACGGGTCGTGGGAATCAATACGGCCATCATCGCCATGGCCCAGGGCTTGGGGTTTGCCATCCCGTCGAAAACGGCCCAATGGGTTGTGAGCGAACTACTGGCCCACGGCCAAGTGCGACGGCTGTCGCTGGGTATCAGTGCCACGGTGGCGATGCTGCCTCGGCGGCTGATTCGAGAGCACGATTTGCTGAGCGATCGGGCCGTCGAAGTTGTCGAAGTCATGCCGGGCGGGGCCGCCCAGTTGGCCGGATTGATGCCTGGCGACCTGCTGCTGGCGGTAAACGGCCGGATCGTCACCGAGGTTGACGACCTGCACCAGATCCTCGCGGGGTTTCGTGCCGACCGGCAATTCGCCGTCAGCATCCTTCGCGGTGATCGACTGTTGGAGATTCCGATCGAGCCGCGTTGGAATATTGCTTAATCTCTCTGTTTTTCTTCTAACATTGGCATTGACCCACCCAGAATGGAGTGTATAATCCGCCCCAAATTGCCATTTCTGCCCGACTAAGCGATACAAACCGCAAATTCCGCAAAAAAGGAATCAACCGGACAATCGCTAAAGTTCGATGAATGAATTAGGCAGTATCCCGTTCGAGGTGCTGCCCATCCTCGGGGACGAGGATTCAGATGCGGACCAACGACAAGGAAGTCGCGGCCCGGTGGGGCCGGCTTCTTGTCCCTTTCAAAGGACACCAGAACATGCGTAGCTCGATCGCCCGGGGTGCATTGGCTCTATTGTCGGTGGCGGCGATCACCGGCTGTCAAAGCGGCAGTACCTGGTCGCCCACATGGTGGAATCCGTTCCACACAACCCCCGCCCCAACAAATTCCACTTCGGCAGCGGCGCCGCCAGCCCGCCCCTCAACGCTGGCCACAACGTCGCCTGGCAGCGGCACGGCCTCCAGCCCGTACACGCCGTATAGCAGCTCTCCAACGGCTTACGGCACGCAGCCGAACGCTTACGGAAACTCCGGTTACAATACGGCCGCGGCGAGTCCGTATAGCACTCCGGCCGTATCCAACGGGTCCGGCACCGCATACCCGGCCGGTACCGGCTATGCCGCGTCTGGTTCCTACTCGACCACACCCGGCGGAATGGCGACGAGTCCGTATTCCAATTCCGGCTACGCCTATGGCCAGGGATCCTCACCGGTCTCGGGCGGCACCCAGTATACCGCATCCAATCCCTACGGGCCGTCTTCGCCGGCCGTCGGCACTTATCCAACGACCGCGACTCCCTACTCAACACCGACACCCAGCGGCGCAGCGCCGTGCACGAACGGCAGTTGCCCGGTGCCTGGCAGCGGGGCACCCAACTACTCAAATCCATCCGGCGGATATAGTTCGCCGGCGACTTCGTCCACGCCTGGCAGCTCGTATGGCAGCGGCGCTTTGAATCCGAGCAACGGCTATGGCCAGGGCGCGGGGGCAACTTCCGGCTATGGCACGGGCCCGACGAGCGGCTACGGCAGCGGTGCGTCTTCGGGCTACGGCACCGGCACATCTTCGGGCTATGGCACGGGCACGACTTCCGGCTATGGCAGCGGCAGCACTCCTGCCGCCTATAGCCCGGCCCCAGGCAATAGCTCAAGCCTTGCGCCGCCTCCGGGCGCGACCAGTTCGGCAAGTAGGTCGCCTTTGACGAGCGGAAGCGATTACGGTTATGCTTCGCCGGCCGCTGGCAGAGCTTCCTCAACCACGCCGGTCAACTCGTTTGCCGACACGCGCAGCGCGACCGGCACGGGCGCCGCGAGCGGCCTGCCACCGAGCAACAATGCCTACTCGCCGGCCGCCGGAAACTACTATAGCCAGCCGCCGGCCACCCCGACACCGACGCCGGGCGCTGCGAGCCCCTATTCGGGCAGCGGCATGGCTCCTCCTCCTGCCAGCCCCGACTCCGGCGACCCGCCGCCCTTCAAGCCCGGCAGCACGCGTAGTTCGAGCGACTTCTCGCCGCGGAGTATCAGCAGCTTGTCGGCATCGTCGCTGGGCAGCAATTCCAGCAATTCGCCCGTCGTGCCCGCGGGCTTCGCGCAGCCCTCCGACGCCCGCAACTGATCGTCAAGCCAAATCTCACCGACCAGCGCCGCCGCGAGCAAGACTCCGGCGGCGTTTGTTCGTTTCTTGGGGCGTAATGCTCATGGGTAAGATTGTCGGCATGATTCAGAAATGGGGACAGGCACCTCGCCGGCGTCCATTTCTTGCGGCCTAATCGCTACTGCGCTCGGAGCCAGTCCCCGTTTCTGAACCATGCCAGATTCTCGCATCGGACAGCAACCCCAAGCGTAAGCGAGGGAACGAGTTATGGACCTCGCTCAGGCTTCGGGTTACTATCATTTCAGGCCGCGATCAGTATATAATTCTCTCCATGCGCCTAAAACTCATCGCCTGCGAAATCATGTACCGCGAATTGTCCGCGGCGGTCGCCCGGAGCGTGAACCTGGTCGACGTCGAGTTCCTGCCCAAAGGCTTGCACGACATTGGCCAGGCGAAGATGTCGGGCCGCTTGGCGGACGTGCTGGCGGGAGTCGATGAGACCCGGTACGAAGCCATCTTGCTGGGCTATGGCCTGTGCAGCAACGGCCTGGTCGGCCTGGCAGCGCGATCGATCCCGCTGGTCGTGCCGCGGGCCCACGATTGCATCACGTTGTTTCTGGGGAGCAAGGAGCGCTACCTGGAATACTTCCAGGCCCACCCGGGTGTGTACTTCAAGACCAGCGGATGGATCGAACGTGGCGTTGGTCTGCACCAGGCAGGAGAAGACCCGACGCACTCGCAATCGGCCCTGCCCCAGTCGTACGATGACCTCGTGGCCCGCTACGGCGAAGACAACGCCAAGTTCCTTTTCGAGGAATTGTGCAACATGCGTCACTATGCCGGGCTGACTTTTATCGAGATGGGGATCGAGATCGACGATCGTTACCAACGGCAGAGCGAAGCGGAGGCCGCGGACCGCGGCTGGCACTATGAGAAGCTCTGCGGCGACATGCGCTTGCTGCAAGGGCTTCTGGACGGTCCCTGGGACGACGATCGTTATCTCGTGGTGCCGCCGGGCAAGCGGATTGCGGCCAGTTTTGATGAGGGCGTGATCAAGGTCGTGGATTCATGAACAGTCAGATCGTGATCCCCGCCCGGCTGGCTTCGACGCGGTTGCCGCGGAAGCTGCTCTTGGCCGAAACCGGCAAGCCGCTGATTCAGCATACCTACGAATCGGCCCAGCGGGCCCGGCGGCCAGCCGGAATCTGCGTGGCGACCGATCATGACGATATTTACCGGGCCGTGCAGGCGTTTGGCGGCCGGGCGGAGATGACCAATCCCCATGCCGCCAGCGGCACCGACCGCGTGGCCGAAGTTGCCCGCCGCATGCCGGGCGCCGACATCATCGTCAACGTCCAAGGCGACGAGCCCGAGATCGCCGGGCGTTCGATCGATCTGGCCGTCGAGCTTCTCGAAGCGCAGCCCGAGGCCCTGATGTCGACGCTGGCCACGCCCATTCGCAGCCGGCGGCAACTGGAAGACCCGGCCTGTGTGAAGGTCGTGTTCGATTGCGAAGGCAGGGCCTTATATTTCAGCCGCAGCCCGATTCCGCGGGCCCGCGAGTGGGACGACGCCCTGCTGACAGCGGACCCGCCACATTTTTATCAGCACGTGGGGCTATACGCCTATCGGCGGGAATTCCTCTTGAAACTGGCCGGCATGCCGCCTTCGAGTCTGGAGAAGGTGGAGAAGCTCGAACAGCTTCGTGTCCTGCAAGCGGGCTACTCGATTCTCGTGGGCGTGGTCGATGAGCCGACTTTTGGGATCGATACGCCGGAGGATTATGCGGCGTTCGTAGAAAAACTTCGTTCGGCTCGCCGTCCTCGACAAGGTTGAGACGAGCGGTTCCGCGCCGTGCACGACCAGGGAGACGATAGGCTGGTTGACGAGTTTCCCCCATCTGCCTGGGACGCGAGTGACAGAGGTCGCGACAGGCACTCGTCGGAGTCGAGTTTCGCTCTTTGAGTCGAAAGCGCCCACTCTTCGCTCCCCCCTCTCGGTCATATTCTTTCCCTCCCAACCAGCCCTTGACCATCACCTATGGTGTTTAATGGTCGGCCGCCGCCGTTTCTTCCCCACGACTTATGGAATCAGTGTTATTAAAAAGTATGGTACCACGCCAAGAAAACGCGGAGAATAACACGATTTTACACTCGTTCGGTGGTAGTATTTATCTCCATAAGAGTTATGCCATGAATTGGCGCGAAAAACCGCCCGCGCACCGGTAATTCGCGGCGTCTCACGCATTTTATAACTATTTATGGTGATATCATCTACCTCACTATAGTTAAGTCACAGTCATCCGCACCCGTCTTCTGGAGTATTTCTATACGTTGGGTCAATAATTTATTTCACTTTTCTTAAACGCCTTGAGATGACCATGCCGGTCCGAATCCGAGTATATTGGTTCTGGGAGAATTGCCGTGGGCCTGACGATCTAGTAGATGGCACGGCAAACCGTGGTTTGAACTCACCGCTACCGTCATTACGTCGCTATGACGGCGGGAACTTCTTTTCCTATCTGCACCCACCGCCGGAAGGGGTGTACTTCTCGGCTGGCCCCCGACGCTCTAAAATGTTCGGTTTGTGGCCGCACGACGCTCCCCCTCACCAGGATGGAAGTTCCATGACCAAGCATATTTTCGTTACCGGCGGGGTGGTCAGCTCGCTGGGCAAAGGATTGACCAGTGCCTCGATCGGAATGTTGCTGGAACAACGCGGGCTACGCGTCCGCATGCAGAAACTCGACCCGTATATCAACGTCGATCCGGGAACCATGAGCCCCTACCAGCACGGGGAGGTCTACGTGCTGGACGATGGCAGCGAAACCGACCTCGACCTGGGCCATTACGAGCGTTTTACCAACTCGCCGCTGAACCGCCACTCGAACTACACGACTGGGCAGATCTATCTTTCCGTGATCAACAAGGAACGGCGGGGAGAATTCCTCGGCCAAACCGTGCAGGTCATTCCGCACATTACCAACGAAATCAAGGCCGCGCTGGCCAAGCCCGCCGGCCCGGCCGTGGACGTGGTCATCACTGAAATCGGCGGCACCGTGGGCGATATCGAGAGCCAGCCGTTCCTGGAAGCCATCCGCCAGTTCGCCCTCGACATCGGCAAGGAAAACTGCCTCTACATCCACCTCACGCTCGTGCCATACCTCAAGGCGGCCGACGAGCAAAAGACCAAGCCCACGCAGCATTCCGTCGGCCTCTTGCGGCAGATCGGCATCCAGCCCGACATCCTCGTTTGCCGCACCTCGCGGACCCTGGCCCACGACGATCGCAAGAAAATCGCCCTGTTCTGCAATGTGCCGATCGAGGCCGTGATCGAAGAGAAAGACAAGGATTTCTCCATCTATGAAGTCCCCGTCAGCCTCGTCGACCATGGACTCGATGTCCTGATTGTGCGCAAACTAGGGCTGGTGGCCGGCGACTTGAACCTCGACAAGTGGCACGATCTGCTCGATCGCTTGCGAAATCCTCAGCACGAGGTGACGATAGCCGTGGTAGGCAAATACACCGAACATCGCGACGCCTACAAGTCGATCTATGAGGCCCTCGACCACGCCGGCGTGGCCCATCGCGCCCAGGTCCGCATCCAGCGGCTGCACAGCGAGCTGATCGAGCGCGACGGCGCCGAGCGGCTGCTGGCCGGCGTCGACGGCGTGCTCGTGCCGGGCGGGTTCGGCGAACGCGGCATCGAGGGCAAGGTCGATGCCGTCCGCTTCGCCCGCGAGCGCGGCATTCCCTTCTTCGGCATCTGCCTGGGAATGCAATGCGCCGTCGTGGAATTCGCCCGCAACGTGCTCGGGCTGGAGAAGGCCCAGTCGACGGAATTCGACAAGAACAATCCCCATCCCGTGATCTGCCTGCTGGAAGAGCAAAAGGGGATTACGGAAAAGGGCGGTACGATGCGATTGGGGGCCCATCCGGCCCACCTACGGCTGGGGAGCACGGCCGCCAACTGCTACGGCACCGAGGAAATCTCCGAGCGGCACCGCCACCGCTACGAGTTCAACAATGCCTATCGCGACCAGTTCGAATCCCAGGGGATGTGTTGCGTGGGCCTCAGTCCCGACGGCACGCTAGTCGAGGTCGTGGAAATTGCCTCGCATCCCTGGTTCGTCGCCGTTCAATATCATCCGGAATTCAAGTCGCAGCCCACGCGGCCGCACCCGCTCTTTGCGGGGTTCGTGGCGGCCGCGGTGCGGCATCGGTTAACCGACCAGCAGGTCCCATCATGACAGAGAATCCTGAAAAGAAGATCATTGTTGACGAAGATTGGAAGGCCCATGTCGAGCGCGAGCGCGAGGAGGCCGCCCGCAAAGCTGCCGGCGCTGATCCAGCGCGTCCGGCCGCCGCGACGCCCAACGTCGAGTTACCCCCGGCCAGCCTGACCTCCTTGGCCAGCGGGCTGGCACTTCAGGCCACCGCTCTTCTGGGGCTTTTTCCGGAGTCCGTCACCGGAAAGGCGGAGAAGAATCTTCCGATGGCCAAGCACCTGATCGACTCGCTGGAGGTCCTCCAACAGAAGACCGAAGGCAATCGCACGCCCGAGGAAACCGAGGACATCGAGGCCATGCTGCACCAGCTTCGCATGGCCTATGTGCAGGCTGTGGGGTAACTGACTCCCGTGAGCGGGACGGCCCTGGGGGTCGCAAGATTCCTCTGAAAAACGTCCACGTCCGGCCCGGGGAGGGAAATGGGTGGCGCTTCGTGCGCCGAAAAAACCCATCCCTGGTGACTTGCAATCCCTACTGAGCGACGCGCCGGGATTAAAGGGAACCTCCACCGGACCGGACATGGTTGCGTTTGCGCAGAAAAACTCCATTTTGCCGCCTGCATTGGCTCGTCTCCGTCCCGCCATGGCGGCTGCGCGGGCCACAGTCACTTCGAACTACCGCGAGAGCCGATGAAACACGCGGCGGAACCTGGGCATCCGCCGTTCCAAATACGCCAGCCAGGCGGCCGGCTTCCAGATTTCGATACACACGGCCGCTCCCACTACGAGCACTTCGTTGTCGGGCGGGTCGCGCTCGACGCCCAGGAACGTGCGGAATCCCTCGGGAATCAGCAGTCGGCCGCGGTTCCGCAATTCCACCGGCAGATGTCGCGTGGAGAGCAGTCGCCCCAGCATCTGCACCTGGGCTATGCGGTCGTCGCCGAAACTCTCCGCTTGCAATTTCTGTTCCACGAGCTTGATTCGGGCGTCGAGTTTCGCCTCCCAGGTTTTCGCGCTCCACAGGCTCAGGCATCCGGATCGCTCCTTGGCCAGGATGCAACGCGGATTTTCGCCGCTCAGCAGTTCCACCAGGCGCTGGGGAATCGAGAGCCGGAACCGCTCGTCCAGGGTACAAGGAAACTCGCCAAGGATGAGTTGCCCGGGATTTGGCATTTTCGGCCCTGCACGGCGAAGCGGAAAGCGGTGATAGTAAGGGGGCGCGACCCACGCGGAATCCTTCTAATATAGGCTTTGGGTTAGCTTCCCACAAGTATCGCAGATAAGAGAATCGTAATGGGTTCAATTCCCACGCATTGAGTTTACTGGATTTTACGGATCTTGCAACCCCCACGATAGGCGGTCGAGAACCAACTAAAACGGAGTTTATGGCATGGTTCAGAAATGGGGACAGGCACCTCGCCGGCGTCCATTTCTTGCGGCCTAATCGCTACTGGGCTCGGAGCCAGTCCCCGTTTCTGAACCATGCCGAGTTTATTCCGTTTCTGGCGACTTAACCTCGTGCCGCACTGGTCCTTGGCGAATCTCTGGGGCCGGAGTATACTCGGCGGTGGATTGCTTTAATCGGGGCCGCGCTAGACGTGCCGCCAGGCGTGTAAACCGTTTGTACCCAAGGACGAGGAGCACAAAATGAGTTGGACCACGTACATTGCCTTGAGCCTCGTGATGTTCTTCGAGTACGCCGTCTGGGGCGCCTGGGCGCCGGTCCTGGCTACACGGCTCTTGGGGCCGTTGAAGATGAGCGGCAAGCAGACGGGCTGGATCTACACCGCGCTGCCGATCGCCTGCATCGTCTCGCCATTGGTGGGCGGGCAGTTGGCCGACCGCTACTTGAACCTCGAATGGATCCTTGCCGGGGCCCACCTCATTGCCGCAGTGCTGATGTTCGTGGCTGTTCAGCAGAAGACGTTTGGCCGGCTTTTCCTCACAATGCTCGGCTGGTCGCTGTGCTTCGCGGCCACAATGCCGCTGGTGAATAGCGTCCTGTTTCGCTACGACGTTGATGGGACCTGCGCGGGAAAGGTATTTATCTGGGCCCCCGTGGCCTGGGCCCTGGTGGGCTACAGCCTCAGCGGCTGGCGCGTGCTCCGCAAGGGTGAAAGCGACGGAAGCGACGCCTTGATTTTTTCGGGCGTGCTGGGACTCATCATGGTCGGTTGCTGCTTTCTGCTGCCGGCAACCGCGCCGAAGAGCGAAAAGTCGTTTGTTGAGGCGCTTGGCATGCTCCGCCAGGGCGATTTCCTCCTATTCATCGTGACTTCGATTTGCGTGGCGGGCACGATGCAGTTTTATTTCCTCGGTTCCGGTCAATACATGATGGACCGAGGCATATCCGGCAAGGCCGTGCCCGGCGCGATGGCGATGGCCCAGGCGACCCAGGCGATCGCCACGCTGCTGGTCTTGGGGTGGGCCGAGAAGTGGCTGGGCTACCGATGGACGTTGACTTTGGGCGCCGGCAGTTGGCTATTGCTCTACGTGCTCTACGCCGCGTCGGTTCCGCGCGAAATCCTTTTCGTCGCGCAGGCCCTGCATGGCCTGGCATACGTCATGTTCATGATCATGGGCCAAGTCTACGCTGGAAAGATTGCGCCGAAGGTCTGGGGGGTTCCATGCAAGGCCTGATTTTCGCTGCCACTACGGGCGTCGGCCTCTTTCTCGGCACGCAGTTGGCCGGATTTACCATGGATAAGTACTCGGTCAACGGCAAGTTCCAGTGGCCCAAGATTTGGGTTGTCCCGCTGGTCATTACCTTGGCCGGCACGTTGGTCTTCGCCACGATGTTCCAGGGCAAAGTGCCCGAGAAGCCGGCGGAAACGCCAATTGCGGCGGCCGAAGGAAAGTAGTAGCGCAGGCCGGAACGAGCTTCGCGGCGCCCGAGGCGCCGGCTTGCGGGTCGCGGGCCGGTTCCGGCTCGGATCTCCCGTGCGGACATTGCTCGAAGCGGCAAAAAATCAGTGCCGGAACTGCGCAAGCTTGTTCCGGCCTACGCCCGAACGTTCAGCTCTTTAGCCCCGCGAAGGAATACTCCAGTTTTTCCGCGGACTTGATCATCTCGTCCCAGGTGACTTCGGCCTTCTTATAAGCCGCCAAGCGGCCGAGGATCGTGGTCAGATTGCTGCGCACGCTGGGCGCCACGGTGGCATTGGCGCAATTGTCCTGGCCGATCGCCGTGTGGAACGCGGCGATATTGCTGACCGCCCCGTCGGTGAAAAGATTCCCGTGTTTGCCGCCCTTGTAGGACTTCTGGCCGATAAGGTGCGCGATGCCGAAATAGTGTGCATCGATCATTCCCTGCGGGCCGAACATGCGGCAGCCGATGTCGTCGTAGCCGCCGGCGCCGAACTGCGTCCCCGTGAAGCTCAGGAGCACTTCCTTCGGGAACGAATAGATCACGTTGAAGTGATCGTTGCAGGTGCCCGCGTCGATGCGGCCATTCTTGCCGCATGCGCCGTAGGCCTTGATGGGGGCCGCGTCGATGACCCAGGTGGCGACGTCCAGGGCATGGATGAACTGTTCGGTGATGATGTCGCCGGAAAGAACGCGATCGAGCCCCCAGGCACGGATCTTGCTTTCCGGGTTGTTGGGATCATAGCCGCCTCCCCAGACCTGTCCGCCGTAGTAGACGGCCTCACCGGAGACAATGTTGCCGATATCGCCGGCATGCACGCGGCGAATCGCCTCCCGGAAGAACTCGCTGGTGCGGGTCTGAAAATCGATCAGCACGACGCGTTTTTTCGCGGTCCCTTTGCGGCCGGCGTCGGCCATCGTTTGGCAACCGGGCACATCGACGGCGATTGGCTTGGCGCAGTAGACGTGGCAGCCGGCATCGACTCCGGCGATGGCGTGCTCGGCATGGAAGTACGGCGGGGTTTCGATCACGATCGCATCCGGCCGAGCGTCCAGCAACCGCTTGTAGCCCGACAGGCCGCTGAAGGCCTTGCTCTCGGCCACGCCGAGCGGCCGGGCCGCGGCCGTGGCCCGATCGGGAAAGTAGTCGGCCGTGGCCACGAACCGGTATCCGCCGTGCTTTTGGAACAGGTTGGCGATCCACCTGCCCCGCCCGCCGCAGCCGATCAGGCCGAGCGTGATTTTGGAGTTGGCTTCCGCGGCCGCGACCTGCCGGGGCTCGACGATCAGTAATCCTGCGGCAGCGGCCGTAGTGCCCGCCAGGAACTTGCGGCGGCTGAAGTTGTCGGCAGCGGAATGATTGTGGGCAGAGTGCGTGGTCATGGTTGGGGATCCTTCATTTCGGAGAGGGGATGTGACAGGCCGGACCGTAACGGGCAGAGAACAGGAAGCCAGGGCCTTGCTTTGCCCGATACGCACCAGGATAGTCGGAAGCGGGGCGAAGTGCAATGAACAAGAGAGAGAAACCACATACACGAAAAAAAGGCAGCAAGGCAGCAAATCGATCTCAATGCTTCAACGGTTCCTCGAGGGATTCACCCTGCCAATGATCCCACTGCTCGATCTCTTGCTTCAGCGGGAAATCGTCCAGAAGCGGCCGGCCCTTGAGGATCCGTTGTCGGTAGGTACGTGCCGCCGTGGAAACGTCCGCCATGAATGAGAAATCCTCTTTCAAGGCCGGCCAGGCCGCAAGGGTCCTCTTCCAGGCGGCAAATCCTTTTTCGAAAAGCTGTCTTGCGCCAGGCTGTTTCTCGTCCGTGGAGTCAAGCCGCCCTTGCTTCAGCGCCTCCTGGGCCTGATACGAGTATTGCCGGGCCGAGACGGCGTCGGGCAGTTGCTCGATCCGGCACCGCAGCTTCCATGCGTCGTAGTTCACCTTCATTCTTTCACGTCGGCAGTACAGTGCCCGCAACCTTGCATCGTCAGCCAGTTTTGCCAAGGTCGAGCGCCTTCGGCCGATTGGGGTCCTCGATCTGTCGGGCCAACGCCATGTTATCGACTTCAACTTGCGACTCGGCATCGGCGGCTAATTCGCTTTGCTCGGGGCTCCGCTTGCCGAGGTCCAAGCGCAGTGCCGCTTGAAGCTTTTCCGGCAATGCAAGCCGTCGCTTGTCCTCCATCTTTGCCCGCAGACCCGGGGCCAAAGCGTCCAGTTCATGTCGTAGGCGCTGCGACTCGTTTTCCAAGTGTTCGAATTCGTTCAAGTGAACTATGCCGTTGACCGTGGGAATTGTGCGATCTCCAAAAGCATCCCAAAGCCCCTCCGCCTGCTTCCATGCCCGCAGGGCCGGTTCGCCAAAAACACCGTCCTCTTCCAATGCCTCGGCATAATTGATCTGGCAAGCCGGCGCATCGCTCCAGGCAATAATCGGGGAAATGCTCGATATGTCATTGGCATCGATCTTATTGAAGAAGGGCTCGGCGCAGGAACCACTGCCGTGCGACCAGCCAGTTGTCGGGTTTGCCCGACGGTCCCGAAACACTTTCTCGGCGGATATCTATCAGAAGGGCGGCGTGCAACTCGGCATCATCGGCGAAAAGTCGCCGCACCTGCTGTCTGTCGTCACACTTTCCTAAACGATTGCCGACGAACCAAGCCGTATCCCAGATCAACTTGCCTTCGCGCGGGTGCGTTCGTGCTCCGGTCACGAGCATCAGGATTCCTTGCTTCATCCACCAATAGCGATCGTGAACGTCGTCGCAGCCCGCAGCCAAATTGTAACTGACGTTCCAGGCCAGGTACCGCCAAAGCAGTGGGAGCGACGGTCCGGCGCTCAATTCATGATCGAGCAGGACGGCCAGGGTCGCAAAGTCGCGGCTCTTGATTGCGGATGCCGGGTCGGCCCGGAAAAGCTGCGACTGGATGCGATCCAGCCGCCATGCCGTCGGCTTTGCTGCGTCACTGCCGGTGTCGCTCTTCGTGTTCGCCGCTTTGGGAAGGTGATATCGCCGCTGGACCGTCAAGCGCGGCAGAGAGCGCCGCAACGCCTCCACCTCAAAATCCGACACCTTCGTAAAAGTCAGATCGAGCGATCGCAACGAATCGAGCGCCTTGAGTTCCCGAAGGCCGGCATCGGTAATCCGGAGATTGCCCGTCAGTCGCAGGTCTTTCAGCGTGGTCAGGCCCTTGAGCCGGGCAAGCCCCTGGTCCGTGATTTTAGTGAACAGAAGATCAAGTCGCTCGATGCGGCGAAGTTTTTCCAGATGTTTCAAGCCGGCATCGGTGACTCCCGGTCCGCAGACTGAGAGCTCCACATAGTCTGGGGCCTCCTCAATATCCGCCAGGGCGGCATCCGTAACAGCCTTGCCCGCCAGGAAGCCGACAAGCATCGCATCCTGCCCGCGAGTTTCGACAAGAGCGCCGTTGCGTCGAAGCCGAGCAATTGCTTCTGCCTGGCGTTTCGACAACTGTTCGTCTCTGCCGGCGGCTGACGGCGGCGCAGCCGAATCGCCGACAGACTCGGCAGCCCGGACGAGATTTTCCTGGAATCCGCTTCCCAAGCCGACGGCGCCTTGCAAGAGAACGACGAGAACCATTAAAACTGTCCGCTTGGTGTAAAACAACGACGTATTCTGAGCTGGGGAGCGTTTCCCGGCCGCTCTCATTAACCACGGTGTCGGGTCGGAAGGCATAAGATTTCTCCGTATAGGAACAGGGAATCAAATGAGGTTCATCCGGGCTTCCCACTGAGCCGGCCGACTTCCTCTCGATCAGCCTGGGCCTTCTTGAACTCGCCCAGCCGCTCATAGACATCGGCGCGGGCCTTGTAGGCATCGGCCCACTCCGGGCAGTTCCTAATGGCACGCGAGAAGTCGGCAGCCGCGCGCGAGAGATCGTTCAGCTTGCTCGATGCCGCTCCGCGCAGGTAATAGACCAAGGCAATCCGGCCCGGGTCCGCGCCGGAATAGTCTTCTTCTTTCAGATAGCGAGTGAAGTCGGCGGCCGCGGCGTCATACTGTCGCGCTTCGAGATAAGCGCGGCCGCGAACATAATACGATTCTGAATCGTCCGGCAGGTACTCGACGGCCTTTTCGGCGTCGGCCAGACTGTCCCGCAGATCGCCTAGCGCAAAAAGTGCAAGGGATCTTTGCTGATAGGCCTCTCCGTCTGTGGGCTCCTCGCGGAGCACTTCCGAAAACAACGGGATCGCTTTTTCCCATTGTCCCTGTGCCGTGAGGAACACGGCTTGCGTGAAGAGATCATCCGCGGGTGAGTGCCACGCGTCGTGCTCTGCACGCGTTTCGGCGCATTCCGCCTCGTCGGCGGACTCTCTTCTCCAAAACAGCTTCGCAACAAGTTCTGGCGAGCAGGGGCCGACCATGATCGGCGCGCCTGTCTTGGGGACGACAATCACGTCCTCGTCCCTGGATTCAAGGTACGCCAGCGCCCGGCGAAACAGCGACTGGATATCGGCCCGCAAGTAACGACCCCATTGCGGCCGATGTTCCTCTCGTGCCCAGGCATACAGGGCCAGGGCATAGGCCAAGACCGGATCGGCCAGGTATCCCTGCCGCGAGAGGTTCCACCAACTCCGATTTCCGCGGCGCGTGGTGTGGTCGCGAAGGCTCGCGTTGGCGGTGAAAACGCCCATCCCGAAACAGAGGGTCGCCAGGTCCGTCACCGCCTCATGGTCGGCCTCGTCGCGGGAGAGACGGTTGCCGCCCAGCAGGTGCGCGTGACACAGTTCATGGGCGCAGGTGGCCACGACGCATGTCGGGTCGTTGAGCTTGGATGTTTCCAGCCAGATGGTGGTCTGTCCTTCCCGGCGATCGTAAAGTCCCGCGGTTCCGTCTCGTTCTTCCGCGACAAGTCCTACGTTGGGAAATGGGTCTCGCCCTTCCGAGTAGAACTTCAGATCGACCGCTTGCGGATCGATTTCCATATACTCGCACACCTGGTCGAACAATTCGCGGATCGCCTCCGTGGAACCGTCGAAGGGAGCAGGAAAGTGCTCCTGGATCGGCAGAACAACTTCGAATTGCGCGAATACTTCCCAGCCGAACTGCCCCACAAGCCAGTTCATCCGCTGCTCGATCCAGGTTCTGACGTCCGGGTCGACAGGACAAATTGCCCGCAACCAGTTGAACATGAGATTCCTCGAGCAAGACCGGCAAGACGTGAATCCGTTGGATTTACAACGACACAGAACCAAGTTTACCGTTCGACGAGGAGTTTCGCTATGCTCCGCATCCGGCGAGCAGGAAAACGGTCCATCCGGGAGGATGCCAAGAAACGCAAACGAAGGAAAAGAAGTTTGGGGAAATGACAATTAAGGAAATTGGCACTTTGCAGCAATCAGGGGGAAAGTGAATGCCGGAACCGACCCGCGACCCGCAAGCGGGTACCCCGGGTGCCCCGAAGCTTGTTCCGGCCTGCACCTACATCTCCCCGTCTAACATCAGGATGAACGAACACCCTCCCTTCATCCGCACCTGGCGCCGAATCAAACGCTCTCCAGGGGCGTAGGCCGGAACAAGCTTGCGCAGTTCCGGCACGAATCGGCATCAACGCCGGAACTGCGCAAGCTTGTTCCGGCCTACATGGCTCATTTTCAATGCGAAGATCAATAACATCAGGATGAACGAACACCCTCCCTTCATCCGCACCTGGCGCAGAATCAAACGCTCTCCAGCGAAGCCCCCGCGTCGTTGATCAGGTCGGTCAGCGGCGAGGACCGGCGGGTCTCGTCGAGGAAGCCGGAAAGCTGCCGGGCGCGGATGGGGTGCTGCAAGGCCCGTACGGCCTTGGTTTCAATCTGGCGGACCCGCTCCCGCGTGACCGCGAAGATCTTGCCGACCTCTTCCAGCGTGTAGGCGTAGCCGTCGACCAGGCCGTAACGCAGGCGGAGGATCTCCCGCTCGCGATAGTCGAGGCTCTGCAGCACGTCGGCGATCTTCGACTTGAGCATGTCCTGGTTCATTTCCAGCAAGGGATCGTCTTCGCGGTAGTCTTCGAGGAACTCGCCGAAATAGGTGTCGTCGTGCTCGCCCACCGGCTGATCGAGCGAGAGCGGCTGGCGGGTCATCCGCAGGATACAGGTCGTCTCGTCGACCGAGATGCCGGCGGCCAAGGCGGTGTCCTCCAGGGTCGGCTCGGCGCCGTTGTCCTGGAGCAACTGGCGATGGACCCCCCGCACGCGGCTCATGGTCTCGATCATATGCACCGGCACGCGGATCGTGCGGCTCTGGTCGGCGATCGCCCGCGTGATGGCCTGGCGGATCCACCACGTGGCATAGGTCGAGAACTTGTATCCGCGGGCCGACTCGAACTTGTCGACCGCCCGCATCAGGCCGGTGTTGCCCTCCTGGATCAGGTCGAGGAAACTGAGGCCGCGGTTGCGATAGCGCTTGGCGATGGAGACCACCAGCCGCAGATTGCCCGCCGAGAGTTGCCGTTTGGCCGCTTCATATTCGCAGGCCAGGCCGTTGATGCGGGCGATGCGGCGGTAGAGCGTGCGCGGGCTCTCCAGCGTGATCTTCATCAGGTGGCTCAGCTCTTTCTTCAAGGCGGCCCGTTGCGGCGCCAGGTTCGGCCGGCCCTTGATCTGGCGGATCTGCTCGTGCAGGTCTTCCATCTGCCGCGAGACCTGCTTGACCTTCTCCAGGATCGGCTGCAAGCGCTGGGTCCGCAGGCCGAGCTCCTCGATCAGACGCACGGCGCGGCTGCGGCGGGCGATCAACCGCCTCCACGCTGCGCGACGTTGCTTCAAGGGCCGCTGCTTGTGGATCGCCGCGGCAAAATCTTTGCGATTCTGCTCCATGATGTGGGCCAGGGTCGCAAGATTGGGCGTGAGGATCTTCGTCAGCCGCTTCTTCTCGCGAATGTTGATCACCGAGACTTCAATCGTGCGATCCAGCCGGGACCGCCCGTCGCGAATGCTCTTGAGCATGTCGATCGCGGCGTGCAGGACGTAGTCGGTGGCCAGCATGATGTGGCGGAAGCGGCGGCGGGCGCTCTTGATCTGCTTGGCGGCCACGATCTCTTCCGCCCGGCTGAGCAGCGGAATTTCGCCCATCTGCATCAGGTAGATGCGGATGGGGTCGTCGATCTGGTCGTCGTCGCCGGTCGCTTTCTCGCTTTCGGCTTCCAGGTCGGGGTCGAGCTCAAGGTCCAGGTCGGCCTCGATCTCTTCGTCGGCCGCATGGTCCGATTCATGATCCAGGCGGGAATCTTCGCTTTCAAATTCGTCGTCACTAAGGATCTCGTCTACGAGGAGGCTCTTCAAGGGGCGAGTAACGGGAGACATCTTCGGCTCGGACTTGGGTTGCAACTTCTTGGTGCGGACAAACTTGGAGACAGTTTTCGTCACGAGACACTCCTTCGAGAGGCAGGATGTTCCTGGGTGCTTACGTTGGCGGCATCCTCAGAAAGCATGTCTGGTGCCGAAATGTCGGCGCGGCGCCGGCGAAAGCGTCGTAAATGCTGGCTGAGCTCACAGCTTACGACCACCCAATACCGGCAGGGGCGTATGAAAATCCAATCCAGACGTTGAATTGCGGCAACATCAGACCGCAACACACGTTGACTTGCGGAATCATGGCAGGAAGGCGGGGGAAACAACGCGCGAGGACAAACAACTCTCCCAGCGGGAAGTCAGCAGCACGTCCCGCTGGCTCGCGACCGAACCTCCAGTATATCACTTTGGAGGAGAAGAAGAAAATGGGTAGTTAAATTTTCAAGATAGAGGGCCGCCCACAAGAAAATGGCTCTTTTGGGTGGTCGTGATCTACAGTGAGTGAACCGACCCTGTCCAGCGGACCGCGTTGGAAATCAGACGCAAGAAACTCGGCTCGCGGAAGTCGTCGTCTAAGCCCAGCGTGGTGCAAAAAACGCGGCCGCCTTCGTGCCGGGTGGTCCAGGCCACGGGCTGCACGCGCTGGCCGCCGACCACGACCATGGGTACATGCTGCCCGACATGGTGCCCGGCGGTGAGCAGCACGGTGGTGTCGGGCGAGAAGCGAGGCCCACAATACACTTCGCCCTCGGCGATCATCGTTTCGACACCCTCGACGACCGGATGATTCCAGGAGCTTTCGCAGCGCTCGACTTCCAACAAACGGCATTTCCGTTCGGCCGATTGCCGACCGCCGAACACTTCTTCCGTGAAGTTCGACCAGCCTGGGATCTCCGCGCGCATGGCCCTCAGCGCAACCAAAGATCCGCCTCCGCGGCAGTAAAGCTCGATCCGCTTGATCCGCTCACGGCTTGATGCGGCCGGCCAACCGAGCAGCACGAGGCAGTCGTAGTCGGTCGGGTCATCGATGCCGAATTCGACACAGTCCCATGCGTAGTAGACCTCCAGGTCCTGGTCCCTGCGAAGGTGCTCGACAACTCGGGCGGCGGCCAGGTCCCACGTTGCTTCCGGTCCGGCGATCAAGCCGACGCGGAGCGTAGCTGTTTCCTGCGGCGAAGCCGATTGAAGTGAAGGGGTGGCCGGCTGCGGCGGCCGGCTGCCACCGACTTTCGCCGCGGCGGCCAGGCCGACAGCCGCATGGGGCGTGTGCATGAACCAATGACGGGCAAGGGAAGCATCGAGCATGCCCTTCATTGTCCGAAATCGCCCGAGGTCTGTCGATGGTTTTAGGAGACTCCCGCGGGGCAAAATCGCGGAATTCGGGTCCGGATTTGCCGGACCTAGCGGGCAGGTAAAAGAGTGGGGCACTCAGCGGCGAAAAACTATCGGACAGAAAAATGATGCCTGGGATAATAGCGCATCCGGACTTTGCAGTCGTGCCGATCCATGTATAATCTGGATATGTCCGACGCACGGCAATTTGAAACCGGCAATACATCCGGCTCGGAAGACGAGTGGCTGGAATGGTATCGTCTTACGCCGCAGGAGCGCTGGCGGGAAAGTGAGAAGCTCTGGGATTTTTTCTTGCAAATAGGAGGCTCGCTTGACCCCGAACCCGATTCTCAAAGTCCTTTCGGAATTGAACCGGAACGACGTTCTGTACCTGCTGATGGGAGGGCAGGCATGCGTTCTTTACGGCGCAGCGGAGTTTAGCCGCGATACGGATATCGCCGTCTTGCCGGAAGCTGACAACTTGCGCCAGTTGGCCGTTGCTCTCGATCGGTTGCAGGCGGATCCAATTGCCGTACCCCCCTTCGAAGCAAAGTACCTTTTGAAGGGCCATGCGGTGCATTTCCGTTGCCGCCACACAGAAGCCGCCGGGGTCCGCGTCGACGTGATGTCGGTGATGCGCGGAGTCGCTCCTTTTCCGGAACTTTGGCAGCGGCGAACCACCTTGGACTTCGATGCGGGAATGCGCATTGAGTTGCTTTCTTTGCCGGATCTCGTCTCCGCCAAGAAGACACAGCGCGACAAAGACTGGCCGATGCTGCGGCGGCTTGTGGAAGCGCACTTCGTCGCGAATCGCGACAATCCGCAACCGGCGCAGATTGCATTCTGGCTGCGGGAGTCGCGCACCATTTCCATGCTGTTGGACCTCGCTCGCGACAATCGTTCGAATGTAACGGCCCTGCTTGAAGAGCGCCCGCTGCTCTTGTTTGCGTTGCAGGGAGACGACGTTGGACTTGCGACGGCGTTGATGGAAGAGGAGAAGGCCATCCGCGAAGTTGACCGTGTCTATTGGCTTCCGCTCAAGGCCGAGTTAGAACGGTTGCGGCACAGTCACTCGCCCTGAACTAGAATCTCGCGGCAAAGTGTGTTATTCTAGTCCTATGACAAGCGAGCTTTGGGAGTGCGGCGATTTATCGCCGCTTTTGTTTCGGCCAGCGCGTTGGTTGTGATTCAATTTCAGGTGAGCGTGGTTGCCTGCCGTCTTGACGAAACAAGAGGCCGATAATCGGCCAAATAAGCGGCGATAAACCGCCGCACTCCAAATGCCGGGACAGTGGAGTGTGCGAATCTTGGCTGCGGGTGCAAAGCGATTGTTGTTGAGCGGGAATGAGGCAGTTGCCCTGGCCGCCTGGGATTTCGGCGTTGCGCTAGGCACCGGATACCCCGGCACGCCTTCGACGGAGATCCTCGAGCACTTCTCGACCTATGGCGGCCGCGCCCAGTGGGCACCCAACGAAAAAGTCGCCCTGGAAGTCGGACTCGGAGTGGCCATGGCCCGCGCGCCGGCGCTGGTCACGATGAAACACGTCGGGCTGAACGTGGCTGCCGATCCCCTCTTTACCGCAGCCTACACGGGCACGAGCGGACCCCTGGTGATTGTCTCGGCCGACGATCCGGGCATGGCATCCAGCCAGAATGAGCAAGACAACCGCCGTTTTGCCGTCGCCGCAGCGGTGCCGATGCTCGAGCCGGCCGACGCCCAGGAGTCGTACGATTTTGCTCTGCTGGCCCTGGAATTGTCCGCCCGCTGGCACTTGCCATTCCTCTTGCGAACCACCACGCGAGTCTGCCACTCGAAGACCGTGGTCTGCCCTCAGCCGTGGCAGCGAAACAGCGTGGGGCCGCATTTCGATCGCGACATTCCCGCGCGCGTCATGATTCCCAGCAACGCCCGGCCCGCCCATCGCCGCTTGCGACAGAAGTTGGCCGAATTGGCCCAGTGGAACGAAGCGTACGGTCCCAGCGAGTTCGTTTCCGGCCAAAACCGGCTGGGAATCGTTACCTCCGGCGTCAGTTTCATGCACGTCCGCGAGGCCGCGCCGGATGCCTCCGTGTTGAAGCTGGGCCTCACCTCCCCTTTGCCGCTGGAGAAGATTCGCTGCTTCGCCGCCGGTGTCGATCGCTGCCTGGTCATCGAGGAAGGCGACCCGTATCTCGTCGAGCAGCTTCGCACGGCCGGTATTGCCGTGGAAGGCAAGCCCGAAATGTACCGCTTCGGCGAATTGAACGTCGCCCGCGTGCGGCGGATCATTGCCGGCGACACTTCAGCCGAAGCTGCGGCGGCGCCCGGCAAGCCGCCGACTTTGTGCCAGGGCTGCCCGCACCGCAGCGTTTTCGGCCTGCTGAAGAAGCTCGATTGCATCGTGGCGGGCGACATCGGCTGCTACTCGCTGGGAGCATTGCCCCCCTGGGAAGCGATGGACTCGCTGGTCTGCATGGGCGCCAGCATCGGCATGGGCCTGGGGCTCCGCCATGCCTTGCCCGCCGGCGAGGCCCGGCGCGTCGTCAGCGTAATTGGCGACAGTACGTTCGTCCATAGCGGCATCCCGGGCCTGGTGGAGATGGTTTATAATCCGCCGCCGGGCGGCCACGTCGTCTTGATCCTCGACAACAGCACCACGGCCATGACCGGCCTGCAAGAGCATCCCGGCACGGGGCGCACGCTCGACCACGCCCCGACCGGCAAGATCGTCATCGAAGACCTGGTCCGATCGCTGGGCATCCCGAACGTCACGGTGATCGACCCTGTGGCTGCGGCGGAGGATTTCGAGCAGGTGCTGGTCGAAAGCCTGAACCGCGACGCCTTGAGCGTGATCATCGCGCGGCGAACGTGCCTGTTGGCCGCCGGCAAGATCCGGCAGTATGAGCCCTCACCCCCTGCCCCTCTCCCAAAGATCGAGGGGAGATAGTCTTGTCTGACCGTGTCGTCAATATCGTCGTCGCCGGATTGGGCGGGCAAGGCGTGCTCAAGGCCGCCGAGATCCTCACAGAAGCCGCCTTTGCCGCCGGCTGGGACGTGAAGCAGGCCGACGTGCACGGCATGAGCCAGCGGGGCGGGTCGGTCCGCAGCGACGTTCGCTTCGGCCCGCAGGTCTTCAGCCCCATGGTGACTGCGGGCGAGGCCGATTTCCTCGTGGTGCTGGCCGAAGACCAGGTGGCGCCGCACCGCGACGTGCTGCGGCCCAGCGGAACCTTGTTGACGCCCGACCTGATCGCCGCCGAGCGGCTGCCGAATCGCCGCAGCATCAACGTGGCGTTGCTCGGCGTGCTGAGTCGCGGGCTGGCCATCGAGCCGCGCTTCTGGCACGAGGCCATCCGCAACAACTTCCGCGAAAATCTGCATGCCGACAATCTCCATGCCTTTGCTATCGGACGCGAGATGGAACCACTGTAGGGTGGGACCAGATCCGGGCACCGAGCGCAGCTTGGTCGGCGAGCGCAGGCCCACCATGATTGCAAACGATAGAAGTAATGGTGGGCCTGCGCTTGCTACCCAATCGGGTCCCACCCTACGGTTGCACCTTGAACCACTGCACGGCATAATGAGCACTTCCCCCGGAGCAAGACGATGACCGTACGTTTTCATCCCGCCAGCAGCCCCGACTTCGTGCCCGCGCCGCAACTCCGCGAATTGCAGTCGCAAAGACTCCGCGCGGTGGTCCGCCGCGTGTACGATCGCACCGAACTCTACCGCAAGCGCATCGACGAGGCCGGGCTGCGGCCGGACTGCATCGAGAGCATCGACGACATCGCTCGCCTGCCCTTCACCGTGAAGACCGACTTGCGCGATACGTATCCGTTTGGGCTTTTCGCGAGTTCCATGGACGAGATCGTGCGGCTGCACGCCTCCAGCGGCACGACCGGCAAGCCGATCGTCGTCGCCTACAACCGCCATGATGTCGACATCTGGGCCGAGGTCATCCAGCGGGCCCTGGTCTCCTTCGGCCTGCACGAAGGCGACATTCTCCAGAACTCGTACGGCTACGGGCTGTTCACCGGCGGCCTGGGCCTGCACTATGGCGGCGAACGGCTGGGAGCGACCGTGATCCCGACCTCCGGCGGCAATACCGACCGGCAGATCATGGTCATGAAGGATTTCGGCGTCTCGGCCATCAGTTGCACGCCGAGCTACTTCCTGCACATCCTTGACCGCGCCGAGGAGATCGGCGTCGACCTGCGCACGCTGCCGCTGCGGGCCGGGATCTTCGGCGCCGAGCCCTGGACCGATGCCATGCGATTGCACATCGAGCAAGCCACCGGCATCAAGGCCTACGATATCTATGGACTGACCGAGATCATCGGGCCCGGCGTAGGGGCCGAGTGCCACTGCCAGAACGGCATGCACATCTTCGAGGACCATTTTTACCCCGAGATCATCGACCCCAACACCGGCCGGACGCTGCCCGACGGCGAGACGGGCGAACTCGTGCTCACCACGCTCAGCAAGCAGGCCATGCCCATCCTGCGATTCCGCACCCGCGACGTCACGTCGCTGTTGCCCGAGCCGTGCCCTTGCGGGCGGACGATCCGCCGCATCCGCCGCATCTCGCACCGCACCGACGACATGATCATTATTCGCGGCTGCAACGTCTTTCCTTCGCAGATCGAGACGGCCCTCCTCGAAGTGGAAGGGGCCTTGCCGCACTATCGGATCGTCCTTACGCGATCCAAGGGCCTCGACCAGATGGAGGTGCAGATCGAGGTCAACGCGCAGATCCTCAGCGACCGCATCGGCGCCATGGAAGAAATGCAGGCCAGGTTCGCCAAGCAGATCGAGCACATCATCGGCCTGCACGTGGCAGTGACGCTGGCCGAGCCCCGCACCTTGCCGCGGAGCGAAGGCAAGCTCTGCCGCGTCATCGACCAACGCAACCTCTAGGAGCCTGAAGATGAAAATCCATCAAGTCTCGGTGTTCGTGGAAAACAAGCCGGGCCGGCTGCGGGCCCCCTGCGAGACCTTGGCCCGGGCAGGCATCAACATCATCACGCTCAGCCTGGCCGATACGCACCAGTACGGCATCCTGCGGATGATTGTGCCCAACTGGGAGCAGGCCAAGCAGGTCCTGGAGCAAGCCGGCTTTGTCGTCAACGTGGTCGAAGTCTTGGCCATCGAAGTCCCCGATCATCCCGGCGGACTGGCCGAGGTGCTGCGTGCGATCGAGCAATCGGGGATCAACGTCGAGTACATGTACGCCTTTTCGGAACGGCGCAACGACAGGGCCATGCTGGTCTTCCGTTTCGAGAATGCCGACGCGGCCGTGGCCGCCCTGGCCGGCTGCGATCTGACGCTCGTGAGCGATATCGAGCTGTTCGCCGGATGAGGCGGGGCAAAATCAGGGGCATTCGCGTTTGCGCCAGCGACCGCCGGCGGCTGGGTACTTAGTACTGAGTACTGAGTACTATTCCCCGTTCCGTCCTTGCGCCGCGGCAACGATCCGCCGGATCGCCAGCCTGGTGCAAACCCTGCAATCGCAAAGCGTACGCGGGCCTTTAACTTCACCCCGGCACGATCCAACGGCCCCACGGTCCATCGAGCGCAAGACATCGTCGCGACGACAGCCCACAAGAAAACTGCGATTGCGGCGAGCGTCATTATTCCTCGCTCCGCAGCACCACTCTCCTCTTCCACTTCGCGCTGGTCCGGCCGCAGAACCACGTGGCTGCGCCCATGAGGACGAACATCAGCCCGCACCAGACGGGCGCGGCGTGGCGGACCTCGCCGAGACCGAGGATCAGCGGATGATTGACCGGGGTCATCATCGTCAAGGTCATGAGCATGCCGTAGATTGTCGCGACGACGGCACAAACAACCATCTGCGTCCACGCCGCGACCCAGTCCGGTGCGTTGATCATCCAAGCGGCATAGGCCAACTGGAGAACCGCCAGAAACACGGCTGCCAACGCCCAGTGAGGCGCATGAAGAAGATTGGCATGACCGGCCATCACCGGCGCCGCGCTCACGATCGCGGCCAGGGCCGGCACTGCGGCCAGCCGGAGTGCGATCCGCCGTTCGGGCTTGCCCGGTATCGTCGCATCGTCCGGGAGACGTCCGTCTGCCGACGGCCACAGCTTGCGGAGCCATGAAGAAAATGCGAGGCCCGCGATCCGAGCGCTTGCAGTCCCGCCTTTAGGCGGAAAGGCGGTGCTGCGACCGGCTGAAGCCGGGACTGCAAGCGCCGCAGGTTCCGGCTGCTCCACCGGAGGCAGCGGCACGGCCACCATGCCATCTTCCTGCGGCACAATCGGCGGGATCGCCGTCGGCGGCTCTGCCGTCGGTTTCTTCCCCGGCGCCACAGTCGGCTTCACCGGTGGTGCTGCTTGCGGCTTCGCAATCGGTTTCGTCACCGGCGGTCTTGCCGGCGTCGCCGCCGGCGGCTTCGCAATCGGCTTCGCTGCCGGTTTCGCCGCTGGTCTGACCGCCGGTCTTGCCGGTGGCTTATTCGCCGGTCCCTTCGCCAGCCTCGGCACGACCATGATCTTGCCGCAGGCCCCGCAACGAATCTTCCGGCCCGCAAGCTGCGCGTCAACGTCGAGCACGTGACCGGAAGGACAAAGGAGGCGAAGGATCATTTTATACTCTGCGCAGATTGAAATGATCCGAAGCGCACCGATAGGGAACGATTCGTATCAATCCTAACCATTCGCAGCATGGAGTCTATCTCAAGAACCGGGACGTAGCACGGCCTTCTACGCCGCGTGCCCGGTTCCTGAAATGACGTTCACTCATCAGCGTAGACCCGCGTACTCTCTTCCTTGACGACGGGCCGCTGCAGTTCGTCGGACATCAACTGGCAGCGGACCCGCAAGTCGCCCGCCCGGACTCCCTGGGCACGCACGCGGAAGGCGGCCACGGACTTGGGGGCAAGCTGCGGAAGGTTCTCGAAAACAACCTTGTTACTCTCTATGGTATACCGCGTCGGGCCTTCGGCCGCCAGGGGCTTCAACTCCTCGGGCAAGAAGACCGACATTTGCAGGTTGCTGGAGGCCTTCGAACCCTGGTTGGCCACCGTGATCTCGTAGGTCGTTTCGCCGCCGACTTCCACCGGATCCTTGGTATGTGACAATTGGAAGAGCACCGCCGCCAGGCCCTCAACCAGCACGGGGTGTTCCTTCTCGACGACCAGCCCCCGCTGGGCCGCCCCACGGACCTTGATGTTGAACTGCCCGGCCTCGACCGGCAAGGTAACCAGCTCGACGGAGCCGTGCTGGTCCACCGGCAACTCCTCCATCCGCCAGTAGACGGCCCGCGTGCCCTCGTCGTAACGTCCCGCGTTGTTTGCCTTCACGAATTTCAGGCCCGGCGGCAGATAAGCCACCAACTCGACCTGCTGGGCGGGGGCCGTGCCGGGATTGGACACTGACAACTGGTAGGTTGCCTCGCGCTCGAGGTAACGGCGTTTCGGACCGGTCAAGGCAACGTCCAACTGCGGTGAGATGACCTCGAGGTTGAAGCGGTGTTCGGCGCGGAGGTTGGCATCGCCCCGGGCAGAAATGACGTTGGCGATCGCGCCCGGCTGGACGGCCTTGAGGCGGAGCTGCAACTGGCGGCTTTCGCCCGGCTTCAGGTCGCCGACGGTGTATTCCAATTCACCGCCGCCGGGATGCTTCAATCCGGCCGGGATGTGCTCGGAGAGCACCACACCGGTGGCCGTGCCGCTGCCGGGATTCGAGACGGTGAAAGTGAGCAGCGTTTCGTCGCCCACGAGAACACGTTTGGCGCCGGTGGTGTCGACAACCAGCTTCGGCCGGGTGACGATCGATCGGGCCGTGGCATCGGCCTGGAAGCGGACGCTGGCCACACTGCCGACTTCGCCCTCTTCGGTAGGCATGATCTGCATTTCGACCGACGTTTGACCGCCCGGCTTGAGTGTGCCCAAGGACCAGACCAATTCTCCTCGCGCACCTTGCGAGGCCGGAGGGGCTGTGCCTAGCAGACGGGTGCCGCGGGGAATCTGATCGTGAATCTCGACCTCGCCGGCGGGCACTGGTCCGGTGTTCCGCACGACGACCCGCAACACCGCCGGCCGGCCGATCTGAATCTCCGGCGGGGCGATCTTCTGGACAACGACCTGCGGGCTTTGGGGGCCTTCAAGCTGCTTGGTGCCCGGTTGACCCGTGCCGCCGGCCAGGGAAGAGTTACCTGCCGAATCGTCCGGCACCGCGTCGCGGATCGAGCCCGGGAGATACGTGTTCCTGGGATCGGGCGAGGCCAGATGCGGACCCGGTGCCGTTGTTCCCAAGGGTGGCGGCTGTATTGGATTCTGGTATCCGGCGGACCGCGCGGGAACGGCATTGCGGTCGGCCGCGGTCGGCATGAGTTGGGGTTCGACCGCGGAAACGTGCAGAGTGCTGCCTTGGGTCCCGGAATTCCCGCCGGCCGGCTCGCCGTCGGCCACGAGCCGAACTCGGGTTGGGCCCTGACCTTGCGGCTCTTCAGCGGAAAGTGGTCTTACGTCGTCGCTCCTGGCGCGGCGGCGGAGCGGGTTCTCGCCCGCTGGCACATCCGTGTCGACCGGCCCCACTTGACCGGCCGGATAGCTCACAGGCGGTTCACTGGCCGCGGGCTGCGGCTGGCCATTACGCAAGGGATTGGACGACCCGTCGTCCGGCGGAGCGTCGGACCCAGTCCGCTGGGCATGGGCGATTGCCAACAGCCCCAAGGCGGCGACGGTGGCAAGTATGGAAACTCGAAAAACAATGCGTTTCATGACGAGGCCCACCGAAAGAGGGGTCGTGACTGCATGATGAGACGCGGGTAATTACCAAAAATTGACGCTCGGGGAAAGGTCAGTTTAGGATTCGGTTTCGAAGTTGGGTGCAAGAAAGGGTTTGCCGTGGTCGCGGGGATAGCTTAAGTGAACGGGTGGTTCAACTTCAAGCGACGGGATGCCTCTCGGGGCATGTCGATGCCGACAACTTTTCCCCAGCCCGGCTGCCGCAGGGATTCTGTCGACGGCATCGCTTCGCAGAGGTTTCGTCCGCGATTCTGCGACCGTTTATCGTTCCAAAATCGTTAGAGAACCGCAGCCGCTGGCTGATCGTGGCAGGTCTGCTAGAATCGGTCGGTTTGGAGAAAGGAATTTGACGCATGGATGAAGAGCTTTTGCCCGACATGACCCTGCCCGAGCCTGCCGACGATGCAGGCGAGATGCCGACGGCGGAAAACCCGATGATCGAGCGGGCCTCCAGCGAATACCTGGGCCGCTGGAACCGGCTGGTCAGCACGACGAACTGGGAGAAAGGGCGGATCGTGGCCGAATGGCGCGATGCCCTGATCGCGGCCGGTGCGCCGCCGGCCGCCTACACCGACGAGGCCTGGAGCCGGCGGGTCGGCAGTGTCACGCCCCAGCACACGGGCCGCTTGCGACGAGTTTACCAGCGGTTTGCCGCGATGCGGGAAGAGTACCAGGGCCTTTACTGGAGCCATTTCCAAGCCGCCCTGGATTGGGATGACGCCGAGATGTGGTTGGAGGGGGCCGTGCAGAACCGCTGGTCGATCTCCCAGATGCAGGGCCAGCGGTCACGAACACTTGGCGCCCTGGTGGAAGAGGGCGTCGAAGCCGCGGCAGTCGAAGTCGATGAAGACGCCACCGCACCGGCCGACCTGCCGCCGGCCACAAGTTCGGCATCGATGGCCGAAGTCCACGAGGCGGCCGACGTGGGGATCTGCGAGGCGGATCCGACCGAGGCGGCCGGCGAAGGTGTGCCCTTCGACTCGACCGACGCCTTCGCCGGCGATGAGCCGCCGCCGATCCGGCCGTTCGAGAACCTGCCCACCTTGCCCGCCGATCTTCGCGACGCCTTCGACGGCTTCAAGCTGGCGATCATCCACCATCGGATTTCCAACTGGCAGGAAGTCAGCCTGGAAGACGTCTTGGCCACCTTGGAGGCTTTGCGGCAGTTGGCCCTGGCGCCGGCGGAGGCGTAGGCGTAGGGGACTGAGGCACGCTTTTCGTCAAGGACTTCTTGACGCATGCGGAGTATAATAGGGGAAGATGCAGAACGACAATGACGGTTTCCACTAGGGCCTGATCAACATTGGTAGAAATCAGTGATGATTCACTTTAACCACGTCGCTCGCCCCAGGCTGTACATGTCGATTTGCCGCTGCAGATAAAGCTGCTCCAGGCCGCTGTCGCCTTGCGTCTCGAGACAGCGCAACTCGTCGCTGCTGACCGGGACGGCCATCAGCCAAGTGATGTTCTTCTCCTCGCCGCGCAGCATCTGCAGCCGTTGGCCCCAGAGAAAGGGGCGGGCGAGGTAGAGATGCGCTACCGGATCGCGGGGATAGAACTCGGCGACCACGTCGCGAATGGCGACGCCCGCTTTGACTTCTTTCTGCTGGCGGACCAGCAGCATCGCCGCCGCGGCCAGGATGTTGGGAAACAGCGGCCGATCCGCCGCGCAGACGGCGGCCAACTCCACGTGGGCCGGCGACTCCAGGCAGGTTACTACGCCACAATCCGAAAGACCGATCGTTGTGTAGGAAACCACGCCTGCCACGGGCCGATCCACGCAGCCGCCGACGTCCAACGAGAACCCTTCCTGCGCACGTGAACCGCCACACGCTCGGCGGCGCGCCGAAGGTGCTGATCGCATGCCGTGCAACAAGCTTCGTGTCGCCGGAGGGTTTCTTGCGCGTATCCATCATGCGGTGAATTGTTGCCGTTGCGGACAAGTAGGGTGGGCCGAGTGAAACGAGTCCCACCATCTTCCCACGTTTCCCATGGTGGGACTCGTTTCACTCGGCCCGCCCTACTTCTGCTTTCACTTGGGGTTGGCAATCGCCAGCCGCTCGCCGATGGGCGGATGGGCGTGCAACCATAATACCTCAAACCAATGCGGACAAGGGTCGTCCTTGTTCTGCTGTGCCAACTTGCTGAAGGCCGACAGATAGGCCTCCCGCTGCCCGGTCCGCTCCAGCGCATAGCGGTCGCTCTGCCGTTCGTGATGCCGGCTGATGCCGTTCATCAGCGGCTCCAAGAGCAGAGCGAAAACCGAGAGGATGAGCATGATCCAGGGCTCAGCCCAGACCGGCAGAGCGGCATAGTCGAGCGGTTGTCCCCCGTGTGCGGCCCAGCCCATCAGCAGGCGGTCGCAGACCCAGAATCCGGCCACGCTGATCACCAGGCTCAGGAACATCAACTTGCGGAGGTGCCGGAACACATGATGCCCGATCTCATGGGCGAAGACCACCGCGATTTCCTCGGGCGAGAAATGGTTCAGAAGCGTATCGCCCAGGAGCACCCGCCGCGTTCGTCCCAGGCCGGCGAGCATGGCGTTGGCCTTCTTTGTTTCTTCGCTCAAGGCAAAGCGGTAGACGCCTTCGATCGTGAGGCCCGTGCCGGCCGCCAGTTCATTCATCCGCTCGGCGAGCTCCGGGGCCTCGAGCCGCTCGATCTTATAGAACAGCGGCATGATGAGAACCGGGTAGATCCGCCCGAGGATGATCGTGACACAGAAAAAGGCCCCGGCGGCCGCCAGCCACCACCAACCGTGGGTCGTCCAAATCAGCCAGTACAGGCCGAGAATCAGCCCCGTGCTGAGAGCCACGGCAAACCCGAGGTGTAAGAAGTATCGCCGTACCCAACCGGCGACCGTTAATGTGCTGAGTTTGAAGCGATGTTCCAGCAAGAAACCAGAGTAGAAGGTAAGCGGCAGCGAGATGGCCAAGTGGATCAAGGTAAGCAGCAGGAAGAACACGACCAGTCGCAGCGACCAGATATTCTTGAGCAGCGACCAGCCTTGCAGCCAGTCGTCCAGCGGCCGGGCGAGAACGACCGCCGCAAAGGTCAAGAAACAGCAGGTCCAGCAGTTTGTCGGCCAGCGTGCAAGCCAGCGAGATGCGGCCATATTGCTTGGCCTCGGCCAGTTGCTCCGGCGTCATGCCAGCGCTTAGGGGCGTCTCGCCCGGGGTGCAAATCGGCGGTGTGGCGCCGGCAGGCGGGACGGCGTTGTCGTTTTCGGCCAAATTCCTTGTTCCTTCGTCTGGGGATCAATGTAATCCAACTGAATTGTATCCTACATCTCGTTCCTACGCTCTGCGTAGGAACGGACTGGATGGCCGCTCCGCGGCCCCGCCTTGTCGAGCATCTGTTTTCCCTGTCCGGCGATCCATGCTAAACTTGATGGATACTGCATTTCCGCTGGGCAAACCGTTGTGCGAGAAATATGGAGTTGCGTCGTTGGTTACGATTGACCCGCCTTGCGCTGTCGGCCGCCGTGCTTTGCTGCGCGGTGTTTTCGGGAAATTGCCCGGCGGCCGAGGATCTCGCCCGGGAAGCGGCAACCTTGAAAGCCCATTATGCGGCCGACCTTGGCCGCTTGGCAGGCTGGTGCCGACAAAAGAACCTGTCGGCCGAAGCAAAAGTAACGGTTAATCTGGTTGCACCGCTCGACCCCTCGACGATCGTGCTGCCCGTGTTGCCGCGGGAAGTCGGCTCGCCGACCATGAGTACACGGTACCCGCCGCCGGAAGGCGGGTCGGGCGATCTGGCCGAGTGGCATCGCCAGTTGTTGAAACTGCGTCAGGACCAGTCCGCGACGCTGTTTGCCCTGGCCCTACGCTGCGTCCGCCGTCATCAGGCGCCGTTGGCCTATCGCCTTGCCCTCGATGCCCTGCAGGCTAATCCCGATCACGAGGCAGCCCGGCGCGTGTTCGGTTATCAGAAGTATCAGGACCAATGGCGCACGCCCTTCGAGGTGCTGATGTTCCGCAGCGGCATGGTCTGGCACGAGAAGTTCGGCTGGATCGCAAAGGCCAATCTGCCGCGCTATGAACGGGGCGAGCGGCTGCTGGGCGTCACCTGGATCGATGCCGGCAACGACGCCAGGCTGCACTCCGATATCCGTTTCGGCTGGGTCATTGAAACCGAACATTACCGCATCTGTACCAATCACAGCATCGAGGCCGCGGTGGCCTTGGGTGTCAAGCTGGAAAACTTGCACCGCGTGTGGCGGCAGGTCTTTCTGGGCTATTACGCCAGCGAAGCCGACGTCGAGGCCCTTTTCAACGGCCAGCCGCCGCGCGCTATGGAATCGAAGCGGCTGGACGTCGTCTACTTCCGCGACAAGCAGCAGTACCATCAGGCATTGACGCCCTTCGTGCCCGACGTGGGCATCTCGATGGGCCTTTATCTGGCCGAGAAGCGCATGGCCTACTTCTATGCCGGCAGCGAAGACAGCGAGCGGACCATGTATCACGAGGCCACGCACCAGCTTTTCCAGCAATCGCGACCCGGACCCAGGGTACCGGCGCCCCACCGGCGCCCCGGCGGCCGACAACGTGGGCCGCAAGGCCAATTGCTGGCTGGTCGAAGGCATCGCCATGTACATGGAAACGCTCCGCCGCGAAGGCGATAGCTTCGTTCTCGGCGGGCTCGGCGACGTCCGCATGCAGGCTGCGCGATATCACGTGGAGAAGAAAGACTTTTACCTGCCGTTCGACAAGCTCGTTCGCATGGGCGTGCACGACGTGCAGGGCCATCCCCAAATCGCCAAGCTCTACAGCCAGATCGCCGGCATGGCCAATTTCCTCATGCACTATGACGACGGCCGTTATCGCGACGCCCTGGTCAGGTGCCTGCGGGCGATTTATGACGGCAGCGAAGATCCGGACCTGCTTGCCCGCACGACCGGCGTCGGCTACGCTGAGTTGGACAAACAATATCAGGCGTACATGAAGAGGTGAATGATGCGTCTTTGGAAACTTGCGGAAGTCAATTACGGCATCGTCAAGGAGCAGGCCTACGAGGTCGCCGTCCTTCCCCTGGGCGCCACCGAGCCGCACAATCTGCACTTGCCCTACGGCACCGACATTTTCGAAGCCGACCTGGTGGGCGAGAAGATTTGCGAGGCCGCCTGGAACCGCGGGGCGAAGGTCGTCTTGCTGCCCACGATTCCCTACGGCACGCAGACCAACCAGATGCAGTTTCCCTTGACGATGAACCTCAATCCGGCCACGCTCTCGATCGTGTTGGGCGATCTGGTCGAATCGCTTTCGCGGCACGGCATGCAGAAGATCGTGCTCTTGAACAGTCACGGCGGCAACGATCTGAAGCCGGTGCTGCGGGAGCTTTACGACCAGACGCCGGCCAAGCTCTTCCTGTGCAACTGGTATGCGGCCTTCAAAGACGTTTACAGCGACATCTTCCACGCGCCCGACGACCACGCCGGCGAGATGGAGACCTCGCTGATGCTGGCCTATCATCCCGAGTTGGTCGCGCGGAACGTCGACGGCTCCCTGGCGGCCGACGACGGCCGGGCGGCCCTGTCACGGTTCGACGCCGTCAATCGCGACTGGGTTTCGATCACCCGCCCCTGGCATCTCTTGACCACCAACAGCGGTTGTGGCAACCCGCATGCCGCCACCGCCGACAAGGGCCTGCGGTTGATGGAGATCCTGGTCGAGCGGCTCGGCGGTTTCCTGGCCGAGTTGGCCGCATCGCCGCTGGACGCGCGGTTTCCGTATTAGCCTGAAGCGGACCACCGACGACAATCTACGGGGGTGAAACCGGCACGCACACGCGGCCGATGGCGGGCCAACCGTGGTCGTCCTTGCGCTCGACGCGGACCAAATAGTGCCCCGGCCGCTCGTAGCGGTGGGTAATCACGGCGTAGCCGTCCGCGGCGTGCCTCTCGGCATTGCGATTGGAATGCGTAATCGCCGGCGGAGTGCCGTCGCCGAAGTCCCACGTTTCCGCGCCTTGCGTGCTGCCGAACATGCGGCACTTGAAGGTCAGCACCTCGCCGGCGTGTACGGCGAGCGAAGGGTAATAGGCGACGTGCATCCCCGGCGGTACCCGCTCCGGATGATCGCGCTCGGCCACCACCACGGTGGCAACGTCATAAGCGATCCGGCCAGCAGCGTCGGTGATTTTGAGAATCTCGCTGTAGAAGCCCGGCCGCGCGTACTTCCGCTCCACCCGGGCTCCCTCGGCCGTTGCGCCGTCGGTGAAAGTCCACTGGTAACGCACGATCCGCCCGTCGGCCGACCACGACTTGCCGCCGTCGAGCAGGGCCGTTTCGCCCGCGGCCAGGTAGAGGTGCGGCCGGGCGACCGCGACGAGCTTGGGGTCGTACTGTTTTCGGTAGGCCTCCCAGACGAAAGCGTAGGCCTCCTGGCAGCCCCACTTGCCGGAGGGCTGGCGGCAGAAGATGTCGAAGTGCAGGTGGCTCCAGCCGCCGCTGGCGCCCTCCTTGCCCAGCAGTCCGAGCCGCTGCCCGGCCTTGACCTTCACACCGGCCTTCACGCCCTCCGCAAACGAGTGCAGATGGCTGTAGCGGTAGTACCAGCCCTGGGCGTCGAGCAGATAGATCACGTCGTAACGGATCGCGACGGGCGTACCGGCGTAGCCCGGCAGGACCGCCGTGCCCGCGGAGACCACCAGGCCGTCGGTGGCGGCGACCACCTCAGTGAGGATCTCCGCGCCGCCGAAATCGAGGCCGTAGTGGTAGTAGATCTTGCGGACCTTGGCATCCTCTTCACCGTTGTTGTGCACGGGCTCGTTGGCCATCTGCGTGGCACTGGCAAACCATCGTTGCTTGACCGGATAGACCATCTTGTCGGGGAGGAACAGCGGTGAAGCGGCCGGCCACAACCGCAAGCGCGCATCCTTCTCCAGGCCCCAAGCGTCTCCATTGCTGTTGCTCGCAGGGCCTTTGGTGATGGGACAATCGACCTGCACCTTGCCTGTAGTGACGGGCAGGTTGTAGTTGCCGGAAGTGAGCCAGACCCGTTGGCCGTCGATCTCCACCCGGACGCGGGCGATGCGGACCGCAGCGCGGATGGAATCCCGCGTTTCCTGCAGATCAAGCAACTTGACCTGGACCTTCGTGCCGTCGCAGAGCACGACTTCGGTCGACTCGCCAAGGCCCAGGTCGACGACGCGCACCAGGGGCGAAGGCGTCGGCGCCGGCGGCGCGGCCGAGAGCAGCGAGGCGCAAGCGAAAAACAACATCCCCGGAAGCAACGTGAGGCGTACCATGACAGACTCCTTGGGGTTATTCTACCCGGTTATGCGCACATGACACAAGCCCAGGAAGGCGCCCGGACGTTCGCCATAACTCCTTATTTGATAATGTTATAGGGAAGTCGCTGGTGGTCATAAGAGGCTTGGTTCAGAAATGGGGACAGGCACCTCGCCGGCGTCCATTTCTTGCGGCCTAATCGCTATTCGGCTCGGAGCCAGTCCCCGTTTCTGAACCAAGCCTCATAAGAAATCGCCGTAGCGTTATAACCTTGGAGCGCGCACTTCTTCCGTTTGATGCTGCGGGAACGGCTTGCGCCAAGGGAAGCGGTTTGCAACAGCTACCTCGTGGCAGCACCGCGCCCATGGAGATGTTGTGGCGGAAAATGATCCTAACCCAAAGCGCAAGCGAGGGCCGTAAGTCGTTCCCTCGCTTGCGCTTCGGGTTAGTATCGAATGCGTCACTTGGCTTGGTCAGAAATGGGGACAGGCACCTCGCCGGCGTCCATTTCTTGCGGCCTAATCGCTATTCGGCTCGGAGCCAGTCCCCGTTTCTGAACCAAGCCCGTCACTTCGGCCCGGGCGAGGCATAACTCGTTGGGCCTCTTGCGAGCTTGGGGAGGGCGGGGTAAACTTCTGAGTTTAATCAATTTCGGTTTTCACGAGAGGAGTTTGGTATGACGAGTTCGTCGGAATCAAGGAACCGCGGATATCGGCCAACATGGAGACGTTTTGGCCGCGTACCCACCATCGGGTTGGTTTTGCTCTGTCTGAGTTTCTTGGGGGGCGGCGTGTGGTTGACGATCAACGACCAGGCGATGGCCAGTTCGGGTAGTTCCACGGCGGTGGCCGCCGAGAAGTCCAGCGCTGTCGAGGGCGTGCAAGCGAAGAAATTCCCCTGGTTCGAGCCGATCAGGGAGACCGACAAGTACACCGACATGGAGCGGTATTCGTTGTATGCCGTCCTCGCCGTGGCCGTAGCGGGCCTGCTCTATGCCGGCCTGCTGGTTGGCCAGGTCACAAAGGCCGATAAGGGAACGCCGCGGATGCAGGAAATTGCCGCCGCGGTCCGCGAGGGCGCCAACGCCTATCTTGCCGCCCAGTTCCGCAAGATTTTTCCTCTCATCGCCATCATTACCGTCCTGCTGTATGCCACGAAATACGGCGAGTGGCAATTTGCCGTTGGCCGTGCAGGGGCCTTCCTTATGGGCTCGATCTTCAGCTTGCTGGTCGGTTTGTGCGGCATGAAGCTGGCCACCACCGGCAATCTTCGCGTGGCGGCCGCCGCCCGCAACAGTTATGGCGAGGCCATGCAGCTTGGCTACCGCACGGGCACGGTGACGGGCATGTTGACCGACGGCCTGGGGCTGTTGGGCGGCACGTGCATCTTCTTGATCTACGGCGAAAAGGCCTATGAGGCCCTGCTGGGCTTCGGTTTCGGCGGCACGCTGCTGGCCCTCTTCATGCGTGTCGGCGGCGGTATTTATACCAAGGCGGCCGATGTCGGCGCCGATCTCGTGGGCAAGGTCGAGGCAGGTATTCCGGAAGACGATCCCCGCAACGCGGCCACGATCGCCGACAATGTGGGCGACAACGTGGGTGACTGCGCCGGCATGGCAGCCGACATTTTCGAAAGCTACGAAGTGACGATCGTCGCCGCCATGATCCTGGGCATGGCCAGTTTCGGCCACAAGGGCGTGATTTTCCCGCTGCTGGTCCGCGGCATCGGCGTGCTGGGCTCGATCATCAGCACCTACACGGTGAAGGCCGGTCCCCACGACACGTCCGACACGGCCCTGAAGAGCGTACACCGCGGCTTCTGGATCGGTTCGGCGATCTCCGTGGTGGGGTTCGTGGCGCTGGGATTCGCTTACCTGAGGATGGACGACGATTACATTCGCAAGTATCCACAGGCAATTTCCGGCTACAAGGTGAGCGAGCAGTTCAAGAAAGCCCAAGCCGTTTTGAACGAAACGCTGGACAAGGCCGTCGAGAACAAGACGCTGCCGGAGGAGCAGCGGGCCAACGTCTTCCGCCAGTGGATCGCGGAGAGCAACGAAGGTCAGCCGATCGTGGCGGAGTTCCGCGAGAAGGACGCGACCAGGCAGGTCGCGTTGAAGGTCGACGACGAACCGCTCAAAGGATATAAGGGGTCGATCCTGGCGGAAGAGCAGTCGCCGCTGGTCAACGTTTGGAGTTCGGGTGTCGACAAGCCGGGTGTCGATACGCGGCCGATCCTCACCTGCTTCATCGGCATCATCCTGGCGATCGTATTGAACAAGCTCACCAGCTACTATACCCACACGACCCATTCTCCCGTGAAGACCTTGGCGCGGGCCTGCCAGACGGGCCACGCCACGAACATCATCCAGGGTTTCGCCGTCGGCTACGAGTCGGCCGTGATGGCCACCCTGGTCCTGGCGACCGCCATTGCCCTGTCGGTCTTTTGTTATCTTGGGGCCTCGCCCGTGTTCATTGCTTATGGCGTGGCGATGGCCGGCATCGGCATGTTGACCCTTACGGGCAACACGATCTCGATGGACGTCTTCGGTCCCGTGGCCGACAATGCCAACGGCATCGGCGAGATGGGCTACGACGAGAAGGAGATGGGCGAGGAGAAGTACAAGCGGGCCCGCCAGATCCTGGCCGACCTGGACGCCGTGGGCAACACCACGAAGGCCGAGACCAAGGGCATCGCCATCGGTTCGGCCGTGATCGCGGCCGTGTCGCTGTTCGCCAGCTTCATCGCCGCGCTGGCCATGGGGTCGGAAGATAAGATCACGGAAATGACCCAGGGCGAGTACGCGAAGTACGCGGCCCTGCTCACCGTGGCCGAGCCGCGGGTGTTCATCGGCCTGCTGATCGGCGGTGCCGTGCCCTGGTTGTTCAGCTCGATGCTGATCCGCGCCGTGGGCCGTGCGGCCTTCTACATCATCAAGGAATGCCGCATCCAGTTCCGCGACAAGGAGATCTGGGCGGGCACGAAGAAGCCCGATTACGGCCGTGTAGTCGATATCTGCACCAGCGCCGCCCAAGGCGAATTGATCGGGCCGGGGCTGCTGGCCGTGCTCAGCCCGATCCTCGTCGGCGTGTTGCTGGGCCCCTATGCCCTGGGCGGTTTCCTGGCCGGCATGATCGTTTCGGGCGTGGCGCTCGCGGTCTTCATGGCCAACGCCGGCGGCGCCTGGGACAACGCCAAGAAGATGATCGAGGACGAGCCGAAGGATCCGGCCCGCAACCTCGGCAAGGGCTCGGAGAGGCACAAGGCGGCCGTCACCGGCGACACCGTGGGCGACCCGCTGAAGGATACGGCCGGTCCCGCCATCAACCCGCTGGTCAAGGTGATGAACATGGTCGCCATGCTTTCGCTGAGCAGCGTGGTGTTGAGAATCAACCTGGCGGGAATCAAGAGCTCGTTGCCCGGCGCGCCGGAGCCCATCGCCTTGATCGGCGTGGTCGTTGCCATCGGCTCGATCCTGGCGATCGTCTGGGCCGTGAAGAAGTCGAACACCGAGTCGGCCGAGATGAAGGAAATCGTCGGCTCGATGGAAGCCGGCGACACGGCCGCCCATTGATCCCGATTGTCTCTAGGGAACGCCCTTCGTGGCGTTCCGAAAGCATGGAACGCCACGGAGGGCGTTCCCAAGAGTTTGAGAAAAACACACGGGTGGCGGGCAAAACCTGCCGCCCGTGTCGTTCTTTTGCCTGCCTCACTTCGCCCGAAGGAGGAGCACGGGCACGCTGATACTGTGTTGCACGTCAAAAGCCGTCACTCCCAGAAGCAGGTCGCCCAGCAAGCGGTGCCCGTGGGTACTCATGGCCACGAGGTCGCAGCCGTTCTCTTCGACCCACTTGACGATTTGCCTGGCGGGCGGCGTGCCGTAGGCCAGTTGCGCGTCGGCGGACAGACCCAAGGCTTCGAATTCGGCCTTCACGCCGTCCACGTAGGCCTGCGACTCGCGGACCTCCTCGCCGGCTGCGTTCTCGCCCTGCCATTGGGCCACGGCGCTGGTGACTACATGGAGCAGCACGACGCGGCTTTTCAGGCACGCCGCGAGCTGCTTGACGTGCTCGATAATCGCCCGGTCGGTAGGATTGGCGTCCAACGTCATGAGAATGGTTTCGTACATGCTATTCCTGTTCTGCAACGGCGGGCGGTCGGATGACCTTCCAGGCGTCTTGCGCCGTTTCCGGCAAAGCGAAGATGTCCATCGTCGTAATCACTACGGCACTGCCCCACCCGGCGATCAGCAAGAACCAACCGAGTTTCCATTTGCCCATTCTCTTGCGGGAGGAGGTGAAAAGCAAGAGGGGGAACATGGCAAACGGCAGTTGCAGGGCGAGCACCATCTGGCTGAGACACAGCAGGCCGTTCACGCCGCTGCTCTCGCCGCGAAGTCCGATCACGAAGACCGCCGGCAGAATGGCCAGGGTGCGAGTGATCAGTCGCCGCACCCAGGGGGAAAGCCGCCAGTGCATGAAGCCCTCCATCACCACCTGCCCGGCCAGCGTGCCCGTGATCGTGCTGCTCTGCCCGCTGGCCAAGAGGGCCACGGCAAACAGCGTGCTCGCCACGGCGGTGCCCAACAACGGTGCGAGCGTCAAGTAAGCATCGCGGATCCAGTCGCTTTCGGGGCTGATCTTGGTCCCCGCCACAATGGTGTAGCCGTCGGCAAGGGCTTGGGGCGTGTGCAGCGGCTCGTAGAAGACCAGCGCCGCCAGCACCAGGATGGCAGCGTTGACGAAGAAGGCGATGCTCAGGGCAACCGTCGAGTCGATCGTGTTGAAGCGGATCCCGCGGCGAATGGAGCGTTCGTCCGTCCCCAGTTTGCGGGTCTGAACCAGGGCCGAGTGCAAGTAGAGGTTGTGGGGCATGACCGTGGCCCCGATGATGGCGATGGCCAATGCAAGCATTCCTTCTTGGCCGAGGCCCGGACTGACCATGGCCAGGCCCATCTCGGCAAAGCTCGGCTGCGTTTGCGGAAGCACGAAAATCTCGATGAAGTAGCACACCGACATGGTTGCCACCAACAGCAGCACGATGGCTTCGATGGTTCGCATGCCGAATCGCTGCAGGCCCAAGAGTAACAAGACATCAAAACCGGTGATGATGACTGCCCACAACAGCGGGATGTGGAACATGAGGTTCAGGGCCACGGCGCTGCCCAGCACCTCGGCCAGGTCGCATGCACCGATGGCCACCTCGCACAACAGCCAGTTGGGCCAGCGGGTCCAGCGCGGATACCAGTCGCGGCAGCATTGGGCCAGGTCCTTGCCGGTCACCACGCCCAGCCGTGCGGCAATCACCTGCATGAAGATGGCCATCAGGCTGGCCATGCCCACGACCCACAACAGCCCGAATTTGTACTGGGCGCCGGCTTGCAGGTCGGTCCCCCAGTTGCCCGGGTCCATGTAGCCCACGCTAACGAGGACTGCGGGTCCAGAGAAGGCCAGCCACTGCTTCCAGAAGCCGGCCTCGTGGCCGGGCAATTTCACGCTGCCATGCACGCCTTCGAGGGAGACGTTGCCGGCCGGCGCGGCAAGGGCGGGGTCGCCGCCGTCGACCTCTACTGCGAGAGGATTATCGGCTTCGTGAGGTCTGTTCGCCGGCCGCATTTTTCTGCCAGTCCTGAACCAACCCATGATCGACCCCGCGTCGCGACTTGAATGTTATTTCAAGAACGGGCTACAGGCAGCCTGGTTCTTGTAATCGACTCTTCGATCCAAGTTTTTGCAAACCAAATAGAAATATTTGGCTGAAAAAATACAGCGTTGCAAGTATAGCACGAAAACGAAGCAAGGCAAAGCCCTCCAACTTAGCCAATCAACGGGAGCGGGGCCCGCCAGCTATTGCTTGCCGCGGTCATCGTGCCCGCGGCGGGGCTTCTCCGACTTCGGGAATAGTCGTCCTTGACCGACCTGGTCCTGGGAAAATCTGAACGCCGCCTTCGTCGCAGCCTGCCAATTGCCGCTCTTGGCCATGCCGATAATTCGCGCGAATGCGTCCTTCTCCGCCGGCCCGATTTTTCCCTCGTCGAGGTCCCGATTCACCCACTGCTCGATCTTGTCGAGCGAGGCGGCGTTTTTCGTGTTGCAGGCGGTGTACAGTGCCTCCATCAGCGTGTAGGCCTCGATGCTCGTGGCGGGGGGATACTGGCGGCACCCCGGCCACCAGATTACGGTCAGCACCAGGACCGCAACGCCCATGGACCAAAGCAGGATGCGCCTCCGCAAACGGTCCGCATTGTCGTCTTGCTTAATCGCCACCACCGTAGCTCCTAGTGTAGTCACCGGGAAAGTCTCCATTTTTCATGGTGGAAAGCGCGGACCAGGCGCTCAGGTCAATCATGGACGGGATGAATTCCACGTGTCCGTCGCCGAAAAGCACGTTTCCGCCCCTGCCCGACCAGGGCCCGTACATCTCATCGCAGTGGTCCACGGGATAACTTGGCGGATGGATGATGGGAACCGGGCCGTCGTCCAAGGCCGGACCGCTATGGCAGAGGACCGTGCAACCGGCCTCGTCCCAGCCGCCGTCAGTGGCAGGGTATTCGACCGGGTTTTCGTTGATCTGGTTCGAAGCCGGGACCACGCCCACCCACGTTTTGTCCGTGTAGTTGGTGTGCTCCCCGACAAACACCGTGTGCGTCAAGCCATCAGACACGTCGATCACTCTGGTCTGGGAGTTACGCAAGAACGGCCCGATGCCGGGCAGTACCGACCAGTCCGGTAAGCTCATCCCCCAGGGGTCGTTGAGGCCGGCGTTGGCAACGTAGTGCGATCGGCCGAAGACGGCCATCACGGTGTAGTCGCTCGGATCGATCGGGCTGGCCGTGGGGTTGTTCAATTGCTTGACCTGCATGGTGGGCGAGCTGTTGGGGGCCCAGGGGCAAAGGTACTCCTTCACGGGAGTCGCGACCGCCATCACGTTGGCCGGGTCGTAGCACGGCAGATTGAGGTTGAGCTGCTTGTACAAGCCGTTGTATTCCATGTACGGCAGCAGATACGTTCCCCAGGCCCAGCCGGGCGGGGCGTCATACGTGCAGCAAGGATCGCGACCAGTCCCCAGATCCATGCCGGCGGGGGCGGGCTTGCCGGATAGGTAACGAGCGGACGTGTAGCCGGGCGGGAAGTGCCCATTCCCCCCCTCGAAGGCATGCATTGCCAGGCCGATCTGCTTGAGGTTATTTACGCTCCGGGCTCGCGCCCCGCCTCGCGGGCCTTGTTCACGGCCGGGAGGAGCATTCCGATCAGTGTGCCGATGATCGTGACGACCACAAGCAGCTCGACGAGCGTGAAGGCTCCGCGGGCCCTTTGCGGCAGCCTGGTTTGCAACGGTTGAGTCATAGTATTGCCTTTCTGTTATTGGCCAGGATGAAACCACAACATTCGCTTGAGGTTTCTCTCCACCGCCTGTCGACCGCGTGCAATGCGCCCGACCAACCACCCAAAGCAAATGATGTTTAAGGAAAGTCTTTTATTTGGTGAACCAAATATTCAAACAATAGTAGGACAAAATCAAGAACGAAGACAACCCCCCTTTTTAGGAAGAATAAGAATCGGGAGGGCCGGCCTGCCGTCACAAAGGCACGGGCAAAATCGCGAGCCGCGAATGATGGGCAAGGGACTTAGATAATGGTCAAGAACAACTCGTTGGGCAAACTAAAGTCCGCCCTACGGCGAAATCGGGAAGTTATTTCGAACCAAATCCGTAGAACGTCACGACAAGGGCCGCACCAGGATGCTGGCCGCCATTTCCCGACTCAGGCCGACCGCGCGGCCTTCCACCTCAACCGTCACGATACCCGCCGAAGGCTGGTTCTCCAGCACGGTCCCTTTCGCGCCCACGATCAAACCGCCCTCGCGGAGGTAGCGGAGGAAATCGGGCGACCGGTCCGGTACCCGCAGCAGTTCGAAGCGGGTCTTCGGCCCGCACTCCGCCAGAGGGGTCCCTTCCCTGGTCCGCATCTTGCCGTCGGCGTCGGGAATCGGGTCTCCGTGCGGGTCCCGGTCCGGATACCCCAAGTAATCGTCGATGCGGGCCACAAGACGGTCGGAAGCGGCGTGCTCCAGGTTCTCGGCTTCCTCGTGGACTTCATCCCAAGGGAGCCCCAGAGAGCGGGTGAGAAATAGCTCCAGCAGGCGGTGCTTGCGGACGACGCGAATCGCCACCTTCTCGCCTTTCTTGGTGAGGCGAACACCTTGATGGGCCGCGTACTTGACAAGTCCGGTTTCCCCAAGCCGCTGTAGCATCAAGGTCACGCTGCCCGGCGTGATCTTCAGGCGACGGGCCAATTCTCCAGTCGGGGCACCTCCGGAAGTGTCCGACAGTTGGTAAATCGCCTTGAGATAGTTCTCAACCGTAACGCTTTCCATGCACATCCCCTCGAATGGTTGCCTTCCTATCTTCGACAACGCATTCTCGCACGAACGCCCTATCTTGCTCGCAAACCCTATCTTGCTCGGCCAATCTATTCTATACTATAGCAATGTCATGATGACAAACGGTAATTCTGGCAGGAAACCACGCCTTGGGAAAGCCCCCGTGGCGACGTGGGAAGAAGACCGGCTAAAGCCGCGACACGAGCTCCCGCCCCCGTGGCAGGTAGCGCAAGCCCGGCAGACAGGCCCGGCTTCTCCGGATGGTTGCCCGTCGCCTGCTGCGCGTATAGAAATTGACCGAACCGATCACGATAAGTCGGAGGCTGCATGCACATCCTTACCGGACTCCTTCTTGCCGGACTTTTGGGCAAGAACAAGTTTCCCCGCCGACCATGGGTACATGGTGCCCGGCTTATGCCGATGTTCCGCACGGGCCCGGTGCAGACCGCGCATTGGGTGCCCGGACGGGTCCGGCTGAGCGTGCCCTCCCTGGCGGCAAACAGCGCCGGCGCGGCGCTGCTGCAGGAAAAACTTCCGGCCATTCGGGGGGTGCAATCCGTCACGCTCAACCCTGCCACCGGCAGCGTGCTGATCGTCTACCGGGAAGAACAAGTGCGGCCTGAATTGCTCTTCGCCGCGGTCGTCCGCCTGATGGGCCTGGATACGGAGTTGAAGCGGACGCCGGAGCCGGTCGTCACGCGGGAGTTGCGGGAGATCTTGGGCAGTGTGAATCGGATGGTCTACGACCAGACCGGCGGCCTGATTGATCTCTGGTCGGCAGGGCTGATTTTGTTGACCGCCATCGGCATCCAAAGACTGCTGGCCCAAGGGATGCGGGCGTTTCCAGCGGGCCTCACGCTTGTCTGGTGGGGCATGGTATCGCTGTTGGGCGGCCGGCAATCGTAAGGCAGGACAGGTTGGAAACCTGTCGCCACGCAGAGAAGGCTATTCTTGACGATGTTCTGGCACAAACGGCAACCGCTTCTGCAATGCGAGGTTGTTCATACCCTTCCGGGAAGGGTGCGGATCCGCTGCCGCGCGCTGCGCTATCTCGGAATGTACGTTGCCGAAATCCGCCAGCGTTTGCAGGACCTGTCGCCGATTTGCCGGGCACAGGTCAATATCCGCACGCAGAATGTCCTGCTCCACTATGACCATAACCAGGTCTCGGCGCAGGATGTCGTGGAACTGGCGGAATTGGTGATCGGGTCGTATTCCTTGACGGCCTATAAGGCCGAACGAGCGGAACAGAACCGCCCGACCGTCAACGAACGGCGGTTGCAAGAGGGGTCGCTCTCCGACATGCTCACGCGGATCGGAGTCACGACGGCAACGCTCGTTTTCTATTTCTTCCGCAAGTCCGCCAGCCACGCGCCGGCGACGCTCTCGGGCCGGTTCCTCAGCGTCCCCTCGCTGACGGCCGTCTCGCTGGCAATCCCCATCTTCCGCAGCGGTCTGAGTTCGTTGGCGAAAACGTTCCGTCCGAACGCGGATACGCTCAGCGCCACGGCGATTCTGGCCAGCATCGCCAGCGGCCGGGGCCTCTCGGCGCTGACGATTATTTGGCTGGCCGACATCGCCGAACTGCTCACCGCGTATACGATGGGCCGCACCCGCCGCGCGATCCGGAACATGCTTTCCGTCGGCGAAGAGACCGTCTGGCGGTTGCGGGACGACGGCGCCGAGGAACGCGTGGACCTCGATCAGCTCCACGCGGGCGATCGGATCATGGTCCACACCGGCGAGAAGATCAGCGTGGACGGCGCGGTGGAGTCGGGCGAGGCGGCGGTCGATCAGGCTTCGATCACCGGCGAATACATGCCCCTCCGCAAGATCGAGGGCGACCAGGTGTTCGCCGGGACCGTCGTCAAGAGCGGCCGGCTCGTGATCAAAGCCGTGAAGGTTGGCGACCAGACCGCGGTGGCTCGGATCGTCCACATGGTCGAGGAAGCCACGCACCGCAAGGCGAACGTGCAGACCATCGCGGACCGCTTTTCGGCCCAGTTCATTCCCATCAATTTCCTCCTGGCGTTGATCGTGTATCTGGTGACGCGCAAGAGCAGCCGCGCGCTGAACATGCTGATCATCGACTACTCTTGCGGCGTCCGGCTCTCCACGGCAACTGCCCTCTCGGCGGCCATCTGCACGGCGGCCCGGAATGGAATCCTCATCAAGGGGAGCAATTACCTGGAGCTGCTGGCCGAGGCCGACACCTTGATCTTCGACAAGACCGGCACCATGACCGTGGGACGCCCGGAGGTGACCAGCGTCATTCCCATGAAGCTTGCGGTCCCCGCCCAGGAGGTGCTGCAATACGCCAGCGCTGCCGAGGAGACCAGCACGCACCCCATGGCGGCGGCCGTCGTCGAAAAGGTCCGCCGTAGCGGCTGGCAGATTCCCGCCCACCAGGATACCCAGGTATTCACGGCCCGCGGCGTCCAGACCAAGGTGACAGGCCGAGTCATCCGCGTGGGAAGCCGGCGCTTCATGCAGGAGAACGCCATCGATCTGGCCCCGGCGACCGAGGCCGTCAATCGCCTGGTCCGCGGGGGCGAGAACATCGTGTATGTCGCCAGCGACAACGAGCTCCTGGGCGTGCTGGGCATCCAGGATGCCTTGCGGGAGAACATGAAGAAGGCCATCAACCGGCTGCGCTACACGGGCATTGACGACATCGTGCTCTTGACCGGCGATGTCGAGCAACACGCCGAAATCATTGCCGACCGGATGACGGTGGATCGCTATCGGGCGGAGGCCATGCCCGACGACAAGGCGGAAACGGTCTTGAAGCTCCAGTCCAAGGGCACGCACGTGGTGATGGTCGGCGACGGCATCAACGATGCCCCGGCTTTGGCCTACGCCGACGTGGGAATCGCCATGGGGGGAACGCGGACGGATATCGCCATGGAGGCGGCGGACATTACCGTCACCGGAGACGATCCCTTGATGATCCCGGCGGTCATCAACCTGGCAAGCCGCACGATGCAGACCATCCGGCAGAATTTCGCCGCGGCGGTCGGCGTGAACACGCTGGGAATCGTGCTGGCCTCGATTGGCGTTCTGCCGGTGTTCTGGGGCGCGGTGCTCCACAATAGCTGCACGGTGGCCGTGGTGCTGAATTCGTCCCGGCTATTGTTCCATGACGTGGAACGGAGGACCCGATGATCGGGCAGGAAAAGCCAGTCGTAACGGTGGTTCATTCGCTGCCTCAAGTTCGGCGCGGGTCTCCCGACCCCGCCGAAAGGTCCGACCGAAGGTCTCCTCCTGCGCCGGGAGACCTTCGGTTGGCGGCGTGGCTCGGTCAGAGACCGGCCACAACAGTGGAACGGAGGACCCGATGATCGGGCAGGAAAAGCCAGTCGTAACGGTGGTTCATTCGCTGCCGGGGCGGGTCCGCGTGCGGCTCTCGGTTGCTCCGGGCGACGTGCAGCGGATGCTTGCCGGGGTCCGCGAGCATCCGGGAATGGAGTCGATCAGCTTTTCGCTCATCACGCGATCCATCCTGGCCCGCTACAACCCCCACGAGATCAGCCGGGAGGAAATCGTGCTGCGGATCGCGTTTCACCTGTCGTTGGATTGCGACTCCGCGCCGGTCCGGCTCCTGGCTGAACCCGAGCAACAGCCCGCGCTGGGCGGCAGCGCCACGCTTTCTGCGGCAGCGCTGGGCTTGGCGCTGGTGATGCACGGACTGAAGATGGGGAAGGGACCGCGGACGCGCTGGGACTGGCTGGCGGGACTCGGCACGGCATGGGCGGTGGTAGACCACGCCTGGAAGGAACTTCGCGAGCGTCGGACTTTCGACCCCGAAGTCCTCTCGCTGGCTTATCTCATCTCCGCTTTTGTTCGCGGCAACTTCCTCGCGGCCTCGGTGGTCACCTGGCTGGCGTCCTTCGGACGGCACCTGGTCGCGATTCCCGCCACCGGCGTGCAAGTCCGGCCCGTGGAAGTGCGGGGGCGCGGAAATGGACAGGCCCGCTACGAATTGACGATCGGCCCCGATGTGGACGCTCCCGAACAAGCACGGATCCTCAGCGCGCTCCAGGGGCTGCTCAAGTACGCGATGACGGGTGGCGGAGCGCACCCCTTCCGCACCTTGTTGGAAGAACTCCGCGACGTGTCGAAGGTCCACGGCGAGGTGCTCGAGGGATTCGGGCGGATGCCCCAGGGAATCCCCATACGGTTTAACTGATTTTTCGGCAATAGGTTCAAATGTAGGCCGGAACAAGCGCAGCGCAGTTCCGGCAGGATGCCAGTTGTTCGCCAACAGATTCAAAGGAGCAAGACAGTCATGAACGTCACTTCAGAACATGTGACCGGTTTCATCGTCGGAATCGGCGTCGCCTCATTGGGTTTCTACCTGTACAAGAAGAATGAGGCGCAAGTCAACGAGTGGTTGCGCAGCCAATCGATCAGCTTTCCCTTCTCCGGGTCGCAGACTAAGGACCAGTCCGGGATGTCGGTCGAAGATCTGCTGCGCGAGAAGGAACGGCTGGAAGACCTGATCGCCGAGCGCGAGATGGCGGAGAAGGCCAAAACGCAGGCTGCGCCGGCTTCCGCGTGAGCCTTATCGGACGAAAATGTATCCGGCAGCGAGTTTGCCGGATACGTTGAAAACCGGCCAGCCCTTTATGACCATGCTCCACCAGGCCGTACTCTTCGATCTCGATGGCACGCTCTTGGACACGCTCGAGGACCTGGCCGATGCAACGAACGCGGCCCTTGCGGTCATGGGTCTGCCGCCGCATCCCTTGCAGGCCTACAAGCACTTCGTCGGCGACGGCATGGAGAACCTGGTCCGCCGCGCAATGCGGCAAGAGCGACCCGATGCGGCGAGCCTCGCGCGGGGCATCGAGCTGACGCGGCGCGAATATGCAGGCCGCTGGGCGGAAAAGACCCGGCCCTACCCGGGCATCCCGGAACTGCTGGATGGTCTCAGCCGGCGAGGAATTCCCATGGCCGTGCTCTCGAACAAGCCAGACGAGTTCACGCGGCTCTGCGTAACGCGGTTTCTGGCCGGCTGGCATTTCCAGGCTGTCCAAGGCGCGGTTCCCGACTTGCCCCGCAAGCCCGATCCCGGAGGTGCACGGGCGATTGCCGCGGAAATCGGCGTTGCCCCGGGCGACGTCCTTTATCTCGGCGATACGAACACCGACATGCAGACGGCGGTCGCGGCGGGGATGTTCCCGGTCGGCGCGCTGTGGGGATTCCGAACGGCGGATGAACTATTGGCCGCGGGCGCGGCCGTGCTGGCCAACTCGCCGACCGACGTGCTCAACTGGGTATGACGAATGGGTGGTGGTTGCCAAAGGGAATCGGTCTGCTAAAATAGCCGGACGTTTGAAAAAACATCTTGCAGAATTCAGAAATAAGGAACTCGCGATGGCAGACGCCACGTATCAGAAGATCCAATTGGTCGGCACCTCCAGCAAGTCGCTCAGCGATGCTGTTTCCGTGGCGGTGGCCAAGGCCGCCGAGATCATCAAGCACCCAACTTGGTTCGAAGTGATCGAACAGCGCGGAGCCATTGCCGACGGCAAAGTGCAGCAGTTCCAGGTCACCATTTCGGTCGGCGGCCGAATGGAATAAGGCCTTGCTGTACGTCAGGCCGACCATGAGTACATGGTACCCGAGCCTGACCTTGTCAGGCTGGAAAGCCTGACGTACTGAGGACCGCTAACCCGGCACGAACGGGTTCCCCGTTTTCTCCTGGCGCACCGTGGTTGCCGGGCCGTGGCCGGGGAACAAGACCGTGTCGTCAGGCAGGGTGAATATTTTCGCGCGAATGCCGGTCGCCAACAGGTCAAAATCGCCGTCGTAGAAGTCCGCCCTGCCGACGCTGCCCAGGAAGATGATATCACCCACGAACGCCAGATTGGGGGTATGCCCCTTCCAGATGAATATCACATGCCCCGCCGAATGGCCTGGAATCTCGCGAACCTCCAACTCAAGACCGGCGGCCGAGACTTGATCTCCTCCGCGGACTATCCTGTCGGCGGGGGGGCTTGTGATCGCTCGGCCGTAGCGGGCCGAAAGATTCAGTTGGGGGTCGGTGAGCTTGGCTGCGTCCTGGTGCCCGATAATCAACGGGCAGTCGGGCCAGCGTTGCTTGAGGGCACCGTTGCCGGCAATGTGGTCGCTGTGGCCATGGGTGTTCAAAATCGCGGCCGGCTCGATTTTCCGCTCGTCCAGCAGGGCGAGAATCTTCTCCGGGCCGTATCCTGGGTCGACCACCAGGCAGTCGTCACGGCCTTTTCGCCATAGCACGTAAGTGTTCTCGTCGAATGGCGAGGAAACCACCCGAACGAGGTCGAATTGTGGTTCTTCCATAAACTGGACTCCCCAGGTCGGAATTTTCGTGATAAGCTATGCCGCCAATTCTGGTGCAGTCAGCCGCACGGACGTGAGATTGCCGAGAACTGCTGCTCTTCGTCAAAACATTGTAATCCTACCGCCCGGAAGATGCGATAAGGTCGATGAGGACCGTGCCGGAGGATAATCTTGGGAGGCCCGCCGGCGCGGAAGAAGCTGCGTTGCGCCAGATTGTCTGGTGAACGAATGACCAAGGAGGGTTTTCTTAATGTTATTGCAAAAATGGAATAATCGCGGCTCGGGCACCATGTACACATGGTCGGCAGCCTTTTTCGCTTGTTTTGCGCTGATCTCCACGGCAACTGCCCAGGTTCCTGCTGGCCAGCCCCAGCAGTCCCCTCCGGCGGGCGGGCCCAATGTCAATCCGGCCCAAATGCGGTCGGCCGATCCGAACGAGCATCCGCTCATGCCCGCTCTGCGCTGGGCCCGGGAAGGCCTCCCGGCGATTGAGCGAATCCAGGACTACACCGCGACGTTGATCAAGCGCGAGCGGATCGGCAACACCTTGGGCGAAGATCAGTACATCGCTATCAAGGTCCGCCACAAGCCGTTCAGCGTTTATATGAACTTCCTGGCCCCTTCCGCCCTCAAAGGCCAGGAGTGCATGTTCATCGAAGGGGCCAATAACGGCAAGATGTGGGCCCATGGCACGGGCATGAAGGCGGCATTCGGCACCGTCTCGCTCAAACCCGACGGCGACATGGCCATGGCCGGCCAGCGCTATCCGCTCACGCAGGTCGGCATTCTCAACCTTACCAAGCGGTTGATCGAAGTGGCCAGCGAAGACGTGAAATACGGCGAGTGCGAAGTCAAGTATTTCAAGGGCGCCAAGATCAACGACTGCGTTTGCACCTGCACGCAAGTCGTGCATCCCGTGCCGCGGAAGAACTTCCTCTTCCACGTCGCCCGGATCTTCGTCGACGACAAATTGAACATCCCTGTCCGCTACGAGGCCTACGACTGGCCGAAGACCGAAGGCGGCCCGCCGGAACTGATCGAGGCCTATACCTACCTCAACATGCGGCTGAATGTCGGTTTGACCGACGCCGATTTCGACGTTCACAACTCGGCCTACCACTTCTTCCGCAGGTAGCAGGCTGCCGAACGTGGTGAAACCGTAATGGAGCCACGGGTTCGGCGAGGGTCTCCCGACCCCACAGGTTCGGCGAGGGTCTCCCGACCCCGCCGAATTGGTCCGGCGAAGGTCACCCCATTTGCCAGGAGACCTTCGGTCGGGGACGTGGCTCGGTCAGAGACCGGCCACAACAACGGGGGCCTGCCGAACGTGGTGAAACCGTAATGGAGCCACAGGTTCGGCGAGGGTCTCCCGACCCCGCCGAATTGGTCCGGCGAAGGTCACCCCATTTGCCAGGAGACCTTCGGTCGGGGACGTGGCTCGGTCAGAGACCGGCCACAACAACGGGGGCCTGCCGAACGTGGTGAAACCGTAATGGAGCCACGGGTTCGGCGAGGGTCTCCCGACCCCGCCGAATTGGTCCAGCGAAGGTCCCCCCATTTGCCAGGAGACCTTCGGTCGGGGACGTGGCTCGGTCAGAGACCGGCCACAACAACGGGGGCCTGCCGAACGTGGTGGAACCGTAATGGAGCCACGGGTTCGGCGAGGGTCTCCCGACCCCGCGGGTTCGGCGAGGGTCTCCCGACCCCGCCGAAGCGGTCCGGCGAAGGTCCCCCCATTCGCCAGGAGACCTTCGGTCGGGGACGTGGCTCCGTCAGATCAGAGACCGGCCACAACAACGGGGACCGCCGATGAGCAACACGACAACTCGGACCGCCCGGTGGACCTGGTATAATATTGCCTGGCGTGCCGGGCGGATCCTGCTGATCGTCTACCTGCTGTTGCTCTTGGCGATGATGTTTCTTGAGAACTCGCTGATCTACTTCCCGAGGAACTATCCCGAGGACGATTGGGCCCCTTGGGGGCTCACGCTGGAAGACGCCTGGTTCACGGCGGGCGACGGCACGAAGATCCACGGCTGGTACGTCCCGCACGAGAAGCCCTGCGCGGTCGTGCTCTTCTGCCACGGCAACGCGGGCAACATCACACACCGTGCCGACATACTTCGTTCGTTGCACAACCGCGTAGGGGCCGCGGTGCTGATTTTCGACTATCGCGGCTACGGAAAGAGCGAGGGCCAGCCCGACGAACGCGGCGTGTTGTCCGACGCGCGGGCCGCCCGCAGTTGGCTGGCGGAGAAAACCGGCCTGGCCGAGGACCGGATCGTGCTCATGGGCGAGTCGCTGGGCGGGGCCGTGGCGGTCGATCTGGCCGCCGACGGGGCGCGGGCCCTGATCCTGGAAAACACCTTCAGTTCCATGGCAGACGTGGCCGCTTATCACTATCCCTGGCTGCCGGTGCGGCTCTTGATGCGGACCCGCTTCGACTCGGCGGCGAAGATCGCTTCCTATCACGGTCCGTTGTACCAGAGCCACGGCGACCGTGATTCGATCGTCCCGCTCAAGTTTGCCCGCCGCCTGTTCGAGGCGGCCAACGAGCCGAAGCAGTTCCTGCTGCTTGCAGGGGCCGATCACAACGACCCGCGCCCGCCGCACTATTATGATAAGCTGCGGGAGTTTCTTGACAGTGCGCCCTAGAGTATGAACTTGCTCAAATCCTCGTCGTGCGAGATCTCTTCCAGCCGCTGCTTGACGTAGGCGGCGTTGATCTCGACGCGGGAATTGCCCATCTCGGGGGCCTCGAAACTCAACTCCTCCAGGAGCCGCTCCATGATCGTGTTCAAGCGCCGGGCGCCGATGTTCTGCGTCCGCTGGTTCACCTGAAAGGCGTATTCGGCCAGGGATTGAATGGCGTCTTCGGTGAAGACCACCTTGCAGCCTTCGGTCTCCAGCAGGGCCTGGTACTGCTTGGTCAATGCGCCCCGCGGCTCGGTCAAAATGCGGATGAAATCGTCCCGCGTCAAATCGCTGAGCTCGACGCGAATGGGGAACCGCCCTTGCAACTCGGGCATCAGGTCGCTGGGCTTGGCGCGATGGAAGGCCCCGGCGGCAATGAAGAGAATGTGATCGCTTTTCACGTAGCCGTAGCGGGTCTGAACCGTTGTGCCTTCCACGATCGGCAACAGGTCGCGCTGCACGCCCTGGCGGGAAACGTCGGCCCCGTGCGCCGAATCGCTGGCCACGATTTTGTCGATCTCGTCGACGAAGATGATGCCCAGGTTCTCGGCCAGGTCGATCGCCACGGCGTTGACCTTCTCGGCGTTGATCAGGGCGTCGGACTCCTTCTCGAAGAGCACGCGGCGGGCCTCGCGGACCGACATCTCCCGCCGCGAGGTGTTCCGCGGCACGATCTTTTCCAACATCCCTTGCAGATCGACGTCCATCTGTTCCATGCCCATGCCGGTGAACATCATCGGCACGGCCTTTTGCTCGACCGTGAGTTCCACGCGGCGGTCGTCCATCTCCCCCGCGTTCAGCTTCGCCCGCATTTTCTCCCGCGTCCGCCGGAAGCGCTCCGGCGACTCGGGGCCGTCGGCCGTGGTGTCGAAGGCCGGCGGGCTGGGGGCCAAGAGATCCAACAACCCCTCTTCCGCCCGCCGCTGGGCCTCTTCGCGGACATTCTCCTTCTCCTTCTGCCGGACCAGGCCGATGGCGTTCTCGACCAGCTCGCGGACCATGCTTTCCACGTCGCGGCCGTAGTAGCCCACTTCCGTATAGCGGGTTGCCTCAACCTTGATGAACGGGGCCCCGGTGAGCTTGGCCAGCCGCCGGGCGATCTCCGTCTTGCCCACGCCGGTGGGCCCGATCATCATGATGTTCTTCGGTGCAACTTCCTGCCGCATCTCCGCCGGGACCTGCTGCCGCCGCCAACGGTTGCGAATGGCCACGGCCACCGCCCGCTTAGCCGCGTCCTGGCCCACGATGTGCCGGTTCAGTTCTTTGACAATTTCCCGAGGGGTCAGCTCTCGCATGGAAGTTCAGTTCTCGTTGACCGTCGACCGGAAACAGGCGACAATCGCTACTCCAACGGATGGGGGGGAAAGACTGAGCAAAACCTGATTCTACCGCCGGCGGCTAGCGGCCACAAGCAGGCCGGACTCTCACACGCAGGAGAACTGGAAAGCCCGTAGGCCGGAACAAGCGCAGCGCAGTTCCGGCATGGCGGTAACACAGCGCAGCGACCGCAACGTATACATGCCGGAACCGCGCTCCGCTTGTTCCGGCCTACGCAGCAAGTTTCCCTTGGCGCGAGTTCTCGACTTGCCTTAGAATTAAAGAAGAGACGGAATGGTACACGAGAGCGCAAAACTACTGTTGCGCGTGCGGGCACGCATCCAGAACGGATCGAGGCCGTCCGGGCTGCTATGTCCCTCGGTATGCCCATCCACGAAATCTGCGAGTACTTGGATTGGATAGACAATTTGCGACCTCAATCCATTTCCCCCGCTACCGAGGTAGACAACGGCAAGGAACAAAAGGAATAACGTGCCCGAGCCGCAGTACGGGCATTCAATATGCTTCGATTCAGACAGGTTGAAAACCTGTCCTACCGCCCGAGCTCCAGGTTCGGCGAAACATCCGACCGAAGGTCTCCTGCTCGGCGGGAGACCTCCGGTCTGCGGGGTGGCTCGGTCAGAGACCGGCCACAACCTCGGTCAGAGACCGGCCACAACCTCGGTCAGACCCAGGTTCGGCGCGGGTCTCCTGACCCCGCCGTAACATCCGACCGAAGGTCTCCTGCTCGGCGGGAGACCTCCGGTCGGCGGGGTGGCTCGGTCAGAGACCGGCCACAACCTCGGTCAGACAGGTTGGTAACCTGTCCTACCGCCCAAGCTCCAGATTCGGCGCGGGTCTCCTGACCCCGCCGAAACATCCGACCGAAGGTCTCCTGCTCGGCGGGAGACCTCCGGTCGGCGGGGTGGCTCGGTCAGAGACCGGCCACAACCTCCGTCAGAGACCGGCCACAACCTCGGTCAGACAGGTTGGTAACCTGTCCTACCGCCCAAGCTCCAGGTTCGGCGCGGGTCTCCTGACCCCGCCGAAACATCCGACCGAAGGTCTCCTGCTCGGCGGGAGACCTCCGGTTGACCGGGTGGCTCGGTCAGAGACCGGCCACAACCTCGGTCAGAGACCGGCCACAACCTCGGTCAGACAGGTTGGTAACCTGTCCTACCGCCCAAGCTGGAAAATCTGTTCGGCCACGGCCTCGGCGGCGACGTCACCCGCGACGGGCACGAACCGGCATTCGCTTAGACTGCGGAACCACGTCGCCTGGCGCTTGGCAAGCTGCCGGGTATGTGTTTTTACCAGTTCCACGGTTGACATTAGATCCTGCCTGACCGCACAGTAGTCGATGACCTCAGCATAACCGACCGCCTGCCGAGCCGTTTTGCTCAGTCCACGGGGGTCGGCAAGCAGCCGGCGGACTTCATCGACCAATCCGGCGGCGAACATGGCCTCCACACGACGGTCGATCCGTGCGTGCAGTTCTGCCTTGGGCCGGTCGATAACGAACACCCGACAGGCCTCGGCCGGCAACCCCTTCTCGAACTGCTGCTGCAACTCGCTGATGGGGTGGCCGGTTTTTTCGAATACCTCCAGGGCACGGATGATCCGCCGGGTGTCGTTGGCATGCAAGCGCGCGGCGGTCGCGGGATCAATGGCTTTCAACTCGCCGTGCAGCCAGCCCGGCTCGTGTGACTCCGACTGTTTCCGCAGAACAAGGCGATATTGCCAGTCGGCGGGCGGCCCTCGAAAGATTCCCCGCAACAGTCCTTTCAAATAGAGCGGAGTCCCCCCGACGAATAGCACCTGTCGTTTCCGGGAAGTGATTTCTTCGGCCACTGCACGGGCCGAGTCGACATACCGGGCCAGGCTGAAGTCCTCATGGGGGGCCACGAAATCCACAAGATGATGGGGCACTTGATTCCGTTGGTCGGCGGTCGGTTTTGCCGTCCCAACATCCATCCCCCGGTAAACGGCCATGGAATCCATGGAAATGATTTCCGCATCGATCTTTTCGGCAAGCGCGATTGCGACGGCCGTTTTTCCAACGGCCGTAGGACCGGTAAGAAACCAAGCGTGGGAAACGAGCGACATGGGACTGACGTTGACCCGATAAACCGATCTTGCGACACTACTTCTTCTTATTCGTCCGCAATGGCCGGGGAATTGTGAGACGGAAGGAACTATGTTGTCACGATCCAGCATTATCGGGTGGGCGGTGATAGCCATGCTAGCATGCGGATTCAATAAGTCTGCTGCTAATGAATTTTGAAAAACCGGATGAATTGGCGAAGAAGCAGGACTGGCTCAGAGGCGAAATCGAGCAACGCGCAAAGCAGGAGACGCCCTCTGCTCGCTAGAAAAGGCCATATTGCCCACGCGCCGCGCGGACGCTGCCAGAATCACCCTGTGCATTCCGCCGCGAATCATCTGGACGCGGTGCGGGAAGCCGCACGGCGTGGCGGCGTGGGGCGTGGCGGCGTGGCGGTTTTCTTCGCACTGGCCTTGACCTGGAAAACGAATCTTGCGACACTCCGCCACCCTTCTGTTCGTCCACAAGTGACTTGAGATTGTGTGAGGAGAGATATTATGTTGTCGAGATCCAGTATTCTTGGATTGGTTGCAATGGGCTTGCTGGCATTCGGTTGCAACAAGTCCAATGATCAGGGCGCCACGCCGGGCACGCCAGCCGCCACGTCGAATCCGGCCAGTCCCGCGCCGGATCCCGCGTCGCAAGATGCGAAAGTGGTGGTTACCCGCTTCTTTGAGGCAATTCGCAAAGGCGATAACGATACGGCGACACAGTTGTTAACGACGGCCGCCCGCAAGAAGGCCGAGGAAAGCGGCCGACGTGTCGCTCCGGAGGCGGCCGATACCGCCAGGATTGAAGTCGAAGAGGCCGAGTATCCCACGCCCGAGCACGATATCGCCCACGTCCCGAGCAAATGGATTGATCTGGATGAAACGGGCAGACCGCGCACAGACAAGATCACTTGGGTCTGCCGGCGCGAGCCAGTGGGCTGGCGCGTGGGCGGGCTTGCCGCCTATGTGTTCGAGGGTGAACCACCGGTGCTGTTGAATTTCGAAGAGCCGGAGAAAGTGGCGGAGAAGCAGAAGCAGCTCAAAGAGGAGATCGAGCGTCGCGCAAAGCAGGAGGCCGCTCCGTCTGCCGCGCAAGCGACTCCATTCCAAGCGGAGACTAAACCCCGGGACGCGTTCCGCCGGTAGCCGACCGCGTTGTAGGATGGACCTCCGCGTCCGTCCGGCTGCAACTGAACGGACTCGAACGTCCATCCTACAGCCGAGCGCCAAGTAGTTTCTGGACCGGTGCTAACCGACCGACTGGCGCGGAAAAGCCAAAAAAACAAGGGTGTTTTTCCCCTCTTATTATAGGGATACGAGAAACTTTTTTCTTTTGGATAAAAGTTCATACGACGAGTCGTAAACAGTGTAATTCAAGCAACTTAGATGCTTTTTGCAGGGAGGCTTCCCCGTGGGGAAGCCTCCTTTTTTTGTTGGAGGGTACTTGTGGATCGCGAAACGTGGTGTAAACTTCCGTAACTATGTTAGAGTGCCCCCAGACAGCCGAGTTGACCCAGGACGGTTATTTTCTGCGATCTCCCCGGTTGACATCTGGGTTAGCTATGCTCAGCTTAAGGTTCGAATGCTGTGTCTTCGAAACCAGGAGCTCGACCGGTTTGCGGCTTGAACAGGGCAGCAAGAGCCGGTGGAGCTGTTGGGTCACAGCAAGAACGAGTGTCTGTTTCCGGTTGAAGCCGTCAGGGCCGGGGACAGGAGAACCAGTGACGGCGTTAGTGCGAATACCTAAACGCTACGGTACCTGTAAATTAGGAGGTTTCTCGAATGAATCGCACCTGTGTTCTATGCGCCGCCTTGTTTGTTGCGGTGCTCGGCCTCGTCCTCGTGGGCGGTGCCAACCTGGCGGTGGCGGGCGATTGCTGCGCCCCGGCTTGTTGTGCGGCTCCGGCCGCCTGTTGTCAATCTGCGCCGGCAAGCTGCCATCCGCGGCTTTGCGAACGTCTGCGTGAGCGTCGCTGCCACAAGAGTTGCTGCCCGGAGCCCTGTTGCGCTCCGGCTGCTTGTGCGGCCCCGGCGCCCTGTGCGGCTCCGGCCCCGGCCCCCTGTGCAGCCCCGGCGCCTTGCGCTCCGGCCGCTTGCAGCACTCCGTGCTCGTGCGAGTGTGCTCCGAAGAGCTGCCACCCTGGCCTCTTGGAGCGTATTCGTGAGCGTCGCTGCTGCCGCCACAAGAGCTGCTGCCCGGCGCCCTGCTGCGCTCCGGCTGCTTGTGCAGCCCCGGCGCCCTGTGCGGCCCCGGCCCCCTGTGCGGCCCCCGCCCCGGCGCCTTGCGCTCCGGTCGCCTGTGCCGCTCCGGCTTCTTGCTGCGAGTCTTGCGCTCCGGTGAGCTGCCGTCCGCGTCACTGCCGCCGCACGCGTTGCTGCTGTGCAACCACGAGCTGCAGCGCTTGTGCACCGACCGCTTGCGGTTGTGCGGGTAAGGCCCCGGCCGCTGCTCCGACTGCAGTGCCCCCGGCTCCGGCCCCCACTTCGCCCTCGGCTGTGAAGCCGGCTCCGGCTGCGCCTCCCGCGCCGCCGGCTCCCACCACGGAGAAGAAGTAAACCTGGACCAGGGCCCAGGCACGCCCCGCTGGGTTTCCAGCGGGGACTGCCCTGGGAAAGACCCAAGTTCGGCCGCCTTGCCCTGTTAGGCCGGCCGATACGTCCGAAACAAATTTCGCCGAACCTGTTTTCAGGTTCGGCTCTTTTTTTGCGCGGACGGCGTCTATGAAAAAAGCCGCGGCCTTGCGGGCCGCGGCTCGGTCGATCTCTCGCTGGAACCAGTTTCAACTACTTCGTCGAATCGTCCAGGTTCTTTGCGGCAAAATCCCAATTGACTTTCGTCCAGAAGCCCTTGATGAAGTCCGGCCGCGCATTCTTGTAGTCGAGGTAATACGCGTGCTCCCAGACATCCAGCGTGAGGATCGGCTTCTTCTCATGCTTCAATGGCGTGTCGGCATTGCTCAGCGGCATGATCTCCAACTTGCCCTGCTTGTCGATGGCCAGCCAGGCCCAGCCGGAGCCGAACAGTTTGGCGGCCTTATCCGAGAATTCCGCCTTGAACTTGTCATAACCGCCGAAATCGCGATCGATGGCCTTCAGCAGGTCGCCCGTCGGGTCGCCGCCGCCCGAAGGCGACATGCAACTCCAGAAGAAAGTATGGTTCCAGGCCTGGGCGGCGTTGTTGAACAGCGGGCTGGCAGGAGGAGCGGCGACGATGACCTCCGTGATCGGCTCGCCAGCCTGCGGCTTGCCCTCCACCAGGGCGTTCAGGTTTTTGAAATAGGCAGCCTGATGCTTGTTGTAGTGGTAGTTCATCTGCTCTTCGTGCAGGAAGGGCTGCAATGCACCCAAGGCATAGGGCAATGGGGGTTGCTTGAAACTCATCTTGGAATCTCCTTTGCTTCGTCGTACTGGGGGTTTCGGTTGAGTGCTTTCCTGGCCTTGCAGAGTGGAACCGCTCAGGACCACTCCCACACCGGCAGCCAGGGATCCGGACAAGAACTCACGTCGTTTCATTTTCTGCGTTCCTTTGTTCGCGTGTAGCTTGTGCCTGGAGGCTGTTGCCGGCATGAATCCCCCGCCGGCGGGGGGGATGCGAGTCCGGGCCGCGACCTCACGCAACTATGCGGTTAATCGCCAAAGGCCAGGGCCGCATCGCTTATCATGGTACGGTGCCAAGTTTTTTGGACAAGGGGCAGGGGAAAAAAGTGGCCGAAAAGCCGTAACTGCGCTGCTTCCCCCAACCCGGACACCCTGTTCGTGGCCGCGGTGGGTCATTGGAAAATCGCTATTTAATCTTTTCCCGGCTCTCGGTACAGTCTTACGGGAGAGGGCTCGTAGTCTCGCCCGGGCACCATGTACTCACGGTCGTGGTCGGCGGAACTCGCGGCGTCCCAACCGGCTAAAGCCGGGATTGCGAGCGGACGACGAACGGATTGGTTCGACAATCTTAGAATTGCCAAGGATGGCATATGAAAATTCTCGCAGAATCGCTGTCGCGACCCCGCCTCTCCGTCGCGATGATCGTCCGCGATGAGCAGGACGTGCTGGCCGAATCGATCGAAAGCGTCCACAAGATCGCCGACGAAATCGTGGTCTTGGACACCGGATCCACAGATCGCACGCCGGAATTGGCCGCCCAACTGGGCGCGACGGTCCAGCGCACGCCCTGGGAAAACGACTTCTCAGCAGCACGGAACCACTGTCTGAGGTTTGTCCACGGAAACTGGGTGCTTTGGCTCGATGCAGGCGAACGTATTCCAGCGCAGCACGTGGCTGAACTGCGCCGTTTCCTCAACGAACAAGCCAACTCCTCGCTGGCATACTCGGTTTGGGTGGAAGTTCCTCCCCGTGAGGAAGCAGCGTCGGCCGAGCAATGCGCCCAGATCAGGTTGTTTCCCACCCACGCGGATTTGCGCTTTTCAGGCCGGGTTCGGGAAACACCGAGCGCATCGCTTAAAGCGACCGGAATTCAAACTGCCGAGGCTCCCTGCCGCATCGTTCGTCACCCCCGCCAGCACGACCTCCAGCGGTTGATGGCCAAGGCCCGTCGCGATTTGGCCTTGGCCAGCGGAGAGGCGGACGCTAACGGAAATTGGTCGCCTCGGCTGCTGCTGGCGGCCGGCCAGGCCCATTGCGTTTTGGGCGATCAAGATCAGGCCCGTGAGATGTTACGGCAGGCGGTCGAGTCGTCACCGCCCACTTCGGCCCAGCGGCTGGAGGCCTATTATGGTCTCTTGACGACCTTCGACGAGGATCCGGAACTACACGCCAGCCAACTGACGGCATGCCTGGACTCGCTGGAAGACTTTCCCTTCGATTTACAGCTTCTGCTGGCCTTGGGCAACTACATGCTGGTCCGCGAGCGGCTGGATCTAGCGATTCGGGCGTTCGAGGCCGCCGTCCGCGTCGGCCGGATCGCGCCGACGGTCTGGCACCTGTGCGAGGTGCGGGAAATTGCCGCCGTTTGTCTGGCGCTTGCCTTGCAGGCCCGGCAGCGCGACGACGAGGCTTGTAACGTTCTGCGACTGGCGCTGGAGGCGCGGCCCGACTCGCTCCGCCTGCTCCATCAGCTTTACAATCTCTACCGCAAGCAGGGTAAATCCGCGGAAGCCCTCTCCCTGGCCAAGCGGCTGCCGCCTTCGTTGTCGGCCCCTGATCCGGATCGGGCGGCAGCCTGGGAAGACGGGCAGCGCCTACGGTTCGATGCCGGCCGGACCGCGGGCGATTTGGCTCCTCACGTGGCCGCTCTCCGACCGCAGCCCGTCGGCGAATAGGTCTCTCTTGCCGAGCGTAGTGTAGACCGGAACAAGCTTGCGCAGTTCCGGCATGGGTTTTTCCAAAGCCGCGGGTGCCAAAGGCGGGAACCGACCCGCTGCGCGGGTGCCCCGAAGCTTGTTTCGGCCTACATGACTTTTGCACCCGACGCCGGAAGAGCCCGGATTTTTTCGCGCCATGGTTGACAAACCCCGGCAGCATTCATCACAATTTGGCATTCGGCTTCTCCCTTGCCAAACTCTTTCAGCGACAGATCCCATGTCCAGCACCCTCCAACTTCCACAGACTCGCGTAGGTTCCGCCAACGACATCCCCCGCGGCGGCATGTCACCGCCGTCTTCACTGCCGCCAATCCTGGCCGCCGACGAGGACGAAGACATCGATGAATTCGATGACGACGATTTCGATGATGATTTCGACGACGACTTCGAGGAAGATTTCGACGACGAATTTGACGACGACTTCGACGACGACGATCCCGACGAGGATGCTGTCGACGACGAGGACGACGGCTCGGAATTCGCGCCCGGCGAAGTGGAGGAAGACGAGTAGTCATGCAGGGACTCGCAGCACGAATCGAAGAGGCGGTCGCGGCGATCCGCGACCGTGCGACGAGCAAGCCCCGCATTGGCATCATCCTGGGTACGGGGCTGGGAAGCCTGGCAGGACATATTCAAGCTGAGGCGACGATCGACTACGCCTCGATTCCGCATTTCCCCCGTTCGACCGCCATCGGCCACACGGGCCAGTTGGTCTGCGGTCATCTGGACGGAGCCGCCGTGGTGGCCATGGAGGGCCGTTTTCATGTCTATGAAGGCTACGGCTATGCCCAGGTCACATTTCCCGTCCGCGTCATGCGAGCGTTGGGCGCCGATCTGCTGATCGTCTCCAACGCCTGCGGCGGCATGAATCCGCAGTACGCCCGGGGCGACATCATGGTCATCGAAGACCACATCAACCTGATGAACGGCAATCCCCTCATCGGGGTCAACGACGATCGCCTCGGCCCGCGCTTCCCCGACATGTGCGCCCCTTACGATCGCAAACTGATCGATCGGGCACTCGGCATTGCGCGGAAGGAGAACTTCACGGCCCATAAGGGCGTCTACGTGGCTGTGACCGGCCCGAACCTGGAAACTCGGGCCGAATACCGCTACCTACGCATGATCGGGGCCGACGTCGTGGGCATGTCGACCGTGCCCGAGGTCCTCGTGGCCGTACACACCGGCATGCGTGTGCTGGGCCTGTCGATCGTTACCGACATGTGTCTGCCGGATGCCCTCAAGCCGGCCGACATCCAGGAAATCTTGGCCACGGCCGCCGAGGCGGAACCGAAATTGCGGAAAATCGTGCTGGGGGTGGTGGCGGGGGAGGCAGGGTAACGATGACGCCGCCGGCGGTCGTAGAAGAGTTGGTCGAACGTTTCCAGGCCCAAATCGAGTCGTACCGTGCCGACACTTACAACGAAACGCAACTTCGCCGCGAATTCCTCGACCCCTTCTTCGAGGCCCTCGGCTGGGACGTTTTCAACCGCAAGGGCTACGCCGAGACCTACAAGGAGGTCATTCACGAAGACGCGATCCGCATCGGTGGGCGGACGAAGGCCCCGGATTACTGCTTTCGCGCGGGTAGCGGCATTCGCAGCCTCTTCATCGAGGCGAAGAAGCCGTCGGTTGATATCCGCGATGCCTCCAGTCCAGCTTTTCAACTCCGTCGCTATGCCTGGTCGGCCAAGCTACTGGTGAGCATTCTCACCAATTTCGAGGAGTTCGCCGTTTACGATTGCCGCATCCGGCCGCAAAAGAACGACGAGGCGGTTACCGGCCGCATCATGATCCTCGATTACACGCAGTACCTTGACCGCTGGGATGAACTGTTCGACCTCTTTTCGCCGGAGGCCATTCGTCGCGGATCGCTGGAGAAACTGGTCGCCTCAAAGAAGATCAAGAAGGGGACCGCCGAGGTCGATGCGGCGTTCCTTGCCGAGATCGAATCCTGGCGCGACGTGCTGGCGCGGAACATCGCACTGCGGAACCCCGGCATTTCCACGCGCGACCTGAATTTTGCCGTGCAGCGGACCATCGACCGCATCGTTTTCTTGCGGATTTGCGAAGATCGCGGCATCGAACCCTATGGCAACCTTCAAGGCTTGACCAACGGCGACGGCGTCTACGCCCGATTGGGCGAATGGTTCCGCCGCGCCGACCAGCGGTATAACTCGGGCCTGTTCTGCTTCGACGGTGAGCGGAATCGCGGCGAGCCGCCGGACAATATGACGCTCGGGCTGAAGATCGACGACAAGCCGCTGCGGGACATCGTCCGCAGTCTGTATTTCCCCGACAGCCCCTATGAGTTCTCGGTGCTGCCGGCCGAGATTCTAGGGCAGGTTTACGAGCAATTCCTGGGCAAGGTGATCCGCCTGACGTCCGGCGGACAGGCCAAAGTCGAAGAAAAACCGGAAGTCCGCAAGGCGGGCGGCGTCTATTATACGCCGGCCTACATCGTCGACTACATCGTGCGGAACACGGTCGGCAACCTGCTAAGTCCTCCTCTCCGCGACCCACTGGGCGGGTGCCCCGGAGAGGGCCGGGGCGAGGGTGGCATGACGCCCAAGGAAGCCGCCAAGCTTCGCGTACTCGATCCGGCCTGCGGATCGGGTTCATTCCTTATCGGCGCCTACCAGTTCCTGTTGGATTGGCATCGCAGTCGGTACCTTGAAGACGACCCGGAACGCAGTGCGCGGGGCCGCAATCCCGTGCTCTACCGCGGCGTCGGCGGGCAGTGGAAACTGACAACCGCCGAGCGGAAGCGGATCCTGCTGAGCAGCATTTTCGGCGTGGACATCGATCCGCAGGCCGTCGAAGTGACGAAGCTCTCCCTGCTGCTCAAGGTTCTCGAGGGCGAGTCGGAAGAAACAATCTCGAACCAGTTGCGGCTCTTTCACGAGCGAGCGCTGCCCGATTTGGCCGATAACATCAAGTGCGGGAACTCGCTGGTCGGCCCCGATTATTACAACGGCCATCAGTTGAACATGCTGGACGAGGAGGAGCGGTACCGAATCAACGTCTTTGACTGGCAGGCCGAATTCCCCGCGGTCTTCAAGGCAGGCGGGTTCGACGCGGTGATTGGCAACCCGCCCTACGTGCGACAAGAGTCTCTTTCCGACTTCAAGGAGTATTTCAGCAGGCACTACGAGGCATTCGACGGCATTGCGGATCTCTACACCTATTTCATGGAGAACGGCCTGCGATTGTTGCGCGATCGCGGCCTGTTCAGCATTATTGTTTCCAGCAGTTTTCTCCGCACGACCTACGGCGCACCGCTTCGCTCGACACTGAAGAAGCATGCGGCCGTGCTGCGGATTGTCGATTTCGGCGGCTTGCCGGTCTTTGCCAACGCCAAAGACACCTACGTATGCATTCCACTTCTTAAGAAGGGCGCTGAACAGCCTCCCGTGGAAGTCGCCAAGATTCCTTCCCTCGACATGGAATCCTTGAGCGATTACGTGGCGGCACATCGCTTTGCAATTCCGCCAGAGCATCTCTCGACAGAGGCCTGGTCGCTCAAGTCGGACGAAGAGGCCCGCGTCTTCGCCAAGGTTTTGAAAGCCGGCACGCCGCTGGGGAAATATGTCGAGCGCCGAATGTTCTACGGCATCAAGACCGGTCTGAATGAAGCTTTCGAGCTTTCGCCGGACGAGCGAACGGCACTTGTCAAACGCTCGCCGCGGACCGCGGCACTCATCAAGCGATTCCTCGGCGGCCAAGACATCAAACGCTATTCCACTGGCAAGAACACTCGCTATCTGATCGTGATCCCAAGCGGTTGGACTCGCCAACAAATTGGAAAATTGAAGAAGCCGTCGGTCGGAATCTCGGAGCGCGAGGCATGGAAATGGTTCAGTGCTGAATATGCGCATCTCGCCGAACATTTCCGCAATTCACCGAGGGATTGCGTAAACGCCAAGACCAAGGCGACTATTGGTGGGAACTTCGCCCCTGCGATTATTACGAGTATCTCGAATCGCCCAAGATCGTCTTCCCTGATATCTGCAAAGGCCCGCGTTTCCACCTGGACACCGAAGGCCGCTATCTTGCGAACACCGCCTACTGCCTCGGCACCGACGACCTCTATCTGCTGGGCGTCCTCAACAGCCGTTTGTTCTGGTTCGCGATCAGCAACATCAGCATCCCCTTCGGCACTCGTGCGGGGAAATTCCGCTACCGTCTGATTTACCAGTACATGGAAAAGGTGCCGATCCGCGTCATCGACCATTCAGACCGCGCGGACAAGTCCCGTCACGCCCGCATGCTGAAACTTGTGGAAACGATTGTGGCTCTTCACGAAAAGGTGTCGAAAGCCCGGACTGCCGACGACAGGACGCTGATCCGACGCCAGATCGACGCCACCGACCGCCAGATCGACCGCCTCGTCTACGAACTCTACGGCTTAACCGAGGGGGAAATCGCCGTCGTGGAAGCCGCGACGTGAGATCGGCGGGCCTGCGCTTCCTATTCATTTGAGCCAGCCCTCCGAAAGCGTGCAATTCCGTCGGCCGCCAATCTGTTGAACATACCGCGCAAGGGATTCTTTCCATCCACCTGTTGCCTTTTGTCGTTCAGTCTGTTCTACTACCGGGTTACGCTGGTTTGACTAATTGTTCTATAGTTTTCCATGTTCGACCCCGTTGCAAGCTCAAGTTCGGTTTCCCTGCCCCAGCAGGAAGAAAAGATCATCCGCTTTTGGAAAGAGCGGCAAATCTACGAGAAAACGCTGGCCATCCGTGCCGGTTCGCCGTCGTTCGTGTTCTACGAAGGTCCACCCACGGCCAACGGCCTGCCGCACCCCGGCCACTGCCTCACGCGGGCGATCAAGGATCTTTTCCCCCGCTACAAGACGATGCGGGGGTTCTGCTGCCAGCGCAAGGCCGGCTGGGACACTCACGGGCTGCCAGTCGAAGTCGAGGTCTGCAAGGAACTGGGCATCCACGCCAAGGAGGAAATCGAGACCTACGGCGTCGAGCCTTTCATCCACAAGTGCATCGAGAGCGTTTTCCGCTACATGCAGCAGTGGGAGGAGCTGACCGAGCGGTTGGGCTTCTGGATTCACCTCGACGAGGCCTACGTCACCTTCCACCAGAGTTACGTGGAGAGCGTCTGGTGGGCGCTAAAAACATTCTTCGAGCGCGGCCTGCTCTACCAGGGACACAAGATCGTCTGGTGGTGGGCCCAAGGCGGCACGGCCCTCTCCAGCGGCGAGGTCGGCCAAGGCTACCGCGAAGTGGCCGATCCCAGCGTGTTCGTAAAGTTCCCGCTGCTGGGTGACGACGGGAAACCACACGGTCCGAGTTTGCTCGTATGGACAACGACGCCTTGGACCCTGCCGAGCAACCAGTTCGTTGCGGTTCACCCGACGCTCGAATACAGCCTCGTTATCGCAAGTGACGATGAAGAAATTCACGGTTATTTCTGGGTTGCGTCGGCCCTCGTCGAATCACTCGCTGCGAAGGTGAGACTGAAGTTCGAAGTCGAAGCAACATGCTGCGGCAGCGACCTTGTCGGCAAGCGATATGGCCCGCCATTCTATTACTATTCGTCGGATCTTGGCGAGAAGCAGGGCCAACTCAAGACCGGCGGCATACAGCATATCGCTTGGCGGGTCGTGCCCGCCGAGTTCGTGACGGTCGATACCGGCACGGGCATCGTCCACCAGGCCCCGGCCTTCGGCGAAGTCGACTTCGAGGTTCTCCTCTCCGAGCAGGCCCGATTTCTGGAAGGTCAAGGCCCGCAGCTCATCAACGCCGTCGCCCCGGATGGCAACTTTACGGCCGAAGCCCCCGATTACCAAGGCCGCTGGGTCAAGGACTGCGATCGCGACATCATCCGCGACTTGAAGCGTCGCGGCCTACTGTTCCACCAGGAACAGTACCTACACGACTATCCGTTTTGCTGGCGGGCGGAGGAAGATCCGCTGATCCAGTATCCGCGGAAGAGCTGGTTCATCCGCACGACCAAATTCCGCGACGAGATGCTGGCGAATAATCGGCAGATCAACTGGCTGCCGGAGCACATCCGCGACGGCCGCTTCGGCAACTTCCTGGAATCGAACGTCGATTGGGCCCTCTCGCGGGAACGTTACTGGGGCACGCCGCTACCGATCTGGGTTTGTGAGGCGACCGGCTACATGGAGGCCATCAGCTCGTACGAAGAATTGCGGCAGAAGCCGGGGGCCGCCGGTTTTGAGGTCTGGGAAGAGGCCAAGGCGGCCAACCCGTCGCTGGCCGAGCACCTGCGGATCCACAAGCCCTATATCGACGCCGTGACCTACGATTCGCCCAAGGCGCCGGGCAAACGGATGCGCCGCGTGCCGGACGTGATCGATTGTTGGTTCGATAGCGGCGCGATGCCTTTCGCCCAGTGGGGATACCCCAACAAGGAAGGCTCGCAGGAGCAATTCCGCGGGCAGTTCCCCGCCGACTTCATCAGCGAGGCCCTCGATCAGACCCGCGGCTGGTTCTACAGTCAGTTGGCGATCAGCACGCTGTTGTTCGGACAACAACCGCACTGCGAACCGCTTGCGGCTTCGCAACCTGGCGCCGAACCGCAAGCGGAGGAAGCCCAAGAATATCCGTATCCACATCCCTTCCGCAATTGCATTGTGCTGGGGTTGATGCTTGGCGAAGACGGCCAGAAAATGTCGAAGAGCAAGCGGAACTACCGCGAGCCGCGGGAGATCTTCGACCGTTACGGGGCCGACGCTCTGCGCTGGTTCTTCTTTTCCAATCAGCCGCCGTGGACCTCGATCCGCTACAGCGAACAGGCGATCAAGGAAACCATGCCGGAGTTCCTCCTGCGGCTCTGGAACGTCTACAGTTTTTTCGTGATCTACGCCAACATCGACGGTTTCGATCCGGCCGTGGAAATCACCGGCGCTGGTAGTACCGGCTTTAGCCGGAATGGCGGCGAAAGACCGCCTGAAGGTGGGACTACGAGCGGCCAACTGACGCCGGACGTCTTGGCCACCGGCCGCAGCTACCGCCCACCGCGGGAGCGGAGCGAATTGGACCGCTGGATCCTCAGCGAGCTCAATCGGACTGCCGCCGCGGTTGTCGAACAAATGGACCAGTACGACAACTTCAATGCTTGCGGGCAATTGATCGAGTTCGTCGACGCCTTGAGCAACTGGTACGTCCGCCGCAGCCGCGACCGTTTCTGGAGCAGCGCGCACAACGCCGACAAGAGCGACGCCTATTGGACGCTTTACGAGTGTCTTTTGACCACCGCCAAGCTGATCGCTCCCATGGTTCCTTTCCTGGCCGAGGAGTTTTGGCAGAACCTGGCCGTGGCCGCCTTCCGTCGTGCGGGCGTCCCGCCTGCCTCGTCCGACAATCCAACTCCCCCCGTCGAGAGCGTCCACCTGTGCGACTATCCGACCGGCGACGCAGCCCTGATCGACGAGGCCCTCTCGGCCCAAATGGGCCTGGTGCGCGAGATCGTCTCGCTGGGCCTTTCGGCCCGCATGGGCGCCAAGCTCAAAGTCCGCCAACCGCTGGCTGGGGTCGAGGTCATTCTGGCCGACCGCACGTACCTGGCTTGGCTGCAAGAGCACTCCGAGTTGATCTGCGGTGAACTGAACGTGAAGAAGGTCGATTTCGCCGATCGGGCCAACCACTACATCAACTACACGGTGCTGCCCGACTTGAAACGGCTTGGTCCGCGCTTGGGCAAGCGGTTGCCGGCCGTCAAGCGACTGCTTGCCGAGGTCGACGGCGGTGCATTGCTGGCCGAATTGAAAAGCCAGGGCAAGGTTACATTCCAGTTGCACGACGGGCCGGTGGTTCTCGACTCGGATGATATTCAGGTTCGTCTCCAGGCGAAGGAAGGCTGGGCCGCGGCCCAAGGCAGGGCCTGCGTGGTCGTGCTTTCGACTGAATTGAACGAAGACCTGCTTCGCGAGGGCACGGCCCGCGAGTTCGCCCGGACCGTCAACGATCGCCGCAAGGAGATGAACTGCCAGTTCACCGACCGCATCGAGATTGGGCTCGTGACCGAAAGCGCGGAATTACGTGCCGCGATCGAGCAGTTCCGCGATTACATCATGACCGAGACGCTGGCCGTGTCGATCGGTTTCGAACCATTGGCCGACGTGGAGTCGGTAGAGATCGAGATCGGCGATTACCGGACGAAACTCTACATTCGAGTGGTGCCCACGCAAGAGACGTCCTAAACCACGAGCCAATGTAAATTGACAGAAATATGGCCTCGAAGCGGATAGATCGCACTCGGCTGGAAGCCCATCTTTCTGTCAACCATTTTTCTGTCCTTGGAATTCCCTTTCGTGTCTTTCGTGGGATTCGTGGTTCTTGAACCTTAGTATTTTGAATTTGTTTCGGATTTCGACATTCGGATTTCGTGCTTGTTTCCGCTTCCCATGGTAACCCCTGACGCCCCCTTCCGTATCGTCGTGCTCATCTCCGGCGGCGGCACGACGCTGAGGAACCTGATCGAAAAGATCCAGGCCGGGCAACTGCGCGTCGAGATCGCCCTGGTCATTTCCAGCAGTCCCAGCGCCCGAGGACTGCAATTCGCCCACGTTGCCGGCATCCCGACGGCTGTCGTACAGTCGCAGTGTTTTGCATCGCAGGAGGAGTTCAGCAAGGCTGTTTTCGACCATTGCCGCGCGGCCAAGGCCAACCTGGTTGTCATGGCCGGATTCCTTAAGCGGGTAACGATCGCCGAGGACTTCACCAATCGCGTGACGAACATCCACCCGGGGCTGATTCCGGCCTTTTGCGGCCACGGTTTCTACGGCCATCACGTGCACCAGGCCGTCATCGACTACGGCGCAAAGCTCAGCGGCTGCACGATCCACTTCGCCGATAACCAGTACGACCACGGCCCCGTAATCCTCCAACGAGCTGTCCCCGTACTGGACGATGATACGGCCGACACGCTCGCCGCACGGGTCTTCGAGGCCGAGTGCGAGGCCTATCCCGAGGCGATTCAACTTATTGCCGAGGGGCGGGTCCGGGTCGAGGGACGCAAAGTCCGATTGCTGGCGGAGTGCCCTACTTGAGGGTAGGAAGCGGTCTTCAGGTGTCCGTGAGTCGCCGGCGGGCGGGAACCTGTTCCCACTTGTCTCGCGCCGTGCTACGATACGTTTTCTCCTTTGAAACCGCGCACGCGGTTCGCAACGGCGTTTCTGTTGCACAGGATAAGTCATGAAACGGATCCATCCCTTCACGCTCTGGCTGCTGGTATCGCTCTCGATCATTTTCGCCGCATCGCGGTCGGTCGCGGCCCCGACGGCGCGAGTGGACGTCATCCTCTGGTTTGACACGGAGGACTATCTGCTGCCGGCCTCCGACGACGCCGCCAAGCGGCTGGCGGAAATGCTGTCGCAGCGGCGCATTCGTGCCACCTTCAAGGTCGTGGGCGAAAAAGCCCGCGTGCTGGAGCGGCGCGGCAGGGCCGACGTGATTGCCGCCTTGCGCAAGCACGATATCGGCTACCACAGCAACTTCCATTCGGTCCACCCCGCGCCGGCCGAGTACCTGGCCGACTGCGGGCTGTTGGACGGCGTGGCCGAGTTCGTCCGCCATGAAAAGCAGGGCGCGGCCGACGTGCGGCGGATCTTTGGCCGAGAGAAACTCGCCTGCTACGGCCAGCCCGGAACATCCTGGGCCTGCCAGGCCATCGCCGCGCTTCCGGACGTCGGCGTGCAGGCCGTTTACGTCGATGAGGGCTCGCACGTGGGCCTGGACGGCAAGCCATTTTGGTACGCGGGAGCACTGAACGTCTACCACATGGGCCCCAACTTCACCCGCATGAAGCTGCACGAAGCCCATGCGCTGGAGCAGGCCAATGTACAAGTGACGGAGATTGCCCGCCGCCTCGCCGCCGAGGGCGGGGGTCTGATCAGCATCATGTATCATCCCTGCGAGTTCGTCCACCAGAAATTCTGGGACGGCGTGAATTTCAGCCGCGGCGCCAACCCGCCGCGAGAGGACTGGAAGCTCCCGCCGCAGCTCCCCGCCGACGAGACGGAGCAGGCTTTTGCACGGTTCGCAAAGTATATCGACCACATCCAAGCCCTGGAGGTCCGCTTTGTGACTGCCAGCGAGCTGCCCGCCATTTATGCCGATCGGGTCCGCAGCGAGGGCGTGACTGAACCCGAGCTGCGCGGATTGGCCCGGCGCTTGGCCGATCCGCATGCGACCGGCGTGGACTATCAGGTGCTCTCGGGCAAAGCCGTTTCCCCGGCCGATCAGTTTGAGCTGCTGGCTATGGCGATAGGGCAACGGATCGACGACAAGACCGTCAAGTACCCGCTGGCGGCCAAAGGGCTGTTGGGACCCGACTCGGCGTCCGGGTACCTGCTTGCGGGTCCGGCGGGCGAGGGTCGGCAAACGATCGCCTGGCCGGCGTTCCGCAATGCCACGCTTGATGTGCGCGACTACCTGCGGGTCCACGGGCGGGTGCCGGCCCGCGTGTTCATCGGTGCCGAGAGTGTCGCGCCGGCGGATTTTCTGGGCGGACTGGCCTTTGCCTATCAATATGAGCGAGAGCATGGAAAGCTGCCGCTGCAAGGCGTGCGCTTGGGCAAGGGGCTGGCGGTGCTGGCGGACCGGCACATGGCCAAGGACCCCGCGGGGCTTTTTGACTGGGTCATTCACAAAGCGGATTTTCGGCCGGCGCAGATCCTGGAAGTGGCGCGGCTTCAGGCCTGGACATTGAAACCGGCGGTGTGCAAACACTCGGTTCATGGACCGACAACGCCACCTAGGAAGGAAACGCGAGTGAGCGCTAATTAACACTAACATTACAAGATTAGTGTTAATTAGCGAAGACCCGTGTTCCCCCTATTCATAAACTTACGGGTGGATCCAGGCATCTCGTCTGTCTGCGCAACTGGGATGGCAGTACCGCAAGACAGCCAACGGACTCCTCTCGCCGCGTCAGCGGTTGAAAGAATCCCACCACAATCTTTCATCCGCTGCGACATTTTGCTTGCAATCCAGTGAACGGCATGCCATAATCATCTCAGATGGACTCTGGTTCGGATGTCAGGAGCGACCGAATGCTAGGTGAAGAACGACGCAGCCGCCTGTTAGAGATGGTGCGAAACCTCCAGTTTGCCTCGTTGCCCCAGTTGGTTGACCATCTGGGCGTATCGGAATCAACAATCCGCAGAGACTTAGAACTGCTCGAAGAGCAAGGCGTTACGCGGCGTATTCACGGGGGCGTGCTGTTCGTAGGATCGGCGGCCAAGGTCCCCAACTTCGAAGCCCGTGACCCGGCCCAGTGGAACCTCAAGAAGGCCATTGCCCAGTGCGCGGCGACCCTGGTCGAAGACGGCGATACAGTTCTTTTGGATGGTGGAAGTACAACCTATGAGGTGGCTAGATTACTGGTCGGCCGGCCGCTGCACGTGGTAACCAATTCCTTGCCGGTAGCCAATCTTTTCGCCTCCAACGCCAATAGCGACCTAGTATTGATCGGCGGCAATGTCTGCCCGCGGACCGGCGTGGTTCGCGGTCCCTATGCCGACCAGATGTTGTCGCAGGTCCGTGTGCGGAAGACGATCCTCAGCACGGCCGCCGTGTGTGAAGAAGGCTTTTTCAACAACAACATGTTGTTGATCGAGACGGAACGCGCCATGATGCGGGCCGGCAAGGAGGTGATCGTGGTGGTCGACAGCACCAAGTTCGGCAACCACAGCCTGGGGCACGTTTGTTCGCTGGGCACGGTCGACCACGTGGTGGTGGACTCGCAAATCAGCGACGAGTGGCGGGCCAAGCTGACCGCCGCCGGCGTGAACCTGCTGGTGGCCGAGGTCGGCGAGCCGGCGCTCGCCAATTGAGAACAACAACGATGGAAGAAAGGAAAATGGGAGAAAGGAATATGAGAGAGAAAAATGCGGCAAGATGAAGCCATGATTCTTATTTTGCTGCTTGTATTCATCCTTCATCCTTCATCTTTCATCCTTCAACATGAGCATCGCCGCACCGATTGATCGGAACCTTATCGAGCAGATCGTTCGCGAGATCGTGCTGGCCCAGGTGGGCGGCCCGCCGGGCAAGCCGAACCTGGTGGTCAGCGTATCGGCCCGGCATTGCCACCTTACCGACGAAGACACCGAGACACTTTTCGGCAAGGGGCACAAGCTGACCGTGCAGAAGGACCTGTACCAGGACGGATTCTTCGCCGCGGAAGAAACCGTGATGATCGTCGGTCCGAAGCGGCGGATGCTGCCGACCGTGCGGGTCTTGGGCCCCACGCGGCCGGAAACGCAGGTCGAACTGGCCTTCACCGACGGCATCTCGCTGGGCATCGACCTACCGGTCCGACTCAGCGGCAACGTCAAAGACACGCCGGGCTGCGTGCTTGTCGGTCCCAAGGGCGTGGTCGAATTGAAACAGGGCGTGATCCGCGCCGAGCGGCACGTCCACATGGGTCCCGAGGATGCCGCGTTTTTCGGCGTCAAGAACGGCGACCTCATGAGCCTGCGGGTCGATTCGGCCTGCGGCATCGTGTTCAACGGCCTGCAAGTGCGGGTCGGCAAGAACATCAAACTGGAAGTCCACCTGGACACGGATGAAGGCAACGCGTGCGACCTGGATCACGCGGCGAAAGTGGAGTTGTTGAGAATGTAGAGCACAAGGATGAAGGATGAAGGATGAAGCAGGAACGCGATCTTTGCTTCATCCCTCATCCTTCATCCTTCATCCTTCAAATCCTTTAACCTCGGGAGAGTATCCTCATGGCAAAGTCAATGGAAGCGTTGGGTATGATTGAAGTCAAGGGCTTCACGGTCCTTGTCGAGGCCACCGACGCCATGCTGAAGGCCGCCAATGTCCAGTTCTATGGCTGGGACAAGGTGGGCAGCGGGCTGGTCAGTGCGTTTGTGGTGGGCGACGTGGCCGCCGTCAAGGCTGCCACCGATGCCGGCGCCGCGGCCGCGGGCCGACTCGGCGAAGTCATCAGCGTGCAGGTCATTCCGCGTCCGCACGAAGACCTCGGCATCGTTCTTCCGGCCGCCCAAAAGGCCGGCGGCGCTGACTGAAAACGAAACCCAGATCGAATCAACCCCCCAAATAACAAGCATCGAAGGGAGATTACTACCATGCAAGAAGCCATCGGACTATTGGAAACCAAAGGACTCGTGGCCCTCGTCGAGGCCACCGACGCCATGGCCAAGGCCGCCAACGTGACCATCGTCAAGCGCGTGCAGATCGGCGGCGGACTAGTGACCACCGTCGTGCGCGGTGACGTGGGCAGCGTGCGTGCCGCCGTGGAAGCGGGCGCCGCCGCCGCACAGCAGGCCGGCGAGCTGGTCGCCAGCCACATCATCCCGCGCCCGGCCGACGGCATCGTCGCGGCGTACCTGTCGTAACCACCGTAGGATGGACCTCGGAGTCCGTCCTGGCTTGGGTGGACGGACTCGGAGGTCCATCCTACAGAGAAGCAATCCATGAAGATCCTCGTAGCCAACCTCGGTTCGACGAGCTTCAAGTACCGGCTGTTCGACATGGACAGCCAGCGGCAGCTCGCGCGCGGAGGTATTGAACGGATTGGCTCGCCCGAAAGCCCCTCGACGGTGCAGATCGGCGATTACCAGCAGGTTCTGACGGTCAAGGCGGCCGACCATGTCGAGGCCGTGCACCACTGCCTGGCGCAACTGACCGACCCCATCCATGGCTGCCTTCGCGATCCCGCGGAAGTGTCGGCGATCGCCTTCAAGACGGTCCACGGCGGCCGCTACAGCGGGGTGCAGCGGGTCACGCCCGACGTGCTCGCGGCCATGGAAGAAATGTGCGGCGTGGCCCCGGCGCACAATCCGCCGTACATCGCCGCCATGCGCCTGTTGGCCGACAAGCTGCCGAAGATTCCGCTGGTGGCCGCGTTCGAAACGGATTTTCATCGGACGATCCCGCCGCACAACCAGCTCTTTGCCATTCCTTACGAGTGGACCGAATCTCACTGCGTCCGCCGCTGGGGGTTCCACGGGGCCAGCCACCGTTATATCGCCGGGCGGACGGCCGAATTGCTCGGCCGCACGGATCTGCGAATCATCTCCTGCCACCTGGGCGGTTCCAGTTCGCTGTGCGCCATTCGCAACGGCCAGAGCGTGGCCACGACGATGGGCATGAGCGCGCAGAGCGGTCTGCCGCAGAATAACCGCGTGGGCGATTTCGACGCCTTTGCCTTGCCGGTGATCATGGAGCGGACCGGCAAGTCGCTGAAGGAAGTGTTGTCGATCCTGGCCAGCCAGAGCGGCCTGCTGGGCATCAGCGGCGTGAGCACCGACTACCGCGATATTGCCGAGGCCGCCGCCAATGGCAACGCGCGGGCGAAGCTGGCTTTGGACGTTTACATTGCCAGCGTGCGGCACTACCTGGGGGCCTACCTGGTCGAACTGGGCGGCGCCGACGTGATCGTGTTCACCGGCGGCATCGGCGAGAACAGCGCCGATCTGCGGACCGCCGTTTGCCACAACCTGGCCGAGTTGGGCATCGTGCTCGATCCCGCGGCCAACCAGCAGGCCGGGCACCATGTACGCATGGTCGGCGAGGTCTCGATTCACGCTCCGCAGAGCCGCGTGCAGATCTGGGTCATGCCGACCAACGAGGAGCTGGTCGTGGCCCGATTGGCCGCGAATTTGCTAAAGGGTTAAAGCCATGATGATCGCCAAAGTCACCGGTTCGCTGGTTGCCACGCAGAAGGTCGAGACGATGGTCGGCCACAAGCTGATGCTGGTCGAGATTTATCGGCTCGATCCGGCCACGCGGAGCAGCCTGGTGAGCAGCGGTCGGATGCTGGTGGCGGTCGATACGGTTGGCGCCGGAGAGGGCGAAATGGTGCTGATCACCCAAGGTTCCAGCGCCCGCCTGACGCCGGAAACGAAGAACTTGCCCGTGGACACCGTGGTCATCGGAATCCTCGACACGGTCCACGTGGCACAAACGTGCGTGTACAACAAGGAAGCGAGAGCTTGAAAATGGTCCAGATCGACGAGACCCTGATCCGTAGCGTTGTTGAGCAAGTCTTGTCGCGGATGGGCGGCACGCTGCCGCCTACGTCCAACGGCAGCTACGAGGGCCGCTTCGGCCTGTTCGACGACGTGCCCAGCGCCGTGGCCGCGGCCCGCGAGGCCTTCGATCGCCTCAGCGGCATGACGATCGACGATCGCCGCCGCATCATCCAGCACATCCGCCGCATCTCGATCGAGCAGTGCGTCGAGTTGGGCACGATGGAAATGGAAGAGACGAAAATCGGCCGCTTGCAGCACAAGATCGAGAAGCTCAAGACGCTGGGCGAGCGGTCGCTGGGCGTGGAGTTCCTCCGCAGCGAGGTCTTCAGCGGCGATCACGGCCTGGCGGTGATCGAGCACGCCCCCTTCGGCGTCATCTGTGCAGTCACGCCGGTCACGCACTCCCTGCCGACGATCACCGGCAACGCGGTGAGCATGATTGCCGGCGGCAACACGCTGGTGGTCAATCCGCATCCCAGCGGCAAGAAGGTCGCGGCCGAGGGCGTCCGCCGCTTCAACGAGGCCATCTACCGGGACCTGGGCGTGGACAATCTGATCTGCGTGATCGTCGAGCCCACGCTGGAAACGGCCGAGGCGCTCTTCAAGCATCGCGATATCGCCCTGATCTGCGTGACCGGCGGGCCGGCCGTGGCCCGCGCTGCCATGCAGCAATCCAAGCGGGCCGTGGTCGCCGGGCCGGGCAATCCGCCCGTGGTCGTCGACGAGACGGCCGAACTGGACCGCGCCGCCCGCTGCATCATCGCCGGGGCCGCCTACGACAACAATCTGCTCTGTATTGCCGAGAAGGAAGTCTTTGTCGTCGAGTCGGTCTTCGACGCCATGCTGTCGGCCATGGAGCGCTCCGGGGCCGTGCGGCTGTGCGCCAAGGAAGTCGACGCCCTGACCAAGGTCGCCATTGCCAGCGTGGGCGAAGGCGCCCGCAAACATGACGTGGCGGCCAAGGATTTCATCGGCAAAGACGCCGCGGTGCTGGCCAAGGCGATCGGCAAGACGATTCCCGCCAACACCGAGGTGATTTTCGGCGAGACGGACGAATCCAACCCGTTCGTACCAGTCGAACAGATGATGCCCTTCTTGCCCTTCGTCCGCTGCCGGAACGTGGACGAGGCGATTGCCAAGGCCAAGGAAGCCGAACACGGTTTCCGGCATACGGCCATCATCCATTCGACGAACGTGAACAACATGACCAAGATGGGCCGGGCGATGGACACGACGCTGTTCGTCAAGAACGGTGCGTGCATGGCGGGGCTGGGACTCGGAGGAGAGGGCTACGCTTCGTTTTCCATCGCCACGCCCACCGGCGAAGGCGTGACCACGCCGCTGACGTTCACCCGCGAGCGGCGCTGCACGATGGTCGATAACTTGAGGATCTTGGGAAAGTAGGCGATGTACTACGGCCGTGTTGTCGGAAGCGCAACCGCGACGGTGAAGCATCCTTCCATGGAAGGCAGCAAGCTGTTGCTGGTGATGGCGCTGCAGGCCGACGGCCACACGCCGGAAGGCGATCCGATCCTGGCGGTCGATCGGCTCGGCGCGGGACATGACGAAACGGTAATGGTCACCAGCGACGGCATCGGCACCCGCGAGCTCTTGCACAGCAAGACCTCGCCGGTCCGCTGGTCGGTGCTGGGAATCCCCGATACGAAATAACTTGCGACTATGGCCACCGCATCGACGGAAGACATCCAGCGCATCGTGCGCGAGGTGATGGCCCAACTGGGGGCTGCCTCCCCGGCCGTCGATGCGGCAACCCCTGCCGGGCCGGCCGATGTTTCGCGGGCGGATTTGCCCGCGGGGCGCGACGGCGACGTGTCCGTCGATTCCCGCGTGGTCACGCTCGAATCGATCGCCGGCCGCTTGCAGGGAGCAAGACGACTGATGGTGCCGCCCGGCGCCCTGGTCACCCCGTCGGTCCGCGACGAGTTGCGCCGCAGAGGCGTCGCGCTGGTTCGCGGCAGTGGGGCAGCGTGCGTGCGAAAAGAGCTGCCCCGCGTGTTGCTGGTCGTCGGCCGGGCACGACCCGCGACCCACAAGTGGGTGCCCCGGCGCCCCGACCCGGCGGACGGCCGTGCGAGCATGGTGCCCGTGCAGTTGCTCGACCAGGAAGGCATCGACGTAGAAACGGAGACTTCGGAGTGCATGATCGCTGCGACCGATAAGCTGGCCGCCGCGGTTGCCCCGGGGCAAGCCCTCGGCCTGCTCTGGACGCGGCACACGGCCGCCGGAGTGTGCCTGGCCAATCGCCACGCCGGCGTGCGCGCGGTCTTGGCGACCGGTGTCTCGGCCACTGCGGCGGCTGTGTCCGCCGTGGGGGCCAACGTGTTGGTCGTCGACCCGACGACCGGCACGGCGTATGAAAAGAAACAGATCCTCCGCGATTTCTGTCTCGGCGGAATTCGCGAATGTCCGGAATCGCTAAGAGAAAGACTCGGAACGTAGAACTTGGATCTTAGTACTCGGTACTCAGTACTCGGTACTCAGTACTGAGTACTTGCACCTAAGATCTGAGCACTAAGTATTAAGCCTAAGTATTAAGCACTGAAATGCGAATTGCAGACGTCATCGGCACCGTAACCCTGAACCGTGCGCACCCCAGCGTTGCCGGGGCGACGTGGAAGCTGGTCGTGCCGTTGTCGTGGGACAACTTGCTGGGCAAATCGGACGAGCCGGTGGAAGAGGTCGTCGTGTTCGACGAACTTGGCGCCGGGCTGGGCGCGCGGGTCTCGCTGAGCGAAGGCCGCGAGGCCGCCATGCCCTTCTACCCCGCCGTGAAACCGATCGACGCCTACAACGCTGCGATTCTCGACACCTTCCAGGTCGAGATTCCGGCAGACCTGAAGCCAACGCCGTAGGGTGGGACCAGATCGCGGAGTTGTAGGGTGGGCCGAGTGCAACGAGTCCCACCGAGAAAACACCGGAAAATGGTGGGACTCGTTTCACTCGGCCCACCCTACGAAACGAAACCAACCGAAACACGCTTCCTTTCATTTCGAGAAAGTACGAGCCATGCTCAATATTCACAAGATCAAGCAAGAGATTTGCGAAATCGGCGATCGCCTTTACAAGCGGGGTTTTGCCGCCGCCAACGACGGCAACATCACCTATCGCATCAGCGAGAAGGAAGTGCTGTGCACGCCCACGATGGTTTCCAAGGGCTTCCTGAAGCCCGACGACCTGTGCACCGTCGACATGGAAGGCAACCAGCTCGCCGGCCGGCGGAAGCGGACCAGCGAAGTCATGCTGCACCTGGCGATCATGAAGGAGCGGTCGGACGTCAAGTCGGTCGTACACTGCCATCCGCCGCACGCCACGGCCTTTGGGGTGGCCCGCGAACCGGTCCCGCAATGCGTGTTGCCGGAGGTGGAGATTTTCCTGGGCGACGTGCCGATCACCAAGTACGCCATCCCCGGCGGCCAGGAGTTCGCCGATACGATCCTGCCCTTCGTGAAGAAGTCGAACGTCATCATCCTGGCCAACCACGGCACCGTGAGCTTCGGCGAGACGGTCGAGCGGGCCTACTGGTGGACGGAAGTCTTGGACGCCTACTGCCGCATTCTGATGCTGGCCAAGGGCCTGGGGCGGGTGAACTACTTCACGGAACCGGAGGCCCAGGGCCTCTTGGATTTGAAAGGCAAGTGGGGCATGCACGATCCGCGGACGGAGATCAAGAATTGCGACATCTGCGCCAACGACGTCTTCCGCGACAGTTGGAAGGAGACCGGCGTGATGCCGACCGCGTTCTCTCCGCCAAGTTACAAGAAGGCCGGGGAAACTGGCGGCAGCGCCGCGGCGGCGGCCGGCAAGGGCACGGCGGACCAGGAGGCCCTGATCCAGGCCATTACCGACCGCGTACTGGCGGAACTGAGCAAGCGGAAGTGAGCGAGTTTGCCGCTGCTCGGCGCCGACATTGATCCGCGATCCCGTTCCGCTATAATAGAAGCACCTTTGCGGCAAGGGCCCGGGTATCAGTTCTCACGAGATCGGCCATGGCCACGGTCACATCGATTGCAATCCCGAGCGACTGGACGGTTGCCGACATGCTGGCCCAACTGGGCGGAGTGTCGCCGGACCGCATCCACATGAGCCCGACGCCGGGCAGGGCGACCGAAGAAGACCTGCTTGCCTTCCAGGCCCGGTCCGGGCGAATCTGCGAACTGATCGACGGCGTGCTGGTGGAGAAAATCATGGGAGCGCCCGAGGCATTGCTGGCCGGCTTTATCCTCCATTTGTTCTGGCAGCATCTGGAGGCTCACGATTTGGGAATCGTGCTTGCCCCGGACGGACTGTTGCGGATACTCGGCCGGCAAATTCGAGTTCCCGACGTTCTCATTCATCCGTTGGGAGAGGCTTGCCAGCCGGCAAGTTCCACGCGAACCGATTTTCCCGGTAGCGCCGGACCTGGCGATCGAGATTCTCTCGCCTGGCAACACGCAAGAGGAAATGTCGCGCAAGCTCCGCGATTACTTTGCCGCGGGCGTTCGACTCGTGTGGTATATCGATCCGGGCACGCGAATCGCCCGGGCGTATACCGCGGAAGACCAGGTTCTTCAATTCGGGGCCACCGGCGTGCTTGCCGCCGGAGAAGTGCTACCGGGTTTCGAGTTGCCGCTGGGCCGGTTGTTTGCGATGTTGGACCGCGTCGCTGGATACGAAGGACAAGCGGCGAATGGCGGAGCGTAGAGTATCTTCGGTTCAAACAGGAGTTCCGGTCATGTCCATTGTTTACACTTGTCCGTTGTGCAAAGAGGGGAACAGCGTCGGGCCCGAGTTTGCAGGACGCCGCGGCACCTGCGCCTTTTGCGGAGCGACCGTGATCGTTCCGCAGACTGCCGGCGAGGCGGAATTGGTATCGCAGCCTGCGGATGCTGCTCCACGGAAGAGCGGTGTCTCTTGGGTCGTGGTCGTCGCGATCTGTTGTGCCGTAATGGTGCTTTGCGGCGGCGTGCTGGCTGGCTTGTTGTTGCCGGCCATCAATGCCGCGCGGGAGGCGGGGCGACGTGCGGCATGTTCCAACAACATCAAGGAGATCGAAATTGGGTTGCTCACGTACGAAAGCGCGCACGGGGAATTTCCGCCGGCGGCCACCATCGATGAGGCCGGCAGGCCGCTGATGAGCTGGCGCGTGGCAATTTTGCCGTCTTTAGGCCAAGATCCGCTTTATCGTCAGTACGATCCGAAGCAACCCTGGAATAGCCCCAAGAACCTCAATCTCGTCAAACAAATGTCACGCCTGTTTCGCTGCCCCAGCGATAGCAGCCCAGGCGACGGGGAAACAAGCTATGTGATGATCACGGGGAAGAATATGGTCGGTGGCGCGCCGGGCCCACGGGGAACCAGCCTCGCCCAAATCACGGACGGGCCGAATCGCACCATTCTGGTCGTCGAGGTCCATGGCCTGAAGATTCGTTGGACGGAACCGCGCGACATCACGCTCGAAGAGCTTAATGCGCGGCTCCGCTCCGGCGGGCGGATCGCGCATGTGGCCAGCTTTAATGTCGGCATGGCGGACGGCACTGTGCGGAACCTGCCCGCAAAAATCGACCCGGAGACCCTGCGCCGCCTGGCAACGATCAACGACGGACTCCCGGTTCAAGTCGAGCAGTTTTGAATACGGGGCCGGACACGCTTGACAATTTGCCGCAAGGCCGGCACACTAAATGGAATTGCACGATTCCAGGAGGCTCGCGAGCACGCGTTCCATAGTTCCGTAGGGTGGGCCGAGTTCTACGAGTCCCACCAACAAAAAAGCCGAAAATGGTGGGACTCGTAGAACTCGGCCCACCCTACATCGGACGCCTCCGGGAATCACACAACTCCATTTAGGGAGATTGCTCATGCCGATCGGACAGCGGGATACACAGAAATCGACACCAACAGACGACGCCGGGGAGCCAGTCATGCCGGATCAATCACTGTTGCTGCTTTTGGACGAAGTGCGCGGCAAGACCCTGCGCTTGCTCCAGGGCGTGACCGACGATGAAACCCGCTGGTCACCGCCGGAGCTGCACAACCATATCCTCTGGCACGCCGGGCACAGTTTCGTCCTGGTCGAGTCGCTTGCCGCGGAGGCGATCGGCGACCTGCCCCAGATCCCGGAGGGGTGGTTCGAGATCTTCAGTTGGCAGAGCGATCCCGCCCAGGTTGCGCCCTACCGGTGGCCGCCGCTGGCGCAGGTCATCGCCCAGTTGACCGAGCAGCATGCCCGCTTGCGGCGCGTGCTGGAAAGGCTGAACGAAGAGCAGTTGTGCCGCCAGTTGCCGGGAAAAGGCAATCGCACTGCCCGCTATGTCATTCTGCACGGATTGCACGACGAGGCATGCCACTCGGGCGAGATGTGGCTCTTGCGGAAACTGCTCCGTTCCTTTTGATACGATGTCTATTCTGCAACGGGAGCGTCGATGAAACGAAGCATTCTCTGCATCCTGGCTTTCAGCCTGTTCTCGCTCTGCGGCTGCGCCGATCGTGCCAAGCAGGCATACGAGCGGGGCGTTTCCGCATCTCAGTCGGGCGATTTCGATGCGGCGATCGCCGAATTCACCGAAGCCATTCGCCTCGACCCGAAACACGCCGATGCCTACAACGGACTAGGGCATGCTCGCCTGCACAAGGGTGAATTCGACGAAGCCATCGCAAACTATACGAAGGCCATCGAGCTGGACCCGAAGAACGCCGACGCGTATATCAACCGGGGCATTGCCTACCGGCACAAGGGCGACCGTGACAAGGCCCTTTCCGACTACAACGAGGCCATCCGGCTCAATCCGAACTTCGACAAGCCGTATTACAATCGCGGCAACACCTACCGGCACAAGGGCGATTTCGACAAGGCCATTGCCGACTACACGGAGACCCTCCGGCTCAATCCGAAATATGCCAAGGCTTATAGCAATCGGGGCGGCGCCTACCGGCACAAGGGCGATTTCGACAAGGCCCTTGCCGACTGCAGCGAGGCCATCCGGCTGGACCCGAAATTGGCCGTGGCCTATTGTGGCCGAGGCAATGCCTACCAGGAGAAGGCCGAATACGCCAAAGCCATCGCCGATTACGGCGAAGCCATCCGCCTCAACCCGAAGTTGGCACGGGCCTATTATCACCGGGGCACGGCCTATGACAAAACGGGCGAGAAGGCCAAAGCCGAAGAAGATTTCGCTCAGGCCAAGAAGCTGGGCTACAAGCCGAAGTAGGATTTTTTCACCGCCAGAAATCGTGAGCTATATTTGATCGTCGGACGGTGTGAATCAAGCGGTTGGACTGCCAATCAATCGGTAGGCGGCACCGGCCTTCCCAAAGGACTGGGATCGTCGGCCGCAGGCAATGGCAAGCCGCTACAGCGGCCTGGGGATTCCCATGTTTCTTCCTGCTCTCAGTTTTGGGGGCGCCCTTTTCCTGGCAGGTGCCCTGCTGGCCAGCATTACGATTTTGTTTCTTCTCGACGGATGGGCTTCAGCGCAGCAGATGCGCAGGAATGGCCTCGTCATCAGATTGCTTTCAGCCTCTTATTGGCTGGCCGCCGTGCCCGTCATGGTCGGCATCGTCATTCTCGCCTTTGCACTGGTCTTGCCGCTGATGTTTGCGGCTTTGACGGGCGGGGGCTGGCTGGGGGCGGTTCCGGGCCTCTGATTCACGGCCGTTGCGATTCTTATGCCGCGGAGCGGCGAGGCAATCCGCCGATGCCCTCGCAGTTGACATCTGGATTGGTTCATTTACCATAGGGGAAGCGTGCGCGGACCGGCGTCGTGCAAAAAAGCTGCCCTTGGGCCTGGTCCCGCCGCTCCCGCCATGTTTCCCAACCCCCCCCTTTCGGAGATGCTGCAATGAATCGTCGTGACATGTTGTTGGCAACCGGGGCCGCAGTCGGCCTGTCCGCGTTTCCTTTCCGCTGGGCCGCCGCCGCGGACAAGAAGAAGCAGAAGGTGCTTTATTTCACCCGCAGCGCGGGTTTCGTCCATTCCGTAGTCAATCGCAACGGCAAGCCACTGGCGTTTTCGGAAAAGGTCCTCACGGAGCTGGGCAAGAAGGCCGGTTTCGAGGTCGTCTGCAGCCAGGAGGAGAACGTCTTCGACGGCGATCTGGACCAGTACGACTTGATTGCTTTCTACACGACGGGCAACGTGATTTCCCCCGCGCAAGACGAAGATGCTGAAGGCAATCGAAGGCGGCAAAGGATTCGTCGGTTTCCACTGCGCTACCGATTCCTTCCACAGCAAGGGAATCGATCCCTATATCGCCATGATCGGCGCCGAGTTCATCGTGCACGGGGCCCAGCAGAAGGCGACCATGAAGGTCGTGTCGCCGGAGTTTCCCGGCATCAAAGGCCTGGGTGACTCGTTTGCCTTGAACGAGGAGTGGTATGCCCTCCACAAGTTCGCCCCGGACCTGCACGTGATCCTGGTGCAAGAGACGGACGGGATGAACGGCCCCATGTACCAGCGCCCGCCCTACCCGGCCACTTGGGCCCGCAAGCATGGCAAAGGTCGCGTGTTCTATACCTCGATGGGCCATCGCGAGGACGTTTGGACCAACCCCATTTTCCAGCAGATCGTACTGGGCGGCATCGCCTGGGCCCTGGGGAATGTGGAGGCCGACGTCACGCCGAACATTGCGACTGTCACGCCCAAAGCGAATGAGACGCGGAAATAGGGTTGATCCGGCGGACGCGGGCTACGGCGAACACGCCCGATTCAAAGCGGCGATGTGACCGGCCAGGGCGCTGCGGAATTCGTCGTATTGACGGGGCGAGAGCCGGGCCGTTTGCTTGTCGTCGATGGCGATGGACCGTAGCGTTTGTTTGAGGAACCCCTCGGCCCCATCGGCCGCGGCGCCCTTGCCCAGGCCACGGGCCTGCCGGATAAGCCGTGCGCAGGTCAGCAAGTAACGATAGTCGTTCACGCCTTGGGCCGTCCGTTCCCAACCGACCGTGTCGCTGAGCCCGTGGCTTGAAGGATAGACCACCGACCAGGACGCTTCGTCGTCGCTGAAGTCGAAGTACGGCTGCGAGCAGACGTACATGTAGCCGTTGCGCAAGAAGCCTTTCATGCCGGCCTTGGCGGCCACGAAGGCCCAGCGGCCGATGTCGTGCCGCACGCGGTCGCCGCTGTAGTCCCATATTTGCCGCCCTCCCTCGGCCACCAGCTTCAGGGAGGGCTTGTCGATGTGGGCGATGCTCACCGGCATGGTCCTGAAGTAGACGTCGCGGCCGTCGCCGGTGGAGTAGTAGCCGCTGAAGAGCGTGTCGGGACAGGCCCGCGTGCGGATCTTGATCATCTCGGCGCACGACTGCACGTTGCCGTATTCCGGCCGGGGCTCGTCAAGGAAATAATAGACCCGCGGCGGCCAGCCCTGCCGCCGGGCGTGCTCGTCGAGGTCCCCGTAGACGATCCGCAGCAATTCCTCGTACGACACGCCGAACTTCGCGCGGGCGGCCGCCTCGCAGCGGGCAACGCAGTCCGGGCCCTGGTCGCTGGGCAGGCCCGACACGTCGAGCCCCTGGTAACTGTCGCCGCGCATGGTCAGGCCATACTTCACGGCCAGGGCCATCCAGCGGTCGATCTGCGTGTAGTCGATGTCGGCCTTGCCGCCGGCCACGCCGTGGAGCACCGCGCCGGGGCCGCCCGTAATGGCATTCATGCCGTGCTCGGCCTGGTCCTTCATCACCTGCTCGGCGATCTGCCACCAGCGGTCTTGGAGCTCCGGATACGGCATGGTGAACGTGCCGGCCGTCGCTCCAGTCACCGAGATCGTCAGATCGGTGACCTTGTCGAGCGTGAAGGGGTGGACGCGGAGCTCGATCGGGATAGCGGTCGACTTGTCGCCGGCCGTGATCCGGAGCGAGCCCGTGTAGGTTCCCGGCAGGGCGGAATGCGGGACCGTGACCGTCAGCCAGAGGGCCCGCGTCACGCCGGGCCGCAGGTCTAGTGTCTGGAACTCCTGGAGGATGTAAGGCCGCAGGTGGCCCAGGCGGCTGTTTCCCTCGCCCTTGAGGAAATTGCGGACCTTGCGGACATGCACGGCGGAGGCCGGGATTCTCGGCCGCGGACCGGTAGAGGTCGGCATATCAGCAATTGTCGTCTCTGCGCTGGTACTCAGTGTGCCCTCCCACACAAGGTCGTCCACGGTCACCTTGACGCCATCGAGCCGCGCCAGCGGATAAAGCCCCACTTGCGCCCCTGACGCTCACCCCGGGCCGCGGCAATCACCAACGGCTTGAGTCCAACGCGCTGCGGCGGGCGGGCATTCACCGCCACGTCGTCTTCTGTACTGCGCTACGAAGGGAATGAACCCGCGGGCGAGGTCTTCTTCCTTGGCGACGGGCTGCTCACCGCCAGCCTTCGGCACGCTGACCACCATCTCGGCGTTGAACTTCGCCTTGCGACGGGCATTGAGCGTGTTCATGAAGTTCCGGCCCTCGCCCAGTCGGCCCTCGGGATAGACCACCAGGAAGCAGATCCCGCGGCCCTGCACCATGTCGGCCTGCGGCTCGATCCGCAGCAGGCCATCGGCCACGGTAGCGGCGAAGCGGTGGATCTTCTGAAAACTGGCAATGTACTTCTCCCAGAGATCCTGGCCCGGCAGGTCCTCGTCGTCCTCGTGGGCGTAATACTGGTTGGCCAGGAATTCCGCTCCGTTCCGCCGCTGGTTGAGCACTTCCCGGCCGTTGACCAGGAGTTTGCGCCAATGGTAGGCGGGCAGCGTGCCCCACAGACCGAACATGTCCCAGCACAGGTTCACCTCATATTGGCCGTTGGGCAACTTGAGGCGGAATTCGCGGCCGCTGGCGCAATTGCCCGTCAGGGCGTCCGGCATATAGACGATCGTGGCATAATCCCCGCCGATCCAGCCATAGCCGCGCTCGTCGCGGTAAGAAACCTGGTGGGTGCAGCCCTCAAAACCCGGATACACGGCCGCGCCCGGTGGGCCGAAGCGGAACGCCTTGAGCCCTTCGACCGCCGGCAGGCCCGAGCCCTCCAGACGCACGTTGTCGAAGAACAGCGTCAGCGGCTTGCCGGCCGGGGCGATGCACAAGGTCATCAGGCGGGCGGTCGCCAGGTCGATCTTTTTCCGTTCGGCGAAGTTGCGGGCGTTCGATTTGGTCAGGCCCGTAAGGTTGATCTCGAAGGTGCTCGTGCCGGGCGGGATGGCGACGCCGTCGTCGTTGTAGCGGCTGCCATAGTCCTTGCTTGCCGCGTCGTCGATGCGGGCGCCGCAGTGGACCGGCTCATCCTGCGGGTTGAATACGTCCACTTTCAGCAGGACGTAATCCTTGAACTTCCGCAGGGCCCGGCCGTCGGTGATCCGCAGGCCCCCGTACGACTTTCCATCGGACCTGACTTGCAAGGCAAACTGGCCGTCGGTGGCGTGCTCGGCGACGACCGTGCCATCGCCTTGGACCAGGTCCGGCCCGCCGGGCTCAAAGCTGGAAAGCAACTCGACGCCGCCCGGCCGGACTTCGGCCTTCCGCGCTGGCTTGGCCGGGGCGCGGAGATCGTGGCCGGTCGGGACTCAATCCGGCCGGTCGCCTGGCGGGCCAGCCGCAGATTGTCGAAGAACAGCGTCACCGGCTGGCTGCCGTCGCCCTGGTCCAGGAAGAAGACGAAGAGTGTGAGCTGCCGTGCGTTGAGGTACTCCGGCTTGTCGTTCTTCTGCGTGGCGTAGCGGGGCAGTTTCGTGTAGTCAACGTCGATGGTGTTCATGCCCGGCTTCACGGTCACAGAGCCGTTGTAGCGGAGGTTGTAGTTCGTCGCTTGCGGGTCGCGGACGAGCAGTTGCACGTCGACGGCCTTGTCCTGCGGGTTGAACACGTCGACCAGGACCCGCGAGTTCTCGTGCAGCAGGCGGAGGGCCTGGCCGTCCTGGATGGAAAAGCCCGGATAGTCTTTCGCCTTGCTGACGAGGCGCAGGCTGTGCTCGCCGTCAGAGGCGTGCTCCTTGACCACCTGGCCGGCGCCGTGATCGACGAGGTCATCCTGACCGGGCTCGAAGCTGGACAGCGGGGTTTCGCCTTTGGCCGGAGGCCGGGCGAGGGTCGATTTCATCCAGGAAGCGCCGGCCGAGGCGGTCAGATCGCCCGCCCCGCCGCTGCCAATGGCCCGCAAGACCGCGTCGGCGATCAGGGCGTGGCCGCCGGCGCCGAGATGCACGTTGTCCCAGGCCCAGTACTGCCGTTTGAGGGCCTCTTCACGGGAGCCGGCCTTGTGGAAGGCGGTTGCCGCATCGACAAAACCGGTCTTGCGCTCGCGAGCCACTTCGAAGGCCGCCCGGCACAGTTCGTTGCGGGTCTCCCAGGCCGCGAAACCGGGGCAGGTCGTCATCACCAGCACCTCGGCCTGGCCCTTGGTGGCACGGCGCACCCGGTCGACCGCCATTTCCAGGTACTGCCGGTAGCGATCGCCGCGGACGCCGCTGTCCCAGTCGTTGCCGCCGAACCAGATCGTGACCAGGTCAGGCGCTGGCGCGTCCTGCAGCCAGCGCGGCATGAGGATCACGTTCTGGCTTAGCGTCGTTCCGCCGATGGCCGGATTCACCAGCGTCACTTCGCCGCCATAGGTCTTCTTGAGCTGCGCAACCAGCTCTTCGGCCCAGAGCCGCTCGCGGTTGGCCCAGTGCCGCTTGTCGGTCAGCGAATCGCCCATGGTGACGATGGTCACCGGCTTGCGGGCCTTGAGCCTGGCCAAGAGCCGCGGCACGCCGGGCTCTTTGGGCCTGTAATCGGTCGCGTCGCGCTCGATGTGTTTCTCCAGGGCCATCCGCTCCAGAGTGAACGAACAGGCCGGATAGTCGCGCCAGTAGAACCACTTGCCCACCCACACGTTGCGGAAATGGTCGGGGGCATAACCTTCCCTGGCATCGACCAGCGCGGAGGAAAGTTCGGGCACCACGTCGCTCCAGGGCACCGTGACCTTGACCCACTCCTTGGACTGAATCGGGAAGCAGTAGCCGTAGCGCTGGCCAAAATCGTCGCCGTCGATGAGCTCCAGCCCGCCGCAACTCTTCGAGCCGTCGCCCTTGACCCAGAAGCTGAAGCCGTCGAACTGGTTCCAATCGACGGTTGGGTTCACCCAGGCGGTGAAGAGCTGCGGGCTGGTGGACTCGACCAGGGTGAACTTGCAGGCCTTGCCGAACCGGCCGTCGACAAGCTCCACCGTGCCGGCCGGGATTTTCTTGTTGTCCTTGGCGGTGACTTCGCCCGGTTTGTGCAACACGCGGCTCAAGTCGCACAGCAGCGGTTGCGGCGTTTGGCCCGCAGCCGTCGCGGCGGAGGTGAGAACGATTGCGATGAATGTGCAGAAACGTGTCATTTCGAGTCTCCTGGTGAAAAACGTTAGATATTCCGGTTCAGGCTTCAAACAGTAGGGCGGGAACTCATCGATATCGGCAAGTTGTTGAAACGGTTCCGGCACAGAAGCGCGGCAATTCCCACACCCAGTTTCCACTTCTCTTGCGCAGGCTGGTCGCACCCTGCTGCTAACGTTCGGCCCCGCGGAACATCGCGCGGACGTTTTCCGGCGGCGTGTCGCGGGGCACTTCGCAGCCGGCGGCGATGATGTATCGCGGCCCGGCCTCAGCATAACATTGGGCGATCGCCGCGGCCACCGACTCCGGCGTGCCGTTCCGCAGGGCCTTTACCGGATCGATATTCCCGGCGAGCACCTGGTCCGGTCCCATCGCCTCACGGGCCATGGCCAACGGCGTGTTGAAGTCGATGTCGACGATCTCGCAAGCGAGGCTGCCCATGCCGGCAAGGATCCGCTTCGTGTTGCCGCAGATGTGCAGACGGACTTTGGTGCCCATAGCGTGCAGGCCATCGACCAGGCGCTTTTCATAGGGCAAGACGAACTCCTCATAGATCTGCGGCCCCACGAGCGAAGCGGCCGCGTCGCCCACGCCAATGAAGTCGGCACCCGCTTCCACCTGCGCCCGGCCGAAGCGCAGGCCCAACTCCACGACGAATTCGAACAGGTCGCAAACGAAGGGCGGGTCGTCGAAGAAATCGGTCATCAGGCGGTTGATGCCCCGCAGGTCGGCCGCCTCGGCACAGGGGCCTTCGATCCAGCCTTCGATCAATCGCTGGCCGCCGATCCGCTGGCGGAAGAGGGCCGCCGCCCGCACGCGGTCGTGCATCCGCGGGGCACCCTCTGGGTCGCCTAAGGGATCGGGCATTTTCAGCCGTGCTAGATTGGACTTGTCGGCCAGGAGGGCTTCGATTTCGTCGATCGCCGGCGGTTGGTCGTCGAAGAACTGCACCGTCGCACCGCAGTCGGCCGCCTCGCGGGCCGGGTCGGAGATGCACGACACGTAATCGAATTCGAAGGCCTCCGCGGTGCGAAGTTGCGCCTCGACCATCGTGCGATAATCGGTCGCGTAACGGCCGTAAGGAACGCCGAGCACGTCGGCGGCGAACATCATCGTAATCGGCATCCGCGGCAAGCGATCCACCGGCCGGCCTTCCAGCATGGCGAGAATGCGGTCGCAACTGTTCATCGTCTACAGCTCCCATCCCTTGCGGTACTCGGTGTGAACGAAGCGGTTCGCGTCGGGCAGATTCGTGATCTTCAGGTTCTCGGCGTCCCATTCGATGCAGCCGTCGATCCGCTTGGCGATGTTGCCCAGCAGGCAAGTTTCCGTCAAGGGGCCGCTGTAGGCGAAGTCGGCCCCGGCGGCAATGCCGGTCTTGCAGGCGCGAACCCAGTCGTCTTCGTGCGAGCCCTTGACCCGCGGCAGCGTCTTGGGCGCCAGCGTTACTTCTTTCATCCGCTTTTCCGGGATGATCCGCGGGCTTTCGCCGTAGACGCCGGCCATGATCGTGCCCTGGCTGCCTTTCATGAAGATCCCGCCCTCCTCGGGCACGCGGCGGCCGTCCTCCAGATCGTCGGGGCGCGGCGGACGCGTCCCCTCGTACCAGGTGAGTTTCAGCGGCGGCAGGCTGAATAAACCTCCGAGGCCGTCCTCCGAAACTAGACGGACTCGGCGGTCCATCCTGCTTGGGAAGCGGAAAGTGACGATCGCAGAAAGCGGGTGGACCTCCGGCGTATTGCCGCAGGAGGTAGCCTCGACGCTTGTCGGCGGGCCGAGTTTCAAGGCGGCCACCACCGCATCCAGCGTGTGCGCCCCGCGGTCGCCCATCATCCCGCAGCCAAAATCCCAGAAGCAGCGCCACGTCTGGGGATGGTACGCCCGATGGTACGGCCGCATTGGCGCCGGGCCGATCCACAGGTCCCAGTCCAGCCCGGCGGGCAGCGGCGGCGTTTCCTTGGGCCGGTCCGACCACGAGCTGCTCCAGGAGGCGTGGCCCCAGGGATAATAGGAAAGGCTGCACCAGGCATCCACTTCGCGGACCACGCCGATCAAGCCGGCCGCGACCCACTCGCAGATCAAGCGGTGGCCTTCCATGCTGTGGCCCTGAATGCCCATCTGCGTGGCGACCTTGTGCTCCTTGGCCGCCTGGGCGAGCATGCGGGCTTCATAGACCGTGTGCGTGAGCGGTTTCTGGCAGTAGACGTGCTTGCCGGCCTTGATGGCCGCCATGGCGATCACGGCATGCGTATGATCGGGCGTGGCGATCACCACGCCGTCGATGTCGGGCTGCTTCTCCAGCATGAGGCGATAGTCTTTGTAGGTCTTGGCCCGGGGATGCTGCTGGATGGTGTGTGCGGCATAGGCATGATCGACATCGCACAGGGCGACGATGTTCTCGCCACCGAGGTTGGCGAGATTTGCCGCTCCCATGCCGCCGAAACCGATGCCGGCGATGTTCATCTTCTCGCTGGGCGGGATATTGCGCGGGCCCCCGAGCACGTGCCGGGGCACGATCGAGATCGCCGTGGCAGCCCCCATGAGAGAGGCCCCTGTCCTGAGAAAGTCGCGTCGCGTCGGTCGGTGAGTCATGGATCACTCCTTAGATTGGGTTTCGGAAATCGAACGTCTTCCCTCTCCCTGCCGCCGGGCACCCGGGCGCCACAAAGCAGTCGGCGGCCGGCAGGAGATGGGTGGCGTGCGAGAGCGTTCAGCACCGGTTTCCGATTATAACCTCTTTTTTGGCGCCGAGGGATTCCCTTTCGTCGGCGTGGACCGAAAGGCGTTCCAAAGCAATCGGCGGATGCGGGCTCCAAAAGAGCGTCGGTTCAGCCATAGAAGGGTGCAGCCCCGGGAAGAACTTGCACGACGAAATCGGTGGCGCCGACGGTCAGGCGGTCGCCGTCGAACAGGACGGAAATAGCTCGGCGAACGCCGTTCACGAAGGTTCCTGAAATGCTGCCCAGGTCCAATACCGTCAGCATCCCGTCCTGGTCATCGATCACGCATTGAAAATGGCTCACCCGCCGGTTGTCGAGGCGGACTGCGGCCCGCGGTTGGCGGCCAACCGTGGCGGGGAGTTGACTGAGTACAAATTTCTGCTCGGGGCAGGCGGAGTTGATCAAGTGGACGCACATGGCTCGCTTCCAGCGATGGGCGGCCGCTTCGCCGCCGGGAGGTGGGATGGGTATGATTACCGAACGCCCTGCTGCGTTCACCATCTCATACGGGCCACTCCGTGCCGTGTGACAAGAAAAAGAGAAGTCCCGCGAACGATGACCGGCAAACCGCGAAGCGGTTAAACTCCAAAGCCCAGGGTCGCGCAGCGCATGGCTGGGTTGACGAGCCGAATCGCGGCTCCACGCACCCCGAAGGGGTGCCACAACGCGTTGCACCCCTTCGAGGTGCGATTGTGCGCAATGCCCGGTATCCCAGGGTGCGCTCCGCGACCCTGGGCTTTGGAGTCACACACCTTCGGCGTGAGGTGCGGAACCGACAATCGGAAGTTGATTCTCGGCCGATGCGCAGTCCAATCAACAGGCCCGAGAAAATCGCTGACAAATCTCGCCCCTGGCTCTGGCGCGATGATCATTGCCGGAAGGCTCGTTTGGACGTTCCTAGTCAAGAGCCGTGGGTGCAACGTAGTCCCTTTTGGGATTTTGAGCGTCTTGGGTATCTTCCTGGACGGGCTCGGTCGTCCATCCAACGGAGCGGGCACGGTGGCAGACGCAGACTGGCGTTGCTATACTGTGGAAACGCATGCGGCCGACCATGGTCGCACGCGATAATCGTCTTCACAGCCTAAGGTCCAAGGAGTAACAGGTTATGTCCGCGTTTTACTCTCGACGCTTCTTCCTGGGGGGTGCGTTGGCGGCCGGAATGTCCACGGCCCTCGGCGACGCCCGGCCGCTGCAAGCCGATGAGACGCCCGCGGCCCAGCCCGGCCCGAAAGCATTCGCGCAAGATCAAACTCGGGCTGATCGGCTGCGGCGGGCGCGGACCGTGGCTGGCCGACCTGTTCCGGCGACATGGCGGCTATGAAATGCATGCCGTGGCCGATTACTTCGACCAGTCTGCCCAACAGGTTGGCCAGCGCCTGGCCGTGGATCGGGCCCGACGGTTCTCCGGCCTGAACGGATACCGGCGCTTGCTGCAAAGCGGCGTGGAAGCCGTGGCGGTCGTCAACGTCCCGCGTTTCCATGCCGAACACGCCCGAGCGGCGATCGAGGCCGGCTGCCACGTCTATGCGGCCAAACCGGTGGCGATCGACGTGCCGCGGGCCCTGATCGTGCAAGCGGCGGGCAAACGGGCAACCCAGAAGAAACTCTGCTATTTGGTCGACTACCAGATGTCCACCGATCCGGTGAACATCGAAGTCGTGCGGCGGGTCCACGAAGGCGGCGTCGGCCGGCTCATGCACATTGAAAGCCTCGGCATCTCGCCCCCCTGGGCGGAACCGCAGATCGACCAGCCCGAGGACCGGCTGCGGTCGGGACGCTGGCTGGCGTCGATCGCGCTGTCGGGCGACGTGATCACCGAGAACAACATCCACATCATCAATGCCGTGCTGTGGCTTGTGGGCCGCCGCCCGGTGCGTGCCACCGGCCATTGCCGCGTCTGCCGCCGCAATCCGCGCAGCGATTTCCGCGAGGTCTACCACCTGACCTACGAGTTCGACGACGGGCTGGTGTGGACGCACGTCGGCCAGTCGCTGAACAATCAGGAGGACTGGGCCCTGGGACTGCGGGCTTACGGCGAGACGGCCACGGCGGTCGTCAACTACCGCGGCAAGTCGTACCTGCACGGCGGTCCCAAGCACTACGGGGCCCGCAATGTGGAAAGCCTTTACGACCAAGGGGCGATCCGCAACATTGCCACGTTCTACGACAACATCGTGCAGGGGCGGTTCGAGAACCCGACCGTGCAAGGCGCCGTGGATGACGCGCTGACGGCAGTGCTCGGTCGCGAAGCGGCCGCCCGCCGCCAAACCCTGACCATGGAGGAACTGCTCCAGGAGAACAAGGAAACAGTGTTTGACTTGACCGGATTGAAACTGTGACTTAGTTCTTCCCGGTGCGGTTCAGCAAGCCGCGGGCCTTGTTGATCACGTCCCGGTTCTTTGCTACCTGGAGCACCTGCTTCATGGCCGCGGCGACCTGGGCGGGCTGCGACGCGACCATTTTCTCCGACATCGTCACGGCAACGCCGGCCGCCGCCTCGCGCAGCGTCGGCTCGTCGAGATATCCGACGGCGACCGACAACGACTCGGGCGTGCGGATCTGCTTCAAAATGTCCAGGGCCAGCCGGCGCTCGTCGTCCCGCTGGGCCAGGGCCATGATCTCGCGGAACATGGCCATCCGCGGGCCGTTGGGAATGGCGAACTGGCGGGCGACGCGAATGTAGGCCCGCAGGGCGCCGATCTTGAGCTCCGGGTCGCCGCTCTTGACCAGGCGGAGAAGCACGGGCCCGGCATCGGCGCTGGTCCACTCGCCCAAGGCCCGGTAGCCGGCGCGGCGGACTTCGACGTTGGCATCCTTGGCGGCGGCGGCAACCGCCTTGAGGGCCTTGTCGCCGCCGATCGTAACGAGCACTCCCAGGAGCTTGCACTTCGCCGGCAGTTGCGCGGAGGCGATCGCATCGAGCACCTTCGCCGTCGATGCGTCGCGGTCCGACATGCGGCCGCACGCGGCACGCAACGCTGCTTCGGCGACCTTGGCTTCCTCGGGCTTGTCCTGGGCGACGGCGCGGGCAATCAACACCGGCAGATCGTTCACCCGAATGGTCGCGCCCAGGGCCCTGAGAGCGGCCGTGCGGACGGCGGCGTCGGGGTCGTCGGCCAACTTCAGCAGAATCGTGGCGACGCTCTCGATGTGCCGCCGTCCGGCCAAATCGATCAATACCAGTTGGCTGCTACCCGAAGCCGACGACAGTCGCGCGGCTAACAGGGCGTCGATTTCCTTGGCGGGGAGATCGGCCAGGACATCGACGGCCGCTTCCGAGACGGCGGTGTTGGCATCGAGCGCGGCGTCGAGCAGCACTGGCCCGCACGAGGCGTCGCCCGCCTTTTTCAGCCCGCGGATCGAGGCGATCCGCAGTTCGCCGGCGCCGTCCTTGGCGGCCTGCAACAGTGCATCGCGGGCCTTGGGATCGGCACGGTCGGCGAGGGCCAGGAGCAACAAGCTCTGCCGCGCCGGGGCAGCCAGCCCGCGGGCGCGGTCCAGCTCGGTCAGCAGGGCGTCGGTGACTTCAGGGTCCGAGATCTCGCGAGTCAACTTCAGGCCCAGGTCGAACCGTTTCTTGTCGTTCGACTTCAAGAGCTCGACGAGCAGAGGGAGCCCGGCCGGACCGCGGGCGACAATCGCGCCACGGACGCCTTCCAGTACGCGCCGCTGGGGCACGTTGGCCTTGCTCACCAGATCATAGAGACGAATGGCCTCGTCCTTGTTTCCTGCGGCCAGATTTTTTTCTGCGCAGCGGACGACCGCGTCGGCGACCTCGTCGCGGACCACGGGTGGTGCGCTGGCCAGGGTCTTTTCAAGGGCCTTCGCCGCCTTATCGCCGCCGATCCGCCCCAGCGCCGCGGCGGCCGCCACGGCCACATTTGCATCGGCATCGCCGAGTCGTGCCACCAGCGCGTCGACGGCCTTGGCGTCGCGCCGCACTCCGATGGAATTGATCACGCCGATCAGCAGGCGGCCTTTCAAGCCGGGGTTTCCCGGACCTGGGGTCACGGCGTTGCGCAGGGCCTCGTCGCAGGCCGGATCGGGAATCGCTTCCAGGGCAGTCCGGGCCCAGGAAGAAAGCTCTTTGTCGGCCAGGTAGGGCGCGATGGCCGGCACCGCGTCTTTGTTACCGAAGACAGCCAGTGGCTTGAAGGCTTTCACCTTCTCGGTGTTGGGCGCATTGGACTGGAGGAGGGCGATCAGTTCGGCCTGTTTGATCGCCGGGGAAGCGTTGTCGGCGGCCTGGGCCGCGGGCACCATGTACTCATGGTCGGCCATGAGGCCGGCGGCCAGCAAGAGGGTGTATTGGATCTTCATGGTTCTCTCCGAAAGGGATTGCTGTAGGGCTGTAGGGTGGGCCGAGTTTTACGAGTCCCACCATCCTTGATTTGGCGTGTTCTTGGTGGGACTCGTAGAACTCGGCCCACCCTACGGCCTCCGTAAGGGATTGCAAATGATCAGGCTCACACGCGCCACGGCTCGCGCAGCGCTTCGGATCGCAGGCGGTTGGCCTCGTCGTCGCCGGGGAACTCGTTCTTCACGGGATCGTAGGTCAACTTCCGATTCAGGAAGAGCGTAATGTTCGCCGCATGGCAGGCGATATGCCCGTAGCAAGCCACGTCGGCGTTGCACAACGGCTTGCCGCGCGACTTCACGCAGTTGAGGAAATCGCGGATATGGTATGTCGCCGGATAGCCGCCGATCTCCGCGACCTTGCGGCCGGCCAACAGCTCGGGTGAACTGAGGACCAGCTTTCCGCTATCGCCCGTTTCGACCCAGCCCGCATCGCCCTCGAACCGCACGGGGCAGGAGCCCAGAGGCAGCCAGCCGTCGTTGCGGAGGACGAGTTCGACGCCGCTGGCATAGCGGGCGACGAGTCGTCCGTTTTCCGGCGGATTGTATTCGACCGGGGCGGTGCCGTCGGCATCGGCGGCCCACTGGCACATGTCGACGCAATGGGAGCCCCATTCCAGGACTCCGCCGCCGACGAGCCCGCCGCCTTTTTCGAAATTGAACCCGTCGAGACAGCCGCGGTTGAAGGGACGCCAGGCAGCCGGCCCAAGGTACAGGTCCCAGTCGACCTCTTCCTTCGGCGGCTCCGCCTCGGCGGGGGCCCAGCCGCTCTGCATGGCGCTCATGCCGGCAGGATGGGCGTGGACAGCCTGGAGCTTGCCGAGTTTTCCGCGCTGCGCGAGCTCGACGGCGAATTGGATGTGCGGCAGGTTGCGACGCTGGGTGCCGGCCTGGAAAATCTGGCCTGTGCGGCGGAAGGTCTCGGCCAGGATCAGGCTCTGCGAGATGTTCTTGGTACACGGCTTTTCGCAGTAGACGTCCTTGCCGGCGTTGGCCGCCAGCATGGTGGCGGTGGCGTGCCAGTTCGGGCCGGTGGCAATCAACACGGCGTCGATGTCGTTGCGGGCCAGAAGCTCGCGGAGGTCGCGGTACGTGGCGCACTCCGCGTTGCGGTACCTCGAGTCGACCATCCGCTTGACCTCCTCGCGCCGTTTGGCCTTAACGTCGCAGACGGCCGTGAAGCGGACGTTCGGGCTGCGCCAGAAAGCAGCCCAGGTCGTAGCCGCCGCGATTGCCGATGCCGATGCCGCCGACGAGGATCTTTTCGCTCGGGGGCACAACTCCGTCTTTGCCAAGCACTTTGCCGGGGATAAACATCGGTAGCGCCGCAAGGCCGGCCGCTTGGGCCGCCGTCGCGAGGAATCGCCGCCGCGAAAAATACGGTGGGTGATGCGACATCGCCGTCTCCTTGTAAGGAAGTAGGGGGAAAATGGAGTGGGTGTGGACGTGGACGTGGAAAGGCAAGCTGCGTGTGGGAACGGTCGCGTGTGCCGCACGATCGGTAGGAACCGTTCTGCACACCTCCGAGTATACGATCATCTTGGACTGGCGACAAGGAAGTGTCAACCCTTTGCCTCACACGAGGGGTGGAGGTTGCGAATGCCGCGTTTTCCGGGTAAGGTAAAATCGAACGCATTATCGTATTCAGGCCACTGGAGGTGGAAACGCCGTTCGGTGGTCAAATCCAAACGCTGTTTCATCAAAGTGAGGAAAGTTCTATGAGAAGGGAGCTGCACATTTCCGTGGTCCTCGGTGTTGCGTTCGCCGGTCTGGCAGTGCTCACTGCCCGGGCATCGGCGGACGATAGCCCGGCATCGGCGACCGATGTCCAGCCCGCGGGCAAGGTCTATGAGCTGCGGGTGTACCACACGAACCCGGGCAAGCTGGACGCCCTGCACGCGCGGTTCCGCGACCACACGTGCCGGTTGTTCAAGAAACACGGGATCGAACTCGTCGGTTTCTGGACACCGACGCAAGGGGCAGAAGCGAAGGATACGCTCTACTACATCGTCGCCTTCCCCAGCGCCGAAGCCCAGAAAAAGGCCTGGCAGGAATTCCGGGCCGATCCCGAATGGATCAAGGCCAAGGCCGACTCGGAGAAAGAAGGCGTGTTGGTCAAGAAGGTGGATAGTACGAACCTGAGGGCGACCGACTACTCGCCGCTGCGGTGAGCGCAACAACGAGGGCATTGCGATCGGCCATCCGCCAGCTTTCAGAGTGGAGTGCCGTGGACCGCGATCCGGGGCGAGAATGCGCCGATGGCGTGGATCTTGACCGTCCGTTTCCAGACCTTGTTCCCGCAGAAGGCGAACAGCGTGTTCCGATCTGCCCCGCCGAGGCACACGCCGAGCACGCGGCTGCGGTCCGGCATCGGCAGGATGGCCTGTGTCGGTCCGTCGTCGGCACAGATCTGGATGCCGAAGCGAGTGGCGACCATCATTTGCCCCTCCTGCGCGTAGCAGACCGACTCGGCCCCGGCATCATCGTCCCAGTCCTGCACGTGCAGCCAGAAGTAACGTTCTTTATTGGTCAGCGTGCCGTCGTCTTTGATCTGGAAACTGTAGGCCCACTTCGAGCCGCCGTCGGCCACGGAAAGCAGCCACTGGTCGGGGCGATAGGCCAGTCCGGTCGCGCGTTTCAACCCCGAGTCGACCACGGTGGATTGACCGTTGGCGACGCGCCAGATGCGGCTGCCGGCGTCGGGCGTCGCCCCAGGGCCGGTGACGTAGAGCGTGCCGTCCGGGCGGGCAAGGACGTACCGTCCGGGGATGCCTTCGGCGATTTCGCGGTCTACTCCGCGTTCCTGGTAGCATACGACCTTCCCGCTGGTTTCCGAAACCGTGTAGACCTCGCCCTTGGCGCCCACCGAAACCGCGCCGGCGTGGCCTGTGTTCGATAGGAAGACGCTGCTCTTGCCGTCCAGCCCGATCCGATAGACCTTGTCCGCAGCCGGGTCGGCGAAGTAGACCTCGCCCTTGGCGTTGCAGGCCGGGCCCCGCGCGTCGGTGAACCCCTGGGCCGCCAGCGTCCATCCCTCGCCGGGCAGAATCACGTCGCGGACCCGCGGCGCGCTGCCGCCGGCCTTCACCGTTGCCGGCCAGCCCTTCCAGATAAAGCGCATGGCTTCGGGGAAGAACTCGTTCCAGCCCGCTACGTGCGGCCCGTCGATGGCGCGGAAAAAGTAGTCGTAGCCCGAAAACTTCAGCGCCTGGTCCATTTCCTGATCCAGCAGGTACCAGTCGCCCGCGCAGTTCACCATGTCGTGCATGCCGGTCGTGAGGTAGGCGCGGATCGGCCTGGCCTCGACCTTGCGAAGGAGGGTGGGGAATTCGTGCCCGCCGCGAAAGGCCACAAAGCTGCCGCTGTTGGCATAGACCCGCGAGAAGGCGTCGGGCCGCTGCCAGGCGGCGTTGAAGGCGGCGATGCCGCCGCTGCTGCCTCCGGCGATGCAGCGGTCGTTCCCGCTGGCAGACAGGTTGAGTTCGAACTGTTTGGCCACAAACGGCAGCAGTTCCTCGATGAGGAACCGCACGTAGTCGTCGCCCACGGCGTCGTACTCGAAACAGCGATTGCGGCGCCCCAACCCAGAGGGTGCCCCACCCGGCACCGGGGCAGGCAAGTCTCCCGGACTGACGAAAACGCCCACGGTAACGGGCATGTCGCCCGCCGCGATCAGCGACTCCAGCATGCCCTTCTCCGCCGGGTTGTAGCCGTCCTGCCGAACGTAGACGCATGCCGCTTTGGCCGGATCAATCTGGGCGGGGATGAACACGCAGCCGTTACGCACGGTGCCGGGGAAAATGCGGCTCTTGGTAAAGGAGAACGTCTTGACCGTCCCCTGCGGAACCTTGGGCGTTGCTTGCCCTCTTGCCGGAACGGCGCCGTCGCCGCCCAGGGCATATAGGAAAACGATGGTTAGGGTTGCCGCGGCAACGTTGCGTTTCAGGAATCGGAGTCGTCTCATGCGTGAAGGCCTTTCTTATTGATCTTTGCATTGAAAATGAGCCATTGAGTTGTGTGGCAGGGGCGTAGGCCGGAACAAGCTTGCGCAGTTCCGGCCTACATGGCTCAGGATGGTGGTTGAAATTGTCGTCAACGTACTTAACGACGGGTGGTGGCAGGAATTCCGTTCTTCTGCAGACTCGCATCTGCACGATTCGGAAATAACTTCCGATAGGTCGAGCGATGCCGCTGGAACCAGTCCTCGAAGAGCTTCCGATCCGAGCCAGTTGCCGTCTTGCTTTCCTCCAAAAGCCGTTTCAGACAATCGATCAGGAGCGCACTGCGCGTCGTCGGTGCGGCCCTGCTTGAACCAAATCTCGGCCAGAAGACCCATCTCTTCGCTACGGGGCCAGTCTTTGGAGGCTTGCCGGAGTCTTTCCAAGTACCGCTCGGCAAGTTAGTATCGCCCGCAGCGGAACGCGGCAGTGCCGAGCTTCCGGCTGGCACATCTCATCGCGGACCTCCCGTCTATGACGCCCTGCCACTTTCCCGTTGCGCTTGGTTTGAAGTTCCGCACCACGACGGCTAACCTATTCTCCCATCATTCCAATGTCAAGCAGGGGACGTAGGGATTGTCACTGGCCCTCCACAAGGCTTCGGTCATGTTCTCCTGTCCCGGCATCACAAGACTCTTCTCTTTTTCAGAATTCCCGGTGCTTGATCACCCGCACCTCGCCTTTCTTCATAATCAGCGTCACCTGCGGACCGTCCCCCAGCGTCTTTCCGTCCAGGGCATCGACCACTTTGCCTGGGCAGCCGGTGTCCAGGAGCAAGGGACCGGTTTCGTGGGCCTGCAGCGAGATATATCTCTCGGCGGCCCAGACCGCGGCCTTCCCTGTGGTGAACACGTGCACGCCGGCCGCTTTGGCGAGGGCCCGGATCAGCTCGGGGGTCAACTGAGGCACGCCGACAAAGATGTCAACCCCCTTCGGCGAGCGCCGCACTGCGACGGCGGGCGTACCGTCGGAATAGGTCGCAAGCGTCTCGTCGGCCGCCGCCCTGACACTGAAGAGCGGGCGGATTGCGTGCTTGGCCCCCCAGGGCGCCGCAAGGCCGAGCTTCTTGCCGGCCTCCGTGGGTGTGGCTTCCGCCGTCGCCAGTTTGGCCGCCTTGGCCTCGAAGCCCGTTACCTCCTTGATCCCCACAACGTCGGCCCGGTCCGGGTACAGGTATCCGGGGGCGTAGCACCAGGCGCGTGCGACTCCGGGGGGGCGCCGGCCGGCCAGGGCTGCGCGCTTCGCGGGGCTGAGTGCCCAGGCCGAGAGAAAGATCTGCAGCTTCGCAGGCACGCGGCCGACGAGCACGTCGTCCAGCAGGTACTGGCCGTACGGCGCACCGCAGCGGCCCAGCGCCGCGCGGGAGTCGCAGATCAGATCGCTCGCAAACGCGGCCGAGCCGCCGGGCAGATGGCACATGCTCTCCTCGTCCACGACGGCCGCGATCTCGGGCGAGAAGGGCCCGCGGCGCTGGAGCATCGCGGCGTCCACGGGGGCCAGCAGCCTCATCTCGTCCCAGATGCGGGCGTCGTTGAACCAACCCTGCGCCGGCAGGTCCATCCACCACGTCCCGAACCCCCGGATGGCGGCTTGCGCCGTATTGCGCCGCATCACCTGACGGGTTTGCTGCAAGTCGACCAGCCCGCCTTCCTGGACGTGCTCTTTCTTGCGCGGGTCGAGGAAGGTCCGCGAATCGTCCTCGTTGAGCCAGAGGATGCCGGCCCGTGCGACGCTTTCGGCGGCCGTCATGCTGGGAGCGGTGCCGATCCACTCGCGGTCCGTGTAGGAGATCGGCGAGCAGAGGATGTCGATGTTTCGGCCTTTGAGCAGCGAGGAGAGGGCGTAGTGCCCGCTGGTCGGCGCGCCGTTGGGCAGGGGCGCGAACTCGAACAGGTAGCCATAGAAGAAGACGACCAGCTTCCGTCCGTCCGTGCCGCGGCGGCAGGCGGCGGCCATGGCGGCCACGTGGTCGGCCATCTCCTGTTGTTGAAAGCGGGCGAATTCCAGCAGGCGATTCTCCCGGGCCGGGTCCCGCAGGAGACCGTTGGGGTGGGCGCGGCGCTCCGCCGCGGTCGGCGGCTCCGCCGTATCCGCCTGGGGATCGCCGCGCGATTTCAGCCACTCCCGGAAGGCGGCGCGGGTGGCCTGGTCGTAACCGCTCAGGGGCTGCGCCCATGAGTTCAGGTAGAACCACTCGCCCGTATTCTGCCCGCAGGGGTGGATGCCGGCGAAGCGGTCCGGAAAGGTCTCGAGGAGGTGGCGGGAGATCTTTTCCAGGTGCCCGCAGACGGCGGCGCGGTAGGCGCGGTCCGAGATGCATGAATGATTGACGATCTTCTCGCCGTCGTAGACCATCCGCGCCGCGGGATTGCGCTGCAGCCACCAGTCCGGGGCGTCCGCGCCGACCCGCGGGACGAGCAGGACCGTGGGGTTGACTGCGATGATCTGCCGGCAGAGGTCGTCTAGCGGCGCCCAATCGATGGGCTTTTCGGGCGGCGTCCAGCAGTTGGGGGCCGAGAAGGAGACGAGGTTGACGCCGGCGTCGCGGGCCAGCGCGATCTGGCTGAGGAACGAGCCCGGCGGGCCGCCGATGTAGGTCCAGGTTCCCCCGACGACGCTATAGAGCGCGACGCAAATCTCGTTGGCGAGCGCGGCCTTTGCGCGGAACGAGCAGCGGTAGCTGCGGCCGGCAGCGAAGCGGAGCGAGGCATGGCTGTTCAGGTGGAAGTCCGGCCAGTCGCCGTGGGGCGGGCGTTTCAGCGTGACGTGGACCGCGCCGCCGGATACGGCGACCGCGCCCACGGTGTTCGCACTGCCGACCGGCCACACGTTCCAGCGCTTCGCGAAGCCTTCCGGGCTGGCGAAGGAACCCGGGGGCAGGACGTCCTCGCCCGTTCTCGCGTCTTGGATCCGCAGGTCGGCCAGCCAGATCTCGTCGGGCTGGTGTGCGAAGCGGAAGTGCAGCGTGCCGGTCCCGTCCACGTTGCCCGGAAGGAACTCGAACGTGTAGGACGTCCATGCGGATTTCGCGACGATCGTCCCACTATTCATGGAGCCAAAGAAGAACCGCGGAGGGATGGGCTTTCCGCCAACGTGGATCTGCGGCCCGCCGCGCGTGTCCTGCACGCGGACGGTGACGGGATCAGGCGCGGCCACGGCCAGGAAGGGGAGCAGAAGCAGCGGGGCGAATTGCAGCATTTCAGTCGCTACGACTGAGCAAGTCCTTGGGCCAATCCGGCGTACCGTCCGCCGCGCCTCGCGTCGTGCCGACAGGACGAATGGCTGCCGGACCATGGAAGGCCGTACTACTGGCGCCCATACTGGCGGATTTCAGTATCTTGGGGGTAGGCCGGCAGTGATACCAGATGAGCACGCCCGACCCGGCCAGCCCGATCGCCGCGACGGCCGCAATGACGAGACTCCAGGCTTTGGGGATTTGCCCGGAAGCACCGGACAGTTTACCGAAGTTCGTGCGGTTGGTCTCTTGCGTCGTAATCGTGTTGCCGGGTCCTGAGCCCCAAACCACGCCGCAATAGGGACACGTCTGACCATCGCAAGACGTAAGGGGCACTTCGTGGCCACAGTTCAAGCAACGCTTGACGACAACGGGAGCCTGCGGCTGCACGGGCGGCCGGTACTGCGGGACACCGAAGCGAGGAGTGCCGGGCCGGGGAACCACGGGAATTGGAGGATGATAGGTGGGAGGACGATAGGGCTGCGGCACGGGAATACTCGGTGGGCGGAACCCTCCGCGCTGGGCCTCCGCGATGGTGGCGATTGTCCAGATGAGCATGCACAGCGAAGCAATTCGGATGATGCGAGTCGTATTCATCTTGGGCCGAACTCCCCAGGAAACGTTACAGCCACACCAAACACGCAATACTCGCCATTCTAATTCGGCGACGGCCAATGTCAATCGTGGCTGCCCCGTGCCCCCTGCTCCCTGCTCCCAACCACCCGATAGGCCCGAATCGTCTGTCGCTTGCCGCGGAGCTGGACTTCCCCAAGCGGTTCACAGGCAAAATTCTCCCCGACCTGCTCGAAGGTGGCCTGGCCAATCACAATTTGACCGGCCTGGGCGACGGATGTCTCCAAGCGGCTGGCGATATTGACCACGTCGCCGATTACCGTGTAGGCCTTGTGCAGCGGCGAGCCGATATCGCCGGCAATCACGCGGCCCGAATTGATGCCTATCCGCAACTGCAAGGCGGGCTCCTGCGGACGCAAGCGGTTTAACTCGTCGAGCGTCTGTTGCATGGCCAAGGCCGTGGCCAAGGCCCGCTGGGCATGATCGGCTTGCCGCAAGGGGGCGCCGAAAACCGCCATCACGGCATCGCCGATATACTTGTCCAACGTGCCGTCGCGTTGGAAGACGTTGGCCGTCCAGCGCTCGAAGACAAGGTTCAGCACCCGCACGACTTCGGCCGCCGACCAACTCTCGGCCAGCGCCGAAAAGCCGGTGATATCGGCAAACAGCACGCTGACGTCGTATTCGTCGGCCAGCATCTCCCCTTCCTGCCGCGGAGTGAGCTTCATGATTTGTTCGACGACCTGCGGCGAATTGTAGTGGGCCAACCGCTGCCGCATCGTCCGCTCCCGAGCCACGTCGTTGCGGAGCGAGATCTGGGCAAGGCCGGCGGCGACCATCAGGCCCAGCACGGTCAAGACTTCCAGATCGCGGCTGCTCAACGGGCCGGCGTCCCGCTGCGAATCGACATAGATGATGCCCGTGACCTGGCCCTGATGGTAAAGCGGCACACAGATGGCCGAGCGGATGCCCATCTCTTGAATACTGGCCGCGGCATGAAAACGGGGATCGTCGGCGACGCTGGCCACCAGCATGGCCCGCGGACCCGGAGTACCGGGCGCCCGCGGACCGCTTCGTGCAAGATGCTGCGGCTGATCAGAAATGGCTGCCGGTGCGGGAATACGGGCTGCGGGCCTCTGGAAACAACTTCGCCAGGCGACTCTTGGCTGAAGCAGCGCGGCTGAATCGCGCCGGAGGCCTGATCGACCATGCAGACCGCGCCCCGGCGTCCCGGCAGGTACTCGGCAATCAGGTTCACGACCTGCTGCAGCATTTCGTCGAGACTCTCGTGGGCCAGCAGGACCTCGGCGGCCGATTTGAACATGCTGAGGACCGGCAGTTGCGACGTCGTTTCGAAAAGCGTTTGACCGGCGACATCGGGCGCCGCCAGCCCTTTGCCTGCCGCATCGCTCGGGTGGAACTCGATTGTGGCGCGTTTTTCCACACCCGCGCGGGTACCCGGATCGGCTCAGGGTGTTCGATAGTTCGCGGACGTCGATGCTGGCGACAACGCTGGTCGGTCCCGTTTCGTCGCCGACCATGAGTACCTGGTTCCCGATGGCTTGCGGCGGCACGGGAACGGCGGGTTCCGGCAAGCGGAATTCCAGGCACGTCGGCCCCGCCGAATCCGGGGCCAGGACAATCCGATCACCGTGCGCGAGCGTTTGGCTGACAACCCGCTGGCCGTTTACGGCAACCCCGTGCCGGCTCCGCAGGTCCTGGAGGATCCAGCCGCCTGGCTCGCGGAGGATTTCGGCGTGTTTGCGGGAAAGGTGCGGCGAGTCGAAGACCAGGTCGCATACCATGCTGCGTCCCAGAAGGACCCGCGACTGGTCGAATTCGCGCAGGGCGGAACCTTCGGCATCCTGAAAAACGAGTTGAAAGCCTTGCCGCACGTCATGCTCCCGGAAAGATCATGGCCTCGGCAAACGCCGTGGCGAAATCCGGCTCCTGGGAAAGATCGACGTGCTCGGTCCGCGCAGCAATCGCGTCGCAGGCTTCCCGGCCGCGCCGCAAGAGGCAGGCCAGCCGGGCCCCGGCCAGCGAAGTGTTGCCCTGGTAGCGGATCCGCTGGTGTTGGATGCCGGGCGGCAACAGGCCGATCCGCTGGGCGTTGCCGCGGCGGATATAGTTGCCGAACCCGCCCGCCAGAAGCACGCGATCGAGGTCTTGCGGCTGCAGCCCGTGCCGCTTCAACAACAACTCGATGCCGGCGCGGATCGCGCCGGAGGCCAACTGCACTTCGCGGAAGTCGCGCTGCGTCAACGCCACCTTCTTGCCGCCCGCCGCCAACCCGCGACCCGCAAGCGGGTGCCCCGGCCCGTCGGCAAGCACGAAGGCCAGTTGGCGATCGCCCATTTCGATGCGCCCGGCAAGGTCCGGCAGCACGCCGGCGGGCAGTTCGTCAGGGGTCAGGAGCCGGCCTTGGGGCGAAAGGATGCCGTGCCGCAGGAGTTCGGCGGTGGCATCGATCAAGGCCGAGCCGCACAGCCCCAGGGGCGGAACGTGGCCGATCACGTGGAAGTGCAACTGCCGATCGACCACGACCTTCTCGATCGCGCCCTGACAGGCCCGCATTCCCTGGGCGATCCGCGCACCCTCGAAGGCCGGGCCGGCCGCGGTTGAGGTCGCCGTGAGCTTGCCATCGGCCAAGAGCACGATCTCGCCGTTAGTGCCGATATCGATCAAGAGCGTCGGGCCCGTGCAATCGGCCAGCCCCGTCGCCAGGATACCGCCCACGATGTCGCCGCCCACGAAAGCGCCGATGATCGGCAGGACGAAGACCCGGCCACGAGGATGAATCTGCAAGCCGCCTTCGGCGGCCAGAAAAACCAGGCTCTGTTGGACCGCGGGCACGAAGGGCACTTCGCCCAACGCTCCCGGGTCGATGCCGCAGAAAAGCTGCTGCATCGTCGTATTGCCGGCCAAAGTCACGCTGTAGACCCGCTGCCGAGCTATCCCCGTGGCGTCGCACAACTCGCCGATCATCTCATCGATGGCCGCGACGACGACCCCTTGGAGCTGTTCCAGGCCGTCGGAACTGGTGCGGGCCATGAGAATCCGCGACACCACGTCGTCGCCGAAGCGGGTCTGCGGATTGAGCCGCGAAGCGATGCGGACCTGCCGGCCGGTGGCCAGATCCAGCAGGGCGGCAACCAGCGTCGTGGTGCCCAGGTCGACGGCAATCCCAAAGGAATCCCACTCCGTGTTTCCCGCCTCGAAGTCGATAAGGCGGTCGTCATCCAGCACGGCGGTGCCCTGGAAATGGGCCTCCCGCAAGCGGCGTGGAAGCTCGCGAACCAGGCCCAAATCGGCCTGGACCGGGCCGAGTTGCCGTTGCAGCCGGGCCAAGTCCGCCAGGTCGTCGGCCCGATCGGGCAAAGGAACCTCGACGTACCGTTTGCAGATCGCCGCCGCCCCGCGACCCGCAAGCGGGTGCCCCGGGGTCGCCCGCGGGCATCCAGTACCCTGGGTCGCTGCGTCGGTTTCCATCGCATCCTCGGTGTGAACCAGGATCTGGTGGGGCCGGTCGACCAGCGAGGTCCCCGGCACCAACACGCTCATCGGTCCGGCGACGGTCGCCTGGCAGGCCAGCCGGCAGCCGGCGTGCAGTTCCTCCTCGGTCAGCATATTGCGTTCTTCGGCCGTGGGCGGCGCGGCGCCTGCGCTGACGATCACGCGACACTTGCCGCAGGTCCCCTCGCCGCCGCAAGGCGCATCGAGCACCAGATCGGCCGCCGTGGCCGCCTCTTGCAACCGCGTCCCCGCCAGCACGTAGACTTTCTTGTCGCCCGGCTGGAACGTGACCAATATTTCTTCCTGACGCATGATTCCTCTGTAGGACGGGCTTCCCAGCCCGTCGATTTGCGGACGGCCTGGGAATGCCGTCCTACGAACACTCTTCTGGTTCCTGCAACTGGACTTCTTTCAACAACTCCACGAACTTGGCCGCAGTCGGCGTGAAAACCTTTCGCTGGCGATGGATGATGCCCAACGGGCGGTGCAATTCGGGGGCGATCAGGCGGACCGCCACGAGGCTGCCGTTGTGGCAGGCCTCGCGGATCGGCGGCTCCGGCAAAATGCTGATCCCGGCCCCGATTTCCACCGCCTGCTTGATCGTCTCGATATTATCGAACTCCATCACGATTCTGATGTTTACCGACCGCTGCCGCAAGTACCGGTCCACCTCCTTGCGAATGCTCAGGTCACGATCGAAGGCCACGAAATCCTCGCTCTGAAGGTGCTCGGCCGTCACGGCCGTTTCCTTCGCCAGTCGATGCTGAGGGCTGCAGACCAAGACCATGCGTTCGCTGCGCAAGGGAATTACGTCGATGTCGGGCGACGTGGCCGGGTAGGAAATGATGCCCAGGTCGACTTCGGCGTTGTTGACCGCGTCGTACACCTTATTGGGTCGCAGATACTCCAACCGCACCTTGGCCTTGGGATAGCGCCGCATGAAGTCCTGCATGCACCGCCGCATGTCGTGCAATCCCACGGAATAGATCGCCGCCACGCGGACCAGCCCGCTGATATCCATTCGCAGCGAGCGGACCCGCGCTTCCACCGAGTCGTAGAGTTCCAGGACTTCGCGAAAGCCTTCGTAACAGGCTTGCCCTTCCGGGGTTAAAACAAAGGGCCGCTTGGTGCGATCGACCAGTTGCACCGCGAAATGCTCTTCCACGCGGTGTACCGACTGGGTCGCCGCCGACTGGCTCACTCCATTGATTACGGCGCCGCGAGAGAAACTCTGGTGCTGGACAACATCACAAAAGATGCGCAAAGTCTCGATGTTCATAAGACTATCTTATCATAAGTGTCGCTTATTTCAAGAGGGCGTGACGATTCATTTCTAACGGATTACAATAGCGGTGTACGTCAGGCCTTGTTGTGGCCGGTCTCCACGCCGCCTTGTTGTGGCCGGTCCCCAGGCCGCCTTGTTGTGGCCGGTCTCCGACCGAGCCACGCCGCCGACCGAAGGTCTCCTGGCGAATGGGGAGACCTGCGGTCGGACCTTTCGGCGGGGTCGGGAGACCCGCGCCGAGCAGGCCTTGTTGTGGCCGGTCTCCGACCGAGCCACGCCGCCGACCGAAGGTCTCCTGACGAATAGGGAGACTGCGGTCAAACGTTTCGGCGGGGTCGGGAGACCCGCGCCGAGCAGGCCTTGTTGTGGCCGGTCTCCGACCGAGCCACGCCGCCGACCGAAGGCCTCCTGACGAATGGGGAGACCTGCGGTCGAACCTTTCGGCGGGGTCGGGAGACCCGCGCCGAGCAGGAGAAAAATTGATCAAATTTCACTCGGAACCGCCAATGAAAACGCACAAAGTCGGCATTATCATGAACGGCGTCACGGGACGCATGGGCACGAACCAACACCTGCTTCGCTCCATCCTCGCCATCCGGAAACAGGGCGGCGTAAAACTCGGGGCGGATGAGGTCATCGTGCCGGAACTGATCCTTGTCGGCCGCAATAACGACAAGCTCCGCGCCCTGGCCGAGGAGCACGGGATCCAGCAGTACACCACCGATCTAGATTGTGCTTTGGCCGACAACCGCTACCCGGTCTACTTCGACGCCACGTCGACCGATCATCGAGTCCAGGGCGTTCGCCGCGCCATCGCCGCGCGAAAGCACATCTATGCGGAGAAGCCCACCGCCATGCATCTGGCCGACGCCCTGGCGCTGTACCGAGAAGCCCAGGCGGCCGGGGTGAAAAACGGCGTGGTGCAAGACAAGCTCTGGCTGCCGGGTCTGATGAAGCTCAAGCACCTGATCGAACAGGGTTTTTTCGGCCGCATCCTTGCCGTGCGCGGCGAATTCGGCTACTGGGTTTTCGATGGTTTCGATCAGCCCTGTCAGCGGCCGAGTTGGAACTACCGCAAGGAAGACGGCGGCGGAATCATGCTCGACATGTTCTGCCACTGGCGCTACGTGATCGACAACCTGTTCGGCGAGATCCAGTCGCTGGTGGCCCTGGGCGCGATCCACATCGACCGCCGCGCGGACGAGCAGGGCCGGCCTTACGCGGCCACGGCCGACGATGCCGCGTATGCCATCTTTCAGTTGAAAGACGGCACGCCGCTGCAGTTCAATTCGTCGTGGTGTGTGCGGGTCCGCCGCGATGATCTCCTGACGCTGCACGTCGACGGCACGCAGGGCAGCGCGGTGGCCGGATTGCGCCGCTGCCGCGTGCAGCACCATTGCGTTACGCCGCGCCCGGTGTGGAATCCCGACGTCGAGCAGGCGATCGACTTCTACGCCGGCTGGGAGGAAGTGCCGACGAATCTGCCCTACGACAACGCCTTCAAGGCCCAGTGGGAGTTGTTCCTCAGGCACGTGGTCAAGGATGAGCCCTTCCGCTGGTCGCTGTTGGAGGGCGCCAAGGGCGTGCAGTTGGCCGAGATCGGCATGCAATCCTGGCAGGAACGGCGCTGGCTCGACGTTCCGCCCCTGGCGTGACAGTAGGGTGGGCTTTAGCCCGCCTCCCCTAAAATACGCTGCCCAGGCGGGCTAAAGCCCACCCCACATCAACGAAGAGCCTCCGAGCCCTATGCCAATTCGTTCCGCACCGCCCACACGGCGGCTTGCGTGCGATCGGTCAGGCCGATCTTGCGGAAAATGTGCTGCACGTGTTCTTTCACCGTCTCACAGCCGATATTCATCGTCACGGCGATCTGCTTGTTGGTCGCCCCACGGGCAATCTGCCGCAGCACCTCGCCCTCACGTTCGCTCAGGGAGACTTCGAGGCTGCCGCCAAACCGCGGCGTTCTCAGCGAGCGGCTTGCGCTGCGGAGCTTCTCGGTGCTCCAGATATTCTCGCCGCCGGCAACGGTCCGTATGCGCGCAGCAACTCCTCCCGGCTGCAACCCTTCTGCAAGAAACCGCTGGCTCCCAGGGCGATCGCTCGGGCAACGCTGGCTGGATTGTCGAATGCGGAGAACAGCAGCACCGGCAAGGCCGGCTTGTCGAGCTTGATGCGGCCCAGGGCGGCCAGACCGTCGCCGTCGGGCATGCGGACGTCCAGCAGGGCAACGTCGACTTCCTTTTCCAGGGCCAGCGTGGCGGCGGCCTGGCCGGTCGCAGCCTCCGCCACGACCCCAATTTCCGTGCCCGCCAGCAGAATTTTCAGGCCGCAACGAACCATTTCATGGTCGTCGGCAATGAGAAGCTTGATTTTGCGTTCGATCGGCATTGGACGGGCCTCAATTTGGGTAGGGTGGCAGAAGGAAGCGGGGGGACGCACAGACCTCTATTATGCATACCCGGAGTTAGTATGGCAAGTCGTATACTGTACGGGGCCAGGAATGATACTAACCCGAACCGCGCACCGTTAACCCCCTTGCAGATATCGCCTGGCCTGTTCCCGTGTGCCGGAATCGTGGCTGGTTTTGAGCACTTTCTCCAGGGCGGGCTGAAACTCGGCGAGGTTGGGATTGCGCAACTCCTTGTGATGGGCCAACTCGACCACGGCGCGGCAGGCCTGCTCGGCCAAGTCCGGCTGATCCATGTAGGCCGCGACGAACCGCAGCGTCTCAACGGCCCGCACCGCCGCCGCCCGCTGGATCACCCAAAGTTGTTCTTCCTTGGATCTCGACAATTGCATGGCCTGCTTGAGCCTGGCGAGCTTCTCGGCATTGCTCGCCCCGCCGGGCAGCGAGACAACCCGCACGAAGGCACGCAGGGCCCATTGGCGATGCGTCGCGAGGTTGGCCGTCTGGGCAAGGTGGAGAAGTTGATCGGCGGCCGTCGCGTCGGGCCAATTCGAGATCGCCCGCACGCCCGCCTCGCAGGTCGCAGGGTCCTTGTCTTCCAGTGCCGCTTGCACGATCGGTCGAATTTCCTCGCCGCCGATGCGGCCCAACAGGGGCAACAAGGCGACGCGGTCGGCCGGGGTGGCGGACTGGAAAATGCTCAGTACCGGCTGGGCTTGCTTCGTCTTGTCGGCGATCTGCAGGCAGACTTGCCGAACCGCCCGTTCGGCCTCCTCGCGCAACGGCCCTTTCTCGGTTTTCACGACGATGGCCACCAGGGCTGGGATGTCTCTTGGACTGGCGAGCTTTGCCAGCGCGGCCAGAGCGCGGCTTGCCACGAGACCGTCCTTTCCGGCGGCCTCGTCCAACAACAACGGCACAACCCCGGCGGGCCGGCGGGCTTGCAGCACGCCGATCCATGCGGCCCGACGGGCCGGATTTTTCTCTGCCCGCAGGGCGCTGAAAATCTGTTCGTCGATCTTGGGTCCACAAATGGCTTCCAGGCTCTGTCGGGCCGTCTGGCCGACTTGGCCTTCCACGGCGGCCAATTCGACCAGCACGGGCAGGGCCGTCACGTCGCCCACGGTGCCCAGCGCCTGGGCGGCTGCGAGGCGGACCGATTCATGGGGGCTCTTGGCCGCTGCCAGGACCGCGGGCGACAGGACGCTTCGACCGCGGATGCGAATGGCGGCAAGCACGGCAATCTGCGATGTTGGGGGCAGCTTCGCCATGTTACCCGCGATCGTGCCCAGGTCGGTGTCGGATAAGCCGTGCAGTTCCGCGGCGGCGGCTGAGCGGACCAGGGCGTCGTCGCTCGCCAGCCATTCGGTAACGAGGCGGGCCGCTTCTGGCCCCGCCATCTGCGCCAGCCGCCGCAGGGCACCCGCGCGGACCGACCGAGCCTTGCTTCTTTGCAACAAAAGGGCATAGATTTTCGGGGCCGCACCCGTTTCTCCGGCAATGCGCAACCGCTCGGCGCATAGCAGCAGGCCGTCGTCGATCTTGACCAGAGCAGCGCGTGGGGCTTTACTGCGGGCCGTAGTCAAAAGCGAACCGGCTTCCGACGTGCCGATCTTGCCCAGGGCCGTGGCGGCGGCCGCAACCAGCGTGAGGTCCTCGGCGGTCAGGTCCGGGGCAATCAGCCGGGCTGCCAACGGATCGCGACGCTGGCCCAGGCTATCGATGATGCCGGAGCGGGCCAAGCCGGTAGCCTTGCCCAGGGCCTCGCGGAGTGCGGCGCCGGCCGCTGGGTAAGGCATCGATTCCAGGGCGAATCGGGCCGGATGCGACAACTCCGCATCGGTCAGCAGCGACGCCAGCACGGGGATCGACTTTTCCGTGCCGGAGAGCTTCAACTCGCGGCACGCGTTCGCCTTATCGCCCACCGCTGCGCCGGACCTAAGGACCTCCAGCAGCTTGTCCTCTGCTGAAGGCGAATCACCCCTGAGTGAAACGGCGGCAGTGCCGAATGCGACGGCAAACATCGCAAGAGTATATCGAATCTTCATTCTGGTTCTTCCAGGTTTGGGTGCGAAACACGGCTAGATTTCGGATTTGAGATTTGAAATCTCAGATTTGAATTCTCGGATTTCAGATTTGTTTCGGATTTCGACATTTGAATTTCGAATTTCCACGCTCAATACCGCCAGGGTTCGCGTGCGGCCATCGACAGCAGGCGGTTGGCGTCGGGCGCGTCGGGAAACTCTTCTTTCTGCGGGTCCCACTTGAGCGTGCGGCCCAGGCGCATGGCGATTCCGCCCAGCAGCAGCATGCTGGCCGCGCGGTGCGCGGTCTCCGCGTCGCTGATGGTCCGCTGCCGGGTGCGAATGCACTCCAGAAAGTTGCCCGAGTGGCTCGTCGAGTAGTACACGCCGGTATGGCTCGCGCCGGGCGTTTCCTTGACGATCTCCGGCGGATCGGAGAAGAACTTGCCGCGATGGACGGTGATTTTTCCCTCCGTGCCGACAAAACAGGCCCCGCCCTCGTCCCAGACGGCGCCCGGCGGCGGGCCGCCGAAGACCTCGACGCCGTTGGCATAGCGGAACACCGGCTTGCCGTCTTCGAGGCGGATCTCGACCGGGCCGGTGTCATCGGCGCCGACGCCCCATTGCACGATGTCGTAGTGGTGCTGGCCCCAATTAATGTCGCCGAAGGCAAAGCGGTGGGCGCCGGTATTGCCGTCGTAGTTGAACCACGGGAGGCAATTCACGTAGGCTTCCCAGTTCACGTCGGGCGGTGCGGCGCCGTTTCGCGCGGCGGACGGGGGCGGAGTCAGGCCGCCGCCCGTCTGGTAGGCATAGACCCGCTGCAGCCGGCCGATCCGTCCGGCGCGGACCAGCTCGACGGCCTTGCGAAAGCGGCCGTCGTATTCGCTGCGCTGTTGTGTTCCGCCCTGATACACCCGGCCGTAGGCCCGCACGGCCTCGACGACTGCGCGGCCGGCACGGATCGTTACGCTGGTCGGCTTCTCGCAGTACACGTCTTTGCCGGCGCGGGCCGCGAGAATGGCATTCGTGGCGGCGGCATGGTAAGCGGCGGCGATCAACACGGCGTCGATATCATCCCGGAGCAACATGTCGCGAATGTCCCAATACGCCCCGCAGCCCCGATAGCTTTCCTTGCCCGACTTGGCGGCATAATGCCCTTCGACGCGTGCCTTGCCTTCCTCAGCCCGCTTCCGCTGCACATCGCACACGGCCAGTACCTGGACGTCGTCCCGCGCGAGATAGCCGCCGGGCAAATACGTCCAAGCGCCGCCGAAGAGATGCCCGCTACCCTGGCCGCCCAGGCCCACGAATCCCATGCAGATGCGATTGCTGGGTGCAACGCCGCCGTCCTTGCCCAGGACCGACGCGGCCATCACCCGTGGCGCCGCCACCGTCGCGGCCACGGCGGCCATGCCCCAACCGAGGAACTCTCGCCGTGAAAAACCATTCGTTTTACCAGCCATGGAAGGGTCCTTTCTTGCTATACCATCCGAATCTGAGCAAATTCTCGCGAATCTGCGGATTATTCACAAGTGGGGCACCCGACTTTCGGCTTGACTTTCGACAACCGCCTATTCAAACTCATTAGAATACTGTTAAACGGTTACCGAGTGTTTGTGCTGCACGCGGCCGGAAACGAGACCAACCCGAAGCGGGCAGCATGTACTCATGGTCGCCGAGGGCCGCAACTTGTTTCCCCACCGACCATGAGTACATGCTGCCCGCTTCGGGTTCGTGTGGATCGAATCTTTTCAAATTCTTTTCGAACCGTGCAAAGTCCGGTGTGCCGCCCAGAAATGGAGGTAGAGAAATGGCCAGAAAACCGGTCAACACAACCCAGGTCGTGCTGGACTACCTGAAGGCCAATCCCGGGGCCCTCAGCGAAGAAATCGCTGCTGCCCGCCGTCGGCAACGCCTCAAGGGCCCGCCGGCCCACGCCGCCGGCATCAACAGCCAGGGCACCAAGACCCGCCGCCGAACTGCCAAGCCAGCGGTGAAAAAGAGGGCGACAACCGGGGCAGCCGTACCGCTATCATCGGCAGTCGCGGAGAAGCCGGCGAAAGCGGGCGACGCGGTCACGCTGGATCAGGTCAAGAAGGTTGCCCGCGCGATCCATGCGATGGGCGGAATCCAACGTGTGAGCAGCGTATTGGCGGTCATCCGGGAGTTGGGCGGCGTGAAGAAATTCGCGGACTTGGCGGAGGCCATGTCGGCCACCGCCGCGGAGGCGAATCCCTACTGAGCCCAGGTCAGATCACTTGTCCAAAAGCACCTTCTTCGCCGGTTGCAGGTGGGCCGCGTCGAGCTTGCCGACCGACCAGAGGAGGCCGCGGGTCACCAGGTCCAAGTACCGCGAGTCATCGACCGTGGCGTTGTTGTGCCCGAGCGTCGTGCCGAAGACCCGCGCCTTGCCGTTATAGAGGTTCGTCCAGACCGCGACGAACTTCTCCTTGCGATTGCCGGACGTCTGCGTGCCCGTAGCCAGCACTTGGGCGGTGTCCAAGAGCTTGCCGCCGTCGCCGTTGTTGTAGAGTTCCTCGTTGATCGTGGTCCAGTCCTGTAACGGCTTAGTAATGGGGTTGTCCTTGTCGAGGAAGGCAACGGCGATCGGCAACTGGGCCCCGTGGCCGGTGGACGGCAGCCCGGTGAACTCGAACCAGGGGGTGACCTTCTTCGGCCAACCTTGGCTGCGATAGCAGTGCATGGCACAGTGGACGACCACGGCCGGCAGGCCGTGGCGGTGCGGCTTGAGGATGCGGTCGATGACCTTCAGGTCCTTCACGTCGGCCGAGCATTCGTCGTGCAAGACCACGTCAAAACCCTTGGCCCAATCGTCCTTCGCATAAATGGGGTTGAGGTGCTGCGTGCTTCCGTCGGGGTCATAAGCGATCACCCACGAGACATTCGCGCGGGCCGAAATGCCTTCGGTTAGGAGGTCTTTCTGGTGTTTGTAGTCGTGGCAGCAGCCGCCGGCGACCAACAGGGCGCGAATCGGCTTATCGTCGGCTCGGGCGGCGGGGGCGAGGCAAGATGCCGCGAGGGCCACAAGGAGGGAGAGACAGAGTTGCGTGCGGATCATGGGTCGATGCTCCATGGCCGGCGCGGCCGGCCGCTAGGGGGGAAGGGATATGGCAGGTTGCCCGGGTGGGACATACGCAAGCCCATTGTAATTGACGCGAACTGCAAACGCCACCACCGAGCTTGTCCAACCAGCGTTAGCGTGGATTTTTTAGCCCTACGGTGAGGAATGCGGAGCGGGCCCGAGCTTGAACAAACTGCCGTAACGAAGCGGTTCGCCCTGCTCCCAGGGGCGATAGCCGTTGGCGAACTCGATCCGCTCGGCCAGGCTGGGATGGCTCGCCCGCAGCAGCGTATAGAGCGGGCCGGGGGTTGGGTTGCTCAGGTTCTCGGCCTGGAAGCGGACAAACGCGGTCGCGGCGGCCAGGTTGTCGTGGGTCAGCTCCAGGGCGAAGCGGTCCGCCTCGTGCTCCAGATGACGGCTGAAGGCCAGCCCGATCGGCATCATCAGCAGTGCCACCGTCTGCCCCAAAAGCAAGATCAGCGGCAGCGAGGCCACGTCGGAAAGTTGATCGAAACCGAGACGGTCCTTGAATCGCCGCAGCAGGAAGTTCGCAGCGCGGCAAACCAGGTAGAGCCCAACCATGATGCCGCAGAATCCGGCCAGCAGTCCCTGCATCACGTGGTTGAGCACGTAGTGGCCCATCTCGTGCGCCATGACAACCCGGACCTGCCGGGCGTCGAGCTTGGCCAGGAGCGTGTCCCAGAGCACAATCCGCTTGGTGCTCCCCAGGCCGGTCACGTAGGCGTTCACCGCGTTGGTATCGACGCTCTTGTCCACTTCGAAGACCCGGCCGCCCTCGATGCCGGCCTCGTCGGCCAAGGCCAGGATCTGGGCCTCAAGTTGCTTGTCGTTCATCGGGCCAAAGCGATTGTACAAGGGGAGCACCCAGATCGGCCCGACCAGCATCACGAAAAACATGACGGGCAGCGAAACGAGCGCCGTATAAAGCCACCACCGCCGCAGGCTGCGACGAATCAGCCAATACGGCAGCCAGATCAGCAGCCCGCCCAAAGCCAGCCCGATGGCCCCTGCGAGGAGTAAATCGCGGAGCCACTTCAGGAAGGTCTGGTTCGATAGCCCGTAGGCATGCTGGCGGACGTAGCCGGAATAAAAAGCCAAGGGGAATTGCACGGCCCATTGCAGGACGCTGTAGAGCACGAAGTAGATCAGGATGATGAAGAACCACTTTCGACCGATACGCCGGGCCAGATTACGCATGCGAACCGACAGGCCGGTCAGCAGCACCAGCGCCGGGATCGCCAGGTCGGTGGCCTGCCACACGATCCACAGCAGGTTGCCGCTGCGGTAATAGTCCATCGCCTGGGGCGAAGGCTCGGGGACGGCAACACGTTGCGCGGTTTCATCGATCGGTTGGCTCGCTTGCGGCGCCGGGGCGGCGGTCAAAGCCAAAAGCAACAGGAAACAACGTGTAGGCATATGGGACATTTATGCCATCAAGAAATGGTTGAACTCTTTCACGGCCTGGGCCGAAGCCTGCCGGCTGAGAATCGGACGAGTTTCATGCGCTACCACTGAACAACGTAACGCCCGGCGCCTGCCCGGCCAAGGGAAATCACTAGCCGGTCTTTCTCCCAGCGGAACTCGGCCGGCCCGAGGTCCCGAGCGTCGCCGGCCGCCAAGACGCGGACTTTCACCCGCGATGGATCGGCGGCCGGGGAAAAGTTTTTGAGATCGAGACTAACGCCAAACGGTTTTCCGCGCGGATACGGGAAGAGCACCAGCCGGTCTTTCTCCCGATTGATCTTCACCGCCCCGTTGGTTGCCACGGGGCCAAAGGCGATCCAGGTGCCGGGCGGGTTCAGGTGCGCCGAGAAATCGGCCAGATCGTCGGCCTTCGACTTCGCTTGCCGCGCAGGCCGCTCGGAGGTGATGGCGGTGATCTTGTCGCCCGTGCGCTGGAGAATCAGCCGGGCGATGGTCACGCGATCGTCCGACGTTTCGCCGCCCTTTAGCGGTACCCGCTGTCCCTTGTGCAATCCGATCACCAGGTCATAGTGATCGAACGTCGCCGGCACCGAGAACTCATAGGGTCCATCGACAACCCGCGTCCCCGCGCGCCACTGGCTCGTCGGCCGCGATAATGCGTGGTCCTGCTGAAAGACGATGCCGTCAGGCCGGCCGGTATCCATGTTGACCCCGTGGACGAAGCACAGATAATCTTCGTCGAGCGTGTCGTTGACGATCCATTCGTAGCTCGCCTGAATGCGATCGCCGCCAAGGTACTCGAACGTCGCCAGCCGCGGCTCGATGTCTTTCCGCGCTCGCAGCCCGGTCGCTTGCAGATTGGTCCGCGCGTCGGCGAAGATGTACTCCGGGCATTCGGCATAGTCGGCCACGCGGCCGTCGTGCAGCGCGGTGGCCACGCGGGTCTGGGGCCCGAGGGCCAGGAATCCCCACTGGGGCAGAAGATGCCCTTCGACCTGCCACGACTCGGCCCTCCAGTTCACCCACAGCGTCAGGCCGCTTTCGTAGCGGATCCGCTGCCGCGAGGTGTCGCCGGCCGCGACTGCCGCGCTGGCCGTGACCCATTGGCCCTCCACCTCGTAGCGAATCTCCACCGGCCGAGACGCGCCGTAGAGCCGCTGCACCGGGTGCATGAGGTGATGTTCGCGGGCGACAAAGTTGATATTGTCGGTTTGCTGATTGCCGACAAAGCCGGCATGGCCATAGGCCAACTCCTGGGCCCGATACTTGTCGATCTGTTCCATGCTGCCCGCGTCGTGGCCCCAGCGCATGGCGTAGCCGCGGCGGAACCAGCGTTCGTAATAGCCCATGCCGTGATTGACCATCTGCGGATGGAGTTTCAATAGATCGAAATCCAGGAGCGGCACGTGGTCCTCGCCGCCGTCCACCTGGGCCTCGACGCCGTCGCAGAGGCCTGCCCAATAGAACTGGTGATGCCCTTCGCCGAAAAGCGGGCCTTTATGGGTGTCGCGCATGAACTGGAAGAGTGCCGTGTCGTTTTTCACTTTGCCCAGGGCCATGGCCGCCATCGGTTGATCGGCCTGGTGATCGAGTTGGTGCCACGGCGGCACGCAGGTATGCACGTCAAGATACGCGGCCGTCGTGCCGTAGCGGCGGTGGATCTCCGGGGAGTTCCGCCGCGCGAAGTCCAATGCCCGGTTGGATTTCAGCCCGAAGCTTTGCACTTTGGTGCCGGGATTGTACCAGGCCTTCGACGGCGAGCCGTCGCTGTTGAGCACGCGGGCCGACGGATCGTAGGAAGGGGCATCTGGGTACAGATCGATATAGTTCTCGTGCAGCGACCAGACGTAGCCGCAGTCGTTGGCCGCGCGGCCGAAGGCGATCATGCCGGCATCGCCGCCGTACTGCGGATTCGCCGGCAGATGATCGGGCAGCTTCACGTCGTAGCCATACCGCTGCCAGTCGTGCGAGATGATCGCCAGGTGGTCGATGCCATTGTCCTTCAAGGCTCGCAGGATCTCAGCGTCGCCCTGGTAGGTGCCGTTGTGGTGACTCCAGATGTCAAGCATGATCCGCGGGCCGAGCATCTCGCGATAAGGCGACGGCGGATGCGGGATGTTCGGCAGCACCTCGCCGAGGTCGGGCGACACGGCCACGTAGCCGACTTCCCATAGCCCGTTCCGCGTGCCGTCGGTCTTCGGTTCGTAGACGGCTTCGCCTTGGGGGCACTGCGAAGCGTGGGATTCGGTCCAGTCCAGGCACCGGCAGACAAAGACGCCCGGCGTGCGGACGTACTGCACGTGTCCGGGAAAATAGGGCACGTTCATCGTCCGTCGCAACGGCACCGCGCCCAGTCCACCGAGCGAGAATCGCGTGATGATCGGACGGTAGAGACAGGAAATTACCAGGGCCTTGCCTTGAATCCGATAGTTCCACCCCACGTGAAGCGGTTGGCCGTCTATGACGTATTCCCAATCCACGTCCAGCCCGCCGCTGCCGTGATGAATGTCCAAGGGTTTGCCGCCGCGGAGCGGCACTTCGCGCGGCTTATCCTTGGGACCGACAAGCGCTGTGACGCCGCCGCCGGCAACCGGTTGGAAGGGTCGATGGTTGTCGATTTCCACGAAAACGTCGTCCAGCGTGCCGACCAGCGGCGTGTAGGTGTAGACCAATCGGCAATCGTCCCCTTCGTAGATGAATCGCCAGTCTTGGCCGTTCTTCTCGATGCGGTTCTTGTAGGGCAGCAGGTTCGAGGGCGCGACGCCGTGGCCCGGGCTATTGCAGATGGCCGTGAGACTTGCCCCGGAAGCCGCTTGATAAGCCTTGCTCGATGTGATTTCCTTGACGACGACCATGGGTACATGGTGCCCGCCGCGGGGCTCGGCCGTGTTGCCGACCGCGATCTTGGCGTCGCCGAAGAACGAGAAGTCGAACGAGGCGTCGTTCCTCGGCCCCGGCTCGACTTGCAGGCGCACGGTCACGGTCTTGCCGGCATGCGGCGAGAGGTCGAACGAGTAATCGATCCACTCGGCCTTGTCGTGGTGGCGGCGCATCAGTTCCTGTTGCTTTCCGTCGACGATCAGGTAGCACGAGAAGGTCACGCCGTCGCTCTTGCCCGGCACGGCCACGTCGGGGCCCATGGCGATGCCGAATGCGAGGCGGATGGGGGTAGTCTTGGGAAGGGCGAGGGGATAATCGACCCAGGTCTTGCCCGGCGGCACGTGCCAGGGCGAGTGCATGAGCAGGGCGTTGCGGCCCAGCAGGCGGCCCCAAGGCTGGTAAGAGATGCCGCTACGGGCGTCGAAGTGGCCCATCCACGCCCCCGGCATGGCCACCGGCGGCTGGCCGTAGGATTGCCAGGAAACGCGATAGATGCCGATCTCGGTCAGGGGCGTTTCACCCGGAGGGAGACTGACCGGCATATCGATCGACCCCGCGGCCGGCGCCAGCGAACAGGCACTGACCAGCAAAGTGAACAACGCAGTTCTCATGAAGTCGACGGAACCTGCGGGAGCTGATACCGAGAGGACGGCCTTTCTCTTGAAGGGGTTCACGCAAAGGCGCA
>CAWDQE010000011.1:0-202956 GCA_963804375.1 uncultured Planctomycetia bacterium
CGTCGATAAGGATCACGACGAAATTCGGGCGGGTCGATGCGGCAGGAACTTCGGCAGCCTGAGCGGCAATCGGGCAGAGAGCCAAGGCGAGCATTGAAGGCAAAACGGTTCTCATTGGACGGGTCCTCGCGACGAATGACGAATGTTGTGCGTGCGCCTCCCCGTGAGGCGGTTTCTATGATAATTGACGGGAGAAACGCCGGCAACGGGGGGCGCATGGCCGCTTTCGCCTCAGTTCGCGGCCTTGGCAGCACCGGGAGCAAGCTCCTGCATCGCGGTTTTTGGGTCCAGGCGGAACGGTTTTCCTTGTTTGAAGAGCTCCACGCGGGCTAGATACCGCTGCTTCATCTGTTCGGTTTTGGCCAAGTCGATGGCCTTCCCCTGCCACTCCAGCGCCTTGGCGAAATCGCCGTTTTCCGCATAGACGGAAGCCAGCACGGAGAAATTGTTGTTCGCGTTGTTGCCGTTGGACAACTGGTAGGCCTTGCTGGCGTTTTCAAAGGCCCGTTTGCCGTCGCGGAATCGCGGGTCGAGGCAGGTTGCCTGAAAGAACGCGAGATCGTTGTAGAAGGCCGCGCCGTTGGAATCGATGGCGATGGCCTGGTTGAAGTCGGCCTTGGCTTTCTCGTATTCGCCTTTCATATTCCAGGCGCTGGCGCGATTGTCGTAAGCCTGGGCGACGCTGGGATTGATCGCCAGGGCCTGATTGTCGTCGGCGATGGCCTTGTCGTATTCGCCCTTGTTGAACCACAGGCGCCGCGGCTGACTAAAGCTTCAATGAAACTGGGCTCGATCGCCAGGGCTTGGGTGGCATCGGCGATGCCCTTGTCGAACTCGTTTTTTTCGTCCCATGCCGCGCTGCGATTGTTGTACGCGGCGGCAAAGTTCGGGTCGATGGCGATGGCATGGGTATCGTCGGCGATGGCCTTGTCGTATTCGCCCTTCTCGTACCACACCCCGCCGCGTTGGTTGTAGGCCAGCGCAGTTGGGATCGTTGGCAATCGCCTGGGTGTAGTCGGCGATGGCGTTATCGTAATTGCCTTGATTGTCCCAGGCATCGCCTTGGGTGATGTAAGAATTGCAGGTCGAATTGTAGTAGCAGCCGTAATCAACGCCATGATAGCCGCCATGGTAGTGTCCATGGTGGGAATAATGGTGGGCCCAGGCTGGGGCCGCTGCCATCGCCACGATTCCAAACGCCGCCAAAATGCACGCAACTCGCTTCATGATTCTGTCCTTGTTGTTGGTAGATGCTGGTTGAGTCAACCGGCGATCACCAAGCAACGGATGTGCCGCCAAACAGATGGCGCGGCGCAAGTTGTGCGTGTACAAAGAGTTGCGATTCTGAGCTAACCGATCGCCGGAAAAAAGTGCTCAAAAGATGTCATCTAGTTGATGACGCTGGAAATCGCAGTGATGACGCCTAGCTCTCCACCGTGGTATTCTTTCCGAGCACGAACCAATTCCCGATTTCACTGCCGAAGATCGTGTCGTGGGCGCCGCTGTCCTGGAACACGACAGGACTGGACAGCAGCGCCGAATTCTTGGCGGCACTGGCCAAGATGCGGCGCACGCTGTAGCCGTACGAGACTCGCGACCCTTGATCGAGCAGATTCAGCAGGGCCTGATCATTGCTGTCGTCGCTGGTCGAACCCGCAAAGACCAGGTCCTCGGAGCCCTTGGCATAGAGACTACAAGTGCCGCTGCCGGCGATCAGCAGGTTCTTGCCCAGGCCGCCGGTGATGGTATCGTTGCCGCCGCCGCCGAGGAGGATGTTGTCGCCGCTGCCGCCGGTGATCGTAGCGTTGCCGGCGCCCGCGACGATCTCCGTCGTCGCCGCCGGTCCGCCCGTGAGGGACGTCGGCGTAGGGTGAGCCGATCAGCTTGTTGATGACGCCGTAGATCATCAGCGTGGTGTTCCAGGGCGCGATCGCCTGCGGCTGCCCCTTGTCGAGGCCCAGATTGACGGTCACGGCCCCCGTGTCGTGGCTGAAGTCCATCGTGTTGTAGCCGCCCTTATCGACGACCCAGGTGGGCGTGCTGCTGGAGGTGAGCGTGAAGTAGTTGTTGGTGCTGCCGAACCCGGCCAGCGTGAGCGTCTGTACCGTGGAGATCTGGGTTTGCAGGCCGTCTCCCGTAATCGTGCCGCCTGCAAGCGTGAACGTGTTGTCCGCGGCCGCCCCATACACGGTGACCTGGTTGTTCGTCGAACCGGTAGCCCCCTTGACCAGCACCAGTTGCGGCAGCGGAGCGTTGGCACTGGTGGGGAGCAAGACCAGTACGCTGTTCGCCTGGCCGGCGGGACAATCGACTTCGATGGTGTTGGCCGAGGTAAACGCAACGTTGGTGAGGGCCTTCTTGGCGATGTTGTCGTAAATCAGGACCTGGCTCCCGGTGAAGAGCACGGTCACGTTGCCGCCCAAGGTCGCATTGACGGGAATCTCGGTGACCGGAGGACTGACGGAAATGTCTACCGGCCCGATCGAGGCCGTGTGGCCCTGGGCGTCGGAAACCGTTGCGCTGAACGCGGGCGCCGTATTCACCTGGCCGCTGGCCGGCGTCCAGGCGAAAGTCTCTGTCGCCGCGTCGTAGGTCATGCCGGTCGGCATCTTGCCGGGCGTGACCGTAACCGTGTCGCCGCTGGGGGCGTTGGTTTGCACCGTGTACGTGTAGGCCTGCCCAACCAAGGCCGACGTGGAGGGAGTCGAGGTCGCGGCAAAAGACACCTGAAGCTGGACGCCCGGCGAATCGAGGCTGTCGACGTTGGCCGTCTCGTTCAGGGAGTTATCGCCGCTGTCGGTTACGGTTACGCTCGGAAGGGTCTCCGTGGCCGTGAAGGTGTGCGAGCCGAACGACAGGGTGGTGGTGCCGTTGGTGGAAACCAACAGGCTGGTGACACCGTTGGAAACCGTCACCGAGCTCGACGTGGCGGTGGCCGAGCCGATGGCCACGCCGTCGGCGTAGAGCGTCACCTGGTCGCCGACGGTGACGCCGGAAACGAGGAACTGCAGCTCGCTGGACGTCGACGAATTGTTCGCCGAGGTGACCGAGGTTGTTCCCTGGCCGGACTGCGGCTGGAAGGCGATCGCGGTCGGCGCGGCCGGCGTCTTGGAGGCCCACGGGTTGGTCGTCTGGCCCGTGGCCGTGTCGGCCACGACGTTCACCGTGAACGTCTGGGTGGTGGGCGTGTTCGTGCCGTCGTCAAAGGCCGTCACGGTCACGGTGAAACTGCCCGTGACGCCGGTGGGCGCCCTGAGCATCAAGACGCCGTCCTGCGTGTCGGTGACGATGCTCGCCGAGGTAATCTCGACCGGAGTGTTCAGGTAGTCTATGCCGTTGCTGGCTGTCGTCGGCATCGAATCGAGGGCCGCGAGAACGGTGGTCGATTGGCTGTTGTAGGTGATTGACTGATCGACGGTCATGAAGCCGAAAAGCGTATAGGCGTAATCCAGGGTCCGCGTCGCCCCGTCGGTGATGAAGAACTCCGAGCTGCTCGAATTGGCCGTGCTTTGGCGGGCCATCGCCAAGGCCCCGGCCGTCGTATAGTTCAGGTCCGGATTGAACTCTTCGTCGATCGTCGTGGTTGTGCCGAAACTCGTGGGCCACTTGTTCACGTCGGCCCCGCCGTTGATCTGGGGAGGGTTGTTTCCGCCTTGGATGAGGGCGAAGCTGCCGGTCTCGGCCCGATAGATATAGTCGCCGTTGTAGAACTTGGCGTTCACCAGGTTTTCGATCCACTGGACCGTGTTGGGCGTCAGGTTCGCAAACAACTGGAAAGTCATCGACCCCAGGCCGGCGATGTTGTATTGCACGCTCGGGTTCGACTGCGGCATGACAAGGGGCGTAACCTCGGTCGGGTTCGAGGTGGTCACGCCGAAGTTGACGGTCTTGCCCGACGGGTCGCTGCCGTTCAAAGCGACCAGGACCGAGGTGCCGGCCGGCAGTGTGACGGCGGAAATCGCGCTCAAGCCAACCGAAGCGAGCAGGCGGCGGTTTTCCAGGCCCTCGAAGCCGATCCGCCGCGTCTGGAAGCGGACTGGTTTTTTCGTGCGATTGGTGCGTGCCGCCGAACCAATTCTGCGGCTGCCGGAATGCTTGCTCATGATGTTCTGTTTCCTAAAGGTATATGCGAAAGCATACATCTGTGATAATCGATCGGCGTTGCATTTTCCAATAACCGCAATCGCCGGGAATTGCTGACCAAGTACTGTTCAACACCCCACTTTCGGAGTAATTGCGATGGTTCGTGCGGCGGTACGGATTTTATCGAGTGTACGGCGGCCGATTGGCGGAATCAATTTGACAATGCCCAGAAACATGCCGACGCCGCAGGTGATGCCCAGCGAAAGGCCGATCTCAATATGCGCGAAGAAAGACCCCGTCGCGACGGTTGTCAAAGCCCCAGTCGCCGTGGTGGGAGTCGCGCCTGCCGGCCAGCATAAAAACGTCGGTGAGAACGGCAAGACTCCCCTCTCCACGACCCACCGACCCGCTGCGCACGTACCCCGGGGTACCCCGGAGAGGGGCAGGGGGCGAGGGCGGTTCGCTCCCCTCGCCCACTTTCGGGAGAGGGGCAGGAGCGAGGGGGGCAATCGGTCCTAAGGGCTCGCGCAGAAATACCGTGTACAAATCGTAGCAGGCACACGCCGTGTGCCGTTCCTATTCTACGGCACACGGCGTGTGCCTACTACATTGGAACCGACCAACTTATTCTGCGCGATCCCTATGCGCCTGCCGGGGGGTAGTTTATTTCCGGCCGCCCGCCTTCCCTGAAAGATTGGTAGCCGCAATCTTCTCGTCCGGCACGCCCAGTGCCCGCAGCACGCCCGCGGCCATGGCCGCATCGCCCAGCGGTTTCATGTGGACGCCGTCGCCCGTGAGCCAATTCCCCTGGCCGGCCGGTTTCTTCTTCAATGCCGTCAGGAACATGCCGTGTAGATCGACCAGTTGGCATTTCTTTTCGGCGGCGATCTTCTTCTCGGCCGCCACGTACATCAGCAGCCGCTTGTTTCCCTCCTCGGCGGGCTTCTCCTGGATGACGGTAGGCGTCAGCAAGATGACCTTGATGCCGGCCTTCTGCGCCGCGTCGACCATCTTGGCCACGTTTTCCTCGTAGGTCGCCAGGACCTTCTCATCGTGGGGGTTGCCCAGCCGATGCCAGACGTCGTTGATGCCGATGCTGATGGTCACGAAGGCCGGCTTGAGCTGCACCACGTCCTTGTCGAACCGCTTCACCAGGTCCTCGGCCTTCTGGCCGCTGATTCCCTTGTTGATCACCTTCGGGATCTTCAGGTCAGGATATTGTTGGGCCAGCACCGCATCGATGTCACGGAGATACCCTCCGCCCGCGGTGATCGAGTCGCCGATGGCCACGATTTGATCGCCGGGCTTGATCTGCAATTCCTTGGGGGTATCATCCGGGGCGGGGCCAACCAGAGACAAAATCATCGCGAACAGTTTTTCGAGCGCCACGTAACACCTCTTTCATGAAATACTTATCGTTGGAGACGGCCGGGGAACCGGTCCACCGGACTACGAGACTAGTTTAATCGGACTTGCGGCCAGTGCAAGTGACCAGCTATTTTATCGGCCTCAGTTTGCTCCCCGCCAGCATCAGCTTCTTCCGCCCGGCCGCCGAGGCAAAATCGATCGTCGCCGTCCGCTGGCCGCCGCTGCCGCCGAGGGCCACGACTTTTCCAATGCCGTAAGCGGGATGCAAAACGACCATCCCTTGCCGGAAAACATCCGGGTCAATATCTGCCCGTCGTTGCCCATCCCCGACCATCTCCACCGCCACCCGCAAGCGGGTGCCCGGCAAGCGGGCACCCAGCAAACCCGAGCCCGAGGGCTTACGCCCCCGGTTCGCCGTTTGTTCAGTACCGACCATCTCCGGCGCGGTTTCCCGCGGCGGGGTATCCGCTTGCGGGTGGTGGCGGAAGACCGGCTCATCGTGCTCGGGCAAGTGGTCGATCTCCGCGTCGATCTCTGCGGTGATCTCGACGTGCCGCACCGGTTCCGGCTGCTGGACCTCCATTTCGCCGCGGGGCAGGTCCATGAGAAACGAACTGGGAACCACCGACTTCCGCTCGCCGCGAAAGTCGCGATAGCGGGCCAGGCTGACCTGCAAGCGCTGCTGGGCCCGCGTGATGCCCACGAACATCAGCCGCCGCTCCTCCTCCAACTGCTCGGGATGGTCCTTGCTGCGCTGGTGCGGCAATAGCCCCTCTTCCACGGCAACCAGGTAAACGCAGGGGAACTCCAGCCCCTTCGCGGCGTGCAACGTCATCAGTGTGACGCGATCGAGCTGCGTTTCCCAATCGTCGGTGTCGTTCACCAGCGCCGTCTCCTCAAGGAAGGCCTCCAGGTTCCCGATGTCGGAACGCCGTTCGTCGAACTCTCGGGCCACCGTGAGCAGTTCCTGGATGTTGGCCAGCCGCTCTTCGTCCTCTTCATCGCCGGAGGCCTTGAGCATAGCCTCATAGCCCGTCTCGTTCAGCACCAGGCCCAACAACTCCTCGATCGGCCCGTGTGCTGCCGCGATCAGGCGATCGACAATCCGCACGAAATCTGCGACCAGCCGGGCCGCGCGTGCCGATATCGTCTCCACGGCACGCACGCCGCGGGCCGCATCCAACAGCGAGGTCCCCTGCCGCTGGGCGAAGTGCCCCAGGCGTTCGATGGTCGTCTTGCCGATGCCGCGGGCCGGCGTGTTGATCACGCGGAGCAGGGCCACTTCGTCGTGCGGATTGTTGACGAGCTGCAGGTAGGCCAGAACGTCTTTGATCTCCTTCCGCTGAAAGAACTCCACGCCGCTGACCATTTGATACGGCACGCCCGCCTCGCGGAGGGCCAGCTCGAACGAGCGGCTGAGGGCGTTGGTGCGGTAGAAAACGGCGAAATCGCGGGCCCGGCGGCGGCCGGCGGCAATCTCGCCCGCAATCTCGCCGGCGATCCCCTGGGCCTCGTCTTTGTGGGTGGCATAGGTCACCATGCGGACCGGTTCGCCGGCCTCGTTCTCGGTGAACAGGGCCTTCCGCTTCCGCCGCAGGTTGTGCGAAATCAACTCGTCGGCCACCCGCAGGATGCGCTTCGTGCTGCGATAGTTCCGCTCCAGGCGAACCACGCGGACCTCGGGAAAATCCTTCTCGAAGTCCAGGATGTTGTTCAGATTGGCCCCCCGCCAGCCATAGATCGACTGGTCCGGGTCGCCGGTCACGGCAAGATTCGGATAGTCGATCGACAGCGCCCGGGCGATGGCATATTGGGCCAGGTTCGTGTCCTGATACTCGTCGACCAGGATATAGCGGTAACGCTCGTCGAGGCCCGCCCGCACGTCGGGGCCTTCGCGGAGCAGTGTGGCGACGTGCATCAGCAGATCGTCGAAATCGACGGCGTTTGAACTTGCCAGCTTCGCCTGGTAAGCCGGGTAAGCTCGCTGGACTACGCTTCCCAGGGGGTTTCCCGACTTGGCCTGATAATGATCGGGGGTAATGAGGTTGTTTTTTGCCCAGCTAATGGCCCGGGCAACCGCATCGGGCGAGGCGAACGCGGTATCGATCTGCAACTGGGCCATCGCGCGGCGCAGGGCTTGGATGCTATCGCCCGTATCGTAGATCGTGAAGTTTTCCTCAAGCCCCACAAGGGGTGCATACTTGCGCAATAATCGGGCGCAGAATCGATGGAAAGTGCCGATCCAGACCTGGTTGCCTGGGGCAAGCTGTTGGACGCGGAGCCGCATTTCGTCGGCCGCTTTGTTGGTAAAGGTCAGGGCGAGGATCTGTTGTCCCGGCACGCCGTCGGCCAGCATCCGTGCGATGCGGTGGGTAACCACACGGGTCTTTCCGCTTCCTGGTCCGGCAAGAATGAGCAACGGGCCATCGTGGTGCAGAACGGCCTCCCGCTGCGCGTCGGTCAAGTTTTCCAGCAGATGTTCCATCTACGCAGTATAAATGACCTTCCACGATCTTGGGAGACTATTGAGAATACCAATATTCGGGGGAATCCTCACGCGGCCATGGCACGCCCGCAAAGGCCCGTTGGTTTCCACCCGGGAATATGCTATCTTGGCCGCTGGATTTGCTGATATCCTTCACCCGCGAGGATCACCGGAACCATGGATGCTGAACTGACTCCGCAGGACTTTATCGTGCCCACGCTCGGCCCGGCGACATTCCGCTCGCCCCTGGGACTTTCCACCGTCCAGGGCGACGGGCTGGGCAACTTCGTGCCCGATGAAGCGCGGGTGCTCTACCATATTGAAACTGAACCCGGCCGCCCCCTTCGCCCGGACCTGACCATGGAGGTGGCCGGCCCGCGGGAAAAGATTTTCTTCGAGCCCGGCCAGTGCAAGGCGGCCATTGTCACCTGCGGCGGGCTCTGTCCGGGGCTGAACAACGTCATCCGCTCGGCCTTCCTCGAGCTCCACCACCGCTACGGCGTTCCGGCCGTGCTGGGCATCCGTTATGGCTACCAGGGTTTGAATCCGGCCAAGGGACCGCCGCCGCTTCTGCTGACGCCCGAATACGTGGAACGCATCCACAATTACGGCGGCACGGTGCTGCGATCGTCGCGCGGGCCGGAAGAGCCCGCGGTGATCGTCGATTTCCTCCAGGAGAAAGGCATCAACCTGCTGTTCTGCCTGGGCGGCGACGGCACGCAGCGCGGCACGCATGCCATCGCCATGGAAGCCCGGCGGCGCGGCGCCAAGATCGCCGTGGTGGGCATTCCCAAGACGATCGACAACGACTTGCCGTTCGTGTGGCGGTCGTTCGGCTATGGCACGGCACTGGAGAAGGCCCGCGAGGCGATCAACTGCGCCCACACCGAAGCCCGCGACGCCCCCAACGGCATCGGGCTGGTGAAGCTCATGGGCCGTCATTCGGGCTTCATCGCCGCCGGCGCCGCCCTGGCCAGCCAGGAAGCCAACTTCGTGCTCATTCCTGAAGTCCGGCTTCCCTTGGAAGGCCCCGGAGGGCTTCTCGATGCCTTGCAGAAGCGGATCGCGGCCCGGCGGCATGCCGTGATCGTCGTCGCCGAAGGGGCCGGGCAGCACTTGTTCGCCTGCGAGAAGGATGAATGCGATGCGTCGGGCAATCGCAAGCTGCATGATATCGGCGTGTTCTTGCGAGACAGGATCTCGCAATACTTCAAGGCGGCCGGCATTCCGATCAACCTCAAGTACATCGATCCCAGCTACATCATTCGCAGCGGGCCCGCCAATTCCGACAACGCCCTGCTCTGCGACGCCATGGCCCGGCACGCGGTGCATGCCGCCATGGCCGGCAAGACCGACATGCTGATCGGCGTGGAGCATGGGGAGTTCCTGCACGTGCCGATTTGCACGGCCGTTGCGCAGAAGAAGTATCTCTCGCCCGAGAGCGATTTCTGGCAGCGGGTGATCGAGTCGACCGGCCAACCGGCGTGGGTGTGAGCGAAAGGATTATCACCATGCGTATCGCTTATCTCGATTGCTCCAGCGGCATCAGCGGAGACATGACCCTCGGCGCCTTGGTCGATGCGGGCGTGCCGCTGGACCGACTCAACGAAGCCATCGGCTCGCTCGGCCTGCCGGGCGTGAAACTCCTCGCTCAGGAGGTCAAGAAACACGGCTTCCGCGCCACCCAGGTCACCGTCGAGCACGAGCCGGAACATAAGCATCGGCACCTGCACCATATCGAGGCCATGATCGACGGCAGCCGGCTCACCGGCGGCCAGAAAGAGACCGCGCGGCGGGTCTTCCAGCGACTGGCCGAGGCCGAGGCCAAGGTGCATGGCACCACGGTCGAGAAGGTCCACTTCCACGAAGTCGGCGCAATCGACTCGATTGCCGATATCGTCGGCGCGGCCGTGGGCTGGGACCTGCTCTGCGCAGAGCGCTTGGTCGTATCGCCCATCCCCACGGGCACGGGCCGAATTACCATCGCGCATGGCGAATGCAACATCCCCGCGCCGGCCACGGCGGAACTGCTCCGCGGTATTCCGCTGGCCGCCTCCGACGTGCAGGCCGAACTGACCACCCCCACCGGCGCGGCGATCGTGGCCACCCTGGCCACGGGCTTTGGGCCGCTGCCGGCGATGACCATCGAGAAAATCGGCTACGGCGCCGGCCAGCGCGATCTGCCCCAGCAGGCCAACATCCTGCGGCTCCTGGTCGGTGAAACGGCCGATGTGGCCCAGACCAGCGACACCATCTGGGTGCTGGAGACCAACCTGGACGACGCCAGCGGCGAGGTGATCGGGCATTGCACCGCCCAGCTTTGGGACGCGGGGGCGCTGGACGTCTATACCGCGGCCATCCAGATGAAAAAGAACCGGCCGGGCGTAAAGCTCTCGATCCTCTGCCGCGGAGAGACGATCCCCGCCATGGAGACGATCGTCTTCCGCGAGACCGGCACGCTGGGCATCCGTCGCTGGTCGACCGCGCGGCACGTGCTGCCGCGCGAGATCCGGCAGGTGATAACGGCTTGGGGCCCGGTCGATGGCAAGATCGGACGATTGGACGACGGCTCGGTCGAGTTCGCCCCGGAGTACGATTCGTGCCGCCGGATCGCCTTGGAGCAGAAGCTGCCGCTTCGCGAGGTTTACGCCGCGGCCCAGCAGGCGTTCGCCAGGCAGGCGGCCGATGACTAGCCGATCCCAGCATAAATGCTGGTCTGCCGTCGAACTTGGGCATGGTTCAGAAACGGGGACTGGCTCCGAGCCCAGTAGCGATTAGGCCGCAAGAAATGGACGCCGGCGAGGTGCCTGTCCCCATTTCTGAACCATGCCCGAACTTGCAAGGAATCTGGTAAATTACGAATTCCTGGCAATTGGGGCGGCTAGTTGCATGGATCAAGACGGGGGTTTGCGGGTTATTTCCGGAAAAAACCGGATGTAACGGTAGGCGCACGCCTGAGTGTTGGTAAGATACTTGTTAGAACCTATGCGAGATTAGGTTTTCCCTTTGAGCCTGGAATGGTTCCAGGCCATCGCGATCGGAGATGTGCGATCCAGTGCATTTCCGATCGGTGATTCTATTTGTCAAGAGTTTGAAAGGACTAAGAAATGCGGAAGTGTTTACTCATGGCCGTGGTGGCCGTCATGCTGATGTCGCAGTTTGCCCATGCTCGTTTGTTTGATCGGCTGCGCGCCGTCGCGCAGGCACGACGAAATCGACCGCTGCTGCGACGACCGACAGTTCGGGCAAGGTGACTCCGGCGCCGACGACTTCCTCGCCAACCCCAGCCCCCGCCCCGGCCCCCATCAAGTCAGACACGACTCCGGCCCCGGCGCCTGCCTCGACCACGCCGGCCGCGACGCCTCCGGCCCCGGCAACGCCTGCCCCGACTCCGCCGGCAGCCCCCAGCACTCCTGCCCCGACGCCCCCCGATACCAAGTAAGTCTGAGCGTCGAGCAGCGATGCAACTGTTTTTTCATGAGCGTGCGCGGGCATGATTCTCACCGACCCGAGCACGCTCTGTTTGATTTTGCTTGCGGTTACTGCCATATTCCTTTTGATTCGCACGCGGGGCCAGCTCGCCCGCCAGCGGCGGCGATGGGCGACGGAAGAGAGCGAATCTCGCGATTACGACGAGGTGTGGAAGACTTCGTCTTCGTCGGCCGGCCGCCTGCCGGACGATCTGGCCCGCTGGGAAGTCGAGATGCACGAGACGGCCCGGCAGCTTTCATCCCAATTGGACGCGAAATTGAGCCTGTTGCAATCGCTGATTGCCGAGGCTGATCGTGCGGCGGCACGGTTGGAGGATGCTCTGAGCCATGCCTATCCGAGCTTGCCGCCCGGCAGTCAGGCCGAATCGTTGCGACCGGCGGCGGGGCACGCGCGCGATGTGCGGCATGAACTGGAAACCGCGGCAGTGGATGCGGATCTTTCACCTTTGGGGGACGAGTCGTCGCGGGCAGCCGATCGTGCCCGCCGTCGCGAGGAGATCTACCGTCTTGCCGATTACGGCTTCGCCGCCGCGGAGATCGCGCATCGTGTCGGCAGTCCTGTGGGCGAGGTGGAACTTATCCTGAGCCTGCGGGATGCAAAGTAGCGGCTCCAGTCGTCCCGGGGGAACTTGCCACGGGGACGAATCGATGCAACAATATCGCTTTGGGGATGCCGCTGTGGCGGCTTTTCCCTCACGGTTGCAGCGAATGGAAAACGGAGCAGGCCGGAGTGGCGGAATGGCAGACGCGCTGGACTCAAAATCCAGTGTCCGCAAGGACGTGCGGGTTCAAGTCCCGCCTCCGGTACTTCATAAGGCGTTGTCCGACAAGGAGTTCCGACAACGCCTTTCTTGTCGGCTGAAAGCGGAGTTTGCCGGTCAGGATTCGATTTCACAGGATTTCACAGCAATGTACCGAACCGCGCCCTGCTGAAAGGCATTGTGGGGCCTATCCCGGTGAGCAAGAAACGAGACGAGGCAAGCTGCCCATCACGGCTTGCCTCGCGTTGTTTCCAGGGGTCTCGATTACGCTTCAGCCGGAACCCGGCTGGCCGTTCCGGGCCAGGCGTGCGGCCAGTTCCGTCGCCAACGCCCACTCCTTGGCGTCTGTGGCTGCCCTTAATCGCTCTTCCAACTCGGACCGGGCGTCCCACACGTGGCCGTAACGCTCGGCGACCTCGGCAGGCAGGCTGGCCATGATCCGGCGATACGTCCGATTGCTCCGCTGTCGCATCGCCTCGTCGGTCTCCTTGACGTAGTTCGTCATCATTACCGACTCGCTCACCCGAGCGTCGGCGGCAACTTGTCGGTTGATGTCCTCGCCCTGATGGGCGTGTTGCAGCGTTGTCTTGCGGAAGACGTGGACACAAGCACGCCCCTTGGCCGACGTCTTCGACCACTCCACGACCCGATTGTAGAACCAGTCTCCGAAACAATCCGGATTGAACTCGGCCGCCAAACCAGTAATCAGATTGGCTTTGCGGACTCGAAAGCAGCGCAGTTGATCGTTGTAGGCCGCGAACACGAAAGGACTCTTGGTACGGTAACTGAGCAGCTCTTGGTAGACCGCCCCGGGGAGCCGGAACCACCGCTCCACGCCCCACTTGCCGACGATCTCGAAGTGGCATTCGTTGCCGACCAACCGCAAGGAATCCCATGAAAGCCCGGCGATTTCCAGCTTCCGGCAGCCCGACCAGAGCAGAACTTTGGTCATTGTCGCCGAGATGGGAACGCCGCTCCAGTGCGCAGCTAGGTGGTCGAGCAGCGACAGCAACTCGTTCCCGTCGAACTGCCGGATCGGGCGCTTTGTCCCCTCGATCCAGGTGAACTGATTCCATGGGTTCGATGTGAGGAGTTTTTCCACTGCGACGACCCCACGGACGCATTTTCGCTTGAGTGCGTTGCGATTGACCCGCTCGAAGGCGGCTTGAAGCGAGCGCGACCAGCGGAGGATATTGTTGGGGGAATAACGTGGCAGTTCGTCGAGTGGGTCGAGATTGCCCGACTTCCGTCTCTGCGCGGGACTGCTCTGAGTAGTGCTTCACGGGCCGCCGTTTCTCCATGGGTTTTCGGCGCCAGCTATTGGGTAACGTCATGCAGAGTCGCTGGAAGTTTGCGCAGTCATCGGGCGTGGCACGTGTAATGGGATGCACGCCGGTGATCTCAGAGAAGGCAGCAAGGGCGTCCAGGCAGTTGGCCAATGACTTGCTCGCGCGCCTCTTCGCACTCTCATCAGTCTTTCGACCAAAGTGCCAACGCTGGATCTCCCGGAACTCCTCATCGGTTAAGACAAGATCCTTCGCATGACCGAGTTTGCCGTTGTTTTCGAGCATGCAGACGACCGCTGCCAGGGCCTCCTCGCGGTCCTGCTCACCTGTGCTCCGCGCAGCAACCAGCCCAGGCCAAAAGGCATACCACGATCGACGCGGCGGCTTTGGCGGGTAGAGCGTCACCCGCACGGGCCTTCCCTTGGCATGGATGATCGCTGTCGTTTTTCGTTGCTGTGGCTTGCGTGGCATTTGTTAGCGGCTGCTTGGTCCAAGTGTTTGCGGTACCGGATTCTATCTGGCGGTCAAGTGGATTATCTGGCGCGCTCTTCTACCGTTTGTTCAACCACTCATCGACGCGGCGGCGATGGAATTTCCAAACCTTGCCGTTGCCCGTTCCAGGCACGATGCAGTGTTTGGGAACGTCGCCCTTGCGGACCATTTCCGCCACCCAGACGAGCGTGCAATCCAGCCGCTTGGCGATGTAATCTGTGCCGACGATGTTCTCGGGCTCGGGGGCCAAATGATCGGCGAGCCGCACGAGGGTCTGTTGGATTCCTTCCAGCACATCCGCGACCCGGTTGCCGCAATTGTGCCAGTCGTTCAAAACCTGGAGCAACTCCGTCAGAATGCCTGGATTCGCTGGCGCCGTAATGGAAAGGACACTATCTGCGTCGGTCGTATCCACGTGCTGGGGCGAAAGAACCCGGAAACTGCCGGGCAGTTTGGTGACGACACCGATGTAGTCTCTGATTCTCAGTTCTCTCATTCTCTCTCGTTCTTTGGCGCATGCGGCCAAGCGTCCCAGTCCGGCAGTCTTCGAGCTGCTGAGCAATTTTGGATTCGACGGGATGGCGGGGAGGTGGCATTGGGGCAATGGCCGACTAAAATGGGGATGTTCTTGGCCAACAGCGATGGTAAGCCGCAGGTAAGGGAAAGCCGCTGCCGCTGCTGTTGGCCAGCAGTTGCAGCTCGGATACTCTCTGCCCTTATAGGGAAAACCCACACGTGTTGTCATAAACCATTGCCAGGTAATCATTTACGGCCGCTCCGCAGGCCGAATTGCGGGGACCAGAGGATAAATCATGCCTGGGGAATTCGTGCGAATTGGCGAAACAACATTCCCGCAGATAGAGCCGCCAATACCGTGTAATCTCTACGAATGGCGCTCGACTACACCTGAGAGGCACGGCAAATTCTCCATCCGCTTCATTTCGCCTACCGAGGGCTCCCTCGCTGGCCGGTACTGGGTGCAACCCCTACTGGAACTCTGGGTGCAGGAACGGTCGGCCACGACATTCTTAGAGGAAGCCTGCGCGTACGGTTATGAAATCGTCGCCGAAATGAACCACCACACGCCCGAGCAGCGAGCGGCGTACCGCCTCGCCGCGTGGCTGTTTCGCAATCGGCACGCCGGCCACATGGCCGTGACACGCGAATTCAAGAGCGCGGCAGATTTTGTGGATTTTTCGAACGCCACAGTCCCCACACTGATAACGCCAGGAATCGGCGTGCATCAGTCAGAGGTGGAATGGGAAGGCTCCGATGCTCGCGACATGGCGAAACGACTCCTCAAAGAAGCGTTTGAGGCAGTGCAAGAACAGTTGGCGGAACATGGAGAGGATCTGCCCCCGCTGAAAGCAAACTTCGAAGGCGTGCTGGAGGTTTATCAGCGATTCGTGACGTACCCCGACCGAAGCGCAAGGAAGACCCCTATCCGCTTTCGCATATCGAGGAATCCGAGTCGCTGTTCATTTTCCAGTTCCTTACTGAAACGAAGCCCCCGCCCGATTTCCGTCGACTTGAGAGCTTTGTTGCCGGCTCATTGATCTATGGCCCTACGACTCTGCAAGTTGATCGGGCGACGGTCGCCGCAAATCCTGAGCAATGGAAGTACTTCGTTAGTCGTCTGGTGGAGAAGTCGGCGGAGTCGGGCATGACGCCAGATGAATTCGACCGCTGGTTGACACGGGTACGAGAAGACGGTTATCTGCAACTAACTAGGGGCGGGAGGTCCATCCCGCAGCGCAAGCGGGAATATGCTCGTGACCTGCCTGCTCAGTTCATGCGGGTTCTGATGTGGTTGGCCTACCGCATGATGAGCCATTGCTATGGCATATTGATGTCCCTGATCGCCATAGATTTGGCTGAAACGGAACACAAGCCGTCGAAGGCGGAGAGAGTGATCTTTCGTCTGGAACACTGCCAGATGGATTTTCTGGCAGGTTTGCCGCTTGATTTTCTCGACCGGGCGCAACTTCGCTGGATCATCCGACCGTGGCATCGCCTGCTGACGATGCTTGCTCATCCCGAGTTCCCGGGAATGTTCGCGCGTGGAGACTTCAGCTTCGATAGCTTCATGCACTTCCCAAGGCTGTTGGGATTCCTTGCCGTTCTGGTGCGAGAACGGCGAGAGGCAGACTCCCGCGACAAGGACACGGAGTCGGCCAAGACAATAAGTCTAGATGCGCCGCCACCGCTTACGAACAAGAATCCTCGCAGTCGGCAACTTACGGAGGAAGAGGATGCCGACCGAGACCGTAAGATAAAACCGGCCAACGTCGAGGTCGCACACACCGATTTGCCAACGCCCATCCGCTTGACTTCCACACGCTGCCCAGACTGCGGCGACAAATTGCAGGGTGATCGTGTCGAGGACTTTAGTGACGAAACTCATGCCCTCTTCTGGGGATACTGTCGTAAATGCAATACCTCAAGACTGTACGTGGCGGATCTTGAAGAACTGAAGGAAACCATCCGTTAACCGCGGTTTCGGCCTCCTCTTGACCGTGCCGGCGGGTTGTACCGGCAATCCGTCCATTCTGCCCGCCACCGAACCGCCTACGCCTCCTTCTTGAAAACCTGCCGCACACTCGGCCAGCGGCTCGCTGCGACCGACACCTATCAGTCCGGCAGTGCGTAACACCTTTCTTCGCAACGGCTTACGACGTTCCGTGTGGGTTTTCCCTCTATGACGGTAGAGGGTTGACCGTCGTTGGTCAACCGGTTTTTCGGCGAGGCAGGGCCATGGTGATCGGCTTCCGTCGATGCAAAACGGACGCAACTACAGTTCTCGCCTTGGTTTACACCGTTGCGTGTGGGTTTTCCCTATAAGGAAAGAAGGGCCGATTGTTGTCGGCCAACAACGGTTTTTTCAAATGAGGTGGAAGAAACATGGATGAGACATTTTTCACAAGCGGCGAAGCGGCCGAGACCGTGGGGATCCCGCGTTCGCGATTTCTGTATCTTGTCGAACGTGGCGACTTGCCGGCGCCTAGCCATGCAGTCCCTGGTCGTCGGCTGTTCACGGCGGAGGACCTGGAACGCATAAAGGTAGCCCTGGCAAGACTCGCAAAATCAAGCTCAGACGGAAGGGAGTGACCAGTGCCTACATTGCAAGCACAACAGAACAGTTTTCGGAATCAAGGACGCCGTCGCATTACAACGCCGGTGAAGATGAAGAACATTCTGCAGTGGCCCAGCCGGGCTGAGCAAAGATCGGCACCACATCCTTGGTCTGCGGCTGCGCTGGACGGAAAAGAGCCAGAGATATCAGATAGAAAAGTTTCCTAATGATGGTGACCCTATCTGTATTGTCATGGTCCGTGACGACGATGACGAATTCCCAACAGCGTCGCCTTGGCGACCTATCGCGCAACGTCGAGGGCTAACGGCCGCAAAGAAGTATTGCGAGAAGCACTTTAAGCAGAAAGAAAGGAAGGCCCATGTTCGACAGGCGTAAACCTTCCTCGCCGGTCATGAAGATTGGCATCCCATGCATTTTTACACGGAGCAGTAAACCACGATGAGCACAGACATCAACAACATTTCTGACAACCAGTCCCACGGGCAGGCCGAGCCGACACAAGAACTTTTACGTCCCGATCAAATACACGCCGACGAAGACGTACAGCCTCGCTCAAGTCTCAAGCAGGACGTGATCGAACAGTATGCCGAACGCATCAAGGCCGGCGATGCCTTTCCGCCACTCGACGTGTTCTTCGACGGCGCCATCTATTGGCTGGCAGACGGATTCCACCGGCTGGAGGCAAGCGAGGAAGCCGGACTGGAATCGATCGCATACAGCGTTCATCAAGGTACCAAGGTTGACGCCCAGTGGTTCGCCCTTCAGGCGAACAAGGCTCACGGCCTACGTCGGTCCAGTGCCGACAAGGCGAAGGCGGTCAAGGCGGCACTCCAACACCCGAAGGGCCTCAAGATGAGTGATGGCCAGATTGCGACCCACGTCGGCGTGAGCGACCGCATGGTCGCCAAATACCGCGAGCAACTGACTCCGAAAAATTCGGAGTCGGCCATCCGCACTGGCCGTGATGGTCGCACGATCAACACGGCTGGGATCGGAAAGCGGAACAACGACAAACCCGCGCCCGCTACGGAGCCCGAAGCCGAAGCACCTGCCGGTGCCGAGCCGGAACTGGCACCCGAAGCCGGCCTTCTTCCCGCCCCAGAACGTCCCGCAGAACCGAATACGGTCCATGCGGACAACCCGCCGCCGTCCTTTCCTGGTCGAGATGTTCACAAGGTCGACGAGGACGGCAAATCGGAAGCGCTGGACCAGGACGAGAAAGCGAAGGACAGCGGACTGAAAGTGCCGGGTCAGGAGCAGGACGCGAAGGACAGCAATCGAGACGCTTCTGTCCTGCTGGATGATGACGGCCTAGCGGATGCTGACGACGAAGACAACCTAGAAATTGGGCTCAGCGTCGATGCGTTGAACTATATCGTCGGAACCTTGGGGCAAATCTGTCACAAGTGTCGGAGCATAGCGGATCACGACGAAGTCGGCCACTTGCCGGCTCGGCATCCGTTCGTTGTCCAAGTCGGAGAACTAATGTCGAAGGCTGAAGACGCACTGAAAGCAGTTCAGCGTGAACTGCAATAATCCATTTATATATCCACAACTAAGGAGTAATGATGATGACTACGACCAACAATAATTTTGAAGACGGCGCCCTCTACCACGGGGAGATCGTCGACCAGATGCTCTCACAAAGCATGGACGGAGACCTGCAAGCGATCTTCGCCGTGCGCATGACGGCCAAGGTCGTCGGCAGCGAGGCCAGTCCGTGTGACCCGTTCGAGCGCGACATCTTCGTCACGTTTGCCGAGGATGAAACCCGTCGGAAGATCGCCCATGGGCAAATCAAGCGGTTGGGGTTCACTGACCCTGATCTGAGTCGCCTGCACCCCGATCACCCGCAAGCCGCGAGCATGGTGGGCAAGCGCGTCATGGCACGGGCGAAGGTCAAGGGCGAGAGCACCTATTGGAACTTCGCCTGGGAACGCCCCAAGCCGCTCGACCTCGCCGCAGCCCAAGCAGCGGCGGCGAAGCTCGCCGGCCTTAAGTCGCCCAGCAACGGGACAATTCCAGGACAATCATCCCTCGCGACAGGCAACTCCGCTTCGTCGCCGACCGTCAGCCAATAGGACTCTATGATGACCAACAATCCGCCTTTTTACGTGCTACGGGTGTTGGAGCAGCTAGTTGACGTGCGTCCCGTCCCCAGGGGATGGGACGCGCGTTGTCCTTGCCCTAACCATAACCCAACAAGCGACCACGTCGGCGATCAGCATCCGAGCCTTCACGTTGCGCTCGGTGATGACGGCCGAATACTAATGAAATGCCGCGTGGGCTGCGCGGTGGACGAGATCCTCGATGCCATCGGATTGGACCGAAAAGACCTCTTTTGTCCACCAGGTGAAGCCCTACCGCAGCTCGAAGTCAATTCCACCTGCCGACATCGCACAGACATTGATCTGGTTGACGCGGCGTACCAGGCCGTACTCGTCGAGCTGTCATTATCCGATGAGCATCGGAAGGATCTTCAACGACGCGGCCTTACCGACTGTGAAATCGACCGCCGACAATATCGCAGCTTGCGCAACGTCGATCGTGGCCGCGCCGGGAAGGCCGCGGCGGCAAAGGCCGGCGACGACGTCCTGAGTGTTCCTGGTTTCACCCGTGGCACCTATGGGGTCACCCTCACAGGAAATGCAACCGGCCTATTGGTCCCCGTGCGGGCACTCGAAGGAAGAATCCAGGCGCTGAAGATTCGTCAGCAAGGTGATCCCAAGTACCTGTACTTGAGCGACGCTGCCAACACGAGTTCGGGCAGCCCAATACACGTGCCGCTAGGGATCATGCCCCCGGTCGAGATCATCCGCGTGACCGAAGGCGAGCTGAAGGCCGACGTGTGCATGAGCTTGGATGCCACGCCCACGATCGGCGTGCCGGGCGTGACGCAGTGGAAGTCTGCGATGCCGATCTTAAAGGAATTGCATGCGAAAACCGTGGTCATTGCCTACGATGCCCCCGACGTGCGCAGCAAGCTTCCAGTCCTTCAACAGGCTGAAGCGTTCTATCACGACCTGAAGACCCAAGGTTTTGAAGTTGAATTGGAGGACTGGCAATGAGCAACAACCACAAAGGCATCGACGACCTGTTGGCCGCAGGCCGCAGCCCGCAGCGTCTCCGCGGTGCCGCGGTCGAGGACTTCTTCCGCCGGATGCGAGCGCCATTCACAGCCGTCCCGTCAAGCATCGTACCAACCACCGCGCCTAGCTCACGGACGGTGTCCAGAGAACGTCCGGCATTTCCCGTCGATGTCTTCCCGGCGGCTGTCGCCAGGTTTGCTCGGCAGATCGCCGCGGCGATGGGTTGTCCGGTGGACTTTGCCGGCGTCGGCGTGCTGGTCACCGCCGGAGCGGCCATCGGGGCCGCCCGCTCCATCCACGTCAAGGGCGGATGGTTCGAAAAACCCGGCATGTACGCAGCCATCGTCGCGGAACCGGGCCAGGCCAAGACGCCTGCCTTGAAGGCCGTGATGAACCCCATCTACGAAGAGCAGGATCGCTTGGCCGAGAACTACAAGGCCGAGGTTCGTCGCTATAAACAGGCGAAAGAAGAGTGGCGGCACAACCCACGGAGCCCGTCCGAGGACGGCGATAGCCTGTGCGATGAACGACCAACCGCGCCAGTTGAACCGTTGCCTCTTCGCCATCTTTTCGTCTCGGACACCACCATCGAAGCACTGGGCGTCAACCTGGAAAGTAGCCGCAAGGGTGTGCTCGTTTTCCGCGACGAAGTGTCGGGCTGGGTCGCTTCCATGAACCAGTACCGGCATGGTGCCGACCGCCAGTTCTTCCTTTCGGCCTGGAGTGGCGAGATGGTCAAAGTCGACCGCAAGAGCCAGACAACGTCCATTGTCATTCCGCATCCTTTTCTTTCCGTACTTGGCGGAATCCAGCCTGACCTTCTCGGCCAGCTCGAAGCCGAGGGGCACCGTGAAGACGGCTTCTTGCATCGCATTCTGTTCTCCTATCCGGCAGGTCAACCCTTCCAAAACTGGTCTGATCAGGAGCTTGATGAAGAGCTTCAACAGGAATGGAGCGTCGTGCTGAATCGCCTGCTGGGCCTTGAACCTGCCAGGCCGGAAGGCTCGTCGGAGCGTCCTCGTGTGATTCACTTCAGCGACGACGGTCGGCAGGCATTCAAGACTTTCATCAACGAACTGGCCGTTCAGATGAACACGGGCGACGCCCCGCCGCACATGCTCGGCGCAGCGGCCAAGCTGCGAAGCTATTGCGCCCGGTTCGCCCTGACGATTCACGAGCTGCGATGGGCAGCAAATGAGTTCGAGGCCAGTTGGGGCGAGGGCACCGTAGACGCCGAGGATGTTGCCAGGGCCGTGCGTCTCTGCCGTTACTTCGAGCAGCATGCCGCGATCGTCCACGGCCACCTGAAGGAGTCTGATGACGACAAGAAAGTGGCCACGCTCGTCGCCTGGATGCGCCGACGGGGCCTGGTGAGCTGTACGGCCCGCGACATCTGCCGGAGCGGCTTGGCCGGCACCAAGAGAGCCAGGGTAGCGCAGGAGATCATGGCCGCGGCCGTGGACATGGATATCGGGGAATGGGCTGACCCTGGGAACCTGAACCATCGGAGCCGACGCTTCCGGTTGTACCTGGAACCAGCGTCACCACCCGACAACCCGACAACCACGGACCCGGCGACGTAAGCCGTTATGCAGAAGAAGATTACAACACGAAAATCTGTCGGGTTCTATGCCCGACCGTCATCCGACAGGCCCGACAGCGATGTGGAGTGCGGCCTGGACCCAAGGTCGTTTGTCGGGTTGTCGGGCGGTTGTCGGGTACGGTTACCCGACACATTTTGATGACGCAACTACCTGGCATTAAACAACTTACAGAAACGAACATGCCCTTGTCGGGTGTGTCGGGCGGTATGCAGCCGAAGGAAATACACAATGGAACGAACGATCACACTTACCACCACGACCGGCGCCAAGACTGTGCAATATACGGTCTGGGACGGCCAACAGCTCTGCTGGCACCCTGAAGTGCCGCTGGGCCTCGACACGGAGACCGAACTGATCACGGACGAGCGGGTGATCCCGCGGCTTGCCTTGGCGACCGCCAGCGACGGCAAGAGTCATGTCGTCATCCACCCCGAGTGCCTGGCCCGCTTCCTGCTTCAGCACCGCGATGCCCACTTCGTCGCTCACAACGCGCAGTTCGATTTTTGGGTGATCGACAGGCATCTTGGCGATCGCGGAGAGATTGAAGCCTGCCGCGTGCTGTGGGACGCCTGCCACGAAGGCCGCCTACACGACACTATGATCTTGGACATGCTGATTCAGTTGGCCACGGGCAGGTATCGTAACGTCAGCGGTAGCCGCAGTGGCGAGGACGAAGCCGCCAAGGTCTATCCCGGAAACTTGGCAGCTATCGCAGCGGACTACACGACGATGCGCCTCTCCAAGGACGATCCCTATCGTCTGCGTTTCGGTGAACTGGTGGCGCTGTCGGCGGCGGAATGGGAGCACGTCGATCCGCAGTTCTTCGCCTACGCCGTACCCGACGCCATCGCAGTACAGCGCTTGTATCCGGCGATGGCGGAGGTCGCGTATGGGCTGATGTGCGCACATGGTTTTGATCGCCAGGCCACACGATACGACATTTGGCCCGACGCCCTTCAGCGGTTCGGCTATCTGTCGGAGACCGTCCAAGTGAAGGCCAGCGTGGTCTTGGCTCACATGTTCCGTCAGGGCGTTCATGTTGACCAGCAGGGCGTACGCGAGCTATCCCTGCAGTACGGCAAGCAGCTTGAAAACCTTATCGAAACGTTGAAGCGAGATTATCCCCAAGTCCTCTCGTTCAAGAAAGACGGCTCGCTCAAGCTGACGCCCAAGGGTGGGACGCCTTCCCTGGCCAACGCCAAACTCTTCGCCATGCTAGAGCAGGTGGCCGACGAGATTCGCAACGACGGCCACGAGATTACTATACCGCAGAGTTCGGGGAAAAACCCCGGCATATCAAAGAAGATCAAGAAGTGGACGCCCTACCAGGACTGGCACCCCTTCATCCGGATCTGGGCGGAACTGAAGAGGCTAGAAAAGCTGCAGGGCTTCCTGGCTGGGCTGGACGTCCCCGTGCTTCACTGCTATTACTCATTGTTGACGCGCACCGGGCGAACCGCATGTTCCCAGAACAAGAAAAGCAAACTTCCTGGGGCAAATCTGCAGCAGATGCCCAAAGCGTCGGAGTTTCGCCGACTGTTCGTAGCCCCGGCCGTCGATCAGACTCTGTATATCGGGGACTATTCGGCAATCGAGCTCCGCACGCTGGCAGCGGTCTGCCGCGCACGATACGGCTATTCGAAGCTTGCGGAAGTGATCGAGCAAGGGGTGGATCCCCATGCCTTCACGGCGGCGGCCATCCAGAACCTGTCATTGGAAGAGTTTCTTGCGCTGAAAAAGGTTGATGCGGAACGCTTCCGTCATGGCCGGCAGGCATCCAAGGCGATCAATTTCGGGGTCCCAGGCGGGCTCGGGGCCAGCGCTCTGCAATCCTACGCCAAGATCAATTATGGTGTGACACTGACGCTGGAGGAGGCCGAGGCGTTCCGGCGAAGGCTGATTACGGACATCTACCCGGAGTTGAACGACCGCGACGGCTATCTCTCCGATCCGGGCATGTCCTCGCTGGCGAAGCATCTTGGTGTCCAGGAGTGGCAGGTGTGGGAGATACTCGATCGTTCCGGCACGAAAAACCCTATTGCCGCTCGTGGCGTAGCGAACGTAATCCGCGGCGTTTCAAAAGCTAGCCCGCGATACCAGCAGTCGGTTTGGAACGGCCTGGCACGATTGGCGAAGATGGCTCCGTGTGCCCCTGAACTCCTGGCAACCATCGAGCGCAAGGTAGGCAGTCAAGCCCTCCACGACCGACTATATCACCTCACCGCGTCGACATTGACCGGGAGGTTGCGGGCCGGCGTAAGGTTCACCGACAGTAAGAACACGCCGTTTCAGTCGCTCGCGTCGGACGGCGGCAAGTTGGCCCTCTGGAACCTGCTGTACCGCGGTTACAACGTCTATGGCTTCATCCACGATGAGATTCTGGTGAGCATGCCTGCGGCTACGGCAGACAAGGAGGCGCAGCAGATCGAGCAGATCATGGTCGATTCCATGGCGACGGTTTTGAACGGGATTCCTGCGGCGTGCCAGTACACGGTGAGCACGTCCTGGTGCAAGCCGGATTGACGATCAGGCCGAAGAGGATGGGTGTCACTATGACGGTCTTTGCTTGTACCCCGACGTACCCGACAAACCCGACAAGGTTCCAACGGCATTCGTAACGGTATGGTATGAAATAGGTTGCGGTGTCGGGCACTCCTACCCGACAACTACCCGACCTGACCCGACAGGCGGGGAAACTTGGAAGGGTTGATATTGGCTGAATCCCCCACGCTGCCACAGTTAGGACGCCATTCTTGTAGGCGCCGGTACACCGGAATTCCTGCAAAAGCCTGCTTTGAATCCATCACCAATTGGCCCTGGCAGCCCGTAACGCCGACGGCAGTCCTGACCGCACGCCGTGATGGCTGGAGGATTTGTTCCAAGTTCTGCCACACGGATTGAGACAATTTGAACAAAAACGGCCGGAAATGCCCCAATGTGGGACCCATTTGGCCCCCGCGCATCGACTTCGGCACATCGGCTGCATTTCGTACGGGGTTCCGCCCACTTGTGCGCTGTCAAGCGTGCCAAGTTCCTCGGTCGCGGCCACGGCCAAAAACCCTGTCCATTACTCGCGTCGAAAATACCAGCCCGGCGGGGCGGCCCCGCGACAACCGTCACCACAGCCGCCGAGCATCATGCCCCGGCTTGGCATCTCCCGCGGGACAGAATGCCCGCCCGGTCTGCCCCCATCGGTCAACGCCCGCCCGCCAACCTAGCCATTCAATCGGGGCGTTTTTTTTTTGACAGTGTTTCGGGTCGCATGGGCAACGGCTCGACCAGGGTGGCACTCGGCGTCCAATGTCAGCACGCAGGCTTGCCGAAAGGGCGGCCACGTGGCCGCCGTCACGGCCAGCTGCAGAATCAGCTCTGTCGCTTGACGAAGACTTCGGATGTTGTACAATGGCCGTAGATCAGTAGTCGTTCCAATATTTGAAACGACCATGCCGCTGCAAAGCGGCCTATTATGTGCCGCATGGCACTTCGGGGCGAGACGGTCTCGCTGACCAGCCCACTTGTGGGCTCATTCTACTTGGCATGTTCCCCAGGAACATGTCTAGTGTCTCGTTAGTCCTTCGAGTTTCGTCGAATGGATTTCTTGCCCATTTTGATCGGTCCCGATCGCATTTTGCGTCCCGGTCTTGCCCCGACCCGCTTCGGCTCATCGCCTGAAGTGGTCCTGCCCCGGGTTTCTTCCCCATTGCCCCTCCGCGGCCGGGTGTTCCAGTCTCTTTCGAGAATCACAGTTCCCTGTGCTATGGGTCGAGTCCCATGGCCTATGGGCAGTGACGTCAGCCCGGCAAGAGGCAGCTCGGCCCGCCACAGCGAGGAATACGACCTGAAAATGCCAATAAACACCGCTGAAATTCGAACGAATGCCACAGTCGCGTTGTGGCGTTCAATGCTCGCCGCGGCTGCTTTCGCAGTCATTGCGGCCTTATCTGGCCTGGTCGCCATTGGTGGCCACGATGGTTGTTTCTTTAATCTTGCAAAGGATCAAATCAATGCAAGGAGTGTGTGCTTGAAGACCGGTCCTTCGACCGGCCACGGCGTACATGACGCCGTGAAGACGCCCGTCGGCGACGATTCAGTCGCCGACAATACCCCGGCAAGGGCTGATGAAGCCCGATGCTCAACCTCCGCCGCTACCAGCGGCACAAATACCACGGCCAACGCCCGGAATCGGGCGATAGCCAAGAAGGCGGCATCGCCCGCGGATGGGACCGTGTCCTATCTCGATGGCGTCGCTGCACGAACTTTATCAAAAGGTGGCGATTCGAGCCGCCCTGATGGGCGCGAGTTGCCCGTCGGACCTGATCTGTTCATGGTCTCTGACAGAGGTCACGAGACACGGTGCGGGGAAAGCGAGCTGAGGAGTACGCTCGACACGTTCTACAGGGCAAAGGTCCATCATTTTGATGACCCCCGGATCTTTCTGGGTACGTGGCGGCTTGTTCATCAAGATGACGATGACGCAGAGCCCACCTTTGTCATCGATCTGTCGCGATGCGTCACGGGGCTGCTGCCTGCTCTTGAAGCAGGCCGGCGGAATGACCAGCTCGCGATCTACCATCCGGCGAGCCAGAGCACGATCGACGTGCTGACGGTTATCCGTTCAGAGGAGGTGGAGACGTTGGTACGGGCCTAATCGGTTGCAAGAACGCATCGGTCACGAGCACAGGCTCGGGCCGGTGCGTGTCTTTGCACCAGTACGTTACTTTCATCGTGGCAACACGTAATCTTCAGACTTTCAACGAGTACGCCTATCCGGTCCTTGACCGTCCATCGATCCCAGCCATGTCCGGGATCGCCAGCCTGCTTCCCGACCTTCGATCTTGCGGTCCTGCTGCGGTCTGAACGCACGTGTCTGCCGTCCGGCGACTATCCAAGTTGGATAGTCGAGCTTTGCCCGCGGCTCCGGCCACCCCGCTCACCCGCTGAGGTCGCCGCCTGATTCTGCTCTTCGATGGCCCCCAAGTCAGCTTCGACTGCCGGGCCGCGGCCTTCGCGATCGTTCTGGCCGGGCCGCACCGACAACAGCCCGACCAGGTTGGCGACGGATACGTGCAGCCCCCGTTTATGTCGCCGGGGTGTTCTTCGATCCCGGACAATTGCCCGGGATTCTCGCCGGCCCGCAAGGTCCTCACAGGGAGTTGGCCGCGTCCCATATCGAGCCGCCGCTCCCCCTTACAGGCCGTTCGGCGACTATCCAAATTGGATAGTCGAGTTTTGACGCCTGCCGGAGTGTCGACATACTAAACCCCGTCGCAAACCCTGTTCCGGCGCAGGCGTGCGCAAGGCATCTTGCTCGATCGTCTGGCTGCGATCCGGCCGTGCAGGTGCCGGCGGCAAGCAACTTCATTGCCACCCGAAGGACGATGCTGGCCGTGGGTTTTCGGTCCTCTGCTGACTTGTTCTCGCCCGAGGTTTTAGCGGCCACCGCCACCGACCTTCTCAAGCTGGCCCTGGTCCGCCTGCACGACAGGCTGCCCGACAACGTGAGGATGCTCCTGCCAGTGCATGACAGTGTGTTGCTGGACGTGCCCGAGCCGCTGGTCGACGAGACCCGCAGCATCGTGCAGGCCGCCATGGAAACCACGCCCGCCGGCTTCACCGTGCCGCTGAAGGTCGAAGTAAAGGCGAGCAGGACGTGGGCGGAATGCAGGTGAGGGCGACGCCAACTGGTTGCAGACGCGATTGCGAGGATTTGGCCGCCCTCACCCCGACGATGACTGCCAACCGCTTGTAGTGGCGATCCGCCCTTTTGCCCCAGCTCTCCCCACCCAGCGCCATCGGGCCCCATGCTACCGTGCGAGCCGTTGCCGTGGGCGGAGGATGAGGTTCGCGCGGGCCAGCCAGCCGAGCCGATCGGAGAGCCAGACCAGGGCCTCGGCGACCAGCAGCGAGAGGACGAAGCGGTTGGACGTGAAGCGGAGACGCGTGTGACATTTCATCGCATTATTATCTTGCAGCGAGGGATGGCCTCGCGAAGTGCCTTGACTCCGTCATTTGTCACGTAGTCACCGGTCAGATCCAATGAATGGAGGTTGCTCAATCGCCTGAGATGCTGAAGCCCCGAGTCGGTAATTTGCGGAGAATAAACGCGTAATTCTCGGAGTTGAACCAGTCCCGCAACGTACTTCAATCCATCGTCCTCCATATCGCTAATCAGCACCAGGCTTTCGAGCTGCTTCAGGTCTCCTAAACTCTCAAGCGAGGAGTTGTCAGGCGGATTTCCGACTGTGACGAAGATGTACAGACGCTTAAGGCATGCCAGTCTTCGAAGATGCCGAAGACCTGCACCGCTGATTGGCGGGCAACCGATTGCGTTCCCTATGTACAACTCTCGAAGCTGCGTCAGCCCATGCAGGTGTATCAAGGCATCGTCCGTAATGTTGGCACACGAAATCGACAGGATTTCGAGTTGATCCAACCCCTTCAAGCTCTCAAGTGATTCGTCATCAAGGGCAAGGCACTCACCAATATAGAGCGACTTTAGTCGCGGGAGTTTGCAGAGGTGCAGCAGATCTCCTTGACCAGTGACGAGCGGCGTCTTGAGGCCAGCTTCCCCGAGGCGGTGATTTGGAAGGTCGTCGATTCTGGCCAGGTTTACATCGTGAAAAAAGTCGTCCTCCAAGAGCCCACGTAACCACTTCCACTCAGGCGCCTCTTCCCCCGGCCATTCACCCTCTTCCGTTATCTGATAATCATATAATATCTCTCGGCCTCGCTCCCTAAGTGCTCTCACGGCGTATCCCTGGGATTTCGCTTCTCTTGCCTTGGTCGCCAGCCAACCACACGGCAGAGCCACGGCCACCATCAGGACTAGCAGCGTGCGAATCCCAAACTGAAACCGCCATCGAAAGACCAAGGCCACAGCGAACCACAGCAGCATCGACGCCAGCACGACGCCCACCGCAGCCACCGCGATCAGCACCGTCCAGCCCTTGTGCTCGTTGAACCCAAACCACCGCCAGCGTTCGGAGAGGAACAGCAGGCCCGTCACCACCATCGAGCCGTAAACCAGCCATCCGGGCGTAGGGCGAAACCAGCGACGTTTCTCGGGCGTGTCCATGCCTGCTATCATACCGCGCCACCAGCGGCCCTGCCAGAATGAGGTCTGCGAGCGATGCCCCGACGCACGCCCGCGTTCTGGCCGCCGTTGCCCGCCGCACGAAGGTTGCCGGTGAGGCCATGGGTGCTGGAATTGCCGGAACGGGCCCCTTGTGGTGCAGATTGGGGCGGCGCGGTACAATAGAGGCGAGACGCTGGGCGCTCCAGGTTGGGGCGGCGTCGGGTATCCGGCCACAAGACGCACCTCACAAGGCGCCGAGATGCGGAACAGGACCTCCATTTGTCCGAGTTTGTCACAACGTAGGGCTGAATTTTGAGCGACAACGGACACTCCCCTTCTCTGGCCTCCTCTCCACCGTCGTCAACGCTTCGCCGGCGGCGCCTGCACCGCTCAACGTACATCGTCGCAGCCCTGATCGGGATCGTCTTGTTGTTTGCGAGCCTCCCCGGTAGGCTCGTCGACAGCAGCGTCGATAGCCGCGAAAACGTGCCCGCCGAGCCAGGCTGGTGGTACGTCGGCCACGGCTGGCCGTGGATGTTCTTGCGACGCAGCGTCGATTCGCAAACACTGAACAACCTGTACGACAGCATTCGCTCGGTGAAGAAGCATGATTATCTGGCACCTGTTCGGCAGCCGTTCCTTTGGAAACTGTGCAGCAACGTCAGGCAGGTGTACTTCCTGGGCGCGCTGGGCGACATGGTTGCGGCATTCGCCATCTTACTCGTGGGTTCGGCGCTTTTCGAGGCTTGGCGGCGGCGCCGCAGGCGACTATTCCAGTTCTATCTCGTCGAGCTTCTGGCCTTGGTTACTCTTGCGGCAGTGCTGCTCTCATGGCTTGCCGTCGAAATCCGCGAACGGGAGGAAGAGCGCCGGGCGCTGTGCGAGATGACCAGGACCAACGACGCGGAGCATTACAGCGCCGTGCACTATGAACTAAGCCTTGCCGGACCCCACTGGATCCGGCAACTCGTCGGAGACTGGCCCTTTTCGATCTTCGACCGCGCGATCGGGTTCTCGGTAGCGGGCCCGCCCGACAGTGGATTTGGGGTCATCAAGTACCTGAATCATGCGGCCACTTTTGATCGGCCTCAGGAGCTTGTGCACTTGCGGCACCTTCGCTTCGTTGACTTCGACGACCAGTACCGGGAGTTGATCCCCATCCTCCGCTTCCTGCCGCGACCGGATCGGATCGAAAGCCTGTCCTTCGTAGCGATCGACGACGACAAGTTGCTTCAACTTCAGCGCTTCACCAACCTGCGTCGGTTGAGCATTTCTTTCAGGGAATCGCAGCGATTTTCAGACCGCAGCGTCGCCGCGTTGGGAGGGCTTGCGAAGCTTGAAGAGTTGGACCTTTCGCAGGGCAATATCGACAACGCATGGTTCGATCACCTGGGGCGGCTCCGAGAGCTCCGGTGGCTGAGACTCGCGGGTCCCAGAGGTTTCACGGACAATCTCGCCGGAAGGAGACGCTTTACCGACGCGGGCATACGCCATCTATCCCAATTGCGACAACTCCGCCACCTGGACCTCTGTTCGACGAAACTCTCCGACGCCGGTCTCGAGCATTTGTCGGGGCTGGCGAGTTTGGAAGAGTTCGATATCGGCTCCACGCACGTTACGGCTTCGGGCCTTCGGCACTTGAAACACCTTGCGTCGTTGAAGAAGTTGAGCCTTCCTTCTGAGTTGGCGGGCAGCGAGGCGCTCAAGGAGTTACAGACCGCGCTGCCAAAGTGCGAAATACTCTGTTACTGACGGTAGTGGTTGGATCTAGTTTAGTCTCGCGGCGATTAGCCAAGTAGCCCGCATGCCATGAGTCTTCCTGAACCCCAACCCGCCGCACCGCCGCCCCCTCCGCCCTTCCAATTCCGCCTCAGGACCTTGCTCCTGCTGTTCGTGGTGCTGGGGTCGTCGCTGGTGGTGTTCGGAGGCTGGGGGATCGTGGTTTTCGGGCTGGTAGTGGGGCTGGCAATCTACCTTTATCGAGCCAAGTCGTACAGGCTTCTGATACTTTTTTTATTGGTTTCGCTTATACCACTAATCGATATTATTGGTATGCTCGATTCGCTGTTGCAGCCTGCTATCGCTGCTGCATGTCAGGCAGGCGGGCAACCGAACTGGTCAAACATCGCCGCGTTGGCCGTTCTGCACTGGCCCAACATCGCCGCGCTGGCCGTGTGGCTTGTGTCGGTCGGTGTGCTGCTGATCGGGGCGGTGAGGAGCAGGAAAGCACGGTCGCTTCCGCCACCACCACCCGCGTGCTGAGGTCGCTGTCTGGATTTGTGCCCTTCGACGGCCCGCGAGGAATGCGTAGATCCGAACGTGATCGCTGGCAAAGCCCCCTGCCGAAGCAAGGGGCTTTTTTCATGCGCTGGCATGGCCCCTTGCTGCGCTCTTGCAATGGGCAGGGTGGGGAACTACGCTATAGGATGGTCCCGCTTCATTGCTCTGCCTACAAATTCTAGCTTTAGGAAACGAATCATGCTCGACAAGACAATGGCACGCGGTTTGCTGACGATAGCGATTGTATTGGGCATGGGTGTCGGCAGTGCTTGGAGTCAGATTCGCTATACCGTGACCGACCTGGGCACACTTGGCGGAACGGCAAGCGTAGCAACTTGCATCAATAGTAGTGGACAAGTCGCAGGTTACTCCTTGGACAACAGCGGTAATCAGCAAGCGTTTCTGTTCAGCGGTGGAAGTCTGCATGCCTTGGGTAACCTTGGCGGCTTAAATAGCTGGGCCAGCGCAATTAACGATGTCGGACAAATCACGGGCTTTGGCAGTAACAGCCGCGGATATCTGCATGCCTATCTCTATAGCAGCGGAACGATGCAGGACTTGGGAGTTCCTCCCGGCGGTGTATGGACCGAGGCGTTTGGCATCAACAACGATGCACAGGTCGTGGGGGGAATTGGCACGGGATTGGGCTTTCTATATAGCGGCGGAACGATGCAATCTCTGGGCACCCTTGGCGGCGGTTTAAGCGAGGCGTATAGCATCAATAATATCGGTGAGATAGTGGGCGATGCTGAGCAGTAGTGCCGGTCTCATACACGCATTCCTATTGACCAGTGGTACGATGCAGGATCTCGGGACACTGGGTGGTCAGCGGAGCGAGGCCAACAGCATCAATGACCACGACCAGATCGTGGGCTGGGCTTACGACATCGGCGGCCTTGAACGCGCCTTCGTCTTTAGCGGTGGAACCATGCAGGGCTTAGGCACTCTTTCCGGCTATGCGTATGAAAGCGATGCCCTCGACGTTAACAATTTGGGGCAGATCGTGGGCTGGGCCGAGAACGCTAACCTTCTTCAACGGGCGTTCCTCTACGACGATGATGCGATAACGGACCTGAACGGCTTGATCGATTCTTCGTCGAAATGGACTTTGGTGCAGGCAACTGCCATTAACGACACGGGCCAAATTGTGGGCTGGGGCACCAATCCTAATGGGCGGAACGATGCCTTCCTGCTGACGCCAATTCCCGAACCCTCCACACTTGCTCTGCTGGGCTCGGCATTGCTGGCGATTGGCGTAGCATATTTGCGGCGACGTAGGCCGCCATCGCTCGCCATTGCCCAACCCTCCGAAGAAGATTGCAGCGGGGGCGTTGTGCCGTTCCCGTCGCTCGCTCTCGCGCCACCCGCTGTCGTGGCTCCCTGGCCGTCCTAAAGCGCGTGCTTGTCCCCCAGGCGCCGGAACACCCCAACCCGCGACCTTCGATCCTACGCGCTCTGGGGGCCCTTCTGGAGCTTGCCGGTTCCGATCGTGAGGCCGAGGGGCGATATGCGCCGACGCGTCCGCGAAGCGGCTTTTGTGGACTAGCCCGCCTTATGCAACTCCAATGCTCCGGAGTTCCTCAATGCTCTCCATGTCGGGCATTCGTGAGCGTACGTGACTGCCATCCGCCAGTTCCCCGGCAGGGGCGCGTTTCCGGGTGTAGTGTTGAGGGGGACCGACGTTCGGCCCCGCCTTTTTCACACTTGGGAGTGGGAACATGACGGGTTCAGGGGATGCAGAGAAACGACGGGCGTGGCAGGCGAGGTTTGCAAGATATCGTTCCAGCGGCCTTTCTGTGGCCCGGTTCTGCGAGCGAGAGCGGGTGTCGACGAACAATTTTTACTATTGGGCCAAGCGATTGAGACCGGCCTCGGCCACAGTGCCACCACGCAGCGAACAAGCGTTGCCGGCCGGCCGCGCTTCGGCCACGCCCACAACAGCCCGCCACGGGCGGCAAGCCGTGGTGCGTTTCCGTTGGAAGACCGGCATGGAGGTCTGGGTTCCGGCGGACTGCCTGGAGGCAATCCGTTGCCTCGCCAACTGCTTTGCCAAGGCCGGCGAGCAGCGCGGCGGGGCGTTCCAGGAAGTGGTCGTCAGGGCGTAAGCGGAGAATCACGGCCGTGCTCTCCTCCACGCTGCTGTCTCCCTTGGGACAGACCAAGATCTACCTCTATGCCAAGCCGGCCGACATGCGGAAGAGCTTTGACGGGCTGCACGCGATCGTACAGTCGGAATTCCGCCGCGACATCCGTGCCGGCGACGTGTTCGTGTTTCTCAACCGCCGCCGGGATCGGATCAAGCTGATCCACTGGGATCGGGACGGCATGGCGATCTGGATGAAGCGGTTGGAACGCGGCACCTTCCAGAGACCGCGGTGTCCGCCGGAGGCCGCGCAGTTGGAGATCGACGCCACCGATCTGGCGCTGTTGCTCTCGGGGATCGAACTGACGAGCGTGAAACGCCGGCCGCGCTACGCGCCGGAGGCGGCCAGTCGCAGAAGCCCGCAGCCGGTTGGTGCGTAAACGAGCGCCTGCCGATCGCGTCGTGACAAATAGTTTCGGAATTATTCCGATTTGCATGGATATGCTCTTGTGCTTGCGGACGATCATGGTATCATTGATTCCATGACGATCAGCGAGCTTCCCCACGATATCGAGAATTGCCATGCGTCGCTGCAAAGGCAGGCGGCGACGATCGCTTCGCTTGAGGCAACCATTGCTTCGCTTGAGGCAACGATCGCATCGCAGGCCGGGAATCTCGAAGAGCTCACGACCGAGATGGAGAAGATGCGGAAGCTCTTGAGCCATCTCGTCAACGGCCATCGCAGCGAGAAACGGATCCTCCCGGCCGAGAACCAGGCCATTCTGCCCTTCGAGAACAGCGAGGAGTTCCAGGCGGCCCGGGCAGAAGCGGAGGCCCAGGCCGCCACGATCGTGCAGACCTACACGGTCAAACGGACCGCCGCCAGGAAGAAGCGGGACGAATCGCTGCCCGCGCATCTGCCGCGAAGAGAAGAGATCGTCGAAGCGGATGAGACGTTAAAGAATTGCGCGACGCACGGCGAGCGGAAAGTGATCGGCTATGACAAGACCGAGACGCTGATCTACGAACCGCCGAAGCTGTACGTACTGGCCAAGCTGTATCCGAAGTTTGCCTGCGAGGGCCATCCCGACTGCGGCATCGCCTCTCCGCCGCGTCCGACTTCGCTGGTGGAAGGCGACCGTTACGACACCAGTGTGGCCGCGGCGGTAGTCGATGCCAAGTGGTTCCAACACCTGCCGATCTACCGGCACCAGGACCTCTTCGCCAGCAGCGGCTGGACGCCCAGCCGCTCGACGCTGCTGAACCTGGTGGGCCAGGTTGATTTCGTGACCATGCCGCTGGTGGTGTACATGACTCGCCTGGTGCAGCAGGACGTGGGCGTCGGCATCGACGACACCAGTTGCCGCATGCTCCTGCCGAGGGATCCGCCGCTGGCCGTTCCCGGCGATGCGAAGAGCCTGCGTCTGGCGGAGAAGATCGCCGAGACGCGGGCCAAGGGCGACTCGAGTCTGCTGGCGAAGATGTGGGGCTACATGGGGCTCTACTCGGCGCCGTACAACATCTTCGACTTCCGCGTATCGCGGCACCGCGACGGGCCGGACGACTTCTTCCGCAACAGCCGCTGCACTGTGCAAGGAGATTGCTTCTCGGGCAACTTGAGCGTCGTGATTCACAGCGACGACCGCTTGACGTTCTCCGCCTGCTGGTCGCACGCGCGGCGCAAGGTGGTGGAGGCCGAGACGTACCCCAAGGAATGCGAAGTGCTGCTGGGCATGATCCAGGCGTTGTACGACATCGAGACCCGCGGGAAGGACCTTTCCTGGCAAGACCGTCAGACGCTGCGCGAGCGGGAATCGACGGTGGTGCTGGAGGCGATCCGCGGTTGGCTGGACACCAGGCCCTTGCAGGACGTGTTGCCCAAGAGCGACTTCGCGGAGGCGTTGCGGTACATCCGCAACCACTGGAAGGAGCTCAACGTCTACGTGCGGGACGGCCGCATCCCGATCGACAACAATCTGGTCGAGCAGTTGATGAAGCAGGTGGCGATGGGCCGCAAGGCGTGGCTGTTCGTCTGCAGCATGGCGGGAGGCGAGCAGAGCGCGCGGATGATGACGCTTGTGAGCAGTGCGCGGCGGCACGACCTGGACGTCCGGACCTATCTCAAGGACGTGCTGGACCAGTTGCTGGCGGGCTGCACCGATTACCACCGGCTGCTGCCGGATGTCTGGAAGCAAAGCCATCCGGAGGCGGTCCGACAGTACCGGGTGGAAGAGCGTCGGGACAAGGCCGAGCGGAAGCAGCTCGAAGCCGCCCGGCGCCGTCTGGCCGCCCGCCGCTCCCCCTGACGCCCCGGCCCCCCGGCCGGACATGGTGCTGCTGACCGCTCGCGGGCATTCGGCGGATCGCTTCGTCCTCGCTACGCACCGCGACATCGTCGCTTTCAAAGCTCAAATGGCGGGCGCGATTCCTCCAGGTCCTGCCAGAATCTGGCGTTCACATCCGGGCAGAACGCTTCCAGCGATGCCTTCAACCGCTCTACCTTGCTTTGCAAAATCTCATCGGACGCCAGACGCGCCTCCATGCGAGCTGGTTCGGTGAGCAAATGGGCAAAGATCTCCGCCTGGTCCTCTTCCGCCGCGCTCATTGAGTATTGATTGAGGAATCCGCTGCCCCACTCTTCCGCCGGCATGACCCAGAACGTCTGGTCCGTTCCTTCGTTCACCCGTAGGCCGCCGGGGCCATAGACGAAATCCGGTCGGTTGAGTCCAGCCCAGTCACGGTCGCCAAAATGGCCGAATTGCCGACGTTGGACGCAATGGTAGAACTCGTGATGAATGGTCTTTCTCACGTCCTCCGTGTCGTCTCTGTCTGAGGTAACAGACAAATACAAATCGCCATTACCTCCGTTCGGTATGCCGCCTGTCGGTCTGTGCGAGAAGTAGAGCGGCTCGGAACCCTTGATTCGAGATTGAGCGCGTTTCCCTGCGCGAGGATTCGGCTTCTGTGAACGAAATAGCTCTCCGCAAAGAACAACCCGTATCAATGTCGGCCGTACCAGACGTGGCGGATAGAGGCCAAATTCTTCGGCAAACAGCGGAATATACCAGGTTGCCTGCTCGCTTGTCGCTGGTTCACCTTCGATGCCCGTCAAATACTGCCCATGCTCCAACCAGATGCAGAACGGTTCGCCCGGCACCGCAACATCAATGGAATAGCGGGCATTCAGATCGTCGAGTGTGGCAGTCACGTCGTCTGGCAGCGAAAGGGGAGCAAACCGCGGGGCCTCGAATTCAGTCTTCATCTTCATGTCCCGATTGAAGAGACGCGTCAGCGCGTGGATTGCGTTCATCAGGATGCGAGCCATAATGGTGCCAAAGGTGGCCGCAGCCACCCCCATAGTGTCCATGCCTGGCCTCAATCTGCCATACTCGTATGGTCAACGGTTCCTTAGCAACATCCGTCCACACAGCCGGCCCTCAAGCGCCGACGTGCCCTCGCTGAAATGACCAGCGACCAGTATTGTAGCATGCCACGGACGCGTCAACTACGGGCCGGCTGAGCAAACCGAAAGCACGACCGAGCGGTCTCTGCGCGACCCTTCGACAGCTCGCCCCTGACGCGCACGCAGGGGGCTGGAAACGTCAACGCATAGGGCAGCGAGAAGGGCCCTCGATATGCGCGGCCAAGTACGCTCCGCCCCGCAGCGTACCCGTCACGATCGAAAGAGCTGGCTGCGGATGCGCGGCCAAGCATCCTCTGCCCAGCCACGCCCACCACGATCGACAGGGCTCGGCCCTGGATGCGGGGCCGAGGTCTCGGGGAGCGCGTAGGGCGACGGGTAGCAAGCTGGCACAGCGCCCGCGACAATCGTGGCTCTGGGCCGACTTATGGCCCTGCCAGCGAGCCGCCGTTCAGGACAAAATGACCGTAATCGCGTCTCCGCGCTCCGTGGCTACTCATCGAAGCGAATGTCGGTTAGCAAACCACGTGCCGTTCGCTGGCCTTCGTCCCCGGATCATCTGGACGATTTCCCTGCGTCAATCCCTGGCCACCAGCCCGAACCATGCCTCTAGCGGTCTGCTGGTGAAGCCCCATTCGACGCAGCAGTTTCCAGCGAAGGCAACTCAGGATGGATGGCAAACTCTGGCAAGCCGTGGTCTGACAATTCCACCGTGCCAACCAGCCAGCGACGGATCTGGTCGGCGATTTCGGTGGCCGTGGCTTCTGGGAGCTTTGCCGATTGCTTGCCGTTCCTTCGGACCCAGAACCGCTGGTTGAAGGGGTTGCGGACCAGCTCGATGCGGTGGGTTTTGCCTCCTCGGCGTTTCAAGCTGATGCGGAAATCTGCTGGCAGTCGTGGCACGGGACACCCCCCTAATGACGTAAGTTCGGAATGCGAATTTGGCCCTGGATTTGCCATAAGTACCGGCGAGACAGTATACTACGGCAAGCGGCGAAAAACTTAGTGTCAAGTAGAACGCCGTTGGCGGCGACGACCAAGATGCCATGAGCGTAGCAGAACCACCACCCGTCGCGTCGAAGCCCAAACTCCGCTGGTTCCAATTCAGTCTGCGGACCCTGCTGGTCGTCGTCACGCTCTGTGCTATAGCGTGTAGCTGGTATGCTTCCGTAATGAAGAGAGTCTGGCGGCAACGAGCGGCAGTAGATGCGATTAACGAGATGCATGGGGCGGTGATGTTGGAGAACGGCTTTTCCGGCCCGGCATGGTTGCGGAGTATACTTGGGGATGATTTCTTTAGTCAGGACATTTCCGTGGGTCTAGGAGGCCCCAAAGTGACGAATGCTGGGCTTGAACAACTGGGAGAATTGAGCCAGGTCACAAACCTCTGGATTAACGAAAGCAATGTCACGGATGCGGGACTAAAGAGTCTGAAACGTTTGAACGGACTCCGAAAGTTGAACCTTTACCGAGCCGACAACATCACCGATGCTGGACTAGAGCATCTCATGGGAATGACGCAACTCCGAGAATTGGTCCTAGGACACGCCATCACGGACGACGCGGTGAAGAAACTCCAGCAGGCATTGCCAAACTGCAAGATAACCAGATAGCCGCCAACCCAGTCCATTTGCAGAGTCGCTTCGCGACCGCCTGCGGCGGCAAATAGACCTACCGCTGGCCGCACGAGCGAACTCGTCAAACTCGAAGGGAAAGCCATGAACACATGCAAGTCCTGGACGGCCGTGTTGATCGCAGTCTTGCTGCTACCGAACGTGGCGGCAAGTGCTGATGCGGCGAAGGAAGCCTATAAAAAGGGTCAGGCTTGCTACGACAAAGGAGAGTACGATCCGGCTATCAACGCGTTCACCGAGGCAATCCGGCTCGACCCGAAATATGCCAAGGCGTATAGCAGTCGGGGTAAGGCCTACGTAAACAAGGGCGACGACGACAAAGCAATTGCCGACTGCGCGGAGGCGATTCGGCTTGACCCCAAAAACAGCGACGCACATTACGATCTCGGCTCGGCCTACGAAGGCAAAGCCGACTTTGACAGTGCCATCGTCGCATATACCGCGGTCATCCAGCTCGATCCGAAGAACGCCTGGGCGTTCTATGGTCGTGGCAATGCCTATCGGGGCAAACACGATGTCACGCAAGCACTTGATGACTATACGGATGCGATTCGACTAGATTCGAGAAACGGCTGCATGTACTGTGCAAGAGGCCAAATCTATCTAACACAAGGTGAAACAGCCAAAGCGCATGCGGAATTTGATGAGGCGATTGCCAGACACACGGAGGTCATCCGACTCAATCCGAAACTCTCTTCGGAGTATTACTCTCGTGGACTGGCCTACGCGGGAAAGGGGGACAAAGCCAAGGCGGACGAGGATTTCGCCCAGGCCAAGAAGCTCGGGTTCAAAGAGAAGTGAAGCTAATCGCGGCCAGCAGGAGCGTTCCCGCAGTGCCGCTGCGCGGCCAGCTACGTTGTCGGGAACGTCCGCCGTTGGCGGTTGACATACCTACGGTTGTTTGGAACGAACGCGATGACGACTATCTCCCAATATGACGTTGTCCGAGTGGTGAAGGTGCTCAACGCGGGTGGCTCCTGGACACAAGCGGCCATCGCGCCAACGCGCACGAGGGCGGTGGTGATCGCCGGCAGGCTCTCGGTCCTGGGCTCGATAATGCTCGCCTGTGGCTGCAGTGGTGCGGGAACCAGCGACACTGGGGGGACGGGCACACGCGGATCAACCTCCAACATTGAAAAGGGAAACGGCAACAAATCCATGGAAATGCGGTTGGTGCACAACATGCAGTTGATGCTGGACGCGATCCAGCACAACTACAAGGACGAGAAGGGAAACATTCTTCCAACGGTAGTCCGAAGCAATGGACAGCGACTGTACAGCTGGCGGTACAACATGCTGAACCTGCTCGCACCCTCCCTCGAACTGGACGACGCGAGCTACTCGCACAGGTGGGACGACGATTACAACACACGTTATTCGTCCCAGCCAACAGAATGGTATTGCTACGGTGGTAACGCCTACACAAACATCCTCGCCATAACCGGGAAGGGAACGCTCTTCGATGACGAGCACCCGGGGCCGGTCGACGGCGTGCGGCGGGATACGATAATCCTGATAGAGGCGAGGGATTCCAAAATAAACTGGATGGAGCCCAAGGATGTTGCTGTTCAGGACTTGAGGCAAGGTATTCTGCGCGGGGTGTCTACTGAGGGCGTGCATGTCGGCTTTCTGGACGGATCGGTTTGGCGCCTGTCCCCGAACACGCCCGTGGACACGGTAAAGAGGTTGTGCCGGACCGCACGTCCGGACAGCGAATCGAGAGAGCACCTGCTGGCGCGCTATGTCGAAAGGGCGTGGCCGGCGGAATGATGTCGCTGCAAAGTCTTTGATTACGGACAATGGGCTGGAACAGATCAAGGGCCTGGGGCGTGCGAAATACGGTAGAATCGTAGAAGTACAATCGACGGCCAACCCGGCGTACCCGCTGCGCCGCTTCGCGGACGCTGTGCGTCGGGCACGCCTGCCGTTGGTCCAAACGAACAATTGGGGAGAACCCCACATGAACCGAATTGCACTCCCGTTGCTGATGCTGGGCTTGTCGCTGGCTCCTGTTCTCTGCCGCGCGGCAGAACCGAACGGCGACCAAGCGAAGGCGATTGCCGAGATCGAGAAGCTGGGCGGCGACATCAAATTCGATGCGGAAGGTGCGGGCGAGGCCGCTATCGAAGTGAGTTGGCAAAGCGCCACGGACAAGGGGCTAGAGCAGCTCGAATCGTTGCCGAGGCTTCAGGTTTTATGGTTGGGTGACAGTCGCGTGACGAATGCGGGATTGGAATACCTCCGGGGACTGGTCAACCTCAAGAAGCTGGGCTTGTGGCGTACGAAGGTAACCGCCGCCGGGTTGAAACATCTCAAGGGATTGACACAACTGGAGTTGTTGGACCTGTCCGGCACCGGCGTTACCGACGCTGGGCTGGAGCACGTAAGGGGCCTGACCAAGCTCCAGTCGCTCGACCTGTCGGAAACGAAAGTGACCGACGCGGGGCTGAAACACATAAAGGGATTAACCAACCTTGCCGAGCTGAAGCTGGTCTTGACCAACGTCACGGATGCAGGCTTGGCAGATCTGGAACCGCTAACCCGCCTGCAAGTGCTCGACCTTCCGCCTGGTATTACCGACGTTGGGGCGGCACATCTCCGCGGGCTGATCCAGCTTCGGGAGTTGCGATTCGATGGGGACAGCGAGCTGACGGATTCCGGTTTGGCATTCCTCAAGGGCCTGACGCAACTCCGCTGCTTGTGGCTTGGTGGCAAGATTACGGACGCTGGACTGGTGCATCTGGAGGGTCTGGCGCGGCTTCAGGAGTTGGCAGTCTTGGCAATCTGGCCGCGCGGCGAAGTGACTGATGCCGGTCTGGCACACATCAAGGGTTTGGTCGAACTTCGACGCCTGGACATCGGCTACAGCAAGATTACGGACGCCGGACTGACGCATCTCAGAGGGCTGGCTGGACTTCAAGAATTGGACCTCTGTGGCTGCAACATAACCGACGCCGGGCTGGCACACCTCAAGAGTTGGCCGCAACTCCGGAGGCTCGTTTTGCAGCTTACTCAGGTTACCGACGCCGGGCTAGAGCACCTCAAGGGACTGCGCCAGCTCCAACAACTCGACCTGCAGCGGACGGCGGTTGGTGACCGCGGGTTGGTTCATCTCAAGCGGCTGGCACGACTGTACAGCCTGAATTTGCAGAATACCAACGTGACCGACGCCGGGTTGGAGAACCTCAAGGACCTGACCGCCCTGTTGACCCTTAACGTATCCAAGACGCAGGTCACCGAGGCCGGAGCGAAGAAGTTGCGAGAAACGCTTCCGCGATGCACGATTATATATGGTCTGAACTTTCCGCTCAGGATGCCCTGAGGACCCGCCGTGCAGCAGGCATTGCCGAACTGCAAGATCGAATGGACATCGCCAACAAAGGGCGAGCGGCAAAGTCCGGCTGCGCCGGATCAAGTTCGTTGACCGCTGTCCTTGCCGTTGGCCGAGCAGAAGAGGTGCATTATGAACCGATTACTGTGGTTGGTGTGCGTGAGCTTGGCAGTGCCGTCTCTGCTTTCGGCGCAGGAAGCAAAGAAGCCCAGCGACACGAAGCAGATCACGAACTCCATCGGCATGAAGTTATCCCTCATCCCTTCGGGCGAATTTCAGATGGGCAGCGGTGAGTCGACGGAGGCTACGACTGCGTTCTTTCGAAAGAACTACGGGGAAAACCTTCTGAAAGCGTTCAACGACGAACATCCGCAGCATCGGGTGCGAATCACGCGTCCGTTCTATCTTGGCAGCTACCACGTCACGCGGGGCGAGTTCCGGCAGTTCGTCACCGGCGCGGAATACAAGACCGGCGCGGAAAAGGGGAATGTGAAGGGGGCTTTCGGCTGGGACTCCGAGAAGAAGGACTTTGTCTTCGACGCGAAGTATTCCTGGCGGAATGTGGGTTTCGAGCAGACAGACGACCACCCGGTGTTGAACGTAAGTTGGGACGACGCGGTGGCCTTCTGCAAGTGGCTCAGCCTCAAGGAGGGGAAGACCTACCGACTGCCAACGGAGGCCGAGTGGGAATACGCCTGCCGGGCAGGCACGACAACGCGGTACTATTGCGGCGACGACCCGGAGACGCTGGCCAAGGTCGGAAACGTCGCCGACGCCACGTACAAGGCGAAGTTCCCGGAAGCAGGATTTCCAATCAAAGCGAGCGACGGCTATGTGTTCACAGCTCCCGTCGGTTCATTCCAGCCCAACGCCTTCGCGCTTTACGACATGCACGGAAATGCTTGGGAGTGGTGCTGGGACTGGTACGGCAGGGCATACTATGCCAAGTCCTCCGCAAACGACCCAACCGGCCCCGAAGTTGGAAATAGTCGCGTCCTTCGTGGCGGTTCCTGGGATTGCGGGCCGTTCAACGCGCGTTCCGCCAGACGCCTCAGGAGCGGGTCGGACGACAGGAACAACTTCACAGGGTTCCGTATTGCCAGGACTCTCTAATGGGAGGGAATGGTAGGGCATCCGGCGTGTGCGAAATATGGTGGAATCGTAAGACTACACCCGACGGCCAATAAGGCGTACCCGCTGCGCCGCTTCGCGGACGCCTTGCCGATGGTTCCGGTCTCCGAACCCTGATAGAATGAACGATAGTTCGGGCCTGGCTGGCGTCGGAGAAAACGGCGTCGGCCAGCCATCCCGTTGGCGGCAACGATCAAACTGCCATGAGCGTAGCAGAACCCCAACCCGCTGTGCCGAAACCCAGCCGGCGCTGGTATCGCCCCCCTGCTGGTCGTGGAATGCCTGCTCTGGCTGTCCGAACGCTTCGGCTGGCTGCCCTGGCAGAAGGGCTACGCTGTGCTTACCGCCGTGGCGGCCGTCGGCGCGACGATGGTTGTGATGTTCGTCTGGTGCGCCGCTGCCCTGTGCTTTCGGTGGTGGTTCCAATTCCACATTCGCGCGCTCCTCGTTCTGGTCGTCGTCGTGGCGGTGCCGTGTAGTTGGGTGGCGGTGGAGGTGAAGAAGGCTCGGCGGCAGAGTGAAGTGGTCGCTTGGATAAAGAGTCTCGACAGTTCGGCGGTGCTGTATGATTGGGAGTTCGACGCGAAGGGCAAGTCTCTGCCGAACGCACGACCGCCAGCACCAGAGTGGCTGTGGAATCTACTGGGAGTCGATTTCTTCTCCGACGTACTTCAGGCATGGCTCAACGACACGGACATAACTGATAATGGGCTGGAGCAGATCAAGAGCTTCACGCATCTTCAACTTCTGTCGCTTCAGAGAACGCCGATTACAGATGCTGGATTGAAACACATCAAGGGTTTGATGCGACTTCAATCGCTCTATCTTGACAATACGAGGGTGACGGACGCAGGGCTGGAAAACGTACAAGACTTGACACAACTGCAAGACTTGCAACTCGAATTCACACTCATCACAGGCTCAGGGCTGGACCATCTCAGGGGCTTGTCGCAACTCCGTCTACTAGATATCAGATATACGAACGTCAGCCACGCTGACGCGAGAAAACTTCAACGTGCATTGCCGAATTGCAGGATCGCTGAGAAACCAATGCGTCAGTTATACGAACTATACAAACGTCAGCCACGCTGACGAGAGAAAACTTCAACGTGCATTGCCGAATTGCAGGATCGAGAAATAGCCGCCAACAAGACACGGTCGCAGGGGCGAGTCGCCGCCTGGCACTGCGGGCCGTGGAAATATGGTAAACTGATTGATGATTCAACCTGTATGACGATGGCACGAGCGGCGACGACCGTGCCCGCCGTTGGCCAACCTAGTAAGAAACTCAGGCCATAATGAAGTATAAAGCTGTTTTTCGTTTTGACCTACGCATTGACATTGAGGCAGAGTCAGAGGAAGAGGCATTTGACAAGGCGGTTGATACCCTCCACAACATGACAGAGGACGATTTAATCCGCGCATGTACCAATAACCGCAAAATCAAATTGTCCGAGTGTTTTGACGACCCCAAGATTTATGAATTTCAAAGTGGGAAAGGCATTAGGACGACCAAAAAGCCTAGCTGGTCCGAATACCTCAAAAGGCTCAAGAGGCATTGGAAGCGTTGAAACACTCGGGTCGCACCTGACTTGTTCTCCCGTGGTTTCCGTGTAGGCTATTTGCGATAACAGCCAACACGCCAGGGCCGCAAAGTCGCTGCGCGACCGCCGCTTGGTGGTGCGGGCCGTGGGAGGATGGTAGAATAGACAGAAGGGCGAAACTGAGAAAGTTGGAGGCTGCGGCGGCTGCCGTGGCCCCCGTTGGCCAAACCGAATAATGGAACCATCGACACGCACACCAGAAGGCGATCCTAACCGCTGTCCCGTCTGCGGTAAGTCGCTACAAATCGAGCCTTCGCGTCCGCCTGGCGATGCTCCATGTCCGCACTGCGGAACATTGCTTTGGTTCGAGGCAGGCATCCACACGGCCATCGATCCGAAACGAAAGCCCCTTGATCCTTTCTTTCTGATCGCCGAAGACTGCTGCAAGCACGGGGAGTACGAGACAGCGGCCGGAATGCTTGCCTTCTGCATTCAACGGGATCCCGGCAACGCGATGTACGCCCAGAACTTCATGGATGCGAATCGAAGGAACGCTGCCAATGAGCACAATGCCCGATATACCACACGCATCAAGAGCAAGGAGGCGGAGCTTCGAAGGCTCGTCGACGAGGCCATAGCAAGTCGTGACTCGCTGGCGGTCATCACGAATTGTATCCCTATTTTATGGGCTTATCCGTTTGACGTGTCGACGTTGAAGAAGCTTATTTGGGCTTACAAGCACATTGCAAGTGAGGGAAAAGGGCAGCCGTATTCAAGATTCGCTGACTGCGCGCGCTTCTACGAAGAATGCGCAGCCAAAATTGAACCGTAGCGGCTAACACCGCCCACCCGCTGAGCCGCTGCGCGGACGCCTTGACCGTGGTGCTGGCTGCCGTGACGTAGTAGAATTGAGGGTGGCTCGACGCTTGTCGCTCCGGTCGGGGCGGCGTCGGGCAGGCTACCCCGTTGGAAGATCAGATGCCGCGAGGCACGCCATGATTGATGAACGGATGCTCGCCATATGGTACAACGCCGAAGTGGCGACCCTTCCATTTATCGAGAAGGTAAGCAACGCTGTCGCCTATTTTTGCGTCTACAGGATCGGCTCTGCGATCACAGGGTCCACCCCTGGCGTAGCGATGTCCTGGCTTGGGTCTGATGGCACTTGCTGGCGTTTTGCCCATGTTGTGGATAATGAGCCGTTGTTGTCTTTTCCTGGCAACGGAAACGACATATTCCGAGAGTACGTCAGAGCCGAGAAGGCGGCCGGACGTCTTCACGACCCTGACGCCGAGATCCCGCCACATATCGTGGAGCTTCTCCGCACTAGCCACAACCAGTATGTGACAACCGGATCGCCAATGCTCGACTTTGAGGAAGTCATTTCTCGCGATGAGACGGAGAGCATTCTGCGATCACTCGGGCAGTTGCACCTCGACGCGATGGACCCCGATCCCGAACGCCGGTGCGTTGATGGTCTTGAGTACCGGATACTTATCCGAACTACGGAGGGCAGGACTTACGACCTATACTGGTCAGAGAATCTAGGCGATGATGACCGCGAACAGTTAGGGACACTAGGCCACATGTTGTTCAGAAAAGCGTGGGAGCGTAGCAAACCTTCGTCCAACAAGGCGTAGCTCGCAGAGTCCGCTGCGCGTGGCGAGCACGCCTTCCGCCTCGCCTGTGTGGCCCCACCGCAGCGACAACCGACCACGCCCTGAAGATCACGTCGCGGTCGCCGTGCTTCTGTTCGTCCTCGTGGCAGCGCTCGGGACGAAGCGGCCGAAGTCCCTCCCATTCTGTGGCACGACGGGCAGCTTGATCGAGCACGACGGGGCATCGGTGCGGATACGGCTGGCACCGTCGCAGGGCTGCGAGAAGAACCGCGAAGCCAGCGGCCTTCGACCCCCAAGACGCCCCAGCCATCCCGTTCCCTTCGCACTCGTCCCCGGCGCACGCGGCACGAAGGGCAGCTTGATCGAACGGCGGGCGGCGGTGGAAAACGCTTTTGACTATCCATCTTGGATAGTGGGCTTGGTCGCTAATCCGTGTTCCACGATGTCGGACGAGTCGAGATTCACCAGTCGACTGGTGGATTGGGCTCGGCACGGCGAAAACGGCGGTCATAGAGAAAAGCGCTGAGGGCTAAATAAAAGCCCGACTGTCTGCCGCCCTTGGGCGGCGGGCATCAGGCGTACTCGTTTATCGCCGCACAGCCCTGTCTGTAGCCTCACAGCCCGCCCACCTTGGCATTCCGCCCACAACCCTGGCACTGCCACGGCGCCCCCGATAGAACACGCCTGCCCCGATGCCGTCCCAAGCCCGTTCGACGATCCACTTCGGTCGATCTGCTGCGGGTCTTCCTGCACGCCGCGACTCTCGATCGATGGCGTCTTCGTCCGCGCCATGACCGCGAAGCTCGATACGCCGCTCGGGCGTGGCGGTTATCGCGTGCGGAGGAAGGCTGGAGCCGTGGCAGTGCTTGCCCTGAGGTGTCGTGCCGAGACCAAGATGCTGCTGGAAATGATGCTAATGAGTTATGGCTTCATGACCAGAAGATGCACTTCGGGCCTCCATCTGATGCCTTATGGTAGTCTCAAACCCGCCATTAGGATTGCTTGGCCGCCTTTTTGACGGAATTCTCTTGACCTCGACGGTTGCTATTTTTCGAGCGAGGATGCATACTAACCACATTCAGCCCTGGCGGCTCCTGCCGCCTTCACCCACCTTGAGGCAGCGCGTCCGCTCCTTGCTGCCACTCCGGTCGGATTGTTCCGCCCGAAGCCGGCCAACAGCGGACCTTTCGACAATCCGGTTCCGTCTTTGAAGCCGCGGTGAGCGGATTCGACCGGGATGCTCTGCCTCGATTCTTGCGCTCTCCTTCTCGGACTGCGAGCGAATCTCCGGTTTGGCTCTGGCGTGATGGGACAGATGGCAAAGATCCGCTGACTTAACGTTTCACCGCTTCCACAATTGATCGTCGTCAAAAGGAGCACACTACGATGAGAACGCCGAAGTTACTGTTGTCCGCCCTGTTCTTGGTGTCCGCAAATGGAAACGCCCTCGGCAGCTATTTATATACCGTGACCGACCTGGGTAACCTCGGCGGAACTTACGGGTGCTATGCTACCGGAATCAACAATAGCGGGCAGGTCGTGGGGTGGGGCTATACCGTCGGTGAAATCTACCACGCCTTCCTCTATACCGGAGGCTCCATGCACGATCTCGGCACGCTCGGCGGAGTGGTGAGCCAAGCCAACGGAATCAACGACAGTGGGCAGGTCGTGGGCGCATCAGACACCAACGGCAATTATCTACACGCCTTTCTATTTAGCGGCGGTTCTTTGCAAGACCTGGGCACATTCGGAGGAACGTATAGTTCCGCCAACGGCATTAACAACAACGGTCAGGTCGCAGGAGGAGCGGAGACGAGCGGCGGTTATTCGCATGCCTTTATCTTAAGCGGCGGTTCCATGCAGGATCTCGGCACACTCTCGGGCGGAACAGCGAGCGGAGCATTTGCCATCAACGATAGTGGCCAGGTCGCCGGTAACGCGTATACTAGGAGCGGTGCCCTGCACGCCTTTTTTGACGGCGGCGGGGGCATGACCGACCTCGGCACACTCTCGGGTGGAACAAGTAGTTACGCCGAGGGAATCAACGATAATGGGCAGGTCGTAGGGTACGCCTTAACTAGCGGCAATGTGGCCTATCACGCCTTCCTTTACAGCGGCGGTTCCATGCACGACCTCGGCACGCCCCTCGCACCATACAACTACAGCAGTTATGCCTTTGGCATCAACGACAGCGGGCAAGTCGTGGGGTACGCGATGACCAACGGCAGTCAGGAGCACGCCTTCTTATACAGCAACGGCGTGATGCAAGACTTGAACAGTCTGATAGCCCCCGCGTCAGGATGGAACCTTAAGGCTGCCGATGCCATCAACGCCCAGGGCGAGATCGTGGGTTGGGGCACCAATCCCGGCGGGCAATCCGACTCATTTCTACTTACCCCAACACCCGAACCTTCCGCCGTCGCCCTCCTAGCCGCCGGTGCCCTCGGCGTGCTGGGTTACGCGTGGCGAAAGCGGAGACGGGATGCTGGGCAGATGCGCTGAAACGAAGTTGCAACATTTCCAAAGGCTGTCATGCTTCCTGTTCATCTTGTAGATGCGGATACGAAACCATGGGACTTTCATGCTTGAAACGAAGAATGCGTGCCAAATCCTCCCTGAGAAGCAGTTGCCGAGCGGCCCGATCGTCAGCCATCGCCTTCGCGAGCTTTGTTATCGCTGCGCTCGTGCTCGTGGCCACACCGCTCCAGGCGGCCAACTATACCTGGGCCGTTACCGCAGGGGACTGGTCCATTTCATCCAATTGGGGAGGAACTGTGCCTAACAGCAGCGACACGGCGTATGTCGTCAACGGTGGGACCGTCAATGTGACTCAGCCTGGTGCAACATGCTACACGCTTACTTTGGGGGGCGGTGCCGGCGGCGGGAACGTCGACATGACGGGCGCGGGCCTCAGTGTGGCCAGCACCGAGTACCTGGGCTATTCCGGCACGGGCAGCCTCACGCAGTCCGGCGGGACGAACGACTGCACATGGTCCTATCTCGGTTTCAACGCGGGCGGCAGCGGCGCGTACAACCTCGGCGGTAGCGGCTATCTGTCCAACAGCTACGCGGAATACCTCGGCTACTCGGGCACGGGAAGCTTTGCACAGTCCGGCGGGAGCAATAGCAGCACCTACTGGCTCTATCTCGGCTACAACTCGGGCGCCAGCGGTTCGTACAACCTCAGCGGCGGCTACCTTTCCGCCGGCGCCGTGTATTCTTCCAACCCCAGCGAGTATGTGGGCTACTCGGGGACGGGCAGCTTCACGCAGTCCGGCGGGAGCAACACCACCGGCCCCTACAGCCTCGTTCTCGGTTACAACGGGGGCGGCACGTACAACCTCAGCGGCAGCGGCTATCTGTCGAGCAGCCTCGAGTATGTGGGCGAATATGGCAAGGGTAGCTTTACGCAATCCGGCGGGACCAACAGCGTCGGCGGCCTCCTTCTCGGCTACGTCTCGGGCAGCAGCGGCACGTACAACCTTAGTGGCGGCGGTTATCTGTCCGCCGGCTACGAGGAGGTGTGCATGGACGGCACCGGCAGCTTCGCGCAATCCGCTGGGACCAACAGCGTCGGGTCTGGAAGCCTCTATGTCGGCAGTGTGGACTTCGGCACGTACAACCTCAGCGGCGGCTACCTTTCGAGCGGCAGCGCAGAGTATATTGGCGACCGGGGGGGCATAGGCAACTTCACGCAGTCCGGCGGGACAAACAGCGCCGCCTGCCTCTGTATCGGCCACTTGTCCGGCGGCTTCGGCACGTACAACTTCAGCGGGAGCGGTTATCTGTCCGGCGGCAGCGAGTATTTGGGCTACTGGGGTGAGGGCAGTTTCACGCAGTCCGGCGGGACAAACACCGTCGGATCCAACGGCCTGTATCTCGGCTGGGTCTCGGGCGACGTCGGCACGTACAACCTCAGCGGCAGCGGCTATCTGTCCAACTGCGGCGTGGAGTACGTGGGCTACTTGGGCTCGGGCACGCTTACGCAATCCGGCGGAACAAATCAGGCCAACGCGCTGGTCCTCGCCGCCTCAGCCGGCTCCTGGGGCGCCTACGTATTGAATGGTGGGCTGCTGGGCTTGTCGGCGCTCAGCGGCGGTTCGGGCGCCGCGTCATTTAGCTTCAACGGAGGGACCGTGCAAGCCGGCGGCTCGTTTGCCACGAATCTACCAATGATGTTTGGCACCAGCGGCGGAGGTGCGACCTTCGACACCAACGGTTATGCCGTGACTCTCTCCGGATCGCTTTCCGGCCCTGGCAGCCTGACCAAAGTCGGCAGCGGCACGCTGGTCCTCGCGGGCTCGAACACCTACAGCGGCCTCACCACGATCCGCCAAGGCAAACTCACCATTGATGGCAGGCTGACCAATTCGGCCGTCAGCGTCAACGGCGGCACCCTGGGCGGCTCGGGCTATCTCGGCAGCGTCTCGGTCAGTGCCGGCGGAACCCTGGCTCCCGGCGACCCGCTGGGCGTCTTGAACTTGAGCGGAAACCTCGTGCTCTCGGCTGGCGCGGGAATGGACTTCGAGCTCGATGGGGTTTCGACCGACGACGAGATCTCCATGCCCTCGGGCAGTGTGACCTTCAGCGGCCAGGGGTTCTCCAATTTCGGCTTCACCTGCGCAGACAGCTTCGGTCCGGGCAGCTATACGCTGGTCAACGCCCAATCGATCACCGGCCTGGGGAGCAACCTCAGCGGTACGATCGACGGCCTGCCGGCGACGCTCTCAGTCTCAAATAATAACCTCATGCTTACCGTCGTGCCGGAGCCTTCGACCGCGGCACTGCTCGGGGCGGGCGTTGTGGGGCTGCTCGGCTGGGCGTGTTGGCGGAGGCGGCTTGCAGCGCAGGCTGTCTCGAGGGAAACTCCGACCACCCTGTCCTTTCCGACATGTTCCTCGCACATAGAGGCAAGACGGCGGGCTGCCATGCATTTTCCAGCCCTCGACGCAGACCCGATAGCAGCAGGCAGCGCAACCTCGCGAGCCTCCATCCGCAGCAGCGCGACTCCTTGCGTAACTTGTTATAGTCTTTCTGCGTCCGGTGGCTCGATCCGAAGACTCTCAAAGGGAGTCTGGCACTGCGCCGTTCTTGGCTGGGGTTGGTTTCCCTTGAGCGTTCTCCGTGGCGGGTGCTGCGCTGTTGGAGTTGACGACCGCTAATTGTAAAGTTTTGAAACATCATGCTATTCTCCTGGGAGGGATGAAAATGAAACGCTTGATTGGATTCGTGTTACGCAATATTTCGTTGGTCCTGGTAGTGGCAATGGCACTCTCATCAGCGACCACGCGCGGGCAGGTCATTTATGTCTCGAATATCAACAGCAACGGCAACACCGGCACGATTGGCGAATACACCACTTCGGGTGGAACGGTGAACGCATCCCTGGTTTCGGGGTTGAATGGTCCGGATGGCATTGCCGTGTCTGGACCCAACCTGTTTGTCGCAAGTGGCGGCAAAAACGGCACGATTGGCGAATACACCACGGCGGGTGCAGTCGTGAACGCCTCCCTGGTTTCGGGGTTGAGCTATCCGGGGGGCCTTGTCCTATCTGGCTCCGACCTGTTTGTCGTGAATGAAGGCTATGGTTACACCGGCGGCACGATTGGCGAATACACCACTTCGGGGGCAGTCGTGAACGCCTCGCTGGTCTCGGTGATGAGTGCACCCCAAGACATTGCGATCTCTGGGTCGGACATGTTTGTCACGAATCTTGGCGGCGACGCAATTGGCGAGTACACCACGTCGGGCGGAACGGTGAACGCCTCGCTTGTCTTCCCGTTGAAGTACCCGGGTGGTCTTGCCATCTCTGGGTCGGACCTGTTCGTCGCGGACTTCTTCGATGGCACGATTGGCGAATACACCACTTCGGGGGCAGTCGTGAACGCCTCCCTGGTCTCGGGATTGGGGTTGAATTCAGGGTACGGCCTTGCCATCTCTGGGTCGGATATGTTTGTCACGAATTTCAACAACGGCACGATTGGCGAATACACCACGGCGGGTGCAGTCGTGAACGCCTCCCTGATTTCGGGGTTGAATAAGCCATTTGGCATCACGGTCGTCCCCGAACCCTCCACCCTCGCCCTGCTTGGTGTTGGTGCTCTGGGGCTAATTGCCTACGTTTGGCGGCGAAGGGCGAAAACGATGGTGCGAGGTTTGTTGGCGGTGGCGTTGTTAGCCTCCGCCGTCACCGCCCAGGCCGACGTGTTCAACATGGGCGGCACGATCAGCGGTGGTACCTGGACGGGCTTGGCGAGCCTGCAATTCGTGACCGTGGGCAACCCGGGCAACGTGGCCGATCCAAATACCGGGAGCCTCTACGGCTCGGTTCCCTACGTTTATCGGATGGGCGAATACGACGTGACAGTTGGCCAGTATTGCCAATTCCTCAACGCCGTGGCTACGAAAAGCGATACCTACGGCTTGTACAATTCGTTCATGGCCACGCTAATGCCGACGGTGGCCATTACTCAAACAGCGGTAGTAGGGGTTCCGGGAGTTTCCTACAGCTACTCGGTCACGGGCGGGCACAACGGAACCGATAGTGCAGGCGTAAACTTTCCGGCGTTCGATGTCACGTGGGGCGATGCGGCCCGCTTCTGCAACTGGCTGCAAAACGGCCAGCCGACCAGCGGCACTGAGGCTAGTGGCACGACCGAGACCGGAGCGTACTCATTGAACGGCGCAACTTCCAACACGACATTGATGGCGGTCACTCGGGGCTCCACGGCCAACTATGTGATTCCCACGGAAAACGAGTGGTACAAGGCTGCATATTATAAGAGTGGCGGGACCAACGCGGGTTATTGGACCTATCCCACGAAGAACAATACCGCCCCAAGCAACGTGCTGTCAGCAACAGGCACAAACAACGCGAATTTCAACTCCGGTATCTTTCAACGCCCTATTGACACCGATCCGACGAACAACCTGACCCCTGTGGGCTTATTTACGGACTCGCCCGGCCCTTACGGCACATTCGACATGGGAGGTGATGTTTATCAATGGAACGAGGCGGTCGTCGATCCTTCGTGGCGTGTTTTGCTTGGTGGGGGGTTCGACAGCATCTTGAGCGGCCTGGCATCGTCTAACCTCCAATACGAGCCCCCCGAGGACCCGTTTGGCGATGTCGGTTTCCGTGTTGCAAGTGTGGGCGCGGTCCCTGAGCCCGGTAGTATTGCGTTGTTGCTTGCGGGCGCGGTTGCGTTTGGAATTTGGAGACGACGCCGGAACGCCTGATGCTACCGCGCTTCCGCGCCTGCGGTCGCACCCCAACCCCTGCCCACCCAACCCCCACACTTCACCCGACCTCTCCACCGCGGATCGCCGACTCCGCGCCCGCTTTCGCCTGCTGGAAGCTGAGCCGTGCGCCACGGGCTGCTGCGATTCGGCCATGAAACGCGAAAGCCAAAGGGCGTAGAAGATCTGGCTCTCGATGGCCTCCCACACGCGCTCCGCGATCCGCTTCGTCCGGTCAATCTGCTGCGGATCGGCGTCCACCTGATACAGGTGGACCTCCGGGCTCTTCAGCTTGGTCGCCACCGCGAACTGCAAGCGGATGGGACGGCCATCGGCCAGCGCTAGATCGCGATTGGCGCCGGGAGAATGCAATTTCTGTCTCGCAATGCGGGTCCATGCCGCACCCATAACCAAGTTCGAGTGCACGTATTGTGGCGGAACGGGAAAACGCCCGGAATGTGCAAACGAAGCCGTGCCTGGATGGGTTCGGGTCTTCTCTCTGGATGGATTGAATGAGCCCGTCAAGAGACCGCCCCGCGGAGCCTAAGCCGCAGATGCCTATCTCCATCAACTCCAATGCCGTCGCCATCGACTATGTGGTCGAAGGCGAGCGCACTTCCGCTTCGGATTTTCACGAATCGCAAAAGGGGTCAAAAGCGCGATCGGCCGGCGCGCTGGGTGCCGTCCATGTCGTGGCCGTTTCATGTCGAGCGCATCCGACCACAACCACGGCGGCAGAGGGGCCGCCGCAAGAGATGGCCGAATCTGCGCGGACAGCCCGGACGGTCTGACGCGACGGGAGGCGCAGCGAGCCAGCGTTGAAGGCGTGGGGCCTTCCTGACTGGGCTGCCACGACTCCTCTCTTATGTTCTTGTTCTCTGGCAGCCCCTCGGCCTTGTACGTCTCGATCCAATTCGGAGTGAACATCCCCCACGCCCGCTCAAGCGTGATCTCGCCGTGAATAACCTTCGTCCTGACGTGCATCTCTAGCCTGTCCTTGACGTGGGCGTTCCATTGGCCTTTGTACGGCTCTGGCCAAAGGTTCTCAATCTCACTGGCACCGCCCAGGCAGTTCGGAATCAGGTGATCGATTTCGTATTCCCTGGAGTGTTCCTCGTAGGGGCCAATCGTCTTGTCGTATCCGTAGATGCCCACACCTCCCGCCTGAGCTTTGGGGTTACGTGGCGGTATTCTTGCGTGCCGCCCTCGGCCATTGTCATCTCCAGCGTCCAGCCGGGCGTTACCTTGCCGGGCGTGAGCGTCAGGTCGGGCAGGTACGGGTCACGAGCCTGTGAAGCGACTGCATTGACTGGCGGCGACTGGGCGAAGAGCGGGAAACCGGCGAGCAACAGCGCGACGTAAAGAGCAAACGCCACCGGCAGAGTTCTCGTCATTTTACGAAACATGCGAACCTCCTCGATTGAAAAACGGGTGTGCGCATGAAAAAGGAGCGCCGGAACCAAGGCCGCTCCCCACAGCCCCGCCCAAGGGGCACAAGTGAACAGCACCTGGTCCCGACGCTCCCAAACACGGAGCGCGGGTCCAAGCACTGCTTTGCTTGTTCTGCTTGTTCGAGAGCCCCAAGGTGGTAATTTCTCGGGAAGCAGGACTTTGACGCTACACGCGTCTATCGAATTGTCGTGGCCGTTTTCCGACCGTTGTTCTCGTAAACTCCTTTTTCCATGGCGGAAGGGAAATACACCATCCAGCCTAATTCGGCCGGCCGGGCACGTCAATCAGGGTCATGCCGGCCGTTGGACGGGTCAAGTTCGACGGCCTTGCGGTCTCGCCGCTGCCGCACGATCGACGCTCAGGATTCCACACCTTGGAAGCGATAGACCCTGAAATCGCGTATTGTGCGGTTGGGCGTCAGTTTCTCGCCGGTGGCGGTGCCCGTGCCGGGCCAGTCGGTGCCCTCGTCCTACTTGCCTACGGCTTGCAGCGTCGCGCCCCAGCCATCCTGTCCATCCCCTCGCATCCGTCCCCGGCGAACGCGGCACGAAGGGCAGCTTGATCGAGCAAGGGTCGGCGGCGGTGCCAACCGCCCCTGGACCGCGACGGGGCCGGGCCTGGATGCCGCCTCCGAATGGCCGTGTTCCGGCCGGCCGATGGCTAAAGCAGAGCCCGTGGCGGCCATATCGGACGGCCCGGTCCGCCACCGTGGCCTAATTGACACAGCGAATTCCCCTACTTATGCTGGTAGATGTCCCCCGGCCCTCCGCCGGGTAGTTGCCAAGAAATAGGAGCAAGAAAAGAACGGCCTTTTACGGCCATAATGACACAATTTGAGACGCGTTTTCAAACTGCTTCCAGCAAAACGATCAACCTGAGCCGCTGGCTCTTGAAGTATAGAAGCAGCCTCTGGACCGCGCCCCGTGAACGGGGCGTCGGCCATGCTGTTCTATACTGGCCTTTGATCGGGCTTGCTGGAGCGGCATCGGACGACGCCCTTTTTCGTTTCTTGCTCGACATGCTTCGAGTTCGGGGCATGACCTGCGTAGGGTCGTGGAGTCCATTCAATGCGTAGAAGAAGCCGTAAATCAAGTTCCAAGCCACAGGGTTTCAGCAGGCCTGCATTGCGACCGCTGTGGTACATGATGGACCTCAGAGGTCGCGAGAAGCGGGGTCTGTTGAATCAGGTGAGCATCATCATGATGCTCTGCATCGGGCTTGGAATGGGGTTCTTCGGCTTTGGGTTGTTTGGCACGTTTGGGGCTATTTGTGGCCTGCTCGTCGGTGTTTACGTGGGTGGGCTTGCCATGACCAAGGGGCGTTTTTTCCGTTGACGGGGGAGGTACTCGAATGGACAGTCAACCCAAGCGGAAGAAGAAATACAACCGTAGAGGCGATACACATGGACCCGTTTGAAGTTCTAGGAGTCCGCAATAACGCGACTCGAAGCGAGATCGAAGCAGCCTATCGGGCAAGAGCAAAGAAATACCATCCCGATGTGGGCGGCGATACATGGGCCTTTCGCCAGATCGACGAAGCCTATCAAACGCTCCTCGGGTGGCTGTCTGGTCAGCCGTATGTCGCCGACGAGCCAGCGGATGAAAACAGATCGGGGCCCCCACAAGCCGAACCACAAAATGAACACGACGTTGGGCAAGAGTGTTCGAACGGGTCAGAAGATCGCTCCGAAGCTCCAAGGAAGCCGACTTCGGGGAATGCTCGGCACAAAGCTGGTGCAAGTAAGTGCCCTGCTTGTGGCGTGCCGATTGACGCAGAAGCATATCGCTGTCCGACATGCAGAATCTACTTCTGCTTCAACTGCCGGAAGCGTGTGCCTGCCGACGCTGAGCAGTACCAGTGTGTCAACCGGCAATGCGAATACCACGGAAAGCTCCTCTGTGATGGTTGCATCGTTGTACTTCCACGTATGGAGATGGTTTATCCGGCTTCGGACCTGCTCGCGGCGCTCGCTAAGCTCCTATTTTATGCCGCGTTCTTTGGTGCATTGGCCTTGTGGTTTTTCTTCGGATTCCTATATGGGCTTGTTCCCATAATTGCTTTTGTAATTATCATGTCGGGCATCGCTCCGTTCATGGGGGAGACCCGGGGGGTGCGTCAGGAGACTGGTCGCAGTCTTTGCTGCATTGCTTGCAAACAACCTGTTGAGCCGCAGCCCGACCCCGTCGTCATCTGGGAGCGGGAGCAGGCTGAAAAATAGCCGCGGTTTTGGGCGGGAGATGGGCCGCGATTTGAAGGATACGCGGAAGGAAACACACGTTATTCATGCTGTTCTGAAGAAGACAGACCACGGCTCGGAAGTAGCCCGAAAAACACGGCCCTTTTTGAACCCGTTGTCGGGGCGGCGTTTGATAGCTAAAAAATATCCGCACAGCCACCCAACGCATCTGCACTGCCACCTCATCCAACCGCCAACCTCGCCGAAGCGAAGCAAGCGATGGACGAGGAGGCCGCATTTCGATGCTTACGATCGTCGCCGTGGCCCGGTGCGGATTTGCCTGGCATCCCGGCAATCATGCCGCCGGTTCCACCACGGCGTTGATGTCGATCTCGCCGGCCTTGATCGATTTCAGCGTGTCGATCAGTCCCGATGCGTCAAGTGTCGTTAAGGCGATCAGCGGCTTGCCGAACATCTTCTCGGCAAGGCTGTCCAGGCGACGAATGCCCAGGCCCTGGATGCCCTTGGCGAGTTGCCGGACATACCCGAGTTGCTTTTCGCTGATGAGCGTGGCAGTGCGGCCATTGCCGTTGGCGTGCTGGCCATTGCCATTCGTGGCGTTGCCATTGGTGCCGTTCTGCGATGCTTGGCCGGCCTGGCCGTTGGTAGAACCGTTCGTCGCGTGGTCTGCCGTGCCGCTGGCCTGCTGCCGGCCCAACTCTTCGTCGACGGCCTGCTGGGCCAGTCTGAAGACCTGCCGGATGCGATCGTGGAACCGCTCGGGGTCGTTGATCAGGGTCGAATCGAGTTCGACCTCCAGATTCACGTTGGCACCACGGGAGCCATAGTTGTTGTCGGCGACCTTGCGGCTGACGCCGACGTTCGTTTTCAGAGGCATTGATTGCCCTCCTCGATGTTAGGGGTTGTTTCGGTCAGTTTCGAGCCGCCTTCGCGGCCTCTGCGCGAGGCGCAGGTAATCTCAGCACTCGGCTCGGTGCTGGCGACGGCGGCGGGGCCGATGGGGCGACGATCTGCTGGGCGAGCAGCTCAGCGACCTCTCGGTCGGCGCCGTTGTCACTGCGGAATCCGTGTGCGACGATGTAGCCGCAATAGATCAGAGCCGCGATGATGGCGACGGTTTCCAACGCCGGTGTAAGGAACGCGGCCCATTCCCTCCGGCTTGCAATCTGCCGCCGCTCGCTTTCCAGCTCGCCGCGTTCCTTGGCAATGGTCGCCAGATCGTTGTGCAAGTCGGTTTGCAGCTTTGTCACTTCCTGCCTAACGCCCGCTTCATCATGAATGATGCCGGCCATCCGATCGTTTTGTTCCGCTTGGCGACGGTCTGCTTCCTGCATGACCTTCATGGCGCGCTCCTCTCCGCAGCCGGTAAAACCGGCGAGCAGCACGAGCAGCACGCCGATCAGAACGTGCCTGGTGATGGGTGTCAAGGTAGTCCCTCCATTGTTTCAAGAGCCTTCTGAGCAGTAATTCCAGGGCTTTCCGTAGCTGCACCTGGCGGGCAAGTGCCGTTGCGCTGATAACCAGCGCGACGGCCAGCACGATATAGAAAACCAAAGTGATTTCTCCGTGGGTCAAAGAATGCCCGAGCCATGGCACCTGCATGAAGGCGGGCAACCAGGGCACGGGCGGAAGGGCCGATCAGCAAAGAGGACCGATCGAGAGGTGGAAGAAGGATTAGGCCGCGGTGGCAGCACCGGGCTCATCGCCCACGAAGCGACGCCATGACTCTGCCAACTCGCGGCGCAAGTGGGCGATACGGCTCGGCGTGACCTTGAACCGGCGGGCGGTGTCGGCAGTGCGGTTGCCGAGAGAGAGGTACTGGGCCACTTTGCGGTCACGCGGGGCAAGGCTCTTCAGCCAGTCCTTGAAATCCACGCGGAAGGCGACGGTCGCCGGGACGGGGGCGTTGCGGGTGTCTTGGACGACGGCCTCTTCCCAGCAGTCCTCCTGCTCGTTGAACTTGTCCAACCTTTCGACCATCACGCCCTTGTGCTCCTGGCAGTACCTGCTGAGCACGTCCTTGATGTTCAGCGACGAGCCAGTCTTGCGATGGTCGAGGGTCTGCCGGATTCCGAATTTCGCAAGCACGGTCGGGTACGCAAGGTCGAGCTTGCCGCGCTTGGCCAGGCCGGCCACAGCGGCGGTCGTGTTGGCGACAACATTCTGCACGGCCTCTTGCCTAGCTTCCGGGTCGTAGGTGCGGAAGGCCCGCTTGGCATAGCGGATAACTGTGGGGAGCAGGGCAAGCAGCTTGGCGTGCCACGCAGGGGCTTCTTTGCGACGCGGGTCATCACGTCGGGAACTCATCGGCGATCTCCTTAACGGGGGTGCTGGGACCGCCACGTGCCGTGGCGGTCATGTAGAAACATGATCGCCACGCACGCTGCGTGGCTTAGGGTGTGCCTGCAAGCGGTGGATCGGTGTGGCATCATGCAGGCGGGTGCCACAGCCGCTTTGTGAGCAAAGCGGGTCCACCACTAGATAATGCCCGAAAAAACGAATTACTTAACCTCTCCGGCGGGTACGGAAGGGCCAGCAATCATCGCAGCCGAGGTCTGGAGGCTCGTTCGAGGGAAAATTGCCGGTGAAGGCGCTGAAGAAGCCGTTTCTGAGGGCTAAGGATCTGCCCAGATTATGATGCCCCAAAAAACACTGGGATTTGACGTCCAGGAGGGCCTGGACGCCGGGGGGCCGCTGGGGTCGGAGGCTTAGATTTTGTTCAGCGAAAAGTAAGGCCAGGGAATGATCGGACGGGCCGCGTGAACCTCCAAGGCTCACCCTATTCTCTCGCCGACTTCGATTACGCGCCGCAAATGGTCCGCCTCGGAGGTCTCCATCATCTGGCGGACGAGGTGTTCGGCCTCGTCGCGGTTTCTACGAACTGGGAGTGAAGCTCCTGCGGCCCGGCGGGCGGCTGTCGTTCATCGTCACCAACAAGTGGATGAAGTCGGGCTACGGCGAGCCACTGCGGCGGTTCCTTGGCGAGAACGCTTGGCTTGAATCGGTAGTGGACTTCGGCCATGCCAAGCAGATATTCGAGGATGCCGACGTGTTTCCCTGCATCATCGTGGCCCGGAAGCCGGACGAGAACGCGCGGCCGGTGGCCCGTGTCTGCACGATTCCGCGGGAACAGTTGCATATCGACAACCTGGGCACGCAGATCGACCAGGAGGGTTTTGAGGTCGATGTAGGCCGGTTGGGCGGTGAGTCTCGCCCTGAAGGGTCTTGGCCGGCTGGCCGCAGGCCATAAATGCTTGTGTGGGTTTTCCCTATAGAGATAGAGCACGCCGCAGATTTACCAAAATTCTTGGTAGGGCGGCGTGCCAAGGAGGAAACAAAGAACATGATCGTTTTATTTGGAAGGCATTGGGGCCGCACGGTGGAGGAAGTGGTACTGAAAGACCCCTGCTACATTAGCTGGGCCATGAATCAACGGGAGCCCGACGAAAGGTTTGCCGCCTTCTGCGAAGAGGCATCGCGGCTGATCGGGATCTTCGACTGGATGCCATTCATTCAGAAGTGCAACAGCTGCGACCGGGTGGCAACGCGATGCACGCTTTATCGTAACAGCCCGCGGCCGGTATTCTGGTGCGACCAATGCAACCCGTCGACGGCCGGAGCATCTCCAGGCAACTTATGGGAGGTTCGGTCCTACTGGGATGCATATGGCTTTTCTCGGCGGGATGATGTCGCGTTTTTGATCCGCGAGATTGCGAGGGCCAAAGGACTAGCGGATCGGATCACTCGACAGGCGGCCGAAGCGTTTTTTGCAGGTCGAGTAAGCGGCCATTCCGTTATGGAACTCGGCCAGCGTTGATGCCGGTGGTCTCTACGCCTGAGCGGCACGCCGAGTCGAGACGCGCTGGACCTGAAGTCCAGCGTGTCTCGACTGCGCAAAATTTATTCCAACGACTGGTCACGGCACCCCCGACAATCTCTGATGGGACACTTCGTTTTCCGAGAATAGAAGGTCGTGGGATGCCCTGGGGGTTGACCATCGTTGTACGAGTTTGCGAGTGGATCAGAAGATCGTTTTGGAAATTTCACAGGAATGTACCTTTATCAACCCACCCGGCCCGAATAAGGGAACAAACTCGGCAAACAGATGAGCCGAAATAAAGCATTGTGTGGCAAGGAGTTTCAGTCGCAACTCTATACATTACAAGGACTTGCGAAATCAAAATGGGTCAAGCTCAAAATCCAGTGTCCGCAAGGACGTGCGGGTTCAAGTCCCGCCTCCGGTACTCTAAACAGGAAAAGGACTTACGGCGATTGGCCGTGAGTCCTTTTTCGTTTGCCTTGAGCCTATTCACAGGTGCGGTCAATGAGAATCCTCGCAGCCGCCGTTCCCGAATCGGGATGGCCGGCGGAATTCCCGCGAATCCGCCGCGCAACCGGAGCCAGAATTGCCGCTTTCGAGCTTCTTTCCAGAAGAGTTGGTCTCTACCCTTCGGATTCAGCCCTATGCGTCGTTGGCCCCAACTTGAACATTGACTTCAAGCTCTGCCTCGACCTCGGCCTGCAACTGTTCGACTGACACCCGAAGCGTCTCGTATATGGGGATTTCCTGCCCGACAACCTCAAAACTGACGGTCAGGGCGTATGGCGCGGTGGCATCGGGGTCGGGATTCCACCCCTCGTGCCCGACTACGGCAATGCAAAAGTCGGGCGGAAGCCTATTGGACTTGATTACCGCCCAGTCTTTCTGGACAGTTCCGGCGCTTCGTTTGACCCCGCGAATCGTCCCCCAGTTCGGATTCGCCTCCAAAGTCCATCCGAAAGGCGAGCCTTCGGCTTCTTCTTCGTCGGCTTCCTCAAGCCTCAATACGCGTCTTCGAAACGATTCGAGTCGTTCGTCGATTCGGCTGCTTTTCCAGTCAACCCAAGTGGAGAGATAACGCCGCGGGTTCCGGCGCGTACGCCGTGGCATTGCCGTGTACGAGAGTGTCACCTCAACGAGAACATCGTATTCGTCTGCCTGGTTCCGCATGTTGGGCGGAATTGGCACCTGGTAAATGTGGCACTCGCGAGCCCGGATTGATCTCTCGCCGCTGGTAATCAAGGTCGTGCGGAAGTCCGAGTTCGTGGTGGCACGCTCGATGCTCGGTATACCAAAGCCAATCCAGCGAATGACACTTGCTTGTCGATCGGGCGGTGCCGCGAATGCCCATTGGGGCCAGCGTGCGGATTGGACAATGAGCGCCCGATAGAGAAGGCAGGAGTCGTCGGGCAGGATTTCTTGAAGGCGTGCCGCGATGCGAGACACCTTCGGAGCTGCGAAACTCGTGCCCACTTCATCGCGATCGAATGCCGGCCCCGGAGGGTAGCGTGTTGACCGGACCAGTTCTGGATAGCATTCACGGGCGCAAGTCGGCGTAGACACGGTTGGCGGATTGCCGCCGTCTCTCAATTCATCGCCGCCGAACTCGACGACCTCCGGTTTGATGACGCCCCAAATGCCGAACCCCGAACGACTGAAGCTTGATGGGTGATCTGGGCCACGGGCCAAGCTGCTCCATCCGTCCTGGTCGAACACGTCGTATGCTACTGATCCCACGGTAAGCGCTTGGAAACTCTGTGCAGGGTTCGCTACACGGCAACTCGCCTCGTCGAGATACTCGGGATGAGGGCGGCCCGCGGCCAAGTGCTCACAGATTCCCGGTAGCGGCACCGGGTTTGTGCTGGGGATGTTTCCGACGCTCTGAATGAGCAGGATATCGTATTGCGTCGAGAGGTAGTCAATCTCAGCCGCCCATGCGGACATGTGCCGTAATCGGCAAGGGATCCTCGCATTGATGGAGTGGTTGAAGATGCGTGTCTTGCGGTTCCCCTCGTGATATTGTCTCACGATAGTCCGGAGTGCAGCGGGGGGAAATAGTCTGTCTGGCAGATTGCAGTCGTTATCAAGGACGCGGGCATTCTGAATCCAACAACCGAGTTGGGTTGTGCCTGTCGTGGGGATGGTCTCGCCGTGGAGTACCGCGCCTGCTACCCGCGTGCCGTGACCGCCCGGCGAGACGTAATCTGCGATGTCGGTAGGAGGACGATTAGGGAGGAAACTCCGAGAGTTCGGCTTGTCGATGGCCGGTTCAAGCAAGTAGTGTTCCTCCTGAATACCACTGTCGATTACGCAGACCGCGGGAGCGGAAGGCGGTGGTGGTAGAAGTGCGACCTCTTCCCGAGCTCGCTCAATGGCTTCCCGGAATCGCTGGGGAAGGTCGATCTTTTCCGGCTCCGTAACCTCGAACAAGTATGGATAATTGAGAACGAAGTCGCGAAGTCCTCTTCCAGGCATCTCGATGCGAACGGTAAAGCTGTCCGACAAACGAGTCTCGGTATGGACATCGCTGACAATATCGTGGATCGTACCCTGATAGCTGTCAACAAAGTGCCGCACCTCCTCAAGGCGCTGGTCCATCAACGTATCCCAAGCCTCGTAAGCGGCTTCTCGGTTGTCGGACCATTCCGCTTCTCGCTCGGCCCACTTCCGGTCGCTTTCACGCTTGCGACGAGTTACGGGCTTCGGCAGGGCAACTGTGCCGACACAAGAAACGCCGTAATCGCAAAGATACGCCTGGTCGTCCTGCAAGGTCGGCCATTGAGCATACAGGGCCTCCGACAGAATACGCTGGAGGCGGGTTTGAAGGTCTGGGTCCTCGTGTAGTTGATGAATTCGAGCGACATTTCCGGAGCCCCAAACGTGGCCAGCGAAATCGTTGACCTTTTGCAAAAAGGCCGTTAGCTGGATGTCGGCCGCGGCAACGATCACAAAGCCGTCCTCCTGTTCCGCGACGATCTCAAACTCGAACAGTTCTCGGAGTTTCTCCAAGTCAAGGGAAGGATCGACCTCCAGCAGAAGTGGGATTCCCTCTGGCAGCGCCGGCAGGCTTGCCTCTTGGCGTTCGGCCCGACGGTTCTGCCATTCACGGGTGATGTTGGCGGCGTTGCCCCGCAGCGTTGTGCTATGGCCGGCACGGTTACGTCGGTTCGCTTCTGTTTCCGGCTGGTCTTGCCCTCCACCATGAAGACGTGCGACGCCTTGATACCTTTGGACAAGGGGAAGATGAGGGAACGGATTGCCGTCAGGCATGATCAGCTACCGCGATTGGAGTTCTGGTGGCGCACTTCGCTAACTGACCTCCGCAGGTGCTTTTCCTCAACGACCCGATGGCCCTCCAGAACCGCAGCTTTTGCGGCACCTTGTGCGGCCTTGACAACATCCGCGGCCGAGGCACCACTGAGTAGTTCCACAATCTCCGGCCAAGGAATCGAAGGCGATAGCTTGACCGCTGAGAGAGTGAAGCGGAGCAACTGGTCTATTTGAGCCGATCCGGGCAACGGGACCGGAAAGGCGTCGTCAAACCGCCGAAAAAGGGCGTGATCAAGCGAAGTCTCAATGTTCGTCGTCGCTACCAGAATGCCGGGCGCATCATACTCCTCCATCAACTGAAGTAGAGTATTGACAATCCGGCTGGCCTCGCCGATGTCCTTCGTATTGGTGCGTGAACGGGCAATGAAGTCGCATTCGTCCAGCAGCAGAACGCAAGGTCGTCCCTTGACGGTATCGAAGACGGCACGCAGATTCGACGCCGACTCGCCGAAGTAGGACGAGATTAAGGCGTCGAATCGGACCTTCATCAGGGGAAGCCCCGTGTTCCAGGCAAGTCGCTTCGCGCCAAGTGACTTGCCGCAACCCGGCGGACCGTAAAGCAATACTGTCTTGCGGGGGCGAAGCCCGTAAGCAGAAAGCCGCTCCCTGGCCGCGAACTCGCGTTCCACACGGCTAAACCGCTCGTCCACCTCGGGCGGGAGCACCATGTGGTGCTCCAACGCGTCACGTGGGACAAAGGTGACGAGGACTTCCTGTTGCCGCCGGCTAACCGGCAGTTCGCGAAGCGACCTGTCGGCATCCGTCTTGGCCCCCGCTGCGGAGGGGTGCTTCGCGGAACGGTCGAGGATCTTCGTGAGTTCGTCGGCCAGCCGCGCGTGACCGACCTCGCGTTCCGCGTCCACGACCTTCCGGGCCATGCGGTCAAGGTCTTCTTTTGAACCAGTAGCGATCGCACGGACCAGCCGTTTCAGTATTTCGGCATTCATACGACCACCTTACGAAAGCGCAAATGTCTCTCTGACAACAACTTACATTCTAGGGGCCAGCCGAGTGCATGGCAATCGTCGCCCGCCAGCGTGAAGTCGCTGGGAACCGAAATCTCGACACGGATTGTAGTGTCATCGGCTAGGACGCTCATGATTCCTCAAACCCATGCGGGTCGAATCGCAAAGTCTGGCAATTTTCGGTAATCGTGCGGACCATTTCCGGCGAAACGCCATCGGGAATGTCCGCATGAACCTCCAAGGTCACTTTGACCTCGGCCCCGGCCATGCCGGAAAGGTGCTGGACAACCTCTTGAGCGATTCGGTCGGCGTCGCGGGCAAGCCGAACCGGGTCCAGTATGACGGAACCGAAGAACCGCCGCGGTTTAGGCGGCTCAACGACTGGCGGCGGGGCACCCCCTGGGTCCGGCCCGATGCGCGGTGTGACGGTGCCGGGGGGCGGTGTCACGGTCGGTGGCTTTCCCCCGTTGCCGTTCCCGCCGGTCCGGGTACCCTCTGGGTGCGGCCCGGGCTGCTGCGCCTGGTCGGCTGCCAACTGGCCGGCAGCCACGTCGGGCTTGACCACCAAGCTCTCGCCCTCCAACAGGACGCGAATTGTGCGATTGACGGACAGCCCGACGTATCGCTTCTTCTGTTCGTCCCAGCGTTCGGCATAGGCGAACGTCTCCGAAGGAATGAGTCGAGGTGCTACGCCCTCGCGAATCGCGGCCAAGAGTACATCGTCGTCGCGAAGCCGAGGAAGGTAAAGATACTTGGCCATGTCCTCGGCCAGTTGCTTCACCCCCACATGGTTGCCACGCCAAAGTGGCACGCGGTCCAGTTCGTGCCGGAGTCGAACGTCGCCCAAGGCCGGCATGAGCAATTCCTCGCTCTTGAGCTTCTTCGCGGCCCGAGCTGCCAACGAATCCTGCCCCTGAAGCCTGATTTCCGTCCACTCGATGTCGCCCTTTGGGTCGGACTGTCCCGGCACGAGCAACCACTGGAACGTCTCAGGAATGCGGGCGTCAACCGTTTCATTGGAATTTCGCCGTTTCGTCTCGGCCTGCTTGGTCTGGAAGGGGTCGAGATTTAGCGTCTCCCGGTCATCCCAAATCGAATTCCATGCCAGGAACTGGCGAACGGCGCTCTGCAATTCCTTGAGCCGCGTCGAATCGGCCGCAAGCATGACGAGCGTATTGCGATAGGTACGCGGGCTGTTGCCCCGCGATTCCAGGATGGCAACTGCCTCCTTTCGGGCCAGGCTGTCGGCGTTCTTTGCAATGTGCGGAAACTCCGGCCCAAGAATCACCAACCGGGCTGTCCGCTCGTCAGGAATATCGGAGCCCGGACAGCAGGCATGGACCTTGCTGAAGGCGTCCCGTTTGCCGGCCTCGCTTCTCACCCGACGGATAATCTCCTCATTGACATCATCCACTTTGTTCTCGTACTGGCTTGCCCGGTCGTCGGCCAGCCGGGTGACAGTCGGCTGGGTCGAATACCAGTAGCGTTTGCCATCGACATAGAGGTAGGTCGCTCGGTCCGTCAAACGCCGCAAGGCGTCGCCGAATGTGGCCACGGCCTCGCCCGGCTGGACGCAGCCGAGCTTGACCTGGCGGTCGTCGATGCCACGGTTCGCCGCCTTTTGGGTTGGCGCAGAGCCCATGTAAATCGTCCGCGAAACCCGGCGGCACGCCGAATATCGCCCCAATGTCGGCGTTTCCCGATCCAAGCCCAGCGGCAGAGAGTTGGGGCCGTCAACGTCTTTCTCGATGATTGGCAGCCATTGGTCCTCCAGATAGCGGGTCAATTCGTCCTGGACCTTCGGGTCGTCGATGGGGATCGTGGCCGGCATGATGAGCAGGTTATTGTCGTTGCGGTCCCAAAGCGAGTGAATCACGGCCGCCATCAGCCGCAAGACACCCCGCGTCCGCTGGAACTTGTCCAAGGCCGACCAGTCGTTGTGCAGCCGGTCGAAAAGCTCGGGGTGGATGGGATAGGCCATCTTGATCCGCCGCTCGTAATTCGCCTCGCGGCAATCCGGCGGGAACTCCTGGTGCTGGGAGCCGTACATCTCCGAAAATGCCTTGGCAACGGCGTCGCGGGCGACGAACTGGTCGCCCGTCATGGGCTCAAATAGCCGGCGGCGGACAATCTCAAAACTCTCGTCCGGCCGGGCCGGGTGCCAGGGCGATTCGACGCGGCCAATCGCGTTCTTCAACTGCTCCAGGGCGGCTTGCCCGAACGATCCGCCGATTTCGTTCTTGGATTCGGGAATGCTCACCACCAGAACGGTCTGGTTGGCGGTCTTGGCGGCCTCGCTCAGGGCCTGGGCGAAGGTGAACTGCGTGTCGAACGTCCCGGCAGGCAGCGATACTTCGTCGCGCAACTGCCGGGCATAAGCGACCCATTCGTCGATGAGGATCAGACAAGGGGCAAAGCGGTTGAACAGCTTCTTCAATGTGTCGCCGGGATTCGTGCCTTTCTCGTCGTCGTCCTTGACCATCTCGTAGCCCGCCTTGCCGCCAAGCTGCCACGCCAATTCGCCCCAGAGGGTGCGGACCACGGTGCCATCGGGCTTGTTGTGGGTTTGGCCCGGAGAAATCTTGGTGCCGACCAGAACGGCCCGGTGAACGCCGCTGGCCACGGGCATGCCCGCCTCTTTCACTAGCTCGTCCACGCCGAGCAGTTCGCTGGGCGAGACTCCGGAGAACAGGTGCCAAAGCGACATCATGGAGTGCGTCTTGCCGCCGCCGAAGTTCGTCTGCAACTCGACGACTGGATTTCCACCCTTGCCGGCAAGCCGGACCAATGCGCCGGACAGCAGCCCCTTCAGTCCTTCGGTGACGAATGTGCGGCGATAGAATTCCGTTGGGTTCTGGTACTCTTCCGTACCTTCGTTTTGATAGACCTGCCACAGATCGGCGGCAAACTCGGCCTGCTGGTAGGTGCCTTTCACCACGTCGCTATGCGGAGTGACCACTTCACGCCACGATTTCAGTCCGCCTTGCGGCTTGCCCTCGGTGGGGACGAACGAAGACTTCCGCATTTCGCTGCGTCGCTGCTCGTCGAATTGCAGTCGCAGCAGATCCATCCGCATCTGGCCAATCTGTTCGGCTTCGGATGCCGAGACTGCGGTAAGAAGCCGCTCCATGCTGTCAAGCGCTCGGTAGGCATCGCTGCTCGCAAAGGCTTCCTGGTGTGCCCACTTGTTGCGAATGTCGCGCAATTCGCTGACCAGGCTCCGTTCCGCCGGTCCCAACGTCTTGGCGAATACGACATTCCACTGGTTCCACAGCACGGCCAGAAGGCCCTGGGTATCAAAGTGGAACTTTTCGGCCTTGCGTCCCTTGCCGCGTTCCGGCGGTTGCCCCTCCCTTGCAAAATCTTCCCACTTATTGCCGTGGACGCCCTTGAGTTCCCGCTCGACAAACGGCCGCAAGCCCTCGTTCAACAGGTCGAGGGCCTTGCCAACTCGTTCTCGGTTAGTGATTGCCATGTTTCAACTTTCTGTCAGTCGCTCATCAAATCGGAACAGAGAAACACAATTTGAACGCCGTGTTTCGCCAAACAAACTCGGGAATGCCACCAGTCCGTGTCTGTCGCATTTAGGACGCGAGGATTGAGTTGGCAAGCAAGAGCCACGGCAACGAACTTACGATCCGAGCGGTCAAATCGTGCCAATTCTGAATCGTCGGGAAACTCCTCGTAGTCTTCGCCGTTGCCTCTGGGGTGAATCTCCACCATTTCGCAGTGTGCCGTGTTGGCCTGGTTCTGCCAGACCCATTTGAAGAAGGCATCCCCAACACCCGGCTGACCTTTTGCGGAAAGGTTCTTGCGGTACTCCTCCAGGATGCGTCCCAGATTGTCGAGTACAATCTTGTCGTGCAATCGCAAATCATTCAGAGCGTCGATGCAGGCAAGGACGCAAACTGGTCCAGCTTGAGGGGACCGACCGTTTGCGACGATGGGCACGTTCGTATCCACAACCAGCGCCGTCACCGCGCCATCTCCTTCTTGCGTTGCGTTGCCGCCCGCGAAATCGCCGCGATCTCTCCAAACTCATCCCCAAAGAAGTCCTTCGGCCAGTTCTCGATATCCCCAAAAAGATTGACGTCGAGCGTCGTCAGCGACGATCCTCCCTTGTCAATCTCACAGAAATAGAGGGCCGTTTCTTTTGGTTCGAGCGATTCCTCGGCGATACGGCGCTGGAAACGCCGTAGCAGGTGTTCACTGTGGCTCTCCAAGATAATCTGGATGTTTCGGTTCTTCACCGCGTCGATGAACACGTCCGCCAAGCCCGATTGAACCGAAGGGTGCAGGTGAATTTCCGGTTGTTCCAGCAGGACGATGGACCCCTCGGGAACGTAGTAGCAGAGCACCAGAACCGGCAAGATCTGTGAGACTCCAAAGCCCACGTCCGTAATCAGTACCTTGGCGGATGATGGGGACTTCTGCACTCGGACTTGATAGATGCTACTGTTCTCGGCGATCGCCTCCACAGAGAAATCGTGGATCAAGCCCAGTTCCTTCAGCCAGTGGGCAATCCGCTCCTCCAAAGTCTGGCGTTTGCGTCTCGGGCCGGGGGAGAGGTATGCTTTCCGCTCCCGGGCCGCGAGCATCGCGTCCACCACGCGCTCGCCGCGCCGCCCCATGTCTGCCGGTTCCGAGCCTTTCCATGCATAGTGCCGTTGTGGGAACTCCCTCAGCGGCCCAAGGTAGTACAACTGTCCAAACAGGCTCTCGAAGGCCAACTGGAGTTCCGACAGGAACCCCGCATTCTGGTAATAAGCGTAGACCTGGTCCGGAAATCCGTAGAACTTGACGGGCGCGGGCAGTGCCCACGCGCACCCTTGCGTTCGCGTGAAACGAAACCCATCGCCTTCGCTGGTCAGTTCGTATTTCCCGCCGCTTGGCCCCTTGCGGTTCAGGGCGAACTGATGGTCTGCCAGATCATAGACGAGTTGCGAAACCGCCAACCGTTCCGATCCGTTCTCGCCAAGCTGGCATGAAAAGGCCAGTTTGTCGGCCGAGAAAAGCGTATTGGTCTTGCTCTCCGGGTCTTTGATCGCCAGCGGTTTGGCCAGATTCCACTTCAAGGAGAAGTCAACCTTCCCTGGCTTCTCATGTCCATAGACCACATCTCGGAAACTGCCGAGGTTGGTCAGGCTCCGCTCATCTCCGAATTCCAGCACCTGAGAGCGATCCGACGAGTCGATGGTCTGCTTCAGCATCAGCAGCAGTTGTAGTATGCTTGTCTTCCCCGAACTGTTCGTGCCAAAAAGGCCGGTGATTGGCGCGAGCCGCATCTGTGGAATGGATCGCCACGATTTGAAGTTGGTAACTGATAGTTGAGTGAGCATTGGAGGACTCCTTCACGCCTTGAGCGTGCTTTGCTTGATTTGGCAGTCGTTTGTCGTCTTGTTTTCTGCCGGGGTGATCGGCTGGGATGGGGGCCGCGAGCCTGTCTAAAAGTCTAGGTCCTTCTGGGTCGCTCCGGCCTTCGTCCGCTCGGAGAGGGCAAGTTTGGTCAACTCGGGCCACGCAACGACCAGGCCGTTGTAGGCTATGGCTTCGTCGGCCCATTTCTTGCGTTCACAAATGCTGTAGAGCCGGTAGGCCAAGTCGCGGGCAGTCTCGGCCGTGCCACCTAGCTTGTGGATCAGGGCCGCGGCCGCCAGTTCGCCCGCTTGTTGCTGGGTGCGGATCAAGTGTTGCGCGATTTCCCATACTGTCAGTCGCTTGTCGGTGGCCGGATCCCACTCGGCGTCGAGTTCTTCGCGCTTGATAAGCTGAACCTTGCCGCCGCGAGCCTTGATGACTCCTGCCTCAACCAAGCCGTTAATGGCAGTGTTCTTCGCCCGCGACAATGTCTCGGCCGTACCGAAAGCACCTTCGTCCATGCCGAACTGCTCGAACCACGCCAAGGCCCAGCGGGTGTCGGCGTCGAATTCGCCTTCCTGCTCGGCAAGCACCTCGTCGAGCACTTGGTTGATGATTCCCAAAGCGGTACGCACCGCCATGGCTAACCCATCAGTCTCCATAACCTTGGAATATCGGGTGAAAACGCCCATCCCGGGGCCGATGGCGGCTTGAGCCAAATCCACAGGAGCAATACTGCCACGCTGTAGATCTCTTCAGCGCATCGGGCAATTCTTGACGCAATGCGTTCATGAAGTCCTTTCGCGTAGCCAGTCGCGCGTCGTCAGATCGCGGGCGGCACACAAGGACTATTGAGGAGGCAAGTGCGCCCACATCCTTCTTGAGGGCATTCACTGCTTCGGTACGGATTGGCCAAGTACCGTGAATGCTGAACCCCGAGCGAATGAGCGCCGCAAGCATCGTCTCCCATCCGGTTGAAACCGTGGCATTCCCAATGTGCTCGCCCTCGTCCGCATCTCCCTCGTCGTCGGTCTCGGCCTGTTTGAACGCGTAGTAAATCGTGAGAGGGACAGTCGGATTGTGAAGTTGCCGCATCTGGAAGAACGCTTTGCCAAGACCTTCCTGAAAGAACGCTTGCATGCCTCCTTGCTTCCTCCATGCCGGAACGCGGAGGCGATCAGTTCCTGCATCTTTGGTGTCAAGACGGTAGCAAATAGCGATGGATATTGCTTCACCAGGGAACGGCGCAACCACACGTAGAAGAAGTCGCTCAAATCTGCATATCCGATATTGTCGTAATAGGGCGGATCGGTGGATACCGCCGCCGGCCGGTCGACAACTGTTGCGCTAAGCTGCTCGACAGTCCCTGTAATCCCCACTGGCAAGTCGTCGATGACCTTGCTAACCGATTCGGCTGTTCCAGAAATATCTCCACCAGCCCCCGATAACGGATTGGTTTCAGCAAAAGTCCATTGCATTGGCAAAGCTTGACGGCCAAGCGCCCCCGCAAGGCGTCCAAAGCCTGTTCCTGGCTCCCAGACAGCCAGTGAGCAGTTGCGACTTGACGCCTTACTGACCGCGAATGCAAGGTACGTTGCTATTGCATCGGCGTAAGCCTCAGAACCACTGCTCCCATCGGCAAAGTTGCGATCCTTCGCGAGAAGGCCACTGATTCGTGCTTCCTCGTCTATCCGCTTGCGAGCCTCCTGCACCAAATCGCTGAATGTTGTAAGAGCAACCAACTGACGATGCGTAAAAAGATCGGAGAAGTTGGGCAATCCGTAAAGTGGTGGCGAGAACCAACGCTTGTCATTAGTCATTGGTTGTTGAAGGAAAGCAACGTCTGGTCGGTCAACGGCAGGGGGCGGCAGCGTGTCGCCGGGAAGATACAGTCGCTCACCTTTCCCGTCGGCAACGATTGCGAGTGGCATCTCCGGAACACCATGTGCGACCGATATATCTCGAAGCTGTGGCTTCTTGATAAACGTGTCGCAGAACAGACATCGAGCGCCAGTGCGGTCAGTGGTGTACTTTGGCGGCTCACCCTTCGTTGCGATCTCGAAGCGAACAGTCTTGGCACCGCGGTCAAGAATGGGTCTGGCGTAGCACTGCTTACCCTTTTTCCTTGATAGCCAGAACGACCGAACCAGCGGCGCTCGGGCTCGGCAGCTTGGATTTGGGCACTCTACCGTCCGTGCCCACAAACACGCGATGACTGTCAATTGTTGGCCAACATACTCCTTGAGGTCCGGGCAGTCCTTGGCCATTTGCTTGGTGATTATGACGTTCGGGTAAAGATGGCCAATCCGCTTCTCGGCTTCCTTGCGCATCCATTTGCCGTAGTAGCGAACGTCCTCGGCCAACCCCTGAGCGCCTCTCCAGACCTTCGCAGCCTTCTCCTCTTTCGACTTCTTCTGCCACTCGGGATTGACCGGCGGCAGGCCGGCAAACTTGGGCGGAATTTCGATTAGGGCCTTCGTGATGAGCACCGGCACCGGGTTCAGGTCGCTGGCATACGCCCGCAGCCCGAGCCGCTGGGCCTCAAGCGGAATTGACCCGCCGCCGCAAAACGGGTCCAGCACTGGCGGGGCGTGTTCGGCCAGGAATGCGTTGACCTGCTCCGGCTTGGCGAGAAGTTGCCGAATCTCGAAGACGGGTACTGTTATTGACTTGGCGTTACCTTTGGCACCTCTGCCCTCACCCTTGCCATCTCCCGAAGGGAGTGGGAACTTTATCGCGAGCACGTCGTCCTTCTTGAAGACACCTTCCTCGATCTTCTGGGTGGCGACGCAACGAGCGATTTCGGCACGGGCACGGTTAAGCACTCGCGAGTTATTCGAGTTCTCCCACAGGACCATTTCTTCGATGAGGTTGAACAGTTCGGCCCGCTTGCTGGCGGCCAAGTCCTCGTCGCCAGCGAACATCGGGTCGCTATCGGGATCGTCGACCAGCGATGCAAAGAGCACGGCCCTACATGCTGCCAACGGCCGCCGCGCCCACCACAAGTGCAGCGTGCTCGGATGCCCGTGCCGAATGGATTTCTCCTTCGCCGATGCCTTATTGATGGCCTCCAGCGGCAGAGCCACTTCGATCAGTTTCTTGCGGTACGTCATGGCAGTTTTGTTGGCCGGTGTGTATCTCAGGAGCGTTGTTGAAACACGTCACTCCAGTATGTCGCGGCGAGGGCGGCCTGAGCGGCCGATTTGATGCCGCGTCGGTCGGATGTAGTCAATTCGTCGGAAACGATGTTGTTGCTATTGGCGGGGTCAACGAGTCGAACGGATTCGATGTTGTCGCGGACGTGCCGGAGCGCAGCGGTCAATTGTGGCTCCAGGTCCGACTTCGAGCATCCGGAAGACCCGGCAATCGTTATCAATTCGAGGGCAAGGGACTTTTTCCAGGGAACGCGATTGCGCGATCTCCATAGCTTCATCAAGCGGATTGCATCCCGGCGTCCGCTGTCCCGCACGGTGTCGATGTGGACTTTGATGCTTGTCTGAAGCCACGTGCCCGTGTCACGCCGGTACAGGTTCGCATAGCGAAACGTGCCATCGATCGCTCGGCCTGGTACGACATCGAGATGAAATCCATCGTTGAACGGCAACTCCCACGCGACCGTTTTCTGGTTGACATACTGCCATTCCTTGCGCAGTTCGGCCCCAACAGCATCGGAAATCTCCTTCAGATCGAAGCCACAGTCGCTAGGCCAGTAGGCAACGACATCCAAGTCGAAACGGTCTTTAATCATCGTCTTCTTGCCGTATGAGCCCGCGTAGTAGAAGCGAGGATTGCCAGTCAGTTGGGACAGGCGATTCTGGATTCGGTCACGCAAGCCGCGCAGCGTACTGACTTGAATGCTGGTCAACTCCTGCTGATTCAGCAGTTGCTGTAAGTATTCCTGGTTGCTCATGTATCGGACCTCCCGAGCATGATGCTGGCCTCGTACCTGGGCTGACGACAACGACTGAATTCGTAAAGCTGCACCGGTGGTGTCATGGTCGGGTTGAACTGCTGCCCGACTTTCACTGCCCCAGGGGCTGGGCCGGCGTAAAAGACGTGCCACTGGCTGGCCCGCGGATAAAGCCGGCTGATGTCCTCAAAGACCTGACGTGTGACCGTCCCAAGCTGATCCAGTTGGGCGGGCGTTTGAAGCCAACTGGTGCTCGGCGATGGAATGGAAAGACGAACGGTTGCCAAGAAGCCTTCCGGCAACATCGGAAGGTCGCTCTCCTGAACCTGGGCGCTCAGGTCGAAGCAGACGGCCAGCTTGCCGGCCGCTCCGACAGCGGTGGCGGAGAGCCCGCTGACGGCGATATCGGCGTTGCTGGCAGGCTTATCGGGCCACCGCCACGTGTGGTCGTCGCGGTGGTATTGAAACAGGCGGACCCTCGGCCGACTGGTGAACAAGTACCCAAGGGAAATGCACGCGGATACCGGAGCCAGGGGGAAGACGGCAAAACGGCGATCAAACGGGTCAGCGGTTGCGAACAGGCTGTCAACCGCTTTCTCCATGTCGCCGAAGGTGTCGGTCCACGATTGCCGGCTCGGTATTGCCGTGAAGACCAGCGGTTGCCCGGCCTGGAAGTCGGGAGCCAAGGCTGCTTCAGTTCGGCCAGGGTCGATTGGATGCTCACCCTGAAGAATAAACACGTTCCATCCGGTTGAGCTTCGTCCGCGTTCGGGCAACGATGCCCGTACCCACGCCTCGTGGTCGGCCTTCAACTGCCTGACGACCTTGACGGGATTAGCGCTCTTTTGCCCGTCCAATCGGGTGTGGCAGTTCTTGCACAGCAGAATCAGGTTATCGTACTGGTCCCTTTCGGCTGAAGTCGCCTTGGCGTTCGCCCGTGGACCACAATTGCTGGACGCTTCGATGTGAGCGATGTCACCTATTACCACGATCGGATCGTGGTCGGTGGCATCGGCAAACACTTCAGTCCGGCACTCGGCCACTGCGCAGCGTCCTGCCGCTCGCCCCCAAAGTATCTTCAGGGTACGGTCTGAATAGTTTCGGCTTGAGGATGTTGTCTTCGCCACTCTCTTAGCCCAGGGACGGAGGTTGGGCCGTCCGTTCTGACGGCTGAGCCACAAGCTTGATTATGTTCTCCAGAACCCAAACACAACGGGCGACACGCGCCGCGGCCAGGATGCACCCGAAGGCGGCCAAGTACATGACCCAGTGGATCATTCGCTTGTCGCGGTCCAGCACCAACGTAACGATGCACACAATAGTGGAAAACGCCAAGGCACGAATCGCCGCGATGAACACGTGCCAGAGCGTAGGGTAATGCTTGCTCTCGCGGACGATGGCCAGCTTCTCGGAAACTGAGAACCCAAGCACGATGGATGCGGCGGTGATTACGAATCCTAGCAGGGAGCCGGATATCGTCGCCAAGGCCGCGTAAACCGTTGACCAGTTGCCGTCGAGCGTTGCGTCAATAATGGCTTTTCCGTTCCACCGCTCGCTCCATACGCCAAGCGAAATGGCAACTTGCGGGTGCTGCTGACTGCTGTTGCAGAGCCGATCGAATCGGGAGTTCCGTTCCGGCCAAAGCTCCTTGAGCCGAGCAGTTCCTTTGGATTGGATAGACGCCTGAACCGCGCCGCAGGCGCTCTTGATTCGTTGACGCACGGCGTCCGGGGTGGTTGCTGGCTTCGTCGGTTCTTCGCTGGTGGCCATGATCGAAGTTCGGCGTAGTTGTGTGTATGGATCGGTTGGCTTGGAGCCGCTCAACACGGTTCTGTCGCGTGCTGGAGCAGTTCCTCGATGGCGTAATTGCAGCTTGTGACTCCAAAATCGGGCTCGCGCTGGAATGGATTGCGAACGTAATGCACAGTGCTGGCGGGACCATCCAATTCGACGATAGCCAGGATGAATTCATCTGGCTTATTCAGGGCGGTAAGAATCTCGTTCTTGGTGACAGTGATGGTTTTCGCTCCGGCGGTACGGCCCTTGACCTCAACGAATCGCAGCCGGCCAGTGCCCGGGATGGAGGATTCCAGGTCGTAGCCGCGTTTCTCCTCGCTCACGTCCTTGGGCAGGAAACCCAGCCGGCGTTCGGCTTCCATGACGGCTGCCACGGCCCGGAGTTCCGACTCCTTCGTATCGGCGGCATACGTGGGTGGTACTCCTGCCTGGCCCGGCTTCAGCCGACTGAGCAAGCCGGCGGGCACAATCAGCGCAGCCCCGGAAACCACCGGGGGAAGGGGCGACAGTTTTCGCTCCTGCTCCAATTCGCCCATCCGTTTCTGGAGGCGTGCGGCCAGGTCGTCGGCCCGCAGTCGGGCCAAGCCGGAGTTCAGCCGGGCGTTCACCCTGCCAGCCAATTCCTGTTCCTTGAGTTCTATCGCACGGTGGTCCCAATAGCGAATCTCCTGGGTCAGCCGGTCTTTGACCGCGGCCGTGGTCTTGTCAACCAGTTCTTCCTTCCTGCGGCGAAGTTCGTCGAAGTGCGACGGAACCAAGTGCTGGATCGCGTATTCGAGTACCTTGTTCTCCAGTTCGCTGCGGAGCCAAGCAGGCTCGGGAATCTGGGGCAGCAGCGGGAGTTCGTCTTCGGTCAGGGGGCGGTAATCGAGATAGGGAGCGTAGCCGGCCGCCCGGGTGTTGCCGGCCGTGTCGATTTCGACGAATTGCATCTGCTTCGACACGATTCGTCGACCAGGGGTATCTGGTGCCCGGCCGTCAGCAGCCTTGCGGGCATCCTGAATCGAGTGTTCAAGGAAGACCAGCACGCGGGGCTCATCGCCCGGGTCGGTTTCATCGACTAAGACTGCCCCGCGGCGCAAGAGGTCACGGTTGCGTTCAAGCGTAAGGTCGATTGTGGCGTCAAGAAGCGGGTGACCTGGGCAAACGAAGTCGGCAAGGGCCTTGCCGGGCATGGCGATGAGATCCTTCTCGAAGGTGATCCGCTCGTAACGAATCATCACCGGCGACCCATGTCCGATGGCCCGGTCGCGGTTGCGAATGATGGCCGGGACATTGGTGATCTCAAAGCGTTTGGGCTCCCGGTCGTGAGTCTTGCCGCCCAGTCGCTTGAAAGCCTCGCTGAAAAACGTGGCGATGAAATGCGGCTGGAGCCGGCGGGCCTCGGCCCGCTCCATGTCCTCGCGGATTACCCGGACCTTGCTAGCGTCCATCGTATCGGCGGTCAATGCCCGTTCTTCGATGAGTTTACGAATTTGATCATGGTCGAAAGCTTTCTCGACAATCTGGTACAGTCTCGCCCGAACCTCGGGGCTGTCGCCGTACCGCACGGCCTCCAGGAGCAATTCGCGCAGCGGCCGATTGTCGAAAGTAAGCTGGCCGAGAATATCGAACACCTGGCCGCCCAATGCCTGGCGTTCCTGGTCGAGCTTCTCCAAGAGCCGTAGATAGACTTCGCCTTCCCGCGTGCCCTTGGCGACCAGGTTCCAGAGGTGGCAGACTTCGGTTTGTCCGATACGGTGAATACGGCCGAATCGCTGCTCCAAGCGGTTGGGATTCCAGGGAAGGTCGTAGTTGACCATCAAGTGGGCGCGTTGAAGGTTAATGCCTTCGCTGGCGGCGTCGGTGGCGATCAGGATTTCGACTTCCTTGTCCTGGGTGAAGGCGTTCTGGGCCTTGCGGCGTTCCTCGCGACCCATGCCGCCGTGGATCGTGACGATGGCCTCCGGACGGCCCAGCAGTCCTGATGTTCGCTCATTGAGATAGTTGAGAGTGTCGCGATGCTCGCTGAACACGACCAGTTTGCGGCGATGGCCTTCCGTGTCGAACATCTCGGAATTGTTCTGGAGCAAGCGGGAGAGTTCATCCCATTTACGGTCGGCACCGGACTGGCGGACGCGGTAGGCCAGTTCCTCCAACTCCTTGAGCATGTCGATTTCGATCTGCAACTCCTTGATGGTGCGGGCCGCCGAGGCCTGGTCCACGACCTGTTCCTCGGCGGATTCGACTTCGGCGTCGGGGGCGTCGTCGAGGTCGTCGAGGTCGTCTTCCGTGTACTTCGGCAGACTCTCCATCATATCCACGCGAACCTCGGCACCACGCCGGAGTATTTGCTCTTCGCGGACGCGCTTTTCCAGGCGTTCCTTGCGGCGGCGAAGCGACTGATAGATGGCTTCCGGCGACGAGGCAAGGCGGCGTTGAAGGACCGTCAGGGCGAAGCCTACGGTGCCCTTGCGACCCTCGCTCTCCAGGGCCTCGGCACGGTTGAATTCCTCGCGAACGTATGCCGTGACTCGTTCGTAAAGCTGCATCTCGGCGTCAGATAGGTCGTAATTGACGGTGTAGGCACGTCGCTCCGGGAACAGGGGCCAGCCATCGAATTTGAGCAACTGCTCTTTGACCAGCCGGCGCATGAGGTCGGAGGTGTCCACCGTGTGCGTGCCGTCGCGGAACTTGCCTTCAAAACGGTCGCCATCGAGCAAAGCCAGGAAAAGTTGGAAGTCCTCCTCTTTGCCGTTGTGGGGCGTGGCGGTCAGCAGCAAGAAGTTGCGGGTCCTGGTGGAAAGGAGTTGCCCGAGTTTATATCGCTTGGTCGGCTTCACTTCGCCCGAGAAGAAGGATGCCGACATTTTGTGAGCTTCATCGCAGACTATCAGATCCCAACCGGACTGCTCCAGCTTGGCATGGAGCGTCTCATCGCGGCTGAGCTTGTCGAGGCGACAGATTACCAAGGAGTTCTCCTGGAACCAGTTGCCCGTGCGGGCTGATTCCAGTTTGTCGTTCGTCATAATATCGAACGGCAAATGGAAGCGGCGATCCAGTTCGTCCTGCCACTGCTCTGCCAGATTGCCCGGACAGACAATCATGCAACGTTGCAGGTCGCCGCGAACGATCTCTTCCTTGATGAGCAGTCCCGTCATGATGGTCTTGCCGGAGCCGGGATCGTCGGCCAGCAGGTAGCGGAGGGGCTGGCGGGGCAGCATTTCGCCGTAGACGGCGGTTATTTGGTGCGGCAGCGGATCGACCATCGAGGTATGGACGGCCAGCAGCGGATCGAATAGGTAGGCCAGCCGGATTCGCTGGGCTTCGGATACCAGCCGGAAAAGCGCACCATCGCCGTCGAAACTCCAAGGGCTGCCCTCGGCCACGATTTCAATGGTGGATTCGCTGTGGCGATAAAGAAGCTCGTTTGCCGGTCGTCCCGTAGCGTCTTTGTAGGTGAGGTCTACGGCCGTGTTGCCGATCCACTTCACGTCAACGACCGTGACCAATTGGTCGGGAAGGATGCCTTTGACGGCAGCCCCACGTGTCAAATCTTCCAGTTTCGCCATATTTCCCACTCGGAGTCAGGGATGGTGGGATTTTCGGTAGTCCGACGCCAACCACGAGTGGGTACGGGCGAAAGATCCTAAATCGCGCGGATGTAAGAAGTTGCGCCTGTCAACTTTTGCCAGTCGCGTTGGGGGGACAGCAAACGAACATGTTAATGCGCCGGGAAACAAATAGCAACAAGCCCCCCCTTTGGCTAGTCATGTTATTTCCGACGATTTCTGGCTTCCGTCCCAAGGACTACTTTGCCGATCGAGGCGACACGTGCCACCCTGATCGCCACCCAACCTAGACGGCGATCCTGGTCATGCGAAAGATGTGGCACCTGATTGTGATTCCCGTCCCAAGGCCAATTGGGCTCTTTGCCATTGTTTACGAAACCTAGCCCTAATTGTTAGATTATTGATAGAATCTTCCTATCCAGACACAGGATCCGACTTTAATGACCACGTGCCGTCCAACTCCCGTTCAGCGATCCCGACTTCTGAGGCATCTTTCCGCAGGGACCCTTGCCCTCCTGACGTGGGCGGCCCTTCCCTGCTCGTCCGCCCCCGGCAGCGATCCGCTTTCCACGCAGGCCGTCGGCCCGGCCAATGGTGGAATGATCGTGCCTACCGGCCAACTCGTCCGCCCTGCAGGCGAGACCCATGCATTTTTCGGCCGGCCGACGGACATCGCGCTGTCGCCGTCAGGCCTTCAGGTTTTCGCTAAGCTGACCGGCGAATTGATGATCGTCGATGCAAAAACCTGGAAGGTCGTGCTGGACCTGCCCTATCCAGTCAAGGAACAAGGCTCGATGCACGGTCTGGCGGTGAGCAAGGATGGCAAGCGGGTCTTCGTGACCGGATCGACGAAGTATCTTCTGGAAGCCCGCTGCAATGCACACGGTGGTTGGAATTGGCAGCGGCCCATCGCGCTGGCAAAGGGCACGGTTCACGCTACGGGAATTGCCCTCAGCGGCGACGAACGGACGGCTTTCGTTTGCGCCTCGATTACGAACTGCCTGACGGTCGTCGATCTGGAGTCCGGCAAGATCCGGGCCACGGTTCCCACCGGCGTCTGCCCCTGGGGCGTCGTTTTGAGCCCCGACCGCCGCACCGCATACATCTCGAACTTCGGCGGCCGGCATCCTCGCAAAGGCGAACATGCCGAGCCTTCGGCCGGCACACCCGTGGCGGTCGATGATCGCTCGATCTCGATCAGCGGCACGATCACACGGGTCGATCTCGAAGGCTTGAAGGCCACGGGCGAGCTGGACGTCGGCCTTCACCCGTCGGACCTGGAACTCTCGGCCGACGGCAGGCGACTGTTCGTGGCGAATTCCAACTCGGACAGCGTCTCGGTGATCGACACGGCTGCCTGGAAGGTGCAAGAGACGATCAACGTACGGCCAGACGACAAGCTCCCCTTCGGCGCCATCAGCAATGCCCTGGCCCTGAGCCCTGATGGCCGCACGCTGCTGGTCGCCAACGGCGGCAACAATGCCGTGGCGGTCGTCGCGCTGGCAATGACTGCGGACCAGCCGAGCAAAGTCCGCGGATTCATTCCCACCGGCTGGTTCCCCGGCGGCGTCTGCACCGACGGCAAGCAGATCTGTATTGCCAACGTCAAAGGAGAAGGTTCGCATACAGCCAAGGAGCAGCAGAAGGCGTGGAACAGCCGTGCCGTTCGCGGCAGCATCAGCCGCGTGGAAATGCCCGACGATGCGACCTTGGCCCGCTACACCGCGCAGGTCGTGACCGATGCCCGCATTCCGCAGACATTGCGGGCCTTGGAAGCGGCCCACAACGGCGGGCCGGCCGTGCCGGTGCCGGGTCAGCCGGGCGAGCGGTCGCTGATTGAGCACGTCGTTTACGTGCTCAAGGAGAACCGCACCTACGACCAGGTTTTCGGCGACCTGCCGCGGGGCAACAACGATCCCAAGCTCTGCACGTTCGGCCGCAGGATCACGCCCAACCATCACGCCCTGGCCGAGGAGTTCGTGCTCCTGGACAACTACTATTGCAACGGCATCATCTCGACCGACGGCCATCAATGGGCCATGCAGGGCGCGATCAGCGATTACAGGGAAAAGATGTTCGGCGGCCACACCCGCAGCTACGACTTCGGCACCGACGTCCTGCCCTTTGCCAACTGCAATTTCCTCTGGGATAGCGTCCTGCTGGCCGGCCGCTCCTTCCGCAACTATGGCGAGTGCGAGTTTCCCAGCGTGGTGCAACGGGCGAATTGGTTCGACGTCTACAAGGACTTCGTGGAACAGAAGGGCAAGATCACGTTCCGCCATTCGATTACGATGGAGACCTTGAAGAAATATACCTGCCCGACTTATCCCGGCTGGAACCTGGGCATCCCCGACGCCTTGCGGCTGGACGCCTTCTTGACCGAGTTCCGCCAATACGAGAAGTCCGGCCAGTGGCAGAACTTCATCATCGTTTACCTGCCGCAGGACCACACCGCCGGGACCAAGCAAGATGTTCCAACTCCTCGGGCCTGCGTGGCCGACAATGACCAGGCCGTGGGCCGGCTGGTGGAGGCCATTTCCCATAGCCGCTTCTGGCCGAAGACCGTCATCTTCGTCAACGAGGACGATCCCCAGGCCGGCTGGGACCACGTCGACGGGCATCGCTCCATCTGCCTGGTGATCAGCCCTTACGCGAAGCGGCGGGCCGTGGTCAGCCAGTTCTACAATCAGTGTTCGGTGCTGCATACGATCGAGCGGATCCTCGATCTGCCCACCACGTCGCAACGGGTTGCGCAGTCGCCGCTGATGACGGCATGCTTCGCGGAGAAGCCCGACCTGGCGCCTTATCAGGCCCGGCCGGCCGAGATACCGATCAACGAGCGGAATGCCGCGATCGACGCCCTTCATGGCAAGGCCCGGCAGTTGGCCGAGGCGAGCGAGCGGATGGATTTTCGCGAGCCCGACCTCATCGACGACGATGCCATGAACCGCATTCTCTGGCATTCGTGCATGGGCATCGACGCGGCCTATCCGGCCGAGTTCGCCGGCGCCCACGGCAAGGGGCTGAAGCAGTTAGGATTGAAGCTCGACGCAGTGGAAAGGGACTAAGGAACGGTGAATCAATAACTGTACTCATCACGCTCCGCCGTGATGGTAAGACATCACGGCGGAGCGTGATGAGTACGTTGCAGAAACCGACACTCATTGATTCGCCGGCCCTAAGATGTAGGGTGGGCCGAGTTCTACGAGTCCCACCATTTTCGGCTTTTTTGTTGGTGGGACTCGTAGAACTCGGCCCACCCTACGGAACTCATTCCACGTCGGTCCACGCTTGCTCAATTACAATTTCGTGGGCGGCCAGTGGCTAGCTCAGGCGGGGACGCTATTTCCCCAGGTTCTCGTAGAGCTTCACATTCCCCGTGGATGCGCCGATGCAGACGATGTCCGGCTTGCCGTCACCGGTAAAGTCCGCGATCGCGCAGTCGGCGCCGGCCATGCCCCCGTCGTCCAACACGGTCTTGCGCCAGTGCCGGCCGGTCGCATCCGTTGCCTGATAGATCGAGAGCTTGCAGCCTTTGCCGCGGAAGCCGGCCACGATCTCGTCGCGGCCGTCGCCGTTCAGGTCGCCCACGGCCAAAGCGTGACCGTCGACCATCCCCTCTTCAATCACGACACGGCTCCACTTTTCCCCGTCGGGCAGATAGACGACGACCTGGTTCCCATGCCACGGCTCAATCGCGGCCAGGAAACGCCTGTTGCCGAGGTGGCCAAGGCGGACCTCGCCGCTGCCGCACCTGGGGCACGGCGATGGGTTGCCCTTGGCAATCTGCGTGCCGACCCATTGGCCGCCGGTCCACTGGAAACGGTGCAACCCCAGGTAACATGCCGTCAGCAACTGCTGGCGCGGCCCGCCATCCCAACTGACCGGGCAGATTGCGTGCAGCAGCCCCTGCGTCTGGTTGGTAAGTACTTCCCGTTTCCACTGGCCGGGTCGGTACACGTAAATCGGCGCCGGATCGTCAAAGCCGGGTAGATACCGTCGCCCGACCACCGGCGCCACCAGGAGCAGCTTCTTCCCGCTGCCGTCCGGGTCGATCCAGCGCACGCGGTGCGCCGTCGGCACGCGATCAATCTCTCGTGCCGTCCACGGCTGGCGCACGTCCTTGCCGGCATGGAAAATCGCGATGTTGCCGACGCTTCTCTCGGGGGCCGGCTCGAAGCGGTATGCCAAAACCACCTCGGGAACGCCATCGCCGTCAACGTCCCAGCAGCCGGCATTTATCGGCCGCGGCACATCGGTAGCCAAAACGTGCCGCTTCCATATCGGGTGCTGATTCTCGAACCACGCGAGCTGCGTTGCAGCCTCATCGACGGCGATCAGGTCTTTCTTGCCGTCGCCGTTGAGGTCTGCAACGACAAGCTGATAGCCGAACTTCAACTCTTTGGTGATGACGTGCTCGCGGAATCGCGGCAAGTCTTGGCCGTAAAGGCTGAGGCAGGCCCACAGCCACACATGAGAGGCTAAAGCCAGCCTTCGCGCAAGGCGCACCCGGAAAAAGGAGGCGAGGCCGACTTTTTCAGAGAAGGAGGGGTTCATAGCCGATGTCCTTTGGGGCAAGGCAGAGCCGGCAGCCCCTTCGTACGGAAGCGGCTGGGCGGTTCCAGCAGGATGCCTAGATCATAGCTCGTGGCCATCCCGTTTGACAAGGATTGCCCGCCAATGCGCTGTACGGTCTGCCCGTGCGCAGCATTGGGGACCAGCGACGGCGCTGGGCGCGTCGGGGCGGTGGACATGGCTGACAGGCGCTGCGGTTGAGGATAGAATAGCGGTTGGGAGCCGGCCTAAAGCTCAAGATCGACGTGGTTATGGGCGTGCCCTGCGGAGTTCCACCTGCGGCGGGCAAGGTGGAGACTCGACGAAAAGACGCTGGCGGGGGGCGAGAAGGTGCTGGCCACGACCACCGAGTGGGTTGGCACGACGACCCAGACGTTCGTCATCGATGTTTAGTAAGGTTCGATGTTCAGTAATCTTCAAGGAGTTATGACGATGCCAAGAAATATGCTGCGGCAAGCATTCGCTGTATCCCTCATTCTGACGGGCTTTGCCGCAGCCGCATCAGCCGAAGTGAAACTGGCCGGTATATTCGGCGACCACATGGTCCTGCAGCGCGAGATGAGCACGCCCGTGTGGGGAACGGCCGAGCCGGGCGAAAAGATCGACATCGTGCTCGGACCGTACCGAACCGAAGCAACCGCCGATGCCGGCGGCTGTTGGACCGCCCGGCTTAGTCCCATGAGGGCCGGCGGTCCGTTCGCCATGACCGTGACCGGCAAGAACACCGTCACGCTCAAGGACGTGCTGGTAGGCGAAGTATGGTTCTGCTCGGGCCAGTCGAACCTGGGAAACCTCCCTTCCGTCACCAATGCGGCCCAGGAACAGGCAGCGGCGAAGTACCCGAATATGCGCGCGCTGGCGATCCAAGGTATCGTTGCCGACCAACCGCAGGGCAACGTCAAGGGAACGTGGGTTACCTGCACGCCCAACGATGCCTGGCAGTTTTCGGCAGTCGGATATTTTTTCGCGCGGGACCTCCACAAAGCCCTCAACGTCCCGATTGGCATAATTACCACCGGGCAGGGCGCGGGAATTCGTGCGTTCATGTCCAAAGAAGCACTCGACTCCGACCTGGACCTCCAGCCGCTGCTGAAGAATTGGGGGACGCCGCGGCCCGACGATCCCCAGCGCGCCAGCGGGGCCTATAACGGCAAGATTGCGCCGCTGATGCCCTACGGAATCCGCGGCGTTGCCTGGTATCAAGGCGAAGGTGACGTCGGCCTGGGATACACGTATCGCAAGGCCCTGCCGACGATGATCAACGCCTGGCGGACAAGATGGGGCGAGGGCGACTTTCCCTTTCTGATCGTGCAGTTGGCCAACTATGGGCAGCCGAGAACGCAGCCGGGCGAGAGCCGATGGGCGGAGGTGCGCGAGGCGCAATTCCTCACGGCGAGGAAGATCCCCCATGCGGCCCTAGCCGTAACCATCGACATCGGCGAGGCCAACGACATTCATCCCCGGAACAAGCAAGACGTCGGCAAACGTCTCGCCCTGGCGGCCCGCGCTCTGGTCTATGGCGAGAAGATCGTGTATTCAGGCCCAATCTACGATTCCATGACCGTCGAAGGCAGTCGTGTCCGCCTCCGCTTCAAGCATGTCGGCGGCGGGTTAGTGGCCAAGGGCCAGGGCAAGCTGGCTGGCTTCGCCGTCGCGGGCCCTGACAAGAAGTTCGTTTGGGCCGATGCCCGGATTGACGGCGACAACGTGCTGGTCTCCAGCGGCGAGGTCCCTCAACCAGTTGCCGTCCGCTATGCCTGGGCGGATAATCCGGAAGGCTGTAATCTGTACAATAAGGAGGCGTTGCCTGCCTCGCCCTTTCGCACCGACGACTGGCCGGTCCTGAGTTCGCCACGCGCCAAGTAACCGGTCCGAAATGACAACCAAACGCCCACCCGAGGGCTAACCCCAGGAGAAACTACCATGCGATCCGTGCGGAATCTTTCCTTCTTTCTGTCGTGCTTCAGCGGTTTCTGGTTGGCTCTGGGTCCAACCCTGCAAGGGGCAACGCGGACGGCAGCCAGCCTCTCGGCGGCGGATGTCCAGGCCGCGATCGATGCGGCCGCCGACGGCGACACCGTGGAGCTTCCGGCGGGGACTGCCACCTGGACAGCGTGCGTCAAGGTGTCCGGCAAGTACATTACCGTCGCGGGCGCAGGGACCGACAAGACGACCATCATTGGCGGCATCTTTCCCGCCAAGTCAACCCTCCGCGTTTTCGAGATCGGTACGAAGAAGGGCGGCCTGACGCGGCTCTGCAATCTCACGATCGACGGCGGGACCGGTCCGCGAGACGGCGATAACAAAGGGATGTTGCAGGTCGGCGGCGACTCCACCACCTGGCGCATCGATCATCTCCGCATCCGTGCCACGCGGACCTGCGCCATGCATATTCATGCATCCGGCGGCGTCATCGACCACAATACGTTCGAACTGGTGGGCTGGATCTTCGGGATCTACGGATTCAACGGCGGCCTGCCCTACGGCGATGCCGCCTGGGCCGACGCCACCGACCTGGGAAGAGGCGACAGGGCATTCTTCATCGAAGACAATCTGTTCACGGCCGTCGGCGCAACACCCGACGTCGCCGGTTGCTCGGTCGCGCTGGACGGCTGGGCGGGCCAACGAGTCGTCGTCCGCCACAACACCTTCAAGAATGCCTGTCTGGCGAACCACGGCACCGAGTCGAGCGGCCGCCTCCGCGGCGCCCGCAGCTTCGAGATCTACGAAAACACCATAGTCTATACCGTGCAGCCAATTGGCTCGGCCGCCATGACTTTCCGTTCCGGCACGGGCGTGATCTTCAACAATACGGTGACCGGCCGTTTCGAGGCGGGGATGAAGGTCGACAATTACCGCGATTGGGAACGCTTCCGACCCTTTGGCATCGCCGCCGGCGAAAGCCCGTTCGACAAGAACGACGTCGATCGAACGGGCAAGCCGATCGTCTATGATTCCGGCACATGCACCGGCGCCGGCAAGGACGTGCGGGTGCTGGTCTGCGCCGGAAAGAAATGGACGGCCAATCAATGGCGGGGCTACTCGGTACATAATACCCGCATGCACAAGAGCAGCATTATCCTCTCCAATACCGCCGACACGATCACCGCGCGCTTTGAAAGCTCGTACGGCGGACCGAACATCTCCTGGAACGCCGGAGACGGCTTCAAGATTCTGCGGTGCCTGGTCGCCCTGGATCAGATGGGCAGGGGAAAAGGGACCCTCATCTCGGGCGATACGCCCCAACCGGCGGCCTGGCCGAACGAAGAGGCGGATCCCGCCTACATCTGGAACAATACGCTTAACGGCAAACCGGCAACCATGACCTCCAGTTCGCCGCACGTTCGCGAAGGCGTTGACTTTTTCAATGGCCGTGCCAAGCCCAGCTACGCTCCCTACACGTATCCGCATCCGCTGGTCACCCAGTAGCACCGATGCCTGGTCAACGTCCTGTACCGCGATTCGGTTCCACCAATGCCGGCGAGCACGCGAGCGTCGGTTTTTCGTGATGGTCCGAGAAGGACTTGCGGGATACCACGTCGGCGGGGAGCATCTCCCACAACCTAACGGCACTGTCACGAGTTTGAATTGGCGGGCCGGGGAGGTCAAGCTGATCATGATTATTCAAACTGTAAACGTCCCCGCCGACCCTGTGTCGGTGGAACGATGATTGATCAGCTAAAACTGCGAAGGGAGTTGTGAGGCGGCGTTCTAGCTGGCCAATCATCGCTCTACCGGGGCCAGCCCGGTAGTGGCGTTTACAGTTTGAGTTATTACCCGATCGTCTTGCTCCGCGAGCGCCGCCGCGAAGGCTTGTGGGCGCTCCATTCTTTGGTCAGGGTTTCAAAAACCTCGGGCGTTTCGTAGCGGATGACGTTCTTGCCTTCGGGGATGGGGCCGATCAGCCCGCGAAAAACAGGCAGGCCGCGGAGGCTGAGGTCGGTGCTGCAGTCATCGACGCCGACCTGCGAATGACGCTTGAGGAGGGCTTCGGCCGTATCGTAATCGCGGATACGAATTTCGCCGTCGGCGCCCCGCGTAACGACGCGAAAAGTGCCTTTGTTCATCGTGCTTGTCCTTCGTTGGTGCCCATCCATTGGCGGTTTGTGTCATCCGATATAAGGCAACTATCGGCATCGTCTCTAGTCGCTGCAAAAACAAACTCGCTGGCGCGCCATAGGGAAATCAATCGCAAGAACCGCTAGATTATGCACCGGAGCCAGAACGGAATTGTTCGGCATCATCGGCTTAGGAGGCAGTTTTGGAATTTGAGCCAACTTCCTCGCTCGAATAAGGGGGGAACCTTGTCACGGGCGAGAATGTCCTATAAATTAGAAGACGTAGCCGGAGGGTAAGCGAACGGCTAGCGGTCTGACTCGAAATCAGATGCCCCGCAAGGGGTTGTGGGTTCGAATCCCATGCCCTCCGCTTTTAAAGCCTTGCATAGCAAGTAGTTACGCTAGGGTTTTTCGGACGTAGGAGCGATATCCAGTTGCGTACAATCGCGTCCGCCGGCAGTTCATGCCCCCTTGCACGGTTCTCGCCGTCGAGCCGTCAGAATCGACTCTAGCGACGCCACGACCACGGGCCGGATTTCGCCAGCCCAGCAAGTTCAGCACTCCCGTAACGATCAGCACGATCGCAAGTCGCGATTCCTTGACTCTTTCTAGTTTCAGAACTACGTTTGCATAGGGGCATCATGCGCGGTTTTGCGGTGAGGGCTAACGTGCCATTACTTGCTAAAAGACGGCGTCGTTTCTTACTTTCGGAAGACGGTGCTACCGCCTTTGAATACGCCCTGATTTCAGCACTGCTCTCCGCTTTTGGCTTTGTGGTGTATCGCATGTTGCGAAATGGCCTATTCTGACAACCTTGGCCACACAATTCCAACAGGAGGTTGGCGCGATGACACAAACGCAAGCGATCAAATCGGCTGAAGGACGCGTATTACGGTGGCTAAGTTCGCGGACACTCCTCTGGGCTCGTCAGAAATCACGGGGTGGGGCCGGGCGGCCATAGAGATAGCCTTGGCCAAGATCAAAACCCATCTGTTGGCAAATCACGTCCTCTCCGGCCGTTTCCACGCCCTCAGCCAATGAAGTGATGCCGAGGTTGTGGACCATTTGCACGAGTGCAGCCACAACCTGCTGCCGTTGCGGTGCGGCACGGTCGATGTCGCGAATCAGCGACATGTCGAACTTCACGTAGTCGGGGGCAACTTCAGCCAAATCGTTCAAGCGCGACTGCCCGACGCCGAAGTCGTCGTAGGCCAACTTGATGTCCAACCGCTTCAGCAGCGATCGCAACTGGGCCAGGCAGGCCCCTTTGGTCACGGCCGATTCGTGAACCTCCAGCGTCAGCGGCTGGTCGGGCCAGTTCTCACGTAATCGTTCCAGTGAATGTTCAAGCTTGCGATCAACCAATTCGCAAGGATGCGTATTGAGGAACAAATGTGGAAGGGGAACCATGTCCCGCGTGACTTGCACCCCTTCCCAACGCAGCATCGTACTCAATTCCACTTCCAGGCTCAACGACTGCGCCAGGTCGAAAAGGTCTTCGGGTGTCTCGAATCCGAACAGCCGGCTACGGGCGAGAAGTTCGTAGGCCACGGTTTTGCGGTCTTTCAAATCGATGATCGGCTGCAAAAAGGGCGTCACCGCTTGTTCCGACATCAGCTTGTCGAAGAGCACGCGGGCCAAGGCTCGATCGCCGGTGCTTTCGTGTACCTTAGGGGGACGGTCTTCACCCGATTCCATTCGGACGCGGAACGGCAGGTTGGCAAACTGCACCAGGTCGTCGTCGGCCAGGGCCACGGGTTCTTTGACGCGGCAACCGTTAACGAAAGTGCCGTTGGTGCTGCCCAAGTCGCGGATCACCAGCGCGCGGCCAACTTCGATTATTTCAGCGTGTACATTGGAAACCGCCGTGCAAGACAACGACAGCGGCAAATCCTGGCGCCGCCCGATCAGGAACGGCGATGTGTAGATCGGCAGGTGCTGAACGGTCTCTTCGCTGTCGAAGGGACCGACCAGGAACCACAAGGCGCTGGCTGATGTGACCGAGGCTTTAGGCATTCGAAGGCGGCTCCCCAATCGTCCCGTCTCCAGGACCGGCTAACCCCTTCCAACGGGAAAGTGATTGCGGACCATTTTCGTGATCCTAAACATCTTTAGCATACGACTTTCGCACAGGACGCGATTGGCTTGGTTCCGCGTCGGACCGGAGGATTTCGCCGGTTGGAATAACGCCTTTCTTAACGATCACGGCAGGGATTTCTGATCCTGCGGGTTGTAATGGCAGCGGGATATAACCGGGACCCGGCCCTTCGCATCAAACCGCCTTGCCCGCCTCAAGATCGGTCCTGGCGAGGGTTGTGCCAGCCGGCGGAGCCAATATTCAAGGCGGCAGCGACCAAGTGCCCGAATCGCATATTTTCAATGTTCTATACTTGAGCGAGCAAGAATCTCAATGTCCTTGGAGTGAATCGGTCTGTCATGAGTACGGAGCAACCCCATAATGAGCAGCGTCAGTCCTACCGACTCCCTGTAAGTGGCGTGGTCCAAGGCAAACTCGTGCTTGCAGACCGATCGCAATGGCCGGTCCTCCTGCTCGACCAATCGGCCGGCGGCTTTGCCGTGTTGGCTGACGCACCGACACCGGTAGGCCACGGCGACGTGGTCCAACTGTGCACCGATTCCTCTTGCACGGAGGTTCGCGTCGTTTCTACGACTGAAATCCGACCTGCCGATGGAGGTGCCGACGCGTCTGCGCCACGGTTCCGTCTGGGCTTGACGCGTTTGCGCGATCTTGCCATACCGTCGGACGAATATGGGCAAGGCGGACGGCGGACTCCTTGGCATGCCCCTCTGACGGCAGCCAAACGGAGTCAGGTTGCCCTGATCTTGGCCGTCTTTGCAATCGCGGTCATCGTGATCGTTTTCTTCGGTATTTTCCTTTCCGACATTTCTTCGCAGGGTCCTTCCGTACCCTCCTCGACGTACGGACTCTACCCACGCGAGCAATCACAAAGCACTGCGATCGCTCCGCCGGATTCGTCTGCGTCGTCCGGCACGATGCCGCACAATAGCGCCGCTGCGGAGGTAGGGCGAGAAGATCTGAAGCATCTACCGGGTGCGTTGCCGTTTGTCACGCCGGGAGTGATTCGTGACTTGCAGCTCACTGAGGCGCAGTTGCAGAAGATCCGTAGGATTCTCGACAACACTGACAAGGCCATCGCGGAAAACCAGGAATGCCGCTTGCTCTTGGACTCTGCACAAAAGAAGGTGCTGAATCTACTGAATGACCAACAGTGTCGGCGCTGGAGGGCCGTCAGCGGTGCAGACAAACTCCCGCGGGAAGGGAATTAGACAAGCGATCCACATTAACTAACGCGGAAACCAGCCCCGAGTGCCGGCACGAACGTCTCGTTAAAGAGGACGTCGCTACTTGTTATCGGTCCCGTTTCGTGCCGCGTCGGCCAGAGCTTTGAATCGCTCGAACGTCCTCGGGATTGAGAAAGGAGCAGCCCACCACGTATCCATCGTCTGCCTTCAGCGTCCATCTTGGCTGCGCAATGACGACGGCACGCGTGGTTTCAGCGTCTTCCACGCACAAATGAAGCTGTTCTTTTTCCGGCGGGAGTGCGGCCGTCTGCACGCAAAAGCCCTCGCGGGAAAAGTCCTTTACCGTAAAAGGCAAGGGTTTGTCGCCTAATCTCCAAACCCCCGACGTGCGGAGATTGAGCGGTTGTCGCTCGCATTCCCGCCGATCCACATGGTTCGCTCGAAGGATGTGATCGAAGATGCCCTCCGGGATCGCGGGGACGAAGCAGCAGCCGAGCAGTTCTGAACCGTCCTCCTCCTCGCGGTTCCATCGCACGCTTGCCCTGATGTGGAGATTCGTGCTCAAGTCTTCGACAACAATCGTCACGCGGCAAGTCTCCATGTCCGCGATCGGGCGTTTCGCGCGAAGGCGAACGCCGGTGCGCGAAATGTCAATGACCTCGGCCGGGATGCAGGCAGGGGGGGTCTCCTCAACGTCGCCTGGCACAATCCAGGCAATCAGGCCGCTCTGCACGGCGAACCGTGAGCTGCGAGGAGTCGTGACTTTTTCGACCTGGTCTAGCTCAACCATTGTTCGCTCCCGACGCCAACGACCAGAGCCCTGCGAGTCCTAACAAAGATCGCTTCAGTGGCTTGATCCTCGGACTGACGGTCCCGAATGCTCCCACTTGCGCCACTTCCTGGCCTGGCAGACGATGGCCGATTAGGATAATAGCTGAACGGTGGAACTGGGGTACACCGGCGGGCGGAAAGGCAGGCTTTCGCCCGGTGGCGATCCCATAAAGCATAGCACAGATTTGGCGTGCATGCCTTGTCAAAGGGGAATTGGGGCGATTTCGCTGATCCCTGGTCTGGGCCCCGCGCTCTCGTGCCGGAGCACAGCGTTGGGGGCCGATTTGAGGCCGCGCGAAGGTCACGGAAGACTCTTGAAGGGAACGAAGCCGACCTTCACCACCGATTTCACCCCCTGAGAACTCCTGTCCATGTAATTGACAAGCCGGGCGATGCCGACTAGGCTGGCAGTTGTCTGTTTCCCCGGCGCCCGCGGGCGCAGCGTTAAGACCCGAGTCCCAAACCTCCCGAACCCCGCGATTCGCCAGGGATCGGTAACAGACTTTCATTGCTTTACAACCATGGCTGGACCATGCCCCCCCGACCCCACCGAATGGTTCTCTTGACCGCACTGTTCTTGCTCTTCCCGGGCGCGGCCGGGGCGCTGGCTGCCGACCAGCCCCAATGGGGCCAGGGTGGTACTCGGAACATGGTGTCGTCAGAAACCGGCTTGCCCGATAGCTTCGACCCGAAGACCGGCAAGAGCGTCAAGTGGTCCGCCGCGCTGGGCACGCAGTGTTACGCCACGCCGGTCGTCGCCGGGGGCAAGGTGCTCATCGGCACCAACAACAGCCAGCCCCGCGATCCGCGGCATCGCGGCGACCGCGGCGTGCTGATGTGCCTGAACGAAGCGGACGGCAGCCTGGCGTGGCAACTCGTCGTGCCGAAGCTCGAAGGAGACATCTATCTTGATTGGCCCGAGGCGGGCATCTGCTCAGCGGCCACCGTAGAGGGCGACCGGGTGTATATCGTCACCAATCGGGACGAGGTCGTGTGCCTGGACCTGCGAGGAATGGCCAACGGGAACAACGGTCCTTTCCGCGACGAGGGACGCCACATGGCCCCGCGGGACCAGCCGCCCATGGAAATCGGCCCCACCGACGCCGACATCCTCTGGTTGCTGGATCTGCGGTCGGCCGCCGGAGTGCGTCCGCACGATTCGTGCCATGCTTCCATTCTCATCGATGGTCCGTATCTCTACCTGAACACGAACAACGGGCTCAACAGCAAGCACAGCGCGATCGAGAAGCCCGAAGCCCCTTGCCTGATTGTGGTGGACAAGGCCACGGGCAGGCTCTTGGCCAGGGAACGCGAAGGGATCAGCCCGCGGACCTTCCACAGCAACTGGTCGTCGCCGGCGATGGGGGAAGTGGGCGGCCGGCGATTGGTCTTCTTCGGCGGGGGTGACGGGGTCTGTTATGCGTTCCAGCCTATCCAACCCAAAGAAGAATTGGCTGCCACACTGCTCCGGGCCGATTCGCCCGGGAAGGAAACCGCAGCCGGGGTGTCGGTTGGCAAGGTCGATTCGCTGCGGTGCGTGTGGCGACTGGACTGCGACCCCACGGCACCCAAGAAGGACATCCATCGCTATATCGGCAACCACCGCGAAAGCCCCAGCGACATCAAGGGCATGCCGGTGTTCCACAATGGCCGGGTATACGTGACGGCCGGCGGCGACATTTGGTGGGGCAAAAACCAGGCCTGGCTCCTGTGCATCGACGCCAGCAAGACCGGCGACATCACCGGCAGCGGCTGCTTATGGTCGTATCCCGTCGAGCGTCACTGCTGCTCCACGCCTTCGATCCACGCTGGGCTGGTCTACGTGGCGGATTGCGGCGGCAAGGTGCATTGCGTCGATGCCGAGACCGGACATCCCTACTGGGTCCACGACGCCCGGGGCGAGATGTGGGCCTCGACGTTGGTAGCCGACGGGAAAGTGTTCATCGGCACCCGCAAGGGCGATTTCTGGATCCTGGCCGCCGGCAAGGAAAAGCGGGTTCTGAGCTCGGTCCGCCTGGAAGACCCCGTGATCAGCACAGCCGTGGCTGCCAACGGCACGCTGTACGTCGGCACAATGACGCGTCTCTACGCGCTGCAAAAGGGCGCCCGCCTGAAGACGGCGAATTGAGCGCCGCGCGGATTGCGCAGAATCATGCCCTCATCATCGAGGGCCTGGAGGTCGCGTTTCTGTCTTCTGTCGCTGGGCATAGGCCGGGTTATCCGAAGAATTGCCGCACCACGCGGCGGAACTGGGGCAGATTCTTCACCTGCCGGACCGCATCCCTAAACGCTGCCGCGTCGGGCAGCGCCTGCGCGAAGTAGCCGCTCATGCGCGGCAAGCGCCTCAGTGCCAGCGGCGATCCGTAGAGATGGAACTCGCCTTCGATCAGTTGTAACAACAGCCGCCCACGCTCCGCCAGGGACGGCCCGGCGACCCGCCCACCGCCGCTGAGCAACGCCCGGGCTTGCCGAAAGATCCACGGGTTGCCCAGGCAACCGCGGCCGATGGAGACGGCGTCGATGCCCGTTTGCGTGAGCACCCGCACCGCGTCGTCCGCCTCGCGAATACCGCCGCCACCGATCACAGGCAGACAGGTTGCCCGTTTCACGCGGGCCAGCACGCTCCAGTCTGGCCCGCCGACATACGCCTGCTCGACGCTCCGCGCGTGTACGCTAACGGCGGCGGCACCGGCATCCTCGGCCCGCTGACTGACTTCCACGGCCGTTTCCTGGCCGGCGTCCGGACCGCTGCGGACTTTGACGGTCACAGGGATTGCAACCGCGCGGACCACTGCGGCGACAATCTGCCCGATCCGCTCGGGCGAAGCCATCAAGGCCCCCCCTTCACCGCGGGCAAGCAGACGGCGGATGGGACACTCGAAATTCAAATCCACCATGTTGAATCCCAGTTCGGCCACGACCTGTGCGGCCGCCGCCATGACCTCCGGGTCGGCCCCGCTGATTTGCCCGCAGCGCGGCGACTCTGCTGGCTGCGTATAGAGCATTCGTAAGGCGCGGCGATCGCGGCGAGCCACGTCGGCCGCGTCGACTCGCTCGGTAACCACCAGGCCCGCTCCCGCCTGTTTCATGAGCAGCCGGAAGGGGTAATTGGTATGCTCCTCCATGGGGGCCAGGGTAAGACGATTGGAGATGGTGAGCACTCCGATTTTCATAGCGTATAGTCAATAGTGGGGGATCGGGAGCACGTGGATCGTGAGGATTCTGGTAGAAGTAACTATTCTATTCCGCCGCTTCGCGGCTAAACCCTCACCCCAATACCCCTATCTCGGAGGGAGAGAGGAGCTTGATAAGCTTAACCGAGATTCGCTCCCCTTCAGCATACCGAAACTTGACGCGGCAAAACGTCGCTAACATACTGGATATTGGAATTCTCGATTTTTTCGCGTAGGATGAGCCGCCGCGCGAAATCGCAACCGGTGGCTTGGAGTCTGTTTTAAGAGCCGCGATGCAGCGCAACCTCGCGGATTGCGTACCGGCTCTCTTGAATTAGAGTCCTAGAAGTGAAGGTCCTCATGAACACCCCCTTTCGCTTTGAAATAGGGATGGCAATCCTGGTCTTGGCAGGCCTCGTAGTCGATCGCGCTTCGGCCCAACCGGCCACCAAACCGGCGGCGGCCGGCGCGCCGGCCGCTGTTACTGGCCCGGCGGCCGCGGCTGTCCGACCCGCGGCCGGCGCTTCCGCCACGAGCGGCACCGGCGGCGGCTGGATTACTCCCAACTCGCCCTTCCGCAGACTGGCCCCGGGCGTCATGCAGGACGTGATTCAGGATCGCAACGCCGATGAAACGATCCAACGCCATGACATCACGGAGTTGCTCTACGTCGATCCGGATTTCGAGTTTGCTAAAGACGTTTCTTTCCGGCACGAAGTCTGGATGTTGGAGTTCAAGTACAAGCCCATTCGCATGATTTGGGCCGATATTCCCGGTCCCGACGCCCGCATGCAGCGGAAGCAAATCTGGTATATGGTCTATCAGGTGACGAATCCGGGCAAGGTCTTTCGCTCCGTTCCGCAAGCGGACAATCTGTACAAGCTGGAGACCGTGGACAAGCCGGTGCGTTTTACCCCGGTTTTCACCCTCGAAGTCCACAACCTGTTGCGGAAGGAAGTGGAAGGTTCCGCGAAGGGCTTTGTCGAGCAGTATATTCCCATCGTTCTCCCCGCCATCCGTGCCCGTGAAGACAAGAACCGCGAGTTCCTGACGTCGGTGCAAATGCCTCTCAAAGAGCTTCGCGTCGGCGAGACGGTCTGGGGCGTGGCCACCTGGCAGGACATTGACCCGAACAACGTCTGGTTCTCGGTGTATGTCGAGGGTCTGACCAACGCCTATCGGGTTGCGGACAATGCGGCCAACTACGCGGCCTTCATCAAGGACCCTACGCATAGCGTTAACTTTCGCGAGCTCCGCACGAAGGTTCTGAAGCTGAATTTCTGGCGGCCGGGCGATGAATTTACGGTGAAGGAAACCCAGGTGCGGACTGGAGTTCCCGAACTGAAGGGCGGCCCGCCGTCGAAGCCGGCCAGCGAATGGGTTTGGTGGAAGACCTTCCCGCCGGCGAACAAGCCCGTTCCGCCCGGCAGTTGAGGTTGTAGGACGGACTTCCCAGTCCGTCCAGTCTTGTGGGGCGGACTCAGAGGTCCATCCTACCATCCCACAATAATCGCCTCCCCCGATTGACTTCGCTTCCCTCTTTTACTAAAAATAAGGGTTTCCGGTCATGGGAGCCACCCTGCGCAAGCGGCAACCGGAAGTTATAAGCTGATTATTAGCAACGATTTAGGTGTTGAGATGGCACATAAGAAAGGTCAAGGATCCAGCCGCAACGGCCGGGATTCCAATGCCCAGCGTCGCGGCGTCAAGCGGTTTGGCGGCGAGCAGGTCCGTGCCGGAAATATTCTCGTGCGGCAGTTGGGCACGGTTTTCCAGGCAGGGCAGAACGTCGGCCAGGGCAGCGACTATACGCTTTTCGCCCTGGTCGATGGCTACGTCAAGTTTGATCGTGGCGGTCGCCGGATTCAGGTCGTGCCATCGCTCAGTTAGGGGATTCACCCGCGCATGGCTGCGACCCTGCTGAACGGTAAAGCGCTGGCCGACAAGATCCGTGCCGAGATCGCGGCCGAGGTCTGCGAGTTCACGCGCCGCACCGGCGTGAAACCCTGCCTTGCTGCGGTCCTGGTGGGGGAAGATCCGGGCAGCCAGGTCTATGTCCGCAACAAACAGAAGGCCTGCGAGCAGAATGGGCTGACCAGCCGTCTGCACCGGTTGGGGGCCGAGACGGCAACCGAGGAGCTCCTGGCCCTGATCGACCAACTCAACGGCGATCCCGGCGTGCACGGTATCCTCGTGCAGTTGCCGCTGCCGAAGATCATCGATACGACCCGCGTTCTGGACGCGGTTCTGCCCCGCAAGGACGTCGATGCGTTCCACCCGGAGAATGTCGGCCGAATTGTCCAAGGCCGGCCGCTGTTCCTGCCGTGTACTCCGCACGGCATTCGACAGATACTCTTGCGGCATCAGATTCCCACGGCCGGGGCGCATGTCGTCGTACTCGGCCGCAGCGAGATCGTCGGCAAGCCGATTGCCATGATGCTCATGCAGAAGGGGCCCGGAGGCGATGCCACGGTGACCGTCTGCCACAGCCGCAGTCGCAATCTTCCGTCGATCACCCGCGCGGCGGATATTCTCATCGTGGCCATCGGCCGGGCGAACTTCGTCACCGCCGACATGGTGAAGCCGGGCGCCGCAGTCATCGACGTGGGAATCAATCGCACCGAGAAAGGGCTGGTCGGCGACGTCGATTTCGGGCCCGTCAGCCAAGTCGCGGGCTGCATCACGCCCGTGCCCGGCGGTGTCGGGCCGCTGACGATCACCATGCTTCTGCACAACACCCTGCTGGCCGCGCGACTGCAAACGGCGTGATTGCTTCTTGACGGCCGAGCGATCCCGAGGTTCTGGAGAGGCCGAAATTCGTCTTGTCTCGGCCGCCAGGAGAACTTACAATCCGCCGGTTGAGTATCCTTACAGAAATCGCTTAAGTCGAGAAAACTGATGCGGATCGCCGGGCTGGCCATCGGTCTGTTTCTGGCGGCCTTGTTGCTGCATTTGATCATCTGGCGGATCAGGATTCCGCGGCGGCAATCGGCTGCGCTGTTGGTCATCTTGCTGGCAGCCTTGCCGCTGGGGCTGGCAACCGATGCCTGGATTCCTTTTTGGAGACCTTCGGGACCACTAGGCTTCTGGCAGTATGTCCATATTGCAGTCTTTTACTGCACGATGTCGTTGGGTTACGTCGTTGCCTACTCGGCATTGGAGGAGCGCAGTCCAAGCATGACGCTGCTGACCTTTGTCGCGGATGCCGGTCCGCGGGGGCGTACGCGGCCCGAGCTTGAGCAGACCCTGGCGCGTGCGAATCCCGTGGAGAACCGCTTGGAAGCCATGATCCGCGACCACATGGTCGTGCGGACGCACAACGGCTATCAGCTCACCAGGAAAGGCCGGATTTGGGCACAGACTTTCTCCTGTTGGCTGCGCTGGATGGGCGCACCCAGGGGCGGTTGAGCTCTCTTCTCAGCACCCGCGAGCTAATACCGAGAAAGGAGTCTCATGCTAAGAACCAGGATCAAGGACGCAATCGGATGCGGCTTCCGGCGTTTAGGATTTCAGATCATCGCGCTCCCCCGACTGGCCGCGGACCGCGCCCGCTATGATTCCGTCGCGCCGGTGGCAACCTATGCGCCCTGGAACGCGGACGAGGAGTTCCGCGCGGTCTATGAGGAAGTCAAACCGCATAGCATGGTTGACCTTTACCGGTTCTGGGAACTCTGGAATCTCGTCGCACAAAGCAGCAAGCTGAGCGAAGGCGGCATTCTCGAGGTCGGCGTTTGGCGGGGAGGGACCGGGGCGTTGATCGCCAAGCGGGCCGCGGCATGCGGCATTCAGGAGACCGTCTACCTCTGCGACACGTTCCGCGGCATCGTCAAAGGCGGGGAGCACGACACCTACCACCAGCGCGGCGAGCATGCCGATACTTCGCGCGCGGCGTGGAACGCCTCATCTTCACGCAGATGAGGCTCAAGAATGTGCAAGTGCTGGAAGGAGTCTTTCCCGACGATACGGCGCACCTCATCGAGAAACAAGAGAGCAGCTTTCGGTTTTGCCATATTGACGTCGACGTTTACGAGTCCGCCAAGGACATCACGAACTGGGTGTGGGAGCGGATGGTTGCGGGCGGGATCATCGTCTTCGACGATTATGGATTTTGCGGTTGCGAGGGAATCGTAAAATTCGTGGATGAAGTCGCGGAAGAGAAGGACCGGCTGGTATTCCACAACGTGAATGGGCATGCCATCGTTGTGAAGTTGTCGCCGCGACGGCCGGCTTTCGCTCGGGAGAGGACCACCGCAGCGGCGTCCATGGCTCCAGGACTGCGACCAGGGCGGAAGAGGGAAAGGTTGGAGGCCGGTGTTTGACGGCTATGTACTTGTGATGGCGGCGCCGTTGTTGGCGGCAGCGATAAATGTCCTCGTCCACCTCGGCGCCTGCCGATGCTTGACGCGCCGCGGCGCGTACTTCAAGCTTCTCGCAGGATTCATCGCGGGATTGCCGGTCGTCCTGGTGATCAGCCTCGTGGCCCTAAGCTCCTGGGACGCATCGTTCACCGACCGGGCGGCACTTCTGGCCCTCAACCTGCTGACCTACCTTGGCCTGGCATTCGGGTACTTTTCGTTCGTGAACCTGAACATCGCCTCTTTGCGCATCCGCATGCTGCAGGAATTGCTGGCAGCGGGCGGAAGCTTGCCCGGCGACCGGCTCTTGGCTTGCTACAATACCGACGAGGTCATTTTGCTGCGCATCGACCGATTGCTGCGCGGCGGGCACTTGATCGAGGCCCAGGGACGGATCTACTCGGGCAAGCGGTATTTTCTTTTCATAGGCCGCGTTTTTGACGTTCTGCGATGGATAATTCTCTCGAAGTGAAGATGCGTATGCGTTGGCCCTGGTGGATCGTGTTTGCGGCCTGCTTCGTTTGGCTCATGCTGAAGGCGCCGACCCTGGAAGCCTACCTGAGCAACACCGATCACGGCGGGCAACTGTGCTTTGGCCGGCAGATCCTCCAGGGAAAAACTCCCGGCATCGACCTCTGCATGCACTACGGCGCATTGCCGGGCTACACCACCGCTTTGGGCCTTTGGCTGTCCGGATCGCTGATCGGAGAAACGGTGCTTTGCGCGCTGGGCTACGCGGCCGCGATCGCGTTGACTGGATTTCTCGTGTCGCGATACTCCAGCCAACTGGCAGGGTTCGTGGCGGCAGGTTTTGCCTATTTGCTCATCGCCCGCTTCTACAAGTGGTATGCCTGGCTCTTTCCGCTTTTGAACCTGCTGGCACTCCACGGGTACTTGAACGCCCCGGCGACCATGAGTACATGGTGCCCGCGGCGGGGGCGTTGGGCCTTGTTGACCGGCGGGCTGCTGGGCGTAGGCTGGCTGTTCCGCTGGGATTTGGGCACCAGCGGTATGCTGGTTTCGCTGCTGGCGATCGGCCTGATCGGATGGCAAACGCAACCCCGCCAGCGGTGGCAAATCCTGGGGCATCAGGCCCTGGTCGTTGCCGGCTTTGCCGTGCCGCTTTCCATCTGGTTTGGCTACCTCGCAGCGCGTGGCGGCTGGCAGGCGATCCCCAATTACCTGGCGATGCTGGTCGACGGCAGTCGCGGCGTGGTCCGCAGCATGGCCATGGATCTGCCCCAATTTCAGCGGCGCGCCCTGCTGGCGGAGCCATCGCTGATTATTATCGCTTATTTCATCGTGCCGGCCACCTACGTGCTTTGCCTCCTGGATAGCTTGTGGGCGGAATATCGCGGTCGGCCGACGGCGGGGAGCCGTTTCCTCCTGCTGGTTGCCCTGATTGGGTTGAGCACGCTGCACCAGACGTTGCATCGCCGCGGCCCGAATCATCTCATCCAGGTGATTCCGCCGGCAATTATCGGCGCACACCTGTTTTTCTGCCGCTTTCTGGAGAGCCCGTTGCTGAGCAGACCCGCGACGTGGGGGCGAGCCGTTCGCTTCTTCAGCCTGAGCTATTTCGGTTTCGCGCTGATCGCCGGCCTAGGCCTGATGCCGTGGGGCCGTGCGGACCTCAGCGCGTGGGAAGTGTGGCCCAAGGATCGGTACGATCATCTGGCCGCGCCGCTTGCCAGCGGGAGTCAACACCCCGCGCTGGGCCTTGTACAAGAAGTCCAGAAGCGCACCACCCCGGAACAGTCGATTCTCATTTTTCCCATCGAATGCCAGTACTGCGGGATCCTGAACCGCCGGGTCAGCGGGATCGTATTCTCCTATTACCCTGGTTTGTACGATGGCTCGACCTGGCGGAGGCGGAACATGGCGGCGCTCGAGGCCGACCCGCCGGCCCTGGTTGCCGTACGGTCCGACTTTCTCACTCCTGGGGCGGAAATCCCCGGCCTGGTTACAGACTGCCGGAACGCTTTTCCCCAGGTCGCCCAGTTCATCCGCGAGCGGTACACGCAGGTGGTGTATAACAAAGACGGCCTGATCCTCTTGGGGCCTGCCGAAACCGCCTCCCGGCCGGGAGCCCTGACGCGCTAACTGGATTAATGCGACATGACCTCCAACCGCGATTGGATTCGGCGCACCATCCAGCACAGGGAGACCGGCGCGGTCCCCTACAATTTCATGTTTTCGCCTCCCGCGAGAAGCCTTGCCGAGGAACACTATGGGGCGGATCTCGAAGAGTGTCTTTCCCTGCCCCTCCGCATGAGCGGGCCAAATTCCATAAAGCCGCTCTACGCCGATCCGGATCGCTACGGTGATACGATCACCGATGAATTTGGGGTCGTCTGGTCAACCAGCAAAATCGATCGTGGCTCCCCGGTCGGCCCTTGCCTGCTGGAACCAGACCTCTCCCAGTACGTGTTTCCGAATCCGGCGGACGAGTCGCGGTTCACCGACCTGGGAGCCTGGTTCGCCCAACAGGAGGGCCATTACAGGATCATCTGGGTGGGCGACCTGTGGGAACGAGCCACGTTCATGCGGGGGATGGAATCGATCCTTTTGGACCTGATCCTGAACCCGGTGTTCGTGGGGGATCTGTTAGAGCACCTCACCGAGTATATTCTGGAGACCATCCGCATCGTGATGGGAACGGGCAAGTTCGAGGGCATCGCCCTGAGCGACGATTATGGTGCGCAGCGCGGCATGCTCATGTCTCCCGAGCATTGGCGGAGTTTCGTCAAGCCTTGCCTGGCGAGGATTTACGGGTTGGCCAAGAGCTATGGACTTACGGTCTTTCACCATTCGTGCGGGAATATCGTGCCGATCATCGGTGAAATGATCGATTTGGGGCTCGACATCCTCCATCCCATCCAGCCCGAAGCCATGGACATCGTGTTTCTCAAGAAAGAATTCGGAAAACATCTGACCTTTTGCGGCGGGGTCTCCACGCAGGACTTGCTTGTTTCCGCCACGCCGGACCAAGTGCGGCGCGAGGTGCAACGGTTGAAACGAGAGATGGCCCAAGGTGGCGGGTACATTTTGGAGCCCGGCATTACGATTCAGGCGGATGTTCCTCGACAGAACCTCATTGCCCTGATCGACGAGGCGCGCCGGCAGGCATAACGGCGGGCGTTCACCAGTCGCGCCCTTCGAGGTCGAGCGGGCCCGGTGGAAGCGGATCGCCGGCCAGGGCCAGTTCCATGGAAATGTTCTTCTCCGTCAGCGGAACCGTTCGGCCAGCCGCGTCGCGCATGGTCACAGCCCGGTCGACCCGCCGCCAACCCAAGCGGCCGTAAAAGCCCTCCAGTTGCGGCAGGCAGAACAACAGGCCGTGACGCACGCCCCGCCGCCTGGCCTCGTTCATCGCGGCGGTCATCAGCCGCTGCGACAACCCGCTTCTGCGCCAGTCCGGCGCCACCGCCAGGCTCTGAATCCCCGCCACGCGAGCCGGCACGCCGCCACAGGTGATCCGCCGCTCGACGATTCCTACTTGGCCCACGACTTGATCGCCGTGCCGGCCGAACACGGAATAGGCCGGCCGGACCTCGTTCCATGCCCGACGTAGCGAGAACGCCTCCGTATCGGACGGGAAACACTCGCACAGCAGCCGGCGAACGGCCGCATCGAGCTCCGGGCCGACATGGTCTTCATCGATGACTTGCAGCGGAAGTGCGAGCGATTGGGAATCGGCCATGGGAAGGGGCAATCGGTTTTCCTCCATTTATTGATCTTCGCATTGAAAATGAGCCATGTAGGCCGGAACAAGCTTGCGCAGTTCCGGCGTTGATGCCGATTCGTGCCGGAACTGCGCAAGCTTGTTCCGGCCTACGCCCCTGCCACACAACTCAATGGCTCATTTTCAATGCAAAGATCAATAAGTCTTCGCCAACCCAGCGGCAAGCCGAAGAGCCATGCGGCACTCAGCAGAATCAGTGTGCCCGGCTCGGGTACGGGTACGGTATCGGCAAGCAACTGGTCCGCGACAGTCGTCGGATGGACATCATCCCAGAACAGGTACGTGCTCCCATCCGCCGGCGGCCCCGCCTGGCTTCCCTCATCCGTGACATCTTGGAAATCCCAATACGGAGGGTTAACCGGATGGGCTATCAAGTAGTTCACGCAGTTGTAAACGCCGTCGACATCCCCGACGTTTGGATCAACGTTCTTGAGATTCATATCCATGAACCCGATTCCCGAGTCGCTGGCCTGAAGGCTGGCCAGGTCCGCGCTCAAGTCGGAGTTGAACGCCTGCGCGTCCGACCCGAGCAGGGCGGCGTCGCTGGGATTGGCGAGGGCGTACGGTGTCTTTTCCAGGGGCGGCATGTTCGGCACGAGGAAGGTGCGCGCGCCGCGCCGTACAGCGTCTGCACGGCAGTGGCAACATTCTGGGCGGAAGCCACCGGGTCGAAGTTGGCGGGATCGTTGAAGGCATCGTTGGCCCCGGCCCAGACGATATACAAGGCATTGGAATCGGCCGTGTTGCCGACGTTCGACAAGTACTGGCCAACCTGCGTCAAGACGCCCGGCGGCAAAGTCGCCGTGCCCGTCACGGCGCCGCCCCAAGCGTAGTCCGAACCTCCGGACGAGCTTGGCGTCGGCGCTGCCAGGCCGTAGTTCTGGGCCAGGTATTCCACCCACACCGGGCCATTGGAGAATCGCCCGTTCCAGTAGGGCGGGTCCGGAGGATAAGCATACGCAGCGTAGAGGTTTCCCACGTCGGTCAGGCTGTCCCCGAACGCGACAATGTTCGTGAAATTGCCGGCGCAGGCAGTCGGCATAGCGTACACCAGCACCGGCAACGCCAGTAGAAGTCCGCGAATATGCCACATAACGCGCCTCCAGTCAAGGTTTCGCTGGCAACCGTTCAACTTCGCCAGTCCGCACTGGACGGTCAACCCAGCGGCACTGCCAAGATTTTTGCATGGTGCCCTGGGGAAGTCAAGCCAACGGGCTAATTTCGCATCCAGACCCGCAGCACGCCGCCCGGCGCCGACCGTCTGCTGCCATAAACGACGCCAGTACTGCTCGTCGCGTTGCTGCCGCAAACAGCGCAAGTACTTCACCCGCTGCGCCGCCGGCAGGCGGTCGAGCATCGCCGGGACCAAGGCCTCCTCGACGTTGTAGATCCGCTCCGGCAGCAGGCAGACGGGAATCACGTCGACCGGCGGAAGGCTCAGATCGCCGGCCACGGCCTCGATGGCATCGGCAATCTGCTCGGCCTTCGGACCCTGGGGCGGATCGAGCCGATAGGGCGGGCTCCACTCCTGCAGCGGACGCAGCCGATCGATATACGTCAGGACCGCAATCACCACCGGAATATGGCGGTCCGGGTTCCGCTGGAATTCAGCCCGCAGCTCGCTCAAAAAACGGCGGTCGGCCTCCCTCGCGGCGGAAGCGGCCGAGCAAACGCAAACGACGATGTCGCAACCGTGCAGATGACCGATCCATGGCCGCAGCATCTCGCCGGGCCTGGCGATGTCGTAGCCCGCGGTGTCCAGCACGATGGCCTGCGGGAGGCCCTCGCGCTCCAGCACGTAGGGCTCGACCTGGTCGGTCCGCGGCACGACGTCGGTCGCGGCGCGATAGTCGCCGAACAAGGCGTTGATCAGGCTCGACTTGCCAGACTTCGTCTGCCCTACGACCAGTATACGCAGCGGCTCTTTTTCGAGCATGCCCGTCCTTTGAAGATCCTTGCCGGCGTCCCGCTTGGATTGCCGCAAAAGGTCGTTTTCCGGCTGCGCGTCGTCCAAAACCATCTGGCCGCTGTAAAGCTGGATCGCATAGTAGCCGGTGCGGCGGACGAAATAGCCGATGGCCCAGCGCCGGGCCGTTCCCGTCGACATGTCCCTGAGCTGGCCGAAGACCGCGTCGCGTGCCTCGCGGAGAAAGGCGGCCGGCGTATTGATCACGAACGTCGCGATGCGATACCAGAAATAGGAGCGGTGGGCGATGCCCGCCAGCTTCTGCAATCGCCGCAGGTCGCCGATCGTGAGGATGTGCGAGCCAGGCACGTAGCCCAGCGTAGCCTGGCGCAGGTCGCGGGCCACCAGTTCCACGATCCGCAGGAGGTGCGGAAAGGGCGTTTCCAGCCATGGGTCGGCGGCCTGCGGGTGATAATGCCGTGCCACCACGTCCGCCACGCGACGCACCACCGCCACGAGCTGCTCCGGCCGGTCCAACGGCAGTTCTTCGCCCTCGATCTCCACGGCCAGTCGCTCGACTTGCTCCCAGACCGCCATGCCTTGTGGCGGCCACGTCAGATCGGGCTGCACCCGCGGAGGCTCTGCCTTGTGCCACAGCCCGCGCAGCAAGTACCAGCCGGCAGCGGTGAACGCCAGTGCGAATCCGGCCCAGCCCACCAGCATGCGGTTCCGGAAAAGCCAGATCGAACCGGCGGCAAACAGCAGCAGGTAGGGAACGGAAAGCAACACCAGCGCGATCGCAGCACGGATCTTCATGCTCATAGGGTGGGTTCCTTGGCAAACGCCCCCTCACCCCGACCCTCTCCGGGTGGGAGAGGTGGATTCCTAGGGCGCCGCATCCGCTCGGCGATCCAGAGTTTGCTCTGCTTCAATTCCGTGGCGTACAGCCGGCGAATGGTTTCCACGTCCAACTTCGCGCCTCCGCGGACACGGCCGAAGTATTGGCACAAGGCCGTGCCCAGCGCGTAAGTCGATGCGGCCGCATACAGGGCCGAAACGGTCTCGCCCAGTCCCGGCACGGGCACGAGTTTCAGCAGCTCGCGGACTCCAAGGCGGGTCAAGAACCCGAAGCCCAGGGCCGCGGCGATTTCGGCCATGCGCGTGAGATCCATCGGCTGCTGGTAGATCTCGGCGATCTTGCGGAGCATCCTGGCCTGGGCCGCGAGGACCAGCGGCACATCGACCGCTGGCAGCGGCACCGCCCCTGCCCCGCCGGCCGTCATGGCATAGGCCACGATATGCGGGTGGGCCCGGCGGAACAGTTCGTCGCGGATCGCCTGCCGGGCATCCGGCGTCTGCCCCAACATGCCTCGCAGTCCCAGCGGAAGCAGTTCCTCGATCACCGCCCAGAGTTGCTCCAAGCCATAGTCCACGGGAACGAAGCCGTCTTCCGGCAGTGTGAAATCGACCGGCACGAAGCGGGCCCGATAGTTGCGAAACAGCTCCCGCTGCGCCAGGAGTGAACGGGCCAGGTCGTGCGGCACCGCGGGCGGCGGGCACCACGTACCCGTGGTCGGCGGCTCCGCGTAGGGATAAGGAACTGCGTGTCGCATCGAGCCGGCCGGGTAGCCTTCGTGCAGCGCGGTCTGCAAGACGAGGATCGGCCAGTCGGGGTGGCGGGCCGCGACGCCGCCGAGGATCTCCAGCACGTGCTGCTGGGCATGGTCCATGGCCTTGACCACGACCAGGATCAAGTTGGCCTCTGCTTCCAGCTTGGGGATCTCCGCGGCGCCGTCCTGACCCGCTTCACCCAGGCCGCGGGTATCGAGAAAGCGGAGGAAGCATTCATCTTCATTGGGGAAGGAATACATCTGCGCCGCGCGGGTACAAGGCCGGAAGCCGCCGCCGATTTCGGCGCGGGTGCTGCCCGTCATGGCGTGCACGAGCGATGTCTTTCCCGACTGGGCCTTTCCCAAGAGCCAGATGACCGGCGGCGGCACGGCCGATTTCGCCGCGCAAAGGCGCTCGTCGAACGTGCGGGGATCGACCTCCGGCGCAAGCACCTTCCGCCAGATCTTGTTCCACAGCGATTGGACGCCTATCATCAGCCCCGTCCGGGAAATTGGTCCGTGTTTCAGAGATTATAACGAAAGCATCGGTACAACAGAACTCCCCGAACTGGAAAGACAGAAGAACTGCAAAATCGCTCGTAGTCCCGGCTTTAGCCGATCCTAACACTGTAACTTCCGCCTAAAGGCGGGACTACGAGCGATCAGTCGACAACTTTGAAGTTCTCCTGACGGGCAGGAAAGAAGAAACTGTCCCGCCGGCTCTTTACAAACGCGGCCGGATCGTTCAACTTTAGGGACGTGCGACCCTTTATGTTCTTCCCACCCACCCGATCCGCACCATCCCCGAGCGGCACTCCCATGCGAACCATCCCGCTATTCCTCCTCGCCGTCATCGCCATGCACAATTTGTCTGAAGCAAGCGCCGCGGCCGACGCGCCGCACAAACCGACCGATTATACCCAAGCGATCGCCAAGCTGGAAAAGGCCGTCCGCGAGGAACTGGCCGAGCACGAACTGCACGGAATGTCCGTGGCCCTGGTGGATGACCAGAAGATCGTCTACGCGGCCGGATTCGGCAGCGTACAGCGCAACAGCATCCTCCGCGCCGGCTCGATCTCCAAGCTCTTCAACGCCCTGGCCGTCATGCAACAAGTCGAGCAGGGCAAGATCGACCTCGACGCGCCGATCCAGACCTACGGTCCGCAGTTCAACGTCGTGGTCCCCTTCGAAAACGCTCCGCCCATCACGCTGCGGCAGCTCTTGTGCCATCGTTCGGGCATGATCCGCGAGTCGCCGGTGGGCGGTTATTTCGATCCGCGCCAACCGGGTCTGGCGGATACCGTGGCCTCGATCCGCAGTTGCGTGCTCGTCAACCCGCCCAATACGAAAACCCGCTACTCGAACATCGGGCCTTCGATCGCCGGCCAGATCATAGCCACAGTATCCGGCAGCGACTACGCCCGCTATCAACAGGAACACCTGCTTGGTCCGATGGGCATGACCAGCTCGTCGTTCGTTCTGGCGGGCATTCCGCGGCAGCGCCTCGCCGTGGCCTACATGCACGTGGCCGACGGTCATGGCGGGTTCGTCCAAGAGGAAGCCCCGGTCTTCGACCTGGGAACTACTCCCGCCGGCAACCTGTTTACCACGGCCGAAGACCTGGCCCGCATGGTGAGCGTGCTGGCCGCGGCAGGCCGTGCCGGCGACAGGCAAATCGTTTCGCCGGCCACGCTCGCCCAGATGTGGACGCCCCAGTTGACCAAGGACGATAGCGGTTTTGGGTTGGGCTTCATGGTGGGCAAGTTCCGCAAGCACAAGGCCATCTCTCACAACGGCGCGGTTTACGGTCATCAGCGCATCGCTCGTGTTCCTGCCCGAGTCCAAGATCGGCGTGGTGCTCCTCTGCAACGAGGACATCGTCAACGGCAACCTGGGCCGCTTGTCCAACCTGGCGCTTGGGCTGATGCTGGAAGCGAAACGCGGCGAACCGTTGCCCGCGCCGCCCCTGGTTCTTACGGTGCCGGCCGAGACCCTGACGCCTATTGCCGGCGAGTACGAATCGGCGGGCACCTGGGCGGAAATTGCGGTCAAGGCAGGCCGGCTCGCGGGCAAGCTCGCCGGTCAGCCGGTGCGATTCCTGCCGATTGGGCCGTTGGAATTTCTCGTCGATGGGCGCACGGCCGATCGTTCGGCGGTCACGTTCCAGCTCGATGCGGCCGGAAAGGCATGCGCGTTCGTGACCGCTGCCGGGCAGAAGTTCCTCCGCGTCGATCCCGCCGCCGTCAGCGAGCCGTGCCCCTTGTGGAAGACCTATGTCGGCAGCTACGGGCCGAGGTTCATTCCCCTGGTGGTGTCGATCCGTCATGGCCATTTGTACGCGATGACCGAGAACCTTGCCGATTACCGTCTCACGCCGCTCAACCGCAACGTCTTCGCCATGCCCGCGGGGTTGTATGCCGACGAGCATCTCGTGTTCCTTACCGGGCCGGACGGCAAGGCCTGGGGCGTGAACCTGGCCAACATGACGCTGCCGCGGAATTAGGGCGACGCGGAGGACCCGCGGAACCGGGAAACGCTGTTCAAAACTCCGCGCTCCCCGGCGTGCGCGGATAGGGGATCACGTCGCGAATGTTGGCCATGCCGGTGATGAAGAGCAAGACCCGCTCGACCCCCAGGCCGAAACCGGAATGCGGCACCGTGCCGTAACGCCGCAGGTCGAGATACCACCAGTAACTCTCGGGATCGAGGCCCTGCTCCTTCATCCGCATCTCCAACACGTCCAGCCGCTCCTCGCGCTGGCTGCCGCCGATAATCTCGCCCACCTTGGGCACGAGCACGTCCATCGCCCGCACCGTGCGGCCGTCGTCGTTCAGCCGCATGTAAAAGGGCTTGATCGTGCGGGGATAGTTGAAGAGAATCACCGGCGACTTGAAATGCTCCTCGGTCAAGTACCGCTCGTGCTCGGCCTGCAGATCGTGGCCCCACTCGACGGGGAACTCGAACTTTCGCCCCGAGGCCTTGAGGATTTCCACGGCGTCGCTATACGGCAGGCGGATGAAACTGCTTTCCAGAACGTGGTGCAACGTCTCGATCACGGTCTTGTCGATCCGCTCGCGGAAGAACTCCATGTCTTCCGCACATCGCGCAGGACGTCGCGGAAGATCCGCTTCAGGAACCGCTCGGCCAGGTCCATGTTGTCGGTCAGCTCGAAGAAAGCCGCCTCGGGCTCGACCATCCAGAACTCGGCCAGATGCCGGGCCGTGTTCGAGTTCTCGGCGCGGAAGGTGGGGCCGAACGTGTAACATTTGCCCAGGCCGCAGGCATAGGTCTCGGCTTCCAACTGCCCGCTAACCGTCAGATACGCCGGCCGCTGGAAGAAGTCTTTGGTGAAATCAACGTCCCATTCGGGCTTGTAGAGGCCCTCTTCCGGCAGGGGCGGGTTGCTTAGGTCGAGCGTCGTGACCTTGAACATCGCCCCGGCCCCTTCACAGTCGCTGGCCGTGATGACGGGCGTGTGGACGTAAAGGAAGCCTTCTTCCTGGAAGAAGTCGTGTATCGAGCGGCAGACGCTGTTGCGCACGCGGGCCATGGCGCCGAAAGTATTGGTCCGCGGCCGCAGGTGGGCCACCGTGCGGAGGAACTCGAAAGTGGCCCCCTTCTTCTGAATGGGGAACGAATCAGGATCGGCCCAGCCGTGGACGGTCACGCTGCGGGCCTCGACCTCGGTGGCCTGGCCCTTGCCCGGCGAGGCCTTGACAAGACCCTCGACGCTGACGCTGCAACCGACCGTGAGCCGCTTGACGTCCGACTCGTAGTTTGACAGAGTGCCGGGGGCCACGATCTGGATGTTGCCGAATGAGGAGCCGTCGTTGAGCTCCAGGAAGCTGAATCCGCCCTTCGAGTCGCGGCGGGTGCGGATCCAGCCTTGGAGGAGGATTTCCTGGCCGACCGATTCGGCCAAACGGGCTTGGGCGACGGAGAGTTTGTGCATGATGTCATTCCCCGTGTTCCGCCAGGAATCTTTCCGCATCCAGCGCCGCCATGCAGCCCGTGCCCGCGGCGGTGACGGCCTGGCGATAGTAGTCGTCGGCCACGTCGCCGGCGGCGAACACGCCGGGCACGCTGGTGTAGGTCCGCATGGGCGTGGACCAGGCGATGTAGCCCTTGTCGGTCAGTTCCAACGCGCCTTGCAGGAAGGCCGTGTTGGGCGTGTGGCCGATGCCGAGGAAGAAACCGGAGATGGGCAGTTCCAGATCGGCTGCGCCGACGGTGCTCTTCAGGCGGACCCCGGTCACGCCTTCGCGGTCGTTGCCCAGCACTTCGTCGACGGTGCGGTTCCAGAGGATTTCGATCTTGGCATTGGCCTCGGCCCGTTCGGCCATGATCTTCGAGGCCCGCAGTTTGTCGCGGCGATGGACCAGGCAGACCTTGCTGGCGAACTTGGTCAGATAGGTGGCCTCTTCGACGGCCGAGTCGCCGCCGCCGATCACCGCCAGCGGCTTGTTGCGGAACCGCGGCAGGGCCCCGTCGCAGACGGCACACCCGCTCACGCCGCGGTTCTTGTACTTCTCTTCCGACGGCAGGCCCAGGTAGTTGGCCCTCGCGCCGGTGGCTACGATCACCGCCTGGGCTTCATAGGTCTTGCCGTCCGCCGCGCTGAGGCGGAACGGCCGCCGACTGAAATCAACGCCCTTGATGTCATCCGTAATGATCCGCGTACCGAAGTTGACCGCCTGCTGTCGCATCAGGTGGAGCAATTCGGGACCTTGGATGCCGTGCCTATTGTGCGGCGGCAACTCCAGGCGCTTTTCTTCTGGAAGAGCCGTGTCGAGATAGGTCCCCAGGTCGCCGGCCGGGAAACCGGGGTAGTTCTCGACTTCGGTCGTCAGGGCCAACTGACCCAGCGGCAGGGTGCCGGCCATTTTGTTCTCCGCCGTATCGGCCCCCTCGAATACCAGGGGGTGCAGTTCCGCGCGAGCGGCGTAGATGGCCGCAGTCCAGCCCGCCGGGCCGCTGCCGATGATGATCACTTTTTCAGGCATGAATTCGATTCCACTTAGGGGGATTTGAATCACAACATTATAGCGCCCTTAAGGCCTGCGCCTACACCCTTCAGAATCTGCATCTCGTACATGCCGAAGACGCATTCAGGGGACAAACTGAACCGGCAGGCTCAACGTCCGTAATGTAGTGTCTCGGCCTGCGGTGGGGTAGTAGCCCACTTGCCGCGAACCGAATGCCCCACCAGTTGCTGGGTGCCGTTCGTAGACGCTATAATGAGGTGTTATCCATTTGTTCCTCATCGTCCCCGACCAACGGCGAGAGAAGCATGCCCGTTCATGATTGGACCCGTGTTGTACCCGGCATTTTTCACGCATTCCACCACGGGTGGATTGAGGAAATCCGTCGGGATTTGAACCGAGGGATCTTGCCGCCGCGAAGTTGCGCGCTGCCGGAGCAGATGGCCTTCCTATGAACTCGCTATGGTCGGAAATCACGGCGTTCCTGCATTGGGTAGCGGTGCGCATTGGCGTGTACCCCGTCACGAACTCGCTTTGGCTGGTAATCACGGCCCTGGCGGCCTTTTCGGTGGCGTATAGGTTTTACGGTGCCTTCCTGGCCGCCCGCGTGGCCGTTCTGAACGACAATGCGGTCACGCCCGCGCACCGGCTGCGCGACGACATCGACTACCAGCCCACGCGGCGGCTGGTGCTGTTTGGCGTCCACTTCTCCGCGATCGCCGGGCCGGGGCCGTTGATCGGCCCGGTGCTGGCCGCCCAATGGGGATTTCTTCCGGGCTTCACCTGGATCGTCGTCGGCGCATGCCTGGCAGGCGGCGTCCACGACTTCATCGTGCTGGTGGCCTCGGTCCGCAGCAACGGCCTGTCGCTACCGAAAATCGCGCGCAATCTCCTCGGTCCCATTGCCGGCGCCGCCACGACGATCGCCACGCTCTTTATTGTCGTGGCCACCCTGGCCGGCGTGGCGATGGTGGTCGTCAATACCCTAAGCGAAAGCGCATGGGGCATGTTCACGATCATCGCCACCATCCCGGCGGCGCTCGTGACGGGATTCTGGATGTACAAGATCCGCCCTGGCCGCGTGGGCGAGGCCTCGATCATCGGCATCGTCCTGGTGTTTCTGGCGGTGATTTTCGGCAAGCTGTTCGATGATTCCGCGCTCCGCGAGCTGCTGGTTCTCAAGGAGTGGCAGTTGTCGATCATCCTGCCGGTCTATGCAGCCATCGCATCGATCCTGCCGGTCTGGGTGCTGTTGGCTCCGCGGGGCTATCTGAGCTCGTACATGAAAGTCGGCGTCATCGTCCTGCTGGCCGGCGGCATCCTGGCGGCCTATCCCCTGCTGAAGATGCCGGCCTTGACCCCGTACATCCACGGCGGCGGACCCGTGGTCTCGGGCAGCGTCTGGCCCTTCGTGACGATCGTGATCATGTGCGGCGCACTGTCGGGTTTCCACGCCCTGATCGCCTCGGGCACGACGCCCAAGATGGTCAACAAGGAAACCGACATGCGCTCCATCGGCTACGGCGCCATGCTCGTCGAAGGCATGGTTTCCGTCACGGCCTTGATTGCCGCCTGCGCCCTGGAGCCGGGCGACTATTTCAAGATCAATACCAAAGCGGAGAAGTATGCGGCCCTGGTCGCGGAGGCCAAGGCGGAAGACCAGTGGATGCTGCATCCCGTGCAATTCGACGAATTGAAGGAGGATGCCGGCATGAAAGAGGAACTATCCGGCCGCACGGCTGGGGCGGTGACGCTGGCCTTGGGGATGGCCAAGATCCTCTCCGACCTGCCCGGCATGAAACCGCTGATGGCCTACCTCTATCATTTCCTCATCATGTTCGAGGTCCTGTTCATCCTGACCTTGCTGGAGACGGGGGCCCGCGTCGCGCGTTTCATCGTGGAGGAAGCCGTCAGGCAATTCCGGCCGGACGCCTCGGGCGTCCACAAGACCTCCTGGTCGATGAATATTGCGACGAGCGCGGCCGTCTGCTTCTGCTGGGGCTATCTGCTTTATACGGGCAACATCGACCGGCTCTGGCGGATGATGGGGATTGCCAACCAGCTTCTGGCCGTGATCGGCCTGGCCGTGGGCACGACCTATCTGCTTCTCCACGCACCCAAGCGGGCGTACGCCCTCTGCACGGCGATACCATTCGCGCTGGTGGTGGCAAGCGTCTTCGCGGCCGGCACGCTGAGCATCGGCATGTGGTGGCAGGAAATCGGCTTGCTGACTCAGCGCTTGGCAAGCCCGAATCTGTCGGCGGCAGCGGCGGAAGACCTCTGCCGGCAGATCTTTACGGTGAAACTGACATGTGTCATGGCCGCCGCCATGCTGGCGCTATCGGCAGTCGTCGTTGTCGATTCCTTGCGGCGTTGGGTTGTGTTGCTCCGCTCGCCGTCAATCCAGCCGGTGGAACTGGCGGGAAAAGTGGCCTGACCGGCGACAGAATTGTCATTCGCCGGCATGAATTGACCAAACACAACGACGCCTGTTAGAATTCTCGAATCAGTTTTCCTGAGATACCTCAAACTGTGAACGCCACCACCGGGCTTGCCCGGTGGAGCGATGACTGATCAGCCAAACCGAGGGCATTTCCGCATATTTCGCGATTGCCACTGCCGCCGCCCGGCCCTCCGGGCCGGGCGGCGGCAGTGGCAATCGCGAAGGAGTTGTGATGCGATGTTATAGCTGATCGGTCATCGTTCCACCGACACGGGGTCGGTGGGGACGTTGATCGTTCGAGGAGATAACGAATCCGTGAGGCCCCCTGTGAATTGGAAGAACATCTTCGCCCGGAAGGACCTGGAAGCGCTGCTGGCCGAGGCGGCCGGCGAACATCGCCTGCACCGCGTGCTGGGCCCCTGGTCGCTGACGGCGCTGGGGGTGGGCTGCATTATCGGCGCGGGCATTTTCGTCATGACCGGGCGGGCGGCGGCGCTCGAAGCCGGTCCGGCGGTGGTCATTTCGTACGGCATCGCCGGTTTCGGCTGCGCGATGGCCGCGCTGTGCTATGCCGAATTCGCCGCCATGGCGCCCGTGGCCGGCAGCGCCTATACCTACGCCTACACAACACTCGGCGAAGTCTTCGCCTGGATCATCGGCTGGGACTTGATCCTCGAATATGCCATGGGCTGCGCCACGGTGGCCTCGGGGTGGACCAAATACTTCAACAAATTATTGGAGGCTTTTGGCAGTCATCCCTTGCCCGATGCAATTTCCAAGGATCCCTTCAGCGGCGGCATCCTCAATCTGCCGTCGGTGCTGATTATGGCGGCCATCACGACCGTTCTGGTGATCGGCATCCGCGAAAGCTGCGCGGACCAACGCCACGCTCGTGGCGATCAAGCTCGCCGTGGTGATTTTTGTGATCCTGGCCGGAATCGCCTACGTGAACCCGGCGAATTGGACGGGGATTCCCGTCGCCCAGCGGCGATTCAAGCAAGAGCACGAGGTCATTCCCGAAGTCGTTAAGAAATACCTCAAGGACCACGATGACGACTCGAAAGATCGCATTGCCGACGTCCGCAGCGAGGTGAACGCCGCCTATCGCGTCCAGCGAAAGAAGCAAGAGGTCGACGGGGTCACGCAGGACGGAGGCGACGCGGTTAAAGCCCGTGAAGAACTGGCCATCTTGACTGCCTCGGTCGAGCCGCATCTCGCCAAGACCGACGCGGAGCGGAAGGCAGTGGCAGAGATCATCGAGGAAATCCAAAAGGATCCGGACAAGAAGGAAGCGAAGGCGGAAGTCAAGTCGTGGGGGATTCTCGGCGTGCTGGGGCTCGACCGCTGGCTGGTCCCCATCGACGACGCCACGCGCAGCCCTTTCATGCCCTACGGCCTGTCGGGAATCATGCTCGGCGCGGCGATCGTGTTCTTCGCCTTCATCGGCTTCGACTCGATCTCGACGCATGCCGAAGAGGCCAGGAATCCGCAACGCGACGTTCCGGTAGGCATTCTCACGTCGCTGAGCATCTGCACCTTGCTCTACATCGTGGTCGCGGCCGTCGTCACCGGCATGGTTCCCTACCCGGAAATCGACACCGATGCTCCCATCGCCAGCGCCTTTCAGCAGCAGCAGGGCGCCCAGCCGAACAATTGGCTGCGCTTCTCGCAGGGCTTGATCGCCGCGGGAGGGCTGGCCGGCATGACGAGCGTGCTCTTGGTGCTCTTCTTGAGCCAGGCGCGGGTTTTCATGGCCATGTCGCGCGACGGCCTGTTGCCGCAGATTTTCGGCAAGATCCACGAACGCTTCGGAACGCCCTATGTCGCGACGCTGCTGACGGGCCTTGTGATTTGCTTGACGGCCGCCTTAACTCCCATTGACAAACTGGAGGAGATGGTCAACATCGGCACGCTCTTGGCCTTTGTGATGGTCTGCGCGGCGGTGTTCATCCTGCGTCTCCAGCGGCCGGCGGTCAAACGTCCCTTCCGCTGCCCTTGGATCTACCTCGTCGCACCGCTGGGCATCCTCGTCAACGTCATGATGATGCTCTTCCTGCCGGTCGACTCTTGGCTGCGGCTGGTGGGCTGGCTCCTTGTCGGCTTCGTGATCTACTTCCTCTACAGCGTCCGCCACAGCCACCTGGCCAAGCACTTGATGCTGGAAATTCGCATGCCGCGCAAGGAAGTCACCGGCACGCAATTCGATCCGGAAGTGGTGGAGTAGATCGGCGCGGAAAGTCATTCGGGCCGAAGGCCCAGCAGCGACCAATGCCGACCATGAGTACATGGTGCCCTTCGCGGGCTGAGCTGCCGCCCTTACGGGGCGACCGAGTGACAGAAGCGGATTGCCAAGCTGTCGCGCCCCGAGCTTCGGGAATCGGTTTCGCCCGCGTTCTTCGTTTGCCGTCCGAAAGGCGATCGTACGGGAGTTCCCGCCCCCATCTTCACCCACAATCAAGACGCCGATGAAAACCGCGGTGAACCCGCCCATTGTAAAGTTCTCTGGCGGAGAAGATGGGAGATCGGGGTGGTTTCGTGGCTGGACCTTTCGTGTGAGTGCCGGTGAAGTGCTTGCTAGCGGTGCTGTCAACGGCGGATCTGCACCGCAAGATTTGGACAGTCGTGCTTACCGGACCATTTGTCGGCTACCGGCCAGATCCTTTCGGCGGCGATTCCGATTGCCCCGGCGGAAATTGCCAGACCACGTGACTCGGTTGCTGCACAATTCTGATCTCGGCGATATCGCCAAGGCGGATCTTGCGGCCGTGGGGCCAGGAATCCACGTCGAGGACAACCGCTTGCAAGCGCCGCACACCTTCCTTTGTGGGCGGAGCCTTGCCTTGCGACTGAACCGCCTTGGAAATCGCTTCTACGGACACGCCGTTCTGGGCCATCTTCGTGCGGTCCAGGTCAATCGACAAAGCGTCGACGAGCTTGCTTTCCACCTGCGGAACATTGGCTCCGCGATCGAGAAGCTTCACCTCTTCTACGGCCGTCCCAGAAGGCAAGTCTCCTACGGAAACCCCGCGAACTTGGTCCAGGAACTTATTGGATTCGACGCCCCGCGCTACAAAGTAGAATTCGCACCGTTCTTCGCTGCTGATCGCGACCACTTCTTCGAAGGGGAGCGTCATCGCCGCCATGCGGTAGGGTTGTGACACAAAATCCTCCGCCTCCGCCGCGGAATAGCCCGGACAACTGATGACCACCCTTACGATATAGCGTCGCCGCTGCCGCTCCCACCGCACCGCCAGCCAACTGCAAACAAGCGACACGGCCAGCATCAACAGCAGCAAAGTCCGCAAGCGGTATTGATACCAACGCAGTTTTGGGGCCGGCGCGTACACCATGGTCGCTATTATATCGCGACTGGGTGCCGTGCCGCTACCAGTCGTGGCCACACCGGCGGCATCGGAGAATCGAGGAGCCGGGCCGGCGTCACTCAGAACGACCTGGCGCGGCACCTGGAGTCTGATGCCCCGCACCGCGCCATCGGGCCCCGTGCTACCGTGCTCGCCGTTTGCCTGTGCGGAGGATGAGGTTCGCGGGGGGCGGCAGCGCTGGTTACGGACATCGTGAGCGCCACAGCCGTGATTCCCCTGTCGTCTACGGCTTGTATCCCAACTCCTTTGCGCGTGCGAAATCTGCTTCGGCTTTGGCCTTTTCGCCTTTGCGTTTGTAGACCATACCGCGGTTGAAGTAGGCAACGGCGAACCTCGGATCGAGCCGAATGGCCTCGGTGAAGTCGGCAATCGCCTTGTCGTACTCGCCTTTGCATTCGTAGGCCACGCCGCGGCCGTTCCACGCCATGCTGTGCTTCGGTTGGAGCCGAATGACGTCGCTGTAGTCGGCAATCGCCTTGTCGTACTCGCCCTTGTTCTTGTAGGCCACACCGCGGTCGTAGTACGCCATGCAAAACCTGGGCTGGAGCCGGGTGGCCTCGGTATAGTCGGCAATCGCCTCGTTGTCCTCGCCTTTCGCACTGCGAGCCAAGCCGCGGAGGTAGTACGCCGACATGCTCTTGGGATCGAGCCGAATGACCTCGGTATAGTCGGCTATCTCCTTGTCGCGGTCACCCTTGATTCCGTAGACCATACCGCGGTTGAAGTACGCGACGGCGGACTGCGGATCGAGCCGAATGGCCTCCGTGCAATCGGTAATTGCCTTGCCGTGCTCGCCCTTAAGTTCGTAGGCCATCCCGCGGTCAGAGAACGCCGCGGCGCATTTCGGATCAAGCCGAATGGCCTCGGTGAAGTCGGCGATTGCCTTGTCGCGCTCACCCTTGTTCTTGTACGCCATGCCGCGGGAGTAGTACGCCAGGGTAGCTTTCGGATCAAGTCGAATGGCCTTCGTACAATCAGCAATAGCTTTGCCGTGCTCGCCTTTGTTTTCGTAGGCCGTGGCACGGATGCAGTACGCCTTGATGTTCTCGGGGTCGAGCCGAAGTGCCTCTGTGCAGTGTTGTATCGCCGAATCGAAATCCCCCTTGTGGAGCGCGGCGTTTCCCTGCTCAAGGAAAACTGCGGCTTTGTCCTCCGTTGCCCCGATCACCCCCGACATGGGCAGAAACATCGCTAGTCCGACAAGGCACGAGGCCATCGCCGTGCGCATCGGTCACTTCTCCTTTCGCTTCGAAGTCATCTCGCCAGCTTCGGCCTGCCGGATTCTCGGCTCGACGTCAGTCGCAAAGCCAGCATACCTGAGACTCGGGTGCTGGGACCCCCGCGCAGGCAGCCCGGCCCATTCCCCTTCGCCTTCTGCCCATTGTAGACCCGCAGGCCGACGCCGACAATCATTGGTGGCTGGTCTATATTGCCCCCGCCGCCCATCGATTACGGTCATTATATGCTGAATTGCGCTACTCCGCGATAGAAGCAACGGCCCCAAACCGCCCGCGAAAGACCAGGGCAACGAGCCACCACAGCAGCATCACCGCCAGCATCACCGCCAGCACGACGCCCACGCCAGCCACCGCGATAAGGACCGTCCAGCCCTTGTGCGCGTTGAACGGGAACCACTGCCAGCGCTCCGACAGGAACAACAGGCCCGTCACCGCCAGCGATCCCAGCACCAGCCAGGCGGGCGTAGGGCGATACCAGCGACCTTTCACTTCGGGCGTGTCCATGTCTGCCAGTATACCGCGCCACCAGCGGCCCTACCAGAATGGGCCTCCGAGCGATGCCCCCGCGTCGGCGTTCTGGCAGGTTGCCAGCCGCCCGAGGGGTGCCACTGTCGTTCGAAACGGCCATGCCTGGATCTCCCGTGGAGATGGACGAGCGGAACAGCAGGGCGACAGCTGCAGCGGCCGCCAAGATAAATGAATAACATTTGCGTTCATAGACTCCATCCTAAAAAAGGTGCGCGGGACTGTCGCCTTGGACGATCGACAGAGCAGCGGCCACGATGGCAGGAGAACGGCTCATACCCGCACTACTAGTTCTTCACGTCTTCGCGGTATGGCTTTCCCTGCCTATAGAGTTCCAGGCGGGAGCGCAACTTTTGTTTGGTTTCCTCATCGAGAGCCCGTTCGATGGCCCTTGCCTGCCACTCAACGGCCGTGTTGAAGTCGCCGCTCTCGGCATAGGCCGCAGCAAGCGTGTCCAAGCAATACGAATGCTTTCCACCGTCCAATTGGTAAGCCTTGTTTGCGTTCTCGACGGCTTGTTTTCCATCGCGGTACTTCTGGTCGGGGCAAGTCGCGTAAAACCAAGCGAGGGTATTGTAGGCGGCATATTTGGGATCGAGCGGTAGGAGTTGGTTGAAGTCCGCGAGGGCCTTGTCGTACTCACGCTTGTTGTACCAGACTTTGCCACGATTGTAGCGGGCAGCGGCATCATTGGGATTGATCGCCAGGGCGTGGTTGAAGTCCGCCATGGCCTTGTCGTGTTCGCCTCTTTTCTCCCAGAAGAGGCCGCGATGCTGGTAGGCGTTGATAAAATGGGGATTGACCTTGATGGCTTCATTGAAGTCCGCAATGGCCTTGTGGTTGTCGCCTTTTTTCTCCCAAGTGCTGCCACGGGCAATGTATGCGACGACGCAATTGGGATTGAGTTGAACGGCCTCGTTGCAATCCCTGATTGCCTTGTCGTAGTCGCCTTTTCTTTTCCAGGCGTCACCTCGGGCCGCACATACAAAGGCATTTGCGGGATCGATAAACAACGCCTCGTCGTAGTCAGCAATGGCCTTGTCGAATTCGCCCCTTTCGGCCCATGCCGTTCCGCGAGCAAGGTACGCAAGGACGTCATCGGGCTTGAGCCGAATGGCCTCGTTGCAATCGCCGATGGCCTTGTCGTACTCGCCCTTTTTCTTCCAGATTATGCTCCGCTCAAGGTAGGCTTGGGCATCATTGCGACTGATTGCCAGGGCGTGGTTACAGTCCGCGATGGCTTTTTCGTACTCGCCCTTTCTCTCCCAGACAGTACCGCGCAGAACGTAGGCGTCGGTGTATTCTGGTTTGAGCCGAATGGCTTCGTTGAGGTCCGTGATGGCCTTATCGTTCTCGCCTTTGAGAAACCATGCTCGGCCGTGCTTGAAGTGGCTTACGGCGTCTTCTGCATTCAGATTGGCCGAGGAAACCAGGCAACCCAGAAAAACCACAGGTAGAAGATGCTGCATGGTTCGGCTCCTTTCGACGGGGTTGAAGAAATGGGTGGCAACGCCCTCTATTGTACTCCCGCCAGCGCGGCTTTCAACGGCCCCGCGAAAGTGGCGGCGATGAACGAAACCACCACCAAGTCCACGCAGTTGGGAGAATGCCCCGGTTCATGGAATTGACCTCTCTCGAAAGTGGACGCGTCAGATGCACCTGCCCGCGGGCAGCCGCAGCTCTGCCTCAACTATCGGACTCTACGATCATCATCGCCACCGGTTTGGCCGCCGTCAACCGGCCATGCCGCCATCGGGTTATCGGATATGCCTCGGGCAGCTTCTTCCAGGCGCGTTTACGAGAAGTTGGCCGCCATCGCTCCGAAGATGACTGCCAACCGTTTGCAGTGGAAGACGCACGGCCAACGCCTAAACTGGGCACTTTCAGCCGCCGTCCTTTCCTCGATCACGGTCATTCTGTCCGTAATCGGGCTGCGCCGCGATGGGAGCAACGGTCCGCCCAAGAGCGACGCGCAAGACCCGCCAGAGGTCTTGCCAGAATGAGCCCTGAGCGGTGCCCCCGCGGCAGCGTTCTGGCTGATTGCCCGCCGCACGAAGATCGCCGCCAATGTCGTTTCGAGCCGGGATTGCCGAACGTGGCACCCTTGTGGTGCAGCACGTCGCGGCGCAGTAGAATAGAGGCGAGACGCTGGGCGCTCCGCGGTGGGGCGGCGTCGGGCGGACGTGCGACGCGCTGTACCTTGAATGAACACCGTTCCTGAGATTCCCGGTGCCGACAATGTAGTTGCTTGGTTCGGTGGCTGGCCATCGTTCCATGACGCTGAGGTCTTGGAGTTCCTTTTCGTTCGGAAGGGCATTTCCTATCTTCGGCTCCACGCCTGGGTCATGACCGATCAAGTGGATGCAAGAGGCTATTATGTCCTCGACAAGCACGCCGTAGTGACGTTCTTCTTCGAGAGTGTGACGGGGTTGGAACTGTCGGGGTTCAGCGGGCAGAATGTCATCAACGGTCTTGAATTGGAAAAGGCTGCTGCTTCGTTTCTCTTGAATCTTGACGCATGCTATGGCGTAGGCGGAATCATTGAAGCGCTCAAGGTATCGGTGGATCTCAAGCCAGGAAAACCTGATTGATGAGCGGTATAACATCGCACGAAGGACCGATCCATGGACAGTTCCGCCACGCCCGAACCCCAACCCGCCGCCCGCGAGCCGCGCCCGCCCCTCCAATTCACCCTGCGGACCCTGCTCCTCATGTTCGTGGTGCTGGGGTCGTCGCTGGCGGTGTTCGGTGGCTGGGGGATCGTGGTGTTCGGTCTGGTTATGGGGCTGGCGATCTACATTCGTCAGGCTAGATCGTTCAACCCGCCGGGGTTTCTGACGCTTGGGTTGACTTTCCTTTGTTTGAACATTGTAACCGTCCGTCTTTCGCCTTATTCTAAGCGAGCTGTCCCTTGAAAAGCCAACGAGATAGATTTCAACCGTGGATTGAGAGCTACTTGCGGCCGCGCTATCCAGAACTGGAAGTGCCGCTGGTGGCTGCAATTGACGCCTTTGATGTGATCCTGTCTGCAAACGAGCTTGCGCCACACCAACTGCGGCCAATCGTCGATGCCGTCTCGAGTTCCCGAAGGCCGCTATACGAGAACGCGAGCGGCTTCATGAAAACCCTTTCGGCCAAGTGGCCTGAAGTGAACGCTGCCATCCTCGCAATGTCACGGAGCAGCAAGGCTCATGTTCGCTTCAATGCCATTCTCTGTCTCGGCAACTCGACTCCCGCGGATATAATCGAGAAGGTCCTCAAATCAGGTCTGCTCGACAAGAGTTCCCGAGTCCGCGGTAAGGCTGCTGATTGGATTGGCCGACTCCGGAGAAGGGAATTGGTTGGCGAGCTGGCCGCCGCTCTCTCCGTTGAACACGACCAGAAAGCTCGATCCACGATTGAGTTTGAGCTTCGGTTGCTTCGCGACGGCTATATCCTGGAGCCAGAGAAGGATGGGGGCTACCGGGTAACGGTTCACACTGATAACGGAGGGGTGAGAAGCGATCCGGTTGACGAAGTGAGCTTGCGTACTCGCGGAATCGACGCAATTGCATCCGAGCTTCGTCGGCCAGCCAAATGGGAAACAATGCAATAACCATGCATAGCACCGGTGGCCCAGACCGAAGCCGGGGTCAGGCTTGAAGTATCAACTTTGGGAAGGAGAACTGTAGGGAGTCTTTGATTCGTAGAACGGGATATCGGGGCAGGTTCGATATTGACAAGATGGGAGGTCCATGACAACCTGCTCACATGCCGCGTACCGCAAGAATCGCCCCGGGCGGAATGGTGTTCCATGTCTTGAGCCGAGGTGTTGCCCGCATGCAGATCTTCGAGAAGGCCGGAGATTACCAGGCCTTCGAGCGGGTGTTGGAGGAGACGCTGCAAGAAGTGCCCATGCGGATTTGCGCCTTTTGCGCTATGCCTGGCCATTGGCACATGCTGTGCTGGCCTGAAAGGGACGGGGATCTGGCAACCTTCATGCAACGCTTGACGATTACGCACGTGAGGCGTTGGCAAGAGCACCGGCACTTTGTGGGGCTGGGGCACGTCTATCAGGGACGCTACAAGTCGTTTGCGGTGGAGGAGGACGAGCATTTTTTGGCCGTGGCTCGGTACGTCGAGCGCAACGCCCTACGGGCCAACTTGGTGGCGCGCGCGGAGGAATGACGTTGGTCGAGTCTCTGGAGGCGGTGTTGTGGAACCGCGGAGCAAAAGGCGATCCTGGCTGCATGGCCGTTGGAGATTCCTCACGACTGGTTGGAGCGAGTCAAACCGGGCCGACAACGAGAAGGAGTTGGAGGCGTTGCGTCGCAGCGTGCAACGTGGCCGCGCTTACGGAGCTCACATCCGCCTCAAGCCTGCCCGCGTTTGGCGGACCATTGCCGATTCATGGCCTCGGCCATGGCTTCTTCCGCCTCGCGGATCATGCCGGCCCGCTGGCAGACGAGGCTCTTGGCCATGTAGCTGAAGGGGTCGTCCGCATCGAGTTCACAAACCAATTGGGCCTGCTCTACGGCCTCGCCATGGCGACCTTGCTTGCTGTAGAAAGCGCTGAGCGCCGCATGCGCCAAGGCAAAGTCGGGCTGACTCTGGGTGAGCGATTCCAGCCGGGTCACCGCCTCATCCAGTTTGCCGGCTTGTTGCAGTTCAATGGCTTCGTCGTACAGCTTATCGGGAGTTGACATGGGGCAGACGGGTAAGAATGGGGGTCGGAATCAAGATACTCGATTCAGTTTACCCGGTATGGGTATACGAGAACAGGGGCTGAAAGTCCCTTTCAGACATTTTTCGCAATTTATGAACTCCCACCAGGGGTATTTCGAACGGAGACTGTGGTAAATCCGCTCCAACCGTTGTAATCGGGCAAATCAGCAGGCTTTCTCTGACCGATAAGAACAGTCAGGCCAGACTTGCGCGGCGGGATCGTCACGCGCTGCAACGAAAATCTCTACCGCTTCGAGGTGCCCGTTATGCTTATTCACCCTTTGGCGTTGGTCGCTTCCTCGGCAAGACTTGGCGACGGCGTTCAGATTGGACCCTTCTGCGTCGTCGAGGATGATGTCACGATCGGGTCCCAATGTATTCTGGAAAGCCATGTCGTTGTCAAGAGCGGGACCACGCTGGGCGAAAAAAACCACCTCTTCGAGGGGGCTGTCGTTGGCGGCATTCCCCAACATGTCAGTGTGCCGGAGCGGCTCGGCCGGGTGACAATCGGCTCGGGCAACACGATCCGCGAGAACGTCACGATCCATAAGGCCATGCAGCCGGACCACCATACGCGGATCGGCGATCATTGCCTGCTGATGTGCAACGCCCATGTGGCCCACGATTGCCACCTGGGCGATCACGTGATCCTGACGAACAATGTCATGCTGGCCGGCCACGTGAGCGTGGGGTCGCGGGCTTTCCTTTCGGGCGGCGCGGGAGTGCACCAGTTTTGTCGCGTGGGAGCCTTGGCGATGGTCGGCGGCCTGGCCCACATCTCGCGCGACGTCCCGCCGTTCGTGACCATCGACGGCCAGAGCAGCTACGTGGTGGGCCTGAACCAGATCGGGCTGAAGCGGGCCGGTTACGATGCGAAGTCGATTGCGCGGTTGAAAGAGGCCTATCGGGTGATCTATCGCAGCGGCCTGATGTGGCAGGAGATCCTCGCGGCCCTGCAGGAGCAGTTCCACGACGAGGCGGCTGCCGAGTTCTTGCCCTTTCTGAGGTCGACCAAGCGGGGCATCATCCCCGAGCGGCGGATGCCGCCCGGCGCGACGATCCGCATCCATGCGGTCGACGACCAGGAAGCGGAAAACCGCCAGGCCAAGGCGGGATGACTCATGGTCCGCCTGCGCCCTTGGCCACAATGCCGTCGATCTTCTCGCACAAGCGGCTCAAGTCGACGGGCTTCTCCATGAACTCGGCCACGGGCAGCCAGGTGGCGTCGCGGTCCTTGTTGCTGAAGCCCAAGGGGAAGGTGTTGTTGACCGCTGTCAAGAGCACGACGGGCAGGCCGCCGAAGTTGCGTCGGATGGCGCGGGCCACGTCGAAACCGGCCGTGTCGTTCTCGGGGAACATGACGTCGAGGATCACCGCGTCGGGACGGCGCTGTCGAATGCGATCGACGGCCTTGTCGGCGTCGGTCTCGGCGGCCGTCTCGTGACCGCGGCTCTTGAGCATCGTGCCCACCGCCTCGACAAAATCCGTGTCGTCGTCTACGATCAAAATGTATGCCATGATCAAGTCTCCTGGTGTCAAGGAAGCCTGGGGGCTTCGCCCCAGCAGGCCGGAAAATCGAGGGTAAACCGTGTGCCCAGTTGCGGGGCGCTTTCCACGCGGACGCCCACCTTGCCCGCCATGGCCACCTGGCGGACGATGGCCAGCCCCAGGCCGGTCGAGGCCTTGTTGTGTTTCACCGCCTCGGAGGTGCGGTAGTAGTCGTCGAAGATCTGCGGCAGTTTCGCCGTGGGGATGCCGATGCCCGAATCCTCCACGGTGACAATCGCCCCGCCCGACGGTTTCGGCTGGCACGACACCGACACTTTCTGCCCGTCGCACGAGTAGGCGACCGCATTGGAAAGGACGTTGTCGATCATCATCACGACGTGGTCATAGACGCCGCGGATCGCGGCGCTGGCGATGTTTTCGATGAAGCCGATCCCCCGCTTCGCCGCCAGCGGCTCCAGCGCGGCCAGGCAGGTGCGGAGAATGTCGTGCAACTCGATCGCGGTTGCCGGCGGCGGATCCTGGGCACTGGAGCGCAAATTGGCCAACTGGAGCATGGCCTTGATCTCGCGGGAGAGCATGTCGCAGCGGGCGGCAATCCGGCCGATCACCTCCAAGGCATCGGCGGGGATCTTGCCGCAAAACCCGCCCAGCAGCACTTGCGTGTTGGCGTGGATGGCGGCAAAGGGGGCCTTGAGCTGATGCGTGGTTTGCAGCATGTGCCGGGCACGCTCGTCGGTGGCGGCCATCAGCCGCCGATTGGTTGCCGCCAATTCGGCGTCGCGCTGCCGCAGGGCCCCGGCCAGGCGCGAGGCGAGGAACCAGACCGTTACGGAAATAAAGGCTACCGAGCCCATGTGGGCCGCCAATACCCCGCGCGGAAAATCGTTCAGCATTGAGGGCGAGAGGGCGGCCCACACCGACTGCGGCGGAACCACCCCGGAACTTTCCAACACGACACACAGCACGTACATCGTCAGGGCAATCCCCGTCACGGCCAGGCTCTGCGCCGACGAGAAGAAGAGGCAGACCAGGACGATGTGAAAAAGGTACATCAGCGGTGCGACGGTCATCACGCTGCCCAGAAAATGGACGACCGCGGTAAGCACCGCCAGATCGACGAGGATTTGCAGCCACAAGCCACGATGGGCCGCCAAAGCCAGGTTCGGGCTGTTCCTCACCGTGCGGAGCATCGCCAGATAACCGGCATTGGCCAGGGCCAGCACGCCGGCAACCCCCAGCGGCCATCCGGCCTCAAGCCGCATGCCCTGGTGCAGAAACCAAGGGCCGGCCACGGAAGCTACCAACGCCATGCCGAGCATTGCCGCGACCACCAGCCACCGCAGCTTGCAGAACCACTCGGCGTGGTGTAGCAAGAGCGGACCGTCGGCCGCCTCTTCCGGCGACTCATCCGGCACCCGGCTGGCCAGCGGCAGGTCGTAGACGGCCCGCTTCACGGTGGCGGTTTCGGTGGTCAAGAAAGTGTCCTTAACACGCTATTACATTTCACTCGGGTTGCAGGGTGAGCCGCGCCACGCAGGCCGGAACAAGCTTGTGCAGTCCCGGCACGAATTCTCCCGACGCCGCAGGCACCTTTGCCGGAACTGCGAAGCTTGTTCCGGCCTACTGCCTGACACAATTCCCACCCACCCCGGTCTCAATCGACCATCCAGGTCGTGCCGCTGCGCAGCAGTCGCGGCAGGTCGCCGCGGCCGCGCTCGGCCAGCACTTCGTTGATTTGCTCGATCATCAGGTCATCGTAGGTCGGCTTCTGCACCTGGCGGAAAATGCCGAAGGCCATCGGCATTTCCGGCGGGTTGAAGCTGGCCAGCAAATAGGCCGGCACCCGCGACGGATTGCCCGTGTCGTGGACCATCAGGTCTTCTACCCGCGCGCCGCCGACGCCGACGGTGACCACTTCCGGTTTCGTGCCGCGGAGCACGATCCCCTTCTCGAGGTTCTTGCCGAACCGCACCGGCTGGCCGTGTTCGAGGAAAACCCAGTTGTTGTCGCGCTCGTTGCGCTCGCCCAGGTTGCTGAGCACGCCTTCATTGAAGACCACGCAGTCCTGCAGGATCTCGATGAACGACACGCCCTTGTGCCGCGCCGCCGCTTCCAGCGTCTGGGCCAGATGCGGCGGGTTGGCCACGACCGAGCGGGCCACGAACGTGGCCTCGGCCGCCAAGGCGATCTCGATCGGATGGATCGGCTGCTCGATCGTCCCCCAGGGACTCGACTTGGTCCTCTTGCCGAACTCCGAGGTGGGCGAATACTGGCCCTTCGTCAGGCCATAGATCCGGTTGTTCAGCAAGAGGATGTTCAGATCGAGGTTTCGCCGCAGGCAATGGATGAAGTGGTTCGTGCCGATCGACAGACTGTCGCCGTCGCCGGTGACCACCCACACGGAAAGATCGGGCCGGGCGCACTTCACGCCCATGGCGATCGCCGGCGCGCGGCCGTGGATGCCGTGGATCCCGTAGGTGTTCAGATAATAGGGAAACCGCGACGAGCAGCCGATGCCCGAAACGAAGCAGATCTTCTCCCGCGGAATGCCCAGCTTCGGCAGCACGTTCTGCACCTGCATGAGGATGCCGTGATCGCCGCAGCCGGGACACCATTTGACTTCCTGGCCCGATTGAAAATCCTTGCGTGTCAAGGGATGCGGATGGGCCAGTTGCGGGGTACAACTCTCGGCCATGGGGTCCTGCGGTGCTTGGGTGCTCATTTTGTTTCTCCTGGTTGTAGGGTGGAACCCGCTGTAGTTGTAGGCCGGAACAAGCTTGCGCAGTTCCGGAATGAATTCGCTCAAAGGCGCCGGAACTGCGCAAGCTTGTTCCGGCCTACACTACTCATGGGGCGGTTCCTCCTAGAAAATCAATGATCTGTTCGCTCAACTCGCTCACGCGGAACGGCCGGCCCTCGACCTTGGCCAGCGGCCGGGCATCGACCAGGTACTTCGCCCGCAACAACATGCAAAGCTGGCCCATGTTGTTCTCAGGCACGAGGATCCGTTGGTACGCCTTGAGCAATGTGCCCAGGTTGGCCGGGAAGGGATTCAAGTAGCGCAGGTGCAAGTGGTCGACCGAGCGGCCGGCCTCCTGCAATCCGCTGACCGCCGCCGCCACGGAACCGTAGGTGCTGCCCCAACTTACGACCAGCAGATCAGCCTTGCCCGAACTCGTGACGGTTGCGGGCGGAATGTCGTGGGCAATCCGCTCGATTTTCTCGGCACGCAGGTTGGTCATCCGTTGATGGTTCATCGCGTCGTAGCTAACGGCGCCGGTGACATCGGTCTTCTCCAGGCCGCCGATACGATGCTCATAACGGGGCGTGCCGGGCGAAACCCAGGGCCGAGCCAGCGTTTTGGGATCGCGACGATAGGGTGCGAACTGCTCGGGCGATGGGATCTCCGGCGTGTGCAGGTCCGGTAGCTCGTCGGGATCGACGATCCGCCACGGTTCGGCCCCGTTGGAGAGGAAGCTGTCGGAAAGGACCATCACCGGGGTCATGTATTTCGTGGCCAGGCGGACCGCTTCGAAGGCCATGGCGAAGCAATCGGCCGGAGTGGCGGCGGCCAGCACGGCCAGCGGGGCCTCCCCATGCCGCCCGTGGACGGCCATCAGCAGGTCGGACTGCTCGGTCTTGGTCGGCATGCCCGTGCTGGGACCAGCCCGCTGCACGTCGAAAATGACCATCGGCAGCTCGGTCATAACGGCCAGGCCGAGACCTTCGACTTTCAGCGCCAGGCCCGGGCCGCTGGTGCCCGTGGCCCCGATAGCGCCGGCGAAGGAAGCGCCGATGGCGGCCACGCAGGCGGCGATCTCATCTTCCACCTGGAGCGTGCGGACGTCGTAGTCCTTGTACTTCGAGAGCTCGTGCAGGATCTCGCTGGCCGGCGTGATCGGATAGCTGGCATAGACCAGAGTGCGGCCGGCCTTGTGGGCCGCGGCGACCAGGCCCAGGGCTGCCGCCTCGTTGCCCGTCACGCGGCGGTAGCGTCCCTTGGGCAGCTTGGCCGCCGCCACCGTGTGCTGCACGCGGAACAATTCGGCCGTGTCGGCATAGTTGTATCCGGCCCGCAGGCTGGCGCCGTTGGCCGCCATGATCGACAGGCTCTTGCGGAACTTCTTGATCAGGTACTCCAGTACCGGCTGGATCGGCCGATCGTAGAGCCAGAGGCTCAGCCCCAGGGCGAAGAAGTTCTTGCACCGCGCGGCATCCTTGCGGGGAAGCTGCAAGTGCCGCACCGCCTCCTCGTTCATCCGCGTCATCGGTACGGGGATGACGCGATAGGCCGAAAGCTCGCCGCTGGTCAGCGGGTTGGCAGCATAGCCGGCCTTCGCCAGGTTCGCCTCGGTGAACTCATCTTCATTGACCACGAGGATCCCGCCCGGCTGCACCTCGCGGAGATTGACCTTCAACGCCGCCGGGTTCATGGCGATGAGCACGTAAGGTGAATCGCCGGGCGTGTGGACCTCGTGATCGGCGAAGCTGAGTTGGAAGCCGCTCACGCCGCCCAGCGAACCGGCCGGGGCGCGGATCTCCGACGGATAATCGGGCTGCGTGCAGACGACCAATCCCGTCATGGAGGCGATGTCGGCGAACTGGGTGCCGACGACTTGCATGCCGTCGCCCGAATCGCCGGCAAAGCGGACCGTGGCCAAGTGCACCTGGACGAATTCCTTCTCCCCCGCGGCCTTGCGACCGTCAGGGGCGCCGTCGGGGGTCGGCCGGATACCCTCTGGGTGCGAAGGATCGGCTGCCGTCTTGGCAGATTCCGTAGCAGACATGTTTTCATCTCACAGATAGGTTTGGAAAAGGCGCCAACGTCTAGCGGCGCGGCACTTCCCAGGGTTAAGCTTCTAAGGTACCAGCTATCTCTGTAAAATTCCAGTAATCCCAGACAAAAAATAGGAGAATGGCAAACGGCATGCGAAAAACCAGGAAGAGTGAATTATACGGAGGAAGATTGACTTCGATGCAACCCCGCGAAAAGAGATTCCAATGATCTGGGCCAGAAACCCGCGAGATTTCCGATAGTCTAGCTCTTTGGTGGGGGAAAGCATTCGGAATGGCAACCAAATTGAGATCGCCAACACAGTTTTCCAGGCTCGACGCGAATAGCCCTCACAGCATGAGAAACGCCGACTACGACCGATTCCCGGCGGTCGCCGTGCCCGACGGCGAGAATTCCTGCGTGCAAGGGTGGGACGCCATTGCCGCGCGGCTGAGCAGGTCCTTCCTGCCGACGGGTCAGCCAAAGACGATCCTCGTCGTCGAGTGCTACACCGGCGTCGACGAGTTGCAAGTCCTTGCCGCGCTCCAATCCCGGCTCCATCCGACACTCGCCGTGCGGGCGGCCGAAGCCATGCTGTCGCCTGAACAGATCGATCGGCTTGTCGGGCCGTTTCTGGGCGGCGACGACCCGGTCTTCGGCTGGCTGAGTGGTTTGACGCTTCCGCAGTTTTTCGACACGGCCGCCGTTGCGGCCGCACGGCAGCGCGTGCAAAGCGTCGCGTCCGGTCTGGTGCTCGTGGTCGGCTGCGGCGCAAGCCTCCTTGCCGAGGCCGACGTCCTGGTCTACGCCGATCTGGCCCGCTGGGAGGCCCAGAAGCGCTTCCGCCGCAATGAGGCGAGCAATCTTGGGGTGGAGAATCGCACGCTGGCCGCCGGGCTGCAATACAAACGGGCGTTCTTCGTCGACTGGCGGGTGTGCGATCGCTGGAAACGTCCCCTCATCGCCCGCTGGGATTTCGTCCTGGACACCAACAACACGAGCCAGCCCAAACTGGCCGAGGGTCAAGCCGTGCGGCGGGGACTGCGGCATTCCGTGACGCGGCCGTTCCGCGTGGTGCCGTTTTTCGACCCGGCCCCCTGGGGTGGGCAGTGGATGAAGGAAGTCTGCGATCTGGACCGCAGCGCGGCGAACTACGGCTGGTGTTTCGACTGCGTGCCCGAAGAGAACAGCCTGCTGCTGGGGCTGGGCGACCTTCGGCTGGAAATCCCCGCGATCGACCTGGTGTTCGACCAGCCGCGGGCCCTGCTGGGCGATGCGGTGCATGCGCGGTTCGGTAGCGAGTTTCCCATCCGTTTCGATTTCCTCGATACCATGGGCGGCGGCAACTTGTCGTTCCAGGTGCATCCGCTCACCGAATACATTCAGCAGACCTTCGGCATGCACTATACCCAGGACGAGAGCTATTACGTGCTCGACGCCGCCGAGGATGCCTGCGTCTATCTCGGCCTGCGGGAAGGCATCCAACCAGCCCGGATGCTCCGCGACCTGGAGGCGGCGCAGAACGGCGGGCCGCCTTTCGACGCCGATGCCTACGCAAACCGCTGGCCGGCCAAGCGGCACGACCACTTCCTGATTCCCGCCGGCACCGTGCACTGCTCCGGCCGCAACGCGATGGTCCTGGAAATCAGCGCCACGCCCTACATTTTCACTTTCAAGCTGTGGGACTGGGGCCGCCTGGGACTCGACGGCGAGCCCCGCCCAATCCACATCCGGCACGGAGCGGCCAACATCCAGTGGGAGCGCACGACCCGCTGGACCAGGGAGAACCTGATCAATCGCTGCGTGCCCCTGGGCAGCGGCGACGGTTGGCGCGAGGAACGGACCGGCCTCGACGAGCGGGAATTCATCGAAACCCGCCGGCACTGGTTCACGAAGGTCGTGCCGCACCACACGCAAGGCGGCGTGAACGTGCTGAACCTCGTCGACGGCAAAGCGGCGGCCGTCGAGAGCCCGAACGGCGCCTTCGAGCCGTTTGTCGTGCATTACGCCGAGACGTTCATTGTGCCCGCCGCCGTGGGGGCCTATACGATTCGACCGCAAGACCCGGACCGCGCTTGCGCCACCGTGAAGGCCTACGTGCGGACGTGAGGCCAAGTAGCCGGAACAAGCCTCGGGGCGCCTGTGACCCGCAAGCGGGTACCCCGGGCACCCCAAGGCTTGTTCCGGCTACTTGGCTGCGTGGCTGGCCCCCTCCGCTGTTTTTTTGGTGGACAAGGCAACGGGGCTAGGGAATACTTATGCAATGGGAAAGTCGTTTCCGCGAATAACCATTTTGGGGGCCATGATCTCGGTGCTGGCCGCTGGCTTGCCGGTCACGCTCGGGCTGCGATGCGCAGCGGCCGGGGGAGAAAAACCGCCGGCCGCGGCCGGTCGTGCGGCCGTCCCGGCTTCCCAGGGCAGGCGGGATGCCCGCACCACCGCCGAATTGCAGCAACTAATTCGGCAACTCGACAGCCCTTACTACGACACCCGGCGCGTGGCCGCTGAGCGCTTCGAGACTTGGCTTGGCATGCCCGAAATGGCGGAAATGCTGGCGGAGCAGTTCCAGCAGCTTATCGTCCAGCCGGAGTTGCCGTTCGAAGTCCGCGCGCGGCTCACGGTGTGGCGGACCCGCTTGCCGCCGGTCAAGAGCGAGCCGCCCCAAGTGGTCTCGGCGGAAGAACTTCAGCGCTTGGTACGCCAGTTGGACGACGATTCGTATGCGGTCCGCGTCGGTGCTTCCGAGCGTCTGCGCTGGATGGCGGCCAGCGAGCGTCTGGCCAAACCGATCATGCTGCTGCTGAAGCAGCGCCTGACCGATCCTCTGCTCTCCGAGGACACGTATCGCCGGGTGGAATCGATCCGTAACATTGCCTGGGGCATCTGGCTGACCAGCGATGCCAGCGATTGGAACCTGCCGCCGGCTTGCAATGCCCAGATCGACGATTGGCTGGATGAGCTGGCGCAACCCGCCATGAAGCACGACCTGCGTGCTGCCACGGCGCGGCGCATCGCCCGCCAGGAGTTGCTGGATGTTCTGTCGCAAGACCGCGACGTGCCACGGGTGAAAGCGGCGATTGAGGCCCATCTTCGCGGCAAACTGGACCTTGACGCCGCTTCGCGGTTGCGGGAGCTCTTGAAGCTGACGCGGCCGGCCCTGGTGGCGGAAGTCTGGATCGGCGGCAAGCAGACGCTGGAGCAGCACCTGGTGGTGGGAGAGCCGATGATCAACCCTGGCGCCGCGAACCCCAGTTTCTTCGATCGCGCCGACGATCACGTGGCCCATTGCGTAAGTGGGAACGCCCTGACGCCGGGCGACTATCCCGTGGGTGTCGCCTTTGCGGCGCCGCGTTGGAGCGGGCCGCGGGAAGGCGTCTTTCACCTCGTCAACCTTCCCACGCCGCGGCGGCAAATCGCCTATTCTTATTACGTCAAGACCGACCCCGCCCCCCGCTTGGCGAAACTCAGCCGCCGCACACTCGACCGTTTCCTGGCAGACAAGCGACTGCTCAATGACGCCGAATTGGGCATGCTCGGCCAACTCGACGCCCACGAGGTTTCGCGATTCGCCAGCCGCTATTTCCTGGTCATGGACAAGGATGATATGGTGAAGGAGGATCTCAATCAGGAGACTTCGACCAGCCGCAAGCACCTGGGCAGCCAAAGCAGTCGCTTCGGGGCGATTTGCGCACAATTGGCCGTCGATGGAACACGGGAAGCGGCGCCAGGGCTCTTGGAGGCCATCCGAGAGGGGAAGTTCATGTCGCCCACGCCGTTGGACCCCTATCGCCTGCAATGGCTGGCGGCCTTCTCCATCGCTCGCCGCGATCCGTGGCCCAACGTCGATTCCTGGTTGGCCGAGAACATCGAAAACCAGGAAACGGTGATCATCGATCAGAGCGAGGCCGCGGAAATTGGCGCTACCGCGGCCGGGTTACTGCTGACCCGCCACGGGGAACGGCCCGCGGCGTTCAGACTTCAAAGTGTGATCGATCCGCAGCTCAAAGAGCTGAATCTGCCAGGTTTTCGCTACACCACACCCGACGGCGTGCAGCGGGTTCGCCAGTGGTGGAAACAGCAGTCGGAGAATGGCAAGACCAACGGCTCGCTCGGGAATTAGCTGTCCAAGTCTGTAGGATGGACCTCCGAGTCCGTCCCCCGAAAACCGGACGGACTCGGAGGTCCATCCTCCAGATCCTGCCGCCGGGTTGACTACCTGCTATAATTAGACATATAGTGATTACGATACGTGCGTGGCTTTGTCACGCACTTCTGGGGGTATCGTATCCCTCCGGCAGGAAGCACGGATAATAACTCATCAAGTCCCGGATGACCCCGGATTTCCGCGGCAAAGGTCCAATGGGTGCCGCTCGGTTCGGGATTTTTAGGGCAGTTGACTATGCTACCCGTCGTGATTGATCTCCGGCACGCAGACGACTTGCGCGACGTGGTTCACCAGACGGTCCAGGCCCTGGCCGAAGGCAAGATAGTCGCCTTTCCCACGGAGACTGTCTATGGCCTGGCGGCCAGCGCTTTGGACGAGCGGGCGGTCGAGCGCCTGGTCGCGATCAAGGGGCGCAAGCCGGGCCATCCGCTGACCTTGGCGATCAAGAGCGCCGACGAAGCCCGCGATTACGTGCCCGACATGACCCCGCTGGCCCAGCGGTTGGCCCGCCGCTGCTGGCCGGGACCGGTGACGTTGGTCGTCGATGACGCGCACCCCGACGGCCTTGCCCGACACTTGCCGGGCAACGTCCTCAACCACGTGACGCCCACCAAGACCCTCGGCCTGCGCGTGCCCGCTCATCAAGTCCTGCTGGATGTACTGCGGATGCTCGTCGGCCCTTTGGCGCTGACCAGCGCGAATCGCACGGGCGGGGTCGAAGCGGTCAACGGCCGCGAGGTCCTCGAGGTCCTGGGCAACGACCTCGACCTGATGCTCGACGACGGCCCCTGCCGCTTCGGCGAGCCCTCGTCGGTGGTCCGCATCCGCGGCAACCGCTACGAGGTCCTCCGCGCGGGCGTGGTCCCGGAAAAGACCTTGCAGCGGCTTTCCAGCACGATGATCCTCTTCGTCTGCACGGGCAACACCTGCCGCAGTCCCATGGCGGAGTTGATCTGCCGGCAGATGCTGGCCAAACGGCTGGGCTGCGAGATCTGCCAACTGGAAGACCGCGGCGTGCTGGTGATGTCGGCCGGAGTGGCGGCCATGCTTGGAGGCCGCGCGGCCCACGAGGCCGTCGAGGTGCTCGCGAAGATGAATCTGGACTTGTCGGAACATGAGACCCAACCGCTGACCGAGCCGCTGGTCCGCCATGCCGACTTGATTTACACCATGACCCGCACCCATCGCGAGGCGATCGTGGCCCAATGGCCTTCGGCCGCCGAACGGACCTTCCTGCTCTGTGGAGACGAGTCGGATATCTGCGATCCCATCGGCGGACCCGCGGATCGTTACCAGCGTTGCGCCGCGCAGATTCGCGCGGAATTGGAATTGCGACTTGAACAAATCGAAGCGTTGACTGTTTAATGCGAATCGTTGTTGGCACCGATCACCGTGGTTTTCCGATGCGGGCGCGGATCGTCGATCTGCTGCGGAGCTTGGGCCACGAGGTCGAGGACGTGGGCACCTACACCGGCGAGGCGGTCGATTATCCCGACATCGCCGCCCGCGTGGCCCGCAAGGTCAGCCATGGGGAGGTCGATCGCGGCATTCTGATTTGCGGCACGGGCCTGGGGATGTGCATTACGGCAAACAAGTTTCCCGGCGTCCGCGCGGCCCCCTGCCACGACGATCTCACGGCCGAAATGAGCCGCCGCCACAACGATGCCAACATCCTCTGCCTTTCCGCCGACCTGCTGGGCGAGCGGCTGATTGATCGCATGATCGAAATCTGGCTGAACACCGGCTTCGAAGGCGGTCGCCACGCCCGGCGGCTCGCCAAGATCTGCGATCTGGAGGCCGAGATCCGTGCGGAGGAGCCGCACCGGTAGGATCGGCCAAAGGATTACTTCTGCAACCAAGAGAGGGTGGCTGGTAGCAGAGCTTCAGCGAAGCCCCAGCAAGAGTCGCCGAAAGGCTGGGGCTCCGCTGAAGCTCAGCCACCAGCCACCCGCCACTCCCCGCTCCCAGCCTTCAAGCTGGAGCAACGGTGCGGCTTGTATCGGCAGCCATTCAAGAAAACTGTCTTTTTTTGCCATTTTGCCGCGGACAATTATTGGAGTTCCCCAGCCGTCTTGTTAAATTAGCATTTATCCGGGCTGCGGCCGCCTCCCCCCAGAGGTCCGCCGCCCGGTGTGAAGCTCCCCACTTTCTGGAAGCAATTCAAGATTTTGGCATCTATGAACAATCCCCAGCCCTCCCGGTCCGACGAAGTCGAGCAGTTGATGCGCAACGCGGAACTCCGCGACGAATTGGAGCGCTACGTCGATGAATCGATCACGCGCGTCAACGTCCAGCAACTGACGCTGGCCGCCGAGAACGACTTTCTGGCCAGCATGCTCGCTTGGGAACAGGCCCCGATCCTGCCGATCTATCGCTGGTTCGATCCCGAACTGCGGGCCCCGCGGCCCGAAACGCTCACCGATAACAAGCTGGAATCGATCCTGTGGGACGTCATTCGCAAGCTGCACCAGAAGCGGATCGTGCTGGACTTCACCGATCACTTGAGCGACCGTGAGCTTTATTGCCTGATCTATCGCGACATTCTGCCCGCCCGCGAGAAAAAGCTGGACCACATGAACCATTATCTGCACTGGGATTGCACAGGCCCCAGCGGCGATCCGGACGTCTGGCTGAGATTCTACGCCAGCGAGGAAGAGCGCGAGGAATGGGCCGACTGCTACGGCCAGCCCCTGCCCGAGCGCGAGGTTCCGCCCTATCCGCGGATCCTGCCAAGGGAGATGGGGCAAGGGTGAGAGGGAGCGTCGCGAGCGGGAGTTAAATCTTAGATCTGAGAACTTAGTGCTTAGATCTTAGTACTCAGTACTTAGTACTCAGTACTCAGTACTTTCCAAATTACCTCTTCACCGTCGCCAACTCGTGATTCTCGCTCCGCCCGACCAAGGCGAGGGCCTTAACGGTCAACTTCTCGTCCTTCGTCCCCCAGCCTTCGTAGATTAACGCCAAGACCTTCGTCCGCGTGCTGGCCCGATTAGCGTCGGAAGCAAAGTAGTGGGCGCTGACGCGGTAATTTCCCGCTGGGGCATTCGGTAGCAGGTAAAGCTCGGGGCCAAAGCCGGTGGTCACGTCGCGGCTGATGTGCCCGCCGCTGGCCGTCTGCGTGTGCTGATAGAAACACTCCTCGCCGCTGGGCTCGATCACGTGCAGATCGACATCCGTGCCGTCGGTGTTCCAGAAGATCAGCGCCGCTACGTCGGCCGTGTCGCGAAGCTGCATCGACGACAGCGTGGCCATGCGGGCCTTGGCATACTCGGCCAGACGGGTCTGGGGCACCCGGTACGCCGGGTCGCGGCCTTCAGCCACGCGGCGGAGAAAACGAAAATAGTCCAACTGGGCGATGTTGTGCATGTCGCCGAAGCGGGCGTCCCACTGCCCCCCGCAGGCCAGTTCATAGTAAACGATCGCCAGGTCGGTCCGGCCCATCTGTTCCAAACAATGGGCCATGGCGTGGAAGGTGATCGGCTCGAAGGTCCGGGCCGCGCCTGCCCGCCGCAACAGGTGATAGGCCTCGCCCGGCCGCTGCCACTCGATGGCCGAGAAGGCCAGGTCCCGGGCCAGGGCCGCATCGCCCGGCCGATCCTCGACCAGCGAGCTCAAGCCCCGCAGGGCGTCGTCGGCCCCGTAGGCCGCAAGCCGCCGCTGGGCCTCGGCAGCCAGCGTTTCATACTCCGGCAGGCCCGACTGCCACCGGGTGCCCCGCCGCAGGTTTTCGGGCAGGTCCTTGCGGAACCGCAGCTTGCACTGCAGCGGCGGCGCAGTTACTGCAAACGCCTCGCTCGGCAGGCCCTCCAAGGCCACGCTCAGCGAGGCCGGCAGATCGAAATGGACCTGCGACGCCTCGCGGACCCGGCGGTACCAGGCCAGGAAATTCGCCTTCGGATCGCTCATGGCCGCGGTCGTTTCCGTCACGGCCTTGGCAACAATAGGATCGGCCGGCCGGTCCTTGACCACAAAACTGTCTTCTTCCGGCTTGATATTGAAACGGGCGTAGTCCTGCTCTGTTTCGAGCATCAAGAGCGAGCAGGTCCGGCCCGTCACGCGGAAGTGCCGGGCGTAGGCCGTTGCCACCGGTTCGGCCGTGGATGCCACGCTGCACACGTCTTCCAGTTGGCTGGTGGCCACCTGGCCGAACGTCCGCGCTGCCAGTTCCGAGGTGAGCACGTGGTCCATCCGAACGCTGAGGGTCTGTGTGGCCGTGCCTTGTTGCAGGGTGAAGAGCAGGAACGGCTGCTCCGACTGATCCGACCATTTGGTTGGCCGTTGTTCCAGCCTTCCCACAACCAGCAACTGCTGGCCGGGGAAGACATACTGCGGCCGTCCGGCCACGAGCAAATCGTGAGTGCCGGCCATTTCAATGCCGGTCAGCCGCCAGGGCCGATTGCGATGGGCCACCGAGGCCGAGGCGATTTCGGCTTCTCCGACGAGCGAAAAGACCGCCCCGCCTGTCTGCTCGGCTAGATAGGCCAATAACCGCGGGTCGCCGCCCGCCAGACCGGTGCGATAGGCGAATAGCGCACCTGTGGGCCCTGCTCCCTGCTCCCTGCTCCCTGCTCCCTGCTTGAGTTCCGCCGCCAGCAGCGCCCAGCGATCCTCGCCCCAGGTGGCGGCGCCATCGCTCAGCAAGAACAGGTCGGGCGGCGGGCTAAGGCCCACCCTACCTTTCAACCACGCGGGCGAGGCCGCTTCTTTCAGCGCGCGGCCCAGATCGGTCGCCCCTTCCAGGGCCAGGCCGTCGGCATAGTTCATCAGGGCGTCGACATTCTCGGGCGTGTTGGCCACGAACTTCTCTTGCCACCAGAAGGTCTCCACGTTGAAGAAGACCACGGCAAACTCCCGGATGCTATCGCGGTTGTTCTCCAGCGTGGCGCGGAGCAGCTTGGTCCAGAGCGGGAACTGCGGGCCGGCGCTGAGCGACGTATCGACGAGGAAAACGGCCTGCTTCGCGCGTTCGGCCGGCGGCCGGGCACCCGAAGGGTCGGGCAGGGCGAGGCCCACGCGGGTGGCAAAGTAACTGCCCGTCTCCTCATCGGCCCCGGTGAGCATCTGCGTGCCGGGCTTCCGCAATCGCACGGCAAGCGGCCGATCCTTGGGATCGATCAACCGGTAGGATAGACGCTGCCCGTCGGCCGAGGTCGTGGCGGGGGCGTCGAGGCTGACTTGCCGGGCGTCGCTGGCCGCGATGTTCAGATCGACGATCGTGGCGGGGGTCTGGCCGGGCAGGTCGAGCCGCAGTTCAAGGTCCTCGCCCACGCGCAGAAGGTCAACGTCGTAGCCGATCGTCACGCGGTGCAGCGACTGCGGGGCCAGGGGGAAGACGCGGCACTGGAACACGCCCGCCCCGGACCATTCGACCAGGGCCGGATCGACGCGGCGGCGGACCGTATCGCGATAGGCCAGGGCGGCCTTTTCCTTGGGCACCATGCGGGCCACCTTGGGCTGTTCCCAACTATTGCCGCGGAGGGCGAGGATCTTCTCCGGCGTGGTATCGCCCTGCGAAACCTGCTGCGGCTTGAAGAACATCGAGTCTTGCGGCGTGATCTGCGGGGCCTGGTAGACGGTCCGCCCGAAGGCGAAGAAGTAGGGTGAGGCCTCGTCGGGCAGCCGCAACTGGAAATTGCCTTCAAACTGTTGCGGGCGGTCGTTGAAGTAATACAGGTCGATCAGCACGCGGGCCCGAAAACCGTCCACGCGGACATCGACCTGCATGCCCTTCAGCGGCAGTTCTTCCCTCTCGCCGACCATCAGGCGGGAGGTGTTGGGGACCACGTGAGCGGGCTTCCAGGTTTCGAGGGCTTTCTTCGTTTCGCTGTATTGCTTAGCGGTACGTCGTGTCGGAGAGTTAAGTAAAGGTGTCTTGTTGCCCGCGGCCGCGTGCAAGACATCACCGTCCGTTACAGTGTTTAGATTGACCCTTCCAACGCTCGCGCCATGCGGCTTGGCGTCTGCCTGTCTTTGGCCACCGCCGGGGTCCTTGGGATCGCTCTTGCTTTCACCGCCTTCTTTACCCGTTGCCTGGGCGACAATTTCGCTTTCTTGCTGGCCGGTTTTTGTGCTTTCGTGCGACTGGTTGCCGGGTGATTGCCCGTCGCTGAAACGCAAAGAACCACCGTTGTTGAAGTTGAAGCCCGGAGTGCCGTTGCCAGAGCCACTTTGAGGCACTTCCGCACCCGTCACCACATGAGGACCGGCGACCCTGGGACGACTTGGACCGAAGGCCATTGCCCCGTCGCGATCTATCGGGCCTCGCGCCGTGCCTCCGCCCTTATGCTCGATGAGAGGGGCGACAGGGGCATCGTCGAGATGCTCTTGAGCAGCAACGCCCGGCTTCTTTAGGGTCGGATCGAGCTCCATTTCCGGGGCCGGCTTAGCTTCGATATCCCCGATATCGGAAACGTCGGGTTCTTCCAAAGGGCGGTCAAGTTCCGAGATCAAATTGTCTTGGGTTGTGGTTGGCTGGTTCGCCGACTGCTTTGCCACTTCGCGTTCCTTTCCCGGCCCGAGCAAATGCGTCCAATGTGCAATCGGCACGGTGAAGACCACGAGGCAGGCGACGGTCAGGGCGAGGGCGGCCAGGCGGCTCTGCCACCACGGCCGGGCTGGGCCCTGCGCGGCGGCACGGCCGGCAGCCGGCTCAAGCTCGGCCAACCGTCGTTCGACGGCCTCGCGCAAGGCGGGCGAGGGCTCGGGCCGCGGGGCCTCGCGGGCCGCTTCCTTCAACTGGGCCGCCAGCACCTCGACCGCCTCGACCTCCCGCCGGGCCTGCGGCGATCCGGCCAATTCGGCCGCCACCTCCGCCTGTTCCGCGCCTTCGGTTTGTCCCAGGGCGTGGGCCGTCCGCCGCGCGGCCTGGACTTCGTCTTCACCGTCGTGTTCGTGATTCGTGGACATGATTGTGGCCTTCCAATTTGTATCCGGAGGCTAAGGCCTCCGGCTCGCCTGGCGCCTGCCTGCTACTTGGTTACCGTGAAATACGCCCTCAACTGCTTGATCGCCCGATGGACCAGCACACGGACGTTGCCCTCGCTCTGGCCGGCGATATCGGAAATCTCTCGATACGAAAACCCTTCGCACCATAAATCGATGGCCTCGCGCTGGCCGGCTGGCAGTTGGGCCACCCGCCGGGCCAACTCGCAGCAGAGGTCCTGCCGCTCGGCCTGCTCGGCCGGGTCGGGCTCGCGGCCGGCGAGCGTGGCCAGGTCGGCCTCGCTGTCGCCCGTTTGCCGCTGCCGCAGGCGGATCAAATCCAGCGCCTTGTTGCGGCAAACCCGAAAGAGCCAGGGGGCCACGCGGCCGTTGTCGAACACCTCCGCCGAGCGCTCGCAAAGCTGCAAGAAGGAATGCTGCACGGCCTCGCGCGGAATCTCCGTCGCCCAGGAGCCGGGCCGCATAGCGCACCAACGGCGCTTCATAGCGATCCAGGACCGCGAGCACCCACAGCCGTCGAGTACCCGGATTTGGCATAAATGACCCTTTTCGCCAGCGCTTGCCAAGAAGATAACGGGCAGGCGGCCGATCTGTTACAGAGAAAATTGCCGTCCCGAGAAGAATCTCAATATCTGAAAGCGTTTATTCCCCCAGTCTTTTTAGCCATCGCTTGCACACGTTAGAACCGATCATTCGCCGAGCGGCGATCGCGTGGCAAAATTTCGCAAAAAAATCATAGACAGGAATACAAATCATGGTATATTGAAGGCAGTATCAGGTCAGGCGGTGTGTTTCCTCAAGCCACACAGTTCCAGGCGGTTAACCGACATCTTGACGCGAAAGGGTGATTTGAATGGCCGGGCACAATGTTCTTCGTTGCGCAGCTTCGATCGTTGGATTGGCGTTGTCCGCGTTCCTTATTTTCGGCGGGCTTTCGGGCACGGCCCAGGCCCAAATCACCTGGGGCAATGCCATGAACATCGCCGCGGATAGCGACGTCTCCACGGTGGGAAATCTGGTCTATGCCTACGATTGGAACAATGGCTCCGGAACAACAACGCTCAACGGCGTCAGTTTCATCGGTGTTGGAGGTTCCACCAGCGACGGCAACGTCACCATCGATGGAGTTAACTATAGCACTGCCAATGCCAGCCCGACCAACCCGATGAGTGCCGGGAGCAGCCTCGATGCGAACTACCAGGCAGTCCTCGGCGGCGTAAATTACAATGTGACCACCATTGGCTTGCAAGACCTGACTTCCGGCCACAGCTACGCCGTCGAGGTCTGGTCCAGCGATTCGCGATCCGACGGTATTGCCTACCAAGAAACCACCTACGGATCGACGGGCGGGAACAGCGTCTCGCTGTCGTATTGCCCCAGCAATGTTGCGGGCGGCGCCGGCCAATATGCCATCGGCACGTTCGTGGCCAACGGTACGGCGCAAACGATCGATGTCAGCGGCAATCACTACCCGTACGTCAACGCCCTTGAGCTCCGCGATCTGTCGAGCATCGGTTACTGGGCCGGAGCCGATCCGACCAATCCCGCCCTTTGGGACAACGCGACGTCGAACAACTTCGTCGGCGGCCTCAGCCTGACCCCAACGACTTTCATCTCGGCCCAGGCCCCGGTCAACGGCGTGACTTTCGCCGATACCTATCCGTCCAGCAGCGGTACTACCAGTGTGACACAAAGTAACATCACCATTGCGGATGCCGTTTCTACGGGCACAGTCTCCTTCCAGAACAACGCTGTCTCTTACACTTTTTCCAGTTCCGGCGCCAATGGCATCAGCGGTTCGACCGCGGTCAATTTGACGGGGAGCGGCATGGTGACCTTCAACGGACCCAATACGTATACGGGCCCTACGACGATCAACTCGGGTACGCTCGTTTTGGGCAACTCGGCTGCGGTGCAGAACAGCACGGTCACCGTGATTGCGGCCAATGGATTGCAATTCAGTGCCGGCCTCGGCACGGCGCTGCTGGGGGGCCTTGCCGGTTCCGGCAGTTTCGCGCTCGATGACCAAGCCAGTAATCCTGTGACGATCGTCGTCGGCTCGAACAACGCCAACACCGTCTACAGCGGCGCGATGAGCGGCGGCGGCGGTCTGACCAAGACCGGGACCGGCATGCTGACGCTCAGCGGAGTAAACTCCTACAGCGGCTCGACCACGGTCAGCGGCGGCACGCTTGCCTTCGGGCCGGTCCCCGGCGGCGGAGCGGGGAACATCCTTGGCAGCCTCGCCATCAATCCCGGGGCAACGGTCATCGCCGGCGGCAATTGGAACCTGGGCTGGAACGGCGGCGTTTCCGTCAACACGGTCAGCATCGACCACGGCACCATGATCTTCAGCGCCAATCCCGGCGGCGGCGGCATTGCGGCCAGCAGCATTACCATGACGGGCGGTACGATCAGCAGCGGCGGGGGAGGTAACACGATGGACTGGTATTACGGGAATTCGTATAACCCGACCCTGAACACCCTGGCAAGTCCCGATCACGCCGTCATCAGCGCCACCGTCAACCTTCGCCTCGCCTCCGGTGCGAACAATCTTACCTTCAACGTGGCCCAAGGCACGACCAGCGATGGCGTCGACCTGCTGGTCAGCGGCAACATCATCTCAACCGGCCAGGGGGATTCCCAAGGCGGCATCATCAAGACGGGCGCCGGCACGATGGTCCTGGGCGGCAACAATACCTATACGGGCGCCACTAGCGTCAATGCGGGCAATTTGTACGTCAACGGTTCGCTCTCGACCAGCAGCGCGGTGAGCGTGGGCGCCGGCGCGACCCTGGGCGGGCAAGGCAGCGTCGGGCCCACGACCGTCCAGGACGGCGGCATCCTCGAAGCCGGCCAGGGCGGCGTCGGGAGTTTGACCCTCAACAGCCTCTCGTTCCTTGGTTCCGCCACGATCAATGTCACTCCCAACAGCAACATCCCGTCGCTGAACGTGACCGGCAACAACGGTCTGACGGTCAGCGGCGGCAGCTCGGTGACCATCAACATCGGCACCACGACCCTCTCGGTCGGCGGCTATCCCTTGATCGGCTACTCCGGCGCGCTTCAAGGCGGGGACAGTTCGGCCTTTATGCTGGGCACGGAACCGAGTGGCGACGGCCAACTCTACGCCCTCAAGAACGTTACCGGCAGCAGTTCGTTTATCGAGTTGTTCGTGGCCGCGAATGCCCCCTATTGGACCGGGGCGAATGGTACGGCCTGGGACACGAGCACCCAAAATTGGCAGATCGGCGGGGCGGGCGGTACGCCGAGCAAGTATTCCGATGGCCTGGCCGTGGTTTTTGACGATTCGGCCACTGGCGGCACGGTCGCCATCAACGGCTCCAACGTAACTCCGGCCAGCGTGACTTTCAGTAATAACACCCTGGCGTATACGTTGCAGGGAACCAGCGCCATCAGCGGCAGCACCGGCTTGACCAAGAACGGCACGGCGACGCTGACCATCGCCAATGTTAATAGCTTTACGGGCCCCGTCAATTTCAACGGCGGCACGATTGCGGTCAATTCGATCACCAACGGCGGTCAGAACAGCCCGCTGGGTGCAGGCACGAGCCTGGCCTTCGGCGGCGGGACCCTCGAATACACAGGTACCGATGCCACGCCCTCGACCGATCGCTCCATTGCGCTCAATAACGGCGGCGGGAATGTGCAGGTCGATAATCCGGGCACGATGCTCATGCTTGCCGGTTCCATTGCCGGCCCGTCCGGACTTACCAAGACGGGACCGGGCGGCTTGACGCTGGGCAATTCGGCGAACAGTTTCGGCGGCAATGTCACGATCAACGGCGGCATGCTGGCAGTGCCCTCGATCGCCAACATGGGAGTCAACGGCGCTGGGCGCAGGCAGCGCCATCAACCTGGACGGCGGGGGCCTGGAGTACGCCGGCATGGACGCCGTTCCCAGCACAGATCGGGCGGTGACACTCAGCACGAGCGGCACCATCCAGGTCGACAATGCCGCGACCAGCCTCACCTTGTCCAGCGCAGTGGGCGGCAGTGGCGGCCTTTCCAAGAACGGTCCCGGCGCGCTGACCCTGACGGCAAACAACGCTTACGGCGGCGGCACGGTGGTCAATGGCGGCACGCTGACGTTCGCGGGCTTCTCGCCCCCGGCCGGGACCATCAACACGGCCGCCGGGGCAGTGACGCAACTGGCCACGGGCAATTCCCAGGTCAACAGCAATGTGGTCACTTTTACGGGCGCAGGGACCGTGGTCAAGACAGGCGCCAGCAACTATTACGGCAACAGCAGCTCCCAGACCTTCACGACCAATATGTCGGCAGGCGGTCTGCTCGACATCGAAGCAGGGAGTTGGACCGCCAATGGTTGGGCCAATATGATTGCACCGACCAACCAGGGCTCTTTGAAGATCGCCGCCAATGCATCGTTCTATACCGACGGTACGAACGGCAACGGCTTCGTCGTTCCCTTCGATGCCCTGACTGGGGCCGGCACCTTGTACCCACCGTATGAAGCGGGCGACACTCTCGAGTTGGGTGTCGCCGGCGGCAGCGGCACTTGGGCCGGATCCATATCCGCGACGGGCGGACCTGGCCAGAACCAGTGGTCGATCAACAAGACGGGCACGGGCACGCAGGTCTTCACCGGCGTGAATACCTACGGCGGCACCACGACGATCAGCGGCGGCGCACTGGTGATCAATGCCGACAGCGAGAGCGGGAACAACATCAACTAGTCAAGCGGCTTCGCCATTTCCGCCGGAGGCACGCTCCAGCTTGATAGCAACAACGGGACGTACTACCGCTGGACACAGACTTCCCCAGCGATTACCGGGGCGGGAACATTCCTCCGTACGGGAACCGCCTGGATCTATTTTGCGAACGGCGGCAACGCGGTGACGTTTAACCAGTCGGCCGGGGGGCTGGCCGACTTCGAAGGCGGGTTGAGCAGCTACTTGAAGACCGGCACCGGCAACCTCGGTTCTCTGACCATTAACGACGCAATCGTCGGTAGCCAGGGCGATGTCTATTTCGACGCGCTGAACGGCGACAGCGGCGGAGTTTTCAGAAACAACGGGGCCGGCACGATGTATCTGGGCGTCAACGGCGGCAGCGGCACGTTCTTAGGCATGATCCTAGACGGCAGCGGGCAGGCCTTGGTCAAACTGGGCGCCGGCACTCAAGTTCTTTCCGGCACCGACACCTACACAGGCGGCACGACGGTTCTGGACGGCACGCTGGTTCTGACGTCCGACACCGCGCTGCTCGACGGGTCGAGCCTGACCGTCGGCGCCAGCGCAAGTTCGATCTTTGCCGCGTCGGCCGCCCCGCCTGCCGGGTCATCCGGAGCGGCGGTCTCGGCAGTGCCCGAGCCGGGAACGCTGGCACTCTTGGCCGTTGGCGGGCTGGCGGCCGGTCTTGCCGCCTGGCGACGGAGGAAAAGGATTTGAATCCGTTATGACCGCAGGAAACTCGAAACTCTCGCAGCGTCGCGCCTTTCGCCGGCCCCTGCGCGGATTTACGCTTGTCGAGCTCCTGGTGGTCATCGCGATCATCGGCATACTCATTGCGCTGATGCTGCCGGCCGTGCAGGCGGCGCGAGAAGCAGGGCGGCGGACCCAGTGTACGAACAACCTCAAGCAACTCGGCGCGGCCATGCTCGCCCATCATGAGGCGAACAACTTCTTCCCCTCCGGCGGCTGGGGCTGGTACCTGGTGGGCGATCCGGACCGCGGCACGGGCCCCAACCAGCCGGGCGGTTGGTGCTATGCGATCCTGCCCTACGTCGACCAGGATGCCCTCTGGCGGATGGGAGCGGGCATGACGGATGCCCAGAAGATGGCGGTCAACGCCACGCGGATCGCCACGCCCGTGCCGATCTTCAATTGTCCCACGCGGCGGCGGACGGTCATCGAAATCTCGACCTCCGACGCCCCCTACAACTCGAACCCGGCCCCTTACGCGGCCAAGACCGACTACGCCGCAAACTCCGGGTATCCCTCGCCGTATTACCCGTACACGGTGCAGGGGCCCCCCACGATCGCCCAGGGCGACGCCTGGACTGCGCAGAACGCCTGGCCCGACCTCTCCGGCATCTGCCTGGGCATCAGCTACCTCCGCAGCCAGATTCCCATGGAAAAGATTCACGATGGGACCAGCAATACCTACATGCTCGGCGAGAAGTATCTCAATCCGAACGCCTATTTCACCGGCACCGATCCCGCCGACAACGAAAGCCTGTATTCCGGCTACAATAACGACACGAACCGCTCGGGCAATGGCTGGCAGCCAATGCAGGATCAAGCGGGACTCACCAATGCCGACACCTTCGGCAGCGCCCACGTGGGCAGTTTCAACACGGTCTTCTGCGACGGTTCGACGCATGCCATATCCTATGGCATCGACGCCGACACCCACCGCCGCCTGAGTTGCATCAACGACGGCGAACCAGTCGACGGCACGAAGTTCTGAATACGTGGGATGGACCTCCGAGTCCGTCCAATGGCAAGGGACGGACTCGCAGTTCCATCCTGCAACCAATTCTCCGGCCGATATTAGCCCGGCACGTGCAATTTTGACGCGATCTCCGCCACGCGGCGGCCGAGGTTTTTGACCGTGGCGATGCCTGCCTCGTCGCGTGCGATGTCGGGCGCCGCGCCGCCGGCGACGGCGGGGTTGCCGGCCCAGACCGTCCCGCCCCAATGACCCGTGGGCGGGGCATCGCCGACCACGATCATCTGCTGCGACATCAGGGCCACCTGGACCGAGTGGATCGTCAGTTCGAGGCCCGCGTTTCGCCCGCCGCCCACGGCCAGCACGCCGCCCACCTTGTTGGCAAGCAGCTTGTCCTTGTGGAACACGATCCAACGATCGAGCAGCGCCTTGCAAAGGAATGACATGTTGCCGAAGTAGACGGGCGTGCCGAGAATGATCCCGGCGACCGTGGGGTCGGAAAGCCTTGGCGCAAGGGCGGGGAAATCATCGCGCTGGCCCGGCTCCAAGGCCACCCCGGCAGCCACTTCGCCGGGAATCTTCAGACCGGCCAGCTCGATCAGCTCGACCTCGATCCGCCCGTCCGCGGCCTTGACCGCGTCGAGACAGATGCGGAGGGCGGCAGCCGTGGTCTTGCCCTTTCGCGGGCTGCAACAGATGCCGAGAACCTTGATGGGCCGCGGCGCGGCAGCGAGCTTCACCTGCTCTGGAACGGCCGCAAGGGCGGTCCCGGCGCCAAGCAGGGCCGCAGGCCCCGTACTTCCCAGAAATCGACGACGAGTCACTTTCGATGGCATGGCTTATCTCCTAGTTGAAAACGGTGAGCATCGATCATTTTCATGCGAAGACGTTATTCTACGGCTGCGCTTCGCTTGTGCACAACACGGGCCGCAAAGTATCATGAGAGTTAGCAATTCATCCTTCGGGCCGTACGTCGTAACACCACAGGGTATCGTGATAGCGAACGTACAGTCTGCCGTGCAGCAAGACCGGATGTGCCCAGGCATCATGCACGTTCTCGGGAACAACCCGAAATTCGCCGTCGATGTTGAACCGCCCTGTCATGGGCCGTAGCAGGGCCGCCCGTCCGTCCTCCGCCAGGCAGAACAACCGCCCGTCGGCAAACACGGCCGAGCCGCTCGTCAGGCCCTTGAACTCATAGCGGGTCTCGCCGGACTTCCAGTCGGTGCACAGCCACGACTTGTGCTGCTTGTAGCCGCTGCCATAGAGAAGACCGTCCACCAGCAGCACGCTGCCGGTGCAGGTGTCCAAGGTCGTGCTCCACGCCTTCTCGGGCTGCGGGCCGCCTGCTCCCGGCCGCAACTGGTAGCAGGTGCCGAATACATAGGGAGTCGTGTGGAAAATGCGGCCCTCGCCGTAGACGGGCGTGGCGACGTTGACCCCATAGGGACTTCGCAGCGGCACGGTCCACAGGAGTTTCCCCGTGTCGGCATCCACGGCGAAGCCGTGCGCCGAGGAACAGTTCGCCACGATCCGCCGCCCAGCATGGCGGAATAGAAGCGGCGAGCCGTGCGAAGCCCGGTCCTCGCCGAGCGGTTCCGTGGTCCAGAGGGTCTGGCCGGTACGCTTGTCGAGTGCCGCCATCAGGGCCTTGTCACCACCCGGTGTCACGATCACCCGCGGCCCATCGACGAGCAGACACTCGCTCATCGCCCAGGTGATATTCCGTCCCTTGAACCGCTGCAGCACATCCACCGCCCAGATCTCCTTGCCCGTCGCGGCTTCCAAACAGGCCACGCGGCCGTGTGCGTTCATGTTATAGAGATTGCCCGCGGAGTAGGCGCAACAAGCCCTGGCGCCTGGGTACGAGCCGGTCCATGAACGTCCGTTCTTGGCTTGCCACAGAGTCTTGCCGTTCAGGTCGAAGGCGAAGATCACCAGGTCGTCGTCGACGTCCCCCGTGATGTAGATCCGGTTGGCGGCAATGATCGGCGACGACCAGCCGCGTCCCAGGCTGGCAACCTTCCAGACGAGTTTTGGCCCGTCCTCCGGCCAGGTCGGCAGAAGGCCTTTCTCGTCGCAGGTTCCGTCGCGCCGGGGGCCGTTCCATTGCGGCCAGTCCGCTTCCGGCGAGGCAATCGGGCCGTCAGGGGCCGGATCAGCAACAACGGCGGCGCCAGAACGGGACGGCGAACCGGCCGTCGGCCTGGCGTCGCACGCCGCGGGCAGCATCAGGAGGCCGAAGACCGCCGCCCTGCCAAGGAATGTGACGTTGAGAGCCATCATCGGGGCTTCATCGGAAGAGGAGCGGCAGGAACTCGGCCAGGTAGCCGCGCCAATCGCAAGCGGTTTGCACGATATTCTCTCCCAGGAAGGTCTTGCGGAACGGTTCCTATTATGCTGCAGGAGCTTCTGGCGTGCAAGGCTGCCGCCAGGCCCGAGTTTGCGGCTATGCCAGGTTGATCGAGCGGTTCCATGCCTACGGGGAATTGGTACAATGAACGCCGCCTAAGTACCCCTGACATCAACTTCGAAAATGCAGCACTAACCGAGGAGATCTCGCATGCGTCGATGGTTCTGGGCAACCCTGCTTGTCACAATTCTCACGGCCCTGCCCGTTCTGGCCGACCAGCCGTCACGGCCGCTCACAGTCGCTGAACTTGACCGCCTTGGACCTGAGACCTGGCAGCCGCTGTGCGCCGATCTGCGTCCGGCTCGATGGATCTGGCTACCGTCGCAGCGGACCTTGCCCAACACGTTCGTGCTCTTCCGGCGCGAATTCCATCTCGACCACGCGCCCCGGCGGGCAAAGGCCTGGATCACGGCCGACAGCCGATACCGCATCACGATCAACGGACAGCGGGCGCAGTGGGGACCGGCCCCTTGCGATCCCCGGCAACTGGATGTCGATCCGCTGGACCTCGCACCCTATCTGCGAGCGGGCGACAACGTGATTGGCGTCGAGGTCCTGTTCTACGGCATCGGCGACGGCACGTGGGCCGGGGGCAAGCCGGGGCTCCTCTTCCATGCCACGCTGGAGTTGGACAATGGCCGGCGGCAGACGATCGTTTCCGACGAATCGTGGCATGCCCGCCTGGATCGGGCACATCGTCCCGGCCAGCCGAAGCGCTGGTTCCTGCGAGCGCTGCAAGAGGATTTCGACGCCCGCCTGCACCCCTACGGCTGGGACACTCCGGGCGGCAAGCTCGACGACGCCTGGATTTCGGCTGCGGTTCTAAGTTGTGGTTCCGATAAGCCGCCCTCGTGCAGCGACTATCCGGGCAACGATTCCATGGACCAGGCCGATCCCAGTCGATGTGCACTACGGAAACGGCAGATCCCCGCCCTCAAGGAGACGATGGCGCCGGCGCGACAGTTGGCGGAGTCGGGCCGGATCGATTGGCTCCGCGACCCGGCCGATTGGTTCGAGTTCCGCATGCCCAACTCGTATCGCGTGGTCCGCGAGAAGGTTGCGCAGGCACTCCCCGAGGGCGGCTGGAGCCTTCCGGCAACCGCCACCGACCGCCAGGGGTTGTGGGCCACCTTCGAGTTCCCCGAGCAACTGGTGGGCTGGCCTTGCTTCACGATCGACGCCCCGGCAGGCACGATTGTGGAGGTCTTGCCGCAGGAATCACACGCCCCGGGCGGTCCCGCCTGGCTCGATACGCACTTCTTCTCCTGGACGCGTTTCGTCTGCCGCGAGGGGGTCAACCGCTTCGAGAACTTCGACTACGAGTCGCTCCGCTGGCTGCAACTGCACGTCCGCGGCGCGAGCCGGCCGGTGACGATCCGCGACGTCGGCGTGCGTCGGCGCCAGTTTGCCTGGTCCCATGAGCCGTACATCCGCTGCTCCGAACCGGCCTTGCAACGGCTCTTCGACGCCGCGGTCAACACCCTGCGGAATAGCGCCCAGGAGATTTGTGCCGACGGCATGGGACGCGAGCGGCAGCAGTACAGCGGCGACGGCGGGCACCAGTTGCACGCCATCCGCTATGCCTTTGGCGAGACCCGTTTGCCCGCCCGTTTCCTGCGGACCTTCAGCGAAGGCATGACGCCCGAGGGTTACTTCCTCGACTGCTGGCCGGCCTTTGATCGCCTGGCCCGGGTGATGCAGAAGCAGATCGACGGGGCCTACTGGGGGCCGCTGCTGGACCACGGCGTCGGCTTCAATTTCGACTGCTGGCACCACTGGATGCAGACAGGCGACCTGGACGCGCTCCGCGAGCCTTATCCCCAACTGCTGCGATTCGCCACGTACCTGGCGTCGATCCGCGACAAAGACGGCCTGTTGCCGGTGGAGCACTTGGGCCTGCCCACGGTGTGGATCGACCACATTGCCTATCGGCAACCGCGGCACAAGCAGTGCGCCTTCAACCTGTATGCCGCGGCCATGCTGCAGCACGCCCTGGCCCCCATGGCGCGGGCCTTTGGCGACGAGCAGCGGGCCCGGGAGGCCGAGAAGCTGGGCGCCGAGATCCTCCAGGCCACAGTGCGGCGATTCTGGAGCGCGGAACGGCGCCTGTTTGTCAACAACCTGCCATGGCTGCCGGAGGAAAAGACGCCCCGGCTATGCGACCGCTCCCTGGCCACGTCGATCCTCTTCGACCAGTGCCCCGGGGGTAACGCGAGGGCGGCGGTGCGGGCCCTGGTGGAATGTCCGCCCGATATGGGCCTGTCGTATCCGTGCAACGCCAACTGGCGGTACTGGGCCTTGGCGAAGGCCGGCCGCGGCGACGTGATCGTGCGCGACTTCCGCCAGCGCTGGGCGACCATGGGCTCGGTGATCGCGAACAACACGATCCAAGAGGATTGGTACGCCGGGGCGGATTCAACCTCCGAATGGAGCCACTGCGCCTTGTCGCCGATCTTCGTGCTGATGATGGACATCGCGGGCATCCGTCCCACGGCGCCGGGATTTGCGCGTTACCAGGTTCGCCCGCAGTTGGGCGATCTGGGGCGGTTGGAACTGGCGGCTTATGCGCCGATCGGCCGCTTCGAGTTCAAGTCCGAGGCGGCGCCGGGCGGGCACAAGGTTGCCTTGAAGGCGCCGCGGCAAGGTGAAGGAGAACTGCTCCTGCCGCCCGGTTCGAAGACCGATCTGGAGCCGCTCGCCCCCGATCATCCGCTCGGCTTGAAGCGTTTCCGCCTCCGCTCCGGGCAAGTCAACCGGTTTACACTCCCATGAAGATCGTAGTTCTGGACGGATACACGCTTAACCCGGGCGACAACCCCTGGGACGCTGTGGCGGCACTGGGCGAGCTGACGGTCTACGACCGCACGCCGGCCGGTCAGGTCATCGAACGGGCCGGCAATGCGGAAATCGTTCTGACCAACAAGACGCCGCTCAACCGGGAGACGCTGGCCGCGCTGCCGTCGCTGCGGTTCATTTCCGTTCTCGCCACCGGATACAATGTGGTCGATGTCGAGTCCGCTCGCCGGCACGGCATCGTGGTCTCGAATGTGCCCGAGTATGGCACCGACAGCGTGGCGCAATACGTAATCGCCCTGCTGCTGGCGCTGGTCCATCGACCGGAGCGGCATGACCAACTCGTGCGGCAAGGCGCATGGCAGCGCCGCGGCGACTTCTGCTTTTGGGACGCCCCGCTGGTGGAACTGGCCGGCAAACGAATGGGAATCGTCGGTTTCGGGCGAATTGGCCGCCGCGTGGGCGAGTTGGCCCACGCGCTGGGCATGCAGGTCTTGGCCTGCGACGCCCATCCCGGCGGCCCTCCCGGCTACGGGCGTTTTGCCTGGCGGTCGACCGAGGACGTCTTCGCGGAGGCCGATGTCATCTCGCTGCACTGCCCGCTCAACGCGGATAACTCGGGCATGGTCAATCGGGCGCGGATCGCCACGATGAAGCGCACCGCAATCTTGATCAACACGGCCCGCGGCGGACTGGTCAACGAGCGAGACCTGGCCGACGCGCTGAACGAGGGCCGGATCGCCGCGGCGGCGGTGGATGTCTTGTCGGTTGAACCGCTGGCTGAAAGCAACCCGTTGCTCGTCGCGAAGAACTGCTTGATCACTCCGCACATTGCCTGGGCGACGCAAGAGGCACGGCGGCGACTGATGGCAGTCACCGCGGCGAACGTCGCCGCGTTTCTGCGGGGTGAACCAATCAACGTGGTTGCCAAATGAAAAAGCGGACCGCGCCGAGACCGGCGCGGTCCGCTATAATTATCCGCCAAGTATTCGAGCGACGCACGCGTGCAGCGGAATGAATTCCGTTCTACGTAGTCGCGGGCCTACTCCATCTCAATTGCGTGGGTCGGGCACGAATCGACGCAGGCCCCGCAATCGGCGCACAATTCGCCGTCGATTACCGCCTTGTTCTCCTTCACCTCGATCGCGCCGCAAGGGCACGTCTCGACGCAGTCGCCACACCCTTCACACTGCTCAAACTTCACAATCGCTGCCATTCATCAAACTCCTGAACCAAGAAAAATGTCGAACCCGCAAGTTCGACCCTCTTTCTATTTTTACCCCCTTAACCGCCCCTTCGTCAACCGATCTTACGGCCGGTTTTCTCGATTTTCATCGACGCGAAAACAATTTTGTTTTATAACAAGGTTTTCGCATGATGGCGACTCAGACGATCCGCCCAATAGAGGGGCAATGGCAATCGTCTTCCCGCAAGCACCGCTCGTACGATCTGTTCCGCGGAGGCCAGATTTATTCCACTTCCAGGCGAAATAAATAGCGGCCGGCCAGTTCCGCTGTCCGGCCGCATGGCCGCGCCGATCGGTTGATCGCCGAACACGACCGGCCGCGATTCCAAGGGCTGCAACCCGGCGATTTCGACCCGTCCGCAGAGAAGTTTCTTGGTCACGCCGATCGTCGGCAGGCCAGTGACGACACCCAGGTGACTGGCGATTCCCGCTTGTCGCGGATGGAGAATGCCCGTGCCATCGACCAGGACCACGGGGGCAATGCGGTCCCGGCTGCGGACTTCGTCGATCAGTTCGATCAACAACGGCAGCTCGCGAAACGTCAAGTACGACGTGATGTAGGGAAAGCGAATGCGCCGGCGAATGGTCGTCGACCACAGCAACTCGCCGGTGGCCGTTTCCACCAGGGCGTAGGCCGCCACGCCTTCGTTCGGACTGATATAGGAAACGTCGACGCCGCCGAGCAGTTGCGGCACTTTGCGCCTGGGTCGCAAGGAAACCCTCGCAGCAACGCGATCCTGGTAGCGGGCGAGCTTCTCCAGCGGGCGATCGCCGCTGAAATCGTCGTAGCCGTAACGCACAGATCGACGCATCCGGCGTCCGTTTCGATTCCATCCGCGCAGCCGCCGGACCTTTTCGTCGCTGCCGTCGGGATAGGGTCCCAGCGCTCCGCCGGCCCGCAACACGCGATGACACCGGCAGTTCGCATCATGATCGTGGTGCAGCAAGTAGTGACCGATCCATCGCGCGGCGACCGGGTTGCCCAGCGCCGCGGCCAGCGTGCCGGCCGTCGTGACACGGCCCGCAGGCAGTTGATCGATCAACTGCCGCAGCGCGAGCGGCAAATCGGGGATCGGAGGAAGCATGCGTGGCATAACTCTCTTGACAACCCCGCGCCGCTGAGTCAGCATAAGCAAAAGTGGAAGATTCCCACCGGAGACCCTCCTATTATGTGCCCACCGCTTCGTCGCCGCAACCTTGTCGTCATGTTTGCCGCTGTTTCCCTGCCGTGGATCGCCGCGCCGTCCGCTGGCGGCGAGAAACCGGCCGATCTTCGGACCCGGTTCCTGGCCGGGCCGATGCACGACGTGGAGGAAATCGTCTTCGCCGCGCGGACCATTATGTACGAACATTGGTACGCCAATATCGGCTACTGGGCCGCCAACCGCGGCCGACCGATGTACGGCAAACTCGGCAAGCTCTGCAAACTGAACTTGCGGACCGGCAAACTCACGCTGCTGATCGACGACCCCCAGGGCAGCGTCCGCGATCCAGCCGTACACTACGACGGCAAACGGATCCTTTTCTCCTACCGCAAAAGCGGCACGGAGAATTACCTGCTGCACGTCATCAACACCGACGGCACCGGCCTGCGGCGCATCACCGACGGCAAGTTCGACGACTACGAGCCCTGCTGGCTGCCCGATGGCGGCATCGCCTTCGTCACCACACGGGCCAGGCGGTGGGTCGGCTGCTGGTCGACCCAGGTCGGCAATATCTGGCGCTGCGAGGCCGATGGCGGGCAGATCCGTCCCTTGTCGGCCAATATCGAGCACGACAACACTCCCTGGGTCCTGGCCGATGGCCGCCTGCTCTACATGCGCTGGGAGTATATCGATCGCTCGCAGGTCCACTACCACCATCTCTGGACGATGAACACCGACGGCACCGAGCAGAGCGTTTTCTTCGGCAATTTGCATCCGGGCGGGGTTTTCATCGACGCCAAGCCGATCCCCGGCAGCCGCGACGTGATCATGATCCACTCGCCCGGCCACGGGCAGACGGAACACTCCGGGTTCGTTGCCCGCGTCAGCCCCCGACAGGGGCCCGACGAGCTGGGCAACCTGGTCAACATCAGCAAACAGGCCGATTACCGCGATCCCTGGGCTTTCAGCGCCACGGCCTTCATGGCGGCCGAAAACGAGCGATTGGTGCTGATGGACGACCACGGCGAGAAGGCGACTCTCTTCACCGCGCCCAAGGAGTTCGGCCCGGTCTGGCTGCACGAACCGCGGCCGATCGTGGCCCACCCCGTCGAGTTCGCCATCCCGCCGCGGGTCGATCTGGCCCAGCCGGTGGGCAAGTATCTCTTGAAAGACGTCTATCTCGGCCGCAACATGTCCGGCGTCCGGCCCGGCGAGATCAAGAAGCTGATGGTCATCGAGAGCCTGCCCAAGCCGATCAACTTCACCGGCGGCATGGATCCCTTGAGCTACGCCGGCACGTTCACTCTGGAGCGGGTGCTGGGGACGGTGCCCGTCGAGGCCGACGGCTCGGCCTTTTTCGAGGCCCCGCCCTTGCGGAGCCTGTTGTTCGTGGCCCTGGACGAGCAGGGGCTGGCGGTCAAGCGGATGCAGAGTTTCACGACGGTCCAGCCCGGCGAGACCGCGAGCTGCATCGGCTGCCACGAGCACCGCACGGACGCGCCGCCTTCCCTCAGCCAACCGATCCCGCTGGCCGCGCAGCGGAGGGCCAGCCCGATCGAACCGTTCTCCGACCTTCCGGACCTGCCCGATTTCCCCCGCGACGTGCAGCCGGTCCTCGACCGCAACTGTCTGCGCTGCCACGACTACGACCGGCGCGACGGCGGCGTGATTCTCTCCGGCGATCGCGGCCCCATGTTCTCGCACAGCTACTATACGCTGACCGTCTGGAAGCAACTGGCCGACGGCCGCAACCAACCGCAGAGCAACTACGCCCCGCGGACGCTCGGCAGCGGCGGGTCGCCCTTGATGAAGTTGCTCGCCGGCGGCCATTACGACGTGAAGCCGACCGAGCGCGAGCGCCGCATCGTGCAGCTTTGGCTCGACATCGGCGCCCCCTATCCGGGCACCTATGCGGCCCTGGGCACCGGCAGCATCGGCGGTTACATCAACAACGCGGAAACGCTCAACATCGACAACGACTGGCCCGAGACCCGCGCGGTCCAGCCCGTCTTTGCCCGCCGTTGCGCGACGTGCCACGATCCGCGGACCAATCCGATCGCGCGGACGCTTTGCGACGAGAACGGCCTGAGTTTCTGGGAGCCGTCGCTGGGCGACCGCCGCCTGGAGTTCTCGCGGCACATCATTTACAACCTCTCGCGGCCGGAGAAATCGCTCGTGCTCCTGGCCCCCTTGGCCCGCAGCGCCGGCGGGTATGGACGATGCCAGGCGCGGGGCAAAGCCCCCCCGTCCACTCCGGGAGAGGGCGTCTTCCGCTCCACCGCCGACCCCGACTATCGGCTCCTGTTGGCCTTATGCGAGGCTGGCAAGCGGCACTTGGAACAGGTCAAGCGGTTCGACATGCCCGGCTTCAAGCCGCGGGAGGAATACATTCGCGAGATGAAGCGTTTCGGGCTGTTGCCCGAGACGTTCGACATCAGCAAGGATCCGCTGGACATTTACCAGTTGGACCGGCGGTATTGGGATTCGTTTATCTACCAGCCGGCGAAGATGTAGAGTGGAGGCTATAGACGTAGGGTGGAACAAGATCCGGGGTACCCGCTTTGCGGGTCGGCGATGCCGGCCCACCATTAAGTGCTTTCCAGTCAAACAGGGTGGGCCGGCGATTACTACACAATCTTGTCCCACCCTGCAACTTGACTTCCCCCTCGCTCGCCACGAATATAATGCATATTGCTCGAACCCTTTGTTCGACCCCCCCTTAACCCTTGGAGGTGCGCTATGAATGCGAAACGTGCGAAACGCGGTTTTACATTGGTCGAATTGATCGTGGCCATTGCCATCATCGGCATCCTGATTGGCCTGCTCCTGCCGGCGATCCAGGCCGCCCGCGAAGCGGGACGCCGGGCAGCCTGCATGAACAACCAAAGGCAGATCGCGCTGGCGATGCAGAACTACGCCTCGACCTTCAATAACATGTACCCCTCGTCGGCATCCGTTACCAAGGCCCCCGGCGGCAACACCTGGACCGTCGGCGGCTACAGCTTCCTGACCCGGCTGCTGCCGTTCATCGAGTACGACACGCTCTATAAGACCTTGCCCCAAGGCGTCAAGGACGTCGAAGACACCACGAACCAGGCGGTTGCCAATGCGATGAAAACTCAGCTCAAGGAGTTCATCTGCCCGAGCAATGCCCGCGGCGCCGCTCAGCAAAACGCGCTCGCGCAACAGCAGCCGGTGGGTATTACCAACTACAAGGCCCTAGGCGCGTCGACTCGCGACAGCCTGAAGATGGTGGCGAACCCGACGGCCAAACCGCCCTATGGCACCATGGCGCGGGCCGCGAACACCGTGCCGCTCCATCCCGATGGCGCGATATTTCCGGGCAACGGCACACGTGCCGCCGACATCCTGGACGGCCTCTCGCATACGCTCTTCACGATGGAAACGATGGACGAGGCGGCCAGCCGCTGGCTCGTCGGCAAAGAAGCAACGCTGGTCGGCCTGCCGCAGCAGAGTTCGCCCAGGGGCGAGACGCCGCAAGCCCCCTATCGGTTCTTTGCGCCGCCCGGTTTTGACAACACCTGGGGCGACGACTCGGGCGTGACGAAGGCCGGCCTGCGGACCTTCCTCTCCTATGACTTCAGCCCGATGGGCGCCGACGCCGGCAAGTACGAAGACGCCGGCTTCGCCCCGACCCCGCCGGCCTACGGCCCCTCGTCGATGCATCCCGCCGTCGTGACCTGCGGCATGGGCGACGGCTCGGTCCAGGCACTCTCCAAGCGGATCGACGCGGCGAACCTGTTCTTCCTGATTACGAAGAACAATAGCGACCCGTTTTATATGCCGTAGAATCTAGTTACTGCCCCACTTCGCGGACGGCCAGCGACCCGTTGTCGGCAACGGGCAGGAACGGCCGGAAGGGGGTTGCACAGCGGTGGCCAAAGCCGCCGAGTACGAACTCCATTCCGACCGAGACGTTCCAGATTTCCTGCGTCTGGCCGTCTGGTCCACCCGCCGCATTGGGCATGATGTAGGTGATTTCGCTGGTCAGTGCCAGGTTCTTGGTCAGCGGCATCCGGCTTTCACTGCCGAAAACGAACAAACCGGGCCGCTCGGCCATGCCGAGCCGGCCGGTCCAACTGGCATCATTGTCCCAGGTGTGTTTCCAGTACAAGTTGCCTTGCGTAATCGGCTTGAAATGCACATCCGTGATGTTGCCGAAGAAATCGGGGAGGTAGCCCGTCGAGCCGTGCTCGGGCAAGGATGCCTGAATACCGAATTCGTTGCAGGGATTGAGCTCGTAGGCCGCCTTCACCCGCCATTGACCGAAATGGAAGTTGGAATAATAGTCGTCAAACAACCAGTCGTAGGCGAAACCCCAGGTAAAAACGCCTTGCTCGCGATTGATCCGCTGGAACATGCCGACCGTGGTGAAAATCTGATCGCGGATCGTGGCGTTGGGCTCGGGGTAGGGCGATCCTTTCAGATTGCTGAGTACCGCTGCCGTTCCGGCCTGGAGGCCCACGCCCAGGCAGGGAAGGACCTTCACGGCGGCGTTGACACCCAGCCGCTCGCCGAAGTTGCCGTTGGCGTTGCCGACATCGATCGGTCCCTTGAACCCATCGACCGACGAGAAGAGGTCGATGTTGACCCAACGGAATCCCAGGAGGTTATCGTCCGCAACGCAGCCTTCCGGATCGTTGTTGTCGAGTTGGATAGCCGGCTTGCCGATCGACGATGGCACCTCTTCCACGAAGGGGCTCTCGCCCGGCGCCATGGCCTTCCTGGGCGTGGGCCCGCCGGTGGCCTCATCGGGTTCCTCATACTTTGAGGGGATAACGGTCTCTTTGCCGCCATCGTCGGCGCCTGGCTGCACAGGGACATCGCTCCGCGCCGCGGTTTCGGCCGCTCGGGCGGCTGCCTGTTGGGTGGCAATGCGGTTGAGCGTCTGCTCCAACCCTTGCAGGTCGTCGGCCGCGAGCACTTCCTTGGCATGCAGCAGGATGTGGTACTGGTCCATCCGCGTCAGATAGCCTTTCGCCAAGGCCGCGGAGAGCTCCTCGCGGATTTTCTGGCGTCCCAGCACTTCGGCGCGGGTATCGCGGTCGGCCGCGGCAGCGGCGGTCATTCCTCCGATCCCAATTGCCGCCAGTAGTGTTGCGGCAGTAAGATGCACTAGAAATCGCATGACAATCCCCCTGAAAGTATTATTTTGCTCCGTCTGACTCTCCGTCAGCTCCTTGCGTCGTGCGGCCGAACTCATCCGCGAAAACTGGGATAACGCGGTCCGATTCCGCCAGACTTATGCGTGCGGAAGCGGTAGGATCTGCGGCCCGATCAGCCCTTGCAAGTGCTACAATCGCTACAGGCAGTACAGGCAGAAATGTCATCGGAACCGTTGCAGGCGGAACTTAACGCACAGGACTCCCAGGCGGCAAAGTTTACCACATCGGCGGCCGCACAATCGGAATAAGCGATAAGATTGCCGTAGATTGCCTATTTTACAGTCCTTGATATTCGAGTTCAGCCATGAAGAAGGGTACGAACGCCACTCGGCAGCGTTTACGATCCGGCCGCATTCCGCGCCGAAATGAAGCGCTGCTTTCTACCGCCGGCGCCAGCCATAGCCCAGCAGCGCAATGGCACCTGTGCCGAGAAGGGCCAGGGTGCTGGGTTCGGGAGTGGGCTGCGTCACGGCAATGGTAAATGCCTGATTCAACCCCGTGACCAAGGACGCATTCACGACTGCACCCGATGTGGTGTATTCGCCAATCGTGCCGCCCGCGTAACTCAGAACAAACAGGTCCGACCCAGAGAGGGCAATGTCGTACGGATTTACCCCAGTGATCAGAGAGGCGTTCACGACTGCACCCGACGTGGTGTATTCGCCAATCGTGCCTAACACGGTATTCGTGACAAACAGGTTCGATCCGGACACGACAAGGGCAGTCGGATCATCCACCCCCTGCCGCTGAGCGAGCAGAGAGGCGTTCACCGTTCCTCCCGATGTGGTGTATTCGCCAACCGAGCCCTCGCCGAAGTTGGTACCTATGTTCACAACAAACACGTTCGACCCAGAAACGGCAAGGCCTTCCGGACCATCCAACCCCGAGATTAGAGAGGCGTTCACCGTTCCACCCGACGTGGTGTATTCGCCAATCGTGTTGTTGCCTTGATTCGTAACAAACAGGTATGACCCAGACGCGGCAATGCGATACGGCTCATTCGGATCCGAGATTAAAGAAGCGTTCACGACTGCACCAGTTGTAGCGTTGTATTCGCCAATCGTGCCGTTGTTGCTATTCACAACAAACAGGTCCGACCCTGAGACCACCATGCCGTTCCTTATCCCCGAGATCACAGAGGGGTTCACGAGTGCTCCCGATGTGGTGTATTCGGAAACCGTGCTGCTGCCTCCAATCGAGACGAAGATATCCTGCGCATCCGCCTGCACGGTCAAAGCCGCCGCCAGCAGGACCGCCGACAACCAGATTCCGAATACTGCCAACAGCATCTTTCCACAATTCGTCAAGTCTTTCACAATTGCACCTTCAAAGAGATGGTCCCAAGGTATTCAGACTTCTCCAATTATCACAAGCGAGAACCCGCCCCGGCTGAAACAACAGCCGGGAGGGATTACCGCCTGCAAGAGCAAGGGGAAACTGGCACCCAAGAAATAGACGAAGCAAACACCCATCCAAGGGCGGTATGCTCGCGTTTGTGGCGGGTGCCACCGAAGGCAACCAGAAGGGCAATAATCCCTACGGGCGGGGCGATTGTCGTTTGGTTGCGGGTCGCTGCCTGCGTATGGGGCCAAAGCGGAAGGGAAATCGACCCTGATTATCGCATATCTCGAATTCTTGTCAAACGTTTTGCGAATAATTTCGTAGAAGCAATGCTTTTGGCCGGAAATCCAGCCGGAATTCCTTTGCAGTTGGTAGGAGAATGGCGCAAGAAAAAGCCGGGGGTATTAGCCCCCGGCGAGAGATTACGCCTGGTCCGGTTCCGAAATTCCTGCGGCCTAGGCGGCCCGCCGGGTGATGCGGTCTGGCGACTCGACCTCGGCCTTTTCGCTGCGGTAGCGGTACTGCATCAAATAGGCGTCTTCGGGCGTGTCGTCGTAGAAACTGTGCAAGATGGAGACCGCCCGGAAACCGTTTTCGCGGAAGAATAACTGGGCATCCACGTTGGTTTCACGGACTTCCAAGACGATGCGGCTGCGTCGCTGCGCCGATAGCTTGGCAATCAGCTTGGCGACCATTTGGCTGCCGACGCCCAGGCGATGGCAGATCCTGGAAACGGCGAAATTCAGCACGTGAATGCGCGTGCGATGCAGCTCGTAGATCATGAAACCGACGACGCGGCCCTCATGTTCTGCGACCATCCCGATGCAGTTGCGTTGCCGCAGGCAGCGGATGAAATCTTCGTCGATCCAGGGATACTCGAAACTTTCACGTTCGATCTGCAGGACTTCGGCCATATCGCGGCGGATCATCCACCGAATGTGGACGCGGATTTCCTGCTTCTGTTCGGCATGCATGGCGGCCTCCTTCCTTGTCGGCCCGTCGAAACCCAATTCCTTTTGAGCTTGTTGCACCCCTCCGGGCCGTACTGGCTCGGAACGTCGCCTGGCGCGCTCTGACTGGCGGCTTTGGCGTCATTGGGGGAAAGCGTAACAGAAACCATTGGCCGAGCCAAGATGAAGTTTTTCAAGTTTTTTGCCGAGTGCTGGGCCATGCCGGCGATTGGAAAATGACGCGAAAAACTCGGCTGGGAGAAGTGGCTGAAACTAGGTAAAATAATCAACCACCCGCCACAGTTTCAAGTAGGTCAGGCTTTCCAGCCTGACTTTGTCCGGTTCACAGTCAGGCTGGAAAGCCTGACCTACAGCCGTTTGACATCTTGGCGGGTGGTTGAAAATAATGCGGGTTGTACTGCTCGCGGCTGCGCGTGATACTAAGCCGAAGCGCCAGCGAGGGTGGTAAGTCGTTCCCACGCTTGCGCTTCGGGTTAGTGTGAGATGTCACATTCGCAACTGTGAGCAGTATCGTCGTGGCTCACGTCTTGGATGGGTTTGTATGCGTTTACCTGAGAATCAACGTATTGCCGTGATTGGTGGGGGGATTTCGGGGCTGGCGGCCGCGCATCGGTTCCGGGAACTGGCTCCCCAGACCCAGGTAACCCTTTTTGAGGCCGGTTCGCGGCTGGGAGGCGTGGTTTCGACCGTGCACCGCGACGGTTTCCAAGTCGAGCAAAGCGCCGACAATTTCATTACGACGCTGCCTTGGGGGCTCGATCTGTGCCAGCGGTTGGGGCTGACGGGCCAGCTTGTGCGGACCAATGCGAGCTGTCCCCGCACATTTGTGGTTCGCCGCGGTCGTCTGCACCGCCTGCCGGACGGCTTCTTGATGATGGCCCCCACGCAGCTTTGGCCGATGGCGGTCACGCCGATCCTCAGCCCGCTGGGAAAGCTCAGGGCGGCTCTGGAGTTCTTTATTCCGCCGCGTCGCGACGACGACGACGAGAGCATGGCCCAATTTGTCCGCCGCCGGCTTGGCCGGGAGGCGTTCGACCGGCTGGTCGAACCGTTGGTCGGCGCGGTCTATGCGGCCGACATGGAGAAACTGAGCGTCAAGGCCACGCTTTCCCGTTTCCGGGAGATGGAGAAACAGCACGGCAGCCTGATCCGCGCCATGCGGTATCAGATGAAGCACAAGCCCAACGCGGGCACCCTGAACTCAGGGTCGGCGGAGAGCGGCGCTCGCTATAGCATGTTCGTTACGTTGTCCGAGGGGCTCAGCACGCTGGTCGAGGCGATCACCGCGCGGTTGCTGCCGGAATCGATTCGGCTGAACTCCCCGATCGAGCGGATCGATCGCAGCGGCAGTGTCTGGCGGATATCACCGGCCGGGGCTGGGCAGTTCTTGGAATTTGACGCCCTGGTCGTGGCCGCGCCGGCGCATCGCGCCAGCCCGCTGCTGGCCCCGATCGATGCCGAATTGGCGGCGGAATTGGGGCAAATCGAGTACTCCGGCACGGCGATTGTCTCGGTGGGTTACGACGTGCGACAAGTGGGACATCGGCTGGACGGCATGGGAGCCGTGGTGCCGTCGATCGAAAACAGCCCTATTCTGGCTTGCAGCTTCAGCAGTCAAAAGTATCCGCATCGTGCCCCGGCGGGGAAGACTCTATTACGGGTCTTTGTGGGCGGGGCGCGGCGGCCCGAACTGGCGGAAATGCCCGACGCCCAGCTCTTGCCGCTGGTTTTGCAGCATTTGCGGCCGCTCTTGCGGATCGAGGGCGAGCCGGTGTTTTGCGACATTGCCCATTGGCCGCGGACGATGCCCCAGTATCACGTCGGTCACCAGCAGCGTGTTGCCCGGATCGAGGCCCGCTTGGCCGCACTGCCCGGTTTGAAGCTGGCCGGCAGTGCTTTTCGCGGAGTCGGGTTGCCGGACTGCATTCACAGCGGAGAGTCTGCGGCCGAGCAGATCTTAGCGATGGCGAAAGCGGCGGTGCCGGTGTAGGCCGGAGCAAGCCTCGGGGCACCCGGGGTACCCGCTTGCGGGTCGCGGGTCGGTTCCGGCATTAGTGTCTGCGGCACCAAAGAAATTCGTGCCGGAACTGCGCAAGCTTGTTCCGGCCTACCTTTCGCGGATCGACGCGTTAGAAACCTGTCCTACACGGAAAATTTTCGTACCACCCTTGCGGCATGCGATAGTCGTGCGTCATAATAGCGAGTCGGGTTTCCGGGTGCGGCACCCAGCAAGCCGGCCACGACCTTGGGAGAGCGTTCCATGAAACTGGATCTGGGCTTTGTCGACTACGCAATTCTTGCCATCTACGTCATTTTCGTCTTGGGAATCGGGTTCGCGCTGAAGCGATCGATGAAGAACAGCGCCGATTTCTTCATGTCCGGCCGAGCCATACCAGCCTGGATCACCGGCCTGGCGTTCATCTCGGCCAACCTGGGGGCCTTGGAACTCGTCGGCATGGGCGCCAGCGGCGCCAAATACGGAATCGCTACGTGCCATTTCTACTGGGTCGGGGCCATCCCCGCCATGATCTTTCTGGCAGTCTTCATGATGCCGTTTTATTACGGCTCCAAGGCCCGCAGCGTGCCCGAGTATCTCAAGCTTCGTTTTGACGAACGGACCCGCTGTCTGAATTCCATCAGCTTTGCCGTGATGACCGTGCTGGCCTCGGGAATCTCGATGCACCAGTTGGCCAAGCTGCTGCACGTGTCGCTGGGTTGGCCGTACGATGCCAGCCTCTGGATTTGTTCGGGAATCGTGCTGCTCTACGTGCTCAAAGGAGGGCTTACCTCGGCAATCTATACCGAGGTCTTGCAGTTCTGCATGATCGTGCTGGGATTCGCCCCCGTGGTCTACTTGGGAATGCAGGACGTGGGGGGCTGGTCGAAGCTCCACACGGCCCTGACCGACGTGGCGACCAATCCGGCCAGTGTAAATATGGCCGACAAAGCCCATTCAACCTACGTGACCGACGCCTGGACCAGCGCTTGGCAACCGCTCTTGCAGGGACCGGCGGCCAATCCGATGGGCGTGGATTGGTTCGCCATGGTGTTCGGCCTGGGATTCGTTCTTTCCTTCGGCTACTGGTGTACGAACTTTCTCGTGGTGCAACGCGCCATGGCTGCGCAACATGACGGCGGCACGCCGCACGCCGCTGATTGGCGCGGTGCCCAAGATGCTGTTGCCGGCGCTGGTGATCCTGCCGGGCATGATCGCGGTGGGATTGTCTTCGATGCCGTCGAGCAACTATCGCTTGCTGCAGAAAGAAGTGAAGGAGGAGAAGCTGGCGCCGGCCGTTGAGGCCGTCCAAGCCGCCGCCAAGAATCCCGAGGCGATGGCAGCCTTGAGCGAGTTTGCCGAGGGAAAGAACGCCGACGGTATTAAGGTAGAGAAGCCCAGCGAGCCGGCGAAAGAGGCGTTGAAAGCGATCAGCAAGGCCGCCGACGCTGATTTTAACCAGTTCGCTTTGGCACAGATCGTGGTGAACCAGGCGAAAAAGCCCTTGCCAACCGGGGATCTTGCAAAGAATCTCCGCAAGGCCACCGCGAACGACTACGACACGGTGATCATCTCGCTGATCGGCAGGTACTGTCCCTCGGGACTGCTCGGGCTGGCCCTGACCGCACTCTTGGCCTCGTTCATGTCGGGCATGGCGGGCAACGTCACGGCCTTCAACACCGTTTGGACCTACGACCTTTACCAAGCGCTGCGTCGCTGGCTCTTGGACAAACCGCGAGAGTGCACAATCACGTATGCTGGCGGACGTCAGGAAGAAATCGTGATCACGCCAAAAGAACCAAGCGATGCCCACTATATGTGGATGGGACGGGTTGTCACCGTGGTCGGCATCCTGCTGAGCATCGGGGCCGCCTATATCGCATCGCAGTACAACAACGCCATGGACATCATCCAACTGGTCTTTGGCTTCGTCAACGCGCCGTTGTTTGCCACCTTCCTCTTGGGCATGTTCTGGGCGCGGACGACCAGTACCGGCGCGTTCTACGGGCTGCTAGGTGGAACGGGAACCTCCGCCGCCTTTCATGCCCTGACGATCGCTTCCGGAAACGCCCCGGGCATCAAGGGCGGCTACGTGGCCGTGTTGCACGAGTTCCCCAGCGAGATGGCGCAAAACTTCTGGCTGGCAAGTTTCGCGTTTACCGGTTGCTTCGTTCTGACGCTGGTGATTTCGCTCCTCGGCCGCCGCGACAAGAGCGACGAGGAACTCAAGGGGCTCGTCTATTCGCTGACGCCGAGAACCGTCGATGACAAGCTGGCCTGGTACGCGCAGCCCGGATTCCTGGGTGTGTTGCTCTTGATCGCGTGCGTGATTCTCAACTACATCTTCTGGTAATCTTGGGGAGTTTTGCCATGCTCGATCTTCGTTTGCCGATGGGACTGATGTTCTCGCTGGTAGGCGCCATTTTGGCGATTTACGGCGCCTTTACGCGTTCCTACGCCATGTACAACGAGCATTCTCTGGGCATCAACGTAAACTTATGGTGGGGTCTCGGGCTGCTGGGCTTCGGCCTGCTCACGCTCGGGCTGGCCCGCTGGGCCGCGGCCGCGGAAAAAGCGGCCCAAGACCAACGGAAGTAAGCCATGCGAAACGTGATCGCTTTGGTGTTGGGCGGCGGACAGGGCACGCGACTTTATCCTTTGACCAAGGTCCGTTCCAAACCGGCTGTCCCCGTGGCCGGGAAGTATCGGCTCATCGACATCCCCATCTCCAATTGCATCAACAGCGGCCTGAACCGCATCTACGTGCTCACGCAGTTCAATTCCGCCAGCCTGCACCAGCACATCCGCAGCACGTATATCTTCGACGCCTTCGATCGCGGCTTCGTCGAAATCCTCGCCGCCCAGCAGACGCAGGACAACGCCAACTGGTACCAGGGCACCGCCGACGCCGTGCGGCAGAATTTGCGGAACATCGAGCAGCCGGGCATCGACTACGTGCTGATCCTCTCGGGCGATCAGCTCTATCGCATGGATTTCCGCGAGATGCTCAAGACCCACCAGCAGAGCAAGGCCGACGTGACGATCTCCGCCTTGCCGATCGAAAGCAGCCAGGCATCGTCGATGGGCATCATGCGGGTCGATGCCTCGGGCCGGGTCGCCGGCTTTCTGGAGAAACCGAAAACCTCCCAGGAACTCGCGCTGGTGCGGACCGATCCGGCCTGGATCGATGCCCAGGGGGTAGCAAGCAAGGGACGCACCTGCCTGGCCAGCATGGGCATCTACCTGTTCAACCGGCAGACGCTGATCGACGCCCTGGAGAAGACGCCCTATCGCGATTTCGGCAAAGAGGTCTTCCCGGCCTCGATGCGGACGCACCGCGTGCAATGCCATTTGTTCGACGGCTACTGGGAAGACATCGGCACGATCAAGTCGTTCTTCGAGGCGAACGTGCAGTTGGCCGACCCCAGCCCGGCGTTCGACCTCTCCCTGCCGGGCGCTCCGATTTACACGCAGGGGCGATTCTTGCCCCCCACGCGCATCGACCGGGCGACCATCCGCGGCAGCCTCGTGGCCGACGGTTGCCGCATCGAGCAAGGCGCCGTGGTGGAAAACAGCGTTATCGGGCTGCGTTGCGCCATCGGCCCGAATGTCACGATCCGCAATTCGATCCTCATGGGCAACGATTTCTACGAGCTGCCGCACGAAATCGCGGCCGACGCGGCGGCGGGCATCACGCCGCTGGGCGTCGGCGCCGGATCGCACATCGAAGGCGCGATCATCGACAAGAACTGCCGCATCGGCTGCAACGTCCGCGCGATCAACACCTCCGGCGTGGAAAACAGCGAAGAAACGCCCTTCGGCATGATCCGCGACGGCATCTTCGTGGTTGCCAAGGGTACGACGCTGCCCGACGGCTGGGTGCTGGAGTGAAGGCGGAAGGATGAAGGATGAATCCTTCATCCTTCCGCCTTCATCCTTCACTTCACCCCGGCGGGCAGCGTGGCGCTGAGGTAAACCCGCACGGCCACGTCGGCCTCGGAAAACAGCCCCCCCTTGTTTTCCTGGCGCTGGCTGGCAGGACCGACAACCGCAGCCGTTCGGGCTCGATCTTCAACGAGGCGAAAAGCTCGGCCGTCTTACGGCAACGGGCGTAGCTGAGTTCCCAGCGGTCGCGGAACAAACAGCCGCTTGGCAATGGCTGACCGGAGGCCGCGGCCACGATCTCGACCTGCTGCGGCTTGCCGGCCAACTCCTCGGCAATCTTCTGGATCGAGCCGTTTTGCCCGGGAATCAGGTCCGTGGTCGCTTTCGCGAAATAGACCATGCCGCCGATGGCGATCTGGTCGCCCTGTCCGGGCACGCGGATCCGCGCCTTTTCCATTTTCAGGACGCGGACTGTCCCGCCCGGATCGCCCACCGCGGGGATGGGAGCGGTGCTGCCCCGGCCCTTGCCGCCGCCGGGCAGCGTGGAGTTGCCGGGCATCATGCTCCAACTCATGAACGGTTTCCACTTGGGACCGAAGCGGTACTGCAACGATTCGATCGCCGCCTGCTGTTGCTGCGACCGCTTGCCCTTGGCCGCTTCGCCGGAGGCAATGGAAAACATAACGACGAAGAACGACATGATGATGGTGATCATGTCGGCGTAGGAGACCATCCACTCCGGCGCGCCTTCCGGTTTTTCTTCAGGTTCCTGTCGCATGGCGGTCAGCGTACTTATCACGCTCCGCCGTGAGGGAAAGATGGGAAGGCATCACGGCGGAGCGTGATGAGTACGGTTCTGGCTTTGCCGGTTCTAGCCGGCCCGGAGATAGGGTTGCTCGCGGAGTCGGGGGGGCAGGAACATGTCGAGCTTCTGCCGGACGATGCGCGGATTGTCGCCCGCCTGGATCGCCAATACGCCGCGAATCACGATCCGCCGGGCCAGCAGCTCCTCGCGGCTCATATAGCTCAGTTTTTCGCCCAGGGGAATGCAGATCAGGTTGGCCAGCAAGGCGCCGTACAGCGTGCCGATCAAAGCAATCGCCATCGAGGGACCGATCGCGTCGGGGCTATCCAGGTTACCCAGCATGAGGATCAGGCCCAGGAGCGTGGCGATCATGCCGAAGGCCGGTCCGCAGCGGCCGACCAGTTCCACAATCTTCTTGGCATCGCGGTGCCGGTCGGCCCGGGCTTCGACTTCGTTGTTCATGATCTCGGCTACGACTTCAGGCCGTGTGCCGTCGACCGCCAGTTGGACTCCCAGGGCGATAAAGGGATCGCGGATTTCATGCGATCGGGCCTCCAGGGCCAACAGGCCGTCTTTGCGGGCCAATTCCGCCAACTGCACGAGCTCGTTGATCAGCTCCGACGGTTCCTCCAGCCGGCTGAGGAACGGCTTCTTGAGGATGGTAAAGAGGCTTTGCAATTGCCGCGAGGGAAAGCCGATGAGCGTTACCGCCGCCGCGCCGCCGAAAACCATGAGCAGCGCCGGCGGATCGATGAACGTATTGAGCGAGGCATCCGTCTTGCCGAGGAACAAGACGCCGCCCATCGCGGCGAAGCCCAGGATCAGTCCGACGATTGTGGTCCATTCCATAGCGTTGGCTCCCGCACCGGGAGCGCGCAGCCGGTGCGTTACGACCTATATCGTGAGAATCGTCAGCGAGATTTGATACTATCGGCACAGACGGCAATATCAGCGGAAAGGGCAAGGTCACGGTAGGCGGTAAAGTCTTCGCAGTTTATCGCGTTCCGTCAGTCCAAACCGTCCGCAGCAGAAAGCCATCTTTCCTCGGCCGCCGCCAGTTCCGCCTCAACCGCCCGCCACTGCCCGTAGTCCAGCCAACTCCGCGGGCGCGGCACGGGGCACAGATTGAACGCCTCGTGCGCGGGAAACATCGTGGCCGGGTAAAACTCAATGAAGTACCGGTGCATGTTGACCGGCCGCCAGTTGGGCTGGGCGAAGAGCCGGTCGTTCCGGATGGCGAAGAACGTCCCGGAGAAATGCCAGTTCGCATTGAACGCGCCGTCACTTTCCTTGAAACTCCCCACCGTCGTATAGCGGCCAAGCTTCTCGAGCACTTTCTGGCGATTACCGAAGAGAAACACCATCATGGCACGCGTCCAAATCATCGCGGCCTTCAAGTTGTCGCCTTGATGTGATACGCCTTTGGCATGGGCATAGAAAACCGCTTCATTGGCTGCAAGCGAAGCAACGTGCTGGATCGCCGCCGGAAAAGTCGCCATTTCCCATAGCTCGGAATTCAGCCGGACGACGAGCTTGTCAATGCGAAAGTCGCCAAATTCAGCCAATACCGAGTCGAGGTTGTCGCAGCCGTCTCCCTGAACGACCGAAATGACCCGTTTCCCGTTTACCCAGTGGGCATATTGCCTGAGCAAACGGATGTTGTCTTGCCACGTTTTTCGCCCGCGCGACAACGGGCAGACGTGATAGACGAGGTTTGCCACGTCGATCGGCTCCCAGAACGCCGTTTCGCCTTCCGCATATTCCACCCTCCTGCCGTCGTGTAATTCGCAGCGCAGTAACTTGGGCACGCCAGGCAACGGATCGCCACCCAACTGGTTAGAGACAGGTACCCCGTCAGCATGTATCAGGAGCGCATTGACGACCTGCGTTACGTCAATCCATGAGTTCTCAACACCGTATCGCGCGGATTTTACCCATACCGCTGGCATGGCTCACCTCTTTGGGATGAAGGGACATAGATTGGGACACTTAGATAGGCATGAAAAACAGGGTAAAGAAATGTAATTGACGCGACAACAGATTCTCGATAACGTAATTGTTCCTCTTTTTAGGAGATTGCCAATGCTCCGAATTTTGGCGATGGTTACGCTCCTGATTTCGCTGGTCACCAGTGGTTGCAGTTTCCAACCCAATGGTGCCAGTCAGGCTGTCACTGTCAACCCCTTTGAGTGGGGGTCTGGGCAGGTGGTTAGCCCTGCGAATGACCGCTATTATATGAATGGCGAGCCGATGGACATGCGCCGGTAGGCACTCCGCGCTGGAGTTCCGCCCGGACACCATGCACTCCTGGTTGGCGGCAATTCCGCAACAATTCCGGCTAAAGCCGGGACTCCAACAGCAGCTCCGAAGGCCGCGTAACGATCGGATTTTTCGCTGCCCTTCGTTCTGCCGTTGACTCTTGCGGCGTGAATGAGTAACTTCCCCACGCGCCGCCTGATCTCTTGGTACGGAAGCCAGGGTGCCGCGGCCATTTTCGGTCATCTTTCTGGGCAGCCACGATGAGTTTCACCAATAACGGGCAGGGAAGCCAACAGGGTGCGATCCAAGGCGTACCGCTCTTGGACTTGGGACGCCAACACGCGGGCTTGAAAGCGGAGATCCTGGCCGCACTCGGCCGGGTTTGCGACAGCGGCGGATTCGTGCTGGGGTCGGAGGTCACGCATCTCGAACAACAGCTTGCCACCTACTGTCAGGCGAAACACGCTGTGGCCTGCGCGTCGGGCAGCGATGCCCTGTTGCTGGCCCTGATGGCCCTGGAGATATCCGCCGGCGACGAGGTGATCCTGCCGAGTTTCACGTTTTTCGCCACGGCCAGCGCGGTCACGCGGCTCGGCGCCCGGCCGATTTTTGCCGACATCGATCCGCAGACGTTCAATATCGATCCCCGGCACGTTGCCTCGCTGATCACTCCGGCGACGAAGGCCATCATCCCGGTCCATTTGTTCGGGCAGGCCGTCGACACCGTGGCCCTGGCCAAGATCGCCCGACCGCAAGGCATTGCCTTGGTGGAAGATGCCGCCCAGGCGATCGGCGCGGAGAACCAAGGCCGCCGCGTGGGATCGATCGGCGCAATTGGCTGTTTCAGTTTCTATCCGACCAAGAATCTCGGCGGGGCCGGCGACGGCGGCATGTTGACCGCGCAGTCCGACGACCTGGCCGATCGCCTGCGACTGCTTCGCGGCCACGGCATGCGTCCGCGCTATTACCATTCGTCGATCGGCATCAACAGCCGTTTGGATTCCTTCCAGGCCGCCGTGCTCAACGTCAAATTCCCGCTCTTGGACCACTGGACGTTCCTGCGGCAGACCAACGCCGACCGCTATACGGAGCTATTCCAGGAAGCCGGACTGCATCGCACCTTGGTGCTGCCGGTGGCAAACCCGGGAATGCGGCATGTCTGGAACCAGTACGTGGTTCGCGTGCCCGACGGCCTGCGCACGCCGCTCCGCGAGGCGCTGACCGAGGCCCACATTGGCACGGAGATCTATTATCCGCTGGGCCTGCACCAGCAGGAATGTTTCCGCTACTTGGGCTACCAGCCCGATGATCTGCCGGAGACGCGGCGGGCGGCAGAAGAAGTGTTGGCGCTGCCCATCTTCCCGGAACTGCAGGCCGAGGAACAGAGGTTCGTCGTCGCGCGGATTGCGGCCTTCTTTGCCCAGCGGAGCGGTGGCCACACCCTCCAGCCGCCTAAATTCCTGACGCGGCGGGCGGGCACCGGCGTGGAGCAGCCGTAGCGAGGCCGGTCTCAGTCGTTGCTGACGAGTTTCTTCTCGACGTATCCCGCGGGACGGTCGCGGTCGCGGCGATTGCTGGCCTTGGAAACGACGAGCAGTCCCAGCACGAGCCCCAGGATCACGACCACGTACGAGAGCATATAGTCGGTGACGCTTGCCTCCGCCGGCTTGTTGTCGGGAAGGTCTTTTGCCAGGGCCTGCGTGCCGGCGACCAGCCAGACGGCGAAGGTCGAGAGGAAGAACACGAATGCCTGCAAGACTCGTAAAGTGCGGTTCATGGCGAAATTCACCTGGGTTGGATTGCCTTCTATTATAATTCGGCCGCGCGGCGAAGGGAACATGGCGCCCTGCGAATTACGAAACCAATTCCAGCGTTGCCCAAAGGCTGGGGTCCTCGTCATAGGGCATGGGCCGGCCGACGCTGAAGGTCTGCTCGCCCAGTTCGCGATCGATCACGGCGTAGGTAAAGCCCAGCCGGGGGTACTCGGCCGGGTCGAAGCCCAGCATCGCCGCCGCCGGAATAAAGCACTCCAGCCGATAGCCCTCGGCCCGCAACTGGCTGTGGGCCTGCAAGAGCCCGGCGGCCACCGGCCGGGCCGGCTCGCGGGCACGGTTGATCGGCAGCGACTGGCCAAAGGCCTCGTCGAACTTGCGGCCTCCGCCGCTGGGCAGGAAGATAAAGCGGTGGCAGAAGCGGCTGGCACGGTGCACGTTGTGCACGTCGCGAGTGTCGATCCAGACTTGCAGGCCGTCGCTATCCTCCGGACGCGAGGCGCGGCACCATACCGGCTGTTTTTTCCCGCCCACCGACACGGCAAACACGAGGCCCGCTTCGCTCCACGCCGCCGAGACCTCGGCCATCGCCGGGCGATCCTCCAGTTCGGCCAGATTGACCAGGCAGTGCTTCTCGTCCAGTTCTGCCCCCCGGGCCTTCCAGAGCGGATTGCGATAGTGGCATGGGGCCGAGAAACGGAAAAGAAATCGTTGGGGGAGAAGCGATTCGGACATGGACATTACGTTGATGATGCCCTGGATTCGAGACACCGGATTACGTCAGCATACTCTGTCTCAGGCCAGGAGAAAAGGTCGGCACCAGTCAAGAAAACCACCTTTTCGTGCGGTTTCGTGCGATAAAATGCGATGGTTTGCGTTAGGCGGCCGATCTGCGTATACTGTTGGCAGCAAAAGCCAACTCAAGAGGGGTCCAATGATGCTGAAAGCGTTCAGACTGGTGGCGTACACCATGCTTTTCTCGGTTGCTTGCTTCATCCGCCTGTCGACGGCGGCGTTCGAGCCGTGGGCGTCGCGCACCGACCCCACCGACGTTCCTAAAAGTCACGTCCAGGACGTCACCGCTGCGCCTTTCACCTACAACATCACGCAGGGCGGCACGATCGACGGGAAGATGTGCACCACGCTACCCAGCGTCTGGGAGCCGTACGAGCAGACCTGGGAGTCAAACCGCTCGCTACGCATGGAGAACGTCGGCGCGGCAAAGGTGATAAACCCGTGGCTGAAAATCGGCCCCATCGACTTCTTCTCCCAGCAGACGATGGCAAACTCGGTTGTGGGGGGGCTTTCGACCGACAGAGAGAAGGCCCTGGCGATATTCTACTTCTACATAACCCACCGCTACCACAAAGGCAATGGCGACAACGGAGCGCAGGGCGACGTTTCGCAGGCGATCAACGTCTTCGGTTTCAACACCTGCGGAAACAGCACGCTGTGCATAGCGGACCTGCTTGACAAAGCCGGCATGCGCGATTGCATATTCAGCCACTGCCCCGGCCATTGCGTGCCGCAAGTTTTTTTCGACGGCAAGTACAACACGCTTGACGGCGACATGGAGACCATGATGCTCATGCGCGACAACCACACCCTCGCCAGCGAGCTGGATCTGATACGGGACCACGACCTGATCAAACGCGTGCACCAGTATGGAATCCGGAGTCCCATGGATCAAGTCAAGAATAATGAGGACTACGCGCAATACTACACATGGGAGGGAAACACGACCCAGCGACTCAAAGGCTGGAACTGGTGGACCATGGGCATGGTCCTGCGCCCGCACGAAGCCATCGAATGGAGGTGGGGGCATGAGACTCCGGTAAAATATCACGGCGACATGACCGGACATCCTCCCATGGTTCCGGACACGATCTATAACGGCGTCTGGGAATATGCGCCGGACTTCAAGAACGATCCGCAGTGGCGCACGGGTGCGACCGTGACGAACATAACCAACCAAAACGGCGTCCTTACGGCCACGGACGGAGGCACGGGCAGCATCGTGTGGCAGATGAAAGTGCCTTATCAATTCATCGGCGGCGCCCTGGCTGCCGCCGGCGAAGGATATGTTTTCGAGATTGGTTTCCTCAACCCGAAAGATTGGAAGCCCGCTTTCCTGCCGCTGCCGACGTTGGCGGAATTCGACGGCAAGTTCAAAGGACCCCTCGCGGGGAACGAGTACTGGATCAAATGCACGTTGACGGGCAAAGCCTCGTTGCGCGGCCTGAAAATCAAGAACGACATTCAGATGGCGCCGCTGGCCATGCCCTCCATGACCGTGGGCAACAACCGTTTCACGTACTTGGAGCACACCGACGACAAGACCGGCGCCAACGCCGCCAGGCATTTGAGGATCACGCATAACTGGGTGGAAAGGTCGAAGACGCGCCCTCCGGGAACGTCCGCATCTCCCGTCTATCCGGCCGACGGCGGCCAGAGCGACGGCACGGATGTGGTGTTCCAGTGGACCGCCGCCAAACACCCCGGCGGCGACGCCATAACGGATTATCATTTCCAGCTTGCGGACCGCCCCGACATGCGATGGCCCATGTCTCCCAATTTCGACAAGTACATTTCCAAGACGCCCGACAAAGGCCAGACCCGCTACACGCTGCCGCGTCCCGGCCTCTTGACGCACGGCAAGACCTATTACTGGCATGTGAAAGCGAAGGATTCCAGCGGTGTCTGGGGACCGTGGAGCCCCACCTGGAGTTTCGCGGCGGAGGGGCCGGCGTATCCCATCAACGTGGCGATCCAGCAGAACACGGGCAGCGGAACAGGCGCCTTGACATGGGGCGCCAACCCGGTGGGAAGGGCGCCTGCCAAGTACAGGGTATACGGCAGCGATGAGAAGGGCTTCACGGTCCATGACGCCCCCTATGAAGTCAAACTTGGCGATACGAAAGAGCTCGCCAATTCGTTTCCCGCAAACTTCGTGGCCGAGGTCGCGGGCACGTCCCTGGAGGTGATCGGTGTGGGCAACGCTCTTCCGAACGCCAACAAGGCCTATTACCGCGTTGTGGCGGTGGACGGCAGGGGCAAGAGAAGCGGGGATTCGGATTATGTCGAGGCCCCCAGGCCGTTCATCTACAGCACGCCGGTCACCAGCGCGCCCGCTGGCCAGCCTTATCGTTATCAAGTGAAGGCCATCCGGTCCCTGGGCGACCTCACGAGACGGGATGCCGCCCGACCCAAGCCCGGCGCCAAATTCTGGAAGATCGAGCCCCTGAAGTTTTCCCTCACGCAAAAACCGAGCTGGATGCGCATCAACGCCGACACCGGGCTGATCACGGGCACGTCGGACGGGACGGGCGGGACGGTGACCGTCAGCGTGACTCTCACAAAAGAGCACCGGCTGGTGCACGATAAAGATAATATCGTGTGGGGCAACGAATATGAACAGAGCAAGACGTATGAGACCGTCGGGCCCGTGACGCAGCAGTTTGTCGTGATCGGCGGCAAGGAGGAATGAGCCGGCGAACTACACGCCGAGAATCTTTGCCGTCACCAGCCACCGCAGTTCCCCGCGGCCCAATTCGGGCGATCCAGGAAACCCAAGGGCAGCGATCGCCCCTTTCTTGAATTCGAGCCAGCCGTTGTCTAAACCGAGCAACGCCGCGGCCAGGTAGCCGACGTCCGGGGCATGGCCGACCCAGGCGACCCGGTCCAGGCCGGAGGCGTGTTCTTCCGTGGCGGCCAGCAGATGCTTCGGATCGCCGCCGGGGAGCAATTCTTTCTCTTGGATAAGCTCGGACTTCTTGCCGAGGGCCGCGGCGAGAATCTCGGCCGTTTGCCGGCAACGCAGCATGGGGCTGGTGACGATCAACTGCGGCGCCAGCCCGCGAGGGACGAGGACCTCGACCATCCGCGCGAAACGGCTGCCGCCCTCCGCCGTAAGCGGGCGGAGCGAATCGTCCGGATAGGCCGCGTCGTCGCGCTCGGCCGCCCAGGCATGACGAATAATGAACAGGTCCATGAAACTCCTCCTATTTTCTTCTCCATAATATTCTATCCTCGATGCCAAGCGCTTGCTGCGCTGCGGAAATGTCCGCCTTGAACCGCTTCGCATCGAGCGGGTAACCCGCGGTGGGCCGGAGATCAACGACATGTTGCCGCCAGAAGTCGTTGAGGGCCTGCATGGCCAACTCGCGAAGATACTTTGAAGCCATCGAAGCCAGGGCGGTCGGCAGATGGGATTCGCCCTTGGCCTGAAAGGCGATCTCCACCCGCCGCCGACCGCCACCGGGGCATCCACTTGTGGGTGGCGGGTGCCCGGGTGCCCGCGGCCCGAAGCGGTAGACGCTCAGCAATCGCCCTTCGCTCACGACCTCGATGAATTGATCGGGAAAGCTGTCCATCAAGAGCGGCAAATAGTGGCCCCGCCCGCCATGCTTGTCGCAGAGGATCGAAATCGGCACGTTGCCTAGCGGCTCGATCATGCGGGCGACGAGGTGCAAGGTCCAATGCGAAAGCGCGGCGCCCTTCGAATCGCTGCGGTCAACCGTGTCGTTGAACTCGCGCGGAAAGATGACAGTGCTTTGCAGATCGACCAGCCGCACACCCGCCTGGGCCAGGGCCTCGCACAACCTGGGATGAAGCCGATCGATTTCCGCCGCATCGAAGTCTCGCGGCGCTGGCAGACAGTCCCAGCCGTCGCAAAGCGCCTCGCGGCGCGGTCCGGCATCGGGACCCGCCAGCAGTTTCCAAACGTCGCCGCAGACTACCGGCCGCCGATCGAGCAGGCGCAAGCGGTCCAAAGTCCGCGTTCGAGCAGTTTGAGTCCCTTGCCCGATTGATAGAGCACCTTCGAGTCGGCGATAGCGACCCTTTGCCCGGTCTTTGCCGAGCGTACGGCCGCCGGTGCGATCACGGTTTGCAACCGCTCGTAGAGTTCATCGCCGCGGACGCCTTCCGGCACTTCCCAGACGCTCGCCGAGATGGCCAGCGGTCCCAAGTTCGGCCCGTAGCCCGCTTCGTCGGTACCAAGGAGGAAAGGCATGGATGAAGGATGAAGGATGAAGGGGGAAGGATGAAGGGGGAAGGGGGAAGGATGAAGGATGAAGGGGGAAGGGGGAAGGATGAAGGATGAAGGATGAAGCGGGAAGGATGGGTTTGGGGCCTGTCCTTATTCATCCTTCATCCTTCATCCCTCATCCTTCCCTACAACCACCCCTGCTCCCGGTACCAGTGGGCCGTTTGCCGCAACCGCTCGTCCAAGGGGGCCGACACGGCGAACCCCAAATCGCGGGCCGCGGCGTCGCCGGAACAGGTCCAGGAACCAGCCCGGGCCTCGCGGGCCTTGTCGAGGTTGAAATACCACGACTGGCCGCGAAGTCGCGAAAGTGCCGTGGCGACCAGACCGAAGGTCCAGACGGCAATCGGCGACAGCCGAACCACCAGGGTCCGGCGGCGGCCCAAGGCTGCACCCATCATACGCCCCATTTCAGCAAATGTCAGGTCCCGTTCGGCCGGGACAAAGTAGCAGCCTCGGGCAGCGGCAACCGAGTCGCCCGGATCGCAAAGCATCCGCTTCCCTCGTTGGGCGGCGAGAATCATCGCTTGCAGGAGGTCGTCGGCATGGATCAGGGAAACCCGATGGGTCCGCCAAGTGGGAACGACATGGACCCCAAAGCGAGCGATCGGCTTGAAGATCTCGTAGGTGGCCGGATCGGCCTCGCCAAACACGACGGGCGGACGAAGGATGGTGATCGGCACCCGACTGGCCCATTGCCGGGCCGCCTGCTCGCCGGCCAGTTTGCTCCGGCCGTAGTTCGAAACCGGCGCAGGAGGATCGCTTTCCACCCTGGCACGTCGCGGATTCGAGGGTCCCATCGCCGCCAACGACGAAACCACCATCAGCACCGGCGGCGTGGTTTGCGCGGCACAAGCTCGGGCAACATTGGCGACACCCTCGCGGTTCACCTGGTAAAGCTGCTGGACATGTATTGCCTTGACCAGGCCAGCCAGATGATAGACCGCGTCGTACCCTCGCACGACCCGGCACAGTGACTCAGGGTCGGTCACATCGCCATCAGCCCGGCGAATGGACAACCCTGCCAGCCGGTCGAGCTTCGACGACTTGCGGACGAGGCAGGTCAACTCGTGCCCCTGCTCCAGCAATGCGCGGACAAGGTGGAACCCGATGAAGCCGCTTGCACCGGTAACCAGGATGTTCGCCATGATGTAACTCGTGCGGGCTTGGGTTTCTTAGTAGCAATATCGGCAGGTACGGGCCGTGAACCCGGATTATACACCGTAGGGTGGCGGGCACCGACAGGAAGCGTTGGTCGGCACGGAACTCGTTGATCGGTCTATTTCCGCCACGATCCGGGTTGACCCCCAAACTTCAAACGGGGTAAGATAACGAACTTACTTGCGAATGAGGTCCATTATGAACGAAATTGTCGTTGAGCGAGTTGCCGGTTCCCGGCAACGGAAAGAATTTCTCCAGTTTCCCTGGACTATTTATCAAAATGATGCCTACTGGATTCCCTCGCTCCGCCTCGATGAGAAGGAAAATGTCGGCTATACCTACAATCCGTTCTATGATCGAAACAAGATCCAGACGTTTCTCGCCTATCGTGGGGGTGAAGTCGTCGGCCGCATCGGCGCCATTTTGAACCAGGGGCACATCAACCGCTACGACGACCGTCGCGGCTTTTTCGGCTTCTTCGAGTCGATCGACGACCAGGAAGTAGCCAACGGGCTGTTCAATGCTGCCCGCGATTGGTTTGCCGACCAGGGGATATTCAAGCTGCGGGGGCCGACGAATCCCTCGCTGAATGGGGCGGTGGGTCTCCTGATCGACGGCTTTGACTCGTCGCCGACATTCATGATGACCTACAATCCACGCTACTACGAACGGCTGATCGAGAATTACGGCTTCCGCAAGACCCAAGACCTGTATGCCTTCTGGGGGCACATTTCGATGCTGCCCAAGGTGGCCGAGAAGTTGGCGCCCATCGCGCAGCAAATCATCGAGCGCTACAACGTCAAAGTCCGGCCGCTGGACAAGACGCGATTCGTCGAAGACGTCAAAGCGTTTCTGTCGATCTACAACCGCTCGCTGACCAACACCTGGGGGTTCGTTCCCATGTCCGACGCCGAAGTGGCGCACATGGCCAAAGTCCTGCGGCTCCTGATCGTGCCCGAACTGGCCATCCTGGTGGAGATCGACGGGCGGGTGGTCGGGGCTTGCTTCGGGCTGTTGGACTACAACCCGCGGATCAAGGATATCAACGGCCGGCTTTTCCCCTTCGGTTTCCTCCATCTTCTCCGCAAGAAAAGCGAGATCAAGAAGATCCGCATCATCTCGACCAACGTGCTGCCGGAGTACCAGTTGCACGGGCTGGGCATGGTGCTGGTGCGCGGCATCGTCCCCAAGGCGATCGAGTGGGGCATGCAAGAGGCCGAGTTCTCCTGGGTGCTGGAATCGAATAGCTTCTCCCGCGGCGCCCTGACCAAGGGCGGGGCCAAGATCACCAAGACCTATCGCATCTACGACCTGGACTTCGATCCGGCCGCGGTCTCAGCCCAGCGGCAAGCGCGGCGGCGGGCCGCCATAAAAGGACGGTTGGAAATCCGCCCGGTCGCCTCCAGCCGCGACCTCAACACCTTCCTCAAGGTGCCCTGGCGGATTTACGACCAAGATCCGCAGTGGGTGCCGCAGCTCTTGCTGGACCAGAAAGAGTTCCTCAATCCCCGCGTGCATCCCTTCTATTTGCACGGGGCCGCCGAGAAATTTGTCGCCTACCGCGACGGCGTGCCCCAGGGACGCATCCTCGTCAGCGACGACCCCCGCTATAACGCCGAGCACAAGAGCAACACGGGCTGTTTCGGCATGTTCGAATCGGCGGACGACCCGGAAATGGCCCGGGGGCTGCTGGAAGCCGCCTCGAGATGGCTGCGCGACCGCGGCAGGACGGAGATCCTGGGCCCGATCGACTATTCGACCAACTACACCTGCGGCCTGCTGGTCGAAGGCTTCCACTGGCCGCCCGCGATTATGGACAACCACAATCCGCCTTATTACGGCGGACTGCTCGAGTCGTGCGGCCTGGTAAAGGCCAAGGACCTCTATAGCTGGTGGTTCCTCGATCCCAAGAACATGGGCGAGATGTGGCGCGAACGGGCGGAACGGATCATGCGCCGCGGCAAGATCACGATCCGCTCGTTCAACGAGCGCGACTTCGACGCCGAAGTGCAGCGCTGCAACACCGTTTACAACGGCTCGATGGAACGCAACTGGGGATTCGTCAGCCTCACCGAGGCCGAGTTCCGCTACATGGCGGGCCGGCTCAAGCAACTGGCCGAGCCCAAGATGGTGTTGCTCGCGGAAGTCGACGGTTACCCCGTCGGTTTCTCGATCACGCTGCCCGACATGAACGAGGCCGTACGGCCGCTGAACGGCCGGTTGTTCCCCTATGGGTTGCCGATCAATGTTGTGCGTTTCCTCTGGCGGAGGCGCCGCATCAAGACGGCGCGCATGATCGTGCTGGACGTGCTGGAAAAGTATCGTCGCCGCGGCATCGCGGAGATGCTGATCCTCAAGACCTTGGATTACGGCAAGAACGTCGCCCATTATTCGGGCGCCGAGCTAGGCTGGACCCTGGAAGACAACCATCTCGTGAACCAGACCATCGAGGCCGTGGGGGCCAAGAAGTACAAGGTCTATAGGATTTACGAGAAGAGCATCGGCCGGTAACGTGGCCGCAAGCCCGTGGGACGGGTTGGAGAAGGTCCGTCCTGGGTCTCCCGATTGTATTCGAAATGGGTGGGACAAGATCCGGGCACCATGCAGAGCATGGTCGGCGAGCGCCGGCCCATCCGACATGCTGCCTTGCCCCAACCGAGGGGTTGTTTCTCCACCCCTTCCCTGTTGTCACTGCGGAAATGGGGCTTATAATGTGACATGCAATCCATCGGCCTTCCGGCAGGTCGTTCGGCCGGAAGCGATCCTTAATCCCCCGACTGTAGAGGAGCCACCTTTCCATGGCGAACATCCAGGAACTTTCCGAGTCCACGTTCGAAACCGAAGTTCTCAGCTCGGCAAAGCCGGTGTTGGTCGATTTTTGGGCCCCCTGGTGCGTGCCCTGCCGCAGGATCGCCCCGCTGTTGGAGCAGTTCGCGTTGGAAAACGCCGAGGCCATCAAAGTCGTCAAAGTCAATACCGACGAGAATATGAACCTGGCCACCGGCTATCGCATCGATTCGATCCCCACCTTGATCCTTTTCAAGGACGGTCAGGTCGTCGAGCGTTTTGTCGGTTTTGACAAGTTCCGTCTGCAAGAGGCCATCTCGCAGATCGCGGGGTAAAGCTGCGCGGGACGGAATTTATTCCGTCTATCCGTCCTGCTGGAACGGAATAAACTCCGTTCTCCGGAGGGCCATTCATCATCGATACTCCCGCCCTGCTGTCTCCCGAACTCCTGGCCAAGCTCGAGAAATTCGAGCTGGTAAGCCGGAAGATATTCCGCGGGCGGATGAAAGGCGAGCGCCGCAGCCCGCGCAAGGGCCAGAGTGTCGAGTTCGCCGACTTCCGCAACTACGTGCCGGGCGACGATCTGCGGTTCGTCGATTGGAACACCTACGCACGGCTGGAAAAACTCTTCTTGAAGATGTTCCTGGAAGAGGAGGACCTTCATTTCTTCGCCTTGATCGACGCCAGCGCCTCGATGGATTTCGGCGAGCCGACCAAGCTCCGCTGTGCCGCACAGCTTGCCGCCGCCTTGGGCTTTGTCGGGCTGGTGCGCGGCGATCGCGTGAAGATCGAGACGCTCGGCCAGCCGGCCGGCCGGCCGGCGCCGGTCTTTCGCGGTCGCAAGAGCCTGTGGCGGATGATCAAGCACCTGGAAGAGATCCAGGGAGGTGAGACCGTCTCCCTGGCCGAGGGCGTGAAGAACTTCTGCATCCGCAACACCGGCCGGGGGATCGTCGTCCTGTTGAGCGACTTGATGGACAAGACGGGCTACGAGGCGGCCCTCCGTTATCTGCTCTCCCGCGATCTGGACGTGTACGTGATCCAGATCCTCTCCGCCGCTGAGATCGATCCCGACATCACCGGCGACTTGCGGCTGATCGATTGCGAGGATGCGGACATGGCCGAAGTCAGCGTCACTCCGGCCTTGATGACGCGTTACAAGCAGACGCTGGCGGCTTTCATCGACGGCGCCCGGCAGTTCTGCACGAAGCGCGGCATAATTTACTTGCTGGCGCGGAACGAGGTGCCCGTGGAGGACCTGGTGGGCGGGTATCTGAGGAATCGCGGGCTGGTGAGATAGGTGCGACCCGGCCGTCAACGCATCACGTCCACAGATTCCGGTCCAGCATCCGATAATTGATCGCTTCGTTGAGATGGTGCGGCCTCACTCCGTCGCTGTTGTCCAGGTCGGCGATGGTACGGGCCACGCGGAGGATCTTGTCGTGGGCTCGGGCGGAAAGACCCATCTCGGCCATCGCCCCCTTGAGAAGATTGCTGCATTCGCTGTCCAGGACGCAGAACTGGCGGGTCTGCCGATGCGACATGTCGGCATTGTAGCGGACCGACGAACCGTTGAACCGCTCGGCCTGCCGCTGCCGGGCGGCAGCCACCACGGCCCGCATCTCGGCGCTGGACGTGCCGGGCGTCCCCCCGCCCGATAGCTCGCGGAAGGGCACGGCGGGCACTTCAATGTGAATGTCGATGCGATCCAATAACGGCCCGGAAATCTTGCTCATGTACCGCTCGATCTGTGGCGTTGTGCAATTGCAACTCCGCCGCGAGTCGCCCCTATATCCACAGGGGCACGGGTTCAAAGCGGCGATGAGCATGAAGTTGGCCGGGAAGGTCGTGCTGTTCAGGGCCCGGCTGATGGTCACCACGCCGTCTTCCAATGGCTGGCGGAGCACTTCCAGCGTGCGGCGATTGAACTCCGGAAGCTCGTCGAGGAAAAGCACGCCGTTGTGGCTCATGGAAATCTCGCCGGGCGTGGGTGTGGAACCGCCGCCCACCAGACCGGCGTCGCTGATCGTATGGTGCGGCGAGCGGAACGGCCGCACGGCCAAGAGCGGCTGGCCGGGCTTTAACCGCCCCACCGAACTGTAGATCCGCGTGGTTTCTATCGATTCGCCGGGTGTGAGGTCGGGCAGGATCGTCGGCACCCGCTTGGCCAGCATCGTCTTGCCGGAACCGGGCGGGCCGATCATGAGCAGGTTGTGACCCCCGCCGGCGGCCACGATGATCGCCCGCTTGGCCATCTCCTGGCCGCGAACGTCGGAGAAATCGACCTCGTAGTTGGCCAGTTCGCGGAATAGATCGTCCAAGCGCGAGGGGGTCGGATCGATCTCGATTTCACCGGCGAGGAAGGCGACGGCCTGGGCGAGGCTCTGCACGGCGACGACTTCGATGCCTTCCACGACGGCGGCTTCGGCCGCGCTTTCGGCCGGCACGATCAATCCGCGGAGGGTCTTGTTCTCGGCGGCCGCAATCGCCATCGAGAGGGCCCCCTTCGTCGGCCGCGTGGTGCCGTCCAGCGCCAACTCGCCGACGATCGCGTACTGGGCGAGCAACTCGGAAGCGACCTGTCCGCTGCCGATGAGCGTGCCCAAGGCGATTGGCAAATCGAACGAGGCGGCATCTTTCGGCAGGTTGGCCGGGGCGAGGTGCGCAGTCGGCAAGTATAATCCAGCGAGCACTAACACGCCGATATGAAGGGGCAGAAACGTGGGCATTCCGCCAGTCTACCGCCCCGGCCAGGAATGGGCAACAGAGCCGACTTGAGGCATCGCACGAACGGTTTACATAATCATTCATGTTCGGCAAAAGAACTGCGGGAATATCTTTTTTCGATCATGTATGTCGGAAATTGCCAGAAGACCCCAGAAAATGCGGGAAAACGGGCTATTGACGGCAGTATAGCCAAGTGGGTAGGCGAAAAGCCTGCATCGCAAGTCGTTTCTGCATAACGGCTTACATCTTGTCGGCATTGCTCTTTTGACCCTCAAAAATGCCCCTCTTTGCCCCTGTTTCCTGCCCATTTACTGCCAAGTTTACTGCCAGCCGTTAAATCGCCGGACACCTCATTCAGAGACTCGGCCAACGATCCGACTAGAAACCTGAGCGGCATGTGGGTATGGGCGGGCACAATCGCCCCGAGATTGCCGTAACTATTGGTGCGGCAGTATACTGCGGCAAGCGGCGAAAAACTCAATGTCAGGTAGAACCCCGTTGGCACAAACATGGACTTCCATTGTCCGCCCACATTCATCGAACGACCGGACTCGCTAATCGCCGCCTTGGCGGCTTACAAAGTAGTAGTCAGGTTCGATGCCTCAGCCCTGCAAGGTGTTGGTGCAATCGACCTTCAGCCGCTGGCCGACTGCGACCGGTATGAGGCATTTCGTATCGTTCTCCGCGCCAATCGCTTTCGCGGGAACCTTTGCGTGGATGACATTGACGGCATGCCATTGCCAAAGCGTTCTCCCTTGGCCGTGCAGCTTGCCGAGCTATTTCTTCGGTTGGGTATTATCCCTGTTTCGTCGCCGATTGAAGAAGAGCTTGACTTTGTGCAACACGAGTATGGGGGAAGCGCAGAGGTCGCTGAACTTATTGAACAAACTCGAATGGAGCAACGGAATGTCGCCCAGGCCGTAAAGGATAGGGCGTTTGAGACGGCGGCGCAAGCTAGAGACCGGCGCGAAGCATTACTCGACCAACTGAACAATTTATGCAGAAATTGATTGGTCACCGGCCAACACGGGACGGCGGCATTGACGGCAAGAATGCGTCCCCCGGTGGAAAGCACCGGAACGTAAATTCGACCCCGCGATTGCGGCAAGTATCGTCGTGGCAGTATGCTACGGCAAGCGGCGATTAACTTGATGTCAGGTAGAACGCCAACCAGCCACGTTTATGACCATTTCATCCCGAACTCCCGAGGGGACACCAAATCACTGCCCTGTCTGTGATTCGGACATTCGCATTGACCCTTCCCTGCCCTCCGGCGATGCTCCATGCCCGAAGTGCGGAACACTGCTTTGGTTCATTGATAGCCCGAGTGGAATGCAGTTCTACAACTTGGAATCCATTGCACCGATCCATGAAAGCATCCGACGAATTATTTGCGAGAAGCTCGGGCTGGACGAAGAACAGATCAAGAGTTCCAGTTCATTTGTTGAGGACTTGCAGGCGGACTCGTTGGATACGGTGGAATTGGTAATGGCGTTGGAAGAAAACTACGATCTTTCAATCTCCGAGAACGACCTTCGGCAAATGAACACCGTAGGGGATGTGCTTCATTACATCATCCGAAACAGCCCGTGAGGGTAGCAATAGGAAACGCCCGGTTGAATAGATATGGGTAACACCACGCCCCGCAAGGCCCCTATTGCGTCGATAGACGCTGCTTCGGCCGACAGCACCAAAGCCCCACGGTTCTACCCGGCGGCCCTACCTACAGGCGACTTGGACCGTTGGCGGCAAGCGGTAAGGGAATCTGGAATGAACAATCGTGACGATGCCTCCAATGGCCGGCACCGACGCCACACGGCGGCACTTGACGGCACGAATCCGCCACTCCCCGGATGGAAAACATCGAAATGTGAATTTGACCCCGAGATTGCCATAAGTATCGGCGTGGCAGTATACTACGGCAAGTTGTCTCAGACAGCAAAGAGGATGGTATGAGAGTTACTATGAGATTAGGGGGAACCATTTCCTGCCTTTGGATCGGTTTCTGCTGCGGCTTTATTGTCAGTTTTTGTTGGAGTTACCATCTAGTGCAAAGTGGAGATGACGCCACCGCAAAAGTATTTGCGATGAACTTCGCCAACGTTCTGCTCTGGGGCATCACTTTGATGTGCGTACCGGAAATAATCTACTTTGCTTTTAAGACCTTCAAAAACCGCCTACGAACGGACGATGACTAGCATTGGATTCATTCCCCGGCGGCGCTGCCTAAGCCGACAGTGACCCTTAGCGGCAATGGGTAGGGCAATCGAGAATCGGGCGTCACGGCGATGGCCGGCACGCTCGCCACACGGCGGCCCTGACGCCACGAATCTGGCGAGAGCGGAGCAGTAAGCGGTCTCGCCGCCGCGATGAGATTTGCCGCGTCATCGTGACCAACTTCTCCGGGGCCAGGTGCGCAGTCGGCAAGTATAATCCAGCGAGCACTGTCGCGGCGATATGAAGGGGCGGAAATACAGGCATTTAGCCAGTCTACCGCCTCAGCCGGGAATGGGCAACAGAGCCGGCTTGAGGCATGGACGGCAGCATCAAAGTGTCCCTGACGACCCGGAAGAAGGTAGCCGGCTCGACCCTACGACGCTACGTAGCGTGACGCCAAGGCCCCTGGCACGCGACCCAAGGCCCTATCGCTGGGCGCAGAAACCGCCGCCGCCAAATTGTTGCGGTGGCTGTGGAGACTGCCGTGAACTCGGCGTTACGCCACTTGTTCTATTCTCTCGAACTCCACTTCCTTTTCAATTATCCAGCCAGTGCGTTGCCGTGCGTGATTGCGAGCATCATGGTATCCCTCATAGCCACCGTCGCGCAAATCCAACCGCAGAATGCAGTAATCCGAAGTTGGTCTCTGAAACCTGTCGATGAATGTTTGCAGCCAATTTTTCGCGTCGTCCAAGGTCTCGCAAATAAAGATACTCCCTTCCGTGTTCGGCCACTTCGTATGAGAGATGTCTGGCGTGGCTGGAACTAGACCTTCTTTGGCCTTGAGTATCTTATCGAGCCTGCACTCACAGTTATTGTCATGCCTTGGGTTTGACAGGCAGTATGTCGTTACATGAAAAAAGAAGTCCGAAATGGGAAACATTCCGTGGGTGCGGAAGTGTTTGTGCCACTCCTGTAGATTCTCTTCCTGCTTCTCAGGCAGGTATTGCTGTCGCATGTATTCTGCCACCAGTCGGTTTTTGTCCGCTTCTGGCAAATCGCTGTCTATGATCTCCACTATATTCATATTATTCCACACGGGGTCTTCCTGCCGTTCCCTGCACTATTCAGTTTCCCTCTTTTCCAACAACCTCCGCATCCCGTCCGTGAATCGTTTTCGCGCTGCCTTGTGGTGTTCAAGGGTTTCGACAAGGTATTCCAGTGTGTTTCGGATTTCTTCGGATAACTCCAAACACCGTTCGTCTTCAAGAGCGTGCAAGCCCTCACTCAGCGCATGGTGCAACACGCCAAGCGGATTCGGGCCGTCTGATGTCAACACAACGGGCAACAAGTGCTTAACCAAATCGCATTTGTCTTGGGCAGCGCGCCCTTCTCTTGTCTCTTGCAATTTTGCCTTGTAAGTCTCGCGGTCTGGCCCTTCGGGGATAAGGTCTGTCACGCTGGCAAGAAGGTCATCGAGTATGCCTTCCACAATGCGCCGATAATAACCATAAGCACCGATTCCGTAGCCTTGTGATTCACAAGTCAAACCGTTCTTGTAGTATTGTTCATACCGCCCCAATGCCCTCGCCATTGGACGCGAGATGTCAATTGACCAGGGCGGAAACTGCCCCACCTTCATCGCAAATGCCGCCCCTGGCTCTCCGCAAAAACGGACAAGGAAAATCACTTGATCTTTGGTGCAAGCCTCGCACTTATAAGTGACAACAATATGCCTTTCCATTTGCCCCGCGTGTTTCGGGAAGAACAAAGTGGCGACCAGTATTTGACGGTCATCTATCGCGGCGAGGGTAAGGTTCATTAGGTATTCGGTTGTCGGCTTCCACGTCGTTTTGTCTTGGCAACAAAGGCAAGAGCGTGTAATGGGCGGGACAAATGAGGCAAGAGGCTTCTCAATCGCGGGCAGTTCCGCGCAAGGGTGTTTGCGATAGAGCGGGTAATTCTCAAAAAATTCTTTCGGCAACATTGCAAGGTTCTTTCGGTTGGGCGAATCGAAAACGGCCTGGATCATCCAGGGGTCATTGCACCAGGGGCGCAGCGGGTTGCACGGGAATAAACACTCGCCTTTATTGCTTCTGCCCTCGATACAGTTCTATCCGAATTCTCATTCGATTCAGAATACCGTCGTTCAGCAGTATCTCTGCATCGTGGGGGCCGATGTACTTGCAATGGCCGTTCGCCATGTGCAGAACCATGCCGACCGCGATCTCCATTATCGGAGTGCGTTGTTCCTTATCAACGATAACAAGTGTTGGATTCTGGGGAATAACAGCCTTCTCAATGTCGTCCGATTTCTCTTTTAAGAAAGCCAGCAATTCCTTAGAATCGCGAAATTGTTCGATGTAGGTTGGCTCATCTGCCATTGTATTTGTCCTTGATGAGTTGGTTTCGCGGCCTTACGCGGATTCAAACAGTTCACGCGCCTTCGCTTTGGCGAGTTCCTCTCGCTTCGCTTCAAGTGCCGCCATCACCCTCTGAAACTCCTTACAAGTGCGGTTGTACTCCTGCACAAGTTGAATTCTTGAAACGTCATGCGGCGGCACAAAACCGATGGAGTAGCGGAGCTTACCTGGGGCAGCCCTCTTCCAACTCGGCACCGATCCTTGCCTTTCCTTCTTGAGCAAACCGAACTCATCCAGCATAGGACCGACATGGCTAACGATGTCTCGGAAAGCGTTGAAGAAGAATGGCTCATGGTAGTCGCTATAACCTTGGGGTAGCGAAGTACGACAGTGCGGCCAATCCTGCTTCGCAGACATTATCTCCTTCTTGGCGATTTCAGGAAGGGAGGTCAACAGTGCCTTCACCCGATCTTTGAGAACACGCAGCTTCTCAACGCCGAGCGACTGCACTTGGTCGGGATGGCGTTCGATCTGGCGGTTTAGCTCCTCCTTAATCCATGATTCGGCAATGGGCGGCAAGCACTCCTGAATTCGGACCATGACCGAATCCAGTTGCGCAGTCAACCTCGCCCGATTCTCGTCGATCGCGGTGAGTTCGGCGGCAATTTCGGCACTTTTCATTTGTGTTTCCTCTCTGGTTCGTTGTTTCGGTTCTACTGCATATCGCCTTCGGCGCGCAGACCCATGTACTCCACGACAAGTTCCTTGATGCTGGTCTGGATAAAATCGGTGACATGGCCCTCAACGTCGTTGGCCCTGGCAGGCAGGTCGAATTGGTGTTCTCGGCGGTGATTAGGGTTGGCTACGGAATTGAACGAGCCAAGGACAACAGCCACCGTCACCTTCTGGGTAGCGTCGTTGTAAGCGCAGTTCGCCGTCACCGTCCATGTCTGATTAAATTCCCGTGTTGCTGCCAGAGTTGCGGTGCATCGCGGAGACCGTGGTTCCATGTCTGGATAAATTGGGTCAATCTTGGGGATGCTGAGAGGCACTTCTCTAGCCAGCCTGGAAAACCAAGCCTTCGCCACGTTTACGCAAGTGAAGCCAATGTCCCTGGCAATACCTTCACGCTGTTTCTTGCGTGCCTGCTGTTCGACAAATTCTGCCTGACGCTGTGCGAGGGTCTGCTGGTTCTGTTCAATCTGTTGCTGGAAAGGCGCAATCTTTGCCTTCAAGTCCTTGATTAGGTCATCGGATGGCATGGGGGTTCCTTGGGTATGGGTGATGAATGACGGCTTCTTCGCTTTCCTGAAACAATGGAAAGATTGCCCCCCCCCGCCTGTCGGAGAGGGCTTCTCGTCGGAGCATGGGCAGAAGCGATCATGTCAGGCGACCAACAAATGCCCTGTTCGATCCTATCGCGGCTTTGGTCCGCGACCGTTGAAATCCCGCCGAAGACGGGGAAGGCCACCCTTCTCCTCTCCTCGTCGGCGCAAGTTGAGCAGCCGCTTGTTCAAAGTGGCTTGGTCAACCTGCTGCGTCTTGGGCAACTGAGAGTTGACATCCTGGCCGAACCGAGTCGCCAACTGCGGGTCAGCGACAACCTGATCGGCTGGGGTGTCGAAACGCACATAGGTTTCGATGATTGCTTGATCGAGTTCCATTAGAAAAAAACTTCTTTCTCCCCTCCCTGTTGACAAAAAGACTGAGGGGAGCCTTAATGGATGAGAGGGGCCAGTCCATTTCGGCTCCCGCAAACTAAGCCGCACCCGTCAGTCGCCAAACTTGGTCGGGTGCGGCTTTTTTCGTTTAATTATCTTTCTCTGTCGGGGCGGTCTCGCCGCCGTCTTCCTCCGTATCTTCTTCTTCCTGGCCTAGCTCAAAAAACAGAAGGCCACTCTGCGCGTCTTTCTTCAATCGGTGGCGGTGTGACTTGCTGTAGTCGATTCCGAATTTATCACAAAAATTCTTCGCGCGAACATGCGTGTTGGAATCACTCTTCTTAATTGGAATCGCACCATCGCTGTTCTCCTTCGTCAATTCGATTCCGACCGCGCGTTTTTCTGGGTCAAAATAGAAGACGCAGTAATCGTAATCTCTTATGCTGTAAAGGTTTTGCGCACCAGCACTAAACCCCATCTGGCCTGTCGCCCGTATGGTGACGCTCGCGGCGAATGATGTTTCCGTGTCTGTGAATTTAACAAAATTGAACGGCATTAGCGATCTCCATCATTTCTTATCACGGATTATACCAGCTATTTTTTCAAGTGCAAGCACACGAACACGAAAATTACATGTTAAACTTCTAATTTAATTACAAGGCATTTAGTAGTGTTTCTTGTCCAATTATATTAGAATTCAGTTACATCACGTTTCTGATATGTTCGTTGTCGAATTACATCGAAGTTCTCTAGTCTCTGACATTACCTTGCCCATCCTGGAAAGAGAGGAACGGCGGGGGTGCCGCGAGAGAATTTCCACCAGAGGGTGGGCTATGGAAAGCCGCGTAACGGCGGCAAGGGACGCAACAAGCCTCTCCTTGTCGAGCAAGGAGTCAGATTTTATAACCCAAAGGGACGAAATGAAAAAACTATGAAAAGTGTCGAATATGAACTTTTTGCGGCGTATTGACAAATATGCCAATCCCAGTAAGATGAACATGATTCCGCGTGTGTCTGGAACATTAAACTTTACAGGAAAGGAAAAGTAGAAATGCAGATTCGTGTGCCTGCTGCGACGGCCTTGCGCATGGTCCAGGCCATCCCTCACGCGACGTGTCAGACGGGCATCCAGAAGTATTGGCATGTCGATGCTCAGGGGAACATTGCGTATCGGAGTATCTACTGGCTGGCGTGTTGGGCTTGGACGGGCATGGGCAGCGACGATGCGGCCAGGGAGGCAAGGTTCGCATTCGACGCCATCATGCCGTTCACCTTCGCCGCCTTCAGGACGCATGTGCCGCACGCGACGGCGCGTGTGAATCGTTATCGCACCAACTCCTTCGACGGCCCATCGCTGAACGTCCTTTTGAACGCTAACTAGAACACCACGTCGGGCAAGACGGTTCTGGCCGTCTTGCTCGACCTTAGTTTCGATCTCCAAGGAGAGTTTTATGAAATGGGTGTCGTTACGCGGCTCAGATAATGCTGAGGCTGCGATTCCTGATCTTCCAGGCCAGCGCGGTCGCTACTTGCTGTACCTCGGCACGCCCTTTATCGAAGACGGTCCTCGCTGGGTTCATTTCAGTTGGCTTCGAGAGTCCTTCGCAATTCGAGACTACCTTGCGGGCCGTATGACTCGTCAGGACGCGGACACCACGGCGTCCGATGTGTGGCGGGCGGCGACGAAGCGGATTCCCGCGATTAACGATTATTACCATTCGGTCGATGACGTGCCGTGGTGGACCGAAGCATTGAAGAAGCTCTAGTTCGGCGGGCATATCGAGTGGTAGGACGGCATGATGGACCACTTTGACGAAGAACTACATACGTTGTCGCAAAAACTTCTTGTGTCCGCCCGAAGGCTTCGGCAGTCCATCAAGGAAATCCCCGAAGCCAATAAGCGACTTGAAGATTTGGGCCGTCAAATCGAGGGTAAGGCGGAAAAGCTGCTGGCCCAGCAGATTAAACCGGTCCTGATCGTTCAACGGCGCGATCGGAAGCTGTGACGCCATTGAATCCTTACGGCCTCGGCAATTGAGGCTGGGTATCCATCTGCACTGACCCTTCGAGTCACTGCATCGGGCGGATCATCGGCGAGGCCCCTGGCCGGCACGCCTCCCACGCCGACGCCACGGGCCAGGACGCCAGCGACCGGCTTGCCTTACAAGACTTCATCCACCTTGCCCGTTCGACACTATCAGAGCCAAATCCCGTCGCCGCCACGAGCCTGCCCGGCTCCTCAGACGGCACCCATGCCACACGGCGGCACGGACGCTGGGAATTGGGCGAGATCGGATGGAGCAGTAATCGGTCTCGCCGCCGCGATGGGATTTGCCGCGTCAAAGTGATGAACTTCTCCGGGGCATGTTCCCGCGAGGAAGGACGTGTAAACGTGCTGCAAGCAGCACTATCGCGGCGATATAAAGGGGCAGAAGTGCGGGCATTTGGCCAGTTTACCGTCTCGGCCGGTAATGGACAACAGAGCCGGCTTGAGGCATGGAAGGCAGCGGCCGAGCGATCCTGACGGCCCGCCAGCGGGAAACGGTTCAGGGTTGTCGGCTTGGGCATGGCGGGCGTCCTATAGATTGTGGAATTATAGGAGGCGGGCCAATGGTAAACGGAACGCGGGGCCGTGCCACTTGTGGAGGCATTTCCAGAGAGCTACTATGTGGGTAATCGTTCCTGCCGCAGTAGGGTTCTTGATTGGTGACCACCATGTCCGAACGAGCCATTTTTCCTCGCAATTTGAGGCTCCCACAAGGAGACTGTAATTATCTCCAAGACGCCGCTGCCGCCGTCAAGGAAGAATATCGAAGCTCCGTTCGCTGGAAACGGCTTCGCTGTCGCCAAGTGGACGATCTCAAGGACAATCTGTACCGCCTGCACGTCGGCCATTCCATCCAGTTCGACTGGACTTGGGAAGGGAGCGTTGCATTTCGCCCCATAAATCCCGCTTTCGTCCCCGATGAAATGGTCCCCGATTTGGAATCGGTCAGCGCATGGCTTGGGGACGTTGTGGAAGTCGATGAAACTGAGGGCTACCTCTACGTCGCGGCGACTCAGAATCCGCCGCGAACGGGTTTGTTCTACGTTCGGCCATTCGAGTTCCTCGCCAACCTTCACGAAATCTACAACGGCGCTCGCTTGGAAACGATTCGCCAGCATCTTCCTCATGGGCTGAATGCTTGTCGGGGCGGTGTCCATCCCGAAATCGGTGAACCTGTCCGACATGGCCTGGAACACCTGCGACCGCTTTGGCAGACCTCTTGGAGCGTTCTTTGGGGGCCGCCAGGGACGGGGAAGACCTACACGATTGGGTCTCAAGTCGCGGAGTGCTTGGCCCATCCTGCCGAACGAGTCCTGGTTGTGTCCACGACGAACAGGGCGACCGACGAGGCCGCGTTCGCCATTGGAAAGGCCCTCCATCGCAATAACCGTCATGCCGTAGTTCCGACCGTTCTTCGTATCGGCAAAGGCGCGGACTATGAAGCATTCGAGAGAGAAAACCTCCACGCCTTGCTGCAAGAAGGCGAAACCGAAATCCGCCGCCAGATCAGCAGGCGTCAACGAGAATATGATCGGGAAGAAAATACCGAAGCCAGGGGACGGCTGCGCAAGCAGATAAACGAACTTCGCAAGAAGATGCAGGATGCCTCCCTCACGGCCTTCCAAAGTTCGCATCTGAAAGCCGTTGTCTCGACGGCCTTCAATGCGATCAAGATGCTTACGCAGGCGGAGGTCGTCAGTTCCCTTCAACAAGGACATGCGCCCTTCACAACCGTCATCATCGACGAAGCGGGACTCGTCTCGCGTGCAACCGTGGCTGCTCTCGCCTGTCTTGCGGCCCACCGTGTCGTTCTTGTTGGCGATCCTCGTCAGCTTTCCCCAATCACGAAAATGAGCCGTGTCCTTCCCAGCGAGCAGGCGATGTGGCTGATGTCGAGTGCGCTGACCCATCTACAGCCAACGGCCCAGCAGCCAAGAGGCGTTCACATCCTGAACGTCCAACATCGGATGCACCCCGAAATCCGCTCTGCGGTGTCGAAGTATCAGTACGGAGGTCTCCTCGGAGATGCACCCTCGATTGCGGGGAGAAATTGGGACGCGGGAACACATCTCGTAGACCAGCCAAGGGTAATCTGGTACGTCTTGGATGAAGATACGGACGACTTACCGAAGATTCGCGCAGAACGCGGGCCAGGGAATCGAAGTTGGGTGAGGCCATACACGGGCGAATTGCTGGAAAAACTGTTTCAAGACCCCGTGTTGGCGGAAAGCACGGGGTTTTTCATCTGTCCCTTCGCTGCCCAGGCTAGGGCGATGAGGCAATTTTTCAGTCAAAAGGGCCTGTCGGGTTGGCGATCCTCGACGGTCCATAGCCAGCAGGGGACAGAGGCCGATGTCGTGATTTTCGACACGGTGAACGCGGGCAGCTATGGATGGGCCTATGACGAATGGCAGCGATTGATAAACGTCGGGATCAGCCGCGCAAAACACGTCTGTATTCTCCTGGCGAGCAGATCGGAAATGCAGGAGCCGTACCTTGCTGCCCTGCAACCGCACTTGGCCCCAAGAATCTTCAAGGGGCGAGGCGGAAGATACTTTTGGACCGAGGTTCCCGCCCAGGCCACCTATCCTATTCCCGCCGAAATCCAGAACAATCCTCATTCGCTTGGCTCGCAACTCGAACGGCGAAAGGCCCTGCGGCCAGTCTTGAGCCGTGAGCAGCAACGGCTTTGCAAACTGCCTGTCGATGGTCGGCCACGGTTGGTCCGTGGGGTCGCAGGCAGCGGCAAGAGCTACGTCATGGCCTACTGGCTGTGCAACGCGCTGCGGACGAGTGCTGATACGCAGTTTTGGGTTCTCTATGGCAATTCCGCGATGCACAAGTTGTTGGAGAATATGATCCATCAGGCTTGGCAAAACATCTCGGACGGCGAGCCGCTTCCTGCGCACCGATTTCGTTTGATTCACATCATGGACCTGATGAACGATCTTCTCCGACCGCACAGGAAGTCCATGCACGATTTTGGAAATTTCGACTACGATGCCGCAGCGGAGGCTTACCTCCAATTGTGTCCCCCTGACAAGATCGCGTCTCGCTGCGATGCCATCTTTCTCGACGAGGCGCAGGATTTCGGCCCGAATACCCTTCGTCTTGTCGCACGCCTTGCGAAGCAGTCGGAGGCGAACGAGCCATCTCGCCGCCCCGTGATGATTTTCTACGACAACGCGCAGAATGTCTATTCCAGACGGCCTCCCACCTGGAAAGAGTTGGGGATCGACGTGGTGGGTGGTCGTTCGACCGTGATGGAGGAGAGCTTTCGATCCACGAAGCCGATTACTGAATTGGCCCTCAATGTCCTTTATAGTTTCAACCCCCCCGAATCCGATCCCGACCATAAGGAACTGCTGGCTAGGGGACTCATCGAAAAGACGACCCGCACGCTACGAGGGGAGCAAAAGGGCTGGTGGATCATCCGCTTCAACCATGTCGATGGGCCTGCGCCGACCCTCCATCCGTATCCTGACTTGCCGACCGAGGCGAAGGGGATTGGCGATCAGCTTGTGAAATGGATTCGCCAGGAGGGGGTGAAGCCTAGCGATATTCGGATCATCTGCATAAACGATCAGGTTCGCAACGCGATTAGACACTACACCAGTCCGAAATTGGCAGAAATCAACGTGCAATTGAGGATCGTGACCTCCGTACAGAGGGGGCAGGCGCTTATTCAAGACCACAGCACCATCGTCGTGGCAACGCCAAACTCGTTCAAGGGATGGGATTCTGAAGTCCTGGTGCTGGCAGGGGCGGACTACTTTGCCGCTGGCAAGGGCGTCCTCGCTCACTCGCTCTATACTGCCATGACACGGGCAAGGTCCGTCCTCGCAGTTTTCGGACAGCGGAATGCCCCTGGTCATGGGGCGCAGATTATGCCCGTTTTCAAGGACTGTCTTGACCTGTTGATTGAAGGCGACGACACCACGTTCGTTCCTGTCGATGATCTGGTCGAAATCTGCGGCGAGGCAAATCGTGGCTGGCTCGAAGGCATCGGCAGAAAACACAAAATCGTCCAAGAGCCTTTCACGTCCCCGACAGGGGAAATCCTGTTCGAGCCACTATTTTGGTTTGAAACGCCGTTGGGCAAGTACGCCTGCTTCGGCTCGGAGCCGCCAAGCCGAAGCGACCGCCACAGTGCAGAAGATCAGGGGTTCCGTGGGCTGATGCCAGGGGAAGCCTACGAGTGACGCAGGAAAGACATCATAGGTGGCTTTCACCGAACAACTGCATCCTATGTCGGGCATCTTGCGGGACGTGGCCAGGCCAGCAAGACGGCCAGGGCACGGTCAAGCAACGGCACTCCGGCCACGGCTTCGTCGGCGTGCGCCGGCCACTTTGTCCACCAGGCGTCGTTCCGGCGACCATGCGGACGCCGGGAAACTGGTGGCCAGCATGTGGCCAGCACCTTATCTACCCCGCCCATAAGCCAAAGAATCTTCGACGCCCTGCCGGAAAATGACCTATGTTTCAAAAGACACTGAAACATGCGTCAGGAGCGGAAACGATTACCCAGAAACGAATACGTCGCACCGTGAAGACGGAAGACATTAGCCTTTCCGGCCCAATACGACACGAACAACTGACACCGGGACAGGAGGCGCGAGCGAGAGACACTTTCAAGCGGTTTGCACGCTTCTTGCCTGATTTCCCGTTTGAACGCTACGAGCACAGTTTTCGGCGTGACATGCTCCCTGATCGTGAGTTGTCCGTCTGGGAGGCATGTGCAGAGACGTTTGAGCAATACGAGCGGCCGGAGGGCTTATCGGACGAGAAATTGGCCGCAACCATCCTCAAATTATCCCTTGGTCATACGGATGGTCAGGATAATAGGCTGGTACGGCTCTTCAAGAAACGGCTACAGCACCATCTCCCCGGCGATTCAGGCTTGATCGTGGCCATGCAGTTGTGACCCTACCAAGGCCGATTGACGCCTGATGCCAAAGACGCTTCGAGCGGCGGCGGCATCTACGCCGGCAGGACCAATGACCTGCAAGAGGCAGCGGATCAAGAATATCTGAACCTTTCGGCCGGTGGCTGGACACGCCACGCGGCCCGACGCCGACAGCTAGAGCGTCACCGAAGCCGCCCGTGACGGCTCACCGATCATGCACGTCTTGCGACCAGGGCCAGTGAGCCGGTCGAATCGAGGCGGCATTGGTGGCTTGCCGACAAACCCGCAAGAATCACTGGATCAGTCCACGCAACGTCCGCCGTCTTGCAGGTGCCGCCGTTTCTGCTAGACTGGCCGGCATGGCAAGAGAAAGCACAAAGCGGATGGTTGAACTATCCCGGCAGCTACACCAGGCGGCACAGGACCGCAAGGATGATTTCCTGGAAGCGATGACGGCAGGACTCGTGAAGTCGGCCGAGCGCCTGTTGGCCCGTGAGATCGACCCGACTGTGATCGTCAGGCGTCCCCAGATCGACGGCCGCTGAAAGTTGGTCCAGACGATCTGGACACAGGATTCCTGAAGGTCGAACTGCCGATCAATACTCGGGGCTGATCGCCCGAACAACGGCCGGCATTGGCCCGGTATTGGCCGGGGCGACGAGTCACGGTGCCGGCGTCGTTCCGGCGACCACCTACCACGACCCTTCGATCCACTCCATCTGAACGCCTGCCGGGCACGGTGCCGTCGTCTGCTGCCGACTCGACAATCGACGACTCCCGCCAGTAAACTGGCGGTTGGTAGTCGGCTGGAAAGCTGGCCGGCTCCTCGGTTACACGGCGGCACGGACGCCAGGAATTGGCACGGGCCGTGACGGGCAGCCACGCCGACGCCGAAGACAGCGATCCACGGACGCCACGAGCCTGAGCGGCATGTGAATGGCCGTGGACCCGCCCGACTCAGCAAACAGCGATATGGCCGCCCTGACGAGACCAGAAGCAGGCGGCCCGCCCGACGCCTGTACGCTCTGAATCAGATTATGGGTTTATCAAGGGGCACCGGTTCGTGCGGGCGGCCCGTCTTGCGGCACATCTTTTGACCCGTCTTTTGACTCATCCTGCGCCTCATCTTGCGGCCCATGTGTTCCGTCTTGCGGCCCATCCTGCGCCTCACCTTGCGCCTCATCCTGCTGTCCAAGCTCCTTGGTCAGCCGCCGGATGATCCGCCACGGATCGACGCGGAGGGCCTTGGCGACTTCGAGAAACTCGACAACATCAAGGCGTCTTCTGCCGCCCTCGTACTTCGCCACGTAGGACTGCGAACGGCCGATTCTCTGGGCCAATTCCCACTGGGGAATTCGCTTGGCCTTCCGCACCTTAATCATTAGAGCGCGGAAGCGTTCATATTGTGACGATAGATCGGGTTTTACCATTGCCGTTCCTAAAAACAAATGCCAAAATAGACTTCTTTTAATTCCCTTTTAGAATTTGTATGGTATAATTAAGTATAAGTCAAGTGCAACTTTCAACACACCTCGGAGAAACATCAATGCGAAGTGGCAAGAAACGTAGTATCGTCGGCGATCCGATCAACTTTCGGGGCATGGCCCACGCCCCGGTGAACGAAGCCGGCGTGGTCGCGCTGTTCTGCATGGTCGCGCGTGACCTCGGGTACTACATTCAGGAAATTGGCACCGAGTTCCCGGATTGCATCGTGCGGCGGGACAGCGGACGGGGGTGGGAAGAACTGGCCGTCGAATTTGAATGGGATAGCCGCAGTTTCAAGGACCACGGACACGATCCGGCGGGATGCGATGCGATTGTTTGCTGGCATCATAACTGGATCGACTGCCCCGCCGATATTGAGGTAATCCGCCTTTCCGAAGAGATCAAGAAACTGCCAAGCATCCCGATCGTTCGATCAGATCGGCCGTTCTGACGGGAACCCAAGGAAGCTACACCGCCCAACCCCAACCCCAACCCCAAGCCCAACCCCAAGCCCCACGAGCAACATGAGCAACATGAGCAAAGAAGAGACCTACCGCTTGGCCGTACCCTACTTCACCGATCCGATGCAACCGTTCACGCAAGCAAACGAAATCATCGAGTTGGTCAAAGCACATTCAGGAAAGGTCGAGTCCAGCCGCGAGGGCACGGTAGAAGACCAGCGTATCATCAGCGCCGCATTCCCCGAGCGATCTGCGGCCCGGAGTTGTCAAGAATCGCTGAGAGCAGCCGGCTACGCAGCCGCCTACGCACCCGCCTACGCAGTCGGACTCGACGAACCGGTTGATTTTGCCGACGAGACCGGCCAGTTCGACGGCGATTGTGACAACGATTGTGGCGACAGCGGCAGGGCCGATGCGTGCCACCCCGTTCTCGATCCCTTGCAGAGAGCGGAAGCACGTTACGCCGATCGTTACGCCGATCGTGACGACGATCTGGACGCCGATCGTGACGACGATCTGGACGCCGGTCTCAACGACGATCTCAACGACGCTTGCCGAATCGCCACGCAGGAATTCGCTGATTTCATTTTCGAGAATACGCCGGTCATCGAGTGGTTCGACCAGACGCACCAAAATGCTTGCAGAATAGCGAAGCACCACCCCGCGCTCGATGCTTGGCACTTAGCTGAGATACGTTTTGTCGAACGGCTTACGCACGCGGTCCACGAAAATGGCTTTGCAAACAAACCGGTCGATGTATGCGCGCGATGCACCGGATTTTGGAGAATGGATTTGGAAATCCCGATGATGGCGACTGAGCCCTGAGATAAGGGAGCTATCGGCAGGAAGTTCCACAACCCACAACACCACAGCAAACATGGCACGAAAAATCAGCAGACGAATCCCAAAGGGCCATTTCAAGAAACGGCCGGATTTGATGTATTGGGTGGACGACGAGCAGCCCGAAGAATTCGATTTCACTTTCGATTGTCCGGTCTGCGTCGTGCAATCCGGCGGTTGCGGGTTTCTCGCCCTAAACAACCGGTTTTGCCTCTGGACAGATCGTGACGCCGCTGAGACTTACCTGGAACGCGCCGCGGATACGCTGCCAGATAATCCTTCTGGTGATACGCTCGACGTGGTTGAGATTAAGAGCGACAGCGATCTACTCGACCTATTGATGCGCGCACACGCCGAGGGAGTGGAGGAAATCGTAGTCGATCTGGCAAGGCCAGATCAGACGTTCGCGCAGTGCCTATATGTCGCGAACGTACTGGACATACTCCGTGAAAGGATCGACTGATTTGATCGACATTTTCAACCTTGACCAGTGGGACGAGATTATCGCTCCGAACTTGCCGGCAGTCGAGCCGGTACTTGAAGCCTGCCTGCGAAGGCTTTGACACGACACGGGATAACCGGCAGGTAAGCACCGACCGGGACCGCATCAAGGCGGCCTACAACGACCATGTGGGAACCGGCTTCAAGTGATTCGATCCGCAACCTCAACACTGATTACCAACCGACAATGAACACTACGACCAAGTACACGCAAGCCTTTGTTGACACTATCTACGATGAAGCCGTGGAATGGTGGAACACCGCTCTCCGCAAAACCGAAATACAATTCGCCGTTTTCCTGACTCACAGAGCCAATGCGGCTGTCGATCCAGCCCTCGCCTTGCGCATGATCCTCGCCCAGCACTGCCAAACCGAAACAAAACATGATCGCCCCACGATTCAAAAATAATAGACGGAAAATCAACCTCTACCTCCGAGCCAAAACGTCGGCCGGTGGAATTCACTTGCCGCCCGTCCTTGAGGAAATCCTTGAGAAAGGCGAAAGCAGATTCCTAAGACTTGGCTTCGATTGGATCGTGTTTGAGAAAGACCTGACCCTTCACTCAATTCAGCTTTTCGCTGAAGTCCGAACGAAATCGGGAATCGTTGTAGACTACGAATTGGATGAAGAGAAGCCCATAGGGAAGGGCGACAACGTTTGGCACATGCCGGCCCGTAAGGGCGCTCATTTCACGACTGTCGTGCCGCTGAAATTCGTGCTAACCCTTGACCCATCCTACACCCCTGCGAGACCATGATCGTCTATCGCGCCTACATCCACCTGGGCAACAACGAGTGGGGCAATGAACTAATGCAGAAGGTTGCCGAAGCCTATGCCGCAGAACACGCCGACAAACGGCCACTGATTGTGTC
>CAWDQE010000012.1:0-14428 GCA_963804375.1 uncultured Planctomycetia bacterium
ATAATCGCCGGGGATTCGGCGATTCCTGAGCAAGTTTGGTGAGGTTGTCACTGAAAATCCCCCTCGGAGAACCTGCGGATCACTTGATCGAGGTTCCCAAGGGGTGTACTCCTGGAGGTTACCAGCATACCGGAGTACTCTGCTTTGTATCATAATTTGCCTTGCCACGCCAGCTTCTGGGCGTTTCTTCTTTCGATCGACCAAGACCTCGCCAACAATGCCCGCCAGAAGGCGTGCCCGTGCGGCGGCCGGTTGCACTCGGCCAAGTATCCCCGCAAGCCTCGCGGTAGCGATAATCTCCCCGAGCCATACGGCTTGAGGCTCAGCTTCTGTTGCGATCGGGACGGTTGTCGCAAGAGGATGACACCGCCATCGGTTCGGTTTCTCGGCCGGAAGGTTTACCTCGGTGCCGTGGTGGTCCTGGTTGCGGCCATGCGGCAGGGGCCTTCTCCGCGGCGAGTCCGCGAGCTTTCCCGACTCTTCGGCGCCGACCGGCGAACCATCGCCGGCTGGCAGGTCTTTTGGCAAGAGCACTTTCCCCGGACGGGGTTCTGGAAGCTTGCGCGTAGTCGCTTCGTGCCGGCTCTGGCAAGCGTCACCCTTCCACGATCGCTCTTGGATGTCTTTCTCGTTGGTGACGATCCCTGCCAGGACTGGGGCCGGCTGCTGCTGTTTCTCTCGCCGATCACCATCACCGGGGGCTTGGGAATCGAGGTTTCCCGCTGACCGCGGCCCGCCCGCAGAAGACACTCCTCGACGGTCCCGGCGGACCAAGGTAGGTAAGGGTTTGACAGTCGTTTTCAGCTTTACTTCCTTTTTCCGAGGAGACATGATGACCCGAAAATCCGATCCATCGACTGCGGCCCTCTGGGCACGCTTCCGCTTCTCCGTGGTGGGCTCGCTCTTGAGCGCGCCGCCTGGGCGGGGAGAACTCAAGGCCGCTCTCCAATCCCTTGCCGCCAAGGCTTGGACGCATCCGGTCAATGGGAACGAAGCCCATTTCGCGACCGCCACCATCGAGCGCCGGTACTACACCGCGCGGCGCGAGAAGGACGATCCCCTGCGCGTCCTGCGACGCGCCGTGCGCAAGGATTGCGGCCGGGTGTCGCTGGCCGCCGAGCAAGTCCAGCATCTGTTGAAGCAATACGATGACCACAAGGAGTGGACTTACCAGTTGCACTACGACAACCTGGCCGCGGCGGTAGCAGCCAAGCCCGCCATGGGCTCCCTGCGCTCGTATTGCACCGTGCGGCGGTACATGCAGGCCCACGGCCTGTTGCGCCAGCCCGCGCGTGCGGCCGAAGGGCCGCCCAGGCGAGGCCGTTGCCGCCGAGCGACGCGAGAACCGGGAGGTCCGCAGCTACGAAGCCGAGTACGTGGGGTCGCTCTGGCATCTCGACTTCCATCACAGTTCGCGAAAGGTCCTCACCGCCCGAGGCCAGTGGCAGTGCCCCATCGCCCTGGCCATCCTCGACGACCATTCGCGACTCTGCTGTCACCTCCAATGGTACCTTTCCGAGACCGCCGAAGACCTCGTGCACGGACTCTCCCAGGCGATCCAAAAACGCGGCCTGCCCCGCGCCCTATTGACCGACAACGGCGCGGCGATGGTGGCTGAAGAGGTGGGCGAAGGTCTGCTGCGGCTGGGGATCGTCCACGAGAAGACGCTGCCTTACAGTCCCTACCAGAACGGCAAGCAGGAGGTCTTCTGGGCGACACTGGAGGGCCGCCTGATGGAGATGCTCGACGGCTGCGTCGAGCTTTCCCTGGACTTCCTCAACCAGGCCAGCCAGGCCTGGGCAGAGATTGAGTACCACCGCGCCGTGCACCGCGAGACCGGCTGCTCCCCCTTGCAGCGGTTCGCCCAGGCAGCGGATGTCCTCCGCACGAGTCCCACGAGCAACGCCCTTCGCGACGCCTTCCGCCTGGAAAGCAAGCGTCGCCAGCGCAAGAGCGACGGCACGATCTCGGTGGAGGGCGTGCGGTTCGAGGTCCCGGCCCGCTTCCGCCACTTCCAGGACGTCCCCGTGCGTTACGCCCGCTGGGACCTCGGCCGGGTCGATCTGGTCGATCCCCGCAACGGGACCGTCCTGGCCCCCCTCTATCCACAGGACCGCACGGCCAACGCCGATGCCCATCGGCCTTTTGTCGGGCCACCTCTGCAAGACACGCCCGCCGACCCGCCACCCGCAAGCGGGTACCCGGGGTGCCCCGGCGGCGCGGATCGCGACAAGCCGTTGCCGCCGCTGTTGAAGAAGATCCTCGAAGAGTATTCCGCCACGGGACTGCCGCCGGCCTACCTGCCCAAGAATCCCCCTGCTGAGAAAGGAGGCGAATCATGAACGCCAAGAAACTGCTTTCCCTGTGGGGGCTGAAATGGAACCCCTTTTCGCCGGAACTGCCCAGCGAGGCCCTGCTGGTGACCGCCAAGATCGAGAGTTTCGCCTGGCGCGTGGAACAGTTGGTCCAGGAGGGAGGCTTCGCCCTGATCTCGGGCGAGTCGGGAACCGGCAAGTCGGTGGCCTTGCGGATCGTGGCCGAACGCCTCTCCCCGCTCCGCGACGTGGTGGTGGGCGTAGTGGAGCGGCCGCAGTCGAAAAGCGGCGACTTCTACCGCGAGTTGGGCGACATCTTCTCGGTGAAGCTCAGCCCCTTGAACCGCTGGGGCGGATTCAAGGCCCTCCGCGAGCGTTGGAGGGCGCACGTGGCCTCCGCGCGGATCAAGCCGGTGCTGCTGATCGACGAGGCCCAGGAGATGAACTCCGAGGTGCTTGCCGAACTACGGCTGCTGGCCAGCGCCGACTTCGACGCCGCATCGCTGTTGACGGTGGTCCTCTGCGGGGATGGGCGGTTGCCGGAGCGTCTGCGGCAGGCGGACCTCGTTCCCCTGGGGACGAGGATCCGCACGCGGCTCTTGACCGAGCCTGCCTCGCGGGAGGAACTCGCCGAACTGCTGCGCCACGCCTTGACGAAGGCCGGCAACGCCACGTTCATGACGACCCAACTCCAGGACGCCCTGGTCGACCACTGCGCCGGCAACTACCGGCTGTTGATGACCATGGGGGGCGAACTGCTGGCCTACGGCATGGCGCAGGAAGTGGCGCAGCTCGACGAAAAGTTCTACTTGGAACTCTTCCATCCCCAACGCCCAGCGGCAAAGAAGAAAGCGAGGGCCTAACGGTGGTCTCGGAATGCAATCAACTGCTTCCCGTGGTCCGGGTGGGAGAGATCCGTTGCGAGGACCGGACACAACGCTGGTGATCGAGCAGCTTTGGGGCGAATCGTCGGTGGGCGATCGGCGGCGCCCCCAAGTGCTCCAAAACCTGGCTGGGGCTGGACATGGCCTTGAGCGTGGCCACCGGCACGCCCTGCCTGGGTAAGTACGCGGTCCCGCAGGCCGGCCCAGTCCTGGTCTATCTCGCCGAGGACGCCTTGCCGGTGGTCCGCGAGCGGGTGGCGGGCATGGCCCGCCATCGCGGGCTCGATCTGGCCGGGGTGGAGGTCCACGTAATCACCGCCCCTACGTTGCGGTTGGACCGCGATCCGCACCGTGGGCGGTTGTTGGAAACGGCCAAGCGGTTGCGGCCCCGGCTGCTGCTGCTCGACCCGCTGGTGAGGCTCCACGGCATCGACGAGAACAACGCCGGCGAAGTGGCCGGGCTATTGGCCTACTTCCGCTCGTTGCAGCGGCAGTTGGACCTCTCGGTGGTGCTGGTGCATCACACCCGCAAGAACGCCGGGGGGGAGTGGCCGCCGGCCAGGGGCTGCGCGGCTCCAGCGACCTGCACGCCTTCGGCGACTCCAACCTCTACCTCCGTCGGGGGCACCCGCTTGCGGGTCGGGAGCGGCTGGTGTTGTCCAACGAGCACCGCGCGGCGCCAGCCTCGCCACCGGTCTATCTGCAGCTTGTGGCCACCAACGCCGAGACTGCCCATCTGGAGGTCGTGGCGGGGATGGAGGGCCAGCAATGGAGGACGCTCCAGGAGCAGACTGACGCTGTTGACTACGGGCGTTGTGCAGAGTCGCGGCAAGCTCCGCGCCGCGCTAGCTGTGAAAAACGAACGCCTGGGCGAGGCCCTTGGGGCGTTGGAGCAGGCCGGCAGGGTTCGCCGCACGCCTACCGGTTGGCAGCGTATCGACTGAGTCAGTGGAGGCCGTTCCCGTTCCCCCTATAGAGATTAGAGGGAACGGAACGGCCATTCTTCCATCAAGTCAAAGCCGCAGACAGCGCCAAAACCATGCCAGGGGTCGACTTCGACAAGCTTCGCACGCAGATCGCCATGAAGCAGGTACTCGACTTGCTCGGCTTCATGCCTTGCCGGCGAACGGGCGACCAATGGTACGGAGGTTGTCCCCTGCACGAATCCAGGCCCGGTCGTCATCGTTGCTTCTCCGTGAACGTGGCGATCGGTCGTTACCATTGCCATCGCTGTCACAGCCAAGGCAATCAGCTTGAGCTGTGGGCGGCGGCCACCAAGTTGCCTCTCTATCAAGCGGCGATCGATCTCTGTCGCGCACTGGGCATGGACGTCCCCTGGATACATCGCTGGTAGCAACCGCCCCCAAACAGAGAAGAGGCCACCGGTACTTGAACCCCTCTCCAAACATGTCCAGTCCATCGATTACCGACAGCGCCAGTCCATCGATTACCTCGCCCGAATGGCACTAGCTTAAGGAAAGATGTCGGGCGTCGGCCTCGTCATCATATCGGCAGTTCGCCTATCTTGACATTTGGCGTTTGGGCAACAATTGACAGAGCCGCAGTGCCTGTCTGGGCCTGACGTGCAAGGCAACCCGAAACACGCCCCAACTCCAAATAGCGCGAACTGGGGCTCTTGGCTTTTTGGATCTGTGGAAGTCGAGTGACCGAACAGAGCAGTCTATACAGACGTATAGATACTGAAGGCTGGTCACGGTGATCGGCACATTACATTCTGGCGAGGCAGTCACGTTGACCGAGGGCACGGAAGTACACCCGGGCATTGCGGCCTGGGAATAGGTCCAGGGGGCATCGCGTTCTAATCAGGGGCTGGAATCGCCTTCAATCGGCAGGCGGTTCCATGTCGAGTCTGGATGCGGTACGCGCCGCTTTGCGCAATGAGGGACTTCCCTTCGCGGATATTTTGACGGAGGCCAGCATCCAGAAGGTGCTCAACGAATATGGCGTGTCGTATCGGGATCGAGTGTTCAGTCCAGTGACGACGATTTGGGGGTTCCTAAGTCAAGTGCTCAGCGAAGACCACAGTTGCCGCGATACGGTGTCGCGAATCATTGCCCACCGGACAGCCCATGGCATGGCGATGTGTTCGCCCAATACGGCCAGTTACTGCACCGCGCGAAGTCGTATTTCCACTGGTGTTCTCTCGACTTTGGCAAAGCGGACGGCAGAAGAGTTGCACGCCAGCGTTGATGACCGGTGGAAATGGAACGGTCGCTCCGTGTTCATTCTCGACGGATCGAGCGTCTCGATGCCGGACACGCCCGAGAACCGAGCGATGTATCCGCAGCCGCCCAATCAAAAGCCGGGGCTCGGTTTTCCGCTGGCACGGATCACGGTGCTGCTCTCCCTGGCAACCGGCGCTTGCCACGATTTGGCCATCGCGCCGTACGCCGGCAAGGGCACTGGCGAAAAGAGCCTCTTCCGACGCCTGTATGACACGCTCAAGCCCGGTGATGTAGTGCTTGCCGACGCCCTGTTCGACGATTACTTCATCGCCTGCGAATTGCGCAATCGAGGTATCGATCTGGTTGTTCACGAGCACTTCGATCGAGTAGGAAGTCAGGTATCAGAAAGCAGATCGGATGGCGATATCCTCGTTTGGCATCGCCCCAACAAGCCGCACGGAATGACGGGAGAGAAATACCGGACCTACCCCAAGCAGCTCTTAATGCGGCAGGTGGCGGTGGACGCGCGTGACAAAAACAATCGCGTCCAACAATTCAAAGTCGTTACCACGATTCTCACGCCCTCGATCGATGGCCAGCAGATCGCGGCTTTGTATGAGCACCGCTGGGCAGGAGAGGTCGATATCCGCTCGATCAAGTGCATCATGCAGATGGACATCCTGCGCTGCAAGACGCCCGACATGGTTCACAAAGAGATCTGGACTCACCTGCTGGCGTACAACTTGCTCCGCACCGTCATGGCCGTGGCCGCCCACGAGAACGACATCGAACCTCGCCAGGTGAGTTTCAAAGGTGCCAAGCAAGCCGTGACTGCCTTTGCACCGAAGATTGAATTTGCTCGGCCCGAGGAACGCGGGCGTTTGGTCGATGCGCTGCTGTCGACCATTGCTTATCACCGTGTAGGCGACCGCCCCGGACGCTGGGAACCGCGGGCGCGCAAACGACGCCCGAGGAAAGCCAACAGGCTTATGCAACCTCGAGACATCGCTAAGTTGCCGCAGAACCGATCCAAGTGGTTCTGATGCGTGCCTTGCAGAGTCATCAACGCCCAACGGCGGTTCTCTCGATGGATGCTGACTTGACCGTGCCGCCAAGGCCCACGGCATGATCACTTCTCGGCCTCGTCCTCGATCAGCGACACGTTCCGGCATGCGGCATGTCCAGGACCGCCATGCGATGGAGCCACACTGCCGTCACCGCTTCGTGCGCCGCCAACGGCCAAACGGACCGCCCGAAGCTTAAGCTAGTGCCATTCGTCACCCCCACCGCCGCAGGCAAGCGGCAGGGCCGGCGTCAAAAAGTTAGGAAACCTCCGGTTTTTCTTGACCTGCAGGCAGTTTGACACTCGCGCCGACTTTTCAGACAAAACCACCCCGAAATTGCCCTCATACCCGACACCGTCTGGCCCGGCAAGTGGGCACCGTCGCCCTGGGAACGCCCCAATTCCGTCGGCCATTCAGCCGCCAGACTGTGAAGTGGTCGTCGCCATCGGCCTGCCCGACTTCTGCGGGCCGAAGTTCGCGCGGTACTTTGAAGACGCCGCTGTGCGTCAGGGAGGGGCGGCTATTGCCGGCCCCCAATTGGTACCGACAGCGGCAAACTCCTGGCCGAGGCCCAGGTCCTGCAATCCGCTCTCTACGACCTCGACGCCAAGCAGTGGTGGGCTACCGCTCGGCTTCCAACCGCCGCGTCTCATAGGTGAGAACTTCGTTGGCGAAGCGGATACACTCGATCGGCCGCGGACTGAACACGGTCTCCTTGCCCAGCATGATGGCGTCGGGGTTCTCTTGGGCGATCAGGCTCAGCCCGGAGATTTCGGACCGCAACGGCACCCCGTTCTCGGCGAAGTATTCGAGGATCTGCGTGGCCACGACGACGGTTTTGCCGGCGCGGCGGGACGCGGCCACGATGCGGGCCTGGGCCTCGGGCAGCCCGACGAACCGCACCGCCGGCCCGAGGTCGCCGCGTGCCACCATGGTTCCGTCTGCGACCTCCAGGATCGGTTCCACGTTATCCACGGCGGGTTTCGTTTCGATCTTAGCCATGATTTGGACGGGCTTGCCCAGGCATCGCGTCACCTTTTCGCGCCCCGCCACGACGTCCTCGGTGGTAGAAATCATCGACAGCGCCACCCAATCGGGAATGATGCCCGCCTTGGCGAAACTATCCAGCAGCACCAAGTCCTCGTCGGTGACTATCGTGAAGGGGCTGGCGCTGTCGGGCAGGTAGATCGCGTTCGAGGATTTCAAGGGGACGACGCCGCGCATCAAGCGGGCGATTACTCCGTTCTCATGGATCTCTTCCACGGTGAACTCCAAACGCGCGTCGCAGAACCATACGCGATGACCCGGCGCGATCTTTCCGACCAGGTTGTTCAGTTTGGGCAAGGGGACGAAGGCCACGCCGGTTTCGAGGGGCGGTTCCGATTCGCGATGCGAGTCCCACAACAAGATCCGTGCTCCGACATCCAGTGTCAGGTTGTTCATGGTACCCGTCCGCGGCCGCGATGAAGGCAGATCCAACAGGAGCCGTACAGGAAAATCGACCTCCGCGGCCACTGCGCGAATGTCGCGGGCGTTCTGCACGTGCGGGCGCTGCCGGTAGCCGCAAGGCAGGCGGAACCAGCGGACTCCCGCCTCCACCGCCCGGCGGAGATCCTCGGGCCTCTCCAGGGTCGGGCCGATCGTGGCCATGATTTCGGGTACTTGCTTCACTTCATCACTCCTTTTGCTCCTTCAGTTTGGAGCACGCTCATCGACATCGAATCGAGCGGCGCGGAAAACACATACTGGGTTCCTGGGCGACCTCTTCCGGCCGCTGTGCCTGACTTGGCTGGTAGTCAGATGCGAGCTGCGATTTTGATTGACGGAAGCTAACTTGTCAAGAGATCTGCGCGTGAGATGCCACAGAGTTGACCGTTCTCTTGAAATACATTGCATCGGGCAGGTCGTGCTGCCATAATGCCCTTTATGGCAACGATTTCCGAAGCATTGGCGATTGCGATCCAACACCATCAAGCCGGTCAACTGCAAGCTGCCGAGCAGACATATCGGCAGATTCTCGCGGCCGACCCGCATCATGCCGATGCTTGGCATCTTCTCGGTGTGCTTGCTTCCCAAGTGGGCCAGCATGACGTTGCCATCGAATACATTGGACGGGCGATCCGGTTGCAAGGGAATGAGGCTGCCTTCCACAACAACTTGGGCAACACATTCAAGGAGCAAAGGAAGCTGGACGAAGCAATCGCCTGTTACCGCAGGGCTCTGGAACTGAAGCCGGACTATGCCATGGGGCACAACAACCTGGGTAATGCTTTGAAAGACCGGGGGAAGCTGGACGAAGCAGTCGCGTGCTACCGCAGGGCTCTGGAACTGAAGCCGGACTATGCTGTCGGGCACAACAACCTCGGCGTTGTCCTGAGAGACCAGGGGAAACCGGACGAAGCGGTCGCTTCCTACCGTAGGGCTCTGGACCTGAAACCAGACTTTGCCGAGGCCCACTGTAATCTCGGCGCTGCTCTAAGAGACCGGGAGAACCTGGAGGAAGCAACCGTCTGCTGCCGCCGGGCGCTGGAGCTGAAGCCGGAATCTGCTTTAGCGTACGTCAACCTGGGCAATGTATTGAAAGACCAGGGGAGGTTGGATGAAGCAATCGCCTGCTACCACCGGGCACTGGACCTGAAGCCGGACTTTGCCGAGGCGCACACGAACTTGGGCGTTGCCTTCAAGGAGCAAGAGAAGCTGGACGAAGCGATTGCCTGTTACCGTCGCGCCCTGGCGCTGAAGCCGGACCTTGCCGGGATACACAGCAACCTGGGCAACGCCTTCAAGGACCAAGGAAAGCTAGATGAAGCAGTTGCGTGCTATCGCAGGGCACTGGAACTGGGACCGGACTATGCTGAAGCGCACGGCAATCTGGCCAATGCGTTGAAGGACCAGGGAAGACTGGATGAAGCGGTCGCCTGCTACCGTTGGGCACTAAAACTGAAGCCGGACTTTGCCGAGGCCCACTGTAATCTGGGTATCGCTTTGGAGGAAACAGGTGACCTTCAGGGTGCGGAAGACTCTTTCCGCGCCGCCTTACGGCACAATTCCCGGTTTACTGTGCCGCATTACAAATTGGCGGATCTCCTGGGCGGCAAGCTTCCGGAGACGGATCTGGCCGCGCAGCATCGATTGTTGGAAGAAAGAGGCTTGACCGGCGCACAACGATTGTTGTTGCACTTCGGCTTGGCCCGAGTGTCGGACGCGCGGGGCGAGTATGCCGAGGCCGCCGAGCACCTCGATCGAGGCAACGCGATGCAACTGTCCGAATGGCGCAAGCGTGGCAAGGAGTACAACCCGAAAGAACACGACTGTTTCGTCACCCAGATGATCAGGATCTGCACGCCGGACTTCTTCGAGCAGGTCCGCGGCCTCGGATTGGAAAGCGAACTCCCGGTGTTTGTCGTGGGGCTCCCGCGATCCGGTACGACGCTCGTCGAGCAGATCTTGGCCAGCCACTCTCAGGTCTTCGCCGCGGGGGAGATCAATCTTGCCAACGACACTGTGACCGCGCTCGGCCGACAAGGTGAAGACCCCATCGAGGGCCGTCGCCAATTGGACCGCGAGACGGCCCGCTGCCTCGCCGCACGGCACCTGGAGAGGCTCCGCGCACTCAGTCCCGCCGCGCTTCGCATCGTGGACAAGACGCCGGACAACTACTTATATCTTGGTCTCTTGGCGAGCCTGTTTCCGCGGGCCAAGTTCATTCACTGTCGCCGTGACCTGCGCGACGTGGCCGTCTCCTGTTGGATGACACATTTCTGGGAAATTCGTTGGGCCAATGACCAAGAGCACATTGCTTCACGATTTTACGAGCGCAAACGACTGATGGAGCACTGGCGAAAGGTCTTGCCGGCACCCCTATTGGAAGTAGACTACGAGGAGACGGTGGCCGATCTGGAAAGCGTCGCCCGACGGCTAGTCGGCTGGTGCGGTCTGGAATGGGAGCCCGGCTGCCTGGAGTTCTATCGTGGCAAACGGGCGGTGCGTACTGCCAGCGCGGTCCAGGTTCGCCAGCCGATATTTGCGACATCGGTGGCAAGGTGGAAGCACTACGAACAGCCGCTGAGTTCGCTGTTCGCCCAACTGGAAAACGTGGATGCTGGCAGCCGTGCGGAGTGAAGGCGGGCCATTGATCATCGCGGCTTTCTAGCGGCCCTCCGCCCAGCCCCGCAGCTCGGTTGAGCGGGCCTTCGATGGCTAAGAAGAGGGGAGGGTGCATCGAAGGAGCGCGAGCACAGTCAAACCTTAACTCTTTGCTTTTCTTGAAGCACGGCGGCCAGCGGTTATGGGCAGGAAGGGGACATTCAGCGGAGCCGTGAAGCGGGCTTTGCCGCCCACCTAACGAAACCGGCCTCCCGCGAAGCCTTGATTGACGCCGTTGCGTGGGCCACGGCTGCGGAAATGGCAACGGCTACGAGTTAAGCGTCCCGGCAAGCCACCGGTTTCTCGGAACAAAGTGCCCACGATCCGCGACGCTTGCGTGCGTCGGTCACCCCCACGAATGTCACTAGCTTAAACGTGGAGCCTTCGGCCAGCCTACAACAGCTTGTGATGGTACGCCAACGGAGCTACGATCCATTGTGGTTGCATTCCTTAAGCTAGTGACATTCGTGGGGGTGACCGACGCAGGTTAGCTAGTGGTCTGTCCAGTTTGATTTTACTAATCATAAACCTTTGACGGGACGCAAATATCGCGATGCTCATCAAGGCGAACAAACTCCGGGTACAATCGGCGCAGTTTGATGCGTGCTTGGTCGGTCGTAAACTGCCAATTGACCTTGGTGGCGCTGATATTTCGGTCGCCTTCCCAGGCGGCGATCTCGTTGGCAAGGAGTTGTCCGTCGTCGATTCGGCGAGCCAGGCATTGCCGTCCGAGCACGCTCAGTTCGCATTCGGCAATGTTCAACCAACTTCCGTGTTTGGGGGTGTAATGAATCTCCAGCCGTTCCGTCAATCGCCGGGCTTCGCTCGGAGCGAACGCTTCGTAGAACGAAGAGGGCGAATGCGTATTCAAGTTGTCCATGACCAGCGCGACCCGATCCACGGTTTGGTACTTTTCGTCCAAGAGGTCTCGCAACGCGAAGGCCCAATCAACGCGGGTCCGCCGCTCCGTCACGCGGACATGACGGTATCCGCGCAAGGGCTCGCAGAACATGAAAATGTTACACGTGCCGAGACGCTCGTATTCGGAGTCATACCGCAACGGTTGACCGGGAAGCAACGGCAACGGCTGGCGAACTTCGCCCACGAGTTGCTTGCTGGCTTCATCCATGCAAATCACGGGAATTCCGGGATTGTAGGGCCGGCGGTAAACGTCGAGGACATCTTCCATCCGCCAGACGAATTCCGCATCGTGCTTTTTTGGAAGGCACCATTGTTGTTTGAGCCAAGGTTTAACGGCATTTTTTTTAGCGTACCGCGCACGGTTTCTGGGCTGATGGAATCGACAACCTCCATTTCCACCAACTTGTCGGCGAGCATCCGCAACGTCCATCGCGCCCGCCCTTTGGGAGCCGGGCCACAACAAGTGGCCACGAGTTTTGCTTTGGCGTCTCCATCGAGTTTACGAAAACGAGAGGGGCAGTCCTGCTTCTTCCGGCGCAGCGCGGCTTCCAATCCCTCTTCCACGCATCGTCGGCGAATGTTAAAAACCGTCTTGGCGGCAAGATTCAAGGCTTCCGCGACTTGTGCATCAGTCTTTGCTTCGCCCTTTTTGCCTTGGTTCGCTTTGAGCAGAATTCGGGCACGCGCGATGACAATCGCCGACGCTTTTCCCTTACGCACCAACGTAATGAGTTCCAATCGCTCCTCGTCCGTCAAACGAACAACAAATACCTTCTTCATGGCTACATCCTTGTTTCGCCAAAGGGGCAAACGATCCGTCTGCCTGACGAAATACCAGAATGTGGCGAATTAGTAAAGTCAAATTGGACAGACCACTAGGCTGCCCTCGTTACGAGAAACTTAGGGGTTTGGTGGGACGCTGGCGGAAAACGGGAGCGGTTAGCGTTCGATACTGTCAGTTTGGACGAAGACACACGCCATGCGGTCGCCGGTGGCGCAGAAGAAGGAGTAGACTCTCCATCATTGGCAGTATTGGGCAAACACGGCATCCAGGGCCAGGATCGTCACATCCTTCTTATGGTGCTGATCCGAATTGTCCGAACCGTTTGCCGTCTGCCCCAGCCAGGCCAGGTCCCCGACAGCACTCTTGGCGATCGATGACCAGACGCCCCTGTCCGCGGCTGCCGTGCGCAAAGCGATGGCAGGGACGGATTCGGTTAGCTTGTTTGTTTGCGGACCAGGGGGTGAAGCAGGGATTGTGGTAACTGGCGCGGCAGTCGTTGCACTCGTGTTGCTGAAGGTTGCAACCAAGGTAGCATCGAACATTGCCACGGACGTGCCGCTGCTCGCTACAGCGGGCATCGCGGCAGACGATGCAGTCGTGTCGTCGAATGTCGTGATGGGCGACGAACTGAAGAGTCCGGCCGCGCCCTCGCCAATCGTCAGGCTCGTGCCTGTGGCGAGCGCGGACGAACTGGAGACGATGAGCTTGCCGGCAGAGACTATGGTGCCGCCGGTGTAGCTGTTCGTACCGGCAAGAACCACCGTCCCCGCATTGTCTACGGTCAGCCCGCCCGCGCCGCTAATCCCGCCGGTGATGGTCAACGGGCTGCCGGCAAGGGGAATCACGGTTACGTTGTTGGTCAGCACCAGCGGACTGGTAATTGTATCGGAGCCCGCGTCGAATGCCGGCTGATCGGCCAGGGGATTGCCAAACTGGTCGAATGCCATCGCCACCGGCGGCTGGCCGGCAAGGCTGATGGTCGTCAGCGACTGGTTCACCGTCACGCTCACGCTGCTGGTCGTCGACAGTCCGCCCAGATCGGTGATCGTCACGGTGAACTGATAGGTGCCGGCCTGGCTGAACATGGCCGTGGCATTCTGCGCGGCATGCGTGCCGTTGACGCTGAAGGTGGGCGGGCTGGCCCCAGTGGGCAAAACGGTCGCGGCCCACGTATAAGTGAGGTTCGACTCGCCACCTCCGTCCGGATCGGCTCCCAGGACGGAAAGGCTGGTGGTCGTGCCGGCAACCGTACTCGGCATTGCCGCGGCCGGGTTGGCCACCGTGGGAGCGGCGTCGGTAATGGTCACCACGGCCGCATTGCTGTTGATGCCGCCGGCAGCCTGGGCCTGGACCGAGGCCGACCCCGAGGCATAGGAAGCCGTGTAAAGCCCGCTGGCGTCGATGCTTCCTGCACCGGACAGCACGGACCACGTAAACGCCGGCTGACTGGCCATCGCGGCGCCGAACTGGTCATCGGCGACGGCTGCAAATTGTTGCGTCTGGTCCGATCCAAGATTCGCCGTTGCCGGGCTGAGCGTAATGCTCGTCAACGTCTGGTTCACTGTCACGCTCACGCTGCTGGTCGTCGACAGTCCGCCCAGATCGGTGATCGTCACGGTGAACTGATAGGTGCCGGCCTGGCTGAACATGGCCGTGGCATTCTGCGCGGCATGCGTGCCGTTGACGCTGAAGGTGGGCGGGCTGGCCCCAGTGGGCAAAACGGTCGCGGCCCATGTATAAGTGAGGTTCGCCTCGCCGCCACCGTCCGCATCAGCCCCCAGGGCGGAAAGGCTGGTGGTCGTGTCGGCAACCGTACTCGGCATTGCCGCGGCCGGGTTGGCCACCGTGGGAGCGGCGTCGGTAATGGTCACCACGGCCGCGTTGCTGTTGATGCCGCCGGCAGCCTGGGCCTGGACCGAGGCCGACCCCGAGGCATAGGAAGCCGTGTAAAGCCCGCTGGCATCGATGCTCCCTGCACCGGACAGCACGGACCACGTAAACGCCGGCTGACTGGCCATCGCGGCGCCGAACTGGTCATCGGCGACGGCTGCAAATTGTTGCGTCTGGTCCGATCCGACGTTCGCCGTTGCCGGGCTGACTATGATGCTCGTCAACGTCTGGTTCACTG
>CAWDQE010000013.1:0-286193 GCA_963804375.1 uncultured Planctomycetia bacterium
CACGGAGGTACGGGGGATTGTGGTGTTAGGAGTCGAAGAAGCTAATATGCATCTTGTGATGGACAAATCGTTGACGACCTACGTTGGTTAACTGAGGCTCTTCAAGAGGTCCAGCGTGAGCGTTTCAAGTTGTTTTCCCTTGTCGTCTCGGTCCTTACCAAGTATCAACATGGTTCAACCTCCCGTTTCCGGCCAACTTCATTCAAGGAACTGGATTACGCTTTCCCACTCTCTCTCCCCAACCGCCAACTCCGGTGCCTGCAACAATCTGGGCGTTACTTCGACAGGCGGCAATTCCTCGATCTGATCATCCAGACCCGTCGTTCCGAGTTCCTTGAACTTCCTGGCCGTTATCAAAACCCTGGTCTCCAACGAGCCCACAGCCTTGTTGTAGGCTTCCGTGGTACCGCCCAGGCTCTCCCCACTTCGGCAGGATGGTCGCCCATGTTCGCCAGTCATTTGTAAAGTTCCTTGCCCAAGTCGCTGATTTCCTCGGCATTCTCGGCCAGCTTCTCCTGCCGGCAGCGGGCTAGTCCAGGACATAAAGGTCGATATCCACGTCGGCGTTCAGGTCACCAAGTCTATCCAGGTTCTTCCTGTCCAGGCTGATGCTTGGACGCTCATCGCCGTGCAGATCGAGCACGCATGACAATTCGGCATAATGAGGCCCACAGATCTTCTGAATGGCCCGCCGCCGTCTATGAAGTTTCCCAAGCAGTGCGGATACACGCTGCTCAAAGCCGTAGCGATTGGTCGTCGCCACGATACTGACGCCATTGGCATCGTGTCGGAGCGGAAGCTCAGATACCCTGCGGTCGCCTTCTTGCCACTGCTGGCTGACTTCAAAACCAAGCTGCACCAACTGGGAGGCGACAAGTTTCAGGTGGGGGGGCAAATCCGAGCAGTCGGAATTCGATGATCATTGTATTGCTCGTCCCGTTACCATTTGGCAGGTCGTGTATGTTGATGCCCGTATCATCCAACTCAGGATCATTGGGCAATCGAATCTTGCCGTGTTTGTCCACGTATTTCTTTCGGGTCACGTAAACCTGTCCAGAGCCCTTGCAGACGATTAGGTCGTACTTGCTACCATTCTTCTTCGGTTTGAGAGCATGGGGATGAAGGCCATTGCGTTTGAGTTTCTCCAACTCCTGCTTCGTAAGTGCTCGGCAGTTGGCCTTCTTGACGCCTCTGTCTTTGGTCATGTCACGGCTTTCTCTGCCGGGTGTCATTTTTGTCCCAGATACGCCCTCAGTAACGACCGGAACCCGGCACAGTTTCCTGTGGTTCGGGACCTTCAGGTGCAGCAGTTCACGGATAGGCGGCTCCGTCCGGGGGGGGCCAACAGCCTGAAAGTTCAGGGAAATCCCGATTCTACCCCCGTCAAGGGCTACCTTCAAGCAATTTCGAGGCAATAACCGGCGGCCTCGACGGATTTTTTTCGGGCGGGCAAACGGGGCAGAGGTTGCGGGTTCGCACTTGGTTTCGTCGTCGGGGACCAGGGCCAATCCAGCCCCGACCGAGGAAAACGGGGGATTTCGCCGGTCACCAGAGCCACAAACCAACCACATGGGGTATCGGGGCGGGCGACATCTATATATATTGGCAGCCACCCGGCGAAGAAGAGACTGGACTGCCATGCCCGAAACCCGCATCAGATGGCAGTCGCTCAATCGCCGTTGCCCGAGGGACCGCCATGCCCCATAAGTCCTATCCGGTCAGCCGCCGTAGCCCGACATTTCCAACACGGCTGCAAAGAGTCGAATCCCCCAATAGATGCATCTCACGGTGTTGGCTCTTTTTCCGGCGAGGTCACGCCGGTCCAGTCTGCGGCCATTCTAGCCAGGAGAAAGTCGGGCTGCAACAGGCTATCGTTGGGAACGGAGCCTCGTTCAAACTGAAGAACCTGCCGACTCTGCGGATTCCTGTACTCCGCCGGGCCGGCGACGACCTCGCCATCTCCAGCAGCCCGCCGCCAAAATCCCTCTTAGCGACAACGGCTTCGGTGGGTTGGCGAAGGTCAAACTAATCCTGCGGACGGCGATGGAACGTATGCCTGGGCGATGACCTGCCGCCACTGACGCAAAGTGCTGGAGATCGGGTGGAGTGGGGATGTCGCGGCATCTGGGCACGCTGATTGCGAGGCAGATGCGGAGCCAGCTATAATGGTGAGGTAGCCTGGAGAAACTGAGGACTATGCCGATGACCGACTTGGCCGACAAGTATAATATCCCCGACGAGATCGTGGCGTTCGTCCGTAGCGGCTTCCTTGAGGTCGCTGAGGAAAGCCCGGATCGTGCCACGGTTGAGTTCCGCATTCCGTCGCTGGGGAGCGCCGACTCCAGCGATAAATATGTTTTGTACAACCTCGTCTGGATTCATCCGGATCGGAATGCCGAGTTCTGCCATTACTACGACCAGAAGCCCGGCGACCTCCCGAACTTCTTTGTCCGCATCGACACCGACCATTCCCGCGACGAGCAGGTCGAGGACTTGGAGACGGTCGAAGATCTGGTGGGGTGGCTCAATACGGTCGAAAAATCAGCTTTCGACGATAGGCGCTCATGACCAGCAACACCGCATGGAAGCAGCCACAATGGCACGAATTCCCTTAATCTCATTTTTTACGGGCGGTGGTTTCCTCGATCTTGGCTTGGAGAAGGCTGGGTTCGCGGTCGTTTGGACAAACGAGATTGACAATGCCTTTGCTGATATGTACGAAGCTGCCATGACTATCGTCCAGTTCCTTGACCTGCTTGCCGGTTTCCAAGAGCGTCGGTCGGTACGTCCGCTCCGCTACAAGCACCCATTCTATCAGCCCCACCCCGAGAACGAGAGCGGGGGGCTGGCTTAGGGGTTCGCCTGGGGCTTCCCCGCGCACTGGGCGGCGGCTCCTGGGACATCCGACTGGAACCGCGACCCGACCATGAGCGGTCGCCGCCGGATTCCCAAAGTTCTTTTCGCAGTGAAAAGCCACCGATTCGGGACGGCGTTGCGGAATCCGATGTTTCAATCCCGAAATCTCATAATTTCAAGCCGAAAAGCCTGACGCTCGGTGCCATCCCAAGGGACTGCTAGCGGAGAATAGGTCGGCGTTCTTGATTGCTCGGGGGCGGCGGATGCGCTTAGCCAAATAATTGGCTAAGCAGGGAATCCCGAGGAAAACTTTCTTGATGGCTCGGACGGGACTCGGCGGCGTTGGTTGCCAGGTTGGTTCGGGGGTTCGTACAGGTGGGCGGCTCGGCGTGCGTTAGAAGTTGCCTAGCGGTGGGCTCGTGGGTGGGCAAGTACGGCGTTCTTGATGGCGGCGGGGCGCGGTCGGCGTTGCCTAGCGGTGGGTTCGTGGGTGGGCAATAACGGCGTTCTTGATGGCGAGGGGGCGGCTCAGGGTTGCGTAGAGGTGGGCTCGCGGGTGGGCTACTACGGCGTTCTTGGTGGCGGCGGGCGGCTCAGCGTTGCGTAGAAATTAGTTCGTGGGCGGACACGGTACAACATGTCGGAAACCACGTCTTGGACAGCGGGGAGGTCATCCAGCCCACTGCCAGAAAGTCAGGGTCGTGGTCTATTTCGTTCCTGATGGATGCGGATACGGGAAGGTCGTCCACCAGTCCGCAGGTTTTGCAGGTTGTTCAAGATTGAATACCTGACGCCATTGGAGTCATAGGAAATCAGGAAACCTCGTTCAACACCTGAAGTTAAGAGCATCTTGCCCGTCAACTTTCGGGCGCGCGCGTTCACCCGTAGAACACTAATCACAACCGACTTGACCAACTGGGCGATGCGGGCTTTTAGCCGTCGTCTCGCCGCCATCAGTTCGTTGCCCTTCAAATCCTTCAGTTCGTCCCGAAGTTTCTTGGTGTCGTTCCACGACTCCAGGATGCCCCCGTCGTGGGTCTCTGCCCGCAGTCGCTCTATTTCCTTGGCTGCCTGCTTCCGCTCCGCTGTCAGCTCGGTAACCGTATCCAACAAGGCGTCCAGGTCTTGGTCGGTCTTCAAACGCTTCTTTATCTTTGTCAGCCTGAAGTCGATGTCCGCCAGCCAACCTTCGGCGGTCTCTAATGCGGTGTCATCCTTCTCTGGGGTCGGCAGGATGTCTTCCTTCTTCAGCTCCGACAGCACGCCCAGCATACAGTCTTCAAAGATCCGGTAGGAGAACACGACGGTGTTGCCCGTCGTGCGGTAGGCGGACGCGGGTATCAGGTTCCGTTGCGTGGGGTCATTTTGAAGATTAGCAGACCTAAGCACGGCACGCTCGCCGTTGCCGTAGGTCACCAGACCGGAAAACAGGTTGGCGACACGGTGCCCGACGCGACCGCCGTGGTTGACACGGGAGTCCATCGCCTGCTGGACCCTGCACCATTCCGACTCGCCGATGATCTGTGGGTAGTACCCGACGATGGGCTGCCCCACGGGGACGCGCCTATCGCCATCCCTGCTGAAGGCTTGGAACTCGCCCAGCACCTTGCGAGACCGGAGAAGTCGCCGGATGGTTTCGTCATCCCAGTGCGACCTGCCCGTGACAGGCGGGTGCTCATCAAGGCGGTCGTTCAAGTGCTTGGTAAGGGCGACAATTCCCATTTCCACAGCTAGCCGGAAGACGTACTTGACCGTCCTGACCCGTGAAGGAATGACCTTGAACTTCCCGTCCACGGCTTCCAGCCAACCGGGCATGTTGCTCGTGATGATCTCGTTCCTGGCGTTCTTGACCCGCCGGTGCCAATGGTCGCGGGCAAGCCCTTCCTTCCGTGACGACTCTTCGTTGCCCCGGACCATGATAAGGATGGGCTCGAACAGGGTCATCGGCGACTTGTTGATGTCGTCCGCAGTGTAGACACGCTCCGGGTCGAATGTGGCGATGCCGACACCACGGGTGAGTATCGCCATGAAAACCTCCATCGCGGGCACGATGTCCGCACGGGTCAGGCGGTCAAGGTTCTCTACGATAAGGATACAGCCCGACTTGACCTTGCCTAGCTTGATGGCTTCCAGGAACAGGGACAGGTCGCCGACGCGAGCGTTCGCCCCGTGGTAGCCGCTCATGCCCAGGTCCTTGTAAGACACTGGGTCCAACGTCCAGCCGTGCTTCTCGCAAAGCTGCTGCGCCCGCTCGGCCTGACGGCGAAGGGAGTTGCCCTTCATCTGCCGTTTCGTCGAGAACCTAATATAACTGTACGCATGTGTAGTCATTTACTCGGCCTCCTTGAACCGGAAAAAACTGAAACAACGACCATTATAGCAGATTGGTGTAATCACCGCACCATGGCAGTCGGACGAGCAAGCCCGCCGAGCTATCCGCCTGGAGCACGCCCGCCTGGTCCGTCTTCAGCGCCGACCATCGTTACGACACCAGCGCAGTCGAGGCGATCTATGCCAGGCATGGCCGCGTGCTGCACACGGCCGACACCGGGGCCGTGATGGCACGGGTGGATGAAAAGGGATTAAGAGTGGAGACGTTTGTGGGGAAGTAGGCGGCGGACGAGCGATGGAGATTCTTCCCGTACCTTGGTATACTTGTTCTTAGGAGGATAAGCCTATGTCGGATTTCAACTCCGTGCTTGACGGGGCGAGACAACTTTCTGCCGACGACCAGTTGCGCTTGATCGACGCGCTGTGGGATTTGGTTCCCGCGGAGGCGACTCTGCCGCTACACGAAGATTGGGCGCCGGAACTGGAGCGGCGCGTAGCGGCAATTCGAGCTGGTGCCAAAACAGTACCGTGGACGACGATTCGCGACGAGGCCCTAGCTCGGATCGGTCATGGCAAGTCCTATTGAATTCGACGCCGGCGCCCGCGAGGATTTCGATGATGCCTTAGTCCGTCCCTTGATCGAAATAGACGTCGTATCGAACTTGACCAGCATAAACCCGATTTCACCGATCTTGATCACCGATTCGGTGATTTATGCAAGTCAACGGACCTCGATGCGGCGATGCTTGAGTATGTCAAAGCCAACGCTCGGGGTTTTCACTTGAAGTAGGGATTTGCTAATACGCCCCCTTGCAGCAGAGCACGCTCATCGGCGTCCGCCAGAGCAGTTCGAGGTCGGTTTTGAGGCTCTGGTTCCGCACGTACCAGAGATCCATCCGCGACCATTCCTCAAAACCGACGTCACTGCGTCCGCTGACCTGCCAGAGGCACGTCAGCCCCGGCTTCACGGCCAGGCGGCGGAGCTGCCAGGGAGCGAAGCGGGCCACTTCGCGAACGTCCAGCGGCGCGGACCGACCAGCGACATCTGCCCGAAGAGCACGTGGAACAACTGCGGCGTCTCGTCGAGGCTCGTCTTCCGCAGGATGCGGCCCAGCCGGGTGGTCCGCGGGTCGCGGCGATTCTTGAACACCGGCCCCGCGCTCTCGTTGGCCACCGCGTGCTTGATCTGGTCGGCGTCCAGACGCATGGTGCGGAACTTGACCATCAGAAAGCTCTTGCCCAAATGGCCGGCGCGACGCTGCCAGAACAGCGGCTTGCCCCGCGCGGTGATCGTAAGCACGATGAGCAACGTCAGCAGCAGCGGCGAGAGGACGATAATCAAGACCAGCGAACCGACGATGTCGAGCAGCCGTTTTGCGACCTGATACGCGACCGATGGATTGCCTTCCCGAGTCACCAGCGGAAGACCGGCAGAAAGACGGCGGCTGACGAGCGAGACGGGCGTCGGCAAGGTGTTCATCTGGAGCATCGTGAATTCCCTGATAAGATCTGGGGGCTGATGAGCGGCCGACACAAGAGCAAGCCGTGCGCCAATTGCCGCTTCCGGCTTGCCGTGGGCCGTTTATACCGCGTAATCGTCACCAGCGGACCAAGGCGGCGGCGGCGGCCTGCCGCGGGCCCCGCCGTGCGTTCCAAATTGACAACGCCGGCAGAAAAAAAGCAGCGCCCGCCAAGGTGTATGTCAGGCCGGTGGTTGAAATAGAGCAACGCTCCCCAACATGCCGTGAGGTATGGTTTGGCGGGAAGAGTTGTCGGTTGTGGAGACCGGAAGCGGCTCTTCATTTCAGCTTTTGGACTTCAGGTTTCCCTCACCCATGGAATTCCTCGCCGCAATCGCCGTTGTCTGCGTACTGGTCTGGACCGGGGCGATCTTGTTGCGCTGCGGACCGCTGGCCGGATGCCTGCTGTTCATGGCGGCGGCGACCTGCCTGAGCGCCGATTTCTTCAGCTTCAGCGGCGGAGAGCTGCGGCTGACGATCGACCGCGTCTTCTGGGGCCTGGTGATGCTGCTCTACCTGATCTGGCGGCAGCGAGGCTGGACCGATCCGAAACCTCTGCAAGCGGCCGATTGCGCAGCCCTGGCCTTCGTCGCCTACCTCGCGGTGCGAACGCTCTTGACCGATCCCCACGACACCGGCCTGAAGCCCGTCATGAACTTGATCCTGTGCTACGGCATGCCGCTGGGCATCTACTGGGTCGTTCGGCAATCGCGGATCGATCGGCGGCAAAACACCATGCTCCTCGCCTGCCTGGCGCTCTTCGGCTTGTACCTGGCCGTGACGGTGATCGCCGAGCGGTTCGAGGCCTACGCGCTGGTCTACCCGCGCTACATCGTGACCTCGCTGAGCGACAAGAAGCTCGACTTCATCGGCCGTGGCCGCGGCCCGGTTTTGAACCCCATGATCACCGGTATCCAGCTCGCGGCCTGTTTCGCCGCGCTGTTGATGTTCTGGCCGCGACTGGGACGCCGGGGACGGTGCGGCGTGGCCCTGGCGGGGCTGGTTTTCGCGCTGGCGTTCTACAGCACGATGACCCGCAGCGTGTGGATGGGGGCCGGATTGGGGCTGGTCGTGATCGTAGGGCTGAGCATGCCGTCGCAGCGGCGCGTGCCCGCGCTGGCGGCGGCCGTCCTAGCAACCGCCGCGCTGGCGGCGACCAACTGGGAGCAGTTGGTGTCCTTCAAACGCGACAAGAACCTGACAGCGCGGGAAACGGCCGATTCCGTGAACATGCGGCCCGTGATGGCCCACGTGGCGTGGTTGATGGTGCTCGATCGGCCCCTGTGGGGATGCGGCTTCGACCAGTATTCGTTGGAGCACAACGATTATCTGGCCGACCGCTCGACCGAGTTGGTGCTGGAGAAATGCCGGAATTATGCGCCCCACAACGTGCTGTTGGGCATCGTCACCGAAACGGGCCTGGTGGGGCTGGGGCTCTTCCTGGCCTTGCTTACGCTCTGGGGATACGATGCGTGGCGGCTGTGGCGGTCGGTCGCCTCGCCGCTCTGGGTTCGACAGCAGGGGCTGCTCTTTCTCGCCCTGTTGTCGGCCTATCTGGCCAACGGCATGTTCCATCACATCGCCATGATCCCCATGTCGAACATCCTCTTGTTCTTCGCCGCCGGGATGAACGCCGCGGTGCGGCCTTTGGAGTGCGGCAGTTCATTGCCGCTTTCTGTGGCGATCAACGATCGCCCACGTGAAGAACCTTGCCTGGCTTCCTGAGGGACGTACGCCGCGCAGGCGCAATCAAAGTGCGCCGCTGCTGAACTTGCCTTGTTCGCTCAAGACCTTCAGGGCCTGCGTGCAGCTCAGACTGCCCTGAGAGGCGACGGTCGCACTCCGAGGCGCGGCGCTCAGCGCTACGGGAGTTGCCTGCTGCGGCATGGGCCAGGTGCGAGGCGCAACGGCCTCGCCCGTAGCGTTCTGCGGAGCAACCACCGCCGGTGCGGTGAGGAAAACGACTCCAAACCCGATCAACAGACCGCCCAGCAGGCCGGCCAACACGACCACCGACGCGCTGGGGCTGACCGGTCTGGCGCCGGTATCGGGGGCATCGACGCACGCGATCGGGCTGGCGGCCTTGGCCCCGGCGCTATCGGATCGGGCGTTGGTAAGGTTCTGTTCGGCCTGGTCCAGCAACTTCGCACGGTTGCTGACTTCGCTGAGGGCATTGGTATACGTGGAGCGCAAGCCGGCCAGACGAAGCAGCCGGGCGGACGCCTCTTTTCGCTGGGCTTCCAGCATTTCCACGCGATTGGTGTCGCAGGCCAGCTCGAACTCCAGGCCGCGGATGGCGGTGGAAAGTTCGGCGTGCAGGCTCGCGGCGACGTGGGTCTCGGCCTCCTTGGCGGAAATCACCACGGGATTCTCGGCCAACATGTTGCCCCGCAAGTTCGCCGTGCGGAGTTGCGCGTCGACCAGGGCTTCCTTCAGCCGCTTCAGTGCCGGCTGGGAATCCAAAAGGCGGTTGGGCGCCGCCATCAGCCGAGTCGGGTCGGCCTGGGCGTCGCTAAGCAAGGCCAGCAATTGCCGATTGGCCTTCTCCGCTGCGCGGAATTGCCGCAACTCACTCTCGATTTCCGGAACCGTGCGGCGGAGCATCGTGTCGCCGGAATTCAAGTCCAGCAGCGAGCGGAGTTCCGGCAGATCGCTGCCGACCTCCTTCTCCAACACGGACACTTGTTTGGTCGCGGCCTGGAGATCGGCGCGGGCCACTTGCACCGCCTTGTCCAATTCGTCGATCATGCTCTGCGCCTTGGCAGCGCGGATCTCTTGCAGTTGGAACTGCAACTGACGGGTTAGCACGGAACCGAGTGCGGCGACCCGGGCGCGGTCCTTGTCGCGGACCTCCAGGTAGAAGACCGCCGAGGCGCCGAACTCGGTGCCCTTGGGCGGGACGATTCTCACGGCCTTTTGCAGCCGTTCGAGGTCGTTGTCGGTGGGCCAGGCGGACGGCTCGTCGTAATCGGCCGGAGGCCCAACTTCCGCCAGCGCCGCTGCGAGCACGCGGCGGCCCCTCGCCAGTTCCACGATGGTCTCCTGGACGTTCTTCAGGTCTTCGACCCCGCGGAACCTGCCCGGTTCCATCTCGCCACCGCCCGCTTCCTTGCGCACGATCAGGGCCTGCGAGGCCTGCCAGGTCTTGGGTGCAACCAGGGCATACACCACCGCGGCCGCAGTGGCCAGAAGCGTGATCGTGGCCCATCGACGCCAGTAGACGGCCAGTAGTCGGCCTAGCTCTCTTGGTTCTGTTGAAATCGGCATAGCGTTCATCGGTCAGGTTCTCCCTGGATGACCATGGTGTTGTCGCAAAACTGCATCATGTTGCCTTTCGGCAACGGTCCGCCACCGTTGTGGCCGGTCTCTGATGTTGTGGCCGGTCTCTGACCGAGCCACGCCGCCGACCGAAGGTCTCCCGGCGACTGGAGAGACATTCGGTGGGACGTTTCGGCCGGGTCGGGAGACCCTCGCCGAACCTGGTTCTTTCCACGAAATCTGAAAACAACTTGCTTCTGTCCGCGGCATGACGGAGATTTGTGTATGAAAATCATAGCTTTTTCCCAGCTCGAAGAGATTGCCCCGTTCGCAGATTCTCTTGAGGAGGCTTTTTGTGTTTCGCCGTAAAGTCCTTATCGATTTGGCCGATCGCGGACCCTTGCGCGTGATGTTCATCGTCACGAGCATGCCCGTCGGCGGGGCGGAAACGCTGTTGGTCGAACTGATCCGCCGCCTGGATCGCAAGCGGTTCTTGCCCGAACTCTGTTGCCTCAAGGACCTCGGCCCCTTGGGCGAGACCTTGTCGCGGGAGGTCCCCGCGCATCATGGCCTTTTGACTCGCAAGACCGGCGGGCGCCGTGTACTCATGGTCACCGTACTCTGGCGCTTGGCGGCGCTGCTGCGGCAACAGCGAATCGACGCGGTCGTCACCGTTGGCGCCGGCGACAAGATGTTCTGGGGGCGCCTGGCTGCCCGCCTGGCGGGCGTGCCGGTGATCGCTTCGGCGTTGCACTCGACCGGCTGGCCCGACCGCGTGCAATTCGTGAATCGTCTGTTGGCCCCGATCACCGACGCTTTTATCGCCGTCGCCGAACCGCACGGCAAATACCTGGCGGCGCACGAAGGTTGCCCGGCGGCGAAGATCCGCGTGATCCCCAACGGCGTCGACGTGGAGCGGTTCCGTCCGCGGCCGCCCCACGAGCCCCTGCGGAAGGAGCTTGGCCTGGCTGCCGACGCCCCCGTGGCCGGCATCGTGGCCGCGCTCCGCCCGGAAAAGAACCACGCGTTGTTCTTGCGGGCGGCCGCACGCGTGCTGCATGTGCTGCCCAAGGCCCGCTTCTTGATCGTCGGCGATGGCCCGCGACGCGGCGAGTTGGAAGCCCTCGCCGAGTCGCTTTCGATCTCGGCGGCCGTTCGCTTCCTGGGCACGCGAAGCGACGTCCCGGAGTTGCTTTCCCTGATCGACGTGCTGGCCCTGAGCTCGCATATCGAGGCCAATCCGGTATCGATCCTGGAGGCCATGGCGGCGGAAAAGCCCGTCGTGGCCACGCGCGTCGGCTCGGTCGATAAGGCCGTGCACGAAGGCCGCACCGGTTACCTGGTCTCGCCGGGCAGTGAAGAAGAACTGGCCGGACGGCTGATCGAGCTGCTGAGGGATCGTGGGCGGGCGGCCGCCTTCGGCCGCGCCGGGCGGCAACACGTGCTGGAACACGCTCCGATCCAGGGGATGGTCGCCGGCTACGAAGATCTGCTGGCGGGCATCTATCAGCAGAAAGCGGCCATCCGCGCCGGGAAAGGGCCTCCTTCCCCCATTGGCATGGCCGCCAGCGATCCGGCGGGGCTTGGCGTGCCGCAATCCGTACGCTAGGATAATAGTTTGTTTTTCGCAGCGGCGTGCTTTCCCTCAAGGATTCGGCGTGGCGAATCTCCTGCCACAGATCGAGCAGCGCGGAGCATGGACAAAGTCTCCCTGATGAGGAACGTACTGGCCGTCACGGCCCAATTGCTCAGCGGCGCCAGCGCGCGGTGGATCGACTCGCAGCCCGACACCTGCCAGCGGGTCTATTTCGCCAATCATACCAGCCACCTGGACGCCATCGTGCTCTGGTCGGCCCTGCCGGCCAACGTGCGGGAATTGACCCGCCCCGTCGCGGCCAAAGACTATTGGATCAAAGGACGCATCCGCCATTATCTGGCGACCCAGGTCTTCAACGCCATGTTGATCGACCGCACCGAAATCAAGGTCCACCAGAGCCCGGTCGATGTGATGATCCGCGAGATCGGCCAGCGCTATTCGCTCATCGTGTTTCCGGAAGGCGGACGCGGCGACGGGCTGGAAATCGGCGATTTCAAGAGTGGGCTCTATTATCTCAGCAAGAAGCGGCCCGACCTGGAGTTGATCCCCGTCTACATCGACAACATGAATCGGATCCTGCCGCGCGGCAAGTTCCTGCCCGTGCCCTTGCTGAGTTGCATCAGCTTCGGCCCTCCGATGTGGCTGGAGTCGGGTGAGTCGAAGAACGTATTCCTGGATCGGGCGCGGAGCGCGGTGCAGCGGCTGAAGGAGCTATAAGCAAGAAATCCATGTCAGCGGCGTTTGAACTGAGAACCTTGGGACTGGTGGGGGGCGTGCTGCTCTTGCTCGCCATGGCGACGGTCATCATCCGCGCCCTCCGCGCCCGCAACGACAGCGGCCTGAACACCGCCATCCTGGAAACCTTCCGCATGCGCGTGCACGCCTGGTGGGTGCTCCTCTCGATCCTGGCCGCCACGTTCTTCTTCCACCCCACGGCCACGGTCGTGCTCTCGGGCCTGGGGGCTTTCTGGGCCCTCCGCGAGTTCATCACGCTCACGCCCACGCGGCCCGGCGACCATCGCACGCTCTTCATGGTCTTCTTCGTGATCACGCCCTTGCAATTCGTGCTCGTGGGCATGAAGAGCTATCCGCTGTATAGCATCATGATCCCGGTCTACGCATTTCTGATCATTCCGGGATTGATCGCCCTGGCGGGCGACTACAAACGCTTCCTGGAACGGACGGCGAAGATCGAGGCCGGGCTGCTGATCTGCGTCTACTGCCTGAGCTACGCCCCCGCGCTGTTGACGCTGAAGCTCGAGCCCGACGACAGCCCCGTCCCGCTCGCGCCCTTGGCCAACGAGCGCCTGCTGTTCTTCTTCGTGCTCATGGTCCAGCTCAGCGATGCCCTGCAGTACGCCTGGGCCCAGATCCCCAGCCGGCACGTGATCGTGCCTTCCATCAATCCCACGAAGACCTGGGAAGGTCTGTTGTTCGGATCGGCCAGCGTGACGTTGATCGGCGGGGTGCTGTGGTGGGCGACGCCCTTTCAAGGGTCGAACTGGTGGATGGCGGCTGCCATGTCGCTGGTGATTTCCGTGATGGGTTTTGCCGGCGGTCTGACCCTTTCCGCCATCAAGCGCGACCGCGGCGTGCAAGATTACGGCACCTTGGTCGAAGGCCACGGCGGACTGCTGGACCGCATCGATTCCCTCTGCTTCGCCGCCCCCGTCTTCTTCCACTTCACGCTCTATTGGCTGAAGGTGCAGGGCATCAAACAACCGTGGGAATGAGGTGCTTGCCGCTACTGCAAGACCACCGGCCGCGCGGGCTCCATCGTGGGCGGGCGGGCGACCTGCGAGGTCGTCGCTTCCGAAGCTTGCGCTGCCTCGACCGCCGCCCCGCCGACGGTCCGCCAACCTTGCGCGGGGAGCGTCTGCGGCGGAGAGGTCGGCGGTGAGTTCTGCGTCGTGTCTTGGCTGGGCGGCGCTGGCGGCGCTCCGCTGGCCCGCGCGAGCGTCTGCACACCGCTTGCCTGCGGCGTTTCCGTTCCGCCTTTGTCGTTGATGTGATAGATCAGGTTCGGGGCCGGCCGGATGGGACGCGCATCGGCGACCGCCGCTGCGCTCGTAGTCCCGCCTTCAGGCCGAATTCCGTCGACCGCGACCAAGGGTACATGGTGCCCGGACGGGGCTCCGAGCGCAGCCACAGCGGTCGTCACGTTTTTGTCAACGGCTGGCACGGGAAAGCCTTGCGCGACCCAGCCCACCCAGGCGTTCTGCAAGGCCGGCAAATCATGGATGTTATAATTCCGCTGCACGGCCGCCGACCATTGTCCGTCGCGCATGCCGTCGGCCAGAAAGGCGACGAATTTCTTCCGCCCGCCGCGATAGATCAGGTACTCGGCCAGCGAGTAACCTTGGGCATAGAGCGGCATGACGTCTTGCGGGTATTCGGTCATGGCAAACATCTGGCCGAAGGCGATGCCGCGGCCCGTGCGGAGGAACTGCACGAGCATCTGCCGGTGCTTCTGCTTCTCGCTGATGTGTTCGACGCTTGTGGCGCCGCCTTCGTCGGCCCAGCGCGGCAGGGGACGGCGGAAATAGCTGGCGAAAATCATGTGCGTGATCTCGTGGGGCAGGACGGAATCCAACACCCGCTCGGCCGAGCCTTGGATCGTCATCCGCCAGCCAAACACCTCGCCCTGATCGAAGACGAAGGTCGTGGCCCCGCCCGCCCCCAGGTGCGGCGCCACCTGCACGGTCATCATGCACGGCTGGGCCCAGTTGGGCAGCGACTCCCCCAGCCAGTCGATGGCCAGGTCGTGGCGAAATTGCTCGGCCGTCGCGGCAATCCGGGCGGCCATCTGCGGATCGGCGGTCTCGACAATGAAATTGGCGCTGCGGTAATTCGCGCCCATCGAGACCATCAACAACGCCGCCAGCACGGCGGGCCGAATCAGACGAGCGTCCATGCTCCTCGATATCTCCTGGTTTCTTGCCACATGACGGTTTGGCTCCTCCCTGAGCCGATGGGCCGCCTCGCAGGCCGTCGATAACCGTCCACAGGAATCATGAGCGAAAAAATTGTCTTGGCGAGGTTGCCGGGAATGAGTTCCCGCGGCTTTCCTGCGTGGAATGCAGCATACGAGATATCCCGTTTCGACGCAACGCCACCAAGGCCGTTTTTCCCGCGATTCTCACGCAAAAACATGCAGATATCCCGGCCTATCGTGCAGCCTGGAAGCTCCCTCGACCTACGATACTATGTTAGTCTTTGTTTGAGGGCGCCAAGACCCCATAGATTCGCCCGCCCCGCCATCCTGCCCGCCGCCCGCCGAAGTGCTCGGGTCTGAGGGAAACGGCCACGTCGGGCAGTGCCAAATACTAATTCCCACGGGTCTTTTAGCGGCTTTTCTGCCGAGTCTCCCTGGCGACCGGCGTGGGTGATAATATCAGGGGCGTAGCGTTCGATCAAAATCTCCTATGGGAGGACACGTTATGAGAAACTTCGCGATTGGGTGCATCGTGCTTTTCACCATGGCGGGGACTGCTTTCAGCGAGACGAAAAAGCCGCCGAAGAAGCTCTCGGTGGACCTGGGCGGTGGGGTGAAGATGGAAATGGTCCTCGTCCCGGCGGGCGAGTTCAAGATGGGCAGCGGCGAGTCGGCAGAGGCCACGGCTGCGTTCTTCAACAAGACCTACGGCGAGGACCTTCTGAACGCGGTCTTTTTCAAGGACGAGCATCCGCAGCACCGCGTGCGAATCACGAAGCCGTTCTACCTGGGCACTTACCACGTCACGCGGGGCCAGTTTCGCCAGTTCGTCAAGGACACCGGCTACAAGACCGATGCGGAAAAGGGAGATAAGCCGGGAGCATGGGGCTGGGACCCTGACAAGAAGGCGTTCGGCTTCAATGAAAAATACTCCTGGCGGAACGCAGGCTTCGACCAGACCGATGAGCACCCCGTGGTGAACGTAAGCTGGAACGATGCGGTGGCCTTCTGCAAGTGGCTCAGCAAAAAGGAAGGCAAGACCTACCGGCTACCAACGGAGGCCGAGTGGGAATACGCCTGTCGTGCCGGGACGACAACCCGCTACTACAGCGGCGACGATCCGGAGACGCTGGCCAAGGTCGGCAACCTGGCCGACGCGGCGGTCAAGGCGAAGTTCCCAGATTGGAAATTCACCAGCAAGGCCAATGACGGCTATGTGTTCACGGCTCCGGTGGGAAAGTTCAAGCCCAATGCCTTCGGGCTCTATGACATGCACGGAAATTCCTGGCAGTGGTGCGCGGATTGGTACGGGCCGGAATGCTATGCCAAATCCCTTGTAGACGACCCAACCGGCCCAGCTTCCGGCAATGGCCATGTCCTTCGTGGCGGTTCCTGGTACGACAGGCCGAACGTCACCCGTTCCGCCGATCGCGGCAGGAACTACCCCGATGACGGGGACAACGGCACAGGCTTCCGTGTTGCCAGGACTCAGTAATACTATGGTATCTGGCCTTGTTACCGTTTGCGGTTTAACTCTTTTCCCTTTTACGCCCGCCCGGGCACCATGTGCTCATGGTCGGCGGCGCGCGATTCTTGTAGCGCATTTTCCACGTCGTGGGCAATCGCCATGCCCCGCCACCCCGTGCGAGCGATGGTTCGAAGGGTGAGCCCGATTCATCGGGCTTTGCGCCGAAGGCGTCTTAGGCCCGGCGTTTACGCCGGGCCTAATACCGGCTTCGCCGGAAAGGAGCGTAAACGCTCCTCACGGCGCCGTCCACGTCATAAGACCTCCTCCTGATGGCGCTTACGGCTATTTGAACGGTGTATTGGGTTGAAACCTACCGTCAATGGTCGCTGCGCGACCGGAATACGGCATTTGCTGCGCCTTCAGCGCATGCTCGCCTAATCACATCGTGGAACAAATCCGGCATAAGGTCCAGGGCGAGCATAATGCCGATTTCGCGCAGCCCAGTCCCACCCTGCAGTTTGCTCCAAGAATCACGCAAGGTCATTTAGCGGGCCTTGTGGCGCATGTGAGGGATGGTAGGCCGTGTAGCGGGAAAACTCACCTGCGCCAATGCCCGATCCGTCTCCGTGCCAACCTGGCAGTATCTTCCATTTCGAAAGCTGGGCAGTCGCATGCTGCTTCATCGTCAAAGCAAAACGCAGCAAACCGGCGATGGAATTGGTCTCCAACTTCAGCTTCCGCATCAACTGCGTACGGTGATGTTCCACGGTGCGAACGGAAAGCCCCAATTCCTTGGCCATGGCGCACTTGCTCTTGCCATCCGCCAGCAGCTCCAGGACAGCCAACTCCCTTTCCGAGAGGAGGCCGAGTTGGGCATCGATTGCCTCTCGACGAGATCCTGCCTCCCGGCGCTCGTGATCGAATTGGATTGCCTCTCGAACGGCTGACCACAGATCATGCTCATGGAATGGCTTTTCCAGAAAGTGAAAGGCCCCCATGCGCATTGCATGGACCGCGATCGAAACACTCGCGGACGACGTGAGGAAAATCAGCGGCAGGGTGGCACCCATGTCGACGAGATTCTGCTGGATCTGCAGGCCGTTCACGCCGGGAATGCGAATCTCCAGCACCAAACAGCCTGGTCGGCGCCGGTCGAATGCGTCGAGGAAGTCTTGGCCCGTCGCGTAGGCTTCGAAACGCAGGTCCAAGACGCCGGCCATCACCCTGATCGACTCGCATATCGCCGGATCGGGTTCCACCGCAAAGACCGTTGGCAGGGTATTCATAGCTTGCTGTGCCAGAACTGCCGGCGCTGCCTCCGTCGTGTTCACTTACGCCCCGGGGGGCAAAGAACAAACCGAACGATTCCGTCCTTGGGGCGTGAAACGAAAAACCGCAACGGCCTTCCTATTGATCTTTGCATTGAAAATGAGCCATTGAGTTGTGTGGCAGGGGCGTAGGCCGGAACAAGCTTGCGCAGTTCCGGCGTTGATGCCGATTCGTGCCGGAACTGCGCAAGCTTGTTCCGGCCTACATGGCTCATTTTCAAAGCGAAGATCAATAGCGTCGCGCTTACATCCATTCTCATTGAACTTGCGAACAAGGCGCACAAAAAACCCGCGCCGATTCGACGCGGGCCTTGTCCCTTGACAATTTGAAATCGAGCTAAGCAGCCCTCCGCCTCCGCTTCCAGCCCAGGCCAATGCCGATGCCGCCCAGCAGCGACCAGACAGTGAGGGCGGCGGGTTCGGGCGTGGCAGTAGTAACTTCCGTTTTCAATTGGCCACAGCTTGGCGCTGTCGAAATGTTGAGATTGTCGCAAGAAACAACTGTCCAGCTATTGCCGTCAACGGTTCGTAAAGTCAGTTCGCAGTAGTCCTCGCACTGATCTTGAGCGTTGAAGGCCACGCAGTCCACCTTGAACGTGTCGGGGCCTGGGGTGGGCACAAACGTACACTTGAAGTTCACGGCACTAGCGGGTAAAGTTCCGGTCATCCCACACGCCGTGCCGTTCTCGCCAATTTCCTGCCAAACACCGTTCGAACCGTCCGCCGGCGTGCAACTGGACAGCGCCAGTTTGCTATCTCCGGGATCCCCAAGACAGCCACCTTGGGCGTTGATAAGGAATATCTGGCTGCACGCTACTTCAAGAGGAACACTTTCCGTACACTGCATTTGCTCACTACCCGTCGGAGTGATTTCCGAAACGCTTATCGAAGCCTCGGCGGCCGAGCTGAATACGGCCAGAGCTAGCGCGGCGAAGAGGACGCATAGGTGTTGTTTCATTCTGACTTCTCTTTCCGATTTGAACCTATTGGGGTGGATAGCGATTGGGAGGTCGGAATGATTTCCTTATCGGGAACCATGGCTTATGTTGCACAATCGCTTGCAGCCCAAAATATCTCGGGTCCCTATTACCTTTCTGCCGCCGAACCCCGATTCCTGACATAAGCGGCAAAAAAAAATTGCAGCATTACCACATAGAGTTATGCGACAAGTCCGATGGGTTGGTCAGGCACAGGATCCAAGGCGCGCACCGAATTGATTTTGCGCAGGCCAGCGCAAGCCTATCAGTCGATCGGTTCCAGGTTGAAATCGTCGACTTCCACCGAGGCCCCCTGTTGGAGGAAGGTGATGGACACGATCAGCCGCGTCTTGCCGCGACGGACGAGCACCGTGCCCTCCAAGCCCGCCAATGCCCCACGTCGGATCCTAACGCGGTTTCCGGGGGCCAGCCGCTGTTCCACGGTCAAAGGCGCGCCGGAAACGATCAGGCGAAAAAGCTGCTCCAACTCCGCCCGGAGGCGAAGCGGGTCGTGTACGGGAAGGATCCTCGACACCCGGTTCGATGTGAGACTGTAGATCCGTTCCTGCTCGGAACCGAGCATGAAGACGTAGCCCGGAAACAGCGGCACGCAGGCGGAAAATTTTCTCCCGCCGCTTAGGCAAGTCTTCTTCACCAACGGAAGGTAGTGGGGAATCTGATTGGCCAGCAAATACTGGGAAAACACCTTCTCCTGCCGCGATTTCGTGTAAACGGCCCACCACACCCGATCGAGCGTCAACTCCGGCAGCTCTGCGGTGCTCTCAAAAAGGTCCGGAGGATAGAGGCTCGCTTGCTGGGAAACCATCATTCCGTTTACTCCTCGACAGATATCTTACTGCAAGCGTAGCATGCCAGCAGCGGCTTCCCTGCCAACGAGAATTGTATTTGCTCTTCACCCGTCGTCAAACCCTATGACGGTTTAATCGGCTTCCGGGTGAACTTTGCAGAGAACTTTCCTGCCGCCCTGCCCGATCGGGCTTGGTTCAGAAACGGGGACTGGCTCCGAGCCCAGTAGCGATTAGGCCGCAAGAAATGGACGCCGGCGAGGTGCCTGTCCCCATCTCTGAACCATGCCCCCGATCGCCGCACCACCGCACGCGCAAGTCATGAAATAGAAACGACTTCCGCGATCAGTCCCGTGCCCAGTTGGCGTGCCCGGTTCAATCATCCCCAACGCGGGCCATAGACCGTTTCGCTGTATTTGTCTATCCGACTTTAGCGATTGGGAGATTTGTGCCGATTATTCCGATTGTAGCGGTTTTTCTGGGATACCGGTAACGATGGAGCTCCGTCAGACGGGCAACATACATCTTGTAGGTGGTTGATTATGGTGAGACCTCGAACATATCGGCCCGGGGCGAGCTGGTGGGGCATTGTGGTTGTCGTGCTGACCGCCAGTGGATGCCAGTTGATTTCCCGGCAGTCCCCGTCCATGGACCCGGTTTTTTCGCCGCAGGCCGCCGGCGGCGGCGATTGTTGCATCCCTCGAGAACTCAAGAAAAGCGTCCTGCCGGCCTATGTGATCGAGCCCCCCGATGTGCTCCTGATCGAGGCCATCCACGTCGTACCCAAGCAACCCTATCACCTCCAGCCCTTCGACACGGTAGCTATTCAGGTGGGGGGCACGCCGCCGGAAGCCCCCATCTCGGGGACTGGCCCCATTGGGGCGGACGGAACCGTTTTCCTGGGAATGCACTACGGCAGCGTCTCCCTGGCGGGGAAGACCGTCAGCGAGGCCCGAGAGGCCATCGCCAAGCACCTGGCGGCTACCCTGGTCAAGCCGGAAGTCAGCGTCAATTTCGTCGATAGCGCCGCCCGGCAGAAAATCACCGGGCCGCACCTGGTGGCCATGGACGGCACGGTCACGCTGGGGTCGTACGGCAGCGTCTCAGTCGTCGGCCTGACGGTCGGGCAGGCGAGGACGGCGGTCCAGTTGTATCTCCTGCAGTTCTTCGAGAGTCTCGAAGTCTCGCTGGAAGTCAACGGCTACAACAGCAAGGTCTACTACATCGTGACGCAGGGCGCCGGTTTCGGCGACGGCGTTTATCGCATCCCCATTACGGGCAACGAGACCGTGCTCGATGCCATTTCGCAAGTCAACGGCCTGAAACAGGTCTCGTCCAAGAAAATCTGGATTGCTCGTCCCACTGATAGTATCGGGACCATGCAGCGACTGGAGGTCAGTTGGGAGGACATCACCGCGAACGCCAACGCCCGCTCGAATTACCAGATCCTGCCCGGCGACCGTGTTTTCGTTGCCGAGAACGGGCTGATCGCCTTTAATACGGGCTTGGGCAACCTGCTCGCTCCTGTGAACCAGTTGATGGGATTCTCCATATTCGGAGCCGGCACTGTCACGCGATTCTCTGGCCATGTGCTGGAGGGAGGCGGAAACCCGAATGGGACTTTCTAAGAATCAGTTGCTGAGAGAAGGGAGAATTCCCATGACCAATCAAACCTGGCGAACCCGATCCTGCCTCGTACCCCTCCCCGTGCTCGCCATGTGCGTGGCCTTGGCTGGCTGCAATCGGGATCGAGGGCCGGGGGTTCCGGCGATGACCCACGTGGTCCCGGGAAACTCGCCTTGCGCCAACTGCTGGTGTGCCCAGTGCGGTCCCTGTTCAGGTTTCCACCCTACGGTGTGGCAATCCTGGCAGGAGGGTTCCATGGCGCTCCGCGGCAGGGAATGCGAGAACGGCACGGCTCCGGTCCAGCACGGGCTGAATGCCGAAAACGGGCCCGCACTGCCGGCCCCCTCTCGACCGCATCCTGAGTGGATTCCCACGCCCGAAGCCAATAAGAGCGACGAGTCAACGACGCCGGGTATGGCTGCGCCCCGCGGAGCGACTCGCTCCCGGCCAAGACAGCGCCGAGCGGCGGATCGCAAGTCCCAGGTCAAGACAAGGGGCCGCCTCCGGCCGGCAAGGAGGCTGCGCCAGCCCCAGAGAAACTGCCCGCCAAGCCAATGATTTTGCCGGTTCCTCCGCCCCAGCCCACGGAGCCAACGCAACCGGTCACGGCCAATTCCACGGGTCCGATCGTCATTGCATCCTGGGTGTCAGATTCAAGTTTGCGGTTCGGTGAAGTCCAGGCGCAAGCAGAGAGCGCGAATCCGCCCCCGCCATCCGCAGCGTTCCCCGCAGCGTTCTTCACCCACGGCGGAATACCGCAAGCGCCTGCTGTGGATTCGGGCAAGCCGCACAACGAGAACTACCCGAGCTTGCCGAGCCGCTTGCAGGACTCGCCGCGATAACGCCAAACTCTTTGGCCACTTAGAATCCGCCGCCGCCGACTCCACCAGTAGTTGGGGCTTGTGGAGTCGCGGGACTACGATTCATTCCGCTGAAGCTGCCGGTATTCCCGAGCCCACTCGTATTCCCGAACCCGCCCGTATTTGAGCGTGGAAGGGTCCCCGTAGCACCCCCTGTCATCGTGCCGAACGTGTTGAACGCGCCGGTCGTGCCGTACGCGCCAGTCGTGCCGCTACCGCCGGTCCCTTGGAAGTTCATGAAGTAGGTCCTCTGGGTCATGAACCCGCCCGCTACCCCCGTCGGCTGGATTTGGCCATATGCCGATTGCATTTCGTACAGCACGCGCTCGCCCATGGCGGTCACCGCGGCGGCATTGTTCTGAATGCCCATCTGCTGCGCCTGCAAGGTATTCTGCAACTGGATTTGCGGCTGGACGAACATGTGATAGTTATCCACCGGGCCTCCCTGCTTGGTATTGAGGTTCAGCCAGGGACTGAGGGGAGCTGGCCCATAAGGGATGCCACCCACTTGGGCAAGAAGCGGTGACGCCAACGTGGTGGAAAAAACGAAAACTGCCATCGCACACAAGATTGGCCATCGCGCCATCGCGGGTCTCCTTCTTTTAGAACCTTTATCTCATCGCCTCGCGGGCGGTTGCACGCCGGCCCGCAGCTTTCGCGTATCTTCCACCTGCTATCGGCAGGTAGTTTGGGTAAACTTTGCGGCTTCTGCGGAAATTGCCGGCAAAGTGACGCTCGTTGTGCCTTCACACTAAATGACCTTGCGTGATTCTGGGAGCAAACTGTAGGGTGGGCCAAGGTCGCGGAGGGTTGGTGGGCCGTCGCAAACCGGGCCAAATCTGCGACCGACGGCCCACCAACACCCGGTTTGCTTGTCCCACCCTACGCGTTCCATTCCTCCCAGAATCACGCAAGATTATTTGGCTCAACAGCCAGCAACGCAGCAAACCAACGTTATTCTTCGCGACGAGCAACTTGTTGTCAAGCGCAGGAGAACGGCAAAGTCGCTCGTGGTACCGGCTCTAGCCGGTTCTCTTCGCACATTTTCCGCCGACCACGACCTCGACCACGACCTCGACCATGGGTACATGGTGCCCGACATGGTGCCCGACATGGTGCCCGAGCGGTACTACGAGCGCCTTGTCCCCAACACAGATGGCCAAATTCATCAGCCCACACATGTCGGCTGCATGGTTTCGTCGCGTGTCGACGCCGGCGGGGGCTCTGGCTGCCCGCTGCCGGCTTGGCCCTGGACCCGAGCGACAACGGCGTTGAAATCCACGGCCAATCCTTGCCAGAAGTCGCCGTCGCGGAAGCGGACCGGCTCGACGTGCTCGCCGCGCCCCAATTCCTGCATCGCCCGCTGCAATCGCAGCATCGGACCGGCAAAACGATTGCTCAACCGCACGACGTCGATCACGGCTAAGGGCAAGAAGCTGAGCGTGCAGAAGGCCGCGCAGCGGCAAAAGAGCCCCAGATCGTCCGCAGGCGTCCAGAGCTGCCACCTGCCCAGAATGGTCCTGTAGCAATACATCAACAGGGCGATGGCGGACAGGCAAAACAGCCAGTACAGCACGACGCGAAGGGCTATTGCCCCTTGCAACTTGGGATCGACGAACAGCCGCTTGCGTACGTATTTCTTTGCTGGCACGAAACCGTCCTTTCGATAGTGGAACGAGCCGAAACGATTGGTCGCACGTGGCCGGCCAGGCCTGTCACGCACCGGATGGCGACATCACGGCTGACCACTGGCCCCGTGCAAAAATAGGTCGATTTTCGCGCCAAGTCAAATGTCGTTTAATAGTCCATTTTCGCGAATTGCCGTTCAGCGGCAATCAGGATGTAGACCGTGAACAACAGCGAGGTCAGCACGGACAGGCCCAGCGACACCCCGCCACCGTGTTCGAGGATGGGCCGGAAGTGCGTCTCCGCCCCCAGGGCGTCGAAGGCCAGGCAGCCCAGGTCGACCGGCTTGGGCAAGATCCAGTAGCTTGTGTTGGCGAGGCGGACGAGGAGTGTGGAAAACTGCCCGCAGCCTGCCACCGCCGCGGCTGCCATGACGGCGTGCCGGCCGAAGTTGACCGCCCAGCAAATGCCCCAGAAGGCGATCGAACCGAATACGCAGACCACCGTGCTGCGGAAACAGACGGCCAGCAGCAGCGAGAAGCCGAAGAAAACCGCGAACTGCAGGAGCAGCAAGGGAATGCTCAACAGGTAGGCCGCGTCCCAGACCCCGGTCCGCAAGGCCAGGGCCAGCCACGTCCCGCCGACGAAATAGGCGGCCTGGGCCAACACGAACGCCAGCACGCCGACGTACTTGCCGGCCAGCAGCCCCCAGCGCGGCACGGGCTTGGCCAGCAGCACGGCCACGGCCTGCGGCGCAAGGAAACCGGGCAGGAAGCCGGCCGTCCAAACGAGCGTCAGCAACAGGCCGAGCGTATCCGCCACGCCAGCCGCCAGGATCAGTTGGAAGAAGTGGACTGTCGTGCGGACGTCGCGGGCCACGGCCACGCGGACGGCGCCGAAGGCCAGGCTCAACGTGCCGTCGGCCACCGCGACGCCCGACTGCTGCAGCTTGTGCGCGTCGCGGGCGTCCTGATCAGAGCGTGGCAGGAAGTCGGGGTTCTCGCCCGGCGCGGCCAGCGATTGCGGGCCGCTGACGCTCGCGCTGAGGCAGCCGAGGATGCAAATCGTGCTCAGCCCGACCAGCAGCCAGCAGATGCCGCTGGCCATCGACTGGCGGAAGGTGTCGGTGACGAGGCGTAAGATGACCGAGAGGGTCGTGCCGGCGTTCATGATGAGGCTCCTGCGTAGATGGGGCCCGCGAAGTCGGCCCGGCATCGATCGGCTCAGCATAGATTGGCGCAAGGGCTTCCTGCAACGAATCGAGGTCGGGCTGGCCGGTTGCCTGGCCGGTGAGGTCGGCCAGCAGTCCCTGGAACACGAGCTGGCCGCCGCGGAGCACGGCCGCCTCGTCGCAGAGCCGACCTACGTCGGCCATGTTGTGCGAAACGAGGATCGCCGTCTTGCCCTGGGCCTTGCGGCGGAGAATAATTTCGTGGAGCAGCTTGCGGGCCGACAGATCCATGCCTTCGGTCGGCTCGTCGAGCACCAGCAACTCGGGATCGTTGACCAGGGCCTGAGCCAAGGCCAAGCGCTGGAGCATGCCCTTGCTGTAGGCGGCGATGGGCTCGCCGGCGCGATCGGCCAGGCCGACCTCGTCCAGGAGCAGCGGGATCCGCGCCGCCAGGTCCCGCCGCGTCAGCAGGGAAAGGGCGCCGTAGTATGCAAGGAAAGCCCGGGCCGTCAAGTACCGCGGAAAGGCCGGGCTCTCGTGCAGGTAGCCCACTCGGGCCAGCGTGCCGCGATGGGCCAGAGGACGGCCCAGTCGCAGGATCGTTCCCGAGGTTGGACGGCAGATCGACAACAGCACCTTGACGAGCGTCGTCTTGCCGGCGCGGTTGGGGCCCAGCAGGCCGAAGACGCAACCGCCGCGGACTTTGAAGCTCACGTCGCGGAGGGCGTGGATCGGGCGGCGCAGGCGCCAGGCAATCCTGGTCGGCAGGCCGGCGCGGTAGGTCTTGCTGACGTTCTGGAATTCAACGATCGGTCGTGTCATGGCGGGACTTCCTTGCGGTAGGATGGACTTCCCAGTCCGTCTTTTTTTGCGGACGGACTAGGAAGTCCATCCTACGGTAGCTTGTTCTTAGGGACGGGCTCGGAGGTACATCCTACGGCGTTTCACTGGATCAGCGACACTTGCACTCCGTCCTGGAGGATTGTGGCAAAGGCCTGCTGCAGGCTCGACGCGTAGGTGCTGGCATTGCCGTTGATGATCTTGTAGGAGGGCAACGTGTTCGCCGGCCCGTCGTTAACGTTTCCCGCGACTTGCATCTGGTGGAGCGTGCTCAGGCCGCTTGCGGTGATCTGCGGACCGAAGGCAATGCAATGCAACTGCAGCGGCTTCAACGGCGTGCTGAACCCCTGGGAAGTGGTCTGGGCGGCCAATTGGTTGACAAGCCCCAAAATCTGACTGACCAAGGTGGGGTCATTGTCGCTGTAGCCGTTGACATTTTGGGGATACTCGCTGGTGGCCGGGCTGTTTTGATTGTAGCGGACCTTGTAATAGGAGTTGTACGCTCCGCCGGCGACCAATGTGGCCGACGCCGACGTATTGGGGGCGCCGTCGGTCTCGAAGATCACGATCTTCTGCGCGCCGCGCGGCCGCTGCCGCCGGCGTCGTTGGCGCTAACGGCGGGAAACGAAGATGTGTTATAATTCAGCAGCGCGGAATTGCCGCTGAACTGGTTGTAGGCGAGCATCAGGCCGATCGAGTAGCAGGTGCCCCCCATGGCCCGCGGCACTTCCAGATTGTTGGAGTCATAAGGGCTGACGGTGGCCGAGGTATTGCCTACCGTCGCCGGCGGATACCAGAGCGAATCGGTGAGGGTCGAATAGCTCTGGCTCAGTCCCACACGGACGCGATTGAAACGGTCGGCGCCGCTGTCATTGCTGCTGGTCAAGGGGGTACTGAACATGATCAGCGAGACCATGTCGTTGGGGTGGTTGTTCTGCATGTCGTTCAGGGCCGCCTGGATCCCCAGTTTGCAGGCATACATCGGCGATTCGTGGCAGGTGCCAGGCCACCAGCAGTAGCGCGAGCAATCGTTGCCGTACCCCGTATACCAGAGGTTGTAGTTGCCGAGGAAATCGACCATGGTCATGGGGCCGAACCAGAAGCTGAGAAGCGGCCGCAAGGGGTTGTCGCCATAGTGCATATAAGGCTTGGGGTTGCCGGAGAGGCTGCTCAAGGCCGTGATCTTCTCCGTCCCCCAGGCGAAATCCGGGCCGTAGCCGGTGTTGCCGTTTTGACCGTTGTTGATGACGACATACTGATTGCTGCTGGTTTGCATTACGCCCAACACGTAGTCGATGTAGTCTTTCCAGAACCGCTGGTTCACGTCGGCGGGCGGCCAGGTCGAGGTGTCGATTGTGCTGGGGATCGAGCTGTAGTAGAGGATGCGGCCCGATTGCAGCCGCGCAGGGAAGATGCCGGGGCCCACGTTCTGGATGAAGTTCAAGATCGCCGCGTAGTTGATTTGATAGCCGCTGCTGCTGGGCGCTTTCCAGTTGCCGCTGTTGTCCCACAACTGGCTATTGTCGGGCTTCCCGCCGGAAAACGTGAAATAAAGGCTGCGCCAGTCCTTCGTGGGGTCCGGCGGCCAATAATAGAACGTCTTGCCCCAGTAGCCCGGCCCCTGCGTATAACCCTGGAAGCCCAACGTGCCGGAGGTCATCCCGGCGATGCCGGCATAGCCCTTGGTTTCGAAGGTCGAGTTATAGGTTGAGTTTCCCGGGCTGCTGATGTTCAGCACCTGGCCAACCGTCTGCGCATAGGATGCGCCGGTTCCCGAGTTGCTCTTGCAGGGAACGTCGCCGCCGGGCGTGGTGGCATAGGTCGACGGGGCGGCGGAAAACGCCGCCTGCGTGCCGGTGCTGTCGGTATAGAAGTCGGGGATGACCGGCGGACGGCCGTCGGCCGAGGTGATGGAGATGTTCGCGTTTCCATAAGGGGCCGAGGCTGCCGCCGCCGGCATGCCGGTCGCACCGCTGCCGACGCTGTAGCGGCCGAACAACGGCACCACCGGGTCCTGGTTGTTGCACGAGCGGCTGCCCGAATAGGGCGTTCCCAGCAGGCTGGAGAAGCGCATCGATCCGGAGTAATCGAGGATCACGCAGATGTCTCGCGGGCGGAACGCGGCCGTGGCCGTGGCCTGGAAGTTCGGCAGGGTGAAATTGAAGATCTGGCCGAAACCGAGGTTACTCTGCAAATTGGCGGTCACGACGGCCTGGACCATGTTCCAATTGCCCGAGGACAGGCTGCTGGGGAAGGTCCCTTGAAATTGTTGGGCCGTCGAGTTGTAGGCGTACTGTCCGATATTCACGGTGAGCTGCGAAACGGCGAGCGAGCTGCCCAAGATGTCGTTACCGGTGATCGCGGTTTGCGCAGCCGGGGTGACCCCATTGTAGTTGTTGAGGTTGTTGGAGCTGCTCGTGTTGCCGTTCAGGGCCCGGCAGCCAGCCAGCGCCGCCGCGTCGGCCGCGTCGCGCAACTGGGTTTGGGCCACGGTCAGCATGCCCATGTCGATGGCAAAGGCCATCATGGCGAAGATGGGAATCAGCGACGCGACGACGAGCACGAGCACCGTGCCGCGGCGGTCCGCGCGGCCCGCTTTTCTGCGGGGCGCTGGGCGCGGGTTCCCACGGAATGCTGGCCTTGACGAGTTTTTGGCGTTGGTTGTTGCATGGTCAGTTTGCCTCGCTTCGACGCACGGTCGTGAAGGTTAGTGTGCTGGTTGACGGCAGTCCCAGGTACTTGCTCGGTACGAAGGTGTAGGTCCCGGTCAATTTGACGCAGATGTACTGTCCGACCCCCGCGTTGGTGAAGAGTCCGGGGTTGTTGCCCGCGCTGTCGGCCACCGCGTTGCCGAGGGCATCCGACAGATAAACACTGACGGTCGGGCTGGCAAGCTGCTGTGTCCCCAGGCTGGACGTGACGATGTTGGTGACGTCGCTGACGCCGTTGCCACAGGTGGCGCCGCTGATGACGATCGGCGACGTGTGCTTGCAGGCATAGGCCGCGCCCGCCGAGACGGCGTTATAGCAGACGTGGACCATGAGGTAATAGCGGCCGTACTCGAACAGTCCCATGATAAACAGTAATACGATCGGCAGCACGAATGCCGCTTCCACGATCGCGGCGCCCGTCCGCCTCCGCCGGCGCCTGGCGACTCGATTTGTGATTGGGGTCTGCATCTTGGATCTTGCCTGCACTTAGGGAGGTAGCGTGGTGCTGACGGTGAGTTGCGTGTCGTTGGCTGATAGCCAATCGACCGTTGCCTGCAACTGCGTGACGCCGCACAGGTTGAACCCCGTGAACATCAAACTGTTGAAGGGCGCGCCCGCGGGAATGGTCACGGTCACGCTGAACTGGTCCAGGGGCAGGGCACTGCCGGGATTGGTCCACGAATCGGCACTGAGATTCGTGACGCTAATGACGGCCCCATTGACCGCCGTGCTGGGCATGCCCGCCGCCGTAAGGAAATTCTGCACGGCGGTCTGTACATTGGCAACGGTGACCGGCGTGCCGTTGTTGGCGCCCCCCGCGGCCACGCGGGCGCCTTCGCGGGCGGCGTCTCTGACGATCCGCGACATCTCGACGATTTGCCCGATCTGCCACATGGCCAGCATCAACGTCAAGATCACCGGCATGCAGACGGCCGCCTCGACGGCCGCGACGCCACGACGGCCATGGGGGCGACGTTTGCGGCCAGCGAAGTGGCCGCCCCCGGAGATACCGTGCTCGGTTCGCGTGTTTGCCATGCTCGCAAGCCTCTCGATGCCGTCTCCTTCGACTGTCCAAACAATGGGGCTCCCTATAAAACAACTATAGGTCAGATTTTCCAGGCAGGATGCGGCTCAGGATCGGCCGAGAAATAACTTCCGGATTTGGCCAGGGGTGGCTAAATGACCTTTCGCGATTCTGGGACGCAGATGCGCTGTAGGGTGACAAGCAAACCGACGCGCTGGTGGGCTGGCGGTCGCGGTCTACCGTTATTTCTGCGTTGGTCCAGAATTGAAGGTTGACCGGTTTGCGACGGCCCACCATGATCGGCGCGACCTTGTCCCACCCTACGGACACCGTCCAGCGTCCCAGAATCGCGAAAGGTCATTTAGCGCCCGTTCAGCCACCAGCCACCCTCGCTTGGTTGCGGAAGTTACTTCTCGGCCGATCCTCAGTGCATCTTCGGGAACATATTCCGCATGATGGTGATTGCGGCCGGGCCGACGAGCACGACGAAGACCCCGGGAAAGATGAAAATGTAGGGTGGGCCGAGTGCAACGAGTCCCACCATCTTTCCCCGTTTCTCATGGTGGGACTCGTTGCACTCGGCCCACCCTACTGGGGCACTCCATTTCGCTCAGTGCATCTTCGGGAACATGTTCCGCATCATGGTGATTGCGGCCGGGCCGACGAGCACGACGAAGACCCCGGGAAAGATGAAGATCACCAGCGGGATGAGCAGCTTGACGGCCGTCTTGGCGGCCTTCTCTTCCGCTATTTGGCGGCGGCGGGTCCGCATCGATTCGCTCTGCACCCGCAAGGCCTGGGCGACGCTGGAGCCGAACTTGTCGGCCTGGATCAAGACGGCGGCCAAGGCCCGCAGGTCGGCCACCCCGGTCCGCTGCCCCAGATCGTGCAAGCACTCGGCCCGCGTGCGGCCCATCTGCAAGTGAAAGTTCGTCAAGGCATATTCGGCCGCTAGTACCGGGTAGGCCTGCTTCATTTCCTCGCTTACCCTCCGCATCGCCTGGTCCAGGCCAAGGCCCGCTTCGACGCACACGACCATCATGTCCAAGACATCGGGCAGGGCCAGGAAAATCGCCTGCTGCCGGCGACGCGCCAGGAACCCCAAGACGAGGTCCGGCAGCCAGAAGCACAGACCGCAGATGGCCACCACCCAGATCAGCGTGCCCCGGTTGAATCCCTTGGCCCACAGCAAAGTGCCGCCGCCCAGCGAGAATCCGACGAGAAGCAGCACGAACTTCAGACCGTAGAAGAGCGGCACCAGCCCGTCGGCGCGGAAACCGGCGCTGGACAACTGGATCTTGAGTTTGTTCGCGTCCGCCTCGCTCTTGGGGGCGAAGGGCTTGCTGAGGGCCGAGGTCTTTTCCAGGACCATCGAGACCGTGGTGGGCTTCTTGAGGATGGCCTCCGTCTGGGCCGCGCGGCGGCGCTGCGGGTTCCTGATTTCCTCCAGGCGTTCCAAGGCCCGCGGCTTGGCGGCGGCCATATACTCCAGGCCAAACCAGGCCAACGCCGCGAACAGCCCGAAGATCGCCAGCGGTATGAAGTCGGTCAACGTGAACAGCGATGGTGAGGCTGCGGCAAACATGGCTTAGAACCCCTGACACAACCGAACTTCTTCGGGTGAGGTCTGGGGGCAAAATAGGGTTGTGTTAGGGGTTCTCATACCTTGATATCGACGATCTTCTTGATTACGGCGGCGCCCAGGAGTTGCATGAACACGGCGCCCGCCAGCATCTTCTTGCCCGCCGGGTCGGTGAAGAGCAGCGATACGTAGTCGGGATTCATGTTGTAGACGACCACGAACAGCAGCAGCGGCATGGCCATGAGGATGATGCCCGAGAGCCGGCCTTCGCCGGTCAGGGCCTGGACCTGGCCGAGGATGCGGAAGCGGTCGCGGACCAGTTCGCCGATGCGGTCGAGGATTTCGGACAGGTCGCCGCCCGTCTGCCGCTGCAAGATCACCGCCGTGACGAAGAACCGCAGATCGAGGTTGGGCACCCGCTCGCACATGGCCCGCAGGCTGTCGTCCATGGCCACGCCCAGGTTCTGCTCTTCGAAGATGCGGCCGAACTCCTTGCCGATGGGCGCGGGCATCTCGGTGGAAACGGCGTTGAAGCCGAACCCCAGGCTTTGCCCCGCCCGCAGCACGCGGGCCAACATTTCCAAGGCGTCGGGAAGCTGTGTGCTGAAGGCCTTCAGCCGCCGCTTGCGCCGCCAGAGGAGCCAGAACATGGGCAGTGAACCGGCGGCGATGGCCGCCAGCGGGATCATGGCCGGCGGGCTCTTCATGGCGAGCACTACGGCGCATCCGGCCAGTCCCAAGATCAGCGAGACGATGGCCAGCCTGGCCACCGTAAGCGACGTGTCGGCCTGGGCAAAGAGCAGATCGAAGTTGCCGAACTTCTCGAACCAGCGGGCCAGCATGTTGGGCGCGTCGTCCAACGGCCGCGCCAAGACGCTGTTGTCCTTGAGCGGGTCTTCCTTGCTCGAGGGCGAAGCGGCGCCGGTGAGGATATCGAGCCGATCTTCCAGCCGCGATTTTTTCGGTTGGGTAAAGAGCAGCGAGGCCCCGCCCACGAGGCAGGTGACGGCGACGAAAGCCAGGATGCCGACAAGCAGGTGACTCAAGGCTAGTCCTCCAACATGACGCGTTCGCGGAAGGCGCTGGCCGGCAGGCGGACGCCGGCCGATTCCAGGCGGCTCATGAATTTCGGCCGCACGCCGGTCGACACGAAGCGGCCGAAGGCCCGGCCCATCTCGTCGATGCCGTCCTGCACGTAACGGTAGATGTCTTGCATCACGATCGTGTCCTGCTCCATGCCGCAGATCTCGGTGATATAGGTGATCTTCCGCGGCCCGCCTTGCAGGCGCGAGGACTGCACGATCAGGTTCACCGCGCTGGCGATCTGCGTCCGCATGGCCTTCAGCGGCAGCTCGAAGCCCGACATCATGATCAAGGTCTCCAGGCGGGAGAGGGCGTCGCGGGGCGTATTGGCGTGGATCGTGGTCATCGATCCCTCGTGGCCCGTGTTCATGGCCTGCAGCATGTCCAAGGTCTCGCCGCCGCGGCACTCGCCGATGATGATCCGTTCCGGCCGCATGCGCAGGGCGTTTTTCACCAGGTCGGTGGCCGTGATCGCGCCTTTGCCTTCGATGTTCGCCGGCCGCGTCTCCAGCCGCACCACGTGGTCCTGCTGGAGCTGCAGTTCGGCCGCGTCCTCGATCGTCACGATGCGGTCCGCGTTGGAAATGAAGCTGGAAAGCGTGTTCAGCAGCGTCGTCTTGCCGGAGCCGGTGCCGCCGGAGATGATGATGTTCAGCCGGGCCTTGATCGACCCTTCCAGCAGCATGACCATCTCGGGTGTGAAGGCCTTGTAGTTCAGCAGGTCTTCCAGCTTGAGCGGATTGGTGCCGAAACGGCGGATCGAAACGCACGCCCCGTCCAGGGCCAGGGGCGGGATGATGGCGTTGAAACGCGAGCCGTCCAACATGCGGGCGTCGACCATCGGGCAGGTCTCGTCCACGCGGCGGCCGACCTTGGAGATGATGCGGTCGATGATCTGCATCAGGTGGTCGTTGTCGCGGAAGACGACGCTCGTCTTCTCCATCTTGCCGCGGCGCTCGCAGTAGATGTTCTTGGGCCCGTTGATCATGATGTCGCTGATCGTGCTGTCTTTGAGCAGCAGTTCCAGGGGGCCTAGGCCGAACGTCTCGTCCAGCACCTCGCTCACCAACTGCTCGCGTTCGGAGCGGTTCAGCAGCGTGTCTTCACTGTCGCACAGATGCTCGACCACCAGGCGGATTTCGTGGCGCAGCACGTCGCCGTCCAGCTCGCCCACCTTCGTCAGGTCGAGCTTGTCGACCAGCTTTCCGTGGATCCGCTGTTTGAGCTCCTCGAGCGAGGATTCCTTGCTATCGCTGGTTTGCCGCAGAGGCAGGCGGGGTGGGGGCATGGCGTGTGACTCTTCCTTCCGCGAAATTTCTTCGAGTTCCGGGGGGAGTTTCTTATCTGTGCAAGGATAGCTCACGGCGCAGGCGGAAACGGCAGGGCCGGCGGGTTCTTTTGTCCTAAGCTGGGGAAACTCTAGCGGTCGTAATGAATGTGGCGCGGGAAGCGGTTGCTACTTTACGGTCGCCGTCACCAGCACCGGCGCGGGCGGAATGCCTGTCTGATTCGTTCTTAGATAAATGTAGTCCCTGATTCTGCCCGGCGGGGCATCATCCTTGAGAGTCACCGTGAGCCGGTAGCCGACCTTTCCGGACCCAGAGGGTGCCCTGTGCGGCAGTTCGTGCAGCTTTGCCGTGAACGGCAATTCCTTGGCGACGATTACCTCCTCGATTTTCCAGTCAAGGGCGCCGTGGCTCGCGACGTCTATGCTCTGCACAGACCCATGACCGCGCGCCACCGTTCCGAAGCCGACCCGGTCCGGCTTGAAGACGAGATCGGTCTGGCTGACGGCAGACACTTTGAGCACGCAACGGGACCTGGGATCGGGGCCGAAGCCGACGCGGACCGTCTGCGTGTCGGGGCCAGTGAACTGTCGGGTGTCCATCGTTACGTCGATGGTGGTGCTCTCGCCCGGTTGGATGACGCGTTTGCCGGAACTGGCCGTCACGCAGCCGCAACCGACGCGCAGACCGGTGATTTCCACCGGCGCCGCGTAGATGTTCGTGACCTCAAAACGGTGTACGAGTTTTGTCCCGAAGGGCACCTCGCCGAAGTCCTTGTTGAGGCCGGTCGGGAACATTCTTTCGGCCCACTCCGGAGCGGGGGCCGTCGTCTCGTCTGCGATCGCTCTCGTGCCCGGCAGCGAACCGCTGCCGTTGCTTGCCCCTTGCGGAGAAACAGCGTCTTTTGCCCTAGCGAGGGCCACGTCCTGTTGCTCGGGCGGCACAACACACCCGCACTTGCTCAGCACCTCCGGCAGCAATGCGGCCGTAGAGGCCATGCCGACGAAGAAGGCGAAAAGGATCGTCGCCAGCATCGCCTTTCGCATCGTCTCCGGCTCACTGCACCAAACCGTAGGTCAGGCCACTTCGGAAAACGGCATCGAGCGCTGTAGGCACCTTGGTAGCATCCGTTACCATACTGAATGTCCCATTCCCTTGGACCAGAGATTGCAAGAGGGCCGTGTCGGCACCGGTATCGCTGCCATGGTAGTAGAACACCACGAAGACAGAAATGCCTTGGGCCCAAGCCGCCGCCGCGGTCGTTTGTGCCAGGGTGTTCAACTGCGTGTCGGTATATGTGGGGGAGGGGTGTTGGCCATTGGCACTGGCGTTCGACTCGCCATCGGAGGAAATGATAATGGCCTTGGACACTCCCACCGGGGCGGTGGACGTATACGCGGTCGAATTGAACATGTTGATGGCCTGCTGGATCCCGGTCGCCAGGTCCGATCCGCTGCACGAAGGCGTTTGCGTGGTAACCGCGATGCTCGTGGCCGTGCCCCCATACACGTTATAGGCACTGGTCGTGGCGCTCTTGCAGTCGTTCATATTGCCGATGGCGGTGTTCAGACTGCTGTAGTTGGAACCCACGGGCTGCAGGGAAGCCCATGTGTACCCCCAGCCCGTGTGCCCAACGACGCCAAAGTTCGACGTGGGCGAGTACTGGTTGAAGTTTGCCAACAGGACCTGGTGACCTTGTATCGCGTAGGGCAGATCAGCGGAATAGGAGCTGCTGCAGTCTTGGGCAATAACCACATCCCAGCGGTTCCCGGCCGCGATCGCGGAAGCGGTCACGTTGGCCGTCTTGACACCGAGCACGCCGGCAAAGAGCATGCTGACCGCGTTGCCCCCCGCCGAGGTCAAGGAGACCGTGACTTGCACGGCATTCGCGCTGTTTTCGGCAGTCCCCGAGAGCACGGTGAGGGTATGCGCCGTCGGGTTCCACGTCCCCAGCACGACATTGGAGTCAGTGATTGTCACCGCTTGGCCGTTGGCCGTGTTCAAGGCCGCACAGGCCTCGGCGTTGGCCCGCACTTGTGCCGGACTGACCGGCAGCCCTTTGGCGCCTGCCAGGGCCGCCGCATCGGCAACGGCTTGGACTTGGGCTTGGACTTGGGATAGCCGGCCGATATCGACGGCGAAAGCGACCATGCCTAGCAGCAAGACCATCAGGAGCGCGGCAAGGATTGTGATGGCCCCACGCCGGGAACGAAAAACTCGAAGACGCATGAACATGGGAGTTGGCCTTTCTTAGAGAAGATTATTCTTTTGTCATGACGATGGAGGCCGAGAGCGTTTGTCCGTTGAACCACGTCGATCCGCCCAACCAACTGACCGACTGGCATGGCACGCTGACGGTCATCGTAAGTGCCGTGCCGGATGCCGGGCCCGAGGCGAGCGTGGGCGAGACTGTGGGAGCGTTGTAGCCCGAGATCCCGGCCCCGTTAAGACAGTTGTCCACGATCGTAGTAACTTGCGCATCGGTTTGGCCGGGCATGATTGCCGCGCATGCGCCCTGACTTGCGGCGTTGACGAGAATCTCCTGCACCATCATCATCCGCCCAAACTCAATGATGCCGAGGATGAAAGCAATGAAGAGCGGTGCTACGAGTGCAAACTCGACAGCGGCCACTCCTCGACGGCTCGGACGCTTGCGGGAAGCAAACGACAAGATCATGGGTCACCTGTGATGGGGTAGCGTCACTTTTTTGCTCCGACATCTGCCAAGGCAGAGATTCCCCTGGGCAAAACCGCTGCCCTTGTTGCAACTATAGCTCAGTTTTTTGGGAGAGTGCTTGCGGCTATCGTAGAAAGCCGCCGGAAGAAATCAGCCAGATTGAAGAGCGGGGAAGAACTCGTTCCAGGCAGCAATTCCGTTTTCCGCGCAGCGCAAGTTCTTATCGTATTGATATTTATTGATCAAGGGACGAGAAATGCCATGACGACTGGCACGCGATTTGCTATGGCAACAGATCCGTTGCACTGTTGGAATAAGACCGGAGGGTGGGCCGAGTGAAACGAGTCCCACCAAGTTTCGGCGTCAAGATTGGTGGGACTCGTTTCACTCGGCCCACCCTCCGGCTACTCGGCCCACCCTGCAATCCATTCTCAACTTACTTCGGCACGACGCGCTGCGTGGCGTGCAATGTCACCGGCCCGATAAGGCCCGATTCGTGCAGCGGGGCGCCCTTCTTATAGAGCCGCCAGGATGTGAACGACTGCCGGCCGGTCGGACTCGACTTGCCTTCCAGCAGCCACTTCGGCCAGGCCTTCAGTGTGCCATCGCCGTTCCGGTCCGAATCCTCGGGGAGGTTCTCGTCGCCGATCATACGGTTGATCCAGAGATTCGTAACCTCGATTTCCAGCGTATTCTCGCCGGCCTTGGCGAACTCGCCGACCTCCACACGATAGGGGGCCTTCCAGAGTACACCCAGGTCATTGCCATTGAGCTTCACGCGGGCCATGACCGCCACGCGACCGAGATCGAGGTAAAGACCGCGATCCTTGCCCAGCAATTCGGCGGGAATAGTAATGACCTTCGAGTAGGTTGCCGTGCCGGAAAAGTACTTTACGCCGTCGTCGGGCTGGAGATTCCAGGCAATGAGCGAGTCGAGGGTAAGCTGCTCCGGCGCACCAGAGCCGGCCGGGAACTTCAGTTGCCAAGGGCCCGCCACGATCTGTGCGGGCGGAAGATCCTCGATCGTGGCGGCCAGCTTGCGCCCGGAGGCCGTGGTGATCTCGAAGCGGCCGTTCTGCCGGGCCTCCAGCAGCACGCCGCCGTCGGCGTGGACGGTGAGCGTGCCCGGACACTTCGCGCTGGCCATCGCCTCCGGCAGCAACTCGATGGTTTCGGGATCCTGGCCGCTGGCCTGGTGCGGCTTGCCGTCGACGGTGTATTCCACCGTAAGCGTCTTCACGATGCCATTGGCCGGGTCGCCGCCGGCGGCCAGGCTGGCAACCTCCAACGATGTGACGCCGTTGTCCAAGAGACTTTGCACGGCGGTCTTGACGTCGCGGGTTCGCGCGGCGTCGCCGGGCACGCCATACGTCGCGCTTTGGACCACATAGGTCTTGGGGACTATCCCGATCGGCAAACGAACGACCTCGGAATCCTTGCCGCTTACATGACACGGCTTGCCGCCGACCGTGCAGTCGATCTCCAAAGTCTTCACGACATTCACCGCCGGATCGTCACCCTCGGCCATATCCGTGACGGGGAAACTCGCCTTATCGGCGTCGATCAGCGCCTGGACTTTGGCCTTTACATCGCGGGTCCGCTGGGCGTCGCCGGGCACTCCGTAGACGGCCTTGACCACGACGACCTGCGGCCGCGGGGGAGGCGCGGGCGGGAACGCTTTGCCGTCGTGCGTCATGGCGACGACCGGGTCGAAACTGCTCGGTTCCGGCCGGAAGACGACGAACACCGATTCGGCCGATTCGAGATAGACCGGCACACGTGTTACGCCCGCTTTCTCCTGCCAGGCAGCCGCGAGCTGCACGCGGCCGCTTTGCGGCCACCAGAACTCCGGCCGCTTGCCCTCGACGCGGAAGCGGCAAGTGCCGGCGACCGACGTCTCACGCTTGTTGGCCACGAAGTAAATCTCCGTGCCGTCTTGCAACGTGCGGTGGATATAACGAAGACTGCCGGCCAGACCGCGGGGCACCCGGTACTCCGGGTCGCCGCCGAAATCGACGGGCACTTTCATGCCGGCCAGGACCTGCTCGGGAGTTTCGCCCCAGACGACCCGGCCCTTGCCCAAGACGTGCTGCTTGACCTTTTGCCCGTTGCAATCTCCCCAGAGGCGATCGGCCAACTGGTTGACCTCCTCATCGCAGGCCGGAAAATTGCCCAGGCCCGGCGACTTCTGCGGCCGCGGCCCGACGACCGTCGCGCCCGCCTCGACCAGTTCCACGATCTTGGCCAGCAGGCGGGGCGTCATGGTCTGCGAGTTGGGCAGCGCCAGCAGGCGGTAGCTCATGCCGTCGGGCAGGACGATGCGATGGTCCTTGACCGACATCCGCGTCAGCACCACGTCGGGCGAGCAGCCGTCGAAGTCGTATGCCGGGCGGTCGGGCGGATTGCCTTTGCGGGCGACCGGCGGACCGAAGCTGCGTGGCGCTCCTTCCGGCTGCAGGTAGCAGATGTCGGCCACGAACAGGCCCTGCCGCAAGAGATGCTGGCAGCGGGCCAGGTATTGGTGCCACGCCGTGGACTGTTCCCACCACGTTTGGGTCCGTTCATAGTGCAGGCCCCAGGGACCCATCGACATGCCGGGCCGGACCGGGTACCCGTTTACGGGCGGCCAGGGCTGCATGGCATAGCGATGGAAGACAAAGCGATTGATGCCTTCGCAAAAAGCCCAGTCGCCCAGCGTCTTGATGTTGGCCGGATGGCCTTGCCACTTCTCGGCGTCGGTGGCGGTGAACGATTCGGCGCCGATGATCCGCTTGCCGTAGACGTGGCCGGCGGAGGTCATCTCCGTAACGCTCTCGTTCGCACCGCCGTAGGCCCACGACCAGAACTCGCCCATCGGCTCGTCGCAGTGGCCGGCGTAGGTCACGTCGTCAAAGGCCGCGTCGCCATAGGCCTCGATCGAGAGCTTCAGTCCGTTCCTGTTGGCAAGCTCGCGGATATGGCCGGCATAGTTCTCCACCAGCAGGTCGGAGATCGTCTGCCGCAGGTCCCAGAGGAACCGCTCGGAGACCTCCACACTATCGACGATGCGGCCGCTGTAGACGGGGAGGTAGCGGTAAAGGTCGTAGCCGCAACGCTTCTTGAATTCCTCGCGCATCCGCGGCGTCCAGTTTTGCGAGTGGACTTCCCAACTGTCGATGTGCGTGGTGACCAGCGTCTTGCCGGCTGCCGTGGGGCTGTCGGCGATGATCTTGCCCATCAGCCCGGCGAACATGGCGTCGGCGGCTTCCTTGCTCAGTTTGTCGCACTCCAGACCGCGGCCCGAGGCGGGGGCCGGGGCATTTACCGCGCCGGTCGAGGTGTGGCCGATTCGCAGTACGGTCCACTTCCCGGCCGGTACGTCCCAAGTTAAACGGCCGTCTTTGAACTGGGTCGAGAGATCGACAATGGTCTCGCCCTTGATGACCTGCTCGACGGGCACTTCCGCATACTTGGCCGGGGCGGGCGGCTGATCTTGGCGATCGTGGCCGGTCTTGCCGTTGATGTTGGCGATCCGCGCGTTGCCGGCCGGCGTGGGGAAGGCCAATACGGTAATGTCGCGATAGTAGTTGGCGGTCCGCTGCGGTTCGGCCAGAGCGGCGTCAAAGTGCTTGCCGCCTTCCAAGTTGGTTTCCGTCCAGACGACGTACTGCATCGACAACTCGGGCGTGATCCAGGGCCCGCCGCTGCCGCACCAGCCGGCGTCGTTGGTCATGTTGACTTCCAGGCCCAGCCGGTTGGCCTCGCTGAGCATGTGCTTGTACAGTTCCCGCCATTTTGGTCCCGCGAACGGGACGGGGCCCGTGGGGGCGCCTTGATCGACCTCCATGATCAGCACGCCGCCGATGCCGACGCGTTTCATCGCCTCCAGGTCGGCGGTCATGCCTTCCTTGGTGATGTTGCTGTTGAGCCAGAACCAGTAGACCCACGGCCGGGCCGCAGCCGGCGGGGCGACGAATTCCTTTTGCAGTGTGGCAGCGGGCACCATGTACTCATGGTCGGCCGCGCGTGCGGCGGCGGTCGTGAGGAGAATCGCAAACAACAGGCGTTTCATGGGGAGGACTCCGAAAGCGTGGTGGGATGAAGGTGGGAAGGTCACAAAGGGTGGCATGCCACCCTGGGTAAGAGTGTACAACCTTATTCGGCGACTCGCGACAGGGTGGGCCGTAACCGTAGGGTTCTATTCCGATGTCATCAATTGCACCGGCCCGATCAAGCCGGAAGGCAAGAGCGGCGATGTCTTCTGGAACGGGTTCCATGTGGTCTTGGTCCTGCGTTTTTCCGGCGACAGGGCCTGGTCGCCGATCAGGCGGTTCGGCCAGCGATTGGCTACGGTGATTTCCAGTTCGTTGCTTTTTTCGCGGAGAAGTCCGGCTGGAAGCTCGACCTCCCACGGATCACACCAGACGACGCCAAGGTCCCGGCCGTTGAGTTTCACCGAGGCCATGTCGTGGACGGTGCCCAGTGACAAACGGCAAATTCCCTTGGCGGCTTTCACCACAGCAGAGGGAAGGTCGAAACGCTTGCGATAGACGGCCTTGCCGGAGTAGTGGCGGATGCCTTCCTCGGGCCGCGCAGTCCAGTCATCCAGCTTAGCGACGGTGATTTCTTCGGGACCACCCCAGGCGGAATCGAAGGAGACTTCCCAGGGGCCGGCGATGTCGGCCAATGGTCGAAATTGTCCTTCGGGCCGTGGCGGCAAGGGAGTCGCCGACTCGGTCTTGCGAAAGACGATGAATGCACTTTGATAGGGGGCAAACTTCAGCACGAACCACTGCGTTGACATGCGGACGAGACCGGGGCTGACCGTAACCGGGTGGATCGCAAAACGCTGCCCGGTCACGGGATCCCACCATTCGGCAAAACGCCCCTTCTGAGCGCGGAAGTGGCAAGCGGCCAACTGCGGCTCGTTGCGACAGTTGGCAACGAAGTAGATATCGGTGTCCCCATCGCGGCGATGTGTGTAGCGCAGCGCTTCGCCGCCCCACAAGTCGGGACGAAGTTCCAACTCGGATAGAATTCGGTCCATGATCGCATACGCGGGATAGAGTTCCGCCGCTGGTTGCGACGGCTGCCAATGCCAGGGGGCCATTTCGGACGGGCCGAGTTCCATCGCCGGCTTCGCCTGGCCGGAAAGTCCCCCCTCACTTTGCCAGGACTTGTCCGTCGCCAGGATCAAGGAGGTTCCATCGGCGTAACGTATCACCAGCAGGCCGATCAGGCCGGCTGGGTTGGGCGCATCGCCGCCGTTTTCGGCAACGACCTCGAAACGGTTCTCAGCCGGCTTCAGGAAGCCCGCCACATCGGCCTGGTAGGTCTCGTGAAAATTGTCGCCTTCGAGTACATACCTATCGTTGACTTTGAGACGGAAGCTGTTATCGGCGGTCATGAATACCCGAGCCGACTCGATCTTTTTCTGCTCGTCAAGCCTAAATTCTCGCAAGAAGTCGCGCGTGCCTACGGGCGCGCTGGCCGCCGGATTGCCCTCGGGATACCAGATCCAGCGGGCCTGCTTCAGCGCCTCCACAGGCAGCGCAACGACCTTTGACTGTTCGGGCCGAATGACCGTTCCCTTGCCAACCGTTCGGCGCGGCTCGGCCGCCGTGCCCCAGATTTCAGCGGCCAAGCGTTTTACTTCCTCGTCGCACTGCGGATAGCCGGCCAGGCTCGGGCTGCGACTGGGCGGCGTGCCGATAACCGTTGCACCCGCCTCAACCAACTCCTTGATCTTCCTTACCAGGCCCGGCGTCATCGCCTCGCAGCGGGGCAGGACCAGCACTCGGTAGGTCATGCCGCCGGGAAAGGCGATCCGACGGTCCTTCACCGTTGCCGTCTTGATCAATACCTCCGGCGATACGCCGTCAAAGTTATAACCGCGACGGTCGGGCGGGTCGCCGGTCGTGGCGGAAGCGGGCGGCCGGAAGACGTGCGGGGCGCCTTCCGGCGTGAGATAGAGCATGTCGGCCACCGGCAGCCCGCGGCGGAGCATCTGCTGGCAACGGGCGAGATACTTGTGATAAGCCGGCACCATGTCCCACCACGTTTCCGTCCGCTCCCAGTGCACGCCGTAGGGGCCAAACGTCATGCCGGGAAATTGATCAAGCGCCGGCTGGTGCTGGTAGCGGTGTATCACGAAGCGGTTGACGCCCGTCGCGAAGGCCCAATCGGTCTGGGCCTTCATCGAGCCGGGATACTGCAGCCAACCGTCGGTATCATTGGCCGTAAAGGATTCCGCGGCGATGATCTTCGCACCGTCCGTATGACCGATCGAGACCGCCTCAAAACAACTATATTCCGTCGAAAATCCGTGGCCCTTGGACCAGAACTCGCACATCGGCACGTCGGCCGCGCTGCCCAGGTTCAGGTCGGCCGTGGGGTTCAGGTCGTAGGGCTCGATGGATAGTTGCAGTCCGTGGCGATGGCCCAGTTCCTTCAGTCGCAAGGCGTGATTCTCGATGACCAGCTCCTGGGCCGTCTGCCGCAAGTCCCAGAGGAAACGCTCCGAGACCTCCAGGTTCTGCACGACCCGGCCGGTCATGACGGGCAGATACGGCAGAGGATCGTAGCCGCGGCGTTTCTCGAAGTCGGCACGAAAATTCTTGGACCAGTTCTGCGAGCTCATCTCCCAACTGTCGAAGTGAATGGTCGTCAGCCCGGTAGTGGACTTGGATCGCGGCCCAACGGCTTTGAGCAACTTGGCCGTGAAGGCCTCGAAATGGGCATCGATTGCAGCACGGTCGAACTTGTCGGTCTCGAAGCCCAGGCCCGGTAGCGGCGCCGGCCGCGTCGTCTGGCCGGTGCTCGTGCGGCCGAAGCGGAGAATCGTCCAGTCGCCCGCCGGTACGTCCCATTCCAGGCGGCCGTCGGCGGCCAGGTGCGTAGTGAGATCGACAATCTCCGGCTTTGCGATACACTGGTCCGCCGGCAAACGGGTTGTCGCATCGGGCTCCGGCAGAAACGGCTTGACCCCCGGCGCGGACGAGAACGGCGCGCGGTAATAGAGGGCCTTTTCGTCGCTGTCGGCCACGCGGGCCTTGCCCCGCGGCGTGGGGAAGGCCAGCACCGCAACATCGGCATAGTAGTCCCGCCAGGCCTTGGCCAATTCCGGCGTGAGCGTGCCGACGCCGAAGAACGGCGGCCGCGGTTGCGGTCTGGGCAAGAGCGCGGCAAAGCGCGCGGGACCGTGCACGGTCGTCTCGCTGGCCACCAGGTGCTGCATCGATTGTTCCGGCTTGACCCAGGGGCCGCCCGTGCCGCACCATCCCGGCCCGGTAGCGGCGGCGAATTGCAGGCCCAGGCGATCGGCCTCGTGGACGGCATGCGCGAAAAGTTCCAGCCACTTGGGGCTCATGAAATCGACCGGCCCCCGCGGCACGCCGATGTTGGTTTCCATGAAAATCACGCCGCCAATGCCCGCGCGTTTCATCGATTCCAGGTCGGCCGTGATGCCCTCGCGGCTGAGGTTGCCGTCCATGAACATCCAGTAGACCCATGGCCGGGCCGAGTCGGGCGGGTTGAGGAACTCCGACTCGATATCGCCAGCCCGGGCGATGGCCGTAACACTCAGTGCAAGACACCCAAGGAGCAGATGCGCGAAATGTTTCATGGTTGGCCTCAAACGGCGGGAAATCGTGGCCCAGGTTCGGCGCGGCTCGGTCAGAGACCGGCCACAACTGCGGCAACTGGGCACAACAACGGCAAATTGCCACAGCGGCGGCCTTAGTATAACAAGAAAACCACTTTAGCATGGAAAGGGCGGGCAACCTATCCGCTTCACCTACGATTTTCGGCCAGTTATACTTGCAAGATCTTGATTGTCGGAGAATACCTCGAACAGGGAGAATGCGGCGTGCCGATCTACGAATTCTATTGCAGCAATTGTCACGTGGTGTTCAATTTCTTTTCCCGGCGGGTCGACACCAAGACGCGTCCTGCCTGCCCGCGCTGCGGCCGGCCTAAGTTGGAACGACAGGTCTCGCGCTTTTCAACCCAGGGCCGATCGAGCGGGGAGTTGCCGGGAGACGAGGCGGGGGGAGATTTGGACGAGGCCAAAATGGAGGGCCTCATGGAATCGATGTCCCGCGAGGCTGAGGGCCTGGACGAGAACAATCCCCGGCAGATCGCCCGGATGATGCGGAAATTGCACGACGCGGCGGGGATGCCGTTGGACGCCAAGGCCGACGAGGCCATGCGCCGTATGGAGGCCGGAGAATCGCCCGATAAGATTGAGGAAGAAATGGGGGATGTTTTCGGTGAGGCGGGCCCGGACTTCGACAGCGTGTCGCCTGGGGCGCGGCGAAAGCGGGCACCATCTACTCATGGTCGGCGTCGGCCGCCGGCCGTGGATGAGACCTTATACGATCTGTGATACACATCATTCAACTTCCCACGCGCACAGCCCATCGACGTAGGCCGCCGAGCCATCGCGGAACCAACCGTCCAACTGGGCGGGATCCTTGAGTTGCTGCCCGCGCTGCCGTGAGACGATCATGAACTGGCAGGCCACCTCGGCTGGGCCGGTCATGTCGCTCCAGAGCTTCTCGAACTGGGCCACGGGGAAAATGTCCTCCTGGGCATGCCCCCAGCGTTTCTTGACGTCCTTCAAGGTGATATACGTCGGCAACCGCATGCTCAAGCGGCGGATGGCCGTCGTGACCTTCGGCTCGTCCAGCAAGTCTTTGCGCGAGAGCCCAAAAACGTCCAACAGCCGCTCGATCGAAATCCACGTCGTTTGCGAGTTGTAATAGCTCAGCCGGAACGCGTCTTCCTCGCGGGGCAGCGCCAGGCCTTCGACCAGCCGGACGCGTCCGTTGACCCGCGCCAGGCCGCCGCCGCGGTCGTCGATCCGTCGCCCAATGACCTCGAAGCTCAGGCAGGCCTCGCTGCGGATGTGCCGCCCCAGCAGGCCCGGATCGAGATCGGCCCCCAACGTGTCGATGTTGTGCAAGAGCAAGTACTTCAACTGCGGCCGTTGCTCGATCAGCCGGGCCAGCGTGCCGTTGCGGAGCATGTTGGGCACCTCGAACCAGTGGCCGGTCGGGTGCAGGCATTGCAGCGGAACGTTGTCGGTGTAGTCGCTGCCGCCGCCGGCCGCCTCGGCCCAACCGATGAGCGAGGCGTGCAGGCTCTCGCGGACCTTTTGGGCCTGCACGTCGAGAATCTGCTGCGGCATTTCCTCCCAGGCAAAGCGCAGGTCGCGAGGCATGGGGACCATCCGCAGCCCGACGGAACGGCCCGGCGAAGCCGCCAACGGCCCGCGATACGCCGTCCCCCGCTGCGATCGCAGGAACCGCTCGATCGGCTCGTGCGTCAGGTAGCTCGTAGATACGACGATCGGCACCTGGACGCCAAAGCGGGCCGCGGTCTTGCGCCCTTTGGCCAGATGGATCTCGATGAAATTGCGATACTTGCCCTGGAAGCGGCAGAAAGGGTGCAGGGCCTTGACCACGCCGGCGCCGCGGGTCCAGCGGCTGCCCGCTCCGCCGGCCAAGGCCAGCACGGCTACCTCGCCCCCGGCCAAAGCCGATTCGCCCGCCCGCACGTCGGCCGTCTCCAGCCCGTCGCGGACCGTGTCCAGCACGTCGCCGCAGGCCACATCTTCGATGACCGTACTGGGCGGCAGGCGATTCTGGGCCAGGCCGATCCTTCCGGTCCGCAGATCGGAGCGGATCTGCTCGTGCAGTTCGGGATCGAAGCCGTTGGCTGCAAGGATCGACCGCAGGCTGCCGTTGCCGCCGCTCTCTTCGCCGGGCCTGGGGAACAAGGCCCCCAGCAACATCTCGGTGGAACCTGTCAGCCGCGGATGGCTGCGACATGCGGCGGCAAACCGCGTGATTTCGTCGCGGACCGCCGGACTCAGTTGCCGTGTTTCCTTGCGCAACCATTCGGCGCGCAAATCGCATAATAGGCCGCGGGCATCATCGCGTCGCCGCCTTCGTACAACTCCGCCAGCGTGCCACGGTCGTTGATGGCGAAGTCGTAGACCACCGGATCCATGGCAAACGGAAGCGCGCTCTGCAACTGCCGTTTCGTGGCGACCATTTCTTCCTGGAGGAAATCCTGGGCCTCAGTTTTTCGAACGGGATCGAAGATAAAGCCCATCCCGCCGCCGGAAATGCCACCCAGCATGAGGAAGCCCCAGTAGTCGCCGCCGAACTTCTCGCGGACCACTTCGATGAGCGTCTCCGTGTAGTGGTTCGACGCCCAAGGGATGATCGTCTGGATGGGGCCGAAGAAGTTCCGCGTCGTGAGCTGGGCGATCTCGCGGACCTCGCCGCCGGCCAGGGCCTTTTCGATGGCGCGGAGCAGCTCGATGGCCTCCTGCCGGGCCGTCCACTCGGCCTCGCTGCGGAGCAGGTACTTCTCCGTGACCATCTCCAGCACGGGACCGACATTCTGCGCCATGCCGCCGTGCACCAGCACGAAACTGTCGCAAATCAACTGCCGGGTCTGCGGCGAGACCTCGCTTGCCGTATAGATATGATGGTCGGGCAGGAGCCGGCCGAGGCTGATGCCGTATTCCGGATCGCCGGGCTGGGCCGGGCGGCCTTCGATGATCTTCATGCCGGGCCAGATGCCGCCGGAATCCTGCCATCCGCCGCCGGAACCGCCAAGCCATTCGCCGAGGATAGCCCGCGCGGCGACCAGCTTGCGTTCCGCTTCGCTGAGCGTGCCGGTAAGCGAGGCGATTTGACCGGTGGCGCGCATGCAGACGGTGATGATGGCTGCCAGCAGGTTGGTCGAGACGGCCAGGCGGGAACCTTTGGGGATATCGTTCACCTTGCTGGCGATTTCCAGCCCCAGCCCCGGTCCCACCAGTTGGGCCAGCACGTCGGCGAGGGTCTGGCCGGAGCCTTCCAGTCCGGCCGGAATAATGCCGGCGGCGATCACGGCGGCCTTGAGCAGCCCCAGGTAGTCTTTGGCGAAATCGAAGACCTCGGCCAACGCGGTGAGGTCGGCCTTGCACTTCAGGTCCATGCTGGCCAGGCGGAGCACCGGCTGGTCGATGACGCGCAGCCAGGCCTCGATGGGCGGTTGCGGCCGACCCGGAGTACCGGGTACCCCGTCGCGGCCACGGACGCCCAGATCGACCGAGACGTTCAGCACCCGCGCCCCTTGCGGAAAATCCATGCCCAGGAAGAAGATGTCGCTCCAGCCGCTGTGCGATAGATCCATGCGGACCGCCGTCCGCTCGACGAGGAGCGGAAAGGGCTGCGTCGCCGCCGCGCGGTGCCTTAGCACCGGGCGGATCTCCAACGGATGGTCGGCCGGATGGCCCATGCGGAACATCCATTGGTTGCCGCGGACCGAGCGCACGCTGCGGCGGACCTGGTCGGCCAACGTTTGAAAGCCCAGGGCCTGGTAGGCGGCGGCCAGGGCGCTGGAGATGGCATCGCTGGGGCCGAGTCGCTCTTCGACCGCGCGGAATTCATCGATCGCCTCTTCGAAACGCCGGCCCAGCAGCCGCGTGTAGCCTTCGAACGGCACCAGGGCCTTGGCCGTCGCCGGCAACTTGTCCGGCAGGTGGTAGCGATAGATGGCGGCCAGAAAAAACGTGGCCCGCACCCGCTCGTAGAGGTTCTCGCTCTGGCGGCGGAAGGCGTCGAGTGCTCGGGCTGCGTCGCACAGCGCGGCCACGTCGGCCGTGCGGCAGAAACCATCCAGCGAGCGATCACGCACGCTCGGGTCGGCGGTAGTGATGATGGCAACCAGATCGTGTGGCATCTTCTTCACTCGTCGCCTTTCTCGGGCGCCGCATCCAGCAGCAGTTTCTCGCACAACTCGCGTTCGTCTTCGCAATAGTAGATGCGGACCTCCGTCCCTTGCTGGCCGATGCCTTGCCGCCGGGCCGTGGCGTCGGCCTCGAAGACTTCCGAGACGTGGGCCGCCATCGTCAGGTTTTCGACCTTGCGGGCGGCAATCGGATAGCAGATCCAGGTTCGCCCCGCCGAATCGTGGACCGCCACGGCATCGCGCTCCATCAGCGCCAGATGCTCGCTGTCGCCACACAGACATTTGTAATAAACGCCCATTCGCCGGATTCCCGTGCACCAATGACCAACCCAAGGACGGATTGGCAATCCGTCCCACGGTTATCTTAACCCGGATTCTTTATGAACTGAAGTGTCCACGCCGATGGGGGATTCTTGGCTGTACTTGCCCGACGAATTATGCTCATTCCAGCGAACTTGGCGTTTATCGCCGCTTCCGCTATTGTACCGCGGTGGCACGATCCTCGGCAATTTGCGGGGCGGGCGCTCGTTTCGGCTGCGGCGTGACCTGCGCGACGGCCGCCTCTCGTTGCTGCACCGCGTGAATCCTCGCCCTACGGCCACATCGCCAGCCGGTGGACGCACGACGGCGATTCCCTCACGCTCATTCGCGCAAATCGAGAACAAGCAGGACTGGACGGCAATCGCGTGTGTAAAGATAATTTCTTCCGCAAACACACCAACTTTACGCCTATGGAGTATCGCCAATGGGTACGAAAATCCAGGGTTTGATGCCGCGTCTCCGGGCACGGTCCGCACGTTTGTTCCCATGCATCCGTCATGGCAGGGCCCGACAACAAGACAGCCGGTCCTTGAGCGCATTCTCCGGGATCTTCCCTGTGGCGATCAGGACCGGTCTTGCCATGGCCATCTTCGCGTCTGCGGCCTTCGTCGTTCGGCCTCGGCCGGCGCGCGCTTCGGCTGCCGCTGCGGAAGCTTTCAAGGCCCTGGACGACTGCAACGTGATCTGGGATTCGCCCAGCACCGGGGCCAACGGCTCGATGCCCCTGGGCAACGGCGAGGTCGGCTTGAATCTGTGGGTCGAAAAAGACGGCGATCTGCTCTTCTACGTCGCGCGCACCGACGCATGGAGCGAGTGCAGCCAACTGCTCAAACTGGGGCGGGTCCGACTCGCGCTCAGGCCGAATCCGTTTACGGCGGGCGCACCGTTTCGTCAAACACTCAATCTCCGCAAAGGCTGCGTGGAGATTACCGCCGGTTCGCTCGAACTCCGGGTCTTCGTCGACGGCCAGCTACCAATCGTCTATGTGACGGGCCACAGTGCCAAGCCGGTGAGAGTGAGAGCCTCGGTCGAGTTGTGGCGCACGCAGCGGCGGGATCTCAAGGCCGAGGAGAAGAAATTTGCCTACAATAACGCCGGAAGCTGGACGATGCGCGGCGCGGAGTTCGGCCCGAAGGACGTCCAGGCTTGGGAGTCGGCCGACGTCGTCGCCGAAAGGCCGGACAACGCAGTGGTCTGGTATCATCGCAACGTCTTTTCGATCGTCCCGCTGACCCTGAAGCACCAGGGACTGGAAACAGCGGCCGACCTGGCGGGCGATCCGTTGCTGAACCGGACCTTCGGCGGCTGGATGTCGGCTGCCGGCTTCGTGAAGGACGGCAAGACCGCACTGCGATCGGCCGGAGAAGTCGACGATTTCGAGATGCGGGTCGTTGCCCACACGGCGCAAACCAAGACTGCCGACGCCTGGCGCCAACAGGCGCAATCGCTTCTCAAGCAGTCCCCCTCGGCCCGCGACGCGGCGAAACGCACCGCCAACTGGTGGAGCCAGTTTTGGGACCGAAGCTGGATTGTCGTCGAAGGCGACGCGACTTCGCCCCGCCTCACCGAAGCCTACACGCTGCAACGCTGGGTCGATGCCTGCAGCGGCCGCGGGAACTATCCCATCAAGTTCAACGGATCGATCTTCACCGTCGACGCCAAGTACACGGGCAAGCCCGACAACTACGGCCCCGACTGGCGCGAGTGGGGCGACTGCTACTGGTGGCAGAACACACGGTTGCCCTATCAGCCGCTGCCAGCCTGCGGCGATTTCGACCTGATGAAGCCGCTGTTCAAGTTCTACCGCGACGCTGCTCCGCTTTGCAAGGCCCGCGCGAAGATCTACCACCAGGTCAAGGGCGTCTACTTCCCGGAAACCATGACCGTCTTCGGAACGTACAGCAACGGTGACTACGGTTGGGACCGGCGGTACGTCAAACCCAGGGATGTCATGTGCCCCGCCTGGCAGTATTGCTGGCAGCAAGGGCTGGAACTCGTGGGCATCATGCTCGATTATTACGACTATACCGAGGACGACGCCTTCCTCTCCGGCGAATTGATGCCGATGGCCCGCGATGTGCTGGAATACTTCGACACCCGCTTTTCCCACGACAAGAGCGGCAAGATCGAACTCCGCCCCACGCAAATGCTGGAGACCTATCGTCCGCAGGATGTCCTCGACGCGCAGGGGCGCGTCGTCGGCCGCCACGAGGTGATCAACGACACGCCCACCGTCGCGGGGCTGGAATCGGTGCTGACGCGACTGCTCGCCTTGCCGCCCGGCAAGATGCCGGCCGCCGACCGCGTGCATTGGCAGGCCATGAAGAACATCGTGCCGCCGCTGCCCCTGGCAAGCGAAAACGGCAAGACGTTCATCCGGCCGGCACAGGACTATCCGAAGAATGCCTGGAACATTGAAAACGGAGAGCTTTACGCGGTTTCACCCTTTCGGCTGTTCGGCGTCGGGAAACCAAACCTCGAAACAGGTCTGGCTACGTACCAACGACGGCTCTTCCTGGATGTTGCCGGGTGGACGTACGACGGCCAGTGCGCCGCCCTGCTGGGCATGACCGACGAGGCCCGGCGACAACTCTTGGCAAAAGTCGCCAACAAACACCCGAATCATCGTTTTCCGGCCATGTGGGGCCCCAACTACGATTGGCTCCCCGACCAGACTCTGGGCGGCAACCTGATGCTCACGCTGCAGTATATGGTCATGCAGGCCGATCGAGACAGAATCTATCTGCTGCCCGCCTGGCCGAAAGACTGGAACGTCCGCTTCAAGCTCCGCGCGCCGAAGAACACAGTGGTTGAAGGCGTCTATCGTGGCGGCAAGTTCGAGAAGCTGGTGGTGACGCCGCAGGAACGTGGTCGCGATGTCGTGGCGGGAGGTTCGTGAACGGGGCGGCCCGACGATCGGCAGACGCAGGCAATCCGGGAAAAATGCGCAGACTATATCGTGCAGAAGGCCGTTGAACCTTGTCGCTCGGACGCGAACTGACTGCCAATTCGGCCTGTTGCCATGAAAACGCCCAGCCGCCGCCGCGGAAAACTGTTGCATCTTTTGTCGTAAAGTGATACGCTCAGTTAAGAAGGGCATCCGATCATTGGAACAGAGGGCATAAGGAGGTTTGTGCTATGTCGATCGTTCTAGCCACCATTTTGGCGATATCAGCAACCCCCAACGACACAACGCAGGCAACTGCTACGCCGGCGGTACAAGCTGCCGCGCCGGCCGTTCAGCGGGGCGGCCGCGAGTTGTTGGAAGCGGCGCATGCCGCCATGCGGCATTGGGCCAAGGTCACCGATCAGGAGGCCGAGACGGCTGCCAGAGAACTCTTGGGCATTTATCGTGAGATTCAGCAAGACACCGCCATGGCCCGATCGCAACGCGAAACGCTGCGGCTGACGGTCCGCGCCCGGCTCGACCAGCTTTGCACGCAGATCGGCAAACGGATCGCCAAGGATAAGGCGGCCGCCCAGCCGAACGCCGCCGTGAAGTCGGTCGGGACGAACAAGGATCAACCGACCGGCGCGGTCCTGGCCCAGGTTGGGGCGCCCGTCGGCGGAGCAGGCGGCGGGGCGGGTGCCGCGGGCGGCCAAGGCGCCAACGCCGACAACGGTCAGCAATTGGTCGACCTGATTCAGAACACGATCTGCCCCAAGTGCTGGGACGTCAACGGCGGCGCCTGCACGATCTACTATTGGCAGCCGCAGCATGCGATCGTCGTGCATGCCACTGGCGACGTGCATGATGAGATCTCCGACACGCTTGAGCAACTCAACCGTGCCGGCCACTGACGCACGGCCACCCGTGCAGGATGGACCTCCGGGTCCGACCAGTTTCAGTCGCACGGACTCGGAGGTTCATCCTACGGTTTCTTTCTGGGGACGGACTCGGAGGTCCATCCTGCATTGAACGCAGAAATCCTCGCCATTGGCGACGAAATCACCGGCGGACAACTCCTCGACACCAACTCGCAATGGCTCAGCCAGCGACTAGGTGAGTTGGGTGTCCGCGTCCTGTATCACTCGACCGTCGGCGACGAGTTGCAGCCGTGCATCGACGTCTTCCGCCGCGCGATCGAGCGGGCCGATATCATCATCTCCACCGGTGGGCTGGGGCCGACGGCCGACGATCTCACGCGCGAGGCCCTGGCCGAAGCGACGGATCGCCCGCTGGTCATGGCACCGGACGCCCTCGAACACATCCGGCAGCTCTTCGCCCGGCGGAAGCGGGAAATGCCCAAGAGCAACGAGCGGCAGGCCTACTTCCCCGCAGGCAGCCGCGTCGTGCCTAATCCGAACGGCACCGCCCCGGGCATCGATCTGGACGTTGTGCGGGCAGATGGCGGCCGTTGCCGGTTCTTCGCCCTGCCGGGCGTTCCGGCGGAAATGCGAGACATGTGGCAGAGTTATCTGTTTGCGGCCGTTCGCGGCATGGGCGGCGGCCGCGCGATTCTGCGGCGGAACATCAAGTGCTTTGGCGCGGGCGAAAGCCAGATCGAGTCGCTCCTGCCCGATCTCATCCGCCGCGGCCGCATCCCCCGCGTAGGCATCAATGCCAGCCGGGCCACGATCATTCTGCGGATTGTCGCGGAAGGCGACAGCGAAGAGCAGTGCCGGGCCCAGATCGAACCCACCGTGGCCGAGATCCACAAGCACCTTGGCATGCTGGTCTATGGCGAGGGCGACGACGAACTGCAAGACGTCGTGCTCCGCCTGTTGGGCCAGCGCGGTCAGAGCCTGGCCTCGGCCGAGATAGCCACGGCCGGCCTGGTTGCCCAGTGGCTGGCGAAGGCCAGCGGCGGCGATGGCCGTTACCGAGGCGGACTGGTCGCGGCGGACGAGGCCGTGATGACACGCCTTGGAGTGCAGACATCTTGCCTGCCTCCGGCAGCCGGGACGGCTGCACCACGCGGCAAAGCGTTCGCCCGCGCAATGGCAATCGCCTGCCGCGAGCAGTTTCAAGCCGACTTCGGCCTGGCCGTCGGCCCCGTGCCTGCCGTAAGCGAAACGGGCGAGGCCAGGCACGTCCATTTCGCCCTGGCCTCAGCAACCGATGTGCAGACCTTCCACGTATCGTCCGGAATTCACCCCGACATCGTTGGCGACTACTGTGCCAAGCAGGCGATCAATTTGGCGCGGTTGGCGCTGCTGGGGCTAGCAGAGAAATAGCCCCGGCGCATCCCGCTGATACGCCGGGGCTTGATCGAAAACTCATCGACTTAACTGCAACCGGCTATTCCGCAGCCAATAGGCTCTGGTCCTGATTGAGCACGAAACTCTGATCTACCGAGCACAACCGATCGTAGGCAATGCGAACGTAATGGCCATCGGCCCTCTGCAAGCGGACGCTGCCATCCAGGAAACTGACAAAACGGGCCTCGATCTGGTACTTGCCGCTGGCGTCGGTCCACATCCGCAAGGTCTTGACATCGTTGCTGCCGCCGGCGCCGAACGGATCGTCCTTGTCAGCCGGCTTGGGGGCTTTTTCAGGCGTCTTGGCATCAGGGACTGCCGGCGCTGGGGCCTTGTCAGGCACTTTGGCATCAGGGACTGCCGGCACTGGGGCCTTGTCAGGCACTTTGGCATCAGGCACTGCCGGCGCTGGGGCCTTGTCAGGCACTTTGGCATCAGGCACTGCCGGCGCTGGGGCCTTGTCAGGCACTTTGGCATCAGGCACTGCCGGCGCTGGGGCCTTGTCAGGCACTTTGGCATCAGGCACTGCCGGCGCTGGGGCCTTGGGCGGCTCTGGGGCCTTTAGAGGAGCAACCGGCGGCTCAGCAGGCTTCTCAGGCAACTTGGCGGGTTCAACCGGCTTCACCGGTTCCGCGGGGGTGATGTCCGGCTTCGCAGGCACGCGGGGCTCAGCAGGGACCTCAAGCGGTTTCACTCCGGGCTTGATCTCCGGCTTAACTTCCGGCTTGATCTCCGGTTTCACTTCGGGCCGAGTGGCCGGCTTCGGCTCAGACGACGGTGACTTGACTTCGGGCACCGGCGGCATTACGTCCGGATTAGTTCCCGCAGGCACAACCTTCGCCTCAACCTTTACCGCGCCTTCGCCCGGCTTCATTTCGCCAGCGGCGGGCTGGCAGCACGCAGGCATCGCGGCCGGTTGACAGCAGGTTGGCTGCACGCAGATGCAGCAACAAGCGCGGCGATGTCCGCAACGGTTAATCAGCCGGTTCATGCACCGGCATGCCCAGGCGCCATCGGTCATGACCAGCAAGGCCACAACCGTTGTTGCCAGAATGATTCCAAGACGACGTGCCATACCTAAGTTCCTCCGCTGTAAATCGGTTCAAGAAATTCGGTTCAGCCTTGCGCTGCGCGCGATTGCAAGCTCTGCGCGGTTTGAAGTGGTCCTAAGCGTAGCCATCGGCTTCCGATCACTGCCTAACCGCTCATAGCATGTCAAACTCCCTCTATCCGCAAGACCATCCTAATCTATCTACGATAATTTCGGGACGCGTGCTTCGCAACCATTTGTTTGAAAAAATTAGTGGTGACCATGAGTTTTCTGCATTGAACCCATCTTATGGGTGGGGATAGCTGGGTTTTTTGCGTCTGGCGGCTGGTCAACGCGGACAATTTCGGAGATATTTGGAGTGCCGCGATAAATCGCCGCACTCCAAATTGAAAGAAAACATGCCGCAGACACACAGCACTACGATTCTGACCGTTCGCCACAAGGGCGTTGTCGCCATTGGCGGCGATGGGCAGGTCACCGTCGGCAATACGATCATGAAGGCCGACGCCGTCAAGATCCGCCGCCTGAATGAGCAGAAAGTCATCACCGGTTTCGCGGGGGCCAGCGCCGATGCCTTTGCCCTGCTGGAACGATTCGAGGCCAAGCTCAAGGACTTTCCGGCCAATATGCCGCGCGCAGCGACCGAGTTGGCCAAGGAGTGGCGGACCGATCGGGCCCTGCGCCGACTGGAAGCCTTGATGGCCGTGGTCGATGCCCGGCATACGCTCCTACTGACGGGCAACGGCAACGTCATCCAGCCAACCGACGGCGTCTTGGGCATCGGTGCGGGAGGCAGCTATGCCGTCGCCGCGGCGCGGGCCTTGCTGAAGCACAGTTCGCTGTCGGCCGCGGAGATCGTCCGCGAGGCCCTGGGCATCGCCGCGGGCATCGATATCTACACGAATACCAACATCGTGGTGGAGGAACTCGCGTGCGAGAGTAGTCAGTCTTGATTGCCGGTCGCAGGCCTGGTGGCCAAAGCGCGCCATACCAAACCTCTCGGTTGCTTATCCAAGGAAATAGTCAGCGTCAGTTGCACCGATCGCCCGCGGTATTCGTGCAGATCCCACCGCATGGTGCGTACCTGGTAGTCCTGGGCCGTCTCCGCGAGACTGCCGGCCGCCTGACGCGCAGGTCCGTGGGAAAGATCCACCTTCACTTTCTTCGCTTGTACCGGCAAACGCTTCTCTTGGGCGCTGTTCTTCGCGTCGCGCCCTAGCGTCGAGGCAGCCAGTTCACCGTCGACACGCAGCTCGATCGCGGGCAAAGGCGCATCTTTGCCATGCGCAAAGATCAACTCGAGGCGATCGTTTGCGGAGGAAACCGGCGAAAGCCCGCGGTGGATCGTCAGGGGCTGTGGCGCCGTGACATGAATGACCGGCAACCAGCCTTCGTGCGCAACGTCCCAGCAGGCCCCAACGCGCACTCGGCGGGCATCTGCGGGATCAAGGTCCCACGTTGTCCACCCGGGCACGAAACGTCGCAAGGACTCGCAATAACTGGCGTCGTCGGGCTCAATGGTTACAAACGGCATCAGCCAATCGACATGGCCGCCGATGTCCAGTGGATACGCATCCTGCGGGCGATTTGTGCCGGCCCACTGCGTCACCAGCGCCAACCTCCGGCCACCCGAAACCAGCAGCGGACCCACCCGGATCGGTTCCTGCCCGCTGTAGAGCAAGCTGCTGGAAAACAGGGGCCTATCGGCCAACTGATCCAGATAGATCTTGCAGGTAGCGCAGGCCCCGGGCGCGATCCGCCGGTCAAGGCCTGCCAGCGCGGTAAACTGCCTGGCCTGCGGCGGCAAGTCGAAGGCGACCTCGCAGCCCGAGTGCATTCCCACCCCCAGGTCCACCGTGATCGTCCCGCTGGCCAGCGTATCCCCCTCGACGTTCTCGTTCCGCCGCCAGGGCCAGCGGTGGAGGCCAACCGTCTCATGGAGCGTTGTCGCCGGCAGTAAAGAGAGGGGCACTTCCCTGGCCGCACGAAAGCTCTGCCGCCAAATGGACTCCATCGGCACGAGAATCACGCCCGAAGACCAGCTCGGCTGAACGAGCAGGTAGTTGCTCGACCGCGATGCCTTGCTGGCGCCGACCAACGTCATCTCACGACAATAGGTGAGCACCGCTCCCTGGATCGTCTCGAGCCTGCCTATCACCACACGAGGCCCGAGGGGCGGGTAGAGGCTGTCGTCCAGGACGGCCGGCATCAGATCCACCCTGGGAACCGAGAGGTCCCAGATCGCATCGAATGAGACCGCCGTGAGGCCGCTGGCGGTCAACGCCTTCAGGCCCTGGTCACCCCAGCGCACGGCGGAAGCCGTAAGCCGACTCCCATTGGTGAGCACCAGCGATCCGGGTTCGTCGGCGCCCGTACCGTCTGCGGCGGATGTCACCCGCACAACACGGTCTGCACGCACGGCCAGGCCACGCGGGTCGGACGTAATAAGCGAACCGTCTAGTGAAATCACGAGCCGGGCAGGCGTGTCGTCGGCTGGAGATGCCGGCAGGAATCCCACGATCTTGCCTGGCACGACATCGCCGTTGGCCATGACGACCCTGGGGCCCTTCAACGTAGCCCACGGCGCCAGATTTTGCAGCATTCGCACCGGGTTCTGAGTGCCAAACAGGGGGCGGCCTGCGAGCACCGCCTTGTCGGACCACCAGACATCTTGGGAAAACGTCGGTACCGAGACGTGGGAACCGTCATAGAAGAGCGCGTAGAAACCGCCCGAGTTCTCCGCTCCCGTGGCGGATGCGGCGACGCCGATCAGCAACGATGCGAAGATCCGAGCGTGAAAGGCGCGCATTAGACGGTACCGGTTGTTTCTACTTCGCGCGGGCAAGTATCAGCGCGAAATTCAGTTTCGTTTGGGTCTTGGACGTTGTCAAGCCACCTGTCGTAAAGATATACCCGTCAGTGAGTTCCGCATTAAAGGCTGCAAGTCATTTTCGGACATATACTTACGACCTAATCTCGCGCCATGCGTGGGGCTTGGTTCAGAAACGGGGACTGGCTCCGAGCCGAATAGCGATTAGGCCGCAAGAAATGGACGCCGGCGAGGTGCCTGTCCCCATTTCTGAACCAAGCCATGAGTGGCGAGCCCAGCGGGGTTGGGAACTCGTTCTCAACATGAACGGTAATTCCTTGGGTCAGCTCCGGCACGAAAAACGCGGTCATCGCCAAATCCGATCTTCTACCTGTCTTGCGCCGGCCAGTCCCCATTACACCGCACCTAGAACCGGAAAACCGAAAAGATTCCAGAATTTCGCGCGAACCTTTTCCCACCTGCCGACGTCTATACGGTACGCATCCCGCTTGACTTTTTCCAGCGGTGACGCGAAACTGAAAGGGGAGCGTGTTGCAGAATCCGTTTTGCACCATGTTTTCCAACGATTCTTGCTCTTGTAGCTTTTTGCCCTCTCAATCCGCACACCGTGCACGGAAAGGGTTTGCCATGGGTGCCACGACGAAGTCCATTACCGGCTTGTTTGCCAACGTCTGCGGTCGCATAGTGCGCGAGCAGACTGCAGCCGGCCACGGGACCCGTTCGGCGGCCACCCAGGGCTATCTGCTCCTTTCCCTCTCTTGCCTGCGCTTTCATTCATGGCGTGACCAGTTTTCCCGGCTAGCCCGGTCTTCCTGGTTGGATCAGCGCGAGATCAGGCGCGGTGGCTTCTGAAACGGCTGGGCGGACAACTTTCGTCGGCGCTTCCGAATATGTCGGGATTGCTCCCGAGTACATCGGGAGTATTGCGTCCGGCGGGGTGTCCAGCCCGGCCCAGGTCGCAAGCCGAGCGCCCCACAGGCGTCCAGCGATTCCACGGCTGATAGCCTGGAATCCAACTTGGCTTCCCTGGCCTGGGCACGCCGCTGACGTGTTTCGCTGCTAGACGTTTGCGTTTTCGCATCCCTCTGCCGCGCGACGGCTTCCGGTAACGCCCTCGCTCCCATACCCCTCTTTCGAGAGGGCAGCATGCGGATGGATTCTTACTTGAGAGAATGAGCATGAAGACTTTTGAAATCGAGAACGAAGATCCCCAGACGGTCCAGGTCCGGCTTGTCTCCGCGGCGCAGCAGGGCGATCGGGAGGCCTTCGGCCGGCTCTTTGAGCAGTTCCAGCGGGTGGTCTATGCCGTCGCCTTCCGCCGGCTCGGCGATCACGCCGAGGCGCAGGAAGTCTGCCAGGAGGTGTTCATCCAGGCGATGCGGAAGATCGGCCAGCTCCGCGATCCGCACTGCTTCGCCGGGTGGCTACGCTCGATGGCCAGCCGCATGTCGCTGAATCGGGCCGTTCGCGGTCCGCGGATGCCGGTCATGCCCGATACGCTCGAGATCGCTTGCCCCGGCCAGCAGACGCCGTTGGGCGACATCCTCGACAAGGAATGCCGCGCCCAGGTGCATTCGGGCTTGGGTCGGCTTTCGACTTTGGATCGGGAGACGCTGGTCGCCTTTTACTTCGACGGCCGCTCGCTGCTGGAAATGAGCGATCAGTTCCGCACGCCGGTCGGCACGATCAAGCGGCGGCTGCACGTCGCCCGCAAGCGGCTCGCCCGCGAGCTGGCGACGACGATGGTTTGAGGGGAGGAGTGTTTAGTGCTTAGAACTTAGTGCTTAGAAATCTAAGCCGTAGGGTGGGCCGAGTGAAACGAGTCCCACCAACAAAGACGCCGATAGATGGTGGGACTCGTTTCACTCGGCCCGCCCTGCTTCTCTAAGGACTAAGAACTAAGCACTCTCTTTCCCAAGAAACGACCATCGCCGGCTCGGGGGGATGAGCCGGCGACGGGTCCGGGAGGAGACACCACACCGGAGAGCTTTGCGCGGGGACGAGAACCGGCTACGGTCCTGTGGGCACGCCCATCTTGTCTTCTTCCTCTTCCTGGATGATGATTCGCGGCGTGACCATCATCATCAGGCTGGAGGCTTCGCGGCCGATACCCACGTTCTTGAACAAACGGTCCAGGTAGGGTATCTTGTCGAGGATCGGCACGCCGTATTCGGTGCGCCCTTCGCTCAAGCGCTTGATGCCGCCCAGCAGGACCGTGCCGCCGTCGGGCACGCTGACCGTCGTGGTGACCGTGACGAACGAGAAGGTCGGCAACTGCACCGTCACGCCGGATTGCGTGTTCGTCTGCTGTTTCTGGTTGTTGTTGAACAGGTTCGTGGCCTGATTGACGATGCCGTTCTGCGTGGTGTCGGTCGTGGTCGTCTGGCTTCCCTGGAAGGTGAAGGTCTGCACGTTGCCGATCTTGCTGAAGAAGGGCACGATCGTCAGGCGCACGAAGCGGCGGTCATTGGAGACCACGGCCTGCACGGTCATGAACGTGCCCTCGGAAAGCACGACGATCACCGGCTGTTGGGCCGCGGCGAAGTCGCCCACCACGGGGATCACGCTGATCACGAAAGGCGTTTGCGAGGTGTCGGAGACGAAGGCCTGCTGGCCGTTGAACAGCGTGACCTTGGGCGCCTGGAGGATGTTCGTGCGCTTGTCGCCCTGCGCGGCATTGATAAAGAAGTAGGCCTCGATGTCGCTGAGGACCGCGAACCCCACCGTGGCGCCCGCCGTGGCGTCGAAACCGCCGAATTGCGGCACCGCCAGGGCATAACTGCCTTGCGAGAAGGGGATGCTCAGGTCCTGGGTAAAGAGTCCGTTGGTCGTAGGCGGATTCTGCATGCTGGGCGCGCCGGTGAGACCGGCTACCGACACGCTGCTATTGGTGTTGCCGATATAATTCGGGGCCAAGAGGCCGCTGGCCTGCACTTGCGGGGCCGTGAAGCCGGCCGCCTGGGGATTGGCGATGTTCTTGGCGATATTGAAGTCGAAGTCGACGCCGATCCGCTCGAAGAAGTTGTCGTCCAACGTAATGAAGCGGACCTCGATCGTGACCTGCAGGTCCTGCATCCGCCGCAACTGCTCCAGGAGATCGGCGACCTGCTCGTGGACCTCCTGCGTCTGGCTGACCACCAGGCTCAGGTTCGTGGGCGAGGCGGCGATATTCCCCTTGCCGCCGTTATGGTCCCACGTCTGCGGCGACACGGTCTGCGTGATCAGGTCGATCAGCGTGTCGAAATCGGCGTTGGTCCCGCCGCCGGCGCCGCCGGGCCCGAAGCTCGACGGCTGGTTGCCGGCCCCGCCGGGCAGGCGCGGGGCGAAGTTGGCCATCACCGCCGGGTTGATCACGGCATTGTTGTTCTGCCGGCCGTCATGGCTGGCCACCACCGCCGTGGGAGTCATCGACGTGCCGAAGCCGCCGCCCCCGCCCACGGCGTTGCCCATGGCGTCGTGCAAGGCGCCGGCCAACCCCATCCGCGGACTGGCGACGAAGTTCGGAATCGGCACCACCAGGTCGCCCACCGGGTAGACCTGCTGGTAGGTGTGCGTCTGTTTCATCGTCTCGCTGGTGATGGTCAAAACCTCATTCTTGATGATGTAGCAGAGGTGATTTGGCTCCAGGATCAAGTTCAGATAGCTCTTCAACTGGATTTCGTTGGCCAGTTCCAGCGTGACGGGCGTATCGGGGGACTTCCCTTCCTGGCGCAGCCCTTCGTCGTCGAGGTGGATATTGACGCTTACCAGCTTGGCCAACTGGTTGAGTACCTCGCTCAGGGGGCGGTTGTGGCAGGAATAGTTCACGGGCGTTTGCAGCCTCTTCTCGATCTCGATCTCCTTCTCGCCGCGGTGGCGGCGATTCAGCTCCATGGCCCGCGTGGCCCGCCGCCTGGTGATTTCCCGCCAGTTCCTGGCATCGGGGAAGACGTAGGGCTCACCCGAAGAGGGAATGGCAGATTCCTCAAGGTCGATCATGGCGTTGGCGAAACCATCCTCTTTCTTCTCCTTGATCTGCCTTTCGCGGTTCAGCTTGATGAGGATCGAGGACTTGCTGACCATGACTTGGGTGACCATCTCATGGGGCGCCAGTTCCAAGGCCCGCTTGGCGATGACCTCGGCCTCCTCGAAGCGCTGCTCCTGATTGAGCCGGTTGTACTGGTCGACCAGCTCCGCCAGCTTCTGCTGGGTCTGCAATTTCACGTTGGCGTCGCGAGTCATACGCTCTCGGACGGCGTTGTTCTTTGCCTCCAGGTCGATCCGCGAGCGGTTCTGCTCGATATAATGCTGCGTGTCGGCGATCAAGCGGTCCAGCCGTCGCAGCAACTGCTCGCGGGCGGCCGGTTCCAGGCCGGCAGTGTCGACCTTCTTGCGGGCTTCCTGCAACATCCGCAGCGACCCGTTGGGGTCCTTCTCCAGCATCTGCTTCGCTGCGACCTCGGCGTACGTCACATCACCGAAGACCGCTTTCTGCAAGGCCAACTGGGTGGCCACGGCATCGTCGAGCGGCACAGCAGGCTGGCCCGGTGGAGCGTTCCGATGACCCAGAGTATTTGGTGCCCCGCCGCCCCGCGGCATGGAAAGCAGCGAAAGATGGTCCTGAAGCCTCGACGCCGTGACCGGGTCGAGGTCGTTGACATACGCATTGGCCTGCTGGAAGAGTTGCAACGCGCGGTCGCGGTCGCGGGCCTTCAAGGCCGCTTCACCTTGCTGGAACAGGCTGTAGCCCGGCGACTGAGTGCCCCGCCGCGACGAGTCTTCAGCGGCTGGCGGATTCGACGGTTGGTTGGACGGCGACGGGACGAGCTCCGCTTGCTGATCGGCAACCTGCATGTTGCGGGTCGGATCGTTCCATGGATTGTAAATCGCCTGGGTGACTGCCGGGGCACCCGGTACTCCGGGTCGCGGATCGCTGATGCCGCCGGCCTGGACGACGCCCGACGACCCAGAGTACTGGGTGCCCGTGCGGGCCATCGCCTTGTGGACGTCCTGGAAGACCAGTCCCGGACGGTCCTCGCCCGGTGCGAAGGCATTTTCCGGGATCCGCAGGGCATCGAGCTGACGGCAGAGGAATTCGGCCTGCACGAGTTGTCCCGCGTTCATGGCCGCGCGGATTTGCCGCATCAGTTCCACGGCCTGCTGCCGTCCGGCCAGCGAGGGACCGACGGCATTGGGGCCGGCAAAACGGTTATCGATCTGGCGGGGACCGGCGGGGTTGTTCTGCTGCCGCAAGGCGGCGATCCGCCTGGAAAGGTCGTCCGGCTTGGGGTCGAAGAGGCCATAGGTCACCCGCTGCTCGCCGGCCAGAGCGGCCAGCTTGTCGGCCTGCTCCAACTCGCCCCATTGCAACAACGACTCGGATTGCTCCATGAGCATCCGGGCGTAGGTCTTGCGATTCTCTTCCGTGGAGCGGTCCAAGTTCTTGACCTCCATGAACTTGGCGATCGCCGCTTCCACCCGTTCAGGGCTGTCTTCATTGGGTGCATAACGAATCTGTTCCCGGCGGGCCTGGGCCACCAGGTCGCTGGCCCGCCGCACGTCGGTCACGGCCAGGGCCAGGCGGGCGGCTCGCAGCAAGGCGTCGCTGCGGGTCCGACCCAGGGTACTGGGTGTCCCGCCGCCGGGGGCCGTGCCTTGCGGGGCCGCGGATCCCAAGTCCGCATAACGATCGGCTGGGACCGATGGCTGCGCCGGACCGGTGGGCGGAAGCCGCGTCACGCCGTTGGCGTCCGCCGTTGTGGCCGCCGCCGACCCAGGGTACTGGGTGCCCGCCCGCGCCGCAAACGGATCGCTGGGCGGCGTGGAAGCATTGGAAGTGAAGCCCGAGAAGATCGAACCCGAGCCTCCCTGTTGCCCCAGAGCGGCGCCGCCCAGCAGGGCGACTGCCATACCATCAGGCAGGCCAGCGTGAGCGAAGCCCGCTGAAATACTCATCGCGACTGCAATCCAGCCGACAAGAATTCGTTGGGTCGTCTTCAAAACGATTCTCCTTTTACTTGATGAGCCATGCGGCAAGTTGGGATACCGCCCGAAAAACCACTCTTCCAACATTCAGCTTCCTGCTGCGAACGGCAAAATTTGATGCGAACCCGTGTCTCTGGCTTGGTTTCGGACCACTTCCAGCCGTGCAAAGGAATTGCCTCCCGGGCCTGCCCCGGCCCGCGTTTACATCCCTGTGGTGAGAGGTCTCAAGCGACGAGCTTCTTGAAAAGTCTGTGCGAACGTAAATGAAGAGGGCGGTTAAATACCTCAGGCGGCGTCGGCAGTCAAGGGCAATTAGCCAGAATCTATCGAGAAATTTCCGGCGGGGACGTTTCTCGTGGAAAATACTCCCGCATGGCCTATCGCCGCATCCCCCAAAGCAAGGCCCGATCGGCAGAATCTGCCGATTACAGCGTCTTGTGGAACCGTCGCACGGCGAGCACGAGCGTGGCAACGCCCATCGCGGCCAGGGCGAGCAACTGCGGCCAGAGATACGACAGGCCGACGCCCTTCAAGAAAATCGTCCGCACGATGACGAGAAAATAGGCCACGGGGTTCAGATAGGTCAACCATTGGATGACCCGCGGCATGTTGGCGATCGGGAAGGAGAAGCCGGAGAGCAGCATGGCGGGAAAGAAAAACAGGAACGTGCTCATCATGGCCTGCTGCTGCGTCTGGCTGAGCGTGGAGATGAACAGCCCCACGCCCAGCATCGTCAGCAGGTAAAGGCCCGTCGCGAAATACAGGAGCCCGAGGTTGCCGCGGAGCGGCACTTCGAACCAGAAGACTCCGATCAGGAGGATCAGCGTCACGTCGACAAAGGAAATCAGCACGAAGGGCAGCGTTTTGCCGAGAATGAACTCGGCGGGCGTGATCGGCGTGACCATGATCTGCTCGATGGTGCCGATCTCCTTCTCGCGGACCACCGCCATGCTCGTCAGGAGCAGGCTCACCAGGCTGACCACGATCACGATCACCCCGGGCACGAAGTAATTGCGGCTTTCCAGGTTCTCGTTGAACCACGCCCGGCTGCGGAAATCGATCCGCGGCGGCGGGTTGAGCGGGTGGGCGCGTGCGTCGATGCGCTCGACGAGCACCTGCCGCGCATAGCCGCTGGCGATGCGGTTGACGTAGCTCATGGCGATGCCCGCGGTGTTGGAATCGGTGCCGTCGCAGATCACTTGGATGGCGGCGGTCCGCCCGGCATCCAGGTCCCCGGCAAAGCCGTGGTTGATCCGCAAGACGACCTGCACCGCGCTGCGGTCGATGAGGTCCTGCATCTGCCGGTCGCCGTCCACGCGGGCCACCACGTGGAAATAGCCGCTCTGCGAGAAGCGGGCCAGAAGTTCGCGGCTGGCCGGAGTGTTGTCCAGATCGTAAACGCCCGTGCGGATGTCGCGGATGTCCATGTTCACCGCGTAGCCGATCACCAGCACCTCGATGCAGGGCAAGATGAGCACCACGGCGCGCATCCGCGGGTCGCGAAAGACCTGGATGAACTCCTTGATCAGCATCTCGCGGATACGCTCGAACATGGTTCTTGGTGCTTAGTGCTTGGATCTTGGTGCTTGGTATGCATAGCATAGTACTCAGTACTTACGTGCTTAACGCCGAAGCGTCGTCTCTACGTTCCAAGTTCCAAGATCTTCCTCACGTTAGTTTCTTCCTGAACTTGAGCTGGGCCAAGAGCACCATCGCCACCGCGAACACGATCAACAGGATCGTGTCCGCCGCCAGGATTTCCAGGCCCACACCCTTGAGATAAATCCCCTTGAGGATGACGATGAAGTACCGCGCGGGCACGAGATAGGTGATCCACTGGATCGGCCGGGGCATGTTGACGATGGCGAAAATAAAGCCCGACAAGATGAACGACGGCAGGAAGGTCGTCGTCATCGCCAACTGGCTCGCCAGGAGCTGGCTCTTGGTGGTGATGCTGAAGAGCATGCCCATTGTCAACACGCCCACGAGGAAGATCGAGGCCACGCCGAACAGCAAGGCGAGATTGCCGCGGAGCGGAATCTGGAACATGAACTGCCCGAGGACAACGGCCAGCGCCATGTCCAAGAGGCCGATGGCAAAATAGGGAATCAGCTTGCCCAGCACCAGTTCGGAGCCCTGCACCGGCGTGGAAATGAGCTGCTCCATGGTGCCCCGCTCCCACTCCCGGGCGAAGCAGAGCGAGGTGAGCATGGCAGCGATGACCATCATGATCACGGCGATCAGCCCCGGCACGATGTAGTTCTTCGACTCCAGGTCGGCGTTGAACCAGACCCGGCCGCGGACATCCAGCGGAATCTGGACTTTCGTGGGGCCTTGGCGGCCGGAGCGCCGCACCATCCATTCCTGCGAATAGATTTCCACGATGGCGTCGGCATAGCCCAGGGCGATCGTGGCCGTGTTCGAGTCGACGCCGGAGATGGCCACTTGCAACGGGGCCTCGGTGCCGGAGGCCAGCTTTCGGGCAAAGTCGTAGGGAATGACCAGACCCATCAGGGCCTCGCCGGAGTCGAGAGCGCGGTCCATGTCGCGCGGGTTGTTCACGTGCCGCACGAGCGAGAAGTAGGGCGAGCCGGCAAACCGGCTCACCAGCTCCCGGCTGTCGGGCGTACCGCTCTGGTCCCAAACCACCAGCGGCACGTGATCGACGTCCAGCGTCAGGGCGAAGCCGAACAGCAACAGCATCAACATCGGGATGGCGATCGCCATGCCCAGGCTCCGCGCGTCGCGGAGGATGTGCAGGAGCTCTTTGCGGGCCACGGCCGTCACGCGTCGGGCGTTCATCGTCGCACGTCCTCCTGCGGTTGCTCGGCGCGGTCGCGGGCTTCGATCAGCGAAACGAAGACGTCCTCCAGCGAGGGCACGATCCGCTCGATCCGCTGCACGCTGAACCCCTGATCCTCCAGCCGCGCGCGGGCTTCCGCCGCCGCGCGGTCGCCGTCGTCGGCCACCAGGTGCAAGCTGTTGCCGAAGAGAGCGGCTTCCTTCACCGAGGCCAGCCCGGCCAGGGCCTCCATGGCCGCCTCGGGCCGTTCGCAGATCAACTCCAGCACGTCCTCCTGCATGGCCTCCCGCTTGAGCTTCTCCGGCGTGCCTTGGGCAATCAGCTCGCCGCGATAGATCAATGCCAGGCGGTCGCAGTATTCGGCTTCGTCCATGTAGTGCGTGGTGACGAAGACGGTCACGCCCTCGCTGGACAACTGATAGATCAGGTCCCAGAATTGGCGGCGGCTGATCGGATCGACGCCGGAGGTCGGCTCGTCGAGGAAGAGGATCGGCGGCCTGTGGAGGATCGCGCAGCCCAGGGCCAGCCGCTGCTTCCAGCCGCCCGAGAGGATCGAGGTGGGCCGGTGGCGATGGGCTTCCAAGCCCGACATTTCGATCACCCACTGCTTCCGCTCGGCCTTCTCCTTCGCTCCGATGCGATAGATGCCGGCGTAGAAGTCGATGTTTTCCTCGACCGTCAGGTCCTGGTAAAGCGAGAACTTCTGACTCATGTAGCCGACGTGGGCCTTGATCCGCTCGGGCTGCGTGCGGATATCGAAGCCGGCCACGCTGCCGCGGCCGCCGCTAGGCGAGAGGATTCCGCAGAGCATGCGGATCGTCGTCGACTTGCCCGCTCCGTTGGGCCCCAGGAAACCGAAGATTTCGCCGCGATTGACCTGGAAACTGACCCGGTTCACCGCTACGAAGCTGCCGAAGCGACGTTCGAGTTTGTCGACGGTGACGGCGGAGGAAGAAGAAAGGGAGAAGGGCGGGGCGCCCGCGGAGCGGGTCGGGGGAGAAAGGGAGAAAGGAGCGATCGCCTTTCTCCCTTTCTCCCTTTCTCCCCCGCTTCCTATCACCGAAACGAACACGTCTTCCAAGGTCGGCGGAATGGTTCGCACGGCTGGCGGCGGCAGGCCGGCGTCGTACAGGGTCCTGCCGACTTTTTCCGTGTCGCCGTTGCCGCCTGGGTGGACAAAATGCACGCGATCGCCGAACAGTCCTACCGAGGCGCCGGGAAACCGCTGCCGCAAGACGGCGGCGGTCTGGCGGGGCTCGGCCGTGCGGATCTCCAGGATCGTGCCCCGCATCAATTGCTTGACCTCATCCGGCGTGCCGCAAGCCAGCACCCGGCCTTGGTGGATCAGGGCCAGGCGATTGCAGCGCTCGGCCTCGTCGAGATAGGCCGTGGAAACGAAAATCGTCACTTTCTCGCGCAGCAGTTGATACAGGATCCGCCAGAAGTCGCGGCGCGAGACGGGATCGACGCCGTTGGTCGGTTCGTCCAGAAACAGCACTCGCGGCGTGTGGATCAGCGTGCAGGCCAGGCCGAGCTTCTGTTTCATGCCGCCGGAAAGGTTCCCCGCCAGGCGGCGTTTGAAGGGTGTCAGGTTGCTGAAGGCCAGCAGCCGTTGGACCCGCTCGGCGCGGCCCTTGTGGGGCACGTTATAGATGTCGGCGTAGAAATCGAGGTTTTCCATCACGGTCAGATCGGCGTAGAGCCCGAAACGCTGGCTCATGTAGCCGATGTCGGTCTTGACCGCCTCGGCCTCGCGGACGACGTGATGCCCGGCCACCCAGGCTTCGCCCCCGTCGGGGTCCATGATCGACGTGAGCAACCGCATGGTCGTCGTCTTGCCGGCGCCGTCGGGACCGACGAGGCCGAAGATCTCGCCTTCCTCAATGGACAGCGAGAGGTCGTCGATCGCCACAAGATCGTCAAAGCGCTTCGTGAGGTGCTCGGCACGAATCATTGCAACAATCCGAAATGCAAATGGCCACTATTCATATTCCGCGGTTTCCTCTTCAGGATTTCGCATTTCGTATTTTGTATTCTCTTGCTACGGTTGTGCTCGAAGGCGCGCGTCTGCCGGCATCCCCGGTTTCAGCTCTCGGTTCGAGTTCGTCAGGTTGATCTTGATCCGATAGACGAACTTCACCCGCTCGCGATTGGTCTGCACCGTCTTGGGCGTGAACTCCTGTTCCGACGAGATGAACGAGACTCGGCCCTTGTAGACTTTGCCCGGAAAGGCATCGGTGGTGATCTCGGCCTCGGCGCCCTGGGCGACGGCCGGCTTGCCCAGATCGGTCTCGTCGACGTAGGCCCGCAGCCATATATTCACGATATCAGACACAGTGACGACGGGCGTGCCGGCGGCGACGTACTCGCCCGGCTCGATGTTCTTCGACAGCACGACGCCCGTCAGCGGCGAGGTCACCTTGGCGTAGCCGAGCTTAACTTCAGCGGACTGCAAACCGGCTTTGGCCTGATCGAGCTTGGCCCGGGCCTGATCGATGACCTCTTTTCGCGGCCCTTCCTTGACGAGGCGATATTGGGCCTCGGCCTGTTCCATGGCGGCCTTGCCCTGCAGGATTTCCTCCTGCCGCGGGCCTTCCTTGACCATCTCGTAGCGTTTCTTCGCCTGAAGATAGCGCTGGTCGGCCACGCGATAGGCGGCAGCGGCCTGATCGAATTGTTCGACGGCGACGGTCCCCGGGTCCGCCCGGCGGAGTCGATCGACCCGATCGAATTCGGTCTTGAGGCGATCGCGATCAACTTCGGCCGCCTGGGATTCAGCCGCGGCGGCGACGATCTCCTCCGGACGGCTGCCGTTTTTCAACTCGGCGTAATTGGCCTGGGCCTTCTGCACGGCGGCCAGGGCAGCGGCGATTTCGTCGGGCCGGGAACCGGCCACCAACTCGGCCAAAGCGGCCTGGGCCGCCTGCAGCTCGCCACGGCGAAGGGCCACGTCGGCTTGCAGATCGGCCGTTTCCAACTGGGCCACTGGCTGGCCCTCTTTCACGTCGTCGCCCTCGTCAACATAACGATTGACGACGCGGCCGGGGATTTTGAAGCTGACGGGGACCTCGACGGCCTCGATGTTGCCGGAAACGTGCAGCGAATCATCGCTGCGGCCGGCCAGCCCCAGCACGTACCAGCCGCCAGCGCCGACGGCCACGATCAAAGCCGCCACGGGGAACATCAGCCTCCTGGAACCAGTCATTGTCGTCATCTCCTTGTGAATCTTCAATCACAGAGAACCGTCAGTCGCAAGAAAAACCCTTTTCTCCCGCGGTCAGTGCCTGCTGAAACATCTTCCAGACCCGGCCGGCATGCTGCGTGAGATTGAACCCGCCGTCGGTCAGGTGCCAGACTACGCCCGCGGGAACGATCATTCCCAGGAACATCATCGCCGCCGTGCGGGGGAGCAGATGCCGGTCGATTTGGCCCTGCTGCTGCCCTTCGCGAACCATGCGCCCGATTTCGTCGAGGTAATCGCCCACGATCCGCCGCACGCGGGTTCTCCGCGCGGGCCGGGCGGCGAGGGCCTCGTCGGAGAAAATGATGCGGGGAAACGCCTGTCCTTCACGGATAATGCGAATGTGCCGGAGAAACAGGTCGTGCAGGCGGTCGAGCGGGTCGGCGGTTTCTTTTCGGGCCGCGTCGACATTCGCCCGCAGCTTTGCGTCCAGCAGGTCGAGGACCGCGTCGAGCATGGCGTCCTTGCTGGGGAAATGCCGGTAAATGCCCGAGGGCACCAGGCCCACCCGCCGGGCCACGGCGGCGATACTCAACCGTTTAACGCCCTCGCTGGCCACCAGTTGCAGCGCGGCTGCGGCGATTTGTTCGCGGCGAATGCGAGTTTGCAATTTGGCGTCGGCCATAGAGCCCCCCGTTGCGTAGGAAGTCCGCCTGAATTCCGCAAGATCCTCTATTGTGATTATACGTTCACAATCGGCGGAAATCCACAGCCTGAATCGCGCAGGAAACGCGGGGAGAGACAGAAGAGCAGTGCTCTCCAGGGCGACATAAAGGCCTAAGGTGGGGCCAGATCCGCGGCGCCCGCACGCGCGTGCCCCGGATCTGGTCCCTACGACCTGGAAAACCTCAGGTCTTTCGCCGGATCATCACAGATTGGTCCTGTCCGGCAGAAAGGACCTGCTTTGGCCTGTCTCTTACGACGAAGCCGTTTCGTCCCCGCCCACCATCGGCACGACCCAGACCTTCACTTCGGCCTCGATTTCCTGGGCGAGATGGATCTTGACCGTATAGAGGCCAAGCTCCTTGAGCGGACCCTTCAGCCGGACCTGGTCCTGGGTGATGGTGAACTTGTTGCGCTTCAGGGCGTTGACGATGTCCTGTGGGCCGACCGAGCCGTAGAGGTGGCCTTCGTCGTTGGCGTTGGCCTCGATCGTCACGCTCTGGCGGCCCAATTCTTCGGCCTGGACACGGAGACCGGCAAGGCGCGACTTTTCAATTTGTTCGAGCTGGGCGCGATGCTTGTCGACCATCCGTTTGTGGTGGTCGGTGGCATAAGTCGCCAGGCCTTGCGGCAACAAGTAATTCAATGCGTAACCGGCCTTGACCGCCACTACGTCGCCCTGCTTGCCCAGGTGATCGACGGCCTGCACCAGCAGCAACTCGATGCCGCCGTTGGGCGCCTTGGGCAATCGCTTGTTCCGAGTCTTCTTGAGGCTTGCTTTCGCCATGGTTCGTTTCCAGTGTTTGCTGTCAAAAGGATAGGTTGTGGCCGAGACTCCGTTGCCGGGCCACCGCCGCCGTCGCCGCGACCGGCTCCGCCGGTGCCCGTCCGGGCTAAACTACTTAGAAGGGAATGTCGTCGCCACCGCCACCCCCCGACATCTCCGGCGGCGGCCCGTCATCGACGTAATCCGGCGGACCGGCTTGGCTTTGTTGCGGAGCGCCGCCGCCGCGCTGGGCCGGCCGCGCGCCGCCTTGTGGACGTTCGCCGCCGCCACCCTGGCCGCCGCGACCGCCGAGCATTTGCATGCGCTCGCAAACGACCTTAAGCTTGGAGTGCTTTTGACCATCCTTTTCCCACGTGTCAAGCTTCAAGCGGCCTTCGAACAGCACCGGCGAACCCTTGGTCAGGTATTCACCTACGGTTTCCGCCTGACGCCCCCAGACCGTGACGTCAACGAAAGTCACTTCCTCAACCCATTCCCCCGTCGCCGTCTTGCGGCGATCATTGACCGCCAGCCCAACATCGGTCACCGCCATGCCCGACTGGATGTAGCGCAACTCAGGGTCACGGGTGAGGTTTCCCACCAGGATCACGCGATTATAACTTGCCACGATGGATGACTCCTAGGACTGAGGGTCAGGTAATCCCCGACATCTTGCGGCGCCAAAGTCTTGAACCGGGCATCTGCCGCAACGGCTGTCAGGACAATGGACTTACTTATTCGACAACGTCCTCGTCAAGTTCTTCGTCAAGGGCGGCGGCGACGACGTCGGGAACCCCGACCGCCACCGCTGCTTCGTCAGGCGGCGCGACCGCAGGCACCGGCGCCGACTGGGCATGGGCCACCAAAGCGTCGACGATCCGCGGATCGATCTTCAGGAACAGGAATCGCAGGATCGTTTCCGTGATGTCAAACTGGCGGCGCAGCCCGGCCAATTTCAGGCCGTCAAGGTTCAGGTAGATCAACCAATACGTGCCCTTGCGCTGTCCCTTGATGGGATAGGCCAGGCGGCGCTCTTCCCAGAGGCGGCTGACAAGGATCTCGCCGCCCGCTTTCTGGATCATATCGACCAACTGGCTCGAAATGCCGTCCGGATCGCGGCCGAAACGGGTCGAGTCCAGGATAAACATCGCTTCGTAGACGTTGCGGGCCAAGACTAAACTCCTCAAACAGTATTATCCATTGTATCGATCCATACAGGTCTGAACACCTTCGCGCGTCCAGACCACGATCGCCTCGATGGCTCGGGCGACTGCCTGCTCCATGGCCGGGATTTCTTCTTTCGTAAACTTGCTGAGGACGAAATCGGGCCAACTCCAGCCGTCGGGCGGGGCCCCAATTCCGATTCGCAGCCGGGTGAACTTGTCGGTCCCCAGGCGGCGAATGATGTCCTCCAGTCCTTTCTGTCCTCCGGCCGAGCCCGCCGCCCTCACCCGCAGTTTCGCCAACGGCAGGTTGAGGTCATCGCAAACGACGAGCAGGTCTTCCTGGGGAATTTTGTAAAAGTCGCGGGCCGCCAACACACTGGCGCCGCTGAGATTCATGTACGTTGTGGGCGTCAGCAGCAGGGTTTTTTCCCCGTCGAGGTCCGCCTCGGCCGTTTCGCCCTGGAAGCGGTTTCGCGGTCCGCTGGCAAAATACTTCTTGGCCAATTCGCCGACAACGATGTATCCGACGTTGTGCCGGGTCCCCTCATACCGCCGCCCAGGATTGCCCAGCCCAACGACAAGTTTCATGCCGGGCACCCCATGCGGTGGCAATGAGCAAACGCGTTACTCCTCTCCCTCCTCTTCCTCTTCCTTCTTGGCACCGATCACCTCCGGTTCACCCTCGCCGGCCTCGCCGGCCTCGAGTTCCTCCGGCTTCTCGACCGGGACGATGCACTGCACCACGATCGTTTCCGGATCGCCGAAAACCTTCGCTTTGGCCGGCAACTCGAGCTGCGAAAAAGCAATCGTATCGTTGAGTTTCAGTTGATTGATGTTGACGTACAGCTTTTCCGGGATAGCTCCGGCCGGGCATTCGATTTGCACGTCGTGGACCAACTGCTCGACCGCGCCGCCTTCTTTGACGCCGGGGGCCTGGCCGCGAAGTTCGACCGTCAGATGCACCTTGACCAGCTCATCGACCGAAATGCGGGTGAAATCGACGTGCAGCACGTGCGTGCCATAAGTGTCCCACTGCAGGTCGCGGATAAATGCCGATTCGTTGACCGCGCCCGTCAGGCCAACCATGCGGCTACCGTGGCGGAGGGCCGCTGCCAGGGCCTCGGACGGGACCGAGAGGCAGACATTCGCCTCGCCGTGACCATACAATACGGCCGGGGTTTGGCCCGCATAACGCAGACGCCGATTCGAGTGCTTGCCGCCCTTGGAGCGAGCGATGGTGGGAATCTGTTCTTGTTCCGCCATGGGAATCCTCGGTGTGTTCCAATCGTATCCCTTCACACCGTTGCCGGCCGGGCAACGGAGGAAACCAATCATTTTCCTCGATTCGCCAGAAAATTCAAGGGCGGGTATGCGAGATTTCTTGCCGCTCGCCGCCTCGGCCGAAAAACCTACCCAAACAGCCGGCTCACCGATTCATTGCGGTGAATTCGCTTGATCGCCTCCCCTAGCAGAGGGGCGACCGAAAGCACGGTGAGCTGCGGAAGCCGCTTCTCCGCGCTGATCGGGATCGTATCGGTGAGGAACAGGCCGTCGATTTGGGCACTTTGCAGACGCTCGACGGCCCCCCCTACCAGCAAACCATGGGTGGCTGCCAGATAGACCTTGCGGGCCCCCGCTTCTCGCATCATTAGCGCGGCCCCGCAGATGGAACTGCCGGTGCTGATCATGTCGTCGAAGATCAGGGCCACCCGTCCCTCGATCTTGCTGCCGATGACGTGGGCCTGTTTCGTCTTCTCCGCACTGCTGCGACGCTTGTCGATGATGGCCAGGGTGCCGCCCAACCGCACCATGTGGGCCAAGGCCCGCTTGATGCTGCCTTCGTCCGGGCTGACGACCACCAATTCGTCGTCGCTAAACTTCATCAGCTTGAGATGGTCGTCGATGACAGGGGCCCCATAGAGATGGTCCACGGGAATGTCGAAAAAACCCTGGATTTGGGCGGCGTGCAGATCCATGGCCAAGACCCGGCTGGTGCCCGCCCGGGTGATCATGTTCGCCACCAGCTTGGCCGTAATCGGCACGCGGCCCTCATCCTTGCGGTCCTGGCGGGCATAGCCAAAATAGGGCATCACGGCCGTGATCCGATCGGCGCTGGCCCGCATGCAACTGTCGACCATGACCAGCAGTTCCATGAGGTTGTCGTTCACGGGCGGGCAGGTGGGCTGGATGATAAACACATCGCGGCCGCGGATGTCCTCGTCGATCTTGCAGGAGATTTCGCCATCGGGAAAATTGCCGACGATGGCTCGCCCTACGGGAAGACCGAGGTAATCGCAGACCTTCTTGGCCAACTCGGGGTGGGCTCGGCCGGTGAAAATCTTCAAATCGTCCATTCCTTCAAACCTTGGGGATCCTCGGCTAAGTACGTCAGGCCATTTCCTGCCGCGGGGAGAATTCGCTTAGATTCCCAGGTATTTCCCTTAGCAGCCGCCTAACATTAGAACCTATCGAACCGTTGGCGGCAACCCCCTGGAGAACTGCAAAGTCGCTCGTAGTCCCGGCTTTAGCCGGCCCCGACGCCCCGAATTCCGCCGACCACGACCACCTGGCAGCAACCCCCGTCACGGCCCTTAGGGAATTCGATTGCGATTCTTCCCCGCTCTTGGTAGGGTATATAATGAGGAGTTTCCGAGAGAATCGAACCGATGTGCCGATTATTGCGCCCCGCGCCGAACCTGGATTGCCGCATTTATTGTCGTGGTTGCGGCGACGGTTGCGCGTCCTGCTCCCGCGCAGCCCAGTGCCAACGATCCTCCGGTGACCTATGAAGTCCAAATTGACGGCGAGAGCTTCCAGGTCGAGGGGGGCCAGCGGCCCATTAAGGTCGAAAGCAAGCTAAAAAAGGGAACGACCTACTCGCTGGCCGTCCGGGTGTCGATGACCCAGATCCTGCGACTCAACTCGGTGCAACTGGAGTACGGCATGTGGGCCAAGGTCATCGACAACAAGCGCAAGGACGTGCGAAGGGCGACAATCCTTCACGACCTTGCCTTTAGCCTCGAAATTACCGATCTGGGTCAGGCCCTGGATGCGAAGCACCAGGACGACTTGCTGAAAACCCTCGCCGAGAATGCGGAGAAGCGACTTTCCGACCACAAGGCGACGGACTTGAAGTCGACCCAGCCCAGGGCCCGGAAATTCGGTTCCTCGGACGGCAAGTGGTTGATGATCAACTACAAGGATTCCGGGGGGGTGGCGCGGACCTGCATGGTTTTCGTGCTTTCCGGGGAAAGGTATACCGTAGGTGCGGTGGCCGAGTTTCGCGACCAAGAGCAGGAGGATGCCCTCCCTTGGGTAAAAAATGCCTTGGGATCGATTCGACCGCTTCAATAAGGCGCGCACGGGTAGGCACGTTTCATACTAACCCGAAGCGGGCACCATGAGTACATGCTGCCCGCTTCGGGTTATTGTCACTGTCGGCCGCGAGCAGTTTAGTTCGCGATGCCCCACCCCCGGCATTGACACGGCCCCTCTGGCGACTAAAATACTGGGTTTTCCCCGCCGTGGCGAGTCATCGCCAGGATAATCCCTTTTGCACCCGCAATGCCGCTCTCGCCTAGAGGGGTCTGGAGCATCCTCCCGTGGAAGACGCGATTCTCAAAGCCGATATCCTCATCGAAGCCCTCACCTGGATGCGGCAGTTCCGCGGCACGATCACGGTCGTCAAGCTGGGCGGGAGCGTGATGGAAAATCCCCGCTCGATGACCCACCTGTTGCTGGACATCATCTTCATGGAGACGGTGGGCATGCGGCCAGTGCTCGTGCACGGCGGCGGGGCGGCCATCACCCGCGCGATGGCCGAAGCCGGACTGGAGCCGCGCTTCGTCCAGGGTCGCCGCTACACCGACGACGCCACGCTGGCCATCGTCGAGCGGATCCTGGCCGGCGAAATCAACGAGGGGCTGGCGCGGCAAATCCAGGACTATGGCGGAAAGGCCCAAGCCTTGAACTTCCGCACGACCAACGTGCTCTTCGGCGAGAGGTTGACGCTCGACGGCCCCGACGGCCAGCCGATCGACCTGGGCCACGTCGGCACGGTAACCTCGGCCGACGGCGAGATCATCCGCCGGCTTTGCGATGTCGGGCTCGTGCCGGTCATCCCCTCCATGTGCGTCGATCGGCAAGGCCAGAAGCTGAACGTCAATGCCGACACGGCCGCCATGGCCGTCGCCCAGGCCCTGCAGGCCGAGAAGATGGTCTATCTCAGCGACGTCAACGGCGTCCGCCGCGACAAGAACGATCCCAAGTCGCTGATCGACTCGCTCACCGCCGATCAGGCCCGCGAGTTGATCTCCAGCGGGGTGATCGACTCGGGCATGATTCCCAAGGTGCAGGCCTGTCTCGATATCCTCGATCGGGGCGTGCGCAAGGTCCACATTATCGACGGCCGCCTCCGGCATGCACTGCTCCTGGAAGTGTTCACCAGCAAGGGCGTCGGCACGGAAATTATCAAGAACGGAAAACCACGGTGATGTCATCCACGTTGAGTTCCACCGATGTGCTGAAGCTCTTTCAGCAGTATGTCATTCCCAACTACGGCCGCTATCCGATTGCCCTCACGCACGGCGAAGGTTCGTATATTTGGGACGCTGAGGGAAACCGCTATCTGGACCTCTTTCCGGGCTGGGGATGCGGGCTGTTGGGCCATTGCCCCGGCCCGGTTGTTGAGGCCGTCCGCGAGCAGTTGGGCTGCCTGATCCACGTGCCCAACACCTGGCACACCGAGGTCCAGGGGCAGTGGGCGAAGGCCTTATCGGAACGGAGTTTCGGCGGACAGGCCTTTTTCTGCAACTCGGGGACCGAGGCCAATGAGGCGGCCATCAAACTCGTGCGGTTGCACAGCACGCCCCGGCGCCGCTACAAGATCATCACCTTCGAAGGCAGCTTCCACGGCCGCACACTGGGATCGCTGACTGCCACCGCCCAGCCCAAGTATCACGAGGGCCTGGGTCCGCTGATGGCCGGTTTTGTTTACGCGCCGTTTGGCGACCTCGACGCCGTGGCCCGGCTGATCGACGACGAAACGGCCGCCATCATGATCGAGCCGATCCAGGGCGAAGGCGGGGTGCGGATCCCGCCCGACGGCTTCCTCGCCGGGTTGCGCAAGCTGGCCGACGAGGCCGGCCTGCTCTTGGTCTTCGATGAAGTGCAGACCGGCTTCGGCCGCACGGGCCATTGGTTCGCCTACCAGGCCGCCGGCGTGACGCCCGACATCATGACCCTCTCCAAAGCGCTCTGCGGCGGCATCGCCGGGGCGGCCATGCTCACCACGCCGCAGATCGCGCCGAGTCTGCGGCCCGGAATGCACGCGGCCACCTTCGGCGGCAATCCCGTTGCCGCCCGCGCGGGGGTTGCCGCCATCGAGATGATTGAGAAGCAGAACCTGCTGGCGGCCGCCCGGCGCTTGGGCGAAATCTTTCAGCAGCGGCTTTCCGCACTGCAGCAGCAATGCGATCTGGTCCGCGAGGTCCGCGTCCGCGGCGTGATGATCGGCATGGAACTGGCCATCGACGGGACACCCACGGTCAGGGCCTGCCTGGAACGCAAGCTGTTGGTCAACTGCACCCATGGCACGGTGATCCGCTTGCTGCCGGCCATGACCCTCAGCGAAGAGCAGGCCCACCAGGGCTGCGACATCCTCGCCGAAGTCATCCAGGCCCAGGCCACCCAGAGCCAGGTCATCCAGAGACAAGCGGCCGGCAGTCCCGGGTAAGGACCCATCATGCGACACCTGTTGACGTTGGCCGATCTGACGACTGCCGAAATCGAGCGCATCTTCTCCATCACCGAAGATCTGAAAACCAAGTTCCAGAGCGGTCTCCGCGAGCCGTTGCTGCCCGGACGGGTGATGGCCCTGCTCTTCGAGAAGCAATCCTTGCGGACCCGCGTGAGCTTCGAAGCGGCGATGATCCATCTCGGCGGCAATTCGCTCTTCCTCGGCCAGGACGTCGGTTTCGGCAGCCGCGAGAGCATCGCCGATTTCGGCCGCGTGCTCAGCGAATATGTCGACGTCATCGTCCTGCGAGCCAATTCGCACATGACCGCCGTCGATCTGGCCGAGCACAGCAACTGCTCCGTCATCAACGGGCTGACCGACTTCGGCCATCCTTGCCAGGCGATGGCCGATTTGTACACGGTCCGCGAGTTGGTCGGCGGCCGGCTCGAAGGGCGGACGGTCGCTTGGGTGGGCGACGCGAACAACGTGGCCCGCAGCGTGGCCTTGGGCTGCGGCAAGCTGGGCATGAAGCTGGTCATGGCCGTGCCCGAAAAGTATCAATACAACAGCAAGTCGCTGGCCTGGATTCGCCAGCAAGTGCCGGCCCTGGATCTCACGGTTACGACCGATCCGATCGAGGCGGTTTGCGATGCCGTGGCAATCTACACCGATGTCTGGGCGAGCATGGGCCAGGAAACCGAGCGCGAGGCCCGCCGCGCCGATTTCGCCCCTTATCAGGTGAACGCCGGCTTGATGTCACATGCCCAGAAGGGCGCTTTCTTCATGCACTGCCTTCCTGCCCGCCGCGGCGAGGAGGTGACCGACGAGGTGATCGATGGCCCGCAAAGCGTCGTTGTGCAGCAGGCGGCCAATCGCATGCACGTGCAGAAAGGCATTTTGGCCTGGCTCTTGGGCCGGCAAGGGGCCGGGCTTCGAGAGCCGGGGAGTCGCGGTCCGGCCTTGGGGCTGGGGATTACGGAATAGTCGCTGTCGGATGGACTTCCCAGTCCGTCAGGCTTAGGGTGGACCGAGTGAAACGAGTCCCACCATTCTCCTTCTGGTGGGACTCGTTTCACTCGGCCCACCCTACAACTTTTCCCGTGAATCCAAGACTATGCGTCACGACAGCCGCCAAGCCAATGAACTTCGCCCTCTGAAAATCAAACGTCGCTATACGCGGACCGCGGCGGGGAGCGTTTTGATCTCTGCCGGCCGTACGACGGTGCTCTGCTGTGCGGCGGTGGAAGCCGAGGTACCCCCCTGGCTCAAGGGTCAGGGACGCGGCTGGTTGACGGCCGAGTATAGCATGTTGCCCGGCAGCACCAGTCCCCGCAAACGGCGCGAGCGGGGCGCAAATCTTGACGGGCGGACGACGGAAATTCAGCGCCTGATCGGCCGCAGCCTCCGCGCCGTGATCGACTTGCAGGCCATCGGCGAGCGGACGGTGACCATCGATTGCGACGTGCTGGAGGCGGACGGCGGCACGCGCACGCTCAGCATCACCGGCGGTTTCCTGGCCTTGGTCGACGCCTTGCAGGTGGTTGCCAAGGATCTGCCTGCCGGCGTACGGCCGCCGACCATGAGTACATGGTGCCTGGACAGCGTGGCCGCCGTGAGTGTGGGCATGGTTGATGGCCAGCCCTTGTTGGATCTCTGCTACCAGGAGGACTTCGCGGCGGAAGTCGACATGAACGTGGTGATGACCGGTTCCGGCCGCTTTGTCGAGGTGCAGGGGACCGGCGAAGAGGCCACTTTCAGCGAGCAGGAATTGTCGGTCATGCTTGACCTGGCCCGTGGCGGCATTCGCGAGCTGACCGCCTTGCAGCGGAAGGCACTGGGGCGGACGTGGGCCTGGTAGCACATGGTGCTCCCCGGCTGATAGTCATTTTCTCGCGCGGATCAAGTTCCTCCGCCGCAAGTCCGTGCGTGCACGAGGCTTAGGGCGAACGCCTCGACGCCGGACGTGCGCCGCGCGGCAAATTCTTCCGCGGAGGGGATTGACACGTTATTTATACTTATGCATAGTAGGCGATAGTGACGTGCCGTTCCGATCTCGACCCGTCAACCCCAAGGAGACTCGCCATGCAGCCCGATGCCCAAGCCGCCAGCGCCAAAGCAGGCCCGAAACGGCCCTCAGCCGCCCGCAGACAGCGACAAGCGGGCGGCTAGAAGGTGGGCCGACTACTAACGGCGCAAGGCCCGGCGGGCGGAGCGGAAATCACGCAGCTTGCCCTGGACGGACATTCCAGCGAGTCGGTGGCGCGGCGGATTGAACTTGCCGGGCCGCACCGTTGCCCAGTGGCTGTCATACACTCAAAATCGGCAAATTCGGCAACAAAACCATACTGTCGAGGGAGGAAGGAGCAAGGAGGATAAATGAACTCGCCGTTTTCGTTTTTCTTGTGAAACCTTACTTGGCAATGGTCCTACGCATGGTGTACAATGACCATCAGACCAATGTGGTGTCCGTCGCCGTCTCGGAACGCGGTTGACGTGCACCACCTTGACACCTGTGGAGTACGTTGCCGCCTGGAACACGGTTACGGAACCACCTATTTTGGGAGAAGAGGCATGTCTGAGCATCCGTATTTCTTGCGCGGGATGGCGTTGCCCTTGGTGGGACGCCCAGTACTCTGGGTCGTGCTGGGCGTGGCGTTGACCATGACGGCACACACCCGAACGCTGGGCGGTGAGGCGGGGCACCCAGTACCCTGGGTCCGGCTCGATGGATTTACCCAGACCGACGGAGGGAATGTCTTCGCATTGACTCTCAATCCGTCGGCGGGGCACGCGCTGCTCCCGGGGCACGCAGTACCCTGGGTCGCGGCCAATGGGCCGCACGACGTCGTTATTCTTGTCAGCACGGCCGCCAGCCAAACGGGCGATTATCGCGCCAAGTCGCTGGCCACGCTGCAGTCGCTGTTATTGAAGCTCGGGGCGGGCGATCGCGTCGAACTCGTAGCCTTCGACCTGGGTGCGACACGGCTGACCCCAGGGTTCGTGGCCCCCGGCAGTCCGCAGATGGCCGCGGCTTTCAGCGCGCTCAAACGGCGAACCCCCCTTGGCGCCTGCGACCTGGAGAAGGCCCTGGATACCGCGGCGAAGAGCTACGCCAGCAACCCGCAGTACCAGGTGCCCCGCAAGTCGGCGCGGGCCGTCGTCTATATCGGCGATGGCAGTAGCCGTGCCAGCCCGCTCAGTAGCGATCAGCTCGACCGCGCGGTCAAGAATCTTGTCGTGCGGCGGGCACCGGTTATCGCCTTTGGAGTCGGTCCGCAAATCGAAGAACAGGTGCTCGGAGTCTTGGCCTCGCGCACCGGGGGCGTTGTCGTACCCGAGAGCGCAGTGCAGGGCGCCGATTTCTATGGAATCAAACTGGCCGAGGCCGTTCACAGCGCGGTCCTCTGGCCCAAGGCGGGAGGCAGCGTGAAGTGGCCCGATGGCTGGGACGTTTATCCCAAGACGCTTCCGCCTTTGCGCAGCGACCGCGATACGGTAGTGGTCGGCACCGCCAAATCGGGGCACCCGGTACTCGGGGTCGCGGTCAAGCAGGTGGAAATCGACGTGGACGGTCCCGCCGGCGCAGAAAGGCTGGCCTTCGCGATTCCCGAATTGAAGTCCGACGCCGACAATGGCTATCTGGTCACCCTGGTCGAACAGGCGAAGCGCGATGACGGCCGGACGTTGCCTTTGGTTGACAGCGCAAGTTTGGCCACGGCGAAAAAAGAGATTGAAGCCGGTGGCCGCGGTTTGAGCGACTTGGCCTTCAAGGCCCTCCATGCCGGTAACCTCGATAGCGCCGACAAGTTGGCCGGCGAGGCCCTCAACCGCAATCCCAACGACCTTGTCGCCCGCGCGATCAAGCACGCCATCGCTGCCAAGAAGGCCGGTGGATTGTCGGCTGCTACGGCTGTTGGTGACGCCGTGACGGCGGCTAAGAATCTACCCGTCGCAAGCGAACGGGGCGAACGGGGCGATCTGACTCTTCATGGCGGCAACGGTGCGGTTGCCCCGCCCAACGGCGCCGCCGCGGCAAATGAAATCGATCAGGCTAAAGCTCTGGAAGAGCAGTGGCAGAACGATGTGCAGGCCGCGATCAACAAGGCCCGCAGCCAGGTCATGGTCGATCCGGCCAAGGCCGAGGCCCTGATTCGGCAGAAGACCAACGACCTGGCGATCGTGACCGAGCTCCGTGCGGAAATGCGCGATCGCTTGATGGGAATGCTCCGCACCGCGAGCCGGGAAATCAAGCGTCGCGCGGAAGAGTACCGTCACCGCGAACAGCAGCGGATTCGCGAAGAAGTGGCCCGCCGCGAACAAGAAATGGCCGAGGCGGCACTCGAGCACCGCCAGAACAAGCTTAAGCAGTTGATGGATCGCTACGATGCGTTGATGGCCGAAGGCCGCTGCCGGCTGGCGGAGGAGGCGGCGGCCGAGGCCGCGAAAATCGCGGAGGGCAATCTGCCGTCGGCGGGACCAACCATGGTGGTAGCCGGGTCATCTCGCTTCGTGGGCACCTACGACGACATCATGGAGGTCCGCGAGGCCAAGCAGAAGGGCTTCGTCGATGCCATGGCAAGGACCGAGAAATCGCACGTCCCCACCGCCGACGACCCACCGATCGTCTATCCGGGCGCCGAATTCTGGCGGGAGCTCACGGTGCGCCGCACGGAGAAGTACAATTCGACGGACCTCTCCCACCGCAGCCCGGTCGAAAAGAAGATCGAAGAGGCCCTCAAGCAGCCTACGCAGTTCGAATTCGTGGAGACGCCATTGAAGGACGTCGTCGATTATCTCAAGGACTTGCACAAGATCGAGATCCAGCTTGATGTCGCGGCCTTGAAGGAGGTGGGCGTCGAGGACAACACGCCGATTACGAAGAATCTCAGGGGCATTTCGCTCCGCTCGGCCTTGAAGCTCTTGCTGGATGAATTGCAATTGAAGTACGTGATCCACAACGAAGTGCTCCTTATCACGTCGCCCGCCAAGGCCGAGAGCGAGGAGTACCTGACCGCCGAGGTCTACCCCATGCCCGATCTGCTGCTGCCGATCAAACATTCCGGGTTCACCGGCGGTTTTGGCGGCTTGGGTGGCACCAACGGCACGCTGGGCGGCAACCTGATCGGCGGCGGCAACCCGATGGGCAACGGCAATATGAACGGAGGCAACCCGATGGGAAACGGGAATCCGTTTGGCGGAAACCCGATGGGAAATGGCAATCCGTTTGGAGGAAACAACCAGGTGGGCAACGGCGTGTTCAACGTCCCCCGCGAAATCCTTCCCGGCGGCAACCAAGACATCTTGGAAGATTAGGTGTTAGATAATGTTTGTTTGCGGGCCACACACGCTGTTGTGGCCGGTCTCTGACCGCCGTTGTGGCCGGTCTCTGACCGCGCCACGTCGCCGAGCGAAGGCACTTCCGGTTTTCGGTGCAGACTGGAAGTGCGACTGCGCCGGAGTTCCGCCTATGGGCGGTATTTCGCCGCCGATCATGAGTACACGATGCCCGGGCGGAACACCAGCGGGCGTTTTGCGAGTCTTGCACCTAAGACCGGGGGAGCCCCACCCAAAGTCTCCCCGCGAACAGGGAGACCTTCGGTCTTGTTGTCGGCGAGGTCAGGAGACCCTCGCCGAACCCGACCACCCCACACTGGTGGTAAGTGCGTCTTGCTCCCTAAGCAAAATGTCGCAAATGTTGAGAATTTGAGATTTTAGATAGTAATTGTTGTATTGGTCGAGTACAATGACGATTAGCCCAATGGGCAAGCCGTACCGTTGGGAACCACCATCTCTATTTCCATGGAATCCCTGTGGTGTCCGTTTCCGCCACGGAACACGGTCAACGGACCCCACCTAGACATTTGCCGGGAGATTAGGCATGTCGAATCATCTGTTTTTCTTGCGTTGGCTGTCGTTGCCGCTGGCAACCGTGCTGGGCGTGGCGTTGACCATGACCGCACAAACCCAAGTGCTGGGCAATGAGGTGGGGCGCCCAGCACCCTGGGTCCGGCTCGATGGATTTACCCAGGCCGACGGAGGCGACGTTTTCGCGTTGACGCTCAAGCCGTCTGTGCCCGCGGCGACTGGGCCGCGCGACGTCGTGATTCTTGTCAGCACGGCCGCCAGCCAGACGGGCGATTATCGCAGCAAGTCGCTGGCCACGCTGGAGTCGACACTGTCGAAGCTCAAAGCCAACGATCGCGTCAAGCTCATCGCCTTCGACCTGGGTGCGACGCCGCTGACCCCAGGGTTTGTGGCCCCCAGCGGTGCGGAGATGGCCAAGGCCCTCACCGCGCTCAAACGGCGCACTCCGCTGGGCTCCTGCGATCTGGAAAAGGCCCTGGATGCCGCCGCGAAGAGCTACGTTGACGACAGCAAGTCGGCGCGGGCCGTGGTCTATATCGGCGATGGCAGCAGTCGCGCCAACGTGCTCACCCCCGAGCAACTCGACCGTGTGGTCAACGACCTGGTTGTCCAGCGGGCGCCGGTAATCGCCTTTGGAGTCGGTCCGCAAGTCCAAGAACAATTGCTTGGGGTCCTGGCTTCCCGTACTGGGGGCGTTGTCGTGCCCGAGAGCGCCGACAGGGATGCCGACTCTTATGGAACCAAGCTGACCCAGGCCGTTCACGGCTCGGTGCTCTGGCCAAAGGCTGGCAGCAACGTGAAGTGGCCCGAAGGCATCGACGTCTATCCCAAGACACTTCCGCCTTTGCGCAGCGATCGCGACACAGTCTTGGTCGGCGCCACGAAGTCGGGGCACCCAGTCGCAGCCAAGCAAGTGGAAATCGACGTGGACGGTCCCGCCGGCGCCGAGAAGCTTGCCTTCGCGATTCCCGAGTTGAAGTCCGACGCCAACAACGGCTATCTCGTCACCCTCGTCGATCAGGCTAAGGTCGATGGTGGCCGGACCCTGCCATTGGTCGATAGCGCAAGTTTGGCCACCGCGAAGCAAGAGATTGAAGCCGGCGGCCGCGGTTTGAATGATCTGGCCTTCAAGGCCCTCAATGGCGGCAACCTGGATAGTGCCGATAAGCTGGCCGGCGAGGCCCTTAGCCGCAATCCCAACGACCTTGTGGCCCGCGCCGTCAAAGACGCCGTCGCTGCGAAGAAGGCCGGCGGGGCGCCGGTTGTGGCGGCTAGTGGTCCGGCCAAGGTGCTTGATACTCCACCGGTCCCCAGCGAGAAGGGCGACCTGAATCTGCTGGGCGGCAACGAGGCGGTTCCCCCGCCGGACGGCGGCGCGGCGGCAAACCAAATCGGCAAGGACAACGCCTTGGAAGAGAAGTGGCAGAAGGACGTGGAGGTCGCGATCAACAACGCCCGCCGGCTGGTGGCGGAAAAACCCGCCGAGGCGGAAAAGTCGATCCAGCAGATCACCACGGATCTGGCGGCCGTGACCGAGCTCCGTCCGGAAATGCGCGACCGCTTGATCGGAAAGCTCCGCGCCGCGAGCCAGGAAATCAAGCGTCGCAAGGAGGAATACATGCACCGCGAACAGCAGCGGATTCGCGAAGAGGTGGCCGGCAAGGAGCAGGCCATGGTCAATGCCGCGCTGACGCGGAACCAGAACAAGGTCGATCAGTTGATGCGGCGTTACGACACGTTGTTGGACGAATCTCGGCAGCGCCTCTCGGAACAGTCGGCCGACAAGGCCATCGCCGATGCGCAGACGGCGGTGGTCGAGGCCACAAAAATCGTTGAGGGCGATATGCCGTCGGCGAAAGCAACTATGGTTGCCGGCCTGCACAAAGCGCGCCTCATGGGCGCTTACGACGACATCATGGCGGTCCGCGTCGCCAAGCAGAAGGGCTTTGTGGATGCCATGTATCAGACGGAGAAGTCGCATATCCCCACCGCCGACGACCCGCCGATTGTCTATCCGGACGCCGAAGTCTGGAAGGAGCTCACGGCCCGTCGCAGGGAGAAGTACAGCTCCACGAACCTCTCCAAAGTCAGCCCGGTCGAAAAGAAGATCGAAGAGGCCCTCAAGCAGCCTACGCAGATCGAATTCGTGGAGACGCCGTTGAAGGACGTGGTCGATTATCTCAAGGACCTGCACAAGATCGAGATCCAGCTTGATTCTGCCGCTTTGAAAGAAGCGGGCGTCGACGACAGCACACAGGTCACCAAGAATCTCAAGGGCATTTCGCTCCGCTCGGCCTTGAAGCTGATGCTGGATGAATTGCAACTGAAGTATGTGGTCCACAACGAGGTGCTGCTCATCACTTCACCCGCTAAGGCCGAGAGCGATGAGTACATGACCACCAAGGTCTACCCGGTGGCCAACCTAGTGTTGCCGATCAAGGAATCCGGGTTCACCGGCGGCTTCGGCGGCATGGGCGGCATGGGCGGCGGCATGGGCGGCATGATGGGCGGCGGCATGGGCGGCATGGGCATGGGCGGCGGCATGGGCGGCGGCATGGGCGGCATGATGGGCGGCATGGGCGGCATGGGCGGCGGCATGGGCGGCGGCATGATGGGCGGCATGGGCGGCGGCATGGGTGGCATGGGCATGGGCGGCGGGATGTTCAACGTCCCCCGCGAAATTCTGCCCCAGGCCAATCCTGGCGCGAAGCTCTTCGCCATCCAGCCCGAGTCGGTTGCCGGCCAGCCAGCGGCCCCGCCGGCAACAACCACGCCGAAAGGGGCCCCTGCCAAGCTCCCTGCGATCAAGCTGGACCTTGCCCCCGGCGCCGATGTTGGCCAAGCCTGGGAGAACTTCTTCGCCCAGCACGAGCCGGAAAAGGACCCGGCCAAGCTCAAGGCGATGAGTCCCGAAGACCTCAAGAAATATCGGGCCCGCCTGGTCAAGCAGCAGCAGGCCGTGCTGGAAACGGTGCAGCAGTTGAAGGAAGCGGTTGCGGAGGCCCTCAAGCATGACAAAAAGGACGAGGCCACCAAGAAGCACGAAGAGATCATCGCGCTGATCGAGGCCGCGCTCCGCCACGACCAGGCCCAGCCCTGGATGTATGAAATCCTCGCGCTGAGCATGAAGGAGGCGGGCCAGCCGCAAGAGGAGATCGATCGGGCGATCATGTCGGCCGCCGAGTTCACCCAGAATTCGGCCAACCTGATGTACCTCGGCGCCTACCTGGTGCAAGTCAACATGGATCGCCGGGCATTGCAGATCTTCCACCAGGTAGCGCAGACCGAACCGCTCTGGCCGGAGCCCTATTACCAGGGCATGTTGGCGGCCCGCAGGCTCCAGGACCTGCCGGGCCTGGAGTGGTCGACGGCGGGCATTCTCGGCCAGGCATGGCCGCAGGAGCAGGCCAAGATCTGGGACGACGCCTATCGCGCGGCCGAGGCCGCGCTCAAAGACCTTCGCGACCACAAGCGGAACGAGGAAGCCGACCATTATCAAGCGATCCTCGATCAGGCCGTGCAGCGCGACTGCCTGGTTGCCGTGCAGTGGACCGGCGATGCCGACATCAACGTCATGGTGAAAGAGCCGGCGGGCACCGTTTGCTCGCTCCGCAACCAGCGGACGACCAGCGGCGGCATGCTGGTCGGCGATCTGACGACGGAGAACAACGCCAGCATCCACGGACACGTGGCGGTCTACTCGTGCCCGAAGGCCTTTAGCGGCAACTATCAGCTCCTGATCCGCCGGGTGTTCGGCAAGTTGACGACCGGCAGCGTCAAGGTCACGTTGATTACGCACTTCCATACCAAGAAAGCCCTGACAAAGGTTTTGACCGTCCCGTTGGGAAGCAGCGAATCGTTGGTCAAGTTCGAGGTGGCCGATGGTCGTCGCAATCAGTCGATCCAAGAGCAACAGGTGATCAATGCGGCGGTAGCCGCAGTGGCCCAGACGAACGTGACCCGCCAGATTCTGGCCCAGCAGCTCGCCGCGGCGAACGACCCGCAGGCGGCGGCGGCCCTGGGTGCGGTCCAACAGGCCGCGGCGGGTGCATCGGCTGTTAATTCGCAGCAGATCAATCCGCTGGCCTTTCCCGGGTTCTGGCCCAACGGGCTGCAAAGCGCGGTCGGCTATCAGCCGATCATCATCACCCTGCCGGAAGGCACGAACCTGATGGCGACGGGCGTGGTGTCGGCCGACCGGCGTTACGTCCGCATCACGACCGTGCCCTTGTTCTCGGCGGTCACCGATGTCCATACATTTAGTATGGCGAGTGGACAAACGGCGAGCACGCCCGGTGTGGGCACGGGCGGGGCGGGCTACTCCGGGTTCGGCGGCCAAGGTCAAGGCGGCAACGGCGCCCTTGGCGGTCAGGGCGGCGCCCAGGGCGGCGGTCTTGGCGGCGGCGGTCTTGGCGGCGGCGGCCTCGGTGGCGGCGGCCTTGGCGGTGGCGGCATGGGTGGTGGCGGCCTCTTCTAATTGCCGCTTCGCGTCAATTCCATCGGTCACAAGAGCCCCCGGAAGCAATTCCGGGGGTTTCTTATTTCCGTTTATGCCTTTTGGGAAAAAAGTATGGATTGGGCAAACTTTCCGGCCGAAAATAACACACAGTGGCTTGTCGGTTGCCCATGTCGGGCTTGGTTGAGTGTCCACCAAGCGTGGAAGGAACTTTGCGATGAAGGTCTGGAAAATTGCTGCTGCCATTTCGTGCTGCTTGATCCTGGCAACCGGTTGTAGTATCTGCCAGAATGCATCCTACGAATGTGGCCCCGTCTGGTCTCAGGGCATTTGTCAGACTTGCAACCTCGATTACCGGGCAGGGTCGATTCTCAACCGGCAAGGAGCGGGCGTGGCGACGGCGGACCACACTGCACGAGGCGGCGAACCTGCCGCACGATCAGCCGATGCGGCGCCTCATTCCCAACCGCCGGCGAAGGTCGGAAAGCGCCCGTCCGAGGGACATGACTCTGAAGATCACGCGCCGGCAGTTGCCCAACAGGGGCAGACTCCAAAGCGTGCGCCAGCGGAAGGCCAAACGACTCAGTCGCCGCCAAAGAGCAGCATCGTACCCTTGGCGCCCTTGCCGAGCAATTTGCCGCGGGGCACCGTTGCCGCACCCCCTGGGACCAAAGAAGGCGATACGCGCGTCCTGTCGGTCACCGATCGACGATTAGATGAACTCCAGCGGATTTCGAAGCCCCTGGCGACCAAGCGCGAGGCATCGCAGCCAGCGGACGAGAAGCCCAGCGAGGATCTCGGCGGTTGGCGACCCGTGCCGAACCGTCAGGCGCCTACGGAAACTGCAAGCCAATTGCGCGAAATCGACCGCTGATAGGTGGCACGCGTCTGGCCTGCATAAGGCAGCCGAGACGGCCGCACCACAGTACCATCGTTTCCGTAACGGAAATCACGCACCATTATAGCCGCGGCACGGTCAGGCCGCCGTCGACCATGATCACGGCGCCGGTGGAGTAGGGAAAGTCGCCGCGGACCAGCGCCGCTACGGCTTTGCCGACGTCGTCGGGCTGGCCCCAGCGGGCTTGCGGTGCAAGGCCCGCGGCCAACAGCGCATCGTACTTTGCCACCACGCCGCTGGTCATATCCGTGCGAATTACACCTGGCCGAACTTCATAGACCGGCAAGTCGAACTCCCCCAACCGCGCAGCCCAGAGTTGCGTCGCCATTCCAATGCCGGCCTTCGAGATGCAATAGTCGCCGCGGCTCACCGAGGCCACCGTCGCCGAGATCGACGACACGTTGACGATGCAGCCGCGAAACGCCGCATCGGCCTGTTTCTGGGCGATCATCCACCGGGCCGCGGCCTGGGTGAGGAAATAAGGCCCTTGGAGATTCTGCGCAACACCTCGACAAAGCTCTCTTCGCTGGCTTCCAGCACATCCGCCCGAACTTTCGGGGCCACGCCCGCGTTGTTCACCAGCACGTGCAGGCGGCCGAAGTGCTGCCGCACAGCGGCAACGAGCCGCACGCGGGCCTGGGCATCGCCCACGTCGGCCTGAACATAGAGCACTTCGGCGCCAAGGCCGCGGAGTGTTGCCAGCGACTCGGCCGCTGCCGCTTCCTCGCGCATGCCGCAGATTGCCAGATCAAGACCTTCGCGGGCCAGGCACCGGGCAATGCCGAAACCGATCCCGCGGGAACCACCCGTTATTAAAGCGACCCGATTCATAATGGCCAACAAAGGATTTCGATATTCGTGTTTTGGATTTTTTCTGTTTTTAGGCTCTAACTACTGCGTTTGCGTACACTGCGGTTGTGCCCCGGCAGGCAGCGGTGGGGCCTCGACGCCGGCGCGGGGAAGCGTTCCGGAAAGCTCCTGCCGCCAATGCGCAACGTCGCCGGCAGGGCCGTAGCAATAGAGCATCCGCAGCGGCACATCGCCGAGGTTGGTCATCTGATGGAACACGCCCGGCGGAATATAGACCGCCTGGCCCGAACTGACCACCTGCCGCTCATCGCCCAGGCACATTTCGCCGGTCCCTTCGAGGACGAAGTAGACCTCCTCCTGCTCCTGGTTATGCCACGGCACCTGGCCGCCGTGCGGATCGAGCGTGACGTTTCCGATGGCAAAACACCTGGCCTGGATCGGCGATGCGCCGCCCACGAGGTTCTGTGTCAGCCGCCGCGCCGGATAGCGGCGACCTTCGATCTGGTTCAAGTCGGCAATGATCATTTTATGGTCCCCAGAAGGTCAAATAACGGCGGCCCGGACCGAGACGTTCGACATACAAGGCCGCTTCGCGAAAGTGGTAATCGCCCCACATGCTCGACTCGCCGCACGGCACCTTGCGGCCCGGCGGCAGATAGTCCCAGCCGTTGGGTCGATGATAAACGCTGTGCAGCAAGAGCCCCTGATGCCCGCCGCCGGTGCTCAGGTAGGGTTCCTCCAAAAGCGTATGAAGGACCGTCAAGCCGGCCTGCGTGTAACGGCTTTCGCCCGTATAGCAACCCAGTCGCAAGAGGCCCTGCGCGGCGATGGCCGCGGCGGAACTATCGACCGGCTCGAAGGCGTTCTCCGGCTCCGCGGCCCGGCTCCGCCAATCGCCCAGGCAATGCAGTTGCGGGGCGCCGGTGTCCCAATAGGGGATGCCGTCGGCGGCCGTGGCCTGCTCGATGTAGAAATCACTCGTCGCCCGGGCCGCTTCCAGGAATGCCGCTTCGTTGCGGTTGTCGCCGATCGCTTTCAAGAACTCCAACTGCTCGGCGAAACCGCAAATGGCCCAGGCCAAACCGCGGGTCCACGTCGAAAACGGCGAGTAGCCTTGCTGCGAGTTGGGGCAACGATAGGCTCCTTCGATAATATTGAAGATCGACTCGTGGGCCGTGCGGCCGCGAAGATCGTAGGCGTCGCGGCCGCGGCCGTAGTAAACCGACCACTGCGCCGTGGCCGCGGCGTGGGCGTGCAGCCGATCCAAGAGGGAAATCCGCCGGTCGTTCTCCTCCATCAACACATGCCCCAGCTTGTGCGCGATCGCCAGCGCCCGCAGCGAACGCATCGTGTCGACAAACAGCGAATGCGGCCCGTTGAAGGAATAGATGTAGCCACCGCCGGGGATATCCGTCCAGCGCCGGGCCTGGATCGCGCCGCTGAGTTTCAAGGCCAACTCGTAGAAACGACGCTCCCAGGGATCTTCCCCGATCCGGCCTTCGCCCATCAGCCGCAGCAGATTGCCGTAGGTGCTGACGTTGTTGAAGCCATGATCGTGCACGCCCACGTGGCTCACGTGCGGGGCCATCTTCTCGACCGTGTTGCGGCGGCCGATTTCCAGGAACTCGGCCTGGTCCGTGGCGTCGAACTGCAGCACGGCCGAACCGTACCGGAAACCCTGCGTCCATTCCGTCCAGCCCCGGGCGGTGTATTTCCCGGCCACCGTGAATATCGGCGCGCCCGCCGCCGGATCGTAGCTCGACTCGATCGCCTGGATCTTTTCGCCCGATAGTTGCCAGAAATGCCGCAACCGGGCCGACAAATCGGCGGGACGCAGACGAAAATCGATGTTCACCGGGCATCTCCTTTCACCGGGCAACTCCTCGCACGCGGCGAACGATTGCCACCGCTTCCTGGCAGCGGTCGCGAATGGTTTGCCAGCGGCAGGCGGCCAAGTCATCGGGCTTGGCGATCCAGGTTCCGCCCACGGCTGCCACGGCCGGAACCGAAAGGTAGCTTTCGAGGTTTGCCGTGTTCACGCCGCCCGTCGGCATGAAGCGAAGACCCATGTGTGAATAGGGCGCCGCCAGGGCCTTGACCATTTCCACTCCGCCGCTGGGTTCGGCCGGGAAAAACTTGACCACTCGGCAGGCAAGGCCGAGGGCCTGCTCGATCTCGCTCGGCGTGCATACGCCCGGCGCAAACGGCAGGCCACTCTGGGCCGCAGATTGGACCACGGCCGGATTGAGGCCCGGGGCGACGGCGAAGCGTGCCCCGGCCGCCTTGGCCGCTTTTACGTTCGCTTCGCTGAGCACGGTGCCGGCGCCGAGCAGCAGGGCGGGCCGGCAGCGTGCCATCTGGGCGATGACCTCCGCAGCGGCGGCGGTGCGGAACGTGATTTCCGCCAGTGGCAAACCGCCTTCCAGCAAGGCATCGGCCAGGGGCAGCGCCGCCTCGACCGACTCGATCGCGATCACCGGCACCACGCCATAGCGGGCCACCGCAGCAAATACTGAATCGTGTGACATGGCAACTGGACCTTGGAATAAAACCCTATTTTAATGGTCACCGCCGTTTCGGGTAGTTACCCGCGAAGAACAAGTGTTCGTTGTCCCGGCTTTACCCGGTCAAGAGACGGCAACCTCCTCATCAAGGCGACACTATGAGCACCTGGACAAACCGCGTTTGCCTGGGCTTGCAACGCGGCCCGCGGTGTGGCAAGATACGGGCGATTCACCTGCCATTGGGTGGGTGTCGCGGACCGTCGGCCATTCTCTGAGGAAGCCAGTCATGCACGATCATCAGGACGCATTGGAAGCGTACAGTCGTGGGTTGGAGTATCTCGACTACAACGAGCCCGACCAGGCCATCCGCGCCTTTACCGAGGCCTTGAGTATGAATCCCCGGCACATTCACGCCTATTTCGCCCGCGGCTGCGCCTGGGCCGAGCGGGGCAATCTGGATGAGGCGATTGCCGACTATAACGAGGCCATTCGTCTCGATCCGAACTATGCGGCCGCCTACAGCAATCGGGCCGTTGCCTTGAAGCGTCGCGGCGACGCCAAGGCCGCCGCCGCCGATCTGGAACGCTGCCGGCGTTTGAAGAGCCTGGTGTAGCACAGCCCACATGCCCTTCGAGAAAGAAGACAGAATACGGGAAGCCACCTCGAGTGATGTTGGCCGCTTCTTTCGCCAAGCCTCGCAGCGGGACTGGGAGGGGATCGTGCCGCCTTTTATCGACTGGGGTCGCCTGCACGACTGCGATGGTTTCTCCATCGCCGAATATCAAGGCGAAATCGTCGGGGCTATCGCAACTTCTTCCAAGGGCATGGATGGCAGTACGCTGCCGACGATTGCGAATGTTTATGTTTTGCGCGACTTCCGCCGCAAAGGCGTCGGCTTCCGTTTGCTGCTCGGTGCGATGAACCGCCTGCTCGCAGCCGGAAGTCGCAAGGCGTTTTGCAAGGCAATCACCAAAGCCATGATGAAAAACCTCGAGAAGCTCCCGCCCCACTTGAAGGAACGCCTAGAGTACACGGTTGATCTTCATGACGACGGGCCGGAGGCGTGGCAGTCGCGGGAGGAGACCAAGGGAGCGGACTAGTCCGGCGTGAAAGAAGGTAGGCCGGAACGAACCTGCCCAGTTCCGGCGCAAAATCTGTGCGAACACATCCGCATGCCGGAACTGCACTGCGCTTGTTCCGGCCTATATGACTGAGGCAAAAACCTGTCCCAGAAGCCGACGATCAAGACGGCGTCGGGCGAGGTTCATCACGTGTTGCCCGCGACGGCACCGCGTCCGCCGACAATTGGCTGCCGGTGGTAAGTTCTTCACGGAGAATGGGGAGGCCGTCCGGGGCCTCCACGCCGATACGAACAATGCCCGGCGCAATGCGAACCACCGTGATGGAGATGTTATCCCCGATCAAGATTCTTTCCCCCGGTTTTCGCGATAAAACGAGCATCGACTTCGCCCACCCGAGGCCGGCAATTCCTCCAGAAATCGTCTCAAAGCCCACAGTCCGACACTAACACATTATACTAAGGATAACCCTTTTGACCAGTTCCTGCAAGCACCCGCTCGGGAGAACTGCAAAGACCGCTTTGTTGCACGGAATTTATTCCGTTGGCGTGTCTTTCGAGGCAACCGGAATGAATTCCGTTTTGCGGCGGAAAGATGGCCAATCATCAAAATCTCCATGCTTTTGGGTGGAAACTGCGAGAATAACCCCCCCACCTTTTGCCCCACTCCTGGAGGAGACCGCTGAAAAAGTCCTGTGCTGTCGCAACCTATCGTGCTGAGTACTAGACATTGTGTTTGCTCGCACTTTTTTCAGCAGTCTCCGGAGGGAGAGGGGAGAGATTTGCCCTCACTTCACACCCCTCTCCACGAGGGAGAAGGAAGCGTCTGACGTTGCATTGCAAGAATCTGGGAGAATTCGGTAAAACTTGCCGATAATCATCGTCCGGTTCCTTCGGGACCGAAACAATCGATTTTTTGCGGAAATTTTTTGTTGAGACTTCGAAAATCGGGCGTGGGGCTGGAATATCCGCGCAGACGGTTATGATCGGGTTTTCGCCTGTATTTTGAAATGCTATTTGGGAGAGAACTTGATGTCCGACGCTCCAGAACTCTATGACGCAATTCTCAAGGGCAACGCCAAGAAGGCGGAGGAGGTCACCAAGGCTGCCCTGGCCGCCAATGTCGACCCCAGCGAATTGGTGCAGAAATACATGATCCCGGCTATGGACGAAGTTGGGAAGCGATTCGAGTGCAACGACTACTTCGTGCCCGAGTTGCTGATCGCCGCCCGTGCGATGAAGACCTCCTTGGCCTTGATCACGCCGTACCTCGCCCGTAGCGGCAGCGAGCCGGTGGGCCGGGTGGTGATCGGCACCGTGCAGGGCGATCTGCACGATATCGGCAAGAACTTGGTTGCCTCCATGCTCGAAGGCGGCGGCTTTCAGGTCGTCGACCTGGGCGTGAATGTGCCTCCGCAGAAGTTCGTCGAGGCCGCCCAAGAGAAAGAGGGCACGATCGTAGCCCTTAGCGCCCTGCTGACCACGACCATGACCATGATGAAGACGGTGATCGACGCCTTGAGCCAGGCGGGCATCCGCAGCAAGACCCGCGTGATGATCGGCGGCGCCCCCATCACCCAGCAATACGCCGACGAAATCGGCGCCGACGGCTTCACCGACAACGCCGGCACGGCCGTGGCCCTGGCGCGAAGGTTATCAAAAAACTGATGTCTGCTTCCCAAGCGATCGTCAGCTTTCGCGACATGCTTCGTAGCGGTCGCTTCTGCTACGGTGCGGAGGTCGTCACCACGCGCGGACCGCTGACCGACGACCGCCCGCAAGACGTTGTCGGTTTTGCCCGCGGCCTGCTGGACGATCCGCGCATCGGCTGGATATCGATCACGGACAATCCGGGCGGCGGACCGATGCTTCCGCCTGACTGGCTGGCCGGAAAGTTCGCCGGCCGCGGGGCCAACGTCGTGGTCCATCTGACCTGCAAGGACCTCAACCGCAGCGGGCTGGAAGCGGCTGCTTGGCGCTACGCGTCGGAGGGGTTCCACAACATCCTGGCCCTCACCGGCGATTACCCGACGACCGGCTTTCGTGGCCTGCCCACGCCGGTCTTCGACATTGACTCCGTAGGGCTGACCGCGCTGCTGAAGGCGATGAACGAGGGACTGGAAGTGCCCACGCGCGGCGGCAAGAAGGAGACCCTGCCCAAGACCGACTTCTTCATCGGCGCGGCGGTCTCGCCGTTCAAGCGGCACGAGCGCGAGTTGATGCCGCAGTATTACAAGCTCCTGCGCAAGATTCGCGCCGGCGCCCAGTGGGTGATTCCACAGTTGGGATACGACATGCGGAAGTTCCACGAAGTCAAGCTGCTGCTGGCTTCGCGAAAAATGGCCGACATCCCGGTGGTAGGCAATGTGTACCTGCTCACGCGCGGCGTGGCAAGGCTCTTCAACAGCGGCAAGCTGGCCGGCTGCGTGGTCAGCGACCAACTGCTGCAGCAATGCGAGAAATACGCCGCCGGCCCCGATAAGGGCCATGCCTTCTTTCACGAATTGGCCGCCAAGCAACTGGCCGTCTTCCGCGGGCTGGGCTTTGCCGCAGGCTACCTGGGCGGAAGCGCGAAGCTAGAAACCTTCGACCAGATCATCGATCTGGCCGAGAGCTACACCGCCGATGATTGGCGGGAGTTCATCAAGGAAATTCAATTCTCGCAGCCCGACGAATTCTTCCTCTTCGAGCATGATCCCCAGACGGGGATGGGAAGCCCGGATCGTTTCGATCCGCAGTTTATCGCCTCGCTTGCCCGTCCACCGAAATCGAAAGAAGTTACGCTCAGCTATCGGCTTTCGCGCTTGGTGCATCGCCTGGCCTTCACGCGCGGCCAGGGGCTTCACGGTTTCATGCAGCGGCTCTTTCGGCGTTGGGACAAGAGACCCGGTATCACCGGCCGGGTGGTTTACTCGCTGGAAAGAGTGTCGAAACGCGCCCTGTACGGGTGCCAGGACTGCGGCGACTGCAGCCTGCCGGAGTGTGCCTATCTTTGTCCGCGGTACTCCTGCTCCAAGTGCGGTCGCAATGGCCCTTGCGGCGGTTCGGCCGACGGACGTTGCGAGCTGGACGACAAGGACTGCATCTGGGCTCGGATTTACGAGCGACTGAAGAGTTACGGCCAATCGCAGACGATGCTCGACGGCCCGCTGGCGTTCTATAACGCGGAACTGGACCGAACCTCGTCTTGGGCGAATTTTTATCTTGATCGCGACCACACGGCCGAGAAAAGTGACAAGAATCAAACGAGAACTGAATGAAAGCAACAACAAAGGACTTAGAACTTAGAGCTTAGCATTGCCACCGCGTACTAAGAACTAAGAACTAAGTACCAAACTACCATGCCAATCCCCAGCCTGACCATCATCGGTGAAACGATCAACGATTCCGTGCCCTCCACCAAACAGCTTTTCGATGCGGGCAATATCGAGGGGCTGCTGGAGCTCGCCCGCTTTCAGGACGAAAAGGGCGCCGCCTATATCGACGTCAACATCGGCGCGCGGCCGCCGGATTTCATGGCGGAAATGGTCCGTAAGATCCAAGGCGTGACGGCAAAACCGCTTTCCATCGACACGCCGGATCCGCAAATCGCCCGCGCCGGGCTGGAGGCCTACGATCCGGTCCGCGCCGGCGGCCGGCGGCCGATCCTCAATTCCATCAGCCCCTTGCGGATGGGCATGTTCGATCTGTACGCCATCCAGCCTTTCCGACCGATCCTCTTGGTTTCCGAGCAGGTGGTCGACGGCCAGTCGAAACCTTGTCACACGGCGGAAGAAACCTATCGTGCGGCCCAGAGCATCGTCAAGGCGTTCAAGGACCGCTGTCCAGGCGCGGGCAATGACGATTGTATCATCGATCCCGGCATCGCCCCCATCGGCAGCGACACGGAGGGCAATCTGCATCGCCTGATCGGGGCCCTGAAGTTGATCCACGTCGACCCAGACTTTGCGGGCGTGCATGCCTCCGCGGGACTGAGCAACTTCACCGTCATGCTGCCTGCCAAGCGGGCCAACGGCGAACCGGTTAAAGGGCCGCTGGAAAGTGCGTTCCTGACAAAGGCCATGCCGCGGGGGCTGGACATGGTCATCGGGTCGGTGAGGCGAAACTACGAGCTATTGCCGCCCGAGCATCCGGCGATGCAATGCATCAACGATTGCCTGAAGCTGGAGGGTTTCGACGTGCTGATGCGGGTAAGGGAGTTTTACGCGTAGCTTGGACTCAAAGTCCAAACACTCCCTCGGCTGTCGTCAAGCAACAAAACTTGTTAGCAGTGCCCCCAAAGCAAAGGTAGTATAATGGAAAAGGGCTGTACGCTCTCGATCGAGTCGTTCGCGCAGGAACATCCCGCTATGAATCCGTGCCTGCTTGTGGAGCCCGCTCGAGTTGCCCTGGCTCGCTACCATGCTTCCCCTGCCAGTTTTTCAATTTCCCGAGACGAGATGGATTGTCCTGCTACAGTGGAGTTTGATCCGCCCGATCCACGATCGCGGCAGACTCTCGAGCGCGAGGATTTTGTTGAGAAAGGCGCCATCGTAATGGCAGGGGTTGTGCTCAGCAGATTCGAAAAAAAACAGCTTACCCGAGTTACAAAACGGGGCACCCATGTTGATTATTTCGTCGGCGAAAAACAGCAGGACTTCCGATGGATTTTGGAGGTCAGTGGCACAGACGAGGGCGAAATCGGATCTCTCCTTGCCCGAAAGCGAAAACAACTCGAGGCTAGTCCCTATAGATTGCCGCCGCACTCAAAAAACGGGATCGTTTCCGTAACTCGCTTCGCTCCCGACGCTGTCACGCGCTGCAATTCGGTGCCATTGCAATAAGGATCACGCCATGGATGTTCGAGTCGAGCAATCGCAACGGTTGTTTTGGGAAATCGCCCGACTGCGCGAGGCCGGGGCGACGCGTTTGGCTGCCCAAAAACTCGCTGAAATGGCGAGGCTTCACGAAGACCGCGCAATCGAGCTGCTTGAGGCAGGCCAACCCGAGGGCTGGGTCGATATGTACTCTGCAATTACTGCTTACGGAGATGGTGGCCGCCGCCGCGACGCCGAGAAACTAATCGAGCGAGGCCGGATGCTTGCAGGACGCCTCGTTAGCGGGAAAGAGAATGTGGTAGCTCAATTGGACGAGATTGCGTCATGGCTTGACGCGCTTCGCGTCATGCCGTCACTCGGTGATTTCGCGCGCGATCTGCCGAGCTATTCAGCACGTCTTGCATCAGAAGCGGTTTGACTATGCAAATCCGTCCGAAGATTGTTGGTTTCTACGCATACAAAGGCGGAACGGGGAGGAGTTTCTGCCTTGCCCATACCGCCTGGGCGTTGGCGAGAGAGGGCTGGCGTGTTGTCCTCCTGGACTTGGATTTATCTGCTCCAAGTCTTTGGGCACTTTTTGGACAGCAACCGGCACCGGGGCTTGTTGAGTATCTCGATCGTTGGAGTTGCCGTAACCCGCTGCGAGCAACGGAGCTTGTTCAGGAAATATCGCTCGACCCGAAGGCTTTGGGAGCACTTTATCTTATGCAGGCTGGGCGAATGGATGAGTCCTACCTCGCAACCCTACAAACGTTGGACTGGCAGAGGCTCGTGGAACTGCCTCCGCTCACAGAGCGTCCTTCGGCAGGCATTCTCTTCGACATGTCGTCGCCATTCAACGATCTGTTCAAGGAGTTGGCCACCGATTTGAATCCCGACGCGATTCTGATCGATGCACCAACGGGGTTTAACGATGCGTCGAACTTGTGTTTGAGATCATTGACGGACCTCGTAATTGCAATATTTGGTCCTTCAAGGGTCCAAATCGAAGGGATTAGCCGGGTTGTTTCGCTGTTGACAGCCGAACAGAATCGTCGTCGCGAGAGGGACCCAGACCCGAAGCCTGATGTGTATTGCGTAGCGTCGACGATCCTTCAATCGCGGCTCGCCGGTTCACACGTGAAGAGGATAACCGAAGCATTCAACTACCTCGATCGCGTACGGTATGACGCCATCGCCAGTGCGGATAATCTGGAAGCTCAGATCGAGGAAATCTCGCACCAAGAACCGGCGATGATATCGTATGATGAACGTTTGGCCGACCTGGAGTCATTGCCGACAGACAGCGAACCTCGCGAAGCGCATTTCGCAATGTTTCAAGACGTCATCTCCTATGTAAGCGGTTCGCTGCCTCCACCGCGGCCGCGCGTTCTCTTGGACGCCGCCCGGAAACAGGAGTTGCTCAAAGGCTTGGAACCGAACTTCATCCTGTTTGCCGAGCAGGACCCGGAGCTAATTAGTTCACTTTTCCTACGGACTCAGCACATCGAGGAATTCAGGGATCCGCGAGTTGTCGTGATCCTCGGCGGCAAAGGATCTGGCAAGACGGCGCTTTTTTCGTTTATTACGAAAGATAAGGATGTGTTTGCGGTGCATGGTCCGGGGAATGGTCTTGCACCCGATCTCTTATGCAATATCCAGGACGAAGTGCCGTCGATGGACGTGTTCTGGCGACTCTACATGCTTTCCGTACTACCGAACACGTCTGCGGTTACAGACTCTGGTGTGCGAAAACTGGCCGAGATCATTTCACGGCTACCCGACAACCCGCTAAAGGTTCGAGAGTTGATCGACGGCTTGCGGGAAGGGGAGATTGCAGTCCGAGTTTTCAATGCGTGGAGTGAAGTGGAAGGCTCTTTGGCCGCTGACCGACGCCAGATCATCCTTTGCTTGGACGGATTGGACGCTGCATTTAAGGCGGATAGCGGGCGCCGGAAACGCGGTTTGGTCCAGTTATTCTCCGCTTGGCAATCATCGTTCTCGAAAATGCGCAGTGTGAGTGTGAAGATTTTCCTTCGCACGGACTTGTGGCAAGACCTCTCGTTCCCCGAGAAATCTCATTTTCGAGGCAAGGAAATGAGGCTTGCCTGGGACAAGGGGAATCTTTGGCGGCTGGTCGCAAAAAGAGCACTCCATTCCGGCCACTTCCGCCGTTGGTGTGATGATTCTCTGAATGCGCCTGTGATGAACGAGGGAGCCGTTGAAACAGCCGGCGAGAGAGACCTACATCCTTATTTGGACCGCCTTTTTGAGCACCACATCTGGGCAGGCAAGAACTCATTGACAAGGACTTGGATCTTGCGTCGCTTGGAAGACGCAAAGGACGCGATCTACCCTCGCGACTTGGTTTGCCTTCTCCAGGAAGCAATTCACTTTGAGAGCGAGCGACTGCGTGAGGGGCAACGGTATTCAGAAGAGTCCGCAATTTCTCGCCAGTCGGTGTCCGTTGCGCTTGATCCGACGTCGCGCCAACGAGTCGACGCGCTTCGTGAGGAATATCCTGAACTTGGGCCGGTTCTTGACTCGCTGAAAGGACAGAATTCGACGGGGGCTCTCGAAACCCTCAAGCGATTCGTGAAGGACGACAAGATCAGCGTACTGAGCGAGGCTGGGGTGATTAGACTTAAGGAAGAGGGGAATTATTTGGTTCCCGATTTGTATCGGCATGGACTGGAGATGCCAAGGATGGGACCGCGCTAGGCGCGACGGGACTGCCGTCCAGGTGCCGAACGACCAGTTGCCCCTGAATCACGCAAGTGTTTTAGAAAAAGAAATCACTATTACTTTTGACCACCAACGAATTGCCCGATCATGCCTGAAGCTACGCGCCTTTTGCCCCCCGACATCGAGATCGCCCGCAAGGCGCCGATTCGCCCCATCGACAAGATTGCCGAACGGCTGGCAATCCCCGCCGACAACCTGGAGCACTACGGCAAGTACAAAGCCAAGGTCTCATTGGAGCTCTATCGACGGCTGCAAGACAAGCCCACCGGCAAGCTGGTGCTGGTGACCGCCATCACGCCGACGCCCGCCGGCGAGGGCAAAACGACCACGAGCATCGGCTTGTGCGACGCCCTGAACCGCATCGGCAAGCGGGCCAGCGTCTGCCTCCGTGAACCGTCGTTGGGGCCGTGCTTCGGCATGAAGGGCGGCGCTGCCGGCGGCGGCAACGCCCAGGTCATCCCCATGGAGGACATCAACCTCCATTTCACCGGCGATTTCCACGCCATCGAGCTGGCCCACAACCTCCTGGCCGCGATGCTGGACAACCACATCCACCACGGCAACGCCTTGGGGATCGATCTGCGGCGGATCGTCTGGAAACGGGTCGTCGACATGAACGATCGGGCCTTGCGGAACATCATCGTCGGCCTGGGCGGGGTCAACAATTCGATGCCCCGCGAAGGCGGTTTCGACATCACCGTCGCTTCCGAAGTCATGGCCTGCTTCTGTCTCTCCGAGTCGCTCGACGAACTGCGGCAGCGGCTGGGGCGGATGATCGTGGCCTACGACCGGGAGCGCAAACCGGTCACCGCGGCCGGTCTGAAGGCCCACGGGGCGATGACGGTGTTGTTGAAGGAAGCCCTCAAGCCGAACCTGGTGCAAACGCTGGAAGGCAACCCGGCGTTCATCCACGGCGGGCCGTTTGCCAATATCGCCCACGGCTGCAACAGCGTGCTGGCCACTAAGCTCTCGATGCGGCTTTCGGAGTATACGGTGACCGAGGCCGGTTTCGGCGCCGATCTGGGGGCCGAGAAGTTCATGAACATCAAGTGCCGGAAGGCCGGTATCAAGCCCGACGCCGTGGTGATCGTGGCCACCGTGCGGGCCCTGAAACTGCACGGCGGCGTGCCGTCGAAAGAGCTTTCCAAGCCGAACGTGGAAGCCTTGGAGAAGGGAGTCGAGAACCTCAAGAAGCACATCGAGAACATCCATCGCTTCGGCCTCCCGGTGGTCGTGGCGATCAACCACTTCTCCAACGACACCGACGCGGAGATCCAGTTCATCCGCGACAAGTGCGCCTATCTGTCGGTGAAGATCGTGCGGGCCGAGCATTGGCTGTGCGGCGGCGAGGGCGCCAAGGAACTGGCCCAGTCCGTGGTCGAGGTCATCGAGCACACCAAGACTGATTTCTCGCTGCTCTATCCCGACAGTTGCACGCTTTGGCAGAAGGTCGGAATTATCTGCCGTGAAATCTACGGCGCGACGGACGTTTTGGCCGACAAGAAGCTCCGCGAGAAGTTTCACCAGCTCCAGGAGGCCGGCTTCGGCCATCTGCCGGTCTGCATGGCGAAAACGCAGTATTCGCTCTCGACAGACCCCGGCCTGGTGGGCCGTCCCAAGAATTTCGATGTGCCCTTGCGCGACGTGATGGTTTCCGCCGGGGCCGGCTTCGTGGTCGTCTTGACCGGCGACATCATGACAATGCCCGGGCTGCCAAAACTGCCCGCGGCGGAATCGATCGACATCGACGAGAACGGGCAGACGGTGGGGTTGTTCTGAAATCTGAGAATCACGCGGCCGGCCGGTCGTACTTCAGGAGCCTTTCCCCCTTCCTTTCTTCTTGACGACCCGCGCGGATGCCCGGCTGGGCCGGGCCGTCTTGGAGTCCTTCGCGGCGGCGAGCGTCTGCAACTGTCGGAGCATAGCCAGGTCGCTGTCAAATTGTTTGAGCCGCCGCTGATAGGATGCCTGGGTCTTGGTGCAGACCAAGGTTTGCGGCGAGCCTTTGCGCTCGGTGACGTGCGTGCAGTCGCACTGACGGCCGTCGATGATGCGGTGGAGGTGCTGCCGCCGGTCTTTGCGGAGCGGAAAACGCCCCACGCGAGCGGCCGGATCGCGTAAGAATGCGGCCAACGCTCGGCAATCCGCGCAGTGGCAACCCAGCTCGGCCTCTCGGGCCCAATCCTTTGGGGCCTCGATTGGCCGGGCCGTGGCGCCGCGCAAGGCGGTCTTGCAATGCTCCAACAAGCGGGCGGCCGCCGACCGCGCCGCGGGCATTTTGGGCAGCCAACCGTAGATCGTTACGACGTCGGGAACCAGTACTTCGCGCAAATCGTAATGCGAAGCGTCGGCCACGACATGCGTCACGAGCCAGTCCAATCGCTTGGCGTCCGAGATCGCGGCAAGGATCCTCGTCATGTCGTCCACGACTCCCTTGCGCGTTTGGCTCGCGTGGAAATATGTGCCGGCAGGCTTCGCATCCCAAAGCTCGATCGCCTGCACCAGCGCACCGGCCACCTCGGCGCAAGCGTCGCGGCGGTCGTCGGTCATGGCAGGCGGATCGCAGCATACCGGCCTGCACAGCGCCACGAGCCGGTCCAGGCGGGGGTGATAGTCCTCGGGCTTCTGCCGGGCAATCAGCCCGCACAGCGCGGTCGCCACGCGCTGCCAGCCAAGCCGCGCGGCCAGCCGCAGCAGCATTTTGCCTTCCGAGCCGTCATAATCGCCGGGCAGCACTTCGAGGACGAATCGTTCGGCGAGTTCCGCCGCGCCGATGCGCTCCAGCATTTCGAGCATGCGGCCGGAATAGGCATCCTCGCCCTCCAAGCTCTGCTGGCGCGGCCGCCAGTGAGCGACTATTTCGGCGGCAAATGCGCGACAGGCCGCCACGGTATCGGGCTTCTTGGCGCGGGCCGCCCGCTTCTCCAACTCAGGCAGCGCGGATTGCTGCCCTTCCTTGGCCAGGACGCCGAACGTGCGGTCGCCAGGCCAGATCACGATCGCGCCTTGGCGATACCATCGCTCCATCGATACCCCGGCGTTGCCGCTGGCCTCTTCGATTTCCTGGCGGCAGGCCCAGTCTTCCTTGTCACTGGTATTGAGGATCTCGTTTTCTTCCAGGCTGATCTCCCCGAAAGGCCGCTTGCGGCCCTGCGGATCGAGCCAATGATCGAGCGTCAGGCTTTCGTCGTAGACCTCGCCCATATCGGCGCCGGAATAGCCGTCCGATCCGTAATCGTTGCCGCCATCGTCTTCATCGTAGTCGTCCGACCAGCGATAAGAACTTCGCCGCCGATAGGGATCGTGGTCCAGCGTCTCGTAGTCGACTTCGCCCGATTGCCAGTGCGTGAGCAGGGCGAAGTTGACCTCATATCCCAAGGATTCCGCGGCGCGCGTGAGCACGTCGGCGCAGGCGCGATCAGCTCCCTTGAGTTGACGGGGGTCGAGGCCGGCTTCGGTGTACTGGTGTCGGAAGGGAACGGCGATCTTTTGCGGGCCGGCCGAGGCGTCGGCAAAGATCGCGGCCAGCAACGTGGCCGCCTCTTTGACCGCGGCCGAGCTTTGCGGCGCCGCGGGCTGCTTTCTGCCGGCCGTCGCCAGATTGTAGGTCAGGCAAAGCCGATATCCGGACGTGATCGGCTTGATCTCGTGCTCGCAGTCGGCATAGAAGGCAGCGTACTGCGTCTGGAATTCACCCTCTTTCTTGCTGAAATCGATCGTTTCGGTTTGTCCGTCATGCCGCACGATGAGCGCGCCCCCGGCGTGGCGCGACGGCAGGCAGACCACGAGAGTGGCGAACATTCGGGACACTTTTTCCGTGTCGCGGTGCGGCGCGAAGAAGCTGCCCTTCTCGTAAACGAGCAGCTTATAGAGCTCCGGCTTCACTTTCTGGGCGATGCCGAAATCCTGCTTGACGGCTTCGACGATGGCCGCCACGTGGGCGTCCCACTCGAGATTCGCAAGAACGAACTTCGCCGGATCGAGTTGCCAAACGCGGCGGACGCTCGTGTCCAGAATAGTTTTTTCACCTCGGCCGTACGGCGCCTGTTCGGCCTGGGCGATGAGGCGTTTGGCATCGGCCGCGGAAAGCGGCGAGCCGATCGAACCGGCGCCCTTGACCTCCAATCCCGGCAACACCGGCGGCAGGCTGCCGTGTGTGACGAACCGCGATGATTCCCCAAGCGTTCCCAGCAGGTCTTCCAGCGATTTTCTCGCATCGGCCATGATCGACTCCTTGCAGACGAATGCACGATTGGATTTATGGATCGCAAAACATCGCCCGCACCGCGGCCGCACTGGGCGGCCAATCTCGATGCGAGACACGTTCCAAAAATGATACGGCGACGATGCCATTAAGGAAAGCGGCCTCTCTTGCGCGACACCTGCGATTTGGTGTATAATCCCTGTAAGGAGAACAGTCTAACCACTTTGTCTTTAAGGAGATTCGTCCATGAAACGCTATGCTTGGTGTCTCGCGCTGGTCCTGTCCGGCGCAACAGCCTTTGCAGGATCACCAGGGTCCTTCGATTGGCCCCAGTGGCAGGGCCCCGACCGGACCGCCGTGTCCAACGAGCGCGGGCTCCTCAAGGAATGGACCAACGATGGCCCACCGCTCGCCTGGAAAATCAAGGGACTCGGCGGCGGCTACAGCGGTCCGTCCATCGCCGCCGGGCGGATCTTCGGCATGAGCAATCGCGGCGACGACGAAGTCGTTTGGGCCCTGTCCGAGACGGATGGCAAGACGCTGTGGTCGACGCGCCTTGGGCCGGCTGCCCAGCAGCGCATGCCGCAGGGAGCAGAGGGGCCGGGGTGCACGCCCACGGTCGATGGTGAACTGCTCTATGTCCTGGGCATGGGCGGTGACCTGGCTTGCCTGCAGGTTCGAGACGGCAAGGTCCTTTGGCAACGCAGCCTGACGCGCGATTTTGGCGGGCGCGCACCAATGTGGAGTTACCGCGAATCGCCGCTCGTTGATGGTGATAAGGTCATCTGCACCCCCGGCGGCCAAGACGCCGCCATGGTGGCCCTCGACAAGTTGACTGGCAAGACGATCTGGAAGAGCAAGGTGCCCGGCGGTTCCGGCGGCGGCCCCGGTGGTCCCGCTGCCGGTCCCGGTGGTCGCAGCGGTTTTCCCAGCGGTCGCGGCGGTCGCGGCGGCGGTCCCGGCGGTTTCGGCGGTTCGGGCGCTTCTGGAGCGGCCTACGCCTCGGTCATCGCCATCGACTTCGACGGGCAGCGCGAGTATGTGCAGTTCCTCGCGAGGGCGCTCGTCGGGGTCGCGGCGTCCGACGGCAAGTTCCTCTGGCGGTATGACCGGCCCGCCAACCGCATGAGTATCAACTGTTCCTCGCCAGTCCACCACGATGGCTTGGTATTCGCTGCCTCGGCCTATGATGCGGGCGGTGGATTGGTGAAGCTGAGCAGGGATGCCGGCGGTGGCGTCAAGGCCGAAGAAGTCTATTCCACCGCGAAGATGCAGAACCACCACGGCGGCATGATCCTCGTCGACGGCTGCCTGTATGGCGCCAACGGCGGCAATGGGGGTGGTTTTCTCGTCTGCCTCGACTTCCAGACCGGGAAGGTCCTGTGGGACGAGCGCGACAGCGGCCAGCGCCGGGCCCCGAAAGGCTCGCTGGCCTTCGCGGATGGGCGACTCTACTATCGCACCGAGAAGGGCGCCATGCTCCTGATCGAGCCGAACCCCAAGCAGTACGTCGAACGCGGCCGCTTCGATCAGCCCGACCGCAGTGGTTCGGCGGCTTGGACGCACCCGGTGATTGCCAACGGCAAACTGTACCTGCGCGACCAAGACGTGTTGCTGTGCTACGACATCAAGGCGAAGTAGGCGTTGCCCCTGGGAAGGAAGTGACACCGGCCCTCAACGGTCCCAGGGGGCAGTCCCATCTCCCTCGGGACCGGCCGGGGTGGCGGTGACGACTTCGCACGCACGGAACCGATATCGAAGGCGCTTAGCGAAGCAGGCGGGACGCCCGCACCCAAAACTCGGCGGAGAGCCAGGAAAACGAAAACGGCCCGTCCAGCGTGGCTGGACGAGCCGTAAGTTGTTTCTCAGATTCGCTTTATAGCCGCCGTGCGCACCGAGCGAAGACGTCTACCTCCACTGCCCCAACAGACCCACGACCTGCGACACTTTCAGCCCGTAATTGGAGGCGAAGTCATCGGCCCACTGCGAGATCACCGCCAGCACGGCATCGGCCAGCGGAGAAGTTCCACTCGGATTCGCGCCGTTGGCAGCCACACTGCCGTAGTCATGATCTTCGGCGTTCATCATGATGCTGTCGTCGCTGTCCTCGGTATTGGCCGAATCATCATTCCAGGGCGTTGCGCCATCGTCGTCGTCAGCATTCCGGTTGTCGCCGTATTGGCTGTCCAACGGCTCGTAGCGATAGCGGTAGTAGTCCTGCATGCTCGACGAAGGGGTCGAATCGGAGGTCGGGGGGGTTTCGGGCTTCGAATCCCCTGAGGTCGCGCCGCTGGAGTTCGCGTCGGACTTAGGCGACTCGTCCGTCTTGGTTGCGCCGTCCGTCTTGGTGGCTTCCTCGGTCTTGGGCGCTTCTTCGGACTTTGTCGCTTCCTCGGTCTTCGGCGTTTCTTCAGTCTTGGGCGCTTCCTCAGCCTTGGTGGCTTCCTCGGTCTTGGGCGTTTCCTCGGTCTTGGGCGTTTCCTCAGTCTTGGGCGCTTCCTCAGTCTTGGTGGCTTCCTCGGTCTTCGGCGCTTCCTCAGTCTTGGGCGCTTCCTCAGCCTTGGTGGCTTCCTCGGTCTTGGTGGCTTCCTCGGTCTTGGTGGCTTCCTCGATCTTCGGCGTTTCCTCGGTCTTGGGCGCTTCCTCGGTCTTCGGCGCTTCCTCAGTCTTGGGCGCTTCCTCAGCCTTGGTGGCTTCCTCGGTCTTGGTAGCTTCCTCGGTCTTGGTAGCTTCCTCGGTCTTGGTAGCTTCCTCGGTCTTGGTAGCTTCCTCGGTCTTGGTGGCTTCCTCGGTCTTGGTGGCTTCCTCGGTCTTGGGCACGTCCACAGCCTTGGTGGCCTCCTCGGTCTTGGTGGCTTCCTCGGTCTTGGGCACGTCCACAGCCTTGGTGGCCTCCTCGGTCTTGGGCGCTTCCACGGCCTTGGTCGCTTCCTCGGTCTTCGGCGCTTCCTCGGACTTGGTGGCTTCCTCAGTCTTGGTGTTGCTGTCCGTCGCCTGCGGAGGGTTCGGATTTACATCGGCGTTCTCGCCATAATAGTTGCCGGACTGGCCGTACTTGTATTTCATGTAGTCCTGGCTGAAACTCTCCGGCCGTGAGTAGTTGGTGTCGTCGCTGGTCTTGTCCGTGGTGTCGGACTTCGACTCGCTCTCGGTCTTGCTGGCGTCGGAGGGATTCTTATCGGCGGCCGGAGTTGCACCGTTCATCGTGCCGTTGCCGTTTGAACCGTCGTTCGTGGTCTTCGCTTCGCCGGACGTGCCGTTATTGCTGCCGTTGTTGTTCGTGGTCGTGTCGTTGGCAGACTTCTCGGCGGGCACTGTGGCTTCGCCCGACGTGCCGTTATTGCTGCCACTGTTGTTCGTGGCCGCGTCGTTGGCAGACTTCTCGGCGGGCAGTGTGGCTTCGCCCGACGTACCGTTATTATTGCCGTTGTTGTTCGTGGTCGTGTCGTTGGCAGACTTCTCGGCGGGCACTGTGGCTTCGCCCGACGTACCGTTATTATTGTCGTTGTTGTTCGTGGCCGTGTCGTTGGCAGACTTCTCGGCAGGCACTGTGGCTTCGCCCAACGTGCCGTTATTGCTGCCGTTGTTGTTCGTGGCCGCGTCGTTGGCCGACTTCTCGGCGGGCACGGTGGCTTCGCCCGACGTACCGTTATTATTGTCGTTGTTGTTCGTGGCCGTGTCGTTGGCCGACTTCTCGGCAGGCACTGTGGCTTCGCCCGACGTACCGTTATTATTGTCGTTGTTGTTCGTGGCCGTGTCGTTGGCAGACTTCTCGGCAGGCACGGTGGCTTCGCCCGACGTGCCGTTATTGCTGCCGTTGTTGTTCGTGGCCGTGTCGTTGGCAGACTTCTCGGCAGGCAAGCAGCCAGCGGCATTTTCGCCGTAGTGACCGCCGAAGTGGCCGAACTTGAACTTGTAGTAATCACTGAAATTGTCGTTGGTCGGATCGCTCGCGTCCGGAGCGGTGTTCTCGGCCGGGCCTGCAGCGGATGTATCGGCCGCATCCGCAATGGTGTCCTCGGTCTCGTCCCAAGCAAGGTCCTCGGCGTCATCCAGCATCGCGTCGTCGTTCGGGGCGGCATCCGTGGCGACTACTTGATCAGCCAGCGAGGTGGAATTCGAGGTCTGAGGCTCATCGGGCGACAGGGATGGCAAGGCGGGCTGCTCGGCGGCAATTTCCGTGTTCAGATTGGCATAGACGATGGGATCCCCGTTCAGTTCAACCGGGAACTCAGTTCCCGCGCTGGTGACGAGCGTCGGCCGGTCAGCCGCGTTCGCCGACATGATGATCGCGGCGCCGACGTTGGCGGCGCCGAACAATGTCAGAGCAAGCACCGTACCACAAAAGGGGTTGGGCAAGGACCAGGGACTGAAGCAGCGTCTCATTCTTTGATTCCTCCGAGTAAAATAGGAGCCGGAATAATTGGAAAGGGGCTAAGTCAGGCGGCCATCTTCGATACGTGGCACGGCTGAAAGTGATTCAAACCGTCACTAAAGGGACGTGTCCTGATCATTTTCAAACGTTCGCAGTATTAAAGGCCGTAAAGCAAATTTCGCTAAACGGTATCGGTGAGTCGCATCGGCAATCATTAAGCAATACGGGTAAACAGCGGTAATTGGGCAACTCTGTTGCTTTGATGAATTCAGACGAAAAAAACGGTCTAGGCAATAATGACAGACTCACAGCGTGGCTTCCGTTCAGATAATGCAAACGAAATCGAATCTGCTTGCTTAAGCCTGGTAAAGAGTTCGTTCTGCTGAAGCTTTTCCGTTTGGAGGGCCAGACGCGTTAAACTCGGCATTCGTTCAGAATCTTGCCCAGCTATTCGCCGATCCGACCTCCCCGCAGCTTTCTTAATATGCTAAAATGGGTGGAGAACAATTGGAGCGTTGCTTTGAAACGAACTGCCTTATACTGCCTGATTTCTGGAGTCTTGGGTGGATTACTGGCCGTGGTCCTGTCTCGTGGTCCCGGAATGGAACCGATTTCGGCTGCACAGGAACCTGGAGTGGGGGGTGTCGGCCCTGTCGGCGGACCTGCGCTGGCCGTGCCGGCGCCACCTGCCGAGCCGCTGATCGTGCCGCCGAGCGACCCACGGGCGGTGCCACCGGTTGCGGCACCCGCCGCTTCCCCAGGTCCACGCGACGCGGCCGAATACACGGCCGAAGAGCGGGTCAATATCTGGGTCTATGAGCAGGCGAATCGCGCCGTGGTGAATATCACCACCAAGGGATTTCAGGGCGAGCGATTCTCGTTGATCGAAGTGCCGTCGGAAGGCGAGGGGAGCGGGGTGGTCCTCGACCGCCAGGGACACATTCTTACCAACTTCCATGTCGTGGACGGGGCCCGCCAAATCCAGGTGACCCTCTTCGACGGCAATACCTACGATGCCCGACTGATCGGCCAGGATCCGGCCACCGACGTGGCGGTGTTGAAGATCGATGCCCCGCCGGCCTCGTTATTTCCGGCGGTCTTGGGCGATTCGGCGGCGTTGAAGGTCGGGCAGCGGGTCTTTGCCATCGGCAATCCGTTCGGGCTGGATCGTACGCTGACCACCGGCATCATTGCGAGTTTGAATCGGAATCGACTATTGCCCAGCCGCCGGGCGGGCCGATTCCTGAAGTCGATCATCCAGATCGACGCAGCGATCAATCCGGGCAACTCCGGCGGGCCGCTCCTGGATAGTCATGCGCGGATGATCGGCATGAATACGGCAATCGCCAGCAAGACGGGCGAGAGCGCCGGCGTGGGCTTTGCCATCCCGGTGAGCACGATCGCCCGCATCGTTCCGCAATTGATCCATGACGGTCGGGTACGGCGGCCGGAGGCCGGTATTGTGCGGGTCTATCAAACCGATCAGGGGCTGCTGATTGCCACGCTTGTCCCCGGCGGCCCCGCCGAGCGTGCCGGGCTGCACGGTTTCAAGATTGTACGGCAGCAGAAACGGCAGGGGCCGTTCGTCTACGAGTATCAGACCGTCGATCGCTCGGCGGCCGACTTGATCGTGGGTGTCGACGGGAAACGGGTCAAGACGGCCGACGAGTTCCTCGACGCGATCGAAAGCAAGCGAGCCGGCGAGCAAGTGACAATCAGCGTCGTCCGCAACGGCCAGGAGCGCCAGGTCGCGCTGATACTCGAAGCGGGCGAATAATTCTGGGCAACGTGGGCACGGAGAAGAGCATCGCTTTCCTCGATCGGGCGCAATCGAGTTGGAATCGGGCGGGTCGCGTGGTGGCCCAGAATTCCGTGCAAAAGATCAATCGCCGGCGGCGGGAGGCGACGACGCAAGCCGCGGCCGGAGAATAATCTGCTTACTCTATACCGACCGCAAAGCGGTCAAACTCCGTAGCCCAAAGCCGCGCAGCGCACCCTGGGCTATGGGGTTACACGCCTTCGGCGAGGAGTCCGAGGCCACCTATCTGCTGAAGCTGCTCTTCGGCCTATTCTAACCCGTTCTATTCCTTTTCTTCGTCAAGGTCCACGTAATTGTTCCAATCCGGCCCGCTTGGCCCGGCCGAGACCGGACCAAGGCTGCCGCGCTGGGTTCCCGGCCGGAAAATATCCTACGCTTCCAATAATCCTGTAGGAATTCGCTGTCGGGCGGGCTTATGAGCGTGGCAGAAATCGATTTCGATGTAGGCGACTTGATGCCGATCGGCGTCGAGACGCTCTGCGCCGCGACTAACGTGGCGTTCGATCTCTATCTGCACAACGAGGGACGCAACCGCCTTGTACTGTATCGGCAACGGCAGCATCCCCTGGAAAAATCCGACCTGCAGCGGCTGCTGCAACGGGGCGTTCGCACGCTCTATATTGCCCAAGGCGATTCGGCCACCTATCGCGAGTATATTCGCGAAACGATCCTCAACAACCACGACATTCCCCCCGTGCAGCGCTACGAGGTCCTGCGCGATGCGATGCGGGCCGTGCTGACCGAGGCCTTGAGCAAAGGCGATCAGGAGTCGGCCGTGAAGGTCACCAGCGAGCTCAGCCAGGGCATGGTGCAGACGGTCTGCGACTCGCAGATCGTGCTGGGCGATCTGCTCCGCTTGATGTCGCACGACTATAGTATTTTCACGCACGCCATGAACGTGGCCACGAACTGCCTGTTGCTGGCGAAGCGGCTGGGGATCAACGAACAGCAGGAACTGCTGCAGATCGGCCAGGGGGCGCTGCTGAAGGACATCGGCGTGCAGGGCGTGCCGCGGCATATCATGGAAAAGCCGGGGAAGCTGAGCGACCGCGAGCGGCGGATCATACGGGAGCATCCCGTTCACGGTTTCAAACAGCTTTGCCGCCGCACGGACCTGACCTGGGGGCAGTTGATGATGGTCTACAGCCATCACGAGCGGTGCGACGGCCGCGGTTATCCGGTCGGCCTGGTGCAATCGGAAATTCACGAATATGCCCGGCTTTGCGCCATTGCCGACGTGTATGAAGCGCTTTGCCGTGATCGACCCTATCGCCGCGCGGCGCGGCGGTCCGACGCCTTGGAATATCTCGACCGCCAGGCGGGGCGGGGCTTTGACGAGGAGATGATGCGATGCTGGATGTCAGTGGTCGCCAAGACGACGTAGCCCGTTGGATCTGCTCGCTGCCCTGCCACGTGCGGCTCCCGCCGAAGCTCCGCGACGAGTTGGAGAAGACCGGCGCGGGACCGGTGCCCGGCGACGACGTGCGGCGGCACCGCCGGGTGCACTGCCGGGGCGAGAACCGCCGCGCGGCACTGGAGCTTAGGCAGAGTTTCCCCGCGCTGCCGCGGGAAACCGCCTGGCATAGCGTCTATACCAGCGACTTCTGCCGGCAAGGCTGCGGCTTCCTGCACAGCACGATTCTGTACCCGGGCGAAAGGCTGCGGCTGATCCTGCTGACGGGCGTCGAGCGGGCGATCGAAGTTGCCTGGTGCCGGCGGCTCGACAAGAATTGCTACGCGATCGGCGCACAATTCGTCGAGACCGATTCGCCAGCGACGAAGGAGTGAGGCCATGTCCGAAAGCCCCTCGGAGCTGAACGCCGGTTTGGAAGACCTGCTGGAACAATTGGCGTCGCTGGCAGAAGATTCGCAACCAGCCTCTGGGGGGACTTGCGTCGTCACCGCGGGGCCGGCGGAGCTGCCGCCACCCGCCACCGGCAAGCGGGAGCTCGGGTACCCGGCCCTGGCGCGGGAAGATGAGTTGTCCGCGCAACCTGCGCCCGCCGCCGACCACGACCATGGGTACATGGTGCCCGACATGGTGCCCGCCCCGGTGGAGGAGGCGTTCTTTCCCGCCGCCCCGCGCACGCTGGCCGAGACCCACGTCGCCGCAGCGGAAATCGAGGGCATCATCCTTCGCCTGCTGATGCACCGCGGCGCCTTGACGGGCATGGAAATATCGCAGCAGATCGGTCTGCCGTTCCCCCTCACGGAGAAGCTGTTCCACGCGATGAAGATGGAACGCCTGTTGGTCTTCAAGAGTGCGGCAACCTTGAGCGACTACGTTTACGAGATCACCGATGCCGGGTTGGAGAAGGCCCGGCAGTCGGCCGTCCATTGCAGTTACTGCGGGGTCGTGCCCGTTTCCCTGGACGACTATGTTGCAAGCGTTGCCGCACAGTCGCTGGACCGGGTGAAGCCGCGCATGGAAAGCCTCCGCCGCGCCTTCGCCGATCTGACAATCAGCAAGGAAATATTCGGCCGCCTGGGCCGGGCCATCGCGTGCCGACGGGGGCTCTTCCTGCACGGTCATGCCGGCAACGGCAAGACCTGCATCGCGGAGCGGATTGCAGCCGCCTACGGCACGAGCATCTGGATTCCCCGTGTGATCAGCGTCTGGGGGGAACTCATCCGCCTCTTCGATCCGAGTTGCCACGAGGAACTGCCCTTGGCCACGGGCGAACAGATCGTGGCCGACGAGAAGATCGACTATCGCTGGGTGCGCATCCGCCGGCCCACGATCGTCGTCGGCGGCGAACTGACGATGGATTGCCTGGAGATCACCGCCCACAAGGAGTCGGGGATTGGCGAAGCGCCTCTTCAAATGAAGAGCAATTGCGGGACGTTGGTGATCGACGACTTTGGCCGCCAACGCGTGCCACCGCAGAAACTGTTGAACCGCTGGATTGTGCCCCTGGAAGAACGGCGCGACTATCTGGGACTGACCAGCGGGCGCAAAATCTGCGTGCCGTTCGACCAGTTCATCGTGTTCTCCACGAACCTGGAGCCGAGGGAGTTGGTCGACGAGGCATTCTTGCGGCGGATTCCCTACAAGATCGAGGTCGAGGATCCCAGCGTCGCGCAATTCCGCACGTTGTTCGAGCAGTTGTGTCAGAAGCAGGCGGTCGCGTACGATGCGGCCGCGCTGGACCATCTGATCGTGCGGCACTATAACGCTCCCGCCCGGCCGATGCGGTTCTGTCATCCCCGCGACCTGTTGCACCAGGTCGGAATCTTCTGTCGTTTCCGCGGCTTGCCGCCGGCGATGAGCGTGGCCGCTGTGGATGCGGCCGCGACGGATTATTTCTCCGTGATGGGACCGTAAAATCGCCGGGCGGGAATATCATTTCACCCTCGCCTCACTTTCTTCGGCAAACCGCAACGTCACCTCTTGTCCTGCGCGGATCGGGAAACTGACGGCGGTGTCCCCCCGGAGTTGCAACACGGTCTTGGGAGGCGTCGTCAGCAGGACTCCCTGACGATAAAGCGGGTGGGGGAAGAAGAATCGGTCGGCCACGATAGGCGACCATGGTTGTTCCTGCTTGCCGTTGTGCAGGGGCGGACCCAGGACGTCGAAGTTGCCCAGCCACATGGTGAACTCCTTGGTCAGATCGGTCGGCGGCACCATGCGGATCACGATCCGGTCCGGGTAATAGGTGTAAAGCAGTCGGGCGTTCGGTGCGCCGTCCAGGCCCAGCGGCCGAACCGTCAGGTTGTTCTGACCGGTCCAGATGCCTTCGCACTGGTGACCGAACACCAACGACCACTTGCCCTCGCAGGCCAGGCCCGGGAAGCCCGTGAGGAAATTGCCCGTCACCACGCGTCCGAAGCGGCGGTGGCCGTCCGCATCGAGCAGATAGAAAGACGTGCCGCTGTAATGATCGACTTTCGTCGTGTAGCCGGGGGCGCGGACCACGTACTGCCCGCTCTTGGGCACGCGGTTGTCGGGCGTGATCACCACGCCGGTGGAGACCAGGAGCGACTGCGCCGCGGCCCGCAGGCCATCGCCGGGCAGCAAGCGGATGTCCCGCAGGAGGTCGGCTGCGTCCTTCTCGGCTCGCACCTTGAAGCGGACCGTCCGCTCCTGGCCCTCTTCCATCGGCTCGACGGCAATTTGGGCCGGATCGACGTGCAAGCCCTTGGGCGCAACGAGGCGGAACTGGCCGTGCAGGCGGAACTGCTGGAAGAACTGCCCCTCGCCCACCGCGCGTAGGTGCAAGTCCACTTCCTTTTCGCCGCCCGGCGCCAAGTGCACTTCTTCGGGCTGGAAGCGGCAATGGACCGCGGCCGTTCGTTCAATCAGACTGTCCACCTCGCCGTCTTTGGCGGCCGGCGGCAGGTCCTTGGGAAGCTTGCCCCATTGCACAAGGCCCATCGCGTCCGCCAGCCGCTGCTTGTTTCCGTTGACCACCACTTGTAGATTCCACCCCGGCGGCGGCGGCGACGCTAGCCTCACGCGAAATCCGCCGATTTTCCCCCCCATCCGCCACGTAGGCCCTGCCACACGCAGGTAACCGAAGTCGGAGAAAGTGAAGACCTCGCCGCCGGCCGTTACCAGGGTGTTTTCGTTGTCGTCGAAGGCCGCCATCACGTAGTCGGTAAAATCCAAGGATTGGACCATCATCAATACGGCGTTGTCACTTTCCGCCAGGTGGCGGACCGCGCGGACCTTCGGCCGGCCTTGGTAGGGCTCGTGAACGGCTGCGAAGAGCGCGGCCGGCGATTCCCGCCGCACAACAAGCAGGGGCAGACTGCCTTCCGGATTGCCGTCGAGGCGATGATAGGGAGGGCCGTTGGTCATCGGGCCGTCGCCCGCGTAGACCTGGGTCCCCTTGCTCCCCAGCATCGTCATGCGTACGCCCATCTCTTGTTGAAACCACTCCTTGCCGAGGCCCTGTAATCCGGGCGTGATGCCCGCGCTCCGCTGGATCCAGTCGGCCTGGAAGGTGGCGTCCGTCGTCCGCCCGCGCTCGTTGTCGACCCACCAGTAGTACGGCACCAGTGCATGGCTCGGACGATAGGCGGCCGGGTTTCCCGGGTACAGCCTTCCCAGCCCGTGTAGCACCCAGTCGAATACGTGTAGGCGTGCCGGCTCCCCAGTGTCGGCCGCGTGGAAGAAATCGGCCAGATACTCTTTGGTCAGCAGCACGGCGCGGGTTTGCCGCACTCCCTGGTACGCGCTGCCGCGAATGCTGAAATACTTCACGTCGTCGGCCAGGTCCTGGCGCGTGCTGAAGGGACCGTGCGACGGCGATTGATGGTCGACCAGCAGCGTGTTGTGGGCGATGCCCTCGTGCGTCCAGTTCAGGTAACTGGGCTCGTATTGGATGACGTTCAAGGCGGGATAGAGCAGCCGGCCTTTGCCGTGCAGGATGAGGCTGTAATCGTCGCTGTGGCCGTGGCTGAGCCATTTTCCCAGCATGACCACGGCCGCCAGTCCGCCCGACGTCCAGTAGTCGGGCGACTGGTCGGCGCGGAGCAGGGCGAAGCCCAGGCCGGGGTAGACGCCGCCGGGGGCGGGCGGCGGAGAAGGCCTGTCGGGGAGCGGCTCACCGTGGGTCAGGGCGACGTAGCCCCACGTGGCCCGGCCGTAAACGATGTTCGCATCGCGTTTGGGGTTGAGGCTCAGTAGCCAGGCATAGCCCGGGTCCTTGTAGCGCTTGTAGGCGATCTCCAGTTCGCCCGAGAAGCAGGGGGCCGTGTCGAGCGGGTTGACGAGGAAGGTATCGAACAACTCGCCGCGCGGCGTGTAACTAGTGGAGCCGTCGGCGAAGGTCGCCATGCGGATCGAGCCCCGGCCGATGCCGGTCCGTTCCAGCGGGTAGCCCATCAGCAGGTAGCCGTCGACGACGCCCTTGAGCGACGCGCCGCTTTTCTTCGACACATAGTGGTACAGGTCGGTGCCGTCGTAGTGCAGCGCGGCTTCGGCCAGGGCCAGCATGCCGTGTACGTCGTAGTGCAGGGCGTAGATCGGGGCCTCGGCCCAGAAGTGCTTGTCCTCGATCATGGCGTCCATCACCTGGTAGAAGCCGCCTTTGCGCGGCCCGTGCGCGCCCGCATCGTTTAGTCCCCAGTCGATCAGCTCCTTGTCGCCCAGGCAGTAGCCTGCCAGGCCGACGTTGTAGTGCTTGCCGAAAACCAGGTTGGGAGTGGTGGTCCACAGCTTTTCGCCTTGGATCACCAGGCGGCAGGCTCGCGCAGCCAGTCCTCGACGCGCTGGCGTTCTTCCGGCGAGAACGTGTCGTACGTCAGGTCATAAGCCCAGGCACGGACGCCCCACGGCTCCCACGCGCCCCACTCGGGCTGAAGCTTCATGTCCAACTTCGGCCGCTGCGCCTCGAATTCGCGGGCATGTTGCAGCAGGAGCTGCCGCACGGAATCGGCGTACCTTTTCTCACCGGTCAGCACGTAGCAGAGGGCCGTCTCCCGCTCGTTGCGGGCCCCCTTGCTCACCATTTCGTCCGCCATGGCCTCCACCCGCGCGAACAGATCGGCCGCCCACTTCTGCGCGCGGATCTTGCTCTTGATCTGCTCGATCTCGTCGCGGTTGAGCAGCAGGTTGGGATGTTTGACCCTCGGGTTGGCGGTCGCTGGTGCCCCTGAGTGTGGTTTCTCTGCTGAAGGAATCACGGACGCAACCATGAGCAACCACGCACACGTGACGGCCCTAAACGCCCAGAATGTCCTGCGGCATCTCACGACACACCTCCTTCATTGGTCCTCAGTACACTTTGTCGGGCTGCATGGCATGGCCCCAGCTTAGAGTGTGGCCGTCGGGCAGGTCGAGCTTCGCGGCCGGCAGACGCCCGGCCTGGATCAGCGTGCCGAACTGGAAGTAGACGGCGTCCATGTCGGAGTGCCGGCCGGGATAATGGCCGAAGCCGCCGTGCGCGTTGCGGCATGCGAGGGCCCAGTCGGCGCCTTTCTGAATCGCACGCCGTACCGCTTCCGATTTCCCGCCCAATTGCCGCAGGATGAAGACCGCGTCGAAACAGGCGTGTACGTCCCAGTCAGGCTCCTTGATGTTCCAACCCCCGTTCGGCCTCTGGTCGCGAAGCACTCGCTGGACCATTTGCGCGGCCTTGGGCGTGGGCCGGCCGACCAGGCGAAAGTAGTGGGCCATGTGGAAGGTCGCGGCCACGTGGTCGCCCAGGTAGCCATCGTCTTTCTGATTGCGCACTTGCAGGTCGCGCAGGGCTTGGTCGTACTGTTCGGGAAACGGCTTTCCCAGTGCTGCGTAGAAAAGCGGGAAGAAGCTCGTGGTGTACCACGGCAGCTTCTGAAACACGTTGTCGACAAAGAAGCGGTCCATGACGTTGACAGGGTCGATCTTCGGCCGCTCGCCCAGAGCGCAAAGCGACCACGGCCTGGACCGTGCTGTAGAGCACCGACAAATTGGACTTGGGGTCCCTGGCGCCGCCCTGGCTCATAAAGGCGCCGTCGGGCTGCTGATGCCGGTGGATGAAGTCGATCGACCGCTTCGGGCGGGGCAGTTGCCAGCCCATCGTTTTCGCCAACGTGGCTGCGTAGGTGACTCCGGCCAGGTCGCTGAGGCTCGTGTCCGAGTACCCCTTGTATTGCGGATCGGGCGAAGGAGCGTAGCCGCCGTCGGCGCGGGCACAACTGCGGACGAATGCCAAAGTTTCCTCGGCGAGATCCGCCGGCTCGGCGGCGCCCACGGAGGCCCGGTCCAGCGCACTTATCGCCACGCCGGCCATGCCGCCGAGCAAGGCCCGGCGGGAAAGATGTTGAGTTGAAATGGTCATCTTGGCAACCTCACTGGCTTGATGATGCCCCTGGGCACTCAATAGCACACCCGCACCCTCTCGCCCGACGCGCTCGATTTTCTCATGGCGTCGATGATCACGGCCACGGCATAGCCGTCCTCGAACGTGGCCTGGTGGGGGTTAAGTGGCTTGTCATGGGCCACAGCGTCGAGGAAGTGGAACTTCTCGATGATATGGCAGTGTTCCCAGCCCAGGTTGTGCCCGTGCGGCCACCAGGGGCCAACATAGGGGTGATCGCTTTCGGTCGCGGAGATCTCGCTGAAGCCCAGCAGCTTGGAGCCCCCCGATTGCTCCAGGCAGGCGTGCAGGCTGTTGGGATGCTCCAGGTCCCAGCGGAGCGAACCCTTCGAGGCGTTGATCTCCCAGGAGAGAAAGTTCTTTCTTCCCGTGGCCACCACGGACGACTCCAGCACGCCGATGGCCCCGTCGGCAAACTCCAGGACGGCAGCCGCTCCTTCGTCGGCCGATGCAGCGGAGTCGCCGGCGGACGGGATAGCCCGCTCCCGGTTGAAGGTCCGCACCAGGGCCGAGACCGAGGCGATCTCGCCGACGAGGAAGCGGCACTGGTCGATGGCGTGGCTGCCGATCCCTTGCAGGCCGCCGGAAGACGGCCAGGCCGAATACCAGCATTCTTCCGGCCGCAGCGCCGGATTGTGCCCCGCCATCTGCAGGTAGTTCACCCGCATCTGGTAAATCGTGCCGATCTTCCCCTCGGCAATCAGGTCCTTCGCCAGGCGTACGGCGGGCATGAAGCGGTAGTTGAACGTACACATCGATTTCGTGCCCGCGGCGGCGGCGGCGGTGCGCATCCGCTGCGCGTCGGCAACCGATACCGCCATCGGCTTCTCGCAGATCACGTGCTTGCCGGCGGCCAAGGCGGCAATGCACGGATCGGGATGGACCGGATCGGGCCCGCAGTTGTCAAACACGTCGATCCGCCGGTCCGCCGCCATCTTGCGCCAATCGGTCGCATACTCCTCATAGCCGTAGCGGGCCGCCTCCTCCCGGACCTTCGCTTTCTGCTTGTCGCAAAGCACCAGCAGTCGCGGCGCCACTCCGGCCGCGGCGTAGATGTAAGGGATCTTCTTGTAGGCGTTGGTGTGGCATTTTCCCATAAAGCCACAACCCAACACACCGAGGCACAGCTCTTTGCGGCTCGCCTGACTTGCCTTTACCGCCATGATTGGATTCCTCCCTATTCAGTTTCTGTTGCGGAAAGTGGTGGAGCTGTAGGGTGGGCCGAGTTCTACGAGTCCCACCAGTTTTCCGCGAGCTATTTGGTGGAACTCGTAGAACTCGGCCTACCCTACTTCTGCGTCATGGACGTCCGGGAATCATGCAACTCCATTTCCTCACGAGGATAACAGCGGGCCCAACTTCTCTTCCGCCCAGTGAACCGATGCCTTCAGGTGCTCCAGCTCAAGGGCCCAGGACTGCGGGCCATCGGAAAGGTTGGCCGGGTGCTCGGCGAGCACTGGCTTGGTCCACGACTGCCTCAAATACCAGGCCAGCCCGTCGCCCGGCGGCGCCGGATGCCGTTGGAAATAGGTCTCCTCGAGAATATCCAACTTGAAGGGCGCGAATTGCGAATGGATCTCGATATTCAGGTGGATCTGCGGATTCGAGCGGGCCAGGGCTTGGACGATCGAGAGCAGGTCGATCTCGCCGCCCGCCAGGTCGCAATTCCCCAGGGCCAGCCCGTTAGCGGTGCGCAGCACGCGGTAGTTCTTGAAATGCGTGGTCAGGCCGTAGGGGGCCATGATCCGGGCCAACCGCAGCGGATCGTCCAGATCAAAGGCCAGATTGGCGCAGTCCACGGTGAAACCGAAGGCCGGGCTGTTGACTCGCGCATGGATCGAGGCCAACTCCCGCACCGTAAAGTCGGCATGGTTCTCCATGGCGATCTTCATCCCCATCGCTGCGGCGGCCTGCGCTGCCTCGCGAAGGATCGCCACGGCCGCGTCGGCCAGAGCCGTCATGTCGTGGCCTTCGTCGCGAGTGAAAAGGTTGCCCCCCACGCACCGCAACCAAGGCGAGCCCAACTTCTTGGCGACCTGGAGATGGTAAATGACGATCTGGGCGTCGGAGACGTCGACGTTGCACCCGGCCTCGGCCAGCAGCTCGCGCCCCTTGGCCGCCATGGGATGCCAATGGAAAATCGAACCCATACCCATCTCCAGGTACAGGCCGAGGCGCTGGGCGGTCTGGCGGATCTTCTCCAGGTCGGCGTCGCGGAAAGAGTTGAAGGGCGACAGCTCAAAAAGCACGCCCTGCAAGCCCAGATCGCCGGCCAGCTCGAGCACCCCCAAAGCGTCCAGTCCCGAGTTCCGCAAGGAGTACGTGTCTACGCCCAGTTTCATGGCAAGCTCCTTTCGATTTCTTCTTTGGCAATCCGGCACCAGCGCACAGCGTTCTCCGGCCGCCTGGCCAAGGTATGGTTGTCTTTCATGATCACTTCCACGACGCAGCCCCGCGTGATCTCCAAGGCCCGCCGCAGCCCTGCGCGGATGGCCCGCTCGTCGATCTCCGGCACGGCCAGGGCGGCCGGATTGGGCTTGTAGGAAAGGATGTAGCGATCCTGGAGGTAGTCGGCCATCTTCTCCAGATCGGCCCACGGCGAACACGACACGCGGCGAAGATTGTGATGCCGCTGGACGACGTGCCAGCGGCTGTGCAACGGCTCGCAGCAACCGTAGCACGTCAACCCGAAACGGTCCATGATCGGTTTCTCGCAAGGGAAGATGAATTCCTCGTACATCTCCGGCGAGACTCCCACCGTCTCCTGGCTCTCGGTGAAGCCCCACATGTCCCGGCAGCGCAACGGGCCGTTGGAATCCTGGGCGGGCAGCTCGTCGCTGTTTCCGAACCCGCCCGATCCCACGTAGGTACTGTCGTTGTTCGGGCTCAGGAGTTGATTGGACTCGAGGTAGTCGAGCTTTTCCATATGACCTCGGGAGATAATGCCCAGAAGTTCCTTGAGTCCCTGGGGGTTCTCGCAAAGGTCGTAAAGCAGATTGGTCAGCCCGCGGAGAAACACCGCGGGCATGGTCACTCCCAGCGACCACCACCAGATCGCCTTGAGCCGGACGGGCAAGACGCCCTGGAAGACTTCGCCAGCCAGGTCCAGACAGCCGCGGGTGGTCTTCCAGTCGATCTCGAATCGGGGCGCGTGGAGCTTCCTGAGGTCGGCGTCGTAGTCTTTGATGGGGGCGTCCCAGACGTACGAGCCCAGGTTCTCCGCTCGGTGGTAGACGGTCTCCAGGCCCCAGTCATCGGCCGAGACGGTATAGGGGACATCGAAGGCCAAGTCCAGCGGCTTGTCGTCGCCCATCTCTTCCGCCCAGAAGATCTCTTTGCGAAGGTCCATCTCCCATCGCCGGGCGAGCTTCCCTTGGCACTGCATCTCGGCCTCGGTGACGATCTCGTTCCAGCCGTTCTCCGGGTCGCAGAAGACAATCGGCCGGGTCTTTTCGAGCCGGTTGTGCTGCTGCCAGAGCCGGCGGGTTTCCACCATGCGCGGGCTGGCGGCGATCTGTGCGACGCGCTCGGCCAGGGGCACGAGAATCTCCCGGTCAGGACGGGCAATGAAAACGTCGTCGGGGCGGAATCCGGTGGTGATCTTGCCGGCCGGCGTCTGTTCGAGGCCGGTCGAAGGCCCGTTGCCGTAGTGCTGCATAGCAAATTCCCCAGGTTGTCGGATTTCTACGCACCAGGATAGCCGGAACCGGCCACCAAGGCAAGTTGCCCGGCACGGACTGTGCGGCCGCATTTTCTGGCATGAATACGGGTGGCTGGTGGCTGAGCGCAGCGAAGCCCCAGCGGCTACTTGCTGGGGCTTCGCTGCGCTCAATCACCGGCCACCCCCTTGTGTTGCCGCCAGAGAATCTGGCGGCACACGGTTTGGACGCGGTCTCGGTCCCTTGCCGATAAACTCGTCTGAGGGGATGATCCGGAGGCCCCTCACCCGGCGTGAACTGCCTCCACAAAGGCCACCAGGTTCTCCAGCGGGATATCCCCCGGCATGTCGTGCGATGGCGCAATGATGAAACCGCCATCGGCACCGACGCCGTCCATCAAGCGCCGGACCTCGTCGCGAATCTGCTGCGGCGTCCCGAAGGGCAGGAGTCTCTGCACGCTTACCCCGCCGAGGAAGGCCAGACGCGACCCGAACTCGCGCTTGATCTCGTAGGGATTCATTACTTCAGGCTGAAACGGATTGAAGACGTCCAGCCCTGCCTCGATCAGTTCGGGGAACAACTCTTGGACCTTCCCGCAGGAATGAATCAGCACCGCCTTGCCGGCACGCTTCACCGCGCCATACATGTGGGTGATCCGCGGCTTGATGAACCGCTGCCAGAGACGGCGGCCGAAGATCAACCCTTTCTGCTGCCCCCAGTCGTCGCCGAACATTACCCCGTCGATGTCCAAGGGCAGCACCGCTTCGAGGATGCCCAGGTCGAAGGCGGTGAGCGCGTCCAACAGGTCGTCGACGAACGCTGGGGCTTCCAGCATGTCGATCAGCAGGTTTTCCATGCCGCGCAGCGTCCACGCCCGCTCGAACAACGAGAAGCTGATGCTCACGTAGCGAAAGCGGTCGGCGTGGGCCGCCAGGAATGAAGGCAAGTTGGCATACCGCCGCGGATCGTGCGGATCGGGAAAGGCAAACCCCGCCAAGGAACGGTCCTTGAGCTGAAAATCGACAACGGCGCCGATATCCTTGTCGATCGTTCGATTCCACACCACGCGGAATTCATCGCGCCAGAAACCGGGCCGCACCTCCGTCAGCGCGTCGGGGGCCCGCGGCCGGTACTTGACCAGGTGATTGCCCAGAACCGCGTCCAGGTCGGCCGTGCCGAAGTGCTGTTCCAGCTTCTGCCGTGCGGGAACCGTATAGCCGAACTGCCACGGCACCCGATCCGGCTGCTGGTGCCGGATGGCCTGCCATACGCGCTCTCGTGGAGTGGTTAGTGTCATTCTTCCGACTATCGGGGCTGCTGGGCCAAACGCTCGAACACCTCCCGGACGTAACGAACACTGCGCTGGTGCACCGCGGCTGTCCCCATCGTCTGCGGCGTTGTCCCCTCGGGACCTTGCTCGAGCACTACGTGCGGCCACACGCCAACTTCGACAAGCCTCTTGACCAGCTCGCGATAGTCGATGTCCCCGTCGCCAAAGGTCTCGCTCCAAACATTGCCCGTAGACTGCCGTAAGTGGAGTTCCGCAACGCGTGCCCCATAGAGTTTGACAACGTCGAACAATGCCACCTGAGAATTGCCGGCGCCGCGGTAGACCCAGTGGACGTCGAGGCACAGACTCAGCGCACGGGGGTCGGTCCCCAGCATCATGTGATGGAATTCACGAGCGGCATGCTGCAGCTCAACGTCGTGGTTGTGGTACGCCAGGGTGACCCCGATGGCTGCCAGCTCGTGCCCCAGGGTGTCGAGGGCGGCCGCTTGGGTCTTCAGTTGCTCGTCGCTCTTGCCTTGGCGATTCGAAAGCGGACTTGGATTTGTCACGATGATCCTCGTTCCCGCTTCCTTGCGCGCTTGGCCAGGGAGACGATCCGTTCCACTTCCTTGTTGATTTTCGCGCGATCGACCAGTGCGCTGCCGGTATAGATCGACCGCAATTCCAGGCCGTGCTTCTTAAGCTGAGCAGCCAGAGGACCTGCCTGATCTGCTGAACCAAAGGCGGGCTCCAGGCCATTGATCCCGCTGGCAGCCAACTCGGCAAGCTCCTCATCGAACGAGACGTTTGCGTTCTGCTTGTCCCGCGCCCGAACGGTGCCAACCGACCATTGGTTGATCGACACGTGGAGCTTGCTGCCTGGCTCCGCTGCGTGCCCGACAGCGGCCCCGCCACAAATCATCGCCGCAGCGGCAAGCCCAGCGTCAGCCAGGAATTCCCGGCGGTGTTGCCCTGTTTTCTCCATGAAATGTTCCTCCCACAACGAATCGTAAACGGTGTGATGGTTCTCGCCAGTTGTTCGCACCGAATTGATCGACTGGCGCGTATCATCATAGCAAGTGGTGAGTTCGAGTGCAAAGCACGTAGAACCGAAAGACCCGCAGGGCGGGCTGAGTGAAACGAGTCCCACCATGAGAAACGCACGAAGATGGTGGGACTCGCCCACGAGCGCTGCCCATCGGTGCCCGTCGGCCCACTCTACAAGTGTTTTCGCAACAGAAGCTAGAACCGCAAGTCGAGCCCCAGGTTCAGCCCCTGGGCCCAATAATCGCTGGTGTGCAGGCTGAATTCCGGCCGGGCGGCATTGGTGATAGCCGGGGGGGGAAATTGCCGCGGGTCGATGTTCAGGTCGATCTGATCGCCGGGCCGGGCCACATTGTTCCAGTAGACGAAGTCGTAGCCCAGGGTCGCCCGCAACTGCGGCGAGAAATCGAAGCCCAAGGTCAGGCCCAATTCCGGCACGACCGAGAACTGATTGCTGTCGTACACGCCGATGTTGCTGGGCAAGGCCAGCAGGCCGCCGGGGAGCAAAGTTGCCGTCTGTCCGGGAATCGTCGTAGCGGTTGCGCCCGAGATCGCCACGCGCGAGTGGGTTTGGCCGACGGCGACCTTCAACAGGGTGTCGAATGTCCAGCCCTCGCGGCGGAGCGAAGTGGACACGCCGAGCACGCCGCCCTGGAACACATTCCGCGTGTCAAAGCGGTCCGACTGTTGGACCACGCTGCCCGCCGGAAAGGCCGACTGCGTGCCGGAAAAAGTCAGCACGTCATCGACCGCCAGATGGTCTTCCAGTTGTTGATAGCGGTAGCCCCCCACGAGATCGAACTCAAGCCCCGGCTGACGATTCAGGTTCTTGCGAACGAGGACCTCGGCGACTTGGAGTTCGGTGGCCACCGCGGAAGAGAACGTACCGCTCTGCTGGCCGGGATAATTGACGATCTGCGCATCCTGCTGCCCGGTTTCACTATTGAAGAACGGCCGCGCGAGAATCGGTAGGGAAACGCCGCTGGCATTGAAGTACTCCGTTTGCCGGCTGAGTTGCAAGTAAGACGCTTCGACTCCCCAGGTCTGGCTATTGCCGAGCCATGCGCCGAAGCTGATCCGCTCGCCGGGGCGAAAACCTCCGCTCAGCTCTTTCCCGCCGAACAACACGCTCGTACCGGCTTCACCCAGAACGCCGGCCTGTGACTCGGCGGTCCCGGTCGGGCTGGTCGTCAGCAGGGGAGGTGTGGCAAAGCCCTTCGACCACCACGCGAGGAACTCGCCGCGGACCCAGAACCGGTCGTGGACCGCTTCATAGGCCAGGTTCGGCAGAAACCCGCGGCCAAAACCGAATGGGCCGCCGTCTCGCTCATACTCCTCGCTCGCCCAGGGGGCAGGCGACTGATCGGGCGTGGCCAATTCGGGGCGTGAACCTGGCAGATCGAGACTCGCGGTTCCGGAGGAAATCCCCTCTCCCTCCGGGAGAGGGTTAGGGTGAGGGGCATTCGACTGATCTCTCCCGTCAGCACCTGGCGGCTGCTGCCAGGGCGCAAGCTGTGCCGCGGCCGGCGATGCCCAGAATCCCAGGCCCAATATGCCCAGAATCGCCGCCAGGTGGAGAATCGACCGATTGGCATCAGGGATCATGGCTTGTCCGATCAATTACTTGGGCTTGAGGAAAAACGCCGCCGCACAACGACTCATCCTCTATTTGTCGGTAATAATCGGAATAATCGTTAGATTTTACCTATTTTAACCTCCTTTGCTTGATCGAATTCTCCTGAACCGTGAATCCTTCGGCCTCGCCCGTTTTTTGGGTTCTTGTTATCCTATACTGCTTGCGGGTGAGATTTTCGAATTTCCTACTAACCCGAAGCGCAAGCGAGGGCGGCAACCCTATTCTCTCGCTGGCGCTTCGGGTTGGTGTCGCTGTCAGCCGCGAGCAACGTAATACAGGCGGTACGAGCTTGATGACCCGGAAGAAACTGCTGATCACGCTGGCAAAAATAGCCCTGTCGGGTGGAATTCTTGGATATCTCTTCTATTCCGCGGTAAACACCCCCGAAGGACGGGCTGCGTTTATTGAAATGCTTCGGCAGCCCAAATCCTGGAGTTTGCTGGTTGGCGGTTTTGTCCTCTTGCTGACGGCCGTCGTGATCACCATCGTGCGTTGGTGTTATCTGGTGCGTGCCCTGGGGATTGATTTCTCCGTGCCGGACGCCATTCGCATCGGCTTTATCGGCTACTTATTCAACCTGGCACCCATGGGTATTGTGGGGGGCGACTTGCTCAAGGCGTGGATGCTGGCACGCGAGAAGCCGGGCAATCGGGCAAAGGCCCTGGCCTCAGTGGTGGTCGACCGGATTGTTGGCCTCTACGTCCTTTTCCTGGTGGCGGCGGCAGGCGTCTTTATCACGGGTTTTTGGAACTACGCCGACGAAAAAGTCCATGGGATTTGTTGGGCGGTACTGATCGTCACCTTGGTTTCCACGGTGGGGATCGTGCTGATCTTGCTGCCCGGGTTCCTCGAAGGGCCATTGATGCGCGGGCTGACGCGGATACCGAAGGTCGGCGCCGCAATCGATAGTCTGCTAGACGCCATCCGCATCTATCGCAGCAAGCGGTTGGTGCTCTTGCTGACCTCGCTGATGACGATTCCCGTGCATAGTTTGCTGGCGATTTCGTTGTTCTTGCTGGCCATGGGCTTGGGTTTCAACAACTTTCCCGGGCGGGATTACTTGGCCATCTATCCGATTAGTGGTATCCTCAGCACGATTCCGCTCCCCGCCGGTCCGGCGGAAACGGGGATCGTTTTCTTCTACATGACGGCCTTGCTGCGGGCAATCCATGGGGTTGAGGCACAGTTTGCAAGGCAGCAAGGCATCATCGTTGCGTTGGGAGATACTGTCCTCAGTGCGGTGGGTAAGTTCGCCCGGCAGCAAGGTCTGATCCTTGCCCTGGTGTATCGTCTGAGCACGATCTTGATTGCACCGGTAGGCGCCGCCTATTATTTCCTGGGCGGAAGGAGCGAGGTGAGCGAGGTCATGCACGAGGCGGAGGAAGAGGGGAGCGGCGACGATGCGGTGCAGAATGCCTCGCCAAGTTAATGCCAAGCGAGGTCGGCGCGGGTCTCCCGACCCCGCGGAAACGCCCGTCCGCAAGTCTCGTCCTTTTGCTGGGAGACCTTCGGTCGGAAGCGTGGCTTGGTCGGAGACCGTCCACAACAGCGATGTGCTGAGCAAGGCAGGATGAACCATGCGGCGGCCGGAAAAATTTGAAATTGATCTATCTTCGGAATTCTCATTGACGTGTTTTGCGGTCGGAGCTATAATCTGGCCGCCGTGGAGAATTCCGCCTTGAGGGACTTCGATCGGTTAAGATACTAATTGCCGTCGGCGAAGAACCAAACTACGCTGCGGCAGAGCGGGCGGGAGATTCACGGCGCGGCAGAGGGAATTGCCGCACTGTGTTTCCTGGAAATAACACGGTGAGGGGAGTCAACTCCCTGCAAGCGAAATGGATGTCGCGATGCACGCCACTTGGGAGACGAAGGTGGCCTTCGACTCGTCCTTTGATGCCAAGGAACAAGTTCGACAGGCGATCGATATCGTCGATCTGCTGGGCAAGTACAATTTGCAACTCCGCCGCCAAGGCCGCGGCTATGTTGCCCTCTGCCCCTGGCACGACGATACCCGCCCCAGCCTGCAGGTCAATCCTGAGCGGCAGTCTTGGAAGTGCTGGCCCTGCGACATTGGCGGCGATATCTTCAGCTTCGTGATGAAGATGGAAGGGGTCGGTTTCCCCGAGGCCCTGGCCATGCTGGCCGATCGGGCGGGCATCAAGCTGCAAAGGCTCGGGCGCCATGTACCCATGGTGGGCAGCGATCCGGGGCCCGCGGCCGGGCTGGGCTCCCCGCTCCGCGAGGGAAGGCTTGCGGGTGGCGGCCAATCTGTTCCGGGCAGCATCGACAAGCGCACGCTCTACAAAGCGGCCGCCTGGGTCGAGCGCCAGTATCACGAGTGCCTACTGCACGCGCCCGAGGCCGAGCCGGCCCGCAAGTATTTTCAAGATCGCGGCCTCACACCGCAGAGCATCGAGCGCTTCCAACTCGGCTTCGCTCCGCTGGATCGCGACTGGATCCTGAAGCAGGCTGGCGGCAGCGGGGCACCCGGTACGCCGGCTCGCCGGGCCAAGGTCCTGGAGACGATCGGCGTGCTCCGCCGCTCTTCCGCAAGCGGCAGTCTTTACGATCTGTTCCGCGGCCGCGGGTTGTTTGCCATTCACGATGCCCAAGGCCGGCCGGTGGGGATGGGCGGCCGATTGCTGCCGGGCGTCGAGACTTTCCTGCCGGGCAAATACGTCAACTCGCCGGAAACCCCCCTCTTCCGCAAGAGCCATCTGTTATACGGCCTCGATCTGGCCAAAGAGGCCATCCACAAGAGCAAGAACAAGACCGCGCTAGTGATGGAGGGCTATACCGACGTCATCGTCGCCCATCAGTTCGGCTTCAACAACGCGGTGGCCGTGCTCGGCGTGGCCTTGGGCGAAACCCACATCAAGATCCTGAAGCGGTTCGTCGACCGCATCATCCTCGTACTCGACGGCGACGAAGCCGGCCAGAAACGGACCAACGAAGTCCTGGAACTCTTCGTCGCCCAGCAGGTCGACTTGCGGATCCTCACGCTGCCCGACAACCTCGACCCCTGCGATTTCCTCCAGCAGCGTGGTGCGGAGGCCTTTGCCGAACTGCTGGCCACGGGCACGGTCGACGCCCTGGACCACGCCTTCCGCACGGCGACCCGCGGGCTCGATCTGGATCGCGACATTCACGGCGCCAGCCAGGCCCTGGAGCGGCTGATTGCGATCCTGGCCAAGGCCCCGCGACTGCGGCCCGACACGACCAGCGACGATCGCCTGCGGGAAGAGAAGTTCCTGCAGCGGTTCGCCGCCTTGTTCCGCGTGAGCGAGGCGGAAGTCCGCCGGCGGCTGACGATGCTTCGCCGCCGCATGCAAGAGAAGGGGCCAGCCGTGGTGACAACGGCGACCGCCGCTGCAGATTCGGCCGTTTTGGAAAGCGGTGGTGACCATGCAAGCATGGTGCCCACCCCGCACTCCAAAGGGCCTGATGAAGCGATCGATACGTGCGAAAGGGAACTGGCGGAACTGCTCATCGTTTACCCCGATACGTGGCCCGCGGTCCGCGCGGCGATTTCTCCCGCCCAGCTCGCTTCGTCCGCGCTGCGGCAGATTTATGAAACAGGATGCCGGCTCTTGGACGTCGGCGTGCTGCCCGATTTTGACCGGCTAATCCTCGAATTCGACAACCCCTCGCTGAAAAGCCTGCTGGTCGATCTCGACGAACAGGGCCGCGCCAAAGGCAGCCGAATGGCCGAGCCGGCCGAGTTGTTCAATGACCTCATCAAAGCATTTCAAAGAAAGGAGATGGAGAGGCAGCGACCCGGCCGATTGGCCGCGCTGCGCGAACAGAACCTGGCCGATGACCAGGAGATTGACCTGCTGAAGAGGATCGTGCAGCAGGAAAAAAGCCGGCAGGGTATTTCTGATCCCATGGACGGGTGATGATGCTCTGGCACGGGCGATCCCTTGCTCGGGAGAAGAGCTTAGAGCTTAGAACTTAGAAGGAATCTGCTAAGTACTAAGTACTAAGTACTCCAACCGCACCCGCGCGGTCGAGCAAGGTCTGATCGCAACTTTTGCGCAAACACCCAGACGCCGCTACGGCGTGAAAGGAGTAGCAAGGTGGACCACTTCGACAAGGATTTGCAGGAACTGGTCGCAAAGGGAAAAACACAGGGATATCTGACTTACGACGAGGTCAACGAATACCTGCCCGACGAAGAAGTCAATCCCGACAAGCTCGACAATCTTCTCATTGCCTTGGAGGAAGAAGGGATCGATCTGGTCAACGAAGCTCCGGCCCCGGAGTTCTTCGACATTGCCCAGCAGGCCGATCCCCAGGAACCGTTCGAAGAGCATCTGCACGAGGGCGAGATCCCCGGCAGCGCGGCCGACGCCCCGCCGCCCCCGCCCGACATCAGCAAGTGGAGCAGCGATCCGATCCGCATGTATCTCTCGCAGATGGCGGAGATTCCGCTCTTGAAGCGGGAAGAAGAGATCGCCCTGGCCAAGAAGATCGAAGTCACCCGCAAGCGTTTCCGCCGCACGGTGATCGGCTGCAACCTGGCGATGCGCAACACGCTGGCCACGCTCGTCAAGGTGCACAGCGGGTTCCTGCCCTTCGACCGCACGATCAAGGTCTCTCTGACCGAGCGGCTCACCAAGGAGCAGATCTCCGCCCGCATGCCGCACAACCTCAAGACGCTCACGCACCTGGGCGACGCCAACCGCCGCGACTTCTCCAAGCTGCTCAATCGCCGCACCTCGGAAACCGATCGCCTGGAAGCCCGCAAGCGTTTCATCCGCCGCCGCCGCAAGATGCTCACGCTGATCGAAGAGCTCAGCCTGCGGACCCGCCGCGTGCAGGCGATGATGCGGCAGATGGAGGATTCGCTGGCCCGCATGGACCAGATCCGCGGGCAGCTTCGCACGTTGCCCGAGTCGCCCGAGAACCGCGACCGCCGGGCGAACCTCCGCCGCGAACTTCGCGACCTGATGATCGACACGCAGGAGACGCCCAAGAGCCTGCGGAAGCGCGGCGAATTGATGCGCCGCCAGTACCAGGACTACGAGTCGGTGAAACGCGAGTTGTCCGGCGGCAACCTCCGCCTGGTAGTGTCGATCGCCAAGAAGTACCGCAATCGCGGCCTGAGTTTCCTCGACCTCATCCAGGAAGGCAACACGGGCCTGATGCGGGCGGTCGACAAGTACGAATATCGCCGGGGCTACAAGTTCTCGACCTACGCCACCTGGTGGATCCGCCAGGCGATCACGCGGGCGATCGCCGACCAGGCCCGCACGATCCGCATCCCCGTGCACATGATCGATGTGCTCAGCAAGCTGCGGAACGTGTCGAAACGCCTCCTCCAGGAACTGGGCCGGGAACCCTCGACCGAGGAGTTGGCCATGGCCGCCAACCTGGGAATCGACGAAGTCCGGCGGGTTTTGAGCATGGGCCGGCACCCCGTAAGCCTTGACCGGCCGGTCGGAGAGAGCGAAGATAGTTGTTTTGGCGAGTTCATCGAAGACGGTGGCTTGCCTCGCCCCGACAAGGCGGCTGGAAATGAACTGCTGCGCAAGAAGATTGAAGCCCTGCTCAAAACCCTTACCTACCGCGAGCGCGAAATCATTCGCCTCCGCTACGGCCTGGGCGACGGGTATACCTATACCCTGGAAGAGGTGGGGCGAATTTTCAAGGTCACCCGCGAGCGGGTCCGCCAGATTGAGGCCAAGGCCGTCAAGAAGCTTCAGCACCCGGTGCGCAGCCAGCAGTTGGCCGGTTTCCTCGAACGGGCCGCATAAGCCCTCACCCCCTGCCCCTCTCCGGGGCACCCGCGTAGCGGGTCGGGGAGAGGGGAGCAAGGCATGTTGTCATCCGATCCGCCCGGCCTCTTGTCATTGTCCTGCCGCCGGGGCGGATCGGTCGCACCAGTCCGACTTTGTTCGGCACATTCCGCGAGCCGTGGCGGCTTCCACCACGGCTCGCTTTGTTTTACACCATTCCCCCTAAAGCGATTCCTCCATGTCAACAAAAACCGTCAGCCTCGACGTCCTGCGAACCCTGCACCGCATTCATAAGCAATTGACCGATCTCAAGGACCGCCGCGACCGCGGCCCGCGGCAGATTCGGGCTGGCGAGGCGGGGATCAAGCAGCGCGACGACGAGTTGAACAAGCTTCACGAAGAACTGAAGACGATGCGGAAGAACATCGACCAGAAGCAACTCCAGTTGAAGGGCACCGAGCAGAAGATCAAAGACCTCGACACCAAGCTCAACCAGGCGGCCAGCAATCGCGAGTATCAGATTCTCAAGGACCAGATCGCCGCCGACAAGATGGCCAACAGCGTGTTGGAAGACGAGATCATCGAAATGATGGAACAGGTCGACGCCTTCCAGCTCAAGATCGCCGCTGCGGAAGGCACGCTGAAGATGACGAAGGAAAAGGTCGCCGTCAGCCGCAAGTCGGTCGAGAGCCAGGCCGCTTCGATCCAGGGCGACATCGTGCGTCTGGAAGCGGAGTTGAAACGGTGGGAAGCGGAACTGCCGGACGGAATTCGTGAGACGTACCTGCGTCTGGTCGGGAAGAAAGGCGAGGACGCCTTGGCCGAGGTCGTCGACGGCGCGTGCGGCGGATGCTGTCAGCAGGTCGCCATGAACGTGCAGGCGAACATTCGCCTCTTGCAGCCGAGTTTCTGCCAGACCTGCGGACGGCTGCTGTATTTTGCGGAGGAGAAATAGAACTCACCCCCGGCACTCCGCGATCAACTCCGCCGCCCCCTGCCCCAGCAACACATTCGCCACGCTGCGGCCGAGCGATTCCGCTTCCTCCGCCGTGCCGGCTTGCGTGGCTTCCAGCTTCCGCATGCCGGTCGGATTGAGCACACGGCCGGTGAGGAGGAGTTGCTCGCCCTCAATCCGCCCCCACGCGGCGATGGGCGCCATGCAACCGCCGTGCAGGGCGGCCAACAATGCCCGCTCGGCCTTCACCGCGGCATTCGTGGGCAGGTGATCCAGGCAGGACAGGGCCTCGCGAGTAGCTGCGTCGTCAGCCCGGGCTTCGATCCCCAACGCCCCCTGGCCTACCGCGGGAAGCATCAGGCCCAGCGGCAGGACCTGCGTAATGTGCCTGGACAGCCCCAGACGGTCGAGGCCCGCCTGGGCCAGGATAATGGCCTCGTAATGGCCTTCGCGCAGCTTCCGCAAGCGGGTGTCGACGTTGCCGCGAATGTCGCGCATTTCCAGATCGTGACGATGGTTGAGCAACTGTGCCCGGCGGCGGAGGCTGCCGGTTCCGACCACGGCGCCGGGCGGCAGGAGTTCCAGCGAGTCGAAGCGGTCCGAGACGAGCGCGTCGGCCACCGGGGCCCGCTCCGGCACGGCTGCCAACGCCAGCCCCGGAACGGTTTCCGTCGGCAGGTCCTTCAGACTGTGGACCGCCAGGTCGATTCGCCCGTCGAGCAATTCGCGCTGGATCTCTTTCGTGAAAATGCCCGTGCCGGCCAGCGGGCCGCCGGCCGTCTGCTGCTGGTCGCCGCTGGTCGTGATCTGGACCAGTTCGATTTCCAGGCCGCGCAGGCGTAGTTGTTCCGTCACCCAATTGGCTTGCCACTGGGCCAACAGGCTGGCGCGCGTGCCTAAACGAAGTCGCATGGTGTTCATTATTTGGAGTGGGGGAAGCTACTCCCGCTTTCAATTTCCTGGATTTCTTCATGCCTGGAACCTGCATGAAGGAGTCCCAATGTTACTCCGGCTGGGCCGTTTCGACCACTGGAGTTTTCTCCCCCCCTTTCAGCCTATCCAAGTCCTTCTGCGGCATGACCAGCCCGCAGCTTACCAGGTATTGAATCGCTTCCTCAATCGTAATGTTCAGGTCGACGGCCTCGCGTTTCAAGACCGTCAACGAATAGCCCGACACCGGCATGGGGGACGACGGTATGAACACCCCCAACACGGCATCGTTCGCGGCGGCACGGATGTCGCCCAGTCCGTCGCTGGTCACGAAGGCGATGCTCCACATGCCGGGCCGAGGAAATTCGACGGCCACGACCCGCTTGAACTGGATTTGTTTCTCGCTGAAAAAGAAATCGCATACCTGTTTGACGGCCTTGTAAACGCTGCGAACCAGGGGCAGACGCTGGATGGCCAGTTCGAAACGATCGCCCAGGAAACCGCCGATGCCGGCCGCCATGAACTTGCCCAGGATATAAACCAGCAAGATGAAAATGGCCAGAAAACAGGGAATGGCGTACTGCGGCTGAAGGTAGGTGACTTCGACGTAACGTTGATAGACCCCCTTGGCCGTGTGCGGAATCGGCTCGCTTTCGGCGGCGTTCTGCACCCGTTCGTAGACCGACAGAGGCACGAAGCGGCCGTCCAACAGTTCCTGGTAGGGAATGTCCTTGATGACGGCAATCCGTTTGGTTTCATCGGTGATTGTCAGGCCTTCGCGGATCTCGCCGCGGAGGCACCAGACCAGCGCCTCGCGGACGCCGATATTGACCGGCACCAGGAGGTATTCCCGCGTGGCATTGATGATCCAAAGCAGGATCACGACCGTCAACAGCGGCGGCGTCAACACCCCCAGGCCGCGGATCACGGCCGAACGGAAGGGGTGAACCTTCTTCGCGTCAATAACTTGAGGATCGGGAGGCATTCAGGTCTGACTTTCGCCCAAAATCTCTGTCTCTTCAGGAGCCATCCGCACGGGCAACAACTGCCACGGCGACGGCCGCGGCCCCCGATTGCTTCAGCAATCGCGCGACTTCGCTGCACGTTGCGCCCGTGGTGAGGATATCATCGACGAGCAGCAAACGCGAGTCCTGCCATCGTATTGGGTTGGACCGGCTGAGACGGAACGCGCCTCGAACGTTGCGGAATCGCTCGCGCGGCAGCAGATCTTTCTGAGGACCAGTATAACGGCAACGGACCAAATTGCGCAGCACCGGCACCCCCAACTTCTTCCCTAGGCAGTCGGCTACGAGTTCCGGGCTGTTGACGCCGCGGTACAGCCGCTTGGCCCAATGCATGGGGACCGGCAGCACGGCATCGGCACGAAACCTGGCCAGTTTTTCCCCTAACCGCTGGGCCAGCAGCCGGCCCAACGCGAGCGAAATGGCTTCTGCCGACAGGCGTTTCGCCTTCAGCACCAGTTCCCGCAAGGCCCCCTGATAGCGACCTAACGGATACACGGCGTCAAATTTCAGCGAAAACTCCTTGCAGGCCGGGCAGCATTCGGCCCGGAGGAATTCTTCCGGCAGGACTGCCCCGCAACGGTCGCAGCAGGCGCCGAGTTCGGGCGCAACGATCTGCATGCACTTCAGGCAGAGGGAGATTTCGGCGTCGGGGGAAAGATCATCATCGCAGTGCAGGCATCGTGGCGGCAGGGCCAGGTTGAGCAGACCGTGGCCGAAGGTCCGCACGGCGGGCAAAACGGGGCGTAACCGCGCGGTGAGGGATGCGAACTGGAAGGGAAAAAGGCGTGGCATGTGGGACGACGCTACCGTGGGACGGATCGATGCATTGTACCAAAGAAACCACGAAAGACACGAATCGCACGAAAGGCAACAAATGCGAAAAACACGATTACTCCTCTCCTTTTCGTGTCTTTCGTGTCTTTCGTTGTTTGTGTCTTAGTGCTCGCATGAAGTCGGCAACTTGCGATCAAGGCCCGCTCGTTTTCTCCCTTGACTCAAAATCCCTGTTTACCTAGACTGCCATCCTAGAGCATTGGACGAAATATGACAGAACGTAAACAACTCGGTCTGAGCCATCGTGCCCATTGGGCGGGGGGCGACAAGCTGATCAGTCGCTTGATGGCCGAGGCCCTGGCGCGGCCCGATCTGGTCTCGCTGGCCGCCGGTTTCGTCGATCAAGTTACCTTGCCTGTCGAGGCTGTGCAGCGGGCCCTCGCCGCGCTGTGGTCGCACCCCGCGAGTGCTCGGGCCGCACTGCAATATGGCACCACAATCGGCCACGTGCCCTTGCGCGAGGCGATTGTTGCCCGCATGGCCGCGGCGGATGGAGCGGCGGGCTACCACGCGGCGCCGAAGTTGGATCAAGTCGTGGTCACCGCCGGCAGCAACCAGCTCCTGCACCTCGTGGCCGATACGCTCTTGGACCCCGGCGATATCGTGCTTTGTACCGCGCCGAGTTATTTCGTCTTCATGGCCACGTTGGTCAACGTCGGCGCGCGAACGGTCGGCGTGGAGACCGACTGCAACGGCATGGTCCCCGAGGCCCTGGACGAGGAACTTGCCCGGCGGAAGGCGGCCGGGGAACTGGCCCGCGTAAAGGCCGTCTATGTTACCACGTATTACGACAATCCGACGGGCATCACCACCACGCTCGCCCGGCGACAACGCCTGGTCGAGATCGCCGCGCGATGGTCGCCGCAGGACACGATTTACTTGATTGAAGACGCGGCCTACCGCGAGCTGCGCTACTACGGCGACGAAGTGCCCAGCCTGTACGCCCTGGGTGAAGGCGGCGATCGCGTGATCCACGCCGGGACCTTTTCCAAGCCCTTTTCGCCCGGCATCCGCGTCGGCTGGGGGATCCTGCCGCCGAAGCTGGTCGAGCCGGTTCTGGCCCAGAAGGGAAACGTCGATTTCGGCTCGCCCCATTTCAACCAGGTGTTGATGTCGGCCGTGATGGAAATGGGCCTCTTCGATCGCCACGTCGCCGCGGTGCGGGAGAGCTATCGCGCGAAGCTCGATGCCACGCTGCACGCCGCCGCGGCGGAGTTGGAACCGCTGGGGGTGCAATGGGTCCGTCCGACCGGCGGGCTGTATGTCTGGCTGCGGTTGCCGGAGTCGATCGATACGGGCGTCGAGGGTCCCTTGTTCCCGCGGGCGATTGCCGAGGGAATGCTGTACGTGCCCGGCGAATGTTGCTATCCGCAAGAGGGTTGTCCGCGGCGGCGGAACATGCTGCGGTTGAGTTTTGGAGTACCATCGATCGAGGAAATCCGCCGCGGCGTGAAATCGCTCGCGCGGGCGATACAAGGGTTGACCATTTGAACATCATCGACCGCTACCTGCTTCGCCAGTTCCTGCAGAACTTCGTGATCTGCTTCACGAGCCTGATGGGCGTGTACGTGATTTTCGACGCCTTCACGCATCTGGACGCTTTCCTGAGCCTTCCTTTTAAGGGGGTGGCGTTGATGAAAATCATCGCCGGGTACTACGCCACCCAGTCGCTGTTCTTTTTCGACCGGATCAGTTCCCTCTTGGTGCTGATGTCGGCCATGTTCACCATGGCCTGGATCCAACGGCACCATGAGATGACGGCGCTCATGGCGGCGGGGATCTCGCGGATCCGCGTGGTGGCGCCGGTGCTCGTGGCCGCGGTGGCCGTCATCCTGCTGGCGGTGGTCAATCGCGAGTTCGTGATCCCCAAGCTCAAGGACCAACTCGCGATGCAGCCTTCCGACCTGAAAGGCAATGTGGTCGATGCATTGCAGCCGCAGTACGACTATGCCACCGACGTGGTGATCCGAGGGGAAAGAGTGGTTGTCGATGAGAAGAAGATCGAGGCGCCCGTGTTCGTCACGCTCTCGTGCAAGCCGCCGTTGCGCGAATACGGCAAGCAGTGGTCGGCAGCCTCGGCGTACTTCTTGCCGGCGAAGGATGGCCGGCCGACGGGCTATTTGCTGAAGGACGTTACCGAGCCGAAGGACCTGCCGCAACATCCGTCGCTGGCGCTCGATGGCCGGCCCGTTCTCCTCTCGCCCCACGATTATCCCTGGCTCAAGCCCGGCGAGGCCTTTGTGGTCACCGAGGTATCGGTCGACGAGCTGACGGGCGGCACGGTGCTGCGGCGGTTTGCCTCGACCGGCGAGTTGATCCGGAGCTTGAAGAACCAAAGCACCTATTTCAGCCCCGACTTGCGGGTGATGATCCACGCGCGGATCTTGCAGCCGCTCTTGGACATAACGCTGCTGTTTCTGGGCCTGCCGCTGGTGGCGGCCCGCGACAATCGCAATGTTTTTGTGGCCATCGGCATTTGCATGGGTCTGGTGGCCCTGTTTTTCGTGGTGGGCATCGCCTGCCAGCAATTGGGCGCGGAGTGCTGGCTGCGACCCTCCCTCGCCGCCTGGGCGCCGCTGATGATTTTCGTGCCCGCCGCGGTGGGCATGTCGGCGGCGATGTGGGAACGCTGACTATCGCTCAGCAAACTGTTCTCGTGGATTTCCGGTCGCGAGAGCCCCCCGACCTGGATGAAATCGATCTAGCTCTTTGGAGTGCTGGGGCTCGGGCACCCGACGTTGCCGGGTCGCGCTTTTCAAAACGGCCGTCCTCGGGGACAGGCCGCGCCAAAGTCGGCGAAATAACCACGATAGCGACTCGGAATCACCCATTATGGGGATTTGCGCGGAAAATGTGGCAGGTTTCGAGGGAAGCTGCTTGATATTTTTCGCGGCAACAATTAGGATCGCTATAGTGCTGGATTTTTGCGTTCCACATTCTCGGCTGTGGTTATTGGAGTGAGTCCTGGAGGAGTCAGTTGCCATGTCTCGGAGTCTTTTTTTCTTGGTCACCGGATGGGTCCTTGTGTCGACAGTGCCATTGGCTGCCCAAGATGATGCGCTTCTCGGCCAGATCTACGGAAACGGTGTTCATGCCTATTTCGCGCAAGATTATGTGAAGGCCTATGACGATTTCAAGTCGGCCATTGACGGGAATACCAAGGACCCGCGCTGTTTTTATTTCCGAGGCCTGACTCTTCTGAAACTGGGCCGGCCGCAGGACGCCGAGATCGACTTCCAGCGCGGCGCCAAACTGGAGAGTTCCGCTGACCTGGCCCGCTCCTATAACGTGGCCCGTTCCCTGGAACGCGTTCAGGGCAGCGATCGCAGCACGCTGGAGCAGCACCGTATGCAAGCCCGCATGGCTGTCTTGAAGAAAGCAGAAGAGGAACGTACGACACGCTACGATGCGGGCCAGAAAGAACAGCGCGCGTTCTTGCAGAAGGAGTCTGAGGCTCCGGCCAAGACGATCGAAGTCCCTGCTGACGCGACCAAGTCGGTCGAGGTTCCCGGCAATGCGACCAAACCCGCGGCAACGGTCCCGGCGAATCCGTTCGCAACGGGCGATGAAAGTAAGCCCGCTGAACCGAAGAAAGACGACGCAGGCGCCGGCCTGACACCGGCTGCGCCGGCCAAGTCCGATGCTACCAAGCCCGATGCGGGCAGCAATCCGCTCGGCGATGCCGGCGCGAAACCGGTAGCTCCTGCCGCTGGTGGCGCCAAACCGGATGCGATGCAGCCTGACGCTACCAAATCGGGCGGCGACGACGAACTTTTCGGTGGCGGTGCTACTAAGCCCGATGCTCCTGCCGCGGGCGGCGCCAAGCGTGACGCGACCAAGCCGACAGGCGGTGCCGCTAAGCCCGATGCCGGCAAACCGGCGGGCGGCGCAGAGAATCCGTTCGGCGATGCTGGTGGCGCGGAAAAACCGGCGGCGCCTGCTGCTGGCGCGGCGAAGCCCGATGACAAGAAGCCGGATGCGGGCAAACCGGCGGGCGGCGCAGAGAATCCGTTCGGCGATGCCGGTGGTGCAACAAGACCGGCGGCGCCCGCTGCTGCGCGGCGAAGCCCGATGACAAGAAGCCGGATGCCGGCAAACCGGCGGGCGGCGAGAATCCGTTCGGCGATGCCGGTGGTGCAACAAAACCGGCGGCGCCTGCTGGCGCGGCGAAACCCGATGACAAGAAACCGGATGCCGGCAAACCGGCGGGCGGCGCAGAGAATCCGTTCGGCGATGCCGGTGGTGCAACAAAACCGGCGGTGCCCGCTGCTGGCGCGGCGAAGCCCGATGACAAGAAACCGGATGCGGGCAAACCGGCGGGCGGCGCAGAGAATCCGTTCGGCGATGCCGGTGGTGCAACAAAACCGGCGGCGCCCGCTGCTGGCGCGGCGAAACCCGATGACAAGAAACCGGATGCCGGCAAACCGGCGGGCGATGCAGAGAATCCGTTCGGCGATGCCGGTGGCGCGGCGAAACCGGCGGCGCCCGCTGCTGGCACTGCAAAGCCCGATGACAAGAAGCCGGATGAAAAAGCCGCTGCTGGCGATAATCCGTTTGTCGCCGAACCTCCTGCGAAAGTTGGCGGCAAGCCTGCCGAACCCGCCGCGGCCAAACCCGCTGGCGCTGAGGAGCCGGCGAAGAGTCCGGCCAAGGAACCAGCCGCTACCCCCGCCGACACCAAGAAACCTGTCGATTCCAAGAAGCCTGCCGATTCCAAGAAGAAGCCGGCAGACGACGATCCCTTCGGCAACTGATCTTCCCTCAGGTTCTCAGCCCAGCCCATGCTTGGCCAGCTTGTCGCGAAAGGTCGAGGCCTTCATCCCCAGGGCGGCGGCGGCGGCCGTCTTGTTGCCGCCGGCGGTCCGCAAGGCCCGTTCGAGCAGGTCGCGCTCGGTTTGGTCCATGGCGGCCTGAAAGTCGCCAGCCAGGGCCGTCTTGCTGCCTGCCGACCATGAGTACATGGTGCCCGCTTGTGCGGCAGGCCCGGCAATGCCGCTCATTTCGTTTTCCAGCAACTCGGCCGTGATATGACCGCTGCCGATCAAATAGGCCCGCTCCAGGGCGTGGGTCAGCTCGCGGACATTTCCCGGCCAATTGTGTTGCAAGAGCCGATCCAGGGCCCCCGGCTCAATGTCGCAAACGCACTCGCCCGCGATCTCCTTGAGCAGGTGCTCGGCCAGCAGCGGCAGATCTTCCATCCGCTCGCGCAAGGGCGGCACCACGATCCGCAGTACGTCGAGCCGATAGTAGAGGTCCTGGCGAAACGACCCTTCGCCGATCTTCTCCAGGAGGTTCCGTTTCGTCGAGGCGATGATCCGCACGTTGGCCTTGATGGGCGTCGTGCCGCCGACCCGCTCGTAGATTTTCTCTTCGATCGCCCGCAGAAGTTTTGACTGCTGATCCAGCGGGATGTCGTCCACGTCGTCGAGATAGAGGGTGCCGTTTTCGGCCATTTCGAAGCGGCCCTTGCGGCGCTGTTCGGCCCCGGTGAACGAGCCTTTCTCGTGCCCGTAGAGCTCGCTCTCGATGAGGTTCTCCGGGAAGAGCGTGCAGCCGACCTTGACGTACGGAGCGCTGCGGCGGTGCGAGAGGTCATGGATCGCCCGCGAAATCAGGTCCTTGCCGCAGCCCGTCTCGCCCAGCAATAGGACATTGGCTTCGGTCCTCGAGCATACGTCGATCATCTGCCGCACGCGGATCATGCCGGGCGACCGGCCAACGACCATCTGCTCCAGATTCGGCGTGTCCGCTTCGCCATCGGGCGACGCTGCTTCGCCCGGCGGCCGGGTCGAACGGTCGAGTCTGGCCAGGAGCGGGAAGAGGTCCTCGTTGCGGAAGGGCTTGGTCACGAAGTCGAAGGCCCCCAGGCGCATCGCCTCGACGGCGACGGGGATGCTGCCGTAGGCCGTCATCATGATCACGGCCATGTCGGCCATGGGTCCTTGTTTGATCCGCTTCAGCAGGTCGATGCCGTCCAGTCGCGGCATCTTCAGGTCGCTGACCACCACGTCGAACTGTGCCGTCTGGAGTTGCGTCCAGGCCTCCTCGCCGTCGGCCGCGGTCACCACTTCGTGCCCCTCGGCCGAAAGATCGTCGGCCAGCGTGATGCGCTTGATTTTCTCGTCGTCAACGATCAGGATTCGCATGGGCGTGGCGGCTGGGGCGGAAATCGCAACAATCGATTTATTGTAGACCGCTCGGGCGAAATTGGCGAGAGGGTGCTTGGGATGCCGCCACAAGCATATAACGACAACATCGTGGCGCGAGCCTGTATTCCGGGGACTTTCACGCAGAGACGCCAAGGCGTAATGAGCAAGCAAGATCTGCGTCTTTGCGCCTTTGCGTGAGCCCCCTGCGTGGTGGCTGTCCTGCGGGAAAGGCCCCGTCCGCTTCCCCTGATGGGACTCGTTGACGATGCTGCGGTGGGACTCGCCAAACTCATCCCATTACGGGATTGTCGCTCTGCAACCTGCTACGGACCGAAGGGGTTGTCCGAGTCGTCGGCCTTCTTAGGCGGCGGTTGCTCGGCTTCGACTTTCTTGCGCTTGGCGTCACCTCGTTTTTCCAAGTCGCGGTATAACAGCCTCAGCGCCTTCTCCGAGGCATGGGTCTTGTAGGCGCTGACCCATTCAAGATTGGGGATCGCGCAAAGCAGGGAGCCCCGCATCCGTGATGCCCGTTCCGGACAGCCCCAAGGACGTGAGCTTGTTCAGAGTGCGAAGATGGACCAGGCCGGCGTCGGTAATCCGCGTGCCGCGGAGTTCGAGGTTATGAAGGTCCGTCAGCCCCGCGATCTGTCTCAGGCCGGCGTCGGTGATCTGCGTATCGGAAAGATTGAGGCCTGTAAGGCTTTTCAGCGCGGCAAGCTGCCCCAGGCCGGCATCGGTCATGAGGGTGTGGCCCAGGTTAAGCTCCTTGAGCCGGCGCAACTCGCGACGGCTTCCAGCCCGGAACCGTCAATGCGCGTGTTCGCCAGGCTGAGTTTTTCAAGGCGCGGGAAACAGGCCAGATACTTCAGGTTTTCATCCGACGCCCGGGTTTCATTAAGGCACAGGATCCTCAGATTGTCCATATCGGTTAGTGCGGCAAACCCGGAACCGTCAACGCGCGTGCCGTCCAGGGCAAGCTCCCGCAAAGCGACGAGCTTATCGAGCTGTTTCACGGCCGCGTCCGTGATGTCCGTCTCGCCCAGCTTCAACTTTTCAAGACGCGCCAGGCCCGCCAGGTTGGCGACGCCGTTGTCGGTGATCTTCTCGCCGTGCAGTTCCAGATCCGTCAGGCGCGGCGCCTGTCGCAGATGGGCAAGACCGCGATCGGTGATCCGCGACCGATACGGTTCGCAGAACTCGCTCGATAGCGATTCCAGTTCCGGGAATTGTCCTGCCAGCGCGAGGGCTTCGTCGCCTGCCTCGACCGCATCCAGTCGCAGCCACACGAGCCGGCCCTGCTCGTTTAACGTGTAGCGGGCGCCGAGCTCTTCCAGGCGGTCCACGGCCTCCCGCTCATCGGGATGGGGCTGCCGGCTGGAGTCCGGCTCGTCGGCCGGGGGCTTTGCCGGCCGCGGTTGGGCGGGCGGGTCGGCCGTGATCAGGATGACCTCGTCCTGGAGGACGTGCTTCAAGCCGAGCTTGCCAAGGATCTGCTTGAGGGCCGTGTCCAGGCTTACGCCTTTGAGTTTGATTGTGCATTGGCTATCGGGCTCGACTGCCGCCGCCTCCAGCGCGTGGAGGTCGATTTGGATTTCCACGCGGCAAAGGTCCTTGAGGTACTCGGCGACGTCCTTCAAGGGCGTCTCGGTGAAGTCCACGTCCACGGGCTCGCGGAGCACATTGGCGAGCTTCTTCAGCGCTGCTTCTCTCGGCGGCGAGGGAAAGGTCGCCGGATCGACGGCCCCATGCTGCAGGAGTTGCCGGCCCTCTTCCTCCGTCGTGATCAGAACGGTCCGTTCTTGAACTACGTGCATCAGCCCCACCTGTCGTAGCGTCAGCCGCAGGGCGCTATCGAGCGTCAATCCCTTCAGATTGGCGGTGATCGCGGTATCGGGGTCCTTCTTTGCCCTCCGCAGCGCGGTCCGGTCGATCCGCAGGGGCAGGCCGTGGTGGAGGTCCTTCAAGTAATCGACCACGTCTTTCAGCGGAGTCTCAACGAACTCGATCTGGGTCGCGGACTGCAAGAGCCAGATCACGCGGGCTTGTTTTTGCTTGGTGGTCAACAACGAGTCGATCCGCTGGCACCAATCCTCCTCGATCGCGTCCACGCGCCACTTGGCCAGTTCGTGGGCGGCTACTCGTTTGCGGGCGTCCGCCCACTTGGCTTCAAATTCGCGCTTCAGGGCCTGAAATGGGGCCTGCTGGTCTTCGCTCAGCGTCACGCCTTGCACACAGCGGGCGACACGCGGGGGCAGGGTGGAATCGGCTTCTTCTCCGGCACGGGCAAACGCTTGAGCCAGACTCAGCAGAACGAGCGATCCTGCGAGGCACACGGTATTCATGACAAATCTCCTTTTACCCTATAGTCTACGAATAATCCGGGCTAGCGCGGAAGTCAGCGCGTCTGCTTGGCCGTCGGGTGCCCGCTCGAACTCGCATGGCCGTCGGCCCCGTCGTGCCTGGCCGAATTCCGCAATCGCTCGACCAAGGCGTGGATCTGCTTTTCGAGATGCGGGAGGGCTTCGTCCGCCTCGGCACAATCGAGGTCGTCGACGTGCCAATACTCGATGCGGTCTTCCCAGAGCGGGAACTGCTCGGCCATCAGGGCGCGGTGCTCCGCTTCCTTGAGGGCGACGACGAGGTCAGCCTCGGCCAGGTCGGCAAGGGTCAGCGCCAGCGGATTGCGGGGTTGGCCCTCCACGGGAATGCCCCGCCGTTGCAAAGCATCAACCGCGTAGTGCGAGATCGGACCGATATTGCCCCAAGTCCCCACCCTCAGACCCCGTGAATCGGCCTTCCAGGCCAGTTCTTCCCGGCCAGCCAGCCAATTGAAGTAGAACTCCGCATAGCGGCTGCGGTAATAATTTGCCGAACAAACAAAGATCACTTTCTTCTTCATACCCGGATTATAGCCTATGGCTTGACGGCGGGCCATGGCATCATTATCCTTCACTAACGAAACGACAATGGAACAATTCGGAGGCGGTGGAACATGGCGCTGGCGACTTTTCTGATTGCCCTGGGCGCCGCGTTGGGGATGGGCCTGGTCATCGGCCTGGAGCGGCAGTTCGGCCAACATCCGGCCGGACTGCGGACCAACGCCCTGGTCTCCGCGGGTGCGGCGCTCTATGTTCTGCTGGCACGCTCCTTCGATGGCGGTACCGACACAGCCCGTGTGGCCGCGCAGATCGTCAGCGGCATCGGCTTTCTCGGCGGCGGCGTGATCTTGCGCGAAGGGCTGACGGTGCGCGGTTTGACCACCGCCGCCACGCTCTGGTGCAGTGCGGCCGTCGGCGCCCTCTGCGGGGCCGGTTTGACAAAGGAGGCCGGCATTGCCACCACGGCCATCCTGGCCACCAACTACTTGCTCAATCCGCTCAGCCGCTGGATCGATCGAAAGGCCGCCAAACTGGCCTATGTCGACACCAGTTACCGCCTCAAGGTTGTCTGCGCCATGGCCGAGGAACGTCGCATCCGCCATATTCTTGCCCAGCAGATTGCCGCCCAGCGCGACATGATCCTGCACGGGATCGGCATCCAGAATACCAACCAGGCCGACCGGGGGCTGGTTGTGGCCGAGGTGGAAATGCACGTCCGCAACGAACACGTCTTGCAAGAGATCGTCGCGCAGCTCAACGCCGATCCCAGCACGTCGTCGGCAAGCTGGGAGCGGCAATCGTAGCGGATGAATGGGTGGATTTTTTCCGCGAGCAGTTTGCTTCGCCGCAGGGGCAAGTTATAATCAGGCCCATGCGGCCCGACTTGATCCATCGGCGCGCTGGGGATTGAATAGCTACCAAGTGTGAAAGGATAAGGCAATGTCAGATGAAGCTCGTCCACCGTCAACGCCGTTGCAGTTCGACAAGGCTGAGTACTCTGCTTCGACACCGGCTGCCTCAACCTGTACGGCTTGCAAAAGCCCTCTTACGCAGAATTATTATGTGGCCAACAAGGCGATCCTTTGCGATCAGTGCCACAGCAAATTGAAGGCGTTCCTGGCCGGTGGATCGAGGGCCAAGCGGGTTCTTGCGGCCACCGCCTTGGGCCTGCTGGCCAGCCTGGCTGGAGCCACAATCTGGTATGCGGTCAGGAAGTTCACCGGATACGAGATTGGACTGATTGCCATCGCCGTCGGTCTGATGGTTGGCGTTGCGGTCCGCAAGGGGTCGAAGGGACGCGGTGGCTGGTTTTATCAGACGCTGGCAATCGTGTTGACCTACAGTTGCATTTGCGCCAGTATGTGCCCGATCTTGCCGAGGGGATGATGCAGAAATTCCACGAGCGCCACGCGGTGCCTGTCAGCGCCGGCAAAGAACCCTCCAGGAGGCAACGCCCGCGATAAAGCTCAGCCCAAGAATGCGGCGGCGGAGAAGCTCGAGCCCGACGATACCGCCGCACCCAAGCCCGGAATCGTCAAAACGACGCTGAGCGTCTTCCTGCTCCTGATCATCGCGTTCATCGTATCGCTGGCATTGCCGTTCCTGGCTGGTGTTCAGAACCTCATCGGTCTGTTGATCATCGGGTTTGCCTTGTACGAGGCGTGGAAGATCAACAAGGGAAGCGCTATCCGCATCTTCGGGCCATTTCAAATTGCCCGGCCGACTGCGTCCGAGGCGCCGGGGGGATGACGAGCTACGCCGCGATCCCCACCTGCCCGGCATGCGGGGCGGAGCTTTCTCCGGGGCTCTTGGCCTGCCCCGCATGCCATCAACTGCTGTACACCGCCCGGTTGACGACCCTGGCGGAGGAGGCGTCTGCCGCTCAGCAGGCCGGGGATATCAACGAGGCCCTCGTGTGCTGGCGGGCTGCGCTCGACCTTCTGCCGCCGGGGACCAACCAGTTTGCGATTATCCAGGCACAAATTAAACACCTCGGAAAGCAACTCGACCGGCCAGCCACGTCATCGCCGGCCGCCAAGCGTTCGACGAGCCGATCTGCGGCCGGAAAGGCCGTGGCCGGACTGAGCTTTGTGGGGATGCTGATCTGGAAGCTGAAGGTGGTGCTGCTGTTTGCCCTTACCAAGGGGAAGCTGTTGCTCCTGGGTTTGACCAAGGCGAGCACTTTCCTTTCCATGTTTGCTTCCTTTGCCGTCTACTGGGCAGCCTGGGGCTGGCCGTTTGCCTTGGGGTTGGTCGTGAGCATCTATATCCACGAGATGGGGCACATAGATGCCTTGCGGCGTTACGGCTTCAAAGCGACAGCGCCCATGTTCATCCCCGGGCTCGGCGCGTTGATTCGTCTCCAGCAGCGTCCTACGAATCCCTCGGAAGACGCCCGCATCGGCCTCGCCGGCCCGCTTTGGGGCATGGGCGCGGCGCTGACCTGCTATCTGCTCTTCCTTGCTACCGGGGCGGGCATCTGGGCAGCCATCGCCCACCTGGGGGCCTGGATCAACATCTTCAATTTGATCCCCATCGCGTCCCTCGACGGCGGCCGCGGCTTCCGCGCGCTGTCGCGCACTCAAGCCCTGCTGATAACGGCGGCGCTCGGCACCGCCTGGTTTCTCACCGGCGAGAATATGCTCATGCTCGTCGCCATGGTCGCGCTGTACCGGTCCGTGACAAAGCCCCAAGATGCGCAGGCCGATCGCGCGGCATTCGTTCTGTTCCTCGTACTGATCGCATCGCTTTCGGCGTTAGTGTGCGTCGGTGGAATGAAGTGAAACGGGAGAAACGGAAAACATCGATATGCTACTCTAACAGTCTTGCGCAAACCGCGCGAATGAACTCCGGCGCCGTGCCGCAGCATCCGCCGATAAATCCGCTGCCGGCGGCCACGAGTTGCGGAACATACGCGGCAAATTGCTCCGCAGTCTGCGCATAGTGGGTTTTGCCGTCGCGCATCTCCGGCAGCCCGGCATTGGCCTTCACCCACACCGCCCGGCCGCAGGCGGCGTGCAGGCGGCGACAGATTTCCACGAACCCGGCGACCCCCTGTCCGCAATTCGAACCGATGACGTCGGCACCGGCGTCGAGCAACTGCTCGCTGGCCTGTTCGGGCGTGGTGCCCATCATGGTGCGGTCGAGTTTGGCCCCGGAATCGAACGTCATGCAGGCCACGACCGGCAAGCCCGTCTCCTTGGCGGCGGCCACGGCCAGGCGGGCCTCGGCCGGATCGGTCATGGTTTCGACGACGATGCCGTCGGCCCCGGCGGCGGCCAATGCCCCGGCCTGCTCCGAGAAACCGGCTTTCAGGTCATCTTCGCTGACCTCGCCCGTCATGAGCATCAGGCCGCTGGGTCCCATCGAGGCGAAGACTTTCGCCCTGGCGCCGGCGGCGCGGCGGGAGATCTCCACGCCCGCACGGTTGATTTCTACAATGCGGTCGGCCAGATCATGTCGGGCGAGGATAAAGCGGTTCGCTCCGAAGGTGTTGGTCAGAATGATCTGGCTGCCGGCCTCGACGTATGCCCGCGCGACCGCTTCGACCGCCTCCGCATGGTGGAGGTTCCAGGCGTCGGGACAGGCCCCGACCGGCAAACCTCGCGACTGGAGTTGAGTGCCCCAAGCGCCGTCGGTCACGACGGGACCGTGAGAGAGAAGTGTTTCAAGTGTGGCGTGCATCGCCAAGCCCTTTCAGCAGATTCTCGCGGGTTCTTCAGCGGTCGCTTGATTCTAGATTGCCGATGAAGCCAACGCAAGGATCTCGGACGCGATGATCGGTTCTGAATACGGATAACGCGGATGAAAAAGAGGGAACCGGCCTACAGGAATGAACCCCAGCGAGCGGCTCTGTCCGCGCCGCGAAACATCGATGACGGCCAGGTTGTTGGCATCGGCGTTGGCCACCCACAAGGTCTTGCCGTTGGCCGCCAGCGTCAGGCTGTTGGGCGTGCTGCCGTGGGGGGCCCGGGGATAAAGCGACGTGGTAATGACCTCGATCTGCCGGCCCGTCTGCGTCTCGGTCACGGTGACGGTGTTGCTCTCGGCACAAGCCACATAGAGCAGCCCCTCGTCGGCCGTAGCGGCCACTGGTTCGGCAGCAGTACGGTGCCGTCGGCTTGTGGCCCGGGCAGCGGATGCAGCAAAACTTGGGGGTTGGCCGAAGGCTCATTGGCCAAAAGCTTGGCCGTGGCAGACCCATTCAAACCGGCAGTAATTACAAGGCACACGAAAAAAACTGTACGGGTCGTCATGATTCTCGGTTGTGAAAAGAAAAAGGCTAATTCTGCAACCATTATAGCCGCCAAGGCTCCGCGGCCGTGCCGCCTTTTCGTTAGAACTTTATGAGGTGGGACAATTTACATTTGACAGCCTTCTATATATAATAAACGTTCTCCCCCATCCATCCCTCCCTCCCCCTCCCCCCCGCTATGGCACGTTCCGTTCTTTCCCGTTACCTCAATCCCGAAGTGCTCAACCGGCTGATCGGTTGGCGGATCGATCCGCGCGGCCTGGTATTGGGCAATCTGGCCGGCTCGCACAAGTCGCCCGTTTCGGGTTTCGCCGTCGAGTTTGCCGGCCACCGCGAGTATGCCTGGGGCGACGATCCCAAGCATATCGACTGGCGGCTGTATTTCACGCGCGAGTTGCTGTTCGTCAAGCAATACGAGATGGAGACGAACTTCGTCTGCCATTTCATGCTCGACGCCAGCGCCTCGATGCGTTACGGCGACGGCCCGCAGCAGAAACTGGCCTACGCCGCGCAGATGGTCGCCGCGTTGGGCCATGCGATCGTACACCAGGGCGACAAACTTTCGCTGGCCGCATTCGACGAAAAGGTGTTGGGCGCGGTGACGCCCAACAGCTCCATGGCCCAGATCCTCCGCATGGCCGAGTTGCTCGACGGACTCTCGCCGGTCAACAAGACGCAAATGGCTGCCTGCCTGAGCGAGCTTTGCAGCCGCACGAAGCGGCGGGAGATCGTGATGATTTTCAGCGATTTCTTCACCGATCTGGCCGCCCTGGAGCCCGTCTTGCAGCAGATGCGGTATCGCTTGCACGAGGTCGTGCTGTTCCAGGTCATGCACCACGACGAATTGGCCTTCGAGTTCGACCGCATGACCAAGTTTGTCGGCATGGAAGTTCCCGACGAACTGATGGCCAATCCCGAGGCCATTCGCCGCAACTATCTGCAGGCTGTGGCAGCCTACAACCACCGCCTGGAAGAGATTTGCGAGCGGAACCGCATCGAGCGCGTGCTGGTCGATACGAGCCGCGACATGGCCGAGGTGCTGATCGATTATCTCAACCAACGCAGCCGGCTGCACCGTAGACGATGAACCACGAAAGACGCGAAACACAAAGAAGAAAATCAAACCATCGGACAGGAAAATCGGGGCACCCGGTACTCCGGGTCGGCAAGAAGATGAAATCCATTTTCTTTTCCCCTGCGTACTCGCAGGAATCTCCCTGTTCTGCATTTTCCTGTCATTATTCATTTTCTTTGTTTTTTGCAGTCGTCGCGCTGGCTTCATGCGGCCTGTCGCTCGCCGCGGAAAAGGATGAGCCGCTGCCCACGTTCGAGGAAATGTGCTTCCAGTTCCGCCCGGCCTTTCTTCCCATGGCCGATGCCCAGCGGATGCTGGAAGGCGTCGGACAAGAAAGCCGGCTTTCACCGGGCAACCGTGGAAAGGTGCGGCTGAAGGGCCTCTTCCGCATCCGCGATTGGACGCCCGAGCAGGTCGTGCGATTCGCCTTGACCGAGACGGACAACCAACTGCGGGTCCACGTTTGGGGCGAGGGACATGGTGTTGCGCTATTTTTGTCTCCCGCGGGCGCCGCCTACCGCATCACCCAGCAGCCCAGCGAAGCCCTGTGGAGGCAGGATCCCCGATCAGTTCTTGCTTCGCTGGTGACGACCGATGATCGTCGCGGTATGCGGTTGCCGCCGGCCGCGTATCAGATCCGCTGCCAGGACGGGGCCGTCCTGGTCACCAAGGGCGACGTGCGGGTGATGACCGTTCCCCTGGAAAGTCCGGCGCAGATCCTCTACCTGCAAGTGCCGAACGAAGCGACGCTGCAGGACCTGGCAATCTTCCGCAGCGGACCCGTGCCGGAAGAGGTTTCGCCCTCCCACCGTGTCGTGCTCGACGGCCAACCGGCCGGGCTGCGGTGGAAGGAGACCCTGCCCAAAGGCGCCCGCTTGCAGAAGCTGGGCGACGGTTGTGTCGAGCTCGCCGTGGAGAATACGGCAACGTTAGCGATGGCCAGCGTGACAGCCACTCGACCGGGACTGTTCGAGGTCATCGCTCAAATCGACGACGCGACTCCAGGAACGGGCATTGCCTTGCTCGATATCAAAGGCGAGCCCTTGGAAGGCATAGAATTCGGCCGCGAAGGCAATAAGACCCTGGCCTTCGGCCTTGGCAGCCCGAAGGAGCAGCCTTGGCTGGGCAATTTCGATTTCGGCAATCGCCCCGTTGCCCTGGCCGGGCCGCGGCAGTGGCTGCGGCTGGTCGTGGCCGGCGGATCGTCGAGATGCTGGATCAGCGGCGACGGAGTGCATTGGGGCCGCGTGCTCGAGTGGCGAGACCGGAGCGGGGCCTGGCAAACGATCGCGATTTACGCTCGAGAAGCCAGCGATCCCAAGAAGCCGGACGGTGCGGCCCGTCACATCCGCCTGCGAAACTTGCAGGTCCGCGAGCTCAGCGGGCTGACCGCAATCGCCGCGGCCGATCTGCTGACCAAGGCGGCCGCGGCCGGGATCGAATACCAGTCGGCCCCCAACGAGACTCCCGCGGAATGGGCGGTGCGGATCGCGCGGCTGGCCCCCCCCAGCTCTTCACCGGTTGCCTGGCGTTATGCCTGCATGCTTCGTTCACTTCCCAGCCGGATCTATATCGATTATGCCGAGATGCTGCTCTACGGCGCCTTGCGCGAGCAATTGAACGAACCGGCTTCGCTCCAGGCGAAGATCCGCCTCTTGCAGGATGCAGCCCTCGTCTGGCGGTCCCGTCAGGACAGCGCCCAGCGGCAGTTGGAGCTTTGGGACCAGCTTGGCCGCGAGGCGGTCAACGCGGGCAGCGGGGCCGAATTCGAGCTTTACCGGCAGGCCCTCATGCAAACTTCCCTCGGCGAAGCGCCCGAACGCAGCGGTCCGATCTCCTGGGAGCTTGCCGCGATGCCACGATCTTGTTCTACGTTGCACACCGCCATGCGGATCTGGCCCGCATGGAACATCTCCTCACGTTCTGGCGGGCCGGCGGACCGCTCGGCTATTGGCCCGCGAGCCACCAACTGGACCAGTTGCTGCAATGGCTGGAAGTTCGTCCCATGAGAAGGTCGCCGAGGTGGCGCGGCGTTGCGCTCGATGTCAACCGCGCGGTGACTCCCCCGCTGAACCGCGCTGCGAGCAACATCCTCGCGGAACTGCAAGCGGCGTTGGAGAGCAAGCAATATGCCGACGCGGCGCGGGTGCTGGTCAGCAGCGACCCGCCGACTCGCAACGCGGCCAGCGGCTACCCCGGCGCCGCGGCGCTCCCGATGAGGGCCTGGTTCCCGCTCCGGAGGACGATCAACTCTTCACTTCGTTCCAAACCGTGGTGCGGTTGCTGATGCTCGAAAACGGCGGACTTCGCGAGGCCATGCTCCAACGCTTCGGACCGGCCGATCAACTCAAGATCGAGCAGGCCCTGGCGAAGGGTGATCCGGCCGCCATCGAGGCCTTGCCGGTGCAGTACTGCGGAATGCCGGCGGCCGTGCTGCCCTGTCAATGGCTGGGCGATCGCGCGTTGGCTGCCGCGGATTTTGCCCAGGCCATGGCGTGGTATGACGACGGCCTCCGTTGGGCTTCGTCGGTGCAGCAGCCCGACCTTGCTGCCCGGAAGCGCCTCGTCTCGGCGATGCTCGGCACGGCCCAGGGGCAGCCTCCCACCCAGCCCGTCTCGCTGGGCGGCGTGAAGGTGCCGCCGGAGCAGTTCGAAGGCTGGGTTCGCGAGCAGCTTTCGCGGCGGCGGATCGGGGCGGAAGTCGCCTCTGCCGCCGATTCGCTCCCCGTGGCTGCCGCAGCGCAACCCGTGTTCTATGCGGCGGCTTCCTTCGCCCAACTCCATGATTTCACGGGGCGAGGTTTCAAAGAAGACGAGCTGCCGGCGGAATTCCGCGAGATCGATTGGTCCTGGCGGCACCTTTCGCTGCGGGTCGACGATGACTCGCTGTTGGCCGTCCAACGGACGCGGATCGCCGCCTTCGACCTGGCCGGAAAGCCTCGCTGGGATGTTCCCCTTCGTAACCGTTGGTCGCCCAGCCCCGTGCGGCCGCTGGTCTGCGGGCCGCAGATCTACATCCGGGCCGCCGTCACTCCGGACCGGTCCGGAGTGGCGTGCCTCGACGGCAAGACGGGCCGCAAGCTGTGGCAAGCCGATTGTGGCGGCGCGGCGGCCAGCGATCCGCTCTGGTATCATGGCCGACTGTTTGTCCTGGCGATCGGACCGGCCGGCGGACAGTTCGTCTCGCCACTGTGCCTCGTGGAGTTGCATCCGGAGACCGGCGACGTGCTTTCCAGACAGCAGATACTGGAGACGAATGAACGCGAAAAGTTGCTCGGCGAATGCCTGGTGTCTTGGGCCGGCAGTCGACTTGTCGTGCTGGTGGCGGGCAGCGTGATTTGCACCGACTTGCAAGGACGGATCGTTTGGCTCCGTCAAGAAACGACCCTGCCCTCTGCCATCGACGCCGCCTTCACGCGGCAGCACTGCCAACCGGCGATCGCCTCCGAGGGACGGCTCCTGGTGCAGCAGCCCGGTAGCTGCGCAATCGATTGCCTCGCCGCGGAGACCGGCCAGCGCCTTTGGCAGCGCGGCATTATCGGATTGGAATGCATTGTCGATCTGCCGGACGACCGCCTCTTGGCGCGAACCACGCGGGGACTCGTCGCCCTGAGCAAGACGACCGGCGAAGTCCTTTGGCAGTGCGAACTGCCCGGCCTGCTGTCGGCGCTGGCACGCACGAAGTCCGGCCTGGTCCTTTGCGCCGGAAAGCGACCATTGGCGGCAAGCCGTGCGTCGTGTTTCTCTGGATTGATCCGGCCACCGGACGGACTCGGGCCCTCGCCCCCATGCTGCTGGAGAAGCTGGGCTCCCCGCTCCGCGAGGGAACGCCCATCCTTTTCGGGCCGATCGTTTCGCACGGCGATCGAACGTGGTGCTGCTTTGGCTACGGTGTTCCGAATAATGACCCCAAGGCGGACAACCTGAAGCAGATCATGGAACTGCGCCCTGGCAAGCCGGCCCCGGCCGATGAGGCACCGTGAAGATGATGACTAGCCGTGTAGGCCGGAACAAGCTTCGGGGCACTCGGGGTACCCGCTTGCGGGTCGCGGGTCGGTTCCGGCATTGGTATCCGCCGTTTCGGGAAATGTCCGCATGAGGTACTTCGCCGCGATGCCGATGCCTGCCGGAACCGCGCAAGCTTGTTCCGGCCTACAACTCACAGCCCTGACACTCCTGGCCGTGCTCGCACACTGCCCCCACCTGGCGGCTGCGATTACGCTGCCCAACGGCGAGCCCGATGCGAATTGTCCGGCGCTGCGTCTTTGGCTGCGGGCCGACGCGGGCCTTCGAGATGCCGCAAACCGCAGCCCCGCGGACGCGGACTTCAACGGATCGGTAAGCGTCTGGAGCGACCAGTCGGCCCGGCATTTCGATCTCGCGGCGCCGCCCGAGAAGACGCCGTATTACGTGCCGCGCCAACCTGGGGCAGGCAATCGGCCGACGGTCGCTTTCGGCGGCGGACGGATGCTGGCGCGGCCCAACGACTCGCTGCACGAACATACAAACTCGACCACCTTTCTGGTCTTGCAGATCCAGCACGGCAGGCCGGCGGAAAATGTTGTTTTTTGCGCGGGAGACAACGGCGGCAAGCGGGACATCCTTTCCTTCGAACTTCGGTACGATGCCGATGCCGCGCTGGGCTGCCTGCGATGGTCGATCGGCGAGGTCGGAATTCATGATGCGCTTCCCATTGCCGCCGATGGTCGCTTTGCCGTCGTCATTCTCCGCGCGGCCGGCGAGAATTGCTCCGTGGAGGTTCAAGATGGTTTGGGCGATGCCTTGGGCGCAAATCGCGAGATGAATCCCACCGGACACTTCGCCGTGAGCAACCAGTGCGGCCGCGGCTATTGCCTGGGAGGGCCGAAATTCGATCAACCGCAAAGCGCTTTTGACGGCCAGATCGCCGAAGTGATGGTCTACAACCGTGTTCTGTCGTCGGGCGAACGCCGCGCTTTGGTGGCCTATCTCCGCCGCAAGTACGAACTCGACGTGCTGGACGCTTTGTATCCCGCCGGCACGCTTCTTATGCAGGCCGAGGATTTCGACGGCAACTGGGCACTCAACCCACGCTGGGACGGCCTGGCTCCCTTCTGCCTGGGCCAGCGGCATGTCACTTGCAAAGCCCCACAGAGCCAGGAAGGGATTAAGCGGACGGTTCGCATAGCGCAGCCCGGAAACTACTCGGTCTGGGTGCGGGCCATCGGCATGGGCCCGGAAAACGGGCTGCGGACCACTGTGGGCGGGAGGCCGCTGGCCGTCACGCATGCCAAAGGCCCCATGGCCCTGAGCTGGCAGCTTGCCGGCCGGATTGACTTGGCGCCCGGCGAAACGGAAATCGCGGTGCAAGGCGACCGACCGGGCGACAAAGAGTGCGATGCGGTGCTCATCAGTCCCACCGCGACGACGCTGGCCGGGGTCGAAGAAGTCTGTGCCCTGGCCCGGCGGCTGCACCAGACGCCCGGCTGTGGCCAGATTGCGGCGGTTTTCGACGACGGTCGCCGCTTCGAAGGCAGCCTCGTGTCGGGTTGGCGGGGCAACGGCACTCGGATCGGCGGCGACCAAGCTGCGCTCGGTGCCCGCGTCGGCCGGCCTGGGGTCCGCTGCCTGTGGCTGGACGGTTCGACTGCCAACGCTGCCCCGCCATCCGACGCCTTGCTGGAATTCCACAACGGCGACCGCATGCGGGGGACGATCTGCGGTTATGCGGCGGCGACGACGCAAGCCGGCGGGCACCATGTACCCATGGTCGGCGTCGGTAGCCGGGTGCTGGTGCGGCCTGCCCAAGAGTCCGCCAGAGCCGCGGAAAAACCGGTCGCCGTCGAAACGGATTGGTTGCGGCGGATCGTGTTCGACGCGGCCGTGACCCAGAGTACCGGGTACCCCAGGAGTACCGGGTACCCCCCGCGCCGCTGTCCGCCGCGGTCGGTTGTCTGTCGCGACGGGCGTGTGCTCGCCTTCCGCGCCCTGCGATTCAGCGACGAGGGCGTGAGCCTGCTCACCGATGAGGGCCTTGTCAGACTCGCGTACCGCGAACTGGCGGAAGTCGCAATGCAGCCGATCGACGCCTGGGAGGCCTATCATCGTCAGCTTGCCCAGATCGATCCCAACGGCGATGCGGGCATCGTCCGCCTGGAGACGGGGCAAGGCATGGTTTTCACCACGTCCACGACCGGGTTCACGGCGTTTCGCGACGAAGCGGAAGCGGCCGCTTCGACCTGCCTCGTGCGGCCGGCCTGGAGCAGCACGCCGGTTCCCGTCGCTTGGTCCGCCGTCCGCACGCTGTGGCGGGCGCCCGCAACGGTGGTTCCGCTGTCGCAATTCGCACCACAGCGGGTCGCCGCGGTACCAGGTACTCCGGGTCGCGGGATCCTGGGCAGCAGTTGGAAGTGGCAAGCAGACCGCAACGTGGCCGGCGGCGAGCTGCGCAGCGGCGGCAGCCGTTACCTTTGGGGTTTTGGCGTCCATGCGACCAACGGATTGGCTTTTCCTTTGCCCGACTCCGCGCGGGCCTTTCGCAGCGACCTGGGCATGGATGCCGCCGTGGGCAACTCCGGGTGTGTCGTGGCGAAAGTCTACGCCAACCAAGCTTCCGGCACGCCCTTGTTCCAAAGCCAGCCGCTGCGGGGCTCGCAGAGCGTGATCTCCACGGGCGACATTGCCCTGGTCCGCGGCGCCTCGACGGTTCAGCAACTGGTTCTGATCGTGGAGGACGGTGGGGCCGGGATTCCCGGTACTCCGGGTTACGGGCCCGATGCCGATCCACTGGACATCGGCGATCATGCCGACTGGCTGGAGCCGATCCTCCTGCTCGACCCCGTCAAGCTCCATGCCGCCGTGGAAAAATATCGGCGGCCGGGAAAGTAATTTGGAGTGCGGGGATTTATCACCGCTTTTCTTTCGGTGCTGCCGGCACCCACTTCTTTCCAACCCGAAAGCCAGTGCCGCCATAGACTTCCGTCACGACCGACCCCGCCCCAGCGATTGGAGCGATTCGCCGATTTCACCTAGAAATGAAGCCGGGTCGAGAACCCGAAGTAGCGGAAAGCGATTGCGAAAGTCCGTTGCGTCGGGCTTCGGCGGAGATTGTTACAGTCAGGACCATATGCTTCATTCTACCCGCCAATTTCCACCCATTGCCCGCGCTTCGCGCTGTCCAGCACGGCATCGCACACCCGCTGCGTCGCCAGGGCGGTGCGCATCGTGGGCTCGAACTTCGGCCCGCCTTCCAGGCTGGCCAGGAAATCGGCAAAGCCGTTGGTGAACGTGTGCTCGTAGCCGATCGTGCAGCCGGGCACCCACCAGTTCTTCATGTAAGGATGCTCGAAGTTCGTGACGTTGATCTCCTGCCAGCCGGTCAAGTGGTCTTCGATCTTCTTGCCGGTGGCCGGATCGGCGTAGCGGAAGAATTCCAACAAGTGCGGGTCTTCCAGATTGAAGAACACCGAGCCGTTCTCGCCGTTGAGTTCCAGCGTGCTGTAGTTCTTCCGCCCGCGGGCGTAGCGCGTGCTTTCGAAGGTGCCCATCGAGCCGTTGGCGAAAATCGCCAGGAACATGCAGGCGTCGTCGATCGTCACCGGCTCGACCTTGCCGGTCTCGGCGTGCTTGCGCTGTTTGACGAAGGTCTCCGTGTGGGCCACCACGCGGCGGATAGGGCCGTTGAGCCATTGGGCCGTGTCGATCGAGTGGGCCAGCAGGTCGCCCGTCACGCCGGAGCCGGCCACGCGGGCATCCAGCCGCCAGAGGGCCATGCCGCCCTGGGGCACGTCGGCCGAGATCGTGTAGTCCTGGTTGTACTGGGCCCGATAATGGAAAGGCCGGCCGATGCGGCCTTCCTCGATGATCTGCTTGATCAGCGAGATGGCCGGCACGCGGCGGTAGTTGAACGAGACCATGTTGGGCACGCCCGCCTTCTCGACGGCCGCCACCATCTCCTCGGCCTCCGCCACATTCATGGCCAGCGGCTTTTCGCAGACGATCATCTTGCCGGCCTGGGCCGCGGCGAGCACGATGTCGTGGTGCAGGACGTTGGGCACGCAAACGTCGATCAGGTCGATGTCCTTGCGATCCATGAGTTTCCGCCAGTCGAACTCCAGGGACTCGTAGCCCCAACTCCGGCAGAATTTTTCCAGCTTGTCTTTCTCTTCGATCCGGGCGCAGCAAGTCTTCAGGACCGGCTTGTGCTCGCGGGTAAAGAAGTGGCTGACTTGCAACCAAGCGTTGGAGTGGGTGCGGCCCATGAAGCCGCAGCCGATGACGGCGACATTGAGGGGTTTGGACATGAAGGGACCTTTCTGAAAACTCGCGGGTAATGGTTCGTAATTTTCCACCGGCTCCGGCCGAATTGCAAGAGCTACTCCGTCCAGCCGTGCTTGTCCCGCACGGCGATCATGGCCTTCAAAATGCTCACCCAGGTCTCGCGTTTCATCATCACCTCGTTGCGGAACATGCAGCCGTCCCAGCAGATATGGCGAATCCGCTTGGTCAACTCGCCTTTTTCGTCGCGGAGCCAGTAACCGGCATGGTGCGGGATGTCGAGCTTGCCTTGGGCGTCGTCGGGCAGGCAGTGGCGGCCGGTCTTGTCGTGCGTGCCGCTGCCATGCACCGTGGCATTGTTCTGGGCAATGTGGAAATCGATCGTCCAGGGGCGCAAGGCCGCGGTCAACTGGCAATAGGCGGCTTCGAACTTGTCCTCATTCCGCCAGTTGAAGTTGGCTGGCAGAATGGCGTCCTCCGGCGCGTTGTAGCCCAGCAGGTACAGCAGGGTGTGGGCCATGTCGGCCTCGAAGCCGAGCGTCTGCGCGCGATCGACCATCTCCAGCAGTTGCAGCATCCGCTTCCAACTGTGCATGCCGCCCCAGCAGATCTCGCCTTCCGCGGCCAGCCGCTCGCCGTGGTCCTCGGCGATCTTGCAGGCCTCGCGGAAGGTCTCGGCGATCCGCTTCTGGTTGCCCGCCGGGTCTTCGTACCAGGCCTCCACCGGCGAGGCCGAGTCGATCCGCACCACGCCGTTGGGCCGGATTCCCAACTGCCGCAGGCGCGCGGCGATGTGGCAGCCCTTGCGTACTTGCGTGAGGAACTTCGCTTGCTCGTCGGCGTTGCCCATCGCCGGGCCGCCGCCGGTCGCTCCCCAGATCGGCGCGACGACCGTGCCGATTTCCAGGTTCCGCGCCCGGGCCTTGTCGGCGAGTTGGCGGATCTGATCGTCGGAGGAATCGATTTCGATATGCGGGGCATAGAGGAAGAGGTCGAAGCCGTCGAAGCGGATGCCTTCGAACTCGGCGTCGGCCGTGAGGTCGAGCATGGTATCCAGGTCGATCGGCGGCTCGGCCCCGGGGCCTTTGCCGACCACGCCCGGCCAGGCCGCGTTGTGGAGCTTCGGGTAATTGTGGGGATGTTCGTAGGTCATGTATCACCTCTTCGCGTGATCGCCGATCCGCGGCATGTTCTTGTGCACGTCGGGGCCGAAGTACCGGAGGGCAACCAGCGGCTCACAGCCGGTATTTTCGACCTCGATACCGCGCACGGCCGCTTCATGCGTAATAAAAACTTCGTCCCACGGTTCCTCGCCGAAGTGGATCATCACCGGCGTTTGCAACGCGAGCTTGCCAACCCGCCCGCTGCCCTGCACGGTGATCCAGCCGCTGGCCCCCGGGTCGCGGAGCACGAATTTCGCCCCCGGCTCGACCGTCAGCTCCTTGGCCGAGACAAGCTGCTCGCTATTAAAATGGCCATAGTCGATCCAGCGGTCCGAATAGCCCGGACCGGACGCCGAAGCGTCGATGATCGGCTCGACGTAGGTGTGCTGTTTGAAGCACGGATCGACGTTCTTCTCCCAATCGAGTTGCTCGACAATGAAGTCCAGATCGTGGTGCCTGTCGGCCGGGACGTCCTTGACCAGGAGCGACCAGGGCACTTCGCGGCCTTCGACCAGCGACTGGTACATGCCGAACACGTCGGAACCCCATTGCGGCTCGTAGGTGCACATCGAGCCCGGCGCGTGCAAGACGCCGGCCGGCACCATCCAGCCGGTGCCCGGCTTGAGGCGATAGGCCTTCGAGAGATCGAGGATGCCGTTGTCGCCCTTGTTCCAGTTCTCCAGGCAGCGGCGGACGTCGGACTTGGTGGTGCCCGGCTCGAGGCCGAAGAACGTATAGTCGAAATGGTTCTCCGCGGCGTTCAGTTGCGGCGGGAAATAGTAGCACTCCGGCTTGCCCTGCTGGCCGGTCAGTGCCGCATGCTCGCTCTTTTGGTGCATGTGGTGCGGGATGGGGCCCATGTTGTCGAAGAACTTCGAGTAGACGGGCCAACGGGCGTACTTGTCGAACATCGTCTTGCCGATGAGCTTGGCGCCGGCCTCCGCCACGGCGTCGCGGAGCAGGAACCGCTGGCTTTCGAATACGGCATAGCTCAGCCCCTCATCGGCCGCGCGGTTGTCGTTGGCCGCCTCGGTCGTGCTGGCGAACCAGCGTTCGTCGATGCCGCCGCGATGGGTGCCCAGGGCGTACCAATCGGTCGGCGCCAGTTTGATCCGCTTGCCGGGATGCAAAAAACTCCGCGGCACCCAGTTGGGCGTCAGCCGCAAAATGCCTTCGCCGGCGTCCAGGGCCCGATTTACAATGGCCCCCACATTGTCCTTCTTCACGACAGGTGATGCACACATGTTCGCTTTTACTCCCTAAAAAGTCCGAAAGAATGCCAGAGATTTGAGACCATTCTAGCATGAGAGATTCCCCCCTTGCAGTACCCCCGAGGCTCTGTAGAACGGAATTTATTCCGTTACCTTCTTCTTCACGCAAACGCTGTTGTGGCCGGTCTCCGACCGAGCCACGCTGCCGACCGAAGGTCTCCCGACAAATGGAGAGACCTTCGGTCGGACGTGCCGGTGGGGTCAGGAGACCCTCGCCGAACCCGGGACCAAAACCCTACGCACGACCTACGGCACTCTTCGCCCCTGCGCGGCCTCCCAAAGGGCGTACCAATCCTCGCGCTGCAGCACGATATCGACCGCGGCGGCCGCACTGCGTATCCGCTCGACGCGGTTGGTGCCGATGACCGGCAACGGCCGGCTGGGGTGGGCCAGGATCCAGGCATAGGCCAACTGTTCCAGGGCTGTCCCGCCGTAGCGTTCGGCCATCGCGTCAACCGTTTTGGCGATCCGCTGGGCAGCCTCGTCGGACGGATCGAACAAGCGTCCGCCCGCCAGGGGGCTCCAGGCCATAGGCAGAACACCTAGCCGCTCACACTGGCTCAGCGTGCCGTCGTAGATCGGGTCCATGTGCAGCAGGTGGAACTCAACCTGGTTGGTCGCCAGCGGTTGATCCATGTAGCTGTTGAGCAGATCGAACTGTGCGGCCGTATAGTTCGAGACCCCCGCGGCCCGGATCTTGCCATCCCGCAGCAACGGATTGAGGCCGCCGGCCGTGTCGTCGGCGCGTGTCAGCCAGTCAGGCCGATGGACCAGCAGCAGTTCCACGCGATCGGTGGCGAGAAAGCGGAGCGATTTTTCCAGGCTCTTGACGATTCGCGGGCCGCTGGCGTCGTAGAAGGCCGTTTGCCGATCCGGGTGATACTTGCACGGCACGTAGATTCCTGCTTTGGTGACGATTTCCAGCTTGTCGCGCAGTCCCGGCGACAGGGCCAGGGCCTCGCCCAACGCCCGTTCGACTTCGTATAGCCCGTAGATCTCGGCCGTATCGATCGTGGTGATGCCCAGTTCCAGGCAGGTCTGTAGGCGGCGGTTGATTTCCTGGGGCGTCGGCTGATCGCTGAGGATCCGCCAGGTACCGTAGGCCATGCGTGAGAACTCCGGCCCGTGCGGCGCGATGGGAAGGCGTGGCATCATAGCGGTTAAGCTCCTTCGGATCCCCCTCTCCCTTTGGGGTGGGAGTGCAGGGGTGAGGGCGTTCTTCTCGGAAAAGCGCCCAGTATAGCACGAACATTTTGCTGGTGGCCAGTAGGTGCTTCAAGGCAGAAAGGCTCTACTTGAGCAGCTGCAATCCCTTGTCCGGAGCCGCAGAGAGTGGTAGATTGCGGGAAGCTGTTGCTTCAAAATCGATTGATCCGGGCCGTGCGGGCGTGGCGAAATTGGCAGACGCGTCAGACTTAGGATCTGATTCCGCAAGGAGTGGAGGTTCGAGTCCTCTCGCCCGCATTTACTTACCAGAATTAGACTTACGACGATTCAACCCCTTACGGGTGGTGCTCGCTTGGCGGCGTTTGTTGCCAGTTTTGTCGCCCGGGATCGAATTGTTGTCGTTGCTTGCCCCGAATTGTGCCCAAAGGCATTCCGATACATCGGTGGCGGCCGGGATATGAGCCGATGTGGCGGCCAGAACTCAACCCTACCAATAATTTGCCACAACAGCAATTCTGCCCGTCACCCCTTTGAGTTCGATCGCTTCTTGGTCCTTGTCGAAGGCGGGCCACGGCTTGCCGTCGACGGTCACGCTCTTGATGGGCGCGGTCTTTGGATGGCGGAACGGCAGGCGCACGGCCTTGGGCGCGTTGCGTGCCGGCATTTCCACCGTGGCACTGATCTTGCCGTGGTCTACGTCGGAGAGGATCTCGTAGCCGATGGTTCCGACGTAGGTCGGTGCATTCTTTACGGCGATCTTCCTGCCTTGTTCCAGCCACGCCCGTGGGGTGGCCCGCGCCAGCCAGAGATCGTTGCCGTCTTCCATGACCAGCATCGCCCGGACCCGTTCGAGGAACCCTGCCTCCTCGAAGGTCTTGTCCCTGGCGTACTGCCGCTTCTGCACCTCCCAGAAGATATATCCGAGATCCGGATCGACTTCCGCCGCGTAGGAATTGTACATGCCTCGGAGAAACAACGGCACGTCGTCCAGCCGCAGGTGCAGCGCCGGGGCGTCGTTGTAACCGTTCTGGCCGTTCTGCCCGTCCCGGACGAGATGGTCTTCGGGCACGTCGATCTGCATGGGCGGTTCGTAGGGCGGCTTGGGAAAGTCCGGCAGGGCGCGGTCGCCCTGGAAACGCTTCATGGCGGAAGCCCAACTCTCCTTGGGCCCTGCCCGTACCTGCTGGCGGATCGTGCGGAGCCGCATGGCGGTAAGCTGCGATTGGAACTGCGTGGGCGTGATGCGGCTCTCGGCGGTGCTGATGAAGATCCCCAGGCTGGGGATGAGGATCGGCCCGCTTTCCAGGTCCCGGGGAGTGAACGAAACGTCGCCGCGGCTGGTCCAGAGGGTCACGATCGTGCGGCTGTTGAGATCCCCTGCGGTTTGAAACACCGGCAGCCGGATGCCGCGCGGCATGGCCACCGCCGGTCCGTCCTTCCAGGCATGCTCTCCGACGGCCGCCACGCCGCTGCCGCTGAGCGGCGCGACGGGGCCGATGTGTCCGTTATACGACTCGGCGCGACCGTCCCAGCGCTCGCCGGCGGCGCCCGGCTGGAACCCCCGCTGGATTTCTACCGTGACGGGCTCCTTCCACGATGCGCGACCGAAGGCACGCACCACGGAGAATAGACCTCAACCCACGACAACTTACGCTCCTCGCGGGTGAAAATGATCTACCGGCCTCGCTTGCGCTTCGGGCTTCTAGGTTTGCGGACCTTCTTTGCCAACGTGCTCGCAGGGAGTTATACTAGGGTAGGGAGTGGCCGCCGCCGTCGGCCCCCGTCCCTTTCGACTCAAGACAAACTGCGGAAGCGAAGAGGTGACACATGCCCGACACGCCACAAGCACCAGAGTTGAACTCAGGACTGGGAAAGCTGATCACGGTCGGCATGGTCCTCCTGCTGCCCGTGATCGCCTTGGCGCTGCTCATGCCTGCCCTGTCGGGCGCCAGGAAGTCGGCGATGAGAAAGAGCCTCGAATATGAGTCGGGCAGTTACTTGGACTCGGCCTCTCCCGCGGCGAACGAGGCTGTGAAGGCAAACACGCACGAGGCCGTCGGCTTGCCGCGGGCCATCGTGAAGAAATACGACGCCGAGATCAGCCTTACGCCCAAGTTGAGCGTCGGCACGGCGATGCCGGAGTCGATCTACGTCGCCGATTTCAAGGCGACTATCGAAGCCCAGGCCCCTAAGGAAGGGCAGGGCAAGTGCCAGCTTGAACTCCCCTTGCCGCCCAAGATCATTTCGTTGGGAGACCTGGACGTGTGTGTCAATGGCGAGCCGAGCGAGAGCTTCAGCGTGGAAGGGAACCACCTGGTCTGGCAAGGACTGCTGGAAGGCAAGCCGAGCGCGGAGATCACCGTCGCCTATTCGGCCACCGGCAAGGGGGTCTACACGCTGGAAAAACCCTCCGGCAAGATCATCGAACTCTTCCGCACCCGGCTGACCGCCAACCGCAGCAACATCCGCATGTTGGAACTTTCCCTCCAGCCCAACAGCCTGGAGCAGTCCAGCGGCAGCACGATCTATACGTGGGAATACAAACGGCTAGTCGAGGCCCGCCCCATCGCGATCGACGTGCTCGGCATCGCGGCGCTCGACCGCCTCGGGGAGCTTACCTGGCTCGGCCCGCTGAGCGTGCTGGTGTTCGGCATTCTTATTGCCCTGATCGCCTTGGCGCACGATCCCGAGAAGCTCAATGTGTGGCTGGTCATCCTGGTGGCGGGCTGTTTTGCCGCCGCGTATCCGATGATGTACTTCCTGCAAGACTTCATCGAGCTCAACGCCGCGATCGCACTGGCAACCGCGATGGTGCTCGTCGTCATCGGCTGGCGGCTCATCAGCCTGTTCGGACTGTGGCGGGGGGTCTTGGGCGGCATGATCGTGCCCGTCGTCCTCATGGGATTGACCATTTTGGCGACGATCCAGGCCAAGCCTGCGAGTCAGGGTGTTGCCCTGACCATCATGGGAGTCTTCGCCCTCGTCACGGCGATGATCCTTTTGCCGAAAGCCCAGGCTAATCTGGCACGCCCGAAAGCAGAAGGTTGAAAGGCCGAACTGATTAGTACGTAGGGTGGGCCGAGTTCTACCAGTCCCACCAACTTGATGCACCGTGCTCTTGGTGGGACTCGCCGACCAAGCTGCGCTCGGTGCCCGTCGGCCCACCGCGGACGCCTCCGCAGATCACGCACAGCCGATTAGCCGGCGGCCAGCGCGCGGTTGATGCGATCGATGGCCTCATCCACTTCCTGGGAGCTCTTGAAGCCGATGACCACCGCGCTGATCTCGGGTCGCCCCATCGCGAAACGAGCGGCTTTTTCGCGGTCCGCGGGATTCCGGAAGTCGCCGTCGCCGACAAGCTTCATGCCGATCACGCCGCGGCCCTTGGCATGCATCGTCTTGAGTTGCTCCAGCACCGGCGCGATGTCGTTGCCGGGCTTGTTCCAATGCTCCTCCGGCCCGTCAATATGCTTGGCCTGTGGGTTGACCCGCACCAGGTGCACCTCCGGCCATTCCGAGGCCGCAGCCGTACGCAGGGCAGGCAGGCTGTGGCAAGAAACACCTTTGGCCCGGATCCACTTCTTGGCCTTGGCTTCATCGAAGGCATCCATAATCCGCTTCCACGGGTCGGTCCACCTGTCGTTGATCATGCAGTGGATCAAGAGGCTGTCGATGTAGTCGGTCTTGAACACCTGGCGGTGGCGATCAATCGCCTTTAGGATGTCTTGCGGTTGGCCGGGAATCTTGGACTGGAGAAAGAGTTTCTCGCGCGGCAGCCCCTTGATTGCACCGCCGATCCACTCGAAGGTGGCATAGCTCTCGGCGCAGTCGAAGTAGGTGATGCCCCGATCATAGGCGTAGCGTATCAGATCGTTGAAGACCTGCTGGCCCAGCGCCTTCTGCACGTTACCGCTGTTGCTGCCGGTGCCGAAGCCAAGGCGGCTGAGTTTGATGTTCGTCTTGCCGAGCGTCACCTGATCGACGGCGGTGCGAGCCGGCGACGTTCCCGCAGCCGAGAGGAGGCTGGGCGAAAGGATCGCCGCCCCTGCCAGCGCCGCGGTCCGCCCGAGGAATTCACGGCGGGTGGTGGTGATTGCTGCGCTGCCGGGACTTGGCCGTTTTGACGAATTCGACGAGGTGTCTGTTGTCATGGTCATTGCTCCGATGTGTGTCAGGACTTTTTCTATTATATTAGCCGCCGCCCAGTTCGCTATAGCGGGCTTCGTAGCAATTGGAGCAGAGCCTGGCGCCATCCAGGACCAGCGCTTCCAAGACCGGAATCCCGCACGACTCGCAACATTGTTCGCGGTGCGCGCGGGTGTGGAAGCCGAGGACCAGCAGATCGTGGGTGACTCCGTTGGCGTCCAGGGCATGTTCCCGCAAGACCGCTTCCTCGGCAAATCCCAGACGCTGGAACAGCTTCAGCGCGCCGCTTTGCTCCGGCGTCATGCGGGCGACGACCTTCGTGACCCCCATGTCCAGAACCATCTCGAACGCCAGCTCCAGTAAGAGCCGGCCAAGGCCGATCCCACGGGCTGACTGCGCTACGACCACGCGAAGCTCGGCGACGTGGCACATCCAGCGGGCGCTCGCCCGGTTGAACGTCGCATAGCCCACAACGCGGTCGTCTTCCCAGGCCACGAGTGTGACAAGGCGGTCCTCCAACGTGTCCTTGATCCACGCATCCACCTCGGCAGGCTGCGCGATGTCGCGTTCGAGGAAGAGCAAGTCCTCCTCCGGGAGGGCCCCGGCGAACGCAATCATCGGCTCGCGATCCTCGGCCGCCAGGGGACGCAGGACCAAGGTCCGGCCCTTCAGGATGAACCGCATGGGAAAGTCATGTTTTGATGCAGGGCGTGATTTCATGGCTGTTCTCAAGGGGGTTTGTTATTTGAGGCTGTGCCGGTTTCAGGCGCGGACGCCGCACTTTCGCCCGGCCGACTTTTCCACTCAGGTTAGGGGGAAGACGTTCCGGTGTCAAGCGGCTCATTGGCCGGTATGCGGCATGGCTTCCAACCGCTGGCACATGAACTGGGGGATGACGCGGTGGAAGGTGCAGCCCTTGTAGCCGAACCCCTTCTCGCCCGTGCAGAGCCGGCGGAAGTTCTCCACCGTCTTGGGCACCACGTCCAAGCGCAACTCGATCACGATGCGGCCCAACGGTTTTCCGCCGGCCGCGATATCGAGGAAACACCTCGGCAGCTTGTCGGCGGCGGTGGCCGCGGACATCAAGGGACTCTTACGCGGAGGTCGACTACAGCGTGGTGGTGACGTGGGCAAGCGAAGGCGGCGACGGCCAGAGGGCGGCACCAGCAGGGTAGTCACGCATTCGCGGCCCTTGACTCACGACTACTAAAGCGAACTCGAAACATTCGAGAAGACGCTGCTGGCACTTGTGCCAATCATGGTGATGGCCGCGAGGCAGACGCAGATGATCAGCGCCAGCATCACCGCGTACTCGACGGCCGTGGGGCCATCTTCGCAAGCCAGAAAACGACGCAAGTTCAAAATGAACGATTTCATGGTCAGTACCCATTGGACAACGGACAATACCCAACTAAAGTGTAGGTCATATCAGTCAGTTGTCCAATTCATGAATCTGTCTTTCTCCGATGTTGCCCTCTTCGAGAGTTTCCGCAACGAATCGTGTCAGTATTGAAGGCGGACGACCAAACGTTTGGAAAACGACGCATTTCCCCAGGCGCGGTTCATCCACTGCCGGCGCGACTTGCACGACGTGGCCGGGTCGTGCTGGATGACAAACTTTCGCGCGGTCCGCTGGGCAAGCGATGCGGGCCATATTGCCGCACGCAGGTTGTGTTGCCACAATACGTTCTATGGCAACGACTTCCGAAGCACTAGCGATTGCCATCCAGCACCATCAGGCGGGGCGACTTCAGGTTGCCGAGCAGATCTATCGACAGATTCTCGCGATCGAGCCGAATCAGCCCGACGCTTCGCATCTGCTTGGTGTGGTTAGTGCCCAGCTTGGCAAGCACCAAGCTGGAATCGACTACATTAGTCGGGCACTTGCGCTCAGGCCAGACTGGGCCGAGGCGCACAATAACCTGGGCAAGGCCGTGGGAGAACGGGGGCAGCTTGCGGAGGCGGTTGATTGCTGCCGGCGAGCGGTTCAACTGAAGCCGGACTTTGCCGAGGCACACAACAACCTGGGCATTGTTTTCGTGAAGCTGGGGAAGCTGGACGAAGCGATTGCCTGCTTTTGCCGAGCACTGAAGCTGAATCCGGATTTTGCCGAGGCGCATAACAACCTGGGCAATGTGTTGCGGGACCAGGGGAAGCTAGACGAGGCGGTCGCTTGCTTTCGCCAGGCCTTGCAACTGAAGCCAGACTTTGCCGAGGCCCAGTACAACCTGGGCAATCGTTTCATGGACCAGGGGAAGCTAGACGAGGCGGTCGACTGCTACCGCCGGGTGTTGGAATTGAAGCCAGGCTTTGCCATAGCACACAGCAACCTCGTCTACACGCTCAATTTCTGTCCCGGCTGCGATGCTCGGACAGTCTACGAAGAACACCGCCGCTGGAACCAGCAGCACGCCGAGCCCTTGGCGAAGTTCATTCGGCCCCATGCCAACGATCGCTCTCCCGATCGCCGCTTGCGGGTGGGCTACGTTTCACCAAACTTCCGCTCGCACCCGATAGGACGATTTCTGCTGCCGCTGTTGGAGTCGCATGACCACAGGGACTTCGAAATCTTCTGCTACGCCTCCCAGAACATCTCGGACAGGATCACCGAGCGTTGCCGGGCCCGCGCCGACACGTGGCGAAACGTCCTCGGCTGGTCCGACGAGCAGCTTGCCAGCGCTGTCCGCGAGGACCGGATCGACATCCTGGTGGATCTGACGATGCACATGGCGAAGAACCGCCTGCTGGTCTTTGCCCGCAAGCCCGCCCCCGTTCAAGTCACCTACCTGGCCTACCCCGGCACAACGGGGCTGCGGACAATGGACTTCCGATTGACCGACCCGTATCTGGACCCGCCGGAACAATCCGTGGAGTTCTATTCCGAGCAGTCGATCTGGATGCCGGAGACGTACTGGTGTTATCTGCCGATGGACCAGACTCCGGCGGTGAACACGCTGCCGGCCTTGCTTGCCGGACATGTCACCTTCGGGTGTTTGAACAACTTCTGCAAGATGACCATGCCGACGCTTGCAGCTTGGAGTCGATTATTGAAGGCAGCGCCGGCGTCGAGACTGGTCCTCCACGCAGATCCCGGCGGCCACCGTGATCGAGTCCGGGAGTTCTTCACGCAGGAAGACGTGTCGCCGGAGCGGGTGAGCTTTGCCCCCACGCTGCCCATCGCGGACTACTTTCGGCTGTACGAGCGCATCGATGCGGCCCTGGACCCGTTTCCCTATGGCGGGGGCACGACGACCTGCGATGCGTTGTGGATGGGGGTGCCCGTGGTGAGCCTGGCAGGGGCAACCGCGGTTGGGCGCAGCGGGCTGAGCATCTTGTCGAACCTGGGCCTCTCCAAATTGGTGGCGCATGATTCCGAGCAATACGTGCGGATCGCCGTGGAGTTGAGCAGCGACCTGCCTCGTCTGAGTGAACTTCGTGCGACCTTGCGACAGCGCATGCAAGATTCCTCTCTGATGGACGCCCCGCGTTTCGCGCGGAACATCGAGGCTGCCTACCGCACGATGTGGCAGCGTTGGTGCGCCAGGTAGCCGTCTGGGCGGACCTGGGCCGGCATCCAGGAACGGAAAGGTTCGCGCAAAGAAGAGAATAAGGGCATGGGGCGGCAATGAACGCAAGCTGACGAAAACATCTGCCGCTCAACTATGCGCGTGGCGCATCTGGCTGGTAAGCGATGGGGAGTTGCGAGATTTTGCCGTCTTCGAGCGCTTCGACCGTGCTCTGGTAAATGTCTGTCCTGATCGTCCCGCTCGCGATGATACTGTCTGCCACCGTGACGCCTTGGCACACTTCTTGCCGCTCCAGGATGAGTCTCTTGCTGGAGGACATGGGGACGCCATCCTCTCTGAACACCGGATAACGCTCCCAGAGCACCGAATTTCGCACCTGCGCGCCTGCGGCGATGATCCAGCCGTCGCCGATCACGGCGTAAGGGCCAAGCGTTGCGCCAGGTTCTATGGTGCAGCGGTTCCCGATGACGACCGGCGGAATGACCGTGACGCGCGAAAAGTCGATGGCTACGTCCGTCCCGAGATATCCCCAGGGCAGCCTTTCGTAGGGCAAGTTCAAGGTCAGCACTCCGTCCAGAAGTTGCTCGTTGACGCGCAGGTAATCCTGTTTCTGGCCCACGTCGAACCACGGGCCGTCGTACTGAACGCCCCAGAGCAGGTTGTGGCGGGAGAGTTTCGCATACGGCAGCTTTCCCAGCAACGCGGGGAAAACGTGCTTCCCGAAGTCGTACATGGGCCCTTCCACGTCAAGCCGGGCTTCCGTCCGCAAGGCATCGAGCTCCTTCAGCAAGCTCGCTTCCATGATGTAGATCGAAGCGTTGTTCAGGTTGCTCGGCGAGTCGGCCTCTTTCTCGCGGAAATCGACGATCAGTCCCGATTTGCTCAGCACGCCGCCACGCGACTCCACACGGTCCAGCACGGCCGTGCCAAAGTCCTTGCGGCGGTCCAACGGGATGGGAACCAGCACCATCGTCAAGGCTGCCCCCACGCCCTTGTGAATGTCGTACAAGTCCTCGAGCAAGTCCGCCCCGAAATTCGTGACGATGTCGCCGCTGGGGGCGATGACCGTGCTGCCCGAGAACGGTTCGGCTGTCAAAGGCGGATCGCCGGGAAGGCGCTTGGCATCACGGCCGAAGACTTGCTTGCAGACTCCACCCAACGTCCCGCTGGGCACGTCCTCTTCCACGTAGGTAATCGTGGCCCCGAACTTGCCGCCGTCGCCGAAGTGCCGCTTGATGGTCTGCTTGAGCACGCACAGGTTCATCGAGATGCGGGCGATGCCCGACTCGACCATCTTGCGGACCCAGGCCTCCACCATGGGCACCTTGCCGCCCAGGGGGAACAATGGCTTGGGAAGATACCTGATCGTCAGCGGTTCGAGGCGTCGGCCCAGGCCGGCCGCAAGGATCGTACAACAGATGTCGTCCTGCAAACCGCGGCGGCGGACCCAACAGCCACTCGGATAGGATTCGTCAAACTGGATTGGCATCGTGCGTGCAGTCTTGTATCTGGAGTCGCGAGTAACCAACTAGAACCTGGCGGGCACTAGCCCCTTCTTTGTTGCTGGCGAGCCCGGACGGCCAGGAAAACCGGGGCATCTAGGAAAGCTGTCCCGCAACCTTCCGCGGGATTTCCATCGCACTGCCATTCTAATGCGAAGGGTCAGAGCAAGTCGAGTCCCCCATAGCGGCCGCGTAACCGCTTCGCGGCTGTTGTGACATGGCAAGCACGCCACTCCCGGATTGCCCGCGGTCGTGCTCGCGCTTATACTCAGGGCTCATTTATCCGCCCTTTCCGGCTGAATGGGAGCTTTGCATTTTGTTCAACCCCAGCGATCATCCCCACCGCCGTCACAACTCTTTAACCGGCCAATGGGTCCTGGTCTCGCCGCACCGGACGAAGCGGCCCTGGCAAGGTCAACAAGAACGGGTAGCGGACGAGCAGAAGCCAGAATACGACCCGAAGTGTTACCTGTGCCCGGGAAACCGGCGGGCCGGTGAGGCCGTCAACCCGCCCTACGTCGGCACGTTCGTGTTTACGAACGATTTTTCGGCGCTGCTGCCGCAAACGCCCCCCTCGGGCGAAATGGATCGGCTGCTGCGGCTCAATTCGGTTGAAGGGGAGTGCCGCGTGATATGCTTTTCACCCCGGCACGATCTGACGCTGCCCGAAATGGAACTCGACGCGATTTGTGCCGTGATTCAGACGTGGGCGGAGCAGGTCGAGGAATTGGGCCGGACCTACCGTTGGGTGCAGGTCTTCGAGAACAAAGGGGCGGTCATGGGCTGCTCCAACCCGCACCCGCACGGCCAAGTCTGGGCCAGCAGCTTCCTGCCGAACGAGGCCCAAGCGGAGGAAACGCATCTGCGCGGGTATTGGGAGGAACAAGGGTCTTCGCTGCTGGTCGATTACGTTCAACGGGAGGCCGTCGAGCAGCAACGGACGGTCGTCGAGAACGAGCATTGGCTGGCGGTGGTCCCTTTTTGGGCCGTCTGGCCCTACGAGATCCTGCTGCTTCCGCGGCGTCACGTGTTGCGGCTGCCGGACCTGACCGGCGCGGAACGCCAAGGTCTGGCCGAGATCCTGAAGAGACTGCTCACGCGCTACGACAACCTGTTTGAAACCTCCTTTCCTTACTCGATGGGCTGGCACGGCGCGCCCACGGCGGAAGGCGAGTACGAACACTGGCAACTGCACGCCCATTTTTATCCGCCCTTGCTCCGCTCCGCCACCGTGCGGAAGTTCATGGTCGGATATGAAATGCTTGCGGAAGCCCAACGCGATCTGACCCCGGAGCAGGCAGCCGCGAAACTGCGCGAGTTGTCCGATCGCCATTATCGGCATTTGCACAACGAGTGAGGGTCCGAGGCGAAAGACGAAGCAATGAAGAGTTTTTCGCTCTTTGCACTGCTGTTGCCCATGTTGTTGCCGGCTCTGGTTGCCGCGCGGGAAAGCAGCCAGGGGCCTAAGTTTCCAAGCTATGCGCCGGCCGCCAGCGTCGCCGGAACCACTTGGGTTGGCGCCGATTCCGACGGCCATTACTACGAATACCATTTCCAAGCGGACGGCGCCTTGCACTACCAGTCTCCGACAGGGTTTTTTAAGAACGGCACCTGGAAGCAGGATGGAGATGCAATCTACATGGAGACGAACCAGAAGTACGCCGAGTACCGAGGTCGAATCTCCGGCAAACGCATGAAAGGCAGAGCATCGAACGTCCCAGGTAAAACGTGGACATGGGAAGCCGAGAAGCGACAGGGCCGCCCCTGACTTGCGTAGGCCGGAACAAGCCTGCGCAGTTCCGGCATTGGTATCCGTCGCTTTGAGAAATGTCCGCATGGGAAACGTTCCGCACTTGACCAGCTCGATATCGATCCCTGCCGGAACCGACCCGCGACCCGCAAGCGGATACCGCGGGTGCCCCGAAGCTTGTTCCGGCCTACAGCAGACCCGCGTGCAAGGTGAGGTGGATGATCTCGGGCGTGCAATTCATCCGCAGCGGCAGCTCGGCGGAAAGGCCGCGGCTCACATTGAGAATTGCGGGCGGCGCGTGAAACAGCCCCGAGGCATATTGCACGCCGTCGCGACTGGGGGCGAACACCGGGCCGATCAGCGGCAGACGAATCTGCCCGCCGTGCGTGTGCCCGGCCAGCACCAGGTCGCCGTCGCCATGCCGCGCCCAAGGCAACTGATCGGGCGTATGGGCCAGCAGGAGTCGAAACGGGACCTCGCTCCGTGGCGGACACGTGCTCAGGTCGGCGGCCGGCTTGAACCAAGGCAACTCATTGCCGGCCACGAGCACGGGCTGACCGCGGACCTCGATCACCTTCCAGCGGCCACCCACGTAGATCAACCCGCACTCTTCCATCACCCGCCGCAACCGCTGCCAATCGACGCGGAGATCGTGATTGCCGAAGATGAAGTAAACGCCGTAGCTGGCCTTCAAGCGGCCGAACGTGTCGGGGGCCCAGTCGATGAATTTCGTCTTGTCGACCAGGTCGCCCGTCAGGGCCACGATTTCCGGCTCCAGGGCGTTGCTCATCCGCACGATCTCTTCGAAATACGGCTTGCCGACCCTGCCCGTAAAATGAAAGTCGGAGAGATGGACGATCGACAATCCTTCCAGGGCCGGCGGCAAGCGGGGAACGTCCAGACCGCGCTCGGTGAGGTCCAATTCCAGGCTCTCGTTGCCCGGCAGATGGACCATCGCATGGTGGGGATAATCGGGGCAGTGCAAGACGTGGCCCGTGGCCAGGCTGCGGCTGCGGTGGAAGCGGAGAATCGTCGAGACGTCGTGCAGGACCGCCCAGCGCAGGCGTTGCACGAGCGTTGCCGCCGCGGCCAGACAGCATAAGCCAAGGTAGCCCTCCCCGGCCACCATACCCCAAGGGTAGGGGGCCGTCATTGGAAACACCCGCCAAGGCATAAGCGACGGCAGATCGACCCGCGACAACCAGTACGCCGCCACGGGCGGAGGCACGAGGAGTAAGAGGAAGAACAGCTTGTCGATCTTCTTGACGATCGCGTGCGGCCAGCCCGAGGCATGCGCACGGTTGATGGCCGCGACCCAGATTGCAGCATGCCCCAGGGCGGCGAGAAGGAGGAGAACGACCGCGGCGATCACGTCTGCGGCCCCGGTTGCGGCCCCGTTTCCGGCCCTTGAATGGTGTGCTCCACGGCACTCAGAAGCTGATCCAAACGGAACGGCTTGAAAAGGACGGCCCAGGTCGGCAGGCCGGCCTTGCGGGCGTTAACGATCGTATGGAATGGATCGTAACCGAACCCGGTCATCAAAACCAGCGGCACCGGCTTGACCACTTCCTGCAGCTTGAGCATCAGTTCGTAGCCGTTCATGTCCGGCAGGCGGATGTCGGCGATGATGACGTCATAGGGCGTAGCGGCCATGGCGCGGACCATGCACACGGCCTCGGCCCCGTCATGGGCGGTTTCCACCGCGACCGTGTAGCGGTCCAGCAGGGCGTGGGCCGCGCCGCGGACATTGCCATCGGCATCGACGACCAGCACGCGCCGGTCGCGCAACAGGGGCCGATCGGCGACCTGCATGGTCACAGGGTTGGCCGGGCCGGGCGATATGCTCTGGCCGATCTTCTGGATCATCTGCTTGACGTCGCGGGCGTTGCGGAGGATTCGCTGCAAACGCTCGACAACCTCGGGTTCGTGGCCGATGTAGCGCTCCATCACGTTGACCGCCTCGTTGAGGATCTCGTCGATTGGCAAGGCCACAGCGCCGTGGATCGCCTCGACACTCTCCGCGGCGGTGCTGGCTTTTTCGGCCACGAGCAGTTCCAGGGTGTTCAGCGCGGCGGCCACGTCGCGGCTGAAGATCTCCAGGAATTGAAGGTCGCTCTCGCTGAAGGCCCGCGGCTCCATGCTTTCCACGTTGAACGTGCCGATCACCTCGTCGTGCAGCAACAGCGGCACGGTCAGCGAACTCTTCGCCCCGCGGGCGCCTTCCAGGAACAGCGGGTCTTCGGTCGTGTCTTCGCAAAGGTAGCTCTTGCCGGTGGCCGCGACAAAACCGGTCACGCCGTTGCCTTGGGGCAGGGCGTACAGATCGCGCATCGCCGCGACGGGGTCCATAGCCACGGCCAAGAGCGGTTCCAGGCGGTTCGTCTTGCGATCCAAGAGGCGGATCTCGGCCACTTCGAAGTGCAGCAGGTCTTTGGTGAAGTGGATGATATTGGACTTCAGAAGCTCGATCCTGTCGCGGATCGGCATTTGGAACACCTCTTCCGGAGTCAGGTCGGCCAGTTCCATGCCGGCCTGATGGATCGCCGCCAGTTTCTGCTGCTGCTGGACCTCCAGCGTCACATCGCGGACGGTGATGATCAGGTGGCGGGCCGGGCCATCCAACTCGCGGACCGGGGCCGCCTGCACCTGGAAATAGCGATTGTCCTGGCTCCGCAGCGTGGAACTCGTCCCCTGGCCCGTCGCCAATGCCGTGTGGAAGGGGCAAAAATCCGGCCCCAGGATTTCCGGACTGCCCAGCGCCGCATAGAAGTTGACCCCTACCACCGAACTGCGGCCGCTCCATTCGCACATCCGGCCGTTGCCCCAGATGATCGTGTTGTCGCTTTCCAGCAGGGCAACCCCGTCGGGCATGCCCTCAAGGATCTGTTCATTCCGCAGGAGCTTGCCGATCTCGAAAGCCTCCTGGAAGTATTTGGCGGTGACAAAAACGCCGTCGAACCGCTGCCGCGTCAGCAGCGCCAGGGCCCGCATCGGATTCTGCACGACAACGATTTCATACGATTGGGACGCGGCAGAGAGCGTCTGCGCGACGTTCTCGCAAGAGTCGCCAACTAGCAGAATCCTGGGCTTTTCCGACAAGGTTTTCGTGCTCCGGCGGAAGCGAATAATGTTTCCCCTGCACTCGATTATACGGAGAACCGAGGAAGCAAACAACCGGGCCGACGGCCCTACGTCCCGCGGGGCAAACTGCAAGGTCCTCGGCCGAGCGCTCGTAGTCCCGCCTTCAGGCGGCCTCCGACCATAATCTCCGCCTTAAGGCGGGACTACGAGCGAATTCGGTTCTACGAAGTGGCATCGGTCCCCGGATTACGACAAATTGACTACCAACTACCCAATTCCCCTGATTTCGCGCGTTCTTTGGCGTTCGCGTCGAGCCTGGCTGTTACGAACCACAAAGACCGATCCCCACGAACGACCAGAAGCATTGCATCAAGCCGAAAATATGGATCGCACTCGGAAGAATTCCACTGGAAACCGCCAGCCGTTCGACTACCCGTCTTCACGTTTCGCACATCGCACGACGATCCAATAGTGAAGAGCCGCATAAGTGGGGCGGATTCGCAGGATGGACCTCCAAGTCCGTCCCCTCAAATCGGACGGACCCGGAGGTCCATCCGGCTGCAATTGGGAGTCGAAACATGTGGCGGGCGTTATTCCTGGGGATTGGCATCTATCTGATGATTGCCGGCGCGGAGTGCCTGGCGGTGGAGCGTGTCACCTGGCGAACCTCTGGGCCCGTGCGGAATGCAGTTGGCCTTCAAAAGCCTGCTACCGAGCAACCGAAGGAGTTTCCCCCCGCTCCTTGGGTCCCGTGGAGCCTCTTGTCCACAGGGGCCGTGGTCTGCCTGTACTCGTTTACTATCCCGAAACGGATGGGCGGCGGCGGCAAGTAAGCGCTACCACGATGTTGTGGCCGGTCGCTGACCGATGTTGTGGCCGGTCTCTGACCGAGCCACGCCACCGACCGAAGGTCTCCCGGTGTATGGGGAGACCTTCGGTCGGACGTTTCGGCGGGGTCGGGAGACCCTCGCCAAACCGGCGGCAAGTAAGCGCTACCACGAGGTTGTGGCCGGTCTCTGACCGAGCCACACCACCGACCGAAGGTCTCCCGGTGTATGGGGAGACCTTCGGTCGGACGCTTCGGCGGGGTCGGGAGACCCTCGCCAAACCGGCGGCAAGTAAGCGCCGCGGAAAGTTTTACGCAACTATTACACGGCGGAAATCGCCGGGGAAAAACCGCAATTTCTGCGGCAAATCATCGGGTTCTTGCTCCTCTCCGACCCGCTTCCGCGCCGCTTCGCCCTCTGGGGCCCCGTTTGCCTCTTGATTCAGAATTCAGATTACTGACAATGGAATCTGACATTAATAATCAAGGGAAACGGAAACGAAAGTTATGACGAGAATTCTTGACGACATGACGACAACGATCGACGCCGGTGTGGCGACGATCGATGCCGGCGAAGCGGAAGCAAGCACGGCCGTGGCCGCACGGCCGTCCGGCAACACGTTCGCGGCCGAACGCGAGATGATTCGCGTTTGGTCCAACGGCCTCGATTGGCCCGTGATCGGTTGGCTGGCCGTGTTGCACGTGGGGGCCCTGGCCGCGCCGTTCTGTTTCACTTGGGTCGGCCTGTTGGCGTTTTGCACGCTTTCCTGGCTCACCGGCAGCTTGGGGGTTTGCCTGGGCTACCACCGCCTTCTGACCCATGGCAGTTTCCAGACCTTTCCATGGTTACGCCGCTTGTTCGGCTTGGTGGGAACCTTGGCCGGAGAAGGTCCCCCGATCACGTGGATCTCGGTGCACCGCCAGCACCATCGCTTCAGCGACCAAGAGGGCGATCCGCACTCGCCGCACGACGGCGGCTGGTGGAGCCACATGCTCTGGATGTTCCCCCGGCCTAATGATCCCAAGTGGCAGAAGATGCTGCAGACGTATGGCAAAGACATGATCAAAGACCCCTTCTTCCGCTTGCTCGACAAAACATTCCTGCTCTGGCATATCGGACTGGGAGTGGTTCTGTTGAGCGCGGGCTGGCTCTGCTGGGACATGCGGACCGGCATTTCGCTCTTGGTCTGGGGCATGTTCCTGCGACTGGTTTACGTGCTCCATGTCACCTGGCTGGTCAATTCAGCCTCGCACATGTGGGGCTACCGCAACTACGAAACCAACGACGACAGCCGCAATCTCTGGTGGGTCGGTCTGCTGGCCTTCGGTGAAGGATGGCATAACAACCACCACGCTTTCCCTGGCCGTGCCGCCCACGGCCACCGCTGGTGGGAGGTCGACGTGACCTACATGGCAATCCTTGTCCTGGAAAAAATGAGGCTGGCTTGGAAGGTGATCCGCGGCCGGCCTAAGTCCTGAGAACACGTCGAAGCGAGAACGTAGGGTGGGCCGAGTGCAACGAGTCCCACCAAGAACACGTCAAACCGAGGATGGTGGGACTCGTTGCACTCGGCCCACCCAACGTCTACGACCTGCACATTTTGCCGTCCTCTACCGTTCCGCTTTTGCCGGGTAGGCGATTTGTACGGGCGGGTTTTGCCGGTACCATCGTCGCACGACGTGTGCCGCTGAAGAGCCGACACCCAATGGCCGAAACCTACAGCATCTGGATCATCTGGTAAGTTCATTAGCTTAGGAGTCTTCAGGCATGTTGCGGTTTGGTCTAGCGGCGTTTATACTGAGCACGGTTGCGTTGTTTGCGGCCCCCACCACGGTCTCGGCGGCCTCGAGCGAGCCGGGGTGGCTTGGCGTCGTTAGGGCCCGCGGCGAGTTGAAGGAACAGATCGAGTCGACGCCCATTGTCGATCGTCCGAACCGGCCGTTCCATTTTTATGGAAACACGGTGCGGCGCGAATATTACCGTGGCACCGCGCTCCCCCGGCCGAGCGACCTGGTCAAGGGCGGCGCGGCGCTGATTTTCAAACGCCCGTAAATCTGCATGTCGAGTACCGCCTTTCCCGACCAAGGACTTCCTCAAGCGGCAGCCGCTTGGGCGCTCGATCCGGCGGTCACGATGCTCAACCATGGGTCGTTCGGGGCCTGTCCACAGGTCGTGCTCCAGCGGCAGTGCGAGCTGCGCCGCCAGATGGAAGCGCGGCCCGTGCAATTCCTTGTGCGGCAGATGCCCGAATTGCTCGACGCCGCGCGGGTGCGGCTTGCACAGACCGTCGGCGCCGATCCGCAGGACCTGGTCTTTGTTCCCAACGCCACGGCGGGCGTGAACAGCGTGCTCCGCTCGCTGCGCTGCGGCAGCCGCGACGAGATCCTCGTCACCGCGCACGGTTACAACGCCTGCAACAATGTCGCGCGGTACGTCGCCCAGCAAAGCCGCGCGACGCTGGTCGTTGTCGAGATTCCCTCTCCCGTCGAATCGCCGCAGCAGATCGTCGACGTGGTGATGTCGCACGCGGGCCCGCGGACGCGGATTGCCCTGTTGGACCACATCAGCAGCCCGTCGGCCGTTGTCTTTCCCATAGAAAAGTTGGTCGAGCGGCTGCACCAGCAGGGAATCGAGACCTTGATCGACGGGGCCCACGCCCCCGGCATGGTGCCTCTCGACGTGCGGCGGATCGGCCCCACGTACTACACAGGCAATTGCCACAAGTGGCTTTGCACGCCGCGGGGGGCCGGATTCCTTTACGTTCGCCGCGATCGCCAGGAGGAAATCCTGCCGCCGGTCATCAGCCACGGCTACAACCGGCCGCGGCCCGGTTATAGCCGTTTTCAGGATCTTTTCGACTGGCCCGGCACGTGCGACCCGACGGCCTGGTTCTGTGTGGCCGCGGCGATTGACTTTCTGGACGGCCTTCTTCCCGGCGGGCTGAATGCCTTGGCCCAGCGGAACCACCGATATGCCGTGGCCGCGCAGTCGTTACTGGTGAAAGAACTTGACGCACGGGCGTTGTGCCCGCCGGAGATGTTGGGATCGATGGCTGCCGTCGAACTGGGCGACGACCCCGATCCGCCCGCCGAGTTTGTCGATCAGCAGCGGCTGAATCAGGATCTGTTCGTGCGGTTCGGCATCGAGGTGCCGGTCTATTACTTTCCCGCGGTCCCACGGGTTGTGTTGCGGGTATCGGCGCAGGCCTATAACGAGCCGGGGCACTATCAGCGGCTAGTGGAGGCGGTGAGGGAGTTGTGGCCGTAGGGCGACAAGATTCGGGGTGCCCGCGTGCGGGTCGGCGAGCGCCGGCCCACCATGGCTATGTTGTTCGATTCGATTATGGTGGGCCGGCGCTCGCCGACCCGCAAAGCGGGTACCCCGGATCTTGTCACCCTACAGACTCCCCGTGTCCCCGCGTCCTAGACCCTCTCCGGCACCACGTACGGCGCTCGATACTCCCGTGTCAGCAGCTTGTCGGCCTCGGCATCGCCGATGAAACGCTCGGCCTGGGGGTCGATGCTGAGCGTGCGGCCCATGCGGTAGGTCGCCTTGTCGAGATCCACACCGACCCCCTTGAGATTCCGCTTGATCATCTCGAACGACTCGGCAATCTGCGGATTGCTCATGCCATCGGGCTCTTGGCTGAAGGGGACTTCCTTCCCCAATCGATAGGAGATGTTGGCCAGGTGGCAGAGGGCGGCCGCATAATGGCCCTGCAGGATCGGCGCGTTGACCGCCTTGGGCGGCGTGGTTGCGGACGCAGGCGATGAAGCTGCCGAACGCCCCACCCGGCGTGACGTGGACGGGCTCGACCGTGACGTTGTGTTCCTTGCCGCCTTCCTTGGGAAAGAACTTGCCGTCTCGCACCATGCCCTCGGAAGTGTAGAACTCGTTGAGCACCTTCGCGGGGAAGTTGACTTCGCCTTTGGTCTTTGTCGCCTTTTCCACCAGGCCGCGGACCTCGACCACCACGGTCACGTCGCCGAACTCATAGACCGCCAACTGCATGTTGGGAGTCTGGCCCTGGTCCTTGTACCCTAATCGGCCACCAAGGCTCCACACGCGGGTGGGCAGCGTGGCCGCGGGGTCCAGCGACCAATGGGCCACGTCGGTCTGGTGCACGCCTTGGTTACCGATCTCGCCGTTGCCAAAATCCCAGAACCAGTGCCAGTTGTAATGCACCAGGTTACGGTTGAACGGCCGCATTTCGGCCGGGCCAACCCAGTGATCGAAGTCGAGACCGGCAGGCGCCGCCTCGTCGGGCTTGAAGCCGATGCTCGGTCGCTGCTTGCAGACGTAGGCCTTGCTCACCAGCAACTTGCCCCACTTGCCTGCCTGGAGGGCCGCGATTTCCCTGGGCCTTGAACCCTCGCTGCGTTGCTGGGTGCCGTGCTGGACGACGACACCGTATTTCTCGGCCGCTTCGACGCACTTGCGGCCTTCGAACACCGTATGGCTGCACGGCTTTTCCACATAGACGTGCTTGCCGGCCTGGCAGGCCCAGATCGTCAGGAGCGAGTGCCAGTGGTTGGGGCTGGCGATGGAAACAGCGTCGAGCTGCTTGTCTTCCAATGCCTTGCGGAGGTCTTGCACGCACGTGGGCCGGGCACCATGTACCCCATGGTCGCCGGTAAGTTTTTCGATGCTCTTGACTCGCGAGGCGAAGAGCCTGCTGTCGGGATCGACCAGATAGGCGATTTCCACGCCCTTCATATTGGCATACTCGCGGATATGTTCACCGCCTCGGCCGTTGATTCCGGCCACCGCCACACGGATCGTTTCGTTCGCCCCGAGTACCGGGCGGGACGATTTGGTGCCGGCAATCACGAAGTTGGCATGGACTCCGCTGGCAGCGGTTGCTCCCAGTCCGGCGGCGGCAAGTTGGACGAAACGGCGACGGGTCAGTTGAAACATGGCAACGATTCCTCTTAAGACTACTCGGTGTTTTTCTGTAGGATGGACCTCCGGATCCGTCCAGTCGCAGTCGAACGGGCTCAGAGGTCCGTCCTACGACGAATTCTTGGACAGGTCCTTGGAATCCATATTACCATTTGGCTGCACCGAGTGCGACTGGGGGGAGCACGCGGCAGAATGTCCCAATTTCCAGTTAGACCCCGCCGTCACTGCCGGTGCCCTTCCTCCCGTGATGCATGTCAGCTAAAATCACCGATTCTCGGTCTTGCCAGGTATCCCAAGTATCCAGCACCAGCAATGAACCAGCCAAGCAGATCATCGCTCACCGATTCCCCCACCTTGTTTGGCCACCCGGCCGGGCTGTTCACGCTCTTCTTTGCCGAAATGTGGGAGCGGTTCTCCTACTACGGCATGCGGGCCTTGTTGGTGTTCTACATGACCAAGGGCTTCCTGGGCTACGGCGACAAAGATGCCTATGCGATATATGGCGCCTACACGGCGCTGGTCTACATGACGCCCTTTTTCGGTGGTTTGCTGGCCGATCGGCTCTTGGGGCAACGACGGGCCGTGATTCTCGGCGGGCTGCTCATGGCCCTCGGCCAGTTGCTGATGGTGGTGGACTGGAATATCACGATCACGATCGGCGGCCATTCGATCCTCCTCGTCGAGCGCCATACGGCCTTCTTCACCGCACTGGCCCTCTTGATTTGCGGCAATGGATTCTTCAAACCGAACATTTCCACGATTGTCGGCTCGCTCTATGGCCACGGCAATCCGCGACGCGACGGCGGATTCACCATTTTCTACATGGGCGTGAACCTGGGAGCGGCGATTGCTCCCTTGCTGTGCGGCTACCTCGGCGAAACCTATAGCTGGCGACTGGGATTCGGCCTTGCCACGGTCGGAATGCTGGTGGGAACCGCGATCTTCGTCGCGCCGCGAGCCGCTACGCAGATCCTCATCTTTCTGACGACCGTCGGCGCCGCCGGAGCGATGTTGATCTATCACCCCGCCAATTTCCTCTCGGTGGGTATGAACGTCTTTGTCGCCGCAGCGCTGTGCGTTTCGGGAATCGTGGCCATCTTGGCCCTCGGCCGCGGTGGAGTGCCTCGTGAAGCCGGGGCGCCGCCGGATCCGCAATACCTTACCGAGCCCGTGCTGGGGCCCGTCAATCGTGCCTGGATGGTTCATCTGGGCTCGATCCTGGCGATAGTCATCTTCATGCTGCTGGTCTCGGGATTTGCGCCGCTCAACAACTGGCGACCGATTTCGCTGATTTCCGAAGCTACGCTCAATCGCATCGAATCCAGCGACAGCCCCGCCGTTCGGTCGTTAGGGGTCATCGCCAAGGAAGTCAGCCGTCCCGCCAACGTCATTCTTTATCTGGTCGGCGTGGTCGCTCTGGTCTACCTCGTTTTCGAGACAGTCCGACTGCAACGTATCGCCCGTCATCGCATGTACGTCGTACTGATTTTGACGTTCTTCTCGATGGTGTTCTGGACGTTCTTCGAGCAGGCGGGCAGTTCCATCAATAACTTCACCGACCGGAACGTGGATCGGGTCGTGGGCGCGACCAGAGTCATTTCTGCCGAGGACGTGGGAAAGACGATCACGATCGAGCCGACGCAAAAGCAACTGGGATACACCTGGAACGGCTGCGTCGCCGTGGCGGAAGACGACGTGGATAAGACCATATCGGTCTTGCCGACGGAGAAACAGGTCGGCTATCACAATGGGGACGAGGTCTTTTCCGCGGAGACCCTGGCCAGGATTCGCACGGAGCATGCCGGCAACCCCGACTTTGAGATCGATTGGGTGGTGACCAGGGACGATGTAGGAATGCAGTACCAACGCCGGGTCTTTACGATCGACGTGCTTAACAAACTGCGCCGAAAACAAGGAGGTTCCCAGCTTCAAGATCGACTGGCTCGTGGCGAAGCAAAACATCGGCATGGAAACGGTCCCCCGCAGCGCCGAGATCCCTGCCAGCGAGTACCAGTCGGTGAATTCGGTTTGCATTCTCGTCTTCGGTCTGGCCTTTACCGCGTTTTGGGGTTTCCTGGCCGCGCGGGGCCTGGAACCGAGCACGCCTGTCAAGTTCTCGGCGGGGTTGTTGCAGTTGGGGCTGGGGTTTGCCGTGCTGTGGTACGGTGCCCGTTCGGCCGACTCGCGTGGCATGGTGGCCATGGGTTGGCTGTGCCTGACCTACTTATTGCACACGACGGCCGAGCTTTGCCTGTCGCCGGTCGGGCTGTCGATGATTACGAAGCTGTCGCCCCTGCGCTTGGTGAGCACGATGATGGGCGTGTGGTTCCTGGCAACCGCGTATTCGCAGTCCCTGGCCGCCATCGTGGCGCAGTTCACCGACGTGACCAAGGGCGCCAACATATCGGTGCCGCCTCCCAATGAGACGGTGCACGTCTATGGCCATGTTTGGGGCGTGATCACGGTGGTGGCCATCGTCTCGGCCCTGATCTGTTTTGCCTTGTCGCGGCAGTTGACACGCTGGATGCACAATGAGGTCAAGTCCGAAGAGACAACGAGTGGCGCCGGACATTGACCGGGCGCTCGTAGTCCCGCCCGGGCACCATGTACTCGTGGTCGGCGGAACCCGCAGCGTCGGGACCGGCTGAAGCCGGGACTACGAGCGACTTTGCAGTCCGCCTGCATTGACGTGCTGCCGATTGGCCTTGGCCCCCGCGGCAAGGTAGAATTACGGGACTTTCCCTGTAATCCATCTCCTGCCAAGGAGCCATTTCCATGCTCACGTTTCGTAGACTGGCGATCCCTATAACTTGTGCTTTCTTCGCGCTCGTCGTTCCGGCCGCCCTTGGCGACGATTGGCCGCAGTGGCGCGGCCCGAAACAGGACGGCATCTCCCGCGAGACGGGCCTCCTGGCCCAGTGGCCGGAAAAGGGCCCGGCCGAACTCTGGCGTGTACCGCTGGGCAGCGGCTTTTCCGCCGTCTCCGTCCTGGGCGAGCGGGCCTTCACGCTCTTCGGCTCGACCGCAGGCGAATTTGCCGCAGCCTTCAGCGTGGCCGATGGCAAGACCCTCTGGAAAACTCGCTTGAGCGACCTCTTGAAGAACAACTCCTACGGCGACGGGCCCCGGGCAACGCCCGCGGTCGACTCCGGCCGAGTTTACGCCTTGAGCGGCAAAGGGGCCTTGCGATGTCTCGATGCGGCCGACGGCCACGTGGTCTGGGGTTGTGATCTCCTGGAGAAGTTCGGCGGCAAACCACCCGAATACGGCTTTGCGGCCTCGCCCGTCGTGATTGGCGACATGCTCGTCGTGGTCGTCGGTTCCGGCAAGGGCCAATCGCTGGTGGCCTTCGACAAGGCCAAGGGCAACGTGCTCTGGACCGCGCTGGACGATAGAATTGGCTACTCCACGCCCCGCGAGGTCACAATCGACGGCGTGAGCCAGATCATCGTCCTTATGGGCGAGGCCCTGGTGAGCGTCTCGCCCAAAGACGGCAAGGAGTATTGGCGGCAGGAGTGGAAGACGGAACTCGACGCCAACGTGGCCACGCCGGTGATCTCGGGGAACCGGCTTTTCATCTCCACCGGGTACAGCACCGGTTGCGCCTTGTTCGAGCTTTCGGCAAAGGACGGCAGGCCCGCGGCAGAAAAGCTTTGGGCCAACAAGGAGATGAAGAACTACTTTTCCACCTCGGTGCTGGTTGACGGCTATCTTTACGGGTTCAATAACACGAAGTTGACTTGCCTCGATTACCGCACCGGCAAGACCAAGTGGAGGACCGGCGGCTTCAATCGCGGCAGTCTGATCGCCGCCGACGGCAAGCTGATTATCCTCGGCGAGGCCGGCACGCTGGCCCTGGCCGAAATCTCGCCCGATTCCTACAAGGAACTTGCCAAGTTCCAGTTCTGCGACGAACGGACCTGGACCGTGCCCACGCTCTCCGGCGGCCGGCTGTTCTTGCGGAACGAGAAAGAATTGGCCTGTTTGAAGGTAGTGCAGTAGGGGGGAACCGAAAAGCCGTCTGCCGAGCGCTCGTAGTCCCGCCTTTTGGCGGAAAGCTCGCCAGAAGACCGCCGACAATGAGTACACGGTGCCCGGGCGGGACTACGGGCGCTTTTTCCTTGAACCAAACCCTGGCGGCCGCCGTAATAAGAATACGGGACAATCTCGTTTCGTTTTTCCATCCGGCTTATGTTGCTACTCCGAGACGTTAAGAAATCGTTCGCCGAGCCCGACGGCGCCCCCCTGCCGATCCTCGATATCGAAGAGTTCCACGTCGCCCCCGGCGAGCAGATGGTGCTGGTCGGCAAGAGCGGCTGCGGCAAGACGACGCTGCTGCACGTCATCGCCGGCATCACCCGGCCCGACTACGGCAAGGTGCGGATCAATGACTGGGACATCACCCTCATGCCGGAGGCCGAGTGCGACCGCTTCCGGGCGGAACATATTGGCTATGTCTTCCAGACGTTCAACCTGCTCCGCGGCTTCTCGGCCCTGGAAAATGTCCTGCTGGCCATGCGTTTCGCCCGTCTGGCCCACGTCGACCGCCACCGGGCCGTGCAGTTGCTGGAGCGTGTTGGCCTGGCGCACCGCATGACGCACAAGCCGACGCAGCTTTCCGTGGGTGAGCAGCAGCGCGTGGCTGTCGCGCGGGCCTTGGCCAATCGCCCCAAGCTGCTGCTGGCCGACGAACCGACCGCCAATGTCGATTCGGGCCACCAACAGCAAATCCTCGACCTCTTGCGCAAGACCTGCCACGAGGAGCAGGTCACGCTCGTGCTGGTCACCCATGCCCCGCAGGTGGCCGAACAATTCGATCGGGTCGAACGCTTGGAAGAATTCAACAAAGTGGGGAAAAAACCGTAGGCCGGAACAAGCGCAGCGCGGTTCCGGCCTGCCCGTAACACAACGCGACCGCCGCAACGAATACAAGTACATGCCGGAACAAGTGCAGGGCGGTTCCGGCCTACGCAACTAAGCTCTAAGGACCAAGAACACCTACCCGCCATGTCTCTCTGGAAAATCGCCTGGCGCAGCATTCAACAACGGTCGCTGGCCTCGCTGTTGACGTCCATCTCCATGGCCCTGGGCGTAATGCTCGTGGTCGCCGTGCTGGTGATCTATAGCGTCGTGCAACAAGCGTTCCACCGCGGCGGCGAGGGCTACGATCTGATCGTCGGCCCGCCCAAGGGCAGCAACCTCGACCTGGTGCTCACCAATGTCTTCTACGTCGGCCAGCCGATCACCACGCTGCCGTACAGCATTTACCAGGATCTGTACGAAAGCCGGATCGGCCTGAACCTGGTGCAGACCGCGGTGCCCATCTGCCTGGGCGATACCTACAACGACAAACGCGTCGTCGGAACCACGCCGGACATGTTCAACGAGCTGACATATTTTGGCGATCATAAGTACGAATTCGCCGAGGGCCAGAACTTCGCCGCGAACAACTTCTTCAACGCCGTGGCCGGCGCCGCCGCGGCCAAGCAACTCAAGCTGAAGTTGGGCGACACCTTCCGACCTACCCACGAAGCCGGCGCGAAGAGCGACGACAAGCACGGGGCCTTCACGGTCGTCGGCATCTTGAAGCCCACCGGCACACCCAACGACAACGCCCTGTTCGTCAACATCGAAGGCTTCTACCGCGTCGGCGGGCATGCCGGCAAGGTGGGGCAGGCCCTGCAGGAACCGGAAAACACGGCCGGCTCCAAGCACCCCTCGACCTCCGGCAAAGGGGCTGGCGGTATCGCGCCGAAGTCCGACGATAAGGCCGAGAAAGGGACCAAGACGGGGCCTACGGCCAAGACCGGGGAGAAGCCCGAACATCACGACGAGCACGATGAGCACGACGTAGTCATCCCCGACAGTCAGAAGCAGGTCAGTGCCGTGCTGGTCCGCCTCTATCCCGACAAAGAATCGCAAATCCGCATCTTGAAGGCGGAAATTAACAAGCGGAACGATGCCCAGGCGGCCGTCCCTTCGGAAGAGATCTCCAAGCTCTTCGAAGTCATTATCGGCAACATCGAAGTGGTGTTGCTGGTGTTTGCCGTGATGATCGTGCTGGTGGCCGGGATCGGCATCATGGTGAGCATCTACAACTCGATGAACAACCGCCGGCACGAGATCGCCATCATGCGCGCCCTGGGCGCCCAGCGGAGTACGGTGATGATCGTGATCCTGCTGGAATCGATCCTCCTCTCGCTCGGCGGGGGGCTGTTGGGCCTGGCCCTGGGCCACGGGCTGTTGTCGATCGCCGGCCCCTGGATCGCCGAGCAGGTCAACCTGCCTTTGAGCATGTTACAGTTCCGTTTTGCTGAGGTGTACTTGATACCCGGGCTGATTTTGCTGGCCTCGATCGTCGGCTACCTGCCCGCCGTGGCCGCCTACCGCACCGACGTGGGCAAGTCGTTGATCGCCAACCCGTAGACCCCCTATAGGTATTGCATTTTCACGGTTTTACGCGGCAACTCGCGATCCCCGGATCGGTTGGGCGTGTCTAATTGCTTGCGACGTTGCTTCACTGTGCGGGCCCTCCCACCGGATATTCCGACAGTATACAATGGTCCGGTCGAGTTCCCCGCCATCCTTCGAGACCCCAGAATCGTGCCAGAGGCCAATTCCCCTTCGTTGACGCCCGTCGAGCAAACCAATCACCCCGGACTTCGCCGTGCCCGAATCGCTGCCCGCGTGGCGGCGGAGAACCGCGGCCGCGATATCGTGATCCTCGACCTGCGGGAGTTGACCTGCATGTTCGACTTCTTCGTGATTGCCAGCGGGGCCAGCCGGCGGCAGTTGCACGCCATCAGCGAAGAGATCGACCGGGTCTTGCAGGACGAACTCGGCGACCGGCGGATGGGCATCGAAGGCTACGAAGAAAGCCGCTGGATCCTCCTGGACTACGGCGATGTGGTGATACACCTGTTCGAGCCCGAAACCCGCGCCTACTATGCGATCGAGGACCTCTGGGGACAAGCCAAACGGGTGCCGCTGGAAGAAGGATGAAGGATGAAGGATGAAAGTATGACTGCGATCCTTCATCCTTCATCCTTCCGCCTTCATCCTTCATCCTTCCGCTCATGACACTACTTCCCAATCTTCAAGCCCGATTTCGTCAAGCGCTGGCCCCACTTACCGATCGGCCCGAGCCCTGGCTGGAAATGATCCGCCGTGCCCAGGACGCCCGCTTCGGCGATTACCAGGCCAACTTCGCCATGGCCTTGGGCAAGCAGTTGAACAAGCGGCCGCAGGAGCTGGCCGTGGAGGTCGTCGCCCGGCTCGACGTGGCCGATCTCTGCCAGCCGCCCGAAGTGGCCGGGCCGGGCTTCATCAACCTGCGGCTGAAAGACGAGTGGCTCGTCCAACAGCTTACGGCCGCCGTCAACGATCCGCGTCTGGGCGTCGAGCCAGCCGCAGCGCCGCGGACCTATGTGATCGACTTCTCCGCTCCCAATGTGGCCAAACCGATGCACGTCGGCCACATCCGCTCGACCGTGATCGGCGATGCGCTGTGCCGCACGCTACGCTTTCTCGGGCACCAGGTCATCAGCGACAACCACATCGGCGACTGGGGCACGCAGTTCGGCATGATCATCTACGGCTACAAGCATTTCCTGGAGGCGGATGCCTATCAACAGTGGCCCGTACAGGAACTGGCCCGGCTCTATCGCCTGGTGCGGCAGTTGGTCGACGAAGATCCGCAGATCGGCCGCGACGCCCAGGCCGAGACTGCAAAGCTCCATGCCGGCGATACCGAGAACTGCCGGCTGTGGCAGGAGTTCATGCCCTATTGCCTGGAAGACATCCAGCGGATCTACCGCCGCCTGGACGTCCACTTCGATCACGCGCTGGGCGAAAGTTACTATCACGACATGTTGCCGGGCGTGGTCGAGGAGTTGCGTCGCCGGGGCATCGCTCAGGAGAGCCAAGGGGCGGTTTGCGTCTTCCTCGAAGGCCAGCCGGCGCCGATGATCGTGCAGAAGCAGGACGGGGCGTACCTTTATGCCACGACCGACCTGGCCACGATCCGCTATCGCATGCAACAATGGCGGCCCGACGCGATCCTCTACGTCGTCGATCACCGCCAGGGCATGCACTTCGAGCAGCTTTTTGGCGTCGCCCGCTTGTTGGGCTACGACAAGGTCGAATTGCAGCATGTCAGCTTCGGCACGGTGCTGGGCAACGACGGCCGGCCGTTCAAGACCCGAGCGGGCGATACCGTGGGGTTGGAGGGCCTGCTGGACGAGGCGATCCTCCGCGCCGCCCGGATCGTGGCCGAAAACGACGAGGCCAAGCCCGACGGCGCCGAGCTCTCGCCCGAGCAACGGGCCTGTGTTGCCGAGACGGTCGGCATCGGGGCCTTGAAATATGCCGATTTGTCGCAGAATCGCACGAGCGACTACAAGTTCGACTACGAAAAGATGCTGGCCATGAACGGCAACACGGCAACGTACATGCAGTACGCTTACGCCCGTGTGCGCAACATCTTTGCCAAGGGCAATATTGACGTCCAGCAGCTTCGCGCCTCTGGGGCGGCCATCGCGCTCGGCACGCCGGCCGAACGCGCCTTGGCGATCGAACTGCTCCGTTTTGGCGACGCCTTGTCGCTGAGCCATGGTGGATTACCGTCCCAATCAGCTCACGGCCTATCTGTTTGATCTGGCCAACAGCTTTTCGACCTTCTACGAAGTGTGCCCGGTGCTCAAGGCGGAAACGCCCGAGCTCCGCGACAGCCGCCTGCTGCTGTCCGATCTGACGGCACGGACGATTCAGAAGGGGCTGGAACTGTTGGGGATCGGCGTGGAGGAGAAGATGTAGAGACGTTGGCTCTGCCGGTTTTGGGTGCGGGGCATCGCCTTGGAGTGCGGCGACTTGTCGCCGCTTTGCGGCCTTTGGCCGCTTTCAAAGGCCACAAAGCAGCCAAAAGCGGCGACGACCAAGCTCCGCTCGGTGCCCGCGCCGCACTCCAAAAAAGCGGCGTTCTTGGGACTTCGCACCTATAACCGGAAGCCCAGCATGAGCGCAGTCGGACGCCATGCGGAAAACTCCCGCAAACAGGCGCTTGCGCAGGCTGCGTTGCTGCGCACAGCGCCGGATCGAATTGTCAAAGAGCTTGCGGCCGCGTTGCCAAGCGACTGGCGGCGACGGCCGCCTGTTGCTATCGCAATCGATCGGCGCCGTCGATCGGCTCATGGCGATCGTTCTTTGCGGAAGATCCATCCGCAGTCTTGCCAACTTTGCCAGAAGTGAGTGTTTGCGTTTCGTTTTCGGTCATTTTCTACCTCGCATGGCTTAATCTTGTTGTCCAATGGGCTGGCATGGCTGTTTAACACATACGCACAAATACGGATAATACTTAATGTCTCTGGATTGTGGCTATAACGGCTTTCCCCGGCAGGGGGTAGCAAGAATCGGTCGCTAATCTGCGCTAAGCCGCCTTATTCGGGCGCTATTTTGCCTTGCGCGGGCTTATTTCGGTCGATTCTGGTCGTTGCCGGCAAGTTGGGGTTGAATGGCGAATCTCCTTAAGGTTGACGGGTAGAAAGAAAACGGCCCTTAATTATCTACAACTATACATAACTATGAAAGCCGTGTCAAGGCCCTCGGCGAAAAAATTTCCTGCGCGGCCCGCCCCCGGCGTCGAGGCTGTCGCCGTAAGCCGGGTGCCCGCAAGGACTTGCGGCGGAGGAAAGAAATCAGACATTATTGGAAAACAATCCAAATAAATCTGCGTCTAGCTGCAGGTGGGGTTCGCGCGGCCGCGGAAAAATCGCCGCAAGCGCTTGCCGGGCAATGACTTGACGATTCCGAGCCGAAATCGACGAAAGGAAGGCGGCCGAAAGGGAACGACGGGCGGGAACATAAGGCGACTTGGGTTTCGCCGTCCCGGACGTTTGAGAAGCGCAGCGCGGCCACCATGTACCCATGGTCGTCGCTGGGTGCGGAAGGCGAAAGAAACCTGGCCACAACCAACGGCCACGCTCTGGAGATCGACATGACGAATCCTGAATTGCCTAGCCCGATCAGATGGCTGCTGCGCACAACGCGATCCCTTTTCGAAGGCATGATCTGCCTCCCCGTGCCCGCAAGCGGCTACGCTCCAGGGCCATGCGATGGCTCAACAGGCGGGCTGTGGAGCAAATGACGGCCGAGCGATTAGCGGAGCGGGACCTCCATGGCGAGGTACGCGGCTGGCTGGCAACGATCGCCAGCTTGAGCCGATGATTACGCCAATCGCTCGGCTGCCCCATTTCTTTAGCGGTTGGAAGGTGGCACCTCGCTCGGCTGCTATGCCGTGCGCTTACGTCGTCGCCATGCGTAGGCGGCAAGGCTGATCGCACCGATGCTGAATAGGGCGAAGGTAGAAGGTTCGGGGATTGCAATAGGACTAGATAACGCAACGATAGGGTAGTTTTGAAATGCTGCATGTGGTGGGTTGTTGTACCCTGCAATCCAATCGTTGTACATTCCACATGTTCCCTCGGTTACAGTTTTCGCACCCATCGGGTTTGCGGATGGCGTACCGTTGTAAGCTGAACCAGTCCAAACATACTGACCCCCATACATCTGTCCGCCAAATTGGTTTGGTATTATTGGACCCAGGGGACAGCCATGGACGTACAGAGGGTATTGATCGTCTGCGATTGGGTCGGCATTGGTGTTGAATATGGGAACTCCTCGCGTGAACGGCGCATTGAGGTTCGCGTTTGTTGTGGGGGTTGAAACTATCGCGTGCCATGAGACGCCAGCTAATTTCGAAAGCACCGGATCCTCATCGGCTTCGGCTGTGACGAAGGCGTTGTAGGTGGCTACGTCAGAGCTGATGGCCGTGGTAAAGTCCGCCGTTACAAAAAGCAGTTCGTAGGAGGTGGCACCAGGGTCAAGAGTTTGTACTTGCTTGAGCGTGGGAAGCGTTACCTCCGCCTCCAGTCGGACTGTCATCCCTAGCGAAATAGAACAAGCAATAACGATAGCATACGATAACTTCATAGTTCATTACTCCTGCCCGCTGCAACAACGAGACCTGTACCGTTGTCGGGCGATGCGCTTTCGTTTGGGGCGGATGCCTCAAGAATATACCGTGTTCGACGCAACCGTGGAGCAGTCCGTCGAGCTGGCACGGCACCCACACGACCGCTTGTCCCGGTGGAAGGCGGGGACCCGGTCAGCGACGGAACTACTGATTCTCGACAAGCGAGAATCCCTCGCGGCCGACACAACAGCCAGGAGGGGCTATCGCCTGCGATCTACGGGAACGGGCACCCCAAAAAGACATAATGTTTCGCTTCGATTCACCTCCGCGATTCGCTTTCCATATACAATCCACGCACGCTCGACCTCCGAAGGTCCCAAAACGGAAAAGGCGACAGAAAGATACCGCGCTCACGCGGGCCCGAGGCCCGCTGAGCGGAGAACTATCGCTTTGTCAGAAGCACCGGGCTCGGGTTACCACGGCCTGCATGGACCGGGCGACGGCGCGGACGCTGCCTGCAAGGATTGGTTTTGCGTGTGTCCCGCCGGTGCATCACCGGCTGGGGTTAGACACTCAGGATGACTTTACTGTACTTCAACAAGAACAGGGGTCAAGAGCCGGGTACTGATTTTTGATTTCTCACAATAAAGCATGCGACAATTCGCGGATTGGGTATCGGTCAAGCCGAGAACGAATGCTGCAACCAGCGCGGGCTAGGCCGCAAACCCGCTTCGCGGCCGCAGAGGCGCATATCGACCATCGGCCTCACGCTCCGAAGCGGCAAGGCCGAGAAGGGCTGTACGCGCTTCCCGTTGCGGCCGCCGCTCAATTCCCGTCTGCATGCCGCAAGAGATCCGCGTTGCCGACCCACAGGGCAAAATAGGGTGTCTTGGCGTCCGAGCGCTGCAGCATGATCAGGAACGGTTTGTCGAACACCATGACGCGTTTCCGGGGCGGCGGTGCCTCGGCCGCGCACCCGAAACTGAAGTGTGATTCCGATCGCAGCTTCACTCCCTTCTCGTCCATCTGGAATCGGATGTTTTGTGCCGCGGCAATGACCTGCAGATCCTTCGCCACGGCCGGGTTTGCGACGACGAGCCTTGCCCCGAGCAACTCTTGATAGCTGCGGGTGATGTCGAAGTTGAACTTCGGCACCTTGAGGACGTCTCCCTGGCACGCCGGCGACGGCTTCCCATGAAGCACGCGGTCCTGAACCGTTGAGATCGTCGCCCGTAGCGTCTGTCCCGGCCGCGTGCGTGCCAGTATCACCCGGTCGCCTTCCGACTTAGTGCGAAGCTCGACGATGAAGTCGGCCGGGCTGCGGAAGTCCAGTACTCGCAATTGCTCGTACATCGCCGCTTGTCCGGGCTTGTACATGTCGCCGATGCCGAAACAGGAAACGCGGCGTTGCGCCAAAATGGATCGGCTGCTCGATCCGTTCAAAGACGACGGGAAACTCCAAGTTCTTGAAGAGATAGGAATAGGCCACGATGTCCTGCCGACGGGGCGTGTCGGCGGGCGAAGGCAGCAACTTCGGACTTGCTCGGCCGCCGAGCTTGCGTTGCAACTCACGCTGGATCCGGCCGTGAACGTCGTTGCGCACGAAATCGGCCACCGCGACGTAACTGGCATCGTCGAGATCGCCCTTGAGGAATTGCCGTTTGTTGAGCGCGGCAACCATGGCGGGCTCTTTCCCGGCAAAGTGCGAGTCTTCGCCGATCAGCGTCCGCACCTCGTTCCACGCCAGTTGGAACGTGCCGCACCAGAGCACGTTGGCGCCTTCCTTGTTCGGGGCCTCCAAGTGCGGCGAGACGCAGGTGTTCTTGAGTCCGGAGGCGTCAACCTGGAGCACGCCTCCCTCGTCGAATCCATCGTCGTTGGCCATCATCGCCGACCACAACGCAGGAGACGCAGCAACTACAAGACATAAGAGCAGGCTGTTCTTCAGAAAACGCAACATGAATTCATCCTCGCCGGTTTCTGGCCGTCTGAGGGCGCGCAAGATAATCGCCGGGGATTCGGCGATTCCTGAGCAAGTTTGGTGAGGTTGTCACTGAAAATCCCCTCGGAGAGCCTGATCACTTGATCGAGGTTCCCGAGGGGTGTACTCCTGGATGTTACCAGCATACCGGAGTACTCTGCTTTGTATCATAATTTGCCTTGCCACGCCAGCTTCTGGGCGTTTCTTCTTTCGATCGACCAAGACCTCGCCAACAATGCCCGCCAGAAGGCGTGCCCGTGCGGCGGCCGGTTGCACTCGGCCAAGTATCCCCGCAAGCCTCGCGGTAGCGATAATCTCCCCGAGCCATACGGCTTGAGGCTCAGCTTCTGTTGCGATCGGGACGGTTGTCGCAAGAGGATGACACCGCCATCGGTTCGGTTTCTCGGCCGGAAGGTTTACCTCGGTGCCGTGGTGGTCCTGGTTGCGGCCATGCGGCAGGGGCCTTCTCCGCGGCGAGTCCGCGAGCTTTCCCGACTCTTCGGCGCCGACCGGCGAACCATCGCCGGCTGGCAGGTCTTTTGGCAAGAGCACTTTCCCCGGACGGGGTTCTGGAAGCTCGCGCGTAGTCGCTTCGTGCCGGCTCTGGCAAGCGTCACCCTTCCACGATCGCTCTTGGATGTCTTTCTCGTTGGTGACGATCCCTGCCAGGACTGGGGCCGGCTGCTGCTGTTTCTCTCGCCGATCACCATCACCGGGGGCTTGGGAATCGAGGTTTCCCGCTGACCGCGGCCCGCCCGCAGAAGACACTCCTCGACGGTCCCGGCGGACCAAGGTAGGTAAGGGTTTGACAGTCGTTTTCAGCTTTACTTCCTTTTTCCGAGGAGACATGATGACCCGAAAATCCGATCCATCGACTGCGGCCCTCTGGGCACGCTTCCGCTTCTCCGTGGTGGGCTCGCTCTTGAGCGCGCCGCCTGGGCGGGGAGAACTCAAGGCCGCTCTCCAATCCCTTGCCGCCAAGGCTTGGACGCATCCGGTCAATGGGAACGAAGCCCATTTCGCGACCGCCACCATCGAGCGCTGGTACTACACCGCGCGGCGCGAGAAGGACGATCCCCTGCGCGTCCTGCGACGCGCCGTGCGCAAGGATTGCGGCCGGGTGTCGCTGGCCGCCGAGCAAGTCCAGCATCTGTTGAAGCAATACGATGACCACAAGGAGTGGACTTACCAGTTGCACTACGACAACCTGGCCGCGGCGGTAGCAGCCAAGCCCGCCATGGGCTCCCTGCGCTCGTATTGCACCGTGCGGCGGTACATGCAGGCCCACGGCCTGTTGCGCCAGCCGCGCGTGCGGCCGAAGGGCCGCCCAGGCGAGGCCGTTGCCGCCGAGCGACGCGAGAACCGGGAGGTCCGCAGCTACGAAGCCGAGTACGTGGGGTCGCTCTGGCATCTCGACTTCCATCACAGTTCGCGAAAGGTCCTCACCGCCCGAGGCCAGTGGCAGTGCCCCATCGCCCTGGCCATCCTCGACGACCATTCGCGACTCTGCTGTCACCTCCAATGGTACCTTTCCGAGACCGCCGAAGACCTCGTGCACGGACTCTCCCAGGCGATCCAAAAACGCGGCCTGCCCCGCGCCCTATTGACCGACAACGGCGCGGCGATGGTGGCTGAAGAGGTGGGCGAAGGTCTGCTGCGGCTGGGGATCGTCCACGAGAAGACGCTGCCTTACAGTCCCTACCAGAACGGCAAGCAGGAGGTCTTCTGGGCGACACTGGAGGGCCGCCTGATGGAGATGCTCGACGGCTGCGTCGAGCTTTCCCTGGACTTCCTCAACCAGGCCAGCCAGGCCTGGGCAGAGATTGAGTACCACCGCGCCGTGCACCGCGAGACCGGCTGCTCCCCCTTGCAGCGGTTCGCCCAGGCAGCGGATGTCCTCCGCACGAGTCCCACGAGCAACGCCCTTCGCGACGCCTTCCGCCTGGAAAGCAAGCGTCGCCAGCGCAAGAGCGACGGCACGATCTCGGTGGAGGGCGTGCGGTTCGAGGTCCCGGCCCGCTTCCGCCACTTCCAGGACGTCTCCGTGCGTTACGCCCGCTGGGACCTCGGCCGGGTCGATCTGGTCGATCCCCGCAACGGGACCGTCCTGGCCCCCCTCTATCCACAGGACCGCACGGCCAACGCCGATGCCCATCGGCCTTTTGTCGGGCCACCTCTGCAAGACACGCCCGCCAACCCGCCACCCGCAAGCGGGTACCCGGGGTGCCCCGGCGGCGCGGATCGCGACAAGCCGTTGCCGCCGCTGTTGAAGAAGATCCTCGAAGAGTATTCCGCCACGGGACTGCCGCCGGCCTACCTGCCCAAGAATCCCCCTGCTGAGAAAGGAGGCGAATCATGAACGCCAAGAAACTGCTTTCCCTGTGGGGGCTGAAATGGAACCCCTTTTCGCCGGAACTGCCCAGCGAGGCCCTGCTGGTGACCGCCAAGATCGAGAGTTTCGCCTGGCGCGTGGAACAGTTGGTCCAGGAGGGAGGCTTCGCCCTGATCTCGGGCGAGTCGGGAACCGGCAAGTCGGTGGCCTTGCGGATCGTGGCCGAACGCCTCTCCCCGCTCCGCGACGTGGTGGTGGGCGTAGTGGAGCGGCCGCAGTCGAAAAGCGGCGACTTCTACCGCGAGTTGGGCGACATCTTCTCGGTGAAGCTCAGCCCCTTGAACCGCTGGGGCGGATTCAAGGCCCTCCGCGAGCGTTGGAGGGCGCACGTGGCCTCCGCGCGGATCAAGCCGGTGCTGCTGATCGACGAGGCCCAGGAGATGAACTCCGAGGTGCTTGCCGAACTACGGCTGCTGGCCAGCGCCGACTTCGACGCCGCATCGCTGTTGACGGTGGTCCTCTGCGGGGATGGGCGGTTGCCGGAGCGTCTGCGGCAGGCGGACCTCGTTCCCCTGGGGACGAGGATCCGCACGCGGCTCTTGACCGAGCCTGCCTCGCGGGAGGAACTCGCCGAACTGCTGCGCCACGCCTTGACGAAGGCCGGCAACGCCACGTTCATGACGACCCAACTCCAGGACGCCCTGGTCGACCACTGCGCCGGCAACTACCGGCTGTTGATGACCATGGGGGGCGAACTGCTGGCCTACGGCATGGCGCAGGAAGTGGCGCAGCTCGACGAAAAGTTCTACTTGGAACTCTTCCATCCCCAACGCCCAGCGGCAAAGAAGAAAGCGAGGGCCTAACGGTGGTCTCGGAATGCAATCAACTGCTTCCCGTGGTCCGGGTGGGAGAGATCCGTTGCGAGGACCGGACACAACGCTGGCTGATCGAGCAGCTTTGGGGCGAATCGTCGGTGGGCGTGATCGGCGGCGCCCCCAAGTGCTCCAAAACCTGGCTGGGGCTGGACATGGCCTTGAGCGTGGCCACCGGCACGCCCTGCCTGGGTAAGTACGCGGTCCCGCAGGCCGGCCCAGTCCTGGTCTATCTCGCCGAGGACGCCTTGCCGGTGGTCCGCGAGCGGGTGGCGGGCATGGCCCGCCATCGCGGGCTCGATCTGGCCGGGGTGGAGGTCCACGTAATCACCGCCCCTACGTTGCGGTTGGACCGCGATCCGCACCGTGGGCGGTTGTTGGAAACGGCCAAGCGGTTGCGGCCCCGGCTGCTGCTGCTCGACCCGCTGGTGAGGCTCCACGGCATCGACGAGAACAACGCCGGCGAAGTGGCCGGGCTATTGGCCTACTTCCGCTCGTTGCAGCGGCAGTTGGACCTCTCGGTGGTGCTGGTGCATCACACCCGCAAGAACGCCGGGGGGGGAGTGGCCGCCGGCCAGGGGCTGCGCGGCTCCAGCGACCTGCACGCCTTCGGCGACTCCAACCTCTACCTCCGTCGGGGGCACCCGCTTGCGGGTCGGGAGCGGCTGGTGTTGTCCAACGAGCACCGCGCGGCGCCAGCCTCGCCACCGGTCTATCTGCAGCTTGTGGCCACCAACGCCGAGACCGCCCATCTGGAGGTCGTGGCGGGGATGGAGGGCCAGCAATGGAGGACGCTCCAGGAGCAGGTACTGACGCTGCTGACTACGGGCGTTGTGCAGAGTCGCGGCAAGCTCCGCGCCGCGCTAGCTGTGAAAAACGAACGCCTGGGCGAGGCCCTTGGGGCGTTGGAGCAGGCCGGCAGGGTTCGCCGCACGCCTACCGGTTGGCAGCGTATCGACTGAGTCAGTGGAGGCCGTTCCCGTTCCCCCTATAGAGATTAGAGGGAACGGAACGGCCATTCTTCCATCAAGTCAAAGCCGCAGACAGCGCCAAAACCATGCCAGGGGTCGACTTCGACAAGCTTCGCACGCAGATCGCCATGAAGCAGGTACTCGACTTGCTCGGCTTCATGCCTTGCCGGCGAACGGGCGACCAATGGTACGGAGGTTGTCCCCTGCACGAATCCAGGCCCGGTCGTCATCGTTGCTTCTCCGTGAACGTGGCGATCGGTCGTTACCATTGCCATCGCTGTCACAGCCAAGGCAATCAGCTTGAGCTGTGGGCGGCGGCCACCAAGTTGCCTCTCTATCAAGCGGCGATCGATCTCTGTCGCGCACTGGGCATGGACATTCCCCTGGATACATCGCTGGTAGCAACCGCCCCCAAACAGAGAAGAGGCCACCGGTACTTGAACCCCTCTCCAAACATGTCCAGTCCATCGATTACCGACAGCGCCAGTCCATCGATTACCTCGCCTACTCTCAAACGTCGCAGCAATCGGAAGAGGATGACGAAGGCGAGGCCGCCGGCCTGAAAGGTGTATTTCTCATGTTCTGCAACTAAAACCGGAAAAGCCAAACAGGCTCTTCCGTTTCCAGGTGCGAACGCCGCATCCTTGAGCCGGGGTAGGGCTGCCCGCGGCGCATGAAAAACCCGCGCCAGCTTCGACGCGGGCCTTGTTCTTTGCGAATTCCGGGGATTGTGCCAAGAAGCTTCGAAAAGGAGGATAACCCACATGAGGTGATTTGAAACCTTTTATCGGAGCCCTGCGGGTAAAAGCCCGCCCAGGAGAGCTTGACCAGCACCTGGAAGCCAGCCTTGCGCGTCGGCGGAAAACCAATGCGTGATACGTAGGCGGCGAGCCCGAAAGCCATGCTATTGAGCCTCGAAAGATTCTTGTCGTCGGTGTCTTCGTCAGGGTGGGACCAGACTGCGTAGCAGGCGCAGGCCCACCATGACATACTTTCCAGTCGGCGATGGTGGGCCTGCGCTCGCTCCGCGATCTGGTCCCACCCTACGGGCATGCTATCCGCGACCCTGACATTATTTCCGAAATTGACCACTAAGCAACACGGTGGACGGCGTGACCTTGCGTTTGTTGAAACTCAAAGTGTAAACGCCACTACCGGGCTTGCCCCGGTATAGCGATGATTGGCCAGCTAGAACGCCGCCTCACAACCCCCTTAGCAGTTTCCGCCGACCGTCGCGTGGTGCCCGCCGCGCCGGGCGGCGCGCACCACGCGACGGTCGGCGGAAACTGCTAAATACGCGGGGGATACGCGCGTTTTAGCTGATCAGTCATCGTTCCACCGACACAGGGTCGGCGGGGACGTTTACAGTTTGAGTTGAAAGGAAGCTGGCTCGGCCTTCCATGAGATCTTCGGCCGCAGCGACTGGTCTGGCGGCCATCGTCACCTAGGCATGGTTCAGAAATGGGGACAGGCACCTCGCCGGCGTCCATTTCTTGCGGCCTAATCGCTACTGGGCTCGGAGCCAGTCCCCGTTTCTGACCCATGCCGTCACCTACTCGGCGAGGGGATTCTCAACTGCTTACCGGCCATGAAGTTGTGTCGCGTCTCTGCTCCGCGAGCTTGCCGTGGTGTTCATTGGCCGATAATTCGTGCGGCGAATTCCGGGGAATTCTCCGCTTCCGCCCAGGCGCCGCAACGTCGCTCGGGAAAAACACTTAGGGCGATCGCGCCGGCCCGGGCGCGGCGCACGCGGGAAAGAAATCGTTTCTGCCGCTTGACATGGAACCAAAAGTATGTATAACTATCTGTGTCGGGAATAACTTGCGACCGCTGCGACGAAGAACGTTGGGATGCGGTCCAATGGTTCTTTGACAATTTGGCGAAGTCCGCAGACACGTCCTCCGCGGCCGGCGGGAGAGGGGAGCCTCCTGTATCGGCCGCTGAAGGGCTTGCGGTCTCACATTCTCTTGCATCGGCTGTGGCTTGGAAGCGGGGAACAAAGCAAGGAGCGAAAAAGTGTTGCATTTCGTTGCATTTCGTTGCATCGCGGGCGGTCCCGAACTGCTGCTGCCCGCCGATGGCAAAACAGGATTGACCCACCGGGACGATTTTTGGCCAATTCTGGCCATCCTCATTTATGGTGGAATGTTTTCTCCAGAGGAGCGGAAAGCACAGTTTTTCCCGAGGATTCTTGGGGGTGGCATACACAGTATGGATTTGCAAACTTAGTCATTAGAGGTAGAAATAGGCCGAAAACCCAAGTAAAAGGTCGAATTTTGGCCACTTTGGCCAAAATCCCCCATCGGTATGGCTTGTCAGAGCGACTTCGGTCGGCGGCAACTCCGCCTGATCGGCCGTGTGAATCCGCAACCGCGCCAGTGAATAATCCGTGTCACAATCGCTTGGCCAATGTATTGCCGTAAGCCAAGATGACGCCTGCTGCGATCAGGATCGCAATGGCCAGATACATCTGGATGCGAGGTTTTCCATGGACGCCGCGCCATTCGCCGCTGACGAAGCCCAGTCCCTGCCCGCCGATCATCTGCATGGCTTGCTGAATGCCGACGCCGATAGACGCCCCCAAGGCGCCCAGCAAGAGCATTCCCACCCCCATCATCGTGACCGCCACGCTGAAATTGACGCCGATGATGACCGCCAGCGCGAATTCCTTCCAGCTCGCGGCGATCACGTGCCAGGAGCGGTTCCGGTTGAGCCGATTCACGGCATAGATGAGATTGACGGCGGTGCCGGCCAGCACCGCCAGGGCGAAGACGGCGAAAGTGGCGGGAATGCTGCCGTTGCTGACTTCCACCTGGCCGGGATCGATGGGGTGGCTGCGCCCTAGGAACTGGGCGATTCGTTCGGCGGCGTCGGCCGCACACATCCCGCCCACCGCGACCACGCCCACATTCTTGATTTCAACGCTCCCGTCGCCGGCAACCACGAGGGTTTGCTTCTCGTCGTTGGCGATCTTGACCTCGATCCGCTGACCGGGCTCGATGTAGCTCAGGTGGGCCTTGATCGGCCCTTGGCTATAGACGAACGAGAAGCTCATGAACGCGGAGAGGATGCCCGAGACCACCGCCATGATCAGTCCGACGGAGAAGCTGCCGGAGGTTCGCTGTTGGCCCTTGAGGATCCGGTCGCGGCCGAAGCCCGCGAAAGACGCGAAAACCACGCCCACGACCAGGACGCCCACGCCGGCGAGGACCGTCAATCCTGCGGGCGAAATAGGGTCCGGGGCGTCCTTGAATTGGCCCGAGCCTTTGAAGATCATTGGTGCAATGGTCCCCAACGACGCTCCGAGTCCGCCGAGCACGGCGCCCGTCAAGGCAACGCCGATCCGCAGATAGCAGAGGCCGCAAAGGACGTTGGCGACGCCCCATCCCAGCGAAAAGAGGTTTCCCAAGAGCAGGGCGCGGAGGGGGATCCCGCGGATGCCGTCGATCGCGTGAGGACAGCCCAGCAAGGTGATCGCCCAAGGCATAACGACCAGGCCCGTCACACCGGAAACAAACCACCAGTGTTCGAAGTCGTATTTCCGCATGAGCTTGTACGGCCACACGGAACTGCCCATAATGAGGCCGCCCGTCCCGGCCACCAGCGCGCCGGCGATCGTCGTTGCGTCGAGCATGGCTGCTCCCCAGGAGTTGAGAAAGGCTGATCGGCTTGCGGGCAGTATACTGCCTGCGGCCAGTTCTGTAAATCAGGATCTGTTGACAGTTGACAGTCGCCTTGCGGACGAGTATTCTAGCCGCGTTGGATGTGCGCGGCGGGCAGCCTGGCTGGCCAAACGCGAGACCTTGTTTCTTTCCGGAGGCAGACGTAATGGTTACGAAGGAACAGTTCGCCAAAATGCAGGACCATTCGATTCTGGGGACCTGCTGCAAGCGCAGTGATGTCCAGCGGTTCTGCGAAGAAGTGCTGAAATATGGATTCGCGTCGGTCTATGTGAATCCGTGCGATGTGTCGTTTGCCAAGAGCATTATCGGCGGCCGTGCGGGGATTGGAACGGTGATCGGTTTCCCGCAGGGGGCCACGACAACCCGCACCAAGATCTTCGAAGCCCTGGAAGCAATCGACAACGGGGCGACCGAATTGGATATCGTCATCAACGTGTCGAGACTCAAAGACGGCGACACGGGCTACGTGAAGAACGAGTTGACCGAATTCGTCAAGGCCGTGAAGGCGAAGAAACGCAACGTCCTGGTCAAAGTCATCATCGAATGCTATTACCTCGCGCACGAAGAAAAAGTGACGGCGTGCAATTTGGTGGTCGAGTCGGGAGCCGATTACGTCAAACAGAGCACGGGAACAACGCCCAATTCCAGTTTCTGCCTCGGTGATACGCGGTTGCTGAAGAACGTGGTTGGCGATAAGATCCGCATCAAGTCGTCAGGGTGGATCATGAACGTCGAAGATGCCATCGGTTCGATTGAGTTTGGCGCGAGCCGCGTGGGCAACAGCCTCGGTCCACAATGGCTGGACGAATTCGACGAGCAACTCTGGTGCCGGTGAAGCCGTGCTCAAAGCTTCGGCAGCAAGGCGAGCACGGGCGGACTGGGCCGCGCCACGACATGGGCGGCAATGAGCTTTCCCAACTCGCCGACCTTCGTCTTGCCCGCCTCCGCTGCCGCGGTAACTGCCGACAATTCGCCGCGGACGACCACGGTGACATAGCCTCCGCCGAGCTTCTCCTTTCCGAGGTCGAATGATCCTGGTATACTGCGCCTGCAATGGCCTGGTCCTGGAAACTGGGCACAACCCGGCGGAGGCGAGTATGTCGAACGATGGACGGCTGGTTGGCATGGGCGCGCTGGTGACCGGCGCGGGTACGGGTATCGGGCGCGAAATTGCCGTCGAATTCGCCCGCCAGGGCGCCGATGTGATGCTGCACTTCGCCCACAGTCAAGAGGGGGCCGCATCGGCCGCCGTCGAGATCCGCGCCCTGGGGCGAAAAGCGGAGACGGTCCGGGCTGATTTCGACTCGGTCGAGCAGGTGATTGCCTTGGCCGACCACGCCGTCGCCTTCCTTGGGCGCGTCGATTGCCTGGTCAACAACTCGGGCATCACGTTCAACCGGCCCTTCCTGCGCGTGACCCCCGAACAGTTCGACCGGCTGTATCACGTGAACATCCGCGCCCAGTTCTTCCTCACGCAGAAGATTGCCGAGCACATGATCGCCCACGGTGGCGGGACCGTGTGCAACCTCACGTCGATCCATGGGCTTCAAGGCGCCCCGGAACACTCCGTCTACGCAGGCACCAAGGGCGCGATTATCGCCCATACGCGGGCCTTGGCCATCGAACTGGCATGGCGGGGCGTCCGCGTCAATGCCATCGCCCCCGGCTGGGTCACCGTGGAGAATTACTACAAGGCCATCCCCGGCTTCAACGAGACGGCTGCCGCCGAGGCCGCCAAAAGCGCCGTGCCCGCCGGGCGCGCGGGCAAGCCCGAAGACATCGCCAAACTGGCCGCATTCCTCTGCTCGCCCGAGGCCAGCTACATCGTCGGGCAGACCATCGTGGTGGACGGTGGCACCACGTCGCTGATGTCATTGATCTCCGATTTCCGCAACGAGTCGAGCAACCGCTTCGGCACGGGCTACCTGCCCGGGGTCTAATGTCCGCCTATGAAACACCGACTGTTTGAAACTCTGACGCAGGCCGGCCAACAGCCCAGTGAGTATTGCAACCCCGATGGTTCGACGGTCCTGATTTTGCCTCATGGCGGCCGGATCCTGGGGTTGTTTCCGCCGGGGAGCGACGAGAACTTTTATTGGACGCATGCGGCGTTGAATTCGGCCGAATCGGCGTCGCAGTTCTTCGCTGGTCCCCAATGGCACAATTCTGGCGGGGAGCGGACATGGCTTGCCCCGGAAGTCGATTTTTTCTTCCCCGACTTCCCCAGGCTCGATCGCTATTGGCAGCCGCGGCAACTCGATCCCGGATCGTGGGAACTGTCTCTTGAGCAGGGCCGCCCGCGGCTGGTCAACCGCCTGAGTTGCACGCTTGCACGAAGCAAGGCGGATGTCGATTTGGAGATCTCGAAGTCCATTGCCGCCGCGCCCGATCCGCTGCGCCGCGGGGGCGACTGTCTTGCCGGCCGCCCGGCCGAGTACGCCGGTTACCAGCAAACGACATCGCTCCGAGTGCTGGCCGTCCGCGCGGCGGACCGTGTCCGCGTGGGCTTATGGAACCTGATCCAGATGCCGCCCGGCGGCGAGTTGTTGGTGCCCTCCTACAGCAGAATTGAGCCGCGCATCATCTTCGGCCCCGTGCCCGCCGAGGAGCTTCGGGTCAGCGACCGCCTGTTCCGCTGGCGGATGTGCGCGGGTGGTGAAAGGAAGATCTCGCTCCGCGCCGTTGGCGTCTCCGGGCGCATCGGGTACTGCCGGTCACGTGGCGACGGACGGTGGGACCTGGTGATTCGCAACATCCTGGTGAATCCTTCGGGCCACTATATAGACACTCCCTGGGACGACCTGCAGGATGAAGGTTACGCCGTGCAGGCCTGCAGCATCGACAGCGATCTGGGCCGATTCAATGAATTGGAGTATCATGTACCTGCCGTCGAGAGCGGCCCGCTTCCCGCCGCATGTAAGGACACCTCGCAGGTGTGGGCCTATCGCGGAACGGCGCAACAAATCGAATCGATCGTACACCGTCTTCTTACCCCTGACCCCTTGATTCGCAGCGATGAATGTTGATCTGGAAAACCGCGTGGCCTTGGTCACCGGCGCCGCCCGGAACATCGGCAAGGCAATCGCCGATGCCCTGGCCGCCAACGGCGCCCGGGTGGTCTACTCGGATATCGACCTGGTCGAAGTTACGGCCGCCGCCGGCGCGTCGTCGGGCACGGCCGTGCACCTGGATGTTGCCGATCCCACCGAAGTCGAGACGGTCACCAGCGAGATCGTGCAGCGGTTTGGGCGGATCGACATCCTGGTCAACAATGCCGGCGTCAACACCCTCAAGCACCGTGTGCCGATCGACCAGTTCCCGCCCGAGGAATGGGAGCGGATCGTCCGCGTGGACATGACGGGGTTGTATCTGGTCAGCCGTGCCGTGGCCGGCGTCATGCGGTCGCAGAAATACGGAAGAATCGTCAACATCGCCTCGGTGGTCGGCCTGGTGCCGCTGCGGCTGCAATCCGCGTTCGCTGCCGCCAAGGCCGGCGTCGTAAATCTCACCCGCGCGATGGCCATCGAGTTGGGCCACCTGGGCATCACCGTGAACTGCGTGGCCCCCGGCTCAATCCTCACCGAAGGCACGAAGAAACTGTTCTACGGCGAGGAGAGCAAGTTCCGCGAGGCGGTGGGCCAACTCATCGCCCACATCCCGGCCGGACGCCCGGGGTCGTCAGAGGAAGTAGCCCACGCCGTCACGTTCCTCGCCGCTGAGGAGTCGCGCTATATCAATGGGGCAGTCCTGACCGTCGACGGCGGCTGGACGGCCGGCTACGCTCGCGAATTCTGACCGAAAGGAGACACTGTATGGCACAAATCACCGCGTTCCAGGGTTATCAAGGCGACGCCCCGCCCAAAATCCCCCGGCCCGACACGCCGGTGGACCCCATGATCGTCAACGTGCAGGACGGCGTGCCGGTGGCCTATCCGGGCTGCCACGGCGTGGGCGTCCGCGTGGTGCATCCGGTTAATCCCAAGGCCCCTTCCAAGAACCTGGGCCTGGTGATGTTCTACGTGCCGCCGCACGTGATCCTGGAGCCCGGCTCCCACGAAACGGAAGAAACGTATGTGATCCTCGAAGGTTGCGGTCGCATGACCTTCGCTAATTCTCAGCGCGACATCCGGAAAGGCGACTTCGTCTACCTGCCGCCATGGTGCGTGCACGGCATCGAGAACACGGGTACCGAAACCCTCGTGGTCCTGATCGCCACCTCGCCACCCAACCCGTAACGCTGGGAGCCTGTCCCCGATCGGGATCAGTCTCTCCGTTTGCTGAGGGTGAAGCCCTCGCCGGGCTTGAGCAAGCGGGCGTCGACTTCCGGGCAGAAGTATCGGCACGCGTGCAGGAATCCGGCGGGATCGCCGCCGCCCTGCTCGGCGAACGTCCAGTAGTGGCAGGGAATGGCGTACCGTGGTTTCACCTCTTGGACCAACCGGGCCGCATCGATGTGGTTCATGTTGCCGAAAACCCCGTTGATGCAGGGCAAGACCAGATCGGGGCGCAGGTCGATCAGCGGTCGCAACAGCCCGAGGCGCAGCGACGTGTCGCCGGTCAGCAATACTCGCACGCCGGCGAAATCCAGCAACAGGGTCAAGGCCGACGGCGAGTAGTCACCGTGATCGGCCGCCACGGCATGGACGACCACGCCGCCGAGGTCGTGGGCCCGGCCTGGTTCCAGCAGGATCCTCCGCTGGGGCGCCACGCCTGCCCGCTCCAGGCCCTCCATACATCCTATCGGCCCGGCGAAACGGCACTGGGAGTTCCCTCGGGCAATGACGGGAATGCTATCGGGGTCGAGGTGGTCGGTGTGCTCGTGGGTCATAACTAGAAGGTCGGCGCGGACTTCTTCTGCCGCGATCGGCGCGAGCGACAGCCGCTTGAAACCGTGCAACCGCTCGACTGCGTCGGAGAGATACGGATCGGCGTAGACGATTTGGCCGGCGGGCGTTTTGAAGACAAAGCCCGCCTGCCCCAGCCACCACATTCGGACCGTGGCGTCCGGCGCAGACGTTCTTTGGATTTCACGGGATAACGATTCGATGCTCAAGGGTTCGGTCTCGCGTAAGGATGGCAATAGCGGAGTAGAGTGGCCACCAGGACCCTACGGTTGCCGCCGGATGAACTTGAGTTTCGTTACAAGCCTTGACGTTGTCAATCGCCCCCCGAGAATTTGCCACAATTCTCGGTACAGCAAACAAGTTATACCTCAAACTGTAAACGTCCCCGCCGACCCTGTGTCGGTGGAACGATGATTGATCAGCTAAAACGCGCGTATCCCCCGCGAACTTCGCAGTTTCCGCCAACCGTCGCGTGGTGCCCGCCGCGCCGGGCGGCGGGCACCACGCGACGGTCGGCGGAAACTGCGAAAGGGGTTGTGAGGCGGCGTTCTAGCTGGCCAATCATCGCTCTACCGGGGCAAGCCCGGTAGTGGCGTTTACAGTTTGAGTTATACGATCCACTTGATGCCACTGGCGGCATGTCGATCATGGCGGAGCAGGCGGAGCTGGCGGCGCTTGACACAACTCGGCCTGGCTACAATACTTGAACTTCGGCAGGTGACCGCGGTGGGACGCCGCTGGCCGCCACACTTGGGCTCGATCCGGAGGGAAGAATGACGATCCTGGTATTGGTTCTCGCGACACTGGCGGCGGCGTCTGGGGTCGCGGGGGAGAATTGGCCGCAATTTCGCGGCCCGCAGGCCAACGGCCGTGCAGATGCCCAGGGCCTTCCGCTCAAATGGAGCGAGAAAGAGAATGTCGTCTGGAAGACGCCGATCCACGATCTTGGCTGGTCGTCGCCGGTAATTTGGAACGATACCATCTGGGTGACGACGGCGACCACCGATGGCCAGCACGCGTTTGCCGTGTGCATCGACCGCGCCAGCGGAAAAATCGTCCACGACGTGAAAGTGTTCGACACGGAGAAACCGGAACACGTCGCCACGGTCAATAGCTATGCGTCGCCCACGCCCGTCGTCGAAGCCGGCCGGCTTTACGTCCACTACGGCACGTATGGCACCGCTTGCCTGGACACCGGATCGGGCAAGGTCCTCTGGGCCCGCCGGGATTTGAACTGTGACCATCACGAAGGCCCCGGCAGTTCGCCCATGCTTTGGGGCGACCTCCTGATCTTCCACGTCGATGGCCGTGACGTCCAGTATGTCGTTGCTTTGGACAAAGCCACCGGCAAGACGATCTGGAAGACCAACCGCTCGGTCGACTACCAGCAAGTTTCCGGAGAATACGCGCAAGGCGTTTAGCACGCCGATCCTCATCGAGTCGGGCGGCCGCCTGCAACTCGTCAGTGCTGCGGCCAAGGCCATGATGGGTTATGATCCCGGGTCGGGTGAAGAGCTGTGGAAGGTGCGTTACGACGGCTGGTCGGTGGCGCCGCGGCCCGTGTTCGGCCACGGCCTGATCTTTGTTGTCACGGATTACGAGCGTCCGGAGCTTTGGGCCGTCCGCCCCGGTGGAACCGGCGATCTGACAGCCAGTAACGTGGTTTGGAAAATCACCAAGGCGGTGCCTTCCCGTCCCTCGCTGCTTTTGGTCGACGACCTGCTCTATATGGTCAGTTCCGTGGGCATCGCTTCGTGTGTGGAAGCCAAGACCGGCCGCCTGATCTGGCAAGAGCGGTTGGGCGGCAGCTACTCGGCCTCGCCCATCTACGCCGACGGCCGCATCTATTTCTTCAGTCACAACGGAACCGCCACCGTGGTTCAGCCAGGCCGCAAGTACGTGGTTGCAGCCGTCAATGAACTCGACGGGGAAGACCTCATGGCCAGCCCGGCCGTGGCAGGGAAAGCGCTTTTCGTGCGGACCAGAACTCACCTCTACCGGATCGAAAAACACGACTGAGCTTTGGCGGTGGCCAGTCGTGTCGAAGGCAATCTGCTCTTGGCGGACCATGATGGCTACCTTTCAATTGAATCCCCGCACCGCGTGCGGCTGATAGGGCGATTCGAGTTGCCGGATCTCCTCTCCGGAAAATCCGTTGGGGGGTTGATCCAGATCAATTCCTGGTGGCCCGCGGCCGGGTAAGATTGAGTAGCAGTTCAATGCAAGCATTTTTCAAGGAGACAGTACGATGAAAACCACAGAAATCCTCAGCGGCGAGCACCGCATTATCGAGCAAGTGCTCGGCTGCCTGGAAAAAATGGCCCTGGAGTGCGCAGTTCAGGGGCAGTTGGACAAGACCTCGGCCGAGCAGGCCCTGGACTTCTTCCGCAACTTCGCCGACCGCTGCCATCACGGCAAAGAAGAAACCTACCTCTTCCCGGCGATGGAGGCCAAAGGGTTTCCGCGCCAGGGCGGCCCCACGGGCGTGATGCTCTACGAGCATGAGCAGGGCCGAGCCCACATCCAAGCCATGGCCGGTGCAGTTGAAGGGGCTGCCGCCGGGAAGAGCGATGCCGTCAGCCAATTCGTCACGCATGCCCACGGCTACATTGGCCTTCTGCGGGAACATATCGAGAAGGAGGACCACTGTCTGTTCACGATGGCTGACCAGGCCCTGACCGACGACGATCAACAAAGGCTCTTGGCAGCCTTCGAGCACGTCGAGCACGAACACATGGGTCTGGGCACGCACGAAAAATACCTGCACATGGCGGAGGAACTGGCGGATCGCTTCGGTGTGGCGCCGGTGTCTGGCAACGGCTGCCTGGCCTGCGGTTGTCATCATGGCTGATTCGCACGGTGACGCAACCGCACGTCTGGCCCGCGAGAAGCGGACCATCCAGGCGATGGTGCGGATATACTGCCGGGCTCACCATGCCACCAGCGGTTCCCTCTGTGATCAATGCCAATCCCTATACGACTACGCCCTTGGCCGTCTGGATCGCTGTCCTTACGGGGCCGAGAAGACAACCTGCGTCCGCTGCCCGACCCACTGCTACAAGCCTGCCATGAGAGCCCAGATCAAGGTCGTCATGCGTTATTCCGGACGGCGGATGTTGTTCCGCCATCCTGTTCTCGCCCTATTTCACATGCTCGACGCCTGGCGCAAGCCCCGCAAGGACTCGGACCACGCGAACTAAGTCTCAGCGCCGCCAGTCGCCAACCACCAACTGTATGGCAAACCCTTCCTTTTCCGGCAATGAGTCCATGAGCGACACGAACCCGTCCTTGCTCCATCGGCATAGCTGAAATTCCAGAAACGCGGCACAACCTCATGCCCCGTATGCACTTCAGACTTCCCTCTGCAAACGATCCAGGGCGTCGAGCACCATCTGGCCCGTGCTTCCGGGACTGCAAAGAAACTGCTGCGATCCGCGGATGTCTTGAGGCGAGAGCCCCGTATGGGAAAACGTCGAGAGAATGTACTCGGCGTCGTCACGCTGGATGCCGTAGAGGTGGAAGTAGGCCGCGTCGAGTTCGGCGCGGATTTCGGCCCGTTCGGCATCCTTCCAGATATGCACGCCGTCGCCGCGCAAGCCCCTGAAGCCGCAGGCCTTGGCCAAAGGAATCATATCCTCGGCGGTGCAGGTGAGTTTCAAGACCCGCTCGCTGATCCACTGCTCCGAGGTTTCTTCTTTGGACCAAGGACAGTTCCCTTCGTACTCACTAGGGTGGAACATCGGGAACTGCTCGATGAGGTAGAAGTTCAGATTGACGTTTCCGATCTTCTGCCGCGCAACCCAATCGAGCGCGAAGGTGTTCAGGTTGGCAAGAACACAGCAACTCAGGCGCGGCGGCACGTCGCTTGGGAATAGCATGCAGGGGGCGGAGTTGCCGATTGCGCAGAAGGGAACAAAGGCCGCAATCATCGATCGGGTGTTCGTTGGACTTGTCACGTTCTTAAACGCGAGAAGCGCAGGGGGCGGAATGCCCTCGATTCGTTTTGCGATTTCCTCCCCATCGACCCACCAGCGTGGAAGTGCGGAGAACTCCGGGTTCTGGTGCTGAACGAGCGAGGTTTCGGCCTTCTGGCCCTGGCGGACCCAGTTCTCTTTATCGACCGTAACGCTCGCCGCGCGGTGGTCGAAGGCCTGCACCATCTTGGCTTCGTACAGCGGCAAGGCCCGCTTCTTGGCCTTCCTGAAGACATTGCCTTCCCGCTTGTAACCCTGCCGCTGCCACTCCTCGGCCTCGCGAAAATGTTCCGCGTCGTTGGTCTGATGGAACATCGTGAAGAACTTGATTCCCCAAGGATTGCCGCCTTTCTTGCGGTTCTCGTCGATGAAGATGGGGATGCGCTTGTAGATGCCCTTGGTCAACTCGGCGTCGCGCCGCGTGCGGAAGATGGGGCAGGTCTTGGTGTTGGGATTGAAAAGTGCCATGTCGGCCGCGGTGAGTCGGATATGGCGCTGGTTTTTGGCTGCGGCGGTGTCTTCGATGCCATGGGCAAAGAAAACGAAATCGGCCTGCTCGGTCGTCTTGAACCCGCCGCCGAAAACCAGCGCGGTGAATTTGAAGGAACGATGCACGTCCTCGAAATGGGCTGCCTTATTCTCGAAGTCGTAGAGCGATACCAGCCGCTTGGAGTCCATTAATTCGTTGAAGAATTCCTTGGTCGTGTCGTCCGTGGCGATACCCGAGGGGACCAGCAGGCCCACCAGCCCATCGGGAGCGACAAGCGTGCGAGCCAGTTCGACAAAGAGCATGTACAGGTTGACGTCGCCTTTGCCGGTGAGCGGGTAGCGGCCGGAACCGCGGGCATAGTCGAGCATTCTTTGGGCGTGGTCCCTGGCCACGAGGTACGCGGCGTGCAACTCCGGGTTAGCGGTGGGCATCGCGGCAATGCGTTTCTTCCGCTCGCTGGCACTGACGGCCCCAGCCGTGGCCGGATCGATCAAGGAGAAGAACTCGCGATCCTGCACCTTGACCCGCTCCCAGGGCGGATTGCCGATGACGCAATCGAATCCCGGCTTGGGCCGGGCGAAAATGGCGGGAAAGACAGACTCCCAATCCATGGCCCGCGGACGCTTCTCCGGATCGGGATGGTTCAAGCGGACGATTTCCTCATCGGCGACGAGGCTGTTGCCCCAGACGATGTTCTTTGACAGATCGGCCAGCGTGTGGCTTTTGCGGGCGGAACGGATCCAGAGGGCGAGTTGCGTGGTTTCGACGGCTTGTTCGGAAACGTCTACGCCGTACAGGTTGTGATTGAGGATCAGGTCGGGAATGGCATCCTCCAGCGTGGCGACCTCCTCGGCCGGCAGGCCCGCGCCGGCCAGGCCATGAACGACCGCTTTGTAGTGGGCGTCCAGGGCCTCGTAGGCGCGGATCAGGAATGCCCCCGAACCGCAGGCCGGATCGCACACGGTCAGTGACTTGAGCACTTCCAGGCAGGCCGTCCGATAGGTAAGCAGCTTCTGGGGGTCCTGGTCCGTGCGGGCCTCGGGATCGACCTGGCACCGCTGTTGCAGCGCGGCAAAGCGCTCCAGCACCAGGGCGTCGATAGTCCGCTCGACGATCAGTCCGGTGAACGCGGGGGGCGTGTAGTAGATGCCGAACCGCTTCCGCTGCGCGCTCTTGGGAATTTTCGAGAGCGGCGACTCGCCGCCGGCCGGCCTGGCCTTGGCGCTCTTCTTTCGCCGCCCGGCCAGCGGGATGATGCCGTTGGCCGCCTGCGCATCTTCTCCGCCGGCCATCAGTGCGTAGAGGCCGCCGACGCGGAGTTTTTCCAGTTCCGTGATCGAGCGCTCGAAGAGATGCCCGAGGACTTCGACGTTGACTTCCTCCGAGAAGTCGTAATTGCCGAATCCGGCGAAGGCGTTGGTCCACTTCTCCTCGGCCAGCTCAAGATCATTGATCGCCCGATCATCGGCGAAAAGTCCGCCGTTGAAGGCGGAGATTTCCCGCTTGCCCTTGGCGCCTTTGCCGACGGCGGCAAAGAGATCGAGGAAATTCTCCCAGGCCGGGTTCTTGGCGCGGCTGTAAATGCGGACGCCGGTCCGCGTGGCCTCCAGCAAGTTTTCCGGCAGCAGCTCGCGGTCCTCGCAAAAGGCGATGAAGATGATGCGGTCCAGCAGTTTCTGGGCAATGCGGATCGCCTCATCGAGACTCTTGCCCTCTTTGCGACTCAGGTGTTCGATCAATTCCAGCCGTCGCCATTGATACTCCCTGTACAGTTTCTCGCCGACGCCTTTTTGGCGATCGGTCGTCTTGTGCAGCAGCTCCAGCGCCCGCGGCGCTTGGCCGGTCCGCGAAGGCAGCAGCCCGCCGCGCTCGAAGATGCAGTAGAACTGATCGAATCGGGTGCGGTCCCGCAGTTCCTGGAGGTCGAATTCTTCGTAGCAAAGGGTCCCTTTTTCGCGGTGGTACAAGCGAATCGTGCGAAAATTGCAAACGATTCCCCACGGGCAGCCCGGCAGGGCGTTGAGATAGTCCCAGCATTGCTGGACCGCGGTGCGGCCGTTGGAGCGGTCGCGGTCGAGGTCGGTCGTCGCCCCTTTAAGCTCGATCACGGCCAGCGGCACGTTCAGCCGCGGAAACTGGCCCAGGGCCGCGTCGGCAGCCCCCACGTCATTGACGTGGAACTCGTATTCCATTTGCCAATCGTCGGGGCTGGTCGTCTTGACCTGATAACCCAGTCCCGCGCCGAAAAACTGGCCCAAGAACTGCTGGCCAATCGACTTTTCTTCGAACTGCAGGAGTACCCCGCTGGATTCCAGATCGGCCCAATGAACGGCGATTTCATAGGCCCGATCCTGGGCTGCGCCGGCCAACTGGACCTCCACGGTGGCTTGCAGCAAGAATCGCGGGATGAACAGCGCCCGCTGGCGGCGCCGCCGCCTTTGCAGGTTGCGCTCTTGCTCTTGAAGCTGCCGCGCGTGGGCTTCGAAGAGGCTTGTAGCGGGTTGCACGGAGTTTTTGCGTTGCGCCATATCACGACCCCTAGTTCTCCACGCTATATGAGCATCCGTTCATCTATCGGTCAAACCCAGGCCGTGAAACACTGGCAAAGTCCGGCTGATTTAGCGATTACGACTGCATGAGCATTTTCCCCGTCCGCGGCGATTACGACAATAGACCCTGGAGAGGGATAGAAGTAAAGTCAATAGTGCTATGCGATCGGGATTGACGAGGAGCATGGAAAAGGATGGAAGAGGGCCATGCCAAGACGAACAAGAGTGACGCCGGGAGGAGTGACGACATTGTCAGAAAAGCGAGAGCGGAAGTGCCGCCGTACGGTCGCAAGGTCTGCGGTAACAAGAATCATAGGAGGCTTCACCGCTCAGCCCATAAGACGGTGCAAGAGTTCCGCAAGGCACTGGACACCAGGCCTTTGGATAAGGGCGTCCTGCCGCTGACACGTTCCACGGAAGGAAGCCGGTTCGTGGTGGTTCGCGTGGAGTGATAGCAGCCCTTAGCGGCCACTCGTACCCGAGCGATCTGGCAACCTCCCGGCCCCCGGGTTTGCGACACGGAGCCTCCTGGTTCCCTTTCGACGCGGCCCGGGGGCACGCGCATTATCATACGTCCATGCCGGCGGCACGCTTGGGACATGCAGTCTGTCAAGCGGAGTGGGGGGAAACTCTGCACCTCCGCAACGCCACTACTCCCCGCGGTTTATTGTCCTGCATTCTCGGCGCGCTACCAATAAAGTGGTCGTTTTAGGGATATTTGCCCGTTTCCGGTTTGAGGTGTTGTAACATGCGGGAGACGTTGCGAGAACGCTCGATGACGGCGATCAGTCCGATTCGTGGAAGGCCCGTCGGGCTGCTGCTTTTTTACTTGTTGGCGATCCTCGTGGGGTTCGTTGCCGGGCTGGGAGCGGTCGTGTTTCGCGGCCTGATTGCCCTGTTCCACAATTTCCTCTTCCTGGGGCAACTCTCGTTCATCTACGACGCCAACCTGCATACCCCGCCCAGTCCGTGGGGAATCTTCGTGATCCTCGTTCCCGTGGCGGGGGCGGCGGGGGTCGCATTTCTCGTGGGGAAGTTCGCACCGGAAGCCAACGGGCATGGCGTGCCGGAAGTCATCGACGCCATCTACTACCGCAACGGCGTTATCCGGCCGGTCGTGGCGGTCAACGCCCAGCGTGCCGTTGCTTCGTGACGGGCAACGGCGGAAAGTCAAGGTTACTTTGGCAGCGCAATTGGGGCGGTCCACGGGACGGTTACGATCAAGGCCAGAGGCATGCGCGGTCCAAGTGTCCTGCTTACCCAGTTCGGCCGTTGCGAACACGGCTGCTAAACGATAGGCCTGCGCCTGCCCGACTTACGAGCGTGCGATCGGCGATATCAATCTCATACTCCACGTTGGGAAGCGGACGGGAACTCCACGTCTCGAGGACTTCGTTGACCGCGGCCTGCGCCAGTTGACGCGCATAGTAGGAAGAGGCCCGGCCACGGATCACCGTCCGGTCGCCGACGGTCTTCACGGAAAGTTGACGAATGCGACCGCCTGCGCGGCGTGCAACCCATTCGGCCAGACAGCGATCGAGGTCCCGGGGCGAGGCTCCGGCGGTGATTGGTTTCCCCGGCTCATCCGCCAACGCCACAACGTGGTCGTTCAGTTCGGCCTCCCCTCCCGTGGGGATTTCGCGCCGGAGTTGGATGCGGTCCAGGAGTTCCCTGCGATAGACTGCGACTTCGGAAGGAGCTTCGATCCCAAGCCGCACGTGGCTTTTTGTCGCGCCCACGACGTCGATGGTTACGTTGCAACCTGGCAAGACAATCTGTTGGCCTATCTTTCGCGTGACTACAAGCATTTAGGAATCCTTTCGGTGAATGGGCAGGAAGACTAATTGAAATACAATGGCATTTCAGGAGAAAAATATGGGAAAATGGGATGGATTGTTATTTCCTTCTCGAGGATTTGACGCCACGGACTCACGAAAATCGTGTTTCCTCGCGCAAGGGAGGCAATCCCAACCGCAACGATGCATCGCCGGTCTCGGATTGCGACCTTCGGAGGGTTGAGGCCACGATTCCCTTGAGGTCGCCGAGGTTGTTGCTTTTCTCAATACATGCCACCGCGAGCGCCGCACGCTGGTCGTGCAGGCAATCATCGTCATTGGCGGTAAAGAGAATTACGGGGAAATGAGGAGCGAATCTCTTGATCCGTTCAAGGGCATCCAGACCGCCTGACCGCGGCATGGCGATGTCGAGGATTGCCACGTCGGGAGCTTCGGTACGGTACTTCTGAACCGCTTCGTTACCGTCACGTGCGACCACGACCCGGTAGCCGTCGTCTTCAAGAGATGCCCGGCAGTATTCGCGGATGCTCTTGTTGTCGTCGGCAAAGAGAATCGTTTTCATTTGAGAGACCACGTTCGAATAGGTAGCTTCTGTTGCAGAGGTGTCTGCCACCAGTAGGGCCCAACTACCAAGGAGGGATTCTGCCGGATCTGGCAATCCTTCCCGCATCGCGGCACTCATTCTGCAAAAAAACTGCACGGAAGGGCTCAAGGGACTAGCAACCATCAACGCATGCAACTTTGATGCCAAGAACTTGGTGAAGCGAGGCTTTCCACCGAAGTGCCACCATCCCTTAAAGATACGGATTCCCGTGAGCAAGCGGTCAAGATGACGAAGCCCGCCGCTGGCGTCAGTCTTCTGACGATGTCAGGAAACTGACAGCGGAATCATTGCAGCCGAGCGGTTGACGGAAGCTAGGGCTACTTCTCGCCAAGGCCCTGAAGCCCATACTTCTGCATCTTCGCGTGCAGCGTGGGTCTCGACAGGCCTAAGAGTCGGGCCGCACAAGTTTGGTTTCCGTCGCTGCGCCGCAGGGCCTCGATAATCAGAGACTTGTCGATCTTTTCCATGAGCACCTCGTGAGCACGATCGCCATGGTGGAAATCCAGGTACTCGCCGGCAAAGGCAAGGTATTGCGCATCGCTCCAACCGTGCGGATTGCTCCGCGGTGGTAGATACGACCTGGCCTTTAGCAGAGGAGGCAGGTCGCTGGCCTGAATGGTATAGCCACCGGTGAAGATCATCAGTCGCTGGACCACGTGTTCCAGCTCGCGCACGTTGCCGGGCCACGAGTAATGCACGAGCGCATCGAGGGCTTCCTGGGAAAGGGGCGGTTTTTCCAGGCGCAGCCCCCGCGAGAATCGATTCAAGAAGTAATCGACCAGCGGCGGGATATCTTCGCGCCTTTCGCGCAAGGGCGGCAGTTGCAGCGTAACCACGTTCAGCCGGTGATAAAGATCCTCGCGAAATACTCGTTCGGCGATAGCCTCTTCCAGGTTGCGATTGGTGGCGCATAACACGCGGACATTCACCCGAATGGTTTCATTGCTGCCCAGGCGCTCGAAGGTTTGCTCCTGCAAGAGCCTTAGAATCTTGGCCTGGACCAGCAGCGGAATGGGGCGGACCCGTGGCGCTGGACAGTTTTTGGGTAAAGTTAAGGTGTGCTGTTTTGACTGAGACTAGCGGCCCGCGACACCCCTCCCAGGTGTCGCGCGGCCGCAAAGCCGCCAGTACCTTTTGTTCTGCTAAAAGACTCTCCAGCCTAAGTCGGCCGTAGGCCGAAATTTTAGCGCCGAAATTGTCGTTGTTTTTGTCGTCGATCGGCCCAGTACACGTCCCATGGATATTGGTTATCTAACGATTGATGTGGTCTACGACGACAGTAGAAGTCGAAGTACCACGTCAAGCCCGCCTTCAACTCGGCTACCGTTTCGTAGCCCTGCAAGTACACGTTCTCGTACTTCACGCTCCACCACAGCCGTTCGATGAACACGTTGTCCAAGGCGCGGCGACGGCCATCCATGCTGATCGCAATCCCCTGCTGTTCCAGCACGCCCGTGAAAGCCTGGCTGGTGAACTGCGTCCCCTGGTCGGTGTTGAAAATCGCCGGCCGACCGCGACGTAACGCGGCCCGGAGGGCCTCCACACAAAAGTCGCTGTCGAGCGTATTCGACAGGCGCCACGCCAGTACGTATCGGCTGTGCCAATCCAAAATTGCAACCAAATACATGAATCCGTGCTGCATCGGCACGTAGGTGATGTCCGCGCTCCACACCTGGTCCGCCGCCGAAACCACAACGTCCCGCAGCAAATACGGGTAAATACGATGGTCTGGATGCGGCTCGCTGGTCCGCGGCCGCGGGTAGATCGCCTCGATCCCCATCACCCGCATGAGACGCTGAATGCGTTTGCGGCCCACCGCATAGCCTTCTTGCTGCAAACTCCATGTCAGTCTCCGTGATCCGTAAAAAGGCAAGCGAAGGTGTACCTCGTCCATGATCCGCATCAGCTTCAAATCCTCCGCCGACGTTTCCATCCTTTGGTAATAGCACGATGAACGCGACAAGCCCAGCAACTCGCATTGCCTGGTGATGCTCAGGGCCGCGTGGTCCGAGTCGATCAGCCGCCGCAACTCAGTGATCGAACTGGGCAGCTTTTTTTTGAGCCACTCGAGCTCGACCTTCAGCCGGCCGATCTGTTGGTACAGGTCGTCCAGCAGGGCCTCACGATCTTCTCGTTGGCCATCGTCCGCTTCCGTAAAGACAAGCTCGATATTGGCCAGGAGCTTGCGTTTCCACTGGCTGACCAGGTTGCCATGCACGGCGTACTGACTGGCCAATTCACTGATCGTCTTGTCTCCACGCACCGCCGCCAAGGCCACCTTCGCCTTGAACGTCGAATCGTAACGCTTGCGACTCCGTCGCTTCGCCATCGCTGAATCCTTTCTGAAACTCGGTTAAGGGCATCCATTCCACACCTTAACCGCGCGCCCAGTTTTCCGGGTCCCGCGCAGAATATCGCCGATCTCATCCAGGAAGATGGTGCCGCCATCGGCTTGTTGGAACTTCCCGATCCGCCGGCTCATCGCGCCGGTGAATGCCCCGGCTTCGTACCCGAATAGTTCGCTCTCCAAGAGCGTCTCGGGAATCGCCGCACAATTGACCACCATCAGCGGTAACTCGTTTCGCAAGCTGTGCTGATAGACGGCGCGGGCCACGAGTTCCTTTCCGGTGCCGGATTCTCCTCGAATCAAAACGGTGGCGTCGGTTGGCGCTGCTCTGCCAATGGCCTTATAGACCTGCTGCATTGCGGCGCTGCGCCCACGATCGCCTCGTCGGAGGGCGCAGTTGTTTCGGCCCCCAGCCCTAGGTTGCCTTTCATCAACCGGGCTGCTTCCAGCGCCCGGGCGATCATTCGCAGCATTTCCGCCGGCCGAAAAGGCTTCAACTGGTAGTCGAAAGCGCCGCGTTTTGTTGCTTCGATCGCCGTATTTGTGGTGCCCTGGCCGGTCATGACGATGACGGGCAACTTGCGACGACGCTCTTTGATTCGCTGGAGCGCGTCGAGTCCATTCATGCCTGGCAAGCAGATGTCCAAGATCGCCAGGTCGCAGTCCTCGCGATCGATGGCGACCAGGGCCTCTTCCGCACCACGGACCGCCACGACCATGTGTCCTTTGCTTGCCAGAAGTTCTTCGAACGCGCGTCGTACGCTGCGTTCATCATCGACGACTAGGATTTTAGCCATGGGCGCTTTCCCTCGGAACAGGCAGCCAAATGGCAAAGGTCGTACCATCTTCCGTGGACGATTCGAGCACGAGCGAACCCTCATGGCGCGCCATGACCTGGGCCGCGATGCATAGCCCCAAGCCCGTGCCGTCCTCTTTGGTTGTGAAGAACGGGTCGAAGATCCGGGCTTGGACGTTCTTGGGCATGCCCGTTCCCGAATCGCGAAACCGCACGACGACCATTCGCCGGCCCTGAACATCGTTTTCGACAGTCGCGCTGATGCGAATCTCGCCTCCATCGCCCATCGCGTCGAGCGCATTGCCGATCAGGTTGATGAAGACCTGCTTCAGTTTATCGGCGTCGGCGAGGATAAAGGGCAATGTACCGACCGAATCGCGGACGACGCGAATTCGGCGTTCCTTCAGACGTTGCTCGAACAGATTCAGCGTCTGTTGAACGATGCAGTTCATTTCCGTGGGCTGGCACTGGAGTTCCATCGGGCGCGAAAACTCAAGAAAGTTCCGGACGATGCTTTCCAGGCGGGTTATTTCTTCGGAAATGAGGCCGAGCTTTCGGTCCAATTCGGCATCGCCTCGAACTTCTTCCTGAACGGCATAGAGCCACATCTCTATGGCCGTAAGCGGATTGCGGATTTCGTGGGCGACGGTAGCCGCCAGCTTTCCGACTGCAGCCAGCTTCTCAGCGGCCGCCAGCCGCAGCCGGCTGCGTTCCAATCGGGAACGCGTATCCGTAACATCCGACATTAGTTCGCGAAAATAGTTTCCCATCAAACGCAGTTCATCCTCACCCGTCATGCCGCGATCGGCGCCGCGGAACAACTGCGCATCGGCCACGATGCCGCGCAAGGGGCGAAGCACGCGGTACAGAAACATCCACATCAGCGTGCCGCCCAAACCGAGCGTAAGACACACGGAAAAGGCGACCACCCAGGTCGTCACGCGGATTCGAGCGTCGGCCGTTGCCATGATCTGTTTGACGTAATGGTCATTGGCGGCAATGAGTTGTTCGCAGAGGTCGTGAGCATCCTTCGACAAATGGTCATGGATTTCGGCGAGCAGCAGGGTTTTCGCTTTTTCCGCGTCGCCCTTTCGGTGAAATTCGATCGCCGCCTGCTGCACGGCATCAAGGTTCGCCCACTTCTTCTCCAGTCGCCGCAGGAGGTCCTCCTCGTCCGCTGGAACGGCAGGCGAGCTGCGGACCTTCGCGATCCACTGCTGAAATTGCTCTTGCGATTGGCCCAGATTCTTTGCCCAGACGGGATTGCCCTTGTCCAAGAGTTGCGCCGCAACCAAGGAATTGCGCTCGAAAAGAAGCATTTCTACCTCTTCCGCACGGGTGCCAGGCAACGCCTCCTGTTGGGCCTGTTCCAGGCGCTGATCGACGCGCCACGCCGCGCATAGCGCCGCCACGCTGCTGATCATGGAGAGTGTCAGGATCCCCGCGATCGTCGCCGAAAACCTGGTCGCCAGACGGATGCGCATGGTCTAGTCCTTCTTGGAGCAAAGAGTGCAATCATCCAGGATGCAGCACGCAATGGCCGCAGAGAAGCATTCCACCGAGAATCAGCCCCACCGTCGCGGGCAGCGCAGAGTTGGCGCCGACTTGCGAAGAGAGCGGGCTGGTCAACCAAATCACGGGTCTCGCCTCGGTGGCCGGAATGTTCGGTGCATGCACGAGGAACTTCCTCCGCGCCGCAGACCGGCAGAAGCAAGTCGGATTGCTGGATCAAACCGGGTGCAAACGCGCGTTCAATCCCAACTCCTTCTGCCGGTCTCGGCGAAGCGAACCACGTGCTGCCCCTGAGTATGCGCGATCCTGCGGGAAAAAACAATCACCGCCTTGGGCAAATGGGCACCGTTTTGTGCATGCTGAGCCAACCGCACAATAACAACCGCCCCGGACGCCAGTTGTTTATCCCGTTCGAAGTGCCCGTGAAAAAATAACCCATCAACCAAGCGGGCAAGGCTCAACCGTCCCACCGCGCGCCCAGGGCGGAAGGCCCGCAAGACAGGGCGGTCGCGGCCCAATCGGCGCCTTCCGGACAAAGCTGCAACGGCGGCGGAATGACACGGTGGCCGGCGCCGCTTACGCCCTCGCCCGGCCACGTCTGCACGATCGCATCATAGACCCTCTTGGCGACCACGCGACTCAGATACTGCTCCAGCAACGTCAGCAGCGTTGACGGCGGCGAGACGACACCGAACACACATGCCTCCTCGGATTGATCGTCCGGATCGTTGCTCACCCACACCTTGATCGTGCGGTCGTCCCGCTTGTAGATCCGCTTCAAGGTGACTTCATAGCTGAAGGGAGCGGTCTGCCGCAAGGCCTCGACAATCACCACCGCCCAGAGTTTCAGGGCTGCGCGGCGGGGCTTGACGCCATTGCCTTTCCTCTTCGCCGGCCTCACCGCCGGGTAGGTGACCCACAAGCGAAGTTCCTTGTCCAACAGCGATGCCGGCGACTCTCTTGTCGCCGCGTGATGGCCGGGCCGCGCGGGACTTGTCGGCTCCTCGTCGGACCACGTGCAGGAATGGAATCGTGGCAAGTTCAACAGCGCGCCCTCGCGGAAGTCTTACGTGTTCAAGTTTAAGTATGCGAACAGCGACCAATCCTCGACAATTATCGAGTATCCTCGGTCACCAGGAAAAAACAATCATCTTCTTGGGCAAATGAGGATCGTTTTGTGCATGCCTGTTGCTTCCTGCGGCAGGCGGCTTGTAGACTCCTATAAGGAGGCGTACGTACCCGCATTATCACATTCCAACAACAGCAAGCTTTGGTCCTTTCAAGGACGCGGAACTGGTGAACTGGTTATGCAAAGCTTTCTTTCCCATGCTTGGCGTGTGCGAAGCATCGCAGTTCTTGCCGTAATCTCTCTCAGTTCGGCGGCCCCGACATATTCCGCCAAACGTTTGCCCAAAGCGGAGGCTGAATCGGCAGAGGTTCCCCAGACGATGACCGCGGAAGAGCGTCCCGCGAAGGCCGCGCAAGAGCGTCCCGCGAAGGCCTCCGGCGAAGGCAAAACGCCTGCACCGATTACGGTTATCGCCGGTCCCAATGGTTTGACGATCATGTCCGAAGACCTTGAGGCGCTCGACGAGTTCCAGCGCCTGCTGACCGCGGCCAGCGACGAATCGGCGAGCGGGCCCGTTGCGGTTTTTTACCTCAAGTACGCCGAGGCCCAATCCGTGGCGGAAGACCTCGACAAGATTCTCTCCGGCACGGCGCCCAATTCCGAGAAGCGCCCCGAGAAGAGTTCGGATACTTCGCAGCGCCAGGCCCTCGCTACCGGTCCGGTCAAGATTACGCCCGATATCCGCTTGAACGCCTTGCTCGTACGCGCCAACCGCACCGATCGAGAAACGATCGAGCGTTTGCTCAAGGTCCTCGACCTGCAAGAGAACCCGGAAGGTGTCGCGCTCGAGCCCAGGCCGCGGATGATCCCCGTGCAATACGCCAAAGCAAAAGACATTGCCGATGTTCTGCGCCAGGTCTACGTCGATCGACTGGTGGTGGCGCGGAACCAACCGCGGCAGGGACGCAGGGGGGGCATCGCCTCGTTGATGCGCGGATTGATGGGCACCGGAGGCGGTCAGGGGCAGAACCCGTCGGATGCGGCAACGCGGATCTCGATCGGCGTGGACACCCACACGAACACTCTGGTGATCGACGCCGCCGACTCTTTATTCGAAGAGGTCAAACAGTTGGTCCAGCAACTCGACACGGCCAACGCCGAAGAAGACGAAACGGTGCAGGTCTTCGCCCTCCACGGCATCAGCGCGACAGCCGTTGCGAAAGCCATGGCAGCCTTCGGGAGCGATGTCGTGCAGACAACCACTCCGGCGGCAACCTCCCCCAATGGCGCCAACGCGCCTTCTTCCCTGCCGCCCTGGGCCGCCCGAGGTTACACTGGAACGTCGGGCGGACAGCGGTCCATGGGCAATTACCGGCCTTCCGGCGGCAGTTCGTCACCGTTCCAAGGTTTCGGCGGTCAGCGCGGGTCGCGCTACGCGCAGCCAAACCGTCCTGGGGGATAGGGAGAGGCTGCGGCACTGCAATTCGGACATAAGCGGCGGCCGGGTAGGGTGGGCCGAATTCTACGAGCCCGACCAAGAACACGCCATATCAGGGAATCAGTTTTTCGAGTAATTGTCGAAACAAGCAGTCCCAGATTAAAGTATGATTGACTTTGCCGAAAAAGCATTAGGCCCTTTGTGCAAACGAGGACCGCTTGATGCATGCCTGCCGGGCCCCCCGGCAAGCGACTCGAAGACTTCTCTCATGAGGCGTCCATGCCAACATCATCACGCCAACGACAAGTTGCCTTGGTCCTGCCCGTAAACGTCTCTTGGGGCGCCGTTCTGGCGCAAGGGGTTGCCGACTATTCCCGCGAGCACGAAGCGTGGGATTTCACGACCAGCCCTCCCACGATGGCCGAGGCGGAAGAGGTGGCCCTAACGCCTTACGGTCTGAAGGGTTGGGCCGGCCAAGGGGCGATTGCCGTGATCAACGACGCGGGCGAGGCCCGTGCCGCTCGTCGCCTGGGATTTCCCGTGGTTTGCGTCAACGGCAATGTCCGCAATCCGGGTCTTCCGCGGGTGATGCCCGATTACTATGCCGGCGGCCAGATCGCCGCTGAGCACCTGCTGGATCGCGGCTCGCAACGACTCGCGTATTTTGGTCTGGAGGGGCCTTGGTACTCGGCCGAGCGCAAGCGGGGCTTCGTGGACCGCGCCAAGCGGGCAAGAGCTCCCTGCCAAATCTTCGATATGCCTCCCAATACGGACCTGAGAGCTTCGTGGCACCAGCGGAGGCACGCGGTCGCCGCCTGGCTGGAGAGGCTGCAGACGCCGATTGCCATTCTGGCCGTCCACGATTATCGGGCCCGGGTGCTCATCGATGAGTGCTTCCGACTGGGTTGGAACGTCCCCCACGACGTGGCCGTGCTGGGAATGGACAACGACCTGACGGCGTGCGAGTTCTGCCAACCGACCCTGAGCAGCGTGGCGCGCGCCTCCTGGAAAATCGGCTATGAAGCGGCACGCATGTTGCATCAGCTCATGGACGGCCGGTCGCCACCGGCCCTGGACGTGAGAATCCCGCCGGACGGCGTTGTCGCCCGCCGTTCGACCGATACGATCACCGTCGAGGATCCGCACGTTCGGGCGGCCGTCCACTTCATGCGGGACCATCTTCACGAGGTTTTCGGCCTGGAGCGTGTCCTGGAGCACCTGCAGGTCTCGCGGCGATTATTGCACGAGCGATTCCAGCGTTGGCTGGGGCGCCCGCCGTACGAATATCTCTGCAGCCTGCGCGTCGAACGGGCGAAGCAGTTGCTGTCGGTCCCCAAACGGGTCAAGTTTCGGAAGATCGCCGCTGAATGCGGCTTTTCCTCGGCTGCCAGGATGCGCTTAGTTTTTCAGCGTATTGTCGGCATGTCGCCTCTTGAGTATCATCATCTGCACGGGATTGTCGCGGCTTCGAAGTCGCCCGAACGCAAGGGCAGGAAACATTCGTGAGGCCGGGACCGTTTCTCACGGATCAGCACCAGCAGATACTCGCGCCCGAGCGATTGCAGCGATATCAGTCGGAGGAATCAAGCATTGGAAGAAGAAGCAACGGTGTTTATCGTCGACGATCACCCGGCGACCGGCCACTCCTTGTCGTGGTTGTTGCGTCAGGCCGAGCTCCCGGTGCAGACGTTCTCTTCCGGTCGCGAGTTCCTCGAGGCCTATCAGTCCGGCAAGCCGGGATGCCTGGTGCTCGACGTGAGCATGCCCGTGATGACCGGCCGGGAAGTGCAACGGGAGTTCTCGGCGCGGCGCGGGATTGCCGATCATCTTCGTCGCAGCCGACAGCGACGTGGCCGCCTGCAGTCGCGTGTTCCCCTCCGGGGCATTCGACATCGTGGAAAAACCGATCGACGATGCCGTGCTCTTGGAACACATCGCGAGGGCGATGGCCGGCAACGCCAAACAGAATCAAGCGCGCTAGGCAACTTGACTGTCCTGCGCACTGGGCGTCAACGGTCCGTGAACGTGGCGGACGTAGGCGCTTCCGATCTCTTGGCGGCGGATCATGCCGAGAACCGTCCGGCGGCGCAAGTCGTTGACGACGGGCAGCGACAGCAAGTCATCTTCGATGAACAGCTCCATGGCCCGGTCCAGCCTGTCTTCCGGTGTGAGCGGGGTGACATCCGTGCGCATCAGGTCTTCCGCCACGATCAGCGTCTGGACGTGCGCGGCCTGCGCGGCCAGGTGGACCTCTTCCAGGTCGACGACTCCCAGCAGACGGTTCTGCTGGTCGACCACCGGCAAGACGGGATGTTCGGAAACGTCGAGGCGTGCGAGGATGGTTTCCAAGGAATCGTCCGGGCGGAGGGCGGCAAGGACCTGGCCGGGAATAAAGAACTGGCTGACGCGGACTTCGCCCAGCACGTCGCGGACGAAACTGCCCCGATGGGCCGGGGACCGGGAACGACTCTCGATCTGGGCCGAGTAGATCGACTTCTCGTCGGAGAGCAGGAAGGCCAACACGCAGACCCATAAGGCGGGCAGGAGTAGGTGATAACCTCCGGTCATCTCGCTGACGATGATCAGCGTCGAGAAGGGCGTCTTGGCCGCCGCGGCAAAGAAGCCAGCCATGCCGACGATGACGAAACTTGCCGGGTTCGGCACAAGGCCGGGCCAGAGCTGATTCAGGGCAATTCCCAAGGCCCCGCCCCCACATCCGCCGATGACCATCGAGGGCCCGAACACGCCACCGGAGCCGCCGCTCCCGATCGTGAGGCTTGTGGTGAGGATCTTGCCCAGCGCGATCGCCAGCAGCACCCAGGCGCTCATGGCGGCGCCTTCGTTCATGGCTTGCTGAACCGAGCCATAGCCGAATGCCAGAACGGCGAGAACGGTCTGGTTGTGGCCGAACGCGTAATAAAGCAGGAAGCCCACAAGGCCCGTGAAAAATGCTCCAATCGCGGGCCGAAAATGATGCGGCAAGGATAGCCGCCGGAACAAATGCGTCATGCCGTAGAACGTGCGCGTGTACAACATGGCGAGAAGAATCATGAAAAGCACCAGCAGCAAGTAGGGTCCCAGCTCCCAGGGATTCGCAAAGGAGATATCGCCCGGAATCTGAAAAAGCGGTTGCCAGCCGCCAAACAGGCCGAAGGTGCAATACGAAACGACGCTGGCGATCGCGGCCGGCATGATCACTTCCGGCTCGAATTCCGGAGAGCGGTAAAGCACTTCCGCGGCGAACAAGGCGCCCGCCAAAGGGGCGCGGAAGATCGCGGCAATTCCCGCGCCCATTCCCGCCGCCACAAGGATGCGGCGGTCTTTGCCGCCCAGCCTCAGCAGGTTTGCCAGGAGCGATCCGAAACCGGCGCCGATCTGCGCGATCGGCCCTTCCCGGCCGCCCGATCCGCCGCTGCCGATCGTCGAGCGCACTGGCGACAATCTTCACCAGCGGCACGCGCGGGCGGATCTGCCCCTGACGATTATGGTAGGCAGCGATGACGGCATCGGTCCCGTGGCCCTCGGCCTCGGGCGCAAAGGTATAAACCAACCAACCGCTGAGGATGCCGCCAACGGTCGGAATGAGGAGCAAAAGCCAGGGGCGGAGGGGTTGATCCAGGGCACGAAGTCCGGGAATATCCGCCTCGCCCGCTGGCCGCACGGGCGGATGATACCCGGCCAGTTCGCGCAGTGCATAATGTTCGACGCCCCGCGTGGCCACATAGAAGAGAATCGCCCCGAGGCCTGCCACGATGCCGACCAGGACCGCCAGTCCGAGCAGCCTGACTTGATTGCGCACCCGCCGCTGGCGCAGGAACCAGAATTCGGGCAGCCAGGCCCAAACGTGTTGAGAGTTTTTGGGCGGGTCGCGTAATTGGTCCGGCATGAAAGTCTCGATAAGTGTTTATTCGTAGCGCAGGGCTTCAATGGGGTCTAAGCGGGAGGCCTTCCAGGCTGGATAGAACCCGAAAATGATCCCCACGCCGACGGAGACCAGCACCGCCACCACGATGGCGGCAAGCGAGGCCTGCGTGGGCCAGTTCTTATACGATCGGACAAGGACCGACGTCGTGCGGCCGGCCAGGATTCCGATTGCGCCGCCGGTCATGCAGAGCAGCACGGCCTCGGTCAGGAACTGCCGCAAGATGTGGTGGCTGCGGGCCCCAACCGCCATGCGGAGGCCGATCTCTCGCGTCCGCTCGGTGACAGAGACCAGCATGATATTCATGATCCCCACACCGCCTACGACCAGCGAGATGGCCGCCACCACCAGCAACAGGGATTCAACCAGCTCCGAGGCGGACGACATCGTTTTGGCAACTTCGGTCATGTCGCGAATGTCGAAGTCGTTGTCGCGATCAGGCGGGAGATGGTGCCGCTCGCGGAGCAGATCGGTGATCTCTTGCACGGCCTCGGGGATCTGGCTCTCGCTGACCGCTTTGGCCAGGATTTGGTCTACGTTGACGCGCCGCGCGGTCTGCTGGATATCGAAAGCCTCGTTAGGTGTGGGGACCGGGTAAAGCGCCGTTCCCCCCGGATACAAATTGGAGAGGGTATTGACTGCGGTCAGGGCGGATGCCGCCGCCAATGCCGCCGCCTGGGTTGTGCTTCCCGCGCCGCTGCCGTTCACCCGGTACTTCATCGTGGTCCAGGGGGTGAGCACGATGTCGTCCTGGTCTTGGCCCATCATATTGGCCCCCTTGCGACTGAGCACGCCAACCACGCGGAACGAAACGTTCTGGATGCGGACCTGCTTGCCCACGGGAGATTCGTCGTCGAACAGTTCCCGCTTCACGGTGGTGCCGATGAGACAAACTTTGGCGGCCTTGGCCACGTCGCCGTCAGTGAAGGCCGTCCCCTCCTCAAGATCCTCCCAATCGCGCACCGCGAGGTATTCGGGCGTGGTCCCGGTCATGTTCCGGGGAATCCAGTTGCGATTGCCGTAGATCACCTGGGCCCGTGCCCAAACAATGGGGGCCAGGCTGCTCACCGCCGGACACTGCCGATAGATCTCGTTCATGTCCGTGGGGGTCAGCGACTGGATCGTGCCCGAGCCGAAGTTGACGCTGCCGGTGATGACCCAGCCCGGCATGACCAGGAGATTATTCGCGCCCATGCTGGCGATGGTTTTCTGCAGGGCGATCTTGGAGCCCTGGCCGATCTCCGACATGGCGATGACCGCGCCCACGCCGATGATCACGCCGAGGGCGGTCAGGGCCGACCGCATTTTGTTTCGCCGCAGGGCGCCAAACGCCGTGCGGAGCGTGGAAGGGAGCAGTTGAGCCGTCGCGGTGGGACGCGGCTTCGCGTCGACCTCGGCGTGCCGGGAATTGGGCTGCCGGGAATTTGCACGCGCTCGCAGCGACAAGTTTGCCTGCGCATGGCCGGTAACTGCCGTGGCGGTCTTGGCCACACGCGCGGTTGCTGCGGCGGCCCGTCGGCCGTCGGCCACGTTCCGGCGGGAGCTGGTCCGCGCGGTCGCGACCTTCGCGCTGCCGTTGCCGCCGATTGCAAGAGGCGCGGCAGCGCCCACCCGCCCAAGATGCGGTTCCGTAGGAAAATGCCTCTCCTGAGTGTCGGGCCCGTTCGGACCGTCGCCTTCGATCAGCCCGTCGGCGATGCGGACCGTCCGATGCGCGTAGGCCGCCACTTTCGCATCGTGCGTCACGAGGATCACGGTGATACCTTCGGCATTGAGCTTCTGGAACATCTCCAGGATCTCGACGCTGGTGCGCGAATCGAGATTGCCGGTCGGCTCGTCGGCCAAGAGAAGGTCGGGGTGGTTGACCAGGGCCCGCGCAATCGCCACGCGCTGCTGTTGGCCGCCCGACATCTGCGACGGCTCGTGCTCGCAACGCTCGCCGAGCCCGACCCGCTCCAAGAGGGTCCGCGCCAGTCGGCGCGAGTCCTCGCGGCCGCCGCGGCGCGGCGCGTAGTCCAGGGGCATGATCACGTTTTGCACCGCCGTGGTCCGCGGCAGGAGGTTGAAACTCTGGAAGACGAAGCCCAGCTTGGCCGTCCGAACCAGGGCCCGCTGGTTCGGCGTCAGGCGGCTCATCACCTCACCATCCAGCCAGTAGCAGCCCGAGCTTGGACGATCGAGGCAGCCCAGGATGTTCATCAGCGTGGTCTTGCCCGAGCCTGATGCACCCATCAGGGCCACCATTTCGCCGCGGGCGATGGAGAGGGAAATGCCCTTGAGGACCGGGACTTCCACTTCGCCCAGGTGATACGTCTTCGTGATGTTTTCCAGCCGAATCAGTTCCACAACCGAATGTTTGCCTTGGCTAGAGAGTGTGTTTCTTGGACTGCTGCGCGGGGGCCTGTGTAGCGTGCGCGGCGGAACGACCGGCTGGCGCGGTTGTCGTGGCCAGCGCGGAAGCATGATTTTGCCGCAGATTCTCGATGGCCCACAGGTATCGTTGTGAAGCAACGTACAGTGTGCCGTTGGCGGCTACCGGTATCGACCTAACGGCCGACCCCAGCCGCACCGTGGCAAGCTCCTTCGGATACTTGCCGGCCGCCAGTACGCACAGGCCCTTGCGGGTCCCCACGAAGACCTTTCCGTCCACAACCATTGTGGAAGTCCAAATATCGGACTGGCAGTCGTGGACCCAGTAACAATGTCCGTTCTCCGCGTCCAGGCAATGGACTCGGCCGGGCATGTCGGCCGCGTAAACCAGGCCGTCGGCGATCGAGACCGACGACAGACTGCGATCGATCTGGTCGTAGGACCAGATTTTGCCGCTGGAGGTGATGTCGCCGGTCTTCGTGGCGTCGATGCACGTCAGCAGGCCGCGGCCCCGGCCATGCTGTGGATCCTCTCCGATCGCGACATAAATTCGGTTCTTATAGAACACCGGCGTGCCGATAATCTCGCAGGGCGACACGAAGCGGCCGTCGTTGAGATTTCCGCGGCCCTCGCGGCGGTCCCCGCTCCAGTAGTCGATGGCATTGCCATGCTGGTCCACACGATAGGGCGCCGTGCAGTCGTAAGACCAGACTTTGTGCAGGCTCCCAGGGCTATCGCGGGTCGCAAGTATGGCGTCAAAGGCGTAACACACCCCGTCGCCCGCGCCGTAGAAAACCAGCGGCCGATTGCCGACCCATCCCAGCGACGGCGATGACCATTGGCCGTGAAATACCCGGGCGCCGATCTGTTCCTTGTCCGTGGCCAAGAGCCGGCCCGTCCGCTTGTCCAAGGCAATCAGGCTTGGCGCCGACGGCAGTGGGTGCTTTTTATTATCGACACCGTTGCCCGTGCCAACAAATACGACGTCTCCGAAAACCAACACGGAACTCGCGGCGGCGTCATGGGGAAAGACCGGCAGACTGTTCATGTCGAACCGCCAGACGATGTCGGCGTCTTGGGGGCCGGGCTCGACCGGCGCATGACCGGCCGGCACCCCATAGTAGCGTTCGTCGAGGAACGGCCCGTCATTTCCGTTGGCCATGCCGTTGGCGTCCAGGCAGAGCACTTCGTTGCGATTGGTCACGATGTAAACGCGGTCGCCATCGACAGCCGGCGAAGAGCATATCCCCAAATCCATCGCGTCGAAGTCGGCGCTTTTTCTGCCCGTCGTCAAGCGTGGAACCACCAGCCGCCAGAGGAGCCGGCCGGTAGCCTCGTCCAGGCAGAGAAGGACGCCGCCTCCCGTCTGCTCGAAACGCGGATCCGCAAGCGTGCGGTCATTGCTGCCGATGAAGACCTTCCCGCCGGCAATCGCCGGACTGGAGTAGGTCTCGTCGCCGAGTTTGGCTGCCCACCTGACATTGTCCGTTGTTCGCCAATCGATGCCCGATCCGTCCGAGCCTTTCTTGCCTGGCCCGAACGACGCCGGAATGCTGCGCTCCGCGGAAGACATGTTCCGCGAGGCCGTACCGCCCCATTGCGGCCAATCTCGGGCGCCGGCCACAGTTGTGCACAGCAACACCACAATACCAAGGAAGGAAAACGTCTTAGAGCGCACTTTCATAGGACCCCAGGCCAACTGCATTGGCGATCCAATCGACTCCAACTAGGCGGGGACGTTCCGTTTCTCCAAGCCGCACGGCTTGGCCACGCTGCGGAGCGTCTGCAATGTGAACGGAGCAACGGAAACCGACGCGTTACGCGGCCTGCCCGCGTTGGTTCGCAGGCCACTGTCCTGCGGCTGATTTTTCCGTCGATCGCAGAAGGAGGTGTGCTCCACGCCTTCCTGTGGAGTATGATATCGCCTTGCTTTTGCAAAAAACAGACGTTGTTTTATGCAAATGGGGATCAATTTGCGCAGAGCCCAGTTCTTGCGATTAAGTGGAGTTGTCCGAAACTTGAGGACGTCCAGGGAGTTCTTCGGCTCGGTGTAAGCCCAACTACCGCGGCACGGGCCAGGTCCCGGCGAGACGGTCCGGCAGGCCGCGCTCCGGCAAAGCGACAGAGAGGACTGCCAGCCCGCAAAACAGCCCGCAAGCTCAGCCCCAACGCCAAATCACTTGACGCTCCGAGGAGAATGGGCATGAGGCCCAGCAGCGCCAGCCCGAGCGAGCTCCACGCCACAAGGGCCCGCCAAAACACGCGAAAACGGGACGCCTGCTTGCCGTCCCGCCGGACGAACGTAATGCCCGCCATGCGTAACACCAGCCCCCCGCGAAACAGCAGTGCGGCGATCAACGCCGGAATGCCGACATAGACGATCAGCAGCGCCAGCGCGACCCCGAGCGGGTGCGGCCGCAAAGCCTCGGCGAAGTGGCGAAGCTGCGGTTCCAAAGCGGCATCGGCGTCGGCAATTTCTTCCTTCGTCGGCGCGGGATGTTCGGCGACACACCGTTCGGCGAATTGCCGCTGTTCGCCTTTAATCATCGACAACGCGATCGGGTCGTTCCAAGAGCGGTCGTTGGCGATGGTCGCCCGGTAATGGCTGGCGATGAAGATGGCGAGCTGGCGATCGCTGACGGTCTTTTCTTCATGCCCGGCCGCGTTGGCCCCGTCCCGCTTTTCCCTAATCCAGTAGTTTCCTTGCCGGGCCTGCAACAACAAGTTGAGTTCCATTATGCCGGGATGGCCCTGTTGTAAGACGGTCATCCCGAAGACCATGAAACAGCTTATCAGCACGGGAAAGGCCGCACAGCCTGCGACCACGGCGGCGCGCCGCAACCGTGAGACCGTGGTTATGCGTCGCAGCAGCGGCTGGAGCTCGCCGGCGACGGCATCGACGGAGGAAAGCTGCGGCAGGCTCTGCAAAAAATTGCGGGCGTGCAGCGGCAGGGGAACGGCTGCCTGACCAGCAGCTTTCCCGGCATCCGCCCGGCCCTCCAGCGCGGCAACCGCGACTTCGCCGAGAAAGCGTTGTATGCTTCCCATTTCCGGCAAGGACGGCGCGGCGGGCGCGGCGCCGGCTTGTCGGAGACTGGCCGCGGCTAGGCCCGGCGCGGGAAAGTCCAGCAGCTTGGCCCGGCCGTCGCCGCTGATCCAAACCCGATCGAGCGCCAGCACCTGGGGCAGAGTGCCGTCTTTTTCCGCCGCACTGAGCTCCCTGGCCAGGTCGTACAGCCAGAAGCGGACCTGGCGCCAGGGCTGGCGGTTCTGGATCAGGCGCAGCAGCGGCTGGCCGTTCACGCCCTCGAAGGCGTCCCAGTTTTCCTCGGGCGAGCGCCGCCCCGTGAGCCACCGCAAGCGGCCCACCCGGCCGATGTTCCGCAACGCCGCGGCGACGGGCGGCGCACCGGGCGGCGCGGTGCGGATCCACACCTTGCGCAAGAGGCGGAGGTCGTAGCCCAACAGCCACTGCCCGCCGGCGTTGGTTTCCAGCATTTCCAACACGTGGTACGGCCCGATCGCCGGCCTGTCCTCGACGGCAGGCGGCGGCGTTTCGCTGGCCGAAAGTGCGGGCCGCGACTGCAGCGCAGCCCGAGAAATCACGCGTGTCTTGCTGACCAGGTCCTGCACGGCGGCAAAGCCATTCCGCCGGCGGGCCGTGCAGAACAGCAACGCCAGCACGAGGTAATACGAGAATCCGATCAACTGCTGAATTGCCATTGGACGGCTCATGATAACCTTGGGATCGCCGCCGCAAGCGATCCAGGACGGCAACCCCGGCAAGACGATATAGATCAAGGCCCGCAACAAGGCCCGCAGGAAGCCGGGCGGATTTTTGTCCGGCCTGACCACGCGCAGGCGGCAGAGGGCCTTGCCGGCGGAAGCGCCCCAACGGCCCTCGCACACCGCGTAGTACAGGAGGATTGTGGAAAAACTCCCCAGTATCCAGAGCAACCGCTGCTTTGGCGAGGAAGAATACAGCCAATCCAGCGGGTTTCCTAACCACAACCAGATGACCACGGCGCCGACGGAACCGATGGCGAGCCAGTCCAGCGCGCCTGCCAGGAAACGGAGGCTCAAAGTCGCGGGCGTAGGCGCGGTCGAACCATAAGGGGCCAGCGCCTGGCGGAGATCGTCGTAGCTCTTGAAGCGCTCCGCCGGCTGTTTCGCCAGGCAACGCTGGATCGCGGCCACCAGGCCCTTGGGGATTTCCTTGCGGAAGTCGCGCGGCGAGGGCACCGGTTTCTCCAGCACGTTGGCAGTGAGCTGCGCGAGGTTATGTCCCTCGAACGGCACGCGCCCGGTGAGCAGATAGAACAGCGTCCCGCCCACCGAATACATGTCCGAGCGGGCGCTGAGCTCCTCGCCGCGGAGTTGTTCCGGCGAGCAGAACGCGGGGGTCCCCACGATGGCGCCCGACGCCGTGAGGTTGGCTTCCGCCCGCCCTGCCGTGGAAATCGAGAGACCGAAGTCGCCGATCTTGATCGCGCCGTCGCTGTCCTCGAAACAGTTCCCCGGCTTGATGTCGCGGTGTAAGATGCCAATCGCCTGCGCCGCTTCCAGGCCGGAAATAATGTCCAGGATCGCCTCCACGGCGACGGACACGGGCAACGGACCGCGGTCCTTTACACGTTCCTGCAGCGTGCCGCCGGAGACCAGTTCCATGGCGATGGTTGGCGTGCCGTCGATCTCCTCGGTGCCGTAAACATAAACGCTGTTGGGATGGTTGATCGAGGCGGCCAGCCGGCCCTCGCGAAGGAAGCGGGCGCGGTCGGAAGGCGAATCGAACTGCCGGCCGAGTACCTTGAGCGCCACCCGCCGCCCCGTGTCCTGCTCCTCGGCTTCGAATACCACACCCATGCCGCCCCGGCCCAGCAGACGGAGGATGCGATACGGGCCGAACCGCTCGCCGGCTTCGGGCAACGCGCGGCTGCGTCCCGCTCCCCCGGCGAAAGCGATGGTTGCGTCCGGGTCCGGTCGGCTGCCCAGTCCGGCTTGCAGCAGACAGCGGGGACACAGCCCACGCACGGCGTCGTCCGCCAGTTCCGCTCCACATTCCGCACAGGATTTGCGTGCTGCGTTCATCGGTTCCTCCGCATAGGGTGTCGCCCCCAATCTATACAGACGGAAACCGACTTGAAGGTTACAGACGTTTGCACATTTATTTTTCCAGGGCGGAAAACAACTGGCGGATCTCGTCGTCGATCTCCGCCGGATCGGCCACCGTTTGAGCGATTTCGTCGTGGAGCACTCCCCGATAGCGTTGACGTAGCCGATGCACGGCTACCTTGACGGCCCCTTCGGTCATACCCAATCTGGCGGCGAGCTCGGCGTAAGGCAGCAAGTCACGGTCGCCCGTCAGGCATCCCTGCAACTGTGCGAACATCGCCTGCTTGCCCGCCGCCTCATACTCCTTGCTCAACCGCGTCAACACGCGGTCCAGCAGGGTCACGGCCCAGCGTTGTTCGAAGAGTCTTTCCGGAGTGGCATTGTCTTCCGGTTCCCGGCGGTAACGATCTTCGGCGGAGAGCGTGTCCAGGGGGACCAAGGTGCGTCCGCTGCCGCGTTTTAGGGTTTTGGCGCGGGCCCACTGCTTCGACAAGAAGTGCTTCAAAGCCGCGAGGAGAAACGAGCGGAACTTGCCCTTCGAGCGGTCTGCATCGCCAAGGTACTCCTTCTCGAGGAGTTGCACGAAGAACTCCTGCGTCAAATCCTGGGCGTCGTGCGGACCGTGGCCCTGCCGGCGGACGAAGGCGTAAAGCGGATACCAATAAACCTGGCAAAGGCTGGCGAGCGCCTCCCGGCCGCGGGCATCCTCGCTGCCGGCTGCCGCCAGCACAAGACTCCAATGGGTTGTCGTAAACCGGCCGTCTCCAGGATAAGAAGCGCTCTGTTCGTCGTCGGCCATGGCGTTGCCTCGCAGGGGGAAGAGATGATGCGCCATTGTCGCAGTTCTGAATTGACTGACAACACGAAACCTATCGCTTGCCGGGCTCCGCGACGATGACTTCCAACTCCGCCATCGAGGCATAGGGCTTGTTTTCGAACGAAGAGAGGGCCACGAACTTCAGGAACTTCGCCTCGCTGGGCCGGCCGAATTCGATGACCTGCAACTCCCCGGAGTCGCTAAGCTTTCCTTTCTTCATCGCACTGCCCCAATTCTTCCCGTCACGGCTGGCGAAGACTTCGTAGTCCTGGATCCGGCCGTTCGGCATATCCTGCCGCGGCAGGACCTTGAGCCCGCGCAACAGGATCGGCTTGGGAAACTCGACGATCAGGTGGTGCGGAAACGCCGGCGCCGCGTCGTCCCAGGGCGTGTGCCAGATGGTCTGCGGATCGCCGTCGACGACGTTCGCCGCCTCGTAGTCCGGAACCTGGCTGTCCGCGTCGATTACCTTCGCCCCCAGGCGCTGCATCACCCCAGCGATGACCGGTGTGAAGAGCTTGTCGAGCGTCTCGGCCGACAATTCCGACTGCGGATGAAACGCCTCGGAGCCCGCATAGCGCTGCAAACTGGCCAACAACTGCCGCGCGGCTGGCTGCTTCTCGACCAGGCCCGGCAGATCGATGCCGCAGACCAACAATCGGCCGGGACCCACCCGCACCTCGAAGATCACCCCCAGTTTGTGGTTCCGTGCAAAGTTGTCGATCACGTACACGATGGGACGGAAGTCGGCCGGGGTGTCGTCGAGGATGATGCTCCGCGAATGGTCCAACAGCTCGTACCACTGCCAGTTGCTGGAGAAATCGGTGGGAAAGTCGGCCAGGGCCGGATGTTTGGGATCGCAGAGAATCCCCATCGTGTTGGGCTTCTGCGTGCGGAACCAGACCGGGCTCCAGAAGACCGGCAAGAACCGGCCCGGCAGCGATTGCGAGTTGTTCGCGCTGGCGAAAAGCAATACCCGGCCGCCGTGGGCCAAGGCCGACTTGGCCTCGTCGTTCCAGACTTTGCTGATGGCCAGCCCCTTGGGCGGCTCGAGATTCACCTTGGGCGGATAGACCCAGATCTCCCACTCGTTCTTGATCGATGTGCCCGGAAGCGAGAGGCTGATCGTGAGTTTGGCGGCGCGGGCGCCTTGGCCAACGAGGCCTCGATCGACCCCAGCGGCGTGAGCTTGCCCGTGGGAATATCGCGCGGATTCAATGTGTCCTGGGCGACAACTGTGCCCTTTTCGTCCCGGATTGTCCACTCGGGCATGACGGCGACAAGGTCCCTGGGGCCGAAATGCGCGAGCTCGGCCTCGGCCGCCAAGGTTTCATCGCCCGTGAAGGTCCGCTTCTTCAGGCGCAACAGCGGCACGGACGGCCCGCAATAGCGCGTGTGCTGCTGGGGCGTGACGAAGCCCTTCGAATCCCAGAAGGGATCCAAGGGCCCGATCAGCGCGGTGCCCTGGCCCGGGTAATCGTGCAGATCGAGGAGCGAAAAGCCCGGGTAGTTGGGCGTGCGGAGCAGGACCTCGATCTCCTCCTTGTACAGCAACACGGCATGCCGGCCGGTGGCCTGGACGAACTGTGGGGCCAGGTCCAGGAGGTGCTTCTTCGCCAGGTCGTCGCGGACCAACTCGAAGTTCTTGGCCTGGAGCACGCCCGTGTATTTGGCGATTTCGTCGAAATTGGGGAAGAACGTCCACTGGCCGATCTCGTGGCCCATCAGTGGCCGGTCTTGCCGGGCTACCTCGCCACGGAAGTCGGCATCGGTCCGCGGGCCGTTCACACCCCGCGGCCCGCCTTCGGTATATTGCCGATGCGCGGTCATTTGCCCGGCCGAGGCCGAGCAGTAGAAGTGCCGCGGGTCCTCGCGGATGAGCATCTGGACCCAGTGGTCCAGCGTGTCGCCCGCCCCGCTGTGCTCGTTGCCCAGGGTCATCAGGCAGAACGAAGGATGGTTGCCGTAGGCGCGGACCATGCGCAGCAGTTCCTGTTCCATGAACTGGCCGATGGGGGCGTGGCGGTCGATGTGGATGTTCGCCTCCGGCCCTTCCGGCTGGAGATAGACGCCTTCAATGTCGGCGGCGGCGAAGGCGGCCTCCGGCGGGCACCAGGAGTGAAACCGCATGAAGTTCAGCCCGTAGGATTTCAGCACTCGGAAGATCCGCTGCCAGGCCGGCACGTCGGTGGGCGGATAACCGGTGCGGGGAAAGATGGCGCATTCCAGCGTGCCGCGGAGGTAGATCGGCCGGCCGTTGAGGAAGAACTGCGTGCCGCGGATTTCCAACTTCCGCATGCCGAAGGTAACTTTCTCCTCCGACGCACCGCTTTGGCCGGCCCGGTGGAGCCGCACCTTGAGCTCGTATAAATTCGGCGAAAACTCATCCCAGAGTTTGATCTTGTCGCCCAGCGGAAATTCGACGGTGCAGACCGGCCGAAAGCGGTCGGACAAGAAAATGTTGGCTTGCGAGGCAACCGTGGCGCCATTGCTCTTGTCCGAGACGGAGAGCGTGACCCCGCTCGTGAACCCGGCGCCCGAAGGGTTTTTCGTGAACACCGAGACCTTGATGAGCTTGCGATCAACGTCGGGATAGACTTCCACGCGCTCGATCGACAGCTCATCGACGGCCCGCAGTTCAATCCTGCCGACGATGCCGTTCCAGTTCGTCTGCGTCCCTTCGTACAGGATCGAGACGAACCCGCCCAGGTCGAACTTGAGGCTGTTGTCGACGCGGATCGTGAGCGAGTGCTTGCCGGGGGCGACTGCTTTGCCGAGGTCATGCACCTGGGGAGCGATTAGGCTGTCCTGCGTGCCGATCTCGCGGCCGTCGAGCCAGACGCGTGTTTCCCAGTGGACCCGCTCCAGAAGGAGATCCACTCGCTTGCCCTGCCAGTCGGCCGGGATTTCGATGTCGCGCTGATACCAGGCCGGCCCGGCGTAGACGTTTGGACGATAGAGGCCGTCCAATGAGGGCTTTGCCGGGTTCGGCAGGCCGCGTTTGGCTTCGTCGGTCGTTCCGGGCAGCTTGATCTCGTCCGGAAGCCGCGTGGCATACCACTGCTGTTCGAGGCCGACCTTCTTGGGATCGAGGCGGAACCGCCACGTGCCGGCCAGCGAGATGGTTCCGACGCCGGGAGCAGCCGTCGCTGGTCCTGAAGAGAGCATTAGGGATACCAGCAGGGGCAGGAAGCAAAGCGAACGACAACGAATTGCGGACTTGATAGATGCGATCATGCGAATTCCCTCCGAAGTTGCGCCAGGGCGGCCGGCCACGTGGCCGAACCGTTGGATGATGTTTCGATCTTAACACAACCGGGCCGAGATTTCGAGAAAACAGCGCGCTCGTAGTCCCGCCTTTAGGCGGAATCCCGTAGCGAATCAATCGAATTCCGAACATCAGGAAACAGATGTAGGGTGGGCCGAGTGAAACGAGTCCCACCATGGATCGCCGAAAATGGCGGGACTCGTTTCACTCGGCCCGCCCTACTTCCACGTTTCGCCGAACACCAAGAAACGGGACCGGCCCATGTCCCGCGAGACATGGGCCGGTCAAAGTAGCGAACGATTCGATTACCGCCGCGAGCCATGCGAGCCACCGGACATCCCGCCCGTGTGACTAGCCATCTTGCCCAGCGAACTCATTCCCGAGTTGCCCTTCAAACCGCCGCTGAAGGAACTCTTGCCGCTGTGATTGTCGTGCGAGAGTTTCGAGAGATCCTTGCCTCCCTTGAACTCGTCGTGCTTCCGGTAATCGCGATCTTTGTAGCGATCGAAGTACCTATCCCAGCACCTGTCGCCATAGCAGCCCGGGAAGCAATAGTCGCCGCAGTACTCGGGGCACGACGGATAGCAAGGCTGCGTGCAGTACGGGTAGCAAGGCTCCTGGCAGCAGACCGGAGGCGGGCAATACTCGGGGCACGCCGGCGGGGCACAGTATTGCGGGCAGTATTCACAGCAGCAACCGCAACTGGAGTAGTACGGATAGCAATAGTTCGGATAGAAACAGCGCGAGCCGTAGTTCCACGGGTAGCACCCGAAGCCGTAACGGCCCCAATTACAGTACTTGTCCCACCCATGGTAATCCTTGTACGAATCGTGCTTGTCCAGCGGATTGTGCTTGCGATCCGCTTGGATATGACTCGACCCGCTGCTGGGATGGCTGCTCGAGACATGGCTATTCGAGGCATGGCCGCTACTGCCGCCGGAACCGTGGCCGGCGGCCGAGGCCGTGCCGGCTGCCCCCACGGTTGACATCCCGAAAATAACAACAAACGACGCGAAAGACTTCAACGAGGTCTTCATGATTCTCACCTTTTCTTCATCTGAGGTTTGGTTGAACTGATTGTCGGCCAAACCATTTGGCCGAATCGTTCACTCTCTCTTACGCGCAAGAAAGGAAACTGTTACGGCCGAAAAGGCGTTTTTCACCCACCGCCAGGATGTCAAATCCGCGGAATGCAGGTCCCTCCTGCCGGGAGGGACTAATCTGCGATAACTTGGTGAAAGTTCAAAGATCTTCGAGCAGCATGAAGCGCAATTGTCCCTCTCGGCAAGAGGGACCTACTGGCGTTTCAGCGAATCCCCATCGCCTCCAGCTTGCGGATCTCGATCTCCCAGGCCTCGCGGTCCTGGTCCGAGACGTTGGGGTCTGGCAGCAGTGATCGCCGCGTGCAATTCACCAGGGCCTGCAGCGTCTGGTAACGCCGCGTCAGACCGATGGCGGGCGAGATCTGATCGCGCACGAGCTCGGCAATCTGCTCCAGGTCGCGGGTGTCTTTGGCCTTCAAATGCTGCCGCAGCGACGAGAATGCCGCCGCCGAATAGCCTTGCGTGAGCTGGTCGAGCCGCTCGATCGCGGCGTCGCTGGGATCAGCGAAGCCTTTGAGGGTCCAGGCGATGAACTCGCGGCGATCCGGGCCTTCCGGATCGAGGATCGGGATGATCAGGTCGCCCGCCCGGCCGGGACGACGAATATCGGGCGACAGCAGGTGAATCCGGGCCGTGATCAGCAGCCAGATGACTTTGCCCCGCAAAGCCGGATCGGACATCATGGCCTGGATTTTTCCGGTCAGGCGGCGTTCGGTCTCGTGGGTATCAGCGCCGACTCCGCCGAACTGCGTGTCGGCCTCGTCGACGAAGATCAGCACCCGGTCGAGGGCCTCCAGGGTGCGGCGGAGCCGCTCGAAAATCACGTCCGTCTGCCCGTACCACTGGCTGCGAATGCTCTTCAGCACGAGCACGGGGATATCGAGCTCGCCGGCCACGGCTTCGAGGATGAACGTCTTGCCGCTGCCGATCGGGCCGGCCACGGCGGCCCCGGAAAGCGCCTTGTCGGCCGCAGCGCGGAACCGCGGCAGCAACTCGTCCTGGATGAACTTCTTCAACCGGCTGTAGCCCACCACGTCGCGGAGGGTGTGCGTCGGTTTCTCGAACTCCACCACGTCCTCGCCAAGCTGACTCTGGATATACTCCTCGACCTTGGCGACCACGTCGGCCTGCGTGACGGCTGTTTCCGTGTACGCGGCCCCCACCAGGATCTGCCGCAGGGCGTGGATCGACAACCCCGCCGTGAGCGACGCCAGTTCCCCCGGAGTGCTCCAGAGTTTCGGCTTGGTCGGGGCCGAGGCGATGAAGGTCTCGATGTAATGCAGGCGGTCGGACGCGCTCGGCGCGGGAATTTCCACCGGCAGGACCTGCGGCAGGCGGCTGACGCGGGGATGGACCAGGCTCCGCGACTCGGCGATCAGGCAGACCGAATCGCGGCCGTTGGTGAATGCCGGATCGCTGAACCAGTCCTGGACGATGCTGATGCGGTGCAGTTGCCGGTCATTCAGCGCGGCGATATCGCCGCTGCCCGCCGGCAGCAACATGTCGGCCGCCTCGATGAAGATCAACAGATCGGCGCCGAGCTTCGACACCCGCGAGCAGATCGTCAATTGCCGGAGCATTTCCAGGGCCAGGTTGGCGTTGCCGATTGCGTCCAGCAGGTTTTGCTCGAACTGGCCGCCCAGGCGCTCCGCTTCCGACGGGCCGCTCTTGCCCAGGTTGCGAATCAGCAGTGTGTCGGGGTCCAGGCCGGTCTTCCAGGTAATCCAGGCGTTTTTCAGCTTCTCGCGGTCGTCGAGGATCCGCACCGGCCCGTTCAGCTCGTAGACGATGCGGACGATGCCCCGGCTGCTGCACTTGCCGCAGAGAAACGGGATCAGCGGCACGTACTCGCTGCCGTTGTGGAACAGGTCGTAGACGTTCCCGCAGAGGATGACGCTCCGCGACTGGTGGGAGTTGTAGATTTTCGCCAGCTTGGTGTAGAAGGGGTAGCTGATGTCGGCCATGTGCTGAGTCCAAAGGATCCGGCACACACCGTGTGCCGCTGGCATCGGCACACGGAGTGTGCCGGATACAAATCATGCTTCCGGCAGCTTGGTTTTCTCGGCCGTGTCCTTCTTCTCTTCCGCCTTGGCCGGTTGTTCCTTGGCCAGGCCGATCAGCTTGTCGAACTCGCTGTCGGCCTGGTTCTTGGCCGCGTATTCCAGGAACTCCGCCTCGGAATGTTTGGTATCGACGCCGGCCATTTCGCGGGAGATTCTGGCGCCGGCCTTCGTCTTCGTCCGCAAGTCGCGCATCTCTTGCAGCTCCTTGCTCGTCTTGTCCTCGCTGATCCCGGTGATCATATCGGCCAGTTCCTTCTCTTCCTTGGCCGTAAGAATGTCGGCGACCGCCTCGTGCTTCTCCTGGCTGACCTGGTCCAATTCGCGGAGCAACGACTGGAGTTGGACCTTGTGGCCCGAGATGTTCTCGTCCAAGGTCTTGATGTCCGTCTCCAACTCGGCGCAGCGGTTTTCCTTTTCGTGCAGCGTCGAGCTGAAGTCCTTGAACGCCGCCTGGCACTTGAGGTATTCCGGATCGCCCTTGACGGCTTCGACGTCGCCGCCGTGCCGCTCGACCACTTTCTTGGCCATCGCCGCCGCGCCGTCGCGGAGATTCTTGAGCTTGGCCGTCTTGTCGGACTGGCGCTTCAGTTCGGCCTTCTTCTTCTCCTCCTGGGCAATCATGCCGGCCACGGCATCCTTGTACTGCTGGACGCGTTTCCGCTTCTCGCTGATGATATTATCGTAGGTCGCCTGAACCACGTAGGGGTTGGCGCTGAGGGCCATGCGGGCCGAGTCGATCCGGCCCGTGATGAGATAGAAAAACGCTCTGAAATAACGCCCAATTGCCGAGAACATCGCAAACGTCTCCGGGAAGGTTGGAACCGAGTGGTAAATGGTACCACGCGGAGTGTATTGAATACTACTCTTCGTTACTATTGTAGGATATTTCGGATCGGTTGCCAATCAGCGAATCCTAAGACAACGCTGACAATTCATACGGCCGGTGGATCTTGACTTCCATCCTGGCCCTGACGGGTGGAGGCCGATGCGTCGCGACCCAACTGTTCAAGCTGATCGATCCGCTGTTCCACGCGCTGCGAGACTTGCAGGCCCATTTCCAACTCCTCTCGCGTGCGGGCCAGACTCTCGTCCTGCCGGTCGCGCTTCAACAACGATGTCTGCAGATGGTCCAGGGTCTTTCCCAGGTGGTAGACGCTCTTGCGGACCTCGCCGATCAGGGTCTTGCGCTGATCAAGGACTTGCTTGCGGGCTTCGGCCGTGGCCATTTCCTTCGCCGCCTGCCACAGTTCCAGCGTTCGAGCCAGCGAATCGAGACACGATTGGTACAACTGTTCGGCCTTATTCTTGATGTCAGGCAGCACCAGCGAATCGATCGTGTCGCCCACGACCCCGGCCTTCTCCAACCGCCGATACAGCCGCTGCAAATCATGCAGGCTCTGCGTGGTGCGGGGATCGTGGTCTGCCTTCAACGCTTGTTCCAGCTTGCCGAGGACCTTGGCCTGGCCCTGGTCCGACTCGCCCTGGAGCTCATCGAATGTCTTGCGCGTCAACTCGTTCCAGCCGAGAACCCAGCGGGTAGCGGCGATGCCGGCACCGGCCAAGATTCCCGAAAGCCCGAGGAAACCCAGGAAATCCGTTGCCGCACCGACGGCCACGGCAAGGGCGAACGTCGCTGCCCCCAGCCCCGCCGGAATAATCACCAGCGGGGAGCCGAACAGGTTTATTAGGACTCGCGTTCGAAAGGTCTGTGGGTCCATGGAGATTCGGCTCCCCTTACCCCCTTCCAGGGGAAGTGCAGGGGTGAGGATGTTCGGCGTTGGTGGGACGGACTAGCAATCCCGTTACACTATTTTACCCTACGCCGGGACTTCTCGTAATGCTGGTACAGTGTCGCGGATTGGCCACGCGAAGCTCGACGTGCCCGCACTCGCCACAAATGTCGGCCTTCAGCACACCGTACATGCGATCCTTGAAAAGCATTCCTTCTGGGTTGCCAAATACCACGACTTTTGGTTTTCCGTCAGACCCTTCGCCTTGATCCCAAATGGTCGCACCGGGGATGACCTTCGTGGAACCACAGTGTGGACATCGGGTTGGCAAGGCTCGCTCTTTATCGGCGGCTTCAAGCAACAGGACTTCAGAGTCCTCAACTATTGGAACACAACGGCTGACTGACGGAAGTCTGCCCGCGTGGTGTCAATCGTTCACATGTTGTATCCGAAGTTCATCATGCGCACAGTGGCGCGGTCGGGAATGTATACCAGTCCACCATCGGCCGCTCGTTTCAGTCTGTCCATGCCCAGAGAACACCAAACCACGCCATTTCACCAAGAGAACGGTTCCTGCACCTACTTCAGATGCGCGGCTGCCCACTATGCTTCCCATGTTCCCCAAGACTCCCAGGACGAACCTCATTTCCGTCAGATTCCACAACTCATTGTCAGTAAACGACTTAGAGCGAATGTCTTCGCATCCACATGCCAGCATTGCTCAGCAGCTCACTTTCCGCAAACCGAATGCTCACATTACTTTAGAACTATCTTTTTAGTGTGCGATTGACCTCTTTCAAGAAACAGCTAAACTTGGACAATCTTCCCTGCATATTGTGGTCCTCTTGGACGAGGTATACAATAGGTTGGGTAGGATGCCTGCACCATCAGCCTTTTCGCTGTACTGATGTGCATTGACTTGGGTAGGATTTTCAGTCTCGATTCACGAAGGATGAGGTTCTGTATGCATTCCATGGATGAAGCTATCCAGACGCCTGTCGCCCCTGTAGACCGACCGTCGATCCGATCGTCGCGAACCCCCGCTTTGGGGTTGACGATTGAGCCGACATTCTGTCCGCAGGACGTGGCGGAACCCTATGACACGGTTGAGTGGGAAACGCGGACGGCCGCCATCAAAGGCGAGGGCGGCGAAGTTCTGTTCGAACAGAAAGACTGCGAAGTTCCCGTATTCTGGAGCCAACTGGCGACGAACGTCGTCGTTAATAAATATTTTTACGGAGAGAATGGCACCTCGGAACGCGAGCGGAGCGTGCGACAACTGGTCCACCGCGTCAGCCGCACGATCGCCGATTGGGGCCTGCAAGATGGCTATTTCGCCTCGGCCGCAGACGCCGAGAGCTTTTATCGCGACCTGTCGTGGCTGTGCATTCATCAGTACGCCTCGTTCAATTCGCCGGTCTGGTTCAATGTCGGCCTGTTCCACCAGTACGGCATCAAGGGCGCCATGTGCAACTGGCACTGGGATGCCAAACTCAACAAGATCGCCCAGCCGGAGAACCCCTACGAGTTCCCCCAGGCCTCGGCCTGTTTCATTCAGAGCGTGCGGGACAACATGGAAGACATCATGGAACTCGCCCGCAGCGAGGCCATGCTCTTCAAATTCGGCTCGGGCACCGGCACCGATCTGAGCACGCTGCGTTCGCATCGCGAGAAGCTTTCGGGCGGCGGCAAGCCGTCGGGGCCGCTCTCTTTCATGCGGGTCTACGACCAGATTGCCGCGGTCGTCAAGAGCGGCGGCAAGACCCGCCGGGCGGCCAAGATGCAGTCGATCAAGGACTGGCATCCGGACGTCATGGAATTCGTCGAGTGCAAGTTCCGCGAGGAGAAGAAGGCCCGCACGCTGATCCAGGAAGGCGGCTATCAGCCGACCGAGGCCTACGATTCGATCCTCTTCCAGAACGCCAATCTCTCGGTCCGCCTGAGCGACGAGTTCATGGAAGCCGTTGTGGCCGACCAGCAGTGGACGACCCATTGGGTGACCGACCCCAAGACGGCCGGACCGTCCTTTTCCGCCCGCGAGATGCTCAACCGCATGGGTCAGGCCGCCTGGGCCTGCGGCGATCCGGGCGTGCAGTACGACACGACGATCAACCGCTGGCACACCTGCCCGAAGTCGGGGCGGATCAACGCCTCGAACCCCTGCTCCGAGTACATGTTCCTGGACGATACGGCGTGCAACCTGGCGAGCATCAACCTGATGAAGTTCCGCCGCGAGGACGGCACGTTTGATTTCGAGCGTTTCAAGGCGACCTGCCGGCTGGTGTTCATCGCCCAGGAAATCCTCGTCGACCACGCCAGCTACCCGACGCCGCGGATCGCCGCCAACAGCCACCGTTTCCGGCCGCTGGGGTTGGGCTACTCGAACCTGGGCAGCCTGATCATGGCCAGCGGCATCCCCTACGACTCCGACGAGGCCCGCGGGCTTTGCGGGGCGGTGACGGCGCTGCTGCACGGGGCGGCCTGCCGCACGAGTGCGGAGTTGGCGGCCGCAGTGGGGCCGTTCGACGGTTACGAAGAGAACCGCGAGCCGATGCTGCACGTCATGGAAATGCACTGGGAGAAGGTCGAGCAGATCAAGCATTGTCCCAAGTATCTGCAGATGGCGGCCGCGCAGCTCTGGGACGAAGTGCTCGTCAGCGGCCGCCGCTTCGGTTTTCGCAACGCGCAGGCGACCGTGCTGGCGCCTACCGGCACGATCAGCTTCATGATGGATTGCGACACCACGGGCATCGAGCCGGACATCGCCCTGGTCAAGTATAAGCAGCTTGCCGGCGGCGGGATGCTGAAGATCGTCAATCAGACGGTGCCGCTGGCCTTGCGGACCTTGGGTTACAGCGAGTCGCAGATCGAAGCCATCGTGAAGTTCGTCGACGACCAAGACACGATCGAAGGCGCGCCGGAGCTGAACCCGGACCACCAGCCAGTGTTCGATTGCGCGTTCCAGGCCTCGCACGGCACGCGATCGATTCCCTGGAAGGCCCACATCCGCATGATGTCGGCCGCACAGCCGTTCATCTCCGGGGCGATTTCCAAGACGGTCAACATGCCCAAGGAGGCCACGCCCGAAGACGTCGGCCAGGCCTACATGGAAGGCTGGCGGCTGGGGCTGAAGGCCCTGGCCATTTATCGCGACGGTTCGAAGGAAGTGCAGCCGCTGTCGACGAAGAAGGCGGAAAAGGCGGCCGAGAAGGTCGTCGCCCGTCCGCGCCGCGAGCGCCTGCCCGATACGCGGCAGTCGGTCACGCACAAGTTCAACATTTCCGGCCACGAGGGTTACATCACGGTCGGCCTCTATCCGGACGGCCGGCCGGGCGAATTGTTCATCACCATGGCCAAGGAAGGCAGCACGATCGGCGGCCTGATGGACTGCTTCGGCACGGCGGTGTCGATGAGCCTGCAGTACGGCGTGCCGCTGGAGGTGTATGTGAACAAGTTTTCGCACACCCGTTTCGAGCCTTGGGGCTACACGAAGAACCCGGACATCAAGATCGCCAAGAGCCTGGTGGACTACATCTTCCGCTGGCTGGGGATCACGTTCCTGCCCGGCTACGGGGAGATGAACAAGGCCGTGCCGGTCTCGCCGGTCGAGACCGGCCAGTCGTCGCCCGGTTTGGGGGGAGATGTCGAAGCAGAGAGTCGGCCCGTCGCCACGAGGGCCGGCGGGCCAAATAGCGGGCAAGGAGCTTCCAAGTCGCAGGTCTCCGGCGCGGCGAATGTGGCCGCTCCCAACGGCAACGGCAGCAGCAATGGAGCGCACGGGGCCAATGGGGCCAACGGCGCCAGTGCTTCCGGCGCGGGCGGCTCGCATGGCAACGGGGTGGCGGTGGCGAAGAAGCCCGCGGCGGCGCCGGCCACCGCTGCTCGGTTTGCGGTGGCTGGCGATCCGCAGGCCGCGCTGGTGGCCCGGCACGAGCAGTTCGCCAGTTTCCAGGCTGATGCCCCCGCTTGCGACCGCTGCGGCGCGATCACCGCCCGGGCTGGAAACTGCTACCTATGCTACAACTGCGGAAACAGCATGGGCTGTTCGTAGCCGGAAGGAGAAATGCAAACTCGCTCGTAGTCCCGGCTTTAGCCGGTCCCGGCGCTGCGAATTCCGCCTCAAGGCGGGACTATGAGCGCTTGGTCGAAAGACTTTGCAGTTCTCCTGTCGTAGCCGGGGTGCCGTCACAGTGGCTATAATACTCTTGGCTTCTGTCGGCCGCAGCGGCTTCCCTTTTGTCCCGGCCGGCGGCTACGGTCCATTTCCCCTATTTCAAGCGAAGGAGGTTTCCTATGTCCGTCTCGGTCAAGAAGGTCACGTTGTGGCGAGCTGAAGTCGCAAACAAGCCGGGAGTCCTGAGCAACGTTCTCAGCCCCCTGGCCGAAGTTGGCGCCGATTTGCAGGTGGTGATGGGCTACCGCTACGCGGACGAAGAAAGCAAGGCCGCGATCGAGGTCTGTACGGTCTCGGGGAAGAAAACGACCGCGGCTGCGAACAAGGCCGGCCTGGTCGCTTCCGACATTCCCACCCTGCTCATCCAGGGCGAAAACCGGCCGGGCATCGGCCACGCCATCGCCCAGGCCGTCGCCGCGGCGGGGATCAACGTCACGTTCCTCGTAGCGCAGGTGGTCGACTCGCGATTCTCGGCCGTGATGGGTTTCGAGAGCGAGGAAGCGTCCAAGCAAGCGACCACGCTGATCAAGAAGGCGGTCAAGGCCGTCGCCAGCGAGCATGACTGAGCCCGAGCAAGTCGTTCCGGGCCGGCTTCGCGATTGGCTGGCCAGGGCCGTCGAGATGGAGGCTTCCGACCTGCATGTGGTGGCCGGTTATCCACCGGTCCTGCGAGTCCACGGCGAGTTGCGGCAACTGGACTGCGTCGCGATCGCTCGCGACGCAGTTCCGGGGCTGCTCGTGCCGCTCTGCCCGCCCCACGCGATGGACCGTTTTCAGGCCGAGCGCAATGCCGATTTCGCCCTGGAACTGGCCCTGCCCGACAAGCTGCAACGGCTGCGCGCCAATTACTTCATGAGCGGGCAACAGATGGGGGCCTGTTTCCGTTTGATTCCCTCGCGCATCCCCGACTTCCAATGGGCCGGCTTTTCCGAGGGGCTGGCCCAACAGCTCACCCACTTTCGCAACGGGCTGGTGCTCATCGCCGGCGTGGTCGGCTCGGGGAAAACGACCTCCTTGGCGATGCTGATCCAATTGCTCAACCAGGAAGGCGGGTATCGCATCATTACGGTCGAAGAACCGGTCGAATACATCTTTCCCAAGATGTCCAGCTCGCTCGTCACGCAGCGCGAGGTCGGGCTGGATGTCCTTACGTTCGCCGACGGCCTGAAGTATGCCCTGCGGCAAGACCCGGACGTGATCCTGGTGGGAGAGATCCGCGATCGGCAGACCGCCCAGATGGCGCTGAGCGCGGCCGAAACGGGCCACCTGGTTTTTTCCACCTTGCACACCCGCGACGCCAAGGGGGCGATTTCCCGCTATGCCGATCTGTTTCCGCAAAGCGATCAGAACGAGGTCCGCGCACAACTCGCCCTGAGCCTCCGCGCGGTGGTCAGCCAGCATCTGCTCCCCAACCTGCGTCCCGGTGAGCGACGGGTGTTGGCTATGGAGATTCTGTTGAACAACTCGGCGATTGCCAGCTCGGTGCGGACCGGCCGGATCGAGGGCATCGACAACATCCTGCTCACCTGCCGCGCCGAAGGCATGCTCACGCTCGACGAGGCGGTCAAGCGGCTGCTGCGGGACGGCTCGATCAGCATGGAGACAGCCCTGCGGTTCGTCAGTCAGGGGACTCGGCTATAAGGGCTTGCGTAAAGACAAAGTCTGCAACTTGCTGTAGGATGGACCTCCGAGTCCGTCCGCGAACCCAAGGACGGACTCGGAGGTCCATCCTGCAGTTCGAACCATAGGGAACGATAAAATGATTGTTGCAATGCTACTGCTCGCAGTTTCCCCGGCCCTTGCGGCCGATCGGGGCCCGTCATGGCCGGCGGTCACGTTGGCCCCGGCGCGCGAGGTGACGCTCTCGGGTCCGCTGGGCGAATCGCTCCAGCGCGGCGTGGCCCGGCTGGCCAAGCCGCCCTACACGGAGACGTGGCTGCGGGCCGACGTCTCCTTCGAGATCAACCGGATCTTCACTAACTACAGCGGCGACGCCTCGGGCAGGTTCCTCGAGTTGGCCAGTCTGACCAGCCCGCCGGGCCAATGTTCGCCGCCGCCCCTGGCTTCGTTGCTGAAGACGGTGGTGCATTTTCAAAAGCCGGACGGCCATTTCGGCGCGGCGGTGGACCTCACCAAGCCGCTGGCGAAGAACTCGTCGCCGATTCCCATGCTGTGGGGCAATGCCCGCCTGCTCGTCGGACTGGTGACCGCGGCCCGGCAATTCCACGACGCGGAACTGCTGGCCTCTGCCCGGCGGCTGGGCGATTTCTACGTGAACACGGCCGAGCAGTTGTGCTCGCCCGCTCGCGAGGCCGACTATCGTTCCAGCGGTACTGGCGGTGACGGCTACACGTGCTGCTATTTTCCGGCCATCGAGGGCCTGGCGATGCTCTATCGCGCGACCCGGAGTACCGGGCGCCCCGACGATCGACGCTATCTGAAACAGGCGGAGCGGATGGCCGAGTTCTTCGCGAAGTTCGACTACCTGCCGGTCGATCACAGCCACGGCAACCTGTGCGCGTGGCGAGGGATCCTGGAACTGTATGAGATCACGGGGAATCGGACGTATCTGCAGCGGGCCAAGGCCAAATGGGAGGCGGCGATGAAAGGTGGTTTCGTTTGGCCGCTGGGTGGCGTCGGCGAGCACTGGTATGTCTCCTTCCCCGGCGACGAGGGATGTAGCGAGTCGGATTGGCTGCGATTTAACCTGGACCTCTGGCGGTTTACCGGTGAGACCCGCTACCTCGATGTCGCCCAACGCCTGCTGGAGAACCAGTACGCGACGAACCAGTGCCCCAACGGCGGGTACGGCATGGCCCACCTCGACGGCGACGCGGCCGGGCCCATCGCCGCCATCGAAAAGCTCGACGAATGGCCCTTCTGCTGCAGCTTCCATGGGCCGTTGGGACTGCACTTCCTCAAGGGCTACCTGGCCGCCGGCAGCGAGCGCGGCGTGATAGTCAATTTCCCTTATAGCTTCACCGCGCCGGTCCACGCCGCCGGACGGGAGTGGTCGGTTACGGTCCATAGCAAGCCCGACTACGTCCAGGGCCACACCCAGATGGAGATTGAGCTGGCGCCGCGGCCCTCGTCCCCTGCCGCTCTGCAGGGCACCCGCGCAGTGGGTCGGGGAGAGGGGATGCCTGCGGCCCGCGCTACGCTCTGGGTGAGGATACCGCCATGGGCTTCCAGCACAAAGGCTGTTGCCGGTTCGGGCGATCCGCTGTCCACAGCCGTCGAAAACGGCTACCTTCGGATCGATCGCGACTTCAAGACCGGCGACAAGCTCACGGTCGACTTCCAGAATACGCTCGTTCTCGAAGGCCGGAGGTTCCAGAAGGTGCAACTCGCCGCGGAACAAGTTTCGCAGGTGAAGGACGTGCCCAAAGGGGCAACAGGTTACAAACCTATCCTACGCGTGAAGGAGGTGGCCGTACTCGCCGGCCCGGATCTGCTCTTTGCCACGGGGGTCAAGAGCGGCGGGCGGCCGGTCCTGCTGGCGACACTCGATGCAGGCGGCCGGCTGAGTTTCCCCGTCAGCGGCGACGGGGAATTTGATACGGTGGCCCTGCCCAGCATCGACGCCACCCAGGCGCAGATTGTCGAGGCCGTCCAAACTGCGAGACCGATTTCCCTGCGGACATGGCCTGGGATCGTCGCATCGCGGCACGCCGGCCCCGCGTTCGTTTCGGTCGTGGAGATGAGCGATATGGGCAAAGGGAGCGGCAGGAAGCCGCGGCGCCTGCCCTTCATGTTCGATCTGGTCGTCGTGCCGGCGGCCTCGCTGGGCCCGGACCGCGCCAAGCTGGCTGCCCGGGCCACGGCAAGCGAGCCTGAGCAGGCGGCGCCGATCTTCGGCGAGAACCTGGAAAAACGACACGAAATCTGGCTGAACCAAGCGGGCTGGAAGTTCACCCGCGGCGGGCTGTTGGTCTCCGCAGGCGACATCGGACTGTTGGACGGCGAGGGCTACGGCGACTATCGCTTCGAGTTCGAGTTGACCGTCCCCAAGGAAGGCCAGGGGATCGCCGGCTGGGTCGTCCGGGCGGCGGACGAGGAGAACTGCCTGATGTTCCAACTGCAAACGGCCGACAGCACCTTCAACGCCCCCGAGTTCAAGACCCGGCCGAACACCTTGCGCCCGCATCGCCGCACGGGCGGCCAATGGCAGATCGCCGAGCCGGTGGCGCTGCCCAAGGAAGTCCACAAGGGCGAGCCGCACCAGATCGCCGTCGAGTGCCGGCAGGGCACGGTCGAGGTGCTCCTGGACGGCCAACGGATCTATCGCCAGGCCGGCGTGGACCTGCGGGGCGGGACGGTTGGGTTCCGCGCCTCCGGACCGGCCGAGCAGGGCCTGTTCCGCGCGATCGGCCTGAAGAAGCTGTAGCCCGCGGGAAAGTCAGGCTTCAACGGAGAATCCGCCGGTCTGGGACAACAGTTCCTGGTCGCTGTGCAGGGCAGGCGGGACGCCTTCCAGGGCGTCGCCGAATGTCGCCTGCGGTGCATTCCTGGCAAGCTTGTCGCACACTTGCCGCCACGTCTCGCGTTCGATTTCCAGAATGCGGATGGCGTCGCCCAGGCTCTTTTCATCGTGTCGGTGACCCGCCTTCACGAGGGAGCGAAAGATGAACTCGTAGATCGCTGAAACGCGTTTTGCCAGGTCGCCCGCGGCCTCGTGATCGATGACGGCGAGCATGTGGGCCACGATCGACTGGGCTTCCAACAACGCCCGCAGGGCCCGATCGTTGCAGCCCTGCTGCCAGAACTGCCGAGCCCGGTTCGCCAACGTCAGCGCCCCCTCGATGAGCAGCAATTGCAACTTCTCGGGCGTGGCCGTCTCGACCTCCGTGAAAAGGTAATGGTCCCGTGCCGTCGATTGCATTGGTTGTCCCCTCCGTGCCGTCCGTTGTCGGCCCTGCCGGCCAACCCCGCCGTCAACTGCTGCTACTGCTGCTGGAACTCGATCCGCCAAAATCGGGAGGGACCGAGTACATCGTACTGAGCACGCTCTGCGTGTTCTTCAACTTTCCGATCGTGAGGTCCATGTTGTAGAACTCCGTGTACAGCAGGTTCTGTTCGTCACTGAGCCGCTGGTTCATCTGGGTGATCGTCGCCTGATTGTCGCTGATCTCCTTTTGCAGGGCGGCGGCGCGCGAGGAAAGCAGAGAGTCTGTCGGTCCGGCAAGCTGGTTGATCAAGGTGTCGAACCGGGCGGAAACGCCGGTCTTCGCGGTCGTGAACAAGTTCTGCACCGCGGTGGGATCGGAGGCCCAGGCCGCATTGAACTGATTCTGATTGAAGCTCAGCGTGCCGTTGCTCTGGACCGTAATGCCGACGTCGGCCAGCGATTGCACCCTACCGCTGGAAGCGAATTGGGCGTTCACCAGTTGCGACATTTGCGCGCCGATTTCCAAGGCCGACCCGTCGTCGGTCAGCACCGCCCCGGTCTCGGTCGTCGTGTTGTAGGCGGTGTCGGTGGTAAGCTGCGTAACGAAGCTGTTGTAGTTCGTCACGAACGTCTGCAGGTCCGTGGCGATGTTCGTGCCGTCGTTGCCCACGCTGACGGAAACGGGCTGGCCCGTGGCGTTGTTGATTTGCAGCGAAACGCCGGGCAGGACGCCGGAGAATGTGTTGGACGACGACGTTACCAGGACGGGGGCGTTGGAGGAGTTCGAATTGGATCCGCCGCCCAGCGCCAGGATCGCGTCCTGGCCTTGGCTCATTTCCTGCATCGACATGCCGGCGATCTGCGAGGTATCGACAATCATGTTGCCGGCCTGGCCGGATTGCGTGGCGGTCAGCGCGAGACGGTAGGGGTCGCTGGAGCCGCCGGTGATGATGTTCGCCGACAGGCCGGCGCCAGGTTGTTGATGTCGTTTTGCAGGTCCGTCAGGGTGTCGGTCGATTTCAGCGCGATCGTTTCGGTGGTCGTGCCGTTGATCGTTTGTGTGCCGTCGACCGTTGTCTCCGCGCCCAGCAGGTGCAAGTCCTGGGCGGTCGTCGAGTCGCCGGCCGTGACGGTGAGCGTGCCCGACCCGTGGGCGGTGTCTTGCAGGACGATGCCATCGCCGGTGGAGTTGATGGCGGCATGGATCCCCGATGTGCTGCGGTTGATGGCGTTGATCACGTCGCCGATCGTCTGCATGCCGCTGCTCACCTGGATGGTCCACGTGTTGCCGTCGGTGCCGGTGATTTGGAAGCTGCCCGCCGCGACGCCGGTCCCGCCGTTATAGGAGCTGAGGAGCGTGTTTTGCGAGACGGTGCGAAGGTGCATGTCGCCGCTGTTGAGCACGCCCGTGCTGCTGGAGCCGGGAGCGGAGGCGGTGGCAAAGCCGAGCTTCACGGCCGTGTCGAGCCCGTCGCTGCCGCCGTCGTCGGCACTGTCGCTATTGGCGGCCGTCAAGGTCCCGGAACCTCCGGAGGTATCGACTAGCTGGATCCCGTCGCCGGCCGAGTTGACCTCGGCCGTGATGTCCACATTGGCAGCCTGACTGTTGATATCGTTGATCACGTCCTGCAGCGTGGCGGCGCCTGCCAGGTTGACGTTGACGGACTGCCCGGCGGCGTTGGTGAGCTTCATGTAGCCCAACGTTCCCAGCCCCTGGCCGCCGTTGAGATCGGAGAGCAGCACGGTGTTCAGCCCTCCCAGGATCTGGCTGCCGGTGACGGTACCGGCGCTGGCGTCAGTGACCGCCAATCCCAGATCGCTGGCCGCGGTGGAGCCCGTGACGTTGGAAATCGAGAGCTTGCCGCTGGGATTCTTGGCCGCGGTCGTGTCGACGATCTCCAGGCTCTGGCCGTGGATCCCCGGGTCCGTGCTGTCGGGCGCGATGGAGACCTGCAGCTTGCCTTCCGATTGACTGCTGATTGCCTGGATGACGCCGCCCAGGGTCGTCTGGCCGGAGAGATTGATCGTGCCGGTAGTGCCGTCGTGCAGAGTGTAGCTGATATCGCCCAACGAGGACGTGTTCGTCTGGATGCCCATGCCGTCGTTCAGCGCGTTCAGCGAAAGGCTGTCGGAAAGCGTGAGGATATCCGTGCCGGAGACCGCGGTTCCCGCCGAGTTTGGCTGCAAGTCGGCGAGTCCCAGCGAGGCCGCGGTCGTGCCGCCGTCCACCTCCTGGACCTGGAGCTTTGCGACGCCGTCGCCCGTGGTGTCGGTCAACACGATATGCCCGTCGTCGGTCGAGGCGGTGACGCCGATCGTGCCCGCGCTATTGATCGCCTGTACCACGTCATCGATGTTCTGGGCGTTCGAGAGGTTGATGACGGCACTGGCGCCGCTGCCGTCGGTGATGCGTATTTCACCGGGCGCGAAGCCTTGGCCGCCGTTGATCTCGGAGAGGCTGACGCCCTGGTCCACGGTATTGCCATAGCGGAACGTGAGCGTTCCGCCGCCCAGGGCCGTGGTGGCGTTTTGGAAGCCGGAACTCAGCAACTGCTGGCTCTGGGCCATTTGCAAGGGAGTATACTCGTACGTGCCCTCGGTGGGCGTGCCAGTCACGGTGGCCGATAGGGCGCCGCTGTCGCTGCTGGTGGCAGTCTGGCTGCCCCAGACTGAGGCTTGCGCCAAGGTCTGCGTGGCGTCCTGTATGCTTAGCAGCAATGCGGAGAGCTGGGAAACGGCCGTCTCTTCGTTGGTGAGAGTCGTATCCGTGTTCGTCAGGGCGGTAACGGGTTGCGAACTGATCGCCATCAATTTGGAGATGGTTCCCGAGATGTCGATCCCCGAACTCAACCCGGTACTGGCAGAGATTATTCCCATGTTCGAACACCTGTGTGTAGGGTGGGCTTTAGCCCGTCTGTGCAGCAAGTTTTGCAAGAGTTGGGCTCAAGTCTTTCCTCCTGTTGCACCAATCAAGCCTATGACTCCGTTTCAAATATAGATCGGCTTCCGCTCGCCGTTGAGTTTAATTTGTAGGAGTAAGGGAAAATGTAATGGCCAGGCAGGGTGGGTTTCAGCCTGCCTTGACGTGCAGGCGGGCTGAAGCCCACCCTACGGCGTCTTGCGAATTGCAAAATGCAACCGGTCCGCCTCGAAAACCGAGGCAGACCGGCGTGAATTACGCAATCAGGCTGCTAGGGAGCCGCTTCCGGATCATACGCTCGATGCCTTCTGCAACAGCGTGAGGACATTCGCGGGATTTGAAGTGGCGATTCCCAGGACCGTCGTGCCCGATTGCACCAGGATCTGTTGCTTGGTAAGGTTGGCGCTCTCGCTGGCGAAGTCGGCGTCTTGGATGTCGCTTTGGGCCGCCGTGAGATTGGTCACCGCATCGGTCAACGTCGAGATGTTGCTGTCCAGGGTGGCCGTTTGGAAGGCCCCCAGTTGGCCGCGGAGGGAGGTCACGGTGTTCAGTGCCTGTTGAACGATCTGGCCGGCCAACGCCGGATTCGTCGCAAGGGCCGCTTGCTGGCCCGATCCCAGCTCGAAGAGCGTTCCGGCGGTTCCGCCGAGAGTGCCCGTGTTTACGCTCTGGATGCCGATCTGGGCCTGTTGGCTGCCGACCACATCGGGGCCGAGTTGGAACAAGGCGCCGCCGCTTTGCACCGTGAAGCCGTAGTTTCCGGTGGCCGAGACGTTCGCCGACATCGCAAGGGCCTGCGTATTCAACGAGATGTTCTGACCGTTACCGATCGCCTGGGTACCGTTGATGGTTCCCTCGATATCGCTGCCGGTCGCCCGCGTTTCCGGGTGCCGGTCGGCAACTGGAATGCCTGCGTGCCGCTGATCAGGTTGACGTTGACGAAGGCGCTGCTGCCATAGTCGGTGGACTTGAGTTCGAGCGTGTTGCCGTTGACCGTGCCAGTCACGCCGGTAGTTCCCGTCGCCAGGTTGACGGCGTTCGCCATGTCGGTGAGGCTCGTACCCCCCGAGAATTGGAACACCTGGGCGCTCTCCGCGCCGCTGAGATTGAAGACGGTATCCGTTGCCAATGCACCGGGGCTCGTTCCGCCGGTGGTCGTTCCGGTGAGTGCGGCGTCGGTGCCGCCCGGCGTGTAAACTTCAGTGCCGGCGCCGCCGTCGGAATCGGTAGCGGTGATGTCGATGCCGGCGGCGGTAAGCGCGGTATTCAGCGCCGCGATGATATTATCCGCCGTCGTGGTGCCCTCATTATTTACCTGAACCGTGATGGTCTTGCCGCTGATGGCCACCTGAGGCGCGGCGGCAGTGACGGCGCCGGTTTCCACGAAGTTGAGTGTGTAGCCGTTGCCGATTGCGCCGTCGACGTTGCCGCCGGGGTTTGCCGTCAGAGTCAGCGTCCCGCCGGCCGAGAATGTCACGGACGTGCTGGCCTCGGCCGTTGCCGTAGCGACCGGGACATTGAGCTGGGCCTGCTGGGCAGCCGCGGTGACGTCAATCGCTACCGGCAAGGCGCCAGTACTCAAGTCTGCCTGATTGATCTGGAGATTGCTCACATTGGCTTGGGTGCCAGTCCAATTCCCGACGTTGAAGCCCAGGCTGCCGTCCAGCAGGTTCTGGCCCTGGAAGACCGTGGTCTCGGCAATGTTGTTGATGGCGCTGAGCGACGAGTCGATCTGCAATTGGTTGGCCGCCACCTGGCTGCTGCTCTCCGACGAGGTGTTGGCCGACTCGGTCACCAGGCCGTTGATGGTGGTCAACAGCGAGCTGATCTGGCTCAGGGCGCTGTCGGCCGTCGAGATCATCTGCGTGGCAACCTGGCTGTTGGAAATCGCCTGATTGGTGGCCGCGATATTACTGCCCAAATTGGTGGCCGCGATCATGCCGGCCGGGTCGTCCGCGGCCGAGTTGATCCGCAAACCTGTACTCAACCGTGTCAAGGTGGTTTGCAAAGAATTGTTGGAGTTGTTCAAATTCTGTTCGGCGATCAAAGCGCTAACGTTCGTATTGATACGGGTCATGTCAGTCCTCTAACAAAAGAGTTGTGTCTGGAGCGCGGGGAATCACTCGTACGGAAGGATTTGTGGTTGGTACAGCGGGCAAGGGGCCTTGTCGACTTGATACCTGGTTTAGTTTTCGGTCTCCACTCAAACGGGCTCGTTGGCTTGATCGCCGATTGAACCGGCCGGTCTTCCTGACACTGCCCCAGCCGCGTCAAACATTTCTGACCTGTATCGCCTGCGCATTCCGGAATCCGCAGCGAATACATCCGATTGCTTACGCGGTTGTAGCCCTATGGCAAAACCTATCAGTCTCCATCGACTGGCTAATTTGCGTACTTTAGAGAATCTATGGCGACATCGAGAAAATTTCCCGTTTGCCGCTAAGATTGTTCTCGGCCCACTCCGCTGTGAATTGCAGTCAAAGCGATCTTCATCAGACCGGGAACAACCGACCTAGGCCGCAAAAGCCGCATATCCGTTATTTCTTACTGAGCACTACCGTTGCCGCGACCACTCGCCTGCACGTCACGATCGCCACCATGTCCCGGATGCCGGCCATCGCGTTTGATCGCCTCGTAGACCTCTTGCCGATGGACGGGGATTTCTTCCGGGGCCTCAATTCCCAACCGCACCTTATCTCCCCGAATATCGACGATGGTGATGACCACCTTGTCGCCGATCATAATGCTCTCATCACGCTGCCTCGATAAGACGAGCATCGTTGGCTCCTTCCTTCTCACAAGGTTCTGCACATGAAGTATAACATTACATCACGGCAATTAGGGAAGCTCACGGAAAGTGTATCGACTTGCATAAGTAAGATAAACTAACAAAAGCACAAAGATTGGGTCGTATAGACAAAACGAGAAAGATATGCTGCCATGCATTTCGCTTTCGTGTGGCTACGAGCGAATATGCAGCTCTTCCCGTTCTGGGAGTGCCAGCATGTGTAATCGTAGGGTGAACCGAGTGAAACGAACCTCACCACGAAAGGCGAAGATGGTGGGACTCGCCGACCATGCTGCGCATGGTGCCCGTCGGCCCACCCTACAAGCTTCGAAGAGGCGGGCTGAAGTCCACCCTACTGCGACCAGCAGAATTGGCCGGTATTTCGCCTTGAATCGGCAAAGGCTGCACGCAGATCCGCTCGGCTCTCACACGCCGCGCGCCGGGCTGGTTCCATTCTCGCCGTCGCGTAAGTCCTTGGCATTTCTCGTCCACCGAAGCAATTCCTGGATTGCGGGCGACTCAACCGCGGGCTTCGGCACGCTGGTTGCTCTAAGCGGGCGACGACAGACTCTTCAGTCTTGCTTTTCAGCGTCAGTTCAACATTACGAGCTTTTCTCAGTTACCGAACATGCCGTACGGACTCTATATCTCGGCGGAAGGCGCACAAGTCCAAAGCAGACGGATGGAGGTCATCGCCAACAACATCGCCAACGTCGATACCGTGGGATTCAAGCGCGACCTGGCCGTCATGCAGTCGCGCTATGCCGAGGCGATCGAGCGGGGCGCGGTGTCGCCGGGCGCCGGGACGATCAACGATATTGGTGGCGGCGTGCAATTTCGTCAGACGGTCACGGACTTTTCGCCTGGACCGTTGCGCAAGACGGGCAATCCAACCGACGTGGCCTTGCAGGGCGATGGGTTCTTCGTCGTCCGCAAGGGTCAGGAGCGGCTGCTCACGCGGGCCGGCAATTTTCGCCTCACCGCTGATGGCGACCTGGTTACGCAGCAGGGATACCCGGTCCTCGCCGAGGGCAACTCGCAGATCAGGGTCAGCCCCACGGGAGGCCCTTGGGAAATTGACGCCTCGGGCAGCGTTTCCCAGGGTGGCACGCGGCAAGAATTGCAGATCGTGAAGCCGGCCTCGTTGGGCGACCTCGTCAAGAGCGGCGAGAACCTCTTCCGCCCGTTGAGCGAAGTCCGGCCCCTGGCCCCAGGGGAAAGGTCCGTCTCCGGCGGCTATCTGGAGTTGTCGGCCGTGCAGCCGACGACCGAGATGACCACGATGATCGAAACCTCGCGGATGCTCGAAGCCAACCTCAACGTGATGAAAAGCCACAATGAAATGATCCAAGGCCTGATCGAACGCGTTCTCAAGGCCTAGAACTATATATTATTATCTCCCAACCAAGCAGCGATGCCATGAGCACACAAGCACTTTATACCGCCTGCACCGGCATGAACTCGATGCAGGCGAAGCTCGACGTGATCGCCAATAATCTGGCGAACACGGAGACCACCGGCTTCAAGGCCGATCGGCCCAACTTCGAGGACCTCTTCTATCAACAGGAGAAATATCCCGGCTCGCAGGACAGCAGCGGGGCATATACGCCGACGGGCATCTCGATCGGCACCGGGAGCCGCTTGCAGAGCACGCAGAGCAACTTCACCCAAGGCTCGCTCCAGCAGACCGGGAATAGTCTCGACGTGGCGATCCAAGGGCAAGGGTTTTTCCAGATCAAGGACCCGTCGGGCAATATTTATTACAGTCGGGCCGGGAACTTCTCGCGAAATGCCAACGGGCAGATCGTCATGGGGTCAGCCAACATCGGCCGCTTGCTGGAACCGACCATCACCATTCCCCAAGACGCCACGAATGTCTCGATCAGCACGGCAGGCGTCGTTTCCTATCAAACGCCCACAAGCCAGACTCAGACGCAAGCGGGCACCATTCAGTTGGCCAATTTCATCAACCCCCAGGGCCTGCTGAAAATAGGCGAAAACCTGTACCAGGAAACCGACGCCTCGGGCGCGGCGACGACCGGCGCCCCGGCGCCAACGGGTTTGGAACCACGCAGCAAGGATCGCTGGAACAGTCCAACGTCGATCCTGTCAGTTCGCTGATCGATCTGATCACGACGCAGCGGGCGTTCGAGATGAATTCGCAGACCATCCAGGCCGGCAACGAGTGCTGGCAGACCATCAACAATCTCATCAAGTGATTGAATAGATCATGAACAAGCATTCGGCCTGCCCCTTGACGGTCGCCCTATTATCGCTGTTCGCCACGCAGTTTGCCGCGGCCGCCGAACTGCGGCTGCGGGCCCAGTGCAACCCGGCCGGGCCGGTGGTCACTCTCGGCGACGTGGCCGAAATCGATTCCAGCGACGGGCGGCAGGCCGCCGCTTTGGCCGCGATCGAGCTTTTTCCCGCTCCGTCCACCGCGACCCGGAGTACCGAGTGCCCCGAGCGAACTGTCAAGGTCCGCGAGATCCAGGACCTGCTGCTCCTGCGAGGTCAGAATCTGACGGAACTTCGCTTTTCCGGTTCAAGCGAAGTCACGGTCCAAACCGTCGCGGCGCGGCCCCAGGCCCCGGCCAGCAAGCCGGTATCGGCCGGAGAGACTCAGCGGATCAATCGCCGCATTTGCGATGCCCTGATCAAGTATCTTTCCGAGCATGTCACAGCGCCGCAAACATGGTCGGTCGAGTTTGCCCTGACCGACGCCCAGGCCCGCGCGCTCGCCGACCCGCTGCGTCCGGTGCATATCGCCGGAGGCTGCGCCCCTTGGACCGGTTCGCAAAGGTTCGATCTCGCCGTCGAGGGACCCAAGGCGCCGGCCCATGTGACGATCGAGGCCAACGTCCGCACCATTGCCCCCGTGGTCGTGGCCCTGCACGCCCTGGCACGAGGCGCAGTGATCCGTGAAGGCGACGTCGAACTCAAGCAGTTGGCGGGCACCGCGCAGGGGTCGACGGAAAAAATCACCGGTGCCCTGCACGCGGTCGAGGATGCCATCGGACACGAATTAGTCCGCCCCGTTTCGGCCGGCAGTCCGGTCTCGACCGACTGCCTTCGTGCGCCCCTGGCGGTTCATCACGGCGATGTCGTCACCGTTTATGCCCAGAGCGGGGCGGTTCGCATCCGCACCAACGCCCGAGCACGCGACGAAGGCAGCGTGGGCGAACTGGTGGCGGTCGAGTCGCTCTTGAATCGCAGCACCTATTACGCCCGTGTCAGCGGGATTCGCGAAGTCGAAGTCTATGCCCGGCCCACGAAAGTTGAAGGCCAGCCGGCGCAGAACTAAACAATTCCACACCCCCAACAGGAACACCCTCATGAAACGTCACTTTCCAAGGATCGCCAGTCTGTCGGTCTTGGCCGTCGCCGTCATGCTCGGCGACGCCGGCCGCGCGGCGGCGCAGAACAACAGCCTGTATGCCGCCGAACAGCAGCGGGCCGCCATGGCCCCATCCGATAGCTCGCGGGTTTCCAGACCCATGGCCATTAGCCCGCAGGTTTCCACACCCATGGCCGAAAGCTCGCGGTCCATGACCCTTGCCGACACCTCGTGGACCTACGAGGCGCCCGCGGAACCCAAAATCAAAAAGCTCAACGACATCGTGAAGGTCACGGTCTCGGTCAAGTCGAAACTGACGAGCCAAGGCTCGATCGATCGCAAGAAGACGGGCCACAGCGCTTGGACGTTGACGGACTGGATCAAGCTCTATGGCGGGAACCTGGGCGAAAACGGCGGCACCAACGGTCAGCCGCCGTACGGCACGCCGGAAATCCGCGGCGACATCGACAGCCAACTCCAGGCGAACGGCAACTTGCAGACCCAAGACGTGATGACTTTTACGATCAGTTGCCGCATCGTCGATAAGCGTCCCAACGGCAATTGCGTGCTGGAAGGAAACTGGAGCATCCACGATAACGAGGAGAACTGGGAATACTCGCTGTCGGGCGAGGTCCGCCCGGAAGACATCAAGCCGGACAACTCGATCACCAGCGACACGATTGCCGATCTGAAGGTCTTCCGCAAGGAAGCGGGGCACGTCCGCGACAGTTACCGCCGCGGCTGGGCCCTGGAATGGCTCGACAAGTGGATGCCGTTCTAACAGGGTTGCGCAACGGCAGGCTGTAGGGTGGGACCAGATCGCGTAGCGAGCGCCGGCCCACCATGATCGGATAGAAAGCACATGACGGTGGGCCTGCGCTCGCTACGCGATCTGGTCCCACCCTACGCGAAAACACAGGAAACCCTCTCATGATCGCCACCACGAATCGGAACCCCAACCGCCTCCCCCTGTTTTTGCTTGTTGCCGCCGGGACCCTGCTGGCTTCCGCCGCAACGGCATCGGCCGCGCGCTTGACGCTCAAGAGCATCTGCCGCATCAAGGGGCAGGAGGAGAACTCGATCCAGGGCCTGGGCGTGATCGTCGGCCTCAAAGGCACCGGCGACAGTTCCAGCTACCTGCCGACGATCCGCAGCGTGGCCAAGATCATGTCGATCATGGGCAACTCGCCCGCGGCCAACGCCATACTGGAGTTGAAGGATACGAAGAACGTGGCCCTGGTCATCGTCACGGCCACGATTCCGGCAGCCGGGGCCCGCCAGGGCGACAAAATCGATTGCGTGGTCAGCTCGATCGGCGCCGCCAAGAGCCTGGCGGGCGGCCGACTGTTCCTCACGCCGCTGATCGGCCCCGATCCCAAGCATCCCCGGGTTTACGCCTTCGCCGAAGGGGCGATCACGCTGGAGGACCCCGCCCTGCCGAACACCGGACGCATCCACGAAGGCTGCCGGCTGGAAGAGGAATTCTTCCACGCTTTCACGAAAGACAACCACATCACGCTCGTTCTGGACAAGAACCACGCCGACTTCCAGGTCGCCCAGGACATCGCCGACTTGATCAACAGCCAAATGGGCAAGCAGGTGAGCAGCTACACCCCCTTGGCCCACGCCTTCAACCAGGGCAACATCCTGGTGGAAATCCCGGCCCAATATCGCGACGATCCGGTCTTGTTCATTTCCCAGGTGTTATCGCTGCCGATCATGGAGCCGCGGACCGTTCCGCGGGTGGTCATCAACGAGCGAACAGGCACAATCGTGATCAGCGGCGACGTGGAAATCGGTTCGGTCGCCGTTACCCATAAGAACCTGGTCATTGAAGCCGGCGGCCAGACTGTCGCGCGGCCGTTCGTCGGCGTTGATCCGGCCGATCCGACCGCGCCGAAACTCAAAGCCCTGGTCGAGGCCCTCAACTCCGTGCACGCTCCCCCGGCGGACATCATCGAGATCATCAAGGGCCTGGACCGCGACGGCAAGCTGCACGCCCCATTGATCATCGAATGAACAAGGAAGATACCGCATGAACAGCATCAACCTCCTCTCCACTGCCGGGACGAAGCCGGCAGCCCCTTCGCCCAAGCCCCCCGACAACCCGGCATTGCGCAAGGCCTTCGATCAGTTCGTGGGCCAGACGTTCTACGGACAGATGCTCCAATCCATGCGCAAGAGCCAGACCAAGTCTGCCTATTTTCACGGCGGGCGTGCCGAAGAGGTTTTTACCCAGCAGCTCGATCAGGCCCTCACCAAGAAGCTCTCCGAGACCAGTGCCGGCAAGCTGAGCGGCCCCATGTACGCACTTTTCACGCAGCAGCGGAAGTAAATCATGCCCACTACGCCCGACGCCAAACCCACGCCATCATCGCTGGAAGCCGACGTGGCTTCCCTGTTGAACGACCTCCTGGCCGGTCAGGGGGAGTTGATGGCAGTCTTGAATCGCAAACGAAACCTGTTGGGGGCCATGGACCGCGAAGGCCTGGCCGCCATCGCCGGCGATGAACAGCGGATGCTGGGCGTGCTGCAAGATTGCCTCGATCGCCGCCAGGCCCTCTTGGCCCGTGCTGCCGCCGAGGGGCTCCCCTCGGACAGTATCCAGGCCCTGACCCGCGCCTTGCCCCCCCCACACAGGGAGCCGCTGGCCCGACAAGTCGCGGCGGCCGGCTCACGGGCGAGGTTGCTGCAAACCCAAAGCCTTACTAATTGGATCATCATTCAGCGGACGCTCATCCATCTCTCACAACTGTTAGAGATTATCGCGACTGGTGGCCGGATTCAGCCGACATATGGAAAAGCAGGACCCTCGCGCTCCAGCGGGGTACTGCTCAACCAGGAAGCGTAAGAATCTGGGCGTATGTCCCTCACCAGCTCCATTCAGATGGCCGCGGCAAGCTTGCAGGCGAACGATATCGCCTTGCAAGTGGTGGGGCAAAATATTGCCAACGCCAACACGCCGGGCTACCTTACCGAAACCACCAACTTCACGCCCGGCCCCAGCCAGACCAGCGGCGGATTGGTCCTGGGGACCGGCGTTCAAGTCCTCTCCATCACCCAGCAGGTCGACAACTTTCTGGAGAGCCAACTCCGCAGCGCAAATTCCAACCAGTCCAGTGCCGACACCCTCAAGAGCACGTACACGCAACTGGAAAACATCGTCGGCGGGCTCAATAGCACCTCGAATCTGAGCAGCGCGATGAACCAGTTCTTCGGCGCCATCTCGAACGTGCTGAACCAGCCGGGCGACGAGTCGGTCATGCAATCGGCCGTCCTGCAAGGCCAGGCGCTCGCCCAATCGATCAACAGCATGGCCGACCAGACCCAGCAACTTCGCTCGTCGATCGACAGCCAGATCAGCGGCATGGCGCCGGACATCAACAGACTGACCAGTCAAATCGCCCAGCTCAACACCGAGATCGCCGAAGTCACCGGCGGAGGCTCATCCTTCAGCTCCGCGAACGGCTTGACCGACCAACGCAATCAAGCCCTATCCGAGCTCTCGCAACTGGTCAACATCCAGGTCAACACCCAACCGGACGGGTCGGTTTCCGTCTACAACGGAGGCAACTACCTGGTCGACAAGGGCACCGCGCAACAGGTCGACGTGGCCCAGTCCACCGACCCCGGGATGATGGTCTCCACGCTGCAGATCGAAGGCACCAATACCCCCTTGCAGGCGACTTCCGGCCAGTTGCAGGGGCTCGTCAACTCGCGCGACGAAGTGCTCGGCGGCTTTCAGGACCAGTTGAATTCCTTCGCCGCAACTCTGACCAACGAGTTCAACAAGATCTATTCCGGCGGGCAAGGCACGACGGGCTACACGACGACCGCGAGCCTCAACGCGGTAAGCGATCCCAATGCTCCGCTCAACTCCTCCCAGGCCGGGCTGCCTTTCACTCCGACCAACGGCTCGTTCCAAATCATCGTCACGAACACACAGACGAACACGAGCACCACGGCCGACATCCCCGTTGCCCTGCTGGGTCCCGGCCATGCGACGACGCTCAACAGCCTGGCCGCGGAAATCAACGGCGTCAGCGGCCTCTCGGCCAAGGTCGCCAACGGCACGCTGACCATATCGTCGACCAGCGCCAATACGCAATTCGCCTTCGGCACGGACAACAGCGGCACGCTGGCCGCCTTGGGAATCAACACCTTCTTCACCGGCTCCCAGGCAGGCAACATCGGGGTCAACAACACGCTTCTGCAAGACCCCACCAAGTTTGCCGCCAGCAGCAAGGGAGTGGGCACTGACACGACCAACGCCCAGACCCTGGCCGGCTTCCTCACGCTGCCCCTGGCCTCGCAAAACGGGGCAACGATCCAGACGCTTTACAACAACATCACCACGGGCGTGACGCAGAACTCGGCCAACGCCACGGCGTCGGCCAACGCCGCCGACACCATGCAATCGACGCTCTCCAGCCAGGAAACCGCGATCAGCGGCGTAAACATCGACGATCAGGTCGTCGACATGATGAACTACCAGGAGGCCTATCAGGCCTCAGCAAAATTCATTTCCACCATCAGCGACCTCCTGAGCATGCTGGTCCAGTTGTAGAATCCAACCATGAGCATCGGCATCACCGGCATCATCGGCATCCCCACGACAGGCGTCAGCGACCTCTCCGTGCGCGACCAGTTGGTCAACGAGCTCGACTCCCAACAAACGGCAATGGATCAACTGCAAACGGAGATCAGCACGGGAGAGCAGTTCCAGTTGCCCAGCCAGGATCCCCAGGCGGCCCTGCAGGTGATGAGTATTCAGAGCCTGCTGCAACGCAAGACCCAAGCGCAGACGAGCATCAGCACCATTCAGTCCTCTTTGAGTCAGGCCGATTCGACCCTTTCCAGCGTTGCAAATCTCCTGACTTCGGTCCAATCGGCTGCCTTGAGCGCCGTCGGCTCGACGGCCAACGCTTCGCAGCGCCAGGCCGTCATCGAGCAGATCGATTCGTCCGTCCAGCAGTTGGTCACGCTGGGCAACACGCAGTTCGACGGCCAGAACCTGTTCGGCGGCACCGACACGACCACGCCGCCGTTTTCCATGAACGCGGCGGGAAACGTCGTCTACTCGGGCAACAGCACTCCGACGCAATCGTATGTCGACGTGAACCAGCTTTTCGCCAGCAGCATCACGGGCGATCAGGCCTTTGGAGCGATCTCCCAGCCCATCCAAGGAGCGGCGCTGGCACCCGCACTTTCCGCGGACACGCCCCTGGCGGACCTCAACGGCGGCCAGGGCGTGGCCTCGGGGAGCATCGCCATTTCCGACGGCCACAGCACGCGCAGCGTCAACCTCAGCGGGGCCCAAACGCTGGGCGACGTTGCCATGATGATCGAACGGAATCCGCCAGCCGGGCGGACCGTCGATGTCAACGTGACTCCCACCGGCTTGACCTTGCAATTGGAGCCCGATGCGGCATACCCTACCGGCGACAACCTCTCCGTGCAGGAAGTCGACGGCGGCACCACGGCCGGCGATCTGGGCATCTTGAACGCCGGCGGCACGGGGACCAGTCCGCTCGTCGGGCAACCCCTCACCGCGACCGTCACGCCAACCACCTCACTGGACGATCTGTTCGGCACGAAGGCCCAGGCCAATATTCACTTCGGCGAACCGAACAGCGACATCGTCATCCAAGCCAATACCCCCGGGTCCGCACTCAACGGCGTCACCGTCCACTTCGACAATACAGCGCCCGCCGCCGGTCAGGAGTCGGCCAGCTACGATGCCGCCACGAGCACGTTGACGGTTCACATCTCCACCTCCGCCGCCTCCGCCAGCCGGGCCAGTCAAATTGTTGCGGCTATCAACGCAGTTCCCGGCCTGCCGTTCACGGCCAGCCTCGATCCTGCCAACCAAAACGGCGGGGGGCAGCCGCCGATCACGACGCTCCCGGCCGACACAACCACGGCCGGCGGCAGCGGCACGACGCTCGACACGTCCGGCCTGCAAATCACCAGCGGCGGCAAAACCTACACGGTCAGTCTCAGCGGCGACAAGACGGTCCAGGACCTGTTGAACAGCATCAACAATTCCGGGGCCGGCCTGGACGCGGAAATCAATCCGGCGCAAACGGGGATCAACGTCTCCTCGCGGGTCAGCGGCGCCGATTTCTCCATCGGCGAAAACGGCGGGACCACGGCCACGCAACTCGGGCTGCGGACCTTCACCACTACGACCCAACTGAGCCAGATGAACGAAGGCGCCGGCGTGGGCGTCAACACGATCACGCCCGGCGGGACCGATTTCACGATCAGCGACACGATCAATGGCGTCGCCGTCCAGGCCAACATCAGCATTGCCGCGAATTCGACGATCGGCGATGTCCTCAGCAACATCAAAACGGCAATCGACTCCGCGGCGCAAGCCGCGGGAGCAATTCCGGCCGGAACGCCATCGACTTTCAGCGCACAACTGGCGACCACGGGAAACGGCATCGAATTGACCGATACCAATCCCGCCGACGGCCCGATTGTCGTTACCGCCGACAGCCAGAGCACCGCGGCCGTCGACCTGGGCTTGGTTCCCGAGGGCCAAACCTCCGCGACCTCGACGGCTACCGCCAATGGGGTCACGTTGACGGGCAGCGATACCAACCCGCAGCAAACCGACAGCGTCTTCAATGCCCTGCTGAAGCTGGGCACGGCCCTCCAGAACAATGACAGCAGCGCAATTCAGCATGCCATGACCTTGTTGAGCAACAGCATGCAGAATCTGGGCAACGCCCGCGACGTGCTGGGCGTTCAGGAGCAATCGTTGACCACGCTCAACACGCAGATCAGCAACGAGCAGCTCAATCTCCAGTCGGCCATGTCGACCGATTACGACACCGACATGGCCAGCGCCATTTCGGATTACACCAGCGCCCAGATCAGCTACCAGGCCACGCTGGAAACGACAGCCAGCATGCTGAAAATGACGCTGCTGAATTATCTCTAGCGTCCGCTCTCCGTAGCTGCCTGTTCCTGGACGGGTTCCAACCTCCTTTTCGCAGTCCTACGATCACGACAGCCGACTGACCGGCACCAGCTACAGCGACTTTGCCAAGGAAATGGGCCCAGATTGCCAGCGAGGTCGCCGAGGAGTATGCTTAGCACCATGCAACTCGGCTTCGTCTTCAACATCCAAAAGTATTCCCTGCACGACGGTCCGGGCATCCGCACCACCGTCTTCTTGAAGGGATGCCCGCTGCGCTGCTGGTGGTGCCACAATCCCGAGGGTATGTCGCCCGATCCGGAGGTCCTCGTGGCCGAGGGGCGCTGCACCATGTGCGGCCAGTGCCGCGAGGTCTGCCCCCAGGGGGGAGCGCGGCCTGCTGGCGGCGATGCTGTTGCCCAAGCGGCACCGCCCGCCTGCGTTCGCTGCGGGGCGTGCGTCGAGGCCTGCCCCACCCAGGCCAGGCAGCTTCTCGGACGGCGGATGACTGCGGCGGAAGTCGTGACGGAGATCGAGAAAGACTATATCTTCTACGACGACTCGCACGGCGGCGCTACCTTCTCCGGCGGCGAGCCGTTTGCGCAAACACCGTTTCTGTTGGAATTGCTCCAGGCCTGCCGGCAGCGGGAGATCCACACCGCGGTCGACACAACGGGCTTCGTCGGTCTGGATGCCCTGCTGGCCGCGGCCCGCTGGACGAACCTGTTTCTTTACGACATCAAGATCCTCGACGACGCCCGGCACCGCCGCTACACAGGCGTCTCCAACGCGCTGATCCTCGATAATCTGCAGATTCTCGGCCGCGAGCACGGCAACGTCTGGGTCCGAGTGCCGATCGTGCCCGGCTTGAACGATGCCGACAGCGATTTGGAGGCCACCGTCCGCTTTGCCGCCTCGGTGCCGGGAGTCAAGCAAGTCAATCTGCTCACGTATCACCATACGGGGGCCTACAAGTTTCTTCGTCTTGGCAAACCGTACCTCGCAGAATCCGTCAGGCCGCCCGCTCCCGAATTCTTCGGCCAGGCGGCCGCACGGTTGCAAGGACTCGGTGTGCCCATTGTTGTAGGAGGTTAGATTCATGACGCCACGAACCGCCCGATTGCGACAAGAGAGCCTCGATGCCCAGCCTTCGCTGACTGCCGAGCGCGCCAGCCTGCTGACCGACTTCTATCAGGCCAGCGAAGGCAAATACTCCGTGCCGGTGATGCGTGCCCGCTCGTTCCATTATCTTTGCCAGCACAAGACCATCTATCTCGGCGAGTGCGAGCTGATCGTCGGCGAGCGCGGGCCGCAGCCCAAGATGGTGCCGACCTATCCCGAGCTGACCTGCCACAGCCTGGAAGATCTCCGCATCCTCAATTCCCGGCCCAAGACCAGCTATGCCGTGCCCGAGGAATGCCTGAACGTCTACGAGGAGAAGATCATTCCCTATTGGCGCGGCCGGAGCATGCGCGACAAACTTTTCGCCGCCCTCTCGACCGAGTGGAAAGAGGCCTACGACGCCGGACTGTTCACCGAATTCATGGAGCAGCGGGCGCCGGGCCATACGGTGCTGGACGACAAGATCTACGGGAAGGGCCTGCTGGATTTCAAGCGGGAGATTGCCGCCGCGACGGCCGCGCTCGACTTCCTCGGCGACCCGCAGGCCTACGCGCGGCGCGAGCAGTTGCGGGCGATGGACATCTCCTGCGACGCCGTGCTGCTTTTCGCCCAGCGACACGCCGAGCTGGCCCGGCAAGCCGCCGCCGTAGAGACCGATCCGGCCCGCAAGGCCGAACTGGAGAAGATCGCCGCGGTTTGCACGCACGTGCCGGCCCATGCCCCGCGGGATTTTCACGAGGCCCTGCAGGCCTATTGGTTCTGCCACCTGGCGGTGATCACGGAACTCAATGGTTGGGACTCGTTCAGCCCCGGCCACCTCGATCAACACCTGCTGCCGTTCTACCGGCGGGGATTGGAGGACGGAACGCTCAGCCACGATCAGGCCCGCGAGTTGCTGGAGGCCTTCTTCATCAAGTTCAACAATCACCCCGCGCCGCCCAAGGTGGGCGTGACGGCCGAGGAAAGCGGCACCTACACGGACTTCGCCAATATCAATATCGGCGGGCTGCTGGCCGACGGCTCCGACGGCTCCAACGAACTGTCGCATCTCTTGCTGGAAATCATCGACGAGATGCACCTGTTGCAGCCCAGCAGCAATCTGCAGCTCTCGCGCAAGACGCCCGACGCCCTCTTGAAGCATACCCTGCGGGTCATCTGCAAGGGCTATGGCTTCCCCTCGATCTTCAACACCGACAGCGTGGTCGAGGAGCAGATTCGCCAAGGCAAGACGCTCGAAGACGCCCGCGCCGGCGGGTGCAGCGGTTGCGTGGAAACGGGGGCCTTCGGCAAAGAGGCCTTTATCCTCACCGGCTATTTCAACCTCGTGAAGATCCTGGAGCTGACGCTGCACAACGGCGTCGATCCGCGGAGCGGCCAGCTTCTCGGGCTAAGGAGCGGCGTGCCGAGCGTCTTCACCACGTTCGATGAGCTGTTCGACGCCTTCCGCCGGCAGTTGCACCACTTCATCGAGATCAAGATGCGGGGCAACCTGCTCATCGAGCAGATGTATGCCGCCCTGATGCCGGCCCCCTTCCTCTCGGTGATCACCGCCGACTGTATCGCCAAGGGCAAGGATTACAACGCCGGCGGCGCCCGCTACAACAACAGTTACATTCAATTCGTCGGCATCGGCAGCCTGACCGACAGCCTGGCCGCCGTGAAGCAACTGGTTTTCGACGATCGGAAGCTGTCGCTGGCTGCGCTGGTGGAGGCGTTGGACGGCGATTTTGCCGGCCACGAGTCGCTGCGCCAGCAGTTGGTCAACAGAATGCACAAGTACGGCAACGACGACGATTACGCCGATCGGATCATGGTGCGGGCCTTCAGCGCCCTGGTCGAAGAGATCGACGGGCGGCCCAACGCCAAGGGCGGTCGGTTCCGCGTCGAGATGCTGCCGACCACCTGCCACGTCTATTTCGGTGCGATGACCGGCGCCATGCCCGACGGACGCCAGGCCACGCTGCCGCTCAGCGAAGGCATATCGCCCGTGCAGGGTGCAGACCGCAACGGGCCGACGGCCGTGATCAAATCAGCCGCGAAAATGGACCACATCAAGACGGGGGGCACGCTCTTGAACATGAAGTTCTCACCCGCCTTGCTGGCCGACGAAGCGAATTTAGACAAGGCGGCACACCTGGTGCGGAGCTACTTCAAGATGGACGGCCATCACGTGCAGTTCAACATCGTCGGCGCCGAAACCTTGCGCCAGGCCCAAGCCAGTCCGGAAGCGCATCGCGACCTCATCGTCCGCGTGGCCGGCTATAGCGATTATTTCTGCGACCTCTCCCGCGAGCTTCAGGAGGAGATCATCGCCCGCACGGAACACGCGACGTTCTGATCAATTGGAATACGGCGGGAACTTGCCGAAGTCCGACGTGCTGCGCGGCAGCACGCTCCAACTCGTGCCCGAATAAACACGCGGCGCAGGTGCGTACGACGCTGCTGGGACGCTGGCAGTCGGGCTGACGGAATTCTCGCCGATCACCGGCTTCGCCACCCTGTAGACAGTTGGGCCAGCCGTCGAAGTTGTCGGCTGGGCCGCTGCGGGCAAGCTCGACACCGGGGGCGTCGAGACCGCTGCTGGAGGACTCGTCTGATAGTCGCGGCGGGCACGCCACCGCCCAAACAGACCGGCTTGGCTGGCCGAAACCCCCGACAATACGAGCAACAGGGTCAGCAGGGACCGCAAAAGCGTTGCATAACTAGTCATCGAAAACGTCTCCTTGGGAAAGCGATTTGTGACAGCCTAACTTGGCAGTATTGAATTGTTCGAGTTTATCCTCGTCCGGTCAAGCGGAATTTTTTCTGAAAAACCAGGAGAATTCCCTTGTCAGAATGGCTGCGCTTTTCCCCAGCCTGCGGCGGAAGCTATTCTTCGACCGGTCCTTATCTCTTCCGGGCGATGCACGCCACGTACTCGTGCCTCACTTCATAGCCGCGCGAGCAATACTGTCGCACAGCGACCATCGCCAGGAATTCCTGCGTAAGACGATCGCGATGGTTCGTATCGATGGCATCGTAGAAGGCGGTGCCGGCGCCGGATTTCAAAAGATGATCGAGGACTTCCTCCGCTTTCTGGTAACGAAACGCGATCGCATCTTCCCGGATGCTCTCCACCTCCAGCCCTGCGGCGGTCATTTCCGCTTCCACACGATCCTTATTGCCGGGGAAATCAAAGGCCACGCGCTTCCGGAGCACGGTGGGATCGCGCGACTAGTTCGGCAAAGATCTCCAACGGCTTGCGCGGCGAGTTCTCTCGATGGACCACGAAGGCCAATCGGCCGCCCGAGGTCAATCGCCGGCCGACGCTGGCGAAGAACGGCGAGACCGCTTTGTTCTCAAGGCGAAAGAAATCCCGGAATATAACGCCTCACTAACCCTCCGGCCAGCCTTCCTCGCCGACCAGCGGCACGAAGCGGCAGGGGGAGAGCGGCTCGATGCGGGGCTCATCGCCGACCCTGTGGATTGCCTGCAACATCTGCTGATCGCGGCCGCCCAGAGGGATTACAAGGATTCCGCCGGGAACCAGTTGCTCGAGCAAGTGCTGCGGCGCCGAGGCCGCGGCGGCGGCGACGAGAATGCAGTCGTAGGGGGCGCCGGCGGGCCAGCCCAGCGTTCCGTCGGCCACGACCAGCTTGACGCGATCGTAGCCCATTTCAGCCAGCCGCCGCGCGGCTTGCTGCGAGAGGGCCTCGTACCGCTCGATGCTCACGACTTCCCGCGCAAGTTCGGCGAGAATGGCCGTCTGGTAACCGCTGCCGGTGCCGATCTCCAGCACGCGCTCGTCGCCCCGCAAGGCCAGGGCCTGCGTCATCAGGGCCACGATGTAGGGCTGGCTGATCGTCTGCCCGCAGGCGATCCCCAAGGCCCGATCGGCATAGGCCTCCGCCCGCATCGACTCGTCGATGAATCGCTCGCGGGGAATCCGCGCCATGGCGTCGATCACGCGCGGGTCGCTGATGCCGCGGGCCTTGAGATGCTGCCGCAGCATGATCTGTTTGTCGCGTTGGAGTGCGGCGTCGGACATGGAAGGATGAAGGCGGAAGGATGAAGGATGAAGGATGAGCAAGGTTTGCCCTCATTAATCCTTCATCCTTCCGCCTTCATCTTTCTTCTCCCCCTTCCCGCCAATCGACTACGTGCAGCTCGACATTGTGCCGCCCCTGGAAGGTGTTGATCACGGGGCGGAAGGCGATGTCGATGGGCCGCGTCAGGGCCATCATCGGTTCGGCCCATTCGGCCGCGCCGAAAGCCACCGCCCGCAGGCTCACGCCGTGCTGCGACAACCGCAAGGAAAGATGCCGCCCCCCGGCGCCGATCGCTTTCGGCGGACCAACCAGCGTGGCCCCCGTGGCGCAGAGCAACGGCCGGGCATTGTGCTGCCCGAAGGGCGCCAGCCGCTCGATCTGGCAGACGGTCTTCATAGTGAAAGCGCTCAAGGGAAACTCGGCGTCGATGAGCAAATCGGCCACGCGTTGCTGCTCGCTGATCTCTGCCGCGGCCACCTCACAAAAGGCCTTGCGGAAGGCATCGATCCGGTCTTCTTCGATCTTCAGTCCGGCCGCCGCCGCGTGACCGCCATGGGCCAGCAGGCATTCATCGCAAGCTTCCAAGGCCGCGTGTAGATCGAAGCCGGGCACGCTCCGCGCCGAGCCGATGCCGGGCCGCGCGCCCATCGGATCGAGGGAGATGAGCACCACGGGGCGATGATGTTTTTCGGCCAGCCGCCCGGCCACGATGCCGATGACGCCGGGGTGCCAGCCCCGTTCGGCGAGCACGAAGCGCCGGATCGTCGGCCTCGTGGAAACGCTCGTCGATCTGCTTCTTGGCGGCAAGCTGCATGCTCCGCTCCAGCGTCTGGCGGCTGCCGTTGAGCTGATCGATATATTGCGCCAGTTCCAAGGCCCGATCAGGCCGATCGGTCACCAGCAACTCCACGCCCAATTGGGCCTGGGCCAGGCGGCCGGCCGCATTCAATCGCGGGGCCAGCGAAAAACCGATGTCCTCGCTATTCAAGCGGGGCCGACCCGGATTACCGGGTACCCCGTCGCCGTCGGGGTACCGGGTACTCCGGATCGTGGGCTCGATCTTGGCAATCTTCATGAGCGTGGCCAGCCCCAGCGTCGGGCAGCGGGCGAGACTCTCCAACCCGTGATGCACGAGTACGCGATTCTCATCTACCAGCGGCACGACGTCGGCGATGGTGCCCAGGGCCGCCAATCCCACCGCCTGGACCAGGAAATCCCGCATCCGCGGACTGACCTTCTGCGCCCCGCTGGCCTGTTGGCAGAGCGCCCAGGCCACTTTCAAGGCCACGCCCGAACCGCTCAGACCGCTGAAGGGATAATCGCCGGGCAACTGCGGATGGACGATGGCTGCCACCTCGGGCAGTTGCGGGCCGATGGTGTGGTGGTCGGTGATGATCAGTTCCAGGCCGCACTCGCGGGCAACGGCGGCTTCGTCTACGCCGCTGATGCCGCAATCGACGGTGATCATCAGCGATGCCCGGCCGTTGCCCCAGGACCGCACGGCCTCGCAATTCAGGCCATAGCCTTCGTCGACGCGGTGCGGCACATAATAGCTGACTTCCGCCCCCAGCAGTTTCAGGCAGAGATAGAGCACCGCGGTGCCCGACATGCCGTCGACGTCATAGTCGCCGTAGATCACGATCCGCCGCTTGGCCTGGACCGCCGCATGGATCCGCTGGGCCGCCTCGCGGCAGCCGGGCAGGGTCTCGGGGTCATAAAGGTCCGAGAGCTTGGGCTCGAGGAAGGAGCGGGCCTTGGCCGGATCGGTAATGCCGCGGCAGATGAGCAGTTGGGCGACCACGTCCGGCACGCCCGCCGCATGTTGCAACGAGGCAATGCACACGGGATCGTGGGAACGAATATGCCAGCGTTTGGCCATGGTAAACGATCCGTCGTTGGCGGCCAACCTCTTCTCCCCTCTCCACGACCCACTGCGTGGGTGCCCCGGAGAGGGGCAGGGGCTGAGGGCAAATGGACTTACTTTCGCTTATTTCTTCTTCTCGTTGTGCTCGGTATGTTTCCGGCACGTCGGACAGTACTTCTTGAGCGTCAGCTTTTCGCCGCCGGGCTTGCGCTTGAGCGTGTAGTTGTAGTCGCCGGTCTCTTTGCAGACGAGGAACACCGTCTCCGATTTTTTCTTACTTTTGGCCATCGGACAAAACACCTATTCAGAACTGGCTTGGTTGGCAAACAGGCTATTGTACACGAATTTCCAAGAATGGGAACGGAGGGAGAAGAAAAGATGAGTAGAACACTAATCTCCGGCAGTTAACACTAATTTAGGGGTCGCTGGGCCGGCGTCATTGGCAAGCCGCGCAATTCCTGGGAGAATCGACCGGTTATCTCGCCGCAGAACGCCAGAATCCCCACGGTCGATGAAACAGAGTAGCTCCGAAAACTACACAAGTAACGTCCTCGTATCCGATTTCGATGGCACGATGACCCGGCGCGATTTCTTCAAACTGGCCGTTCAACAATTGTTGCCCTCGGACGGGCCGGATTTTTGGAGCGAGTACCGTGCCGGTCAGATCACGCATTTCGAGGCCCTGCGACGCTACTTCGCCGAAATCCGCGCCACCGAGGCCCAGGTGCTCGCGGTCGTCGATCAGATGGAACTCGATCCGGGCTTGCCACAGGCCGTGGCCGAACTGCGGCAGGCGGGTTGGAACGTCATCGTGACCTCGGCCGGCTGCGATTGGTACATCCGCCGCCTGCTGGCCCGAGCGGGCGTGGAGTTGGAGGTTCATTCCAACCCGGGACGGTTCGTGCCCGGCCTGGGGCTGCAAATGGAAATGCCCGTCGGCTCGCCCTTCCTCTCGCCGGCACTTGGCGTCGACAAGGCCCGGATCGTGCGGCACCACTTGAAACAAGGCCGCACGGTGGCCTTTGCCGGCGACGGTTTCCCCGACGAGGAAGCCGCCCTCTTGGTGCCGGGCTGTTTGCGGTTTGCCCGCAGCGACCTGGCCGAGGTGCTCGGGCACAAGGGCGAGCCCTTCCAGCCGTTTGACGCATGGTCGCAGATTGCACAGTTCCTTCTTCCGTAGGCTATAATTGCTAGAAGTGTACTTAGCTTCGTTATTTTGCGCATTTTCCGCCCCAACGGGAGTTAGAGCGGCGCCTCGGCCGATGCTGCTGGCTGTCCACCGTCGCCGCGGGCTCCGAGTTAAGCGAAACTGGAGTTAACGTTTGTCCGAGCCTACGCCAACACGGCCCGATCCGCCGCAGCCTGCGAAAGGCGGCGACAGGTTGCAAACCTGTCCTACCGGCCAGATCACGGTTGCCAAGCGATTGGAACCGGAGGCGAACAGCGAAGTGGTCCAGCCGAAATCGTCGCTGGTGATCTCCAAGTCGTATCGCGTGCGAGAACTCCCGCCGCCTCCGATCGTCGCACCGCCCGGCACGGACCGCGCGGAGTCGCACGACGGGCAGCCTCGCGACACCTTGCCCGACGGCCTCGCCGCGCCGCCGGAAGTGCCGCGGCAACCGCCGATCGAACTCGACGCATTGCAGATCCGCACGCCCGGACGGTGGAGTCTCTTGGGCCGCCGCGTCCGCATGCCGCCCCGCTGGGAGCAATGGCTGGCCGATCCTCAGCGTCGAAGCAACGTCGGCGTGGGGGCAAGTATTATGATTCACGTTGGGATCATCGTACTGCTGGCCTTCCTTCTGCACCGGCCGGCAGGAACGCTGACCGCGGAACCGATCCAGGCCCGGGTTGTGCAGCCGGCCATGGGGGATGGCGAGGCGGATCCCGTGAAGCCGGAGCGTGTCGCGCCATTGCGCGAGCCCATAGTCCGGCAGGTCATTCCAGGGGCGCTGGAGACCGTGACGCTGGGGCCGTTGGATGCAGACTCTGAGGTTCCCGATTTGAAGTCCAAGCATGCGGGGAAAGGACCGGACGAACGAGACGCAAAGATTGATCCCCCGGGGAAAATTGCCGAAGAATCGGCGACCCCTCGGGCGGGCCGACCATGGGTACATGGTGCCCGGGCCCATCCTACGTCGCCTACGGAAGATTCCGTGCCGGGAATGGCCGACGGGTCGCAGTTGCCGCCCGACCTGCTCCAGGCGATCGATACGATGATGCGCGGAAAACTCAAAGGCCGCACGCCGGGCGGTCGCGTCGATGGCGTGCGCTACAAGGGCGGCACGACGGAAAGCGAAGCGGCGGTGGAACGCGCGCTCCGCTGGCTGGTGGTCCATCAGCGCCAGGACGGCAGTTGGAGCTTCAACCATCTGACCGAGGCCTGCCAGCACTACTGCACCCATCCCGGCAGCGAAGGCAGCACGACAGCGGCCACCGGACTGGCGCTGCTGCCCTTCCTCGGCGCGGGCTATACGCATAGGGAGGGCGATTTCCAGGTCGCCGTGCAGCGCGGGCTGGATTACTTGAAAAGCCGCGGCATCAGGATCTCCTACGGCAACGACCTCCGCGACGGCTCGATGTACGGACAGGCCCTGGCCACGATCGCCTTGTGCGAGGCCTACGGCATGACCCGCGACGCGGATCTGCAACAGGCGGCCCAGGGTGGCTTGGACTACATTGTGTATGCCCAGGACAACAACTCCGGCGGTTGGCGTTACAATCCGGGCGAGTCGGGCGATACGACGGTTACCGGCTGGATGTTGATGGCCCTCAAGAGCGGCCAGATGGCGCGGCTGAACGTGCAGTCGCCGGCGATCTTTGCCGCCGAGCGGTTCCTCAACAGCGTGCAAAACCAGGACGGCTCGCAGTATGGCTATCAGTCGCGAAAGCCGCGGCCCGCGACGACGGCGGTCGGCCTCTTGTGCCGCATGTATACCGGCTGGCGACGCGACAATCCGGGTCTGGTCAAAGGCATCGCGCAACTGAACGCCTGGGGGCCGTCACAAGACAGTCTCTATTACGACTACTACGCCACGCAGGTCCTCTTTCACTGGGCCGGCCCGGAGTGGGATGCCTGGAACCGCAAGATGCGCGAGCATCTGGTTTCCGCCCAGGAACGCGTGGGACACCAGTCGGGAAGTTGGTATTTCGAAAGCCAGCAGAGCGCCGCGGGCGGAAGACTCTATAATACGGCGATGGCGGCCATGATTCTTGAAGTCTATTACCGCTTCATGCCGCTGTATGGTGAGGAAGCGGTGGAACGGAAATGAGGCTCATCGGAACGGCGACATATCCGACTTCCCGGCTCTCCGTACAACCGTCCAAGGCGCAGCCCGAAGGACCTCAGCGGGCGGGCGGTATCGGCGGCGTCCGTTCGATCTTGCAATTCGGCAACGCTCTTTGGAGTTCCTTCACACCGGCGGCCGTCACCAACGTGCCCTGCAACGACAATCATTGGAGGTTGGTCAAGCCTTTGAGACTCTTCAGTCCTGCGTCGGTCACCTGCGTGCCGTCCAGGTTCAACGATTGAAGCATGGTCAACCTGCTGAGGTGATCGAGTCCGCCATCGGCCACCTTGCTGGCGAGCATCAGATCCAGCCTTCGGAGTTTGGTCAACCCTTTGAGGTGCTCGATTCCCGCCTCCGTCACCTGCGTGTAGATCAGGCAGAGCGATTGGAGATTGGTCAACCCTTTGAGGTGCTCAAGTCCTGCGTCCGTCACCTGACTGTCAATCAGGCAGAGCGATTGGAGATTGGTCATGCCCCTCATGTGCTCCAGCCCCGCATCCGTCACTTGCTCGCTTCTGCAATATAGCGTTTGTAGATTGGCCAACCCCTTGATGCATTCCAGTTCCGCATCGGTTAGATTGCGGGGAAGTTCCAGCGATTGCAGGTTGGGCAGCGATTTAAGATGCCCCAACCCTGCGCCGGTTACCCGAGTATCTCCCAGGCATAGCGCCCGAAGAGTCCTCGACCCGTTGAGGTGTTCCAGGCCGGCATCGGTGACCGCGGCGGGTAGTGCCAGCGATTGGAGTTTCGGGAAGTTTTTGAGGTGCGAAAGCCCGTCATCGCTGACTTTGGTGCCAACCAAGTCCAGCGAGTGGAGATGCGGCAGCTTTTCGAGATGCTCCAAGCCCGCGTCGGTCATGTTGGTTTTATACAACACGAGCGTTTGCAAACGAGTCAGCCGTCCCAAGTGCTTCAGGCCCTCGTCGGTTACTTTCGTTTCACCCAAATCCAGCGACTGAAGTTGCGTCAGGCCTTCGAGACGTTCCAGTCCCGCGTCGGCAACCAGGGTTCTTCCCAAATTGAGCGATTGGAGAGTGGTCAATCCTTGGAGATCCCGCAACGTGTCATCCGTGACTACCTTGTACTGCAGTGCCTGTTTTGCTTTTTCCAGTATTGTCCGTGCATTGGGATCGGGAGGCGGGTTGTGAAGGTCGACCGCAACCACCGGCTTGTCCGAACTTTTTTCGTTCAGGGTGACGGTGCCGCCGAGTTTCTTGATCTGCTCCACAGCCTTTGCCTGGGAGAGATTTGCCACGCCAATCAGGGCGAAGATCGCGAGAATCTGGAGCATCGGGGGAAACCTCTCATCTCAATAATACGGCAAACCTCATTCCTTTGGCGGCGTGGTCGGCCACCAGACATTGCCGAACGGATCAGCAAAGCCGCCGCACCGGCCGTATTCCTTTTCCGATACCGGCATAATGGGAGTCGCGCCGGCCGCGATCGCCCGGTCAAACGTCCGATCCGCGTCCTCCACGTAGACCATCAGCGCCGCGGTGCGCGGCGGAACATGGTCTGTGGCGTCCGCAAACATGACGACGCTCTCGCCGATCCGCAGCTCGGCATGCTGGACGAACTTGTCGCCGCGCATGATCATCAGCTTCTCCTCGGCGGCGAAAACCTTGGTCATAAAGTCCAGGAACTTCGCCGCGTCCTTGACAACCAGGTAGGGCATCACCTGCTGATAGCCGGCGGGTATTTTCACGGGTGGGCTCCAATCGGATACGTGAAAATGGGCATCCGTTATTTTACCGAACGTCCCGGCCGCCAACCATACTTGACAGCGCGCGGGACAACTGGAGTCGCGTAGGGCGGCCGGAAGTGCATGGCAATCGGCCGCGCTCGATGACTGTCCACGGTTGGCAGTCGACCTATGCGCCGTTGGGCTGCTGGCGGCCCGTTCCACCTTTGCCGTAGATCCTTTGCGCGGCCACGCATTGCCCGTCCTGGCCGACTGGATCGAGGCCTTTTGCGTTTCGAGGGTCCGTGTGCCCTCGTGGAGCGCACCAGGAATAGGGCCAGGGTAAGCTGCCCCGTGACGACGGGCAGCGCATAGGGTATCTGGTTCGCCCAACGGTTCGGCCTAGCCGTCAGCGAAGCTGATCCGCCGTAGGCGGACTTTGCGGCTGGCCGGTGTTGGCCACTCAGGCACCTTCTGTTATTCTCTCCAACTCATATCGCTCGACGCCTGCGATCTGGTCCAAAAACACTGGCCGGTCAAGTGGTTTGGTATGCGGCGAGCGCGGAATGATGATGGTGAGCCTGCTTTCGTGGATAACGTAAATTCCCGGTACGCTTTTGGGGACTTCGCCGGACCGGAAATGGATAATATCGATTGCCCCAGGAACGCGATGTTCGTCAATGGTGTAGGCTCGCGTAAAAGTCCTCGGTCCCGGAATCTCCGTCTCAAAAGTAATGGTCCCCCTGCTAAACGACATACTGCGAACACCAGTATCAAACGGCTGACCGTCGCGCACGACCGAAAGGATTCGCCATTTGCCGGCCAGTTCATCTTCGGGCATTGAACTGGTTTTCATCTCACCGAATCTCACATTAACACGATTAGTTCAACGGAAGGCACACCCGACGCGCAGCGTCCGCCGCAGGCGGTTCAGCGGGTGTGACGTGTTGGACGTTGAGGTTTTCCCTTTTCCTGTAGCCTATCGGTTTGTCTCTCTTCCAACTCGCGCTTGAACTGCTCCCAATGCTGGACGGTGGCGGCGTCATTCTTGACATAGGCAATCATCTTGTCACAGTACAGAATGTATACCGCGATTTCGTCTACCGTTAGACGATCCTTCTTCTTCCTCTGTAACTCGTAGTATCGTTTGTCCCGCGGGTCGAGTTGCTGACGCTTGATGTTCTCGGCATCCCGCTTCGCCTGTGCCGCCCGAAACTCTTGCAACTTACAAGGACTAACCCAAATACCTATCCTGCCTTTAGAACAATTCATGCAATTTGCGAGTACCCAAGCACGTGCCGAGCGGAGCATCCGCTCAACGTCGTCACCGGTCTCCGCAGAAATGTCCAGCCAGATCGGGTCGGGGGTAGTGTTGAGATAAAGCCGTCCCCAGCCAAATCCCAAGAGATCGCGAGTCCACTCGATACACGAGCGAGCCTTGCTTCTAATCTGCCAGCGATGGGATGGATCACCCACGAACTGTTTTGCCGCCTCAAGGAGAATCGGAACGGCGCGATCATCAATAATCAACCAGGCGGTTGCGTCTTCAGCACGGTCCATCGTCCGCCGGTCCCAATCCGCGGGGTAGGTCTTGTTGACAACGCAGCAGTGGGGAAACCTCTGGGTGAGATGGTCGATCAGCCTCTGTTCATCGGCAGCGGACAGCAGCATTTCAACTTGTTGGCCCATAACACTTGCCATCCTCGTCCAACACAATCTGTGGCTGTCCATGTGTCCGTACGGAAGGATCGGGATCTCTAGCCTCTGGACCCATGGGTTGCGCAGTTGCCTCCGCACCCTTCGCACGAAAACTTTATGCACCCCTATCGTAACCACACGGCGGGGCTCTGTCAACGCGGACGAAGAGCCGTCGATGCTGTCGCTGAAAACGGCGTGCCGTTCAAGGATGTCCCGCCCCCGGCGCGTTCGGATAGCGCGTCCAAGCATCTCTTGCCCACGCCGGACACGCCCCAGCCACGATCGACAGGGGCGCAGGCCGGCACTTCGATCCTTGCCAACACCTTGCAGACGCAATTTTGCAAGTTGGCTGCTTTTCGGTCGCACCGTTACGAGTGGACCATCAAACGGTTAGTCATTTGGGGAATAAACTGCCCATAAACGTGCTCTAATAAATAGGGACGGCTGAGAGTAGGCGAGGTAATCGATGGACTGGCGCTGTCGGTAATCGATGGACTGGACATGTTTGGAGAGGGGTTCAAGTACCGGTGGCCTCTTCTCTGTTTGGGGGCGGTTGCTACCAGCGATGTATCCAGGGGACGTCCATGCCCAGTGCGCGACAGAGATCGATCGCCGCTTGATAGAGAGGCAACTTGGTGGCCGCCGCCCACAGCTCAAGCTGATTGCCTTGGCTGTGACAGCGATGGCAATGGTAACGACCGATCGCCACGTTCACGGAGAAGCAACGATGACGACCGGGCCTGGATTCGTGCAGGGGACAACCTCCGTACCATTGGTCGCCCGTTCGCCGGCAAGGCATGAAGCCGAGCAAGTCGAGTACCTGCTTCATGGCGATCTGCGTGCGAAGCTTGTCGAAGTCGACCCCTGGCATGGTTTTGGCGCTGTCTGCGGCTTTGACTTGATGGAAGAATGGCCGTTCCGTTCCCTCTAATCTCTATAGGGGGAACGGGAACGGCCTCCACTGACTCAGTCGATACGCTGCCAACCGGTAGGCGTGCGGCGAACCCTGCCGGCCTGCTCCAACGCCCCAAGGGCCTCGCCCAGGCGTTCGTTTTTCACAGCTAGCGCGGCGCGGAGCTTGCCGCGACTCTGCACAACGCCCGTAGTCAGCAGCGTCAGTACCTGCTCCTGGAGCGTCCTCCATTGCTGGCCCTCCATCCCCGCCACGACCTCCAGATGGGCGGTCTCGGCGTTGGTGGCCACAAGCTGCAGATAGACCGGTGGCGAGGCTGGCGCCGCGCGGTGCTCGTTGGACAACACCAGCCGCTCCCGACCCGCAAGCGGGTGCCCCCGACGGAGGTAGAGGTTGGAGTCGCCGAAGGCGTGCAGGTCGCTGGAGCCGCGCAGCCCCTGGCCGGCGGCCACTCCCCCCCCGGCGTTCTTGCGGGTGTGATGCACCAGCACCACCGAGAGGTCCAACTGCCGCTGCAACGAGCGGAAGTAGGCCAATAGCCCGGCCACTTCGCCGGCGTTGTTCTCGTCGATGCCGTGGAGCCTCACCAGCGGGTCGAGCAGCAGCAGCCGGGGCCGCAACCGCTTGGCCGTTTCCAACAACCGCCCACGGTGCGGATCGCGGTCCAACCGCAACGTAGGGGCGGTGATTACGTGGACCTCCACCCCGGCCAGATCGAGCCCGCGATGGCGGGCCATGCCCGCCACCCGCTCGCGGACCACCGGCAAGGCGTCCTCGGCGAGATAGACCAGGACTGGGCCGGCCTGCGGGACCGCGTACTTACCCAGGCAGGGCGTGCCGGTGGCCACGCTCAAGGCCATGTCCAGCCCCAGCCAGGTTTTGGAGCACTTGGGGGCGCCGCCGATCACGCCCACCGACGATTCGCCCCAAAGCTGCTCGATCAGCCAGCGTTGTGTCCGGTCCTCGCAACGGATCTCTCCCACCCGGACCACGGGAAGCAGTTGATTGCATTCCGAGACCACCGTTAGGCCCTCGCTTTCTTCTTTGCCGCTGGGCGTTGGGGATGGAAGAGTTCCAAGTAGAACTTTTCGTCGAGCTGCGCCACTTCCTGCGCCATGCCGTAGGCCAGCAGTTCGCCCCCCATGGTCATCAACAGCCGGTAGTTGCCGGCGCAGTGGTCGACCAGGGCGTCCTGGAGTTGGGTCGTCATGAACGTGGCGTTGCCGGCCTTCGTCAAGGCGTGGCGCAGCAGTTCGGCGAGTTCCTCCCGCGAGGCAGGCTCGGTCAAGAGCCGCGTGCGGATCCTCGTCCCCAGGGGAACGAGGTCCGCCTGCCGCAGACGCTCCGGCAACCGCCCATCCCCGCAGAGGACCACCGTCAACAGCGATGCGGCGTCGAAGTCGGCGCTGGCCAGCAGCCGTAGTTCGGCAAGCACCTCGGAGTTCATCTCCTGGGCCTCGTCGATCAGCAGCACCGGCTTGATCCGCGCGGAGGCCACGTGCGCCCTCCAACGCTCGCGGAGGGCCTTGAATCCGCCCCAGCGGTTCAAGGGGCTGAGCTTCACCGAGAAGATGTCGCCCAACTCGCGGTAGAAGTCGCCGCTTTTCGACTGCGGCCGCTCCACTACGCCCACCACCACGTCGCGGAGCGGGGAGAGGCGTTCGGCCACGATCCGCAAGGCCACCGACTTGCCGGTTCCCGACTCGCCCGAGATCAGGGCGAAGCCTCCCTCCTGGACCAACTGTTCCACGCGCCAGGCGAAACTCTCGATCTTGGCGGTCACCAGCAGGGCCTCGCTGGGCAGTTCCGGCGAAAAGGGGTTCCATTTCAGCCCCCACAGGGAAAGCAGTTTCTTGGCGTTCATGATTCGCCTCCTTTCTCAGCAGGGGGATTCTTGGGCAGGTAGGCCGGCGGCAGTCCCGTGGCGGAATACTCTTCGAGGATCTTCTTCAACAGCGGCGGCAACGGCTTGTCGCGATCCGCGCCGCCGGGGCACCCCGGGTACCCGCTTGCGGGTGGCGGGTTGGCGGGCGTGTCTTGCAGAGGTGGCCCGACAAAAGGCCGATGGGCATCGGCGTTGGCCGTGCGGTCCTGTGGATAGAGGGGGGCCAGGACGGTCCCGTTGCGGGGATCGACCAGATCGACCCGGCCGAGGTCCCAGCGGGCGTAACGCACGGAGACGTCCTGGAAGTGGCGGAAGCGGGCCGGGACCTCGAACCGCACGCCCTCCACCGAGATCGTGCCGTCGCTCTTGCGCTGGCGACGCTTGCTTTCCAGGCGGAAGGCGTCGCGAAGGGCGTTGCTCGTGGGACTCGTGCGGAGGACATCCGCTGCCTGGGCGAACCGCTGCAAGGGGGAGCAGCCGGTCTCGCGGTGCACGGCACGGTGGTACTCAATCTCTCCGGCCTGGCTGGCCTGGTTGAGGAAGTCCAGGGAAAGCTCGACGCAGCCGTCGAGCATCTCCATCAGGCGGCCCTCCAGTGTCGCCCAGAAGACCTCCTGCTTGCCGTTC
>CAWDQE010000014.1:0-2590331 GCA_963804375.1 uncultured Planctomycetia bacterium
GTTGCTCTACCAACTGAGCTACAGCCCCTAAGTTGTTACTGATAAAGCGATTCTTGCCTGTTCGCACATCCTTGGTATAATTGCATCGACACCTGATATGACACCTTAATGCTACTTTCGGGTGGTTTCGACGCAGTTTCTCACGGAGAACAAACAACATGGTTAAGGTTACCAAAAAACCCGGCGACGGCAAGCCGTCTAAACCCCACAAAGACTTTCCGCTTTTCCCGCATGCCACCAGGCGATGGGCGAAGAAAATCCGGGGGAAAACGCATTATTTTGGTCCCTGGGATGACCCTGAAGCCGCTCTGCAACTCTACAATGACCAAAAGGACGACCTACTGGCCGGACGCACACCTCGGAAGCCAGGGCACGGATTGGTGCTGAGGGATCTACTGAATCGCTTTCTCACTGCCAAGAGACTTCTCGTTGACAGCAGTGAATTGACCCCTCGGACGTTCGCCGACTATTATGCCACCTGCGAGCGCATCGCCGATGCTTTCGGCAAGACACGCCTCGTCAGTGACCTGGCGTCCGACGACTTCGAGAAATTGCGGGCAAGTTTGTCGAAGGGTTGGGGGCCGGTAGCGCTCGGCAATGAGATCCAGCGCGTGCGGGTGGTATTCAAGTACGCCTACGACGCCGGGCTAATCGACCGACCTGTGCGGTTCGGCCCCGGCTTCAAGCGTCCTTCAAGAAAAGTGCTGCGGTTGGAGAGGGCCAAGAAAGGGCCTCGCATGTTCGATGCCGCTGACCTGAAGAAGATTGTTGACGGTGCCGCCAACCCTCTCAAGGCCATGATTCTCTTGGGGCTTAATTGTGGGTTTGGGAACGCGGATGTTGCCAACCTGCCGACCAAGGCATTGGACCTCAAACTCGGCTGGGTGGATTACCCGCGTCCAAAGACCGGCATCCCGCGCCGATGTCCTTTGTGGCCCGAAACCATCGATGCCCTTACGGAAGCCATGAACGAAAGGCCACAACCGAAAGAACCGCTGCACGAAGGGTTGATTTTCATCACCCGATGCGGCCAGCCCTGGCAAAAGGCCGACCGTGCCAAGGCGTTGATAGCCAAATTCGACAAGCAGGAAAAGGATAGCGACGAGAAGATGAAGATCGGCACAGACGACCCGGTGTGCAAGGAGTTCTCGAAACTGATCAAGCGCCTGAAGCTGCACCGCTCTGGATTGGGATTTTATGCGCTTCGTCACACCTTCGAGACTATTGGTAGTGAGAGTCGCGATCAGGTGGCAGTCAACTACATCATGGGCCATGCCCCGACCGCGAACAACATGGCGAGCGTCTACCGTGAGCGCATCAGCGACGTTCGGCTGAAAGCTGTGACCGACCACATACACGGGTGGCTTTTTGCCAAGGAATCCAAAGGCAACGATAAGGACGACCTGCCGTTGCTCCCTTCCGCCAGCGGTTGAGTAAACGCCAAAACCACCGTACAATCAGCTTGGAGCCAAGGCTCCGCCAACCTGGACCTCGGCAACGCATAAACCGACCGGTCCTTTTCCTGTTGCACAAGGCGGCTGATGGAGGCAATGGTGGGAAATAAATCGAAAAGTAAGACTCGAAAGATCCCCGATAGCGCCGAGCAACCCCGGCCGTTGCCCAGCGATCTGCAAACCCTGCGACGCATGATCGCCGATCTGCATGCCTTCCTGGAACTATTGAAAGCCGCACGTGATCGCGGCGACTTTGAATGGATCGGCCAGGTCTTCGAGCATCTGGAGCACCACGTGGCCCCTGGCAACAGCCCATGCGCAGAAATCACACCGCGCGGCCTGAAACTCAAGCTGGGACTCTTGATGGCTTTGCAGTCCCTGGACGCAAAGGACGTCGCCAACCGGGTGTCTGCGATGAAGACATCCCTCAATGCCTGGCAGGCGGAAACCAAGAAACCAGCCGGGAGGCATCCAATCCTTGTGGGATCAACGGCGCAAAAAGCCCACTACAATCGCACGGCAGCCAAGACCGAGTCCAAAAAAACCTTAACCAACCACGTCCTGAATGCAATAGACCACGTGGTTGCACCACTCCATGCGCTCCGGCAAAGGATTCTGAAAAGGCTTGCGAATGCCGGGCTCACGTCCAAGGTGATGACAGCCCAGACAGTTGAGAATGCAGAGGACAAGCAAACTTGGACGCCGCCACAGCTTGCCGAACGCTGGCATCGAAGCCCAGACACAATCCTCACTTGGATCCGTTCCGGTGAACTGCCCGCGGTCAATGTAAGCACGCGTCGTGGCAAGCGACCCCGCTATCAGATCAGCGCAGCCGATGTGGCCGTTTTCGAGACCAAGCGACGGGTGGTCCCGCCGCCTGTGGTGAAGCGGTCGCGGCGGAAAAAGGACGACGGCATCATCAAGTATTTCTGATCCGTCCCGGAATTTGCTGAGCACGATGGTTCCGGGCCGCGGCATGGCCGACAGCCTACCGCCGGGTCGTCGTGGTGCATGGCGTTCGTTGCGCAACGTTGCGCAGGCTGATGCCCTCTGGAACCGGCCCGCATGCGACGCCGCTCGGCCGCGGCAGGCTCCCTCTCGCCACCCGTTGGAGGAGACCCGCGGCACGATGCTCACGATCATGCCGTGCGGCGGGCGTATGTCTGCCGCCACCGCCGAAACCGCGAACTGCACAGCGGTCAAAGCAATAGCGTCGTGGTGGGCGCCCTCGCTATCAGAGAGCGCAGCAAATGTGGTCGTTTTCGAGGCCAAACGACGGGGGGCCGCCGCCTGTAGTGAAGCGGTCGCGGCGGAAAAAGGACGAGGGTGTCATCGAGTATTTCTGATTTCGTCAATCGTACGTGCAGCGTGCGGGCCATGCCACCGATGCGGTCCGGGTCTTGTCGGCAACCGCCTCTGGCAACCCTTCAAGTAACCGCGGCCCAGTTCGGGGCAAGATCTGACGTTCTGTCGGCAGCCCTAGTCGCGCTGCCAGCATAAGGTTGCCTGCCCGGGCGGCTACATCCCAGGTCTAAGCCACGCTGGCCGGCGCGGAATCCTCTCATCGCCGCTGCGCCGGTAAGCACCATTCGGGCCGGCACCAGCGGCTTCGTCGATTCGACGATCGCTTCGTCCGGGAAACGTATCTTGCGCTACCCATCCATTTGCGCTATCGTAATTGTTGTGACGATAATTCGTCGTCACCGACAAAACCACAATATTACGGAGAATACCATGCAAGACCTCCTTACCCTCAAAAATGTAGCCGAGCTTCTCAAAGTCAAGCCCTACCGCATCGGCTACGTCCTCTCTGTAAAGCTCGTTCCTGAGCCCGCCCTACGCATCGGCAACAAGCGCGTTTTCAGCCAGGACAACGTCACGCGGCTTGCCGCCCACTTCGGCGTGAAACTGATCGATTCGGTCAACGCACGCGCACGATCGAAGCCGTCACGCGTGAGCGGCCGAGGTTGACAATCCGGGGCCTGAATTCCACGGGGACATTACCACCTTGGAGATGAAGATGAAAAATGTTCTGCAATGGCCGACCCGGCCCAGCAAAACTCAGCACCGCATACTCGGGCTGCGATTGAGATGGACGGACAAGAGCAAGCGCTACCGAATCGAAAAATTTCCCGAAGATGGTGACCCCATCTTCATCGTCCTTTTCACTGACGGCGATTGGCGGGTCATCGGCCGTCGCCGAAGACTGAAGGCCGCCAAATCCTGCTGCCAGAACCACGTCAAACAGCACGAAAGAAAGACCTGTGTCCGATGAGCGTGAACTTTCCTCATTGGCCATCACGATCGGTACGAGCAAGTCCTGGACCCGCTGTCATGCGGTGGCTCTTACCGATGCGCAAGAAGCCGACGTACGGCTGTTGCGATTTCCAGACAATAACTCATATCACGAAAAAGGAGTATTTCCGATGTCAACAGACATGACACCCTCGAACCCGGGCTTCCTTCCGATGGAAGTAGCCCAAACCAGTTTTCTCGTTGATCGGCTCGGCCAAGACTGCGAGCCCGCACAGTTTCTGCGCGAACTCACGCAGAACAGCATCGAAGCCATCGCCCGAAGCAGAGAACCAGGTGAAGTACGGTGGCAAACCGTGCAGTTCAATTTCCCATCCGGCAAGTCCGGTATCAAGCTGTCCATCACCGATTCCGGCGTCGGCATGACCGGCGAAGAGATGGAACGGCACATCAACCAGCTGTCCGCCTCTGGGTCCCAGCAAAGCATGCAGGGCAATTTCGGTGTCGGCGCCAAGATCACTATCGCGCCCCGCAATCCGCTGGGAGTGATCTTCCGTTCCTGGAAGGGCGGAGTCGGTCACGAGGTCCTGCTTTGCCGTGATCCGGCAACGGGCCGTTATGGCCTACGGCAATATGCTATCGGAAACGACGAATATGCCTACCATCGCCAAGTGTCCGACAACCTCAAACCCAGCGAGATCGGAGCGCATGGCACCCAGGTCATCCTCCTGGGCAAGAGCGAGGAAGAGGACACCAGCAGGCCGCCCGCGGACATCGATCCCACGGCCACGTGGATATCGAAGTACCTGAATTCCAGGTATTTTCGGTTCCCGCACGGCGTCACCGTTGCCGTGGATGAATTGCCAATCGACATGAGCAGCGCCTCATCCCTCTGTACGCGTGTCCTGACCGGTCAGGAGTCCTATTTGGAAGCTCATTCGATCAATTCCGGTACGATGACAATCACCGGTGCGACGGTCCGTTGGTGGATTCTCGAAGACAGCCCCAGTCTGACGGCCGATGCCACCTTTATCGAATCCGCGGGCCATGTCGCCGCCTTCTACCAGAATGAACTGTACGAGCTGCGAAACGGCCGAGCAGGCAACGGCAAGCTCCAGCAGTTCGGGATCACCTTCGGCTTCCGCCGCGTGGTCATCTATGTTGAGCCTCGATCCGGCAAGGACCGTCTGATCACAAGCAATACAGCGCGGAACCAGCTGCTCCTGGGCAATCTCTCCTTGCCATGGGAGACCTGGGCTGCGGACTTCCGCCGAAAGATGCCGGTCGCACTGCGCAAGTTCATCGAAGAGCAAGGAGCAAAGGCATCGCATACCGACCACAGTAAGACGGTGCGCCGGCGCCTGGACAAGATCATCGACCTGTTCAAACCGCTGCGCCGCCGAGTGAAAGGTTCGGGCAAGAAGGCTGAGGGCCAGAAGGGTGGCCGCACGGCCACGGAAACCAGGGCAGGCGAAGGTGCCAAGAAGACCAAGGAAAAAGGCAGCCGGAATGGAAAGAAAGGCCGAAGCGGCTCCAAATCGAGCCAGAACCACGGTCGGCAAGCCGGCAAGACGATGCGAGACGTGTTTCCGAGAACCGTATGGATCAGCGTCGCGGATGCAACGCGCGAACGCACGTTCCTCGAAGACCGGGCCGCCACTTACCTGCCGGACCAACACCTACTACAGATCAATCGTGATTCTTGGGTGTTCAATGATTTGATCGACCATTGCAGCAAGGGGTTGGCCAACCACCCCGGTGCCAAGAAGGTCGTGGCGGAAGCGGCACATGCCTGGTTCGAGCAGGTTCTCGTTGAAGCGACAATCGGGGTGGGTGCGCTTCAGAACCGCAAGGAATGGTCGGGCCGTGACATCGAGAGTGCTTTGTCGCCCGAGGCATTGACGGCCGTGGTCATGCCGCGGTATCAGCTCATTCGGTCTGTCATGGATGACTTGCATCGCAAGCTGCCAAGGGCGGCAGCAACCGGCCCGAGAACTCGTGGCCGACGAGTGTCTGACGGAAAGCCAGACGTAGGCGAGTCGCCGTCAGTTCGCCAAGACGCGGCACGCGCAGGCTCTGTCGTGCAGGCAACAGCGCCAGTGTCACTGCCAGCGTGAGGTTGCCGCGGACGGCCGCATAGGCGCTCCCTGCCGGCTCGCAGTCCTCTTGGACGGAGCCGGTGGGGGCCTTAGCGGCCAACGTGGTTGGCCGTCGATCTCAAAAACCCATATTGGAGTAAATTCCATGGCCGAACGCGCCCCCATTTCGGCGCATTCCGACGGCACCCGCAGTCGGGGCTTTTCGGTCGATACGCCGTGCAATTCCGTGAGGACGACTTCGCCATTTTGAGTTTTCCTGAGAACGGGCTTGCGCAGTTTGGCTCGTTACTGCTCAAAATAGTTAGAGGAGAGGCCGAAAGATCGGCCACTGCAACAACGTGATGTTTTCGTGTGATAGTTGCAACGCGCCTTCTGGCTCCGAGGAGCCTGCCAAGCTTTCTTGCCCGATAGCCGGGCCGATGCGTTCCCAGTACGTATTGGTGTGGTTTCTCATGGCATGCTGCGTGACCGATAGGTCCGCGGCCCAAGTTATTACGAGGAGTTTCAAGTGGACTTCAACGAAGAGTATCGCCCTCTGCGCCGGGCGAGCGACTTCTTTCCCGGCCCAGTGTCCTTGGCGACTTTGCATCGCTGGCGGAAATATGGTCTGCACGGCGTTCGCTTGGTAACCGTTTTGTGCGGCTCTCGCCGCTATCTGGCCCGTTCGGCCGCCGAAGATTTTCTTGCGAAAGTCACCGCCACTGTTGACGGTACGAGCGGACCGGTGCGCATTCCGGGATCGGCCGAAGCCCGACTCGTGGCATCGGAGCCCGTCGCGACCGAAAAATGACCCAGGCCACGGATATTCGACCCGTAAACGGGCAAGATGCCTGGTCGCTCCGCGGAGCATCCGGTGCGTTTTTTGCCTACCGAAGACCTATCGGGCTATCGTCGCGGCCGTTCGTGGCCGCCGTTCCTGAGCACTTGACTTAGGAACCCCCAAATCGTCGTCACTGGACTGAACACTCGATCCCGATACGACACGCCATATTCGTTGAGCACCTTCTGGATGCTGGCCTCCGTCAAAATATCCGCGAAGGGAAGTCCCTCATTGCGCAAAGCGGGCGCGTACCGCATCCAGACTCGACATGGAACCGCCTGCCGATTGAAGGCGATTCCAGCCCCTGATTAGAACGCGATGCCCCCTGGACCTATTCCCAGGCCGCAATGCCCGGGTGTACTTTCGTGCCCTCGGTCAACCTGACTGCCTCGCCAGAATGTAATGTGCCGATCACCGTGACCAGCCTTCAGTATCTATACGTCTGTATAGACTGCTCTGTTCGGTCACTCGACTTCCACAAATCCAAAAAGCCAAGAGACCCAGCTTGCGCTATTTGGAGTTGGGGCGTGTTTCGGGTTGCCTTGCACGTCAGGCCCAGGCAGGCACCGCGGCTCTGTCAATTGTTGCCCAAACGCCAAATGTCAAGATAGGCGAACTGGCCATATGATGACGAGGCCGACGCCCGACATCTTTCCTTAAGCTAGTGCCATTCGTGGGGGTGACCGCCGCAGGATAGCGGGCTGACGGCGTTCCGAGAACGGTCCTTTGGCTCTCCAATCCGTCCAGCACCAGGCACAAGGCCGGCGGGCGCACCGCCAGGAATATCGCTGCCACATTTGGGACGAGTTTCGCGGTTGGACATGAATGTTTTCCCTATGGCGTTCGGAGAAAATAATGCATTATCCCTCATCCAGGTGCTCACCCCGGTTCACGCCCCTGGCCAAATCATTCCGCCGCCTCGCGGCTGCCTTAAACGCTGGCAGGGGCAGACGCGTTGGACTCAACGAAGATCCGGCACCGGAAATAAAGGAACCCGGCGCCCGTTTTCACCACGATACGTCGCCAGCATCAGGACCCCCGCGGGATTCGATTGCTCAATTCCGTTCGGAAGCCAACGCCGCCCGACGCCATCGTCTTGCCGTCAATCATCAGCCGCCCGGACGTATAGACGCTGTTCACCGGCTCGGCGGACTATTCCGCCAAGCGAGACACACCCAAGGACGAGCAGTCCAAGCCCTAACAATAGCGCGACATGCGCCCCGCCCATAGCTCCATTGTGTGACGCGTTCCGAACGAAGTTCCCCAGCGTATCGCTGACAGCCGTGTCGACCAGTCCGGGAATAACGGCGAGTTCGCCGTATGCCTCCAGCCAAAGAAACGTGCTTGTGACAACCGTGATAACTGTCCCACCCGCGATCATGGCCAGAGCGCGCCAAATTCGGCTCGCATGAAGGAGTTCCCCGGCGACGAGTACCAGGAAAATCGTAAGAAACACCGCACCGCTAACGAGCCCGTACCATATTCCATACCCGCAGATAAAGATCGCGCGGCCGGGGATCTGCTCCCAATCCCAGTACAGAAAGGTCGCACCCGCCCCGAATACCGAGAGGATCGTGGCCCAACCGCTGCAACCGGCCAGCCACTGCCGCAGCCACCGGCTAGCGCGGAGGTCGGTCGGATCGCGCTGCGATCCCTTCGTCCGGCGTGAGCTGGCGATCTGCTCGACTTCCGTCTTTACTTCACTGGCGTGCTGGTAGCGCTGCTCAGGTTCTTTCTCCAACGCTCGCAACACCACTTCATCCAGTCGCACGTCGATCTCGACCTTCTTCGACGGCGGGGCGAAGCGGCCGATCGGCAACTCGCCGGTCAACAGTTCATAGAACACCACGCCCAGAGAATAGATGTCGGCACGGTGATCGACGCCTTTCGTGCCCTCCATTTGTTCGGGCGCCATGTAACGGAGCGTGCCCATGACCTGCTGCGTGGCCGTGAGCGACACGTTGCCGGGTCCCTGCCCGAGCAGCTTGGCCAAGCCAAAGTCGGCAATCTTCACCCGGCCGCGCTTGTCGACGAGGATGTTCTCGGGCTTGACGTCGCGGTGAACGACACCTTCGTCGTGGGCGAATTGCAGGGCGTCGCAGATCTGCGGCACGATCGCCAGGGCCTGCTTGGCGTCTATCCCGCCGGCCTGGATCGCCTGGCGCAAGTTCACGCCGTCGACGTACTCCATGACGAAGTAAAACAAGCCATCGCCGGTTCTCCCAAAGTCGTAAACCCCGACAATGTTCGGGTGGTTGAGCCGGGCCAGGGCGCGGGCCTCGCGGGTGAACCGCTCGGCGAAGGCCGGATCGGCACTGACCTCGGGTGGGAGGATTTTGACGGCCACCATTCGGTCCAGTTCCTTTTGCCGGGCCTTGTAGACTGCACCCATGCCCCCTATACCGAGGAGTTCGAGGAGTTCCAGTTGTGGAAATCGCCCGGCTAGTTCTTCGACCGACGGCGGCTCGAACCTAGATGAAGCCGGACTTGGGGCCGTCGGTGCAATTTGAGGTTTCGCCTGGCCCGCACTCTCGAAGCCGGCTCGTACCAGGCAGTTAGGACACAGCCCGGCGGGGGCATCTTCAGGAAGATGGGCGCCACATTTTGGGCAAATAGGCGGCTTGTTCATCGCTTTTTCCTTCAACTGAAAGGTCGTCTACCTTCTAGTACAGGTTTCCTTGGAACCAGTAACACGGTTCTCTGCAACTATCCGCCCAAGGTCGCCAAAAGCCTCCCGATCTCGTCATCCACTTCCGCTTCGTGGGCCACGGTCCGGGCAACCTCCTCTCGGAAAAGCTGGCGATATCGCTTGCGCATCCGAAACGCCGCCTGCTTGGCCGCCGCGGGGCTTATCCCCAGGGCCTCCGCCGCCCGGTCGTAGTCGGCGGCGGTTGCATCGCCTGCCAGAGTGGCTTTGAGCTGCTCGAAGTGCTCGGCTTTGCCGGCTTCAGCCAGCTCGATGCGCAGGCTTTCCAACACCTGATCCAGCAGCGTCAGCACCCAGCGCCGCTCGTAGAGCCTCTCCGCCGTTAGCTCGTGGGATGGTTCGATCCTGTATCGCGATTCGCCCGAGTCAAAATCCAACGACAACGGCGTCTTCCCCGCGCCACGTTTCTCGGCCCGCGCCTTTTCCCATTCGTTGCTGAGGAAGTTCTTGAGAGCCGTAACGAGGAAATCGCGAAAACGCCCGCGATGGTGATCCGCTCGGGCGATGGCTTGTTTTTCGAGCAGATGGGCGAAGAAAGCCTGTGTCAGGTCTTGTGCCTCATGGACGTTTTCAACGCGACGACGAACATACGCGTACAACGGATACCAATAGGCCTCGCAGAGCTGAGCCAGTGCGATTCGTGCTTCGTGCCGGTCGATATCTCCAGCGGCCAGCACGACGCTCCATTGCGTGGTAGCGAAGAGCCTTTTCCCCTCTCCCGGCGGCATGCTGGACGGATCTGCGAACATGGCCACATTATATACAGCCTCAAGGTACCTTCCACGGAGTTCCCTTGAGACCGGTCCGCCACAATCTAGCGGGTGCCAATGTGGTGTCAAGATACGGTCCTTTTTTGGGCAAGCGGGAACTGCGCTCCCGTTCACGGCCGTGGATCTTAGTAAACGACCCTCGCCTGAAGGCGAGGGCTTTCAAGGCATCGGGACGAGCTACGGACTGAAGTCCTTCGCACGTCCCAGCCTGAAGACCCTGAGTCGAATGGCACAGGGTCCTGGCCATTCGAGCCAAATCAACATGATCAAAGGCAGAGGCCATTCGCACAACAGCGTTGAATGTATCCTGAAGGTTTCGCCTGAAGGCGAGGGCTTTGTTCCCTCCCATCGAGAGACAGTAAGCGGGAGGGCAAGGATAGGATGGCGCGAGTGTCAAATTGCTTGCAGGTCAAGAAAAATTGGAGGTTTCCTGACTTTTTGGCGCCAGCCCTGCCGCTTGGCGCGGAGGAGGGGGTGACCGCCGCAGGCAAGCCGGCCGGCCCTTGTTCCGAAAATTGGTCCTTTGGTAGCAATGCCAGAACGGGCGGAGGCGTAGCTGAAAGAGAAGGCGGGTATGCTGTGCAGGCCCAGTCCGCGATGACAATTCCTTTTGCAGCGGCCCGAACCGTGCCGCTTGCGGGGTCCGGCGTTCTTCGCGATCACTTTAGCCCAAATGCCTCTCGCAGCTCGCGGATCACGGCATCCGGCATGGCGGAGACTTTGCCGATTGCATGCGCGTTGATGAGCGCTTCGGCCGTTGATTCGAGAACTTCTAGGCGATCAAAGGCGTCAAGCACGCTAGAGCCGGTGATGAGGACGCCGTCGTTTTCGAGAATTGCGGCCGGCGAGGACGCGGACACGAAATCCGCGATGCTCCCATCCTGTTGGTACTGGGTGCCGTAGGGCACACGCTGCACGTCGCGCAGAAACACATAACTCTCGGGGATCGTACGGGTGTCGAAGGTTGAGGTGGTCACGCTGAAGGCCGTCGCATTCACTGGGTGGGCAAAGATGATGGCTTGCACGTGCGGATGCTTGCGATAGATGGCCTGGTGCGAGAAGACGGCGCGGCTGGCCTTCTTGCCAACCTCACGCTGGTTGCCTTGCACGAGCACGAAATCCGAAAGGTCGAGCAATTCGCGATCTTGCTGCGTAGGCGTGATCAGAAACGAGTCTTCACCCAGCCGGGCTGAAAAACTGCCCTCGGTGCTGATCAACAGCCGCTGTCGACACCCGCGCTGCAGAAAGACTCGCAACTGTCGCCGCAATTCCTGTTCATTGGTCGTGGACGGGGCGGGCTCGAACGACTCCAATGCGACACTGCGGTCATGAGCCTGCTGGAGCTGGTGTTCCGTGAGATATCGAACGTCACCAAGGTGGCGGCCCTTGATTACGGTTTTCGCGGCGAACTCAAATGCCTCGAACCGCTGGAAGGCATGCGATAGGCTCTCGCCGCCGACCACAACGCCGTGGTTCTCCAGAATGACACTGTCACAGCCCGCCCGGAAGGTTTCGGCGATGTTGTCGCCGAGTTGGCGACTGCCCGGCACGGCATAAGCCGCGAAGCCCGTCTGGCCGCACATAAAGTGCGCTTGATGAAACAGGCGTGTGTCAGGCGTCTGCCGGCAGATGCTAAACGCGACCAGGGCGACCGGATGTGCATGGACGACCGCACGGATGTCCGGCCGAACCTCATACACTGCCTTGTGGAAAGGAAATTCCGACGACGGCTGATGACGGCCCTCGACCGCCCCGTCCGGTTCAACGCAGACAATATCATCGCGTGTCAGACTACCTTTGTCCATCCGAGCCGGCGTGATCCAGATGCTCCCGTCCGGTTCGCGAATCGAGAGGTTGCCACCGGAAGTCGTGGTCATGCGGTACCGATAGATGCGCTCCATCGTGCGCATGATCTCGTCGCGAGGGTGGGTTACTTGCCTGCTCATACTCATCACCTACTGAAGTGTGGCGACAAGACGTGTCTGCCGGTTCTTCCTGATGCCCCAGTCTACCCTATCGGATTTCCTCTGGACAGAGACTTGGCTGCCCGCTGCGAGCAATCCCAGGCACTTGCAAGCGGGCAAAATCTCGTTGCCGTCGTCCAGTCCCTTGGCTGCAAAAGTCAGACGGGAGTCAAATCGCCTGCGGATCAAGAAAAACCAGAGGTTTCTTGACTTTTTGCCGCCGACCGCGCCGGTTCGCTGCGGCGGTGGGGGTGACCGACGCAGGCAAGGAAGGGGGGATCGACGGGGCTTTGCTCCGAGAAAACGGTCCTTGGGTAGGAGTCCCGGCAACGGTATGGCACTATTAGGAACTCGGGCAACCGACCAAGAAAAAGACCGGCTGCCGCGGCGGATCCAAGCTCGATGAAACGCGGGTGTCGGGCCCGGGAATTCCCGACTCTCGCCGGCTCTGGGTGTCAGCCGGTCAGGGGTTGGAGAATCCGATTCACTGCGAAGCCACACGGATAAGTTCTTTCAGATCAAGTCGATCCGCCTGCAAAGTGAACAGTGATCGCTCCGGGCCCGCGGACCGTTTGCCCGGAAACACCGTGGAGAGGATCGCCCTCTCCACCGGGGGCGCTGGGCCGTGCAAAGGGTGCGCGTCCGTAGACATCGCCCGGGCCTTGCGCCCCGCTGCCCCCGCCACCGCCGGCGACGATCAGCGGCAGGGAAGCTCCCGACTGGAAAACAAAAGTGCCGCCACCGCCGCCGCCGTCCCAAGCTTTGCCCACAAGGGGCCCTCCACGGTTAGAAACTTGCGTCCGGCGTGCCGTTGGATTTGTAACGCACCACTACGTTCGCGTCGTCGCTCGAGCCAACCAAAAGGATCTTGTAGCCCAGCGGATCGGACGACGAGGGCTGCAACTGCACCGAATCGGCGCAGGGCGAATAGGCGAAGTCGTCGGCGTAGCCCTGGCCGTTGAAGACCCCGTCGCTGGAGCCGAACGTGTCGTCCAGATCGCCGTCGCTGGTGAATCGGGCCACGACCAGGTTCTCGCCGTTGGCCGAAATCCCGGCAATCACGATATCGCCGTCGTCGTCGATGGCGACGGCCTCGGCGCTCGCAGCGAAGCTCTCCGTGACGCCGCCGCCGTCACCAAATGTGTCGTCGAGATCGCCGTCGGCCGTAAAGCGGACCAGCGCCAGGTAATCGTCGTCGTCCTCGCATGCGCCCGCAACGACAATCCTGTCGTCGGCGTCCACCGCGATGCCCCGGGGAGAGGTGCTCTCTCCGTCGATGCTGAGCGTCGCGTAGCCGTCTGACCCGAACGTCGTGTCGAGCTGGCCGTTGGGAGTGTAGCGCATCAAGACCGTCGTGGTCGGTTCGCCCGCCGATAAGCCCTCGGCGCAGACGATGATGCTGCCGTCGGACTGCACCACCATGTCTTGGACGATGACATACTCGAAGGGCGTGGTGGTTTGCACCGTGCCGCCGGAGCCGAAGGTGGTGTCCAAGGCCCCCGTGTTGGTGTATCGCGCCAGCAGCACGGGGTTCTGCTCCCAATCGCTTCCGGCAACGACGATCTTCTCGTTGGCCCCGCTGTACTGCAAGGTCATGGCACGGAGTGTGGCCTGGGAAACGCCGTTGAACAGAGTGGTGACGATGCCTTTCGTGCCGAAGGTCTTCTCCAGGTCGCCGTTGGTGTCGTAGCGGACGACCGCGAAGGCATCGCCCGACTTGGTGCCGCATATCCCCGCGGACAGGAGCCTGCCCTCATAGTCGACCGCGCAAGTGTAAGGCCAGGCCTCGTATTTGGAAGCGGCGACGGCATCCCTCACGATTCCGCCCCCAAAGACATTAGTGACCGCGCCGTTGTAAGTGAGGCTGGCGGCAACGAAGCCACTATCATCGGTATTTTCCGTCCCCACGACCATGATATCGTCGGTCACGGGGTCGAGCGCCGCCGCCATCGCGCTCCATCCGCCGCTTACTGTGGGAAGGGTGACCACCTGGCCGTTCACGTCGGGCGAAGCCAAGGCAAACGCAAAGAGCGTGGTCAGGCCCACGCCAAGCCGAAAGCGAATAGGGAACATTAGGTCGTTCTCCTCTTTCTGAAACAAGGTCCGCGGGATTAGAAAAAGTCCATCGCGACGAGCCTGCGGACCGGGTCGCTCGGGCGATGAGAGGCAGCCAAATCAGCCTCTATACATAAAAACGCCGTTTGGACGCAAAACCCCTCACGCCCGAGAAACAATTTTCCGGGGAAGGGCTGCGGGGCGCGCCGAAGTGGACAAGTCGCTGAGCAGGACGCGCCTGGCCGAGCGCGACGAGGTCGACTAAGAGGCATTTCGCCCTTACGCTTTGGGTTTCGATATGTAGGAATGCTCGCAAAACTCTCCGGGTTGCCTCTTAGCGGTTGGCGCGGTTATGCAGGTCGCTTCCGCCGTCGCCACGTGTAGGGCAGCAGCCCCATCGCTCCGACCCCAAGCAGGGCGAAGGTGGCCGGTTCGGGAACGGCGGAAACGGCCGGGCTGGGCGATGCAAGAGACGCAGCGGTCGCCATGGGATCGAAGATAAAGGTGCCGCCGGCGCCCACCGTCAAGCTCTCACCGGTGGGCAAGGCGGCGGCGGTGGTTATTTCCAACGTCCCTGCCTCGACGATCGTGCCACCCGCATAGCTGTCCGAACCGCTAAGAATAAGCGTGCCGCCGGCGCAGTCCATCGTGAGCGAGTAGCCGGCGCCGTTATCCGTGATGCTGCTGAGCTGTCCCGAAGCTGAGTGTCCAGGGGTTCGTGCCACCTGAGGTCACGATAAGGTCGTCGGCCAAAATGACGGGGGCATCAATGGCGTGGGTGCCATTGGTCACGGTAATCGTGGCGCCGCTGCCCGAATTGCTCAGGGTCAAGGTGTTCGTGCCGATGCCGCTCAGCGTGTAGCCCACGCTTGCACTGCCCGAGTTACCAAACTGAAGTGAGCCCAACGTCACCGGCATATCGAGCGTGACGGTAACTGCCGCAGTAGTCGCGACATTTAACGCGGCCCCTGCGCCAACACCATTCGGCACGCTACCCGTCCAGTTGCTCGAATTGCTCCAGTTTCCGTTGGCTGCCGATGTCCAGTTCGAGGGAGGGAGAGTTAACGCAAAGACAGTTCCGTACCCGTAGGCGCCGCCACCGTTTGTCGTGCCAAACAGAGTATTGCCGACAAGCGTCAAGCCGCCACAAGGGCCGGCGCCGTTGCTGTCGTCAAACGACGCCAGGACCGTGGGTGTGCCCCCGCTCACGGGAACGCTAAAAACGACGCCGTAGCCGCTCCGGTAGCTACCATTATAACCGACACCGCCCTCGACCGCCGTCCCATAAAGTGTATTTCCGACTAGCGTCAAACTGCCGTTGGGACCCGAGCCGTCGCTGCCGTTGAACGCGGCTAACACCGCCGGCGTGCCGCCGCTTGTGGGAACCCGAAAGATAACGCCATCGCCGGGTTCGCCCTCGTTATAACCTATACCGCCATTTACGGTGGATCCATACAGGGCGCTGCCACTGAGTGTCAAGTTCCCAAAAGGGGCGATGCCGTTGCTGCCGTTGAACGATGCCAGCACGGTGGGCGTGCCGCCGCTCACGGGAAGGGCGAAGACTGTGCCGCCCTCCGCAGTGAACGCCGTCCCCGCCACCCCATACAGCATGCTTCCGCTAAGCGTCAGACCGCCCCACGGATCTGAGGCGCCCGCACCAGTGAACGAGGTCAGTATGGTGGGAGTCACACCACTTAAAGGAACGCTGAAGACCGCGCCGATATTGTTGACACCGCCATTGATTGCCGTACCGTAAAGAGTGCTGCCGCTGAGCGTCAAAGAACCATAGGGATAGGTAGTCATGGTTGCGCCCCAGTCGAACGAGACCAGAACGTTTGGCGTACCGCCGCTCGCGGGAACGCTGAAGACCGTGCCGTCCCCATGCGCGCCGCCTTTGGCGGTCACGCCGTACAACGTGTCCCCACTGAGGGTCAAATCGCTCATTGGCCACCACCCATTACTGCCTGTAAAAGTGGCGATTGTCGTGGGGGTGCCGCCGCTCAACGGGAGGCTGAAGACCGTGCCGTACCCATTGGCGCCGCCTTCTTCGGTCGTCCCATATAGCGTGTTGCCGATGAGCGTCAAACCTGCTAGGGGCCACTGGCCGTCGCTGCCGTTGAAGGAGGTCAGCGTGGTAAGAGTCTGACCGTTAGCATTTGTGGTAACTAGGCCGAGCAGAACAAGGATGCCTCCCCACAGCCGTAGCACGGCCCACCGCGCAAGCGAGGTTTTTCGCAATTGATTGAGCCACACGGATAAGTTCTTTCAGATCAAGTCGATCCGCCTGCAAAGTGAACGGTGATCGCTCCGGGCCCGCGGACCGTTTGCCCGGAAACACCGTGGAGAGGATCGCCCTCTCCGCCGGCGGCGCTGGGCCGTGCAAAGGGTGCGCGTCCATAGACATCAACGCCAAGTCTCGATCCGACTCGCCAAGAATTCCTTGGGAGTCGGCGGGCGGGCTTTTCAGCGCCTCTAGTAACTAAGCGCCGTTTGGACGCAAAACCCCTCACACCCGCGGGAGATTTCGACGAATTCTTGACTGCCTTCCGCGCAGCACACCTTGCCAACTCGGTCCGCCACTTTTTGACTTCGTCGGGCTTGTTCGTGGCCGCGGCCAGATCGATGAGCCGCTGGATAGCTTCCGTCAGAGACCGGCCTGACTTCAGCAGCGCATCGGACTGGACCAGCGCGTCGGCCTGCCCAACAGCTTGCTTTGCAGGAAGTAACGCACCGCTTGGGCGACCTGCCTCCCCTCCTCAGCCTCCTTTTTCTCGGCCTCAACCTGGATGAGCCGTTCGCCCGCCAACCGCTCTCCGGCCTCGGCACGCTGTTGCTGCTGTTGGGCGATCTGCCGCTGCTGCTCTTCGGCGTGCAATGCCCGCTCCGCAGTGAACAGTCCCCAGCTCGTCCCTACGATCCCGCCGATAAGCGCAAAAAGCAACAGGCCCGCGGCGAGCACCCGCCCCTTGTTGCGGCGAACGAACTTCCGCATCCGATAGCCGGCCGACGGCGGCCGGGCCTCCACCGGCTCATCCGCCAGATAGCGCTCGATATCGCGCGACAGGCCGCAGAGCGGGCTGGACGCCTATGACGGAGCCGTCGTCACGCCTTTCGCCCCACGCCGCCGCAGATAAACTACGCCAAGTCCCAGCAGGGCCGATCCCAAGAGCGTCAAGGTGGTCGGTTCGGGAACGACGCCGGCGATGATCCATGAGGAGCCCGGTGATGCGTTGATGTCGCCGGGATTGCCTGAGAGAATCTCGGCCGAATTGTCCTGTTGCCATGCCGCAGGATTTTCGTAATCATTCCACACCCCACCATAATATGACGGACCATATGACGTAGTGGAGTAATTTGTATATGCGAGAAAGATGCCCGGAGTAGAAGCCGACGTAACCGCGTTAATCGAGGGGCCACCAAAATTGAATACCGCGCTGCAGCCGAAAGGTATTAAAATCTGATCGGCCGTGAGGTCACAACCATAAGTCGCCATATTCCCTAATTCCATATCATTCAGCGGGTACGTGTAGGAGTCTCCGTTGGGGTCGGTTATGGTGGCTGTACCTCCGACAATGAAGGATGATGTAGATTGATTTCCTAACGCTCCATCGGTGATGATCGTGCCGGAAAGGGTGTCGGTTCCGGCGGTCCACTGATCGGTCTGGTCGACGGGGTAGTTAACAATGTTGTAAGTGATATCGCCCGCCCTGGCGTTGGATTCGAATACTGGGAGGAGAGCCGCCAACAACACTTGGGCGACGGCCATGGCGGAACAACGGTTGAACAAGGACAAAGATGTGCTCCTTTGGAAATGGGGCATTGAAACGGACTGAGTAGAACGAGGTGGGAAAAGAAATGTGGTCATGATTTACTCCTCTTGGGGAATTAGCGTTAGGCATGTTAGGAATCGAGCGCGCAGACCATCCGCGCGGGAAATACCGGCGAGCGCTAGCGTGGTCGCTAGGGCTCACCGGCCGCTTTTCTATCAGCGTGAAGTGTTTGCCCGACCTCGATGGCTCCCAGAGGCGCTAGAAAGTCGTGTCCGGGGTGCCGTTCGAGTTGTAGCGGACGACGGCGTTCACGCCGTCCTCGTCGCAACCGACGAGGATGATCTGCCCGTCGGATTGGATTTGCACCGAGTGACTGATTCCTTCCGGGGAATACGCGAAGTCATCGGCATAGCCTTGTCCGTTGAAAACCCCGCCCGTAGAGCCGAAGGTGTTGTCCAGGTCGCCGTCGCTGGTGAATCGCGCCACGACTAGGTTTTCGCCGTTGGGGGCCACGCCGGAGATCACGATGTTTCCCTGGCTGTTGATGACCACGGAGTAGGCCGCCTTGGCGAAGCTCTCCGTGACGATGCCGCCGCTGCCGAATGTCCCATCCAGCTCGCCGTCAGCCGTAAAGCGGACCAGCGCCATTGCCTGGCTGCCATTGCCGTAGAAGCCCGCCACGACAATATTATCATCGGCGTCCACCGCGATGCCGCGGGGCCAGGTGTCTTGGCCGTCGACCATGAGTGTCACATAGCCGTTGCCGTTTGGTCCGAAGCTCGTATCCAAAACGCCGTTGGCCGTGTAGCACATCAGGCCCATCGATATTCCTTGGCTCGTCTCGATCCAAATGCAGACGACGATGCTGCCGTTGGATTGCAAGGCAACGTCCTCGACCGCGACGCTGGCGAAGGGCGTGGTAGCGGTGGCGATGCCGCCGGAGCCGAAGGTTGTGTCCAGCGCCCCGCTCTTGGTATACCGCGCCAGCAGCACCGGGTTGACCTCTTCAAGTTGATTTCCGGCAACCACGATTTTTTCGCTGCTCCCGCTGCCCTGCATGACCATGGCGCGGATTCCAGCCGAGTAGCTGAAGTTTTCGGTGACGATTCCCTTGCTGCCGAAGGTGGTGTCGAGCGCGCCGTTCGTGTTGTACCGGACAGTCGCGAAGCCCCAACCCGACGCCTTCTTGGAAGAGTAGGTGTATTGTCCCGCGGACAGCAGTTTGCCGGCGTAATCGATCGCGCAGGCGTTGGGCCAGTTCTGCTCGCCCCCCGAAGAGACGGCGTCAACGACGATGCCGCCTCCGAACGCCGTGTTGACGGCCCCGTTGTAGGTGAGGCTGGCGGCGACGAAGTCTGCCGCAAACGAGTTGCCGGAGCCGACGACCATGATGTCGTCGGTCACCGGGTCGAGGGCCAGGCCCATCGCGCCCCAGCCGCCGCTTATCGTGGGAAGCGCGACCACCTGGCCGGCCGCCATAGGCAAGGCCAAGGCAAATGCGAAAAGCGTCATCAGGCCGACGCCGAGCCGAATGTAGTTCTTCATCATCACTTGGTTCTCCATTTGTTCAATTGGGTCCGCGTTAGAAGTTCATCATCCCGGACTCGCAGACCACGCCGCCCGGCAGGTAACAGACCTTTTGTCATAGAAGCCAGTGGCCTCTCATACACAATGCGACAAACCGGGGCAAAACCCCATACGTCTACTGAGAAGAACGCGACATAGACGGCCAACCCGACAAAATTATTTTGACAGAAATCGTAGGCAGTACTTTAGGATTGCAGCCTGGGCGTAACTCATTGACAGTCATAGGCTTGCGTCACGCGAGCTGCCGAGGGGTCGTGCCGGCGATATTGCTGCCGGACGCCGGCGGCAACTGTCTTCCACTTGCCGAACGCCGTAGTATTGGTGATCGAATTCTATGAGTTTATTCCGTGGTGGAGGATCTAGCATGCCGTCGGGTGGTTCGGTTACGCATTGGATCCGCGAGGTCCGCGAGGGTGATTCCCGTGCGGCCGCGGCCCTCTGGGACCGGTATTTCCCCCAGCTCGTTCGCTTGGCAAAGAAGAAACTCCGGGGCTTGCCCGGGCAGATGGCCGACGAGGAAGACGTCGCCTTGAGCGCCATGAACCGCTTTTACCAGGCGGCCGAAGAAGGCCGCTATCCCGAATTGGCGGACCGCGACGGTCTTTGGCGTTTACTATTCCAGATCACCATGCACCGCGTGATCGACCTGCGTCGCCGTGAGAGCCGCCAACAACGGGGCGGCGACCGGGGCCGCTCCGCCAGGGAGAATAATCCGACCCGCGGGCAAGCCGAACCGTCGTCCGTTTCCCAGGTGCCCGACGATACGCTATCACCGGAAATGGAAGCCGTCATGGCCGACGAATGTCAGCGGCTTTTCACAGAGCTCCAGGATGGAGAATTGCAGGCAATCGCCGCCGCCAAGATGGAAGGAGCGAGCAACGAGGAGATTGCCGCACAGTTGAAATGCTCTCAGCGGACCGTCGAACGCCGCCTGCGGCTGATCCGCGACAAGTGGAAACGCGTCTGGAGCAAGGAGCAAGCGGAGAGAAGCTAGGTACTGGGCGCTGGGGATTGAGGGGGTGAAATGCAAAATGCAAACCGACACTTACCGACAACCGAGCCCAGACAGCGGTGAGCACCGAGTTCTGGCTTTCTCCCTGCCTCCGTACCGGCAACCGACAACTGACTACTGGCTACCGACATCCCCGCATACCGCCTTTCCATGACCGACGATTCTCCAACTAATCACTATTCGCCAACCATCGATCATTCACTATCCCTAGAGGCCAAGGAACGGATCGATCGGATCTGCCGGGCCTTCGAAGAGGTCTGGCGACGCGGTGGCCGGCCAAGTGCCGAGGATTTTCTCGACGATACTGCCGGCCCCGAACGCGCGGCATTGCTCACGGAACTGCTGCTCCTCGATCTGGATTATCGCCGTTGCAATGGGGATAGGCCCACAATGGCCGACTACCGGGCTCGGTTCCCTGAGAACGACAACTTGATCGAAGCTGTTCTTAAGCAGGCGGAGCAGTTGGACGCCGCAGCCTCGTCGCACGCTTCGCATCGCGACGCCATGCTGGGTACGCGGATTGGGCCTTATACGCTCCGCAGCGTCCTGGGCGAGGGTGGCTTTGGCATCGTCTATCTGGCTGACCAGGAACAGCCCATTCGGCGTCGCGTGGCGATCAAGATCCTCAAGCTGGGCATGGACACGAGTCAGGTTCTGGCACGCTTCGAGGCCGAGCGGCACACCTTGGCGATGATGGACCACGCCAACATTTCCCGGGTCTTCGACGCGGGCATGACAGAGAACGGCCGTTCCTACTTTGTCATGGAATTGGTCCAAGGCGAGCCGATCACCGCCTACTGCGACGCGCAAGCTCAGCCTGAAAGAGCGTCTGGGGCTCTTTTTCACGGTCTGCCAGGCGGTCCAGCACGCCCACCAAAAAGGCATCATTCACCGCGACATCAAGCCCACGAACGTCCTTGTCACCGTGATCGACAATCAGCCGGTACCGAAAATCATCGACTTCGGCCTGGCTAAGGCGTTGGAGCAGCCGCTCGCGGAGCGATCGATCTTTACCGAACAAGGACAGTTTCTCGGCACGCCGGAATACATGAGCCCGGAACAGGCGGGGATGTCCATTGCGGACATCGATATCCGCAGCGACATCTATTCCCTAGGCGTGCTGTTGTACGAGTTGTTGACGGGCACGCTGCCCTTTGACCGCCGTGTGCTTCGGCAGGCCAGCTTTGAGGAAATCTGTCGAATCATCCGGGAAGACGAACCGCCCAGGCCGAGCACGAGAATCTCTACGCTCGGCGACGATTCGCAAGACCTGGCCAAGAACCGCCAGGTGGTTCCCCAAATTCTGCACCGGCAGTTGCGTCAGGAACTCGACTGGATCGTGATGAAGGCCCTGGAAAGAGACCGAGGCCGGCGCTACGCCGCCGCGATTGCCTTGGGCGAAGATATCCAGCATTACCTGGCCCACGAACCGGTACATGCCGGGCCGCCAGGCAACTGGTACCGGGTGCGGAAGTTCGTCCGTCGCTTCCGGGTGCCGCTGGGGATTGCTGCGGGCATTGTAGCTCTGCTGTTGATGATTACCGCTCTGGCTGTGCGGGGATACTACCGTGAGGCAAAGTTACGTTTCGAGACGGAAACTGCACGCGGCCAGGTCGAAAAAGCGCTCGGCGAGGCCAAGAAAGCACGCATTCAAGCCGAGACTGAGGCACAGAAGGCCATTAACAACTTGAAGTTGGCCCGCGAAGCGGTGCAAAAGTACTACACTCAGGTCGCCAATGATGCACGGCTCAAGCCCCATAATCTCGAGACGTTACGGCGTGACTTATTGCAGTCGGCAAACGAATATTATGAGAACCTGACCAGTCAGGATTCAGACGATCCCGACTTACAGGCTGAACGTGCAAGGGCTTTCCTTGCGCGCGGGGACATCGAATGCGCTTTGGGCCATTGGCCTGCTGCTGAAACTGCTTATAAGCAAGCACTTACGGCTGCTACGCGGCTTACACAGGAATTCGGCGCCGAGGCCGCATATCAAAGTGCGCGTAGCCTCCAGTTATAGCAAACTGGGCATATTCTATCGGAATACAGGCCGGGCCAAAGAGGCGGAAACGGCATGCCGGCAAAGCATGGCTATTTTAAGGCTCTTGGTAGTGCAGCACCCTGAGCTGCCAAACTATCGAGCTGACTTAGCGGCAGATCATAACACTCTTGCTCTGCTCGATATGGAAACGGGCCGGTACAAGGATGCGGAAGCGGCGTACCGGGAAGCTGTGGCCATTGGGAAAGTCCTGGCGGAAAGGCATCCCGATGTTCCCGGATATCAGGCTGGCCTTGGGGACAGCTATGGCAACTTGGGCCTTCTTTATTATCACTCAGGCCGGGACAAGGAAGCGGAAGTCGCCGACAAGGAAGCCATCGCGATTCGAACAATCCTCGCGGAAAGGTATCCTGATGTGCCCGAATATCAGGCTGCGCTAGGGATTAGCTATGTCAATCTGGGCATACTCTATTCTGACAGAGGCCGGGCCAAGGAAGCGGAAGTCGCCTACAAGGAGGCTCTCGCGATTCAGAAAATGCTGGTGGAAAGGCATCCCGAGGTGCCCGAATATCAGAATGCCCTGGCGTTTAGCTATGGAATCATGAACATCTTCTGTCTGACGACCGGTCGGACAAGAGAATCGGAAACGGCGGTCAAGGAGGCGATCACCATTCTGACAGCTTTGGTGGAAAAGTGTCCGAAACTGCCCGACTTTCAGTATCGACTAGCGATTAGCTACAACCTCCTAAGCGAGTTTTACCGGGGTACAGGTCGCGCTAAGGAAGCGGAAGTCGCCTGCAAGGAAGCGCTCGCCGTTCAGAAAATCCTGGTGGAGAGGTATCCTGAGTTGCCCAGTTACCAGAATGATCTAGCAGCTATCTACTGCAGCCTGGCCAATGTCTATTGCGAGACAGGCCGCGCCATGGAAGCGGAAGTCGCCTACCAGGAAGCCATCGCCATCAACCGATCTATTGCTGCAAAGCATGACGACGTGCCCGCGTACCAGAAGAATCTAGCACGCTATTACTATGACCTGGGGCATCTGTTTAGGACCGCAGGCCGTGCCAAGGAAGCGGAAGCTGCCTATATGGAAGCAATCGCCATATTTAAGCCCCAAGCGGAAAAGCACCCCGAGGTTGTCGAGAATCAGGCTGATCTTGCGCACTGCTACAGCAACCTGGCCAACGTCTATGGAGATACAGGCCGAGTCAAGGAAGAGGAAACGACCTGCAAGAAAGCCCTCGCTATTGATAAACTTCTTGCGGAAACTCATCCCGAAGTGCCCGACTATCAGGTTGGCCTGGGGATCAGCTATCGCAACCTGGGCAGCGTCTTTGCAGAAACAGGTCGGGCCAAGGAAGGGGAAGTTGCCTATAAGGAAGCAATCACCATCTTTACGCCCCAGGTGGAAAGGCATCCCGAGGTGCCCGAATATCAGGTTAATCTAGGGATCAGCTATCGCAATTTGGGCCTCCTCTATAGACACAAAGGCCAGCTCAAGGAAGCGGAATCTGCCTACACGGAAGCTCTTGTCATCTATAGAAACGTGGTGAAAATGCTTCCCGAGGCGCCGAAAGTTCACGATGACCTGGCAATGTGCCTCAACTCCCTGGGCATCCTCTACCACAACAAAGGCCAGATCAAGGAATCGGAAGCAGCCTACGCAGAAGCTCTTTCCATTTACAAGAACCTGGTCGAAAGGCATCCCGACGTGCCCGAGTACCAGCGTTCTCTCGCGAGCTTCTACAACTACTTGATCCGTACCTATTGTGCAACAGGCAGAGCCAAGGAAGGAGAAGCAACAGCCCAGTCAGCACTCTTCATCTTCCAGTCAATGGAAAAACGCCACCCAAACATCCTCGAATATCGGGAGAGATTAGCTCTAATCTACTACGACCTTGCTTGCTCGCATGCAAGAGCTCTCGCTGAGAACAATGGCCATGCGGGCAGAGACGCTGATGAAGCCACGACATCTGCCAAGACTTTGACGGAAAATACCTTTGGCTGCCTCCAACAAGCTTGTGTTCTGGGGTACTTTGACAATCCGAAGTCGTTCGAAGCAATGAAAGTGGACAGTGACCTGGATGGCGTGCGTGACCGGCCCGAGTATAAGAAGTTGCTTGAAAAGATAGTAGCGAGGACCAAGCCTGACACCGCGCCAGTGGACAAGTCTAAAGCCCAAGGGCATCAAGCGGAATGGGCCAAGCACCTCGGCATGCCGGTCCAGATCACCAACTCGATCGGCATGAAGCTAGCGCTCATCCCGCCCGGCGAGTTTGAGATGGGCTCGCCCAAGGAACTGATCGCGGAGGAGTTGAAGGCACACATCGGCCAGCAATGGTATACGGATCATGTACCGGAAGAGGGCCCCAAACACCGAGTGCGGATCACTCGCCCGTTTTACTTTGGGGTGTTCGTGGTGACGCAGGGAGAGTATCAGCGTGTGATGGGCACGAACCCCAGCGAGTTCGCAGTCACGGGCAAGGAGAAAGACAAGGTTGCCGGGCAAAACACGAAGCGGTTTCCGGTGGAGCACGTATCGTGGGGCGAAGCGGTGGAGTTCTGCCGAAAACTATCGCAGATGCCCGAGGAGAAGGCGGCGGGGCGAACGTATCGCCTTCCATCGGAGGCTGAGTGGGAGTATGCATGTCGTGCTGAGAATGCAGGCCGATGGTTCTTCAGCGCTCAGCCCAGTCCTTTTCCGGGCGACTTTGATCAGCTCGGCGACTTCGGATGGTTGTGCGACAACTCGGGCATGACGATGCACGCGGTGGGTGGCAGGCGGCCCAATGCATGGGGATTGTATGATATGTACGGGAACGTGTTTGAGTGGTGCCTGGACTGGTACGGCCCGGAGTATTATTCGAAATCGGCGGTAGACGATCCGGCGGGACCACCGACTGGCTCGGATCGCGTCGTCCGGGGTGGTGCTTGGAACCGCACATCGTGGGAATGCCGGTCGTCCTACCGCGGACGGTTCGGACCTTTGAGCCGTAGCAATAACGTGGGCTTCCGAGTGTTCCTAGTTCTACCGGAAAGGCCAACGGAGCAGGCCAAGACGAGCAGTACCACCGACGCGGCACGGCCATCGGGTGTTGCGACGGCCGACAAGACATCTTCCGTCATCTAGGCCCTCTCGATCAATCCCTCGCGCATCTTCCTGCGGTCGGCAGTCTTATCGATCGCAATGGCAACCCGAGCTTTTTCCAAGGCGACCCGCAACGGCCGAACTGCTCGGCCACCCTGGGGTCGCCTTGCTCAATGGCAGAGAGGATTTGGTGACTTCGTACATATAGAACCACTATGTCTAGTAATGTACGAATACAGTGCCAATCGTAACCGGCTAGCCGGAGATTTCAAATGCCGCCCGTGCATTTCCTCGCGAACCGATGAACGCTTGCCTGCGGCGGCGGGGCATTCCTGAAAGAGGTTGTGTTGTCAAGGGGGGTTATCCTGATTTTTCTGTTTGGTTTGAGTTGGCACGGAACAAACGCTCTACGCCGAAGCCGGTAGCTTCGTTTGAAATGCCTTCATCGTTGCCTGCTGCTGGCAGGCTCTCTGCGGTAAAACCAACGAACTCGTGGGCTGATTGATCAAGGTCTTTCTACGGGTCCGGTCGCAGTCGTTCTTGTCATCGCGACTGCACCCCTACGCATTCCTTCGTGCATCCGCTCGCCGTACGGCAGGCGCCCAGGCGGTCTGAACTCAAACTGCCTGGCACGGAACTGTTCTTTACGACCGTCCTGCGAAACCAAGCTCGTCCCAATCACATCAACGTCCCTCTGAGATTGCTCCCGAAGGATCTATGCCCCAACCTCGGACTGAGCAAGGCCCGCAGGGATCGTGGCGCAGGCCACGATCGATGCAATCACCATTTTGAGTTGTTCATCGTCTGCCCTCGGCTACCAACGTGTCACCCATGGTATCTCCAGGCCCAATAACGGGCATAATTCCATGGCCGCGGCATGCACGCTTATTCTGTGTACCGCCCACCACAATTCCAAGGCGTGCCCCCGCGTTCCACAATCGAAACATTGGTATCGCCCTAACCGCACGTTCACCGAAAACGGACGACTGCGGGGATTCCGGGAAGCATGCACCGGACACGGGCCACGCCACTGCTCCCCGCGGCGAACCGTCGCCTCGAACTGTAGCAGGCGCAGAACATCCCGCATCGTGATCCGCTCGCGGAGCAAGCCGAAGTCTATGCCGGGCATCGTGTCACCTCCCCTCCCGCCAACAGAGAAGAGGAACCGGTACTGGAACCCGCGGCTTCGGCCACGCGCGCCGCCAGGGCCAACAGCATCGTTCGCCTGGGCCGCCACAGACGGGCCGGCCGAGAATCGCTGGCCGCCGGCGGTGTCTCCGAGTTGGCTGCTCCCGGCCGCCAACGCTCGCCTTTGCTGAGCATCCGCCAGAGGATCGTGGCCATCCGCCGCATCACCGCCACCCGCGCGATGTTCGCGCCTCGACGCCGTTTGACCCGCTGATACCAGGCCCGTACGGTTTGATCCCGGCGCAGCAGGTGCAGGACCATCTGGGCCAGCATGCAACGCACCAGGCGGCTGCCCTCCTTGGTGATCGAGCCCAAACGCTCCATTTTGTCCGAGTTACGGCAGCCTGGCGTGAGACCCAGGAAGTTTGCCAGGCTGCGACCACGCGGAAACCGCTCGATGGGCATGATCCGGCAGGTGATCGCCAGGGCGATGTACAATCGTCATAAGAGGGCTTGCAAAACCCTGCGATTCAAATTGCCGGCCGGTTAATAAAAAACGAAGATTGTCTGACTTCTTGGCGTCGGCTGCGCGGCTTCGCTGCGGAGGAGGGGGTGACCGCCGCGGGTTACGTCGGGGACCGACGGCACTTTGCAAAGCGTTGGCTTGGTAAGACAACCGGAAGGCTGATCAATCAAAGACCAGTTGCCAGGCCGAGAACCTCCGCCGGTCGACCGCCTTCGGCGCTTGGCGAAGAACCAGGTTGCTCCACCTGGACTCGAATATACCCTGACCTAGCTCGCGAGCCCCTTATTCGCGCGTAGAGTCCCCGGTCGCCGCAGCGGCTGCGTAGGCATGATTCGCCTCCGCGTCTTTGCCGAGCACGCCGTAAATATCGCCGATCTTGCGGTATGCATGTTCGATCTCGCGGCGAATCGCCGCATCGGTGTTCTCTTGGACCAAGAAACCTTGATAGAACTTCAAGGCATCATCCAATAGCGCCCGTCGCAGGCGATATTGTCGTCCGCCTCCCGAACCGGGCTCTCGCGACGGTACGAGGCCGTCGGCGAGTGCCTCCTCGCGTGGCCCGTTCATCGGCGTATCACCGGCCCGGCGGACGATCTCGTCAACGATCTCCAGGGCGCGTGTGAAATTCGCTTGCGCCCGTCGGCGCTGTGTGTCGGCCACAGATGAATAGGCAACCGCCTGCGCTCGCGCGGCCTCAGTACGTTGTTGCTCGGCACGCACTACGACTAGCCCCGCCGCCAGGGCGATCGTCGCCGTGGCGAGCAAAGATACCGCCCCGGCGACAATGGGTTTGTGCCGCCGTACCCAACGTGCGAGCCGCTTGGGCAACGGTTCGCGATATGCCCACACAGGTTCGTCGGCCAACCAGCGATCGACCTCGTCAGCCAGTTCGCGGGCCGAGCTGTATCGATCCTCGGCGCACGTGGCCATGGCACGCAAGCATATTGCCTCCAGCGCCGCCGTACCCGCGCCGCCAGAGCGAAGCGGCGGCAGGGGCCCGCCCTTGCGCACTTTGGTGAGGATTTCCTCGATTGTTTTTCCGCTGAACGGTGCGCGCCCGGTGAGAATCTCATACAAGATCGCCCCCAGTCCATAGACGTCGGTTCGCGGGCCGATGCGGTCGAGTTGTCCGGCCGCCTGTTCCGGGGCCATGTAGGCCGGCGTGCCAAGGATCTGCCCCACGTGCGTTTCGCAATCGCCGGCCGGCGCGTCGACGCTTGCGAGCTCATCGCTGCCGATCACCTTGGCCAGCCCCCAATCAAGCACCATCACTTCGCCGAAATCACCGAGCACCACGTTCCCGCCTTTCAGGTCACGATGCACGACGTGGCGCGAATGGGCATAGCCCACGGCATTGCAGACGCCCACAAAGGCGCTGAGCAGCGCTCGCAAATCAAGCGGTCCGGCCTCGCCTTTGGCTCGTTTCTTGTGATAGCTGTCGACGGCCTCGGAGAGCGTGCGGCCTTCCACGAAACGCATGGTATAGTACGGTTGATGATCGTGCCGCACGGCTCGTCAATTCATACACGGGCACGATTCCCGGATGCTCAAGCTGGCCGGTAATGCGCGCCTCCTGGAGGAACCGCGACCAGAGGCCCGGGTTATTCACCAACTCCGGGCGAAGTTCCTTCAGTGCCACGTTCCGGCCCAAAGCGGCGTCCCGCGCAAGCCACACCCGCCCCACGCCGCCGATCGCGTGCAGGCTGGTCAGTGAATAGCGTTCGTAGCGATCGCGCGTTGCCGGATGATAGGTCACCGACGAGACTAACACTTGTGCGTCGGTCGGCTGCGCGCTGCCTGGGGCCGCCTGGAACGAACGCTTGCATGAACTCCGGCGAGAACCCCAAAGTATGATCGAACGCGGAGGCTAAGGCTTCGGGCGTGTCAAGGTGTTCCAGCAGAAGCGGAACCTCTCCGCCAGGGCAGGCGGCGAGCGCGGCCCGTGCCGTGCCGTACTTCTCCCGCTTCCGCTCTAGCCATTGCTGCAATATGCGCGTGTCGCTTACGCTAATCCACTGCCGCTCGACGAGCAGATCAGCTAAGGGTATTTCCACTTGCGCAATCCACTGTCGCAAAGCCTCCCAAAAGTGGAAATCGTCGATCAGGTCCGCCTGCATGGCAAGAACTGCGAAAAGCAGGTTCGATTCAATGTCCATGGCCGGGTCTTCCGCAGATTACGAGGGCGATTTATATACTCTTACGCGGCGTTCCGGCGAGTGTTACCAGAACATGCACCGTGAAGGGAGGTAAGAGGCTAGCAACGTCGTGTGTGCTGGGCAGATCGTCCGGCGGAACGGCATTCCGCGGAAGTTGGACAGGCCGGTGTCGACGACCACTCCACAGTCTGGCGGATGAACGGCCGACGCAACTGGGCGTCCACAAAGGCGACCGTGCCTGGTTGCCGGGCCATACGGCGTCGGGTAGGAAGGCAATCTCCGAATGGGTTTGTCTCGAAAGTCAGGCGAGAGTGTCAAATCGCCTGTAGGTCAAGAAAAACCGACGGTTTCCTGGCTTGTTGATGCCGGCCCTGCCGCTTGGGCGCGGAGGAGGGGGTGACCGATGCAGGCAAGTCGGCCGGCCGAGGTTCCGAGAAAACGGTGGTTTGATGGGAAGTGTTGAAGAAAGGTATGACTTGTCGGGAAAAATCAGCAGCCAAACCCTGTCCGATCGCGATTCAAGCGTGCGTGTGGGAAGTGAATATTTCTGTTACTTCCCCTTACACCTGTCATCTAGCGGGTTCTCCACCCTGCCGAACACGGATGAAAGAACTGTAAGGGCACAAGGGATTTCCCGATGCAGGAAGTGGTGAATTGCCCGACTTGCCCACCGAAGTGCTCCGAATAGAATTGACCGATAGCCGGTATAGACTCCTGCCAAACGGACAATTCAACAGAACCAAGTGAAAGGGAGAACCAAAATGGCGACCACAAACGTAGCCGTCGAGCAAAAGCCAATCGTTAAGAAAAGCGCACCGCGACAAACTGTCGCGGATTATATTGTCCGACGGCTCGCACGCGAGGGAATCACGGACTGCTTCGGAGTCGCCGGGGACTTCGCATTCAAGCTCAACGATGCCGTTGCCCGGAGCGAGAGGATTCGCTGGATTGGCTGTTCGAACGAACTGGACGCGGCGTATGCGGCCGATGGGTACGCACGCATGCGAGGTTGCTCGATGCTGATGACCACGTACGCGGTCGGCGAGCTGTCCGCACTCAACGGCGTGATGGGGGCCAAGGCCGAGCGGTCGTGCGTCTTCCACCTCGTCGGTATGCCGACGATGCGCAATCAGCGGGTCGGCAAGATCATCCACCACACGCTCGGCGACGGGATATTCCAGAACTTCGCGAACATCTCGGCGCAGGCGGCGTGCGTTTCGGCGGTTATCACTCCCGACAACTGCGCACACGAGATGGAGCGGCTGATCGCCACGGCGCGGGCGGAGAGCCGTCCCGCCTACATCCTCGTGGCCTCCGACTACGCTGTCACCCCGGTCACGGCCAGCTACCCGACCCTCTATCCAAAACCCGCAAGCGGCCCCGACTTGGCCAAGGCCGTTGCGGCGATCACCGAGCGAATTCAGTCCTCCCGATCCGTCGCCATCCTCCCCGCCTACACCGTCTCGCGGTTCAAGCTCCAACGAAGCTTACAGGCGTTGATCGAGGCGCTCGGCTGCCCCTTCGCTGTGACGCCGATGGAGAAGGGCGTTCTCTCCGAGACGCACGCTCAGTTCGCTGGAACTTATATGGGAGCCGGGTCGTCCGCCGGCGTTCTGGAGGCGGTAGAGGCTGCCGATCTGGTCATCGACGCCGGCGGAGTCAACTTCAATGAGATCAACACGGGCGCCTATTCGAGCCGGCTTTCGCCTGAGAAGCTCATTACGATCGATGTCGACCACGTTCGAATGGGGAATCGAATCTACAACCCTGTCCGGATGGGCGATCTCTTTGAAATGATGGTCAAGTCGGCGCCCAAGGAATTTGGATATTCCGCACCACGCAGACAGGCACCCGCGAAACCAGGCGGCAAGCCGAGCGACCGGATCACCGCGGCGGCCCTGTATCCCCGCTACCGGGACTTTTTCAAGCCGAAGGATTTGATCGTCCTGGAAAGCGGCAGCTCGAACTCGGGCATCTACCCGCTCCCCCTTCCCGATGGCGTGGAGGTGCAGAGTGCGCCGCTGTGGGGCTCGATCGGCTGGGCCACCGGAGCGGCGCTTGGAACTGCCCTCGCCGATCCATCGCGACGAACCATCCTCTTCACAGGGGAAGGTTCGCACCAGTTGACCGCGACCGCCGTCGGGACCATGGGACGCTATGGACTCAAGCCGATCATCTTTGTCCTCAACAATGATGGTTACATGGTCGAGCGAGCGCTCGAGGAGAATCCGGACTGGGTCTACAACGACCCGGCCCCCTGGAACTATCACGCTCTGCCCGCCGCCCTGGGCTGCAAGCGCTGGTTCACGGCCAAAGTCGCTACGCTTGGTGAGCTTGACGAGGCACTGGCCAAAGCTTCCACGGCTAAATCGGCGTGTTACATCGAGGTCGTCGGCGGCAAGCTGGACCTTCCGGCAGGACTTCTCGCTGCCCACCAACGTCTCGACGCCCTGTATGCGGATGATTAGAGCGCGAGCGATCTTGCGCGAACTCCCCCATGGCCTGAAGCAATCCTGGGAACGTCGCCCTTGCCTCTGAAGGAGAGATCTCATGGCGAAGCCCATCTTACTTGTCACCCGCAAGTTGCCCGAGGCGGTCGAGGCGCGCGCCGCCCGCGATTATGATGCGCGACTGAACCTTGACGACTCACAGGGCGCGAGTGACGAGATCGTCCGCCGCGCCCGTGAGGTTGGCCCCTCGGGTATCTTGTGCGCTCCCGGCGACCGCTTCGATTCCGCCTGCATCAACGCGCTGCCACCGAGCGTGAAGATCATCGCCACGTTCAGCGTCGGTTTCGACCATATCGACATCGCCGCTGCCAAAGCGTGCGGCATCGTGGTGACGAACACGCCGGGGGTGCTCTCCTTCGCCGTGGCCGAATGTGCCCTCATGCTGATGCTGATGGCAGCCCGCCGAGCCGGAGAAGGCGATCGCGCGGTCCGCGCGGGCAAGTGGCCTACGCAGCTTCAGGGCGTGACGCTGGAGAACAAGAAGCTCGGTATCCTCGGCTTCGGCCGGATCGGACAGGAACTGGCTGGCATAGCTCGTCGGGGCTTCCGCATGGAAATTCACTATCTCAATGCTAAACGTTTGCCGCCGGAATTCGAGCAGGGCGCCATTTATCACGACAACGACGAGGATTTCCTGAGAGCGATCGATTTCCTTTCCATGCATCTGCCGGACACGGAGGGGACGCGGAATTGGCTGAGTTCGGCACGGCTCGACATGATGAAGCGCGACGCCATCGTGGTGAATACCGGCCGGGGCACCTCGGTGGCCGACGAAGCGCTAATCGCGGCGCTAAAATCCAGACATATCCGAGCCGCCGGGCTGGATGTTTTTGATGGCGAGCCGAACGTCAATCCGGGCTATTGCACGCTGGAGAATGTCGCGCTGCTGCCGCACATCGGTAGCGCAACTGTCGAGACACGTCTTGCAATGGGGTACATGGCGCTGGACAACCTCGATGCGGTGTTGGTGAAGCACACCGCCCCGCCCGACCGCGTCGTCTGAACGAACAACATGGCTGCCTTTCGTGGATCTGGTTGGACTGGTCGGCTAACCCCATCGTCGACTACAAGCCACAGCCTGACAGTTGGCCGCATCACATTCGAAGCATTTCGCGAGTCCTTGCGCGCGGCGGAGGGGCACACCGACGTTGGCAAGGAAGTGGGGTACTAGCCCCCTCGCTTGGCAACATAGATTGCCTCTGGGATGGTAAATTGGCCGCCGAGTGACCCAGTTTTTCTTGACATCTGCTGCCGCGCCCCGGTCTTCAGGCGTTATTCCAGGCCCCCGTCGCCCTCAGTGTCACAGGCCACGCCAAGGCGGGCTGGCCGTCGGCCCACTCCTTCCCAAGCACGATCTCGTGCGCAGCCAGAGTCTCGCGCAGATCGGCGTCCACCGAGGGGTCGTCGAAGGCCATCGCCAGCGTGTGGTCTACGGAGGTGCCCCAAGGGTAGAATAGCGGCCATGCTGTCAACTAGCCGCCAACGTGGAAGCTCTCTTGGCTTGGCTGCCGGCGATGGGGGCGGCCCGGCCGATAACCCTGGCGACACGCCGCAGAGAAGCAGGATGTCGGAGTGGGAGAAGCCTCGCTGGAGTATATGAAGGCCGTAAGGCAGGAAATCAAAGGTCAAGGATCGATCCTATGAACAAGGGTACTACTATGAACAAGAGTGTAAGAAGAGATCTGCGTTTTAGCCTCAGAGCAGCCGCCCTATTGGCTCTTCTGCTGACTTCCCAAGGCTTGCTGGCGGCCGATGGATACGTCCCATTCGACGGCCCAAAGACCACATGGCACGAGGGACTCGACCGAATTGACTTCATTATGGACGATGCCACGGGCGCGATCACGCCCATGACGGCGCCCGCGGGCGAGGTGAAGAGCTTTGGTGTCGACACCGCGGTTAGGAACGGCAAACGACGGTGCGTCGTGGTCGTTCCCAAGAAAGCCGCGCCCGGCTATCCGTGGTCCTGGCGGGGCTGCTATTGGAACCACGAGCCCCAAACCGAAGTCGAGCTGCTCAAGCGCGGGTTCCATATCGCGTTCGTCGCCCCCGACGGCGGCAGGCAAGGCAAAGCGTGGGACACGTGGTACACCTTCCTGACGGAGAAGCATGGGATGGCGAAGAAGTCCGCTTTCATCGGGATGAGCAAAGGCGGGGTGAATGAGTTCAACTGGGGCGTGGTCAATCCCGACAAAGTGGCGTGCATCTATGCCGATAATCCCGCAGTGTACGAGGAGGACTTCGCCAAACTTCCAGAGCTGGCCAAGCATGACGTACCTATATTGGAGGTTGGCGGCACTGAGGATGGTTTGTTGCGGCCGAATGCTCTGGCCGTCGAGGACATTTACCATCAGGCAGGCGGCCTGATCACGGTGATGATCAAGGAAGGCACACGCCCATCACCCGCACAGCCTGCGAGAATCCCAAGCCGATTGCCGATTGGATCGAGCAGCATATGACACGTCCACGGCCAACCGGCCCGCTTTCGTGGATGCGAACTACACGAAGAGGTATTACTACAGCCTCGAGCCTTCCTACATCTTCCTGAAGGAAGAGGACACCTATGCCACGGCCCGGGGGCCAGGGTACACGGATTGTTACGAACGCTACGACGGTCCTCCCGGCAGAGACTTCAGGTTGGACAGCGTGTCGATCATTGTGCCCAAGACCGCGGCGCAGGGAAAACCCTGGGTCCTCACGGGGGATGCTATCGAGAGGGATTCGACCGTCGAGCAGGCGCTGCTGGCGAAGGGCTACCACATTGTGAACGTCCGGCCGATGGAGCGAAGGCGGTGGGACGACACCTACAAACTCCTTGTGGATCAATGGATTCTCGAGCAAGCCGGTGTTGAAAGGGACCGGGCCGAAGGCCGGCGAAGCCTACGCCTGGGCGGTTGCAAACCCGGGCAAGGTCTCCTGCATTTATGCCCGGAATCCGCTACATGCACAGTCTGATTGTCGGGCAACGCACAGCCGATTGACAACCTTGCGGCGTTGGCGAAGGCAAGCGTGCCGGTCCTGCACGACTGCGGCGCCTCGGATCCCTGGTTGGAAAGCCAGACTCGCGTCGTCGAGAAACGTTATAAGGAGCTCGGCGGAAAGATCACGGTTATCGTCAGGGAGGGCGAAGGCCATTTTCCGCTTTCGCCGAAAGACCCGAAGTCGGTCGTGGATTTCATCACGACCAGTTCCCATTGACTACCACGTTGCAACCAAAGGAGCGTTCCATGCGAAGCGGACTCAAATGCGCGGCGGCGGCACTGTCGTTGACGATCCTCGCGGCCTTGCCGGTCGTGGCTCAAGACGCCAAAGGGCGATCCGGCGCCCCCCTCCGCCGCCCGCTGGCGGAAGCGGCAAGTACTTCCGGATTGACTATCCGGGCTCGACCGAGCCGAACCAACTGCAAACGCCGGTCAGCTACCTGCTCTGGATCCCCGACGGCGCGAAGCAGCTCCGCGGCCTGATCGTGCATCAGCACGGCGCCGGCACGACGGCCTCGATCGAGGGCTCCACCGGGGCTTACGACCTGCACTGGCAGGCGCTGGCGAAGAAGTGGGACTGTGCCCTGTGGAGCTCCTCGTACCACGTGCGGAACGAGGCGGTCGATCTGACGCCCGGCGGCTCGGAGCATTGGTTCGATCCGCGCCGGGGCTCGGAGAAGACGTTCCTCAAGGCCATCGACGACTTCGCCGCCAAGTCGGGCCACGCCGAACTGTCGAAGGTGCCCTGGATCCTCTGGGGACACTCGGGCGGCGGCATCTGGTCCGACGTGATGGCCACGCTGCACCCGGATCGCGTCGCCGCGGTCTGGATGCGATCCGGAGCGGCGGTCATGTTCCGCGCGCGGAAAGAGTTCCCTCAGCCCACGGTCACCGAGGCCGCCTTCAAGGTCCCCGAGATGGGCAATCCGGGCGCGAAGGAGACCGGCCCGTACACCGGCGCGCTGGCCACGTTCAAGCAGTATCGGGCGAAGGGGGCGCCGGTCGGGTTCGCGCCCGACCCGCGGACCGGCCACGAGTGCGGCGACAGCCGCTACTTGGCTATTCCGTACCTCGATGCCTGCATGGCAATGCGTCTGCCGGACAAGGGGAGCAAGGACCAGACGCTGAAGCCGGTGGACATGAGCAAGGGCTGGCTGGCATCGCTCGTCGAAAAGAACCCCCAGAATGCGGCGGCTGTGCCGGCGGCCGAGTATAAGGGCAATCCCAACGAAGCGGTCTGGCTGCCCAATGAGGCCGTGGCGAAGGCGTGGGTCGAGTACGTCAAGACGGGCGCCGTGGGCGACACCACGCCGCCGCCCGTTCCGTTCGACGTGAAGACGATCGACCGCGGCGGGGCACCCGGTACTCCGGGTCAGGGTACGGAAGTGACATGGATCGCCATGGCGGATTTTGAGAGCGGGATCAAGCAGTTCATCATTCTGCGCGACGGCAAGGAACTGGCGACCGTGGGCCCGGACCGCGGCCAGTTCGGGCGACCGATCTTCCAGGGCATGACCTATCATGACACGCCCGTTTGGCCGCTCAAGGAAACTAAGTACTTGGACTCCACGGCCAAGGCCGGCGAGAAGCACACGTACACCGTCATCACGGTCAACAGCGTGGGGCTGAAGTCGGCGCCATCCGACCCGGCGACAATGCCGGCGGTAGCGCAATCGCCGCCCGCCCCTGCCGCGGCATCAGCATCGTCGTCCTTCTCCGTTGTCGCACCGAAGGCGCAGCCTGTCAAGTCGTCGACCTCAGGCGGCATCGAGATTCTGAAGGACATCGTGATCGGCACGGGCGGCGGCCGCGCGCTGCACGCCGACATCGCGCGGCCCAAGACGCCCCCCGCCGGGCTCATGCCCGCCGTCCTCTGGATTCACGGCGGCGGCTGGACCTCCGGCTCGCATCATGACTTTCAGCAAACTGTACAGCTTGCAAACCACGGGTATTTGGTACTCAGCGTCGAGTACCGGTTCGTCAACGAGGCGATCTGGCCGGCGCAGATCGAAGACTGCAAGCTTGCAGTCCGCTGGCTGCGGGCCAACGCGGCGAAGCACCAAGTCAATCCCGATCGCATCGGCTGCTGGGGCACGAGCGCGGGTGGTCACCTGGCGGCCCTCATGGGCGTGACCGGCGACAAGCCCGACCTGGAGGGCAAGGGCGGCTCCGCGGGTTTCAGCAGCGCCGTGCAGGCCGTCGTCGATTTCTGCGGCCCGACCGACTTCAAGGGCAGGTCCGATGCCACGCGAAAAATGGCCGGCGGCACGTACGAAGAGAAGACCAACGTCTTCAAGCAGATGAGTCCGCTCGAGAACGTCAACCCGAAGGCATGCCCGTTCCTCATCGTGAATGGCGAAAAGGATACGACCGTCCCGGTGTTCCATGCCGAGCTCATGACTGAGGCGCTGAAGAAGGTCAACGTGCCGGTCGAACTGATCATCGTCAAGAACGCCGGCCACGGGTACGTGTTCGTCGCCCCGCGCGGCGGCCCGCCCGCCCAGCCGTCTCCGGCCGAGGTGGATGCGGCAGTGCTCAAGTTCCTGGATGCGAATCTGAAGAGTAGCCAACCTCGCCCATGACGGCGGCGCGCAACTGAATAGCCCTGCGATCGGCGTCTATGCTAAAATCAGAGGCGTTGGATGGATCAAAATTCCTGTCATTAAATTCATCAGTTAGCCGAGCGACAGGCGGGCGAAGTCTTGGAAGAGATGCGGCTCCGTGGCGGCGACCGCAGGTCCGGTCGTCGAAAGCGCGGCATCGTGCTGGACGACATTGGGATCTCCAAGAAGGAATCTGCCCGCTGCCGCCACCGAATTGCCCAAGACGCAGGTAGCCGCCGTGCTGGAGGCCCTGGGTGCCGAAATCCAGAAAAGCCTCAGCAACAAGGGTGCGGGCATGATCACGATTCCCGGTCTTGTGAAGATCGAGAAGAAGAAGGTCGCGGCCCGCAAGGCCGAGACGGGCGTGCCCAATCCGTTCAAGCCCGGTGAGCTGATGGACCGCCCGGCCAAGCCCGCTTACAACAAGGTCAAGGTGCGGGCGCTCAAGCTGCTCAAGGACATGGCGAAGTAGCCGCCAGTGAAAGTACCATGACCATGAAGCGACTAGCCATCGCGATCATCCTCCGTGTGATAGTGTGGATCTCAATGTTCCCCACCGTCATGGCTGTGCCGGCGGAACGGCGACGACGGCTTTTTCGAAGTCCTCTGGCGAGATATTTTCTCCGACAATGTACGCGGGGGTTTCGCCGGGCGTGAACACTTGCTGCGCCTGGGGCCGCCCCATTAGGTCCCAGACTTGCAGCTTCGGGTTCGTGAGTTGGACGGGCTTGGGCTTCTGGCCGGCCGTTGTCCAAATCACACCTACGGTCCGCCTTGCATCGCTGAACAGGTAGGCCCGCAGCGGTTCGTCGGGCAAGAACCGCTTGACGAACTTGCAGTCCGGGGTAAGCAGGTGGGCCATGACGGCCTGCGAGGCGTAGTTCTTGAACGGCTCGCTGCCGTAGCGCAGAAACATCGTCCACAAGTTGCCGTGGTTGATCGCCGAGCCGGTGCCGGCGTGGAAGAAGAGCTTGTCCACGCCGTGGGCGAACATTGTGACCGCCATCCGCACCTGGTATTCGGCTTGGACGCGCTCGCTGGGCTGATGATAGCCGGCCCCGGCCCCCGAAAACTTGATGAACTCATTAAACGGCTCAATCCACGTCTCATCGTCGGCATAGTAGGCAAACTCCGTGAACCAGATGGGCCGGTGAAGGTTTTGCTCGTCCATGGCCTTCCGCACGGCCACCAGGGCCTGCTCGATGTATTCCGGCGGGTTTCGCCCAGGGTAGCAGTGGAGCGTGAAGATGTCGATGTGCTGCAGTCCGCCCAGCTTGATGAACTGCAGCGGCTCGGCAAGCGTATCCGACCGACCACCGAGGTTGAAGCCGCCGAAGATGCGGCAGCCGGAGTCCGCCCGCCGCGCCGCCCCGACGAACAACTCGACATAGCGCAAGTAGTCGGCTGTCCCGTAGCCGGTTCGCTTGGGCAGCGCGTAGCTGGTGCGCAGCGGCTCGTTGAACACCTGCCAGTCATGAACGCGACCTTTGTAGTGGGCCACCGTGCGGTTGACATAGTTCTCGAAATCCTTCATCTCCCGGGGAGCGTAGCCCATGCGTCCGATCATGGATCCCGACTCGGCAAGGATCTCGTCGTACTGCGTCTGCGGGTCGGGCGCGTTGGAGTACGTCAGGTTCCAAGGGTCATTCTTGGGCACGCTCTCCGGCGCGCTCGTGGACCACATGCTCGACGGGAATGGCAACACTTCCAATACTCTGAGATCTTGGCGGATGAGGCGGTCGACTTGCGCGTCGGTCTCCGCGAATGTGAACCGTCCTTTCACCGGCTCCACGTCCTGCCATTTCATCGACCAGTCCCGCATCCATAACAGCCCGGCCCGGCGGGCGAGGGCAAGCATCTCCGGCCAGCCGAAGGCGTGGTTCATGCCAAAACGCGAGTCCGCATGGCTATACACGGGGATAGACGCCAGCCGCAGGTAACGCAGGCCCTGCGCCCTGAGGGACCGCCCGTCCGCCGATCGCGAGCCGCCAAAGCCCGCCTGCAAGCGCAAATAGCCGCGCAGTTCGGGCGCGGGAGGAATGGTGACGGTCACGTCCTTCGACGAAGCCGCCGGCACGATCACCGACTTCGTGTCATGCCAGACTCCTTCACCAAAAAAGTCCGTCAAGAGCAGGCCGATCTCCACTTTCCGCTCTTCCTGCGGATCTGCGGAAGCCACGGTCAGGCGAATTTGCAGAGGCTCGTCCCAGGCAAAGATATTGCCCGGCTTGTCGGTTGTTACCCCCAGTTCGACCGGCTCGCGGGTGGCGAAACCTGGCTTGGCATCGGCTGGCGCCAGTTGCACCGCATCCAGCCAAACGGTCGCTCGTCGAGGCGGATGGGGATTGTCTTTGGATTGCCCGAGATCGGGACCCGCTAGGACATAGCAGGCCTCGGCCATCGGCGTGAAGTCGAGCTGATAGCGTTGCCAGTCGGTCGTCAGTCTTACTAGCTTGTCGAAAGGGACGGCGCGGAATTGCCGTACCACGAGTCGCGCCGGGGTGTCTGCCTGGGCCGCCTTCAGAGCCGCCGAGAATGTATACTTCTGGCCAGGCCTGACGGCGATCCAGCCCACGTTGGCCGCCAGTGGGGCCGTGATCGGCCAGCGCTGCGTGTGCAAATAGTCGTTGTACGCCACCGGCAGGTTCTCCGGCGTAAGCTCGATCTTCAGACTCACCCGGCCGTCGGCCGCAGTCGTCGAGTCAAGCCGGCCGAAGAGTCCATTGAGCGTCCCATACCAGCCCGGTAGCACGTCCCTCTCCGTCGATCCCCAACCGTAGGTGCCACACTCGAAGCTGGCGTTGGGTATCAGGTTTTGTTGGCGTTCGCCCACTGAGGGAATGACCCGACCCGGGCGAAATTTCACCGGATCCTTAGCCAACAATACGTTCGCACACGCCAGCCAAGCCATTAAGAACAACGCCCACTGAACCGACAAACGGACCATCATTCGTTCCTCGTATAAAGAGTCCTTGGGCACTTGCGGGTAGGACGCACGCGGTCCTATTTCCCCAGCCACTGCTCGATACGTGTGGTCAGTTCTTGGACGCAGTCCTCGAACCACTTTCGGCCCTTCGCGGCCGTGGCGTCGCGGGGGTCGTACCGCACGAGGTGCTGCGGATGGTAATTGGTGGAGAACCCGGCGCCGTCCACCACCGAGTAATCCTGGTATCGAATTGGGACCTCACGCGGAGGCAGGGTTGCCAGATCGACCGAACCCGGCTGGTAGTGCATCAACAGCGACGTCTCGACAATGTCGGCATGCCCCGCCAGTCCCGTCTCCACCGCTTCCCGGCAGATCGCCAGGTCGTGATCCAGGCGGGCCGGGGTCGTGTTCTGAAACTCGATGCACAGCCGGGCGATCGTCTCTTGCTGGTTGACGGCTCCATGCCCACTGGCGACAAACACGTAGCGGTAGCCTTGCCCGATCAGAATCGCAAGCTCCGCGCGGAGCACCAGGGCGAAGACCTCTTCGGGCAGATAGTGGCTGTTCCAAAGCCGCGTGGGGAAGTCCATGCCCACCACATAGGATCCGGGAGGGAGGCCCAACGACTCGATCATCGCGGGCGGGCGCTCGCGCTCGGTTCCCACGCTCAGCACGGGCCGCACTACGCCCCGCCGGAGTTTCCGGCACACGGCATGGGCCGCCTCGGACACATTGATCATGTCGCAACCGACCGGCAGGTGCGGGCCATGATATTCCAACGGCGCCACGGGTACGATGACCAGTAGACACGCGTTGCGTCGCTCGACGAGCTGTGCGGGCCGTAGCCACTCGTAACGGGTCTCAAATTCGACCGCTGTACCTGGATGTGCCAAAGAAAGGTCCTCCTCTAAAACGCCGGCTCAATGACGCACTCGCGGGAACCGCCATCCACTGGGAATGTCCACGACGAGCAACCAGTTCTGTTCGAAGTGTGGGCAAGCGAGCCCCTACCAGAAGGTTCCGGTTCACGAGGTCCTTACCTTTTTCGTAGCCGCCGGGACCCCACAACGGCGGCACAACGAAGTCTAGTTTCCTTACGGTGCGTGGCGCTGTCAAGCACCCCGGCCCAAGACATTTCCAGACAATCGGATGCGGCAACCATCCGATTGACCCTGTGCGTACGGCTTGAGTTCCACCGCATTCAACTGCGCAACCGTTGCGCACTTGGCGATCGTACCCGGCGGCGGAGCTGTGGCCGAAGAGTTGACCACGGAACAGTGACGGCGTGGGCAAATCCGACCTTGTTGTTAAGAACGGGATCTTTCGTCTGGCGACCATCGGCCTGCACATGGGGTACTGGAATTTCAAGAAACACTGTCTCGGGTACGAGGCGGTGAGCAAGCTGAAACTGCTTCCGGACGACTTCTCGACACTTTGATTGATGAGACCGTGATCTCGGACTGGGTTTGACGGAAAAATCAGCGCCACGGCGTGGACCGATCGGCCGATGGCCAGAAATGGAACGATATTCGAGGCACGAGTCGGTCGGGACGAACAACGCCTGACGGCCCCGGATGGAGTGGACTTTTAGGCAGCGGGCAATGCAACTCGATCACTCCGCGCTACCGCTCCATCACCCCTACACCCCAGGTCTCCGGCTCCAAGCGGGCCTCGCTAGGTAGGTCATAGACGATGGCCGCGCCGTGGCGGCCCCAGTGAATACGGGCAACGTTGCGCTGACCGGCAGGGTCGCTAAAGTTGATGGAGAGGTCCAGCCCGAACCGCTCCACGCCGCCTTCCAGGCCGACCAGAGCGCGGGGGATGGCCGCTACCAACCGGTAACCGCCAGGCGAGGTCTTTACTGCCACCTGTACTTCGCTGAGTACCTCGACGCGGTCCATCCACACCTCGCCCGCAGGTGAGCGGAACGGCACCGGCTTGCGGTCCGCAAGGACCTTGGGCCGGTAGGCCACGGCAACGGTCCGGCCGCCTTGCGGGGCCAGCAGCACGCGTACGTCCTTGGCGTCCAACGCTCGGCGCCCAGCCGACGGGCCGAGCCAGAGGTCGATCGTATCGCCGGTCTTGAACAACGTCGTCAGGTCGCTTCCCGCGTTCTTCCACGGCGAGTCGTCCTGCACGTCGCATCCCAAATACAGGTAGTGGTCGTCGTACATCAGCCGCGCCGTGCCCCGGGCGTGCTCGTGCAAGACCATTTCCGCGGCAGGTGCGGCGGCAAACTCGCTCAGGTCACCATCGATGCTGACGGGCCGGCGAGCCCGGCATACAAGCAACGTCCGCTCGCGGCGGGCCGAGCGCGAGGCCATCTCACGCCGCGCAGCGTCCAGTGCCGCCTGCGTGACGCTGAACTCGCCCTGGAAACGGACCGGCCGCTGGTCGGTGCCTAGCAACTCGAAGACGTGGATCGCGTCGCTGGCCGCCAGCAGGTAGACCTTGCCGGTCTTCGGATGGCGGAACACTCGGCTGTTGAACAATTCGACCCAGACCGTGTACGGCGAAGGCAGCGGGCCGCGGGAACAATCCTCCAAGAGCGTATCGACGTACAGCCCGTGCCGCACGTCCCACACGTGGATCAAGCTGTTTTCATCGGTCCAGAACAGGTAGTCGTCGATAACGCCGCTGGGGCCGGTCGGGCAGTAGTGCTGGCCCGGGGCGATGAAGGCGGCGGCGCGCTCGCCCGCGTGCCACATCGGGTGCCCCGTTTTCGCGTCGTAACGGGTGATCTGGGCGAACTCCCAGTCGTGGCCGTGGCCCACACCGGGCAACTGGGCCGCATTGTAACCGCCGTTGAAGGCATACACCGCGCCGTCGTGATAGAAAGCGGTGCGGGCCCCACTGGCACCGTGCTCCAGCGCATGGCCCAGTGGCAAACCGACGTGCCGGGCGTTCTCCCACAGATACACCGGGGCGTGGGGCGTCCAGCGGGCCACGGGAATCTGCCATACGCCGCCCGCAGCGTCATCCGACCAATCGTGCATGTACAGATCGAAGTTCTCGTCGAAGTACGCACCCCAACCCTGCTGCGGACCGCTGGCCTTCGCCGGATAGGCCGGCCGGTCGGTGATGTGCCATTCGTCGCCTTGCACGCGCCCGTCGCCGTTGGCGTCAGACCAGGTGCCCATCGAGCCGCCCGGCTTGCGGCCGAAAGACGGCCGATAGTCGCCGTTGGGCAGCTTCTCCATGCTCCCGCCATAGACCGCCGCCACGCCGCGGACACGATCGTCTTGAAGTTCCAGGATGCCTCCGCTGCCGCTGCACCACCACGTGCGGCCAGCGTTATGGCGGATCCGCGGCCACCACTTGACCGGCGCACCGGAGTCTCTTTCCACCGGCATGCCTGCATCCTTGTAGGCGTCGATCCAGTAATGGTCCACGTTCCACCGGCCGGTCTCATAATCGACCACATAGCGGATCAAATCGCTGTGCGTGTCGCCGTAGACGTACTCAGGTTGCTCCTCGTCGATACCGAACATGCCGCTGTAATAGTAGGGGCCGTGGAACTGACGCTCCAACGTTCCCTCTGCCGACCACCGCGTGAACCGCTTGGGCGCCGCGCTCTCAGCGACGAACAGCTTCCCATTGCCGGTGACGCAAAGGCCCACCGGATCGCGGAAAGAAGCCGGTTGCATCTTGCCGCACTTTGGCCGTCCACCGCGAACGCCCAGCGATCGCAGCTCTTTGCCTGAAGAGGAGAAGTAGACCACCTGGTGCCGTGGCGAACCGACGCTGGCGACCAGTTCCCCACCGGGCGCGGCCTTCAAGTCCCAGATCGGACCACCGGCGTCGGCCAGTGTGGCCACGACCTTTCCCCAATCGTCGAGCTGGACGATCTTCGAGCCGCTGCCAGCCAGCAGGCGTCCACCCGTGTCGACGATCAAGCCGGAAACTCGCCTGATTGGCCATGCGGCTAGTTGGCGGCCAGTCGCAGCGTCGGCGACGAACAGTGTGTCTTGGGCGGGGGCCGTAAGGTAGACTTTTCCTCGGCTGACGGCCACGTCGGTCACGATGCGCTGGCCGGACAGGTAGCGGCCGAACATGCACTGCCGCTGTTGATCGGTTTCCGGGAAAGGTCGTTTTTCGCCGCTCTTGGCATCGACGCGCCACAACATGGGCCGGTTCATCTCGCCGCCGTAGTTTGATTGCCCCTCGGGCGCGCCCATGGCCGAGGCCGCGGCAATGTAGAGCGACTTCCCGTCGCTGGCCACGGCCATTTGCTGGGCCTTCATCCACCAGTCGAGATGCTGTTTCCAGCGGACCGTGCCGTCCTGGCTCATGCGGATCAGTCCGCCTTCGCCTTCCTCGAATGCCCAGAGGACGACGATGTCCGAGTCGGGTTCATCGTTGACCGCACAGACGTCCATCACATAGCCCCAGACGCCGCCCCAGCTTCCGCTGCCATCGGCCGTGCGATAAGGCGGATTGCCGCTCTGGCCGATGCTGGTCACGTAGCGCAGCGAGAGCTTCGGGGCCAGTATGGCATGATAGCGGTAGCGGCCCGGGGGAACCCATTGACCATAAAGATCACGCCCGTCCCAGGTGATCGGTCGATCCGAGGGCTGGGCGCAGGCCACCTGCCGCACAGTCACGTCGTTCTCATCATAGACATTGAGGCTCAATCGTCCCGGTTGTGGCACGGAGAGCGGAATCTTCACCGCGACGACCGGCAAGCCCACGCCGCGCGGGAGCCGGATGATGTCCGGGCGCCAGAGTGTGGTGGTAGCCACCACCACTCGCCCGTTGCCGTTGTCGGCCACGTAGACGGCGTCGGCATCGGCGGCGATCGCATAGGGATGGTCCAGGTGGTCCAGGCCGGGGCCCGGCTCGCCTGGCACGCCGAGCCGTGCGTATCGCCGGCCCGTCCCGGCGTCGAGCTTATCGACCACACAGGCGGCGGTGTCGCACACGTAGACCGCCTCGGTCGTGGCGGCCAGGCGGCGAACGTCCCGGTAGGTCTCGGCGGTTGCCCAGACATCCGCGCTGCCTTGCGGCCCGAATCGGACAACCTTGGTGGCCGTGGCCGCGTAGACCGCATTGGGTGCTACGGCCAATCCGATCACGCGCGGCAGTCCCGTGCGCCAGGCCGAGATGCGGGCATCTTTTCCTGCCAGCGGCCGGCGCCAGATCGTGCCCGATTGCGGATCGGCCAGCAGCAGGTCGTTGCCCTGCAAGGCGGCTTGGCCGATCGAGCGGACCTCGGGCAGGGCCTCGTCGAACGGCCGCGGCGGCGAGCCTTCGAAGCGCATGCCCACGCCCTTGGAATTGCGGTAAACGACGATCATGCCATCGGGCGCGGGCACGCAGGCCTCGGCATGAACGCCGTGCAGCGGGCTTCCGACGCGGAGCATCTGACCGATGGGCTGGTCCCTGGGCAGCTCGATGCCGTGTTGCACGTCGTCGTTGCCAGAGGCGGTAAAGGCCACGCCGCGCAGCGATGGGCCGTCGGCGGTGATGTCCTCCAGGTAGACGCCGCCAATACGGCGCATGTAGACGAAGTTCGTGCCGTTCCATGCGGCTTCAACAGCCCCGCCGCGCCCGGCCAGGAAGTACCGCTCGCCGGCCTGGACCATTTGCCCGACCATGCGGATCTCCGGGGCCTCGGACCCGCACTCTCCGGGCGAGGCCTTCTCGTCGCTCAGATCCATCCGGCGCAGCCCGCCCTCGTAACCGAAGTGGTAGCGAAAGCTGCCCAGGAGCTGCCCCTGGATCGCGTCGCCCAAACGGTGGCCGTCGGCCGCATAGCGCCCGCTCCAGTCCACGCCGCCGGAATGCTGAATGCTGATCGCGCCGTCCGGATCGACCTGGATCAGGTGCCTCCAGGGCGGCTGTGATCCCTTGGGCTCGTCGACTTCAAATAGTGGTACGAGGCGTCCGGCCTCCGGCTCCAGGGTCAGCACGGAGTAGCGCAGGGCCGAGGGTTGCGATTGCCCCACCACGATGCGTCCCTTGGGGTCCAGCGTGGCCGAAAGGGCCCAACGGCCTGGCCCCGCCGCGATGCGCGTTGTCTTGAGCCGCGCGGGATCGGCGGCCGACGTGTCGATGCGAAACAATGCGCTTTGCGTCCCGCCGGCCGCCAGGGCGACGCCGAACACCGACTCGCCGGCCCGGACCAACAGCGACCGCGCCGCGTAGCCGGGCAGATCGCCCAACGGCAGCACGGCCAGACATCGGCCTTCCTGATCGCAGACGACGATGCCCTGGGCCGCCCCGCCCAGGTACAGCCGCCCCCGGCCATCCACGGCGATGCCGCTGTAGAAGGCATACGGGAGCGGCCGGTCGCTCATACCCGACGTATTGCCCAGCACTCCGACCACGCGGAGCGGGTTCTCGGCCGCCGCCGGGACCGCCGCAGCCAAGCAGGCCAACAAGATCAGTACGCGTCGCCTTAGTTTATTTCCTGAAAGTATCGCAGCAGCATGGCAAAAGAGTCTCATTTGAATCTCGCTACTTGGAGTCGACAGGCGGCAGCGGTTCAAGCTGCATCGCACGGTACGGGCACGATTGTACCTTGGCACTGCCGCAACATTCAACCAAGACCGTGGGCCTGTGCATTGTGGAGCGGTCCGACTTGCTGCTGTTCTCCGTCACCGCACTGGTCGACGACACCTTTCGGGCCGCACTGGACCCGACGGAGTTCAAGCACGGGCGGAATGTGCTTTTGCCGCACGGGGCCATTATCGGCATCGATGGCCGGGTGGACGCCGGGCCGACACTCAAGTCGGTTAGGGTGACCACGACGAAGAGTCCCGCCAGCCTTGGCTTGCCGCCGGAAAGCTACAAGGTGGTTTACGAGGGACCCGTTCGCGAAGCCTGCGTGGAGTTTCCCCGGAATGTGAACGTACACGCCGCCATCGCCTTGGCCGACTTGGAATTTGATCAGACCCTTTCCCGTATCGTTGCCGATCCGGCCGTGCCGGACCAGGTCAAGGATCAGAGTGGCGGCGCTAGATGCTGGACGGTCTAAACGGCCTCCACTCCATTCGACTGCGCAACGTTGCGCAGTTTGTAGGATTGTCGTTGCGGAAGTGTGGGCCACGAACAACGCGGCCGGGTGGCGGCGAAATGGCCTGCCGACCATTGAGGAAGAACTACTCGGAATGTAAGATGAAACACAAGACAACAGCGTCACAAGAGAACATCGTCAGGAGATGGATACTGTGCAACGAAATTTGATTTTTGGGGTGCTTCTCGGCGTGGGAATCGTGGCCCTCGACCTGCGGGGTACGACCGATTTACAGGCCGCCGAGAGGAAGATGGCACGCGAAGGGAACATCTGTCTCCGCGGCAGCCTGGCCAACGCAAGGATCCAGTTCGAGCGGACGAAGAAGGGGCACGTGGCCTTTATCGGTGGCTCGATCACCGAGATGGAAGGCTATCGGCCGATGGTCTGCGGGATCCTCAAGCGGCGGTTCCCCAATACCGAGTTCGTCTTCACAGCCGCCGGCATCGCGTCGACCTGCTCGACGACCGGCGCGTTCCGGCTGCAAAGCGACGTGCTCAGCAAGGGGCCGGTGGACCTGTTCTTCATCGAGTTCGCCGTCAACGACGACCAGGACGCGCACCACGCCCGCCGCGAGTGCATCCGCGGCCTGGAGGGCATTCTGCGTCAGGCACGACGACACAACCCGAAGATGGACATTGTGATCACGTACTTCGTCAATCCGGACATGATGGACGCCTATCGCGCCGGTCGCGTGCCGTTGTCCATCGCCAGCCATGAAGAGGTGGCCCGGCATTACGGCATCTCGACCATCCACCTCGCCAAGGAGGTAACGGAGCGCATCGCCGGAGGCGAACTGACGTGGGAGAAGTTCGGCGGCGTACACCCGGCTCCCTTCGGAAACGCCATTTGTGCCGGGATGATCGACGAGCTAATGAGCCGAGCGTGGAGCGAGCCGCTGGGGGCCAGCGCGGCGATGGTCGATTACCCGATGCCGCAGCCGCTGGACCCACTGTGCTATGCCAACGGCCGATTCGTCGATCCCAAGGAGGCATCCGTCAAGCAGGGCTGGCGGCTGGCTGTGCCGGCGTGGAAGGATCAGAAGGGCTCGACGCGAAGCCGCTTCACGCAGATCCCCATGCTCTGCGCGGACGAGCCGGGAGCGGAATTGACCCTCAAGTTCTCGGGCACGGCAGTGGGAGCCTATATTGTTGCCGGTCCGGACGCTGGCGTGGTGGAGGCCCGCGTCGATGGCCGGGAGGCGACGGAAGTAAACCTGCTGCACGCCTTCAGCAAGGGGCTGCACTATCCCCGCACCGTTATGCTGGGCACCGACTTATCTCCCGGCCCGCACACGCTGGTGCTCCGCATCAGCCCAAAGACCCAAGGGTCCGGCCACGCGATGCGGATCATGCAGTTCGTGGCCAATTAGGTTCTCGTGCTCTGCTACTCGTCCGGCCGCCAGATCACAATGCCCTTATGGTCACGCGGATGGCCTTCGATCTTGGACAGGTAGCGATGGAACGCCGTAGTGGTTATTGCCGGCCGAAGGTTTGGATGTAAGCCAGTGACGGCGCCGGCGAATTAGACCTTGTTATCAAGAACAACATCTTGCGGCCGCAGCGGTCAGCCTGCCCATCGGCACTGGAATTGTAAGAACCCTATGTCGGGCGCATGGCCGTTGAGCAGGGCTGAAAACTCCCGATCAGTCTCGGCCATGGTTGTGTTCACCACGACCGGTCTGACCAACGCCAAGCTGGCAGGCTGAACGTGATGTAAGGCCCGCTGACGCCCTTCGGGCGTCGGATGGCCGTGGATCGACCCTGACCTAGATCGCGTCTACGGCGGGCGCTGGTAGCGCAGTGGGGTGATGGCCTTGGCTGACAGACGCCAAGGCCGCGGGTAGAATAGCGGTCATCCCGAACAGGCAAGCCGACGAAGACACGCGCACGCCGGCCGAACTGCTCGACATCATCGAGCAGAAGGGCCGGGAGGTGGAAGCCGTGGTGGTGCTTCGCCCACTATAGACGCCGGTCGGGATGACCTCGCGGTGTGAAATCTGCAAGCCGGTCAAATTGTCCGGCCGCCACAGCCGGTAATTCATTTCCAAGAATAGAGTGACACGGTTGTCGTAGAGCGATTCGGGCTGCGGCGAGTAGTGCCCCTGTCGGGTGGCTTGCCCATAAACGCGCTATAAGGCCCGCTGGTGCGCCACAGCAGCCGGAGGGTGCCGCCCAATCCCAGTATATGCAAACGCCCTCAGCCCAGATGATCTGAGCCGAGGGCGCTTTCGCTTTACAACTCGACCTTCTCGACTTCGGCCACGAACCGGCCGTCGTCGTCGCCCAGGAACGAAGCCACGACGTTGAAGACGGCGTCACTGAAGCCGCCGACGTTCAGGATGTCGCTGCGATCCGGGGCCTGGGTGGTCGTGTACGGCTGAAGGTCGATGCAGACCAGCTTCGGGCCTGCAGAACCCTTGCCGTGCAACTGGACCTGGTTGCGAACAAACGTCTGCCACTCGGTCATCACGGCCGTGGAGCCGTTCCGGCCTGTGCCGACCCAGCTCTCCTGGTCGCTCACCAGCACGCAACCAGCGAACTTCCGGTTGGCGTACCGGGCGTTGGCCGCCGCCAGCGGCAGCGAGCAGTTCGTGCCGCCACCGTACTTGGCCAGCCGCTCAGCCAAGCTGAGGACCGAGTCGCTCGGGTCAACCTTGGCCTCGTAGGCCGCCGTGTCGAACGGGATGACCACGCTGTCCGGGTTGCGCCGCAGGATGGCGGCGGCGAACAGGGCCGCCACGTCCACACAGCGCATCTTGCTCGTAGCACCCCGACCACGGTTGCCCGTGACCGGCGAACCCATCGAGCCCGACACGTCCAGGCCGATCACGACCGGACCCGGCAACTCCGGGACGTTGCCGCAGGCGATCTCCGCCGCCTTGTGCAAGGCGGTCTTGATCTTCTGCGGAACCTCGTCGCTGGCGTGCATGTACGCGGCCAGGTACTGGTACGGGAACTGCCGCGAACGGCGGATCTCGTCCTGGTCGGCCAGCCGCGCCGCCACGTAATCGACCATCTCCCGGTTGGCATCCGGGCCGATGACGCCGTGGCGCACCAGCGTGTTGAGGTTCATCCGCAGGGCCTGCGGACCCATCTTCCGGGCAATGGCTGCCCAAACCGCCGTACCCTTGGCCGTGTCGGCCAGCAGGTCCCAGCGGACGTGCATGTTGCCGAGGATCAGGATCTGGGCCTCGGCCGACTCCGCCTTGCGGAACGCAGCCAGGGCCATGACCTCCTCCGGCAGGTCGGCCTCGGTGGCCGGTGCCCACTTCTCGACCGGCTTGTCGGTCAGCCAGCCGAACAGCGCACGCCGGGCGTTATCGGCCGGGGTCGGCCGCGCCAGGCGCAGCACGTCCCGCAGGCTCGGATCGTTGCCAATCGAAGCCGACAGCAGCTTCTCGACCGAAGCCGAGTTCAGCCACCGCTGCACGGCCCGCTGGAGCGAGTACGACAGGCCCTTGCGGCCGAACTGGCCGGAGCGGACGAACTGCACCAGCGTGCGCAGGGTACGGCCGTTGTCCACGACGCGGTCGAAGACCTTGCGGAACAAGGCCGGGTCGCGCTTCGACAGGGCCAGCAGCAAGGCCACCGGCATGTCCTTCATCATGGCCCGCTCGCGGCTGTAGACCGCCAGCTTGGCCAGGAAGGTGTTGTCGGTCACCTGGTCCACGAGCGTCTTGAGCGTGGCAAGCTGCTCATCGGCCTGGGCGTAGTAGGTGCCGTTGAAGCAGCCGGTCGCAGCAAGCTGCGCCAGGGCGTGCTTCGGTTCCAGCGTGTAGGCCCGGCCGCCCGCCTCGTTGCGGGTGTCGGCGCGGACGAACCGGCTCTTCAGGCTTGCAAACAGACTCTTGTTGGCCATGTGACCTCCTTCAAAAAAAGATCCGACGAGGGGTGAGCAGAGTCGCCGTGCCTTGCGGCACTGGGAAGCTCCCGCTTCCCTGGCATCATGGTGGATGTACTCCACTCGGTCAGTCGGATCGTGTTTCAAACGCACTCGACGAGGTGTTGGGCAGAGCTTTTCCCTGCGGGCGACTTATCATCACCCACAGGTTCCGGCCCCATGCGTTTCATCGAGGGGGCCGGGCGGGAATCGAACCTGCTTAGCCATGTACTCCACCACGGCAGTCGAGTGTGTCTCCGTATGTATCAAAAGGACCGACGAAGTTGTGGCCAGAGGCTTACGTGCTCTGCCATTGAGCTACGGCGCAACAGTTGTCAGTAGCGCCGGTGGGACTCGAACCCACAACCACGGCATCCGAGTGCATGTACTCCGAACCGGCAGTCGGTCTTTTATCTTTATCAATTAAGGCCCAACGAAGTTGTTGCCGAGACGTTCACTTAACAGGTGGATGTAGTCCCGGCAGGCAGTTGGGCTTTTCTAAGACCATCCAACGAAGTAAAAGGTTCAGACAGGGTCATCTTCAAATGATGTAGTCCGAACCAAGCAGTTGGATAGTCAGAGGCACCGGTGGGAGTCGAACCCACTTGGAACTGCTTTGCAGGCAGCCGCCTTACCGTCTGGCTCCAGCGCCACGTCATTCAGTGTCCTCGCCAGGAGTCGAACCTGGTCCTCGACCTTCGCAGGGTCGCGTGCGATCCGCAACACTCCGAGAACATTCTTTCCAGCGCCCCGCCGAGGAATCGAACCCGGGCACCATGCGCAGCAGGGTCGGGCAGTTTCGAGGACTGCCATGCTCTTCCGGCACACCCGCAGGGCGTTCATTCAAGTGTCTCGACCAGGACTTGAACCTGGATCTGGACCTTCGGAGGGTCCTATGCGATCCCTTGCACCATCGAGACGTTTAGCATCCCGACCTGGAGTCGAACCAGGCGGGCACCGCCGCGTAGCGGTGGTCGGCTTTAGGAAAGCCCTATGCGATCCGCTACACCATCGGGACAAACCAGAGCCGACGACTGGATTTGCACCAGCATCGAGCGGTTTACAGGACCGCCGCCTTTCTCAATCGAGCCACGTCGGCAACTCAAGCACGAGCGCAAGGAGTCGAACCCCGTGCAGCAGGGTTGGAATCTGCTTCCTCTCCCAGGAGGACACTCCTGTATGGCCCCGGTCTTGCGGCCGGGGCCATCGGCGCGTCAACTACTCTCGCAGCGTGACGTTCCAGTACGCTTCGCTGATGAACTTCGACCAGCTTTCCATCCGCATGCTGTGGTCCGCGTAGAGCGGCTTCCAGGCCGGACGGGCCGGCTTCTTCCTCACGCGCATCTTGGCCTGCTCCGGCGTGCGGTCGGCCTTCCGCTTGTTGCAGGCCATGCAGGCCAGCACGCAGTTCTCCCAGCTCGACACACCGCCTTGCGCGAGGCAAGACGTGGTCGATGGTCAGCTCCTCGCTGCCCGGTTGGGCACCGCAGTATTGGCAAGCGTAATGGTCACGCTTGAAAATGTTGCGGCGGCTGAACGTCACATGGGCGACCGGCAGCCGGTCATAGTCGCTCAGCGCGACCACTTCCGGCACCCGCAGCTTGAACCGCACCGCCTGGATGTGGTCCTCGCCCGCACGGGGCCGCAGCTTCGCCCAGTCTTCCCAGGTGTAAAGCTGGTAGTCCTTGGGGTCCACGACGCGGGCCGACTCGTTCCACAACAGCACCAGCGCACGGGCCACCGTGGCCACGTTCACCGGTTGCCAGTTGCGGTTCAAAATCAGCGTCGGCCGTTGTAGTACCTTGGTCATTGCTGCGTCCTTTCCATTCAGGGGTATCTGGCCGGGGTCGAACCGGCACCTTCTGGTTCACAGCCAGGCGTGCAGAAACCGCTACACCACAGACACCATATTCAACTGTCACGTACAGTACCCCGACCAGGAGTCGAACCCGGCTCACCTCGTTAGAAGCGTGGCATGACATCCGCTTCACCATCGGGGCACATATAATCCAGCACACCAAGCGGAAGGCAAGGGAGTCGAACCCTCATCCCGTCGAACGGGAACCGCGTTAGCAGTGCGGCCCGGCCAACCGTATCCGGCTACCTTCCATACTTCAGTGGACCGACCGGGGATTGAACCCAATACCGTTGAAATAGGCGCAAGTCACAGCCTCCGCTAAAGTTAGGGCTGGAAGTTCTACCCCTAGCAAGGAGGCTGTGACAATGGAGCAACAAGGACGTTGCGTGCTTCCGGCCGACGAAACGGGCCGGGTTTTAGATCGGCTGGCTGTCTTAGAAGAGATTATCAGACCGACAGACATTCGGCAAGTCCTGAAGGACACCGATCGTGTCAATCCGCGGGCTTGCAAGTTGACGCACGAAATTATGATGTGGATTGTATTGGCGATGGGTATTTTCACCAAGTTGCCGATTCGTCAGGTGTTCAAGCACGCACGTCGGTTGCGCGGTCCTGTGGATACTCCCTGTCGCTCCGCGCTGTGTGTGGCGCGACAGCGGTTGGGCGTTGAGCCCGTACGAGAACTCTTTCAACGGACTGTTCGACCTCTGGCCACCCCGGAAACGCCTGGAGCGTTTTATTGCGGCATGCGATTGACGGCTGTGGACGGTACCCTTTTCGACGTCCCCGATACGCCGGCTAATGAGGCCGCGTTCGACCGCCCGTCGGGTAAACGTGGCGATGGCGCCTTTCCCCAAGTGCGTAAGTTGAGCTTGGTGGAAGTGGGAACCCACGTCGAGTTTGCTCTCGCCACGGGCTCCTATCGAACCAGCGAGAGGGCGCTGTTTCCCCAGTTGCTGCCGCACTTGCAGCCGGGCATGCTGCTGTTGTGCGACCGCGGCTTTTTCAGCTACGAACTCTGGAAAAGCCTGGTTTTGCGGGGCGTACATCTGCTGGTCCGGCTTCAGAAGGGCATGATCCTCAAGAAGATTGAGCAGCTTTCCGATGGCTCGTATCTGGCGAAGATTTATCCCAATGCACGCGCCCGAGAAAAGGATCGTCAGGGAATCGTCGTGCGTGTGATCAAGTACACGCTGAACGATCCACAACGTGTCGGCCATCAAGAAGAACACACGCTCCTTACCGATCTGCTGGACGCAAGCAAATATCCGGTGTTGGAATTGATCCCGGGGTATCATTGGCGTTGGGAACACGAACTTGGTTACGCTCAACAGAAGACGTACCAAGACCCGCCGCGTGCCAGCAAGCCGACGCACCTCCGTAGCGAAACGCCGACGGGCGTACGTCAGGAAATCTATGCCTTGTCGTTGGCTCATTTTGTGATTCGCTCGCTGATGTTCCAAGCTGCCAGGCGGGCCGGGCTGGATACAGATCGCCTTTCGTTTACCGGATGTCATCAGACTCTCGAATGCCGGATGCCGGAATGCGATAGCCGCTCTCCGCAGTCGTTTCAAACCTGGTATGCGGCGCTGCTGGATGAAATGAGCCATGAACGAACCGACCCCCGCCGCAACCGCGTCAATCCGCGTGTCATCAAACGGCAAGTGAAGAAATGGCCAAAGAAGCGACCGGAGCACCGACACCTGCCTCCTTTGACGAAAACCTTTATGGAGTCGGTAGTTATGCTTATTTGAACGGTATTGGGATTGAACCCGGATCTCCAGTTCGCCGAACTGGCGTCTTCCCATTGGACCATCAGCCCGTATTCATGCAGTGGACCGCCGGGGAATCGAACCCCGATTGCCTGGGTGCAAACCAAGCGTCTTCCCTTTGGACCAGCGGCCCGCATTTTCAAGAGATCCGTCCCGGAGTTGAACCGGGTCTTCCTCCTTACCACGGAGGTGTGCTGCCAAAACACCTACAGACCATGTCGCGTCAGTGATCCCGGCTGGGATCGAACCAGCACTTTCCTGGTTGTCACCCAGGCGTCTTTGCCGTTGGACCACGGGATCGTGTTGTCAGTGACCGAGGTGGGACTTGAACCCACAGGCACGAGGCTCTCGACCTCGCCGCTATGCCAATTTGCGTACCCGGTCGTAAGTGGCGGGTCCGGGGGTTGCACCCGGCCTTTGGAGCACATGAAACTCCACTGGGCCCTGGCCCACCCGCGTCAAGTTGCAGGCCCCGGTATCGAGCCGGGCGCACCGGCCTTATGGGAGCCAGTTGGGCACCTGCCGCGCCTGCAATGATTCAGTGACCAAGGGGAGATTTGAACTCCCACGCCTCAAGGGCACGACGTTCTGACCGTCGCGTGTCTGCCAGTTCCACCACATGGTCATGTTCAGCAGCCCGTGCGGGAATTGAACCGGGCACCACCGCGCAGCGGTGGTCGCGCCAGCGTGAGGGGCTGGCATCCTAAACCGATAGACGAACGGGCCATAAGTGGGTTGTGAAGGAATTGAACCTCTCGTCAGCCACCTCACTTCTTTCACGACAACGGCTTTACAGGCCGCCGTGAGGAGCACAACCCGAAAGTGGCGTAGGCGGGACTCGAACCCGCAGTCACGAAGGTTTGAGCTTCGCCGCTTTGCCGATTTGCGTACCACGCCACGCCTACTTCTCTGCGGATGCCTGCTCCCGGCCATTGTCCAGGCGAAGAGCGACTACCCGACTTACTTGCACGCGCTCTTTGAGCGCCGATTCCAACTGGCATCTCTCGCCCTCAAGGTCCGGGCAGTGTTCGGCCAACTCCTGCCAGTGGTTGGCTCCGTAGCCGAACATCAGCCTTGCCACCTTTCCGGCGAAGGCAATGAAGGCGTCCGTCCGGGCGGCAAAGTCCGTCTGGCACTGCACCTCGACCAGGCATCCGCCCTTGTTGGGCGTGACGCTGTCCGAATGGATATATGCTTCAATCCTCCCAGCCATTGGTCACCTCCAATTCGTGATGGTCCGGTTCTCTATTTCAGCGACCTCGATGGGATTTGAACCCACGATCTCCTGCGTGACAGGCAGGCGAGCACTCCAGGCTGCTCCACGAGGCCATTGATCGTTCGTAATCGTTCGCAGTGGCTCAGGTGGGAGTCGAACCCACAGCATCCCTGGTTCTAAGCCAAGGTGGTCTGCCGGTTGCCTACCGAGCCGTCAGTGGTCCCGGATGGAATTGAACCATCGTTTCCTGGGTGTGGGCCAAGAGTCGTTGCCGTTGGACCACGGGACCGTATTTCTCAAGTGGAGTCACCGGGAGTCGCACCCAGATCTCCAGCGTGCGATGCTGGCGTCGTCCTGTTGGACCATGACCCCTTATTCGTTCAAGCGGAAGTCGACCAACGCTCGCGTGGTGCGGGCTCGAACCCACAAGCGGCATGTCTGCCGCCGCCTGCTTTCCACGCAGGTTCCTCACCAATTCGGATGACTTCCGTAATCAATCGCACCAAGGCGGAAGCAGACCAACGCTGCGCGTCGGTGCCCTGACTCGAACCCACAAGCGGTTATCAGCCGCTGCCTGTTTTCAAGACAGGGCCCTCATCCAGCCGGTTGGCTTCCGTTATTCAAGCTGCGGAGGCTGGAATCGAACCAACATGAAGACGTTCAGAGCGTCTCATCCTGCCGTTAGATGACTCCGCATCGTTTACCCAGCGAGACACTGCTCGACTGGGAAAGGCTCGGGGAGAAGGGGTCGAACCTTCGTCTTCTGGTTCAAAGCCAGACGGCCTACCGCTGGCCGATCCCCGATCACTTTTTCAGAGCGCCTTGTGGGAGTCGAACCCACCTCGCCAGCTTGGAAGGCTGGCACCTCTGCCGCTCGGCCAAGGGCGCATAAGGCGGAAGGTGAGGGAGTCGAACCCCCAAGGCTCATCGCTCGACCGCTTTCGGGGCGGCTGCCATCGCCAGTTGGCTTGACCTTCCGTATTACAAGCTGCGGCGGCAGGAATCGAACCTGCGTCAGGGCGGTTAACAGCCGCCTACTCGTACCAACACGGGTTCCACCGCAATCAAAGTCAGGATGGCCGGATTTGAACCGGCGATCTCGTGCTCCCGAAACACGCGGAATACCAGGCTTTCCTACATCCTGCCTGCGAGCCCGAAACGAACCGTGCCGTTGACTAACGTCGCGTGACGTGTGCTGGCGAACGGATTCGTTCGGGACTCTGAAGAGCGCCCAGCGGGAGTCGAACCCGCACTTCCGCCATGGCAAGGCGACAGGCTGCCGCTACATCATGGGCGCGTTGTGGTGTGCCGAATTGTCAATGAACAAGAGCACCGGGAGAGACTCGAACTCTCGTCGCCGCATTACGGGTGCGGTATCCTCGCCGCTGGACGACCAGTGCCATCAATCACTTCAGTGGGACCAGAGGGACTTGAACCCTCACCTGGCGGATTAAGAGTCCGCTGTGCTGCCGCTAGCACCTTGGTCCCGTCTTCTCCGTTTCTTACGCGCAGGGAGTGGGCGCGGAGGGAGTCGAACCCTCAGTCTGACCCTTATAAGAGGCCCGCTCTGACCGTTGAGCTACGCGCCGCTACCGGCGAGTGGGGCCGAAAGGACTTGAACCTTCACCAACCGGATTAAAAGTCCGGCGTGCTGCCATTACACCACGACCCCAGAATGCAGGCCGGGCGTATGCGTTTCAATCGTGTCTGGTCCATGCTTTTGCTCCTCGTATCCAGTGGTAGCCCTGAGAGTCGAACTCAGCGCCACTCGGTTATCAGCCGTGTTCGGGCAACCGGCCCTCGACTACCATTTGCCAACGTCATTGTCGATCCAGTCGGGACGGCGGGACTCGAACCCGCGCTCTCGTGCTCCCACGACCAAGCTGCGCTCGGTGCCCGGCGGGCTGCCGCTGCCCTACATCCCGTCATCCAGTCAGAACGGGCGGATTTGAACCCGGGCACCGCCGCGAAGCGGTGGTCGTCTCCTGGTCCCCGACCAGGCGCGATGCCAGGCTTCGCTACGTTCTGCCGCAAGTAGCCCGTGCGGGAATCGAACCCGCCTTCCCGGCTTGAAGGGCCGGCATCCTCGACCGATAGACGAACGGGCCGTCTCAGCGCGCACTTCTCACGCAGTGGGTCGGGCGGTGCTCGAATCCGCCTCTCCTGGTTTTCAGCCAGGCGCTATACCGTCTCAGCTACCGACCCAAACGAAAAAAGCCTGATGTCGTTGTGACACCAGGCTTTTGGTATTCTTCGGGAGCAATTATGGCCTGATGTCACGTACGCAATGGATAGAACGGGAGCATATTCGCCGATTGATCGGCGGATGTACCCGTCCCACATCGCTGTTCGCAACTCAGCCGTATTGAAGTCATGGTCTTTCTCGCAATAAGCAGCTCGACGAGAGCTGTCTACTTGTATTCTATCGTTAAGACGCCGCTGAAGCTGAAATGGTTCACAGAAAAATTCTGGAAACCTGCGGCCCTATCTATAAGACGCTGAAAACGGCCAACTTATTCCCCAGTTCCCTCGAAAATCTCGAACAACCCTTTGGCGGGCTCCGTCGCGCATGACCACAAAAGCGGTTTTTACCGCCGAAATGAGCAAGACGGACACGATGTCCGACGGTCGATTCCGCCAGTACCGTCCAAGCAATGTTCTGGGCTTTCGAGGAACCATCTCACTCGCCGGTGCCCTGGGTCTTCGATTCCACGATCTTCTGAAACTCGGCCAGGATCTCGCCACAGTGCTGTGACAGGTAGCGGACCACCCTCACGTTCTCCAAGAGCTTCTTGAGATAGCCTGTGACCAAGACGAGATTTAGCACGTTGCGGCCGTGGGAATCCTCGACGGAGCGGAGATCCTGGCTCAGGTTTCCCATCTCTCGGTCTTGGTTATGCCCGCGCTGATTTTCCTCACCGGCAGGATGCTGCTGACGGGAAGTAAGACGATCTTCGGATCGCAGGCGAAGCGGATACGATTGACCATGATCAGCAGGCTTCTCCGTGGATTTGGGCAGCAAGGTACTGGGGCAGGGAGTCAAGGGCCTCGGCCCGTAACAAAGTGGTGAAGTTGCCATCCTCGAACAATTGCTTGAGGGCCGACACGGTGAAAACGAGCTTAGTTTCACATAGTTTTGCCTTCTGCACGATCGCCTTCTGGCGGTCGGTCTCGTCACGGTACGCCTTGAGAAGCTGTTCGGACGAGACTGCCCCGGTGGAACGGCTGCGGACTCCACGATGCAGCTCCTTGCCACGACCGCGGCGCTCTTCGATGAGGCGACGGGCTTTCAGCAGGGCTCTGCCTCGCAGTTTTTTCTTTTCATAGGCTTCGGCCAGCGCCTTCTGGACCGCGGCATCGTTGGACCCGGCGATCGTGACGGCGACACTGATAGGGATTTGCCCCTTCTCGACGGCCCCCAGCAGCCGTTCCTCACCCTTTGCCAAGAGTCTCAGGAATGTGCTGACGTAGGAGATCGTCAGCCCGGTCTTGCCAGCAATCTCAGCTTGAGAGTCACCGTTTTCCCTCATCTTGCCGATTTCCTTTATGTGCTCAAGCGTAGTGCGATGGCGGCGGGCCAGGTTCTCAACCAGGCTGATCAACATCAGCTCCTCCCTGGTGGCCTCGATGACGATCGCGGGGATCTCGGTCTGGCCGAGGCTGGCGAACGCTTCCAGGCGGCCCTGCCCGCAGCCGAGCAGGTAGCGTGTACTCGCCGTTGATGACCAGCAGGTCCGCCGCGGCATCGCGGCTGACTTGGGCGCCGACGCCACCAAGCTGCTTCACCATGTCGTCAAGGAACTGGGGATGGAGCCGTCCGATCGTGCGGTTGACTTCCAGGAAGCCGTAGTCGCGATCTGGTCGGTAGCCGGCGAGCTGATATGCCCTCAGAAGGCTGCCGAATCTTGTGCGGTAAGCGGAACTTGCGGGCATGCCCTCGGCCGAGTCGATCAGGCCGCTGGAGAGTAGAGAGTGCTTGGCGAGCAGGGCACGCAAGCGATCGAGCATCTCGTCGTCCGTCAATCGCCGGATGCGGGCAACGATGATACCCCTTGCCGTGAAGAAGTCCTCCGGGCTGATGATCGGATCAAAGGCCGATTCCCGCCGCACCCACATCTCCGGCGTATTAACCACCCGTTTTTTCTTAACGCCGATTTCCGCAGGGCGAAATCGACTGACAAATCTTAGCACGGCAAGGCGGTTTTCCATGGGATTTCCGAGGTTCTGTGTCAGTCAGTTTTCCCATCGGGAACCTTCGCGGGATCCCGATCAGGCTGGAGGGCATTGCCTGTGTGCCGGGGTTTTCGCCGGGATTTAGCGACCATTCGCATGGACCGCATCGAGTTTTGACTATACGATTCCCCCTGGTTTGTCGTAGAAAACCGACTGACATTTTTTCCGAGGAGGACTAGTCATGGATGACACTTGGTGCCGGGAGTTCTTCTCCCAACCCACGCATCCCTATCACCGTCGCTACGAGGCGCTGTGCGCAGTATTTCTGGAAGGACGCTCGCAGAAGGAAGTGGCCGATTGTTTCGGTTTCCAGTACAGTTCATTGCGACAGCTCGTGTACGAGTTTCGGCAGCAGGGCGACCCGACGGCCGCCAGCCCCCCCTTTTTCGCGAGTTGAGGGTCGGACGGCCTGCGGCAACCGTCGAGATGCCAGACGAGCACGAAACTGCTCAAAAGGAAATTCCCGAGGTGGCTGACCGTCGGGAACTGGTGTTGTCGACGGCCGATCCCTTGCGGCTAAGGACGCGTGTCGCGGGGCTGTTTCTGTTCTTGCCCTTGCTGGCGCGGCTGGGGTTCCACAAGCTGGTGCAGAAGGCCGACTATCCCGGCTCGAAGATGGTGCCCGCCGATGCCGCCTTGCTCAGCCTGCTGACGTTGAAGCTCGTGGACAAGGAGCGACGGAGCCACATCGACGACCTCAACTTCGAGGAGGCCCTGGGGCTATTTGCCGGTCTGAACGTGCTGCCCAAGAAGAGTTTCGCCGCCGACTACTCCTACCGGACGCAGCGCCGACAGCAAGAGAAACTGCTGGCCGGGTGGGTCAAACAAATCTCGCCGCTGTTGTTCCCCGAGGCCCGCTCCTTCGCACTGGACTTTCATCCCATTCCCTATCGCGGCGAGGATGCCGTGCTGGAGAACCACCACCTTCCCTGTCGAGGCCAGGCCGGTCCCAGTGTGCAGACGTTCTTCGCACAAGAGCACGAAAACCGCGTGTTTTGCTATGCCAACGCCAACCTGACGCGGGACGAGCAAGCGGGCCAAGCCATGCGCTTTGTGGAGTTTTGGCACGCCTTGACCGGCCACGATCCCGAGTGGTTGTACTTTGATTCCAAGCTCACGACGTATGCCGAACTGTCCCGCCTGGACGAGCGCGGCGTCTCCTTCGTGACGATTCGTCGCCGCGGATCGAATCTTTTGAAGCAACTCGCTCGGCGACCGGCGCAGGATTGGACCGGCGCCGTGATTGACATTCCCAAGCGACGGCAGAAACGGATCCGTTATCTTGAGCAAAGTGTCAGGCTCGAAGGCTATGCAAAAGAGGCACGGCAGATTGCCGTCACCGGCTTGGGACGCGAGGCCGCCACCTTGTTCCTGACGAACAACCTCGAAGCGAGCGCTCGCGACGTGATCATGAACTACGCCCGCCGCAATCGGATCGAAGACGGGCTGGGGACGAACGTGAACTTTTTCCACATGGATTGCCTCTCCAGCGAAGTTCGCCTGAACGTCGATCTGGACGTGACGCTGACCGTCATCGCCAACGGCTGTTACCGCTGGCTGGCTCGACAACTGAAAGGCTTTGATACCGCAAAGCCCAAGCTCCTGTATCGTAAGTTCGTCGAGACCGGCGGCCACATCGAGGTCGAGCCGAACCGCCGACTGGTAGTGACCTTCGATCGACGGAGTCACAATCCCATCCTGCGCGAAGCTGCGCTTGACCGAGACTGTCCGCCGATTCCGTGGCTGAAGAACTACCGGGTCGAGTTCAACTACCTGTAACTGACCTCTCCCTGCCCACCCGTCTGGCGAAAAATGTCAGTCGGTTTCCCCCCTGCGGAAATCGGCGTTGAACAACTAGAAAAGCGAGTACACGGCCGTCCAGCACTCCCGCTCGCAAGCCGGGCACCGTGCTCACCGTCGTCGTGGCAAGCCATCGTCAACTTCGCGGAACAGGGCCGTCCGCCACACGAAAACGACTCCCGACCCCTGGACGAAAATGGCGTAGAATGGCCAAAACAGCACCGAGGGAGCAGCGGGGGACACCCCCCTTCCGAATCATAATCCGCGTGTCCGGGGTTCGAAGCCCTGCGCTGCTACTTCACAACCCTATATGTCGTATAGGGTTGCGTCGTCTTGCTGGCCGCCGTTTTCCCCTTCGGCGGGGGCGCCAGTACCAGAAACGGTACCTTGGTGGCCGAAGTCCCGATAAAGGTCGTCGGCGATCTCGGCACAATCCAGGCTGACGTAATAGGCCATCGTGGTCCGGATGTTTTCGTGCCGCATAAGCCGCATCAATACCGGCGTCTTGACCCGCTTCGCCCATCGGGGCGAAGAAGGCCCTGGCCCTGTTCGATGCGCTGGAGGAAGCCGGCAAAGATTACCGGGCGTGGCGGCAAAGCAGGCCGCCCGCCGCCGCCGATGATTTCTGGCCGGGCGTCAGAGGGCTGATGCAGGATTTGACCGGGGCCTCGTGCGGCGACGTGCCGGCACAGATCCACCGGGCGGCCCAGTTTTACAAGCCCCTGGCCGAGCAGAAGTTCGACAACCCCATCGAGCGCCTGCAGGATCTGGAGCAGTTGGAGCTGGTGTCGGGCCGATTCCGTGATCGTGCCACGTTTCTGGCGGAACTGGCCCTCGATCCGCCCGGATCGTCCCAGGCGATTTCCAACGAACCGCCGGCTGACGGTGATTACCTCGTCCTCAGTACGATGCATTCCGCCCCTCGCTGGCGCCGTTCGACCCCAAGACCTTCCGGCAAATCGGCCCCACCTCGACGCCCACCCTCACGTCCGACAGCCCGGCGCATAACCTGGTCATCGGCAGGGTCGACAATCACGGAATCACGTCGCCGGCTACGGTCTACTGGGATAACCTGGTCGTGGACTGGTCCCATGCCGTTTTCCCCCTCCTGCCATGAAGTGCTCTCGCAAACGCATCGTCGTCACCGGCGTCAGCCGAGGGCTCGGGCGAGCCCTGGTCGACGGCTTCATCCCCGGCATCATCGACACGGAGATGCTGCAGAGTTGCTTCGGGGCCGACGCGGGCAACTACCCCGATCCGGCGGCGTGGGCAGAGAAAGCCGTCCCATGCCTGCTGAAGCTGGGGCCAAAGGACAACGGCAAGCCGATGGAGGTGCCGGAGTAACCCAGCTTCCCGACGTCGAGGCCGATCAAACGCCAGGGCCGATCTGACCGACCGCCTGCGGGCCGAGGGAAGTCGTGAAAGAATTGCGGGACTTCACAGCGCGTCAATTGGCAGCATGCGCATCCTAAGTTACAATCGGTACTGTTGTTTACGACTATTCTACATCCAAGTCTCTCGGAGGTTCTCGCATGTCACGTTCATCAAAGATTCGTGCCGCCCTTGCTGTTGTCGTGGTCGTAGCTCTCGGCACGCCCGCAATCTCCCGTGATAATGCTCGTGTCGTCGCGCCGGACGTTGCCCTCGCACGGCTCAAAGAAGGCAATCACCGCTTTGTCGCCAACCCGACAAGCAAAGGCAAGCCAACGGCTGCCAGGCGTATCGAGACGGCGCAGTCCCAGCATCCCTTTGCGATTATCGTCGGCTGTGCCGATTCACGCACTGCGCCCGAGTTGGTTTTCGATCAGAACATCGGCGACCTATTCGTCGTCCGCACGGCGGGCAACCTGGTCGACGATCATGCCTTGGGCAGCATTGAATACGCCGTCGACCACCTCGGTTCACGGCTGGTCGTCGTGCTGGGGCATGCACGGTGCGGGGCAGTCAAGGCCGCTATGGGTAGTGCCAAAGCGCCAGGTCATATCAATTCCCTGATCCACGACATCCAACCAGCGGTCGAGGCGGCAAAATCGAAGGCAGGCGATGCCCTGACTAACGCGGTGAAGGAGAATGCCCGACTGATGGCCGAAAAGATTCGCAAGGAGGCAGATCTCGGTGAACTCGCATCGCACGTCCGTATTATTACCGGCTACTACGACCTCGACACAGGCGAAGTCGAGTGGACAACCGACAAGCCAGCGAAGTAAGTGGGAGTACCATCGGAGATTCTTATGGCCACTCCACCCCCAACGCGCTCCGAACGGACTTGAAATCTGAGAGGTTGCCATGAAAAGCATTGGACTAATCCTTGGGATGTCGCTATTGTTGCAGGCCCGGTTCGGCACGGCCCAGACCAGACCGGCGGTGGAATCCAAGGCAACGCCTGCACGCGCCGGCGCGGTCACGCTCAAAGGCGTGATGATGCTGGAAGAAGCCTGCACCCCGAAACCGGCAAAGGAGACGGGGCACAGCGTGGTGTTGTTTGCCCTGGAGGGGACTCCCGGGGTAGCAGCCACATTGGACGCCGTCATGAAGGAGAATTGGCCGAGCGACAGCATGGATGCGAACCAAGCCCGCCACTTGAACGACGCGTTTAGCGCTCGGCTGAAGTATTACTTCGCCCCCGGTGAGATCGCCACGAAGGGCGTGAACGGCTCGAAGGACGTGCCGGGCTGCATGTGGGGCGAGCCGTGGGTGGGCGTGACCGGCGTTGTTTCCGAGAAAGACGGAAAGAAATGGATCACGCCCAGCAAGGTATTCACCCAATATCCCGACAGGAAACAGGTTACACCCAAGTATCCGGACAAGATGCTTGCGCCCGACAAGCCGCTGAAGATGCCCGGCAAGAAACCATTGATCCTGAAACTCAGCGATAAGCTGTCGTTACGATGCATTCTGTTGCCGCGGGGATCGTTCCTGTTTCTCAAACCCTTTTACGTTCAGCCTCGATGGCAGGACGAATATCCAATCGTCGTCACCTTTACCAAGCCGTTCTGGCTGGCGGAGATTCCGGTGACCCAGGAGATGTGGGAGTCGGTCATGCCCAACAATCCCAGCACGCTCAAGGACCCTCAACGGCCGGTCCGGAACGCTCCCTGCGCCGAGGTCAACAAGTTCTGCAAAATTCTCTCGGCGAAGAACGGCCGAACGGTCCGTCTGCCCGGCGAGGCCGAATGGGAATACGCGGCCCGCGTGGGCACTTCCAATCCGCAACTGGACGTCAAATACGAGGACCAGAACAGCGCGGGCCGCGCCAGGGGAGAGTGCCTGCCGGTAAAATCCAAGAAGCCCAATGCGTGGGGGCTGTACGATATGCTGAACCCGGGGGCGTTCGAGATGACGCGGGACGCGTTTGTGCTGGATCGCCGCGTAGACGAGGTCGATCCCTATTTCTCGTGCGAGAAAGACGAAGTGGCCGGCAAGAAGCACGGCCATTGGGGCAGAAACACCGTCACTTACCACGAGGCCGTGGGGGATGCCAAGGATGACGCGGCCTACGGAAGCACGAAGTTCCGCGTCGCTGTGGAGGCCACGCCGGAGGAGGTCGCCGAGATGGAGAAGGCCGCCGGCAAATAGCCCGGCCGCCGCGATCATGCTGGCCGTCGACCTGGCTAAGGCGGGCGGTATCATCGTCTCGGATCGCCTGATATGAAGTTCTCGGCTGGGTACGCAGAGGCCGATCAGAAGCCAGGGTCGGATCTAAGTCACCGCCTGCGGACCGCCAGGGATCGGGTGGCAGGCGGGTGCAGGTTGGGGCCTGGTCGCGCTGGCCCAGCGATCCTCGGCCCGGTAGCCCGGTAGCCGGACCGAACGTCAGCGGCGGGGCACGCCGGGCCGGAGGGCCTTGGATCCTTTGCAAGTCGTGCTGGAGCCGCCCGGTCGCCATCGCCTTCACGCAGCCGCCGGCGGCCACCACGTCCGAGCGCCGCCCGGCCGGGTCCGGCACGGCTCGCAAACGCCACGGCCGCAACCACGACCCTGGCCCCGACGCTTGGTAGCTTTGGGCCAGGGCGTCCCGTTCACGCAACGGCGGGCCTCGGGCGGCCACGGCGGTGCTGCGGCAGCAGATGTCAAGAAAAACTGGGGCAGTTGGCGGCCAATTCACCGCGCCAGTGGTGGTGTTGTACATCAATTAGTGGGGCTGTGGGGTCATTTCCTTGCGGGCGTCGGTGTGCCCCACCGCCGTACGTAAGCAGTCGACGGCCGGCCCGACTTTCGCGGACCGAAGTTAGCGTGGCACGTTGAAGACGCCGCTGTGCATAAGCGCGGGGCGGCTGTTGCCGACTCCCCCCACAGGTATCTGAGCGTTCGTTGTTGGAAACCTCAGTTTTGACGGCTTTCCGGCGATTTGAATTCGGTGATGGCAATCTCGGACTGAGGTTGCCGGGAAAGTGCGGGGTAGCCGTGAATCCGCAGCCGAGCGTCAGAAATGGAAGGCTTTTTGACACGGTGTGGAAATCCACTAGATTGAGGGGAGTGACACTTTTCCGACGATCCCGGAAGGGAACGAGATTCAAATCCCGTTGGCCCGAACGAACAACAACTCGTTGGCGACCTTCAGCAGGTAGCCGGGAACTTCGGCCGGGGCTCCCGCGTCAAATAACTGGTCCTCATCACCCCACAGGAGAACGAGTCATGCTTTGCCATGTTGCGCGATTTCGTCAAGCGGTCATTAGCTGCCTGGGAAGCCGAGCTTTGCACACGGCGATTGCAACAATTCTTCTCGGCGGAACGATCGCCGTGGGTGACGACAAACCTGCCGAGTCCCGCGTACCGCAATTATCCGACAAGGTCAAGGCAATTGTCGACCGATTGAAGCCGGATGTGAGGACGTTAGCCGTGTACGTGACCTACGTGCCGAAGGTGCGAGAAGAGAGGACCAACTTGGAGCTTTATGGGCCGCAGATCGTTTTCCATCCGGGCGACGACCGGTTTCACATCACCGAGGAGCAGTGCCGGAAAATCTTCGACTGGCTCGTGGCGGACGGATATTTCGAGCGGGCCAGCGAATTGCTTGGGGAAAAGAAGAGTCGTAAGAGGGCGCCGGGCCCGCTCTACGAGTTGACGATCTCAGTGGGTGGCCAAGCGCCGATGTATCATGGCTCGATCGGCTGGGGCAAGGACGCAATCGTTCGCCTGAAGGCCCTGCAGGCCCTGCTCGACGGACCGCCGGTCAAGGTGATCAAACGTATGATCAAAGCAGTGTCGGCCGATGAAAAGGCCACTCCAGAAGAGACACGGCATCGGCGATTGAATGGTCAGAATGATGTACCGTCGGGCAAGCTCGGTTTCCCATTGGGGGCATACCTGACCGTGGAAGGCCAGGCTGCAAAAGGCGGACTCAAGGTGAACCCGATATGCACCTTGGTAGTGGATACCGTCAATGGGAAACGGCTTGAGCAACCAATCCCCATGGTGGTGGAAAACCTGAATATCGAGAATCCATTGCCGCAAACCGGTCGCGTGGTTATCAAAGGGTATGAATTGGGGAAGATGATAGGTACGCCACCGGGAGCTATTGAGGCGGCGAAAGAAGCCAGGTAGGACATTGCCTTGCCGCAGGCAGGTTGGCAGTTCTACCGGTTCTTCGTTCTCACTTCCCGGGTGCAGCCCAAGAGGATCGAAGGCCAGGAGGACAAGGTCGAACCAGACGATGCACCGAAAGGGAGCCAGCCGATTCCCTCAGCGACAAATCGAAGATCGTCGGCGGTTGTTGGCTCCCGTCACTGACCTTTGCGTTAGGTCGCTGCTGTTTCGTAATCTCAACCGTTTATTCGGATGTCCCGAAAAACGACCCATTTCTCGGAGCGACGTCAGCCCGCTAACCTGCGTCGGTCACCCCCACCGCCGCTGCGAAGCCGCAAGGCCGCCGGTAAAACTTCTGGAATCCGCAATTTATTCTTGACCGGCAGGCGATTTGACTCTCGCTCCTGACTTTTCGGCCAAGGCCGCCAATTGACAGGATGAGCGGCATCATGCTGCCGTGGCACCATCAGCCGCGGTGGTTACCCAGCGAGCCATCAAACGGCCGTTATTCGAGGCTCAGGCCGGCCGCTGGTGAGGCTTCGGCAGCTCATGGTAAAATGTTTGGCGACAGCATAATGCCGTGATCTCGAAAGTCCTTGGAGGAGCTGGCTATCCGATTTGCCGGAAATCGGGCTACAGAAGAAAGGTCGGAGATGATGTCTCGTAAGATGATCGGGCTTGGCTTGGCGCTGGGCGTGGTGGCAATGCTGGCGGCCAGGGCGGAAAGCGGTTCGCTCACGTTTGACAACGCCGACGCCCTCAAGGGACTCACGGTGAGCGGCGACGTGCGCGTGGATACGACGAAAGATCGTAACGGCGCGAAAGGGCTTGAAGCCGCCGGCACGCCGGCCGGCCGACGCAAAGGCGGTTCGTTGCGACTGGGACCCGGCGGCAAAGCGGTCTGGCCCCTGCGCGACAAGGACGGAGCAGGCACGGTTCGGATGTGGGTCTACGAAGATGCCGCAAAACCCGCGAAGCCCCAGGGCTACGGGGCCGGGGCCATGTGGGGGCTGATGCAGGCCGACGGGCACATGGTGGCGGTGGGAGCCATCTACGCGCCCTATCTCGACGGCGCGAAGACTTACGCCGCCGCCATCATTAATCCGAAGAAGCAGAAGCCTTGGCAGGAGGTGACGTATCTTGGAATCCGGCGCGCCCCCGGCTGGCACAAATGGACCTTCGACTTCGACCCCGACAAGGGGATGCGCCTAACGTACGATGATCAGGATGTGAAGAACTTCAACTGGAACCAATCGAAGCTGAAAGGCTTCGTGAGCGTGGTCTTCTTCGGCGACGCCACCGACGCCGGGCAAATGCTGTGGGTGGACGACGTGGATGTTACGCTTGGCCCGCCGGCGCGTGTCGCCCCGGTGTGGCCGCCGCCCCCCGCGACGCCGCCGGCCAACCTTGCCGTGCTGCCGCCGCAGGCCCCCTGGAACTCCACTCCATACGCCCAGTGGAAGAACGGGCCGGGCAAGGGCGAGGACTACTTCCCCATTGCCGTCTGGCTCCAGGACCCCAAGAATGCCCCGCGCTACAAGGCCGCCGGCATCAATCTCTACATCGGACTGTGGCAAGGCCCGACCGCGGCACAAGTCAAGTCGCTGCGCGAGGCGAACATGCCGGTGATCTGCGACCTGAACAACTTCGCTCGGGCACACCTGGACGAGCCACTCTTCGTCGGCTGGATGCACGGCGATGAACCGGACAATGCCCAGACGTTTGCCGAGTTCTGGAAGGGCAACAAGGAGAAGATCAAGGAAGGCTGGCCTGAGATCTACCAACAGCAGGGGTTGGTCAAGCGGGACTACAAGGGCTATGGCCCGCCCGTGCCGCCGCAGTGGATCATCCGCGATTACCAGAAAGCCAAAGCCGGCGATCCCACGCGGCCGATCTTCGTGGGGCTGGGGCAAGGCGTTGCGTGGGAGAAATACTACGGCCGCGGCGAGCGTACGGGCCACCTGGAGGACTACGCAAAGTACATGGAGGGCTGCGACATTGTGGGTTTCGACATCTACCCGGCGGCCCACGATAACCTCGCGGTGAAGGATGCGCTCTGGTACGTGCCCCTCGGCGTGCGGCGATTGCGCCAATGGTGCAAAGACAGCAAGCCGGTGTGGGTCCACCTCGAAACCGGCATTATCGCTTCGCCCGATGCCGAAGCGACCCCGGAGCAGGTCAAGGCCGAGGTCTGGATGGCCATCATCCACGGCGCGCGCGGGATTGACTACTTCGTGCATCAGTTCAAGCCGAAGTTCAATGAGCACGCCCTGTTGGACAATCCGGCGATGCTGGCCGCGGTGACGGCCGTCAACAAACGGGTCACCTCGCTGGCACGCGTTTTGAACAGCGAGACCGTCGCGGACGGCGTTTTGGTCGAGTCCACCAATCCGAAGACGCCGGTTCACGCGATGGTCAAACGCAAGGACGGAGCCACGTATGTCTTCAGCGCGGCGATGTACTGCGAAGAGACCAAGGCCACTTTCCGCGTCAAGGGCTTGGCGGGAACCCGGACGGCAGAAGCACTCGGCGAAGGCCGGACGATCCGCGTCGACAACGGCCTGTTCACCGACGCGTTCGCCGGCAACAGCGTGCATCTGTACCGGATTGTGGAGTAGCGTGCCAACCGGCCGTGACAATGGCCGCGACGCAGGCCAGGGGCCGGGTTGGTAGCTTTACCCCAAGTCGCGGTCAAAGGGCCAACGGCTGGCCGCGAGGCGGGCGGGGTGGGGCTGCGGCGCTGGACTGTTGAAGAAAGGCTGCCGCGCTGGATGCCTTGCTGTAGACCGCTCATTTGAGTGCCTTCGTGAGAGCAGAAAAACAAGGCCAATAGCTTAAGGCGAGACTGAGGAACCACATGGCAAGGAAGAGAGTGCGGAGTCCAAACTGGAAGGGTTGCTCAGTTTGTTCTAGTTCTGTGAGAGGTCCTATTGGGTCGTGCTCCTCATATTCTCGATGGCGAAAGGAACGCAATTCAGCAACCGTTGCACAAGTCCCAACTATGAACAGAAAGACCCCAACGCTAAACACTAGCAACGGAGCCGAATTAGAACGGATGGGTAACAAACATAGACCTAACCACGCTGCTAGCGAATCCACGAATACAAAAATGCCGTGAGCAAGACAATCGCGGTAGCCCTTGTTCATCGTCTACCTTCACGCTGGTGGCGGGGCTAGTTAAAACTCGTCAATCAGTCGGCTGAATCTCTCTGATCCCCGAAAAAGAAAGATCGGCCCGAGGTAATTTCTCGGAAAGCAGCACGGACGCTACACGCGTCAATCAATTGTCTTCATCGCCGTGTCTCTCGCACGGCGGATTTCGCTCTTGCTCCTAAAGCTCGTATTCGCACCGGGCCGGCACGCCGCCGACCCCGACGCCCTTGATTGTAATCACGCGGGGGGCGTGATTCCACAACCGGGGGCAAAAATAATCAAGAGGCGACGGCAGGCGAGGCCCGGCGGGCTGAACGGGTGCGGGTAGGATCCGACGGCGCGGCGTATACGCGGCCTGTTGCCAAAGGGCAGAAACAGGCCGCCTGCCATACGGCGGTCGATCATGAGCTCATGCAGCACGTCGAGATGCTGTTATTCGCTGGGTCGGACGCGAGGGGAATGATAGCAGGGCCGGGGTATCATCTTCGCCCGACAAAGTTGCGGCTTGTGGGCATCGCCCTTTTCTTCGCCGGTTGCGTCAAGTCAACCATCCAGCGTCCAGCCCTTGCGGTACTTCCGCCGCAACAACTCGTTGGCCTCCGGGCAATCCGTAACGCGGCCCTCGGCGCCGTCGTAATGGATCTTCTTGCCGACGCGGTAGGCCACCAGGCCCAGCAGCATCTGCTCGATCATGTTGCCGCTGTATTCGAAGTCGCAGGCCGTCTTGCCGCCGTGCTTGCAGGCCTCGATCCATTGCTTCTGGAAATGGCCCAGCGGCGGCAGCAGTTTGTCCGCCGTGCGCGGCTTGTAATAGGTCAGGTCGGCCTTGTCGCCAAAGGGAACCAGCAGGCGCGAGCCGAAGTCGGCGACCACGAACCCCTTCGAACCCTTGAACATCGCCCCGTGGTCGATCTTCTTGAGGTCGATGTACCGTTCCGGGGGCGAGCTGGGCAAGGCGCCGCCCTGGTACCAGCTTATCCGCATCGGGCCGCGCCAGTCATTCTTCGGATGCTCGAAGTGCAATTCGGCCTCAACCGGCGTAACGTCGGGGTTGAACTTCTCGCCTTTGGCTTCCGCCGACGTGGGCAAGGTCGCATCCACGCAGTTCCAGAGCAGGTCCATCGTGTGGCTGCCCATGTCGCCAATCTGGCCGGCGCCAAAGTCCCAGAACATGTTCCACTGCAAGCAATTCGCTCCGGGACCGCCGGAGAAATAGCCCGGGTTGTAGGGATGCTCCGGTGAAGGGCCAAGCCACAGGTCAAAATGAAAACCTTCCGGCGGCTGCCCATCGGCGGGCAGGTAGCCGGCACGGCGGATCTTACGGTCGCCCCAGGCATAGGCGGCCGACAGGTTGCCGATCGCGCCGTCGAGGATCAATTCGCGAAGGCGGTTGAAATTCTCCATGGCGTGCCGCTGCATGCCAACCTGCGTGGCCAGCTTGTCCTTCTTCTTCAGCCAATTCGCGCGGACGACGCGGGCTTCCTCTACGCTGATCGCCAACGGCTTCTCGCAATACACGTGCAGATCGCGATTCAAGGCCCAATTGGAAATGAAGGCGTGCGTGTGATCGGCCGTGCAGATGACCACGGCGTCAAGGTCTTTCTGTTCGAGGCACTTCCGCCAGTCGACATAGGTCTTGGCCTTGGGAAAGTGCCGCAGCGCGTCCGGAAACCGTTTCTCGTTCACGTCGCAAAGCGCGACCACGTTCTCGTCGGCCAGCGAATCGTAGTGTGCCAGGCCTCGGCCCCAAACGCCAATCAGCGCGACGTTGAGCTTGTTGCCCGGCGCGTTCTTGCCCGCGCGGGCGCCGCTCGGCAAGAGCAGCAATCCGGTGGCGGCAGCGGTGGTGGTTTGAAGGAATTCGCGACGCTTCATGGCAGGTTCTCCAGTAGGGTGGGGCTTTCGAGGGACAGGCCGCGGGCAGCCCGCGGCGTCAGTCCAGTATTATAATAAGCCGCGAAGACAGTTTCCAGAAGCAAGGCAGCAAGACACTGCGATTCAGACGTAAGCGGCCTCGGCGCCACCCAAGTAGGGTGGGCCGAGTGAAACGAGTCCCACCATCCTTGATTCCTTGATATAGCGCGTTCTTGGTGGGACTCGTAGAACTCGGCCCACCCTACTTGGCCGCCGCTTACGTCTGAATCAAGGTAGCAATGGGACCCCTGGGACAAACACGTCTCCTATTGATCTTTGCATTGAAAATGAGCCATTGAGTTGTGTGGCAGGGGCGTAGGCCGGAACAAGCTTGCGCAGTTCCGGCACGAATCGGCATCAACGCCGGAACTGCGCAAGCTTGTTCCGGCCTACATGGCTCCCTGATTGACCTCGGTCCCGGCCAAGGCGTAGACTATCCGCATGAGAATCATCCGTGCCAACGACAAATCGTTCATCCCCGCCAGCCACGAGAATCCGCTCGCCCCGGGCGTGTGGAAGAAGGTCCTCCTGCAGCGCGACGACTTTCAGCCCGGCACCCTGCAAATGATCAACTGGGGCCGGTTGCCGGCAGGCAACAGTTTTTCCGCCCATTATCACGAGGACCTGCAGGAGATCTTCATCATCGTGGCCGGCGAGGCCGAGATGGCCGTGGCGGGCGAGACGGTGCTGCTGGTGCGCGGCGACACGATCGCCGTCGACCCGCGGGAGACTCATCGCATGACCAACCGCGGCAGTGAAGACGTGGAGTACGTGGTGGTGGGAATCACCGCGAACCGGGGCGGGAAGACGGTGGTGGTGTAAACACCGTCATCCCCAAATTCTTCACCAGAAACGCCCATAGATCGGCCGTTTCGGCGATTCGCTTGCTGGTCGGCTTGCCGCCGCCGTGGCCGGCACGAGTGGTGATCTCGATCAACACGGGCTTGTCGCACGATTGGGCCCGCTGCAAAGCGGCCGTGAACTTGAAACTGTGACCGGGCACGACGCGATCGTCGGTGTCGGCGGTGGTCACCAGGGTCGCCGGATAACACGTGCCGGGCCGGATGTTGTGGTAGGGCGAATAGGCCAGCAGGGCCTTGAACTGCTGCGGATCGTCGGAAGAGCCGTAATCGTCGACCCACGTGCGGCCTTCGGTGAACTTGTGGAAGCGGAGCATGTCCATCACGCCCACCGCCGGAAGGCACGCGCCGAACAGGTCCGGCCGCTGGGTCATCACCGCGCCGACCAGCAGCCCGCCGTTGCTGCCGCCTTGAATGGCCAGCTTGTCGGACCGCGTGTACTTGTTGGCGATCAGCCACTCGGCGGCGGCGATGAAGTCGTCGAACACGTTCTGCTTCTTGAGCTTCGTGCCGGCCTGGTGCCAGGCCTCGCCATATTCGCAGCCGCCGCGGATGTCCGCCTGGGCATAGACCCCGCCCATCTCCATCCACGCGGCGCGGCTGATGGCGAACATCGGCGGCACGGCGATGTTGAATCCGCCGTAGCCGTAGAGCAGCGTCGGATTGCCGCCGTTGAGCTTCAGCCCCTTGCGATGGGCAATGAACATCGGCACTCGCGTGCCATCCTTGCTCGGGTAGAAGACCCGCTTGACTTCATATTGATCCGTGTCGAACTTGGTTTCGGCCCGGCGGATGAGGCGGCTTTCGCCGGTCGCCAGATCGAGCCGATAGATGCTCGGCGGCGTGGCAATGCTGGAAAAGCTGTAGAACGTCTCCCGGTCGGTCCGCTTGCCGTCGTGCCGCTTGCCCGTGAATCCGGCCGCCGTGCCGATGCCGGGCAGGGGCACGTCCTGGACGAACTTTCCGGAAAGTGAAAATAGCTTGACACAGGTCGAGGCATCCTGGAGATACAAGGCGATGAAGCGATCGCCCACGAGGCTCACGTCGGTCAGCGTGTTTTCTGCCTGGGGGATGATTTCCTGCCAGTCCTTTTTCTTCGGCGAGCGGAGGTCGATGGCAATCACGCGGCGGCGAGGGGCCTCGAAGTCGGTCTTGAAGAACAGCCGCGGCCCTTCGCTGCCCAGGAACGTAAACTCGTGCTCGAAGTTGTCGATCAACTCGAAGGGCATCGCGTAGGGCTCGGTCAGGTCGCGGACGACGATCCTCTGCCGGGCGTCGGTCCCCACGACGATCGAGATCACCAGGTAGCGGCCGTCTTCCGAGACCCGGCCTTCGAACTGCCACTCGGGATGCTCGGGCCGATAGTAGACCAGCACGTCGGCCTCCTGTGGCGTGCCGATGCGGTGGTAGAAGAGTTTGTGGTTGAAGTTCAGCGATTGGAACTCGGCGCCGGGCTTGGGCTGCTCATAGCGGCTATAGAAGAAGCCCTTGCCGTCCTTGGTCCAGGAGGCATTCGAGAACTTGGTCCACTTCAGCTCGTCGGGCAGTTGCCGGCCGGTGGCGATTTCCAGGATGTGCCAGGTCGACCAGTCGCTGCCGGCCTCCGAGCGGCTGTAGGCCAGATACTTGCCGTCGTCGCTGAAACCCATCTCGCCCAGGGCGATCGTGCCGTCTTTCGACCAACGGTTGGGGTCGATGAGCACCCGCGGCTCGGCCGCCAGCGATTCGGTCACGTAGAGCACGGGCTGGTTCTGCAGGCCGTCGTTCTTGAAGAAGAAGTAGCGGCCGCTCTCCTTCATATAGGGCGAATACTGGGCGAAGTTCCACAGTTCGGTCAAGCGGCGGCGGATCGTCGCGCGCTGGGGGATTGCGGCCAGGTAGGCCTCCGTGAGCCGGTTCTCGGCCTTGACCCACTCGGCCACTTCCGGCGAGTTGCGGACGTCGTCTTCCAGCCAGCGGTACGGGTCGGCGACCTTCGTGCCGAAGTAAGTGTCAACGTGATCGACGCGGCGGCTGGCGGGATAGCTGAGCCGGTTTTCATCGGCCTGGGCAGTGAAATGGAAGGGTATGATCGTGAGAAGAAGAAACGCCGGTTGAAATTGGAAAAATGTCATCGTATGCCTTGCGTCTGACTATGTTACCGCGGCTATGAAGGCCCCATTCCTGCTCAGAAACATACTTCGGTGGATCCTACACTTTCACCGCTCTTTCCGCCACGAGCTTGCGCAACACCTTGTAGTCCGTCTTTCCCGTTCCCAGCACGGGGATGGCCTCGATTCGCTCGACCGCGTCCAGGCGCATCACGCCGCGCAAGCCCGCCTCGGCCAGGATGGCGTTGGCCTGCTTGAGCGAAATGTCGAGCGTCGTGAAGAGCACGATCCAGCGGCTGGGGGCATCGACGCCTTCGACCGCCACCTGCGGGCCTTTGTCTGTCGGCGGGTATCGCACGCTGAGCGGCTCTTCCAGGGCCGGCAGGGAAACCATCTCGCCGCCGATCTTGAGGAACCGCTTCAGGCGTCCGCAGAAATAGATGTAGCCGTCTTCGTCCAGGCGCACGAGGTCGCCGGTGATGTACCAGCGCTTGCCGTCAACCTCGGTGAACGGCTCCGGCCCATGGTAGTTCCAATAGCCGTTGAAGATCGACGGGCCGCGGACCAGCAGCATGCCGGTGGCCAAGGTGGGCAGCCGCCGATGCGTATCGGGATCGACGAGGCAGACTTCGACGCCCGCCACGGGCGGCCCGACCGAGCCCGGCTTGAGCTTGCCGGGCAGATTGCCCGCGACGACCGGCGAGCACTCCGTGATGCCGTAACCTTCCATGATGAAGGCGCGGGGAACCATCTGTTTGGCCCGCTCGAAAAGGGCCTCGGGGCATTTCTCCGCGCCGGTGACGATGATCCGCAACGAAGCCAACTCCTCGGGCTTGGCCGCGGCGAACATATAGCCCAGGAAGGTCGGCGTTGTGACCATGATTGTCGTCTTGTAGGCGGCCACGGTGCGGACCAGACCGGCCGCGTCGGTCGGGTCGGGATAATGGGCCACGCGAATGCCGGCGAGGACCGGGGCCAGCACGTTGGCCAGCAGCCCGAAGCTGTGGAACGGCGGCAGGAAGCCCAGCAGCACGTCGCCGCGGCTGGCCTGCAAGACCGCCAGCGACGCCTGCAGGTTCGTAATAAGGTTGCGATGCGAGAGCGGTACGGCCTTGGGCGCGCTCTCGGAACCGGAGGTGAACAGGACGACCGCCGGGGCGTCGGGACTCGGGCGCCCGCGGGCACCATGTTCCCATGGTCGCCGGGTCGCGGCACTCCGTGCAGCAAGCGGCTGGGCAGCACGTAGGTCGAAAGCAGTGTCATCGCTGCTTCCAGTTTGCCGATACCCGCGCGGACATCTTCCAAGAACAGGTATTCGGCCCCTTCGATCTGGATGCCGAGCCGGTCGATCAGTTTCTTGGAGGTGACGACATGGCGAACGCCCAGCGTCTTGACCGCGTGGGCCAGGTTTCCGGGGCCTGTCGTCCAGTTCAGCAACACGGGCAGTTTACCAGCCAGGTGCAGGCCGAAGAAAACCACGTCGGCCGCTACCGAGCCGGGCAGCAACACGCCGACCGGGTGCAAGCTCCCCTCTCCTTCGGGGAGAGGGGCAGGGGCTGAGGGCTTACCGCGGGGAGGCGAACCAGCGTTTTCCATACCGCGCGGAATTCCCCTCTCCCCATCCCTCTCCCGGAGTGCGAGGGGGACGGATTCTAATTGCTTGAACCGCTTCGCCATCAGCCGTGCGCCGACGTACAGCTTGCGATAGCTGAGCACGCCGGAAAGGCGATCGGCAGCGGCAACGTCGTCGGGGTCCTTGAGCACGCGGCGGACAAACGCCTCGGCGAGCGTCTCGCCGAGCACGATCAGGTCTTCCGTGTCGCTCGGCGGCACGTCCCAGGCTGGGGGGGCCGACTCGGCCTTGGCTGCGCCGGTAGTAAGTTGCCCCTCGGCCAAGGCCCAAAGCTCGCCGAGCGAGTCGGCCACGCGGTCGCTGCGGAAGCCAAAGCGTTCTTCGATGTGCAGGGCCAGGTCCATCCGTTCCAGGCTGTCGAGTCCAAGCCGCTCTAGCAGCACGTCGGCGGAATTCTCCTCGGCCGAAAGCGGGCGCTTCAGCCGCTCTTCGACCATCTCGTTGACCGCGCGGATCGTGGCCGGCTGGATCTTCGCCAGGTCCTGGCCGGTCTTGATCAGTACGGGAAAATCGTGCTGCCGCGGGCCGAAAAGAAAGCTGAAGGGCACAAAGGTCGGTTTCTCCGGCGCCCCGCGGTTGTACCACTCTTCCAGGAACGGATTGAGCTTGTCGCGGGTGATGCCGGGCAGGTCGCGGCGATCGATTTGCTCGACGGTCATCGTCACGTTCCGCCGCGGCAGGAAGACAAACAATGCGGCGAAAACCCAGCCCACGGCCCGCAGCACGCAGCGTTCCAGGTCCGGATGATCGCCCGTGTAGGCCATCGAGAAGATGCTGCCCCAGAGGCCGCGGGTGCGGACCAGGACGATGTTGGCCTGCGGGCAGCGCCGGAGCAGTTCGGCCACGGCCCGCGTGGCGCCGATTTCCTCGATTCCCCGCCGCTCGATCCGGCCGGCCGGATAAATCAGGAAATTATCGCCCCGATTCAGCCCCGCGGCGACGGTGTCGATCATCGTCAGCGTCTGGTCGCGGGCCTCTCGGCTATGCCCGACCAACTCCGGGACCTCGATCGCGTTGACCAACCGCATGAGCGGATAGAGCAGCGGCCTGCGATACATGCTCGTCGTGACGATTGGCCGCAGCCCCCCGGGGATGTGGATGTTCGACAGCACCAGGGGCGGATCGATCAGCCCCACGTGATTGGGCATCACCAGCGTGGGGCCGCGGAGATTGCGAAGTTTCTCCAGTCCTTCCACGCGGACCCGGTAGCGAAACCGGGTCAGGAAGCGAATCAACATCCAGTAACAAGCCCGGATCCATTGCATGACGGTGACTTACTTCTTGTCGGGTTCTTCCGTCACGGTAACCTTGAGCATCGTGTCGCCCTGCTTGATCGCATCGACCACATTCTGGCCATCGATCACCTGGCCGAAAATCGAGTGCTTGCGGTCGAGCCAGGGAGTGGCGACGTGGGTGATGAAGAACTGCGAGCCATTCGTATTGGGACCTGAATTGGCCATCGACAGCACTCCCGGGCCGCTATGTTTAAGGTCCTTGTGAAACTCGTCGGCGAACTTATAGCCCGGACCACCGGTGCCCGTGCCCTGGGGGCAGCCGGTCTGGATCATGAAGTCCTCGATGACGCGATGAAATTTCAGGCCGTCGTAAAAGCCCTTGGCGGCAAGTTTCTCGAAGTTGGCGACGGTTTTTGGCACCTTGTCGGCATGCAACACGGCACGGATCTTGCCTTTATTGGTCTCAATCGTAGCAATCTTCATAATCACGCTTTCTTTCGAAAAACTTCTTGGGAATATTGACATTTTCCTTGACAGACGTGGCGGTCGCCGCCAAATGCCCTTGCACGCTTCTGGTGTGAAATTCGCCGCCGCAGGTCCGAGAGGCATTATCCGTGGTCTATGTCATTCCGGCAAGGCTTGAATCAAGTACGTCAGGCTTTCCAGCCTGACTATCAGCCGAACAAGGGCTGGCTAGAAAGCCTGATCTACACCGCTCTGAAATCTTGGCGAGTGTTTGGGAGAAATGCAACGGAATGAATTCCGTTCTACGAAGGCGCGATTTCACGGTCCCTCAAGCAGGGACCGAATCGCACGGCAGGTCTGCCGCATACGTTTCCACTCGGCCGTCTCTTGGCGAAGATCAACGTTGGACTTCTCGATCCAGCCTTGTCGGATCTTGCCGAAGCCATCGGAGCCGGGGCAGCCGGTTGTACACGCGCCGGAAGCATCGGTCTCCTCGTAGAGATTCTCGCCAATCTTCAATAGGCCTTGCGGGTTGATGAAGTTGGCCATCTGGATTGTGCCCAACTGCGTCTGCGTTTGGCTCGCTGGAGTACGACAGGAAACAACCCCTTCCGAGTTGATCGAGATGCTCGTGGCGTCGTTGGGAATCGTGATCGCCGGTTCCAGCAAGCGGCCGGTCTTGGCCGACTCGATGACGATCTGGCCGCTGGAATTCAGGGAAAAATGCCCGGCTCGGCTGAAAACGATTCTGCCGGAAGGATCCTTGACCTGGAAGAAGCCGCGGCCCTCGATGGCAAGGTCCAACTCGCGACCCGTCCGCGCCAGTTTTCCCTGGCGGAAGTCGATCTCCGTGCCCACAATCTGGCTGCCCGATCCGATGGAAAACCCGTTGGGCGAGTAATTGCCGGAGGAATCCTGGATGCCGGGCTGGCCCTCCTGGCGATAGCCCGCGTCTTCGACGATTGCCCGCGATCGCTTGAAACCGGGCGTTTCGACGTTGGCGATATTGTTCGCGATCACCGCCAGCATGGTCTCGCAGTTTTCCAGGGCCAACTCCAGGGTGTCGCGGGCCTCACTGTCATCCAGATCCGCCTCGGGCGGCTTGTGGCGGTTCGTATCGGCGGGATGTTTCGTCCGGCCTTTGTGCGGTTTGGCCTTGGACGAGGGCGACTTGGCCGCCGCTCGCTTGGCCTCCGCTGCGGAAGAATTGTGAACCACCAGCAGAAGCCCAACCATGATGGCCAATACTGATCGGGTCAAGATCGTCGTCTGGAGCGATTTCATCGAGGATTCCTTATGGAAATATTGCCTGTTTGCCTGGCTTTTTGAGGATCGAACATGACACACTGCTGTGGAGCAATTTATTCCTACTCGCAAGAGGGGGCATGCAGCGTATTTCGCTGGGTTCCGTTGACCGAATATACCCGGCGACTTTTGATTGACAGTCTTTCCCCCCAGAATTAGAATAGACGCGTAGGGTTCCCTTGAGGAGTTGTTGCAAGACCGGGGTGCAGGCGATTGCGCCGCGCCGCCCAGAGGGTTTTGAAATAGCTTCTGGCGTAAAACCGTGTTTTGCCGCCCGGTCATCCGGAACCACCGGGGGGTGGAAGACGAGAAGAGGCAGTCTGTGTCTTGAACCTGGCCGGGGAAGGTTCCCCCGTGCCCAAGCTTTTCGGAACACCCGGCAGCCATTGCGGGCCGTAGCCGCCGAGACGGTACGCTTTCCGCGGTGGGGGGTGTTCTCAGGAGGACGAATTCATGGCTCGTGAAAGTCAAGGTCTGCAAGTCCTGTTGATTGTTTTCGTCATGCTCACCGTCGTGTTGGGCGTGACCACTTATCTTTACAGCAAGCGAGCCGACGAGGCAACCAAGGCGGCCGCGGCGGCCTCCGCCAGCGAAAAACAGGCCCAGCAGGCGACGGCCGACAAGCAGACGGAGTGCAACCGCCTGAAGACGATGGTCGGCTACCCCGATCAATCCATCGAGGACATCAACAAGCATTTTGCCGAAGAAATGGATACCTATGGCAACACGAGGAAGCCGGACAATGACAACGTCAAGGTCTTCGACCCCAGCACGCTTTACTACAGCCGCTTGCTCGATAGCATGCACAAGACCATCCTGGCCCGCGACCAGGAACTGATCCAGTTGAAGGGCGCCCTTGCCGCTTTGCAACTGGATTTCAAGAACCGCGAGGGGGCCAAGGATAAAGCCATTGAGGCGTACACTGCAGACTATAGCAAAGTGAAGGAGCAGGTCGTCAAGATCACCGCGGACTACAAGACTGGGCTAGACGCCACCGCGGCAGAATCCGCAAAGAACGTGGAGGACGTGAAGAGGATCAAGACCAGCTCGACCCAGGCGGTAACCCAGGCTGACAAGGTCGCAAAGGATTCCCGACAAGAGGTGGCGGTGAAGGAAGCGGAAGTTGCAAAGTTGCTGGAGGAGAAGCGCAAGAAAGACAAGCAAATCATGGACGTCCCCTCGGGTGAAATCAACTGGGTCAGCCTGCCGAGCAAGGAGGTCTGGATCAACCGCGGCCGGGCGGATTTCTTGCAGAAGGGGACGCAATTCGGCGTCTACTCGGCGGAGTCGAGCGACTCGGCCAAGGCTGTTCCCAAGGGCAAGGTCGAGGTCACCGTCATCGACGGCGATCACTCGGCGCGGTGCAAGATTATTGAGGACAAGCTGGCCGATCCGATCATGGCCGGCGACAAGGTCTTCACCCCGCTCTGGTCTCCCGGCCAGCAGAACCATTTCGCCCTGACGGGGATCATGGACCTCGATGGCGACGGCCGCAACCAGCTCAGCGTCGTGCGCGGACTGATCCTGCAGAATGGCGGCGCGGTCGATTGCTGGTTGGACGAACAGGGCCACAAACAGGGCCAGATCACGGCCGACACCGGCTTCCTCGTGGAAGGCGGCAGTCCCGACAAGAGCACGCCCGAATTCAAGAACAACCACGGCGCAATCCTCCACGACGCGGAGCGCTACCATCTCCACACGATGAAGCTCAACGAGTTCAAGCAGCAGATGGGCTATCAGAAGTCGAGTTCGGTGGAGCATTTTGGCGGGGCCAGCAGAACGGCCAGCGACGTCAGCCGGGCCGCCATGGCTGCGAAGGCCGCCCCCAAGCCGGCAAAAGCCGCTGCCGCCAAGAGCGGAGACGGCGAGAACTAGCCGCTTCTCTCCGCCGTCCAGGGCGGAATGTCGAGGGTCGGACTGGGCAGACCGGGAAACAACGACGGCGCGGGCGGGCTGGTTTGCCGCCCCGTCGGTGCAGCCGGCTCCGCATCGGCGCGGGACGCCGCGGCGCCGAAGACTTCGTTCCGCAGGGCTTTCAGACGGGGATACTCCGCGGCGAACCGCGGCCCAAGGGCATTTTCCTCCCAGCGCTCCTCTTCCAGGAACAGCCGCCCCGGATCGCGCAAGCCTTGGTCTCGCGCCACCCGGCGCAGCAGCCAACTATCGGACCAGTTCAGGCGGTGCGCCTTGCAGAGAGCCCAGAAGAGCCGCCAAGGACTGCTGTATCCGCGCCGCTGCCGCCGCAGGCTCACCAGCCGCGATATGGCCCACATGCCCGCCACCAGCGTGGCCACAATCAGCAGTCCCAGCAGCACGTCGTCATGGCCCGTCGTCCCCCGGCTGCGAAAGCCCTCGCGGAAGCTCTCGCCGCGGCTGTGCTGGGCAAACACGATGTACGAGATTACGTCCATGGGCTTGGTTGCAGGCTTATTGCGGGCGGGCTTGGATGGCATCTTGCAGACTGCAGCGGGCCGCCTGGCGAACGACTTCGCTCTTGTCGTTCAAGGCCTCGGTCAAAGCCGCCACGCTGCCCGGACTGACGGACTGGCCCAGGGTGATCGCCGCTTCCATGCGTACCAGGTGGTCCTCGTCCTGAAGCATCTCGATGACCGCGCTCTCCACGTCCTCGACGGCCTCGATGATGCGGGCGATCGCCAGGCCCCGGAGCCGGCGCGAGCGGACCGGCGATTTCAGCTCGTCGTGCAACAGCGGCACGGTCTGAACGTCGATCTTCTTGACCAGCAGTCCCGTACTGCGGCGGACCTCATCGTCCAACAGGTCGAAGGCCCCCACGAAACGCTTGAAGCTGAACTCCGCCAGGCTCTCGCGGGCTGCCTTGCGAACCACCGCGTAGGGACTCTCGACCAAGTCCAGCAGACTGGGCAGCACGCCGGGAATCCCCCGGCCGCGGAGTTGCGGAATGATGTTGGCCTGCACCTGGGGATCGGGATCGACAAGGGCCCGCATCGCCAGGGTGTTGGCGGCGGCGCCGTGGAATTCGCCCAAGGCACGTGCCGCCTCGCGCCGGCCGCCCGGCTTGCCGTACAGCAGGACCGTCTCGACCAGTCCCATCGCCTGCTGCCGCGGAATGCCCGAGACCATGACCAAACGCACGGCCGAATGCTGGCCGGCGTCGTCGATCTGGTCCATGATCCGGCGGCAATCACCCAGCCAGGAGATGGCGGTCACCTTCTTCAAGTTCAAGGCCATGGCGGCGGTCGGCTGGCGGCCGATCTTGCGCATCAGGTAGTGGACGAAGCGCGAGTCGCTGCGACCGGCGATCACGCTCAATGTGGCGGACGGCGCGTGCGGATCGTCGAGAAAACCCAAGAGCAGCCGCAGGACCCCCCGCTGCGCGCTCTTCGACAACACGTCGATGACGGTGACCAGGGCCGGGTGATGGGGATTGCCGAGGATCTGCCGCAACGTGGCGTTGTCGCGACCGGCCAGCAGCAGAAAACTCTGGATCACCTCGCGGCGCCGGTGTTGGCTATAGCGCTGGACCGACGCCTCCAGGCTGCCCAGCACGTAGCGGCGAATCATCTGCGGGTCGCGGCGATCGCTCGGGTCGCGGCCGCCGGCAAGTTCTTCGCACAGCGCCTCCACCAGTTCCAGTGCGGTCTGGGCCGCAAGTTCGCAATTGGGCTGAGTGGAACCGTCCAGCGCAGCCAAAAGTGTGGGAACCAAGTCATAATCGCGGAACAACACCGCCGCCCGGCAGCCATTTTCGCAAAGCTCCGGGTCGCTGCCCAGAATGGCGTCGCGGAGCGCTCCGGTCAACCGGCCGCGATGCTGGCGAATGATCGTTTTCCACTCCGGCTTCATCCGCGACATGCGATCGAGGATCTCGTGTCCTCCGGCTGTCGTCCGCCGTTTCAGCAAGGCAATCAGCGCACCCTCCTGGACGGTCTGGTTTGGGCAATCCAGCGCGGGGATCAGGACCTGCACCGCAGCCTCGTTGTCGGTTCTGGTCAGCAAATCAAGGGTAATGGAAAGACCGCTCGCCATGCCGCAAAAACACTATTTCCTCATGCACTCGGATCCTGTCGACAGTATCCCGTAGTCTCCATCGTCGCCGGGACCTGAAAAGTTCACAACGCCCGGTGAAAATCTCGGGCCCAGGTAAAATAGGCAAAGATTGACGGGGATTCAAAGGGGCACAGAGCGGGGAGCAGGGAGAATATGGCCCATGGGACTTATGAGACCTCTATGTCCCATGGGTTCCATGAGCCCTAACCTGGCGCTCCCTGCTCTTGCTATCGGCGCGGCGGCATGCAAGAATCGGGGATGTCCCAAGTTCCCTGGAGGTTGATCATGTCCCAGACTGCGACCGCGGCCCAAATCCTGGACCGGGAGTTTCTCACCATTCGCTGCAAGCTGCTGGAAGTGTCTGCCGCCTTGGATCGCATCGAGCGCGGCCAGGGTTCGGCCGCCAGCGATCCGCGGCTGGAAAAAATCCGCGAAACTCTTGCGATTCTCGGCAAGGGTGGGGCCGAGCGGGCCGAGCAACTGCAAATGCTCTTCTCCTTGCCCTACGAACCCGCCTGGCGAAAGGAATAACCGTGCACTATTTCGACCCCCATATCCACATGGCTTCGCGGACGACCGACGACCTGCAGGCCATGGCCTTGGCCGGCTGCGTTGCCGTGAGCGAACCGGCGTTCTGGGCCGGCTTCGACCGTTGCGGGCTGGATAGTTTTCGCGACTACTTCCGCCAACTCACCGAGTGGGAGCCCAAGCGGGCCGCCAACTACGGCATCCGCCACTACTGCTGGCTCGGCATGAACGCCAAGGAGGCCGAGAACCGGGCGATCGCCCGCCAGGTCATCGCGCTGCTGCCGGAGTTCCTCGATCGGCCGGGCGTCTTGGGCGTGGGCGAAATCGGTCTGAACAAATGTACGCCAAACGAAGTGGCGACGCTGGCGGAACTGATCAAGCTCGCCCTGGACCGCGACGAGCAAATGCTCTTTCACACGCCGCACCTGGAAGAAAAGTATCGCGGCACGCGGATCATCCTCGATCTGCTGCACGCCGACTCTCGCACCGATCGCAGCCGCGTGTGCATCGATCATTGCGAAGAGCAGACGATCCGCATCGTGTTGGATGAAGGCTATTGGGCCGGCATCACGCTCTATCCGACCACCAAGGCCACGCCCGAGCGGGCCGTCGATCTCGTCGAGCGTTTCGGACCCGAGCGGATCATGGTGAACTCCTCGGCCGATTGGGGACCGTCGGATCCCCTGGCCGTGCCGAAGTTCATGTTCCAGATGCGTCGTCGCGGACAAAGCGAGGAGACGATCCGTCGCGTGGTTTATGAGAACCCGCTGGAGTTCTTCAACCAGAGCCGGAATTTTCAATTCAAGACGACCTGATCACGGCCAGGCCACTTCCAGCTTGCCGAGGTTTACGGTGGCCTTCGTTTGCCCGGCGCCGTCCGGCCGCAGGATGGTCAATTCCAGCGGCTGGCCGGGCTGCTTGCCCGTGACGATCCGCAGCAGATCGGCGGTCAGCCGCACCGGCTTGCCGTCGGCAGCGATGATAATATCCGATTCCTTCAAGGCGGCGCGGAAGGCCGGGCCGTCGGGCTGGAGGAATTTGATCACCAGCCCCTCGGTCTTGAGTGGGTAGCGGTCGATCGTCTTGCGATCCTGCGTCCAGAGTTCCTCGGCGATCAACCCCAGCGAGGGCGTCGCGGCCGTTTTCCGCCGCTCGAGCAAAGCCCGCATCGCGCCTAGCGGACCGGCAAAGGCGATGCCGATGGGGATGTTGGTCTGCGACATCACGCCCGACTGAACGCCCACCACCTCGCCGGCCGTGTTGAGCCATGGCCCGCCGGACATGCCCCGCGGGACGGTGGCCGAGATGTGCGCCACTTCGATATAGCGGTCGGCATAGTATTCAAAAGCCGTTTCCGCGGAGGCGATCGTGCCCGGCGCCAGCACGCCGTGCCGATAGAGCGGGGCCCCGATGACAAAGACCCCGCGCCCGGCGCGGGATTCTTCTCGGCCAACTTCAAGACCGGGTAACCTTCCTTCCGCGGCTCGATGCCCAGCAGGGCCAGGTCATGGCCCAGGTCGACCGCCAGTAATTTGGCGTCTTTGCGACCCAGCGACGGCGAGGTGATTTCGAGCTTCCGATCGGGATTCTCCACGACGTGCCCGGCCGTCATCACGATCCCTTTGGAATCGGCGATCCAGCCGGTGCCGTTCAAATGGCCGTTGACCAGGATTTCCACCGTGGCGGCCTTGGCCTTTTCGTAGTACTGGCCGCCAAGCTCTTCGCCCGATGTCCGGCATGTCAGCGCCAGCAGTAAAACCAGACCGGAAAGGATGTGCATGCGGTTAAAGAGGCAAGCTGCAAGGGCCATGGGACGATCCTGTACACGAAAAAAAAGCGGAAAGGCTACAGAATCGATTGTAATTCGACGGCGGACAGAATCAAACCGTGGTCCTTGCGCACCGGCTGTTGTGGCCGGTCTCTGACTGTTACCTGTTGTGGCCGGTCTCTGACCTGTTACCTGTTGTGGCCGGTCTCTGACCGAGCCACGTCGCCAACCGAAGGTCTCCCGGCAAATGGGGAGACCTGCGGTCGAACGTTTCGGCGGGGTCAGGAGACCCGCGCCGAACCCGAGAGACCCGCGCCGAACCCGAGGCCGGTCTCTGAGGTCCACGCTACTTGGCTGGCGGCGCGGAAGCGTTCGGCAACTGAGGAGCGGCGCTGGCGGCGGGGACCACGTGATCGACCACGTTAAGCTCGAAGATCACGCGCTGCTTTGCAACCCCGGCGGCAGGAGATGCCGTTTGCTGGGCAACCATGGGAACGGGGGCTGGCGCCGCTTGGGGCTGCGTCGCTTCCGCGGGGGCCCCTCTGGCGCCACCGGCATCGGGCCTGGCCTGAGTTTGCTGCCCCCCATGTGTGGCCGCGGTTCCACCACGGTAATCATTTGCAGCGTAGTGGAAATTACGAGCGTAGGAACTGGCGCCCTGCGAAGCCGACTCCGCGGGCGCAGTCTCTGCGACCGAGAAGGCATCGGGTTTGTCGGAGAGCTTCTTCATGATGCCCGCAAGCTGCTGCGGGGTGACCTCGCAATCATAACAGATCAGCGGCTTGAGCGACTGCTGCTGCTCGCCCTTGGCCACTTCGCTCCGCTCGTCGCGTTGCTTGAATTGGGGCTGCGAGGCCATTTCGGCTTGCGGGTTTGCCGCGGCAGGCGGGGATTGGAAGTGTTCTTCGGTCTGGTTGGCCCCGGAGGCATCCTTATTCTTGGTCGCCGGAGGCGCCTTCTGGGCAAGCGCAGGCGCCGACTGGGGAGCGAGTGGCGGCTGAAGATTCGACGTTCCCGCAGAGGCCGATCCCGCGGGGCCTGACTTGGGCATGCCGACCCGCAGGCTGCTGTTGTTTGCCACCACGTTCTGCTGCGCGTTCGGACCTCCACCTCCGTAGCCGCCTCCAAGTCCGTAGCCGCCTCCACCTGCGAGGCCGCCGACTCCTTGCCCCGGTTGGACCGAGCGACCGTTGAGATAATTTTCCGCAGGGGCCTTCCGTGCGGCGTATTTCAAGTCCTGCTCGCTGCCCAGCCCGTTGTCCGCCAACAACTTTTCAAAGACTCCGTTTTGCATGGCCACCGCCGAAACATTAAGACGAATGACGCGTGCCGCCCTTATCGCCGTGGAAGCGGAATTGCCGGTCGCTGCGAGAGCCGCGATACCCTTCATAGGTTGATTCGGGTTGCCGCCTTTAGCAACCTGAACCTGATCAGTCGAGAGGGCAACATCGTCAGCGCCAGCCTTGCCCAGCCCGCCCTTGGATTTGGGCGGAGCGACGGCGCCGAGCGATTTAGCCGGGGCCGGGGCCTCGGTCGTTGCGACGCCAGACAGGGGCGGTTTGTCCGCGAGTTTTCCCGCCTTCGACCGGTCCGGTTGACTTGGGGTGGCGACGGCTGGCGCTGCGGGCATCGGTGCAGCGGCAGGCGCAGGTCTGTTTTCGGCGAACAACTCGATGGGCGGCGAATCCTTCTTTTTCTCCTTTTCCCCGTGGACCAACCTCGTTGGCCCGGACCCGGCATTCGAGCGAACTCCCTTGTCCGCTTCGCGGAGAAGCCTTGCGTCGGCCGGTTTATCCCCCTCCGGCCGGTCTTGGAACCCCGTGTCATCGCGCTTGGCCAGCTTTTCGGCCGTGGTCCCGGAAGCGGGCGACCCACCACCGGCGAACTTCACCGCCGCGGCCGGTTTTTCGGCACCGCGCGGACTTCCTTGATCGGCTTTGTCGGCCCCGGCTTTTTCAGCAGAATCTTTGGCCACTTTTTCACGTTCTGCCGTGCTCCCCGGCTCAGCAAGCGATTCAGCTTTCTTACTGGAGAGTGCATCGTGGTCGGCCGGTTGGCGGACGCGGACCAAATCTTCCGCCTTTCGATCCTTGCCATTATCGCGAACACCGTCCGCTTCGGCTTTCGCCAGCCGATCACCAACCTCGGATGCCGTGCGGCGTTCGTCCTTGGCCGGCCGATCGCCGATCCGCGATTCCAGCGAGCCAGCGGGCCCCACCAGATTTCCCTCCGACTTCGAACGCCGACTCCCTTCTTCACCGGCAACGGTTGGCGCATTTGTGACGGGCGCCTTGTCGAGCCGGGCAAACTCCTGGTTCGGTTTCGGCGGGGGAGACGTGAAGTGGATGATGAGGGCGGTGGCCACGACAACGCCCGACCAGATCAAGGCCCGCTTGCTGAGCATTCCCCGCAAGGAGATCTCGCCCCAGGGGATTCCCAGCCAACCGGTCGCGCCGGTCTCCGGCCCCTTCAAGGTCTCGGCGGCGCGCCCGGCAGACGGCTTGTTGTCTCCACCCTTTCCCGGTTCACCCTTTGCCGGTTCACCCGTGTCGAACGGCCGGTCGGGCAGCAGCATCCGCCGCTCGGCGACCTCCAGCACGCGGGCACTCAGGTCTTCATCCAGTTTCTCCTGCGGCAGTCCTTGCAACGTGCTGTCCAGGGCGCGCAGTTCCTCCAACAGTAGCCGGGCCTCCGGACTGGCGGCCAGGATTTGCTCGACGCGGACCTGCTCGTCGGCGGTCAATTCACCGTCGAGATACGCGCTGAACAGTTCTGTGTCAGGAACGTCGTTCATATCGATTCGCTTACCTATAATCTGCGACGACTGCCGCCGCATCATTGTTCCACCGCCAGGACTTCCTTCAACTGTTCGCGAAGTTGCATTCGCGCCCGGTGCAGGCGGCTTCGCACCGTGCCGACCGGCAAGTCGAGGATCTCGGCGATGGTCTCATAACAACAGCCATCCATTTCGCGCAACACGAGCACCACGCGGTGCTCATCGGGCAACTGGGAAATTGCCTGCCGCACCTGCCGGCAGCGTTCCTCGCGCTCCAGTCGCTCGCTGGGGCCGTCAGCCGCGTCTCGCGGATGCTCCTCGACGGAGTGCCGCGAACGCCCTTCGGTCATGGCGATTTGTTCGGCCGAGCGCATCGCCCCCCGTTTGCGGCGATGAGTCGCCGCCACGTTAAAGGCAATGCGGTACAGCCATGTGTAAAATGCGCTGGCGCCCTGGAACGACTCCAACTTGAGGAATGCCTGGACAAAAGCCTCTTGGACTACGTCTTTGGCATCCTCGGCGTTGCCGGCCACGTGGACCACGGTGTTGTACAGCCGATCCTGGTACTTCTGCACCAGTTGCCCGAAGGCTGCCGTCTGTCCAGCTAGGGCCTGGCTAATCAGTTGGGCGTCGTCGTTCACAGTTGTCTCACTTTAAGAGACGCGGGAAGGAACCAAGAAGTTCCCGCAACTTCTATCATCCCTGGATAAGCGGCCCATGTCAAACCCCCTCCTGTGGAGTGCGATAAATTGCCGCGCACGACATCACCTTGCTACAATGGGCGTTTTCCCCCCCCACTGTTTCGGAATGGTTCAGAAACGGGGACAGGCACCTCGCCGGCGTCCATTTCCTGCGGCCTAATCGCTATTCGGCTCGGAGCCAGTCCCCGTTTCTGAGGCCCGCTCGATCATCGCTAGATTACTGTTGCTCGCCCGATCGCAATCTTACCCTTGCAACTGGCGGCAGCCGAAAAAGCAACGGTCGGCACCCCGCGGGACGGTACCCCCAGGCCACGCCATTCTAGCCTCACCCTCCAAACGCGAGCTTCGCCGGCCTTCGCAAGACATAAATCCAAAGCCCGATCGCCACCACCAAAATCCCCAGGCTGATGTTCTGGGAAATGTGCAGCCCGGTGCCCCAGATGTTCGCTTCGTCGGTGCGGATTTTCTCGATCAGGAACCGCGTGATCGGATAGATGGTCATCATCAGGGCCGTCAGTTCGCCGTCGCGGCGGCGGAAACGATCATAGACCAGCAAGAGGAGGCAAAGAATCAAGGCGTCGATCGTGCTGTAGAGCTGCGTCGGATGGACCGCCAGGCTCCGCGGCAAGGGACGATCGACGGTCAGTTCGATCGGCTGGTGGTCATAGCCCGACGGACGAATCGAGAGCCAGGTATGTTGGCGATGCTCGTCGAGTAAATGGCGGAGCTGCCCGATCGTGTCCACTCTACGGCCGGAAACGCTTGTCACCCGCTGGCCTGCGCGAATGCCCGCCGCGGCCTCCGGCGATTGTGGCCTGACATTGCTGACGACGGCCCTCTGGTCGTCGCTGCCGGCAATCTCCAGGCCGTAGATTTTCACCCCCTCGCTGCCATGGACTTGCGACTCGGGCGGGTCGTCGATGTTCCAGGACATGGCCGGGCCCTTGGCGTCGCGAAGCACCAAGTCGAGCTTGTCGATGCCCAAGACAATTCCCGCGGCCTGCTTCGCCGAGGTCACTTCCACGCCGTTGATTTCGACGATTTTCAGCCCCGCCTTCAACCCTCTTTGCGCGGCGGGCGAGTCGGGGGCAACGCTCTCGATCACGGTGCCATAATCGGGCTCGTCGCGAAACCTTAGTCCCAAGACGTTCGGCCGTGCCTTGGCTGACTTCGTGTTGATGGACCGGGCTGTTCCAGGGAAAGGTCACTTTCCAGGGCAGATCGCAAGGGCCCCCGTAGCAGCAACCGTTCAACAGGCAACCGACCCGCCCTAGCGCCAGCCCCAGGAGCATGCTGGGGGCGATCAGATCGGCCGTAGCCAGAAGCGGCACGCGATGCCGCCACCAGAACAGAACCAGTCCCAGCATGCCGCCGAAGAACGCCCCGTAGACAACCAGCCCGCCAGCGGCCACGTTGACGATGGCGAAGACGAGCGCCGCCGGGCCGTGCTCAGTGTACACCGGCCAGTACTGATCGTGCCAGTATTCCGCGACATAGACGGTCCGCGCGCCGAAAATTCCCGGCAGGATCATCCAGAAGGCCAAGACGAAGATCATCTCCGGATCGACGCCCGCGCGTCGGGCCCGATAAACGGCCAGCCCCATGCCGGAGAGCACAGCCAGGAGCATCATCATGCCATAGCCGCGGATCGGCAGGCCGGGCGGTTCGCAGAGCAATGGCAGCACCCAGGCAATGGCCGCCCCCAGCACCGCCATCACCAACAAGTGGCTGCGGGTATCGGCGTTGAAACCTTGGCGGCGGACCAGCCACGCGAGCAGGCCCGCGCACGCCACGGCCCACACGGCCAAGAGCAGACCGAAGCCGAAGACCGGCAGGCCGAAGAGTTCACAAGGGATAGAGAAGAGCGTTTGCCGCATATCAAATTTCAAATCTCAAATTTCAAATCTCAAATCTCAAATCTCAAATCTCAAATCTCAAATCTCAAATTTCAAATTTCAAATCTCAAATCTCAAATCTCAAATCTCAAATCTCAAATCTCAAATCTCAAACCTCAAATCTCAAATCTCAAACCTCAAACCTCAAATCTCAAATCTCAAATCTCAAACCTCAAATCTCAAATCTCAAATCTCAAATCTCAAACCTCAAACCTCAAACCTCAAACCTCAAACCTCAAATCTCAAATCTCAAATCTCAAAAATGGCGTTGTCGATCAGCCTTGTGCCGTCGAGCTTCACGGCCAGCACGGCCAGCGTGGGCCCGTTGATCCGCCCCACTGCCGCGAGCGAGTCGGGATCGACCAGGGCCACATAATCGATCGTCGCGCCCGCGGCAAGGATCCGTTCGGTCATTTGCCGCACAATAACCGCCGCGTCCCGCTCGCCCCGAGCGACGAGCTGCCGGGCAAGCTCCAGGCTTTGCCACAAGACGGTGGCCCGCTGCCGGGCGGCGGCACTCAAATACACGTTTCGCGAGCTCATCGCCAGGCCGTCGGGCTCGCGGATGATCGGGCAGACGCGGATCTCGACGGCCACGTCCAGATCGGCAACCAGGCGACGAATGACGGCCGCCTGCTGATAGTCCTTCTGGCCGAAATAGGCGACGTCGGGCTGGATCATGTTGAGCAGTTTGAGCACGATCGTCGCCACGCCGCGAAAGTGGCCCGGACGGCAACGGCCTTCCAGCGGCTCGGCAATGGCGCCGACTTCAACCCACGTGGCATGGCCGGGCCGATAGACCTCGGCATCGCCGGGGGCCATCACGAATTCCGTGCCGCAAGCGGCCAGCTTCTCCAGGTCGGCCTGGAGCGTGCGCGGATACTTGGTCAGGTCCTCGTGCGGTCCGAACTGGCTCGGATTGACGTAGATCGATACGACCGTCACGTCGCACTCGGCCTTCGACGCCCGCACGAGACTCAAGTGCCCCGCATGCAGCGCCCCCATCGTCGGCACCAGGCCGATTCGCTTTCCCTCGCGGCGACAGGGCGACAATGCCGTGCGGAGTTCAGCAATCGTGGTGAGGACGCGGGGGAGCATGGTGGGGGTTCTTATTAAACTCTAAGCTCTTCCTCACCGCATCGCTTCCACGGCCGCCACCAACTCGGTGACGGCGGCCTTTTGATCCAAGGCATCCAGCCGAAGGACAGGTCCCTCGGCCAGGCCCGCTTCAACATCCAGGGCAATTTCAATTTGCCGCAACTGGTCAATCGTGAGCAATTCCTCGCCGGGACGGCTGCGGGCTTGAATCCGTGCTCAGCAATGCTGCCAACGGGGCCCGAAGCAACACGGTCAGCCGCGGTTGAACGACCACCGTCTGCAACTCCACCCAGCGGGCCATATAGGCGGGTACTTGCTGCCCTCCCTTTAGCCAAACCGTCGCAAACGCCAGCGATTGCCCAAACCAAAAATCACTCACGGTCGGCCGATCTTTCCGGCGCCACTCGGGTTGGCCCATGGCTAACTGAGCTGCGCGTTGTTCCAAGAATTCTAGTTCGATTTGCAAGGCATGGCTAGACGGATCCCGGTAGAAGGCTTCTAGCCGGGCGGGGTCGAATTGCTCGGCCAGCAGCCGGGCGCCGCTTTTTTCCGCGATTTCGCCGGCCAGACAGGTCTTGCCTGCGGCGATCGGGCCGGCGATAGCCAGGTACCAGGGGGTTTGGTTCAGGTGCTCCAAGAGTCGCGCGATGGTCCAGCCCGTAACCGGATGGAGCATTTCCGGGGCAACCTCGGCGGCCGGTTCCAGGACAAACCGCCGCCACGCCATGCGGGGATGGGGAATGACCAGGTCCGGTTCGGTCCATGTCAGGTCGTCGTAAAGCAGCAGATCAAGGTCGATGGTTCGCGGCCCCCAGTGTTCGCTGCGACCCGGAGTACCAGGTGCCCCCCGGCCCAGGCCGGCTTCGACTTTTTGCAACTCGGCCAGCAGGGCTTGTGGGGAAATCGCCGTTTGCAGGACCGCAACGGCATTCAGAAAAGCTGGCTGCGCATCAGGCCCACCTGCCGGGCGGGTCTCGTGATATCCGCTCTGCCGCAGCACTTCGATGTCGGGATGCCGCTGCAATCGGACGAGGGCCTCATCGAGCAATCGACTCCGGTCGCCCAGGTTCGAACCGAGTCCGATCAAACACACCGCCATGCGACCTAATCCCTAATGACCTTCTAACAAAGGTCGATTATATAGAAGATAGGAACACCCTTGTAACCATACTAAGGAAATCCCAGGCCCCCCTTGCCAAGAAGGCTGCCTGCTCACGACAATGGCTGCATGAGAACCGATGTCTTGACCGCGGGCCCTCCCAGCGGAATGCTGTCTTGAAACCCTTGTCGAACGAAAAACAAGCCGATCAAATCCTCGCCCTGGCGAAGGACCGTATTCTGCACCAGTCGCATCTGTCGGTGCAGCGAATCTGGTGTGAATATAAGGGCATGCGGCTCTATCTCCGCGGCCAGGTTCCAAGTTTCTACTTGAAGCAGTTGGCACAAGCGGCTGTTTCCAACCTGGATGGCGTGTCCCAGGTGGTCAACGAAATCGAGGTTATTTGGTAGCGTCTTTCGCGAGTTTTCTCAAGGCCTCGATTCCGCGGGCGATCATCTCGTCAGAGGCCGCATAGGAAATGCGGAAGTGCGTGTCGTGCCGGCTGAAGACGTTGCCAGGAATCACCAGCAACTGGTGTTTCTCGATACCCCGAGCGACGAACTCCATGCCCGATCCCCAGGGCAATCGCGGAAAGAGGTAGAAAGCCCCGCCGGGCACGGTCAGATCATAAAGATCGCGGAGGCCCTCGACGAGCATGTCGCGTTTGCGGCGGTAGGCGTCGATGTAAGGCTGGACATCGACATTCAGGGCCGTGGCGCCCGCCCATTGGGCAGGCTGGGGGGCGCACACGAAACTATACTGCTGCAGTTTGATCATCTCGCGAATGATGGCCGCAGGACCATGGGCAAAGCCCAACCGCCAGCCGGGAATGGCGTAGGTCTTGCTGAACCCATCGACCACGAGCGTCTGCGGGTTGTAAGCGGCCGGCGAGATGAATGGCCGGTCGTAGCAGAAGCGGCGATAGATTTCATCGCTCAACAACACCAGGTTCCGCTCGGCCGCCAACTGGGCGACGCCGCGGACTTCTTCCTCCGTGGCGACGACCCCCGTTGGATTGGCGGGGCTGTTGAAGACGATCATCTTCGTCCGCGGCGTGATCGCGGCCGCCACCCGCGCCAGATCGATGCGGAAGTCCGGATAGGTGTCGACATAGATGACCTTCGCCCCCGCCACGGCCGCTAAGGCGTCGTACATCACGAAGTACGGGTCGAAGACAATCACCTCCTCGCCCGGATTCAAGAGCACGAGCATCGCCAGCATGATGCCGCCGCTGGTCCCGCTGGTGACGAACACCTCGCGGTCCGTGTGGCCCAACTGCCGGTCGACTTCAGCTTGCAACTTCTCCCGCAGGACAGGCATGCCCTGCGACAGGGCATATCCGTTCTTGCGGCTTTCGATGGCGGCGATCGCCGCGCGGCGGACGGGTTCGGGCGTCTCGAAATCGGGCTGGCCGATGGACAGATTAATCGGATTCGTGAGTTTCGCGCCCAGGTCGAAAACCTTGCGGATTCCGGAGGCATCGAACAGACGCGTGCGATCTGCAAGCCAGTGGGAAGACATGGGAGAGGATTTAAGGATGAAGGATGAAGGATGAAGGATGAAGGGTGAAGGGTGAAGGATGAAGGATGAAGGATCGGGGAAGAAGACCTCGAACGACTTGAGGCAGTCCCTATTCTAGTTGGCCCGCGCCTGCCGGTCGAGGGCCTTCAAGGCGATTGGCATTGAGGACCAGTCGCACTGCTCGTGCGGGAATCGAATCTCATGCCTCATCCTTCATCCGCGCCGGTCCAGGACAACGGAAAACGCCAGATCGTCGCGGCTGAGCAGCACCAGCAAGAGCGTTAAGGTCCGCAGGGCGTCGGGCGCCGCGGCATGCGGAGAGGCATACCAAAGCCGGCCAACGGTGTCGACGGCCAGGGCGGCACGACCCTCTTGCATTCGCCGGAAAGTCTGCTGCCGCCGCTCCTCGCCCCGTATGCTCGGACCGGCAAACTCCCCAGCGATCACGGCCAGCAAGTGCTCGGCCGCCACCGATCGCCCGCGCTCGTCGACCACCTGGCTGTTTTCCCCATCGTCGTCGATCTGCATGCCAAAATGGGCCCCGGTGGCCACCACTTGTTCCCCTAATCCGCTCGTGGCTTCGGCGGTAATGGTCCGGCAGGCCACGTTGCGGACCAATTCTTCCAGGTAGGCCACGACCGGTTTCGCCGTGCAGTTCAGCACGAAGCGCAGCGGCCTTAGGGCATGATAGGCCGGACGGAGATCGTTGAGGTAAACGTCCGCGGCCGCGAAACGTCGCAACGGCCCGAAGGTCCGCGTGGGACGATCGATCGTTGCCGCCCCGGACCCGGTTCGCAGGGAGTCCACAATCTCATCCAGCAAGCCGCCTTGGGAAAGCGGTTCCGCGCGGAACCAGAACTTCAGCCCGACCTGGTGCGGAGCGCCATGGGCATTGCCCACGAAAATCCCTCCGTCGGCAGCCAGGTGCTGGATTGCCCTGGCCGTGCAGGGCGCACTTGCCGGTCCGATATCGATGGTCTCGCACCCGGTCCAACCTATGCCTTCGACAATCGCCGCGACGATCGCCGCCGTTGCCAGGCGGCCATCGCTGCCAACGACGGCCGCCGCCCGGCTTTTCCCCTCCCCCGCCGCAGGGTCCGTAATTCGGCGGGCAAACTCGATCGCGATCCTCCGCGCCAGACTTGGGCCCAGGTCGTTGATCGCCACTTTGCCAACCCCTTCCGCGTGAAACAATGGCGGCCGATCGGTCCGAGACCCGACTTCCGCAAGTTGGCGAAGATGTCGCGCAGAGAGGCCGGCCGTATCGTCCCGCCGAGGGCATTGCCGGCAGGCCGCATGGAAGCTGGCCAGGCGTCCCAAATGAACGGCGCGGGAAATCGAGGCGGTTTCGCCCGGACAGCGGTATTCGGCGGTGGACAGATCTTGAACCATGATGGCCGGTACTTTAGGCGAAGGGGGCTCGTAAGGCAAGAGGAGGTCGATCCTACGCCAACCGCTGCTTGATCAGCCTGTGCATCGTTTTCATCATGCGGAGATGTTCCAGCAGATGTGCGCTGTAGTCATGGGCCATGAGGTGCTCGGCCAGCATCAAGCCGATAGGATTTTCGATCCGGCCGATTTTGACTTGCAGGGCCGTCAAGCGAGCTGGGGTCAGGTTCTCGGCCGGAAGCCGGACCGTGGTGATCTGGCCCGCTCCGGCCGCTGGCGCGTCGCGGCCGGCCATGGGATCGAGCTGTACGTCGGGGGTCAGCTCGACGGGCCAGAACCGCGTCTTCCGCGCCAGGCGGTGAAGCCGCAGCTTGCGACGCATATTGTGCAATTGCCCGATCATGCCCAAAAATGCCGGCTGGCGGGAGTGATTCAGATCGCGGATGGTCTCGGCGACGATCGCTCCCATCAGCCGTGCGGTGGCCGCTTTATCCAGCGGCAGGGGATGGTCGCCCAGCAGCAGCAGGATCTGCCGGCGGCGCTCTTCCATCCAGCCCTCGGCGATGGCCGCATGTTCGGGACCGCGGAGCTGCGCCGCCAGATTGCGGCGCGGAACATAGTAAACCTCCAGCAGCCGGTCCACGACCTTTTCCCGATCGGCGGCCTCCAGGGTACGATCCAACTGGGCCAGGGCGATCGTGCAAAGATCGACGCGGAGCGACTGGGCCAAGCCGTCCGGGGCTTTCAGGCCGTCGTCGAGAGTTTCCACGATCCGCTCCAACACGGGCCGCGGCACCTGATGATCGGCAGCCAGACAGCCAAAACCGCGTACCGCCGCGGCGCGAAGCCAAAGGCCGATCAGATAGTGCAGAATCTGCCCCTCGCCGTTGCAGATCATGGAACCGATTTTTTCCAGGCGGAAGACCTCTTCGCCGGCCGCGACCAGGTCGCCCGAAGAGAACCACAGCCGGAAACGGACCAAGTGCAGTCGGGCAATTTCGCCCAACTGAAAAACGAAATCCGTATCGGCCGAAACCTGTTCCAGCGACTGAAATTCGTCGAATTGGAGTTGCCCCCGCTGGAGTCCAAGATCGAGCGCGTCGAGGCACGCGGTGTTTTGTCGGAGGAGCTCGCGGGCGAAACCCACGTCAGCAGGCGACATCGGCGGGGAGGAAATCGGCGAGGTGTAAACCAGCCGCGGCCAAATGCCGTTTTCGCCGTCCGCGGCGACGAACCTCTCCGCGGCCTCTCGCCACGGTCCCAAAGCGTTCAGACGCGGGTCGAGCGGTATCCGTCGATAGACGGCCGAGGGCGGGACCAGCTCGAGCAGCGACGATGACGGCATATTCGCTTCGTGAAAGGCGATGGTCAGAGCCCTGATTATGGGCAAAAACGCGCGGTCTTGCAAGCAAGCAACAACTGGGTTCGGCGAGGGTCCTGGGTTCGGCGAGGGTCTCCCGACCCCGGGTTCGGCGAGGGTCTCCCGACCCCGCCGAAACGTCCGACCGAAGGTCTCCTCATTCGCCCAGGAGACCTTCGGTCAGCGACGTGGCCAGGTCAGAGACCGGCCACAACAAGCAACAACTGGCCAGGTCGGAGACCGGCCACAACAACGGTCAGAGACCGGCCACAACAAGCAACAACTGGGTTCGGCGAGGGTCTCCCGACCCCGCCGAAACGTCCGACCGAAGGTCTCCCCATTCGCCCACGAGACCTTCGGTCAGCGACGTGGCCAGGTCGGAGACCGGCCACAACAACGGTCAGAGACCAGCCACAACGATCAGAGACCAGCCACAACAGCGGGCTGCAGTCCTGCAAACAGGCGTCGGCGGCGGATTGACAATCATTACCCGCCAAGGCATAATAGCGGGGGTCGGGCTTTGAATCTCCGCCGCGGCCGGAACACCGTGGAAGGAGAGGCCGCGATGTCTTGTCCCATCTATTGAAAGAGGAGGTTTGCCATGTCTCGCAAGTTGGTAATCGTGGGTGTTTTCTTGGCCGTGCTGCCCGTGCCGATGGTTGCGGCGAGGGCCCGCGGCGACGATCCGCCGAACAAGGCCGTCGCGACGCCTGCAGCACAAGAGGCGGGTGCTGCGGTGGATCCGTTTGGCGCCGGTGACGACGCCCTGTTTGCCGGTGGCGCTGCGAAACCGGTCGAAGCCAAGCCGCCGAGCAAGCCGAAAGTCCATCTTGCCAAGCCGAAGCCGCACGCCGGCCCCGTGCTGCACGGCGGCGAGAAGGCCATCCTCAAGGCATTGAAACAGAAGACCGATCTGGATTTCGTGGAAACACCGCTGCAGGACGTCCTCGAATATCTAAGCCAGAAACATCGCATCCCCATCCGCATGGATTCGTCCGCACTGAAGGAGGCGGGTGTTGACAATAGCACGCAGATCACGTGCAAGCTCTCCGGCATCCCCTTGCGTTCGGCCCTGAAAATCATGCTCGACGAGATCCAGCTCAAGTCGGTCATTCATAATGACGTACTCATGGTCACGTCGCCGATGAAGGCCGAGAGCGACGAGTACATGGTCACGAAGTGCTACGAGGTGTCGGATTTGCTCATATCCGCAAAAGACCGTGAGCTGCAGTACCCGCTCGATCCGTTCAAAAACGAGATATTGGATTCCCAGTTGTACTACCCGCCAGGCAGCGGCCCCGGCATGCCGATTACAAATCGCATGCGGCAAGCCGGGTATGACATCCAACAGATCAAAGACTCAATAACCAACACCATTGCAACCAAGAGCTGGGTGGACAACGGCGGTACGGGAACGATGGGCGATCATGACCGGATGCTGGTCATCTCGCAGACGCAAGAAGTTCATGAAGAGATTGGTGATTTTCTCGGCCAACTCCGTGCCCGGCGGAATGCGGTACCGATCTTCTCGGTCGAACTTCACTGGCTCTGGCTCGACGCCAGGCAGCGCGACAAGTTGCTGGGCGGCCACGCGAAGTCGCTCCAGGGGCAGCTTTCGCTGGCGATCGATCGGCAACGACTGCGGCAGATCGCCAGTGAAGCGCCGGGCTTCCACGGGCAGGTCGCCTGCGTAAACTCGCAGGGAACCACGATTGCCGCGGGCGACCGGCGATCGACGATCGTCAGTGCGATACCCGTGGTTGGCGGTGACAACGCGGTCGGTTATCAGCCCATTATCGCCGTGCCCAACGTGGGCGTGACGGCCCAGGTGCGGCCAACTTTCGTGCCCGGCACGCAGATGGCCATGCTGGACGTTGTCAGCATCATTACGCGTTGGGAGAAAACGCGGCCGCCGGTGGTGGTCGGCTCGGCCTGGCCGGCGAAGACACGCGTTATCGCCGCCAATCCTGTGCCGACTGCACTCCCGGCACAAAGCCCGGCAATAAATGGGCCGGCAACCGCGCCTCCGCCGGTTGTGCCGTACGGGAGCACTCATTCCTCGCAAGGCGGCTCCGGATCTTGTCCCATCGATCTGCCGGTGATGCCGACGCAGCAGATTGGCACAACGCTGCGCGTTCCCTTGGGCAAGCCGGTGATCATCGGGTCGATGACTTTCGCTCCGGCGGGCGACGCCGGTCTGGGCGCGGCCAATGAGGACGCGCTGGAAGTATATCTGATCGCCACGACGAACATCGTGCGGGGAGCATCGAAGTAGCAGAACCGGTCATCGGACTTATGGGACCTATAGGTCTGATGGGTCCCATGGTTTGCCACCGGCGAAGCTCGCTCGCCCAAGACCTCACCGCGTAATAAGAAGCTCGGGTCCGTGCGTCTTGGCAATCACGGTCAGGCCGCTGTCGGTGACGAGGAACCCGCGGCTGCGGTCCAACTGCGCGATCGAAGCCGATCTCGATGCCGGGCGGAATCTCCACCTCCTTGTCGATGATCGCGCGGCGGACCTTGGCGTGCCGGCCAATGTTCACGCCCTGGAAGAGCAAGGAGTCTTCGACGTGCGAGTAGCTGTTGATCCGCACATTGGCGCCCAATATGCTCCGCTCCACCTGCCCGCCGGAGATGATCGTGCCTTGGCAGACGATGCTGTCCAAGGCCTGGCCGCGACGGGCGGCTTCTCCTTGCTCGGCAAAGACGAATTTCGGCGGCGGGTAGTTCGCCTGATAGGTGCGGATCGGCCAGTGCCGGTCGTAGAGATTCAGAAGCGGATCGACGGAAATCAGGTCCATGTTGGCGTCGTAATAGGCCTCCAACGTGCCCACGTCGCGCCAGTAGGCGTCTTTCTTGCGGTTCTCGTCCAGGAACGGATAGGCGAAAACCTTATGGGTGTGGATCACCGCCGGGATCAAGTCGTGGCCGAAATCGTGCTTGCTGCTGGGCCGCGTAGCGTCCAGGCAAAGCTGTTCGAAGAGGAAGCGGGCGTTGAAGACGTAAATGCCCATCGACGACAGGGCATGCCCCGCATCGCCGGGGATCGGCTTGGGATGGGCCGGCTTCTCCTCGAAGCCCTGCAAGCGGTTGTCGCGATCGACCTCCATCACGCCGAACTGCGTGGCCGCCGCGAGCTCCGCGCGGAGGGCCCCGATCGTCACGTCGGCACGGGTCTCGAGGTGCCGCTCGACGAGCTTCATGTAGTCCATCTTGTAGATATGGTCGCCCGCCAGGATCACGACGTAGGTCGGCCGCTCCTTCTCGATCGTGTAGATGTTCTGGTAGACGGCGTCGGCCGTGCCCTGGTACCAATGCTCGTCGATCCGCTGCTGCGGGGGCACCACGTCGATGAATTCGCCCAACTCGCGGCACAGGTAATCCTGCCAGCCGACGTGGATGTGCCGGTCGAGACTCATCGCCTTGTACTGCGTGAGGACCAGCGTCTTGCGGATGCCGCTGTTCAGACAGTTCGAGAGCGTGAAATCGATGATGCGATAGAGCCCGCCGAACGGCACCGCCGGTTTGGCGCGGTCGCGGGTCAACGGCTCCAACCGCGAACCCTTGCCGCCGGCCAGGATCACCGCGAGCACTTCCTGCATGTCGATTCGACTGGGCACGGTCAACCGTCCTTTGGCAACTCGATGCAATACTTGAGCTTCTGGTTCCAACCGACAAAATTATACCTTATCGGAGCGGGTGCGACAGCAGCACTTTTTTGAGTGCGGGGAGGGCACCGACGGGCAACGTGCGGAGCATGGCCGGCTCGGTGCCCTCCCCGCACTCCATTGTGTTAGAATAGTAGGTAATCGCGCGTCAAACCCACTACTTTCCAAGCTCTTCATCTCACCCGATCGAGGGATATGCATGCTGCCGTGGCTGATTTTCGGAGCGGTCGTTCCTAGTGCGTGCGTGTGCTGGACGGCGGCCTGGATCGTGCGGCTCCTGGGGCCGCGCGTTGGCCTGATCGATCGACCCGGGGCACGAAAAATCCATGAAAGGCCGATGCCCACCAGCGGCGGGCTGGCAATCTGGCTGGGCCTGGTCGTACCGCTGGGCCTGGGCCAGTGCCTGCTGTGGAGGTGTTTCGCAGGCTCGCCCGTTGGGCCAACGGCCGCCGCGGCCTGGGGCATGCCGTTGCCGGAGTTCCTAACGGCCACGGGCATTGCCGCGCACTTGCCCGGCATTTGGCAACAGTCAGCCAAGCTTTGGCTGCTGCTGGCTGGGGGTACCGTGCTGATGATTCTGGGGCTGGCCGATGATCGCCGCGGGCTGGACTGGCGATTCCGCCTTGCGGCACAAACGGCCGTGGCGGGGACGATGGTCGGCTGCGGGTGGTGCGTCCGCCTGCCGTGGGCGGTGCCGGGGCTGGCCGCGGCGGTAAGCGCCGTGTGGATCGTGGGCCTGGTGAATTCGTTCAACATGCTCGACAACATGGACGGCTTATCGGCCGGGGTGGCGGCGATCGCTGCTTCGATCCTGGCGGCAGCCGCCCTCTTGTCGCCGCGGCCCGACAACCAGCAGCCACAACTTTTCGTGGCCGGCTTCCTCTTGGTGATCGCCGGTTCCTTGCTGGGATTTCTCTGGCACAATCGGCCGCCGGCGCGATTGTTCATGGGCGATGCCGGCAGCTATTTGATCGGCTACCTGCTGGCGATGGCCACGCTCACGGCGACCTTTGCCGGCGGCCATCTGCCGCCACCCGCAAACAGGCTCCAGGGGGCTTTGGCGCCGCTGTGCGTGATGGCCGTGCCGATCTACGATACGACCAGTGTCGTCCTCATTCGCCTGCGTCAAGGGCGGAGCCCGTTCGTCGGCGACAAGAGCCACTTCTCCCATCGGCTCGTCAATCTGGGCATGACGAAAACCCAGGCCGTGCTGACGATCTATCTGGCCACGGCGACCTGCGGACTCGGAGGCGCTGTTGCTGCATCAGGTCGATTGGCTTGGCGCGCTGTTGATTCTCTTGCTGATCGCTTGCACGTTGTTGCTGATCGCGGTACTGGAAAACGCGGGAAGGACGAGGGAATGAGCAGGAAGCGGAAGGGACGCGCGGACGCGGAGACGCCGACCCGCGACCGGCAAGCGGGTGCACCGGGTGCACCGCACGGAGACGTCGACTTCTCCGCCTCCCCGCCAACCCGCCGCGCGGGTGCCCCGCGCGTCTCGGTGTCCCTCAGTTCGGTAGACCCTTTCCGCCGCTGGTTGCTGGCGGGCATGACCGCGGCGCTGGTCGCGCGATTGCTCTTCCCGAGCGAATCGGCGGCAAGCCAGGGCGACGACCTGCCGCTGGCCATGCTCTGGATCGCGCTGACCGTGATCTGGCTGGTAGCAACGATCGGCCGCAAACGCTTCACCCTTCGCTTCGGGCCAGTCGATGCGGCCGTACTGGTTTTGGTGGCCTGGCAGTGCATCGCGGCCGTCCATGCCGTCCGCTATGGCAGCCCGCGCCCGGCGTTGAACATGCTCTGGGAATCGGTCGGACTGGGCATGCTGTTCTTCCTTGCGCGACAACTGATTCACGATGCCCAGGAGGTTCGGGCGGTCGTGGCCGTGATGATCGCCGTGATGGCCGGAATCAGCGTCTATGGGATCTATCAATCGGCGATCGAGATGCCGGCGACGGAGAGGCAGTACTACGCCGATAAGGAAGGTGAGTTGCGGGCAGCCGAATTAAGCTATCCGCCCGGCTCACCGTTCCGCGATCTGTTCGAGAAACGGCTGAAGAATCGCGAGCCGCTGGCGACATTCGCGCTCACGAATTCGTTGGCCGCGGCCTTGGCGCCGTGGCTCGTGATGGGACTGGGGCTCATTGCCTCGGTCTGGCACGAACGGCGGCGATGGATCGCTTGGACGATCTGTTTGGCTCCTATCGCCGCCTGTCTGCTGCTCACGAAGAGCCGCAGCGCGTATGTGGCCGTCGCGGTAGGCATCATCTGGCTGGCCGTCACTGGTTGGCGCAGGCGCAGGGTGGGCCGGCGGGCACGGACTCGCAGCGATGGTCGGCGAGTCCCACCTGGAGAAACGCCGGAAGATGGTGGGACTCGTTTCACTCGGCCCACCCTACGGCTACTCCGGTGGCTTCCGGTCACAGCATTGCTTATCGGCTTGCTTGCCGCCGCAGTACTCATCGCCGGCTTCGCCAGGCCGGCCCTCGCGAAGGCCGCCACTTCACTGAGCTATCGCGTGGAGTACTGGCGGGCTACGCTGCAAATGATCGCCCATCGGCCGCTCTTGGGGTGCGGTCCCGGGAATTTTCAGGACGTTTACACCCAATATAAACTGCCGGAGGCAAGCGAAGTGGTCTCCGATCCCCATAATTTTCTCCTCGAGGTCTGGGCGACCGCCGGCACGCCCGCCCTCCTGGCGCTGCTCAGCCGTTCTCGGCTTGTTTTGGGTCAGTTGCAGGGTGGGCTTGAGCCAGTCGTTTAACCCGGAGCCAGCGGCGACGGGGTGCGCCGTCGCCGCGACCCGCTGCGCCGTCGCCGCTGGCTCCGGGTTAAACGACGGACTCACGCCCAGCCTACTGTCGGGTGGCGACTGGAAATTCGTCCTTGTCGGCGCGGTCGGCGGGTTCCTCTTGTCGATCCCCTTGGGCCAGATCAGCTCGGCCCCGCCCAACATCGGGGCGATCGTGATCGGCCTGCCCGTCGCGGTGGTCTGCACGGTGTTGCTGGTCCCTTGGGTCCGCAGCGGGGCTTTTCCGCCGGCCCTCGCGGGCGTGGGCGTGGGCGTGCTTCTGGTCGATCTCCTGGCCACCGGCGGCATGGGCATCCCCGCCGTTGCTCAATCGTTGTGGCTGCTCCTTGCCGTGGGGCTCAACGGCGCCTGGCCCCGCCACCCGCAGGCGGGTACCCGGCCGCGGGCGGTGGCGATCGTGTTGCTGGCAATCGGCCTTGGTCTGTTGGCAGCCTGCCACCAGAACGTCCTACGCACGCGTGCTGCCATGTCAGAGTTCGCAGCGGCAGGCCCGGCGCAAGCTTCTCGACGGCGACCGGAAATCCGCCCTGGAAGCATTGCAGCGGGCCGTCGATGCCGATCCCTACTCGTCGGATGCCCATTCGCTGCTGGCCGATACCTGCTTGGACTCCTGGCTGGAGAATCTCCGGCCGGCCGACTACGATGCCTTCGAACACCACGATGCCCTTGCGCGACAGTTGGCCCCGGAGGCCGCGCCGATCTGGCGGGCCTCGGCCGAGCGTTACCGACGCGCCTATGCGAAGACCGACGCCCGGGGATGGCGCGCGCAGCCGCGGGCGATCGAGCAAGCGATCCCGATTGCCCGACGAACCGCCGAGTTGTATCCCGGCAGCGGCGGCGACCGTGCCGCCTTGGCCATACTCTATCAACTCTCCGGCGACGAAGTCTCGTATCGTCGCGAAGCGCAGGCCGCTCTGGAACTCGACCGCCGCACGCCCCACGAGGACAAGAAACTGCGGCCGGACTTGCGACGGAGGTTGGAGGCCGCAGCGGAAGAGCCCAAATAGCCTACCCGAAGGGATCGTCGGCGCCGAGGTTCTGCTTGAGTTGTTGTGCAACACCTTCGCTTGCTACAAGTCCCTTGACGTTGACGGCCAATGCCACGGTCTTGGAAAAATTGGCCTCGCTGATGGCGCTCTGCATTCCTGTCGAGAACTCGGGCGACTTGCCGCGTTCCAGGATTTTCTTCAGGGTTTCCAACTCCTGACATGTCAGTTAGGTGGCACCCGCCGCTCGATTTCGATACACTGTGGGTAGGAGAATCCTTATGGCAATCCCCTTAGAAACCAAGAAAACCGAGCCATGGGCGCGTAAACATGTTGGGGGCATAAGAATTTTTTTGGCAATCCTCCTGGCGGCGGCATGTGGTGCACTTATCGGATCCTGCACGGCCCAGGTGAGATTCCGTCAACACCCCTGGGTAGTGGGACTCGGGATCCCGACTTCCGATGGCGGCGGTCGCGTTTCCGTTGACCAGGACGAGTTCAACTTCGGCAAAATGTACACCACCGAGGTCGGCAAACACGAGTTCATCTTCACCAACAGAGGGGACAAGACGCTTATTCTCAGCCTTGGCGCCAGTTCGTGCAGTTGCACCGTAAGCGAAATCAAGGACGGCGAATTGGCCCCGGGCCAATCGACCAAGGTAGTGGTTTCGTGGCGCTCGAAGGGACACGTTGGCCCCTTCAAGCAGAGCGTGACAGTCAACGCCAGCGACCCGCTCCGGCCAGAGGTCACATTGACGATCAAAGGCGACTTTGCCTACTCCGTGTATACCGACCCCGACGAACTGACCTTCGGCCAAATTGCCGGAAATGAACCCGTCACACACGAAGCCCGCATTTTGTGCAATTTACCTAATCAGCATATCAAGATTGATGGGTATCAGATGTCGGATCCCGATCTGGAGAAGTATTTCCACGTCGAGAACATGCCCCTGGATGCCAACGAGCTTCGTAAGCACAAGGGAGCGACGAGCGGGGTCCTGGTCCGTGTTACGGCAAAACCGGGGTTGCCTCTAGGACGGTTTCAACAGAGAATCCTCCTTAACACCAACCTGTCGTTGGTCCCAGAGGTCGATCTCCCCCTCTTCGGAGCGGTTGGCCCAGTCTCCATCTTCGGCCCCGGCTGGAGCAGTGATACGGGCGTTTTGGAAATCGGCACGGTCGATGGCCGCAGTGCCACGCAGCGAAGACTTGTCGTGTTGGCGCGGGGACCGAAGGCCAAAGAGATGAAGTTCAAGGTGGCAAGTGTCGAGCCCGACTTCTTGAAAGTGAAGCTGGGCAAGACGACCGTGGCGGACACGGGCACGCTTTCCCAAGAAGTGTTGATCGAGATTCCCGACAGCAAGACCCTCGGAAAAAAAGCGCCTGTCGCTTATATGGGTGGGGAAAACGGAAAGCTCGGCGAGATTCTCTTGGAAACAATCCAACCCCAAGTCCACGCGTTGCGGATTCGTGTTCGCTTCGCGGTGACGGGTGGAAATTAATTATGAAAACCATATCACGGATGTTCGCGCCGATGGCGGGATGGACCGGCCTGCTTGTCTTCCTATGCTTGTCGGCGGGTTGCGGGGATAGTTCCAAGCAAGAGGCCAGCGGTCAATCGGCGCCCCCCGGGAACGGTACTGCCGCGTCCGACGAGCGACCTGCCCCGAAGCCTGCGAGTTCGGGCGAAAAACCCGCCGCAACCCATCGCCTGCCCGGCCAGGACGACGAGCTTGGGTTCAATCAAACGTGGAAGCCGTCGGCGAAGGCCTCGTCAGACAAGCTGGCCGTCGCGGCTCATCCCAAAGCCGACGCGGATCGCTATGCGGAGGTGAATCCGGTGCCGGCCGTTGGCAAGCACGTGGAGGCAACCCCGTCGCCGGCCGTGGGCAATCCATCGGTCGGAACGGTCCAATCCGATGCGCCGGCCAAGACGCAGCCTGCGGTGCCCGGGCCCCAAGTTGTTCCCGATTCGGCGACGATTGGACCGGCCAAAGGCGCACTGTCGAAAGGCGAACCGGCCGAGCCCGACCTGACGAAAAGCGATGCGCGGCCCGCGGGGAATCCCCTTCGCGATCCCGACGCCGCCACGACAGCCGGCCGGCCGGAACCCCCGCCGCAACCGGCGACGCCGGAGCCCGTCATCCCGGCGCTCCCCACGCCATCGGCGCCGGTTGCCGTTTCGCCTCAGCCCGCGCAGAAGTCGGAACTGGTCATCCAGACCAGGCCCGACGAGCCAAGCACTGCACAGCCCCCATCGCTGACAATACCTGCCGCTCCCGCCGTCGAGACAAAACCGCAGCCGAAGGAGCACAGTTTGGAGTCGGCCAAACCAGGTCCGCGGACGAACAAGAACAGCGGCGTGCCGTTCGATCCGATCAAGGAGAACGGCAAGATCTTCGTCGACTGGCCCAAGCCCAAGCTGGCACTGGTGATCACGGGCAACCAAGAAGGCTACCTGGAGCCGTGCGGATGTGCGGGGCTGGACCGCATGAAGGGCGGAATGAGCCGCCGAGACTCGCTGTTCCGCCTGCTTCGCCAGGGCAAAGATTATGGCTGGCCGGTCGTCGGCTTCAACGTCGGCAACATCGCCAAGGGTTTTGGCAAACAGGCCGAACTAAAGTTCCAGATCGCCGTTAACGCTATGAGCGACATGCGCTACAACTCGGTCACGCTCGGGCCGTCCGACCTGCATCTGCCCGCCGCCGAGGTCATGGCCCTTGTCATGCCCGCCGACGCGACGAAGAAAACGATGTTCGTCTGCGGCAACGTGGGGCTGTTCGAATTCAATAAAGACTTCTTGCCGCAGACGCAATTGATCGCGGCCGGCTTCAAGACGATCGGCGTCACGGCGGTGGTGGGAAAAACCTACCTGGCGCAACTGGCCGGCAATCCCGATCTGAAGACGATCGAGCCCGAGAAGTTGTTGGACGCGGCCGTGCCCCTGCTCAAGCGGCGGGCCGACTACCTGGTCCTGTTGGCCCAAACGACCCGCAAGGAGGCGATCGAGCTGGGCAAGAGGTACCCTGACTTCAATCTCGTGATCTGCTCCGATCACATCAATGGCGGCACCGAGCCGCCAGATCATGCCGAGGAAATCAACAAGGGCGGCACGAAACTGATCGAGGTGGGTGAAAAAGGCATGTACGCCGTGGTGCTGGGCCTGTACGACGATCCCCGGCAACCGCTCCGCTACCAGCGGGTGACGCTTGACTCCCGGTTCCCCTCCTCGCCGCAGATGGTCGCCTTGATGGCCGCCTACCAGGGCCAACTCAAAGACTTGGGGCTCAGCGGGCTGGGCATTCATCCGCTGCCGCATCCGCTCAGGCCGTTCAACGGCGACTATGTCGGCAGCGAGGCCTGCAACGCGAATTGCCACGAAGAATCATTCCGCGTCTGGAAAAAGTCTCCCCACTCCCGCGCCTTTGCCACGCTGAAAAACACCAATCCACCGCGGAATTATGATCCGGAGTGCGTGAGTTGCCATGTCGTGGGCTGGAATCCCACGGGGTTCTTTCCCTATAAGAGCGGATACCTCAGCGAGAAGGAAACTCCCAAGCTGATCAACGTCGGCTGCGAAGACTGCCACGGTCCCGGCCAGTTGCACGTGCGGGCCGAGAACTGGGGCACGCCGGCCCAGCAGAAGGCCGCTCGCAAGACGGTCGTGATCACGAAGGAAGAAATGGCGAATCCGAAAATGCAGGGTAAACCGAGCTGCTGGTCGTGCCACGATCTGGATAACAGCCCCGAGTTCAATTTCAACCTCTACTGGCCGTTTGTGAAGCACTACGAGCGCGAGTAGGTCCCTCCCCACGACTACGACTCGACGCCTTCGGCCCGCCGGGTTAAAATGCGTAGATTATTACGTCGGTCCCCCCGGCAGCATTGGGTCGCATGATACGGAGTAGACATGAGTTTGAAGCAGCGACGGGTTGTCGTCACAGGCATCGGCCTGGTCAGCCCTTTGGGAAGCAGCAAAGAAGCCTTGTGGGAGGCCCTGCATGCGGCCCGCAGCGGCGTCGGTCCGCTCACCGTTCTGTCTCCCGGTGCAGTGCCTGTCCACGTGGCCGCCGAGGCCAGGCAATTCAGCGGCGAAATTGAGGACTTCGGCCCGCTGGAGAAGGAGCAGAAGAAACAGATTCGCAAGGCCCTGCGGGTCATGTGCCGCGAGTGTCAGATGGGCGTGGCCGTGGCCCAGTTGGCGCTGACCGACGCCGCCATCCAGGCGGGCACGATCGATCCCGAGCGGATCGGCGTCAGCTACGGCACCGACTACATGTTGAGCGTGCCGGAGGAATTCAACGAGGGCATTCGCCAGTGCACCGGCAGCGATGGGGAATTCGAGTTTCCCCGCTGGGGCCTCGAGGGCCTGCCCAAAATGTCGCCGCTGTGGTTGCTCAAGTACCTGCCCAACATGCCCGCCAGCCACGTGGCGATTTTCAACGATCTGCGCGGGCCGAGCAATTCGTTGACCTTGCGCGAGGCCGGCTCCAATCTGGCCGTCGGCGAGGCCTATCAGATCATCCGCCGCGGCAATGCCGACGTGATGCTCTGCGGGGCGACCGGCACGCGACTGCACGCGATGAAGATCATGCACGCCGTCACGCAGGAAGAAGTGGCCTGCGCCGACGGCGATCCGACCAAGGTCAGCCGGCCTTTCGACCAGAAGCGGAGCGGCATGGTGCTGGGCGAAGGCGCCGCGGCAATCGTCATCGAGGAGCTTGCCCACGCCCAGGCCCGCGGAGCAACGATCTACGGAGAAATCGTCGGCGCAGCCTCGCGTGCCGCCGCCGCTCCCCGACTGATTGCGCGGCGGAAGCTTGCCTTGGTCAACGTGCTGCGAGCGTTGCTGCAAGACTCCGGCTGCGGGCCGCAGCAGATCGACCACGTCCACGCTCATGGATTGAGTACGCATAGTTGCGATGCGGAAGAAGCCCAGGCGATCGCGGCAGCTTTCGGCGAGCGGGCCCGGACCTTGCCCGTGGTGGCCGCCAAGAGCTATTTCGGCAATCTGGGGGCGGGCAGCGGGATGGTCGAAGTGATTGCCAGCCTGTTGGCGATGCAGGCCGGGCCGCTTTTCCCGACGCTCAACTACGAGACACCGGACGCCGCGTGCCCGATTCATGTCGTGCGGGACCATTCCACGCCGGCCGGCAAGCGGTTCATCAATTTGAGCGTCACGCCACAAGGGCAGGCCAGCGGCCTGGTGGTGCAGCGGTTGGCGTAGTTGCTCCCACCCATCTTGTGGGGAAAGGTTACGCCCAGGGAGTGCTTTTCTTCCCAGCAAGCCCCGCTTGACACCCAACATTCAGACCGTTATGCTTACTAGATTACCAAGCTCACTAAGTCATGCTCTGACAAGATTTTCGAGCGTCTCGGACCATTTGCACGGGCCGAGAGGAGTGAGAACTATTGCCTAAGAATGCCTGACACGGCCCGGTTCGTGGCGACCTGAATCGACGGAAAGCACCGGCTTTGGGTCAGGGATTCTCAAGCCGGGGAAGCGACAATCGATGGATCCCAGCGAACTGCTACGGATAGTGGACACGATCCACCGCGATAAGAATATCGACAAGGAAATCGTCTTCGAGGGCATCGAAGCGGCGTATACCTCCGCGGCCAAGAAGCACTTTGGCGAAGAGGCCGACGTCCAGGTCCAAATCGATCGTCGCACGGGTGTGATCGCCGGCACGCACAACGGCGTCCCCTTCGATCCCGAAGAGATCAACGAACGGATCGGTGCGCAGACGGCCAAGCAGGTGATGATCCAGAAGATCCGCGAGGCCGAGCGCGATCACCTCTTCAACGAATACGACGAGCTGAAAGGCCAGCTCGTTACGGGCACGATCCAGCGTTATGAAGGCGGCGCGGCCACGGTTTCCTTGCAGAACGTCGAGGCGATCCTGCCCCGCGGCGAGCAGATCCCCGGCGAATCGCATCATGCCAACGAGCGCGTGCGGGCCACGGTCCACGAGGTCCGCAAGTCCGGCAGCCGCGTGAAGGTGATCCTCAGCCGCACCAAGCCCCAACTCGTGCAGCGTCTGTTCGAGCAGGAGATCCCCGAGATCGCCGAAGGCGTCATCGAGATCCGCTCGATCGCCCGCGAGCCCGGCTACCGCACGAAGGTCGCCGTCAGCAGCATGGACCAGCGCGTCGATTGCGTGGGCGCCTGCGTTGGCGTCCGCGGCAACCGCATCAAGAATATTGTTGACGAACTCTCCGGCGAACGGATCGATATCGTCCGCTGGAGCGAAGACCGGCAGGCATTGATTCCCAATGCCCTGCAACCGGCCGAGGTCGAAGAAGTGATCCTTTGCCAGATGCTCGGCCGCGCGATCGTACTGGTCCGCGAAGACCAGCTTTCGCTGGCCATCGGCAAGCGCGGGCAGAACGTCCGCCTGGCCAGCAAGCTCTGCGCATGGGACATCGAAATCATGACCCGCGACGAGCTGGACGAACAGATCGAGCGGGCCGTGATGGGCTTCTCGTCGCTGGAGGGCGTGGAGTCCGAATTGGCCGAGAAACTTGTCGGTGAAGGCTTCCTCTCCTATGACGACCTTTCGATCATCGAACCCGACGCCTTGATGGAAATGGGCGGGCTCAGCGAAGAGCAGGCCGGCCTGATCGTGAAGCAGGCCGAAGACAAGGCCGAAGAAGCCGAGAAGGCCGCGGCCGAACAGCGCAAGCAGCGGCGCGAACAGGATCGCGCCGAAGCGACCACGGAAGACGGGAGCGACGAAGGCCAGGACGTTGCCGGCCAGAACGGCGAGCAAACGGAAGACAAACCCACCGACGCCGCCGAGCCGATCGTTGATCACTCCGCGGACAGCAGCCTCCCACCCCCTGTCGCCGAAGATGTTCCTCCCACCGATCACTCGGGCGACGGCAATCATCGTGAGAATACTTGAGTACCGCATCCCCAAGCAAGAGGCCCGTTTTGGCCATCCGTATATACTCGCTCGCCAAAGAGCTCCAGATCGACAATAAGAAGTTGGTCGATATCTGCACCCGTGCAGGTATCACGGGGAAGGGCTCTGCGCTGGCCAGTTTGACGGACGAGGAAGTCGTTAAACTCAAGGCCTACATGGCCGGCAGTGGGCAGCGCGCGGCGGCCGGGGGGAGAGCCGATGGCGCCGCTTCCGCAAGAACGGCCGCGGGCGGCGCCGCCGGACTTGGTCGCAGCATTCGCCGCGAAGACTACATCGCCCCCGCAGGGACCGCCGCGGGCACGAAAGTTCCCGTCTTGCCCGCCAAGCCGGACAAGCTTCCCCGGGTTCCCGAAGGGCCGCGGAAGAAGCCCGAGGAAACCGTCCCGCCCGCTCGTCCCGCGGTCGGAATTCCACCTGCTGTCGGTACCCCGGCTGCTGCCTTCGTAGCGGCAACAGTACCGGGCGCATCGGCGACTGCCGCGCCGTCTGCCGTAGCGGCAACGCCACCGGCCGCTCCGTCGCTCACGGCGCCGCCCGCGGTTTCAGCGTCGGCCGCGCCGGCAAGCCTGGAGCCCACCCTCACTGAGCAGGACGCGAACGCGCCCGTGAAATCCCCGCTGGCCACGGGGCTGACCGAGCCTCTCTTTCCGCCAGCCCCGGCGGAGCCGGTCCAGCCTTCCATGCCGCAACGCACGGCGATGCCGCCCATGTCGCGACCGCTGGAAAGGATGCTTGGCAAGCGGATGCAGGAGAGCAAGCCAGGCGAGAAAAAGGCGGGCGAGAAGAAGCCGGCCGAAAGGGCCGCGCCCACCATGCATCTGGCCCCCATGCCAGCGCCGTCCAAAACGACCGCCAAGCACAAGCCCAAAGAACCGGCCCCGCAGAAACCCGACATCAAGCTTCCCCCCGATGCCATTCGCGCCAGCAAGGCCGGCAGCAGGCCGCTTTCCGAACAACTGCGGAAGCACGAGGAGAAGAAGAAACGCGACGATGCGGCCGCAAAGAAAGGCACGTCCCGCGGGGGCGCCGGGGAGGCTGGCGCGGGCGCTGTTCCACTCTTGGAGCCTCTCGGTGGAAAGGATCGCCCGCGGCGGGCGCCAGCCAAGCCTGTGACAGCCGAGGATGATCGCGAGGGCGCCGGGCTGGCGACTTTGGGTGGCCGCGAGCAGCGGCAGTTGAAGCGCAAGCGCTCGACCACGGCCAAGCGACGCGGCGGCGACGAAGAAGAAATCTCGACGGGTGGCTCCTCGCGGCGGACCCACATCATCCGTCGCACAGGCACCAATACGGCCGCGCCCCGCAAAGGCAAAGTCGTCGTGGAGCTCCCCTGCACCGTCCGTTCTTTCGCGGAAGCCACCGGAGTTCCCAAAGGGAAGATCCTCGGCAAGCTGCTGGCGATGGGGATCATGAGCAACATCACTGCCAGTCTCGATGCCGATACGGCCGAACTCCTGGCCGCGGAGTTGGGGGTCGAGGTCGATATCCGCCGCGAGGTCTCGTTGGAACAAAAGGTGCTGGAGACGGCCGAACAGGCCGATCCGCCCGAATCGCTCAAGCCGCGGCCGCCGATCGTCACCTTCCTCGGCCACGTCGACCACGGCAAGACGTCGCTGCTGGACCGGATCATCGGGCTGGACGTGGCGGCACACGAAAAAGGCGGCATCACGCAGCACATCCGCGCCTACAAAGTCAATAAGGACGGCCGCGCCGTGACCTTCGTCGATACGCCCGGCCACGAGGCCTTCACTGAAATGCGGGCCCGCGGGGCCAACGTCACCGACATCGCCGTGCTGGTGGTCGCCGCCGACGACGGCGTGATGCCGCAAACCGAGGAAGCCATCAGTCACGCCCGGGCCGCCGGAGTGCCCATCGTCGTGGCCCTCAACAAGATCGATCTGCCCGGCATCAACATCGAGCGATTGTACAGCCAACTCGGGGAGAACCAGTTGCTGCCCAGCGAATGGGGCGGCGAAACGGAAGTCGTCAAGACCAGCGCCACCAAGGGCACGGGCCTGGACGAGCTGCTTGTCACGCTGCTCACGGTCGCCGAGCTTCACGAGTACAAGGCCAACCCCGATCGGCCGGCCCGCGGCACCTGCCTGGAGGCCGAGATGCACGAAGATCGCGGCGTGATCGCCAAGCTGCTGGTGCAAAACGGCACGCTTCGGCCCGGCGACGTCGTCGTTTGCGGCGGGGCCTACGGCCGCGTCAAGGCCATGTACGACACCCTCGATCCGCACGTCAAGTACGACGAAGCCGGCCCGTCGACGCCCGTCAACGTCACCGGTCTGAACGTGGCCCCCGGGGCCGGCGACCGCTTCTACGTGCTGGCGGACATTTCCGAGGCCCGCACCCTGGCCGACCAGCGCTTGCAAACCGCGCGGGAGCGCGAACTGGGCGGCGTCCGCGAGCACGTGACCTTGGAGAACCTGTTCGAGCGGCTCGGCGAGATGGACGAGTTGCAGACGTTGAATATCATCCTGCGGGCCGATGTCCGCGGTTCGATCGAGGCCATCCGCAAGGAGCTCGAAAAACTCGCGCATCCCGAGGTGCAGATCCGCATTCTGCAGGCCAGCGTGGGCGGCATCACCGAGGCCGACGTCCACCTGGCCGACGCCTCCGACGCGGTGATTATCGGCTTCAATGTCGTGCCCGACGAAAAGGCCCGCACTTTGGCCGAGAGCTGCGGCGTACAGATCCGCCGCTACGACATCATCTACCAGGTTACGGGCGATTTGAAGGCCGCCATGGAAGGCATGCTCCGCCCGGAGAAGCACGAGAAGGAACTCGGCCGGGCCCTGGTGCAGCAGTTGTTCCACATCAGCCGCGTCGGCACGGTGTCCGGCTGCCGTGTCTTGGCCGGCACGATTACCCGCGATTCCCGCGTCCGCGTGATTCGCCAGAACCTGATCATCGGCGATTATGCCCTGGATTCGCTCCGCCGCGAGAAAGACGACGCCCGCGAGGTCCGCGAGGGCCTGGAATGCGGCATCAAGCTGGCCGGTTTCAACGACATCAAGGAAGGCGATGTCCTGGAGGCCTACAAGATCGAGGAGGTCAAGCGAACCTTTGCCGAGTCGGCAGCCACATAAGAGGAAAGCACAAAATTCAAGAAACGAAATCCTGAACAAATGCAAAATGCAAGGTACCAGAACGGCGCGCGGCGCGCGTTTTGAACATTCTCCCTTCTCGTAATTCGAATTTGTTTCGGATTTCGTCATTCGTATTTCGAATTTTTGACAAACCATGTCCCCACACGAATCGCCGCTCCCGGATAAACAGCACGACAAACCGTCTCGACGCGTTCAGAAAGTCGCCGAAGCGATCCGGGAAGTGGTCAGCATGTCGATTCTGACCGAGTTGCAGGATCCGCGCATTCGCGACGTCACTGTCACCGGCGTGGAGGCATCCCGCGATCTCCGCTACGCCAAAGTGATGGTCTCGGTCATGGGCGATGAAACCCGCCAGAACCTGACTCTCCGCGGTCTGCAAAGTGCCGCCGGATTTCTCCAGTCCAAGATCGCCGAGCGCATCGATCTCCGCTATACGCCGCGGCTCACGTTCGTGCTGGACCAGGGCGTAAAACATTCCATCGCCGTGGCCCAGATTCTCCGCGAGGTCTTGCCGGGCGAAAAGTCCCCGGCGGACGCGGATACTGACCCCGGCGATGGCGGGACCGCCTCCGGCGGGAACGGGGCCGGAAGCATCGTGCCCCCGGTCGAGCCGGTCGATCCGTTGTTGCCGCCCGCCCCTAGCCCGCATACTCAACCCTGACTCTGCATTCACTAACGGTCACTCGCATGACTTCCGTCAGTCGTTCGGCTATATTCAGCAAGATCCACAAGGTCCTGAAAAAGCACTACAAGCCCGTCGCGCCTCCTGCCGAGCGTACGGTGCTGGAGCATCTGCTCTTCGCCTGCGTGCTGGAAGACGCGCACTACGAACCGGCCGAAGAGGCCTTCGCGGCCCTGAAGCACACCTTCTACGACTGGAACGAAGTCCGTGTGACTTCGATTTCCGAGTTGTCGGAGGTGATGGCTGTCCTTCCCGACCCCCGCGCGGCCGCCAATCGCATCAAGCGCGTGTTGCACAGTATCTTCGAAGAGCTCTACTGCTTTGATCTGGAAGAGACGCGCAAGAGGAACTTGGGCCCGACAGTCAAGTGGCTGGAGAAGATGGACGGCACGAGCAAGTTCGTCGTGGCCTATGTGGTCCAAGCTGCCTTGGGAGGCCACAGCATTCCGATCGATGCGGGCGCGATGGCCGCGCTCCGCGTCTTGGACCTGGTGACCGAAAAGGACGCGGCCGCCGCCGAAGTGCCGGGCCTGGAACGGGCAGTCACCAAGAGCAAGGGCGTGGAGTTCGGCTCATTGCTGCATCAACTCGCGACCGACTACCTGGCCAATCCGTTTTCGCCCCAGGTTCGCGAGATCCTGCTGGCCATCGACCCCGAGGCGGCACAGCGGTTCCCCCAGCGGCGTCAGCCGCGGCCCGCCCCCCCACCGGCCCCGCCTGCGGCCGAAGCCGCTCCGCCGCCTCCCGCCACGACAGGACGGAAGAAGAAGACCGAATCCGCTGCCCCGGCCAAGTCGGCAGCGGCAGAAGTCAAGACCGCCGAGGGCAAGGCGACTCCAGTCCCGACGGCCCAAAGCAAGGCCGCCGAAAGCAAGGCTGCACCAACCCAGACGGCCGAAAGCAAGGCGGACGAGAACAAGCCGGCCCCAACCCCAACCGATGAAAGCAAGACCGCCGAGCTGAAACCGGTCGAAAGCAAGAAGGCGGTTGCCGCCGCGAGCAAGAAAGGGGCTGAACCCGCGCACGAATCGCCGCTTCCCGAGAAACAACACGACAAGCCTTCCAAGGCGGAAAAGGCCGAGAAAGCCGAAAAACGCTCCAAGGCCGAGAACCTTGAGAAAGTAGAGAAGCACGAAAAGCAATCGGCCGAGGCCTCCAAGGCCCCCCTGCCCTCCGATGGCCTCGGTAAGCGCAAACCTCGGTAGTGGTAATGCTCTCAGCACTTATTCTTGCCATGACCGCGGGCTCGGCGATGGGCATCCCCGCGGCTTCTGAGTTGGACGACTTGCCCGCTCCCTTCGTTGCCGGCAGGGCCCGCAACGAGGCCCAGATCGACCGTGTCGAAGCCTTTGCCCATTTTGCCGCCGGACGCACCCGTCAGCAGCGCGGCGATTTTGCCCAGGCCGTGCGGGAATACGCCCGGGCCGATCGATTGGACCCCGCGGCCACGACCGCCCGCAGCAACCTGGTCGTCGCTGCCGTCGCGGAAAAGCAAATGCCCCTGGCCGTGCGCTTTGCGCTGAAAGGCATCGATCCACACGAGGTCGGAGATGCGGTCTTGGGCCGGTTGGCCATCTATCTGACGGAGCAAGGCGATCTGACGCACGCCATCGAGTTCTATGAAAAGGCTTTGGCCGTCGCGCATCCTAAGGGCGATCCCGCCGTGACCGCTCCCGCCGCTGTACCGGCCGGCGGCGAAGATGCCGCCGATGTTTTCACGCACTTGGAGTTGGGCCGCCTCTACTTTCTCACGCAGAAGTGGGCGAAGGCCATCGAGCAGTTCGCCCACGTCAACGATGCCCTCGATCATCCCGACCGTTTCGGCATCAGCCCGCCGACGAAGAAACTCCTGCTGGGCAACGAGCCGGGCGAGCTCTACGAAATGTTCGGCGAGGCCTACCTCCTAACCGATCGACTTGCCGAGGCCGAGGCGGCCTTCCGCAAGTCGCAATCCGTCGCACCGAACGAGGCCCTGCTGAAGTTCAACCTGGCCCGCATCGCGGCCCATCGCGGCCAGGCCCAAGAGGCCCTCGCCGGCCTGCAATCCTGTCTCGATCGCGGACTGGCCACCGAGGGCGCCGCGCCGTATCAACTCCTGGCCGACGTGCTCAAGAAGCTTGGCAGGCAAAGCGAGTTGCTCGACCGCTTGCAGAAGTTGCACACCGCCAACCCGGCCAATGCCCCCTTGAGCTACTTTCTGGCCGAACAGTATCTCAAGGCCGGGCGGACGGAAATGGCCGAACCGCTCTACCTCGAATTGTCGGTAGCCAGCCCGGCGATACTCGTCTATCGCAGCCTCGCCTATCGCAGCCTCGCCGAAATCTATCGCAAGGGCCGCCAGTACGACAAGCTGCTGGCGCTGCTGGGCGAAATCATGACCACGGTCGGGACGCTGGAAGTGCTGGGGCCGGAAGCCGAGCCGCTGACGGCCGACGCCGATCTGTTTGGCAAGCTCGTGGAAGCCGGCCGCAAGAAGGCCCAGGATGCCACGGCCAAGTCGAGCGAGTTCAACGTCTTGGGCGTTTTGGCCCAGGAGCGCAAGCAGTACGAAACGGCCCGCGAGTTCTTCGAGTTGGCCTTGAAAGCCGACCCGTCGAAAGCAGCCGACGTGTTGCTGGCCTGGGGCATCGGGGCGTTGATCGGCGACCGGCCGGCCGAGGCGGTCAAGGTCTTTCAGCGTGGATTGGACATGAAAGCCCTGCCCGAAGGCAACCCCGTTTTCCAATTCTATCTGGCCGGGGCCCTGGCCGCTTGCGATCGGTTCGAGCCGGCCTTGGCCGCTGCCCGGTTGGCCGCGACCCGGAGTAGCGGGTACCCCGCGAAAAACGACTCGGCCCGCTTTGCCAGCCGCGTGCCCTGGGTCCTCTTCCGCGCCAAGCGTTATGACGAGGCGCGGCAGGCCTTCGAGAAGTTCTTCGCGCGGTTCGGCGGCGAGAAGGATTCGCTCGAAACCCTTGCGGTTCTCCACGACGCCCGGCTCTCGATGTCGGCCCTCTGCGTGATCCAGGGCCGACTGGACGAGGCGGAAGAGTGGCTGCAGCAGGTCCTGGACGAGTATCCCGACGACGTCGGGGCCAATAACGATCTGGGCTATCTCTGGGCGGATGAGAACAAGCATCTCGATCGGGCTTTGAAGATGATTGTGGCCGCCGTCGCGGCCGAGCCGGAAAACCGCGCTTATCGCGATAGCCTGGGCTGGGTTTTCTACCGGCTCGGACGTTTCCCCGAGGCCGTTGCCGAATTGGAAAAGGCGGTCGACGACAAGCAGCCCGACGGCACGGTCTTGGACCACCTGGGCGACGCCTACGAGAAAGTCGGCCGCCACGGTCAGGCCGTCACGGCCTGGCAGCGGGCGATAGCCGCCTTGGAAAAGGACAAAGAGCCGGAAAAGGCCGGGAAAGTGAAGGAGAAAATGACGAAATCCAAATGACGAATGACGAATCGTTGCAGAACGTTTTGTAATTCGTCATTCGTTATTTGGGTTTCTCCTTTCCCCGACCTCTCGGCAAACGCCAAGAAACGCCTTATAATTCAAGAATATCCCATTCGTCGGAACCGCGGAGGTCGCTATGTCAGGCCATTCACATTGGGCAACGATCAAACATAAGAAAGCCGCCGTGGACGCCAAGCGCGGCAAGCTCTGGAGCAAGCTGGCCAAGGCCATCATCGTGGCTGCCAAGCATGGCGGCGGCGACCCCGATCAGAACCTCCGCCTCCGCTATGCCATCGACGACGCCAAGGCCAGCGCCATCCCCAAGGATAATATTCAGCGGGCAATCAAGACCGGCACCGGCGAGCTGGCGGGCGAAAGCCTTGAGGAGATCGTCTACGAAGGCTACGGCGCCGGCGGCGTGGCCGTGCTCTGCGAGATCCTCACCAACAATCGCAACCGCACCGCACCGGAGATCCGCAAGATCTTCGAGCTCTGCAGCGGCAAGCTCGGCAGCACCGGCTGCGTGGCCTGGATGTTCGAAAACAAGGGGCTGTTCCTCGTGCCCGGCAACTCGATCAGCGAGGACCAACTCCTGGAGATCGCCGTCGAGGCCGGCGCCGACGACGTGCAACTCACCGGCGACAAATTCGAGGTCACCTGCGATCCGGCCAAGTACCGCGAGGTCTCCGAGGGCCTGGCCAAGGCCGGCGTGAAGGTCGAAGCTACGCAAATCACGCGGATCGCCAAGAACATGGTCGACGTCACCGACATGGACGATGTGCGCAGGGTGCTGAAGCTCATCGAGCGCCTCGACGATCACGACGACGTGCAGAGCGTATCGTCGAATTTCAATATCCCCGATGCGGTAATGGCGCAGGTGGGGGAAGAGTGAAGATCACACGGAGTGTGCCGGACAAGTTATTCAATGTCCGGGAAACTTCCCCCGCAAGCGATCGATCGCCTGCCGGATGGCAGGATCGGTCTGGAGCAATTCCTCCGTCTTGCGGCAGGCGTGCAGGACGGTTGTGTGGTCACGGCCGCCAAAGTATTCCCCGATGCGGCTCAGGCTTACCCGCGTAAGCTGCCGGCAAAGGTAAATTGCCACGTCGCGAGCGGTAACCACGGGCCGCCGCCGCGATGGACCTCGCAGGTCGCGGAGGCGAAGGGTGAAATGGCGGGCCGTCAGGGCGGCGATGTCACGGAGTTTGGGCCGCAGGGCTGAGTCCCGCTGCGACAGAAAGTCGCGGACCTGGTGGGCATCGATGGGGCGGCCTTCCTCGCGGGCGGGAACCTCCAGTTGCAACATGGCGCCCAGCAGTTCCGGCACCGTGCCCGCCAGTCCCTCGGCCAGGAGCTTGAGAATGGAGTCGGCCATGGCGACTTCACGGAGATTCGACCATCGCTGGAGGATCGCCAGTCGCGTGTCGGGGCCCGGCAAGACCAACGGCACGCACAGTCCGGCCGACAAGCGGCTTTGCAACGCGGGCAGAAAATCCGCGATCTCCTGGGGCGCCGAAGAGGCTGTCACCACGACCTGGCCACCCCGTTGAATGACCGCGTCCAGCGTGCGCATCAGTTCCTCCTGAACGACTGGCTTAGCGACCAATTCGCCAACGTCCTCGAACACCGCTAAGCTTACCCCTCGGTAGTGTGCGCGAAAATCTTCGACCGCATGGGTATCAAAAGCATCGGCCATTTCGCGGGCAAAATCGACGGCCGCCGTGTAGGCGACACGGCTTTGCGGGAAGTTCAACTTCCACGTTGCCGCTAATCCCCTTGCCAGATGCGACTTGCCGGTGCCGCTGGGACCATAGAGGACCAGTGGGTTGTACGGCGTGGGCTGGCGGCCAAGAACGCCTGCCACAGCCGGCTCGATGAGACTGTTCTCCGGACCGGCGAAGAATTCCAGGGTCGTCGGCCCCCGGTGGCCGTCGCGGGGCAACAAATCGCCGGTGAGCGGCTGACCTGGCAGGGGAATTGTCACCACGCCATTGGCCATTTCGGGTCCGTCCTCGCAAACTTGTTCAAAGTCAGATCATGCGGGGATTATATCAGAATCGTTGGGGAGCAGGGAGCGGGGAGTCGGGATGGGACTTATGGGATCAACGGGAATTGTGCGACTGATATGTCCTATGGGTCCCATAAGTCCGACGAGTCCATTCCCATTCTGCCCGCCCCGCGACCTCTACCCCTCCAATTCCCCACAGACTTGCAAGATCCTAGTAACGGCCTCGTCGATTTGGGACCCGGTGGTTGTCGCTCCGACACTGAAGCGGAGACTGCTGGCAACAATGTCGTTGGGCAGACCCATCGCCCGAAGGGTGGGTGAAAGCTCCGTCGATCCGCTCGCACACGCCGAGCCGACGGAACAGGCGATGCCTGCCATGTCGAGGGCCAGCAGGAGGATCTGGCCTTCCAGCCCGGGGAAGGCGATGTTGCTGGTATTCGGCAGACGGGCGGCCGCTTCACTGTGGACAATCACGCCGGGCCGCCCCGCCTTCAGCTTTGATTCGAATCGATCACGGAGTGCTGTCAACTTGCGACAGTGCTCGTCTCGTTCCTTGTGCCAAAGCTCCAGGGCGGTTTGCATCCCGACGGCCAGGGCGACCGACTCCGTGCCCGGCCGCAGCCCCTCTTGCTGGTGGCCGCCGAAAAGCATGGGGGCCAGAGTTGCATCGTGACGCACGATCAGTGCCCCAACGCCCAAAGGTCCTTGGAACTTATGTGCGGCGATGCTCAAGGCGGTCACGCCCAGCGAACGGAAGTCGATCGGCACCTTGCCCGCCGCCGCGACCGCGTCGGTGTGCAAAGGCACTCCGGCCGAACGGCATAAGGCCGCCAGTTGCTCGATCGGTTGCAACACGCCCGTCTCGTGGTTGGCCAGCATCACGCTGACCAGGCGAGCCGTCTCCCCGCTGGCCTCGCTGGAAGAAACGTCGGTTGTGGGGGCCAGCAACGAAGGGAGGGCATCGGTCTGGACGACGCCCTGGCGGTCGACCGACAGCGTATCGAGTCGCCAGCCGAGTTCCAGGAGGTGTTCGGCTGCTTCCAACACGCACGCATGTTCGATCGAGGAAACGATAAGTCGCCCCGCTTCGTTTCCCCCCGCCTGCGCAATCCCAAGTATGGCGAGGTTATTGGCCTCGGTCCCTCCACTGGTGAAGATCAGCCGATCGGGCTTGAGGCAGTTCAGGTCGGCCCCAAGGATTTTGCCCACCCGCTGCCGGGCATCTTCCAGGACGCGACGTGCCCGCTGGCCCGGCTGATGCTGACTTGCCGGGTTGGCATATCCGGCCGCGTAGCAGCGGGACATGGCCTCCACGACCTCGGGCCGAGTGGGGGTGGTCGAGTTGTGGTCCAGATAAATGTGGGTCATCGGGCAATTATACTCCTCGCCGGTGCAAGCGACACTAAGTAGTCATTTTCAGAAATAGTGTCAGGGTCGCGGGCAGCATGCCCGTAGGGTGGGACCAGACTGCGTAGCAGGCGCAGGCCCACCATGACGTACGCTTGCGCTTCAGGTTAGTACGGAAAGGGCAAATCCGGGCCGCGGGAAGTCCAAAGGACATGCGGAAAACGGCCTTTCACTGGCCTTGCTTCCGCGGGCCGAGCCGACTACAATCCCCGCCGAAATCGCTATTCTTTTCGCGGCGTCCGCGAAGACCTTCCTGCGGGAGGCAGTTCCAAATATGACCGCTTACGTCACCGAGTTGTGGCGGTTGCGCCACTTCTGGATGGCCTTGGTGCGCAACGACTTGCGCAACCGCTACCGCCGCTCCGTGCTGGGGCTGGGCTGGTCGCTGTTGCAACCAGTCGCCATGACGGTCGTGCTCTGTACCGTCTTTGCCGGCGTGTTCGGCATCAGTCTCAGCGAATATGCCCCTTACTTGCTCTCCGGCCTGACATTCTGGAACTTTGTTTCCGCGGCTGCAATCGTTGGCTGCCAAAGCTTCTTCCAGGGCGAATCGTACATCCGCCAGCACCGCGCCCCGCTGGCCATGTATCCCTTGCGAACGACGCTCGGTGCGGGCTATCACTTCCTGGTCGGCATGGGCGTGGTCCTCGTGGCCGTGAGCATCTTCTCGGGCTTCGACAACCCTCTGGCCCTGTTGAGCCTCGTGCCGTCGCTCGTCTTGTTGTTCGTCTTCGCCTGGTCGCTGGCCGTATGCACGGGCACGCTGAATGTGCTCTTTCACGACACACAACACCTGCTGGAGATCATCCTGCAGATCCTGTTCTACATGACGCCGATCATTTACAAGCCCGAAATCCTCATCAAACGGGGCTTGGGCTGGGCCGTGCAGTTCAATCCCTTTGCCGTGCTGCTGGAACTGGTCCGCCAGCCGCTTCTGGAGGGCGCCTTGCCATCGGTCGAGACTACCTGGGCCAGTCTGCTGATCGTAGCGGCCACGGTGGCCATCGCGGCACTGTTGCTCCGCTGGTGCGAACGGCGGCTGGTCTTCTTCATGTGACGCGGTTTTTTGCGACAAGTTCGCCGGAGAGAGCACCGATGAAGCTGATCGAACTCGACGACGTGAGCCTGCACTTCCACGTGCGCTGTCAAGGCCGCACGAGCCTGAAAGAATACCTGCTCAATGGCCTATTTCTCGGCCGCAAGCAGAATGTGATCGAGGTCAAAGCCCTCGAGCGCATCGACCTGGCCGTGGAACAAGGCGAGCGCGTCGGCATCATCGGGCACAACGGCGCCGGCAAGAGCACGCTCCTGAAACTGCTGGCCGGCATCTATCCGCCGACCTCCGGCACGCGCCGCGTGTCGGGCCGCGTCAGCTCGCTGTTCGACATTTCGCTCGGCTTCGAACCCGAGGCCAATGGCTGGGACAACATCCGCTTTCGCAGCTACCTGCAAGGCGAAACGCCCCACTCGGTCCAATCGCGCCTGCAAGCGATCGCCGACTTCAGCGAGTTGGGCGAATTTCTCGACATGCCGGTGCGCTACTATTCCTCCGGCATGCTCGTGCGGCTCGCCTTTTCGGTCGCCACGGCCATCGAGCCGGAGATCCTCATCGTCGACGAGGTGCTCTCGGCCGGCGACCACTCCTTCCAGGCCAAGGCTCAACAGCGGATGCAGGCCCTGATTTCCCACGCCCAAGCGGTCGTGGTCGTAAGTCACGACTTGGCCTCCTTGACGAGAATTTGCAGCCGCATCCTCTGGCTGGACCACGGGCGGATCCGCATGTCGGGCCCGGCCGCCGAAATCATGCCGGCCTACGTGGCCCACATGCAAGAAAACTCGCAGCAGCGGGCGGCGTGAGACGGTTCGGACAACCGCCGTCAAAGCAGCCCGTTTTGATCCGTCTTTTCTGCCGCATGGCGTTGAAGAACTGCGCCAAAACTGGTATAATCCCTCTCTTTGCCACGGTGCGATGCGAAAGCCGTAAGCTTCCATCAGGAAAGAAGATGCGGCTTTTTTGGGCGACTTGTCCTAAGACGCCTCCTGCGGCCCGTTAGCGGTCAAAGGGGAACCTGGTTTCGGGACCCGTTCGCCGAGCACTCTGTCGACGAAAGGATGCCGTTTGTCCACCGATTCCAACCTGCCGCCCGATCCGCCCGAACCACCTGATCCCGAGGAAGTTTCCCCTGAAGAAACCCCACCGTCGGGTGGCGATATTCACCTGGGGCGGCTCATTCCCCGGCCGATCGACGAAGAACTCAAAGACAGCTACCTGACGTACTCGATGAGCGTGATCGTCAGCCGGGCCTTGCCCGATGTCCGCGACGGGCTCAAACCGTCGCAGCGGCGAATCCTCGTCGCCATGTCCGATCTGGGGCTCACGCCGGGGGCCTCCACGTCAAAGTGCGCCGGTATCGTCGGCGAGACGATGAAGCGCTATCACCCGCACGGCGACATGGCCATCTATCCGACCTTGGTCCGTCTGGCCCAGGATTGGAACACCCGCTATCCGCTCATCGACAAGCAGGGAAACTTCGGCTCGATCGCCGGTCTTCCGCCCGCGGCCATGCGTTATACCGAGGCCCGCATGTCCGCCTTCGCCGCCCTGATGATGGACGATACGAAGATGGATACGGTCGACTTCCTGCCCACTTATGACGAGAAGGGCACGGAACCATCGGTCTTGCCGTCAAAATTTCCTAATCTGCTGGTGAATGGTTCGCAAGGCATCGCGGTCGGCATGGCGACCTCGATCCCGCCGCACAACCTGGTGGAGATCTGCGATGCCCTGATCCGTTTGATTGACGACCCCGACATTTCCATCGACGAACTGATGGAGATCGTCCCCGGGCCAGACTTCCCTACGGGCAACATCGTCTGCGGCCGGGCCGGCTTGCGGCGGGGTTATTACACGGGCCGCGGCACGATCACGCTCCGCGCGGGCCCGCATCGAGGAGCACGGCAAGGGCCGCTTCCGCATCGTTGTCAACGAAGTGCCCTATCAGGCCGCTCGCGATCGCGTCGAAGAACGGATTGCGGAACTGGTCAACGACGGCCGCATTCCCGGCATTTCGGGTTCGCGAAACGAAAGCGACCTGAAGGAGCCGGTCCGCCTGGTGCTGGAGTTGAAGAAAGACGCCGACCCGGAGGTCGTGCTCAACCAACTCTACCAGTTCTCGCCGTTGCAAGACACCTTTTCGCTGATTTTTCTCGCCCTGGTCGACGGCAAGCCGCGGGTGATGGGTTTCAAGGAGCTTCTGGAAGAGTTCATCCGCCATCGCGAGATCGTCATCCGCCGCCGCACGCAGTTTCTGTTGGCCAAGGCCCGGCAGCGGAAGCATACACTGGAAGGCCTGCTGTTGGCCCTGGCCAATATCGACGAAGTGATCCGCACCATCCGCACGTCGGCCAACCAGGAAGAGGCCAAGCGGCGGTTGATGCTCATTCAAACGCCCGCCGCCATGCTTCGCCGGGCCCTAGGCGACGACGGTTACGAGATCTTCCAGTCGGAGCGGGGCGTGCAGGAAACCTACTCGCTCACGCCCGTCCAGGCCGACGCGATCTTGCGCATGACCCTGGGCCAATTGGTCAACCTGGAGCAGGAGAAGCTCAGCGGCGAGCACCAGGAGTTGCTGGCGAAGATCCGCGAGTACAATCGCATCCTTTCCGACCGAAACAACATCCTCGACATCATCCGCGACGACCTCAAGGAGCTGAAGAGGAAGTATCCCGAGCCGCGGCGGACGGAAATCAGCGGCGAGGAGATCGGCGAGGTCGACCTCGAGGACCTGATCCCCGAGGAGACGATGGTCGTCTCGATCAGCAGCAACGGCTACATCAAGCGGACGCCCGTCTCGGCCTATCGGGCCCAGCACCGCGGCGGCAAGGGCCTGACCGGGGCCAAGACCGAAGAGGAAGATCCGATCGAACACCTGTTCGTCGCCAGCACGCACTCGTACCTGATGTTCTTTACCAACCAGGGCAAGGTCTACTGGCGAAAGGTCTATGATCTGCCGCAGTCGGCCCGCGACAGCCGCGGCCGCGCGGTCGTCAATCTGCTCAGCCTGCAGGAGGGCGAGCGAATCACCGACTGCCGCGCCATCCGCGACTTCGCCCTGCCGGACCATTACCTGGTGATGGCCACGGCCAAGGGCCTGGTCAAGAAAACACCGCTGGAGGCCTATTGCCACCCGCGGCCCAGTGGAATCATCGCCATCAAGCTCCGCGAGGGCGACCAGTTGGTCGATGTCGTCGTGACCCGCAAGGACGAGGAACTGGTCCTGGCCACGACCAAGGGCATGGCGATCCGCTTCAAGGAATCGGACGCCCGGCCGATGGGCCGCGCGTCCAGCGGCGTGAAAGGCATCCGCTTGAGCAAGGACGACCAGGTCGTGGGCATGGTGGTGGCCGATCCGGAGGCCACGCTCTTGACCGCCTGCGCCAACGGCTACGGCAAGCGGACCCCCTTCGGCCCGAATTCGCCGGTCGCGGGCACCATGTACTCATGGTCGGCGGAAGGCGACCTCCCGGAAAGCGAAGCGGGCGATGACGAGGCGTCGGATCAACAGGACGGGCCCGAGCAGGATGGACCCGAGGAGAGCGCCGAGGCCGAAGCCCCCGAGGGGGAAGGCGAGGGGGAACCTTCATCGTCGCGATCGTATCGCACGCAACGCCGCGGCGGAAAAGGCGTGCGCGACATCAAGACCACCGAACGCAACGGTCCGGTGATCGGCATCGTCCGCATCCGCGAGGGAGATGAACTGCTGATGATGACCGCCCGCGGCAAGATCCAGCGGATTCCCTCGGGCGACATCAACATCATCGGCCGCAACACCCAGGGCGTGCGCTTCATGAGTCTTGACGAAGGCGATACCTTGGTGGCCGTGAAGCGCGTGCCCAAGGAAGACGCCGAGAAGCCGGAAGAGGAAACGACGGAGAAACCATGAAACTTGCAATTGTCGGAACGGGCTACGTGGGACTGGTCACCGGCACGTGCCTTGCCGAAACGGGCAACGACGTGACCTGCGTCGATTGCGACGCGCGGAAGATCGAGCGGCTCCTGCGGGGCGAGGCGCCGATCTACGAGCCGGGCCTGGCAGAACTGATTTCCCGCAACGCCGCCGCCGGGCTGCTGCACTTTACCACCGACCTGGCGGCCGCCGCGGCAGACGCCAAAGCCGTGTTCCTCGCCGTGGGCACGCCGCCGGCCGACGACGGCTCGGTCGATCTTTCGGCCCTCTGGACGGTCGTGGACGATCTGGCCCCGCACTTGGCCGAAGGCGCGATCGTGGTCTTGAAGAGCACCGTGCCGGTGGGCACCAACGCCGCCGTCTCCGCGCGGCTCCGCCAGCTCACGGGTCGTGGACCCGGGGCGCCGCGCGCCCCCGCGTGGCCAATAACCCGGAGTTCCTCAAGGAAGGAGCGGCCATCGACGACTTCATGAAGCCCGACCGCGTGGTCATCGGCACCAACGACCCCGAGGTCCGCGACGTGTTATCGGACCTGTACCAGCCGTATTTGCGGACCGACAAGCCGCTGCTTTGCATGTCGCCGGAAAGCGCGGAGATGACCAAGTACGTGGCCAACGCCCTGCTCTCGACGAAGATCAGCTTCATCAACGAGATGGCGAACGTCTGCGAGCGGACGGGGGCCGACATCAACGAGGTCCGCCGCGGCATCGGCCACGACAGCCGCATCGGCTTCGCTTTCCTCTTTCCCGGCGTGGGCTACGGCGGCAGTTGCTTTCCCAAGGACGTGCGGGCCCTGGCGGCGGTCGCCCGGGCCCACGGCGTGCAGCCGCGGATTCTCGACGCGGTCCACGAGGTGAACCTGTGCCAGAAGTCGGTCCTTTTCGAGAAGATATTGAAGCATTTTCGCGGCAAGCTGAGCGGCCTGACCGTGGGCGTCTGGGGGCTGGCCTTCAAACCGGGCACCGACGACATCCGCGAGGCCCCCGCGCTGGTGCTCATCGACAGTTTGCTGGCCCAGGGAGCGAAGGTGCGGGTCTACGACCCCGAGGCGATGGAAAACGTCCGCGCCCATTATGGCGCCAAGCTCGTCTATCTGCGCATCGCGACGAGGTGCTGGAAGGGGCCGATGCCTTGGCGATCGTGACCGAGTGGAAGCATTTCATCAATCCCGATTTCGACAAGCTGCACGGCCTGATGCGGCAGCCGGTGATTTTCGACGGCCGCAATCTCTACCGCCTCGAGCGGATGAAGAAGGCCGGATTCACCTACTATAGTATCGGGCGTCCGGCGGTGTAGTTCACCGACAGACCATGATCGATCCCAACCCCGCGATCGTCTTGAAATCAGCCTTCAGCGAGCGGTAAAGCTGCTGATAGACCGGGAAGGCGGCATCGTAAACCTTCTTGGCGGCCCGGTGGGGCGCGGTCTCGCTGACGACGCGGATCGTGGCGCCGCAGGCCTCGGCGATGTTCTTGTACTCGCCGGCCCCGACGGCCGCCAGGAGCGCGACGCCGTAGGCCGGGCCTTCCTCGCTGTTGATCGTCACCACCCTGCGGCCGAAGGCGTCGGCCTGGATCTGCCGCCACAAGGCACTGCGGGCCCCGCCGCCGGATGCGCGGATCTGCTTGATCGGCACGCCCAGGCCCTCGAAAATCGCCAGGCTCTCCCGCATGGAATACGTCACGCCTTCCAGGATCGAGCGGATCAGGTGGCCGCGCTGGTGCGAGAGTGTCAGGCCGATAAAGCAGCCCCGCGCATCGGGATCGGCGTGCGGCGTCCGCTCGCCGGAAAGATAGGGCAGGAAGAACAGTCCGCTGCTCCCCGCGGCCACCGCCTCGGCCTCGGCAGTGAGCAAGGTGTAGGCGTCGACCTTTTTCTTCTTGGCCTCGGCTACGACCGCCTGGCACAAGGCATTGCGGAACCATTGCAGCGAGCCGCCGGCCGAGAGGTTCACGCCCATCATGTGCCACTTGCCGCGGACCGCATGGCAGAAGGTGTGTACGCGGCCCTCGGGATCGATTTTCACCTCGTCGCTGTGCACGAAGACCACGCCGGAAGTGCCCAGCGAGGTGGAGAGCACGCCCTTGGTGACGATGCCGTTGCCCACCGCCCCCGCCGCGCAGTCGCCAGCCCCGCCCACGACGAGGCAATCGGGCGAGAGACCCAACTCGGCCGCCACGGCGGGCGCGAGCCTGCCGGTCACTTCCTCCGACTCGTAGCAGCGGGCCAAGAGGCCCGAATCGAGTTCCAGCTTGGAAAGAAGATCGGCCGACCAGGCCCGTTGGGCCACATCCAACAGCAGCATGCCGCTGGCGTCGCTCACTTCGGTGGCGAACTCGCCGGTCAAGCGGCGGCGGATCTCGTCCTTGGGCAGCAGGACCTTCTTCGTCTTTTCGAAATTCTTCGGCTCGTGGTTCCGCAGCCAGAGAATCTTGGGCGCGGTGAAGCCGGTCAAGGCCGGGTTGGCGACCATGCGGATCAGCGCGCTGCGGCCGCCCGCGCGGCGCTCGATCTCTTCACATTCGGCGGCCGTCCGCTGGTCGTTCCAGAGGATCGCGCGGCGAACCACCTTGCACTGCTTGTCGAGAAAGACCGAACCGTGCATCTGGCCGGATAGCCCGATCGCCTTCACGTCGCCCGGCTGGAGCTTTGCCTTCTTGACCACGCGGCGGACCGAGCCGATTGTGGCCTTCCACCAATCTTCCGGGTCCTGCTCGCTCCACAGCGGCTTGGGGTGGTACAGGGGATAGGTCTCCAGGGCGGAGGCCAGGATGCGGCCCTCGGGGTCGATCGCCAGGGTCTTGGTGCCGGAAGTGCCAATGTCGATTCCCAGGAAAACGCTCATTGCTGTGGTTCTCGGTTGCGGTGTGAAACGGTCGGAAGGTCCAGGAAAGGTCGATTTTAACCTCGCGGGATGAGCGTGTGAAGGGTGCGGAGAGTGAGATACATCCTGGTCCTGCGCGATCAAGCAAACGTGCAGCGCTAAAGCATTGTGCCGGCGAGTTCGCCAAGTTCTTTCTCCAGGGTCTCGCTTTGGGAGAAGCTGCTGGCTGTGGTCAGGAGCGTCACAGCCTCCAGGATCGACTTCGCAGTGCGTTTCGTAGGCAGCGCGATGACAATTTCACGAAGGGACGATCCGTTGACAGGATAGAATCCTTTGGGGGTTGGGCAGCGTGCGGTCACCAGGCATTCATCGGCCTGGGCGCTGTTCAGGAACGCCAGACAGTACTTCATCACGTCCTGCAACGAGACATCGCCGCCAACGGCATCGCTCAACTCGTTTCGCAAATCCATATAGCCCGCGTTGGTTTTCACTGTCGGCTGGAGATAAAGGCAGGCATGATCGGAAAGGTAACCGGCGGTGTCCAAGGAGAACCGCACGGATTTCACCAACGTAGGGGAAATGATGCGCACGGGCGACAGCATCAACCTTGGGTCGCGCGGTCGATGGTATTCATACCAGTGCTTGCCGGTCTGCGTGAATCGCTGCTTTTCGAAAACGCGGCCTTCCAGACGCTCGTAATGTTCCACAAGATACCTGGCTGCCGCCGGGTACTTCACCAGTCCGAGCGCGATGCGGTGGTCGAGGAGTTCCTTCACGGCGGTCCGATTGATGCCGCGACGCACGATGTCGACTTCGTGGGGGTCGAGCTGTTTTTCGAAGTCGAGTGCATGGCGAAGATCCAATCGCCGGACCGTCTCGCGGAGCTTGGGATCGGCAACTTCGTCTGCCCTCAACGTGAAGGCGGCCACGGCGTTGCCGCCCGAAAGCACGTACGGATACAACAGCACTCGGCCTTTCCACGCGACCGACCAGCGGCCAGCCTCTTTGCTCTTGATCGCCTTGTGGAGAAGCGCCGCTTCAAGCCCCAGCGCCGATGCTTCTTCTGCGGACATCAGGAAAACGTCGAGGCATCCCCCGGGCGTGACACCCTGCGCGTCGTCCAAGATTTCGGCAGCGGTGAGTGCCCGAACGCGGGCCCCCTTGGCTTGTTTGACCGGGAGCAGGTTCCAACGCTCTTTCGCGGTTTCCTGCAAGGCACGGACCTTGATTCTCGTAGCGCGGGCAAACCCGACCGACGCGGTCCGGCGTCCTGAGGATAGTCGGTCGATGGCCTGCCGAATCGTGGAAACAACCTGCTTCCGGCGCTCGGCTTCCTCCCGCGCCCCGAGATCGGTTGGTGGCGCGGAAAGCACGGTAATGCAGCCCGAATCAAGGTCGGCGTTGTCGGTAGCGTCGGCAACCGTCAGAGAGGGCGTGTTCATGGCGTGGAAGAACAATTGCCCGAACGGATTGAGGACCACGATATATCTCAGTTGTGCCTTCGTCGCCAGGAGCCGTCGCAGGCCCGCGGCCCACTCCTTGTCCAGGAAGGTGCATTGCGTCACCAAAGCGAAACGGCCGCCCGGCTTCAGGATCTGAAGCGCGCGCTCGATGAACAAGCCGTAAACGTCGTACTTCCCCTGCGAAGTCGCCGGGTATTCCCCGGCAAACCGGATCTTTTTTGCCCGATCATAGACTGGCGCGAGTCGTCCCTTCAAGACGCCGCCCCAGGGCGGGTTGCCGAAAACGCGGTCGAAACGCTTCTTGAGCATCTCCTGGTAACGATGGAACGATTGCTCCGTGAGCTGGACGCGCGAGTTCAGTTTGCTGAAGAGGTCTGGGGCAATCAGGTCCTCGTCGTGCTTCTCCAGCGAGTCGGACGAGAAGATTTGCGGGTCGAAGGAGTAGCCAGGGTTCTTTTCGCGTGCTTTCACGTAGGTCGGCATCAACAGGAAGAGCACGTTGACGGTCGTGAGGAAGGCCGCAAACGGGTGTAGATCGACCGCGTGCAGGTTCCGCGAGACCAGGTCGAGTATGGTTTCGGCCTTCTTCCAGGCCGCAACGCCGCGCTTGCGCAGGTCCGCATGGCAAGGCAGGTCCAACTCCAGGTGCCGCAAGAGCCGCGCCAGGGCATTGGTGACGAACGCCCCACTGCCGCAGGCCGGATCGATGAAGGACAACTTGCAAAGCCCCTCGTGATCCTCGACAAAGCCCGCCAGGTCGAGAAGCAGATCGACCAATTCGTCGGGCGTGTAGAACCCCCCTAGTTTTTGTCGTTCCTCCTCGGGAAGATAATGCTGGTAGACGTTGCGCCAAACGTCAACGTCGACCTGTCCGAAGAAATAACCGTCCAGAATTCGCAGCATCCGCTGCGCCGCGCGTTCGAATTCCGCGTCGATGCCGCGCAACCACGCCAATTCGCCCGCCGCGAGGACCGCCCGCTTGTCATAGCGCACCTGCCACCAGTCGAATTCGCCCAGTTCGAAAACGGAGGGCAGAAATCGCCGCATGGAGTCTTGGACTCGATAGAGAAGATCGGTGGCTGGCCCGGGCGTGTCCAGCACGGTTGAGCGAGGCGCCAAAAGGAGCTTCCCCATCCCTTCTCCCGAAAGTTGGCGATCGAAGATGCCCTGGTCCTCGCCGATACGATAGAGCAATGCCCGCGCAAGAATCACGTGCGCCGACTGGGCACACAGCTTGTCAACCGATTCCGAAAATGCCGGCCACAGGGCGTCGGCAAGGGCGGCAGGATCGCCCCGCTGTTCCGGGCGCATGATCGCGATGCGATCGGCGACGGCTGCCGCGGCGGTGCCCGTGAACCCCAGTTCACTGACCGCCCGCGCGATGTCGCCCGCCGTCGATCCCCCCTCGAAACTCCGCTGCGCCAGCAACTTGCCCGCTTGCCTTGGCGAGACGATCAACGATTTATCGCACCAAAGATCAAACAAATTCAACGCGATGTCGCGCACCTGCTCCCCCGCCTTGTGGCCGCGGAATCCCGACAAGGTAAACTCCAGAAGAGACGTAAAATCACCAATCACCTGGTCGAGGTCGGCGGCAAGCGCTTGGAGGAGATGGGGATTGCCTTTGGCGACGCGGTGCCGCGCTCGCCGCGGGGCGGTCTTGAAGTAGCGGAAGCCGGCCAAGGGCGCGAAGAATCCCTCCGCTTCTTCCGCCGTGGCGCGCTCTAACACCAAGGTGAAACGAGATTGAATTTCAAGAACGCCCGTAGGCGAGAAAATGTCGAGCCTTTCCCACTCGCTGCCGTTAGTGAAGTACGCGTGGCGAAGTGTCCCGAATCCGGAAAGCCAACCTTCAAAGTCCTCTCGCTCCTTCTTGCTGGCGCGATGGTACGGCTTCTTGGTCTCGATCGTTGCCACGGGAAAGCTATCGGCATCCTGCAACAAGACGTCGAAGCGTTCGCCAACGACGATTCTCTCCACCGGCCAGCCTAGGACGGCAGACAACAGATCGCTTACCAACCAGCCACGGAAAGAACGTTCCCCGCCTTCTCCAGGATAGCCTAGTCGTAATCCTGATTCTTGGCATCGCTCGAGAATCTTCGACAGCGCGCAAGAATCTCTACGCCAAGCCTATCGCTTTGATCTCGTTTCGACATATCTAACACTCCATTCAAACGCCGCCATTATAGCTTATGGTCAGGAGCGTATAACCCCCCCTCAGGCAACGGCGCCTCTTTGGCATGGATACGGTACGAGGCGGTTCCAGGGGAGGTCTCGTTTCCTAACAACGGCCCGCAATGTATCGTATAATGACGATTTTGGACACGGTGGCGATCTCCCGCCGCTTGCGAGTGTAGAGAGTGTCATGAAAAGGGGATGGCGGAAAGCTGAGAGGAAGGTACTGGGGGCCGGGCATCGCCTTGCGTTCGACCGGCGTTGGAGGCTGGGGATTCTGACCATCTTTCTCCTTCTCGCCGGGTGCGGTCCCAGCGACCAGGCAACTCAAAGCCAGGCCGGCAAACGACTGCTAGGCGTGAAACTGCGCCTGGTAGTGGTCGACGACCCGGCGATTGCCGGCGCGGTCCGCGGGCTAAGAGACGAGTGGAATGCCCAAACCGGTTCCGAACTCGAGGTGATCGAAACCAGCGAAAAGCAAATCGCTGACGCCGGAACCCTGCCGGGCGATGCGGCGATTTCCCCCGACCATCTCCTGGGACCCTTGGCCGAAGCGAAACGCCTGGCCCCCGTGCCGCGAAGCATCGCGGGCGATCCCAATGACCCGTGGTCGCAATCCTTCGAGCTGCTGCGGAACCAGGAGGCCGTCTGGGGCAACGAAGTTTACGGCGTGCCGCTGGGCGCGCCGGTGTTCTGCTGCTATTATCGGGCCGACTTGCTGGCGAAGCTGCATCGCAAGCCGCCCCAGACTTGGAAAGAATATGAGGAACTCGCCCGTCTGCTCCGCGCAGAAGGGGCCAATTCCGCTGGACGGAAGTCCGGCGGGGTGAAGTACGGAACGGTCGAGCCCTTGGCCCACGGTTGGGCAGGGCTCGTTCTCTTGGCCCGGGCCGCCGCCTACGCGAAGGAGCGAGACAACTATACGACCCTTTTCGATGAAAAAACGCTCGAACCGGCCATCGCCGGGTCGCCCTTTGTGCGCGCCCTGGAAGAACTGGTTGCGGCTGCGAAACTTGGGCCGGCCGAGCAGCTTGATTTCGATCCGGCCGCCGCTCGGGGCGAGTTCTGGAAAGGCAGCGCGGCGATGGCCATTAGTTGGCCAACGGGGGCACGAACCCTCACCCCCGGCCCCTCTCCCAAAGGCGTGGGGAGCATCCCACTTGCCGGTTTCGCGGAACTGCCCGGCGCCACCGAAGTCTATCGGTCTTCCAGCCGCGCTTGGGAACGGCGTAGCGATGATGCCGGCCAGAGCGTTCCGCTTCTCGGCGTAGCAGGCCGCATGGGCGTGGTCTGTGCCGACTGCGAGCATCCCGGCGCCGCGTTCGGGTTGCTGCTGTGGCTGGCCGATCCGCAATGGGGCAGCCAGGTCTTTGCCGCCAGTCCCGCCACAACGCTCTTCCGTCGCTCGCAAGTCGCAGCACCGAAGGCATGGGTCGAGAACAACGTATCGGCGACGGCCGCGAGACAATACGCCGAGCAAACCGTGGAAACGCTCTCAAGGCGGCAATTCCTCGCCTCGCTCCGCATACCCGGCCGGGCCGACTATCTGGCGGCCCTTGATGAAGCCGTACAGGAGGCCGTACGCGGCAAACAGACACCGGCCGAGGCGTTGAAAGCGGCGGCCCAGAAGTGGCGCAAGATCAACCAACAGTTGGGCGTCGAGCGGCAACGCACTGCCTATATGCACAGTTTAGGGCTGCGGTAGAATTCGCGGCCCGCGCCGCACTCCAAATTGGCCCTTGCCTGCCGAGGGCGTCTCGCAAAGAATAACGAAGCTATTTCCCCCCAAAATACCTTCAAGGAGCAATCCCATGGCCAACGAAACAACCACCCCAACCGGCAAAGCCCCCGCCTTTTCCCTGTCGAACCAGGATGGCAAGAAAGTGTCGCTGAAAGACCTGCTGGGGCAATGGACCGTGCTGTATTTCTATCCCAAGGACGACACGCCCGGTTGCACCACGGAGGCCTGCGAGTTCACGACGAACTGGGACCAGTTCCAGAGACTGTCGGCCCGCGTGGTCGGCGTCAGCCCCGACTCGCCGGAAAGTCATCAGAAGTTCATCGCCAAGCACAAGCTGCGGATCGATTTGCTGAGCGATCCGGAGCACGAGGTGCTGGCCAAGTACGGCGCCTGGGGCGAAAAGAACAATTACGGCAAGATTACGGAAGGCGTGTTGCGGACGACGGTCTTGATTGACCCCAAGGGCCGGATCGTCCACGTCTGGAACAAGGTCAAGGCCGCCGGCCACGCCGAAGCCGTGGCCGCCAAGTTGGCCGAGTTGCAAGCGGCGGGAAACGCTTGATCACGCATTCTCTCCCGCCAGCCACCCGGTACTAAAGGCGGCCTGAAAATTGTAACCGCCGATCGGACCGTCGATGTCCAGGACCTCGCCGGCAAAGTACAGGCCAGGCGCAAGCCGGCTTTCCATCGTATGCGAATCGACCTCGCCCAAGGCAACCCCGCCGGCCGTGACTTCCGCTTTATTAAAACCCAAAGTACCGCTCACCGGAATATCAAACCTCTTGAGCCAGGCGACTACCTCAAGTGCGGCGATTTGCACCAGGGCTTCGCCCGCGTCCGCTGCGGCGACTGCCATCATGAGATGTTCGTGGCCTTCTCCTGCAAACAGCGCTGCACCTGCCCCTCCTGCCACCAGAAGCGGGCATTGCTCACCAGCATCCACGTGGCCGAGGACGTCTGTTTTCCCGTCGCCCACAGGCAGGTCGTCCTGACGATCCCCAAACGCCTGCGGCTGCACACCCGCTTCGATCGCAATCTGCTGGGCAAGCTCTCCTCCTGCGCCTGACGCCAGCTTCTGAACCGCGTGAAGCGCGGGAACGGGAGCGATCCGCGCGTGTCGGGGAATCTGCCACCTTATGCCACTGCGATCCCCCATGCGTAGGCTAGCCCTGGTGCAATCTCGGCGAGATTTCCGCAAGAAGCTGAAAAGACAGTTGGCAAGCGGGGCTTGGGAGATTGGGCGGCTAGCCGCCCAATCTCCCAAGCCCCGCTTGCTTCACTACGCCCCCGAGATCACACTTAAGCCTGAGATTAATCGAATTTCCTATTAGTAGAAGTCGCCGAGCACGCCGTCCGGCAGACCTCCTTGGCGCTGGGCGGATCGAGTGTAAACCCGCCTGAGGCTCCAGGAACCGCCCCGAGTTGCACACGCCGCGCGGCGAGGGCCGCCCCAAGGCGTCAAAGCCAAAAACCCCCGTTTCGCCCCCGATAGAATGATCGTGCGAGGTCCGAGGGGCGTTATAATGACAGACGTATCTCGCCCTTTCAGTTGTCCAAGTCACCTCACACTGCGACCATTTTCGTGGAGGCAGAGAAATGTCCCAGGAGCCCAACCAAAGCGCGCCTGTTCCTCCCCAACCTCAGAGCGATGCCGAACCAACTCCTTCGCCGACAAGAAGTAGCTCACCCGGAAGGAACGCGCTCGTAACCTGTGTGGCGACGGCATTCGCCAGCAACTCGTATTGGGCCCGCGCCAAGCTCGTTCTAGCGGCGTGGCTAGTGTCGCTACTTGCCGCGGGCTGCAGCCTTGGAGCCGACGTCCCTAAAGCGCTTTCTGTCGCCCCCTTGCTAATATTGGTTTTTCCCATGGGCCTTGTCGAAATTCTTGGAATGCACAAGAAAAATCCAATGCCCGGGGGTTTCGATGATCCGCCCGCTTTCATCCCCGCATGCGTACTTTATATAGTGCTGACCACCGCGCTCTTCTGTCTCCCGCAAGGGCGCGCCTTCCGCGCCTTGTTTGTTGTTCTCCTGGTCTTGCTGGCGATGAACGTCGTAGGGTGCTATATGGTAAAGTTCTGATCGAAACCTGATCGAAACGTGGGGCATCGGGGCCAACCACCTATCGCTATTAACAAGCGATATATTCTGCCGAGAACCGAGCCTATAATCGTAGCGGCGACAGCTTGCTCGAATTCTCTCGTGACTTGAACGCCGACAACTTATCTTAATACGGAGATTCCGCCCGGAAGGAAGTCTTATCATGCTGGGATTCTCTTGCACTTTGGTCGCTGTGGCAGGGGCAGGCGGCCCAGACGGCGTGCATCGCAAACATCATCAATATACCGACGTTCCCGGCGACCCGCATTCGCCTCGTGAAGGCGTTTGGTGGAGCCACATACTCCGGCTTTTCCCTCGACCGCGTGAACCCCAATGGACCAAAATGATCTGCCGCTATAGCAAAGACCTTTTGAAGATTGCGGAAGGCGTGTTGCGGACGACGGTCTTGATTGACCCCAAGGGCCGGATCGTCCACGTCTGGAACAAGGTCAAGGCCGCCGGCCACGCCGAAGCCGTGGCCGCCAAGTTGGCCGAGTTGCAAGCGGCGGGAAACGCTTGATACGGTTGCCGCCGTCCGACTTTGGAGTGCGGGGAGGGCACCGAGCGCAGCTTGGTCTCCACCGCTTTTCAGAGCGATTGGGGCCTTCGCCGCCGAGAATGCCGATCGACGATTGCCGGCCGTTTCGAAAAGCGGTGGAGACCAAGCTGCGCTCGGTGCCCTCCCCGCACTCCAAAGCGGCCACCGCCGCCCAGCCTGCGTACAATGCCGTGTGTGCGCGACCTTCATACATTCTCTCCCGCCAGCCACCCGGTACTAAAGGCGGCCTGAAAATTGTAACCGCCGATCGGACCGTCAATGTCCAGGACCTCGCCGGCAAAGTACAGGCCAGGCGCAAGCCGGCTTTCCATCGTATGCGAATCGACCTCGCCCAAGGCAACCCCGCCGGCCGTGACTTCCGCTTTATTAAAACCCAAGGTACCGCTCACCGGAATATCAAACTTCTTGAGCCAGGCGACTAGCCGCTGCCGCTCGTTGCGCGAAACCTCAGCCGCCCGACGCGCGGGATCCAGGCCCGCTCGGGCGGCGATCGTCTCGGCCAGACGTTGCGGCACGTAGCGGGCGAGAATGCCCGTGGCCAATCGCCCGCCGGCCCCACAGCAGGCTTCCTGGAACTCGGCTGCCAACACCTTGGCCGTTTGATCGGGCAGCAGATCGCATCGCAGCACGAGCGGGCGCCATGTCGGGCACCATGTACCCATGGTCGTGGTCGTGGTCGTTGTCGTGGTCGTGGTCGTGGTCGGCGGCTGCTCGTGGCCGCTGATCGCTCGGCTGACGTCCAGCGCCGCCGGCCCCGACACCCCGAAGTGCGTGAACAGCAGCGAGCTTCGCCGCTGGGCCAGGCAGACCGGTCGGACCGCGTCGTCCCTCGCCCAATCTCCGCCTGAAGGCGGTACTACGAGCGATTCCAATACCCGAACAACGACGTCTGGCAACGTGATGCCCTGTAGGGCGATGACCCACGGGGCAGTGGACGTGATCGGCACCAGGGCAGGCCGTGGCGAAACGATCGTGTGCCCAAGCTCGGCCGCCCAAACGTAGCCGTCGCCCGTCGAACCGCTGCTGGGATACGATTTCCCTCCGGTCGTGATGATCACGGCTCCGGCCCGCAACGTCTGCTTGGAAGTGACCACCCGCAGGCCGGCCGAATAGGGGATGATCGACCGCACGGGCTCGTCGGCGGCCAGCGTGCAACCACTTCGGCGAAGTCGTGCCAGGAGTGCCGCCAGGACATCCTCCGCCCGATCGCTCACGGGGAAGATTTTTCCGCTCGGCTCGACCTTCGTGGCAACCCCCTCGGCTTCGATCAGATCGACGAGTTGATCGGGCCCCATGGCGGCCAGGGCCGAATGGAGAAACGGCCCCTGGGCACCGAAAGCCTCGACCATGCCGCGTACATCCAGGGCGTGGGTCAGATTGCAACGTGACCCGCCCGACATGAGGATTTTGGCGCCGGGCCGTCTTTTTTTCTCCAGAAGCAGGGTTCGCCGCCCCCGCTCGGCTGCTCGGCTGGCCGCCATTAAGCCGGCCGCCCCCCCTCCAATGACGATTACTTCCCAGTCTTCCATGCCCTTATTGTTTCATACCTTCAGACCCAGGACGAGTCGGTATTGGCTCAGCGGCCCGATTTTGTTATGAAGCCGCTCATGATTCGTCGATTCCGACTCCAGCCCCCCCGTGCGCTATGAAAAACTTCCGCCGTGTGCTTCGAATGGCCTGCCGCTATCGCTTGACCTTGGTAGGAGCGGTCTTCAGCGCGCTGGGTGTGGCCGTGCTTTGGGGAGGCAACATCGGGGCGGCCTATCCGTTCATCAAGGTCGTCCTGGAAGGCAAGTCGATCCAGACCTGGGTCGGCGATGAAATCGATCGCAGCAACCAGGCCATCGGCAATCTGGACGAGCAGATCGCGAAGGGCCGGGCCCAACTTGCCGCCGCAGGCCCGGAGCAGCAGGCGAAGTTGGAGGCGGCACTCCGTACCCTGGAAAGCCGCCGCCACAACGAATCGCTGGCCAACGAGTCGTACGTCTGGGTCAAACCCTATCTCGATCGCTACTTGCCCAACGATGCCTTCCAGACACTCGTCCTGGTCATGGTCGTGCTGCTGGTCGGCACCGTTTTGAAGGGCCTCCTGGTAATTGCCAACAACGTGCTCGTGGCCCGGCTGGCCAACCTGGCCACGTTCGATCTGCGCAAGCTCTTCTATCGCCGCACCTTGCGGCTGGACCTGGCCACCTTCAACGACGAAGGCTCCTCGGACTTGATGAGCCGCTTCACCCACGACACGTCCAACATCGGCAACGGACTGGAAACGGTTTTCGGAAAACTGATCGTCGAGCCCTTGAAGATGATCGCCTGCCTGGTGGGGGCGGCATGGGTCTGCTGGCGGCTCTTGCTGCTTTCGATGATTGTGGTCCCGCTGGCTGCGCTGGCCATCCGCTGGCTGAGCAAGATGCTCAAACGGGCCAATCGCCGGGCGATGGAGCAGATGGTGCAGATCTTCAACGTCCTGGAAGAGACCTTCCGCGGCATCAAGATCGTCAAGGCCTTCACCAGCGAGCCCTACGAGCGCAGGCGGTTCCACGTGCGCAGCAAGGAATATTACCGCAAGTCGATGAAGATTGCCCGCTACGACTCCCTTTCCCATCCCATTACCGAGTGCATGGGCATCCTCATCGTCTGTTTGGCGCTGTTGGCCGGGACCTGGCTGGTGCTCAAGGGCGAAATGAGCTTGCTGGGCATCCCGCTGACCTCGCGGCCCCTGGATCTCAGTTCGCTCTTTCTCTTCTATGGTTTCCTCTTTGGCACGGCCGATCCGGTGCGAAAGTTCTCCGACATCTTCAGCCGGCTGCAATGCGGCATCGCGGCCAGCGACCGGGTCTTCGCTTGCCTGGACCGCGAGCCGGCCATCCACAGCCCGAAGAATCCCTTGCCTTGCCCGCGGCATTGCCGCGAGCTCTGCTTCGAAGGCGTGTCGTTCGAGTATCATCCCGGCACGCGAGTCTTGGACGATGTGACCTTGCAAATTCCCTTTGGCGAGACAATCGCGATCGTCGGCCCCAACGGTTGCGGCAAGTCGACGCTGGCCAATTTGATCCCGCGCTTCGCCAACCCGATCGCGGGCCAAATTCGCCTCGACGGCCTGCTGCTGACCGATCTGCACTGCGCGACCTGCGCGGACAGATCGGCCTGGTAACCCAGGAACCGCTGTTGTTCGACGACACGGTCTTCAACAATATCCGCTATGGTCGTCCGCGAGCCCGCCGCGACGAGGTAATCGAAGCGGCCCGGCGGGCCCATGCCCACAACTTCATCGAGGCGGAGTTGACCGACGGCTACGAGACCGTGGTCGGCACGCTTGGCGGGCGGCTCTCCGGCGGCCAGCGGCAGCGTATCGCCCTGGCCCGCGCGATCCTTCGCGACCCGCCCATCTTGATCCTCGACGAGGCGACCAGCCAGATCGATCTGGAGAGCGAGCAGGCGATCCAGGAAGTGCTGGAGGAATTCACCCGCGGGCGGACGACGGTGATCATCACGCACCGCATGGCGATTCTCTCCCTGGCCCATCGCATCGTGGCCATGCAGGCCGGGCAAATCGTCGACGTGGGCACGCACCAGGAGATGATCAACCGCTGTGCCCTCTATCGCCGCCTGCACCAGATCCAGTTCGACGACGTGCGGCGGAGCGCGTGAGTTCCACGCAAGCCGGACAAAGGCACAAACTCCAGAACACCGCTGTTGTGGCCGGTTTCCGCGCCGTTGTAGCCGGTCTCCGCGCCGTTGTGGCCGGTCTCCGACCGAGCCACGCCGTTGTGGCCGGTCTCCGACCGAGCCACACGCCACCGACCGAAGGTCTCCCGACAAATGGGGAGACCTTCGGTAGGACGTTTCGGCGGGGTCGGGAGACCCTCGCCCAACCTTGTTCGCGGCAAAGGCCGGAATAACGGGTTGACCCACTCGAACGGCCCGCTTAGGCTGTAAAGAGGCTGGAGAGACAGACTACCCTGGGTTATGGAATCTAACCGCTTCGCGGTTGGTGTGCCGCGGCTCTCCGTGCAGGTGATCTATGAACCATTGGATGCGAATCCCGACTGTCTGTATCGTGCTCGGCGCTTTGTTACTTGCCGCATGGGCCGCCTGCCCCACCAGCCCAATGGCCGGCGCTGCCGAGCCAGTCACGGCGGCCGGCAGTGAGCCGGCGAAACAACCCGCCAGCCCGCGAAGCCCCGATCCTTGGGCCGAAACGCGGAAGCGAATGGTTGAGTACGAGGTGGTCGCCGCCGGCGTGAAGGACGTTCGGGTCTGTAATGCGATGCGCGCCACCCCGCGACACGAATTCGTGCCCGCGGCTCTGCGGCGATACGCCTATTTCGATATGGGTATGCCGATCGGCGAAGGCCAGACCATCACTTCGCCGTTCGTCGTGGCCTACATGACCGAGAAACTCCAGCCGCAGCCTACAGACAAGGTCCTGGAGATCGGCACCGGCAGCGGCTACCAGGCGGCGGTGCTCAGCGGGCTTGTGGCCGAGGTCTACTCGATCGAAATCGTCGAGAAGCTCGGCCAGCGCGCAGAAAAGACGCTCCGCCGGCTGGGTTACGATAACGTCAAGACGAAGATCGGCGACGGCTACCGGGGGTGGCCCGAACACGCACCGTTCGACAAGATCATCGTCACTTGCTCGCCGGAGAAAGTTCCCCAGCCGCTCGTGGATCAGCTTCGGGAAGGCGGCCGATTGGTGGTTCCCCTCGGACAGCGGTACCAGCAGACTTTGTACCTGTTCAAGAAGGTCAAAGGGGTCCTGCAGGCCGAACCTTTGCAGCCGACGTTCTTCGTGCCGATGATGGGCCGCGCCGAGGAAGAACGAGTGCTGCCGGCCGACCCGGGCAAGCCGGTGCTCGTGAACGGCGACTTTCAAAACGCCCCGGACGGTCAGCCCGCCGGTTGGTATTACGTCCGCCAGGCCAAGGTCGAGAGCAACGGCCGGACGGAAGGCGGCAAGTGCCTCACTTTCCACAATGATACGCCGGGCCGCGGTGCACAGGCCTTGCAAGCGGTAGGCGTCGATGGCCGCCGAACACGCGAGATCGAAATCTCCTTGTGGGTCCGCGGGCAGAGGGTACAACCGGGTTCAGCCCCCGAGCAACATCCGAGCCTGGTCGTTTTCTTCTTTAACGCCAATCGCGAACCGGTTTCCAAGCAGGGCATCGGGCCGTGGTCCGGCAGCTTCGACTGGACCGAAAAGCACCTGCGCATGAAAGTGCCCGCCGCGACCCGCTTGGCCAGCGTCGAAGTAGGACTGTGGGGTGGGACCGGGCAAGTCTCGGTGAGCGACGTGGCGCTAAAGGTCATCGCTCCATAACCTTGGATACACCCGTCGTGTAGCGACCGAAACACCGCATTCGAGGCCCCGTTGGCCCACGCTTGTTTTGCCACTCCTCACGCCGTGCGCCGCTGCCTGGCGGGCCGCGCCGCAACGGGCGCCGGTCTCGACGCCGGGGCGGATCTTCCCTCCTTGCTGAAATCGTGACCGCTGATGACCGGACGGTTGGCCACGGTCTTGGCGACGCCTGCCAGTTCCTTTCGGCGCTCGATCTCGTCCAGGATTGCCGTTTGCAACTCGCGGAGATCGCTTAAGGAAAGAGCTTTCAAACGCTTGAGGATTTTCATACCGGCTCTGAGGTGATTTGCAAAGTGGCGTTGATTGGGTAGAACATCATGCGGCGCGGCGTTGGGGAAGCGTGTCTTGCTTCTCGGTGTCATCGGGCTTGGCAGCAGGCTCCTGCCGGATGGCCAGGAGGACCGCACTGTCGGCCCTGGAAGACTGGAGGCGAGACCACCATACATATCCGCCGGTGGCCAGCGAAGCGAAAAGTCCGACGCCGGCCAAGATCGCAATCCAAATCGGTTCCCCTTCGTAGTCTGTTGGCTGGCCCTCGGAACCGCCCGATTTCAGGAACACTTGCGACGAACGGCTGCCCGGCGATTCCGGGCCGGTATCCGGCCGCGCGTAGAGACCGTCGGGCGAGCCATGGCGTTCCTGGGCAAGACCGTGGCTGGCCAAAACCAGCGCCGAAATCGCCAGGCATTCGAAAATACCTTTCCAAGGACGGCTGATCATGTTAGCCTCGATTCTTCATGGGATCTGGTGCGGGATGCTGGGGGGTTAGGCATTTCACGGCGAGTTTCTCCTAGTGTCGATTATACCGCCGCCACTTCAGGCAGCCCAGCGGGCGGACCGCCGCGAGGCAAGGTTTCGGCCGGCCCAGAAGGCCTCGTCCGATTTGGGATCGCTGCCATCGGTCGGCTCGGGCGGAGTGTCGTCGGGCAGGCCATTGGCCTGGCGATAGGCTTCCAAGGAGATAATCACCGGCTCATCGTGGGTTTGGGGTTCTTTCTCGTCTTTCATGAGTTTGTCTCGCGTCTTTCTAGGGGGTCGTTCAAGGTTCAAATTCTGCCGAGAACCGCTTGGGGCTCGGCGGCATGTCGGGCCATTTCGGGGTTCTCCGGACAGGTTCCAAGGACACAGTCACGCGGCACGCCGCCCGGGCCGCTTGCAAAAGCCGACAATGCGAATCGGCGGGGCCGCGGATCCGTTGCAGCGGCGGTAGCTCTGTTCCCGCTCCAGGGCCCGACGTTTCGCCGAATCGGAAACTTCGTCGGTGACACCCTCGCGGCGGCGCAACTCCATTTCAACCGCTTCGCTCAAGGCGAAGAGGTCGGCGTCGGCCAGGTCCTCGAGTTGACTGAGAATCGTATTCATCGCTTGCTCTCTCCTGCTTCTCGCCGGCCTGAACCGGCAGACTTCAATCGGTGATGTATCGCTCCGAACGCGTTTCGAGAATAATATTGGTCGGCCATTTTCCCGGCAATCGTTGGGGCGTTGCAAAAACTACTCACGCAGCCCTGCGCATTGGCTCCTCGCGTCCCGGCGGGAGCATGGAAGAGAAAAACTCCTCCCATTGCCTCTCGCTCAGCGGGCCCAGCAGCAGCCAGGCCCCTTGCGTCCGCACGAACAACTCCAGTCCCTCGTGCATGCGTTCCGTATAGACCGCGACCCGGCGAGAACCAAGCCTGACGACCGACTTGGAGAACAGTTCGATCGCCTGGGCATGGTCTTCGCTGGCGTCGATCAGCACCGCGTCGGCGGCATGCAACGAGCGGCGAATCTCCAAGGCCGACCGGCCAAAGACCGGTTCGATCTCGCAGTCCTCGCGCTTGCGGGCCCAGAGGGCCAGTTGACGGGACAAGGACTCGGTTGGATAACCTATCGCGATGCTGTGCACGACGGCCTCGATCATGGTCATGCTTGACGCACTCCTCCTTGAAGAAACGCAATTCCGCGTCCCGCAGGCGCCGGCCTGATGGACGGCACTCTCCTTATGCAAGCAGCGTGCCGACATTCCCAGCCGCGGCAAGTCGCCGCTCAAACTCAAGCCCCATCAAGCGTTAGCTGCCTGCCGCCGTAAAACGCCCCAAGACGGAGCGCAGAAAAGAGTCGCAAAGCGCGCCTCCACGCCGGTCGCAAGTTGCGACCCGTTTAACCCGGAGCCGGGGCAGCCGCTTGCGGGTCGCGGGTCGGGGAAGGCGGCGAACCGCCTCCACGCAGATTGTAGGGTGGGACCGCGAAGCGGACGAACCGCGAGACTTCGGGAGAAGGCCGCAGGGTGGGCTTTCGCCCGCCTCTTCCAACGCGCTACCAAGCCGGGCTAAAGCCCGCCCTACGATAACTGAGAAATCGCGGGAGAAGTCCCGCACGAGCAGAACTCACTGGTTGCCGGCGCGGCCGCGTCTTAACCCAGCTTGTGCGACCTGATCTTGCGGGCCAGAGTTGCCCGATGAACTTGCAGCATGCGCGCCGCCTTGCGCTGGTTGAAATTGGCATGCTCCATGGCCTGCACGATCGCCTGGCGTTCGGCTTGCTTCAGCGTCAATTGACCGGCCGCGCCGGAAATGCCCGTTTCGCTCGACTCGCCCATCAGCATGTCGACGAGAATCTCCGGCGATAGGCCGGTGACGTAAAGCCGTTCGACCCAGGCGGACAGCTCGCGGATGTTGCCCGGCCATGCGTAGCTTGTCAAGATCGCGCGGACTTGCGGCGACAGTTCCACCGGCGGGCGCTGGTATCGATCGGCGGCCACCAGCAGGAAATGCCCCAGCAGCGGCGCGATGTCCTCCGTTCGCTCGCGCAACGCCGGCAGTTGGATCCGCACGATGTTCAAGCGATGATAGAGGTCCCGGCGGAATTTTCCCAGCCGCACCAACTCCGCCAGCTTCTGGTTCGAACCGGCCAGGAAGCGCGTATCGACCTTCACCGGCACGGGCTTGCCGACGGGCATGACCTCGTGCTCTTGCAGCACGCGGAGCAGCTTGGGCTGCAAGGAAAGCGGAAACTCGCAGATCTCATCGAGAAAGACCGTGCCTCCATCCGCCGTGCGGAACACGCCAAGCATCGTCTGCTCGGCGCCCGTGAACGAGCCGCGCACGTGGCCGAAGAACTGGCTTTCGAAAAGGCTCTCGCTGATACCCGCACAATTCACCGGGATAAAGGGCCGGTCGGCCCGCCGACTCTTGGCAAAAAGCCGCCGCGCAATCAACTCCTTCCCCGTACCACTCTCACCTTCAATCAGCACGCAGCAGTCGGTGGCTGCCACCTGGTCAACCAGCTCGAGCACATCACGAATCGCCTGGGAAACGCCCACGATAATGGGCACACCGGTAGCTGTGACTTTGAGCGAACTCATGAAATGCCCAGCGGGGATTCGGACGGGAAACGCCGAGCGGCGGGCATGGTGCGGCATGCACACCACCCGTTTCGGCTACGTTTCCAGGAAAGAACCCTAACGCGCCTCCATAGTTTGTCAGAACTTCCTGTATCAAGTCACCTTCGGCGACCCTAATCCTTACATTTAGCATAATCACTTTGTCCGTTTCGTCAATACCTTACAAGAAAAAAACCCCGTGATTCTTAACGATTGCAACACTTTAGCCTACTAAACTACACCAACAATAGGGGGTGTTTCCGAGGATAACCGATGAACTTCCACAAACCCTCCCCATATATCCCCATTTACCTGAAAAACCAATCCCCTGATCGCGGCGCGGACACAAATACATCAACGGTTGCAACCTATTGCCGTATAATGCTTTACGATTCTGGGTCAAAATGGCATTCAAAACGAGCACCTAATGAATAACATGTCACAATTTTTTCATGGAAAATATTGCGTCCCATAAGATGAATTATTCCCCAAGTGTCCAGTAATGTAGGCCGGAACAAGCTTGCGCAGTTCCGGCAATGCTATCGGCCGGCTCAAGAACTGTTCGCATTGGGATACGTTCCGCGATTGATCGTCGTGATACCGCTCCCTGCCGGAACTGCGCAAGCTTGTTCCGGCCTACGCGGCCGGTGGCTTTTCATCCATACCTCAGTCGATCCAGCCTCCGCCCAAGACCTCGTCGTCCTGATAGCAAACCGCTGCCTGACCGGGCGCAACCCCGTAACAGGGCTCCAGAAATTCCACGTGGAATCGATCGCCCGGCAAGGTCTCGATCATGGCCGCGACGGCCGGGCTGCGGTAACGAATCTTCACCAGGCACTCGAAACGCGGTTGCGGTGGGAGGAACCAGTTCGCGCCACGGGCGGAAAGCTCGCGCCGGGCAAGATCATCCCTGGTGCCGACGACTACTTCTCGGCTCTGCGAATCGATGCGTACGACGTAGCGGGGTTCTCCGAAGGCGACCCCCAGACCTTTCCTCTGCCCGATCGTGAACTTCTCGATGCCCTCGTGACGTCCCACCACTCGGCCATCCGTGGTCACAATCTCGCCGGACGTGTCTTGTGGGGAGCGATTCTCGCGAACAAACCGGGCGTGGTCCTGGTCGGGAACGAAACAAATCTCCTGGCTATCGGGCTTTTCGGCCACATGGTGCAGGCCAAGGCGGTCGGCGATCTGGCGAATTTCCTCTTTCTGGTAATTGCCCACGGGAAACTGCAATCGGGCCAGGATCTCGGGCCGGATTCCCCAGAGCACGTACGACTGGTCCTTGCCCGGATCGAGGCCCCGGCAGAGGGCCATGCGGCCGTCGGGCGTCGCCGCGAGTCGGGCGTAGTGCCCGGTGGCAATTTGCCGCGCGCCGACGCTATCGGCGTAGTCGACCAGCTTGCCGAATTTCAGCCACGTATTGCAGACCACGCACGGGTTGGGCGTGCGTCCGGTGGTGTATTCGGAAATAAAGTACTGGATAATGCGGCCGAACTGCTCCTCGAAGTTGATCGCATAAAAAGGGATGCCCAGTCGCTCGGCGACGCGTCGGGCATCGGCCGCATCGCTTGCGCTGCAACAGCCCTGTTTCCGCGGGGAAGCGGAGGTCGAGCAGGCCGTCGCTTCCTGATGGCCGTGGCGCATGAACAGCCCGACCACATCGTGACCTGCCTGGCGAAGCAGCCAGGCGGCCACGCTGCTATCGACCCCGCCCGACATGGCTAGAACTATGCGTGACACAGTTCCATTCTTGCAGAGTGCGGCAGAATGGGCAACTGGTGGATTCGCGGACAACGTCGCATCATGTTCGGCAAACGATAGCCGGCACTTGATCGTCGGCATGAGCGTCTATAGAATCAGAACTTTGCCTGAAAGGTTCAGGAAAACGGCCGCCATGCGGAAAACACCGCTCCGAGGGAGCGATCTGCGCGGCGGGCCTCGTTTCACCCCGTGAAAAGGAGCTGAATTGATGAAGAGTCTGAGAATCGCATCGGCAACCGCCATCGTCGTATTGATCGCCGCAGTCGCAATGGCAGCCGAGGAAGGCAAGTCGAAGGAGAAAAAGGGTCCCAGGCTCAGCCCCATCGCACAGACGATGTTGCGGATCGACCGCATTAAGAGTGCTGTCGAGGGCTTGGATCTGAGCGAGGACCAGAAGGAGAAACTCGGCAAGATCCGCGACGATTTCGAGACCAAGAAAGATGGGATCCAGGAGAAACTCGCCGGTGTGCTTACCGAGGATCAGAAGCAGATCGCCAAGGATACGATGGATAGTGCCAAGCAGTCCGGCAAGAAGGGCCGTGAGGTTTACCAGTCGATTGAAGCGTCGCTCAAGCTCACGGACGAGCAGAAGCAGAAGATGGAGCCGATCGGCAAGGAACTTCAGAAGCTTGTGAACGACACGATGAAGCAAGTCATGGAGGTTCTGACTCCGGACCAGAAAGAGAAACTCCAGCAAAAGATGGGGTCGGGGAAGAAGAAGGCGGCAAAGAAGGACGAGAAGTAGGGATCGTTGTTGGCGGCCCAATACGTACACTGACCGTTGATTACACCCCGTGCATACAAACGCCCCCGGTCCAGACGATCTGAACCGAGGGTGTTTTCGTTTTATAATTTGACCGCCTCAATTTCGGCCACGCCGCCCCGCCGTCGTCAGCCATAAACGCAGTTACGATGCCGAACACGGCGTCATTGAAGCCGCCCAAAGTTCGCACGTAGAAGCGGTCGAGTAAGCTCTCACTGGAAGGCCTGGCTTGTATCGATCACGACTTGTCTGCACTCTGCACAATTCCCCAGACGATGCCGGCCTCGCTCGTCGGATCGTCCCAGCGTCCTGAGAACCGGCCGCAGAACGACGACTTCAAGACCTCGGGCAGCATCGCTTTCTGGTTCTTTTCCATGAGCGGGTGCTTCAAGTAGATGCACGCCTCTTCCGTCGCGCGGACCGACAGGCCGACGGCGATTTCGTGCGACTTTCGCACGCGATTGGCAATCTCCACGATCGACTCCACCAACTTCTCACCGAGTTCCGGGTGGCGACTGCGGAGCAATTTGACCTCTTCGGCCGCCGGCATGTAATCGAGTTGCAACGGCGCGAATCGATCGAGTTGCGCGGCATCGATGCCAAAGGTCGACGTGAACTCCTGCCCGCGGTTGACCGCGGCAATGACTTGCACGTTCTCCGGGATGGCGATGAATCGGTTCTCAATGGGGTGGAAGACGCGCCGCGTGGTGTCCAAGGCCGGCATGAGGGCGTTCCGGGCGCTCTCCTGGCAGCGATTGAACTCGTCGAGGAACACCAGGTAGCGCTGCTTGGGTTGTTGAACCGCTTCTTCCAAAGCGATCAACAATTCGGTCTTGATGAAATCGGTCACCGGCTGGCCCGACTCCGAGGCGCGGACCTGGATCGTGGCCAGGAAATCGGTCGCCTCGATCACCGCCCCGCAATTGAAGAACACGAAACGCATGCCGAGCGCCTCGGCGATCGAGCGGGCAAGAACCGTCTTGCCGCAGCCCTGGGGACCGTCCAGCAAGATGTTCAGGCCGCTTTCCAGCAGGACCTGCAGCTTGCCGCAATGAGCGGGTCGAGGTAGACCCCCTCAAGCCGGAAGGTGATAGCCCGCACAAACTCCACCTCGATGGCGCCCCGATCGTCGCGATTGGGTTTGCGGATGGCCATGATCCGGACCAGGCAGGGGACTCCGGGCTGGATGGCCGGGTCGTCGCTGAGGACGATTTTCGCCGCCCGTTTCCCGTTGAGATGGGTGGCACGAACACGGAAGGGGGATTCCGACACGGGATTGACCCAGAAGGTCGCCTCCATCACGTCCCCGATGCGAATTTCGTCAAGTTTCCATTTGTCGGTCATTGGCGTTGCTCCCGGAGAACGATTGTTGTCGTTGAAGGGTTCCTCAAGTCGGTCGTCATCAGCGGGCTGTCTGTACGCAGATTTTGCCGAGTTGGCGCGCGGATTGGGCCATTTGGCCTTCCGCCAGGACGACGGTCTGCGGGCAACACTTGCAGGCCGGCGGGGCAACGGCCACTTCCGCGCAATGAATGTTCCATTGCCTCGCCAGAAGCCGTGCCAACGTGCGCAGCGAATCACGCGTACAGTCCTCGGTTTCCGGCATATCAACCACGACCAGCAGGCGGTGCTTGCGTTTCGAATCCAGTGCCCGATCCGCCACATGGCGCAAGGCGGCAGTCACGTTCTTGCAGCAGCGGGTCGCAAGACCATGAATGGCAGGCCTGTCGGCGTCGCCGGCCTCATAGATCGTATTGTGGGTGAATCCGAAGAACCTGGCCTCGATTCCGGACATCCCCTGCGCCGCAACGGCAATCGCCGAAGCGAAGAGCTTCGCGCGTTCGATGTCGTTGTCCATCTCGCTGGAGCAGTCGATCAATACGCCGAGGAACAGGTCGGGCGTGTAGAGCGATTGCCGAAGTTTGAGCACGCGGGGATCGCCGCGGAGGACGAGCGCGCGGATGCGCGACCGGTCCAGGCTGGAACCGCGGACGCGGCGGGGATCGTGGTGAAGCGTTTCGCCGCTGCGAAGCAGGAATTGCCGCAGCAGCCTGGCAGCGTGGGCGGCCTGTTGGGCATAGACCTGCTGTGCGGCCGGATCGTACGCTACCTGGGCAACTTCCTGCTCCACATTTTCGTCGGCGGGACGTTTGACACGGGCTTTAACGGGCAATCCCTCGGAAGCTGCCGCGTTGATCCTACGCGCATGGCAGCGGCCTATCTCCCTGTCGATATCCGCTTGACACAAACCTTCGCCGTGCACGAGCAGGTCATCTCCATCGCCGGCCATGACCCGATCCTGCGCCAGGAGGTCCAGCAGCGCGACCTGGTTGCCAAAGATCTGTCGCAGCTTTCGCGCAACTTGCAACAAGTCGTCCATCGTACTGTTGCGAAACCCAGAAGCGAACAATTGCAACGCTTCCGCCACTTTGGGATCGCTGCCGCGGGCGCCCAGCCCCATGCGCAGGGCCCGCACAAAGCGGGCAAAGCTGTTGCCGGCCTCTGCGGCGGCACGCAGCACCTGACCGCTGGCAACTGCGCACGCAGCCAGGCTTGCGGGCGGCCTTCAGGCGGGCGCGGACAAGCGTATCGAACGCTCCCGGCGACAAGGCGTCGATCAGTTCCTGTACGGGAATATCCCGCTGCAGATGCTGAAATGCGTAGGTGCCCAACCGTTTCAGCATGTGACCGTAATCGCGATTCACGGCCCGCAAGTTTCGCTCAAGGTGTTCGTCCGCCACCAGGTTCAGCAACTGATGGATCATCTCTTCCGCGGCCTGCTGCCAAACACCTTTCGCAACCGGGCCGCTATGGTACTTATGGTGACCGAGTTCGTGCAGGATCAAGCCGCGAACGATGTCGCGTCCCTTCGCTTCCTGCCGCAGAAGCGGCAGGGGGTTGACGCAAATCCGCGATTGCTCGAGGCGGGTATAGCCCAACTCCTCGCCCGCAAGCATCTCGATGGCGAAGGCCCTGCCGGTCAGTTTGTACGCGGCTTGCCTGCCCCAGGCGAAGGTATCGGCCAAGGCGCGGAGTTTCCAGCTCCGCGCACGAAGCAAGACAAGCTGCCGCATGGCCCGCTTGCAGACCTCCGCATCGGTGGCCGCCGTGGCGAACACCGCCAGGGATCCCGCTTTCTGCGGCCCATCGTGGAGTTCCAGCAACCTCTCCAGCAGCCACGCTTCCGGAACAATACCAGCGCCGGCGTGTAAAGCGGCCCTGACGGTATTCTCCACCAGGACCTGGTCGGCGTTTTCCAGCAAACGGCGGGCAAGGTCCTCGTCGGCGACCGCCGCGGCGAGAACTAGCGGAAATCCCCCCTGGTCTCCGTGGTCTCGAAGCCATCGCGCCGCGGCAGTCCGGGTCGACGGACTCTGCACGGAATCATTCTCCAGGAAATCCCGGAGGGCCGAGGCGATTCGGTCATCGGAAAGCTCCAGGGACAGAAGGTCCACCCGCTTGAGTTCGACCAACCGTGCCACCGCCGCGTCCGCCAAGGCCGGATCATCGCACGCCAACAAGATCGCGAGTTCCTCGAGATCGTGAGTTCCGAGAGTACGAAAAACGGTGGGCCTTTCCCTGTTCTTGGCATCTTGTTCGACGGACTCCTGGATCGCGCGGGCGTCACCTTGGGAATGCCGCCTCGACTTCGGTCCTTTGCGACGCCGAGAGAAGAATTCCGCGGTCGACAGATCTTCATCGCGGGCGTCTGCGGATTCGGCTGGCCGCGGAGGTTGCGGGCCAGGCGGATCCTTGGCCAACACCACGCCCGTGTTCTCAGTTCTATTCAGGACGCCGTCGCGGATGGTGTAAAAATGGAGTGGATTGACTGCGTAAAGGTCCGCTTGCGCGAGGATGAAGGAGACATCTTCATGCGTGACGGTCTCCCAGATGTGTATTGCCACCAGGATGTCGCCGGGTTGGATGCCGTGCCAATTTGCCGGGCTGCCCGGGCCAACGTAACGCACCAGCAAGCCGCCGCGCCACTCAGCATTCGGCGACATCGGACGCCACTCGTCAGACTCTGGAATAGGCACCTTGTGTTCGCGCATGAATACGTCGCTCGGAATCGCCTTGAGCACCAATCCAAGCACGGCGAGCGGCCGAGTCACCAATTCGAGTTCGCCGACCGATAATCGCCGGCCCGACAACTGTTCGGCAACGCGCAAGGCATGATCTTCGTTCTGTAGCAGGGGAAGCAGGAAGGGCTCGGCACCGGCAACACAACACCCCTCCAGGGCGGCGCGGCGGACTTCGATCTCGGGGTGGTAGATCGCATGCGCCCACCGCGCGGGGTCGGCGGCGGCTGAAACTCGCAAGGATTCGACGGCTTGGAGCCGGACGCTGCGGGCCCGATCCTGAAGGGCCGCGACCAGCCATCGGAAGGCGCTCGCGCCCGCCGCACCCGCCAAGGCCGCCACGGCTGCGCTGCGGACTTCGGGATCTCGGTGTTCGAGTGCCGGGCCAAGTCGGCCGAACCACGGAAACCGCAACTTCAGCGGCAGCTCAGCCAGTTGCTGAAGCTGCGCCGCAAGTTCGCCGGGCGAACCGCCTCCCTCACGCAACCATCGCCAAAGCTGCAAGTCCTTCACGCTGCTGCTCGCTTTTCGTTGACAGTACTTGCCGCAGGCAAGAAACAGAGATGGGACCTGGCAGGAGCGAAGAACCACTCCCGCCAGGCCCCATCATCTTAATCGCACCGGGGTAAGCTTGGCAATCACCACGTTCCCGGATGGTCTCCTTAAGGAAATCTCCAGCCGCAGTCGGTCTACAGAGCCAAGAGCCTGAAAGGCTCCAACGGCCTGTGGACCCAAATGGCTGTCGTGTTCCTTGGCGAAGACCAATTATGAATCCATCCCAACAGCACCATGGATTGAGGGCCGGCGAATCAATACGTGTCGTGTTTTCCAATGGTAGTCCGCACACGCCGTGTGCGGAAAACGGCACACGGAGTGTGCCAACTGCTGACACTTATTGATTCGCCGGTCCTAAGGCGATTGAAAACGGTCCAAAGGCAGTCGATGGTGGTTTTGTGACTGCCGGACGCCGCGCGCGATTGCTTCCACCTAAGAAATCGCCATTTCGCGCGACCCTGCCGATTCCGACATATTCAGTCCCGGGGTCGAAACCGGCTGAGACTCAGGCATCTCGGGTACCGCGTGCGGTCAGTCACCTTCCCCATGGCATACCCCTTACGGGGCAGTCCGCTAGGGAGGGCTTGGAACGAACCGTTGACTCGACCGCTCGCTAAGATGAATGGGACCTAGCAGCGCTACAGCGCCTTGGTCCTCAAGTTTCTCGCATCGTGGAATTCCTTGCCAAGCTGTACCTTTGCTGCGCACGGTGCGCAGCACTTGTGTGGGCGGCTGCTTGCAGCAGGCAGCCCCAACACCGATTCGACTTGTCAAAGAACCCGATCGGACCGTTCCCGCCCGCAGCGGGCCGGCCAACCCTGAAACTCGTCTTGCCCGCCCTGGCCAATCGTGGCGCATTGCGAGCGAGGTACCGCAGCGAATCGCTGGCGATGGCTTCTTCCACATGGCTTTGCCTGAATTGAAGGGCATGGCTGTTCGCCTTAATAACAAGAACCTCCGGCAATCTCGCTTCAGTGCTTAGACGCCTCAGCGCGGCAAAAAGTTCGCGATAATTCTCGAACTTGACCAAGGCTGGGAGGGGTTGCTGGGCGCTTGTGGCCTTCCTCTTTTGCCAGGAGTGAGTATAATCCTATGTTTCCGATGGCATTTCTCCCAGGAATCAACGATGGAACGCGAACATATCGATCGGGCCGACAGCATCCGGAAGCGGATCCTCCAACTCAGGGACTCTCTTTGACTTCGATGGCAAGAAAGCGCAGATCGCCGCCATCGAAGGCCAGATGGGCCAGGGCGATTTCTGGAATAACCGGGAGAAGGCCCAGGAGGTTGTCGGCCGGCTCAAGGGCCTGAAATCGATCGTCAAGCCGCTGGAAGATGCCAGCCGCGCCATGGGCGACCTGGCCGCCATGATCGAAATGGCCGCGGAAGACGAAGGCATGGCCGCGGAAGTCCCCGGCGAAATCGAGCGCCTGGAAAAGGCCGTCGATGACCTGGAAACCAAGTCGCTCCTCAGCGGCCCGTTGGACCCCAACTCGGCCCTTTTGTCGATCAACGCCCGCGACGGCGGCACCGATGCCCACGATTGGGCCGAGATGCTGCTGCGGATGTATCTGGCCTGGGCCAGGGACCACGAGTACGACACCGAGATCCTCGATCGCCAAGACAACGAGGAGGCCGGCATCAACAGCGCCACGATCGCCGTCCGCGGGGCCATGGCCTACGGCTACTTGAAAGGCGAGGCCGGCATTCACCGGCTGGTGCGGATCAGCCCGTTCAATGCCGAAGGCAAGCGGCAGACGAGCTTCGCGGCCGTCGACGTGGCGCCGGAAGTCTCCGACGAGGTCAAGATCGAAATCCGCGACGAGGACCTGGAGGAAAAGGCCATTCGCTCCAGCGGACCCGGGGGACAGCACGTCAACAAGACCTCCAGCGCCATCCAATTGCGGCACATCCCCACCGGCATCCTGATCTGCTGCCAGGCCGAACGCAGCCAGCACAAGAACCGGGCGATGGCCTTGAAGATGCTCCGCGCCCGGCTGGCGCGGATCGAAGAAGAAAAACGCGAGGCGGAACAGGCCGCCAAGTATACCTCCATGCCCAAAGTCGGCTTCGGTTCGCAGATCCGCAGCTATTTTCTCCATCCCGATCAGCGGGTGAAGGACTCGCGCACGGGCTACTACATGGGCAGCTTCAACGCCGTGCTGGACGGCAACATTCAAGGCTTCCTCGACGCCTACTTGCGTTATCGCGCCAAAGGCGAGACGCAAGGCAGCGTGAAGGACGATGAGTAAAAAGCAATCATGAGCTCAACATTCATCGTGATCGGCGCCCTATTGGCGGCTTTGGCCGTGGGCCTTGGCGCGTTCGCGCGCACGGCCTCACGAGACTTGTGGAGCAAGGGAAATTCTCGGCCCACGACCTGGAGACATTCCACACGGCCGTCTACTATCAGATGATCCACGCGCTGGGGCTGATCCTCATCGGGCTGCTGTCTGCCACGCGGCCCAGCGGCCTGCTCGACGCGGCCGGTTGGACGATGCTCGCGGGCATCCTCGTCTTCTCCGGTTTCCTGTACACCTACGTGGGAACCGGCAACAAGCTCTTCGCCATGTTCGTGCCGCTCGGCGGCGTGGCGTTCATCCTCGCCTGGCTGGGCGTGGCGATTGCCGCGGTGCGGAGATAGAGTGCGTGCGCCGCATCCAGAGCACGCAGCCCGCGGCGGCGGCCAGGAGCGCCAAGGTGGAGGGTTCCGGCACGGCTTGCTGGGCGATGTAGCCGCCATCGAAGGCCACTTGGTTGTTGCCGCCCAACAGGGCTTGCAGCGAAACCCAACTGCCGTTGATGACGAAGCGGTCCAATCCGTTTCATTCGTGCTGCTGTTGGCGAGGCTGCCGGACAATTCGAGCGAGTGCGGCGCTGCCTCCGGTTTTGGGTCCAGCGAGACTATCAATACCGCTCAGCGTAATAGAGGTGGGCCGGGAAGCCAATCATTTTCTTGACGCGAGGGCACGAAAGGTCCGTAGAGACCGCTCAAATCACCGCAAAACCGGCCAGCGCAGCCGGCGGCGAAAGCTGGCCCCCGGCAGAACGAAGCACCAGGCTGTCGCCCACCGCCAGACGCAACGTTCCCGCGGAAACTTCCAACACGGCATGCGTGCCGCGCGGGGCGAATACCAGCCGCCAAGGGCGTACAGCTTGCCGGACGGCCAATACCTGCCCCGTGCGATCCAGCATCGCGGCGTCGATCGCAAATCGCATCCACATCGTATGAATCGCAGCGCACGGCGCCAACAAAATCCCCTGCCCAGGTGGCAAGGGGCGGCGGAATTGAAGCCCGCGGAAGCGGCCCCAAAATCGATCGGCAATCGCCAACCGCTCTACGACGATCCTTTCGGTATCGCGAATTTCTAATTGCCAGTCGCTCATGGATGGCTCTTCCCCAAGTATAGTATAATAGGGCGATACTTGGCCACGGATGAAACACGGATTTCTTAAGAGCACTCTTGTCTATCCGTGTTCCATCCGTGGCCAAGTATTGCCGCATTCGCAGGTATAACAAGGCTGGGGCCTCCGTACAAGAAGCCGGGACTTTATCCATGTCGCCACGGTTCGCCATCGTCGTGCTCGTTGCGGCGGTGCTGGCCGCATATTTGAACAGCCTTCGATGCCCCTTCGTCTTTGACGACAGCTACGACATCATCGAAAACCCGGCGATCCGCCATTTCTGGCCACTTGGGGACGTGCTTCTCGTGCGGTCCAGGGGTTCCGTGTGGCTGCACCCCCGGCCTGTGGTAATCTTTTCGTTCGCCCTGGACTATGCCGTCGGCGGCCTGAAGACGCCGCCCTATCACCTGACGAACCTGGCGATCCACCTGCTTGCCGGACTGGCCTTGTTTGGGGTTGTCCACCGCACGCTCCTGCTGCCGCGGTTCCGCGACCGGTTCGGCCTGGCGTCGGTTCCCTTGGCGCTGGCGGTGGCACTGCTCTGGGCGCTACACCCTTTGCAAACTGAGTCCGTCACCTATATCACCCAGCGCTACGAATCGATGATGGGCTTGTTCTTCCTGCTTGCCATTTACGGCATCATCCGCTGTGGCGACTCGACCCATCCCTATTGCTGGGGCGCGGTGACGGTGGCGGCCACGCTGCTGTCGCTGGGCTCCAAGGAGGTGGCCGTCTCGCTGCCGATCATGATTCTCTTGTCAGATCGGGTGCTGCTGAGCGGATCGTTCTCCGAAATCTGGCGTCGGCGGTGGGGGCTGTACGTCGCGTTGCTGGCCCTCTGGGCCGCGTTTGCCCTGCTGCAGCTCCGCGCCGGTTCGCGCCCTTGGGCTGGCTACGCACTGCACGTCTCGTGGTGGGAGTATGCCCGCAGCCAACCGGGCGTAATCCTGCACTATCTGCGGCTCGTGTTTTGGCCGCACCCGTTGGTCTTGGACTATGGCTGGCCGCCGGCCCGGACGGTGGGCGACATACTGCCCGGTGCAATGGTCGTCGGCGGACTCCTTGCGGCAACCGCCTGTGCTTTCTGGAGATGGCCGGCGTGGGGGCTTCTGGGGGCATGGTTTTTTCTGATCCTGGCCCCCACGTCCAGCGTCATGCCGCTGGCAGACCTGGCGTTCGAGCACCGCATGTACTTGCCATTGGCCGCTGTGGTGACGGCCGCTGTCCTGGGTGGATATATTTTGGGTCAATCGCTGGTCCGCCGCGGTGTTGTTGCGCCGCGCACGGCAGCCGCAATGGGCGGTTGTCTGGTCGTGGTGGCTTCGCTGCCCCTGGGATACATCACCTGCGAGCGAAACAATGATTACGGAAACGAGATCGAACTCTGGCAAGACGCGGTCAGCAACAACCCGAACAACTGCCGGGCCCACAATAACCTGGGAAACGTGTTGGACGACCGCGGACGGTTCGACGAGGCCGTAGTCCAGTACCGGAAGGCTTTGGAACTCAATCCTGGCTACGTCAAGGCCCACTACAATCTCGGCCTGGCGCTGGCAAACCACGGAAGACCGGACGAGGCGATCGGGCCTTTCCGAACGGCCCTCGGCTTGGCCGCCGCTGCAAACGACAAGGCCCTGTCCGAACTCATTCGGGCTCAGATCCGCCGCCTTCCGCCCGCAGCGCCTGCCGGCAAGCGCAATAAGGATTTGGCGAGCCGTAGTCGCCAGCCCCAGGTTTGCCGGGGAATCCAAGCCAACTTATAATCGGCAGTGACAAGACAGGGTTTATCCATGTGCCAAGATGCCGCAAGAGAAAAAGACGACGCGACCCTGACAACCGCCGGCTTGCACAACGGAATTGCACTCGAACCGAGCAATCCTCAAGACCTATCGACCCTTTCCGAGCCTGCAGGTCGCCCTGCTGGGGGCACCGCACCTCAAGTCGGCAACCGCGCCAGCGTGCTGGCCATCTGTGGCCTTCTGCTGCTGGCGGTGATCGCCGTCTTTGGCCAAACTGCCCGTTACGGCTTCGTCAACTTCGACGACGATCTTTACGTCTACGAGAACTGGCACGTGAAAGCCGGTTTGACCGGCGCGGGAATCGTTTGGGCCTTCAGCCAAAGTCATGCCTCGAATTGGCACCCGCTGACTTGGCTCTCGCTGATGGCCGACGCCCACGAGCTGAGGCCGATTGAAAGCCCGTTGCAGCTTGCCCAGCTCGCCGCCAAGATGCACATGGTCAATGTCGTGCTGCACGCGATCAGTGCCGCGATCCTGTTTCTGGTGCTGATGGAAATGACGGCAAGCGTGTGGCCCGCCGCCTTCGCGGCAGCCGTCTTCGCGGTGCATCCGCTGCACGTCGAATCGGTGGCCTGGATCAGCGAGCGGAAGGACGTGCTCAGCGGACTTTTCTTCATGTTGACGCTGGCTGCCTATGTGGGATATGCGCGGCGGCGTTTTTCGCTGTTCCGTTACCTGCTGGTGACGGCCCTCTTTGCCTTGGGCCTGGCGGCCAAGCCTATGCTGGTGACCTTGCCCTTTGTCTTGCTGCTGCTGGACTACTGGCCGCTGGGGCGGGGAGCGGAGAGCAGGGAGCGGGGAACACGCGCAGGGTTGCTCGTGGAAAAGCTGCCGTGGCTGGCGCTGGCGGCACTCTCCTGCATGGCAACCTACTGGGCACAACAACAGGTCGCAGTTGTCGCCCTTCAACGCTTGCCGCTTGGCTCGCGAGTTGGCAACGCCCTGGTGTCCTGCGTCGCCTATCTGGGACAGTTCTTCTACCCGACGGGGCTGGCCGTGTTGTATCCCCATCCGCAAAGCGGCCTGCCGCTAGGGAAGATCGTCGGCGCCGGGCTGTTGCTGACCGCCATTTCCCTGGCGGTCCTGGCCTGCCGCCGAAATTGCCCCTATCTGTTGGTCGGCTGGCTGTGGTATCTGGGAATGCTTGTGCCCGTCCTGGGTCTGGTGCAGGTTGCGGCGCAGTCGATGGCCGACCGCTACAGCTATCTGCCCCAAATCGGGCTGTCGATCGCCGTGGCGTGGGCAGCCATGCACGTCAGCCGCTCGTGGCGCTATCGCGGTTGGGCCTGCGGCATCGGCGCGGCGGCGGCGATGGCGATCCTGGCGGGTTGTGCCTGGCAGCAAACGAGCTGCTGGCGCGACAGCGAGGCGCTGTGGACGCACACCTTGGCCTGCACCGCGCGGAATGCGGCCGCCCACAACGACCTGGGCCTTGTGTTGGCCGCGCGGGCGGGTCGACCAGGCCATCGTCCAGTACCAAGAGGCCCTGGAAATCGAGCCCGGATACGCGCTGGCTCGAACCAACCTGGGCCTCGCCTTGGCCGCCCGCGGGCGGGTCGACGAGGCCATCGCCCAGTACCAGGAAGCCCTGCAGATCAAGCCGGACCTCGCGGATGCCCGCAACAACCTCGGAACCGCCTTGGCCGGCAACGGACAACTCAACGAGGCCGTCGTGCAGTACGAGAAAGCCCTGGAAATCAGGCCCGACTACGCTCAGGCCCACAACAACCTCGGAAAAGCGCTGGCCGACCTTGGACAGGTCGATCGGGCCATCGCCCATTACCGGAAAGCCTTGGAAATCAAGCCCGACTACGCGAAGGCCCACTACAACCTGGGGGTGATGTTGGCAGGGCGGGGAAGTCGGGATGAGGCCATCAAGCATTTCCAGAAGGCCATGGCTTTGGCCGCCGCGCAGAACAACGTGGGCCTGACCAAGCTCATTCAGGCCGAAATCCGTCGCCTTCAGCCGGGCGCCCGGCCGGCGGCACGCAGTAAGAGGCTATCCGAAAAGTCGTAGGCCCGTTCCGCGACTTTTCCAATAGCTTCTGCGAAGTCCCGGTCTTGTCCAAGAAGCCGGGCAAGGCAACTTGACAAGGATCCGACGACAGTAGATAATGGAGGGCTAGAGACATCCCCTCCTGCCTAAACCCCATACCGCCCCTCACCTTTGCGAAATCGCCCCGCCAATCTGGTCGCAACTTGGCTCCTTGCCGGGGTGATGGCGGCGCTATCAATTGCCGGAACGGGCTTGCACTCGATTCTTGGCGTTTACCACGGGCAGAATCATTATGCCGCGGCTTGTCATTCGTCCTCTGCCGGTGGCCAACGACTGGCGACAGTCGTTCTAGCGGATCGTGGGGACGAGGGGCTCTGTGACGAAGCAAACTGCCCGGTCTGCAATTATTTGGCCCAGGCCCAGATTGTGGGCAATTATGCCGCGATCGTTGTTTGCCCGCTCAGCGTGGACAACGATAGCGTCCCCCCACGGATTTCCGTTCCCGCCGCCGATTTTCCGGTGTTCGACGCCCGCGGGCCGCCGGCAGTCTAGCCGTTCTTTTTGCTCGTCGCGCGCGGGCGTGCCAAGCGTGCTGCTCGATCGCAGACCGCGTCGTCGAATTGCGTCGCTGGGCCCCAGGAGTTTTTGCCTTCGCCTTTTGCTGGCCGCGCATCGCGGCTGACCGCAGGTTTCAGGGGAGAAAGCTCCGTCTGCGTGCAGTGCAACCCTAAGTAAGGGTCCGACCAGTCCTTTACGTCGTGCCGCCGCAGGCGGAGTCTTCCCGTAGGTCAGGCTTTCCAGCCTGACAGTATAGCGGGGAAAGTCAGGAAACCGGACAAAGTCAGGCTGGAAAGCCTGGCCTACTTGGCCAAGCCGTCGCCAAGCCCCAGAGGCAAGAGAACGGCAAACCGCAGAAGTTATGTTTTCCATCCTAGTTACTGTTTTTTTCGACAAGGAAAAGAAAGATGAAAAATCTGATTCGTAATCGCAAGGGTCAAGGGCTCGTGGAGTACGCCCTGATCATCGCCGGCGTGGCCTTGATCGGCATTGTGGGAATCTCGATGTTCGGCCATAAGGTCGCCGATCTGATCGGCACCGTCGCCGCCGTCATACCTGGCGCCCACACCGACGACAACGGCCCGATCGCCGCAGGCCACTTGATCGCAACGACCACCGACAACATCAACGGCGTCACAACGATCGTGATCGACCCGACGGCCGCTTTGCAACCCACGAACACCAGCGGCAACAACCTGCTGGGCATTACCGGCGACTCTCCCCTCGTCATCGAGACCCCGGGGGGTTGACCGATGGTTAGGATGAAGCGGCCAGGAATGCCGAGCGCGGACTGGCCGCTCGTCGCGAAAACTAACGGCCAGTCGCAAGGAAACGCTCTTGTTTGACGAAGGCCACCCTGTCGTCCCCGCGCCCGCGGTTGCGGGCGCGGGGAGTAATTCCGGCTTAGCGTGATTTTTAAGGGAATTCGGAAACGTCGCATGAACCTCTGGTCTCTGCTGCTCTTGCTGCCGGTGGGGTTCGCCCTGGTTTGTGACCTGCGATCGCGAGAGGTCCCGGACTGGATTCCGCTGCTGATCGTCGCCTGGGCCTGCCTGGCCACGGCCTTGGGCCTGCACAAGGTCAGTTGGATCGGGCTGATCGCCGGGGCCCTCGTGGGACTCGGACTTTCCGCCGCGGTGTTTTTCCTGGGCGGACTGGGCGGCGGCGACGTCAAGCTCCTGGCAGCCATCGGCGCTGCCGTGGGCCCTTGGGCCCTGTTGTCGATTCTGGCATGGATGGCGCTGGCGGGCGGCATTTTGGCGCTGATTGCAGCCGCACGCGGGAAGCGGGATTTTGCCTACGTGCCGGCGATTGCCGTCGGCGTCGTAGTGGAAACGGTTTGGCCGGGGGGCCTCGCCCATGTGTTGCTCAGATAAGAAACCAGCCGCTGTAGGGAACGCGGGGCACCCGCTTGCGGGTCATGGCGTTCCCGGGTTGGGACGACTGCCGTCCATACGGAACCCCACGGAGGGCGTTCCCTACAGGCGCGCGCCTGCCCTCACCCTGACCCACTCCCAAAGGGCGAGGGGACGATCCCGCCGCGGGCAGGCGTTGGTCGAATTCGCGGTTGTGTGCCTGGCGGTTTACCTGCTGCTGGCCGCAGTCCTGACCTTCGGCCAATTGCTGTATTCCGCGCAGGGTGTCCAGCAAGCGGTGGACGTGGCCGCGCGGGAGATCGGCCGCACACCGCTTCCTGCGGCCACGATTAGCAGCGGAAGCAGCAGCGGCAGCGCCGTCACGCTCCAATACGTCCTTTATGGCAACGCCAGCGCCGATCCCAGTCTGCTGCCTGTCCGCCAGCAGGTCTTCGACGACAACCTGCTCGTGCTCTCGATCGATCCGGTCCAGTCCGGCAGCGGCGCGCTGACGTACAACGGCGGGCACCCGATCGGCGACTTCCCCCTGGTGACGCAGCAACTGCTGCCGCTGATGATCTTCGACCAGGTGAACGGTCAACAACTGCTCCGCTTCCCCGGCGCGATGTTCCAGGGCAGCCAGCAAAGTTCAACGTCTCCGGCAGGCATCGCTTACAGCGGCTACGTGGTGCGAATTCCCGTCGTCAGCACGCCGAATTCTTCCGGCGGCGGGCAATCGATCATCAATTGGTTGTACCCTCTCGAACCGATTCTGGATTCGAACGGGGCCGATTCGTTTGCCGTGAATGCGACCACCGTATCCGGTCTCAGCGGCGCGGTCGCCCTGCGGTTCAATTATCCCTATCAATCGGCGAGCATGAGCGGTTTCGTACCGCCGGCCAATCCGTCCTCACCGTCCGGCCCGCCGAACAATCCCGTCGTCCCGGTGCTCGCGAACAACAACATCAGTTCTTCCGGTCCGCCGCCCGGAGTGGGCAGCGCCGTTACCTCGGATTTCCAATACGGCCCGTACGCGGGGGCCTACGGCTTGGGCGAACAGGCCGCTTTTGCGACGACGGTGCGGCCCTACCGGAGCGTGATTTCCCCCCAAGCGATTTATCGCCGCGAGGTGTTCCAATAGCGTCTCGACCGCGCGAGTGCCCAGGCCCGAATATTAATCCACAACGTATACTTGATTGAACCTACGAGAAATGAGGCAAGACCATGCGACCCATCAGACCCAACACGCGTCGCCGCTCGCCGTGGCGGACCGTGCTGCTGTCGATCCTGGCGATTGCCGTCGGCGGCGCGGGGACCGTGGCCGTGCTGGGCGCGACGAAGGTAATCGACCTGGGAAGACTGGCTTTTTGGCGAGCAAGGGCCGCCGACCCGCTCCCGCCGGGCTGGATTGCCGTTCCCGTGAGCGCCCGGCCGATTCCCGCCTATGCGAAAGTCACGCGGGATTATTTGACCGATCCCAAAACGGGTACATGGGCATGGCAACCGATTCAGGAGAAGCAGGCGAAAGGGATCATTAGGGACCTGGCCGAGATCAAGGGCCGCGTGACGAAACACGAGATTCCGGCTACCGTTGCTTTTTTTGAAAGCGACTTTCTGCCGGTCGGCACCCGCCCCGGGATTTCGGCCGGCGTCCCCCTGGGCAAGCGGGCGTATACCTTCAACACAAGATATCTTGACGGTTGCGTGTATCAGGTGAAGGAAGGCGACCATGTGGATTTGATGGTCAGCATCCCGGTCGATATGCCAGGGGCGGGCCGATCCGGACCGTCGGGGGCCAGCGTGATAACGACGCCGGATACTCTCATACGGCCGAAAAGAACTCTTGAGATACCCTTGGTGCAGGACGGAGTCGTGGTCTCGCCCGTGACGGCCCGCGTCACGCAGACCACGAGCAGTTCGCTCATGAACGGCACGAGTGCCCGCAGCGTGCGGGTGGAGGAGATCGTGATCGCCGTGGCGCCCGCAGAAGTGGCGCCGCTGGACGAGGCCAAGGCCTTGAACCACAGGCTCACCTGCGTGGCGCGTTCGGGCCTACCGGAATCCGCTCCGGCGCCTGCCGTGCAGCAGCAACCGGCCGGCGGGACCCCGCAGGGCGGAACGGCTCAGGCCGTTGCCGGAGGCCACTTGATCGCAACGACCGCGGGTAACGCCGACGACGTTGCCAAGCCCGGCAAGGCGCTTCCGGACAAACCGAGCACAGCCGCCCCGGCCAAGGCCGCGCCGGCGTCTGAAAAAGCGAAAACCGTCAATCCCACGACGGCTGAAACGCCCGCCAGGGACCGCGCGGCCATGGACGTCACGCCCGGCTTGAACCCCATGGCCAACGTCCGCGGCATGGTGTTTCAGATCGGGAAAGACCGGCAATTCGTGCTCTTTAACGGACCGGGAAACAGCCCTGTCGTGATATCTCAAGACGATGGATCGACCAAGGCCGCACCGAGTGCCGCGCCGGGTGCGGCTCCGGGGACCGCCCCCGCTGCCGGTACGGAAGAGAGCGACCAATAGGCCCGCCATGAGACGACATCGAGGTAAAGTGGTCTTCGCTCCGAAGCGGCCTGCCGGGACAGCCCTCGTTGTTCAACGCAAGTCTCCGAACGACCCCATCCGGCTTGACCGGATGGTGAAGGAGGTTGGGCAGCTAACAACGAACGCGAAGAAGGGAAGACCCCATCCAGCTTGTCTGGATGGTGAATCAGGTTGTCCCGCTAGCCCAAGCCCGCCATGCAGCCAAGCAACCTCCTTCACCATCCAAACAAGCTGGATGGGGTCGTGTCTGTTTTCGTTCTCTGCTCTAGCCATCCAACCTGGTTCACCATCCAGGCAAGCTGGATGGGGTCCAAGAGATGCTCTGCCTGGCGCGCAGACCATCGCCCCCTGCCGCTCTCCCAGAAGGAGAGGGAAGCGACGCGCGGGCTACGTGCTTGTGATGTTCGCGATGATGCTGTTCGCCCTGATGGGGCTGGCCGCGCTAGTGATCGACATGGGTTTTGCGCGGCTCGCGCAGCGAGAAATGCAAACCGCCGTCGATTCCGCGGCGCTGGAAGGGCTGCGCTGGCAAGCTGCCTCCCCAAGCGACGCACGGGAGCAGGCCAGCCAGATGGTCGCCAACCAGTTCACCGGTTACGTGGACTCCAGCGGCGGCACGGTGCAGTATGGCGCCGGGCCGGTGGTGAATTTCAGCGGCGGCATCGGCCCCGCCGACCTGGCCGCAGGGCAAAACATGGCGCCCGGTACCCCGCCGGTTTACCAGCCCACCACGTCCGGCGGAACTGCCGGGCTGGAACTCAATCTCTCCAATGCGACCGAAGGCGACATGGTGACGGGGACCTATAATCCCGGCCAGCCGAGTGCCGAGGCGGACAATTATACACGGGCCGATTTCACGCCTTCGTCCGGATCGTCCGCTTCCAATGCCTTTCTGGTTCGCATGCGGCGAACCAACAATATCTATGGGTTTGACCAGGAGCCGGGCATCAGCTCCGGCGGTCCGACGCTGCCGTTCCTGTTCGGTCGCGGCAGCATGATGGCCCGTAGCGGCAGCGGCAGCCAGTTGAGCGTAGCATCGGGGATCACGGTCCGCGCCACGGCCATCGCCGGCCCCCAGCCCGCCAAGTCCGTGGGCCCGCTCTATTCCAACAGCAGCGGCACATTGACGGCGGTCGCACAGCTTGCGCCCTTTGCGATTCGTAGCGACCTCTGGGCAGAACTGTCCGGCGGCACGGGCACGACCGTCAATCCCCTGGTTGCCGGTTCGGGCGCGACCATTCTTAACAGCCAATTCCAGATCACATTGACGGCGATCGGGCAACCGCTGGTCGGCTCGACCAGTGACAGTGCGTTGTTGGCCGGTCTGCAACCCGCCGCCGTTTATGTGCCGATTTATGCCGATTTCACCAGCCAGCCGGGCACGATCATCGGTTTTGTTTACTACAGCAACTGGAGCTATACGAGCGGCAATCTGACGCTCGGCCCTGCCGCCGCCGCGATGCAAATTGGCGGTCAAAACGTGTCGCCGACGGTGGTCCTGCCCCTGCCGGCGGCGCTCGCTCCGGCCGACGTTACAACATTGTTTCAGGACCATGCGACCTTGTTTTCGCAATACCCGTTGTATGCGCCGGCGCTGGTCAATCGTTACATCGGCCCGAACCAGTCCGGTCCCTAATCTCTAATCTCAGATTTCAAATCTCTAATCTTCAAATCCCATAGAACTTACAATGAAGAAAGGAAAATGAGCGAAAAGAATATTCCTTTCCCCAATCTTCCTTTCAAAGCCCCAAGACCCAATCCGTGCCGACGACAATCAACATCCTGATGGTAAGTCCCGACCCGCGGTTCCGCGCCGAGTTGGAGAGCGCACTGGCTTCCTTGGACGAACTGCACCCGCTGATTCACCACGCGGGCGACATACGCCAGGCGATCGAGGCGGCGCGGAGCCGCCGGCCGCAACTCGCGCTAGTGGAAATGGGGAGCGACGTGCGGCCCCTGCAGGCCTTTGCCCAGGAAGCGGCCCTGGTCTCGCCCGAAACGACCGTGGCGGCGGTCTTTCGGCCGGACTGTTTCGAGCCCGACGTGCCGGAGAGCACGGTCCTGATCCAGGCCATTCGCGGCGGGGTGAAGGACTTCCTGCGGCGGCCCGTCTCCAGCAGCGAGCTGGCCGAACTGCTCCGCCGCGTGCAGCGCTCCGCGCTGCAGGAAACGGGCCGCCTGGGCCGCATCGTTTCCTTCGTCAGCAATAAGGGCGGCGTGGGAAAATCGACCCTGGCCGCCAATGCGGCCGTCGGCCTGGCCGTGCGCCACCCCGAGCGCGTGCTCCTGATCGACGCCTCGCTGCAGATGGGCGTCTGCGCGTCGCTGCTCGACCTGACGCCCACGACCTCGCTCAGCGACGTCGTGCGCGAGAAGGACCGGTTGGACGAAACCCTCATCCGCCAGTTGGCGACGCCGCACGCCAGCGGCCTGCACCTTCTGGCCGCGCCCGCCGACGCCGTGGAGGCGGGCGATATCGACGACGAGGTGATGTCGCGAATCCTCACCCTGGCTCGGCACACCTACGACTTCGTGCTGGTCGATACGTTCCCCATGCTGGACCGTACGATGGTGGCTGTGTTGGACCTCAGCGAGCGGGCCTACGTCGTCGTGGAGAACGTCGTGCCCACGGTCCTGGGCGCGGTGAAACTGGTGGAAGTCCTCCGCAGCCTGGGGCTGTCCAACGAGCGCCTGCGGATCGTGCTGAACCGGCACACGACGCTGCCCGGAAGCGTGAGCGCGGCCGACGTCGCCAATCGACTGGGTCATGCCGTCGATCACGTCGTCCCCTTCGACAAGGGCATCGTGGTGGCGGCCAACACGGGTGAGCCGTACGTGCTGCGCAGCCGCTTCTTCGGCTGCGGCCGCCGTTTGCGCGGGCTGGCGGACGACATTGACGCCATGACGGAAACCCCGCGCGTCTCGCTCGCGCCCTCGCAAAACGGTGCAGATCGGCCGGCCGGAAACGAGCAGGTTCGGCGCGGGTCGCAGGTTCGGCGCGGGTCTCCTGACCCCGGCGAAACTTCCGACCGAAGGTCTCCCCATTCGCCGGGAGACCTTCGCTCGGAGGCGTGGCTCGGTCAGAGACCGGCCACAACAGAGCCGCTCGAGGAGGATTCGCAGGTTCGGCGTGGGTCTCCTGACCCCGGCGAAACTTCCGACCGAAGGTCTCCCCATTTGCCGGGAGACCTTCGCTCGGAGGCGTGGCTCGGTCAGAGACCGGCCACAACAGAGCCGCTCGAGGAGGATTCACCGTGAACGAAGCTAGCGACCAAGTGGCGAGCGAACAACCTTCCGTCCCTGAGCGGGACTGGCGGCAGCGGTTCCTGAAGGCGAGCCTCTCCTTGCCGACCGGCCGCGTGCGGACCGCGAAGAAGGCGGCGGGGACACCCGCGCGCGGATCGCGGACCATCGCGGCGGCCCCCGTGGAAGCCGCTCCGGCGCATTCCCGCAACGCAGAATACCTTTCCGTCAAAGGGACCTTGCACCAGCAGTTGTTGGACGAACTCGACCGGCGAAACCTGCTGGCGGCCAGCGAGGAGACGCTGGCCGAATTCGTGCAGACCTTCGTCGACGAAGCCCTGCAGGTCGAGGACCTTCCGTTAAACGAAGACGAACGTCGCCGGCTGGTGGGCGACCTGCTGGAAGAAACGCTGGGGGTCGGCCCGCTGGCCTCGCTGATGGCCGATCCGGCCGTGACCGACATCCTCGTCAACCGGCCCGAACAGGTCTACGTGGAACGCTTCGGGCGGCTGGAGAAGACCGACGTCCGCTTTCGCGACGTGGACCACCTGGTGCGGATCATCCAGCGGATCGCCGCCCGCGTGGGCCGGCGGATCGACGAAAGCTCGCCGATGGTCAATGCGCGGCTGCCGGACGGCAGCCGCGTCAACGCCACGCTGCCGCCGGTGTCGATCGATTCCCCCACGCTCTCGGTTCGGCGTTTCGGCCGCCAGCGCCTGCGGCGCAGCGACCTGATGCAACTGGGCATGTTTTCCGCGGAGATCCACGGTTTTCTCGAGTCCGTGGTGCGGGGCCGCAAGAACCTGGTTATTTCCGGCGGCACCGGGTCGGGCAAATCGACCCTGCTGGGCGCCCTGGCCGAGGCCATTCCCGATCGCGAGCGGATCGTAACCATCGAGGACTCGGCGGAGCTGATCCTCGACCAGGAGCACGTGGTGCGGATGGAGACCCGTCCGGAGAACATCGAAGGCCGCGGCCTGATCACCGCCCGCGACCTGGTGATCAATGCCCTGCGGATGCGGCCCGACCGGATCATTGTCGGCGAAGTCCGCGGCGGCGAGGCCCTCGACATGCTGCAGGCCATGAACACCGGGCACGACGGCGGCATGACCACGGTGCATGCCAACAGTCCGCGCGACGCCTTGGCGCGGCTGGAGACGATGGTCTTGATGGCCGGCCTGGACTTGCCTTCCCGCGCGATCCGCGAGCAGATCGTCTCCGCTTTGCACCTGATCGTCCACGTGCGGCGGTTCGAGGACGGCGTCCGCCGCATGGAGAGCATCGCCGAGATCGTGGGCATGGAAGGCACGACGCCCCAACTCCAAGACATCTTCCGTTTCGAGCGTCGCGGCCAGAGGGGACGGCAGATCGCCGGCGAGTTCGTCGCCACGGGCATCGTCCCGCACGTCGTGGCAGAGTTGCACGAGCGGGGCATCGAGATCCCCCGGACCATATTCCAAAAGAGTCGCGTAGCGACGCCTGAACGGTAGGATCCCGAAATCCGAAATCCGAATGTCGAAATCCGAAACAAATCAATTCAAATATCGAATAAGAAAGGCTCAAAACGTCTTGGGCCGCGCGTTTTAGGAATTGGCATTTCGTATTTCCGATTTGTTTCGTATTTCGGATTTGAGATTTCGGATTTCCATCGTTCCCCTGTTGAACCATGATTGAGATTCTGATACTTGCCGGACTGCTGCTGGGGCTGGGCGCGATCGCCGCCTATTGGCGGAACGCGCGGGTCCGCACCCTGGCCCGCGAGCGCATCGAGTATTCGGCCGCGGTCTCCGAAGCAACGCAAGCCGAGCCACTTCCCGCGGCCCGTTCCTTCCTCGTGCGGCACCGCTTCTTGCCCTGGCTGCTCGCTCTTATCGTAGCCGGGCTGTTGTATTACGCCTTCGATTGGGCCCCGCCCTTCGTGATCTCGGTGTCCCTGATTGCCGGCCTGCTGGCCGGGCGCCTGGATTCCTATCTGGCAGTGCGGCAAACCGCAAGGATCGAAACGCAGTTGGCCGACGCCATCGACCTGATGGTGGCCGCATTGCGGGCCGGGGCCGGCGTCGCCGATGCCCTGGAGAACGCCCTCCGCGAAACGCGCAGCCCTTTGCTGCCGCAACTGGAAGAGGTGGTGGGCCGCATCCGCTTCGGCGACGATCCGCGGACGGTCTACCTGGGACTGACGCAGCGCATCCCGCTGGAGACCTTTCTGTTGTTTGCCTCGGCGCTGTCCGTCCAGGCGGAGACCGGCGGCAGCCTGGCGCCCACCTTGGCCAGCGTGGGCCGCACGATCCGCGACCGCATCGAGATTGCGCGGCGGATCCGCTCCAACTCGGCCCAATCCGAGGTTTCCACGCTGGCCGTGTTCTTGCTGACGTACTTCATCGCCCTGCTGGTGTGGCGCGGCAATCCCGATCAAATGCACGCCTTCCTGACCACCACGATCGGACAATGGGCGGTCGCGGGCACGATCCTGCTGCAAGCCGCCGGCCTGGTTTGGATGTCGGTCATAAGCCGCATGAAGTTTTGAGGTGTAAGGATGGGAAATCTGGCGATTCTTGGCTTATGGCTGCTCCTCCCGATCGCTCTGGCCGTCGCGATCTTGTTCTTGCGCCGCCTGGGCGCGAAGCGGCGGAGCTTGGAACGGGTCTTCACGGAACCGGCCGCTCCGGCCGAACGACCCGACGGCGATACCGCGCTGGAAGGACTGCTGCGGCGTTGGCTCTTCCTGGCGGGCTACCGCCAGCGGATTGCCCCTGCCGCGTTCGTCACCGCCGTGCTCGTGGCACTGGGCGTGGGGATTGCCACGGCACTGGCCGTTCTGGGCTCCGGCCTGACGAAGGAATTGTTCGCGACGCTGGCCCTGCTCCCGCCGCCCCTGGGCGATCTCGTTCTGCCATTCGCGTACCTGGCGCCTTGGACGGTGTTGCTGGTCCTGGTGCTCCTGCCGTGGATGCTCGTGCGCCGTGCGCGGCGGCAACGCGTGGAAAAAGTGGAGCAGGACCTGCCCATCTCCCTGGAGCTTCTGGCCACGCTCAGCGAAGCGGGACTGGGCTTCGATGCGGCGCTGGCACGAGTGCTCGATTCGGTAATCGAAGATCGCCCTTTGGCCCGCGAGTTCTGCACCTATCAATCGGACTTGCTGGCCGGCCGGACCCGCGTGGAATCGCTGCGGCGGTTGTCCCGCCGCTTGGAGGTCTCGTCCGTGGCGATCCTCGTCTCGGCCTTGGTGCAGGCGGAGCAGATGGGCAGCGGCATCGCCCAGGCCCTCCGCCGCCAGGCCGACGATTTGCGCGACCGTCGCCGCGAACGGGCCAACGCCTTTGCCATGGCGCTGTCGATCAAGCGGATGTTCCCCCTGGTCGTCTGCTTCATGCCCGGCATTTTCGTTTGGACGATCGGACCGGCCATGACAAGTCTCTTCCAGCGCGCCGACATCATCATGCGGATAAGGCATTTCTAGGGCGGCTAAGCTCGATGGGAATCACCATCGGTCGGCGGCAACGGTCGGGTAGGGCTTTTGCTTTTCTTCCCTAAAAATGATACGATTGACTGCTGGTGAGGATTTTATCAGAAACCTGTGGCAGATAATTGGTTGCCCCAAAGGAAGGATTTGCGATGAATCTCAAGAAGGCCCTGCTGATCGGTGGTCTTGTCCTGGCTGCCGTCTCCTTCTCGTGGTCTGCGGCGCAGGCCAGGGGAGTGCGAGTTGCCGTCGGAGTTGGCGTTCCGGTCTATCGTCAGTATCCGCGCTACTACTATCCCGGCTACCGCTACCCTGGATTCTACTATGCCTACCCATTCCAAGTCTATGTGGCTCCGGCGCCCTGGTACTATTATCCGCAACCGGCCGCCGTGCCGCAGCCGTATTATTCCGGCTATCCGCAAGCGGCCCCGGCCGCTCAGCCGTATTACTCGAATTCTCCGCCGTCGTCGCTGGCGCCTGCCACAGCCACGCCGCCGCCACCGCAGCCGAACCCGCCCATGCCGGAAACCATTCCCACACCACCCACTCAGCCCCCAGGCACCGAGTTTTAGCTTCTGTGCAAATAGACAATACAGGTAAAGTTTGCGGCCGCTATAACCGATACAACCGTTAGAGTCGGTAGTGGCTTCAACACCACCGCTCTGATGGGAACTGGTCGGACCGCCAAACTCAACGATTCTCGGAAGTCTTGGAAATACTCGCCAGGGGCTATCCGGAAAGTTTCGAGCCGCAAATCGAGATTGATTGCTGCGCGAGCAACGGCTGACTTTCCGCGTAGACTCTAGCTGCATCCAGGCTATCGCAGGAGGGGAAACGGTGCCGGAACTATTTTTTCACTCGACCGCGCTGCGTTTGGCCGGGACACGGACGGTGGGAAGCCCTTCGCGCCGCCGCCTGACTGGCTTGTCTTTCGGCTTGGCGTTCAGCCTCATTTTGGCGATTACGTCGGCGCGGTCGCTGGCGCAACAATCCGGTCCCTATGATCCGCCGCTCCGCCCGGCAACTTCGCCGGCAACCGGATCGCAACTTCCCGCTCAAGCATCCTCGTCTGCGGAACCCTCCGGCGATCATTCGGCCGGGAATGTGTCCGCGCTCCAATTGAACCTTCGCCAGCAGGGCGGCAACGGCGATCAGATCGAATTCGCCCGTCCCGGCAGCGTGACGTCCGGCGATCCCGATTCGCGCTCTTCCGACGCTCAGTTGCGAATGGGCGGCGTCACGGAACGCCTGGCTCAGAACGCCATAACTCCAGAGATCATTCGGCCGGGTATCCCGGCAATTCAGCTTCCCCAACCGGCCGGCAGCGGGTCTGCGGGCACTGCCTCCGTGGGGGCCCAGCCGTCGGAGGCGACGCGCGCGCTGCAAGGGATCGGGTCGCCGTTCGATCCGTCTCAATTTCGTTTTCCGACGCTGGGACTTCCGCCGGGACTGGGCGTCCCCGAGCCGTCGCCGGAGATTAAGCAGAAGTACGGGCAATTCGTGGAGCGCGAGATCGCCCCCGAGAACACGATCCAGGTGGTCGTGGGCCGGGCCAAGATCATCGTCCTGCGCGAGAAGCCCCGCCACATCTACGCCCCCGACGAAAACGTTGCCAGCTTTCAGATCGTCACCGGCTTGGAATACGCCATCGTCGGCAAGCGGCAAGGCACGACGGTCCTCAATCTCTGGTTCCCCGATCCGAACGATCCCAACAACCCGCAGAAGGACCGCACCTTGAGCTACATGGTCGTGGTCCTGAACGATCCGGAACGCGCCGCCCTGGACGTGCTGGCGGAGCGGAGGCGATTGGAGGCCCAGGTCAAGGCCTTCGAGCAGGCCCTCAAGGTGCTGGAAGGGGAAATCAAGAAGGCCTTTCCCGACAGCGCGGTCCAACTCTCGCTCGTGGGCGAGCAAGTCGTGGTCCGCGGCGAGTGCAAGGACGTCGTCGAGGCGGCGCAGATCCTCCGCATCGTCGCCGAACATTCGCCGACCAGAAGACGGACGGCGATCACTCCGTCGAACAACGTCAACGTGAATTTCATCCCCGGGCTGGGCGACCAGGCCGCCGCGGTCGAGGCCATCCGCCAACTCCTGGCGGGAACCCCCAACCTGGTCAACCTGCTGCGCGTGGCAGGCGAACAGCAGGTCACGCTCATGGTCGTGGTGGCCGAAGTGGACCGCACCGCGGCCCGTACGATCGGCATGGATTTCAGCATCAGCAAGGGGCAATTCACCTTCGCCCAGGCGATCACGGGAGCGGCCGCGGCGGCCGCCGGCAACCTGCCCGTGTCCATCGACAACGGCAATATCCTCATGGCCATCCAGGCCCTGCGGACGATGAACTTCGCGCGGAGCCTGGCGGAACCCAACCTGACCGTCATCAACGGCAAGTCGGCCAACCTTCTGGCCGGCGGGTCTTTCCCGATCCCAAATAGCGTCATTCTCCCCGGCGGCGCCGCGCAGAGCGTGACCTACCAGAACTTCGGCGTTACGCTGCAATTCACGCCCTATATTACCGACCGTACGCGGATCCGCCTGCAATTGAACGCCAGCGTATCGACCCCCAGCACGGCAACCACCTCCGTCAACGGGGCCCAGGTGCCGAGCCAGATTACCCAGCGCCAATTCATTACCACTGTCGAGCTCCGCGAAGGGCAGACGCTGACTGTGGCCGGCTTGATCCAAAACAACTTCAGCGGCACGTCGAACCGCGTGCCGTTCTGGGGCGACCTGCCGCTGATCGGGCGGACCGGCGGCGTGGATAGCATCAGTTCCGGCGAGCAGGAGCTCGTCGTCCTGGTCACGCCCGTCCTGGTGCATCCCTTGGAGCAGTGCCAGACGCCGCCGCTGCCCGGCAACGACATTTTCGAGCCGGGCGACGTGGCCTTTTACCTTGGCGGACAGTTGGAAAGCCGGCGCCTGGAGGACTACCGCGCTTCGGTCCGCACGGACTTCGCCCGGCAGAAACGGTTTATCGACCGCGACGATCTGTTCATCATCGGTCCCCACGGCGCGACCTACGGTTGCTGCAAGTTGGGAAACGGACCCTGTCCGGGACCCGCCGTCGGCAATCCGGCCCCCAATCCGGTCCCCGAGCCGATCGTTGCACCGATCCCTGGGCCCGCGTCCCAGACCATCGGACCGGAAAAACACTAGTTGAGGATGGAACCGATGCATTGCTCGATGAAGAATCCATGGACCTCCGCGTTTTGGCTGGTCTTGTGCATGATGGCGGCCCCGGGCTGCCACACCGACTGCAATTCGGCCAATGACATCCCGCCCGGCGCCATACCCCAGCCCTGTGGAACCTACGTCTGCCGGTGGATGCATGGCGAGACGGCCCGCGCCGACCGGGAGAATTTCGTGATCTACCGCTACGAGTGGTCGGCGGAACCGGCAAAGCTCACGCCCAACGGCCGCGAGCATCTCGATTGCCTCAGCCAGTGGCTGGCGCAATCGACGTGCCCCGTCGTGATCGAAACCTCGCAGGACGAGCGCCTGGATGCGGCCCGTCGCGAGGAGATCGTCAAGATGCTCGCCGGCAAGAACGTCCTTTTGGCCGCGGAGCGCGTGGTCGTAGGACGGTCGGAGGCCGAAGGACTTTATGGTCAAGAAGCCCCCGGCGTGTCCGGTGGCATGCTCGGCGGCCAGGGCGGCGGAGGCGGCGCAGGCGCGACGGGCGGCGGGGGGCTCGGCGCGACGGGCGGCGCAACGATTTCCGGCGGCGGCGGTGGAATCTACTAATCCGTAGGGTGCAACATGAAAACCACTGCTCAATTTCGATTCCTCTTGCTCGCTGCGCTCGGCTTCGTAACCGCACTGGGTTGCACCAACTCGGCGCTTCCACCGTGGAAGACCGGGTCGCCGGCCCCATCTGCCGACGGCGAATCCGCGGATACCCGCGAGCTGCCGCCGAAAGAAGCCGGACGAACATGCATGGTCACCGCGGAGCAAATGCAAAACAGCGGACAGGTGGACCAGGCCATTTTGCTCTACGAGAAGGCGCGTCGCAACGATCCGAGCCTGAAGACGATCGCGCATCACCTGGGAGTGCTCTATGACCTTCAGGGCGACAGCACGCGATCGCTGCTCGAATACAAGCTGGCGCTCGAGGCGGAGCCCAAGAACCCCGACGTGTACAGCGACGTGGGGTATTACTACTTCAAGCGCGGCAACCTGGGCGATGCCGAGCAGATGCTCCGCAAGGCCGTGGAGATCGATGCGAAGCACGCCAGGGCCTTGACCAATTTGGGGATGGTTCTCGCCGCCAAGCAGCGCTTCGGCGAGAGTTTCGAGGCCTTCTCCAAAGTGGTCGGCCCTGCCGCGGCGCATTCGAATGTCGGCGTGCTGATGGCGAAACAAGGCCGCAACGACGACGCCCGCAAGGAATTTCACGCGGCCCTAGCGCTCGACTCGACGCTCAAACAACCGAAGGCGTTCCTGGAATATCTCGATCGCCCGCAGTAGGGTGGTCCGAGTGAAACGAATCCCACCATGGGAAGGGCGAGAAGATGGTGGGACTCGTTTCACTCGGCCCACCCTACCACTGCAATACCGCAATCGCCCGCGAAAGCCGCTCAGTACTCCGGAATGATCTCCCCGCAGATCAGGTCCTCGAACGTCTGCCGCCGGCGGACGAGATGGGCGCGGCCTTCGTGGATCAGCACTTCGGCGGCAAGCGGCCGCGAGTTGTAGTTGGAGCCCATCACAAACCCATAGGCCCCGGCACACTCGATCACCAGAAGCTGGCCCACTTCGGCCTCCGGCAACGTGCGCGGGCTAACGAAGCCGCCTTCCGACTGCGTGAAAATGTCACCCGACTCGCACAACGGACCGCCCACGATCACCTCGCGATCCGCGCGCGGTGCATCGCCGCGGGGCACGATCGACATGGGATGATAGGAGCCGTAGAGGATCGGCCGGGCCAGATTGTTGAAACCGGCGTCCAACAGATAGAACCAGTGCTCGCCCTGCCGCTTGACCGCGCGGATCTCGGCCACCAAGTAGCCGCTCTCGGCCACCAGGTAACGGCCCGGCTCGATCTCCAAAGCGAGGCTGTGGCCAAAGCGGTCTTCCAACCGCTTGCGCGGCGTCCCACCGCGTAAAATAGGCCGCCAGATTGACATACTCGTCGCCCGGGCGATAGATCGTCGGCAGGCCGCCGCCGGCGCTGATCGACGTGACCGTGGGACCGACGGCCAGCGCCGCTTTCTCCATCGCCGCACAGACCTGCGCGAGATGCTCCAGGTCGGTGCCCGAGCCGATGTGCATGTGGACGCCGCTGACGACGATCTGATGACAGGCGGCCATTTCCAGGCACAGACCGATCTGCTCGTGCCAGATGCCGTGCTTCGACTGATCGCCGCCGGTGTTCGTCTTGCGGCTGTGACCGTGGCCGAAGCCCGGGTTGATGCGGAGCGTGACCTTTCGGCCGGGGGCGCGGCGGCCGAGGTGCTCGATCATGTCGGGCGAGCCGCAGTTTACATGGATGTTGCGCTCCACGCAGAGGTCAAGGGCCTCGGCGTCGAAGATGTCGGCCGTGTAGACGATCGGCGGCGGCGCGCCTTCGACCGCGTAGCCGGCCGCCAACGCACGGCGGATCTCGCCCGCGCTCACGGTATCGACCAAGGCCCCATGGCGGCGAAGCAGATCCAGCACGGCCAGGTTCGAACATGCCTTCTGGGCATAGCGCACGTGGTCGAAGGCCGCCAGATCGGCAAGCCGTTGGAGGATCATGGCCGCATCGTACACGAACGTCGGCGTGCCGAACTGCCGGGCCAAATCCTGCACGGGGATCCCGGCGATGTGCGTTCGCGTGGCGGAAGAAACAGCGGGAGCAGGGGCGGACATAGGCGGGCGACTAACAAAGCCTCGCAGGACCGGCGCGGTTGCCGGTCCTGGCGAGGCTTATGGTTGTTTGGCGTGCCATGCGGCAGGCATCCAAAGCGGGCGAGCTAATTCTCGTCCGAGCTGTCTGAACCCATGCCGGGTATCAAACTGAGGATCGCCTTGGTGATGCCCGATTCCACATTCAAGCGCATGGTCGCGCCGTTGGGGGCGGGCTGCACGGTCAGCGTGACGTGATCTTTGCCGTCGGACTTGGCGAGCAACTTGGCGGCCTTGTCAAAGTTCTTCCTGGCCTCGGCGTCGGGGGGGTTATTGGGCTGAATCACCTTGGCGAAGAACTTGGCGATGGGCGTGGCCGAAACCACCATGTCGACGGGATTGATCGTCTTGCCCGGCGAGGCCTTCGAGGCGTCGATCGCCTTCTTGATCATGGCGACGGGGTCCTTGCCGGCGCCGAAGTACACGCTCGAAGGGCTGATGCCAACGGTAATCTGGACCGACTCGCCGAAGACTTGCTTCGCTTGCGGGTCCGGAATCGGAATCGTGGCAACATGGAAATTGACGCCTTCATACTTCTCCGCGTCGAGCTTGATGATGTCGTTCAGTTTGGGCTCGTCTTTTGCGATTTCGTTGACGAGTTTCTTGACCGCCGCTTCCAGCTTCGCCCCTTCGGCAATGCGCGCGCCGGCAACCATCACCGGCCCGTCGTCGAGAACGATAGACATGCCGCCGTCGCTCTTCTTCAACTCGATGGTTTTCTGGGCGACGTCCAGGATGTCGCCGAGCAACTGCTTGGCCAGCTCGCGCTTGTCGCCGAGCTGTTCGTTGGAATCCAAGAGTTTGTTCAGGTTGACTTTGTAGTTCTTGAGCATCGTCTTGGCATCCGCCACGTCTTCGTCGTCGGAACTTCCGGCCGAGAGCATGGTCATCGCGGCGCCGGGCAGGGCGAAGCCGGCGAAATCGGTCTTGGCGTCTTTCATGGCGTCGAACTGCTTGGCGAGGCTGCTGCCCGCAACGCCCCGCACGTCAACGTCCAGGAAGAGCGCCTTGCTCGACGGGTCGATCCCCACGCCGATGACGAGCGTGTCGAGCTCCTTGCTGAGTTTTTCCAGCTTGGCGAAAATCTGCTTGACGTTGGCGGCCATCAGTTGCCGTTCTTCCTCGGAGCCCTGCTGCTGCATGGACATCGTGATTTCCACGAGACCGCGGAGGCTGCGGATGGCGTTTTCGCGACTGGCCGCGGGCACGTTCTGCACGGAACCCTGCACGGAAAGGAGGTACTTCTTCGTCAGCTCGGCGAGTGCCGGCGCGGGGTCGGCCGCGGCGCTGTCCAGCATTTCCTCGTTGTCCGAGAAAACGGCCCACTTGCCCTTTTGCTTGGCATACACCGTCCGCCCGTCCATGGACCGCTCGTAAACCCCTTTTTCATTGGGACCAGCCTCGCCATTGGGCGCCGGGATCGAAGCCATCAGCTTCTTCAAATCGGTGACGGGAAGAAAGCCCTGTACGACAGGCTGACTTTCCTCGTTCACGGAAACCAATACACCCCAGGGACGCGACTTGTCCAATCCGGCCAGTCCGTCGTGCATCTGCAACTCGAGATTGGCTTCGGCCTTTTCCGCCAATTTCGTATGACCGAGCTCGTCCAGGGCCTTGAGGCCCTTCATCAGTTCGCCGTAGCCCGCGAAGGCTATGGTCAAAGCAGGTTTGGGGTCGGCGGCCGCGGCCCGGTGGGCGGAAACCAGCGTCCCCATGGCCAGCAGCAACGCGATGGCCGTCATGTTCCGAAGCGGCTTGTTCACGATATCATCTCCTTCTTCTGCAAGCGACTTGCGATAATGGTCCGTTCACGACACCGCGCCGCGACGAATCATAAGCCGTTAAGTGTACCCTTCCGTGCAAAATTAGGATAGCCCCCGGGGTCGTAGGGTGGGACAAGATCACCGTGCGCAGCATGGTGCCCGAATCTTGTCCCACCCTGCGGCCTCGGCCCGCCCTGCGGCTCTCTGTGTATTCCACGCATCTTGCCTACATTACACCATCGCTTCGCTAATACCTTAACCTTTCCGTCGAAGCTGCCGTTCCCGGCTCGCCTGGAATTGTTATGGAACTCGGGGCGGATCTTCTGGTAAAATAGGGCCTTTCCCGAAGGGTTACTTTCTTGAACATCGAGGTTTCTGACGATGAACGCACTGGCTTTTCAAATCCTGACCGTTCTGGTGAGTGCCGCCGGTCCGGCCACACCCGAGAACACGCTCTTGACGCAACTGGTGGAGAAAGGCGTGGTGATGCCCGACGGTCAGTTCATACGTTTGCCCCCTCCGAAGATGGCCGAAGGGCTCAATGCGGATGAGCAAGCGACAGTGTTGGCCGAGGCGGCTGCCTTGGGCAAGACAACCCCGGAGAAGTTCCTGGAAAACCTTCCCAGCGCACCGGTCACTTTGAGAGTGGGAAAGATTCCGGGCAAGATGGGCGATGGCGTTATCCGCACGGTCAACCTCTATTTTGTCGTGTATGGCGACTGGAATGTGCTCACCAGCGACGAGTTCGCCAAGGGGATTCTGAAGGAAGGGAAAACGCAGAACCAGAAGAAGGAGAGCATGGTTGTCAAGGCTGGCTACTTGAAGGTCCCCGACTTAGGGGTTCGCCGGCTGACAACCCGCTCGACACCCGACTTGAAGGAGTATTTTCTCTATACGACCTTCAACCTCTTCGACCGGGTCGAACTGAGCGAAACACGCTTCGGCATGGCGACGAGAACGCCCACGGGAGTCATCGCTGCCGCGAAGGTGGATCCACGCTTTGCCAAGGACAAGGAATACCCAAACCTGTGGCGCAGGATTACCAAGAACGCGCTGGGCAACACCGTACTGGGCCCGCTGCATCCCTATTCCGGAGCGGGCTTCTATGCCAAGGTGACCCGCTTGCTCAAGCCGGAGAACGCCATCTTCGTGGAATTCCATCAAACTTTCTATGAACCGCAGGAATGGTTCGGCCAGGATGTCAACCTCATGCCTTCTGAACTGCGGAAAATCATCCCCTTCGAGGTGAAAGAGTTCCGCGTCAAGCTCGCACGGGCGACCCTGGATAAAGCAGAAAGGAAGCCGGTCGAAGAGAAACGGGCGGAGAAGTAGAGGGTAGGGTGGGACCAGATTCGGGGCACCCGGATCTGGTCCCACCCTGCGATCTTACCCGTGGTCGGGAATCGCAAACGGCGGCAGGATGCTCTTGGGACGCGGCGGGCGCAAAAGCCCTAATCCCAGGGTGTTCGGTCCCGAGTCGCCGTCGGACCCGTTGCCGCCCGCCGCCGGTTTGGCGGAATGGCCGGGACTGCGGGTATCGCTCAGCAAATGGCCGTCTTCCATGCGGACGATGCGCTCGGCGCGCACGCCCAAGTCTTCCGAGTGCGTGATGAGCACGATCGTCATGCCGTGCTCGCGATGCAACTGGGCGAACAGGTCGAAGACCGTATCGGCCGACTTCGAGTCAAGATTGCCGGTCGGCTCGTCGGCCAGCAGCAGCAACGGGTCGTTGGCCAAGGCCCGAGCAATCGCCACGCGCTGCCGTTCGCCCACGGAAAGCTGTAGCGGCTGATGATTGACGCGGTGGCCGAGTTTCACCAACTCCAGCAGTTCGATCGCCTTCTTGGGCCGCTCGGCCATAGGCAGATTGCCCTCGAACATCGGCACCTGCACGTTCTCCATCGCCGAAAGCACCGGCAGGAGATAGAACGACTGGAAGACGAAGCCGATCTTCTGCGCCCGCAGGCCGTCGAGGTTGCGGACCTGCGAGACGGGCTGGCCGTCGATAAAGACCTCGCCGGAGGTCGGCCGGTCGAGCATGCCGAGCATGTTCAGCAGCGTCGATTTGCCGCTGCCGCTATGGCCCATGATCGAGACATACTCGCCACGGTAGATTTCCAGGTTGACATCGACCAGGGCGCTGACCTGCCCGTCGATATAGACCTTCGAAACGTGCTCGGTCCGCAGGATCGGCGCTTCGGCCGAGGACCGGGTGAAGTGGTGGCCGTTACTCATGGCGCAAAGCCTCCGTGGGCAGCAGACGTGAACCCCGATAGGCTGGATAGGCGGCCCCGATCAGCCCTACGATAATAGCAATGGCAAAGCCCTTGACGACGATATCGACGCTAATCGCCTGCTGCACAATGCCGCTGACCGTGGGGACGTAACCAAGAAACCTGATCGCCGCCAATCCACACAAGGTGCCGATGATCCCGCCGCCGACGCTCAAGAGGATCGATTCCGAGAGGATCATTCGCATCACGCGCGACGGGCGCCAACCGATGGCACGCAGGATCCCGATTTCGCGGGTCCGCTCGAAGACCGCCATGAACATCGTGTTCAACACCAAAATGCCGCTGATGATGAGTGTGACGATCGAGACCAGCCAAGCAAACGCCGTGAGCAATTTGACCTGGCTGTTCTGCTTCACGAACTCGCCTGGCGGCTTGGCGCGGAGTTTGCCGGTCAGGCCGAAACGATCGGCAATTGGTCCCTCGATTTCGTCGCGAACGGCAGCAACGGCAGCCTCGCTCGTATCCGTGACGTTGACCGTGCATCCGGTCATCTTTCCCGTCTTGCCAAGAACGTGTTGCGCCTCGTCCAAGCGCATGACGACCATGGGGTTTTCCAGATCTTCGTCGCTTTCGAAAATGCCTCTAATCGTGAACTTGTCGTCGGCAATCGTGATCGTCTGTCCGACCTTCAAGGACTTGGCGTTTGCCAACGTAATCCCGACAACAATTCCCTTGGGGCCCGGATCCAAGTCCGGTAGAACCGGGTCTTTCGTGCCCGGCTTCTTCAACTCGTTGAACATGTAGTTCCCCGCCGGCCAGCCCTGGATGCCAACTTGGTCGCCAAGGTCCTCGTTCTGCTGGAAATCGACGAGTCCGGCACAGGTCTTTGACACGCCTGGCAGTTTCTCGATTTCCTTGGCCACGGCCGCGTTTATCGTGCCGGAAAGAGGATTAAGGGAGCCCTTATCGGTGACAATGAGCGAAACCCCGCGATCGACGTAGAGTTTCAGCATCGACTTGCTCAGGCCGTTGGCCAACCCCACCAGGACGACAACAAAAGTCACCGCCACGGCCATGCCGGTCATGGTCAGCGTAGACCGAATCCGCCTTCGCAGGACGTTTCGAAAAATAAAGGTCGAAAATCGCATCGATGCTACCCGTACGTCAGGCTTTCGAGCCTGACCCTGTCCTATTGATTTTCGCTGTCAGGCTCGGGCACCATGTACTCGTGCTCGGCCTGACGTACTGTGTCGCCAAAATGGGGGAAGACCCGACCATGCCCCAAAAAGGGACTTCCCCGACCTCTAATCATATCGTGTTTCCGCAGGTGCTCCAAGTGCTGAACCCTCATCCAGGGATCAAAACACCGGAAAAAACGGCATCAATTGGCGAATCGGGCAAACTGGGGGGCTTGTCCGGAGAAAACGCGACTTGCCGAAGGTGTTAGACCGTTGGATCAAGTCTCTCGCCCACTGGCCGGAGCGCTATGCCCTCCGGCACCTGGGGAGTAGCAATATCCAGTTCGGTGGGGAGCTTGAAGTCGGTGGGGAGCTGGTATTCGGACGGCTTTTCTGCCGAGTTGCCGGAGGGTTTGCTTTTCGATGCATCGAATTTGGGGGCCTCAGGGGCGTTGCGGACCGAAGCCGGCGGCGCCATGCGGCCGTCGGCGGTGATCCCGCGATCCTGGGACCCCAAAATGAGAAACTTGTAGCCAAGTCCGCCGAGCACGACCAGCGCGAGTATCGTCAGTGCCGAAATGGAAATCACTTTTTTCATAATGTTTGATCCCGACATTGCCTGAATCGACTAAAAACAGACATAATGGGGTATTTGGGTAGCATGCCTGGCGGTCTGGCTGACGTTGATAGTTCTATCCCGTTGGCCAGGTTAGCCAAGCTTGATATCGAAAACCTCTATTTTATCATCGGATTCTTGCAGGATTGCACCTATTATGAATTTACGAAAAATGCGCAGCCTCCGGTTGGAGCAAGCTGCTGAGAATCGGAATTGTGGGGGGAGAGAAAAAGCGGACCCCACGAGCAGAATCCTTCTGCGCGTGGGGTCCTCGTTGCGCAACGAACGTGCAGCGAGTCGCAAGGGGGACACTCGCGACCCGCACGATGAATCAAAGGTGCCTACTACATCACAACCAACTACGATTACTTGACCTGATCGAGCAGGACTGGATGACCTTCACTGGCGGCGATCAGGGCCGCTTCCAAGACGCGTTGCGTCTGGTATGCATCGTTGAAATCGGGGATCGGCAACGTCGGCTGCTCACCGGCCAGGACGCGGAGAATATCGTAGGCCTGGTTGACAAAGCCGTGTTCGTAGCCGATCAGGTGGGCGTCCGGCCACCAATTACCCACATAGGGGTGGTCGCCACCGTGGGTACACATGATCGTGCTCCAGCCCTGCACTTCGCGGGGCAAGGTGGCATCGTAGTATTGCAGCTCGTTCATGCGCTCGAAGTCGAACTTGATCGAGCCTTTCGTGCCATTCAGTTCCAACGTGTTGCGATTTTGATTGCCGGTGGCCTGCCGGGCGGCTTCGAAGCTGCCGACCGCGCCGCCGGAAAAGCGGGCGAGGAAGAGCACGGTATCGTCAACGGTCACGGGACCTTTGCCGCTCGCACCGGCACGCCCGGCCGCGATTCCGCCGGTCGAGACGCCGCTGGGCAGCGTCCGCTCCTTGATGAACGTCTCGGCGATGGCGCCGCAAACGCAGGTGATTTCCTGGCCCGAAACGAAGCGGGCCATGTCGATGATATGGGCATTCAGGTCGCCGTGGGCCCCGGAACCAGCCAGATTTTTGTCAAAACGCCATAGCAGGGGCACGGATTCGCCCGCCCAATCCTGCAGATAAGTCGCCCGCACGTGACGGATATCACTCAGGCGGCCTTCTTTTACCAGGCGATAGGCCAGGCCCACGGCCGGAACGCGGCGGTAGTTGAACCAAACGAAGGTCTTGACGTTGGCCTTGCGCGGCCTCGACCATTTCGCGGGCGTCGGACAGGGAGCCGGCAATCGGCTTCTCGCAGGAGCAGGGCTTGCCGGCCGCGATGGCCGCCTTGGCGGGCGGGGCGTGCATGTAGTTGGGCGTGACCACATCCACCAGGCCGATTTCCGGCGAGCGGACGAGTTGTTCCCAGTTGGTCGTCGACCGTTGCCAGCCCCAGTTCTCGGCAAAGGCCTGCGGATTCTCTTCCGGCTGGCCGAAGACGGTGTGCATCACCGCTTGCAAGGACGGCTTGAAGAAGCGGTTGACCTGGCCCCATGCATTGGAGTGCGTGCGGCCCATGAATCCTTGACCGATGAGAGCGACATTGAGCTTCGACATTTGCTTTTCCCCGACGTGCGTCAAGTGCTATCTGGGGTTATATTCCGATTTGAAATTTTTTGCAAGGGGCCGGCGAAAAATTTTTTGAGTGCGGCGATTTGTCGCCGCTTTGCCGAACTTTGCGAGGCTTTTGGATTGCAAAGCACGGCAGCTCTTTGCAATCTGCTCAACGGCCATTCCGCGGCCCCGAATTTGTTCCAGGAATTTGGCGCTTCGCCGCGAACAAGAACGTCTCGCAAAGCTCGACAGAGCGGTGATAAACCACCGCACTCGAAAAAATGCGCTCCAAAGGCCCGTCTGGCACTCGGCGGGAAAAACGGATACGATGCAGAAGTCGTCGGTTTTCCAAGGAATCTCGCAGGCAAAAGGAGTTCTTCTGACATGTTCTCGTCGATCAAGCCATCGCGTTTGGGTGTCGGGCTGCTGACCGGAGGGGGAATTGGGCTGGTGATTGGCATGCTGTTTGCCGGAGGCTGGCCAAATGTTCCCCTACATGCCGTGGCCACCGACCGCACCGACGGATTCGCGATCGCCACGGGCTATTGCGATGAATCGGTCGAGGCGATCTACTTCCTCGATTTCGCCACCGGCAACCTCAGCGCGGCGGCGGTTTCCAAACAGAACGGCCACTTCAACGCCTTTTATACGCACAATGTCGTTGCCGACTTGGGCCTCAATCCGGCAAAGCCCCCGAGATTCATGATTGCCACCGGGTCGGCTGACCTGCGGCGATCGGGAGGCAAGACGAACGCCTTGAGCCGTTCCCTGGTGTATGTCGCGGAGTTGCAAAGCGGCAAGGTGGCCGTCTACGCGATCCCCTGGTCGAGTTCCGCCTGGAACGCCGGCCAACCTCTGGGAGGGCAATTTACGCTGTTGGATGTCGGCCGTTTCCGCAGCGCCGGATCATCGGCCCCAGCCAAGGCCAACGAGTGAGAAGCCCGATGCAGATCCTCGTCAACGACCAGCCATACGAAACGGCCGAGGCCTGCACGGTCGCGGCGCTTCTGGAGCAACTCGGCCTGACCGGCAAGCCCGTCGCGGTCGAGGTAAACCTCCAGCTTGTGCCTCGGCAGCAGCACACGGAACATGTCCTTGCCAGCAATGATCGGCTGGAGATCGTGACCCTCGTGGGCGGCGGGTAAAGGCGGAAATTCGAAATCTGTTTAGGATTTCGAGATTCGTATTTCGAGTTTTTTTCCGGAGCATTCCATGACATCTTCAACCTTCCAGGATCCGCTGCGGATTGGTTCGCATACGTTCCAAAGCCGCTTGATCGTCGGCACGGGCAAGTACTCGAGCTACGAGTTGATGGGCCAAGCGCTGGACATCTCGGGCACGGAGTGTATCACCGTGGCCGTGCGGCGCGAGCGGCTGATCGACGCGGCCGGCAAGAACTTGCTGGACTTCATCGATACCCGGCGCTACACGATCCTGCCCAACACGGCCGGCTGCTTCACGGCCGAAGACGCCATTCGCGTCGCCCGACTGGGGCGCGAAATCCTCACGCAGATGAACAATCCAGGGGCCAATTGGGTGAAGCTGGAAGTGCTGGGCGATACCAAGACGCTGCTGCCCGACCCCGTGGCCACGCTCGAAGCCACCGAGAAACTCGTGGCCGACGGATTTCAGGTGCTGGTCTATACCAGCGACGACGCCGTGGTTGCGCGGCGGCTGAAGGCGGCGGGGGCGGCGAGCGTCATGCCGGCCGGCAGCCCGATCGGCTCGGGCCAGGGCGTGCTCAATCCCAACGCCATCCGCATTTGCCTGGAGTACCTGAAGGACGGCGATGCGGATTATCCCGTGATCGTCGATGCCGGCGTGGGCACGGCCAGCGACGTGACCGTGGCCATGGAACTGGGTGTCGACGGCGTGTTGTTGAACACGGGCATCGCCCACGCCAAGGATCCCTGCCGGATGGCCAAGGCCATGCGGCTGGGCGTCGAGGCCGGACGGCTGGCCTACCTGTCCGGCCGAATTCCCAAGAAGCTCTATGCCACGGCCAGCAGTCCCACGGAAGGCACTATTGCAGCGAAAAAGTGAGAAAGGAAATCTCAAATCTCAAATCCCAAATCTCAAACAAATACAAAATGCAAAAAAACCAATGACCAAAACCGTTTTGGATTTTCCTCATTCGAGTTTTGTATTTATTTGGGATTTGGGATTTGAGATTTGGGATTTGAGCTTTGGGATTTGGGATTTCCTTGGTACGCTTGCCATGCTCCCCAAACCTCTCCATCTTTTTTCCCTGATGCTTCTCGTCCTCGGTGGTGTCGCCGCGGCCGCCGAGATGGAAGCGATCCGCGTCTCGGAAAATGGGACGGGCTTCGTCGACGAGACCTCGGGGCGGCCTTTCGTGCCGTGGGGACTGAACTACGATCACGATGCCCAGGGCCGATTGCTGGAAGACTACTGGGAGACGGAGTGGCCCAAGGTCGAGGGAGATTTCCGTGCGATGAAACGGCTGGGGGCGAATGTCGTCCGCGTCCACCTCCAGGTCAGCCGGTTCCTCGACTCTGCGGAAACGCCGCGCGAAGCAAGCCTCGCACGGCTGGGCCGGCTGATCGAATTGGCCGAGCAGGTCCATCTCTACCTGGATATTACGGGCCTGGGCTGCTACCGAAAACGGGACGTGCCCGCCTGGTACGATCGGCTTTCGGAAGAGGACCGCTGGACGGCGCAGGCCCGTTTCTGGGAGGCCGTGGCCGGACGTTGCGCCAAGAGCCCGGCCGTGTTCTGTTACGACCTCATGAATGAGCCCGTCGTGCCTGGCGGCGCGCGCAAGCCGGGCGATTGGCTGGGCCCGCCATTTCTGGGAGCCGAGGCCGGTTACTTCGTGCAGTGCATTTCGCTGGACCAGAAGAACCGTCCGCGGCCGGCCATTGCCCGGCAATGGTGCCATCAGCTCGCGGCGGCCGTTCGGCGGCACGATCGCCGCCACCTGGTCACCGTGGGACTGGTGCCGTGGAGCCTCGATCGGCCGGGCCTCACTTCCGGCTTTGTGCCCAAGGAAATCGCCCCCGAAGTGGATTTTGTTTGCGTCCATATCTACCCCGCCGCGGGCAAAGTCAGCGAGGCGATCGACACGCTCAAGGGCTTTTCCCTGGGTAAACCGGTCGTGGTCGAAGAGATGTTTCCACTGTCCTGCTCGACTGAGGAACTGGGTGCGTTCGTCGAGCAGTCCGCAAAACTGGCGCGGATGGATCGGCTTTTACTGGGGCAAGACTGCCGAGCAATATCGGAAGTCGGCAACTGTACAGGACGCGATGGTGGCCGGTTGGCTCGAGTGGTTCCAGCGGCACGGGCCGCCGGTCCCCCAACAATCTCACCAGAACTCTTTTCCCCGGTCCCAGGGCCAATAGAGCTTGCGGCTGCCGCCGAAGCGAAGTTCCACCCCGGCGGTCAACGAGACGTTCTGCTGCGTTTGTAGATGGTTGCTGCTCATCGCAATGTCGTCGAGCAAGTCCAAGCGCACAGCCAATTGCTCGCTGCAAAGGTATTTCACGCCCATTCCCAGCGGCAGGGAAAGGCAAGTGGTTTGATAGTTCGCGTCCAGGCGGTCGGTGAAGTAGATGTTCGTCAGGCCCATGCCGGTGAGAAAGTAGGGCCGCAGGCGGGTCTCGCCCCACGGGTAATAGAGGACGTTGACGTCCCACTGGAACATTTCGGCAACGCGGTGGGGATTGGTGGGGGCCAGGCCGGTTGCGCTATCGAGTGCCTGCATGGCCTGCACGGCACGATAGGTGTCGTAGATCTCCGGCGAGCCGAAGGCGATTCGCGTTTCGGCGCCCCAGTTCGGGCTGACGTCCCAGCCCAACCGCCAACCTCCGTCAAACCCGGTCGTGGTCCCCACCCAGTCCGCAATCAGCGGCCCGCCGTTGACCACGCCGGCGAAACAGCCAATGCTCAAGGGATACGCGCTCCAATTGGCCCAAGGCAACGGCCCGCAATCTGCCTTCAAGCGGAACAACAGCGCGGAGAAAGGGCGACTGCAGGTCCAGCCGGGCTGCGGCTCGTCGTCGCATGCCTCGGGCGGGCAAGGGCCACATGGACCCACGTCGGCCTGGGGAGACACTGCGGGTGTGGCCTTAGAGGGCGCAGTCTGTCCCAGCGACATCTGTGCCGGGACGCTCGCCGCGACAACCAGCAGCACGAGTTTGAAAACGCCAGACAAGGGCAAACCCCATACGCACGAAAAGCGGTCGAAAAAGCCGGTTCCAGCGGAATGCATTCCGCTGGGAACGGATTAGAACCAGTTCTACAGAAAAGCAGCGGGGATTATGCCGATGCCGGCCACGGGTGTCAATGCGATATGAGGCGGAACAGCGAGTTTCTAAGGGGCCTAACTTGCCTGGATTCGCCATGTTCTCTCGGAGCGTAGTGACCAGCGTGCATGCCGAGTGAATAATTCAAAGGGGGTATTGATAGTCATCGCTTCACCGGAAACCGGTCCTGCACGGCCTGCACGGTGATCTCTTCCCGCCGCAGGGCCTCCATGGCCAAGACGGCGGCGTCGGCGGCCTGGAGCGTGGTGATGCAGGGGATGCCGTGCGAAACGGCCGCGGCGCGAATCCGACCCTCGTCGGTCCGGGCGCCCTTGCCGCTGGGCGTGTTCACGATCAGACACAAGTCGCCGTTGAGGATGTAGTCCAATACGTTGGGATGCCCTTGCGAGAGCTTCATCAACCGCTGTACGCGAATGCCGGCCGCTTCAATCCTCTCCGCCGTGCCCCGCGTGGCCAAAAGCTCGAAGCCAAGTTGCTCTAACCGCCGGGCCAACTCAACGGCGTGCTCCTTCGCCCGTTCGGCCACGCTGATGAAGATCTTGCCGCTGACGGGCAGGAAAGTCCCGGCGGCCAGTTGGCTTTTGGCAAAGGCGATCGAGAAGCGGTCGCTCACGCCCATCACCTCGCCGGTCGACTTCATCTCCGGGCCCAGCACGATATCGACCCCCGTGAACTTCACGAAAGGGAAGACGGCCTCCTTGACCGAGACGTGCGAGGGGATCGGCTCCCGGTCGATTCCCTGCTCGGCCAGCGTCACCCCGACCATCACCTTGGCGGCCACCTTGGCCCAGGGCACGCCGGTGGCCTTCGATACGAACGGCACCGTGCGGCTGCCCCGCGGGTTGACCTCCAGGATGTAGACCGTCGGCCGGCCGGCCTCCTTCTTCACGGCGAACTGGATGTTCATCAGCCCGCGGACGTCCAGGTGCCGGGCCAATTGGTCGGTGGCCTCGCGGATTTCGCTGACAACCGGGCTGGGGAGGCTGTAGGGCGGAATTGCGCAGGCCGAATCACCGCTGTGCACGCCGGCCTCTTCGATGTGCTCCATGATGCCGCACACGATCACCTGCCGGCCGTCGGCGATGGCGTCGACGTCGACTTCGGTGGCATCTTCCAGGAAGCGGTCGATCAGCACCGGCTGGCCCTGGGCGACCACGAAGGCCGCGGCCACGAAGCGTTCGAATTGGCTGGAATCGTAGCAGATCTCCATCGCCCGGCCGCCCAGCACGAAACTCGGCCGCACGAGCACGGGGTAGCCGATCTTGGCCACCTCGATACGGGCCTGGGCCATGTTCCGCGCGATGCCGTTGGCCGGCTGCTTCAGGTTCAACCGCTCCAGCACCTTGGCGAACTTTTCGCGGTCCTCGGCGTCTTCAATCGTATCGACGCTCGTGCCGATGATCGGCACGCCCGCATTGGAAAGCGCGCGGGCCAGGTTCAGCGGCGTCTGCCCCCCGAACTGCACGATCACGCCGTCGGGCTGGATGCGATCGCAGATGTTCAACACGTCTTCGGTCGTGAGCGGCTCGAAGAACAACAGATCGCTGGTGTCGTAGTCGGTGGAGACGGTTTCGGGGTTCGAGTTGACCATGATCGACTGGATGCCCAGCTCGCGGAGTGCGAAGCTGGCGTGGCAGCAGCAATAGTCGAACTCGATGCCCTGGCCGATGCGGTTGGGCCCGCCGCCGAGGATCATCACGCGCCGCTGGCCGTTCTTGCGGGGCGGGGTTTCGTCTTCGTCTTCGTAGGTCGAATAGTAATAGGGCGTATAAGCTTCAAATTCCGCGGCGCAGGTATCGACCGACTTGAACGTGGCCACGATTCCCCGCCGCTTGCGATCGGCGCGGAGGTCCATCTCGGTCATGTGCAGGATCGTGGCCAACTGCCGATCGGAGAAGCCGAACTGCTTGGCCAGCCGCAGCGTGGCGTCGTCGACACCCTCCAGGCTGCCCAGCATGCGGAGCCGATCTTCCATCTCCACGATCTCCAGCAGGTTCTCCAGGAACCACGGGTCGATGCCGGTCATCTCGTAGATTTCCTCGATGGAAACGCCGTACTTGATGGCATAGCGAAGGTGCCAGACCCGCTGCTCGTTGGGCTGCGTGAGCCTGGTCTTGACCTCTTCCAGCGACGGCTGCTCCGCCGTACCCCACAGGTCTTTGCCGTCGCAGCCGAAGCCGAAGCTGCCAACCTCCAGGCCGCGGAGGGCTTTCTGGAACGACTCTTTGAAGGTCCGGCCGATGGCCATCGTCTCGCCCACGCTCTTCATCTGCGTGGTCAGCACGGAGTCGGCCTCGGGGAATTTCTCGAAGGCGAAACGGGGGACCTTCGTCACCACGTAATCGATCGTGGGCTCGAAGCAGGCCTTCGTCTCCCGCGTGATGTCGTTGGGCAGCTCGTGCAAGCGATAGCCCACGGCCAGCTTGGCGGCGATCTTGGCGATGGGAAAGCCCGTGGCCTTGGAGGCCAAGGCGCTGGAGCGGCTGACCCGCGGGTTCATCTCGATCACGACCATCCGCCCGTTGCGGGGGTCGACGGCGAACTGGATGTTCGAGCCGCCGGTCTCGACGCCGATCTCCCGCATCACGGCGATCGAGGCGTCGCGCATCCGCTGGTATTCCTTGTCGGTGAGCGTCTGGGCGGGGGCCACGGTGATCGAATCGCCGGTGTGCACGCCCATAGGGTCGAAATTCTCGATCGAGCAGATGATCACGCAGTTGTCGTCCTTGTCGCGCATCACCTCCATCTCGTATTCTTTCCAGCCGATGACCGACTCTTCCAGTAGCACCTGGCAGACGGGCGAGGCCTCCAGGCCATGGGCCAGCAGGCGGTCGAACTCGTCGCGGTTGTAGGCGATGCTCGAACCGGTGCCGCCCAGGGTGAAACTGGGCCGCAGCACGCAGGGCAAACCGATCCGGGACAGCACCTGCCGGCCTTCCTCGAGGCTGGTGACCGTTTCGCCGCGGCAGCATTCCAGGCCGATCTTCTCCATGGCCGCCTTGAACTGGTCGCGCTGTTCGGCCTTGGCAATCACCGCCGCATTGGCCCCGATCATCTCCACGCCGAATTTCTCCAGCACCCCGTGCCGCGCCAGGTCCATCGCCAGGTTCAGCCCGGTCTGCCCGCCGAGGGTCGGCAGCAGGGCGTCGGGCCGTTCGACCTCGATGACCTTCGCCACGACTTCCCAAGTAAGCGGCTCGATGTAGGTCCGGTCGGCCATCTCGGGGTCGGTCATGATGGTGGCCGGGTTCGAGTTGACCAGGACCACTTCGTAGCCCTCTTCCCGCAGGGCCTTGCAGGCCTGGGTGCCGGAATAGTCGAACTCGCAGGCCTGTCCGATGATGATCGGGCCGGAGCCAATCAGGAGGATTTTCTTGATGTCGGTACGTCGGGGCACGAAAACTTCCTATTCAACGATCGGTGCGCTCCTAGCGCTTTCCGCCCTCTTAGGGGGGCTGGGTGCCGTGTAAAATTTTCTTATTCTAACACGGTTCGTGATAGGGCCTCAAGGGGCCTCATGGTTAACCGGCAACGTACTCGCGGATGAGGCGGATGTTCTCGGGCGGGGTCTCCAGCGGCAGGGCGCCGGTGCCCATTACGCAGTTGGTGCGCGGTCCGACGATCTCCAGCACGTGGTCGATCGCTCGATAGATCCGCTGCGGATCGTGGCAGACAACCACGCCGGGATCGAGATTGACGCGGATTTTCACCTGGGGATGGGTCCGGGAAACTTGCGCGACGAAGGCGGCCTGGTCGGTCTCCACGTTGCAGATGACGTAGTTCGTGCCGGTCGAGAGGATATCGTCCAAAACCGGATAGGTGTTGCCGCCCATGATGCACGGCACCGGGTGACCGACGGTCTCGGCGGCGATCTCCAACAGCCGCCGCAGGGCGGGCATCTCGAGCTCGTGGAACTGGCGGGGCGAGAGGAGCGGCGGGGCCGCGGCCGATTCGAAGAAGGCCACGTCAAGCCCCGCTTTGGCCACCGCCCGGCAGAGCACAGCCTGGTTCTCGGCAAGCCGCATGAGCATCTTGGCCAACTCTTCCGGATAGAGCGCCGCGTCCAGGCAGAGATTATTGATGCCCCGCAGATTGAAGGCGATCGAGAACGGGCCGCCGACGGGCAGCCGCACGTCGGCCGCGGGAAACTCGCGTTTCAGCCGCTCGGCAACGGAAAGCAGCATCGCGATCCGCCCGTCCCGCTCGGGATCGAACGGTTGGAGCTGGATCCCTTCCTCAATCGAAGAGAGCAGCGGCTCATGGATCCCCGGGATGCCGTCGGCGGTCGAGGCCTCGACCTTGGCCCCGTAGGCCTCGGCCTCGAGATTGTAGATATCGATCGCCACCGCAATCACCTGCTGACGGTATTCCAGATAGGCGGCACGGTGCGCGGCGAACAGCAGTTCCGGATCGCGCGAAACTTCCCAAGGAGAACGCCCCACGAATCGCGCCGCATGTTCGTAGATCACAGGAGTAAAAAGAATCTTCATGATTGTTTCCAGGGGTGCGGTGTTCGCTGCTGTTACCCTATCGTATTTGCCGCGCCGATTCAAACCGGACAGGGTTCCGTCGAGCTTTCTGAGTGACGCGGGAACAAAGTGAGCAGACCACCACTCTGGTGGATCGCAATCACAATTATTGTGGGGTTACAGGGATTTGCTGCGTACTTTCGCATGCGCCTGGAATTTTTCCCAGACAGCCTCTGTTGGCGAGGCAGCGGCCGTGATATGCTTTCCTCAGCGCCCTGGTTCGTAAATCCCAATGAGAAAGGCGAGATCGTGAAGCGAATAATACTGGCATGCGGTGCAATTCTGACGTCCATGGTGGCCCTTGCGGCGGTCGCAGGAGCTGCGGACCCCGAGCAAGAAAAACTCCTCGCCGAGCTGAAGAACTACCCCTACCGCATCGTCCACGAAAGCTACCGCGACGGCCATTGGGCGCTGGTCGTGAGAAATGCCGACGGTTCGAACCCGGTCGTCCTCACGCATCCCGGCGACAACGAGAACTACCCCCACGTATCTCCCGACGGCAAGAAGATCGCGTTTGAGTTCGAGGAGGGCTCGGGCAAGGCGAAACGCCGCAACGTCTATGTGGAGAACATCGACGGCAGCGGCCGCACCCGCGTGGCCGAGGCCGGCCGCGACCCCTGCTGGACGCCCGACGGCAAAACCATCGTCTACCTGAAGGACGAGGTCGATGAAGTCCAATACAAAGACTTCGCCACCAAGGGCCTGTTCCTCTACGATCTGGCAAGCGGAAAAACGCGGCAACACGTCAACCACGATCTGTACCACCTCTACAACGTCTGCTGTACGGCTGACGGCAACTGGCTCGTATCCACCGTACACGCGGGCATGGGTTGCGCACGGCATTTTGGCGATCGAGGCCCACGGTCAGGGCGTCTACAACCTGGCCATCCCGGGGTGCCGTCCCGACATCAGCCCGGACGGAAAGAAGATCGCCTGGGGCGCCGACGACACCATTCTCTGCGTCGCCGACTTCAAGGTCGTGGACGGAAAGCCGAAAGTCGTCAACATCCGCAACGTGGCGAGGAGCGAGAACCCGATCCACATCTATCACATCGACTGGTCGCCGGACAGCCGCTACGTGGCTTTTTCCCGCGGACCGACGAAGAAGGCCGCACTGGGAATGGCCCCGGAAGTCGTCGGCATTAAGGCCGAGGGCTGGGACATCTGCGTGGCCGACGCCGCCAAGACCAACCGCTGGGTGGCCATCACCAGCGATGGCAAGTCGAACAAGGAGCCGGACTGGTTTCCGGTGGCAAAATGAGCCGTTTGTGGGTCTTGCTGGCGGCGCTGCCCTTGCTGGCCGCGTCCTGCCGCAGCGCGGAGGAAGCAACGACGGAGACGGCCGCGCCCGAAATCGTCAAGACCAAGAGCGGCATCGAAATGGTGCTCATCCCGTCCGGGCGATTCAAGATGGGCAGCGAAAGCGGCAAGGAAGACGAGTCGCCGGCCCGCGAAGTCCAGATCGACGCCTTCTTGATGGACCGCTGCGAGATGACGCAGGCCAACTACGCCCGGTTCGACTTCATCAATGGCTCGCACTTCAAGGGGCCTGACCGGCCGGTCGAGATGGTCCGTTGGGACGACGCTGCGCTCTACTGCAACTGGCGGTCGAAGGAGGAAGGGCTCGAGCCGTGTTACGACGAAGGGACGTTTGCATGCAATTTCGCCGCCAATGGCTACCGCCTGCCGACCGAGGCCGAGTGGGAATATGCCTGCCGCGCCGGCACGACCGCCGACTACAGCTTCGGCCCGGACAACCGCCAGCTCGGGCAGTACGCGTGGTTTGCCGGCAACGCCGACAAACAGACGCACCCGGTGGGCCAGAAGAAGCCGAATGCCTGGGGCCTGTACGACATGTACGGCAACGTGGCCGAATGGTGCAACGACGTTTTCGACAAGGACTACTACAAGGATGGAGAGACGAGCAACCCCCGCGGCCCGGCGGATGGCCCGCGGCGGGTACTGCGGGGTGGGGCGTGGAACTCGCGGGCCGACGACTGCCGTTCGGCCTCCCGCGTGGGCGAGAGCCCCGGCTCCGCGGACGCCTGCTTCGCCCGCGACGCCATCGGCTTCCGCTGCGTGCGGCGGGCGCCAGCCGAACCGCCGAAAAATGAGAGTCGCTGAAGATGTTGTTTCACACGTGGCCTTTCCTCATTTTCCTGGCCATCGTTCTGCCGGTCTTCTTCCTGCTGCGCAGAACGCGGATCTGGATCGCCTGGCTGATGCTGGCGTCCTACTTCTTCTACGGCTGGTGGAACCCCTATTACCTGTCGTTGGTGTTCTACTCCACGTTGCTGGACTACTTCCTGGTCACGCTGATGGACCACTGTCCGCGGCAAGGGGCGAAGGTCGACGTCCTGGGCCGGCTGACCCGGCTGCGCTTTGACGATGCGGTGCTGAAGTATTCCTTCCTCGGATCGAGCTTGGCGGCCTGCGGCGTTTTGGCGCTGGCCCTTTTCGGACCGGCCAGCCTGCGGCCCACCCTGTTCGGCCTGAGCGTGCTCGTGCTGCTGATGGCCCTGGGCGCCCTGTGGAGCAGCCGGAGAATCTGGTTGCTCATCAGCGTGTTCAACAACCTGGCGCTGCTGCTTTTCTTCAAGTATGCCGGGTTCGTGGTCGAGAACCTGAATGCCCTGGCCGTCTGGGTGCATCTTGCCATCAAGCTTCCCCAGCCAGAGACGTTGATGCCCTACGGCTTCACCTATCTGCTCCCCGTCGGCATTTCCTTCTTCACCTTCCAGTCGCTGAGTTACACGATCGATTTCTATCTCGGCAACGTGCCGCGGGAGAGGAACTTCCTGCGGTTCGCGACCTTCGTCTGTTTCTTCCCGCAGTTGATGGCGGGCCCCATCGAGCGGGCCCGGCACTTGCTTCCCCAGTACCAGTCGTTTCCGCCAATCCGCCTGCAGAACTTCACTGACGGAGCGTCGCTGTTCCTGGTGGGCCTGTTCAAGAAGCTGGCCCTTTCGAACTACCTTGCGCTCTACGTCGAGCGGGTCTATAGCCGTCCGGCCGACTTCGGCGCCCCGGCGCTGCTGATGGCCACCTTCGCCTTCGCCTGGCAGATCTACTGCGATTTCAGCGGCTACACCGACATGGCCCGCGGCGTGGCCAAGGTCATGGGCTTCAACTTGATCTTGAACTTTCGCAATCCCTACCTGGCCACCGGCATCGGCGAGTTCTGGACCCGCTGGCACATCAGCCTGTCGTCGTGGTTCAGGGACTACGTCTACATCCCGCTGGGCGGCAATCGCCGCGGCGAGTTCCTGCTGTACCGGAACCTGCTCATCACCTTTGCCGTCTCCGGGATCTGGCACGGGGCGTCTTGGACGTTCCTGATCTGGGGCCTGCTGCACGGCACGGGCGTGATGGTCACCCGCGGGCTGGAGCGGTCGGCCTTCTATCGCCAGCGCGTGCCCAAGCTGGCCAAACAACTGGGCGTGTTCCTCTTCGTCTGCTTCGCCTGGATTTTCTTCAGGGCCGGCTCGCTGGACGATGCGCTCCTCATCACGCGGCGGATCTCCAGCGGGCCCTGGCACGATCCGCAAGTACCGGTCCTCATGCTGTTGCTAATCGGGCTCATATGGCTCTTTGCCCTCCTGTATGAATCGCAATGGCGCCAATATCTGAAGTCTGCGCCGCTCCGCGTCGCGACGGCGGTTTTCATGATCCTGTATCTGGGCGTCTGCTCGTCGGGCGGGGGAACGTTCATCTACTTCCAGTTTTGAGGAGATCGACCCGTAGGGTGGGCTTTAGCCCGCCTTTTCCGCAACAAACTAAAGACGGGCTAAAGCCCATCCTGCAAGCACCATGGCACAAGACAACGAAACAAAACCGTATGAGGAATTGCCCGTCACGAGCGAGATGCGGCTCAGCCTGCGGCAATGGGCCATCGTCCTGGCGATCGTGACATTGATTGTCGTCGCGACTCCCGTGCTCTGGAAACAGATCGAGCAATTCGACACCGGCGCCGATTACCGCATCCCCTATCAACTCAGCAACGACTACTGGTTGTTCGATTGGCGTCTGCAGAAGACCGCGGCCGCGAAGCCGATCGTCGTGCTGGGCGATTCGGTGGTGTGGGGCGAATATGTGAAGGCCGACGGAACGCTGCCGCACTTCCTAAGCCGGCAGGCTGGAGAACCGGACCGCTTCGTCAACGGCGGCGTCAACCAGTTGTTTCCCCTGGCGCTGGAGGGTTTGGTGCGCTGCTACGGCAAGTCGCTGCACGGCCGCAAAGTGATCGTGGTCTGCAATCTGCTTTGGCTCAGCAGCCCCGAGCACGACATGCAGAGCAAGAAAAAGGACCTCGACAACCACGCCCCGCTCGTGCCTCAGTTCTTCCCGCGAGTCCCCGCTTACAAGGCAGACGCCAACGAGCGGCTTGGCGCCGTAGTTCAGCGCAACGTGGCGTTCTTTGGCTGGGTCAGTCATTTGCAGCATTGCTATTTCCACGACAAGAGCATTCCCGAGTGGACGTTGGCCGAAGACCCTGACTGCCAGCGGCAGTACCCCAACGCCTACAAGAATCCGCTGGCCCAAATCACGCTGGTGGTCCCCTCGGGCGAAGGCGACGACGCCGAGCGCGGCCCGGGCAGCGAGCGGCATAAGCCGTGGCCGGAGGGTGGTTTCCGCAAGACCTCGTTCGAGTGGGTGGACCTGGCGTCATCCCTGCAATGGGCCGCGTTTCAGCGGACTGTCGCCGTGCTGCAAGACCGCGGCAACGACGTGCTGGTGATCGTCGCGCCGTTCAACAAGCACATGATCGCCGGCAAGAGTCTCGCGGGCTATACGGCGATCCACGACGGCGCCGTGCGTTGGTTGAAGGAGAAGGGTGTTCCTTGCGTCGCGCCGCAGGAATTGAAGAGCGAACTTTACGCCGACGCCAGCCATCCCCTGACCGACGGCTATGAAGAGTTGGCCAAACGCGTCTATCGGGACGAAGCCTTCCGCAAGTGGATGCAGGAACCAAGGTGAAAATCTGCGCTACATCCGCTGCCGCACGATCTGCCGGACTTCCTCGAGCCAGCCGGCGCGCTGCTGGGGCGTGCTCATGATGATCGACTCGAAATTGCGGCGATAGAAATCCTCCAGGCCGCAGAAACCGAAGACGCAGGTCCTCCACAAGTTCTCCAGCGGGTCGCCGAACAGCCGCAGTTCGTCCTCGCGGGGCGTGTTCGAGGTCGTGAAGACGATCGCCCGTTTGCCCTTGAGCTTGCCGATCACGCCCTGCGGCCCGAACTCGTAAACAACACCCTGGCGGAAGACGCGGTCGAGCCAGCCCTTGAGGACCGCCGGCGGCATGGCCCACCAGTTTGGATGCACGACCACGTAGGCCTCGGCCTCGGCGACTTCGCGGCAATACCGGGCGATGGTCGCGGGCAGCTCCGCCTCCTTGGGAATCTCGGCGTCGATCAGGATCGGATCGAAGCCTTCGGCGTAGAGGTCGTGGAAGACGATGTCGTGTCCGGCGGTGCGCAAGGCTTCCATCGCGGTTTCCGCAATCGCGTGGCAGAAACTGCCCGCGCGTTGATGGGCGAGGATGACTAGGGTTCTCATTGCTTCTGCCTTACGGCATCTGGCAGCTCAATCCGCCGGAGGCCGGCAGGTAGCATTGCTGCACGTAGTCGGCGACCATGCGGTCGGCGCTGAACCGCCAGCCCAGCGTGCTGATGGAGTTCATCATCCGCTTGATCCAGTGCCGCGGCAAACCGTCGATGTCGCGATCGTAGAAGAGGGGAATCACTTCCTCGCTCAGCACGCGGACCAGATCGGCCGCGTCGCGGGCGTCGGTGATGCGGTCGTCGACGTGCTGTGTGCCCTTGCCGATGGCGAAGCCGTTGGCGCCGTCGAAGGCCTCGCACCACCAGCCGTCGAGGATCGAGAGGTTCAAGGCCCCGTTGAGCACCGCCTTCTGTCCGCTGGTGCCGGAGGCCTCCAGCGGCCGCCGCGGATTGTTCAGCCAGACGTCGACCCCCTGGATCATGTGCCGGCAGACGTTGATGTCGTAGTCCTCGATGAAGACCACCCGCCCGGCGAAGCGGGAGTCGAAGCGGAGGTTCGAGATCCGCTTGATCAGTTGCTTGCCGGGCTCGTCGGCGGGGTGGGCCTTGCCGGCGAAGATGAACTGCACCGGCCGCTGCGGATCGTTCACCAGCTCGGCCATGCGGTCGATGTTGCTGAGGAACAGGTCGGCCCGTTTGTAGGTGGCGAAGCGGCGGGCGAAGCCGAACGTGAGGAGGTTCGGATCGAGGACGTTCCGCGCGGCTTCGACCACTTCGTCGCTCTCGCCGCGGCGGCGGCACTGGCGGCTCAGGCGGCGGCGGACGAAGGCCAGCATCAGGTTCTTCAGGGCGTAGTGCGTTTCCCAAAGCTCGCCCGGATCGACGTCGTAGATGCCCCTCCAGATCTCCGGATCGCTGAGCCGGGCCATCCAGCCGGGCTCGAAGTTGCGATCGTAAAGCTGCATCATCTGGAAGGCCAGCCAGGTGGGAATGTGGACGCCGTTGGTGATGTGGCCGATGGGGATTTCTTCCTCCGCCCGCCACGGCCAGAGATGGGCCCACATCCGCCGCGAGACGTGGCCGTGCAGGTTGCTCACGGCGTTGGCCCGCCGCGAGAGCTTCAGCCCCAGCACGGTCATGCAGAACGGCTCGTGCTCATTCTGCGGCTCGACGCGGCCGAGGCCCATCAGTTGCTCGAAGGAGATGCCCAACTCGTCGCGCAAGGGACCGAGGTGCTCCTCGATCAGGTTGCGATCGAAGCGGTCGTGACCGGCGGGCACGGGCGTGTGCGTGGTGAAGACCGTGCGGTGCGCCACTTCCCGCAAACCGACTTCGAAGCTCACCCCGTCTTCCTTCATCCGCTGGCGGATCGCCTCCAGCGTGGCGAAGGCGCTGTGCCCCTCGTTGAGGTGATAAACGCCCGGCGTAATGCCCAGGGCCGTCAGGGCGCGGATGCCGCCGACGCCCGCCACAAGCTCCTGCCGGATGCGGACGCGGGTGTCGCCGCCGTAAAGCCGGGCGGTGAGCTCGCGGTCCTCCGGGCTGTTGCTGGGTACGTCGCAATCCAACAAGTACAGCTTCACGCGGCCGACACGCATCAGCCAGACCTTGGCCAGCAGACGCCCCGTGCGGGTGTCGATCTGCACGGTAATCGGTTTGCCCTCACGGTCCCGGGCGGGTTCCATCGGCAGATTCTCGACCTTCGTGTCCAGGTATTCCTCCTGCTGGTAGCCTTGCTGGTCGAGGTGCTGCTTGAAATAGCCTTGGTCGTAGAACAGCCCGCAGGCGACCAGCGGCACTCCAAGGGCACTGGCGCTCTTGATGTGGTCGCCGGAGAGCACGCCCAGACCGCCGGAGTAGATGGGTACCGACTCGTGGACCCCGAATTCGAGGGAGAAGTAGGCGACGGGCCGCGAGCCGAGCACGCCCGTGTTGGTCCGCCCCCAGGCCGGGATCTCGTTCATGTATTCCTTCAGCCGCCGGTAGGCCTGGTTGATGCGGCTGTAGAGGACCATTTCGGCCGCCCGCATTTCCAGCCGCTCGGGCGTGAACTCGGAAAGCAAAGCGATAGGATTATGGTCCAACTGACGCCAGCGAATGGGGTCGAGATCGCGAAAAAGGTTGATCACCTCGTGGTTCCAACTCCACCACAGATTTCTGGCCAGGGCGATGCACTTTTCAAAAAGTGTTTCCGCCGTAAGTCCGTAGGATGTCACGGCTTCAACCTCGCTGTCGGAAACGAACTCAAGCTGACTCATATAAGCACGCCCTAGGGAAAAATAAGCCTGGTATTAGGAAAACCGCTCTTGCCACCCGCGATTATACGCGATTCACGCCAGAGGATACTAGCGGAGAGTGCGACAAAAAGTCACGGGGAAAATGTGGCAGGGGGGTAACGCCAAGTCAGCTTGTACAAAGCGCTGAGTTTGCCTATTATACGTTGTTTTCGATCGGCCATATTCAGCAGGGAGAATTCGTTGATGTCGGACAAATCCGAAGTTCAGGTCCACTGGCACGAGCATGCCGTCACTCGCCCCGAGCGTGAAAACCTAAACGGCCACGCCGGTTGCGTCGTTTGGTTCACGGGCCTCAGCGCTTGCGGCAAGAGTACGGTGGCCAATCTGGTGGACCACAAGTTGTGGTCGGCCGGGGTACACAGTTTTGTCTTGGACGGTGACAATATTCGTCACGGATTGAACGCCGCTCCGGGAATGCTCAAGCAACAGCATGGCGAGGACTTCGCCAAGCGTTTCGGGCTTGGTTTTTCGGCCCAGGACCGCGAAGAGAACATCCGCCGCATCGGCGCCGTTTCGAAACTCTTTGCCGAGGCTGGAGTTATTGCGATCACCGCCTTCATTAGCCCCTATCGGGCGGACCGCGATCGGGTCCGGGCAACCCTTGCCGCCGGCGACTTTGTCGAGATATTTGTCGATGCGCCGATCGACGTCTGCGAGGCTCGTGACCCCAAAGGGCTGTACAAGAAGGCCAGGGCAGGCGAACTCAAGGGTTTTACCGGGATCGACGATCCCTACGAAGCCCCACTCAAGCCCGAACTAGTGCTGGATGCCGGGACGAAGACAGCCGAAGTCCTTGCCGACGAGGTAATTGCCTGTCTCCGCAGTGCGGGGAAGATCCGGAGATAAATGGCCTTACTTAATTCTGGGCACCGGCAGGGAACGTCCTCCGTGGCGTTCCGATGGAGAGCGTTCTTCGCGTTCATGGAACGCCGCGGAAGGCGTTCCTTGCGGCGCAGGTCGCTTGCTCTTCCCGTAGCCCGAAGAGTATGATATAAAATTGAGGTTCCGCAGCACGTTTACTGCGAACGGTTTTCAGTGCTACGAAGCGGTTGCTGCGATTGAGACCACTTCAATCCGTGCAAGGCATACGCTTCTGTTTCGTACTGCGGAACGTAACGGATTACGAGTCGATTGGGATATGAAGACTGCCTCCAAAGCGAAGAATCGAGCCGTCAAGGCTGCGCCGCCAACTGCTGTCAAGCGATTCTCGGGCAGCAAGACGGAAACACTCTTGGCGGCGCGGTGGGTGGCCGAAGATGATGTTCGGCGCGCCCTGCTGGCGCTGTGCGGAGCGTTGCCCCAAGTGGGTATCGCGGCCCGGCTCTGGCGGCCATTCGAAGATTCACTTGCCGATTGTCGCTGCCTGCATCTTTTCGGCACGGCTGCCGAGTTCCTGCCGGTTGTGGAATCCGCCCGGCGGAGTGGGGTCAAAGTGGTGCTGTCGCCGGAATCGTGGCAAGACGACGGCGATCGCGGTCCCTATCCCCGTGGATGGCTGAAAAAGACGGGGGCCTGGTTCGCCAAAACCGGGCGGGGGGTCTTCTCCAGGATCCCGCCCTGGAAGCGCGAACTCTACGCGGCCGTCGACTTGTTGCTGCCCAACTCGAACGTCGAGGCCCAGCACATCGCCCGGCGATTCAAACTTCCGCCGGATCGGCTGCGCGTGGTCCCGCATGGCGTGGATCCGCAGTTGGCCGAGGCCGATCCGGAGCTCTTTCGCAAGTATGCCGGCGTGCGCGACTTTGTGCTTTATGTCGGTACGATCGAGCCCAACAACCAACAGCTCGGTTTTCTCTGGGCGATGAAGAACCTCGATGTTCCGCTGGTGATCATGGGCGACGTTGCCCCCCAGTGTGACTGGTATCTCGACGAATGCCGTCGCGTAGCCGGTCCCCAAGTCCAGTTCCTCCCGCGGTTGGCCGGCAATGACCCTCGATTGGCCAGCGCTTATGCGGGCTGCGGGTGCACGGTCGTGGGCAGCAGCGTTGCCGGCCCGGAGCGGATTGCCCTGGCGGCCGGTGTGTCGGGCACGCCCTTGGTCTTGTTCGAAGGGGGCTGTGGCAGCGAGTATTTCGGTCACCAGGCCGTCTATATCCGGCCCGACAACGTGGCCGGCATCCGCCGCGGCGTGCAGGCGGCCTTGGACCGTAAGCGGAGCAAGAATCTGGCCGAGCACGTCTGCACCTATTTCTCCTGGAAGGCGGTCGCCAAGGCGTTGCGGGATGCCTATCGGAAATCCGGGACTGACGGACTATGATTGCGCATATTCGCCAATCCAATCAGCCGGAGGCAACGACCCCGATCATTCGCGCACGGCACATGGTCGCGGAAACGCTCTTGCCGGACGAGCCGGCCAAGCCGCGGCGACGGGCTGCTGTGCGAAAAGCAATGCTTCTCGGCGGTCTGGTCTTGCTGGCCTTGGCGGCCGCCCTGGCCTATTATTCGTGGCGGTAAGCCCTTTACAAACGACCCCCGACAAGAAAGAATAGGGGGTACAGGAATTCAAACAAGCGCCGGCGGTCCTCCCGGAATTCTGGGGTGGCCGCGGTTTTTTTTTCGTAAGCACACGAGGAGTCAGCATGTCGGACCGCATCCCCATGACTCGGACCGGATACGACAAGATCAAGGCCGAGCTCGATCACTTGCAGAGCGTGGAACTACCCAAGGTTCTTGAGGGCCTGGCGGCTGCGCGGGCGGAGGGCGACCTTTCGGAGAACGCCGAGTATCACGGCCGCCGGGAAAGCCACGCCATGCTGGAAGCGCGAATCGGCGCCATCCGCGACAAACTCTCCCGTGCCGTGCTCGTCGATCCCAGCCAGTTCCCCAAGAACCAGGTGTCGTTCGGTTGCACCGTTGTGGTCAAGGACCTCGATTTCGGCGACGAGGAAGAGTTTACCCTCGTCGGCGCCGGCGAAGAGGATTACAACTCCAACAAGATCCTCGTTACCAGCCCCCTGGCGCAAGGTCTCAACGGCAAGAAGGTTGGCGAGCGGGTCGAGATTGCCGTGCCGCAAGGCAAGGTGCGTTTCGAGATCCTGGAAATCCGCCCGCCGGAGTAGCTCCTGTTTGCAGGATCGACCTCCGAGTCCGTCGATTTTCGGGCTGCAGGATGGGACACGCTCACACGAGTCTAAATGACCTTTCGCAATCCTGGGACGCAGATGCGTGTAGGGTGGGACGAGCAAACCGACGCGCTGGTGGGCCGGCGGTCGCGGTCTACCGTTATTTCTGCGTTGGTCCAGAATTGAAGGTTGACCGGTTTGCGACGGCCCACCATGATCGGCGCGACCTTGTCCCACCCTACGGACACCCTCCAGCGTCCCAGAATCGCGAAAGGTCATTGAGCTGCGTCAGGCACGGGTACATGGTCGGCCTGCCGTACGGGTCGCCGGCCTTTCCTGCCGGAATATGCGATACACTCGCTATCCTCTAAACACTCTTCGCAGTTATTCCATCTTTCTCAGTGTTAAGACCTGCAGCGATCGGCGTTGATGACCGATCTTCTCCTATATAGGCATCTCAGGCACAACGTCCCTTTGACGTAATCGCCTCCCGCTGAGCCCCCCAAAGTCCCGCCCTTGTTGCAATGATCGAGATCAGTCCTTTAGAAGATCGCGTGTACTGCGCGATAGAACAGAATCCCTACATCGCCCCCAAGACGCTGCGGTTCGAGGCGAACGACGGCCGCGTGACGCTTCGCGGCACGGTGGGGACATTCTTTCAAAAACAAATGGCCCAAGAAGCGATCCGCCATGTGGCGGGCGTCCAGGAGATCGCCAACGAACTGGAAGTTTGTTGGTAATCAACGGCGATCATCGCGGACCTTCTGCGGCGCTATCTCGGCACGCGCAGAGCGCAGCGGCCAAGAATGGCCTCCTCGCGCGTTTCATACGCCAGGCAGAGGTCATCCAGTCCGCACATCTCCAGCATCGTACGGCCCTCCGGCGAGAGCCCGCAAACCCGCAGCACGCCGTCGTGCTTGAGGATGTGCCGATCGAGTTGAACCAGTTCTCCGATGAGAGCGCTGCTCAGTTCGGGAACACGGTGCAACTCGAGCACGACGCGATAGATGAAGTGTTTCTCGACCAGTTCCACAAGCTGCTCCGCTAAGGACGCAACGGGCGAAGAACCGGCATCCACGCTCCGAATCCTGATCCAGAGCCAATCGGGACCACGGTCCACGTCGAATTCGTATCCGGCGGCGATGGCCAACATACGATTCTCCTTCAGTGAGGGGCCTAATCCATGACCAAGCGAAGAGATACACCCATCTATTGTAATAGCCGAAGAAATTCCTGCAATAATACCAACGGGTTACCTCATCGCTATCTTCTGGGACCTTGATCGCAAGCTTGCAAACTGCTGTCAATGCTTGCGGAAGGGGTGGCACGTCCCTGCCGGCTGCTAGAACAGCTTGCCTTGGCCGGAGGAATCCGAATCGGCTGGGGGCAGGATCCGCAAATGATCGAATGCCGCAGGCGTTAACCGGCGCCCGCGCGGCGTGCGGACGACAAGCTCCTTGCGGAGCAAGAACGGCTCGACCTCGTCGACGAGCGTGTCGGGAGCCAAGTTCAACGTATGTGCAACCGCTTCAACCCCCACCGGACCACCGCCGAACACGCGGGCGATCGTCTCCAGATACTTGCGATCTTGCGGATCGAGGCCCAACCGGTCGATGCCCAGCATATCCAGCCCGTTGCGGGCGACCGCTGAGCGAAACCCGCCCGTCGGCACGGCTCAGGGCATAGTCGCGGACCCAGCGGAGGCGATTGTTGGCCAGCCGTGGAGTGCCGCGGCTGCGGACAGCAATCTCCACGGCCGCGTCATCATCCGACTCGACCTTGAGTTTTCGCATGTTCCGGGCCACGATTTCCGACAGTTCCTCGATGCTGTAGAAGTCCAGGTGCTCGCGCATCTGAAAGCGGTCGCGCAAGGGCGCGGAGAGCAAGCCCGTGCGGGTCGTGGCCCCGATCAGCGTGAACGGCTTGAGCTGCAGGTTGATCGTCCGGGCGTTCACGCCTTCACCGAGGATGATGTCGATGCGGAAATCCTCCATCGCCGGGTACAGGAATTCCTCGACCGCCTTGGGCATGCGGTGGATCTCGTCGATGAACAAGACCGATCGCTCTTCGATGTTCGTCAGATAAGGGAGCAAGTCCTTGGGCGCGGCCAGGGCGGCGCCGCTGGCGATCTGCACGCTAACCCCCATGTCGCGGGGGATGCACGTGGCAAAGGTTGTCTTGCCCAGCCCCGGCGGGCCGTCCAGGAGGATATGGCCCAGCGGTTCGCCGCGCTTCGAGGCGGCATCGACGGCAATCCCCAACCGCTCGTGGACCTCGCGCTGGCCAACCATATCGCGCATCCGCTGAGGGCGAAGTTCGCGATCCTCGTCTGGATTGACTATCCCCGGCTGGATGATCGGTTCGCGGGCCATGAGTTCTTAGTTCTTAGTTCTTAGTGCTTAGTGCTTGGCAAAGATCTAAGCACTAAGTTCTAAGGTCGAAGATCTACTTTTGTGACTGTTGGTAGATCGCCTGCAGCAGGTCCTGAACGTCATTGTACTTCTTCTTCGCGGCCAGGGCGGCGTCGAGCAACCGCCGGGCATCGCTCTCGGCGTGGCCCAGCTTGCGGAGGACTTCGTAGGTCTCGGCGACCACATCCGCTTCCACGTCGGCCTCGCGGGATTCCTTTTCGACGACCATCAGGGCAAACTTGGGCACCTTGCGGCGGAGTTTGGCAATGATCCGTTCCGACATGGCGGCGCCGATGCCGGGCAGAGAGGAAAGCGTCTTGGCGTCCTGCTCCTCGATGGCCGTGGCGACTTCCTTGACGGGCCGCACCATCGCCCGCAAGGCCTTGCGGACGCCGATGCCGTCGACCGAGCAGAAGAGCTCGAAGAACTCGCGTTCCACCTCGCTGATAAATCCGATCAGCCGCGGCGTGAGGCGGCCCTGCATGGGATTGCCTTCCAGGTACTGGATCGTGTGCAGGCAGATCGTTTGGCCGATCTGCTGCTGCAAATGTCGCCGCGTGAACTCGGGAATGAGGATCTCGTACTCGAAGGCATCGATCCGCAGCGAAAGCGTGCTCTCTTGCAGTGCGACGAGTTGGCCGGAAATCTTGGTGATCATGATCGTGCAGATCTTAGGACTTTGGTCTTGGGTGCTGTAATCTCAGACCTCAAGGTTCCTATTCTAAGCTCTAAGTTCTAAGATCTTAGCTCTTTTCCTAGTTTATCCTTTAAGTAGCAATGGCACAGTGCCACCGCCAGGGCGTCGGCGACGTCGGGCGGTTCGGGCAGTTGCGGCAGGTGCAATTCACGTTGGATGGCCTTTTGCATTTGCAGCTTGTCGGCCCGGCCAGCGCCGGTGAGGATCCGCTTGACCTGCGTCGAGGCGTAATGCACCACGGGGATGCCCGCCTCGGCCGCCGCCAGGCAGATCACGCCGCGGGCATGGCCCATGAGGATGGCCGTTCGCGGCCGCGCGTAGTGCGAATAAAGTTGTTCCAGGGCCATCACGCCGGGCCGCAGGGCGGCGATCACGTCGGCCACGCCCTGATGGATCTCCAGCAGGCGGCCGGTGAGCGAGCCCCGCGACTTGCCGCGGACCACGCCCGCCTCGCACAACCGGGGCGGCCCGCCGCCAACTTCCAGCACGCCGTAGCCGGTGATGTTCAGGCCGGGGTCGATGCCCAGAATGCGGGTCGTGGGTTGCGGATTGATCACTGCGAATTCCAGATTTCAGATAATTGTACTTGATTGGGCTTCTTCCCGCCCGTGGTCAATCCGTGTTTCCTCCGTGGCCGCAATCATTCGCCGAACCGCAACAAACGTTAGTCCATCTCGGCAAGATGGACCTACGGGACGCTCCATTCCGTACCGCCCGGCCGATCTTCCAAGACCACCCCGATTTCCGCCAGCCGCTTGCGAATCTGGTCGGCGGTGGCAAAGTCTTTCTTTTTGCGCGATTCGGCCCGCAACTCGATCAACAGGCCCATCAGCTTGCCGACCAGTTCGTTACCGCCGCCGGCGAGCTTCTCGGCGGGCGGTTGGCGGAAGAGGCCCATCACCGCGCCCATCTCGCGGAACACCGTCGCGCCGCGGCGGAGCGCAGCAAGCTTGGCGGGCGTTTGCGACTCTTTTCTCTCCAGCTTCTCGTCGTCGATATACTTGTTCAAGCGGCGGAGCAGTTCGAACACGTCGCCCATCGCCCCGCCCGTGTTGAAGTCGTCGTCCATGGCGTCGAGGAACCGGTTGCGGTGGTGGACCACGTCCTTGAGCAAGGGATCGTCGCCCGGCTCGAAATCGCCTTGCGCGCGGCGGAACGGCGGGACAATCGCATAATAACTCTCACCGCTTGCCAGTTCGTACCGCTTGAAGAAGCGGTAGAAGTTCTCCAGCGCCGCCGCAGTCTCGCGCAAGCGGGCTTCGCTGTATTCGACGGGCCGGCGATAGTGCGTGGCGAGCAGGAAAAAGCGGATCGTCTCGGCACTGAATTGCTGGAGCAACTCCCGGAACGGCGCCGACCCCTTCGATTTGCTGATTTTGTTGGCAATCTGGGCGTCGATATCCGCCGCCGCGCGGGTCGCCCGGCCACCCACCTTGCCGACTTCATCCGCGGCTTGCAACAGGCCGTTGTGCAGCCAGTACTTGGCCATCGGCTGGCCGTGGGCGCACTCGCTCTGGGCCACTTCGTTCTCGTGGTGCGGGAAGATGAGGTCCAGTCCGCCGCCGTGAATGTCGAAAGTCTTGCCCAGCAGGCGGCGGCTCATGGCCGAGCATTCGATGTGCCAGCCCGGCCGGCCAGGTCCCCACGGGCTGGGCCACGAGGGCTCGCCCGGCTTGGCGGTCTTCCACAAGGCAAAGTCGGCCGCGTTGTGTTTTCGCTCGGCCATGCTGCCCCCTTCGCCTTGCATTTCTTCCGGGCTGCGGTTGCTAAGCTTGCCGTAGTCGTGGTCCTTGGTCACGTCGAAGTAGACGTCGCCTTCGGACTGGTAGGCAAACCCCTTCGCAATCAGCGTCTTGGTGAAGTCGATGATTTCGTCGATGTTGTCGGTGCAGCGGGGGAAGTGGTCGATTGTGTCGACGCCCAGGGCCCCGATGTTCCGCATGTAGTCGGCCGTCATCTCTTCGGCCAACGCGGCCATGGAGATCCCCCGCGCGTTGGACTCGTTGATCAGCTTGTCGTCCACGTCGGTAATGTTCACAACAAAGGTGACTTCGTAGCCCGAGTAGGTCAGGTAACGCTTGATGGCATCGAAGATCACCGGACCGACCATATGCCCGATGTGGCTCGGTTTATAAACGGTCGGGCCGCAAAGATACATGCCAACCTTGCCGGGCTGGACCGTCTCGAGCGGTTCCTTCGATCGGGAAAGGGTGCTGTAGAGGCGAATCATAGGGAGAGATCCCAGGGTTCGGGGTTCGGGGAAACAGATCTTAGTGCTTAGAACTTGGAACTTAGTGCTCAGAACTAAGGGCTGAGCACTAAGATCCAAGTTCTACTATGTTTTCTCCAACAGCGCCACGCATTCCGCCGAAATGGCTTCTTCCAACCCGATGGGCCCCACGCCTTCGCCCGTCTTGCCCTTGAGCCCGATCCGCTCGGGCTCGATCTGCAAGATGTCGGCGATCCGCTCGCGAATCGTTTGCCGATAGGGCAGCAGTTTGGGTCGCTGGGCAAAGACGATGCAATCGATGTTGATGATCCGCAGCCCGATCGCCGTCATAGCATCTCGGGCGGCGATGAGCATCTCGGCCGAATCGCGGCCGCGGTTGAGCGGGTCGGTGTCGGGAAACATTTGACCAATGTCGCCCAGTGCGGACGCCCCCAAAAGGGCGTCGGTGATGGCGTGCAGCAGCACGTCGGAATCGCTATGACCGATCATTTGCCGGTCATGGGGTATATCGATACCACCCAACCGTAGCTGTCCGCCGTGCCGAAGCCGGTGGGTGTCATGGCCAATTCCGATTCGCAGTCCGTCCGTGGCTTCTCTCCTCAGTTGACTGGTTCTGGCACACAAGAGGTTGCAGTTCGACGTCGGTGTGACCACAATCCGTAGTGGTTTGCCGGTTCGGCGAGGGTCTCCTGACCCACCGGTTCGGCGAGGGTCTCCGGACCCCGCCGAAACCTCCGACCGAAGGTCTCCGCAGTGCGGTGCGAGACCTTCGGTCGGCGGCGTGGCTCGGTCAGAGACCGGCCACAACAGTGTTTCCGGACCCACCGGTTCGGCGAGGGTCTCCGGACCCCGCCGAAACCTTCGACCGAAGGTCTCCGCAGTCCGGTACGAGACCTTCGGTCGGCGGCGTGGCTCGGTCAGAGACCGGCCACAACAGTGTTTCCGGACCCACGGGTTCGGCGAGGATCTCCGGACCCCGCCGAATCCTCCGACCGAAGGTCTCCGCAGTCCGGTACGAGACCTTCGGTCGGCGGCGTGCCTCGGTCAGAGACCGGCCACAACAGCGGTCAGAGACCGGCCACAACAGCGCGGCCACAACAGCGCCGTCCTGCGGAAGCCGTTGGCTGACGCGAATTATAGGCGAAAACGGAGAAGCAGGGAAGTTCAGTGCGGAGGGGCCTTTTTTCTTGCTCAACCCCCTCTATCGGTGTATACTGAGGATTGAATGGAACTGCGATCAACCCTATAATTTCTTCTCTGAGGAGGGGCGGCGACTGTCCAGTGCACGGATGTCTTGCAACGGGATGAACTCCGCTCGACGAACTTGCGGATCCGGTTCCAGAAGTAACGCCTTAGGTGGTTAGGTTGCGCTTGTGAAACGATGTTCCGATGCCAGTTACCGCATTTTGGCGGCTCGCAGCCTGCGAAAACAGGTGAAGCAGCTTGCCGAACATCTGGGCGGTGTCCGCCTGGGCGAGGACATCGAAGCGATTCACCGCGCCCGCGTCGCCTCTCGGCGATTGCGTGCCGCTTTGAGCATGTTCCGCGCTTGCTGGAAACCCAAGCAAGTCAAGGATTGGAAGAGGCAGGTCCGGCGGTTGACCCGGAACCTGAGCGAAGCCCGTGACCACGACGTGCTGATCGAATTCCTTGCCGGCAGCCTGGCGGGAATTTCCGATCGTGGGCTGGTGCCGGGGATCGCCTGTCTGCTGAGTCACATCGAACTTCAGCGGCAGTGGCTCCAGTTGCGCGTTCTCAAGGCCGTCGATCGCTTTGAAAGCCACGGCATGCTGAAGGCGATGCAGGATGCCGTCCGCGGGATCTTGGGCGAGGCGGGGGATGTGCCGCTGGTTGCCGGCGAGTGCGCCCGCGGCCAGGCCGGAAGGTGTGTTCGCAGGCGGCTCAAACGGCTACTCGCTGAGGCGGGGGGGCTTGCCTACCCGGACCAACACGAGCGGCATCACGCCATGCGGATCGCGGCCAAGCGACTGCGCTACACGCTGGAGCTTGCCCGGCCCGTTTTCTCCGACAATGAGGCCGGCAGCCAGTTGGCGGAAACGGGCGACGCGGTCAAGCGGTTGCAGACGCTGCTGGGCGAAATCCACGATTGCGATGTCTGGGTCGAGACCTTTGCGGAGTTCGCCCGCAAGGAAGCAGTCGAAATCCAACTCTACTTCGGCACTTCGCAGCGGTTCGAGCGTTTGCGGCCGGGGTTTGACTATCTGCGGCAGGAACGGAATGACCGCCGGCGGCAGGTTTTCGCCGAGTTGCTGGCCTTCTGGCAGGAACTCGTGGATCGAGGGATCTGGGATCGGCTGGCGACGATTGTGGAATGGGGCAATGGAGCGGCGAAGGCGGAGAAGAAATCGCACCATTCCTGCCCGGCCGACGTAGCCTAGCATCATGCCATCCATTTCGCGGTCGGTAATTATCGCGCTTATGCTTATGTTGATCGGATCGGCGTCCCGTGATCCATGTCCACCTAACCAGGAGTAATTCCATGAGTTCATCTGACAGAAAAGAACCTACGATTTCCCGGCGCGGGCTGCTCGGCAGCGCCGCTGCCATGGCGACTTCCGTGTCGTTGCTGAAGGGTGTGAATGTCCTGGCCGCCGACGCTCCGAAGCCGGCCGCGCCAGGGCGGAAGATCAAATTGGGCTGGGTCGGCTGCGGCGGCCGAGGAAACTGGATTGTGCCGCTGTTCCTGCAGCACGGCGGCTACGAACTCCACGCCGTGGCCGACTACTTCCCGCAAGTCGCCGAGGAGGCCGGCAATAAGTTCGGCGTCGCCAAGACACGGCGATTCAGCGGGCTATCGGGCTACAAACGGCTCATCCAGAGCGGTGTCGAGGCGATCCTCATCGAGGACGTGCCCTACTTCTATCCCGAACAGGCCAAGGCCGCGGTCGAATCCGGTTTGCACGTTTACATGGCCAAGCCGATTGCCGTCGACGTGCCGGGCTGCCTGACCATCGGGACGGCCGCCAAACAGGCCACGCAGAAGCAGCGCTGCTTCCTCGTCGACTATCAATTGCCGCACGATCCGGTCTGCATCGAGATGGCCACACGCGTGCGTGAAGGCGGGCTGGGAAAACTGGCCCACATTGCCTCCTTCGGCATTGGCTGGCAGGCCTGGCCCGATCCGCCGCTGGGCAAGAACATCGAGAGCCGGCTCCGCGATGAAATCTGGCTTTCCGACACAGCCTTGGGCGGCGACACGATCGTCTCCTACGACATCCACATCATCGACGGCATCGTCTGGACCTTGGGCCAGCGGCCCACCAGCGCCTGTGGGCGTTCGCGGACCTGCCGGCCCGAGCCGCACGGCGACCGCACCGACGCCGCGGCCGTGGTCTATGAAATGCCTGACGGCACGCTCTGGACCCACGTCACGCAAAGCATCAACAACGACTTTGACATCACGACCCTCTCGGCCAGCATTTTCGGCATGCAAGCGACTGCTCACCTGATGTATGGCGGCAAGAACTACGTCCGCGGCGGCGCGAAACACTATTCGGGCACCAGCGGCGACACGTACAAGGAGGGCGCCGTCAAGAACATCGCCCTGTTCCACAAGAATATTGTGGAGGGGCATTACGAGAACCTCTCGGCCCAGCGGGCCGTCGACGGCACGCTGACGGCGATCCTCGGCCGCGAGGCCGCCGCCCGGCGCGGCTTCCTCACCATGGACGACGTGATCAAGGAAAACAAGCGGCTGGAAGTCAATTTGGAAGGCATGGAGGTTTAACCGAAAGGAACAGAACGCCATGAATCGCCTTCGTTGCGGTTTCTTGTTTGCCATGGCCGCCATCGCGCCGGCGCTGACGTGCGGACCCGTTGCGGGAGAGGACCGTTCGCCAGCCCGGCCCGCTTTCACGCGCGCGGCAGGCGAAATGCATTTCGACACCGGCGTCCTGAAAGGCACACTCGCCGAGGGCGGCAAGTCGCTGGGCTTGCGGCCCGTGACGCACATCGCCTCGGGCGTCCAGATCGCCGGGGCATTCGGCATCCTCTCTCCGTATCGGATGTTGACCTCCGACGCCCGCTTCGGAACGGCGGCCTGGGATTGGGCGAGCAAGTCGGAGTTATTGACCGACGGCGCTGCCAGGGTGCGTTGGTCGGCCGACGAAACGCATCCCCTGGAGATGACCGGCGTCTATCGCTGGTCGGCCGGCGATACGCTGGATCTTGTCCTAACCGTCAAGCCGCGGCGCGATCTGCGGCGGTTCGAGTTGTTTCTGGCCTCTTATTTCCATGGCTTCCCGGCAGCCCTGGCCTACGTGCGGCAGCCCGGCTCGGCAAACGGTTCCGGCCGATTCATGGAAGCGGTCAAGACAGGCGGCGATTGGCAGGCCTTTCCCCGCGACGATGCGGCAGCCGCGCTCATCGGCGACGGCCGCTGGACCCGTCCGCCGAACCCGGTAACGTGGAAGCTTATGCCCCGTCTTGCTGCGCCGCTGGCCTTGCGGCGCGACGCGACCAACGGGCTGACCGCGGTCCTGATGTCGCGGCCCGGCGACTGCTTTGCCGTCTCGATGCCCTACGGCGAAGAAGCCCATCGCTCGGTCTATCTCTCACTCTTTGGCGGCGATCTCCGGGCCGGGCAAGCGGTCTCAGCCCACGCCCGGCTGGTGATCGACAAGGATATCAGCGAAGATCGGGCGCTGGAACTCTACCGGGCGTACGTCAAAGTTGACTAAACCGCTTGCTTGCGCAACAATTCAGGGATGAAAGAGAAGTCCCTCGTGAACGATTTGGCCCGATCCGTCCCGGCGATTGCGGCCTGCCGGAAGAAGACGGCGGGCCTTGCCTTGGCCTGCGGGCTGGTCATGCTGATTTTTGCCAGCCCGTTGCAGGCCGTGGAAACGGTCGATTTCAACCGCGATATCCGCCCGATTCTCTCTCGCAACTGTGCCGCCTGCCACGGCCCGGACGAAAAGAAACGCCAGGCGGGGCTGCGGCTGGACGTGCGAGAAATAGCCATCGCGCTCCGCGACGGCCATCGGGCCATAGCGCCGGGCGACCCCCAGCAGAGCGAGGTCGTGCGCCGCGTGAGCAGCAACGATCCCGACGAACGGATGCCACCGCCATCGACCGGCAAGCGACTGTCCGCCCAGGAACTCGACCATCTTTCGCGCTGGATCCGCCAGGGGGCGGCTTACGCGCCACACTGGGCCTACGTCAAGCCGGTCCGGCCGCCGGTGCCACAAGTGGGCGATCGCGCGTGGCCCAAGAACGACGTCGATCGTTTCCTCCTGGCCCGTTTGGAAAAGGAGAAACTCCATCCGTCGCCGGAGGCCGACCGCCCCGCCTTGATCCGGCGACTCGCGCTCGATCTGACCGGCCTGCCGCCGACGGTTGCCGAGGTCGACGCGTTCGTCAACGACCGGAGCCCCGACGCCTATGAGAAGCTCGTCGATCGCTTGTTGGCACGCGCGGCTTTCGGCGAGCACTGGGCCCGCATGTGGCTCGACCTGGCCCGTTATGCCGATTCGGCCGGCTATGTAGCCGACGTGCCACGCGAGATTTGGGCCTTTCGCGACTACGTGATCCGCTCGCTCAACGCCAACAAGCCGTTCGATCAGTTCACCATCGAACAGATCGCCGGCGACCTGCTGCCGCATCCGACGGAAGAGCAGATCATCGCCACGGCCTTCCATCGCAACACGCAGACCAACAACGAAGGCGGCTCCGACCGCGAGGAATACCGCAACGTGGCCATCGTCGATCGGGTCAACACGACGATGTCGGTCTGGATGGGCACCACGATGGCCTGCGCCCAGTGTCACGACCACAAATACGATCCGATCTCCCAGAAGGAGTATTTTCAGCTCTTCGCCGTCTTCAACAACACCGAAGACGCCGACCGCGAGGACGAGCAGCCGGTCCACACGTTCTACATCGAACAACAGCAGAAAGAACGCGCGAAGCTCGCGGCGGAAATCGAGGCCTTGGAAGCGAAAGTATCCGCCGCGGCGCTCGTAGTCCCGCCTTCAGGCGGAATCCCCCCGGCCAAATCCATCGTAGTCACGCCTGGGCACCATGTACCCACGGTCGGCCGAATACCGCCTCAAGGCGGGACTACGAGCGATCGCTTGGCGGACCTCAAGGCCCGGTTGGCGGCGATCAAACCGTACAGCGTGCCGATCCTTCGCGAGTTGCCGCCGGGAAAACGCCGCACGACGACGATCCAGTATCGCGGCAATTTCCTCGACCGTGGGCCGCAAGTGAGCGAAGGCGTGCCGGCCGCGTTTCATCCGCTGCCCAAGGACCTGCCGCCCAATCGTCTCGCACTGGCCAAGTGGCTCGTCGCTGACGACAATCCGCTGGCGGCCCGCGTGCTGGCCAATCGGCTCTGGGAAAAGATCTTCGGCATCGGGCTGGTAGCCACCAGCGAAGATTTCGGTACCCAGGGCGATCTGCCCTCGCACGGCGAGCTCTTGGATTATCTGGCCACCGAACTGGTCGCTTCGCATTGGGACATCAAGCACATCATCCGCTTGCTGGTCACGTCGGCCGCTTACCGGCAGTCGTCGCGGGTCACGCCGGAGTTGTGGGAGCGCGATCCCGACAATCGGCTGCTTGCCCGCGGTCCGCGTTTCCGGCTCGATGCCGAGGCCGTGCGCGACCAGAGCCTGGCCGTGAGCGGGCTTCTGAGCGCCAAGATGTATGGCCCCGCGGTGCGTCCGTTGCAGCCCTCGTTCGGGCTGTCCGCCGCTTTCGGCGGCGGCATGGATTGGCAAACGAGCGAAGGCGAAGATCGTTTTCGCCGGGCTGTCTACACGAGCTGGCGGCGGACGAACCCCTACCCTTCGATGGTCACGTTCGACTCGGCCAGCCGCGAGGTCTGTGCCCTGCGGCGGCCGCGGACGAACACCCCCTTGCAGTCCTTGGTGACGTTGAACGATCCGGTCTACGTGGAAGCGGCCCAGGCCCTGGCCCGCCGGATGGCACGCGAGGGAGGTCCGTCGCCGGCCGACAAAGTGCGGTACGGGCTCCGCCTCTGCTTGGCGCGGCCGCCGACCGACGCGGAGACGGCACGCCTCGTGCAGCTTTACGAGAAGGCGAGCCAGCGTTATGCCAAACAGCCCGAGGAAGCCCGGAAGCTGGCCTGCGAGCCGCTCGGCCCGCTCCCGGCGGGCGGTGATGCCGTGCAACTGGCGGCCTGGACGGCGGTGGGCAATGTGTTGCTGAACCTCGATGAATTGTTGATGAGGCCCTGAATGGATCCCCGGCTCGAACTCCTGCAAACGATCACGCGACGGCAGTTCCTCGGCCAATCGTCGCTGGCCTTGGGGGCCATGGCCATGGCTTCCGCGCTGGGCGCCAGCCCGGCGGCTGCGGCTTTGGACAATCCCTTGGCCCCCAAGAAACCGCACTTCGCCGCCAAGGCCAAGCGGATGATCTATATCCACCTGACCGGCTCGCCGCCGAACCTCGATCTGTTCGACTACAAGCCGGAACTGGTGAAGCGCGACGGCCAGCCCTGCCCCGACGCCTACACCAAGGGCAAGCGCTTCGCCTTCACTTCCGGCACGCCCAAGCTCTTGGGCACGCGGCGGACCTTCAAGCAGCATGGCAAGGCGGGCATCTGGCTTTCCGACGCGGTGCCGCAGTTGGCCGAAGTGGCCGACGAGCTGTGCGTCGTGCACTCGATGGTTACCGACCAGTTCAACCACGCCCCGGCCGAGCTGCTGGTCTTCACCGGTTCGCCGCGGCCGGGCCGCCCGTCGATGGGCGCATGGGTCACCTATGGCCTGGGCAGCGAGAACCAGGATCTGCCCGGCTTCATCGTGCTGATCTCCAGCGGCACGCAGCCCAACGGAGGCAAGAACTCGTTCGGGTCCGGGTTCCTGCCGACCGTCTACCAGGGCGTGCAGTGCCGTTCGAAGGGCGACCCGGTGCTCTATGTTTCCAACCCCGCCGGCATGGACCGCGAGATGCGCCGCATGACGCTCGACGCGCTGGACGATCTCAACCAGATGGAAGCCCGGCGGCTTGGCCATCCCGAAACGCTCACGCGGATCTCGCAATACGAGTTGGCCTTCCGGATGCAGGTCGCCGTGCCCGACGTGATGGATATTTCCCGCGAGCCGCCGGCGGTCCTGGAAAGCTACGGGGCCCAGCCCGGCGCGAGCAGCCTGGCCAACAATATTCTCTTGGCGCGGCGGCTGGTGGAAAAGGGCGTCCGCTTCGTGCAGCTTTTCGATTGGGGTTGGGATTTCCACGGCACGAATCCCGGCGAGGACATCCGCGACGGCCTGACGAACAAGTGCAAGTCGATGGACCGGGCGCTCTCCGCCTTGATCAAAGACCTGCGGCGGCGGGGCCTTCTCGACGAGACGCTTCTGGTCATCGGCGGCGAGTTCGGCCGCACGCCGTTCCGCGAGGGTCGCACCGCCGGCAGCAGCATTCTCGGCCGCGATCATTATCCCGACTGCTACACGATGCTCCTGGCGGGGGCCGGCGTGAAGCACGGCTTTTCTTACGGCGAGACCGACGATCTGGGCTTCTCGGTCACCAAGAACAGGGTCCACGTCCACGACCTGCAAGCCACGATCCTGCACCTGTTGGGGTTCGAGCACACGCGGCTCACCTATCGCTTCCAGGGCCGCGACTTCCGCCTGACGGATGTCGCCGGGCATGTCGTGAAGGATATCTTGGCATGAGTCGCGACAAATGCAGTTCTAGAAAAGTCAGACCCCATCCGGCTTGCCGGATGGTGAATCAGGTTGATACGCTAGAACGTAATTGTCCGAGGAAATCCAGACCCCATCCAGCTTGCTGGATGGTGAATCAGGTTGAGAAGCTAGAGCGTAATTGTCCGAAGAACTCCAGACCCCATCCGGCTTGCCGGATGGTGAATCAGGTTGTCAAGCTAGAGCGTAATTGTCCGGGGAAATCCAGACCCCATCCGGCTTGCCGGATGGTGAATCAGGTTGATAAGCTAGAGCGTAATTGTCCGAGGAAATCCAGACCCCATCCAGCTTGCTGGATGGTGAATCAGGTTGATAAGCTAGAGCGTAATTGTCCGAGGAAATCCAGACCCCATCCGGCTTGCCGGATGGTGAATCAGGTTGTCAAGCTATGCCGCTCGAACCGCTCTATCGGCCCGAACACTTGCACACGGCTTATCAGCTTCGCTATTCTTGGACGGGTTGGCTGAAGTCTGCGTGGGGGAACCTACCGGCCCCGAATATCCTCGAGATGGTCGATCCGCTTTGGGAGCAGGACGGATTTCGACGGCTGGAACATGCCTGGACCGGCGACCGTATCCAAATCACGTTCAGCGCAAGACCCGTGGTTTCGCCGGTATTTCTCGCAACGCGGGCAAAAGGACGGCTCCAGTACTTGTTTCGCAACGAGGCCAGCGCTTTCCCAGGTTTTACGCGAAAAGTGTCCGTTAGGTCGATTGGCGAGCACACCTCTCAAGGAGTCACGTCGTACATCGCCTCGCAGGTGGAGAAAGAGGCCTATGTTGACCCGCGCTACATCGCGTTGCTGCAACAATTCACGCGGACGTTTCCGGCGGTCGATCTGGCCGTCCCGAACGAGTCGGCCCGCGGGCAATATTGGTACAATCTGCACGTCGTCCTTGTCGCTGCCTGTCGTAGCCAGTTGCACAATCCATCTCAGCTCCAGACGCTCTACGATCGGTCCTTAAAGATTGCCGAGAAGAAAGGCCATCGCGTCGCGGCGATTTCGACGATGCCCGATCACCTTCACCTTGCGCTTCGCGGCAACATCGAACATTCGCCGGTAGAGATCGCGTTGGCATTTCTGAACAATCTGGCTTATGCCTTGGGCCAGGTGCGAATGTGGCAAGACGGATTCTACGCTGGGACCTTTAGCGAATATGACATGGATGCAATCCGCCGCAGCGCGGCGTTGAGGGAGAATTGGTGATCGAAGTTCTTGGGATCCTCGTTCTAGCTGCGCAACCTGATTCACCATCCGGCAAGCCGGATGGGGTCTGGTTTTTTGGGGATCTTCGTTCTAGCTGGGCAACCTGATTCACCATCCGGCAAGCCGGATGGGGTCTGGTTTTTTCGGGATCTTCGTTCTAGCTGGGCAACCTGATTCACCATCCGGCAAGCCGGATGGGGTCTGGTTTTTTCGGGATCTTCGTTCTAGCTGGGCAACCTGATTCACCATCCGGCAAGCCGGATGGGGTCTGGTTTTTTGGGGATCCTCGTTCTAGCTGGGCAACCTGATTCACCATCCGGCAAGCCGGATGGGGTCTGGTTTTTTGGGGATCTTCGTTCTAGCTGGGCAACCTGATTCACCATCCGGCAAGCCGGATGGGGTCGAGGAGGGAGGCAGAAAGCCTCCACCTGCTTCGTTCTTAGAAATCCGCGTCGAGCACGACACGGTAACGGGCTTTGCCGGCTTCCAGTCTTGCGAATACCTCGTTGATCCGGCTCATGGGAAAGTGCTCCGTCTGCGGCGTAATATTGTGCCGTGCGGCAAAATCAAGCATGGTTTCGATCGCGACCGGGGAGCCCGTGGGCGAGCCGGAAACACACTTCTGACCCACGAGCAACGCAAACACGGCGACCGGGATCGGCTCCAGCACGGCGCCGACGACGTGCATCCGGCCATGGGGCGCAAGCGAGGCGATCAAGGAATCCCAATCCAGCGGCACGTTCGCCGTCACGATCAGCAAGTCGAATGATTGGGCCAACTTCTTTATGCCCGCCGAATCGCGGCTGGATACGACCTGGTTGGCGCCGAAGCGGAGGGCCTCGTCGAACTTGCTTTCGCTGGAGGTGAACGCCGTTACGTCACAGCCATAGGCGGCGGCGAACTTCACCCCCATGTGACCCAGACCTCCGATGCCCACAATACCGACGCGGCTGGTGGGCCTGGCGTACATCGCCAGGGGATTGAAGACCGTGATGCCGCCACAGAGCAACGGCCCGGATTCGGCGAAGTTGAGCTTCTCCGGAAGGGGAAGCGTCCAGGCCCAATGCGCCCGAACGTGGCTGGCGAACCCGCCGCGGTGGCCGACGATCGTCGCTTGGGCCTGCGGGCACAGGTGTTGATCGCCCGACATGCACTGCCGGCAATGCATGCAACTGCCGGCATACCAACCGATGCCGACGCGCTGCCCGACTTGCAGCCCCTTCGCCGCCGATCCGACGGCGATGATACGGCCAACCACTTCATGGCCCAGGACTGCCGGGTATTGCGAAAAACCCCAGTCGTTGTTCAGCACCGAAAGATCGGAATGGCATAAACCGCAATGTTCGACCTCGACTTCGACGTCTTCGGCCGAGAGGGGACCGAGGTCGATCTGCTGCCGGACCATTTTCTGCTTGGCCGCCGTGGCAACCCATGCTTCGACGAATGTCATTGTGATACTCCTGCTGTAGGCCGGAACAAGCCTGCGCAGTTCCGGCATGGATCGGTATCGCGCCGATTGCCGGAACTGCGCAGGCTTGTTCCGGCCTACCTGGCTTGAGTCACGGTCCGCTCCCTTTCGGCTCCAAGAGACTTGGCCAGGCAAATTCTAGGGCACCTGTATCTCAAGGCAAGGTGAAGAACTGTTTGGCCCAGACTTGCGTTGTCAGGACGATTGCTGCGATCAGCGGCCACAAGAAGAAGGGTTGCATCGTGCAGCATAATACATTGGTGCGCGGCAGACAAAACGTTTCTTAATTCTCGGATGTGGCCAGCGGAGCAAATCACGGGATCTGCCTGGTACGCGCTTTTGGCCTTTTGCGCATGGGGCGTGGCGAATGAGACGGAGGGAATTGGTATGAGGTGGTTCGGGATAGTTGCCGCAGCACTGTTAATGGCCGTCGTGCTGATCGACGCCTTCGAAGTGGTGCTCCTTCCACGGCGCGTGCGGCATGGCTTTCGGCTGTCTCGCCGGTTTTATCGCACATCCTGGATGATCGGACGGACGGCCTCACGGCTCCTTCCGAATGGCCGGTGGCGAACGGGATTCCTCAGCGCCTTCGGGCCGTTGTCGCTGTTCGTGCTGGTCGTCTTGTGGGCTGCGGGACTTATTGCCGGCTTTGCCCTGCTGCATTGGTCGCTTGGCACTGCGTTGTCGGTGGCCGACGCGGGCTTCGAGACCTATTTGTACTTCAGCGGCACCACATTCTTCACACTCGGCTACGGGGACATGGTGCCCACCGGAACGGCGGGACGGGCACTGAGCGTGGCCGAGTCCGGTGTCGGCTTTGTCTTCCTGGCCGTCATCGTCAGCTACCTGCCGGTGCTTTATCAGGCCTTTTCGCGGCGCAAGATCACCATCGCGCTATTCGATGCTCGGGCCGGGTCTCCGCCCAGCGCCGGCGAGCTGCTCAGGCGGCTGGCGGCCGGCCGCAGCCCATCCGGTCCCGGCCCCTTCCTGGTCGAATGGGAACGCTGGGCGGCGGACCTGATGGAGAGTCACATCTCGTTTCCCGTGCTGAGTTACTACCGCTCGCAACACGAGAACCAGTCGTGGGTCGGCTCGCTCACGGCTATCCTCGACACGTCGGCGTTGATTTTCGCAGGCGTGGACGGGCCGGACGGCTACCAGGCCCGGCTGACCTTCGCCATGGCGCGGCACGCGGCGGTCGACCTGGCGATGGTATTTCAAACACCGCCGCTGCCGCCGCAGCCAGACCGGCTGACCGCGGCGGATTTCGCACAACTGCGGGAGTCGCTCTGTGGGGCAGGGGTGAAGATGCGCGACGGGCCGGCGGTGGCGACCGCGCTGGCGGAGTTGCGCGGTCTGTACGAGCCGTTCGTCAACGCCCTGGCGGCCTACTTCCTGTTTGCCATGCCGCCCTTCCAGCCGGAAAAGCCGCCGGTCGACAACTGGCAAACCAGCCCCTGGATGCCGCGCTCGCCAGGCCTCGGCGGCCTGCCCGCGGCGGGCGGCGGGGACGACCACTTCGATTGATCGCCGTGTCAAATTGCAAACAGACGATTCTCAATTCCGGATCGACCAAGCGCGTTGGCTTCGCCGTTGGCGACGGCTCGCTGGCGGTTACCTGCGCGCATCGCTTGCTGTCGATCGCCCGCTGACTTGCCGCCCAGGCTTCATAACCCATACCACGGGAAGGTGCCCCAGTGGTTGGTTTCATCGGACATGTCGAAGGCCGGGTCTTTTTCTTCCTTAACTTGATGGTCCGCTTCGTCTTCCTCCAACCACTTCCAAGCGGCATCGACTTCCGACTTGTCGAAGTACTGCACCTTGGCGCGGGTAAAAGGCTTGCAGAAGCTGGCCATCCACTTTTCCCACTTGCGGTCGCCGACCATGGCGATCCGCTCGAAGTCGGAGTAGTGCTTCAGTCCGAACTTGAGGTCGTCCCATGCGGCGTGCAAATCCCAGCCGTGAAAATCGTCGAACTGGATGAACAGCCGCACCTTCCCCGCGGCGGTCAAAATGGTCTCCATCGCCGGCACGAACTGCCTGTAGTCGCCATCGTGCAGTTTGCCGCACAACTTCAAGCCAACCACCTTCGGAGAGCCTGTCTCGATAGTTTCGATCATGGTTTCGCCTCCTTAGAAAGAGCTCGCCCAATCTAATTCTAGTCACGGTCCGGGCATCGCGAATAACCCGTGCGGTGCAGTAGCATCTGCATCTTTCGATGGGATTCGGCCGGGCTTTAGGACGACGAATCAATAATTGTCGCCTTTCGCGGTGCGAGAGGCGACAGTTGTTTCTGCGCCAACCATTACGCATCACGTGCCGGTTGCCAGGCAATCGTCGCAAATCAGATGAAGTGACGGGCGCAGCCTGGTGGCGCGCCGCAGCGAGGATGTCGCCGGCACACCAGGCAACGCCGTTTTGGCCCCGCCGGATTTCGCCCACAGCACTTTCGAGGACCCGTCCGCAAAGAGGGCGGTCGCCGTGTCGTGCTCGATGTGCAGGACCGCGCCCGTGCTGTAACCGCTCCCCGTGCCGCCAATCCCCCGGCTCATGCCGCAGTCGATGAGGAAGATCAGGCCGTCGAACTTCGAAAAAGCCTCTCCCTGCTTGCGGGAATCGCCGTCGGAGAACTGCACATTGCCCGGCTGGTGCCCCATCACCAGATGCTTCACTCCGAGGGCCTTGACGAGTCCCTGCAGGCGCTTGCGGCTCTGGTCCGGATGGTCGTGGTCGGCCTCCCTTTCCCACCAGGGGATCGTGTGCAACCGGGCCTCGAGAAGGGAGTCGGCGTCCGAGAGGATAGGACTCCCAAATCCGTCCGCGTCGACGCCCGCGCGGAGGGCCGCGTCGAGTTGGCGGACCGTCCGCCCCTGGGTGTTCCCGGCATGCGCGAAGAACCATTCGCCGACCCTGGCGGCCAACGGCAGCGAGCGGAGATACGCGCCGATCCCCAGTGCGTCCTGCCCGTCCGCGACCTTGTGAAAGTCGAGGCCTTTGCCGGCCAGCTCGTCGCGGAACTCGTGGGCCTTGGCGGCTTCCGGGTCGGCGAGGAACTCCGCTTCGTGGTTGCCCATAGTCACCACGACGCGGCCGCCGGCTTTCCCCGCCTCGGCCTGGAGGGCGCGGAAGAAGGCGATGACCTTCAGCGAGTCCTTCCACTTGTCGATCAGGTCGCCCGTGCAGACCAGCACCGCCCGGCCGGCGCTCCACTTCGGGCTGTCGGGCCGGTCGGGAGGCCTCGCGATGATCTTGGCCGCGGAGAGGAGAGTGACAAGGCGGTCGTAGTCGCCGTGCACGTCGCCGACCGCGTACAAGTCGTCCGCGCGGGCCATTTCGACGACCGCCGGACACTTGGCCCAGTCGCGTACAACCCGAGTCCCGTGGAGCACCGCCTGTGCCGGCGCGACGTTGTCGAAGGCGGCCGCGCAGGCCACCGCTACCCCAAGACTGAGCAGAGAGTTCGGCAAACGCATTTCGCGCATCTCCTAGGAATGTATCAGCAGCGGGTGGCGGGTGGCTGAGCGGGCACCATGTACTCATGGTCGGCGAAGCCACCCGCCACCCGCTTAGTTGCCGAAGTGATTCTTCGCCAGATCGTAACTGGCACATATTATACTGCACCAATTGCCGATCTTCCCGTTCGCTTATCCATTCAGGGGGGTACGGCTATAAGGAATATGCTGATTTTTCCGATCAAAACTACCGAATCAAATAAGAAGAGTTGACGGATTATCCTGATTATTGCGACACTCGGGGGGAGTTGTGGCCATGCATTTCCTATTTCCACCTGGCATCGGGAGGTTGGGAACGATGCTCGCCTTGGGGACGGTCCTGTGGGCCGTTGCCGGAGCGGGATTTGCCGTCGCCGACGACGCGACGGGCAGTGGTTGCGGTTGCAACTGTGGCTGCGACTTGCCCTTTTGTTGCGATCCGGTGCCACGCGACCCGTGGTATGTCACCACCGACGGGATCGCCATGCAGCGATTATTTCGCGGACTGGGCCCTGTCGCCACGATGGGTCTGGGTTCAACCGGATCCATCGCATTAAGTCAACAGGACCTGACCGAGCCGTTTCAGGGTGGCGCCCAACTGCTGGTGGGGCATACCTTCGGCGAGTCGCGCTACCAGATCGAGGCCTCGTACTTCGTGCTTTCCACCTGGGACACATCTGCCCAGACGAGCGACCCGACAGGCAGCTTGTACTCGCCGTTCACGAACTTCGGCGCCCCCCCAGTCAGCAGCGTTGACGAAAACAGCCTGGTCTCGATCCACGAGGTCTCGCGACTGGAGAGCGGCGACATCAATCTGAAGTACTTATTGCCCATGCGTTCCGGCGATCCGACGATCGTCTTGCTGGGCGGTGTGCGGCACGTGGGGATTCGCGAGGAGTTCGACTACTTTTCCCAACCGACAAAGAACGTCAATCCGGTCTCCGTATTCGCGCACACGAACAACAATCTCTGGGGACCTCAAATCGGCGGGATCATGGACTACGGCAGCGGCGAAGCGTGGGTCCGCTTCGAGGCCAAGGCGGCGCTTTGCGAAAATGACGCCAATCGCGACCTGTCGGCGAACGTGAACGGGGCCAACGCCACCCAGCCCCGCCTGTTCCACGATGGGACGGCCACGGTCGCCGACATGAGTCTGACCGTTATGTGGCAGCCCACTTCGGCGTTGATGATACGAATGGGTTATCAGGCCATGTGGGTCGACCAACTGGCTTTGGCTGCGCGAAATTTTGCTCCCAACCTGACGGAACTGACGAACCCCGCGTCCGACCCGCCGATCAACGTGCGTGGGACCCTGATCTACCACGGCCCGTTCGCCGGATTGCAACTGAGCTGGTAATGGCCGGCCAACAGGGCGTAGTCCCGGATCGTCGTCGCGCGTTACGGCCACGTGGAAACGGTCACGGCCCAGGTCCGGGGCATCTTCAACGACGTGTCGAGACGCTTTTTCCTGACCCTTCCCGTAATGGAAAGAGGCGGCATTGAAGCCCACCAGCCTCGTTTCTAAGCGCTTGGACACAGTAAGTGCGGTGTCCGCGTAGCCGAAACGCGCCTCCACAGGCCAGAACGATTTCTGGCGGCCGGCGAGGGAATGGCGATTTCATCATCCGGTCTGAGCGCCGCGCGGGCGGGCGAGGCTCCCAGTAGCTTCCTGGTTCGTCCAGGTGCCGACCCGCCTCTTCATTCGGCCAAGAATTCTCTTGACAACCCCCCATGCGGCAACTACTTTCACTGGTAGTCGCGTCTACAATATCCAAAGGGCTACGGACCCTTAGGCAACGCGGCAAGACCGGAAGCGAGCGCTCGACAGGCGCGGTTTCCGATTTCGTATTTCGGTGTCGAGGCTTCCTCGGCGCATGGCCGCGCTTCTACACGTTGGGAGGTTGCTATGTTAGCACGCAGTTTTCAGCTTCGGTGCGTACTGTTTTTCGTGCTTCTATCGGTAGTTTCAGCCAAGAATGCCTACGGCCAGCTTCAGTACAGCGTGACTGACCTTGGCACATTCCTGGTTGGCGGCACCAGTGTGGCCAATGCCGTCAATAACCTCGGGCAGGTCGTGGGAAACGCCGATAGCGGCGGTTACGCGCACGCCTTCCTCTTCAGCGGCGGTTCCATGCAGGACCTCGGCACACTTGGCGGAGTGGCCAGTTCCGCCGCCAGTATCAACAACGCCGGGCAGATCGTGGGGGAAGCCTTGACGAGCAGCGGTACCGCTCAGGCCTTTCTCTACAGCGGCAGCGGCCCAATGCAAAGCCTCGGCACACTCCCAGGCGCAGGCACGAGTTTCGCCACGGGCATCAACGCCAGCGGGCAGGTGGTGGGCTACTCCGGGACCGGCGCCTTTCTCTTCAGCGGCGGCTCCATGCAGAACCTTGGCACGCTCTCGGCGCCATACAACGTTATGAGTGTGGCCAACGGCATCAACAACAGTGCGCAGGTCGTGGGAGGGTCTTATAACAACACAAGCGCCTTCAGCGGCGGTTCACAAGCCTTCCTGTTCAGCGGCGGTTCCCTGCAAGACGTCGGGGTGCTTCCGGGCCAACCCGCTAGTGTCGCCACGGCCATCAATAACCTCGGGCAGATTGTCGGCTACGGTAATACCGGCGGCGCTGCCCCCCACGCCTTCCTGTTCAGTGGCGGTTCCATGCAGAACCTGGCCGCGGGGGAAGCCGATGCCATCAACAACCTCGGCCAGGTCGTGGGAGAGGCCCTGATCGGCAGCAGTGCCTACCACGCCTTTCTCTACAGCGGCGGCACGTTGCAGGACCTGAACAACCTGATCCCTTCCAATTCTGGATGGACGCTTACTGAGGCCACCGGCATGAACGACTCAGGTCAAATCTGCGGTTATGGGTTCAACCCCAGTGGGCAAAGTCGCGCGTTCCTCCTGACGCGCGTCAGCGCGCTCACGGAGCAGTGGGCAGTCAACGGGAGCGGGAGTTGGAGCGCACCGGGCAACTGGACGGATCCCAGCGTCCCCGGCGGAGCCGCAGTCCCGGGCGCAACTACAACGGCTTCGCTGGCCTTGGGCGTCCCCGGCGGAATCGCCCAGGATGCGGCCCTCTTCGGCACGGCTCTGAAGAGCGGCACGGCAACGGTGACCTTGGACGCCAGCCGCAGCCTCAGCGGCCTCGGCTTCGGCACCACCGGCGGTGCGAGCTATGTGATCAGCCCGTCGGGCGCGAGCACGTTGACTCTGTCGAACACGTCCGGGTCGGTCACAATCAGCGACAGCGGCGGCAACCACACGATCAACGCGCCGATCACGCTGGGGAGCAACCTGAGCATCAGCGCCACGACCGGCAGCTCGTTGACGATCGCCGGAGCTATGAGCGGGGGCACCAATACCTTGAGCCTCAGCGGCGGCGGGGAATTGGTCCTCAGCGGTGCCAACACCTATACCGGCGCGACAACAATCGGTGCCGGAACCCTGCAAATCGGCAACGGGGGCGTCACCGGCGCGCTCTCGACCAGCAGCTCGATCGCCGATAACGGGACGCTCGTTTTCGACCGCAGCAACACGGTGACGCAAGGGACGGACTTCAGCGCGGCCGGCATCGCCGGTACGGGTTCGCTGACGCAAGCAGGCTCGGGTTTGCTGGTGCTGAATGCCTCCAGCACCTATACCGGCACGACAACGATCATCGCCGGAACACTGCAAATCGGCAGCGGGGGCACGGCCGGTAGCATTGCCGCCAACATCGTTGATAACGGCGCGCTGGTGTTCGACCGCTCAAACAACCTGACCTTCGCCGGCGTCATCAGCGGCTCGGGTTCGCTGACGCAAGCCGGCTCGGGCATCCTGGCGCTCGGCGCGGCCAACACCTACACCGGCATAACGCTCGTTTCAGGCGGTACGTTGCTCCTGGCCAACAGCGGGGCGCTCTCCGATAGCACTGTGGATACCAGCGGCGCTGGGTCGCTCAGTTTCGGGACGCTCACGGCTGCGACCTTCGGCGGTTTGCAGGGGTCCGGCAACCTCCCGCTCATCAACGCGACCTCTGCCGTCGCGCTGAGCGTGGGCGGCAATAACGCCAGCGCAACCTACACCGGGGTGATCAGCGGTCCGGGATCGCTGACCAAGAACGGCAGCGGCAGTTTCACGCTTGCCGCCGCCAACACCTATCCGGGCACGACAACGATCAGCGCCGGAACGCTCGTTTTGGCCAACTCCAACGCCCTGCAAGACAGCACGGCCACGGTCAACACGGTCATGAACGGCCTAGCCTTCGCGCCCGGCATCGGCACTTTCAATCTCGGCGGCCTGGAGGGGCCAGGCAATATCGTCCTAGCCGATCTCAGCGGCGCCGCGGTTACGCTGCAAGTGGGCGGCAGCGCCAGCACAACTTATAGCGGCAGCCTCAGCGGCGCGGGCAGCTTGACGCAGTTGGGTCCGGGAACCTTGGACCTGACCGGTTCGAATACCTATGGTGGCGGCACGACGATCTTGGCCGGTACGCTCCAGGTGGGCAACGGCGGCGCCGCCGGCTCGCTCTCGATCAGCAGTTCGATCATCGATAACGGGGCGCTCGTTTTCAATCGCAACAACACGGTGACGCAAGGGACGGACTTCAGCACGGCCGGCATCGGCGGTACGGGTTCTCTAACGCAAGCAGGGGCGGGCTTGCTCGTGCTCAATGCCGCCAATACCTTCACCGGCACGACAACGATCAGCGCCGGAACCCTGCAAATCGGCAATGGCGGCACGACGGGTAGCATTGCCGGCAATATCGTTGACAACGGCGTGCTGGTGTTCGACCGCTCAGACAACTTGACCTTCGGCAGCGCGATCAGTGGCTCCGGCAACGTGACGCAGATGGGCCCGGGAACATTGATCCTGACGGCCTCGAGTAGCTATAGCGGCACCACAACGATCAGCGCGGGAACCCTGCAAATCGACAACGGCGGAACCAGCGGAAGCATCACGGGCAACGTGGTGAACAACGCCGTTCTGGCCTTCGACCGCGCGGACAACTACACGTTTCCCGGCAACATTACCGGTTCCGGCAGCGTGATCATGAACGGCCTGGGCACGCTTGTGTTGACGGGGACGGTCTCCTCCGGGAACATCACCGTGAACCAGGGACAGATCGTCGCTGGTCCCGGTAGCGTAAATGTGACAGGCAATCTCACGATCCTGGCAGGGCAACGGTTTACCTGCAGCGGCAGCAACCTATCTGTTATCAATCTGTCCAACAGCGGCACGTTTATAGGCGGCGGGACGGTGACGGGCAACTTCCTGAACCCGTCCTCCGGCGACGTGCGGATCGGGCCCGCGCAGACGCTCCTTCTCCAGAATTCTGGGACGAACAGCAATGCGGGGACGATCGAGGTCTTTGGCAGCGGGGCATCGCCGGCACAGTTCGAATCCACCGCGCCGCTGATCAACGCAGGCACGGTCGCCGCCCAGAACGCAACCCTGCACTTCGACGGAGCACTCACCAATCAGGCGACCGTCGCCTTTACCGGCGGAATCAGCAACGTCTTCGGCCAGGTCACTAACAACGCCGGCGCCACGATTAGCCTTACCGGCGGCGCAGGGGTGACGTTCTACAACGATGTGGTCCAGAATGGCACGTTCAACGTCAGTACGGTCGGGGGGACCAGCAGCGCAGTCTTCTTAGGGGCCGTCAGCGGCAGCGGCGCAATTACCGGCGGCGGCGAGGTGCTGTTCATGGGCGACCCGGTTCTGAGCGGTAATCACACGATCTCCGCCGCCATGCTGTTGGGGGCGAACTTGGAAGTCACCGCGTCTGCCGGGCAGACCTTGCAGCTTTCGGGCGATGTCAGCGGCAACGCCGGTTCGTTGACCCTCAGCGGCGACGGGCGGTTGATCCTCAGCGGCAGCAACAGCTACGGCGGCGGGACAACGGTGACGGCCGGCACGCTGTACGTTACCGATTTCGCGGGCTTGCCAAGTGGAACAAGCTTGGCCATCGGTGCAGGCGCTACGTCGATCTTTGATTCGTCAGCAGCCGGGGTCGCGGTGGCGGCATCGGCCGGTGCCGTCACCGTGCCGGAACCGGGTACCCTTGCGCTGCTTGGCGCCGGCGCCATCGGCTTGCTGGCCTGCACGTGGCGAAGGCGGCGCTCTGCGAAAATGGCGCCAATCGCGACCTGTCCGCCAATGTGAACGGCGCCAACGCCACCTTCAGCACCGCACGAGAAACTAATCGGTCGTCAGCACCGCCAGCGGAAAATCGGCGAGCGCGGCGGCCAACGGAAGACGGGAATCCGCAAGCGACAACGCCTGACCCGTGAACAGGTTCTTCAGCGTGGACGAGGTCACGTTTCCTACGGTGACGTAAGTGTCGGCCCAGACAGCCGGTCCCATGGGAGGCGGGACCGTCGGAGAGTCGGTCCGCATCGGCGTCAACTGCGCGATCAAGCGGGGTACGATCACCATGGCAGTCTTCTTTGCCGCCCCTGCCGCGGGCTGGCACTCCCGTGCGAAGGCGCAGACATGCCTGGCCTGCGGGCCGCTGGCTTCCAAAGGAAGGTAATCTCCCAGCCGGAAGAGGTCGGCAGATTGGCGACGGAACTGGAGCACTCGCCACGTGACGAATAGCTTGAGACGCGGGTCACGCGGGTTAATGGCAAGCTGACGGGCAAGGGAGGGCAGCGACCGATCGTTGCGACCGGCATTCTTGCGGAGTTGGGCGAGCATCTTTCGGCGATTCGCAAAATCCACCGGACGGCGGTTGTCCGGGTCGACGAGACTGAAATCCCAAAGCTCCTGGCCCTGATAGAGATCGGGAACGCCCGGTGACGTCAGCTTCAAGAGGGTTTGCGACAAGGCGCTGTAGAGGCCCCAATTCACGATTTGCTCGTGAAAGCGGCGGAATTCGGCCAGGAAGCGGTTCTTGGGATGGTCGTCGAGCACGGCGGCCACGAACTGGCGAATCGCGGCGTCATATTCCGCATCGGGATTGATCCAACTCGTGTTGACCTTCGCCTCGTGGGTGGCCTTTTCCATGTACGCCGCCATGCGACCGGCCAACTCGCGGAGGTCCTTGCTCTCGGCAGGCGCCAGCGGCCAAATACCGATCAGCGTCTGGTAGAACAGGTACTCGTCATTGCGGCTGGGGGCCGGCTGGCCGGCCGCCTCGCGGTGATGCCGGCGGTTCAAGCGCGCCCAGCGATTCACGGCATTCCGCCACAGATGGGGGATTTCCGCGAGCACGTTGATCCGCGCGGGCGTCTGCGCTGCGCTTAGTGTCGTGCGTGGCGGTGCAGATCAGCGACTGGGGCCAGGCAGACTGCCGCGCGAGATTATGCCGATGGAATTCCTCGATCGAGACGGCGCCGTGCAGGGGATTGCCACCCACCTCGTTCAACGACGCCAAGGGGAAGTAGCGGTAGAAGGCCGTGTCCTCGACCCCCTTGGCCATCACCGGACTGGTCACCTGCTGCACGCGTCCCACGAACAACTCGCGCTCGCGGCGGCCGGCTGCGTCCAGATCGGGCGGACGTTCCAAAAGGAGCACGTCCCGAATGAAGTCAAACACGGCGGCATCGGTAGCCGGGTTATGGCGTTTCGCCTGGGCCGCCGCGCGACACACGACCTGCCGGTCGCGCTCCAGAACATATCCCTCGCGAATGTAGGTGCGGTAAACGGGAAAGCAGACAAGGATTTCCCGCAGGGCAGTCCGCAACGTATTGAGCGTGAAATCCCGCGAACGCCGGTATCGCTGGGAAATGCGATTGAGCCGGTGGGCGAGCAACTGCAACTCGCTCGACATGGCCGTGCGGAAAATCGACCGCTTCGACTGCTGCGCCACCTCGCGAAAATCGAGCCGCTGGTCGACGAAACGACTATAGATCTTGGCCAGTTCCGCCGCGCCGGACGGGTCGACGAACAACCCAGCCACGGAGTTCAAAAAATCGTAGCCCGTCGTGCCCGCCAGCAACCAGTCTTCCGGCAGCGATTCCGCGGCGCCGAGGATCTTTTCCACCACCACGTACAGCGGCAGGGCGGCGCGTCCGAGGCAGGTCAATTCCGTCACGCGGGGCAAGAACTCCGGCTCGATTTCGCTCCACGGCATGTGGGGCAGATTGCCAATCTGCTCCGTTCCCGGCAGGTGGGGCAGATTGCCAATCTGCTCCGTTCCCGGCAGGTGGGGCAGATTGCCAATCTGCTCCGTTCCCGGCAGGTGGGCAGATTGCCAATCTGCTCTGCTTCCGGCAGGTTGGCAACCTGCCCCACGTTGCCGGTTTCTTGAAACGAGCAATACAGGGCCTTGCCTAATGCCACAAGAAATCCGCGCTGCAACCGCCGCAGGTATTCCGTCGGATCGTACAGCCCGTCGATATGGTCGACCCGCAGCCCATTCACGTCGCCGCGGACCAGCAGCTCGAAGATCAAACGGTGGCTTTCTGCGAAGACCTCGGGGGCCTCCGTACAAACGGCCGCCAAGTCGTTGATGTCGAAGAAACGGCGATAATTGATTTCATCGGCGGCCGCCTTCCAGTGCGAGAGCCGATAGACCTGGGCCTCCAGCAGCTCGTCGAGACCGTCATAACTGTGCGGGTCTTCGGGCCTGCCGTTGAGCTCCTGCACGTTGCGGCAGACGAATTCGGCGACAGTCGCCGCGCGATCCGTCAGCACGGCAAGCCGGCCCTTGACGACTTCCTTCTCGCGTTGCCGTTCCGCGGCGCGATGGGGGTCGCTTTCCGCCGCTTCGGGCAGGTGCGCCAGCGCGGTAAGAATGCTCTCCAATTCGCGGATGTCCTCGGAGTCCGGCGGCTGCGACTGCTTCAGCGCATCCAGCCCGTGCGCGAGGATCGTCCGGTAGCTCCGCGGTTCGATCGGCAGCAGCGACTGGCCGCAGCGCAGGAAGAACGCCCCCTCGCGGTACTCCAGTTTCAATTCGCCTGATTCGAGGACCTGGCCGTACTGATCGCGGAGGACAGGCAGGAGGATCTTATTTCGCAGTCCCTCTTGGACCGGGCGCCAATCGATGTCGAAGTAGGCGGCGTGCGGCGAGGCCGGGCCATTTTCCAAGACATCGTTCCACCACAGGTTTTCGGCCGGGGTAGCGCTCATGTGATTGGGGACGACATCCAGAATCTGGCCCATCCCATGGCCGTGCAAGGCGGTCACCATCGCCTCATAATCGCTCTCGCTGCCCAACTCCGGGTCAAGTTGCCCGTAATCGACAATGGCATAACCGTGCGGACTTCCCCTGCGGGCTTTCAGGTAGGGCGAGGCGTAGAGATGGCTGACGCCGAGCTCATCCAAGTAAGGCACGATGCCGGCCGCGTCCCGGAACGTCATTTTTCCCTGCGCGAATTGCATGCGGTAGGTCGCCGTGGCCTGACAGCGACGGCGGGCGACCGTCTGCGCAACGGATTGCGCAACCCATTCTGCCCAGGCGGAGAGGTCGCTCATGACCGCCCTCCCCTGCTGCCGAAGACCAGCAGTTCGTAAGGGAGTATCTGTTGGCAAGTCTCCTCTCCCGCTCTGTAGGAAACGGGCTCCGTGCCGTTCCGCCTCGTGAGAGGGTCGGGGCGAGGGAGATTCTCTTCGTCCTCGAAGTACTGAGTACTAAGTACTGGGTACTGAGTACTGAGAGCGGCACCGCGGCGGCCGCCCCCGTAACGCGCATCTTCCGTACTCAGCAAGACCTCCCTGCCGTCGAGTTCCAAGGCCGCCAGCGACAACTCCTGCAGCGTGAAGTTCGCCACGGCCAGGATTCCGTCGTCTCCGCCACGCCGCAGCACGAATAGGGCTGGAGCCTTCACGCCCGGTTCGTTCAGCAGTTGGGCGTTGGTGCGCCGCCAGTCGCGGAGCGCCGGCCAGCGGCGGCGGGCAGCCAGCAGGTCTTGATACAGCTGCCGGAGTTGCGCCTGCGCTGTGCCTTCGGGCCATGTCCAGGTGAGCTTGGCCGCCGCGAAGGTTCCTGGGTCTTGGGGATCGGGTAGATCCAATCCCAAGCGATCAGAGTCTTGGGGATCCGGCCTGTCCGATCCCCATGGCAAGCGTGGAGCGGCGAACTCTTGGCGTCGGCCCCGCCGCACCCCCTCGACGACGCGCGGATCCTCAAACGAACAGAAGAAAGGAAATGGCCGGTTTTCACCGTATTCCTCCCCCATGAACAGCAACGGCACGCAGGGCGAGAGCAACAGCATGCCGCATGCCAGCCGTTGCGCTGCGGGCGGGACCAGCGTGGCCAAGCGGTCCGAACGGGGACGATTTCCCACCTGGTCGTGGTTTTGAATGCAGACGACGAACCGCGTGCGGTCGATCCCACCCGCGCGGCTGCCGTGGCGGCGGCGGTGGAACGGGCTGTAACAGCCGTCGTACACGAACACGTCGTTCAGCGCCTTGGCAACGTGCCACGGCTCGCCGAAATCCAGGTAATAGCCGCCGCGCTCGCCGGTCAGCAGGGCGTGGACCGCGTGGTGGAAATCGTCGCTCCAGACACCGTCCAGGCCATAACCGCCGCGCTCTTCCGGGCCGACCAGCCGGGCATCGTTCTGGTTGCTCTCCGCGATGACGTGGACGAGGCGGCGGGCATGGGCCGCTTCCCGCTGCACCGCGGCTTGAATCTCCGCGAGGATGTGCCGAGGGCCGAAATCGTAGATGGCCTGGACCGCGTCCAGCCGCAGACCGTCGATATGGAAATCCCGCACCCACGTGCAGGCGTTGTCGACGACGAACTGCCGCACGGCATCGCTGTCGGGCCCGTCGTAATTGACGGCCATTCCCCACGGGGTCTGGTAGCGATGGGTGAAATAGGGCCCGAAGTTGCCGAAGTAGTTGCCTTCCGGTCCAAGATGGTTGTAAACCACGTCCAGGACAACGGCCAGCCCTATCTGATGGGCCGCATCGACCAGGCGCTGCAAGGCCCGCGGCCCGCCATAGCTGTTTTGTACGGCGAAGGGATGGACCGCGTCGTAGCCCCAGTTCCGCTCGCCGGGGAACTGGGCCACGGGCATCAATTCCACCGCCGTTACCCCCAGCGAAGCCAGTTGCGGCAGGCGCGGAACGATCGCGTCCAACGTGCCCTCCGGCGTGAAGGTCCCGACGTGCAGTTCATAGATCACCAGCTCGTCGCGGGCCATGCCGCGCCACGCGGAGTCCGACCAGGAGCAGGATTCTGGGGAGAACAAGGCGGAGTAACGGTGCACGCCATCGGGCTGCCAGCGCGAGGCCGGATCGGGATACTCGCGGCCGTCGGCCAGTCGGTACGCGTACCGCAATCCCTCCTCCGCCTCCGATTCGCGATGCACAAAATAGCCGCCGCCCTCGGGCGTCATCGCGGTTTCCCGGCGCTGTCCCCCAGGCAAGCTGATCAACGAGACCGCCGGGGACAACGGCGCCCAGACTCGCCAGACGACGCTTCCGTCGCGCTTGCGCAACGCGCCTTGCGGAGGATGGGGGTTGTCTTGCTGCACGGTTGTTCCCCTTACCGTTACGCGCGGAATCGGCGGCCGATACCGCAGGCGCGCGGCCTGATTGTCGATGGATACAGAAAGTATTGCCGACCGCCGGGGTCTGTCAAGACTCCTTGAAGAGCCGGACAGGCAAAACGACGGCCTTCTGTGTGCCTTGCCTAGAAGAAATCAGTGTCGTGGTTACGTCCCGGTGTTTAAGAAATCGGTTCCATGACTCGTCCCGCCGGAGTAGAATTCTGGCATGGGAGAATGATCGATGTCACTCTTAGAAACTCAAGCCCTGAAGAAAACCTACGGCAGCGGCCAGATGTGCGTCGAGGCCTTGCGCGGAATCGACCTGAAAGTCGAACGAGGCGAATTCCTGGCGATCATGGGCCCTTCCGGCTCGGGCAAGAGCACGCTGCTGCACCTCCTGGGCGGAGTCGATCGCCCGGCCAGCGGCCAAATACTGCTGGAAGGGGCCGACCTGGCCGTCTTGGGCGACGACGAGCGCACAATCCTTCGCCGTCAGCGGATCGGCTTCATCTTTCAGGCGTTCAACCTGCTACCCACGCTCAGCGCCGAGGAAAATGTCGCGCTGCCGCTGGAACTGGGGGGAACCGCGCTGGCGGCTGCCCGGGCCCGTGCGGAAGTCGTCCTGGACCTGGTCGGCATGTTACCCCGTCGCACGCACCTGCCAAGCCAGCTCTCCGGCGGTGAACAGCAGCGCGTGGCGATCGCTCGGGCGCTGGTCATCGAGCCGGCACTGTTGCTGGCCGATGAGCCGACCGGCAATCTCGACACCGCCAACGGCGCGCAGGTGACGACTCTGCTCCGCCGACTGGTCGACGAGCGGCGGCAGACGATTGTGATGGTGACCCACGATCCGCACGTCGCCGCGCATGCCGACCGCCTGGTCCGCCTGCGCGACGGTCTGGTGGAAAGCGACAACGGGCAGACACCGCTCACGCATGCGGACGGGTATGCAGCAGCGAAGGGCGATGCGCGATGATCACTTGGCGATTCGTTGCGCGTTATCTCCGCCGGAATCCTGGCCGCAGCCTGTTGACCTTGCTGAGCATCGCCATCGGTATCGCGTCGGTAGTCGCCGTTTCGCTGGCCACGGCAACCACGCGACAGGCCTATCAGCGCATGTACGAGGAGATCGCCGGCCGCGCAGCCCTGGAGGTCACCGGCCCGGCCAATGTGGGTTTCCCCGAGGAAGTCGCGGAGACCGTCGCCCTCGTACCCGGCGTCCAAGCGGCCGTGCCCAGTTATCAGCGGGCGACGCGGATCATCTTCGAGCACAAGTATCTGGCCCTGATCGCGATGGGCATCGATCCGGACCACGACTCCGACGCGCGGGAATACGAACTGCGCGAAGGCCGCTTCTTGACGTCCGACGACAGCGACAGCGGCCTGCTGGAGGCCGGTTTTGCCTCGGGGGCCGGCATCCACGTGGGCGACAAGGTGAAATTCCAGTCGGCAAAGATCCACAAACTGGGGCACTTGGGAACCATCACGATCGTCGGTCTCTTGGCCCCCCGCGGCCCCGCCGCGTTCAACAAGGGCGGCGCGCTGTTCGTACCGCTGAAATTCGCCCAGCGCTACCTCGGCGACGCGGGGAAGATCAACACCGTCGACATCGTGCTGGCCGGCGGCGCCGACGAGGAGCGGGTCGCCGCGCGGATCCGCGCAATCCTGCCGCCGGGGCTGGACGTTCATCCGCCGGCCTCGGCCACGCAACTGGCCAAAGGCACCACGACGGAAATCCAGTGGGGCTTGTCCCTGGCCAGCGTGTTCGCCGTCGTCCTGACATTCATCATTATTGTCAATACGTTCCTGATGAACGTCAGCGAACGGCGCCCGCAGATCGCCGTCCTGCGGGCCGTGGGCGCGACTCGCCGGCAGGTCGTCGGCATGCTGCTTCGCGAGGCCCTTGTGCTGGGAATCCTCGGCACACTGTTGGGCTGCGCGATGGGTCTGGCGGGCGGACATCTGCTCATGGTCGCGGTCACGCGGCTCTACGTCAGCGCCCCGCCACCGGCAAGCTTGTCGCCACTGCCCATCGTGTCGGCGATCGTCTTCGGGCCGGTAGTCTCCCTTCTGGCCGCGGCCGTGCCGGCATGGCTGACGACGCGGGTCACTCCCCTGGAGGCGATGCAGCCGGACGTGGCCCGCGATGGTTCCGGCGTGCCACGGTGGATGCCGATCTGCGGCGCGGGCCTGTTGATCGTCGTCGCAGGCCTGCTCGAGGCGAGTATCCGCGGTTGGCTGCCGTCGTGGCTGTCGATCGTACTGGGCGCGCTGGCCGTGGCGCTGTTCGTGCTCGTCATCCCAGCTCTTTTGCGGTCGTTGGTCGCCGTCACGGGTGGGCTGCTCCGGCTGCTGGGACTGGCGCGGATTCCGCTTGCGCAGCGGCAAGTCGTCCGCCGTCCGGTCCGCAACGCTTTGACGATCGGCGTGGTCTACGTGGCCATGTCGATCGGCATCGGGTTGGGTTCGATCATTACGACCACGGTGGGCAACGTCCGTACCTGGTACCGTCAGACCTTGCAGGGCGATTTCTTCCTGCGCGTGGCCTTCCCCAACAATACGACCGGCGAGTCGGTCCTGGTGCCCGACGCTTTGGAAGCAGAGGTCGGCAGCATCCCCGGCGTGACGAGCGTCGATACCATGCGGTTTTTCAACACGCGCGTCGGCGACCGCGCGGTTGTGGTCGTATCGCGTGAGTTCCCCGACCCCGACCCGCCCATAGCGCTCTATCGCGCCGACCCGCACGAGGTCCGCCGCCGCCTGCTTCAGGGCGAAGCCGTGATCGGCACCAAGCTGGCCCAGCAATTGCGGGTTAAGCCCGGGGATGAGATCGAGGTCGATACGACACGGCAAGGCAAGCAGAAGCTCCGCGTGGCCGCGCTGGCGATCGATTACATGGTTGGCGGCGAAATCATGTTCATCGCTCGCACGACGGCCGAGAAGCTCTTCGACATCCGCGGCGTGAACACGATCATGGTCATGGCCCGGCCAGACAGCCTTGGCGCCGTGCACGACGCCTTGGCACAGATTGCCCGCCGCGACCAGCTCATGCTGCACTCGTTCGCCGATCTAAGCCGGATGCTCGATCGTATGATGGGCGGCGTGATCGGCGGCCTGTGGGCGATCCTTGCCTTGGGATTCGTGGTGGCCGCCTTCGGCATTGCCAACACGCTGACGATGAGCGTGCTGGAGCAGACCCGCGAGCTGGCCTTGCTTCGCGTCGTGGCGATGACGCGGCGGCAGGTCCGCCGGTTCGTGCTTTCCCAGGCCGCCATCATCGGACTTATCGGTCTGGGGCTGGGCATTGTCGCCGGCATCGGCACGGCCTACGCCATCAGCCTGAGCATGATGCCGTTGTTGGGCTACCCGGTCGACTTCCCCTGGCACCCCTGGCTGGTGTCGGGAGGTCTCGGCTTCGGGCTGATCTTGGTGCTTATCGCCGCATTAGGCCCGGCGGAGAGGGCGGCACGGTTGGATTTGCTGATCGCACTGCAATATGAGTGATCGTGGAAGAAAGCCGTGGCGCTCTATATGAAACATGAAAATAAGTCTCGCACGGTTCTCGCTTGAAGCGCTCAGCAACCGTTGCAAGCGGTGTTCCAATAGCGTGAATGGACCAGTTTCTGGCCACGCAAATTATAAGAAATACTTCGTTTGGGGGACGAGTTTCGACCCCCCTTGGTTTCGATTCGTCCAACGTGACTTGCATCCGATCCCTCTGACCTGACCCTCTTCGATGGGGCGTGGCCGGATTGCGTCTTCCAGGCACGATGAGGCCGATGAGGGTTGGGATTCAGCGTACGCGCTACCAGCCCGCGCATACTGCTGCATTTCCTTCGCTCAATCGAGTGAGAGGCTGTCCGAAAAGGCATGAAAACGTCCTGTAGGGTGTGGTCGAGCGCAGCGCTCGACCACACCCTACGCCTTTCCGGATAGCCTCTAAGTAAAGATGTTTCGAGCGCGATTTTGTATTGCCTTGGCACGTGGAATGCTTAAGCGCGGCTAGGCGCAGTTTTAGGGCGTTGCGCATGGCGCAGAACTGGGCTTGGTTCAGAAACGGGGACTGGCTCCGAACCGAATAGCGATTAGGCCGCAAGAAATGGACGCCGGCGAGGTGCCTGTCCCCATTTCTGAACCATGCCCAGAACTGAATGCACAAAATGAGAACGGCCTCCTTTGCTAAGGGCCGTTTTCCCATGAACAAGGAGCCTACCATGAGTCAGCTAATGTATCGTGTACGGAAAAGTACGCGGATCCGCGAACTACCACGCGACGAATCTGAAAGGTCCAACCCATTTGCGACACACGCCCGAAGAGAACCGCGCCAGGCGCGCGAGTGGGGGCGCACGAATGCGCCACGGTTTGAAGACCAGCGCCGGGCACTCTTGGCCCTGCGGGATCGCTTGCGAGGAAGCGTCGCCCAGACAATGGACGTCGTGCGCGACGGCTACCATCTCGGGGACACCATCGCTTCGCCCGACACGGCGGACTGCGCCGGTGAAGTCGTGGAACAAGACTTGGCGCTGAGCTTGCTGGACAACGCCGCAGGGACCTTGGATCAGATCGAGGCGGCCCTGCGGAGCATCGACGACGGCGGCTACGGCCGCTGCGCGGATTGCGGCACCAGGATTCCGCCAGCACGACTGGAGGCCATGCCTTATGCGACGTGTTGTGTCCAATGCGCCGCACGCCAGGAGCAGTCGAGGGCCTAGTCGGCCCCGCCGGGATTCCAACGCCTCTCCACGGGCACCCTAGCGGGATGTCGCAAATAGTCACGCCGTTTGTGTGCCACAAAGAAAAAAACTCGATGTGTTGCGTTGGCGGCTTTTGGACTTTGCGTATCCTTGGGCCTTTCCTCGCTGGGGTAGACAGACCTATACTGACAACAGCTAGACGATAATCGCGCGCCCTCCTGTTGTCTTTCGCTTCTTAGGGTTTGAAAAACCAGCAGTTCCATAGAAACGTAACGGGGATGTCCCATCATGGCTTCGCTCTTAATCGCGGATGATGATCGGAGCATAATTCGGATTTTCCAGCGCTGCTTTGAAAATTCGGACGTGGCCGTCGTGCCGGCCGCGTCGGCGGCCGAAGCCGTGAAAGCTGTGGCGGAACTGCAACCCGACGTTGTGGTCCTCGATATCGTTCTGCCGGACCAAAGCGGGTTAGCCGCTTACGAAGAAATCCAGCGTCTGGATCCCGCGATTCCCATCATTTTCATCACGGCTTCGGGGACCAGCGACACGGCGATCGAGTCGATGCGGCTTGGCGCCTTGGACTACCTGAGCAAGCCTCTGGATATGGCAAAAATCCGAGAGGTCGTCGGCCAGGCCATGTCGATCAGTAATCGCATCCGGGTCTCGACTGCCAAGGACGAATCGGAGAGCGCCGACGCAACCGCTTCGTCGGGAACCACTTCCTCCGACGCCCTGATTGGGCACTGCCCCGCAATGCAACTCGTGTACAAGGCGATCGGACGCGTCTCGGGTCAAGACATCAACGTCCTTATCCGGGGCGAGAGCGGGACGGGCAAGGAGCTCGTCGCCCGAGCGATTCATCAGCACAGCGCCCGGGCGGAAAAGAGGTTTCTGGCGGTGAACTGCGCCGCGATTCCCGAATCGCTCCTGGAAAGCGAACTCTTCGGTCACGAAAAAGGGGCTTTTACCGGGGCCGCGACGCAGCGCATGGGAAAATTCGAGGAATGTGACGGCGGCACCCTCTTTCTCGACGAAATAGGCGATATGCCGCTTCTCATGCAGAGCAAGGTCCTCCGCGCGATTCAAGAGAAGGAATTCCAACGCGTGGGCGGCAACCGGACGGTTAAATCGGACGTTTGCATCGTCGCGGCGACGAACCGCGACCTGGAGGCCATGGTAGCCGGCGGAGAGTTCCGCGCCGACCTGTGCTACCGCCTGAACGGTTATACCATTCTCCTGCCGCCGCTGCGCGAACGCCGCGATGACATCCCGCTCCTGGCGGAGTATTACATTCGCCGCTTCAATGCCGAGATCGGCAAGGCAATTTCCGCTGTCGCGCCGGAAGCGATGACGATGCTGAAGGACTATCCTTGGCCGGGGAACATCCGCGAGCTTCAGACCGTTCTGAAACACGCGTTGTTGCATTCCTTCGGGCCGATCCTGCTGCCGGATTTCCTGCCCGCGGAGTTGCGCGACGGGGCACCAGCGTCGTCCCCGCTCCCGCCGCCCGCGGCCTCGTCGAACGGCACTCCGACCGCACAGCGGTCGGCTGCGGATTTTCCACCGGAAGAGGGTGAAGTTGCTTTCCGTGAATTCCTCGAGCAACAAATTCGGGACGGAACTCACTCCCTGTACTCGAATAGCGTCAGGTACATGGAATGCATTCTCTTGCCGCACGTGCTTCGCCACACCAACGGCAATCAATCGCAGGCCGCACTGCTGCTGGGGATTACTCGTGGTTGTCTGCGCAGTAAGCTGCGAATGCACGGAATCATGATCAGCTCCTCGGTTGCCATTCAGGAACCGGTCGGAGAGTCTGACGGGGAGACGGGCTCTCCAGCCTGCCATAGTCCACTAGCGACGGCTAAAGCACGTCCGCGTTGAACATTGGCTTTCACGTACAGTGATTGGTCTCCTGGCAAAAAGGAATTCAGACGATGCCGATGATATGGGAAGCTGTTTAGTGCTTCGTTTTGATTTTCCTATTGCGGAGAGGGCTTGCCGGCACTTGCGGCACGCCCTCTCTCGTTCTCACCTATCACGCCCCCGCAGGTGGCAGCGAAGCCCGACGGCCAGCCGCGCTGATCTGTTTTGGCATCGAATGTGCTCATGTTTCAGATCGTGGAAAGAGGGAACCGTGAACCCTCTTGTAGATTTTTTGTCGGAGCGAAGCCGATTCGTCGGCACTTCGCTCCTAAGCACAGGATAAGGAGCAAATCATGAAGATGTATATGGCTATCCCAGCCGTTCTGGCCGTATTGGGCCTCGGGGCGTGCCAGGCAAGTGCGGCCGACGAGCATGCCACGGGCGGTGTAAATATCAATACGCCGGCCGCCGCTGTGCATGTCGGCGACCGGAGCGCGCCGGGCGTCGAGGTGGGAACGCGGAACGTCGGTGTCGATGTACGAACCCCGGCCGCACCGGCAGGGCGCATCGAGGTTTCCCCGCCGGCCATCCCTTCCCGTGGGGTTCGCGCGGAATCGAGTTTGTTCGCCGACAACCGGCCCGATCAGTGGCGCTATAAGTGGGAGGGCAATCGCTGGTGGTACTACGGCCCCGATAATCGCTGGATGTGGTATTCCACCCCCGGCGGATGGACCTATTACGAGCCTTCGGGAAGCTATACCACAGGGTACGGCGGGGAGCCCGTCGCCCCGGCTCCGGCCGTGGTCGTGCCGCCGACGACGACCTACTACTACACCCCGGGATACTACTACGGCCCGGGTGTCTATTTTGGCCCTCGCGTTCGTGGCTGGGGCCCCTACCCTTACCGTGGCCGGCGGTGGTGGTAGTCATCGGTTTCCGCAGCAGTAAAGTGATGGCCTCTCACGATTCCCTGAATGACGCAGGTTGCCCTCAATGGGTATACCCGTGCGTCACAAGGGAATCGTGGGAGGTTTTTAGAACGCAACGGAGGCTATGGGAGTAAGGAAAGGCATGGACGGTTGACTCCGAGGTCACGTAGTCTTCTTCCCAGGCTTCCGGAGGTTGTGGGGCGGCAAAAAGAACTTGCCGCCCCCTTTTTATCGCTCTCTTGCCTGGATTCCAACCGTTCAGCATGGCGGCGGGATGGTCAACCCGGTCGCCGCGGGCCTAGAGGACGCCATTGGGGGTGATCGGCGACAATGGCCGTGCGAGAAACCTCCGCAGCGCAACACAGAGCGCGCGAAGTTCAACATCGAGTTGATCCAGAGCGGTGGGCAGCGGCTGCAATTCCCCCTTGCCGGCCATCTCCTCGATCGAGCGGCTGATGCTCATCGCCTTTTCGCCGTCGAAGTTCGCCGCCAGGCTCCGTAGGCTGTGGGCGGCACGTCGAGCGATCTCCGCGTCGCCGGCGGCCAGGCCCGTGCGGATTGCGGCGAGCAATTTCGGTGCATCTTCCTCGAAGTAGGCCGCAAGCTCTCGAAGGAGCTCTTCGTCACCCCCCAGCCGTTTCAATGCCGCAGCGAATTCAATGCCGACGGTTACCATAAAGCATTCCTCGCCCTTGTCAGAGTTTAACCACCGCGATCGTGACGTGACGACTCCTGGGCATGGCTATTGCAAACCATGCGCCATAAGTGCCACTTCGTCGAAGGTTGGGGCGGTCGGCAGCGATACTTCCGCCCCCTTCTGATTGCGCCACCGGCAGGTTGTTCCCCAAGGCGCGGGAGTCGTCGCCGTGAAGAGCCGGTGGGCACGCTCTTTCAAAGCTCGGGCACCACCGGCCGTGCCTCGGCCGTCCTTTCCGCGAGACGTTCGACGGCCTCCAGAAGGTCTTTCGTGTCGATCGGCTTGGCGATGTATCCGTCCATCCCCGCCGCCAAACACTGCTCGCGGTCGCCCTTCATGGCATGCGCGGTCAGGCCGATGATGGGCAGACGGGCCTTCCGCCGGTTGGCCATCTGTCGCACCGCCGCCGTGGCGCGAAACCCGTCCAATTCGGGCATTTGCACATCCATCAAGACCACGTCGTAGTCCGTTTCCCGGATCCGTTCCAGGGCCGCGCGGCCGTTTTCGGCAAGCTCTACCGTGTGACCGCGCTTGCCGAGCACGTGCTCGACCAGCTTCTGGTTGGTCCGCATGTCCTCGGCCAGGAGCACGCGCAGTTTGCGGAAACCGGCCGTCGGCGCTGCGGACGGCGGGCCTCCCTTGGGCCGTTCTGCTGGGCCGGCGGCGGGGACGGCGGAAGCGATGGCGTCGAGCGAAACCGACCGGCAAACTGGTTTCTCCAAGCCAAGGCAGATGCCAAAAGAGAACGTGCTGCCTTTGCCAAGCTCGCTTTCGACACCCAGGCGACCGCCCATGAGTTTCACCAGCCGCTGCGAAATCGCCAGCCCCAATCCCGTGCCGCCGAACTGTCGTGTTGTCGAAACGTCGGCCTGGGTGAATGCCGTGAAGATCTTCTCCAGGTTCTCGCGGGCAATGCCCATGCCCGTGTCCGACACGGCAAAGCTCAGCCTGACGGAAGAACCGGTCGAGGAGTCGGTATCGGAAATGAAAGATGCGGCGAGGAGATTGGCGGCATGAACGCCAGGCGCCTGCTTCCCATCGGCCATTTCCGGCTCCTTTTCCACCTCGACGTGCAGAACGACCCGGCCCTCGGCGGTGAACTTGATCGCGTTGCTCACGAGGTTCATGAGCACCTGCTGCAATCGCAGCGCGTCGCCCACGACCTGGTCGGGCACGTCGTCCGATATTCCATGCACCAGTTCCAGTCGTTTCTCGCGGGCCCGCGTGCCGAGTGTTTTGACGACCCGTTCGATGGTCTTATGGAGACTGAAGGGGGCCGACTCCAACTCGAAACGGCCGGCTTCGATGCGGGAGAAGTCGAGAATCTCGTTCAGAAGCTCCAGCAACAGATCGGCCGACTCCTTCGCCGTCTGCAAATAGTCTCTTGCCGCAGGAGGCAATTGCTCGCCCAGCGCCAGCTCGGTCATGCCGAGAATGGCATTCATGGGGGTGCGCAATTCGTGGCTCATATTGGCAAGGAAGCGGCTCTTGGCGATATTGGCGGCCTCGGCCGAGCGGGCGTGTCTCTCCGACGCCTTCAGCAAGCCGATGCGCTGCAGGGCGATGGCGACGTGGCCCGTCACGGTTTCCATGAGTTCCAACTCGTCGGCTTCGAATCTCGGCTTCGTCCGCGAGCCGAAGGAAAGCGTTCCGATTACCTTGCCCTGATTCAGCAACGGGTGGCAGGCATAGGCCTGAACGCCCATAGCACGAACCAGATCGGTGCGGGGATCGACGGCCGCGAGGATGTGTTCGGCCACGATGCGGCGGCCTTCCATCGCCGCGCAGCCAGAGATCGCGGCCCCAAAATCCAGCCATTGGATTTGGCGGGCGGTCTCTTCGGACACGCCGGCATGGGCATTGAGCCGCAGGCGGTGTTCCTCCTCATCCACGAGATAATTGAAGAACACCTGGCAATCAAGATGCTCCATCACCTTGCGGCAGAGCCCGTCGATGATCTGTTGCGGCTGGTCGCTGGCGATCAATTCCGAGGTAACGGCGGCAAGCAGTTGCAGCCGTTGGTGCACGCGCTTCAGCTCGCCAATGTCGCGCAGGATCGTGGACGCTCGGGGAGTGTTTGAAAAACGTTCCGCCGCGATCGCAGTATTGGGCTCGTTGGTCTCAATTCGGCCATCCATCTTTTCTACTCTCGTTTACAAAAAAACGCACGCCGCATGGGCAGAAACCAACACGGAACTCCGGCTATGCTTCAGGTTTGGAATGGTCTTGCGCCGCTAACAATTATTGCCGTTCCTTGCGACGTAGATAACCAGACGAACAATTATATGCATCGCTGGTATTCCTGAAGTAGCCGGCGCCAGAAGATCCGAGCGCAGGGGCCAGGGCCTGCGGCAATGGGAACAATCACCGAGAAATTGGCAGCGTCCCCAGGAATGGGCCCAGTCACTTCTCGGGAATGTCATCACCTTCCTTGGCTGTGCGGAAATAGGCGAAGGCACGATTGTTGACTGAACTATCAAAAACCAGCTCAGTCGATTTTCGACCATCCTGCACTTCTCGCATGGCCCGTTGGCAACCGAAACGTTCATCCTGCGGTCGGCGGCCGAAGTCAAGCAAACCCGTTCATGCGAGTACCGGCCAAAACACGGGATCGCCCTGGAAACCAACGCGACCGCAAGGAAATACTCCGTTTTCGGCATTGAATGTGCTGGGTTTACAAGATCGTTTTAAGGAGGAATTATCATGCTCTATTGGTCGCTAATATTTCTGATCATCGCCATGCTTGCCGCCCTCTTCGGCTTTACCGGCGTGTACCTGGCGGCAGCGGGGATCGCAAAGATCCTATTCTTTATTTTCTTGGTCTTACTGGTCGTAAGTCTGCTGACTGGCGGCATGCGCCGCGGACTGTTCTGAGAAAGGAGAAATATCATGCGTCGTTTGATGATGGCAGCGATTGCGATTATCGTCCTGGCCGGCGTCGTGCTGGCCGCGACGGGCGTTCTTCGCATCCAAAACAACAACAAGGAAACCCGGGTCACGATTGACAAGAAGGAACTGAAAGAAAAGACGCAGGAGGCGGTCAAGAAGACGGAAGAGGCCGGCGGCAAGGTCCTCGACAAGACCGGCAAGGCATTGCGCGAGGCGGCCGACAATCTAAAAGGCTCGTCGCACGACCAGAAGACGCCGCGGACGGCGCCCCAGCTCGACGACAAGAATAATCCACGGCAGCCTGACGAGGGCAAGCGACTGCCCGAAAATGGGAATCCTATATGACGACAACCACGATCAACCGATACTGGCCGCTTGGGCGCGGGGCTATTGCCTGCCGGATATAATTCAGCAAACCCTGGACGAGGATCGCGAACCAAGAGAGAAGGCACAAGCGATGGAAGCGGCCGATCCTTTTTGCATCATGGATTGCAGCCTGGTGCGTTATGCCACGGGACGGTCCTGCTCGAACCTCCGCGAGTTGCTGGAGGCGATCCGCAGCGTGCCGGATGCCGTCCTGGAACATCACATGGTGCGCTGCGCCTTGGAGGACCACTTCGAGCTGCACGAGTTTCCGAATGATCTGGCCCGTTGGTGCTGGACGAGCCTGGGCGACAACGTCCTGGGAGAGCAAATGGGGTTGGTGGACCCTTACCGGGAGCCGGCGGCCGACACGCTGCGGGCGGCGTTGATCAATTTGATCGAGGAGCGCTTGTGGGGCTTGGACCGCGTGCCCTGGTGTCGCCCCGGCCTGGAGCTGCACCTGCTCGGATCGCACCTGATCGCCTACGACACCGGCGAGCGGGTGAACACGCCCGCGGCCCTGCTGGAAGCCGTCGAGCGGATGTCGCCGCGATCGCTGTTCTACCACGTGCACGACGCGCGGCGGCGGACGGCGGGGCAATCCGACGATTTCTCACTGTGGCTGGAGCAGCGCGGCGCCGACGCCTCGCTGCTGGCGGCACTGCGGGGAATCGATTTCTACTTCCTCAAATTGAGCCAACTGCGGCAGGCCCTGGTCGAGGCCTTTGGGCGTTACGTCGCGGAAGCTCCCGCATTGCCCAGGAGCAATCCATGAGGCTTTTGGACCGCTATGAGGAGATCGTGGGCCATCGCGAGGTCGAGCGGCTCCGCCGCCTGGCCCAGCGGCTGGCCGGCAAGCGGATCGTGCACGTCAATTCCACGCGGGTTGGCGGCGGCGTGGCGGAGATCCTGGGCTGGATGGTCCCGCTCATGCAGGAGTTGGGGATCGACGCGCGCTGGGAGGTCATCGCCGGTCCGCCCGACTTCTATCGCGTCACGAAGGCCTTTCACAACGCCTTGCAGGGCCTGCCGGTGTCGCTCAAGAAGAGCGATTTCGATCTGCACTACGAAGTCAATCGGGAGAACGCCCAGCGGCTGAACCTGGCGGCCGACACGGTTTTCGTGCACGACCCGCAGCCGATCTGCCTGCCGCAATTCACGCCGCCGGGGCAGGTGGCCCGTTGGATCTGGCGCTGCCACATCGACGCCTCGCGCCCGAATCGCGCCGTGTGGAAGTACCTGGAGAAAGCCATCTCCCGCTATGACGCGGCGATCTTCTCGATGCCGGCCTTCGCGCGGCCGATGGCCTGCCCGATGTTCCTGATCCCGCCTTCGATCGATCCGCTCTCGGACAAGAACTGCGCGATCCCCGATAGCGAACGCCTGGAGACGCTTTCCCGGCTGGGCATCGACGCGGAGCGGCCGCTGCTGGTGCAGGTCTCGCGGTTCGATCGCTTCAAGGACCCCTTGGGCGTGATCGAGGCCTATCGCTTGCTGAAGCCCTACTACCCGAAAATGCAATTGGCCTTGGCCGGGGGACCGGCGGACGACGACCCGGAAGGGGCCGAGGTCCTCCGCGAGGTCCTCGATCGGGCGGGCGACGACGCCGACTTGAAAGTCTTGATGCTGCCGCCCGATGCTCATCGCACCATCAACGTCCTGCAGCGCTCGGCGACGGTGGTCTTGCAAAAGTCGCTGAAGGAGGGATTCGGGCTGACCGTCACGGAGGCCCTCTGGAAGGGCAGGCCCGTGATCGGGGGCGCTTGCGGGGGCATAACCCTGCAGGTCCACGACTATCAGACGGGGTTCCTGGTTTACTCGCCGGCCGGGGCCGCCTACCGCGTGCACTATCTCCTGCGCTACGCCGACAAACGGCAGCGCATGGGTCAGACCGGCCACGATTTCGTGCGCGAGCACTTCTTGCTGACCCGCAACCTGCGCGACTATCTCACGATGCTCCTGTGCCTCGATCATCCCAAGGCGACGATGCTTGTGGTATAGGGTATTGGCCACCGCAAGCCCCCGCGGCCAGCATCGCGCTGGCGGGCGCGCAGTTCCGGCCGTCATGGTAGTAGGCCATTTTGCCTCCGCTGCGGTCGGCGGCATCCAGGGCGGCCTCGGCACGCTTCAGCACCGAAATCGAATCGTCCTGGGCCGTCACTTGCACGACACCGATGCTCAGCGTCAGCCGCAGCGGCGGGCCGTCTGGCAGGGCGGTGGACTGGCAGAACTCTTCCTGCAGCCGCTCCGCCACGCCGATCGCTTCGGCCAGTCCGATGGCGGGCAACAGCAAGGCGAAGCAGCCGGGACCGTAGCGGCCGGCCACTTCTCGCGTGCGAAGCAGGGACGTAAGGAAGCTGGTCGCCGACTGCGTGGCAGCCACGCGCAGCACCGGACCAAGTTCCCCGTCGCCCGCGCCATCCTGATTGACCTCGATCAGCAGGATCGAGAAGGTCGGCCCTCCCTTTTTCCACTCCGACGTGCGGTTTCGCACCTGCTGGCAGAATGTGGTGCGGCTGGGCAGGTCGGTGAACATGCCCAGGTCCAGGGTCCGGGGGACGTTGGCTTCGCGTTCCGTGGCCCCGCCCTCCGCGGCGGCGCTTGGCTGGCCGCCATTCTCCGTTTTGCCCGGCGGGGGTTGCGGCGGAAGTTGCGCCGCGGCCGCGGGAAGCGCCGGTTCTTGGCTCGGGGAAAAGCGGGCGATATGCTCGCCGTCGTGGCAGAAAACGCAATTGCGGCCGGCTGCTTTAGCGGCATACAGGGCCTTGTCGGCCCGGCTGAGCAAGTCGTCGCCCTGGAGGCTGCCTGGCGCCGCGGCGACCCCGAAGCTGACCGTAAACTGACAAAGTTCCGTGCCCGCAGAGCGGAAAACGGACTTCGCGATCGCCGCGCGGGCCCGCTCGGCGGCCTTGCCGGCTTCGTTCAGGTCTGTTTCCGGAAGGATGATCGCAAACTCTTCACCGCCATAGCGGGCCACCAGGTCCATCTCGCGCATCTCGCGTCGCAGCAGTTTGGATACGGCACGCAGCACCTCGTCACCCGCCGGGTGTCCGTGCGCGTCGTTGAACTTCTTGAACTCGTCGATATCGGCCATGACCACGGAGAAGGCCCGACCATGGCGGGTGAACTCGGCAAAGCGGCGGTCCAGTTCGTCATCGAATGCGCGGCGGTTGGCCAGGAGCGTGAGCGCGTCCGTATGGGCCTCGGCCGAATAGGTTTGCATCTGATGCGCCTGCTCGCGGAGTTTCTTCTCGGTCGCGGCCAGCTTCGACTGCATGCGTTGGTTCGCCTCCATCAGCCGGGTGACCACGTTGACCAGTTTCTTCGGCTCGTGCTTGCCGACCGACGTAAGCTCTTGGTTGATCTGCTCAACCTGGCTGCTGTGCTCCTCGACGTCACTCGCCGCTTGGGTCGTCAATCGCTCCAATCGCACGAGGACCTCCGCGGCGTAGACGAGCGCTCCGGCGGTATAATTGGCTTCCGCGCCGCGCTCCGCACCTGCGCCGTGGCCGAAACGGGACCACCAAAACCACGACGCACCCGCCGCCCCGATCAGGACGGCAGCAAGCAGGTAGGGCAAGTCGATAAGCAACGATGTCATTTCCTCAGTTCCCCTTTCGCGTCGTTGGTCCTTAGAAAGATAGTACATGTCTCGCGCCAGGTGTGAGAATTTTGAAAATAAATTTCGATTGCCTGCAACGAGCCGCTTTGCGGCGTTATTGTTCAGGGCACTGGGGTAGCGGTAATGCACGTTGTAGCGGTGGCGCATGGGGGGGCGGAATATCATGGCCCCAGGTATTGCTTCCCCCTTCCGCGGGCGTAGAATTTGGCCTGGAAGGAGCGTGCAAGATGTCGATTCCCGAACCTGCGATCCGGGATGCCGCCGCTGGGCGGCTCAACCGCTGGTCAGAACTCCGGCCTCTGGAAAGCCGTGCCGGCGAGATGCGCGTGAACCTGGTCCGTCTCACCGCGCTGCTGGCCTTCTACGGCCACCACTTGCTCAATGTCTTTGTATTTCGGGACGACCCGACGCTGGCGGGCCGCTACCATACGTCGGTCACGGCGGTTGTCCTGGCCTGGTCCCTGACCGTGCTGGCGACCCACCTGGGCCTTTCGCTGCCCCGTGTGCCGCGGTGGCTGGGGATTTGCACGATCGGGGCCGACGCGCTCTTCATCACCATCCTGCTCTGCCTCTCCCGCGACCCCAGGTCCGCTTTGGCGGTGCTGTACTTCCTGGTCATTTTATCGGCGGGGATGCGTCTTTCGCTTCCGCTGGTCTACCTGGCGACCCTCGGGAGCATGGCCGCCTACGCGGGATTCCTGGGCTATGGCTATGGATGGTTCGAAAACGCCGGCGAGCATTTCTCGCGCGGCCCACGTGATCTTCTTGCTCGCGCTGGCCGCGGCCGGCTTCCTGACGGGCCAGATGGTGCGGCAAGCCCGGCGGCTGGTCGGCTCAGCCGCCGGCCCGCGGTTCTGCCCTGCCTGCTATGAACCGTTTGCGGGGGCGGCGGCGAAAGTTGAAGAAAGGGCCACGCGCGATGACTCCGCATCTGCCGAAGCCCGCCGCGACAATTCCATCGTCGGCGTCGGCCTTGTGCTCCTGGGCCTTCTCATGGCGATCGCGCTTTTCTGGCCGACCTCCATCGACAACCTGGACGCAGACTCGCTCGTCGGGCTGGGCTTTGGCCTGGTGCTGCTGGCGGCAACCGCGACGGTCGTCGGCATCCGCGGGAAGGACCGTTCCACCCGCGACATGACGGGGGGCGCGGGAAAAGTGGGGATGATGTTCATGATGCCCATCGTCCTGCTCGCCGCGCTGATCGCAATAACTATTTCGGTCCTCAAAACCTTCTACTGATGCGGGGAACTTCATGCACGAGTTGACGCTCATCCATGCAGCTTTCCTCCTTGCGCCGCTTACGGTCTTCCTTCTGGCCTGGGTGGTCCAGAGGCTGCCCGAGAAGCTCCCCTCTCCCTCCGGGAGAGGGGCAGGGGGTGAGGGCTTGTCAGGTCGTAAGCGGGCTGTTGGGGAGGATTTTGCACCAACGGCCCTCAACCCGACCCTCTCCCGGAGGGAGAGGGGGACTTGTAGCCGGCCCTTCCCCTGGTACAAGCGGTTGGCGCTGCCCACGGCCCTGCTCGTAGGCGGAGCGGCTGGCGCGCGGCTGCCGGTCGTGCTGGCCAGTGCCGATTGGGTGGCGGATGGCCGGACGCTTACCACGGGGCTGGCCGTGGGCTATCTGATGGTCGAGGCCATGCGCGTGGCATGCCAGATGCCTCCCGCCGCGCGCGACGGCCTGGCCCTGCCGCTGGCGCTGGCCTTGGTCGCGGCCCGGCTGGAATGCTTCGCCGCGGGCTGTTGCCGGGGCCTGGAAACCTCCTTGTTCTGGGCGGTGGATTTCGGCGACGGCGTGCCCCGCCATCCGACGCAGTTCTACGAGGCGGCCTTCCACTTGACGGCGGCCCTGGCGATCCTCGCCGGGCGCCGCAGCGAGGTCGTGAGGGGCGAAGTGCTGCGTCTGTACCTTCTTGCGTATTGTCTGTTTCGCTTCGCCACGGAATGGATCCGAATCGAGCCCGCCTGCTGGCTGGGGCTGACGTTATCGCAAATCATCGTGGCCACCATGGGCGCCGTGTTGGCCATCCTCGGGTGGCGCGATTTCACCCACAACCGCCGGACGGTCCCGCACAAGATATGATGGCCGAATACTACATCACCGAACAGGAATCCCGCTTGATCGCCCCGTTGGCGGTCCGCGGGGCGATCGAGCGCTCGCTCGGCGATCCGCATTACTTGCGCAATCTGGTCCGGGCGTACGTCGGCTCCGCCGTGGCGGCCGAAGACGCGCTGCTGGAGCGCTGCGCCGGCAGCCCGGAGTACCTGGAGTCGTTCGTCAAGAAGTACGTGGCCACCTTGGATGAGCGGGAATTGATCAACCTGCTGCGGGCGACGGCCGGCGACGCGGCGATCGCCGCGCAGTTGGGATTCAACCCCTTCGATCGCCGCCGGAAGGCCGCTTACGATTCGGCCCGTCGCTTCCTCAACTGTCGGGCGCAGGGGGTCGTGCTGGCGAATGCGGCGCTGGCGCTGTGCCTGATCTGCCTGTTCCCGCCTTGGAAGATGGAGCGGTGGGAAAGACAGCAATGGAATCCCTGCTCGTCCGGAGGTTGTATGCCGCCTCCGGACAAGAAGCTGGAAGTCCGCTTTGCCGGTTTTCGTTTTATCTCTGCCCCGGACCCTAGCCAAACACCTGCTCCGCGTAATCCGTCGGCGAAGGCCATGGCCGAGACCCAAGGATTCAATCACATGCCGAGCGACCAGCGCCTCTTCGAGTGCTGTGCAGGGTAGTCAAATCTACGTGGTCTATAAGTTCTATTACGAGATGTGGCTCCTGGAAGTATTGGGGCTGTTTGGAGTCGCCGTGGGTCTCTGCGCCGCCCTGCGGGACCGTCGTTCGTTCGAACAGCGGGTCGCAGCGATCGAAGCCGCGCGGAGCGGGCTGTAGAGTGGGATAAGATCGCGCACGTTGAGACAAGATCCGGGCGCCATGCGCAGCACGGTCGGCAAAGCGCTCGACATGGACGAGCAGTGGGGACGACGAGTCTTGGAGATTATCCCCCGCAGCCCGCAGGTCTACCTGCCGTCGCTGGACTTTGAAGGCGGTTTCTGTTCTGCCTCTTCGCAGCCGGGAGTACGCGTCGCGTAGCGACGATTGACGGTAGCCGTGTGTATTAACCCTCGTTGTTACACACATCTCGGACCCCATCCGGCCGAGTACACTCTGGGTGGGGATGGTGAACAAGGCTGAATGGCTAGAACCGATAAGAAGAAGACAAACGACCCCAACGGGCTCGGATGGTGAATCAGGTTGCCCAGCTAGAACGAGGATCCCCAAAAAACCAGACCCCATCCGGCTTGCCGGATGGTGAATCAGGTTGCCCAGCTAGAACGAAGATCCCCAAAAAACCAGACCCCATCCGGCTCGCCGGATGGTGAATCAGGTTGCCCAGCTAGAACGAGGATCCCAAGAACTCCCTTCGATCACCAATTCTCCCTCAACGCCACGCTGCGGCGGATTGCATCCATGTCATATTCGCTAAAGGTCCCAGCGTAGAATCCGTCTTGCCACATTCGCACCTGGCCCAAGGCATAAGCCAGATTGTTCAGAAATGCCAACGCGATCTCTACCGGCGAATGTTCGATGTTGCCGCGAAGCGCAAGGTGAAGGCGATCGGGCATCGTCGAAATCGCCGCGACGCGATGGCCTTTCTTCTCGGCAATCTTTAAGGACCGATCGTAGAGCGTCTGGAGCTGAGATGGATTGTGCAACTGGCTACGGCAGGCAGCGACAAGGACGACGTGCAGATTGTACCAATATCCTCTACGGGCTGATGCGACGTATCCGTTCCAGCCGGCAGTTGGAGTATGCCTGTGGCCACAATATCGACTTCATGTGGCTGGCCGAGGGCTGGGTGATCGACCACGATACGATCTGCAAATTCCGCAAGCGTTTCAAGGACGCGTTGAAGGAGATTCAGGAGGGCTGCGCGGGCGTAGTTTCGCCACCAAGGCATGGTTCCCGTCGCGAAAACCTTCCACAACGGGCGGGTGCCCGACTCGACAAAACAAATTCGGAAACATCAAACTGTTACGTCTTCCGTCCCCGCCGTTTCGCAAGGTCGCACGGAAATAAATCTACAGCCCGCTCGTCCCGTGGGTGAAGGAGTTCTACGGCTACGTCGCGAGAATGGACTAGCTGGGCAACCTGATTCACCATCCAGACGAGCTGGATGGGGTCGTTGCCGGACTGGTGTGTAACAACGTGGGTTGAAACCCACGGCTACCGTCAATGGTCGCTACGCGACCGGAATGACGCATTCGATGTCCCGTCGGTCGTTCGGCTTCCCGGCAGAAAACTGACAACCACGTCTCGAACCCTTAGCACGTGTACTTGCCGCCGCGAGTCCGGCGGGCCTGGCCGAGCGTGACGAGGGCTTGCAACAACTCCTCGACCGACTCGCGCAGCGCGCGGGTGAACCTCTGCGCCAGTTCGTCGACGGCGGCCGGACCATCCGCATCGCGGAGAACGTCCAGAACGGCCTTGGCCTGTGCGGCGCGGCCTTTGGGCCAGTCGCGCTTGGCCCGCTTATCGGCCTTGCCCGCCGCCGTTTCTTTCGCCGCTGCGGGCGTCGGCTGCTCGTCTTGAGTCTCGTCGCCAGCGGCATAAAGCGTCGCTGCGCTGCTCGGCTTCGAGGAGGAAGCCATCCTGTTCATGGGGATCGACAAGTAGCCTTTGCGAAGGCCCTCAAGTGCGGCGGAGGTTCTTGGCAGGCGCCGTACTAGACAAAATAAATTATTGACCCCACGTATAGATAAACACCGGAAGATGGGTGTGAACGAGCCAGAACCAACTATTTTGGGATAATAATACTACTAATAATGATGGTTCAAGGCAAGAAATCGGTCGAAGTCGATGGCGTCAGGCGGATTTTCATGCCCGTTTATGGACTAACTCCTTTTATTATAATAGCAACACCATAAAGAGTGTAAAATCGTCTCGTTTCCCCGGTTTTTTCCATGAAAACAAATACTTTTTGTGGAAGTTCATTTCCCTAATCGCTGGGAAAAAACGACCACGGCCGACCATTAAAGACCATAGGTGATGGTGAGCGGGGATTAGGTGGGTGAGCAGTTAGCCACGAGTGGGGAAAGGAATCCGCTTCTAACCCGAAAAGCCTCACCCCCCCTGCCCATCTCCGGTGCACATCGGGGTACCTCGGGGTAGCTCGGGGTACCTCGGGGTACCTGCGCAGCGGGTCGGCGGGTCGGCGGGTCGTGGAGAGGGGAGCTCTTCGAGCAACCCGAGTCCGTTGGCAATTCTCGGCCGCGCGGAATAACATAGTAAATCGTTCTCCTTTTCAGGCGTTCGAACGGGCCCGCATCGATGTTCGCATTCTTTCAGAATCCGCACCGCCGTCACCTGCTGCTCACGCTGGCCGTGGGAGCGGGATTGCTGGCCTACGTGACGCAGAGCGTACGATCGATCTGGGATTTCGATCTGGCCATGCTGCTGGCCCTGATCGGCGGGTTCCCCACGTACTCGGGCGCAGTACGCGGCCTGCTCCACGGCAAGATCACGGCCGACTTGGCCGTCAGCCTCGCGGCCATGGCCGCCCTGTGGGTCGGCTGGCGCGGGACCGATCCGTCGTCGTGGTTCCTCGTCGCGGCCGAGGTCATCTTCATCATGCTCGTGGGCGAGTCGCTGGAAGATTTTGCCATCGGCCGCACGCGCTCGGGCATCGCCAGCCTGCTGGAACTTCGCCCGCATACGGCCCGCGTCCGCCGCGGAGGCCACGAACAGGAAGTACACGTCCCGGAGATCCTGTCCAGCGACGTGGTCATCGTGCGGCCCGGCGACCGCATCCCCGTCGACGGGCGGATCCTCAGCGGCACGTCGTGGATCGATCAGAGTCCGATTACCGGCGAGTCGCTGCCGGCGGAAAAAGGCATCGGCGACGAGGTCTTTGCCGGCACGCTGAATACGCACGGCGCGTTGGAAGTTGCCGTCGAGCACCTGGGGCACGACACGACGCTGGAGCGGATCATTCACCTGGTGGAACATGCCGAAGCCGCCAAGGCCCCGGTGGAGCGCCTGGCCGACCGTTACGCCGGCTACTTCGTCCCCACGGTTCTCGTGGCGGCCGCCGTCACCTTGTGGTTCACGCGCGATGTCTCGCGAAGCGTCGCCGTGCTGGTCGTGGCCTGTCCCTGCGCCTTGGTGCTGGCCACGCCGACCGCGGTCGCCGCGGGCATCGGTTTCCTGGTCCGCCGGGGAATCCTCGTGAAGGGAGGCGCCGTGCTGGAGAACCTGGGCCGGTTGAAGGCCGCGGTCTTCGACAAGACGGGCACGCTCACCCTGGCCCGGCTGCGCATCGCGGAGATCGAAACGGTTCCAGGCTCGAGCGCGGCGGCCGCGGTGCGACTGGCGGCGGCCGTCGAGCAGTATTCCGAACACCCGATCGCCCGGCTGCTGGTCGAACATGCGCGGCAGTTGGGAATCGAGATTCCACCTGCCGAGGGCTTCTTGTCGCAGCCGGGCCTGGGGGCGACGGCCACGCTCGATGCCCAGGCGGTGCGGGTGGGAAATCCGCGGGCGATGGAGTCGGCCGGCGCGGATCAGCGAGGAATTGGGTCCGCGGATCGAACGTCTGGCCCGCGACGGGCATACGCTCGCCCTGCTGGCCGTGGGCGACGAGGTGGTCGCCGCCGTCGGCATTCGCGATACCATCCGGGAAACCGCGGAAGCCGCCATCCACGATCTGCGGCGCCTGGGCATCGGACACGTCCTGATGCTCACAGGCGACCAGGAAGCGGCAGCCCGAGCGGTTGCCGAGGAGCTTTCGATTGCCGAGTTTCACGCGGGTCTCTTGCCGGCGGAAAAGGCGGAATGGATCGCCCGGTTCCGCGCGGCGCATGCCCCGCTGGCGATGGTAGGCGACGGCATCAACGACGCGCCCTCGCTGGTGGCTGCCGACGTCGGTGTGGCCCTGGCCGACATCGGCAGCGACGTGACCATCGAATCGGCCGACCTGGTGCTGATGGGCGACGACCTGCGAAAACTGGCCGAGGCCGTGGCCTGCGGCCGGCGGGTGTTGCGGACCATCCGGCAGAACATCATGGCCTTTGCCATCGTTTTCAATCTGGCCTCCGTGGCGGCCGCGTCGAGCGGATGGATTTCGCCGGTGACCGCGGCCATCGTACACCAGGTCAGTTCGCTGGCGGTGGTGCTGAATTCGCTGCGGCTGCTGGTCGACGTTCACGCCTGGCGGCAGCGGCTGGGCGATTGGTGGTACGACATCAAGCGGCTCCGCTGGCGGATCGCCGCCGCCGCCGCCACGGTCGCGCTGCTTGCCTATCTTGGCAGCGGGCTGCACAGGATCGGCGTGGGCGAGTTCGGCGCGGTCCAACGCTTCGGCAAGCGGGTCTTGCCGCTGGAGCAGTCCGGGCTGCACTATCGCCTGCCGTATCCGTTTGCCCGGCATCACGTAGTTCGGCCAAGCGAGACGCACCGCGTGGAAATCGGCTTTCGCAGTTCAGTGAACCCTGAGGGTACCCGGTCGTCAGAACCGCCGGCCTACGAATGGAACGTCCAGCATCGTGGCGGCGGATACCAGTCTATCGTCGATGAATCCTATGTCTGGACGGGCGACTATAACCTGATCGATGTGAACCTGGTGGTCCACTACCGGGTGGCCGATGCGGAAAAGGCCCTTTACAGGCTGGGGTTTACCGAGGCGGAGTGGGATGAGCTGGTGCGTCAAGAAAGCGAGTCGGCCTTCCGCGCGGAGATGGCCCGCCGCGAGGCCGACGACCTGCTGGAGAGATCGCGGCAAGAGATCGCCGAGGCGGTCGTCCGCGGGGCAAACCAGGCGTTGGACCATTGCGACGTCGGCCTGCACGTCGAGGGGGCCTGTTTTGGCGACATCCACCCGCCGCTGAAAGTCGTGCCGGCGTTTCGCGACGTGTCCATCGCCATGGAGGAAAAGGAGGCCCTCATCAACGAGGCCGAGGCCTATCGGTATCAGACCACAGCCGCGGCCCGCGGGCAGGCGGCCGAACAGAAGTGCGCGGCGGAGGGATTTGCCGCCGATCGAGAGCAGCGTGCCACGGCCGCCGCTGCGCGGTTCCTGGAAGTTGCCGCGGCCTACGCGGCGGCGCCCAAGGTCACCGCGGTGCGACTTTACTTGCAAACGATCGAAGTCGCCCTGGCCGGCAAACGGAAAGTGATCGTCGACGCGGCGCATGGCGGGCGACGCGCATTGTATTTGGGACGCAAGGGGCTCGACTCGCCCGCGAACCTGCCCCCCGCCGTCCTCGACGCGCCAAGCGACAACCCGGATAGTAAAGGAACGAAAACGCCGTAGACAAGGAAAACACCATGAAAAAACTGTTTGCTCTTGCCTTGTTCGTCGTCGTCCTGGCGGTTGCCTGGCGCTGCCTGCTGTTCGTCGACGAGACCCAGTTCGTCATCGTCACGCAGTTCGGCCGCCCGGTACAGACCTTGGACGAGGCCGGGCTGTATTTCAAGATGCCCTATCAGTCGTGGCTGGCAATCGATCGGCGGATGCAAGTTTACAACCCGCGGCCCGCCGAGTTCCTCACCAGCGGGAAGAGGAACATCGATCTCGACGTCTTCGTTTGCTGGAGCGTAAAAGACCCGCAGAAGTTCCTGGAGACGGTCAACGATCTGGCGGGGGCCAACGCGCGGATCCACGACATGGTATGGTCGAGGCTGGCTGCCGAAGTGAGCACCCATCCGCTGGAAACCCTGGTCTCGGTCGATGGCAACGAACCGTCGTCGAAGACTGATGTGCCGGGCGATGCCGGGAAAAGATCGCTGAGCGGACCTCGTCGCGCGCGTCGTCAAGCAGTGCACCGACGACGGCCTGGAAGAAAAGTACGGCATCGCGCTGGTCGAGGTGAAGATCAAGCGGATCGGCCTGCCGGAGCAGGTCCGCGACAGCGTCTTCGATCGCATGCGCAAGGAGCGGGCCCGCATCGCCCAGCGCTACCGCTCGGAAGGCAACGAAGAGGCGATGAAGATCCGCGCCTTGGCCGACAAGGAGAAGACCGTCATTCTGGCCGGGGCGTATGCCGACGCGGAGATCGTCCGCGGCCAGGCCGAGGCGAAGGCCACGCGGACCTACAGCGAGGCCCATCAAAAGGATCCCCAGTTCTTCGAACTGCTGCGAACCCTGGAGGCCTACAAGAAAATCTTCGACGAGAAGACGACGATCCTCCTGTCGGGCGATTCGGAGCTTTTGAAGTACCTTTCGCACGGCCCGGCCCCCGGCGATCCGAAAACCAAGCCGTAGGGTGGGCCGAGTGAAACGAGTCCCACCATGAAAAGGGCAGGAAGTTGGTGGGACTCGTTTCACTCGGCCCACCCTGCGTTGACCACATAACTCCAACAAGAAACGTCTCATGATGCACCGACGCGCCACGCCGGATCAACCTCACGACCACGAGCATGCGCACGGTCATGCGCGGCCCGTCTGGCGGCCGAACCTCTGGCTCTGGACGCTGGCCGCGCTGGCCGCTTGGGCCGCGACGGGCATTTACGTCGTGCAGCCCAACGAGCGGGCCGTGGTGTGGCGCTGCGGCCGAATCCTCCCGGAAGTGGGCCTTCCCGGCATGCACTGCGGCCTGCCCTGGGGTATCGATCGCGTGACCCGGCTGAAGATCTCCGAGCAGAAGCGGGTCGGGATCGGCTTGAGCCTGGAAGACCGCAACTTGGGACGGACCGTCGACCCGCGCCGCGCGGAATGCCTGGCGGGCGATCGGAACCTGATCGCGATCTCGGCCATCGTGCAGTACGACATCCTCGATGCGAAGGCCTATCTGGTCCGCACAGCCGACGTGTCGCTGGCGATCGAGAACCTGGCAACCGCCGAACTCTCGGCGGCGATCGCCTGCCGCGATGTCGACGATATCCTCACCTTGGGCCGGATCGAGATTCAGCAGCAGGTGCTGGCCGCGCTGAAAGAACGGCTGAGCGCATTGGGAACACTCGGGCCGGGGGCTCGGCGTGCAGATCAAAGCGGTAACCCTGGAAACCGTCGCGCCGCCGCAGGAGGTCGAAGAGGCCTTTCGCGACGTGATTTCCGCCCGCGAGGACTGCCAGCGGGCCATCAACGAGGCCCAAGGCTACGCCGCCGACCTGGTTCCCAAGGCCCGCGGCGAGGCCGAGCGGATCCGTTTGGAAGCCGAGGGCTCGGCTACGGAAATGCGGGAAAGGGCCCGCGGCGAGGCCGACCGCTTCGATCGCATGGCAACTCAGCTCGCCTCCGGGCGCGACGTGACCGTGCGGCGACTGGTCCTGGAAACACTCGAGGAAGTATTGCCCCGCTTGAAGAAGATCGTCCTGGACGACCGGGCCCAAAAGCAACTCGACCTGGGCATCATCGAAGACCAATAACTCAGGGTGTCAATGCGCGCTGCGGCCCCGTTTCAACTCCCAGTAGGCGAGGATCTTCATCACCAGCCGGGCGACGGTCAGATCGCAGCCGGGCGGATGCGGCGAGGCGATGAACTCGACAACGTCGGCCCCGATCCAGTCGCACGGCGCGGCGGCCACGGCGCGAATCAACTCCATCGCCTGCCGCCAGGAAAGACCGTTGGGCTGCGGGGTGCCCGTGCTGGGCACGATCGACGGATCGAATCCGTCCACGTCGAGCGACAAGTAGACCGTGCCTTCCAAACGGTCCAGCAGATGGAGCAGCTCGTCCCAACGCTGGGCCAGGTCGTGGGCGAAGAAGGTCTCGATCCGCGGCCCGCTCTCGATCAACTCGTACTCGGCCCGCGAAAGACTGCGGATGCCGATCTGCACGAGGCGGCAGCCGCGCTCCCAGAGCCGCCGCATGACGGTGCCGTGCGACCAGCGCCGGTTGTCCAACTCGTCGGCCAGGTCGGCATGGGCGTCGATGTCGACGATCGTCACCTCGGCCGGATCGGCGGCCAGGCCCAACACCACGCCGTAGGTCAGCAGGTGCTCGCCGCCCAGCGCGACCAGGAATCGCTCGCGGAAACGGGCGATGGAGCGGGCCACCGCAGCCAGGTGTTCCGGCAGGCGGTCGGCGGGCAGCGCCGCATCGACCGCGACGGCTTCGAGCGTGTGCAGCCGCGGCCGTTCGCGAAAATCGAGGAGCGTTTCTTCGTCGAACAATTCGATCTGCCGGCTGGCCGCGATGATTGCCCCCGGACCGCTGTGCGTGCCCGTGCCGTAAGAGACGGTTTTCTCCAGCGGCCAAGGCAAGATCAGGGCATCGGCCGCGCCGAGACCCGGGGAAGGAATTCCGAGAAACTGGGTGGGGTCCATGGAAATCATGCGCGGGAAAAAGTGGCTCTTCGGGTGCTAGGGTCGGCAGTAGGAAATCCGAGATCCGCGACCCGCAAGCGGGTCGCGGATCTCGGATTTCCAGCAACTGCTAGGTATGACGTATGGCAAGGCATTCGTCAACCACGGCTTGAGAATCGCGGGAATTCCTGGTAGATTAAGGAGTGCTGCATCTGTACTCCACGACCGCGACAGGTCCACCAATTTTCCCCTCTTATGCCTCACGACAAGCCGATCGGAATCGACCTGGGAACGACCAATTCGGCAATAGCCTGGGTCGATGAAGCGGGTCGCAGCGCGATGGTTCCCAACGCCGAGGGGGAATTCATCACGCCCAGCGTGGTCTACTTCAGCGAGGCGGAGGTGATCGTCGGCAAGAACGCCCGCACGGCCATTACGTCGCATCCCGAGATGGTGGCCCAGTGGGTGAAGCGCGACATGGGCGCAGCGTACTATTCGCACCCCATCCATGGACATTACCTTCCGCCGGAAGTGATCCAGGCCTGCATCCTGCGGAAGCTCAAAACCGATCTGACCAGCGGCCTGGGGCCGGACCTGCAGGCCGTGATCACGGTGCCGGCCTATTTCGACGAGATGCGCCGCAAGGCCACCGCCGACGCCGGCGAGATGGCCGGCCTGCGGGTCTTGGACATCGTCAACGAGCCAACGGCCGCGGCGCTGGCCTTCGGCGAGGCCCTGGGCTATCTCTCGCCCGGCGGTAGCAAGGTACCCGGTACTCCGGGTCCTCGGGAACTCAACGTGCTGGTCTACGACCTGGGCGGCGGCACGTTCGACGCCACTCTCTTGCATCTTGCCGCGGGCAAGGTGCAGACCCTGGCCACCGACGGCGACGTACAGCTTGGCGGCCACGATTGGGACCAGCGGCTGGTCGACTACGCGGCCGAGTGCTTCCTCAAGACGCATCAACTCGATCCCCGCCAGGACCCGGCCACGCTCAACCGCCTGTACCTCGACGCCATGGAGGCCAAGCACACGCTTTCCGCGCGGAGCAGGGCGGTCGTGCAAATCAACTACCAGGGCCGCTTCGCCGAAATCGCCGTCAGCCGCGAGCAGTTCGAAGAAATGACCGCCGATCTGCTGGAACGCACTTCCTACACTTCGCGGCAACTGCTGGGCGTTGCCGGCCTGGAATGGAAAGACGTGCAACGCGTCCTGCTGGTCGGCGGTTCCACACGGATGCCGATGGTCCCCCGCATGCTACAAGCCCTCTCCGGCATTCAGCCCGAACGCTCGGTCAATCCCGACGAAGCGGTGGCCCGCGGGGCCGCACTGTATGCCGGCCATCTGCTGGCCACGCGCGGGAGCACGCCCGGGTACCCGCTTGCGGGTGCTACGTTCCAGGTCACCAACGTCAATTCCCACAGCCTGGGTGTGGAAGGCATCGACACGGAGACGCTCCGCAAGAAGAACGTCGTGCTCATCCCCCGCAACACGCCGCTGCCGGCCCGGCACACCGAGCGGTTCGCCACGAAGTCGGAGGGCCAACGCTCGATCGTGATCAAGGTCCTCGAAGGCGAAAGCCTGCAACCGGGCGACTGCATCGCCATCGGCCGCACCGTGGTCCGCGATCTGCCCAGCGGGTTGCCCAAAGGCTGGCCCGTGGAAGTCACCTTCGAATACGGCGCCAACGGCCGGCTGGCGGTCGATGCCCTGGTGCCGGGCACGCACCATCAGGCCCGGCTGGAGCTGGTCCGCGAAACGGGACTCTCCAACGAAGGCCTGACGCGCTGGAAGCAGCCGGTCGGCGCGGCGGGGGGCTTCAACACGTTCGAATCGGCGGCCCGCGACGTTCTCAGTGCGCCGACTCGCGAGGCATCGCCGAGCGGGATCGGGTCCGCCGCGGGTTGGGCGCCCGCAACGGCCTCCGCCGGCACACCGGCCGCTGCTCCACAGCCGCCGACCCACGACCCGCGACCCGCAAACGGGTACCCCGGCGCCCCGAGTGCTCCGGCTTCACCCGCCGCCGCGCCGCAATGGGTCTCGGGTCCGCAGCCGCTGATGATCTCGCCTCTCCCCGACCCACTGCGCGGGTGCCCCGGAGAGGGGCAGGGAGCGAGGGCCGAAGAACCCGTGCTGCCTCTCATCCAACGGGCCAAGCCGGAAAAGAAGCGACGGATTCCTAAGTGGGTGGAACGCCTGATCGGTCATGCCATCGCGATTCTGCTCTTCGCCTTTATCGGCTACCTGATGATTTCACACTTCCGGCCCGACCTCTTCCCCGGGCTCTTCGGCGGCGGGGAGCAGAACCAGCAAAAGCAAGCGGACCCGGCGCCATGAGCGAAGCCAACATTCCCGCCATCGGCATCGACCTGGGCACCACGTACTCCGTGCTGGCAAAGCTCGACGAGCGCGGCCAGCCCGTGACCCTGGTCAACGCCGAGGGCGATCGCCTCACGCCCAGCGTGGTGCTGATCGAGGGCAACGACGTGGTCGTGGGAAAAGAGGCCGTAAAGGCCATGGGCAGCGAGGGCGAGCGCGTGGCCGAGTGTGCCAAGCGCGACATGGGCCATCGCGCCTATCATCGCGCCATCGGCGGCAAGCAGTATCCGCCCGAGGTGATCCAGGCCTGGATCCTCAACAAGCTCCGCTGCGACGCCGTGCAGCAGATCGGGCCGTTCGACAAGACGGTGATCACAGTGCCGGCCTATTTCGACGAGGTCCGCCGCAAGGCCACGCAGGACGCGGGCTACATGGCCGGCTGCGAAGTGCTGGACATCATCAACGAGCCGACGGCAGCCGCCGTGGCCTTCGGCTTCCAACAGGGTTTTCTCAGCGCCACGGGCAGCACCGACCGGCCGCGGCGGGTGCTGGTCTACGACCTGGGCGGCGGCACGTTCGACGTCACCGTGATGGAGATCCGCGGCAGCGAGTTCCTGGCCCTGGCCACCGATGGCGACGTTGCCCTGGGGGGCTACGACTGGGACCAGCGGCTCGTGAATCTGGCCGCCGACGCCTTCCAGCGCGAGCACGGGCTCGACCTGCGGGCCAGCCCCGCCGCGGCGGGCAAGCTCTGGCGGGAATGCGAAGACGCCAAGCGGACGCTTTCCGCCCGGCCCAAGGCCCCGCTCGTGGCCGAGTATCAGGGCAAGAGCCATCGCCTGGAAATTTCCCGCCAGCAGTTCGAAGAAGTTACGCAGGACCTTCTGGACCGCACGCGTTTCACCTGCGTGCAGGCCCTGCGGGCTGCCGGCCTGGAGTGGTCTGATCTCGAACGCGTGCTGCTGGTCGGCGGGTCCACCCGCATGCCGATGGTCCGGGCGATGTTGCAGAAGATCAGCGGCAAGGTGCCCGACGCCTCGGTGGCAGCCGACGAGGCCGTGGCCCACGGCGCCGCCCTCCAGGCCGGATTGATCCTGGCCAAGCGCGACGGCCGGGCCGCGCGTTTCAGCATTCGCAACGTCAACTCGCACAGCCTGGGCGCGGTGGGCGTCGACCCGCAGACCAAGCGCCGCCGCAACGGCATCGTGATTCCCCGCAACACGCCCCTGCCGGTGAGCGCCATCCGCAAGTTCAAGACGGCCAAGCGCGACCAGCGTTCGATCCTCGTGCAGATCGTGGAAGGCGAGAGCCCTTCGGCCGACGACTGCACGCCCATCGGCCGTTGCACCGTGGCCGATCTGCCGCCGGGGCTGCCGGCCAAGTCGCCGGTCGACGTGATTTTCCAGTACCAGTCCGACGGCCGCTTGAAGGTCCGCGTGCCGGTGCCAAAGACCGATCGGCAGTTCGAAACCGAGATTATCCGCGAGAACGGCCTCAGCAAGAAAGACATGGACGCCTGGCGGCGATACATCTCCGGGCAGAAGCCGACGGAGTATCGCTAGAGGTAACCCGATGATGATGAAACTGAAAGCAATGGTAGTGAGTGGACTGGCGGCGCTGGCGGCGACCTTCGCCCCGGCGGCCGAAACGATCGATCCCCGCGGGCCGGTCGAGTATCCGGGAATGAAGGCCGCAGCCGATGCGCAGGGCGTGCAGGCGCAGGGCTACACGTTCCGCAACGAGTGCCGGAAGCCGTCGCCCTGGCAGGCGGAATGGATCTGGCTGGGCGGCAATCAAAATGCCGCCGTCGCCACGTTTCGCAAGGAAATCACGCTGGCCGCGGCCCCGCGGCAGGTCAAGGCCTGGCTCACCGCCGACGTGAAGTACCGGCTATATATCAACGGCCGGCTGGTCTCCCGCGGACCGGTCGACATGGGCCGCGACTACGCCGGCGGCGAGACGCGGCGCTGGTTCTACGACTATCGCGACCTGACCGCGTATTTCACCGTGGGCAAGAACGTCATCGCCGCCGAGGTCTTCCAGCATTGGCCGGGCGGAGATTCGATCTCGCGCGGGCGACCGGGTTTCCTTTTCGAGGCCGAGGTGGTCCTGCCGGAACAAGTCACACTGACCGTCAAGTCCGACGCCTCGTGGCGGGCAATCCCCGCGGCACAGTTCCCCAACCCCAATACCTACGACGCCGGCAAGGAACCGGCCGGATGGCGCTTGCCGGGCTTTGACGACTCGGCCTGGCCGGCATGCCGCCCGTTGCAGGACCGCTGGGCGCCCTTGGTCGCCAGTGAGATGCCGCCGCTGATGGAAGCCCGTTACCCAGTGCTGCGCATCGAAGGGCTGCCCAGCCGGACGATCACCACCGATGGCTCATTCCGCGTGGTCTTCGATCGCGTGCTCAGCGCCTATCCGACCTTGAAGGTCAAAGGCGGCCGAGGCGCGGTGATGACGATCCATGCCCAGATCCAGGCCACGGTGGTTCTGGACGAAGGCGAGCAATACTTCGAGTTTCCCTACATGACGGAAATCGTGCCGGCCTTCACGGTCGAATTGAAGAACGTCAAGAGCCCGATCGAGATCGTCGACGTGGGCGCGAACTTCACTTCGCAGCCGCTGGAGTACCGCGGGGCCTTCGCGTGCAGCGACGAGCGCTTGAACCGCCTCTGGAAGGTCTCCCGCTGGACCGTGCAGATCTGCCTGCAGACGCACCACCTCGATTCGCCCAACCACCAGGAACCGATCTGCGACCCGGGCGATTACGTGATCGAGGCCATGGTGAACGACTACGCCTTCGCCCAGCCGTGGCTCACGCGGCAGGATGTCCGCAAATTCGCCTGGCTGCTGAAAGACGAGAAGTATCATAACTTCCACACCAGTTACTCGATCGCCTGGCTGCAGATGCTGATGGACTATTACGACTACACGGGCGACAAGACGCTCGTCGTGGAAATGGCCCCTTACGTCCACGAGTTGCTCGACACCTATGCCTCCTGGCGGGGCCGCAACGGGCTGATCTCCGAGGCCCCCAACTACATGTTCATGGACTGGGTCGAGATCGCCGGATTCGGCTGCCACCACCCGCCGGCCGTGATCGGCCAAGGATACCTCACGGCCTTCTATTATCACGGACTGGAAATGGCGTCGCGGGTCGCGGAGCTGACGGGCGATACGGCCCGCACGGCCAAGTATGCGCGACTGCGCGGCGAAATCGCCACCGCCTTCAACCGCGAGCTGTGGGTGGCCGGCAAGGGACTCTATCGCGACGGCAAGCCGTTCCAGACTTCCGTCAAACCGGGCCAATGGCTGCCGGCCGACAAAGACATCGAGACCTTCAGCCCGCACGTCAACCTGCTCGCCGTGCTCTACGACCTGGCGCCGAAAGAACAACAGCCGGGCATCGTGGAAAAGGTGTTGGCCGAGAAACCGCTGAATACGCAGCCCTGGTTCATGCACTGGGTCTTTCAGGCGATCGACCACGCCGGGCTGTTCGACAAGTACGGCACGCCGCAGATCCGCCGCTGGACGATCGTGCCCCAGACGCAATCGTTCCACGAAATGTGGAACGGCGGCGACCTGAGCCACGGTTGGTGCTCGACGCCGCTGGTGCAGATGTCGGCCCGCGTGCTGGGCGTAAGACCGATGTTGCCGGGGTTCGGAGCGATTGCGATCCGCCCCGCGCTCTGCGATCTGACCTGGGCCAAGGGCATCGTGCCGACGCCGCACGGCGACGTGGCCGTGTCGTGGAAGCTGGGCACCGATAAGCTGCTGCTGGACGTGAGCGTGCCGGCCGTCCTGCAGACCGAGGTTGTCGTGCCGGTGGAACGGTTCGAAAATCCCGTGGTGCGCCTGGACGGCCACAAAACGGAACCGTTGCTTCGCATCACCGGCGGCCAGCATCGCATCGAGGTTACCGGCAAGCTGAAGCCTCGGCCGGAGGCGCCCGCCGAAGAGGACGCCGGCACCGGCGACTTGGACGCGCTGGAATCCCACGTGGTCAAGGACGATCTGCTCCATCGCTACCTGGCCCGCAGCGAAGATCACTGCGCGCACACGGGCGGCGGGACCGACACCAGCGCACTGCTGAACGGCACCACCCACAACGGTTCGGGCGGCAGCGAAACGGCTGACGACGGCAAGACCTTCCGCGGCTACGGCGAGGGCGACTGGCTCACGCTGCACCTCAAGCAGGCTTGCGATCTGAGCGAGATTCGCACCTTCGCCGGACATGGCGACGCGCGGGCGAGCCAGCATTACACGGTGCTGGTGGCCTATGCCGGCGAGCCCGAGCGGTTCATGAAGATCGCAGCCGGTTCCAAGAACTCCAGCGGCGGGGCAACCGAGGTGAAGTTGCCGGTGAAGGCCAAGAACGTCGTGGCGGTCCGTTTCGAATTCCAGAACGGTCCCTTGGGGTTCAATGTTTATCGGGAAATCAACGTCATCGGTGAAGCGGCGAAGTAGGGTGGGACAAGCTTGCGGAGCAAGCGCCGGCCCACAATAATCGAGTCGAAGAACAAAGCAATGGTGGGCCGGTGCTTGCTCCGCAATCTGGTCCCACCCTACATACCGCCCACTCTACAATTCTCCGGAGGTAGCATCCATGCTCGGTTTTGGCATTATTGGTTGCGGGATGATCGCCAGGTTTCACGCGAAGGCGATTGCCGACGTGCGGGGGGCCAAACTGGTCGCCTGCTTCGATCAGGTCCCGGCGGCGGCCGACAAGCTGGCCGAGACGACCGGCTGCAAGGCATACGATGAATTGGATGACTTGCTGGCCGATCCGGCCGTGCAAGTCGTCACCATCGGCACGCCCAGCGGGGCCCACATGGAGCCCGCCGTCGCCGCCGCGCGGGCCGGAAAGCACGTGATCGTCGAGAAACCGCTGGAGATTACGCTCCGCCGCTGCGACCAGATCATCGAGGCCTGCCGGCAGGCGGGCGTCGTGCTCTCGACGATCTTCCCCTCGCGGTTCCACGACTCCTCCCAGGAGTTGAAGCGGGCGGTCGACGGCGGGCGGTTCGGCCGGCTGACCCTCGGCGACGCCTGCGTGAAGTGGTACCGCAGCCAGGCCTATTACGACAGCGGCGCGTGGCGCGGCACCTGGGAACTCGACGGCGGCGGGGCCCTCATGAACCAGGCCATCCACAGCGTCGATCTGCTCGCCTGGCTGATGGGCCCCGTGGTCGAGGTGCGGGCCAAGACCGCGCTGTTGGCCCACGAGCGGATCGCCGTCGAGGACGTAGCGGTGGCCACGCTCGAGTTTGCCAGCGGGGCCCTGGGCGTGATCGAGGCCGCCACGGCCGTCTATCCCGGCTACTTGAAGCGGATCGAGATCCACGGCAACGAGGGCTCCGCGGCGCTGGAAGAGGAAGACCTGGTCAAGTGGGACTTCGAGAAGCGGAGGCCCCGCGACGAGGCGATCCTCGCGGCCATGGCCAACCGCACCAGCGGCGGCGGCGGGGCGGCCGATCCCGCGGCCATCGGACATCACGCCCATGCCAGGCAGTTCCGCAACGTGGCGCAAGCGATCAAACGCGGCACGGCTGCGGCGGTCGACGGGCCCGAGGGCCGCCGCAGCGTCGAGATCATCCTGGCGATTTATCAATCGGCCGAAACCGGCAAGGCCGTCAAGCTGCCGCTGGCCCGCGACCCGTTGCTGAAGGCAAGAAGGAGAAGTTCACAGAAAAATGGGGGAAAAGAAGATTGACGAAAAGAAGATGAATTAGATGGATTTCACTTTCTTTTCTCTCATCTTCTTTTCTCCCGCCTTGTCTTTCTGTCCCTCATTTTTTCTGTAAGAGGGTTCAGCCACAACCGCCTAGGGGACGACCTTGTGCCGCCGGATGTCGACACGATAGGTCTTCTTCTGTTTGGGATGGACTCATTTCGCTGCAGCCGGCGCCGGCGAGCGGACGTACATCTTCAGCGTCGTCACGTAAAGATCGTACTTCTTGTCGATCGTCGTGGGCGGCAGCTTCATCTCGTACTCGACGTTGTTGACGTCGATCCGCTTCACCGTGAAGAGGTCGGCAAAGGGAATCTCCTTCTCCTTCTGCTCGTTCCGCTCGCCGAGAATCTCCTTGAGCACCACCTTTTCGATGATCCACTGGCCGTCCATATGCTCCTTGATCGTCAGCGGCACGGTGATCGGGTCGCCCTTTTCGGTCTTGAAATTCTGCAAGCGGTAGCGGACCCGCGAGCGCAGGTTCCGGAAGAGCGGCTTGGTGACGCCCTCCTTGCCGTCGATCGTAAAGCGGGGGGCGGTCAACTCGTCGAAGGCGTTCCGGACGCCGCCCTCGGGATCCATCTGGAAGCGCTCGACCTTGACGTCCTGGGCCGTGCCCACGTACAGATCCAGCGGGGCGAACAGCGGCGTATACTGCGCCCAATCCTCGCCCAGGAAGGCCTGGCTGCGGACCGGGTCGCCCGCTGGCGCGGCGGCCGGTGGTGCCGCGACCGCTGGTGCCGCGACCGCTGGTGCCGCGACCGCCGGCCGAGCACCCGCTGGCGGCTCGGCTTCGGTCTTCGCTTCCTTGATGAATAGGCGGACCTTGCCGTAGGGCAGCGGGAAGCCGCCCATCTGGTTTTCCTTGTCGTTGGTCAGGCGGTAGTACATCCGCGTCTTCTCCTGGTCCACGGCGGCGTCGAAGACATAACGCTTGGCGACGGGCACGTCGGCGAACTTGGCGGCCAGCATCCGCTTCCGCTCGCCGTCGTTGAAGTAACGGACCGTGGTCTTGCCCACGCCGGGCTGCACCGCGCACTCGCCGAAACTCTCGCCGGAGGTGTTCGTGACCGTCATGTAGACCTGCAAGAGCAGCTTCTTCTCGTCGTTTTCCACCACCCCCTGGTAGCTTGGCTCGGCAGCCATGTTGGCGATCAGATAGGAGATCCGCACCACGGCCGGCCCGGCCTTCTCGGCGCTCACGGTCCAGTACAGGGCGTTCTCGTTGGGCGGATAGTTCGTGTTGAGCACATTCACCTCCCCGTCGGCACGGATCACGCGGAAGACGATCGAATCCTTGTCGATGTTGATGTTCGCCCAGGAGAAATCGACCTGGTTGCGGCCGGCCTGGAGGTTCACGGTCCGCTCTTCCTCGACGAGCGTATAGCGGCCGTTCTGGATATCGATCCGCACGCTCTCCCGTTCCGGCAGGGTCGTGAGCTTGATGCGGGCCTGGGCCGGCACGGCGGCCGCCAGCAAAACGAAAGCACTCAAAAGCGCAAGAAGAAATGTTCTCATGATTCGGATCCTTTGTCTATTATTAAGTCAACCTTGTCTTGTCAAAGCATCAAAGCGGTTCCCGCTTCTTCTCCGTATTCAAGTCCGGCCCCACCTTGCGGCGTTTGTAGGTCACGCTGTATTGCACGAGTTGCTTCTTCCCCGGCTTCAGGTCGAGGAAGTACTTGACGTGCTGCTGATCGACGCGTTCCACGCGGCCGGCAATCGTGTGCAGATCGACATAGGCCCCGGGCACGTCCTTCGTCCAGCCGGCGGGCGGATCCCCTTCGCCCCAGAGCACGACGTCGGCGTCGAACTGCCGCTCGACCTCGGCCTTGGCCACGACCGGCTTGCCGGAGACGAGTTCTTCCTCGAAGAAGAAGGTCTCGTCATAGTCGACCAGGTCGTAGTACTGAACGAACTGGTCGTCGAGCCGCCGCTTGTATTGCCGCACGGCGATGTTGGCGATCTTCTGGTCTTTCAAGCGGCGCTTGATGGTGATGTCCTTGTCCGCCCCGACGTTCACTTCCACGCGATCGCCGATGGGGACGTACTTGGTTTCCGTGCCGCCCACGTAGGCCAGGTCCTTGTTGGCATATTCCGAGAAAAGCCGCACCATGCCGTTGGGCAGCGGCGAGAGGCCCAGGTTCTCCATGGCGGAGAGCTTCTTCTCCTTGCCTTTCTCGTCCAAGAGCTTGATGTTCTTGAAGCGATAGTACTTGGTGAACTGGGTTTCACCGGCCCGATCGGAAAGCTTGTAGATCGACTCCAGCGGAACTTCGGCCACTTTCATGGCCACCAGCCGCTTGGGCTCCTTCTCCTTGATGTCCTCGCGGCCTTCGATGGTGAAGAGGAAGTATTCCGAGAGGCCCTCCTTGACCACGGCCTTGGGCTTCTGCAGGGCGCCGCCGCCGAAGCCGCCCATGCCCCCCATTCCTCCGGGGCCCGGCGCCGCCAGCACCGGCGCCTCGGCCTTGGCCACGCTTTCGGCGAAGGCCTGTTGGGCCAGTCCGCCTTGCGGCCCCGACGGGCCCGGTGCAGGACGACGGGCCAACTCGGCGATCTTTTCGACCAAGTTGATCTTGCCCACCACGAGCCGCGTCTGGGCGTTGTCGTAAAGCTCGCCGGAGTTGTTGAACACCCGCACGTAGCCGGTCACGTTGAGCTTCGTTTCCTCCTCGTTGGCAATCCCTACATAGTCGGCCGCCCAGGTGATGCCGCTGGTGAAGTAGCGGATCTCGACGGAAACCTTGCCGGCGATCTGGCTCTTGATGTTCCATTGCAGGGCGTCATTGCGGCCCGCCGGGAACGTGGTATCGACCAGGTCGACCTTGTCTTGCTGGTCGAGGATGCGGAACTCGATCGACGTGGGGTCGATGAGCGTGTTGGCCCAGGTGAACTGGATGCGGTTGACGCCCTCCTTGACAGTCAGCAGCCGATGTTCGCGGACCATGGTGATGTCTTCGGAGTTGTAGATTGTCAGTTGCGTGCCTTCGCGCGTGGGAAGGGTGACGAGATCGACGGCGGCACGTGCCGGGCCAGCGGCCAGGAGCAGTGCGGCGAAAAGCAGGGCCTGTGGCGTTCGATTCATAAGGAACTCCCGGCGTTGGGGTAGGACATGATTCCAGACCTTATATTAACTTGCCGATGGCGGCAAAGCAAAGCAGTACCCTCCCCACCAGGGGATGATAGGGATAAGACGTGTCTCGGCAAGAGAAAGTTCCTCATCCGGCCAGTTTTGTTAAGAAACCGTTAATCAACGCCCTGCGATGCAATCGCCGGGCCGGGAAATAGCCAGCGCAAGTTGCCTTCCCCCAGATTGTAGGGTGGGACAAGATCCGGGGTGGCCACTTGCGGGTGCCCCGGATCTGGTCCCACCCTACGGCCGCGCCCCGAAGCGGAAGAGCCTGACTCTCGCCGCCCGCGGTAGCTGATCTACCCAGAAATCTGTTTATTTTCTGCAAGACATGTTGCAAAGTTCCAGTCATTTGAGGTAAGCTACGGGTGATTGATGGTGGCCAACGGGGCCACCCTGCGGGGATCGGGGTCCAACCCACCGATGCCTGGTGTGTTGAAGAGCGTGCGCCGGGAACACGACGGCGCCAGAGTAGGAGATCCTGTAGGGATGTCGAAGAAACTGTTTGTGGGCGGATTGAGCTGGGATACGACCGACGAGGGCCTGCAAGGCGCGTTTTCGCGGTTTGGCGAAATCGCCGAGGCCAAGGTAATTACTGACCGCGAGACGGGCCGGTCTCGAGGATTCGGGTTCGTGACCTTTGCGAACGACGAAAACGCGGTGAGCGCCATTAACGAAATGAATGGCACGGAGTTGGACGGCCGCACGATCAAAGTCAACGAAGCCGAAGACAAGGGCTTCCGCGCCGGCGGCGGTGGCGGCGGACGCGGTCCCCGTGGCGGTGGCGGTCACAAGGGCGGCGGCGGTCCACGCGGCGGCGGCGGTCGCGGCGGTTACGACCGCGATTGATCGACCGTCGATTGCCTCTTCTCCCGTTCCCAGATTTCGTCCGCGATGTGGCTGACACATCGCTGGTGGTCTCGCGGTTTTTTTCTGCCGAGCGCATTTTGACACCCCCTGCTGCCGTGGCAGCACGGGGTGTTTGTCGTATAATGACTCCAACAGCCGAAACTGTGGAGTATTGCTGATGCGTATCAATCGACGTTGGTTCTGGTTACTGCTTGTTCTTGTCGCCTTGTTCTCGCCGCTTCAGGCGGCTGAGAAACTTCCTTATCAAGAGGGCCGCTTTGAAAAGGGGGAACTCAAGTATGTCAATCATCTGCCCGTGCTGAGTGTCGAGGGCACGCCTGAGGAAATGGGGCGGCAAGAAGCGGCATTGACGGGCGCGGTGGTCAAGACCCTCATTTCGTATCCCCAGCGATTGATGACGCTCGCCGGCCGCGGCCAGAAATGGGACCGATGTGTGGAAACGGCCCGGAGCATGATGTCGCATGCCCCTCAGTCCCATCGCGACGAACTACGGAGTTTCGCCGTGAAAGCCGGCATCTCGCTGGACCTGATCACGACCGCCAATTCGATTATGGACCTGTACCGGGGCAGCTTCGCTTGTTCCTCGCTGATGGTCGAGCCGGGCAAGAGCCGGACCGGCGGCGTTCTTTTCGGACGGAATCTCGACTTCTTCAGTTTGGGAGTCCTCGATCGATATGGGCTCGTCACCGTCCATCGGCCCACGGGCAAGCATCCCACGGGCAAGCATGCCTTCGCCACCGTCGGCTTTCCGGGAATCATCGGCTGCATTTCCGGCATGAACGATGCCGGCCTGAGCGTGGCCGTGCATGAAGTCCACATGTCGGCCGACGGCGCGCCGTTGTTGAACCCCAAGGCCATGCCTTACGCGCTGGCGTTCCGCCGCATTCTCGAGGAGTGCACGACGATCGAAGAAGCGGAGAAACTGCTGCGCGAGACCGGGCGATCGACGCTCCTCAGTCTGGCCGTATGCGATCGCCGAAGCTGCGGCGTGCTGGAGATCACGCCGAAGCATGTCGTACTGCGACGCGGCAGCGACGGCATTTGCGTGAACACGAACCACTTTCGCAGCGAGCTGCTGGGTTTGTGGAAGGTCTGCCCGCGCTATGCGGTGCTTTCCAAGGCTGCGGCCATCGAGAAGCTTGGCGTGGCCGATGTCTTCAAGAAGCTCGGCGAGGCGAACCTGGGCCCGCTTACGGTGCAATCCATGGTTTTCGAACCTGGGCCGCTTGTCCTGCACCTGGCCATGGGCAAGTGCCCGGCCACGAAGTTACCGCTGGAAAAACTGGAACTCAAACCGTTTCTGCTGCCATGATCCTGCTGATCGACAACTACGATTCTTTTACCTACAATCTCGTCCAGCGGCTGGGTGAAATCGACCCCGCGCTCGAATTGGAAGTCCATCGCAACGACCAGATCACGCTCGATGAGATTCAAGCCCGGCAGCCCTCGCACCTGATCATTTCGCCCGGCCCCTGCACGCCCGACGAAGCGGGGATCTCCATCCCCTGCGTGCAACGCTTCGCTGGAAAAATTCCCCTCCTGGGCGTATGCCTTGGACACCAGGCGATCGGCCAGGCCTACGGCGGCAAGATCGTCCGGGCGGTGCGGTTGATGCACGGCAAGACCGACATGATCCAGCACAACAACCAGGGGCTCTACGAAGGCCTTCCCAATCCGTTCGAGGCCACGCGATACCACAGCCTGGTGATTCAGCCCGGCACGCTCAGCGACGAGTTCACCATCACGGCCTGGAGCAACGCTCCCGACGGGACCCTGGAGATCATGGGCATTCAGCACAAGCATGATCCGCTGTTTGGCGTGCAGTATCATCCCGAGAGTTTCCTGACGAGCTGCGGAACCAGGATCCTTGAGCGTTTCCTGGCGGCAGGAGCAAACTGAAGCACGAAATCCGAATATCGAGATTCAAGACAAACTCGAATGAGGAAATCCAAAGATCTCAAACAAGCGCGGGTCTCTCGAACAAACACCGGTTTTAGTCATTTGCAATTTCCTCATTGGGATTTGTCGCCGATCGGCACGATCGGACGGATTTCGATATTCGGATTTCGAATTTCAGGCTGGTATCGATCGACCTTCGGCCAGGCCCTGATCGGGGCCGTGCTGCTCTGGGCGGCACTGCCGCCGCTGGGGATCTGGCCGCTGGCATGGATTGCGCCGGTGTGGTGGGTGACGCTCATTCGCGTTGAGAAGCTGCCGCGACCCGGACCCAGCGTACTGGGTGCCCCGCCGGGTACCCCGCGGCCGGCAGCCCAGCCCGGGCGACTTCGGCCATGGATGCTGCTCATCGTGGCCGTCCTCTATTTCCTTGCCGGATTGGCTGTCAATGCCTGGTTCCATTCCATGCAATACCGCCTGTACTGGATCGCCGACACGTTCTTCTGGCTTGGCCTGGCGGCGGTTTTTCTGGCCGCCGCGCGACTTTGGGCGTTGCGCCCTATCGATCGTTGTGGCTGGCCGGCATGTTCTTCTGGATGGCCGCCTTGCATTGGCTGCGGTTGCCGTACTGGGGCGACGGCTTCGGCTGGCTGGCGCTCGGCATTTATTTCGGATGTTATCTGCCGGTGTTCGTTGGCCTGTCGCGTGTCGGCGTTCACCGCTTGCGGCTGCCTGTCGTCCTCGTGGCCCCGGCCGTTTATACGGGCATGGAGCTGGCCCAGGCATATCTGTTGAGCGGCATGACGATGGGGTGCCTCGAGCATACGCAGTATCGCTGGACGAAGCTGATTCAGATCAGCGACATAACCGGCTGTTACGGGGTGACGTTCCTGGTGATGTTCGTCGCCGCTTGCCTGGCCCGGGCGTTGCCGTGCGACGGGCGTCGCTGGGCATGGTGGCCGTTGGCGTCGGCCGCGGGGCTCATGACCGCGGCCCTCGTTTACGGAGAGTTTCGCACCGCCCACGTCGAAACCGATCCGGGCCTGAAGATGGCCTTGATTCAAGGCAGCATCGATGTTCAATTGGACTGCCGCGACGACATCCGCGAGATCACCGCTTCGCACTATCGCCGACTCACCGCTAGGGCGCTCGAAGAATTCCCGCAGGTCGATCTTATCGTCTGGCCGGAAACGGTGTTTTCCTGCGCGGTCGAGTTCCGCAACGGCATCGAGCATCTACCCTGGATGACGAGCGACAAAGATGCCAGAGTTCCGGACGACTTTCCCGATCCGCCCTCGCAGTTCCGGAAGTGGCTCGTCGATATCAACGAAAAAACCGAGAATGCCATGACTGCCACGGCCCGTGAGTTCGGCCGGCCGATGATTCTAGGGGTCGAGCGTCAGAACTTCGAGGCCGCGGGCCGCGAGGTGTTCAATACGGCCGTGTTGGTCACACCCGACGGAACATGGCGCCAGCCGGGCCGCATCGAGCAATCGTATTACGACAAGATGCACCTGGTTCCATTCGGCGAATATACGCCGTTCGTCAAGAGCATGCCCTGGCTGCAAAGCTTGACGCCGCTTGGCATCGGCACCAGTCCCGGCAAGCAACCCAGGGCCTTCATGTTCAAGGACATTTGTCTGGTCCCGAACATCTGCTATGAAACGGTCTTGCCCCAAGTGATTCGGAACCAGTTGGTCACGTTGCGGGAGCAAGGCCATGAGCCGCAGATCCTGATCAACGTGACCAACGACGGCTGGTTCTGGGGCTCGAGCGAATTGGAGCAGCACCTGGCTTGCGGAGTGTTTCGCACGGTCGAATGCCGGCGGCCGATGGTGATCGCGGCGAACACGGGCATTTCAGCCTCGATCGATGCCGACGGCCGTATCCAAGGCGACGAGGGTCCGCGCCGCGCAGAAAAGGTGATCCTCGCCGACGTTCGCCTCGACCACCGCGAAAGCTGGTATTTGCGTCACGGTGATTGGTTCGCGGGAGTCTGCCTGGCGGCGACGCTCTTGCTGGCCTGTGCGGGCGTCGTGACCGCCAGGCATCCCCGATGAACACCCCACCTATGGCAACAAATTCTTGCCGAAATCGTCATTTCTCAATCACCCGCCAGGGTCCTAAACCGTGTACGTCAGGCTTTCCAGCCTGACCTATGTCAGGCTGGAAAGCCTGACGCACCTTGTATTTTGGCGGGTGGCAGCCCCTCGGTTGTGCTGAAACGGCGGTGCCGACGACGGATGTCTCCGACTCGAAATGCGGTCCTGCCGGTCTTATCCGCACAATCCAACGCCTGGAATTCCCTGGACCTTTTGGGTGGGTATTCTGGTTGACAGGGGAAAATGAGCGGAGTTATACTAGCCATGTAGGCAAGCGATCGCATTTCTGGTCATCCTGATTGATAGGTGGGGTCTTTCCATGAACCTCGTTGGCAAGATTTTTACAGTCCTGATCTTCTTCATGTGCGTGGTCTTCGGGACCTTCGCGCTGATGGTTCATGCTGCGCACAAGAACTGGAAAGAGGTCATCGTGGCCAAGGGTGGTCTGAACGAACAGTTGAAGGACGCCAACAGCCAGATCCAAGAACTCAAGGACGAGAAGAAGATTCTCGAAGTCAAACTGCTCAATGAGAAAGATCAACTGGGAAAGCGGCTGATTGCTCTGCAACAAGCGGCCGAAAAGGCCGTCGCCGACAAGACTGAAATGGCGGGCGAACTCCAAAAGAAGGAGAACGAGGGTCGCGTGATGGTGATGACGATCCAGGGCATCAGCAAGACCATGGACGTTCTGCAAACGGAAATCGCCGGCATGCGGAACGACATCAAGACCGCCGTCGAGCAACGCGATGCCACGCAGACGAAGCTCGTGAAAGTGACCGACGACGTGACGAACGCGGTTGCCGAACGGGACCGCTTGCAGAAGTTGGGGGCTGAACTGGCCGCGCAGAAGCTCAAGCTGGAGGAGCTCCTCAAGTACGTGAAGATCCCGCCCAACATCAAGGAAATCTCTCCGCCAGGAGGTCTGCAGGGTGAAGTGACCGCCGTCCCCCGACCCGACGTGGTCGAGATCTCTATCGGCGCCGATGACGGCGTTCTCAAAGGCCATAAGTTCGATGTCATCCGACCGAGCACCGGAAAGTATATTGGTGTGATCGAGGTCACCAGCGTCGATTATCCGAACCGTGCCGTCTGCCGTCCCGACAAGTTGCGGCAGCTCGATCAGATCCAGAAGGGTGACCATGTCCAAGCGAACACGAAACCCCGCTAAGCCGGCGGCCTCGCAGACGGCCTCGCAAGAGTACCGCAAACCGCGGGCCGACGTCTACACGGTCCTGCTCGTGGTCGCGCTGTTGATGCTCCTGCTGGGCACGGCCGCGCTGTGGATGACGATGAAGGAGTACAACAACGATATCAAGGGCGGCCCGAATCCCGTATGGCATCGGCCGGCGACGGGAACGATGTTCGATCCGCCAACTGGAATTGCCTGATCCTTGCGCACGGAGTACGGATGCTCCAACGACTGCTGCAAAACTTCCGCTGCGATCTGGCAGTCGACCTGGGCACCGCCAACACGCTGGTGGCCATTCCCGGCGAAGGGCTTGTGCTCGATGAGCCGTCGGTGGTGGCCGTCGATCAATCCAGCGGCAAGATTCTCTCCGGCGGCGCGGCGGTCGGTCACATGGCCCGGCAAATGCAGGGCCGCACCCCGCAACGGATCTCCATCGTCCGCCCGCTGGCCGGCGGCGTGGTCACGGACTTCGTGCTCTGCGAGGCCATGCTCCGCCACTTTCTGCAGAAGGCCCAACCGCACGGCTGGCGACTGAAACCCCGCGTGCTCGTGGGCGTGCCCGGCAGCATTACGCCCGTGGAAAAACGGGCCGTCTTCAACAGCGTGCAGCGGGCTGGGGCCCGCGTGGTGTGGGTCATGCCCGAAGCCAAGGCCGCAGCCATCGGGGGCGGCTTGCCCATCGCCGAGCCGCTGGCCAGCATGGTTTGCAACGTCGGCGGCGGCACCACCGAGGTGGCCGTGATGAGCCTGGGCGACGCCGTGGCCGCCGAAAGCGTCCGCACCGGCGGCGACCGCATGGATCGGGCAATCGTCGACTACCTTCGCCGGCACTACAGTCTCCGCATCGGCCTGCCTGCCGCCGAGCGCCTGCGGATCGACATCGGCAGCGCCTTTCCCCTGGAAGAAGAGCTCGTCGCCGAGATCAGCGGCGCGGATACGGTCAGCGGCCTTCCCCGCCGGGCAACCATCAGCAGCGAAGAGGTGCGGCATGCCCTGGAGGACCCGCTGGAAGAAATCGTCGACGCCCTCCGCGCCGCGCTGGACCAGTGCAGTCCCGACCTGGCGGCCGACCTCACGCAGCACGGCATGCTGCTCTGCGGCGGCGGCGGGTTGCTGCGCCGGCTGGACCGCTTCCTCGCCGAGCGATCCGGCGTGCCCGTGCGCTTGGATCCCCAGCCGTTGGCCACTGTCGCCAAGGGTTTGCTGATCTGCCTGGAACACCGCGAGCAGTGGAAGTCGGCCCTGGAGTCGAGCGACGAAGAAGTGTAACGTTTTATTCTTCTGAGGAATCGGGGTCGGGCCCGCCGCTCTCATCCTCGGCAAGGAATCGATAACCGGCGTCGCGGATCGTGAGAAAGTGCCGCGGTTGGGCCGGGTCGGGCTCAAAAATCTTCCGCAGCCGGCGGATGAACTGGTCGGGAGCCCGGGTATTGATGTTGCCGGGCATTTCCCAAACGTTTTCCAGCAGCTCGCGGCGGGGAATGACGCGGCCCTGGTTCTCGATGAAGTAGCGCAGCAGGGTCAGTTCGAGTTGCGTCATCCTGACCGGCTCACCCTTGACCAGAACCTCGAAGGTCTCGAAATCGATCTTCGCGCCGGCAAACTCGAATTTCGCCACGCGACTTGCCGCTCGCCTCTCGCCGCGCCCCTTGGAAAACGCCAGCAGGTTCCGGATGCGACTGATGAACTCGTCCAGGTCGAACGGCTTGTTCATGTACTGGTTCGCCCCGACGTCGAACCCCCGCGTGCGATCTTCGGCAAGCGTCCGCGCACTGAGAATCAGCACCGGCAGGTCCCGGTTGATGGCCCGCAGCGATTCGCAAACGGCATAGCCGCTCATGCCCGGCAGCATCAGATCGAGCACGACCAGATCGATGTCGGCGGCCGGTTCCGTCAGCAATTTAATCGCCGCCCGGCCATCCCCAACGACGGTGACACAGTACCCCTCGGCGACGAGATTGTACTTGATCCCCATCGCCAGGTGCTCTTCATCCTCAACCACCAGAATGTGTTCTTTTTCGGCCATAGGAGACAGTTTAGCCGGGATTATTCACAAATTGTAGGGTGCGTGAAGCGAATTGCGGCAAGCATGGCGGGGCGGGCGGGGGAAGATGCTAACCCGAAGCGGGCACAGAACAGAGAACTTCCGTGCTCCAGCCACGCTACAAACAGACAAATGGGGGGACTTGATATTCTGTAGCGATTGGGTAATATTCTACGTCTGTCGGAGGCTTTTCCGGATCGGATGTCCCGGTCCCGCCTGGTTTCGTCCCACCTGAATTGAGGAGATCACGATGAAGTTTACGGGATTAGCATCAGTTCTGTCGATGGTTCTCGGCGTTTCGCTGGGCGGAATTGCCCACGCTGGCGATTGCGGTTGCACGGCCCCGGCGGCCACGGCCTGTGGCCAGCAGTACGTGACGAAGACGGTCTGCGTGCCGCAGATGGTTACGGAAGAGCGGACCTGCTGCGAAACCGTGTGCGTGCCGGAAACGCATACACGCAAAGTCATGTGCTGCGAAGTGGTTCCCGTTACGAAGACGGTTCCCTGCACGTACACGGTCATGGTGCCCCACGTGCAGAATCGAACGGAGACGTATTGCGTGCCGGTGCCCGTGACTCGGCAGGTGACCGAGACCTACCAGGTCCAGGTGCCGACGTACAAGACGGTGACGACCAACTATACGGTCTGCGTTCCCGTCTGGACTGACAAGCTGGAGCAGCACACGGTTTGGGTGCCGAGTTGCGAAACCCGCCACGGCATGCGCTGCGAGACGCGTTGCGTGCCGGTCAAGGAGACGTGCACGCGCTGCGTCGACAAGGGGCATTGGGAAGATCGGCCGGTAGCGGCCTGCGATCCATGCGGCGCTTGCGGCCCGGCCCAGAAGGTCCAAACCGTGCGCTGCTGGGTCCCCAACTGGGTGAATGAGGCGGTAGAAGTGACGGTCAACAAACTGGAGACGGTCCAGGTGCCATGCACGTACCAGGTCCAGGTCTGCAAGCCCCAGACCGAAACGTGCACGGTCAAGGTCTGCCATTTTGAGAGCCAGGTCCGCACCTGCACGCATCAAGTTTGCGAGTACCATTGCGAGCCGCGGACGCGGACCTGCACGGTCACCGAGTGCAAGCTCGAGCAGCGGACTCGCGAGGTCCCGTGCGTCGTTTGCGAAGCGAAGACCGAGACCCGCAACCAGCAGGTCACCACCTGCGAGCTGCACCAGGTCGAGCGGACCGTGCCCTGCACCGTCTGGGTGCCTCACACGGTCGAGAAGAAGGTCCAGGTCCAGGTCTGCAAGCTGGTCGAGAAGACCGTCCAGGTCCCCGTCTGCCAGCCCTGCTGCTGTCCGAGCTGTTGTCGGCGGGCCCGCTGCGGCTGCGGGTTATAGTTCTTCCTCCCGCCGCTCGACCGCCCCGGGCATCTGCACCTCGAACACCGTGCCGGTTCCCGATTCGCAGTCGCGGACGCGGATGCGGGCCTTCAGCCGCCGGGCAATGTTGCGGACAATGTAAAGCCCCAGTCCGGTGCCGGGCCGCTCGCGTTCCAACTCCAGCCCCAGGCGTTCGAAGCGGCGGAAGATATGACGGCGAAAGCGGCCGGGGATGCCGCGGCCGTTGTCGCTGATGCGGACGATCGCCCGGCCGTCGGCGGTCCGCCGCAGTCGGATGCCCACGCGCGGCTCGCTGCCGGCGTATTTCACGGCATTATCGATCAGGTTGCGGAAGAGGATGTCCAGATCGACGCGCCACGCCCGGATCGTACACGGCTGGAGATCGAACTGAAAAACCTCCGCCGCGATGCGATAGTGCAGGCCGACGGTGCTGGCGCAATCGCGCAGCAGCACGTCGAGAAAGACGTCCTCGCGGTCGGCGTCGATCCGCCCTTCCTCCAACCGGCCGGCGTCGAGCAAGTGATTGATCAGGCCGTCCAGGCGGTCGAGGTCGTCGACCATGCAGCGGTAGAAGTGGCCGCGCTCTTCCTCGCTGACCTGGCGGCGATTGAGCGTCTGCAGGTAGAGCTTCATGGAAGCTATGGGCGACTTCAGCTCGTGCGTCACGCTATCGATGAAGTTCGATTGCCGGCGGTTGAGATTGATCGCCTTGATCGTGAGCACCAGGTAGACGATCGTCCCCGCCAGCAGCACACCGATGAAGGTCGTGCCGGCCGAGAGCAGGGTGATATAGAGCCACCTGTTCTCGTTGTCCTTCCACAGTCCCATCACGTTCACGAGTACCCAGCCGATCGTGAGCGCGACCAGGATCACAATCATCACGGTCCCCAGGACGATCGGCAAACTCAACGAGCGGCGTGCAGCCATGGTGGCACAAGGGGAAGAAGCCTCAGAAGTTGTTTCAATGCCGGGGGACGCTCGTTTAACCCGGAGCCAACGGCGACGGTGCAAACGGGTCAGGAGTCCTTTCCACGGAAAAACAGGGGGCAATCGGCCCAGCCCCCAATCCGGAGCATAACAGGAAGCGGCAGGGGCAGTCAAGCAGCCGAGCGTTCGACGGAATGAATTCCGTCCTATGCATCAACCGCCACGCACCCCAGCAGCCGGCCGCCGTTGCCCTGGACGACCTGGACCGCTTCGCGAAGCATGCGTGGACTTCCTTCGCCCAACCGCACGACAAGATAGGTGCCATCGCAGACGGCGGCAAGTTGGACCGTGCCGCGATGCGCGAGCGAAGCCGCATCGACGACCACCATGGCATAATGACCGGCAAGTTCGCGAAGCAGATGGCTCATGCCTTGAACGTTCCGGCCGGGACTGCGGCCCAAGGGATCGCTGCCGCCCGGCAACAGGCTTACGCGCTCGTGCCCGGTCGTCTGCACGGCCGCGGCCCAGTTGGCCGCGCCGGCAAGCACATCCGGCAAGCGCCAGACCGGAACCTCGGCCAGACAGCAGGCCGACCACGACCATGGGTACATGGTGCCCGACATGGTGCCCGCCGGATTGCGAGAATTGGCGTCCACCACCAGCACCTCGCCTTCCATGCCCTGGGCTCAGCCGTGGCGCCAGCCGGGCCACCGTCATCGTCTTGCCCTGACCATCGGCCGGACTGGTGAACAGTAGCACTTGCGAGCGACCGCGGGGCAACTGCCGTAGAATCTGGTGGGCCATGGCGGCATACGGATCGCTGGCGACCGGCGCCACGACCGGCAAGTCGGCATCACGGGACTCATTGGCATCGGCTTCCGCTTCGGCATCATCCAGCGAGCCCGCCTCGGCAACGAGTAGGGCCTGAAGCTGATCGAGCGCCTCCTCCAGCGAGACCTGCTCCAGCGGAGGGCAATCGCCAAGGGGTATGCTCGGCAGAACGTCGGCCGAAATGGCGGGCGGAAGTTCAATCGCCTCGACAGGCGCAACGGCCTCCCGCGCAGGGACCGGCCTTTGCTTGGCTTCGATCCGCCTCAAAGCGTTGAGCATCAGGCTCATGGCCGTGTCCGACTTTCTATAGGCCCCGCCGCAACTTGGCGAACAACCGTCCGAACTCCTGCCGTGGCGGCGGCACAACCGGGCGCGTGGATCGAGGCGATGGCTCCCCGCCAACGGTCGCAACGGTAGCGACGGCTACTTCCGCGTCCAACCCGTCGTTCCAGGTGACCTCGCGGTCGTGAGGCATGGGGATCGTTGCCGGTTGCGGTACGTCAGTCCGACCAAGAGTACTTGGTGCCCGAGGCTGATCTTTACGTAGTGGCACGGTTTCCGGCTGCAGTTCCTGGCGGCTTTCGCTCGCGCCTTCCAGTTCGGCCATGTTGTCTAGGGCAGCAACCGCGGCAACGGCGGCCGGCGCGGGCTCCACAGCGAGCCGACTCGGCGCCGGTGGCGGGGCCACCGCGGCGTAGCGATCGTTAATCACTTCTTCTTCCTCGAATGGCTCCGCAAATGGATGGGGCGTTTCGAACACCAGCTCCACCTCCGGCCCCATCGTCGCCACGGGCTGAAATTCAGCCTGCACGTCGGCCAGCAACTGCTGGATGTGGCGAAGCTGTTCAAAGCTCTCCGGGTCTTCACTCGTCTCAGCAACCAGCGTGGGCTGTAGCATGGGGGCCTCGGCCGAGCTTGTGCCCTCGGCCAGGGTTGCCTCCTCGGCCGCCGGGACCCTGCCCGCAATCGGCGGCATTTCCGCAGGGGCGTCATCCAGACCGCCGAATTCGATCAGGCTGTTGCCGGTCGGCGGGGCGGGCGCATTCCACGGCGTGGGCAACTGCTGCAGATCGGCCCAGGCCTCCTCGACATGGGCCGGTTCGATCCGCCGGATGCCCGCCGCATAGGCCAGCAACATCACGTGGTCGCACACCTGGTTGATCAGCCGCGGCACGCCGTCAGTCGCTTTGTGGACCATCTGGCAAGTCTCGGCCGGAAAGATTTCGGCGCCGCGCCCGCCGCAGGCCGAGAGATGATTCTGGATATAGGACTGAGTTTCGCTGCGCTGAAAGGCCTCCAAATAACAGCGGGCTGAGATCCGCTGGCTGAACGATTCCAGTTTGGGGCTGGCAAAACGCTCTTCCAGTACATGGCTTCCGGCCAACACCATGCGCACCGCCGGCTGCATGTCACGCGTCAGATTCGTCAGCGAGCGGATCTCGTCCAGCAGCCGCAAAGGCAGGTGATGGGCCTCGTCGACCAGCAGCACAATCCCACGGCTGCAATCATCGCTCAGCGTGATGTAATCGACCAGCGCCAGCCGCAACTCGCCCTCGTCCATACCGCGATAGGGCCGATTCAATTCGTAGAGGATCGCCTGCAAGAGCGAGCGTCGCGTATCGAGGTGCGTGCTGGCCAGCAACGCCACTTGCAACGTCTTCTGGAACTGCCTGGCCAGCACCTGGCAGAGCAGCGATTTGCCCGTACCAGAGGGCCCAACAATCATCCCCACCCCCTCGCCGCGGTCGAGACAGCGGGTCAGCGTGTTACGGGCCGCGTCGATCACGGCGGCCGGGTAGTAGTGATCGATTCGCGGTACCGAAGCGAACGGCCGTTCGGTAAGGTTGAAGTAGGTCTCATACATAACCCACTCTCCCTGTGTTGTGGTGTTTGTGGATCTTGGCAAAATACGGGTTTTGCGTAGCGTGTAATGCAGATTCGGAGATACAGTGATCCGTACCTTGATTTCGGCACCACAGGCTTCAGGGATGAGAAAATAAGGAGCTATGAATAACCGGGGCAACCCAGCTCCAGATTCCCCGCATAATTGGCGTCGCAGCGCCACAGAATCGGCCGCCGGCCGATCAGGCAGAAACGCCCCGCACGGCGGCAGCCCATGCCCAGGTGGCTTCGCAGCGAGGCCCAGTTCCCGTATTCGACGAGGGCGACCAGTCGTCGAATGCCCATCCGCGCGAAGATTTGGACTGCGCGGTGGATCGTCGCCTGGTGCAATCGCTGCCCGCGATAGGCGGGCAGCGTGAAGGCCTTGTACATGAAGACGGTATCTTCCGGGAGCGTCAGCCCCGCGTCGGAGCTATGCTCCGGCTCGATGTGGCCCAAGGCGTACCAGCTATAGTTGGCCAGCCGTCCGCGGTCCAGGGCGGCGAAGCAGAAGTTCCGCCCGAAGTCCAATCGCCCGGCCATGTTGGCGTCGAGGTCGTTGGCCGCATCGCCGGCCGCCGCGCGGATTTCTTCGGCGGTGAGAAAGCGGAACTTGAGACTGGATTTCTCCGGCCGCCGCTCGCGCATCGGGCCCAGATCGAGGGCCAGGATATCGGCCATCTGCAACCTCAGCAGTTGCCGCGCCGCGCGATAGGCGAGCCGTTTCACGGTGCGCGCAAAGCCATCGCCCTGCCGCTCCCTTGGCGATTTTTCCAGGCCCGTCGCGTATCGGCCTTGACTCGAATCCAGGCTCGGATGGGCATCCCGCGCGATCGCGGATGTCTCGCCTGGAACACCCGGCAGCACGATCGGCACGACGGCGTTGTCGTGGCCGAAATCGGTCGAACCCGAGTACAGATCAAAGGCCATGCGGACCTCCGGCGGCAGTGGGACATCCCCGCAAATCTACTCTTTATATCGAGTATCCGATGTGTCTTCTATTACGATCGGTTGAAAATAAGCAAACATTTCCCTGAATTGGGCCATGCCGCTGGAAAGCTGGCAGGCGGCGCGGGCCGCAGGTTGACAAAAGGCAACATCCTCCTGCAAAGCTCGCCGGGCGGCAGCTTTTACCCGTTATCCCGGTAATAATCTTGCCATCCGACTTGCCTCCCGCGCGAGCGTAACGGAGATTTGTGTGTAAGAACTATAGTTCTTTTCCACCCTCGCAACCGTTTTCACCAACGCGCGATATCCCATGCCACTTTGGAGACGTCTGCTCCTGCAGTTGTACTACCACGGTTCGATGCCGCTGCGGCGCTTGATCTATCGCCGGCTCAGGGCCCGGCGGCGCGTGCCGATCGCCTTGTTGTTCTACCACCGCGTCGCCGACAACCAGGCCACGCAGTGGACGGTATCGAACCGGCAGTTCGCAGCGCAAATCGACTGGCTGCGGCAAACGTTCGAGCTGATTTCGCTGGAAGAGGTGCAGCGGCGTCTGCGTCACGGCAATGACCGTCCCGCCGTGCACATCACTTTCGACGACGGTTATGCCGATAACTGCCGCAGCGCGATCCCCTTGTTGCTTCGAGAGCGGATCCCCTGCACCTACTTTGTTGCGCTGCAAAACATGCTGGAAGGCCGGCCGTTCGACCACGATCTGAAGTGCGGCCGCAGGCCCGAGGTGAACACCCTGGAGCAGGTCCGCGCGATGGCTGCGGCGGGCATTGAAATCGGCGCGCATGCCTATTGCCATCGCGATCTGGGAAAAATCAGCGACCCGGGCTTGCTGGCCCGCGAGATCGTCTCTGTCCGCGGCGAGTTGGCGGCGGCGGTCCGCCGCCCGGTCCGCTATTTCTCCTTCCCGTTCGGCCAGCACGCGAACCTGAGCCGCGCCGCGTTCGCCATGGCCGCCGATGCCGGCTACGAGGCGGTGTGCTCGGCTTACGGAGGGTTCAACTACCCGGGCGACGACCCGTTCCATCTGCAGCGCATGCCCGCCGACAACGAGATCTTGCGGCTGAAGAACTGGCTTAGCGGCGATCCGCGAAAACTTTCCGTGCCGCGGTTCGAGTATCTTCCCGGTACAACTGGCCTTGGCCCTGACCGAGGAGCTTCTCACTCGCCCCCGCTGGAAGAATCCCCCGCCTGGTGGTGATCTATCGGTAGCGGATGATGCTTGACAAGCTCCCGCGGCTTGTCCTAGACTGATAGCGTGTAAGCTTTACCTGGCAAGTCAGCCAAAACTGTTCGGAACAGCAGAGGAGGCCTGGCGATGCGAAAGCTATTGCCTTTGTTTCTTGTCCTGGTCGCGGTATTCCCGGTTCTTGCCCAGGAATCAACGCCCACGATCATCGTTCAGAATGAGGGGAAGGCGGAGCCTTTAGGGCTCGTCGGCCTGAAGGTCGAGGCGCGGATCATCGGCTATACGGCCGAAACCACGGCCACCATGACCTTTGCCAACCCGCAAATGCGGGCTACCGAAGGCGATCTCTATTTCCCCTTGCCCGACGGCGCCACGGTCAGCGGCTATGCCCTGGATATCCAAGGGAAAATGGTCGATGGCTCGGTCGTGGAAAAACAGTGGGCCAGGACGGTTTTCGAGACGGAAAAGGCCCGGCGCATCGACCCGGGACTGGTCGAATGGACCAAGCGCGATTGCTTCCGCACGCGCGTCTTTCCCATTCCCGCACGCGGCCGGCGGACCGTGCGGGTGCAATATGTCAGCGAGTTGGCCGATGGTCCCGGCGGCGCGACCTACCGCTTGCCGCTGAGTTTCAAGACGCCGATCCCTGCCTTTTCGCTCCGCGTCGAGGTCGTCCAGCCGGCGTCCGCGCCGAAGGTCCGGCAATCGGCGATCGCGAACTTGCAGTTCATGCGCTGGACCGACAACTTCGTCGCCGAGACAAAACAGGAGAACGCCCTGCTCGACAAGGAACTGATCGTTGCCCTGCCCGACATGGAGAAGCAGAAGGTGCTCGTGGAAAAGGCCGACGACGGGCACGTCTATTTTGCCGTCCACGATCTTCCACGCGCCGCCGAGGAGCCGCTGCCCGTTCAGCCGAAACACGTGGTGATCTACTGGGACGCCTCGGGCTCGCGCGCGACGGGCGACCACAAGCGGGAAATCGGCCTGCTGAAAGGCATGCTGGCCGCTTGGACCACTTCTTCACAACCGCTGTTCGTCGATCTGGTATTCCTGAGGAACGCCTTGTCACAGCCGCGACAGTTCGCACTTACCGCGAAGAGCTTCGCCGAGTTGACGGACGTGTTGGAAGCGACCGACTATGACGGCGGAACGCAACTGGGAGCACTGGCGCCGCTTGCCGGAGGAAGCCCCGACTTGTCGCTCCTGTTCAGCGACGGCGTCTCCACGTTGGGCCGTGGCGACCCCGCGCCGCTTCGGGCGCCGCTGTACGTCTTCTCGTCCGAGCCGCAGGCCGATTGGGCCATGCTGGAGCATCTGGCCCAAACTAACGGCGGCCAGTGCTTCGACCTCGCGGAAACCGGCGATGCGGAAATCATCGCGGCCATGGGGCAGCCGGCCTACAGGCCGCTGTCAGCCATGGTGACGGGCGGCCAGGTCTCGGGGCTCCTGCTCTCCACAGCGGGCCCCGTCACGGGCCACTTCACGCTGGTGGGGCGGCTGGAATCGCGGCAGGCGGCCGTCAAGCTCAGCTTCCGCGCCGCCGGGCAGAACCAGTGGGAACAGACGTTCACCATTGACGGCACGACGGCGGTCGAGGGCTCGCTCCTGCGGCGGCTTTGGGCCCAGAAGAAGCTGGGCGATCTCTTGATTCACGAACAGCGCAACCAAGCGGAGATCGTCGCGCTGGGCAAGGAATTCGGCCTGGTCACGCCGTTTACCTCGCTGATGGTGCTGGAGACCCTGCAACAGTATCTGCAGTACGGGATCGAGCCGCCCAAGTCGCTGACGCCCATGAGAAACGCCTACCTGCAGCATGGCGGTCGTAAGACGGGAAGCGAACATTCGCCAGAGGCCGTCGCCGGGCCCCAGGAGCGGGCTGCCAAGATGGCGGAAATGGTCCGCCTTTGGGAGGAAAGGGTGATTTGGTGGGCGACCGACTTTCGGCACCCCCAGAAGTTCATCTATCGCGCGCCCGTCCGTCCCATGCCTTATCAAGTTGCGCCCTCGGGACTGGGTGGTTCCTTCGGATTCGGCGCACCGTTTGCAAACCAGCCGCAGGGCGGCGGAGGCATGGGCATGGGCATGGGAGGCGCGGGCGGATTTGGCGGAGGCATGGGAGGAGGCATGATGGGTGGTGGTGGCATGGGAGGCATGGGCGGCGCCATGGGTGGCATGGGCGGCGGCATGGGAGGAGGCATGGGTGGAGGGATGGGAGGCATGTTCCCCCCAAGCCCTGAACCGGCGACTGCTCCCGATGCGCTGCAGATCGATGGGGTTCAATACACGTGGAAGGCGTTCCGGCATCACCGTCCGCCACGCGTCAGCCTTGAGCCTTGCGACCCGTCTGCGCCCTATCTGAAGGAACTGCTCGCCGCACCCTGGGGGCAGGAGTTTGCCGTCTATATGAAGAACCGGGCGAAGTACGCCCACTCGCCCGAGTTCTTCCTCGACTGCGCCGATTTCTTCTTCGACCGGCAGGAAACCGCTCTGGCCGTGCAGGTCTTGAGCAATCTGGCGGAATTGGACCCCAACGAGCCGGCCACGCTCCGACGGATGGGACTTCGGCTGGCGCGGGCAGGCAACTACGACCTGGCTATCGACACGTTGGAAGACGTGCTGCGGCTGCGGCCGAACGAGCCGCGATCGTACCGCGATCTGGCCCTAGTTCTGGCCCAGCGGGCCAGCGCGGCGCGGTCGGCAACAGACCGTCGCGGCAAGACCTGGCGTCCATCCTCGAATGACGAGGTCCGGATCGGCAACCGGAGCAAAGCCGAGATCCGCAGCGACTACGCCCGCGCCGTGGAGTTGCTCACCACGGTTATCGTGCGGCGTTGGGACGGCCGCTATAGGGAAATCGAGTTGCCGGCGCTCATGGAGCTGAACCGCATTCTCCCGGAGGCCCAGGCCTATGGCGTGAGGCCGCGGCGGCTTGATTCGCGGCTCATCAAACTCTTGGACATGGACCTTCGCATCGTCATGACGTGGCACGCCGACAACAGTGCGATGCGGCTTAAAGTGACCGAGCCTTCCGGTGAAAAGGCGGGCCGGGACCACGACCGCACGACAATCGGCGGACTGGTCACCCACCAGTGGGCCGGCGATGGTCCTGACGAGTATCTCGTCCGCCGGGCCATGAATGGAGAGTATGCGATCCAAGCGGTTGGCGGCGGCGCTGCCGGTCCAGCGAGCCCGATGACGGTCCAGGCTGATATTTTCACGAATTACGGCCGCGACAACGAGCAGCACCGTTCGATCGTGGTTCGGCTCAAAGAAAAGTCCGACACGGTGACGATTGGTCAAGTGAAGTTCTAGGGAAAGCCGTAGCGTGGGCCGAGTGAAACGAGTCCCGCCACGGAACCACGTCAAGACGAATCACGTCAAAAGACGGTGGGACTCGTTTCACTCGGCCCACCCTACGGCTTGTCTCACCCTCCGACAGTGCCAAGACAGGCAAGATGTACGGGTTGCAACACTTTTGAGAAAGAACAGTTGCCTGCTCGCCCGACGATAGAATTACGTGTCGAACCGACCTAAAACGCACGGGAGTGCATGATGAAGCGACATGCTTTGCTCTCGATGGTGATTCTCGTGGCTGCCGGTGCGGCGACCATGAGTACATGGTGCCCGACCCAAACGGCATATGCCAGGACTCCGTTTCCCAGCGGCATCGCCGTACCCGCGCTGGCGGCGCAGCTCCAGGACGGGGATGCTTCAGTCCGCCAGGCAGCCGTCTTGGCCCTGCGTGAGATGGGACCGGGGGCGAGGGCCGCAATACCGGCCCTGGCCGCAGTGCTTCGCGACCGAGATCGGTACGTCGCGGTTGACGCCTCCCAGACCTTGGGCAAGATGGGGCCGGATGCCGTGCCAGCCCTCGCGGAGATGCTTCGCGACGGAGACCCACGGGTGCGGGAACTGGCCGTGCAGGCATTACGGCTGATCGAGCCTGACGCCAGGGCCGCGATCCCCGCGCTCGCCGAGCGGCTGCGGGATCCGGACGCAACGGTCCGACAGACGGCCGTGCTCGCCCTGCGCGAGATGGGAGGCGCTGGCCAAGGCCGCAATGCCGGCCCTGGCCGAAACCCTTCGAGACCGAGATCCCTACGTCGCGGCCGATGCCTCTCATACCTTGGCAAAAATGGGGCCGGACGCAATGCCCTACCTGGTGGCCTTGCTTCACGACCGCGAGCCTCGCGTTAAGGAGCTCGCCATGCAAACGATGCGGTTGATCGGGGCGGAAGCGGGCGGCAGTGCCAAAGGGTATCAATAACCCGGCTCTTACCGTTCGCCGGTGTTGTGGCCGGTCTCTGACCGAGCCACGCTGCCGACCGAAGGTCTCAAGCGGAATGAGGAGACCTTCGGTCCGATGTTTCGGCGGGGTCGGGAGACCCTCGCCGAACCCCTAGAGACCCTCGCCGAACCCCTAGAGACCCTCGCCGAACCCCTAGAGACCCTCGCCGAACCCCTATCAATAGATCTACCACTCAATCCGCACCGCCTGGCGGAGCGTCACGGGGCCCAACAGCCCCGATTCCTGCAAGGGGTCGCCCTTCTTCCAGAGCTTCCAGGAACTGAATGTGTAGCGGCCAGTGGGGCTGGGCTTCCCTTCCTGGAGCCAACTCGGCCAGCGCTTCAGCGTGCCGTCGGCGTTGCGGTCGCAGTCATCGGGGAGATGCTCGTCGCCGATCTGGCGATTGATCCACAGGTTGACGACCTTCACGTCGAGGATATTTTCGCCCGCCTTCAGGGCTTTGGTCGCGTCGACGCGGTAGGGCGCCTTCCAGGCGATGCCGAGATCCTGACCGTTGAGCCGCACCTCGGCCATCACCGCGACTTTGCCGAGCTCGAGATACCAACGCGCGTGAGGCAGCTTCAGCGCCTCGGCGTCGACCTTGAACGTGGTCCGATAGTTGGCGGTCCCGGAGTAATACTTGATGCCCTCTTCGGCCCGCTTGCTCCAGTCTTCCAGCTTCTCGAACGTGACTTTGGCCGGCCCACCCCACTTGGGGTCGAACGCGACCTCCCAGGGACCGCCGATCTCCTGCGGCTTGGCCAAGCCGCGGGCATCGATCTCATGGCTGCGGCCGTCGGCCGTCTTCAGCAGGAAGCAGCTCGGCATCGTGGCCTCGTTCCGAATGGGATCAATAGGCACGGGGGACACGATGTGACTGGCGGCATCGGCTGGGCCGCGGAAGACGACGAACACCGACTCCGTGGGGCCCAATCGCAGGGGCACGTTCGTGCAGCCGCCTTTCTCTTCATACTGCATAAGCGGGGCGATGCTGCCGGTCTCGGGGTGCCACAGTTCCGGTTGTTTGCCGGCCACACGAAACGAACAGACGGCCAAGCACTCTTCGGCCGCGCCGTTGGCCACGAAATAAACGTCCGCCGCGCCGATGCGGCGATGGGTGTAACGCAACACTCGAGCGTCCTGGGCGGCGACGAGTACGTGAAAATCCTGCGGCAGGCCGTTTTTGCCCAGCCACTGATAAGCAGCCGTCATCGCGGGGAAAACCTCCTCCACCGCAGGCCCGGCCCCGATCTCGCCCCAGGGCGCCATGCCGAGCGGGCCAAGTTGCACGGCTGCGATCCAGCCCTGGGGAGCCTTCGTACTGGAGTTCCAACCCCGCGCGGCTTTCCTCGAGGCTTCCCACGATTGGTCGGTTGGCACCACGATCGTGCGGCCGTCGCCGAGCTTGATCGAGAGCAGGCCGATCAGGCCGGCCGGGTTCGGGATGTCGGTCCAGTTGGTTGCATCGACCGCGATAAGATTCTCGCCCGGCTTCAACGCCGAGGCCACATTCATGGTATAGGCCTGACTGAAGTTGTCGCCGTTTCCCACGCGGCGGCCGTTGATATAACAGACGAAGTCATTGTCGGCGGTCATCACCAGCCGGGCGGAAACGATACGGCTGCCGGCATCCAGCGTCACGACGCGGCGGAAGTAGCGCTTGCCCGGCGGGGCCGCCACTGCGGGGTTCCCTTCCGGATACCAGATCCACTGCGCGGACCCGAACTGCGGCTGCTCGGTGGTCTCTGCTGCCGGCGCCGGGCTCAACTCACCGCCCCAGATGATGCGGCCTTTGCCCACCCGCCGCTCGGTCACTTTCGCCGGCGCGGGATCGGAACCCCAGAGATCGGCCGCCAGCGCCTTGACCTGTTCATCGCAGGCCGGGTAGTTGCTCAGCCCCGGCGACTTCCGCGGGCGTGACGGCGCCACGACCGTGGCCCCGGCCTCGACCAGTTCCTTGATCTTGCCCAAGAGAGCCGGCGTCATCGTTTCCACTTGGGGCAGCACCAGCAGGCGGTAGCTCATGCCGTCGGGCAGTACGATGCGGCCATCCTTTACGCTCATCCGCGTGAGCACGACTTCCGGCGTGCAGCCATCGAAGTTGTAGCCGCCACGGACGTAGGGGGCGATCATCGCCGTGGACGGCGGCGCGAACCGCCGCGGGGCGCCCTCGGGCTGCAGGTAGCAGATGTCGGCCACCCACTGCCCCTGTTGCAACAGGTACTGGCAGCGGGCCAGGTACTCGTGCCACGCCTTGGACTGCTCCCACCAGGTCTGCGTCCGCTCGTAGTGCAGCCCCCAGGGGCCCATCGACATGCCCGGCGCACGATTGGGGTTGGTCCAGGGCTGCATGGCGTAGCGATGGAACACGAAGCGGTTGATCCCTTCGCAGAAGGCCCAATCGCCCAGATCCTTGATGTAGGCGGGGTGGCCTTGCCATTTCTCGCCGTCGGTGGCCGTGAAGGCCTCGGCGCCGAGGATCTGCTTGCCGTAAACGTGGGTCGCGGACGACATCTCGGTGCAACTGTAGGCCGCGCCGAACTTGGCCCACGACCAGAATTCGGCCATCGGCTCGTCGGCCTGGCCGGCGTAGGTCATCTCGTCGCACGGCACGCCGTCGTAGGCCTCGATCGAGAGCCGCAGGCCCTGGCGGTTGGCCAGGGTGCGGAAATGCCCGGCGTAGTTCTCGATGAGCATGTCGGAGACCGTCTGCCGCAGGTCCCAGAGGAAACGCTCGGAGACCTCCGGGCTATCGACAATGCGGCCGGTGAAGGTCGGCAGCAGCGGCAGCAAGTCGTAGCCGCGCCGATTCTTGAATTCCTCGCGCATGCGGGGCGTCCAGTTCTGCGAACCCACTTCCCAACTGTCGATGTGCGTCGACACCAGCACCTTATCTTTGCCGGCCAATGCACGATTGTCGGCAATGAGCCGGCCCATCAGCCCGTTGAAATGGGCTTCCGCGGCCTGTTTGCTGAGCTTGTCGCATTCCAGCCCGCGACCCGTCGCCGGCGCGGGATGATTGTCCTTGCCGGTCGTGGTATGGCCGAATCGCAAGATGAGCCACTTTCCTTCGGGAACGTCCCACACGAGTTTGCCGGCGGCGTCCATCTTGTCCGTCAAATCGACGATCTGCTTGCGCGGGATGACGGACCCGTCGGCGGGAACCGCCGCGAAGGCCGCCCGCTGCGGGGGAAAGTGCTGGGGAATTGCCGACGATTTTCCCTGGATGTTTTGGATGCGGACGTTGCCCGACCCAGCGGGTACCCCGGCCGGCATGGCGAGCACGGCGATGTCCTGGTAGAAATTCTGGACGGCTTGCGGCCGGGCCAACAGGCCCGCAAAGGATTTCGGCCCCTGGAGGACTGTCTCGGTCCAGACGACCCGCTGCATCGAGAGTTCGGGGGTGATCCACGGGCCGCCGCTGCCGCACCAGCCCGCATCGTTGTTCATGTTGATTTGCAGGCCCAGGCGGTCGGCCTCCTTGCAGGCGTGCTGGAACAGTTTGCGCCAGAGGGGGCCGGCGAAATCGGCCGGCCCGGTCGGGGCGCCTTGGTCCACTTCCATATACAGCACGCCGCCGATGCCGACCCGCTGGAGGGCCTCGAGATCCGCGGTGATGCCCGCCTTCGAGAGATTGCCGCTGAGCGGGAACCAGTAGACCCATGGCCGAGCCGATTGCGGCGGCCGAGCGAAACCCTCGGACAGGTCCTCCGCGGCAAGGGCCAGATTGGTGAACGACGCAACGACCAACGCTGCCAGGATGATGCGTTTCATAGATTCGTGCTCCGATGTCAAGCCGGTATGGTTGTTCGAGAGCCGTTCGGATGCACGCCGAGCGGCGAGAATGCCGCCATATTAACAGATGAGAGATGGCAATGCCACTACCGGCGCCGGGACAGATAGTCGTAGCCGTAGGGTCGGCCGCACAGCATGGCACCCGTCGGCCCACCCTACGGAATTACCGCACTCCAAAGTGCCGCCGCCGGCAAGCGGCTGCGGCGGCAATGATTCCAGCCATGCTCAACAGTGCCAAGGTCCCCGGTTCGGGAACCGAATTGACCGTTGCCGCAGGCGCCTCGGCCACCGAATTGGGGAAGATGAATTTGTCGCCGGCGTCGATGGTCAAATTCGTGCCGTTGGCCAGGGCGTTGGAATTGATCACCTCCAGCGTCCCGGAGTAGACGTTCGTGCCGCCGCTATAGGTGTTGCTGCCGCTGAGGACCAACTGGCCGCTTCCCGTCTCGATCAACTGGCCGGTTCCCGAGAGATTGCCCGCGAGTGTCAAGGTGAGGTTCGCATTGGGCATAACGGTCGCGGTCGCGGCGATCGTGGCGGGCGCCGCAAGCACGCCGTTGCCCACAATCAAGCCATTGGTGATCACCACGCCTGGCGACTGCGGACTGGCGGCGGGCGAAACGGCAATCGCGCCGGAGTTAGACAAATTGATCGGGCCGAAAGACCCGGAACCACTTGCCGTGGCGCCGTAACCGACATTGGTTGTGCCGATGACCGTGCCGTTGTTGACCAGCAGGCTGTCGCGCAGGTTGAGCGACGCCCCTTGGCTGAAACTGTCGGCATTGAGCGTGCCGCCGGAATTGATCGTGATCACGCCTCCGCCCGCACTTGTCAGGGGGCCGTTTTCGTTGTTCAAAAGGCTGCCGCCTTGAATGGTCATCAGTCCCTGATTGCCACCCCATTGCGATACGGTGTTCGTCCCGCTCAGGATGATTACGCCGTTAATGTCGTTCTTCCCGTTGACCAATTGGAGTCCGCCGCTGGCGGTGATCAGGCCATCGTTGGTCACGTTGTTGAACACCGCCGGGCCGTTCTGCTGGAGCGTCGCATAATTGGTCACGGAGTTGAAGTTAGTGGCGGTTGAGCCCGCTAGGACGTACGTGCCCAACCCGGCCAGGTATCCGCCGGTAATGTTCGCACTCTGAAATTGGACCAACCCGCCGGTCTGAGCGTTTACGCCGGTAAAACCGAGATTGAAACTCGCGCCGCTGAATTGCAGCGTCCCGCCGCTGCTCACCGCAGTCGCCCCGATGTTCGCGGGCCCGGCCAGGACAAGCTGGCCTTGGACGACGCTTACCGGACCGGTAAAGCTCGTCGAGTTGCCGGTCAGCGTCACGGTATCACTGCCGGTCTTCCACAGCCCGCCGGGGCCGCTGAGCGTGAAGTTCATGCTCACGTTGTCCGCGCGGTCCAGCACCAGTGCTCCGCCGCTGCCAAGGGCCACGCCGCCCGTCAGGCTCCCGGACGTCCCGCCGTTGCCGAGCTGGAGCGTGCCGGTCGAGATCATCGTGCCGCCAGTGAAAGTGTTGCTGCCCAGCAGAGTCAGAAGGCCGGTGCCGGCGAGCGTCAGGCTGCCCTTGCCGCTGATGGCGCCGCCAAAAGTCGAGGCGCCGGGGAGGTTGAAAACAAGCGCGCTGTCGTCGGTCACCGCACCCGTGCCCAAGGTGGCCGCGACAATGCCGTTGCCCACCTGCAGCGTGCCGCCGGAGATCGTCGTAGTGCCGCTATAGGTGTTGCTGCCCAGCAGGGTCAGAAGGCCCGAGCCGGTCAGCGCCACGTTGCCGCTGCCGCTGATGACGCCGCCGTAAATCTGCGAATCGGATTGGCTGAAAACCAGCGCGGCGCTATTGCTCAGGCTGATGCTCGGGCTGGCCAGGAACGCGCCGCTGCCGCCGCTGCCGATCTGCAGCGTGCCGCCGGAGACCGTCGTGTTGCCGGTATAGGTATTACTTCCCAACAAGGTCAGAAGGCCGTCTGTGCCTGTCAGCGTCACGTTGCCGACGCCGCTAATGACGCCGCCGTAGGTCTGTACATCGGACTGATTGAATACCAGCGCGGCGCTATTGCTCAGGCTGACGCTCGGGCTGGCCAGGAACTCGCCGCTGCCGCCGTTGCCCACCTGCAGCGTGCCGCCGGAGACCGTGGTGCTGCCGCTGTAGGTGTTGTTGCCCAGCAAGGTCAGAACGCCCGACCCGGCCTGCGTCAGATTGCCGCTGCCGCTGATGGCCGGCAAGAACGTCACGCTGTCGCCGTGGAAGAAAACAAGGCTGCTATTGTCGAGCACGCCGTTGGTGTTGCCGATCGACGCGCCGCTGCCGCCGTTGCCGAGCTGCAAGGTGCCGGCCGAGATCGTCGTGTTGCCGGCATAGGTGTTGCTGCCCAGCAAGGTCAGAACGCCGGAGCCCGCCTGCGTCAAGTCGCCGCTGCCGCTGATAGCACCGCCGAACGTGGGGTTGTCGCTGCCGGAGAAAACGAGGCTGCCATTGTTGAGCAAGCTGCTGGAGCCGCCGATCGACGCGCCGCTGCCGCCGTTGCCCACCTGCAGCGTGCCGCCGGAGATCGTCGTACTGCCGCTATAGGTGTTACTGCCCAGTAAGGTCAGAAGGCCTGGGCCCGCCTGCGTCAAATTGCCGCTGCCGCTGATGATGCCGCTGTAGGTCGGCGCGTCGGACTGGCTGAATACCAGTGTGGCGCCACTGTTCAGGCTGACGCTCGGGCTGGCCAGGAACTCGCCGCTGCCGCCGTTGCCCACCTGCAGCGTGCCGGCCAAGACCGTCGTGCCACCCGTATAAGTATTGCTGCCGGGAAGCGTCAGAATGCCCAAGCCCGTCTGCGTCAGGCTGCCGGTGCCGGCGATCAGACCGCTATACGTCAGCGCGTCGGAGTGGTTGAAAACCAGCGCGGCGCTGTTGCTAAGGCTGATGATCGGGCTGGCCAGGAACTCGCTGCTGCCGCCGTTGCCCACCTGCAGCGTGCCGGCCGAAACGGCCGTAGCGCCGGTATAAGTATTGCTGCCCAGCAAGGTCAGACGGCCCGTGCCCGCCTGCGTCAGATTGCCGCTGCCGCTGATGGCGCCGCTGAAGGTCGGGTTGTCGCTGCCGTAGAAAACGAGGCTGCCATTGTTCAGGGCGCTGTTGCTCTTGCCGATGGCAGCGCCGCTGCCGCCGTTGCCCACCTGCAACGTGCCGGCCGAGATCGTCGTGCTGCCGCTATACGTGTTGCTGCCCAACAAGGTCAGGACGCCCGTGCCCACTTGGATCAGGCTGCCGCTGCCGCTGATGGTGCCGCCGAAGGTCGGGGCGCCCGAGAGGTTGAAAACCAGCGCGCTGTTGTCGGTCAGCGTGCCGGGGCCCAAAGCAGCGGTGGCGTTGCCGTTGCCCACTTGCAACGTGCCGGCCGAGATCGTCGTGCCGCCCGTATAGACGTTGCTGCCCGTAACGGTCAGAAGGCCCGTGCCCGCCTGCACCAGGCTGCCGCTGCCGCTGATGACGCCATTGAAGATCGGGTTGTCCGAGCGGTCGAAAACCAGCGCACCGTTGTCGGTCACCGGGCCGCCGCCCAACGTGCCGCTGGCGGTGCCGTTGCCGATTTGCAGCGTGCCGGAGCTGATCGTCGTGGTGCCGCCGTAGGTGTTGTTGCCCAGCAAGGTCAGAACGCCCGAGCCTATTTGCGAGAGGTTGCCGCTGCCGCTGATGGCCCCGGAAAATGTCGTGCCGGTGCTGCGGTTGAAAACGAGACTGCCGTTGTCGAGCACGTTGCCGGCGCCGCCGAGCGAAGCGCTGCCGCCGAACTGCAACGTGCCGGCTGAAATGGTCGTGGGGCCCGTGGACGTGTTGCTGCCCGTAAGCGTGAGAAGGCCCGAGCCCGCCTGCGTCAGGCCCCCGGCGCCGCTGATGGCGTTGCCGAACGATTGGTTGCCGGAAAAGTTGAAAACCAGCGCTCCGTAGTCGTTCACCGGGCCCGTCCCCAAGGCGCCGCTGGCAGTGCCGTTGCCGAGCTGCAGGCGCCGGCGCCAATGGTGGTCACACCGGTGTAGGTATTGGTGCCGATCAGGGTCAGTGTAGCGGATCCCGTCTTGGTAAAGGCCGTCGCGGTGCTGCCATTGTTAGCGACAACGCTGCCGATCGTGAGGTTTTGCGGCGTGATCACGATCAGTTCTCCGAGCGTGCCGGACGAGCCTTCCAAGGTGCCGCCGCTGATGGTGCCGCTGGTATTGCCGATCAGGCCGCCGCCCGCCAGCGTCAGCATGCCCGCACTGCTCATCGTGAGCGACAAAGAACCGGTCAGGTTCAGCGTGTTGAAAGTCTTGGCAGTCGTTAGGGCGGTTTGCGCCGGTAGTCATGATGTTCAGCGTGGCGCTGGAGGCTATCGACCCTACATTGCCGCTGGTGTAGGCGCTGTTACTTAAGGCGGTGATGTAGCCTGCCGTGCCGAAGGAGACTGCCCAGCCGGTTCCGCCGGTGGTCGCATAGGCGCCGAGGATGCCGTTAGTATTCTGGGTGGCGGTAACGATGCCGTTGGTAGCAGTTGAGCTGCTGGGCGGCGTGAAATCGACCGTGCCGCCCACGCTGCGGCTGATGCTTCCCATGCTCAGGAGCATGGTGCCCGACGCGCCCGGGGCCACGATGATCGACGAAGCGCCCGGATTGATTATCAGGCCGTTGACCAATTGGGTGTCGGCCGTGCTGCCCCTTCCTTGTACTGCCAGGGTCCCGCCACCCAAGACCAGGGAGGCGGCATTGGCCGTATTGCTGTAGATGATGTTGGAGTACGGGGCGCTGGCCGACTGGCTGAAATCGAGTTTGATCTCCCCGCCGTTGATGGTCGTGGGACCCGCGTAGGAGTTCGTGCCGACAAGGTTTAGGATTCCGCTGCCGGTCTTGGTCAGGCCGCCCGAGCCGCTGAGCGCGCCGCTGAACGTCGTGCTGGCCCCGTCGCCACCGGCGCTGAGCGTGGCGGGGAAGCCGCTGCCGTCGGTAAGAGTGCCGCTGCCGCTGCCGGCCAGTGCACCCAAGTTGAACGTCGTAATCGTGCCGCCGTTGGTATTGAAGGCCAGGAGGCTGGTGCTGGCGCTGAGGTTCAGCGTGCTGTTCGGCAGGGCGTAGGCGTTGTTCAACGTGAGCGTGGTGTTGTCCGGAATCGACACGGCGCCGCTATAGTTATTGTTGCTGCCGGCCAGCGTCAGGTTGCCGGCGCCCACGATGTTCAGTCCGCCCGAACCTGACAATGCCCCGGCAAACGTGACCGCGTTGCTGCCGGTGTTGATGGTGACGCTGCTGCTGCCGCCGAGCGTCATGGGCTGGCTGGTGGTGGTGAAGAGAGGAGAAGAAGCATTGGTCAGCAGGGTCCCGCCGCTGAAGTTGAAAGCGCCGCCCGTGCCTTGGATGTTGGGCACGGACAACAGCCCGGCGTTGAGATTGTAGGTTCCACTGCTGAGCGAGAACCCGAGCGTTACCGCGCTGGTCCCGCCGGACTGTGTAAACGTGCTCGTGCCGGAACTACCGACAGACAGGCTGCTTGCATTGAGCACCCCCGAGCCGCTGAGGTTGTAGCTGCCGCTGGAAGCCCCGTAGCCGACGTACAGGGAGCCAACATTGTTCGTCCCGCCGGAATGGGTGAACGTGCCCGAACCGGAGAAGACGGAGGAGCCCACGAACTCAAACGTCGCGGGCACGTTGAGCACCCCCGAGCCGCTGAGGCTGTAGCTGCCGCTGGAGCCCGGGTTGAAGCCAAGTTCAAAGCCTAGGTTGGCGTTGTTCGTCCCGCCCGACTGGATAAACGTACCCGTGCCGGAAAGGCCCACGAACTCCTGGTTTGTGGCGTTGAGCACTCCCGTGCCACTGAGCGTGTACGTGCCGATGGAGCCCGAGTTTGCGCAAAGCGTCAGGCCGCCGGCATTGTTCACCCCTCCCAACTGGTTGAACGTGCCTGTGCCGGAAAGGCCCAGGTACTCCGAGTTTGTGACGTTGAGAGTTCCCGTGCTACTGAGGGTGTACGTGCCGATGGAGCCGGAGTTGGAGCCGAGCGTCAGGCCGGCGGCATTGTTCACCCCTCCCAACTGGGTAAACGTGCCTGTGCCGGAAACGCCCAGGTTCTCTGAGTTTGCAACATTAAGCATTCCCGAGTTGCTGAGGCTGTAGATGCCGAGGGAACCCGGGTTGTTGCCGAGGTTGAGGTTATTGGCGCCGTTGTTCGTCCCGCCGGATTGGAGAAACGTGCCCGTGCCGAGGTTTCCCACATTCTGGTCAGTGCCCGACGTCAGGCTGCCGTTGTTCATCTGGATCGTGCCGCTGTTGGCGCTGTTCGGATCGCCAAGCCAAAGGGTGTTGCAGACGGCGGCGCTGTCCGAAATAGTGATGGTTGCCGTTCCGCCGTTGGCGATGTAGGCATCGTCCGTGGACGTGGGCGTCAGGCTGCCCAGCCAGTTACCCGGTGCCGACCAGTCGCCCGACGAGGTGGACCAGTATATCTGGCCGTGCGCTTGTGGAGTTGCGACCAGCAGAAGCGCCGCCACGGCAAGGGCCCACCCGGTCGTACGATGGGCTTTCGCCCACCTCCTCACACCAACGCGGGCTTCAGCCCGCCCCACAAGAGCAAACGGCGGTCGTTGGCGCCTTCGCGCACAGCTTAGCGCGGGTACGCTGGAAAGCGACTCGGAAGTAGATCGGACACCGCCAGCCGGATGTTGTGCGCACACGTGTGGAACTCCAAAAGGACTTTGCCACGGCCGTCCCAACCATGCATGGGACCGCAACGTGGTTCGCAGGAAGAACGACTAATACCAATGATCAAAGAGAAACCCCCGAATTGGTTGACGCGCTGGTTCGCACTGCCCAACCTTCACTGTATGCGGGAGAATCAGGTTATGGAGAATCCAGTGAATCACCATGGGTTTCATTGTAAATAAAGCCGACACAAGAAGCAAACATCGGTCCCCGACTCCCCCCAGCCGACACACCCCCTGAATAGGGTGCTGATTTGCCGCGGCGTCTGTTGGTCGCTCGATCGGAACATTTCAAGCGTGAGATGCGCGTGTTCGCGCAGCCACTCCGCAGCAGATGGCAATCCGGGTTGGCTGCGGCGATTATTCCGGATTCGCGTAGCCGGTTATAGGGGCTATGACGCTTTCTCTTAGCGCGGGGCCTATGACGGATCTGGCGGTTATCTTGCGCCGGACTTTTCCAATGTCAGGGTTGCGCCGGTCCTGTCGATGGTAAGCACGGAAGCGATTATGGTTCTTCTGACGAGTAGTTTAGCCATGCGGCATGCCTTTCGACAGACCTGCGTATTCGGCCTTGTGACCGTGGCGCTTTGCCTGGGTGGATGCACGAGCTTTTCGGACTACGTGCACCAAGGCTTCAAGGTGGGACCCGATTACACCCCTGCCCAGGCCGCAGTCGCGCCGGGCTGGATCGAAGCCAGCGACATCCGCGTCCGCAGCCATGCTGCCGACCTGAGCCGCTGGTGGCGCGTTTTCAATGACCCCGTGCTCGACGATCTGGTCATCCATGCCTACCAACAGAACATCAACTTGAAAGAGTACGGCACGCGCATCCTTCAAGCCCGGGCCTCGCTGGCCATCGCCAAGGGCGAAATCTTCCCGCAGACCCAAAACGCCGCCGGTAGCTATAACCGCCTGGCCGCGCCTGCGACGGAGCTTCTCCCCGGCTTTCCCAAGTTCAGCGACCAGTGGAACTTCGGCTTCAATTTGGCCTGGGAGTTGGACTTCTGGGGACTCTACCGCCGTCAAGTGCTGGGCGCCGAGGCCCAATTGGAAGGGTCGGTGGAGAACTACGACGCCGTGCTGGTCACCTTGCTGGGCGACGTGGCCCAGTACTACGTGCAGATGCGGCAGACGCAGGAACAGATCCAGTTGGCCAGGCACAATGTGGAACTGCAAAACGACGTCCTGCAGATCGTCCAAGCCCGCTTCGACGCCGGCAACGCCAATGAACTGGACGTCGATCAGGCACAAAGCACGCTCTCGCAAACTGCGGCGCAGATCCCGGCGTTCGAGATCATTCTGCGGCAGAGCCAGGACCGGCTTTGCACCTTGTTGGGCATTCCGCCTACCGACCTGCAGGCCCGGTTAGGACAGAGACCGATTCCCACCGCGCCGAGAGAAGTTGCCGTGGGCATTCCGGCGCAATTGCTGGAGCGGCGGCCCGACATCCGCAGCGCCGAACGCGCCGCCGCGGCCCAGGCCCAGCAAATCGGCATCGCCCAGGCCGCCTTGTATCCGCACATCTCGATCACCGGCACGCTGGGCTACTCGGCCTTCAACGCCTCGCAGTTGTTCACCTATCCCTCCTTCAACGGCAGCGTCGGGCCGTCGTTCACGTGGAACATCCTCAACTACGGCCGGCTCAGCAACAATGTCCGCCTGCAGGACGCCAAATTCCAGCAGACGTTGCTCGATTATCGCACCACCGTGCTCAACGCCAACCAGGAGGCCGAGGACGGGCTGGTCACCTTCCTGCGGGCGCAAGAGCGGGCGAAAATGCTCGCCCAGAGCGTCGCCGCCGCCGCCCTGGCCTACGAGATCGTCGTCACCCAATATCGCGCGGGCACGGTCGACTTCAACCGCGTCGACGTCATCGAGCAGAACCTGGTCCAGCAGCAGGACCTCCAGGCCCAGGCCCGCGGTCAGATCGCCCAGGGCCTGATCCAGGTCTATCGGGCGTTGGGCGGCGGCTGGCAGATCCGCCTCGGGCAGTAGGCCGCACGCCCTTTGGAAGTGCAGTGGCAAGCGACCCGCATTCCAAACGGGCATCCTACCCGTAGAAGCCGAATTCATAAGCGGCATCGTACAAGGCGACAATGTTTTCCGGCGGGACGCCCGCCTGGATGTTATGCACGTTGTTGAACACGTAGCCGCCGCCGGGCATCCAGAGCGCCAGGTTCCGCCGCACGTCCTCGCGGACGGTTTCGGCCGAGGCCCGCGGCAGCACGTGCTGGGCGTCGATTGCGCCGCCCCAAAACGTCAGCCGGTTGCCGAAGCGGGCCTTCAAACCGGCCGGGTCCATGCCGCTGGCGCTGATCTGCACCGGGTTGAGAATGTCGATGCCGTTTTCCAACAGGTCCGGTATGTACTCGACACACGCGCCGCAGGTGTGGTACCAGATCTTCGCCGCCGTCCGCGCGCGGATGTACTGCACCAACTGCTTGTGCCGCGGCTTCACCACGCGGCGATAGAACTCGGGCCGGAAGAGCGGCCCTTTCTGCCCAGCCAAGTCGTCGCCGATCATGATCACGTCCACCACGTCGCCCACCTCGTCCAGAAAGACCCGGAACCAATCCATCCAGAACTTCAACGTCTGATCGATCAGGGCCTCGCAGAACTCCGGCTGCGTGAGCATGTCGACGAACCATGTTTCCAGCCCGCGCAGATACCAGCAGATTTCGTAGACCACGCCGGAGATCCCACTCACCACGGCGTACGGCGTCTGCCGCCGCAGCTCCAGCGCCCGCTGCCGCAGCCCGGCAAATCGCCCCGCATCGTCGCCCTTGGGAAACGGGTACGCGCGAAGGTCTTCGATCGTGGCGGTGGCCAGCGGATGGTGCGAGATGTCCATGTAGAACGGCTGGTCGTCGGGCATCGACCAGGTCACGCCGAACTCATCGGTCAGGTCGTGCCAGAGGCGGCCGTTGCGCTGCCGCTGGACAATGCCGCCCTGGAAGTCGGCCGCCGCGCCGGCGGCGATATACCGCGTGTCGACGTGGAACCGCTCCAGCAACGCCTCGCTGGGCTGGGCAAGCTGCTGCACGGCATCCATGATGACCACGGAGTCGTCAAGGCCCAGGAGTTTCGCTGCCGCCTGATAGGCAAACTTGTGGATCCCCGTCTGGTTCCCGCCCAGATCGATCGGGACGCGATCGGGAACCTGGTGGTTGAGGGCCGCCAGGACACGTTGCCGAGAGGACATGGTTTCGCGTGACATGCAACACTCGCTTTCTGATGGGGGAATCGCAATTCGTCAATGTACCCGTTGTCCCGGCTTGGCTCCCTCGTCCGGGACGAGCAAATACACCCCGCCCTCGCCGCCGGCAGCCAACATCATGCCTTCGCTCAGGCCGAACTTCATCTTCCGCGGCGCCAAGTTGGCAATGCAGATGAAGAGCTTGCCGACGAGCTGTTCGGGCTGGTAGTAACCCTTGATGCCGGCAAAGACCGTTCGCCGGTTGTCGCCGCCGAGGCTGATGGTGAGCTTCAAGAGCTTTTTCGCCTCGGGCACCTCTTCGGCCGTGAGCACGCGGCAGACCCGCAGGTCGATCTTGGCCAGGTCGTCCATCGTACACTCGGCTGCCAGCGGCTCGGCTTTCAGGGGAGCCTCGCTGTCTTGCGCGGGCACACGGTACTCCGGGTCGGCGGTCGGCGGCAAGCCGGCCGTAGCATCCTCGACCACTTCCGGCTCGGCGCTGGCGGCAATCATGGCTTCGACTTTCTTGGGATCGACACGCTGCATCAAGTGCTGGAATTTGTTGACCTTGGCGCCCAGCAGCGGCTGTTGCGACTGCTGCCAGTTGGTGATCGGGTCGTTGAGAAACTCGCCCACGTCCTTGGCCATCTTGGGCAGCACGGGGGCCAGGTAAACGGCCAATTGGCGGAACAGGTTCAGCCCGATCGTGCAGACGTTCAAGTTGCCGCCCCGCCTGCTCCGGGCCGCGGAGATTCCAGGGGGCGTTGTCGTCGATGAACTTGTTGGCCCGGTTGGCGGCGGCCATGATGGTCCGGGTCGCCCGGGCGAAATCGCAGGCCTCATAGGCCTCGGCGATCGCCTCCCCCTCCTGGGCCGCCTGGGCGAACAGCCCGCCGTCGTCGGGATAGACCGTGGCCAGCCCGCTTCGCCTCACGAAATTCGCCGTGCGGCTGGCAATGTTCACGAACTTGTTGACCACGTCCGCGTCGACCTTGCTTTGGAACTCGCCGAAATTCAGGTCGAGGTCCTCGACGTTGCCGCCGAGCTTCGCGGCATAATAATAGCGCAAGTAGGCCGGGTCGAGGTGCTCGAGATAGGTGGACGCCTGGACGAAGGTGCCGTCGCGCTTCGACATCTTCTTGCCGTTGACGGTGAGGAAGCCGTGGATGTGGACCTTCTTCGGCAGGTTGAAGCCGGCCGTCTTCAGCATCGAAGGCCAGAAGAGCGTATGGAAGTACGTAATGTCCTTGCCGATGAAGTGGTGGACTTCGGTCTCGGCGCTCCGCCACCAGTCGTTGAACTGCTCGCCGTGCCGTGCGCACCACTGGGCAGTCGAGGCGAGGTAACCGATGGGGGCATCGAACCAGACGTACCAATAATTGCCGGGACTGTCGGGGATCTCGAAACCGAAGTAGGGGGCCGGCCGCGAGACGTCCCAATCGCGGAGCGGTTCGTGGAGGAAATGGCCTTTCAGGTAATTGGCGATCTCCGGCTGCAAGGCCCCGCTCGTGCCGGTCCACTCGTCGAGGAACCCGTGCAGCCGCTCGATGTTCACGAACAAGTGCCGGGCGTTGCGGATCTCGGGCGTCGCCCCGGAAAGCGTGCTCCTGGGGTCGATCAAGTCGATGGCGTCGTAATGCGAGTCGCACTTCACGCAACTGTCGCCGTATTGATCGGGCTCCTTGCAGTGGGGGCACGTACCCTTGACAAAGCGGTCGGCCAGGAAGGTGCCGGCCACCGGGTCGTAAAGCTGTTGGACCTCGTTCTCGCTCACCAGGCCGTCGCGCCGCAGGGCCCGCCAGATCTCCGCGCAGGCAGCCCGATTCTCCACGCTGTGCGTGCTGCCGTAGTTGTCGAACTCGATCTGGAATCCGGCAAAATCCGCCAGATGCGCCTGCTGCATGCGGGCGATGAGGTCCTCCTCGCCGACGCCTTCCTTGCGGGCGCGGATCATGATCGCCGTGCCGTGCGTGTCGTCGGCGCAGACATAAACACACCGCTCGCCGCGGAGTCTCTGGAAGCGGACCCAGATGTCGGTCTGGATATATTCGACCAGGTGGCCCAGATGGATGGGGCCGTTGGCGTAAGGCAGGGCGCTGGTGACCAGGATACGTGACATGGTGATGGGTTGCTGGAAAAAATAGGCCGGACGAAAGCGCCGATTCTAGGGCCTAAGCCGTTCGGAAGCAATATGGTACGGAACAACCCCTACGGCCGGCACAACCGCTTTGCTTGTCGCAAAATGTTTGAAGCGTCGCTACTTATGGCGTATATAAAAGAAGGGACATTTCCGTGAGGTAGGCCCGCAGCCGATCCTGCGCCGCCGACCCGGAGTACCGGGCGCCCCGCCGCGGCGGCTTGGCTGCAATGGTCCCCGGAAACGTTCTCACTTGATGTTGCGCAACTGTGGAATCTCCGACTTCCTTCATCTCGACCGACACCTTCAAGGACGATGCCCTGCTGGGAGACGCCATGGGGACGCCGTTGCCTGCCGGCAGCGAGCAGCCGCCCAACGACCACGACCACGACCACGACCATGGGTACATGGTGCCCGACATGGTGCCCGACATGGTGCCCGACATGGTGCCCGCGGACCAAGCGGCCGCCCTCTCGACACCGAGCGCGGCGTCTGCGCCACCCGGCGTCTGGAACACGCACTTCACCCGCGCCCTGCAAGCCCAGCATGCCCGCGTGCGCGAGTTCCTGCAGGCCCAGCGCGATCGCTGGCGGCAGATCGCGGCCCGCTTCACCCGCCAGATCGAGACCTTGCAAGCCGAGGTCCATGCCTTGCAGGCCAACAGCGAGGGCCTGCGGGCGGAGCTCGTGGCGCGGCCGGCGGAAGGCGATTCGACAGCGGCTGCCGAGGACGCTTCGCGCCGTTACCTGTTGGCGATGGACGACATCCGCGACCTGAAGACCCGCAACGCCGAACTTCAGCGGCAACTGCTGGAGGTCCAGACCAAGGCCCCGCGGCGAGACGCGGCGGCGCCGGCGGACAGCGGCGGCGATTGGGAAGCCCAGAAACGCCGGCTCCTGGCGGAATTGGAGTCCGACGATCAGCACGACGCGGGCTCGCAGGAACGGCGGTTGCAGATCGAAGAGATCGTGGCGCGTACCGACAGGATCATTGCCGAAAAGAACCGCGAGATCGAAGAACTGCAGCAATTGCTCAACAACCAGAGCAACAGCCTCGGTTCGCTGGCCTTGGGCGCCGCGGCCTTGGAGCCGGTGTTCGATCAGGACGTGATCATTCGCGAGGAGCGGCAGCGGCTGCAGCAGTTGCAGGAAGAGTGTCGCGGCAAGCTCCGCCAGGCCGAGATCGAGCTTGCCATGGAGCGGGCCCGGCTTGCTCGTCGCGACGCCGAAATCGAAGAGAAGCTTCGCAACGGCGAACTCCGCCGCGCCTCGGCCGAGACCGAGGCCTTGGCGCCGACCGGCCGGCCGGTCCGCGGCCGCTGGCGGACACAGTTGGGCCTGACCGACGACGGCCCGCCGGAGACCGATCGCAGCCGCGACCGGCGATGAGGGCGGGAGAGGAAACGCGGGGGTGGAGGAAGTATTGTCTCTCCGCGTCTCCGGGTCACCCCGTCTCCGCGTCTCCCCTCTCCCGTCTCCGCGTCTCCCCTCTCCCCTCCCCGTGTCCCCCCTCCCCGTGTCCCCGCGTCCCGTCTGCGGACCCGGAGGTCCACCCTATGCGCGGCGCGGCTTGCCGTTTCGCGCGGGGGCTTCCTCGTCCTGCGCCTGCCGGAGTTCGCCTTGCAACTTGGCCTGCTCGGCAAGACAACTGTTTTTCTCCCGGCTATAGAAAAAGACCGAGGCGGTCATATCGGCCACGGCCAACAGCACCACCCAGAGCACGAGCAACAGCAGACCGCTCCAATAAATCGCGAGCAGGAGCCATGAGGTTATCCAGATCATGAGCAACTGGCCGATGAGGATCGCCATGCCCAGCACGCCGAGCATGGCGCTGGTCTGCATGCGGCGGCGATACTGCCGGCGGCGGAATTCCCGCTCGCGGGGTTCGATTTCCGCCTGTTGCAGCCGCTTCCATGTGCGGATATGCCAGGCGACCAGCCCGCCCGATAAAACGCAGAGAACCAGCGCCACCACGATGCTCGATAGTGCGTTCACTCACTGCCCTCGCAGCCACTCCTGCAGCACCCAGCCGACCTTCGCCAGGCTGAGCGCCGAACAATGCTCGGGCGTGTCGCCTTGGGTGTGCCAGTATTTGTAGGCATCCATGCCGATGATATCGCAGGCCGGAATCTTGGCTACGTTGTGCAGCGCGAGGTGATCGTCGCGGACCTCGTGTGACGGCCGAGCGACGAACTCCTTCACGCCCAACTCCGCGGCCTTGGCCCAAATCTGCTTGACCAACGGCTCCGTGTCGTCCCAGGTCACGCTGTTGGACTCCTCGGGCAACCGCAATTCCGTGCCGCCGACCAGGTCCAGCAGCACGGCATAACGATAGCGGAAGGCCGGCGGGTGCTTCACATACTCGTCGGCGAAGTGCTCCGAGCCGAGAAAGTACTTGCCTTCCGGGTTGAAGATGAACTCCTCGCCGTCGAAGAAGACGAAATCGACGCCCACCTTGGGCGGATTCCTGGCCAGCTCGTTGCCCAGTTCCATGAGAATGGCCACGCCGCTGGCGTTGTCGTTGGCCCCCACGAACCGGCCGCCCGGATTGACTTCGTCCTGCAGCGGAAAGGGCAGCGTGTCGTAGTGGCTGCAGAACATGATCCGCTCTCGATTCTCAGGATTGAAGCGGACGATGATATTCGCCATCGGCACGTCCTGGCCGATCATGTCGTCCTCGGGGCCGTCGGGCGGATAGGGGCCCTTGAATCGCTGGAACTCCACCTTCGCTCCCAGCTTTTCGAAATGTTCTCTGAGGAACTTCTGCTGTTTGACCATCGCTGGCGAGCCGCTCCGCCGCGGCCCGAAGTCGCAAAGCTGCTTCAAGTAGTCATACGCCCGAGCGCCGTTGAAGGGGATTTTCTCCAGCCGCAGCTCCGAGTTGGCGGCCAGCAGCCTGCCCCCGAAAACAATGAACGCCAACCCCGCCAGGATAAGCCCGCTGGCGGCGACCGCTGCCCAGAGGAAGAGCGTCTGACCGGAGAGTTTCTTGCGCGACGGGGGGGGATTCGTTGATGAATCGGGCGGTGCGGGTCGGTGGACTTTACTCATACAGTCTATTTTAGCCGTTTGCGCCGTATCATGGAATTGCAGTTGATCCGCTGCTTTCGATAGAATATCGTGGGACGGACCAGCACCTCGAAGCGCAAGCCTTGCGGCGTGCCGTTGCTAGTTCAATGCGCTCAATATTTAACATTATTTGACTTAATCGTGCTGGCGCTGTACGCTGAACCCATGTCAAGTCAGTATGTAGGCGAGTGGATAGGTTCGCCATCATCTCCAAGGGGATTCGTTGACGACGTTTTTCCGCCTTTCCGCTCGGTTCGGTGCGATTTGCGACGGTTTCCGTATGGTCCGACAGCGCGGTTCGACCAGCCACGTGCCGGCCGGAAATCGGACGCAGGCAAGCTCACGCGAGGCAGCGCTGGTTCCGGTCACAGCCGATTTTGACGAACGGGAGGGATGAGGCCCGCGGCGATTTCGCCGGCCTTACCATACCGCTTGGGGGTCGCCAAATGCCCCGTGCTCTGCAATCGGCCCTTCTGTAGCCGGACGATTCTCCAGTTTTTCACGCAGTGCGCCAGCCTGCGCATTTGATTCAGGGCCGTTTTCTTGGGGACAACAGGGCGAAGTTATCAGAGTTTTCAAGAGAGAGAAAGCATGGTTCGAATTGCGAAATTAGTAGTTGCCATTTGCGCAACCTTCGCCCTAGCGGCGTGGGCCAATGGCAATGAGATACTCTACAAAATAACCGACCTCGGAACCCTCGGCGGGCCGACAAGCTCACCAAATGCCATCAGCCAAAACGGGGTTATCGTGGGCGGCGCCGAGGTACCGCAGCGAGGGGACTACCCGTTCGTTTACCAGGGCAACGGACCGATGCAGAACCTCGGCCTCCTCGATCCGGTGAACGGAGTCGTGGGAAGCGCGCAGTCAGTGAACTCGAAGGGACAGGTCGTTGGTTTGTCGGATGCCGCGATGGTCAACGGTACGGAGATCGGGCACGCCTTCTACTACGGCGGTAGCGGCTCGCTCGTGGACCTGACCCCTGGCAGCCAGCAGAGCGTGGCGTGGTGTATCAACGAAAACTCGCAAATCGTGGGGAGTGTGCAAACCGCCTCGGGCGCCATTGATGGCATGTTTTGGACGATCGGCGGCGCGACCGTCGATCTGGGTCCCGGATTCCTCCCCGACGCGATCAACGACCAGCGGCTGATGGGGGGGCTGGCCACACAGACCCAACACGCCGCGCTTTACAGCCTCTCGTCCGGCTCAATCACCGACCTTGGCACGTTTGGCGGCGCGAAAAGCTATGTCAACGCGATCAGCGACAGCGGGCTGGCGGTCGGGTTTGCCGATACGCCCACAACCTCACACGCCTTCCTGTACAACGTCAACACCGGCGTGCTGACCGACCTCGGGAACCCGGTCACCCCTTTATTTTATTCAGATGCTGACAGCGTGAACGACCTGGGAGCGGTTGTGGGCGGCTACTCTCTCGACGCGAGCTCTGCCGAAAACGTCGCATTTATCTATACCCAGGCCGGTGGGATGCAGAATCTCAACAATCTGATAGACCCGTCCTCTGGCGCCGGATGGAATCTGACCGGATGTGGGGGCATCAACGATGCAGGACAGATTGTGGCTAGCGGCTACAATCCGCAGGGAGAGTTCCACGCGTTTCTATTGACGCCCGTGCCGGAACCATCGTCGCTATGCCTGCTTTGCAGTGCGATTTTTGGCGTTGTGGCAATTCAAGCCGCGCGCGTCTCTTAAGATCAGCTTGCGCGGGGTCGCGCTCAATTCGCTTCCACGAGTATTTCCCAACCCTCTAGCTCTCGATTCTCGCGCCTTTTCTGACCACAACCGGATGAAATCCAATGATACGAATTAACAAGAAACTCATCGCGCTGTTCGGCCTGTGCGCGGGCATCGCGCGGGCGCACGGAAACGATATCCAGTACGCGATAACCGACCTTGGGGAACTGGGCGGGCCGATCAGCACTCCGAACGCGATGAACAACTTGGGGCAGGTCGCTGGTTGGGCCGAAATCTATACGCAATATGCACACGCCTTTCTCTACAGCGGCAGCGGGCCGATGATGAACTTGGGATCGTTTGGCGGCGATTACAGTGTCAGCGTCGCGACGGGCATCAACAATAACGGGATGGTGGTAGGCTACTCCGACGAAGGCGGAACGAACCCCACCGTAGCCTTTCAATATACGCCGGGCGGCGGCATGCAGAACTTGGGCCCGGTGTTTGGCAGCACAACAAGTTACGCGTGGGGCGTGAACAATAACGGACAAATCGTCGGCTTTTACGCGCCGGCGAGCGGCGGCGACGACGGATTCGTTTATAATTCCTCTAGTTCTTCAATGCTCAATCTGGGACCGTATCTGCCATTGTGTATAAACGACAACGGTCTGGTGGCCGCGATCGGCGGCTCGGGGACCGAAGAAAGCACGTACACCTCAAGCGGCGGAACCGGGGCGTGGGTGAACATCGGCTCCCTGGGCGGCTCCTTTACGACACCCCATGGGATCAACGATCGCGGCGAAATTGTCGGCTCGTCGGCGACTAGCACATCGAGTGAGCTGTCTCAGGCTTTCCTTTATAGCGGCGGCACGATGACAGACCTCGGCACCTTCGGTGGGGTGTCGAGCTTGGCCTACGGCATAAATGATCTTGGAGTTGTGGTTGGCACTGCGGACTTTGCTGGCGATCAGTCCGGGGCCGCCTTCGTCTATTACGGCAGCGGCTCGATCGTAGACTTGAACACCCTAGTAGACCCATCGCTCGGCTGGGACATTGGTGAAGCGACGGGCATCAACGACAAGGGACAGATTTGCGCGGCGGCCTATAAGGACGGTGAAGATCACGCGCTTCTTTTGACTCCGACACCAGAACCGTCATCGTGTTGCCTGCTTTGCGGAGCATTATTCGGCTTCTTGGCAATCCAGGCGGGCACGCGTTTCTTAAGATCAGCTTGCGCGGGGTCGCGCTCAACTCGCTTCCACGAGTATTTCCCAACTCTCTAGCTCTCGATTCTCGCGCATTTTCTGACCACAACCGGATGACATCCCATGATCCGAATTAAGACAAGAATCATTGCCGTATTCGGCGTTTGCGCGGCCGTCGCGCATGCTTGCGGAGCAACTATCGAGTACACCGTAACCGACCTCGGCACATTGGGCGGACCCACGAGTGTGGCTACGGCCATCAGCCAAAACGGAATTATCGTCGGAAACTCCGAGCTTTATGTCTCTGGCAACAGTGGGGTTGTCCGCGAAAACCATCCCTGCATCTTCCAGGCCGGCGGTCAAATCCAGGATCTGGGGTTGTTGGATCCCGTGAACGGAATTTCTGGCCAAGCAACGTCCGTGAACTGCAACGGGCAAGTTGTCGGTTCGTCGGATTCGCCCGGTACTGACTGGCCGGCGAATGCCTTCCTCTACAATGCCGGCGGCCCGCTTATCGATCTAGGTACTCTGGGGGGACAAGAGAGCTTTGCTTACGGCATTAACGAAAGCGGCCAGATCGCCGGCGAGGCACAGACCGCGTCGGGCGCATGGCACGGCGTCCTTTGGTCGGTGGGCGGCGCCACGGTCGATCTGGGCAGCGGGTTCATTGCTACGGCCATAAACAACGAGGGACTTATCGGCGGGGTCTCGACACAAACGCTCCATGCCGCGATTTACAACATGTCCACCGGCTCGATCACCGATATTGGCACGCTCGGCGGCGCTCAAAGCCAAGTAAACGGAATGAGCGACCGTGGGCTCGCAGTCGGCCTTGCCGAAACGCCGATAACCTCTCACGGCTTCCTGTACAACGTCAAAACCGGCGTGTTGACAGACCTTGGGAACCTGGCCTCGCCGGGATGGTATTCTGACGCCTCTGGCGTGAACGGCCTCGGCCAGGTAGTCGGCGGCTACTCCCTTGATGCAACGTCTGCCGAAACGGCCGCGTTTATCTATACGCAAGCGGGAGGGATGCAGAATCTCAACGATTTGATAAACCCTTCCTCCGGATGGGATCTTACGGGCTGTGGGGGCATAAACGACGCCGGGCAGATAGTCGGGAGCGGATTTAGTCCGCAGGGAGAGTTCCATGCGTTCCTCTTGACCCCGGTCGTTCCCGAACCATCAACGCTTTGGCTGTTTTGCGCAGCGATTTTGGGCGTTGTGGCAATTCAAGCCGGCGCACGTCTATTGAGACGGCACCGGCATGACAATTTGTAAGTTCACCGATTCGAGCAGGCGCGAATTTGAAATTTGAGATTTGAGACTTCAGGAGGATTCGATCATGTTTCGACGTGAATGGTTCGCGAAGCCCCTCAACGCAAGCGTCAGCGGCGCCGTGGCGATCAAGAATAACGGCTGCGTTGTGGGCTCCTCCGACGACGGCAACGCGACCGATGGTTTCCTTTGGACGGGAAGCGGCACCATCCAGAATATCGGTACCCTCGGCGGCGATACAACCTACGCGTTCGGAATCAACGACGCGGGAACGGTCGTTGGAGCCTCGCAGGTCGCCAGTGGAACGTACTACGGCTTCAAGTACAGCAATGGCGTCATGACGGACACCGGGACTCTGGCAAATCGCGGCAGACGGGTTTCAGCAAGGAGGCAGCTATCATGCGCTTTTACTCACGCCGACGCCGGAACCGTCGTCGCTTTGCCTTTTGCCCATGGCGGGTCTCGCGATTTGGGCCCTCAAGCGAACGAGATTTGGGGCCGGATTGCGCGGCAGGGTCGGTAAGCCCTAAGCGCCTTGTGGCAAGCAATTCCGCGGATTGATCGCGATGCGCGGCGGTTCGCCGCCGAGTATTCTCTGGGGAATGTGTACGTGCGATCAGTATCCTGGGATGGGCGCGCCGTTCAAGATGCGCTTTTGAACAGCGCAAAAGTCCGTTTGAGGTTCAAGCGTCGGAAGTCTGGGGCGACTACAAAGACTCCTGTTCGGCGAGGGTCTCCCGACCCCGCCGAAACGCCCGACCGAAGGTCTCCCCATTCGCCCACGAGACCTTCGGTCGACAGCGTGGCTCGGTCAGAGACCGGCCACAACAGCGAGACCGGCCACAACAGCGAGTGCTTGCGGGTCGCGGGTTGGCAGACAGGACCTACCTTCGCAAGAACCAGCGATCGAGCACGACCCGGCGGACAAACCAGCGTCGCCGCAGCAGCCAGTGGGCCAGGTGGCGGCGAAGGCCGGAATGAACTTGCGGGGGTGGAACCTGGGTCGGCCGCGGGCCGAAGCGCGCCTCCATGCGGCGGCGGTAGGCACCCAGGGTCTCCAGGCGATAATCGCCGCGGGCGGCCAGAATTGTTTCCGCGGCCAACAGCCCCGATTGAACGGCCGGGCGGATCCCTTCCCCGCTCTCGGCATGCGCCAGCCCCGCCGCGTCGCCGACCCAAAGCACGCCCGCGGCCACCAGCGGCCGGGCCGCCTGGTCGTAGGTCAAATAAGCGTGACCGGGAAATCTTGACGGCAGGTCGTCCGGCAGCCGCCCCTGCTGCTTGAGCCATGCGTAGAAGTCGAGCACGCGTTGTGGAAGCTGCTTCTGACCCGGGGTACCGGGTACCCCGACGCGGCCCAGCCCGACGTTGAGGTGATTGCCTTTGCGGAAACACCAACCGTAGCCCAGCAGGTCGTCGCAGAAGTAGAGTTCCGGCGCTTGGGCGCAACGCGGCAGGCGGCCTCCTGGTCGGGGCGGAGTTCGATTTCCATCTCCTGGGCCGAGATCGCCGGGCCGCGCTGGCCGGGATTGCCCAAAAGCCGCGCCACCGGGCAGAAGTGACCGCCGGCCGCCACCAGCATCGGGGCCTGGTACTGCCCATTGACGATCCAGGCGTCGTCCCGGCTTTCGATCGCTTGCACCGCCTCGCCCAAGGCGAGTCGGGCCCCGCAGCGGCGGAGGAGATAATCATCGAATTGGCGGCGGAGGATGCCGTAGCTGACCGAGCGGCCATAGTCGACCCTCACGCTCCCGCCGCCGATCCGTCCGATACAGAAACCCGACATCGGCTGGAAGACGCGGCCGCGGCTGTAATCTTCCACGTCGAGTTCCAGATCATCGACGACCCCGGGGGTGATCCATCCGGAACAGAGTTTGCTGCGGGGGAACTGGGCCTTGTCAACGATCAGCACGTCGAGTCCGCCCGCGCGTAGTTTGCCTGCGCAGGTCGACCCGGCTGGGCCCCCGCCGACAATGATCACGTCAGTCTCTTGCATAGTCTCCTCGTCGAGGGGTTACCGCTGCCGCGTCCAGGGAATCTCATTCGACCCGTGCCGCGCGAAGACTACCTGGAAAAGTTGCAAGGACCCGGTGCGAAAGGCGGCCAGCGAGCCGACCAGGTACAGCCGCCAGGCGCGGACAAAAGCTGCGTCGAACATCGCCTCGACGCGGGCTTGCGCGGCCTCGAAACGATCGAGCCAATGTTGCAGCGTCAGGGCATAATGCAAGCGGAGGTTCTCCACGTCGAGCACCGAGAACGACCGCGGCTCCAGCACCTGCATAAGTTCCCGCAGACTTGGCGCGTAGGCCCCGGGGAAAATCCGCCGCTCGATCCAGGCGTTCAGGCAACCCGGATAGTCGCGGCCGATCGTGTGGATGATGCCACGGCCAGTGGGCCGCAGGCAACGATGGATCACTTCGCCCAACTGGGAATAGTTATTCGGGCCGACGTGCTCCAGCATGCCGATCGAGGCGAAGACGTCGAACTGGCCGCGAATCGTCCGATAGTCGTCCTCGATGAACTCGACGCGAGACTCCAGCCCCTGGGCCTTGGCACTCTCGCGGGCCGTGCGGATCTGCTCGCGGGAGACGTTATAGGCCTTCACGCTGACGCCGTAATGCCGCGCCATGTAAAGGGCCAATGCCCCCCAGCCGCATCCCGCCTCGACCACCGTTTCTCCCGGCTTGAGCCAGAGCTTGCGGCAGACCAGTTCCATCTTGGCTGCCTGCGCTTCTTCCAAGGAAACCTGGGGCGAAGGAAAATAGGCGCAGGTGTAAACCATCTCCCGATCGAGCCAAAGGCGGTAGAAGTCGTCGCCGATGTCGTAGTGGTGATAGATGTTCGATCGGGAGCGGCGGACGGTGTTGGCCCGCGGTTTGAGCCGCCACTCGGCCAGGGCTGCCGCCAGGCCGTCGCGGGGCTGCGCTTCTTCCGCGCGGTAGATCATTTCCAGGAACTCCAGGAGATCGCCCTCAACCTCCACACGGCCTTCGCTCAGCGCATCGCCAAAGGCCAAATAGACGTTGGCCAGGAGCTGCCAGAACGTGCGGCGGTCGTGGATTATCAGCCGGGCCTTGGGCGCGGCGTGGCCGTACGCCTGGCCGTCCCAAAGCACCAGCGCAATCGGCGGGTTGCCGACGGCGCCCAGTATTCGACGAACCACCCTCCGCTCTACGGCCCACACCCGGCCGCTTGCCTGGCCGGGAGCCGGCCCGAGCGGCCTGCGCGACGGTCTGCCCGACCATTCAGGCGGCAACGTTGTCCGAGTAGAAACCGAGGAACCCATCCGCGACACCTCCCATTCTGCCTTCCAGGGAAACTGCAATTCGCATCGAGGTCATACTCATCCCATTGTACTACCTTGGGCAATGGGTACAATTCCCTAGGGATGCCTCAGGAAAACCAAGAATCGGCCGAAATCGGGCGCATCCAGGTCGGGGTTTTGCCAGGTATCCCAGGCTGAAACAGGAAGCCCTCTGGTTCGTAAGAGAAGAGAATCCCCGATTTCTCCCCCCCGTAAAGAAGGAAACTCATCGATGTCTCGCTATCGGCTTCTGGTGCTCGTCTTCACTATCGTATTCGGCACGATCGGAAGTGCCCTGGCCCAGGTTCCCCGCAACCCGCCGCCCAGTCGGCCCGGGCCTGCAGGCAGCACGGCCGAGCCGTCGGCCGCGTCTACTGGCAAGTTCATTCGCATCCCCGGCCTCACGCCCCTGAGCATGGAAGGGGTGCAGCGCGACATCGGCGTTACCCCCGAGCAGAAACAGCAGTTGAAGGCCGTTTCCGACGGTTTTGCGGCATCGTTCCAGCGGCTGGACAAGTCGTTCCGCGAGTTCTCGCCGGAAGAGCAGAAGACGCGAGCGAAGGAATTCAGCGATCAGGTCGGCCAGTTCGCCCGCAATGCCCGCCGCAAGGCGGAAGCGATTCTCACCCCCCGGCAGTTGCAGGCGGTCGAGAAGATCGCCTTCCAGTTGTCGGCCGCCGGCGCCTTGTCGGATCCCGGCTTGCAAGAAAAGCTCGGGCTCAGCCCGCAGCAACGTCGGCGTCTGACCGCGGTCTACGAGCAGGCGGGCGAGAAGATGCAGCAACTCCAGCGTGACACAGCCACGCAGGTCATGCAGTTGCTCGACGAGGAGCAGTCCGCCCAGTTGAAGAAGCAGCTCGACGCGCAGCAGCGGCAGCCGCCGCCCCAGGCAGAATAAAGGGCCGGCGAATCAATGAGTGTCGGTTTCTGCAACGTACTCATCACGCTCCACCGTGATGTCTTACCATCACGGCGGAGCGTGATGAGTACAGTTATTGATTCACCGTTCCTAAGGTGCCGTGCGAGCGATTTATAGGATGGACCGCCGAGTCTGTCCCATGAACCGGACGGACTCGGAGGTCCATCCTACGGCAATTTGAACTATGTTTGTCGATGAAGTGGTGGTATGTTTCGAGGCGGGCAGGGGCGGGGACGGTTGTGTCAGCTTCCGGCGGGAAAAGTACGTGCCCTTGGGCGGACCCGACGGCGGCGACGGCGGCGACGGCGGCAGCGTGATCCTGGTGGCCCGCGAAGGCGTCGATAGTCTCGCCATGCTCGCCCATCGGAAATCGTGGAAGGCCGAGCCGGGCCAGCATGGCTCCGGCGCCAACTGCCACGGGGCCTCGGCCAAGGATATCACCATCGCCGTTCCACCGGGCACCGTGATCATCGACGCCGAACATGGCCACGTCTTGAAAGACCTGGCCCAGGAAGGTGACCAAGTCGTGGTGGCCCGCGGCGGCAAGGGGGGCAAAGGCAATAACCGTTTCAAGACAGCCACCAATCGGGCCCCGCGGCAATCGACTCCCGGCGAGCCGGGCGAGATCCGTGCAGTGCGGTTGGAACTGAAGTTGATCGCCGACGTTGGCCTGGTCGGCATGCCCAACGCCGGCAAGAGCACGTTGCTCAGCCGCCTCTCCCGCGCCCGGCCCGAGATCGCCGCCTATCCCTTCACCACCAAGCATCCCAACCTGGGCCGCGTGCAGATCGACCTCGATCGGGCTTTCGTGATGGCCGACATCCCTGGGTTGATCGAAGGGGCCCACGCCGGCGCCGGCCTGGGGCACGAGTTCCTCCGCCACATCGAGCGGACCGGCATTCTCGTGCACCTCGTCGAACCGGAGCCGATCGACGCCACCGACCCCATCGCCAACTATCGCACGATCCGCGGCGAGTTGGAGGAATACAGTGCCGACCTGGCTGCGCGGCAGGAGATCGCCGTGGTCACGAAGGCCGATCTTCCCCGGGCCGAAGAGGTCCGCCGCCTGTTGGCCGAACTGCTCCAGCGCGACGTGCTGCTGATCTCCGCCGTCACCGGCCAGGGCCTGAACCAGTTGGTCGCCGCCATTGCGCAGGCCTTGAAGCCGGCGGCGGAGAAGTGGTAACTGGATGTCGCCGGTGCCCCTCACTCGTTTAACCCGAACAGGGCACCCAGGGCACCCGCTTGCGGGTCGCGGCGATGGAGAGACGGAGATTCGTATCTTGCGGGGCTGATTTAGCTATAATAATAAGAAGTTATTCTCGCTGAGGAGCGTGTTTCGTATACGATTATGAGGGTGCTACAACTTGTTTCAGGAAGCAGAAATGGTCATTTCGATCTTTCACGCGGTACATCCGGCGAGCCTTCCTCCGGCGCCTGTCTAGTTTTCAAACCGTGTTTGTGGACGAAGTGATCGCACCTCTCATCGCCGTTGACGTTGGCAACTCGCGGATCAAGCTCGGCCTGTTTCGGCAAACGGTTGCCACCGGCCTGCCCGAGCCAGAGGCCACCCTGCACCTCACGGGCCGGCTGCCGGAGTTCGAACAGCTCGATGCCTGGCTAACTAATCCCCCTCTTCTGTGGAGCAATGGACAGAGCGAAGTACTTCCCCCTCTCCCATCCGGAGAGGGTCGGGGTGAAATTGCACGCCTCCGTTGGCACATCGGCAGCGTCAACCGCCCGGCCGCATCGCGGCTGATCGACTGGCTCCGCGACCATCGCGAAGACGATGAACTCATGCTGCTGACCTCGGGCGATCTGCCGCTGGCCGTCAAGCTGCCGCGGCCCGATATGGTCGGCGTCGATCGCTTGCTGGATGCCCTGGCCGCCAATCGCCTGCGTACGCCCGGTCGCCCGGCGGTCGTCGTCGATGTCGGCTCGGCCATCACGGTCGATCTGATCGATGCCGACGGCGCTTTCCTCGGCGGGGCGATCCTGCCGGGCACTGCCATGTCGGCCAGGGCACTGCACGAATTCACCGATCTCCTGCCGCAGATCGACATGGCCGAACTGGCCGAGCCGCCGCCTGCCCTGGGTACCGCAACCGTCGCCGCCATGCGATCCGGGCTGTTCTGGGGCGCCGTCGGGTCCGTGCGGCAACTGGTCGAACAGCTCACCGGCAATCGCGACGCCGAGGTCCTGCTCACCGGCGGGGCCGGCCCGGTCGTCGCGCAGCTCATGGGCACGTCGGCCCGGTACGTGCCGCACCTCACCCTGGCCGGCATCGCCCTGGCCGACAAACCGTAGGGTGGGACCAGATTGCGTAGCAAGCGCAGGCCCACCATGAGCGAGAATGATAGGGACTTTGGTGGGCCGGCGCTCACTACGCGATCTTGTCCCACCCTACGATCGCCGCCATCCGCATGCAAACCCCAAGACCGCCATGAAACTCGCCTGCTTCACCGCCCCTCGCAAGATCGAACTGGTCGACGCCCCCGAGCCCGTGCTCCAGCGGCCTGGTGACGTGCTCCTGCAAGTCGACCGTGTGGGCATTTGCGGCTCCGACGTTCATTATTATCTCGAAGGGCGGATCGGCAACCAAATCCTTCAGTATCCGGCCACACTTGGGCATGAGTGTTCCGGTACCGTGCTGGAAACCGGTTCAGCCGTGCAAGGGCTGAAGGCAGGCGACCGCGTGGCCGTCGATCCGGCTTTTCCCTGTGGCACGTGCGACCAGTGTCTGAGCGGTCGCGCCCATACCTGCCGCCGCCTGCTCTTCATGGGCTCGCCCGGTCAGGCCCCCGGCGCTGCGGCCGAGCGTTACGTCGCCCCGGCCGCGTGCTGCACGGCGGTTCCCGCTTCCCTGTCGTTGGACGACGCCATGCTGGTCGAGCCGTTGTCGATCGGGCTGCACGCCGTGCGGCTTTCGCCACTGGCCGGCGGCATGAAAATGGCCATCCTCGGCGCAGGTCCGATCGGCCTCTCGGTGCTGCTCTGCGCGAAAGCGACGGTCCCTTGCACTGTGTTGGTGACCGATCTCCTGGACGTTCGTCTTGCGGTCGCCCGGCGGTGCGGAGCCGACGCCGTTTTGAACCCGCGGCAGAGCGACCTTCTCGCGGCGATCGCCCAAACTGAACCGCAGGGGCTGGACTTGGTCTTCGAGTGCTCCGGCGATCCGGCCTGCGTGGAGCAGGGGCAATCACTCTTGCGGCCCGGCGGCGCCTTGATGCTGGTCGGCATACCGTCGGTCGATGATGTGGCGTTTGATCCACATCGCATGCGGCGTTTCGAGTTGCGTTTCCAAGCCGTGCGCCGGCAGAACGAGTGCGTGGCGCCGGTGATCCGCCTGATTGCCGAGCGGCGACTCGATCCCGCGCCGCTCTTGACCCATCGCTTCCCTCTCCGTGAGATTTCCGCCGCATTCGAACTGGTTGCCGGCTATCGCGACGGAGTGATCAAGGCAGTGGTGGATGTGAGCGTTTGCATGTAGAATCATGCCGGGAAAAGCATGATGGATGATTTCGCGACCGCAGAAGACGATCCTACGGCATCGACGCCCGGGGCGAGAGCCGCCGATGAGGCCACCCGCCTGCGCGATCTCACGCCGAGCCAGTGGCGGTCGGGCATCGCGGCCTGGCTGGGCTGGATGTTCGACGGCCTCGATATGCACCTGTACACGGTCGTGGCCCTGCCGTTCGTGGCCGAATTGCTGCCGGCCGATACCGACAAATCGACCGTCGGCTATCGCGGCTCGCTCATTCAGGCCGCCTTCCTGCTGGGCTGGGCCGTCGGCGGCGGATTCTTTGGACGGCTGGGCGACCGCATGGGACGTGCCCGGGCCTTGATGCTCACGATCCTCACTTACGCCCTCTTCACCGGCCTGTCGTCGATTGCGCAGGCCTGGTGGCATCTGCTCATCTTTCGTTTTCTGGCGGCCTTGGGAATTGGCGGCGAGTGGGCCGTGGGCGCGGCCCTGCTCAGCGAAACCTGGCCCCGCCGCTGGCGGCCATGGATCGCAGCGGTGCTGCAAACGGCCGTCAACGTGGGCGTCGTCCTGGCCATGGCCGCCGTCTGGACCATCTCCGCGCTGGGCTTCGGCCGACGCGCCGTCTTCCTCATCGGCATTCTGCCGGCACTGATGGTCGTCTGGATCTTCCGGGCCGTGCCCGAGACGGAGGAATGGCATACAGCCAAGACCCGAGCGGGCGGCAACCTGCCACGGGTCGTCGATCTGTTCCGCGGCAGCCTGCTGCGGACTACGGTCCTCGTGATCGCGGTCTGCTCGCTATCGCTCTCGGCGCATTGGGCCTTCATGTTCTGGTCCTTGCAGCATTTCCGCACCGTGCCCGGCATTGCCGATCTCAGCCCTGACCAGGTGACCCAGTGGACCAGCCTGGCGATGATGCTCTTTGTGGGCATTGGCATCACGGGCAACTTCATCGCCGCCGCGATCGCCCGCCGGGTGGGCTACCGCCGCGCGATTGCCGTCGGTTGCGTGCTGTACTTCGCCACGGTCGCGAGCGTTTATACCTGGCTCCCCTCCTGGCAGGTCTTGCTGGTCTGGTTCGGGCTGATCGGCATGTGCCAGGGAATTTTCGGTCTCTTCACGATGTATCTGCCGTCGCTCTTTCCCACGCTCTTGCGCACCACGGGGGCCGGCTTCTGCTACAACATCGGCCGCATTGCCGCAGCCTTGGCCACGGTCCTTTTCGGCACGCTCAACAAGCCGGGCGAGTTTCAAATGGCAATTGTCTGTTCCAGCTTCCTCTTCCTGCCGGCCGCCGCCATCGCCCTGCTGCTGCCGGAACCGTAACGGTTGTTGTGGCCGGTCTCCGACCGAGCCGACTGTTGTGGCCGGTCTCCGACCGAGCCACGCCAGCGACTGTTGTGGCCGGTCTCCGACCGAGCCACGCCAGCGACCGAAGGTCTCCCGTTGGATAGGGAGACCTTCGGTCGGAAGTCTCGGCGGGGTCGGGAGACCCTCGCCGAACACGAACACGGGGTCGAGAGACCCTCGCCGAACGCGACCGCTGTTGTGGCCGGTCTCCGACCGAGCCACGCCAGTGACCGAAGGTCTCCCGTCCGATAGGGAGACCTTCGGTCGGAAGTCTCGGCGGGGTCGAGAGACCCTCGCCGAACACGAACACGGGGTCGAGAGACCCTCGCCGAGAACCCGGGGTTGGGAGAACCTCGCCGAACCCGCGTCTACTTCCCGCCGGCCCACTCCACGGCGTTGACCATGAGCTTGCGGATGTTGGCGTCGAAGAAGATCGGATAGGTCTCGTGGCCGGGCTGGAAGTAGAAGACGCGGCCCTTGCCGACCGCAAAGGCGATGCCCTGCCGCGACGATTCCTTGCTGCCGTCGGGTAGGGTATACACGCCGTCGAAAACGACCGACTGCGGCTCGGGAATCTCGAAAGGCTCGGTATAGCGTTCCGTGTGCGGAATGCTGAAATCGCTGAGGCCCGCGGCAATCGGATGCTGTTTGTCCTTGACGATCAGTTCCAGCTTGCTGCCGTCCTCGACGTAGCCGCCTTTCCAGCCACAGTTGGTGCCCAGCAGGGCCTTGAGGGCTTTGGAGTAATGGGCCGAGTGCAAAGCGATGAAGCCCATGCCGCCGTGCTTCACGCGATCGACGATCCGCTTGACGTGCTCGTCGCTGACCTCGCCGTGACGTTGGTGGCCCCACCAGACGAGCACGCCGGTCTTGTCGAGCGATTGGGCCGAACAGCCCTGCTCCGGGTCGGTGATCGAGGCGGTCACGACTTCCCATCCTTTGGCCTTGAGCGGCGCAAGTCCCTCGGCTACGGCGCCGTTGATGTCGTGGGGATAGACATTCTTGGGGGCAGTCTTTTCCGACCAGACCACCACCCGGCGTTTCGGCTCGGCGGCCCAGACCGGCTGGGAGGAAAGAAGTTCAACGGCGGTAGCCGCACCGGCGGCGAGGATGGTACGGCGGGAAAGCATCGGGTTCATGGCAGACTCCTGAGAGGGAAGAAACGGATCGATGACTATATTAATTCGCCGGCCGGCGGCCGTCAAGAACGCGAAGTCGCTCGTAGTCCCGGCTTTAGCCTGTCTTCCTCGCACACTTTCCGCCGACCACGACCACGACCACGACCACGACCATGCGTACATGGTGCCCGACATGGTGCCCGGGCGGTACTGTGAGCGCCATGACCGGGCGTCACTTCTGCGGATGGTGCTCCTCGGCCTCTCTGAGTTTCTCCAGGGCCTCGCGAAATTGCGGGGTCTCGCGCAACTGCGGGGGGATGTGCCCGAGGTCTTCCTTGGCGTGAATCAAATCGCCTTTCTGCAAATAAGCGAGCGCCCGCAGGAAATAGACCTCGACGGCAGAGTTGTTGATTTCCAGGATTGGGTTGAGCAGCTCAATGGCCTTGTCGGGTTGATTGGCATCCACGCAGTGTTTTGCGATCGTGAGCTGTGCCGAGAAAGTTTCCGGCGCCTTGGGGGCGATGGCGATCATCCGCCGCACGCAGTCGACCGCCTCATCGAGTTTCTTCTGCTTGACGTAGATCTGCGCACGGTTTATCCACGCGCCCAGGAAGTTCGGATCACATTTCAGCAGGGCATAGCTCGTTTCGTTCAAGGCGTTGTCGAGATCGGCATTGGCATGCTTGAGATCGCCTTGCTTGAAACGAAGATCGGATCTCGCCATGTAGGCGCGGCAGAGATTGTTGTGGTCCGAGGCGCGGTCGTCGCGCACCCCCAACCCCTGTTTATGGCAGGCGATGGCGTCGTCGAACTTCTTTTCCGCCTCCGGAATCATGCCTTTTGCAAGCAGCTCCGTGCCTTCCCGGACCAGAATAATGCCGTTATTGTTGTAGGCGTCGGCATAGCGCTGGTTGTACTTCAAGGCGTTGGTGAAGTACTTCTCGGCCGCCTCGAGGTCGTCCTTACTGCTCTTGCGGGCAAAGTATACTCCCAAGTTGTTATTGCCGAAATCGTAGTCGGGCTTGATAATCAGGGTCGCCTCGAAGGCGTCGGCCGAATAGTCGAACAACAACTGCTGCTTTTGCAGGAGGCTGAGTTTCCTGGCCGCCTCCTTGAAATCCTCGGCCGAGTCGGCATAGGCCAACAGATGCCGCAGCGACTTGTCGAGGTTCTTGGGCGGCCCATGGAAGTCCTCGGGCAAGTGGTCCAGCAACTCCCCGGAGGCACCCCTCGCACTTATTCGCCAGGACTTCCTATTGAAGTCCTTGGCCAGGTGATCGAACAACTCCTCGGCTTCGTTCGCGTCCATAGTCGTGATATTCTTCGCATCGCTGTCATAGGCGATGCCGATATGGTTGTAGCCGAAATAATTCCTGTCCGTCACCTGCACGGCATGCTCGAAAAGTTTGTAGCTATCGACCCAATAACCCACCTGCCGGAAGGTCACCGCGCTGAGCGCGATCAGCACGACGACCGAACCGGCCGCCAGGGCAAGGCGCGTCTTGGGCCAGCGCTGGGCGACTTCCATCAGCAGCCAGGCTACCATCAGGTACACGCCGATCATCGGCAGATACGTGTAGCGGTCGGCGCGGGCCTGCGTGCCGACCTGAATGATGCCGATGACTGGCATCAGCGTGCCCAGGAACCAGAACCAGCCGACGACCAGAAAGGGCCGCTGCCGAAAGAACCAGATGGCGGAAAACGTAATCGCCGCCAGCAGCGCGCACGAGATGCCGAATTTGAGAAAGAATTCCCTCGTCCAGCCGTCGGGAATCATGTGCGGATGGGCGTAAAACGGGGCCAGGCCGGTGGGCCAGACCGCCTGCCGCAGATACTCCCCGCATGACTCCACGGCGTTCAAGAGGCGAACGCCCATGGGCAAGCCTTCGAAGCTGTTCAGGGCCACGCCCTTGTTCTGGCCGTAGACCGTAATGTAGCCGTCGCCCAGCACCATCGCGAACCAGGGAATCTTTTCCGCCACCAGCCAAATCATGGCGCCCATGTCCCGTCCTCCCTGCCTGCGACCGGGCGGCCATTCCGCCCTCTCCCAGCGGCGCAGGGGCCAAATGTCCAAGAGTATGAAGACGCACGGCAAGGTGACGATCATCGACTTCGACATCAGTCCCAGGGGCAGAAAAAGCGTGACCAGCAAGTAGCTGCCAATCTCCGCCAGTCGCGCCATCCACGACGGCGAATCAACCGAGGTGTCGATCAGCATCCCCGCAACGGCAATGCCGATCAATACGGCGACCATCGCGAGGTAAGTCATGACCTTGACATCGGGCAACACGAACAACATGAGCACCAGGAGGATGAACATCATACCCATAAAGATGGCAATCCACACGGCCGTAGGGAAGGAGGTCGATCGGATCAGCCGCCGCCGCGCGTAGCCGGCGTAGGCCAGCATCGAGGCCATCCAGAACAGCCCGCAAAGCACGTCCTTCCGCTCGGCGGCCCAGGCCACCGATTCGACCCTCAGAGGATGGACGCCGAAGAGAGCCGCCACGACAAAACTGGGCCAGAGCGTGCCGGTCAGGAGGCGCAAGGCAAGAAACAGCAGCACGGCGTTCACGCAATGAATCCCCATGCTGACCAGGTGATGGCCACCGGGCCAACTGTCCTTGTACACGTGGGCCTGCGGATCCCAGGTTCCGTGGCTGAACAATTCCCAGTCGAGCATATGCGAGAGCCAGGTCAGGGGGTGCCAATTGCCCTCGTGGGCGTCGGCAAAGGCCCAGACGACGGCGTTGCCCGGCATGTCGCTGAGTTTCTCGGGCTCGCCGTGAATGAAATGGTTCTTCAGTTCCGTCAGGTGCTGGGTCAATCCGCTTTGGATCCGAGGATTCGCATAAATATAGACGTTGTCGTCGCAGACCGTGAACTTGTGTCCCGCTGTTTGCGCGTAAAGGGCCGTAATCAGCACAACCAGCCCCAGGCTGAGCGCAGCCGTGGTCCCCCAACGATCGACCGGCGGAGGGGGGGTGTATTCGCGCCGCTCGATCGCGCCGCCATGGCGCGGCGAGGCAAACGGGTTGTCGGACCGGCCTCTTGCTTCTTTTAGCGCGCGGCGGCGCAATTCATACTTGTTAGCCATTCTTCTATTCTGATTTTTCGGCGGCAAACGTGCAAGTAGCCTTTGGAGCGCGGTGGCTTGCCACCGCTTTTCAAAACGGCCACCTTCCAGAATACTATGTAGTCAGGCCAACCACGCACGCATGGTCGTGGTCGGCCTGACGTAGACCGTTTTGAAATCTTGGCCGGTGGTTGTTTAAAAACGGCCACGCGCGAACCGATGAGCTCCGCCGCCTAGAACCTGAAACGAGGGCAGACCCTAGGAAAAGCGGTGGCAAGCCACCGCACTCCAAGGTAGCCACTTCGCACCCCAACGACTATTTTCAAAATATACTACTCGCGGATAAGATTCTCGCATTTCAATGTTCCAACCCACTGCCGACCAGAATCTCCGCCGATTTGTCCAGGCCAAGGCGACGCCGCATGACGCGACGGCTGGGGACTATCCGGCACTGGCACTGGCGGGGGCAATTCGCACGACCCGGCACTCGGCCATCTATGCCATGCACTCCTACCACCAGGGTAAGAAGCCGCACGACGCCATTCGTCAGTATATCCGCCATTTCTCGCGGCCGGGCGAATTGGTGCTCGATCCGTTCTGTGGCTCGGGCGGCACGGCTCTGGCCGCAATGCTGGAAGGAAGAACGGCCATCGGCCTGGACCGCAGTCCCGCGGCGGTCTTTATCGCGCAAAACTATTGCGCGGCGGTCGATCCGGCTAAGGTTCAACAGGCGGCCGGAGAATTGATGGCCGCAGCACGGCCTGAATTGGATTGGCTTTACGAAACTCGCTGCGATCGCTGCGGTGGTTTGGCCCGGACTGCCTATACCGTTTATAGTGAGCGGTTCGCCTGCCCGCGTTGCCGGCAGATTGTGCCGCTGGCCGATTGCCCCCACGTTACGGTCGGGGCGAAGAGAACGGCTGCCTGTCCGCATTGTCTTGCGAGGGGCCACGTCCAAGCCATTCGCACCCGTGGACCTCGGCATGGCGCGATTCCGGTGCTGGCTGTCTATCGTTGCCTGGGCGGATGCCTTCCGGTGGATGGGCAGCGGCGATACGACGATGCGGACGCGAAGAAGCGGGATTACTTCACCCGCTTTGATCTGGGCAAGATCGAGGAGATTGCCCAGAGCGAAATTCCACATTGGCGGCCAACCACCGCCTTTCCGAAGTCATTCGCCCGTTGGCAAACCGACCTTCGCCCGGCGGGCGTCCAGAACGTGGCGGACCTGTACACCAAGCGGAATCTTTGGGCCCTGGCTGCCCTACGCGCCGCCGCGGCAGCCAGTAGTTGTCCGCAGATGGCGCTGTTCGCCTTGACGGCCGTTTCCCTGGCGGTGAGCCGCATGCAACGCTATAGCCCCGTTTCCGGGTTTCCGAATATGCTGCTGGTCGGGACTTACTATATCCCCCCTGTCGGCCGCGAGATCGAGGTTGGTTCGTGGTACGAGGGCAAGCTCCGCGCACTGGCGAAAGGCTATGCGGCCATCCGCCGCGCAATGCCGTCAAGTGCCGAGTGCCTTGTCGCCGCGGCCGACGCCCGGCATCTCGAACTACCCGGCGATTCAATCGACTACATTTTTACCGATCCGCCGTATGCCGACGCGGTTCAATACGGCGAGTTGAACTTTGTCTGGGAATCGTGGCTGGGCGACACGCCCGACTGGCACGCGAGCGAGATCGTAGTCAACCGCTCGCGGGGCAAGGATGCCGGCGATTGGGCACGCGGTCTTGCGGAGGCGATGGGCGAGTGCCATCGCGTGCTCAAGCCGGGCCGCTGGCTGAGCCTTTGCTTTCACGATACGTCGGCCCGCCGCTGGGCGATGCTCCAGAACCTGATGCGCGACGCCGGTTTCGTGATCGATTCGGCCGCGGCCGCCGGGAGTATCGAGACGGGCCAGAAGTCGTTCAACCAGTGGAGCTCGAACAAGGCGACGAAGCGCGACCTGGTGATCAGCTTTCACAAGCCGCCGACCACGACCATGGGCACATGGTGCCCGGACCGGACTACGAGCGACGTTCCGCCCGTGGAGTTCGAAGCGGCCGCCCGGCGGGTTCTCTGCGAGTATCTTGCCGCCCACGGCAGCGCGACGAAGGATCGGCTGTACGACGCCTTGGTCAGCCACCTGGTCTGCCGGGGCCAGATGCGGTCTTTCAATTTTGAGGCCCTTCTGCGAAGTGTGGCGGAGGAAGATCGTGAGGTCGTAGAAAACCGCAATTTCCCCGAGAAACGACCGTTTGCCAGTCAAAAGTGGCGACTGAAACCCGGGCACTCGTAGTCCCGCCTCTAGGCGGAATTCGCGGCGTCGGGACCGGCTAAAGCCGGGACGACGAGCGACTTTGCGAACCCCCTGTTGCAAATCGCCTTGCTGCGATTCATGATGAAGCGATTCCACAGCGGGACGGCCCGTTGGAAGTCGGTTTTCCAGCCCCCGGGGAGCCTCACTTGTGTGCGACGAAGTTCAAGCTGTAATCGAGCCTTACGGCGAGCCGCCAGTCGCTTGCCGGGACTTCGATCCACGGGCAGCAGAGATCGCGCGACAGGTCGCGGGGATCATTTCGCGCTATCTGCCAGCGGTGCGGGCGGAACATGTCGGCAGCACGGCCGTGCCGGGCTGCGGTGGCCGAGGGATTGTCGATCTGCTGATCGCCTCTGCGGAGGGGGACGTTGAAAAGGTCGACTTGCTATTACACCGGCTTGGTTTCCAGCAGGGCGTCGAGGTGTTGTTCCCTCCGCACCCTCCCGCATATCGAGGCGTGTTGGTCCACAATGGCGACCCGTTCTTGTTGCATGTCCATGTCCTGCCGGCCGGGGCGGCGGAGGTCGATTCGATTCGCTTTCTGCGCAGTTGTTTGCGGGCCGATGAGGAGTTGGCCCGGGCCTATGTCCAGCACAAGCGGGCGATTATTTCCAGCGGTGTAAGCGATGAGGCCGAGTATTGCCGCCAAAAGGCCGCCTTTCTCAAGATGGTTCTGGGCTAATCAAAAAAAACGTGACCTCTGCCCGGTTCCTGCGTAGAATCTTGGAGACCGTTATCCAAGAACTACTTTCCCGGAGGAAAACACTATGTGGAAATTTGCCACCCATCTCGTCATCGTTGGAGTATTCGCCGTGACCCAGGTCGTGTCGGCTGAAGATCAATCGGCCGCAAAACCCCCCGCGGCGCTAAAGTTCAAGGTCCAATCCCTGGAGGGCAAAGAGGTCGATCTGGCCCAATACCAGGGCAAGGTCGTGCTGGTCGTGAATGTGGCCAGCAAGTGCGGGCTGACGCCGCAGTATAAAGCGTTGGAAGCACTGTACCAGAAATACCAGCGGCCAGGGCCTGGTGATTCTGGGCTTCCCCTGCAACCAGTTCCGCGGCCAGGAGCCGGGCACGGCCGAGGAGATCCGCACGTTCTGCACATCAAAGTACAACGTGACGTTCCCGCTCATGGCCAAGGTTGAGGTCAACGGCGAGAGCACTTGCGACTTCTACAAACACTTGAAGGCGCTGGATGTCAAACCCAAGGGAGCGGGCGATATTACGTGGAATTTCGAGAAGTTCGTGATCGGCCGAAACGGCGAGGTCGTCGCCCGCTTCAAACCCCAGACCGCCCCCGACGCCGCCGAGGTCATTTCCGTGATCGAGAGCGAGTTGGGCAAGAAGTAGTACGGATGACTAAAGACTCTTCTTGCGGAAATACTCCGGCACCAGCGTGCCGCTATTGGGGTACTTGACCGCATACGTGTCCATCATGTCGGCCATGTGCATGAGGATCCACGGCTGGCGGAAATCTTCGCCGTTCTTGGTGAACACCAGATCATCGGCTACGTAGGTCGCCACGTGGATCACGCTCTTTCCCCCCACGGTCACAAAGACCAGGTCGCCCAACTGTGACGGCTCTTGGATCTTGTAGTAGTCGCGGTGGAGCACTTCGTCGACATAGCTCATGTCGTTGAAGCGGTTGTCGGGCGGATCGTTGAAGAAATTAAACGCCGACCAGAAACAGTCCTGCTTCACCCCCTTATCGTCGGGAGGAGCGAACGGATGACGATACACATGGTCGCGGGCGAAATTGGGCAAAAGGTAAACGACATTGATTTTACAGCCCTTTTCCACGCGATGCAGGGCGTTGAGCAACGGGAAAATGTCTTTCCGCCGTCCGCCGATTCCCCAATACTGCGACAGTTGTTCCACGTCGGTATCGCTATCGAGCCTCACGTGGGCCAGAACGGCCCGCTTTCGCGAGACGACCTTCATAAACTGCTTCCGCTCGGCATCGCTGGGCAGGTTCCGCAGTGCCGGTTCGAAATCGGCGAACAAGAGCAAGTCCTCGCCCTGCGGATACAGCAGACGTTTCAGCAGGGCAATCGACTCCGCCGCCAGTCCGCCGTCTTGCAATCGCCAGTCGATGCTGCCGGGCCGAAACCAAATTGGATCGATCTGCCGGGCATTCTGCGGAAACACCACAAGCACCGCGTAGAGCTTTGCGCGAACCTCGGGCGCAAGGCTGAGGATGAGCGGATCGCCGGGTTCGACCGCGACTATGCCGTCGTCGCTGCTCCACTTGGGGCTGCTGCCCAACTTGCGGACTTCGCCTTCCGGCACGCCCGCCGATTGCAACGTTGCCAGGACTTTCTCTTTGGTATAGCCGGGAAAGGACCAGCGAACCGGCGGCTGGTCGGCCGGGGGCACAAAGACAAATTCATCGGGCAAGTCGATGGCGAAGAGCATCGAATCGATCCGACCCCAAGGTCCTTTCTTGCCCGGGGTCCACTCTTGGGGCGGCGGTTCGCCAGTCTTCGGGTCCGACGTGGCGGACTGAGTCGCGGCGCCGGCTTGGGTGGCAGCCTCGACTGCCCGCGACGACTTCGAATCTGCGACCGGCGTATTCCGCGCCACCAAGAGGAAAGCAATCACCAGCCACGGCAAAACGATGGCCACGGCGAGAAGCAAGATCATCCACCGCGAGAAGATCAGGTGGACCGCCGGTTGCTTCGTCTTGCCAAAAGCGGCGGGTACTGGTTCTTCCAGAAGCGTCGTCAAGATGTGTTCCGATCCAAGCAAGGTTGAGAAGAAGCTGGGCTCCATGCCCGCCTCGATTCTCCGCAGCCGAGATCCCCGGCCAGTCTAAAGACAGTCACAAGCTATTTTATAAACACTTGATCTTGCTCAAGGTTCCGGCCGCTGGTAGTGCCCTAAGGACAATAATAGCCTCTGGCCACCGCCCTTTGACAAGGTTATCCAGGTCGGCGCTTAAATAATCAATCCGATTAATTAAAGGAAAAATGCAATGTTCAATTATTGCCCGAAGGATAACCCGTGAAAATTTCACGTATCGTTCTTGCCCCACGTTGCCAAGGTCGGTTCACTACAAGCCCTTGCGGCGGAAGTAATGGATGCCCAAGGACCCGCCACCGGCAGGCGGGTGCCCGGCAAGCGGGTGCCCCGTGTGCTGCACCTGGTAGGTTTCCAGCAGGTCGGCAAGATGCATCAGAATCCATGGCTGGGTGGCGTTGACGCCGTTTTTCGTGAAGTAGATGTCGTCGGCCAGGAACACGGCGGCGTGGATGGGCACACCGTCGCCCACGGTCAAGATCAGCAGATCGCCCAACTGAGTGGGGACCGTTATCCGATAGTAGTCTCGGTTCAACCCCACCAGCGAGTGCGTGTCTTCACGGCTGTTGTCGGGCGGATCGTTGAAGAAATTATACGCCGACCAGAAACAGTCCTGCTTCACGCCCTTGTCGTCCGCGGCGGCCGTGGGATGGCGATAAAGATGCTCGCGGGCGAAATCGGGCAGGAGGTAAACGAGATTGACGTTGCAGCCTTTTTCCACGCGATGCAGGGCGCTGAGAAAGGGAAAAAGGTCCTTCCGCCGTCCGCCGACGCCCCAGTATTGCGATATTTTTTCCACGTCGGCATCGGCATCAAGCCGCAAGCGAGCCAGGACGGCCCGCTTTCGCAAGATGGCCTTCAGGAAACGCCGCCGCTCGGCATCGTCGGGCAAGCTCCGCAAGGCCGGTTCGAAATCGGCGAACAAGAGATAGTTTTCGCCCTGCGGATACAGCAGCCGATTCAGCAGGGCAATCGACTCAGGTGCCAGCCTGCTGTCTTGCAATCGCCAGTCGACCCTGCCCGGCCGAAACCAAACGGGATCGATCTTTTGCGCATTCTGCGGAAACTCAATAAGGATTGCGTAGAGTTTTGCACGGACCTCGGGCGATAGACTGAGGATCAGCCGGTCGCCCGGCTCAACCGCAGTGACACCGTCCGTGCTGCTCCATCGGCCGCTGCCGTCCAACTGATTGACTTCGTCTTGCGAAATGCCCGCCGAGCGCAACGTTGCCAGAACCTTCTCTTTGGTATAACCGGGAAACGACCAGTGAACCGGCGGCTGGTCGGCCGGAGGTACCACGACCAATCCGTCGGGCACGTCGATGGCGAAAAGCATCGTATCGATCCGACCCCAAGGTCCTTTCTTGCCGGGAATCCACGCTTGGGGCACTGGGTCCGAATCCTGGACCGCGTTGCCGGGGGATCGCACGGGAACGTCGGGTTGAGCGGTACGATCGATCGGCGCCGGCCCTGAATTCCCCGACGGGGCGTTCCGCGAAAGCAGCAGGAGAGCGATCACCAACCACGGTAATGCGATGGCGGCGGTGAGAAGCGCCATCATCCACCGGCGGACGATCCAATGAACTGCCGGTCGTTCGGCCTTGCCCGAAACTACGGATCTCTTCTCCTGCAAAATCGTCAACAAGATTCGGTTCCGAGCTGCTGGTGTTGCCCAAAAACTAGTATAGTCTCGGGTGGCAGTTCTTTGGCAACAGATCCAGTGTGGCGCTGAAATAATCAACGCCACGGAGAAACGGGATTGGAACATGCAGCCTGTGCGTTTGAAAAAGGAAAGCAGCCATCTTTCGTATTCCTTATCCGCGACATCTGTGTGATCCGCGGTTCAATTCGTGGCGAAACCCAATTCTGTCGCTGAACTCGTCCAAAAAACTGGCATGGTTCAGAAACGGGGACTGGCTCCGAGCCCAGTAGCGATTAGGCCGCAAGAAATGGACGCCGGCGAGGTGCCTGTCCCCATTTCTGAACCATGCCCAAAAACTGCTATTGTTTAGCCTGGATTTTGCGGATACTTTGTATCCTGACAGCGGCTGTCAAGTAATGGGCCGCGATGCGGCCAGCGTTTGGCCGCCGAAGCAAAACGCGATGCATCGGAGCCAGTACTACGGCTATGAGGGGAATCCCATGAAGAAGGTCGCCTTTATCGCCGGAACGGCTTTTTGCGGATCGAGCTTGTTGAACATTCTTCTCGACACGCAAGCCCCTGCGATTCGCGGATTGGGCGAGCGATCGCAAACCGACGGCGAAGGGGGCGGGCCGTGCGCCGTTTGCAATAGCACGGTGAAGGAATGCCGGCTCTACTCCCAGTGGAACGGCCGGGATTTCTACGAATTCAATTTCCAGCACTACGGCTGCGGCACGCTGATCGATTCGTCGAAACGCACGAATATCCTCCGCCAGGGAATGGCCCGGGAACCACACTTCAAATACTATGTGCTGCACATGAGCAAGACGCCGCACGCGGCCGCGCACTCGATCATGAAGCACTGGCAGTATGACTACTGGGACGTGCCCTTGGCAGGTTCGAAAAGAGACATTACCGCAGCCTTCAAAGTGTGGATTGAGACGAACCAGTTGTATATCGATGAACTCCGCCCCGTGCATCTGGAGGGAGTCAAGCCTGTCCACTACGACGCCTTGGCCAAGAGCCCGGCCGCGGTTGTCGAAGACATCTGCCAGTGGCTGGGAGAACCATTCAACCCGGAACGACTGCGGAACTGGCGGTCGCCAACCACGCATATCCTGGGTGGGAATCCAGCGATTCTGATGCAGGTGCTCGGCCAAGAGTCCCTCCCAGGCGGCTATCTGGGGGGGAAATACGCCGAGAAGTCAGGAAAGATATTCGCCGACGAAGCCTGGAAACGCGATAAGGATTTCCTGGCGGGCGCGATCGAGGCCTACGGGCGGCTGTCAAGAAAGCTCAATCCTGTTCTCGCGGCCTTGCACTACGGCAACTCCAAGCAAATGATCGGTGAGTGCGAGCAGCTTCTGGGCGACGGCTTGAGCGGCGCCGAAACGGACAGCCGCCGAAGGCCATTCGTCCGCATCTGTGATTTTTTCAACCGTCGGAAAGCCGCTTGATCTATCCTCACGGCTGCCGCCCGCGATCAAAATGCCTGTCCGTCAACGTTTGCCGTTATTCGAACCGCTCGATGTCGTCAAGTCCATCGCCCCATCAAGCTCCAGGTTCGGCGAGGGTCTCCCGACCCCGCCGAAACGTCCGACCGAAGGTCTCCCCATTTGTTGGGAGACCGTCGACCGGCGCCGTCGCTCGGTCAGAGACCGGCCAAAACAGCGATCAAAATCAACCGCCCGCCAGGATGTCAAGTCCATCGCCCCATCAAGCACGTGACGCTGCGCCTATTGCTCCTGCCACGCCGGCCGGGGACCGGTGGGTGCTCGTCTTGGCGGGCTTGTTGCTGGCCGTGCAGATCGGCCCTTGGTACTACAACCAGCGCGACGCGGCCGCGTATCTCTCGATCGCCCGGCACATTGCCCGCAGTGCAGGCTTCAATAACATGGGCAGCCCGGTACTGTGGTTTCCGCCGGGCTACTCCCTTCTTCTCAGCCCGCTTTTCTGTCTGCGAAAGTTGCCGCTGCTGGAGATTTCTGCCGTCCACTGGCTTCTGGCTGTCGGGTTGCTGTGGGGGATCTATCGTTGGGCACGGTCGCTGGCCCCGGAGAGCGCGGTCTGGATTGCCGCGCTCAGCGTCGGCACCTGTTCGGTGTGGATCGTTTATCGGCGGCCGATGAGCGAGATGGCCTTTATGGCCGCGATGGCTTGGCTGCTGGTGAGTCTCGATGCCCTGGCCCGGCCGCGGGGACTGGGCGGTTTTCTGGCATGCCTGGCGGCGGCCGTAGGGCTCACCATCGTGATGTGCCTGATCCGTTCCGTAGGCATCGCGCTGGCGGCCGGCGGTTCCTGCGCCTGTTGGCCGGCGCAGTGCGCAGGCGGTTCTCAAACCGGCCGGGCACCATGTCGGGCACCATGTCGGGCACCATGTCGGGCACCATGTCGGGCACCATGTCGGGCACCATGTACTCATGGTCGTGGTCGTGGTCGTGGTCGACGGAAGTTGTTGCTTGGCGGCGTGCCGTGGGTGCTGCGTTGGCGGTGAGTACGGCGGCGGTGTTGACCGTGGGAACTGTGATTATCCGTGAGCATTGGGCCGCACAACCGCTCGGCGCCGCGACCTACTTGACCTCGATCGAGGCCCGACGCAACCCGGCGCTGGCCGGCGGTTACGGGCCCTGGTTCGCCATGGTCGTCAGCGACATCGGCCGGGTTACGGTCCCCTTGATGTTCAAGTCGCACGGCGATGTCGGCGCGTGGCGGGACGTGAACATGTTGCTTTACGTCCCCTGGTGCGGGCTGCTGCTGTACGGTTACTTCCGCTGGGTCGGCCGGGGCGACGATCCGTTGGCATGGTCCCTGCCGTTCTATCTGGCCGTGCTGACTTGCTTCCGCTGGGACTCGGGCGGGCGCTGGTGGGTGCCGATGACTCCCGCCTTCTTCATGTGCCTCTGGTTCGCCCTGGAAGCGTGGGGCCGGCGGCGCGTGACCGTTCTGCGGGCCGTCTGGTTGTTGCACGTTCTGGCGGCGCTGGCGTATTGGATCGGCGTCGACTTGCCAAACGCCCGTCGCTTGGACCAGAAGTGGCCCATCGCCCGCAGCCTGGCCGATGAAATCACGGTCCACCGCGATCGCGTGGTGATCGATGCATCGTTGGCTGACTTGGGCAACCTGCTCGACCTGCAGCTCGACCGCCGCGTCAAAGAACACTCCGGCGATGCCCCCATTCCAGCCTCGGCGCAGTGGCTGATCATTCCCAGCGAGCAGGATCCACCGCCGGGTTTCGTTCAGCGGTCAAGCTGCGGGGGGTGCATGCTGTGGCAGCGGGACAGAAAATAGAATACCCCTACGGGCAGTCGAACCCAATGACGCAACCATATCCATATCAACCATTTGCGTCAACACCCTATCCCTATGCGGGGCCTGGTTCAGAAATGGGGACAGGCACCTCGCCGGCGTCCATTTCTTGCGGCCTAATCGCTATTCGGCTCGGAGCCAGTCCCCGTTTCTGAACCAAGCCCTATGCGGTGCAGAATCCGGTGCAGTCGTTGCAGAATCGTTCACCGACACCGATTACGGCTACCTGAAGGCCCGGTGGCAACCCCGCCACCGTTGGCTTGGTTGAAGGCTTCGATCCGTCTCAACATAGAATCAGATTTCGCCATGGGGCCTGCTACCTCCTTGCCTACGGCGAGACATTCCAAACCTCGGCCAGCCGCCAGCCCTTGGGCGTCTTTACCACCGTCCCACCGATGTCCCAGCCAACCTTGCACAAATCGCTGACCTCCCTGGGAACCGGGACCGGGCCAATCTCCCGGTCGCCGGACGCGAACGGATCAAGCCAGAGCTTGCCCGGCTCGACCCGCGTAACCATGAAATGGTCCTCCAACTCCCGCGAATGGTGCTCCGGGGCATGCTCGTCCAGGTAGGCCTCCAGGAGATCCACGACATCTTGGCTGGCGGGCAGGTCACGGGCGGCGTCACCGGCCCGCTCTTCAGCCAGTTTGAGACCCTTGGCGTCTTTGACGTATCCTTTCTCGCCCAGCCACTTCACGAGCTTCTTCGTGACCGTGCCCGCCGCTTGCATCGTGGCTTTGCTGGCGACGACCTTGTGCGGCATGAAGTAGCCGAGAAACTCGGACAGGCCGCCCAGGATCTCCTCCGGCCCGAACGTGCCGCAGAAGGTGCCGCCCGCCGCAGTGATCCGTTCGTATTCCTCCTGCTCGTGACCTGGCCAATAGCGCTCCAGGCAGGACCCCAGGAGATCAAGGATGCTCGCGTACTTCGAGAAGGTCGCGGGGCTGATCCGGGCCTCTTGCTCGGCCAGGAACTCCTGGAAGGCCTGGTCGATGGTTATGGTTGGTTTGGACTGGCTCATGGGGATCCTCCGTTTGTTACTTGCATTGCTGGCTGGTTAGGGTTACTTCCGCTTCCGGTTCCGCTTCTTCAGCCCTGCCGGTTTCCTCGTAGAGTCCCGCCAGCCGTTCCAGAATGTGCGTTCGATTGTCAACGCCAGGCGTGGCGAGTCCCTCCTTGAGAATCTGCTCCGCTCTGGCAGCATCCTTGTTGCGTTCGGCCGCGAACGTCCAATAGCAGTCTGACCACGCTATCCAACTGCCGCCGTGCCGTGGATTCTCGTCGCACCAGCGGTGGAAGAAACGATCTCCGGTTTCACGGTCGCCCAGATCGAAATGCGACTCGGCCAGTGCCGTCTTGAAGCCGTTAATAGAGAGTCGGCCATCGGCGAACCGACCAATCATCGTTTCGCACAGCGCGATCCGCTCACGGAAGAATCGGGCGTCTTGGAGTCCCGCATTGTGTAACTCCATTTCAAAGTCCTGGACCCAGTTGAAAACAGACTGCGTACCGCCGAAACAATCGTCAAACGCATCGAGCGAATCAATGCCGCCTCGCTCCATGATGTCGAGGATCGCTCGCCAGGTTTCGAGCCAAAGCCGACACGCCTTTGGGCTATCGTGATTTTCCAAGGCCGCATATCCGGCCTGCATCTTGTCGTCCGCCATCTCGGTGTTGGCAAGTTCCGGCTGCCATCGTTCCCAGAGGCAGGTCACGGCAATCCATACCCAGTCCGCCTCGAAGTCTGGGACAGGGCAACCCGTGCGGTCGATCATCGCGTCGGCCATTGCTTGGGCAGAAATAAAACAGGAGAAGAGATCCAATAGATGCTGGCGATCCGCGTCGAGGCCGAGCGAGCGGAGCTTCCCCAGCAGCGCGTCGTCAGACATGCCTCGTCCGTTTGACAGAAGGGGACGGCCTTTTCGTTCCAGCGTCCGTCGAAAGGCAACGTCCTTCGCCGCCCGCTCTTCCAACATCCGATTCATGGACAGGTAGGATATGGATATGGTCATGGATTCTCCAAGGACGTAATCACACCGTGAGGGCCGCCGCCACGGTAACCGGTCATATCAGGAAAACTGCCCGGCATCTCGAACTCGACGGCGGCACCGAGGGCATCTCCCACGGCCAGGCCGAGAAGGGTTCCACGTTGGCGGTCAACTGACAACATGCCCACCATTGTGCGGGAAGCCCCGACTCGATGCAAGGATCGGCGACGAGGCAGAATGGGCCGGGTAGCCGTTAGTCTGGGCCCGACGTACCGGCTATTCCAGCACCGGGCCGTAATCTGGCCGTCCACATTCTGCTCGCTGATGGGGGACTTGTAGACATGGGGGGATGGCATGGGTATACTGGGTCTTTCGCCGGTTTCGATCCCCGTGGCACGTGCTGCCGAGACAAAAATGCCCGACGCCACCCCTATCCCCGCTCCAGGCCAGATCGCCCGCGTCCGACAGCGGCTGTACCTGGTCGAGCAGACCGTCCAGCCACCCAGGCCCGGCGATCCGTGCTGGTAGCTGGCTACGCCGTTTACCAGGGGCGGGAAGTCTTCCGGGCGTTGGCCGACCGGATGGCGGAGCGGCCGGAGATCGCCGTGCGGATGTTCCTGGACGTGCAGCGCGGTCCCGGTGATACCTCGATGTCCAGCGAGGTCGCCAAGCGGTTTGCCGAGCGGTTTAAGACCCGCGAATGGCCCGAAGGCCGGCCGCTACCCCAGGTGTTCTACGACCCGCGCTCCTTGGACCTGGAGGCTGACAAGCGGGCCTGCCTGCACGCGAAGTGCGTCGTCGTGGACGGCGAGGCGGTGTTCGTCTCATCAGCGAACTTCACCGAGGCCGCCCAGCAGCGGAACATTGAGATGGGCCTCCTGGTCCGTTCTCACTGGTTGGCCGAGCGGGTGACGCGGCATTTTGAGATGTTATCGGCCGCTGCTTTTTTATACCGAGCCTTTTAACGCAATGAAGGCCGAGCTTTCATCTGCAAGCAGCGTTTGAGGAATCCACGCGGATTTGCCGCGTCGAAACCCACACCATGCCGGCGGTCTGGCCGCCGGAGGTCAAGTGAATGGCACGTTGAACTAAGAAGAAGGGATATAGCATCATGAAAACAACGAACGTGATCGGATACTGCGCGATATTGACGATGGTTTCGGCACAGGTGCATGGCGGCGAGAAGACGATCGCGCCTGTGGATGCCGGGACAGTGCGGGTGTTCAATGTCCGCAACTACGGTGCCGTAGGCGACAACAAGACGGATAACACCAACGCTTTTTCGGCCTGCGTGAAAGCGGTGATCGATGCCGGGGGCGGGCGGATGTATCTGCCCGCTGGCGTCTACCGCGGACGGATCGGCATCCCGGCGGTCGGGTCCGACCGCTGGATCGCCCTGGAAATCGTGGGCGAAAGCCAACCGGCCACCGTCTTCGGCACGGTGGGCCGCTTCAAGTTGCCCAACAACAACACCATCGTCAAGAGCCTCGCGACTTCCGGCCCCGCGGTCATCTCCGCTGCTCACAGAGGCGATTTTTCTTTCGTCCACGTGGTGATCAAGGACTTGGAGGTGCGAACCTATGACGACCCCGGCATCGGCGGCATTGACCTGGAGTGGGCGCAGCAGTGCCGGATCGAGAACGTGTTCATCAACACCGGCGTGTACAGCGTGCAGGCCGCGAAGCCAACCCATGGCACCGCGGGCTTGATCACGCCGGCTTGCAACAACGGCGCCTTGACGGTGCTGCGGAACGTGGTCGTGACCGGATTCGACACGGGCATCGTGGTCAACGAGCATACGGACGCAGACAACATCAACCTGGGGAGCAACATCAACGGCTTGAGTCTGCGCAAAGCCTATCATGCTTCCCGCTTTGGCCGGATATGCGCGCAGCGTTGCACCCACATGGTGACCGTGACGGGCGAGCACGGTTTTTCGATCGAGCAACTGGACATTGAGCATGCGGGACCGGGACAGACGGATAGTGCCAACGCCTGGCAGGCGACCGTCAGCGACGTCAACGACCCTGGCAATCGCGGCGTGGGGGATGTCAATTACTGGGTGGTGCTGGGCAATGTGGGCGTCAGCCGGGTCTTCACCCGCAACGGCGGCACATTGATCCGGTGCCGGCGGATCGGATCGGCCTCGGCCGAAAGCGGCACGTCGGGAACTTCACGATGACTCTTCAGGAGGCTATACGATATGGTGCCGGCGGCTCACGTCGGATCGGGTTTTCGTTCGCAACCGGCCGCTGCCCGAGGGTGCGCCGCTGCTGGGGCACTACGCCGAGGACCTGATCTGAGACGCGGTGGCGAAGGGCTATTTGGCCGAATAAGCGTTCGCTACTACTCCACGTCCATGATCTGCTGAATCTCTGGCTTTCCGTATTCGGCCGGCCCGGTCACGACCCGCAGGTTCTCCGCCACCGAGATCTCGCCGCCGCTGTGGGTGTGGCCGCAGAGGACGAGGATCTGGCATTTCGGGTGCGACTGCGCCGCCTCCAGCAGCACGTCGCCCACGGCCTTGCAGGAGAAGAAGGGCAGGTAGTCGTCGGGACGACCCTGGCAGTTGTTGTCCAGCCGTTTACCTTTACCGACCGAGCCTACAGGATTGTCGTTACTCGTCCCACCATCGCTTGGCTTCGCGGGCAATTTCGTCTTCCAGGTGCAGGGGGCTGGTGGCGCGCACGCGGCGGCCGCCGGGGGCCGAGCGCATCGGGCCGCCCCAGTAATGTGGGCTGGGGTGTTTCGACAGATCCAGGGTGACCATCTGCATCTTCTGGCCGTCGTCGTTCTCAAAGGCCACGATTGAGGTCGGCGCATAGCGGGTGGCATCCGGACTGCCCTTGTCGGCTTGGTTGCCTCCTCCGTCCCACACGCCACACGGGCTACCGCTGGTGGCGGCAATCACCACGCCGTTGTCGGCCGCCCGCGCGTGCATAAGCTGCATGTAATAACCGGCCGAGGGGAAAAGGATCACCTCCGCCCCCTTCAAGGCCAGGAGTTTGGCCACCGCCGGGTGCCAGGAGTCGTAGCACGTCATGATGCCAACCTTGCCGAAGTCGGTCTTGAACACCGGCAGATTCTCACCGGGTGAGGTCCCGTCGTCCAACTCCGGATCGTACAACATAACCTTGTCATAGATGCCCACCAGCTTGCCCTCGCGGTCCCACAATGGGGCGGAGTTGTAGATCACGTCGCCCCGCTGCATGCGGATTGAGCCGCAGATGTACATCTTCCACTGCTGGGCCTTCTGAGCCATGAATTTCATGATGGGGCTGTCGGAGGCGTGGATGCCGCCCTCGAAAAACTCGCCCATCAGGGCCACGTCGCAATGCTTCGCTCCGGCCGTGTCGAGGAACTTCTCCCACCGCTTGCGGTCGCCACCGCCGGAAGTCACAGCGATCTTGACCGGCCGGGGCTTGATCGGCTCGCACTCGGCCAGCGAGACCGCGGAGTACCACACCTTGCCCTGTGGGGCATAGCGGTAGTAGAGGCGGACGTCGCCCTGGCCGCCGGCCTCGAAGCGGCCCTCACCCACGGCCCACTGGCCGTCCTTGTGATAGCTGAAGATCCCGTCGTTGTTGCCGACAAATACGGCATGGACTAGATGACGGTTAACGTCCTCAAAGCCCTCGAACTTGAAACGGACGCGGAACAGATAGGTCTTGCCGACCGTCAGGTTCACCGCGTGGCGGACCCACCCGAAACACTCTTTCCGTCCATTGCCCTCGACCAACAGCAGGTTCTTACCGTCGTCACCTTTGACGAGCTTATAGGTCGGTGCCAGCACCGGGTTGGGGGCTGATACGTTCCAGCCGGCGGGCAACTTGCCCACCTCGCTTTGCGAGAAGTCACCGTTGGCCACGAGGTTTGCCCTCGGTGCCTCGGCGGCGCGGCACTCACCGGCGGACGCGAAGGGTATCGCCAGCACAGTCACGAGGCATGGGGTACGCACAAAATGGAACAAGTTGGTGATCATCGATAAAATCCTGTGGGGGAAGTGGCATTTGGCAGGCCAGTGCCGGCTGGATTAACGCCGGCGAAGCGGTAAGAAGAGAGTGTTTCATTGCGATCTGACTGCCACGGCAGCCGGGTGTGTTCGTGGAGTCTAGCGATTTCCTCGTTTTCTGCGGCTAATCCCGCGTTTTTACCTCGAACAATCCGAAATCCATATCAATAAGGCTGTTGAGATCTAGCCAGTCGGGTCTCCGCAGCCTGCCACCCGACGGCCCGATCTCGACCGCCAATACGTTGCGGCCGGGCCGCAGTGCGGCCAGCGCTTCGGGAGCAAGCAAGGCCAGGGAGACGGGCGCGTAGCTCTCGGTCCGGCCCGTCGTGAGCGTCTTGATGCGGCGCCCGTTCAGCCAGACGGTAAACGTCGCCCAGCCATCGACGCGCAAAGCGGCCCTCTTCGGAAGTGCGTCCAGCGTGAAAATGCGGCGGGCGTACAGGTGCGGCGTCGTACACGGGTCCGGGATGCTCTTCAGGGCAAGCGGCACGCCGCTTGCGGCCCAGGCGCCGTCGTCGAATTCCGCCTGTTCGCCGCGCAACTCCACATGCACCGCGACGGCGCTGCGATCGAGATCGGGCGTCGCGACCAGCCGCTCAATGGACACCGCCGACACCGGTTCCAGCCAGACGGATTGCCAGATGCCCGAACTGGAGGGAAAGGTCAGTTCGTTACCCGCTCGCGGCAAGTTCTGTTTCCCTTTGGCTTGATCGCCGGCGCCGTTCGGATCCCAAACCACGAGCATGACGTCCTGGGAACCTTGCGGCTTGACGGCTTCCGTCACGTCGAAGGCGAAGGGTGCATAGCCCCCCTTGTGCTCGCCAACCGTCCGCCCGTTGACCTGGATGAGGCAATGCCAGTCGACGGCCTCGAAGTGCAGGATCAGCCGCTGGCCTTGCCAATCGTCGGGGATCTTGACCGTTCTGTGATACCAGAGGAGCTGGCGCGGCCAGACGAAGCGAGAAACCTTCGACAGCGGCGATTCCGGCACGAAGGGGACGAGGATCGTGCCGTCCCACGTTGCCGGCGGCACGGGCGTCGCCTTCAGCAGCGGATCGGTTTCCGCGTTGATGGCGCTGGCCGGTTCGGGCAATCCCGTCGGACCGACGATGGCATAATCCCACAAGCCGTTCAGGTTGAGCCATTTCGGCCGCACCAGGGCGGGACGCGGATACTCCGCCCAGGCGTTCTCCGGCGTCACGTCTTTGGCCCAACGGGTCATGAACCGGCCGGCATCGGTGCGCTTGTCGGGCGCGGCGACAGGTGCCCTTGGCGAGGATGCGGCCGCCTCCGTGGCGCGGCGGGAATGGGTGATTTCCCTGATCAAGGTCACTTCCTCCGGATCAAACGGCGTGCCGTCAACTCGGAAGATGTCGTGAAACCAAACTCTTGGTTCAGGGTAGTTCTCGCCGCGGGCCGGCTGGTCGAAACCGATCTTTCGTTCGATCTCCGCCATGCTCCAATCGGGACGGGCCACAATTTGTTCCAATCGTTTCTGGGAAGGCCATCCCCATACGGTGCCCGACTTGCCGTTGACCAGGCCCCAACTGATCGCTCCAACGTTGTTCTTCTTCAGAATCGGCAGGCATTTCTGGAACGTACCCGCGGGTCGCACCATGTATTCCGTGCAGACGAGGGGGCGACCCGGGTACGTTTTCTTGAGCGCGGCAATGGTCCTCGCTTGCCCATCCGGGACGAAATTGTAGCAATGATAGGTGACGATGTCCGAGGCGGATCCCTGGAGATCGCAATAATCCTGGCCGGACCCGGAGACGCAGCCAGTCAAGGGTTGCGAGGGATTCGCCTCCCGGGCCCAAGCCCAGGCGTCCGTCAGCAAAGACCTCGCATGGGGATCTCGAGGCTCATTGTAAATATCCCACATGACGATGCGGGCGTCCTTGCCATACCGCCGGACAAGATCCTGCACGTAACTCTTGAGTCTGGCCTTGTCCCGGTCGGAAATGGTCCTGTCGGCATAGGCGCGCAGCAGTTTCCTGCCGGGGCACTTGAACCAACCGCTGTTATGCACACCCGTAATCCTGGGCTGCTGTTTGCCAAGCCGGATGTCGTGATCCCAATGGCAATCGTCGAAAAAGACGATGATGCATCGCATGCCCTTGGACTGGCAGATGCCGAGAAAGTCGTCGAAGTTTTTCAAGAACCCTTTGCGGACTTCGTCTTGCCAGAGAATGTCATGCAAGAATATGCGCAGGGTGTTGAAGCCCAGGTCCTTCGCCCAACCAAGTTCCCGCTTGATCGTCTCGGGGTCATACGTTTCCGGCTGGAACATTTCGACCTGGTTGATGGCCGTGCTGGGCAGGAAGTTGCAGCCCACCATCCAGGGCTGCTGCCGATACCAGTCTTGCGCCTTCGGCACCGTCCACTTGTGTTCTTTTCCCCCGGTTGATGGCTCAGCCGCTCCCACAACGACAGACGCCGAGAAAACTGCCGCCAAGAGAACTCTCGTGAAGCAATGTGCCATGATCTCCGCCTTTCTACCGTGGAACCGAATTCTTTGCCGCCTCGTGGGTCGCGAGTATCGCCTTTGCAAAGCGCTCGCCCAGCGCGATCTGGCCGGCGGTGTCGTAATGCACGTCGCCCTTGTTCAGGCTCAAATCCTTGGTCTCGACTATTCCCACGTTGAGAACGGTCTTTGCCACCTGGCGCTGGCCCTCGCGCAGGACTTGGGCGAATGTCCAGGGCTTGGCCTCCGAAATCAGACCGATGACCAGCGGCATCTTGGGGGCCTTAAGGTCCTCGCGGACCTTGGTGATGAAGCGGGCGAGGCGCTTCTCGTAGGCCTGGGCGGAAGCCTTGCCCATCGCGTCCGACTCACCCTGCATCCAGAGCATGCCTGCCAGTTCCGGCTTATCCTTGGGATCTATCGACTTCAGCGCCGCCTTGACGGAATCGAGGAACTTGTTGTAGAAGAGTCCCGGGGCCTTGCCTTCTTCGCCCGCGCTCCACTGGTCAGCAAGGCTGCTCGCCCCGGCGGCGACCTTGATCAGGGCCATCTTTTGGCCGGGCATGGCCTGCGACATCGCGTATCCGAACGAAACCTCGGGCCCCATCCCGGCCCCGAAACCGGGTTTCAGCTCCTGCCACGGCTGGCCCGCCGGCTGGTACAGGTTGTGCCAGTAAATGCGGACCGCGGGCTGCGGCTTGTCCAACGGCGGCTTGATGCCGTCGATGGAGCAATGGCCCACCATGTTCGACTGGCCGGCGAGGATGAAGACCTTGACGGTCTTCGCCACGGCCGCGGCCTCCGCGGCCGCAGAGGTCGTGGCGGTCGCCGGCAACGCGGCGATCGCTGCCGCGAATGCGATGAACCATGCTTGCTGCTTCACGATCGATACTCCTTGGGAATGGGGTGGGGCGGAAAGAGATCCTAGCAGCTCGTGTCTATTCAACGGTGCATGGCTTTTGTGCCCTTTTATCGTGTTTTCACTTGCCCTGCCCCTCCATCAACTCCAGCATCGCCTCGCCCATGGCTTTACCGATGCGGTTCAACCAGATCGCGCTGCCGTAATAGTGGTACCCCCCGTTCGATCCGACCTTCTTCCACTCTTCGACGTGCTTCTGCCAGCCGTCGCACAGGCGTTCTGCCTCCTTGTCCACCAGGACGTCTGTGCGGAACGCCTTCACGTAGCCCTTGAATTCCGGCACGTCGTTCATCGACATCTGCGCCTCGCGGACCGTCAGCATCGCGCCGCCGGCAGGCTTCGAGCCGTTCTGCCCCATCGCGGCAATCACGAACGGTAGGTTCGGCACGCCGAGATCCTTGCGCACGTCCTCGATGAAGTGCTTCATGTTCGACGCGTATTCTTTCTCGGCGCCGCCGTACATGTCATTCCAGCCCTGGAACCAGACGAACCCGGCCAATTCGAGCTTCTTGCCCTTCAACGCAGGAAACATCGTCTCGTAATTGTCGAACGTCTCTTTCACCTCAGCCAGCATGTTGCGGTACGACAAACCGTACGGCTTCTTGATGTCGTCCATCGTCGGCAGCGGGTTGTTGCGTTTGTTCTTCTGGTTTGTCTGCTTGACCTGCTTTTGCCTGTTCTGTAGTTCCGCCTGGAGCTTTTCCTCGCTGGGGTATCCCGCCGACGGCGAGCGGAACAATTGGTAGAGCGAATGGCCACCCCATGCCGCCTTGATCAGCAGCACCGGTTCGTGGAAGTGGTCGCCCATCACCGTGCCGAACTCCAGTTCGACACCGGTACAGCCGGGCGATCCGTAGCCGATCGTCAACGGGCCCTTGCGATTGAGGTACTTGATGAACACGTTGTCGCGGACGATCCACTTGCCGTCTTTGCGGAGGTGCTTGAACAGGTCTTTGGTCTCGGGTGCCTCGGCCTGGTACTCCAGTAGGCTATTCGCCGCCTTGCCTTCCATGTTCGACTGGCCGGCGAGGATGAAGACCTTGACGGTCTTTGTGGCATCCGCAGCCCGCACGGCCGTGGTGGTCGCCAGCGATGCGGTGATCGCTGCTCCAAGTGCGATGAACAATGCTTGTTTTTTCATGATCGTTAATCCTTAAGAACGAGACTTTTCTAGCTAGTTTCCCCAAGGTGAGGCGACAAGGACCAGTTTCGTTTCCGAACTGAGCGGCGTCAAGTGGCTCGATGGATCGGTTAAGGCCCGCTGGTGCGCAGCAACGGCCGGACGGTTTCTGGGCCGGCTTGTCTGGAGATCGCGCCTCTGGCTTGGGCCGGGCGCGTCGGCAAGACCAGCAAGCCCACTTGAATGGCCGCGAGGAATGACAGATGGGCCCGGTTGCTGGGCCAGAAGGTGTCGGGTGGGAGGGCAATCTCGGAATGGGTTTGCGGGGAAATCAGGCGGGAGTGTCAAATTGCCTGCCGGTCAAGAAAAACGATGGTTTCCTGACTTTTTGAAGCCGGCCGCGCCTTTTCGCTGCGGAGTGGGTGCCCGCCGCAGGAAAGACGGCCAACCGCGGTTCTGAGAGTAGGGCGGTTTGCCAGGACAATCGTAATACACCGCCCATCAGGGCCCCTACCGGTTGCTCGATGTTCTAGGACGGCCGCCGCACCATCCGCTATGCGTGAATTCCTATAAGGCGATAGCGGTTTATCACCATCGCTTTGCCAGTCACGGGCTCTGCTCATCCAAGACAGACCTGTGAAAGCCTAATGTGGCTATGATGATGTTATTGCAGATCGCTATTTGGTCGTTCTTGTGGCAGGTGATGTGATGTACCGCCGTTGAACTGCGGTCTTCGCCGTCGAATCTCTCTTCCAAATCGAGCCCAACGGTTGGCGTTCCGTTATGGCAAACGGGGACCTTTCGCGGTACCTGAATACGCAACCGCACTTGTGCGTCCGAGAGATCGACGATTTCGCCTGTTCGCGGCTGTGTTTGTGGCCATGCCCTACTCATGTGGGCGGCACCGGCGGTACCCGGTCGCTTGGCGCGCAATTCGCCCCGGCAGATGGGAACGTATGTCGGTGCTTGAAAACCAAGCTGTACTGTCGCACCGAAGATGCGCTGGCCGTCGCCGCTGTCACATATCTCCTCCACGGTCAGCGTGATTTCGTCTCCGACAAACACGCTTTGGAGCTTACTCCGGCCAAGCACAAGCATGAGGAACCTCCGCTATCACTAAATGTGCGTTTCTTAGAACACCCGTAACCCACCGTTCCCCTCAATATAGCGGCCTGCCGATGCAGTTCAAGAATCCTTCGTATTTTGGATAAGTGGGAATTGTGCTCCGGTTTACGGCGGCGGATCTCAAGGCAGCTGCATAGCGGGATTATGCAGGGTCATCTGACTGCCTTGGCTGCAACGTCAGACGGGAATCAAACCGCCCGGCGGTCAAGAAAAACCAGAGGTTTCTTGACTTTTTTACGCCGGCCATGCCGCTTCGCTGCGTCGGTTAGGGTGACGAATGTCGCTAGCTTAAGGAGGCCGACTACAAGGGGCGGTAGCTGAGTCTATGCCCTATCGTAATCGGTTGTATCCTAGAACCCGGTTCCACGCTTAAGCTAGTGCCATTCGTTAGGGTGACCGACGCAGGATACGAAACCTATCTCGCCGACAGCCTGTAAGGTTCCGACGTCGGTCTTGCGTTTCATGGGTAGTGTTCCTTGTGAACTCATGGTCGGCGGAAGTTTATCGGCGGAATCTCGCGATGCCCTTGATTCCACACTGCTTCCGCATAGAATACTTAGCCCGCAATATTCAAACCATTTTCAAACACCTTGTAGTCCGTTCGAAGAAAGCCATGACGCTCGAAATCGCCCGAAAAACACTGAAGGCCAACCTGAAAAAAATCGCCGACAAGGACGTTCCCTATCTCTATGTGGACAAGGCATCGGACGGCAAGCCCGCCCTGCTCGTAGGTGAGGCGGGCAAGGCCCTCCCCGGACCGGTTGCAGCCGCCGTCCGTAAGTCGGCCCAAGGTGTCCTCTCGGGCTTTGTGAGCAAGGGTGAAGAAGGGCTGGCTTTCCGCGTGCGGACGGGCCAGTTCAGCGGGGGCACGGCAACCGCCCTGCGCAAATTAATCCAGACGGAAGCGTCGGACGTAAAGCTCTCCAAGGAGTTGATTTCCGCCGAGGTAAGAACTTCCAACGAAGAGGAGGAGACCCAGGCGCTTCGTGGGGCGGCCCAGATGATGGAAGACGCGGAAGAGGAGAACCGATTGCGCGATTGGCACAAGCGGCTAGTGACGTACGATGCCGGCTTCAAGGCTTCCGTGGAAGCCCTCAAGAAGGTCATCGTCAGTCTGGGTAAGACGCAGCTCAAAGGTTTTGGCGAGCTTATGAAGCGGATGAAGGAGATGGACACTGACCGAAAGAAGCTAAACGACGAGAAGCCGGACGATGTCGCGGCGACCGCCCTGGAGAAGGCAGCCGCCGAAGTCAAAGTTCAGGTGGAGATGGCCCAGGAAGTCGCCGAGAATATCTTGGGGCTTGACCTTGACATGCTTGCCAACGAACGATCGAAGGCTTTCAAGCCCGCCGTCGACGGGTGGAAAACGCTCGGCGAACTGATTAACAAGAGTCCGTTCAACATCGATGCCATTAACGCGTGTGTCGGCCAGTTGGATGCCATTGGGGAGCTCGTCACGCGGTCCAACACCCTGCGTCGCCGCGTGAATTGGCTCGAAACCCAGCTTGGTAACTCCGCCTACGATAGCCGCAACGAGCCGTTGCAGAAATTCGCGCTGGGCGTCGTGGAAAAGATCGCCTCTTTCCGAGAAAAGGTGGGCGAACAGACGCTCAAAGATGAGCCCCTCACATTGCTCGAAACGGGCATCGCGAATCAGATCAAGAAGCTCGCCGAGTTGAAGCCGACCGTCAAGGTTGAGAAGGATGACGCGCCGGCCTACACTGAGGCCGGCGGCGGAAAGCTAACCTATCAGGGCAACACCTATATCAGTATCCATGAGGGCGTGTACGGGTGCATCAAGCCCGGAATCTGCCCCAACACCGAAGTATTCAATGCCTACGAACAGGCCCTGGTCAACGGTGTCATTGCCACCTTTGGCACCGGCGCCGCGGGGGTCAAAAAGAAAGGAAGCTCTTGGGAGATCAAGGTCCGGCGAGACCGCTGCGAGGCCCTTGGCCTGGGCACTTCGGCACGCATCGATGGAAAAGTCACCGCGGTTCCCAAGATCGGCGGCGGCACTCTGAAATTCGTGCTCTTTGACACTTTCTTTGATGCCCATTGACGGTGGGCCAGCCGCAGTCCGAAGCCCCAAATCTTGCAAGGGGCTCGGACGCCCCCGGCAGCGGTTGTACTATGCTGGCCAACCTGATGCACAGCGGCGTCTTCAACATGCAATGCCGACCTCGGGGCCGTGCAAGTCGGGCAGGCCGACGTCGCCGACCGCCACAGTCTGGCGGTGGCCGCATCGCATCCGAAGCATTCGCGACTGCTTGCCCGCGGAGAGGCAGCGCCAACGAAGCCGGAACCGACGCAGCGGATGCGCGCCGCTTTCGAATCGCTCAACGATTTCAAGCCGAAGAACCTCGAAGAGTGGAACCAAAAGATCGCCCGTTGCGAAGCCTTTCTGGAGAAATATGGCAAGGACAAGGATGTGATACGGCCAGTCGCCACACTGAGGAGTGGTTGTCGAGCAGGCGGTGTATAGAGACGCCTATGTCGAGCCAACTGACACGAAAGACGCGCGTATCGACAGGGATGGAAGCGAGACTGCGCTTGGCGGCAGCGTGATGGGCTTATTTCCGGGCGGTTCCGCCGGTAATGGCAGGTTGGCACAAGAGATGCTCGTGATTTGCGTGCTGCTTCAGGCTAAAGAAGCAAACATAGAGAGATAGGCGTATGCAAATCCCCCCCGCCAATCAAACAGCGGACCTTGGTCGGTACCCTTCGGTTAGGCCCAGAAAAAGCCCTTTCCATTGCACGCTCTCAGGTGGTTTTACGCTCGTCGAGCTCTTGGTCGTCATTGCTATCATCGGCATGCTCATCGGTTTGCTGCTGCCTGCCGTCAATAGTGCCCGCGAGGCAGGCCGGCGGATGCAGTGCCAGAACAATCTCAAACAACTGGTGCTGGCTTGCCACACTTTCGAGAACGAAAGTAGGGTACTGCCGTTGCTGTACTCGTCGTCCACCCAGTTGGGCTGGATTACCCAGATACTCCCTTATCTTGAACTGCAAAGCCTCAGTAAACAGTACAACCGCGGACAACCCTGGTTCGACGCCAGCAACGCCGCTGCCGTCAGCCAAAGAATCAGCACCTTGGAGTGTCCTTCAAGTCCGGTCCCGCACATTTACACGGCCACCGACCCTGGCTTCGCGGGCCAGAGCGCAAGTCCCTTAACGACCTTCACGGTTGCGAGCACCGATTATTTTGCAATTTGCGGCGCGTCGTCCACGACGACCGTGAAGGCGCCCAGCACGATTCCCCCTGGGTATTTTTATGTTTACCCCAACGCCCCTTCGAGCACGGATCTTTCCGGCGCGTTCGGGCCGCAGAGTACGACCCCCACTCCATACCAACTCGCCAAGATCACTGACGGGACCAGCAACACGGTCATGATCAGCGAGATGTCGGGGCGACCGTGGCTTTATCTCGCGGGCGGGCGGCAAGTTCCTGTAGCTAACTTTCCTTCTTATGTTTCCGCCAGTTCGGAGGATGTGAATACCGATATGCCGTTGGATTACGGCTGGGGGGCTTGGGCTCATAACAACAACTTCAGTGTGGGAACGTGGAGTTCCGATGGGACCATGCAAGGGGGTCCCAACGCCATCAATTGCAGCAACTACCGCGGTGTTTTTAGCTTTCACAGCGCCGGGGCCTATGGAGGTTTCGCCGACGGCTCGGTCCGCCTGCTCGCCAGCGGGATGTCGCCCGCACTCTTCTTCGCCCTGGTCACAGCACGAGCCGGCGACATTACTCCGGAGGAATTCAGCACGTATTAACCATGAATCGTTGTTCGAGGTTCATCCTGCTGACGCTGGTGGGCGGCCTGACCCTTAGCCTTGCCGCATGCCGCCGAGGCGATCGAAGACCGGTGTATCCCGTAAGCGGCGAGGTTTTCTACAAGGGGAAACCGGCCGAGGGAGCGCAGGTCACGTTTGTGCCGCGGGACGACAACGACCCGAAGCTGCCGCGGCCTGGCGCCCAGGTGAGGAAGAACGGCTCTTTCCGATTGAGCACATACGCTTCGTACGACGGCGCCCCGGCGGGCCGCTATGCCATCACGATCGTCTATCGTTCGTCGGCGCGAAAAGAGAACGACGAAAACGTGGGCCCCGACCTGCTGCAGGGCCGATACGCCGACCCCAAGACCACGCCGCTGGCGGCTGAGGTGAAGAAAGAGACAAATGACCTAACGCCCTTTCAGATCGAATGAACATGGTTGCCCTATTCAGGAGAGGAGATTGACATGGTTGATCGTCATTTTTTGGAAACGATTGCGTGCATTGGCGTAGCTGCGGTGATTCTCGGCGGCGGCATTGTTTCGGCGGCTGACGCACCGGCTGCGCAACATGCCGGGCAGCGCGGGACGGCGGCCAGCGCGTCGGAGCCCTCCGAAGCGGCTGTTCTCTCGCCCAAGACGGTCGTTCGCGCTGATGTTCCCTACGGCAAGGACGAGAAACAGCGGCTCAACGTCTACGCGCCGCGCAGCGCCAAGGATGCGCCGATCATCCTATTCTTCCACCGCGGCGAGTGGACTACGGGCGACAAGAGCGAGGTAAGCTACAAGCCAAAGTTCCTCAACGAAAACGGGATTGTCTTTATCAGTGCCAATTACCGTCTAACGCCGGCGGTGACTCATCCCGCGCATATCAATGACGTTGCCGCTGCGGTCCGCTGGGCTTACGACCACGCCGCCGACTTCGGTGGGTCGGCAAAGCGGATCGTCGTGATGGGCCATTCGGCAGGCTGCCACCTGGTGACCCTTCTGGCGCTCGATCCACGCTACCTGTCCGGCGTCGGGCTGCGTCCCAGCGATCTGCGGGGCGTGGTCGCCTGGAGCGGCGGCGCCTACGATCTGGTGGAAAAAGTTCACGCCGGCGGCATGTACGCCCATTGCATCAGGCAGGCCTTTGGCGAAGCGGAAGCCGCCTGGCGCGAAGCATCGCCCACGACGCATGTCGGCGATGCAAAGCCTTTGCCGCCTTTCTTGTTTGTTTCCGTGGAAAAAGGCAATGCCTCGAACCTGGCCGCCGAGAGATTGGCGGGCCTGATCAAGGCGGCAAAGGGTCGGGCCGACACTCGCATTCTCCAAGACCGCGCCCACATGACGGCCAATAAACTCCTTGGCGCTCCGAACGACACCACGGGAGCTATCCTTCTCGATTTTGTTCGTGCGGTGACCCAGTAATGGCCGGCCCGGGGGAACGAATCCGCATAGGCGACGGTTCCGTGGAAGCGAGGACAGATGCCGCAAGTGCCAGCTATTTTGCCTGCCTTGCGAACCGTTCTCGGCGGTCCATTCAATTCTGCGTGTCGCGTCGCAGACGCTTCTTATCTGAAGAGGCGTGTGAAACTCTGTGGATCGAGCCGACTCTTCCGCCGCGCGTTCATCGCTTGGTTCCGACTTCATACTCCATATTTCGCCAGCGCCGCTAACGCTCGAATCGCGATCGGACAGGGTTGGCTGCTGATTCTCCCAAATAGCCATAACTTTTCCATTACTTCCCGTTAAACAAATAGTGTCTTATCGCGTCGTCGCGCACCGATGACCGACAAGACGCCGTTGAAGTGAGCCGCGGAGTGTCACTGGCGTTCAACCACGCTTTCTCACAACCTCGGTCGGCCCGCTTGCCTGCGTCGGTCACCCCCACAAATGGCACTAGCTTAAGGAATGCGGCCGCAATGGGTCGTAGCTGCCTTGGCGTGCCACCACAAGCGGTTGTAGGCTGGCCGAACGCTTCACGCTTAAGCTAGTGCCATTCGTCACCCCCACCGCCGCAGGCAAGGGGCACAGCCGACGGCAAAAAGCCAGGAAACCTCGGCTTTTTCTTGACCGGCCGGCAATTTGACTCCCGCCTGACTTTGCAGCCAAGGCAGCCAATTTATAGACTGCTCCGCCCAGTCGTACGCGCGGAAGACACATACGCCTTTGGGGGCATGGTCGGAATCTGGATCACAGCGATTTCAAAGCCTATCTATCCGCCGCACGGATCGCAACGCGCCCACCGGCAAGGTGATGCTGCCCGGCGGGGCCGCGGAAGTCGGATCGGCCGGAGTGCATGCCCATGCCCCAAGAGAAGATCCGGAGGGTGTCGATGGCAAAGGCTGATTCTCAATCCCGGATTGTCCATCGCGCTTGGCGAAGCACGGCATGCGGATAGTCCTTCGTGGACTCATACCACGCCGACAGCAGCGTGCCATCGGCCAGTTCCACGGTCGAGGGATAACCCAAGTCCCACCTGATACCGTCACTTGAGATCACCAGCGGCTCGGACCAGGTGCGGCTCTGGTCCTTGCTCAGCCGGGCTGGATTGCCGAACGGCGGCCGGCGGTGGCCGTTGGTCTCCGTGCCGCCCACGTAGGCCAGATCCTTGGTCTTGTACTGCGAGAAGAGCCGCACCATGCCGTTGGGCAGCGGCGACAGGCCCAGGTTCTCCATGGCCGAGAGCGTCTTCTCCTTGCCCTGCTCGTCCAGCAGCTTGACGTTCTTGAATCGGTAGAACTTGGTGAAGCCCTGGCCGCCGTCACGGTCGGTGAGCTTGTAGAGGCACTCCAGCGGCACGTCGGCCACCTTCAGGGCCACCAACCGCTTGGGTTCCTTGTCCTTGATGTCCTCGCGGCCTTCGATGGTAAAGAGGAAGTATTCGGAGAGGCCCTGCTTGATGACTTGCTTCGGTTGTTCCTTCTTCAATTCGTCAAGTTGCTCCATCGCATCTTTCATGGCACCTGCCAGTCCCATTCGGGAACTCGGCTTGCCGCCTGCACGTTTCCTGCTCATATTGGCCATTACGGCTGGATCTATTGTTGTTCCGGATTGCGGCTGCCCCGGTGCCGGTCTCCTGGCCAGATCGGCGATCTTCTCCACCACGTTGATCTTGCCGACGACCAACCGCGTCTGGGCGTTGTCGTAAAGTTCACCGGAGTCGTTGGTCACCCGCACGTAGCCCGTCACGTTGAGCTTTGTTTCGTCCTCGTTGGCGATGCCGACGTAGTCAGCGCTCCAGGTGATGCCCGAGGTGAAATACCGGATCTCGACGGGAATCTTGCCCGCCATCTGGCTCGTGATGTTCCATTGCAGGGCGTCGTTGCGGCCAGTTGGAAACGTCGTGTCCACCAGATCGACGTTGTCCTGATGGTCGAGAATCGTGAACTCGATGCTGGTCGGGTCGATCAGCGTGTTGGCCCAGGAGAACTGAATACGGTTGACGCCCTCCTTGACCGTCAGCAGCCGGTGCTCCCGGACCACGGTGATGTCTTCCGAGTTGTAGATCGTGAGCTGGGTGCCCTCGCGGGTCGGCAGCGTGACAAGGTCCACGGCGGCCAGGGCCGGACAAGCCGACACCGCCACGAATATCACCATCGACCAAGATTCCACTTTTCGCATGGAGGACGCCCTCATTTCAGAACTTCATTCTACCTCGCCAACTGGCGTGCTGTATTGCCGGTTAGACGCTCGGTGACCTCAGACGGTTCCAGCCCAAAGCGGGCTAGACCGCCTTTCTATTCTGTCAAAGTGGGCAATATGCCCGCCAATCGCCCTGGGATCGCTCGTGGCGGCCTCTGGTGTGGCAGGCTCCAATGGCCGCCCAGGACCCCAACCCCCCGCCGCCGCTTTCTTGGCGCTTCTTGGCGGGCTCTGAGCAGCCGTATCCGGTCAAGGCTACTCCCCAATGACCGTCAGGCTTGTGAAGACCTGCACGATCCGTTTGACATCCTCGGACGCAACCCCAGCATCCTGGGCGATGCGTTCTTCAGCCATCCGGTCAATCAGGGTACTTGGATACTTCCGTTCAGCGTCTGTCATCGCGTCAATAATGCGTAGGAATCGCTGGGCCTTGGCAAACGCGCGAGGAGTCTTGCTCATGCCGTCCCTTGTAAACGTGACGCACAAGTGCCGCTTGTGCCAGCCGGTCGGATCAGCGAGCATGTGACGAAAATCGTCAAGGGTTTCCAGGAACTTAAATCCGTGTTTTTCCTTTGGTCCTTCGCTCCAAGGAACTACCCCTTCATCGCCGACGTAATCGGCGCAGGATCGATATCCCCTCCGGCCCGATCCGCCACTCGGCGATTTCATAGATCTGGTAGTCCGCTGGATACTTCCCCTTGGGCACCTCCTTGCCTGCCCGTATGGCCTCCCCGACGAGCTTATCAAACTCCTTTCGTCTCGTTTCCCTCATAGCACTCGACAGTGGTTCTCGAAACCTTGTGCCGACGCGTCCGCGCTGCGTTAGATGAAGGTAGGCGTGGAGCGGGTTCTTGGTGCTTCCTAATGCAGGGTCATCCTCGCCGATGATGACCGTGCCATTCCGGCAGCCTCCCTTGAATTCGAATCGTACGATCACGGCACCGGCCCTCCAATCTTCTTCGTCTACCTCGGCAGCTTCCGGGGGTTATAAGATCGCCGCCATTTCCGCGAGACCCTCGACCGACAGGTTCCCATGCCATTGTACTTCGCCGTCGATGCTCGGCGTATACCCGGCGGGATTTCACGGGATGGCATCGCTGGCACTCGGTCTCGATTGGAAGCACTCCGCCAGGAACGGAAGCAGCTCCTCATGGAACTTAGCCGGATCGCTCATGTACGGCGCGTGGCTGCCGCCGAGGATGATGACCATCCGCCCCTTCGGAACGGAGCGCACCAGCAACTCGCCATCGGCCCGCGGGATGATCTGGTCGTTCTCGCCCCAGATGGCCAGCACGGGAACCGTGATCCGCGCCAGACGATCCTGATAGGTCTTGATGCGGACAGGGGCGACGGCCACGAAACCGGCAATCCGCTGGGGATGCTCGGTAATCAGGGGGAAGGCAAACGTACCGCTCATGGACGCGGCCAGCAACACCGGGCGCTCGACCTTGAGTTGATCGAAAAGCCCTGCCAGCCAGGTTTCCGGCAACTGCTGGCTGGCCGGAGACTGCCCAAAGCCAGGCAAGTCGATGGCAAATGCCTGATACCCGGCCGACGCCAGGGCATCGAGCGTGCCGATCTGCTGCCAGGTTGCCGACGAGAAGCTCGCACCGTGGAGCAGGACGATGGGCTTGCCGTCCTTCGGGCCAGCTACGAGATAATGCACCTGATCGCCAGCGACCTTTGTCCGCTTCGACTCAATCTCCAAGTTGGCCATGCACCTCGTCCCTTTCAAGCCGCTTGTATTCGCTGGACCGTCACCGTCATGGTTGGAGCGACGATTACTTGGGGTTCACCTTGAGGCTTGTCGGGTCGATGAAATCCAGCGGCAGGCCATGGAAGTAACGCAGAAGTATGGCGATGTTCTTATCGTTGCCCGTGAACGTGCCAACCGGCTTGCTGCGATAATCCGCGATGGGAAGAGGGAGGGAGTTCTCGCCCGGCTTGGCGAACCCGTAGATCCCCAGCTTGCGGAATTCGGGATTCTCCAAGACCTTCTTCGCATCGTGCTGATCGCCCCAGCCCACCAGGCACTGCACCAGTTGCGCGTGGGGCCCCGCCATCTTCGCCACCGCCGCGATGCTGGCCGGGTCAGGATGCTCGTTCATCAGCCAGTCGATCTCCTGGAACATCTTGGAGTCGATGACAGCGGGATGCTTCAGATCGTTGCAACTCAGCCAGATGACGCAGTTGGGGTTCACCCGCTTGGCCGCCGCATGGATACGGGTCCAGCAGCGATCCAGGGCTCGGCGCTCATAGGCCAGCTTGTCGGACGGGCTCAGGCGATCCTCGCCTGGAAACGGCTGGCCCATCAGTTCCGCATACATCGTCTTCTCGCACTCCAACCACTGCTCGCGAGCGTTCTTTCCGGGGCTCATTGTTCGCTGCGAGGGGTTCCATACCCAGTCGATCATAAAGCCGTCCATGCCGGTGCGTTTGAGGGCATCCTCCATCGAGCCGCACAGGTAGTCCAGGTAGGCCGTGGTCAACGGGATATGCGGCGCACTGGGCGTGCCGTAGCTGAGGTCGGGATGCTTCTGGCCCCAGAGCGTATTGGCACCCACGCAGTAGTATCCCATGACGCGCATGCCCTTGGCGTGGCCGAGCCGAACCACTTCGGTCAGAAAGTCATGCTTCAGGCCTGGCTGCGGAGGAATGACCCCGCCTTTGTACCAGGCGTAGCCGTTGCACGACACGGCGAAAGTCTGAATGACGTTCGCCCCAAGACCTTCATACCAGCGGACGTGATCCTCGGGCGAAGCGTCGGCCCAGACGCCCGGACCCGCGAAGCCGTTGATCCCTTTCGGTCCCCAGTTGAAGTCGATACAGAAGGCTTTGATGGCGGAAGGGGCGTTTTCGTCGGCGGCAGCGGCGAACCGGCCCGTTGCCAGGAGAACAACCGAAACGAACACCCCCAGAAGCATGCGATCTCTCATTGCTCACGTCCTCGACAACACGGTTTCCAACGAGACAATCATCCCATGCCCCCGCTGGCGCTTACTACCTTAGCCTCGCGCCGTTGGGCGACTTGTCGGGCGAAAACCCCGGCAATACGCTCGATCACTGGGCTCGGTTTTCCTGGCAGGACCAAGTGAATCGAACGCACTGGTTCGGCCAGGGCCGTCGTGCCAATGAAGATCATCAACAGAAATGACGATGCTGTCGGCGTTGATCGCATGGTTTGTCTGCTTTCCGTTGGTTACCAGTGGTTCCGTCGCACCCGCTCCGGCCGATATCGATCCTCGGTGGGGATCTGCTCGGCCGCGTAGCCCAGCACGGTCAGGCTGTGGGCGATGACGTTCTTCGGCACACCGACGAGCTGCCGCAAGTCTGCCAAGCAAAGGATCACTCTCCGCTAATGGTATTTCGGGTGGACCAAGAGACGGTGTCGATCTTCTCGCCCGTGTCGGCAGTTACATTTTTCTGAGGTTTTCCTGGCGTGCTGCGGCCTTCGCGTTTGTACTTTTCCAGGAGATCCTTGAGTTCCCGCACCGTTTCTGGACGCTCAGCATAGAGATTTCGGCGTTCGGGAAGGTCCTGACGAAGGTCGAACAACTCGCCTGGCTGATGGTGGACCGTGTAGCCCCGTTCCCGCTTGAACCAACCCGGCTCGCGATTATCGTCGCCGGTCGCGTAGTCGATCAGGACCCAGGGACCCTTGCGGATGGCGAAATGACCACTACAGCTATGATGGACGGTTGCCTCGCGGATCGGGCCGTCATGCGGATGCCCGAGCAGGACCGGGAGGATATTGCAACTGTCCTCGCCGGCATTGTCGGGGAGTTTTTCGCCAATGATCGCCGCAACGGTCGCCATGAGGTCAACGTGGCACATGGTCTCAGTGCTTTGCGAACCCGGCTTGATCTTGCCGGGCCAGCAGGCGAGCATCGGTACCCGGTGGCCACCCTCCCACGTGTCGCGCTTCGCGCCGCGCAATCCGCCCATGCTATAGTGGCCGTACTGCCGGATACGGTCGTACACACCGGGGTTGACCTCCCCGGTGACCTCCGGGCCGTTGTCGCTGGTGAAGATCACAAGCGTATTTTCGGCAATGCCAGCACGCCGGATGGCTTCCAGCACCTGGCCCACCGTCCAGTCGACCTGCACCACGAAGTCTCCGTAGTCGCCGGCGCGGCTCTTGCCCTTGAACTCCGCCGCAGGCACGACCGGGTAGTGCGGCGCGGTGAGCGGGAAGTAGAGGAAGAACGGCCGACGCGGCGAGATTTTCGCAGAGTCCTCGATGTACTTGGCCGCCCGCCGGGTCAGCTCCGGCATGATGTCCACCCACTGCCAACCCGGTAGCATCGGGCCGGGGAGATTGAACTCTGGCCGGTTGGGCACACTGGGGATACCCACGGTATGGTCGTTCTCGATGAAACAGAAGGGCGGGTAGTTCGGCACGTCGGTGCCAAAGTAGTAGTCGAAGCCGCGGGTGGTCGGGCCTTCGGTGATGGGCCGGCTGAAGTCCACGTTGCTGAGCCGGTCTGGTCCGCTGCGAGGCGGCCGTCCATCCTTGGTCGCCCACTGCCAGCCCAGGTGCCACTTGCCGATGCACGCGGTGGCGTAGCCGTGCTTCTTCAAGAGCGAAGGTACCGTAAGACGGTCTTTCTCGATGAGCGTTTCGCCCCAGGGGGCCAGCACGCCACGCTTCAGCCGCGACCGCCAGCAGTAACGCCCGGTGAGGATCGCGTACCGCGTCGGCGTGCAGACGGAGGTCGGGGCGTGGGCGTCCGTAAAGCGGATTCCGCTGCTTGCCAGGCGGTCCAGATAGGGCGTAGGGATTTTCGAGGCCGGGTTATAGCAGCCAACGTCCCCGTAGCCCAAGTCGTCCGCCAGGATGTAGACAATATTAGGCTTCGCCTCTTGGCGCTCGGCGGCCTGAAGGCCGGTGGCCCCCGCGAGCACCAGCAGGAATAGGACTTGTCTCATACGTACTTCTCCTCCCACAACGGTTCGACCAACATAGGATATCGACCGCCTCGATCATTTGCAACGCACCCACCGGCCATTATACACGCCGTCGCGAAAACATCTTCGCCCCAAACTGGCTGATGAGGTCGTACCGCGACATCCGTGACCGACAAAGTGGAATTTGAGCGATGAAAGACCGTCGCCCCGGCCATCGTGTCCCGCCTTCTCGCTGATGCCCTTCGGCAAGGAATGTGACAAGGCAGGCGTCGGCGAAATCCCGCCCGCTGATTCAAAGACGGGCAACGTGCCCTCCAAAACCTCTGGGATCGCGTCTGGCGGCCTCTCGCCTGGAACGCTCTTTTGACCATCCAGCGTCGAAACGCCTGCCAGCCGCTTTCTTGGCGCTTCTTGCGGGCCTGCTTCGGGTCGGTTTGCGCCAGCCAACCGCAACCGGATGGCAGCCGAGCTGATCAGGATCGCCTAAGTTGCTCCCGTTTCTTTCGGGGCAAGACCGCCAAGGTCGCCAAGGAATTCTTTGCTCCAACGAGGCTTGCTAAAACCTGTAGGAGCCACCATGATCGAGAAGAATGAGACCCGACTGCTGCTCAAGCCAAGGGAGGCCGCCCGATGCCTGGCTGTGAGCGAACGGCTGCTCCGGGACCTGCCGAACCGCAGCGATCTGCCTTGTGTCCGCATTGGGCGGGCCGTCAGGTACGATCCGGCGGACTTGGAGGCGTGGATCGACCGCTGAACAAAGGACGCGAGCACTTCGTGACCAAGGAAGTGACGGCAGAGGTTATCGCCGCCTGCCCTGACGCCGAGTGGCGGCTGATCGTGGCCCTGGCCCGTTATGGCGGCGTGCGAACGCCCTCGGAGACCTTTGCCCTGACTTGGGGCGACATGGACTGGGACCGCGAGCGCGTTCGTATCAACAGCCCCAAGACAGAGTATCATCCCGGCGGGGAGTCGCGAGTAATACCTCTCTTCCCCGAGTTGCGGCCGTACCTGGAAGAAGTGTTCGACCCAGCCGAGCCCGGGACCAAGTACGTTATCACGCAGCATCGCTTGGGCAGTGTTAACCTGCGGACTCAGTTGGAGCGGATCATCCTCCGGGCTGGGGTCGAGCAGTGGCCCAGGCTGTTCCAGAATTTGCGGGCCAGCCGAGAGACGGAACTCGCCAAGGAACATCCGCTGCAAGTCGTAGTGGCCTGGATCGGTAACTCGGCCTCGATCGCTGCGAAGCACTATCTCCAACTCACCGACGCCGACTTCGAGAAGGCTATAGAAGGCGGTGCAGAATCCGGTGCAGTGGTGATGCAAAATGCGGTGCAGCAGCCCGTCGCACGGTTTCGCTTCAACTCGCAAGAAACGCTGCAAACCCATACGGGGTAAGAGCTTGTGCGAGTTGGTGCATACTCTTGCTGGCTTGGTTCAGAAACGGGGACTGGCTCCGAGCCGAATAGCGATTAGGCCGCAAGAAATGGACACCGGCGAGGTGCCTGTCCCCATTTCTGAACCAAGCCCCCTTGTTTCAGTGTACAAGAGTATCTAATACCCCTACGGGGAGTCGAACCCCGGTTCTTGGACTGAGAATCCAATGTCCTAGGCCACTAGACGATAGGGGCGTTTGTTGCTTGTCTACGCCCTTTTGTAAATGGCCGGCCAAGTACTGTCAACCCCTGCTTCAATTCCCCCATCCACGGCGGGGTTGATCTTGCCGCAAACTCCCCGAATGGGTTATCATTCGACATTCTCACCCGTCAAGGAGGACGAGATGTCTCAGGAAAACAACCGCCCGACTTTTGCGCCTTTGAATCGATTACCCGGCGAGGAGCGCCTGCTATCCGCCCAGGCCCAGCGGCGATGGCTGCTGGCCCTCATGGTGGTTGGAGTCGTGCTCCGCCTGACCCGCTATCTGCTCCGCTTCCCGTTATGGGAAGACGAGGCCATGCTCTCGGCAAACTTGCTCGACCGCGGCTACGGCGGGCTGCTGCAACCACTGCACTACTGCCAGGTTGCTCCCACGTTGTTTCTTTGGGGACAGTTGACGCTCGTGAAACTCCTGGGCTTCAACGAATATACGCTGCGGCTGATCCCGTTCGTGTGCGGACTGGGCAGCCTGCTGTTGTTCCGCCATGTGGCGGGGCGGATGCTCCAAGGCACTGCGCTCGTACTGTCCGTGGGGCTGTTCGCCGTCGCTTACCCGATGACCCGCTACGCGGCCGAGGCCAAGCCCTATGGCTGCGACCTGCTTCTGGCACTGGCCATGCTGGCCCTGACAATCGAGTGGCTGCGGCAGCCGCACCAGACCCGCTGGCTATGGTACCTGGCCGGGCTGGTTGGCCCGGCCGTAGGCTACTCGTTTCCCGCGATCTTTATGGCCGGCGGAGTAAGCCTGGTGATTGCCTGGGTGATGATCGCAAACACACACCGCCCTCACCCCCTGTCCCTCTCCGGGGTACCTGCGCAGCGGGTCAGAGCGCGGGGAGCCTTGGCGTGGATCGTCTATAACGTCATCCTGGTCGCGAGCTTTGCCGCGGTACTGATCGTCAGCAAGCACGCGGTGGGCGAGACGAACCAGCAGACGATGGAAGAGACCCATTGGGCCAATACCTTCCCGCCCGTCGGGCAACCGCTGAAGTTGCCGCTGTGGCTGCTGGAGACCCATGCCGGCGCCATGTTGGGCTATCCCGTCGGCGGGCCGAATTGGGGCAGCTCGTTCTCGTTGCTGTGCGTGATCGCCGGCGTGGCGGCGCTCGTGCGACGCCGGCAATGGTTGCTCCTGGGCCTGTTGTTGGCGCCGTTGGGGTTGAACTTCGTCGCCGCAGTGTTGCACCGCTTCCCTTATGGCGGCCATGCGCGGATGACGCTCTTTCTGGCCCCGGCCTTCTGCACGCTGATCGCCGTCGGCCTGACGGTTGGACTGGCATGGCTCGAGGGCCACCGCCGACGGGTTCCCTCGCTTGTAGTCCCGCACGGGACTATGAGCGCAACGGCCGTCCGGCTCACATCGAGAGCCTGGAAGTGGAACGGTTGTACCATTGTCCTCGCTCTGCTCGCATTGCTGGGTGCGGGTTCCTGGCTCCGCGACGTGACGCAGCCATACAAATCGCCCACGACGCTGCGGGCCCGCGAGTTCGCCCAATGGTTCTGGTTCGAAATGTCGCACAACAGCGAGTTGGTCTCGTGCGAAAGCGACTGGAAGACGGACCTCTCGCCCGACAAGTTGAACTGTGGTTGGTCGTCGCTTTATTTCTGCAATCAGCGAATCTATTCGCCGCGTCACGCCCGCGGCGAGCAACCGCACCTCGAGCGGGTCTCGGTCGAGCGGCCGTTGCGGTGCGTGCTGTATCGATCGCCCAAGGAAGAGCAGGAGTCGCCGTCGCCGGACCCGCAGGCCCGGCAGCGATGGCTGGAGAAGATGCAGGCCGATTACGACCTGGTGGCCCACGACACCTATCCCTTTGCGGCCTACGACAAGTCGGACCGCCGGCAAATCAGCGACGATTACGTCGAGGTTTTCAAGTTCGTGCCCAAGGGCGGCAGCGGCACGGCGGCAGTTTCAGAGGCGGGAGAGACCCGGCGCTGATCCAGAAAGATCAATGCAAGGAAAATAGTAGAAAGGAAAATCAATCCATCCAAACCATCTTCCTTTCTCGTAATCACATCACCCGATCCATCGCCGCGGCCACCTTGCGGCACAGGCGCATGAGGTCCTCGAATTGCTTGAAAGTGAGCGATTGATAACCGTCGCTCAAGGCGGTTTCGGGGTCGGGATGGACCTCGATGATCAGGCCGTCGGCCCCGGCGGCGACCGAGGCGGCGGCCATCCGCGCCACCAGCGCCGTGTGCCCGGTGCCGTGGCTGGGATCGACCACGACGGGCAGATGCGTGCGGTCGTGCAGGTAAGGCACCGAGGCCAAGGCCAGCGAGAACCGCGTGTGCGACTCGAAGGTGCGGATGCCCCGCTCGCAAAGCATCACGTGGGGATTGCCGGCGTTGAGAACATACTCTGCCGCCAGCAAGAGCTCGTCGAGCGTGGCGCTGGGCCCGCGCTTCAACAAGACCGGCTTGCCCTCGGCCCCCACGGCCTCCAGCAGGCGATAGTTCTGCATGTTGCGGGCACCGATCTGCAAGACGTCGGCATATCGGGCCACCAGTTTGACGTCGCCCTCCGACATGACCTCGGTCACCACGGGCAGACCGGTCTCGGCACGGGCGGCGGCGAGGATTTTCAGCCCCTCTTCCTTCAGACCCTGGAAACTGTAAGGACTGGTGCGGGGCTTGAAGGCGCCGCCGCGGAGGGCCGTCGCGCCGGCGGCCTTTACGGCACGGGCCGTGCTCAGGGTCTGCTCCTCGTTTTCCACCGAGCAGGGGCCGGCGATCATGCCGATGTGGGCATTGCCGATCGTGAGAGTGCCGACGCGGACCACCGTGGGCTCGGCCTTGACCTCGCGGCTGGCGACCTTGTAGGGGGCGAGAATGGGAACGACTTCGGCCACGCCGGGACCGCTTTCCAGCGACTGGCGGTGCTCATCGCGCTTCTCGCCGATGGCCGCGATCACGGTCCGCTCCGTGCCGAAGATCGGATGGGCCTTCAATCCGAGGGCCTCGACGCGCTCGATCATGTGCTGGATCTCTTCGCGGCTGGCGCCTTTTTTCATGACGACGATCATAAGTGGGTTCCTTGGGCTAAACGCAAATAAAAAACCCCGAGAACTGGGGGTCAGGTCTCGGGGCTCGAACTGCTGTCGGTCTGGGCTGAACTTTACACGCCACCTCCGACCCCGACACCTGCGGGGCTAAAGTAAAACCAGTAATAAAAACGTGCGGTGCGTGCGTCCATCACTGTATTGTCGCATGTAGCCGGGAAAAGGCAAGTAGAATCCCCGCTTACCGGCCCAGCGCAAAATGCCAAGTTTGGCGAGGGTCTCCCGACCCCGCCCAAACCGTCCGACCGAAGGTCTCCCATTCGCCCACGAGACCTACAGTCGCAGCGTGGCTCGGTCAGAGACCGGCCACAACAGCGAAAAGCCAAGTAGAATCCCCGCTTACCGGCCCAGCGCAAAATGCTTGCTCGGCGCCACGGGGCGAATGACCGTCGTCACGACGCTCGACGTGTTGTCGGCCGGGTTGGCGTCCGGCTCGTCGCTACTGACTGTGGCCGTGTTGGTGATCGTGCTGGCGGCAGCCGCCGTCACGACCCCACCGATGGTGATCGTTTCCGAGGCCTGCGGCGCCAAGTCGCTCAAGTTCAAGGTGAGCGTATTACCCACGATCGTCGCCGAGTTCTGGCCGACGGCCCAGGAATAGGAGAATCCCGTCGGCAGCGTATCGACGACCGTCACGCCCGTGGCCGTGGTGAGCGAGTTGTTGCTCACGACCAGCGTGTAGGCCAGGGCATTTCCCACGGTCACCGGATTGGGGTTGGCCGTCTTGACGATCTTCAGGTCCGTGGTGGCCCGTTCAATAATCGGCACGTCAATTTGCGTCGTAACCGAGGCCGTGTTGTTGGCCAAGTTGGGATCGGGCTGGTTGCCGCTGACCGTGGCCGTGTTGGTGATCGTGCCCGTGGCGGTGGAGGCCACGACGACCACGACCGTGACCGTGGACGAGGCGCCGACCGCCAGATTGCCGACGTTCAGCGTCAGCGTCTGGCCGGTGATCGTCGCGGAGCTTTGGTCGCTGGCCGAGGAGTAGGATGTGTTGGCCGGCAACGTATCGACGATCGTCACGCCCGTGGCGTTGGACGGGCCGTCGTTGGTGGCCGTGAGCGTATAGGTGAGTTGCTGGCCGGCCTTGACCGGATTGGGCGAGGCCGTCTTGACGAGGGCCAGGTCGACCGATTGACCAACCTGCGTCGTGACCGTGGACGTGTTATTGCTCAGATTCGGATCGAACACGTTGCCGGTGACCGTCACGGTATTCGTGATGCTGCCCGCTGCGCCGGGATTGACGGTAACGACGACATTCGTCGTGGCGACGGCCCCTGCGGCCAGATTGCCGAGTTGGACCGAGAGCGTGCCGTTGTTGTTCGTGATCGTACCCAGGCTGCTGCTGGACGAGACGTATTGGACTCCCGCGGGCAGCGTGTCCGAGAGGATCACACCCGTATCCGCGGATGGGCCATTGTTGGTCGTGGTAAAGGTATAGGTCAATTGGTTGCCGGCCAAGACCGGGTTGGGCGAGGCGGACTTGACCACGGACAGGTCGGCTTGGGCCGAATTGACGAAATTCTGGCTGAAAACCATCGGTCCGACGGCTTCGATCGGTCCCACCTGGCCGTCAATGGCGTTCACACCGTTGATCGACAACTGGATGGCGCCGACCTGGGAGAAATTAGCTCCCGTGCCGCCGCCGACCATGAAGGACGGAGAATGCGACGTACTGGCTGTCGCTGCTGTTCAGTGACCCGTCGGTGGTGTTGCTGATGGGAACGCTGGCCCAAGACCAGTCGTTGGCGTCGCTGTAGACCTTGAGCATGACGAAGCCATTGTCGTGGTCGGCGGCGACGTTGAGGTCGATGCCCGTGCTGGCGCCTTGCGACGTGACGTCAACCTGGCCCAGACCGGTCGGGTTCAGCACGGCGGCGTTGTTGTTGTTGCCGTCCCAGTTCACCCAGAAGATCCCGTTGGAGGCCGCGTTGGCCCCGAAGTCCAGCAGCCCGGGCCAATCGGAGTCCGCGCCCAGCGACACGCCGCCGCCGGACGAGGTGAGTTGCACGTACAGGTTACGATGGCCGCCGATGGCGTCCGGGGTCGATGCAGACGACGTTCCGGTCTTGCCGCCGTGCAGGGAACCACTGACGTATTGCGATGTCGACGCGAAGGAATCGATCGTCGTGCCCGGCGTGCCTTGCAGATCGGAGCTCGTGATGACCACGGTCTGCACGCTCTGGCTCGACGAGATCACCAGTCCGGGCACGGGCGCCTGCTGCACGAAGTAGGTGCCGACCGTGAGGTTATTGAACTGGTATTTTCCGTTGGCGCCGCTGGTGGCCGTGCCGACGAGCGTGTCATCGCTGCCGGGATTCTTGCCCTCGAAGACGCCGTCGCCGCCGTCGTGCCAGAGGTTGAGCGTGATATTGGCCAGCGGAATATCATTGCCGACCAGGCCGGCGCCGGTCGGGTCTTCGTAGACGATGCCACTGATCGAGGGAAGCACTGTGGCCGAGAGCAGGGAGCGGCCTTCCAACGACTCGAAACGCAGTCCGCGATGCTTCTGGCCCGGCGATGCACTGCGGCGCTTGGGGCCCAATCCGCTGCCAAGACGGGCGAACCACGAACGAGACCTGTTCGACTGGGAAGACATGAGGACGCTCCTTGTCCGTTGTTTTGGGGGATCCGCCTGTACGAACTGTAGGGTGGGCTTTAGCCCGCCTGTGCAGTGCCTTTTGGGCGGCGGGCTAAAGCCCATCCCATTACTGTTATGCCTAGAACCGAAAGGGTGTTTTTTTCCATCGTTTATGGCGAAAATCGGTTCCTTCCCTATACCCATCGGCTGGAAAGGGACCGCAAGTTCATTACCACCGGCAATCGACGCCGACATTAATACCCTGGGCCCAGAATCCGGTCTGCTGGAAGCTGAACAGAGGCGCGGTTGCCCCTGTCTGGGGGCCCGGGGAACCCGGCAAGGTGGACCCGTTTACCGACCGATCGATTTGCTCGCCGGCCCGCGCCACGCTGCTCCAATAGATGCAGTCGTAGCCCAGAAGTATCCGGGTGTGGGTTGTGAACTGGTAACCGACTTTCAGATCGAGTTCCGGCACCACGGCGAAATTGTTCTGCGAGTAGGTGCCGATGTTCGAGGGCTGGGCCAACAGACCACCGTTCTGCACGGGCTGGGACGACTGACCTCCACCATAAAGTGGGTAGTATTCCAAACCAGTCGGGTCGGTAACGCGTGTCGAGCCGCTGATATTGACCGTCGAGTGCGTGGAGCCCAAGGCGACGCGGGGGAACAGATCCAATGACCAGCGATTCCGCTGGAATTCGAACTTCATGCCCAAATCGGCACCATTGAACGTGTTCTGCGTGTTGAACTGATCGCGGATCAAGAAGGCACTGCCGGCATTGGGGTTATCCGCAGTAGCCGGCGGGGTGGCCGTGGAGGTGAGCATTTCCGAAATGCCAAGTCGATCCTCCAGGTCCAAGTACCGATAGCCGGCGACAAAGTCTGCGCGGAAGCGGTCGTGATAGGTCTTGCAGGTGCAGTCGTCGGTCCAGCAACCGTCCTGGCGGCAAGTGGTGAAGAGAAAATGCGCCCCGGCGGCCTGGAAGCTGGTCCTGGCGTAGATATCGATCGAGCCATCGAAACTCACGGCGCTGCCGCGGGGATAGGCGACTCGCTCGACCATCTCCAACCCGGTGCTCGTGTCGAAGTACGGCCGCGATACGATCGGGTTGCCGTCGGACCAGATGTTGTAATTGGTCCTCTCATCGCCGAGGGCGAGGAACTCGCCTTCGAAACCGATGGTCTCGCAGGGATTGAGCCACAATCCAGCCTGGATGCGTCCGCCGCTTTCCGACTTATTGTTGATGTACTCGTCGCCGAAAAGCACTTGGGTACCAGGCCCACCGAGGTAGCTGGTGCTTGTTCCCGTGGTGACCAAGGCAGGCACATGGGTGCCGCGCTCCCACCACTGCAAGTAATCGGCTTTCACCCAAATCCCGCTCGGCCCCCAGCAGAAGAGCGGCCGCCGCGATCCCCAGCCGGGCTCGTCGGCACAAACATTATTGCAGCCGTCGCTGCAGCCGGAACCACAAGCGCCTTCGTCGCACGCATCGCAACCGGCGCGGCCGTGGCCCACCATCGGGCCTTCCGCGACCATGACGCCTTCCTCCATGGGACTGGGTTCGAGCACGGGCTCGCTTGCCCGGAGAGATCGGTGGACTTCACCCGCCGGAGTAGGCGTGGGGACGGTTTCCACTTGATAATTGGCCGCTTGCACGGCCGAGGGGCGCCGGCGACCCGCAAGCGGGTGCCCCGGATCGGCCCGGCGTGCCGATTGCGCGCTGGGACGGTCCTGGGAATCGTCGTCCGCGGGCAGGGCCTGGGGCTCGAGCACCACCTCGCGCAACGGCAACGTCACGGTTCGAGGGGTTGGATCGGCGGACATATCGCTCCGCGTGGGCAGTTCAGACCGAAGGGCAATTCCCTGCGACCGCTGGTCTTGGGCAACCGGAACGAACGACTCACGCCGCGGTGCGGCCGAGGCACGCTGGACACGGGGACTGGTCATCTCCGTGTTGCCGCCCAGGACTCGTTGGCAGGTCATATACGGCATGTCGCCGCCGGGCAATGTCTTGATGGTGCCCTGCAAGCTGACCTGCTGGCCAAGGCAAGAGTCCAACTCGACACCCCGTGCTGCGGCCACATAGCCGCGAACCACTCCCCAGCGATCAAGGACGATGTAGGGGGCCGACCCATCCTGGTCGGCAGAATTGCGGTAGAGCTTTCCGCTCAGGGTGGAACTGGCGTTGTCCTCAGAAGAGGCACGCCATCCACCTCCCTGTTCGGAGGGGCCCGCAGCGAAGGCGGGGATGGAGCTGATTAGTCCCAGAACCAAGACGAGAGATAGCTGCTGTTGCCGGTTCACAGCGATTCCCTTGCAAAAAAAGAGGCAATTTGGGTCGTTGGAGCGCGTTAAACTCAGTCGCAATTCCCCAACGGGAAAAGTCACAGCACTCCTTATCGTCTACTTAACCGGCAAACTCGCGTAAATCTACGCAAAGTGAAAATTCGGCACAATCGGTTATTTGAATGCGTAAAATGGGGGTATTTGGCGCGATTTCTTGGCCTACGGCCGCAGGAGGCGGTTGCGTGTGGAAACAAGGTATGCAGGCATCGTGCGGTTTTCGGCGGACTGGGTGGGGCGTGCCGGCGGATGCCACAAAAGCGCAAGCGAGAAAAGGGCTTTCGTTCCTCGCCGACCACGACCATGGGTACATCGTGCCCGCGTCGGGCTTAGATCGTTCTTGCCCGTGCGAAGTATAGCGGCGGCGGCAAGGTTCCCGTCGATACTAATCTTTCTCTCCCTGCGACTGAATGTTTCACCTTGTTTATCCGCTACATCCGCGATAACATAAACAGATTACGGTTTTTACCCCAATTTCGAGGTTCCAGGAATGACTTTGTTGTCCCGATCGGTTGGCCGCCGGCGCATTGCCGGCGCTACGGCTCTTCTCGTGCTCGTCTCAGCTTGCCTGACGCTACAAGCTGCGCAGCTTACCAATCCAAACGCCAATGACCGCCATGTCGCCTTGGCCGTCACCTCGTTGCTGAAGCACGAGCATCTTCTCCGGCAGTCGCCACCGTCGGACGCCGAGATCTCCGCACGCTGCATGAAGACCTTCCTGCAGGACCTCGATCCCATGAAGATGTATTTCTACCAGAGCGACTACGATCGTTTTGTGCAGGACAGGGACAGCCTTGCCGAGAAGGTGCGGGAGGGCGATATCCGCTTCGCCTATATGGTCTTCAACACCTTCCTGGAACGGATTGACGAACGGGTGCAGATGGTCGACCAGATCCTGAAACAAGATCAGGATTTCACCATCGACGAGGAGCTCGTGACCGACAAGAACACGATCACCTATGCCAAGACCCCGGCGGAGGCTGCCGATCGCTGGCGGAAGCGGATCAAGTACGACCTGCTGCTGTTGAAGGCCGAGAAGTCCGACGGCAAGCCCGACAAGAGCGAAGGCAAGACGCCGGAGCAGCGCTTGGAGAAGCGCTACCACAGCTTCGCCAAGCGGATGCACCAGACTCACGCCGAGGAGTTGCTGGAAATGTACCTCACCAGCCTCACTACAGCCTTCGACCCGCACACCACGTACATGTCGCCCGACTCGGTGAAGAACTTCAAGATCATCATGCAGTTGAAGCTGGAAGGCATCGGGGCCTCGCTGCAGGGCGTTGACGGTTACACCGTCGTCAAGAAGATCATCCCGGGCGGGGCCGCCGAAAAGGAAGGCCACCTGAAACTCGACGACAAGATCATCGCCGTCGGCGAGGGCGAGAGCGGAGAGCTGGTCGACGTCGTCGACATGCCCTTGAACGACGTGGTGAAGATGATCCGCGGCAAGCCGGGCACGGTGGTCCGCTTGGAACTCACCTCCCTCAAGGATCCCAAGCCGCACGAGATCAAGATTACGCGGGCGACCATCGAATTGAAGGACAGCGAGGCCCACGGCGAGGTCTTCGACGCGGGCCGCCGCGCCGATGGCAAACCCTACAAGATCGGCGTGATCAACCTGCCCAGCTTCTATATGGACATGGACGGCGCCCGCCAGGGCAGGCCCGACTACAAGAGCACGACCCGCGACGTGCACAACATTCTGCAGGACTTCAAGCAAAAGGGGGTCGATGCCGTGGTCATGGACCTCCGCACCAATGGCGGCGGCTCGTTGACCGAGGCCATCAGCCTGACCGGTTTGTTCATTAACGACGGGCCCGTAGTCCAGGTCAAGGACGGCAACGGCGGGGTGACGCCCTACTTCGATCCCGACCCGGATATCGACTGGAACGGCCCGCTGGTGGTGGTCATCAGCAAGTTCAGCGCCAGTGCCAGCGAGATTTTCGCCGGGGCCATTCAGGACTACAACCGCGGCCTGATCGTGGGCGACAAGTCGACCCACGGCAAGGGCACGGTGCAGAGCCTCGTGGACCTGGGCCACCAGTTGTTCGGCCTTCCCAATGCCCCGGAGATGGGCGAATTGAAGATCACGATGCAGCAGTTCTACCGGCCCGGCGGCGACAGCACGCAGCTCCGCGGCGTCGTGTCGGACATCGAATTGCCCTCGTTGAGCACGCATCTGGACGTGGGCGAGGCCAACCTGGACTATGCCTTGCACTTCGACCATGTGCCCACCCAGCCCTTCAAGAAATTCGATCGGGTGAACCCCGCGCTGGTCGATCAGCTTCATCGGCTGTCGGCCGCCCGCTGCGCCGCTTCCGAGAAGTTCCAGAAGGTCGAGCGGAACATCGCCCATTACAAGCAGCAGAAGGCCAAGAAGTCGGTCACGCTCAACGAGGCCAAGTTCCTCAAGGAGCGGGCCGAGTTGAACGCCGACAAGGAAGAGGAGAAGGCCATTGAAAAAGCCATCGAGAATCCATCGGGCATCGATCGCGATTTCTACCTCGAGGAGGTGTTCAACATCACGAGCGACTTCATGAACCAGGCCCAGGTGGTGAAGGCCAACTAACGGCGGCAAAGAACCACACCAGTACGCTCTCGCGTTCTCCCGCCGGCTCATCGAGTTTTACATCCAAGCGCACCCCATAGGGCAGCACCTGGGCCGCTTTGATGCGGCAGTCGGGACCGGAGAGGGCCTCGGCCTGCACCAGCGGCACTTGGCCGAAGGGCGGGCAGAAGGCTACGTGCAGGCTCCCGCTGCGTTGCCCCACGTCGAACCGTATCCGTAGCCAGCCGGACAGTTCCTGATTGCCATCGGCAGTCGTGCGCAGCGTGAGTTGCTGCAAAACGTCGGCCGCGGGTTCCGCGGGCTCAGTTTCGTCGGTCAAGTTGCCGTCAACCGGCGCCGAGCCGGGTGGCGGCGCGACACGTCGGTCGGGCAAGCTGCCTCGCCAAGCCCAAAGCTCTTCACCCACGATCACCGCCCAAAATCCCAGCAGGGCGCCGACATTGCCACCGGAAAGCGAGAGCGATGCGGCGAGGGCGAGTGTTGCCACAGAAGTCATCACCCCTCCCGCAGGGAAGCGGCCCGCCTGCGCGGGTGCATGAGCCATCCGCGCAAGTCCGGCAAGCAATACGCCGGCGACGAGCAACGGGAAAGGCCCCAGCGGAGTCTTCAAGGCACCGGCCATCCATCGCGAGACGACGAAAACGGCCGCGAGGGCAAGCAGCGCCGTCACGGCCGATCGTAAATATGCGGTCAGTTCCACCACCGTGAACATCCGCGGGCAAATTGTTCGATGCACGTTGGCAGACATTGGGTGGCGCGTCCCTTGCCTTTCTTACTTCTTGTTGCGGAAGCTGGCGGAACTGTCTCCGCAACAGAAACTACTTGGCAGCCTTCGCCAGGTCGGCCGCGCGATCGGTCTTCTCCCAGGTGAATTCCGGCTCGTTGCGGCCGAAGTGACCGCCGGAGGCCGTCTTCTGATAAATCGGCCGGCGCAGGTTGAGGTGCCGGATGATGCCGCTGGGCGTCAGCGGGAAATGCTCCCGCACCAGCACCACGAGCCGCTCGTCCGGCAATTTGCCCGTGCCTTCCGTATCGACCCGCACGCTCACCGGATCGGAAACGCCGATGGCATAGGCCAACTGGACTTCGCAACGGTCGGCCAGCCCCGAGGCGACGAGGTTCTTGGCCACGTAGCGGGCCATGTAGGCTGCGCTGCGATCGACCTTCGTCGGATCCTTGCCGCTGAACGCCCCGCCACCGTGGCGGGCCCAGCCGCCGTAGGTGTCGACGATGATCTTTCGCCCTGTCAGGCCGCAGTCGCCGTGCGGACCGCCTACGACGAACCGGCCTGTTGGATTGATGTGATATATGACCGGCCCGGTGACCAACTCTTTGGGCAGGATCGGGTTGATGATCTGGTCGATCACATACTGACGAATCTGCTCGTGGGTGACCTCGGGGCTGTGCTGGGTGGAAACAACGACCGTATCCACGCGGACCGGCTTGTTGCCGCAGAACTCGATGGTCACCTGGCTCTTGCTGTCGGGCCGCAGCCAGGGAACCTCTTTGGCGAAACGGGCTGCCGTAAGCCGGGCGAGAATGCGGTGAGCCAGGGCGATGGGCAGCGGCATCAGCTCCGGGGTGTCGTGGCAGGCGTAACCGAACATCAATCCCTGATCGCCGGCCCCGATCTCCTTGCCCTTGGCCGCGTCCTCGTTCACGCCCTGGGCAATGTCCGGGCTCTGCCGGTCCAACGAGAGCAGTACCGCACAGGTGTTGGCCGATATGCCGTGCTCGTCGTCGATATAGCCGACTTCGCGAATCACCTTGCGGACAACTTCCGCATAGTCGATCGTCGCGGTGGTCGTGATCTCGCCTGCCACTACCGCCATGCCCGTAGTGACCAGCGTCTCACAAGCGACGCGGCTGAAGGGGTCTTTGGCAAACAGGGCATCGAGAACACCATCGGAAATCTGGTCGGCGAGTTTGTCGGGGTGTCCCATGCTGACCGACTCGCTTGTGAACAAGAACTTGCCCTGGGCCACGAAGAATCTCCTGAATTAGCTGATGTTTCGGCGGTAGAAAGTTCACCTCACAGGCGATCTTTTCGGCCGTGAGGCAGACCTAATTATATCTATACGGAGAGATTAACTGCAAGCGGCCGGCCAGGCGGCCAGACGCTTCCCATGAAGATCGATAGGCGAAAATGGGGCATATCGATTAGAATAATATCATAACGCTCCATCGCCCCGTGCCGCGCGAGAATTGTCACGGCTGGCGGTGGCAGGTCCGCGCGATGGTCAACGGACAATGGACCGATTGGAGCGAGACTCGCACGTTCGACTTGGCCCAACCGGCAAACTAAGGCTCTTACGCGCCGCCTGTTCACGCCGCGGCTGAACAACGGGGCGAGAATCGGGTCAGCTCGATCAGATCCTCAAAGCGCTGTAGATAAACGTCGGCCCGGGCGTCGCGGTCGCTGTTGAAGGCGATCGTCGCGAGTCCCTGGATCGCGGCGCCGTGCAATTCCCGCGAGTCGTGTCCGACAAAGGCCATTTCCACAGCGGGCAACTGCATCGCGCGAACGGCCGCACGGTAGCAGGTGGCATCGGGCAACGCGCATCCCATGTCGCGTGAGGAAATCACCGCGGCCCAGGGTGATTCGCCCAACAGTTCCGCCAACTGCTGCCGGATCGTCTCGCCGGAATGCTCGCCGTTGCAAAGCACGCCGAGCTTTACGCCGGCGGAGCGGAGTTGTGCAAGCGTCTCGCGGACGCCGATCAGCGGGCGAGGACTCGCGTCGCTATGGCGGCGATAGGAATCCACCGCGCGATGGACCTCTTCAGCCTGGCCTGCCGACATGCCGGCAGAGATCAGGAATGCGTCCAGCGCATCGTTGAAAGGCCGTTGTCCACGGTAGACCGCATCCAGGTAATCGCGGTCGAAAATGCGGAAGAAGGGGCCGTACTTGGTCCGCAACCCCAGCCGCAAGAGCAACCGCAGCAACCACCGTCGCCAGGCCGTGTCGTCGTACAGAATATTGCAGGGGGCCAGGAGCAGACCGCGGATGGGTCGCGGCGCAGGCACCGTTTGCCGCGGCTCGTTGGCCGCCTGGAAACTAGCGGCCCTCATCCTGAGAGGAAGCAGCGGCCCATCCAACAAGGGCTCGTCGAGCCCCATCTGTCGCGTGACCATGGGATACGAATCCTTTCGTAAGGGAGCCGCCAGAACACCGCAGGCAGTCCGTCAGCTCCTCCTTGAACTGAGTCCAAAAACCATTTTCCGCGCCGGACCCAATGTATCATCGTCGGGCAAGGGCAGTCAAGATGAAATCCGAAATCTGAATGTCGAAATCTTAAACAAATACAAAGTCCAAAGGAAGAAAATCCAAGACCCCGGAAGTCTCGAACATTCGCATTTTTTTATTTTGTATTTGTTTGGGATTTCGGGTTTCATTTGGTAATTCCCAACACTTCAAATAGTTTCCAATCCGCCAGGCTCTCGATCACCAGATTCGCTGCCCCGAAATCCTGACGAGCACTGTGCTCGCCGGGCACAGCGACGGTGCAGGCCCCCGCGGCGGCCGCGGCACGGCAACCGTTCTGGCTGTCTTCGAGCACGAGCATTTCCGCGGGCGGCACGCCGAAACGCCTGGCGGCCAGCAGGTAGATTTCCGGGTCCGGCTTTCCCCGGGTGATGTCTTCCGACGTGAGAATGAAACAGAACCTCGAGGACAGTTGGAAGGGGGCGAGGCAGGCCTCGGTCAGACGGCGGCCGCTGCTGGTGGCAATCGCCTTGGGGATGCCCGCCTTCTCCAGGGCAGCCAACAACTCCAGCAAGCCCGGCATGATCGCCAAACGGCCGCTCAGCAGGCCGAGAAAGATTTCGTCGCTTTCCGCGGCGAGCACGTTCCAGGCTTCATCGAGATGGTGCCAGTCGATCATGACCTCGAAGGCTGCCCGCGGCGGCAGGCCCATCATGGCGTCTTTGAGCTCCGGCGTAAACGAGCGTCCGCGTCGCGCCAGCAATTCGCTTCCCGCCAGGGTGTAGACGTCCTCGGTGTTGAACATCAGGCCGTCCATATCGAAGGTGACTGCGAGCATGGGGGAGAGGGGGGATGAGGGATGAAGGATGAAGGATGAAGGATGAGGGATGAAGGATGAGGGATGAAGGATGAGGAATGAGACCCCCAGAGCGGGACAAGTACTGAGTACTGGGTACTCCTACTTCAACTTATAAACCACGAACGAATCATTCTTATACGCTACCTTTACCGGCGGCGGCAGCAGCGGCAGACTGACTTGCGTAATGAGATAATCGGCCTGGTACTTCCTTGCCAGCGCCTGCAGCTTCGGTACCCCGGCATTGGCCAGCGACAGGTAATACTTTTCTTGCGGCGGCTGGTTGCCGGTTGAGTAAACGTCCTGGATCCGGTCCCACCACTCGTTCATGCTGGCGGCGTCTTGCGGGGTCTCTTTCCAGTTGGCCACTTCGCCGCGACCGGCATACCACTTGAAGGTAAATGCCGTGCGCGGAATGAGGAAACGCGCGTCCGGCGGAGTATTCCGCGGGTCCGACACCCAGCGGCAAGCATCGACCCAGTCGCTGTAGTTTCGCAGCTTATCCGCCCGCGGTTGCCGGGGAAACAACGGCCGCTCCGCTCGGCCGGTCGCCCAAAGACAGGCCCACCGCCAGGCCACGCCATCGACCTGCCGATCGGCGAAGGGCGGAGCGGAGAACAGTTTGAGCACGATGCAATCGACCGCGTGAAAGGCGGCCGCCGCAATCACGGTCGCCAGGGCCACGCGCATCTTCCGTTGCACCAGCCACCGCACGCCCAGCAGCGCCAAGCCCAGCGGAATCGCCACGTCGACCAGCCGATACCAATAGAACCGCATCCAGGCGGCGGTCACGGCCCGGTCGTAAAGACCCGCGATGACCAGGAAGAGACCGCGGAAACGATCTGGTATCGAGCCGGCGGCCAGTGCCCGATCGCAAAGACTCGGCAGGGCGATCGCCGTCCCGATCAGGGCAATGACCACTGCCGTCGCGGTGAACCCCCGCAGTCGCCTCGCTCCGGGACCGTCGGATGCGCTCCGCCACAGCAGCAGCCACAAGCCGGCAATAAAGAGAAACGGCGGCACGAAGCCGTCGGCCCAGAACTTCGCCGGATCGAGATGATGGTTAAACCGTTCGAAGACATAAATTTGATTGGCCTGGGCTTTCACGCCCGCTTCCACTCCGTGATTCATCCATAATGCCGGTAGAAGACCGAATAAGGCCAGGAGCAGCGCGATCGACGGCGCGATCAAGCATGACACACAATCCTTGACGCAGAACCGCCGTTGCGCCGCGCCGCTTGCGGCCGGTGGATTACTAACCCGCAGCGCAAGCGAGGGTGCCTCGCTTGCGCTGCGGGTCAGTGTGTTGATCGTCTCTGCCGGGGTATCAATACTCCACTTTCGCAAGATCCATACCGTTCCCGCCGCCACGGCCGCCCAGCCGCCGACGAGGATATGAAACGCCGAGGCGACGCCCAGCAGGATCCACATTCGATTCCAGTAACCCTCGACCATGGCTTCCAGGGCGAAGAAGATCAACGCGAACGCGAACCCCTTGCCCTCCGCCCCGCCGACGACCCATTCGCCCGCCATGTTGTAGTGTTGGAGAAGAAAGACGAAGAGCGTGGCGGTGAGGACCGAGATCCACGCCCGGGGAACGACCGCCCTGCTGAGCCGCTGCCACGACCAGGCCAGCAGGGCCCAAGTCAGCAGGCGGACGGTCCAGGCCAAGGCGGTCGGCTTCAGGATCAAGGCCAGCCAACCGACGCTGAAATAGAACACGGCATGCGTGTCGGCCGTTTGCAGGAACAAGTCGCTGGAGGCCCACCGCGGGTTCCAGTAGTGAATGGCCTTGCCCAGGTAGTACGGCTCGTTCACCTCCGGCACGGGCCAGGCGCCCTGCAAGCAGAAGACGGCGAAAATCAGCAGCGATTCCAGGATGGCTTGACGGCGGGACATGAATATCGAGTTTGGCAGATCGGCCGGTTCTTGGCAAGGGTGGCCTGGCTTCCGGCCGAAAGGTATAATCAGAAATTCCAAATCTCAAATCCGATATTCTAAACAAGTTTCAAATCCCAAGGCTGAAAACCCCAGACGGACCGTTCCGCAGTTTCCGCAGGATCGCAATTCGGATTCCGCGCCGTTTGCCGCATTGGCTCTTCCAGCAGGGATTCGTTTGGAATTTGTTTGAGATTTGAGATTTGGAATTTGAGATTTGGAATTTGTTTGATACTTGATATTTGAGATTTGGAATTTGTTTTAAGATGGGCAAAATCGGCATCGGCCTGAATCTGGAAGCCGTCAGAACCTCGCACAAGTCGTTCGAGTGGGGAGTCCAGTTCGCCGCGGAACTGGGCTACGAATACATCGAGCCGATGGTCCATTGGGGCCGGGAACTGCTCAGCGAAGCCCGCTACTTTCACAGCGTTTCCATGCTCGACGACCCGTTGCGGGTCCGCCGCGCGGTGGAAAAACACGGACTGAAGCTCTCGGCCTTGTCGTCGCACAGCCAGCTTTCCAAGCCCGAGATCGCCGTGGAATATCTGAAGCAGGCCGCCCGCTATGCGGCCGAATGCGGGGCCCCGGTCATCAATACCCACGAGGGCCACAAGCAGGACTGGACCAGCGAAGATGAGGACTTCGTGCTCATCCGCTACTCGATCATGGAGGCCGTCAAGGTTTGCGAACCCCGCGGCATCAAACTCGGGCTGGAGATGCACCAGACCTATTCGCTCATTCCGGACAAGTACGATCGCATCTTGAATCTCGTCTCCTCGCCCAGCGTGGGCGCGAACTTCGACACGGGCAATGCCTATCTCGGCGGCATCGACCCCGTCGCCTGGCTGGAGCGGATCAAGCACCGCCTGGTGCACATGCACGCCAAGGACATCAGCGTCCAGCAATCGGAAGCCGAGCGGGGCAAGGTGATGGGCACCGCCGTCGGCTGCGCCTGCGGCGAGGGCGTGATCGACTGGGCCGGCGTCGTATCGGTCCTGCGCTCGATCCCGCAGGACATCGTGCTCAGCGTCGAATGCGGCACGCTGGACCAGGCCGCACGGAGCATCGAGTATTTAAGAAAGGCAGTGGGGTAAGGACCTGTTGATCGCGGCGACGTAGTCCGGATAGCCGTCGTTGTCCAACGGCTCAATGAGGCAGGTCGTTTCCTTGGAGATGGTGAGCGGAAACTCGCTCGCCGCAACTTGTTGGCGGGGCCGACACGGCCCCTTTCTTGTTCGGTCAGCAACCCGGCAGTGCCAATGCACCGGCCAAAAGGAGGATTGTCAAGTACAAGCGATTCATCGCGTTGGCTCCGTGGTTGTGTTTTCACCTGAGACAATAATAGCATTTTTGGGTTCTCCTCGCAATTCGCCGAAACAAGCGATATCAATGCTTCTCCCTCCCTGGCGGCGACCAGGCGGCGGGCTTGGGATTGGCCACCTTCAGCGGCGCGCTGTCGCCATGGGCCTGCTGCGCCTGCCGCAGCAACTCCATCAACTCGGCGACCTTGCCGGCGTTTCGGGCTTCGCCGGCAAGGTCGCGCATCTCGTGCGGATCGCTGTCCAGGTCGAAAAACTGGGGCTTGTCGATCAACAAATGCTATTGACCCGGGGAGTTTCGAATGATTAGCATTGCCCCGGTAATCTAAGGACCGGCCGATCCAGGGAGTATTCGATGGTCTTCAGTTCCACCATTTTCTTGCTCTTCTATCTGCCGGTTGTTCTGACAGTATATCACCTGCTGTTCTTGCCCGTCCGTTGGGGCTGGCGACCGCACTTTTGGCGCAGGGTCTCGAACCTTTTCCTGGTGGCGGTCAGCCTGTTCTTCTACTTCTGGGGCGAGAACTGGCTGGTTTGGATTCTGCTCACGTCGATGACCATCGACTACGTCTGCGCTTTGTGGATGGCGCGGGGCTTTCACCGCTGGCCCATTGCTTGTTTGTCGCCCAATGCGCCGCGGACCATGGCCCAGCGGACGGCATTACTGGTCTCGATCGTCAGCAATCTCGCTTTTCTCGGCTACTTCAAGTACTTCAATTTCGGCCTCGATTCCTACAATCGCCTTGTGGCTTCGATGAACATGCCTTCCCTGGCGTGGCATGACGTCGTACGGGTCACCCTGCCCTTGGGAATCAGCTTTTATACATTCCAGTCGATGAGTTACACGATCGACGTTTATCGCGGGCAGGTTGCGGCCACGCGCAACTTGATCGACTTCGCCTGTTGCATCACCGCCTTTCCGCATCTGGTTGCCGGCCCGATCATTCGTTATCGCGATCTGGCCGCGCAAGCCGTGGCGAGAACGGTCTCCACGGACCAGTTCGTCGCCGGCATCCATCGTTTTGTGGTCGGGCTCGGCAAGAAAACGCTGATCGCCAACACCGTGGCCGTGGCCGCCGACCGCATTTTCGCCTTGCCCGCCGGAGAACTCAACTTCGGTTTGGCCTGGCTGGCGGTGATTGCCTATACCCTGCAGATATACTTCGACTTCTCCGGCTACTCCGACATGGCGATCGGGCTGGGACGCATGCTCGGCTTCGAATTCGTCGAGAACTTCAATTATCCTTATATTGCCTGCTCGGTGCAGGATTTCTGGCGGCGGTGGCACATTTCGCTTTCCACGTGGCTCCGCGACTATGTCTATATTCCCCTGGGCGGCAGCCGCGTTTCGCTGCCAAGGGTCTATTTCAACCTCGTCATGGTCTTCTTCCTGTGTGGTTTGTGGCATGGCGCCAGTTGGTCGTTCGTGTTATGGGGCCTGTACCACGGCATGCTGCTGGCCGCCGAACGCATGGGCCTCGTGAAATTCAATCCGCGGACCGCCCCCATCCTCGGCCGCGCTTACACGTTGTTGGCGGTGATGATCGGCTGGATCCTTTTCCGGACCGAGTCGGTGAGCCTTACCCGGCAGTTCCTGGCTGCCATGGTCGGCCTCGGCCGGGGCAGCGGAACGATCCACAACGCGGCCTGGTATGCAACGCTCGACGTCCGCATCGCCATCTTGGCCGGCACGCTCCTGGCGACCCCCATCGTGCCCGCGCTGCTGCGCGGGGTCGACCGGCGAATGGCCAGCGACAATCGATTGTTCGACACGCTCCTGGCCATGGGCGGGGCGCTGGTGAAGGCCGCCTGGATCTTCGGGATTCTCCTGGTGTGCTGCGCTTTTCAGGCGGCGAACTCCTACAACCCGTTCATCTACTTCCGCTTTTGAAATTGCCCGCGTGCGGTCCTCCGCTTCCCCATCCTCGGAACCAAACCAGTTTCCGCTCATCATCCGCAGGTATTCGTCCATGTCGCCGCGACAAGTCGTCCAAAAGGTTGCCAACGTGTTGACGATCCTGGCCTTCTTCGCCGCCTTGTGGCTGGTCTGGGCCGCCAGACTCCTGCACCGCGGAGAGTCGCCCTGCCCGAATGAGAATCGCCTGCTGGCTGCCGCTCCCGACTTCCGCGCCACGCCGTTTGCCGAACTGCCCAAGAAGATCGAGGCCTACGTCCAGGACCATCTTCCTTATCGGGCGGAGTTCATCAAGTGCCACACGTTTCTCAAGCACTGGTGCTTGGGGCTGCGCAGCGAGTCGGTCGTGATTGGAAAAGACGGTTTCCTGTTCTACGACCGCGACGGCTGCCAGACGCTGGACTACATGGGGCAGGCACCCCTCACGGCCGAGCAACTCGCCCTGTGGAAGTTGTATCTCGAGCGGCGACAGGCCTACCTGGCTGCCCGCAGTTGCCGTTACCTGTTCGTGATCGCCCCCAATGCGGCCTCCGTTTATCCCGAGAAGCTGCCGGACCATATCGCAGCAAACCAGGGAACCACGCGGCGAGAGCAACTGCTCCGCTATCTGGCCGAGCAATCATCGACGGTCGAGATACTCGACCTCGTCCCCGCCCTCCGCGACGCAAAACGCCTCGGCCCGACGTTCTATCGGGCTGATTCGCACTGGTCGGGGTTTGGCTGCCAGGTCGCTTTGCAGGAAATCTGCGCACGTCTGCACGCTTGGTTTCCGGAAGTTCAACCGCAGCTCCTGAGCACCCATTACGAAGTCAAGGATATGCCGGCACCCACTTTCTTGTGGTTCATGCTGCTCGGCTTCGAACCGCCCATCGCCCCTCCGCCGGAATCCACCTTGGTCCGTTGCCGACCGCCGGTTTGCCGGCAGACGGTTGCCGTTCTTCCCGGCGACTGGTCGCAACCGGATCTGGGGCCCTCGTGGGTGCCCATCATGACCGACAAGAGCGGCCCCGGACACCGTCTGCTGGTACTGGGCGATTCTTTTATGGGGGCTGGCGTCAGCCCCACGAACGAGCGGCCCCTGGGGGACTGTTTCCAACATGCCCTGTTTCACGGGAACTCCAGTCCGGGTCGAATCCCGCAAAGCCAGTTGGAATCCATTGTCTACCAGGAGCGGCCGGACGTGGTGATTGAGGAAACGACCGAGCGGAGCATTTTGGCCCCGCCCTACGCCGCGGCGATTGCACCAGAAGAGCGGCAGCCCGGCGGTCTGATGATAGCGGGCAAACCCCAGCCACGCGATCGATAAGATGGCAGTGCTTCAAAACGACAACGGCTTCAAGGCGGCTGACGTCCTGCCCGTCTTCTTCGTGCTGGTCGTGGGGGTAATTTTCGGCGGCAGCATGGTCTTCCTGACGCCGCCCTTCAATGCTCCCGACGAGCTGGGGCACTGGCGTCGAAGTTATCACTGCTCGCTGGGGCAAGTGTATGCCTCGAGGAAGGGCGACATGGTAGGCTGCGAATTGCCGACGTCGCTATCCGAAATCTATGTTACGACCGTATCGCCAGCCCAAACCGACGCGGAGTTGCGGATTTCGGCGGAGAAACTTCGCAAAGCCTTGGCCATCCCGCTCGATCCTGCGCGGGTGCAATTCTTCCCCTTTGTGCCCATGGCCCGATATAGCCCCGTGCCCTACCTGCCGGCAGCGGCGGCCATTGCCATGGGGCGGCAGGCCGGGCTAGGTCCTCTGAATCTTTTCTACCTCGGGCGGGCCGGCACCCTCACCGGCTACTTGCTCCTGGTGGCCGCTGCGGTTTGGCTGATGCCCGTCCACCGCTGGACACTGGTGCTGCTGGCCCTGATGCCGATGTCGATCTTTCTCGCCGCGTCGCTCTCGCCCGATGCCCTTTCGATCGCGTTGTCGTTCCTGGGCATCGCGATGATTTTGCGCCTGGTCCTGCGGCCGCAAAAGGCCGGCCGCGGCAGTCTCTGGTTGCTCTTAGGGGTCCTCGTGCTCGTCGGCCTGGCGAAACCGGGCTACGTGGCGATCTCGCTGCTGTGCATGCTGATCCCCAAGGAGAAGTTCTCCGACCCGCGGCAGGGCTGGTGGATTCGCGGATTGCTGGTCGGTCTTCCGCTGGCGGTCAGCGTCGCCTGGATCGTTTCCTTGCCGGGACTCTTTTCCGTGCCGGTCCGGCCGTCCGCCGACATGAAGGCCCAGGCCCAGTGGATGCTGGAACATCCCTGGACCTATACGCAGTTGATGATGGAGAAGATTACGGAATGGAAACTGTATTCCAGAGTCATCGCCACTCTGGGCTGGAATTCGGTCTTCTTCAAGGGGGTTTATTATACGATTTACTGGGCGGCGCTGTTGGCATCGGCAGTGCTCGACGGCGGCCGAGACGACCTGCGCTTGCCGATCGGGACGCGCATCGCCTCCGTGGCGGTGTACTTCCTCATCATGATCGCGATCGCGACTCTCACCTACCTTACCTGGCACGACGTGGGGACATTGGAACTCAGCGGAATCCAGTCGCGATACTTCGTGCCGATCCTGCCGTTATTGCTCTTGCCGCTGCGCGGTCCGGCGGGCTGGGCGAGCAGCCGCTTCTCGCGCCTGCTTGTTCCGGCGATGGCAATCGTGGCCGTCCTGATTGGTGTGGGCGCCACATGGCGGACGATGGTCGCCTGTTTCTATTGGCCCTGATGGAGAGGCCGAGTTGCTGAAGGCTTGTCCAAAGCGCGGTCAGCCTGTTGTTCGCGTCATTGACGTAGCCTCCCTGCGTGCCCCCTTCCACCCGTGCCGCAGACCAGGGCCGACGGGCAGAATTCTGCCCTCCAAGGTCTCGAATTCTCTTGGCGTGGAATTTGCAATACTGAGCATTCCGCCTAGCAGGAAATAGGTCGGTGCGCGCGAGAGTTGTCAGTATTTTCAGCAATGTGCTCCCTTGGTCTGTTGTCGCAACCCAAAATACAGCACTATGTTAAGAATCTTTGTCGTTATTTACTGACCAATGCCTGCCGCCAGAACACAAACCACATGGCCATTGATCCATGAAATATGATGGAAACTGCCGTTTTAGGAAACAGGACTTCCGTGAGATTTGATAGGTTGAGCCTCGGTGGAGTCGATCGTTCGGTTCTTGTCGATGTTTGGCGAGAAGCCTGCCGCCATATCGAAATCCAGGAATCAACCCATACGATTGCCGGAATTCTTGGCAAGTTGGGACCCATCGGGCAATTGCTCGTCCGCAAGATCGACCGGCCGCGCAACTGCCTGGAAACCGTGGCCGTGGGCGTTGCCGTGCCCGATTACCTCTTGCCGGAGGCCCGTAGCGAGTGCGACGAGGGCCAGTTCAAGGACCTCTTGGCGTGGTGCCGCAAGCGGCAGGTTCTGCACCACGACAGCGGGCACTGTCGCGACCTTCTGGCAACAATCGTTCCTCCAGGCATAACGGCCGATGTTGTCGCCGGCACCCTTGGCGATGCGGAGAACCCGTCCGGCGTCGTCGTGCTCGCGGCACAGCCCGGTACGACCTTTGGAGATTCGCACGTTCGCCTGGTCGAAGCGCTGCTCGAGCCCTTCTCGGTGGCCTTGGAGAACGATCTGCGGCTGCGCGAGATGGCTGCCATGCGGGCAGCCGCCGAAGCCGACAAGGAATCGCTGCTGAAGCGGTTGGGCCGAAAGAAGTTGGCTGATACCGTCGTGGGGGAGAGTTCGGGGCTCCAGCACGTCGTAGAGCGTGTGGGCCTGGTGTCCCGAAACGATGCCCCGGTTCTCATCCTCGGCGAGACCGGTACGGGCAAAGAGCTCATCGCGCGCATGATTCACACGCAGTCGCCGCGGGCCAACGGTCCCTTCCTGCGCGTGAACTGCGGCGCGATCCCGGCGGAGCTGATTGATTCGCAACTCTTCGGTCACGAGCGGGGGGCATTTACCGGCGCGGTCGAGGGGCGGCAGGGTTGGTTCGAGCGGGCCGACGGCGGAACCTTGCTGCTGGACGAGATCGGCGAGTTGCCCTTGGCCGCTCAAGTCCGCCTGCTGCGAATTCTGCAAGACGGTTGGATGGAGCGCGTGGGAGGGCACGAACCGGTCCACGTCAGCGTGCGGATCGTGGCGGCCACCCATCGTGACTTGGCCGCGATGGTGGCCGAGGGGGCGTTCCGTGAAGATCTCTGGTACCGGATCGCCGTCTTTCCCATCCGCCTGCCTCCGCTCCGCGAACGGCCGGAAGATATCCCCGCGTTGGCCCGGCATTTTGCCGAGAGGGCCGCGGTGCGCTTCGTGCTGCCGGAAGCACCTTTGACCGACGAAGACATTCAATTATTGATCGCCTATGCTTGGCCCGGCAATGTGCGCGAACTGGGTGCGGTGATCGATCGGGCGGCCATTTTGGGCAACGGCAAACGTTTGGACGTGGCCCAAGCCCTGGGGGCTTCCGCGCGTCCGCCAGCGATCCCGCAAACTCCCTCGCCGCCAGCCTCCACGGAGATTCTGCCGCTCGATGCGGCGATGAAGCGGCACATCGAAAGCGTATTGGCCATGACCCATGGCCGCATCGAGGGCCGCCGCGGCACCGCCGCGCTGCTGAAGATCAATCCGCACACTTTGCGGGCGCGGATGCGAAAACTGGGAATCGACTGGGCCAAGTACCGGATCGAAGAGGAGACTTGACAAATGACAGAAAGCATTACAGCAACGTCAGCATCGAGCGAAGCATCGACCGTGATTACGCCGCCCTCGAAACCGCAGACTCAGGAAGGCCGGATTCTGGCTGCCCTGGGGCTCCTGCGCGGGCCGCTGCCCTATGCGGTAACCAAGTGGCAGATTCGCTACTACGACTACCTCGCCTCGCGCTTGTGCCTGCCGTTTGATGCGCGCTGCCCGGAAGACAGCGGCGTGCTCCGGCCGTGGACATCCAAGGTTACGGTCATCGCGCTGCTGGCGCCGTCCGATCGTCCCGCGAACGACGCGGCGGGGCTGAGGTGCAAGGCGCTGCGCGGCGCCGAGGTAACCGAGATACCACTGATCGATCTCGAGGTCGACAGCGGCCATCCTAACGAGCAGCTCATCGAGGACTACTGGTACTGGTTCTGGAATTGGCAATTCGACCCTCACATTTAACCTTAAGGAGAAGTTCATGTCTCGTCAGAAAACGTATACCAACATTGTCGAAACGACGTTCGACACGCCGTTGGTCAAATTGAATCGAGTGGTTCCCTCGGCGGCCGCTACAGTGCTCTTGAAACTCGAGTTCTTCAACCCCTTCAGCAGCGTCAAGGACCGCATCGGACGGGCCATGATCGAGACCGCGGAAAAGGCAGGCATCCTTCAGCCGCAAACGCACATTATCGAACCGACCAGCGGCAACACGGGCATCGCGCTGGCCTTCGTTGCTGCCGCCAAAGGCTATCGCCTGACGCTCACCATGCCGGAGTCGATGAGCCTGGAGCGCCGGGCCTTGCTGCGGGCCCTGGGCGCCGACCTCGTGCTCACTCCCGCCAAGGACGGCATGCGCGGCGCGATCGCCAAAGCCCAGGAGTTGGCGGAAGCCACGCCCCATAGTTGGATCCCGCAGCAGTTCGACAACCCGGCGAATCCCGAGGTGCACGAGCGTACTACCGGCCGTGAGATCTGGGAGGATACCAGCGGACGGGTCGATGCCGTTGTGGCCGGCGTCGGCACGGGCGGTACGATCACGGGCGTGACCCGCTATCTCCGCTCCAAGAATCCGCACGTCCGCGCGATCGCCGTTGAGCCGGTCGATTCGCCCGTGATCTCCGGAGGCAAATCGGGACCGCACAAGATCCAAGGCATCGGCGCCGGGTTCGTGCCCAAGAATCTCGACACGAGTCTGCTGACCGGCGTGGAAACCGTGACGAACGACGACGCCTTTGCCTGGGCCCGACGTTTGGCCCATGAGGAGGGAATCCTGGTGGGAATCAGTTCCGGAGCAAACGTGGCAGCCGCGGTGCGCGTTGCCAGCCTTCCCGAAAATCGCGGCAAGGTGATCGTGACTTTCGCCCCCAGCTTCGGAGAACGCTATTTGTCGACGCCCTTGTTCGAGGGCCTGGCAAATGCATCTTCGTCGCAAAGCAGTGCCGCGGGCGCAACCTTGTAAGGGACGATTTTTCTGGCCAGGGTTGCACGTCCGCGCATGGTAGTTCGCACGGCTGAAAACGATATTAACCCGAAGCGGGCACCATGTCGGGCACCATGTACCCATGGTCGTGGTCGTGGTCGGCAAGGGCCGCGGGCCATCCTTGCCCGTGCGTATTCACGGCTGTCCCGTGAGATATAACGGCCATGTTTTGTATATGGTGATGATGCGAAGGCGAGGCAGCGGGGCCAAGCAAAGCCGATTGTCGGAGTTCCGAACAATACGTTGAGTTTGCATACCCCACCCCTCGCCTTTTCCCGAGAGCAAACTAGAATACTTGGCATAATGAGACGTGCCGCAGACATCTTGGCGTCGGCAAGGGCCGACGCGCCGGCGGCGCTGAACCCAGAGGAACGATCATGTCCGACAATTTGTTGCAGCGTAGTGTAACGACCTCGGTTGCGCAGATCTGGCCACCACGACGAAGACATCGCCGAAGATGATGTCGATCACGCCGCGTTGGCTGTTGCGACTCTTGCCTTGGGTGCAGGTCGATGGCGGCACGTATCGCGTGAACCGCACGAAGGTGGAACTGACGAGGGCCAAGCGGATCGGCGTCGATGTCTCGGCCAGCGGCGCCAGCTTCCAACCGGAAGCCTTGCGGAACGTGCCCTTGTTCTCGCGCTTGCCGGACGCAATTCTTTCCCGCATGAACAGCCGTTTCAAGACGGAACAGGTTTCCCTGGGCAACAACTTGATCGTGGAAGGCGAGGACCGCAGCAAGTTCTTCATCATCGCCCAGGGCCAGGTCGAGGTCTTGAGCAAGGGCGTCCATGGCAGCGACCTGCGGATCGCCCTCCTGACGGAAAACGAGTTCTTCGGCGAAACCGATCTGGTCTCGGACCGGCCTTCCGATGTCACCGTGCGCACGATCACGCCCTGCATCCTGCTCACCCTCTCGCGGAAAGACCTGGATACCGTGCTGGCGGAGCCGCCGGGACTCCAGGACGAGTTCAATCGCGCCCTGGCGGAGCACGAGGAATTGCGGTCGACGGTCAATCGCTACGGCGAGCGGAACATCGATTTGGTTTCGGGCTTTGCCGAAAACGTAGAGATCCCCGAGACCTTCGTCGATTACTCGGCCAGCCCGAGGGAGTATTCGCTGTCGGCCGTGCAGACGGTGGTCCGCGTCCACACGCGGGTTTCCGACCTGTATAACAATCCTTACGATCAGCTTGAAGAACAGATGCGGCTGACGATCGAGGGGATCAAGGAACGCCAGGAATGGGAGATGATCAATAGCAAGAAGTTCGGCTTGATCCATTCGGTCGATCCGGCGATGCGGATCAGCACGCGCTACGGCGGGCCGACTCCCGACGACATCGACGAGCTGCTGGCCTTGGTCTGGAAGAAACCGGCCTTCTTTCTCGCCCACCCCAAGGCGATCGCTGCCTTCGAGCGGGAATGCACCTGGCGGGGCGTGCCGCCGGTCACAATCGACCTGTTCGGTTCTCCCGTTATCACCTGGCGGGGCGTGCCGATGGTGCCGTGCGACAAGCTCGAAATCAAGAGCCGCTACCAGTCGAACCAGTGGTACGGCACAACGAGCATCCTCTTGCTCCGCATCGGCGAGGCCGACCAGGGCGTGGTTGGACTACAGCAGACCGGCATCCCCGGCGAAATCCTGCCGAGCCTTTCGGCACGCCTCATGGGGCTCGACAGCCTGGGCGTGGCTTCCTACCTCTTGACCTCGTACTTCTCCTGCGCCGTCCTGACCGATGATGCGGTGGGCGTGCTGGAAAACGTCGAGGTCGGCTACTACCACAACTACGCCAACCGCGAGGGCAAGAAGTTCGAGTACGGGCTGGGAATTTAGTTGGTAGGGTGGGCCGACGGGCACCGTGCGCAGCATGGTTGGCGAGTCCCACCATAAAGCACGCATGGCATGGTGGGACTCGTTTCACTCGGCCCACCCTACGGTTTGCAGGAGGACCATCTCGATGAACGACATTTCGCCCGAACTGATTGCGGCCGCCGCGCGCCGCTTGTACAACGAAATCCCCGGGCTGGGCCAGGTGTCGAAATCGGAAACTGCCATCGATCCGGTGTCACTGCACGTGCCCGGCGAGCTGCCCGCGTTCAAACCGCCAACGCCCGATGTAAGTCAACCATTCCAGGCTGACCATCCATCAATGTCCGCGGCACCCGCGCCCCTCACGGCCGCAGCACCCTTTCCATCGCTTTCGCCCGCCTCGGCCGACGATCCGGTCCGGGCGTTCGTGCGGAACATCCGCGCTGCGCAATGGCGCAACAACGGGGGACCGCTGGGCAACGATCCAAGTATCGCGGCCGTGCAGCGGGCGTTCCGCAAGGATGCGGATGCACCCGGCATTCGCGGTCTTGGCCCCGGAGCGTTTGACGTTCCCACGATTCGGCGTGATTTTCCCGTGCTCGACCAGCAAGTCCACGGCCGGCCGCTGGTCTGGTTCGACAACGCCGCGACCACGCAGAAGCCGCAGAGTGTGATCGACGCCGTTGCCGGCTTTTACGCGCACGACAACTCGAACATCCATCGCGGCGCCCATACCCTGGCGGCCCGCGCGACCGACGCCTACGAGCAGGCGCGGCAGAAGGTGCAGGCCTTCCTGGGCGCCTCCTCGGCGAAAGAGATCCTCTTCGTTCGCGGCACTACCGAAGGCATCAATCTGGTTGCACAAACCTACGGCCGAAAGTTCCTGCAGCCGGGCGACGAGATCGTACTCACCACCCTCGAGCATCACGCCAACATCGTGCCGTGGCAGATGATCGCCAAGGAGAAGGGGGCCGTCCTGAGGATCGTTCCCATCAACGATCGCGGCGAGGTCATGCTCGAGGAGTACCAGTCGCTGCTGGGCCCCCGCACCCGCCTGGTTGCCTTGGCGCAGGCCTCGAACACGCTTGGCACGATACTACCCGTGGCCGAGATGACGCAAATGGCCAAACGTTACAACGCCCGTGTGCTGATCGACGGGGCGCAATCGGTTTCGCACATGCCGGTCGACGTCCAGCAGCTCGGCTGCGACTTCTTCGTTTTCTCCGGCCACAAGATTTTCGCTCCGACAGGGATCGGCGCGGTTTACGCCAAGGAAGAGTTGTTGGAAATCCTGCCGCCCTGGCAAGGCGGCGGCAACATGATCCGCAACGTGACGTTCGAAGAGACGACCTACGCCGAGGTTCCGGCAAAGTTCGAGGCCGGCACGCCGAACATCGCCGACGCGGTGGGACTGGGCGCGGCCCTGGATTACGTCGGCCGCCTCGGGCTACCGAACGTCGCACGGCACGAGCAGGAACTGCTCCGCTACGCCACGGAGCAACTCGTTCGCATCCCCGGTCTGCGGATCATCGGCACGGCGGCGGAGAAGGTAGGGCTGGTCTCGTTCGTGCTCAAGGACCGCAATACGGAAGAAGTCGGCCGGTTGCTGGACCAGGAAGGGATTGCCGTGCGGGCCGGCCACCATTGTGCCCAGCCTTCGCTCCGCCGCTACGGCCTGGAATCGACGGTCCGTCCTTCGTTTTCGCTCTACAATACCCGCGAGGAAATCGACCGCTTGGTGGCCGCCATTCACCGCATCCTGCGGTCGTGACATCAAGTAGGTCCGTCTTGCCGAGAGGGACTATTGTGCCTCAAGACACGTGAAAACCATCCCGCTGACCGGCCGGTCTGCGCCTACGTGCCCTGGGGAGCCTGCCCTCGTTGTTACACACATCTCGGCCCCCATCCGGCCGGGCACCCTCTGGGTGCGGATGGTGAACAAGGCTGAATGGCTAGAACGGATAAGAAGAAGACAAACGACCCCCACGGGCTCGTGGGTGAAGGAGGTTCTACGGCTACGGCGCGAGAATGGACTAGCTGGGCAACCTGATTCACCATCCAGGCGAGCTGGATGGGGTCTGATTCTCAATGCTGTCGGTGCTGAGCTGTCCAACCTCCTTCACCATCCGGGCGAGCCGGATGGGGTCCGAAATGTTTGCATCAACGAGGGAGCCTGCCCGGCGCCGAGGGCCGGGATGTTCTCCGGCCTCGACATGGCGAGATCTCGCTATACTTGATCGCCTCGACCGGTCATCAGAAGATGACCTGAAAGCGCGTGTACAACGCATCCTCTTCCGTAAGTGCCTTCTTCATGTTCCCGATCTTGATGGGGTTGGCAAAGTTGGCATGTTCCCAGTTGAGTTGCGCGGGCCCATTTGCATAAATACCAGTTGAGGCCCGTAGTCGTCTCAAAGGCTTCGTTGCTCGATTGGTTGGTGGCGCTGGTGCTGCTGGCGAGTTGCACCGCCGCGGCGCCCGCGAAAGCCTGCTGGCCGACTTCCATGCGGTCGGCGCGGAACACGAGTTCCCAAGCTCCGGGCGAAGCAATCGGCTCATGAGGATCGAAGGGCCGCAGCGGGGCGATCTGCTCACTGTACTCGTGCCGCTGCTCGCCCGTGAGGAGATACGTCGCCATGACGTAGTAACCGTCGACGGGCACGTCCACGATCGGGTTCGCCGCGCGTTCCAGCTTCTGGTCCTGATGATAATACTGTGCGGCAAAGCCGAGCCCGTGGTAGAAGTAAACCAGTTCCGGACTGATGCGGTGGCGGACTCCATTGGCGGTCACTCCCGTATTGTAGGCGAACCAGGTCACCGTGGCCGGCGTCGTTATCGTGGGAGGGGTCGACGACGTGCTGCTCAGCGCCTCATTCTCGACGCCAAGGCTGCCAGCGAGTCCGAGTTGCAAGCCGCGAAGCAAACCGGACCCGTCCGCGTCATAGAAGGGGCGGACGACGACGCGAGCATTGAAGTCTTTGTCGTTATTGTTGTCGAGGGTGCTGTCGTTGGGATCGCCGTTGGAAATGGCGAGCGCATAATCGAAGCGGCCGCAAAACAGCTTTTCGCCGTGGATCATCGCCCCTTCATCCCGTTGCGGGCAGAGTTGATCCATCATCGAGCGTTCCATCGTCGGCACGTAACGATCCTGGATCAGGTCTTCATAGCTGAACGGCTGTTTGAACTTGCCGATCGTGAACTGAAACCCTTCCCAATAATGGACGTTCATGTAGGCGTCGGTGATCGATTTGTAGACCGAAGACCCGGCGAAATCGGGCAACAAACGAAACTCGTAGTAGTTGTACATGGTTGCCTCGATACCAAGTCGTGCGCGACGAATCAGGAATGTATCCGGACTGCCCGTGGTCGGGCTGCCAGCCACGTTCGAATTGGCGGTCGAGGACGAGTCGACGGGATCCAGGAATCCGCGATAGTCTCCCTGGAGTTGGCCTGTTATCCGCAACTGGCAGGTCCGATCGGGGGACTGCAGAAAGAAGCCGTTATTCCAGCCGGTGAAAGGCGTGGAGTAAGGGGGCGCCTCGGCGCCGACCGCGGCATTGGGAGTGGCCGGAACATACTGATTGTCGCCCGGATTGGCCGACGTCGCGGCGGCAGCGACCGGATTGACGGACGGCAATGAGGCCGTCTCGGCGTAAGTCGGATTCGCACCGTGTCCTGTTTTCAATTGCCGGACCTCTGCCTCCAGGTCCTGAAGACGTTGCTGGAGTTCCGCCACGGAAGCCGCGCGGGCATCCTGGGCGTATGCACGGGACGTCCGATAGACGGAAACTCCGACGAACAATCCAACGCCGATCAAGCAATATGCGGCACTCGAGCAAATACGAAGCATGGTTCCCCTCCTTGAGATCCAGCGTGGTCCATGAATGGATATTTCTCTCTTGAACGCTTGGCAAATCGCACTCGTTGGCGCCGGTTTTCCGTTACGCCTGGCTCCGTCAGTGCGCCCGGCACAACAGGCATGTCATGAATAACTGTCGGAAACCGTGCAATCCGAATTGCAGGAGGAATGGCCTCATGCGCTCGATAACGCAGATGCCTGCCCGCGCCTTCGTTCCCTTCGGCATGTCTTGCCCCACTTATCACAAGTCCATTGCTCTCAAGTGTTTCGGTGAAATCTCGGCGACCGCAAAAACCGTGTTTGGCCACGGCGAGCCGGCAAGAACTGACAACTGTCCGGGAAACCTGCTGGTAACCCGTCATAGGCCAACGGTATGGAGTGCTTTGCATCCCGGGGTCACAGCGCCGAAAAGGCTGCGACCGCTCCGGGGGTCGGAAGGTGGTTCGCGATCTTGTACCGGTGGTGGCGCTCCGCTCTCGTTGTTACACACATCTCGGACCCCATCCGGCCGGGTACCCTCTGGGTGCGGATGGTGAACAAGGCTGAATGGCTAGAACGAACAAGAAGAAGAGAAACGACCCCCACGGGCTCGTCCCGTGGGAGAAGGAGTTGTACGGCTACGGCGCGAGAATGGACTAGCTGGGCAACCTGATTCACCATCCAGGCGAGCTGGATGGGGTCTGATTCTCAATGCTGTCGGTGCTGAGCTGTCCAATCTCTTTCACCATCCAGGCGAGCTGGATGGGGTCGTTGCCGGACTTGTGTGTAACAACGAGCCGCTTACCACCGGCTAATGGCTATGAACCCTCCGGGTTCGGATTGATTGGACCGCGCACGCTTCGGTCGGATGAACCATTTTTCTGCACCGCGAAACCGCGAAACCTGCCGGTCATCCATGGATTTAACGGCCAGCCCAGCACATTCAACAGGCAGCCCATCATATTTAACAGCCTCGGTTGCGCGGGCGATTGCTCTTGGCAACGAACTATTCTGCCCGCGGCTTTGAAATACCCGCTTTTGCAAGACGCACTTGTTAACGTAACCTCAAGCGGCGTTTAACTTACTGGCTCAAGATCGGGAACCGTCCCGTGCGGCCCTCTGGTCCCGTGGAGTCTACCCGTACCGCTGGCACGAATCTTGCTTGTCGTGACTTACTTACCTTCAAGCCGCGATGTCGCGGGTACGCCCCTTGACTCTCCCACCCAAACTATCATGGATGGAAAAAGGAACTTCGTTGAGGTTGCCGGAATACGTCTCGATTCATCGGCTCGCAAGGTCGCGCCGGCGAAACGGTCGCTGCGTCTGACACAGACGGTCTTTCATCGCTGGTTCACGTGCGTCGTCCTCACAGTTGCCGGCTCGGCATTTCTTTCGGGCTGTGGTTCTTCGCCCGGCTCAAGCGGCCGTGGCAATGAGTTGTTGAATGTTTCGTACGATCCAACGCGAGAGCTGTTCAAGGAGTATGACGCTGCCTTTGTCGCGCACTGGAAGAAGACGACGGGCGAGACGGTGACGGTCCATTCGTCGCACGCCGGGTCGGGGAAGCAGGCCCGCAGCGTGATTGACGGTTCGGAAGCGTCGGTGGTCACGCTGGCCTTGGCTTATGATATCGATAATATCGCCGCCAGCGGTCTGCTGGCCAAGGATTGGCAAACCGGCCCGAAGAAGCTGCCGAACAACAACTGCCCCTATACGTCGACGATTCTCTTCCTGGTGCGCAAAGGCAATCCCAAGGGCATCCACGACTGGGGCGATCTGGTGAAGCCGGGGGTTGAGGTGATCACTCCCAATCCCAAGACTTCCGGCGGGGCCCGCTGGAACTATCTCGCGGCGTGGGGATATGCGTTGCACCACGAATTGGGAAATTTCGGCAAACTCCACGATCCCCGGCAGGCCGAGGCGGTTGAAGCGGCACAGAAGAAGGCAAAAGAGTTTGTCCGGGATCTTTATCAGCGCGTGAAGATCCTCGACTCGGGCGCCCGCGACGCGACGATTACCTTTGTGCGCAAGAACCAGGGCGACGTGTTGATCGCTTGGGAGAACGAGGCCCTGCAGGAGACTGCCGGCGATGGGGCCGATAAATTCGAGGTGGTCGCGCCGAGCATCAGCATTCTGGCCGAACCGCCCGTGGCCGTGGTCGACACGAATGCCGATCGCCTGGGAACTCGCAAGGTGGCGGAGGAATACTTGAGGTATCTCTACTCCGCGGAAGGCCAAAGAATTGCCGCCAAGAACTTCTATCGGCCCAGCGATCCGCAAGCGGTCGATCCCGCCTTGCTCAAGCCGTTCGCCGATCTCAAGCGGTTCACCGTGGCCGACGTGTTCGGCGGCTGGCAAGATGCGCAGAAAACCCACTTCAACGACCAAGGCGTGTTCGACGAGATTTTCCAGGCAAAGTAATGTCGCTACAACTCAAGAAACCGAGCGTGCTGCCTGGCTTCGGCCTGACGATGGGCTTCACATTGTTCTACCTGTCGGCGTTGGTGCTCATTCCCTTGGCTGGACTGGTGCTGAAGACCAAGAGCATGGGCTGGTCGAGGTTTGCGGAAACGGTCACGCAACCAGAGATCCTGGCCTCCTATCGCCTGAGCGTGGGCGCCTCCTTGGCCGGCGCGGTTGTGAATGCCGTGTTTGGCTTCCTGGTGGCCTGGGTATTGGTGCGCTATACGTTTCCGGGCAAGAAGTTGATTGATGCCGTGGTCGACCTGCCGTTCGCCCTGCCCACGGCCGTATCGGGAATCGCACTGAGCGCCCTGTATGCCCGCGACGGCTGGATCGGCCGCCTGCTTCCCCAGGGCGTCGAGATTTCTTATACGCATTGGGGCGTGATCATCGCGCTGACGTTTGTCGGCTTGCCCTTCGTGGTGCGGACGTTGCAGCCGGCGCTGGAAGATCTCGACCCGCAGTTCGAAGAGGCGGCCGCCAGCCTTGGCGCCGGCCGCTTGCAGACTTTCTCCCGCGTGATCCTGCCCACGGTCCTGCCGGCCCTACTGACCGGCTTTTCGCTGGCCTTCGCCCGCGCGCTGGGCGAGTACGGTTCGGTGGTGTTCATCGCGGGCACGTCGGCCGGCCAGGCCCAGATCGTGCCCATGCACATCGTCTCCAAGCTGGAAGAATACGATTATGCGGCGGCCACGGCCCTGGGCGTGATGATGCTCCTGGCCTCGTTCGTGCTGTTGTTGACCGTCAATGTGCTCCAGTGGTGGAGCCGGAGATATGCGACCTGAGATGTCGAGGAGGACCTGAACATGCCTGCCGCCGCCGGATCGCTTGTTTCTGCCGTCGTTCACGGTCGCGCGGAACTCCGCGTCACGGAGCCGTTCTGGCTGCGGGGCTTGCTGATCGGTCTGGCTTTGGCCTTCCTCTCCCTGTTTCTGCTCCTGCCTCTGTCGCTGGTCTTCGCCTCGGCCCTGGAAAATGGCGTGAGGGCCTACTTCGCTGCGCTGATTTCGCCGGATGCCCTGCATGCCGTCTATCTGACGCTGGTGGCCGCCGCCGTCGCCGTGCCGATGGGAACGCTCTTCGGCCTGGCCGCCGGCTGGGCGATCGCCAAGTTCCAATTCGTGGGCAAGAACCTGCTGATCACGCTCATCGACCTGCCGTTTTCCGTTTCGCCGGTCATCGCCGGCCTGCTGTTCGTGCTGCTTTTCAGCCCCACGCACGGCTATTTCGGACCGTGGCTGGCCGAGCACGGCGTGCGCGTCATCTTTGCCGTGCCCGGCATCATCATCGCCACGATGTTCGTAACCTTTCCCTTTGTCGCCCGCGAGTTGATTCCGCTCTTGGAAGCGCAGGGGACCGAAGAGGAGGAGGCCGCCCGCGTGCTGGGGGCCAGCGGTTGGCAGATCTTCCGCCGCATCACGCTTCCTAACGCCAAGTGGGGATTGCTGTACGGCATTCTGCTTTGCAACGCGCGGGCGATGGGCGAGTTCGGCGCGGTCTCCGTGGTGACGGCGCGGGTCAGCGGAGTGACGAACACGTTGCCCTTGGAAGTGGCCACCTTGTACAACGATTCCGGTTGTTACACGGCGGCCTTCGCCGTCGCCTCGCTCCTGGCGATGCTCGGCCTGGTGACGCTCGTGGCGAAGACCCTGATTGAATGGCGCAGCAGCGAGAAATGGCCCGAGCTGCAGGATGGACCTCCGAGTCGGTCCATCTTATAGGTACGGACGCAGAGGTCGATCCTACGGATTTGTTCTCGCGCGATCGCGAAATTCGGAAAGCGGAGGAGTAGTCATCATGAGCATCGAAGCCCAGCACATCAGCAAGACATTCGGCACGTTTTCGGCCCTCGACGATGTCAGCCTGACCGTGAAAGCGGGCGAACTCGTGGCCCTGCTCGGTCCCTCCGGATCGGGCAAGACCACGCTGTTGCGAATCATCGCCGGGCTCGAGCGGCCCGACCCCGGCAGCGGGCCGATCAAGTTCCACGACGAAAACGTGGCCGGCCGCGACGCGGGCAGCCGCCAGGTCGGTTTCGTCTTTCAGCATTACGCCCTCTTCCGCCACATGTCGGTCCTGGAGAACGTGGCTTTCGGGCTGCGGGTGCGTCCCAGATTGCGGCGGCCCTCGAAAGAACAGATTCGCGCCAAGGTCATGGAACTGCTCACACTCGTGCAGTTGGACGTGCAGGCCAATCGCTACCCGCACCAGCTTTCCGGCGGCCAGCGGCAGCGCGTGGCCCTGGCCCGGCGCTGGCGATCGAGCCGAAGGTGCTGCTCCTGGACGAGCCGTTCGGGGCCCTCGACGCCCGCGTCCGGCAGGAGCTGCGTCAATGGCTTCGCCGCTTGCACGACGAAATCCACCTGACGAGCGTCTTCGTGACCCACGACCAGGACGAGGCCATGGAGCTGGCCGACCGGGTGCTGGTGATGAATGAGGGGCGCGTCGAGCAGATCGGCACGCCCGACGAGGTGTTCCATAATCCCAGCACCGAGTTCGTCATGAATTTCCTCGGCCAGGTAAACATGTTCCACGGACGGGTCGAGGACGGCAAGGTCCTTTTCGCCGCGCTGGCCCTCGATGCGCCGCACCCGTCGCTCTTGTCGGCGCACCGCGTGCGGGTCTTTGTCCGTCCGCACGAGTTGGAAATCGAGACGCACCGCAACGGCCATCCCGCCTTTGCGGCCATGGTCACGCGGGTCCGCTCGGCCGGCCCCAACGTGCGGCTGGAGTTGCGGGCCCATACGGGCGAGATGCTCCAGGCCGAGTTGCCGCAAGATCGCTATCGGGCCTTGAAAATCGGCGTCGAGAGCCAGGTCTTCGTGTCGCCGCGGAGCGTGAAGGTCTTCGGGCCCGAACAAGGCATCTTCGGGCACGGTGAAGGGATCTAGGACCGAAGAACCGCTAACTGTCGCAAGATGCTTGCGGCCCCTGCCGGCCGGGCGCCCGTAGGGTCGGGCCGGTGAACCAGTCTTCTCTTGGCGAAGGAAGAATCCCAAAGTAGGAGTACCCATGAATTATCGAGCGTTTCTTTGCACGATCATTATCGCCGCTACGGGACTGCTCGCCGTTTGCGGGCGAGCTGACACTCCAAGGGCGCAATCATCGACGCGACCTGTCCGCGTGGTGGTTTGGGATGAGCAGCAGCCCGAGCAGAAGCAGGCTTACAACAACTTCCTGGGCAATGCGATTGCGGATTACCTGAAGGGCCGCCCTGGGTTCGCGGTCCGGTCCGTGAAGTTCTCCGACCCGGAGCAGGGGCTGTCGGACGACGTGCTGGACGACTGCGACGTGCTGGTCTGGTGGAGCCATTACCGAACCAACCCCGCCGTGACGCCGGCCAGGGCCCGGAAGGTGGTCGAGCGCATCGAGGCCGGCAGGCTGTCGCTGGTTTCACTCCACTCGGCACACTGGTCGGCCCCCTTCGTCGAGGCCATGCGCGACCGGGCAACCGAGGATGCCCTCAAGGGCCTCAGCACGCGAAAGCGGGCGGCGGCGAAGATAACCGTCCTGACTCCCAAGCCGTTCGCGGCCCCCCAGCGCACCAGCCCGCTGACACCGTCGGTCAAGCGGGAGACCGCTGCCGACGGCAGGCTGCACATCGAGATTACGCTGCCCAACTGCTGCTTCCCCGCGTACCGCGCGGACGGCCAACCGAGCCACGTCACGACGCTGCTGCCGGAGCACCCGATTGCCCGGGGCGTGCCGAAGCAGTGGGACATCCCGCAGACGGAGATGTACGACGAGCCGTTCCACGTCCCCGCACCGGACGAGGTAGTCTTCGAGGAGAAGTGGGACAAGGGCGAGCACTTCCGCAGCGGCTGCGTGTGGAAGGTCGGCAAAGGCAGGGTCTTCTACTTCCGCCCCGGCCACGAGACCTTCCCGGTCTACAAGCAGGAATTGCCGCTGCGGGTGATCGAGAACGCCTGCCGCTGGCTGGGCTCGTTCAACCGAGCTAAGTGAGTTCAAAATCTCACCTCACTCGCTGGGATGGCGTCAGCGAAGCTATCGTGATTTTCAGAAAGAACCTCGGCAACGGAACTTTTGAGATCCGAAGAGGTGAGCACTTTGGCGGTTTGGCCCTTTCGAGCCGGTCCTTCGCCACGTCGCCCTCAAGCTCCAGCGGTGAAAGCACGCCTTGTGCGGCAGCGTGCAATTTTCGAATTTCCGCTTCGTATTCCTGCGCCTTACGGTACTTGTCCCCTATTTTCTTCTGATCCTTGTAAGGAAGCAGCGGAACTTGCTGGCTCTTGAGCATTCCCCGTTTCACTTCTCGCCGGGTGAGACATACATCCAGTCTGAGCATTTTCCCCAATCGCGGGGGCTGCGCAAAGATGCTCTATATGCCTCTCGGCGCACACCCCTGCGATCATGGCCCCACCGCTCACGGCCGTTACCCCATAAACTAGGGAATTCACCCCGTTTTCCTGCTTGACATGCCAATCCCGATTGGATTAGAATGCCATCCCAAGGTTGGCAGGATGCCAATTTTCCCAATGGGGCAGCGATACCCGCACACGCGGCCCCTTTGGTGCGCATGAGCGTCGAAATTCTCTGCGAGGGTCGGGAATGGCCGGCCGCGAGACGCGACGCCCGAATGCCACCAATGGCGGGGCGATTCGCCATGCCCCGCAGTGCGAGGTCAAGGAGGACCCACAGTGATTCAAGTCTTCAAGCCGTCGATGACCCAGGAAGAGATCGACGCGGTCGCCGAGGTGTTGCGCTCGGGCTGGATTGGGCTGGGCCCGAAAACCGCGGAGTTCGAAAAACGCTTTGCCGAATTCGTCGGCACCACCTATGCCGTGGCGGTGAACTCCTGCACGGCCGCCTTGGACATGGCCCTGAAACTGCTCGAGGTGAACCACGGGCACGAGGTGATCGTGCCCACGATGACGTTCGTGTCGACGGCCCACTGCGTCGCCTACCGCCTGGCGATGCCGGTCTTTGCCGATGTCGATCCGCATACCCTGGCGCTGGACCTGGAGGACGTCCGCCGCAAGATCACCAGCCGCACACGGGCGATCATTCCGGTGCACTACTCCGGCCGGCCGATCGACCTGGACGCCTTGAAGGAAATCGCGGGCGGGATCCCCATCATCGAAGACTGGCGCACGCCACCGGGGCACGCTACAAGGGCCGCAGCGTGGGCTCGATCGGCGACATCGGCTGCTTCAGCTTCCATGCGGTGAAGAACCTGGCCATGGGCGACGGCGGCGCCCTGACGCTGAACCATGAGCAGTGGATGCTGCGGAGCAAGCGGCTCCGCTGGCTGGGAATCGACAAAGGCACGTGGGACCGCACGGGCACCGACAAGTCGTATTGGTGGCAGTACTTCGTCGACGAGATCGGCCTGAAGTGCCACTTGAACGACATTGCCGCCGCCATCGGGCTGGTGCAGTTGCGGCGGCTGGGGTCGCTCAACGGCCGGCGGCGGGAGATCGCCCGCCGGTATTCCGAGGCCTTCGCCGCCTACGATTTCATGGAGACGCCGCCGGCCGACACGGCCGATTTCGAATCGTCATGGCACATCTACTGCCTCAAGACGCCGCAGCGCGACGACCTGTGCTCGTTCCTGCAGCAGCGGGGCATCGCCACGGGCGTACACTACACGCCGATCCATCTCTACTCGTGCTACGGCAACAAGCCGCATCTGCCGCAGGCCGAAGAGGTCTTCCAGCGGATCGTCTCGCTGCCCATGTATCCTGACATGACCGACGCCGACGTCCAACAGGTGATCGACGCGATCACCGCGTATTACGTCGCGGCCGGCTTCATCGGCGCGCGCAAGGCGGTGAAGTTGCCGCGCGAAGAAACGGGCAAGCCAAAACGTACCGCCGCCTGACTTGTATCGTCCTGTCATTTCACGGAACGTCGTTGAACTTGATCCGCCGAATGGAAATGCGTAGGATGGCCCCGGGCCGCATTGTCGCACAATGCCGCGCGTGCCGCTGGGCGGGAAACGGCCGATATCCAGGGAAGGAACCAGACCGATGAACTATCAGGGCAATGTCGAATTCTTCAAGAGGGTTACAGAACCGCTTCAAGGGTGGCTCTTACCACAGGCGGCGATCAGGACGCTCGATCTGTTGGATTGGCAGGTCGCCAACAGGGTTCGCGGCGGGCTGTTGGAGATCGGCGTTTTCTGCGGAAAGTACTTCTCCCTGTTGCTCCACTCGGCCAACGCCGCCAAGGAGAAGATCCTGGGCGTGGATACGTTTGAATTCGCGCCCAAAATCAGGTCTTGGATCTGCTCGGCAGAAATGGGGCGGATGCCCGCCGCGTTCAGATGATCCAGCGATCGTCAGCCGATGTCACGGCAGCGGAAATCATTGCCTGTCTTGGCGGCAGTGCCCGTTTTATCAGCGTGGACGGGTCTCACCTGAAGCCTGGCGTTCTTAACGACCTGCGCCTGTCGGATCAGGTGTTGTCGGACCAAGGCATCGTTGCCGCGGATGATTTCTTGAACTGCCTGTGTATGGGAGTTGCCGAAGCCATCCTGGCGTTCCTTCCTGCGAGCAAGTCGTGGCTCGTGCCTTTTGCCTACATTCCGAACAAGCTCCTCCTGTGCCGTCCCGCCATGCGGGACACCTATGCCAAGGTGCTGGAAGCCGCCTTGCTAGCGCATCCCTATGATGCCGTTGGGGAACAGTTCAAGAACAGTCACGGGCAGGATCGAAATAAAGTCTTCACGGAACTTGTGGGATCGCCGGTGTTGGTGGCGAGTTGAATTCCGGGCACGCCCGCTGTCCCCACTACGATCAAGCGAAAACGGGCCGCCGTCGCACGAGGAGCATTCGATGGATATCCGCACGATTCTCCGCAAACGTCGCCTCTCGCCGCTGGAAGCCGGGCGCGTCCGCCTGCGGTTGCTGGAACAGCAGGACCTGCCGCGGACGCTGGCCTGGCGCAATCAGGACCACATCCGCCGCTGGTTCTTCTTCAGCGAGCGGCTCACCCAGGAACAGCATGCCGCCTGGTTCGCCCGCTACCAGGAGCGCGACGACGACTTCGTTTTCATCATTGAGGAAGCGGCGGGCGAACGGCCGATCGGACAGGTGGCCATTTACAACGTCGACTGGGCCAAGGGGACGGCCGAATTCGGCCGCTTGATGATCGGCGAGGCCGATGCCGCCGGCCGCGGTCTGGCCCGCGAGGCCGCCGCCGCCGCCGTCGCCCTGGCCTTCGAACAACTTGGCATGCAGGAAATCTATCTCGAAGTGCTTCCCGGCAACGTGCGGGCGATCAAGGTCTACGAAGCCTGCGGATTCGAAGTCACCAGCCGTACGGAAAAGGCCCTGAGGATGAGCAAGCGGGCCGCCGCCAAAGCCGCCTGAAGAGTCGAAAAAGAATGAGCCGTGCCATCCATTCACTACCCGCCGACGGTTCTCAATGCTCGCACTTGCGGTGCGGATCGGGGTCCGTTGCCGTGGTTGAGACGCCGTGCGCTGCTGGGAAAGTCGAAGACGCCGCGAGCGTAGAACGCCGTTCGGCGCGGAATGTCGCCGACCACGACCACGACCACGACCACGACCATGAGTACATGGTGCCCGACATGGTGCCCGACATGGTGTCCAACAAGGTGCCCGATATGGTGCCCGACCTTTCCGTGGTCTTTCCCTTCTTCGGTCGCTACGAGCGCGTCGAAGAAGGCATCTTCCAGCGGCTAGAGGAATTGGAGCCGCTCGCCCAGGACTTCGAGTTCGTCTTCGTGCTGGATGGTCCGTTCTGGAAGACCTTGTGCCTGGTCCAAACCATCGCGCAGCGGTTTCCCCAGGCGAAGTGCGTGGAGATCGATCGGCAAACGGACCTTCCGGCAGTTTTGTTCAACGCCGGAATGCGGGCAAGTCGAGCGCGGGCCGTGGCCTTCGCCCTGGCGAACCAAGCGTGCACCGCCACGAACTATCGGCGCCTGGCGGGCGCCGTCCGCCTGGGCGAACCGGGCCAGGCTTTTTATTTGGCGTCGCCGGAAATACGAGGCCGCTTCTCCAGCCTGCCGACGGCGGGCCTGCTTCACGGCTGGCAGCAATACGGTCCGCTGCTGCCGTTGACCGCCGTGGCGGCCCCGCGCAACAGCAACGCCTTCGACGAATCGCCCCTGCTCCAGACCGCGTGCGACTGGGATTGGCTCGTGAGGCTTTCCAAAGACGTGCAGGTCCAGCACGCGGGCGAACTCGTGGGCACGGCTTCCGCGGTTCCCCTGCGGCGCTACCCTTTCTGCCGGCTTTTCCGGCCTTCGGACGATCTCCAGCACCGCTACGTCGTGCGTAGCAAGCAGCCTACGCAGTATAGCGGGGAAGTGCCGCGCAGTCCTGGTGCCAGGAATCTTTCTTGCCCGACTTGAAGCCCGACGACTCCAGTTACTTGCAACGTCGCGCCGAGACGTTCGGATCGATGCTCGGTCCCGGCGGGAATGAAGCCCGACGCGGACACCATGTCGGGCACCATGTACCCATGGTCGTGGCCGGCGAGGCCGGGCCCTATAAGATCGCGATTACCGGCGGCGACTGGGAATACCATCATAATCGATTGACGTTCTTCAATTATCTCGATTACCTGCAAGGGTCCGGCTTCGCGTCGTACAAGGTCCTCTTGGACCGGTCTGTCACACGTTCCGATCTCGCCGGCAATGACCTGGTCGTGTTGACGCGGGCCCGTTGCGGCCAGGTGAGATCCGTCATCGATCACTGTGCGGCGCTGGGCATCCCGACGCTCTACATGATCGACGACAACTGGTTGACTGTTGCCGCCGACTACCCCAAGTATTACGCACGTATTTTCTCGCCGGGCAGACCGGACTACGAGAACTTCCTGTATGCGCTGCGGCATGTCACGGCGGTGCTCACGTACAGTCCGATCCTGGCGGAAGACATCGCCCCCTACGCGCGGCGCATCCTCCGCCTTCCGGTGAGCGTGCCGCTGGCTGAGTTCGAGTCGGTGCCGCGGCCGGTGCATGCGGATGGTTTCGTGGTTGGATACGCAGGTTCCTTGCGGCACGAAGACGCCGCCTTTGCCGCCATGGCGGCGGTGGCGCGGAAGCGTCAGGACGTGCGTGTCTTGCTCTTCGGCGATTTCTCGCCGGAGCAGCAGCGGATGTTCGACGGCCTGCATGCCACATGGCTCCCGCCAGACACCTATGACGGCTACATCCGCAAGATCCGCCAGGCGGGGCCGGACATCCTCGTGGCCCCGCTGGGGAACAAGCGGATGGAGCACTCGAAGTGCCCCAACAAGTACCTGGAAATCACGGCGGCCGGCGCCGTGGGCGTGTACAGTGCCGTCCCGCCCTACACAGCGCACATCGAACACGGCAGGAACGGCATCCTGGTGCACGACAGCGATTCCGAAGCCGAGTGGAGCGAAGCGATGGAAAGCCTGCTGGAGCGCCGCACGTTGATGCGGATTTGGCAGGCCGCGCGTGACGACGTGGGCAAGCATTACGACGTGCCCGTGGTTGCCGAACAGTTCCGTCGCATGATTCTCGACTTTCTCGCCTGAAAAAAGAATGACTACCATGCTCCATATCGGTCTCTTGTCACACTCGCCCCATATTTGCGGCGCGGAGAGGATGCTGCTCAACTTGGCCATCGGGTTGTCGAAGACGGGGCGGATCAGTCCCCTGCTGTTCATTCCCGCGCCGGATACGGGTCCCCTGGCCTCGATGGCCGCGGAGCACGGCATCCGCTACGCGGAAATCCCGTCGCCTTCCTGGTACTTTTACGAAGACCAGGAGTCGGCCAGGAGCTACTGGTCGCGCATCGCCCTCCAGGCCAACGGCTACTGCAACGTCATGCAGCAGTATCCGTTGGACGTCGTGGTGGTCAATACCCTCACCTCCTTGCCGCCGGTCATGGCGGCCATGAAATTGCAGATTCCTTACGTGGCGTGGGTGCACGGGATTACCGACGCGGGCCTGCTGCGACGGGCGTCGCCGCTCTCGCGCATCGGCGAGAACCTGACCTTGCGCGGGGCGGCACGTGTGGTTGCCTGTTCGGAATGGACCGCGCGGCATTTCCGCTATCGAGCTGCGCCCCGCGACGTCACCGTTATCCTGAATTGGACAGAAGTCCCCGCCGCTGCGCCCAGCCAGCGCCGCGACCGGGCACCATGTACCCATGGTCGGCGCTTCGTCTGCCTTTCCACCCTGGAGAAGCACAAAGGGCTCGACGTGGCGATCCGGGCTCTCGGCTCCCTGAAGGCCGCTGGCCAGAAGTGCTTCCTCGATCTGTATGGCGACGGCGACGACAAGGAATGGTTCCGGCAGATCATTCGCGAGGAGCATCTCGAAAATGAAGTCCGCCTGCGGGGTAGAACCACGAATGTCAGCGAAGTTTACGAAACATCGCTGGCCACTCTTTTCCCCTCGCGCATCGAGTCCTTCGGAATGCTCGCGATCGAGTCGATGGCCGCGCGAACTCCGGTGATCGCCTCGGCCGTTGGCGGCCTGTGCGAGATCATCGACGACGGCCAGACCGGCATGCTCTTCGAATCGGGAAATATCCAGCAGTTGGCGGCCTGCATGTCCAGGCTCCTGGACGATCCCCAAGAGGCCGAGCGGTTGGGCCAGGCGGGCTACCGCAAAGCGCTGGCCCAGTTCAACGGCGAAGTCTCCCTGCGGAAGTTCGAGTCCATCCTGCTCGACGCCGCCGCGGGCACCATGTACCCATGGTCGGCGGCCGTGGACCAGGACAAGTTCATCTTGACCGAGTTGCTCGATGCGGTCGGCGGGGTCGGGCAGCTTGAGCCCGCTTGTGTTCCCGGTGCGACGCGCGACCAGCTCCCGGTCTACGGCGGACAGTACGACATGCGTCTGCCCTACGACCGTGAAGCGTTCGAGAATTCCAGCGTCGTCGACATGGCGGCCGCCATGGCAAGGGCCATCCGCCGGCGGGGCCTCCGCCGTCTGGCTCGTAAGGCCTTTGCCCGCGGCAACGAATTCATCCAGCACACGTTCTCGGGCGTCCTGAGAAGGCTCCGGCATCCATTATCCAAGCGGGTTTGAGCCTGACACGAAAGCCTTCGCATGCAAGTCAATCGTCCCCGCATCCTGGCGGTGTTGCCGGGGTTCATTCCTTCGACGATGATCACCGTCGTCAAGCCGTTGGTGAACCTGCACCGTGCGGGCCGGATCTCCGCGCGGATCGTGCTGGAATCGCAGGCCGGGCGAAACGATACGGACTGGGCCGACGCGATTGTCTTGTGCCGCAACACCGAGCCGCGGCACGCCCCGCTCCTGGCCGCCGCCCGGTCCCGCGGCACACCGTTGATCTACGACCTGGACGACAACTTGTTCGAGCTGCCGCCGAACTGCGAGGGCTTGTCGCGCTTGCGGGAGGCCTCGCGGCAGGCGATGTTGACGGAATACCTGCGCGCGGCCGCGCTGGTTCGCGTCTACTCGCAGCCGCTGGCCGACCGCGTGGCCACCGTGAATCCGCGGGTCGTGCAGACGTTCGCACCGGTCGATATGTCGCTCGTGCCGCCGCCGCCACCCGCAAGCGGATGCCCGACCAGGCCGCCGGGCCCGATCAAGATCGTCTATGCGACCAGCCGCACGCAAGATCCGTTGTGCGAGATCTTCTGGCCCGCGCTGGCACGCATCCTCGGCCGCTACGGGAACCGGATCGAGGCCCATTTCTGGGGCTGCCGTCCGCCGATTAAGGATGAAGGAGGAAGGAGGAAGGATGAATTCGGCCTTCATCCTCCATCCTTCATCCTTCATCCTTCCTTCCGCAACGTCCGGCACCACGGCCTGGTCTGCCAGTACGACCGCTACCTGCGACGTTTTTCCCGCGCTGGATACGATATCGGTCTGGCCCCCTTGCCGGACGACGTCTTCTATCGCTCGAAAACCAACAATAAGTTTCGCGAGTACGGGGCCAGCGGCATCGCCGGCATCTATTCGCACAACGACGTCTATTCCCAGTGTGTGCAGCACGAATTCTCCGGCCTGCTGGTGTCCAACGATGCGCAGAGCTGGCACGACGCCATCGAGCGCCTGATCGAGGATGCAGCTCTCCGCACGCGGATTCAGCAAGAGGCCCGGCAATACGTGCGCGAGCACTACGCCCAGGAGAAGTTCGAGCAGCTTTTCCTGGAGCAAATCCGCGACGTGCTGAGCATGCCGGCCGAATCGCCGGCCCTCGCCGTGTCACGGGCTGCCAGCCCGTGGAATGCGACACGAGGCTGCCTGTCCCCGGCGTCGCCCGCAGCGGAAACCGGACCATCGGCCCAGCCCGGCTTCTTCCGCCGCCTGGGCGAACAGGGCATGCGGTCGCTGGGCACCTTGCGGCAACTGGGGCCGCGGCAGGGCTGGACTGCGCTCCGCTGGTTCGTCAACGACCGCTGCCTGGCCGTCTGGCTGCGCTGGCAGCTTTGGCGTCCGACCGGTTGGCCGCGAAGGTCGTAGGGTGAGCAGATCCAGGAATTGGCCTTGTACTTTGCGCCGATTTTCTGCCAATTTTCGACCCTCCCCCCCTACTTGCCATATCCATTTCGGCTGCACATAATAGAGGTCTGTTCGCCCCCCGGTTCTTTCCGGTAATTTTCCTCTTGCGCAGGCCCTTGCTATGCCCATCGAGCACAAAATCCAGCTTCTCATTGCCGACGACCATGAAATGGTTCGCTGTGGCTTGAAAACCCTCCTTGCCGATACGGACATCAAGGTCGTGGCGGAGGCCGCGACCGGCCAGGCCGCAGTCAAACTCGCCCTGGAAAAGAAAGTCGACGTGGTGCTGCTGGACATCCGCATGCCCGACGGCGACGGGCTGACGACCCTGGGGCGCATCAAGCTCGACAAGCCGGACCTGCCGGTGCTGTTGTTCTCCGCATTCGACAACCCCGCCAGCATGGCCCGGGCGATCGCGCTGGGTGCCAGCGGCTTCTTGTTGAAGGGTTGCAGCCGGGACGAGTTGTTGCGCGCCATCCGGACCGTTGCCGCCGGCGAACAAATCTGGAGCCAGGAAACGCTCCACAGTGCGCGGCGCTCGTTGCGGACGCCGCGCTCGGCCGGCAACCTCGAAGTCTCCTTGAGCGAGGCGGAAGGCGACGTGCTGCGGCAGATGGCCAATGGGCTGACCAACAAGCAGATCGCCGTGGAGTTGGATATCACCTACGAGAAGGTCAAGGAACACGTGCAGCACATCTTCCGCAAGAGCGGCCTGACGGACCGCACGCAGACCGCGGTGTGGGCGGTGCGGAATAATCTGGTGTGAGCGGTCTGCCCTGGCGAGGCATTGATCCTGACCGTGCCCGACCACGTCGAGGCCCGGCAAGCGGGAGGGAATTACCATGGCTAAACGCCCCCGCCCCGGTTTCCTGCCGCACGGCCTCGCGCTGCTTTACGAGGACCGCGACATCCTTGTGGTCGACAAGCCGGCAGGACTCTTGACCGTCGGCACCGATCGCGACAAGTCGCACACCGCCTACTACATCCTCACGGATTATGTTCGCAAGGGCTCTGCCCGCTCCCGAAACCGCGTGTTCATCGTGCATCGCCTGGACCGGGAGACTTCCGGGGTCCTCGTCTTCGCCAAGAGCGAAGAGGCGAAGTTCCGCTTGCAGGGTGCGTGGGGCGAGATCGAGAAGAAGTACCTTGCCGTCGTTCATGGCCGGTGCCAAAAGAGCGCGGAGACCATTACGACCTATCTCGCCGAGAACCAAGCGCACGTCGTCTACTCCACGCCCGATGGCACCCGGGGGAAGCTCTCCCACACCGCTTACAAGGTGCTCAAGCAGACCAAGGAATTCGCCTTGCTGGAAGTGAACTTGCTAACGGGCCGGAAGAACCAGATCCGGGTACATCTCGCCGGTATTGGGCATCCCATCGTGGGGGACCGCAAGTATGGCCGCCCGAAGGAAACCGGCCCCGGTCTGGCGCTTCACGCCTGGTCGATTTCGTTCAGGCACCCATTCCGTGATGAGCGACTGACTCTGACCGCGAAAGTGCCGGGGTTCTTTTATAAACTGGTTGGCCGCTTCGCGCTTGACCAGGTATGATGAAAAGGGATTTTCCTATTTTGTGCTTCGCGCGGCTGAAGATGATAGTAACCCGAAGCGGGCACCATGTGCTCATGTTCGGTGAGGGCCGTAAGTGATATCCTCGCTTACGCTTCGAGTTACTATCGAACGCGTCATTCCTGCCGCGCGAAGTGTGTCACATTGAAAACGAGGAGTGAAACACTTGAGACGAACTACCATTGCCATCCTGCTGTCGGCCGTTTTCTGCCCGGGGCAACAGGCCTCGGCCGCCGAACCGGCCAAACTGGCCTTCGATACCTACTCGGGCTATTTCGTGTCGAACAAGTTCGAGCGGGATACCGCCGAATCGTTCGTGGTCATCCATGACCAGGGGCAGTTCGACAAGGTGTTCGGCGTGGGCTTTGTGATGCGCGACGTGCACCACCGCCTGCCCAAAGACGCCTTCCAGTCGCTGATGGTAATTGCCGCCGTCAAACGGGGACAGGCCTTGGTGGAGTACAAGGTCGAAGGCGTGACCGAGACCGCGGGTGTGGTGGAACTGCGCTACGCGACCACCGAGAAGAAGAGCAACACGGCCACCTTTGCCTGCCCGTTGATCGTTTCCATCCCCAAAGAGAACTACACGGCGATCAAGTTCGTGGAAAACGGGCAGGAGGTCAAGAAGGTGGAACTGCCGGTTTCCTTCGCCATGGCGCTCAACGAGACAAAGCCCGGGGAGTTGCCCGCGGGCTGGACGGCCGCCAAGACGGGCGACGGTCCGGGCAGCGTGTGGAAAGTCGCCGAGGACGCCGACGGCAGGAAGGTCCTGGCGCAGACCTCGGACCAGGGGCCGAATCGCCTTTTCAACCTTTGTATCGCCGAGAAGACCCGCTTCGCCGACATCGACTTGAGCGTCGCTTTCAAGGCCATGGCGGGCAAGCTCGACCAGGGTGGCGGGCCGGTGTGGCGATACAAGGACGCCGACAACTACTACATCGCCCGCATGAATCCGTTGGAGGACAATTTCCGGGTCTACAAGGTCGTCGCCGGAAAGCGGACCCAACTGGGCTCGGTCGATATCAAGGTTCCCGCGGGCCAGTGGCATACGCTGCGAGTCGTCCACAAGGCCGACCATATCCAGTGTTTTTTGGACGGCAAGCTGCACCTGGACGTGAAGGACGACACGTTCAAGGATGCGGGGAAGATCGGCCTGTGGACGAAGGCCGACGCCCAGACGTACTTTGCGGACGTGCAAGCCAAAGGGCCGCGGTAACTGTCGCGTGAATGTATGCGGCACGGGGCACCCGCTTACGGGTAGTGTGCCGCGTACGACCTAAGCCTTCCTTGCCGGCCTTCCTATTTTACGCATTTTACTATTTGAGATTTGTTCTCAAATTGCTCTTGTTCCGTTCTCGGAAAATGGTATCCTAATTATGGCAACTTGAGTTGTCATTAATTAGGCGATGGATGCCGGAGATCCCGCGCCCGGCACAAGAGGAGAAATCTTTTCACAAGGAGGGTTTGACGATGTTGGTTCTAAGCCGCAAGCGAGGAGAAATGATCACGATCGGCAACGGGGTGACGGTCAAGATTCTGGCCGTTCAAGGCGACAAGGTGAAGATCGGCATTGAGGCGCCCGCCGACGTGCCGGTCCATCGGCAGGAAATCTATGAGCGGATCGAAGGCTGCTCGCCTGCCCTGGACCACGCCGAGTGTGCCTAGGGACCTGTTATTTGCTGCTGACCTCGATGATCGGATCGAACGCATCGGGCCGGCTCTCGAGACACTCCCACGCCCGGCGCATCAGCTTGAGCGTGGGCAAGTCGGAAACGGGCCGTTCGCCGCTGGCGTCCAAGAGCGGCATCAAGGCCTTCCAGGCATGGGCCCATTGCCCCGCTTCGTAGAACGTCAGGGCGGCCTCGTAGGCGTCACGAAGCCGGATCCACTCCGGCGACTCGCGCTGCCCGAAAAGTTCATAGGCGACCACGGGCTCGCGGACTCCCGGCAGGACCACGCGGCCGATGCGACGGGTGAGGAAGGCGGCCGGCAGGCTCGCGCGAGTGGAAGCGGTGATCAAGAGCGGCAGCCCGAGTTTCTTCGTGGCATCCTGGATGCGGCTGGCCAGATTCACGGTATGGCCGTGTGGCCCATATTTGAATTTCCGCTGGCTGCCGGTGTTGCCCACGAGGGCCTCGCCGGTGTTGATGCCGATCCCCAGGGCCAACGATCCGGCAACGTCGTCGCTCCAGCGGGCATTCAGCTCGGGAAGCTCGCCCAGCATGGCCAGTCCCGCACGGCAGGCCCGCGCGGCATGATCGGCCTGTTTCACCGGGGCGTTCCACATGGCCAGGATACCGTCGCCGGCGTAATCGACGATCACGCCGCCAAGCTCCACGATCCGCTCCGTGAGGCGTTCCATCATGTCGCGCAGCATGTGACAGGTGCGGTGCGGGCCAAGCCGCTCGGAAAGGGCGGTGAAACCGCGGAGATCGCTGACCAGGATGGTCACCTCCTCGGTCCGGCCCTCGAGCAATTTCGTATCGCGTTCCAGCTCGCGCACCAGGTCGGCTGAGAAAAACTGCTCGAATTGCACGCGGGTCCGCTGGGCCAGCGAGCGGGCCAGGTTGGCCCCCACGGCGGCCGCCAGGAGTTGCACCAACTGGGCTTCGAGCGGTTCGATCGAGCCCCGCGAGGCCAATCCGAATTGGGTCCGCACGCCATACAGGACGCCCACCACGTCCTCCTGCAGTCCGAAGATCGGCGAGGCCACGCCGCACTCGATATCCGCCAGGCTCGCGGAATTCGACCCCAGCTTATCGAGACCTTCGTAGAAGGTCCTCCGCTGGGCTACGACGTGATTGAGCATCGTCTTGCTGTAGCGGACGTTCACGTAGTCCGACGATACGGCGCTCCCGGCGATCGACCAGGCGCCGTCGCGATGGAGCAGCACCAGCCCGAGATCCATGCCCAAAAGCTCGATCAAGGCCTGCGCCGTCTTGCCGTAGAATTCCGCCGAACCGGCGCCGGCTTGCTGCAGCTCGATGATGCGGTGCAGCCACTGGCCGAGCTGCGCGGCGGTAGCCTCCGAAAACTTGTCCGCAAGCCTGTTTCGTTGCGAATCCCGACTGGTCACTGTCGCCTGCAGCTCTAACGAGTCGATCGTCTTCAGGTTGTCGGGCGCCGCGGCGGCCGGATCGCCGATCGCTTCCGCCTGGATCGAAATGGTGGTCTGCCCTATGACCATGACGACGGGAAGATCGACTACCTGCGATTGCATCTCGGCAATCCGGCAGCGGCCGGGAAGCACGACCGGGTTTCGCTGGCTCAGGTTCTCCAGGCGGATCCGGCCGTTGGCAAACTGCTCGATCCGCAACTGATCGCGGGAGACGGTCGGGTCGCCGTCGATGAGACAGCGCTTCGTCTCCCGCTGCGGCCCGCGGCCGAATTCCAAGGGACCGGCCTCGTGTTCGAGCTGCTGTTGCCGGACGGCGTTGGCGACCTCGATATGGAGCGGCATCGCTATTACCTAACATTTTTCTAACTTAAACAGGGATTGTATTGCGTGGCCGGAGGACGGTCAAGGCAATGGTTCCCTGGAATGTTAGCGTTGTGTTTAGGCTCGCTTGAATTGACAACTCTCGGCGGCGAGTCTAGGATTGGTCGATTCCCAGCAAGTTCGATTCCACGTTCAGGAGGTGGCCCGCGTGTTTGTGGTCAATCTGTTTCGCAATTCCGAGAGAGCCGTCACGCTTGAGCCGGGGCAAGTCGTTTTTCGCGAAGGCGAGGCGGGCGACTCGATGTTCATCGTGCTGGAAGGTGAACTGGATATTCGCGTCAAGGACAGAGTGATCGACACGACAGGTCCTGGCGGGATTGTCGGCGAGATGGCGCTGATCGACAGTTCGCCGCGGAGCGCTACGTGCGTTGCCAAGACCGCCTGCCGGATCGTGCCCGTCAACGAGCGGCAGTTCAACTTCATGGTCCAGGAGACGCCGAACTTCGCCCTCACCGTGATGCGGATCATGTGCGAGCGGTTGCGGCGGCGATTCCCGGCGTCGTAGGGTGATTACTTCCCGTAGATCTCCACTTCGCGGAGGGTCGGCTGGTGGGGGCCGGTCTGGCCGCCGGCCTCGGTCTCCTCTTTGGTCGCGCCGCCGCCCCACGTGCAATCGTGGATCAGCAAACGGATCTTCCCCGTGGTCACCGGCGGGAATTGGTGCTGGAAGATCCAGCGGTCGCTGAAGAAGCTGTCCACGGTGGTCCGCGTCGGCGGCGTGAAAACGCAGTACGTGCGGGTGGGCTCCTTGACGTGCTCGATCGTCACCCACTGGCCGTTGCGCTCGTACTGGAGCTCGTAGTCCAGGAGCGTGCCCTGCGATTGCCAAGGCGGGGCGGCGTAGACGATCACGCGGGCCACAGTCGCCGGGGCTCGCAAACGGATCTCGACCCAAGTGGGAAATGCTGCGGCATTGTCCATCCAAGGGCCCTCGCCGGGACGCTGCGCGTAGTACCAGTTCTCCTGCTGGCCGTTGATCAGCTTCGACACCAAGTTCCGCTGGAACGTGATTCTCTGGTTGGCGTCGTTGGGGTTCTTCGGCGGCGCGGGCGGGTTGGCTGCCACGGCGCTGACGCCCTCGTCGCGGGCCAGGTTGCGGCCCCAGTCGGTCGGCAGCGCCTCGATCGTTTGGCCCTTGGCCAGCTCGACGTAGACCGGCAGTTCGGGCACGGGAAGCACCGCCCCGCCTGCGCGGACCGGCAGGTCGGACTCGACCCCGAAGGCCGAGACCACGTGCAGCTTGTCACCGCCGGCCACCTTCAGTCGCACGGTTCCATCGGGGCTGCCGGCGCTCATGAACATCGCCACACGCTTCGATTTGTCGGGCGACTCGAAGAGGCTGCCGATATACAACCGATTGCCCGGCTCGCCGAAGTCAAAGGCCCGGGCGAAGAGGGTGCCGAACTGTTCCTCCGCCAAGACGCGCATCAGGGGCAAGGCGGGGTTGAATCCGCCGTCGTCGTTTTCCCACCAGGTGGGAAAGTCCCAGAAGCCGTGGCTCTTGTCGTACCACAGGTGGTTGTGCTCGCGCGGCAGTCCGTACTGGTCGAAGATCATCATTTCCAACATCGTCCAGCGCCCCTGGTGGCGGGGCTGGTAGACGCCGTACATGGCCGCGAAGTAGCCCTGTTCCGTCTGCCACAGCTCTTTCTTGTCGGCCCCGTATTTCTTCAGCACGGCCAGCAGGTTGTCCATCGATTTGCGGCCCATGACCAGGTCGCCGTTGAAGCCATTGTAGACGTGCATGGAGAAGGCGTCGATCGAATCGCCGCCGCCGGCCTTGAGGAAGTCCTCGATGAAGGGCAGCAGCGAAGGGTTGATGGCCACGGTGCCCGGCCCCATGACCTTGAGGCTTCTGTCGACGCCCTTGACCGTTTCGTAGAACGGTTTCATTTCCTTCTCGGCGAAGTCTTTTCCGCTGCTGCCGTAATTGGGCTCGTTGCGCGGCTCGTAGTAGCGGACCACGTCCTTGAAGTGCTCGACGATTTTCCGCACGCCCGCCTCCTTCCCCTTGGTGCCGTTGGAGAAGGCGATCATCAACGCCCGCTTCCGCAGCGGATCGTAGGGCAAGTACATCTGGCGATCGATCGCGATCGACTTTTCCAGCTCCCGGATCGATTCCTCGGGCTTGTCGGCATTGGCCGCGTGGCGCTGCGGCCCCATGCCGCTCACGCCGCGCATTACCTCGTCCTCCGTAACGCCGCCGCCGGGCGCGGCCTTGGGCGGCAGGTCGGGAAAGTTGGGATTGCGGCGGAAGACGACAAACATCGTTCCGCCCACGATGTCGCCCCACTGCCGGGTGGCCTCCTTGCCGTAGACATACAGCTTGTACCAGCCGGGCTTCCGCACCTTCAGCGTGATGCGCTGCGCGGCCGGACCTTGATCGACCCGTTCGCCCCAGTAGTCGCGGACCTCGTAGCCGGCCGCCGCGGGACCCAGCGAAAAGGCCACCGGCTCACCCTCGTAAAACACGGGATTGCGCCTGCCGCAGTCGGGCTGGACCGCGTCTTTCCGCGGCGTCCAGCTCCACCCCTTCGTGCGCTCCGGGGCGACGTGGTTGGTACGGACCGCCTCGCCCGCGTCGGCGGCACAGTAGGCAAGCAGGCCCCACAGCATTACCCATCCCAATACGATACGGCACATGGTACACCTCGACAGATTTAGTTGTGCGTCAGAAATCGGCCGGTCGGAAACAACCGCTGCCGCTGGACTTCATCCGGGCGCGACGCGTATTCGCTGATCTCATAGAGTTCCGCCGCCTCGATTTCCGCTCCGCGCTGCGGGCCGAAGGCCGCGATCAGCTCGCGGCGGAACCATTGGGCCCGCCGGCGAAGGTGCTTGAGGTACCAGCCGCGAAGCCACACCAGTTTGTCTTGGTCGTCCGCGGGGACCTCATCAAGCACGCCCTCTTCGTAGGCCAGCCACTCGAAGACCTGGGAACGATGGCAGGCCAGCATGGCGACGATCGTGTTGAGCCGGTCAGTCACGTCCAGCACCACGTCGGCTGCCATCCGGTTGGGTTTGCTGAACGTATCGGCCATGTAGGCGACGACCGGATCTTTCCGCAGGGCGGGCACGTCGCGGAGCACGTTGGGCACGGTCACCAGGTACGAAGCGTCTTGCACGAGCTGGCCGACGGCCCGATGATCGGGGTGATAGTCGCAAGTGCGGTGGGTAAGCAGCAGATCCGGGGCGAAGGTGCGGATCTCGCGGACCACCCGCTGGCGGACCTCGATGGTCGGCATCAATTGGCCGTCAGGGATGTCCCAGGTTTCGTAGGCGGCGCCGATCACGCGCCCCGCGGCCGCGGCCTCCGCACGGCGCATCGGGCCCAGCGTCGCCGGGGAGCGTTGGAAATGCCCGGCGGAGCCGTCGGTCAGCGATACCATTTTCACGACTCCCCCAGAATCGCAATAGGCCTTTGCGAGTCCGCCGGCGTGGTATTCGGCATCGTCAGGATGTGCCCCGAGTATCAGTAATCGTAGCGGCTGGTCCGACATGGGTGGCTCCTTAGGGTAGTTGGCTTCTCCCTTTCGATAACGCCCTGCGCTGCCGCTGTCAAGATGCCGGGGCTCTGATTCAGACGTACGTGTCCTCGATGCCATTCGAGTAGGGTGGGCCGAGTTCTACGAGTCCCACCATCCTCGATTCCTTGATTTGGCGGGTTGCTGGTGGGACTTGTAGAACTCGGCCCACCCTACTTGGCCGCCGCTTACGTCTGAATCACAGCCTTGATTTGCCCGGACGATTGGAGGAGAATGATCGCGTTTACCCACGCTGCCCCGTTCGTATCAAGGAGTCTTTCGCGATGTCTGCTACGCCGGTCCGCACCAAGGTCCACCTGGGCGCAATGATGTTTCTGCAGTACGCCATCAACAGCATGTGGGTGGTGCCGTTGGTATCTTGCCTGGACAAACGCGGCTATGGGAACATCGAAAGCGGCCAAACAGGCGAGGTGAGCAGGCTGGTTAGCTGGGTGGGTGGCTGGATCGGCTGGGAGTACACGCCGTTGGCCTGGGCGGCCATCATCTCGCCGCTGTTTGTCGGCATGATCGCCGATCGCTTCTTTGCGTCGGAAAAAGTCATGGCGGCGCTCAACGTGCTGGGCGGAATCTTCCTCTTCCTGGCAGCCGCGGTGGTCGTCGGAGCGGACGGCAAGCCGCAGCCGTGGCCGCTGTTTTGGCTCCTCTTGGCGCATTGCCTTTGCTACATGCCCACATGGTCGCTGACCTATTCCATCACCTTCGCCCATTTGCAGGATCCCGCCAAGGAGTTTCCCGTCATCCGCACGATGAGCGTCTTGGGATGGATTGCGGCCAGCCTGATCAGTCCGATAGGGTTCTACGTTTTTGGCGTTGACAAGATCGAAGAGACCGTGTGGCCACTGAAGATCGCGGCCGCGCTCTGTATTGGCACGGGAATCTACAATCTTTTCCTCCCCCACACGCCCCCGCCGGCCGCGGGCAAGAAGGTCACGATCGGCGAGCTCTTGGGCCTCAACGCGCTGGGGCTGTTGAAGGACCGGAACTTCGCCGCGTTCATGGCCGCCTCGCTGCTGATCATGATTCCCGGCTGTTTCTATTGGACTTACTACAATGATTTTCTCAACGAGATCCAAATGCCGTTTCCCCAGTTCGTCCAGAGCATCGCGCAGGCCTCGGAGCTGATCGTCACGATGTGCTTGCCGTTTTTCCTGTTCCGCATGAAATTCAAGAGCATGGTTTGTCTCGGCCTGCTCGCCTGGTGCCTGCGTTACTTATGTTTTGCCTGCGGCGTTTTCCCGGCGTACCAGTGGACCAACTTCATCGCCTTGGCGATGCACGGTTTTGCCTTCGCGTTCATCTTCACCATCGGCGCGGCGTATGTTGACAAGAAGGCCCCCAAGCAAGTGCAGGCCAGCGCCCAGGGGTTGTTCGCGCTGGTGACTTTCGGTGTGGGGCAACTGGTGGGCACGCTCCTAGGCGGCAAGATGCTACTTGACTTTACGCGTAAAGAAGGCGACCGGGTTGTGGGGCATCAATGGATTCCGTATTGGCTTTGGCCGGCTCTGATGTCGGGCGTCATCCTGGTCTTTTTCCTTGTGGCGTTCTGCGAGAGGATCGACCTGCGGCCGGAAGCGGAAAGTTAGCGGAAACCCGAGGTCCCCAACCAAGATCACTGCATAACCTGGGCAATAGGGTCGAGCCGGACGATCGATGCGGGCGTCACAAGGCAAGTAAATTCCATTCTTCGCTGCTTGACTTCCCGAATTTCGCCAAGTAATCTGAGTACGTTCACTCTGCAGGCGAAAGCGGATGGAAACGCTGCCCGCCGGGCCGCGATTCCGTTTTCCAGCCTGCTGTGAGAACCCGTTCGCCCTCTCCCTCGATCAGGAGTTGATCCATGAGCACCCGTCGGCTAGTTCTGCTTCCGACCCTCTTGTTTCTTTTGGCCCCGGCGGCGCGGGCCGGCGAACCGGTGGCCCCCGAAAAGCCCATCAAGCTTTTCAACGGCAAGGATCTGACCGGCTTCACCACGTGGCTCAAGGCGACGGGCCACAAGGATCCGCACCACGTGTTCAGCGTGGTGGACGGCACAATTCGCATTTCCGGCGAGGGCCTGGGATACCTGGCCACCGACAAGGCCTACAAAGACTACCATCTCCGCCTGGAATACAAGTGGGGCAAGTACACCACCGACCCGGCAAGCGTGCGCAACTCGGGGGCCCTGCTGAACGGCATCGGCCCCGACGGCGGCGCCGGCGACGGCGCCTGGATGACGTGCCTGGAGTGCCAGATCGCCCAAGGCTGCGAAGGAGACCTGATCGTCATTCGCGGCAAGGATGAGAAGGGCAAGGTCATTCCCGCCACCGTCACCAGCGAAACGGAAACGGCCGCGGACGGCAACACGCGATGGAAAAGAGGGGGCCAGAAAACGGCCTACTCCGGCAAACAGTTCTGGTGGTCGAAACACCAGCCGTTCTTCCAGGAGCGGCTCGACAACCGCGGCAAGAACAACGTCGCCAGCCCGCTGGGCCAATGGACCCGCGTGGAGTGCATCATGGAGGGCAACCATTTGACGATCAAGATCAACGGTGTTACCGTGAACGAATTCTCCGATGTGATGCCCGCGGCCGGCAAAATCCTGCTGCAGAACGAGGGCAGCGAGATTTACTACCGCAACGTCGAATTGCTGCCTTTGAAAAAGTAGCACGGTAGGCCGGAACAAGCTTCGGGGCACCCGGGGTACCCGCTTGCGGGTCGCGGGTCGCTTCCGGCAGAATACGAGCAAATCTTGCCGGAACTGCGCAAGCTTGTTCCGGCCTACGCTTTACTCCCTTTGACAATGTAACAGCGGAGGACTTGTCATGACGAAACTCGATTCTTTGCAACCTCGCCGCGGCGGGCGACGAGATTTTCTGAAGGCCACGGCCCTGGCGGGCGGCGCAATTCTCTCAGGGACAGGGCTGGCCGGTGGCATACTCAGCAGCCAACAGCCGGCCTTCGCCGCGCACGTCGGCGGCAGCGATGTCTTGCGCATCGGGCTGGTCGGCTGCGGCGGGCGCGGGACGGGCGCGGCCGCCGATGCCCTCCAGGCCAACCCCAACGTCAAACTCGTCGCCATGGCCAACCTCTTCGAAGAGCGGCTGCAAAGCAGCCTGGCAATCCTGCAAAAGGACGAGGCAATCGGCAAGAAAGTGGCAGTGACCTCCGTGCGGCAGTTCGTCGGTTTCGAGGCCTACAAGCAACTGATCGCCAGCGGGGTGGACGTGGTGCTCTTGGCCACGCCGCCGCACTTCCGCCCCATGCACCTGAAGGCGGCGGTCGCTGCCGGGTTGCACGTCTTTGCCGAAAAACCGGTGGCCGTCGACGCCCCCGGCGTGCGGAGCGTTCTGGCCACCTGCGCGGAGGCGAAAAAGAAGAACCTCTCCATCGTCTCCGGACTGTGCCTGCGCTGCTCCTATGCCTTCCGCGAGCTCGTCCGCCGCGTCCACGACGGCGCCCTGGGCGAGATCCACACCCTCCAGGCCAACGACTATCGCGGAGCAATCTGGACCAAGACCCGCATGCCGGGCGAAACCGACATGCACTGGCAGACCCGCAACTGGTACTACTATACCTGGCTCTCCGGCGATTTCAACGTCGAGCAGCACGTCCACTTCCTCGACGTCTGCGCGTGGATCATGAAGGGGCAGTATCCGGTCAAGGCGATCGGCATGGGCGGCCGGCAGGTCCGCACCGGCCCGCAGTTCGGCAACATCTTCGACCACCACAGCGTGGTCTACGAGTACGCCGACGGGGCCAGGCTGTTCAGTAACACGCGGCAGGTGGCCGGGTGCGAGGGCGACATGAGCGCCTGGGCCATCGGCAGCAAGGGCCGGGCGGAATTCCGCGAGAGCCGCAACGGCGCGAACCTCACGAGCGGCGGAAAAAAGTGGGTCTACCGCGGCCCGGAGAACAACATCTACCACACGGAACACGACGAGATGTTCGCCGCTATCCGCAAAGGCCAGCCGATCAACAATGGCGAGTACATGGCCAAGAGCACGCTGCTGGCGATCCTCGGGCGGATGACCACCTACACGGGGCAGTCCATCGCCTGGGAGCAAGCGCTGAACTCGAAGGAGGACCTCTCGCCGCCCAAGTACGAGTGGGGTCCGCTGCCCGAGCCGCCGGTGGCCATGCCCGGTATCACGCCCTTTGTCTGAGAACCCCTGGAAGTTGGTCATGATACGACAGCAACTCTATGCGGGCCTGCTGCTGCTGGGCGGGGGACCGCTGCTTTCGGCCTGCCTTGCGGCCGAAGCGGCCGGCGACGCGTCGGGCTATCTCCGCGAGGACATCTACGACACCGCGGCCCATGCGGATGAGGCGCTGGTCAACGTCCGCGTGGCCGCCAGCCGCTGGCCCGACTGCACCACGCTGGAATCGGCCGTCGCCGACATCTTCCGCCTGGAGGGAGTGACGAACAAGCCCGACCAGGACAAGGCCCTGGCCCTCTGGAAGTGGTTCCGCATCCTGGTGAGCGCCACCGGCGGCAGTTACGCCTACGAAGGGCCGCGCGGCCACGAGACCGCTTGTGTCGACCCGCAGAAGATCTTCACGGTCTACGGCCACCACCAGTGCGACGGGCAGAGCTGGGCGCTGGCGGCCTTGTGGCGGGCCGCCGGCTACATGGCCCTGGACGAATGCACTTTGGGCCACACCACGGCCGCGCTCCGCTACCGCGACGCGGACGGGAACCTCCGCTACCACAGTTTCGACCCGCAGCACCGCTGCTACCACTGGGACGAGCAGAACCAGCGCGTGGCCACGCGATCTATCCCGGTGATGCGCGGCATGGTCTATCGCCACCTCATGGCGCCCCAGGAGCTGCACAGCCTGCGGACCTCGTTGCGCGTGGGCGAGAGCGTGGGTCGCCTGTGGCAGAACAAGGGCTACCTCGTCCCCAGCGGCAAAGACAAGATTGCCGCCGCCGAGCAGGATTACTACGCCTACGCGCGCGGCAAGAGCAAGGGAGTCTACGCCGCAGTGGGCCAGGAAATCCAGGCCTTCGAGCCCGAGATGCGCCCGGAGACCTTCGCCCAATGCCTTTACGACGGCTCGCGGAACGCCGCCTGCTCGCCCGCCGAAGAAGGCAAGGCCACGCTCCACCCGCAGAAGGCCGGCGAGACGGCCGAGTTCATCTACCGCTTGGCGCCGCCCTACGTCGTGGCCGATGCGAGCTGCGCGGCCACGCTAAGTAAAGGGGAGCCCACCGATGTCTGCCGCCTGCTTGTTTCGACCGACGGCGCTCGCTGGACGCCGGTGTACACGAAGGAAAAGATCGGACAAGAGCACGTCGACATCGACCTGGGCTTGCGAGCATGGAGCAAGGGCCTGCCTAACGTCTACACGGCGTATAACGTCTTGTTGAAGTTCGAGCTGAAGACCCTGCACGACGTACGGAAGGTAGGCATCAGCAACTTGACGTTCCTCGCCGTCCGCATGCTCAACAAGCGGACGCTGCCCAACTTGCGGCCCGGCGAGAACGTGCTGCAGGTCACCGCCAACCGCATGGCCGCCGGCCTGGGCCTGGAGCTTTCGATCGAGTATTGCGTCGACGGCCAGTTGCGCGAAGTGACGCAATTCATCCGCCGCTTCCCGTATTACTTCCGCATCAACGTCGCCAACGTGCCCGAGGAGGTCCGCGAAAACTACGATCAAGACTTTAACCAAGGGCGGTTGCAAATGGTGGCGATTGGCATGCGCCTGCGGCCGGTGGAAGGACGTGTAGGATGGACCTCCGGGTCCGTCCACTGGCACGGGACGGACTCGAAGGTCCATCCTGCGACGGCGGCAGCCGGGCAAGACGGTTCGCTCGACGAGCGGGCGGCCCTGGCCGCCTTCGCCCGCAGTTACCCGCACCCGGCCGACTTCACCCACCGGCAGCCGGCCGAGCGCCGGAGCGCGACGTCCGCGAGACCTCCGGCTTCTTTCCGCAGGGCGACGAAGTCCGCCGACCCTGGGTACAGGGTGCCCGCGACCAGGCGATGCAGGCTCTCATTCGCGACTTGCGCACGGGCGGCACCGAGCGGCGGTGGACGGCGGCCGAAGACCTCGGCGCCTTTCCCGAGGCCCTCGATGTCCTCTTGGCGGAATTTCCCCAAGCCGACGGCGACCTGACGATATTCCTCTGCAAGGCATTGGCACGGATCAAGGACAAGCGGGCCGTGGCGCCGCTTCTGGCCAAGTGGAAACGGGCGCCAAGCGGGGCCCCCGGCGCTCGTTATATTCCCGACGTGCTGGCGACAATCGGCGACGGCAGCGTGGTCCCGGCATTGATCGCGCCCTTGAAGAAATGCCGCTTCGACTTCCGCTTCCACGTGGCCCATGCCTTGGGTATCCTGGGCGGGCCGGAGGCCGAGCGGACGCTGCAAGACCTCGCCCAAAACGACCCGTTTCCCCCCGTCCGCCAGCAGGCCGCAGAGGCCCTCGCTGCCCTCCACGGACAAGCGAAGCCCAGGTAAGCACGGTAGGCCGGAACAAGCTTCGGGGCACTCGGGGTACCCGCTTGCGGGTCGCGGGCCGGTTCCGGCAAGGATTTGATCGTATTCTGCCGGAACGGCGCAAGCTTGTTCCGGCCTACGCTTTACCGTACTATTGCACTGGAAGTTCACTTATCGGCGAAAAGCTCTGTAGGATGTAGTAAGGAGTCCCAATCATGCTTGTACAACGAATCCCCCGGCGGTCTTTCTTGCGTTTGGCTACGGCGGCAGCCGCCGGCGCGGCACTGACGCGGCGCCGCGAAACTCCGGCGGCCGAGCCGGTCAGGCCCACGCAATTCCAAATCGCCTGCATGACGTTGCCCTATTCCCGATTTCCCTTGCAGCGGGCGCTGACGGGTATTCGGGCGGCGGGCTACCGCTACGTGGCCTGGGGCACTACGCACCACGAGCCGGACGACCCGCAGGCGCCGGTGATGGCCCCCGACGCCCCGCCACAAAAGGCCCGCGAGTTGGGCAAGCGCTGCCGCGACTTGGGCCTGGAGCCGCTCATGATGTTCTCCATGATCTATCCCGAGGCGCCTGACGGGCTGGAAGTGCTGAGCCGTCGGCTCAAGCAGGCGCAGGCAGCCGGCATCCCCCAGGTGCTCACTTTCGGCCATACCGAGGGGGGCAGCCGCCCCGTTTGGATCGAGCGATTCAAGAAGCTCGGCCCCATCGCCCGCGACCACGGCGTGCTGCTGATCGTCAAGCAGCACGGCGGCACGACGGGCACCGGCGCGGCCTGCGCCGAGATCATCCGGGAAGTCAACGACCCGGGCGTCATGGTCGGTTATGATGCCGGCAACGTGCTGGACTACTTGCATCTCGATCCGATCCCCGACATCCACAAGTGCGCCGACGTGGTCCGCAGTTTCTGCATCAAGGACCATCGCAACTGGCCGAAGAGCCAGGATTGCGGGCCCGGATTCGGCGAGATCGACCACTACAAGCTGCTCGATACGGTCGCCTTCACGGGCTTGAAGATGCCGCTGTGCTGCGAGAACATCTCCGCACCGCTGGTGCCTTATCCGAAGGAGCCGGAGGGCGTCGACCGTTTGGCCCGCCGGGCGCGGGAGTTCCTCGAAACCGTCATCGAGGGATTGCAGGGGGCGGGGCGAAAGGGCACTTGAGCAGAGAGCAGTTGCAAAAGATCAACCACGCCGTCACTTCTTGACACCTGCTGCCACCCCGACCAGGGCGTGGACCGCGTCGTGCGGATCTTGCAGCGATTTCGCCCAGGCGAGGGCCTGCGGCGGCGAATTCTTGGCCCACGTGGCGGCGGCCGCGCGAAGCGCGGCGGCACGGTCGCGGTCCGGAGCGAGCTTTGCCGCCCAGTCGGCCGCTTGCTTCGGCTCTTTGGCTGCCCAGGCCGCAGCCACGGTGGACGCGGCGCCGGCGCGGTAGCTGTAGTAATCGACGACGCCCGCCCAGCGCCGAACCAGATCGGCGGCTGCAGCCGGGTCGCGCCGCGACAACTCCACAGCCACCTCGTGGATGACGTGACTTTTCAGGACCAGGCTCTCACTCGCGGATACGAGCGTCAGCGCGGAAGCAACGTCGCTCTTGGCCAGTTGCCGGGCAATTGCCGGGTAGGCAGCCCCTGTGCCGCGAAGGATCTTTGGCCGGTCGGCTTTGGAACTGTTTTTCTCCGCCGTCGTGTAGTACGCCAGCGCGGCCCTGGGGTCTTTTTCCGCCCAGCCCGCCGCGACACCGTCGATGGCATTTGCCCGGCAGCCGCCGGGTTTGCTCGGCAGCGCATCGGCCCAGGCGGCGGCCGCCTGGAGGTCGTTCACCGCATAGGCCCGTGCGACTTCGGCGACGATCATGCCCAGCCGCGGAAACTGCTCGTGCCACGGGCCGACGTTCAAGGTCGCGAAGACCGCGCAGAGCTCCGCGGCGCCCTTGGGGTCGGTCGCTGCCATCTCGCGGCCCACCAGGGCCAGGGCCATGATCTTCGTGTAGCGGTCCTCGATGGTCTTGGCATACGCGGCGGCGGCGTGCGGGTCGCGGCAGGCCCAGCCCTCGGCAAGATCGCGGGGAAACGCCTTCTGGAAGTCGGCCTCCTTCCGCGAGCCCAAGGCGGCACGTGCGGCCACCGGGTCTTTTCTCGCCCACTCGCGCAGCACGCCGCGCAGGGCGTCTACGCGGAACGGCTCATAGCCCGTGATCTTCTCGGCCATCGCCAGGGCGGCGGCCGGATCGGATTTGGCCAGCTCGCGGGCAACCTCCATGGGCGCGGTGCGGGGAGTTCCTCCCCACTGTTCCTCCTCGAGGTGCTTCCAGATGAACTGGTCGGCGAGTTTCGCATCCTTGGCGACCATGCCCAGCACCGCGTAGCGTAACGCCGTATTCCGCTGCTCCAGCGTCCCCGGGGTCCTTTCCTTGAACCGCAGGCCCCAGTCGCCGGCTGCCTGGGGATCGGCCCGGCCCCAGGCCACCATCACCACCGAGAGCAAGTCACGCTTCGCGGTCCAGGACTGGAGTTGATCGGCCAGCTCGGCAGCCCGCGCAGGGTCGCTGCGCGACCACTCTTCAGCGACGGCATAGAGGGCCCAGGTCCTTGCGAAACGGTCGGTGATCTCCGCCCCGCGCCGCTCCGCGGTGAGCAGGGCGTCTTGCCGAAGGTCGCCGCTTGTCGCGGCTACGCAAGGAGCAGCCGCCAGCAAAAATGCGAACATCAAATACTGCTTCGTAGTGATCATTGGCGCTCCTATTCTCCCAACCTCACGCTGTCGCCTTCCTTATAATGCTTGTTTCGCAGGATGTCGCGGCAGCGGCCGCGGATGTCGGCCGCCAGCTTCAGGGCCGCCGGATCGGTGGAACCGGCCAGCGCGGCCTCCTGGCGGATCCGCTTGACGATCATTCGGCAGGCCTGCATGCCGCCGTCCACCTCTTCGCCCGCCCCGCGCATTTGGGGATCGAACTCGCGGATCCGGTTGCCCAGGTCCGGCGCGCCTTGGCGGACCAGGTCCTTGCAGTGGTCCAGGGCCATCCGCCACTCCTGCGGATGGACGCACGGCTTGTCGTGGTCTACCATCGCCTGCCATAGCTCGCGCATTTCGCGGGCGATGGGGATGATCCGGTCGGCCAGGTCGCGGGCCTGGGGATTGCCGGCCTTTGCCGCCTCGGCCACGCGTACGATCTCGTCGGACCAGGCCAGGTACTCCTGGATCCGCGCGTAGGCCGCGTCGAGGAAGTCCTTGATCTTCTCGATCGAGCTCAGGGCTTCGTCGGTGACCGGGTACCCGCTTGCAGGTGACGGGTCGTCGCGCCGTGGGCTTTCCGCGCTCGCCCAGGTAGTAGAAGACCAGCCCGCCGCGTTCCGAGCAGGTGGCCGCCGCGGTGGGCTTGCCCGTGCCCGCCGCGCCGGTACTACGGGTCTTGTTGAGCCCTTCCAGGTCGAGGATGTACTCGCAGGGTCCCGTCCCCAGCGTGTCGCGCATCACGTCGACCAGCGTCAAGGCGTCCAGGGGCGTCTGCTTCACGCGGTCGCGCGGGTAATTGATCGCTAGCAGGAAATCGGGCGAGACGACTTTCTCATGGGTCATCATGTGGGTGAGGCCCGATTCCAGGTACAGCCGCCATTCGGGGCCCGAAAACCAACTGGGCACGTGGGGATGGACGTAGACGTCGCTGTACGGGGTGTCGCCGGCGGGCGGAAGCTGGGGGACAGGCAGGCTTTCGGAGGCGATGCCCGAGGCGGCGCCCACGGCCCGCCGCTTGACCAGAAGCGTCATCCACTTGGCGGGAAACGGCGGCCGCCAGCCTTCGACCACCAGCGTCTTGTCTTTCCTGGCCGTGCGGAGGTCCTTCTCGAACCAGGTCCCTTCCCGCGCCACTACCGCCACGAAGACGCTCTTCCCGTTGAAGCTCACCTGGGTGGCAGTGAAGCGGCGACCGGTCCCCGTGCCGTCACAAAACAGGAGCACCTCCTCGCCGCCGTCCTTGGGCCACGTGATCATGCTCAGTGCCGCATGGCCCTCGAGCAGGTTGACGATGAAGTTTTCCGCCGGGGCGAAGACTTTGGACCCGGCGGTCTCTTGTGCATCGTACAGCACGTCGCTGCCGAAGAAATCGGGGATGAAGGAAAATCTGGCCGGGCTGCCAAGCTGCACGGCGGCGGCGCCTTTGCCGGGCATGACCTCGACGAAACACTTGCCCAGGCCCAGTTTCAGACGGGCCTCGACTTCGCCGGCGGCAAAACCGACGACGGCTTCCGCCTCGTCGTAATCGAGCACTTGGAGGCCATCCAGTTTGCCGGCTTGCTGGTCACGGCTGCCCACAAGTGTGAGCGTCTGCCGCGCCTGGGCGGACTTGCCGTCACCTTTGGCCAACAGCAGAATCTCCCTTCCGCCGGCGGGAAGGACCACCACGAGGGCCTGGTTCTCGATGGCCACGCCGCCCGCAAACGGGCCCTTGGCTGACCCCGGTGTCAGTGGCTTCCAGCCTTGGCGCGAGGCGAGGTCCGCGGCCTGCATTCCCGCGCCGCGCGGCAGTTCCCAGGCGGCGAGCGTCGTACTGGCCGCAAGACTATCCGCTCGAATCAGGCTACCCAGGAGCATGATCCACACTGCCGGCCACAAGGGCTTGATTCCGATGCCACAGTTCATTTGGGCGATCCTCCATTTCGGTTGGGTGCAACCCCGATTGTCGCAGGGGCGGTAGGCGCAGTCAAGCACGTCGCGGTCGGGTTACTTCCCCGCGAGGTGCGGAAGATCGGCTGCTTGCGAATCCAGTCATGCGCCCCGCGACGCTAGGCTCGGGAGCTTATCTGCTGCGCGGTTGTGGCAGAGTGGCCAACCGGCGCTTGCATACCTTCTGTGTGTCGAATATCCTAAGATCCATGCTTTGAAGAAGGATCTGAGTCCTATGGATTCCTCTGCGTGCGCAGCGCGGGCCAGTAGAAAGCAACACCATGAAAGAGCATGAGCCAGAACAGGCGTGCCGCCGCGGACGGCGCAATTTCCTCAAGATGTCCATGCTCCTCGGCGCCGCGGGCGCCGCGACCGGCACGCGCAGCCTGGCGCTGTCCTTGCCGGCGGCGTCGGCGGAGTTGATTCCGCCGGCCGACTGCATCCAGCGCGATCGGCCACGGCTGTTGTTGCGCCCGACGGAAACTCGCTGCGCCGTTTCCTTGCGGCAGCTCAAGACACTGCCCTGCGACGCCGACTTCCAGCAGATGCTCGAGAGGCTCGAAGGCCTCAAGCCGCCCAAGGCCGCGGCGCTCGCGTTGGTCTACCTCCTCACCGGCCGGGCCGAAGTCGCGCAACGGGCACTGGAGGTTTTTCGCTCCTGGCAAATGCCCGACAACCCGAAGACGATCAACGACCCGTTCTTCGTCTATTTCACCCTCTCCGACATGGCCTTGGCCTACGACTGGCTGCACGGCTACCCCGGATTCGACGATCGGGCCAAAACGGCCTTGCGGCAAAAGTTGCAGCCCCTGGCGGACAGCGCCCTGAAGCTCGGCAACGACCACGTCTTCCATAACTACACCTGGATGTTCAACTGCGGCGCCATGCTCTGGGCACTGGCCGCGGCCGGAGAGGATCCGGCCGCCGATCGCCTCTACGCCGGCCTTCGCCAGCGATTCAACGGGCAACTGTTTCCCGCCATGAAGTACCTCGAAGGGTCCAATGCCGATGCGGCGGGCTACTGGTGGCGCTACTGCCAGCACTACTCGCTGATGGTGCTCCTGGCGGCGCAGAGCGCGTCGGAAACCGACGTGGTGGCGACGATCCGCCGTCGGCAGGGCGATTGGCTTGGCCGCCAGTTGGAATACCTCGTGTTCAGCGTGCTGCCCGACATGCGTTTCATTCCCTGGGGCGACATCGTCGCCGGCGCGAACGGCGGCGTGACCCACGAAATGGCCGGCCGCATCGACGCCCTGACCTGGGCGCTGCAGTCGCCCCACGGGGCCTATCTCAGCCATTGGCTGGCGGAGAAGCGCGGACCGGAGCGTTTCTACGGCGAGACCGCGACCTACTACTTCCTCTACACGCGAAACCTGACCGTAAAGCCCGCCGTGCCGCCGTTGGCCATGCTTGCCGGCGGAAGGCAGGGCGGCCATGCAATCATGCGCAGCGATTGGAGCGACGGCGCGACCGTGGTCGGATTCCGCGCGACCGACTATTTCGGGCAGCACCTCCATCTCGACCAAGGAAGCTTCGTGATCTTCCGCAACGGCATGTTGGCCCTCGATGCGGGAACCTACCAGCGCGTCGGCGGCGAGCAGCAAAGGACCGATGCCCACAACACGCTCCTGCTCGGCGGCCAAGGGCAGCGCCCCCAGCACTATCAGAGCGCCCGCACACTGGCGGCCTTCACCGAGCGACTCGAGCAAGGGCTGGAGACCGGCGACATCGTCTTCTACAAGGACGCCGGGCCGTGGACGGCCGTCGCCGGCCAGTTCGCCCAGGCCTATTCGCCGCAGATCATTCAGAGTTGCGTCCGCCAGTTGCTGTTCGTCAGGCCGGGCACCGTGGTGATCGTCGATCATTTGGCAGCGCCTGCCGGCAAGACGCTGCCGGAGGTCCGCTGGCTCTTGCAGGTGCCGGGGGTGCCGACCGTCAACGAACGGGCAGTAACCGCGCTGAACGGCAAGAGCTATTTGCGTTGTCGCCCGTTGTCGCCCGGCGATTCCCGGCCGCAAGTCGAAAAGTCCTATCGCACGCCTGCGGGGGCGAACTCATCGTCCGGCGTGCCGGCGGTCATCGATACGTCGCGCGTCGTTTACGTCTACGAAGGAACATCTCGGCTTGCGCTGGTCCACTTGCTGGAAGTGGGCGACGGAGAACCGCCCGAGGCAGGCCCAAACTTGAAACTGGATCTGGACGGGAAGGCTGTGCGGCTGTTGCTGGAGGGCAAGACCTTCCGCTTTTCCGCCGGACCTGCGTTCGAGGTGTCGTGTGAGGAACAACTGTAGGCCGGAACAAGCTTGCGCTGTTCCGGCATGCTTATGCCTAACTCTACCGAGGCTTACCAGGGCAGCCCCGGCTGCCATCCTTAACGTCGGAAGATCCAAACCACCTCACGCCAGACGCTCCGGCTATTCCGTTTTTTGCCACTGGAACGCGCCGACATCGAGCGTGCCGGCCGCCGGGCGGGGTTCGCTCTTGCAGGGATGAACGTATTGCTCGGTGGGCGTCAGGTCGAACTCGCCGAACTTTCCGGCCGGCACGCCTTTGCCAATGCACGGCGAGTCCGCCGTGAGGTGGTAATCGTATTTCGCCGGGTTTGCCAACCTTGCCGCGGCCATGGTCTTCAATAGTAGGTTGCCGGCCTCTTCGACCTTGGGCCAATTCGTCAGCGGCACCTTGCCGATGCACAGGTTGTTGCGAATGACGGGCACGAACCCCTCGGCACAGTTCTCGACGCGCACGAAACAGGCGTTGGTGTGGCGGTGTTCGTACACCATCGTGTTGTTCACCACGTACAATGCGTTCCGCTCATGCTTGATGCCTTCCATCCCGTAGGCGATCACGCGGCTGTTGTTGCCTCGCGCGCCCTTGTGCATCACGTTGCCGATGACGACCACCACGCCGCCGTTGGGGAAATCGGCTACGGCGCTGCCCGTGCCGTTCTCGTCGGTGATGCGGTTGTAGAGCAGCCAGCTTTCTTTGGCCCGGCTCTTGAGGAGGTGCCCTTCGATGACGTCGGTCGAGTAGTTGTGGCGGAAGACGAGTTTCGTGCAGCGCTCGCCGATGTAGAGGGAATGCGTGGCCGGATTGGGCACGGGGCCGCAGTGCTCGAACTCGCAGCCCTCGAAGAGCATTTCGCCGTTGCCGCCCAGAACGCCGTTCTCGCAGTCGTAGAAACGGCAGTTGCGGACCGTGAGGTTCTTCCCCTCGGGCCGGATGCCGGCGCCGTTGCGGTCGCGGACGCGGACCCCGGAGAACTCGATGTTCTCCACGGTGAGGTCGCTGCCCGTCACGACCCAAATTCCCTTGCCGCCGGCATCCCTGCCGCGGGCCGGGAGTTTGGCGCGGCCGTTGCCGACGCCGCGGATGGTGAGGTGGTTGGCCCGGACCGTGGCCACGTCGCCGGAGTACACTCCGGCGTCGATTTCGATGGTGTCGCCGTCCTTGGCGGCCTGGATCGCCTGCGACGGCCTGGCGAATGGCTGGTGCGGCCCGACCTTCAGCGTTGCCGCCGGGGCGGCGCTGAGCAGACCGAAAAACAGAGTGGAGAGAGTGACAGAGACGATCAAGCGAGTCATGGTGATTTTCCGATTCAGGTTTAGGAGTGGTCTTCGTCGTAGGGTGGGACAAGATCGCGGAGCGAGCGCCGGCCCACCATTGTTGTGTTGTTCTACTCGATCATGGTGGGCCGGCGCTCGCCAACGCGCCTGCGGGTACCCCGGATCTTGTCCCACCCTACGGAACACTTACTTCTCGGCGTACGTGGCGATTTCCAATTCGGCGGGCTTCTCCCGTGACGGCGTAAAGCGGACGGTCCAACCGTCATCGACGCCGCGGTTGGGCACGATCCGCACCGCCAGGCCGTGGCACTTCGCGCCGCCGGCCCACGCCCGCACGGCACGGGTCACGTCGATCTCGTAGCGCCGCGGCGGCGAAAACGCCGCGCCGGTCCCCTTCTCCACGATGGTCGTGCCCACGTTCTGCCCAAGCTGGGCAAAATCGTACGGCTGGTCCGCCGCGAACGGTCCGTCGAGCATCACGGCCGCGACCTGCATCGGCGCCTTGTCGTGGGCTTCCTCGACATACAGCACGAGCTTGGCCGAGGCCAGGTCATCGAGCTTGGGCAGCTTGCCGGCATCGAAATCGACAAGCATCACCCAGGCGTCGGAATTGTCCTTCAGCCACTTCACGAACTGGTGCTTGAATACCTCGCCCTTCTTCGTCACGAAGGCGACTTTCTTGACGGGCAAGACCGCGCTGCGCGTGGCCCTCACGGGCGCGGCCGGCGGCAGTTGCGTGCCGATCAGCCACGGACTGGGCAGCGTCGCCAGTTCTTCGTTCGCCTTCACGCGGGGCGTCGTCGCGGGAGCGGGCAGCGACGCCGGCGACTGGCCCGGCGCAAGCACCTCGCGGCGCACGAAGAGCATTCGCGGATAGACCGGGTATCGGCCCTTGGGCGTGGGGCAGTCGATCTCGAAATTCGCCGGCAAGTCGCTTGCCGCGAACGTCTTCTGCACGCAGGTCACCGTATCGTCCCATTTGGCGTCGTGCGCCTTGGCGATCTCCTTGTCTTCGTCGTACATCTGCGCGAACGACTTGCTGCGGCTTCCCAGCCGATAGGCGTATGTGACCGCGAGGCGGTTGTCGCCCAGCGTCTTGGGATCGGCCACGGAAACCGTCACCAGGTTCTTGCCCGGCGAAAGGTACGGCAAGGCGCCGGAATTGTTCTGCACCACGGCTTCGAGCTTTAGCGCCGTCAGGGCAGTCTTGAAGTGGATCTTGACCTGCGCTGCCACCTGGCCGCGGACGGCGGCGGTGAAGTCCTTGAGGTCGACCGTCTTGAACGTCTTGCCGTTGTCGGTGGAGACTTCGACCGCATCGGCGCCGGTCGCTTCGCCACTGGCCTTGGTCAAGATATACGGGCTGGCCAGACCGACCACCACCACGCCCGGCTTGCCGTTTTGGGCGGGCACGAGCGCGTTGCCGGCGTACTTCACGTTTTCCGCCACGGAAAACGACTTCAGCACGCCCTCGCTGGAGAAGTCGGGGGCGAAGGTGAGCGTGCCGTTGGCGTAACTGCGGGCCGGCTTGCTCGTGACATAGGGCTCCAGCACCAGCCCGATGCCTGGGTCGTTGCGGGTGTCCTTGTGGCCGCCGCAGGTGTGGGCGGGTGGCCGCTTGCTGTCGCCCCAGTACCATGCGTCGGGCTGCGCATCCCAGGTGTTGGTGAGCGCGAAGCCGGGGGCCAGGTTGACCTTGGCCGAATAGCCATGATCGGCATGGTCGATGCCCGCCCAACCTTCGTCGGGCCCGCCGCGGTGGTGCGTCTTCAGCCCGCCGATCACGCCGTCCAATTCGTCGCCGCAGGACAGGAATGCCGGGGCCAGCCAGTAAACCTTGTTGCCATAGCGGCCGAACTGGTTGTTCTTGGCATAGACGCACTTGCGGGCCTGGTCGAGCACAAAGGCGTTTCGGATCAGCTCTTCGGAGCGGCTGGTCAATTCGTCTTCGCCGGCGATGGTCCGTCCACCCGGTGCGCCGGGGTCGGGCTTCCAGGCATAAAACTTCAGGAAAGCGTCGAGGTAGTGCCATTGGCCGTCGTAGTTGGCCTCGACCGTGGTATGCCCGTCCCAGCCGACGAAGCGCCAGCCCCAGCCGAGTTGCCGCCACAGGGCCGATTCCTCGGAGTGCAGGCCGCCGCAGAGGCTCCAGCCGTAGCAGTTGATTTCCTTCAGGACGGGCAGCCCGCCCGGCTCGCCCGGATAGGCGAAATGATAGTGGCTCAACTGCATAAAGTTATAGATGGCAACGGCCTTTTCGTCGTTGTGTTTGCACTCGCGGGTGATCGATGCGACGATCGACTTGAGGCTGGAGCAGTCGGGGGCCTTGTCGGGCAGGACTTTGATTTCGGCGACCAGCGCCGGGGCTGTGGCGGTCTTTTCCGCCCGCGGTGCGGCCGCCATGGCGGTCGTCGCGCTGAGGGCGGCAGCCATTACGGCCCAACAGGTCATCTTTCGAGGTGACATCTTTTCTTCTCCTTTGCTGGGGGGTGGGACAAATAAGCGGATGGATGGGTTGGCAGGCTGCCCTAATTCATAACCCCGCGGAGCTTCGATGTCAAACAATTTCAAGATCGCATGCGCGGATTTCTCGTGCCCTCGGCGAGTGACCCGGAGAAGACCCAGACGATTCGGTTGCCGTGTAATCATGGTCGCCGAAGCCCCAGCTATTCGGCGATTCTTGCTGCGGCTTCACTGAAGCTCAGCCACCGGCCACCCGCCGTGGCCCCAACCCGAAAAGCCCTCACCCATTGCCCCTCTCCGGGCACCGTGCGCAGCATGGTCGTGGGGAGGGGAGCTTTCCGGAAGCCGCTTACATCGCGCCCTTGGCGGCGGGATCGGCCGGCGGGGTGGGCAGCGGCGGCAGCAACGGTGCCGGCTGCGGAATGGCGTCCGGGCCATTGGCCGGCGGCGGCAAGGGCGTCTGCTGTTCCGGGACTCCCCCGCCCGATGGGATCGCCGCAAGAATCTGGGCTTGGGTCCCGGCGCTGACGACGTGCGGCGACGCGAAGGCGTAGTTGATCGACTTCTCGCCCCCACGATGGTTCGCGCGGCGGGCGGCGTCGCGGTAGGCCTTGTCGGGCCACGCGCCTTCCGACATGCTGATGTTGCAGTAATCCAGCAGCGAGCCCTTCTCGTAATGCACGTTGCGAATCGCCAGGACGTATTCCACGCGCGACTGGTAATAGTGGCTGATCGCATCCGACAACCGGCGCTGGGCGTCGAGCAGCTCGAAGAAACCTCCCTCATTGGGATTGGCCTCGTAAACGGCCTGGAGGGCCGCGAGCTGGTCCTGGGCGGCCTTCGTGTGATACATGTCCGTCTGCAAGACGGTGTAGGCGCGGTCGACTTCGGCAACGGCCACGCTCAAGTCGCTGACCACGGTTCGTTCCTCTTCGCGGAGTATGGCCCTGGCCTGGGAGAGGCGGACTTCGGCGTTGCGCACGGCCAGATGGCCCTGGCGGAACCCGAAGGGCATGGAGAACTCCAAGCCGGCTTGCCATTCCTGGTGCTCCGCCGAGAACAGGTTCGAATAGGCGCTTTGGCTGCCCGGATCGGAATCGGTCAGTTCGTGGCCGAAACCGCGGAGTCCGTAGCGGGTCACCAGGTCCAGGTTTGGTTTGAGGAAGTTTTGCGATGCCACGAGCTCCAATTCCCGCGACTTGACGAGCCACCGCTGGCGGCGGAGCTCCTCGCGGCGGACCAAGGCCTCGGTCGTGAGGGCCGTCCAATCGAAGGCGACCGGCGCCATCGTCGGTTCGTCGGCCGGGCGGATCAACTGCTCGCCGGTCGCCGGCAGGCCCATCAGCAGCCGCAGACGGCGTTCGGCGATCTGCATGCCGGGCACCGCCCGAAAGGTCCCCGGCGCGGAGCCGTTGTAGGTGCGGGTTGCTTCCACGGGATGCCCGGCCAGCGAATTCTCCACGTCTTCCTGGAAGCGGAAATACTGTTCGCGGGCCTGGGCTTCCTTGTCGGCCTCGCCGCCCCGGCGGCCGCCCCCGGCCAGGTTCAAGGCACGGATTTTCCGCCAGGTTTCCAGGGCTTCGTCGCGGGCCTTGATTCTCACGTCGAGGTCGCGGTAGGCGAAGTACAGGTCCCAATAGGCGTTCTCCACGTTGGCCGCGAAGTCGCGCAGCCCGGCCTCGAAATCGGCGATGCTGATGTCGGTGCGGATGCGGGCCACGAGCACGCCGTTGTAGCTCCCCGGTTTTCCGCCCGGACCGGCGATGCGGTTGTACTCCACGCCCGCGCCTTGCAGCAGCGGCTGGCGGATTTCGCCCTGGATATTGGTGTCGAAGGCCCCGTTCACAAACAGGTTGGCGGCGTTGGTGTCGCGGGCGTAGTCGATCACGCTGCGGATCGTATATTGCGCGCCCGTCACGCCGCGTTTGCTGATGCTGGCGTCCCACTCGTCATAGTTGTTGATGAGCAGGCCGTTGGTGCCCAGCGCCAGGTTGTTGTACTGCTGGTTACTCTTCTCGGAGTAGAGGCTGGTGGCGAATTGCGCGTCAAAAGCGCTGAGCGCGGCCTCCGGACCGTATTGCGGATCGGTTTCCTGGGCGGCTATGCCGTAGGTCGTCTGCACGGTATCCGGCGTGCGGAGCACCGTTCCCCCCAGGTCCAGCAGTACCCGCGAGTTGATCAACGCCGTTTGCATCACCTCTTGCAGGGTCATGTTGCGGAACCCGGCGTGCGAGAGGTCCCACTCGGGGTGCGAGGGGTCGCGAATCTTCCGCGGCGGCGGCGTGTGGAGCAGGGTCTCGTCACAGGGGGTGGGCGCGGCAGGATATTCGATCTGCGTGGCCACCACCTGGTAATGGGCCATGTCGGGCGTAGAGTTGTCGCGGACTTGAGATGCCGAGCACCCCAAGAGGAGAAGCAGAACCGCCCCCAAGCACCCGCCGACCGTGGGTACATGGTGCCCGAACGCTGGCGCCTTATTGAAAATCGCCAGTGCTCGTCGAGATGCTCGAAACATTCTTCAAGTACCCGTGTTGCGGGAATTCGATGGCACTGGTTCTGCCTGCAAGGGCTGGCCTTAGGAAGCGGATTTCAGGCGCAGGAAGTGCAACCGTTTCTACGGGTTCCATCGGCACAACCCGCAAGTCCCGGATATCGGAAAATTCCGCTACGGAAGAACCGCTAGAACCGTCACGCGCGGAAGAGAGCGAGTTTTCGTAATAGCCGGAATAAACCGCACAAAAGCGGCCCGGATATCTTCGCTAGCTTGACAAGGCGGGCGTGGCGTCGTGACCGGTTCAATTGGGCGTTATAATATAGAGCATGGAAAGTAGTCCTCCAGCAGCCAAAACAGAATCGACCGAGGCAACCTGGCGCGAGATCGATCAGGTGATCGCGTCGATCGCGAAATTGGCGAAGTCCGAGGAGTCGCCGGGCCGGTTCTACGCGGTGCTCATGGAACAGATCGTTTCGGGCTTGGCCGCCCTGGGGGGCGCAGTCTGGACGCGGGACGCGGACGGCAAACTCCGGCAAGAATGCCTGGTCAATCCGCCGCATCCCTGGATCTGCAACGACCAGCCCGATGTGCCCCGTCATGGCGATCTGGTCCGGCGCGTCCTGGAGTCGGGCGAGCCGCGACTGGTGCCGCCGACGACCATGCGTACATGGTGCCCGAAACCTTCGGCCGACCCAGACGGTGCCCCTCCGACCGCAAATCCCACCGACGTGCTGCTGATTCTCTTTCCCTGGTGCGTCGACCAGGCTTCGGCGGGATTGATCGAACTGTTCCAGCGGGCCGGCGGGGGACCCCAGATCGAGCAGGGGTATCTCAGATTTCTCGAAGTCATCGGCGAGATCGTTGCCGAGTTCCATCGCAACTGCCAGTTGCGCCAATTCAAGCAGATCGCCCACGACTGGGCGCAATTCGACCAGTTCGCCAGGCAGGTCTACGCCAGCCTCGACCTGCGTCGGACGGCTTTTACGATCGTCAATGAAGGGCGGCGGTTCCTGGAGTGCGACCGCGTCAGCCTCCTGGTGCGGCGCGGCCGTCACTACCGTCTGATGGCGGTCAGCGGTGTGGAAAAACCGAACCAACGGGCCGAACTGACACGCCGCATGGAGCGGCTCTGCGGGGCCGCAGCCAAGGTTGGCGAACCGCTTTGGTTCCCGGCCGCCAACAGCGACGTTGCCCCCGAGTTGGAGAGGCTGCGCAGCGAATATCTGGACGAGTCGCACGCGCGATCCCTGGGGGTCGTGCCGCTGACCTACGACCCGCGACCCGCAAGCGGGCGCCCCGGTGCCCCACCGGAGACGGCGGGGCACCCGGTATCCCGGGTCGAGGTCGCCGGGCCCGCCATGGCGATTCTGGCGGTAGAAAAGTTCTTCGGCACATTCGCTGCCAGAGAGCAGGCGATGGTTGCCGAAGTGAGCGTTCATACGACCGCCGCGATGAAGAATTGCTTGGAACTTGAAGGTATACCGTTCTTGCCGATCCTGCGGAGCCTGGGCTCGTGGGTGAAGATCCGCCCGTTATTGAAGGGTGCTTTGGCCGCCGGCTTGATCGCAGCCATCGTTGCCGCGGCCCTGTGGCTGAAGGCCGACTTCAACGTTGTGGCCGAGGGCGAGTTGGAGCCGGCGCATCTCCGCGACGTCTTCGCCCGTGCCGACGGTACCGTGAGCGATCTTTGCGTCGAGCACGGGCAGCACGTCCGCGCCGGCGAGCTTTTGGCCAGGCTGCGGCGGCCGCAGTTGGACTTGGAGTTCGAGCAGGTGTTGGGCGAGCTGCAGACCGCCGAGAAGAAACTGGCGGCACTCGAAGCGGAGCGCCTCCAGGTCTCGCGCGACAGCGAAGATCAGCGGCGTCGCTACGGCCAGGCGACGGCCCAAGAGGAGGAACTTCACGAAACGATCAAGAGTCTCAAGGCACAATACGAAGTCCTCGAGAGCAAGAAATCCGAGAGCGAGGTCCGCAGCCCGATGGAGGGCGAGGTGCTGACCTGGAACGTGCGGCAGCTTCTGGAGGACCGGCCGGTAAGCCGTGGCCAGATTCTGCTGACAATCGGCGATCTGTCGGGCCCCTGGAAGTTGGAGCTTCGCGTGCCCGACCGCCAGGCGGGCCATGTCCTGGCGGCCCAGGAAACGCAGCCGGACGAACCGCTGCAGGTTTCCTACTTACTGGCGATGAATCCCCGCCAAAGCTTTCAAGGAACCCTCGCCCGTTTGGGCATGCGCAGCGAGACCGCGGGCTCATGGTCGCCCGGCACCCCCGGGTCGCCGGACGGCCCGTTCCTGGCGGCCACCGTCGACGTCGATCGTTCGTCCCTCGATCCGTGTACGGGGCACCCGGTAAGTCGGGTCGGGGCCGGCGTGAGGGCCTATATCCAATGTGGGCGTCGCAGTCTGGGCTACGTCTGGCTTCACAATCTTCTCGACACGATTCGAACCTGGTTCTTCTTTTGAGTTCTAAGGATTACCGATGTTCTACACGACGCTCCTTTCGCTTGCCATCGCTTCGGCCAATCCGTCGGCCACTGCGGCGTACCCGGTACCCCGGGTCGCCGAGGCGGTCGAGACCGTCGAGGTGCCGTCGATGTTGATCAAAATCGACGAGCAGGTCGACGTGCCGGCCCGCGAAGCGGGTGTGCTGGCCGCCGTCAACGTCCGCGAAGGGCAGATGGTGGAGCAGGGATCTCTGATCGCCCAGATCGAAGACGACGAAGCCCGCATCGCGGCCGAGCGCAGCAAGATCGAGGTGGCACTTGCCAAGGCCAACGCCGAGAACGACGTTGGCATCCGCTTTGCACGGAAGACGTTGGAAGTGTCCAAGGCCGAGTTGCATCGTTCGGCGGAAGCGTTGGAGCATTATGCCAAGAGCATTTCCGCCTCGGAAATGGACCGTCTACACCTCCTCGTCGACAAGAGCAAGGTTGAAATCGAACAGGCCGAGCACGAATTCAAGAACGCCGGTTACACTCTGCAAATCAAGGCGACCGAGTACCAGGCCGCCCAGCAGGCCGTGGGCCGCCGCAGAATCACGGCCCCCCTGGGAGGAGTCGTTGTGCAGGTTCTGCGGCATCGCGGCGAATGGGTCAAGCCGGGCGAGACCGTCGTCCGCATCGTCTGCCTCGAGCGCCTCCGGGCCGAAGGATTCCTCCATTCCCGTTACCTCAGCCCGAAACTCGACGGCCGCAAGGTCAAGCTGCTCGTCGATCTGCCCGGCGCGCGACCCGGACCCAAGGTACTGGGTGCCCCACCGGGTGCCCCGGCGGCTGAGTTCCCCGGCAAGATCGTCTTCCTGGACCCCGAAATCGATCCGGTCAACGCCCAGTTCCACGTGTGGGTGGAGGTCTTCAACCAGGGCCGGGCACCAGGTACTCCTGGTCGACTGCGTCCGGGGATGCGGGCGAAAATGGTGCTCGACGTGCCGCGATGACTCACTCTTCAAAGCATCATGATACGGCTGCCGAACGGCCGTTCCTCCTGCGGCGCCGGCCCGACTTGACGATCGTGCCGCAGGACTACGGGCGGCAGCGCTATTGGCTTGTCAAAGACCCTGTGTCGCTGAACTATTTCCACCTGCGCGAAGAAGAGTACGCGATCCTGGAAATGCTCGACGGCCGCACCGGCTTCGCCGAGATCAAGGCCCGCTTCGAGAAACGCTTTGCTCCCTTTCGACTCCCGTTCGAACAGATCCAGGCCTTCCTGGGGAGATTGCATCAGTGCGGTCTGATCCTCTCCGACGCCCCCGGTCAAGGCGAACAGTTGCTGGAACGTGCCGCCGCTGGCCGCAAGCAGCGTTGGCTGGCGGCATGGGCGAACGTCCTGGCGATCCGCTTTCGCGGCGCCGATCCTCAGCCGCTGTTGGATTGGCTGGCCGGGCACCATGTATTCATGGTCGGCTGCCGCTGGTGCTTCTCACGGGCGTTCCTTCTGCTGGTTCTTCTCTTGGCCTTAGCGGCCGTGGCCGTCGGGGGCACCCGGTACGCCGGGTCGCTCCAGGCGCCGATGTTGCCGGCCATGTGGGCCGCGGGCGCCGTGCGCAGCATGGGCGGCGAGTTCTTCTACCCCGGCAACCTCGTTTGGCTGGCGGTCGTCCTGGCGGCGGCGAAAGTCCTGCACGAACTGGGCCATGCCTTGAGCTGCCTGCACTTCGGCGGCCAGTGCCGCGAGCTTGGGCTGATGTTGCTGGTCTTCACGCCGTGCCTTTACTGTGACGTGTCGGACGCCTGGACGTTTCCCGACAAGTGGCGACGGATCACGGTTTCGGCCGCCGGGATCGTGGTCGAAATCTTCCTGGCCTCGGTGGCCACGCTGCTGTGGTGCTACACGCGCCCGGGACTGGTCCATGCGTTGTCCCTCAATGTGATGGTCGTCTGTTCGGTGAGTACGTTGTTGTTCAACGGAAATCCCTTGCTCCGCTACGACGGCTATTACGTCCTGGCCGACCTGTTGGAAGTGCCGAACCTGGCTGAACAGTCGCGGCTCGTCGTGGTCCGCACTGCGGCGTTTCTCTTCCTGGGCATTCGCCAGATGAGCGATCGGATGCTGCCTGCCCGAGGGCGCTGGCTCCTGGGGCTCTATGGTCTCGCCTCATTGGCATACCGCTGCTTCATCACCTTGGCGATTCTCTGGTTCGTGCATCGCATAACCAAGTCCTACGGCATGGAGGTTTTGGGCAACGCTCTGGCGGTCGTTGTGCTTGGCGGCATGGTCCTGCTGCCGGCCTGGCGGTTTGCGGCCTTTCTGGGCAGCCGGGGCACCCGGTGGGGCACCCGGCACACTGGGTCCGGATCGTGGAGGCGCGGCCGGCGATGGGGCACCCACTACCCTGCGTCGCGGGCGATAGTCCTTTGCGGACTTTGGGCCGGCGGACTGGTGTTTTTCGCGCTACTTCCCTGGCCTTGCCGCGTTGCGGCGCCCATGGTCGTCGAGCCGGAGAACGCCCACCGCGTCTATGCCGTCGTGGCCGGCACAATGATCAGTTCGGTCCGCGCCGGCGAGCGGGTCGAGAAGGGCCAGGAAGTGGCGCGGCTGGTCAATCTGGACATTCGAAAAGAAATCGTGGAACTGACGGGGAAGCGCAACCAGCAGCGCCGGCAGCTCGCGATCCTCCGCTTGCGGCAGGCGCAGGATCGGAGCGTTGCCGGGCTGATCCCGACCGCGGAAACGGCGCTGGCGGATCTTGAGGAGCGCCTGCGCCAGCGGCAGCGCGACGAAGAGAGCCTCGTGCTGCGGGCGCCGCTGGACGGAACTGTGCTGCCGCCCGGGCACCATGTACCCATGGTCGACTCCGTCGTTCCGCCGCCGGCTTCCGCACAGTTAGGCACGTGGACGGGGACGCCTTTGGACGAGCGGAACCGCGGTTGCCAGGTCGAGACGGGCACGCTGGTCTGCATGATCGGTTCGGCCCAGCCAGTCGAGGCCTTCACGGTGATCGATCAGGATGCCGTCGCCCTGGTCCGAGAAGGGCAACCCGTACGCCTGCGGATCGACGCCTTGCCCGGCGAGGTCTTCGAGGGCCGCGTCGTGGAGATCGCCACAAGCGACCTGAAAGTGGTGCCGCGCGAGCTGGCCGCCGGCGCCGACCTGGCGGTGTGCGTCGATCCTCGCGGAATCGCCCGGCCAGCGTCGATCTCCTATCAGGTCCGAGTGCGGTTCGATCGGCAGCCCGGCGTCTCGCTCTTGGGAAGCCGCGGGCAGGCCAAGATCCTCGTGGACCCGCAGTCGCTTGTCGAGCGGCTCTACCGCGCCTTCCGGCAGACCTTCGAGCTCCGCTGGTAAGGGCTTACTTGTCGCCCATCTGCCCTGGCGCGCAAGGCGAGAAGTACGGATAGCTCCACTGGAACGGCACGCAACTGCCGGGCCGATACTGGCCCAAGGTGTAGACGCATTCCCGCGACGGTTCCGCCACCATCAAGTAAGGCAAGGTGGGTATCGTGCCGAAGAAGTGGGCGCTGGAGACCAGCGGCTGAACCCTACGCAGGTAGGTCTGCGAGTAGCCGTAACGTTCGAGGTTCGATTCTTCGAAGTAGAGCGGGCCATAGCACAGCGAAGGCGCTTCCCAGCAGTAGCAGAGCGGCGTCCACACACGGGGCGTCAACGCATAGTGCGCAAAGGTTTGCGACGGATCGCATACCGGATGGATATCCTTATCCACATCCTCCGGCTTCCCGACATTTTCTTTTGAATCCCTAGGCGGTTTGGCATTGATATTGGTATTTATGTCGGTGACCAACCGTTGTTCCGTGCATTTGCCGTTTGGACCCATGCCCGCGAGTCCAACATCGGCGGGCGCCGGCTTTTGCTCGGTTCCACCAGCAGCGACCGCTTGCGAATCCGCCGCCGCAGGGGCCCCGAAGTTCACCGGCCGGATCTGCTCGCCGGCAGACGCTGCGGCGGGTGCGGAGAGGATTGGCAGGCGGTTCTCGGCCTTCAAACGTGACCCGAAAATCGCGATCAAGGTGAATGCGAGCATGGCGCCGACTGCCAGCCGCCATCGCCGGCGAAGTGGAAGGTTGAGGTTCATGGTTCGCTCCACTGCCTGAAAATATCGCCGAAGCTACAGATCCGGACACGCTCGTTCTGGGGGAAGCCGCATCGTTGCACCCATTGCGGTGGGCGGCGGGGTTGGCGATACGGTTTTTCGCATGGATTCGACTCGTAGTCTTGCCGCATCATCTTCAATGGACAATTTCTTTCAGCAACCCCTCTGCTGAAATCGGTCCGTTACTTCCGTTTCCATTACTTCCCTGGTGGTAATCGTTAGGCTTTAGCTAATTTAACTTAGATAACCGGCTCTTGACATTCTGAGCCGGCTAGACCGGGCTGGCAACTTCGTGTTTCAACTCGGTCCCCTGCTTCTCCGCCAAATCCCCCGAAGCACTTTGTTGACTTTGGCCGGAATCGTAATGACAATGGAGATTATTTCCAATCTAGTCTGGCAGTAATCCCGATTGAGGGCGGCGTTCGTGGCGGTAGTTATTCCTGAGAAGGTTGGTGCAGTACCGGGAAACGTCTTCGTATTGGACCCCTCGTAAGGAGCCCCCCGATGTCGCCTGGAGTGGACTCGATGTCGCAGGAGTAAGGGGCATACCTTGTCGTTTTTTTTGCTTCTATCGGGGCTGAGGCAGCGGATCGTCGGCTGGCTCAAGAGATCGTCATCGCGATCGTTCGACGAGGAATTGATTCCTTGCCTCTTCGTACGCCAACTGGAAGACCGCCGTGTCTTGAACGCCCAGGCATTGCCTTTTCAAGAGGTGGCCCAGACGCTCGTCGTTGCGGCGAGTTCGTCTGCCAACAATGGCCACGCCGACACGTTTCAGGTGAGCCGGCAGGGTAACCAGGTCGATATCGTCGTCGACGGCGAGCAGACGGTGACCGCCAACCTGCAGAACGTGGCAGCGATCCGGCTGCAAGGCTCGGGGAACCAAGACACGTTCATCATCGATTTTTCCAGCGGAGATCCAATTCCTAGAGGCGGCATCCAGGTGATTGGCGGCGGAAGCCCGACCGGCGCTGCCGATACCCTCGTGCTACAGTCCGCTCCGACCACGGCGCCGATCAGTTCGGTCATCGACCAGGTCAATTCCGTCGGCGCCGGCACGATTCAACTCCAAGGCAGCGGGCCCTCCAGTGCCGCCGACACGATCACGTATTCCGGCATCGGCCGCATCCAGGATGCCGTTCCAACCCGCAATGTCTCGCTGGTTGATAATGTTGCCGGTGATTCACTGCAGGTCGGCAGCCCGTCGGGCGGCAGCGGCCTGACCATTGCTTCCAGCAAGACGGCGCAGGTCGAGTTGTCGTCGTCGCCCCGTTCTTTGACGGTCGACACGAGCGCTCACGAGGCAGGCGCCGCGGATGCGGTTCAAATCGAGACCATCCAGTCGCCTTCCCCCTTGGATCTCTCGGTCCACGTGGCGACCGGCGATACGATCGGGATCGGCGGCCAGAGCGACCTGAGCGGCGGAAATCTGACAGTTGCCGGCAGCTCGATCCGGATCGATGGGACGCTGACCAGCCACGGCGGCAACGTGACGCTCGACGCGGGCGGCCAGGGCACGCTGTTGGACCACGGGACCATCGACGTCTCCAATCCTGCGCCCGGGCAGCAAGGCGGCCAGGTCGAACTGCTCGGTGACCGCGTGGAACTGCTGGATCAGGCCCGCGTGGATGCCTCCGGCGACGGCGGCGGGGGAACGGTGCTCATTGGCGGCGACTTGCACGGCGCCAACCCGGACATCACCGACTCGCAGAACGTGTACGTCGGGGCCAACGTGCAAATCGCGGCCGATGCGATCACGGCCGGCAGTGGCGGCAAAGTCGTCGTATGGGCGGACCAGTCGACGCAGATGTATGGTGCAATTACCGCTCGGGGCGGATCGCTTTGGGGCAACGGCGGTTTCGTCGAGGTGTCCGGCGAACAGGACCTGTTGATCACGGGGCACCCCGATCTCACCGCGCGAGCCGGTGTAGCCGGCACCCTTTTGCTCGACCCGGGCTCGGTGACCATCAACCACAGCAGTTCCTCTGGTGGCGCACAAAACAACACCTTTGGCGATTCGTATATCGAGAGCCAATTAGCCCTCGGCAGCCTCACCATTTCGACAGCCAATTCCGCGGACAATCTTACGCAGACTTTGGTGGTGAACGGCACTGCCGATGCATTGGGCGCTGCCGTCATTTCATGGAGTTCGGCAAACACCCTGACTCTCATCGCCAGCGGTTCGATCAGTCTACATTCTGGAAGCAGCATCAGCAACACTGGTACCGGCAACGGTGGACAGACGTTGCTGAGCTTGAACGGCGGTACGATCACGATGTCGGGCAGTATCGGTTTGTCGAGCGGAAACGTCGCCTTGACGGCCACAAGCACGATCGCGGAAAGCGGCGGCCCGATGGGCGGCGCGATCGGCTGTGGGCTCCTCACGGCCAGCTCGGTCGGCGGCATGACGCTGAGCGGCCCGAACACGGTCGCGAGTTTCAACGCCAAGAACACCGGCGGCGGCGATGTGCAGCTTGCCAACACGGCGGCGACGCTCACCGTCATAGGCGTTATCCAGTCCAGCGGCGGGAACGTCCAGGTGGGCAACGCGGGCGCGATCGTCGTGACGGGCGCCATTGCGGCCGGCGTGGGCAAAGTCACGCTCGCGGCCACAAGCACGATCGCCGAAAGCGGCGGCGCGATCGGCGGCGGTACCCTCGCGACCAGCTCGGTGGGCGGCACGATACTCAATGGCACGAACGCGGTCGCCAGCTTCAACGCCAAGAACACCGGCAGCGGCGGCGATGTGCAACTTGCCAACACGGCGGCGACGCTCACCGTCATAGGCGTTATCCAGTCCAGCGGCGGGAACATCCAGGTGAGCAACACGGGCACGGTCGTCGTGACGGGCGCTGTCGCGGCCGGCATGGGCAATGTCTCGCTGACGGCCACGAGCACGATCGCCGAAAGCGGCGGCGGCGCGATCGGCGGCAGTCTCCTCACGATTGGCTCGGTGGGTGGCACGATGCTCAATGGCATGAACGCGGTCGCGGGCTTCAACGCCACCAACACCACCAGCGGCGCGATCAGCCTGAGCGACACGGCCAGCCCGCTGACGATCACGGGCATCAGCCAGAGCGGCGGCGGCACCAGCGTAAGCAACACGGGCCCGCTGACGACTACGGGGGCCGTGAGCACGGCGGCCAACGGCGGCATCAGCCTGACCGCCACGGGCACGGAGACGATCGGCGGAGCGGTGACGGCGGGCGGTGCGGGCACAGTGACGCTCGATTCGACGGGCGGCGACCTGCTGGTCAAGGCCGCGGTGAGCAGCATGTCCGGCGCAATCGACGCCACGGCCGGCGGGGCGATCACCGAGTCGGGCGGCGGTGCCTTCGGCACCAACGGCCTGCTCACGACCAATTCCACCCGCGGCCAGACCCTGAACGGGGCCAACACGGTAGGCAGCTTCAATGCCACGAACGCCGCCAGCGGCGCGATCAGCCTGAGCGACACGGCCAGCCCGCTGACGATTACCGGCATCAGCGAGACGGGCGGCGGCGTCAGCGTAAGCAACACGGGCCCGCTGACGACTACGGGGGCCGTGAGCACGGCGGCCAACGGCAACATCAGCCTGACCGCCACGGGCACGGAGACGATCGGCGGAGCGGTGACGGCGGGCGGTGCGGGCACAGTGACGCTCGATTCGACGGGCGGCGACCTGCTGGTTAACGCCGCCGTCAGCAGCATGTCCGGCGCGATTGACGCCACAGCCGGCGGGGCGATCACCGAGTCGGGCAGCGGCGCCTTCGGCACCAGCGGCCTGCTCACGACCAGTTCCACCAGCGGCCAGGCCCTGAACGGGGCCAACACGGTAGGCAGCTTCAATGCCACGAACGCCACCAGCGGCGCGATCAGCCTGAGCGACACGGCCAGCCCGCTGACGATCACGGGCATCAGCCAGAGCGGCGGCGGCATCAGCGTAAGCAACACGGGCCCGCTGACGACTACGGGGGCCGTGACCACGGCAGCCAACGGCAACGTCAGCCTGACCGCCACGGGCACGGAGACGATCGGCGGAGCGGTGACGGCGGGCGGTGCGGGCACGGTGACGCTCGATTCGACGGGCGGCGACCTGCTGGTCAACGCCGCGGTGAGCAGCGCGTCGGGCGCAATCGACGCCACGGCCGGCGGGGCGATCACCGAGTCGGGCAGCGGCGCCTTCGGCACCAACGGCCTGCTCACGACCAATTCCACCGGCGGCCAAGCCCTGAACGGGGCCAACACGGTGGGCAGCTTCAATGCCACCAACGCCACCAGCGGCGCGATCAGCCTGAGCGACACGGCCAGCCCGCTGACGATTACCGGCATCAGCCAGAGCGGCGGCGGCATCAGCGTAAGCAACACGGGCCCGCTGACGACTACGGGGGCCGTGAGCACGGCAGCCAACGGCGGCATCAGCCTGACCGCCACGGGCACGGAGACAATCGGCGGCGCGGTGACGGCAGGCGGCGCGGGCACGGTGACGCTCGATTCCAGCGGCGGCGACCTGCTGATCCACGCCGCCGTCAGCAGCATGTCCGGCGCAATCGACGCCACGGCCGGCGGAGCGATCACGGAGTCGGGCAGCGGCGCCTTCGGCACCAGCGGCCTGCTCACAACCAACTCCACCAGCGGCCAGACCCTGAACGGGGCCAACACGGTGGGCAGCTTCAATGGCACGAACACCGCCAGCGGCGCGATCAGCCTGAGCGACACGGCCAGCCCGCTGACGATCACGGGCATCAGCCAGAGCGGCGGCGGCATCAGCGTGAGCAACACGGGCCCGCTGACGACCGCCGGGGCCGTGACCACGGCAGCCAACGGCAACATCAGCCTGACTGCCACGGGCACGGAGATGATCGGCGGAGCGGTCACGGCGGGCGGTGCGGGCACGGTGACGCTCGATTCGACGGGCGGCGACCTGCTGGTCAAGGCCGCCGTCAGCAGCATGTCCGGCGCAATCAACGCCACGGCCGGCGGGGCGATCACCGAGTCGGGCAGCGGCGCCTTCGGCACCAGCGGCCTGCTCACAACCAACTCCACCAGCGGCCAGACCCTGAACGGGGCCAACACGGTAGGCAGCTTCAATGCCACCAACGCCACCAGCGGCGCGATCAGCCTGAGCGACACGGCCAGCCTGCTGACGATCACCGGCATCAGCCAGAGCGGCGGCGGCATCAGCGTAAGCAACACGGGCCCGCTGACGACTACGGGGGCCGTGACCACGGCGGCCAACGGCAACATCAGCCTGACCGCCACGGGCACGGAGACAATCGGCGGAGCGGTCACGGCGGGCGGTGCGGGCACAGTGACGCTCGATTCCAGCGGCGGCGACCTGCTGGTCAACGCCGCGGTGAGCAGCGCGTCCGGCGCAATCGACGCCACCGCCGGCGGGGCGATCACCGAGTCGGGCAGCGGCGCCTTCGGCACCAGCGGCCTGCTCACGACCAGTTCCATCAGCGGCCAGGCCCTGAACGGGGCCAACACGGTAGGCAGCTTCAATGCCACGAACACCACCAGCGGCGCGATCAGCCTGAGCGACACGGCCAGCCTGCTGACGATTACCGGCATCAATGAGACGGGCGGCGGCATCAGCGTAAGCAACACGGGCCCGCTGACGACTACGGGGGCCGTGACCACGGCGGCCAACGGCAACATCAGCCTGACCGCCACGGGCACGGAGACGATCGGCGGGGCGGTGACGGCGGGCGGTGCGGGCACAGTGACGCTCGATTCCAGCGGCGGCGACCTGCTGGTCAACGCCGCGGTGAGCAGCGCGTCCGGCGCAATCGACGCCACCGCCGGCGGGGCGATCACCGAGTCGGGCAGCGGCGCCTTCGGCACCAGCGGCCTGCTCACGACCAGTTCCACCAGCGGCCAGGCCCTGAACGGGGCCAACACGGTAGGCAGCTTCAATGCCACGAACGCCACCAGCGGCGCGATCAGCCTGAGCGACACGGCCAGCCCGCTGACGATCACGGGCATCAGCCAGAGCGGCGGCGGCATCAGCGTAAGCAATACGGGCCCGCTGACGACCGCCGGGGCCGTGACCACGGCGGCCAACGGCAACATCAGCCTGACCGCCACGGGCACGGAGACAATCGGCGGAGCGGTCACGGCGGGCGGTGCGGGCACAGTGACGCTCGATTCCAGCGGCGGTGACCTGCTGGTCAACGCCGCGGTGAGCAGCGCGTCCGGCGCAATCGACGCCACGGCCGGCGGGGCGATCACGGAGTCGGGCAGCGGCGCGTTCGGCACCAGCGGCCTGCTCACGACCAATTCCACCAGCGGCCAGACCCTGAACGGGGCCAACACGGTAGGCAGCTTCAATGCCACGAACACCACCAGCGGCGCGATCAGCCTGAGCGACACGGCCAGCCCGCTGACGATTACCGGCATCAGTGAGACGGGCGGCGACATCGGCGTGAGCAACACGGGCCCGCTGACGACGGCGGGGGCCGTGACCACGGCGGCCAACGGCAACATCAGCCTGACCGCCACGGGCACGGAGACGATCGGCGGAGCGGTGACGGCGGGCGGTGCGGGCACGGTGACGCTCGATTCCAGCGGCGGCGACCTGCTGGTCAACGCCGTGGTCAGCAGTACGTCCGGCGCAATCGACGCCACGGCCGGCGGGGCGATCACCGAGTCGGGCAGCGGCGCCTTCGGCACCAGCGGCCTGCTCACGACCAATTCCACTAGCGGCCAGACCCTGAACGGGGCCAACACGGTGGGCAGCTTCAATGCCACGAACGCCACCAGCGGCACCGTCCAATTGGTGAACACAGGTGCATTGAACATTACGGGGATCAGCCAGGCAGTTGGCGGGAACGTGATTATCACGAACACGGGAACCGTGGGAGTCAACGGGGCGGCGACGGTCGCCTCGGGCAATCTAACGATCACGGCTACGGACGCAGTGAGCCAGACAGCGACGATCACGGCGGGGACGTTGACTGTGAAGACGACGAAGGCCGGCGGTGCGGCGATCACGCTGACCAACGCTTCCAATGCAGCGAACAGGATCGACCTGCAGTCGCGCAATGCGGCGGACACGGCCAACGACGCGGGGACGATTAGTTACCGCGGCGCGACGGGATTTGTGGTGGCGGCGGTACAGACCACGGTGAATGCTACGCTGCAAAACGCCGCCGCGGTGACCCAGACCGGCGCGATCCTGGCCTCGGGCCTGGAGTTGTTGGGCAGCGGCGACTACACGCTGACCAACAGCGGCAACCACGTGACCGCCTTGGCCGGAAGCACGACGGGAAACATCAGTTATCAGGACTCGGGGAGTTTTGCCGTCGGTACGGTAAACACGGTGGGCCTGACGGCCGCGGGCAAGAATATCACCCTGAATTCAGCCGGTGCGATTGCTCTTAGCGGCAATGTGACCCTGACAGCCGCCAGCGCGAACCTCACAGCCGCGGGGGCCATTACCCATGGTGCGGCGACGACCGACATCGATACCAGTGCCGCCAATAATGGCTCGATCACCCTTAACGCGGCGAGCCTGGGAGCGGCCGGAAATTCCTTGGAGTTGAATCCTGGGACCGGTGCGTTGCGCCTCACGGCCAGTAGCGGAGGTATTTTTGTTGACCTGTCCGCTGGCAATTTGTCGACCAGCCAGATCACAACGCTAAGCGCCGCCGGCAGCGGCGTGACGATTGCCCTGAGCACGACCAGCGGCAACATCAAGGTTGACAACGTGTCCGGTTTCAACGTCAACACGCAGGACGACAACTTCCAGTTGACGGCGGCGGGCGCCTCGAAGAACATTGCCCTCGGGGCAAGACTCGTGGCCGCCAGTGCCAACCTCACGGCCTCGGGGGCCATCATCTTCGATGTCGCGGCGACGCCCAGCGTGCAGACCACCGGCAGCCAGACCTACAACGCCGCCGCGCGGTTGCAATCGGATACGGTGCTTGTGAGCACCGCGTCGGGCAATGTCACCTTCAACGCGACGGTGGACGGATCCCATGCTTTGGAAGTGGACACCGCGGCCAATGCGATTTTCAACGGCGTGGTGGGCGGTACGACCCCCTTGACCAGCCTGACGACCGACGCGACGAACGTGGGCGGCCAAGTGCAGTTCAACATGACGGCGGCGGGCGGCAGCCAACCGGCGGGCGTGAATGCGGGCGCGCTGACGGTCAACGAAGCCGCCGTCTTCCATGTCGGCGGCAGCACGACGAGCACGCCCAGCGTGCAGACTAGCGGCCCGCAGATGTATAACGGCGCGGTGCAGTTGCAGTTGGATACGGTGCTTGTGAGCACGGGCGGCGGCGTCACCTTCAACAGCACCGTCGATTCCGGGACGAATCCCACGAATCTGACGATCAACGCCACCGGCGAGATCTATTTCGGCAATAACGTCGGTCTCGCCGTGCCTCTCCAGAGCGTCACGGCCTGGCCGAACAACGGCGTGACCATCGCCTTGGGGTGTTCCATCAACACGGTCACTGGCGCGGTCTCCAGCGCGCGTCCCGTGTTATTCGTCTATCAAACTTCGCCTACCGAGCAGCAAATCGATCCCTCGCAACTCACGCAGACCGTGTACGGCTATATCGGCTATATCGGCGCGCCAAGCGGTTACACCGAGTTGGGGCAAAACTACAATATCGAGATCCTCTGGGCCGATGGCAGCGTCACGATGTCCAATACGCAAGACTTGCCGATCGCCCACCCTGCTGCGGGTTACGGCGCCTATGTCGGTTATGGCACCGTGGCGACGATGACCAGTTCCCCGGGTTCGCCGGGCGTTTGGACTTACAATAACACGAATGCCGCCCTTCCCTCCTTCTTCCCGCCCGCCGGCACGACCAACGGCATCACGTTTGCCCTTTCGCACACGTACAGCCCCTCCTTTTTGAACACGTATACCCAGAGCGAACTTACGGCGGTGATCAAGCTTGTGAACAACAGTTCTATTCAACTCAGCGATCCCGCCAAGGACGGTGACATTGCCGATGCAACGCCGCCGGCTGCCACCAGTTTGAACGCCGTGCAAACGACGACGGCGGTGCCGATTACCAAGGGGATTGTGGCGCCGCCACCGCCGCCGCCCTTCGTGCCGCCGCCGTCGATTGCGCCGCCATCGCTGGTCGTCGTGCCCGTAGTCGCCAGCACTCCGCCTCCCCAGGCGGTCAGCGCTTTGAACGACCTTAACCCGCCACGCGACACGGTCGGCGAAGAAAGGCGGATGATCGAGATCTTCAAGCTCGACCCCGACGGCCGCCCGGAAAAAGATCCTATCGCTGATCTCACCGGCGCTCCCGAAACGCTGAACGATCTGCTCCGTAAGCTCCGGCGCGGCTCGTATCGCAACGGACGCTACGCCGTCTATTTGATGGAGTATGCCGATAAAAGGCTGATCGAGCGCCGCCTCCTGATGGAGGTCTACAAGTCCGGGAACACGTTGGGTAATCCCGTGCACGAGCCGGGACCCGGCTCAAGGCCCCTCCCGGAAGGCAAGTCCGATCAGAAGGCGCCGGAAACGCCCAAGCCCGCTTCGCTGCCGCCGGCCGTGCAAGCGACGACCCGGATCATCCCTCCCGCCAACCACGACCATGGGTACATGGTGCCCGACATGGTGCCCGGCCCGCACGAGGTTTCGGACTCCCCGAGTCGCTCGAAGGCGGCTTCGCCCGGCAGCCTGCCGTCAAGCCAGCCGGTTCCAGCGGCGCCTCGGGCGGCGGAGGACCCCGACCATGCGTACATGGTGCCCGACATGATGCCCGCATCCCATGTTGCCATCCGATACCCACTGATCGGTGCCGCGGTTGCAGCGCTGGGCGGACTGGGGACGCAAGCCGTCCAGATGGAGTGGGCTGGCCGGGTCGATCAGGCCCTCGCAGACGGCCAGGTGAGATCTCTGCGGCGCATGGCGCGGCTGGCCCGCTCCTTGCGCCCTTCCGAAAAATAGATGTTGCGATGAACAGCAGGAAAAAACACTCGAACCGAAAACGCGTGCATTGCGCAATGGTCGGAGAGGCGCCATGAATACCTGCCCCGTTTGCAAGACGAGTCTCACTCAGACGGATTTCGATCGCGGGCACTGCCCCGCATGCCGCCATCTGCTGATGTCACCCCCGGCGGCGCCCGCCGGGTCGACACCGTCGGCCGAAGAACGGTTCGCACAGACGCTCCAATCTGCCGGGCCGCCAACGCCGGAGCCGCGAGGTCAAGAAGGCACTGCGGACGAGGAGCGGACGGCACAGACGCTCCAGGCGGCCGGGCCGCCAACGCCGGAGCCGCGAGGTCAAGAAGGCACTGCGGACGAGGAGCGGATGGCACAGACGCTCCAGGCGGCCGGGCCGCCAACGCCGGAGCCGCGAGGTCAAGAAGGCACTGCGGACGAGGAGCGGATGGCACAGACGCTCCAGTCCGCCGGGCCAGTTCGGCCGGTGCCGCCCGAACCGCCGCTGCAGAATCTTACGGCGGACGAGAAGCGGATCGCACAGACGCTCCAGACGGCTGGGCCGGTTCCGCCGGTTGGGCCGGCTCCGCCCGAACCGCCGCCGCAAAATCTCACTGCGGACGAGAGGCGCGTCGCGGCCACGCTTGTGGCAGGCAACTCGCTTGGGACCGCGCCTGCAACGCCGCCGACCCGAAGTACTGGGTGCCCGGAGGCCGATTCGCGCCGCTTTGCTGCCACGTTGGAGAGCGGAAGTCTTCCCCCCGAGCTCGTCCAGCGCGTTTCCATGCTCTGGTCGGGAAAGTTCGATTCCAGCGCCTCCCCGCAGACCTCGATCAAGACCGATACGCAGACCGTTGAACAGGAGTCGCGGTTGGTGATCCAGCCGCGTGTGATCAGCGAAGCCAGTGCCCATGGCACCACGCAAGCCGACTACGAGCTGCTCAAAAAGTTGGGCGAAGGCGGCATGGGCGTGGTCGTGGCCGCGCGGCAGGCCTCGATCGACCGCACCGTGGCCCTCAAGAAGATCAAGCCGGCCGAGGCGGGCAAAGCCGAGTCCCGGCAGAAGTTTCTCGCCGAGGCCATCGTGACCGGCGATCTGGAACACCCGAACATCGTGCCGATTTACGATCTGGGCAAGGATGAAACGGGAACGCTCTTCTACGCGATGAAGCACGTCAAGGGAACGCCCTGGGACCGGGTCATCGAAGAGAAGACCGTGCAGGAGAATATCGAAATCTGGATGAAGATGGCCGACGCGGTGGCCTTCGCCCACTCCCGTGGCATCATTCACCGCGACTTGAAGCCCGAGAACGTGATGCTCGGCGGCTTCGGCGAAGTGCTCGTGATGGACTGGGGGTTGGCGCTGGCGGTAGGCACTCCCGCGGCCATGAGGGCCGGCATGGCGGGTACTCCGGCCTACATGGCGCCCGAGATGGCCGCCGGTCCTTTGGATCGGATCGGCTTCGCCAGCGACATCTACCTGTTGGGGGCCATTCTTTACGAGATCGTCACCGGCAAGAAGCCGCACACCGGCAGCACCGTTACGACCTGCCTGCTGGCGGCCGCCAGGAACGATATTCAGCCTGCGGAGAGGTCCGACGAGCTGGTCGAAATCGCGCTGAAGGCCATGGCCACCGACCCCAAGGACCGCTATCCCACCGTGGGCGACCTGCAGGAGGCCTATCGCCAATACCGCTCGCACGCCGAGAGCATCTCGTTGTCGACGCGGGCCGAAGCCGACCTGCGGCAGGCCGGCACGCGCCAGGACTACGAGTTCTACGCCCGCGCGCTGTTCGCCTTCCAGGAGGCCTATGCGCTGTGGGACGGCAACACGCGAGCCAGGCAAGGCATCGAAGAGGTGACGCTGGCCTACGCCGGGCGGGCCTTTCAGAACGGCGATTTCGATCTGGGGGCCAAACTGCTGGACGCCGAGAATGCCGCGCACGCGCCGCTGCTGAAACAGATTCGTCTCGGGCAGCAGGAGCGCGAAGCGCGGGTGCAGCGACTGAAGACCGCCCGCCGCATTGGGGTCGGCTTGGTGGTGACGGTCCTGGCCGTCGTCACCATCGCCTTCTTCCTGGTCAACAACCAGCGGAAGATCGCCGAGGCCCAGAGGAAAATCGCCGAAGACCAGACGGAAATCGCCGAAGAGAACGAGCGCCAGGCGAACATCGCCAAGGCCGACGCGTTGGCACGGAAGAAAGATGCCGACCACCAGCGTGACCGGGCTGAAGCCGAGACGAAAATCGCAAATGAGAACAAGGAAGAAGCGATTAAGGCCACGAAAAAGGCGATTAAGGCCACGCAAGAGGAGATCTACGGCGGCTACGTCGCCCGTATCGGTCTGGCGGCGGCCGAGATCGAAGCGAATGCCTTTGATCATGCCCAGACGCTCTTGGAGGAATGCCCGACCGGCTTGCGCAACTGGGAATGGGGGCGGCTGATGCACCTTTGCACCCAGGGCAGCCGGACCGTGCCGCCGCTGATAAGCAAGGCCGTCGATCCCATCGAGGCCCTGGCCTTCACCCAAGACGGTGCGCGATTCGCCAGCGGCGGCTGGGGCGGGACGGTGCGGATCTGGGAGACGGCCTCGGGCAAGATGCTCGGCGAGATCCCCAGCGGGGGCGACCGCGTGTTTGCCCTCGCCTTTTCGCCCGACGGCCGCCACCTGGCCGCGGGCACGAACGCCAGTCCGGACTATATCAAGATCTGGGATGCCCGCACCGGCCAACTGGAGAAAAGATTGCCCGGTCATCGCGACGCCGTCTTGAGCCTCGTCTACTCCAGAGACGGGCAGGAGCTCCTCAGCGGCTCCTACGACAATACGGCCCGGATTTGGGATGTCGCCACGTGCAGCCAATTGTGCGAGTTGCGCGGACACGAATGGTGGGTCTGCTCGGCGGCCTTCTCGCCTGACGAGAAACGCGTGGTGACCGCCTGCCAGGACGGCTCGGTGATGATCTGGGATACGACGGATCCCAAGACGGGCCGCCGGCCTCCCAAAGTCGACCCGAAGCTCGCCTTCATCGGCCACAGCGGACCGGTCTACACGGCGGCCTTCTCGCCCTCCGGCGACTGGATCGCCAGTGCCGGCTACGACAAGCGCGTGCTGTTGTGGAAGCCCGTCCCCGATCCCGATGCCAAAGACCCTTTGGTCACGAAGAGGTACGACGCGGCCCTCGAGGAACACACCGCGCCGATCCACGCCCTGCAATTCTCGGCGGACGGCGAACTGCTCGTCACCGCCGGCGACGACAACACCGTGCGCTTGTGGGATTTCGCCACCCGGAAACTGAAAGAAACGCTCCGCGGGCACGCGGGACGCGTACGGGCCATCGCCATGGTACCGCCCCTCCGGCCGCAGGCACCGGAACCGGCGCCAAACAATCTCCCCTCCCCCTCCGCAAGAGGGGCAGGGGGCGAGGGCGCTTTGGTGAAGAGTCAGTTGATCTCCGGCGGGCACGACGGGCGCGTCAAGATTTGGGACATTCAAGGATATCGCGAGGAGCTGGTTTTGGGGGCCGACATCGTTCGCGCCGACAACGAACCGGTGCTGGGGGCCTCGTTTTCGCCCGATGACCAGAAGATTCTCAGCGCCAGCCGGGACCGCACGGCCCGGCTCTGGGACCGCAAGAGCGGCAAGCTGCTGGACGAGTTCCAGCAGGGGCATCATTACCTGGCGACGGCGGCCGTTTTTTTCCCCGGCGGCGCCAGGTTCCTCACCGCCGCCTTCGACGAAACCGCGCGGATCTGGGACGTCTCCAGCGGCCTGCAGATCCGCACCCTGGAAGGCACCGGCTTGAGCGCGGCGGCGACCATTTCCCCGGACGGCAAGCTGATTGCCACCGGCAGCGACAAGGGAACGGCCCGCATCTGGGATGCCGACGGTAAACTGCTCGCCGAGACGCCGGTCCATCATGCCGACGTCATGGCGGTTGCCTTTTCGCCCGACAGGCGTCGGCTCTTTACCGGCGATAAACTCGGCCACTGCCGCCTGTGGGATGCCTCCCCGCTGAACAACGCCGTCCCGCCGAAGGATGCCGTCACCCTGCGGTTGTTGTGGGACGTGCAAAAGCACTCCCGCGAAGTGAACTCCGCCTGCTTCCTTCCCGATGGCCAGCGGATCCTCACCGCCAGCAGCGATCGCACGGTGGCCCAGTGGAACACCGAGGACGGCCATGAGATTCCCAAGCTGATCTTGGCCCACCCCGGCGCGGTGACCACGCTGGCCCTTGCTCCCGACAAGCGCAAGCCCCGGACGACCGGCGACAACGGGCGGGCGCGTCTGGCGCTGACGACCTGCGACGATGGGCGGGTGCGTCTGTGGGACGTCGACAGCGCGGTCAAACTCGGCGAACTCGCCGTGCCGGACAAGACGATCGAGCCGATCGTTGGGAAGAAATTCAAGAAAACCACGGAGAGGATCAATGCCGTGGCCTTCTCGCCCGACGGCTTGGCGGCGGTGACCACGAGCACGGCATTTGAGCAGGAACTATTTGCCGACGAACTGCCGCGGGAGGAACTTGCCTTGGCCGGCCACCCACAGGTGGGTACCCGTCCGCAAGCCAAGCAGGCCGCGGGCCATCCTGGGAACTGCGTCCGCCTCTGGGATTTGACGACGCTGGCGCAGGTTCCCGGCGCCGACGACGGGGCATTCCATCGCTTCAGCGCGAAAGACGCCACGGCCTGCGCGACGATCTTCTCGCCCGACGGCGCCTCGCTCTTGACCGTGATCGGCAACGAGGCCCACACGTTCAGCGTCAAGTCGCACGAGGAGCGCATGGCGTTCATTCCCCAGGGGGCCGTGGCTTCGGCCCGCTTCTCGCCCGACGGCAAGCGGGCGGTCACCGGCAGTTGGGAGGACAACTCGGCCCGGATCTGGAATATCGCCGGGTCGCTGGCGGAGGTGAAATTGGCGGGCCATGCAGGTTACGTCAACGACGCCGTCTTCTCGCCCGACCCCGACGGCCGCTACGTCGCCACGGCCGGCCGCGACAACCAGGCCATTCTCTGGGACGCGCACACGGGCGAGCCGATCGCGCATTTCGCCGGCGCGGACGGCCATCACGGGCCCGTTTCCAGCGTCGCTTTCGACGCGGACGGTCAGCGGCTCGTGACGGCTTCCCAGGACCATACGGCGAAGATCTGGGACGTCAAGACCCGCAAGGTTCTGCTCACTCTAGGCGAGTCTCAGGCGGGTGCCAAGGCCGCCGCCACGTCAGGCCTCCGTCCCCATGACCAAGCGGTCCTGTGTGCCGTCTTTTCCCCGGACGGCAGGCGCGTGCTCACGGCCGGAGAAGACAATCGGGCCATCCTCTGGGATGCAGCCACTGGAAAGCCGATCCTGGAGCTTGTGGGGCATACCGCCGCGGTGACTTCGGTCACCATTTCCAGCGATGGCAAACGGGCCGTGACCGGCAGTCGCGACAGCACGGCCAAGCTCTGGGAACTCAAAGAGGAAGATGACAAGACGGAAAGCAAGGAGCTGCTGACGCTCAAGGGCCACTCGCAGGATGTGACGACGGTCGCTTTTTCCAAAGACGGGCACAGTCTCCTCACCGGCAGTCTCGACGGCACGATGATCCTCTGGCCCGCCTCGGCTTGGGAAGCGAGGCCCGCGAAGACCGCATCGGCCGGCCTGTCCGGTGGGCTGCCAAATCGGCAGAAGCCGTAGCCTAAATGAAGATGGTTTACCAGCAATGCGAGGGGGCAGAAACCGGCGCCGGCCAGCCTCGTTGTTCCACACAAGTGCAAAGCGAGGCATTGACGGCCATTCATAACCGTTCCTCCGCCGCAGGCGGTAGTAGGCCCGGCATTTATGCCTTGTCGTGAAGCAACGTATATTACCCTTCCTCGCCAAAGGCTGGTTTACGGGCCTTCTCCAATGGCTTTAGCCGCTTCCTTTGGCTAAAATCAACAAGAACTAGACCCCATCCAGCTCGAGTGGTTCCCCGGCTTGACCGGGCGTGACTTAGGGGTAGACTTATTCTGGTTATCGGAATCATACGGGACGCAGAGCGATTTCTCGCGCGGTATCGCCACGAAAAGACGCGCCCCAGCGTGCTAGAATTGCGTACGCGGCCAGGACGGAGAACCGGATCGCAGAATGCCCAGGAAGGGCAGAGAGTCCCTTTCATTCCAGGTCCTACAAAGTTTTGAGGTAAGATCATGAGCAACGAAACGCAGAACGTGTTGCCGGTGGCGGAGGTCGAAAAGAACGTCAAGCACGAGCTGCACCACGTCCGTTCGCAGTGGTGCTGGTTCCTGTGCCTGGGCATCCTGACGATGATGGGCGGTTTGCTGGCATTGACCTATCCCTTCGTCGCCTCGGTTGCCGCCGTCAGCATCTTGTCGATCATCCTGCTGGTGGCCGGCGTGGCCACGCTCGTGGGCGCGTTCTGGACCGGCAAGTGGGGCGGGTTCCTCGTCCACATCCTGGTCGGCATGCTGTATCTGGCAGCCGGCTTCGTCATTTCCGAGGAGCCGGGGAAAGCCATTCTCCTGGTCACCGTCTTTGTCGCCGTTTCGTTCATGGTGATGGGCCTGTTCCGCGTTATGGCGGCCATGGTGTTCCGCTTCCCGCAGTGGGGTTGGACGCTCTTGAACGGCTGCGTCACGTTCCTCCTCGGGCTGGCCATCTATCGGCACTTCCCCCTGGATGCCGTGTGGGTGCTCGGCCTGCTGGTGGGAGTGGAACTGCTCTTCAGCGGCTCGACGTGGATCATGCTCTCGCTGGCGATCCGCAAGATCCCGAAGTGATGGGCGATTCCTGTAATCCGCCGCCTCTTGTCCGAGTAGACTAAGAAGCCGTACACTTATCGGTATTCGATACTCGCCCCCTCTTCTGAAAGGACCATTGCGATCAAGTCTATTATGGCAGCCAACCGGTGGCCACGGCCGAGCAGTATTATCAGCAGGCCTCTTCCTTGGCCCAGAGTGCCCCGCCGGCAGACCCGAAAGCCGACGAGTGGACGCCTTTGGGGGGTCTTTGCCATGCTGCAGAAAGAGCAGTCCGAGCCGCAGTTCGTCATGCCGTTGGCCGTCAGCAAGTCAGGGGCGATCGCTGGTAACTACACGGACTGCGTCAGCGGAACGAATGCCCCGCTCCAGGGGGCTGTCGATAAGAAGACGCAGCACGCCGCGTGGACGGTGGGAAAGAACAAGACCACCGTCTGCGAAACGGGGATTTATAACCTGACGCAAGACGAGGCCCCGGCCCTGATCCATATCGGCAAGGACAAGACCCAGCAGTGGCTGCTCGTCCGGCTCAAGCAACCGCAACCATAGGGTCTACCGTTTTTTCACCGTCGCCAGTGCGAACTGCGGACCTTCACCGCCACTCTGGTTCATCAACTCGGCAATCAATCGGTTGCCGTGCCCGTTGGCAATCGCTCACAGCAACCGGCCTTTCGATGATCTACTGCGTGTTCATTTCGGGCTCACGCAGGAAATTCGCTACCGCCATCAGAGAGCACAAAGCGCGCCGAATTTTGCGAAGAATACCGAAGTGGTTGCAGTATCAGGAGATAAGGCAGCAACCTTGGAGTTGACGGCCGCGCGCAGCACGGTGATGCTCCGCGGCAAAACTCCCCAGCGGGGCAAAATGCCCCGGTACCCCCTACCTTGCCCGGTTGAACCTGGAGGCCAATAATTTATCCGTGCTATGGCGTCAGCATCATCTTGCTGTTCAAGCAATACTGCGCCTGAGTGTTAGAACTTCGTTAGACACGGCTGAGTGCAAGCAACCCAACGACGGATCGATAGAAGAGAGGTGCCACGCACAAGGCGAGCAAGGGTGCGCAGCATGGACGCGCTACTGAACGTCAAAGGATGTTGACGAACGAACTTTCCGCTGGCCGGAGCCGACTCAACACATTTTACGGCGATCACCGGCCCAAAGACATTTATGAACCCCATCCAGGAGAAGTTGCCATGAGATCGACGAAAGTCCAAATTACGCTGATCCTCGCCGTGGGCGGGATCATGGGATACCTCGCGGCGTGCAGCCAGAACGCGCCCAGCCACAATGCTGCTGCTGTTCCACCTGCATCCGATTCTGCGGCCCAGCCGTCGCCCAAGGACGCGCCGAGCAAAGTCGCCGAGCCGAACAAGGCTGCCGAGCCGGCCAAGCCCGTTCAGTTGGCCCGGGCCCCGGACGCGGCGGCCGCTATCGGCGCGGCCAGCGCGAAGATCGAAGCCAACGGCAAGAAGCCCAATATCCTTTTCATCATGGGCGATAACGTCGGCTGGTTCAACATCGGCGCCTATCACCGCGGCATCATGTCCGGCAAGACGCCGCACCTCGACCGACTGGCCAAGCAGGGCCTGATGTTCACCGACTACTATGCCGAGGCGAGTTGTACGGCTGGCCGGGCCAACTTCATCACCGGCGAAATCCCCTTGCGCACGGGACTGACGACCGTGGGCCAGGCCGGCGCCGATGTGGGTATCCCCGCGCAGGCGTGTACCCTGGCCACTGCCCTGAAGGCCCAAGGATATGCAACGGGCCAGTTCGGCAAGAATCATCTCGGCGACCTGAACAAGTACTTGCCGACGTTGCATGGCTTCGACGAGTTCTTCGGTTATCTGTACCACCTCGACGCAATGTCGGATCCGTACTGGTACTCATTTCCCATTGACGAAAAGTACTACAACACCCATGGACCACGCAGCCTGGTGCACTGCTACGCAACCGACACGGACGACCCGACCGAGATGCCGCGCTGGGGCAAGGTCGGCAAGCAGAAGATCGTGGATGAAGGCCCGCTGCCTCCGTTCCCGGATATGTCGAATGTGCAGAACATGCACGACCTGCCGTTCCTCAAGGCGAAATACGATATGACGACCTTCGATGAAGTGCTGGTCAAGTCGTCCTGCGACTTCATGGACAAGGCCAAGAAAGACGGTAAGCCGTTCTTCGTGTGGCACAACACCACGCGGATGCACGTCTTCACGTTCCTCTCCCAGAAATACAAGTCGCTACAGAACAGTAAGACCAACTATGGTCTTGAAGAGGCCGGCATGGCCCAGTTGGACGACAGCGTCGGCTCGTTGCTGAAGCACTTGGAAGACATCGGCGAAGCCGACAACACGATCGTGGTCTTTACCACCGACAACGGGGCGGAAGTCTTCACCTGGCCGGACGGCGGCATGACGCCGTTCCGAGCCACCAAAGGCACCGTTTTTGAAGGCGGATTCCGTGTGCCGTGCATCGTCCGCTGGCCGGGCAAGATCAAGCCGGGCACCGTTGAGAATGGAATCTTCTCGGGACTCGACTGGTTCCCGACCTTGTGCGCCGCCGCCGGCAACCCGGAAATCACCGATCAACTGCTGAAGGGCGTCAAGCTCGGCGACCGGAACTACAAGAACCACCTCGACGGTTACAACCAGATGGACTTGCTCACCGGCGGCGGACCTTCCAAACGTCACGAACTGTTCTACTTCGGTGGACCCCATCTCGGCGCGATTCGCATCGACGACTTTAAGTTCCAGTTCTACCAGCAGCCATGGGGCTGGCCGGGCGAAAAGACCACAACGGACATGCCCACGATCATCAACATTCGCCAGGATCCGTTCGAGCGAACGCCGTCGATTCGCGGCGAGTCGATCAACAACCTCGGTGGCGGGTATATGAACAACTTCTATGCCCGCGAATTCTGGCGCTTCGTCTCGGTACAGCAGTACGTGGGGAAGCTGGCGATGACGGCGGTCGACTATCCGCCCATGCAAGACCCGGCTTCGTTCAATCTCGATGAGATCAAGAAGAAGATCGAGGCCATGATCAAGCAACACGAAGGTGAATAATCAACTTTTCAAACCCTTCTTGAAGCAAAGGAGATTATGACCTGGCAGCCCAGAAAGCCATAATGGACGAGAACCGTGGCGGCAGCGGGCCAGAAGCCCGGAAGAAAGGACACGTACCAATGTTCAAAGAAGAGCGCGAGGAGTCCGCTTTTCAGTGGACCAAGCTCGGGCAGATCGACGTAGGCCGGCCCAATCTCGGCTTTAAGACCGGTGTAGCCGTTTACCGGCTGGTGCAGTTCACGCTTCGAGACGTGCTCGTCTGATGAGGAGTTCGGAGACGAGCGGTTGCTCAGCGCTATCGCCGATGGGCAGCCGCTCGGCTTGCAGGACGCCGTCGAAGCCCTGGTCCAGAAGGTCGTTGCCTGGCGAGGCCAAGAGCACCTCAAGGACGACGTATCGATTCTGGCCGTCTCTGTCCCCTAGAAATCCAAGTGCAGCCGGCAGCCTAGCCCGTTGATGTCTCCGCTCGTGTTGTTCACGTAGGAAAGGTGCGTGTAAACGTAGTTCACGATGAAGTGGACCTCCGGGTTGATATACCAGTCCAGGCCGGCCGTGATGTCGTTCTCCCAGCCCGCCTGCGCGCCGGACGACGGCGTCAGCACCGGGTTGCCCGAAGCCAGGTTGAGGTAGCTGTAGCGGCAGATCAACTGCACGGGCGTGTGATCTTTGAAGAGCCACGGCGAGTGCGATTGCCCTGCCGGAGCGGAGCACGCTGCAAGCTGCCGGTCCCAAGTGCCGGATTTCTTGTCGTAGCGGCGGTAGTCGTCCGGATTGAGGAAGAAGCCCCCCTCGACGTAAAAGCCCTGATAGGTCACGTCGCCGCGGGGATCGGAAAAGGCTCCGTTGTTGAACTGTCCGTAGAGGTCGCTGCCAAACGCGAGTTGGTATTCGGCGGAGAGCGCGAAGCGGCCGATCACGGCCGCGAATTCGGCATCGGCGATCTGCACCGCGTTGGGAGTATAAAACGTGCCCGTGTAGATGATGTTCGGCACGTCCTGCGAGCCCGCGCGGCGCGGGCCAGGGGGCGATTGGCCGCGTAAAAGTTGTTTTCCGTCCCCGTGTACGTGTAGCCAATCCCCAGGTGCAGCAGCTCGCGGCCATCGTTGGCGTAGATCGGCAGACAGGTTGCGCGGCCCGTCGCGCCGTATTTTCCCGGACCGCTGCCGAAGGAAAACGGTGAAATATCCTGCTTGCCCACACGTTCGTAAGCGACGACACCGGTAATCCGATCGTCGCAGAAGCTGTTGAAGACCTCTACTGCCGTCACGAAGTTGAAGGGCTGCAGGAAGGCATCGTTGCCCGGAGAGCGCTCCATGTAGTACCAGTCGTTGCTGCTGGTGAGGTGCTCCAATCCCATCGGCTGGTGCATGTGGCCGATACGGACGTTTTGAACGACGGGCACTTGTTTGAAGGTCGCGTAAAAATCCGTCAGACCGACGCTGCCAACCTGCGCCGTGGTGTCCTCGTTGGTCACGTCCTGGATATTGGCGAAGTTCACCTCGGTCACAAAATCGACATTTGTGCCGATCGTGCCGTCGGCCCGCAAGCGGGCGCGGCGCATGTCCGAGCCGTCCTGCAGCAGAAAAGGCAGTTCTTGCGATTGGTGATAAAACGTATTGTCGAAATCCAGCCGGCCACCGACGTGCAATCGGAATGCCCGATCAGAGCTCTCCAGGACGGCGCCGTTGTCCCAAAAGGCATTCAGCGGCGTCCTGGTGTTGGTATCGGCCAGGTCGGACGAGGAGGGGCGGCCTGCGCCGGCAGCGGTGGCCGGCTCGGTGGTCGCGATTTGGCCAGTGGCGGTCCCGGCCGACTCCGGAAACCAGCGCACCGACCACGACCATGAGTACATGGTGCCCGCGGCCGGGTCGAGCGGCGTCCAATCGTCAGGGAATGGTTCGCTCGCCCCCGCCCAGGCATGACACGCAACGACACAGGCCAAGGCCCCCATCGCGACAACGGTGGTTCGGAGGTGGCTCACGACTTCTTACGGATTCTGGCCGTCCGCATGCTTCGCCGCGTCATAGCGCCAGGTCAAGCCGAGACCGACATAATAGATCGCCAGCGAAGCGCTGTTGTGCGGGCCGAAACTGTCGCTTGCCGGCAGCATCCCGCCCGCGAACAGGTCGAGATCGAGCCCCTGAAACAGCAGATCCTGCCGGCCGATGCCGCCGGTGATGCGGTGCTGGTTCACGAAGGGCACGCTGGCGGCCTGATACAACTGCACGAGGCTCTGGCCGATGCCGATGCCGTCGAGGTCGCCGCCCACGCTGTGGTTGATGGGATTGCTGTTGAACGAGTAGCCCAGGCGGTACTTCATCGGGCCGCGGGTCAATTGCGTGCCGACGGCAAACGCCCACTGGTTCACCATCACGTCCTGCCACAAGTCGGCATCCTGCCAGACTTTGTAATAGACATCGAAGGCTATCAACAGGTTGCCGTCCATCAGGCTGCGGTTGGCGATGCCCAGTCCGAACGTGTCGGGCTGATCGACCTTGATGTCCTGGTAGTTATTGCCGATGCGCACGGCGTTGGGGAAGGTGAAGTTCATCTTCGACTGGTAGTAAAAGCCGAGCGTGTTGCAATCGTTAAGCTCATAGGTTGCACCGATGGTCCCCCGCAAGGCGTAGCTGTTGACCATGGCCGAACTGAGGATGGGACCAACGCTGCCAAGCTCCTCGAAGCCGGTCCCCAAGGTCATCGTCGCACCCACGGCAAAGCGATCGGTGAGCTCGAAACCGGCGCCCAGGTTCACCCCCAGCACCAGATACTCGCTGCTCAGATTGTCGAGCAGATTGGGGCTTTCCGGCGCCAGGCCGCGATACTCGGCCCCCGCGCCGCTCAGGCCCGCCATGCCCAGGCCCACGGTCCCGCAATACCCCAGCGGCCGCAAGTCCTGCGTCACGCCGATTTCGGTGCCCGTAAACCCCTGCGTCCGCGAGGTCACGCTGAAAGGCGTGCCGGGGTTCTGCGTATTGAGGCTGCCGTCGTTGGTCACGGTGGGGTAACCCTCAATCCATCCGCCGCCGATGGTGAACTGCGTGCCATGAAACTGCGTCAGCGTGGCCGGGTTGCCGAAGACCGCGGAAGGCACATCCTGCGGCCGGGCTGCATTGCACCGCCATGCCTCCCGAGGCCGGCCCCATCACATTTTGAAGGTCCGACCCATAGCCTTGGGCGTGTGCCGGCCGAACATGCGCCACCAGGGCAAACAACAGCGAAACCGCGATCCACAGATAACGAATCTTCATGCCAGGCCCCCTCTCGTTATGGACTTGTGCTGTCTTTGTTATCGGTTCTGCGGAAAATGCACATTGATTGGGCTATGCCTGGCGGGGCAGAATGCCGGGGCATGGCCGCTATAAACGATACGGTCGGCAAAGTTCGCCGGCTTGTAGGAAATAGAATGTGGGCGGGCAATCGCTTGACAGATAAATGATGGACAGACATATAGCCTAGAGGGTTTCAGGCTGAGTCCGTGACCCAGAAAATTGGGTGCCCCGAGCCATATTAACAAATTGCCGAATTTGCCCGTGACATTCGTCGGGGCTTGGGCCCTATAATCCTTGGGAGGCATTTGTCGCTGGTCTTGTCGGGCGGCGCTGGTGCCTCGGAAGCCCTTGCAAATGGGGGGATGACCCATGACCGATCCAGGCTCGAAACAGACCCAGCCAACGGACGCCGAGATGCCCGACGCGACCGCGGCCTACCAACCTAAGGAACCCGCCGAGGAACTGGTCCGCGTACTGGACCAATACCTGGCCAACCTGGAGGCGGGTCGTGCCCCACCGCGGGATAAGCTGCTCGCCGATCATCCGGGCCTGGCGTCGCAGTTGGAACCGTGCCTTTCCGGCATCGAGTTCATTCATCGCGCGGCCCGCCTGGCCGCGGATGCCCCCGCGCGGCTCGGCGACTTCGAGATCGTCGGCGAGGTCGGCCGGGGCGGCATGGGCGTGGTCTATGAGGCCCGCCAGATCTCGCTCAAACGCAAGGTGGCCCTGAAGGTACTCCGCTTTGCCGGCGTGGCCAACCGCGATGCCATGGAACGCTTCCAGCGCGAGGCCGAGACGGTCGCCCAGTTGCACCATACGAACATCGTGCCGATCTTCGCCATCGGCGAGCAGCAGGGAGTGTTTTATTACGCCATGCAGTTCATCGAGGGCCGCAGCCTGGCGGCCGTGCTGGAGCAGTCGCAGAAAGAGGCGGCCCCGTTGGATCTTGTCGAGGCGGCCCGTTGGACGCTGCAAGCCGCCGAGGCCCTGGCGCATGCCCATCAGCGCAGCGTGATTCACCGCGACGTGAAGCCGTCGAACCTGATCCTCGACCCGGCTGGTCAGGTCTGGCTGACCGACTTTGGCCTGGCGAAGCGATTGGACGACGCGACGTTGAGCATGACCGGGGCCCTGCTGGGCACGCCGCGCTACATGAGCCCGGAGCAGGCCTCCGCGGCAAAACAGCCGGTCGATCAACGCACCGACATCTACAGCCTGGGCGCCACACTGTACGAATTGGCTACGGGCAGGCCGCTCTTCGAGGCCGACTCGCCGCACGGCATCATCTCGCAGATCCTCACCAGCGAGCCGCCGCCGCCGCGCAGCCTGCGAACCGGCCTGCCGCGCAACTTGGAGACGATCATCCTCAAGTGCTTGGCCAAGGAGCCGCAGTCGCGGTATGCCACGGCGCAAGCCCTGGTCGACAACCTGCGGGCGTTTTGCGAAGGCCGCGCGATCAAGGCCCGCCGGGCGGGAATCGCCGAGCGGGCGGTCCGCTGGATGCAGAAGCGAAAGAAGAATGTGACAATTGCGGCGATCACGGCGGCCGCGACGCTGGCGGTCGCCATCGTGTCGTACCTGACGCTCAGCTCGATGGCCGCGGCAAGACTTGCTCACATCTCGTTGACAACCGAGGGGCCGGACCAGCATTTCAAGGTCGAGATGCTCGATGAGGCCGAGCAGAAAACGATCGCCACCTTTACCGCGCCGACGCAAGAGCCACAGGTCATTCCGCCTGGTCGTTACCATGTCCGGCTGTCGAGGGCGGGCCAACTCAGCGAGACCGCGCAATTCGAGGCGGCCGTAGGAGGCGACTACAGCGCGGTCGCGGCACTCACCCCCCGCAATCTGTGGGAGATGCCGGTGTCCGGCGGCGAGACGGCGGAAGTCGCCCGGCTCGACGGACGAGACGACGTATTCCTCGCCAACCGCGATCAACTTCGCCGCATGCACGGCGGCACCGGACAACCGATTTGGCAGATCAGTCTGGCGGCGAAAGACCAGCCGCTGGTCGAGAAAACTCTTCGCGGGGAGAACCATCCTTGGCAATTCTTCTCCCCCAAAGACACTGTTGGGCCGGCCCAGACGGGGCCCGGCCTTGTTCGTCCGCTGGTAGACCTTGATGGCGACGGCACGCCCGACCTCATCTGGGCCAGCCGCAGACGGGCCTCGCTCGTGGCTGTGTCGGGAAGGTCGGGCAAGGTGCTGTGGTGCCACGAATGCCGCTCCACATTACGCGACAGCCTGAAGGCGGACGATATCCTCTACCACCATTACGGGTTACCGAGTCCGACGATCATCGGGCAGCCGCTTCTGGCGGAAGTGAGTGGCAAGACCATCATCGCATCACTTTGCGCAATTCCTTGGGAATCGTTCCGAACGAAAAGCGGGAAGGATATCACAACTGAGCGCAACTTGATGATCGAGGGCATCAATGCCAAATCGGGTGAATTGCTCTGGCGGCGCTCGCTGGCCTGGACGGACGTCGTGTACGATGCCACGTCGTACGCAGCCGCGATGGGGAAGAGAAACGGCCAGACGATCGGCGCCATGGCCTTCGGCAGCCGGCTCTTCGGCTTTGACATGCTGACCGGCAAAGCGGCCTGGCCCGATCGAGTGCTCGATGCCAAGTCGCCGCTGTGGTTTGCCGATCTCCGCGGCGACGGTGACCTGGAGGTCCTGCTGCTGCGTGAAACGCGCAGCGAATCCGAGACCGCCGCCAAGAGCGGAAGTTCCCCACAAACGGCGCACGCCGAGTTGCGGCTCACGGCCTTGTCGCCCTACTCCGCGACGCCGCTTTGGGAACGGTCCTTGAAGGATGTGCGGAATACCGTCAATCCCGTGATTTACGGTCTCGCGACCATGACGCCTGCCGACTGGCCGTTGCTGGTCGACCTCGACGGCAAGGGAAAACCGCAGGTCGTCGTCCCCCTCGTCGATTGCGACGCCAACGCCTGCGGCGTGGAAGTCCTGGACGGCGCGACGGGTGAAACCCGGTGGAAAAAGCGGCTCTCGGGCGCTGCACGAAACCAGCAGCCCGCCCAATCCGACCGGATCATCCTGGGGCCGGACCTGGACGGCGACGGATGCCGCGAAATCTTCGCTGCCTCGCATGATCAGCGAACCGGACGGGTGTACGTCGACGCCTTGTCCGGACGGGATGGCCGACTCCTTTGGAGCAATCAAGAGATCGTGTACCCCTGCTTCCAAGCCAGTATTTTTTCGCTGCGGTGGTGGCAACCCGGCGCCGATGGCTGGCCGCTGTTGGTGGTTTCCTATGGCGACAGTACTTCCATGAACGAAAAGGCCCGTGAGATGATCCTGGCCGCCTCGACCGGCCGGGTCGAGCAACAGGCCACCGATCTCGACAATCTGGAGGTCTTCGATCTCAATGGCGACGGGCTGCCGGACCTGTTGGTGTACGATTCGCGCGGGTCGCGAACGAGTGCCAGCGGCGGCACGTTGCGGGCCCTCAAGGGCCTGCCACCGGTGGCCTGGCGGATGGTCGGACGATACCTCTCGCCAGGGCAGGACTTCAACGGCGACGGATACACCGATCTGCTCTCGCCGGAAGGCGCGGCCATCTCCGGTCGCAACGGGGCCGTTCTCTGGCAGAGCGATTCGCTGGGACGCGGAGAACCCGTCGCCAACCCGCTCCCCGACGCCAACCTCAACGGCGACGGATCGCCCGACCTGCTATCGATGCCCAGCGCCTATAATGCGCACGGTCCGGGGAAGGTCGTCGCCACCTCCGGCCGCGACGGCAAGACGCTCTGGACCTCCAACGTCCTGATGACGAAGGACAGTACACTACCGTACACGAATCTCACCCCGCAGCATATCGCAGGTCACATTTTGGAAGAAGGCCAGAAGCCGGACGTGCTCGTCCTTTATCAGCGGCAGCGGCATGTCCAGCCCGGGACTGAAATGTCTCAGGTTGTGCGACAGACCTGGCTTGCCAGACTCTCCGGGCATGACGGACGCCTGGTGTGGGAACAAGCGCTCGACGATTTCCGCAGTTTTGAGATGAGCAACTGGAAGATCCCCTTGGCGACGGCCGACCTCGACGGCGACGGCGTCAAGGACATCATTTTCTGGTTCCCGCTCGCCAAAGCGGAACCGCCCGCCGTGAAAGGAAAACAAGCAGGCAGTGGCAGCGTTTCGGGAAAAACCGAGCGCGTCGTCGAGACCGGGAAGTCCGAGCCTGAATCGAGCGCCCAGCGCCCGAGGCGAAGCCGCTCTTCGAGCTACGGGCTTACAGCGGACGCGACGGCAAACTGCTCTGGCGGCGGCCAGGTTCCATTACAAGCTCAGACGACGGCTTTTCGGTCGCCGCATTGAACTGGACCCAAAAAATTCCCACGCCCATCGTCTGCGATCCGGGCGGCGATGGCAACCCGCTGGTCTTCGTTACCGACCAGGGCCATGAATGGTTGACCGCGGACCGGTTGCAAAAAGAATTCAACGCCGGTACCGGTGGGGGAGGCCTCACGCACTTGTTCGCGGCAGTGCTTGCGCTCGATGGAAAGAGCGGCCAGAAGAAGTGGTCGTGGTGCGGTGAAGGCTTTTCGGTGAACCACAATCGAGGCCTGCTGGAATCGGCCGAAACCTGGCGCGACGCCTCGCCGCAGATCGTCCGCACCGCCGCCGGCCCGGCGATTGTGGTGAGCCTCTTCGACGAATCGCTCCGCTGGCACGTCGACCCGAAAACGAAGTACCCCACGCCGACGAACAAGTCGGGCAGTGTGATCGTATTGCTGAGCGATGGCGGCAAGGTGTTGCGTAAAATCGAAGACGAAAGCCCTGACCCGCAGGCAAATTTCGTCAACTTCCCGCCCGTGCGGCCACGCCTCTGGGTCCACGATCTCCTCGGCAATGGACAAGACGGCTTAGTTTGGTACGACGGCCGGCGGGTGCGGGCAATGCAGGCCACGGCCAAGGGCATGCTCTGGGAATGGGAAAGGCCGACTTCGCCGACTGCTACAGGGTATCTTGCCTACCCGATCTGCGGGATTCAGCCTGCAGGCAAGGGATTCCCCGCCACGATCGCCGTGGCGAGCTTCAACGGGATGGTCGGCCTGGCGGGGCCGACAGGCAAGGTCCGCTGGCGGTGCGACGACGCCCACGTTGACGTGTCCAGCGTGTTGGATACCGATGATCCGCAGGGCTTGCCGCGGATCTTGTCGCTGGGTCCGGGCAGCGCGCGAACGAGCTATATGGCCCTCGCGGCCGACGATCGTGGTCGTTACGTTCTGCCGCAGCCGGCGCCGCGGGAATACGACGCATCGTTCGTCGACCGCCGCCTTCTGCATCGGCTTCCCTGGAATCGGCCGGACGGCATGCAGAGCTTCCAAGAGGATTGGTCCGGCACTTGGATCGTTGTTCTGATTGTCGTCGCCGCGGTCGCCAGCATCGTCGGCTGGTGGCCGGGCAAGCTGCGCCGCGCGGCATGGCTTTTCGGCCTGTGGTTCGTCCCCTCGCTAGTCATCGAAACGATACGCTTCGTTCTCGAGAACCGCGAACTAGGTCCGAACGAGCATTTCGATTGGAGCAACTGGTGGGCGGTTTCCATGAACGAGTGGCGAATTGTCCTGGGGATTTTGCTGCAAATCGTGATCGTCTGGTGGATAGTGCGGCTCGTCTGGTGGAGCGTGAATTGGATTCGTGCTAGATTGAAGAGGACACGCAAAGCCCCGGCATGACTTTCGCATTCCCCGAGTTCGATGAACGACTCCACGCCAAACCTGTCGCGACTGCTTGCGGAGTTGCGCGACGGCGACGCCGAGGCCCGGGCGACAATCCTCGCGCGGTATCAGGCGTGGCTACACGTTCTGGCCGCCGCGCAGATCGGCGGCCGCTACCGGGGCAAGTTCGACGTCTCGGACATCGTCCAGCAAACGCTTTTGGAAGCGTGCCGCGATCTGCCCAAGTTTCGCGGCGGCAGCGAGGCGGAACTGCTGGCCTGGTTGCGACAGGTCCTTGCCCATGTCTTGGCGCATGAGTTTCGCCGCTATGCCGGCACGCAGCAACGCGACGTTGCCCGCGAAGTGTCCCTGGAGCAATCGCTGGCCCAGTCGTCGCAGCGCTTGGGCGATCTGTTGGCGGCGCCGGGATCGTCGCCCAGTCAGCAGGCCGTCAGACATGAACAGGAGGTTATGCTGGCCGAGGTTCTCGCCCGGCTGCCCGATGATTATCGCGAGGTGCTCATCCTCCGCAACCTGGAAGGGCTTTCGCACGAGGAAGTTGCCCAGCGGATGGGTCGCAGTCCCGGGGCGGTACGGATGCTCTGGGTCAGGGCCTTGGCGGGTGTCCGCAAGGAGGTGAACAAGCTTGGTTGACTCTCGGGGGCAGGTCGTTAGAATTCGGGGGCTCGAGGCCTGGCCGGAAAGCAAGCCCCCCCTGCCATGCCTGAACATTTTTCGAGGTCCTTTCGTCATTCCTGTCTTGAGGAGAACGGTTATGGAAACGGGGCCGAAAACGACATCCTTGCAATATCTCGGCTTAGTGGTAGCCCTCGCCGTGGTGATCGGGATGCTGGGCGCGAACGCCTTTATGGATGCGGCGGGGTTCGATGCCTCTTGGCACCGCGATGGCTGGCCGTTTCTGTGTGGCTTCGTGCTATTCTTCCTCTCCTTCATGCTCCTCCGCTTCCTCTTTCAGCTTGGAACTCAGATCGTATCGCGACTGGGGCAGATGCATGAACGGCCGGGACTGCCGATCACGATCACCCTTTTGGCCTGCGGCACGCTCTGCGTGCTGGGCTCGCTCCTGTTGGTCTGGCATGGCGACAGCGGCAGCCTGAACATGTCGCCCACCATGAACCTGCCCGGTAACCTGCCGGGAGCGAATATGGCCACTCAATTCGGTATGTCGGTACGAACCTCCGGTTCGCTGATGCGGCCTTTGGCGGTGTGCGCGGCCCTCGTGATCGGGGTCGCCCTGCTGGCGCTGGGCGTGTGGTCCTCGCTGGTCCCCGCTGCGGCAGCGAACGATGATTCGCCGGGCACGCGTTAACACGCATGCCAAGCAATGGCTGTAAAAACGGAATAGATTCCGTTCTTCGCAGGAGACTTCCGGCGCTGGCCAATCCGTGCCCCTGTGCATAGAATTCCGGTTAGCAAAAAAATCCTCGAAAATCAAGCCGTCGCGCAACTTCGACCATGAACGACCCTGAACTAACAGGTTTGTACCAATCAGGGGGGGCGGACTTTGCTGCCTTCGATGAATCAGCGACCCCCCTTCCGCAACACATCGGTCGCTACCGGGTCGAGAGAATCCTCGGACAAGGCGGTTTCGGCCTCGTTTATCTGGCCCACGACGAGCAGTTGCAGCGTCTGGTGGCCATCAAGGTGCCGCACCGCAGGCTCGTCGCCAAGGCGACGGATGCCCAAGCCTATCTGGCCGAAGCCCGCACCGTCGCTGGCCTCGACCACCCGCATATCGTGCCCGTTTACGACGTGGGCAGCACGGAGCAGTTCCCCTGTTTCGTCGTCTCGAAGTATATCGACGGCGCCGCGCTCTCGACGAGGATCAACCAATCGCGTCTTTCGCTTTTCGAAGCCGTGGAGCTGGCGGCCACCGTGGCCGAAGCGCTGCACCACGCCCATCACCAGGGTCTGGTGCATCGGGACGTCAAGCCGGGCAACATCCTGATCGACAAGAGTGGCAAACCGTTCGTGACGGATTTCGGCCTGGCGCTGCGAGAGCAGGAAGTGGGCAAGGGGCCACACTACGCCGGAACGCCCGCCTACATGAGCCCCGAACAGGCCCGTGGCGAGGGCCACCGGGTCGATGGCCGCTCGGATATTTTCAGCCTGGGAGTCATGTTGTACGAACTGCTCACCGGGCGACGACCATTCCAGGCCGATTCAGCCGACGAACTGCTGGTGGAGATCACGAGCAGGGAAGTGCGTCCGCCCCGGCAATGGGACGACACGATCCCGAAGGAACTGGAACGGATTTGCCTGAAGGCCCTCTCGAAGCGTGCCTCGGAACGGTACACGACGGCCAAGGACATGGCCGACGATTTGCGGCATTTTCTCGCCGCGCAAACCATCAGGCATCCCTCCAGCCCGAATGCCACGGATCTCGGCTTTCCTTCGACGACAACGGTGGCCCAGCCGCCCGCGACCGCCATGGAAGCGGGCCCGGCCGCTCCGATCTCGCCCGCAACTCCGACTTCGCACGGGCAACTGTTCAAAATCGTGCCCAGAGGTTTGCGGTCCTTCGACGCTCATGATGCCGACTTCTTTCTCGAATTGTTGCCGGGGCCAAGGGACCGGGATGGTTTGCCCGACTGCATCCGCTTCTGGAAAACCCGCATTGAAGAAACGGACCCGGACAACACCTTCGCGGTGGGCCTGATTTACGGGCCTTCGGGCTGCGGCAAGTCGTCGCTGGTGAAGGCGGGCTTGTTGCCGCGACTGTCCCACGATGTGATGGCGGTATACATCGAGGCCACGGCGGGGGAGACGGAAACACGCCTGCTCAACGGCCTGCGAAAGGCCTGTCCTGGCTTGCCTGCAAGTCTGGGTCTGAAAGAAACGCTGGCGGCACTCCGCCGCGGGCAGGGCCTTCCGGCGGGCAAGAAGGTCCTCATCGTCCTCGACCAATTCGAGCAGTGGCTGCACGCCAAAAAGCAAGAGGAAAACACGGAACTCTTACAGGCCCTGCGGCAGTGCGACGGTGGGCGCGTCCAGTGCATCGTCTTGGTGCGGGACGACTTTTGGCTGGCCGTCAGCCGATTCATGCGAGACTTGGAGGTCGATCTGGTTTCGGGCGGGAATATCGCTTTGGTGGACTTGTTCGACCGCGACCACGCCCGGAAGGTGTTGGCCGCGTTTGGACGTGCCTTCGGGAAACTTCCCGAGACCCCCGGCGAAGTCACCCCAGAACAAAAGGAGTTCTTGAAACAGGCCGTGGCGGGTCTGGCCCAGGAAAACAAGATCATATGCGTCCGGCTGGCGTTGTTTGCCGAAATGATGAAAGGCAGGGCGTGGACTCCGGCTACCTTGAAGGAGGTGGGCGGCACCGAAGGTGTCGGCGTCACATTTTTGGAAGAGACTTTTTCTTCCCCCACGGCGAACCCCAGGCACCGCTATCACCAGAAAGCCGTGAGGGCCGACTTGAAGGTCCTGCTGCCGGTTTCCGGCATGGATATCAAGGGTTCCATGAAGTCTTACGCCGAGTTGCTGGAAGCGTCCGGCTATGGCAATCGTCCCAAAGACTTTGACGATTTGATCCGCATTCTGGACAACGAAATCCGTCTCATCACGCCCACCGACCCGGAAGGCAAGGAAGAGACTGGCGATTCGCCGTCCCAGACACCCTCTGGCGGCAAGTACTATCAACTGACCCACGACTATCTGGTCCACTCGATACGGGATTGGCTGACCCGCAAGCAGAAGGAAACACGCCGGGGCCGAGCGGAACTGCTGCTGGCGGATCGGGCGGCGGTGTGGAACGCCAGGCCGGAGAACCGGCAACTGCCGTCACTGGCGCAATGGCTGCAAATCCGCTGGCTCACAACCAAGCAGAACTGGACGCCCCCGCAGCGGAGGATGATGCGGAAGGCGGGGTGGGTGCACGTCATTCGCGCGGGCATCGTGGCAGCGGTGCTGGTCATGGGCCTGACGGGCCTTGGCATTCGTAACGTCGTGGTCGAGATGCAAAACGCCACCCGCGCCGAGCGACTTGTGGACGAGTTGCTCGTCAATGCCGACATCGCCCAGTTGCCCTCCCTGATAAGTGACCTCCGCCCCTATCGCCGCTGGGCCGACCCGCGGCTCAAAAAAGAATATGACCAGGCAGAATCCGGCTCCCCGCAAAAGCTGCGCGCGGCCCTGGCCCTGCTGCCTGTCGATGAGGGCAAGGCCGATTACCTGCGGGACCAGCTCTTGGTCGTCACGCCGCAGCAGTTTCCCGTCGTGCGGGACGCCTTGCTGCCTCACAAGGCGGGCCTGATTGAACCTCTGTGGAGCGTGGCCCTCAACCCGCAAGGAGAGATCCAGCCGCGATTCCAGGCAGCCTGCGCCTTGGCGACCTATGCCGCCGCTGACGGTCGTTGGGAGCAGGTCCGCTCATTCGTGGCCGGCCATCTCGTCACGCTTCGGGCTGCCGACTACTTGGCGTGGCAGGAAGCCCTGCGCGGGGCCAAGGACCAACTCTTCAAGCCGCTGACTTCGATCTACATGGGCAAGACCGGGCTGGAACAGAGCCGCGCCACGGAGGCCCTTGCGGAGTACGCCGCCGGCAACCCCCAGGTCTTGGCCGATTTGCTCATGGACGCCGACGAGAAACAGTTTGCGGTTATCTACGCGAAGTTCAAGGAACAGGGCAAGCGGGGCCTGCCGATCCTGACGAGCGAGTTCAGCAAGACACCGCTCCCGGTAGCGACCGAATGGACAGTCCAATTCTACCAATGGGCGAGCGCGGAGCGGTTCAAGCCCCCTACGGATGCCGATTGGGAGGCGGTTCTTAAATCGCCGATACTTGATGAACTGCGGTTATCCCATCTGAGTTTTTACGGGATGGCGGAATTGGGAACGAAACCAACGAACAAGGTTCCCTCTCAGTATTTCGCTGCAGTCGCCAAGACCGAAGTGACGCTCGGGAACGGCGAGTACGCCCTTTCGATCACCTTCGATGACGGGGTCCGCGTGTGGCTTGACAACGAAGTGGTTTTCCAGAACTGGGGGCGCAACGGTCTAACCACGGGAACTAAGACGATCGGAAGCAAGCCGGGAAGGCACAAACTTCAGGTCGATTACTTCCAAATCGAGGGTGAATACGCGCTGGATGTTGAATTCAGTATGGACGACGCCAAGGAGAAGCTGGCGAAGCGGCAGGCGAATGCGGCGGTGGCCCTCTTGAAGCTGAATCAGCCCGCCAATGTCTGGCCGCTGCTGAAGCACAGCCCCGATCCCAAGGTGCGGAGTTACATGGTTCATCGCTTCGGCCCGCTGGGCGTGGACGCCGGGGTCCTTATCGACCGGTTGGAAAAGGAACCGGACGTGACCATCCGGCGGGCCTTGATTCTGAGTTTGGGGGAGTACGGGGACGCGCAACTATCTCCCGCGCAGCGGGCGGTGCTGGTCGACAAGCTGCTCGCCGTTTACGAACACCACTCCGACTCCGGACTGCACGCTGCGGCAGAGTGGCTGCTGAGGAAATGGGGCCAGGGACCAAAACTCAAGGCCCTTGATGAGAAACTCCACATCAACGAAGCGCAACTTCGCCTGGCCTTGAATGCCCGTCGAACTGGGGAACAAGGAAGGCAGTTGTCGAAACTCGCCGCGGAGATCGAGGAAATTCAAAAACGTCTTGCCGACGGCCCAGCCGCATGGGAGCGAAAGTTGCACGAACCGTCGCACCCTCTTCCCGCCTCGCTTCAAGCAGGTTTGATTGCGCATTACCCTTTGGACGAAAGCGAGGGCCGAGATACGGCCAATGCCGTCAAAGACCAGCCAGGTGGAACTTATCGGGGAACGGGAAAACCGGAGTGGGTCCCAGGGGTGGCGGGGCGCGCGTGCAGTTGGACGGCCAGGGAGGAATCGACTGCGGCACAAGCCTGGAGCTGGAAAGGACCGATTCCGTGTCCTATGGTTGCTGGTTTCTTGCCCAATCAGGAAGTAACCGAGGTTGTCTCGTGGGGAAATACGCTGACAAGCCGTTCAACGAACGAGGTTTTGCCATGCATATCGATCCGCCGAATCGTCAAGTTATCGTGGAATGGACCCATGATTATCCGAAAAATGCCCTGATTGTCTCTGCAAACGTGGCAGAGCCCGCAGGTCGCTGGCACCACCTGTTTGTGACTTATGATGGTTCGTCATCGCTGTCTGGGGTTGGGATTTATCTCGATGGGAGGCTCGCTCCCATGAAAGTCCTGGCTGACCGACTCAGCGAAAGCATTCGCTGCACGGTCCCTCTCCAACTCGGCAGGCGAGACCAAAGGTATTTTCTTCGAGGCAAGATTGACGACGTGCGGATCTACAATCGCCGCCTCAGCGGCAAAGAAGTGGACGATATTTACCAAGCTGGCGTCCAGTCGGTCGCAAGAGTTTCATCGCAAGAGCGGTTGCCGGAATTCCAGCGGTTGCTGACCGACGACTATCGTTTGCGGGACGAGCTGTACCAACGATCATCCAAGGAGCTGGTTAATTTGCAGGCCCTGCAGGAGAAAACGTATTGGGAAAGCGTTCATCAATGGTACATCAACGGCCAAGGTCAGACGATGGTGGTGGTCCCCGGCCCGGTGGAGTTCGTGATGGGATCGCCGCCCACGGAAGCAGACAGGCGAGGCGACGAAAGGCAGCACAAGGTGCGGATCGGTCGGGCGTTTGCCCTGGCTGCCAAGCCGGTGACGGTGGAGCAGTACCGGAAGTTCGACGCAAGCTACGTACTTCCCGCGGAGTACGCTGCTGAGAAGGCGGATTTGCCCGTCAACTCCATCGACTGGTACAGGGCGGCAAAATACTGCAACTTATTGAGCGCGGGAGAAGGGATTCCCGAAGACCAGTGGTGTTACGAGATCCTGGGGGATGAGATCAGGCTGAATGCGAACTATTTGGGTCTCAGCGGTTACCGCTTGCCCACGGAAGCGGAGATGGAGTATGCGACCCGTGCGGCGGCAATCACGAGCCGCTATTTCGGAGAAACGGAAGAATTGCTGCCGAAGTATGCGCGGTACTTCAAGAACTCGCAGGACAAGACCGGGCCGGTAGGGAGCCTGAAGCCCAACGATTTCGGCTTATTCGACGTGCAGGGGAATGTGTGGACGTGGTGTCAGGAGAGCTATCGTGCGTATCCTCACGGAGAGGAAACCAGCGACGACACGGAGGATGGCGTCGTGATCGACAGTACACGTTCCCGCGTGTTACGGGGCGGGGCCTTCTCTTTTCAACCGGCGGACATCCGGTCGGCCGTCCGTCGCTCGTTCCCTCCCGGCTCCCGTTTCCCCGACTTTGGTTTCCGCCCGGCGCGGACTTTGCCGCCTGCCTCCCTTGTCCCTTTGCCCTCATCCGCCGAAAGCGGGTCGAAATAAACGGCGGGAGACTCACTCGCCGGGCGCTCGATCCCGACCAGATAGCTGGCGGCGAACGGGTCGACGACCTCCTCCCAAGGACACGCACTTCCCGCGAAACCACGTCGAGATCACTGCTCCGGCGGCGTCCAAGAGCAATGCGTGGGGATCAGTTGCGGCGTCCTCCGGCAAGGCGACGACGGCCAGATTGGCCCATCTACCGGGCTCCAAACTGCCGACTTGAGCATCAAGACCCAATGCCTGCGCCCCGCCCCGCGTGCCCATCTGCAGAATCGTCGCGCGGCTCATGGCGGGAAACGCGCGGGCCACGTGCCGCATCTCGGCCAAGAGGCTGAGGTCCGGAGCGGAGGCCCGGCTGTCGGTGCCCAGGGCCACGATCGCGCCGGCGGCCAACAACTTCTCCAGCGGATAGCGGGCATGACCGAACCGAGCGTGGGTCCGCGGACAGTAGACCACGGCCATCTGTCGCCGCTGCCGGCCAAGGAAGGCGATCTCTTCGTCGTCGAGGAAGTTGCCGTGAATCACCAACGCCCGATGGGCGCGAGCCAGCACGTGAAGCTCGTCCAACGGCCGAGCGCCGCGCGACCGGGCGGTTGGGTCCCAGACGCTGCGCGATTCCAACAACTCGCGAAACGGCCCGCAACCGTCGCGGAGGAGCTCGATCTCCTCGGGCGATTCGGCCAGGTGCATGGCCAGCGGTATCGCGTGCTCGATAGAGAGCTCCACGGCCCGGTTAAGCAGTTCAGGATGGGCCGTGTAGGGAGCGTGCGGACTCAAACCAGGACGCCACATTCGTGTCGTGTTGCTCGCCTTGAAGCCCGACGCGGGCACCACGTACTCATGGTCGGCGAGGTCGCCTTCCGCAACTGCGCGTTTGGCTTTAAGAAGATGCTTCCCGGCGGATTCCAACACGGCTTCGATTCGCTCGACTCGCGGAGCAATCAGTTCCAGGAAAATCGTGCCTTCACAGGACGACGCAAGATAAGGATCGCTGGTCCCGCCCGGTTGGGCAATCTCGCCGATCGTGGTGACGCCGTAACCGAGGCTCTCCCGCAATCCCATTTCTACGGACGAGCGACTCTGTGCCGGCATGCTGGCCCGATGCCGGATCACGCTGCCGAGCCACTCGACGAGCCCTATGCCCGGAAGGCCGATCGGACTGGACAGATCGCTGAATTCCAGATGTGTATGGGCGTTGACCAGTCCGGGCACGATGGCCACCTGGCCCAGGTCTTCGATCGGCACATTGTTTGGCGGACTGCCGACAGCGATAATCCGGCCCTGGGAAATGGTTACGGCGGAGTCGCGAAGGGGTGGCCCGGCTACGGGAAAGACCCAACGGGCCCGCAGACTTCGCGGCGACGTGACGTGGGCGTTACACATAAGAGGCAAACCGCGAAATACACGGAACACACGAAAGTGGTTATCCTTCTGCCGAGCTCAACGCATCGTCTGCCGATTGTTTGAAGACCTCCTGCAAGAGGTCCTCGGGACTCCGCGCCTGCGGGAACCAGGCGAACCATCCCAGCAAGGCGAGACTGGTCACGCCGCCGAACAGATAAACGGGCCACTGGTACGCCAACCCTTCGCTGCCGGGCTGCACGAGGAAACCGAGACCTGGAATGCGGTCGATCAACTCGGGCGTGACCTTGGCGCTGAGCACCATCATCGCGTTGTGCAGGAAATGGAAGACCACGCCCGGCAGCAGGCTCCCGCTCCTCACGGCCAGGTAACCCAGCACGATGCCCAGCAGGCAGGCGTTGATCGATTGCTGGAGGAATCCATGCGTGATGCCGAAGAAGATTGCGCTGACGAGGACCGCTCGCCAGTTGTTGCCCAGATTGCGGCAGCCGGACAGGATGAAACCGCGAAAGGCCAGTTCTTCGCAGACCGCCGGCACCGCGGCCACGCAGAGGATCAGCAACCCCAGGTTGGCCGACGAGAACTTGGCATCCAGCTCGCTGAAGACCCGCTGCATCTCGGGTGCGATCGGATAGAGATACCTGATGATCGGGCCCAGGGCAAGGATAAACGGGTGCATGGCCACCGCCAGCACGGCGGCGGCGGGGACCATCTTCCAGCGGGGCAGCCGCAACAGAAGCGTCTGCCGCGGACTGCCTGTAAGAACTACCGCCATCAACAGCGCCGGCGTGAGGATCGCGGCCAGTTGCACAACCAAGTGCACGCGGACGAATCCGTTGAAATCCGCCGGCGGCACGACTACGGAACGGAAGATGAAGATCAGGACCAGGATCATCACGCCGCAAGTCAGCCCTTCGGCGGCGGAAGGCGTCGGCCCGCGGTCGCGCATCAAGTGCCGCAGCCAGAGGCCGACGGCAAACCGCTCGCTCTCGCGGAAAATCACCGATTCCTTGTTGAACTGTTCCACCGCCCAGCGGATGGCCAGCCAGCAGGCGGCCATCGTCACGGCCAACACCACCGGCAGGTACTGCAAGGCCTGGATATAGGAGCCTTCCAGCAAGGTCTTCAGCAGCAGCACGATGCCGGAGATCGGAATCAGGCTGTTGCCCAGGTTCAGTTCCACGCCCGGCAACATCGGCAGCACGGCCATCGGCAACGACAACATCAGCAGCGGCATAAGGTAGTATTGGCCTTCCTTCGTGCTGCGGGCGAACGCGGCCAGGGCCAGGCACATCGCGCCGAACAAGGCCGACACGGGCAACAGGGCCAGCGAGAGCCACACCACGGCCATTGCCGGCGGTCCGCCGAAACCCTCCATTTGCCGAAAGATCAAACAGCCCGTCACGCCAACGCCAACCAGGTTCAAGGCCGCGGTGATGATGCTGAAGGCCATGATCGTAAGCAGTTTGCCGAGCACGATTTCACTCCGCTCGGCGGGGCTGCTCAGCAAGGTCTCCAGTGTGCCGCGCTCCTTCTCGCCCGCACACAGGTCGACCGCCGGATAGAACGCGCCAGTCATCGCCCAGAGCAAGAGCATGACGGGCAACATCCGCGACCAGATATTGGCCGACTTGCTGGCCGATGTGCCGGCCAGGTTGGCGATGTCGACCTCGAACGGCCGGGCGGCCTGGGCCGTCATTCCGCCCGCCACGAGGTTCGTCTTACCGACCTCGTCGGTCCAGCGGTCCAGCACCGCCGCCAGCCGCCGGCAGGCCGTCGGTGATCGGTCGTTCGCCGTGGTATAGATGATCTTGGGGCGGGGAATCTGGACCACTCTCCCCTCTCCTACCGGGAGAGGGGGAGGGGGTGAGGGCTTCTTGTTTCCGCTTTTCGGGAGAGAGGCAGCGGGCGATGGCTCCTTGCCTCCGCTCTTCGCGACAGGCGCAGCGGATGAGGGCTTCGCAGCCGTGTCGTCATGGATGGTCTTTCGATAGGCCTCCAGTCGTTGAGCGAAATCGGGCGGGAAGACCAGGGCCGCGTCCACTTTCTTGGATTCCACCAGTCGGCTGGCCTCGGCGATCCAGTCGCCGGCCGCATCGCCGTTGGATGGCGGCGCCTCGGCGCCATTTCCAGTGTCAGTAATTTGGCGCCCTCTTCGCCGTCGGGGAACAGGCGCGGCGCGAAGCGGTCGTCGGCGATCAGCGGCGTCGGCGCGGAGGCAAGTTGCCCGCTGCCGACCACCAGCACCGTCATCGCCTTTCGCGTCTGGAACTGGAACATCTGGAAGTAGGCCGTTCCCAGCAGCGGATAGAGCAGCATCGGCAGCACGAAAATCATGAACAATGTCCGCCGATCGCGCAACTGATCGCGGATTTCGCGGACGAGAATCAGTCTGACGTTCGTAAAATTCATGGTCGCCCGATCAAACCAGGTCGTGCTCGGCGTCCGGCGACCGCCCTTGTTCGTGCCGGGAAATCAGTTGGAAAAAAATCTCTTCCAGATCGTTCTCACCATGCTCCTGGCGAAGTTGTTCCAGCGTGCCCTCGGCCAGGAGGTGGCCCCGGTGCAAGATCGCCAGACGGTCGCAGAGCTTCTCGGCCTCGCGCATGATGTGGGTGGAAAAGATAATGCACTTGCCGTTTTGCCGCAGTTCGGCCACCCGGTTCAGCAGCGCCCGCGCCACCAGCACATCGAGCCCGGCCGTGGCCTCGTCGAAGATCAACACCGGCGGGTCGTGCACGATGGCCCGCGCGATCGACACCTTCTGCCGCATGCCGGTAGACATCTTCGCCCCCAGCAAGTCGCGAATGTCGTTCATCTTGAGTTTCTCGAAGAGCGATTCCATGCGCTGGGTCAATTCGGCGGGCGGCAGGCCGTGGAGGCGGCCAAAGTATTCGACCATCTCCCAGGCGGTCATGCGGTCGTAAACTCCGGTATTCGCCGACATGAAGCCGATCTGGCGGCGGACCTGCGACGGCTCTCGGACCACGTCGAAGCCGTTGACGCGGGCCATGCCGTGGCTGGGCCGCAGCACGGTGCTGAGGATCCGCAAGGCAGTCGTTTTTCCCGCTCCATTGGGGCCCAGAAGACCGTAGATTTGGCCGGGCCGCGCACGAAAACTCAGCCCATCCAGCGCCACGAATCGGCCCCGGCGGAGGTCGGCGTAATACTTGGTCAATCCCAGAACTTCGATCATTCCTCTATTCTACCACGCTGGGCTGCGCGGCGGCGGTGGACCTGTGGAGAGCGGAGTTCATTCAAATCGACGCTCGCGCGGCCTAATAGATCTTGGGAGGCATATTTTGGAGCAGGCGGGCTAAGGCCCACCCTACCGTTGGGGATCCAGCCAATCCGGCCGAGAGAGCCAATTTTCCCCTTGCACGTTCATGAGCGTTTCATTACAATCTGCCCCCTATTGTACGGGTATTCTCGATTGGGTCTGTGGGCAGCATGGGCAATCGCCGCTTCGAGCACCGGGCCGGAATTCGCAGGACGTTGGTCGCCATGGCTTGCGGCCTCGTGTTTCTGGCCGGCTGCGCAGCCGCGCCATGGCCTTGGGGCCCGCGCAGTAGTTCCGATACGAAGCCGGCCCCCAGCGATGCGAAAACAACATCGCCTTCGCCGTCCAAATCTTCCGGCAGCCAGGCGGATTCCCAGGCCCTGCAACAGGTGATGAGCGAACTGCAGCAGGTCGGGGCCCTCGATCCGGTGGCCCAAGACAAGCTGATGGCCGATCTGAAACAGGTCGATCCCAGCCTCTGGCCCATGGTCCTGCAGACCTTCCGGGCGGAGGCCGCCTACAAGCGTCGCGAAGAACAGCGCGAGGCCGAGAGACGCAAAGAGGAGGCCGCGGCGGCGGATTCCCCGCGAGAGGATGCAGGTGCGAAGACAACCGTGGCCGGCGAACACGAGACCCGCTTTGAACTGAAACCGCTCGCCGGGCGACTTTCTGCTTCAGGCTTGGCCGCGAGCAAAAAGGAAGACACAGAGACCGTGGCGCCGCAGCCGAGTTCGCTCTCGATCGTCACCGGCGACAACCGCCCGGCCTTGTCACCCGAACCGCCGTTGATGGGCGGAATGGATACGAGTTCGACCGCCGGAACCGCAGTTGCTGGACCAGGCGAAGCGAGCCTGTTGGGCGGGCTGAAGCCCACTCTACATCAAGCCGCACCAAGTCCAGCCAGCGCCACGCCAGCAGAACCGCCAACGGCTGCGGAGCGATTGGCGGCGACTCGCGCGGAAGCAACCGGCAGCGCGGTCGTGCCGGCTGGCGTCGTGCATCCGGCCGGCGCCGCGCCGCTTTCCGAGGCCGACTGGCAGGCCCATCTGACCGCCGCCATCCACTCGATCGAGTCGGAATCGACGGCTGGCTCGAAGAACGAAAGCGACATCGCCTTGCAGGCCCGGCTGCGCATGCTCTACCTCCTGGCCGGTCGCCGCGACGACGCCATGCGCCCGCTGCCGGCAGCCCCGCAGGCCTCGCAGGACTATTGGTCGTCGCAGATCTACGGGCTTTCGACCTGGATGGATGCCGAGAAGACGCCCGATATGGGCCGCCGGGCCGCCGAGACCAAGCGGATCCTGGGCGAGGCCCTGGCACAGTTGGGCGAAACCGCCCCGCTGGCCGTTCGCAACCTGACATTCTGCACCGAAGTCTCGCGTTTTGGCTCGTTCGAGGCCCTGAAGAGCACCGCGTTCACCCCGGGTCAAAAGGTCTTGCTTTACGCCGAAGTCGATAACCTCCATATTGAATCGTCGGCAAAAGGATATCACTGGGCCGTGAAGGTCACGGGCCAGATCTTCGACAATCGAGGCAATCGCATGGCCGATTATGGCTCGACCACGGCCGAAGAAACCTACCAGACGCCGCGACACGACTTCTTCGTCAGCAAACTCTATTACCTGCCGCGCCTGGTGCCCGGACGCTACACCTTGCAACTCACCATCGAAGACACCTTGGGTCACAAGGTCGGCCAGTCGTCGCTCGATTTCACGATCAAGCCGCAGTGAGAGGCAATTCGGAAAGGGAACAAACGGGTTGTAGAAACAGGGTGGGACGAGTGTAAAGAGTCCCACCATCGTCGGGCGTTTTTCACGGTGGGACTCGTTGCACTCGGCCCACCCTGCTTCTCTTTACGGCTATGGTCGCTCTAATCCATATTCTTCCAGCTTCTTCCGCAGCGTGTTGCGGTTGATTCCGAGGCGGTCGGCGGCCTTAGTCTGCACGTTATCGCAGTCGGCCAGGACGTGGAGAATCAACTCCTTCTCGACGCGATTGACGATCGACGCGGAGAGATTGTCGGCCTGGGGCCCCGCGGCGGCGATGCCCTGCTCGACCAACTCGGCAACCAGGGCGTCGAGATTCGCTGGCCGAATGCGGCCGATGCGCCGCGCCTTCAGCCCCAGGACGGCCTCGGGCAGCAAATCGCAGGTCAATTCGTCGCCGGGAGCGAGCACCACGGCCCGTTCCACGTAGTTCTGCAATTCGCGGACGTTGCCGGGCCACTCGTAGCTGCAAAGCATCTCCATGGCCTTGGGCTGGACGTGCGGAACGTGGCGGAGGTTCTGCTCGTTGTAGATCCGCAGGAAGTGTCCGACCAGCAGGGGAATGTCTTCACGGCGCTTGCGCAAGGGCGGCAGGTAGATGGTCACCACGTTGAGGCGGTAATAAAGGTCTTCGCGGAAGCGGCCGGCATCGACCTCTTCCAGCAGATCGCGATTACTGGCGGCAATCACGCGGGTGTCGACGCGGATCGTCTGAGTATCGCCCACGCGTTCGAACTCGTGCTCCTGGAGCACGCGGAGCAATTTGACCTGGAGCTTGGCCGTGGTGGAGTTGATTTCGTCGAGGAAGACGGTTCCAGTGTGGGCGGCCTCGAAGCGGCCGGTGCGGTTATCGACGGCGCCCGTAAAAGCCCCGCGGACGTGGCCGAACAATTCGCTTTCCAGCAGGTTTTCGTGCAGTGCGCCGCAGTTCACGCGAATGAAGGGCCCGCTGCCCCGCGGACTGAGGCGGTGAATGGCCTTGGCGATCAATTCCTTGCCGGTGCCCGTCTCGCCAAGCAACAGCACGGACGCATTCGACTGGGCCACCTGCCGCACGAGCCGATAGCAGTGCTGCATGGCCGGACCGGAGCCGATCAGGCCGGGAATCGGCGGCCCGTGATCGCCGTGCGCGGTGGAAGAGGGAATTCGCGTCATAGGTGATCAGTCATCGTTCCACCAACACGGGGAGGCCGCTGAAGAAGTCGTGTGCTCTTGCAATCTATAGGGCTCAGTACGAAATATCGTGTTCGCGCACACTTTTTCAGCAGTCTCGCAGGGTCGGTGGAGACGTTTCCAGTTTAAGTTACTTCGCATCTTGCACTTTCTCGGCCGGATTGACGATCCTCTTCGGTTGGCCGGGTTTTCCCGCCGCGGCGCCGCGCTTGGCCGCTTCCAGGATCGACGGCGTGGCCCGCGACTCAAGCGTGTCGAGGACCGACGCCAGCACTTTTTGCGAGGCCAAGTCCTGCGAGGCGCTCTTGTTGTAGCGGCCGTATTGGACCTGGATCGCCTTTTGATCCAAGAGCAGGCCGAAGCGGTGCACGTTGACGCCAAAGGCAATGGCGGCGGCCCGGCGGATCGGCAACGGGTTGACAAAACGGCTGGCCACATCGACAAGGGCCTGTTGGCTGGCCTGGGTGCCGAGGTTGGCCAGCACCTCGACGGCGTGCCGACTCAATCGCGGCACCAGCAGACCCGCGAGCACGGCGTCTTGCACGCGGCGCATGTCATAGACCTTGCCGGACGTGGCGGCCAGCTTCGCCAGGCAATCCAAGGCCCGCACGGCCAGATCCTGCCGCTCGGAAAAACCGACGAACGGGCACCATGTACCCATGGTCGTGGTCGGCGGTGTCAGTTCCAGAAGCTGGCCCAACTGCCAGCGGGCCGCCTCGGCATCGATGGGCTGCGAGAAGGCGATCGCCAGCGGATCTTCGGCGGCGATCCGCTCGGCCCGCTTGAGGAAACCGGCACGGGCGACCAGCCCGATCCGCAAGCTGGCCGTGCGATAGTCCTGGTGAAGCTGCTGCACGATTTCTTCCGCCGACCATGAGTACATGGTGCCCGGGCCCGACGTCAGCATGTCGATGACGACCAACTCGTAGTCGGGGCATCGCAAGGCCATGCGCACGGCGTCGTGACCGGTGGCGGCCGAATCGGAAGCAATGTTGCGGAACTTCAGCACGCCAATCCACTCCTCCAGCGTCTCGGTGTTCGGACTGACGACCAGCGCGCGGCGGCCGCCGGTCGAGGCGGCCAGATAGCCCAGCGCCTCCAGCACGTGGCTGGCGCCGGGAAAGGGCGACTGTGGCTGCAAGCTCACGATCGCTTCCAGTGCGGCCATCCGCAATCGCCGATCGGGACTTCGCACCGCGCGCACCAGCGGCGAAGGCTCACTTCCACCCCGCAGCAGTTCCTGCGGCTTGCCAGTCTTGCCGAGGATTTCGGCAGCCGCCCGCGCCGCGGCCGGATGGTGCTCGGCCAGGCAGAAGGCCAGCACGTCACTGATCGTCTGTGGATCGAGCGCGGCGATCTCGCGCACGGCGGGATCCTGGAAGTTCAACCGCTTATCGAGTCCGCGGTCGTAGACCATCTGCTCCAGCGCGGCCGCCAGGTCCAGCACCTGCACCTGGCGGTTGTCCGGGGCCAACGCCCGCGCGGCACGGGCCAGCCTGGCCGCAACCGCCCGCGCGGCATCGTCCGGCGCAATTGCGGGGCACGCATTGCTTGGTCGTCGGGTCCCACGTCCACAACGTCACGCGGCCGTCGACGTCGACCCGCATGGTCTGCTTGCCGGCGAAGTAACTTCGTGCCAGATCGCACAACTGCTGGGCTGCCTGGGCCTTGCCCGGCAATCGCCCCATCAGTTGCACAATCGCCTCTCGCGCCGGAGCACGGACCCGCAGGTCGCTCTCCTCGGACAGGGCGGGAACAAAAAGATAGACCGTCGCCTGCGTAGCCCGCATCTGGGCCAGGGTTTCGATGGCCTGGATCATGAACTCCGGCTCGGCGCGTTCGATGATGTCGGCCAGGGGATCGATGGCATCGCCGCGCATGGCCACCAAGGCCGCGCGAACGGCGGCATGCTCCGCGGCCCGTTGCGGATCGGCCAGCACGGCAATCAGGGCGTTCGCGCCCGCGCCGTGCGCGCCTTGCAGGCTTGCCAGGGCCTGCGTGCGAACGTCGGGCGACGGGTCTTGCAATTGCTTGATCTCCGCGGCCAGCCGCGCCGGGTCGTGCAAGCGGCGATTGACTGCACTCAGGGCCGTGCGGATCAACGTTTCGCTCTCCGGCCGCAACTCGCTGCGGCTGGCCAGATCGGTGAAGGCCGGCGAGTGGAACTCGTCGACCAAGGCCGTCCACTGACTATCATCGAGCTTCGCATCGAGGAGTTTCTTAAGGTATCGCTTGGCCAACTCCGGCCGGCCGGCCTCAAGCAGCAGCTGCGCCGTGTGGAAAATCTCGGCTGGCGTGGTCGGGTTCGAGAGCAGCAATGCCGTAACTACGGGGTCTTCCGGCGGCGCAAGGTTGACCGGCTTCCCGCCGGCACTCGCCTTCTCGCCCCCGGCCGCCGACCGCTGCGCGGTGCCCGCCGGGGCCGGCTTAGCCGCAGGCGACTTGCCCGGCTTCGCCTTGGCCGGCGCCTCATCGGGGGCTTGTGCCGACGCAGTCAGTGAAATGCACATCCCTGCGAACCATGCCATCCCTGCGTAAAGTAATCTGTGACGAATGTGGTTCATGGTGGTGGGGGTACTCGATACTCAGCACTTAGTACTTGATACTCAGTTCTAATTTCTAAGACCTACGTTCTAAGCTCTAAGTTCTTCTTCCAATTCTCGATTTGTTGCCTCACTTCTTCCGGTGCCGTCGAGCCATAGCTTTGCATGGCGGCAACCGCGCTCGACGCCGAGGACGGCGTAGACCGATTCATCCAGCTCCGGCAGCGTTTCACGAAAATCTTCCAACGGCAGATCGGAAAGCCGTACGTCGCGGTCCAGTGCCTTGCGCACCAGGCGGCCGACCAGGCCATGGGCAGTCCGCTGGGGAACGCCGCGGCGGATCAGGTATTCCATGAACGTGGTGGCGTCGAGATGCCCGCGGTCGAGCCGCTGGGCGATCGCCGGGCGATTCAGTTCCGCCGTGGCCATCAACGGCGCGGCCAGTTCCAGCGAAGAGCGAACCGTGTCGAAGGCGTCGAACAGCGGCGGCTTGTCCTCTTGAAGATCGCGGTTATAGGCCAGCGGCAAACCCTTGACCAGCACCAGCAGGGTCTGCAAGCTGCCGACCACCCGGGCCGTCTTGCCGCGAATCAGCTCCAGCACGTCGGGGTTGACCTTTTGCGGCATGATCGACGACCCGGTGCAAAAGGCCTGCGGCAGCTTGAGAAAGCTGAACTCCACGGTCGACCAGAGGATCCATTCTTCCGCCCAGGTACTGAGGTGCTCGGCGATCATCGCCAGGCAGAAGGCGAACTCCAGCACGAAGTCGCGATCGCTCGATGCGTCGAGGCTGTTGGCCGCCACCTCCTCGAAACCAAGCCGCCGGGCCGTCTCCTCGCGATCAATCGGCAGGCTGGTCCCCGCCAAGGCTGCGGCACCGAGGGTCAAGCGGTTGGTCCGCCGCCGACAATCGGCCAGCCGCTGCCGGTCGCGCCGGAACTTCTCACAATAGGCCAGCCAGTAATGCGGGGCCAGGACCGGCTGGGCACGCTGCAAATGGGTATAGCCGGGCAGGATCACATCGGCATCGGCATCGCAGCGGCCGACCAGCGCCCGTTGAACGTCGGCCAGCCGCTGATCAATTTTGTCAATCGCATCGCGGACCCAAAGCCGAAGGTCCGTCGATACCTGATCGTTGCGACTCCTGGCCGTATGCAGCTTGCGGCCGACGTCGCCAAGGCGATCCGTGAGGGCCTTCTCGATGTGCATGTGGATATCTTCCAATTCCGTACGGAACTGAAAGCTGCCCTGCTCAATTTCCCGGCGTATCTCGCCCAACGTTTGTTCAATAACCTGGCATTCGTCGGCCGTAAGCAGGCCAACCTTGGCCAACATCTGGGCGTGGGCCGTGGAACCTTCGATGTCCTGCGCAAACAAACGGCGATCGAAGCTCACACTTTCGGTGAACTGTTCAACTCGGGCGTCGGTCGCCACATCAAAAACACCGCCCCAGGCCTTTTGCGACAATTCAAACCTCGGGAATCGAATCAGGGCCCCAGCAATATCAACAACTTACTAAGTCTAAATGACTTACGGCGCAATGTCAACGAACGGAGGGCTGCTTGCGAGGGACCAGTTCTACGCAGAACGGGATTAATTCCGTTTGCCGGAAATAGGCAGGCAACGCAATAAATTCCGTTCCCGGGAGATGTGGAAAACCCAACTTTTGAGTGGTCGTGGAGCATGGTAGTGGTGCTACATTATTGTCGTGAGCCGCTTCTCTACCCCCCACAACGGTGATAGCTTGCAAAGGTTGGCTGGAGTCCCGGCTCTAGCCAGTTCCTGGATTTCGCGCAGCGGAAACTGATACCAACCCGAAGCGGGCACCATGAATACAATACATGGTGCCCGCTTCGGGTTGGTGTTCAACGCGTCGTAAAGCTGGGACGGCGAACGCCGAACCGATTGTTCTTGACATTCGTATACTATTTCGTAGAATAACGACTGTTGTGAACAGAAGTATACGACCCCAGGACCACCTCCATCAAGGAAGATCCATCATGCTCGTGCTCTCGCGAAAATCCAACGAATCGATCGTCATCGACGGTGGCATCAAGATCACCGTCGTGGAAATCCGTGGTAATCAGATCCGACTGGGCATCGAGGCCCCCCAGGAGATCGGTGTGATGCGTGAGGAATTGGTCGTTGCCGCACGTGCAGCAGCAGTGGCGGCAGCGGTATGATGGCCACGTTAGAGAAATGATCAGCCCTTTCTCGCCTTGCCCAGTTTACCTCCACTCGGTAAACTACGCCCGGTGAAGGATTACCGGGAGAAAGACGAGGTGGGCTTCAACCTTTGCCAGGAGTTCTTTTGGCACAACCCGGCAAAGATGCCTGCTCCGGCCGAATGGGTAAACGTCCGTCGAATCCGGGTAAAGGATTCGGTTGAGTACATTTTCTGGTTGTCGGCATCGGCTTTTCCAAGGGCGGCAGTGGCAAGACATTGTTTGATATGGTCGGTTGAGCCGCGAGAAATCACACCCCTACCGCGGCCGCCTTCCGCGCGGTGCGCTTCCGAGCGTGCTCGTTCAAGAGGATCTTCCGCAAGCGGATCTGCGTGGGTGTGACTTCGACCAACTCGTCGTCCTCGATGAACTCCAGGGCCTCTTCCAACGACAAACGCCGCGCGGGACGGAGAAGGACGTTGCGGTCGTGGCCGACGGCCCGCATGTTGGAAAGTTTCTTCTCCTTCGTCGGATTGACATTCATGTCGTCGTTGCGGCTGTTCTCGCCGACGATCATACCTTCGTAGACCACGTCGTTATGGCCGACGTGCAGATCTGCCCGCTCCTGGAGTGTGTCGAGCGCGTAGGCCACGGCCCGGCCGCCGACCAGCGAAACGAGCACGCCGGTGGGTCGGGTTTCGATCTCGCCCTCCAGCGGCTTGTAACACGCGAAGCGGTGGTGAATCACGGCCGTGCCCTGGGTGGCGTTCAAGAGTCGTGTCCGCAGCCCGATCAACCCACGGGCAGGAATCGAAAAAACCAAGTAACAATAGTTGTTGTGCGACTGCATGTCGACCAACTGCCCGCGGCGCTGGCCGGCCATTTCCATCACGGGGCCGGTCTGGCTCTCCGGAACCTCGACCACCAGCGACTCGAACGGTTCTTCGGTCACGCCGTGGTTGTCGTGAAGGATGACGTGCGGCTTGCCGATGGAAAGCTCGAAACCTTCGCGGCGCATGGTCTCGATGAGCACGGAGAGATGCAAAATGCCGCGGCCGGAGACCGAGAACTGCTCGGTGCCGGCAATCGGCTCGACGCGGAGGGCGACGTTCTTTTGCAGTTCTTTCATGAGCCGCTCGCGGAGGTGCCGGCTGGTCAGATATCTGCCTTCCTGGCCGGCCAGGGGCGAGGTGTTCACGCCGAAGGTCATCTTCAGCGTCGGCTCGTCGACCACCAGGCGAGGCAATGCCCGCGGTGCATTGCGATCGCTTACCGTATCGCCGATCTCGATATTCTCCAGCCCCACCAGGGCAACAATGTCGCCGGCCTCGGCCGACTGGACCTCGGTCCGTCCCAGGTCCTCGAAGACGTAGACCGAGACAATCCGTGCGGGCGAGATCTTTTCGTCCTTCTGCATCAAGGCGACGTCCATGCCCGGCTTGACCTCGCCGGAGTAGAGCCGCCCGATGGCGATGCGGCCGACGTAGTCGGACCAGTCCAGCGTGGTGACGAGCATCTGCAGCGGGGCCTCGGCGTCGATCTCCGGGCCGGGGATCTTCTCCAGGATCATGTCCATCAACGGTGCGACCGAATCACCTCTCTGGTCGAGCTCATGGGTGGCAAAACCGAGCTTGCTGCTGGCATAGATGTGCGGGAAGTCGGCCAGGCGATCGTCGGCCCCCAATTGCAGAAAGAGGTCGAAGACCTCGTCGAGAACCTCGTTCGGCCGGGCGTCGGGGCGGTCGATCTTGTTGATCACGACGATTGGCTGCAGGCCGCACTCCAGGGCCTTGGAGAGCACGAAGCGGGTTTGCGGCATGGGGCCTTCGGCCGAGTCGACGAGCACCAGGGCTCCGTCGGCCATCCGCAACACGCGCTCGACCTCGCCGCCAAAGTCGGCGTGGCCGGGCGTGTCGATGATGTTGATCTTCACGCCGCGGTAGGGGATGGCGATATTCTTCGCCAGGATGGTGATCCCCCGTTCGCGCTCCAAGTCGTTGGAGTCGAGGATCTGCTCGCCGATCAATTGCGTATCGCGGAAGCGGCCGCTTTGGCGCAGCATGCAATCGACAAGCGTCGTCTTGCCGTGGTCAACGTGGGCGATGATGGCCACGTTGCGGACGTCTCTGACGTCGCATCGGTTCAGTCTCCTTGGTAACAATAGGGGGGTAGAAGGCAGAACCCCTAGCACAACAACATGTTTCGGCCGGGAACGATGCCCCGCGGTTCGTCATGCGGTCATGTTAGGGGTTTCACCCAAATTCTAAATGCACGGCAGGCTTTGGTCAAGCCGAAATGTGCTCGCAAGAGGGGATGGGCACGGAACTTGCTGAACGCTAACGCGAACTTCGGCAAGCTCAATTAACCACGGGGGCGGTGCCGCTGGAGGCAATCACGGAGTCGTCGCGGTGCAGCCCCGGGGCAATTTCGTGATTGTCGTTGGCATAGATGTCGTCGCTGCCATCACCCGGGCGGGTCGTGGAACAGAATTCAACGTGCGTGTCCTCAAACAACACGTTCTGCCCCAGTCCGCTGTGATTGTCGCTCTGATGGTCGGGACGATCGGTCGAAGGGGCATCGGCCATGATGGCAAAGTAGCCGCGGTTCAGGTTCCGCGTGGGCTGATAGACGCCGTGATCGAAATAACCAAGGCAATAGCCGTAGCTGCCGCCCATTTTCTGCTGGATCCGCGAAAGCCTCTGCCCGACGGCGGAACGCAACTCATCGAGCGATGGGACGCGAAAGCCCGTCTCTTCGGCCTGCGGCGAGTCCGGACAGAGCACTGCCGCCGGCTCGGCGAGGAAACCGTCTTGCGTGAGGATGGGAGCGTAGATTCCTGCCGCCGCCAGGTTGCCCTTGGCGGGAACGACGGGAAACAGGTCGTGGTTCTTTTGGCTGTACTCCGTCAGGGCTTGGCCAACCTGCCGCAGGTTGTCCTGACAGGTGGCCACGCGGGCATGGAAGCGCGTACCGTTGATGGCCGGAAGGACCAGGAGCCCCGCGGTCAGGAAAACCGCGGCGGCCACGCCCACGTCGGCCCAGCTCAAACGCCGTCCGGAATGTGGTGTGGGGGGCACAGGAGTCATCGATCGCGGCCGCAGGGCGGCACGCAACCGTCGGGCCGGATCGAACAGAAACTCGCAAGTCCGCTCGGCAAGCCGCGGCGGCGGGGCAACCTCCGCCCTCTCGCCATCCAGCCGGATCTTGCAGCGGCGGGCCCAGGACATCGCCCGCCGGTAGACCGGGTCCGACTCCAAACGGGCCGTGACGGCCTCCATTTCCGAGTCGTCCAAGACACCCAGAAGGTAGTCTAAGACCTGCTGCCGAACCCGATCCGTCATCATCGCCCGATCAGTCATGAGCACGAATCAATGCAATTCGTGGGCAGGGACCAGAATCTCGCCTAGTTTCTGGATCGCCCCGTGGAGCCGGCTCTTCACCGTTCCCAAAGGAATGCCCAGGGCATGTGCTGCCTCGCGATACTTCAGCCCCTGAAAATACACCAAAAGGACCACTTGCCTCATCTCTTCCGGTAGCTCGTCAACGGTGCGGCGAATTTCGTCGGCCCGTTCACGGCTCACACTCTCTTCCACCGGTCCCTGCTGCGGACTGTGGAAAAGCTCGACAAACGCGCCTGTTTCCGACTCCTCGTCCTTGCCCATCCGCCGGTCAAGGCTGGCCATGCGATGGCGGCCAAAATGCCGCTGGTGATCGATGGCCTGATTCGTGGCGACCGCGTAGAGCCAAGGACGGAGTTTCCGCTCCGGCTCAAATTGATCACACTTCAGGTAGATCTGTAGGAAGGTCTGCTGGAAAACGTCCTCGGCCATCTCCGCATCACCAAGGTAATTCCGCAGATAGCCATACAACTCCTTCTCATACCGGTGGACCAACTCCTCAAACGCCGGCCGGTTCTCGTGGTCACGGTACTCCAAGAGCAACTCTTCGTCGCTCATGGCCATCGAGACCTGGCGATACTTCAACCGCAGCACATCCTGTTCAATTATGCCGTTCATTTTTGCTACGCTTCCGACTGCGAGAGTGTTCGGGCCGAAGGCGAAAATTCGTCCTCGGGTCGGGGCATAACAGCGCTCGATTCCGTTCCTTTGTGCCATTATAACCGCTTTTCTGCGATTGTGCAGCAGAAAATCCGCACTGCCGCACACCGCGCTGGTTTCGGTCGCATGCCTCAGACGAGCGAAGGTAGAAGCAAACGTCGTGCCCGAATTGATCGTTTCGCGGCTGAATTCTTATGTGAACGCATGTTTATCGGCAAAACCCCTTGTCTGCCTTGCCTTTGCGCGATTCTAGCGATTGTAGCGAATATTTCAGACACCCCGCAGGACGGGTGAGCCGCGTCTTCAAACACGTTCCTTCGCTTACAACAGCGTGTCGCAACAGCGCAGCAGATGTAGTCGAATTGTTCAATTTTGCCAATTTGGCAGGTCGTACTCATCACGCCGACCAAGCCGACCATGCTGCGCACGGTGCCCGTCGGTGTCCGCGTGATGCCTATTCCCTCACGGCGGAGCGTGAGGAGTACGAGTCCTTACCCCACCACCCAAGGCTTTCGGTAGGAAGAGCGGCGGAAGAATTTCATGGCCTCGGGGCTGTTAACGGCCTCAGTCTTCGCCTCAACCCGGAGTTTCTGACCCCCCGTACGGTAGCTCATATTGGCATAATGGACCAAGAGGGCACTGCGGTGCGCCTCCTCGACATCCGCACTGGACGGTTTGCGACTGCGAACGCTATCGACAAAGTCTTGCTGATGCTCCGGATCGACCGGCTTCCCCCAGCCGCGTTCCACGAGCGTCGGTTGCTCGTGCCGCGGCCGGCCGAAGACCTGCCATCCGGCGCCGTGCGGCCCGATAATCATCACGCCATCGCTGCCGTAGATTTCCACCCGCGATCCGCACTGCGGCCAATGGGGAAACACGTCGCCGTTGCGGACCGCCTGGGAAATCCGCGTCATATAGGGCGTGCTCAGCGTCAACTCGAAGGTCATCAGCAGGTTGTCGAACTCAAATAGGCTGACCATGGTCTGGGGAGTTTCGTTTGCCCCCGGCGTGTCGAACCGAGCGCCTTGCGCAGTGACCGACTTGGGATAGTCCAAACCACATAGCCAGCGGGCCAGATCGAGCTGATGGATGCCCTCGACTGCGGTATTCCCGCCGGAATATTGCCAGTAGCCGTGCCAGTTGTTCTGGCAGTTGGCGTTATAGGGGGTTTTGGGCGCCGGGCCGTTCCAGGCATTCCAATCGAGGCCATCAGGCTCGGCAGCGTCGGGCAAAACGGGAAAATTGCTCTGGCCGGTCTGCTCGTGGACGCCACAGAAGTGGATCTTGCCGAGCTTGCCTGAATCTATGTACTTCTTGGCGCCCAGGCCATAGGAGGAACTGCGGCAGGCCAAGTCGGCGGCGACGATCCGCTCGTGCTTTCGCGCGGCCTCAACCGCCCGCCGTCCTTCCCACGGATCATGGCTCAGCGGTGCGGCCACGAGCACATCTTTTTTGGCCTCGCAGGCCCAAATCGTCGCCAGGCAATGCCAGTGATCGGGCGTGGCGATAACCACGGCGTCGACCGACGCGTCGTCCAGGGCCTTGCGGAAATCCTGCACGAATTTTGGGGCGACGCCGCCCTGCGCCTTGGCTACGCTATCGGTTCGCGAGGCTCTCAAGCTGGTATCCGCATCGCACAGGTAGGCGATGCGGCAATCGGCCCGCTGGGCAAAGGAAGTGGCCAACACCAGCCCACGGTTTCGCAGCCCTACGACGGCCAGCGAGAGCCGTTCGTTGGCCGGGAACCCCCAAACCGAAGTAGCGTTGGGCAAAATCGTCAGCCCCGCAGCGACACCCAGGCCGGCGGCCTTCGAGCAACGGAAGAAATCTCGCCGATCCATTAAATGCTCCGCAATGAGGGGGGTTCCGTCGGGCCAAGACTCATCCTGGGTCAAAGGACTAATAGGACCCATTGGACTTATGGGACCCATACGACCTATAAGGCGTTCCGATTATACTGTCTTGTGTATCCGCTGCCCACGTTGATTTCTCCCTTCGGCCCCCTTGTAGGGAACGGCCGGCTTCAGTAAACTACAAGGCTTGACGCTTGAAATCGACGTAGGACACGCCATGTACGCAATTATCGAAGACGGCAGCCGGCAACTGAAAGTGGAAGAGGGTCTGGAACTCGACATCGATTTTCGCGATCTCGCGGCCGGCGAGGAGATCAAGTTCGAGCGGGTGCTTGCCTTTCGCGACGACTCCGGTCTGAAGATCGGCCGTCCGGCTCTGGCCGATGCCGTCGTTACGGCCAAAGTGGTTTCCGTCGTGCAGGGCCCCAAGCTTGTTGTGCAGAAATTCCGTCGTCGCAAAAACTATCGCCGCCGCACCGGCCACCGCCAACTCCACACCCGCGTCGTGATCGAGAAGATCACCATCGGGCAGTAACTCTCATTTCCCTTGCGGGTGGATCCACAGCGGCGAACTCCACGCCAGGTTGCCATCGGACTGTTGGATGCGCACGTAATAATAGCTGACGGACCCGGGCAGCGGATCGGAGTCGGTCCATTTCAGGTCGAGGTTCTGGCGGTTGGGCGCGGTGCTGAAGACATAGCGATTGTTGCGGATCACGTCGAGCCTGGTGATTGCCGCGGTCCCCACCGCGCGGATTTCCAAGGTCGGCTGGCCCGCAAGCTGGAACTCTTCGCCCATCAGGTGGTCGGCGCACTTGACCACCAGCCCGATGTTGTCGGTCGCCGCAAAGCAGCGGCGGGCGCGGAAGGCCTCGACAATCGCCTCCCGCCCGGGCTTCTCCACCAGCACAACGGCATAGCTTGCGTGCGTGCTGATGTGATCGCTTGAGCTTTCGAAGCCGAGCCGATATCCTTTGGCCAGGGCGTTCCAGATGAAGCCCTTGGAATGGAAGGTCTCAGGCATCTTGGTGGCCCCGGCCAGGTCTTGCTGCGTTAGACCGCGCGGCGCCCCCTCGCACTCGTAGTTGTTGCGATCGCCTTGATAGATTTCCACAACGGGCTCGATCAGCGGATCGTTGTCGCGCCAGTCGGTGCCCATGTTCGTGGCGCTGGTATGGCTTGCGCAAATGCCGTCGAAGTGCTTCAGGTAGGCGTACAGCATTTTGGTGTCGGGCGTGCCAGACTGTTCGCTGCCTCTCATGTCACCGCGGGGCAAGGTGCGAATGCCGCGGCGGGTGAAGATCACGTTGCGGTGCCCGTTGGGCCACTCGACGCTGCGCTCGTAGGTGTAGGGGGCGATGAACCATGGCGGGTTGTGGTAGATGTCCATCGTCTTTTGCGTGATCCACCAGGGGTACTGGTGGCCGAAACCGTTGTCGTGGTCGCCGTTGCCGAGCCAATCCATGTCGGCCGCGTCCTGGGCATAGCGCCACATGTCCTCCAGCGAACCGTCGCCGTCACGATGGGCCGTGTATTCCGTGTGGCGATGGAACTCGCCGCGAGCGAGCTGATAGGTCTTGCCGCCCGACTCCACCCGGTAGTCCCGCAGCCGCTGGATGTCTTGCGATTCATGGGGATGGACCGGCTTGATGTTCGTCGCTCCGGGACCGGCGTTGACCAGTTGCGGGGCAGTAAGCGGACCGCTGCCGCGGAGGAGCGTGGCATAGAGATCCGCCTTGAGCGGCAGGCGGCCGGGAGGCACCAGGTTGTTCGCGCCCCGCAGCCGCCAATCGCTGCTGTAGACGGCCATCACGCCGTCGCGACCAAACGGCGCCAGGGCCGGCCGGTTGTCCAAAATACCGTCGGAATTGACCAACATCCGCGGCTGGCTCCAGGCCTTGCCGTCAAAAGTCATGGCATACTCGGCCCACGTCTCGCGGGCCCCGCCGGGCAACGGATGATGGCGGAACAGGAGCCAAAGCCGTCCGTCTGCGGCCGTCATCAATCGGGCGAAACTCTTGGGCCGCGGCAGCTTGTCCAATTCCACGGCCGGGTTGGCCGCTGGTGGAAGCTGTTGCAGCCGTCCCTCGGCATAGCACTTCAGCACGATCCGCCGACCCTGGTAAAGCGGAATTCCCACGTCGTCGCCGGGCACCCGCCGCCGCAATCCGGCTGGCCCGGCATCGGGATTGGCGGGCGGCGCCGACTTGGGAACCACGCGGCCGAAATCCTTGCCCCAATTCGGCCCGCTCTGCTCGTAGGCGATCCACACGCGGTCTTGGGGATCGACGGCCAGGCTCGGCCGGGCCTCGAATGCCTTGAGCGTGCCGATCGGTACGACCGGATCCGCTTCGCCATTGTGGAAGCGCCGCAGGAAGACGTCGTAATTGCCGTTTTCGTAACTGTCCCAGGCCACGTATACATTGCCCTTGCCGTCCGCGGCGATTGCCGGGGCCCAATGATTGGCCGGCTTCTCCGTCACGGCGACCGGGCTGGCGAGCCCTCCGCCGGTCAGGAAGATTTGAAAATGCTTGCCGCGGCGACCCTGCCATGCCCACCAGACGTTTCCTTTCGAATCGGTCGTGGAGACGACGTTGATGTCGGAGCCCGGGTCCGAAGTGACCCGTTCGATCGGCGACCACAGGTTCTGGGCCGGATCGTAGTTGCGGCGGTAAATGTCCCAATTGCCGCCGACTTGCTGGCTCCAGGCGATCCATACGCGGCCCGCCCCGCCGACCGCCACGGTGGGTTTCCAAAGATCCAGCAGTGGATCGGTGACGGGCATCGGCACGGACCACCGTTGGCCGTCGAACTTCACGAGCCGAATCTGGTCGCCGTTGCCCGTAGGGGCGAAGGTGCGAAAATCGCCGCGGGCGGCGGCGGCCATGTCCGGTTCACCCCCGCGGTGGTAGGCGACATAGGCCACCCACATGACGCCGCGACCCGCACCCGGAAATACAGGGTACCCGCCGGGTGCCCCGCCACGGGCGGCCGCCGGATAGTCGTTATCGCTAGGCGACATGGCGAAACGGGTTGCCGGGGACAGGCGCCGGGCGACGATCTTGCCGTCGAGGTAATTCCTGGGCGTGTCGAAACTGATGTCTTGCAAGCGGATAGCGGCCTTGCCCGCCGACGTGTCGATCTCCAGGACCGCATCGCCCGCCGACGTTCCGTCGGCAGGCTTGAGCGTGGCAAGCACTGTCAGGGCGGCCTGTTGCTGTGCCGCCGCATTCGCCTTGGGGCGATTGGCCTGTTTTCCCCTTCTTGGGCCGCCAGGGCTTCCCGCGTAGCCGGTCAGGTCGGCATGGCACTGTTGGTTGCCACCCCAAGTCGCGGCTTCCAGCATTCGCGCGTGGAGCGGATGGAACTCGCCTTCCGTGGCCCCGTCGCGGCAGACCAGTTCCAAGGTCACAGCATCGATTTCCATGACAACCGGCGCGGCCGGATCGACAGCTTCGGCCGCCCTTAGGCGGGACGCTGCCGGCATCAAACCGATTAATGAGACAACTTCTGCCGCGATGCCTGCGGCGAGCATCCTTGACCAACGTGGGTTGCGTTCTAGCATGCCACTGCTCCTTGGTTGGCTCTGATAAACTTTGTTTCTCGACTTCGACCTGATTATTTATTGTTGGCCTGTGTCCAACCGGGGTCAATACTTAGCGAAATTGCCGATCGCTCGTAGTCCCGCCTTTAGGCAGTAATTGCGCTCATTAGTAGTCCCGCCCGGGCACCATCTACTCATGGTCGGCGGAATTGGCGGAATGAAGACCGGCTAAAGCCGGGACTACGAGCGCGTCCATCCTACGTTCCCTCCCCCGTGTCGAAAACCGGCGCACCGTAAGGGATTGGCGGCTTGAATGTATCGGCCTTGTCGATTTGTGCGATCAGCCAACCGCCGCTCTGCCGGAGCACGACGAACCGCTGCCGCTGATTGCGGTCCGCGAAGACCAGTTCCACGTCGAGTTCGGCTCGATCGGGCGAGGCCTCGCCGGCGGGGCTGATGGCGAAACCTTTCATGCCCGCCACGGATTCCCGCAGGCCGGCGGCGAAGGTCTCGCCGCCGACCTGCGATTGCGTCGACTCGAACGAGGAGCGGAGCGTGCCGGTCATGGTCGCCAGGTAGGCCGGGGCGTCCCCCCGCTGGGCGGCCTGGAACAGCAAGTTAACCGCATCCTCGGGCGTGGGCGGCAAGCGGCCTTTGCCGCGGAGCAGCAGGGCCACCGCCGCCAAAGCGAGGACCAGCAGGGTCGGTACGGCGATTCGCTTGGTAGACATACAGGCTCGCAACGGTTTGTCACTCTGCCGCTATTGTAGCCCAACAGGCAATCGCGCTGCAAACCGTGCTCCAGCGGCCAAAGGCCTTGAGCAATCCAGGAGATTCACGCCATCCGGCCCCAGCCTGTAACGGCATCGAATCCAGGTCCAGCATGGCTGACCTCACGTGTTCAGCAGATATTCATTCCTGCCCAAAATCCGTTGCCATTCCAAGGACGATCACGATGTTGGTACATTTCGGATGACACCGCGTGACATTTTTCACTCGTTTTCGTCCTAGTTGATAGACAGGTCAACGGCTGGCCTGAAAAGCACCCCCCCACATGGGCCAGCCACCGAGAACAGCCTGCACGGGCGCCAGTACGAGGATGCTGCGGGCCCGGTTTCACGCCGCTTCTTCATGACGAGCCGAGCAACCGATGATTTCACAAAACCAGAGGCTACGAGCAAGTGCTGGCAATGTCGCCCAGCGTGCTCGCGTGACGTGTAGATGGCAACGATACGCGAAGCACTAGCGAGTGCGATCCGGCACCACCAGGCGGGACAACTTCAAGCTGCCGAGCAGATCTATCGGCGGATTCTCACGGTCGCGCCGGACCAGCCCGACGCGCTCCATCTTCTCGGCGTGATCGCTTCTCAAGCGGGCCAGCACGAGGTTGCGATCCAATACATTGGACGGGCGGTCCGCTTGATGGGGACCGAGGCGGCATTCCACAATAACCTTGGCAATGCGTTCAAGGGAGGGGGGAATGTGGATGAAGCGGTCGCCTGTTACCGCCGGGCGTTGGAACTGAATCCGGGGTATGCCGAGGCGAACAATAATCTGGGCCTTGCCCTCCAGGAGCAAGGGAACCTGGACGAAGCGGCTGCCTGTTGCCGCCGGGCGTTGGAACTGAAATCCGACTATGCCGAGGCGCACAACAACCTGGGCATTACGTTGCAGAGCCAGGGAAAGGCGGACGAAGCGGTCGCCTGTTGCCGGCGGGCGTTGGAACTGAATCCGGCGTATGCCGAGGCGCACAATAACCTGGGCAATGTGCTCAGGGACCAGGAGAAGTTGAACGAGGCAATCGCCTGTTACCGCCGGGCGTTGGAACTGAAACCCGACTATGCCGAGGTATACAACAACCTGGGCGCTGCTCTGCATCGCCAAGGGAGGCTCGACGAAGCAGTTGCCTGTTGCCGCCGGGCATTGGAGTTGAAGCCGAGTTATGCGGAGGCGCACAACAACCTGGGCAGTTCGTTGGCGGAGAAAGGCGATCTTCGCGGCGCGGAAGACTGCTTCCGCGCCGCGCTGCGGCTCAATTCCCGATTGGCCTACGCGCATGGCCAGTTGGCCAGACTCCTTGGCGGCACACTTCCGGAGAAGGATCTCATTGCACAGCGCCGCTTGCTGCAGCAGTGTTCTGCCTCCGGCGGGCAAGGGGGATTGGCCGGCGCACAACGATCGTTCTTGCACTTTGGCCTAGCCTACGTCCTGGACGCGCGGGACGAGTATGCCGAGGCCGCCGAACATCTCGATCGAGGCAACGCGATCCAACGGTCCGAGTGGCGCAGGCACGGCCACGAGTACGACCCGCAAGAGCACGAGTTTCTTGTCACCCGCACGATCGCCGTCTGCACGCCGGATTTCTTCGCGCGGGTTCGCGGTTTTGGGTTGGAGGCCGAGGTTCCCGTGTTCGTCGTGGGGCTACCGCGATCCGGCACGACGCTCGTCGAGCAAATATTGGCCAGCCATTCAGAAGTCGCCGGTGCGGGTGAGATTACCCTGGTCGGCGACACCTTGGCCGCGTTGGCTGAACCCGACGCGGACTTCATCGAGCGCCTTGGCCGATTGGACCGCCCGACGGCCCAGCGTCTTGCTTCGCGGCACTTGGAGCGGCTTTGCGCAACGAGTCGCGCAGGCGCTCCGCGTCGTGGACAAGACGCCGGAGAACTACTTGTATCTGGGTTTGTTGGCGAGTTTGTTTCCGCGGGCGAAACTGATTCATTGTCGCCGCGACTTGCGCGACGTGGCAGTCTCCTGCTGGATGACGTCTTTCGGGAGTTTTCGCCGCTGGGCCAGCGATCAACAGCACATTGCTTCACGGTTTCACCAATACCAACGAATGATGGAGCACTGGCGGAAGTTCTTGCCCGTGCCTCTGCTGGAAGTGGACTACGAGGAGACTGTGGCGGATCTGGAGGGAGTGGCCCGCAAGCTCGTGGCCTGGTGTGGCCTTGCGTGGGAACCGAGCTGCCTGGAGTTCCACAAGGCGAAGCGGCCGGTCAGCACGGCCAGCGCCGTCCAAGTCCGTCAGCCGGTATATACGACATCGGTGGGAAGATGGAAGCACTACGAACAATCTCTGGCTACGCTGCTGAGCGCGATTCCCGGCGGACGTTGACCATCCATGTCCCGGACAAGGCGCTCATAGCACCGCCCGGGCACCATGTACCCATAGTCGGCGGAAAATGTGCGAAGAAAGCCGGCTAAAGCCGGGACTACGAGCGACTTTGCGGCGCTCCTGATCTCACAGCGCCTGCCCCGTCGGCGCCGCTGGCGGCTGGGGAAGCTGCGGGGGTGTGACGGCACCCCCGGAGTCAAGCTGCTGGAGAATGTGCTGCGCGAGCTTGTCGTTGGGGGTCAACTTGGCCGCCAAGGCGAAATGCGCTTTAGCCGCGGCGTTCGCTCCGGTCATCAGGTACTGATAGCCCAAGAGGAATTGGGCCGGCGCCGACTGGGGAGTCTCGCCGACGGTTCTTTCCAGCTTGCGAAGCTGCTCGGTATACTTCGCGTTGTCATTGTAGTAGCTGTAGAGGTCGCCCCAACTGCTGGGCGGTCCCAATGCCAGGGCCGCATGGGCCTCGGTCGCCGCGTCGCGATAATCGCCCGAGGCGAACAATGCCAGCAACGTCAATTCATGCACCTTCGGGTTCTGCGGCGACTCGACGCCTGCATGACCGGCCAACCGCAGCGCATCTTGATAGTTGCCTTGCTCGAACGCCGCCCGGGCTTGGTTATAGTACTGAAGCCCCGGAGCGGACTGTTCGGCGGCGGCCGGCGGCGGAGATTGCTCCGAAACACTGGGGGCCGGCGGCGAGTTTACCACATACTGACCGGCGCCGGCATACGGGCCGTCGTTGGCGTAATCATAGCCGTACATCGCGACGGGAGAAGCCGCCGCCGCGTAGGGGCCGTAAGGGCAGAAGTAGTCGGACGAGTATCCGCCCCAGCCATAGGGATATCCCCACCACAACGACAATCCAAATGGATAGCCCCAACCCCAGCCGCCCCAACCGTATCCGCCCCAGCCCGATCCCCAGTATCCGTTTCCATATCCATACCCATATCCGTATCCGCGATTGAAGTAATGGTCCCAATCGTGGCGGCCCCAGTTGTTTCCGCCGCCGGGCTGGTGCCAGGAATTACCGTTCCAGGAGCCGTTGTAGGCCAAGTTCGCATTGCCCGCGTGGGCGTAGTTCACACCCGCTGCCGCTGCGGAGTAGTTGCCGGCGTGGACGTAACTTGCGTGTGACGCCGCGCCGGAATAATTGCTTGCGTGTGACGCCGCTGCAGAATAGTAGTGACCAGCACTCGCATTGCCGGAGCTATGATGCGCTCCGCCATAGCTGGCACGGGCGCCGCCACTGTGACCTCCGCCTCCGCCAGAACCATGAGCAGCGATCGCTGTGCCCGGCATAAAAAGGTCCAGTAGGGCCAAGATGATGAAAATCGGGAAGAGTCGATTGGTCAGCATGATTTCACCCCGCCAGTTGCAAGTTTGCGGAACGTCCCGCCCGCATTCGTCGTACAACTCCATTATACTCGGGGCGCTGGGGAGAGGGTAGAGCATGCAGGAGAACTACCAAGTCCGAGGACAAGGCGCTCGTAGTACCGCCCGGGCACCAAGTACTCGTGGTCGGCGGAATTCGCGGCGTCGGGACCGCCTAAAGCCGGGACTACGAGCGACTACGGCACGGTTTTCTCCGCCGCTTTCGTGGCCTTCTCAACTTTTTCGCCCTTTTCGTCCTTGGCGGGCGGCTTGACCTCTTCAGTTTTAACGGGTGGTTTGGCCTCAGCTTGCCGCTTCAGCGTGGTCTCCGGAATGTCCGGCTCGGCGGCTCCATTGACGACGCGATCCCTCGATTGCAGCGTGAGCGTGTCGGCATCGACGTTGTTAAGAATGTGGGTGGCCGAGGCCTCGCTGCCGTCGGCCAAGGTGCCGGAATACTTGATCAGCCAGCGCTTGCCGTCATGGACCCAGACGTTCTCGCCGAAACCACCGTCGGCATCGAAGACCCAGGAGCGGATGCGGCCGTTGCGGGGATCCCAAGCGATGACTTCCGTGCCGCCGTGCAAGATGGTCCCTTTTCCCTCGACCTTGAACTTGCGGATCAAGAATGCACGATCGGCGGTCCAACTGCAATTGGTGTGGAGCGTGATGCCGGCACTGGAGGTCTCACTCGACCATTCGCCAATCAGCCACTCGAGTTCTTTCAAGTGGTTGGTCTGCGGCGGCAGATGCATGATAGTCTCGCGGGCGCTCGCGATCAACCAGCGGTCGCCCTGCTTCACGAGCACGAAGGCGGAGACCGGGGCGCCGCCCGTGTCCGCGGCCGACTTGACCTCGGGAACGGCTTCCACCAAGGCAAGGTTCTCGCCGACCAACCGCACGTGGTTTACGTGGATCTTGAGCTTGCTGGCCGTCCTGTGCGCGGCGAACGCCTCCTGGAACTGTTTCTGGATGTCTTCACGGCCGTCGGCCCGCGTTCCGGAAGGGCCGACGAACTCGCCGTTCTCGGTCCAGCACGCCGCCAGGCTCTTGGCATCGCCGGTGTTGAAGCCGGTTTCCAATTGCGTCAGCACGGCGAGCACGGCCCGCCGCTGCGCTGCTCCGCTCTCCGCGGTTCCAGCGGCGGGCGCGGCTTTTTCCTGGGCAAGAGCGCTCGCGGCGGTCACGGCGACGAGTAGGGCGGCAGAAAGAGTTCCAATCAGACGTTGCATGTTAACGGCTCCACTTATGAAAACTGTTCTCAAATCAAGGTTAATTCGCACTGCCGGCCGCTTGGGCGCGGACGGAAACTTCCTGTCCCAATTTGTTCAGAAAGGCCGCAGCGGCGTTGTAGTCGGCGGTCTCGACACCTTCCTTCAACCGCCACTCCAGCACGGCTTTCATGTCCTCCACGGTGCCGGCCATCTGGCGGTAATCGGCGGCCGTGGGCACGCTAAGCTCCGGCGGAGTGCGGCGATACGGGGCTTCGATCTTGGCGCACTCCGAGGCAAAGCACCGTTCCTGCAAAACGGTCGGCCACTTGATGATGTCCATGGCTGCCGGAGGCGGTTCAGCGGTCGGCACAAAGCGAACAGGAACCGCGTGCGCGGACTGCTGCTGGAAAAACCAGTCCTGGTTCGCTTGCTGCTGGTTCACGATCGAGGCATCGCGGCTCGCGGCCTGACTGGACAGAGCATTGCGGATGCCGCTTTGCACGACATAGTTCTGCTGCATCGCGGCCTGCTGTCCCGCCTGCATGCTTTGGGCCTTGAGAGTCATGGCGGTTGCCTGGCGGTAGTCGGCGCCAGTCAAGGCGGCGGCGCCATCCATGCCGCCCCAGCCGCCGTAGCCGTAGCCGTAACCGGGGAAGAACTGGGCCGGCGCTCGATCAGCCAGCCCCAGCACGCCGCCGACGACCAAGGCCGCGATGAGGATTTGACGATTCATTTTCGACCTCCCAAATGTTTCGCTACGTAGGGCAGCAAGTGGGCGCGGTGGCGAGATAATCTTAGGACCGGCGTATCAATAATTGTCGCGTCGTCGCCTCGACCATGGGTACATGGTGCCCGACCACGAAAGTCGCGTTCTTTCGCGGAGCGAAAGGCGACACTTGTTTCTCCACCGGCCCTTACCACTTTTAGATTGATTATACACAACATTAAGTCAATTAAAATCCCAGGGTTGGCACGTTGTTTCACGCCGGGGTGCGAGACCGAATATTGACAAGCATATCGCCTGATATCCGTTGCCTATGACTTTCGGACCCCCTCTGTAGAATTAGTAACTTGATAAGCTGGGCAACATAAGCTAGACTCTAACTGCGAATCGAACTTCTCCCGCCAGTCATTTCTTAGGAGTCAGAACAGTGAAATCATTGACTTTCATCCTGGGGGTCGCGTTTTTGTCGACGGTGCTTGTCGGGCGCGGCATTGGGGCCGAGCCGTCGAGTGGCAAAACCGATACCGAAGCGGATCTTTTTGGCGCCACGGCCAAGGTGCTGGTTCCGGAGTTCCGCAATCTCCTGGCCGATCCCCGCGCGGACGTGCGGTTGTGGGCCGCGTATGGCGTGGCAACCATCGGTCCCGATGCGAAGGATGCCGTGCCGGCGCTCATCAGGCTGACAAGCGACGAAGACCCGTCGGTCCGTCAGGCCGCGGCCTATGCCTTGGGGCGGATGGGCCCTGGTGCGGAAAAGGCCGCCCAGGAGTTGGCCGCTATGCTGCGCGAACCGAACGGGGCCATCCGCGATGCGGCCGCCGATGCCCTGACTCGAATCGGGAGTGTCGCTAAAGCGGCCGTCCCGGAAGCAACCTTGCTGTTGGAAGATCCACGCTGGGAAGTGCGGCGATCGGCCGCCGACGCGCTGGGTGGAATCGGCGCGCCGGCCCAAGGGGCCATCCCGGCGCTGAAAAAGTCGTTGGCCGACCCGGAACCACCGGTCCGGATCGCGGCCGCCGCCGCCCTGACCACGGTGGTTCCCAGAAAGGATGATGCGGCCGTACCCTTCGTAGCGCAACTGCTCCGCGATCCGCATCCCGGGGTTCGCGCCTTGGCCGCGGAACTCATGGGAAGGTTCTTGGCGCAATTGAATCATGACGCGACTCGGGCCGATCTGGGCTTGGCCGCAGAATTACTCGGCAAAACCCTTCCCGCGACGAAGGAAGGGGATCCAGCCCTGGCCGCAGAGCTCTTGGAAAAAGTCGTTCCCGTGACCGAGCAAGCGGTGGCGGCCCTCACCAAGGCGTTAAACGACGATGAATATCGGGTGCGGATCGCCGCCTTGGACGCTTTGGGTCGAATCGGATCGCCGGCCATCGGGGCTTTCCCGGCCATCGCCAAACTGGTCCACGACGGCGTCGCCGACGTTCGCACCGCGGCCGTGGCCGCGATGCTGCATGTCCAGAAGAAGTAGGGGCGTGCCGCGGCCCAAGCCGCCTCTTCCGTTATTCGTATAGTTGGGGTTTCGCCCGCCAGTCGAGATCCTTCTCGTGCCCCATTTCTGCGACCCGCGGCCGGCGCTCGCGGAGCCGGAGCGACTCCAGGCCGACGTAATAACCGGCCGACAGCACGTTCTTGCCGACGCACTCCAGGCGCAGCGAATACTTGCCGGGGGCGGGCCAGAAGTCCAATAGGTGAACTTCTTCGTTGCTTACGCTCGGACTGTAGAAGTCGATCTCATCCGCCAGTTTCACGCCGTCCAGCAAAACCCGGTACTTGCCGAAATCATAGCTCTTCGTGGCGTTGAGGAGCAATCGCAGCGGTTCCTTCTTCTCGACCGTGAAGGGGATCTCGATCCATGCGCCGGCGGCCTGCTTGGGCATGTAGAGCAATTGCGGGTCCTCGTAGAGATCGAGTTGCTGACTTGTGACATCGCCCGTCCCGTGGTGCCGGAGCGCCGGGGCGGGCGCCATGCCTGCACGGCCGGCCTGCGGGTCGCGGGTCGCGGCGAAATCGACCGCCCGCACCGTAAGCCGCTCCAGGCTCGGCAGGCGGCGCTCGCGGGCATGGGGGGCGCGGGCCGCGAAGGTCGATGCGCCGGTTTGATACCAGACGGCCACGCTGGCGTAGTCGTCTTCGCGCTCGTTCCAACTTGTCGCCCGATATTGTGGGTTCTCGTCGGGCGGCAGCCAACCGAAGTGTTCGATGCTGACCTTGATGCCGGTGTTGAAAACGATCGGATCCTGAATGTGCCAGCGGTAGGCCGACGTGTGCCCGCCCACGATGCCCCATTGATCGAAATAGGGCACGCCGAAATAGGGGGTGCTGATCCGTTTCAGGCCCCACGCACAGAGGAAATAATCTTCCGTGCCCGTGCCCCAGATCGAAGCCTTGCGCTCGCCGTCAATATAGATTTTCTCGTCGCCCTCGCCGAACCAGGCCGGGCTGCGCGTGCGGACGGCCAGCACGGTACCCACGTAATGCCCCTTGCCCTTGGTGTCGAGGAAAAGGTAATCCTGGCCCTTCTTGACCGGGTATTCCTGCCGGTACTGCGCGTAGAAGTAGGGCGTGTCATCGGCAAGGCGTTCCTTCTTGATCCAGTCGATGTTGTAGTAGAGCAGGCTGATCGGTTTTTCGCTCTCGTTGACGATTTCCATGCGGGCCGACTTGCGGAAGGGCATCCGCCAGTAACAGTTGTACGCGGTGCCGTTGGCCACGACGACCGGTAGGCTCACGACTTCGCGGCGCTTGCCGAAGCAACTGGCGAAGAAGTCGCCCAGCGGGGCCTCGACCGCTGGCCGCTGGCTGCCGTCCCAGTACATGCGGAGGAGCATTTCTTGATGGTTGGCCGAGCCCTTGGGCGCCCAGGCCTGCGGCTCCGGGCCAAGGAAGGTGATCCAGATGTGGGTGATTACGCCCGGACCTTGCTCGTCGAGCATCACGTGGGTGCCGCCGGGCGGGATCGTGAAGTTGTCCCAGTTGCTGGCCTCGTCGAAGTCGCCTTTGGGATCGGCCTTGGGGTTGAGCTTCATCGCGCCGCCGCGTCGCACTTCGCCGATTCGCATCGTCGAGGTGGCGCGCATCGAGCGGCCTTCCTGCGGCTTGGCGAGGCCCTCCAGCGCGTCGTCGGCGCGACTCGGCGCGGCACCGCAGAACACAGTCAAAACGGCCAGAACGGCGAAGATGCCAATCGGCCGGGACATAGGCCGGTTGGCAGCATGCCCCACATTGAAGTTGCTTGTCGTCGGGTACATAAGTCACCTTGGGTTCCAGGATGTGCTTGATCCGGTCGGAGTTATCGGAGCGCGGGCAGGGTTTCATCGGCTGGAGTCGCGCCCGGGCACCATGTGCCCATGGTGCCCGGGCGCGAGTTCAGCGCATACGGAAATACCTATCTCCTTGAATCATGTAACCACTGTAGTTGCTCTCCGGACGCAACACAATGCAACGAAATGCAACACTTTTGTCCCTTTTGTTTCCTCTGTCCCGCCCGCCCCGCATTGGGGCATATTGGCCGTGGCTGTTGCCGGCTTTTCGGCGCAGCGAAGATCTTACCTAGTTAAGTACTCAGTACTGGGCACAATAGGTTGCGACAGCACACGACTTTTTCGGCGGTCTCCTTCGGGAGAGGGTGAGGCCGGCGGCCTTGAATCCCCGCACGGCGGTCTTTTCCCCTTTATACTGAAGGAAGGTTCGATCCGCTCGCCCTGGCACTGACGTTTACCGCACTTTGCGCCATGGAAGCACTTATGACCCTTCTCTCATTCGTGGTGAAAAACATGCAACGCATACCGCAAGCCATCCTCGCAATCGCCGCAATCGCCTTGATCTCCGCCGATCCGGCCGACAAATCCAAGTCGCTTCCGCCGGACGACCCCGCGGACGTGAAGACCGTGCGTGCGCCGGCTCCCGATAGGGTCGACTTGGACGCCGACGGCAACGTCACCATGATCAGGGCTGACGCCGGGTACATGCAAGTGGCCTACAGCCCGTCCGTCGAGCAGGCATTCCATCGCCTCCGCCATGTCCGCTCGCTGGCAACAGTTTACGGCGTGGTCCTCGAGCAGGTCAAGCCTTGGACCGCGCTCGAACAACTCGACGTTGGCAGCGCGAATGACGGTCATCTTGCCAACCTCGAGGAAATGCAGAAGCTGAGGCGCTTGTGGATTCACGGCGGGTTCGTGACTGACAATTGGGTCCGGTCCATCGCAAAGCTCAAGAATCTGGAGGTCCTCACAATCGAACACACGGAAATCAGCGACGCCTGCATGAAGCAAATTGCCCGCCTCCCCAGGCTCAAACGCCTCGATCTCAAGGACAACGCGATCACCGACCGCGGGCTGTCGCAACTGAAGGGCATGAAACTGGAATTCCTGGGACTGGCAGAGACCAAGATCACCGACCGCGGCATCGACGAGATCAAAGGCATGACGACCCTCAAGGAACTCAACGTCGACGAGACCGAGGTCACCAACGCGGCCCTTGTGAAGCTCAAGGGCATTCCCGGTCTGAAGGTCTGGGGGCTCCCCAGGGAAGAAGGTCCGCCCAAGAAAAAAGGGCCGCTTCAGCCGGAGGAGAATCGCGACTTTGAGAACGGGAGCGACCGTGAGTTGGCCGCTTTGGAGGGCGTGGAGACGATAAGGCGCCTGCGGGTCTGCGGCACGGCCGTGACCGACGCCGGGGTCAAGTCGATCGCGAAACTCAGGAACCTCGAGGTGCTCAAGATTGAACGCGCGGGCATCACCGACGCTTGCATGAAGGACATTGCCGGCCTGAAAAGGCTCAAGGAACTCGATCTGTGGAGGAACCAAATCACGGACCGTGGGCTGGCGGAGCTGAAGGGCATGAGACTCGAATTCCTGGGCCTGCGAACCACCAAGGTCACCGATCGCGGCATCGACGCGATCAAGGACATGACGACCCTCAAGCTACTGGATGTCATGGATACCAAGGTAACCAACGCCGCGCTTCCGAAGCTGTTCTGGGGCATCCCTACCTTGACGGTCGGGGGGCTGCCCAGGGTCGAGGTCCACGAGCAGCCCGACGATCCGAAGGACGTCGCCGCCATCGAGGCCGCCGCGATTTACGGAAACATGCCCAAGGACAACGTTACCGAGAACATCCACTACATCAACGCGGGGCACGATAACCAGAAGCCGAGCGTATGGATGAAGCACCTCACGGGCCTGCCCAACCTGAAGAAGTTGACGCTCCCCCACGGTCGCACCGAGGACGACGATCTGGCCCTCCTTGTGGGACTGCGCGCGCTCGAGAGCCTCGATGCCAGTAACAGCCGGTTCTCCGATCGGGGCTTGAGGTACATCGGCAGCCTCGCCGGCCTTCGCGAGCTTCGCTTGCGGAACTGCACCCGCATTACCTCCGCCGGAATCGAGTCGCTCGGTCAATTGAGCAATCTCAAGGGGTTGGATCTGGACATGACCCCCGTCACGGACGACGCATTGCGACACCTGGCCAAGCTTACGAAACTCGAAGCGTTAACGCTTAGCCGTAATAGCAAGGTCACCGATGCCGGCCTTGCGCATCTGGCCCCTCTGGTGAACCTGCAATACCTTAGTTTATCAGGCACCGAAACAACCGATTCCGGCCTTGTGCATCTCGCCCCTCTGGTGAGCCTGCAATACCTTGATTTAGGGGGCACGGAAACGACCGATTCCGGCCTGGTCCATCTTCGCGGGCTGAAAAAATTGCGCTCTTTCCACGGCGGCACAGGCGTAACGCGCGTCGGACTGCTTGATCTGAAGAAGTACGCTCCCAGATTGTCTGTGGACCCAACACTTCCGTAACTAATCCACGTCATTAACGACTTCGACAAAGTGGCAAGTGCCGGCCTGACCCCGATGTCTTATCGTCCACTGCGGGGGCTTGTGCATAAATAACGGCGGAGCATTGGACCTTACCTGGGCCGGGTGCCGAAGGGGGCTTACGCGGGTCGAACCCGGCACGCGGGATCTGGGCGGAGAGATCGCGGGAACGGTCCAGGTCGACCTGGAGACGCCCCGTCCGGCAGCGCGGCATACTCATGAATCGGTGGTATATGGTGGCGTTCCCAATCCTTTGCGGGTACGCTGACGGATGGAGGCAGTTTAACAAATCATTCTGACCCCGGCCCAATTTGAGTTTCAGGAACATAGAGATGAAAGGCGCAAGCACAACTTCTTTTCACGGCCGTCGCACTGGCCCTCATGGCGGCCGATCAACCCAGCGACGCCAAGCCGCTTCCACCCGATGACCGCGCGGACGTGACGCTGCTTAAGAAATGCTTTGGAAGCCGCCTCAAACTCGACGCGCACGGCGACATCATTGAGATCGATCTCGATTCGGTGGACCTGCGAACAATGCCCGCGGTCCGGACGGCGCTCGCCCGTTTACGCCATGTCCGCACGGTACAGGTCCAAGACGACCCTCGCACTCTGGTGGGGAGTTTCGTCAAGAACTGGAGCGAACTGGAATCGGTTACCCTCTGGTCCGGCGCGACGGACGCCGACCTGCAGGACCTTGAGCGCCTGCAAAAGCTCAAAGAAGTGGCCATTTGTGACGGCCGTTGGATCTCGGACGAAGGGGTGAAGTCGGTCGCGCGGCACAAGGACTTGGAGAGGTTCATTCTTCGCACTGACGGCAATCCGCATTCGGGGATCACCGATGCCTGCATGAAAGACATCGCCGGCCTTCCCAGGCTCAACTACCTCGACCTTAGGGGCGTGCGCATCACCGACGAGGGCGTGAAACACCTCAAGGGAAAGAAACTGGAATTCCTCGGGCTCAGGACGACCAGGATCACCGACCGCGCGCTCGACGAACTCAAGGACATGACATCGCTCAAAGACCTGGAGGTCTCGGACACCAAGGTCACGAAGGCGGCGATCGAGAAGCTCAAGCGACGCCCGGGACTCGAAGGACTCGATGTCTCTGGGCCGCTGAGCGGATGTCCACGAGGCCCCGGACAACCCCGCCGACGTGGCGGCGATCGAGGCCGCGGGAATAACCATCGCAAAGAGCAACGTGACCGACAACGTTCGCCACGTCTATGGAGACAATCATCGCGTCAACCCAAGCGCGTGGATCAGTCATCTCAGGGGGCTTCACAGCGTGGAGGAGTTGAGGCTGCCCGACACCACCGACGACAACGACCTGCAATACGTGGCGGGCATGAAATCGCTGGAAACCCTGTGGCTATCCGGTCATTTCTCGGACGAGGGGCTGAAACCGATAAGCACGCTTACAAACCTCAAAGTCCTTTACTGCGGCGATGCCGGAATTACGTCGGCAGGTGCAAGACACCTCACGCCGCTCGTAAACCTCGAGGACCTTGAGCTAACAGGCTGCCCGATCGGTGACGACGGATTGCGATACCTCGCTGGCATGAAGAAACTCAAGAATCTAGCGCTCATGGAGACGAAGATAACCAACGCCGGGCTAGTCCACCTGCGGCAGCTCACGGCGCTGTATGAGGTTAATCTAGGGCACGCCGCGGTGACCGGCGACGGCCTGCAGGGCTTGCGCGGCCTTAAGAACCTGCGATTCGTTCGCGGCGACGCCAGCGCCGACCGCGAAGCGATGCTGCGTCTGAGGAAGGACTGCCCCAACTTGTTCGTTGAGAAGGAAGAACCCGCCAAGCCGAAGCCGAACTCGGGTTTAATAGTCCCCTAGGAAGGCGCAGGGAGGATAAACTGATAACATGCCTCGCCCACCACGCATTGATTTTCCCGGCGCAGTCTACCATGTCACTACTCGCGGCAACGGCCGCGCGGACATTTTTTACGGCGATGATGACCGCGAGCGATTTCTCACGCAGTTGGCGCATCACCTGCACCAATGTGGGGTGATCCTCTACGCTTTCGTCCTCATGCAAAACCACGTCCACCTCCTTTGTCGCACACCTCGTGCCAACTTGTCCCGTTTCATGCAGCGGTTGCTTACGTCGTACGCTCTTTACTGGCGATTTAAGCACCGCCGCCCGGGTCACCTGTTCCAAGGGCGATTCAAGGCGAAGCTTGTGGAGGACGACGTGTACCTGCTGGCGGTGACGCGCTACCTGTATCTCAATCCGGTGAAAATCGCCGCCTGCCGACGCATGAGCCGGCAGGAAAGGCTGGCGCGGCTGGAGGCATATCCCTGGAGCAGCTACCGAGGTTATACCGCGGCGGCCAAGGCACAGGAGTTCGTCCGCTATGATGTGTTGAAGGAATACGGCAACGACCTTTCTTGGGCGAGACGGCACTACCGGGCGTACGTTCGGGCAGGCCTGCTGGAGGACGATGCGCCGCTGCGGGAAGCGATGGCTGCCAGCCGCTATGCGATCGGCGGTTCAGCGTTCATCGAGCGGACGGAGGAGCGAATCGGAGAACGTCGCACCGGCCGAGCGCAGGACCGGGACCTGGATCTGCCGCGATGGACGGTATCGCTTGACGAGATTGACGCAGTCGTTGCGCGTCATTACCGCGTGGATCCGAGCTTGTTGTCGGCCCATGGCCGCCGGGTGGGCCCTGCGAAAGGCATTGCGGTGGAGTTGGCGGCGGAACTGGCCGACCTGAGCAACCGTGCAATCGGTGAGCGTTACGGCATCGGCGCCACGGCGGTCGCAGCGAACCGTTGCCGGCTGGCGGCGCGGCCCGAACAAATGAAGGTCGTGGAGACGCTTGCGGCACAACTGCGGAAGAGGAGAAAGTGTTGAATGACGGTCTGACCCTTACCGCCCGGACCGACCCTTACCTACCGGGGACCGACCCTTACCCGGACCGACCCTTACCGGACCTTACCGCACACGTTCGTTCTGTCAGCAGCAGTTTTTTCCAGAGGGGGTATTGCACAGATTCCAAGGCGTAGTATGATCGAGCCTGTTGTCGTGTGTTCGTTAGGCTGGTTGAGCAAGCGAGTTCAACCGGACGGTGCGATCATGGCTATCAAGACCCTCTTTGTCGTGGCGCGTGGGCGGTGGCTCCGGCCGTTGCGCTCCCGGTGTGTTCGCCTGCGCCCTGGCAGCATCGTGTTTCTTCGGGGGGGTTCGTTTCCGCCCGAGTTCGTCACGTTGGCCCCCAATCAGCTTATGGAAAGTGTGGTGTAACTAACCCGGCCTAACCAGCCGCCGTCTGCCGCGGGAGGAGTGAATTCCATGAACCCTGCAGGTCGTTTTCTCCTCGTTCTCTCTTGCCTAAGTCTGTTGCTCTCGGAACGCGCCGTTGCGCAAGGTCCATCGGCACCCCCCGGTTTCCCTGAAGACATGGGGCTGGCGAATTCGCTCGCATTCTCACCCGACGGAAAGCTGCTGGCGTGCGGGTGCTGCGGTCCTTATAATGACGCTAAGGACTATGACATCCTGCAGATATGGGACGTGGCAACCGGGCGCGAGACAGCGCGGCTGAAAACCTACGGATTCGCGGCCTTTTCGCCCGACGGCAAGACGTTGGCGGGCCGCGACGACAAGGGACGGTTACAGCTACGGGAGGCGCGGTCGCACAGGATTCGCTTCCACGACGAGGCTGGCCCGTACTTCAATGTGTTGGCATTTTCACCAGATAGCCGGCTGCTGCTGACTGGGAGTGACTACGGAGAGTTTACCCTCAGAGACGTGGCTTCCGGCACGGTGCTTTACAAGGAAAAGCTGCCTTCGGTCATCCTCCCGAGGGGGACATTAACGTTCGAGGGTCCGCACGTTATTTTCGACGCGAGGTTCGCGCCTGACGGCAGCGAAATCGCTCTTGCGGTCACGACGCTTGTGGGGGTCAGCAAGCCATCGCAGATCTACCTCGGACAAATCACTCGCGATCGCACCGGTGGAACGCGCGGCGGAAGAATCGGCCTCAAGTGGAGGCTGAAGATTGGCCTTCCTTCGCCGATAGGGGTTTGCAGCCTCAGCTACGCGCCTGACGGCAAGCAGCTCGCCGCGGCGGACAACGACGCCAGCGTTCGGGTCTTCGACGCCCGCGATGGGCGAGAGCTTCGCGAGTTTTCCCCGCGCTGGGACACTCGCTATTGGCAGTCGCCCAGGTACCACGTCGCGTTCTCGCCCGATGGAAAGACGCTTGCCGGCGCGGGCCCTTTCCATTCCCCGGGCATCCGCCTCTGGGAGGCCGCAACCGGCAAGGAACTGCACCGGCTCAGGGTCGAGGGCGACGCCTCTGACCGGCCTGGGGAGATTTTCCATGCCATCGCCTTCTCGCCGGACGGCAAACTCCTCGCATCCGCGGGCGCCGCACGCGAGGTCGTTCTCTGGGACGTGGCAGCCGGCCAACGCACCCAGGTCATCGACCGCACCATCGACATTCGCGACCGTCCCCCCCGTCCGCCGCGCCTGCCGGCACCGGGCCCAGTGCCCGCTGGCGTTATTCCTCCGCCGCCGATGTTCCATAGGTGAACTCGCGGCGGGGCTCGACCTTGTCGCCCATGTGGATGCGGAACAGGACGACGGCAAGGTCGAAAGCCTGGAATAAACGCGTCGTTAGCGAGGAAACAGTGCTCCCCCCGAATGCGTCAAGCCAGCATCGGAAACCTCAAGATTCCGACGGCTTTACGGCGCTTTGAACGACGAGAGAACGATTCCGGAGTCGGCCGTGCCGGGGATTCCAGCGAATCAGACAATCCTTCGCCACCTGCCAAAGAAAAGAACGTATTGCGACACGGCGTTCGGCGCCTCTACAATGATTTACAAGGTAGATCGCCGTATCGGAATGTGCGCCGCACTGTCGATCCGTACGCGAAAGCAAACCCCTCATGAACAGAACGGAGACCAAATGACGACATCCCTCTTGGCCTTCAGCCCTCCTCCGGACATGCCGATTGCGTCGCGCCTGAATCTGGCCCTTGTCCTTGCAGTGACCATTGCGGCCATCTTCTTGCTTTGGCTGGGGTCGCAGTTGCAGGCGTGGTACGGCATTTTGGGCGTGGGTGTTGTCTTTTCATACCTTTTGCTCACCAATTACGCCCTCCTGCACGAGGCGACGCACCACAACCTCCACTCTTCCGCAAGATCTAATTACTGGCTCGGTGTACTCACGGGTCTTTTCTTCCCTGTGCCATTCAGCCTGATTCACACGACGCACCAGGGGCATCACCTGCGGAACCGCACCGACTACGAGATGTTCGATCTCTACTATCCGGCGGACAACCTTCTGCTGAAATACGCTCAGTGGTACTCGATCCTTTGCGGCCTGTTTTGGCCGATCATTCCCTTGGGGACCGTGTTGTTCTGCGTCTGTCCCGCGGTGCTGCGGACGCGCGTTTTCAGGCAGGCGCGCTCATCCTCCTATCTGTTAGGCGATATTCGGGACGCCGAAGTGCGGACCATCCGCGGCGAGACCTGCCTCATCGTGATGTTCTTCGCCGGCTTGTTCTGGCTGCTTTCCTTGCGATGGCAGAACACCCTGATCCTGTACGCCTGCTTCGCGCTGAATTGGTCCACGCGGCAATACGTCGGCCACGCGTTTTCGCGGCGCGACGTGATCGAGGGCGCGTGGAACTTGAAACACAACCGGCTGATGACTTGGGTCCTTTTGCACGGGGAATGGGATCTCAATCACCACCGCCGCCCCGACATTTCGTGGTATTATCTCCCCCGCGTCTCCCCGCCGGATGAGCCGCGTCGCGGTTATATCAAGCAGTACTTTCGCATGTGGTGCGGTCCGCGGCCGGCCATCGAGCCGGCACCGGAATCTCTCCGCGAAATCCGGCTATCGGTTCACCAATGAGCGTCTCGCCTGCACGATTTTGGCACTGGCCGGACTGCCGCCATCTCGGCGAAGCCGCGCTGCTGGGGACGTTCCAAGGGCTGTGGTTCGGACTGGTCTTCTATGGCGCGGATTACGTCGCTTCGCTTCATTCATTCCGCATCCGCGCGCACTTCGATTTTGATCTTGCCGTGCCGCTGGTTCCGTCAGCCGTGGTGGGCTATGATTCGCTCTATCTGCTCTTTGTCATCGCCCCGTTCATCCTGGGCACGAAGCGCGAGCTGCGCGCACTGGCCGCCACGCTGGCCGCGGTGACGCTCGTAGCCGGCATCTGCTTCCTCCTCCTGCCTGTCAAGGACGCGTTCTCGCCGCCCGGGGACATGGGCCTCTGGAGCGGGCCGGTGCGACTGGCGAAATGGCTGGCAGCCGCGAACAATTACTTTCCTTCGTTGCACGTGACGTTCGGCGCAGCGTGCGCGGCCGTGTATGCGCAGCACGCGCGCTGGACAGGCAAAGTGCTGTTCGGACTTTGGTCCGTCGCCATCGGTGTCTCGGCCCTGCTGCTGCATCAACACTACGTGCTGGACGTAATGGCCGGCTTCGCCTTGGCCCTCGGCGGCATCTGCTGGGTCTACGTCCCCTTGGCGCGGCCGCCGTTGCCGTAAATCGCGAGAGGCGGCGATGCTGTTTCGTTCATCACATAGGACAAGATCCGCCCCACGAGCGCCCGCATGTCGCGGCCTGCCGGCCGCAAATAGTGATCTGCGCCCCAGATAGGATAGATCAGACCCGGCAGCCGCGTCACGTCGCCGAGCAGAACGGCGCCGTCGTTCGGACCGAGGCGACTAAGACGTTGATGGCCACGGCGCGAAAGCGGCGTCGACAAATGCCGTTTCCGCGGGAAGCCCAGAACGTGAATCGCCTGCATGTGCGGCGGCAAGCACACCGCCTCGCTCAGCGGGCCGGCGGCGGACCGGTCCAACTCGCGGATCACCGAGAACTGATACCCCTTCCACCACAGCAATCCGCGCAACAGCAGGCTGCGCAGCGGCCGAGCCAGCAGCCAGCCCGCCAGCGGCGTGCCGCTGGTCATCCCCGACAGATCGATCCACCATGACACCTGGGCAAACACCGCTGCCGCGCCGCGGCGGCCGAGCGCCACCTTGACGTCCGCGCCGCCTTTGCTCAGGGAAACGAGGACCACGGGGCCTGCGGGTCGCCGCAAGAGATGTTCCGCGAGGATACCCGCATTCTCCTCCAGGGAGCCGAAGTTTCCCAGCGGAATCGATTCCGCTGGGCAGCCGAACCGGGCAGCCTCCTCCCGAGGCAAGCGGCCATCCGCGCCCGTGTGCGGCGACTCCAGGTAGAAGGCGCCGGGCACGATGACCACCGTAGCAGGCCCAGCGCGGCTTCCCTTGGCCGGCAGGCCGTCGAGACGCTGGATGAATGGGCCGTGCCGCGGCGAGCGCAGCAAGCTGTCGTACAACAACGCAGTCGCGAAGTCGACCCCTTCCACGGCCGCGATTGCTCGCAGACGCTCGGCTCTCATCATGCACAGTTCACGATCACCCCGCCAACGTGCGACCGAGGCAAACAACTCCTCGTCACTGGGCCGACGGCATGCGGAGCTCCATTTCATGCGGCTTGCGGCCTCTTCTTGAGGAACCACGCGGCGGCGAAGCCGATCACCAGCCCAACGACGGCGGCAATCCCTCCCGCCCACGCTGCCGTCTTCCTGATGGCGATGTAGAGCACCGGATTGTCGAAAATGCTGGCCGACGCGTGGAAACCAGCCACCTTCCACTTGTCTTGCTTTCTGACGAGAACGGCAGTCCAACGGGTTTCGACCTGGAAATCGCGCCCGTCGACCAGTTTGAAATGGTCCTTCGAGCTGCCGAAGGCCACGCCCGTATCGCCATACAAGTGGGTCAATTCGTCGACGGTCGGGTCCGTGGTGAAACTATCGACGATCCTGTGTTCGCCTTTCATCATGCGCTCATAGTAGGCCTTGACCTGCTCGGGCTTGCGCCGACCTCGGCATTCATGAACGTGACGACAACGTCGTCATCCAGCAGCGCAAGCAGTTTATCCAGGTCGTTGTTGTTGATGGCCTGGGTCAGCTTGCGCCGCAGGGCCCGCAACTCTTCATGGGCGGGATCTTCTTTCGCGGCAGGTTCCGCGCCCGCCGCGGTCAGGCAAGCTGCCAATGCCAACCCAACCCACAGAAACGTTGTAGCTTGTTTCATATCGAGTACCTTTCAACCCCGGTCACGTCACGGGACGCGTCTTCTGCTTCCTCGCCGCCGCCGGCGACAGGCTTCAACGACTCATGCGGGACGTTGCCCAGCCAGGCGAAAAACTCGGCCAACTCGTGGTCGCCCGCCACGAGCGTGGCGGGATTGTAGGCGATGCCCGCCAGTTGCTGGAAGTCGCCGGACACAAAAGCCCGGCTGAATCGCTGCCGGATCCACAGGGCCAAAAATCCGAGGAGGCCCCCGGCCAAGCCTGCCGGCCGGCGGAGGAACACGATCATGGCAACCAGGCAGCTTCTCGCCGTGACCGGCCGTACGGAAAACAAGAGATAGCTCCGGGCGCGGCGGAAGAAGGCTGTAACCAGGATCAGTGCTCCGCCCCAGTTGCTGATCGACACTTCGACGGTCTCGCCCACGAACCTGCGGAGCAGCCGGTCATAGAGTGAGCGCCCTGTCACTCGGGACCGGTATTGGATCTGTATTGCGCAAGGCGCGGGCTTTTCGATCTGCGGCTCGCTAATGAGCTCTCGACCGTGGATCGGAGTAAGGTGCTGAGCATCGAAGCCGTTGGCGGCGACCATGTACCAGGGACACTGCGCCCGAAAGAACAAGGGCGAAGCGGCGACGAAATCCTCGGGCCGTTCGCCCGCGAAAAAGGGCAGCGGAAAGAGCGGTTGGGCACCGTTGAAATAGAAGATCTGCCCGTGTCGCTCGATGGCCGGATACGCCTGCAGCCGAGCGAACGGCGGTACATCTGCGACGCCGGGAATACACATGCAACGACCATCCGGCCCATATTCCCAGGCATGGAACGGGCACTCCAGGCGCCCACTCACGACGCGGCCCCGCCCCAGGTCGGCCCCAAGATGAGAGCAGCGGGCATCGAGCACGGCGACCTGTCCCGGTGCAGTCCGGTAGGCCACCAGACGCCGCCCGAGCAGTTCTTTCGAGATGGGACCACGTTCTAATTCGCTGCAGGAAGCGAACAGGTACCAACACGCAGGGTGAGCAGGAATTCCATCTGCAGAGGGTATCGGCCGTAAGGGCTCTTCGGACATCATTTCAGTGCCTGCTTGGAGAATTGCACGGGGCCTTCGCTTGCGAAGTGCCGATCAATCGACACAAGTGCATGTCTAATAGCGGTTTCCGCCAATCGCTGCAACAGTCGTCTACCGCCTCTTGCGGCACAACGCGAAGACCATTTTCGCCATGCAAGGAGGATTGCCCGCATTATATGCTTGTTTGAAAAGCGGTCAAGCTGTGGCACAACCTCGGCGAGCCGAAATACGCCGAGGCGAATCCCAGCGCTACGGTGTTGTTGCCTGCGCTGCCGTTCACGGCGATCCGGTCATCGGGTAACATGGCAGGTTCCTTCCTGGCCGATGTCTAGGTGTTTGATCATTCATCGGTGGGCCTTGTCGCTTCGCTGTTGAGGGGAAGCTCGACGGTAACGCTCGTCCCTTCACCCGGTACACCGCGGATGGTCGCAGTGCCTCTGAGCAGCTTGATTCGCTGGCAAATCCCCTCGACCCCGAAATAGCCGTGCGCCGTATTCTCCGAGTCAATCCCGGGACCCCAATCCCTGACGTGAATTCGGAGCACATCAGCCTCCAAGGCCAGTTCCGCAAACAGTCGATTGTCCTTACTGTGGCGGCAGGCGTTGACAAGCGATTCCTCCACGATGCGGAAGGCGGCCAATCGTTGCCGCCTTTGCTTCCGAGACGAATGATCCAGCATGACTACTCTCATTCTTTTTGCTCCCTGCGGTTTGGGCCATCGACATAAGTCGGATCAACGGCCAGTGAAAACGCCGCGTCCGATGCGCGGAAAGTCGTAATAGCACGCCTCGCAGAGGCATGCTCCCTAATGCGCTCCGACGTGCTCGCCCTTCTCGGCCACCGAGCGCTTCATCAGCAGGACCAGAAGGACAAGTGCCGCCGACAACACGGCGCACAGCCAGAAGATATCGAAGAAGGCGAGCGACGCGGCTTCCTGCTGGCGGAGGCTGTCGAGCGCCTGCAGGCCCATCTGCTTCGACTGCGCCGGGTCGCCGGTCCATTTTTGGAAGAGCGCTTGGGCCTGGTCCATGAAAGACTGGACATGGGGGTTCAATGGGCCCAAATTCTCGCCCAGGCGGGACAAGTGGAACTGGTCACGCCGCGCCTCGATGGTGTTGGCCATCGACGTGCCGACGCTGCCACCCTCAGTGCGGAGCAGGCTGAGCAGTCCGACCGCCGCCCCGCGCAGATAGACAGGAGTGTACTTGAAGGCGGCCACGTTGACCGGCGCGAACAGCATCCCCCCGCCCAGCGCCATGAGCATCCACGGCCAAACGACATGCCAGGGGCTAATCTGGAGATTCAGCCGTGCCAACCAGTAGTAGGCGGCGGCCATGACCACCAGTCCGCCCCCGATCAGCCAGCGCGCGTCAACCTGCCGGCCCAGCAGAATCCCGATGACAACCATCGCGGCCAGGCAAGAGACGCCCGACGGGGACATAACTAGCCCGGAGACAAGCGCATCGTAGCCGAACAGCGACTGGAGGAGCATTGGCAGCGCGATGCTTCCGCAGTACACCACGACCATCGTAGAGAACATGACGAGGCAGGACATGGCAAAGTTCCGCTCGCCGAGCGCTCGAAAGTCGATGATCGGGCTGAGCGGTCCGCAACTCCCGGACGATGAGCAAAGCCAATCCCACCACGAACAAGATCAAGAGCGTCTGCACCCGCCAGAACGGGTCGCCCAGCCAGTCGAATTCTTGCCCCTTGCTGAGCATGACTTCCCAGCAGCACATGACCAGCACCAGCAGTCCCAGGCCGATGCTGTCGAAGTTCAGTGGCCGGCGGCGGAGTTCGGCCCGCTGCTGCTTGAGGTAGTCGGGGTCATCCACCAAGGCGTACGCGGCGACCAGTGCCACCAGCCCGATCGGGACGTTGATGAGGAAGATCCACCGCCAGTTGTAGTTGACGCAGAGCCAGCCGCCCAGCGTCGGCCCGACGATGGGCGCGATCATGGCAGCCAGCCCGAAGAGGGTCATGGCCGTACCTTGTTTCTCGGGCGGGAATTCGTCCAAGAGGATTCCCTGGCTGCCCGGCTGAAGCCCGCCGCCGGACAGCCCCTGGATCGCCCGGAACAGGATCATCTGCCACAGGCTGGTGGCGAAGCCGCACATTGCCGAGGCGAGGGTAAAAACGGCGATCGACAGCAGGAAGTAGTTGCGGCGGCCGAGGTGGGCCGCTGAGCCAGCCGGTGATCGGCAGGACGATGGCGTTGGCGGCCAGGTAAGTGGTGATCACCCACTCGGAGTCGATCTGCGCGGCGGACAGGCCGCCGGCGATGTACCGCAGGGCCACGTTGGCGATCGTAGTGTCCAAAACCTCCATGAACGTAGGCACGAGAACCACGCCGGCGACGACCCAGGGGTTGACCGCCGATCGGCCAGGCTGGGCTCCGCGCTCCGCGAGGGAAGGCGCGCGGGTGGCGGTTGGGCTTAGTGCGATGCTACTCATAATCTGTCCTCCGTTTCAAGCGATAGTAGATGAGGGATAAGAGATGGGGGATGAGAGATGATAGAGAAGCAACGCCTTGTCCTCCTTCATCCCTCATCCTTTTTTTCATCCCTTCCTCGGTTGCAGCACTTCCCCCGCGTGCGGTCCCGTGGGCGGTTCCTTGTAATACACGTAGGGCGTCACCGACAGCCCGACGAACAGCGGGGCCTTGTCCGGGTCGTAGTCGGTCAACTCGACCCGGACCGGCAGCCGCTGGACGATCTTCACGAAGTTGCCGGTGGCGTTCTGCGGCGGCAGCAGGGAGAGCGTCTGGCCGGTCCCCATGGTGAACCCGGTGATCCGGCCCTCGAACTCCCGGCGGCTGCCGTACATGTCCACCTCGCAGCGCACTGCGCTGGCCGATCCGCAGGTCCGCCAGTTGCGTCTCCTTGAAGTTTGCGTCGATCCAGATCTCGGTGATCGAGCGGACGGCCATCATGGCCTGTCCCGCCTGGACGTTGTAACCAGGGTTGACGTTGCGGCCGAGCACCACGCCGTCGATCTCGCTCGTGATGTCGCAATAGCGGAGGTTCAGCTCGGCCTGCTCCAGGGCGCGATGCGCCTGGCGAAGCCGAGCCTCGGCCTGTTTTACGGCAGGTGCCTGGCTGGCCAGTCCGCCTAACAGGCGATCGATGTCGCCGCCCGGCGCCTGCTTCTCGAAGTCCTCCAACATCCGCCGCGGAGTCAACGCGGACGGAACGAGCATGCCGAGTTGGGCCCCGATCTGGATCAGAGCGGCTTGGGCCTGGCGGACAGCAGAGAACGTCTGGTCGAGATCGGGCGGCACCCACGCGAGATCGTGGCCCTGCGACGGCTGTGCGGGCAGTCCGAGGGACACCCGGATCTGGTAGATACTTTCCAGTGCCTGCTTGACCTGCGCCTCGGCGACCAGCAATGCCGCCTTGCATTGATCATAATCCGCCACCGCGATGGCATGGCTGGGAAGCAGTGCCTCAGCCCGCCGGAAATCGGCCTGGGCTTTCGCAAGAGACGCCTTCCTGGCTTCCAGCATCGCAACGTTGGCTCTCAACAAGGCAACCTGGTCGTTGACGTCCTCCATGGCGTGTTGGAGTCCCCATCGCAGGCTAGTGCCTTGCGCCACTAATCCGTGCATTTGAGCCTGGGCGTTTGCCAGGTCTGTCTCGGCCGCTTCCACTGCGGCCTTATTGATGGCGACCTGAACTTGGTACGGCTCCGGATCGAGCTCGACCAGCAGGTCTCCCTTTTTCACGCGGTAGTTGTCGTCCACGAGGACCTTTTTCACTTGCCCTGCCACACGGGGAGCCACGAAGGTGTAGTGGCCGTTGACATAAGCATCGTCGGTGGAAACGGTACTCAGGGCCGTGGCGACCCAAGGCGCGAGGAAATGGGCAGCCACCGCAAACACGATGACGCCTCCCGCCAGCCCTAGAAGCCGCCGCCATGGCGCCAGCCTGGCTATACGAGGTGTTGCCGGCGTTGGAACAGAGTTTTCGAGCTCGCCGCGTTGGTCTGGGCGCGAAGCCGGCTGCGACGCATCCGCGGGCAAACTGACATTCGCCTCGGCGCGAGCCGGACCCAGGGTACCGGGTGCCCCACCGGATGCCCCGGCTGGCGAAGGCTGGCTCGTGCTGTTTCCCTCGGGCCCGGTTCTCGTTGCAGGCACGGCTTCGGATGAACGCGGATGGTTGGTTTCGTTGATGGCTTTCATGATTGTTCCTTTCAGGTTAAATGACATCGTTTTCGCGCCTCGGATGCCCGCAGTCGGGAAGGGGCGCCTGGGTGATCTCGGCCACTATGTCTTTTGTCAGGCAGTCGGCGGCAATAAACTCGGCCCCTTGGCGGTGCATGGCTGCCAGGCAGGCCTTGCCCGCAGCGTCGATGAAGGTCACCCCCGTCAGGTCCAGGCGGAGCATTGGTTCGCGTTGACGCGTTAGTGTGCTCTGCCAGCACTCCTCCAGCACCCTCAACCACTGTCCCGCCAACCTCCCTTCGAGTTGGAACGTGAGGGTCCGCGGGTTGTCATGCACCGTGATTCGCAGCATCGCTTACACCCTTGCACGGGCCCTCCGGTTTGGAAGGATGAAGGATGAACCTGCTCTTTCGGATTCATCCTTCCGCCATCAGCCGCCTGCAGTGATTTCAAAAAGCTCTTTCCGGCAGGCGGTGCTGAAATCCTTGATCGGGTCGACCCGATCACGTTCAAACGCAACACGGATTTGCTCAATCGTCATGTTGGGCTCTGAATAGAGATCGACGATTTGGCGGCAGCACGCTTCTGCCGCAACAAGTACCGGATCAGCCGCCACGAGCCGAATGCGGCCAAGGATCCCGTAGAGTTTCACGAGCCTCTCGGGTTGTTCCAGCGAATGACTCAATGCCTCGACGGTCAAGCGCGAAGCCTCCGTGATGAATTCTCCGTACAGCGACTCGCGGTCGCGAAGCTTCCCCTCCATCTGTGCCCGAACGGTTTGCGTGCGTTGTGTTATCCAAGTGGTGCCGATGGAAGCAGCGGCACCGACCAAGGAACCCGATGCTGCCGCAATTGCCGTGATGAAGCTGGTTTCCATAATTTTCACCTAAAGCAGAAGCCGTGCCGGCGCGTCGAAGATTCTCAGTTCGCCTCGCAAAGCAATGGCCGAGAAGGACTTGCGGATCGGACGCCGCGAGAGGGTCGGAAAGACGGAGAGGAAGTGTCAACGGCGCAGCGCCAACGGGCGGGCGCCTGCGCCAGCGGGCGGGCGCTACTCGGGCCGAGAGATGCCGAGCTTCTTCATCTTCCAGTGCAACGTGGAACGCTTCATCCCCAGGCGGGCCGCGGCACCCTTCGGGCCGCCCAGCACCCAGCCGCTTTCGCGGAGGACGCTGAGGATGTGCTCCCGCTCGGCGTCGGCCAGCGTGGTAGAAGGCTGAGGGATGAAGGATGGATGATGAATAGAACCCGGCTCTTTTTCATCGCTCGTCCTTCCTCCTTCATCCTTCCCTTTCATTCTCCCGCCGACCCGCTCCGCAGGCGCCCCGTCCTTCATCCTTTCGCTGAAGTCGCCGAGCGGGACCTGAAGCGTCGGGCCCGGGGAGAGGATGACCGCGCGTTCGATGACGTTCTGCAGCTCCCGGATGTTGCCCGGCCAGGGGTGGTGTACCAGGGCCTCCAGGATCGCCGAGGGGATGGTCTCGATCCGCCGGCCCATCTGCCGGGCGAACCGCTGGGTGAAATGGCGGACCAGCCGCGGAATGTCGTCCGGACGTTCCCGCAGGGGCGGCAGCACGAGCGGGAAGACGTTCAGGCGGTAGTAGAGGTCGGTGCGGAAGCGGCCCTCGGCGACCATCGCCGCCAGGTCGCGGTTGGTGGCCGCCACCAGGCGCACGTCCACGCTGATCGTCTTGGTGCTGCCCAGGCGCTCGAACTCCTGCTCCTGCAAAACGCGGAGCAGCTTGGGCTGCAGTTCCGGGGGGATGTCGCCGACCTCGTCGAGGAACAGCGTCCCCTGGTGCGCCAGCTCGAAACGGCCGACCTTTTGGCTGATCGCCCCGGTGAAAGCGCCCTTCTCGTGGCCGAACAACTCGCTCTCCAAGAGCCCCGTGGGGATGGCCGCGCAGTTGAGCTTGACGAAAGTGCGGTCGCGGCGCGGGCTCAGGTCGTGCAGGGCACGGGCGATGAGCTCCTTGCCGGTGCCCGTTTCGCCACGAATGAGCACCGTGGAGCCGGTGGGAGCGACGGTCTCGACCTCCTTGAGGACCCGGCGCAGGGCGGCGTTCTCCCCGACGATGTCTCCGAAATCGTGCTCGCTGCGGACCTCCTCCTCCAGGTAGGCCTTCTCCTGGGCGAGCTGGTCCTTGAGCGCCTCGATCTCCTGAAAGGCCAAGGCGTTCTCGACGGCCACGGCCACCTGATTGGCAACGAGCCGCAGGAAGTCCTCGTCCGCCGTATCGTAGGCGGACGGTTGCTTGCAGGAGAAAACGAGCGTGCCCAGCCGCCGCCGGGCGGTGGTCAGCGGAAGAAAGCAGCCGCTGTGCGCTCCATACGACGGCTGCACTCGTTCCAAGAACCTCGGCCAGCGCCTTGCCTCGGCCACGCTCGAGAGGATCAGCGGTTGCTGGGTCTGCCAGACCCACCCCGCCGGGTCCTCCTCAAGAGGAAGATCTATAACGGACGGGAGCCGGATCGGTTCGGAGGCCTCCAGGACGTGCAGGCGCATGGTGTTGCGCGCCGCCTCGTGCAGGACCAGGGCGAGGTAATCGAAGCGCACCACTTCATGAAGCCGGCCGGCCAGCTCATGGAACAGCGCGGACAAATCGCGGTGCGCGACGATCGCCCCCGAAACGGCCAACAAGGTTCGGTACGGGTCGCCAGTGGCACTTGCCTGCCGGTCGAAGTGAGCGCTCGTCATTGCGAAAACCTTGTTCAGTTAGGCCCAGGATTGCCTGACGTGGCAGGTCTTTCGTGACAACATCCATCGTTACGGCTTAGGGATCTCCGGTCGCATTTTCTCCATCCGCGCGGAGTTCTTCACGTTGCTTCGTCTGCGTCGCCGGATCGGCAGCCGGGTCCACCGGAATCGACGAGCCCAGCAGCCTTTCAAGCTGCTTTGCCGCGGCCCGTCGCGTCACCGGATCTGGCCGTCCGAGGAGGACCAGCCACACCGATGGATCGCAGACCATCGAATTGGCCACCGGCTCGGGTGGCTCTTCCCCCCGGCGTGCCAGCGAGGCGATGATCCGGCGGATGCGGACCGCCTGCTCCAAATCAAGTTCCTTCAGGTTCAACTGCTGCAAATACTCCAATGCGCCGGGACCCGCGGCACGCAACTGGTAATCGGCAAACTCGCGTTGCGCGTAGTCGTTGTTGCCAAGCTCCTCGACCAGCGCCGGCCATCGGGCTCGATCCGGCCGCCTGGTCTTTCCCGCCGCCTGGAGCACCTCGGCCTCCAAGATCCGCACGCGGAGTTCTCCACGTTGCTTCATCTGCGTGGCCGGATCGGCAGCCGGGTCCACCGGAATCGACGAACCCAGCAGCCTTTCAAGCTGTCTTGCCGCGGCCCGTCGCGTCAACCGATCTGGCCGTTCCAGGAGGACCAGCCACACCGATGGATCGAAGGCCATCGAATTGGCCACCTGCTCGGGTGTCTCTTCCTCGCGGGGCGCCAGCGAGGCGATGATCCGGCGGATGCGGACCGCCTGCTCCCAATCAAGTTCCTTCGGGTTCAACTGCTGCAGGTACTCCAATACGACGGGACCCGCGGCACGCAACTGGGAATCGGCATACTCGCGTTGCGCGTAGTCGTTGTTGCCAAGCTCCTTGACCAGCGCCGGCCACCGGGCTCGATCCGGCCACTTGGTCCTTCCCGCCGCCCGGAGCACCTCGGTCTCCAGAGCCATGCCAAACCTGTCGAGTTCCCAATCGGCGCGGAACTCCATCAACAGCGGCAACAAATGCCGGCGGCAGGCCTCGGGGTGCCCCAGCAGGAGGTGCCAGATCGTGGCCGCGCGGTAAACCTGCGGGTCGTCGTTTCCCACGGTCAGCACCAGGGGTTCGCCCGGGGCCTGTACGAACCTCACGGGCACGACCCTTGCACCGTTCGCCGGCAGGCGGGAACAAGCAAAATAACCCACAGAATCGACTTCCAGCCGGAGAACTTCCTGCGCAGAAATACATTCGTAGTCCACGCATCCCGAATTGTTCGATGCGCCGCTGTCCAGGTCTTCGCGCAGGGCGCCCTGGTCAATTCCCAGGCCGCTGCCGAACATCGGCCAGCTTCCGAGATTTGTGAGCCGCCCGCGCACAACCGCCAGGTGCAAACACGACAGATACTGCTGCAGCACCTGCCGCTGCGGCGTCTTGGTCGGCACGGGCTTTGCCACGGCCACGTTGAAGTTGCTGACGGCAGAACTCCTCACCGGCTTCACCTGGATCCGCAACCGCTTGTCGTCGCGGATCACTTCCAGCCAGATCTCCTTTCCCTGGGAGGCCTGAATTGCCGCAACAAGGTCGTGACGCCGAGCCACCTTTTGGCCGTCCAATGCCAGAACCACGTCGCGCGGCAAGAGGCCGGCCTTTTGCGAGGGGCTATTCGGAAGAACCGTCGTGATCAGGATCCCCTCGCGCCTGGGCAGCTTAAGGCTGGCACGAAGGTCAGGCGGAACGAGAGAAGTGGTGACTCCGATCACAAGTGGATTGGCGCTGTCACTGGCCGGCGCGGCGGGCCTGTCGCCGGCTCGAGCCTTGCCTGCCAAAGGAATAGCGGCCTCGTTTGCCCGCGCGGCGGTTATTTTTTCGGCCGCCGATACCGGTAATGCGCCGAGGATGTCCAACTCCAGGATACTGGCAAACAACACTAGCCCCAGACCAACGATCCTCATTTTTCGCAGCATTAGAAACGCCTCGCCAAACAAATCTGCCGCTGCCTCCGCCCCATCCACAGTCTATGTTAACCGAATCCCGAGAAACTTGCCATCCTGCGCCATAGACTCCGGAATTCCGGCTGCCGGATCGGCGACGTGTCGAAGTAGCGTATTTTCCTTTCCTGTCACATGAGATCAACGAGCACGCTGTTTTGCAGATCCATACCGAGGCGAGTAAGCCTTAAAGCGCCTTCGTGCCATTCAAGCAGCCCGCCGTTTATCGGTTTCTCCAGTTTTTCACCGAACGCCTCGCGGATACTCATCCCGTGCATCCGCGTAAAATCCTCATTCTTCACACCGCGCGTCATGCGCAGGCCCAGCATCATGCTCTCGAACCGCGCTTCTTCTCTTGATATTTGCTCGGTCTGCGGCTCATGGAAAAAATTTGCTGGAACGAGCCGCGGTTCTTCACCTGCCAGGTACGCATCAAGCTGTGACGGGTTTCCGGCACGGCATTCCGCGAAAAAGCTGTGCGCCGCGCAGCCGAAGCCAAGGTACGGCACGCGCGTCCAACAGCCGACATTATGCCGGCAGGCGTACCCTGCGCGGGCAAAATTGCTGATTTCATAGTGATCAAAGCCGTGCTCCGCGAGCGTCTGCCGCGCCAGTTCGTACATATCGCGCTCGATGTCCTCATCCGGCAGAGCCAGCTTTCCCGCAGTGATGTCGCGGCAGATCGGCGTTCCTTCCTCGACCATCAAACTGTAACAGGAGAGATGCGTGGGGGAAATCGCCAGCGCGGCCTCCAGCGTTTCCCGCACATCCGCAACGGTTTGCGAAGGCAGGCCGAGCATCAGGTCCAGGTTGATATTATCAAATCCCGCCTTACGGGCAAGTTCTGCGGAAGCGATCACGTTCTCCCAATGATGGGTCCGGCCGATGAGACGCAAAAGACGCGACTGCCTTGCCTGCGCGCCCAGGGACAGCCGGTTGACACCCGCTTTGCGCAGCGCCTGCGTCAAGGGCGCCGTGAGCGTTCCAGGGTTGCATTCGCAGGTGATCTCGGCGCCCTCTTCAAGGAGGAATGCTTCGAACAGAGCGTCCAGGATGCGTGTTGCCTGGAACTCGTCCAGGAGCGAGGGCGTGCCCCCGCCCAGGAAAATCGTACCCGCTTTCGGATGCCCCGTTTCTGCGCCACGCCGTGTTATCTCCCGGACAACGGCATCCACATAGCGGGGGATATCCGCCTCGCGCCCCGCGTACGATGCAAAGTCGCAGTACGCGCACTTGCTTGCGCAAAAGGGCACGTGCACGTAAAGCCCGATCGGCGGATGCAAAGATCTGTGCACGTTGTACATCCGGGCGCTCCACTCGCAGCTATTCGAAGGTGTCCGCTGCGCGGTCGCAGCGCTGCCTACTTCCTGTCCTCCGCAAGGACCGCGATGAACGCCTTCTGCGGGATCTGGACCTGGCCGAACTGCTTCATCTTTGCCTTGCCCTTCTTCTGCTTGTCGAGGAGCTTTCGCTTGCGTGAAACGTCGCCGCCGTAGCACTTCGCAGTCACATCCTTTCGATAAGCCGGGATCGTCGAGCGGGCGATGATCTTGCCGCCGATGGCGCCTTGAATCGGGATCTTGAACTGGTGTCGAGGAATTTCTTCGGCGAGTCTTTCGCAATAGTGGAGCGCCCGGCTGCGCGCCTTGTCGCGATGCACGAGGTAGGAAAGCGTGTCGACCGGCTCCTGGTTGACCAGGATGTCGACCTTGACGACGTCGGTCTGGCGGTATTCGAGCGGGACGTAGTCGAACGATCCGTAACCGCGCGTGACGCTTTTGAGCTTGCCGTAGAAATCGAAGAGCACTTCTCCCAGCGGCATCTCGCTGATCACTTCCACCCGGCCCACGGAGAGATAGTTCATCGCCTGGCTCGCCGAGCGATGTTCACGGCATAACTCCCCAACCGGGCCAACGTATTCTTCCGGCGTAATGATCGACGCCTTGATATAGGGCTCGGTCACCGAGGCGATCTTCATCGGATCGGGCCAGTAGCCGGGGTTATCGACCTCGATGATCGTGCCGTCCCTCAAGGTTATTTTGTACTGGACCGAAGGGGCCGAAATGACCAGCCCGATGTCAAACTCCCGCTGCAAACGCTCCTGGACCACGTCCAGGTGGAGCAGTCCGAGGAATCCGCAACGAAACCCGAAGCCAAGGGCCGCCGAACTGTCCTTTTCGTACGTGAGCGCAGCGTCGTTGATGGCCAGCTTGTCCAGGGCCGTGCTGAGATCCCGGTACTCGTCGGCGTTCATGGGATAAATCGAGGAAAAGACGACCTGTTTCGCCTTCTTATAGCCGGGCACCGGGTCGGTCGCCTGGCGATCGAAATGAGTGACGGTGTCGCCGATCTCGATCTCTCGCACGCTCTTGATACCAGCGACAATATAGCCCACTTCTCCGGCGCTAAGCTGCTCCTTGGGATTGAGCCGCAACTGGTTATAGCCAACCTCCTCAACCGTATAATCCCAGCCCGAGTGCATGAAGTGGATTTTGTCGCGCGGTTTCAGCGTGCCGTCCATGATGCGGCACTGAAGGATCACCCCTCGATACCGATCGAAATGGGCGTCGAAAACCAGCGCTTTCAGCGGCGCCTCGGGGTCGCCCTTGGGAGGGGGCAGATTCTGGATGATTCCGGCGAGCAGGTCTTCGATGCCGAGGCCGGTCTTCGCGGAAACGGGGATCGCCGCGAAGGGATCCAGCCCCAGGTCCGCATCAATCTCTTCGCGCACGCGCTCAACGTCCGCGGCCGGCAGATCGATCTTGTTGATCACCGGCAGAAGCTCAAGATTGTAGTCCAGAGCCAGATAGAGGTTGGCGACCGTCTGCGCCTCTACCCCCTGGGAAGCATCCACGACAATCAACGCGCCGTCGCAAGCCAGGAGGGAACGCCGCACTTCGTGTGAAAAATCGACATGCCCCGGCGTGTCGATGAGATTCAACCGATATTCTTGACCATCCGCGGCACGGTAGGAAAGCGTAATCGAGTTGCTCTTGATCGTAATGCCCCGCTCACGCTCGATATCCATCGAGTCGAGCAGTTGATTGCGAAACTCGCGCGGGGAAACGCCCCCGCAGGCCTGGATCAACCGATCGGCCAGAGTTGACTTGCCATGGTCAATATGGGCGATGATGCAAAAGTTGCGAATGTGTTGCATCAATCAATTCCCCGCAGGCTGGCCAGCCGGCGGCTGCTTCAAGCGCACGAGCATCCACTGCTGCGTGCGATCCTTGCCGAAGTGGATCAGCACCGGGGCTTCGTCCTTGGTCAGGCTGCCGATTCCCGCGTCGTAGACCGTGGTCTTGTTGTCGCCCACGGTCCAAGCCGCCCGCTGCGACTTCTTGTCCACCGCTCCATGGACGGGAAGCGTCATTTCCGTCAGCGGGCTGTAATAGTTGCCCGCGATGGCCCCCGACTTGTTGAGCGCCAATTGGAACATGCTGGCCGAGTCGGTCTGGTCTCCCTGCACGAGCGAGAAGACGCCCAGCGGCATCCAGTCGGCGCTCTTGGGGTCCGCCGCCGGGGCTGCTCGGCGAGGGTCGAGGCCTGTTGGTAATACTCGTCGGCCGTTGCGGCGGGCTGAGCCCCGTAGTAGACCTCGTCGCCCTGGTAAGTGATGTTATTGCCGTACTCGTAATCGAACGGCTGCACGCTCGCGCCCCAGCCGCACCACGCGCCCACAGCCGGCCAGGCGGCGGCATTCCAGGCCGCGCCCGCGGCCCAGCCCGCCGCGGCCCAGGCGCCTGGGTGGGCGCCGTACCACCCGGCCCCGAACACGCCGTAGTGGCCGAACGAGTTCCTCACGGCAGCGCCTCGCGCCGCGGCCACGCCCCCCGACCAGGCCACCGTTCTATTGCCGACGGCGCCATACGCGGCGCCGGTCCAACCTCGGCCAAACGCGCCGTCGGTCGGCAGACCGACGTGGCCCACGCCGCCCGCCTCAAAACCACTTGCATGAAATCCGCCGGCCTCAAGCCCGCCGGCGTGAACGCCGGCCGCATCAAAGCCGCCGGCATGCACAGCGCCCGCGTCGAATCCGCCGGCATGGAACCCGCCCGCATCGAATCCACCCGCGTGGAACCCGCCCGCCTCAAATCCGCCAGCGTGGAAACCCCCGGCGGAAAAGCCTCCGCCGTGAAATCCGCCGCCGAAACCGCGGGCATGCGAGATTTGGACTCCAATCAGCACCAACGACACTCCGATCAGGAGACGAAGAATTGTTTCCATGGGATATGCTTTCAGGAAATCATCAGGATTGTTCTGTTGCCTTTCGGAAATGGGCCTCACTTGCCGGCCTTGACGCGCACGATCCGCACGGGCGGCGTGTCGGGGAGCCGGACCCCATCCAAAGTCCGCTTCACCGACTGCCATGTAAAGCTGTCGGCGTCGACGGGCGTCAAGATGTTGACGGCCTTGCTGTCGCTGCCGTCGCGGAACACGCCCGTCGCCTCGAGCACCCACTTCGAGCCGTCCTTGATCCGAGACGTCATTGCCAAAACCTCCCTGCGCGTCGAAGTGCAATGAGACGATCCGCCCGAGTTTGGGATTCCAGCCGATGATCTGACCGCCGTCGAGCGTCGTCTTGTCGTCCTTGGTGACGGTGTAGCTGCTCTTGATGAAGTTCCTTTCGCACATCCATTCGAACTTGATGCGGCGGGTGTCATCTTTGACATCGGCCTTCCATTCTCCGATCAGCCATTCCAGACCCTTCAAGTAATCCTCGTTCGATGCCGGCACATAGGGGGCGTCGCGGCAATCGACCATGATCCACTTTCCCTCGCGGCGGGCATGCACCACGGTATACCGCGCGGCCGAGGTGTCGCCCGCAGGAGCTTTCAGCTTGGCGATGCCTTTCTCCACGGCGATATCCGGGCCGAGGAAGCGGATCGACTCGATGGTGACCGCCATCGTCGCCCCCGGGTGTTCCTTGAACAGGCCAGCGTACAAGGTCTCGATCGCGGCCCGACCGTGGTGCGACTGCCCCGCCTCGTCGGTGTACTCGGCATCCTCGGCCCAAACGGACCCTACAGCCTTGGCATCGGCGTCGTTGAAGGCCTTGATGAAGTCTTCGGCCGTCGCCCGGATCGCCTTCTCGTCGGCCGCGCGGTCAAGTGTTCTGGCAGGCGCGCCTGCCGCTGCCAGCGTTCCGAGGAAGCCCGTCTTCGCGATGATGCCGAGCGTCATCAGCAGCAACAAGCCTCCTGCAACCCTCAATCCAACACGTTTATCTTGCGTTGTCATAAGAAATCCTCTGTTACGATTCTCGTTAGGTTGGTTTCACCACAAGTACTTCAACCAGGAACTCATTTTATCGTCAGGGACTGCGCCCGGCAAGCCAAATGGTTTGCCGCGATCCCTTGCGGGGACCGCGCGACCGCACAGCGACCTCTTCCACCTCGAAGCCGGCCTCGCGGAGTCGTTGCGCGAAGGCCCGGTCGGGACCGGCCGACCATACGGCCAACACGCCTGCCGGCCGAAGCGACCTAAAGGCCGCCGCCAGCCCGGCTGGTGAGTAGAGCCATGCGTTGCTCTTCCGGGTCAGGCCATCAGGGCCGTTATCCACGTCCAAGAGGATGGCGTCGTAGGCCCCATGCTCCACCTTCAGAATCTCCGCGACATCGACTTCATGGACCGTGACCCGGTCACTCTGAAGGGGACGGCCGGCCAGGTCGGCAAGGAGTCCCCGGTTCCACTTCACGACGGCCGGCACCAATTCAGCCACTATCAACCGGCCGTCGGCTCGGAGTCGATGCAATGCCGCGGCCGTCGTATAGCCCATTCCCAGCCCTCCGATCAGGACCTGGGGACGGGGACGGTCGGCGACCCTTGCACAGGCAAGCTCGGCCAGAGCATCCTCCGAGCCGTGGACACGGCTGTTCATGAGCTCGCAGCGACCCAGCCGAATCGAAAACTCTGCGCCTCGCTTGTACAGACGAAGCTCCCCTTTGCCTCCGGGGACGGACACGCTGTCAATCAATTCCCATGGAACCATGGACGCATCAGAACCGCAAGAGCCATTTTTATTGATTGTAAGCAGAAATAAAGAAACCGCAATGCACCGCACAGCCGGGCCCGGCAAATGAAGGCGATCGCCCTTAGGATCGGGTGGCAACGGGACCGGCGAAGCTTCCCCCTCTGCACGCGCTTGACTCACCAGTTCCTCCTGGTTTAGACTCGGTCCTGTGGGAAGTCAAGTTTCCTGTCAGTTGATAATTCTGCGATGATTCTGAAGTTCTCAAGGGGGTACACGTGAGAAACCATTCGATGAGTTGGAGGGTCTTGGTGGTGTTCGCGGTGGGCACGGCTCAATACGCCGTTGCGCAAGAGTTGCTGGACCAAAGAATCGATCAGAACATTCAGGGCTGGATCAGGACCTACAAACATCTCCACGAAAACCCGGAGCTCTCCACGCAGGAGAAAGAAACTTCGGCACTGCTCGCCAGTGATCTAAGGCGCTCGGGCTATCAGGTGACTGACCACTTCGGCCAGTACGAAAATCCGCGTGACGCTGCGTACGGAATCGTAGCGGTCTTGAAAAACGGACCCGGACCAACGGTTTACGTCCGCACAGAAATGGATGCACTACCGATAATCGAGAACACGGGCTTGCCCTACGCCAGCAAAGTGAAGGTAAAACGCGGCAACGGCGAAGTCGGCGTAATGCACGCCTGCGGCCACGACCTGCACATGACGGTTTTTCTTGGCACCGCGAAGATTCTTTCGGAAGAGAAAACGCAGTGGAGCGGCACGCTCGTCTTGATCGGACAGCCCGCCGAAGAGTCCATTGGTGGCGCCGCGGCGATGCTGCGCGGGACTGTACGCGAAATTTCCAAAGCCGGATTACGTTCTCGCCCTGCACGACTCCCCTGTGCTGCCTGCGGGAGAAGTGGCTTGGCGGGAAGGACCACTCCTCGCCGGCTCGGATTCGGTGGACATTACGATCCGCGGTTATGGGGGCCACGGCGCGGCGCCGCAGATGACCAAGGATCCGATTGTGATCGCATCCGAGTTGGTGGTTTTCCTGCAGACCGTTGTCAGCCGCGAGATGAATCCGCTGGAGCCCACGGTTGTGACGGTCGGGTCGTTTCATGCCGGCACGAAGCACAACATCATTCCCGACAACGCGCATTTGCAGCTTACTGTGCGGACGATGACGCCCGCGCAACGCGAAAAAACGCTGGCAGCAATCAGGAGGGCAACGAACGGAATCGCTGCGGCGGCGGGAATTCCCGCGGAACGCGCGCCGATTATTGAAATCTCCAAGGACCGTGTGCCTGCCACAATTAACGATGCGGCACTCACGCGCCGCGTGGCCGCCGCCATGGAAAAGGCGCTGGGCAAGAAAAACGTCGTGCCGGGCCTGCCGATCATGGCGAGCGAGGATTTCAGTTTATATGCGCTGCGAGAACCCAGGCCGCCGATCTCGATGTTCTGGCTGGGAGCGGTAGATCCGGAGAAGATCAAGGAAGCGCAGGAAAAAGGGACGCGGCTGCCGGGTTTGCATTCCAGCGAATTCGCACCGCTGCCGGAACCCGCGATTCGGACAGGCGTCAAAGCGATGACAGCCGCAGTGCTGGATCTGATGAAGAAGTAGATTCCTATGAAGTTCCACTTTCCAGTCAAACTGTATCGTGATTCCACCCGTCAGGGGCAGATCACGTTTCACAGCTATTGCGTCAAGGCAACTTCGGATTACACCTGCGAGCCGGAAAAGACGAAGTTCGACGTGCTTGCCTGACGGCCTCGCGAAGTGCCGTGCCCGCCAGAACATCAAATGCGGAAACGCTTGCATCGCCTAGACAAATTGCCGCCGTCGCCAAGCGCATACGGCGAGGCCGATCACACCGACACCGAGAAGGGCAAGGGTGGACGGTTCGGGGACGGCAGCGGAAGCACCTGCTGCCGGCGGCTCGGCTACAGCGCGATCAAAGACCAGCGTGGCTTCCGAACCGACGGTCAAGCTGCCGCCGTCGGGCAAGGCGTCCGAGTTGGTCACTTCCAGCGTACCAGCCTCGACAATCGTGCCTCCACTATAGCTGTTGCTGCCAATCAAGATCAGTCTGCCGGTTCCGAGGCTGTCATCGAGAGTCAGGCTGCCGGGGCCAGAAAGTGAGCCGGAAAGCGTCAATTGAGAGCCGGCCGTATCGAAAGTCGCTCCGCCGCCGCTGGCGCCAACGGTGATCGGCACGCTGGTGGAAAACGTCGTGCCGGCCCTCAGCGTTCCGCCGCTGAAATTGAAGGCCGTCGCGCCGGTCCCTCCAGTTAATGCCGACAATTGCAACAAGCCTCCATTCAAGTTGTACGTTGCAGACGAACCGAGGGCGAGCGCGCCGGTCGTGTTCGTACCACCGCTCTGCGTAAAGACTCCTGGGCCGTAATAGCCCACGTACTCATAGGCGACCGACAACTGGCCGCTCCCGCTGAGGTTGTACGTGGCATTGTTGTTGTAGCCGACAAAGAGTTGGTTGCCGATGGCAGTCCCTCCCGAATGATTGAAGGTCCCCGCGCCGGACCAACCTAAGTATATATCGGATGCCGACAACAGACCGCCGCTGAGGCTGTACGTCCCGCTGGCGCCGACGTTGCCGCTGAGGTAGAGACCGTTGCTCGCGCTGTTCGTGCCGCCGGACTGCGTAAAGGCGCCCGTGCCGGAAAAGCCTACGTACTCGGCGTATGCCGACACCAGGCCGCTGCCGCTGAGGCTGTATGTCCCGCTGCTGCCAAAGAGTAGACCGAGACTAAGCACGTCGCTGAGACTGTTGGTCCCGCCAGACTGCGTGAAGGTCCCCGTACCGCCGTAGCCCACGATGTCGTCGTTTAGCAACAACTGGCCGCTACCGCTCAGGTTGTACGCGCCGCTGGCTCCAGCGTTGCAACCGAGAACGAAATCGTCGTCGCAACGGTTCGTCCCCCCGCTCTGCGTGAAGGTCCCGGACCCGTTGGCGCCCACGTATTCGTAGGATGCCGAGACCTGGCCGCTACCGCTGAGACTGTAGGTGCCGCTGCCGCCAAGGTTGTAGCCCAGATAAAGGTAGCCAAGGCTGCCGACGCTGTTGGTTCCACCGGACTGTACGAAGGTCCCCGTGCCTGAGTCGCCCACGGACTCGTAGGATGTTGCGGAGAGGCCGCCGCCGGTCATTTGCACCGCCCCACTTCCCGCGCTGCTGCCCAGCGAAAGCGTGCCGCAGGTCGGCGCCATCGTCGTGACCATTGCCGTCCCGCCGTTGAAGATATCGGCTGTATCGCTGCCGGTTGGCAGAGTCCCGCCCCAGTTTGAGGCAACGGACCAGTCTCCCGACAAAACCTGCCAACTATACGAACCTGCCCGCGCAACAGGCGAGGCCAGAAACAAGTTTCCCGCAGCGAGAATGCCCAAGAAACGGACGGCCGCCAGGACCCTTGCACCATCTCCCAGGATGCATCCACGATTAGAACTTGTAACGGCCTGATCCAATGTGAAAACGCTTCGCATCGCCACGATTCACGTCTTGACGTTCGGATCCAAGCCCTCGGTGCAGAACACTTATATTATGATTACGCGGATAGTGAATTGCAAGAAGCAGTAAAATAGGCAAACCACGGAATAAATTCCGTTCTACAAACGATGTGACCGTTTCTCCTTTCGTCATAAGGGCTTGCAATCGCCGGGTTTTCCGCTATTCTGATAGGATGACGGGTTTGCCGACTGGGGGGAGATTTCGTCCTCCTAACCACCCTGTGGAACCCACTCTTCGGAGGATGTTGCCGCGGAATGCAGGAAATCCTGTACGACTATCAGCCGATGAGCCCAACGACGTGGGTCTACCTCTCGTCGTTGATCATGATCACCGTCTACTTCAAGTTTCGCCGCTTCTGGAGCGTGCGGAACCTGGATTTGGTCGGTCTGATTCTGTTTGCGCCGGGCTGCTGCTGGTCTTGCACGGCCGGGAGATGAATGACGCGGCGGCCAAGCGGTCTGCCGGCTCGGAATCGCAAATTCGCGATACGGAACGAACCGGCGATCGACAAGAGTTCAGCAACAAACCTCTGTCAGCGGTTGGTGAACTGCCGCAAAAAACCCTTGACAGGAAGGAAAAGGCGCAAGACAGGCCGGGGCATCTGCTCGAGCAACGGGGCTATCTGTGGCTCTTCGTAGTGGGCGGTTTATTCCTGCTGCGGATGCTGATCGATTCGGCCATGGTGCGGCGTCCGCTGCTGGAGCCCAATCTCTCGGCCAGCGGCCTGACGTTTGCCTGCGCGGCGATGCTGGTCTTTCTCATGTCAAACGTCATAGCCCCTCCACCGCCCAAAACCGATGGCGCGGCGCCGGCCAAGCCCAGCGAAACGCCCCACGAAACCGAAGAGCACGCCGAAACGCGACAGATCCTGGAGCAGCGCGGGCCGGGCTATCCCATGTTCCACGTCTTCTCCGCCGAATCGGACGATCCCGTCAAGCGGGCCACGGCCATCATCGCCCACCTGGCCGTCGTGCTGGCGATGGTCCTTATCGGCTACCGGCATTTCGATAACACTCACACGGGGATTGCCGCGGCGACCCTGTATTTGTTGTTGCCCTACACGGCCAATTTCACTCCGCGGATCGATCACGTCGTGCCGGCGGCGCTCCTGGTTTGGGCGATCCAATCGTACCGCCGGCCCGTGGTGGCCGGCATTTTCGTGGGACTGGCATCGGGACTGATCTGGTATCCGCTCTTTCTGCTGCCGCTGTGGTGTTCGTTCTATTGGCGGCGGGGACTGCTCCGCTTCAGCCTCTCGGTGCTCATCGTGCTGGGACTGGTTGCTGCATCGTTGGCCTTCATGCCTCGCAACCTGGGACCGTATACGTATCAGTTCTGCCATACCTTCGGCCTGATGCACGTACGCAACCGCGACATCTGCGGTTTTTGGGAGGGCTACCCGGACTCGTCCCGCTATCCGGTCATCGCGGCTTTTATCGGCATGTGCGGGAGCATGGCCCTATGGCCCGCTCAGAAGAACCTCGGCAGCCTGCTGAGCCTGTTCGGCGGCGATCATGCTCGGCACGCAGTTCTGGAAGGCCTATGAAGGCGGTACTTTCATGGCCTGGTACCTGCCGCTGCTGATCCTCACCATCTTTCGCCCCAATCTGGAAGACCGCGTCGCCTTAAGCGCCATCAGCGAAGGTTGGGTGAAGTGGCGCAAGTAGCTTATTGAGGCCGTGCGAGAATTGGCCCGTAGGATAGACTTCCCAGTCCGTCCATACTCCCGTGGACGGGCTGGGAAGTCCATCCTACACTCTCGCGGACGGGCTCGGAGGTTCATCCTACGGAATCCTACCCGGCGCCTTGCTTCTTCTCCGCCACCACCGGCGCGCCCTTGGCTTTCTGGTTCGCATACCAGGTCCGCCAGGCCCGGTCGTCATAGCCGAAGTTCTGCCCGGTGATCGCGACCAGGGCGTCCAACACGCCCTGATTCTGGAGGATGTGGGGGATGATGATGGGCTTCTGATTCATGCCCAGGCCGCCCCCGCCGCCGCCCTTCTTGTTGAAGGTCGACGTCATCGAGCCCGGCCCGCCAGGCGGTTGAACCACTTCGTCGTGTTCGGTCATGAGGTAGTCGATCAGCGTGTCGATGCAGGTTGGATCCTTCATTCGCCCCAGGGCCACACCGGCGCGGTTGATGACGGCGTTGGTTGCGTGCTTGTCGCGCAGGCGCCTGACGAAGTAGTCGGTGACCGCACGGTCTTTCTGTTTCTCCAATTCATCCAGGCAGGAAAGTCGGACCTCTTCCACCGGATCGTCGATCGCGCACATGGCCAGCGGGATGCGGGCCATGGCGTGGTTGAGCCGGCCGAGCACCTCGATGTCGATCAGCTTCGCCTCGGTGCGGCTATCCTTCTTCAGCCAGTCGGCCAGACCGGCGATGGCCATGGGGTCGTCGATCGCGCGGAGGTTCTTCGCGGCTTGCTCGGCCTGATGGCCGTTGAGCCACTTCTGCCAAATGCTGATCTTCCCTTTCCACTCGCGCTCGGCGTTGAGCTGCTTCCTTTGACTGTCCTGAAGTTCCGCCTGCTGCCGGGTTATCCAAACCGCGAAGCCATTTCTGTCAAGGCGTTTGACGTAGCCTTTGTCGGTCATCTCCTCATCGTGCGTCATCCACTGGTCTTTGACCTTGCGGTAGCCCAAGGCCCGGCGGGCGTCGGCCTGATCGGGATCGAGCCGCAAGACGCGCTCCAGGTGTGTGGTCCTTTGGGCAGGCAGGTTGTGGTCATGGCACCAGTCGGCCATTTGCAACTGCCCCTGGACCGTGTCGGGATGCTGCCGCTTGACCTTTTGATACTCGGCCAACTCGGGCGGCACGGGCTGCACCTTTTCGACCACGGCGGCGTCGAGCGTGAGCTGGCCTCCGTTGGGCAAGGCGATGACGTAACTCGTGGGGGACTTTTCGTCGGCATTGACCCAGTCGCCTTCGACCCGCCCGCCGGTGCGGAGTTGGAAGACCTCGCCCACGGCCGGCCGGAGAAAAGCCAGGAGCACAAACGCCGCACACAACACGCGACTGGATGGCTGCATGGAACTTGCCTCTTCCAAAGGATACGGCCCGCTGCCCTGGCGGAACCACTCGGTTCATTATAACGCCATTTTTCTGGCGGTGGCAACCTGGTTCCCCCGCATTAGATGGGTTTTTGGCAGATTGCCGGACCAAATCTGCCGGCTGTTGGTGCAATGCCCCCCAAATTGCCATAGCGTCCGAAGCGCATCCCCCGGTATTTTATCGGCCCCTACAGTATTTGGAGGTCAACATGTGGCGAATTATCTTGGTCGCAACGGTCGCCGCGCTGGGCGTTGGGGGCTGGTATGCCTCGGCGAACTACTCGCTGGAAGTCCATCGCAGCGCGGAAGGAAAGTTCCAATACGTGCGGATCGTGCCGCGTACGGCGACGGGCAACGCGCCCAGCGAAGGCGCGGCCGACCAGCCGCCGGCGGCCCCCACCCGCCCGGCGATCCGCGTGGCGACGTTCAATCTCGACGGCCTGGATGACAACCGCCTGGCCAACCCAAAGGTTTGCGACACCCTGGTGCGAATCATCACGCGCTTCGACGTCGTGGCCTTGCAGCACATTCATGCCAGCAACCGCGGCGTGCTGATGCGGTTGAAGGACCAGATCAACGCCACCGGCCGCTGCTACGATTTTGCCACCTGCCCGAGCCTGGACCGTGAGCCGGTGGAGATATACAATGCCATGCTCTTTGACGCCACGACGGTGGAAATCGATGCCTCGACGGTGCAGTCGGTCGATGCGCCGCCGGGTACGTTCCACGTGCGGCCGCTGGTGGCCGAGTTCCGCGTCCGCGGCCCGCCGCCCAGCGAGGCCTTTACGTTCATGCTGGTCAACGTGCTGGTCGATCCCCGCTGCGGGCCGCAGGAGTTGGACTCGTTGGCCGATGTCTATCGGGCTGCGCGGGACAGTGTTCACGCCTGGGACAGCGTTCACGGGGAGGACGATATCATCATGCTCGGCGACCTCGAATCCGATCCCGAGCATCTCGGCCGGCTCGGCCGCGTGCCGGGCCTGGTGGCCGCCGTCAACGGAGTTCCCACCACGACGCGGGGAACGCGATTGGCCGACAACATCCTCTTCGACCGCCGCGCGACCGTCGAGTACACCGGCCGCTCCGGCGTGCTGGACATGATTCGCGAATTGGACCTGACGCGGCAAGAGGCCCTGGAAGTTTCCGAACACCTGCCCGTCTGGGCCGAGTTCAGCTCCTATGAAAATGGACAAGCAAGTCATGTCAATTAGAATCCCATGCCCATCGACTGGCAAGAACTGAGTCTCGCGAACCGGGCCGCGCCCGCGGTGGTCGATCCGCGTCGCCGGCTGCGCTGGTGCCTGAGCGCGTTCGTCCTGCTGCTGCTGATGGTCTGGTGCCGCGCGCTGCAGTTGGAAATCGGCCAGGGCGCGACGTTCCGCGAAGAAGCCCTCCGCCCCAATCGTCGCGAAAAACCTCTGCCGGCAGCGCGGGGCAGGATCCTGGCCCGCGACGGCAGCGTGCTGGCCTGCGATCGGGAAGTGGCGGCCGTGGCAGTCGAGTATCGCTACCTGGAGCAACCGCCGCGGCAGGCCTGGCTGGAGCAACTGGCCCGCAAGCGGCTGCCGAAAGATCAGCGTGGCAACGCGGCCCGAGTGGCCGAGGAGTTGCAAAAAGTGCATCAAGAGCGCGACGAATTGCATGGCCGCCTGGCGGCGCTGTGCGGCGTCGATCTTGCTCGGTGGCAAACCCGGACGCAAAAGATACAGAACCGTGTCGAGCGGATCGCGGCCGACGCCCGGCGGCGGCGGATCGACGTGGTCCGATCGGCCCCGCCGCCACACGATGACACATCATGGAACGATCGGTTCTCCACCGCCTTGCGCGAGATCTTCGAGCCCGTTCGGGACCCCGTGCCCGAGAGCATCACGGTGGCGGAAGAACTGGCCGACCATATCGTGGCGGAAAACATTCCCGCGGCCGCGGTTACGGAAATCCAACAGAACCCTGCACGTTATCCGGGCACGCGGATCACTTTCTTGGTCCGTCGGACGTATCCCTCGGGCGATTTGGCGGCGCATGTGCTCGGGTATCTTGCGCCGCCTCAACGTACTCCTCACCGGGCACCATCGTTAGATGGTCGGCGTGAGGCCGACCATCATGAGTACGCTGTCGGTCGCACGGGCATCGAGCAGCAATGCGAGGCATTGCTGCGCGGCCAGCCTGGGATCGGCGTCGAAGTGACCGATCACACCGGCCGCGTGCAGCAGGCCTTTCACGAAACCGAGCCGATCGCGGGCCGCGACGTAACGCTCACGATCGATCCGCGCTTGCAGCGGACGGCCGAAGAACTGTTGGACAGCGCCTTGCAGCGCGTCGCCTTGCAGTCCGATCACCGCGACCCAGAGTACTTGGTGCCCCGATCGGGAGGCGCGATCGTGGTGATCGATGTCCACAACGGCGAGATCCTGGCCGCGGCCAGCGCGCCGAGGTTCGACCCGGCCGCGTTCGCTGGCGACGACTCCTCGCCGCGCGAAGCCCTGCTCGCCGATCCGGCCCATCCGCTGTTTCATCGCGCGATCCAGATGGCCTTGCCGCCTGGTTCCGTATTCAAGATCGTCACCGCCATCGCGCTGCTGGAATCGGCCGGACTCGATCCGGCGGCCACGTTCTACTGCCGGGGCTACTTGAAGCAGCCCGACCAGCAGCGGTGCGAGGTCTACGTTCGCCACGGCACGGGCCACGGCGACGTTACCTTGACCGAGGCCTTGGCCGAAAGTTGCAACGTCTATTTTTTCCATCACGCGGAAAAGCTGCCGCCGCAATCGCTGGCCGATTGGGCACGGCGGCTGGGCTTCGGGCAGCCCACGGGCGTCGATCTGCCGGGCGAGGCCCGCGGCATCGTGCCGGCGCACGACACGGTCCGCAAGATCGAGGGCCATGGCTGGCACACGGCCGACACGCAGGCGATGTCTGTCGGCCAAGGCTCGCTGACCGCCACGCCGTTGCAAGTCGTGCGGATGATGGCCGTGGTGGCCAACGGCGGACTGCTGGTCGCGCCGCACGTCGTGCGGCAAGCGACTCCGTCGAGCAACCGAGCATTGCCACTGCCGCAGCCGGTCCCGGAACTGACCTGCTCGACCATTGCCGCCATTCGTGCCGGGCTGTTGCGAACGGTGGCCGACCCGCAAGGCACCGCCCACGGTTCGCTGTATCTTGAGCAGGTCTCCATTGCCGGCAAGACGGGCACCGCCGTAATTGGCGAGGGCCAGCCCGACCACGCCTGGTTCGCTGGCTATGTTCCCGCCGACCGGCCCCGTTACGCGCTGGTGGTCGTGCTGGAGCGGGCCGGCAACGCGGCAACCGCCGCCTGTCCCGTGGCAAAGCGCTTGGTGCTGCGGATGCTGGAAACCGGGCTGCTGGAAGCACAACGGTGATCGCACTCGGAGTAGAATAGGCTTCATGAAAATCGTCCATTTGATTGCCGGCGCAGGTCCGATGTACTGTGGAAGCTGCATGCACGGCAACACGCTGGCGGCGGCCCTTCGCAAGGCGGGGGCCGATGTCATGCTGGCCCCCGTCTATACGCCGGTGCGGACCGACGAAGCGAACGTCAGCATCGACCGCCTGGCGATGGGCGGCATCAATGTCTACCTGGATGAGAGCCTGCCCCTTTGGCGGCGGATGCCGGCGATGGTACGGCATCTGCTCGATTGGCCGTCGCTGGTCTCCTGGGCCGCCCGGCGCGGCAGCAGCACGCGTCCTGAACACCTCGGGCGGCTGACGGTGGCCATGCTCCGTGGCGAAGACGGCCCGTTGAAAAACGACGTCCACCCGCTTATCGACTGGCTGCAAGCCGACGTCCGGCCCGACATCGTGCACTTGTCCAACGTGATGCTTGCGGGACTGGCCCGACCGCTCCGGGAGCATCTGGGCGTGCCGGTCGTGGCTACGTTGTCGGGCGAAGACAGCTTCCTGGAAAAGCTACCCGCCCCCTACCACGCCCAGGCCCGGGCCGAGTTGTGTGCGCGGACCGCCGATCTGGCCGGGCTGGTGGCCATGAGCCGATACTATGCCGATTTCATGAGCGGCTATCTGGCCGTGCCGCGCGAGAAGATCGACGTGATCCGGCCAGGTTTGAACCTGGACGGGTTCGGCGGAGAGCGTGGGAAGGCGGAAGGATCTGGCGAGGACCTGCCCAAAACCATTGGTTTTCTTGGCCGCATTTGTGCTGACAAAGGATTGCACTTGCTCGTCGAATCGCTGTATGCAATGCGCGACGCCCGCGACGTTCCGCCACACTGCCTGCGCGTGGCCGGGTATCTCGATCGGCCAGATCGGGCCTATCTCGCCGAGATCCAGAAACGGCTTGCCGCCTGGGGAATGGCCGATCGCTTCGAGTATCTCGGCGAGTTGGACCGTGCGGGCAAGATCGATTTCTTGCAATCGCTCGACGTGCTGTGCCTGTCGAGCGTGATTCGCGAAAGCAAAGGGCTGCCGGTGCTGGAGGCCTGGGCTGGCGGCGTGCCGGCCGTGCTGCCCGACCACGGAGCCTTCTCGGAGTTGGTCGCTGACACGGGCGGCGGGCTGCTCTACGACCCGCAACGTCCGGATACCCTTGTGGAGGCCCTGAGCCGCATGTTGCGCGACGACGTCTTCGCGGCCGAGTGCGGCCGCCGTGCCCGTCTGGCGGTTCACAAGCGTTACACCGCGGAGCGCGAGTCGCGCGAGATGCTCGCCCTGTATGAAAGGCTGTGCCGGCTATCCCACGAGAAGTAAGCGACAGCCGATCGTCGATCAGACTGCGGTTCCCAAAATCGCCGCGATGTCCGCATCGGCGGTGGTGATCGGCTTGATGGCAAACTTCTCGACCAGCACGCCGAGCACGCTGGGCGTGATGAACGCCGGCAGACTGGGACCCAGGCGGATGTTCTTGATGCCCAGGTGCAGCAGCGAAAGCAACACGGCCACAGCCTTCTGCTCGTACCAACTCAGCACCATCGACAGCGGCAGGTCGTTGACGCCGCAGTTGAACGCGCCGGCCAGGGCCACGGCAATCTGGATCGCGGAATAGGCGTCGTTGCACTGGCCGATGTCCAACAGGCGGGGAATGCCGCCGATATCGCCGAATTCCAGCTTGTTGAAGCGATACTTGCCGCAGGCCAACGTGAGGATCACGCAATCGTCGGGCAGCTTCTGCGTCAATTCCGTGAAGTAGTTCCGCCCGGCCTTCGCCCCATCGCAACCGCCGACGAGGAAGAAGTGGCGGATTTTCCCCTGCTTGACGGCGTCGATGACTTTGTCGGCCACGCCCAGCACGGCATTGCGGCCGAAGCCGATAGTGATCGTCTTCGGCGGGGCGTCGGCCATGAAGCCGGGCGCAGCCAGGGCCGCTTCGATCACGGGCGTGAAGTCGCGTCGACCCGGAGCACCGGATGCCCCGCCCACGTGCTGCACGCCCGGCCAGGCGACCAGCCCGCTGGTGAAGATGCGGCCCTTGTAGGTTTCCCGCGGGCTCTGGATGCAGTTGGTGGTCATCAGGATCGAGCCGGGGAAGGCATCGAATTCGGCCGCCTGGTTCTGCCAGGCGCCGCCGTAGTTGCCCACCAGGTGCTTGTACTTCTTCAGGCCTGGATAGGCGAGGCAGGGAAGCATCTCACCGTGGGTGTAGACATTCACGCCCTTGCCTTCGCTCTGCTTGAGCAGGTCTTCCAGGTCCTTCAAGTCGTGGCCGGAAACGAGAATCGCCTTGCCCTTGACGGGCCGAACATTCACGACGGTCGGCTCGGGATGGCCATACGTCTCCGTGTTGGCCCGATCGAGCAACTCCATGACCTTCAAATTCAGCTCGCCGGCCTTCAAGACCCAGCCCAGAATGGCGTCGACGTTGGTCGGCTGCCCGGCGAGGAAATCGAGGGCCTCGTGGAATTGGGCATACAAGGCGCGTATCCTCATAGCCCAGCACCAGGGCGTGATCGGCGTAGGCCGCGGCCCCTTTTAGTCCATAGAGCGTCAGCTCCAGCAGCCCGGCAATGTCGGTGCCGAGAGTTGCCTGGAACCTGGGGACGCCCACTTCTTCTCCCTGCCGGACCAGGCCCGCGCGGTCGGCTGCCGGCTGCCAGGCGGCGGGCCCGAGGAGCTTCTCCGGCGTTTTGCCCGCCTTGGCGCAGGCCGCTTCGTAGAGACCGCGGGCCTTGTCGCGGGCTGCCGCAATCTGGGCCAGGTGCTCCTCGATTCGGGCCGGATCGAAATCGACGTTGGTCACCGTGGCGAACAGGCCTTCGAGCATGGCCCGATCGACCCGCGCGTCGCGAGCGCCGAGCTGCGCTGCCCGGTGGGCGTACATCGACAACCCCTTGGTGGCATGGACCAGGAGGTCCTGCAAGGCGGCGGTTTCCGGCTCCTTGCCACAAACGCCGATCTGCTGGCACCCGGTGCCCTTGGAGGTCTGTTCACATTGGTAACAAAACATTGCTGAAATCCTTTATGCTTGGACGGAAAGAAACTAGGGGTTTGTCAACCGCTACCCTATAATATCCCTGTACCGCACGGAAGCAATTGACTCAGATCAAGCCTGGGAGGAATATTCCGCGAATGTTTAGCGTTATAGAAATCCTTACTGATTGCCGATTATTCGCAGCCGTTCCTGCGAAAAGTTTCCAGCGACTGGCGGCGATGGCCCGCTTGGCAAAGTTCCGTAAAGGGCAGATGGTTTTCCGTGAAAATGAGGAATGTCCGGGCGTTTTCGTGGTCGGCAAGGGGATGGTGCGGGTCTTCAAGACGGGGGCAGGCGGGAAAGAGCACGTGTTGCACATGGTCGAGGCGGGCGGCACTTTCGCCGAGGTGGCGGCATTAGGCGGCTTCAATGTGCCCGCCTCGGCCCAAGCGGTCGAGGCAACCCTCTGCGCCCTGCTGCCCCAGCCCTTGTTTCGCAAGGCCCTCGAAGAAGACCACCCGTTGTGCCTGGGAATGCTTTCCGGTTTGTCGCTGTGGGTCAAGCACCTCGTCGGGCTCTTGGAAGACGTCGTGCTCCGCGACGCGGCCGGGCGGATCGCCAACTACCTCTTGGATGCGCGGCGGGCCGAGGATGGCGACGTGGCCTTGCCCAGTCTCAAGCGGTATGTCGCCAGCCATCTGAATTTGACCAGCGAGACCTTCTCGCGGACCTTCCGCCGCCTGCTCGATGCCGGCTTGATCACTCTGGGCGAGAAGAACCACGTGCGGATCGTCGCCCCGGAGCGGCTGCGAAGTATTGCCCAAGGCCACATGCCGAAGTTGTAGCTCCCATGTTTACCATCAAGATTTGCGGCATCACGCGTCCGGAAGACGCTCGGGCAGTCGCCGAAGCGGGCGCCGACGCCATCGGGCTGAATTTCTATCCGCCGAGCCCGCGGGCGATCGACCGCGATCGCGCTCGGGCGATCATCGCCGCGCTGCCGCCGGCAATGGTCAAGGTGGGGTTGTTCGTAAACGCCGCGCCGCGCAAGATCTGCCGAACCTGCGATGCCTTGGGCCTTGATCTCATCCAACTTCACGGCGACGAGCCGCCCGAGCTGCTGGCAGCCCTGGGCGGCCGGCCGGTAATGAAGGCTTTTAGCGCCGCCGACGCAGAAGGGCTGTTGATGATTGCTATATACCTCGGCGCCTGCCGAACGCTGGGTTGCCTGCCCCGATTGATCCTCTTGGACTCGTTGGCGTTTGGCAGCTTCGGCGGCAGCGGCAAACGGGCCGACTGGACTCTCGCCCGGCAGTTTCAAAAGGAGTTCAGGACCCCGCCGCTCGTGCTCGCCGGGGGGCTGAAGGCGGATAACGTGGCCGAGGCGATTCGGGCGACCGGCGCTGGCGCCGTGGATGTGGCCAGCGGCGTGGAGTCGCAGCCGGGAATCAAGGACGCGGCCGCCGTTGCCGCCTTTGTACGTGCCGCACGGTCAGCATGGGACATTCAGGCCTAGGGGAACAGGTTTCAATCGCATAGTCAGTCCTTTGGGATCGCGCAGAAATAAGTTGGTCAATTCCAATGTAGTAGGCACACGCCGTGTGCCGTAGAATAGGAACGGCACACGGCGTGTGCCTGCTACGATTTGGAACCATGCCTGACGCGACGCGTGCGATACGACCCAACCCGGCTCGTTCCACCGCTTGATGCCCAGAGAACGGCATGGGTGGGGGAGTTGGTCAAACAGCGAAGGTAGGCAGGATTAATCCTTTTCTGCTCGTCGTTCCCCAATCCCCGCCTACGGCCCAAATGCCCAAGATCGGTTCCAACTGCCCTTGCCCCACTAGGCCGTTCCTGCGAAACTACGCCCGCAAACTGCCCCGACCGAAGGGGTGATTGGTGCGGCGGGTCTTCTCTCTTCTCGAACGCCTTGGCAATGTTGGATATGCGCAGCAGGCTTGCAGCCATCCTTTCGCTGGTTGTCATTCTCGGCTGCTTCAGCGAAGCGCATCTGTCGAACCAGCCGGTGCCGGTCAGCTACGACAACCCCACGTTGCTTCGCATTCCAAACCACGAGTTGGTTTGGGAGGGAGTCCGCAACGTCGTTTCCCAGTATTTCCGCATCGATCGCGAGGAACAGGTCCGCCTGCTGGGCAGCGCGTTGACCGTGGGCAGGATCGACACCTTCCCCAAGTCCGGCGCCACGCTCCTGGAACCGTGGGACCACGACTCGGCCGATTCCTACGAGCGTCTGGAAAGCACCCTGCAATCGATCCGCCGCTATGCCGTCGTCAAGGTCTATCCGGTCGAGAACGGCGGCAGCGGCTTCTGGGTCGAAGTGGCCGTTTACAAGGAACTGGAAAACGTGCTCCACCCGGAACACGCCACGGCGGGCTCGGCCACCTTCCGTAACGATATCTCACCCAACCGCAGCGATAATCCCGGTCCACTCTCCAATATCAATCCCGGTCAGCTCACCAACGTCAATCCCGGTTCGTCCACCAAGATCAATCCCGGTGAGCTCAGCAAATCCAAACAACCCGCCGCCATCCCTTCGACCTGGATTCCCCAGGGTCGCGACACGGCGGTCGAGCAGCGGATTCTCGGCCAGATCCTCGACCGCTTCACGCCCCAGGGAACGCCGCTCCCAGTGAACTGATCTGCCTCAGTCGCCAAACGGCAGGGGGACAACCGTGGGATCAATTGTCTTCGCCAAAGTCGGAAATATCGGGGCGGCCGCAGCGGGCCGCGTGGCCGCAGCCTTGGTTGCCGTGGGCAATTTCAACGTGAAAGCCGTCCCCTTGCCCACAGTGCTGTCCACGCGAATCCGCCCATGATGGGCCTCGATGATCTCGCGGCACATCGAGAGCCCCAGGCCCGTGCCTCCCTTGCCGCTGGCGTCCGGGCCGCTCTTGGTCGTATAGAAAGCCTCGAAAATCTTCGGCAGCTTGTCGGCCGGAATCCCCACGCCATTGTCGCGAACCACGAGATCGACCATGTCGTTCTCGGCATCGTAGGCCAGACGGATCATCACTCGTCCGCCGCCCGCCATCGCTTGCCGGGCGTTGATCAACAAATTGAGGAGAATTTGCTGGATCTGATTGCCGTTGACGTAAACTTCGGGCACCGGTTGGAAGCTCTTGTCGACTGTGACCCGGTACTTGTTCATCTCTCGCTCCAGGAGCAGGAGGGTGTTCTCGACCAACTCCTGGAGATTGGTCGCCTCCTGCCCTGCCTTGCGATTTCGCGCCAGGCCGAGCACGGTGGAGGTGATTTTCGCCGCCCGTTGGCTGGCCAGGAGGATCTTGTCAAAAGCCTTCTCGCGGGTTTCGCTGTCTTTGTGGCGCAGCCCGAGTTTGGCGTAGTTGATGATCGTCGTCAGCACGTTGTTGAACTCGTGCGTGGTTGTGCCGACGAGCTCGCCCAAGGCGGTCAGCTTCTGGGCCTGAGCCAACTGCTCCTTGAGCATTTCGACCTGTTGTTGAAGATCCACGTGCGGACGACTTTCGCTAGTTAACACAATTGACCCCCTTCAGGCAGCACGGCGAAAGGGATCTGCCGGCCGCCACGGATTCTTGGACGGACTCGGAGGTCCATCCTACGGGTTTCACAATTCCTGTTGCCTGTCCAAAGCCCCTGAGATTCGCATTTCCGCGCCAGTCGCCAGACTCGCCGTTCTACCGCATCGCCGGCGTTTAGCTGTTTTCCCGAAGCCTTGCGTCTTAACTCATGACGTATCAAGAAGTTAGCTCCCGATTCCCTATCGTCAAGTGCGCTAGGCAACTGAAAAAGAAGCAGGTATAATCCCCGCGCCGGCAAGGATGCCGGGAAAATGGAGGAGCTAGGATGCATACGGTGGTTCTTCTGGCCCATGCTCTGAATCTGGCCGAGCGATTGGGCTATGTGGTTCGCCAAGAGTGGCTCGACGGCAACGGCGGCGGGGGGTGCGAGTTGCGAGGGCGGAAGCTGCTTTTCATCGATCTGGCCGCCCCGCCCGCGGACCAATTCCAAATGGTCCTGGGCGTGTTGCGCGGCGAGCCTTGCGCGGCCGAGCACTCCATGCCGCAAGAGCTTCGCGATCTCCTGCGGCTCCGCAAGAGCGCGTGAGGTTGTGGCAGTGGAAGACGATGCGCCCCTCTTGGAAGCCATGGCTGCCAGCCGCTACGCCATCGGCGGCACAGCCTTCGTGGAAAAGACCGAACGCGCGATCGAAGAGCGGCGTGAGGGACGCGTCCAGGACGAAGACCTGGATCTGCCGCGATGGACGGTGGCCATGGAGGAGATCGACCAATTGGTAGCACGCCATTACCACATCGAAGAGACGGCCCTCAAGGAACATGGCCATCGCGCCGGCACGGCCAAGGCGGTGGCGGTGGACTTGGCGTGTCGCCTTGCCGACACGAGTGGCCGGGCGATTGGTGAACACTATTGCCTCGGATCAGGAGCGGTCAGCGCCATTCATCGAAAGGTCCAGAACGACTGGCATAACGTACTGCCGATCGTCAACGCGCTTGCCTCGCGACTCCAGAGCAAACGAGCACGGAACAATCGATAATTGATACTTCAAGCCTGACCCCGTTGCGACCCCGTTGCCAGTAAACGCCACTACCGGGCTTGCCCCGGTAGAGCGATGATTGGCCAGCTAGAACGCCGCCTCACAACCCCCTTAGCAGTTTCCGCCGACCGTCGCGTGGTGCCCGCCGCGCCGGGCGGCGGGCACCACGCGACGGTCGGCGGAAACTGCTAAATACGCGGGGGATACGCGCGTTTTAGCTGATCAGTCATCGTTCCACCGACACAGGGTTGGCGGGGACGTTTACAGTTTGAGTTGAAAGGAAGCTGGTTCGGCCTTCCATGAGATGTTCGGCCGCAGCGACTGGTCTGGCGGCCATCGTCACCTAGGCATGGTTCAGAAATGGGGACAGGCACCTCGCCGGCGTCCATTTCTTGCGGCCTAATCGCTACTGGGCTCGGAGCCAGTCCCCGTTTCTGAACCATTCACCTACTCGGCGGGGGGATTCTCAACTGCTTACAGGCCATGAAGTTGCGTCGCGTCTCTGCTCCGCGAGCTTGCCGTGGTGTTCATTGGCCGATAATTCGTGCGGCGAATTCCGGGGAATTCTTCGCTTCCGCGCAGGCGCCGCAACGTCGCTCGGGAAAAGCACTTAGGGCGATCGCGCCGGCCCCGGGGCGCGGCGCACGCGGGGAAAAATCGTTTCTGCCGCTTGACATGAAACCAAAAGTATGTATAACTATGTGTGTCGGGAATAACTTGCGACCGCTGCGACGAAAAACGTTGGGATGCGGTCCCATGGTTCTTTGAAAATTCGGCGAAGTCCGGAGACACGTCCTCCGTGGCCGGCGGGAGAGGGGAGCCTCTTGTATCGGCCGATGAAGGGCTTGCGGTCTCACATTCTCTTGCATCGGCTTCGGCTTGGGAGCGGGGAACAAAGCAAGGAGCGAAAAAGTGTTGCATTTCGTTGCATTCTGTTGCATCGCGGGCGATCCCGAACTGCTGCTGCCCGCCGATGGCAAAACAAAATTGACCCACCGGGACGATTTCTGGCCAATTCTGACCATCCTTATTTATGGTGGAAGATTTTCGCCAGAGGAGCGGAAAACACAGTTTTTCCCGAGGATTCTTGGGGGTGGCATACACAGTATGGATTTGCGAGCCTAGTCATTGGAGGTAGAAATAGGCCGAAAACCCAAGTAAAAGGTCGAATTTTGGCCACTTTGGCCAAAATCACCCATCGGCCGCGCTTACGGGGCTCACATCCGCCGCGCCTACGCGCTCGCGCGCCGCATCCGCTGCAAGCTGTAGCCGAGCGTGCGGTAGATCCGCATGACGGCGAAGACCACGACGCCCTGCGTTACATTCATCAAGTAGAATAGGAAAAAGATCTTCAAAAGTCCCGGTGAATGAGGAAGCATCGCGCAAAGGACGGCAACCTCGATGCCGGTAATGATCATGCCATAAAACGTCCACGCCAGTCCTAACGGCACAACGCGAAGTTCGGACGCCAACCCGCCCCAAAGGCATGGCAGCGTTGCCACAAGATTCACGATGATTACGGCCGTTGTTATAACCGAGAATTCCCATAGTTCTCGATACTGCATTAAGCTCTCGACACGCTCCCTGGGCAGGACGAGCCGAATCGGCGACAGGGCAATCGAGAGGAGAAAGGTTCCCAGGAGAAGGTGTTTCAACTGGAACTGGACCGGCTCTCGCCCGATAGGTGCGGCGACCTCGCCCGGCTTCAGCATGCGATAACGTAATGCCCGCTTGGCGGTCCAGAGCGGAACCTGCAGCACGGTCATGCCGACGAGCAGAATGATTCCGAGAACAAGAATACCGCGGGGGTCAAACCGCATTCCGGCAGCCCGTTGCTGGGCAAACGACAAGACGTACCACATCATCAGGCCGAGCAAGAGCGACCACGGCAGTCTTACGACGATGTTGCCCGGCGCAAAGACGGCCCAGGCGGCAATGAGCGTCACCTGGGCGATACAGCCGCCGAAGGCCAGGGCCCGTAGCCAGTCGTTACGTCCGTTAAAGGCGAATGGCGTCCAGAAATCGACGACGGCAAACGCGGCCAGGATACCGGCCGTGACCAACAGCGTCAGTTCGCGATTCTTCGCTTCCGACATGGCCGCTCGCCTCACCTTTGCCCCAGCACCTCCTTGTGCCACTGGGCATCGAGTTTCTTTTCATCCCAGCCGTAAACTTGCTCGATCGCCTTCAGCGGGTCTTTTTCCTCGCGCAGGGCCAGGAGCAGCTTGGCGAACTTCTCCGGCTGCTTGGCCAGCACGCCGACCAGGGTCCAGGCCTCGGCGTATTGCGGCAAGTGCATGTTCGTGGTATCCATGTCCAGCAGCCCGCGCACGCCGGACTCCTTCTTGCGCGCATCCGCTCCTGCACCAGGTGCAGCCAGGCCCGCGGATCGTTGCCCAGGTCGCGGTCGAAGTTCTGATAGCTGTTGCTGAAGAGCATGACCCGCGGCGAGCCGCCTACGAGCGATTCCACGCCGTTGGCAAACCCGGTCGAGAGCGGATCGTGCCGCTGGGGATCGACCTGCTGTACGAAATTCATGAACCCCACGCCGGCGGCTGCCAAGCGGTGCAGCCATTCGTCCTCCTGTCCTTCCATGCAGATCACGACGAAATGGTGCGTGTAATAGCTCGACGCCTTCAGGATCGAGGCCTTCAGATCGGCGTTGCCGCCGGGGGCGCCGGGCAGCTTGAACGCATCCGGCATGACTTCGAACATGGCCTTGACCCATTTCTCGTAGTCGTAACGGGTCTTCAGCAGCAGGAGATGGGCCGCCCGCTTGTCCAATCCAGACTGCAGCGGCTCCCGGCACTTGCCTTCAAGGAACTTTTCGATCTTCTTGATGTCGGCCAGAAAAGCGGCCTGGTCGTCGCGGGCCGCCCACAAGGTGACGTGTTTCGCTGCGACCGTCGGCAGGTTCACGCCGCTGAGCTTCGTGATCTTTGTGACTTGTTCGAGGATGCGGTCGCGCTCTGCATCGCTGGACTTCAACCCTTGACCGGGCACGATCGCCGCGGCCTTTTCGGCATTGCCGTCCTCGCTCTTCGCCCGAGGAGCGGATGCCTGCTTGATCGCGTCGATCTGTTCCGGCGTGAATCCCAGCCGGGCGAGTTGTTTTTCGCTGCCCGGCGTGACGGCAAAGCCGACTCCCTGCTCCTCGGCCTTTTCCACGATCTTGTCCGGCGGCACGCGATCATGCCGCATGCGGGCGATGTCGCGCATGGTGAGCGGCTTTTCGTCGGCGACCATGAGTACATGCTGCCCGGCCACAAGACCTGGGTTCAGAACCACAGCAACCAGTAGTACCAGTAGTAGTTGGGTCCGCGCCGCATTTCGCAGAAAGAACATCGAATCACCTCGTCTTTCGTGGAGGACCGTGCGTGAACCGGCGATGCACGGGCCCATTTGGCCGGGTTGCCGGGAACCGCAAGAAACCCTTAGCTTCCAGTGATTTTACCCCCGGCTCGGTGGGATTCCATGGCCGGCCGTCGAATTTTCCACACGAATTCAGGAGGAATGTGTGAAAAATCCCGCCACGATGCTAGCCGTAGGAGGGATATATGCTAGACTCTATTGGTCGCGCGTGTACAATATGCTGAATGGGAGTGCGCAGTTACCTATCCCAACCGGTAATCGCAGTGAACAGCCATCGAGCCATCGCCGTTTCGATATTGGTCGGGCTGACGCTGCTTCTTGTCGGCTGTGGCAAGGGGAATGGCGTGGACCGGCTTCCCGTGCATGGCACAGTGACGCTTGCCAGCGGCGAGAAACTCAGTGGCTCGATCACATTCCGTCCGTCAGACGGGCTCGGTCCCGCGGCCAACACGAAGTTGGAGGAAGGCAACTACACGTTCGATCGCAGCAACGGCCCGTCGGCCGGTCCGCAAATTGTGACAGTTATGCGTGTCGTTCCCCGGTCGAGGGTACCGGACATAAAGCAGGCCGTCCCGAAGAACAAGAAGGGCGTCCCGAAAACTCCAGGAGTATGGTCCAAACCGGCCGACGTAGCGGATGACGGTCAATACGTGGTCAACTTGACCTTGGACTGAGATGCACTGACAGCCCCGCAGTCCTTGCTCATTGAATCCAGGCTTCGCGTAGGCGTTGTCAGGGCCTCCGCAGTAACCAACTGGCCCCTGTGCCTTCCGCCATGTCGCAACGACTTCGCCACAAATCGGGTTTCACGCTCGTCGAGCTGCTGGTCGTCATCGCCATCATCGGCACGCTCATCGGATTGCTGCTGCCCGCCGTTCAGGCGGCCCGCGAGTCGGGCCGGCGCGTGCAGTGTCTAAACAATCTCAAGCAGTATGGGGTGGCACTGCATGGGTTCCATACCAACTTCTCGTGCTTCCCGGTCGGAAACTGCGCGCCCAACGCTTCTACCGGCTTTGGCGGCTGGTGGGGATTCCAGGCCAAAGTCTTGCCCTACTTGGAGTCCAGGGACATTTACGACATGTGCAATTTCAGTTACCAGGGCTCCTGCTTCGATTTTGTCCGAACTCGGCCGCCAGGAATGAACCCCGCGGTGAGGATCCTCGATTACAACCATTGTACCGATGACCCGCGGCGGAACGATGTTTACCAAGACCCCTACTGGGGCGATTATGGCTGTACGAGTTATCTCGGCGTGATGGGGACTACGGAATTCGCCAACGACGGCATCCTGCTTCACGGCGACACCAGCAGCGCGATCAGCTTGGCGCGGGTCACGGACGGGGCCTCGCAGACGATCATCATGGGCGAACGCGGCCTGAGCGACTCACTGTACGGTTGGCCGTATTGCGGCGCCGGCGATGCCAATGGCACCGGCTGGGGCGACAACCTCATGGCCACGCAATTGGGCCTGTCCGAAGGGTACCCCGACGGAAATCACGACTATCACTTCTGGAGCTACCATCCCCACCTGGCCCAATTCCTCTGGGCCGACGGCGCCGCCGGCCCGATATCCTACGACATCAGTTTTGCCACGTTCCAGGCGATTGCGACGCGGGCCGGCGGGGAAACGGTCGTGATGCCGCAGTAGAGATCCTTCGTCTTGCCTAAGCATCCCGGCACGCACCCTACTCCAGCGCGGCGAGCAACTCGGCGACGTAGTCGCCGATCTCTTGCAGCACGGCTTCCCGCGGGCGGGTCGATGCCTCGGCCACGCGGCGTACGATCGCGGAACCAACGATCAGACCGTCGGCCACGGGCGCAAGCATCCGCACGTGCTCGGGCCGGCTGATGCCGAAGCCGATGCAGATCGGCAAACGCGTCTGACCGCGGAGCCAGGCCACATTGTCCAGGATCTCCGGCGGCAATTCCGTCCGCTCGCCGGTGATGCCGGTTACGGAGACGTAATAGATGAAACCGCTGGTGCGTTCGGCAATCCGCAAGGCCCGCTCGCGGGGCGTCGTCGGCGCGATCAACTGGATGAGCGAAAAGTCCTGGCGGCGGCAGACCTCGGCCAGCGCAGTCGACTCTTCGGCGGGCATGTCGGGCACGATCGCACCGGCAACCCCCGCCTTGCGCGCGGCAGTCACATAGGCCTCCAAGCCCTGCCGGTAAATGATCGAGTAGCTGACCATCGAGACCACCGGGGCCTTCAACTCCGGCGTGACGCGGCCCAGCATGTCGAGGATCTCGGCGAGCTTGATCTTGTGCTGCAAGGCCCGCGTGTACGAGCTTTGAATGATCGGCCCGTCGGCGATCGGATCGCTGTACGGGATGCCCAGTTCACAGAGGCTGCTGCCGCGGGCGATCAGGCAGCGGAGCAAGTCGGCGGTGAATTGCAAGTCGGGGTCGCCGGCCGTGACGAACGGCATCAAGGCTTTGCGACCGGCAGTACGAAGGTCGTGGAAGAGAGTGTCGAGTGCGGACATGGGAGCAGGGAGCAGGGGTTGGGAACAGCCGAAGACTACTGAAATCCGAAATCCGAAGCACGAAATCGGAAACAGATTCGAATGCCAAATAGAAAAGGTTCAAAACTTGTCTTGGTCATTTGCATTTTGTCTTTTGGATCGGGGTACCCGCTTGCGGGTCGAGGCTTTCGTGCTTCGAGTTTCGGATTTCCTGTCGCCTATCCCCGGTCCACCCATTGCCCAAGAAGCGTCGTGGGGACCACCAGTATCGCCACGACGAGCGCATAGAAGGGTCCCGCGGCGACATAGCAGGCGGCGGCGTCGAGGAAGATCAGGGTTGTGATCAGGCGGCGGACCACGGAGCGCACTGGTCCGGGCGACGGCTCGGCAATCGCCCGCGCACAATGCATCAGAATGTATACGGCGGCCAGCGCGATAATCAAATACCAGCGCCAGAATTCCGGTTTTTGTTGACCTGGCAACCAGAGTTTGTCGTTCAGCCAAGGCAGCCCGCCGACCAGCCCCACGCCGGCCAGCATGACCAGCGTGGCAGCGATGAGTTGCCAGCGGTCGCTACGGCGGGCATCGTTGCGGGCGAACCAGGTCACGCCGGCAATATAAATGCCGATGCCCGCTGCAGCCGCCCAATGCTCGGTCCGCCACGGCCCGCCGAGCACGCTCATGCCCAACAGCACGTTGAGCATGCGGCAACCGCCCATGGCCACGGGGCCCAGCAGCGTCCGCTTCAGTCCGGCGTTGTAGAGCACGATGAGCACGGCCAACGCCGCGGCAACGATCGCCGGGCACCATGTACTCATGGTTGGCCAGGAGAGGACGAAGTTGTCTTTGGGGGCCCCCGGAAGTCCTGCGATCATCACCGCGGTACCGCTGGCCGCCATAATCCCCAGCGTCAGCAGTTGCCAGCCGAGCCAGCGGGCTGAACTCAACGCGATCCGGCCCGAAGGCAGCGGCCGATAGGGTTGCTCCTGGCGATCGAGTTCGATGTCGAAGACGTCGTTGAGCACCATGCCGGCGGAGTAGAACATGGCGGATGCCGCGGCGAGCAGGCCGATCGCCCCTAGGCCGATCGGGAGAAGCGAGTGCTTTTGGTCGAACGCCCAGGGGGCTTCAACGAAGAAGAAGCCCATCGCCACGTCGGCAACGGCGGTAAAGACGTTCGGCAGGCGCAGCAACTCCAGGTAGCTTTGCAGCGGCGAGACCGATTCGGGTTCGTCAGGATTCGACACAGGCGTCGACCTCTTTCGGTTCCAGGGGCAACCGTAGGGTGGGACCAGATCCGGGGCACCCGGGGTACCCGCTTGCGGGTCGCGGGTCGGCGAGCGCAGGCCCACCATAGTTTCTATCAATCCCGTTCATGTGCCAACATGTTCGACAAATGTCTTTGCCTCGCGGCCGGCCTGATCGGGATTATCGATATACGGATAGAGTTCTACGGTCACCCAACCCGCGTAGCCGCTTTTGGCAATTTCCCGCAAAACGGCGGAAAAGTCAATCGCCCCCCGACCGGGAACCATGTGGCGATGCTCGCGCGACGCAGGTATGTCCTCCAGGTGGTAATGCCTGGTATGGGGGGCCATGCGGGCGATCCAGTCTTGCGGATCCTGGCCCACGCAGTAGGCGTGGCCGATATCGAAATTCAGCCCGACCCAGGGCGAATCGATGCGGCCGGCGAACTCCAGGTACTGCTCGAAGCGCTCGATCAGCAGTCCCGGTTCGGGCTCGATGAGCAGGAGAACTTCCAGCTTTTCGGCCAATTCGACGCAGGGCATGATTTCGTCGTAGAAAACCTGCGCGGCAGCCTGCCACGACTGGCCCCCTGCCAGCGGTCCGCCCGGCTCGGTCTGGATCGAAGGCCCGCCGAGGTCCGTCCGACCTTTGCTGGTGGAAATTGGGCTGAATTGCAAGCGGAGGTCGGCGGCCAATTGCAACGCCCGCTTGGTATGCTCGCGGCGGATGGCCCGATAGTGCCGGTCGGGCTCGATCCAGGAGGGATGCCAATACGGCTGCCGGGGGTCGGCTACGGCATTCATCATGAAGCCGTTGATGTTCGAGATTCTCATGTCGTGCCGGTCGAGGCAGGCGCGGATCTCGCGGCGTCGCTCGCTCAGCAGTCCCGCGGGCCAGGCATGCGGCACGTCGGCCAACAGTTCCATGCCGCGATAGCCCAAGGCGGCAATGCGGGCGACGGTCTCTTCCAGCGGGTAGTTCAGGTAGGCGTTGGAACTGAAAGCAAGTTGCATCGCACCTAATGCTCGCGCTGGGGAATTCGTTGGACGAATCTGTAGGATGGACCTCCGAGTCCGTCCTCCAAAACTGGACGGACTCGGAGGTCCATCCTACGGCAAGTTGCACCGCAACCTACCGCTCCTCGATCGGCACGTAATTCTGCATCGTGTTGCCGATGTAGACCTGCCGCGGGCGAAGGATCTTGCTCGTCGGGTCGTCGTGCTGCTCTTTCCATTGGGCGATCCAACCGGGCAGGCGTCCGATGCCGAAGCAGACCGTGAACATATTCGTGGGAATGCCCAACGAACGGAGAATGATGCCGCTGTAAAAATCGACGTTCGGATACAGCTTGCGATCGACGAAATAGGGATCCGCCAGGGCCAGTTCTTCCAGCTTCCGCGCGATGTCCAGCAAGGGGTCATTGACCTTCATCTGGCCCAGGACCTTGTCACAGGCGGCTTTCAGGATCTTGGCCCGCGGATCGTAGTTCTTGTAGATCCGGTGACCGAAGCCGAAGAGCTTGAAGGGGTTGGCCTTGTCTTTTGCCGCCTTGAGGCAGTCCTCGGGCGACATGCCGCCCTGGTGGATGCGCTGGAGCATTTCCAGCACTTCGACGTTGGCCCCGCCGTGCAACGGCCCCCACAGGCGCATACCGCCGCGGCGCACGAGGCGAACAGGTTCGCCCGCGACGAGCCAACCACGCGGGCCGTCGACGTGCTGCAATTCTGCTCGTGGTCGGCGTGCAGAATGAAGATCAGGTTCAGGGCGTCCTCGACCTCGGGCGTGACATAATACTGCTGATAAGGAATCGAGAACATCATGTGCAAGAAGTTTGCACAGTAGCGGAGGTTGGGGTCCGGGTAGATGAACGGCAGGCCCAGCGAACGCCGATACGAGAAGGCGGCAATCGTTCGCACTTTGCTGATTAATCGCGCGGCTATTTCCTCGAACGACTCTTCGTCACCCAGCGCGAGGAACTGGGGGTGATAGCAGGCCAAATTGCTCAGCGTCGCCGAGAGCAATGCCATCGGCGGGGCGTCGGCCGGTATGTGCTGGAACTGGTGCTTCATGCCCTCGTGCAGCAGTTCGTTCCGCGTCAGCCGCCGGCTGAACCGATCCAGTTCATCCTTCTTGGGAAGCCGGCCGAAAATCAGCAGCCAGGCCGCCTCGATGAAATTGGGATGGTCGGTGAACTGCTCGATGGGAATGCCGCGATAACGGAGGATTCCCTGGTCCCCGTCGATGAAGGTCACCGCACTTTTGCAGACGGCCGTATTCGACAACGACGGGTCATAGGTGGTTAATCCGGTGGCATCCCGCAGCCGTGAAATGTCCACGGCCTTCTCACCCTCCGCCCCCACAAGGACGGGAAGTTCAATCTTCTGGTCACCGAAACAAAGCACTGCTTTTTCAGGCATACTTGCTCTCCCCAACGGATGGTTTGGAACCATCCATCCTACTTGAGTCCGCCGCAAAATCAATGGGGGCCCGCGGTTTGGCTAAGTTCCGGACCAGCCAAAGCTTGAGATCACACCCAAAATGGGTAAGGAAGGTCGAGGATTTCGAGTAACTGGGCCTTACAACAGGACAGTTCTGTCACGATTTGCTGTCGTTATGGGATTCCGGTGTTGCTGGCTGGTGCCGCAAATCACCGCGGCTGTGGCCGGTTTCGCTGTTGTGGCCGGTCTCACACACTGTTGTGGCCGGTCTCTGACCGAGCCACGCCGCCAACCGAAGGTCTCCGGGCGCATGGGGGAGACCTTCGGTCCGATGTTTCGGCGGGGTCGGGAGACCCGCGCCGAACGCTAGAACCCTAAGTTATTTTCCCACCTTGACGAGCACCGTCCCATGCGGCGGCACGGTGGCTTCGTATCCGTCGGCCTGCGCGCCGAGGTCCTTGTGCTGCCACAGGTCGCGGACCGGGTACCCGCGCGGGTGGCGGCCCTTGATGTTTCAGGTCGGACCACGAGACCTTGACCTTCGCTGGCTGGCTGCCGCGGTTGAACAGGCCGACCGCCGTGCCGTCAAACACTGGCCGGGCCCAGACTTCCGTCTGGCCGCTCTTGGAAATTCGCCCCGCCGGCTTGCCCAAGGGGTCCTGGTTAATGGCCAACACCTCGTCGTTGGTGAGCAAGGCCAGAGTGAAGGGGTCCATGCTCGACATGTCGCAGCCGATCAAGAGCGGCGAGGAGAGCAGGCACCAGAGCGAGATGTGCGTGATCTGCTCGTCGGGCTTCAGGTGCGTGGGATGCAGCGAGGGCCCCCAGCCGACCTTGCCCACAACCAGCATGTCGGGATCGTTCCAGTGTCCCGGTCCGGCATACTTTTCATGGCCGTCCTGGCCGAAGCCGATGCCGGCCATGCTGCCCCAGTTGTCGGTGATGTCGCCCGTGGTCCGCCAGCAGTTGCCGCCCACCTCGGCGCCCCATTTCCAGACGTCGCCCATGCCGTATTGGCAGAGGCTGAAGACGATGTCGCGGCTGCACTCGTCCAGGCCCTTGCGCATCACCAGGTAAGGCTTCATCAGGCCCGCCCGATCCGGGTTGCGGGCGATCTCGCCATACGAGCACCAGTCGTATTTCAGGTAATCGACGCCCCAGCGGGCATAGGTCGCGGCATCCTGGGCCTCGTGTTTCCAACTCGCTTCGTAGCCGGCGCAGGTCTTGGGGCCGGGCGACGAGTAGATGCCCAGCTTCAGTCCCTTGCTGTGAACGTAGTCGGCCAGGGCCTTCATGTCGGGGAATTTCTCGTTCGTCTGGATCTCGCCGTTGGCATCGCGCTTGCCTTCCCAGCAGTCGTCGATGTTGACGTATTGGAAGCCGTGGGCAGCCAGGCCGCTGGTGACCATGGCGTCGGCCGCGGCGCGGACCTTGGCATCGCTGACCGCGCTGGCCCAGCAGTTCCACGAGTTCCAGCCCATCGGCGGCGTGAGGGCCAGCTTGTGCCGGCCGCCCACGATCGTCAGGTCGCGATTGGCAGTGCCGCGGGAGTTCTTGACTTCGATTTGGACGACGGTCCTGCCCGGCTGCTTGAGCGAACCGGCGATGATGCCGGTCTCGGCATCGAGCGTGAGTCCCTCGGGCAGATTCTTGGCGGCGAACTGAAGGGGCTTTTCGCCCGTGGCGGGAATGAGAAACATAAACGCCCGGCCCGGCGTGCTGCCGACGATCCGCGGACCGTGAATGGCCGGTTCCGGCGACGCTGGATGGACGATGTCGGGCGGTGGCACGGCCGCCACCGCAGGCGCGGCCGTGGTTTGCGGCCGCCGGGCAGCGCCCGGCGTCAGCACCAGCACGGCGCCGGCCCAATCGGCGTGGTCGAAGGCAATGCCGTCGTCGGCATCGCCGACCAGCAGCAACAGGTGTTTGGCCCCGTGCAGATTGGCCTGCAGACGTTTCGGCGCGTCGCCGGTTTGCATCCGCCCGGTCTCGGCCGCCTTCTTGCCGTCGACCCAGACTTCGAATGTCACGGTTCCGTTTTGGGAAACTTCGTCATCCACCCCGACCATCGAGACGAACTGCTCGGCCGCGCCGTGCAGGTCGATGTGCATTTCGCTCACGGCGTGCGTGCCGACGCCGTGCCGGAACTCCTGGCCGTGGATCTTCAGCGGATGGTTATCGACCGATCGGCCCTTCTGCGGCTCACCCCATCCTTGCTCGATCTTGGAGAGGTCAAGGCTTTCCAGCCAGATCGACCCCTCCGGGGCCTTGTCGCCGGAAAGTGCGGCCTGATCGAGTTCGGCCGCCCGCGCGGACGGGAGGAAGCAAGCAGACAAAGGCGTCAAAACGGAAAGTAAACAGGCAAGGCGGATCAACATGGCAGTCTCCTAACAAAGGGTGCTTTAGGCCGACGGTACCGGCCGGATCGCGGATATTATAGCATGCTGCGCGGCAATGTGCGAGAATATGGGTGTGCGGCAAGTCGCTCGTAGTCCCGGCTTTAGCCGGTCTGCTTCGCGAATTGTCCGCCGACCACGGCCATGAGTACACGGTGCCCGCCAGGGTGTTCACGCGGTACTACGAGCGCCTTGCCCCGACTTTGCAATTCTCCTGCTGTGCCGGGGCGCTTGACAGTACCAATAGGGCTACTACACTGAGAACCTACCCGAAAACTCCGGAACGCGCCGGGATCGCACCGAGCTTATTCCGGTACTCGGATAGGTTCTAAGCTGAAAGGATCGATTTCATGACAAACCTATTCCCGATTGACCGGCGCTCCTTCTTGCGCTTGACGGCCCTTTCCGCCGCCGGACTGGCTGTCACCCCGTCCCCACGCGCAAGCGGGTACCCGGCCGCCGAAGCGTTGACGGCGGTGCCTCGCAGCCGCACGGATCGCCTGGCAACTGGCGCGAATGTCTGCCAGTGGTTCCGTTTTCCGCGGGGCAACTCGGCCGAGCATTTTACCAGCTACATTTCCGAGGCCGAGGCGGCCTTCATGGCCCGCCTCGGGCTGAAGCATGTCCGCCTGTGCGTTGCGCCGCGGGTCATCATGAATCGAACCTCGGGCGATGTCATCGAGGAGCGCGGCAAGCAACTGGAAGCGGCCATCGAGCGGTTTCAGCGCGCCGGGCTGCTGGTCATGGTCGACATTCACAACGAAGACCGCGCGGCGGAGCTCGACCCGGCCTGGTAGGAGGCTTTCGTCCGCTTCTGGGGCGCGCTGGCGGCACGGCTCTCCCGCTTCGACCCCGAACTGACCATTCTGGAAATCATCAACGAGCCGGTGTTCGACCGTCGCGAGGAGCAGTGGAACACGCTCAACGCGCGACTGGCCGCCGCCATCCGCCAGAACGCGCCGCGGCATACCATCGTCACCTCGGGTCCCAACTGGGGCGGCATCGACGGGCTGAAGAAGCTCAAACTGCTGCCGGACAAGAACGTCATCTACTCGTTCCATTGTTACGACCCGTTCGTCTTTACGCACCAGGGGGCCACCTGGACCGCCGCCGCCGTCAGACCCTTGCGCGGCGTGCCCTATCCGTCGAGTCCCGAAGCGGTGAAACCTCTTCTCTCCGCCCTGGAAGCCTGGCCGGCCTCGAAGGGCATGGTCGAGTCTTATGGCAAGGAGCGTTGGAACAAGGAGAAGCTGGCCGCGCGCTTCCGTCAGGGCATCGAGTGGGGCGCCAAGCACCAGGTGCCGTTGTATTGCGGCGAGTTCGGCGTCTTTCCCGCGCGCAGCAGGCCGGAACACCGGGCCAACTGGTTCCGCGATTTCGGCGAAGTGCTCGCGGCGAACCGCATTGGCTGGGCGGTGTGGGGTTGGGACGAGGGCTTTGGCCTCGATCGCAAAATGGTCAACGGCAAACCCGTGGTGGACGCGGTGGTCGCGCGGGCCCTGGGGTTAAAGCCGCAAGAGAATTCCGGAATTCAGACACACGATTAAATCCCGCTGATTTCGTTATGTATCCTTCCGGAGCCCAGGGGCCGCACTTTTCGAGACTCAATTGATCTTTGCATTGAAAATGAGCCATTGAGTTGTGTGGCGGGGGCGTAGGCCGGAACAAGCTTGCGCAGTTCCGGCACGAATCGGCATCAACGCCGGAACTGCGCAAGCTTGTTCCGGCCTACATGGCTCAGCAACAACATTGGGCTTCGCCGCGAATTGAACCGCGGATTGCACGGATTCCGCCGATCACCGATCCATCAGCGCGGCCAGCCTGCTCCGCAGGTCTTTCATGGTGATGGGCATCGTGAGCACGATGCGATGTTCGGCCACGGAGGCCTTCTCCTTCCATTCCTTCTGCGGTTCGTCCAACAAGAGCACGGCCGGAACGGAAACCGTGCGGTCGTCGCCGGAGAGCATGTTGAAACCCTCCAGCGCCGCTTCGCCCAGCCCTTGCGCACAGAAGACGATGCACTGCGCCGCCTTGTTGTCCTGGCGCAAGCGGGCAACGGCCCGCTCGGGATCGGCGATCACCAGCACGCGATAGTTGACCCGCTTGAAGCCTTCGCGGAAGACGTCTCTGCCATTTGGGGTTCGACTCGACAACCAGCACCGTGTGCTGCTTGGTTTCGACGTAGGTGCCCATGGCCGCCTCGGCGGCCTCCGCTGAGACCGCATCGCCGCCTTCGATCAGTTGCCGTTCGGCGATGACCAGGTCGGCCAACATCGCCGCCGGAGACTGATAGCGGCGGGCCAGGTCCAACATCATCGCCTTGGTAACCACCGTGCAAACCCAGTGCGGCAGCGTCGGGTCGGCCTTCTGAATGGGAATGACATCCAGGAACCGCTGCTTGTTCAAGCGTTGCATGCGGTCCTTGGTCTCCATCAAGGGCGGCTGGCCGGTGAGCATGTTGTAGAAGATGCAGCCCATGAAGTAGATGTCGCTGCGGGTATCGTCCTTGCGCACGCCCGTGGCCCGTTCCAGGGCCGCATAGTCGATGGTGCGGGTGTTGGGCATGTCGTCGTCCCGCTCGTCGCCGAAGTTGTCGTCCAAGGCCGCCAGCCCGAAATCGACGAGCTTGGCCTGCAAAGCGCTCGATACCAGGACGTTGTTGAGCTTCAGGTCGCGATGCGTCAGGCCGTGTTCGAAGGCATAGCGCAGGCCTTCGACCAGGCCCATCATCAACTGCGTGGCCTGCAGCGGCTCGAGCTTGGTGCGGATCCTGACGAGGTTGCGCAGGTTCCAGCCCTCGACGAACTCCATGACCAGGTAGGGCGACTTGCCCTCGGCGGCGACTTCGTAGATGGGCACGATGTTGGGATGCCGCAGCATGAGCCCCAACTTGCCTTCGCGCATGAATTGCGCAAATCAGGGCGGCCTTGGCGACAAGGTCCGGCTTTCTGGGGTCGGGGTCGCTGTAGCGCTTGCGGAGGACCTTCAGCGCGACGATCTCGCCCGTCTGGCGATGCGCAGCGCGGTACACGCGGGCGAAGGTGCCCTCCCCCACGAAATAGAGCACTTTGTAGGGGCCGTAGAAGAAGCCCGACTTCTCGCCCCTGGCCAGGCGCTCGAGCTGGAAGTTCGTCATGTATTCGCCGCGGAGGAGTTGCTTCTTCACGTCCTCCACGGGCGCTGTTTGGGAACCTACGGTGGCCCAGACCTCCTGGAACTGCCGTTCGTTGAGCAACTCGTAGTCGAGTGCCCGTTGCATAAGTAGTTCAGCGCTTATGTGACCCATGTCTTGACGATCAGGTGGAACCTTCCAGCTTCTGGCGATACTCGTCACGTTCCCGCCGCGTGGCCTCCAGGTCGAAGGTCAGATACTTCATGTCGAGCCGGAGCTGACCCAAGGCATCCTGGACCAGCGAGAGGATACGACGGCGACGCTTGGCGTTTTCCAGCACCCGATTCACCAACGGCTCGACCCGCAGGCGATATTCGATGGGCAATAGCGCGATGGCATCGGCAAGGTCGAGGATTTCGCGCGGGGCTTCATCAGTGGCGGGCTTGAGGATGTGGGCGGGGTCGCTCATGGCTACTTCTCCGGGTGTGGGATGGATGCGTTTCTTCAGAAGCACGCCCCATGCCAGGAAATTGTCGTTTTCAGTAAACGCGCCGTAACCCATTATAATTTCAAGACTTGGGAAATACTACCGGCGGCCCTGCCGGGACAGGCGGTGTGGAAAAAATGCAACATTTGCTCTGGCCGATTTTCGCAAATCCTGATACAAGCTCACTTTACGGCAATGTGGCCGCTGCCGTGCCGGTAGTGTTTTTTCGCCACATCGGATATGAAAATCTTTATCATCGACCATGAGTACATGGTGCCCGCCGTGTCGCGTTTCCAGGCTGCACTGATCGCAATGATGATCTTGGGCATGCTGCCGAGTCCCTCGGCCGCGCAGGGACCGCCTGCGCCGAATTGGCTCCCCTCTACTGACCGACCTTCGGTCGGTGCCCAGAGAGGGACAGGGGGTGAGGGTCCTTGGCTCCCCTCGCCCTCTGGGAGAGGGGCAGGGGGTGAGGGCAGAGTTGCTGGCCCGGTCCCTGTAGGGCAGCCATCATGGCGACAAGACTTCGAAGGAGCGACGACCTCCTGGACCGAGGCCGGCGGCGATGCCCAATACGCGCTGGTCGCCCACCAACGGGTCCGCGGCGGGGCGCATGGGGGACAGGGCTGCGAATGGCTGCAGGTGGTCGGCCAAGGCGGCAGCACCGTCCTGGTGGCACACGACATCGGACGGCCCTGGGTGATCGAGGAACTGCGGCCCTCGATTTGGATCTACGCCGATCGGCCGGGCATTCAGTTCTTTGCCGAGGTCACGCTGCCGCGAACACGGGATCCGCGCACCAAGATGCCGCTTACCACCAATGTCTATGGCACCGCGTATACCACGGTCCGCCGTTGGCAGCAGCTTCAGATTGTCAACCTGCCATGGATGGTAGAACGCCAGGCCCGCATCTTGCGAAGCCAGTTGGCCATGAACGTCGACGACCACGAGGCCTACGTCAGCCGCGTGTTGCTGAACATCTACGGCGGCCCGGGGGTGACCAACGTCTGGACCGACGATCTCGAGGTCGTCGGACATGTGGCGTCCGGAATGGAGGAAAGGGAGAAAGAGAGATCTCCGCGTCTCCCCCTCTCCTCTTCTCCCCCTCTCCCCCTCTCCCAGCCCGCCCCACGCGAAGTCAAGCTGGCCGGCTCAGTCCTGAAGATCAACGAGTACCCGATCTTCCCTCGCTCGATCGAATACCGCGGTGAGAAGCTGGCCTTCCTCAAGCAATTGGGCTTCAACACCGTCTGGCTGCGACAGGCGCCGTCGCCGGCCTTTCTTTCCGAGGCCCGGCAACTCGGCCTGTGGCTGGTCTGTCCGCCGCCGGAATTGCCCGAGACCGACCCGCCACCCGCAAGCGGGTACCCGACGATCGGGCCGGAGTTCGAGCCCGTGCTCGTTTGGGACCTGGGGCACGGACTGACGGGCGACGCGCTGGAAGCCAATGAGCGTCGGGCCGCGCGGGTCCGCCTGGCCGATTCCCGCTTTTCGCGGCCGCTGATCTGCGCGCCGATCAACAACCTGCGAAGTTATAGCCGGCAAACCAATATTTTGCTGATCGATCGGCGACCGCTGGGCACGAGCATGGAGATGCCCAACTACGGCGAATGGGTCAAACGGCAACCGCTTCTGGCCCTGCCCGGCACTCCGGTCTGGACGACGGTGCAAACCCAGGCGGGCGAGGGCCTGCGGCGGCAGTTCGCCACGCTCACCCCGGGCCAGGCCCCGCCCACGGTCGTCGCCCCCGAGCAGATCCGCTTGCTGGTCTACACAGCCATCTCCTCCGGAAGTCGCGGCCTGCTGTTCCTTTCCGACTCCTCGCTGGAGGCCCCCGACGGCGAAACGCGGCAGCGGGTAATGACGCTGCAACTGCTCAACCTCGAGCTCGAAATCATCGAGCCGTGGGTGGCCGGCGGCACCAAGGACGCCACGGCCGAATGCAGCCAACGGCTGGTCACCGGTGCGATCCTCCGCGACGATCGGGCGCGGATCGCCATGCCGATGTGGCTGGCCCCCGGCTCGCAATGCGTGGCCCCGCTGGCCGCGGCCACGCCGCTGGGCCTCACCCTGCCCGATATTCCCGAATCGGACTATATCTTCGAATTGACCGCCGGACGCTTGCAGCCGCTGCGGCATCGCCGCCAGGCGGGCGGCACGCAGGTCACGCTCGACGAGTTCGGCCTCTCGACCTTGCTGTTTTTGGCCCAGGACCCGGCGATCATTGAAGCCGTCACGCGGCGCGCAGCGGCCAGCGGAAGGCAGATCGCCGAACTGGAACGCCAATTGGCCATGCAAAAGTACGATACGGTAGCGCGCGTCTTCGACCGGATCAGCGGACGAATACCCCCGCCGAAAAACCCCGCACAGGTAAGAAGTCCCGCGCAGGACCTTGAAACCGCCCGGCAGAATCTGGCATCCTGCGAAACACGTCTGGCCGCGGGCGAGTATGCCATGGCCTCGGCCCACGCGCGGCGGGCGATGATGCCCTTGCGCAAGTTGGAACGGACGGCCTGGGAAGCGGCCATGCAAGGCCTCGATTCACCCGTGGCCATTCCCGGCACGTCGTCGTTCCAGGCCTTGCCGTGGTTCTGGGCCCTGGTCGATCGCACGGCGACCTTGCGCCCGGCGCGAACTGTCTGCCGGGCGGCGACTTCGAAAACCTCGCGCAGATGAACCGCGCCGGCTGGCGGCACTTCCAGCATCTCACGCCGGGAATCCAAAGCGCCGCCGACCTTGTGCCGGATGCCGCGCATTCCGGCCGTCTCGGGCTGCGCCTTACGGCCCGGACCGTCAATCCGGAGCACCCGCCGGCCACGATCGAAACGCCGCCGTTGTGGGTCACCAGCCCCGCCGTGCCGCTCGCGGCCGGGCAGATCGTGCGGATCCATGGCTGGGTCAATGTGCCCACGGCCATCACCGGTTCCGTGGATGGGCTGCTGGTGGTCGAATCGCTCACCGGCGAGGAAATGGCCCTGCGGATCGACAAGACCAAGGGCTGGCAGGAGTTCACCATGTTGCGTACTGTGCCGCAAGCCGGCCCCCTGATGCTCACCTTATCGATGACCGGCCTCGGCGAGGTCCGCCTCGACGATCTTTCGATCGAGGTGCTAGGGCGGTAAGTTCCCCACAGCCTCTGCGCGGTATGATGATTAGTGCCTGCTCATCATCTCGAGGAAGTTCCGGTTCCGCCACTGTCCCCTCAAACTATAGAGGCGAATCATGTTCCGTAAGGCATCTCTAATCGTCGGCACGATCGTGCTGATCGCCGGAATCGGCTGCCAAAATCAGCCCGCGACTCAACCCACTGAGGCACAAAACGCCCCTGCGGAACCGGCCAAGACGGCACCGGAAAAACCCAGCGCAGACAGTGCGGCGAAGACGCATAGCGCTCGGCCTGCCGCCCAAGATCTGGCTAAAGTCGTCCGGCCCTTCAAGTCCCCCTATGAAATGGCGCGTAAATCGGGTTGGAATATCGCCAAGGCCATGATCGACGAACTGTTAGAGCCGGACGCCAAGGATTGGCCCGCCGCAAAGGCCTGGTTGGCAGACTACCACAAGCAGACCAAGGGCATCGGTCCGGAGATTCCGCTGGAAAAGTGGCCGGCGGTGGACCTCGACGCCCTGCTGGACCACAATCCAAACTTCTGGCGGATGTACTATGACATCGCCCCGGGCGATCCGGGATTGGCGATCATCCACGTCGGCCTGCTTCTCAGCCAAGGCGAGTCGATGCGGGCGCAGAACGTATTAGATGTCGCCTCGTACCGCCCCGGAATTCCCGCGGAGGTTCTCAAAATGTACCTCCAAATTCAACGCAACAACGAGCTGGCAATCGAGGCATCGGACGCGAAAACCAAGGAAGGGATCGAGTTGTTCGACCAACGCGGTTTCGACGGGGCCCTGAAGAAATACCGTGAGGCCCTGGAGCTCTGCCCGCAGAACGGCGATACGTACTATGAACTGGGCTATACCCTGCGCACCAAACTCAAGATCGCGGCCGGCGAGGAAGTCGATGTTGGGCCAGGGACAAAAGCTCGAATCAACGTCAAGTCCATCGATACGCCGGAAGTGACCGAGGCCTTCGCCAAGGCACGGAAACACTATCCTTTGGGCGACATGGCCTACCAAGGAACAGACCGGGAGGTAATCCAGGCCGGCTTCGCCTTGCGAGAGAAGGTCCTGCCGGCCTGGGAGGTGCTGCACACGTCCCAGGACCGCAGGAAGCAAGACGCGGCCCTGGAGGCCCTGGCGACGGGCGCTCAGGAAGCGGGCATCCACGATCTGGCCTTGATTTCCCGGCAGATCATCGTCGCGCGGCGGCATCGTTATGTCGCTTCCGACCATCCGCTGATCGCCAAGAGCCTCCGCCAATTGGCCCCCGGCGACGCCGTCGAGGAGACCTTGAAACTGCTGGCAGCCGAGCACATGAAAGTGCGGCCGCTGATCGACGTGGATTCTGTCGATGGCAGACCGGCTTCGGGCGAGGCCTTCCACAATCCGTTGGACGGCAAGACCTACGTCGCCGACAAGTGGAAGACCTACACTCCCGAAAACGGCAAACCGGCCGAAGATGAAAACAAAGTCGTGCGGTTCGACAACATTCGATTCTTGACCAGCGAACAGGATATTGCCGAGCGGACAACCACGGAGTCGGTCTTGAAGTTCATCAAGGACGCCAAGGACGTGGCGGAGAACGTCCTGGAAAAGAGTCAAAAGCCTTGCAAAGTGCTGATCCAGTTTACCTGCACGCCGTCCGGTCACACGATCAAAGTCGGCCATCAGCCGGAGGACGTTGACGAGAAGCCGTTGAAGGAGTATTACAAGGCCGCGGCCAAGATGGCGAAATTGGAAGTCAAGAAGGAGACGGTCGAGTTTCAGCTTCAGTTCACCGTCACGCCGAAGAAGTAGCCAATTTGGAGTGCGGGGGCTTGCCCCCGCTTTTCATTACGCCCAGAGCCGCAGCAAACGTGCTTCAGCCCGTTTTCAAAAGCGGTGGAGACCGGCTGCGCTCGATGCCCCCACCGCGGTCCGAAGTTCCGCGTCATACGAGTTTCCGCCCGTTTTGAAAAGCGGTGGCAAGCCACCGCACTCCAAAGGTTCCCCACCGCGCGTCCGCGCGGTATGATGACGGCAGTCCGTGCATTCCCCTGAACCTTGGAGGCGAATCATGTTCCGCAAGGCATCTCTAATCGTCGTGTCGATCGTGCTGGTCGCCAGTGTCCGTTACCGTCCTTCCGCCTGCACCGCATGGGACGATGTCAAGATGGTCCCGCCCAAGGACGCGGAGAAGAAGAAAGCCGACACGAAGGAGCCCGAGAAATTCGACAAAGTTGAAATCGGCGAGATCGAAGATGCCCCGCCGGCCGCACTGGACGTCGACCCGACGTTGGAAAAGCCCGGTCGGCCCGCCCAGGACGCGGAATACAACGACAACAGTAAGCGCTCCGAGCAGCCGGGCAGCAAGCCGAGCAGCGGCTTCGGCACTCGCGGTAGCGGCAGCCGGGCAAAAATGCTGGCCAGCGGCGGCGGCACCAAGCAATCGGAACGCGCCGTTACCGCCGCACTGGTTTGGCTGGCGAATCACCAGTCGCTGGACGGTAGCTGGAGCCTGAAACTCTACACCCGGCGCTGCGTAGACAAAACTTGCACCGGCGTCAGCGATATCCCCGCCGATGCCGGCGCCACAGCCATGGGCCTCTTGCCCTTCCTCGCCGCCGGGCAAACGCACAAGTCCAAGGGCCCCTATAAAGAACATATTCTCAAAGGCGTCGGATGGCTCATCAAACATCAGCAGCCCGACGGCAACCTGGGCAAGGGTGCGCAGCAAATGATGTATTCGCACGGCCTGGCTACGATCGCGATTTCGGAAGCCTATGGATTGACCGGCGACAAACAGGTCGGTCGTGCCGCACAGGCGGCCGTGAACTTCATCCTCAAAGCCCAGAACGCGGCCGACGGCGGCTGGCGGTACAATCCCGGAGACGCCGGCGACACTTCCGTGCTCGGTTGGCAACTGATGGCCCTGAAGAGCGCCCACATGGCTGGATTGGACGTCGGTGGGACGGCCTTCTCCGGCGCCAGCAAGTGGCTCGATTCGGTTGCCGTGAATAACGGCAGCGAGTATTCCTACCAGCCCGGCACGCCTCCGGCGAACACGATGACTTCCGTGGGCCTGCTCTGCCGTCAATACCTCGGCGCCAAACACGACAGCCCCATGCTCGCCGGCGGCGCGAAGTACTTGATGAACCACTTGCCCGACGAGAGTATGCCGAACATCTATTACTGGTACTACGCGACCCAGGTCATGCACAACATGGGCGGGACGGAGTGGGACGCCTGGAACGGCAAGATGCGCGATCTGCTCGTCCGCACGCAGGCCCGCAATGTCGATCAGTGCGCCAACGGTAGCTGGGCCCCGGAGAAGGATGTCTGGGGCATGCGCGGCAGTCGCGTGATGACGACCAGCCTCTCGGCCTTGACCCTGGAAATCTATTACCGTTACCTGCCGCTTTTCTCCCGGAAATAATCCAGCAACTGCCGCAGGTTGAAATGGGCATACGGCTCGTCGCAGGCCGCGGACTTCCGGCCGGCGTCGGCAATCCAGATGTCGAGCGTCTCAGGGGCCATCACCGCGTCGTGCAGGTTCGAATCCATGGCCACCGGCCGCTTGATGATGTCCATCAGGGCCCGCACGTCAATGCGACCGTAGCCCTTCTGGATCCGCTCGCCCAGGACTTCCGCGCGATGACCGCCGGAAACGAGCACCGTGTCGTCGGGCACGTGGGGCAAGCGCGGATGCTGCTCGCCGGGACGCAGCACCGTGATCTTTTCCGGCTCACACTGCACGGCGACCATGGCCCGTGACTTGTCGCTGATGACGTAGTAGTACTCGCAGGTCCGCGGACTGTCCTGGAGGATTTTCAGGGCCTCGTCGACGGTCGCCGCCCTTTCCATGATGTCGCGCAACAAGAAGCTCATCGGCACCCCGTCCCAGTGGCCTTCGCCGCGGCCGCCCATCTCGCCGATGGCCAGGCCGCGCTCGTTCATGGCCGTCACCGTGCCCAGAAAACCGGCATAGCCGGCGCTGATCCAGGCGTTTCGCTTGGCGGGCATGAAGACCGTGACGCAGGCATAGTCTTGCAGGCCGATGTCGCGCATATAGTCGAGCACGCGGGCGTGCAGGATGCGTCCGTCGGCCGTGGCCTTGCCGCGGAGGGCCACGCCGCTGCAATGGAACCGCTCGGGGAAGAGATTGCCCGACCGCGCGTCGCGCGTGGACAGCCCGGCGGCCAGGGCCATGGCGTCGCACTCGGCGACGAACCGTGGCGGCAGGTGCGGCCCCGTGCGCCGCTCGATTTCCGCCGTGCGATCGAACCACCAGACGCCCGAGTTCATGCTGTCGGCGGCGCCCATGCCGTAAACCACGCGGGCGATCAGCCGGCGGATCGGTTCGCGGAGCAACCGCCCCTGGGCCGCCCCCATCTGCTCGGGAGTGCCCTCGACAAACAGCAGCCGCTTGCCCTGCGACTCGCACAACAGGCCGTGCCCCGCCTGGTCGCGGGCAACGATCGCCAGCGAGTTCTTCACAGGAAGACTAGGCGGCGGTTTGATGTTCGCGTAGGCGAAATCGAGCACGGCCGCCCACATCTGCCGCAGATCGGCAGCCGGCACTTCCCGGATGGTCAGATCGTGCGGCGGCTGGAAAAGCCCGTCCTGGGCGATGGCTTCCGTCTGCCAGGCGTGGAATACCACCGTGGCGCGAACACCCTGGATTTCGGCCTCCAGCCGTTCGGCGCGCCGTCGGCGGCAAGCAGTAGTCGAAGCACGTCGCTGGAACCCCGCCGGGTGAGACGGATGACTTGCGCCTTGCCCTCGCGGGACATGGGATCGACCGAAAGCCACTGGTCGAGGATTTCCGGCGCCAAGGCCAGCGCGTCGATAAGCCCTGCGGCCGCGCCCATGCCTTTCAACAATTCCGGATTCGTCTGGGGAAGCGGGTCGATCGAGGTCGTCTCCGCTTTCTTCGCCCCCAGAAAGAGCACTTTGTCGGATGCCATCCAAGGCACGTCGCCATTGCCCACGGAGAATGAGAACTTGCTCGGGGTGGAAAGCTTGAGGCGGGCGCTGAATCGACCCTCGGCGCCGCGCACGATTTGCACGCGGCCATCGATCGGCTTGCCGCCTTTCAAGGCCGCGTGGATTTCCAGATCGGCCAGGTGGCAACGGCCCGCCTTGGGCCCGGCGCCGACAAACGACCAGCCCTGTTGCAGCAGGCGGACAAGACTCTGCCGGGGCGAGCTTGTGGCAGCAGCGCGATCCGGCGAGGCGGCGGGCACCATAGACCCATGGTCGGCGGGCAGGTCCTGGGCGAAGAACTCGTTCGCCGTCTTCAGGGCCCTGGGCAAGGCCGCCATGGCGCGTGTAGTGGCCGAGTCCCTCGAGCCACACCACGCGATCGCCGATCCCCAAGGCGGCGGCCAGCTTCTCCGTACAGGCCCGCGGGACCACTTCGTCTTCCGCGGCGTTCATCATCAGGACGCGGCCTTGGTCGGCGCGGCGGCGAAGTGCGGCCGCGTTCAGCAGCGGGTCGACCTGGCCGATGGCTTTTTCGACTTCAGCCCGATTCGAGGGCGGCAAACGGCGGAGCATTTCGCTCAGCGGGCGGGTTTCGCGGGCGTGGTGGATGATCGACAACACGTCGCCGCCGGCCAGGAGCAGGACGGCGCGGGAGATGCGTGGTTCCTGCTCGGCGGCGGCGGCGGCCAGGATTCCGCCCATCGACACGCCCATGATGCCGATATGGCCCGGGGCGACTTCGCCGCGCGAGGCCAGGACATCAACCGCGCGCCGCACGTCTTGCACGCCCTGGGCCAGGGCCTGGGCAAAGAGTTTTGGATCGGCGGCTACGGCCCTGGTGCCGCCGGGCAGACCGCGCTCGGCGTAGTAGGGCAGCTTGAACCACAGGGCGGGAATGCCGCGGGTGGCAAGCGCGGTGCATTGCAGTTGGGTCAACTCGAAACCGCCGCCCAGAATGTGCAAGCAGATCACGGCCGGCCGCGGCGCCGATCCCGGCTTGACGGCCTTGGGCAGGTAGAGTTCCGCCGGGACCGTATTGTTCTGGGCCACAGGGCTTTGAATCGGCGAGGGAAACGTGAGGCGATAGATGCGAAACGTCTCGTGCTCGCTGGCCAGCTCCATGCGGTAATTGAACGCCGCCTTGTCGTATCCGTTGGCCACGCGGACGGTTTCGGCGGCGGGCCCCTGGGCACTGACCGCCGCGACAGCGACCAGCAAAAGCCAGAAAACAAGGAATTGGCGAAGCAAGAGCGAAATCCGTGGCATGCTTGGACCTTTCGTGAGTGGACGGTTAGCGTCTCCTGCTATGATATCGTCGCGGGGTTGCCGGCGAAAGCTCCCTTCACGGGGAGCAATAAGCTCAACGTACTACACGCTTTACGAGCGTAAACCCGCCAGCCGGGAGATCGCCGGGCTAGGACAGCGTAGTCGCTTATTGCCGCACTGCTATAATTCCAGTTGTGTATTTCTGCTGACTAGCATAAACAATTCACCGGCCTGTGGATGGCTCCGAGCGAATCCATTACCCCTTGGCTGAGCAAGCTCCGGCAAGGACATCCCGAAGCAGCACAACGGATTTGGGACCGTTACTTCGCGCGGCTGGTTATCCTAGCGCGGCAAAAGCTTCGCGGCCGGCAGCTTGGCATCGCCGACGAGGAGGACGTGGCCGTCAGCGCCCTGGATAGCTTTTGTCGCAACGCCCGCAAGGGTCGCTTTCCCCGCCTGGCCGACAGCGATGGGCTGTGGCGGTTGTTGGTGGTAATCACCGCGCGAAAGGCCCTGCAATTGTTGCGTGATGAGGGGCGCACGAAACGCGACCCGCGGAGGTCCGGCGATAGTCCCGATCCGACGGACGATTCCACGCTCATCGAAGAGTTTGTGGGCAACGAGCCGACGCCCGAATTCGCGGCCCAAGTGGCGGAAGAGTATGAACGCCTGCTCAATTTCCTCGACGACGATCAGCGTGCGATCGCCGTCGCCAAACTGGAAGGCTTGACGAACCCCGAGATCGCCGCGCGGTTGGACCGCTCGTTGCGGACGGTCGAGCGGAAGTTGCAGTTGATCCGAGGAATCTGGGAGCGAGGCGGCTTGACATGAGCGCTGAACCGCACGGTGGCGATCGAACGATCCCGTTCGACGATTTGCTGCGAATCAATCAGATTTGCGACGCCTTTGAATCCGCATGGGTCGCCGGCAGGCGGCCCGCGATTTCAGACTATCTTCCCCGGGCGGCTGAGGCCTTGCAAGGGAAGCTTGTGCGCGACTTGATCGACATCGAGTTGTTTTATCGTCGCCGGCAGGGCGAATCTCCGCAAGTTGACGCCTTTCTCGAGCAATTTCCCGAGGTTGGTGCAGCCTGGCTGAAGGAAATTGCGGAAAGAGGGCCCGAGCCCGGCGCCGCAGGTCGGCCGTCACCTTCCGTTCCGCTGCGCCAATTTGGCGGCTACGAGTTGCTTTCTGAGATTGCGCGGGGCGGCATGGGAGTCGTCTACAGGGCGCGGCAGGTAAGTTTGAACCGCATCGTAGCGATCAAGACGATCCTTTCCGGCTTGCACGCTGCACCGGGCGACGTGGAGCGTTTCTATGCCGAGGCCGAGGCCGCCGCGCTTCTCGATCACCCGGGCATCGTGCCCATTTTCGATGTCGGTGAATACCAAGGCCAACCTTACTTCTCGATGGGCTTTGTCGATGGCCGGACCCTCGCCGATCGTCTCACCGAAGGCCCGCTGGAGGCCCGCGCGGCGGCGGAACTCGTGCGCACCGTCTGCGAAGCCGTGCAGTATGCGCACGAGCGGAACGTGATCCATCGCGACCTGAAGCCGGGCAACATTTTGCTTGACCACGACGGCCGGCCGCGGATCACCGATTTTGGCCTGGCGAAATGCCTGACCGACAACGCGGGGCGAACGGCAACGGGGCAAATGCTGGGCACTCCCAGCTATATGCCGCCGGAACAAGCCGCCGGCAGGCTCGATGCGGTCGGTCCCGCCGCCGACATTTACGCGCTGGGTGCGATCCTTTATGCCCTAATTACTGGCCGGCCGCCTTTCCATGCGGCCAGCAGCGTCGACACGCTGCGGCAAGTCATGGACAACGAGCCCGTCCGCCCCAGCGATCTGGCCCCGGGCACTCCCCGCGACCTGGAAACGATTGCGCTGAAATGTCTGCAAAAGCCGATCGCCCAGCGCTACGCCAGCGTGCGCGATTTGGGCGATGATTTGCAGCGATTCCTTGACGGGCTGCCGATTGTAGCGCGGCCCGTCAGTCGCTGGGAGCGCGGCTGGCGGTGGTGCCGGCGGAATCCCTACCTGGCTGTCCTGGGCGGCGCGGTCGCGCTGCTGGCCGTCATTTCCACGGCCGCCGCGCTCGGATTCCGCGTGCAACTGGCTCGTGCGGAAAATGCCACGCAGGCAGAGACCGTCGCCAAACAAGAGGCCGTACTCGCCAAGCAAGAGGCCACGGATAAGCTCTGGGATTCGTACGTCGTCGCGGCCCGCGCAGAGCGAATGAGCAGGCGCTCCGGGCAGCGGTTCAACAGCCTCCGCGCCATCGAGTCGGCCTTGGCGCTTCCGGTGCCGAAAGACCGATCGCGTGACGAACTGCGGACCGAGGCGATTGCCGCCATGATGCTGCCCGACATGGAAGAAGCAAAGCAGTGGCCCGGCTTTCCCAAGGGGACGCTGAGCGCGACGATCGACAATGCGTTTCAGCGCTATGCCCGCGGGGGCGCCGACGGCAGCGTGAGCGTCCGCAGGGTGGCCGACGACGCCCTGTTGTTCCAGCTCCCGGGAATTGGGCCGCTCACCGATTACGAAGGTCTTGCCTTTGACGCCGGCGGCCGGCATCTCATGCAATGTTGCCAGACTGGAAAAGGGCCGATCCACCGCATCTGGAAACTCCAGGGGGCGCCGACGCTGCTGCTCAGTTGCGCGGGTGCCTGCGACTTCGCTCCCGATGGCCGCCGCTTCGCGGCGACCGACAAAGACGGCTCGATTGCGGTTTACGACCTGGAATCGGGCAAGGAAATGCGCCGCTATCGGCTTGCCGGGTTCGTTCCCGATTGGCTGCTGTGGAACCCGCGGCGGCCGGCGCTGTTTGCGCGGTCGGCCGATAGAAGATCGTACCGTCTTCTTGACCTGGAAAACGGCACGTTCGGACCGGCCATCGCAGCGCGCGTTATCATCGCCTGGCAGAGTTGGCACCCCGCCGGCCGTTTGTTGGCCCTGGGGGAAGATGGGTCGTCTGCCCCCAAGATCTATCTTGTGGATGCCGATACGGGCGCGGTGGCAACGCCCCCCCTGGAAGCTCACCACACGGCGGGCGTGGTGATGCGTTTCAATCATTACGGCAACCGCCTCCTGAGCACCGATTGGAACGGACTTTGGCACTTGTGGGACGTGCCGACCGGCCAGCTTCTCATGACACTGCCAGCCGGCAAGACCGAGCTGCAGTTCAGCCCGGACGACCGCCTCGTCGGCCTGGACTATTCCCCGCAAGGCGTTCGATTCTTCCGCTTCGAGAGCGGCCGGGAAATCTATAAGATCGTGCATCACGGTCCTGCGGCGATCCGCACCTATTCCGACCCGGGACAAGGCGCTTGTCAACTTGATCCCCAAGGACGGCTGCTGGCCTTACCCGCCCCGGACGGCATCGCCGTGATCGACGTGATTCGCGGCGAGGACGTCGCGGCGCTCCCGAACGCCGCGACCTGGCCGGTCCAAGTGGATGATTCCGGAGCGCTCATCACGCACGGCAACGCCGGCTTGCTGCGCTGGCCGGTGAAGTGCGATCCTGCCAGTGGGCGGCGCGTCTATGGGCCACCCCGGAAACTGGCGCCGGCCATGACCCGAAAATTGGTTGGCGGCGCGAGTGACGGAAGTTGCCGGGTGCTGGCCTTCCCGACTTTCGGCGACGGCGCACGAGTGCTGCTCCTTCCGGAAGAGAGGCAGATCTCGCTGGTGCATCAAGAAGACGTGCGGCACTGCGCGGTTAGTCCTGACGGCCGCTGGGTGGCTACCGGCAGCCACCGCGCCGTGCAAGGCCCAGGGGCCAGGATTTGGGATGCCAAATCTGGTCGCTGCGTCCGCGCTTTGCCGGTTCCGGGACTATGCCGCGTCACGTTCAGCCCAGATGGAAAATGGCTGCTGACGGACGGAGGCGGCGCGCGGCTGTGGTCGGTTGGCGACTGGAACGAGGGGCCGAAGCTGGGGCCCTCCGCAGTCTGCGGCACCTTTTCGTACGGCGGTGATCTGCTGGCGCTGGAAGACGTGCCGGGCGTCGTGCGACTCGTTATTCCCGCCAGCGGCAGGGAGATCGCCAGGCTGACGGTGCCCGAGACGATCCGGCCCGACCCGTGCTTCTTCACGCGCGACGGAAGCCGGCTCGTATGCTGGACTTATGAGCGGCTGCTTTGCGTCTTTGATCTGGGCCTGATCCGCTCGAAGCTCGCCGCGATCGGACTCGACTGGGACGCCCCGCCGTGTCCTGCGCCAAGCGACCGCCTGCCAGAGCCCGTCGAGGTGACGTTCGTTGCGCGGGGTGACGGTTTTCGGTTGCATCCGGCCGGCCAGGACCGCCTGTTTTATCGCTCCGGGAATGCTCGAATTCATATTCGAAATAGGAGATTTCAAATTTGAAATCTCAGACCGAGAGATCCGCCTCGTCATGGGTTAAATCACCGTCAAGCACTGAAAATCTATCGAAATAGGAGATTTCAAGTTTGAAATCTCAGACCGGGAGATCCGCCTCGTCGTGGGTTAAATCACCGTCAAGCACTGAAAATCTATTTTTCACAACCCGAGCTGTTTTTTTGGCGGGGAACTCGCCACAACGGCAATTACTAAAGGGAGGAACTCTCGGTGAGCAAGAATCAAGCAGAGGAGTCTGGCATGTCACGTTTCAAGGCGTTGCGCCGCAAGCGGTCTCGTAACAAACCCGAGCGGGTAGGTTCGCTTGGCTGCTTGGGTCCGCAGCTTCGTATGCTCCGGCTGGAGGCCCTAGAGCCCCGGCGTCTGTTGAGCGTTGCCAGCGCCCTGGCCAATCAGCTTCAGCTCGCACAGAGCGATTTGAATAATGCCCTGGGCCCCGCCGGCGCGAGTGGACTGCCCGTCATCGGCTCGGACCTTGGCGGGCCGACCGGCCTGGTCGCGTCGGCATTGAACGCCATTGAGAGCGACCTCGGCCCTTACGCCAGCGAGCTCAACAACCTCGGCTCCTCGGCCGGGCCAGCACTCCAGAGCATACTCTACACTGCCCTGGGCCCCAACCACAACGGCGCCGACATCCTGGGCTGCACCAACTTCAGCCAACCCAACAGCCAGGCCCAACTCAGCGACATCCACGGGGTCAACTCCTTCAGCGGGGCCAGCGGCACCCTGGAGATGCGGCTGCACGAGACGTTGGTGCAGTCCGGCCAACCTCAATACGTGAATCTGGCGGAAGTCCTGCCGAGCCTGCCGATCACGTTTGCACAGAACTCCGACGTCCAGATCAACTCGGCCAGCATCGACATCGAGTTGGCGATCCAACTGCAAAACGGGATCCCGGTCCTCCCCCCGCCGCCGGCGCACCTTAACGACAACGGGGCCAATGTCCCCAGCGTGGGGGTGTCGGTCCTGACTGCGTCACAGACCAGCTCGCAGGTGATGGTCACGCTGGCTGCCACATCAAGCGGCTCGGCCACCCTCGCCATGGGTTATCTGCAGGGGCAGGCCACGCTGACACCCACGGGAAATACGCTGAGCGCCGAGGTCTTCGCGACCAGTCTGGCCAGTGCGCAGCTCGCCGTGCCCGCCATGGCTGGCAGCGCGTACCTCGACATGAATGTGAGCGCGGGCATGGCCGGCGACACGAGTCCTCCCGCCTATCCGACCGCCACCACGGAAGTCAAGCTGAGCTTTCCCGACCTTGTCAACCAGTCGACGGTGAGCGTCGAGTTCGGCCAACTGACGGTACACTTGAACGGATTCTTCAGCAAGTACGTCGAGCCGGTATTGAACGATATCGAGCAGTACCTGCATCCCGTCGTGCAGATCTATGACATTCTCACCAGCCCGATCCCGGGTATCAGTTCGTTGCCCGGTTTGGGCAGCTTCGATATTCTTGATGCGCTCCATCCCCTGATCGGCGATGGCTTGTACAACGATATCGAGAACATCGGCAGCTTCGCCAATGAAGTCCAGACCCTGGTGAGCGAGGTCGCGGGTCTGACGGAGCCGGAGGGAAACATCGTCTTCGGCAGCTACACCCTCGAGGGCATCGCTTTCGACAGCCTCCCCAACGCGACAACCGACCTGCTCAACCAGGCGATCCAGGGTTCCGGGCAGTCTCTGAGCGGCCTGACAATCGGCAACCTGGGCCAATACCTGGACAGCAATTCGGGCAGTAATAAACAGAATCCGAACTCTCTGGCAAGCATCGAAAACAACCCCGTAAGTTGGCTGCAGGCAAACGAGGGGAACCTGGCCTCGGCAATCACGGTGGCCAAAGCGATCACCGGCGGCGGGCCCCTCCAGTTCCCGGTGATGGACGACCCCGCCACCCTCCTCGGCATGCTCTTCGGCCAGAACGTGAACCTTGTTACGTTCAACACCGGCGAGCTAAGCTTTCCAAACATCAGTCTCCCCATCGATTTCAGTATTCCTATTATCGGCGTATTCTCCATCAACGCGGGCATCAACGTCAGCTTGAGCGGGGCGTTTGACGTCGACGTGGGATACAACACCAGGGGGCTGACCGATTACCTGAGTGACCCCAACCATAGCACGAACAACCTGGAGGACGGCTTATGGATCCAGGGCCCGGTCGGGCAGTGTCCGGCCGGCGCGAACCCGGCGCTGCCGGCGCCCGGCTATAGTCCCGGCACGAGTGTCGCTGTCAACGCGAGTGTTACGGGCATGTTTGGGGCCGGTATCTCCGTGGTTATCGCCAGTGCGTCGATCGACCTGAACGTCACTCTCTCGGCAACGGTCGGTGTCACGATGAACCCGAGCCTCGTCGAGGCCGACCCGACGACAGGCCAGATCTACTACCGCGTCCCCGACCCCAACACCCCGGGCCAGTGGGACAGCCTCGGCGACAACATCGGCAATGATTACAACGTGATGTTCGGCGACATTCACACTTCCGTATCCCTCACGGCGACCCTCAAGTTCCTCTTCTGGTCCGATCCGTGGACGATCGCCAATCTCGACCCGATCATCTGGCAGTCGAGCTGGATCACCGACCCCAACCCCGCCAATGCGCCTCCCCCGAGCATAACGGCGATGACCGCCGACTCGGGACCGGAGGCAGGCGGCAACGAGGTCACCGTCTACGGCACCAACCTGGAGAATGTCACCTTGCTGACCCTGGAGCAATATGACCCGGGTTACGGACCTGGGGGAACCAACTACCTCCAAGCTAGCGCCTTTGCGACCAACGTCACGCCCACTTCGTTCAACGTCGCCATGCCGAAGATACCCACACCTCCGGCCAATGCCGGAACTCATTATGACCAGGATTGGCAGGTCTTTGACTCGGACTTGACGTACAACTATGTCCCGCCCGTGAACGTCAACGACCTCCAGACGTATAGCCAGGGTTGGACGGACTGGGGAATGGCAGCGCAGGGGCTGTCCCAGGGCGGCACGCTGGTGGCGCTCTCGGGCAATAGCATTTCTGACGAGGACCAGGTGGATTTTGGCGGCCAGACGGCCGCCCTCGCCTGGCCTTTTCCGGGACATGGCTACGGCGACAGTCTGTATGCCATCGCGCCGGCAGGAACGCCCGGGACGACCGTGCCGATCACGATCACCGGGCCCGACGTGCCTAGCGGCGGAAGTTATTCGGCGGGCACCTTCACGTACTTGCCGGAACCCACGGTGACGAGCGTCATTCCGGCGTCAGGCCCGTACGTACCGCCCGCCGGATCGACTCTCACCATCCTCGGTCAAAACTTCGGCACGTACGTCTACAACAACTCTGGCGCCATCGTGGGAGGGAATCCGACGGCCAGCATGGTCGCCTTCACCGGCGACACCCTGGGGGCTGCGAACCCGTCCACCGGCCAACCACCCACGGTCATGGAACCAGTGCTCACTGATGCGTGGGTCGGCGGCACCAACTGGAGCGTGACATGCGATATTCCGCCGGGGGGTTACCAAGGGCCAGGGCAAATGGCAGGGGTGGACGTGCAGGTGGAAACGACGCCCACAGGCGACCTGCCGCCCTTGCAGTCGGCCACCAACGTCGAGGGCAATTGGTCGCCTGTCACCACGGCCGACGCGTATGGGTATTACGGCACGGCAGTCGTGACGTCGGTAAGCCCCAACACAGCTCCCGCGAGCCCTTCGTCACCGTACCAGATGGTCACCATTAAAGGCCTTAATTTGGGAGGCGCCACGGGCGTGGAGTTCGGCAGCCAGCCGGCCGCGAGCTTCCAGGACGTGTATGATGTCGTCGCGCATCCTGCCTACTGGTTGATCATGGCCATGCCTCCGGCAGGCCAAGCCGGCACGGTTGGCATCACGGTGACCACGCCCGGCGGCAGTTCGGTCGACCCGGGCGCCTTCACGTACGTGAATCCGCCGGTTTTCAATTCCCTCAGTCCGGCTCAGACGTGGGGCGCCTGGGGGCCTTTGTCCGGCGGCACCCAAATTACGATAAGCGGTTCGTATCTGGGGTCCGTAACGGCAGTCGACTTCGGCAGCGTGGCGGGAACCAACCTCAGCTATAACGCGGCCGCCGGTCAGATCACGGTGGACAGCCCGGCGGAGTCCGCCGGCGCGGTGGACGTGAGTTTGCTATCGCCGTACGCGACGGGCGGGAGCCTGGACACGGGCGTGAAGTTCTATTACGAAGGGGCGCCCGTCGTCGCCGGTGTTTCGCCGAATGTCGTCAGCGCGCAGGGGTTGACGCAGGTGACGATCACGGGCACGGGCCTCTACCCGGCCAGCGCGGTGAACTTCATCGACACTCAGGACCCTTCACTAAAGTATCCGGCAGGGTTGCCGGTCACGGGCAGTTCGCCGACGCAGCTCATTGTCAGTGCCCCGGCGGGGCTCGCGGAGGCGGGCTACTACGAGTACGTGGCCGTGACCACGCCGGTTGGCACCTCGATGAACTCGGGTTCCAATGACCAAGTCTCCTTCGCGACGAACTTCCCCACGATCGACAGCATTTCCCCGTCGACCGGCCCGGCGGGGGGCGGGACGACCGTGTACATTACAGGTTCGAATTTCTACGGCGCTTCCGAGGTGTTGTTCGGCGGCCAGTCCGGGTTGGGCCAGGTGCCCGGGACCAATCTCATGGTGTATTCAAATACGCAGCTCACGGTCGTCAGCCCGTTTGACTATCCGGGCACCTATCCCGTCGTCGTCGTGGCCGGCGGCGAGTCGAATCCGGTGAACTTCACCTACACGGCATCGGCCTATATTACCGGTGTGAGTCCGTCATCGGGCCTGATTTCGGCGGGGACCATGGTGACGATTACGGGAGTGAACATCCTGCCCTTCGAAGACGTGATCGATTTCGGCAACATCGCGCTCACGCCGCTGACGGTTTCGAATGCGACGATTACCGCCATCAGCCCGGCCCCGCTGCCCGCGTCCTACGCCGGCACCACGGTCGACATCAAGGTCTTTACGAATTACGGGTGGACGCCCATAACTCCCGCGGACGAATTCACGTATCTTGCGCCGAACCTGGGCGTCACGGGCCTTAGCACGTCGTCGGGGCCCGTCTCTGGCGGTACGACGGTCACGATCACGGGTTCGAATCTGGCGGATGCCACGGCGGTCGATTTTGAGAGCCCCAGCGGCACGATGGTTCCGGCTACGATTGTCCCGGGCACGAATACGAACACGCAGATCGTAGTCACCAGCCCGTCGATCAGTCCGACGGCTACCGGCACTTACAACGTGGTCGTGGTGACGCCCTTCGGCTCGACCCCCGAGTCCTCGGCCGACGAGTTCAGTTATATTTTGGGCCCCCCGCAAGTGACCGGCGTGAGCCCGAATTCCGGTCTGGCTGGCGGCGGGATCCCGGTGACCATATCAGGTTTGAATCTGGCAGGAATCAGTGCTATCGATTTCCAGAGTACCGTCTACCCCTATGACAGTGCCGCGGCCAATCTCGCCACACTGACCTACAACGCCAACGGCTCAGTCACTGTCGACGATCCGCCTGGTCCTGGCGGCGTGGCGGGCGCGGCAAACATCACGGTAACGACGCCCAAAGGCACGTCGTCTGTGACCTCGGCCAACCAGTTCACCTACGGCGGGGTGCCGTCGATCTCCGGCCTATACAGTCCGGTATACAGTTACAGTGGGATTGGGATACCTGGAAACAATGGGCCCGCCAACTATGCCTACTGGCAGATACAGATTTTCGGCGAGAATCTGACCGGCGCCACGGAAGTCGATTTCGGCGCCGATGCGGTTACGGGAGCGAATCTGACGCCTATCTATAATAACACGGAGCTCAATGTCGTTGTACCGGACGAGGCCCCCGGTACGGTGGACGTGAGGGTCATAACGCCCTCCGGCGAATCGGCCATTACCCCCGCCGACGAATTCACCTTTCTTCCAGGGCCCTTCGTCACCGAACTGCAGATCGCACCCTATGAAACCACAACGACCAATTTGGACGGCCCGCTGAGCGGCGGAACATCCGTCACGATCGCCGGTATTCATTTAGCCGATGCCACGGCCGTGTATTTCGGCAATAGCCCCGTGACCAACTTCACTTTCACCTCCTACAACGTCAGCGACAACAACTACGGAGCGATTACGGTCGCCAGTCCGCCGGCAAGTGTTGTCGGCGCGGTGAACTTGACGGTGACCTCGCCGGAAGGCACATCCCCAACTACGCCGGCCGCCACCTTCACCTACCAGCCGATTCCAACGATTTCGGGCATCAGTCCCGCGTCGGGCGCCTTGGCGGGCGGCAACGAGGTGGCGATTAGCGGGACGGGACTGGCCAACGTCACGGCGGTCGACTTCGGCGGCCTGGCGGCCAGCATCTACGATGTGGAAGGCAACACGGTTTATGTCTACTCGCCGGCAGGGGCAGCCTTGGGCTCGGTGGACGTGACCGTGACCACCTATGGGGGCGCCGCGACGGACCCCGCCGCATTCACGTACGTGCCGCCGCCCGTCCTCACCGGACTGAATGTCGCTTCCGGCGCTTTCGAGGGCGGCACGCCGGTCGTGATCACGGGCGTGGACCTGGGCGACGCCACGGAGGTCGATTTCGGCCAGCTCCCCAACAACGGTGGCAGCAATCCGGCCACGATTCTCGCCGATACCGACAGCCAGATCGTGGTCGTCAGCCCTCAATCGCCCACCGATGCGGCCGGCACGGTCGACGTGACCGTGACCACGCCAGACGGCACGACGGCCATTACCGAGCCGGCCGACGAGTTCACCTACACGAATGCCCCGTTCATCTCTTACGTTGCGACGCCTTCCATCCCTGGGTCGGTGGCGGGCGGTCCTCTCGCGGGCGGCACGCCGGTGACGATCGATGGCGCGGACTTGACCAATATATCGGCCATTGACTTCGGCACCACCCCAGCGGACCTTTCCACGCTTGCGTACAACGCGGACGGATCGATCACGGTCAACAGCCCGGCGCAGCCTGCCGGCACGGCCGAGGGCACGGTCGATATCATCGTGACGACGCCTATCGGCACGTCGCAAGTTTCGCCCGCCGATGAGTTCTACTACGCGGGAACGCCGATCGTCCTGGCGGTCAGTCCGTCCGCTGGGTGGGTCTACGGTGGCCAGAGCGTGACGATCAGCGGCACGGGGCTGGCCAATGCGTCGTCCGTGCTTTTCGGCAATTTGCCGGCCACAATCGTCAGTGATGCCGACAGCCAGCTTGTCGTCACCAGCCCCAACGTCACCTATCCGGGCACGTTCGATATCACGGTGACCACCCCGGGCGGCACGTCGGCCATTTCCCAGCCAGCCGATCAGTTCACCTACCTGCCCGTGCCCCAAATTAATTCGGTTAGTCCCGCTTTTGGTTCGGTCTACGGCGGCGACCAGGTGACGATTACCGGTACGGGCCTGGCCGGCGTGGGCACCCTATACCCAGGGTCAGCGGTCGACTTCGGCAACAACCCGGCCACGATTGTCAGCAATACGGACTACCAAGGCACTGATACGATTGTGGTGACCACTCCCGAAGCAACCGGCGAGGCCTCTGGGTCGGTCTCCGTCACAGTGGCAACGGCCGGCAGCACGGGGTACTACTCCGGTTCCTTTGATTACGTTGCGCCCCCGGCGGTGACCTCGATTTCCCCGTCGTCCGGCCCGACGGCGGGCGGCACGTATGTGACGATCCTTGGGTCCGATCTGACCGACAACCAGTTTGACACGCCGCAGGTCGACTTCGGCGGCATGCCTGCGAGCTATGTCTACGTCTATTCGCAAGGCGATATCTTGGCCGAAAGTCCCGCGGGCGCCGCATCCACCGTGGACGTCACGGTGGTCACGCCTGGCGGCGCCTCGCCCACGACCTCGGCCAACCAGTTTACCTACGTGCCGCCGCCTGTCGTGACGGGCACCAGTCCGGACAGCGGCCCCGTCGGCGGTGGAACAACCGTCACCATCTCAGGCCTTGGGCTGGGCGGGGCGACGGGGGTCCTTTTCACGGACTTCTTTGGCCAGAATCAGCAGGGCACGATTCAAAGCGATAGCGACAACCAGCTCGTTGTCACCAGCCCCGACTTCACCTACCCCAACACGGTGGACATCACGGTCACGACGGCCGCGGGAACCTCGACCACCTCGCCGGCCGACCAGTTCACCTATCTCGCGGCGCCCACGGTGTCGGGCATCAGCCCCTCGTCCGGATTGGACACGGGTGGCGACACGGTGACAATTACCGGCACGGGCCTGACCTACGCCACGGCGGTCGATTTTGGCAGCACGCCGGCCGCCAGTTTTGTGGCCACCTCCGATGACTCGATCACCGTGCTGAGCCCCGCCTCCGAAATTGACGGCGCGGTGGACGTGACGGTCGTGACGCCCAGCGGCACGTCGGCCACCTCGCCGGCCGACCAGTTCACCTACCTCCAGGCGCCGCCAGTGGTGGCGGGTGTGACGACAATGGCGGGGGGCACGGCCCAAGGGCCAGTCGCAGGAGGCACCGAGGTGCTTATTAGCGGCACCGACCTGCAGAACGCCACGGCGGTCGATTTCGGCGGCGTGGCGGCCACGATCGTCCCCGGCGGCACCGCGACGCAGTTGGCGGCCTATAGCCCGGCAGGCAGCCCGGGCCCCGTGGACGTGACGGTGACGACCGCCGCCGGCGCCTCGGCAACTTCCGAGGCCAACCAGTTCACCTACTTCGCGCCGCCCGTGATCACATCGCTGGGAACACCGATCGGCCCGGTGACGGGCGGCACCGTTTACATTTATGGTGAGACTCTGGGCAACGCCACGGCGGTGAACTTCGGCTCGACGGCGGGCACGATTCTCTTCGACGGCGACACCTATCTCATCGTTACGAGCCCGGCGCACGCCGCCGGCACCGTGGACGTTACGGTGACGACCCCGGAGGGCACGACGCCCATTTCCCAACCAGCCAACCAGTACACCTATGTGGCCGCACCGACCGCCGTGGCGCAGAGTTATACGGCAACCCAGGCCGCAGGGGGCGCGTCGCCCTCCCTCACGGTTGCCGCTCCGGGCGTGCTGGCCGGCGACACCGATCCGCAGGGCTATCCACTTACCGCGATCCTAGTGACCGGCCCTGCCAACGGGGTCCTTTCACTCGCCAGCGATGGTTCCTTCACCTACACGCCCAGTAGCGGGTATCTCGGCCCGGACAGCTTTACCTACGAGGCCAGCAACGGATATGCCGTTTCCGCCCCGGCCACCGTTACGATCACCGTCAGCCCGTCCACACTGACCTGGGCCGGAGGCTCGGGCGATTGGACGGATAGCTCCTGGTTGGAGTCAGGCACGGGTTTGCCGTATCCCGACAACACGGTCAACGCGAGCATCGGTTCCGGCGTCGTCAACGTGACTTCCGACCAGGCGGCCTACGCCCTGGCGGTCCAATCCGGCGGACAGGTGGCCGTCGGCCCAGGCGCCGCGCTCTCGGTAACGACCGGCGCCAGCGTGACGGGCGGCGCCACGCTCAGCGTCGATCCCAACGGGGCCTTCTTTACCGGCGGGACTTTAACGCTCGATACCGGCGGCAGTGTCACGGGCGGGCCGGTCTTCGCCGCAGCCTATCAACTCAATGACGGCATAGTCAGCGCCGATCTCTCCGGCCCCGGCGGCGTGACCGTCAGCGGCAACATGGTGACGATGTCGGGCACGAACAGTTACGCGGGCGGTACGAATGTGATGTCGGGCACCGTGGTCGTCGCCAATGTGGCTGCCTTGCCGGACGGATCGGGCCTGACCATCGGAGAGGGTGCGAGCATGTTCTTCGCCGCGGGCCAATCCGCATCGCGTTCTGCGGCCGTCGGAGTTGTCTTGCCCGAGGCGAACCCGGGGCGTCAGCCCCGGGGAGTCGCCGCGTCGGCAAGTGCGCCGGCGGTTGTCGCACCGGCGGCCGTGTCGCGGGTGCAAGGCGGGCCCCAGTCGTCAGTCTGGGGGCACGCGCCTACGGTAGCCGCGCCGGCGGCCACGTCGAAGGCCGCGAACGACGCGGTTTTCGCGTCCCATCGATTGATCCTCGATGGGCCTGCTACGCCCGCCGGTATCGCACAAGGTGCCCGCCCCTGGGCATGGCTGGCAGCGATGGAAAGTTCAGCGGATTCCTCGGACCAGAATCAAACGAACCACTCAGCGCTCGAAGCGCTGGACAAGATCCTTGCCAAGTACGGAATTTGATGGAACGATGGCCCGCGGGCAAGCGTCCGGAGCAGTCGAGTGGCCAAATAGTCTTGCACGCTACAAACTAAGTGTTGGCCCACGAATTACTCGGGCGGATACCGGACTATCCCCTTCTGCCGATTATTTCCAACAATCTATGTAAGAATCGTTGCTGGCTGGCCTGCGAAGAACTCTGGCACAACCGGCCCGGTACGGCAGTAGCGTGGGCATCAGCCCGCCGCCTCGAAAATACGCTGCCAAGGCGGGCTAAGGCCCGCCCTACAGTTCTGCGACGAATTCTCCTTGCATGAGACGCCGCTCTGCCGTAGAATTCATTTATGATTCGCGGCATCTCGTGCCGAGAACGATTTTGGAGGTCTTGGCGTGGTTTCCTTGGGACGACCAATGCGACTCTTCATCACCTGCCTGATTGCGATCGGGCTGAGTGGCGGCGAGTCGTGCTTCTGCGGATCGTCGGGGTACCCGGTACTCCGGGTCGCGGCAGAAAACAGTTCGTCCGCAAAGCCTGCTCCAAAGCGTTGTTGCTGCTGTGGCATGAAGTCTGGCGGCCTTTGCCGCTGCCGATCGGCTTGCTGCCAAAAGTCGGCGCCGGACAAGCGTGTTCCCCTGCAACAGAACCGGAGCAACAACGACAGCGGTGTGGCCAAACTCTTGTCCCACTACCTGGTAGGCCTCGCGTCTGCCGATGCGGCCGCAGGGTGGTCGTCCGGCAAGTCTCCCTATGCGTTGGCCTCGCTTATCGCGCCCGCCACGCTTCAACTGCAGCACGTGCGCCTGCAAATCTGATGGGGCTGCTCTAGCGCCTCCACTGCGCCAGAGTTCTCTGATTGCCCTTGCTCATTCCCACGCACAAGTCAGGGAGAGAGCGACGGCCATTCATGGCCAATCCTCCGCCGTAGGCGATATTAGCCCCGTGCTTTAGCACGGGGTGACGCAACACGCAAACCGTTCGTCTCCTCGCTCCGTTACCACGAAAGCACCTGATCATGGCCACCGAAAATACACCTGCACAATTCGTCGAAGCCGTTGAAATCCCTACTCCGGAACCCGAACTCACCGGCCGCCAGAAAGTCTGGCTGGTGGGCCTGGTGATCATGAAGCGCGTGCGGTTCATCGCCATCCTGGCCGGAGTGGGATTGTTCATCCTCTATTGGGACAGCGTGAAAAGCCACTGGGACCGCTGGACGCATCCCCGCGCGACGGCCAACCGCGAACTGCCGCCAGACCAGGAGTTCTTCTGTTCCATGGACCCGCAAGTGGTCCGCAGCACCTACGAGCCCAACGGCGACGTGCCGGGCTGCCCGATCTGCGGCATGCCATTGACGATCCACGCCAAGGGCCAGAAGCAGGAATTGCCTGCCGGCATCACCGCCCGCGTGCAACTCTCGCCGGACCGCGTGCAGATGGCGGGCATCCAGACCGTGACGGTGGAATATCGGCCCGTAGTCAAGCAGATCAAAACGGTCGGATATGTCACGTACGACGAGAGCGGGCTGTCGAGAATTGTCAGTCGGGTGGACGGCTATGTGGAGAAGCTCTACTTGGACACGAGCTATGCCCCCGTTCGCAAGGGAGACCCCTTGGCCGAAATCTACAGCCCGGATTTGTATAGCACGGCCCGAGAGCTCGTCCTGGCGAGCAAGGGCCAAGGGGTCGACAACCTCGCGGCTTCCGCGCGGAACAAACTGCTGCTGCTGGGAGTCAGCGCGGAGGATATCGACCGCATGGTGGCCTCCGGCGAGGCGCCAAGGCGCTTGATGATCCGCTCGCCGCAGTCAGGCCACGTGATCGACAAGAAGATCGTGGTGGGCGCGAGCGTGGAAGCGAAAATGACCCTCTTCGACGTGGCCGATCTCTCCTCGGTTTGGATCGAGGCCGAGGTTTACGAGAACGATATCGCCTTCCTCCAGCTCGGCCAGGTGGTCGAGGCCACGGTGGAAACCTATCCGCATCGCAAGTTTCCGGGCGAGTTGACCGCGATCTATCCGCGGGTGGAAGCTGCGACACGGACCAACCGCATTCGCGTACGGTTGGAAAACCCCAACCATGAACTGCGGCCCGGCATGTTTGCCGCCGTGACCATCCAGGCGCCTCTGGAAATGATCGAGCCCTACAAGACGCTGGCAGCCAAGACCGCGCGGACAATCCTCGTCAGCCAGACCAGCGGCGCGGCCAAACCACAACGGCAATTCCTTGTCGTCCCGGAACAGGCCGTGGTCGATACGGGCGCGAAGAAGATCGTTTATGTCGAGCGCAAGGAGGGACTGTTCGAGGGCGTCGAAGTTGAACTTGGACTGCGGCAGGATGATTTCTATCCGGTCGTCAAGGGGCTGGCGGCCGGCGATCGGGTCGCGGCGGCGGGCGGGTTCCTCGTCGATGCTGAAACGCGGCTCAATCCGGCGGCGGCCTCAACCTATTTTGGCGCGAGTGGCGGCGAACCGGCGCTCGTAGTACCGCCCGCGCACCATGTACCCATGGTCGTGGTCGGCGGAAGCGATGCGGACAACCGGCTAAAGCCGGGACTACAGGCGCAAGAGCCGTCGAGCGACAAGGTCACGGAGAACAAACCGCCCGCGGCGGTCGTTCCTTCGGCAGAAGACATTCAGAACATCGAGCAATTGCCGAAGGAAGACTGGCAGCCGGCCAAAGCCCAGGCCATTTGTCCTGTTACGGGCACCGCGCTGGGTTCGATGGGCGTGCCCGTGAAGATCACGCTCCGCGGCAAGCCCGTCTACCTTTGCTGCAAGAGCTGCGTCGGCAAGGCGAAGCGCGATCCCGATGGGATCCTGAAGAATTTGGAGTCGAAATAGAGAAGCCCTCACCCTAGCCCTCGCCCAGGGAGAGAGGGGAGATTAACCATGATCGAAAGCATTATCGAGTTCTCGATTCGCAACCGCTTCCTCGTCATCCTCTTGGCGCTGGGCGTGGTGGTCTGGGGAGTGCATGCCGTCATCAATACGCCCGTCGACGCCATCCCCGACCTGTCGGAGAACCAGGTCATCGTCTTCACGGATTGGATGGGCCAAAGCCCCCAGGAGATCGAAGATCAGATCACCTATCCGCTCTCAAGGAACCTGCAAGGGCTGGCAGGCGTCAAGGCGGTACGGTCCTCCAGCGAGTTCAACTTCTCGATGATCAACGTGATCTTCGACGACAGCGTCGATTTCTACTTCGCCCGGCAGCGCGTGCTGGAACGGCTCACGCTCTCCAGCACGATCGTACCGCAGGGCGTGGCGCCTTACCTGGCCCCCGACGCCACGGCCCTGGGCCAGATCTTCTGGTACACCGTGGAAGGCGAGGGCCAGGACCTGGGCCGGCTCCGCGCGATCCAGGACTGGTACGTCCGCTATCAACTCAACGCGGTACCCGGCGTGGCCCAGGTGGCCTCGGTCGGCGGCTTGCCGATCGAGTACCAGATCGACGTCGATCCCTATAAACTCCGCGCCTACAACGTAACCCTCGGCGAGCTTTATTCGGCCGTCTCGAGGGCTAATGCCTCGGTCGGCGGCAAGGTGATCCAGAAGGGCAACGCCGAGTTCATCGTTCGCGGCGTGGGCTGGATCCAAAGCCTGCGGGACATCGAAAAGATCGTGGTCAAGACCGATCCGGAGAAAGGCACGCCCGTCTGCGTGTCGCAGCTCGGCACGGTCGGCTGCGGCGGCGAGTTCCGCCGCAGCGTGCTGGAAAAGAACGGCAGCGAGGCCGTCGGCGCCGTCGTCATGATGCGGCACGGCGAGAACCCCTTGCAAGTCACCAAACGGATCAAAGACAAGATCCAGGAGCTTCAGCCGGGCCTGCCCGAGGGTATCCGCATCGTGCCCTTCTACGACCGCACCCGGCTCATCAACGGTGCGATCGAGACCGTCACCGAGACGCTCCGCGACGAGATGATCATCGCCTCGCTGGCGATCCTCTTGATCCTCATGCACTTCCGCAGCGCGCTGCTGATCTGCATGACGCTGCCGCTGGCCGTGCTCGTGTCGTTCATCCTCATGAGGCACTTCCACGTGCCGTCGAACATCATGTCGCTCTCGGGCATCGCCATCTCGATCGGCATCCTCGTCGACCAGGCGATCGTGATGGTCGAGAACGCCACGCATCATCTTACGGCCCACTTCGGCCCCGGCAAGCGGATCGAAGGCGATACCCGCGAGATCGTCGTCCGGGCCTGCCGCAGCGTGGGGCGGCCGATCTTCTTCTCGGTGATGATCATCCTGCTCTCGTTCATCCCCGTCTTCGCCTTCACCGGACGGGAAGGCAAGACGTTCCATCCGTTGGCCTTCACGAAGAGTTTCGCCATGATCGGCGTGGCGGTGATTTCCATTACGCTGGTGCCCGCCTTGATCCCCAGCTTCATCAAGGGCCGCCTGCGGAGCGAAAACGAAAGCTGGCTCGTGCGGAACCTGATCGGCATCTATAAGCCGTGGCTAACCTGGTTGATGCCGCGGCGGAACTTTGCCATGTGGTCGTTCTCGGCGCTGTTGATCGTGGGGGCCGGCCTGTTCCCGCTGCAGGCCGTGTTCGGCGTGGCCTACAAGACATGTTTCCTGGCGGTCGTCGCCCTCACGATGGCGATCACGATCTTGCTGATTGCCGGTTGGCGATGGCAGATCCTTTCCTTTGTCACGCTCGGCGGCTTGGCCCTGGCGGCCTTCAACTTCCCCAAGATCGGCACCGACTACATGCCGAAGCTGGACGAAGGCAGCATCCTCGACATGCCGGTCACGGTGCCGCGGGTCTCAAGCACCGAGGCCAGCAAGGACCTCAAGGCCCGCGACGAAATTATTCGCCGCTTTCCCGAGGTCGAGTTGATCGTCGGCAAGGCCGGCCGGGCGGATACGCCGACCGATCCTTCGCCGCTGGACATGGTGGAAAGCGTGATCACCCTGCGTCCCAAAGAGCACTGGCCCAAGCGGAAGCTCGATTCCAAGGATGCGCAAGCGCAGATGGCCGTCGTGCTCGCCGCCCTGCAGAAGCAGAATCTCATCGATGCCGTGCTCGAAGAATCCGAGCGACATGCGATCGTCGACCCGGCCACGATGAACGCCGCGTCACGGTTCGACGAAACGATGCGGGCGATGGTGCTCATGCGATTCAAGGAGTTCGACGCCCAGCTCGGCCCCAAGCTACTGCGCGAGTTCATCGCCGAACTGCTCGGCCGATTACAAAGGGCGGGCCGCCTTTCCGAGCCGGTGACCGACACCGATATAGACCGGCTGAGCCGAACAACTGCAAAGAGAATTTGCCCCGATTCTCGCCGCCGGTCCCGGCCAGGAGGATGTCAATCGGCTGATGCAGAAGATCGTCGAGAAGCTGGCTTCCGCGGAAGGCGGTCACAAGGTCAGCCTCACCCCCGATCTGCTTGCACCCAACTATAGCGCGCTTTACAAGGGGTGGCTCGACGTGGCCGAGGTCCTTGGCGCGGAGCGGCCCACGCTGTTCACCGACATGTGGCAATATACGGTCAAGCAGCGCGACGGCCAGTGGCAAAAGCGGGTCGAACAGATCAACGACGAAATCCTCGACTGCGCCGCGGCCACCTTCGATTACTGCGCCATCGACGAGTTGCGGAAGGCGGCCCAGGATCAGGGCAAGTGGGCCGAGAAGACCGACGACGAGGCCGAAAAGCAGAAGCTCATCAAGCTTCGCGGCGAACTCGACAAAGTCTGGACGCCGAAGCTGTACCTCGCGCGCAAAACGAAAAAGGACCTCGTGGATGAATTGGACAGCGTGGTCCGCATGCCCGGCTGGTCCAACATCTGGACGCAGCCGATCATCAATCGCATCGATATGCTGGCCACCGGCGTGCGGACGCCGATCGGCGTGAAGGTCTTTGGCAACAACCTCGACCAGATCCAGAAGGTAGCGGAGGAAGTGGCCGAGGTCCTGCGGAGCGTGCCGGGAGCGGTGAATATCGTTCCCGACCAGATCAAGGGCAAGGGCTACCTGGAGATCAGGCCCGATCGCGACCGGGCCGCCCGCTACGGGGTGAACGTGGGCGATATCTGGGAGGTGGTCGAGGTGGCGCTCGGCGGCCGCGCGATTACGACCACGGTCGAAGGCCGCCAGCGGTTCCCCGTGCGGGCCCGCTACGGCCGCAGCTTCCGCCAGGATGAGGAAGACGTGAAAAACCTGTTGATCAACGCCGGATCTGCTCCCATGCGCGAAGCCGCAAACGGGGGGATCAACGAGGGAAAGCCGCTTGTGGCTTCACAATCGGCTCCCGCAACCGCCCGGCAAATCCCGCTGGCGATGGTCGCCGACGTGCGGATCGTGGAAGGCCCCGCCATGATCAAAAGCGAGAACGGCATGTTGCGGTCTTATGTGCAACTCAACGTCCGCGATCGCGACACCCTCGGCTTCGTCGAGGAGGCCCGGCGGGTCGTGGCCCAGAACGTCAAGTTGCCGCAAGGCATGTACCTGGCCTGGAGCGGAGAGTTCGAGAACCAGGTCCGGGCGCAGAGAACCACGCTGGTGGTTCTGCCGGCCGTGATCCTGGTGATCTTCGTGATCCTCTATCTCACCTACAAGGACTTCCTTGATGCGTTACTGATGCTGATGTGTGTGCCCGAGGCCGGCGTAGGGGGCGTTTTTCTGCTCTGGTTCTTCGGCTATCACTACAGCGTCGCGGTGCTCGTAGGGTTTATCGCCTGCCTGGGCATGGCGACCGAGACGGGCATCATCATGCTGGTTTACTTGCGCGAGGCGATCGAGAAGCGGGGCGGGCTGGAGAAGATCGCCTCGCTGGCCGAGTTGCGCGATGCGGTGATTGAAGGGGCCGTGCATCGGCTGCGGCCCAAACTGTTGACCGAGGGCGTGGCGATCATCGCCTTGGCGCCGATGCTCTGGGCCTCCGGCGTGGGCCACGAGATCATTTCGCCCATGGCCGCCCCGGTGCTGGGCGGGCTGCTGATTGCCGATGAGGTAGTCGATATCTTCATTCCCGTGCGGTTCTACTGGGCCCGCCGGCGTCGTTGGCTGAAGATGCGGGGGATCGACCCTGCCACGGCGGGCTATGATCGGCTGACGATCAGGTGATTTGAACTTGTTTCGGATTTTGAACTTCGGAGTTCGGAATTCTATTTTCTTGCCAATTCAGCGGCGTGGGCCTGGATGCGCCGAATGGCCTCGGCAATTTCCTCCATGTCGCTCCGCGGGCCAAGGAGCACGTTCTGCATGAACCACACGGCCTCTGCGCAGAGCTTGTCGTTCTCGGGACAGCGGTTGCGATCGGCCCAATTCTCGACGGCCGCCTTGCCATAGACCTTGGTATAAGGGCGGGAGTTGAGCGCGTCGCGAATAAAACCTTCCTTGTTCAAAGGGCTGTAGCCGCCGGAGCAGGGGATCCCTTCGGCGTTGAGAGCCTTGAGGAACTTGTGCCGCGACAGGTTGGCGAACTTCTCCGGGTGGTAGCGGAACATGTAGATGTGCCAGGCATTCCGCGTGCAGCCCGCGTACATGCGCGGGAATGATGCCCGGAATCTCGCGGAGCATGCTTGTGAGATACGCAGCGTTCTCGCTACGGGTCTTGGCCCGCTGCTCCGCGCCTTCCATCTGGGTCAGGAGCAAGGCGCCTTGCAACTCGGTCATGCGGACGTTGGTGCATCGGCCGCCCCGATAGTTGAAGTTGGGACCGGCCCCCGGCCGCTTGCGGCAGCAGTTGTGGAAGGCGTGGCAGTTGTCGGCCATCGCCTCATCGTTGGTGAGGATCGCCCCGCCTTCACCGCTGCAAACGTTCTTGCTCACCTGGAAACTGAAACAGCCCGACGTGCCCCAGCTTCCCAAGCCGCGGTCCCGCCAGCGGCCCAGAACCGCCTGGCAGGCGTCCTCGATCACCGGCACGTTGCGCTGCTTGGCGATAGCAAGAATACTGTCCAGATCGGCCGCGGATCCGCCAATGTGCACGGGGATGATCGCCGCCGTGCGCTCCGTGATCGCCGCCTCGAGCTTGGCCGCGTCCATCTGGAACGTCTCGCGATCGGAATCGACGAAGACCGGCATGGCGTAGTGCAGCATGGCGACGTTCACCGTGGCGCAGAACGTGTACGGCGGCACGATGACCTCGTCACCGGGACCAACCCCCAGCGCCCCCAGCGACGTGTACAGGGCGCTGGTGCCGCTGCTGACGGCCACGCAGTGCTTCGCGCTGTGCATCAGCGCAAAGGCCCTCTCGAACTGCTCCACGGACCGGTCGCGGTACCAGCGGCCGGCGTGGACGACCTCCAGCACCGACTGCTCGTCCGCAGGGGTCACGACGGGCCAGGATGGGTGGCTCCCGGCATGCACGGGCTTCCCGCCCAGCAGCGCCGGCTTCGCGGCGCCCTGGCCCGCCCCAGTTAGGGCCATTCCCACGCCGGCCGCAGTCGCCGCGGCCACGAACTGACGACGATTGATTTGACGGCTCATCGCGAATCCTCCTTTCGGTGACTCTGCTCAAACTAGCACACCGGCGACGCCGACGCAACCAGCACTCCACTTTCATCGGTGTTCCACTTGCCCTAACGCGCTCGCTGAGCGTATCTTTCTTGGATGGGCAGGCGGATCATTCTGCCTGTCAATATCATTTCTCCGCGAGAGGGCCGGATTGCGCGATGCGCGGCAATTCGGTTCAGTCCGCGTCTTTCAGCGAGGCTTCCGATGAACAAATTCGAAACAGTGCCGCCGATGTCGAACGGCGAATTCCTCGAAAAATATGCGCAGCCGGGCCGCGTCGGGCTGGCCGGCGGCAGCAGCCTGATCGACAAGGCGATCCGGCAGGCCGAGCGGCGCATCGATCCGGGGCAGCAGCCGAGCCTGTGGTCGCACGCATTTCTGTTCGAAGGCCGCCGTACCGACGGGCAGCACTGGGTGATCGAGTCCGATCTGGAAATCCACAGCAAACACATTCGGCTTGGCGTGCAGGAAAATCGCGTTGCAAAGTATTTCGACGAGAAATGCTATCCGTACCTTGCAGTGCTGGACTTCGGCCTCACGCCGGAGCAAACCGTTGCGCTGCTCGGCGAAGGCCTGGGCATGGTCGCCAGCCGCGTGCGCTACTCGATCCGCGAGCTCATCGGCACATACATGAGGCTTCGCCGCCCCGCACTCCGCGCTCAGGACAATCCGCTGGCGCGCGAACGATCGCTGTTCTGCTCCGCATTCGTCACGCACGTTTTTCGAAGAGTCGCCGTCGATCTTGCGCCGGGGCTGAACGACAAACACACGACGCCGGAGGACATCTCGCGCACGCCTGTTCCACACGAGACCTTTCTTCTGCGCTGCGAAATTGCCGCGCAGCCAGTGCGTCAGAAAATCCAGCAACTCTGCCGGGCCGTGAAAGAGGGGCACAAGAAGCGAATCGAAAAAATCAAAACGCTGGCTGCGAAAAGAACTGGCCGCTCGGCCTGATCGGGCCGGACGCCGCCGCTGATCGTCGAGAAATCGGTTGGCAGTGCGGGGGAAATCGTTTGGCAGCGTCGCCGAAATCCCCGCCGAAGTGCCTCAGGGCGACGCGGATACGAAAAGAAAATGGCAATTAGGGAGCATTTCGGCTAGAGCCTTCGACGGCCGCCCTACGGATGGTTCGATCTGCGGCGAGACGAATGATTCGCCAGTCGATACAATTCCCGCGGGGCCACATTTCTGCCCGGAGGTCTCGCGATGAAAACTAGGCGTGTGAAGCCCGCGATTCTACTCTTGGCAACATTGACACGGGCAAGGCTGTAGCACGTCCGCCTTTTCCCCGGCCGCGTCTCCCGCTATGATAGGGGATTCCGATATGTTTGTTTCCTCCGAGCCGAGTGATGATTTCAATGAAAAGCGACGAATTGCGGGAAAAATACCTGTCATTCTTCGAGTCCAAAGGATGCGTTCGCCGGCCCAGCGACGTGCTGGTGCCCCGCTGGGACCCGTCAGTGCTGTTCACGCCGGCCGGCATGAACCAGTTCAAGGACCACTTCCTCGGCCGCTGCAAACTCGACTTCACGCGGGCCACAACCTGCCAAAAATGCCTCCGCACGGGCGACATCGATAACGTCGGCCGCACGGCCTATCACCATACGTTCTTCGAGATGCTGGGCAACTTCAGCTTCGGCGACTACTTCAAACGCGAAGCGATTCTCTGGGCCTGGGAGTTCTTGACCAGCAAGAAGTGGCTGAGCATCGATCCCGACCGGCTCTCGGCCACGATCTATCTGAACGACGACGAAGCGGCCAACATCTGGCTCAACGAAGTCAAGATTCCGTCAGAGCGCTTGCAGCGGATGGACGAGGACGAGAACTTCTGGCCGGCCAGCGCGCCCAGCCAGGGGCCCGACGGCGTCTGCGGGCCGTGCAGCGAGATCTACGTCGCCACGCCCCGCGACCCGCGAGCGGGTGCCCCGGTCGAGGTCTGGAACCTGGTCTTCACGCAGTTCAACCGCGTCGGCCCGCCGCCGAACAACCTGCGCCCGCTGCCCAGCAAGAACATCGACACCGGCATGGGCTTCGAGCGGATGGCCTCCGTGCTGCAAGGCGTCGACACCAATTACCATATCGATATCCTCCGCCCGCTGGTCGAAGCGGCCGGCGAGGTCTGTCGGGTGAAATACGAGCCCGAAAGCGACAATGGTCGCCGCCTGCGCCGCATCGCCGATCACGTCCGGGCCTGCTCGTTCGCCATCCACGAGAACGTCTATCCCGACAACGAAAAGCAGGGCTACGTGGTCCGCAAGCTGATCCGCCGGGCCGTGTTGGACGGCTATCAGATGGGCATCCACGAGGCGTTCCTCTATCAACTGCCGCCAGTCGTGGCCGAACTGATGAAGGGCCCCTACCCCGAGTTGCAGGAGACAGTCACGCGCGTCGCCCAAGGGCTGCGGAACGAGGAAAGCCACTTCTTCGAGGTGCTCAACGCCGAAATGCCGCGGGTGGAGCGGCTCTTCGAAGAGACGGCCAAGGCGAAGTCCAAGATCGTCTCCGGACGCGAGACGTACGACCTCTTGCAGACGCACGGCTTCCCGCCGGAACTGACCGAGACGCTGGCCGTGGAACGTGGACTGGAAATCGACTGGGACGGTTTCAAAAAGGCCAAGGGGGAGCATGAAGCGGCATCTGGCGCCGGCCAGCGGAAGGAACTGTTCAAGAAGGGGCCGCTGGACAAGATCCGCGAGACGCTGCCATCGAGCGAATTCGTGGGCTATGAATCCGAGTCCTGCAAGGCCCAAGTGATGGGCCTGCTGGCGAACAACGAGCTTTCCTATAAGCTGGACGAGCTCGACAGCAAGCTGCCGGCGGTGATCGTGCTCGATCGCACGCCGTTCTATGCCGAGATGGGCGGACAGGTGGGCGACACGGGCTGGATCGTCGGCCCCAAAGGCCGTTTCGAGGTGACCGACACGCGGACCGAGGACGATTTCATCTTGCACATCGGCCACCTTCGCGAAGGGAAGATCGAATACAAGGACCCGGTTGAGGCAATGGTCGATTCGCCGCGGCGGCAGGCGATTCGCCGAGCCCACTCGGCCACGCACCTCTTGCAATACGCCTTGCGGAAGACACTGGGCACGCAGACGCACCAGAAGGGCTCGAAGGTCGAGGCCGATCTGCTCCGCTTCGACTTCAACCACGACCATGCCCTCACCCCAGAACAACTCACCACGATCGAGGCCGAGGTCAACGCCCGGGCCATCGAGGCCGTGCCGGTCGCGTGGAAGCTGATGCCGAAGGAAGAGGCCCAGAGGCTCGGTGCGATGATGCTCTTCGGCGAGAAGTACCCGGACATCGTCCGCGTGGTCTCGATGGGCGAATACAGCAAGGAACTTTGCGGCGGCACGCACCTGGCCAACACGGCGCAGACAGGCCTGATGAAGATCATCGGCGAAGAGAGCATCGCCAAGGGCATTCGCCGCATCACGGCCTTGACCGGTCTGGCGGCCGTCCAACGGGTGCAGCGCGACGAAGCCGTATTGCGGCGGATCGCGTTGACGATCCGCGCGGCGGTCGAGGACCTGCCCGACCGGGTCGAGACCCTGATGAAGCAGGTCCGCGAGTTGCAGAAGAAGGCCTCGGCCGCGCCCAAGGCCGAAGGCGCGGGCGTCGATCAGCTCGTGGCCGGCGCCGTGGAATTGCAGGGCGTGAAGATCGTCGCGGCCGACGTGCCCGGCGGCACGCCGCAATCGCTCCGCGACCTGATCGACCAGTTGCGCCGCAAGGCCGCCCCCGTGGCGGTGCTCCTGGGTACGAAGCAGGATGAGGGCAAGGTGCTGCTCATCGCCGGGCTGAGCCGCGACCTGGTCGATCGCGGGCTGGACTGCGTACAGTGGATCCGCGAGGCGGCGGCGATGGTCGGCGGCAAGGGCGGCGGTCGCGCCGACATGGCCCAGGCCGGCGGCAAGCTGGCGGAAAAACTGGGCGAGGCCCTCGAATTGGGCCGCAGTGAGATGGAGAAACGGCTGGCAGGGTAACGCTCTCGTTCCTGCGCTCTGCGCTTGTCGTTACCGATATCTTCGCACCGTAGGGGCACGTGAGAATAGCCCAGCGATTCATCGCTGGGTGAAAGGTAGCGTGGAAACTCGGCTGCAGCCTACCTCCCGGCGAATACGACGAAGGAGCGACAGATGTTTGCCGTCGCCACAGCATATTATAAGAGTGGCGAACGCGTGCCGTCGATTAGACGTAATGGGCCTTGTCGTACCTGATGAACCCTTCCTTCGTCAGCGCGGCCAATTCCTCGAAGAGTCGTTCGTCCGCCGCCTTGAAGTTGAAACCCAATTTGGACGTGCAGGAATTCGGCCGATACACGGTTTCGTCAGACATCCACGTCGCAAGAACATGCCCTTTGCAAGCCCAGGGACGTGCCAGCCCGCGCGCTTTACTGCCGCGGCAACTGTCCCGCTCCCGCGGCCGGCATGCCGGCGCTGGCGGCGCCGGGCGTCTCGGCGACGGGGCCCTTGCTCTCGATGATCACCAAGAGATCGGCCCTTGGTGGTGAACTGGGAAGCAATGGCAGCGGCAAACCGGCCACGGTGGGCGTCGAGTCGACAGGGACCGGCAAGGCCACCATCCCCAGGCCCAGCAGCAAGACCTGGTCCGCCGGCCAGCGAAAACGCTCGCTAAAGCGGTAATTGCTCATCTGCGGCACCTCGACCCGGGCTCGCTGCCGTGGCGAGGTCTGCGTGGGCACTTCCAACATCACCGGCACCATCTTCTCGACCTGGTCGATCTGACACTTGATCATCGCATCGACCGAGCGACGGTCGGTGGAGAGCAATGGATTGAACTCCAAAGAGAACCCTTCATCGATCTGGCCCCGCAGTTCGTCGTAGCCCTGCCAGGCGTCGGGCCGCGGGTTCACATCGCGGATGAAACCATGTCCGCGCAGGGCCGAAATCACGGTGGCCTGGCCGTTATTGACCAGCAGGTGCGGGGAGCTGTGTTCGCGATAATCGCTGCGGTGTTGCAGCGCGCCGAGGAGCACGGCCGCGTCTTCCTTGGGCAGCAGCCAGGTGCTGACGCCCGGCGTCTGCACGGGGATGGCCCGCAGCGAGCGGTGGGCGGTGGCGCGCCAGTTGGGGTTGTCAATCGTTACCACGCGAAGGCTGAAAGTGCGGGTTTCCGCCTCGCTGGAGACGAAGCGGTCGACGATATCGGCCACCACGGCCTGCATCTGCGGCGTATGATAGACCCGCAAAGTCCGTGGCGAGGCGCTGAGGATTCCAAACGGCTCGGTGTGCCAGACTTCATAGCCCGTCTCGCGGAGAATCCAATCCACAATGGCTTGTTCCGGCCGCTTGGTGGTGGTCACACGGGCCGTGTAGGGACTGATGTCGTATTCCCGCCAGACCTGGCCTTGTTCGCTGGGCAAGGTGCCGTTGCCCGTGGTCACGTGCAAGGAACGTCGCGTCACGGCGGGCGGCGGCGCGAGGAACGGGTTCACACCCGGCGCCCCGCCAGGAGCGGCGGGCGCGGTGAAGGCGGGGGCGGGCCCGATGTACCCATGGTCGGGGGAAAGCGGCGCCGGAGACGTGGCGGCTGCCGGAACGACCCCGTTGACCGCGCCGTACGCGGCTGGACGCCAGATGGCACCGGGCGTCGGGCCAGCGGCGGCCGGAACCGTTTGCGCCCAGGCCTGGACCGTCGTGACGGAAAGGATAAACGCCGTGAAAATGGATCGCGACCACATCTTCGAAGCCTCCTTGCTTCTGCGCTATAACCGGCTTTTTCGCGCAGGGAGTATACGAAGTCACGCCGGGCCGGACAAGAGAGATTCTACGTCACGGCTCCATTCCGCAGGGCGCCGACGATCAGCGAACCGTTGTGCCCGCCGAAACCGAAACTATTGGACATGGCGACGCGAATCTGCCGCTGCCGCGCCTGATTGGGCGTGTAGTCGAGATCGCAGGCCGGATCGGGCGTGGTGTAGTTGATCGTGGGCGGGATCACGCCGTCGCGAATGGCAAGGATCGAGAAAATCAGCTCGATGCCGCCGCTGAGCACCCAGGAGGTGCCCCAACTGGCTCTTCGTGCTGGAAACGCTCAGCTTGTAGGCGTGCTCCCCAAAAACCGACTTGATGGCCGAGGTCTCGGCCGCGTCACCCAGCGGAGTGCTCGTGCCGTGGGCATTGATGTACCCAACCTCGGTGGGGTCGATGACAGCGTCACGGACCGCCACTTGCATGGCATAGGCGGCGCCGATGCCGTCCTTGTCGGGCGCGGTAATGTGGCCGCCATCGGCGCTCATGCCATAGCCCAGCATTTCACCGTAGATATTCGCCCCGCGGGCCTTGGCGTGCTCCAATTCCTCAAGCACGAGCACACCGGCCCCTTCGGCCAGGACAAAACCGTCGCGGTCGCGATCGAAGGGACGGCTGGCGTGCGACGGGTCGTCGTTGCGTTCCGACAGGGCGCGCATGGCGGCAAAACCGGCAAGACCCATGCGCGTGACGGCTGCTTCGCTGCCGCCGCTGATCATCACGTCGGCATCGCCGTACTGGATGATGCGAAAGGCGTGGCCGATCGAATTGGCCGCACTGGCACAGGCCGTCACGATGCACTCGTTGGGACCGCGAAGTCCCCATTGGATCGACACCTGGCCGCTGGCCGAGTTGGCGATCAGCTTGGGAATGGTGAAGGCCGAGACCTTGTCCGGACCTTTGACCATGAGCCGCTCATGCTGGGTTTCGATTTCCCATAGCCCGCCGATGCCGGAACCGATCATCACGCCGCAACGGAACGGGTCGTACTTGGAGAAGTCGATGCCCGAATCCTTGACCGCGTCGACCGAGGCAACGATGGCAAACTGCGTGAAACGGTCGAGCTTCTTTTCGTCGCGGGGTTCGATGTAGCCGGCCGGCGACCAATCGACAACTTCGCCGCCGAATCGAACACGGTAGCCGCTGGCGTCAAAACAGCGCAGCGGGGCAACCCCGCTTTCGCCGTTGCATACGCGAGTCCAAATCTCCGCAACCCGGCGGCCAAGCGAAGTGACCGCACCTAAACCAGTTACGACAACGCGCCGCTTCATGGATGTTTATTCCGCGAACGGTTAAGACTGGTACGAACCTCTCCCTATCGCTCTGCTCCCGATCAGTTCAGACCGTCAGAGCACAGGCTTCAACTCGACGAAGTTTCGCTGCTGGTGACGGCGTTCTTGATGTGGTCGACGGCCTGTCCGACCGTCTGGATCTTCTCCGCCGCATCGTCAGGAATATTGATGTCGAACTCTTCTTCGAGTTCCATCACGAGTTCGACCGTATCGAGGCTATCCGCCCCCAAATCATTCACGAACAACGTATCGCGGGTAATCTGGTCCTTGCTCACGCCAAGCTGCTCGGCAACAATATCAATCACACGTTCTTCAACTGAGGCCACCTGAGGCTCCTCCTGGTAACACAGGTTCTACGGGCGAGGCCATTTTCAGAACCGATCCGAAAATCTCACCCGGCTCTTGTAAGGGGCAAGGGGCTATCGGAACCGATCCGAAAACCTCACCCAGCTCTAGTAGGGGGGCGAAAGGGACATGGTGTTCTCGAACGAATTCTCAAGCCATCCCCCGCCTTTTACTTAACTTCCTTCATCTAGCCCGACAGATATAGCGACTTTTTCATTTTGTGTCTATATCTCTCGGAGCTATTATACAGTGAGGCCCCCGTCAACGGTAATTACCTGGCCGGTGATGAATTCTGCCGCATCGCTAGCCAGGAAAAGCACGGCGTCGGAAACGTCCTGGGGCAAACCCAGCCGCTTGAGGGGGATTTCTTCTCTGATTTTTTCTAACATGTCTTCGCCCAGCTTGGCGGTCATTTCCGTGGCAATGAAACCTGGGGCGACGGCGTTGACCGTCACGCTCCGCCCGGCCAACTCGCGGGAAATGGTCCGGGTCAGGCCGATCACGCCCGCCTTGGAGGCCGAATAGTTCGCCTGACCCGGATTGCCCATCAGGCCCGAGACGCTGGCAATGTTGATGATCCGGCCATACTTCGACTTGCACAGAGGCCGCGAAGCTGCCCGGGTGAAGAGGAAGGTGCCCTTGAGGTTGATGTTCAAGACGGCATCCCACTGATCGTCTTTCATCCGCATGATCAGGTTGTCGCGGGTAATGCCGGCGTTATTGACAAGAATGTCCAGTCCACCCCAGAGTTTGACGACCTCGGCGACGACCTCATCAACGCGCTGCGAATTGGTCACGTCGGCGGCAATTGGGTGCGCGGCGCCGCCAGCGGCCTGGATTGCCCCGACCGTCTCGGCCAGTGTCTCGGTATTGATATCGACGCACGCGACTTTGGCGCCCGCGGCGGCCAGATCGAGAGCAAACGAGCGGCCCAATCCCCTGGCGGCACCGGTAACCAAGGCAATACGGCCGGTCAGGTCAACTTGGATTCGTTTTTTCGCTTCGGACATTCGTGGACTCCGAGTTATAGTTCTTAGTGCTTAGAACTTAGTATTTAGCTCTAAGCACTAAGTTCTAAACTTCCAAACTCTGACATTCGACTTTGCGGGCAATTCTGCGGAGCAGGCCCCGCAGAACGCGCCCCGGGCCGACCTCGTAGAACTGGTCGAAGCCCTGGGCGAGCAGGTACCGCATCGACTCTTCCCAGCAAACCGGGTTGATGATCTGCTTGACCATCAGACGACGAATTTCCTCGGGATCATCGTGCGGTTGGGCGTCGACATTGAAAATCACGGGGATCTTCGGGGCCTGCATGTGGACTTCGGCCAGGGCCTCGGCACAGCGCTGGTCGGCTGGCGCATGATTTCGGTATGAAATGCGCCCGCCACAGCCAGGGGAACTGCCTTCATCGCTCCCATTCTCGGGGCCAACTCGGCCGCCCGCAGACAGGCGCCGTTATGGCCGGAAACAACGAGCATGTCGGGACAGAGCAAATTGGCAATTTCCAAGATCTCGCCCTGCCGGGCCTGTTGGCAAAGGGCCTCGACTTGCACGCGTTCCAGGCCAAGGATCGTGACCATGCCGCTGGGAGTGGCGTCGGCGGCCTCTTGCATCGCGGCGCCGCGCTTCTGCACCACCATCAGGCCTTCGTCGAAATCCATGATGCCGGCGAAGACCATGGCGGTATACTCGCCCAGGCTCAATCCGGCCGCCCCTTCACAGGATAGCACGACGTTGGGTGACTGTGCGCGTAACGATTCCAGGGCGGCCAGGCTGGTAACAAACAGTGCGGGCTGACTGTAGATGGTGGAATCGAGGACTTCGGCCGGCCCTTCGAAGCAGAGTTTGGCCAGGTCGTAGCCAAGAAGTTCATAGGCCCGGTCATACAACTGCCGCGCAGCAGGAAGCGATTCGGCCAGCCGCCGGCCCATGCCCACGGTCTGGGCGCCTTGCCCGGGAAACAAAAAGGCGATCTTGCCCAACGCAGTCCCTCCGTGAAACGCCCCTTTGCGGTCTGCGACTCCCCGCTTCGGTTTAGGACTCGACCTCGACGACCTTGCGACCCATATAATGACCACACTTGGGGCAGACGGTGTGCGGAGGCACCGCAGAACTGCACTGCGCACAATAGGTCAAATGCCGCGGTTCTTTCTTGTCGTGGTTGGCACGGCGGCTATTGGTACGGGCGTTGGAATGTCGGCGTTTTGGAACGGCCATGATTGAGGCTCCATCTTCCCAAGGGCGGTTACTCACTCGAGTCCGAGCGTCCCCGCGCTCAGGGGCTTGCCCAGGCGAATGCTCACGAAGCAGGGGAAATAGAGCATGTTAAGCTACGTGGCGGGTCCTGTCAATCGGTGCGGGATCGTGATTTGAAGCGTAACCTCGGCCGTGGGGCGATTGGGCACACTGGAAAAAGGGGGGTTTTGGAGGGCAAGACGTAAAATTATACTAAAAAAGTTAGTATTTGCACCACTTTACCAATACTACCGGCGACGAACTTGGAGTTTGATGAAAATGGCAACGCACGTACTGAAGTCCTTTGCGATCCTCGCAGTGGCGGTAACGAACCTGGCGACAGTCGTATCGGCGGCCACAATCGATGCCGCATCGGCGGAGCAACTCACCGCAGCCCTGGCCAAGGCGACCCCAGGAACCACCGTGCAGTTGGCGCCGGGGACGTACGCCTGCACGCCGACGATCCCAACCGGAGTGGCTCTGCGCGGGGCCGGCTATGAGAAGACGATCTTGGATATCGGTACGGCTAATGTCGGGCTCACTCTGGCGGGCGACCAGACAACCGTCTCCGAGCTAGCCGTCGCGAATCGGGGAGGTACGGCCATCCTGGCCCGCGGCGTGGATGCGGTCCGGCTATCCGCCGTGCTCGTGCGGGGCGGCGCTGTCGGCATCCGCATCCAAGAGGTTGTCGGAGCGCGTATCGAGAACTGTATCATTGATGGCAGCCTGACCGGCATCGCTCTGGATGGGGTGAAGCGGGCGGGTGTCGTCAACAACACGCTGACCCATACTGATTCGGTTGGTATCGCACTGGCCGAGGTGACCGAGAGTTCGGTGTTCAACAACCTGGTCGCCCACGCCGGAGTGGCTATCGGCGTGCGTCAGCCCGGCACGGGCTTGAATGTGGACCACAACCTCTATTTGGCGCTCCTCACCGGCAAATTCAATGACGAGATGGCCCGCATCTCGCTCGGGCCGTGGCGCGACGTTTCCGGCGGGCTGGACGCCCAGAGCGTCTGCCTGCCGGTCGTCTTCCGCGACCCAGCGAAGGGTGATTACCAGCCCATTTCCACGTTGGACTGGAATCCCGAAATCTCGACCACGGCTGGCTGGGGGGTGCAGAAGCTTGGCGACGTGAAGGCGCCGGCCCAGGACATTGCGGGCGAGAATCGCCCTGCCAGTCCCGGCTTGGGCGCCCGCGAATGCGCTGTGAAGCCGGCTGTCACCCCGGACGGCACTTTCGTCGTCCAGCAGAGCGAAGGCACCAAGAGCGCCGGCGTCTTTACCCGCGACGGCACGCTGGTCCGCTACCTCTTCCACGACCTGCCGCTGGCCAAGGGCACGTACGGCTTCCTCCTGCCGTCGCGCAGCGAACTGGGCGCTGCCATTGGCCCCGGTGATTATGAACTACGATTCGTGGAAAGCAACCTCCGATGGAGCTACCGGATGCTCACGGCCAATAATGGCGCGGGCACCCATGTTGATGAATCCGATCGGGACGGGGTGTGGCGGGCGGTGTTTGGCGCCGGCAACAGCCTGATTCTGGGATGCGGCTGGAACGAGCGCTCCGAGAATATCCGCGCCAAGGACCTGTCCGGCGGCAAGGCGGTCTGGAGCGTGCCCGGCGGCAAGGAGACGCTCGGCTTGTGCCGCGGCGGCGACGGGCTCCTCTACGTGCTCCAGCGCAGCGCCCCGAACCACGTCATCATCCGGCTTGACAATCAGGGACGCCTGCAGGCGTGGCCGACGGGCGGGCTGAAGCTGTCCGTGCCGATCGCCAATGCCAACGGCCTGGCCGAACTGGCCGGCAATCTGTACATCACCAGCAGGGACGGTGAGGTCTATCGCCTTCCTACCGCCACTGGCAAGCTGGAACCGGCTTTTAAGGCAAGTCATCCGTTTCATCCGGTGGCGGACCGGCGGCGCAAATTGCTGTGGATGATCTGCGGCGGGCGGGATTTCACGGGCGGCAAGGTCACCGCCTTCACTCCCAGCGGTGAAGTGAAATACACCGTCAGGCAGGTTGCCAATCCACTGGGAGTGGCCGTGAGCCGCGATCGCCTGGCCGTGGCCGACTACGACGCCGGCAAGGTCCGCTTCTTCGACATCAGCAATCCCGCCGCGCCGGTGGCCAAACAACTTCTCGGCCGGGGCGACGGGCCTTATGGTCCGGTGGCCGCCGATCGCTTCTGGTTTCAAAAGGGACCCTACAACTCTGCGCACGAAGTAGTCATGGATTTGGACGACGCCGGACGTTCTGGCGGTGCTGGACGGCGGCAGCCGGCCGCTGGTTTTTGCCGTTGACGGAACCAGCCTGTACATGGGCAATGCGCAGTTCGGCAACGCCCCGTTCTGGGCCCGCTTCCCCGGCGAAGAAAACGTCTCGCGGTTCTTCGATCCCTCGTCGCGCGTCTCCTGGCTCATCGATGCCCGCAATGGCGCCTGGCGGCCGGATGCCTACTGGGGGCGGCCCGAACTGGCGCAGGGCGGCAATTCAACCGTCGGCTTCTTCAAGTACCAGGGCAAGGTCTTCGGCGTAATGCGCTATACCACTGCGGACGCCCAAAAACGCAGTGGCTTCCTGGTCCTCCGTTACGACAACTATGTCGGCAAGATCGTCGCCTTCTACTGCCCGGGAAAGGGCGGCCTGGTGGTGGTTCGCGATGAAAACCAGGACGGCGCCATCACTGCGGCGGATGGCGAGGGCACGCCGGTCCTCGATACCGCCGGTAAACAGGTCAACGCGGGCGAGGCGACGGTGCGCTTCAGCACACTCGAGCCCGGCGGCGATATCCGCAGCCAGACGTTCAAACGCTGGCTCTTCAAGGGCCTGGATGCCAAGGGCTTTCCGATCTACGAGATCCCTCTAGCACCGGTCTTCCCCATCGCCAACACGCTGCTGGTCAGCCCTTACGACTTCAAGACCAAGGTCAGGCCCGAGTCGCAGTCGGAAAGTGCGATCAGTCCCGATGGCGAGCTGCTGGCCGTGCTCCAGGCGGCCGGAAGCCCGCACGGCATGGGGCTGAGCAATAGCGGCGGCATCGACGTGGCGCGGTTCCGCAAGGACGGCAATCTCCGCTGGTACCTGCCCATGAACGACTATGGCCCGGTGCAGGGTGTTAAGCAGGCAACGCCGGGGTTCATCCTCACCAGTTGGGGGCACCAGGCCGAATGGATCGGGCTGGATGAGGACGGGCTCTCCTTAGGGCATCTCGGTTTTCCCCGCGAGGCACATTGGTCGGGCTATTGGGTGGACCATCCCGACCAGCACGTCCTGTTCCGGGGCAACGACGGCAGGCTTCACGTGCTGGTGGGCGACTACTTCCTCAACGGCGACCACTGGTTAAGTCTCCGCAACTACGACAATTACCGCAAGGCGGTCTATCCCTTCTCGGTTACCGCCGCGCGGGCCGGCGTGCTGGCCAGCCGCGCGCCCCAAACCACGTTCATGCAGGCCCGCTCCGAAAAGCCGCGCGTGACCGTGAAAAGACTGGCGCAGCCGCTGCCGATCGACGGCGACCTGGAGAAATGGCGGCGGATCGGCTTGACGCCGCAGATCATCATCACCCCCGCCACCGGCAGTCCCAACATCACCAGCGCCAAGGACTGCACGCGCCGTCATCCGCCTGGCCTATGAGGGCAAGAACCTCTACGTCCAAGTGTTGCGCTTCGATGATGTGCCGACCTTTCACCAGACCATCGCCACGGGTACCCACCTCCAGGATACCGTGGAGATGATGATCAATGGCTTTTTCCCCGACGGCTTCCAGTTCAGCATCGGCAAGTTCTCGACCGACGGCGATCAGATCGTGCGGCGGCGTTTCTTCGTCAACATGCAACTCAACCTCCCGGCGGACGTCGCCCCGCGGGTCGTGAAAGTCCTGGACAACGCCGAAACGGTCCCGGAACGCAAGCTGGTCGAGGCGGCGACGGGCGAAGACCTCTCCCAGGCCAAGGTGATCGTGACCGAGTTCAGACTTCCCATCGACGCCCGCACCTGGGCTGGTAGCGAGAAGACCCTTTTTCCCGTAGAATCGGGCAAGGGCTTCTGGCTCGGCTTTGCCATCGACGATAACGACGTGCCCGGCACGGACCTGCAGAAAATGGAAGTCTGGCCGGCCAGTTTCGGCACTTTTTCGACCAAGGAAGACAGCGCCTGGGTGGTGTTCGAGTGAAAGCACTTTTCGAGTGCGGGAGCTTGCGACCGCTTTTCAAAACAGGTGGAAAGTGTGTCAGCCGTTGTAAGGAGCGTTCCATGCTTCAAACGGATGGATCGATTTTCGTGCTTCGGCCGGCGACGATCGCGAGGGCCTCGACGAGCTCGGCGCCGAGAAAGAGGATGACGCTCACATAATAGACCCAGATCATCACCGCGATGAACGAGCCGACGATGCCGTAGGCCGTGTAGCCCGGCCCAATCAGGAACGTCACCAGCAGACGCTGCCCAAGGAGCCATACCAGCGAGACGAACAGTCCGCCGACAAGGGCGTCGCGCCAGCGGACGGCCACTTTGGGCAAGACCTTGTAGATCAAGGCGAAAAGCAGGGCGTTGGTCACGGCGCTGAAGAGGAATTGGGCCCAGCCCCAAAGCACCACGCTGCCGGGGAGCAGGTGTTCGATGCGGGGACGGACTCCCGCCAATATGACGCCGGCGATAAACAGGCTCAGCAGCAGCCCACCCACGGCCATAAGCATGAGAAAGGCCGCAAGGCGGTCGCGGAGCACCGTGCGAACGTAGCCCCACCAACTCGTCGTCGTGGAGGTCTTCGTCGTGCCGAAGATGCGGCCGAACATGTAATCGAGCTGGAGGAAAACCACAATCGCGGCTGCCAGCAGGGTAATCGCGCCCACCGGCCCGCCCAGGCCGGCATTTGCCTTTACACCCACAAGCAGGGACTGTAATTGATCGGCCAGCCACGGCCCCGCCTGCGGTCCGGCCTGTTGTCTGACCTCATCGAGAAGCACCCCTTGGGCGTTGTCGGCCTGCGGTGAGAAATGCAGGACAAAGCCGAGGACCGAGATCAGCACCAGGCACAGCGGGAAAAGCGAGAACGCCGCATAGTAGGCCATTGCCGCACTGAGCAGGAAGCCGTCGTCTTCCTGCCAGCCATCCCAGGTCTTCTGTAAGACGCGCAGCACGTAGTTCCAGAGCCTGGGGAACATAAGGATAATTCTCGCACTTTATGCAGGATTTTGTCGCTACCGTAGCACAAGGCGGGAGAAAGGTCAACTGATAACGCTATGAGACTTATGGGACATATAGGACTTATGGGACTTATATCTCGACGAGAAGAGGCGATGGCCATAATGCAGCGGCCGAACGCCGCCCCTTGCCATTCGCCGCGGCGTGGTTCAAAATAGGGGTTTCCCGGTCACTCTTGACACTCACGGAATGAATTCCGCTGGTACGAACAGCAAAGAGATTCTCATGCCTACCTGCGTTCTGGCCTATTCGGGCGGATTGGACACCTCGGTCATTCTGGGCTGGCTCATGGAAGAGGGCTACGATGTTCACGCGGTCTATGTCGATCTGGGACAACCCTGCGAAGATCGCGAAGCGATTTTGCAGAAGGCCCGGAATATCGGGGCCCGCTCGGCCCGAATCGTCGATGCCCAGGAGGAGCTTTGCCGCGATTTCGCCTTTCCCGTCTTGCAGTGGCAGGCAAAATATGAAGGCGTGTATCTCTTGGGCACGTCGATCGCCCGGCCGCTGATCTCGAAGGTCTGCTTGCAAGTTGCCCGCGAGGTGGGGGCCGATGCCTACGCCCACGGGGCCACCGGCAAGGGGAACGACCAATGCCGCTTCCAGTTGGCCGCCGAGGCCCTCAGTCCGGCCATCCGCATCATTGCCCCCTGGCGGATCGAGAAATTCCGCCAGTTGTTTCCCGGCCGCAGCCAGATGATCGCCTATTGCAACCAGCGGAATATCCCTGTCAAGGCGACCTCGACCAGGCCTTACAGCTCCGACGAGAACTGCCTGCACATCAGCTACGAGGCCGGTAAGCTGGAAGACCTGAACGTCAACGGCGTCGAACTGGTCGATTTCGGCATGACCGTCTCGCCGCAGAAGGCCCCCGACAAGAGCGAGCGGATCACCCTCGGCTTCGAATCGGGCGTGCCCGTCAGCGTCAACGGACAGCGGCTCGGTGCCTTCCAGATCGTCTCGCAGTTGAACGAGATCGGCGGCCGCAACGGCATCGGCCGCATCGACATGGTCGAGAACCGTTTCGTGGGCATGAAGAGCCGCGGCGTGTACGAGGCCCCCGGCATGACAATTCTCTACACGGCCCATCGGCTGGTCGAGCAGTTGACCATGGACCGCGACCTGATGCACCTCCGCGATCGCCTCGCGCCGGAAGTGGCCGAGATGGTCTACTACGGGTTCTGGTATCACGCCAAGCTGGACGCCTTGATGGCCTTCATCCGCCAGGCCCAGGGGCCGGTGACCGGCGAGGTCGTGCTCAATCTTTACAAGGGCAACATCGACGTCGCCGGACGCAGCAGCCCCAACAACTTGTACGACGAAGGCATCGCCACGATGGAGGGCGGCGGGTCGTACAACCAGACCGACGCCGAGGGTTTCTTGCGGATCCAGGGACTGCCGGGACGCGTGCAGGGAAGGATGCGGACGAGGAAGTATTAGGTCGCTCCCCGCACGGCTATAATCTTGCGTGCTACTTCGCCACTGCGCAGTGCCGCGATAAACTCGGCTTCATCGGCGTACAGGCCATGGCTGAGGAACTTGACAGTCCAGTTGTGCTTCATGGGACTGATCGTCAGGACCGCCGCCCCGTGCTGATGGGCTTCCCACATTTCGATGGCCGTGCCCATCGATGCCTCGGGAATGAAGGCCAAAAGGACGTCGACCTCGCGGCACATCTGGTTGTGACGAAAGAAGACTTCCCGGCCCGTCAACTTGTCATAATCCAGCGACTTCTTGTGCTTGGCCAGAGGATCGTAAATCTCCGCGCCCGGAAAGTGGTCCTCCAGCAGTTGCGCGATTCGCTGGCGATAATCCTGGTTGTGCATGTGGTTCACCGTATGCGAACCTTGCATGATGCCGGCAATAAAAAAACGCATCGGAGAGAACGGCAGGGCTTGGGGACTATTGAGAAATCAGCAGCGACGGTCGATAATGGGCAAGCGGCGCGGAGATAACCGCCGCCAGGTGACCCACCAAACTATCCACGGCCTCATACTAACCCGAAGCGCAAACGAGGGCAACTCCGCACCCTGCCCTCGCTTGCGCTTCGGGTTAGCATGCCAGAGTTTTTTTCCTGAACCCCGAACCTGCTTTGCTTAACTTGTTATGCCCAGAACCTACTTGCAACATGCCGACGAGTTACTGCTTCAGGCACTCTCCATTCCCGGTCTCAGTGGCGAGGAGGGGGCGATCATGCAGTTCATCGTCGATCAGCTTCGCCGGTCCGGAGCGACCGATGAGGTGCTGGCCTTCGATCAGGCCCATCGCAGAATCCCGCTGGGTGGGGAGAGCGGCAATCTGGTCCTCAAACTGCCTGGAACCCGGCCGGGGCCGCGGCGACTGCTGCTGGCCCACGTCGATACGGTGCCGATTTGCCGCGGTGCCCGGCCCGTGAAGAAAGGGAAATACATCGTTCCCGCCGACAAGCACACGGCTCTGGGCGCCGATGACCGCACCGGCACGTCCGCGATCTTGGCGGCCGCATTGTACATACTGGCGGAAAAGCCCGAGCATGGACCGCTGACGTTCCTCTGGACCGTGCAAGAGGAGGTCGGTCTGTACGGCGCGCGCTATGCCACGATCGGCATGCTGGGCCGGCCAAAGCTGGCATTCAATTTCGACGGCGGCCCCACCGACAAGGTCACGATCGGGGCCACCGGCGGCTATCGCATGGCCATGCGGATCTCCGGCACGGCCAGCCACGCCGGCGCCTCGCCCGAACGGGGCGTCAGCGCGATCACGATCGCCTCGCTCGCCATTGCAGAGTTGCACCGCGACGGCTGGCTCGGTAAGATCGAGAAGCCATCGGGCTGTGGCACTGCCAACGTCGGGGTCATCCACGGTGGCGAGGCCACGAATGTCATCACTCCCGAAGTTCAACTCCGCGCCGAAGCCCGCAGCCACGACCCCGATTTCCGTGAGGAGATCACCAAGGCAATCGAAAGGGCGTTCAGGAAGGCTGCGCGGAGCGTCAAGAACGTGGAGGGTAAATGCGGTGCGGTGGAAATCGAAGGTCGCCTGGATTACGAGTCTTTCCGCTTGCCGGACGACAGCCCCTCGGTCCTCGTGGCCGAAGAAGTGATCCGCTCGCTCGGCGGCAAACCGGCCAGGGCAATCTCCAACGGGGGGTTGGACGCCAATTGGATCAGTGCCCGGGGCATACCCACGGTAACCCTCGGCTGTGGGCAGGAGAACCCCCACACACCGGCCGAACGACTCGATTGTGCGGAGTTCCGCCGGGCATGCGAGATTGCTCGGAAACTGGCGACCGGAGATGAAGGATGACGGATGACGGATAAGAGGCCGTGGGTTAGAGAAAATGAAGGAAATAGGCACGAAACCTTTGCCAATACAGTAACCGATCTATCCCTCATCCCTCATCCTTCATCCTTCATCCTTCATCCCTCATCCTTCATCCCACTGTTCCCGGACGGAGAATTTTGCTAGAATCTCCTTCAACCGTATGCACTCGGCAGCGGCGATTTGGTTTTTTGGCTCGTATAGAGGAAGAAAATGGCTCGCAAGATTCTCAACCGCAAAGAGTTACGTGAGGAGGTCGATTCGGCAGAGCGCACAGAAGCCCACCAGGAAGATGCGGCCCAAGAAGGTGCCACGCCAAAAGCCAAAGAAAAAAAGGCCCCAGCGAAGCGCAAGAGTCGTGCGAAGGCTGTCAAAGAAGTCCGCCTGAAGGCCTTCTGGGGTGTCTATAACCAGACTTTGCGGCGGATCTCGCTGTTCGAATACAATCAGCGGGCTGAGGCCGACAAGAAGGCGGCTGAGCTTTCTGAGTCACAGAAGACGCCCCATTTTGTCCAGCTTGTCAAGGAAATCATCGAGGAGTAGTTTCCGTCTCGGCATCGAGCCAGGCCAGGTAGCTGGCGCTGCCGGCCACCACTGGTATGGCGAGAATCTCCGGTACCTCGTAGGGATGGATGCGGCGAATGGCTTCTTCAACACGAGCGAACACCTCGCCGCGGGTCTTGGCCCAGCATTGCCATTCTTCGTCGGTCTCGATCTTGCCTTGCCAGCGATAGGTGCTGATGATCGGCCCGACGACTTGCCGCAGGCCGCCAGGCGGGCTTCGACCAATTCGCGAGCGATCCGTTCCGCCTCCTCACGCAAGGCAGTGGTGGTGACAACTTGGATGTAGGAATTCATCAGGATCGCCGTCGTGCGGTCAGACCGGCCGTATTGCCCAAGAGCGTAGCGATATGCGGGGCCGCCGAAGCCAACTGGGCCGAGAGCGCGCCGCGGCCGGCGTCGATGCGATGAATGATCCGCTCAGCGGGCGTGTGTCCCAGCGTGCCGGTCCAGGTCTCAAAGGTGCGGCCCTTGCGCTCGTCGCCCTGGAAGAAGGCCAAGTAGCTGAAAACGTCGGTGGCTACGAAGTCGTGGCCGGCGGGCGCGAAACTGGCCGGGCGGTAAATCCGCCGCCACGTGCCGGCGTTGAAATAGATCTGGTCCAGCACATAGCCTTCCGCGTGGCTGGCATCCAGCGGCACAATCTCCGCCGCGTGCGTGTGGCCGTAAACCACGTGCTTGGCGCGGCGATTGCGAAAGTCGGGCTCGGTCAAAGCATGGCTGGCAAAGGAATCGCTGTCGGCCCCGCGAATCGTCCGCAACCATTCGCTCGTGGCTGCCGCCCAACCCGCCGAACGCCGCTTGCTGAACCGCAGGGCCCGCGATAGTCCGTCGATCAGGTTTGCCGAGCTCAGCGCATCGCGCTCGCGGACCACGCGGCTGCAAAGCAATTCTTCCGCCAACCGGTCCCACAACTGCTTCACGCGCTTTCGCACGGCCGGCTGCACGCAAGTCCGTTCCAAGACGCCTTCGATCCAAGCGGGAATCAAGAGCAGGGGACGAAAGTTGTCGATCTCGCGGAGGGCCAGGATCGCCGTGTCGGGCAACTCGTGCCCCAGGTTCTGCTCGACTTCGATCACGAAACGGCCGACGAGATCCAACGCGATGGCGTCGCTCAGGCCGGATACATCGCGGTCGCCTTCGAAGCTCAACGGGTCGAAGGCGTCGCCGTGCCGTGCCGTCACCTTGTGCCGCCGCATCGCCTGCAACAACTCGTCGCTTTCCGAAATATCGTGAGGGAAGGGGCGGTTTGAGAGGTTGGCCAGGCCCATTTGCTCGACCAGCCTCTGCCGCAGGGCATCGTAAGCCTCGCCGCACAGATGGTAGAACCAGTCATGGTTGCCGACCATGTAATGGGTACGGACCATCACGGGCTGATTGTCAGCATCCGAGGCAGGTCGAGCGGCACGAAGCATGGGCGGAATGGCAATCTCGCCTTCGGTGGCCAAGGCGCGGAGCGTGGCCAGCGACTCCTGATTCTCCGCGAGGATATCGCCCGTGATCCGCGTGATTTGCTCGATCAGGCCCGGCGACCGCGGATCGTCCCAGGGGCGCACACTGGGGCCGACGTGCCAGCGGTTGGAGTGCAATAGATCCAGTACGTCACCCAGCAACACCAGGTCGATTCGTTCGATCGGCCGGTAAGCGCCGTCGCTCCGCCAAGAGGCAGTGATCGCCAGTTCCTTAAGCTGATCGGCGAACAGCGCGAAGGCCTCCGGCGAAAGCGTCTCCCCGGTTGTGCCGTCGTTCAGGTGTAAGTCGCTAAGTATTATCAGCATAGGACGCACCGGTACATGACATGCGTAGTCATCGGCCCCGCTAAGGGCCGAAATTGAGGCTTATTCCGAGCATGGCAAACCAGGCAAAGTTTGCCGGGGCGGGGAGATGAGAGCCCGTGGAGGTAGGGTGGGCCGAGCCGTAGCCGTAGGGTGGACCGAGTGAAACGAATCCCGCCAGCTTCCCGTTGTCATGGTGAGACTCGTTTCAACCGGCCCACCGTACAACGCCTACAACGTCATTCGCCGAGCGAGCGGACAAATTCCTCGGTGCGGTCGATGATTGGCAAATTGCCCGGCGTGAAGAGGAATTGGCTGGAGTCAATCGGCCCGCTGAAATTCAGCTCAAAAAACTCCAAACCGATCAAACACCGCGGCGATGACCTCGGCGCACTTCGAAGGTAGTCGATGCGGAAGGGAAAGCAGTCTTTCTGGCCCAAGAAAGCGCCACGCTGTCGGGCAAGTGAGCCGGCAGACGGGTCAGATCCGGCGTCCGGCCTTTTTCGATTGCCTCTTTCTGCTTCGGCAGAAGTCGGGCCAGTTGCGCCGGCTTCCATCCGCCTTCCAGCTTCCAAACCGGCTCGCTGCCCAATTGACCTGGGACGACGGAAGTAAAAGCAAAGTTGGAGTTCAACCCGCGCATCAAGCGGCCCAGCCCCCCCAGTGCCGGCGCCGAGGCAATGGCCTCGGGCGGTAGCTTGCCGGCGGCCTTGTCAAGGGCGGTGATCGCCCGTACGGCGTCGACTTTGGACAGCGATTCCCCGTTAGGCAGCTTCCGATAGGTCCACAAGGTCGTGCCGTTGCAAACCTGCACGAGACTGGTGGAAACCGTTCCGACCTCCATGGTCAATTCAAGATGGATTCGTGGAATCGGTCCCTGGCGAAGTTCATAGTAGTGACCTTCCCCGGTAATCTGATGACCAAACATCTCCCCTTGCTGCTTGATAAGTGCGGAAATGAAGGGTCGGGTTTCCACGGCCCGCACCGCGCTATCCAACAACGCCTGGGGTTTGGGTGGGGTAGATTGGGAAGTATCGGCAATTCGATCGAACTGCGGTGATCGTGGCGGATCATTCCCACCAGATACCCCATTTTCTTGACGCAAATCCTTGCCTCGGTCCTGCGGGGCTAGGGGAATCGGGGCCGCGGCCAGTCGTATCGAGGACGGCGGAGACGACGTATCTTTCGGGCGATCCAAGGTTTGCGTGCCGCCGGACAAGGTTGCCGGCATCGTGGCCTGTTCGGGGGGAGGCACGGTTGTCGCACCGGTCGGCAAACTCCATCGCTGCGACTCCAACGACCGCAGCCACGGCATTGCTGCGACGGCCATGAGAATCAAAGCGAGCAGTATGGGCAGTCTATTCCTCATTTCGCCAATTTACAGGATATGCCGGATTTTCCAAAGATTCGCGTTGTAACAGGACGACCAATAGACCTCAGATAGCTAATCGACCCGTTCAAGCCGTGCGTGGCGGCCTTTCCACGAGAGACCCACTTGTAGGACGGATTGCCAATCCGTCTTCCAGGCCCTCTCGCGGGATTGGATTGCAAGCGCAGGAAATGGGGCCCGTATTGTAAGACGGCCCTGCACTAGGGTCTATGTCAATTGAGGGGGGAAACCATGAGGATTACGGGAGTGTGTTTACTCGTCATGGTTATGGCCGCGATTGGCTGCCATAAACCGGTAACGAACAATCTGCCGCCGTCACCAATGCTGGCAAATCCAGGGCCAGGCGTTGGCGGACCGGGCCCTGGCGTACTTTCGTACCAGCCGGCCGTCCCGCCAGTGGCGGCCGACTCGCAAATCTACTTCGTGGGCCCGGAAGGGCTCACCGTCCAGTGGGATGTGACCGCTCCGGGTCGTTTCGATTCGGAACAGCTCGTCGCGCCTGCCCGCTACAACTTCCCGCAGGGCGCCTTGTATCGGCTGAAGCTGGCCAACATCCCGGGTCGTCCGGGGGTGGAACTCTTCCCCACGATCGAGGTTGGCCCGGCCATGCCGCGCACCGAAGCCTTCCTGGCGCACAATGCCATCCCGATCGAATTCACCGACGAGGACTTCGACCAAGTGATGACGGGCAACTTCGTGACCAAGGTGATTTACCTGCCCGATCCGGAGTTCCAGGAAATGGCCCTGGCCGGCGTCGGCACCCTGGTCAGCACGAAGCTCGATCCGGGCCAAGATCCGATCGTCGAAGCCGATCGCAAAGGCGCCATCATGGCCATCGTCCGCTTGGGCAACAAGGATCTGGCCATCGCTTCGGCTACGCCTGAACAGATGCCGGGCGGGCCGGGCGCCATGTACCAGTCGCCGATGCAAGGTCCCTACCCGCCGGGCTTTGTGGCCGGCGTGACCTCGCCGCAGTACGGCATGCCGATCAGCGGCACCCCGATCGGACTGGCTGGCCCTCCGCACGTTCCGTTGGGAGTGCCCGCCGGCCTGCAACGCGACACGATAGTCAACCATACGCACGTGTCGCTGCCGCAGCCCGTCACGCATGAACGGATCGACGTGCGACAGGTGCCGGGCATCCGCTATCCCGACCCGGTCAACCACGTCCGCATCGTGGAACGCACGTCGGGCGGCTCGGCAGGTCCTGCCACGACCCCGTGCCCGACCAACGGCACAGCACCCTGCCCGACCGACGGTGCAGCGTCCAACTCGGCCCAGGGCAGCATGGCGCCTAGCCCGCCAGTGGCAGGGGTGCCCACGAACTGATCGTTAGCAAGACGGATTTCAATCCGTCGGATCGTTATGTGCCGGTTGGAGTCCCGCCTTGAGGCGGCAGCCCGCGAAATTCCGCCTAAAGGCGGGACTCCAACCGGGAACGGAATAAATTCCGTTCTACGTACTGCCTGTAACCTTGACCCCTTTTTGAACTCGCGCAAATGGTCCACAAGCTCCGCTGCTTGACAACTCGGATGCGACGTCATGGAAGCCGAGTTGCCGGCGAACTGACCATAGTGTTGCTTGTCGTCCTCTGCCTGGCCGGGTACCCGCTTGCGGGTGGCGGTTGGGCCCAGGAGCCGGCGGTTCACTACTGGCATCAGGGCGTAATGCCACCGGGAGCGATTGGAAGCCGGCAGCTCCAGCGGGGCGGACCATTGGCGGGTTTTTTCCAGCCAGTCGAGATCAAGGCCCCTCCCGGGGTCTCGATCTCGCTGGCTGTGGCAAATCAATTCGGCCCGGCGGAGAAGGCCCCGCGCCGCGTCGGGCTGCTGATCGGCTCGGTCTATCGGCTCCGCGTCACGAACATTCCGCTTCCGCAGGCCGAGGGGATGGAAGTCTTTCCCACGATCGAGATCATCGATCGCACCTATGCCCCGGCGGACCAGCAAGTCCGCTTTGCGATTCCTGTGGAGATTGCCTCGCAAGACATCGAATTGGCCATGCAAGGCAAGTTCGTCACGCGCGTGATTTACCTGGAAGATCCGCACAACGCCTTGCCCATCGGGCTGGGCTCACCGCTCCGCGAGGGAAGGCTTGCCGGTGGCGGCGACAGCCAGTCGTGGTTTGAAGTTGCCCCGGGCCGCGATCCGTTGGCAGTCGCCGACGAACTGGGGCGGCCGGTGGCGATCCTCCGTCTGGGCGCCCGCGTGCCGGGGCAGGGACCAGACTCTAACTTCTACTTTGGCTCGCCGGCCTGGGTGGCGTATCCGCCGCGCACCGCCGCACAAGCCAAGCCCGTCCGGGAGACCGCCCCGGCCCGACCGGCCGCACCCGCGGAAAAGAAGCCGCAGCCATGAACCAAGCGATCAACACGTGTTCGGCGCGGGTCTCCCGACCCACCTGTTCGGCGCGGGTCTCCCGACCCCGCCGAAACTGTTCGGCGCGGGTCTCCCGACCCCGCCGAAACTGTTCGGCGCGGGTCTCCCGACCCCGCCGAAACCTCCGACCGAAAGTCTCCCCATCTGCCGGGAGACCTTCGGTCGGCGGCGTGGCTCGGTCAGAGACCGGCCACAGCGCATCGAGCCGGACCTGGCGGCTGGCGATCATTGTGCTGGGCACACTGATCCTCTGCTCCTGTCGCGGTCCCGCGTCGCCTTCGGCCAATCAAGCCTCGGCGCCGGGCGTTGCAACCGCCGTAGGATGGACCGCTGAGTCCGCTCGTAGCCCCGGCTTCAGCCGGAATCCCGCGGAAATTCCGGCTGAAGCCGGGACTACGAGCTATGCTGCGTTGCCGCCGCAAGCCTATACCGACATGCCATCGGGTCAACCGTGTCCCGTCGGTCCGCCGGGCATGGAAGGCGGCGTTCCCCTGCCCTATACGGCCGCTGGCCCTTGGACGCCACCGGGAATCGTCCCGCCCTGGCCGTCTGACGAATATATCCACGATGGCGGCAATGCCGGCCCGCCGGTCCGCGTCGGTTCTCACGGCGAGTTGTTGGGTCTGGAGATGGAAGACACCGTTGCCCGCTATAACACGCTTGACGGCCGCACCCTGGTCGAGCCCAGCAACAAGGTAAGCCTCTACAGCCCGCGGTTCAATGCCGTGCGGCAGGTGGTCGACGTGGAAATCGACCAGCAGCGGAACCGCGCTACGGGCGTGGCCGAGCGGGTAAAACCGCTGGGACCGCGGACGAGCGAACCGGTGGGGCTGAACACACAGGATTTCCAGGCCGTCCGCGACATCGGCGCCAACCCGGCCGTACAGATCCGCAGTCGTGCCACGCAATCCACGCTCTTTGCCGAATTGCGACCCAAGGGCTTCGACAATTCCTATCGCGTCTACGAGGACCTTGCGGTCATTCGCACCGGCGTATACGTCGGCCATGAAGAGGCGATCCTGGCCAAGGGCACCCAGGCGGCCATTGCCTGGAACCACAAGCAGGCCGTGCAGATTTATCTGGACAACCAGGCCGCCGGCGCCACCGTGGCCAATCAGAAGCCGCAAGAGACGTTCACGATCGGTTCGGCGCCCAATCCGCGACTGCGGGTGATCAAGGTCGCATCCACGCCGATCGCCGAGCCGGGCGACGAAGTCTCCTTCACCATCCGCTTCGACAACGTGGGCAATCAGCCCATCGGCAGCGTGCAGATCGTCGACAGCCTGACGACGCGCCTGGAGTATGTGTCCGGCAGTGCCCAGTGCAGCCGGCCCGCCCAATTCGCCACGCAGCCCAACGAAGGCGAGTCGCTGGTCGTGCGTTGCCTGCTCAGCGACCCGCTGCCGCCGGGCAAAGGCGGCGTCTTCCGCTTCCGCTGCATCGTGCGCTAGCTTTGGAGCGCGGCGATTCGTCGCCGCTTTGGTTCGCCGTGCAGCGACTTTGCATTTTCTTTTCAACCACCCGCCAGAATTTCAACTCGGTTCGGCGGTCGGCAGAAGAGGCACATCCGCGCCGGCACCATATTTTCGCTCCCCGCTCTCGGCTACACGCTCTCCCCACCGGCCATCCTCTCACCATCACCTATGGTGTTTAATGGTTGGTGACAGCCGTGTTTTCCCCACAATTAGATATAACATATATATTATAAAGTTGTATATTCCGTTAAGAAAACCAGGAAAATACCATCATTTTACACTCTTAAGAGTTATTGTATTACCTTAAAAGATACTAAGCCATTAATTGGCATCGAAATCTGTCGTTACACGGGCGGTTTGTCCAAAATCCGGCGTTTTATAACACTTATTATGAATTGCAATTAACTAATTAGAGTTATATAAGATTGAACGGCACCCATCTTCTGGGACATTTCTAAACGTGGGATCAATAATTTCCGTTGCTTTTATGACGGCGAACTACGTACGCGCCTGCCGCAAGAAAAAGAAAGGGAAAGCCGCTCCACGGCAAAAAAAAGAATGACCCGCCAAGATTTCAAAACGATGTAGGTCAGGCTTTCCAGCCTGACAGTAAACCGGACGAGGTCAGGCTGGAAAGCCTGACGTACTTGATATTCTGGCGGGTGGTTGAAAAGAAAGCGGTAATGAATTACCGCACTCCAAAGGCGCGATCGCTATCACTCCAACTCGAAAATCGCCTCGATCTCCACGGCCACGCCCAGCGGCAAGCTGGGCGCGGCAATCGCGCTGCGGGCCCCGATGCCGGCGTCGGGGCCAAAGATCTGCCCAAACAGTTCGCTGCAACCGTTGATCACGGTGGGCTGATGCGTAAACTCCGGCGTACTATTGACGACGCCGAAAACCTTCACCACCCGGCGAATCTGATCAAGCGTGCCGAAATGCTTGCGCAAGGAGGCCAAAATCCCCAGTCCAGCCAGCCGCGCCGCTTCGTAGCCGGCCTCCACGCTCAACTCGCCGCCCAGCCGGCCGGTCACCAATTCACCCGAAGGCCGCACCGGCAAGTGCCCTGATGTGTAGACCAGCTTGTCGACGATGACCAGCGGCCGATAGAAGCCCTTGGGCTCCGGCACGGGCGGCAAGAGGGTCTTCAGCTCGGAAAGCTTCGCAGCCAGACGTTCTTCGGCGCTCATGATCGTTACTCGATGATCTTACTGAGAGGATATTCGACAATTCCCCGTGCCCCGGCGGCCTTCAGTCGCGGAATGATCTTGCGGACCACCGATTCGTCGACGATCGTGTTCACGTCCACCCATTGTTCGTCGGCCAGGTTCGAAACGGTCGGTTTCTGCAAGGCGGGCAGCAGCGTCAGTACCTGCACGAGCTTCTCCCGCGGCACGTTCATCATCAGGCCGACCTTGCCTTCGGCCGCCATCGCGCCGCGCAGCATCATCACGATGTCGTCGATCTTCTGCCGTTTCCACGGGTCGGCATACGCCGCGTGGTTGGCGATGAATCGGGTCGTGCTCTGGCAGATCTCTTCGAGGATTCGCAGGTTGTTCGCCCGCAGAGAGCTGCCGGTCTCGGTGACCTCGACAATCGCGTCGGCCAGTTTGGGCGGCTTGACTTCCGTGGCCCCCCAACTGAATTCCACCTTGGCTGTCACGCCGCGCTCGTGCAAGTAACGGCTCGTCAGGCCGACGACTTCCGTGGCAATCCGCTTCCCTTGCAGGTCTTTGACGTCCCGGATCGGCGAGCTTTCCGGTACGCACAGCACCCAGCGGACCGGGCGGCGGCTGACTTTCGAGAAGATCAACTCCGCCACCTCGTGGACGTCGGAATTGTTTTCCACGATCCAGTCATATCCGGTCAGACCGGCGTCCAGCACGCCGTCTTGCACATAGCGCGACATCTCCTGAGCGCGGATCAGGAGGCATTCGATCTCGTCGTCGTCGATCGTGGGATAGTAGCTCCGCGAGCCGAACGTGATCTTGTAGCCCGCGCGGCGAAACAACTCCCCGGTCGCCTCCTGCAGGCTGCCGGCCGGGATTCCAAGTTTGAGGAGGTTGGACATCGGGTGGGGGGGTGACAACTAGGGATTGGAACGTAGAATTTAAGCACTCCTCATTTTTTACCATACACTTCCTTGGGATCAAAGACCCTTTGGCCTTCGACCTGAAGACCTTCCGGGGTCACGCGGCGGAAGAAGCAACTGGCGTAGCCTTCGTGGCAAGCGGCCCCGCCGATCTGCTCCACCTTCAAGAGGATGGTGTCCAGATCGCAATCGACATAGATCGCCTTGACGATCTGCACGTTGCCGCTCTCCTCGCCCTTGCGCCAGAGTTTTTTCCGGCTGCGGCTGTAATAGACGGCCCGGCCCGTGGCCACGGTCTCGGCATAGCTCTCGGCGTTCATATAGGCCATCATCAGGACCTGGCCGGACTGGGCGTCCTGGGCGATCGCCGGCAGAAGATCGTCGCCGCGACGGAAGTCAGGCCCACTGGCAGGGGTAGAAGATTCGGACATGAGACGTATTTCCAAAAAAGCAAGCCGTAGCACGGAAGTTCAAGAGCCCTATCAGCATAGCGGCCGGAAGACCGGTTTTCCAGGGGGGGTAAGGCGGTACGTCAGGCTTTCCAGCCTGACCTGTCTGTCAGGCTGGAAAGCCTGACGTACACCCGGCATTTTCGTCCTGTCCGCTATCGGCTGCGTAGATGTCGAAATTCCAGCTTGGCTGGAGTTTCCCAAGACGTGAATCCGAAGTTTACTAGCGGCGCAAAGAATCACACCCTTGACGGAAAGGCATGGCCGTGACTCGTTCGCTGACTGTTCTCTTGCCCGTCCGCGATGCCCAAGCGACCCTGGCTGACACGGTCACCCAGGTCCTGGAGATGGCCTCGGACCTGAGCGAGCGTTTCGAACTCCTGATCATCGACGACGGTTCGTCGGATGCCACCAGCGAGGTGGCCCAAGAGCTTTCACGGCACTACCCGCAAATCCGCACCCTTCGCCACGCCACGCCCTTGGGCGACGAAGCCGCCCTGCGCACCGGTTTCGCCCAAAGTACGGGTGATGTGGTCTTCGTGCGCGGCGAAAAGTATCCCACCTTCGAGCGGATTTCCTGGGCCAGCCAGCCGGTGCGTCCCAATTACCTCGGCCGCACGCGGACCTTCGCCCGCGAGGGTCTGTAGTTTAATGCGGTCGCTGTTGGAACAACACCGCTGGCTGGTCTTCGTGCTGCCGATGGCGGTCTACATGCTCGCCGGCTCGCTCGAGCCCTCGACCAGCGATCCGGACGGCAAGCTGCTCGGTCTGGCGGCGCCTTTGGCCTATTCCCTGGTCTACACGGCCAAGATCGCCCTGACCCTCGTAGCCATGGCCCTGGTCTTCCCCGGCTATCGCGAGTTCCTTCGCCCGCCGGCCATGGGTGCATGGCGCCCGTTGCTGGCCGTGCTGGTCGGCGGAGTGGGGATTGTTGTCTGGGTTGGTCTCTGGAAAGTGTCGAGCCTGCTGGGGCTAACGCAGTTGATCGAGCATCTGCCCGGCTACAGCGCACGCCCGGCTTCTGATCCCCTAGGGCAACTCGCCGCCACGCCGACCTGGGCCTGGACATTCCTGGCGATCCGCTTCTTCGGCCTGGTCGTGGTGGTGCCGGTGATCGAAGAGTTCCTTCTCCGCGGCTTTCTCATGCGCCTGGTAGTCGCTGAGGAGTGGTGGAAAGTGCCCTTCGGCGACGTCACCGCGGCGGCCGTGGCCGTGAGCATCGTCGTGCCGGCACTCACGCATCTCGGCGAAGTCCTGGCGGCGGCGGCCTGGTTCGGCATGGTCACCTGGCTGATGGTTCGCACCCGCAATCTCTGGGACTGCGTGCTCGCCCACGCGGTGACCAACCTCTTGTTGGGCATCTATGTGGTGACCTGGCACGAGTGGACGCTCTGGTAGGGTGGTCAAACCTCGACCGGCGCCTGCATGCGTTCCAACAACCTCTGCACCATCGCTTGCCGGCAGCGGAGCTCTTCACGATAAGCGCTCACGCGACAGTGATGGATTTCGACGGGCAAGTCGTCGTGCTCGCGTTGAAGAAGCTCGGCAATCAGTTCCCATTCGGCGCATGACAAGTTCGTTGGTTCGTTCATAGCACACCTCCTAGGGTCACATGATGTACTCTACAGAAAGGGCCACACTCTTATACTACTCAACCGCCGCGGCGCAGACATGCTGCTAAAGCGGTAGCTGGTGCAAGAAATTAGGAGTATTGTAGGCCGGAACAAGCTGCGGGGTGCCCCGCGACCCGCAAGCGGGTACCCCGGGTGCCCCGAAGCTTGTTCCGGCCTGCGCGAAATCAGCATTATGCTCGCCCTGGAGCTTATGCCGGCTTTGTTCCACGATGCGATTAGGCGAGCATGCGCTGAAGGCGCAGCAAATGCCGAATTCCGGTCGCGTAGCGACCATTGACGGTAGCCGTGGGTTTCAACCCAATACCGTTGAAATAGGCGCAAGTCACAGCCTCCGCTAAAGTTAGGGCTGGAAGTTCTACCCCTAGCAAGGAGGCTGTGACAATGGAGCAACAAGGACGTTGCGTGCTTCCGGCCGACGAAACGGGCCGGGTTTTAGATCGGCTGGCTGTCTTAGAAGAGATTATCAGACCGACAGACATTCGGCAAGTCCTGAAGGACACCGATCGTGTCAATCCGCGGGCTTGCAAGTTGACGCACGAAATTATGATGTGGATTGTATTGGCGATGGGTATTTTCACCAAGTTGCCGATTCGTCAGGTGTTCAAGCACGCACGTCGGTTGCGCGGTCCTGTGGATACTCCCTGTCGCTCCGCGCTGTGTGTGGCGCGACAGCGGTTGGGCGTTGAGCCCGTACGAGAACTCTTTCAACGGACTGTTCGACCTCTGGCCACCCCGGAAACGCCTGGAGCGTTTTATTGCGGCATGCGATTGACGGCTGTGGACGGTACCCTTTTCGACGTCCCCGATACGCCGGCTAATGAGGCCGCGTTCGACCGCCCGTCGGGTAAACGTGGCGATGGCGCCTTTCCCCAAGTGCGTAAGTTGAGCTTGGTGGAAGTGGGAACCCACGTCGAGTTTGCTCTCGCCACGGGCTCCTATCGAACCAGCGAGAGGGCGCTGTTTCCCCAGTTGCTGCCGCACTTGCAGCCGGGCATGCTGCTGTTGTGCGACCGCGGCTTTTTCAGCTACGAACTCTGGAAAAGCCTGGTTTTGCGGGGCGTACATCTGCTGGTCCGGCTTCAGAAGGGCATGATCCTCAAGAAGATTGAGCAGCTTTCCGATGGCTCGTATCTGGCGAAGATTTATCCCAATGCACGCGCCCGAGAAAAGGATCGTCAGGGAATCGTCGTGCGTGTGATCAAGTACACGCTGAACGATCCACAACGTGTCGGCCATCAAGAAGAACACACGCTCCTTACCGATCTGCTGGACGCAAGCAAATATCCGGTGTTGGAATTGATCCCGGGGTATCATTGGCGTTGGGAACACGAACTTGGTTACGCTCAACAGAAGACGTACCAAGACCCGCCGCGTGCCAGCAAGCCGACGCACCTCCGTAGCGAAACGCCGACGGGCGTACGTCAGGAAATCTATGCCTTGTCGTTGGCTCATTTTGTGATTCGCTCGCTGATGTTCCAAGCTGCCAGGCGGGCCGGGCTGGATACAGATCGCCTTTCGTTTACCGGATGTCATCAGACTCTCGAATGCCGGATGCCGGAATGCGATAGCCGCTCTCCGCAGTCGTTTCAAACCTGGTATGCGGCGCTGCTGGATGAAATGAGCCATGAACGAACCGACCCCCGCCGCAACCGCGTCAATCCGCGTGTCATCAAACGGCAAGTGAAGAAATGGCCAAAGAAGCGACCGGAGCACCGACACCTGCCTCCTTTGACGAAAACCTTTATGGAGTCGGTAGTTATGCTTATTTGAACGGTATTGGGTTTCAACCCACGGTAGGCTAGCCGCGCAAACTCCTCGCGTCGCGTAGCGACGCCTGAAAGGCACGCCAGTGCCCACGGCCGCGTTCAATCGTCGCTACGCGACGAAACGGGTCGATCCGTGGACCGTGGGTTAAAACCCACGGCTACCATCAGTCGTCGCTACGCGACGGGGCATCCCCCATGCGGAGTGGCGGAACAGAAACGATCCTCAAAACCCACTCCGGTTAACCGCAGAGACGACTGATTTTGCGCAGGCCAGTTCCGGCCTACACTGGTTTGCGTACATCAGTTTGAACAAGCACCCCCGCAGCTTGTTCCGGCCTGCATGGCTACCGTGGCAGCGGAGCGGCCGTGGGATGGCTGTCGTGGATCGGCTGGCTGCCGTCGTAACTGCCTTCGAGAATGCGGAATCGCAGCCCTGCAATCGGCGCGCCGCAGTTATGAAATGTCACGCCGCGATAACGATAGTTGAACATGCGGCGGTGAATGTGGCCGAAATAGACGTGCCGTACGCCCGTCTCCGGACCCTCGCCCAGATGATCGAGGTAGTTCAAGATTCGCCGCGCCACGCGGCGCTTGCGATGGAGCAGAAAGGCCAGCGGCCGGTGCAGGCGGGCGCGATGCACCACGGCGTAGGCCCCGCGGCTGAACTTGCCGGCCATGGGCCGGTTCAGCCACCGCCCACGATACTTCAGCAGCATCTCGTGGGTCGTTTCCTTTTTCTCGACCGCGTCGCCGTGGATGAAGACATTCGGCCCCAGCCGCAGATAGAAGTGGTGCCAGGTGAAGTTCGGGATGAGCTGCGCCTGCTGCTCCAGGTGTTCCAGGAACAGTTGGCAGTAGTCGTGATTACCCAGCAGGTAATGAATCTGGCAATCGGGATGCTCGCCCGCCAAGTGCTGCAGCCAATGAAAGGCGGCCTCGACGGTGTCTTCCAGGCTCGGCAAGGTCGACCAGCTAAAGTCGAAGATATCGCCGCCCAGCACCAACACCGCCGACCGCCGGGCCGCCGTGCGAATCGCATCGACATAGCGCGGGGCATCCGACCGCCGCGCAAACAAGTGCAAATCGGAGACGAAGCTGATACGGTGTGTCATGCCTTCAGCTTAGCCGATTTGCCGGCGGCGGGGAAGTAAGGAGAAAATCCGAAATCCGAAGCACGAAATCCTAAACCAATTGGAAATCCAAAAAAGGAAATCCAAAACCGTTTGGTCATTCGCATTTCTGATTTTGGATTTGTTTAGGATTTCGTGCTTCGGATTTCGGATTTTTTTCTGCTACTCGATGAACCTGCTCAGCAAAGTGGCCTTTTCGTGGTTGATGTCATGTCCGCGGACAAAGCCGCAGGGGATCGAGCGGTCGAAGATATAAAAGGCGCGGTGGCGGACGATATCACCGCTCTCACTGCCCAGCTCCTGGCCCAACTGGAGGCCGTCGGGGTAGACCAAGTTTCCGTTAGCATCTTTCAGGTTTGGATTCGAGGCAGGCGTGACCTCAAAATAGCCCACGGTGATCCAGACCGCGAAAACGTTGGAATGGTTGCTGACGACGCTGCCCAGCTTCTGCAGCGCCTGATAGCGGAAGGTCGGATTGCGGTTGTAATCCATGCAGGCATAGGGGAAGGTGTCCGGTGTAGCCTTGGGACCCATATTGGCGCCGGTTGTCTGCATGAGGTAGTCGTCCGCTTCGAACAACGGGCGCTCGGGCGTATCGGGGTCCGGCCGCAGCAACGTCACATCGGCTTCATGAGCAGGCTCGGTGGATTGGCCGCTCTGGGTCGGGGCCGAGAGGTAAGCGCCTCCCGGCGTGCGGTAGGGCCGCATGAAGCGGCTCGGCATGGCGGGGTTGATCTGGAGCATGTTCGTCAGCGTCTGCTGTGGGTTGGAGGCCGGGCCCACGGCCCCATCGCCGCGGCGGCTGCGCACGAACTTGTCCCAGAAGGCCGGATTCAACTGGGCGCCTTGCTGCTGGATCAAGGGCAGGTAATTCATCGCCCCCATGAGCACGTCGGGACTGGTCACCGTATTGAGATTGATGTGGCCCGGTTCCCGGTAGCGGGAGATGAAATTGAAGGGCGTATGGAAGTAGTGCGGAGTGCTCATCGCCCCGGCCACGTCGGCCCGCATCTGAAGCTGCACGTTGGCGAATCGCGACGGCACGCCCACGTAGGCGAACAAACGGTGCAGTTGCGCCGAAAGGCCCGCTTGGCTCGATTTTCCCGACTCGAAGAAATTCAGAAGGTGCGGATACGGGACCTGGCCGCTGGCCGACCCGTCGTAAACGAGCTGAGCCTGATAATTACCACCCGTATTGGTCCCCGCGCGCACGGCGCCGTCCACATAACCGTAGTAGCGGCGGGGATCAATCGTATTGCGGGCCAGGAGCTTCGACGACGAGACCGTGGGAACCAGCAGCAACTCGTACTCGTTGTTGAAGGGACGATACGACCAGTCCATCCAAGGGAACGGGTACTGCGGGTCGCCTGCCGGGGAAGTGGCCGGCTTTCCAAAAGGCGCGTTCAGATATCCCAGGGTCTGATTGAGCGGTTGGGTGAAGTAGTGGTTGCCGTTCGGGGCGGCGCCGCCGCCGCTCCAGCCGGCGGGCTTCCAGCCCCAGTTCGGCACGGGCGACGGCACGCCCTTCAGCGCCGGTTCCTGCTTCCAAAGGTTTGCTTCCGTCGGATAGCTGGGCAGGTAGTTCTTTTCGCCGCGCTGATGGGACTCGAAATGGTAAGCGCCGGGTTTCGTCGTCGGGTCCAGCGCGGAAGTCAGGCCGTCGAAACACGTCAGATCGACCGTCATGGCGTCTACCGTGCGATAAGGGTTCCAACTCCGCGGATCGCTACTATAGCCGGCGGTCCCGGGGACGTCCGACGCGAAGGGCCGGGTCGGATCGGCCAACCGCTGCAAGTAGACAATGCGGAAGGCCGGAACCGTGGCGTTGGTGTTCAGGGTCGCCCAGATACCTGGCTCGTTGCCAGGGACGCCCGGCGCATAAGTAGGATCGCGCTGTGCATCAACTGGAATATCCAGCGTTTCGTTATACGCTCCGGTGGCGGCGATGTAAGCCGCTGGTTTGTTGTTGCCGTCGATTTCGTAAGGCGTATAGCCCCTGGTCGGCTCGGAGACGCTCAGACGCCGGAGGGCAGTCGAGCCCTGGTACATGGCCGTATCGATGCCCAAGACCTGCGGCGGATTGGCGTTAGGCCGGGGATCGGACGTGTTTCGTATCACCCGCGCGTCGGCCAGGTCCGCCTGGTTCATCGTGACCATGCGGGTTGTCGTGGGGCTGCCCGCCGTCTTGCCGTTCTCAAAGCCGATATAGGTCCGATTCTGTTGCGTCGGATCGCCCGAACCGACCACCGCGTAGCCGCTGGGAGGCACCACGATACTCGTGTTGACCGATACGGAGTAGGTCACCTGGCCGTCGGTGGTCGGGTAAGTCAGGCCCGCCAGGCTGACAAAATAGGCCACCCGCTCGATCGTCGGCCGGCTGGTCACGATGAAATTGTCCAGGTCGGGCAGTTCGTCGCCGTTGCTCGGCGCCGCGTTCTTCGACGGATCGACAATCACCAACCTCCAGACGGGCGATGATTTCCCGTTGACGGCCGGCGTTTTCTTGGTCAATTCGACCCCGCTATTGCCGCCCCCTGCCACGCTGGGCGCCAGATCGGTGGTCCGCGGCTCAATCATCGTCCAGGGGTGGTAAAGCTCGACGAACAGGGAACCTTGCGGCCGGTACCGCGAATTGAAGCTGGGATCGTGCGACTTCGCGTTCTTATCGGTGGTAAGCCCTGGCTTAGTGCGCGCCGATCCGCCGGGCTTCTTTTTGTCGAGCACTTCGTCGCTAAGGTCCTGCGTCCGCCGGTCGTGGAAGGCCAAGGTCTCGGTGATCAGCAATTCGGGCCGCTTGCAACCCCAGACCGTGTGCAGAGGCGTATTGTCGGGGTTCCAACCGCTGCCCACGCCGGAAAACGGGTTCGGGTCGTAAGGGAAAGGAATCATGATGCCGTTGTGGTCGCGATAGGCCACCACATTGATGGCCCACTGGGCAATCTGCCGCGCCACGTCGTCGGACGACGCGGTGGAATTCGTCTTCTGCAAGTCGCTGAGCATGGCTTTCGTGTCGGCCACCGCCATCATCAGGACGTAGAGATGCCGGGCATACAACTGGCGGGCGGTGAGCGAATCTCTCACGGCCACGCCATTCACCTGGGAAACCAGGCCCGCATCGGCCGAGTAGTTCATCGGCACCGCAACGGGTCCTCCCCCGGACGTGATGAGTTGTTGCACATTTTCCCCTTGCGATCCCGGCTGATCGGGGATGGTTTTCTGTCCGCCCTGAATCAAGGTCCCGTTACTCGGCGACGAGAAGGCCCCGGGGCCGAAGGGCCGGTTGAGGTTCATTTTCAGGCCCTGCAAGACTTCCCAAGGGAGCAATTGCAGCCTGATCGCATTGAGGTTGTTGAGATTACCCCCGCTTTGCTGGATCTTGGCCGCGATGATATCGACCGGATGTACCGATTGATTGTTCGGCAGGTTGTTGATGCGTAGGGTCGGCGGCAGAACGGCCGAAGCCGTAGGCACCATCCAGCTTTCGCTGGTGAGTTCCGCGCGCCGCGGCACCAGGAAGGAGCCGGTGCCGCTATTGGTCAAACTGATCAAGCGCTGGGGAAACATGCCCGCGTCGCGATCGTAAGAGCGGAGGAGGCTCTCCAGCTCCGCGACGCCGAAGGGATTGTCGGGCGTGTTGGGCTGACTCACGGCGTGGGCCGCATTGCGGGTCAGATCGATGTCGTAGGGACCGTTGGCTACCGGTCCGCCCATGGAAATATACAGGGGACGGCCGGCGTGATCGAGGGCAACCGCTCCGAAGGTCTGGTGGTCGGGCGGTGAACCGTGGGCATCGTAAATGGACTGGAAGTGCGTCCAATAGGTTCCCCCCATCACGCCGTTGTAGGGAAACGCATGATTGAGCGACAAGGGGGAACCCGAGCCATTGACTCCCGGCAAGGCGCTGCCGATTTGCCCGCTGGGCAGCGGCGGTCCGTAGCGTCCCATCAGTGCCCCGCTGCCCGACAGCACGGCCTGGAAGTTGGGCAGGAGAAAACTGCCGGCCGAGTAGGGATTGCGGAACAGGGGCAGGAGATTGACCTCCGCGGGGCCCGAACCCTGTCCTCGCGGCAGGAGAACCGTCGCTGTGCTGACCTGGGACCCTGCTGTGCCGGCAAAATAGGCCATCTGCGGCGGGGTCGTGCCGATCCCCACGTCGAGCGTCGCCCCCGAGCCGGGCGGGCTGCTCAACGGCTGGTAGCCTTGCAACTTGATCGGTTGATAGTAGCCTTGCTGCGTCTGCGCGTAGGAACCGTGCGCGTTGAGGTTCAGGCGGCCGTCCAGGTCGAGGCACAAAATCGCAAACAGCGGCTTGTAGGCCTGGCCGTCGGCCGTGTAACGCACGGGCATCCCCAGATCGACCCACACGCTGTCCGGGACCCCGTCGCCGTCGTTATCGACGTCCCACTGGCCTTGGCCGGGCGTGATCCCGTCCCAGATCGGGTTGAAGTTCGGGTTGCTGCCGGTGAAGTTGGGATGATCGAACTTGTTGGGCCGGAACATTACCTGCCGCAAAAGGGTCACGTTGCCCATGGCGTTCGTGTGCGCGATCAGGTCGGCCCGGTGCAAGGAGGGAATCGGCACGCGAATCCCGTCTGTAATCCCGGCGTTATTATAATGCGGCACGGCCAGCGCGATGATCGGATCCTGGTAATCGGGGCCCGTATAGTCGCTGTTGGGGCCGCCCGGCACGATGCCCTTGTTGCCCGGGCCCCAACTTGCCGGCGGGGCGTTGGGCATCAGCGACAACGGCGTCAGGCCGCCGCTGCCGGTATTGAAGCCAAACCCCATGCCGCTGTAGGGAAACCCGTTGACGATGTAATGATTGCCGTTGACGGGCTGCACGCCCCCCTCGAAGGCGACCATCTGCACCTTGAGCGACTGTGGATTGATCCCCACGATCCGCGTGCTCAGGCCCGCGGCCGGGCCGTCGAGCATCGTCAGGACGCAACCAACGTAATGAAACGGATCGATCGTCGCGCCGCTGAAAAATACTGTATCCGGATTGGTGCCGGGCAGCGAGAACTCGATCAACTGGCCGCCGCACACGGGCGTAGGTGAGGCCAGGGTCGCCGGCGCCAGCAGGCTGCCGATCGTCGTGAAGCCGTATTCCTTTTCCAGCAGGCTTTGCCAGGTGATGGCGGAAGCCACGGGGGCCAGGGTCTGCGGATTGATGGGCGTGCCGCGGACGACGACGTCGAAGGCTTGATGCAGCGTTTTGTCCGGGCGATTATCGACCTCGCCCAGCTTGCGGACGCGCAGGGCGGTGGTCTTCTCCACCCCCGTCAAGACCACGAAGGCCACGGCCACCATGGCAAACATGGCCAGCAAGGCAAGCACCACCAGCAAAAGCACACCGCGACGGCGTGTATTCTTCATAACCAGGTTCCTTCTAACCAGCCCTTTTGATTTGGAGTGCGGCGCGGGCGCCAAGCTTGCTTGGTCGTCACCGCTTTCTGGCCGATCTATCGGCCTTTGTTTCGTGAAGACGGCCGCCGCGTCGTATTCCGGTCGCGTAGCGACCATTGATGGTAGCCGTGGGTTTCAACCCACGGTCCACGGGACGCGCACCATCCGATTCGTCGCGTAGCGACGATTGAACCGGCCCGCGGACGCCGGCCCACATTTCAGGCGTCGCTACGCGACGCACGCACGTGCGCCGGAACGCCAACCGTGGGTTGAAACCCACGGCTACCATCAGTGGTCGCTACGCGACCGGCCGGATTCGACGGCCTGTTAATTCTTCCACGTCGGATCTGTATCCAGATCGATCGTAGTCGTGTAAACGCCCAACACGCTTTGACCCACGGCCACTAGTTGGTCTCCCTGCGCCGGGGTCCAATCGGGACCGATCAGCGTCAGGTATTGCTGGTTGGGAAGCTGGGGGTCGGGGTCGCCAACCTGGGCGACGCGGTACCAGCGGCACAGCCCGGCCTGGCTGCACAAGGCTACCCATTCGTTCTCCTTGATCGCGATGTTGGCCACCGAATTGGCGGTCACGTCGGCGGCAGTGTCGTTGATCGTCCGGGCCGACAGCAAAATGCTGCCGCCACCGAGCGCCACCGGCGTCGGACTGCCGGGAATGGCCGTTTGGTCAAAGAAACTTGCAACGGCAACCGCACGTTCCCCCGTGGGCGTGAAGGTGCGATTACAGCAGACCACCACCGACACGGTAAAACGCGTCGGGTTGTTGGGCTGCGGCGTCACCGTCAAGAACCACGAGTACGCGCCATCGGGCGCCAAGGGAGAGGCCACGCCGCCGATGATATTCACTGGCCTGCCAACCGGCAGCGGCGGTTTCAAATTCAAATCCTCGGGCATGGAGATCACCAGATCGTCGGTCGCCTGGAAGACCGCAGCCGCCATGGCGTTGTTATAAGGGATTGCAGGAACACCGTTGGCATTGTTGGCCAACAAGGAAATCCGCGGCACCACGGTGGCGCCATTGCCGAACTTGGCGTTCACGGCCGTCCGGCCCTGAAGGGGGTTCAGCCCCAACGGATCGATGATGAACGACAGCGAGTTGCCGGGGTTTGCGCTCCAGTAGCTTGAATCGAGCATGCGGCGGACGACGATGTCGCGGAGGGCCGCGCGGCCGCACTGCCCGGCGCGGTCGGCCTTGGTGGCCTCGCCGATCGTGAAAATTCCAATCGGCAAGAGTGCCGCCAGGCCCAGCAGGCCCACCGACAGCACCCCGATGGCCGCGAGGACCTCTAACAGGCTGATGCCGCGGCGGCGGGTGCGGGAGGGGGAGAGGGAGGGGGAGAGGGGAGAAGGGGGAGGGGAGAGGGGAGAGGGCCAGTAGGCCGGAACAAGCTTGCGCAGTTCCGGCGTTGCCCGCTTGGGTTGCGATGCCCGTCGATGCCGGAACTGCGCAAGCTTGTTCCGGCCTACTCCTACTCCTCTCATTTCTCCCCTCTCCCCTCTCCGTGTCTGCTTCATGGCGTTCATCCTACTGCCCCCCCTTCGCGTTCGACTGGCGGGCATACGTGCGGGTTTGATAGATCGCGGCGGAATTGTCGCTCGTCGCCGACAGGTCGGTCGTCACGATCAGGCCGGTCGGCGGGTTGATGGCGACCCAAAGACTGTTGAAGCTCTGCGAATTCCAGTTCTGCGGATTCGGGTCGTTGACGTTCTGGCGATTGCCCACCAGCAGGCAAATCGGCGTAATGGGATGGGTTGCCGGGGCGTTCTGGCCTGCATAGACCTGGCTGACCGATCCGTCCGGCGCGAACATGATGATCACCGGCGAGGTGTCGTTGGGGCCAAAGTACCAGTACACGGGCTGATTGCCGGGTTGGGCCTGGTCGGGCCCGGAAAGCGTCAGGTCGATCACGGCCGGCGACGGCAACTGCAAGGGCGCCGCCGCCGATTTGACGTGCTGGCGAAAGATCTTGTAGGGAACGGGCGAGGAGCCGGCGTTCCAGGGGAGCGTCAGCCCCTGGCTCACGTCGATATAGGCCGTGGCCTGCGTCGCGGTGATGCCTGTGATCGTGTACATCGGGCCCTGGCAGCCCAACTGGATCAGATCGCCCTGGCTGACCAAGCTCGGGGTGATTTGCGGATTGAAGGTGATGTTGACGGTCGCGATGGTCTGTGAAGGGCCGGCCACGGAAACCGTGGCCAGCGACGAAAGCGTGTCGCCGCAATACGGCACCGGCGACTCCACCTGGGTGACCACCGTCGAGCAGCCGGGTTCGATCGCGTTGGCGACGCCCGCCGCGTTGTAGTTGACAAGGCGCTCGATCTGGATGCCGCAAGGCCGGCCCGTGGCCATGGCCTGGGCGCGGGCCGAACTGAGATAGAGTTGCAGCGAGCGGGCCGCCTCGCGGATCCGCGATCGGTCCATCTCCGGCCGCAGCCGCGGGATGGTTGCCGCCGCGAGCAACATGATGATCGCCACGACGACGAGCAGTTCAACCAGCGTCATGCCGCGGTTGTGGCCGGTCGCGCGGTTGTGGCCGGTCTCCGACCGAGCCACGTCGCGGACCGAAGGTCTCCCGGCGCATGGGGAGACCTTCGGTCGCACGTCTCGGCGGGGTCGGGAGACCCGCGCCGAACGTAGGCGGGGTCGGGAGACCCGCGCCGAACGTAGGCGGGGTCGGGAGACCCGCGCCGAACGTAGCAGTTCAACCAGCGTCATGCCGCGAACGATATTCGAGCTTCTGCCGTATCGCATGGCGTCAATCCTGCTCCATGTGGTGGTTGGTAATGGCCGGACCGCCGGGCACGGTGACCACACCCACCGTGGCGTTCGTCGTGCAGGGTGTCACGGTGGGCATGACGTTCTGCCCCGGGCTGAGACCGTAATCATCGGTGCCATCGCCGGCGGTCGACTTGGAGATCACGCCCGCATAGATCAGCGGAAACAACTGGTAACCCGCCGGATCGGCATTGTTCGGATCGAACGGGTCGTGGCGGGCCTTGGGATCGGCAACCTGAATATCGGAGTTGGGAGAGAAAGCGGGGGCCCAGCGGAGCCAACAGATCGGCTTTCCCCAGCCGTCAAGAAACATGTTCATGTTGTCGCCGTCCGGAGCGCCGATTTCCGTACCGCGGAACATCGTCTTGGCCTCGGGAATCGAGGCCATGATCCACATGTAAAGGCACTTTGCCCCGGCGTGGTCCCCACCAAGACCACCCGGCTGGGCCTTGGCAGCAGTATACTTCGCTTGGTAAATTCGTTGCAGTGACGGCTGCGCGAGGGTCATGCTGACCTTGCCATCCGTGGTCTTCAGCGCCATGGGCCCGTTCGACACATCGTTCCAGCGTTCGGGCATTTCCATGCGCATCAGGTCGCGGATCGCATAGAGTTTGATCTGCGCTGCCTCCTGCGGCGTCAGGCCCTGCAGATTCAAGGGCACGCGCCGCGTGTAGTAGGATTCGATCTTTTGCTTGATCAGGGCGTCGAGCTTGGCGACCGTGGCCTTGGTGGCGTCGGCGCGGGCCACCTCGCGGGTCTTGGCCAGGGCCCCCAGCACGACGCCGGCCAGCATCGCGATGATCGTGATCACGACCAGCAACTCGATGAGCGTGAAGCCCCGCCGGCGGGAGGAACCGAGATTCGAGATTGGAGATTGGAAATCTGAGATTTCGGATTTGAGATTTGAGATTCTCATCATGACCGCGCCTCTTTCTTTGCACATCCCCTTATTGCGTGTCGTCGCCAACCGTGCCGCCGTTGGTAAAACTGGTCATATCGTCCAGGCCGTTGACCGGATCGTAATTCGAGCCGGAGGGGTAGAGCGGCCACGTGTTCGCCGCATACTTGCCGTACTTGCCGTCCATGCCGGGACAGAGAAGTTGGTAGCTGCTGGGACAGATGAAGGCCGGCGATGCGGCCGGCGCCGCCGAATCGGCATAAGGCAGGGTGCTTTGAGCGGGGCTTGCGGTAGTAATGTTCACGGGCGTGCCGGTGTACTGGCCGGCCACGGCCTTGAAATACAGGTACGGCGCCGAAGTGCTGGGGGCCTGGTCGTTCTGGGGAAAGTACTCGTACATATTGAATATGACACCCGAGCCGCCCGCGCCCGCTAGACTACCGCTTTGGATGAAGCGCGTGGCGTTCACGGGGTTCAGGCAATTCCCGAAATCGAAGGTGGGCGGAATGCGGCTGGCGCTGGCATCGAACGGGTTCTGCGGATTGGCGCTGAAGCCGATGAAATCTCCGCTGGCGTTCTGCGCCCCGCCGAGCCAGAAGACCAAGGCCGTCATGGGCGTCAAGGCCGTGAAGTTCGTGGGATAATTCCCCGCCGGACAATGCGGGAAGGCGGATTGCATGAACCGCGGGATGTCGGCCGCATTGGTGCCGTCGGGCGGATACTGGCCCTTGCCGATCTTCGTTTTGACATCCTCGATCGCCGCCATGAGCTGCGTCATCTCCATCTTGATCCGCGCCCGCTTGACGCTTCGCCGCGCCGGGCCGATCGCCGCCAGGAGCAGCCCGACCAGCAGGCCGATGATGGCGATCACCACCAGCACCTCGACCAGCGTAAAACCGCGGCGGCGGGGGGGATGGAGAGGGGAGATCTGAGATTTGAAATCTGAAATTTCTCGTTCCATGGCTCGTTCCTTCAATTTGATTTTTAGTTCTTAGTACTTAGTACTGAGTTCTTAGTACTTGCTCCTGAATTCTAAGCACCAAGTTCTCTTCTCCCTACTTTCCGCCGCTCAGGTTGGAAATCAGCGCGATCAAGGGCATGAACAAGGCGACCACGATGAAGCCGACGATGCCGCCGAGCGTGATGATCAACAACGGCTCCATCAAGGCCGTGAGACTTTCGGTGAGCACGGCCACTTCTTCGTCGAACGTATCGGCCACCTTGTACAACATCGTATCCAACTCGCCCGTCTCCTCGCCCACGTCGACCATGTTGACCACCATGTCGTCCAGCATGGGATTGCGAAGGCGCATGGCGAGGAACATGGTGATCAGGGCCGCCGCCCCGGCCCCGAAGATCAGGACCGGCCCGCAGAACCAGGCCGCCGTGCCGGATGTCGTGCCGAGGGTGACGAACATGCCCACGATCGAGCCGATCAGCAGGCCGATCGGAAAGAGCATCAGGGCCATGAAGGCCAGCGCGGGCATGGCGCTGCGGGTGTTCTTCAGGACGAAGGAGTTTTCTTTCATCGGCTTGGCGATCGATTCGCCTTCGCGGATCGAGTCGTAGACCTGGCCGAACATCTTCTCGAAGGCCGCATTGCCGGAGGTTTCCCGCGTGATGTGCAGGGCCTCCAGGATCGGCACGCCGCTGGCCACCAGCGTGCCCAGGGTGCGCATGGTGCGGGCCACGATGTTCTTCTCGACGAGCTGGCCGAAGATCGGCGCTTTGAGGGCGAAGAAGTCCCATCCCAATCGCCCTGGAGCGAATTTCCGCAAGAGCTTGACGTACAGCCAGTAGCCGATGGGGATGGCCGGGATAAGGAACCACCAATGGCCCACCCACTGCGCGATGTTGATGAGCATGTCCGTGATGGGGGGCAGCTTGGTGTTGAAGTCTTTGAAGATCTTCTGGAACTGGGGCACAATCTTCAACATGATGAAGATCAAGATGCTCACGGCGAAGAAGACGACGAAGATCGGGTAGATCATGGCGCCCTTGACCTTGCGTTTGAGCGACTGGGCGCGTTCCTGGAACTCGGCCAGGCGCTTCAAGATGATTTCCAGGGCGCCGCCCGCCTCGCCGGCCTTGATCATGTTGACGTACAGGCGGTTGAAGGCCTTGGGCGACTTGCCCATGGCCTCGGAGAGGGTGGAGCCGCTTTCGATCTCGTCGCAGACGTTGATCAGCGAGTTCTTCAGGGCGCCGGGCTTGGCCTGCTGTTCCAGGATCTTCAGGCTGCGGAGGATCGGCAGGCCGGCCTCCTGGAGAATGGCCAACTGGCGGGTGAAGGTGGTGAGCGTCTTGGAGTTGACGCCGCCGAGGACGAAGGTCTTGCCCTTCTTGGCCCCGGCCACCTTGGCGGCTTTCCCGCGGGCTTTTTTCAGCGCGATCTTGGTGACGAACAGGCCCCGCTGGCGGATCGTGGCCTGGGCCTGTTCCTGGTTTTCCGCCTCGATCGTTTCCCGGACTTCCTGTCCGGTCTTGTCCATCGCCTCGAATTGAAAAGTGGGCATCTCAGGGACCCGTTCAAGCTAAATGTCAACTATCGAACAAAATTCGAAATTCGAAATCCTGAACAAATTCGAAGTAGGAAACACGAATGACCAAAAGTTTTGGATTTCTGCATTGGACTTTTGCATTTGTTTCGTATTTCGATATTCGTGCTTCGTATTTCTTTACTCGTGTACCGTTTCGCGAATTACTTCCTCGATGCTCGTTACACCGTTGAATACCTTATCCAATCCGGCCTTCCGCAGCGAGCGCATGCCGGTCTGCAGGGCGACGTCGCGGAGCTGCTCGGTCGAGGCCCCGCGGTTGACCAGCTCGCGGAGCTGGTCGTTCATGGGCATCAGCTCATAGATGCCGCTGCGGCCCTTGAAGCCGGTGTTGTTGCAGGCCTGGCAGCCGCGGCCGCGATAGAACTTCTTGTCCAGCACGTCGTCGGGCGAGAGGTCCAGCATGGCCAGCGTTTCCGTGTTGGGCATGGTTTGCTCTTTGCAGTTGGGGCAAATCTTGCGGACCAGCCGCTGGGCCAGCACGGCCTCCAAGGTGGCCGTGAGCAGAAACGGCGGCACGCCCATGTCGCGCAACCGCGTGATCGTGCTGGGGGCGTCGTTGGTGTGCAGCGTGCTGAACACCATGTGGCCGGTGAGCGAGGCCTGCACGGCGATCTCGGCCGTCTCCAGGTCGCGGATCTCGCCCACGAGGATCTTGTCGGGATCCTGCCGCAGGATCGAACGCAGGCACTGGGCGAACGTGTTGCCGATGTTCGGATCGATGGGAATCTGCACGATGCCCTCGATCTCGTACTCCACCGGGTCTTCGGTGGTGATGAGCTTGTCCTCGATCACGTTCAATTCGTTCAAGGCGCCGTACAGCGTGGTGGTCTTGCCGGAGCCCGTCGGGCCGGTGACCAGCACGATGCCGTTGGGCTTGCGGATGGTATCGCGGAATTCGGCCAAGGTGGCCGGTTCCATGCCCACGACGCCCAGGTCGAGCATGACCACGGAACGGTCCAGGACCCGCATGACCACGCTTTCGCCGAACATCGTGGGCAGCACGCTGACCCGCAAGTCGACCGGGTGGCCGCCGACCGTGAGGCGGATGCGGCCGTCCTGGGGTATGCGGCGCTCGGCGATGTCCAGGTTGGCCATGACCTTGATGCGGGTGGTGATGGCGAAGGCCAGGTGCCGCGGCGGGGGCACCATCTCGTACAGGATGCCGTCGGCCCGGATGCGGATCTTGAATTCCTGCTCGAAGGGCTCGAAGTGCAGGTCGCTGGCGTGGTCCTTGATGGCCATCAGCAGGACCATGTTCAAGAGCTTCCGGACCGGGGCGCTGTCGGCCAGGGCCTCGGCGCCGGTCAGGTCCAGCACGCCCTTCTCCAGGGCCGCCGCGGCAGCCGCCAGGTCGGCGTCCTGTTCCATGTCGGCGATCAGGCCCTCGACGCTCTCGCCGCCGGCGGCATAATACCGCGTGAGGGCCTTGAGCACGTCCTTTTCCGTCGCCACCACGGCCCGCACCTCGTAGCCCAGGAAGCTCCGCAGCTCGTCGACCACCGACAGCTTCTGCGGATCGCACATCGCAATCGTGAGCACGTTGTCCTCGAACCTGACGGGCACCACGCGGTAGAGTTGGGCCATCGGCTCGGTGATCATGGCCAGCACGTGGGGCGGCACGACGAGCTCGGCCAGGCTGATGACCTGCAGGCCCATCTGCTCGGCCAACCCCTGCACGAGGTGCTCGTCGCTCAGCAGGCCCATGCCGATGGCCACCTGGCCAAACAGCTCGGTGGGCCGCTGCCGCTGCTCCTCCAGGATTACCTTTACCCGATCCTCGCTGAGGAAACCGAGGTCGACCAGGATTTGTCCGATGCGTCGCAATGCCATGCTATATCTTCCCTATAACGTTTTGTCCGTTGCCTCGTCCTCGAAAATGCCGCGTTCGGCCTTGGCAATCCGCGATGTCATGTCATCCAGATTGTTGGAGCGGAGAAGCACCTCGTTCTTATCGCAGAGCCCGGTTTTCCAAAGTCGGAAGAGGTTGTCGTCCAGCAGTTGCATGCCCAGTTTCTGTCCCGTCTGGATGGCCGAAGTGATGCGGAAGGTCTTGTTCTCGCGAATCAGGTTGCCGATGGCGGGCGTGCAGACGAGCATTTCGTAGGCCGCAATGCGTCCGCCGCCGATCTTGGGCAGCAGGGCCTGCGAAAGGATGCCGATGACCGCCGTGGACAACTGGGTGCGGATCTGCTCCTGCTGTTCCGTGGGAAACACGTCGATGATGCGGTTCACCGTGCCCTGGGCGCCGGTGGTGTGCAGCGTGGCGAACACGATGTGGCCCGTTTCCGCCGCGGTGATGGCCGCTTCGATCGTCTCCAGGTCGCGCATTTCGCCCACCATGATGATGTCGGGATCCTGTCGCAAGGCGCGGCGGATCGCTTCGGCGAACGAACCCACGTCGACGCCGATCTCACGCTGGTTGACCGTGCACTTCTTGTGCGGGTGGTAAAACTCGATCGGGTCCTCGATCGTGATGATGTGATGGGAAAACGTCTGGTTGAGGTAGTCGATTGCCGCGGCCAGGGTCGTCGTCTTGCCCGAACCGGTAGGCCCCGTGACCAGGATCAGGCCGCGGGGACGCGTGCACAAGTCCCTGAGCGCGGGAGGAGTGTTCAGGTCTTCGAAGCTCAAGAGCTTGTTGGGGATCTGCCGCAAGACCATGCCCACGAAGCCCTTCTGCTTGAATATCGAGACGCGGAAACGGGCCAAATCGCCGAAAGCGAAGCCGAAGTCGGCGCCGCCCTTCTCCTGGAGCTCTTTCTGCGACCGCTCCGGAGCGATGCTCTTCATCAGGGCGACCGTGTCCTCGGGCTCGAGAACCTTGGTCTCCAACCGTTTCATATGGCCATCCAGCCGCAGCACGGGCGGTTGCCCGACGGCAATGTGCAGATCGCTGAGCCTTGCGCTTGACGACCGTTTGCAACAGTTTATCGATGAGAATCGTGCCCATAGCCAATTACTTGCCGATGAACCTGGAACCAAAGAGGGCTTCCAGGAGCGCAATAACGCCCGCGAAGCGGTTCGAAAAGCCTTTTGTGCTTGGGTTCGTTTGCCCTTTTGGCCCTGAGCGTTAAGATTATTCGCGATGCTTGCCAAGAAGACCAAACCCAACGACAAAAATGACCATTGGCCCTGCTTCCGATTGCGGACGGCTGCCTCGGATGGCGTTCCTTTCGTTAATGTGAGGAAACAAAAAATCGACGAACCTGTCAAAACCCTACGGCGCTCTCTCGTATAATCATAATTAAAATGCTAGTCTTAGGGATCGCGCAGAAATAAGTTGGTCAATTCCAATGTAGTAGGCACACGCCGTGTGCCGTAGAATAGGAACGGCACACGGCGTGTGCCTGCTACGATTTGTACACGTTATCTCTGCGTGAGCCCTTAGTCGCTCTCGGCCCGTTTGGCAACGCGGAAGATCTCGTCGAGTGTGGTCAGTCCCTTCAGCGTTTTCTCGATGCCATCCCAATATAAGGTCCGCATTCCTTCGGATTGAGCGGCACGGCGAACCTGCTCGGTCGGCGCCTCTTTGAACGTCAGCTCGCGGACCTTCGTCGACATCAACATCAGTTCATAGATGCCCAATCGTCCCCGGAACCCGGACCCCTGGCAGTTGGCACACCCTTTCCCCCGGCAGAAGGATGCCCTGGCAACCATCTCGGGAGTGATTCCGGCCGCTTGCAACGTTGCCTCACTGGGGGTATACGGCTGCTTACACTTCTGGCAAACGACACGGACCAGGCGTTGGGCCATGATCGCGACGACACTACTAGCCACCAGGTAGGAGGGTACGCCCATATCGATCAAACGTGTAATAGCACTGGGCGCATCGTTCGTATGTAGTGTACTGAATACTAAGTGTCCAGTCAAACTTGCTTGAATCCCCATTTGAGCCGTTTCCAGATCCCGCATTTCTCCCACCAGGATTACGTTCGGAGCTTGTCGCAACATGGCGCGGATCACGCGGGCAAAATCCAGCCCAATTTCGTGCTTGATTTCAACTTGGTTCACGCCGGGCAGGTAGTACTCCACCGGGTCCTCGGCCGTGATGATCTTGCGATCCGGGGTGTTCAGGGCGTTCAGCGCGGCATAGAGCGACGTCGTCTTGCCGGAACCCGTCGGCCCGGTCACAAGGATGATCCCGTTGGGACGGGCGATGAGCTGCCGGAACTTGAAGAAATCGTCTTCGCCGAAGCCAAGCTGCTTCAGCCCCACGCGAATATTGTCCTTGTCCAGGATTCGCATCACGATCGACTGTCCGTGGGCAGTCGGGATGATACTCACACGCAGGTCAAGTTCCTTCTCGCCGACCGTGACTTTGATGCGTCCGTCCTGGGTGCGGCGGCGCTCGGCAATGTCGAGTTTGGCGAGGATCTTTATGCGGGATAAAATGGCGCCCAACAACCGTCGGGGGGGGCTGTCACGCTCAATCAACATTCCGTCGATCCGGTAGCGGACCCTGATGCGGCTCTCGAACGGTTCGATGTGAATGTCGGAGGCCCGCGCCTGCACGGCCTCCGAGATGATCAAGTGCACCAACCGCACGATGGGGGCGCTCGATTCGTCGATGGCATCGTCGCCTCTGAGGCCATCGTCCACCGTTTCGGTAAAGTCGATGGCCGTGTCCGTAAACTCCGTCAGCATCGTGTCGGCACTTTCCGCGATCGTTTGCCCATAATACTGATTGATGGCCTCAAGTATGGCCTCACGGGGGGCCAAAGCCAAATCAATCTGCTTGTTGAGAATGAATCTCAGCTTGTCGATCGTATCGATGTCCCACGGGTCGCTGATGATGATCGTCAAGTGGCCGTCACTCTCCGAAAGGGGGAGAACGGCATTTTCCCGGGCCACCGACTCGGGCACCAATTCGATGACTGCCGGTGGGATGGTGACGTCGCCCACGTTGACGTAGGGCAGGTTGTTTTGCTCCGCAACCGCACGGGTCACGTCTTCGCCCGTCGCGTAGCCCAGGCGAACCAAGGCGTCGGGCAGTTTGATGCCTGATTCTTTGGCGAGTTGCTTGGCTTCGTTGATTTGCTCGAGGCTGACCAGTCCCTGGCGGACGAGAATCTCGGTGTAATCGGCTTTTTTCTTGGCCATCGGCGACTCCAGGCAAACGCGAAGGGTGTAAATGGCAAGGGCGAATGCCCCTAGTATCCCACTTCCCTTAGAACCTAGCTCTAAGCTAACTAGCCGGCCGCCGGATGTCAACCGGCGGGCAGGGGGGAGAAGAAAGGGGGACAGGAGCAGGCGAAGGGCGAGGGGAGACGCGGAGAGGGGAGAGGGGAGACACGAAGACTTCAATTTCCCCGCGTCTCCCCTCTCCCCTCCCCGCGTCTCCCCTCTCCCCTCTCCGCGTCCCCCCTCTCGCCTCTCCGCGTCCCCCCTCCCCGCGTCTCCCCTCTCCCTTCCCCTGCTCCCTGTCCCCCGCCGCGTGTTGTACAATATTCGTTGTAGATAACAGGAGGTCATTATGAAAACGAAAGTGGTTCGCGAACGGCTTTATCTGGGCGTGGATGTCGGCGGCACGAAGATACAGGCCTCGCTGGTCAGCGAATCGGGGGCCATCCTGGGGAAACAGCGACAATCGACGCCGCGACCGGCACGCGGGAGCACCGACGGGCCGGAGCAGGTCCTGGCGATGATCGAGACGGTAATCCAGGAAGTGCTTACCCAGGCCAATCTGGAAACGACGGACCTCACGGCCATTGGCGTGGCCGTGCCGGGCGTCGTCGAGCCGAAGTCGGGCCATGTCGTTGTCACGCCCAACATGAGCCTTACGGGCGTGTCGATCGGGGCCCATCTGGAAGGCCGCTACCACGTGCCCGTTGCCATCGGCAACGACGGCAACCTGGGCACGTACGGAGAGGCCTGGCTGGGCTCGGCCCGCAAGGCGCGGAGCGCCTTGGGCATCTGGGTCGGCACGGGCATTGGCGCCGGGCTGGTCGCCAAGGGCCGGATGTGGCGGGGTGCCCGCGAGTCGGCCGGAGAGATTGGTCATATCATCATGCAGATCGGCGGTCCGGTCTGCGGTTGCGGCAATCATGGCTGCCTGGAGGCCTTGGCCAGTCGCACGGCGATCGAGCGCGATATCCGCGCGGCCCTGCAGGCCGGCGGCACGAGCAAACTGACCGAGCTCTCCGGCGGCGATCTGAGCGTCATCCGCAGCGGCGCCATCCGCAAGGCATTGAAGGCCGAGGACCCGCTGGTGACCGGCATTCTCCATCGCGCCGCCGAGACGCTGGGCTATGCCTGTCTCACGGTGCGGCACCTTGTCGACCCGGAAGTCATCGTCTTGGGCGGCGGCCTGATCGAGGCCTGCAGCGAGTTCATGATGCCGATTGTGGAGAACATTGTCGGCTCCGACCGGCTGCCCGGCGCCCGCGACGGCGGCCACGTCTTGCTGTCGGCCCTGGGCGACGACGCCGTGGTCCTGGGCGCGGTGGCCCTGGCCCGCAAGCAGGTCGGCCGCAGCCCTTTCAAGAAGCGGTATCGAGTCGAGCCGACCTATGCCGAGATCGTCCGCTTCAGTTTCGGCCAGATCGTGGTCGGCAAGAAAGCTTACGATCACGACATCTATATTCCGGTCAGCGGCAAAGTCAAAGCCCGCGACAGGGACCTGGCCAAGCGGGAGGACGCCAGCGGGCAAACGATCGGGGCCAAAGAACTGGAAGAGGTCTGCCGGGGCGGGCCCGAAGTGCTGTATGTCGGTTGCGCCAAGCTCGAGGAGGTCACGCTCACCGAGCAGGCCCAGCGGTATTTGCGCCAGCGATCGATCCGTTGCGAGATTCTGCCGGCTGTGCAGCTTGTCGACGTCTACAACAAGTCGAAAGCCCGCAAGGCAGCCCTGATTCACGTGACGGGCTAAGAGGAAATCCGAATGACGAAATACGAAACAAATCAGAAATCCGAAACGCAGATGACAGAAACGCGCCGCCCCAGGATGTTTTGAGCCTTTCTTGTTTGGGTTTTGAATCGGGCGCCACGCACCCGTGGTCGCGGATTTCGGGTTTCGGATTTTGAACTTGCCGTACGGTTAGCGCCCGCTCGCCGGGTCACCGGCGCCCAGCGTGACGCGATATTTCAGCACCAGCGGCTTGCCGGGTTCAAGCATGTGGGGCGTGAGGCCGGGATAGGAGACATTCAAGAACCCGAAGCCATGCCGCAACAGCCAGCCGTTGCCGGGATAACCGGGATTGCCCTGCTGATCGTCGATCCGTCCCCAGGCCGGCTTTCCTTGAAAGACGCCGGCCACCTCGGCCCAGCGATGCTTGGCCAGCACACCGTCCTTGGGCAGAAGTCCCTTCTCGGTACGGATGATCGTCTTGGCCGTGCCGCCGTCGCGCGGGGCGAAACGAAAACAGAAGCCGCCAAACCCCTTCTTGCCCTCCGCGGTGCCGAGGATCTGCACCGGCTTGTCGACCGCCTCGAAGCTCAACGTGAAATCGAGCACGCGGCGCGCATCGCTGCCGACCAATTGCTCCACGCCGTGCACCACGATCTCGACATCTTCCTTGACGAATTTGCGATCGCCGTCGAACCAACCGTTCTCGACGGCCAGCCTGGCCGCCGACGATGGGTACTTTGCGCCGCCGCGGTCTCCCGCGCCTTCCAACGCACGAACCGCTGTTGAAATCCGCTGACCATCCAGATATCGCCGTGGCGGCCGTCAACCGTCACTTCGGGCCACATCCAAGAGATGCCGCGATGGTGCGGATGATCGGCGTTGAAGTCGTCGCTCAACAGCGCGCCGTTGGGGGCATACACGGGATGCAGGTAGCACGACCGCTTCATCGACTCCGGAAAGCCCTTGGCCAGCACCATTCCAAAATTGTAGACGAAGACCGGCTTGCCGCCATCGGAGAGTTGCAGGCCCGTCGGACTGATTTCGCGGAAGGCAAATTCGGTCGTCGGTTCGGCCGCGGTCAGGGCTGAGGCGGTCAGAAGAATAACAAGGGCGCAGTTCATGGTGGCTCCTGGGGAGGGTGGATAGGAATTCCGGGAAACGCCTCGATTATGCTTTCCTGGCCCGCCGCTGGCAACCGGAGCGGCGGAGGTTTTGCCAATCTTCTCACCGCTCGATCAGGGCGCAGGCCGGAACAAGCCTGCGCAGTTCCGGCAAGGGTCTTTCCGAAGAGGCAAACATCATGCCGGAACTGCGCAGGGCTTCTTCCGGCCTACGTGGGTGACCGGTCCGATAAGTTAGGATGACTAGGCAAAGTGTGTCAGCCTAAACCGGGCCATTTTTCCCCTTCCCCCTCAAAAACCGAACCAACTTCGCTTGACCGACGATATAAACATATGTATACTAATACATCCCCCGCCGTAAACTTCTTACAATAGGAAACTGATTTCATGGTCACCGCCCGTCAACAACCCAGAGCAAAGAGTCCCATGGCAAAGAAAACTCTCCCCGCCAAGGTCGCGCAGCCGGCCGGAAAGGCCGATGGCAAGCCGGATTGCGAAGCGATGCTGGCCGCTCATCCGGCCTTGAAAACGACCGTCGCCCAGATCGAAAAACAATTCGGCGAAGGGGCCATCATGCCCCTCGGCGCCAATCACGTCTGCGTGATCACCGGCATTTCGACCGGTAGTCTCTCGTTGGATCTGGCCCTCGGCGGCCAGGGCATTCCCCACGGCCGCATCGTGGAGATCTTCGGACCGGAATCCAGCGGCAAGACGACGCTCGCCTTGCACGCCGTGGCCCAGGCCCAGCGCAAGGGCGGCATCGCCGCCTTCATCGACGCCGAACACGCCCTGGATCCGGGCTGGGCCAAGAAGTTGGGCGTCGAGTTGGAAACGCTCCTGGTGAGCCAGCCCGGCAGCGGCGAAGAGGCGATGCACATCGCCGAAATGCTCATCAAGTCCAACGCCGTCGATATCATTGTCATCGACTCGGTGGCCGCGCTGGTGCCCAAGAAGGAACTCGAAGGCGAAATCGGCGATTCGCACGTCGGCCTGCAAGCCCGGCTGATGAGCCAGTCGCTGCGGAAGCTTACCGGCGTGATCGCCAAGAGCAAGACGGCCGTGATCTTCATCAACCAGATCCGCGAGAAGATCGGCGTGATGTTCGGTTCGCCGGAAACGACCCCCGGCGGCCGGGCCTTGAAGTTCTACAGTTCCTGCCGCATCGACGTCCGCCGCATCGGGCAGATCAAGGAAGGCGAAGAGGTGATTGGCCAGCGGGTCCGCGCAAAGTCGTCAAGAACAAAGTTGCCCCGCCGTTCCGCACGGCGGAGTTCGACATGATGGCCGCCGACGGCATCAGCTACGAGGGCGACGTCTTGGATATGGCCGCCGAGGCCAAGTTGCTCACGCGCACCGGCGCCTGGTACCGCTACGGCGACATGCAACTCGGCCAGGGCCGGGAAAAGACGCGGGATTATCTCAAGGAGCATCCGGAGTTGGTGGAGGAACTTCGCGAGAAACTCGCCGCCACCCACGCCGTGGCCAGCGGCAAGTCGTTGCCCGTCGCCGCCACGGAGGAGGGCAAGGCCGACGACGAGGATGTGCTGCCGCCGGAAGAATAGTGACGAATTTTGAAGACAGGAAGATCAAGGACAGGAAAATGGGATTCAGAAAATGTTCCCAACTTCTCCTCCTTATTCATCTTCCTGTCATTCATCTTCCTGCCTTTTCCTCCTCCTCTGGGTGGTTGCCGATGGCGACTTTAAGTGATACACTTGCGTAAGGCACCTTCGGTCCTTGGCGGCAACCAGAAGAGAAAAATGGCGAAAGCAATCGGACAGGGCGAAAAAGTGAGCGTAAGATCGATCGCGATTGCGGCGGGGGTAATCTCGGCGCTGGCTGCCGCGCCGTTGACGGCGCAGGAGCCATCCGGGCTGCAGGTTGCGGCCGCCATCGAGAACTCGCTGGTCCAAGCGATCGCGTCGGCCGAGAAGTCGGTGGTGGCGATCGCTCGCGTCCGCAAGGAACAAATCGGCGACTCCGCCCGGTTGGAGTTCCGCCCCGATCCGTTCGGACGCAAGCCCTCGATCGGCACGCCGCTGCAGCCCACCGATCCGAACTTCGTGCCCAACGAGTACGGCACCGGCGTGGTGGTCGATGGTCGCGGGCTGATCCTCACCGCTTGCCACGTGCTCGGCGACGAGAGCGACAACTACTATATCACTACCTCCGCGCGCCGCGTCTATCGCGCCTGGATCAAGGCCGCCGACCCGCGGAGCGACATGGCCGTCTTGAGCATCGACGGGGCCGACGTGGCCTCGGCCAACCTGGTCCCGATCCGCATGGGCGACGCCGCCGGGTTGCGCAAAGGGCAGTTCGTGGTTACGCTCGGCAATCCCTATGCGATCGCCCGCGACGGCCAGGCCAGCGCCGGCTGGGGCATCGTTTCCAACCTCGGCCGCAAGGCCCCGCCGCTTCCCGAAGAGACCGAGGCCAAGGGCAAGACGACGCTGTACCACTATGGCGGCCTGATCCAGACCGATGCCCGCCTGCACCTGGGCACCAGCGGCGGCCCGCTTTTGAATCTGCGGGGCGAAATGATCGGGCTGTGCGTGTCGCAGGCGGCCACGGCGGGCTACGAGTCGTCGGCCGGCTACGCCATACCGGTCGATGCCACGTTCCGCCGCGTGTTGAACGCGTTGGAGCAGGGCCGCGAGGCAGAATATGGTTTGCTGGGCGTCACGCCTTTCAACTTGCAACCGGCGGAGATCGCCGCCGGCCTGCAGGGCATTCGTCCCCGTGTCGAGCAGTTCACGCCCGCCGCACACTCAGGTCTTCGCGATGACGACATCATCACCTCGGTCAACGGCGCGAAGATCCGCGATTCCGACAGCCTGGTGCTGGAGGTCGGCCGCTTGCCCGTCGAGGCCGTGGCCCATCTGGGCGTGCTCCGCAACGGTACGCGGCAGACGATCGACGTCGTGCTGAGCAAGTATCCGGTTCGCGGCCGAAAGGTTGTCACCGTTCGCCCCGAGGCCTGGCGCGGCCTGCGCGTCGATTATGCCTCGGCCTTCGTAGAACCCGACCAGCCGCAACGTTTCGCCTTGCCAATGCCCGACGACGCCGTGGTTGTTGCCGACGTCGACCCGAACACGGCTGCCGCGCGTGCGGGCGTGAAGCGCGGCATGCTCATCAGCCACGTCGACGGCCGGCCCGTTCGCACGCCGAAGGAATTCCAATCCGCCATCGCCGAGAAGTCCGGCGCGGTGCAATTGCGGCTGGTGGCCAGCGATCCGTCGAACTCGGTGCTGGTCGTTCCGCCCGGCAGCTAGCAGTGCTGCGCGCGAAGAGGCATAAGGGATAAGCGATGGGGAAATCAGCGTGTTGTAATCGCTTATCCCTCATCCTTCATCCTTCATCCTTCATCCTTCATCCTTCACCCCACATCGGTCCCCCATTTTTTGCGATCTTTCGCGATTTCTCGGCCGTGCAAGAAACCGGCCTTGACCGGAAAACGGAAAAGTCATATCTTCCGCGTCACCTGATCGCTGTGGCTGCCACAGGGACGTGGTCGGTCGCAGCGAGCCGTGTATCAACGAGCAACGATCCACGCGGGTGGGTCTGCACAGGGAATTCCGCAACGCCGGTTTTCCTGCGGGCCACGAAGCGAACCACCGCCTACAAGGAAGTGGGCGGCTCGCTTCGGTTACCGAGTAAATTCGCTGCCAGCGCCGCACACCCGAGTGCGGCGCAAGGCGCGCGGCGCGGAAGCGTCCAATCGCTCCCGGAAAAGTCAGTGTCCTTCGCCCCCCTGGGACACAGTCTTTCCGGGAGCTTTTTTTGCGCAACGTTTGGCACGCGGAATCGCCACGGCTGTTGTGGCCGGTCTCTGTTGTGGCCGGTCTCTGACCGAGCCACGCTGCCGACCTCTGTTGTGGCCGGTCTCTGACCGAGCCACGCTGCCGACCGAAGGTCTCCCGGCCGGCGAATGGGGAGACCTTCGGCCGGACGTCGGCGGGGTCGGGAGACCCTCGCCGAACCTGCCGTCGGGAGACCCTCGCCGAACCTGCCGGCGGGAGACCCTCGCCGAAACTGTCCCACCCATCTGACGCGTTTCTCATGGTGGGACTCGTTTCACTCGGCCCACCCTACGGCTACTGCCGGCATCTGCCGGTCACAGCACGATTTGCTGCTTGGCCTTGTCGAAGCGGGCGACCTTGTTCTCGCGGTGCGAGAGGATGCCCATCGAAAGCGGCGCTTGCACGCGGACGGCCATGCCGATGTTGCACTTGGGCTGCTGACGGGTGCGGACGCAGTCCAGCAGGTCCTGCCACAGCTTGCTCGTATCGCCCTGGCCTCTCCAAGGCAGGAGGATCTCCTTCTTGCCGCTGCCGAAGGGCACGATCCGCACGCCGTACTCCTTGCCGCCCTGGAGCATGCCCCAGGTGATAATGCCGTCGGTGCCGCGGATGATCGTGTCGGAAGGGACGTGGTTCGACAACGAGTTCGTCATCACCACGCTCGGCCCGCCGGGGTAGTCGGCGATGATGTTGCACTGGTCGGGCACTTCGCGGTTGAATTCGAAAGTGCCGCCGCCGCCGAAGACCCGCTCGGGATAGTCGAGTTGCAAGATGCAGAAGATCGGCGTGAAGGTGTGGACCAGGAGGTCGGTGGCCGGGCCGCCGGCATAGTCCCAGTACATCCGCCACTGGAAGAACCGCGAGACGCTGAAATCGACCTTCGGCGCATCGCCCAGGAAGCGTTCCCAGAGCAGATCGGGGCCCGGCTTGGCGGCCGCGTCGGGAATCGGCATCCGCTCGCCCCAGTCGCCGCGGCGGAAGTAGCTGCACGTCACGTGCATCGGCTTGCCGATAATGCCGCCCTGGATGAGCTTGATGATTTGGGGATAGTTGTCGTCGGCCATGTGCTGCGTGCCGACCTGCACGAGCCGCTTATTCTTGTCGGCCGCCGCCTGCACCTGCTTGGCCAACTCGAACTGGCTCCAGTGGGTCAGCGGCTTCTCGCAGTAGACGTCCTTGCCGGCGTTGAGGGCGTCGATCGCGATCGGTGCGTGAAGCCGGTCGGGCGTGGCGATGCAGACCACATCGACGTTCTTGTCGGCCAGCAGGGCCTCGTGCTCCATGTACATCTTCGCTCCGCCGGTCGCGTGGCTGGCGGCTTCCAGGCGCGGCCGATAGACATCGCACACGGCCACCGGCTGGGCGACGCCTTTCCCTTTGAAATCATTGACGATGCCCAGATGGGCCTGGGCGCGTCCGCCCGTGCCGATGAAGCCCACGCCGATGCGGTCGTTGGCCCCTTTCACGCGGTCGTTGGCAAGCACCAGGGGGGCGGTCAGGACCGCGGCGGCGCCTGCGGCGGCTGATGCGTTGCGGAGGAATTCACGTCGCGATGCATTCGTTCTGCTCATGGCAAGGTCTCCTTCTGATTGCTGAACTTCTCATAAAGCGACTCGATTTGTTCGGCGGGGGTTTCGCCGTCCCAAACCGCAACCGCGTAACGCAGCTTCAATTTCGTACCGGCCTTCAGCTCCAACGGCTCTTTCCACAGGTTGAGCGTGGCCGAAAGATAGGCGAACGGCGGAGTCATCGTGAACATCCGGTTCGGATGGCGGGGGTTCGCAGGGTGGTCGAAGATGGCCACGGTCACCGGCTTGCCCTCGGCACGGGCCGTATACGCGCACCAATTCGCGGCCACCAGCCGTTCGCTGCCGGCAACGACGTCGCCGGGCTGTTTCGACGAATTGAAGAATCGGCCGCCCGTGTCCATCGACTTCAGGAAGCGCATCCCCAGTCCATAGTAGTGATGCCCGTCGAGTTTCACCGCCTCGAGGCCTGCGGCCGGAGAAAACTCCGCGTTCCACAGGACCAACGTGACCGGCGCGGGCTCCTTCAGCGCCACGACTCCGACTCCGCGCCGTTCTGCGAGCAGTTGCTTGCCGTGGGCGTCGGTCCAATCGAGGGTCTGGGTGAATCGCGCAGGAGGCATCGAGAAACCGCCCCGTCGTCGTCTCCAAGGGACCGCGAGGCTTTTCAGTTCCGGCCGTCGGCGTCTCCTCCCAGAAATTAACGCCATTCACTCCCACGGCGAACATCAATCCATGATGATGCTTGTGGTCGGGCACCGCATCGCGGACGACCTGCACGCCGCCGGGCGAGAACAGTTCCCGCACGTAGGGCTTCATGGGCGAGGGCGTCGTGCGATACTCCAGGACCGTGCGGTCGCCGGCGCGGATCGTGACGCCGCCGGGGCCTTCGACGAGCTTCAATGCGGCCGGTTCCGCAGCCGTGGTCTCGCCGGGCGACGCGGTCGCTCCGGCAAGCAGGGCCAGAACCAGCAAAGAAATCGTGTTGCATGGCATCTGCATGGTTTTACCTCCCGAGGTGTCTTCTTGGTTGGGCGAACTGGCAGGTTCTAGGATATACCGGCAAAACGGATTGTCAATCGTTTTACGGCAAACTACGTACTCAAACTGTAAACGCCACTACCGGGCTTGCCCCGGTAGAGCGATGATTGGCCAGCTAGAACGCCGCCTCACAACCCCTTTCGCAGTTTCCGCCAACCGTCGCGTGGTGCCCGCCGCCCGGCGCGGCGGGCACCACGCGACGGTCGGCGGAAACTGCTAAGTACGCGGGGGATACGCGCGTTTTAGCTGATCAATCATCGTTCCACCGACACAGGGTCGGCGGGGACGTTTACAGTTTGAGTACGTAGTAAAGCTTGTTCCGGCCTACCGTGCTCAGCGACCGCGAAACCGCTTGTTCCCTTTGCGCTCATCGAGCACCAACTCGGCGATCGTCCCCGCGGCGGTGGAGAGGTCGATCATTTCGGCCTGCTTGTCCCAACGCCACTTCATCTCCAGCTTGCCGTCCTTCAGGCCGCGCTCGCTGATGACGATGCGGAGGGGAATGCCGATCAGGTCGGCGTCTTTGAACTTCACGCCGGCGCGGACGTCGCGATCGTCCAGCAGGACCTCGATGCCGGCCGCGGTCAGCTCGTGGTACAGCCGCTCGGTGGCCTCCTTCGTGGCCGGATCGGTCACCTTGACCGGCGAGAGCAGGACCTCGTAGGGAGCCAGGGTCATCGGCCAGATGATGCCGTTGTCGTCGTGGCAGGTCTCGATAAGGGCCGCGATGATGCGGTTCACGCCGATCCCGTAGCAGCCCATGATGATCGATTTGAGCTGCTCGCCCTGATCGAGAAATCGGGCGGAAAGCGCGTCGGAATACTTCGTGCCCAGCTTGAAGACGTGGCCGATCTCGATGGCCTGCCGCACGGCCAGCTTGCTGCTGCACCGCGGGCAGGGATCGCCGTCGACCGCGTTGCGCAAGTCGGCAAATTGCGTAACCTGGAAATCGCGGCCGTAGTTGACGCCCGTCAGGTGGGTTTCGGCCCGGTTCGCCCCGCTGATGCCGTTGACGATCTTCTCGATCTCGCGGTCGGCGTAGATCGGAATCGGCTGCCGCAGGCCGACCGGCCCGGCGAAACCGACCGGGGCCCCGGTCACCTGCTCGATCAGCTTGGAGTCGGCCAGCTCGACCTTCGCCGACCCGCCCGCCGCGCGGCGGACCTTGCCTTCGTTGGCATCATGGTCGCCGCGGAGCAAGACGGCAATCGCCTTGCCGTCGGCGGCATAGATCAAGGTCTTGATCATTTGCTGCGCCGGGCAGTTGAGGAACTTCGTCACTTGCTCGATCGTCGCCGCCCCCGGTGTCGGCACCGTTTGCAGCGGCTGCTTGGGCACGTCGGAGGGGACCAGGTCGCGGCAGCCGATCTCGGCCTTTTCCTGATTGGCCGCGTAGCCGCAGTCCTGGCAGTGGAGCACTGTGTCTTCGCCGTTGTCGGCCAGGACCATGAACTCATGGCTGGCGTCGCCGCCGATCGGTCCGCTCTCGGCCTCGACGGCCAGGTAATCCAGCCCGCAATGCTCGAAGATGCGGCAATAGGCCGCGTACATCGTTTCGTAGCTCTTGTTCAGTCCTTCGATCGTGGCGTCGAAGCTGTAGGCGTCTTTCATGAGGAATTCGCTGGTGCGAAGCACGCCGAAGCGGGGCCGCTCTTCGTTGCGGAACTTGGTCTGGATCTGGTACATCGTGATCGGCATCTGCCGGTGGCTGGAAATCTGATGCGCGACCAGGTCGGTGATCGTCTCTTCGTGCGTGGGTCCCAGGGCCATCTGGACCTTGCGGTTCTGCCGTTTGACCTCGAACTTGATGAGCACGTCGCCGAAGGCGTGGACTCGCCCGCTCTGCTCGAACAGGCCGATCGGCGTGAGGGCCGGCATGAGCAGTTCCACCGCCCCGGCGGCGTCCATCCCGCGGCGCACGATCTGCTCGGCCTTTTGCAGGGCCCGCAGTCCCAGCGGCAAGTAGGTATACGCCCCGGCCATGACCTGATCGACCAGTCCGGCGCGGAGCATGAGGATATGGCTGGGGATTTCCGCCCCTTCGGGCGTTTCCCTCATCGTCGGGATGAACGAGCGGGACCAGAGCATGGGAGACAGGGGGGTTGGGGGAGCGGGGAGCAGGGAATATCAGATTTCAAATCTCAAATCTCAAATCTCAAATCTCAAATTTAACAACTTCTGCCCACGTTCCCTGAGAAAACTCGCATTGTAGGGCAGCGATCCGGTGACTGGCAAGGCCCGCGGTGACGGGGAGAAGGAAGATCGTCACGAAACCAACGGTGCCAATGGAAGGTTGTTTAACCCGGAGCCAACGGCTACGGCGCTGGCTAAGCGACCTACCCGCTCGTCTGACCTCCGACTCCCGACCTCCGACCTCCGGCCTATGTCCTCCGCTCTCCTCCCCCCGCTCTCGGCTATTATAGGTAATTCAAATCCGCTCGCGCTCCTCTTCGTGAGAAATCTAAACGTGGGAGTCAATAATTAATGCTCAATATTTCAAGACAATCGCTGTCGCCCATCCGGAAACACCGACCAACACGATACATGGCTCAGTCTGGGACTTAGCTACACGCTTTCCAGGCAAGGTGGTGAACCCTAGGCTCGACCACGGCCACGTATACCTACCAGTACGATCTGGACGGCGACCTGACGCAGGCCACCCACGCCGATGGCCGGGTCAATTCCTATTCATACAACACGGTGAACCAGCAGACGGGCGAAACCTGGTACGCCAGCGCCGCGGCCGCGGGCGTCAACGACGGCACGGTCTCGTATACTTATGACGTTCGACGGCGACATGCTTTCCGCCTCCAACTCCTTGCCGGACTCCAACACGCCCGTGGCCGATTATACGCGTCGGCGCGCATCGTGCATCGGGGTCAGGCCCGTGCCCGCGATGCCCGTGCCCGTGCCCGTGGGCTGGAACAACACCAGTTTGCTGAGCTTGCTGGCCGGAGTTATCGACGAGCCATCCCTTCGGTACATTCAGCGTAAAACCGCTGTCAGCGTCTACGTAGGACCGAACTTCTGTGCGATTGTCGGAAACTTGAGGCTGGTCCATCAGTTCACCTTTCGAGTTGATCGAAGTCTGGCGCGTACCTTATTGTGCAATCACGGGTGCCATAGGGATACAGCCCAGACCAACGCCGCCACTTCACAAAGGCAGGCGATTACCATACAGGAGAGAAACATCCGAAACTTCCCCTTACTCGACTTGCAAGGCCAGCCCCGCGCGTAGTCGCAGAAGTAGACGTAGACAGCAATGCCGAATAGCATGAGGAGGATTGGTGCTACCTTTCCGAGCATGATGTCACCGTTGGTTAAGGGGTTGAGCATCGGGCCGGGTGGCCCCGGGTGATTGCCCACCCGGGGCTCCCACAGACCCGTACGTGCAGAATTACCGCATTGGGACCCTTCTTCGGCGCGGTCATCGTGCGATCAAGTAACTTGTCAACGTCTTTGCCCTCTTCGGGAAAGCGTGACGCCACGCCTGCCGCAAAGCGAGGAGAAACGCCGCCTATGACCATGAAATGTTCGTGATAGGCCAACGGTTCCACACGATCCAGATCGACGTGCTGGGATCGCCAGAGGAAGAAAAGGCCGATCGTAATCACCAGCCATGCCAACCATGTCAGGACTACCTCAACCTCCCAGCCGCCGGCCGGACTGGATTTTCGCGAAGCAAACACAACCAATGTCGCGATGGCAGCGGCAGTCAATATCAGAATACCGACAATTACGATGCACTGAGCCGCATAGTGGCGTACGGTCTTCCGATGGAGGAAGTCTCGGTGCTCTTCACAAAACGGAATTTGCACGACGGGGAGGCGTTGTACCGAGGCATCGAGCATCGCGCCAGTGGCCCCGAAAATGGCCCCTCCGATTGCGCCTCCAAGCATTCCGCCCATCATGACCGAGGAACCAGATCCAGACCGCCTGGGAGCTAAATCCGTTGTGACAATTCTGCGAATGGCTCCCAAAAAGCCCGCCTTGTGGACCGCACGAGGTGGCTTGCGCTTGATCGGCATTTCCGACAAATCATATTCGATTCGCGTTGAGGCCGCGAGTCCACATCGCGCACAAACGTACGGCAATTGCTGCTTGTAGTACAACCGCACGTCCACCGCCTCATCAAGTGCTTGATCGTGAGCAGTCTTCATGTATCCTCCTGGAAATAGGCTTTGATCTCGCCCTTGACCTCGCCTTCCTCCACAATTGCCTGATGAGTATCCGGTTCTTCCATACCATGCACTCCTTGTATTTCAAGCAGAATACCATTAGCCATCTCGCATGCAAAGTCAGGCAGCCGCCAACCGCCGCCCTGGCAGGGGATTGACCCTCTCCGCCCGCTTCTACTAAAATGGGCCCAGTCGCCATTCACGAAGCAATCGGGAGAGCGCTCGCATGTTGGATATCGGTGTTGCCGTCGTGGGAGCTGGATTCATCGGACCGGTGCACGTCGAGGCCCTGCGGCGACTTGGGCTTCCGGTGCGAGGCATCCTGGGCTGCGACCAGGCCGAATCGGATCGGGCTGCCAGAAACCTGGGACTGCCAAAAGCTTATACGGGCCTCGATGCGGTGCTGGCCGATCCGGGCGTTCAAGCCGTGCACCTGGCCGTGCCGAACGTCTTGCACTACGAATTCGCCAAACGAGCGATCGGCGCCGGAAAGCACGTCATGTGCGAAAAGCCGTTGGCCATGAATGCCGCCGAGTCGGCGGAACTGGTCGAACTGGCCAAGGGCAAACGGCTGGCGACCGGCGTCTGCTACAACGTCCGCTTCTATCCGCTGAACCTGGAATCGCGAGAGCGGATCGCGCGGGGCGATCTGGGCCGCATCTTCAGCATCAACGGCAGCTACGTCCAGGACTGGCTGCTCAACGAGACCGACTACAATTGGCGCGTGCTGGCGGACCAGGGGGGCCAGCTTCGGGCCGTGGCCGACATCGGCACCCACTGGATGGACCTCGTCGGCTCGATCAGCGGGCTGGAGATCGAGGCCGTGCTGGCCGACCTGACGACGGTGCACCCGATTCGCAGGCGCCCCAAGGGCGAAGTGGAAACGTTCAGCGGCAAGCTGGGCGGCCCGCGGGAGACCGAGCCGGTGGCGATCATCACCGAGGACTACGGCTGCATCCTCTTCCGCTACCAGGGCGGCGCCCGCGGCAGCCTCTGGGTCTCGCAGGTCACGGCCGGCCGCAAGAACTGCATCCGTTACGAGATCGCCGGGTCCAACGGCGCGCTGGCCTGGGACAGCCAGTCGCCCAACGAGCTGTGGATCGGCCACCGCGACCGGCCCAACGAGAGCCTGATCCGCGACCCGGCCCTCGTCGGCCCCTTGGCCCGCGGCTATGTCAACTATCCGGGCGGACACAACGAGGGCTTTCCCGACGCCTTCAAGCAATGCTTCCGCTCGTTCTACAGCTACATCGCGGCGAACGACTACTCGGCGCCGCCGTTGTTCCCGACCTTCGCTCAGGGACACCGCGAGGTCGTGCTTTGCGATGCGATCCTCAAGAGCCACCGCCAGCAGAGTTGGGTCAACGTTTAGGAGCCGTCCGATGCAACTGGGATTCGTCAGCGCCATTCTGCCCGATTTGAGTCTGGAAGAGGTCGTTCGCTTCGCCGTGGCCGAGGGCTTTCCGTGCGTCGAGCTGATGTGTTGGCCCCGCGGCAAGGCCGAGCGGCGCTACGCGGGCGTCACCCATCTCGACCTGGACGGCTTCGACCGCCAGCAGGCGCAACGCGTCAGTGAATTCATGCAAGCTTCGGGCGTCGCCATCAGCGGGCTCGGATACTATCCGAACCCGCTCGCCCCCGATCCGGCCGAGGCCCAGTTCACCATCGAGCATCTGCGGCGGGTCGTCGTCGCCGCCGAATTGCTCGGGGTGGGCGTGGTCAACACGTTCGCGGGACGCGACCCGCGGAAGAGCGTGGCCGAAAACTGGCCGCGATTTCTCGAGGTCTGGCGGCCCCTGGTCCGCTTTGCCGAGGAACACGGCGTGCGGATCGGCATCGAAAACTGCCCGATGTACTTCACCGGCGACGAATGGCCCAGCGGCAAGAACCTGGCCCACTCGCCGGCCGTCTGGCGGCGAATGTTCGCCGAGATCCCCAGCCCGTCGTTCGGGCTGAACTTCGATCCGTCGCACCTCGTTTGGCAGCAGATGGATTACGTCCGGCCGCTGGCCGAGTTCGCGGCGCGGATATTCCATGTCCACTTGAAAGACGCCGTGGTTGATCGGCAGCGGTTGGACGACGTGGGAATTCTGGCCACGCCGCTGGAGTATCACACGCCGAAACTGCCCGGACGCGGGGCGATCGATTGGCCGCGGTTTCTCGCGGCGCTCGGGCAAGCCGGTTACGCGGGACCGATTTGCATCGAGGTGGAAGACCGCGAGTACGAAGGCTCGCTCGAGGCCCGGCAGCGGGCGCTCCGCGAGAGTGGCAACTTCTTGCGAAACTGTTTGAAAGGAACAAGCCGTCCATGACGCCGTACACATTGCATGACATTGCCAAGATGATCGATCACAGTTTGTTGCGGCCGACGACGACCGTCGCCGAGCTGGAGCAGGGGATTTGCCTGGCGCGGCAGTACGACGTGGCCAGCGTCTGCATCATGCCGTATTACCTGAAGCGATGTGCGGAACTGCTCGCCGGCTCGGGCGTTCGGCCCAGCACGACGATCGGCTTCCCGCACGGCGGGCACGCGACCGCCGTCAAGCTCGCCGAGGCCCGGCAGGCGCTGGACGATGGCGGCATCGAACTCGACATGGTTGTCAACATCAGCCGGGTCCTCAGCGGCAGTTGGGGCGACGTCCGCGACGAGATCGGGGCGATCGTCGACCTCACACACGGCCGCGGCGGCAAGGTGAAAGTGATTTTCGAGAATTGCTACTTGCAAGACGAGCACAAGATCCGCTTGTGCGAGATCTGCGGTGAAGCGGGCGCCGACTGGGTCAAGACATCGACCGGCTACGGCACGGGCGGGGCCACGCTCGACGATCTGCGACTGATGCGCAAGCACGCGCCGCCGCACGTCCAGGTCAAGGCCGCGGGCGGGGTGCGGGACCTCGACATGGCCCTGGCGGTGCGCGAGATCGGCGCCACCCGCTTCGGCTGCACCCGGAGCGTGGAGATCCTCGAGGAGTGCAAGCGGCGGCTGGCGGTGGGTTGATCGCCGGCGAAACCTATGCGGAGAACGAGGCGAGTGCCATGAAATCACGGAGCAAATGCAGTTGGATTGCGCTGTTTGCCGCACTGGGACTGGCGATGAACGTCGGGGCGGCGGAACCGCCAACGCACGTTTCGACCGCGACGTCGAGGGATACGGTGTGGACTTTGGCGACCGATGACACGGAATTGACCTTGACGGTGGAGAAGAACGCGATCCGCCTCATTGGGCTGCGCAACCCCGAGGAGAAATGGAACTGGATCCCTGCTCCGTCGCCGGCGCCGATGCCGGGCGTGCAGACGGGAAAGAACTATCAGCCGCTGAACTGGGAGTTCCGCGAAGCCACCGAGGACAGGACCCATGGCCGTCAACTGACCTTGCGGTTCACGTCCGCTAATCCGGCGCTGGAATTGAAATCCGTCTGGCGGGCGCTGCCGGGCCCGGGACCTGTGGAGAACGAGGTGGCCATCGAAAACAAGTCGGGCGGCGATATCACCTTCGGCCCCGCGATCGCGGCGGCCGAGGTCATGCTTGCCGCGGATGCCGCCGTGACCCTGCACCGGGCCGAGAAGACCGCGGTGGGCACGGGTAAGGTGTTTGAGGACGTGATCGGACCGAAGGCGAATTTCAGCACCGACGCCCGCATCATCCCCCTCGTCATTTTCGCTGTCGGCCCCAGGCACGGCGCCTATCTCGGCTTCGAGTGGGAATTGGGCGGTTTCAAGGTCTCTTCGCAGGCCGATCCGCTGCGGATCACCGCCTCGGTCCAGCCGATCACTGAAAATGTCACGCGGGCCAGTGGCGGAAAGTTCCTGATTCCAAGCGTCTACTACGGCGTCTACAAGGGCGATATCGACGACGGCAGCAATCGATTCAAGAGGTGGTTCTGGAACCATAAGATCACCAGGAGCCTCTACAACAACAAGGACGAGCCGTGGGTCGAGGTCTGCATGCAGGAGATCGGAGGCAACGGCAGCGCAAGCATCACCGGCAAGACCCCGCAAAACGTCTACGACCGCCTTGCCGCCGTCGGTGCGGAGTTGGTCAAGATGGACTTTTGGGACGGTACAGGGAAATGCTGGTACAACCAGCGCGATTGGACGTTCCGACCAGAGATTTGGCCCAAGGGCTTCGATTTCGCGGCCAAAGCCCATAAAGCGGGTCTGAAAGCGTCGCTGTACATGGGTGGGACGTACATGGACGGCGACTTGACGACCATCGCCGGCCGGGACGCGGAACTCCAGGCGGTCCTTGCCAGGTACGACAAGGGCTGGTTCGACGTGTGGCGGACGGACCTCTACACGGCGCCCAGGGAACCGATGCCGCAGACTTACCAGGGGGTTGCCAATTTCCTGGACATCCAGGACCAGATGATCAAGAACCGGCCGGGGTACAGGTACGAGAACTGTTGCAACGGAGGCAAATACAAGGGTTTCGCCGTCTGCCGGCGGATGACGTTTTGCACCATGAACGATGAGGACAGTACCGCCTGGAAGACGCGAACGACCTATTTCTCGAATTCCTTTGCGATCAATCCGGTGCAACTGAAGTCCGATCTTGGTCCGGCCGAGAGCGCCTACGACCTGCGCACGGATATGCTGGGCTCGATCCTGACCTGGGCCGCAGACAATCCGGTCTACCGGCAACATATCGCCCTCTACAAAGCCCGGCAAAGGCCGATCCTCAGGGGGGCCAACGTCTACCACATCCTCCCCATGCCCGATGGCACGAACTGGGACGGACTGCAGTTCCATAATCCCGATCTGGACCGGGGCTCCGTCTTTCTCTTCAAACCTTCCGTCAAAGCCGCCGACGGGGATTCCAAGGTCATCAAGCTCAAAGGACTCGACCGTAAAGCGACGTATGCGTTGGCATTCCAGGACCGGGTCGCCCTCAACTGTTCAAAGACCGGCGCACAACTCATGGATCAAGGCATCACGGTCTCCGGAATGAGCGGCGACCGGGCTGCGGAGATTATCTGGATCGAGAAACCGAAGCCGGCGACGGAACCGATGTGGACGAGCGAGCCCAGCCAGTGGCAGCGTGTACCCAACGCCGTTGAGGCGCCGGCGGGCGGGGTTGTGCTGGGCGACGACGGGCTGTTCCGCCAATCCATGAACAAGCACACCACGTACCTCCTGGCCGACGCCAAGCTGGACGACATGGTGTTTCGCTTCCGCAAGATTGCCGGCGCGGAGAACCCGCCGGGAAAACCGCACGGGTGGGAGAACATGTTTCCCGCCCATGCCGCCCAGTTCCTGATGGGCGCCGGCAATACGCTGCGCTGGGGCGAGAACGCTCAACTTCGGCAGCGCATGAACCAGGTGATCGACGCGCTCAAAGCGTGCCGCACGCCCGACGGCATGCTGGCTGCCCCCGCCGGGGCCGGCGAGGAGGGTTACTCGTTCATGCTCCTGGCCCATGGACTGGACGCGGCGGCCCGTGCCGGCAACCGCGACGCCCACGACCTGCTGGCGGCCTGGGCTAAGTGGTACTGCCAACGCGTCGAGAAGGAAACTGCCGGCAACCCGCGGGCCCGAGCTCTGGAGGGGCAGAATTACTTCGCGGCGTCAGGGCTGATGCTGGCCCATTTCGCCCCAGGCGGCACACCCGCCGACGTGCTGGACGCTTACCAACACGTCTACCCCGCGTGGATGCGACAGTTGACCGATCGCAATCTCGAAGGTATTTGGAAAACGTGCCGCGGCCATCCCCATTCCGCCTACTGCTACGGATGGATCGGTTTCCTGGACATCTACCGTGCCACGGGCGACCGCCGCTTGCTCGATGCGATGTTGGGAGGATGGGAACTCTACGACGCCCATTGGTTGCACCCGGGCGGCACCCTGGCAATCTGCGAGGGAGATCTCGCCTATCCGCCCGATTCGCTCTTCCTCACGCCGCAGGCCCACACGGGCGAGACCTGCTCGATGGCCTGGTGGGCCAGGTTCAATCAGAAGCTGCACCTGCTGTTCCCGGCGGAAGAAAAGTATGTCGCCGATCTGGAAAAGGTGATCTACAACGTGGGATTGGCCAATCAGGTAGGCCAATCCATCTCCTACCACACGCACCTCGAAGGCCAGAAGGACCGGGCCGGAATCGAGCACACCTGCTGTGAAGTCTCCGGCACGTATCTGTACTCGACGCTGCCGGAGTACATCTATTCGATCGCCCAGGACGGCCTCTACGTCAATCTCTTCGAGCCCTCGTCGATTGCCTGGAAGCACGGCGGGCGGACCTGCGAGTTGACGATGACCAGCCGGTTCCCCTATCAGCCCGAGGTTTCGTTGCGGCTGGCGGCCGCCGAGCCGATGCCGATGAAACTCCGGGTCCGGGTGCCGGGCTGGGCCATTGCCGAGATGCCGATCCGGGTGAATGGGCAGGAAACGGCTGTCGGCAAACCGGGCAGCTATGTCGTGTTGGATCGTACCTGGCGGGCCGGCGACACCGTGACGTTCACGCTGCCGATCGGGTTCCGCGCGGTCCCCTATGAAGGTGCGGATCGGATTCCTGGCCATCCTCGTTATGCGATTCTCTACGGACCCGTGCTGATGGCCGCCGTGGCCCCGCTCAGCGACAAGAACAAAGTGGAACTTCCCGATTTTGTGTTTTTGGACAACCAGAAGAAGGTCGACGCCAACAACATCAAACAGCTCAAGAAATGGACCTACATGGTGCGCATCGCCCATGATCCGGCCGCGCCGAAAGACTGGTTGACGCCGAAGGCGGACCAACCGCTGACATTCGCGGTCATCGGTCAGGCAGAACCGTACCTGAAGCCCTACTGGCAAATCGACAAGGAAAGTTTTACTTGCTTTCCGGTGCTCCAGGCGCCCCCCCTCAAAATCTCCAACCACCGGCCAAGACGTTGAGCCGTAGGCCGGAACAAGCCTGCGCAGTTCCGGCATCGATGCCCGCGGCTACAAGGAACGCACGCCTGGGGGCGATCTCCAATTGACCGCCACGACGCCAAGCCATGCCGGAACTGCGCAGGCTTGTTCCGGCCTACACCCTAATCCCGAGTTGACAAGGCAGTTCCGCCACGGGTCATTCCTCGGGCGGTTGAAAGACGTAGAACGAATCAATCGCCACGTCGCCGTCACCTTCGGTTACAATCTCCAGCGTGTGCTTGTGGTTGGGCAAATTCTCGACGAGCGGCTGATGGAGCGGTCCAAGTTTGGCGGCTGAAAAATTCACTCGGCCAACGGCACAGCGATAAACGTCGAAGGTGTACTTGTCGCCTTTACGGTTGCCGTAGGTAAACTGGCCTTGATTCTCCTGCCGGTTGAATCGCCAGAGGTCGGGGTCGATGTGAATCTGCCCCGAGCGGCTGGTGAAAGGTTTCGTCGAGTTCCCTTCGCCATCGGGGCCGGTTACGCTGCCGTCGAGTCGGTAATCTCCAGTTTCGGAGGTCAGTGAAATCGTCCAAGATTGGGGAACCAGGTTCGTCACAAGCTCAACCGCGTGAGGCCCTAAATCGCCCGGGCCGGGGCCGACAATCTTCCAGGGGAACGATTTGGGGTGTGGCTGGATATAGGTGCTGTAGAAAACGGGCGATTGATCCGCCGGCCGCCCGTCGATGAGCACCCGGATCGTCCCACCGCCTTTGACGGCGCGGCCGAGCACGTCGATGCGGTTGCCGGTGAATTCGACCTTGATCCGTTCGCCCGGCCTGCTCGCGCGGACCATGCCGTCGGCTGCCGACCAGCCGCTGGAGAGCACGACGTTTTCCATCACCGACTTCGTAGGCGGAGATACACGGAGGCGGCGCTCGCGCGATTGGAAGTCGTAGGCGAATCGCTCTGGTCTGGCGACGTGCCGAACGATGTTGTCCCAACTGCGACAGAGGCCGTGCTCGTTCTGGTGGGCAGCGTCGCTGAGCAAGGCCGACGGCTTCCTGCCGATGCGCGTCAAGTATTCGGCCAGCTCGCGGCGATTCTCGACGAACTCGACGCCGTGCTTGCGGCAAACCTCGCGCAACGTCTGGATGGGAAAGCCGTACCCGGCCTGAAAGGTCTCGACCCAGCGACCCGGATCCGCGTCTTCATGCCCCATCAGGTGCAGGCTGGGGACGATGATGTCGGCCGTGCTGTGGCGGCGGATGTCGGCGAGCATCAGGTCGAGCTGCGCGGGATCACCGTGCGTGTAAATGAGGATCAGGTCCGGCCGATTAGCCAACACGAACTGGCTGATCCAGCCGCGGGAGTAGTTCCAGGGGCAACCACTGCCGGCGTGACAGTTCAGTTCAATGGGGGGCGCCTTGGGAAAACGCTGCTGGACGGCGTACTCCAGCCGGTAGCCCGTGCTGGCCAGCCCGGCCGTCCAACTGGCCCCGACTGCCCAGACCCGGAACGGCTCGCCGGGGATGCCCGCTCGGCCCTCCCATTTTGCCACCGAGAGAGCCAGGTTGCGACCGTCGTCCGGACGCGGCGAGAGATCGTACTCCGGCCAGCCGGCCCGTTGCGCTGCGACCATCTCGGCCAGCCTGGCCTTCGCATCCGGGGTGGCGGCCGGAATCTTCTTGGGGATGCCGCGATCGTAATCGAACTCGACTTTGGCCTCGACCCAGCCGTCGGCATTCACCGCCACCTGGTCCCCGTGGTATTCGAGGACCGGCGTGTTGCGGCTGTCCTTGAAGATTACCGAAAGCGCCGCATGCGTCATTCTGCCCAATTCCTTCTTGGCGCGGACCTTCGCGGAAAACACGAAGTACCGCCCGTTCTTCAGATCCGGCATGCCGAGATATTTGACCAACCGCGGGATGTGGAGTTGCACCGTCGGATCGGCCACGACCGCTGCGGCTTTCTTGCCGCCGGCGCCGCCAGCCCTGCAGGCGCCGTCACGACCGATACGCTGCGGACCAGATACGAATTGCAGTACCCAACACCGGACTCGAAGTCGCCGTTGTTCACCCCGGGTCCAAGTAGCAAGACCGTCTTGCCTCCCAGGGCATCCACGGCCTGCGTCATCCGCAGATCGGCCACCAAGAGCGTACAGGCTTCCCGCGGCGCGGGGGCCCCGTTGCTCGCGCCCGCGGGAACACCTTCAATCCAGAGCTCAATCGAAGCCGGCGCGACACTGGGTTTTGGCGGTTGGGCGGCGCCGAGCGATGCCCAAGGACCCAATAACAGAACGATGATAAGGAAGAGAGCACGTCGCATGGTTGCAGCTCCGTTGGTTGGCCGTTTGGATTTGTTCGTCCTGTAATTCTCTTTTCCACTCCGTCCAGATACGGTCTCAGCGGGAACAATTCGTTCATGCTATACCGCCTGCGCGCGAAAACGGTCATAACCCGAGGCGTTAGCGACGCGCGTAACCGTTCCCTCGCTCACGCTTCGGGTTTCGATCGCGCCGGAGTTTCACGAGCATTACGCCGTGCCGCGGCACCGCAGCTTGAAACTTGTTCTCGGCCGCCGGCAGATCTCTTTGCCGCCACAGGTCGCGGACCTGCTGCTTGCCGCTGAGTCCCAGATCGCTCCAGGCCACGGAAATCGTCGTTTCCGCCTCGCCCAGGTTGAAAAGTCCCAGGGCCTTCGAGCCGTCTTCCAGGTCCTTCAAGAGAACGAACTCGCCGGGCTGGACTGGGCTCCCCGCTCCGCGAGGGAAGGCTTGCGGGAGGCGGACAATCCGCGCCTGCCGGCCCAGGGCGTCCTGGTCAACGTCGATCACCTCGGCGTTGCAGAGCACGTTGAGCGTGAACGGATCGAGCCGGGCCATGTCGCCGCCGAAGATCAACGGCGCCGCCATCAGGCACCACATCGACATATAGGAATACTGCTCGTTAGGCGTAAGCGTCGTCTTGCGGCCGGCGCCCATGTTCTGGGCGTCGCCCACATAGCCGATGAGCAGGTAATCGGGATCGTTCCAGCAGCCAGGCTTGGCATACTCCCAGTGCTGGGCGTTGCTGAAGGCGATGCTATAGAATCCCGGCAACCGGCTGCCGCGCTCCAGGCCCAGATCGCCGGTGGTTCGCCAGCACTGGCCGACCTCGCCGCCCCATTTCCAGACCTGGCCCATGCCGTACTGGCACAGGTTCAGCACGATGTCGCGATCCTGCTTCTTCAATTCGGCGGCAATGACCTGGTACGGTTTCTTCAGGTGGGCCAAGTCGTTGCCGCCGGCCACGTCGCCGTAGGAACACCAGTCGTATTTCAGGAAGTCGAAACCCCACTCGGCAAATCTCCTGACGTCGGCCGCTTCGTGCTGATAGGCGCCGACGTAACCGGCACAGTCCCACGGACCGGGCGACGTGTAAATCCCGGCCTTCAGACCACTGGCGTGAATCTCGGCGACCATGCCCTTGATATCGGGGAACTTGGGACCCGGCAATACCGCGCCTTGGGCATCGCGGTACGGCGTGTCGCCTTTTTTCTTCGTCCAGCAGCCGTCGATGTTGACGTACTGATAACCGTAGTCGGCCATGCCCGAGGCGATCATCCGCCGGGCCGCCTCGCGGAGGTGAACTTCGCTGACGCGGTCATAGTGGATGTACCAACTATTCCAGCCCATGGGCGGAGTCAGGGCAAGGGTGCCGCCGCAGACGATCTTCAGCGGCCGCCGGTCGTGGCCCAGGGCGTTGCTGGCGCGGAGCATGACGCGATATTCGCCTTTCTTGGCAATCGTCCCGCGGATGATGCCTGCACCGGAATCAATCTCGAGGCCGGCCGGAAGTCCTTCGGCGGTGAACTGCATCGGCCGCTGGCCCATGGCCGGAATACGATAAAGGAAGGGATGTCTTGGCCCGCAGGCATAGACCTTGGGCCCGTTGAGTGTTGGCGCGGGACCAGGCGGCGGCGTGAGCAGCACGGCCTCGTTTTGCGCGCCCGTCGAGTCTTGGCCGGCGGCGGTGGAGGCAAGGAGGAAAAACAGCAAGAGCGAGGTCCAGCGTTTCCTGGAGTTATTCATTCAGATCTCCTTGTGGCGGAAAGCCGATTCTACTGCGGATGTCGCTCCGCATCAAGCAGGCATGGCGGTTCGTTGTGATTCGCTTAACTCTCCATGGAATCATCCTTGACATGTCTGGCCGCTTGTAGCAAACTCAGTGCAGGACAACCGCGAAGCGGTTAAACTCCTTAGCGCAGGGTCGCGCCGCGCACCCTGGGCTTTGGAGTTGCACGCCTTCGGCGTGGAGGTCGGCGGCCTGAAAAAGCGGAAGTCGTTATCAGCTAAATTGTTGTGCCTTGATCTCGTGCGGTTAGGGAGAGGCCCCGTGGTGGCGTTTGCAGTTTGAACAAATACAACCAAAGGCATCTCGTGATGCGTTTTGCCATGCTATCCACAAATCGTTCCAGAGGCCGAGGACTGGCCCTCGTGCTTCTCGCAATGGCGGGTGTCCTTCCCAAAACTGAAGCGAAGGAATTCGAACTTGTTATGCCGGGGCCGGTCAATGTGTGCCAGGTGCAGTTCACCGATCGGCTGCACGGTATTGCCATGGGAATCCATCCGAAGGATACTCCCGGTTCGGCCATCGTCTGGACCGACAACGGCGGCGACAACTGGAAGGACGCCACGATCGGGGGCGACGTGGACGATCGTGAGCCGGAAGCGCTCTTTCTCGTCAACGCACATCTCGGCTGGGCCTTGATGGGCGCCGGCAACCCGCGCAAACAAATCCTCTTGACAAGCGAAGATGGCGGCAAGAGCTGGAAGCAGCAAGCGGCGCCCGAGTTGGAGAAAGCCTGGGCGCTTGGTCCGATGTGGTTCGATCGCCGGGGAAAGTGCGGCTGGATCAATACTTGCCGCGGTCCCCTCTTCGCCACCACCGACGGCGCCAGGAGTTGGAAGCCTGTCGAGGTCGCCAACCACGAGAACGGGCCGTTCCTGGCCGAAGGCAAACCGTTGCCGGCCGCCTTCGAGCATGCCGGCATGCACGTCTTTACCTTCGAACATCTCATCGTCTGCGGCTATGCCGGCGTGATCCTCCAGACCACCGATGCCGGCCGGACCTGGAAAGGCCAGCAAGTTGCCCTGGAACCAACGTCCGAAAAGCTGATGCGGGCCTCCCTCGGTGCGATCCATTTCACGGCCAACGGCCGCGCCGGCTGGGCCGTCGGCGGCGAAGGGGACGTGATCCGGCATCCCAACACTTGGACACAAATGCGCCATCCCGTCGTCCTCTCCACCGCAGACGGCGGCAACACCTGGCAGCGAAGCAAGGTCGATGTCCGCGGCCCCCTGAACAACGTCTGGGCGATCTCGGACCGCGAGGCCTGGATCTGCGGACTCGGCGGCTATGGCTTGCAGACGCCCGCCCCGGGGTGTCTGCGCCACACCCTCGACGGCGGCAAGACCTGGATCAACGAGCATCCGGGCATCGACGGGCTGCGCAAGCTCTTTTTCCTCGATGCCCAACACGGCTGGGTCGCCGGAGGCGTTGGGGGAGGACAGACAGGCGATAGCGTCATGTATTTGATTCGACCGTGAACTGGGTTGATGAATCCTCAATACGCCTCACAAGCGGGAGAGATTGGAATGTTCGTGATTTGTTGCGCATTTGCCCGTCGCTACGCGACGGCCCGATTCAGGCAAATACCCAGGAGGAAAGCCACGTGCGACTCGTATTGATTTCGGCGGTCTACGGCGGGGTTGTGGCCCATCTGACGGCCTTCGCGCCCCTGGCCGGCGGGGCAGCGCCTTCGATACCCGTCAATTACACGGTCCGATCGCCAGGCGCGGTGAGCCTGGGAATCTACGATGCCCAGGGCCGGTTGCTTCGCACGCTGCAAAGCGGCAAGAAGATCACAGCCCCCGGCAGCTATACCACTGCCTGGGATGGAAAGGACGACGCGGGCAAGGCCCTGCCCTCCGGCACGTATCAGTGTCAGGGCCTGTCGGCTAATGTCGGTTGGGAGTACCAGTTGAGCATGGGCAATTCCGGCAAACCGCCCTATTTTTCCGTTGACGGGTCAGGCGGCATGGGCGGTGTCTGGGGCAACATCCTCGCGGCGGCGGCCGATGCGGATGGAAAATCCGTCTATCTTCTTTGGACCATGGAGGAAGGAACTCCGGCGCTGTGCAAATTCGATCCGCAGGGCCGCGAAGGCACGTTCAAGCTCTGGGGCGCCCACGACAATTGGAGCTGGGGACATTGCCAGTCGGTTGCCTGTGATCGCGAGTACGTTTACGTGGGCAACAACGTGTTGGTGGACGATCCCGCGCAAGGGCAAGCAAATCTCTCGGGGCCTGATCTGGCGCGTGCGGGCCGACAACGGCGAATATGCCAATACCTATCCCGGCGACAGCGGCGGCTTGATCAAGGTGAGTGAGGTACCCGCCGAGTCGCTGCCCAAGCTGCCGCCGCTTTGGCAAATGTATGCCAACCCCGGCCTGCGGCGGTCGGGCGGTTTCGCAACCAATCTCTTCAGCATCGCGGTGGACAAGACGCGGATCTACTGCAGCTTGCGGGCCGAGAACCAGGTGCTCGTCCTCGACAAGCGCAGCGGCGCACGGCAGCAGACGATTCCCGTCCAAGAGCCGGCCGGTCTGGCCATGACGCCCGCGGGAAACTTGTATGTGCTCTCCGGGCGGAAACTGCTGGAATTCTCGCCCGCAGGCGATTTGCTCCTCACGGTCATACACGACGGCCTCCTCGCCCCCTTGGGCTTGTGTGTCGATGCCCAAGGACAGATCTACGTGTCCGACCAAGGGGCGTCGATGCAGGTCAAGGTGTTCAGTCGCCGCGGAAAACTCCTCAAGGCCGTCGGCAAGGCCGGGGGACGTGCCTATGGCGGGGCCTGGGCCACGATGAAGGAAGATCTGCTGCTGCCCACCGCGCCGACGGTCACGGCCGACGGGACCCTGTACGTGGGTGAAGACGCCGCCCCGAAACGGGTCGCCATCTTCAAGCAGGATCGCTGGGCCAGCGAATGGCTCGGCCCCCTGGCCAGCGGGTGCGCAAAAATGGACGTGGCCGACGAGGTCCAGCCAGAGAACATCTATCAATTGTACTATCCCAGCGACCTGGTGCGTTATCGCGTCGATTACCAGACGCGGAAAGCCGCCTTGGATGCCGTGTGGGGTTATGAGTTCTCGCTCGATCACCAGGTCGACGCGGCCCGGTATGCCGGGGGAATCAAGCAGAACAGCCTGTATCAGGGCGGCGGAAGCGGCGGCTACGTGCGGCATTGCCGGGGAAAGACGTTCTTGTTCATCAACCGTGGCCCGCACGTCTTTCGGGTCGAGGGCTACCAAATCGTCCCCTGCGCGACGATTGGCAGCCTGGTCGACGTCCAAAGACCCGAATACGACAACCTGGGCCGCCTCAGCGCCGCCTGGAAGAGCCGCCCGGCGTTGGGCCGCTGTCCCTGGACGTCCGTGCTGGCCGGCTTTCACGTTTGGCGCGACGCCAACGGCGACGGGGAAGTCCAAGAGAACGAAGTCGATTGGACCCTGCCGCCCGGAGGCAAAGAAGAATTGACCTGGGCCGATCAAACGCTTCGCGCCTACGTCGACGCGGACATGAACGTCTTCGTTGCCGGCTGGAAGCTGCCTTTCCTGGGGCTGGATGCGCGGCAACCCCATTTACTCCTGGTCGAAGGCAGAGCGACTGCCATACCGACCGCTGGGACGGCTGGCCGATCCGCAAAAACCCTCGGAGGCTAACACCACCGCGCTGCCGCTGGGCGTGGACGACGCCGGCGAGGGACTGGGCCTTGTCGCGCCTAGCGGCGCGAAGTCAATACGTGGGTTGACCCCGAGGATGGCGGCTACTACCTTTGCGCCGACGTCGAGGGCAAAGGCCGGGGGGTCAACTGGTCAAGCCATGGCGTTTTCGCGCGGATCGGCAAAATGGAACGGACCGGTCGCTGGATCTGGATGGCCGGCGAAAAGGCTGCTGGCTTTGCCAAGCCCGGACAGTTCTATAAGCCCGGCGAATTCGCCGGCATCGTCGAGGGGTGCCTCTTCGTGACCGACTGGAATGGGCAGTACCGTGTTTACGACAAGGACCGCGGCTTGTACGCGGGCACAATCTTCAGCGACGTTTATCGCGGTGCTCCCCCGGACGAAAACCAGGTATTAGTCGAATTCAATGAAGGGCACGTCTATCGCCATCCCGCGACGGGCGAGGTCTATGCCCTGGCCGGAGACGGCGAGTGCCTGAAACTCTTCCGCGTGACGGGATTAAAGGAAATCGAGCGGTTCCGGGCCACGGTTTCCCTGGGAAAGGAGGGACCATGAGCGTGCTTACGGCTGTGACAACCCTGATCCTCGCGACCGTCCTGGGCGCTGCGCCGGGGAACCCGCTTGCGGGTCGCGGCAAAACTCCCGGTGCCCCGCCCGACCAGGTGCGGCGGCATGTCCTTTCTGCGCCCCGCCTGACATCGCCGATCGTCATTGACGGCGACGCCGCTGACTGGCCAAGACATGCGTCCCGTGCGACGATGGCCTTGGACCCCGATGCCGAAGAGTACCGGGGCGCCGCCCGCGCGGCCTGGGACGACGAGTTTCTCTACACCGTCTTCGAAGTGGCCAGCGGCAAGCCGATGCGCAATGCGGGCGACGATCCGGCCACGGCCTTCAAGACCGGCGATACGGTCGAGTTGTTTCTTTCCGTCAACGAGCACCCCCTGGCCGATCGGCTTCCTCGCGGCGACAAGGGCGACACGGCCAAGGCTGGCGACTTTCGGATCTTGATGACGCTCTTGCGGAACACTCGGCCCGTAGTGTTCGGTTTCGATTTCGTCAATCCCGCCGACAATCAGAACCGCGTTACGTTTCAAATTTCGGGTCCCAAGGCGGTTGTGGACCATGCCGCAGCGGTCCCCGGAGCCGTCATGGCCGTGCGCAAGGCAACGGTCAGCGGCGTCGACGGGTTTGTTGTGGAAGCGAAGATTCCTTGGAAATACTTTCGAAACTACAAACCCAAAGCGGGCGCCAGACTGCTGTGTGATCTAGCGGTGAATTTTTCCAGTCAATCCGGCACGGCTACCATGGGCAAAGCCTACTGGAACGGTCCGGGTCACATGACCCAGGACCTCGGCGTCGAGGCCCAGATCCACCCGGAAAACTGGGGCTGGCTGGAACTGACGAACTCGGATTCGAAGAAATGAGCATCGGCTTGGACTGGAACGTTGTTATTATTGATCTTCGCATTGAAAATGAGCCATGTAGGCCGGAACAAGCTTGCGCAGTTCCGGCGTTGATGCCGATTCGTGCCGGAACTGCGCAAGCTTGTTCCGGCCTACGCCCCTGCCACACAACTCAATGGCTCATTTTCAATGCAAAGATCAATAGGAATGCAGGGACGGCGCCAACCAATAGACGCCACCTACCTACGGAGCGGTACATGGCCTTGGTCATCCTTAAACAAGAAGGATCTGGAGTCTTCCATGAAAATGATTATGAAACCGTCTATTCTGATTGCAATTTGCACGCTGAACACCTTTCTGATCGCGGGCGACCAGGTGCTGGCGGTTGATCCGCCTGGGGGCGCGGAGAAGAACAAGGGATTGAATGTCCTCATCATCGGCCACAGCCTGACCCACTGCCTGCGGGCCCTCGAACCGTTGGGGCCGATGGTCGGTCACCCCGCGCACAAGCAGTCGCTGTACACGATTCTCGGCGCGGGGATCGCCTACCATTATCAAACGGAAACCAATCAATGGATGCCCGTGTCATGGCGCAAGCTGTACTTCGGCCCGGACAAGAAATGGGACGCCTTGATCATGAGCGCGAGACGCCCATTGGAAAGGCCCCCAGGAGATCAGCAGCGACGAGGAATACGCGCCGAAGTTCGCCGCCGAAGCGTTCAAGAGCAACCCGCAATGCCAGGTTTTCATCTATGGGAATTGGCCGCCCTTGACCGAGGATTTCGACAAGCCCTCCTTCGGCCGCAGCGAGGCGCATATCGAGAGGGTCGCCGCCGCCGTGGACAAGGCCTTTCCGCAGGCGCCGAAGACGCGCCTCATGCCGTGCAGCCTGTTGATCCGCGAATTGGGACGGATGGCCGATCGCGGCGAATTGCCCGGAGTCGCCAGCCGCTTCGAACTTTTCGCCGACGGCGGAGATCACCCCAGCCGGTTCGCCGCCTATGCCCTCAACCTGCTCGTGATGGCCATGCTCTACAACGAATCACCGCTGGCCTATCCGTACGACATCTACGATATCGACGCGCAGGGCCGGCCAATCCGGGGCGACGTGCAAAGGCACATTCGAGTTCCGCAAGCGACGGCAATCGTGATCAAGCGCGTGGTGTGGGACATCCTGCAGACCTACCCGCCGGCCGGCATGCCGCTTGGCCTGGTCATCGCCAACCGCCGTTTGGAACCGGCCATCGCCGGCCAGCCCTACAAGGCCCAGTTGAAGCCGCTGAATGCGGCCGGCCCGTGCGCGTGGTCGATCGTCAAGGGGACGTTGCCCCAAGGACTGTCGCTTTCACTGGACGGCGTGCTCGCGGGGCAATCGGCCGCTCCGGGCAACTATCCGCTCACCGTCCGATTGACCGATGGCAAGCGTTCCTGCCAACGCCCGCTGGTCTTGAGTGTTGACCGGGGCGCGCCTCCCCGGATTCCCGACCAACCGCTGGAGACCGTTGCGCTGGACCAGCGCGTCTTGCAGTCGCTGAAGATCGAGGGTGGCGCGGGACACGTCGCCTGGAGCGTCAGTGGCGGTGCATTGCCCTACGGCATCCGGCTCTCGCCGGCCGGGATGCTGGTCGGTTCGCCGGGCGAACAAGGCGCGTTCAGCTTCAAGATCAAGGCCGAGGATGCTTTCCCCGGCGGACCGCGCAGCGCCGAAAAGGCGTTTGCCTGGACAATTGGTCCGGCTTCGCCCGCCGCGCTGCTGGTGAAACGCATTGACGTGACGGGCAAGCCGGATGACAAAACGGTAGTGATCGACGGCAAGTTGGATGAACCCTTCTGGAAACTCGACCAGGCGATCGAGAAGAAAGTGAAAGGGACGCCAACCAAGCGGGCCTCCTTCGGCCTGGTCTGGACGCACCAACCCCGCGGCGACCAAAAACTGATCGGCCGGCAATTGGTGCTGGCCGTCAAGGTGCTCGACGGTCCCAAGGGAAAGACCCCCAAGGACGGAATCCATATCTTCCTTGACGGCAACCACAATCGGTCGGTGATCTATTCCGGCGACGACACGCACTTTTTCGTCCCCCGCAATCATCAGGGCGGTTGGGCCCAGTCGCTTCGCGGCAAGGTCAATTGGTTCACCGACGCGCGGGTGCAAGAGATCGCAGGCGGCTATACCATGGAAATCAGCCTGGGAGGCGGAGAATACTTTAGCGGCGAAGGCAACTGGCTTCCCTTCGGCGCCAAGGGCGTGTATGGTTTCGATATCGGCGTGGACGAGGGCGATGGCACGGGCGTCTCGCAGCAGGTGTGGCGCGGCGATGCCAACGACGCCGAGGATACCAGCCATTTCGGGACCATTGTGCTCACCGCGCAGCCGGCCATGACGCCCCAAGGGCCGGTGAATCAATAAAGGAATGAATCGAGGACTGAAAATGAAATTACGAAGGTCCTTGAGGTCTGGACGCTTCAGACCTTGCTGAAGGTTTCCATCCTGTTCGGGGGCCTATTGGCTTGACTTTCCTGGGCCGCCAATACAAACTCATGGCAGTGCCGTCAGGCTGCCCGCGTGGCCGTGGGCTTGGCCATACCCGGCTACGATCGCACCGCTGCGGAGTCCCGGTGGCGATGACAAACGAAGGGACCCCAGGAAGCTGTCATGAATAGAACCCGGATCTTGATGCATCGAACAGCAAACATGGCGTTGTGCGCGGCTATTTTCGCCTGGACAGCCAGCGGGGTTGTCGCGACTGCGCAGACAACTGGCGAGGCGGAGCTGGCCGAACGCATCGCAGCGGCCAAGCCGGGCACTATCGTCACCCTGCCCGCCGGGACCCTTCGCCTGGGCGACATCGCGATCCCGGCGGGAGTGAGCCTCCAGGGGGCCGGCTATGCGAAGACCATCCTCGACGCCTCGGGGCACGACGTGGGCCTGATCTGCCGCAACACGGGACCGACGACCATCAGCGACCTGGCGGTCCTTGGCCCGCGCCAGACCGGCATCCTGGTGGACGGAAGCAGCAAGATTTCCATTCAACGCATTTCGATCCGCAAGTGCATGAACGGCCTGATCCTTCGCCAGGCCGCGGACTGCCGTGCGCAGAACGTGATCTCGGCGCAGAACCGGGTGGGCGCCGCCCTCACGCAGTCCCGCAATTGCTCGCTGGTCAACGCTACCCTGGCCGACAACTCGGCAACGGCGATGATCCTTAGAGGCAACGAGAATCTGGCCATCTTCAACAACCTCGTGACCGGCTCGCAACTGGGCATCAACTATGATGCGGGCAACGAGAAGGTCGCCATGGATTACAATCTCTACGTGTGCCACTTCGTGGGACGCATGCCGGGACAGGTGATTCGCAAGAAAGTCGAGTCATGGCGCGACCTGTCGGGCCTGGAGCGGCATTCGCTGATGATCGGCGTCGACTACGCAGCCCCTGCCGAAGGCAACTACCGGCCCGTGTCGCGCATGAGCTGGGCCCCGGATCGCGCCACCACGTCGGACTGGGGCGCCGCGGAACTGGCCGGCGTGCGGGCCCCAGAGCAGGACATCGATGGCCAGGCGCGGCGCGGCGGCGTGGGCGTCGGCGCGTACGAGGCCTCGTTCGCGCCCCCTCGGCCCGCCGACGGGACCCTGACGGTCCAGTCGGGCGAAGGCGTGACTAGCGCGGGCCTTTATACGCCGGACGGCATCAACGTGCGGTTCCTCTTTCAAAATCTCCCCTTGGCCAAGGGAAAACATAGCTATTGGCTCCCCAGCCGGGATTGGCAGGGCCGACCCATTGCCGCCGGCCAGTACACGTTGAAAGTCACCGAGGCCAAGCTCCGCCTGGAATACCTCTCGGCGACGGGCAACGGCGACCAGGAGTCGAGCCTCCGGCTGCCCAACGAGGTCAGGATTCGGGCCTCGGTTGCGCCCGGCGGCCTGGTATTCGACTCGCAGGACCGGTTGGTGCTGAGCCAGTCGGGATTCGAGAACGGGCTGCACGTCCGCGGCTACGATGCCCCGATGCAAGAGGTCCGCTGGTGGCTGCCTGGCGGCGGCGATACCACGGGCATCGCCGCCGACGGCCGAGGCCGCGTCTACGTGCTCCGCAAGCCGGCAAGCCTGATCCGCCTGGACTGCGAGACCGGCAAAGGAGTGCCGTTTGCCGACGGCAGTTTCGAGAAGTCGTATCCCAATGCCTTTGCCGAACCCACCGGCATGACGTGCCTTGGCCAACGACTGTATGTGGCCGACATCAAGGCCAATAAGCTGATCGTCCTGGCCGGCGAGGCGCTCGATGTGGCCGGCACGCTGAACGTGCCGGCGCCGTCGCATCCAGCGGCCGATCTGGCCAACAAGCTGCTGTGGGTCATCAGCGACGGCAAAGAACTGCTGGCCGTGGATCCCCAGGGCGCGATCCGCCACCGCGCCACTCCGGTGGTCAAGCCGAAACTGCTGGCCGTCAGCGCCGGCCGAATGGCCGTGTATTCGGCCGCCACCAACCAGATCACGCTGCTGGATTGTGCCAATCCGGGCCAACTCAAGCCGATCCGCACGATGGGCAAGGGCGGCGAAGGCTATGGGAAGATCGAGCCCGACAAGTTCTGGTCGCCCGGTTGGATCGCGCTGAGCAGCAAGGGCGACTTGGCCGTGGCCGATCCGCCGCGGGTGATCTTGTTCGGCCCGTCCGGCGGCGTGAAGCGGCATCATATGGCCATCTGGGGGCAGGGGATCACCTGGGGCCGCTTTGCCGGCGACGAGCGCCTACAGTTTTTCAACGTGGGTGGCGGATACCACATCAGCATCGACCCCAAAACGCGGCGCTGGGAGCCCGGTTCGCGATGGCATTTCCTGATGCCCGATCTCTCGCCGACGTCCTTCTATTCGGCCGGCGGCAAGAACTTCGGGTTGTGCATGCACAAGGACGGCAGCCTCGTCGTCGTGCGCATGGAGAACGACGGCACCGCCCGGCCCGTGATTCGCTACGGCTATGACTCGAAGGGACTGTTCGCCCAGCGCGACGCCAACCACGACGGCAAGCTCGACAACGCCGATCCCACGACGCCCGTGCTCGATCGCGACGGCAAGCCGATCACCGAGCCGCTGCTGGAAGGCCGGGCGATGAGCGGCGTCGATCCGCGGGACGACGGGGCCCTGGTGATGCCCCTCCGCAGCCGGGCGGTCTTCGTGCCCCTGAAGGGGCTCGACGCCGAGGGCGTGCCGCAGTACGACTTCGCCAACCGGCGGGTCCTGCCGGGACTGGTTGAGGGCAAGCCGACCTATACGTCGCCCTACGACTTCAAGACCCAGGAAACCGTGAGCCTGGCCGAAGATTGGACGTACTTCGACGATGGCAGCTTTACCTCAGCCATCACGACCAAGACCGGCGCCGGGCCAGACCTGTGCACCGAGCATGCCAACGCCACGAGCCTGGCCGGCTTCGACGCCGGCGGCAGGCTCCGCTGGCTCAACGCCCTGAACCCGGTGGGCCTGAAAATGGGCTTCTACGGCATTACCACCATCGGCGGTGTAACGCTGGCGGGCCGCGGTGCGATCTGCGAATACGAGAGCATGGATCGCGACGGGCTGGGAACCGGCGTCCTCGGCCTGCCGGCGGAGTTCGGCTGGAGCGGCATGTGGTTGGACAACCACCGCCAAACTCAGGGGTTCACGACCCGCGACGGGCAACCGTACCTGATCATTGGCGATTACTGCTCGCAGGCATATCACCTGCTGTCGCTCAAGGGTTACGATCGGATCGTGCGCCAATCGCTGCCGGTGGCGATCGGCCCGACCTTGGCCTCGGCCCTGCAGGCCGAGTCGGCTAAGCCGGTGGCGACCTGGCCGGTCCCGCCGCCGCCGAGCGTGGTGATCAAGGCCCTGAAGGCGCCGCTGCCGGTGGACGGCGACCCGGAGAAATGGCGCCGGGCGGGGATCTCGCCCCAGATCATCATCACGCCCGACACCGGCGGCGGCAAGGACCCCCGAGACAACAGCGCGATCATCCGGCTGGGCTACTACAAGGATCGACTATACGTCCACGTGATCAAGTTCGACAACGTGGTAACGATGCACGAGCCGCTTTCCAAGTTCTTCATGCACGATACGGTCGAGATGACGATCAACACATATCCGAGCGGGTTCAAGTACAATGTGACTCGGACCTCCGACCACGGCGAGGTGGTGTGGCGCGACACCTGCGCGCGAATTGGGCGCCGCAATTAAAGCTGAACCAATTGCTCCCGCCCGACGTGGCCCCGCGGGTGATCAAGGTCCTCGACAACGCCAAGACGATCGAAGACCGCAAGCTGATCGAGGCGGCATACGGCATCGACATGAGCGCCTGCAAGGTGATGCTCGTCGAGTTCGTGGTCCCCCGGTCGGCCATGACGCCGATGGAACTGCCCGGCAGCGAGGTGCAGTTCGCCAGCGGCAAGACCTTCCGCTTGGGCTTCATGATCGACGACAACGACCTGCCCGGCTCAGATAGCTGGCAGAACATTGTCTGGCCGGTCACCTTCGGCATTTTCGAGCGCGAGGAAAAGAGCGCAACGGCCGTTTTCGAGTGACAGTCCGCAGCACGCCTCATACCCAGGTCTATGTTTGCTGGATTTGGCGGCTGTCAACGTCTCCTCTCCCGGACCCCGTGAGCAGTTCGGAATTGCTCTACGATCGTGTCCCAGAAATCGCGGAACGGCACGGAGTCCGTTCCCTACAGACTATGTCGTTCGTCTGGCTCCCCCACCCCCTTGTGGAGGATGACCGGCAGAGGTATAATTCGGTGTTTTGCGTTATCTTATTGATCTTTGCATTGAAAATGAGCCATTGAGTTGTGTGGCAGGGGCGTAGGCCGGAACAAGCTTCGGGGTACCCGCGCAGCGGGTCGGTTCCGGCAGGAATCGGCATCAACGCCGGAACTGCGCAAGCTTGTTCCGGCCTACATGGCTCATTTTCAATGCGAAGATCAATAGCGGAATTATCTGCGGAAAGGCTCTCGATGTCGCGCCGGTACGTCAATCAGTTGGGTCATCAGGATGTCGTCGACCAGGTTTTCGTGGTCGCCGAGAAGCAGCTACGCCCCAACCGCAACGGCAATCTCTACCTGCAAATGGAACTCTCCGATCGGACGGGCAAGATCGGGGCGCGGATGTGGAACGCCTCGGAAGCGATCTACAAGGCCTTCGAAAACGGCGATTACGTCCGCGCGGAAGGCACGACGCAATTGTTCCAGGGCGCCGTGCAGTTGATCGTGACCCGGCTCACCAAGGTTTCGCGGAACGAGGTCGACGCCGACGACTTCGCTCCCTTGCGGGCCGTCGAGGTCGACAAGCTCGTGCTCCGCCTGGGCGAGATCCTCCGCAACCTGACCGATCCGGCCTTGCAGACGCTGGCCGAATGTTTCTTGTTGGACGAGGCCTTCATGGCCAAGTTCACGCGGGCGCCGGCGGGCGTGAAGAACCATCATGCCTACCTGGGCGGCCTGCTGGAGCACGTCGTCAACCTGATGGAGTCGGTGCTGCGGGTCAGCCCTTGCTATCCGCAGATCGATCGCAACCTGCTGCTGATGGGCGCCTTCCTCCACGACCTGGGCAAGGTCGACGAGCTCCGCTACGAGCGCGAACTTGCCTACAGCGACGAGGGTCAATTGATTGGCCACCTGGTGATGGCCATCGGTCTGCTGGAGGCCAAGATCGCCGAGGCCGAGAAGCTCTCCGGCGAGGCGATCCCCGCGGAGACCGTGCTGCGGCTGAAGCACATGATCGTCAGCCATCACGGCGAGTACGGCTACGGCAGCCCGAAGCTGCCCATGACGCTCGAGGCCGTGGCCCTGTATTGCCTCGACAACCTGGACGCCAAGGTGAACGCCTTCCAGCAACTCTTGCGCGACGATCCGAACGTCGACAGCCCCTGGACGGCGTTTTATCCGAACCTGGATCGAAAGCTGTTCAAGGGGAAGGGTAGCAGGAATGGGTAGCAAGCGCACCGATCGAGAGGAAAGAAAGAAGGTTGTTGCAGTCAACCCAGGGTGCGCTGCGCGACCCTGGGCTTTGAAGTAGAACCGCGTCGCGGTTGGCGTCGCAACACCAATCACCTCCTATGGACCCCCACGAACTCCAATCCGCCATCGTCGACTTCGTCAACCAGCCGGATTATCAACCGGTCAAGCCGCGGGTGATCGCCCAACGGCTGGGACTGCCGACGGAAGAGGCAACCGACGTCCGGCGGGCGGTGAAACGCTTGGTGCGGCAAGGGAAACTGGAGTACGCATCCAATCATCTGGTGCGGCCAGTTCCTTCACCCCCTGCCCCTCTGCCAAGTGGAGAGGGTAGCCTTGAACCCGGTTCCCCCCGCAAGCGCAAGCGGTCGCAGCACGCCGGAACGCGCGTGGTGGGTGTTTTCCAACGAACGCAAAAGGGATTCGGCTTTGTCCGGCCATCGCCGGCAGGCGCCGAAGACGACGACCAGCGGCTGAAAGAGACGTCCGGCGAAGGGCGTGAAGTCAAGGATATCTTCGTGCCGGCCAAGTACACGCTCGATGCGGCTAGCGGCGACGTGGTGGCCGTCGAGGTCAAGCACGTCCGCCACCCTCGACCCGCAAGCGGGCACCCCGATACACGCCTGGGACCACGGGGCCGCGTAGTCGAGGTCCTGGAGCGGCAGACGCGGCAGTTCGTCGGCACCTACTTCGAGTCGGAGGGTTCGGCCTTCGTGCAGGTCGATGGCACGCTCTTCGCCCAGCCGGTCTTCGTCGGCGATCCGGGCGCCAAGAACGCCCGGCCCGACGACAAGGTGGTCATGGAAATGATCCGCTTCCCCTCGCCCATGCACGACGGCGAAGGGGTGATCATCGAGGTCCTCGGGCCGCAGGGCAAACCGGGCGTCGATACGCTCTCGATCATCCGCGAGTTCAACCTGCCCGAGGAGTTCGCCAAAGACGCCCTGGACGAGGCCCGCCAGGAGGCGGACCGTTTCGACGAGTCGATCGAAGGCCGGCTCGATCTGACCGGCGAGACGGTCGTCACGATCGATCCGGTCGACGCCCGCGACTTCGACGATGCCATCTCCCTGGAGAGGCTCAACAACGGCCATTGGCGGCTGGGCGTACACATCGCCGACGTTTCGCACTTCGTCCGCCCGCGGACGGCCCTGGACCGCGAGGCCCACAACCGGGGCACGAGCGTCTACCTGCCCGACCGCGTGTTGCCGATGCTGCCGGAGCTGATCTCCAACGGGCTGGCGAGCCTGCAGCCCGACAAGGTCCGCTACACGAAGTCGGTCTTCATGGAGTATACGCCGGAGGGCGTCCGCGCGCATACGGAGTTCCATTCGGCCGCCATCAAGAGCAGCAAGCGGCTGACCTACGAGCAGGTCGACGCCTTCCTGGCCGATCGCGAAGGCTATAAGAAGAAGCTCGGCGCCAAGGTCCACGGCCTGCTGGGGCGGATGCACGAGTTGGCGATGCTCTTGCGCCGCCGCCGCATCCGGCACGGCTCGCTGGTGTTGACGATGCCGGAGGTCAAGATCGATCTGGACTCCGATGGCCGCGTGGCCGGGGCCCACGTGGTCGAAGACACCGAGAGCCACCAGGTGATCGAGGAGTTCATGCTGGCGGCCAACGAGGCGGTGGCCGAGTTGCTCCGCGACAAGGGCCTGCCGTTCCTGCGGCGGATCCACGAATCGCCCAGCCCGCACAAGCTCCGCGCCCTGACCGAGTTTGTCCGCGAGCTGGGCCTGCCCGCGAGCAGCCTGCGCGACCGTTTCGAATTGCAGCAGTTGCTCCGCACGGTGGCCACGCTTCCCGAGCAGCATGCCGTGAACTACGCCGTGCTGCGGGCGATGCAACGGGCCGTTTACAGTCCCAAGGAGGAAGGCCACTACGCCCTGGCCAGCGATTGCTACTGCCACTTCACATCGCCCATCCGCCGCTATCCCGATTTGCACGTCCATCGCCTGCTGGACGAGTTGATTCGCGGCCGCAGCCGGACAAAGGCGTCGGGTACCGTTTGTGCGCAGCACCCTTCGGGCCGTTCCGGCAAACGGTACCCGACCCCTTTGTCCGGCGAACTGGTCGTGCTGGGGCAGCACTGCAGCGATCGCGAGCAACGGGCCGACGCTGCCGAGCGCGATCTGACCCGTTTGAAGCTCCTGGCCTATCTCAGCGACCAGATCGGCTTGCAGATGGACGCCTTGGTCACTGGCGTGGAGAATTTCGGCCTCTTCGTACAAGGCGTCGACCTGCCGGCCGAGGGGCTAATCCGAACCGAAAGCCTGGCCGACGACTATTACACCTTCGACCGCGCCACGCACTCCCTGACTGGCCGGCGGTTCGGCAACCGCTATCGCCTGGGCGATCGCTTGCGCGTGGTCGTCACGCGGGTCGATCCCTTGCGGCGAGAGCTTGACTTCCGCTTGCTCCGCCGCGATGAGGAACAGGACGTCTTCCGCTTCAAGGCCCGCGGGGGCCCCGTGGAGAAGAAGGCCAAGGCCAAGCGGAAAGAACCGGGCAAGAATGATGGCAAGCGGCGGAAGCGGTAAGACGGCTACCGTCGCTGGCGGATCGCCAATCTTTCATTTTCCTTTCCGTTGTCGCAGGCATGGCGGCTTCGTGGTTTGGATCTCGGTTGCGGCGATATCACGTTCCTGCGACGGGCATGACTCAAGCCACCGTTCCCGCATTACTCGAACCCACCCAAATTTAGGGCTTTACTCCTGGCCCTGCCCCCTGGCCACAAAACCGCTTTTTGCTAGAATCCATTTTCTCAGCCAAGAGCGAACATTGGATAGAGACGAAACCCCTGGCCCCCATCTGGACACCCCCCACATGGATCCGACCTTGCTGCGAACCCCACTTTTTGACTGGCACCTGACCCAAGGTGCCCGCATGGTCGATTTCGCAGGTTGGGCCATGCCGGTGCAGTATACGTCGATCATCGAGGAACATAACGCTACGCGGAACTCGGTGGCTATCACTGACATTTCCCACATGGGGCGGCTGCGGTTCGAAGGGCCGGGCGCAGCGGTATTCCTGGCCGAACTGCTCACCCGCCGCGTGGCCGACATGGAACTTGGCCAAATCCGCTATTCGCTGGTCACCAACGATGCAGGCGGCATTCTCGACGACGTGCTGGTGGGCTACTACCACGATTCCTACGGTCAGCCGTTCTACGTGGTCGTGGTGAATGCCGGCAACCGGCAGAAGATCGTCGATTGGATCCACGCCCATCTGCCCCGCGCGCGTGCCGAAATCCCCGGCCGCGAGGTGATCTTCACCGACCTCAGCCGGCTGTGGGCCATGTTCGCCATCCAAGGGCCCAAGAGCGTCGATGTCTTGCAGCCGCTGGTGAACGTCGATTTGCAATGGATGCGCTACTACCGCGGCACACGGGTCCAACTGCTGCACCCGGGCGCCCAACGGCAAGGCGGTATCATCAGCCGCACCGGCTACACCGGCGAAGATGGTTTCGAACTGAGCGTGGGCGCGGAAATCGCCCCAGCCATCTGGCAAGCGATCATCGACCAGGGCCAGCCGTTCGGCATTATTGCTTGCGGTCTGGGTGCGCGGGACACGCTCCGCCTGGAAGCAGGAATGCCGCTCTACGGCCATGAATTGAGCGAACACATCAATCCCTTCGAGGCCGGACTGGGGTTCGCCTGTCACCTCGTCGGGTACGACTTCCCCGGCCGAGATGCCCTCTTGCGGATCCAGAAAGAGCCTCTGAAGCGCGTGCGGGTCGGGCTGGAAATGTCCGGTCAGCGGGTGCCGCGGCAAGGCTACCCGATCCTCTCCGGCGGCCAACCCGTGGGCCAGGTGACCAGCGGCACGTTCTCGCCGACGCTGAAGGAACCGATTGCCATGGGCTTTGTGGCCCCCACGCTTGCCAAGCCGGGGATGGAGTTGCAAGTCGATTTGCGGGGTCGTGCCGAACCCGCCCATGTGATAGAACTTCCCTTTTACCAACGGGACCGCCGCCGCGTGTGATCCCCCCGCACAGGCCTCCGCAAAACGGAATTCATTCCGTGGGCATGAAAAGACAAGCTAACGGAATGAATTCCGTGCCACAAAGCTGAAAGGAGCTCCAGCCAATGTCGTTCGACCCCAAAACCCTGCAATACACGAGCACGCACGAGTGGATCCACTTCGAAGATGTACCCGGCGGCGTCAAGACGGCGACCGTGGGCGTATCCGATTTCGCCATCCACGCCCTGACCGATCTTGTCCACATCGAGCTGCCCGAACCGGGACGCCGCGTGCAGGCCGGCGAGCCGTTTGGCGAGGTCGAGTCGGTCAAGGCGGTCAGCGATTTGTATAGCCCGGTAGACGGCGAGGTCATCGAGGTGAACCAGGCCGTGGCCCAGAACCTCGACGCCATGACCCAAGACCCCTACGGCGCCGGTTGGCTGGTGAAGATCCGGGTCAAAGCCGGCCAGTCGGAATTGTTGGACTATGCGACCTACAAGAAACAGTGTGAGGAGGCGGAAGCATAGACAGCCAAACTGAAATCCGAAATCGGCGACCCGGAGTACCGGGTGCCCCGGAAATCCGAAACAAATTCAAATCAACAAATCTCAATGACGGAAACCGTGCACTTGCCTCGAAGCACGGCGTCTGAAACATTCTGACCTTTGCATTTAGTATTTATTTTGGATTTCGTACTTTGGATTTCGTGCTTCCCTACCCATGCCCTATTTCCTCAATAACGCCGATGATCAGGAAACCATGCTGAAAGCGATCGGCGTGGAATCTATCGATGACCTGTTTACGATGGTGCCGCAGGAGTTGCGGCTGGGCCGATCGCTCAACGTGCCGCCTGCCTTGGGCGAGCTGGAGCTGACCTCGCACCTGGGCGAGCTGGCGGCCAGGAATGATCCGGCGGGCAGCGGTCTCTGTTTCCTCGGCGGCGGAAGCTATGACCATTTCGTCCCGGCGGTCGTCGATTATGTCGCCTCGCGGAGCGAGTATGTCACTTCCTATACGCCCTATCAGCCGGAGGTCAGCCAAGGCAACCTGCAGGCCCTCTTCGAGTATCAGACGCTCATTGCCCAATTAACCGGAATGGACTATTCGAATTCGAGCCTGTACGACGGCGGCAGCGCCGCGGCCGAGGCCGTGCTGATGGCCATGAGCGTCACTCGCCGCCGACCATCCGAAGATGGTGCCCGCCGCGTGCTGGTCGCCCGTAGCGTACACCCGGACTACCGGCAGATTCTGGCCACCTATCTGGCCAATCTGGAGGTCGAGCTGGTCACGCTCGACACGCCCGGCGGCACGCTCGATCCGCAGACGCTGCGCGCGGCCGTCAACGGCAATACGGCCTGCTTGCTGCTGCAACAGCCCAACTTCTTCGGTTGCGTAGAGAAGATGGAAACGCTGGCCCGGATCGTTCACGAGGCTGGGGCGTCGCTGGTGGCCAGTGTCGATCCGATCAGCCTTGGCCTGCTCAAGCGGCCGGGTGACGCGGGCGCCGACATCGTGGTCGCGGAAGGGCAATCGCTGGGCACGCCGATGCAATTCGGCGGACCGTACCTGGGCATCCTCGCTTGCCGAGAGCAATTTCTTCGCCGTATGCCCGGCCGCCTGGTTGGACAAACCGTCGATCGTCGCGGGCGGCGGTGCTGGGTCTTGACCTTGCAGACCCGCGAGCAACACATCCGCCGCGACAAAGCCACGAGCAACATCTGTACGAACCAGGCCTTGCTGGCTGTTCGCGCGGCGATCTATTTGGCCACGATGGGCCCGACGGGCCTGGCCGACGTGGCGGACCTTTGCTTGCAGAAGGCCCATTACGCGGCGGAGCGCCTGACGGCCGGCCGGCGGTTGCAACGCGCATTCCCTCAGCCGGCGTTCAAAGAATTTGTCGTCCGCGTGCGCGACGGCCGCGCCGACGAGTTGCTTGCCCGGGCCCTGGCCGCCGGCATCTTCGCCGGGCTGCCGCTGGGGCGCTGGTATCCCGAGTTGAAAGATTGCGTCCTGATTGCGGTCACGGAAAAGAGAACCAAGGCGGAAATTGACAAGCTAGTTGATATCATCGCTTGACCGAGGGACTGTTAACAGAAAATGCGCAACACCCGTTCCACCGAGTTGATTTTCGAGCTCTCCAAGCCCGGTTGTAGCGGCGCGAAGCTGCCGCAGTGCGATGTTCCCGTGCGCCCGGCGGCGGAACTGTTGCCCGCGGAAGTGCTGGCCGAAAAGCCTCTGCCGCTGCCGGAACTGTCTGAGCCCGATATCGTCCGCCACTTCGTCAATCTGTCGACGCTGAACATGTCGGTCGATACGCATTTCTATCCGCTGGGCTCGTGTACGATGAAGTACAACCCCAAGCGAAACGAACGCATCGCCGGCATGCCGGGATTCGCCAATCTGCATCCGTATCAGAGCGACAACACGGTCCAGGGCATGCTGGAATTGCTCTACCAGTCGCAGCAGATGCTGGCCGAGATTGCCGGTCTGCCGGCTGTCTCGTTGCAACCGGCGGCCGGGGCCCAAGGCGAGTTGACGGCCCTGCTGGTGGCTGCGGCCTATTTCCGCGATGCGCGCATCCCGAAGTCGATCGTGCTCATTCCGGACGGCGCCCACGGCACCAATCCGGCCAGCGCCGTGATGGCCGGCTTCGATACCGTGCCCGTCAAGAGCACCGGCGACGGGCTGATCGATCTCGACGATCTTTGCGCCCGGCTCGACGATCGCGTGGCCGTTCTCATGATCACCAATCCGAACACGCTGGGGATCTTCGAAACGCACATCGCCGAGATCGCCAAGATGGTCCACGCCGTGGGCGGCCTGGTCTATCTTGACGGCGCCAATATGAACGCCATCCTGGGCATTACCCGGCCCGGCGACTTCGGCGCCGATCTGATGCACTTCAACCCGCACAAGACCTTCAGCGGCCCCCACGGGGGCGGCGGTCCCGGCGCGGGCCCCATCGCCGTGGCGGAGAAGCTTGCTCCCTATCTGCCCGCGCCGATCGTCGTCCGCCGACCCGGACCCAGGGTACTGGGTGCCCCACCGGTTGCCCGCGGCGGCTACCGCCTGGACTATGATCGCCCGAAATCGATTGGCCGCGTGCGGAGCTTCTTCGGCAACGTCGGCGTGCTGGTGCGGATGTATTGCTACCTTCGCACGCACGGTGCGGAGGGCCTGCGGAAGATCTCGGAAAACGCCGTGCTCAACGCCAACTATCTCTTGAGCCGCGTGAAGCACATCCTGCCCGTGCCGCAGGGTGAACGCTGCATGCACGAGTTCGTGGCCTCGGCCGCGCGGATCAAGTCCGATCGCGACATCTCGGCCATGGATATCGCCAAACGCTTGTTGGACTACGGCTTCCACGCCCCCACGGTCTATTTCCCGCTGATCGTCAAGGAGGCGATCATGATCGAGCCAACCGAGACCGAGAGCAAGGCCACCTTGGACGCCTTCGCGGAAACGCTGGAGTGCATCATCCGCGAGACCCGCGAGCAATTGCACGACGCCCCCAACCGCACGCCCGTCAGCCGGCCCGACGAGGTCCAGGCCGCGCGGCAGCCCAAGCTGACCTGGAATCCGCAGGCATGATCGATTCGGGCCGTTGCCGACTGCTCCGCCACGCCCCCGCCCCCGGGGCGTGGAACATGGCGGTGGACGAGGTGCTCCTGGAGCGGGCGGTCGCTTGCCTGCGTTTTTACCGTTGGAGCGAACCGACACTCTCGCTGGGCTACTTCCAGGCCTACGCCGATCGCCGGGAACATCCCCCCAGCCTGCCGTGTGCGGCGGTACGACGACTTACCGGCGGGGGGGCGATCCTGCACGATTTCGAGTTGACCTACAGTATCGTCCTGCCGGGCACCCATCCCTTGGCCGCCCACCGCGACGAGCTTTATCGGGCCGTCCATGGAAGCCTGGTCGAGGCCCTCGGGCAACTTGGCATCGCGGCCCGGCTGTGCCAGCCGGCTCACAAAATCGAGGCCGTTCGGGAACCGTTTCTCTGCTTCCAGCGCCGATCGCCCGGCGACGTACTGATCGGCCAAACCAAGATCTGCGGCAGCGCCCAGCGGCGGCGATACGGGGCGGTCCTGCAGCACGGCAGCCTGATTTGGCAAACTTCGGCGGCCGCGCCCGAACTGCCCGGCGTGGCGGATATTATACCCCTACCCGTTGGGGTAGACGTCGACAGCGCCGCCGACGTGTGGTTTGAAGCCCTTGATCGGCGACTGGGCCTTGCCTGGTATTCCGACGACCTGGATGACAACGAGGTTCGTCAGGCCAAAACCCTTGCAAAAGCCCGTTATTCCTGGGATGACTGGACGGAGAATCGTAGCCGAGGGCCGCAGCACGGTCAAGAATCGCTTTGACGCCGCCGATGGCTCTTGATAGAGTAGAAGTATGGGGCGGGGCTGTGCGCCGCCCAAGTTATTGGTTGGGAGCTTGTCATGGACGTGAAATTGGTCGTTCTCGGCGGGAAGCATCCCGGGCAGGAAATCGTCGTCCAGGGCCCGGAATTTCTGGTTGGCCGGGCGCCGGAGTGCAAGTTGCGCCCCAATAGCGACATGGTCAGCCGCCGGCACTGCCTGATTTCCATTGCCGAAGGCCGAGCCACGATCCGCGATCTGGGCAGCCGCAACGGCACGATCGTCAACGAGCAGAAGATCGCCGGCGAGCACGAACTTCGCACCGGCGACAAGATCAAGGTCGGGCCGCTGCTGTTCGAGGTGCATTTGAGCACGAGCATCAGCGGCAAGAAAAAGCCGAAGGTGCACAATGTCCAGGAGGCCGCTGCCCGCACTGCCGAGGCCGCCAAGCCTCGCGACAACGAGCCCGACATCAGCGACTGGCTGAATGAAGAGGAGCCGGAGGACGAAACGGTCAATGCCAAGGTGAGCAAGACGACCGTCGTTCCGGCCAAGGACAAGCCGGCCGAGGCAATTCCGGCCGCCGGCGGCCAGCAGCAGCGGATCGATCCGTTGGCTGGTCCCGGTCAGGCCAAGAAGCCGGTGGCCGAAAGCAGCCGGGTCGCTGCCGCCGACATGCTCAAGCAGTTCTTCCAACCTCGCCGTCCTTGATCGCGGATGGTTATCCACGCGGCGTAGGCCCTCAGTCATACTTTCCGAGTTCTGGCCTGTGAAAGCCTCCAAGCCCACTCCCGGATCTTCCGCACTGTTGGGCGTCGCCTTCGACAACGACGACGGACATACTCGTTTGACGCGCGGCGACAATTTCGTCCTCGTCGGCGGTTCTCAGGAAACCCACGCCGTCATGCAGGAGACGGCCCTGAAGATCAACGAGCATCTCGACCGGCAAGGCAAGCGGCTTGAGGAGGCCTCGGTCAAGGAGCTCCGCGACATCTGCCAGGAAGTACGGGAGCAGCACGGCAAGTAGTCCGTTTCCCATCTTCCCTCCAGCCGTTACCTTTGCGCAGACGGTATTAACCCTAAAACCCCATCAAATTACTAGGGCCGCACCTTTTTCCTAGACCGTCAACTTTTCCTAAACGCTTTTCCGATGCTATTTTTCAACAAGGTGTAATTTCACCAACTTGCCAGCAGCCGGAAAAGTAACTGCGATAGGAGAGTAGACGTTCATGTCAGCCAAGAAACCTGCCGCCAAACCCAAAGAGAAGTCGTCGAACCGTGCCGGACCCATCGCTGCCACGAAGCGCAAGCCTTCGGCCGAAGCCAAAGAATCGACGCCGATCAAGGAATTAACGCAGGTTATGGATGCCCGCTCCCACAAAGATCGCCGCCAGAACGACCGTCGCCAGAAGAAGGACGTGCCCGTCGAAGTCGAGCGCCGCTCAGCCGAGCGCCGGGTGAAGGTCAATCGCCGCCGGCAGATCGACCCGACCACCTGCGAGCGGGATTATTCGCCGGAGGAGGTCGAATTCATGAGCGCTTTGGACGACTACAAGCGTCGTAGCGGCCGGATGTTCCCTACGTGCAGCGAGATTCTCGAAGTCGTCAGGTCCCTGGGCTATGAGAAGCGGGCCGAGTTGCCCACCGTTGCCCCGCCCTTGGTGCCGGTTACCGTCCCCACGGCCGGCGCCGAGCAAGCGGTTTGATTGAAAAAAACGGCGTGGTTCAGAAATGGGGACAGGCACATCGCCGGCGTCCATTTCTTGCGGCCTAATCGCTACTGGGCTCGGAGCCAGTCCCCGTTTCTGAACCATGCCAAAAAACCGCGCAAATCTCTCTTGCGTAAAAAGCCTGGGATCGCTATTTTTCCCACGGATTGTAGTGGTCTGCCGCGACCTCCGCCCCCGACCGCTGCAATCGGACCCTGGCTGAGGCGGGTGGAACCGGTGGGGAAACACAGATCCTTACGCATTGCCGTGCTGTTGGTCGGCGCGGGCCTGACGGCGGCCGGCGGCTGCACCAATTTCGTCGCTAATAGCCGCAACGCCGACGGCGTGACACTCTTCCAGCGGGGCCAATACCAGGACGCCTTGCAGAAGTTCCAGGAGGCGACCTACGCCGACCCAGGCAACGCGGACGGCTATTACAACCTCGGCGCAACGTACCATCGCCTCGGCCGACTCCGCAGTCAGCCCGATAGCCTGGCCCGCGCCGAGACCTGTTACCGCCAATGCCTGGAGCGAAATCCTAATCATCGCGACTGCCATCGGGGGCTGGCAGTGCTGTTGATTGAGGAGAACCGCGCGCCGGAGGCATTCGCGTCGATCCAGTCCTGGGCTACCCAATCGCCGTCGCTGGCCGAGCCGCGCATGGAGCTCGCCCGCTTGTATGTCGAATTCGGCAATAAGGATGCGGCCATCAACACCCTGGCCGATGCTGTGCAGCGGAATCCGAGCGACGCACGGCAGTTTGCCGCCCTGGGCAAGCTCCGCGAGGAGACGGGCAACCGCTCGCAGGCCTTGGCCAACTACCAGCATTCGCTTGAGCTTAATCCCACGCAGCCGGACGTGGCGGCCCGGGTTGCCGCCTTGCAGGGGGCCTTGGCCCAGCAGCCTTTGGCGCTTCCACCGCCGCCAGGCACCACCCAGCCAGCCGTTGCCGGTCAGGCCCCGCCTGCCGTGCGGTAAGAGGGAAACACGGAGACGCGGGGGAACGACCGTGTTTCGCTAGGCAGCAGACTCCCCGATTCCCCTCTCCCCTCTCCGCTCTCCCCTCTCCCCTCTCCCCTCTCCCCTCTCCGCGTCCCCCGTCCTCCCGTCCGCCCGTCCCTCCCCGCCGCCCTCTGTCCAACGCCGCCCATCGGCCGTATGATCAAGAAGGGCATTAGCCTGTTTCTGGGCTGGATGCTATTTCCCCGACACCTCTTACCCCTTGCCATGAATTATCTCGCCCATTGTTTGTCCCTCCATCCCAAATCGTTCTTCCGCTGGTCGGCCCTGCTCGCCGGCCTGACGCTTTCGCTCGTTACCGCCCGGGCGATGGCCATCGGCGGCCCGGAAAATGTCTTGCTCGTGATCAATCCGTTGAGCCCCGATTCCTTGTGTATTGGGAATCACTACGCCGAGTTGCGGCACATCCCGCCGGGCAATCTCCTCTTCCTCGGCTGGGACCCCAAGCAAGAGACTACCGACGTCGACACGTTTCGTGAAAAGATCCTTAAGCCCGTTCTTCGCGCCGCCCAAGAACCGATTCCCGGCCGGCAGATCGACTACGTGGTCTACTCCAGCGACTTCCCCTGGGGCATTCGAATCGACGAGGATATCAAAAAATTCACGGCCGAGTTTGAGAAACGGGAGCAGGGAAAAGGCGAGAAGTCCGCGACCAAGTCGCCGTACTGGAAGACTTTCACGCCGGTGGCTTCGCTCAATGGCCTGACCTATCTGTGGGAGCCCGTGCGGAAACGCGACTTCTACCTCCACCCGCAAGCTAACTGGTACGCTCGCACCGGAGCGCCCGAACAGGCCAAGGTACCGACCTTGGCATTCTCCAGCATCATGGCTTTCGGTCCGCATGGCGAGGTGGGAATCGGTGCGGGCCGCCACTACTTGTTGTCGATGATGCTGGGCGTGACTGCCGGCCGCGGCAATTCGCGAGCGGAAGTGCTCCGCTATTTGGAGCGCAGCGCGGCGGCCGACGGCACGCGTCCCCGCGGCACCATCTACTTCGTGCAGAATGGCGACATCCGCTCCAAGGTCCGCCAGGGCGGCTTTCCCGACGCGGTGCAAAAACTGAAGGCCCTGGGCGTGGCGGCCGAGATCGTCGAGGGCACGCTGCCGCAAGGAAAAAGCGACGTGCAAGGGGCGATGCTGGGCGTCGCCGACTTCGATTGGAAGGCCTCGCGGAGCACGATCTTGAAGGGCGCCATCTGCGAGCACTTTACCAGCTTCGGCGGCGACATGCACCAAGGCGCCGGCCAGACGCCGCTTTCCGAATGGCTGCGCTACGGGGCCGCGGCCTCCAGCGGCACGGTGACCGAACCCTACGCGGTCCCCAACAAGTTTCCCTCGCCCATGATGCAGGTGCACTACGCCCGCGGCTGCACCGTCGCCGAGTCGTTCTACCAGTCGTTGCTTTGCCCTTATCAACTGCTGATCGTGGGCGACCCGCTTTGCCGTCCCTGGGCGAATATACCGGAAATCACGGTCGAGAGTCCGTTCCCGGACCAGACCGTCCGCGACGAAATCAGGCTTAAGCCCAAGGCCCGTTTCGCCGGCGACGTGGAGACCGGATACTTCGAGATGCTTCTCGACGGCATAAAGGTTTGCGACTGCCTGCCGGAAGGTGTACTCAAGTTCGATACGGCCGTGATGGCCGACGGCGCCCACGAGCTCCGCCTTGTGGCGGTAGCCAAGGGGCCGGCGCCGGCCCGCAGTGAAAAGATCATTCCCTTCACCACGGCCAACCACAAGCGCACGATCCGCGTGACCTGTGAGCCGGAGAAGTTCGTGTCGCCGAAGAAGCCGCTGATCATCACGGCCAACTCGCCCAAATCGATCAGCATCCAGGTCTTCCGTAGCACATTGCTGCCGCCGCTGAGGATCATCCACGGCGACGACGGCCAGGTCAAGATTCCGGCGGAGGACCTCGGTTGCGGGCCGGTGCGGTTGCAAGTCATCGGCATCGGCGATGCGGGGGTTGCCTCGAATGTCTTCGCCCCGCCGCTGGATATCGTTGTGGAAGAGTGATTTTGCAGGATGGACCTCCGAGTCCGTCCCTATTTTCGCGGACGGACTCGGAGGTCCATCCTACGGCGGTAATTCTGACGCGAGCCATTTCGATGCACGAAGACTACATGCGGCTGGCCCTGGAGGAGGCCCGAGCGGGGCTGGCGGAGGACGAAGTCCCCATCGGCGCGGTCATCGTTTTCGAGGACCGCGTGATCGCCGCGGCGCACAATCAGCGCGAGCAGTTGCACGATCCCACGGCCCATGCCGAGATGATTGCCATCACGCAGGCGGCCGCCGCGCGGGAGTCCTGGCGGCTGGACGGTTGTGCCCTTTACGTGACCCTGGAGCCGTGTCCGATGTGTGCCGGGGCCATTGTGCAGGCGCGGATTCCCACCGTCGTTTACGGCGCCGCCGATCCCAAGGCCGGGGCAGTGCGCACGCTTTACAACCTGCTGGACGATCCCCGGCTGAACCACCGTTGCCAGATCGTGCCCGGGGTGCTCGCCGGGCCCTGCGGCCAGATTCTCTCGCAGTTTTTCCAGCAGCAGCGGCGGCTGGGAAAACGGTGATGGTCAGGCTGGCGAGGATGTAGCCCCTACACGTCCAGATTCCGCGCCTCCAACGCGTGCTTCTCGATGAACTCGCGGCGGGGCTCGACCTTGTCGCCCATGAGGATGCGGAACAGGTCGTCGGCAGCGCCGGCGTCTTCCATGGTGACCTGCAAGAGCGTGCGGTTGGCCGGGATCATGGTCGTGTCGCGCAGCTCCTCGGGGTCCATTTCTCCCAGACCCTTGAAACGCGTGACCTTCATGCCCTTCTCGCCGCCGCTGCGGACGGCCGCCAACAGGCCGCGGAGATCGTCCAGCCCGACCGTGCTCTCGCCGCGGCGGAAAAGATAGCGCGGCTCCTCCATGCCGGTCCGCTCCTGCGGAATCAGGCTGTCGATCTCGAAGCCCATCTTCCGCAACTCGGCCAACTGGCTGTTGATGGAGCGCACCTCGTGGAACTCGACGATGTGCAGGCGACCCGCACCCTCCGCGGAGCGGGGGTCCCCGCCGGGCTGGCCGTTGCCGTTGCCCTCGGGAGCGGCGGCGGCCGACGCGGCCTCGTCGCTGAGCTTCAACTCGTTGCCCGACTCCTGCTCCTGCTGGGCAATGAATTCGTCGAGCGCCTTGCGGGAGGCGAACCAGTGCTCGCCGTGGCCGATGAAGACGTGGTAGATCGGCAACTGCCCGCTGACCGGGTTCTGCCGCACGGCATGGGCGCGGAGGCTGATGCCGCGGCGCTCCAGGGCCACGAGCGAATCCTCCAGGGCCGAAAGCGTGCGGCAGAGCCGCTCCATCTCGGCGCCGGCGACCGTGCGGCCGCCGCCGGGCTCGAAAACGGCGTCTTTCAAGCCCGACTCGAGCAGTTGGGCGTTCATCTCCGCCTCGGTCTGTACGTAGTAGGTCTGCTTCTTGTGCGTGATTTTGAACAGCGGCGGCTGGGCCACGTAGACGTGCCCGCCGCGGACCAGGTCGTACATCTGCCGATAGAAGAAGGTCAACAACAGCGTGCGGATGTGCGAACCGTCGACGTCGGCATCGGTCATGATGATCACCTTGCCGTAACGGCGCTTGGTGAGATCGACCTCCTCGCCGATGCCGCAGCCGATGGCCGAGATCATGCTGCGGACTTCCTCGTTGGCCAGCACCTTGTCTTCGCGCGACTTGTAGGCGTTGATGATCTTGCCGCGCAAGGGGAGGATGGCCTGGAACTCGCGGTCGCGTCCGCCTTCGGCGCTGCCGCCGGCCGAGTCGCCCTCGACGAGATAAAGCTCGCAGCGCTCGACGATCTTGCTGGTGCAGTCGCGGAGCTTGCCGGGCAGCCCGCCGCCGGCCAGGATGCCCTTGCGGTCGCGCAAGAGGGCCTTGGCCTTGCGGGCGGCCTCGCGGGCCTCGGCGGCGAGCACGGCCTTGGCGATCATCAACTTGGCCGTCTTGGGATGCTCTTCCAGGTACTTGGCAAGGAAGTCGCCGACCACGGAATTGACGACGCCCTCCAACTCCGGGTTGTTGAGCTTGACCTTGGTCTGGGACTCGAACTGCGGGTTCGGCAGGCGGACCGAGACGATCGCCGTGAGGCCCTCGCGGAGGTCCTCGCCCGTGGGCACGATGTCCTTGAAGATGTTCTCCTTCTTGCCGTAGGCATTGAGCGTGCGGGTGAGGGCCGTGCGGAAACCGGTGAGGTGCGTGCCGCCGTCCTTGGTGTTGATGTTGTTCACGTAGCAGTGGATGCTCTCGGTGTACTCGGCGCAGTACTGGAAGGCGACCTCGATTTCGACGGGCGGCTCGTCGGATTTGGCGTTGATATAGACGACGTCGGCGTGGATGCCCTCGCTGGCCCGATTGAGGTAGCGGATGAACTCCACCAGGCCGTCGTTGTACTGGAAGGTCTCGCCTTCGCCGCTGCGCAGGTCCTTGAAGATGATCTTCACGCCGCGGTTGAGGAAGGCCAGTTCCTGCAGCCGCTTGTGGAGGATGTGGTTGTCGAACTTCAGGTCGCCGAAGACCTGGTAGTCGGGCTTGAAGGTGGTCTTGGTGCCGGTGCCCTGGGCAGTGCCGACGCGGGACACGGGGCCGGTGGGCTTGCCGCGCTCGTATTCCTGCTGGTAGGCATGGCCGCCGCGGCGGACTTCGACTTCGCACCACTCGGAGAGGAAGTTCACGGCCTTTACGCCGATGCCGTGCAAGCCGCCGGAAGTCTTGTAGGCCTTGTTGTCGAACTTGCCGCCGTACTTGAGCATCGTCATCACGCCTTCCAGGGCGGACTTGCCGATGTTCGGATCGACGTCGACGGGAATGCCGCGGCCGTCGTCGGCCACGGTGATCGAGCCGTCGCGATTGACGGTCACCTGGATCACGGTGGCGTGGCCGGCCATGACTTCGTCGATCGAGTTATCGACGACTTCGCTGACCAGATGGTGCAGCCCGGCGACGTCGCGATTGCCGATGTACATGCCCGACCGTTCGCGGACGTGCTCCAGGTCGGTCAGGTGCCGCATCTGGGCCGTATCGTACGGATTGTCGTTCTGGGGATTCGTGTTTTGGTTAGGTTCGGCGTCTTGCGGGTCGGTGGACATGGGTACTCGTTCTGTACATTTGGAGTGCGGTAGCTTGCTACCGCTTTTCAAAAACGCCGGCCAGTCTTACAAGAGCTGCCGTTGCAGAAAGCGGTGGAGACCGAGCTTCGCTCGGTGCCCTCACCGCACTCCAAGTTACTTGATTGCTCCCAGGCGGAAACGAAGGTCTTTGATGTTGTGGTCGGGCAGTAAACGGTTGAGGGTGGCGAGGATGGCGGACTTCTGAAAGTTGAATTCCTGGATCAGGGCCGAATTGGTGACGACGACTTCCAGCGCTCCCCGCTTCAGTTGGCCGACGCGGCTATACTGCGCCCCCAACGGCCCGGACGCCTCGTTCCAGGCCGACTGATAGGCCTCGGCGCCTTGCACGCGGGCAAAACCGCGGCGGGCCATGAGCTGCGTGAGGATGTCGGCGATTCGTTCGGGACCAGGCATAACTGAAAAAACTCGAAATACGAATATCGAAATACGAAACAAATTCAAGCAGAAAATTCAAAGGCTCAAAGCCTCGCGTTTTGGATTTCCTCCTTTGAATTTGAGTTTTGTTTTGGATTTCGTGTTTTGGATTTCGTATTTTTCCCCTTACCTCTGGTCCCTGGCCAGGGGCATGATCACGTAGGCGTAGCCGTCGTCGGTGGAACAGACCGCGGCACTCTCCGCATCGCGCAACTCCATCAGCAGCGTGGCTTCCGGGTTGAGCACGCGGAGGAAATCGTTCAGGTAGCGGGGATCGAGGGTGATGACCAGCTCGGGGCCCTCGAAAGCGATCGGCAGTTCGACGTGCGATTCGCCATACTCGGCCCCGTGGGCGACCAGGACCGCCTTGCCCTGGCCAAAGGTGAAATCGACGCCGCGACGCTCGTCGCTGGTGACGATGGCCGCCTGGCGGACCGCCGCATAGAAGGGACCCACCGTCAACTCGATCCGCTGCGTGTTCTCGCGGCGGGGGAAAACGTCGCGCCACTTGGGAAAACGCCCCTCCACCAGCCGCGAATACATCACGGTGCGCCCGCTCTTGATGAGCACGTCGTTCTCGCGGGCCGAGAGCTGCAAGACCTCCTCCTTGTCGCCAAGGGCGCGATCCAGCAGTTGCATCGCCCGCGTCGGCACGATCGTCGTGCGATCGCCCGACGGCTGCTCGCCGACCGACTTGGCCGGACCTTCCTGGCGGGCCAGGCGGCGGCCGTCGGTGGCCACGGCCGTGATGTGGTCGGCCGTCAACTCCAGCAGCACGCCGCCCAGGGCGTAGCGACTGCTCTCGTTATCGGTGGCGAAAACGGTGCGGCGGACGAGCTCGCGAAAGAAGCGTGCGGGCAGTTCGTGGTAATGGGTTTCATCAAAGACTCCGACGGCGGGAAACTCGTCGGGGTTTTCCGAAGGCAACTGGAATTCGCTCCGCTGGCCGCGGACCTGGATCTTTCGTCCGTCGCTTTCGACGGCAAGCTTTTCGTCGCTGCTCTCGCGCAAGATCGACAGGAATCGCGAGATCGGCAGGATAACGCTGCCGGGGGCCTCGACGCAGATGCCTTCCACATCGATGCGGATGCCGACCTCCAGGTCGGTGCCCATGAGGATGCCCTTGTCGTCGTGTACCTCCAACTTAAGGTTTTGCAGGATTGGCTTGGGACTACGGGAGGGGGCCACGCTGGCGGCCGTCTGGAAGGCGTGCAGCAATTTCTCACGCTCGCATGTGATTTTCATGAATCGGTCTCTCTCTTTCAGCTTCTCAAAAGTACAGCGATCATTTTACGCGATCGGCGGCCGTTCGTCACTAGCGCCCCGGCGATTATAAAGTCTTTTTTGCCAAGAGGTTATGATGCGTTTTTCAAGGCCAATTGGCATGTAGACTTCGCACGGCTGAAAACGATACGATCCAACGCGTCGATCTGACCCGCGCAAAGCATAATTAGCGGAGATTGGTATTAGCCAATTCTCCCAATTCATCCAAGTTGACTGCACCCGGAAAAACTCTTGACGCGACAACTCACTCGCGTCGCTGTGTGCGGGAATACCCTCCGTTCTACGAGGCCTCTGCTTCTGCGCCCTTGACACGCCCCGGCCGAACCGCGAAAATTCACACATTGCCGGTCTTTTTTTCCAACCACCCGCCAGAAGATCAGGTAGGTCCCGCTTGCCGAGCGGGACGAATATGCTTTTCGCCAAGTAAAAAGCTCCAAGATTTCTGGCAAAACGTCGCACATTAGTCCCTCCCGACCCGCGAGCGGGTGCCCCGAGAGACTTACTTGATCACCGGAGGATCACCGTCATGACGACCAGCACGCGCCGCCCGAAAATTAAAGCCAGCAAACACCTCACCTTGCGGGACCGGCTGTCGCGGCTGAGTTACGCACGCGCCTGCCAGCTCCTGGGGCCGGAGGGGGCGAAGTTGATCCGGCAGGGGTCGAATTACGAGATCGATATCGAGCGCGATGTCTACCTCCGCGGCGACCTGTTCCGCGTGAAATTCCCCCATGCCCCAGGCGGCAAGGACACCGTGGCCACGATCACCACCATGGCCGCCGCGGGAAACCGGCTGAGGTTCAACTGCACGGCCTGCGAAACGAAATGCGAGCACATCGGCGCCGCCGTTTCGCTGGTGCTGGAAGAGAAGACCGCGCTGGGACTGGCCGCGCCGCCCGACGAGAACCGGCCGCTGGAACTGCTCAGCGAGAGCGAACTGATCGAACACGCCCTTGGCGAGCGACAAGAACGGGCCAAGAGCGAGAAGTTCCGCGTCACCTCGTCCGACGACAGCAAGCCCTGGACCGATTACACGGTCGCCAGCGCCCTGTCGGGCAAGACCTATCGCGTGGCCTTGCGGGGCGAAGAGCGGGGACAGTCGTACTGCTCGTGTCCCGATTTTAAGACCAACACGCTGGGCACGTGCAAGCACGTTCTGCACCTGCTGGACCGCGTGCGACGGCGTTTCCCCGCGGCGGTGCGGCGGAAGCCTTATCGCAATCGCGAGGTTTTCGTACACGTACTCTACGGCGAAGAGGCAACCCTGCACCTGCGGCTGCCCGACAAGGCCGATGCGGAACTGGTCGGGCTGGCCGGCCGGCTGGTCGATCGGCCGATCGAAGACGTGCGGAAGCTGGTCGAGTTCATCGGCCAGATGGAACGCCTGGACCGCAACGTGACCGTCTACCCCGACGCCGAGGAACTGATTTCCCAGCGGCTCTTCCAGCAGCGGATGGCGAAGCGGATGGCCGAGATCCGCAGCAACGCCGCGCAGCACCCCTTGCGGACCAAGCTGCTCAAAGTCCAATTGCTGCCCTACCAGCTTGAAGGCATTGCCTTCGCCGCGGGCACGGGCCGGTCGGTCCTGGCCGACGACATGGGTCTGGGCAAGACGATCCAGGGCGTGGGCACTGCGGAGATCCTCGCCCGAGAGGCGGGCATCAGCAAGGTGCTGGTGGTTTGCCCCGCCTCGCTCAAGTCGCAATGGCGGAACGAGATCCAGCGGTTCTGCGATCGCAGCGTGCAACTCGTCGTGGGCGGGGCCGCCGAGCGTGCGCGGGCCTACGACAACGACGCCTTCTTCACCGTTTGCAACTACGAGCAGGTGCTCCGCGACATCCTGGCCGTGGAACGGACACGCTGGGACCTGATCATCCTCGACGAGGGCCAGCGGATCAAGAATTGGGAATCGAAGACCGCGCGGGTGATCAAGGGGCTGAAGTCGCCCTTCGCCCTGGTCTTGACCGGCACGCCCCTGGAGAACCGCCTCGACGAGCTGTATTCCGTGGTGCAGTTCGTCGACGACCGCCGCTTGCCGCCGGCCTTCCGCTTCTTCCATCGCCATCGCGTGGTCGATGAGAAGGGCAAGGTGCTGGGCTACAAGAACCTCGACCAGCTTCGCGAGCGGCTCCGCGGCATCCTGCTCCGCCGCACCCGCGACTCGGTTTTGCAGCAACTCCCGCCGCGGACGACCGAACTCGTCCGCATTCCCGCCACCGAAGAGCAGAACGCCCTGCACGCCGCCCACATGCGGATCGTGCAGATGATCACGCGGAAGGCCTTTATTTCCGAAATGGACCTGCTGCGGCTGCAAAAGGCCTTGCTGATGTGCCGCATGACGGCCAACAGCACGTTCCTGGTCGACAAGAAGAAGCCGCATTATTCCAGCAAGCTCGAATACCTGGAGGAGCTGCTGGACGGCCTGTTCGCCGAGGCCAATCGCAAGGTCCTCATGTTCTCGGAATGGACGACCATGTTGAACCTCATCGAACCGCTCTTGGAGGCCCGCAAGCTGGACTACGTGCGGCTGGACGGCCAGGTGCCGCAGAAGGAGCGGCAGACCCTCGTGAACCGCTTCCGCGAAGACCCCAAGTGCCGGGTGTTCATCACCACCAACGCCGGATCGACGGGCTTGAACCTGCAGGCGGCCAACACGGTGATCAACGTCGATCTGCCCTGGAACCCGGCCGTGCTGGAGCAGCGGATCGCGCGGGCCCATCGCATGGGCCAGCAGCAGCCGGTGCAGGTCTATGTGCTGGTGACCGAGGGGACGATCGAAGAGGGCCTCTTGAATACGCTTTCCGCCAAGCGCGACCTGGCGATGGCCGCGCTCGATCTCGATTCCGACGTCACGCAGGTCGATCTGACGACGGGTGTCGACGAGTTGCGGCGGCGGCTGGAGGTGCTCCTGGGCGCCCATCCGGAGGCCCCCGTCGACATGAGCCAGAAAGAGGAAGTCGTGGCCGAGACGCAGCAGTTGGCCGAGAGGCGCGAGCGTGTGGCGGCGGCCGGCGGCGAGATGTTGGGGGCGGTCTTCAGTTTCCTCGGCGAGCTGGTGGCCAAGGACAGCGCCCCGGCGCCCGCCGAGGGCCTCGTCACGCAGGTCCGCGATCGGCTGGGTCAGTGCGTCGAGGAAGACGCTTCCGGCCGGCCGCGGTTGACGGTCACGCTGCCCGATCGCAGCGCGCTGGACTCGCTTGCGCAGACGCTGGCGCGGCTGTTACTGGCCGGCGGGGATGGGAATGCGCCGCGACCGGGGGGCTAAGCACCTTCAAACGTTCGTCGCCTTCGGGCTCATCGAGCAGGGCATGCGCGGAGTCAAACTGCGCGTCATCCTGCCGGCACGAAATCGAGTGCCCATGCCTCGTCCTCCGGCGCAAGCGACGGGTCCGGACGTCCGTCATAGCCGCGGCATTACTGAGTCCTGGCAACACGGAACCCCGTGTAGTAGTCCCGGAAGCCCGGCGAGAACCTGTAGCGACCGGCGGAACGGGAGTAGAACGGCCCGCCGCACCAGGTACCGCCACGGAGGACACAGTCAGCGCCGGAAGCTGGGCCGGTCGGGTCGTCTACGGGGGACGCGGCGTAGTATTCCGCGCCGTACCAGTCCACGCACCACTGCCAGGTATTTCCGTGCATGTCGTACAGCCCGAAGGCATTGGGCTTGAACTTCCCCACTGGAGCCGTGAACACATAGCCGTCATTGGCTTTGATCGTGTATTTCCAACCCGGGCACTGCGCCTTCAGCGCCGCGTCGGCCACGTTGCCGACTTCGGCCAACGTCTCGGGATCGTCGCCGCTATGGTATCGCGTCGTGGTTCCAGCACGGCAGGCGTATTCCCACTCGGCCTCGGTGGGCAGTTGGTAGGTTTTGCCCTCTTTCTTGCTCAACCACTTGCAGAAGGCCACCGCATCGTTCCAGCTTACGTTCACCACGGGGTGCTCGTCGGTCTGCTCGAAACCCGCGTTCCGCCAGGAATACTTCCCGTTGAAGCCGGACTCCTTCTTGTCGAGGTCCCAGCCAAAGGCCCCCGGATTCTCGCCCTTCTCCGCGTCCGTCTTGTAGCCCGAATCCTTGACGAACTGGCGAAACTGGCCCCGCGTGACGTGATAGGTGCCCAGATAGAAGGGCTTGGTAATCCGCACGCGGTGCTGCGGATGTTCGTCCTTGAACCATTTTGCTTGAACAAGATGCCCGCCATAGGTCTTGTTGAAGAAGGCAGCCGTTTCCTCCGCCGACTCGCCGCTGCCCATCTGGAACTCTCCCGCCGGAATCAGGACCATCTCCATCGTCACGCCTTCGCCCAGGTCCACCGTGAGTTCCTTCGGGGGGCTTATCGTCCTGCCGCCAGCACCAGACTCCTTATTGCAAGCGGTCCCCGCAATGGTGAAAAGCACGATGCACCCAATCACGACGTTTCTCATAACGTGTCCTCCCCAAAGAGATTTTGATCAGAGGCAACGCCCCTGATATTATCGCGCACGCCGGTCGCCGGAAATGGTCCGTGATATAGCCGCCCAGGCCGCGGAGGGCGGGTTTTTATTGCGGGACACCTGCGGGTCGTCAAGCCTTCGCCCTACGCCTTCCCCTTCTCGTAGGCTCCCTTCGCCGGATCGGCACTTGCCGCGACATTCGGCAGCAGCGAGACTGCGATCAACACTACCGCCCAGCAGTTGAACGTGTTCACGGCTTTCCTCCAGGTACGATGGATTTTCCCGCACGGCCAGCGGTCAGAGTAGCTGACGCGCAGCGTTTCGCCGTAGGCGAACTCAGCAGCTACTCGTTGTTGGCAGACCCTATTCCTGTAAGCGAACGGCGAGTTATCGCGGATCAATATTGCAGTACCAGCGATTCTCGATCCGACGGAACTTGACGAGCTTCGTCTCCCGCATGTTCGCCAATGCGTCTTTTGCCGGTTGCGCTAATTCAACCGTTGCCTCGGCCGTATCGCCGGTGACACTTACATTCTTGATGGTCACTGCTGCCACGATCTCGTCGGTCGTCGGCGGTTTCGTGCTTTCTTGGGCGCGGATGGCTCCGGCCATCTGCGTGGCAATCCATATTTCGCGATCAACGGCTTTCTTCATAAGCCTGCCAGGATCCTTAATCGCCAGCATTGCCTTGACGAAAGCTGTGTCGTCAAGTTCGCCCTCTTGATTGGGGCTAGGTGGCGCTACGAATCCGTGCTCACGCAGGACCTGTTCGCTCCCCTCTTTGCCGAAGAAGTAGCTCACGGCAAAAACCGACAGCCCGATGTGGTAAGCCTGCGATTCGGGCGTAAGTGCCGAGAGCATCTGGTCATAATCCATTGAAACTCAGCCCGTGAGATAGGCACGGTACGCTTTTGCGGGAGAATCATACCCGCGCGGCTTTCCATTCGCGATCGCTGTCGATACAGGGGCGATATCCGATGCTGCCCGTCCACAGGGGCATTGACAGCAGCGACAACGAAGCCTGGGCCAAGCGCCAGCATCTTCAGGGATCATCATTACGACGGCTAGGACGCTCACCGCCACAAGCAAGGCTCTGACGGGCAACATGTCGTACTCCTTTCGATCTGCCAACGGGAGGCGCGGCGGTCGTCGCAGCCTGCCTTTCCAAATCGGGTTGAACTGCCAATTATCCTATCGTGTCTTCAAGGTTTGCACCAGCATGCGGCGACTTGCGCTGCCACCGTGCCATGTTGGTCTGCTACTATCGAATCATAAAACCTCATCAATCTCTGCGCGATGGGCATAATAGAACGCGAGCGCCGCATAGACTTGCGCTAGGGTCAACATCGGAAAGGACTTTGCGATCGTTTCCGGGGTTTGACCACGCAAGTAGGCACGGACTATGGAGACAAGAGAGACACGACTGCCTTTCATCCAGTATCCATCGTCACGCTTCTCGAAAAACTCATTATCCACGCTCATCACCCTTACCTGTAACTCGGTCGGCTGCATCGTACAGGGCGAGACCAACGGCGTGGTGTAGGCCGGGGAGTTTCACCCCGGCCCCAACCCCAAACCGGACGTGCAAGTTTCCAAGCATCCGGCTTTCCAGCCAATTCTACGCTCTTACGAGCCTCCGCTGAAGTCCTTCGGTGTTCATCTGGAAGCCTCCAGATTTGGCGAGCGCCTCGGTTCTCCAGCACAAATCATCCTGCACCCCTTCGCCATGTGAGCGTCGCTAACGTCTCCGACTACTACGGGTGCTCCGCCGCTCGGCTGCCTCATCGGCAGGTGTTTCGTGACTACCATACTCAGCCGAGCTTCCCTGGTTCCCTTGTTGATACTCAAGCGTCTCCGTTTAGGCCCCAACTCTTGGGATACCCAACAGCGGTCTGCTGCTCCCCTAAACATCTCAGGATAATTGGCTGACCTGAGAATCTGGCATGAATGCTCTGGGGCACAAGCAAAGCTGAAATTCCTGTGACCGTTTAGGACATCCCCTAGCCCGGGATTGTTACTTCCCGAGCGGCTCTGATATTGGCGGGGGTGTGGTGCCAGTTTACCGAAGGTATTAGTCGGTTCCTTTCGTAGCCATGCGGAGACTTTACCTAACAGGACTTCCAAGGCTACAGAGCGTTGCCAGTGTCCTGCATTGTCAGGGGAGTGCTCTAGCCGATGAATCACACACTTCATCAACGTACCCCCTAGGTACAGGTGGCCGACCAAACGGCCACGGTCAAATTGACATTATCAACAAGGCGTCCCGGCCTGTTCTTCAGGGGAACAGAACCGGATACTTCAGGCACACCAGCGTAGCTGGCCGCGCAGCGGCGCAGCGGGAACGCTCCTGCTGGCCGCTATGCACTACTTCTCATTGTATCCGAGCTTCTTGGCCTGTGCGAAATCTTCATCCGCTTTGGCCTTCTCGCCTTTCTTCGCGTACGCAAGGCCACGGTTCCGATATGCTTTGGCGTATTTCGGGTCCAGCAGAATGGCCTCCGTGTAGTCGGCAATCGCCTTGTCTTGGTTGCCCTTCCTGTCGTAGACGAAGCCCCGGTTGCGATATGCCACGGCCCACTTCGGGTTCAGCCGAATGGCCTGGCTATAGTCGGCGATGGCTCTGTCGTACTCGCGCATGCGCATGTAGACCACACCCCGGCTGCAATACGCAATGGCGAACTTCGGGTCCAACCGAACGGCCTCGTTATAGTCGGCGATGGCCTTGTCATGCTCAGCCTTGTACTCGTAGGCGAGGCCCTGGCCGCAATACGCACTGGCAAATTTCGGGTTCAGCCGAATGGCCTCGCTAAAGTCGGCAATGGCCTTGTCATACTCGTCCTTGTCCAGGTACGCCCCGCCCCGGTGGTTATACGCTTCCGCATTTCTCGGGTCGAGCCGAATGAACTTAGTATAGTCGGCTATCGCCTTGTCGTATTCGCGCTTGTGGAGGCAGGCCAAGGCACGATTGTAATACGCCTGGGCCAACTTCGGGTCGAGCCGGATGGCCTCCGTATAGTCGGCAATCTCCTTGTCGTGCTCGCCCTTGTTCCAGTAGGCCACGCCGCGGTTACAATATGCCTTGCTATTCTGCGGATCAAGCCGAATGGCCTCCGTAAAGGCAGTGATCGCGGCGTCGTACTCCCTTTTGTCGAGAGACGCCTTCCCCTTCTCGTAGGCTTCCTTCGCCGCATCAGCACTTGCCGCCACGTTCGGTAGCAGCGAGACTGCGATCAACACGGCCGTCCAGGACTTGCATGTGTTCATGGCTTTCCCTTCGAGTTTGACGAGTTCGCTCGTGCGGCCAACGGATCGGCCGAGCCGTCAGCCGCAGGCTGATCCGCCGAAGGCGGACTTTGCGGCTGGCCGGTGTTGGCAGGTTGAGATGGTGCCATTGCAGCCAGCCCCTCAGCCCCGTCCTCTTCCGACGCTTGACTGTCATCGTCTCGCGAAGAGCGATGGATGGGGACTAGCAGTTTCTCGTAAACCCATTGTCCCCCGATGAGGAAATACAGGCCAACGATCAACTCCGCCGCAGGATACGCAAAGTAGCTCCAGTACTTCGATACCGCGTAGTCAAGGTCATGCTTATTCAATGCGAGAAGCAGTAAGACGATTTTGTCTGCTGCGGAGATCAATGCCCATGCCGTGAAATACACCCCCAACAACCGTAACAACAAAGCTGCCATCCCTTCTTCGCTCCAGCGCACCGTGGACGGACCGGGCGGTGGCGGTGTGGCAGGGGTTGGCTCGGTAGGTTTCTGTTCATCGGTCATGTCGCATAGTCCTACGACGCGCTCTTCCGGGCGAAAGTCGGGATCCTCGATCCCGTCACGGGAAGTGCCGCAGAACCAGCAAAGGTTGAAGTTGTCCTCGATGGTCCTCGCGCACTTCAAGCATTTCCACATCGCGATCTATTCCATCCTTGCCCAACGGGTTGGCTGGCCGACGCCGTACCAAACCTCCTTCAATCGGATTGAATCATCAATCAGTCTACCCCGCTTCCGCGGCCTGCATCACCAAGCGGCGACTTGCGCTGCCGCTCTGCCACTACGCTTTGCTGGCGGCATGAGGCATCGCCTAGATATTCGGTTCGTCCCTTTCGGTGACCTCGTCCGTGCGGTGACGTTTCCGACGACGAAACCTCTGCCTTGCAATCGACTGAAACACGACCGTCGCCGAGATCACGGCAAACGCCACGACGAAAAGAGGCACCAAGCCGAATAGGACGACGAACCACACACGCTTATCTCAAAGTGAATAGGGCTAGTTCATTCCGTCTAGGTCGCCGACGACCAACGGGTCGGCTGGCCGACGCCGTATTCTCCGATGCCAGCCAGGCCCGAACTACGGTTGATTGTATCACGGTTTGTCGGCGGAAACCACGGCGTCCGCGCAGCGGCTCTGCGGCCCAGCCGGTGTTGGCGGCTTGCGGCGATGCCCGCGCCTACGCGTCCCATAGGCGGTCTAGCTATCGAATCGAGGAACAACCCGTCATTGCATTGCGGATTTTCTCCGTGTCCCAAAGTAGGATTCGGTTGTCTTCACGGTAACCGGTTGTAACCACCCATTTCCCATCAGGCGAGAACCGGGCATCCGTGGGAGCATCTCGATGCGAAAGCCAAGTCACTGCCCTACCGCTCGGGTAGTGCCAAACCGTTGTTTCACGATCGTAACCTCCGAAAACCGCATATTCTCCATCCGGCGACAAACTAATTCCGTACCCCGCGGACCCGTAGTGCGCTACCGATCGTCCTGTTCGGAGGTCCGTTACCCAAATGCCGCCCGGAACAGTTGAGGTAATAACCTTCGTTGCGTCCTTGCTGAATCCAACTAGGCTTTGGCCGGCCTCAAGGATTCTCCAAGGTCGGTATTCTTGATTCTTGACCAAATCCCAAACCCGAAACGGCGGCTCTGCACGCAGTTTCTCTTGAACCGCCTTGGGCTGGAACTTCCTCTCAGGGAAGTCGGAACCTCTGAACAGCAAACACTCACCGCCGGGGGTGAAACCTTCAGGCGAGCTCCACGATTCGTAGGGTGAGAAATCCGAAACGATCCTGCCCGTCGCCGAGTCTTCGACAACAATCCTTGTTTCGTTGGGCTCGCCACGGGTTCCCTTGGGATGGTACGCCCGCAAACGGCCATCGCGCGAATACACGGAGAACTCCCGTCGCGCGGTTAGAAGTTTGCTTTCGCACGTCGGCATGGTCAGCAGCCAAATTGCCTCGCGGCCATAGGTATAGTCCTCCTTGATCTCGCTACCTGTGAGCAGCAGATCGTCGCTTGGCAAGAACTCGACGGAATAACTCCATGAGGATTGGAGAGCGATCGGCTTGAGGCGGAGCCACGACTCCGTTGCCCACACTTCCAGGTATCCTCTACCGTCGCCAGGGTGCGCTTCCCAAGTTATCAGGAACTTGCCGCTCGGAACGAAACCGTAGCGGACTTCGCCATGATGTTGGTGATTCAAAGACAGCGTGGGTTGAAGACTCAGCCGTTGCAGCTTCGCGGGTTCGGCCGCCAACGAAGCAGTGCCTTGGAGCAAAAGGATGGCCGTAATAGCTGATAGTCCACGTATTCTCATTTGGAGTCCTTTCCTCGCTGCATCAGAAGATCGCTCACCCAACGGAAGCCATTTTCGACACCGAAGGTTTCCGCCGCAGGCGGCAAAGCGAAAATGGCGTGTTGGCAGTCCCATTAGCGAACTTCGGTTATGTGAAGCCTCGATAGGTCTGGGGCTACCAACTGATCGCGGTCGCGGGGCCGCTGATTGACCTTCGGGTCGCTCAATTGGTGAACCAACCGTTCGCGTCCGTTTGGCGAAACCACCTGCGTGGCGACGGCCATATAGGTCTTCGTGCTCAGGATCACGTCGATCTCACGAAAACACCCTTTGTCCGCTTGCCGCTTCGGAATCGCCTTCAAACGGACATCCTCACCGCTTTTTTCGACCGTCACGTCAAACCGCTCCCGAACCTCCGCGGCGCGGATAACGACCAGCAAAAGGCAGCACTCCTGCGGCCCCTGTAATACCAGGGCAATATGACGGCCGATGTTCGCAAATATCCCAAAAAACCAGCCTTCGTTCTTGCGCTCAGGCTGATTCATTACTGACCGCAATGTCTCTGTGGAGAACTTCTGACAGCGTAGCGTATTTCCGTCGATCCAGAGGGTCTCGTTGCCGGTCCAAATGATGACCTCCACCAGGCTCGACCAGTCGTTCGGCGCGCCCGCGGCAGCCTTTCGGATTTCATAGCGCCCTATGTTCGGGGCCTCGTAATAGAACCGGCCCTGCGTGATGGTCGGCTGGTCGTCGCGGCCGAACACGTCGTCGTACCGCCAGACCGTCAGCTTGGCATCCAGCGTCTTGCACGTCTGCGACGCCTCTTCCCACTTCGCGAGGACGGAATCGACGGTCGGGTCCGGCTCCTTGGCGTTGCCTGGCGAGCCCGCGAGCCATGCCAGAATCAATCCGGCGACCGGCATAAGATGGCAAATCTTCATATGCGAATCCTCCTCGATAAGCGAACCGGCCGTCTGCGCGATACCACTCCGATCAGGGCGATCGGCGTTGAGACCGGATGGATTCTACCGCCCCATGGCGGTCTGCACCAAGCCCAATGCATAGCTACCGCCGAATTTTCCGCCAACGGGATGCCTGTTTGACGGCAACGCCGTCCGCGAAGCGGCGCAGCAAACAGGCGTTGTTGGCCCTTATCCTATAATGTCGCGGTTTCCACGGCCGCGAAACATCTCCACGGCGTCGGTGTACTCATCCGTGCCTGGCAAAGGGGATCTCTTTAGCGCCAAGATGAACTCGTCGGGCGGTACGTACTTATGTTGCTGCACGTAATGGATGACCATTTCCGGGGCAACAAAAAGCACAGGCCCATCCGGAACTCCGAAGTTGCCAACGGCGTAAAAGTGGCCGCAAAACTCACAATTGTGCAAGCCGCCGAAACTGCCCCAATCCAGCGCACGGGTACTCTCCCCGCAGCGTTGCGTGAACTCTCGCAGTCGCTCAATGACCATCGCAGGCAAAGTACCTTGCGGAAAGGGATATTGCGGGTGCAGCCAGCAAACCGCACGGACATTTTCCCCTGAAGCCACCATCGTCTTGCGGCCCATCTCTGGATAGAAGGACATTATCATACTCTCCGCTCGGCCAACGGCAGGTCCATTTGACGGCGCAGCCGGTCGCGCAGCGATGCTGCAAATGGGCCGTGTTGGCGGTTATTCCAAATCCTCTGCATTTTCGATTACGTTCTTGAGCAAATCGCGATCTCTGATCGCTTCCTCGATCATTTGGCTCAGTGATTCAAGTACGGCCCTATCACGGCAGACAACATAGGCGTTGTCGGCTTCGGCTCCAACCTCCACTAGCTCGCAAACACCGGGCATGCGCATTCGGACAAGCGACTCAATGATGCCCTGCCAAGTGTAGCCGCCGCCTTGTAATCCGTGCTCCTCAAATAAGTCCCAATAGTGTTGTGTTTCATCGCTTGGTTCCATCACGGTCAGGCAAAATCGACTATCGGGATACTGGATGATCGTCAGTCCCTGCATCATTGCTTGTCCTGTTCAATACAGCGCCGCCAACGGGTCGCATGGCGGTCGCCGAAGGCGATTCCCGAAGGGAACTCTGCCGCCGTGCGATGTTGGCGGTTCCTAGATCAGATGCCGCGTGATCTTGGTGCTCTCGATACCCTTCTGCTATATCTGTTGAGGCTCGTCTGTTGGATTGTTCCATTCGGCGTCGAAAAGCTTGCGGATTCTTGCCAGCACATCGCTTGGGTCCTTGCCTTCTGCCTCGTAGGCTTTTGCTGCGTGGCGTGCAACATCCACAAGCACGAGACCCCAGGCTCCGGGATCCTTCCAGGCAGTTCGCAATGAGAGTTGCTGTGGACTGCCTGGCGCTGTCCAGACTCTCAGAATCTCAATTGAATTGGGATTCTGCCGCGCAATCGGTGGGGGATCAAGGGAATTGGTGAGCATACGTCCCTATCCTCTCATCCTAGTCGGCGCACCTGCCGCCAACGGTTGCGATGGCCGACGGCGCAGCCGTCCCGCGCAGCGGGCTTAGTGGCCTTCGCATGTTGGGCGTTCCTCAAAGATGACGGTCACGCCACCACTGATCTGTGTTAAACTCGCTGGGAATATCGTCTTCTCCGGGGTCATCATACCCCATCTCGTGGAGCGTATTGTACCAGGTGTCAGAAAGAGGTTCCGGTAGGCGTGTGCCGCACCAGGGGCAAAACCTAATTCGCGTTGAGGCATGTCCTCGCCAACTGATGTCAATCCGGTACTCGCGCCACCGGGGATTCCACAAGATCACAGGGTTCGGACGTGTCCCGTGCTCCACCGGCTCCGAAATGAACCACGCTATGTCGAGGCAGCAATGATGTGCCGGATCAATTCCTTTGCTCAAGCACAAGGCACGCCGCTCGTCGTCAGTTTTGTGGGTCAGCTTTTCCATCGCACTTGGTTCAGGACCGCCCAACGAGGAAGTTCCTTGGATCTGCGGGACGCTTGGCCGCTTACGCCCCCTTGGGCTTCAGCGCCAGATAGCGGCGGGTAACGTGCTGCTGGACGAGTTGGAAGAACTCCGGTGTCTCCACCCGCTCCCGCTGCTCGGGCAGCAGCCAGAGTAGGCGGCTTTCCCATGCCTCCAGCGGAGGTACTTGCAGCGTGACCCAGCCAGGTTGGGGCTCGCGGACGACGATGCCGTCGAGGTGGACGTATTCCAGGCCTTCGTCTGCCAGCATGCTCTGCCGGATGAATTCCAATGGCATGGTTCAGAAATGGGGACAGGCACCTCGCCGGCGTCCATTTCTTGCGGCCCAATCGCTACTGGGCTCGGAGCCAGTCCCCGTTTCTGAACCATGCCATTCCAATACCGTTCAAATAGCCGTAAGCGATCAGGAGGAGGTCTTATGACGTGGACGGCACCGTGAGGAGCGTTTACGCTCCTCTCCGGCGAAGCCGGTATTAGGCCCGGCGTTTACGCCGGGTCGACGTAGCGATAGGCGATGCTCTCTGTCAGCCCGGTTCACCGGGCTCCTGCGATCGAGTTCGGCAGGAGCCGCGTAAACGCGGCTGACAACGACGCGCTGGATGGAATCAATAGGGTGTCACTCGCTGGCGAACCCGGCGTAAACGCCGGGCCTAAGACGCCTTCGGCCCAAAGCCCGATGAATCGGGCTCACCAAGCCGTGCCTCTTCGACTCGCGACAATTTCTGGCGAGGACCGTAGGAGCCGGGCACGTAGTGCGTGGGAGGAGCGAGTGCTTTTCCGCCGCCTGCGGCCTTCTTGCCTCTTTTTCCCATCTTCAAAACGCTCGTCGACAATGACTTTCGAATCTCTAGGCGCACCAGCAATGTGTGGGAACTCTCCACATGTTTTTATCGTACCTCTGAAGAATGTTCTCGCTAAATGACCTTTCGCGATTCTGGGACGCTGGACGGTGTCCGTAGGGTGGGACAAGGTCGCGCCGATCATGGTGGGCCGTCGCAAACCGGTCAACCTTCAATTCTGGACCAACGCAGAAATAACGGTAGACCGCGACCGCCGGCCCACCAGCGCGTCGGTTTGCTCGTCCCACCCTACACGCGCATCTGCGTCCCAGGATTGCGAAAGGTCATTTAGAAGTAGGCCGTCCATCCTAACGAATTTCTTACAGTGGCCTTGCGCTGCTCACAGAGGGATGGGATAATTAGGGTGCAAGCCCAAATCGTTGGCTTACGGCGTTTCGCTTCTCTCCCCCTTGGAGACAAGACCATTTCACCGCAGACGATTCCAGGAAGGATCCCAGCCATGCACGATGCACGCGTCTCGAAGTGCGACCTCCACGTTCACAGCAAGCATTCCGATCGGCCCAGCGAATGGTTCCTCCGTCGCATGGGCACCCCGGAATCGTTTGTCGAACCCCAGGACGTCTATCGCAACGCGAGGCAAAAGGGGATGGACTTCGTGACCATCTCCGACCATAACTGCATTCGTGGCGCACTGGAGATCGCCCACCTGCCCGGCACGTTCATCTCCAATGAAGTCACGACGTACTTCCCGGAGAACGGCAGCAAGGTCCATATCCTGGTCAGCGGCATCAACGAAGAGCAGTTCCGCATGATCCAGGAACTGCGGGCGGATATTTACCGCCTGCAGGAATACCTGATGGGCGAGGATCTCATCTGCTCGGTGGCCCACGTGTTGTACCGGGTCAACGGGCGGTTGACCGTCGACCAATTCGAACGCTTGCTGCTGCTCTTTCCGCGATTCGAGTTGATCAACGGTGCGCGCGATCGGCGCGCCGCCGACCTGCTGGGGGCCATCCTCGGCAATCTCACGCCGGAGATGATTGGTGCGATGTCGGAGCGGCAGGGACTCGAGCCCTACGGGCCGCAACCGTGGAAGAAAGTATTGACCGCGGGCAGCGACGATCATAGCGGGGCCTACACGGCCACGGCCTTTACCAAGACCCCGCTGGCCTCCACTGTCGATGAATATCTGGCCTTCCTCCGCCGCGGCGAGCACGAGGCCGACGGCGATTGCGGCGGCAGCGTGCTGATGGGCCACGCCTTTTATCACATCGCCTACAGTTACTACCAGGACCGTTTCGTCCGCGGCAAAGGGGCGCCCGGTACTCCGGGTCCCGGCAAGCCGACCCTGGTGGGACAACTCTTCGAGCGGCTGCTGAAAACGCCGGGCACCGTGTACCCATGGTCGAAGGAGAGCTCCAGTTGGGGCCTGAAGGGGTTTGCCACGCGGTTCTTCGTCTCGCGGCAGTTGAGCAAGCTCAGCGAAACGGAGCGGCAACTGGTGGCCGATTTCCGCCGGCTGTTCTCCGACCCGGCGGAACAGCAGACGGCCCAACCCCTGATGGACGACCGCCGCACGTTTCGCATCGCCTGCCACATCAGCCATACGCTGGGCTACAATTTCCTGCAGCGCTTTATCGAGTTCGCCCGTCACGGCAAGTTGATGGAAAGCCTGCAGACGATCGCCTCGCTGAGCCCCCGTGGCCTTGAGCATGGCGCCCTACATGGCGGCGTTCAACACGCAGCACAAAGACGAGCGGTTCCACAAGGCGGTCGCGGCCCACTTCCCCGCCGCGGCCCACCTCCGCCGCGCCAGCGATCACAAGGCCTGGATCACCGATACCTTCGCCGAAGTCAACGGCGTGAGCCGCACCATCCAGGTCCTGGCCCAAACCGCCCGCAAGACCGGGCGGAAGCTGGTCGTCCTCACCAGCATGGAGAAAACGCCGGAGACCAAGATCGACCTGAAGAATTTCCAGCCGGTGGGGACCTTCCCGCTGCCGGAGTACGAATCGCAGACGCTCGCCTTTCCGCCCTTCCTGGAAATCTTCGAGTACATCGAGCGGCACCGCTTCAACGAACTGATCATTTCCACGCCCGGCCCCATGGGCCTGACCGGCCTGGCCGCGGCCCGACTGCTGGGCCTTCGAACGACGGGCATCTACCACACCGATTTCGTCGAGTATGTCCGGCACCTGACTCAGGACGACGATCTGGCCGATTTGACCTGGCAGTTGATGCGGTGGTTCTACGAGCAGTGTACCACGATCCTCGTGCCCACGGAAACCTACCGCCAGCAGCTCATCGACAACGGTTTCGAGCCTTCCCGACTGGGGGTCATGGCCCGCGGGGTGGATACCCAGCTTTTCCATCCTTCCAAGGCTGCGCCGGCGTTCTTCGATCGCTACGGCCAGTCGAACCGTTTTCATTTCCTGTACGTAGGACGGATATCGAAAGAGAAGAACTTGGACGCCTTGACCGATGCCTTCGACGAAGTCGTCCGCCGCGGCTATCGGGCGGGCCTGGTCTTCGTGGGCGATGGACCGCACCGGCAGGTATTGGCGGCACGCTGCCAGGACCGGCCTATTGCCTTCACCGGTATACTTGAGGGTGAAGAGTTGGCCGGGGCCTATGCCAGCGCCGATTGCATGGTCTTCCCCTCGACAACCGATACCTTTGGCAATGTCGTGCTGGAGGCCCAGGCCTCCGGGCTGCCGGTCATCGTGACCAACCAGGGAGGTCCGGCGGAAATTGTGCGGCGGCATGAGTCGGGGATCGTCGTCGATCTCGGGGAGCCCCAGGCCTTGGCCGATGCGATGGAAAAGATCATGCTCGACGCCGATCGCCGTTGCGAGTTGCGCAACCGCGGACTGCAGAGCGCGGCCGAGAGCAAATGGGAAAATGTGTTGGAAGAGTTCTGGAGCCGCGACCTAGGCGACTCCGGCGAATCGGATACGGAAACCTATCGTTCGCTCGATGCCCGCAACTCACATGGCGTGATTGCCATGGAAGTGGCCTGATCGCCGCCGTGCGGGCATGTTTCGCACGGGCATTGGGCGCGGACAGAAACCTTATGGCGTCATTTTTGAAAATGACGGAAAGGAGGCCACGCGTGTCCCAGAGACCTTCGCGAATACATCACATCCGCAAGCGCGGCGCCTGGCGGAAGCCGTTTCGGCTTGACGGCGATGCATGTCCCGGCGAGCTTCCACAACTGTCGCTGTGTCTTGAAGACGACGAGGCCGACGGCGGTTCGTGCGGTCCGCCCGGCGGACGGGAGGAGCCGGCAGCCGACGTTGACCCAGCCTCTTCGGCCTGGCGGGAGGAGGCCGGCGGCGGCCGCGAGATTCCCGTGAAACTCCGCCACTTGAAGGTGGTTGCCGAGCGCGGGCACTTGGAGGCCATGTATCTTCTGGCGCAGGAGTGTGTCGACCGTCGCGAGCGGATTCATTGGCTGACGATGGCCGCCGAGCGCGGCCATGTGCCCGCCATGCACGACCTGGGGTTGGCATCGGTCGCCTTGCACGAACGTCGCCGCTGGCTGCTCCGCGCCGCCCGGCACGGCTGGGCCGAGGCCATGGCCGAACTGGGGGATGTGGAGTGCTCGTGAGGCCGATTCTTTGGGCATGGTTCAGAAACGGGGACTGGCTCCGAGCCCAGTAGCGATTAGGCCGCAAGAAATGGACGCCGGCGAGGTGCCTGTCCCCATTTCTGAACCATGCCATTCTTTGACAGAAAAATGGGTGACAGAAAAATAGCGAAGCTCGACTGAGGGATCCCTACTTCGCCATTTTTCTGTCCATCAATCCCTCAGGCAGTAGGGTGGGACAAGCTTGCGCAAAATCGGCCGTTTCTGCGGTTTACCGGAGTGGGTTTTGAGGATCGTTTCTGTTCCGCCACTCCGCATGGGGGATGCCCCGTCGCGTAGCGACGACTGACGGTAGCCGTGGGTTTTAACCCACGGCACGGACCGCAGAGGATCCGTTTCGTCGCGTAGCGACGATTGAACGCGGCCGTGGGCGCTGGCTTGCCTTTCAGGCGTCGCTACGCGACGCGAGGAGTTTGCGCGGGTAGCCTACCGTGGGTTGAAACCCAATACCGTTCAAATAAGCATAACTACCGACTCCATAAAGGTTTTCGTCAAAGGAGGCAGGTGTCGGTGCTCCGGTCGCTTCTTTGGCCATTTCTTCACTTGCCGTTTGATGACACGCGGATTGACGCGGTTGCGGCGGGGGTCGGTTCGTTCATGGCTCATTTCATCCAGCAGCGCCGCATACCAGGTTTGAAACGACTGCGGAGAGCGGCTATCGCATTCCGGCATCCGGCATTCGAGAGTCTGATGACATCCGGTAAACGAAAGGCGATCTGTATCCAGCCCGGCCCGCCTGGCAGCTTGGAACATCAGCGAGCGAATCACAAAATGAGCCAACGACAAGGCATAGATTTCCTGACGTACGCCCGTCGGCGTTTCGCTACGGAGGTGCGTCGGCTTGCTGGCACGCGGCGGGTCTTGGTACGTCTTCTGTTGAGCGTAACCAAGTTCGTGTTCCCAACGCCAATGATACCCCGGGATCAATTCCAACACCGGATATTTGCTTGCGTCCAGCAGATCGGTAAGGAGCGTGTGTTCTTCTTGATGGCCGACACGTTGTGGATCGTTCAGCGTGTACTTGATCACACGCACGACGATTCCCTGACGATCCTTTTCTCGGCGCGTGCATTGGGATAAATCTTCGCCAGATACGAGCCATCGGAAAGCTGCTCAATCTTCTTGAGGATCATGCCCTTCTGAAGCCGGACCAGCAGATGTACGCCCCGCAAAACCAGGCTTTTCCAGAGTTCGTAGCTGAAAAAGCCGCGGTCGCACAACAGCAGCATGCCCGGCTGCAAGTGCGGCAGCAACTGGGGAAACAGCGCCCTCTCGCTGGTTCGATAGGAGCCCGTGGCGAGAGCAAACTCGACGTGGGTTCCCACTTCCACCAAGCTCAACTTACGCACTTGGGGAAAGGCGCCATCGCCACGTTTACCCGACGGGCGGTCGAACGCGGCCTCATTAGCCGGCGTATCGGGGACGTCGAAAAGGGTACCGTCCACAGCCGTCAATCGCATGCCGCAATAAAACGCTCCAGGCGTTTCCGGGGTGGCCAGAGGTCGAACAGTCCGTTGAAAGAGTTCTCGTACGGGCTCAACGCCCAACCGCTGTCGCGCCACACACAGCGCGGAGCGACAGGGAGTATCCACAGGACCGCGCAACCGACGTGCGTGCTTGAACACCTGACGAATCGGCAACTTGGTGAAAATACCCATCGCCAATACAATCCACATCATAATTTCGTGCGTCAACTTGCAAGCCCGCGGATTGACACGATCGGTGTCCTTCAGGACTTGCCGAATGTCTGTCGGTCTGATAATCTCTTCTAAGACAGCCAGCCGATCTAAAACCCGGCCCGTTTCGTCGGCCGGAAGCACGCAACGTCCTTGTTGCTCCATTGTCACAGCCTCCTTGCTAGGGGTAGAACTTCCAGCCCTAACTTTAGCGGAGGCTGTGACTTGCGCCTATTTCAACGGTATTGGGTTGAAACCCACGGCTACCGTCAATGGTCGCTACGCGACCGGAATACGGCATTTGCTGCGCCTTCAGCGCATGCTCGCCTAATCGCATCGTGGAACAAAACCGGCATAAGGTCCAGGGCGAGCATAATGCTGATTTCGCGCAGGCCAGGGTGGGACAAGCTTGCGTAGCAAGCGCCGGCCCACCATTCCTTCTAACCCTTTCGACTAGGTCCTCAATTTCCATTCTGAACACTTCCTCGACATCCGAAGGGTGTGCAGCGACCAGCCTCAAAGTCTTCGTCGGCCCGTCGACCTGCCGCATCGAGTCGTCCAGCAAGGATGTCGGCCTCGATTTTGCGATCCCATCGGTCGGCCAAATACTCCTCAAACCACTGCGAGAATCTCGCAAACTCGTCGGCAGGCAGATCGGAAACGACCGTTTGAAGCTCTTCTAAGCTCATACTTGCGTAAGGCACTTTCGCCCGATGCTGTTCCCTTTTTACCTCGCCCCCCCAGCCTGTATGAGGGAACGAAGTGCATCGTTCACCGACTCGTCCGTCGGAAATGCGGCACGAACCTCCGGCGCAAGGAGAGCCAGATTAGTTCCCTCGCGATATCGCTGCAAATATTTGCCGCGGACGCCCTCCTTCAGTTCGGAAATGTCGTACTCGGGACGGAGTTCGTCTTGGTCGGGATTGTCATTTTCCTCGCTCATAAAACCTCCGCTCTTTTGGTGTTGCCGATCGCGCACTAATAACGCGGGTTTTTTTGCCGCGTTCACAATGTGAAACGATCAGCAAACGTCCATCTTGTGAATGGCCGAAAGTTATATACCGATCTTCATCGTCGGAGTGATCCGGATCATCGAAGGTAACTGCTGCAGCGGATCTCCGAAGACCGTCGCAGCTTCGCAGCTTCGCGAAAGTCAACTCCGTGCCTTGCCAGATTTCGCGCGGCTTTCTCACGATCCCAGTCAAATTCCATCGCTTAATCCTATCGCTTCGGGAGTAAAATTGCAACTGAGGGGCGATCTGGTCCGGGCCACTTGGCATGAGCGTCGTGGCGACTGTCCTGGTACCAAATTATGGATCAGCCCGCGAAGGTTCCTTCCGCCCAATGAACGTATAGTACGGCGCGCGGACCAGCAACATGTAGGGCACTTTCGCCCGATGCTCTTCCACCCGGACCGTGCGGAAGTTCCGCTGCAAGTAGGGGAGGTGGTCCGGCGATACGAAGACGTTGTCCGAGCCGAACCAGACGGGCCAGAAGGTCCGCGTGAACCAGGAATGCCGGGTGCGGCCCTCGGCCGGATACTTCCGTGCGACGAAGAAGTCGGTCACGCCGATCGTCCCACCCGGCCGCAGCATTGCCAGGGCGTTGTCGATCGCGGCAAACCAATCGGGGATCATCGTCAGCGAGTAGGAAAAGGTCACCACGTCGGCCTCTCCGGCGGCGGGCCGGAAGGTCGTCGCGTCGGCGCTGACGGGCTCGACGTTCTTCCACCCGCGGGCCTCGCACCGCTTCCGTGCGACGGCCAGCAACGAGCCGCAAAGATCGACCAGATAGACCTTCCTCGCCTTGGGCAACTCGCCGCTGATGGGCTCCAGGTTCGCCCCTGTGCCGCCGCCCAGATCGACCCACACTCCGCCTTCCGGCACGGGGATCGAGCGGTACATCGCCTCGCGGCCCAGCAACAACCGGCGGCGGAAATCGTCGTAGGCCTCGGCCTGGCCGGAGTAGAACGATTCCAGCCGCGCGGCATGGTCCTTGCCCCGCACCGGCTTGGCCACGATGTGATACAGAACGCGGAGGTCCGAAAGCAGAGACATAACGGTCATTTACGCCGCCAGGTCGGCGATGTGGAAGCTGCCGTAGGTGTGCACCCGGCACTGGGAATGAAGTTCTTCGGCCAAGGGGCGATCGTAGGTCAACAATTCGCCGACAGCGCGCGGCTTGCCTTCCACCACAATCTGCGCCCGATCGACGAACTCGGTCCGCAGCCCGGCGCTCCGCCAGAGGATCCGCGCGCCCGGCGCAGCCCGGCGGACGATCGCTTGCCACTCCTGCGCCAACAGCGGCAGCCGCCGCGTCGATAGCCAGTCCATGTGGTCCAGGAGCACGAAGCGCGAAATCGGCCGCGGGTCCCTCGTCAAAAAGCCTTCCACTGAATCGGTATGCGTCTGCACGCGATCGGCCAGCCCGTCGCGAAGCTTCTGGAAGTTCTCGGGCTTGAGGTACTCCGGACAGCACTCCCGCGTATAGTGGCCCGTCATGTAGACCCGCCAGAAATAGTTGTCGCTCAGCGGCAGGCGGGCGAAAACCGCCTCGACGCAGTCCTGGAGGAACTGGTTGATTCCGCCCTGGTACTGGGTTTCGATCTGGTGCCGCTGGGCCCGCGGGACTCCCAGCAGCGAGAGGATCGTATCGCGGCGCATGGCGAAACGCATCGACTTGGACCAGAAACGCGCGCGGAGGTAGCGATCGTAGATCTCTTGCTGCTGGGCGATGGTGGCGCAGTCCAGCAGGTCGTTGATCTGCGGCCGCAGCTTGGCCACGCGGTTGATATAGACGTTGATCAACATGGCAAACGTGCCGCAGGTGCCACGGAAATAGAACGGCCGGCGGTTCTGCGGGTCGAAGAATTTGATCCAGCGGTCCCAGTAGCGCTGCGGCCACTCGGACAACGCCGGACGCAGCTTCTCTTCATAGATCTTCGTCGCGCCCGGCAGCCGGCCTTCGCCGAACATGGCGAAGAAGTCCTCATACTGGAGATTGCGGATGCCGGCCAGCTTCAGGTCCAGCAGGGCATTCTGCCGCGGATTCATGTCGACGGCCACGACCTGTCTCGGGCCGGCCAGTGCGTAGTCCAACGCATTGCAGCCCGCGGAAGTGATTACCAGGATCGTGTCGTCGGCCGTAAGTTTCAATGCCTGGTGATCCAGGCGGGGATCTTCCCAGCAGGTGTTGTAAACCAGGTTGTGGCCGTGGACCACTTTGAAGACCTGTCCACCGGCCCATTCGCTAATCGACATAAGACTCCTCCTTGCGCCGTCCATCGCAGGACGGAATTCATTCCGTCCAGCAAACCGCTGCCAACGACACGAAATCCATTGAACGAGGCTCCGCCCCTTCGGGCATATAACACAGCCTCTAAAGCCTTTGTTGTAAGGTGTTTGCGTCGCGGCGTCAATCGCTGTCGCGGGGAGTTTTGGTTAGAATCGTGTTCAAATTGGGACTTAGTACTACAGCGCCGAGTTCAGGAAAAACCGCAACATCTTGTATTTGATAGCATTGCTCAGCAGCACAACACGTTGTGGAAAAACGGCGACTCAGCGCTGTAGTATTAGGTGCCCGCTCGTAGTCCCGGCCGGGCACCATGTACTCATGGTCGGCGGTCCCAGCGCCGCGAATTCCGCCCAAAGGCGGGTGTGCAAGCTCCTGCCCCCCTCCCCTTCGTCAGGGCGCGGGGTAGAATTGCAGGATTGATTTGAAACAAATTCTTGTGCAAAAGGGAGAATCGACAATGTCGCTGAGGAACCACATTCGTTGGCTGGTTGAACAATGTCACTGGATCACCGTTTCCTACGTGCAAGATCTGACGGACGCGGATCTCTTGCTGCGGCCGGTGCCCGGCATGAACCATATCGCCTGGCAGTTGGGCCACCTGATCAACAGTACGAAAATGATGCTCGGCGGCTTGGGGCAGCCGGGGCCGGCCCTGCCGCCGGGCTTTGAGGAGAGCCATACCAAGGAGATGGCCGCTTCGGACGATCCGAAGAAGTTTGCCACCAAGGACGTCTATTTGGATCTGGCGGCGAAGGCCAAGGCCGCTTCCTTGGCGGCCCTCGACGCGATCCCGGAAAGCAAGCTGGACGATCCGGGCCCGGAGAATATGAGGGAGTATGCCCCCACGGTGGCGGCCGTGTTGACCATGGTGGGCACGCACTGGCTGATGCACGCCGGGCAGTTCGTCGCCGTCCGCCGCAAGCTGGGGAAGGCGCCGCTGTTCTGAGGCCCTTCATTTTCCGGCATGGTTCAGAAACGGGGACGGGCTCCGAGCCCAGTAGCGATTAGGCCGCAAGAAATGGACGCCGGCGAGGTGCCTGTCCCCCATTTCTGAACCATGCCCATTTTCCCGCAGCGGGTACGTCCAACTTCCGAGCCCGTGAGAAATCCACGTCCGACTGGGCTTTGGGGTTACACGCCTTCGGCCTGGAAATTCAACGGTTGCATAGTTCATTGCACCGCGCAACGATGCTATGATGGTAGGCGTGGATCGTAACCTGCGGCGTGCCGCGCGACGCCTGACCAACCTACCTGCGATGATAATGCTTATGAGAACTTTCCCAACCTATTTCCGCCTTGCGCTGGCCGCCCTGGCCGGCACGATGATTATGGTATCCACCGCGATTGCCGAACCGAAAGATAACGACTCGCGTGCCAGGCGATTCATCGCCCGGCATGAGGCGGCAGTTCGCCCCCTGGAGATCGAATCCAACCGCTGCTGGTGGGAAGCCAACACGACGGGCAGCGATGCGGCCTTTCGCAAAAAGGAAGAAATCGAGACGCGGCTCAGCCTGCTGCTGGCCAATCGCGAGACGTTTGCTGAACTCAAAGCGATCAAGCAGCAGCCAATCGGCGATCCGCTGGTCGCCCGGCAAATCGCCGTACTCTATCTCCAGTATCTGGGCCGGCAGATCGACCCCGAGCTGATCAGGGAGATGACGGCCCGGTCGAACGCCGTGGAAAAGGCCTACAGTGTTTACCGTGCCAAAGTCGGCGGGAAGGAACTGACCGAGAACGAGGTCCGCGACGTTCTGCGGACCTCGAAAGACTCTGCCCGGCGGCGGGCGGTCTGGGAGGCGAGCAAGGCCGTGGGACCGATCCTCGCACCGGACCTGATCAAGCTGGCCCGCCTGCGGAACCGCGCAGCCCGGCAACTCGGCTTCAAAGACTTCCACGTGATGCAGCTTGCTCTGGCCGAACAGAGCCAGGAACAGGTGCTGAAGATTTTCGACGAGCTTGATGCCTTGACCCGCGTGCCGTTCCACGCCGCCAAGGCCGAGATCGACGCGGCCCTGGCCCGGCAGTGCGGCGTAAGCGTCGAGCAGTTGCGGCCGTGGCACTACCACGATCCGTTCTTCCAGGAGTCGCCGGCCATCTATGGCGACTTCGGCGCCGTCTACCGGCCGATCGACACCATCAAGGTCGTCCGCAAGTTCTACGCGGGCATCGGCCTGCCGATCGACGACGTGCTGGGCCGCAGCGACCTTTTCGAAAAGCCCGGCAAGTGCCCGCATGCCTTCAGCCAGGACATGGACCGCGAGGGCGACATCCGCGTGCTGGCCAACGTCGTGCCGGGCCAGGAATGGCTGGCGACGATGCTCCACGAGTCGGGCCATGCGGCCTATTCGAAGAACATCCCGCGGAGCGTGCCCTATGTCTTGCGAATCGAGTCGCACGCCTTGACCACCGAGGGCGTGGCGATGATGTTCGAGCGGCTGGCCGGCAATCCCCGTTGGCTGCAGGCGATGGGCGTGCAGGTGCCGGATGCGGGGAAGTTCGCTGCCGCGTCGCACAAGCTGCAGCGCAACCAGTTGTTGATCTTCTCCCGCTGGTGCCAGGTCGTGTTCCGCTTCGAGATGGCCCTGTACGACAATCCGGAGCAGGACCTGAACCGCGTCTGGTGGGATCTCGTGGAGAAATACCAGGAAGTGAAGCGGCCCGAAGGTCGCGACCAGCCCGACTATGCCAGCAAGATCCACATCGCCACCAACCCCGTCTATTATCAGAGCTACATGCTCGGTCAGTTGTTTGCCTCGCAGGTGCATCACGCCATCGCCCGCGACGTGCTCCACGGCGCCGACCCGGCGACGGCCGTTTACGTGGGCAAGCCGGCAGTTGGCCAATTCATGCGCCAGCGGGTCTTCGAGCCCGGCTGCACGTTGGACTGGAACGGGCTCACGCGGCATGCCACTGGCGACGAGCTGAACTCGAAGGCCTTTGCCGAAGACTTAAAGAATTAGTCGTGTAGGCCGGAACAAGCGCAGCGCAGTTCCGGCAATGGAAGGTTGCGAGGTAGACCAATCCCGGAACTGCGCTGCGCTTGTTCCGGCCTGCAGGAATGCATGACTTCGGGGAGCGGTTCCCATGCAAAAGACCATCATTTCCGGCCGGACTTTGGAGCTCCATCAAGGCGACATTACGCTGGAGGAGACCGACGCGATCGTCAACGCCGCCAACAGCCGTTTGGCCGGCGGGGGCGGTGTGGACGGCGCGATCCACCGCCGCGGCGGGCCCGCGATCATGGCCGAGACCGACGCCAAGTATCCCGAGGGCTGCCCCACCGGCTCGGCCGTGATTTCCACGGGCGGCAACCTCAAAGCTCGCTTCGTCGTGCATGCCGTGGGCCCGATCTGGCGGGGCGGGCAGCGAGGCGAGGCCGAGTTGCTGGCCGGGGCCTATCGCCGCTCGCTGGTATTGGCGGTCGAGAACGATTGCCGCACGATCGCCCTGCCCGCCCTGAGCACCGGCGCCTATGGCTATCCTATGGATCTGGCGGCCCGCGTATCGCTGCAGACGGCGATCGATTTCCTTCGCCAGCACGGCAAGCCCGAGCGGGTACGATTCGTGCTCTTCGACGCCGGGGCCTATGGCGCCTTTGCCGCGGCGCTGGAAGAACTGGCGTAATTGGACAGGGTGCGAAATGTCATGGGCGCCGGGGCGTGCGCGGATACCGTTAGTCCACTTTCTGCCGGCTGCCCAGCTACGCGGAAAACAGCGGTCGGGCCGACGGGCGCAAGCCCGGTCGGTGCGGCGCCGGGCACACCGCGGAGAGGACTTGGGCTTCGTCGCGGTCGGCGAACTGCTGGCGAATCGCCTGGAAGCGGTCCTCGTTTTCGACGAAGGCCCTGACGATCGCGGGATCGAACTGGGTCCCGCTGCCGTCGAGGATAAGCTGCCGCGATTTCTCGTGAGGGAAGGCCGGTTTATAGACGCGCTGCGTGGTCAAAGCGTCATAGACGTCGGCCACGGCCACGATCCGGCTGCACAGCGGAATGGCGAAGCCCGCCAGGCCGTCGGGATAGCCGCTGCCATCGAAACGCTCGTGATGGCTGCGCGCAATGTCGCGCGCCATTTCCAGGAAACGGGCTTCCGGATGGGCCTGCGCCGCGGCGTCGAGCGTCTTGCTGCCGATCAGGGTGTGCTGCTTCATGACCTCGAACTCTGCGGGGGTCAGCGGGCCTTTCTTGAGCAGGATGCTGTCGGGGATGCCCACCTTGCCGATATCGTGCAGCGGGCTGGTCAGATAGATCAACTGCACGTATCCGCCGTCGACCTGGTCGCGGAATTCCGCCTGCCGCGCGAGGTGCTCGGCGAGCACGCGACAGTATTCGCGGATGCGATCCTGGTGCGCACCGGTTTCCTCGTCGCGCGATTCGGCCAGCTTGGCGAGACTGAAGATCGTCAGCTCGCGGCTTGCAAATCCGAGGATCCGCTCACCCGCGTGGATGCGGACCCGTAATTCCTGCGGATGAAACGGCTTCGTGATGAAGTCGTCCGCCCCGGCGCTGAGACCGTCGACGACGTTCTTCGTTCCCCGCCGCGCCGTCAGCAGGATTATGTAGACATAGCCGCCGGTGTGGCGCTCGCGGATCCGGCGGCACAACTCGATCCCGCTCATCTCCGGCATTTCCCAATCGGAAATGACGACGCGGCATGGATCGTTGCGCAAGATCTCCAGGGCCGTGTGGCCGTTGCGGGCAACGCTGACCTGGTAACCGAACTGCGTGAGCGAATGTTCCAGCATCTCGGCAGAGGCCTCGTCGTCTTCCACAATCAGGACGCGCATGGAAGTCACTCCAAGAGCTCCTCGTGGTCGAGAACGTCCGCATCCCATGACGAAACCACCGGCACGCCGACGCTTGCGGCAGAACGCGTGCAGTGGCAATCGTAGAAGCTCATGGCGATGCAGGTGCGGTCGGGGCCGTCACGTTTCCCGGAAGCGCAAGCCGTCGTGGCAGGTTGGAAACTAGCGGGAAGCGATCTCTTGGCTTGGCAGCCTCCATAGTCTAGCACGCACACGCCGCGCACGCTTGAATTCGGCCCCCGCAAACCGGCACAACCCCTACAATCGGCAGAACTGCGAGAACCGTTGGACGACCTGCCCTTGCCGGTCCCGCAGAACGACCTCCAGTGGCATCTGACCGGGCAGACTGTGGGTGGCGCAACCGAAACACGGATCGTAGGCCCGGAAGGCCATCTCCACCATGTTCAACAGCCCTTCGCTCACGACCTTGCCCTTGCCGATCAAGGCCTGGGCGGCCTTCTTGACCGACATGCAGATGGGGGCGTTGTTGTTCGTCGTGCCAACCACCAGGTTGACTTTCGTGAGGATCCCGCGCTCGTCGGTCGCGTAGTGGTGCGTGAGGGTCCCCCGCGGGGCCTCGACACAGCCCACGCCCTCGGTCGGCGTTTCCGTAGGCAAAATCCGGTATTCCCCGCTGGTAATCTCCGGATCGGCGGCCAGTTCCAGCCAGTGCTCGGCCGCATACAGCAACTCGATCAGCCGGGCCCAGTGGGTGGCCAGGGTATGGTGCACCGGCTTGCCGCCCAGGGTCCCGTAGAACCTGTCGTACTCGGCCTGGGCCAGCGGCGTGGCCATGCCGTCCGCGGCGTTCAGGCGCGACAGCGGCGTGGCCTTGTAGACGCCGGAGTCGACGCCGTCGACCAGCCCCTTCCAGCCGATTTTCTTCAAGTAGGGAAACTTCAGGTAGGTCCAGGGCTCGACGCGTTCCGCCACATACTCTTGGTAATCCCGGGCATCGTACTTGGCGTGCTCGCGGCCGTCGGGGCCCACCACGCGGATCTTGCCGTCGTAGAAGTTCACGTAGTTGCTCTCGTCGACCGTGCCCATGTTGTACGTGCGGTGGACGTAGATGTCGCCGGTGATGAGCTTCACGTAATCGCTGTTCTTCAGCACCAGGTCCTGGAACACCCGCAGCGAGAAGCGGGCGAACTCGACGGCTTCGCGCCCGCGGGCCTCGATCTCCTTGCGTTGCTCCTCGTTGATCCCGCGACTGACGCCGCCGGGCAGGCCCCAGTTGGGATGGACCCGCCGGCCGCCCATCATCTTGATCAACTCATGCCCGTCGCGGCGCATCTTGAGCACCTTGCCGGCCACGTCCATGCCGACCTTGGCGACCACGCCCAGGATGTTCCGCTCGGCCGCCGGGGCGGTGGGACCCACGACGAAGTCCGGCCCGCCCAAGGCATAGAAGTGCGTGGTATGGTCGGTGGCGTAAAAAATACTATAGAACAACTCGCGGAGCTTCTTGGCCGCCGGCGGCGGATCGACATGGAACAAGTCGTCCAGGGCCTTGGTGGCTGCCATGTGGTGCGCTTCGGGGCAGACGCCGCAGATCCGCGAGGTCAGGTTGGGCATGTCCTCGGCCGGACGCCCCACGCAAAACTGCTCGAAGCCGCGAAGTTCCGGGATCTGCAGGTAGACGTTGTCCACGTCCCCCTCGTCATTGAGGAAGATGTCGATCTTGCCGTGGCCTTCCAGGCGGGTGACGGGGTCGATGGAAATGCGTTTCATGGGAGTGACTGTCGGTTGAAGGAGTAGGGTGGGACGAGATCGCCTCGCGAGCCCCGGCCCACCGTTGCTTTTGTCAATATGGATCTCGGTGGGCCTGCGTCTGCTACGCAAGCTGGTCCCACCCTACGCTTTGACCCCGTTGGCCCGCTTCGCCCGGCGCAGGTGGCTCGCCGCCAGGCTGAAACGATAGAAACTCCCTACCGGGTCCGGGATGCCGTCGCGGATGATGCGGTCGATTTCCTCCGGCTCGTTGGAGTCGATCATCGACGACAGGGCCGCCATCATCCGCCCGCCGAAATCGTGGACGCCTTCGTTCGGCCCGTAACAGCCGATGCACGGCGAGTTGACCTGCGGGCAGAGGGCCCCGCACCCGGCCCGTGTGGCGATCCCGCAACACAACAACCCCTGCTCCAGCAGGCACGTCTCGTCGTCGGGGATGATCTGCCAGGTGCGGTAGAACTTCTTGACCTTCTTCTCGTTTCTGGTCCGTTTGCAATCGTCGCATACGGTAGTCTTGGCCCCGATCACCGGGGCAGCCGGTACTCCGGATCCCGGGCACCGTGTACTCATGGTCGGCGGCAAACGGTTCTCGACGATGGCCAGGATCGCCTCCCAAATCCGCTCGGCCTCGGGCGGGCAGCCGGGCAGGGAGTAGTCCACCGGCACCGTCTGCTCCAGCGTCCGCAGCGTCTCGTAGAACACCGGCAGGTGGAGCGTCCCTTCGGGCACGGCCGTCTTGGTTTGCGGCTCGATCCGCTGGGGATTCTCGGTCGAGGGCGTCTCGTGGTACACGGTGTCGAAGATCTTGCGGCGGCTGGTCGCGTTGGCCAGCCCGGGGATGCACCCCTCGCTGGCACAGGAACCGAAAGCCACCAGGATCTTCGACTTGCGGCGGAGAAGTTGGGCCATGTACTCCTGTTCGCTGGTGCGGATGCCGCCGTTGAAGAGGCAAACGTCGATGCTCTTGTCGGGCATCTTCTCCACGTCGTGGACCTTGGCGTCCACGGCGACCGGCCAGAAAACGATATCGAACAGCGCGGCCACGTCGAGGATTTTCTCGTTGATCGCCAGCACGGCGATCTCGCAGCCGCCGCACGACGCGGCCCAGTACAGGGCCAGTTTGCCTTTCGGTACGTTGCTCATTCAGATGTCTCCGTTGCTTCGGCGCGCTCCGCGGTTTCAAGTAGGCCGGAACAAGCCTGCGCAGTTCCGGCATATTTCGAACAAATCGATGCCGGAACTGCGCAGGCTTGTTCCGGCCTACTAGATTACCCCACCTCCATCGCCTCGGCGTGTTCCGCCACGATCTCCTCCAGGGCCTTCTGCCGCTCGCCGTTTTCCTGCCAGTTGGCAGACCAGTTCAGGGGGCCGAGCTTTTGAATGTCGGCCACGAAACGGTCGATCGACTCGGCCAGATACTGCCCTTCGGCCGCCGACGCCCAGACCAGGCGGAGGCGGTCCGCTTCAATGCCCATCTGCTCCAGGAAGTAGCTGAGCATGGCGTGCCGGCGGATGGTCTTGTAGTTCTGTTCGATGTAATGGCAGTCGCCGGGATGGCAGCCGGCGATCATCACGCCGTCGGCCCCCAGGGCGAACGCCTTGAGAATGAACGCCGGGTCCACGCGGCCGCTGCACATCACGCGGATGATCCGGGCGTAAGGCGAGTACTTGATCCGCGCCGTGCCCGCCAGGTCCGACGCCGTGTAACTGCACCAGTTGCAGAGGAAAGCGGCGATTCTCGGCTTGAATGTATCAGACATAGCTCATCAATCCTTCCAACTCTTCGTTGACCTGCTCGTCGCCGAACAGGTGTTGCTTGGCGGCGCCGAAGGACAAGCGGCCACGCACGTGCCGCAACCTTTGCACAGGGCCTGGTCGATGACGGCGATCGTCCGCTCCGCGTCATGCACGATCGCCTTGTAGGGACAAACCAGGATGCACGTCTTGCAGCCGGAGCACATGTCGGCGTCGACCCAGGCCGTGTTGGGCTCCAGTTCGATTTGCCCGGCGTCGATCAAGGCCAGGACCTTGGCGGCGGCGGCGTCGGCCTGGGCAACCGTGTCGGGGATGTCCTTCGCCCCCTGGCAGGCTCCGGCCACCATCACGCCGTCGTTGGCCGTGTTCACCGGCGCCAGCTTGGGATGCTTCTCCAGGAAGAAGCCTTCCGCCGAACAGGAGATGCCGAAACTGCGGCGGACATCGCCCGCATCGGCCTGCGGCTCCAAGGCCACGGCCAGGATGACCATGTCCACCTCGATCTTGCGAATTCCGCCCAGCAGGGTGTCGTCGACTTGCATCACCAGTGGCGCGGAAAGTCCCCCTTTCCCTCCGGACGATGGGTGCCCATTACCATTACCATTCCCCTCTCCCGAGTGGAAAGGGACATCCGCCGGCGTAATGTCGGCCACTTTGCCGCGGATGAACCGCACGCCTTCGTTCTGCACGCGGTTGTAGAACTCCTCGAACCCCTTGCCGGGCGTGCGCATGTCGATGTAGCAGTTGTAGACCTCGGCCTCGGTCTTCTCACGGACCAGGTGGGCGAGTTTCAGGGCGTACATGCAGCACACCCGCGAGCAGTAGGGATGGTAATTGGCGTCGCGGCTGCCCACGCAATGAATGATGCCCACGCGCCTGGGCGTCGAGCCGTCGCGGAGCACCAGTTTTCCGCTGGTCGGCCCGCCGGCGTTCAACAGCCGCTCGACCTCCAGGCTGGTATAGACGTTGGGGTACTTGCCGTAACCGTAATACTCAATTACGGAAGGGTCGAAGGCCTTAAAACCCGTGGCCACGATGATCGCGCCCACGTCGTACTCTTCGATCCGCTCTTCGTTGTCGAAGCGAAAGGCGTTGCGCTCCCCGCAGGCCTCGATGCAGGTCTGCTTGCACTTGCCGCGGGTGATCTGCAGGCAGGTCTCGGGATCGACCACCGGCACCGGCGGCACGGCCTGGGGGAAGGGCAGGTACACCGGCTTGCGCAGGCCCAGTCCCTGGTCGAAGGCGTTGGGGAAGCGGGCTTTGGTGAACGTGCAACTATCGATGCACTGCATACAGCCCACGCACAGTTCCTCGTCGATATACCGCGGTTTACGGCGGACCTTCACATGATAACTGCCCACCGAGCCCTCCACCGAGTCGACCGTGGCGTAGGTCAGCATCTTGATCTTCGGATGGAGCTTGACGGAGGTCATCTTCGGCGTGAGGATGCAGGCGGCGCAGTCCAGCGTGGGGAAGGTCTTGTCGAACATGGCCATGTGCCCGCCGATCGACGCTTCGCGCTCGACGAGGACCACCTCTTTGCCGGCCTCGGCCAGGGTCAAGGCGGCCTGGATCCCGGCGATGCCGCCGCCGATGACCATCGCCCGCGGCACGATCCGCACGAACTGCCGTTGCAGAGGCTCGTGCCGGGCGACGCGGCGGATGGCCGCGGCCAGGTGGGCCTTGGATTTGTCCAGCGCGTCGGACCTGTCCTCCGTGACCCACGCCACCTGCTCGCGGATGTTGCACATCTGCACCAGGAAGCGGTTCAGGCCGGCGTTCTCGGCGGCGCGGCGGAAGGTGGGCTCGTGCAGGTTCGGCGAGCAGGCGGCCACCACGATGCGGTTGAGCTTGTGCTCGAAGATGTCCCGCTTCACCAGTTCCTGCCCCGGGTCCGAGCACATGTACTTGTAGTGCCGGGCGAGGGCCACGCCGGGCAGCCCCTTGGCAAACTCCGTCAATTCTTCCACGTCCACCGTGCCGGCAATGTTGCTGCCGCAATGGCAAACGTAAACCCCGATCCGCAGCGATTCATCGGCGATCATGTTGTGGGCTCCAATATTCCCATAGCTTCGTAAACGAGTTCACCCAGGTCGACTACGCGGAGCCGGCCTTCCGCTCCGACCGTCTTCACCGCATCCTGGAACATGGCCAGGTCCTTGGGGCAGGCGACGACCAGGCACTCGACGCCGGGCAGGGCGATCGCTTCCTTGACGCGGTTTTCCGCGGGTCGCTCCCCCGTGCCCGGAGTGTCTTTCATCCAGATCCGCCCGCCGCCAGCCCCGCAGCAGAAACTGTTGGGACCGTGCCGCGGCATTTCCACCAGTCGTGCGCCCAGGGCCCGCAAAACGCGGCGCGGCGGCTCGTACACGCCATTGAACCGGCCCAGGTAACAGGGATCGTGGTAGGTGACGGTGCAACCGAGCTGCTTTCCCAGTTTCAGTACCCCTTGCCGGAGCAACTCGTCGAGCAGTTCCGTGTAATGCAGCACCGGTTTGCGACTGCCTCCGCCCTCACCCCCGGCCCCTCTCCCGGAGGGAGAGGGGAGACTTGTCCCCTCTCCCTCTGGGAGAGGGCTAGGGTGAGGGCCATTTCCGTTGCCCGCCGCCTGATACTCATTTTTCAGCGTGTTATACGTGTGCGGGTCGGTAGTGAGCAGCCGGTGGAACTTCGCCCCATCCAACTCCTTCATGTTCTTCTCGCGGAGCATAGAGAAGAGCCCTTCCTCGCCGATCCGCCGCACGTCGTTGCCGGCGTTCTGCTCTTTCTCGAAAAGCAGCCCCATGTCGACGCCCGCGCGGTGCAGGACCTTGGCGATCGTCCGCGTCACCTCCTGGGCCCGTTGGTCATAGGAGGCGTAATCGCCGACGAACCACAGGCAATCGACCTCTTCCTTGCGGGCGTCCTTGAGCTTGAAGTCGAGCGGTTTTGCCCATTCGGGCCGCTTCCGCGCCGATTGGCCGAACGAGTTGCCATAGCGCTGGAAGTTCATCAAGGCGTCCTGCAGCCCCTCGTCCACCTGGCCCTGGTCCACCAGGTGCCGGCGCAAGTCGATGATCAGACGCGGGTGCTGGACGAATACCGGGCAGACCTCTTCGCAGGCGCGGCAGGTGTAGCAGGCCCAAAGCTCCTCGGGCTTGACGAACGTGCCGTGCAAGCTGGGCGTCTCCCCGTTGCCTTTGAACCGCGTGCGGAGAAGCTGCGAGTCGATGGCCTGCACCAGGTTCCGCGGCGAGAGCGGCAATCCGCCGGCATGGCCGGGGCAGGCATCCTGGCACTTGCCGCACCAGGTGCAGGAGTCGACCTGCAGAAGCTGCTGCCAACTGAAATCCCGCACCGTGCGCACGCCCGATTCCACCACCACCGGCAATCGCCCCGGCGGGGCCGGGGTCCGCAAGAGCATGTTGACCGGCGAGGAGATCATGTGAAACGCCTTGGTGAAGGGAATGGCCACGATCAGCCCGAACGCCGCCAGCCCGTGCAGCCACCAGACGACTTGATGCGCCAGCCGAATCGACGCGGTCGGCAGCGGCTCGAAGACCTTGGCCAGCCCATAGCCCACCGGCGACCACTTGGCCGCGGGGAACACCGGGCCGCCCTGTTTAATGCGTTCCAACTGGGCATCTTGCCGCGCGCTGCCCACGTGGAACCGCTCGCGCCCACCCATTTCTTCCAGCACGCGGTCTTTCGCCTCCGCGCTCTGGGCGGCCGCCATTCGGGCCTCGATGTGGAACCCTTCGGCCAGCCGCAGCCCTTCGATCACGAATCCCATGACCGCGATCAGGGACAGCAACGTGAGAAAGGGGAACCCGTCCCAAAGGCTGACCCCGGTCCGCGCGGCATGAAGGCGCTCGGGACGGACCAGGTAGCGGCGGTACGCGGCCATCCCCAGGCCCAATATCAAGACCACGCCAAAAACGTCCAGCGACAGTTTCATCAGCTTATAGAATGAGCCGCGGAGAATCTGGGTGTCGAACAGCAGGTTGGTGAAGTCCTGATCGACGGTGGCCAGGGCCGTTCCGATGGCCAGCACCGCCATGCCCCAGAAGATCGCCAGGTGCATCACCAGGGAGAAACCGTCGGAAGAGAGCCGGCCTTGGAAGAGCGCGGTCCGCACCCAATCCAGGAGCCGCCGCGGTTGCAAGCCGGAGAAGAGTTGGCGGAAAAACTGTTTGCGAAGTTTCTCCTCTCCCGGCTCGGCCCGGCCCACGAACCACTTGCGGACCCGCCACGCGACCCCGGCCGCGAAGGCGATCAGCACCACCGGGATCAGCAGGTAGAACGTGATTTCCGCCCACTCCGGGACGTTCCACATGATGGGCCGAGCGTATTCCATGGCTTATCCTTTCTTGGCCGCAATGGCCTCGGTCAATGCGGGCAACAACTCCAGCACGTCGACTTCCGCGCCAAAATGGGCCACGTCGAAGATCGGCGCCTTGGGATCGGTATTCACGGCGATGATCAACTCGGCGCCCTTCATGCCCTCCTGATGCTCCGGCGCGCCGCTGATGCCCAGGGCCAGATAGAGCTTGGGTTTGACCGTCATGCCCGACTTTCCCACTTGCCGCGTGGGGGGCAGCCAACCTTGGTCCACCACCGGACGCGAAGCGCAGACCGCGCCGCCCAAGGCCCGCGCCAACTCCTCCGCAAGCTCCAGGTTGTCTTTTTGTTGGATGCCGCGCCCCACCGCCACGAGCGTGTCCTGCTGCGTGATGTCCACGTCGCCGGCCTCGGGCAGGATCCAGTCGTCGAAGGCGACGGCGGCGCTTGCAAGCGGCACGGCTGGCTTGCGCAGTTCGACGACCGCCTTGCCGGTTTGGCCGTCCGCACGAAAACTGCCCGGCAGCACCACGAGCACCGCGGGCGCGGCCTTGACCTGCAACTCGGCCATCATCTTGCCGCCGCAGAAGGAGGTCGTCACGCGCAGGGCATCGCCAGCGGCCTCGACCGCCTTGCAGCCGGTGACCAGCGGCGCATCCAGCCGGGCTGCCAACAGCGGCCCCAGATCCCAGCCGATCGACGTGGCGCCGATCAGCACGGCCCGCGGCCCCTCCGCTGCCACCACCTCGTGCAAGGCGGCCAGGAACGGCTCGGGCGAATAGCCGGCCAGATGGGGATCGTCCATCAACACGATCCGGTCCGCCGCCCCCAGCAACGGCGCGTAACTCGCGCCGTCCGGGCTGAGCACCAACGCCACCACCTGCCCGCCCGCCTGGGCTGCAAGCCCGCGGGCGGCGGTCAGCAGTTCCAAGGTCACGTCGGCCAGCACATTCCGCTGGACTTCCGCCAGAACCAGCACATCTCGAGCGCTCATTTCACCAGTCCTTTCTCAGCAAGAATCTCCGCGATGCGGGCCGCCACTTCAGCCTCCGAGCCGGTAAGCATCTGGGCATGGCTCCCGGACGCCGGCGGATACAGCCGGCAGATCGAAAGCAGCGGCTTCGATGGAGACATTTCCACCGCCACTTCCTCGAACTGCGTCGACTTCATTGCCGCGCGGATGCGGCTGACGGGAACGTAACGGGGCGGTTGCTCGGCGCCGAGAATGCCCAGCACGGCCGGCAGCTTGACCTTCAAGCGTGCCATGACCGCGCCGGGAAACTCCTTGCAGGCGGTGATGGTGCCCGGCTCGGGACCTGCCTTGACGCCCCGGATCACGCCGATGTAGGGCAGGCCCAGGGCCGCGGCCAGGAACGGCGAGAGCCCGCCGTCCAACTCGTCGTGGGCCTGCACGCCGATCAGCACCAGGTCGGGCTGGAGCGGCTTGAGGGCCGCGGCGAACAAGGCGGCCGCCGCCCGCGGCGGCGGGGGCGCCCCGTCCAGTGGCACCTTGAAGATCCGGTCGGCGCCTTTGGCCGCGGCGGTGTACAACGTGTTGTCCACGTCGCCGAAGTCCAAGGCCACCACGCTCACGGTTGCCCCGCCCGACTCCTTGAGCAGGATGGCCTGCTCCAGGGCGTGGTCGTCGGACTCGTTGACGATGAACGTCGCGGCGCCCAGGTCAAGCGCCGCGCCGGCAGTGTCGATTTCCAGCGGTTCGATCAGGTCGGGAACCTGGCGGACCACGACAGTGATGTTCATGAGATGTTCCTTTCTTCTTGACGTACTCATCGCGCTCCGCCGTGGTGCGTTTCCAGCACGGCGGAGCGTGACGAGTACGGTTGTCGGGCTGACCTATGCGATGTTCCTTTCGCCCAAATCCATGCATTCAGCCAGAATTTCGATGATGTCGCGGACCTTGAGCCGGTTCTCCAGGCCGGCGACCTTGGCGGCGTCCTCGAAGCGCGCCAGTTCGTAAGGGCAGGAGACGGCGAGGATCTCGGCGCCGGTCGCGGCGGCCTGGGCCACGCGCTGGTCCGAGAGCCGCTGGCCGCCCTGGGCCACGATGTGCGCGTCGAGCCACATGCCGCCCCCGCCGCCGCCGCAGCAGAGGGCGTTATTGCGATTCCGGGCCATCTCCACGAGTTTCACGCCCGGCACAAGCTCCAGCAGCGCTCTGGGCGGATCGAAGCACCCGCACCGCCGGCCCAGGCAACAGTTGTCGTGATAGGTGACCACGGCCTCGACGGGCCTGGCGATCAGGGGCTTGAGTTGTTCCAGGCGGTCGGCCAAGAACGTGGTATAGTGCTGCACCGGATACCAGGCGTTGAAACGCGGGTAGTATTTCTGCAAGGAGTGGAAGGCGTGCGGGTCCAACACCACGAGCTTGCGGAAATCTTGTTTGTCCAGCAGCTTGCGGTTGGCCTCGACGAGCGTTTCGAAGAGCCCTTCCTCGCCGAACATCCGATCGCACTCGCCCACCGCCCGCTCCTGCACGCCCAGCACTCCCCAGGTTACTCCCAACTGCGTCAGCAGCCGAGCGAAGGCCCGCGCCACCAACTGGTTCCTGGGGTAGTACGAGGGATAGCAGCCCACCAGCCAGAGCACGTCGACCGGGCGGCGACTCCTTGGAGAGATCCAGCACGCGGACATCCAGGTCTTTGGCCCATTCCATCCGCTGCCGCGGCGAGCGGCCTAGGACGTTGCCGTACTTGAAGACGTTCTGGAACGTCTCCTGGAGTTCGGCGGGCGGTTGGAGGCCTTGCTGCATGGCCGCGTCGCGGAGGGCCGGCCAGACGCCGTCGGTCAGCTCGATGCCGCGGGGGCAGCGTTTCGAGCACAGGTAGCAGGCCACGCACATCCATAGCGAGGGGCTGGCCAGCACCTTGTCGAGGTTTCCCGCGGCCGCTTGCAGGATCAGCTTGCGTGGCGGGAACTCCATGGCGTAGCCCAGCGGGCAGCTTGCTGCGCACATGCCGCACTGCATGCAGCCCAGCGGCGGCTTGCCATCGCCGGCCTTGCCCAGTTGTTCCAACAATTCCGCGCCCCGCGGGGCTTCGACCGTGGCCATAACTGTTCTCCCACGTACGATCAACTCCCCTCGCCTCGACCATGCCGCGCATGGTGCCCGGAGAGGGACAGGGGGTGAGGGCCTCCTGCTTGGCGGCCGTATGAAGCAACTCGTGTGCCTCGTGCCGCGATCTAACCTGGATTTCGCCGAACGATATATCTCGCAACGAGTTATGGTGAATCGTCTGGAGCGGGTCGCTAATGGTATTGGGGCGGTTGGCGGAAATCCGTTAACGGCTTGCGGGAATCCGGCAGGGCTCAATAGCTTGCCTGTCGGAGCGTAATCGTGTAAATTTGGTGGCTATGCCGAAGGACACCAACGTCGTTGAAGTTTTCCGGGGCTGCACGGCTGCGATTTGTGAAGGAACGTTGATCCGCCGAGAGTCGCGTCAGGACAAGGAGTTCCACTTTCAAAACTGGCTTCGCGACCGGATTATTGAGACCGGATTGCCGTTCGATGTTGGCGGCAGGAATGCGTACCCCGATTTCCGCATGGTTCGATTTGCCGAGGGCTACGAGGTCAAAGGTCTAGCCTACCCGGGCCGCGAGGTGAATTACGACTGCAACAGCCAGATCCCGTCGGGGAGCCATAACGGCCGCACGATCTTCTATGTCTTCGGGCGTTACCCTGCGGAACCGGATGGCGACAAGTATCCTGTTTTGGACCTGGTAATCTGCCACGGGGATTTCTTGAACGCCGACCATGAGTACGTACATAAGAACCGGCATGTCAAGGGGTTTGGCAGCTACGGCGACATCATGATTCGCGACCGTAAGATGTATGTTGCACCAACTCCGTTTGGCCTGGCCACCGGCGTTGCCCATGCGCAGACATTGATTCTGCCGAAGGCGCAGCGTGTACCCCGGGGCTTTCGTCAAGTCGGCCAACTCGTGCGGAGGGAAGCCGAACAACTTATCGTCGGTTACACCTTCGATTTGCGTGCGAATTCGTTGACCCCAACGACCGTCCCAAATCCCGGTGCCGCCCGCGAGCATGAGTTCTTTGCCTGGCGTGAAGCCTCAGGGTCGCGCGAGTCGGTCGTTCTCCGCGATCCGGCCCAAATCACATCCGAGACGGCCGAGGAAGATTGTGAAGAAACCCGCGATGGCTGAGCGATAAAACGGCAGCGCGACTTTCCAGACCGATCGAGTCCGACAACTTCCCGTTCGAGTTTCTCTCGTCGCTGGCGCAGCGAGAGAGTTGGCGAAAGGAGATCTACCGGCCCGTCTATCACATTCACAAATGGTGGGCGAAGCGGCTGGGCTCGGTTTTTCGCGGGATAATCCTGGGGTGTCTGTTGCCGCCAGGGGGGGACCTCAAAAAGGTTTTCTACGAGGCCCATGATTTTTCCGGCGTTACGGTTTTCGATCCCTTCATGGGCAGTGGCACGACGGTAGGCGAGGCGCACAAGCTCGGCTGCACCGCTTTGGGGCGAGACATAAACCCGGTGGCATGCGAAGGAGTGCGTGTGGCCCTCGGTCCTCTGGATGGCAAGCGTTTGAGCACCGCTTTCCATGAGCTTTCGGCCTCGGTTGGTGAGCGAATTCGGAAACTTTATCGTTCGCCGGACGACAAAGGCCGCTTGCAGGATGTCCTTTATTTCTTTTGGGTCAAACAGGCCACGTGCCCGCGCTGCGAATCTTCCGTCGATCTGTTCCCGACCCGCATCGTGGCAAGAAACGCCGATCCGGCCAGGAAGCCCCAGGTCCAGGTTTGTTGTCCGCAGTGCGGTGACATTTTTGCCGTTCGCTGTCGTGACGAACCCGCCAAGTGCCCGTCATGCCGTTTTTCGTTCGATCCATGCCGGGGAACCGCGACGGGAACAAGCGCAAAATGCCCGGAATGCGCGGGGGATTTCGCGATTGCGCAGGCCGTGCGCAGTACCGAACACGCACCTGCACACCGACTGTACGCTAAACTCCTGCTTTACCCCGATGGGACGAAGAGGTATCTGCCGGGGACGGACGATGACTACCGCGCTTACTTGCATTGCAGCCAACTCTTGGCGGATGAGCTGGCGCACGGCGTCATCCGACTTCCGACTGCGGTTCTCAGCGACGGTTACAACACGCGGCAGGCCATCGGCTACAACTACCGTTGTTGGCGGGATTTCTTCAATGATCGGCAGTTACTCGCACTGGGTTGGCTCCAAGAAGCCATTTCTCATCTGCCTGATACGAGCACTCGGGACGCCTTGTTGACGCTCTTCTCGGGCTTGCTGGAGTTCAACAACCTCTTTGCCTCCTACAAGGGCGAGGGGACCGGCGCCGTCCGACACATGTTTTCGCACCACATCCTCAAGCCCGAACGCTTGCCGATCGAGGCAAACGTATGGGGAACGCCCAAGAGTTCCGGGTCGTTTCGGAACCTGTTTGCGGGCCGTCTCCTCCGCGCCATCGAGTACCGTAAGGCGCCGTTCGAAGTCCGAGACGGCGGCGAGGGCAAGGTGTACACCGGGGGGGAAACATTTTCGGGCCGGGTTGAGACCATCTGGCCCCCGCGCGGCCTGATGGAGCAGAGAGCGATTTACCTCTCCTGCGGCAGTTCCGACGCGACGGGCCTGCCGGAGCATTCGGTCGATGTGATTGTCACCGATCCGCCGTTCTTCGACAACGTGCATTACTCGGAACTCGCCGACTTCTTCCATGCCTGGCAAAGTCTCTTCCCGCGGGGGTTCATTGCGGAGCAACCGACAACCCGCCATCCACACGAGGTCCAAGACACGGAAGCGGACCGCTTTGCGGAGAAGTTGGGCCGCGTTTTCGCCGAGTGCAAACGGGTCTTGAAGGACGATGGACTCCTCGTCTTCACGTACCATCACTCCCGAGAGGAAGGCTGGACCTCGCTGGTTCAAGCGATGTACGAGGCCGGCTTCACCGTCGTGCAAGCGCATCCCGTAAAAGCCGAAATGTCGGTGGCGACGCCCAAATCCCAGGCAAAGGAGCCAATCCAGCTCGATGTCATTTTCGTCTGCCGGAAGCGAACGCCAGATTGCTATTGCCAAACGCCTGTTATGCCTCCCTCGACGCTTGAGTCAGTGGCCGCCTGCGCCCGAGAAAAGCTGCTGCGTCTTCGCAGGCTAGGTCTCTCCCTTTCTTTGAATGATTGCCGAGTGACCGTCACCAGTCAGTTTCTCAAGCTGCTTGGCGCGGCAAGCTCGCCGGAAGCGACTGCCGATGCCCTCTCGTCTTGCCGGTTCGAGCTCGACCGGATCGCAAGAACAATATTCCGAGATGCCGCCGACACGGCTGCCACCAATGGAGCGGGCCTCGACGGGCAACAGCTGTCCTTGTTCTCGACTGCTGATTGATCGTTAGCAGCCTCACTCGGCCTCGATTTCTTGCGTCAGGGTGTCCCACTCCGCGAGCCGCGGATCACGGGCCCCATGAATCTCGGTGAGCCGTTCTCGCACCCAAGCGCGATCGAATCCAGTGCCTTGTGTCCGCAATGTCTGCTCGACGTCACCCCAGCCCGTGTTTGACGAGCTTATCGCGGAAGGTCGAGAGCTTCATTCCCAGGGCGGCGGCGGCCGCCGACTTGTTGCCGCCGGCGGCCTGCAAGGCCCCGTCGAGCAACTCCCGCTCGGTCTTGCCGATGGTCTCGTGAAACGGACCCGTGGGCGGCGGCCGCTTCTGGGCGACATCCGCCAGTTCGGCGAGCAAGAGCTCCTTGCAGATCCGTCCCGAACCAACCAGGTAAGCCCGTTCCAAGACATGGCACAGCTCGCGGACGTTGCCCGGCCAGTCGTGCCGCTGCAGCACCTCCTGGGCTTCCGGCTCGAGTTGCACGGCCGCGTTCTTGGCGATCCGCTTGAGCAGGTGGTTGGCCAGCAGGGGGACGTCCTCGCGCCGCTCCCGCAGGGGCGGAATGTTCACGCGCATCACGTCCAGGCGATAATAGAGGTCCTGGCGAAAACTGCCGGCGGCGATCTTCTCCAATAGATTGCGTTTGGTGGAAGCGATGATCCGCACGTCGGCCCGCAGGAGCGTGCCGCCGCCGACCCGCTCATAGACCTTTTCCTCGATGGCCCGCAGGAGCTTGGCCTGGTGCTCCAGGGGGATGTCGTCGGCGTCGTCCAGGTAGAGCGTGCCGCCTTCGGCAAGCTCGAAACGGCCCTGGCGGCGCTGTTCGGCGCCGGTGAAAGCGCCCTTCTCGTGGCCGTAGAGCTCGCTCTCGATCAGTTGGCTGGGATACAGCGTGCAACCGGCCTTGACGAAGGGGCAAGTCCGCCGGGGAGAATTGCGATGGATGGTCGAGGCGATCAGGTCCTTGCCGCAGCCGGTCTCGCCGCACAATAGCACGTTGGCGTCGGAGCGGGTGCAGATCTCGATCAAGCGGCGGACCCGCCGCATGGCCGGCGATTGGCCGATCACCGCATGATCGATGTTGCCGATCGTCGTTTCCAGCGGTTCGGGACTGGACCGCGTCGTGCCGCGGCGGGCGGCCTCGATCCGCGCCAAAAGCGGGAAGACGTCTTCGTTGCGGAAAGGCTTGGTCAGAAAGTCGAAGGCACCCAGTTTTCCGGCCTCGACTGCCAGCGGGATGCTGCCATAGGCCGTCATGATGATCACGTCGGTGTCGGCGGCGGCGTCGCGGCGGATCCGCTTGAGGAGCTCGATGCCGTCGAGTTTGGGCATTTTCAGGTCGGTGACGACGACGTCGAAGTGGTCCGCCAGGAGCTTCTCCCAGGCCTCGGCCCCGTCGGCCGCGGTCACCACCTCATGGCCCTGGGTCTCCAGGTCCTGGGCCAGCGTGACCCGCTTGATCTTCTCGTCGTCGGCGACCAGGATTCTCATAATATTACCGTTCTCGATCGCGTGTCCGGGGCATTGGAGACGGCGGGCACCGGGGTACCCGCTTGCCGGGCACCCGCTTGCCGGGCACCCGCTTGCGGGTCGCGGTCGGCGGCCGGATTGAGGGCCACGGTGAAGACCGTCCCTTGTTGGACGACGCTGCGGACCTCGATCCGCCCGCCCATCTCGCTGATCAACATGCGGCAGAGCCCTAGCCCCAGCCCGGTGCCGCCGCTGTCGGCCCGGGTGGTGAAGAAAGGCTCGAAAATCCTCTCCAGGTTGGCGCGGGGAATGCCCACGCCCGTGTCGGCCACCTCGACGGCCACGGAGTCCAACTGGTCGTCGTCGCCGCCGCCCAGCATGCGGGTCCGCAGCGTGAGCGTTCCACCGCGGGGCATGGCCGCCAGGGCGTTGATGCACAGGTTGAAGAGCACTTCTTGCAGCGTGTACGGATCGCCTTGGACCGGCGGCACGTCGTTCAGCTCGGTACGGGTTTGCACTCGGTTGCGGCGGGTCGGCCCCAGCAAGGAGAGCGTCGCTTCCACAACCGCATTCAGGTCCGTGGCCTGCAGAGTGACGCCGTGCGGCAAGGCGAATGCCTGCACGCGCTTGGCGGTCCGCTCGATGCGGTCCAGCGCGGCAATCATCATCTGCACGTACTCGGTCAGGCGCGGATCGTCGCGGACGTTCTCGCCGATCCGCTGCAGGCAGTTCTGCACTCCATCCAACGGGTTGGCAATCTCGTGCGCGATCCCGGCCACCAACTGGCCGATGCCCAGGAGTTTCTCCTTCTGGCGGATCGCCGCGTGCGCCCGGTCGACGTAGCGGCGGATGGCCGTGGTGAAGTAGACTGCGATCCACAAGGTGCTGGCCAGCGCGGCGAATACGGTCAACAAATACAGCCCTTGGCCGAAGCGCCCCTCGGAGAAGTTCAGGTCGAAGCGGGGGATCCACTCCAGGTACTCCAGGAGCATGATGGTTCCCACCATGCACGTGGCCGCGGCCGCGATCAGAAAGGGCAGGTTGCCGCGGAGATACATCCCGGCAATGATCATGTGGAACACGAAAAAGGAGAGAAAGGGGTTTCCCGGCAGGCCCGCGAAGTACAAGAGCAGCGCCAAGGCCACCAGGTCGAAGAGGATCTGCAGGAGGATGTTCCGCTCGACGCTTTGCGGGGTGATGGTCCAGTCGCGGCGGCTGAGCCGGAAGAGCAGGTTGTAGGCCAGCACCACGCCGGCAACGGCATACACCGGGAGCGGTTGCGGGAGCACTCCCAGCAGCCAGGCGGCGGTGGTAACCAGGAACACGCCGGCGCAGGCCCAAAAACGGAGCGAAACCAGCCAGCGAGCGCCTTCCGGTGGGAGTTTCATGGGTCTCTAGACCTTAGTTCTTAGACCTTAGTTCTTAGACCTTAGTTCTTAGACCTTAGTCTCGCGCTCCAGGCTCGCATTTCTAAGTTCTAAGCTCTCGGTTCCACGTTCAGGGCGTAGGCCGGAACAAGCTTGCGCAGTTCCGGCACGAATCGGCATCAACGCCGGAACTGCGCAAGCTTGTTCCGGCCTACATGGCTCATTTTCAATGCGAAGATCAATAAGCTCTCAGTTCCACGTTCAGTACGACGCCATGTCCCAAACGATATGGTCGGCCAGGGCGGCGATGGTACGGGCGTCGAGACAGGCGAAGCCGCCCAGTTTGTCCGGCTGCACCGAAAGCATCGCCACCTTGCCGGCCGATGCCCGTGCCTGCGGGGCACCAGCCTGCGGGGCGCCATCCTGTGGGCCACTCGGCTCCACTTCGAACTCGGGTTTCGTGTCGCGGGCCAGTCCGCCGGGCAAGAGGCCGCTGTCGCGGGCCAGGAGCACCATGACGCGATCGCAGGCCTCGCTCGCCTTGAGGATGTTGGCCGGAGTGAGTTGCGTTTCGCCGGGGGTAACGACGACGGGAAACATTTGGCCCAGCAGTTTCTGCGAGATCTGCAGCCCGAGTCCCTCGTTGCCCCACAGCAGTCCGGGCGCCGCCAACAACTGGACCTTGTGCAGGTTGCGGTTGGTGATCGAGATGCTGCTGATCGGCTCGGAAGACCCCTTGGGGTGTTCGGTCTTGGCCGGCTGGACCTCGCGGTGAAACGCGCCCATGAGGATATCGGCGATTTCGTTGTCGGCGAAGGGCTCGACGGCGTAATAGAAGATCTTGTGTTTCCGATAGGCGGCTTCCCCGGCGCCGCCGGCCGAGCCGACGACCACGATGCGTTCGTGCGGGGCCTGGCGGTTGATGTGCTCGACAAGGCCCGGCCCCTCCTCGCCCAGCGAGGTGGCATCCAGCAGAATCACACGGTCGCTGCTCTCGGCCAAGGCGGCGAGCAGGGCCTGCGGATTGGGGGCCTTTTCGACCTGGCAGCCCAAGGCCGTGAGCTTCCGCGCTTGTTCGTCGGCAGAGCAGGGGTCCTTATTGACCAGGAGCAGGCGCCGCGGCTTGCAGTTCGCCATCTCCTCGTGCCGCGTGGCGCAGATGCCGGCGATCCAACCTTCCCCACAGGGATCGGTCGCCAACAACTGGGGGCGATGGGCCACCAAGGGGTTGACTCCCGCCACAACGCCGGAGATGGGTGAGGGTACGATCAACATGGGCTTGCCGGCCAGGCTGACCCCGGCCAGCGGCAGGCCCTGGTAGACAACTTCGCCGATTCTCGCCATGCGGACGCCCGTGATCGAAGCCCCGTGGAGGCCCGGCAGCACCGCCCCCACCAGCGCCGATCCGTCGACAGCAAGCTGCACCCAGGACTCATCCCAGAAGAGCGTCTCGATGTTGGCCATCGCGGTAACCACCGCTTCTCGTTCCTGAGCGACGGTCTCCCCCTCGTCGCTGAGCACGTGCTGCATGTTCAGCACGCGTTGCATGGCCCAGGTGACCTCTTCGGAGGTGAAAGGCTTGGTCACATAGTCACAGGCGCCGAGTCGCATCGCCGCGGCCGCGTTGGGGATGCTGGGATAACCGGTGATGATCAGCACCGGGACGTCGGGCTTCTTCTCACGGAGCCGTTCAAGGAACTGGATGCCGTCCATGTAGGGCATCTTGATGTCCAAGAGGATGATGGCGTAGTCGTTTTCCGTAGCCTTGACGATTCCCTGCCTCGGATCGGTGTAGGTATCGACCTGGAACCCTTGTCGCGAGAAGATTCGCCGGCAGGCTTGGCAGACGACCTCCTCGTCGTCCACCACCAGAAGCTTGCGCTGGTCGGCCATGGTTTGTTCCCTTATGTAGAAGAGTGGGGCTGTCTTGAAATGCCGGCTGGAACCGGTTTCATACTATGCACGACTTCCAAGGCAATTGTCGTGCCAATGGCCACAATGCGCTTAGATTGCCATTGCGGAGAGAAGCAAGCATTGGGTTTGGTCAAGAAAAGGCCACCGGGAACGAATCGGTCAGATCGGTCGGATCCGTCCAATCGGTCGGATCATGCTTCCCGCTGCGCGTAGCGGTGTATAAGAATCCATATAACGTATGAAGCTTCATACGCGCCAGCGCGGGCCATTACTTCTCCGGCCGGGGCTCCGGCTTCAGCCCGTGGCTGCGCAATAGGGCATGGAAATTCGGCCGCTGCATGCCGACATCCTCCGCAGCCTGCGTGACGTTCTGGGCAGCGCGGTTCATGGCCGCGATCAGAAACCGCCGCTCGAGATTCTCGACGATCTGCCGTTTCAGGCTCTTGAATTCCGTCCAGTTCGATGGCACTTCGGCTGTGGAATCGCTGGGAGCGGCCTCGCGGACCTCCCATGGCAGGTGGTCCCGCTCGATCCGCATGCCACCGTAGAGCACGGAGATCCGCTCGACGATGTTTCGCAGTTCCCGGACGTTGCCCGGCCAGGCGTAGACCTCCATTTGATGCATGGCCTCGCGTGAAAAACCTACGGCTTCCACCTCCATCTGTCGCGAGAACTGCCGCAGGAAGCAATCGGCCAGGAGGGGAACGTCGCCCGGGCGCTGGCGCAAGGGAGGAAGCGAAATGGGCACGACGTTCAGGCGGTAGTACAGATCGGCCCGGAATGCCCCTGCCTTGACCATCTCCGCCAGACTGCGGTTGGTCGTGGCGATGAGGCGGATGTCCACTTCGTGCTCGGTCGTATCGCCCACTTTGCGGAGACGCCGCGATTCCAGCACGCGGAGCAGCTTCCCTTGCGTTTCCTGGCTCAGGTTGGCGACCTCATCCAGAAACAGCGTCCCCTGATGGGCGACCTCGAAAAGTCCGCGCTTAGTGGCGATCGCCCCGGAGAACGAGCCCTTGACATGCCCAAACAGTTCGCTCTCCAGGAGCGTCGGGGCCAGCGCGGTACAGTCGCAGGCCAACAAGGGGAAGTCTCGGCGGCGGCTATGCTGATGGATCGCGCGGACGACCATCTCCTTGCCGGTTCCACTTTCGCCAGCCACCAAGACCGTGCTTTCGGCGGGAGCAATGCGTTTGATGAGGGCGAAGACCTGCCGCATGGCGGGGCAGGCGCCGAGCATCCTTTCAAAGCCCTGACCGGGCACCATATACTCATCGTCGGCGGCCGATTCCGCCCCGCCGGCAACCGCCCCCTCGTGGCGGCTGGTTTCGATCTGTTGCAAGGCCGCTCGCAATTCCTCGGCCGAGCACGGCTCATGCAAGTAATCGACCGCCCCCTCCTTGATCGCTGCCACCGCTGATTCCACGGTCGGTTTGCTGCCGAGCACGATCACCGGCGCCCGCACGGCAGCCTCGCGAAGTTGGCGGAGGACATGGATCGTGTCGAGTCCGGAGGTCGTTTCGCAGACCAGCACAGCCGCAAAATCCCCCGCCACGACGGCCTGGACTGCGGCCGTCGAGTTTTCACAGAACTCGATGTGATATTCCTCGGGACAGAGCATCCGCTGGCACGTCCGACCGACCGCGCAATCGCCAGCAATCACCAGGATTCTCCGCGACATACCCCGCTCGCGCTGCTCTAAGGGTTCGTCATTCGCCCAGGGCCCATACTGCGAGCATATCTCAATCGGCCGCCGCGAGCAAGAGGCGTAGCAATAGGCCGGAACAAGCTTGCGCAGTTCCGGCACGGATTGGCATCGCGGCGATTAATTGCGGAAAGTCCCTCGCACGCAAATTCTCCGAAGCCGCAGAAACCCAATGCCGGGACCGACCCGCGAACCCCGGGTGCCCCGAAGCTTGTTCCGGCCTACGTGGCTTGCAAAATTCTCCAAAATAAGCCAGAATACAGAACAGTCTTCTTTTGATCTTTCCGCTCTCCGCCCCGGAGGCAAGCCATGCTTCTCACCGAACGCGAGCGGCTCCGCGAGGAACTGCTCGAACTCATCGGCCAGATCGGCCGCGATCGCAGCGCCCTGCTGCCGATCCTCCAGGAAGTGCAGCGCAAGTACTTCCACATTTCCGAGTACTGCATGCAGGTGATTGCCGATCTGCTGGACATCCATCCCGTGGAAGTCCACAGCGTGGTCTCCTTCTACAGTTTCCTCGACGAACGCCCCCAAGGCCAGTTCGTGATCCGCCTCTGCCGGACCGTGACCTGCGATATGGCCGGGAAAGAACACCTGGCCCAACAGCTACGCAACGATCTGCAGATCGACTTTGGGCAAACCACGCCCGACGGCAAGTTCTCGCTGGGCTGGGCCAATTGCCTGGGGATGTGCGACCAGGGGCCGGCGCTGCTGGTCAACGAGCGGATCTTCACGCGCGTGACGCCGGAGAAAGTCCACGGCATCCTGGCCGAATGCCGGCAGATCTTCGGGGCCCACGCCACCACCTCGCCCAAGGAGCGGCGAATATGAGCACCATCACTACGATCCGCACCACGACCAATCAACTCACGTTCAGCACCATCGAGCCGGGCAGCGGGCTGCGCGGCGCTCGCTCGCCCCTCGGCCGACGCCTTGCGCAAGGTGGAATCCTCGGGGCTGCGGGGACGGGGCGGCGCCGGCTTCCCCACCAGCCTGAAGTGGGAGTTGGCCGCCAAGTCCGGGGTACCCGCGGAGCGGGTCGGCGGGCAGAAGTACGTGGTCTGCAATGCCGACGAAGGCGAGCCGGGCACGTTCAAAGACCGCGTGATCCTGGCCGAGTTCGCCGACCTGGTGTTCGAAGGCATGACGATCGGCGCATGGGTCATCGGCGCGGCGCAGGGCATCGTCTACCTCCGCGCGGAATATACCTATCTTCGGCCGCACCTGGAGGCCGTGTTGCAGCGGCGACGCGACGCCGGCCTGCTGGGGCCCGCGGTAAGCGGACACCGCGGTTTCGCCTTCGACATCACCATCCGCATGGGCTCAGGGGCCTATGTTTGCGGCGAGGAAACGGCCCTCATCGAGTCGTTGGAAGGGCAGCGGGGCGAGCCCCGCAACCGCCCGCCCTTCCCCATCGACACGGGCTTCATGGGCAATCCCACGATCGTCAACAACGTCGAGACCTTCGCCTGGGTGGCGTGCGTGCTGACGAAAGGCCCCGAGTGGTTCAAGAGCATCGGCACCGAGAAATCGACGGGGCGGAAGCTGTTCAGCATCTCCGGCGACTGCGCCCGGCCCGGCGTCTACGAGTTCCCCATGGGGATCACGGTGGCGCAACTGCTCAAGGAAGTCGGCGGCGAAGGGGCCAAAGCGGTGCAGATCGGCGGCGCCGCCGGCCAGTGCGTGCCCGCCGCACAGTTCGAACGCACCATCGCTTACGAGGACATCATCACGGGCGGGTCGGTGATCGTGTTGGGCCCGCACCGCGACTTGCTCCGCGTGTCGCGGAATTTCCTCGAGTTCTTCCTCGAAGAGTCGTGCGGCCAGTGCACCCCTTGCCGCGAGGGCATCCCCAAGCTCCTGGAAGGCGTTGAACTCCTGCAGCACGGGCGTTGCTCCATGGACTACCTCAGGGAACTCTGCAACTTGGGCGAAACCATGCAACAGGCGTCGAAGTGCGGGCTGGGCCAGTCGGCCCCCAACGCGCTGCTGTCGATCGTCGAACATTTCCAGGACGAAATCTTAGGCCGCGTCGGGACGAAACGCTCGCCGGCAAGGCGGGAGAAAACCCAGTGATGGACAAAGAACTTCAACCGATCGGACTCGATACGCGGGCCCCCGCCAGCCAACGCTCGCGGACCGCGGAGCTGCTCAAACATGCCAAGGCCCTGGGCAAGCAAATCACGGTGACCATCGACGGCCAGCCGATCACCGTGCCCCTGGGTATGACGATCCTGGAAGCCGCCCGGGAACTCCAAATCCGCATCCCCACACTCTGCTTTCACGAGGATTTGTGCCTGGCGGGGGTCTGCCGGATCTGCGTGGTGGAGATCGACAAGCAGCGGACCCTGCAGTCGGCGTGCAGCTACCCGATTACGTCGCCCATCAACGTAACTACCCATACGGCCAAGGTCCGCCGCGCCCGCCGCCACGTCCTCGACCTGCTCTTGGGCAGCCACTATGGCGAGTGTTACGCCTGCACCCGCAACAATCATTGCGAACTGCAGTCGCTGGCCGCGGAATATGGCGTGGACCTTTTCCGCTTCGGCCACGTTACCAAGCCGCGGTACGCGATCGACGCCTCCAGCCACTCCGTGGTCCGCGACATGAACAAGTGCATCCTCTGCCGCCGCTGCGTGCGGACGTGCATCGACCTGCAGGAGGTGGGCGTGCTGGAGGCCCTGCACCGCGGCCACAAGACCAAGATCGGCACCTTCCTGGACAAACCGCTGGCCGACGTGGTGTGCATTAACTGCGGGCAGTGCATCAACCGCTGTCCGACCGGCGCTCTGCGGGCCAACGACCTGACCGACGAGGTCTGGGAGGCCATCGACGACCCGGCCAAGCACGTCGTGATCCAGACCGCGCCCAGTCCGCGGCCGGGATCGGCGAGTGCTTCGGGCTGGAGCCGGGCCATCCGCTCACCTTCCAGATGAACACGGCCCTGCGGGGTTGCGGTTTCGACCGCGTGTTCGACACGAACTTCGCCGCCGACCTGACGATCATGGAAGAGGGCGTGGAGTTGTTGCTCCGCCTGTATCGCGCCCTGGTCAAAAAGGACCCGGCGGCGGTGCTGCCGCAGTTCACCAGTTGTTCGCCGGGCTGGGTGAAGTACCTGGAGCACTTCTTCCCCGAGTCGATCCCGCACCTCTCCACGGCCAAGAGCCCGCAACAGATGTTCGGGGCCCTCATCAAGACCTACTATGCCGAGTTGAACCACCTCGATCCCGCCAACATCGTGACCGTGGCCCTCATGCCCTGCTCGGCGAAGAAGTTTGAGTGCAACCGGCCGGAAATGTGCGCCAGCGGATTCAAGGACATCGATTACGGACTGACGACGCGGGAACTGGGCAAGATGATCCGCGAGGCGGGGGTGGACCTGCCCAAGGCGGCGAAGTCCGATTTCGATGCGCCGTTCGGCACGGCCACCGGCTCGGGTGTGATCTTCGGTGCCACGGGCGGCGTCATGGAGGCCGCGCTCCGCACGGTGCTGGAACTGGTCACGGGCCAGAAGGTGGAGAACTTCTTCGACCACGCCGACATCGTTCCCCTTCGCGGGTTCGAGGGCCTGCGCTACGCCGAGGTGCCGGTGACCAAGGTCGGGCCCGTCCCCGGGCTGCTAAAGCACTTGTTCCCCGACTGGGATTGGCTGCTCGGCGCGACCTTGAAGGTGGGCGTCTGCCACGGCACGGCCAACGCGAAGAAGGTGATGCGCGACATTCAGGCCGGCGGCCGCTTCAGCCAGTGCCATTTCATCGAGTTCATGGCCTGTCCGGGCGGGTGTCTTGGCGGCGGCGGGCAGCCCACGCCCACCAGTCCGAGCATCCGCGCCGCCAGGGCGCGGGCGATCTACTCCGAGGACCACGCCTACTCCGTGCGGAAATCGCACGAGAACCCCGCCATCCTGGAGGTTTACGAACGGTTCCTCACGGGCGGCCCCTGCGGCCACAAGAGCCACGAGCTGCTGCACACGTCGTATACGCGGCGGGGGAAGTATATTGCGTGATGATCGCGAACCCGGACCGCGAAGCGGTTCCACACCAGTGCCCAGGGCCGCGCAGCGCACCCTGGGTAGGGGTCTGTGATGAGGCGGACCAAGGCCAGCTACGAGTACCCCGGCCAGCAATTTCCCTACTTCGCACTCTCTTCCTCGTTCCAGGCCAACTCCACCCGGTTCAGCAGCTTGTGGCCGAAATCGAAGCCTGCCTCCCGCAGGGCGTCCTTGACCTGCTGCCTGGTCGGCGGATTCTCGCCCGCGTAAACGATGCCCCAGAACACCGTGCCGCCGCCTTCCACGTGCATGCCCGTGGCGACCTGCTTGACCATCAAGTCGGGGTTCAGCCGCGCCATCAGGTGTTGCATGGGATAGAACTCGTGCTCGTCGCGCACGGAAAACGCCTTGGGCAATTGAACTTTGGTCAGCATGTCTTTCTCCGGCTTTTTTCCTGGTGGGACTCGTTTCACTCGGCCCACCCTACGGCTTTATCTTCGAAAGGCCTATCCTAAAACACATTCCCCATGGCGGCCAGTTGCTCTGCCGAGGGAAACTCCAGCACGCGATACCGGGGCGGGTAAATATCGAGCGATTCCAGCAGGTGTCCAACTTCTTCCTGGGCCTTGGACCAGGGAACCATCGTCGGTTCGCCTTCCAGACCGCCGAAGACCAGCATATCGGTTTGCGGCAACCACGATCCCACGCTCTCCGCCCAGACGGCGTAGCTCAAGAGCCTGCCCTGCGGATCCTGCACAACGTTGAACGTGGCGACGAAAATATTCTTGCTCGTCTTGGCGTGCAGCCGGTCGAGCAGCTCTTTCTGCTCGGCATAGTCGCGCCCCATGGTGTCGAAGAAGAAGCGGTGGAATTCCTTGTGCAAAGGATGCTCGGTCTCGGGCAGCCAGGGCAGCCACTCTTGGCCGTCGAACCGCACGGCGATCGACGAGATGGGCCGAAGCTGCTGCAGGGCCTCGGCCGCCATCTTCAGCATGGCGTCAAGTCCGTCGGCGTCGTCCGCGCCGGCCACGATCAGGTTGTCGCGATTGGCGATCATGGCCACAGGATCGCCTTTGATCTGGAACTGCTCGATCAGCTCCGCCGACAAGATCCGCGAGGCGTCGTAGTTGTCGCCCGTGGCCGAAAGATAGACGCCTTCGCCCGACTGCGGGCCGATGAATTTGGCCGGCAGGCCGGCCAGGTTCTCGCGGGCGATTTCCAGGGCCTCGTACAGCGTCAGTCCCCAGGCATCGAGATTGGCCTGGGGAATGGAGCGCATGGCGTCGGGCAGATCGTAGACCAGGGCCACGCCGAAATGCTCGCCCAGCGGCACGTAGGGCCAACTGATCGGCGTGCCCGTTTCGACCAGGCTGCGCAGCGCGTTCAACTCGAAATGCGAGCGCGAACGGACGATCGGCAGCAGATCGGGCTTGACGTCCTCGAAATCTTCCGGCATGTCGCGGAGCACGTTGAACCAGTTCCGCACCCAGTGGCGGAGGACCCGTTCGCGTTTCTCCCCGTCGGCTGCACAGTATTCCTTATAGGCGTTGGCCAGCATGAGGGCCGCGGAACGCTCGCCTTCGCCGCGGAGGCGGAAATCTTCGGGCTGGTAGGCGATACGGCCCTTCTCGCCCGCCTGTTGGATACGGTCGATCATGAGCTGGGCGAAATCGTCTTTGCTGGGTTCGGTCACGGGAGTCGGGTGAAAAGCGGGACCCGCCGGGGCGCATGGGATTTGTGAATTTATCCCTTAAGAATACGGGACGAGGGCGGGTTCTGCAAGCCGTGGCATCAGTGCTCAGTACAGAGTGGACTTCAGAAAATCGGCCTGACCCGTTTCTCCTTACGATGGTGCTCATGCCGCATGCCAGATTGAATGCGATAATAATCAGCGCGCTCCCAATTCCGTCATCTCCGCCAGTTTCTCCTTCGTGATCACGCCGGTGCTCCGCGAAGTCACCTGCCCGCCGCGAATCACCAACAAGCTGGGAATCGACTTCACTTCGTAGCGTGCGACGAGGTCGGAGTTCTCGTCGATGTTGACCTTCACCATGCGAACTTCCGGGTGCGCTGCGCGAAGTCCTCCAGCACCGGGCCAAGCTGCTTGCAGGGGATGCACCATTCGGCGCAGAAATCCACAAGCACCGTCTTCTCGCACTTTAACACCTGCTCTTCGAAAGTCGCGGTGGACACTTGCTCCAGCCGCGATTCGGGCGACTTTTGCGTCGACGAGGCGGTCGCAGGCGGCACGTGCGTATGGTTGACTATCGTGTCGCGTTGCAGGCCGGCGGGCACTCCCAACGGAACGTGCGGAGGGCCAGCCAGTCCGATCGGGGTGCCGCTGATCGGCATGCCGTACTGCGGCGAGGTCACGCCGGCCACAAAGCCCGGCGGGCAGGGACCTTGCATCGGCGACTGGTACATGGCGCCCGGCCCGCCCGGCATCTGTTCAGGCGTAGCCGAAGCAATGGCCAGATCCTTGTTGCCCAAGCGGACGATGGCCATGATGGCGCCTTTGCGATCGGCTTCGACGATCGGATCTTGGCCCGGATCGAGCTTCGTGCTGACCAGGGTGCCGACGCCGGCCAGGGCCATTTCCTGGAACTCCGGATCGGGCAGGTAAATCACCTTGGTCACGAAGTTGCCCGTCATCACTTGGTCGAAGTCCTCGTCGGTGAATTCGATCGGGATGGCATTGTGCGCCAGGAAGGCTTCGGTGCGCGGCATGGCCGGGCCAACCTCGATCGTGGGGAAGAGTTCCACCCCCGGACGACCCGGGATGTTGGCCAGCTTCAGCCGATACAAGGCGCCCTGCGGGAAGTTGTAGCGGGCAGGCGCGACGAGCTGTTCCGAATCGAAACGACCCGGAGCGGTCACATCCCACTGAACGGTGAGCCCTTCCGGGCCCACGAAGTAAACTTGCGATGTGTCCGCCCTTGGCTGCGCGGCCGACTGGTATGAAACCACGCCCGGACCGGCGGGCGCGGAAGCGCTTGAATGCTCTGTCGCCTTCGGATGATCCGACCTCTTCGGTGGAGTTGGCGGCGATGGGGGCCGACCACTGGGATTTGCAAGCGTGGGGGCCGCGCGGTAGGGAGCCGCCGCGCTGCTGCTGCCGGCGGCAGGCGCTGTTGAAGTACTGCTGGAGCCCGGCACCGGCCTCGGCGCCGCCGTCGGCACGGGTTGCTTCTGCATGAACGCGATCACGTCCCGGCTGACGCCTTGCTGATGCAAGTAAATGACGTTCGACGCTTGCAGGGGGGCCGCCAGACCGTGCGCACGGATTTGGTTGACAATCAGTCCGTCGTCAACCCCCGCGCGGGTCATCGCGATCACATCGGGGACCGTCACGGCGCAGCTCGGGGACGGCGGCGCAGCGACACTATAGGCGTAACTAGAATAAGCGCCTGCGGGACTACTATACGGGCTCTGCGCCGTCGTAGAGCCGTAGGAGCTCATCGGATACGCCGGAGCGGAACTGTATGGATTTGAAGTGCTGTTGCTCGGCCTTGCCGGAGCCACCGCAACCGCGACTCCGGTCTGAGTGGCCGCAAGTCTCTCGTGGAGTGCAACGTGGCCGGAGTAGCTTGGGGCTGTCGTCGCTGCCGAGTCAACGTTCTTGGTCGCGCGGGAATCGGCAGAACTACCCGGCTTGGCGGCGCCCTTGACCGTCAGTTCGTCGCGGATCACTTGTTTAATGACGACGCCATCAGTCGCAAGAACCACGGCCACCGCCTTGTCGAGCTGCTCCTGATTGTGAACGTGTCCCTGAAGCCAGACCGTTCCATTCAGATAGCGGACGCTGATTCTTTCGCCAAACGCCAATTGACTACTCTTGGACAAATGATCGCCAATCCGTTGCGCAGGCTTCCTGGTTGGAAAGTTCCGATCGAACCGGCGTCGGCATCACGCCAGGCGCGGCAGTGGCGGGACTTGAAGAACTACCGTAGCTCGAGGCCGTAACGCTGCTCGGCGCATACGGCGAAGCCGATGTAGCAACTGTCGGTGCTGCCGGAACGCTCAGAGGACATGAAGAACTCCCGTAGCCCGGCGGGGCCGTCGACGCGCCGGGGGACGTGACGCCGGAATTCGGAGCCGTACCAGAACCCGGCGTTGTTGGTGAAGGCAGTGCAACCTCTGGCGGCCTGTCCGGAGCATATTCTGGCAGACTTTGCAACCAAAACGGCGACGGCAATGGTGGCGCACTAACGGCCACATGCGAACATTGACTTCCCAGCGCGCTCAGCCCGATCAGCCACAGCGGCCCGTTCGCCCCGCCCGTCGGCAGGCTGTAGCGGCAGGTGAGCTGCAAGCCGTGTGGCGTCCGCTCGACGCAGGTGATTTCGGGCCGCAAGTGCGAACGAATCGCCGGGGCCGACGGCCAGAAGGTCGGCTCCAGATCGATCTTCGCCTGCTGTGCCCCGCCGGCGATGGCCGTGGCAAGAAGGGAACACCAAGGATAGAGCGAATCGAACAGCTCCGGCATATTGCAATAGCCCAAGGCCACCGGGCGGTTCTGATCGTTCAAGGCGAGGGCCACGCCGGGCAGAGTGGCCAGCGATCGATGGTCCTTCCGCGTCAGGTAGGCCTTCAAGGCCGGCATGTTGAGCGTCATCACCATTTCCCGATCGGAGATGTAGAACGCCGGCGCAATCGCCTGCCCGGCCAGATAATAGATCTGGTGCCCGGCAAAACGGCACTTGCGGAATTCGGGCTGAGCGTCGGCAGCGGCTTGGCCGCCGCCTTTCTTTCCGTCCGGCGAGGCATTCTTGGCGCAGAGCTTTTCCCAACCTTCCACCAGCGTCGCGCGGTCGCGGACGGGCACGACGGCGGTCCAGCCGAGGAAGGCCATCTCGCCTTCGGCCGGAGAGTTGTAGACGCACCACGCGTCGCCCACCGAGGCCAAGAAACGGTGGATGTCGATGCCGCACTCTTTCTTCAATTCGTCGAGGCCCTTCTGGACCTCGGCGCCGCCTACGCCCGCCTTCTCATAGGTGGATAGCAATATCTTGAAAGTGCGATCGAGATCGACCCGCGCGGCCACGGCCAACAGGGCATCGTGCGGGATGGGCTCCAGGTCCTTGGCCGTCAACGGCCGGTCGGCCACCATGTCCAGCAGGCCGCGGGGCTTGCCGTCCAGGGCCAGGAGCACGCGATTGATCATGCCGTAGTCCTCCAGCCCGGTCGTCGAAACGAGCGAATCGACATTGTAGAGCCCCAGCAGTTCCAAGGCCGCGACGGCGTCTTTTTTCGAATCGGCCAGCGGCAGCAGCTTGTCGCGGATCGCTTTGAGGTTGAGATAGACGATGCCGGTGCGGCGGGGGACCTGCGTCTGCTCCAGGGCCTTGCTGAGCCAAGCCGGCGTCGGGCTGCTCCAGCGGGCCAGCATGCCTTCGACCGTGCCCCGACCCACACCTACAACGAGATACTCTCCGTGGAAGCCGAAGGTCACGCGGTTCTTATCGCCGGGCTTGGTCGGATTGCTGCGATACCAGGTCTCGCCGGCAATCTTGATCTGTCGAAAGCCGTCGCCCCCAGCCTTCTTGGCCTGCTTGAGGTACCTGACGAGCTTCGATTGCAGCCGGGCCGCATCGGCTCCCAGCGAAACGACCATGCCGGCCTGAATTTCCGCATCCGGCGATCCGCTGGCTTCCGCTGCCTTTCCGGCCGGTTTGGGCGGCGTGATCTTCACGTCTGCGACGAAGATGGCCGTCGGGTGCGTCACGAGAGCGTTCAGCCAATCGCCATAATCCTCGGCCGAGATATTGAACTTCGGTTTCTCTGCGACAGGAGCGATGGACGGCCCCGCGGCAAGAGGGGTTCCCGTCGGAGCTGGAACCTGCGCGGAGGCGGCGTCGGGAGCGATCGCCGGGGCAGACAAGGCCGTGTTGGATAGCGAACCTGAGTTTTCGGCCACTGCCTTTCCGTATGCCTTTGTGTACGGATCGTCAACGGCTGGGAGGGGCTCCGGGGGCGCGGTAGCCGCCGTAGCCTGCGGGCGGGACGAAAGGGTTACCGCCGCCGCTTCCTTGCCCTCTTCGTCCGCCTTTTTTAGATAGGCGACGACAACCTTGTTGATAGCATGCAAGAAATCTTGCACTTCCGGTTCGGCGAGCAGTTTCTCCGTCTCGCTGGTGCTGCTGAGCACTGGGCGAAGCCGTACCAGCCCAATTGACGTAGAACAGGCACTGCGGCGGGGCGACGTGCGAGATGACGGCATCATCGGGCGCAGGCGGAATACCAAGCGGCAGTCCCTGCAAACCGGGATCGGCGGCCAAAGCAATGGTCGCCACAAGACACGAGAGAACCGAAGTCATGACAATGCTCCTCCGTGGCAAAGAATGACGAAGCGGAAAGAAGCATTATACCACAATTGCGCGAGGGGTAAACGCGCAATTTGGAGTGCGGGGGCTTGCCACCGCTTTTGAGAACGGCTCGCAACGACAGAATCGCCTTCAAGGCTTCGGCTCCGCGCGTAACCCACCATTTCGCCACTTTTCGAAACGCGAAGCGAACGGTTGCGCACTAGCAGCCGCATTGGAATTGCCACCCGTTTCGGAAAGCGGTGGCAAGCCCCCGCACTCCAAATCTGCGTTACTTCGCCAGGAGGGCGTAGGCCGGAACAAGCTTGCGCAGTTCCGGCACGAATCGACATCAACGCCGGAACTGCGCAAGCTTGTTCCGGCCTACATGGCTCATTTTCAATGCGAAGATCAATAGTTCGCGCACCATGTACTCATGGTCGGCAGAGCGGCTTTTTGTCGCCGAAGCAAAGGGATCTGCGGCGGTGACAAAGAAAGCCGCTGCGCGGCATCAGAAAGCGGTAATACATTACCGCACTCCAAATTTAGCTCCCTGCTACAACGGTCCGCCGTGCGTACGGTAAGGCGTCATGTGGTCCGGCTGATCGAGCAGCCAGAATCGCTCCCATTCATCCTGCAACAGACGAAGGTTCTCGGACGTGTAAATCGCTTCCTGCGCCCGTCGATTCGAGTCGGGCGCGGTGGATGAATTACCGGGGCCGGGCGCGGGCTTCGGTATCACCGTCGGCACGGGCTGCTGCTGCATGGCCTCGATTACCTTGCGACTGACGCCCTGCTGCTGCAAGTTGACTGCGTCGCCGGGCTGCAAGGGGGCCGCAAGACCGTGCGAACGAATATGATTGATGATCAGCGCTTCGTCAACGTCGGCCCGGGTCAGCGCAATGACGTCGGCTATGGTCAGTTTGTGTTTGGGAGCTTCGGCAAGCGGCGACGCGCCCACTCCGGACGGAGCTAACGGTTGGCTGCTGCCCGCGGCAGGTGCTGGCGCTGCATAGCCGGGCGTTCGAAACGGCGGAGCGACGGTACTGTTGGGATTTGCCGGCGGACTGACGTAGCCGGGGGCAGGCGAAGAATAACCGTAGGCCGGCGCTGCTGGCGGGGCCGCTCCCGCGCCATAACCTCCAGCCGGAGGGCTGCCGTAGGGACTTGCGACCGGCGTGGAGTATGGCGTTGCAGGGCTGCCGGGAGCAGGCTTTGGTGGCGAAGCTGTCGGCGGAGATGCCGGCGCCGCGAAGCCGGGAGTTGTGTAGCCGCCCGGTGCTGGCGCCGGGATTGTTGCTGCCGGCGTCGTTGCTGCCGGCAGCGTGGGCGGAACGGTCTGCCCGGGGGCCGGGGCATACTCGGGCGCCGGCACGCACGGAACCGCGTCCCCCGTGTAAGGGACTGGAGAATACGGTAACGGTAAACCGTGACCAAAGAAAGTCCCCAGCGTGCCCAGCACGATCACGCCTAGCGGGGCGTTTACCCCGCCCGACGGCAGGCAGTAGCGGCAGGTGAGTTCCAATCCTTGCGGCGACCGCCGCAGGGTGGTGATGTCGGGCCGCAAGTGGGGCCGGATCGCCGCGGACGACGGCCAGAAGGTCGGATCCAGGTCGTTCTTCGCGCTTGCGCCCGAACGCGGTGAGGCCATAGCCGGCATACGTGGAAACCAGCGGATAGAGAAGCTCGAAGACCCGCGGCGTATCGCAGTAACCCAGCGCTGCGGGGCCGTTGGGATCGTTCAGCGCAAGGGTCACGCCGGGCAGCGTGGCCAGCGAACGATGGTTTTTCCGTACCAGGTAGGCCTTCATGGCCGGCATGCTGAGCGTCATCACCATTTCATGATCGGTGATGCAGAACACCGGAGCAAGGGGTTGCCCGGCGATATAATAGATCTCTTGCCCGGCGAAACGGCACTTGCGAAACTCGAGCGATTCGCTGCCCCAGTCCCAGATATCGCCTGGGTTCTGATCCTTTGCGCTATTCTTCTGGGCTGCCTTGCTCTTTTCCTTCGCTGCACAGAGTTTTTCCCAACTGTCGATCAGGGCGGCGCGGTCGCGGACCGACACGACTGCCGTCCAGCCGAAGAAGATCAACTGGCCTTCGGACGGCGAGTTGTAGAGGCACCACGTATCGCCCACCGACGAGAGTAAGCGGCGGACGTCGACGCCGTATTCTTGCGCGAGTTTTTCCAGCGCCTTCTGCACGTCGGCGTCAACGCCGGCTTTCCCGTAAGCCGAAACAAACAGCTTGAACATGCGTTCGAGATCGAGCCGCGCGGCCAGGGCCAGCATGGCATCGCTGGGGATGGGCTCCAGGTCCTTGGCCGCCAGCGGCCGGTCGGCAATCATGTCCAGCAGGCCGCGGGGCCCGCCGTCGGTGGCCAGGAGCACGCGGTTGATCATGCCGTCGTCTTCCAGTCCGGTCGTCGAGATGAGCGAATCGACGTTATTGAGCCCGAGCACTTCCAGCACGGCAACGGCGTCTTTTTGCGACGGGGCCAGCGGCAGCAACTTCTCGCGCAGGGCTTTGAGATTCAGGTAGATGGTGCCCGTGCGGCGGGGGACCGGGGTTTGCGCCTGGGCCTTGGTGAGCCAGGCCGGCGCGGGACTGTTCCAGCGGGCCAAGATGCCTTCCACCGCTTTGTCGCCCACGCCCACGACGAAATACTTGCCGTGGAAGCCGAAGGTCACGCGATTCTTGTCGCCCGGCTTGGGTGGCGTGTAGCGATACCAGGTCTCGCCGTTGATCTGGATCTGCTCGAACGCGCCGTCTGCCCAGGCCTTCTTGGCCTTCGTGATATATTGGAGGAACTTCACGAAAAACCGTGTTGCATCGGGCCCCAGGGAGACGACCATGCCGGCGCGGATTTCCATTTCCGGCGAGGCGCTGGCTTCCGGTTCTTTCTCGGCCGGCTGCTTGCCCAGCGGAAGAAGCACCGGTGGCTTGATAGTTTCGGCTTTCGCGGCCGGTTGGGACGGGGCGACTTTGATCTCCTCGATGAAGACGGCCGTCGGATGGGTCAAGAGGGCGCCCAGCCAATCGCCATAATCCTCGACCGGAATGTCGAACTTTGGTTTCGCTGGGACGGCCGCCACGGATGGGCCGGCGGGGAGAGGTTGGGGCAAGGGCTTGGGAGTCAGCGACGCGCCGTCGGCCGGACTCTTCGCGGTGGCAGGTGTGGCGGGTGTCGGCAAGAGTGGGGCAGGGCCGAACGGCGTCATCGTCGATCCGGCAGGTGCAGCCGCCGCGGGAAGCGCCGGCGGCGCTGCGGGGGCTGGCGAAGCGGGGCCTGGTGGTCCGTATGGGTCCCAGTTGGCCGGCGGCGGGACGATTGGTGTTGCGGCTGGCACCGCGGGGCCTGACGGCTTGTAACTCGTCGCTCCAGGCGCTGCACCCGCCGTCGGAGGTGCTGGTGCGTAAGTCGCTGGGGGCGCACTTCCCGGCAACATGGCCGGTGCGGCAGTTGCGCCACTCCCGGACGGTGCGTAGGTCGCCCCGGCCGGGAGGATGTACACGGGCGGCGGCGCGACGGTTGTGGGTGTCGATGCGGCCATCGCCGCCGCGTCGTCCTGCTTCCGTAAATATGCGACAATAACCTTGTTCAGCCCGCCGAAGAAGTCCTGTACTTCCGGCTCAGCGAGCAGTTTCTCCGTCTCGCTGCTGCTGCTGAGCACTGGGCGAGGCCGTGCCGGCCCAATCGACGTAGAACAGGCACTGCGGCGGCGCAACGTGCGAGATAACCGGATCATCCGGCGCGGGCGGAACCCCAAAGGGCAGACCCTGCAGACCGGGATCGGCGGCCAGAGCAATGGTCGCCACAAAACACGAGAGAACCGAAGTCATGACAGTGCTCCTCCGTGGCAGTGAATGACGAAGCGGGACGAATGAGACGCAGTATACGACACTTGAACTAGCGGGTACATTATTGTCAAGACCAAATCTGCCCACGATGTGCAACTTCAGAACTCGTGCGTCGGGCTTTAACATCAATCCGAGGTGAAATGTGCCCGATCAGCGCAGGCATCGCGGCCCGCATCCCGACGATCTCCGGCTCTTCGGAGCGGACGCTTTGCCGGCGTTGCAAACGGCGGTTGCGGAGCTCGCCTGGCTCTTGACGCGCGGCTACCCGCACGAGTCGAGTCTCAAGCTGGTGGGCGATCGGCACGCCCTGGAGTCGCGGCAACGGTTGGCCGTATCGCGCTGCACGTCGAGCGATGCGGATGTCGCGCGCCGCCAGCAGCGGAGGGTCGCGCCGCAGTCGTTGGCCGGCTGCCGGATCGAGCTCGACGGCTACAACGTGTTGACGACGATCGAAGCGGCGCTTTCCGGTGGAGTTCTCCTCTTGGCCCGCGACGGCGCCTTGCGCGACATGGCCAGCATGCACGGCAGCTACCGCAAGGTCGACGAAACGCAGCCGGCCCTGGAACTCATCGGGCAAACCCTGGCCGGGTTCGGTGTCAGCGAGGCACTCTGGCTGCTGGACCGGCCGGTTTCCAACAGCGGGCGGCTGAAGAAAATCATCGAGGACCTGGCCGCCGAGCGGGGCTGGACCTGGCAGGTTGAACTGGTGCACGACCCGGACGCCGAACTGGCCCAATCCGATGCAATCGTGGCCACGGCCGACAGCGGGATCCTCGATCTCTGCGGGACGTGGTTCAATCTTGCACGGGAGACCGTGGAAAGGCACGTGGCGGGCGCGTGGATTCTGGATTTTCAAATCTGATAATAAAACACCTCGCTGGGCGGCTCCGGCGGGCTGCGACGCGGACAATGGTCGCAAATGTCGTCGCCCAACAGGTCGTAGGCGTGGCGGACGGCGGCAAGGGTCGCGGAACCGAGCCGCGCGGGATCTTCCAAGAAAATGTGGTCGGCCGAGAGGAACTCCTCGAAACGCAGATTTCGCATCGCCTGGGCGAAGTCGGGCCGCACGCCGCACAGCAATACGGTCACCTTCTTGGCCCGCATTTCGACGATGAAATGCTGGAGCCGCTCCATACAGACGATGTCCGGATTCCGCGTCCGCTTCACCCGCAGCACGATGATGCGCAAATCCGCGCGTTCGCGGAGGCTGTCGAAATAGCGGTCCAACTCCGGCGCGGCCCCGAAAAAGAATTCGCCCTCCAGGTCCAAGACCACCATCCGCGTGCAACACGGATCGGTGGGCTGGCGGTCGCGAATCACACGGTCCGCGCCGATGGTCAACTCGCCAGCTTGCAATCGGGCGGCGCGGGGAACGAACATCAGAATCGACAAGCCGACGCCGATCAGGATCGAGAACTCGACCCCAATCAGCACGGCCGACAAGGCCGTGGCCAGGACCAATAAGGCATCGAAGCGGCTCGCCCGCACGGCGTGCAGGATCCGCCGGTGATCGATCAGGCCTGCCGCGGTCACCAGCAGGATGCCCGCCAGGGCCGCCTTGGGAATGAACCTGGCCAGCAGCCCGAAAAGACAAACCACGAGAGCCACGGCCCCAGCGGCAAAGACCCCCGACCAGCGCGTCACCGCGCCGGACTGATAATTGATCCACGAGCGGGTCAGCGATCCGGACCCGGGCAGGCATCGGAAGAACCCGCCGCAGACATTGGCCAGCCCCTCGGCCAGGCACTGGCGATTGTAATCCAACGGCTGGCGGGTCTGGTGCGCAATTGCCTCGGCAATCGAGAGGGCTTCCAGCAAGCCCAAGCAGGCTACCGCCAAGGCGCTGCCCGACATTTCGCGGATCCAATCGAGTTGGAACCGGGGAATCTGCGGCATGGGAAGACCTGGTGGGATTTCGCCGAGCACGGCAACCGGCCGACCCGGACCCAGAGTACTGGGTGCCCTACCGGGCGCCCCGTCGCCCGTCGCATGCGCCCAGCCCAGCAAGGCGACCACGGTCGCCGCAATCGCCAGTGCCATGAGCATGTCGAAACGCGGCAGGTGATACTTCCGCGTGATCTTCCGCAGGATTACCACGAGCAAGGCCGTTCCCAGGCCGGTCGCCAAGGCCCGCGGGTTTACGCCGCCCTGGGTAAGCGTCAGCCAGAGCCGCACGAGGATATGTTCCTGGCGCGTCCCCTGTTCCTTCAGTCCCAGCAGGTTCCCCATCTGGCTCACGGCGATGAGGAATCCGGCCCCAGCCATGAAACCGATCACGACCGATGCGGAAATGTATCGCGTCAGGTCGCCCAGCCGGCAGACCGCCACGAGGATCTGGATTCCGCCAGCCATCACCGCCAGCAGGAATGTGGCTTCGTAGGCATCCGACGGGTCGGGGTTGGGGCTGGTGGCCAAGAATGCCAAGGCGCTGAACGTCACCAGGGAAATGGCGTTGGTCGGGCCGTTGATCAAATGCGCCGACGACCCGAAAATCGAGGCCACGGCCGTGACGATGATCGCCGAATAGAGCCCGTAACGCGGGTCGATCCCGGCGATCAGGGCATAGGCCATCGCCTGGGGAACGGCGATCGCCGCCACGGTCAGACCGGCGACCAGGTCCCGCCGAGCGTAGCTCCACGAGTAGCGGGGGGAAGTTGTGCTTGGTGCTTTGCGCATAAGGGCAAACTATACACGCCGGCTTGCAAAACCTCCACACCAGTTAATGTGCCCGCTCGTTTGCCTTGAAATTCCGATCCGCACAGTCCAGATACCGCTGCCAGTCGTAATCCGTCACGTCGTGTTTGCCGTGGCGGATGTGATAGGAAATCGTGCCCGCGACCGGGTGTTCGACGGCGGGCATGTCGGCGGCGGGCAGTCCTGTGGCGCCCAGCAGGCGATAGACGGGATCGGCGCCCTTGGCCGAAAGAAACTCGCCATGCGGGTCGGCCCAGCGGTCTTCTTCGGCACTGGCCACGTAAAGTGGCCGCGGGGCGACCAGGGCCATGAGCATGTGCTGATCGACCGGCAGATCGCCGACGTGGAAGGCGTATTTGCGGTAATTCTTGCAGAACCAGTGGGGGAACGACGTGGTGATGCGGGCCGGCGTCTCGCCGAACTGCCGCCGTGCCAGCGAAGCCCCGCCGCAGCCCGAATCGTTGGAGATGACCAGCGCAAAGCGCTCGTCGCATGCGCCCGCCCAGAGGGCCGTCTTGCCCAGGCGCGAATGGCCGATGAGGGCCACGTGCCGGGCGTCGACGTCTCGGTCGGTTTCCAGGTAATCCATGATCCGGCTCAGGCCCCAGGCCCAGGCGGCAATCGCGCCCCACTCGTCGTCGGCCGGCGCGCTTTGACCGCTCTTCAAGTAGATCTGCCGCACACCGAGGCGCAGGCCGTCGGGCATGTCGGGTTCGATCTCGCCGTACCAGGCCGTCGCCACGCCGTATCCCCGCGCGAGGATCTTCTCGACCGGCCAGCGACTGGAGTTCGCCCCGCGCGCCTTGGCAACCTCCTCGTCCATCGGCATGCCGGGTTGCTGGCTGCCAAGCTTCTGGACGTGCGAAGGCGTGATGCCCGGGTCGGAGTGGATCGTGTGGTTGCCGTCGAAATTCAAGCCGAGGAAAACGGGGCTTGGACCACGGGGTTTCTTGGGGAGATAGATGAGCAAAGGGATTGATTGCCCTACTTTTTTTGGCGGGGGCGAGAGAAAAATCGTAACCTCTTTGCGGATAGCTGTGCCACCCAGGGCGTTCCGATCGACCGAGCTGACCACGAACGCCATCTCCCGCTCTTTATCGGGCTTTCCGGGCGCTTTGCCATACACGTACTGTTCGAACAAGCGGACTACCTCCGGGCGACGTTTTTCCCGCCAGGTTGCGGCGTCGGTCACGCGCTGTCCGTCGTTGAGCACGAGCGGATCGGGCAGCGTGTATTGCGGCACTTTGGCTTCCTCGTAATTGGGAGGCGGCACGCTTTGGCCCGGCAGTGCCGAGGCGAGAAGGGCCAGTGCCGAAGCAGAGAAAACGATTCGCAGGCGGAGTTTCATGGCAATTCCTCACAGAGAAAACGGCAGTTTGACCCTTTATCTTAGCAGAAGTGCCGCCGCGAGGCCAAGAAACAGGTCGGGAAGAAATGCCGGCCCCGATGGCAAGGGGGGTTGAGTTTGCTGGTTAGCAAGAGATTGTTGGCGGTTTTTTGTGTCCCGGAACCCCTATATCCGGTAAACTTTTCCTGCCTTTCGCACCTGGAAAACTCTGCGTAAGAGGAGCAGTAAACCTTTTGGCGAAAATAGTTTCCGTGCGTTCAAGGGGCTTTGGCAGGGTTGCCGATACGGTTAGTGACCCTTAGCGAATTGCGCGTGCCGCGGTGGCACGCTGCGAGGGCGCGTCGGGAACCGAATCGGGTACGTCTCGAACCATGGAATGGTTCGACGGTCCCTGGCGCCGTAACCGTGCGAACTGGAGGAGCTTACCCGCGTTCCCACTTCAGCGGAGACCGGCAAACACGCCTGAGTCGGTTCTGACCCATGGGAGAACCCGCCGTGCGCGACGGATTGCTTCCTGACACGGACATTCCGCGTTTGAGGTCGCCGCCAGGGGAAGAAGCACCGACAGTCCATTGTAAAGGAGTTGTTGCTCAATGAGAACCAAGATTTTGTTTGGAACGCTGCTGTTGAGCGTCGCCCTCTGCAGCCCGGGGTTCAGTGCTTGTGGTTGCTGCCCGGAACCGGCCTGCTGTGCGAAGCCGGCCTGCTGCGAGAAGGCCTGCGGCTGCGAGACGACTTGCTGCCAGCGGATTACGCCAGTTCACGATTTGTTCTGCGGCCTGAAGGACCTGTTTGCCTGCAAGCGCTGCTGCAAGTGCGAGACCTGCGGCCCGGTGAAGGCCTGCTGTGCTCCGGAACCGGCTTGCTGTGCGAAGCCCGCCTGCTGCGAGAAGCCGGCCTGCTGCGAGAAGCCGGCCTGCTGTGAGAAGCCGGCTTGCTGCGAGAAGGCTTGCGGCTGCTGCGCGAGGCCGTGCTGCCACCTGATCAAGCGCTGCTGCGCTCCGGTCTGTGGCGAGAAGGCTTGCGGCTGCTGCGAGAAGCCGGCCTGCTGTGCGAAGCCGGCCTGCTGTGAGAAGCCCGCTTGCTGCGAGAAGGCCTGTGGCTGCGGCTGCGAGAAGAAGTGCTGCCGTCATCCTCTGGCTGACCTGTGCAATGCCATCTTCACCGTGAAGTGCCGGACCTGCTGCGCCAGCTCCTGCTGTGCGGAAGGTTGCGGTTGCGGTTGCGGCGGCGCTGCCCCCGCGGCTCCGGCTGCGGCTCCGGCGGCTGCCCCGGCTGCTGCCCCGAAGGCCCTGCCCGAGGCGCCCAAGCCGAACAAGACCAGCAGCGATGAGTCGGCCTGAGCCCGGCACTGTCTGCTAGTACGATGATCACTGATGAACCTGCCCGGGAGCAATCCCGGGCAGGTTGTTTTTTGAAGGATGAGGGGTGAAGGACGAAGGCCACCCTGGCACGCGCCGCCTTTCCCCGCTATACTGACGACCATTCATCCTTCATCCTTCATCCTTCATCCTTCATGCACGACAGTCCCTTCTTGAAAGCCGTGCGGCGTGAAGCCGGGGGGCCCATCCCCGTCTGGCTCATGCGCCAAGCCGGGCGCTATTTGCCCGAGTATCGCGCGCTCCGCTCCAAGGTCAGTTTCCTGGAACTGTGCAAGAACCCCGCCTTGTGCGCGGAGGTGATGATCAAGACGGTCGAGCGGCTGGGCGTCGATGCGGCCATCTTGTTTTCCGATCTGCTGTTAATCCTCGAGCCGATGGGCCTGGGGCTGGATTTCCCCAGCGGTGAGGGGCCCGTGCTGGGCAACCCGATTCGCACGGCGGCCGACGTCGATCGCCTGCGGGAACTGGAGAACATGGACCGCCTGCCGTTCGTTGTCGAGGCCGTGCGGCAGACGCGGGCCGGGCTGCCGGCCGGGGTGCCGCTGATCGGTTTCGGCGGCGCGCCGTTCACGCTGGCCGCCTATGCCGTCGAAGGCGGATCGAGTCGCGACTATCGCACCACGAAGACTCTGATGTACAGCGACCCCGCCGCGTGGGATGCCATGATGGGCCGCATCGCCCGCAGCGTGGCCTTGTACCTCAATGCCCAGATTGACGCCGGGGCCCAGGCCGTGCAGCTCTTCGATAGTTGGGTCGGTTGTCTGGGTGTGGACGACTACCGCCGCTACGTCCTGCCTTATAGCCGCGCGGTGATCCAAGCGATCCGCAGCGGCGTTCCGGTGATCCATTTCGCGACGGGCAATCCGGCCTTGGCGGCGTTGCTGAGCGAAGCGGGCGGCGACGTGATCGGCGTCGATTGGCGGCTGCGGCTGGACGATGCCCGCCGCGTGCTCCGCCCCGATCAGGCCCTGCAGGGCAATCTCGATCCGGCCGTGCTCTTCGCCCCCCTGGAGGAGGTTCGCCGCCGCGTCCGTGAAATGCTCGCCCAGGCCGCCTCGCGGCCGGGCTATATCGCCAATCTCGGTCATGGCGTGCTGCCGCATACGCCGGTCGATAACGTCCTGGCCATGATCGATACGGTGCACGCCTGGCCAGCCGAGAAAGCGTGAGGCGCTGCCCCAGCATGGACGCCATCTATTCCACACTCCGGGCCGTGCTGACCAACACCGTCACGCTCCTGGCCGTGGGCGGGGCCCTGGGCACCAACGCCCGGTACTGGTTGGCCCTCTGGTTCAACGAGGCCTCGTGGCGGAACCCCGGCACGTGGCTGGGCAGCTTTCCGCTGGGCACCTTCGTGATCAACGTCAGCGGTTCGTTTGTGCTCGGTCTGGTGGGAACGATTTTCTTGCAGCGCTTGCCCGACTATCGCGAGTGGTTCGTGCTGCTGGGAACCGGCTTCTGCGGCGGCTACACCACGTTCTCGACCTTCGAATGGGAGACCCTGCAGTTGCTCCGCGACCGCAGTTGGGCCTTGGCGGCGGCAAACGTCGTTGGCAGCGTCATCGTCGGGTTCATCGGGGTCGTGCTCGGCGCGGCTGTGGCCAACCTGATCTTCCCCAGGAAATAGGCATCAAAGATCTCAGTGGATTTCCAGAAGATTGAATGCGTTGCACCCAACGGAAGAAAACGTCTCCACAAGTTACGTCTTTGTGATCCGGCACGCCACACTGCGGCAGGCGAAATGGCTTGTCTTTCCCCTCGGAAGAGCTAGAATTGCGCTGACGGAAGTCGCCTCTTAAGCGATTGGGTGGCGTCTTGCCGCACCGTCTTAACCGTAGTGACATAGGATCGTAACATGGAGATCCGCGCACGTAATATCGTATTCGCGGTTTCGATCGTATTGGCATGGGGTCCGGCAAGTGGTTCGGGATCAAGATCGTGTTTACATGGTTGGGGGCGGCGCTGGCCTCGGCTGTAGTGAGTTTCCCGCTGATGGTCCGCGCGATTCGCCTGGCGTTTCAGGGAGTCGATCCCCGTTTTGAGATGGCCGCTCGCAGCCTGGGAGCGAGCCGCCTGAATGCTTTTCTTACCGTGGCCGTGCCCCTGGCCCAGCGCGGTCTGATCGCGGGTTTCATGCTGGCCTTTGCCCGCAGCTTGGGTGAGTTCGGGGCCACGATCATGGTGGCCGGGAACATCGAGGGCAAGACCCGCACCATTCCCCTGGCCATCTATACCATGGCCAATACGCCGGACGGAATCGACGAAACGTGGCGTCTGGTGGGCCTGTCGATCTTGCTCGCCTGCGCCGCCTTGGCCGCCAGCGAGTGGCTGGAACGGAGGCGACCTCCCGATGTCCGTGCTTAGCTTCCGCTGCAAGCATAGCTATCCCGCCGGGTTTCACCTCGATGTCGGTTTCGACGTCGATCAATCCTTCACGGCGCTATTCGGAGCGTCCGGCAGCGGCAAGACGAGCGTCTTGAACATGATCGCCGGGCTGCTCCGCCCGCAGCAAGGAACGATCCGCCTGGGAGATCGCGTCCTGCTCGACACGGTTCGGGGAGTGGCACTACCGCCGGAGAAGCGCCATGTCGGCGTAGTGTTCCAGGATGCGTTGCTGTTTCCCCACCTGACCGTCGAAGGGAACTTGCGGTACGGACAGCGTCGTCGGGACAAGCGAGGACGGATGCTCAACTTCGCGCGCGTCGTGGACGTGTTGGAAATCGGGTCGCTCTTGCGGCGGTTTCCCCGCAATCTATCGGGCGGCGAGCGGCAGCGTGTGGCCCTGGGACGCGCCTTGCTGAGCGGCCCCGAGTTGCTGTTGATGGACGAACCCCTTGCCTCGCTGGATGCCCCGTTGCGAGACCGCGTGTTGTCCTACCTTCAACGGGCGGTTGCAGAATGGAAGATCCCGACACTGTTCGTCACGCACTCCCAGGCCGAAGTGCGCCGCGCGGCCGAGTGGGTGGTCCTTTTGGAAAAAGGAAGGCTGGTGGGCATCGGCACGCCCGAGGATGCCCTTGGCCGGCCGGAACCGTTGGCTTGGACCAATGCGACTGGCCCCGTCAACTTGCTTCGATTAGAGAACGTCGAATCGCACGATGGCTCTTGCACGGCTCGCATCGGCGAGCAAGTGCTGCAACTGCCACCTCGTGATCGGAATGCGCCGTTGCCCGCATTCGTCCAGTTCTCTCCTACCGATGTCATCCTTGCACGGCAGGAGGTCTCCGGGCTCAGTGTGCGGAACCACTTGCGGGGAACGGTTCGTCAGATCATCGCCACCCATCAGGCCCTTTTTGTGGCCGTGGACATCGGCCAGATCATCTGGGCCGAGGTTACCCGGCAGGCTGCTGCTGAACTGGAATTACAAGCGGGGGCTGAAGTCATCTGCCTCGTAAAGACCCACAGCCTGGTTGCCGTCTAGTTTGCCGCCGAAGTACCGCCGCTGAAAATAGAGCGATACATTGACCAGGCCGATGAGCACGGGGACCTCCACCAGCGGCCCGATCACCGCCGCGAAGGCCGCCCCGTGGTTGATCCCGAATACCGCCACCGCCACGGCAATGGCCAGCTCGAAGTTGTTGCTCGCCGCCGTAAAGGAGAGGGTGGCCGTCTTCATGTAATCCGCCCCGGCCTTCCGGCTCATGTAGAAGCTGGCCAGGAACATGATGAGGAAGTAAATCAAGAGCGGCACCGCGATCATCAATGCGTCGAGCGGCTTGGCGACGATCTTCTCGCCCTGCAGGCTGAACATCACGAGAATCGTGAACAACAGCGCGATCAGCGTCATCGGGCTGATCTTGGGGATGAACACCTTCTCGTACCACGTCCGTCCTTTGGCCTTGACCAGAACGGACCGCGTAAGCATGCCGGCCAAGAACGGGATGCCCAGGTAGATGAACACGCTCCAGGCGATCCGCCCGATGGTCACCTTGGTGCGGAGCGTCTCCTCATCGACGGCCAGGGGAAGGCCGAGTTTCAACGGCAAGACGACAATAAAGAAGTAGGCATATACGCTGTAGAAAAAGACCTGGAAGATGCTGTTGAAGGCCACCAGACCCGCGCAGTACTCGGTGTCGCCCTTGGCAAGTTCATTCCAGACGATGACCATGGCAATGCAGCGGGCCAGGCCCACGAGGATCAGCCCGGCCATGAACTCGGGCTGACCCCGGAGGAACAAGGCCGCGAGGAGGAACATGAGAATCGGGCCGACAACCCAGTTCTGCACCAGGGAAAGGCCCAGAACTCTCCAGTTGGTGAACACGTCGCCCAGTTCCTCGTAGCGCACTTTCGCCAAGGGGGGGTACATCATCAGGATCAGGCCCACGGCTATAGGAATGCTCGTGGTCTCGTCAAACTTGAAGGCATTGATGACCTGCGCGACGCCCGGCCAGAGTCGCCCGAGGGCAACGCCCACCGCCATCGCCAGGAAAATCCACAGGGTCAGGAAACGGTCGAGGAAGGACAGTTGTTTTGCGTCGCAGTTGCTCATGGCCTGCTTTCTTCGGCTTGGTTGGTCATATCCGGTAGCGCCATGACAAAACGCTTGATCTCGTCGCGGACGCGACGGTACGGGGCCAGCCGCTCTTCCTCCGTCTTGGCATCGGCGGCCAACTTGGGAGGATCATCGAAACCCACATGGACGATCTTGGCCCTGCCGGGGAACAAAGGACAATGCTCGTTGGCGTGGCCGCAGACCGTGATCACGTAGTCGAACGCGACTTCCCGCAGTTCGCTGACCAGCTTGGATCGCTGCGCGGAGATGTCCACGCCCACCTCGGCCATGACGCGAACGGCGTCGGGGTTCAGGCCGTGGGTCTCAATGCCAGCGGAATACGCTTCGGTGGAATCGCTCTTGAGCGTGCGAGCCCAGCCCTCCGCCATCTGGCTGCGGCAGGAATTACCGGTACATAAGAACAGAATCTTGATCTTCTGAGTCATGAGATCGCTCTATATCTGCTTAGGCGAATGTATGTGGCAAAAAAAATTAGCTGCGGCAAGAACCGACTCCAGTCCGAAGCCGTTCCCGGTCGTTGGCAAAAATGCCTTCTTCTTGAAAGCACTGGGCAAGACACTCCAGCAGCATATCATGGGATTTGCTGCGTGCCGGGGCCAAACGATAGTGCATCCACAATCCATCTTTCCTGGCAACCACCAATCCGGCTTTGCGCAAATAGGACAGGTGCCGGGAGGCCGTGGGTTGCGGGACATCCAATACGGAAACAAGATGGCAGACGCACAATTCTCCACCCTGAAGCAGATTGAGAATCCGCAGCCGAGTTCGGTCGGAAAGTGCCCGAAAAATCGTCTTCGTCTGGGGTTGGGTACTCTTGGTCTTCATATTCGCTTACATGAATATATCGGTTGTCCGCCATCCGGTCAAGAGCTGGAACTTGGAAAAAGGCAAAGTCGCAGCGGGAGAGCACAAGGGAATGACCTTGCCAAACCCGGTATAATACGTCGGACAAGGGAACTTTGCCTCGTTGAACAAGGAGCATGCCATGAATACAGGGCGTCGTGAGTTTGTCGGGGCGGCGGTTGCCGCCGGTCTTGCCGGAACCGTGGGCGGAGTCTGGACCGTCTCGGCCCACGCTGCGGACGAGAATCCGGTAGCCCGCGGGAAGACAGCCGAGGAGGTCTCGCCGGGCGAAGATCTGATGCGCGAGCACGGCCTGCTGAAACGTATCCTGCTGATTTATGGCGAGGGCATTCGGCGTCTGGAGGCGAAAGAAGACCTGCCGCCCAAGGCCCTCGCCGACTCGGCGGAGATCATCCGGACCTTCGTCGAGGACTACCATGAGAAGCTCGAGGAAGACCATCTCTTCCCGCGTTTCCGCAAGGCCGGCAAACTGGTCGGCTTGGTGGATGTGCTCGAGGCGCAGCACAAGGCGGGGAGGAAACTGACGGATGTCACCCAACGCCTGGCCGCGCCTCAATCGCTGAAATCGGACGACGACCGCCGCGCGCTCATCGCGAGCTTGCAACAGTTCATCCGCATGTACAACCCGCACGAAGCGCGGGAGGACACGATCCTATTCCCGGCCTTCCACGAAATCGTGAGCCAGAACGAGTACGACGCCCTAGGCGAGGATTTCGAGAAGAAAGAGAACCAGCTCTTCGGCGACGGCGGCTTCGAGAAGAACGTGGCGCGCGTCGAGGCCATCGAGAAGACGCTGGGGATCTATGACCTCGCCTTGTTCACGCCGAAAGGCCTGTAGGGACGCTATTCAACCTAAGGATCGTTCGATGAGACTCGTGGCAACAGACGAGTGCCTTGCGAGTCGAGGTGTTTATGCCTGATTTTCCCCTCGAGATGCGGAAGCAATTCGCCACGACGCAATGGTCGCTTGTGGTGAAAGCCGGACAGGAGGCCCGGGGCGAAGCACTCGCACGATTGCTGGAGCAATACCTGCCGGCGCTGCGGGCGCACTTGATCAATGGCAAGCGGTTGCCGCCGGACCAGGCCGACGATCTGCTTCAGGAGTTCACCGCCCAGAAAATCCTCGAGAAGAACCTTTTCGCCGCGGCCGACCGGCGGTTAGGCAAGTTCCGCACCTTCCTGCTGACGGCGCTGGATCGTTTTGTGCTCAATCAGCATCGTGCTCAAGGAGCGCGGAAGCACGCCGCCGACAAGGCCGCACCGCTGGCCGACGGCGACGATGCCGAATATCGCCCAGACCCGTCGCGGGCATTCAACGTCGCCTGGGCACGCAGCGTCATCGCCGACGCCTTGCGGCAGATGCAGGCTGAATGCGAGCAATCGGGACGCGTGGACATTTGGGGAGTCTTCCAGGGCCGCGTGGTGGCGCCTGCCCTGGAAGGCGCGCTCCCGCTCCATTACCAGCAAATGGTCGAGCAATTCGGATTCCCCTCACCCACGGCGGCCTCCAATGCGCTGGTGACGGCAAAACGCATGTACGCGCGGATCTTGCGGGCCGTCGTGGCCCAATATGCCGACGACCCGCATGAGGTCGAATCCGAAATCGCCGAGTTGCGGGCGATCGTGAACACGGGTGGTTCCAGATAGTCGGAGCTTGATTTTCAGCAGTGAGATTGACATGGAAGAAAGCGGCTTTTTTCCTTCGGTTGGCAGCTCGTTGTCAAGCATGATGGACCTCGATGAAAGCGACGGGAGTCCCTGGGCGGAAGAGGAGTTCGGCGCAATTCTCGCGCATCAGCTTGCTGCGCCCTTGGAGCATGATCTGCGGTCCGTCGATCCTGAAGTGGGCGAACGGCTAAGGGGATTGGCGGCCGAAGGCACCGCGCCGCTGGCAACTTTTCGCGACCTGTTGCATCACGCGCAGCCGCCCTTGCAATTCCTGGAACTGACCCACAAATTCGCCAAACGCTGCCACGAGGGGCCGGAACGCCTTTTGCCCAGCGAGGTCGCGACGATCCTCTACCTGCTGTCGATCACGGTGGCGAGAACCAGGTGCCACGCGCGGATCTCGCGACTGGACGACCAATCGCTTCGCGTGGGCCTGCAGTGGGCGTTGGCACAATCGTGGCCGGACGAGGACACGCGGCGGCTCTTGCGCGAAGGGTTGGCGGCGCTGGGACCGGTGGAGCAAGAGCTGTCCTGAGCGGAATTCTCCCGATTCGCGCAAGATCGCGGTCGTAAGCGGGTATCTCTTGGTGAGGAGACAAGTAAACCGGACCCTGTGACCTATCTTCTTCCCCCGCATTTTCCTTTCCCACACTCATCCACAGTTGCACACCCAAGAAGTGGGGAAGCCGGATTTCTTGTTCGCTTCCCGGCTTCAGCGTACATGGTATGAGAAGTTAAGGTCTTTATTCTGCCGGAAGGGGCAGACGATGGCCGTCGGCGCCGTGGCAACACGGCTGATGGCCAACGCGGTGCAGGCCGCTCCGTCGGCCTGCGCCGCGACCGTCGTGGCCGCCGTTTGCGGATCGGCGGGCAATGCAGCCCTGGCCACCAGTTCCGCAACTGTACTGGCCAACGCAACCATGAAGGCCCGCTCGGCCGCCAAGCTGAAAATGGCAGCGGCCGTGACGGCAATAACGTTGCTGGTTCCCGCGGCGGGCCTGGCAACTTAACATGCCATCGCCACGCGGTTGGAACACAACCGCCCAGCCTTGGCTGCCGATACGACGGCAAGTGAACAGGTTCGGCCGGCGGCGACAACCATGCCCTCGGCGGCCACTAAACTGGCCCCGACGCGGTCTCGACGAATGAGCCTGGCGCAGTAGGCCAGGCCAAACCGCAACCGGCTCCGCAACAGATGACCGCGAAGCCCATGGTGCCGCCGGCCGACCTGATTCAGTTCATCTACTCATGGTCGCCGGCAAAACCGGCCTGGGCACCATGTCGGGTACCAGGTACTCGTGGTCGGCCCGTGCCCCAAGCTCGAACACATAGCCGTCCGGTCAAGCACCGTTGACCGTATCGCGCTTGCACGTGTCGGTTCCTTCGACGTTGGTGTCGAGCGCATCGACATGGGCATCCAGCGGTTTCCAACCTTGATTTTCCGCTGCCACGCGATTGCGACGCCCAGTGCGCCGGCTTCCGCGTTTTGCAAGACCGTGGAATAGGAATTGCTCATGCGTTGCGGAAGCGTAGGATGGGCCGACGGGCACCGTCGGCCCACTCTACGTTTCCGAGGGAGATTCGAACCAACCACGTAGGGAGAACCAGATGATGAAGACAGGTCTGTGCAGTGTTGTCGTGCTGCTTTGTGCCGCGGTTGCTTGGGCCGAGGACATGAAGACGGTTACCATTTCCAACGCAGGTGCTGCCGTGATGACGATCAGTGCCCCGCAAGGCGCTAAGGTCACGACGGACAAAGAGAAGACGGTCATCGACACGAAGGACATGGTTCTGGACCTGTGGGTCGTGCCCAAGGCCAAGACGGTCGCTGAGGCGATCGCCGCTTTGGATGACGTGATCAAGAGCGAGGTCTTGAAGTTCAGCCCGGCCAGCACCGAGGCCATCACCGTCGCGGAAGCCGAAGGGAAGCATCTGAAGGGCAAGGGGGTCGAAGCCGACGATCAAGATCCGGCCACGGTCGACGTGGTCGTTTTCACCGTGGGCAAGACCGTGCTGGTGGCTTGTGTCCATGGCGAAGGACAAGCGGCCGTTCGCCAACGGCAACCGATGCTCAACGCCTTGAAGACCGTCAAGGCGCCATGACGCCGCGCAAATGGTAGTTCGTAGGGTGGGACCAGATTGCGAAGCAAGCGCCGGCCCACCGTGATCGACTGGAAAGCACGTTATGGTGGGCCTGCGCTCGCCGACCCGCAGGCGGGTACCCCGGATCTGGTCCCACGCTACGTCTCTCAAGGCGCCATGAGTTGCTTGATTGACCGGCTTGCCGCCGCATAGTAGACTGGTCTTCTGGTGTTCGACCTTCTTGCCCTGCGGTAAAGCCCACCATGGTAGCACTCGTATTCGCGGCCGCGATCCTGCTCAGCGCGGCGCTGATGTTCATTGTCGAACTGATGTTTGCCAAGATGGTGCTGCCGCGACTGGGCGGGTCGCCTTCGGTTTGGAACACCTGCCTGGTGTTCTATCAGATCGCCTTGATGGCAGGCTACGTCTATGCCCACCTCTCGGTGAAGTGGCTAGGCGCGCGGCGGCAGGCATTGGTGCACCTCGTGCTTTTGTGCCTGCCGTGGATCGTCTTGCCGATCGGCATCTCCGCGGGTTGGACACGGCCCGGCGAGGGGAACCCCATTCCTTGGCTCTTGATGCTGTTGACGGCCTGCGTGGGGTTGCCGTTTTTCTGCATTTCAGCCAGCGCGCCGCTGTTGCAGGCCTGGTTCGCCCACTGCGGCGGGCGCTCGGCGAAGGATCCATATTTTCTCTACGCGGCCAGCAATTTCGGCAGCCTCGCCGGATTGGCGGCGTATCCGTTGCTGATCGAGCCCCGCCTGCCGCTCGCCGTGCAGACGCACTGGTGGACCATCGGCTACGCGCTGCTGATGGCCCTCTTCGGACTTTGCGCGATCGCGGTGTGGTTCGCCGCAAGGCGCCCCGCGGCGGCCGAGGAGCCAATTCTGCTGACGGCGGCCGAGGAGCCGGCCCGATTAGCGGATAGCAGTTCGCTTCCCGAAAGTTTTCATACCCCGGTCACGTGGCTCCGCCGCCTCTGGTGGCTGGCACAGGCGCTGGTGCCCTCGGCGTTGTTGATGGGCATCACGACGCAGCTTTCCGTCGACATCTCGCCAAGGCCGATGGTGTGGGCCATTCCGCTGGGGCTGTATCTGCTCTCGTTCATCGTGGTTTTCGCCCGCTGGCCGATCTTGAAATGGCTCTGGCTGGTGCGGATCTTTCAGGCCGCCGGCCTGGCCGCGGCGATGTCCACGGTTTACCTCTCGTCGCTCGACCTCTCCGTGATGAAGACCAAGGTCATTGTGTGCGTCGGCGCACTGCACTTGGCGGCCTTCTTTCTCACCGCGCTGGTATGTCACGGGGCGATGGCCGCCGACCGCCCGGCGAGCAAGCACCTCACCGAGTATTACTTGTGGATGTCGGCGGGCGGCGTGGCCGGCGGGCTGATCTGTGCGCTGGTGGCCCCGCTGGTCTTCAACAGCGTGCTGGAGTACCCGCTGATGCTCGTGGCGGCATGCCTGCTGCGTCCGCCGCCGCGATTGAGCCGCTTCGAACGTCTCTGGCGCTGGTCCGACCTGGCACTGATGATGATGCAAGGCAGCGTGTTCGCCTTTGCCGCCGGCGCCCTTTGGCATAAACGCCTCGCCGGCATGTCCGCGAATTGGCATTCGGAGCCGCTGCAGAAAATCGCGAAGGAGCTCACCAGTCCCACGGCGCGGGTCTGGTGGGTCGTTGCGGCGGCAGTCCTGGCCTTCCTGCTGCAGCGCCGCCGCGGCTGGTTCACTGTCGCCGTCGCCACGCTCATGGGCGTCTGCGTCATCTGCGACGAGCAGGAAGGCGTCATTTACTCGACACGGAGCTTCTTCGGCGTCCTCCGCGTCGAGACCGAGAAATACTGGCCCGATAATGAGCCGTACATCTGTCACGCGTTGATGCACGGGTCGACCATGCACGGCAAGCAGAGCCATGATCTCCGCGATCCCGACGAAGCCCGCAATCCCTGGACCTATTACGATCGCACCGGACCGGTGGGTGCGGTGTTCGACGTCCTGGAAAGTCGCGATGCATTTCTTGATCACGGCCACATCGGCGTCGTGGGCCTGGGCACCGGCACGGTGGCCGCCTATGCCAAACCCGGGCAGTCGCTCACCTACTTCGAGATCGATGCGGCCGTGCGGAAGATATCGGAAGACCCTCAGTACTTCACCTATCTCAGCGATTGCCGCCAACGGGGCGTGTCGCTGGAGGTCCGCATGGGCGATGCCCGGCTGACGCTTGAAGACGAGCCCGACGGCAAGTTCGACCTGCTGGTGATCGACGCCTTCACCTCCGACGCGATTCCGATCCATCTCCTCACATGTGAGGCAATCGACTTGTACGTCAAGAAACTGGCCCCGCACGGATTGCTGATGGTGCACTTATCGAACCGGCATCTGACGTTGCCGCCGGTCGTGGCCGGCGCGGCAGACAAATTGGGCATTGCGGCGCGGATTTGCAATGATGACGACGAAGACGGGGGCATTTGCAAGTCGTCGTCGAACTGGGCTGTCCTGGCGCGAACGCCGGAGGACCTCTGCGATCTCGAGGAAAACTCGAAGCTCGAATGGGAGCCGCTCAAAGTTGACCCCTGCCTGGCACTCTGGACCGACGACTACTCGAGCATCGTCAGCGTGATGAACTGGGACTGGCTGCCCAAGTGGCCCAAGTGGATGCGATGGAAGAAAGCCGCCGAGTGAGGAGTCGAGCGGGCCGCGCGGCGATTATCGCAGGGGGAAGTTCCCGTCGGGTAGACGGGTACTCACCCCCCCACTGAGTTAATGGCGAGTTGCAATCGGCCGCCGTTGAATCATAATGAAGGAACTCCAAGCCTCGGAGAGTTGGGGCTGGTGTTTCGGCCGCTGATCGCTGGGCAACCGTCCAATCTTTCCGATCGGCGAGCGAAGTACCTTCAGGTTCCCAAGCTCGGGCACCATGTACTCATGGTCGACGAGGAGATAGTCATGACCGTCGTCTTTGTGGTCTGTGCCGCGGTGGGGACAACCGTCCTCGTTCTCCAATTCCTCATGAGCCTGATTGGCCTGGGCGGCGATGCCGTGGGGGCCGAGATGCCCCACGACTTCGGGCATGGCCTAGACGGAGGGGACCACGATTTAGGCCCTGGCGATGCGGACCACGATTTCACCCCCGGCGAGGTTCACGGCGAACTGACCCATGATGGTTCTTCTGCCGCCGAGCATGAAGTCCATGCCCCATTGCAGCCTTCCGCCAGCGGCGTGGGGCACGGCGCGACGGGGCTGTTCCGCGTGCTCTCGCTGCGCACGATTGTCGCCGCGCTGGCGTTCTTCGGCCTGGCGGGCCTGGCCGCGCAGGCCGCCGAATGTACCGACCTCACCGCTTTGGTGATCGCATTTTGGGCCGGCGTGGGCGCCATGTACGCCGTGTACGCCATGCTCTGCAGTATGCGCACGCTACGGGCGGAAGGCACCGCACAAATCCACCGCGCGGTAGGCCAGCAGGCCACCGTCTACCTCCATATTCCCGCCCAGCAAAAAGGCGCGGGAAAAATCCAGATCAACCTGCAGAACCGCACCATGGAATACCAGGCAACAACCGCCGGCGATGCGATTCCCAGCGGAGCCACCGTCGTCGTCACCGAAGTCCTCGGCTCCGATACCGTGCAGGTCGAAGCCGTTGTAACGAACCCTCCGCTCTCAACCGAGGAGGTAGTTTAACATGCGTGCGTTTACACGATCTCCCTATAGCAACCCCTGAATCACCAAGGAGCCGCCATGTTCCATTCACCTTTCATTTCGTTTCCCCTCGTGCCTTGCTTCGCCGCCGGCGGGTCGGACCTGCTGATTTGGCTGGGGGCAATCGTCGTACTCGCCGTCATCGTCGTCTTCTCGTGCGTGATGCTGCTGGCTAATCGCTACAAGCGCTGCCCCAGCAACCGCGTGCTGGTGATTTACGGCAAGTCGGGCCGCGCCCACGAGGCCGCCACCTGCATCCACGGCGGGGCCCGGTTCATCAGGCCCTTGCTGGATGACTTCGCCTGGCTGAGCCTCGAGCCCATGCAGATCGAGATCCCGCTCCGCGGCGCGCTCTCCATGGAGAACATCCGCGTCAACGTCCCCAGCGTCTTCACGGTGGCCATCGGCACCTCTCCGGAGCTGATGCAGAACGCCGCCATCCGCCTGCTGGGAATGCCCCGCTCGGAAATCGCCAAACGCTCGGAAGACATCATTTTCGGGCAGTTGCGGCAGGTCATCGCCTCGATGCAGATCGAGGACATCAACCGTGACCGCGAGAAGTTTCTCGAGGCGATCATGAACTCGCTGGAGCCCGAACTCCGCAAGATCGGCCTGGTGCTGATCAACGTGAACATCACCGACATCACCGACGAGTCGGGCTACATCGAGGCGATCGGGCAGAAAGCGGCCTCGCTGGCGGTGCAGAAGGCCCGCGGCGACGTGGCCGACAACGAGAAGATGGGCGAGATCCGCGTGGCCGACGCCGAGCGCGAGAAGGCGGTGCAGGTGGCCAACGCCCGCAAGCTCCGCGAGATCGGCACCCGCGAGGCCACCCGCGAGCAGGCCGTCCGCGTGGCCGAGCTCGACAAGGAACAGCAGGTGGGCGAGCAGTCCGCCGCCTTCCAGAAGCAGGCCCAGATCAAGGACGCCGAGCGCGAGATGCGCGTCAAGATGGCCGATGCCGATGCCCGCGCGGTCGAGGGCGAGAACCTGGCCCGGGCCGACGTGGCCGTCTCGCAGGCCGGCTTGCAGGTCAAGAAGGCCGAGGCCTATCAGACGGGCGAGACCCGCAAAGTGCAGGCCGAGGCCGCCGTGCTGGAGGCCGAGCACATCGCCCGCGCCAAGGCCGCCCTGGCCGAGGCCCAGCGGGTTGAGGCCGAGCGCCGCGCCGCCCTGGAGGCCCCGGCCAAGGCCGACAAGGCCAAGATCGAGGTCGAGGCCGCCGCCGAGGCCGCCAAGCGGCGGATCGAGGCCGAAGGCGAGGCCTCCGCCATCTTCGCGAAGCTCGAAGCCGAAGCCCGCGGCCAGTTCGAAATCCTTTCCAAGAAAGGTCAGGGCCTGCAACAGATCATCGAGGCCTGCGGCGGCGCCGAGCAGGCGTTCCAACTGCTGATGCTCGAACACTTCGACCATCTCGTCGAGGCCTCGGCCAAGGCGATCTCGAACATCAAGTTCGACAAGGTCGTGGTCTGGGAGGGCAACTCGGCCAACGGCCAGAGCGCCACGGCCAATTGGTTGCACAACATGTCCCGCACCTTGCCGCCGATGATGCAGGTCATGCGCGACATCGGCGGCGTGGAAATCCCCGAGACGCTTGCCACCCTGGCCGGCGTCCAGCAGCCTCCAGCCACCAACGGCCACCCGGCAGATGAACCGGCACTGAAACAGCCAGACCCGGTTCCCGCGAAAAAATGATCGAGACGTGAATACGCGGGATGAATCCGCGGTTTACGCGAGCTCGCTGCGATTTGGCGGGAACCGCATTCGCGCCGCTGCCGTCTATTGCAGCGATGGGCGGTTTGTCTTCCCGGTGGTCCGCGCCGAACCGCGCGCCGACGAACGGCTCTTGGAAATCTTGCAGGCAGTAGGTCAGGCTTTCCAGCCTGACGTGTTTCTGAAGAACCAAAAGACCGTCAGGCTGGAAAGCCTGACCTACGTCGAAACAAAGGATAAACGATGATTACATCAGTCACCATTGAAAACTTCAAGAACAGTAGTCCGTGTCGTGCCGGCCGAGCTGTTGCAGCCCGATGATTGAGACCAGCCCTAAAAACTGCCGGTGTTCTAAACCGTACCGCCGTGCATTGGATGCTGGAGAACGGTGAGTGACGCTCCCACCGGCCGCCCCGGTTACCTGCCCGGATCGGAATCGCTAGAATGACTTGGCGCAAACAGGTAAGGCTTATCCATCGCGCCGCCGGAGGCGGAATTGCCCGGCCGAAGGCGGGCCCGTTCGCCAGGAGACCCCAACCATGCCGGACATTCCCACTAATTCCAACCTCGACCCCAAGCAGGCCCCGAAAATTGACTCTGGACCGCGAAAGAACCTGGGAAAGCCTCCCGCGGCGCCCGACTGGCGCTCAATGTGGTGGTACATCCCGGTAATGCTGCTGATTTTATGGGCATGGCAGGACCAACTGCACCAGATGTCGGTTAAGACCATTCCCTATAGCCAGTTCAAGCAGTACCTTGCCGCGGGCGAAGTGGCCGAGTGTGAGGTCAAGGAGTTGGAGATCACTGGGCGGGTCGTTCCCAAGGAGGCCCGGTCGGCGGCCGCCCCCACGGCGGGCAAGTCTGACGAATTGAAACCACTTGCCTTGCCGGGCAAATCGAGCCTCCCCGCCCCATCCGGCAAATCGCCTTCCGGCCCGGCCGAAAAGCCTGCGCCTGCCGCCATAGCCGCTTCCTCGAAGCCAAAGGAAGAGAAACCCAAGGGCGAAGCGGCAAAGATCGGCGAGGGTGGCAGCGGCCAGCAACCAGCGAGCAAAGATGCGACCGAGAAGCAGGCAGAAGCCAAACCATTTCTCTTCCGCACGGAACGCGTCGAACCGGACTCGCAATTGGTCGATCAACTCGAAGCGGCCAAGATCACTTTCAGCGGTGTCCGTCCCAGCTTCCTCTCCCAGTTCCTGTATGCCTGGGTGTTGCCGATCGGCGCGATGGTCCTGATATGGACCTTCCTGTCGCGCGGGCTGCGCACGGCCGGTCAATCGGTAATGAGTTTCGGCAAGAGTCGGGCGCGGCTGGTGGCCGACCGCGACACGGGCGTAACCTTCGGCGATGTCGCCGGCTGCGACGAGGCCAAGTACGAACTCCAGGAGGTCGTCGATTTTCTCAAGAATCCCAACCGTTACATCGCTCTGGGCGCCAGGATTCCCAAGGGCGTGCTGCTCGTCGGACTGCCCGGCACGGGGAAGACGCTGCTGGCTCGCGCGGTTGCCGGCGAGGCCAAGGTTCCGTTCTTCTCGCTGAGCGGCAGCGACTTCGTGGAGATGTTCGTGGGCGTGGGAGCGGCGCGGGTCCGGGACCTGTTCGAGCAGGCCCAGCAACAGGCCCCCTGCATCATCTTCATCGACGAATTGGACGCCATCGGGCGGGAGAGGGGCGTGCATCTGGGAGCGATCAACGACGAGCGCGAACAGACCCTCAACCAGCTCCTGGTCGAGATGGATGGCTTCCAGGCCAACGTAGGCGTCATTCTCCTGGCCGCCACCAACCGCCCGGAGATCCTGGATAAGGCCCTCCTGCGGCCCGGCCGTTTTGACCGCCAGGTGGTGATCGACGCGCCGGACATGGTTGGGCGGGAGGCGATCCTGAAAGTCCACTGCCGGGGCAAACCTCTGGCTGATGGCGTCGATCTGCGAAAGATCGCCCAAGGAACGCCCGGCTTTTCCGGTGCCAACCTGGCCAACGCCGCCAACGAGGCTGCGCTGTTGGCCGCGCGGCGCGGGTCGCAGGAGATCACGCAGAGGGATTTGGAAGAGGCTATCGAGAAGGTCGTGGCCGGACCGGAACGCAAGAGCCGCCGCCTCGATGAGCAAGGCAAGCGGCGCGTGGCCTATCATGAAGTGGGCCATGCCCTGGTCGCTGCCTATAGCAAGCATGCCGACCCGGTGCATAAGATCAGCATCGTGCCCCGCGGCCGTGCTGCCCTGGGCTATACGTTGCAGTTGCCCACCGACGACCAGTTCCTTCTCACCCGTGCCGAACTCTTGGACCGCATGAAGGGGCTCCTCGGCGGACGCGCTTCCGAGGAGCTGGTTTTCAGCGAGGTGAGCACGGGGGCCGAGAACGATCTGGAACACGCCACCACGCTCGCCCGCAGCATGGTTTGCCTGTATGGGATGGGTGAATCCGTGGGTTTGGTGCATTGTGCGCAACGCCCGTCGATGTTCCTGCCCACGGGCGACGGGACTTCGCAGGTCGATTGCAGCCCCCAGACCGCCCGCGACATCGACAACGAGGTGAAAAAGCTCTTGGATGCCGCCTATCTTGACGCGAAGACGATCCTCACCCAGCACCGCGACAAACTGGATCTCGTGGCCCGGGAGTTAATCAAAACGGAGACGCTGGATGCGGCCACCTTCCGGCAGCTTCTGGGAATGTCGTCTGACGCTTTGCCTGCCACGAAATAGTGGGCTCATATCGCCCGACCAGTCTGTTCGAGCGTCGCGATCACCAGGGGGTGCTCGGCCAGTTCGTGGGGCCTGAGCGTCGTCAGTTCACCCTCAACCAGCCGCACGCCGTCTGGGCCGGCGTTTGGCAGGCAGCCGCGCAGCATGCCCAGGAAAGGCAGGCACTTGGCAGTGATTCAGGACTTGTGTACAATCTTCCTCAGGTGCGGGCCAGGGAGGAACGTCCATGAGCGATGCAGACTACGACAACGCCAATCTCTATGCCGCGGTGAATCGAGAGAAACGAAGGAAACGGCCGGAACCGGACCGCGCCGTGATTGCGGCGGCGGAACGTCAAATGGAGCGCTGGCTGCTGGAACAGCGCGGCAAAACCAAGGAACCGACCCCCGCGAGTATCAATCCTTACATTGCCATCTCTCGGGAGTCTGGAGTTGGCGGCAGCCAGATCGCACGTCTGGCCGGCCAGGCCCTGGGCTGGGATGTGCTCGATCACGAACTGCTCGAATGTATGGCCGAACGATACCACACCTCTCCCGCCATGCTCGAACTCGTGGACGAGAAGACGACGAGTTGGATCACCGAAGTCTTTGGAAACTTGATCCGCCCACACTCTGTTTCTCAGACGCAATACGTGTTTCGTCTTAGCCGAATGATCATCATGGCGGCGCACACGGGCAAGAACATCTACGTCGGTCGCGGCGCTCAATTTCTCTTGCCGCGGGAACACGGCCTGGCTGTGAGACTCATCGCCGGCCACAAGTACCGGGTGCAGCAGATCATGGAACGTCGCCGCCTGTCGTTCGAGGACGCCCGGGATTACGTGGCGAAAACCGATGCCGGCCGTCAAGCACTCGCGAAACAATACTTCCACCACGACGTGACCGATCCGCACCTGTTCGATCTGGTTATCAATGTCGATAAGTTCGGGCCCCAATTGGCTGCCCGACAGATCGCTGATGCCGCCGCGTCGTGTTTGCACCAGAAACTCTCATCCTGAGAGGGACGGGCCTTAAAGACCACCGCCACCAAGATTGCCAGCCGCGCCGCTGCCGGCGCAGACCCCACGGCAAAGCCCCCGCAAGCGCGCGTTGGCACGCGCGAAATGAGCGCATCGCAATCACTTCCGTTGCGCAACTCGGCCTCATCCGCTCACGCTGGCGCCTCAGTTCCTCAAGCAAGTGCGGCAGGCCATCGCCGAGACGGAATGAAGAAAAAACGCGACAAAATCCTGGAAATGACCTGACGCGAGGCAGTACGAGGGTGGATGTTCTTTAGCCACACCTACTAAAATCCCCGCGAACCCAGGCATGCTCCCTTGCCAACCCCCCAATCCTGCGCCCTATGATATCGGGGTAATATTTTTGTCACTTCAGGAGAGAATGGCCGTGTCTCAAGTTGAAACGAAGTTGCCGTACAAAGTCGCCGACATGTCCCTGGCCGATTGGGGCCGCAAGGAAATCGAGTTGGCGGAAAACGAAATGCCCGGCCTGATGGCCCTGCGGCGGAAATATGGACCCAGCAAGCCCTTGGCGGGGGCCCATATCGCCGGCTGCCTGCACATGACCATCCAGACCGCCGTGCTGATCGAGACGCTCGTCGAACTCGGCGCCGAAGTGACATGGACAAGCTGCAACATCTATTCGACCCAGGACCACGCCGCCGCGGCCATTGCCGCCGTCGGAGTGCCCGTCTTCGCCTGGAAGGGTGAGCAACTTCAGGCCTATTGGGATAATATTCTCACCCAGGTTCTCAGCTTCAAGGACGCCGAGGGGCCGAACCTCCTCCTGGACGATGGCGGCGACCTGACCTTGCTGATGCACAAGGGCGTCGAGTTCGAGGCCCAGGGCGAAGTGCCCGACCCCGATGCGGCCGAGCATGAAGAGGAGCGGGCGTTGCTCAACACGCTCTCCCGCAGCCTGGCCGAGGACCCGCGGCGTTTCACGCGGATGGTCGCCAACATCGTCGGCGTGAGCGAGGAGACCACCACCGGCGTGCATCGCCTGTACGACATGCACAGCCGCGGGGCCCTGCTGTTCCCGGCGATCAACGTCAACGATTCGGTGACCAAGAGCAAGTTCGACAACCTCTACGGCTGCCGCGAGTCGCTGGCCGACGGCATCAAGCGGGCGACCGACATCATGGTCGCCGGCAAGGTCGTCGTGATTTGCGGCTACGGCGACGTGGGCAAGGGCTGCGCCCATTCGATGCGGTCCTACGGGGCCCGCGTGCTGATCACCGAGATCGACCCGATCTGCGCGCTGCAGGCCGCCATGGAAGGTTATGAAGTCACGACGATGGAAGACGCCTCGCGCGGGGCAATATCTTCGTCACCTGCACCGGCTGCCGCGACATCATCCTTGGCCAGCACATGGAGCAGATGCCCAACGACGCCATCGTCTGCAACATCGGGCACTTCGACCTGGAGATCGACGTCAACTACCTGAACACGCACAAGAACATCAGGAAGACGAACATCAAACCGCTGGTGGATCGATACACCTTCGCCGACGGCCATTCGATTCTCTTGCTGGCCGAAGGCCGGTTGGTGAATTTGGGCTGCGCCACGGGCCATCCGTCGTTCGTGATGTCGAACAGTTTTACCAACCAGGTGCTCGCCCAACTGGCCCTCTGGACCGAGACCGAGAAGTATCCGCTGGGCGTCCACTGCCTGCCGAAACTGCTCGACGAAGAGGTCGCCCGATTGCACCTCGAGCAGCTCGGCGTGAAGCTCACAAAGCTGACCGCCAAGCAGGCCGAATATTTGAAAGTGCCCGTCAACGGGCCGTTCAAGCCGGAATATTACCGGTATTAGGCCGGACAGGATTGACCACTACCGTGTAACGTGTAATGGCGGTGGAAATCCCTAAGGAGATTCGATTTCGTCCAGTGCTGGTTGAGTGCTTTGGGGCGTCATCGGTCTTTCCCCGGCCGGGCTCGTGAACTCGCTGTCGTCGTCCCACTCCAGCCAGACGCCCCAGTCTCTCCCCAGAATCAGGCAGCGGTTTCCCTGGGGATGCGCGAGAATGGGGGGAAATCGTTAGAATAGTCATCGGCTTCATCGTTCCCAATCCATGGTCCGTACATGAGACTTCCCCCGGAAGGCGCTCGCTGGCTCGTCTCGCTGCGCTGGATCGCCTGCGCGATGGTTTTCTTGGTGATCTGGCTCACTTCTTCGGTGCTGCACGTGGTGCCGCAGCCGCTGCCGCTGTACGTTGTGGCCGTCGTCATGTTGGTTTACAACCTGGCATTCCTTTGGAACCAACCGAATGCCGCCGGGGAGGTCAACGCCGAGAAGAACATCCTCCTGCAGGCCGTCCTCGACCTGACCGCCTTGACCCTGCTGGTCTATTTCTCCGACCTGCCGCGCAATCCGTTCCTGTTCTTCTTCCTCTTCCACATGATCATCGCCAGCATGTATCTCCGCGGTTGGGCGCCGCTGATCCTGGCGGCCGTGGTCACCTGCGCCGTGGGTGGGATCATGCTCTTGGAATACCTGCAATGGATCCCACGCTTCGCCATCCACTTTCCCTCCGAAACTCCCCAGCCGCCGCCGCTGGACGGCATGAGCCTGGCCGGGCTGTTCTGCGCCTTCAGCGGGGCCTTGTGGATCACGGTCTACTTCACCACTTCGATCCGCCGCTACGTCGACCGGGCCCACGCCGCCATCCGGCAGAAGGAAAAGATGCTGGGCATCGGCCAGCTCGTGGCGGGCATCGCCCATCAGATCGCCAATCCGCTGGACGGCGTGCAGAACTGCCTGCGACGGATCGGCGAACGCGTGAAGAACGACGCCCACCTCACCGAATACGTGCAGATGATGACCGAGGCGCTCGAACGCATCGAGCGCACGGCCACGCGGGTCCAGGCCTTCGCCCGGCCCCGCGGCATCACGCTGCAAAGCACCGACGTTCGCGCGGCGGTCGAGGCCACGCTGGAGATGCTCGGCAGCACGCGCGTGGGCAACGTGCGGATCCAGCGCGAGCTGACCGCCGTGCCGCCGGTGCAGGGCGATCCCTATACGCTCCAGGAAGTGCTCTTCAACCTGTGCACCAACGCCCTGGCCGCGATGCCCCAGGGCGGGACGCTCACGCTCCGCTGCTATACCATGGGCGGTCGCGACGAGGACCAGATGGATTCGGTGGCCGTCGACGTGAGCGACACCGGCGTGGGCATTCCCCGCGTTGACCTGGAAAAGATCTTCGAGCCCTTCTACACCACCCGCGCCGATCGCGGCGGCACCGGCCTGGGGCTTGGCTTGTGCCGCATGTTGATTGCCGAGATGGGCGGCCGCATCGAGGTCCGCAGCGTGCTGGACCAGGGCAGCACATTCACCGTCGTGCTCCACCCTTCCGCCCGGCCGGAAAAACCCGGCTCACGCAAAGGGTGAGCGCAAAGGTTGGAAGAAGGTACACAGTGTTTCGCGGCTCCTACTGCCGCAAAGGAAGTACTGCCTGTAGCGATTCATCGCGGAGGAACAGCCCGAGCAAGACGAGCGCGCCGTTGTGGCGGATACGGCCGGCGGAACGTCCCATAAAAGTGTAAGAGCCCCTCTTGACACTGCCAAATTACTGATAATAATTATCATTATGAATATTGGCAATACCCGTGAAAACCCTCCCTGTGGCGACGACCAATGTCTCGAAATAGGCGATACAAGCCAGCACCGCAAAACGCGGCAGCGACAGGTCATTCTGGAGGAATTGCGCGCGGTTACTTCCCACCCCACAGCGGTCGAGCTATACGAACTCGTGCGGCGGCGATTGCCGCGAGTCAGCCTGGGCACGGTCTACCGCAACCTGGATTTGCTGGCCCGATCGGGCTTGATCGAGAAACTCGAACATTCCGGCGGCGAAGCCCGCTTCGACGCCAATACGGCCCAACATGATCATCTGCGCTGCGTGCGTTGCGGGCGAGTCGATGACGTGATGGCACCCCCCCTTGATCTTACCCGTCCGGAAGATCATGATTTGCGCGGTTACGAGCTAATTGGCCACCGCTTGGAATTCCTCGGCATCTGCCCCCGCTGCCGGCAGTTGCCCGCAACCAGGCGATGCTCGGCGGCAAGTGATATCCCAGGCGGCGCCAAAACAACTTCAGGAGAATCGGAACATGCTTAAAGCGAACGTCCAAGAGGCACTCAACAACCAGATCAACGGCGAGATCGCATCGACCTACCTGTATCTGTCGATGGCCGCCTACTTCGAATCGAAGAACTTCCACGGCATGGCCAAGTGGATGGAAGTCCAGGCCCGCGAGGAATGGAGCCATGCCATGAAGTTCTTCGGCCACGTCAACGAACGCGGCGGACGGGTCATTCTGAGGCAAATCGACGCCCCGCCCAGCGAATGGAAGTCGGTGCAGGACGTCTTCGAGTACACGCTCTCGCACGAGATCAAAGTCACCGAGAAGATCCACGCCATTGTCAAGCTGGCCACCAGCGAGTGCGATTATGCCACGCTGGCCTTCCTACAGTGGTTCGTCAGCGAGCAGGTCGAGGAAGAGGCGCAAACGACGGCCATCGTCGAGAAGCTGAAACTGATGGGCGACGGCCACATCGGCCTCTTCATTCTTGACGGCGAGCTCGGCAAGCGGGCCGCCGGATAGAACTTAGAACTTAGTACTTAGTACTTGGTACTTAGTACCAGTACTAAGGACTACGGACCAAGATCTAACACCTGATCACCGAAATCATCCCTTTCCGTGTAACTTTTTGAAGGAGATTCCCTATGAGTAGCCTGGTCACCAAGCCGGCCCCTGATTTTACGGCCCAGGCCGTCATGCCCGACAATTCGTTTGCCGACCTGAAGCTGTCTTCCTACCAGGGCAAGTATGTCGTGTTGTTCTTCTATCCGCTGGACTTCACCTTCGTCTGCCCGTCGGAAATCATTGCCTTTGACAAGGCTCTGGCGCAGTTCAAGGCGAAGAACACCGAGGTCATCGGCGTTTCGGTCGACTCGCACTACACGCACCTGGCCTGGAAGAACACGCCGCGGAAGGAGGGGGGCATCGGCCCGATCCAGTATCCGCTGGTCGGCGACCTGAATAAGAAGATTTCCGAGAACTTCGGCGTGCTGCTGGAGGCCGGCATTGCCCTCCGCGGACTGTTCCTGATCGACACCAAGGGTGTTGTCCGCCACGCCTTGGTGAATGACCTGCCCTTGGGCCGCAGCGTGGATGAGGCCCTGCGGTTGGTCGACGCCTTGCAGTTCCATGAGAAGCACGGCGATGTCTGCCCGGCCAACTGGCACGCAGGCGAAGAGGCGATGAAGCCTAGCGCCAAGGGCGTGGCCGAGTACCTGGCCAAGCACGCGACGTAAGTAACAGAATCCGAAGCTCAAAATCCGAAATCCGAAACCAATTCCAATTAACAAATGCGAATGACAAAAACACCGTGACGGCGCCCCATGCCCACTTTGGAGCATGCGAATTTCGCATTGTTTTTGGATCGGGGCACCCGCTTGCGGGTCACGGATTTCGACATTCGGATTTCGTGTTTGATATTGTTGCCGCGCCCCCATTCTCGGCGTAGCATGAATATATGCCCGAACTTCTCTCCAACTTCGTTTGGCAGTGCTGGCTGGTCATGGTGGAGATGGCCCCGTACTTGCTGTTCGGATTTGCGCTGGCCGGCCTGATGTCGATCTGGATCTCGCCCGAGTGGACCGAGCGGCACCTGGGTGGCAAGGGCATGGGTCCGGTAGTGAAGGCGACCTTGCTGGGGATACCGCTGCCGCTATGTTCGTGCAGCGTGATTCCGGTGGTGGCTTCGATGCGGCGGCATGGCGCGAGCCGGGCGGCGGCGACTTCGTTCCTGCTCTCCACGCCGCAGACCGGGGTCGACAGCATTGCCGTGACCTATGCGCTATTGGGGCCGATCTTTGCCGTTTTTCGCCCCGTAGCCGCCCTGATCAGCGGCATCTTGGGCGGAGCGCTGGTGCTCGTGTTCGGACGGGCGAACTCCGTGCAGGCCGACGTGCCCCCGGAATGCGCCGAGGCGTGCTGTTCGGGCGACCGCACGGCGCCGGCCTGGTTGCGGGCAGCCAAGTACGGCTTCGTCACGCTGCCGCGCGACCTGGCCTGGCCGCTCCTGATCGGCGTGGCAATCGCCGGGGCGATCGCCGCCAAGTTCCCGGCCGATAGCCTGCAAGCGCATCTCGGCGGCGGATTGCTTTCCATTCTTGTCATGATGGCAGCGGGCATTCCGCTTTATGTTTGTGCCACGGCTTCCGTGCCGATCGCCGCAGGGCTGATTCATCTGGGTGCATCGCCCGGCGCGGCATTGGCCTTCCTGATCGTCGGCGCGTCGACCAACCCGGCCGCGGTGACGACCGTCTGGAAAGTCCTCGGCCGCCGCACGACGGCCGTCTATCTCCTGACCGTCGGGCTGAGTGCCTTCCTCTGCGGCGTGGTGCTCAATGGGCTTTCCAACTGGCTTAGTCAATGGCCGCAGCTTGCCGCCTGCACGGCGGCCGCTTGTGTCGGGCATCACGCGGAGCCGGGCGGGTTCTGGTCGAACTTCTGGGCCGTGGCCCTCTTGGCCGTGCTACTTGGATCGAAACTGCCGATCCGCGGCAAGATCACCACGCCTGTTGAAACGCGGAGTCCGGCCCCCGAGCCAGAACATTCGTGCGGTTGTGGATGTGCGGAGCAGCCGCTGCACCAGTTGGCGAAGAAGTGAGCAGGGAGGCTGTGGAGTGCGGCGATTTATTGTTGCTTTCGGTTTGCCGTAAAGCGGCTTTCCCTTGGATTACAGCGCCTCGCAGACCAGATCGCCGATTTCCCGAGTGCTATAGCCCATCTTGCCGGCAGCTTGACTCTCCATCTTCGTGCCGGTGACCGCCTGAATGGCCTTCATCACCCGTTGGCCGGCCTGGGGATAGCCGCTTTGCTCCAGCAGCATGCCGGTGGCGCTGATGGCGGCAATGGGATTGATGACGTTCTTGCCGGTGTACTTCGGCGCGCTGCCGCCCATCGGCTCGAACATGCTCAGTCCGCCGGGGTCGGGATTGATGTTGCCGCCCGCCGCCACGCCCATGCCGCCTTGCAGAATGCCGGCCAGATCGGTGATGATGTCGCCGAACATGTTCGTGGTCACAATTACGTCGTAGTACTCGGGGTTCTTCACCATCCACATGCAGCAGGCGTCGACGTGGTTGTAGTCGGGCTTGACGTCGGGATATTCCTTGGCCACGTCCTGGAAGGTCCGCCACCAGAGGTCGTGGCCGTAGGTCAGGACGTTGGTCTTGGCCACCAGCGTGAGCTGCTTCTTCTTGTTGCGCTTGCGGGTGAACTCGAAGGCCCAGCGGATGCAACGCTCGCAGCCCTTGCGGGTGTAGATGGCCGTTTGCGTGGCGACCTCGTCGGGCGTGCCCTTCTTCAGCCAGCCGCCGACGCCGGCGTACATGTCTTCGGTGTTCTCGCGGACCACGACGAAATCGATGTCGCCCGGCCCCTTGCCGGCCAGCGGCGTTTCGACGCCGGGGAAGAGCTTGACGGGCCGGAGATTGATGTACTGGTCGAAGCGGAAACGCAGGGCGAGAAGCAGGCCCTTTTCCAGCACGCCGGGCGCAACGTCGGGATGGCCGACCGCGCCCAAAAGGATTGCCTTGAAGGTGGCCAACTCGTTGACGACCTCCTCGGGCAGGATCTCGCCGGTGCGAAGGAAGCGCTCGCCGCCCAGATCAAAATCCTTGAGTTCGTAGCGAATGCCTTCCAGGGCCGCGACGGCCTTGAAGACCTTGACGGCTTCGGCGGTGACTTCGGGACCGGTCCCGTCGCCGCCCACCACGGCGACGCGCAGAATTTGGTTGCTCATGATAGCTTACCAGGCGAAGTGGGCGAAGGCCTTGTTGGCGTCCGCCATGCGGTGCACGTTCTCGCGCTTCGTATAGGCGGCGCCTTCGCGGTTATAGGCCTGGAGAAGTTCGGCGGCCAGTTTCTCGTGCATGGGCCGGCCCTTCTTTTCACGGCAGGAGCCCAGGATCCAGCGGATGGCCAGCGACTGCTGCCGGGTGCGATTGACCTGCATCGGCACCTGATACGAGGCGCCGCCGACGCGCTTCGAGCGGACCTCGATGTTCGGCTTGACGTTCTCGACGGCCTGGGTAAAGACCTCGATCGGCTGGGAGTCTTTGAGCTTCTCCTGGATGATGTCCAAGGCGCCGTAGAAGACCCGCTGCGCGTTGCTCTTCTTGCCGTTCCACATCATGCAATTGATGAACTTGCTGGCCAGGAGCGACCCGTACCTGGGATCTCCGGCAAGCATTTTGCGACTAGCAGTGATTCGACCCATAAAAACTGATTGAACGGGTAAGGGAATGGGGACCGGAAAAAAATTCCAAATCAGAATCTCCAAATCCCAAACAAATTCAAATTAGCAAATCGCAATGACCAAAACCGTTTTGAGCATTGGTATTTTGGTTTTTGGATTTGTTTGGAATTTCGTGCTTGAGATTTGGGGTTTCTGATTGTTCTATTTGCTTGCTTTCTTGGCGCCATATCTGCTACGGGACTGCTTGCGGCCCTCGACACCCAAGGTATCCAGCGCACCGCGGACGACCTGATAACGCACGCCGGGCAGATCGCGGATACGGCCGCCGCGGATCAACACGATCGAGTGTTCCTGGAGGCTATGGCCCTCGCCCGGAATGTACACGGTAACTTCCTTGCCGTTGGAAAGCCGCACGCGGGTGATCTTCCGCAAGGCCGAGTTCGGCTTCTTGGGAGTCATCGTCTTTACCTGCAGGCAGACGCCGCGCTTCTGCGGGCATTGATCCAGCACCGGCGCCTTGCTGTACCGGCGTTGGTAAAGGCGCTTCTTTCGGACCAGTTGGTTGATTGTCGGCATAGCTACTCAGTCATTCTACCACCAACGCGGGGTCGGCGGGGACTTTGGAAGTTGTGATTCCCGCACGCGGCGAGAATCCTTTATTTTCACCCGTTTCTTGCGGCCTGTCAACAGGGGCCGGGACAATCAATTGCCACCTGCCGATCGTCGAGCGCCAGGGCGAGGTCATTTGTACGTGAACTCCGCGAAAAACCCTCACCCCCTGCCCTCTCCTGGCAGGAGAGGGGAGCCGCTTACTCGCCGTCATCGTCTTCGTCGCCCAGTTCGGCGATCAATTCCTCTTTTTCCAGCTCGTCGTCATCGTCTGGGATCCCGGCCTGCTCAAACAGTTTGTCCAAGGGGCTTGGACCGGTCGCGGTACGGCCATCGCCCTCTTTGGCCGGCTCGGCCTTGCCGGCGCCTTCCAACAGGGGGAAATGACGAGCGAGAATGTCTTCCTTCTCCGGTCCCAGGCCTTCCAGAGCCTGCGGGCGAATGCGGACTTCCGATTCCTGATAGGTGCGGAAACCGGTGCCGGCCGGGATAAGGTGCCCGAGGATCACGTTCTCTTTCAGGCCGACGAGGCGGTCGATCTTGCCGGCCAAGGCGGCCTCTGTGAGGACCTTGGTGGTTTCCTGGAAGCTGGCGGCCGAGATGAAGCTGGAGCTTTGCACGGCGGCCTTGGTGATGCCCAGAAGCTGCCGGCTGGCCGTGGCCGGCTTGGGCTTGACGCCCTTGGCCGGTTCGCCGCCCAAGGCCTCGATCTGGGCGTTCTGCTGATTCAAGGCCTCGATCGGCACGATCGCTCCCTCGGCGTAGTCGCTGTCGCCCTTGTGCGAAATCTTCAGGCACTTGGCCAGTTCCGTGTTCACGGCGCGGAACTCGAAGACGTCCATCACCGAGCCGGGCAAGAGCGACGTGTCGCCGGTGCTCTCCACGCGGACCTTCCGCAACATCTGCGAGACAATGATCTCGATGTGCTTGTCGTTGATCTCCACGCGCTGGCTGCGGTAGACATTCTGGATCTCGCGCGTCAGGTAGTGCTGCACGGCCTCCTCTCCCGAGATGCGGAGGATGTCGTGCGGGACCAGCGGTCCATCGACCAGGGCATCGCCGGCGCGGACGAAACTGCCGCGGTGGACGCGGAAGTGCTTGCCGTGCGAGACGAGGTGCTCGCGTTCGATGCCGCTTTCGCTGCGAACGATGATCGTTCGCTTGCCGCGGCGCTTTTCCTCCGGGATTTCCACGGTGCCGTCGATCTCGGCGATGACGGCCGGGTCCTTGGGCTTGCGGGCCTCGAAGATTTCCGTCACGCGGGGCAGACCGCCGGTGATGTCCTGCGTGCCGGCCGCTTCACGGGGCGTCCGGGCGAGCATCGTGCCATCGGAGACCGTCATGCCTTCCGCGACCTCGATCTGCGTCTTGTCCCGCAGGTAGTAGACCTCAAGGGTCTTTCCCGTCTCATCCTCGAGGATGATCTGCGGGTGCAGATCGCCCTTGTGCTCCGAGATGAGCCTGCGTTCGTGGCCGCTGGGATCTTTCTCCAGATTCATCGTTTCGCCTTCGATGATGTCCTCGAAGCGGACTTTTCCGGTGACCTCGGCGAGGATGGGGATCGCGTGCGGGTCCCATTGGCAGAGGAGCGTGCCGGGCATGACTTCCTGATTCTCGCTGATTGCCAGGTTGGCGCCCCTGGGCACGTCGTATTTGTCCAGTTCGCGGCCTTTGGGATCCATGATGACCATTTCGGCGCCGTGGCTGAGCACGACGTGCTGCCCGGCGTCGTTGCGGACGACCTTCATGCGGGTGAACTTCACCACGCCTTGCTTCTTGGCCTTGATCTCGCTTTCCTCGACGTGGCGGGCGGCCGTGCCGCCGATGTGGAAGGTGCGCATCGTCAACTGCGTGCCCGGCTCGCCGATGCTCTGTGCGGCGATGATCCCCACGGCCATGCCTTCTTCCACCAGCGCGCCGGTGGAAAGGTCCATGCCGTAGCACAAGGCGCAGATGCCCAGCGGGGCGTCGCAGGTCATCGGGCTGCGGACCTGGATCTTCTCCAGGCCCATATTCTCGATGTTGCGGGCGATATCGAGGGTGATCAGGTCGTTTTCCTTGACGACCACTTCATCGGTGATGGGGTTGACGATGTTCGCGCGGCTGACGCGGCCGCGGATCGAGTCCTTGAGGCTCACCTCGACCTTCTCGCCGCGGTAGATCACGCCCTTGGTGATGCCCTGCGTGGTGCCGCAGTCGTGCATGGTCACCACGACGTTCTGGGCCACGTCGGCCAGCTTGCGGGTGAGGTAGCCCGAGTCGGCCGTCTTCAAGGCCGTATCGGCCAGGCCCTTGCGGGCCCCGTGCGTCGAGCTGAAGTATTCCAGCACGCTCAGGCCCTCGCGGAAATTGGCCTTGATCGGCGTCTCGATGATCTTGCCGGAGGGCTTGGCCATCAAACCGCGCATGCCGGCCAACTGGCGGATCTGCTCGACGCCGCCGCGGGCGCCGCTATGGGCCATGAGGAAAATCGGGTTGACGTAGGTGGGGGCGCGGTGGTCGTTCTCCAGGACCTCCATCATTTCCGAGGTGATCTGTTCGCGGGCGTGGGTCCAGGCGTCCAACACCTGGTTGTAACGCTCGCCCTCGGTGATGATGCCGCGCTGGTAGAGCTTCTGGATGCGGAGCACGCCCTTTTCGGCGCTCTGGATGATTTTCTGCTTGTTGGGCGGCGTGATCAGGTCGTCGGTGGCGAAGCTCAGGCCGCTGGTGGTGCTGGAGCGGAAACCGATGCGGTTCAAGGTGTCCAGAAGGTCGATCGTCTTCCGCCGGCCGAGGATCTCGTAGCAGTCGGAAATCACTTCCGCCAGGTCCTTGGAGCGCAGGGGCATGTTGTAGAAGGGCATGCCCCGCGGCAGCCAGGCATTGAACATCACGCGGCCGACGGTCGTCTTGATCAGCGTGCCGGGCTTGGCCGTGGGGTCGTTCTTGATGAAGCGGCCGGCGGCCAGGCGGACCTCGATGGCCGCGTGCGTGGCCACTTTGCCCAGCGAGTAGGCAAGCTGCACTTCCTCGAACGACGAGAACTTCATGCCGTCGCCCTTGCTCTGCGGCAAGGAAGAGGTCATGTAGTAGCAACCCATCACCACGTCCTGTGAAGGGCTGATGATCGGCGAGCCGTTGGCCGGGCTGAAGATGTTGTTGGTGGACATCATCAGCGTGTGGGCCTCGACCTGGGCCTCGATCGACAGCGGCAGGTGCACGGCCATCTGGTCGCCGTCAAAGTCGGCGTTGAAGCCTTTGCAGACCAAAGGGTGCAGCTTGATGGCATTGCCCTCCACCAGCGTCGGCTCGAAGGCCTGGATGCCCATCCTGTGCAGCGTGGGGGCGCGGTTCAGCAGCACGGGATGGTTCTGGATCACCTCTTCGAGGATGTCCCACACCTCCTCGTCCTTCCGCTCCAGCATCTTCTTGGCCGACTTGATCGTATCGGCGTGCTCCAACTCCTTGAGCCGGCGGATGATGAACGGCTGGTACAGCTCCAGGGCGATCTTCTTCGGCAAGCCGCACTGGTGCAGCCGCAGCGACGGACCGACGACGATTACGCTGCGGGCCGAGTAGTCGACGCGTTTGCCCAGCAGGTTCTCGCGGAAGCGGCCCTGCTTGCCCTTGATCATGTCGGTGAGCGACTTCAAGGGACGGTTGCTCGAACCCAGCACCGGCCGCTTGCAGCGGTTGTTGTCGAACAAGGCGTCGACCGACTGCTGCAGCATCCGCTTCTCGTTGCGAATGATGACTTCCGGAGCGTTGAGGTCGACCAGCTTCTTCAAGCGGTTGTTGCGGTTGATGATGCGGCGATAAAGGTCGTTCAGGTCGCTCGTGGCGAAATTGCCCGAATCCAGGAGGACCAGGGGCGCAGGTCGGGCGGGATCACCGGGATCACGTCCAGCACCATCCACTCGGGGCGGTTGTCGCTGTCGCGGATCGACTCGACAATCTTCAGGCGGTTGATCAGGTCCTTCTTTTTCTGCTTCGAGGACGTCTCCGCCAGGTCGGTGCGCAAGTCTTGCGAGAGCCTGACGAGGTCCAGCTCCATGAGCAGCTTGCGGACGGCCTCGGCGCCCATGTCGGCGTCGAAGGTCCCCTCGCCATACTGCTTGCGGGCTTCGCGGTACTCGTCTTCGGTGAGAAGCTGCTGCGGCTTCAGCGGCGTGTCGCCGGCGCGGGTGACGACGTAGTCCTGGAAATAGATGATCTTCTCCAGGCTGGTGGTCTTCATGGCCAGCAAGGCGCCCAGCCGGCTGGGCATGGCCTTGAAGAACCAGATGTGCACGACGGGCGCGGCCAGCTCGATGTGGCCCATGCGCTTGCGGCGGACGCGGCTGTGGGTAATCTTCACGCCGCAGCGGTCGCAGATCATGCCCTTGTACTTCATGCCGCGATACTTGCCGCAGGAGCACTCCCAGTCCTTCTCGGGTCCGAAGATCCGTTCACAGAACAGGCCGTCCTTCTCGGGGCGGTAGGTGCGGTAGTTGATCGTTTCCGGCTTTTTCACCTCGCCGAACGACCAACTGCGGATATCGTGGGGACGGGCCAGGCTGATCTTGACCGCCGTATAATCGTTGATCCGATCGTATGTCGTTTCGCCGCTACTCATCGGGGATGCCTCCTACTTGAATGCCGGGAAATACTGGGGAGGAGCACGTCATTCGTCATTTTCTTCAGGCGTGCGCCTTTTCCAACTGCATGTTCAGCCCAAGGCCGCGGATTTCATTCGTCAACACGTCGAAGCTCGCCGGGGTGCCGGCCTCCAACGTGTTCTCGCCCTTGACCATCGATTCGTAAATCTTCGTGCGGCCTTCCACGTCGTCGCTCTTGACGGTGAGCAACTCCTGGAGGATGTAGGCCGCGCCGTAGGCCTCCAGGGCCCAGACTTCCATTTCCCCGAAGCGCTGGCCGCCGAAGCGGGCCTTGCCGCCCAGGGGCTGCTGGGTAATGAGCGAATACGGACCCGTGGAACGGGCGTGCACCTTGTCGTCGACCAGGTGGTGCAGCTTGAGCATGTAAATGTAGCCCACGGTCGAGGTCTGCTCGAACCGCTCGCCCGTGCGGCCGTCGAAGAGCTGGCTCTTGCCCGATTCGGACAGGCCGCCGTCGGTCAGCAGTTTGCGGATGTCGGTCTCGGTGGCGCCGTCGAAGACGGGCGTGATCGACTGGAAACCGAGCTTGGCGCCGGCCCAGCCCAGGTGTGTCTCCAGGATCTGGCCTACATTCATACGGCTGGGCACGCCCAGCGGATTGAGCATGATCTGGATCGGCGTGCCGTCGGCCAGGAAGGGCATGTCCTCGCGGGGCAGGATCTTGGAGATCACGCCCTTGTTGCCGTGCCGGCCGGCCATCTTGTCGCCCACGGAAATCACGCGCTTGGCGGCAACGTAGATCTTGACCATCTGCAGCACGCCGCTGCGGAGCTCGTCGCCGCGCTTCATGGAGTTGAGCTTGCGATCGCGGGCGTCGATGGCGGCCTCGACCGTCGGCCACTGCTGTTTGTGGAGCTTTTCCACGGCCGCCTTCCGCTCCGGGCTGCGGATGTCCCACTTCTCGATGTTCCTTTGCACGTCGTTGTACTCATTGACCAGCTCGGCCACGTTGCGGTGATCGCGGCCCTCGACGAGCGGACTGCCGTCCTCGTCGCTCAATTTCTTCTTCAGCAACTCCTCGATATCCGCCACGTAGCGGCCGAAGGCCATGGCGATCCGCTCGTTGCCCTCGGCCTCGGCCTCCTTGAGCGCATTCTCAAAAGCCTTCCGCTCGTCCTCGGTGAGGCTCATGCGGCGGGAGAACTTCTGCGTGTCGATGACGATGCCTTCCACGCCCGAAGGCACCTCCAGCGAATCGTTCTTCACGTCTTCGCCGGCGCGGCCGAAGATGGCGTGCAGCAACTTCTCTTCCGGCGTGAGCTCGGTCTTCGACTTGGGCGAGACCTTGCCCACGAGGATGTCGCCCGGGCGGACATAGGTGCCCACGCGCACGATGCCCGTCTCGTCCAGATTGCGGAGCATCTTCTCGCTGACGTTGGGGATGTCGCGGGTGAACTCCTCGCGGCCCAGCTTCGTTTCGCGGATTTCGATGTCAAACTCCTCGATGTGGATCGAGGTGTAGACGTCGTTCTGCACCAGCTCTTCACTGATGATGATAGCGTCTTCGAAGTTGAAGCCGTCCCAGGCCATGAAGGCCACCAGGACGTTGCGGCCCAGGGCCAACTCGCCGCGGTACGTGGCGGCGCCGTCGGCGATGACCTGCCCCCTGTCGACCTTGTCGCCGACGTTGATGATCGGCTTCTGGTTCTGGCAGGTCCGTTCGTTGAGGCCGACGAACTTGCGGAGGTTGTAGACGTCGCCGCCGATCTCGATGCGCCGCGCGTCGGCGTAGGTCACCGTGCCCTTGTTGCGGGCCCGGACGATCATGCTCGAGTTCAGCGCGGCCTCGACCTCCATGCCCGTGGCCACCAGCGGCGGATCGGTGATCAACAGCGGCACGGCCTGCCGTTGCATGTTGGAACCCATCAAGGCGCGGTTGGCGTCGTCGTGCTCGAGGAAGGGGATCAAACCGGCGGAAACGCCCACCATCTGGCTGGGGGCCACGTCGATATATTGCACCTGGTCGCAGGGGATGATCTGGAAGTCGCCATGGTAGCGGGCGATGACCGTATCGCCGGTCAGCTTGGCGTGTTCGATCGGCACGTCGGCCGGGGCCAGCCGGGCCTCGTGCTCCTGGTCGGCGCGGAGCCATTCGATGACAGCCCTGCCTTCCTTGTCGAACTCCAGCTTGCCGTTCTTCACCTTGTGGTAGGGCGTGACCAGGAAGCCGTAGTCGTCCACGCCGGCGTAGATCGCCAGGCTGGAAATCAAACCGATGTTCGTGCCTTCAGGTGTCTCGATCGGGCAGATCCGCCCATAGTGCGAAATGTGCACGTCGCGGACTTCGAAGCCGGCCCGCTTGCGGTTCAAACCGCCGGGACCCAAGGCCGAGAGCCGCCGCTCGTGCGTGAGCATCGACAAGGGGTTGGTCTGGTCGACCACCTGCGACAACTCGCCGCGGCCGAAGAAATACTCGATCGCCGCGGAAATGCTCTTGGGATTCACCAGGCTCCGCGGCGTCATGTCCTCGATGTCCTTCAGGCTCATCCGCTCCTGCACCGTGCGGCGGAGCTTGAGGAAACCCTTGCGGAGCTCGTCGCTGGCCAGCTCGTCGATGGTCCGCAAGCGGCGGTTGCCGAGGTGGTCGATGTCGTCGATTTCCACGCTCGGATCGTTGGCCCGCAGCTTGTTGAGATACTGGATCGCGGCGATCAGGTCTTCGGCCCGCAAGGTCATCTCCGTCTCGGGAATGTCCAGGGCCAGCTTGCGATTGATGCGGAAGCGGCCCACGCGCCCGAGGCGATAGCGGTTGGTGTCGTAGAACTTCTCGAAGAACAGGGCCTTGGCCTTCTCCAGGTTCGGCGGATTGCCCGGCCGCAGACGCTGATAGATCCGCAACAAGGCCTCCTCGTGGCTGCCCGTGGCGTCTTCCGCCAGCGAGTTCAGCAGCAGCGGGTTCTTCGGGTCGGCCATGACTTCGATTTCGGTCAGCCCGGACGTGCAGATCGTCTCCGCGGCGTTCTTGGTGATCTTTTGCCCGCTCTCGACGAGCACTTCGCCGGCGCGGGGGCTGGAGGCCGGGTAGATGATGTCGGTCACGGCCAGCTTGCCTTCGATCTTGGCGGCGCTGCGGCCGTCGACGACCTTCACCTTCTCGGTGTCGTAGAAGACCCGCAGCAAGGCGTCGTCTTCGCCGTACTTGGGATCCATGGCCCGCAACAACGTCATGATCGAGAACTTGCCGCTCTGGTCGATGCGGACCGCCAGACTCTCCTTGCGCGTGACGTTCAGCTCGATCCAGCTACCGCGTTCGGGAATGATGCGGCAACTGTGCAAGCGGCGTTCGCCGGCGCCCTCGACTTCCATCACGAAATCGACGCCGGGACTGCGATGGAGCTGATTCACCACGACGCGTTCGGCGCCGTTGATGATGAACTCGCCGCCGCCGAGCATGATGGGAATGTCGCCCAGGTAGACCTCTTCCTCGACCGGCTGCTCCTTGGTGAGCTTGAGCCAGACCTTGAACGGCCGGCCGTAAGTCAGGCGGAGCTGGCGGCACTCGTCGGGTTCGTAGCGGGGCTTGCCCAGTTCATAGCGGAGAAACTCCAGGCGGAGCGTCTTGTCGTAGCTCTCCACGGGAAAAATCTCGCGCAGCACGCCCTCGATCCCCTGGTCCTTGCGCTTTTGCCAGGGAACGTCCTGCTGCAGGAAAGCGTCGTAGCCGCGGGTTTGGATCTGCGTCAGGTCAGGAATCCCATGCGGGGCTCGCTGGCTGCCGAAGCGACGGATTTCCTTGGGCTGAATACGTCGTTGGGCGGAAGTCGCCATGGGCAATCACCTCTGAGAAAAGCAAGGGAATCCCCGCAGGCCGGCGGGAAAGAGCCAACCGGCGCGGCATGACACAGCCGCGCCGCCGGCTTGGCCCCGGGGGGGTATGGAAAAGCAACCAGATTTTCGTGCACAGATTGAAACGATCCGAATCACACCGTTCGGGAAAGGTTCGTACCATTCTTATACTTCGCGCGGTTCGAAATGCAACCACCCCTCGCCATGCGCTGGGTTTCGTGTCATTTCCAACCGTTCACCGCATAACCGCTTGCCGCGCTACTTGACAATCACTTTCGCGCCGGCTTCTTCCAGTTCCTTCTTGAGCTTCTCGGCATCGTCTTTCGAGAGGCCCTCCTTGACCTTGGCGGGGATGGCTTCGACAAGATCCTTGGCTTCCTTCAGGCCCAGGCTGGTGGCAGCCCGTACAACCTTGATGATTCCAATCTTCTTGGTGGCTTCATAGCTCTCGATCACCACGTCAAACTCGGTCTTTACTTCAGCCTCCTTGGCCGGGCCGGCATCGGCAACAGGTCCGGCCATCATCACGGCGCCGCCGGCCGCGGGCTTGATGCCATGGACGTTTTCCAGGTAATCGCTCAGCTCTTTGGCCTCCTTGAGGGTCAAGGCGACGATCTTATCGCCCAAATCCTTGGTAACCTGAGAGTATTCACGGGTAGCTTCAGCAGTCGACATCGTTCATTCGATCCTTTCTCACGTTTTCGCGGGCGAAGCGGAACAGACGGGAACCGGCCGCCGACACGATTTTATGCTTGTGGTCTGAAATGGGTTAGTCCCCAAAGGGGGCAATAGGTCATCTGTTGTCTTGGCGGGATGGACTCGGGTGCCATGTCGGGGTCCATCCTAGTCATATTTTCACGCGGCAGGTGTCCCCTCCGCTGGCGCAGGGGCGGCAGGTCCGGCGTCTGCCGCTACGGTATCCGCGGCTGCAACATTCGCGGATGGCACATCCGCAGATCCGCCATCCGCAGGGGCCGCACCCTCGGGCGTCTCCTCCTCGCCACCCTTGGCCCTCTCGGAAATCTGGCTGGCCAGCGCCCCGCCGACCGCGATCAACTGGCCGTTCAACCGCGAACCGACCGAGAGGATCTGGCCGAGCAAAAGGCTAAGTTGCTCCGTCCGCGTGGGCCACTTTGCCACGTCGGCGATTTGATCGGCCGAGATCTGTTCGCCATCCATGACGCCCCCGCGCGGCTGGAACGCGGGGAATTTTTCGCTCTTGAGAATCGCCGTGATCGACTTGGCCAGGGCCACGATGTCCTCGCTGCCCCAACAGATCGCCGCCGATCCGCCGACTCCGTCAAACAACCTCGCCAGGGGAGTTCCAACCGTGGCCTTGGCGGCCAGGCTGTTCTTTACCACGAGGATGTTGATTTTCTTGGCACGCAATTCCTTCCGCAACGTATACGTGGAGGAGGAGTTCATGCCGACCATGTTCACCAGCAGGGCGTCATTGACGTTCTGCAAGCGTTTCTTGATGTCATCCGATACAAGATTCTTGACGTATTTACTCATGTCTTGCGCCTCGTTGATTTACTGCGCCTTCGTTGATTTTGCTACCCCGTTACCATTGGCTCGTTCAAGCCGAAGCCTACGGCGACGGAGCACGCCATCGCCGTCGGCTCTGGGTCAAACTCTGCCTATGCCCCCTGGATTCGTAACGCAGGGCTCATGGTCGCCTTGATGGCAATCCCCTTGACGTACTGACCTTTGACCGTCCCCGGCTTGAGGTGCAGAATGAAATTGATGAACGCCGAGATATTGTCCGCGAGTTTTGCGGCCTCGAAACTCAACTTGCCCACGCCCGCGTGGACGTTCCCGCCCGCATCGCAGCGGAACTCGACCTTGCCGGCCTTGTACTCTTTGATGACCTTGGCGACGTCCGGCGTCACCGTGCCAGCCCGTGGCGAAGGCATCAGGCCGCGGGGCCCCAGGACCTTGCCCAAGGGACCGACAACGCCCATCATGTCCGGAGCGGCAATGCAGACGTCGAACTCGGTCCATCCGCCTTTGATCCTCTCGGCCAATTCCGGCCCGCCGACTTCATCGGCGCCGGCGGCCTTGGCTTCGTCGATCTTATCGCCCTTGGCGAAGACGATCACGCGGAGCGTCTTGCCGATACCGTGGGGCAGCACGATCGATCCGCGGACCAACTGGTCGGCCTGCTTGGGATCGATTCCCAGTCGCATGACGATTTCGACCGTCTGGTCAAACTTCGTGGTATTGAAGGTCTTCAGCAGACCGACGGCCTCGGGAAGCGGCATCGGCGTCGCTGTCGCCGGCAACTTGGCCCGCATGGCCTTGATACGTTTCGCTACTCTTGGCATTCGCTGGTTGCTCCCGTAGTCCTGCGGCGAACGAGTCGCCTCCTACTCTAGAGGTTAATATTCAATTTGGTGGAATGGACTTCAGTCCGTCATTTTTCGGTAGACGGACTAAAGTCCATCCGACGGCACTAATCGATGACTTCCAGCCCCATGCTGCGCGCGGTGCCGGCAATCAGGCGGCGGGCAGCCTCGGGGCTGGCGGAACTGAGGTCGTTCTGCTTGAGCTTGATAATCTCGTCGACCTGGGCCCATGTGACCTTGCCGACCTTCTCCTTGTTCGGAACGCCGGAACCCTTGGCAATTCCCGCCGCCTTCTTCAACAGCGAGGCCGCCGGGGGACTCTTGGTCACGAACTCAAACGTGCGGTCGCTGTAAACCTTGACCACCACCGGGATCGGCATGCCGCCGGCCTCGCGGGTGCGGTCGTTGAACTGCGACACGAACTGCCCCAGGTTGATGCCATACTTGCCCAAGGCCGTGCCCACCGGCGGGGCCGGGGTCGCCTGGCCACCCGGGACCTGGAATTTTACTTCGCCTACGAGGTTCTTCGCCATGATCAAACCCTAATCTAACTGGAACGGAATAAACTCCGTTCTACAAAATGATTCGTCAAACCGATTCGACTTGCCAATACTCGAACTCGACGGGCGTCGTCCGATTGAAAATCGTGATCATCACCGTCACCCGGCCGTTGGTCTTGTCGATCGCATCCACTTCGCCTTCGAAATTCTCGAAGTTCCCTTCGATGACCTTCACGCGATCGCCCTTGGCAAAGGGGATCTTCAAATCGGGGGCTTTTTCGCTCTTTTCTTCCTGTTTGGCGATAATCCGCTCCACCTCGTGCGGCAACATTGCCGTGGGCACGCCGGAAGCGCCGGTGAAATCGCCGATCCCCGGCGTTTCACGCACCAGGAACCACGTGTCTTCGTTAATTTCCATGTGCACGACGATGTAACCGGGATAAAGCTTCCGCTTGATCACCCGCTTCTTGCCGCCCTTGAACTCTGTAACCTTCTCCGTGGGAACAATCACCTCGCCGAAAAATCGATCGAGCCCCTGGATCGAAACCCGGCGCAACAGGCCTTCGCGGATCGACTCCTCGCGGTTGCTCTGGACCTTGAGGATATACCAATTCATGTTTTCCGATTTCGGAACGTCCGACACAATCGCGGCCGGGGCCGCCGCCGCTTTCCGCGCTTTGGGCGGACGAGCACCCGCCGCGGCTTTGACGCGCCCTGCCGGCGCTGGCGCGGCAACTTCCGCAACGGTCTCGGGCGCAGCCGCTTCCGCAACGGTCTCGGGCGCAACCGCTTCCGCAATGATCTCGGGCGCAGCCGCTTCCGTAACGATCTCGGGCGCAGCCGCTTCCGCAACGGTCTCGGGCGCGGCGGCCGTTTCCGCAACAGAGACCGCCAAATCCGGCGGAAATTCGGCGGAAACCGGCGGAATCCCACCCGACTCGACCGCAACCTCCCCAAGCACCGCGCCGGGATCCAGATCATGCCGGTCCGGATCGTGCTGGGGCATGACCGGCGAAAGGTCCGGCTGCCGATCAACCTCCGCACTGGCGGCGGGGCGATCTCCCAGGACTTCCGGATTCGGTCCGCTCTGTTCTGTCACAACCGCTGCACCTTTTCAAAGCCAACCTGGGGGGTCGAATGTCGACCGCTCAGGGCTTGGCCTGGCCATAAACATGAATCCACTGGAAAATTTGAACCCACACCGCGTCGAAACCGAACAGCACGATGCCGATGGCGAAAATCGTGAAGATCACAACCGCCGACGAGCGAATGAGTTCGCCGCGCGAAGGCCACGAAACTTTGTTCATCTCGGCTTCCACGGCAATCAAAAAGTCGGCGAAGGCTGGCCAATTGACGCTGCGATACGCGGCCCATACGCCGACGACAGCCAACACGCCGGGCAGCCCGTAATAGAGCCACGCCGAATACGTATCGCTATAGCCGCGCATCGTCTGCATCAGCCTAAACAGACCAATGAGCAGAGCCAATGCCAGCGCGGCAAACGTCACCTGCCGGACGATACGTCCCTGGCTTCGTTTGTAAATGCCAGCCCGAAAAAATTCCTCAAAAAATGCGCTCACCGCTTTGGGCCTTATATATACTGCGAACGGTTGAGAATGATACGAACTTCTCCACATCGCTCCGCTGCGGACCACTTCCAGTCGTGCAGAGTATAATTGCAGGGGCGGCGGGGATCGAACTCGCAACCCCCGGTTTTGGAGACCGGTGCTCTACCAATTGAGCTACGCCCCTGTTTGTCTTCCGAATTCGGGTACGGCCGCCAGGTCGGGCACCATGGGCATCTGGTACCCGACCGCCCTACGTAACACACATAAACCCTACTTGATCACCTTCGTCACCACGCCGGAGCCGACCGTACGGCCGCCTTCGCGGATAGCGAAACGCACGTTGACGTCCATGGCGATGGGCGAGATCAACTCCACCGACAGCTTGACGTTGTCGCCGGGCATGCACATTTCCGCATCGCCCATCAAGTTCGCCGAGCCGGTAACGTCGGTCGTGCGGAAGTAGAACTGGGGACGATACCCGCTGAAGAACGGGGTATGCCGGCCTCCTTCTTCCTTGGACAGCACGTAAACTTCGGCCTCGAACTGCGTGTGCGGCGTGATCGAACCGGGCTTGGCCAACACCTGCCCGCGCTCGATTTCCTCACGCTTGATGCCGCGCAGCAGGCAACCGACGTTGTCGCCGGCCATGCCCTGATCGAGCGATTTGTTGAACATTTCCACGCCGGTGACGACCGTCTTGCGGGACTCGGGATTGAAACCGATGATCTCCACTTCTTCGCCGACCTTGATCAGCCGCGCTCGATACGTCCGGTGGCCACGGTACCGCGGCCTTCGATCGAGAACACGTCTTCCACGGCCATGAGGAAGGGCTTGTCGACTTCACGCTGCGGCTCGGGAATGTAGGCGTCGACCGAGTCCAGCAGGTCTTGGATGCACTTCGTGGCGGCCGGGTCCGTAGGCTTGTTGTAGGCCGTCAAAGAGTCGCCGCGGGTGATCGGGATCTCGTCGCCCGGGAAGCCGTACTTGGTGAGCAGCTCGCGGACTTCCAGTTCGACCAACTCCAGCAATTCCGGGTCGTCGACCAGGTCGACCTTGTTGAGAAATACGACCAGGGCGGGCACGTTCACCTGGCGGGCCAGGAGCACGTGCTCGCGGGTCTGCGGCATCGGCCCGTCCGCGGCCGAAACGACGAGGATGCCCCCGTCCATCTGGGCGGCCCCGGTGATCATGTTCTTGATGAAGTCGGCGTGGCCGGGGCAGTCGATGTGGGCGTAGTGACGCTTCTCGGTCTCATACTCGACGTGCGCCACGGCGATGGTCACCGTCTTGGTCGCGTCGCGGACGGTGCCGCCCTTGGCGATTTCTGCATACGCCTTGAACTTGGCCAACCCCTTAGCGGCCTGGGTTGCCAGGATCGCGCCGGTTAGCGTGGTCTTGCCGTGGTCAATGTGGCCGATGGTGCCCACGTTGACGTGAGGTTTCTTACGTTGGAATACTTCCTTCGCCATTCTATCTCCCTGCAATCACATGCGAGTAACGATGAACTTGTTAGACCGAATTCCCTTGGGGCAGGCCCAATTCCGACCCGTCCCGATGAACACGAACGGCCATTACGCATCCGGTCGACCGAGAGCTGCTGAGGGGATTTGAACCCTTGACCTCGTCCTTACCAAGGACGCGCTCTACCGACTGAGCTACAGCAGCCTGATGTCGCCGATTTTCTCTCTTTCCTCTTCTCTCCAGCCAACCAAGCGGGTGATGGGAATCGAACCCACGTAAGTAGCTTGGAAGGCTACGGCTCTACCATTGAGCTACACCCGCGCCGCGCCAAACGGCGAAATCCTCGTGACAAAGAGCCGTTTGCCATCTCGTCATCCGCCATAGGTCAGTTTTTCGTCAATGGAGGGTGAAGGATTCGAACCTTCGAAGGCGTTGCCATCAGATTTACAGTCTGACCCCTTTGGCCACTCGGGAAACCCTCCGCCGACCATGAGTACATGGTGCCCGATTTCTCGCTCCCCCGCTGGGGATCGCCTCCGCCATTTCTATCCTGGGACCGACCAACCTTCACCGCCCGTAATCCGCCTACTTGGCGAACTTGTGGCCACAAATTGCACGAGGGCTTTTGCATGGGGCCTTGCAACGCACCACAAGGAAACGAACGAATAGCCGATCCCTTACGAGCTAGCGGAGGGACTTGAACCCACAACCTATGGTTTACAAAACCATTGCTCTGCCGGTTGAGCTACGCTAGCTGGTCAAGCCGACACGCGAATCCATTAGTATAACGACACGCCAAGGCAATGCAAGGTGCATGAGAGGCCAAAAAAGTCAGTTCGATCAATTTCGCCCCGACCGCCCCTAGAAATTCAACAAAAACTCCCCGATAGTATTGTAATGCATCTTCCAGAAGTAGTGCTTGGCATGCAGAGCTACGTAACCTGTCCAAAAGAGCGGTAAACATTTCCAAGCAAGTGAACTATACAGGGAAATCAATCTTCTCCTCTGCGACTGCTTTACGCAGTTTACTCAAAGCGCGGGCTTCAATTTGGCGGATCCGCTCCTTAGTTACCCCCAATTCGGCGCCAACTTGCTTCAGCGTAAGGGGCTCCTGCCCCCGTTGCAAGCCGAATCGTCGGATGATGATCGTCTGCTCACGCTGGTCAAGCCAACCTAAGATTTTTTCCACCTGCCACTCCCGTTGCGACTGCGACGATTCTTGCTCGAATTGGTCGCTGCGGGCATCCTGCGTGCTGCCGAACATCTCCGCGTGGCTGGTGCGGAACCTGTCTCGGTAGCGGTGTTCATCCGGGATCGTGCGGGCAAAGTTTTTCATGATTGCCCAGCTTGCGTAGGTGCTGAATTTGAAACCGCGGGCGTAATCGAATTTTTCTACCGCCCGCATCAGCGAAATATTGCCGTCGCTGACCAACTCGAAGAAGTTTTCCGCAGGGCCCACGTGCCGCTTGGCAATCGAGACCACCAAGCGGAGATTTGCGCGAATAATCTGGTTCTTCGTGGCCACGGCCTCTCCGTAATACTCCTCGATTTGATCCATCAGTGTCGACTTGGGCTGACTGCGATCGAGCTTTTCCCGCAGCTTGGAAGCCTTATACTTGAGGAAATTCATCTTGCGAAAGAGATGGGCCTCTTGGTTGCGGCTCAGCAACGGCACCTCATACAGGCTGGCCAAATAGGGAGGCAAGCCGGAGGGAAGCCGGGCCTTTTTCACCGGTTCGTCATTGTCCGGCATTGGCGCGAGGATTCGCTGTGTCGCATTTGGACACCCGCAGGGCCTTGGCGAAATCGCCATTGGGGATGCAATCCAGAGGCAACTCGGCGATCTGCTCGGCCCGCATCTCGGCAATGATGCGATAGATGCTGGCCCGAGTACGGGAAAAACGCCTTGCCAGCGACTCGGCCGACTCGCCACGATGAAACTGATAGTAGATCTTTCGCTTGGTTTCCAGGCGGATGGGACCGTGATTATCAGGAAAAATTGCCAGATCGGCGTTTTCCAGGTCGAATTGCTTGAGCGTGTAGCGGATCGTCTCGGGACTGCGACCCGTCTTGCGAGCGATACGGCGAACGATTTCGGCCGGTGCCCCCCCCGCCTGAGCTAAGCGGCGGGCACGCTCGAGGATCGTCGACCGCTCGGCCTCGCTGAGCTGGCTGAACTGCGCTCCGCGACGAACCTTGTCGGAATTCTGTGCCACAAAGCGGTTGACCGAGCTTTCCAGGAAACCGACCCGCTTGCGGCCGTCCATGACAAAGCGGCGGCTGATCAGCCCCAATCGACGCCAACGCGAAATGGTCTTCGTCGACACATTAAAACGTTTCGCTAGCTCCTCGATTGTCACCACCCGCTCGCCAGCCGAATCGGCCGCGACGTTTGCCGCATCCGACAAATCCTCGACGAACATCCCCAGATCGTGCTTGGCATCCAGCCCGACGAATTTCACGTCGCGATGGGCCTCGGGTCGATAACGGGTGATCCGAAAGCACAAATACTCGTACGTATAGATCCGGTCGGGTTCGATCTCCGTGAGGAGTTTTTCAGCCGCACCAACCTGCTCAAGCTTCTTCTCGCGGGGGGCAAAGCGCACTTGCTGATCCCGGAGTTCCCGCATCGCAGAGACTCGGTACTCGGTGTGCATCTTATCGTCCTTTCGTCGGCAGTCGGCTCGTCCGATGAGACTCGGGGAACACAGGATACTCTGTACGCTCCAAAGTGTCCAATGTTCGTTCGCCCACTCGGTTTTCACCTTTCGAAACGCAGCAGCGTCCGGCATTTCCGGCACCGGAATGATCCTAAGTACTTACCAGCACGCCACTAGATTTTAGACTACACATTTTGTGAAAAATATGCAAGAGGCTGCTTTCTTTTTCACCATATTATCTTGCTGGAAACAATATATTGGCCTTTTGCCGATTGTTTGCATAGCACGGGAAACCCGGCTGCGCCCTAAGGTTTTCCCTGATACGCCTGAGCCCCCCCGATAGCGCGGAATTGGGGTTTCCACGAAAACCTGCTATGCTGAAAGCTCCAACCTGCTCGCCAATGGATTAGCAGATCATGAAATACATTCCTTACTATATCGCGTTTATTTTTGGGGCTGGTGCCTCGCTTTCTTGTCTGCATGCCGCCCCCGAAGACACGGAAACCTACACCTTTGCTCAGCCAGCGGCAGGTGAATCACTTCGACCACGTCAATATCTTGCTGGAGGCCATCGGCGATGTGTTGACCAAATCGGGCACCGACGAAAAACCCAGCCGGCAACGAGTTAATCTCACATGCCGCCGCGACTACGACGAGAAGACGCTGCAAATGCCGACGGCGACGGAGAAGACGCTGCGGGGTGTCCGCTACTACCACGAGGCTTCCGCCACGCTGAAAAAGGGAACGATCGTCCAGAAACCCGCCTTGCGACCGGAGAACCGGCTCATTGGCGTGGAAATTGTCGGGGGAAAGGAGACCCTGTTCTGCCCCACGGGCCCATTGAACTGGGATGAGTTGGACTTGGTAGCCACGGTCGGTGAGAGTCTGTTCCTAGACCAGTTGCTGCCGGGCAAGCCGGTGAAGATTGGCGAGTCATGGAAGATTTCGGCTGACACCATCGTCTTGCTCTTAGGGCTGGAGGAGATCACGTCGAATTCGGTGCAGATGGTGCTCAACAAGGTGACGCCCGAGCTTGCACGCTTTGATCTGGACGGCCAGGTGGAAGGCAAACTCTACGGGGCTAACAATCAGATCGGCCTGAAGGCCAAGTGCCGCTTCAATCGCCGCACCGGCCGCATCGACTGGTTCACCATGCGATTGAAGCAGACCCGAGAGATTGGAGTGGTCGAGGATGGTCTCGACGCCACCGTGTTCGTGCAGACAAGCATTACCCCTATCGAGACCGCGGAGAAACTGAGCGAAGCTGCGCTGGCCGATCTGCCCATGAAACCAACAAAAGATTTGACGCTCATACGATATCTTCAGAGTGGAGGCGGATGCCAGTTGACGCACGATCGTTCGTGGTTCCTGATGGGCGCGACCCACGATTATGATGAGTTCCGCCGTCTCGATCACGGCCAGGACATCGGGCTGTGCAAGATCTCGCCGCAGCCGCAAGTGGACGTGTCGAAACTGCCCACGCTCGAACAGTTCCAGGGCATCGTTCAACAATTACTGGGCGACAATTTTGGCGAGTTGCTGGAAGTCTCCAAGGCGGAGAGCCCTGCCCACTTGCGAATCCTGTGGGTGAAGGCAAAAGGCAAGGACAACGAAGTTCCCGTGCGGTGGTTCTACTACCTGGTTTCCAACCCCGAGGGCCGGCAGGTGACGTTCTGTTTTCGGGTCGAAGAGAAGCGGCTCGAGCAATTCGGCCGGGCCGATGAGCAGTTCGTCCATTCGCTGCGCTTTGTGGAGAAGAAGGAAAAATAAGAGCCGCCACGTTCCCTCGCGGGCCCATGGCGGCTCTCATAAAATCCTCCCGCCGATTGCGACTGGATGCGTCGCTGCGAGACGAACGCGGGGCAGGGCGTGCTAAGCACTTGCCTCTTCTTAACCCCGGTTCACGCTAAATGGTTGGCACCTCCGTCGGAATAGCTGGCGAGAGGGAATTTTCTTGGACGCTGCTTGGAAACCCGGCTCACCACACGGCCAACGGGGTCTCAAAACAGCGTCCTAGCTGGTAGTTTCACTATCGGCAGTTTTTATGGCCCATCCGCAGACGAATTCTTCCGCTTTTTCGGCCCTGCGACCGGCTTCGGTGAGCCGATGGTTCCCTGCCGCTTCTCTATTATACTCCACGAGCCGGGGAAGTGAAGCAAGAAAATGGAAAGTGGGCGTGGAACCGTCAAACGATTCCACGCATGAACTCCAGGCTCTTGCGGGTGTTCTCGTCGGAGCCGTAGCACTCGATCGATACGGCGCCGTCCCAGCCGGATTCCTTGAGGCAGCGAATGACAGCCTTGATGTTCTCGGCATTCGCTCCGCCGCCGACCGGCACTTCGGACGAGCCGATGCCCGTCTCTTCGCCCCGGGCGGCCGCGGCCAAGGCCGGCGAAACGTCTTTGATGTGGCAATGCGTCAAATACGGCCGCAGGGCCTTGCAGAACTCCAGCGGGTCCTTGCCTGCGATGAAAGTGTTGCCCGTATCAAAGTTGAAGCGGAGGAAAGGCGAGTTGAAGTGCCTGAACAGCCGCGTCATGAATTCGAGATTGCTCGTATACGGCCCGTGGGTCTCGACGTTGATGATCACGTTGTAATCCTCGGCCCAGGAGAGGCACTGCCGGTAATTGTCGCAGGTGATGCGGAAGACTTCCTCGAACGACAGTCCCGGGGTCTCAAAGGCCCCATCGACCGTATCGACCATCGGGCAGCCGAGTTCAGCCGCGAAACGAATAGTCTGCTGCACGTACTGCACGCCGAAGGCCGAACCGTTGGGGCCCATCATCGGGTAGGAACCGTCGATCTGGGTGACTTCCAGGCCGAGTTTTTCCAGATACTTTCGCAAGGCGCGGGGATTGGCTTGCAGCGAGACTGCCGGATCGTAGCCCAGGGCTTGGATGAAGTTCTGGCCGTGGATCACGGCGAATTCGACATGCCGCACACCCAAGGCGGCAATCTTCGTACAAGCCGTCTCGAAACTCTGACTCAACGGTCGCCAGTTGTCGGTATGGATACCAATCTGGATCATAGCAAGGCTCCTTGGAAAACGGTTCTAGACTGTCAATCATCGCCCCACGGCAAACCTGCGGGGTTGGCCCCGTGGCAGCGTATCCAGTCTAGTTGATTGTCCGCCACGAAGCCAGCGCGGCAGCCTAGATCGCAACCGTACCAACTGCTTTCATTGCCGGCCACTGAGAGCCAGGGGCCGCCGTTGACAACGGCCGGCTAGTCATCTAACCTCAGTTGTGATTCAGACGTAAACGGGCTCGGCACCAACCGGGTAGGGTGGGCCGAGTGAAACGAATTCCACCAGTTTCAGGTGCCTTTCATGGTGGGACTCGTTTCACTCGGCCCACCCTACGGATAGCGCCCCGGCCTACGTATTCCCATTTCCCGTGTCAGAGCAGTGCAGAAAGGGAGTCGCCATGAGCAGGACCTTCAGTCGCCGTCGTTTTCTGGCCGCTGCCGCGGTCGCAGCGGCTGCGCCGGCGCTGGCCGCCACGTCGGTGGCAGTGGACCTCAAAGTGGGCGTCAGCCGCACGGTCATCACACCCCAAGGCCCGATCTGGATGTCCGGCTATGCCTCGCGCAAACATCCCTCGGAGGGCGTCCTCCACGACCTGTGGGCCAAGGCACTGGTGATCGAAGACGCCCGAGGCGGTCGGGTGGTCCTCGTCACCACCGACTTGATCGGCCTGCCGCACGAGCTCGCCGAGGAAGTCGCCGCGAGACTCAAGGCAAAGCACGGCCTGAATCGCTCCCAGATCGTGCTCAACGCATCGCACACCCATTCCGGCCCGGTCGTTTGGCCTAACCTGAAGAACATGTACTTCCTCGGGCCGGAGGACCGCGACCGGCTCATCCAATACGGCAAGAAGCTCGCCGATGATCTGGTCCGCACGGTCGATGCGGCGATCGCCGATCGTGCCCCTGCGCTGATTTCCGTCGGCCACGGATCCGCGGGTTTCGCCGTCAACCGCCGCGAGCCGACGTCCAAAGGCGTGCGGCTGGGCATCCATCCGCAGGGGCCCGTGGATCACGACCTGCCCGTGCTGAAGATCGCCGCGCCCGACGGCAAACTCCGGGCCGTCCTGTTTGCCTATGCCTGCCACAACACGACGCTCGGCGGCGACTTCTACAAAATCAACGGCGACTACGCGGGCTTTGCCGAGATCGAGCTGGAGAAGGCCCTGCCCGGCACGACGGCCATGTTCGCAATCCTCTGCGGCGGCGATCAAAACCCACAGCCCCGCGGCAAGGTCGAGTTGGCCCGGCAGCACGGCACGACGCTCGCCGGGGAAGTCCGCCGCGTGCTCGGCACGGAGCTTCGCCCCGTACACGGGCCGATCCGCACGGCCTACGAAGTGACGGAGCTCCAGTTCGCCCCGCACGAGCGTGCGACCTTCGAAAAAGAGGCGACAAGCCCGGACAAATATCGGCAGGCCCGCGCCAAGCTCATGCTGGCGGCTTACGACGCGGGCCGGCCCGTGCGCTCGATTCCGTATCCCGTGCAGGCGGTGCGCCTAGGCGACGACTTGACACTCGTGGCCCTGGCGGGCGAGGTCACCGTCGAGTACGGCTTGCGGCTGAAGCGGGAGTTTCCCAAGGAGAACCTGATCGTGATGGGGTACGCGAACGAGGTGCCTTGTTACATCCCCTCGCTGGCAGTGCTGAGAGGCGGCGGCTACGAGCCGGTGGACAGCATGGTCTACTACGGTCAGCCGGGCCCGTTCGCGGAGAACGTCGAAGAAACGGTGATCGCCGCTTGCCGCAAGGTGTTGAGGGAGACGCGAGCGGAATAAGAGGTCTACTGCCCGCAACCTACGGCGATCATGTCCATCGTGATCGTGCGGCCCGGCTGGCCCACGGCGTGAACCATGACCTTCGACGCCGCGGGCGGACGCGCGGGGTCGTAAAACCGCGGCCGCGTCCTGTCGATCCATCGGGCGGCGTCGTCGTCGCTCACGTAGTACGTGGCCTTGACCAGGTGACGCGTGTCGCTGCCGGCCTTTTTCAGGATTTCCTGCAATTGCTCGAAAACGTAGACCGCCTGGGGCTCGCCACGGCTTGGGACTCGGGCGTACAGGCCGGAAATGTAGATCTGCCGCTCGGTTTGCAGCAGGGCCACCTTGGTGAAGGTATTGGACGGCCGAACCTCAGGCGGGGTGAAGTACGCGACGTCCTCGCCCGCCGACCATGGATACATGCTGCTCGCCGACCGCGGAAACTGGGCAACCATTTCGATTTCCACCGGCATCGCCGCCAGCCATTCCACGAAGACCACCGGCGGCGTGATTTGATCCGGGAAGAACTTCTGCACTTCGCGCCGCACTTCTTCGGCGGAGGTGGCCGGCCTCAAGAACACCTTCACCTGCACGACCTGCTTGGGCGAGAGCTTCAAGTGCCCGAGTGTCTTCATCAGACCGGTCATAGACCTCGTAACGGCCGATGCGGCCAGGCCGCCTTCGTCGGGCTGGCCGGAGAGATACGCCACGCCCCCCCGCGGCAACACCGCCGCATCGGCGCACCCGTCGTCCCCGGCCACCGACCGGCAGCGTCTCAACGCCACGGTCTCGCCGGGCGCCGATCGAGGATTGACCATGCCGACCGCCGCGATCGCATCGACAGCCACCAGTGCCTTGCGATGAGGCAGCGGCGTGAGGACCGAGGTGATCGCCGGACGGACGGCCACACCGAGCCGTTTGCTCAAGTGCTCGCGGAAGCTGCTGACGGTCGCCGTCGAGAGGGCGTAGACGTTAACTCGAACCAGCTTGTCCATGCCTGATCCGCAGTCCTTCAGCACGGCCTCCAGGTTGTCCAGCACCTGCTCGATCTGCCGACCGGCCGAACCCACGCCCACCACCTTTCGCTCGCGGTCCAGCGGCAATAGCTGCCGGGTATGCACCAGCGGCAGTCCCTGGACAATCACGGCCTGCGACATGCCCGCCGGGGCATCCAAGGGAAGGTACCGGACCGAGGGCACGGCCGTGTCTTTAGCGGCCGCGTGACCGGCCAGCACGGCACAGCAGACGGCCAGTAGTGTCCCCACGAAAAAACGCCGCTCGGCGCGGGTCTCCCGACCCGGCCGAAACGGCCGACCGCAGGTCTCCCTGTGTACTGGAGACCTTCGGTCGGCGGCGTGGCTCGGTCGGAGACCGGCCACAACTGCGAAAAAACGCCATGTCATGAGTATGCTCCTTTTGTATCCGGCACGGGACGCCTGCTGGCGGGTCGTGCGCCGTCCGCCAGCGGCACGCGGAGTGTGCCGGATACGGTTTGGTTACACGTGCTCCGGCAACTCGTAGCCTTTGCGTTTCGGAACGTCGATAAGCCAGTTTGCCTCGTCGTCGCCGGGGAAGATCTCCCGCTCGGGATCCCATTTCAGTCGGCGGCCCAGCCGGCGGGCAATGTTGCCCAGGTGACACAAGGTGGCCACGCTGTGCCCGGCCTCGATGTTCATGATCGGGTCCTTGCGCGAGGTCACGCAGGCGTAGAAGTTCTGCATATGGTTGTCGCTCGGGTAAACGCGGGTCGCCTGGGGCGGCAGCGGGTCCTGATCCAGCCCGACCGGATCGCACTCGTACCCCTCGCGGAAGATCGTGATCCGGCCCTTGTCGCCGATGAACGTTGCCCCGCCACCCAGTTTCGGGTCGATGGAACCGAGCGTCAGCACCACTCCATTGGCATACTTGTAGTGGATGATCGTCCGGGAGCAGGCCGCGTCCCCGCGATCGCGCTTCTCCGGCGTGTGGTAGACCACCTCTTCCATCTTCTCGGCGGGGTCCACCCAGATCTCGACCGGGCCGCTATGGTCCATGTCCAGGGCCCAATGGACCATGCTCAGTCCATGGCAGCCCCAGTTGGGCAGCTCGCCGCCCGAGTAGGGCCGGAACGACATCCAGCCCGGGCCCACGGCGCACTTCTCCGCGGGGTACGTGTAGTAAGGAGGCTCTCGCTCGTAAGGGATGCGCGACAGATACAAATCGGTGTGATACGGCACCACCTCGTTCGGCCCGCACCAGCGGTCCCAGTCGAGCCACTCGGGGATCGGCTGCGCGGGAAAATCGCACTCGTACGCGCTGGGATAGTTGTAACCGATGATCGATTGCAGCTTGCCGATCCGCCCGTTGCGAATCAGTTCCACGGCCTTCCGCGTCGCGGGGTGGGAGCGCTGCATCTCGCCGGTCTGAAACACGCGATTGTATTTGCGCACGGCCTGGATCATCACGCGTCCCTCGCGGATCGTATGGCTCAAGGGCTGTTCGCCGTACATGTCCTTGCCCGCCTGGCAGGCATGGATGCAGGGCAAGTAGTGCCAGTGCTCCGGGGTGGCATAGACGACGACTTCCACGTCCTTGCGGTCCAACAGCGCGCGGTAGTCCTGGTAGGCCTGGCAGCGATAATTCTTGGCCCATTCTTGCGCGCGCTTCAGGTTGAGATCGGCCACGGCCACGATCCGCGCATGAGCGGGCGGCGCCCCCTGCCCGCCTTTGCCGATGGCCAGTTGCCCATTACGCCGCCCGCAGCCGACGATCCCCACGCCGATCTGATCGTTGGCAGCCCGCGCCGCGTCGGCCCCGAACAGGGCGAGGTGCGGCAGGGCGATTCCTGCCGCCGTCGCCCCTAAGGCATGTCCCAGCATTTGGCGCCGCGAAATCTTTGTTCTTATTGCCATTGGAGTTTCCTTGTTTGCCGGTCTCTGGATACTAGGATACTTAGGAATCCGGCGAATGTCCAGGATACCGCAGGATGATGTGCGGCGTGTTCTTGACCGTGGTCAGCGTCCACGCTAGCAGCAAACGATGACAGGAGAAACTACACTCGTTACGGTAACACCTGGTCTCTCGGCGATGCCCGCGTAGCGATAAGAACTTGCTTACGACCCGTCAGATTCTTTTCGATCCGCGGGTCGACGGGCAGGACAAGTGAGCCGCCGTGCGGCGAAGCCGGCAATTCCTCGGCTGGTTCGCACTACTCCTCCTGCTTCAATACGCCGCCAAACCGGAAACTCGGGCTTGATCCGGAGTCTATTGGCGGTTATACTAATGGTATGAAAACAGCAGTTTCCATTCCTGATCGCGTATTCGAGGAGACCGAGCAGCTTGCGCAGCGCATGCGTAAATCCAGGAGCGAAATATACAGCCTTGCCCTGGCGGAATATGTGGCGCGCCATGCACCGGAATATCTCACTGAGGCATTCGATCGAGTTTGCTCCGAATTGGGGGAAACGACCGACCCGTTCGTGTCCGCTGCTGCCCGGCGGCTCCTGGAGCAGAGCCAGTGGTGATCTCGCAAGGGGATGTTTGGTGGGCGGAGCTTCCGGACCCAAGCGGCTCCGGGCCCGGCTTCCGGCGGCCGATCGTCGTTGTGCAAGGAGATGCGATGAATCGCAGCCGAATAGCAACCGTCGTCTGTGTTCCGCTGACCAGCAACTTGAAGTGGGCGGGTGCCCCCGGCAACGTGGCTCTGTCTGCGCGAACCACCGGTTTGCCGAAGGAGTCCGTCGCCAACGTCTCGCAGATCGTAACCCTGGACAAATCGCTTCTTGAGGACTACGTGGGCAGGATACGTCGGGCGAAATTGGACCTGATACTCTCCGGCATCGATGTTGTGCTGGGACGGTAGCGCGGATTATTTTCGCCCGCGAACAGCACAACGGCCATCCCGCAGCCATGACCGCAGTGCTCACGCCGGTCCCAAAGCCGGCAGGACCTTGCGGATGGCGCGGGCCACGTCGTTCAAGTCCTCGTCGCTGTAACTCGGGTCCATGGTCACGCCGGCCGACCGGCCGAGAATGTCGATCGTCCGCGGGCAGGCCTCCTTGCCGTAGCGGATGGCCTTGCCTGCGGGAGTTTGAAAGGAAGGCCAGGCGGGGTGGATCGTCGACTTCTTCTCGATCTGCGGGGCGATAGGCAGGATCACCGAGCCGCCGGGCGGCGACGCCGGCACTCCCTCCGCAGCCATGGCGCGCAGGAACTTGTCGCGCCGCCTCTTCGTGCCCAGGTCCAGGAAGACTACCGAGCCCAGGTCGCCCTCGGGGTCCGCCGACTTGCGGAGTTTGAGTCCGGGCAGGTCGGCAATCGCCTCGCGGACCTTGCGGGCGGCGCCGCGAAGGCGGGCGCAGATGGTCTCCAGCTTCTGCAATTGCCCCTTCAGCACCGCTCCGGTGAACTCGTTCATGCGGAAATTGCAGGCCGCGAAGGCCGCCAACAGTCCGCCGCCGAGCGACTCGGCGTAGGGCGAACGGATCATGCCCACGTCGTGGAAGCGGAGGGCACGCTCGAAGAGCTTCGGGTCGTTGGTGGTCACGGCGCCGCCCTCGCCGGAGGTGATGGTCTTGCTGAGTTGGAAGCTGTTGATGCCCATGTCGGCGATCGAGCCCACGTATTTCCCCTTGTAACGCCCGCCCGCGCATTGGGCACAGTCTTCGACAACCAGCAGCTTGTGCTTCCTGGCGATAGCGAGGATCGCGTCCAGGTCGGCCACGCCGCCTTGCAGGTGGGAGGGCACAATTGCCTTGGTCCGCGGGGTGATCCTCGCTTCGATGTCCTGCGGATCGATGGCGAACGACTCGTCGATCTCGGCGAAGACCGGCAGGGCCCCCGAGAGCACGACCGCATCGTAGTCGGCATACCAGGTCCAGGCGGGCAAAATGACCTCGTCGCCGGGGCCGATGCCGATGCCCGCCATGGCGGTGTACAGCGCTGTCGTGCCCGACGTCACGGCCATCGCATACTTGACCCCGAGATGCGCCGCATAGGCCTTCTCGAACTGGAGGACCTTTGAGTTTCCGCCCCACCAGCGGAAAGGATTCTTCGATTCGAGGACCTCCAGGAGCTCCCGCTTCTCGACGTCGTCATAGAACTGAGGCCCGTAGGGCCGGGAGTGGAGTGCAATCTTGCGGACCGGCGTCCCTCCTTCAATGGCCAGCTTCTCCTGGCCCTCGGTAGAGTTTGCCCAAGTCTCGCCCGATCCTGCGAAGATGGATACGGCGCCCAAGGCGCCGACGGTCTGCAGGAACTGGCGACGGGTTTTGATCGGCTCGTGCATCGGATTGTCCTTTCAAATTGGGGGGAAGCCTGAGCGGCTTCTGGGTTTCTTAGCGGCTATTCGGGAAGTTGACCGGGTTGTTTGGCGTACTCTCCACTGCTGGCGGCGCGAAACGGCAAGCTGTCGTCGCGACTCCAAGACGTGCTGATTCACCTCTGATACGTTCCCATCAGCTCACCCTGGGCCAGCATGTGGTCACGAATCTCGGCCAGCAGCGCCTTCTTGTCCCGGCCCGGCGGCAAGGTTACCGGTTTGTCGAGCGCACAGACTTTGAAGTGGTAATGGTGCGTGCCGTGGCCCTTGGGCGGCATTGGCCCACCATAGCCTACTTTGCCGAAGGAGTTGATGCCCTGCACAGCGCCGGCCGGTGTATCCAAGGTCTTCTCCGGCGGCAGTCCTTCCGGCAGGCTGGTCGTGCCGGCTGGAATCTTGTAGAGCACCCAGTGGACCCACGTTCCCCCAGGCGCGTCGGGGTCGTCACAGATTAACGCAATTTCCTTCGCGCCCTTGGGGATGTTCGACCAGGCCAGGGGTGGCGAAAGATCTTCACCCTCGCCCGTGTATTTCTTCGGGATCGGCTTGCCCGCCTCAAACGCACTGCTGGTAACCGAGATTGTCATCGCTTTGTCTCCCATGGGATCATCGTTTCGATTTGCCCCGCCGCAACCAGCGGCCGTACAACAGCCTGTCAGGACGGCAAGGAAAATCGCTCGCATTTCTTCTGACCTTTCACGACCTTTCTGTAGGATGGGGTTCCGAGTCCGTCCATTTTTTGCGGACGGATCGACCATGAGTACATGGTGCCCGAGGTCCATCCTACGGAAGGCTCCTTATCCCTTCACCACTCCAATCGGCCGCATCCGCGCCACTTTGCCGGCCAGCCCGGCCTTGTGTACGACATCGACCACCAGACTCACATCTTTATACGCCGCCGGCTGTTCTTCCGCCAGTCCCTTCCAGCTTCGGCAGCGGGCGATCACGCCTTGGTCGGCCAGTTCGCGATCAATCCGCCGGCCCTGGGCGTGCTGCACCGCGGCCGTGCGGCTCATCACCCGGCCGGCCCCGTGACAGGTCGTGCCGAACGACTGCTGCATGCTGCCCGGCTGGCCAACCAAAACCCAACTTGCCCGGCCCATGTCGCCGGGAATGATCACCGGCTGGCCGATCGCGCGATACGGATCGGGCAAGTCCGCATGCTCGGCGGGGAACGCCCGCGTGGCGCCCTTGCGGTGCACGCAGAGTTTCTTCATCTGCCCATCGACCGTATGCTCTTCCAGTTTGGCGATATTATGGGCCACGTCGTAGACGAGGTTCATCCGCAACGATTCCCAGGGCTGTTGGAAGACCTCGGCGAATGTCTCGCGGGCCTGCCACATCAGCAACTGCCGGTTGCCCCAGGCGAAGTTCGCCGCCGCCCGCATGGCGCCGAGGTATTTTTGGCCTTCGTCGCTGTGCACCGGGGCACAGGCCAACTGGCGATCGGGCAGTTCGATGCCATACTTGGCCGGCACCTTGCGAAATGCGGCCAGGGAGTCGTCGCAGACCTGGTAGCCCAGCCCGCGGGAGCCGGAATGGATCATCACGCAGACCTGGTCCTGGGCCAGGCCCATCGCGCGGGCGGCCGCCGCATCGCAGATTTCATCGACAACCTGGACTTCAAGAAAATGGTTGCCGGCGCCAAGCGTGCCGCACTGGTCGGCGCCGCGCGCGAGGGCGCGGGGCTGACGTCGTCGGCCTCAGCCCCGCGGAGGCAGCCCTGGGCCTCGGTATGTTGGATGTCGCCCGCGGTGGCCAGTCCGCGGCCCTCAAGATACTTGACCCCTTCGCCCATCAGCCGCCGCAAGTCCTTGGCGGGGAAGCGATACGGCCCGCCCTTGCCGACGCCCGCGGGGATCTCGCGGAAGAGGGCGTCCATCAGGGCGGTCATTCGCCGCTGCACGTCGCTCAGCGAGAGATTGGTGGTGATCAGCCGCACGCCGCAATTGATATCGTAGCCCACTCCGCCCGGCGAGATCACGCCGCCTTCCAGCGGATCGGTGGCGCAGACGCCGCCGATGCAGAACCCGTAGCCCCAGTGGATATCAGGCATGGCCAGGCTAGCCATTTGGATGCCCGGCAGGCAGGCCACGTTGGCCACTTGCTCCGGGGCCTGGTCGTTGCGGATCTGTTCGATGAGCTTTTCATCGGCGAAAATGCGACCTTCCGCGCGCATGCCGGTTTTGTACGACTGCGGGATTCGCCAGACGCATTCGGCGATTTGTTCCAGCGGGCCGTGGTAGCCGGATTTGGACATGGGAGAGTTCCTTGGGTACGGATTTGGTCATGTTCCGTAGGACGCTTCTGCCGTGCATGGGGTTCACGTCTGATTCAAGTTTATCCGCTGTCGGGAGGTTGGCAAGCGAGACAGCATAGATCACGATGCCGAGGTCCATATCTGCACCGATCGGCCCATCTGGCCGCAGGGTCTCGATCGGCCCGCGCCCGTGCCGCCGCCCGCGGAGTTGAACTGGGACCTCTGGCTCGGTCCCGCCCCGCAGCGGCCGTTCAGCCGGCTAAGTTCCGGAGGCGCAATCTATCATCCGTTTGTCTGGCGGGGTTACGAGCTGTAAGCGTGTTACTTCATATCCAGCAACTCGAATACCGTCCGCGCGATCGCCTGTGGATCGCGAATTATGGCCCAGGCCAGCCAGATGACCAAGACGTTGCCGAGGCTGAGCAATATCAGCCCCGCCAGATTCCAGGACACTTCGCTGCTCCGCAGGGCCGCAGCCAACTCGCCCTCCAGCCGCGACCAGCCCTGATAGTCCTGCTTCGGGCCGGACGAAATCAGCGATACGTTTCGCATCCAGCCCGCGCTCTCTACGTGCAACTGCACGCCCAGTCCCGGCAGGAACAGGCAATCGCCGGCCCAGCGGGCATCGGGGTCCATCCGCTCGACCACTTCGGCCAGGATGGGGCGAAACTGATCGACCGAGATGTTGTAAATGACCAGTCGCGGCCGCAGGACCAGAAGCACCATGATCAGGCTGGTCGCCAGCAGTCCAACGATCATCAGCCACAGATACTTGGTGCCCGCCGGGCCGAAATGGGCCGCCACGCTTTCGGGAAACAGCAGGGCGATCGGGCCCACGAGGACCAGCCCGGAAACGGCCAGTCCCAGCGCCGCCGCGTCACGTCCGCCCGAAACGATTAACGGCCGCCGCGCAAGGTTGATCGCGCCCAGCAAGAGCATGTAAACGGCGACCGGCCCCAAGGCCAGACATTGATGAAAGGGTTCCATCAGACCAGTTTAGCACGCGAGAATGGCAGGGGACAGGGGAAGATGAGAAATCCGAAATCCGCATGTCGAAATCCGAAACAAACTCGATATGCAAACCAGGAATGACCAAAACCGTTTTGAATTTCCCTCATTCGAGTTTTGTATTGGTCTAGGATTTCGACATTCGGATTTCGGATTTTTTCCCTAAGCTGCTTTCTGATTCGGGCGTTTCTTCCTGGTATCCTTCCATCGCCGGTGGACCCACCAGTATTGCTCGGGCGCGGTGCGGATGGCCTGTTCCAACTGGCTTGTGTACCACTGGGTCAGGTCGCGGACCGTGCCCACGTCGTTGCCGGTAGCGCGGGGATCGGCCATGGCAGCGGCAACCATTTCGAACTGCATCGGCTTGCCCAACCGCCGCGCATAGCAGACCGCCACCGGGGCGTCGTGCTCCAGGGCCAGCAGCGCGATCGCCTTATAGGCCGAAGCCGGCCGGCCGAAGAAATCGACCCAGCAGCCTTTCTCGCCGGCGTACTGATCGGCAAGGAAGGCCATCGTGCCGCCGCTGCCCAGCACGTGTTCGATCTGATCGTAACCGCCGTTCTTCGGGATCAGGTGTTGGCCCGTCGCGGCCCGGAAGCTGGCCAGGTAACGATCGAGATAGGGGTTGTCGAGATTCCGCGCAACCGTGAATGTGGGAAAACCGAGGATACCCAGGGCATAGCCGCCGAGTTCGAAATTGCCGAAATGGCCCGTGACCACGATCACGGGGCGATCGCTGATCAACTGTCGCATGAGGGGGGCCACGTTGCGGAGATTGATGTATCGTCGCCAGTTGGTCTCGTGGATCTTTCGCGGCACGTGGGCCACCTCCAGCACCAGCAGGAACAGGTGTTCCCACATGCGGCGGGCCATCATCGATCGCTCCTCGGGCGAGAGTTCCGCAAAGGCGTGGGCCAGGTTCTCATCGACCACCTTGCCGCGCATGTGCAGCACGTCGTACATCAGCCAGGCGCACCGCCCGGCAAGCTTGCGGCCGGTTTCCAGCGGCACGGCCTGGACAATGCAGATCAAGATGCGGACGGCGACGTAGGCGAGGTAGTCGAGGATTTTCTTGGGCGACATGGAAAGCTCCGTCCGTGGACCAGGCAGATTGGGGCTATTGTCGCGAAAAACGCCGATCGGGGGAAGAGGAAAAAGTGATTGTCGATGTTCGATCTCCACCTCTCCCCATTTCTCTCGCAAATACTCGGCAACCAGGCGGCGATGACAATGCGCGGGCGTGGCCTCGCTACAGAGCAGGCACCCGCCCGCAAGCAGGTTCTTATCGACCGCATCGTGGCCGCCCGCGACCTGGCCGATGAATTGAAGCTGCCGAAGGAGGACTACGTCTCCCTTCGCTCCGAGGCGATCAGCGCCCTGTCGATCACGGACCTGCGCGGCGTCACGAAGGGGCCTGGCTGGGCCTTGCGCGTACCCTTAACGCCAGGGACGTGCCAAATTCAGGAAAACCGCAAAACAGGGGAGAATCATGGCGAAAACGAGGTATCGCGCCACGGAGGATCGAAAAACGCATCGTGCTGGCACGACAGATTTGTTACGCGATCGCGCTTGCCAGACGAACATGAAAAGCTGCCTTAATAGGGGTTTTTCCACGAATTGGGGGCCATTTTTCGCAGTGTATCAAAAATGTCCTGCGCGGATTGCAAGAGAACGAGAAATGTCAGTAATAATTGCACAAGTGCGTGCGACAAGGACTGTTGCTCGTAGTCCCGGCCGGGACTACGAGCGCTCGGCCGATTTCTCCTGCCCCTCGATGATTGACAAGCGGTTCGTCACGGATAATACTGGTGTTACTCCACTATTGGAGGTATGTCCGTTACCGGGTCTTGAGCGAGAGGGAGATTGGCATGGTCGAGTCGCACGGCACGGGTCGCGAGAGACTCGATTCCCTGGATCTCAAAGTCCTCCTGCTCACCGAGGGGATCTTCGTCCACGAAGAGGTCTACAGGGTCTTTGGCCCCACGCACCACATCTCGCCCGACCCCCTGGAGTGCAGTTTCCTGTTCCTGCCCGACGGGACGGTGGTCCACATGGCGAACATTGGCCCTGCCGCGCCGTTCCACTTGACGCTCGGTCTCGCGGGAGAGTTGTGCCTGCTGCGGGCAGGCGATTTTCTCACGGAAGTCTCGCTTCCCAAGGCGACCGGGTTCTATCAGCGGCGGACTTCGCGGGGCGTTCCTTTCCGGGGACTGGCCGTCCTCCAGGGCCACGACGTGCTGGCGTTTCCTTACCTGTGGCCCTGCGAGTTCGCCAAGGCCGGCCGGGCCTGCATGTTCTGTCATTGCGGGAACTACACCCAGCGCCAAACCACGATCGGCGTTCCTGAAAACGTTGTGTTTACGCCGCAAGACGTGGCGGAGGCCGTCGATTATGCGGTGAACGTGGAACCCTGTGTACGTTACCTCCAGCTTACTGGCGGCTCCACTCTGCAGAGCGGTGGGGAATGTTCCCAGATCCGCGATATTCTCCAAGCCATCGACGACGTTGTGGGCATCGCGAACATCCCGGGCGAAATCATCGTCTACACCACGCCGCCCGCCAACCCGCTGCGCGGGTGCCCCGCCGAAGAGATCGATTCCCTGTTTGCCGCGGGGGCCGATCGGATCGCCTGCGACATCGAAATCTGGAACGAAGAACTTTTCCGCCGGATCTGTCCGGGGAAAGCGCAGTGGACCGGGCGGCAACGAGCGCTCGGACGCGCTGCTGCACATCGCCCGCAGGCACGGTCCCCACAAGGCGTGCAGCACGTTCGTCGTGGGGTTGGAGCCGGCGGAGGACTTTCTGGCCGGCGCCGAGTACCTGGCCAGCAACGGCATTGTGCCGATTCCCTCGATCTGGATGCCGCACGGCCTGCCACCCGTGCCGTCGCCCGTCAAGGCCGACCTGGCCTTCTTCCGCAAGATCAAGCGGGGGCTGGCCGAGATCTACGACAAGTACCAGTGCCCGCCACCCGGCGACTTGGGGTTCAACGTGTGCCTTTGCCGGGACACCTGGAATCACCGCGCGGAAATCCTGGCGATTACTCGAGGCCGACCCCAAGGGGCCTTTGCAACCAATTCGAACGTCTAGCATTCCGTTCCCACCGGGCCGCGGCATCAGACCGCCCCCTTCACCCCACCTACAGCATTCACCCACCAAGGATTTTCACCATGAACCGTCCGCTTTTTTCGAATCGCCTCGGCCCGCGCGGCAAAACCACCAGCAAGCAAAGCATCCGGCATACCCGCTTGGGTCTCGAACAGCTTGAAGAGCGGCGCTTGCTTACCTCCTACAATCTGCTGGTGAGCACGTACAATCCTACCGGCGCCATCAACAGCGTGTACGCCGGCAGCAGCGTGCTGGAATACAGCGAGGCCACCAATCTCCGCGTGGCCGGCGGGGTCGCTACGGGCGATCACAATTTGCAGTCTGCCGAGGGGCTGGCTGTCGCACCGGATGGCTCGTACTACGTCAGCAGCCCAGGCAGCGGCCCTAAAGTTAATGGCGTGTATACGGGGCAGGTCCTGCACTATAGCAGTTCGGGCGTCTTCCTCAATGTGCTGGGCGCCAACGATGCGAGCCCGGCAACGATCTACGTCCCCGGCGCCTTGGCCTTTGGACCCAATGGGAATCTTTATGTCGCCAACCTGGGCACAGGCGCCATTTATCAGTTCGACACCGCCTCGAACACTCAGCAATACCTGCCCGCGGACACGCTCTGGCTCCCGCTCGTTACTACGTCCAATGGCGCCTCTCAATTTGTTCCCGCCGGCATGACCTTCGCCGCCGATGCCACCCATGATCTGATCGTGGGCGATTACCAGAGCGGAGAGGTCGTGCAAATCAATGTGGCGCAATATGACGCCAATGGCAGCTATACGACGCTCATCGCCCCTGACACTCCCAGCCCGAATAGCTCTACCGGCTATCCTATCTTTCCCATCGCCATGCTGGAGTTGAGCGACGGCAATCTGCTGATCGCGGATTCGAATCCCGGCAACGACTCCGCTAACCATCACCAGATCCTTGAATATAATTCCACGACGAAGGACCTCGGCCAGTTCATCGATTTGACCACGCCGACGGGCACCGTCCAGTATGGAGACGCCGGACTGCTTCCGCAACCCAGCGCGCTAATGTTGGATGCGGACGGCAGTCTCTTGGTGGGCCTGGCGCCCAGCGAGGCCGGCGACGGGGCCGTCTTGAAGTACAACATTCAAGGTCAAACGCCCGTTTTGACGGAGACGATCGCCTCGGGGCTCGGCGCGCCGACCGGCCTGGCTCTGGAGCCCGTTACGCCGTCGGATATCTTGTTCAGCACCTATGTCGACACCGACGGCAGCAGCGTCTTGCGTTACAACGACGCCACGCAACTGCCCGTTCCGGGCGGGGTCAATTACCTCGATCACGGTCTGACGACCGCCACGGGACTGGCCGTCGCTCCCGACGGTTCCTACTACGTCAGCAGTCCCGGTACCGGCCCCGTAGTCAACAGTGTCCACACGGGGCAGGTTCTGCACTACAGCAATTCCGGGGTTTTCCTCAATGTGCTGGGCGCCAACGATGCCAGCCCGGCGACGCTTTACTTCCCGGGCGCCCTCGCCTTTGGACCGGGCGGTGACCTTTACGTCGCGGACCTGGACACGGCCGCCATTTACGAGTTCGACACCACGTCGAGCACACAGCAATTTGTGGGTGCGATTCAACTCCCGTCCGTTACTACGTCCCAAGGCACCAGCCAATTTGTGCCCGCCGGTTTCACCTTTGCCGCCGATGCCAGCCATGATCTGATCGTGGGCGATTACCAGAGCGGAGAGGTCGTGCAAATCAACGTCGCGCAGTATCTTGCCAGTGGCAGCTATACGACGCTCGTCGCCCCCGACACTCCCAGTCCCAATAGTGCCACCGGTTATCCCATCTTTCCCATCGCCATGCTGGAATTGGGCAACGGCGACCTGCTGATTGCGGACTCGAATCCCGGCGGTGACGCCGCCGACCATCACCAGATCTTGGAGTACGATCCCGCAACGCAGGCCGTCACCCAGTTTGTCAATCTGACCATGCCGCAGGACGCGAGCGGAGATCCGGCACAGCCCGTCTCGATGATGTTGGATGCGGACGGCAACTTGCTGGTAGGCGTCGCGCCCGATGAAACGGACGATGGCGCCGTCCAGAGGTTCAGCATTCGGACCGACGCCGCGACCGGCGATTTGACCGGCAGTTTGATCGACACGATTGCCAGCGGTGTCGGCGATCCCACGGCCTTGGTCCTGGCGCCTTCCCAGGTATCGGACCTGCTCGTGGGCAACCTTGGCGACGGCGTGTTGCGTTATAGCTCGGCCCAGCAACCGCTGTCGGCGGGAGACTCGGGTCCCACCGCCGCGAGCCCGCCCGCGACGTATGGCGTGGCTGTCGCGCCGGACGGTTCCTACTACGTCAGCAGCCCCGGTACCGGCCCTGTGGTGAATGGTACGGCAACGGGCCAAGTTCTGCACTATAGCAGTTCCGGCGCCTTCCTGAATGTGCTGGATCAGGGCGATGCGTCAGGGCCGACGCTCTACGCCCCCGGCACCTTGGCCTTTGGCCCCGACGGCAATCTTTACGTAGCCGACTTGGACGCGGGCGCCGTTTACCAGTACAACACCACGCTAAGCACCGACCAGCAGTATGTCTCCGCGCTTATACTTCCCTCCATTGCCACGGCCCAGGGTTCCATCCCCTTTGTGCCCGTCGGTTTGACCTTTGCCGCAAATGCCACGCGCGATCTGATCGTGGGCGATTACGATACCGGCGAGGTAGCGCAATTCAATTGGACGCAATACAATGCCAGCGGGACCTATACGACGCTCATCGCCGCTGGAACTCCGGACCCGAACTATCCTGACGATTTCATCTTTCCCATTGCCATGCAGGAGCTGAGCAACGGAAATCTGCTGATCGCGGATTCGAATCCGGGCAGTGACGTTGCCGGCCATCACCAGATCCTGGAATACAATGCCGCCATGGACGTCATCGCGACCGTCGATTTAACAGCGCCGCCCACGGACTCGACGGGCGACCCGCCGCAGCCCACCTCGCTGCAGTTGACCCCGGACGGCAGTTTGCTGGTGGGTGTCTCGCCCAACGAATATTTGCCTGACGGCGCGGTGGATGAAGTTGACCTGGCCACCCAACAATCGACCCTCACGGCGATTTCGGACATCGGCGCGCCCGCCGGCCTGGGGTTGGTCCCGCCCAATGTGATGGCGGTTTCCGCCACGGGCTGGACGAACGCCGGGTCGCCAATCACCGCGTTGACGATTGCTGTAAACGGCAGCGATCTGCAGGTCTATCAAACAGGCACGCCGGCGAACGTGATTTCCTCGCAACCAGCCGCTAGCGTGGGCGAAATCCAGATCAGCGGCCCGGACAGCCCAGTCAATAGCCTCACGATCGATTTCAGCGGCGGCAGTCCCATTCCGGCCGACGGAGTGTTCTTCGACGGCGCTTCAGGCGCACAGACCAATACCGTCAACATCCTCGATTCGGCCGGCAGCAATGCCTATGGCCTCAACGGCACGCAGCTCAGCCTCAACGGTGTCCCGGCGGTGACCATGACCAACACGCAGGCCCTGGGCCTGGACATCGGCAGCGGCTCGCTCGATTTGGGCGGCGGAGTGCAAGCCGTCGGCAGCATCACGCTTGTTTCGGGCAGCTTGAAGGATGGGACACTTTCCAGCGGCTCATTCGCAGTCCAAAGCGGGAAGGTCAGCGCCAACCTGGCGGGCCCCGGCGGATTGAGCAAGACCGGTTCCGGCACCGCAACGCTGTCCGGTTCGAACAGCTATGAAGGAGGCACAACCGTCACTGCCGGCAAGCTTGTGGTGGCCTCGGCCGCCGCATTGCCTGACGGAACCGCCCTTATGATCGGCGCGAATGCGGCGTCGATTTTTGGTCACCCTGCCGCGGAGCAGCCGTCTGCGGTATTATCCAGCAATAGCGCGGTGGTTGGCATCCTGCCGGCGGTGGCCGACGGCGCGCTGGTATCGGCTTCCAGGGCGACGACGTTCCTGCCCGCGGCCTTGCCTGCCGCCCCGCCGTCGAAAGCGGCGTGCGATTCCGTCTGGAGCAGCTACGCGCCGGTAACCGCTCCGTCCGTCGGGCCGCCTTACCGGGCAGCCGGAAACCTGGCCTGGTGGGATTCCTTGCTTCCATCGTCGAATTCGGAGGGGTCCACGGCGGGGAACGACCGGCGAATCGCGGCCTTGGATGCCCTACTGACCCAGTACTTCGATTTTAGAGCTTAGGCACTGAGTACTAAGTACTAAGTACTAAGTACGAATTGGCGGCCGACCGACCTATGAACATTCATCACCCATGCAGGACCAGAAGGGCGTTTACGCTCGTCGAGCTGCTGGTGGTGATTGCCATAATCGGCATACTTATCGGCCTGTTGCTGCCAGCGGTGCAATCGGCGCGGGAAAGCGGGCGGCGCGTGAGCTGCACCAATAATCTGCGGCAGCTTGGAGTCGCCGCCAACGCCTTCCTGAGCGAGCAACAGGCCTTTCCGTGCGGTTCAGATTCTCATGCCTGGGCGGCCGCCCCCAGCACGCCTTGGACGTTTTTCCGCTGGTCCGCCTTGGCCCACATGACGCCCTATCTGGAAGACAACAGCGTCTACAAGATGCTCGACTTCTCCGTCCCGATCTACAATTCCAGCTTCAACGTCACTCCGCAGAATGCCGCCGGAGTGGCGACGGTTGTCCCGCCTTTCTTTGTCCCAGCGACCGCCGCTTTACCGTTTCTCCACTGTTCGCTCCGACCAACTACGCGGGCTGCGCGGGAAGCGGCGTCAACGGCGGGTCGCCCGTCACGGCCGACGGCATCTTCTACATCAACTCGCATACCCGCGCAGAGCAAGTGCCCAACGGGTTCAGCCATACGGCCTTGTTCTCCGAGAGCATTCTCGGCACTCCGGACGGCAGCATGTCCATGAAGGATCCCACGGTGGACTACAAGTTCACGCTGGCCACGCCGTTGACGGACGGCAACTGCGGCGGCACCTTTCAGTGGAACGTGTCGGACGGACGCGGCTTCTCTTGGGCTTGCGGCGAATTCCGCTGCGCGTTGTACAACCACTATTATCTTCCCAATCAAGACACGCCCGATTGCCTGGGCGCCGGCCTGGCCGGCGGCGTGCAGTCGGAGTATATCGACTACGGATGGCGGACGGCCCGCAGCCGCCACCCGGGCGGCGTCAACCTGACGATGGCAGACGGCTCCGTGAATTTCATCGACAATGGCATCACACTCTCGGTCTGGAAGGCGATGGCCTCCCGCAGCAGCTCAAAGTGAAAGGCAGTCCACCCATGGGTCGTTCGAGTGAATCTCCCGATTGCCCCTGCTCGGGAGCCACGCTGGACAAACTGCTCCAACCGGCAATCCTGGCGGCCCTGACCGAAGGACCGAGCCACGGTTACGGCCTCGCGGAGCGGATCGACGAAACGGTTGGCGTGTTCGGCGATAAACCCGATGTGTCGGGTATCTACCGCTTTCTGAAGAAGATGGAAGCCGCCGGATATCTGGTTTCCAGTTGGAAAGCCGGAGACAAGGGGCACGCCCAGCGACTCTACGAGATCACGGCCGATGGCCGAGCCTGCCTGGCCCGCTGGACCTCGACCCTGGAAACCTACAGGGCAGCGATTGACAGGCTGTTGAACACGATGAAAGCGGCCCTGGCCCGCCAGCCGAAACGCCGCAAGCTCTGCACGAAAGGAAAAACATGAGTCATTCCCCGCACTCCATCGTGCTCGCGTCGCTCGCATGCGGACTGCTGACGGTTTCAGGAATCCACGCGGAGGACGTGATCATCCGCATCGAAGCCGACCAGGTCGTGGGACCCGTTTCCCGCTGCCTGACCGGCGCGTGTATTGAGGACGTGAACCACGAGATTTACGGCGGCATCTACAGCCAGATGATTTTCGGCGAGAGTTTCCAGGAACCCGCGCCGCGCCGTCCGGCCAAGGTTCCAAGGAGATCAGCCGCATGTGGCGGGCCGTGCGGAGCGGCACGGCAACCGGCCGCTTCGCGATCGCCTCCCAGCGGCCGTTTGCCGGCGAGCAGTCGCAGCAGTTGAGTTTCGATTCCGGCGAAGGCCAGTGGGGCCTCGAGAACCAGGGCCTCAATCGCTGGGGCATGAATTTTGTCGCGGGAAAACCCTACGAAGGCTACGTGTGGGCCCGCGCCGAGAAAGCGACGACGTTGTTCGCCGCGCTGGAAAGCCGCGACGGGCGCGGGTCTATGCCGAGACGCCGCTGACCGTCGGCAGCCGCGAGTGGCAGCGGCTGGATCTCACACTGACACCCGCCGCCGCCGACAAGGCCGGCCGCTTCGCGCTGAAACTGAAGCAGCCCGGCTCGGTCACGCTCGGTCACGCGTTTCTCCAGCCCGGTCCATGGGGCCGATTCAAGGACTTGCCGGTGCGACGCGATGTGGCCGAGGCGTTGATCGCCCAAGGCATCACCGTCCTGCGCTACGGCGGTTCCATGGTCAACAACGGCGGATACCGCTGGAAGAAGATGATCGGCCCGCGGGACCGGCGGCCGCCCTATGCCGGCACGTGGTACCGCTACAGTTCCAACGGCTGGGGCATTCTCGACTTCATGGACTTCTGCGAGGCGGCGGGCTTTCAGTACGTTCCCGCCTTCGAAATGGGCGAAACGCCGCAGGACATGGCCGATTTCGTCGAGTATGCCCGGGGCCCGGCCGACAGCGCGTGGGGCCGCCGCCGCGTGGCCGACGGCCATCCGCAGCCCTACCGCCTCCGCTACCTGGAACTCGGAAACGAGGAGCGCGTGGACGAGAACTATTTCACCCGTTTCCGGCCGATTGCCGAGGCGATCTGGGCGAAGGACCCGCAGATTACGCCGGTCGTCGGCGATTTCTTTTACAACCAAACGATTTCCGATCCGATGCGCGTTGCGGGCGGCTCGGTCCCCACGCTTGCCGCGCACCGGCGGATCCTCGACCTGGCCAAAGCGCACGACCGCGAGGTCTGGTTCGACGTTCACATCGGCACCGAAGCCCCGCCCGCGCCGGGCGATCTGGCCGGCCCGCGGAGTTTCTACGATCAACTGCGGAAGTTGTCGCCCGCCGCCCGCTGCCAGGTCGCCATTTTCGAATTCAACGCCGGCAATCACGAACAGCGGCGGGCCCTCTCCAACGCCCTGGCGATCTTGCGGCTGGAGCGCGACGGGCGGTTCCCCGTCGCCACCTCGGCGAACTGCCTCCAGCCCGACGGGCAGAACGACAACGGCTGGAACCAGGGACTGCTGTTCCTCGATCCGTCGCAGGTCTGGCTGCAGCCACCGGGCTACGTGACGCAGATGCTGTCGATGAACTATCAGCCGCAGCGGGTCCGCTGCGAGTTGGCCTCCGCGAATGGCAAACTCGAAGCCGTCGCCACGCGCAGCACGGACGCCAAGACGCTCGTCTTGCAGGTCGTCAATCCGGCGGGCAACCCGCTGGCGGCGAAGATCGTGATCGGCGGGTTCATGCCCCGCAAACCGGAGGCGCAACTCACGGAATTGTCGGGCGATCCTCGGGCCGTGAATACGGCGGAGCACACGAACATGGTCGTCCCCAAAACAGTCGCCTGGAAACACGGGCTGGCGCAAGGAAGCACGAGCCGCGTGTTTCCACCGCATTCCTTCACGGTCATTCGCTTGGAGTGAGAAGGGCCCACTCGGCGACTAACCAAGCCGCACGTGGTATTCTGTTCCGGTTCTATTCCGCTCAACCTCCGAAATCTCCGCCGCCGCCGAAGTCTCCACCGCCGCCGAAGTCTCCGCCACCGCCGAAGTCTCCGCCACCGCCGAAGTCTCCACCGCCGCCGAAGTCTCCGCCACCTCCAAGATCACCGCCGCCGCCGGAGTCGTCTCCGCCGAAACTGCCGCCACCGCCGTCGTCGGTGTCTCCGCCAAAAATGCCGGCGCCGGGCTGGTCGGCCGGCAGTGCATCCTGATCGGATGATCCGAAGCCGCCCTGCGGCGAAGACGTGTTGCCCCACGACGAACCTTGGCTGCCGCCGCGGAAAAACGAATCGTACATCCAATTGCCTGCCGCCGCGCCGAACATGCCGCCCAAGAGCGAACTGAAGAAACCGCCACCGCCGCCATAACCGCCATAGCCGGGTCCATAGCCGCCGCCAGGCATGCCGCCGGGTCCGCCGCCTGGCATTCCGCCATAGCTGCCGCCTCCGCGAAACGCCCGCAGGACTCCCATCACCAACCAGATAACCAGGAACGCGACCACGGCCAGGCAGATCCAGCCGAGAAGGCCCGATTGCTGGGCGCCGCTGCCGGGGCCGCGTTGGGACTCGTTTGCGCAGACGGAGCGGCCGGGCCGGCACGCCGGCCAAGCGTGGTTTGGAGGTTTGACTCGATGGTGTTGACAATTTTCAGAAGGGCCTCATCGAACTGCTTCTGACCCAACGGTTCCTGACCCAGGATTTTCAGGGTATTCGCGACCAGCGCATCGCGCTGGCGATACGTAAATGCCTTCCTTGCGACCGATTCATCGGGTTCGATTTGCAGGTATCCCGGATTCTTGCAGATCAGCACGTAGATGCCTTTCAGCCCTTCGTCGGCTGCGCGAATCTCGGCCCAGCGGCGAAAGAACGCTGGCCGCTCCGCGGAACTGGACGGGGCCTGCATGTTCTCCGGGATCGATGGAAAAGTCTCGACAACTACGTCGACCCCGAAGCGGCGCTGGATCTCTTGCATCTTCTGCGTCGCTTCGTCCACCGCCGACTTGGAGAATAACTCAGCCCGATCGCTCACCTTTGGCTGGGCGGCCTCGATTTTGGCCGGCAAGACTAGTTCGCTCGCCAGCAACGCGAAAAGCAATAACCAGCCCGAACGCAACATGGTGAAACTCCTTCGGATCGTGGAAACACGGTCGGCAAGACGGATTGGCAATCCGTCTTACGGGCATACTAACACATGCGACAGTTATTGTCACTCAGCTCTGCGGCGCGGGCAAGCCGGCCGCGTCGAGGACTTCGATCCGCACGCGCTCGATCCGCCGCCGCGTGGCGTCCAGGACCGTGATGCGGACATTGTGCCAGACCAGGTCTTCGCCGGTCGTGGGAATGTGGCCCAGTTCGTTGAAAACGAAACCGCCGATGGTGTCGTAATCGGCGTCCTCGGGCAGGCCCAGGCCGAGCCGCTCGTTGATCTCGTCGATGTGTACGCGGCCCATCGCCTCGCAGACGCCGGGGCCCAGGTCGCGAACGCCTTCCTCGTGGGCCGGATCGTACTCGTCGACGATTTCGCCCACGATCTCTTCCAGAACGTCTTCCATCGTCACCAGCCCGGAGACGCCGCCATACTCGTCCAGGACCACGACCATGTGATTGCGGCTGCGCTGCAATTCCTGGAGCAGGGCGTCGATCGGTTTCGTCTCCGGCACGAAGACCGGTTGGCGGAGCAGCTTGGTCCAATGTTCGGCCCGCTGGCCTGATCCGCGCGCGAACTCCGGCAGCAGGTCCTTGGTGTGCAGAATTCCGAGGATATCATCGCGGTTGCGGCCATAGACGGGGATCCGCGTGTGCCCGGCGCTGATCACCTGTTCGAGCATCGCGTCCCAGGAGAGCGCGGCCGGAATGGAAACCATGTCGGTCCGCGGGGTCATGATCTGCGAGACGTCGGCATCGCCGAGGTCGATCACGCCTTCGATCATTTCCCGGGCTTCTTCTTCCAGCAGGCCCTCGCGATGACCTTCCGAGACGATGCTGCGGATGTCTTCCTCGAACGATTCTTCGTCGGGAACGGCCAGGTTGCGGCCGGCCAGGCGGTGCAGGGCCACGTCGACGACGTGCGCCAACAAGGCAAAGGGCACCAGCAGGAAACTCGCGCCCCACAGCACCGGCCAGGCGAAGAACAAGAAGGGATCGGCCCAGAGCCGGGCGAAGGTCCGCGGCAACCAGAGATTGGCGGCCAGCAGCAACAGCCCTCCGCCCAGCAGGGCGGGGGCCCATGTTCCCGCAGTAAGATCGAGCGGCCGGCTGTATTGCTCCAGCGCGACGCCGCCACTCGCGGCCGCCGCGGCCAAGGCCAGGGTCCGCAGCGATTGCATGGCCAGACTGACCTGCTCGCGCCAGTGCAGGATGCGGCCCAGGCGGTCGGGCTTGTTCCACTTGCGGCAGATCTCCTCCAACTCCGCCGGCGAGAACTCGGCCAGCGCGCGGGCACCCATCGCCGCCAGGCAGTTCAAACCGAGCGAGCTCGCGGCGATCCAGAGGAGGGTGGCGGTGGACATAGGAGGGAGAAATCCGAAATCCGAATTACGAAATCCGAAACAAATGCAAAATCCAAATACGGGAATCCAAGACTCTTGTCATTCGCGCTTCGTGTTTTGCTTCAGTCATTTGTATTTCATGCTAGGAATCGGGCACCCGCTTGCGGGTCGCGGATTTCGATTTTCGAATTTCGGATTTCCTTGTTTCCGCGTTACTCCAAGGTCTTCCAGTATTTCCGTTTCCCGTTTCCGCATCTCGGCCCGCAAGGAAGGGCTAGTGTCGTCGTGGCCGACGAGGTGCAGCGTGCCGTGGATGATGTACAACAACAACTCGTCGTGCGGCGGCCAGCCATAACGCGGTGCGGACCGCAAGGCAACCTGGGCCCCGGCGATCACCTCGCCCTCCAGGCCGTCGCTTTCGTCGAGTACGAAGCTCAACACGTCGGCCGGACCGCGATGGCGGAGAAACTGCCAGTTGAGCCGGGCGGTCGTCTCGTCGTCGACCACTGCCACGCTGATGCGGGCTTTCCGCACGCCCGCCGCGCGAAGCACCCTGCGCACGGCCCTTCGCAGCAATCGCCGCTGCACGGGCAGATGGGGCTGCTGATTGGCGATCTCGATCGTAATCTCGATAGGAACGGCGGAGGGTTGCTTCATGCGGAACGTTGGTCCGGGTACTTGAGCCTTCCATGGTAGATCGAGGCCACCGACATGACAAGACTCCGCTCGATGGCGCCCAGTTCGCGAAGGGTGAGGCCGCTTTCGTCGAACTGCCCGCCCTGCAGGCGCCGCTGGGCCAGGTCGCGGACGAGGCCTTCGATCCGTCCCGGGGTGGGATCGACCAAAGTGCGGCTGGCGCTTTCCACGGCGTCGGCCAGCATCAGCACCGCCGCCTCCTTGGTCTGCGGCTTGGGGCCCGGATAGCGGAACAGGTTCTCGTCAATCTCGCTGCCGTTGGGATCGGCCGCCTGCTGCGTGTGGGCGCGATCGAAGAAGTACTCCATGAGCATCGTGCCGTGATGCTGCTGGATCATGTCGATGATCGGTTGCGGCAGATGATGCTGGCGGGCCAGGTCGGCGCCGTCCTTGATGTGGGCGATGATCACCAGCGTGCTCATGGCAGGCACGAGGCCTTCGTGGCGGCTGCCCTCCTTGCCCTGGTTCTCCACGAAGTAGCCCGGCTTGAGCATCTTGCCGATGTCGTGGAAATAGGCCCCCACGCGGCAGAGCAGGCCGCGGGCGCCGATGGCGTCGGCGGCGGCCTCGGCGATCGAGCCCACGGTGATCGAGTGGTTGTAGGTGCTCGGCGCGCGGCGGACCAGCTCCTGCAAGACGGGGTGGGTAATGTCGCCCAGCTCCAGCAGGCTCAGGTCGGTGAGCACGCCGAAGAGCCGTTCCACGAAAGGCAGCAGGCCGGTCATGAGGAACCCGGCCAGCGTGGCCCAGAGGAACTGATGGCCGGCGTCGCGCAACAGTCGCCACGGCTCCAGGGGCTGGTTGTCGATCATTTTCATGGCCAGATCCAGCAAGGCGGCCACGCAGCCGGTGAACAGACCGACGTAGATCAGCTTGCTGCGGCTGCGGATGCGGCCCACGTTCAGCACCGCGGCGGCCGTCGTGCCGAAGAGCAGGAGGAACATCGCCAAGTTCTCGCCCATCGCCAGCACGATGATCCAGGAAACGACGCCCGTCAGCAGCAGGGCCAATTCCGAGCGATAGGCGATGGCCATGGTCATGCCGAAGACGATCAAGGCGACGGGCTCGGCCCGCCAGGGATCGAGGGAGGCCCACACGGCCACGGCCACCGTGGCCACGGCCAGGCCCAGGGCGCCGGCCAGGCGATCGAGTTCGGCCTGCACGCCGCGTTGCCGGTAGCGCATGTACAGCCCGCAGAGCGTGAACATGACGAAGACCACCAACAGGACCGCGCTGCCCCGGCAAAAACGTTCCCAGAACTCTCGCTTCGCGAGGAATGCCTTGTATTCCAAATTGAGCAAATCGAGCTTGTCTTTGTCGATCGATTCGCCTGTCTTGACCAGCGGCTCTCCCACCCGGTAGGCAATCATTGCCGGCTCGACTTCGTCGGCGTTCGCTTTCTGGGCCTCCTTGCTGGCAGTCTCGTCGAGCGTGAACGTGGTCAGAGGCTTGGACGGATGCGCGAGCCTCAACTCGAGCCAGGCGTAGACCCGGTCGGCGATGGCCTTCGAGGGGAGTCCCTCGGCCAACTTCTGCCGGATCGCCTGGGGATCGAACGTGACTTCGCTGACTTCGATGTCTCGCCGCTCCGTCGGATTCTCGGCCGTGTAAACCGAGATGGTCTTCTTGTTGAACCCCTTGAGCTTCTCCTTGAGCTCGGCCAGCAATCCGCGCTCTTTCAACGGGGCAAAGGCCTCGGTCACGGTGTCATCGAGTTGCTTGAGGTTCTCCTTCCCGGCGAGGGCCTTGCGGAACTCCTGGAACGCGGCAACTTCCGCCCGGAGCTTGGATTCTTTCGCGTCCTTCTCCGTCTCGGGCTTGGGTTCTTTCGAATCCTTCTCCGCCTGGGGCTTGGGCTCTTTCGCGTCCTTTTCCGCCGGCGTCTGGAACTCCTTCCACAGTGGGATGGCCGTTTTCGTCAGCGTTTCCGTCTTGGTGAGTTCGGCGATCGTGTTCCGCAAATCGGCCCGCAGTTGCTCCAGCGGCTTGACATCCTGGATGAAAACGGCCTTGGTTTCTTCGCGGGCCTTGAGCCGTGCCTGCTCGGTCTCTATCTTGTTTTCCTGCTTGAACTCCACCCGCGCGGTCACGTAGCGCGTGGGCACCATCCCCGTACGCCAATGGATGGGCGGATCCCAAGCCTGGATGATCGCGCAGACCGCCGCGGCAGCGGCCAGCGCCAGGGCCATTCGCGCCAGGACATCGCGATGGCAGAGAGCCAGCCACGCCCGCTCCCAGCGTCCCGGGGGCAGTTCCAGCGCAGCTACGCGTTCGGATCGTGTACGTATTTGACCACCGTTGGCCATAAGGATCGGTCGGAACTTGTGCAGTGTCGTGTAGGATGGGCCTCCGGGTCCGTCATGGTTTGCCGGGACGGACTGGGAACTCCATCCTGCAATGTCAGACGGACCCGGAGGTCCATCCTACGAAGTCGTGGGGGGTTGCCGCTTGGGGGGACCGTGCTCATAGGCGTTGACGATCTTCTGCACCAGCGGGTGGCGAACGATATCGCCGCGGCCGAGTTTCACGCAGGCCACGCCCTCGATGCCTTGCAGACGATCGAGGGCGTCGACCAGGCCGCTCTTGTGGTGGTCCGGCAGATCGATCTGGGTCGTGTCGCCGGAGGCCACGATCTTCGAACCGTGGCCCATGCGCGTGAGGAACATCTTCATTTGCGAAACGGTCGTGTTCTGCGCCTCGTCGAGGATGATGAAGGCCTCGTTCAACGTCCGGCCCCGCATGTAGGCCAGCGGAATGACCTCGATCAGGTCTTGCTCGCGATAGCGCGTGATCTGCTCGTGGTCCATCATTTCGTGCAAGGCGTCCATCAGCGGGCGCAGGTAGGGATTGATCTTGGCCTGCAAGTCGCCGGGCAGAAAGCCGAGGCTTTCGCCCGCCTCGACTGCCGGCCGGACCAATACCAGCTTACGGACCCGTTCGGCCCGCAAGGCGGCCACCGCCGTGGCCACGGCCAGGTAGGTCTTGCCGGTGCCGGCCGGTCCGTAGCAGAGCACCACGTCGTGCCCGGCGATGGCATCCATGTAGTGGGCCTGGCCGTGCGAACGGGCACGAATCTGCCGGCCGGTGGTGAAAACGGTCAGCGGCTTGGCCGCCAGCTTGGCCATTGCGGCGGTCTCGCCGTCTTGCACCCCGGCGAGCACGCGGTTGATATCCTCGGCGGCAAGCTCACCGTGCCGCTGGGCGTGGGCCTGGAGTTCTTCCAACACCTGGGTAGCGCTGGCCACGGCCTGTTCCTCGCCCTGGACGTGGATGCGGCCGTCCCGCGCAGAGATAGAAACCGACAATGCCTCGCGGATTCTCCGCACATGCTGATCGCAGGTGCCGAAAAGCGTTACTAGTTCCTTGGAACTAACAACCGAGATGTCTGTTTCGCTCATGCAAATCGCGCCGAGAAGGACCGCGGCGCTGGAACTACCGAGACTTGTCAATCCTATCTAGTATAACGAATACCGGCAGGGGAAGAACAGACGGCCAACTGCGATTCGCTAAATCCTTTTGCAATAATGACTTAGGAGCTGAAGTCCGCTCTCCCTTCGGAAGCTCGGCGGGAGGTAAGGGCACTTGGGCCGCAAGATAACCCCCTCTAAAGCAGTACCTCTGGTCCATGCTATACTGTTTGCGGATAGAATTGCGAAGTGTGACCCAACTCCAGTGGAATCGATTTCATGGCGGCGATCAAGCGAATTCTGGTCACCGGCGGGGCCGGCTTTCTCGGCTCGCATCTCTGCGAACGCCTGGTTGCCGACGGTCACGACGTCATCTGCCTGGACAACTTCTTCACCAGCCAGAAGACCAACGTCGGGCACCTGCTGGCACAGCCGAATTTCGAACTGGTCCGCCATGACATCACGTTGCCCCTCTGGCTGGAGGTCGACGAGATCTACAATCTCGCCTGTCCGGCGGCGCCTGGCCATTACCAGTACAACCCCATCAAGACCATGAAGACCTCGGTGCTGGGTGCGATCCACGTGCTGGGGATGGCCAAACGCTGCCGGGCCAAGGTCCTGCAGGCATCGACCAGCGAAGTCTACGGCGACCCGCAGGTCCACCCGCAGCCGGAAAGTTATCGCGGTTCGGTCAATCCGATCGGTCCTCGGGCGTGCTACGATGAAGGCAAACGGGCTGCCGAGACGCTTTTCATGGACTACCACCGCGCCAACGGCGTGAACGTGCGGATCGTGCGGATCTTCAATACCTACGGTCCGCGGATGCACCCCTACGACGGCCGCGTGATCTCGAACTTCATCCGCCAGGCCCTGGAAGGCGAGGATCTTACCATCTTCGGCGACGGCCAGCAGACCCGCTCCTTCTGCTATCGCGACGACCTGGTCGAGGGGCTGATCCGCATGATGAACGCCCCCGACGAGTTTTGCGGTCCGGTGAACCTGGGCAACCCTGAGGAATTCACGATCCGCCAGTTGGCCGACTGCGTGCTGGGGCTGACGGGCTCGACGTCGAAACTTGTCGCTCGTCCTCTGCCGGCCGACGATCCGACCCAGCGGCGGCCGGACATCACGCTCGCCCAGCAGCGGTTGGGCTGGCAGCCGACAATTCCCTTGACGGTGGGGCTGTCCAAGACGATCGACTGGTTCCGCTCGATCGACCTCTCCGAATACCGCCCGCCCACGCCGAATTATTGACCTTTGGAATGGGGCGCGGGCACCGTGCTTGCGTGGTCGTCGACGCTTCTCCTTGCCGCTGAGCGGCTTTCAAAGTCGCGAAGTTCGTTAGACTTGGCGATGTTACCCTGGTGTGGACAGGCCATAGTCATGCGGGGATAATGGGGAATTCTCACAAGCAGTCTGAGCCGTCACACTTTCCCTCCCCACAATGACCGTCCGCACGCGATTTGCCCCCAGCCCCACCGGCTATTTGCACATAGGTGGTGTACGAACCGCACTTTTTTGCTGGCTTTTCGCCCGGCGGCATGGCGGGCAGTTCATCCTGCGGATCGACGATACCGATCAGCAACGGAATGTCGAAGAGGCATTGGCCCCGATCCTGCACGGGCTGCACTGGCTGGGGATCGATTGGGACGAGGGGCCCGAGGTGGGCGGCCCGTATGGACCCTATTACCAGTCGCAGCGGGGCGATCGCTACCAGGCAGCGGTCGAAAAGCTGCTGGCGGCCGGGGCGGCCTACTACGACTACGCCACGACCGAGGAACTCCAAACCGAGCGGGAAGCAGCCGAACGGGCGAAGCAGGTCTTCCTCTACAGCCGGCGCTTCATGGCCGAGACGGCGGCCGATCGCGCGCGGTTCGAAGCCTCGGGCCGCAAGCCGGCCGTGCGGCTGAAAATGCCGCGCGAAGGAACGCTGGTCATCCAGGACGTGATCCGCGGCAACGTGGCCGTCGACTGGGCCCGTGAGCAAGACCACGTCGTCCAGCGTGCCGACGGTTCCTTCCTCTATCATCTGGCCAATGTGGTCGACGATCACGACTTCCAGATCACGCACGTGATTCGCGCCGAGGAGCATCTCTCCAACACGCCGCGGCAGGTTTTCATCGCCCAGTCGCTGGGTTACGAATTGCCGATCTACGCCCACTTGCCCTTCGTGGCCGAGCCGGGCAGCAAGACCAAGCTCAGCAAGCGGAAACTCGACAAGTACCTCAAGAACGCCGATTTCGCGGCCCTGATGAAGCACGGCCGCAAGGTGGCCGACGCCTTGGGGATCGAGGTCGATCAGAACACGTTCAACCCGGTGGTGGTCGATTTCTACGAGCAGGTGGGCTATCTGCCGGAGGCGATCATCAACTACCTGGCCCTGTTGGGCTGGGCCCTGGACGATCAGGCGGAGCACTTCCGCCGCGAGGAATTGATCCGGCATTTTTCCCTGGAGCGGGTGAACAAGTCGGCCGCCAGTTTCGATCCGAAGAAGCTTTGGGCCTTCCAGGATTGGCACATGCAGCGATTGCCGTTGGAAGAAAAGGTCGAGCGTGTCGTGCCCTATCTCCAACGAGCGGGTTTTGCCGGTCCTCAATTGACCGACGACGAGCGCGCGAAGATCGAACATATCGTGCGTGCCGCCGGCGACCGCATCAAGACCGCGGGCGACATCCTCGACTACGCCTACTTCTTCGTCGCCGACGACAAGCTCGCGTATGACGAGAAGGCCGTGGCCAAGTCGCTGCAAAAGCCCGGCGCGGCCGAGCTCCTGGCCAAGTATCGCGGCCAATTGGCTGCCGCGGAACCGTTCGAGGCCCAGCCCTTGGAGCAGATGACCCACGCCTTTGTCGCGGCCCAGGGCGTGAAGATCGGCGAAATCGTCCATTCGCTCCGTGCCGCGGTGACCGGCCAATCGATCGGGCTGGGCCTGTTCGACAGTCTGGCGATTCTCGGCAAGGCGAGCTGCCTGGCGAGGATTGAGCGGACGCTGAAGCGAGTGTAGGCGGCGAAGGCATGAGAAGCGGGATTATCCACCGATTGTGCAGGTATAGATATGCTTTCGGACACGTAGACGGTAAAAGTGGGAAAGAGTAATTCCGATTGTGCCTTTTGGAGAGTTGGTTATGACTACTGCGACTGTTGAAGAAGTCCAGATTAATATGCCTTCCCTCATCTCCGCGCTCAAACCCGGCGAGGACGTGGTGATCCTGCAGCACGACCGTCCCGTCGCTCGGCTTGTGGCGGAACCCCGCCAGCGGAAACTGGGCGGCGGCGTGGAAAAGTCGGTAATCATCCAAGACGACGACTCGTATCTGGAAGATATTAACGAGGATATGCCATGATCGAGGCTTTGCTCCAAAACAGGCAGGATGGACGACCAAGATCCCCTTGAGGGAGGCAAGATGAAGCCTTTGACGCCACTGCCGAATTACAACGAAATCCTCGGCCAAATCGTCGATCTGCTCGAAGTGGCACGCCGCGCGTCCGCGCGCGGTCAACACCGTTATGACCGCGACGTATTGGGAGATTGGTCGGCAGATCGTTGAGGGCGAGCAGTTTGGTCGCCGTCGGGCGGCGTATGGCGAAACATTAGTTGCCGCCTTATCAACGGACTTGACATCACGCTTTGGGCGGGGATTCTCAAAACGAAATCTGGAGCAGATGCGTTTGTTCTACCTGGAGTGGCCAATTGCGCAGACGCTGTCTGCGCAATCCCCCTCTGCTGGGTTGACTAATGGGCTGGCCGTCCAAGACAAGTCACCGGCTATGGAATTGTCTGATCAGATTGCGCAGACGCTGTCTGCAAAATCGACGCTGGTAACGTCCCGGTTCCCCCTCCCCTGGTCCCATTACGTCAAGCTGCTCGCGGTGGATGACCCGGAGGCCCGGTCATTCTATGAAGTCGAGGCCCTTCGCGGCGGCTGGCCGGTGAGACAACTGCAACGGCAGATTTCCAGCAAATTCTACGAACGGGCGCTGCTTTCCCGCAATAAGGCCGCCATGTTGCGCAAGGGTCAAAAGCCGTTGCCTGCGGACGCAGTGTCGCCCGAAGAGGAAATCAAGGATCCGCTGGTCCTGGAGTTCTTGGGTTTGAAGGACGAGTACTCCGAGACGGACCTGGAAGAGTCTCTGATCCGGCACCTGGAGAGTTTCTTGCTGGAATTGGGCGGAGACTTTGCCTTCGTCGGCCGACAGCGGCGGTTGCGGATCGGTAATGCGTGGTACCGAATCGACCTGCTATTCTTTCATCGCCGGCTACGCTGTCTGGTTATCATCGATCTGAAACTGGGTATGTTTACCCACGCCGACGCCGGGCAGATGCACCTGTATCTCAACTACGCTCGTGAACACTGGATGCACGAACATGAGAATCCACCGGTTGGCCTGATCCTTTGCTCTCAGAAGGACGAAGCCGTTGCCCATTATGCGCTGGACGGCTTGCCCAATAAAGTGCTGGCCTCACAATACAAGATGGCCTTGCCCGACGAGCAAGTCCTCGTTGACGAATTGAAACGCACGCAGAACATGCTGACATCGAAAGGAATCCTTCCATGAACACATCCACTCCCACTCCTGCCCCCACTTCCACCGACTTCCTCCGCGAGAACATCAACGCCAACCTGGCCAGCGGCCGCTACGACCGCGTCCATACCCGCTTCCCGCCGGAGCCCAACGGCTACCTGCACATCGGCCACGCCAAGTCGATCTGCCTGAACTTCGGCATCGCGCGGGACTACAACGGCCTGTGCAACCTCCGCTTCGACGACACCAACCCGACCAAGGAGGAGATCGAGTACGTCGACTCGATCATGGAGGACGTCCGCTGGCTGGGCTTCGATTGGGAAGACCGCCTGTACTACGCCTCCGACTACTTCGACCAGCTCTACGAATGGGCCGAGAAAATGATCCTCGCCGGCCGGGCCTACGTCTGCGACCTGGCGGCCGACGAGGTCCGCGAGCATCGCGGCACGCTCACCGCGCCCGGCCGCAACAGCCCCTATCGTCGAGCGCTCGATCGAAGAAAACCTCGACCTGTTCCGCCGCATGCGCGCGGGCGAGTTCCCGGACGGTTCGCGGACGCTCCGCGCGAAGATCGACATGGCCTCGCCCAACCTCAACATGCGCGACCCGGTGATGTACCGCATCCTTCGCGCCACGCACCATCGCACGGGCGACAAGTGGTGCATCTACCCGACCTACGACTACACCCACGGCCAGAGCGACTCGCTGGAAGGCATCACGCATTCCATCTGCACACTGGAATTCGAGAACCACCGGCCGCTGTACGACTGGTACATCAAGACCCTGGGCATCTTCCATTCGCGGCAGATGGAGTTCGCCCGCTTGAACCTCACCTACACGATGATGAGCAAGCGACGGCTGCTGGAGCTGGTGAAGGAGGGGATCGTCAAGGGCTGGGACGACCCGCGGATGCCGACGATCTGCGGCTTCCGCCGCCGCGGTTACACGCCCGAGGCCATCCGCAACTTCTGCCGCGGATCGGCGTGGCCAAGGTGGATAGCGTGATCGACGTGGCCTTGCTGGAGCATTGCCTCCGCGAGGACCTGAACAAGCGGGCTGCGCGGGTGATGGCCGTGCTGCGGCCGCTGAAGGTCGTGATCACGAACTACCCCGAGGGCCAGAGCGAGGAGCTGGAAGCGGTGAACAATCCCGAGGACCCGGCGATGGGCACGCGGAAGGTGCCCTTTGCCCGTGAAATCTGGATCGAGCAGGACGACTTCCGCGAGGATCCGCCCAAGGGCTATTACCGGCTCTCGCCCGGCAAGGAAGTGCGGCTCCGTTGGGGCTACCTGGTCACCTGCACCGAGGCCGTCAAGGACCCGGCGACGGGCCAGGTCGTGGAACTGCACTGCACCTACGACCCGGCCACCCGCGGCGGCAACGCCCCCGACGGCCGCAAGGTCAAGGGCACGATCCACTGGGTCTCGGCCGCGCATGCCGTGCCGGCCGAGGTGCGGTTGTATGAGAACCTCTTTACCGTGCCCGATCCCAGCGACGTGCCGGAAGGGGTCGATTACAAGGTGAACCTGAATCCCAAGTCGCTGGAGGTGTTGCCCTGCTGTTGCCTGGAGCCGAGTCTCGCGGCGGCGAAGGCCGGAGACCGCTTCCAGTTCGAGCGCCTGGGCTATTTTGCCGCCGATCCGGACACGGCGCCGGGCAAGCCCGTGTTCAACCGCACGGTGTCGCTCCGCGACACCTGGGCGAAGATCGAGAAGGCGCAGAAGTAAGCTGTTCTACATCGCGAGAATCGGATCGCCGCCGTGGGCCCGCTTGGCGTTCCATTCCATGCGGACGCCGCGCGTCTTATTGGTCACGTGGGCCGGGGCCGGCTGGTCCCAATCCTTGCGATCAAAACCTTCGTCAAGAACGTCCTTGATATACTTCCGATCCAGCTTGTAATCATCGGCCAAACGGAACCACTCTTCTTTGCAGTCCTTGCTGATGCCGTATTTGTCAACTGCCAAGATCAACTCTTTGAAGAGTTGATGGCGGACGGTACCCGTCAAGCCGAAGCGAATATCCTCGTCTTTTTTCTTTGTCGCTCCGCCGCCGGACGACATGCTCCCGACGATCAGAACGGCGACCAGGACGGCGGCCGCGACACCGCCGCCGATGTAGATCAGCATCATTTGATCGTTCTTTTTTTTCGCACGGCTTGCCGCCGCACGGGATGCAGCCGTGGGGGAGACTGCCGCCTTGCCGGCCGCCGGCCAGGAGGAGGTCAAGGAATCCATGGTCACCTTAGCCGCCACGGGACCCGGCGTGGGCGTCAGGCTATCAAGAAAGGCCATGTCCGCACCGCCCGGCGAGGGAACTTTCTCGGAAAACGTGCCGAACTCTTCGGCCGGCTCATCCGGCCCGTCGGCGGGGGCCGTGAACCGGCCTTTGCACTGGGGACAGATCAGCGCGCGGCCTCTTAACTCATCTCTCAGGGCCAGCTTCTTGTCACAATTCGGACATGTAATGACTTGACTCACGGAAATCACCTGCGGACGAGCAGTTCAAGGGCAATTCCTTAAGAATAAACCAAACCGGTCGGATTGGAAAGTCCCATTCTTGGCCTGCCGACTCCCTATTAGTGGCAGTCGGCTGTCGAAATTGGCGTTGCCTTGATTCGACAGTTTTGGGATAACGCCACACGATTTCATAAACGCCCCCGTGTCATTCTGCTGCAACAATTATGGCTGGCATGAAGTCTTCCATGTTGCCGCGCTTCGAATCGCTTCAGATCCGTGCAAAGTAAAACGCCCGCAATTCCCCTGCCGACTGACTGCTCGGCCGCCGACCATGGGTACTTGGTGCCCGCGGCCCGCGGGGAATCTACATTCGGGTGGCTCGTGCTGAGCAGGTCTTTTGGCCCTCTGCCTGGTGCCGCGGACGATCATGGCCTGGAGAATGCCGGGGATCTGCCCGGACGGCGTGCTTTATATCCGTTTGGGCAAGGCGATCGACATGGGGCAATTCCAGGAAGCCGCGGGGCAGATCCGCTTCAATATCTATCCGCTTATTCTGTCGTATTTGCACCACCTCGGCCTGGCGTGGGAAACGGCCGGCGTGGCCTGGGGAGTGGCGATCTCCAGTTGCACGGTCCTGCCGCTGTATGGCTGGATACGCCGGGCCTTCAGCCGCCGGGTGGCGATTGCCGCTTGTATCCTGTATGCGATCCACTCGGGACTGGTCCGCTGGAGCGTCGAGATCATTCGCGATTCGACCTTCTGGTTCCTGCTGGCGCTAAGTCTCTATCTCTTGTGGCGAGCCGTGACCGAGCTCCGCTGGGCCTGGTATCTGGCCGCGGGAACGGCAATCGCCTTGGCCTGTCTGACGCGGTTCGAGGGACTGGTGTTGTTCGCTCCCTTAATCGCCTGGTCGTGGTGGCAGTTGCACGAAGGCAAGGCACACGGCCGGCGACTGATTGCCGCCGGGCTGGTTTGTGCAAGCATCTATCCGCTCTTGTTGATGCTCGTCAACGCGCTTTGGTTCCATGGCCGGACGAGCGATCTGGTCCGCACGAAACCGGTCGAGCTTGCCCGCGACTGGGCCCAGGAATCGATTACCGGGCAACGAGCCGTGGAGAAACAGAAACGCATCGATGTGCTTCCGCCGCTGCCGCTGTGGAAGATGGCCGAGCGGTTTCTGACCGGCATGTTCAAAGGGATCACCCCGCTTTACCTGCTGGCGCTCCTGGGCGGAATCGCTGCCCGCGGCATGGGGTTTGGCGCTTCCGGTCCCAGCAGTAGGTTGGGCTTCGGCCCGCCTCCTCTGAATACACTGCATCGGCGGGCCAACCACGACCACGACCACGACCACGACCATGAGTACATGGTGCCCGACATGGTGCCCGACATGGTGCCTGACATGGTGCCTGACATGGTGCCCGCCCACTCGACACTTGCCATAGCGTGGCGCCGCGACGGTCGCGGGCTGGCGTATGCCGCGGCGCTGGTCCTGGCAGCCATTTGGATCCATCTGTATTGGTCGCACGAAGCCGGGCCGCGCTACTTCTTCCCCATCGTGCTCATGGCTGCGCCGCTGGCCGGTTGGGGCCTTTGGCAGATTTCGGCCGCGGTGGCGCATCGCGTCCGCAGGCAACATTCGTCACGGACTGCCCTCTTGGCCGGGGCGGCGCCGCTGGCGGCGATGCTCGTGGTGAACCTGTCGGTTGCCTGGGGCGGCGATGTCCGCGCCCGCGTGGCGGCCGTCGATCTGGGCCACTGGGTGCAGGCCCACTGCGGGTCGGCGGCGAGAATGCTCGGGCCGGACGGCATCACCCAAGTCGTGAACCACTACGCGCAAGGAAAGTGCGAGTCGTTCCCCGAGACCGCGTCGCCCGCGGTGTTGGCACGGCAGATGAAGCGGTTGCAGCCGAACGTCGTTTTGCTTTCCACCGACGGCCGCGACCCGCAAGCGGGTGCCCCGCCCGGTGACGAGCTATCCAACTACGTTGCATCCCTGGGGTTCGAGACGGTCGATCGGAGGACTTTGCCCGGCGGCTGTGAGAAGCTGCAGGTGTTGGTGCGGCGCAGAGGAGGAAACGGAAGGGAAGACAAGCCGCGGAGTTGAAAGCGCGGAAGTGCTCGGCAAGGACGCCGGGCTTGATCGCTATGGATGGCAATTGGTTCTACCTGCTGATTCCGATGGCCGCGGCCCTGGCTGCGTCGCTGGCGCTGACACCCCTGGTGCGGCGCCTGGCGTGGCGGCTCCGCGTGCTGGCCTATCCCGATGCGGAACGGCGGTTCCATCCCGGCCCCGTGCCGCTCTTGGGCGGCGTGGCGGTCTACTTCGCCTTGGTCGCGGGCTTGATCGCGGCCTTGCTCCTGGATCGATTCCGGCAGCCCGACCTGGTCCGGCTTTGCTGGACGCTGATTCCGGCCGCGGCCCTGGCTTGCCTGTTCGGCGCGATCGATGATTGCTGCAACCTGCGCTCGCGAGCGAAGCTGGGGCTGCAATTCCTGGCCGCTTCGCTGATCACCGCGGCAGGGTTCTCCGTGAATTTCATCATCGTCTTCGGCTACCGCATCGAGCTGGGCTGGTGGGGCGTGCCGCTGACCATCGGCTGGCTCTTGGGCTGTATCAACGCCCTGAACCTGATCGACGGCCTGGATGGCCTGGCCTCGGTCGTCGGGCTTTCCACGACGTCGATGTTGGGCATCATCGCCATGCGCATGGAAAACGAGCACGTGGCCGCCGTGGCCCTGACGCTGACCGCCGCCTTGGCCGGATTCCTCGTCTTCAACCGTCCCCCGGCCAGCGTTTTCCTCGGTGATTCGGGCAGCACGCTCATCGGCCTGGTGATCGGTGTGCTGGGCATTCAGGGAGCCCTGAAAAGCCCGGTCACGCTGTCGATCACCGCGCCCGTGGTGCTCATGACCTTGCCCATGTTCGACGTCCTCATGGCGGTGGTGCGCCGCAAGCTGACGGGCAGACCTTTGGCCTTGGGCGACCGCGAACACATTCACCATTGTCTGCTCGAGCGAGGGCTGGGGCCCTGGCAAGTGCTGGGCATCCTGGGCGCCTTATGCCTTACGACCGGGGCGGCAGCGACCGCGGCCACCTTTTTTCGCATGGACGCCCTGGCCTGGATTATTGCCACCACGCTGATCGTGCTCATGATCCGCCTGCGGGTCTTCGGGCACCGCGAATTCGGCCTGATTCGCCAGTTGCTCCGCCGCCAGGCCGGAAACCTGGTCCATTCGCTATTTCAGCGGAAACCGTCACCAGTGTATCGGATCGATTCGCAACATTCTGCAGGGGCAGAAACAGCCGAAGAAAGACCCGAGACGATGAGCGCCCGCTCGGAAGATAGGACTGTTGTATCGCCACCGGCCCGGAGTACCGGGTACCCGGACCAACGGAAGGCAGCCTAGCCCGTCGCGCATTGGGAAGGAAACCTTGCATGCCCCTTGGCCTTACGAATCCGCCCTTGCGACCCGGCGACCACGACCACGACTATGAGTACATGGTGCCCGACATGGTGCCCAACATGGTGCCCTCGAGTACTCCGGCCGCGGCTGATCAACCCTCGCGGGCCGTAGCTCCGCGCTTGCCGCACGACCTGGACGTTGGTGTCATTTATACCGGTGAGCGCGACTTGATGGGCCCGTTGCTTTCGACCATGAAGGCCTCGGCCCCCGGATTGAACTGCCGGCTGGTCCTCGTCGACAACCAATCGCGCGACGGCGTCGAACCGTGGCGGCGGATCATTCCGCAAACCAAGGTGCTGAAGAACAACGAGCGGTTGCACTATGCGGCCAACATGAACCGGGTCGTGGCGGCCTCGACGGCCCGCTATGTCCTGGTGATGAACACCGACATGTTCTTCGATCCGCGGCAGCGGTGCCTGTCGCGGATGGTCGAGTTCATGGACTCCCATCCCCGCTGCGGCATTGCCGGCTGCCGCCTGTTGCACGTCGACGGCCACGACGCGCGCGCCGCGCGCCGCTTCCAGACGTTTTCTGTGCTCCTGGCGCGGCGGTTCGGGCTGGGCGGCCTCATGCAGCGGACCTTGGAACGTTATTTCTACATGGACCACGCCCCGGGAGAGTCGTTCCCGTGCCAGTGGCTTTCCGGCTGTTTCCTCATGCTCCGCAACCAGGCGGTCGCGGAGGTCGGCCTGTTCGACGAGAGTTTCGGCAAGTATTTCGAAGACGTCGACATGTGTCTGCGCATGGCCCGCGCCGGGTGGCAAGTGATGTACCACGGGGCGACTAGCGCCTATCACATCGAGCAGCGCGCCAGCCGCAAGTTGCTCTCGGCCGACGCCTGGAGGCATCTGCGCTCGTATCTCTATTGGCTGAGCAAGTGGGGCCATCAGACCACGGCCGAGGCCCCGTACCATGTGCTCCGGCCGCATGCGGCGTAGGGCGGGCTCTTCGTTCCCCTGGAGGCGTTTGCATGACCACGACTGCCGTGCTGTTCGACATGGATGGCGTGCTCGTCGACTCCGAGCCGATCATCAACGCGGCCGCCATTCGGGCCTTGGCTGAGTTCGGCATCACGGCCCGGCCTGAAGATTTTGAGCCGTTCGTCGGTGCGGGCGAAGACCGCTACGTGGGTGGCGTCGCCGAGTTGCACGGCCAAGTCTTTGTCCCGGAAATGAAACACCGCACCTACGACTGGTATCTGAAACTGCTGCCCAGCATGGGCAAGGCGTTTCCCGGCGCAAAAGACTTGGTGGAACTCTTGCATCAAGGGGGAGTTCCATGTGCCGTGGCATCGAGCGCCGATCGGGTCAAGGTCGAGGCCAACCTGACACAGGTGCTGGGCGTTTCACTCGATCGTTTCGCAGCCATCGTAAACGGCGAGGACGTTGTGCGCCGCAAGCCGCATCCGGACATTTTTCTTGAGGCCGCACGGCGGCTGAACGTTGCGCCGAGGGCGTGCTGTGTGATCGAGGACGCCGTCAATGGCGTCGAGGCCGCCAAGGCCGCCGGCATGCGGTGCGTTGCGGTGACCACGAGTTTCCCCGCGGAAGCGCTCACCGCCGCGGGAGCGGATGTCGTCAGAGCAGCGATACAGGAGATTACGGCCAAGGATTTGTGCGTGGAGGCCCCGCCAGAGTCGACCGACCCTACGGACAGGGGAATAGTTGCCTAACCCCAGCGGGGGCGGATTAAAGACATATTGGAGACATTGCCGTGCTGTCCCAGCGAACCGGACGAACGCTGCAAGGGTCGGGCGCACTTTTCATACGCGGCTGGGGGGGGTATGATTGAGATATTCGATTCCTGCTATACGGGAGACACCCAGCGATGATCAGCGTCAGTTTACCCCCGGATATCGAGCAGTTTGTTCATCAGGCGGTTGCCGAGGGACGATATCCCAACGAACAGGAAGTGGTGACGGACGCGATCCGCTTCCTGCGAGACTCTAAGATGCGGCACCAACGTCTTCGCGGAGAAATTGAGGAGGCGCTCGCCGAAGTCGACCGCGGCGGGGGCATCGAGATCGACAGCGATGAATCGCTGGCGGCATTTTTTGACGAACTGGAAGCGGAAGTGCAGGCGACGATCGGAGCCGAGCAGAAGAGTTCGGCATGAGCCGCCTTTCCATCTCCCGCCCCGCGAGACGAGACTTGAAAGGGATATTCCTGTACGTTGCCCGCGATAAGCCGACCGCGGCACACCGGCTACGGTTGGCAATGGAAGGTACTTTCCGCGTTTTCTTGCCAGAAACCCATCGATGGGTGAGGCATGTCGGGACCTCGGCCCCGACATCAGACGTTTTTCCTTCGGCAGCTACGTCGTGTACTTTCGCAAGACACGTGCGTGTGTAGTCATTGCGAGAGTGATCCACGGCGGAAGAAACGTAACCGAGTTGTAGTTCTGCGATGCTGGGACGCATCGGAAGGCGAATCAAGCTGAGCTATTCTCACTTGTCCCTCCGGGACGGACAACACTACCCACCATCTCCGCAATCGCCTCCCGCGTCACCGGCCGGATCACGCCGCGCTCGCAAATGATGCCGGCGATCAACTCGGCGGGCGTGACGTCAAAAGCCGGATTGTAGACCTTCACGCCGTCCGGCGCCGTCTGCCGGCCGAAACCATGGGTGATCTCGCGGGCATCGCGCTGCTCGATGGGGATCTCCGCGCCGCTGGCAATCGATAGATCGAAGGTGCTCGTGGGCGCGGCAATGTAGAACGGGATCTTGTGCGCGGCCGCCAGCACGGCGACGCCGTAGGTGCCGATCTTGTTGGCCGAGTCGCCGTTGGCCGCAATCCGGTCGGCGCCGGTGATCACGGCCTGGATCCGGCCCTCGCGCATCACCTGGGCCGCCATCGAGTCGCAGATCAAGGTCACGTCCAGGCCGGCGTTTTGGAGTTCCCAGGCCGTCAGCCGCGCGCCTTGCAACAGCGGCCGGGTCTCGTCGGCATAGACGCTCAACCGCTTGCCCTGCTCCGCGGCCATGAAGAAGACGGCCAGCGCCGTGCCATATTCGGCCGTCGCCAGCCCGCCGGCGTTGCAGTGCGTGAGAACGCCCTGGCCGCTTGCCAAAAGCTTCGCCCCATGCTCGCCGATGGCCCGACACATGGCGCGATCTTCTTCGTGGATCGACCGGGCCTCTTGCAAGAGGCCGGCCAGGATTTCCGCGCCGGGCCGCCCGCGGAGCCTGTTGCCCGCCGCCTTCATGCGATCCAGCGCCCAGAAGAGATTGACGGCCGTCGGCCGGCTCGTGGCCAAGTAAGCGGCGACCTGTTCCAAACGCTGGTGCAGTGCAGCCTCGTCGTGCCCGGCCGCGGTTTGCAGACCGAGGCAAACGCCGTAGGCCGCGGCAATGCCGATGGCCGGGGCCCCGCGAACCCGCAGCGTCTTGATTGCGTCCCACACCGTCTCCACGTCGCGGCAATCGATCTCGACCAACTCGACCGGCAGACGCGTCTGGTCGATCATCCGCAGGTGGCCGTCCGGACCGCCCACCCAGTGCAATGTCTCCACCTTCTTCATGTTTTTGTGGCCGCCTGTAGCGCTGCGTCTTTGGCCAGGACCTTTTCCACGAGGGCCCGCTTGTAGGCCGCGTACTTTTCTTGCAGGGCCGGATCGGCGAGGGCCAGCATCTGCACGGCCAGCAGACCGGCGTTACGAGCGCCGCCGCCGCCCACGCCCACGGTGGCCACCGGCACGTCGCCGGGCATTTGCACCATCGAGAGCAACGAATCCAGCCCGCCTTGCAGATCGGTTGGCACGGGAATTCCGATCACCGGCAGTATGGTATGTGCGGCGACGACACCCGCCAGATGGGCCGCCCCGCCCGCCGCGGCGACGATCACGCGCAGGCCCCGCGCGGCGGCCGTCGAGGCATATTGTTGCACGAGGTCCGGCGTGCGATGGGCGCTCATCACGTGGACCTCGTAGGGAACTTGAAACTCCGCCAGGGCCGCCGCCGCCGCTTGGATCTTCGGCCAGTCGCTGTCGCTGCCCATGAGGATGCCGACTAGGGAGGTAGACATGGTGGAATCCGGGGGAAGGATGGGTTGAATGGTGGTGGCAAATGTTGAAATCCGATTTGTTTCCGATTTCGTGCTTCGGATTTCGTGTTTCCGCTGTCATTTTTCGAACCTCGAATTATACGACATCCCGAACGTCTCCGCCACCGCGCGGTTGGTCACTTCGCCTTCATAAAGGTTGATGGCCCGGGCGACAGGGGGCAGGGTTTCGGCGGCGGCGGCGACGCCGCGGTTGGCTATCTGCAAGGCCCAATGGAGCGTGACATTGCACAGGGCGTAGGTGCTCGTGCGGCCCACCGCGCCGGGCATGTTGGTCACGCAATAGTGCAGCACGTCGTCGACCAGGAAGGTCGGATTGCTGTGGGTCGTCGGCCGGCTGGTGGCCACGCAGCCGCCCTGGTCGATGGCCACGTCGATGATCACGCTGCCGGGCTTCATCAGTTTGAGGTCTTCGCGCTCGATGAGCCGCGGGGCCTTGGCGCCGGGGACCAGCACCGAGCCGATGACCAGGTCGGCCCGCTGAAGCTGCTGGCGGACCGTTTCGCGATCGCTGAAGAGCACGGTCACGTTCGGCGGCATGATGTCGTCCAGGTAGCGGAGCCGGTCCATGTTGACGTCCAGCAGGCCGATGTTGGCGCGGAAACCGGCGGCGATCTTGGCCGCGTTCGCTCCCACGACGCCGCCGCCGAGGATCGTGATGTGGGCCGGTTCGACGCCCGGCACTCCGCCCAGCAGGATGCCGCGGCCCATCTGCGGCCGCTCCAGGTACTTGGCGCCTTCCTGGATGCTCATCCGCCCGGCCACTTCGCTCATCGGCGTCAACAGCGGCAGCCGGCCCTGGTTGTCGCGGAGCGTTTCATAGGCCACGGCGATCAGGCCGGTTTGCAGGAGGTCCTCGGTCAGCTTGCGGTCGGCGGCCAGGTGGAAGTAGGTGAAGACGATCTGCCCCCGCCGCAGGCGACGGACCTCACCGGGCTGGGGCTCTTTGACCTTGACGATCATTTCCGCCTGGCCGTAGACCTCTTCGGCCGTGGCCGCCAGTTCGGCCCCGTGGCGAACGTATTCGTTGTCGCTCAGGCCGGAGCCGGCGCCTGCCCCCGCCTCGATCAGCACGCGGTGTCCCGCGCGGGTCAGTTCTTCCGCCCCCACGGGCAGCAGGCCGACGCGATATTCATCGTTCTTGATCTCTTTGGGGATTCCGATGAGCATGATGTGCTATTCTTCCTTAACGTGAAATCCGATGCGGGGGCGGGGCTCTTCCGGCCGCGTCTGCATCGCGTTGAGTGCCTGGATGATGGACTGGATCTGTTCGTCGTGCAATTGAACGGTCTGCGCCAGTCGCGTGAGTTGCTCGACCAGTTCGCCCGGCGTGGCCATCAAGCGCCGCAGCCGCACGAAGGCCCTCATGATCTCGATGTTCACCTGCACGGCCATCGGTGACCGCAGCACGCTGGAGAGCATTGCAACCCCGTGTTCGGTGAAGGCCCAAGGGGGCTTTCGAGCACCACCGTGGCCCAAACTTGAAGTCGCAATTTGCGACTTCAAGATTGTAACCTCTTGCTGCGTAAGCTGATACGCAAAATCCTCAGGGAACCGATCGCGATTGCGGATGACTTGCTCATTGAGACGCTTAGTCGTCACGCCATAGAGCTTGGCGAGGTCTGAATCAAGCATGACCCGCTGTCCGCGAATGATGTGGACCAGAGAATCGATTTCGTTGGCAGCAACCACAATCTGTGTCGATTGTTTCCTTGCCATGTTTGTCTGATTCGTTGGTACGCAAAGCGGCGAAAGTCCGTTCCGGTATGATACCTACTTTATGATGCCGCGACGACAGGCACGTGCCAGTCTTGAGGTCACAATTTGCGACTTCAAGTTTGTAACCTCTAACAGCATAAGCTGATAGACTAATTCTCACCCCTCGATCTTGGCATCAATCTCGTCCCGCTGGTCCGATTGTTCGCGGCGGCGGAGGTAGAGCTTGATCGGCACCTCGTTGAACCTGAGCCGGTCGCGAAACACGCCCAGCAGATACCGCTGGTAGCCCTGCGAGATCAACTTCGGATCGTTGCAGAACAGCACGATCGTGGGCGGCTGTTCGGCCACCTGGGTGGCGAAGTAGATCCGCGCGCGGCGGTTCTGGTGCGAGGGCGGAGGGTTCTTCTCGACGGCCGCCCGCAAGAGCTTGTTGAGCTGCGCGGTCGAAAGCCGCATCCGCGACTGCTTGAAGAGCATCTGGGCGTGATTGAGCAGGGCCTTCACGTTCTTGCCGGTCTGGCCCGTGATGAAGGCAATCGGCACGTAGAGCATCGTGCGGAAGGTGTCGCGGAGGTACGTGACCCACTTCTCCATCGGCATCGTGCCGGCCATCAGGTCCCACTTGTTGACCACGAAGATGCAGGGCTTGTACTGCTGGGCGATGTAGTCGCAAAGCTGCTTGTCGACCTTGCTGATCCGCTGCGAGGCGTCGAAGAACAACAACACCACGTCGGCCCGGCGGATCGCCCGCTGGCCGCGATGCGTGCTGTAGAAATCGATGTCGGTGGTGATGGCGTTGTTGCGGCGGAAACCGGGCGTATCGATGGCCACAAACGTCTTGCCGTCCATCTCGTAGCGGACGTCGATCGAGTCGCGGGTCGTGCCGGGTATCTCGCTGACGATCACCCGCTCGGCCTGCGCCAGGGTGTTCACCAGCGTGCTCTTGCCCGTATTGCGACGGCCGACGATGGCCACCTTCATCACGCCCTCTTCCGGCTGCTCGGTTTCCAGGTCTTCGGGCGGCAGTTTCTCCAGCACGGCTTCCAGCAACTCGTCCTTGCCGCGGGCTTCCCTGGCGCTGACGCGGACCACCTTGCGGCCGAACTGGTAGAATTCGTCGGCCTGGCTTTCCAGTCCGGCGTGGTCGGTCTTGTTGGCCACGCAGATCACCGGCACGTGCACGTAGCGGAGCCGCTCGGCGACCTTGCTGTCCAAAGGCGTGATGCCTTCGCGGGTATCGACGATAAACAGGATCACCGCGGCCGAGTCGATGGCGGCCTGGATCTGTTCCTCGATGCCCTCGGTCAAATTATCAACGTCCTCGATGCCCATCCCGCCCGTATCGACCAGCTCGACGAAGCGTTCGCCAAGCTGGGCGAGGAACGTGACGCGATCGCGGGTCACACCGGCCGTAGGATCGACGATGGCCAGCCGCTTGCCGGCGAGCCAGTTGAAGAGGCTCGACTTGCCCACATTGGGCCGGCCCACGATGGCGACTTGCGGAACACCCATAATCTCGATTCTGTTTCTTGCCTGAAAAACGTCGTCAGGGGGCACTTCAATCCTTGGGCAAAGTGCATAAAATCTATCTTAATTGACTGCTGCCCTGAAGACCAGTCCGGCCGTTGCCCGGGTTGGGGGAAAAATCCAAACTGGGATGTTCAGGAAGACGGCGGCAAAGAATACACTCGCGTCGATCCGAAGGGCAACTTGCTGACCTAGCCGAAAATAATGGTCGATTGTAGAATAATACTAGAGGAGAGATTCTATGGCCACAATACAGAAACGTCACACGTCGCCCAAGAGACAGGACGGAACTTTCGGGCTGCTGGCCAATGGCTCAAGTGGGTCATGGACAATCGACATTGACGAAGCTCTGTCCGGTGCGGAACGATGGTGGGCGCAAATTGAAGGGCCGTCGATAAGCCTTCGTTTCGAGATCCCCTCACTTGACGTCGTGGGGAAGATCGCTCGCTTCCTAGGAAAGTACTCGGTGACAGCGAAACGGCCGTCCAATGGTTCGCCGAAACGAAGCGGCGCCCTCTTCCTCGGCGGGAACAAACTCATCCCGGTAAGTCTTGTGAAGGATGACGAATACGACGATCGTTTCTTTCTTGTGCTGGGACCGACCGACGGTTTGACGGTGCGATTCGCTTTTGCCGGTACGGAGGTGTCGGAGCTTGCCGAAGCCTTGCGGCAAGTCAAGGAAGACCTTGACGACGTGTAGGCGCAATGCCGGAAATAACGAATAAGAATATCCGGCACAAATGCCCCCAGTCATTGGACCGTGAGTCGTACATGCCGCAAGAAAACGCCAACCTTATCCGGGCTGTGAAGCAGAAGCTCGAAAGCCTTCGCGACGCAGGAATCTCGCATATTCCCAAGGCCAGGCCGAAGCCCAAGGCACCCCCGACCGTGGAAACGCCGCCATCGGTTCTCGTGTCGGCGGCGAAGGTTGCCCCCACGTCAACGTCGCTGCCCTTGCCGCTTGCGCCACCGCAAGAACCGGAAAGGCTGGCCGCGTCGCGCGAGGAGGCCCTGGCGGAAGTGGCCAAGCGGGTAGCCGCTTGCACTCGCTGCCCGGTCCTGGTCCGCAATCGCAAGCAGACGGTCTTCGGCGTCGGCAACCCTTATGCCAAGCTGGTCTTCATCGGCGAGGCCCCGGGCGCGGACGAAGATCGGCTGGGCGAACCTTTCGTCGGCCGGGCGGGTCAGTTGCTCACCGACATCATCACCAAGGGCATGAAACTCCGCCGCGAGGACGTTTATATCATGAACATCCTCCGCTGCCGGCCGCCGGAGAACCGCACGCCGCTGCCCATGGAGGCGGCCAACTGCCGCGAGTATCTCGACGCCCAACTGGCGATCATCCAGCCGCAGTTTATTTGCTGTCTGGGGGCTTGTGCGGCGCAAAACTTATTGGACGTCGACACCCTCATCGGCAAGCTACGCGGCCGCATGATCGATTTCAACGGCATGCGGGTCCTGTGCACCTATCACCCATCCTACTTGCTGCGCAATCCGCCCGCCAAGCGGCAGGTTTGGGACGATATTCAGGTCTTGATGGCCGAGATGGGGATGAAGTAGTGTACGAAACCTTCGACCACACGGCCGATGTTGGCCTGCGGATGCGCGCCGCGGACCTCGACACGCTTTTCGCCGAAGCGGCGCGGGCCATGTTTTCCATCATGGCCGGCGACCTGGAAGCGGTGCGGCCGACGGAAGAGGTTTCGATCACCCTCGCAGCCGACGATCTCGACGCGCTGTTGCGCGACTGGCTCGGCGAACTGCTCTACACGTTTCACGTCCGCAAGCTGGTCTTCTCGGATTTCACCGTTGCCGTGAGCGATCGCGGACTGCAAGCCACCGCCCGCGGCGAGCCGATGGACGCGGTGCGGCACAAGCTCGACGTGGAGATCAAGGCCGTCACCTGGCACGGCCTCAAAGTCGAGCGGACCGGCGACGGCTGGCTGGCGGAAGTCATCGTGGATATCTAAGCGGAAATCGAAATCCCACTTTACCACGTCTCTTCCGTGCGGAGCGCCGTCGACGATACATCCTCGCGGAACTTCTCCGGTGGAATCTCGCTGCACGCGCGGCGCAGCAGGTCGGGAAGATCAACGTCCGCAAGGCGGATGAAACTCGACTCCAAGGCCCGGCCGAAGACCAGGAAACGGCAGCCCCGGGCGACGATCCGCTCGACCGCTTGCAGCATGCCGTGGCGGTTGTGGCTATAGTAGCGCGGATCGACGATCCGCCGCAAGGTATCGGCGCCGATGACGAACGTTGCCCCGGGAAACAATTGCGACTTGTCGTCGAACGTGGCCGCACGGGTCAGCCAGACGGCCTGTTCCGGTGGGAACTGCCCCAGGCGGCGATCGATCTCCAGGTAGTCCAAGGCCGGCTTGTCGACATTGAGGATCGAAATCTCCATCGCCGCTGGCAGGCCGAGCAGCTCCTGGGCAATTTCCGCCATGCGGCGATGCCCGGCGTGCAGCGGATGGAAGGCGCCAGGGAAAATCACGCGTGGCGCGGAGCTGGGTGGTCCACTTCTTGCGCGCGCCTCAACGGCCTCGACACGGCCCAAGAACAGGTCCTGCCAGGGTGGCGGCGCGATAACCTGCTCGCTCTCGACCCGTTCAGTTTCCAGAAGCGGCAAGTCCAATCGCTGGTCAACGCCGCAGGCATCGGCCAGGGCGTTGAGTACCATACGGCTAACGATAAGCTCCTCTTGCTGGCGGCCGCGGGCGTCTTTTTCCAGCTCCAGCCAGGAGTGCCGTGTGCGGCTGGCCGTCTGTACGGCGACGTGGGCGCGATGAGGGCCTCGTTTCGGCCGATCGGTCGCCAGTCCGGCCGTGCAGGACACGCCGGCCGCGTGTAATTCCGTTGCCCCGTAGCGAATCGCGCGTCCGAAGGCGGCGACCGCCATGGCCCGGGCGGTCCGCGACGAGCAGGCTTGTTCCGGCCGGCTGCCGAGCCACGCGGTCAGGGCCCCCTCGCAGTAGGGCACGGCGGCCTCCAGCAGTGTCTTGGATCCACCCGGCACTTCCAGCAGTTCGGCCACGGCCCGGCTCCCGCCGCTGAGCACGACGACGACTTGGCCTGAGGCAGCGTGGATTTGCCGGACGAATTGTTCAACGCCAAGCGTCATGGCTAGTTCTCTTCTTCATCGGGCGGATCCGACCAATCAGTCCGGTCCGTCCGATGCTTGGGGCCGGGGTTCCATACGTCCTATTTCACGCGCCAGCTAATATACTGCCCCCACCTATGGACTACCAGCCGGCTCCTTCCTCCCCGGAAGAATTCTTTCCAAGATCTTCCCTTCCACGGCGAATGACCCTTAGAGTTTACACCCTTACCATCCCGAAACACCCCTTAATGGAGGATCCCGGTCATGATCAAGAAAATCATCATCACCACCGCAGCCATTCTTCTGGCTGGAGTCGTTCTTTTCGGGCGGAATACCCTCGGCTATATCCGCACCTCGTGGGGCTACGTCCACGATTCCGTAGAAAACAGCGTGCCCGTCGGCTTTGAAATCGATCACGCTCGGCACATGATCCAGGACCTGGTGCCCGAGGTCCGCAAGAATATGCACGTGATCGCCAAGGAAGAGGTCGAAGTGCAGCGCCTGGAAGAGCAGATCGCCAACTCCGAGTCGCGGCTGGCAAAGGACAAGGAACAAATTCTGCGACTGAAGACCGATCTGGCCACGCCCAAGGACAACTATCAGTATGGCGGCAGGAACTACACGACCGCGGAAGTCAAGACCGATCTGGCCAACCGCTTCGAGCGCTACAAGACGGGCGAAGCCACGCTGGCCAGCTTCAAGCAGATGCACGACGCCCGAGTCAAGAGTCTGGCTGCAGCCCGGCAGAAGCTGGAAGGCATGTTGGCCCAAAAACGTCAATTGCAGGTCGAAGTCGAGAACCTGGAAGCCCGCAACCAGATGGTCGCGGCCGCCCGGACCACCAGCAACTACCAGTTCGACGACAGCCAACTCGGCCGCGTCAAGGAACTGGTCCAGAACCTGAGGTCTCGGCTGGATGTCGATGCGAAGGTGGCCAACGCGGAAAACGAGTTCCAGGGCGAAATTCCGCTTGATAAAGCCACTCCGCAGAACATCGTCGACCAGGTTGGCGACTACTTTGGCGAGAAGAAGCCCGACGCCAAGGCAGTGGCGGTTACGGAAAAGAAGTAACGGAAAAGGGCTTAGAATTCAGTACTCAGTATTCAGTACTCAGTAGCTGGTGCTTAGAGCTTGATTTCGTGCTGAGAACTAAGGTCTAAGAACCAGGATTTTATCTCCGATCCGTGATACCATGTACCCATTCGCCCAACGCATTCAAGGACTGATGACCATGGCTTTCGGCGACGCCAAACCTGCGGATCGATTCATGCTCTGGGTCGATGCCGTGGGCGGGTACTGGGTCTGTCTGGCCGACGAATTGATCGTTGGCCAGCCGGGCGCTGCGGGCGGGGCCGATATTCCCATCCTGGCCGATATTTCCTCGCGGCACGCCCGCATCCGCCGCGACGGCGAGGGCTACCTGATCGACGCCTTCCGCGAGGTCCGCGTGGGCGGGCGGCCGGTCGAGGCGACGGCGCTGCTCAGCGACGGCAGCCGCATCGAGATCGGCCCGGGCGTGAAGTTGCAAATGCGTCGCACGCATCCGTTGAGCCTCACGGCCCGCTTGGATTTCCTCAGCCGGCACCGCACCCAGCCGCCGGCCGATGCAGTGCTGCTGCTGGCCGATTCCTGCGTGCTGGGCCCCAAGCCCCAGAGCCACATTGTCTGCCGCGACTGGACCCGCGAAGTCATCCTTTTCCGTCACGAAGAGAAGTTTTATTGCCACGCCAACGGCCGCTTTGAGATCGACGGCGTGGCGTGCAAGAATCGCGGCCGGCTGCAAGCAAATTCCCGCGTCAGCGGGGAAGGTTTTTCTTTCAGTTTGGAACCGTTGTAGGGAATGGTGAGGCACCCGCCGTTCCCTACAGCACGTTGAAACGCTCGTTTCCTTTTCGACTACAATATATATGAGGTCGGCCCAAAGTTTCTGGGCCGGAAAGCCATGTCCGCAGAGGGGATTGCCGTGCAAGACCGATTGGGCGATACCACCGATCATGCCACGCCTTCCGGCGAGAAGCCAGGACAGCGGGGCGGTGGTCCGTTCCTGTATGCCAGCGGCAGCCGGCCGCTGAGTGGCTATGCGATCAAGCGCGGCGTGGGCAGCGGCGGTTTCGGCGAAGTCTACTACGCCACCAGCGATGCCGGCAAGGAAGTCGCCCTGAAGCTCATCCGCCGCAATCTCGATACCGAGCTCCGCGGCATGCGGCAGTGCCTCAATCTCAAGCATCCGAACCTGTTGAGCCTCTACGACATCCGCCAGGACGAGAGCGGCGACACCTGGGTAGTGATGGAGTACATGTCGGGCAAGTGCCTGGAGACCGAGTTGGCCGATCATCCCCAGGGGTTGCCGCCGCAAGAGGTCTTGTTCTGGTTCCAGGGCATCGCGGCCGGCGTGGCCTACCTGCACGACCATGGCATCGTTCACCGCGATCTGAAGCCGGGCAATATCTTTTGCGACGAGGGCGTGGTGAAGGTGGGCGACTACGGCCTTTCGAAGTTCATCTCGTGCAGCCGTCGCAGTGGGCATACGGAAAGCATCGGCACCGTTCACTACATGGCGCCCGAGGTGGCCCACGGCCGCTACGGCAAGGAACTCGATATCTACGCCCTGGGGGCGATCCTCTACGAATTGCTCACCGGCCACGTGCCGTTCGACGGCGAGAGCGTGGGCGAAGTGCTCATGAAGCACCTGACGGCCCAGCCCGATGTGTCGCAGCTCGCCGAGCCCTATCGCAGCGTGGTGGCCCGGGCCTTGGAGAAGGACCCTGCCCGGCGGTTTGCCACGGTGGGCGAAATGCTGGCCGCACTGCCCGCAGGCGCTAGTGGTCCCGGCTTTAGCCGGAATTCTCCCGAGCAGCCGCCGACCACGAGTGCGTGGTGCCCGGCCGGGACTACGAGCGCCGACCGCCCCCCGGCTGCCATACCACGTGCCATCCCGGTCGCCCAGCCGGCACCGGCCCATCAGCCTATCGCGGCAGATATCGTGGGCGACGAGTATGCGGACCGGGAGCCGATCGCCCAGTTTGTCGCCCAGCACCTGCAGAGGTTCAGGCAGGACTGGCAGCGGTCCAGTCTCCGGCCTGGGACCAAGGGATTGATCGTGGCGGGCTGCATCCTTTTGCTTCTGTGCACTGTCCAAATCTGGTTGCCGGGGGGATTGTTCCTGCTGATTGCCTACGGCGGATATCGCGTTGTCCGCTTCTTGTACCGGCTCTGCTTCCGGCCGACTTCCATGGCACGGCCTGCGGCGCCGGTGGCCTCCGCCGCGGTTCCGCGGCGGGGGGCGCCGAGCGAGGCTGCCGTGGCGGCTTTCGTCATCAAGCCGCCGGCCGTGCGGGCGACCGAACTGATCGGCTCGCTGTTGGCAGCCGCTGCGGTCACGGCCGCGATGTGCGTCGTGATGCTGCTGATCGAAACCTATCGCGGCATGCCGTTGCATATCGAACAATGCGTGTGGCTTTACCTGGCAAGTCTCGCCGGGGCCTGGTGCGTGCTCACCGCTGCGAAGTTCTGGGAAGGCTCGCGGGGGGAGCGGATGTTGCGGCACTTCATCCTCATGGTCGCCGGGTTCGGCCTCGGCCTGGTGGCCTTTGGCGTGGCCGAGGCATTGCTAGTCCAACTGCCGATCGACCGCGGTTTGACCCATGGACCTGGAACCCGTTGGGTCCCGGAGTTTTACCAAGACGGCCGGCCGAACGCGATGGCCTACATGGCGGTCTTTGCCACGCTCTTGGCCGTTCTGCGGTGGTGGTTGGACGCCGATCCCATGCGCAACACGCGACTGAGCCTCCGCTCGCTCCTGGTTACCGTGATCTTCGCCCATGCCATTGCCACCGTGTGGCAGTTCCCGGAACCGTGGCTGATGATGGTCGCCGCCTGCATGTCGGTCTCGGTGCAACTCTCCAGTCCTTGGGTGCCGACCTACGCCCGCCTGCGTCCCCAACGGAAAAAAGTGGTTTAAGGGAGGAAGACAATCATGCAAACATACGCAGCAGCCGCTCGTACCGCGTTTTTTCCAGAGTGGCCGGCCGTCGTGGTGATGGTGGTCTTGCTGTACGTGACGATAAAGCTGCTGGCCAACCCGCGCACGCGGCCGTTTGTGATCGGCCTGGGGGCCCTCGTTGGCGTCGGGGTTCTGGTCCTGTCGTTTTTCCTTCTTGTTTCGTACCGTGAGGTCCGCGTCCAGGATGAAAACGCGCAGTCGGTGACCCAGTCCCAGCAGGAGCAGGCGCAGATGATCGCCCGTCAGCAAACGGCGGAGAAAATCCCGTCGCCGCCCGTACCGTCGCCGGTGAAGAAATCCGCAGGCAGCGAAAACAAGCGGCCGAAGATGACACTGATTGCCGCGTTGCGTCAGGCCGTCGTGCAGGCCTGGGCGGCCGGCAATGTGCCTCCCGCCACTGCGGAGCCCAAGAAACCGGCGGAAGCCGGCCAACCCGACGTGCCGGCAGAACCGCAGCGGCCCGCCTGGGTCGACGCGGGACCGGGCTGGCAAGACGACTGCTACATGACAAGCGTGTGGGTGGGGCCCTTCACGACGCCCTTGGAATGCGAGCGGAGGCTGCCCACTGCGCTGCAAGGGGCCGTGGCCGAGTATGCCGGAATATCGTTCGGCCCGGAGGCGGCGGCCGTACGCTTGCCGGACGATGTCTTGAAACTGCTCGTTCGCGAGCGCTGGTCCGAGCACCGGCCGATGGAAATCGACGGCGGCAGCCAGGAGATGCACTCGTTGCACGCCCGGATCGTTTTCGATGCCGCCGTACAGCAGCGGATCAAGTCGGAGGCCCAGCGGATGGTGATCGACCAGCGGGTAAAACGCGCGGCCGTGCTCTTCGGCGGAGTGTTAGGCCTTTTGGGCCTGGCCTGGGGCGGTTTGAGGTTGGCGACGAGGCGCGAGCACGTAAAAAGGACATAAAGGACTGCAAGGACAAGTTGCAAATTTCTGTCCGCTAGTCTCTTGTCCTTGTTGTCCTTGCAGTCATTTATGTCCTTTCATCCCGGCCTCGGTTGTCACCGTCGGCCAGCCCATGCTAACCTGACGGCATGTCCACCAGCGGTTCTGAAACCCTGTTGATCTCTCGCATCCGCGCCGGCCAACCCGACGCCTGGAATGAATTCATTGCCCGCTACGAAGGCCGGCTGCTGGGCTTCGTCATTCGCCGGGTGGGCAATCGGGCCGCGGCCGAGGACCTGGTCCAGGAGACCTTCGTCGGCTTCCTCAACAGCTTGCCGAACTACGACGCGGAGCAACCGCTGGAGAGCTACTTGTTCTCGATCGCGGCCCACAAGCTGACCGATTTCCTGCGTCATGAAGGCCGCCGGCCCACGCTGCCGCTTGTGGCCGAGGAAAACAGCGGCGGCTGGCAACCGGTCGACCGTGGCCGCCGCGCCAGCAGCATCGTCCGCAGCCGCGAGCGGCGCGGCCTGGAAGAATCCGCGCTGGTCAAGGCCCTCCGCGAGATGATCGCCCATTGGCGGCAGCGAGGGCAATGGGAGCGGCTGCAGTGCATCGAGTTGCTTTGCGTGCGCGGCTGGTCGAACAAGGAGGTCGCTGCGCGGCTGGGCATTTCCGAGCAGGCCGTGGCCAACTACAAGTTCGAGACGATTGCCCGGCTGCGCGCGGCCATTCGCGGCCAAGGACTGCCGGAGGAGGTATTCCCGGAACTGTACCAGTAGGATTTTTCCCTGCTATCGCCACCATGACCAGCCCTTTCCGCCAACCCGATCTGGAAGCCTATCTGGACGAGGCCTTGCCCGTCGAAGAGATGACGCGCATCGAAAAGACCCTGCGCGGCGATCCGGTATTGGCCCGGCAACTGGCGGCCACGCTTGCGCGGCGCGATTCGGGGGTGATTTCGTTGGGCGAGGTCTGGCGCCGGCATCGGGTGAGTTGTCCTACGCGGCCGGAATTGGGCAGCTTTCTCTTGGGAGTCTTGCCCGACGATGCCGCACGATATGTGGCATTTCACCTCGAAGTCGTCGGCTGCCGCTACTGCCAGGCGAACGTGACCGACTTGAAGAACCAGCAGGCCGAGGCCCATGCCAGCGCCGAGAACCGCCGGCAAAAGTATTTTCAATCCAGCGCGGGCCACCTGCGGAGGACATAAAACACGAAATCCGAAGTACGAAATTTTAAGCAAATTCGAATCAGAAAATGCAAGTGATCAAAACGCGTGCTGGTACGCCGCCTGCTCGTTTGAAACCATTGTATTTCCCCCTTGAATTTGTCTTGAATTTCGAGATTCGTATTCCGAACTACCTCCCCTCACCTGGAGGAGGCGTGACCACGGGCACGGTGAAATCAAAGCCTTGCGTCTGCAAGCGCATTTGCGGCTGGCCCGAGGGCTGGTCGTTCGGTGATCCGGCGGGCTGGCCGGAGGGTTGAACGGAAATCGGCCCGATATTCAGTCTTGGTGCCAGCGGATTGCTGCCCGAAGGCGGGGCTTGGCCGCTGCCACGCGGCTGGCTGTCGATGTCTTGGATCTCCTTGGTCACCTTCTGCTCGAACGTCCGCAGGTCGGAGCCCATCTTCTTCTTGTCCACCGAGACGTTAATATCCACCTTGTTCGTTTGGGGGTCGGGGGGGGACTGGTGGAGCGAAAACCAGCCGAGATAAAGGCCGACGATCAAGACACAGATCAACAGCGTAAACGCCCATCGCAGCATGCCGAACATTACGAACTCCCTTGTCGCCAGGAGGAGGGTAAGGGTCAAATCTCAGGCGAATAGTGCCAAAAAAAGGGGGCAGGTTCAAGAGCAATTTGGGGCCGGGCGGGCGAAGAGCCCCTGGTTATCTTCATTCTCGCCCGGTTTTCGCGAGTTTTTCCCGGGAACTTGTGCAGAACCTTTCGTTGCCAAAGCCGGAAAAAACTGGTATTATGCGCTTTAGGCGGGAAGGCGCGAGCAAGGGCTCAATGGGCGGAACCCGCGATCCAGATCGGCCGGACCGAGCCCAGGTTGGCCGTTTCACCGTAGCCGATCATACTTTTTGAAGTTCGATCATGAAGTGTTCTCCGCGAGCATGCGTTTTCGGCGTGTTGCTGATGTTTTCCGGCCTGATTGGCTGCGGGGATTCGGGCCCGCCGCGCGTCGTGCCCGATCTGCCCGATGCCAACGCGGCCGGCAAGGCCATGGAACTCTACGACACCAACCACGACGGCTTTCTGGACGAGAAGGAATTGGACCAGGCGCCGGGGCTGAAGGCGGCGCTCAAGCATCTCGACACCAACCACACCGGCAAGATTTCCGAGCAGCAAATTGCCGACCGGATCAAGAGTTGGGCCGAATTGAAGTTCGGGCGGCTCCAGATCACCTGCCGCGTGACGCACGATGGCAAGCCGCTGGTGGGCGCCAAGGTCGTCTTCGTGCCCGAGAATTTCCTCGGCGGCACGCTTCAATCCGGCTCGGGAACCACCGCCGGAGGGGGGATCGCCATTGTCTCCTGCCCCTATTCCGCCGATGCCACCGTCAAAGGTCTCTCGCCCGGTTTCTACCGCGTGGAAATCACCAAGGAAGGCGAAAATATCCCAGCCAAGTACAATACGGCAACCACACTCGGAGCGGAGGTAGGCGGTGGTTGGGATGCGAGAGACGGTTTACGATTCGAACTCCATTACTAAGGATCCGCTGCCATGCGTACTATATCTTGGGATGCCGGACGAAACGGAACGAATTTCCCCCGCGGTTTCACGCTCGTGGAACTTCTGATCGTGATTACCATTATCGGAGTGCTCGTCGCACTGCTCATGCCGGCGGTCAACAACGCCCGTGAATCGGGACGCCGTGCTGTTTGCCAAAATAACCTTCATCAGATGGCGCTGGGCTGTGTGCAACTGGAGTCGAAATATGGGTATTTCCCCGGCGGCGGCTGGGGTTGGCAGTGCGGCGGCGAGCCCGATCGCGGATACGGCGCCCAGCAGCCCGGCGGCTGGCTCTACAACATCCTCCCCTTTATCGACCAGAACGATTTACACGACATGGGCAAGGGAGTGCCCGACGCCACGCGCAGACAGAAAGCTCTGCTGCAGGCGCAAACGCCGGTCTCCGTCTTCGTTTGCCCGACCCGGCATAAACTGCAAGTTTATCCCTACAATCACGGTGCTGCTTATTGGAATATTCCCGATCCCTACCCGGTCATCGCCCGTTGCGACTACGCAGCCAACTCCGGAAGCACGTACCTGAATGTCCAGCCCGGGGCCCCGAATACAGGCTATAGCCCCACGTTCGATTGGTCCACAATCGACGGAACCGTGAACTCCAATCCCGCCACGAACAGTCCGTCGACCGGGGTGATTTATCGAGCCAGCCAGTGTAGTACGGCGATGATCAAAGACGGCACGTCCAATGTGTACTTGGCCGGCGAACGTTACATGGATCCTGATTGCTACAGTACCGGCGGTTGTTGCGATAACGACCAGGGCTGGGACGAAGGCTACGACTACGACACCGATCGCGGGACGGGGTACGGTTACTACAAGCAATCCGACTCGCCTTCCAACGGCGGCAAGGCAACGCCGGATCCGCCTTTGCGGGACCGGAAAGGTGTCGTTACCAATGGCGGCTGTTGCACGAATTTCGGCAGCGCCCACGAGGCCGGTTTCCACATGGCGTTTTGCGATGGCAAGGTGCAATTGATCAATTTCAGCATCGACCCCGTCCTGCACATGCAGTTGGGCCACCGTAGCGACGGCGAGCCGACGAGCATGGAGGGGCTCAGTGCCGGCAGGGGAAATTGATCCAGGTCCATGGACCCATTCCGCGAACTTCTGCTGGATGTCTGGCGCGAGGCCTGCCGGCATATCGAAATAACCCACTCGACTGGGACCATCGCTGGTTTCCTGGCGCCGCACATCCCCATCGAGCGTATCCTGGTTCGCCGCATCGACCCGCTGCGCAATTACGTCGAGACCGTAGCTGTCGGACCATCGCCTCCGGAGCGGTGTCTGGGTGATGCCCGCCATGAATGCCAGCCGGGGAAAATGGAAGCCATCCTCTGTTGGTGCCGTGCCGGAAAAGTGGTCCAGGGCCACGATCGCACTGCCGGAGAGTTGCCTTCAGCGATTCTTCCCGGGCCGATGCGGGCCGACGTGCTGGCCGGCCCGCTGGCCCTTCCCGACGATCGCTTCGGCGTGCTGCTGCTGGTGGCGCGGCCGGGGGCCGTCTTCGAACCGCAGCACGTGGCGTTGACGCAGGTGCTCTTGGAGCCGTTCGCCGCAGCCCTGGAGAACGATCGCCACGTGGCCGAAATGGCTGCCCTGCGGGAAGCGGCCGAAGCCGACAAACGCTCCCTGCTCAAACGCCTGGGACGCGAAAAGCTCGGCGATACGATCGTCGGCATCGGCTCCGGGCTGCGTGCCGTCATGGAACGCGTCGAGTTGGTCTCGAAGTCCGACGTGCCGGTGCTCATTTTCGGCGAGACGGGCTCGGGCAAGGAGGTGGTTGCCCGGGCGATCCACAACGGCTCGCCGCGTGCGCAGCGACCGTTCATCCGCGTGAACTGCGGCGCGATCCCTCATGAATTGATCGACTCGCAACTCTTCGGCCACGAGAAGGGCGCGTTCACCGGCGCGATCGAGACTCGGCAAGGCTGGTTCGAACGGGCCGACGGCGGCACCTTGCTGCTGGACGAACTGGCCGAGCTGCCGTTGGCCGCCCAGGTCCGCTTGCTGCGGATCCTGCAAGACGGCTGGCTGGACCGTGTGGGCGGCCAGCGGCCGATCAGCGTCGACGTGCGGATCGTGGCCGCCACCCACCGCGACTTGCCGGCCATGGTTGCCGCGGGCCAATTCCGCGAGGACCTCTGGTATCGCCTGGCCGTGTTTCCCATCGTCATTCCGCCGCTCCGCGAGCGGCGCGAGGACATTCCCGAGCTGGCCCGGCATTTTGCCCGGCGTGCGGCCACGCGCTTCGGACTCTATCCGGCCGAGCCGACCCCCGAGGACATCGAGCTGTTGATTTCCTATGCGTGGCCCGGCAACGTGCGCGAGTTGGCCACGGTGATCGATCGCGCGGCGATCCTCGGCGACGGCAGGCAACTGGAAGTGGGCAAGTCGCTCGGTGTGCCGACGAGTCCGATCGCCGCGGCGGTGCCCGGCGCGGTCGAGCCGCCGCTTGCGCGGCCCGTGTCCGCGAAAGAGATCGTGCCGCTGGACGACGTTATCCGCCGGCACATCGAGTTGGCGTTGGCGGCCACGGGCGGCCGGATCGAGGGGCCCCGCGGCGCCGCGAAGCTCTTGAAGATCAATCCGCACACCTTGCGCGGGCGGATGCGGAAGCTCGGAATTGATTGGAAGGAGTTCCGGGAGTAAAGTCGCGGTTAGCGGGATCCGAAATAAAACAGCACTAACCCCAGGGTCGTGGCCTGCAGCGGCTTAGGCACCGAGTCGCCGCAATCGAGAAGATACGCGGCGGAGGTCACGACCGTTACGGCCAGGACGACAAAGGCCTTGGCGTCTTCCCAGTGCCGCACCGTCTGCACGCGCACGAAGACGCCCAACAGATAGGCGAACACCACGCCCAAGATCGAAAGGGCCTGCGGCTCCAGCAACCGGCCGTGCAGGTAGAGATAAACGCCCACGGCGGTGAACGACACGATCAACAACACCCGGATGCTGTAGCTGGGCAGATAGAGCGGCCGCGCCTCCAGCTCGATATAGCCTTCGGCGACCAACCGCTTGATCTCCCCGGGCGGAAGGCGAATGAAGCGTCGCGAGGCGAAGTAATGGGCCATGGCGATCATCAAGGTTTCCGTCCAGAGCAGGGGGATCTCTCCCCCGCGGACCAACTGCGCCATGACGACCGCCACGATCATGAGCGTGAGCAGGGCACGGATGCTCCCGCGCGGAAGCCCCAATGGCGGGCGACTGGACGACGGCTCTGACATAGTGCTGGACGGCAAAGGCAGAACGATAGGAAACCTCTGTCGATCATACTGATTCGCGGTGGGAAAAGGAATTGGGCGGGAACTGAGTACTCAGTACCGAGCACCCCTGCTGAACCGCAAAGCCCGCCGGGTTTTCACCGCAGGATTCCACCCCCATTCGAGTTAGTTTCTCGGCCAACGAGCCTCGTTGCTCCGAAACGGACGCGCCCCACCCAGTTGACCGGCGCGCCCCGGAGAGGTTAAAGTAGATGGTGGCCTTGCCCGGCTGCGGCTACCGTTGCCAAGATGTCATTTCCGTAGAGCGAGAATGTGGGCGCCATGTTCGCCAAACGGGTTATACCCTGTCTCGATGTCGATCGGGGCCGAGTCGTCAAGGGGACGAATTTTCTCAATCTCCGCGACGCCGGCGATCCGGTGGCCGTCGCTGCGCGCTACGAGGAAGAAGGGGCCGATGAGCTCGTCTTTCTCGACATCACGGCCAGCCACGAAGGCCGCGAGATCATGCTCGACGTCGTCCGCCGCACGGCGGAAGTCGTCTTCATGCCGTTGACCGTCGGCGGCGGAATCCGCACCATCGACGACGTTCGCGCGTTGTTGAACGCCGGGGCCGACAAGGTCTCGATCAACTCCGCCGCCTGCCGCAATCCGGAGTTCATCCAGCAGGCCGCCCGGCGCTTCGGCAGCCAGTGCACCGTGGTGAACATCGACCCCAAGCGTGTGACAAGAGACGGCCGCGAGGTGTGGGAAGTGCACATCAACGGCGGGCGGATCGGCACCGGACGGGAAGCCGTCGCCTGGGCCCGGGAGGTCGAACGCCTGGGGGCCGGCGAAATCGTGCTCACCTCGATGGATGCCGACGGCACCAAGAACGGCTACGACCTGGAAATCACCCGCGCCGTCACGCGGGCCGTGCGGGTGCCGGTGGTGGCCAGCGGCGGGGCCGGCTGCCCGCAGCACCTGGCCGACGCGATCTTGTTGGGCGGGGCCGAGGCCGCCTTGGCCGCCAGTATCTTCCATTTCGGCGAGTACTCGATCCGCCAGACCAAACAGGTGATGCGCGACCGCGGCATCCCCGTGCGTCTCTGAGGAACCCTAACGAAACAACTCGAATGGAACGAGAAGATTCATGACCACGACCCACCTGGACGAGAAGGAAAAACCGGTCGAACTCGGGCGGTTCGCCCACCACCATGGCGAATTGGACATCGACAAGCTGTTTCGCGCCTTGGTCAAGTTCGAGGGCAGCGACCTGCACCTGAAAGTGGGCAGCCCGCCGGTCGTTCGCGTCGGCGGCGCGCTTCGCCCGCTGAACCGCGGCCCGGTCGACGATGAAGAGATGGCCAAGCTGGTCCTGCCGTTGTTCAGCCACGATGCCCACCGCCTGAAGATCTTCGAGGACAACGGCGGCTGCGACTTCGCCTACTCGCTGCAGATCGACGACAAGCGCTGGCGGTTCCGCGTCAATGTCTTGCAGCAGATGGGCAGCCTGGGCCTGGTGGCCCGGCGCGTGAACAACTGGATCCCGAACTTCAAGTCGCTGTACCTGCCCGACGGCCTGGAGAGGCTCTGCCAGTTCAGCCAGGGAATGATCCTGCTGGCCGGCATCACCGGTTCCGGCAAGAGCACGACGATCGCCTCGATGCTGGACTGGATCAACCACAACTACCGCAAGCACGTCCTCACGCTCGAGGACCCCATCGAGTTCACCTTCACGGAAGACAAGTGCCTGATCAACCAGCGGGAGATCGGCACCGACGTGAAAGATTTCGAGATCGGCATGAAGCACGCGGTCCGCGAGGATCCGGACGTGATCCTGGTGGGCGAAATGCGCGACCGGGAGACGTTCGAAACCGCCATTCAGGCGGCCGAGACGGGCCACCTTGTGTTCGGCACGATCCACGCCTCCACCGCCCCCAGCACGATCGGCCGCATCATGGACCTCTTCCCCGAGGGCCAGCGGAGCGCCATCCGCAGCGCCTTGGCCTTCAACATGAAGGCCATCCTGGCCCAGAAGCTGCTGCCTTCGATCAAGCCGGGTGTAAGTCGGGTGCCGACGGTCGAGATCATGACCTTCAACCCCATTGTCAAGAAGCTGATCCTGGAATGCCAGGACGAAAAGCTGGGCGACGCCATCCGCCTGGGCAAGGAAGAAGGCATGCAGGATTTCACGATGAGCCTCAAGGCCCTGATCGACGACGAGTTGATCGACCGGCCGACGGCCTTCGAGGTCGCGCCCAACCCCGAGGCCCTGAAGATGGCCCTGAAGGGGATCGAAGTCCGCGATTCGGCCATGATGTAATTCGCCCCGATGAGCAACGAACCATAAACAAGAAATCCGAATATCGAAATCCAAAATCCAAAACAAATTCAAAAGACCAAAATAACAACGACAGAAACCACGAAATACACGAATCACACGAAAAGAGGGCAGGAGGCCATGTCCTTTCTTTCCTTTTCGAGTGTTTCGTGGTTCTAGGAATTTGGATTTGAGATTTGTTTTGGATTTCGAGTTTTGGATTTCGGATTTGATGAAAAGATGAGATTTTACCGCAAGATCCTGATCCTGTTGTTTGCCGCCTTCATCCTGAGTGTCGGCGCCGGCTCGCTGCATGCCGCCACCGACATCTCCGAAGACGCGAAATACTTGTGGAATGCCCCTTGGCGCGGCACCGGCTTCTACCTGAGCTGGCCGAAGATTGCCGCGGTCTGGCTGCTGTTCCTGGCCTGGGTCGGGGTGGCCGACTGGGTCAATCGCGACCTGGAGGACACCGGGCTGAAGTGGCAGTTGTGGAACCCGATCATCGTCGGCAGTTTCATGGCCACGATGCTCTTGAGCTGGCTGCTACCGTGGTTCTGGCTGAATATCTTCCTCTTGCTCGCCGGGGCCGCTGCGCCCGTGGCGACCTACGTCGTCCTCCGCAACCAGCGCATGCCGCTGCACCGCAAAGTGCTGACCCGCGCGCATTTGCGCTACTGGTTCTCCAATAAAATGAAGAACGTGGGCGTGAAGGTCGCTGCCGAGGCCGCCGACGCCAACACCGTCGGCGTGCCCGTCAAGGTCTATGCCCGCGGCGGCGCCGACCCCACCATCGACGGCGCCCGGCTGTTGGCCTCCCGGCAATCCGGCGGGCTGCCCCTGGCCCGCAAGATCCTGTACGAGGGCATGAAGTCGCGGGCCTCGGCGATCGTGCTGGACTACTCGCCCACGACCGTCTCCATCCGCTACCTGGTCGACGGCGTCTGGATGCCCCAAGAGCCGATCGAGCGCGAGGGGGCCGACCCGGCGCTGGACGCGCTGAAGTCGCTCTGCGGCCTGGAGCCCAAGGAGCGGCGGGCCAAGCAGGCGGGCGGGTTCGGCGTCGAGTACTGGGTGCTGCGAAAAGACGTCTTCACGAAAATGGACAAGGCCGAGAAGGAGTATCGCGAGCAGGCCACGATGGACCTCACCAAGCGATTGGCCTCCGACGAGTTGCAGCCGCCGCAGCTCCAGATCGCGGTGGCCAAGGCCGTGGAAGAACAGGCCCGGCAGAAGTTCGCCACGCCCATCGGCGCCTGGACGCCCATCGACAAGGAGAAACTGCCCAAACTGCCCGGCATCGAGGCCCTGCACCCCGTGACCTCGCTGGAACCGGTCAAGACCAAGGCCACCCTGACCTGCCAAGGCACGCAGGCGGGCGAACGGGTCGTCGTGGAGTTCGAGGTCAAGGGCCTGCACCTCGCCACGCTGGACGATCTGGGCATGCGGGCCAAGATGCAGGAGCAGTTCCGCGAGATCCTCAACCGCCCCAAGGGTTTCGTGATCTTGTCGGCCATTCCCGCCGGCGGGCTGCGGACGACGAGCAAGGTCGTGATCACCGGTCTGGACCGCTTCGTGCGGGAGTTCATGGCCGTGGAGGACGAGGCCAATCGCTACGACGAGATCGAGAACGTTCCCGTGACCACCTACCAGGGCACGGCCGGCCAGAGCCCTGCCGACGTCCTGGCGCGGGTCTTCCGCTCGCAGCCCAACGTGATTGTCGTCCGCGACCTGGTCAACGCCAAGACGGTCAAAATGATCTGTGCCGAGATCGCCGCGGAAGGGCGGATGGCCATCGGCACGGTGCGGGCGAAGGACTGTGCCGAGGCCCTGTTGCGGATATACGGGATCGAGAAGGCGCCGATCGCCGAATTCCGCGAGCAGGTCACAGCCGTGCTTTCGCAGCGGCTGGTCCGCAAGCTCTGCGACAAGTGCAAGGAGCCCTACGCCCCGCCGGCGGAAGTGCTCAAGCAGTTGGGGCTGCCGGCCGACAGGGTCAAGGCCTTCTATCGCCCGCCTACGTCCAAGGGCGCCGACGAGGACAAGAAGGAGATCTGCCGCGAATGCGGCGGGGTCGGCTTCATGGGCCAGACGGCCATTTTCGAGCTGCTGGTCGTCGACAACCTGCTGCGGAAGACGCTGGCCGCCACGCCCAAGCTCGATGCCCTCCGCCTGGCCGCGCGCAAGTCCGGCAACAAGACGTTGCAGGAGGAAGGCATCTTGATGGTCGTCCGCGGCGCCACCTCGCTGCCGGAATTGATGAGGGTCCTGAAAGGCTAGGAGCAGGGAGTCGTAGGGTGGGACAAGCGAAGCGCCGGCCCACCATCGTAAGCACGAAACTCGAAAATCGAAATCCGAAACAAATAAAAAATGCAAAAGACGAATTTCCAAACAACAACGGCCAAGCGGTTGAACTCCAGGGCCCTGGGTCGCGCAGCGCACCCTGGGTTGGCCTTGCTCCCTGCCCTAGGTGTCGCGCTCATCGTCTTGACCATCGCTGGGTGCAGCTCTTATGAGCCGAAGATCCGCACGGGGATGAGACCGCCCGAGATGCGCACGCGGCAACAAATCGCTGAGGGTCGGTTTAGCGCAGACGACGAGTTCCTGACCATGTTGCGCAACGTCAGTGATGCCAACAGCGCAAAGGACGCCCTGCCCAAGGTGCACGATTACTTTGATCGCGTGAAAAAGCTCGGGGTGGAGGACGTCGCTGCGGAGAAAAGGGCAACCCAGCAGCAGAATGAACAATTCGAGTCCCAAGTGAAGGACAGGAAAGCGGAACATGTCCAGGCGCTGTCTGCGGGAATGGCTGAATTCGCGAAAAAAACTAATATTCCGAAAAACGTCGCGAGTCAGATCTTGACTGCCGTGAAGGAAGGCCAACAAGATGTGAAAAGAACCATCGCCGAGGCCGAAGCCCAGCCCGCCGTCCCGCCGCCGGAGATTCTGCCCGACAATCGGCCCGACAGCTCCACCTGGGCGGCGGGGATCCTGTGCCTGCTCGTGCTCGGCGTCTGCGTCGGCTTCCTCTTCCGCGACGGCGTGTGGAGCAACGCCATCCGGCTGGTCAACGTGGTTTTTGCCGGACTGCTGGCGATGAACTTCTACGAGTGGCTGGCCACGTTCTTGACCAACTACAGCGAGAGCCTGCACCCCTATGTCTCCTTGTTCGATTTCCTCGCGCTGTGGATCTGCTTCGTCTTTTTCATGGTGGTCTTCCGCGCCCTCACCGACGCGGTGTCCCGCGTCCGCGTGCGGTTCCTGAAGATCGTCGATCAGGCCGGGGGCATCGTGCTCTCGCTGTGCATCGGTTGGGTGATGGTCGGTTTCACGCTGGCCTCGCTGCACACGGCGCCGCTGGCGCAGTATCCCCTGTTTGGATCGTTCCAGCCGCAGAGCAGCATGTTCTTCGGCATGCTCGCCCCGGACCGCGAGTGGCTGGGCTTCACGAAATATCAGTCGTCGGGACCCTATTGCCGATCGGTCAGCGAGGAGGACCTGAAGAAATGCACTTTCCCGCCGGACTTCATCGAGAAGCACCTCGAACGGCGAATGCACGTCGAGAAATATATTTTCGGCAACAACGACCACGCCATCCTCGTCAATAAGCAATTCTTCAAGCAAACCCCACAACCTGGCGGCAAGTAAGCAATCAGTAGCTGTCAAGAATCGATGTCTACGCCCGATCGTTCTACTCCCCCCGTGTTCGGCGCGGCTGACGAAGAGGTTGCCAGCTACCGCGCCATCAGTTCCCTGGCCGTGGCGGGGCTGCTGGCCGGATTGCTCTCGCCCCTGGCGATGGTCGCCGCGTCGCTTTGGCTGACGCCGCTGGTGGCCGTGGTCCTTTCCTCTCTGGCGCTGCGGCGGATCGCCACCCGCTCGCCGGAACTCGTCGGACGCCCCGCGGCCCTGGCGGGGCTGTTGCTGGGCACGGCGTTCCTCGTCGCCGCACCGGTCGATGAACTTCTCTATCGCCGCTTCCTCGGCCAGCAGGCCCGGCAGTTCGCCGAGATCTGGATCGATGCCGTTCGCCACTCGAAAGCCAACCACTTGGAGGTCTACAAAACCCATCACCTGATGATCGATCCGAAACATCGCCTGCCTTTGGAGGGCAAGCTGGCCGACTTCTACCGCCAGAACGAGACTTGGCGGCGGTCGCTGCTGGATTTCGTCAAGCTGCCTGTGATGCAGACCCTTTTCGCCCTGGGGACGGACGCCGAGATCCGCTACTACGAGACGGTTGGCGTGCGCCGCGAGGAACCTTTCGAACTCGTGCAGCAAATCTACGCCGTGACCTACCCGCACCCAGAGGGTGCCCGGCAGCAACAGCCCAAGACATTCTTCATCGCGCTGTCCATGCAACGCTCGGTCGATGCCGGCAGCGGCCGAGCGGGGTGGACCATGCTCCGCGTCGATGGCAACGTCCGGCCGCCGGGATGGTAGGGGGAAAGGACGAAGGCGGAAGGATGAAGGATGAAAGCGGAGCGCAAGCATCTGCAGCGGAAGAGGGTGCTGCGTCTCATCCCTCATCCTTCTCGTCCTTCGCCGCTGGTATCGAGCAACTTACGCGCACGATCGAAGCGCTGGCCCCCGGCGCCGCGCGGCTAGGCGTGGGGCCGCCGCAGGGCCGCGAGTGGTTCGATCTCCTGCAGCGCAAGCTGCTGCCGCAACTGCAAGGGCCGCCGCTCTTGATCGTGGCCATCGTCGGCGGCACGAATATCGGCAAGTCGGTGGTCTTCAACCACCTTGCGGGCGAAACGGCCAGCGCCGCCACGCCGCTGGCCGCCGGCACGAAGCACCCCGTCTGCCTCGTTCCGCCCGGTTGCGACGACCCGCAACTGCTGGGCCGGCTCTTCGAGCATTTCGAGCTGCACGCCTGGCAGTCGGCCGACGACCCGCTGTGCGATTCGCCCGCCGATCGGATCTATTGGCGGGTGGGAAGCCAGGTGCCGCAGCGGCTGGTGCTGGTCGATGCCCCGGACGTCGATTCCGACGCGACCGTGAACTGGCAACGGGCCCGCGCGGTCCGCCAGACGGCCGACGTGCTGATTGCGCTGCTGACGCAACAGAAATACAACGACGCGGCGGTCAAGCAATTCTTCCGCGCGGCGGTCGAGGCCGACAAGCCCATCATCGTGATCTTCAATTTCTGCGATTTGGAAGCGGACCGCGACTATTGGCCGCAATGGCTCGCCCGCTTCTGCGCCGAAACGGGCGCCACTCCGGAGTTGGTCTACGTCGTGCCCTACGATCGCGCCGCGGCAAGTGAATTGCGGCTGCCGTTTTATCGGCTGGAAGGAAGGATGAGGGATGAGAGATTAGGGATGAGGGATGAGGGCCAAAGGCAAGACGCGTTAGCCGAAGCGGATTCTTCTTGCCATCTCGCAGAGATAGGAGAGACTGCTTCCGATCCCTCATCCTTTACCCTTCATCCTTCATCCTTCATCCTTCATCCTTCATCCTCCATCCCTCCACCTTCCTCGCCCACCGATCTCCGCAACGAGCTGGCCGCGTTGCACTTTGGTGCAATCAAGATCCGCACCTTTCGCGGGGCGCTGGGCGCGTGCTCGATCCGGCCCAGGGCCTGCCGGCTTACTTGCACGAGATCCGCGCCGCGGCCGGGCAGTTCGCCGCGGCGGCAGCCGCATTATCTGCAACCGAGATGGCGCGAGTCGCCTGGCCCAGCCTGCCCACCCAGGTGCTGGTCGATGAAATGCAGCAGTGGTGGGATGCCGATCGAACGACCTGGTCGCGGCGGGTCCACGGCTTCTATCGCGTGGTCGGTCGGGGCATCATGCGGCCGGTGCGGGCGGCCTGGACCGCGGTGGCCGGTCCCAGCGAAGATCCGCTCGCGGCCTTTCAGCGGCAGGAGCAGGCAGCCGTGGTGATGGCCGTCGAAAAACTCCTCGACGAGCTGACGCGGCTTTCGCAGGTGGGCAATGAGATCCTGCAACCGCGCCTGCGGCGGATCCTCGGCGGGCAGGCCCGCGCGGAGCTTCTTGCCCGGATCGAGGCCGCCCATCGATCGCTTCCGCCGGTCGATGAAGACTACCGCGCGATGCTGCGTGCCGAGTTGGATGTCTTGAAGGCCGGCTATCCGCGGACGGTGCGATGGTTCCAGAGGCTCGACCAGGCGATGGCGGTCGCCCGGCCCGCGATCACCGTCACGCTTTGCATCAGCGGTGGGGTGCTGGCCGGCGATCTCGTGGGCCAGGCGGCCGTGCACGCCGCGGGCCATGTGGCCGGGCACGTCGCCGCCGACGCGGCCATCGCCACGGGCATTACCGAGGCCGTGGTCAGCACCACCGGCGAGGGCGCTCGTCAGGCCGCCGCGCGGCTCTTTCGCCGTTTGCAAACCCGTTTCGCGCAGCAGCGGGCTCAGTGGCTGGCCGACATCGTGGAAGAGCAATTGCTCGGCAGCCTCCTCGACGAATTGCGGGAGGGGGCCGCCGTGCCGGAATCGATCGAGTTCCGCAAAGTGGAAGCCGCCATGGCGGAATTGCGCTCGTAGGGTCCCACCCTACCGCCCGCGCATCATCTCGTAGACGAAAATGCCGGCGGCAACGCCCAGATTGAGCGAGTCGGTCTCGCGGGCCATGGGAATGGTGGCCCGCTGCACGCAATAACTCAGCCAAGGGTCGCTCAGACCGTCGAACTCGTCGCCCAACATCAGGGCAGCCCGGCGGGGCCAACGGACGCCGGCCAGCGGCACGGCGTGTTCATCGAGAACAGCGGCCAGCAGCTCCACGCCCCAGCGATCGCGAAGCGCGTTCAGATCGGCGGCCAAATCCGAAGACTTGCGATAGGGGGCCCGCAGGACTGCGCCCATGGAAACCCGCAGGCAGCGGCGCGAAAATGGATCGCAACACTGCGGGCCCAGCAGCAGGCCGTCCGCGCCCAGCCCGGCGGCAACGCGGAAGATCAGGCCCATGTTCTCCGGCTTGGTGATCCGCGGACATACGATGATCCCCAGCGGCCGATCGTCCGGGGGCCCGAGCAACTCTTCCAGCGACCTCTCCGGGCGGCGCCGCCCCACCGCCAACACACCCTGGTGAAGTTGGAAGCCGATGATCTGCCGCAGAAACGGTTCGGCAGCGACATAGACCGGCGCCCCGTCGGGCGCCATCGGCGCGAACTCGGCGGCCAGCGGTTCAGCCACCAGCAGAGATTCCGTTTCGAAGCGGCTCGTCAGCAAGCGCTCGACCAGCAGGCGACCTTCAGCCACAAACATTTGCTCGCCGCGGAGCGTGCGGTCGCGCAGGTTGCGATACGCGGCAATGCGAGGGTCGTCCAATGACTCGATGGGAAGGCCCATTCCCAATCGCCTACTCCTCTCCGCCGATCCCCAGCTCGTCGAGCTTTTTTCGGAGCGTGGTGCGATGCAGCCCCAGGCGCCGCGAGGCGGCCAGGCATTGCCCGCCGGCATGCTGCAAGGCGGCCTTCAACAGCGGCGGCTCGACCAGGCGGAGCAGTCGCTCGTAGAGATCTTCGACATCCTCATCGCCTTGCAACTGGGCCTGGGCCCAGGTGCGGATGAGCATGGCGATGGCCTCTTCCTGCCCCGCGCGCCCGCGACCCGCACCCGGAGGGTACCCGCCGAGTGCCCCGGCGGGTAGCACGGGCGGCGGCAGATGCTCGCGCGCGATGATCCCGCCGCGGGCGAGGATCATGGCGTGTTCGATGGCGTTGCGGAGCTCGCGGACGTTGCCGAACCAGTCCCGCTGCCGCAGATCGGCCATGGCCTCGGGCGAGACTGACGGCCGCGACCCAGAGTACTGGGTGCCCCGGGGATTGCGCTCGGCCAGCACGTCGAGGAAATGCTCGGTCAGCGGGCCGATGTCTTCGCGGCGCTCGCGGAGCGGCGGCAATTCGATTTCGAAAGTGATCAGGCGGAAGTAGAGATCGTGGCGAAACTTGCCTTCGACCACCCGCTGCTGCAGGTCCTGGTGAGTCGCCGAGATCATGCGAAAGTCGCCGCGCACGGCGCGCTCGCCGCCCACCGGCACGATCTCGCCGAACTCCAGCACGCGCAGCAGCTTGACCTGCAGGGCCATGGGAATGTCGGCCACTTCGTCGAGGAAGATCGTGCCGCCGCCGGCCTGCTCGAGCAGTCCCTTCCGCGACTGCTCGGCTCCCGTGAAGGCCCCGCGGACGTGGCCGAAGAGCTCGCTTTCGGCCAGCGTGGGGCTGAGCGAAGCCATGTTCACCGCGACGAACGGCCCGGCCGCCCGGCGGCTGTAGCGATGGATAGCCCGCGCGACCAGCTCCTTGCCGGTGCCGCTTTCGCCGCGGACGTGCACACAAGCCTCGGACGGCGCCACCAGAGCAATCCGTTTGAAAACCTCCTGCATGGGCGGGCTGGCGCCGACGATCAGCCCGGCAGGGTCCTTTGGCGGTATGCGGGCGGGGGCATCGGTGGGCCGGGCATGGTGTTTCAGCGCGCTTTCAATTGCCCGTTGGGCCACAGCCAGGTCGAACGGTTTGGTCAGGTAGTCGAAGGCCCCGTTCCGCACGGCGGCGACGGCGGTGGCCAGTTCGCCGTAGGCGGTCATCACGACGATCGGCACGTCCGGCGCGGCCTTCTGGAAATGCTGCATCGCCGCCAGGCCGTCCATGCCCGGCAGGCGGACATCGAGCATGATCATATCCGGCCGCATGCTGGCGGCCGCGGCGAGGCCCTGCTCGGCCGAAACGGCGGTCGTGGCCGAATGGCCCATCTGCTCGGCCAGCTTGGCAAGACCCCAGCAGATGCTCTGTTCGTCGTCGACAATGAGGAGGCGGGACATGGCGGGGAGACCCTCGGCTTCAGGCATTGACTTTCCTCAGCCTACGGCGAAGGTTGCTGCCGGTCAAGCGGTACCTCCCGGACCTCCTGGCGGAACTGTTCTTGACGGCTTGACGGGGGCGGATCGCCGTCGCTAGAATGTCGTATGGGCAATCGGGCTCGCGGATATCACGAGGAATGAACATGAAAGCGGTCATACCGGAGGTTCCCGAGCATATTCTCGATGAGCGGAAACGCACGGGCGCCGACCGATGGGACGAGATGTGGGAAGGAGTGCTGCACATGGCGGCGGCGCCGAACAAGAGGCATACGCGCCTCCAGGTCCAGTTGCACAACTGGTTGGACACGCATTGGGCACGGCCGGCAGGCAATCAGGTCGATTTGCTCGTGAACGTTGCCTCTGTGGGAGGTTGGCCCCACAACTATCGAATCCCGGACATCGTGCTCTTGACTCCCGAACGCTTCGCCATCGACCGCGACGAGTACTACGATGGAGCGCCCACGGTGGTTGTCGAGATCCGCAGCCCGGGCGATGAGACCTGGGACAAGCTGGAGTTCTATGCCGAAGTAGGCGTGCCGGAGGTCTGGGTGGTCGACCGCGACACGCGCGTGCCGCAGGTGTTCATGCTGGTGGAAGGCGATTACCAGGAATTGCAGGCGACGGCGGACCGCTGGCTGCGAAGCCCGATAACCGGGGTGTGGTTGCGTCCGGGATCCGCAGGCGCCTTGGAAATCCAGTTGGGTGAGGATGCCGCTACCCGGCAGTCCTTGCCGCAGGAGTGACATGGCGAAGGGGATCGCCGATCCTAATTAGTCTCCGCAATATCCCTCATGCTCACCAGCCGCAGACGCCCGAATGGATTGTGCATGGGGCTGCCGGGCAGTTTCTCTTCGCTTTCTTCCGTGAAGACCTGAAAACGCGGGCCGTTGAGGTCAGCGATCACGTGGCCGTCGTCGACCGGTTTATCCCCGCGGGAGATGTAGCGGATGACCTCGACGAGGGCCATTTCGTCGGCATCGGCGTCGGCGCGTTTCATGACGAGGTCGCGCAGGCCAAGCGCGTGCATGCCCATCGTCCAGACTTCCACCTGGCCGCGGATGACGGCGACGAAGGCGAAGCTCATGGCGTCGGGGCCGCCGTCTTCGGTCATTTCGAGCCAGGCCCGTCCGCCGTGGGCCAGCGCGCAGTTGTCGATGAACACACCCGCGCCGCCGGCCCGCACGATGGCCGCGCCGGCCTGCATCATCGTCCGGGCTGCTTGCATCGAACCGCCGGGACCGCTCAAGAGAACATTGACGGTGTAGCCGTCAACGGTTGCCAGCTCGTCCTCCGCCGCCGGCTGCCGGCAGGCGGAGCGAAAGATCCGGGCGAACTGGTCGTCCGCCTCCATCGCACCGAATTCGACCTGTTTGCCGTCCGGCAGGACAATCGCCGCGGGCGTGAAATGGCAATCGGCCGGCAGCCGCTGGACAAGTTCTCGCGGATGGGACCACTTGCCCGGAATCCGCAGGTGGATTTCAATCGAGGCGGCTGCTTGATTCACTTTCAACATTCTCCGAGGTTCCGACATCTCCTTCAGAGCGAGAGAAGCGGCACACCCAGAAATATCCTGATCCGGCTTTCCCCGGGACGGGAATCACAAGTCGTGCTAATCTCGCCATGCATTGAACTTAACAGACTTCACCCGCCACGTCAATAATTCGGATATACTGAACGGGATTATCCGGAACGCCCATAAGGAGCGAAAGATGGCATCCATTCAAGTTGGAGACCGCGCCCCCGACTTCAGCTTGCCCTCGCAAACGGGTCAGACGGTTTCGCTGGCCGAGTTTCGCGGCCGCACGGCGGTCGTGCTCTTCTTCTATCCCAAGGACGGAACGGCGATCTGCACCAAGGAGGCGTGCAGCTTCCGGGATTCCTACGAGGATTTTGTGCAAGCCGGCGCGGTGGTTATCGGAGTCAGTGCGGATTCCGCCGAGCGGCATCAAGCCTTTGCCACGGGCCATCGACTGCCGTTCCTCTTGGCGGCCGATGAAGACGGCGGCTTGCGCAAATTGTTCGGAGTGCCCAAGACCTTGGGGTTCCTGCCGGGACGGGTGACCTATGTGATTGACAAGGAGGGGATTGTCCGCCACGTGTTCAACGCGCAGCTCGCGGCCGATCGGCACGTATCCGAAGCTTTGGCCGTAGTGCGACAACTGGCCCAGGGTTGACCGATAGTCATTTCTTCTCAATCAGCTCGATCTCCGAGATCGTCGGGCCCTCGTTGGCTTCAAGAATGTTCAAGCGCACCTGCCGGGTGACGACCGGTGGGAAGTCCTTGGAGAAGGTCCCCAACGTCGTGCCGCTGAAAATGGTCTTCCACTGGCCGCCGTCCCGGCACTGGAACTCGAACTTCTCCACACGCCGGCCGTACTCTTCCTGGATCCGCACACCGCACAGCGTCCGCGGCCTGGCGAACTCGGCCGCGATCCAGGCTTGACGGGTGCCCGCGTCGGTCGCCCAGCGGGTGTTCGGGTCGTCGTCGAATGCCATTTCGGGGCCAAACTCGGCAGTCTGATTCTGGTAGACGTTCGAGGCCGTCGCCTTGACTTTGCTGTTGACCGGCAGACTGACGGGCGGAATGTCGCCGGCCGGGCCGTCAAGTTCGAGCTTGATGATCGTGTCGATCTTCTGCCGGTCCCTGGCGGGCACGCGGATCGAGAGCCCCTGCCCCTCCTGCGTCACGTCGACCGTGCCGCCCGTCAAGAGGCTGCTCTTGACCACCATCTTCGGCAGGGCGGGCAAGGTGAGCGTTTCCGCGTTCCAGCGCAAGACGTGTATGTAGACCACGTTGCCTTTGCGGGTGGAGGCGAGCCAGCGGTTCGGCTTGTAGGGGCCGCCGCGCGTGCCGTAGACGCTCTCGCCATACTTCTCCAGCCATTGGCCCATTTCCTTGAGCCGCGCGACCTGCCGCGGCTCGATCAGGCCCTCGGACGTGGGGCCGACGTTGAAGAGCAAATTACCGTCCCCGCCGGCGCAACGCACCAGCGTTTGCAGGCACTGCTCGAGCGGCTTCATCGGGTCGTTCGGCTTCCAGGCCCATTGGTTGCAGATCGTCATGCAGGTTTCCCAGGGGCGCTGATTCTGGAAACTGCCGACCGTTTGCTCGGGCGTGTCATAGTCGCCTTCTGCGCCGCTGCGGTTATTCACGAGGATGTCGGGCTGCAGCGAGCGGACGTAGTCGATCAGGCCCTGCCCCCGCGCGGCGTCGAAACACTGCGGCACGTCGAACCAGATCGTCTCCAGGGGGCCGTAGTTGCCGATCAGCTCGCCGAGTTGCTTCTTGACGTAAACGGTGTAGCCCTCGAGATTGGCCGTCGGCTTGCGAGTGCTGCCGCCGGGGCTGCCCATGGGATGCATAGGGTGATGCCAGTCGGTGACCGAGTAGTAGGTGCCGAAGAGGATTCCCTGCCGCTTGCAGGCCGCGGACAGCTCCTTGACCACGTCGCGATGGAAAGGCGAGTTCATGATGTTGAAGTCGGTCTGCTTGGTGTCCCAGAGGCAGAAGCCGTCATGGTGTTTCGTCGTGAGCACGATGTACTTGATCCCGGCGTCCTTGGCCGTCTTGACCCAGGCGTCGGCGTCGAACTTGACGGGATTGAAACGCTTGTAGAGATTGTCGTATTCGGCGATCGGCACTTCCGCGCCGCGGGACCAGCCGATTTCCGTCCCCTTGAGACTGACCGGCCCCCAGTGGATGAACATGCCGAAACGGGCCGCGCGCCACTGGGCCAGCCGCGCGTCGTGCGGCGAGGGCGCCTTCCCCTTTTCGGCTGCCTGGGTATACGAAGGCAACCAGGCCGACAACAGAATGGCGAAACCAATACGATGGACGATAGTTTTCACGATACGCTCCTTTTTGAAAGAAACTCGGGATGTTTTTTGGACATTGTTCAGGCCCGTTAGCCCGTAGGCCGGAACAAGCTTCGGGGCACCCCGGGGTACCCGCTTGCGGGTCGCGGGTCGGTTCCGGCATTGGTGTGAGCGGCTTCGGGAAATATCCCTATGGGGGACGTTCTCCAATTAGCCGCCGCGGTGCAATGCCGTGCCGGAACTGCGCAGGCTTGTTCCGGCCTACACCCTTGTTCCGGCCTACACTCTTATTTCTTTGGTGGAAACAATTCGAATTCCCAAATGGTTGGACCGTCGGTGGCTTCGGTGATGTTCAGACGCACCCGCTGCGCCGTGATCGGCGGGAAGGCGGCATCGAGCGTCGCGCCCAGGTTCTCGCCCCGGTAACAGGGCTTCCATTGCCCGTCCTGCCAGTATTCGATGGCGAACTTGCGTACGCGTTGTAGTTCCGGATAGGCCTGCTCGATTGCCGCGCGGCCGATGCGGACCGGCTTGCCGAGATCCACCTCCAGCCAGGCCGACTTCGTGCCCGAGTCGGTGGCCCAGCGCGTCTCGCTGTCGCCGTCCAGGGCCTTGTCCGGGCCGAATTGGGCAAGTCCCTGATAAACGTTCGAAGCCGTGGCCTTCTTGCCCGTCGCCAACGACCGCGAGGAAAGGCCGGCGGCTAAGGGCGGAATGCCACTGGCCGGGCGATCCAATTCCAGCGCAATGACCGTGTCGATCGCCCGCCCGGGCACCCGGCGGGTACCCGGTATTTCCGGGTGCGGGTCGCCGGCCGGCAGGGCTATTTCCAGGGCGTCGGCGGTCTGCTTGACGGTCACCGCGCCGCCGGTCAGCGCCACGCCGCGGACGACCTTGGCCGGCAGGGCCGGCAGGATCAGCGCCTCCTCGGGCCAGCGCTGGACGTGCAGATAGATCGTGCGGCCTTTATGGGTCGAGACGCCGAACCGGCCGGGCTTGAACGGGCCGCCCCGCGTGCCATAGATGCTTTCACCGTACTTCGCCAGCCATGCGCCCATCTCCTTCAATCGCCCCGCTTGCTCCGCAGCGATCTCGCCGCTGGGCGTCGGGCCCACGTTCAGCAGCATGTTGCCGTCGCCGCCCGCGCAGCGGATCAGCATGTTCATGCACTCCGCAAAGGTCTTCACGCCGTCGTCGTGTCCGCCCCAGGCCCATTGGCCGCGCCGCGAAATCGTCATGCACGACTCCCAGGGATGCTCGCGATCGAAGCCGCCGATGAACTGTTCCGGCGTGCAGTAGTCGGCCCACGGCCCGATACTCTGCGGGCTGCCCGCATCCTGCCCGCCGCCGAGGTCCAAGCGGTTGTCGATGAGGATCTCCGGTTGCAGCCTGCGGACCATGGCGTAGGTCCGCTCCTGGTCCCAGGGCGCGGAGCGGCCGTCGTAGTCGAACCACAGCAAGTCGATCTTGCCGTAGTTGGTGAGCAGTTCCGCGATCTCGGCTTGCATCCGCGTGACGAACTCCGCGTTCTTCGCGCCGCGGCAATCCGGGTCGCGCCAGTCCATCGGCGAGTAATACCAGCCGATGCCCATGCCGGCCTCGTGGGCGGCCTTGGCAAGCTCGGCGCATACATCACGCTTGAACGGCGTGTGCATGATGTTGTAGGCATCGACCTTCGAGTCCCAGAGCAGGAACCCGTCGCAGTGCTTGGCGGTCAGCACCATGTACTTCATGCCGGCCGCCTTGGCGACGGCGACCCACTCCCTGGCGTTGAATTTCGTGGGGTTGAACTGCTTGTACAGGTTGTCGTACACGGCGACGGGGATCGGCCCGTTGTTCGGGCATTGCGGATTCGAGTTCGCGCGCGACCAACTGATCTCCGTGCCCTTGAGGCTCACCGGCCCCCAGTGGATGAACATGCCGAACCGCGCCTCGCGCCAGCGTTCCAACGATTGCGGTTTCGCCTTCCGTGGCGGGTTGGCCCGGGCCGGGGTCCACGCAAGCGGCAGGGTGGTCAGCACGATCGCCAAAACGCCAGGGTGTACGATAGTTCTCACGACGCGCTCCTTTTGCAAGAAAACGGGGGATATTATTCCTGCCATAGTAATCCGAAGTGCCGGCAAGGGCCAGTCGTGAGGGAATTTCACCGCGGATTGCACAGGTGGGCGCGGATCATAAAGCACTTGCCCGAATCCGCGTCCATCCGCGATCTCCGCGGTCGATCTCTGGCTGGCATTTCGATTGTTCAAGACCTAGGGCTGCCGCTGACCGCTCCCCCGCAGCAATTTGTACGAAGCATAGCTCGCTCGCGCAGCGCCGTCCAGCGGACCATTTTCGCTGCGGCACCAGGCATGGTGCAACTGGCCGCGGTGATTGACGGCAAAAAGTTCCGCCAGTACACTAACGGATGCTGCTGCGAGGCGTTTTTTCGGCTGGCGTCGTGCATCAGGGCTATCTTCTCCAACGGTATCGGCTTGGACGGATTCGACCCACGTCCCGGCGAACGCGTACGTTGCCGGCAATCGACAGTGGCTCGACAATCGGTTGTTGCTGGAGGTCGAGGAGTGGAAAGGACCGTGAGGCGCACTAAGATCGTTGTCCCGATGGTAGTGGTTACCGTTGCGATAGCGGTCTTGATCGGCAATCTGTTGGCAAGACGTGGTCCGCGAACGTCCGGCTTGCCGACCGCGGAGCGACCAGGCAACGGGCTTCCCGCGGGGCTATCGTTTGGGTCTGGCGATGCGCCGTTGGCCTTGGTCACGATCGACTATCCTGCGGAGGGGGCAACCTTCCCGCCGGACATGACCGCCCCGATGTACTGCTGGCACGACGCAAGCCCTGCCGCCGCCGTCTGGCGAATCGATGTCGCGTTTGCCGACGGCTCAGCCGATATTCACGCTGAATCGCCAGGCCCGCCGCCGCAAATCGGAGAGATCGATCTCCGCTGCGTCTCCGCCACGAACGAACTGCCCGAGCTGACACCTGACGAAACAACGGCGCACACCTGGACGCCGGATGAAAAGACCTGGGCGGCAATCCGGCGACACGCGGTTGAGAGGCCGGCAGCGGTGACGATTGCCGGCTATGCGGATTGGGATCATCCTGTCTCCCGCGGCCGGACCACGATTCAAATCTCGAAAGACCCGGTGGGCGCGCCGATTTTCTATCGCGACGTGCCGCTTATGCCTACGGAAACAAGCCCAGGGGTTATCAGTCCGTTGGTCAAAAGCGCCTTGCCGTTGGTCAGTTGGCGGCTGCGGAGCGTGGCCGAGCCGCGCAGCCGGTTGCTCTTGCAGGACATGCCCACCTGCGCCAACTGCCATTCGTTCTCGCGCGACGGCAAGACGTTGGGGATGGACCTGGACGGCCCGGAAGCCGAAAAGGCGATTTATGCCCTTGCCTCCGTCGCGCCGCAAATGTCGATCCGCAACCGGGACGTGATCCGTTGGGACTCCTTCAAGAATGGGCCCACGGAGAAGCGGAGGGGAACAGGTCTCAGGATTGGCTTCATGTCGCAGGTTTCGCCAGACGGAGAGTATGTTGTAACCACGCTCAACTCGCAGGAATACGTAGCCAATTTTACCGACTACCGCTTCCTTCAGGTGTTCTATCCGACGCGCGGAATCCTGGCATGGTACGGCAAGGCGACGGGCCGCATCCAGACCCTCCCCGGGGCGGACGACCCGCACTATGTCCAGGCAGGATGCACCTGGAGTCCCGACGGCAAGTACCTGGTCTTCTCCCGTGCCGAGGCCAAGGAAGCCTATCCTGAAGGGGGCCAGACGGCCCAACATGCCAATGATCCCAACGAGACGCCGATCCAGTACGATCTCTACCGGATTCCCTTCCATGCCGGGCAAGGCGGCCGGGCCGAGCCGATCGCCGGCGCATCGCAAAACGGCATGAGCAATTCCTTCCCCAAGGTCTCGCCCGACGGCCGCTGGATTGTCTTCGTGCAGTGCCGCAACGGCTTCCTGATGCGTCCCGATAGCCAGCTCTACATCGTTCCGGCGGAAGGCGGGAAGGCGCGGCGGATGCGGTGCAACACCCGGCTAATGAACTCCTGGCACAGCTTTTCGCCCAACGGACGCTGGCTGGTCTTCGCTTCGAAGAGCCGAGGGCCCTATACCCGCATGTTCCTGACCCACCTCGACGCGGAGGGCAACGACAGCCCGGCGATCTTGATCGAGAACTCCACCGCGGCCAACCGCGCGGTGAACATTCCCGAGTTCGTGAACATCGCGTCGGATGGACTGTTGAAGATCGAAGTGCCCGCTACGGAAGTCTACCGGCATTTCAATCTGGGCATGGCGGAACTGGAAAAGAACAGTTGGTCCGAGAAGGCCCTTGCCGAGTTGCGGAAGGCGCTGGAAATGGACCCTCAACTCCCCTGGGCCCACCTGAGCCTCGGCGCCGCCCTGAAAGGCCGCGGACAGGTCGACGAGGCCATCGCCCATTACGAGAAGGCGTTGGAAATCAATCCCGACTTTGCCGAAGCCCACTACAACCTCGGCGTCGCCCTGGCCGACCGCGGCCGGCGCGACGAGGCCATCGCCCATTACCGAGAAGCCCTTGATATCAGGCCCGACTTCGCCGCGAGCCACAACAACCTCGGCATCCTGCTGGCCGGCCTTGGGCGCTTCGATGAGGCCATCGTCCATTACCGCAAGGTCCTGGAAATCGACCCCCAACACGCCGGCACGGCCCGGAGTCTGGCGCTTGCCCAGCGGCAGCGGGAGCGGGCCCTCCAGGCGTTAGCCCGGCAGCGCGAACTGCTGCAATCGCGGCCGAAGGACACAGCGCTGCTCGTCGATATCGCCTGGTTGCTGGCGGCCCAACCCAATGCGTCGCTCCGCAACGGCAAAGAGGCCCTGGAGCTTGCCCAGCGGGCAGTGCAGCTTACGAGCGGCAAGGACCCTGCGGCGCTCGACGCCCTGGCCGCCGCCTATGCCGAGGCAGGCCGCTATGGCGAGGCCGCCGAGACGGCGCAGAAGGCGCTCGATCTGGCCCACGAGCAGAAGAAGCAATCGGCGGCCGAGGCCATTTCTTCCCGCCTCAAACTCTACCGGGCGGGGGTCCCATTTCGCGCGGCGCCGCAACCGCCAATAGGCCCGAATTCGCCGTAGGACATGGGAAAGGAGAGATTCGATGAACGCTAAGTCAATCACGGTCGTACGGATCGTCGGCTCGCTCTGGGCGGCGCAGCTCCCTGCCACGCTTGCACCTAAAAACGGAAGAGCCAAAAAATGTGGCATGGTTCAGAAACGGGGACTGGCTCCGAGCCCAGTAGCGATTAGGCCGCAAGAAATGGACGCCGGCGAGGTGCCTGTCCCCATTTCTGCAAACTGTAAACGTCCCCGCCAACCCTGTGTCGGTGGAACGATGATTGATCAGCTAAAACGCGCGTATCCCCCGCGTACTTCGCAGTTTCCGCCGACCGTCGGCGGAAACTGCGAAGGGGGTTGTAAGGCGGAGTTCTAGCTGGCCAACATTCGCTCTACCGGGGCAAGCCCGGTACTGGCGTTTACAGTTTGAGTATTAACTCATCCGTATTCCGAGACTTGCCAAAATACCACCCTCTACTCGGAACCGCGACCGCCCAGCTTGCCTGCGGCGGTCACCCCCTCGAATGGTACTAACTTAAGGAATGCGGCCACAATGGGTCGTAGTTGCCTTGACGTTCCATCACAAGCTGTTGTAGGGTGGTCAAAGGCTCCACGCTTAAGCTAGTGACATTCGTCACCCCCTCCTCCGCGGCGATCGCGCCACGGGTTTTCCTCAAAGCCTCAGGGCTTGCTAGATGCCGAAGAGGTGGAGCGTCATGTAGAGACCTATCGAGAATAGCAACGCGCCTAGGAAGATGCAAACCGGCAGCGTGAGCACCCAGGCCATCAGGATGCTGATCAGGGTGTCCCTCTGCAGTCCCGATTTGTTGGCCGCCATGCTGCCGGCGATCCCCGAAGAGAGAACGTGGGTCGTGCTGACGGGCAGTCCCATGAAATCGGCCAGTGCGATGGTTGCCGCAGCCATCAACTCGGCCGAGGCCCCTTGGGCATACGTCAGGTGCGACTTGCCGATCTTTTCTCCGACGGTGACCACGATCCGTTTCCAGCCGATCATCGTTCCCAGGCCCAATGCAAGGGCGACGGCAACCTTGACCCAGGTCGGGACGTACTTGACAATCCTGTCCAATTCGTCTTTGTCCTTTTTGAGAGATGCAAGGGTTTCGGGATCGGTGAGCTTTTTGTCGGCGCTGACCATGCGGCCGGAAAGCTGCATGCTGTCCGTCGCCAGGGTTTGGTTGCTATGAATGAGCCTGTTGATGCTTTCCGCCACGAGGTAGATCTCGTTGCGAAGTTCCACCCGCTCATCGCGAGGCACTGTGTCCATGTTGGGGATCTCATCGAGTTCCTGGGCGATCGTTCGACTGGCCAGGGCGATGGAGGCGTAAGTCGTTTCGCTCGGTGTTCCGCCGGCCTTGCTGAATTGCGTCAAGACGGCAGTCGCTTCGCTCAGGGTCACCTTGGCGCCGTGGGCCATCGGCCCAACGGTCTCCGCCAAACTACGCATGCTGTTGACGGTGGCCGGCAAGCGAGCGGGATCGTTTGCAATATTAATGGCGAAGGCTGCGGGCACGAGTCCGACAAGAATCAACATCACCAACCCCATGCCCTTTTGGCCGTCATTGGAGCCGTGAAAGAAGCTTACCATCGTGCAAGTGAGTATCAACACGCCGCGAATCCAGAGGGGCGGCACGGAGTCCTTGTCGGGGGCATCGTACAGGTCCTTGCGGCGGACGAGGAACTTCAAAATCAGCAAGAGACCTCCTGCTCCGATAAAGCCGACCAAGGGGGAAAGCAGCAGGGCTGCGCCCACTTCCTCGGCCTTGTGCCAGTTGATGCCGGAACTCCAGCCATATCCGTGCATTATCGCATTGGCCACGCCCACACCCATAATCGCGCCGATCATGGTGTGCGAACTGGAGGCAGGCAATCCCAGGAACCACGTGCCGACGTTCCAGATAATCGCCGAGATGAGCAGAGCAAAAATCATCGAGAAACCCGCGCTGGAACCGGAATTGAGCACCAACTCCACCGGCAACAACGCGACGATACTGTACGCCACCGCGCCCGACGACCAGAGCACGCCGAGCAAATTAAAGCAGCCCGACCAGACCACGGCATAGTTGGGCTTTAGGGTGTGCGTATAGATGACCGTCGCCACCGCATTCGCGGTATCGTGGAAACCGTTGACGAATTCGAAACTTAAGGACAGGAACAGGGCAAAAAGCAAAACGATCGCTGCTGCGATGGTGACGGGTTCTCCCCAAAGGACCATGATTCTCTCCTCGGATTCTGGTTGTTGATACGGCCGATCTTGCTGACGGCTTGGACAAAAAGCAAGACGCCGGAGAGGCGTGATTTATTCGTGCTATAACCCCGTCGCCACGTAACCGTATTCAAGATAGCCGATCGCGCCGGGGGTCGACTTGATCAAATTAGCGACGCCTTCGTTGCCCTTGCCCTTGATTCCCACCGGCCATTTCGGGTCCGCGCTGACGTCGACGCTCTGCTTGAATTCGTCGCTGATCGCGCTGAGGTGCTTGGTGAAAACGTAGGTTGTGCCGCTTCCACTCGTGCGGGTCACGACACGGATCTCTTGATCGGGCAGCTTAACGCCCGGATTCGCATCGGCAATCGCCTTGTCGTTCCAATTCTTGATCTTGCCGAGGAAAATCCCCACGTAAGCCTCGCGCGTCAGCTTCAGATTCTCGATACCGGGGAGATTGTAAGCCAGAACGATGCTGCCCGCCGTGACGGGAAGACACTGCACACCGCGCTCGACCTTGGCAATCTGTTCGGAGGTCATGGCGGCATCGCTGGCGCCGAAGTCGACGTTCTCGTCCATCAGCAAATTCACGCCCGGTCCGCTGCCCACCGCCTGGTACTTGATCGTCACCTCCGGGTGGGCCTTGTTGTATAGGGTAAACCATTTTCGATACAACGGCTTGGGAAAGGTAGCACCGGCCCCATCGAGCGTGGTTTCACCCTTGGCGTCGCCTTGGACGGCGATGTTGGCCAAGGCCGCTTGTACCTTTTCTCTTACCTTGGCTGGCAACGGAATATAGCCCAACGCCCCGCTTTCCTTCTGGCCGTCCGTGAGACAGTACGTGAGAACATCTTTCAAGGCATTGCCCTTCTTTGCGTCGGTATATTTCTTGTAAGCAATGATCCAGCTATAGGTAACGATTGGATAGGACTCATCACCTTCCGGATCGGAAGCCCAGACAATCAGATCGTCGGGCAGGTTGACTGTCGCCAAGGCGTTTTGCCCCGATGTAATGCTCGGCTCGATGAATTTGCCCGCCTTGTTTTGCAAAGACGCCATCTGCAACTTCGGGCCTCCGCCGGAACCTCCGCTGCTACCCGGCGAACAGCCAATTCCACCACACAGCAGAAGTACTCCCGACATAAGAGAGAGACTCGCTCGAACGTTGGTCATCAGTTTTTCCTTGGCAGCAAAATTTCCAATAAACGCGACGATCCTCTTGAAGTTATCGCGTCCATACGCGGATGACCAGACCCCTGCCCCAGCACTCTCTAAACGCTAACGTATTGCTAACACTTTCCTTACAATTCGTCCTCTGTATCAGAATAACCGGGGAATTCGGATTACAAGAAGCGATGTAATACTCGCAAGTCCAGTGGTCGTGTAGCCCCGAAGTGGGGTTTTGAAGCCAAGATGTCTGGGGGCGGCCAGCAGAAGCGCTACCTGGGCGGCCTCGATTCCGTATTTCTTCCGGACCTCGGTGCCGCGGTTGTGCGAGCGATTCTCGCGGGGCAGTGGAATCACCTCCAAGATCGTAGAACCGATCAAAGCCCGGCGCAGAGAGGCTCCGGGGCCGATTGTTGCGGCCTACCAGGCGATCACTGCCGACGCTTGCGAGGCGAAGATCGAGATGCTGGTCCAGCAAGTCGAAGCCCACTGCCATGGCGAAGGAAAGCGACGATTTGGACGGCAGGCTCCAAAGTACCTTGTCTCGGTCGTCAAGAAGTTTTTCAATGCCGCTGAGGCCAACCTCACCACCGACGAAGCGTTGCATGGCCTCCGTATCCGCACGAAGAAGCTGCGGTACACGATGCAGATCGTGATTGATCAGCTAAAACGCGCGTATCCCCCGCGTACTTCGCAGTTTCCGCCGACCGTCGGCGGAAACTGCGAAGGGGGTTGTGAGGCGGCGTTCTAAGTGACCTTGCGCAATCCTGGGACGCAGATGCGCTGTAGGGTGGGACAAGCAAACCGACGCCCTGGTGGGCCGGCGGTCGCGGTCTACCGTTATTTCTGCGTTGGTCCAGAATTGAAGGTTGACCGGTTTGCGACGGCCCACCATGATCGGCGCGACCTTGTCCCACCCTACGGACACCGTCCAGCGTCCCAGAATCGCGAAAGGTCATTTAGCTGGCCAATCATCGCTCTACCGGGGCAAGCCCGATAGTGGCGTTTACAGTTTGAGTATTAACTCATCCGTATTCCGAGGCGCGTCGAAAAACGACCGATTTCTCTGAACAACCTTAGCCCAGCCAACCTGCGGCGGTCACCCCCTCGAATGTCACTAGGTGGAGAGGTCACCGACCATAAGGAACGCCGCGTAGAACCATACTGTCAGCGGGAAATCAGCGGGGCAAGTTGAATTTGCCACTGTCCTTTGTTAGCATAGCAGAAGTCGTCGCTCGGAGCGTATCCGGGTCGCGTCGAAATGAAACGCCGGCGAATGGACACGCACCTGGGAGATTACCGCCAATGAACGTCCTGCAAATTCTCCTCTTGCCCTGCATGCTGCTGCTTGGCCAGCATGGTGCGCTCGGATTCGAATCGCTGTTGAAAGCCGATTTCGCCAAGAACCCCGTGGCTGCGGGGTGGGAGTTGCGGAGCAACGGCGACCAGCCGTTCGACGGCGGATGGGTCGAATCGGGCGGTACACCCCTTGAACGCTGTCTCGTCGTCCGCAACGGCTACTGGCAGACGCCCACGATTCGCGTCCAGCCATTTCACTTCTACCGCTTCGACTTTACCGCCAAGGCGGAGAAGGGCGGCCTCTGGTCGGCCGCCTTTTTCGATGCCCATGGCAAGGAGGTGGTCGCCAACGTCTACGACAGCATCGAGGGCTCGGCAGACTGGCAGCCGCGGACGTTCTGCTTTCGAGGACACGCCGAGGCCCGACACGTCCGCTTTCGCTTTCATGCGGACGGCCAGCCGCTGTCGGTGAAGGCCGCGGCGCTGGTCGAGGTCGATTCGGCCGCGGTTGCCGAGTGGGCCGACGGGATCGCCGCCCACGTTCCCGCACTGTACTACGCCCCGCCGGAGAAACGTTGCCTGCGGCTGCCGAAAACCATGAAAACTCTTCAGCGGGGCGGCAAACTCCGCATCGTGATGCTGGGCGACAGCATCTGCAACGACACTTCGAACTCCCTTTACGAAACGCTGCTGAAGCGGGTGTACCCGCAGGCGCAGATCGAGGTCGTCGTATCCGTGCGCGGCGGCGCCGGCTGCCAGTATTACCAAGACGAGAACCGGGTGCAGGACTACGTGCTCCGCTTCAGGCCCGACCTGGTGATCATTGCCGGCATCAGCCACGGTTACGACCCGGAAGCCATCCGCAGCGTGATCCGGCAGATCAAGAGCCATTCGGACTGCGAATGCATGGTGCTGACCGGGGCGATTACGCCGGACGAGACGTGCAGGGAGGGATACTTCAAGAGTTCGACGCTGACGATTTCCCGGGCATTGGAGAATTTCGAGAAATTCACCGTCCGCATGCGACGCATGACGGACGAGGAAAACGTGGAGTTTCTCGATATGCGGAGCGCCTGGAACGATTATGTGCTCCGCTCACCGCGGCCGATCGAGTGGTTCCAGCGCGATCCAATCCACGGCAACAGCCGCGGCAAGCAGATCGTGGGCCGCATCCTGCTGCGTTACTTCGAACCCCAATAAGGAATCCCGAACCAGGAGAACGAATTGTGCGGAACCTCTTCCCCCTGACCGGTTTGTCGTTGGCATTGTGGCTGCAATTGTTTGGAGCGCAGGCCGCGGAACCAATCGGCGGCACGACCGCCCGAATCGACAAGACGGAGCGCGGAGCAATCGCGGAAACCGCTCGTTTCCGTGCCCAGATCCGCGATGGCGTGCTTGTGAGTTTCTTCAACAAGCTCACGGGCGAGGAGTATCTCGCCAAGGAGGGGAGGCCGGATGGGCTTCTCCCTCACCTGCCCAGCGGATTGGGCACGCAGCACACGGATTCCGAACGCGAGTCGGCGCGCAAACTTTTCGAGTGGCCGTGGTGGGAGCACCCGACCACGGCCAGTTGGCCCAATCATCACTATCCGACCCCGACGAGCGTTTTTGCGTTCCAGGCCAAGGACAAGCTTGACGTAATGCTCACCTACAAGGGCCTGAGCAACGGGACTGGCAACTTTGCCGACGAGTCCTTCGCGCTGGAGGTGGGGATTGATGGGGAAACCGGCGATCTCCTGGTGACCCCCGCGGCGGAAGCTCCGCGCGGCGGGGTCTACGGTTGTGGCTTTACGCTCGCGGCCTTGTCGCCGGAGATCACCGTGGAAGCGCCCATCTTCGAGGGGCTGCGCCTCGATCGCCACATGCAACCGGCCCTCTCGGTGAACCAATGGGCCAACTTCTGGGACTACGCCTTCGTCGCGCTCAACGGCGAGAAGACGGGGGCCGTGGGGCTGTGGTGCCAAGACAAGGAGTTGAAGGTCTACAAGACACTGTTCTACCTGATCAATGAACAGGGACTGAGTCTTTCCGTGCATGCCATGAATTTGCCGCCGTTCAACGAGCTGAAGTCGGCCCGGCCGATAACCTGGCGATTGCAGGCCTTTGACAAGAGTTGGGCGCAGGCGGCGGCGCGTTTCCGCCAGTGGCGGGTGAAGAACGTCAAGATCGCGCCACGTCCGGACTGGGTAAAGAAGTTGTCGTTCATGGAGTACGGCATGGACAAGGCCAGCCCGGTGAATGAGACCCGGATGCTGGAAAAGTACTTCGGCGGAAAGGACCTCGACCGCGTGCTCACCTGGGCGCCGGCGGTGCGCGGGGCGGGATTCGACATCAACCATGCGAACAACAGCCCCTATCCCGGGTTTCGCGAGGACATGCAGGGTTGGAAGGCGAAACATCTGAAATTGATGGTTTACCTGCAACCCATGATCATGTGGGGGCCAAACCCCAAGACGGACCGTGAGCGGCAGGCCGTAGCGTTCTCGGCTGTGGCCAACACCCGCTCGCCGTTCCGTGCGGACCTCAATACGGTGGACTTGAAGCACGACCAGCACAACCTGGGCTGTCCGCAGTGGCAGCGATGGTTCCTGGACTGGGTGAAAGAATACATCCAGGGCTACGGCGCCGACGGCATCTATCACGACCAGTCTTATTGCTGTCCGATCGACGTCCGCGGTGTGGCGGCGCCCGGGGGCATGACATCACCCCAGGGCATGGCAGACTACTTCTACAAGGCGGCCACCGAAAATCCCAGCGCGATCCATGGCACCGAACACATGACCGAGGTGAACAACGTCGGCGCGTCGATGAGCCTGGGCTGCGGAATCATCTGGGGCACGCCGGGCTACCATGGGCACATCGGTCCGGCGGGCAGCATGAACTGGCAGCGGATCAAGAAGGCATCGCCGGTCTCTAACGCCCTGCACTCCCCCAACGGCGCGATTTTCGGGTTTCCGCACCAGTCGAATTATAGCGAGCGCGGGCCCGTGGCCTTCCATCACGGCATGGATCAGATGGAACGTCGCGGCGATTTGCCCGCGATCCCGTTGGGTTGCTACGGGTTCTTCATGAACGACGTCCCCTACGATCAATGTGCCAACGAGGTTTGGCTGGACCGTCAACGAGCGCTGGCATTCGTGCACTATGGTCTGCGGCCGGTCTTTCCCGACAATTGGGAGCGGAACGTGTTGACCTACTTCAAGGGCGCCAACGGCGAGGACTTCCGTTACGAACAAATGCCCTGGGGAACGGCTTTCGTTCAATACGCGGGCGGCCAGCGCAAACTCCAGTACGGCCGAATCAACGGCGTGGCGCGGGCTGCCGTGGAAGGCGCCATCCTGGGCTGGCCCTGCTATGATGAACACGGGCTAGCGGGTCTGAACCCGGATGAATCGGCGACGTATTGCCTCGATCCGGCCGGCCGGCGCCCGCCGGCATGGTTCTCGCTGCCCGCCGATGACGTGTATGTCGCGGATGGCTATGCCGACGAGGATCTGGCGTACTTCCAATTGCGGCCGGTCCCCAGCCGGGGCGCCCGCTCGCAGGTCGCGGCGACCAATTCCGTTTACCTGAACGCAGCGAGCGGGCCTGTGACGGTCTGGGTGGATGGGAATGCGGTCAAGCCGGTCGCCGCAGGCGCGAACCGTTGGGCGATTGCCGTAAACCGCGATTCGTTTGTGGCGGCCATTTTCCGGGAGCCACCAGCCGGATTCGCCTCCCTCGCCACCCATAAGATCCTCTGCCGCGACGTGGACCCCGTCACGCGCCGGGACATTTTGCGACCGTCCTTCTTGGCCTGCACCGTCACCCAAATCAAGGAAGGCGTCAAGATCGAGCCCGCGCAGCAGAAGGCCGGTCAGATCAAAGGTGAATCTCAGGTGCATATTCCGCTCAAGGCGGCGGCCGATGGCGTTCTGCGAATCTCCAGCGTCGAGGTCCCGCCGCCCGCATGTCGCTGGAACGGCAAGGCGGCGGCTTTCCGTCCCGCGACGAGCGCCAAGGGTCAAACCGCGCAATCGCTGGAGGCCCCGATGCGGGCGGGCGAAGCCGCCTTGCTCAGCCTGACCCCAACGGTCGCCGGCACGTTCACGTTCCAGTGGTTGTCCGCTGGGGGAGCAGCCAATTCCCAAGGCCGCCGATGAGAACACGAAGTTCGCTGACCCCAAGTTGCAGGATGAAACGACGACTGGCGATTGCCTGGACGGGCCTCCTCGCCCTGGCGACCGCTCGCGTAATGTCGGCCACGGAGATCACCGTCGCGGAGCTCAAGGACCTGCGCACGGAGCCGCGGAAGATCGTGTACAAGACCGCGGACAACGTGAAGCTGCAAGTCCACGTGTACGCCGCCGCAGGCCGGGCGCCCGGCGAGAAGCGACCGGCGATCCTCATGATCCACGGCGGCGGGTGGGAAGCTCCGGGGCCGTTCCATACGGCCCCGCACTGCCGCTACTTCGCCCTCCGTGGTTTGGTGGCCGTAAACGTCGAGTACCGGTTGGTCAAGACGGACTCGTCCGTCCGCATTGTGGATTGTGTGGCGGATTGCCGGGATGCTTTGCGACTGGTGCGCGGGCAGGCGGCCGGACTCGGGATTGATCCCGAGCGGATCGTGGCCGCCGGTGATTCGGCCGGCGGACACCTGGCAGCGTCGCTCGCACTCCTCCCCGACCTGCAGGAGGGGAAGCCGGGCATCGCAAGCAGCCGGCCCAATGCCGTGGTGCTGTACAACCCCGTGGTCGATCTGGCGGCGCTGAAGTGGATGCCCGGACACGCCGGCTTGCGGGCTTCGTCCGATGCATCCAAGGATGAGACGTGGCAAGATCGGGCCCGGCAGGTTTCGCCCATCCGATACGTCCGCAAGGGTCTGCCGCCGACGCTGCTGATCCACGGCGACCGGGACGGCTGCGTGCCCGTGGAGCAGGCGGACAGGTTCGCGAAGCTGATGCAGGATGCCGGTAACCAGATCGAGTACAAACGCATGATGGGCTGGGACCACGCCTTCGCGATACCTGGCTGCGGCACGGATGAACAGATCGCCGAAGCCTTGCGCATGACGGACCAGTTCCTGACCGCTCTCGGCTATCTTCATGGCAAGGCCACGATCGTCGCGAGCCGCGCCCACCCCGAACCGGTCCGACCTCAAGGAGAACGTACGCAATGAAGACTTTTTGGAGTTGCCTCGCTTGTCTGTTGTTGCCGCATTTAGGGCCGGCTACACTCTGCGCCGAGACCGCCATTGGCGATTGGGGACACTTCGTCCTCAACCGCCCCCGCATCTTCCTGAACAATCCCGAAGGCAAGGCTTTTACCGTTACGCTACACATGATGGGCTGGCCGCGCTCGGACTGGAACAAGCCCGACGTGCAGGTCCTGCTGACAGGGCCGGCCGGCAAGGCCGTTGTGGACGGCCCGCGCGAAGTTCGGGACGGCGAGTGTGTCGTCAACGTGCCCGCCGGCGCCAAGGGCGTTTACCGTCTCCAGGTCGACGGTGTGCTCTGGGTATCCTCATCCCTCGACGAGTCCGTGCTCTGGACCGGCGACCCGAGCAAGCGGCACAATTTTCGCGAACGCTTCGCGCCCGCATTTCAAATGGTCGTGCCGCGGCAGTGGTGGTTCTGGGTGCCGGAAGGCGTTACGCGATTCGCCTGCAAGGCGCAGCGATCCAGCGAGTACATGTCACAGCGCGAGGACTGGGGCATCTTCATCGTTACGCCGCGCGGCCAGCGGATCCGCGCTTTGTGGGGCCAACCTCCGCGCACTCCGCCGGCCGACTACCTGCAGGACATGCTGGCCGAGGTCGAGGTGGAACCTGGCGCAGGCGGCAGGTTCTGGTCGCTGGAACTCCGCAACGGCGATTCGCATAACTATTCCAAGCCCAACATCTGTTTTGACGGCGTCCCGCCCTATATTGCCGGAAGCCCCGAAGAATGGTTCGACCCGGAAACCGGCCGGAAGCCGCGAATCAAGGTCTACGACGACGAGCCGTTCATTCAATCCGCCCGCATCGAGGACGTTATGCAGCAACGCTGGCCCAAGGTCCAGCATTTTTCTCCCTGCCCGTCGTTGGGCGATCCTGACGGCGTTGAGGTGCTCGGCGACGCCCAGTTCGCCTTGTGGAACCCGGAAGGCCGCCGCCTGCGATTTCGGATCGGGACCTATCTGCCACGCAAGGGCGGCAAGGATGCCGAGACGGCGCAGGTCAAGATCGTGGGACCGGAGGGCAAGACCGTTTTCGCGAAAGTGCTTCCGATGCTCCACGTCCATGAGGCTGATGGACAACCCACGGACACGCTCGAGACGGGCAGAGGCGTTAGCCTCGTGTCGGTGACCGGCCCGGAGCGCTGGCTCTCGTTCACTTATCCGGCCACGCCCCTGGTGCTGCTTGGCAAGGATGCTGGCGGCGGTTGGCATCGCTTTCGCTTCACCGCCGGCACCGCGCCAACTGGTACTTCTTCGTGCCGCCGGGCACGCGGGAATTTGCGGTCCGCGCGGCCGCCGACGACGAGGACGATGTGATGCACTTCGAGGTCTGCTCGCCGGACCGCACGGCGGTATTGATTTACGACCGTGCGGGCGAGAGGACCGTGAAGGTCCCGGCCGGCCTGGCCGGCAAGGTCTGGCATTTGCGCCCGGACGTGGGCAGCGCCACGCGGATCGTCGCCAAGGCCGGCCCGGACTGCCGCTACCAGGAAATCCGGCTCACCGTCGACCTCAAGGGTGTCCCCGGCTATTTGTCGCCCACGTGGGAACAGTGGTTCGATCCTTCTCGGCCGATAGAAAGTGGAAAGAGGCATTGAACCCCCGCTTGGTGTCAAGACTGCTTCAACGTCTCTACCGCGGCAACAATGAGCTCCGTGGCTTGGTCTATCTCGTCAGCCGTGGTAAACCGACCAACTCCCATGCGAATGCTAGCCTGGGCGAGATCGTCGCTTATGCCGAGGGCACGGAGTACATGGCTGGGCTCAAAGCTTCCTGCTGAACAGGAAGAACCCTGGCTGACTGCGACGCCCTTCAGGCAGTGGATAAGATCGTCGCCATCAACTCCCGGGAATCCGAGATTGAGAAGCCCGGGGAGGGTGTTGTCTTGCTGTCCATGCACTACGGCAGTGGGAATTGCCGATAGAAGTCGTGAAAGAAGCCGGTCCCGCAGTGTACGCAGCCGGGTCGGTTCGGTCGCAAGGTTTCCTTCTGCAAGCTCGCAGGCAACGCCAAGAGCTACCACGGACGGAACAGCTACCGTTCCCGAGCGAAGCCCTCGCTCCTGTCCCCCGCCATAGACGATCGGTTCAAGTTGTACGGCGGGATTTCGGCTGCGAACGTAAAGAGCCCCGACCCCCTTCGGGCCATACATCTTGTGCCCTGATATGCTGAGCAGGTCGACGCCGACTTCTTCTACATCGAATGAAATCTTTCCGAGAGCCTGCACGGCATCACTATGGAACAGTATCCCCCGTTCCTTGCAGAGGCATCCGATCTCTCGGATCGGCTGAATTGTTCCAACCTCGTTGTTTGCAGCCATTACACTCACGAGCACGGTGCGGTCGGTGAGGGCTTCCGCCAAGGCGTTCGCGGAAACGAAGCCTACCCTGTCCACCGGAATGTACGTCACCGTCATGCCTTCGCGTTCAAGTTGCTTGCAGGGATTGAGAACCGCCTTGTGCTCGATGGCGGCCGTGACGATATGGTTCCCCCTGCTGCGACTTGCGCGAGCGGCTCCCAGAATGGCGAGGTTGTTGCTCTCTGTCGCGCCGGAGGTGAAGAGAATATCCTTTGCTTCGCTGCCGATGAGATGCGCCACTTGCGACCGCGCATGCTCGACGGCCCTTGCCGCTTCCAGGCCGTAGTCGTGCGCCGGATTCGAGGGGTTTCCGAACTTCGTCGTGAAGTAAGGGAGCATCGCGTCAACCACCGCCGGGTCAAGCGGGGTCGTGGAGTTGTTGTCCAGATAGATCATGTCATTCTGCGTCACTGTTGCACTCGATAGTAGCCACGTTTCATCCACCCCCACCCTGCCGTTGAGCCAGACTGACCAATTGCTCGATGAACTGCGGTTCCACGAGAGGAACCTGTGCGTAGGCAAGACCGGAGCTACCTTCGAGCTTTGCCAGGAGGTGGCCGTGCCCGAGGAGACGCTCAGCGCCTGGTTCGCCCAGAGCGATTTCCGACGTACCCTCGGAATCTACCTTTAGGATCAGCCGGTTTCCCAGGTTCGCCCGAAGCTGCATCGGCATCACATTCGCATCCGGGCGCTGGGCGGCGAAGACCAAGTAGATACCGGCAGCACGGGCCTTGACGCCTAACCGGGCGACGGTGGACGTGACTTGCTCCTTATAGTTTTCAACGAGCATCCACTCGGCAAACTCATCGTGGACAACCCAGATAACCGGCAGGCGGTCTGGCTCCGGGACTTTCCGGTTGAACGCGGCGAGGTTCTGAACCCTCGCCTCCCGCAGACGGCCGTAGCGGGCGTCCATCCCCGTCGTCTTCCCGCACGCCAATGAGGAGGTCCTGGTTTCCCCATTCATTGGTTGGTTGCCACCGCGACCACACCTCCTCGGTACGAATGACCTCGCGGGTAGGTCTCGCAACTCCGATTGTGACAGCCCCTGCTTCAGGACGAACAGAAACGACGTTAAGGCCGTAAGTGGTGAGGAGTTCAGACCGCCGCCGGTTTACCTGTTCAACCGTCAGATTCGCACTTCCCGCGAACTTGAGGAGCCCGCAGTTTGGAGTAAGGGTGCTCTGAAGGAGCCTGGCCTGGAGGTGAAACTGCTGAAGCGCGTGTTTGGCGGTGCTCGCCGTCGTGCGGAGCCACTCTCTCGTGGCGGCATCGCCGCTACTGGCTTCCTCCGGCGCAAGAGGGCAGAAACCCCGGTGAACGCCCAAGCGTGCTCCGTCGCAGGTTGGACCACAGGTTCGTTTCCACCCTCTTCTGGCACCATATCGGGAGCCGTGGCAGCCGAATCGCCGCCAACAGGAAGCGTGGGTGGAGAGTCTTCGGGAGGCGGGCCGGGCGGAAGGTCATCGCCGTCGCCATGATCTCTCCGGCCTTTCCGTCTTGGTGGCACAACCGGTGCGCGGTCTGTCGGGCGACGAAAATCCAACCCAGTCCAGATGTCTTCACCGGAAACCCGGCGTCGCACTGGAAGCGGGTCCTCTCCCCGGAAATAGCGAAGGGTAAGTTCCCGGAGATCGCTTCGGCCAAAGACCTCCTGATAAGCATCTTCGAGGTCCGTGACGCGGCAGAATGCAGAGCATTCGGCGGCATCATTCGGATCGGAGACAAAGACGTGAGAATATCCTCCGGGGTCGCGTTGTTGCCAAGAAGCCTTGCGACGTCAGGAGCTAACCTCGGGTCCGAAAGGCGGCGGAGGGCATCCGGGGCATAACTAGACCAAACCTCTTGGCGCCCGCTGACCCGGTCTATCCACGCCGTCAAGAGCGCTCGCCTGAACTCCAGAGGGAGAGCTTCCGCGCCGCCATATTGAAGGTGGATGTCCGGTGCTCCTTTCAGCACCCAGCTCCGGACCTCACCATTCCATCGGTCATCACCGCGGCATAGCCAGGCGGTAACCGGGGTCAGACTCCGACGAGGGACAGGTACTCGACGCGTATCGTCAAATAGCAGTTGCTCAAGGACGCGAGTTGGACATCCGTCCGACATGCGCCTGCGAAACCACTGCGCCGCGAGGTATTCGGTGACGCGCCGATGGTGGAAACGAATCCGTCCGTAGCTGGCGGCATCAAAAAGCGGGCGGGAAAGCAACGCCGCCACTTCACCTGGCTTCCAGCTTGCCGGCAAGCAGCTTGCGGCATCAAGGGCGTCGGGAGCAAGAAAGCTGTCGTCTGGCACCTTGAACTGCTGCCGCTTGCACAGGATATTGGCAACCGCGAGCGTTTCCGCTCCCTCTCTTGCACGTGCTTCCGACAATGGAAAACCGGCATGCCGCTTAGTCGTCTCCTTCAGCTTGCTGGTCACGTCATGCTCGATAATTTCGGTGAGGCTGCCAAGCCGATCGTTCGCTTTCCAAAACTCTGCCAAGTCGACGACGTTGACCGGCCGGCGGGCGAATTCCCACGCGGAATGGTTGTCGAGTTCAGCCACGAACTGGTCGGGGTTACCAATTTGGCGTTTCTCGGCAAATGTGCGGACCCTCTCACGATCCAGCGGGGCAATTTGGACGATGAGCACGGCCGGCTCAGTATCCGTCGTTGTGCGAGGTCTCGCTCGTGACGCGACAAAGCGCGACAAAACTTCGTGCCGGTCAGTGTCTGGCTGCCACTCGCTGATCCGAGAACTGACAACAACGCGGGTCCGATGCATCGCGGCCGGACCGATGGCGACCATTACTTTTTCAAGAGCGGTATAAAAGTCGGATTGGCGGCGGATTTTGGCTTCATCGACCGAATCCAGGAAGAAGTAGGCTTCGCTCTTCCCTGCTTGCCATTGCCGGAATTGCTCGAAGTCAGCCGGCGCGAGGACGTCGTCAAAGGCCCCGAAGACGAGCCGCTCCAGTTCAATCAGGAAGGCGAACTCGCCGTCTTTCCGCAGCGATCCGCAGCGCCACCGGAACTCCCAACTCTTGCCGCTGCCCGGCTCTCCCAACACGACGACTAACCGCTCCTTCAGCAAATCATCCCATCCAAGTGACCCAGAATCAGCGACCCAGTAGCCCAAATAGCTCGACGAAGCCAGCTCTTCAGGGCCACCCGAGCTGTGAAGTCTGCTGAATCGCCGGTTGATTTCAATATAGTCCGCAGGCATACACATAGGATGTGTTACGGCGTTCGAGACAACTCGGGCGGCACGCATCTCCCGCGCCAGTTCAGGAAGGCAAGGCGTGTAGGACCGCCGATGTCGGAACTCCGGGAAGAGGAGCCACGGGCGGTCCGGCGACGATCCAAGCCCGCAAGTGGAAGGAGCCCACCCTTACCCGTTCGGTTCAAACTGTTTCTTAAGCCGTTCGTACTCGGCTTTTTCACGCTCCCGTCGCTTTCGATTTTCCTCAGCATGTTGGCGGTTCTGCTCTTCTCGTTGCCGCTGCTTGGCAGCTTCCGACAGCTTCCCGAGCTTGGCCGTCACGAGTTCCGTGATCCGAGAACACATCCCGTTCTTGCGTGCCTGCTCCGCTTCATACTCGTCGTCATTCGCAAAAACGCCTTCGTAGTCCTCCGGGTTAGCGTATGGGACCATGACGGAACGTTCGGCACCTAAGGGACTTGAGTTGTAATTACCGGACCTCGCCTGCGCGATCACATCTTCCCATCGGTCGAACAGGTAATGCAGGTAGCGCGCGTCCGTGTCCTCGTGGATGCGTGTTGCTATGTAGGTCGCCGCCTCTTCTTCGTCTGAAGCCAAGTGCATCTCGAAGTCGCTGCGACCGCTCGCATGAAGGCAGTTGCAGCTTCGGGTGCATCGATGCTCCCACTCCTGCCGGTAGCTCATTATCACAATTGGCATTGCCGTCTCCTTTCACGAATAGTATGCGTCGAATGCCCTGCGGTCTTCCCGCCACGCCTGGCGGATCTCTTCTTCGGTTGGCTTGCCGCGAAACACTTCCCGCCGGTGCCAGGCAATGAACTCCGCAGCAGGCCGAGCCTCCGGATGGATCGGGCTCCGGAGGGGCTTGCCGTGAAAGGCGAATATTGCTTCGCGGAATCCGCAGACCCCAGATGCTTCATCGGAAACGGCTATTACTGAGTCCTCACCAAAGGTGAAGACCCCTAGATCGAAGGTCTTGTGATGGAGCACGCACAAGCATATTCCATTTTGTAATATTGCTGGCCCGGAAGCCTGATGCCATTTGATGTGCGCCGCATCAATCGCTATCGGAGATCCGCAAAGTAATACTTGGAAACCGCAAACCGCGCAGCGGTGTTCATACGCCGTCAACACCTGGGCGCGAAACCTTGGGTCGCGCCGACCTCCGGCAGCGCCCGTATCGTCGATTGCCAGGCCAACGGCGTTCAAGACGTCCTGGTGCAGCGAATCTGGAAAACTGTTCGCCAGCAGCATTCGCGCAATCTCTGAAACCAGACTGGGGCAGGCCCGCAGGACGTTTTGGAAATCTATCGTGAAGCGACCGCGAACACCCTTCCGTCGCAACTCCGACAGAAGAGGAATCCGGTCTGCCGCCTCGGTTGGCAGGGCTCCGATGCCGGTTACGAGCCATAGGCCGTCATTTTGCAAACGCCAGAATGGCTGTTCGGGATGCGCGGTCCGTCGAGGAGGGCCGAACTCTTTCAGCAGAGCAGTCAGATCCTTTTCGATATCTGAATAGGGAATCTCGGTAAGTCCACGCGTCCAACAGCCGAGAGCGTAAAGAATCAATAATGGCTTATGTGGAGCGCGTTGATCTCCCTTCGACCAAACGGTCAAGTTCTCGACAACATGAAGTGCTTCTGATCGATCCATCATTGGCCTCCCAATCGCGTATTTCTTCTACCCAGGCGATTGATAGTTACTGAATAACAAATGCTCTGTTGTACCTGCAAACTCATCGTGCGCGAGTTCTGGGACGTTCCGCCCCACCCATTCCCAACGTTGAACTTCGGCGAGAAGGCTTGCAAGGCCGCGAAGCGGCTGCGGCACCGCAATGAGCACCTGGTCGTGACCGCGGAGAGAAGTCCCGCGAGCAAACGTGTGAGCCGCTTCCTGTTCCTCTGGAGTTTCGCAGAGGGCCACGAGAATTTGACCGTCCGCTCCCTGGGCGCCACGCTTAAGGAGCGCCGGGAGATCGGCCGGAGGAGCATATTCAACGGCGAAGTGCCTGAGGTTACCGGTTTCAATGTAATGCCGGCGGGCAACCAGTGGACGGCTTTCCAAGTCGGAACGGATAGCCGTGCCGACGTTTGTGGGCGCCGGGACCGCCTTTAATGCCTCCTGATAGGCTCGCTCAAGGTTTACGCTGGTGTGCGGCCAGAGGCAGTAGCCCCCTGCCGCCCCTCGGAAATAGAGCACAACCTTACCACGTTGCAAGTCACGCAGCGTCCCTTTCACACGCTTGTTAACCCCGGCTTCGGAACCCGAAACGGCTAGCGAGATCGCTTCCTCGGTCGCGACGTGGTGAGGTGAGTCGATAAGATTCAGCACCGCGACCGTTTTCAGGACTTCGAGTCCCGCTGCGTCGTCTCGACGGTAGCTTTCGACGACGGATTCAATCTGGTTCCAGTGGCTCCGATAGCTCTGGACGGCGAGCCGATGTCCAAAGGCGGCGCAGGCGCAGTCGTAGAGGTTGTGAATTCGATAATACCTCCCGGTTGCGACGGGTTGGCACGCGAAGGTCTGAAGGGCATGCGGTTCGCCAGAGAGGAGGAAGCTGTAAAGTGATCGTTCATTCTGACCGAACCGGCTGAACAGTCGCACGAGAACCGGGATGACGGTGGGGTGCAAGGGATAGAGACTTGGCGCGATGGCGGTTAGAGCCCCGCGTCCGGCCTCCGGGCCGTACCATCCCAAATCGAGGGATCGCCCCATGTCCCGGGTGAGTTCCTTTGCCGCTCCCGGAGGAAGTTTGGCAAGGCGGACGTTAAGGGCATTTGCGACAAGCATCGAAGCCTGCTCAAGCGGCTGATCGAAAACGATTTCTTCAAACCGACCGGCGACCTTTTCCCATTCCTTCTGGGCCGGATTCGATAGCTGTTCAGCGTATGCGTGAAAGCCCTGGTGCAGGAGACCTACGACAAGGATCGGCGATTCTTTGCTTCGGGCCGCCGTTTCAGCGAGGACTTGAAGAAAATAGATGTCTTGGCGTTCGGGATGGAGGCGCTGCGTACTCAAGAAACTTCCCCAGTTCGTCAAGCACAAGAAGGACGCCGGATGCCTTGTCGTTCTCCCGGACATACGAGGCGGCTTCGCTGAGAAGGGTTACTGCGGCCTCCGCACTCCTCGTTTCCGGCTTGAGGGCCGCCGCTTTCGCCTTTTCTATAATCTGCGGCAGTCGTCCTCGCGGACAATTCTCTTCGAGGGCTCGTGCGAGCGCCTCAAGAATTGCTGTGCCGATGTGGGACCGCGATCCGGTGACTAGAACCGGGAGAAGGTTTGGTCGTTTGATGCCCAGGCCACGAAAATCAATCGACCGTCGAAGGTCGGATGGCAGCTTGGTGTCGTCGCCCCCAAACAAGCGAGCCAAGGCCAGGGCGAAGGAGGATTTACCTGTTCCGAAATCCCCAGTCAACCGCCAGGCCCGCTGAGTTGAATGCGACGCAAGCCCCCCGGCGAGCCGCTCGAATCCGGTCTTTGCCGATGGTGTGGTCACATAGCCGTTTAGCGCAGCCGGGTCGCTGAAGTCGCGTTCAAGGTGCGTGGACCGGAAAAAGCGATTTCTGACCTGAAACAGGTCGGCCATTTGAGTTTTCAGCATGGCGCCGCCACCTCGTAAATCGCGCGGAGCAGGTTCTGATTGTCTGTTCTTCCCCGGAAGAGTTGCTGTAGCGCGGCGGATTCGCGGTAGCGGAAAGTCCCATCCGATTCGATTTCGATGGCTTCGAGGCAACGTCGAACATCCCACTCGGAGAGTTTGAACACCTGACCGGGGCTGCCATGTCCAAATGCCACGTCCCGGAAAGTGAGGGTCTTCTCGGCAGGTCGGCGGTGTCTCCAGTACTCGTCAAGGCAGTAGACGAAAAGTTCCGGCGTGACCCCGGGTTTCTCATCGCGGCGAAAAGCGTAAATCGGCTCCCGCTTCCCGGATCGGTCGATTCGGCGTTCCCCCACTTGTTGAATGAGTTCAAGCTCAACGAGCGGACAGTCCAGGTTGTCCTCTTGGATGTCGCCCTTTCGGCTTCGCGTTGGGATGTAGGTATGAAGGAATGTCTCGAAATGCTGCTCCAGGGTAACGTCCGAAAGCGGCCGTTCCTGTTTCTCGGCTTCCTTCCGGAAGGCCCGAAGTACCGAAGACCGGCTGAATTCAGGCTCTTGCCAGAAATTGAGCAGATAATCCCACGCGAACAATGGCTCCGTCATCTGGCTGGAGAGGTTCCAATGAATAAGCCAGAGAGTGCGCGTGTCTTCCAGGAAAGGATCGTGTCCTTTTCGACTGAAAACGGCGCGTCCGAACGGCGTGATCTCGTAGCCTCCCGCCTTTCGTGGGATTGAGATGCCGGCGGCCTGGGTCCAGAATCTGATGGAACGGACCATATTCTTGCCGACGCCGAGGTCAATCATGGCGTCCTCTTCGTTGGCGAACGCTTCAGGCGCTGCCGCAAGCGCGCCGTAGGCTTTCGGGAGCCAAGCATAACGACACGGAAATGTTTCGTGGCCGGAGAATCTATAAGTCATAGCAGCCCCTCTTCTCGAATCAGAGTGTAAACCGAATTACTTGACTGAGTGCCAATCGGGCCATGGCGTTTTCTGTAACATGAGGGAACGTAGTTGCTACGGGAAAACCTGATTTTACCATCTGGAAACCCTTCTACAAGCAACACGAGGATTCTAAATATTTCTGTGCCATAGAGTTAGGTCCGGTCAGGCAAGGCTGGCAAGGCGTAACGCCTTGCCAGCCGAAAAACTACCTAAATTCTCATAATATCCAGGTCGGAGTCCGTAATATATGGGGCCAAATCACTGCTCAACTCCCCGGCGGCGACGAGGTGTTCGTCCCGACTCCTCCCCGTGCGCCGCCAGAAGCGAATTCAATTCCCGAAAAATCTCACGTCGAAGCGACTCTGGTTCTTGCACGACGGCGTGCTGCCCGAAACTCATGATCCAGCGTTTGTTCTCCTCGGTGTCCGACACTTGGAACTCGGCCACGACAGGAGCAAACCGCACCATGATCTTCACGTCACCATCGCCGTGGTACACGCCAAACGACTTCGCCAAGTGCTGCTGGAGGTCGAAGTCGTCTGGCCGCTGGAAGGGAACCTTGGTCACATCAGCATCCTGGATCCGGCTGACCTTCCAATGGCAGATTTCTTCGCGCTGTGGCGAACGGCCCACCAGGTACAAGGCACCGCGATGGTAAATCAGGCCGTAGGGGTAGTGTGACCGGTTCCTGTTCCGACTGGCCGCTCTACTGCCGTTCCGCCAGTCGCGTCAATTGACGAAGTTGATCTGCATGCCGCTGCAGGCGTTGAGCAATGCCGCCGGTCGGCCAGCCGAAGAGGGCTACGGCCTCCAAGGTCATGATCCGATGGGCAACGTTGGTCACCACGTGTGCGGAGGTGACACCGACGAGTTCCTGGCGTGCAAAGCGTTCCAAGAGATCTCGACACGCTGGGCCAAGGTCAGGCTCCGGCATGAAGTGATACACGAGCGTGTTCGCATCGACGAACACGGACGCGCCGGACGGGATATCCGTGAACGTCACGGGCACTCCTCGATGCTGAATTCCGGATCCAGCGCTACGTGCTGGACCGTTTCTGCGTCCCCGGACCAACCGAGCAACCCGAAAGTGGCCCGCACCCGGCTGACCGCCGTGTGGACCGTAATCTGGACTTTCTCGTGCTCGGCCAGCGGCAACGGCCGGTCAGGCTTCAGCACACCGTTTTCGTACGTAGCGTCGACAACCATGGACATTGTACGCCCCCCGAACGTAATGAAGTACTCCCACAAGATTATATCACAATCAGCGACAAAGACCCAGGACCGAAATCTGAATTCTCAAATCTGACACCTGACACCTAGAAAAGTCAGTGACGGCGGAGACCCGGCGCGCGGCAAAAAACGGCCCCCTTCGCTTGACACGAATTAATACTTATGTATAATTACGGTTATCAGGAATAACTTGGGACCGTTCTCACGAATCCATAATGTGCGTGGCAGGAGCGCGATACGGCGCGCGGCTGCGGGTGAGGTTAATGTCGAAGCCGGCAGCGCGGGCCGTGTGTCGCTGCCCGCTTGTGTTTTGGAGATGGAAACGCGACCGGCGAGCAACTGTGATCGGGCGATGAGCGGATTACTCTCGCGCGTGAGTGGCGTTCTTGCCCCGAAAACAGATGGGAAAATGTAAACCTTTGCGGAATTGGGAGTTGCGTCTTGGGTAACCGGAAACATCCCGTACACGTTGCCGGACAGTTGGTCGCGCCTGCGTCGCGCAGCGTCGCCGTAACTTGTTTGCTGCCAATGAGTTCGATCTGCAAGAAAACGGGTTTCTTGGCCTCTTTGTCCGACACCGGTGCCGGACGAGACATACAAAGGAGGAATACCAGGGAGCGGGGAACCGTTGGCAACGTTACAATCAAGGCCCCGGACGGACTCGGGGGTCCATCGTACGGAAATAGGGCCGCCTTACCCGCAGATTGGCTCGCGTGACTCAGTTTTGGTCCACGCCGTTGTGGACCACGTGGTTTATGGATGATAATGGAAAGCCCGAACAACTTTCTTGGATCCCTGCCGACAATTTGAAATCTGGAATTCCCCCAACAGGCGCTTTATGTCCCTTTCCGCTCCCGGCAAGCAACCCTCCTCCCCTGCATCCCCTCATCAACACCTGACGTTGTTCGATTCGACCTCGATCATCGTGGGGATCATCATCGGGTCGAGTATTTATTGTAGCACTCCGCTGATCGCCGGGCAGGTTCCCAATATCGGTTGGTTGGTGGGGGTATGGGTGATTGGCGCAGTGTTTTCCTTGGTGGGGGCCGTATGCTACGCGGAACTGGCGACAGCCTATCCCAAAGAGGGTGGAGATTACGTATTCCTCAGCGAGGCATTCGGCCGGAAAATCGGCTTCCTCTTCGCCTGGGCCCAGTTTTGGATCGTCCGCCCCGGCTCGATCGGCATCCTGGCCTTCGTCTTCGCCGATTACGCCAATCAACTTTGCCCGATCGGCGAGCATTATCAGCCCATGCTGATCTATGCTGTGGGGGCCGTGCTTGTGCTCAGCGGCATCAATCTGCTCGGCGTGCGTGCGGGCAAGTGGACGCAGAACTTGCTGACGGTGGCCAAGTTTCTCGGTCTGCTGGCCATCGTTGTGGTGGGGATGAGTTTTTCCGCTGTCAAGACGACTGAGGAACACTCCGTCGCCGCTGGCTCCGGGTTAAACGAGAGTTCCGCGACGGCGATGGAAGAACCGCCGCCCGCCAAGCTCAATCTGGGCTTCGCGCTGATCCTTGTCTTCTTTGCCTACAGCGGTTGGAACGAGATGGCCTATGTCAGCGCAGAAGTCCGCGATCCGCAAAAGAACATCCTGCGGGCGTTAGTGCTGGGCACGCTGGCCGTGTCGGCCGTCTATGTCGCCGTCAACCTGGCCTTCGTCCACGCCCTGGGACTGTCCGGCCTGCAACATAGCGATGCCGTCGCGGCCGACGTGCTCCGCTTGAGCCATGTCCCCCGGGCAGCAGAGTGCATCAGCCTGCTGATTTGCATCACGGCCCTGGGCGGGATCAGCGGCATGATCTTCACCGGCGCGCGGATCTTTTACGCCATGGGGACCGAGCATCGTCTCTATTCCTGGCTGGGCCAATGGAACTCGCGGACCGACGCGCCGGCGCGTCCTCTGATCATCCAGGCTGCAGTAGCCGTTGCCCTGATCATCGGCTTTGGCTGGAGTAAGGCCGCGGACGGCTTTCAAGCTTCCGTGGCATTCACTTCGCCTTCGTTCTGGTTCTTCCTCTTCCTGGTCGGATGTTCGCTGTTCGTCTTGCGTGCCCGATCGTCGCGTCCCGCAGGCACCTATCGTGTGCCGTTTTATCCGCTCGTGCCGCTGTTGTTCTGTCTTTCCAGCGCGTACATGTTCTACGTGAGCATCCCTTACGCGATCGAAAAAACTCCATGGGGTCTGCTGGCATCGACGGTGGTGCTGGGGATCGGCGCGTTGCTGAGTTTCGTCGAATAAGCTGTTGATCGACCATGAAGAAATACGAAACGCGATTGTCCATTGCCGACAATGGGAAAACGAAGTAACTCAAGTTGTAAACGTCCCCATCGGGGCATGCGGCCTGTCGATTTACTAGCCGCGAAGCGGCAAAATAGAATAGCCTGGGGCGTGAGCCCTCGTTGTTACACACATCTCGGACCCCATCCGGCCGGGTACCCTCTGGGTGCGGATGGTGAACAAGGCTGAATGGCTAGAACGGATAAGAAGAAGACAAACGACCCCCACGGGCTCGTCCCGTGGGTGAAGGAGGTTCTACGGCTACGGCGCGAGAATGGACTAGCCGGGCAACCTGATTCACCATCCAGGCGAGCTGGATGGGGTCTGATTCTCAATGCTGTCGGTGCTAGCTTTCCAACCTCCTTCACCATCCAGGCGAGCTGAATGGGGTCGTTGCCGGACTTGTGTGCAACAACGAGGGCTTACGCCCCTGGCTGTTGCGTGTCGCCGCTCCGCGGCTGATAAATCGACATACCGCAAGCCCGGCGATGGCGTTTACAGTTTGAGAAATAATCGCCTCGCCCATGATCGAAATCCGATCGTCCAGGAGAAAGTAATGAAAACGATTCTTCCAATGCTTGCCGTCTGCTTGCTGGCTAATCCGGCGCCAATTCATGCCCAGATGTCCGAAGGCATCTCCGTGGCGGGCGCGGCCGAAGGCCCGGACAAGCCGCTGGCGCTTTGGTATCGCCGGCCGGCCGCGCGCTGGACGGCGGCCCTCCTCGTCGGCAACGGCCGGCTGGGCGGCATGGTTTGGGGCGGACCGAAGTCCGAGCGCATCGACCTCAACGAAGACACGCTCTGGTCCGGCGAGCCCTACGACAACCTGAATCCCAAGGGATTGAAGGCGCTGCCGGAGATCCGGCGGTTGCTGCGCGAGGGCAAGGATCACGAGGCGCAACGCCTCGTCGAGAGCGACATGAACGGCAAGTACAACCAGAGCTACCAGCCCCTCGGCGATCTTTCGATCGAATTTCCCCTGGCTGGAGAGGTCACGAATTACCGCCGCGAACTCGATCTTGCCGAGGCGGTGGCTCGCGTGCAGTTCGACCAGCAGGGCGTCCGCTACAGCCGCGAAGTTTTCGCCTCCCATCCGGCGCAGGCCGTCGTCGTGCGGTTGGCGAGCGACAAGCCGGGCAAACTGACTTTTTCGGCCTCGCTCGGTTGCCAGTTGCACCACGCGACGAAGGCCGGCAAAGGCTTCCTGCAATTGACCGGTCGTTGCCCGGCGCACGTCGATCCGAGTTACAGTGGTCCCGGCGTCGTGTGGGACGACGCGCCCGGGGGAAAGGGAATGCGCTTCGAGACCCGGCTCGTGCCCGTGAGCGAAGGCGGGCGGGTCACGATCACCGATTCCGCGATCCATGCCGAAGGCTGTGACCGCGTCACCCTGTTGCTGGTGGCCGCCACCAGTTACAACGGCCCGTGGAAGAGCCCCAGCCGCGAAGGCAAAGACCCCGGCAGGCAGTGCGACGAGTACTTGGCCGCGCTGGCGGGCAAGTCCTACCCGGCCCTCCGCGCGGAGCACGTCGCCGATCATCAGCGTCTGTTCAACCGCGTGACATTGGATCTCGGCCATTCCGACGCGGAGAAGCTGCCGACGGACGTGCGCTTGAGAGCATACCAGCCCGGCAAGGACCCTGCGCTGGCGGCGCTGTACTATCAATTCGGCCGATACCTGCTCATTGCCTCGTCGCGGCCGGGGACTCAGCCGGCAAACTTGCAAGGCATCTGGAACCACGAAATTCATCCCCCCTGGTCGGCCAACTGGACCTTGAACTGCAACGCCGAGATCAACTACTGGCCGGTCGAGACGGGAAACCTTGGCGAGTGTCACCTGCCGCTGGTGGATCTCACGGAACAACTCAGCGTGGACGGAGCGCACATCGCGAAGGATCTTTACGGCGTGCGCGGCTGGACCGCGCATCACAATACCGATATCTGGCGCCAGGCAGGCCCGGTCAGCGGCAGCGCGGTCTGGAGCATCTTCCAGGTCGGCGGCGCGTGGCTCTGCCAGCATCTCTGGGAGCACTATGCCTTTTCCGGCGACAAAGACTACCTGCGGCGCGTCTGGCCGACGATGAAAGGCGCAGCCCGCTTCTACCTCGATTACCTGATGGAAGAGCCTTCGCACCGTTGGCTGGTCACCGGTCCGGACACGAATTTCGAAAACTCCTTTCGCAAACCCAACGGCGAAACGGGCTGCACCTGCATGGGCCCGACCGGCAGCATGCAGATGGTCCGCGAGCTGTTGCAGAACTGCGCCCGGGCCACGCGAATTCTGCATACCGACCCCGAGTTCCGCGCGGAAATCGAGAAGACCTTGCCGCGGCTGGCCCCGATGCAGATCAGCCCCACAAGCGGCGAGTTGCAGGAATGGCTGGAGGACTGGCAACGTACGGCCGGATGCCAGGTCCTGTCAAGCTGGGGCGCCATTTGCGGCACGCAAATCACTCCCCGCGGCACGCCGCGACTGGCGGCGGCCCTGCGGAAAATCTTCGACAGCAACCCCTGGTGGAAAAGTGGGGACGTGGGAAGCTGGCAAGGCGCATTCCAGGCCAACGCCTATGTCCGGCTGGGCGATGGCGATATGGCACTACGGGTGCTCGATACGCACCTCGCCCGCACCGTGAATCCCAACATGACCGCGCATTTTGGCGGCGTCGAGTTCGAGATCGACGGCAATCTCGGCCAGACCGCCGCCGTTGGCGAGATGTTGCTGCAATCACACGCGGGCGAAATCGAGCTTCTCCCGGCCTTGCCCAAGGCCTGGCCGAGCGGCAGGGTCGCCGGGCTGCGGGCTCGCGGCGGGTTCACGGTGGATATCGAGTGGAAGGAGGGCAAGGTCACCCGTTACCGGATCGCCTCCGCCACGCCGAGCCCGGTGAAGGTGCGAGTCAACGGCGTAGAAACGACCATGACTGCGGAGAAACTGTAGTTCTACAGCTTGCGGATATACGCCTGCCACTCGCGCTCGAACTGCTCCAGCGGCATGCCGATCAACTGCTCGAACCTTTGGGTCGGCGCAAGCCGCGGATTGCCGGGTTGCAGATACTTCTCCAGCGCGGGGCTGCCCAAGAGCCGCTTCTCGAAGGTCAGATAGTAGGCCAATCCCCAGGCGTAAACGTAATACTGCTCGACGGCGGCCGGCCGCGTGTCGGCGAGCACGAGGAACTTATCCTCGCCGGCGGAGAGCAGTTTCTCCAACCCCAGCGGCGCCGAACCGGCCAGGTCGGCCTTGAGGGTCTTCAGCGCGGCCGGATGGGGGGCGTCGAACCGCAACGAGTTGCCCTCCAGCAGGCCGCCTTCGAAGATCACCGCCAGGCCTTCGTTAAGCCAAGGGGGCACGTCGTATTGCTGTCGCGGATAGACCCTGTTTCGCAGGTAGGCGTGGAACGCTTCATGATAGAGCCTTACCAGCGTTTCCCTGGCCCCTTCCTTGAAGCGGCGTTCGATCTGCTGGTCCGACTTCCGCAGCTCTTCGAGCTTCTGGGCGATTTGTCTGTCGAATATCGCGCGTTCCCGATTCAGGGCCCGCGCGATTTCGGCGCCGGAACCGCCGCTCTTGCGCATGCTTTCGGCGACCTCGCGGAGACGTTCGGCAAGGCGGCGTTTCAGATCGCGGAGTTCGCTGCGCAATTTGGCGTTATGTGCCGTCATTTGACTGGTGACGGCGGCCAACTGGGCAAGGTCGCTGCCGATGACGACCACGTTCTGGTCCTCAAGAAAGCAGGCCGGATTCTGGATATTCAACTTCAGCCCCAGTTTCGCCAGCAGGGGCCGGTACTCGCTCATCGACCCGAGCACGATCAGTCGCGGCGGTTGTGCAGACTCGCTGCGCGGCGGCACAATCTGGCGATAGGCGGCGAAGATCTGCTCGGCGCGGACGATCACGCGGCGGGTGTTCTGCTCGTCGACCGTGCTGTCCAGGGTGAACCACTTGCTGCCATAGTGCCGATAGCTGAGCCCTTCGGCCTCCCGCGGTTTAAGCCGGACGGCCTCCATGCTCGCGGCCTCGATCGTCGCGCGGTTGCGGAACTCCTCGATCTGCCGGGCCAGAGCCGCCCGCTTATCCGCGTCCAAGCGCGAAACGGAAAGGATCTGGCTGCGGTCGAACGGCTGGATCACCAGGTGCGTCGGCCGGCCGCGTGGAGACTGAATGCGGATCAACGTCAGCCAGTCGCCGTCTTCGGATTCAATCAGGCCGGAATAACAACTATGGTTGAGCAACTCGACCTGCTCGCAATGCGAACCGGGATTTTCGCCCGGCTCGGCGGGACCGGTGGCGCTGACCGGCCTGGCCGCCAGGCCGCAAAAACTCGCCCAAATAATAATCAAGCCGACGATCCGCGACATGGCACGCGTGCGCAAGGCAAAGCCCAAGATACACTTCTCTGGCGAGTCTATTACTGTGATTCAGACGTAAGCGGCGGCCAAGTAGGGTGGGCCGAGTTCTACGAGTCCCACCAAGAACACGCCACATCAAGGAATCAAAGATGGTGGGACTCGTTTCACTCGGCCCACCCTACTCGGATGGCGCCGGGGCCGCTTACGTCTGAATCCTAGAGTCCATTATACACCGCCGGGCCAAAGGCAGAAGCCATGCCCTCAGGGCGTGAATCGTCGCAGGAACTGGCAGCCGACGAGGAACTTGGATTCCGTCCGGCAGGCGGTCGATGGCGCATCGGGCGAGGGGATACTGCGCTCGATAATGCCACCCCGACTGTCGACCAGCACTGGCCGCCAATAGTTCACGCGCGCTGCGACGTAGATCGATTCGGCCGAATCGAACTTCGCCACCAGTCGCTCGAAGGTCGGCTTTTCGTCGAGGAAGAAGGAGAAGCCGCCTTGCGCCAAATCGTGGCAGAGGACGTTGATCCAGGCCGATTCCGGCGGCACGTCCCAGCAATATCCGGGCGCGATCCATTGCGTATGCTGAAAGGCATGCCGCGATTCGCTCCGCATGTTGTAGGGTTGGTCCCGATCCCCGCCATCTTCGCCCTTGTGCGATGCGGCCAAGAAATGGTGCATCAGGTTGAAAAAGGCGGCGTCGGCATCTTGTGCGGAATTGGCCATATACTGATTACATATTACATATTTGTCGAAGGGGCAAACTCGGCCCGCAACAACGACATCCGGGCAGCCCATTTTGCGGCGCAATTTGCGGTTCATTCCGCCAAGGCATGCCAAACGGGCGTCCCGGTGGTTATAATGGACCCGAAAACATCCCGACGAGACCCCTCCTATGCTTGCTACCACCCGCGTTCCCGATGCGGCCGGCCGTTTCGGCCAGTTCGGCGGACGCTTTGTTCCTGAAACCCTGACTCGCGCCTTGGACGAACTGGCGGTCCAGTACACTCGGGCTACGGCCGATCCGGCTTTCCAGGCCGAACTCCACGAGCTGTATGAGCACTATGTCGGCCGGCCGTCGCCGCTGTACTTCGCCCACCGCCTGACGGAGCACTGCGGCGGAGCGAGGATTTATCTGAAGCGCGAGGACCTTAACCATACCGGGTCCCACAAGATCAACAACACGCTTGGCCAGGCCTTGCTCGCGCTCCGCATGGGCAAGCGGCGGGTCATCGCCGAGACGGGCGCCGGGCAGCATGGCGTGGCCGTCGCCACGGCCTGCGCCCATTTTGGCCTGCAGTGCGTCGTCTACATGGGCGAAGAAGACATCCGCCGCCAGCGGCCCAATGTCTTCAGCATGAAGCTCCTCGGGGCGGAAGTCAGGCCGGTGACCAGCGGTTCGCGGACCTTGCGCGACGCCGTGAACGAGGCCTTCCGCGATTGGATGAGCAGCGTCGAATCGACCCATTTCTGTGTCGGCTCCGTGATCGGGCCGCATCCTTTTCCGCGGATCGTTCGCGACTTCCAGTCGATCATCGGCCGCGAGACCCGGGCCCAGTGCCTGGAGCAACTCGGCCGCTTGCCCCAGGTGGTCGTGGCCTGCGTGGGCGGCGGCAGCAATGCGGCGGGCATGTTCTATCCGCTGATCGAGGATGCCGAGGTGGAACTGGTCGGCGTCGAGGCTGGCGGACGGTCCGAACGGCCGGGCGATCATGCCGCCACACTCTCCTTCGGCCGGCCGGGAGTGCTGCACGGGGCCTTCAGCTATGTGTTGCAGGACGACGACGGTCAGACGTCCGACGTGCACAGCGTCAGCGCCGGGCTGGACTATCCCGGCACCGGTCCCGAGCACAGCTATTGGAAGGACAGCGGCCGCGTGCGGTACACGTTTGCCCGCGACGACGAGATCCTGACGGCCTTCGATGCCTTGGCCCGATTGGAGGGCATTTTGCCCGCCTTGGAAAGCTCGCACGCCCTGTGCCGTGCCATGGAGATTGCCGCTTCGCGGCAGGCCGACGACGTGGTCGTCGTATGTCTCTCCGGCCGTGGCGACAAGGATGCCGCGGAAATCGCCCGGCTGCGGGGTATGGAATTCTAATGTCCGTCATTCTTCTTAGCATTCCCGGTCTGCGTGAAAAAGACGTCGCCGTCATGCCGCAGCTTCGCGAGATGACTGCGGCGGGCCAGATCGTCAACCTTGTGCCGAGTTTCCCCTGCGTGACCTGCCCGGTACAGGCCAACATGACGACCGGCAGGTTGCCGTTGGCGCACGGCGTGGTGGCCAATGGGCTCTATTGGCGGCAGAAGCAGCAGGTCGAGATGTGGACCTCGCCCAACGATTGCATCGAGCGGCCGCAGATTTGGGACCTGCTTTCGCACGCTGCGCCGGGGGAAACTCCCGGCCCGCCAAATCCCTTTGCGGTGCAGTGGGCCGGGACATCCCCCCCCAGCGCGAGGGACCCCGACCTCGGCGGTGTGGTTCGCGATGCATAGTGTCGGCGCGGAGGCCGATTATCTCTGCACGCCCAAACCGATCCATAATCCGGACGGCACGGAGTCGCTGTGGTGTTACACGCGGCCGACGGAGTTTTACGGCGAGCTGCGCGACGAGTTGGGCCATTTCCCCTTGCAGCATTTCTGGGGGCCGCTGGCCAACATTCGTTCCACGGCCTGGATCGCCCGATCGGCCGCGATGGCGGCGCGGCGATGGACGCCCGACTTCTTCTGGATCTATCTGCCGCACCTGGACTATGCCGCCCAAAAGCTTGGCCCCGACAGCCCTGCCGCCACAGCCGCAGTCGGCGAGTTGGACGCCGAATTAGGAAGGCTCCACGTGGCCATGCAAGAGATCTACGGCGACGATCTGCTCTGGCTCGTGGCGGGCGAGTACGCCATCACGCCGGTCGATCACGTCGCTTTCCCCAACCGCGTGCTCCGCGAGGCCGGGCTGTTGAGCGTCCGTGAGCAGCCCGACGGCGAGTATCTCGATCTGGCCGCCAGCCGTGCCTGGGCCCTGGCCGATCACCAGTTCTCGCACGTTTTTGTGGCCGACGGCGACGCGCGGACCATCGAGTTGGCCGCCGGCATCTTCCGCCGCCAGCCCGGCATCGCCGAAGTGCTCGTGGGCGATCAGCGCGGCCGCTATGGCCTGGACCATCCCCGCAGCGGCGAGTTGATTCTCGTCTCCGCCCCCAACAGTTGGCAGGCCTATTACTATTGGCTTGCCGACGAGAAGGCCCCTGCGTTCGCCCGAACGGTCGACATCCATTGCAAGCCGGGCTACGATCCGGTCGAGCTGCACGTCGACATGGCCACGCGGAGCATCCCGCTGAACGCCTCGCTGATCCGCGGTTCGCACGGGGCCCCCGCCGTCGATCCCACGCAGCAGACCGTGCTTTTGGCCTCGAAACCGATCCTGCCCGACGGCCCAACGGTGTCGGATACTGAGGTGTTTGGGATCGTGATGCGGCAGTTCGGGGTGACGATGGGCGCCAGTGGATAGAATTCTCGATCGTTGAACCCGGCGGGGCACCCGCTGGCGGGTTGGCGGCAATCGGGCTGACTGGCCAAATATAACAATTATGTTATATTTGATTACATGGAATATGACACTCTAGCAATCGTTGAGCGTGTCCAGAGGCTCAGCCGCCACGATTCTTGCCACCCATCCGGTGGGCCATCAGCTTTGCCTGATCGGCGGCTTTCGGTATCGTTTGCTCAACGCGAGTGCCCGCGCATCGAGCGATATCGACTATCACTGGGAAGGCGATCTTCAGCGAAAGCAGGTGGAAATCGTCGACGTTCTCCGCAGCAAGCTGCTGCCGGAGGTCAAAAGGCAGTTCGGCTACGACGGTGACGTGCGGCCTGGCGCTGGTCCGGAGGAGTCGCCAGCGGTGCGGATCGTCGCGACGGCATTCTACCGTGTTGCGGAGCCTGGAAGCCGGATCGAGATCCCGATTGAGATCACAAGTGTCGTCCGTCTTGATGCCCCGGTGGTCCGCACGATCGCAGGCACGGTGTTCTTGACGGTGTCCGATGCGGACATGATCGAGAGCAAGATCCTTGCGCTGCTTAACGCGCGCTACTGCCGGGTGCGCGACGTTCCTGGACATTTTCCTGTTTCAGGACGCCCTGCTGCCCGACGCCCCCGCGAGATTATCACAAAAACTGAGAGAGCTTGCTATTCCGCTGGCAGACGCCATCAAGAAACTCGACAGGTTCGCATTGAATCGGGCAGTCCACGTGCGGGAGACAGAGCGGCTGCTGGGCGAGCAGGTTGCCCCTGCGGTGACCGCCAACCTCCGCGCCGCGGGCGGCGGCGCCATGGTGTGGGACAGTGTGATTCGCCTGCTCCGTGACACTTTGTCCAAGGCCCAGGAGCTGTCGTTGTGAGAGCCAATGCCTGGCGCACATTCCTGGACGAGCAACGCGGCCGGCATGGAAAGGTCCTCTTCACCGTGACGGAACTGGCCAACGTGGCTGGCACTTCCCGGGCCGCATTGAATGTTGAACTGGCGAGGCTTCGTGGCGAAGGGAGCATCGCGCAATATGCTCACGGGTTGTACGGCCTGCCGGGCGCCGTAACGCCTCGAGAGCTGGTCGGGGCCATCGATCCGCACGCTTACATCACCGGTCACTACGCGCTTTACGCGCACCGCCTGGTAACCCAGGCGCCCGTCGCCATTACTTGTTTTACCGATCGGCGGAGTCCGCGGGCGCGGGAGCGAGCCACGCCCGTCGGTCGCCTGGTGTTTGTATGCGTGCGGAGCGGAGTGTACTTTCCGTTTTTCGAAGGGAACATGGCTCCGCCGGCGCAGGCACTTTGCGATTATGTCTATCTTTCTCGACGGCAGGGGACCGCGCCGGAGGCCCTAGTCACGTTCCGGAACCTTGCGCGGATCCACGATGCCGATTTTCCGCGCATTCTCGCTCGGTACCCGCTCAGCGTGCAGGAGCACATCGAGCGATTATCGCATCAAATCTCGAATTACAAGTCTCAAATCTGAAATCTCCTCTTCCCAGTCATGCCCAAGCAACGCCTCTTCACCCCCGGTCCCGTCGAAGTCCCGCAAGCAGCCCTGCTGGCCATGGCCCGGCAGGTCCGCCATCATCGCACAGCCGAGTTCCGCGCCACGATGGACGAAGTGCTCGCTGGGCTGAAATATGTCTTTCAGACCGCCAACGACGTGCTCATCCTCTCCTCGTCCGGCAGCGGAGGCATGGAAGCGGCCGTGGTCAACCTCGTGCCCCGCGGTGGCAAGGCACTGGTGCTGGAGTCGGGCAAGTTCGCCGAGCGGTGGCGGCTGATCGCCGAGCGGTTCGGCATTGAAGTCGTGCGCTACGAACTGCCCTGGGGCGAGGCCTTCGAAGCGGCCGAGGTCGAGCGGTTGCTCAAGCAATGCCCGGAAATTGTGGCCGTCTTCTCGACCTTGCAGGAAACCAGCACCGGCGTGGGCCATAATATCGAGGCCATTGGCCGCATGGTGCGGAACAGCCCGGCGTTGCTGGTCGTCGACGGCATCAGCGGCGTGGGGGCGATGGAGTGCCGAACCGACGCCTGGGGCGTCGACGTGCTGGTCGTGGGGGCCCAGAAAGCGCTGATGACCCCGCCGGGACTGGCCTTCCTGGCCGTCAGCCCCCGGGCCTGGCAGCAGATGGAATCGATCACCCGCTCGGCCTTCTATTTCGATCTGCCGGCCTACCGCAAGGCGGCGCAAACGGCCGAGACCCCGTACACGCCGGCCATCCCCCTGATCGAGGCCTTGGCCGAGAGCCTGCGACAGATCCGCAGCACGGGCATCGAGACACTTTGGGCCCGTTCGAGATTGCTTTCGCGGGTCACGCTGGCCGGTATCGCCGCGTTGGGCCTCAAGCCCGTGGCCAAGCGGCCGGCCGCAGGCGTTTCGGCCATCTACCTGCCGGAGGACATCGACGGCAAGAAGTTTCTTGCGCGGCTGGAAGAGCGATTCGGCATAAAACTCGGTGGTGGACAGGGGCCACTCAAGGGCCGGATATTTCGCATTGCTCAAATGGGGCTCGTCGACGCACTCGATATCCTCGGCTGCCTGGCGGCGATCGAACTGGTGCTGCTGGAGATGGGGAAAGATTTGGTTCTGGGCTCGGCCGTGGCCGCGGCCGAGAAGGTGATTGCCGCAGGCGTTGGTAGTTAGTTTTTGGGTGGGAAGGTGCGACAAGATCCGGGGCACCGGCCTGCGGGTTGGCAGTAGGGACCTACAACGGACTCAACGCCAGTTCCAAGACCATCGTCAGCAGCAGCAGACCACAGGAGACGTACGCCGCACGAGGATCGACCTTGCCTGCGGCTTGGCCCAGTCCGAATTTCGGCCCCAGTCCATGCCACAAGTACAGCCCGACGGAGAATCCGGCCACACCGAACAACCAAAGCGTCCCAATCGGGCTTCCGTGGCGGAGCAGATCTCCGGCATCCCCGACCCTGCCGAAAGATCCAACTCCGAGGTAGCTGCCGTTGGCAATGCAACAGAATCCGGCAAAGAACCAAAGCAGGTAGGTCCAGGCGAATCGGCTCAGCCTGGCAACCACGGCAACGACCAACGGCAGAAGCACGCCAAGACACGGCCCAGCCCAGGCGACCAGAAGGGGCCTGGGATTGGGCAATACGTCCGTTCGTGAAATCGTGAACGGGCTGAGAACGACCCTTTCCACCCTGCCGCCCGTCGCAACCGCAGCGACGACGTGGCCGAGTTCATGGGTGGCCATCATCGCCAACCAGCACAACGGCAAGAATGTTCCGATCAGCAGCACTTGGTGAAATCGGCGCATGTTCGTGGCCAGCGGAACGGCTGCCCTCACCGCGACCCTCTCCAGGCACCGTGCGTAGCGTGCATGGTCGTGGAGAGGGGGACCTTACTATGACTTCGTTGCTCCTTCGCCCTCGGGATCCGCCGGTTTCTGGGGAATCGGCAAGGCGCGGATATAGAGCAGCAGCAGCCCGGTGACAATCAGGATCGGAACCAGCGAGACCGCCAGCCAATACCGTCGGAACTGATATTGCTCCAAGGCCTGGTCGGCCTTGGCCTGGACCTCTTCCACCACCTTCTCGCCAGGGGCCAGGGCCTTGTCGACCACGTCGGCGTTGAAACTATGGATTTGGGTCCGGGCGTCAGTGAGGGCATCCGTCGCCTTTTGCAGATCGAACTTGGGCTGGCTGACCTCCATGCCTTTCGTCTCAGCCTCCGTGAGCGTTTCGTCGGCCTTCGTAATCCCGTCCTTGAGTTTTGCGAGATCGGCGTGGATGGCTTCGGCGGCCTTGGCGCCGAGGGGCGTGGCGCCGTGCTGCTCCTTCCCCGGCTCGTGGCAGCGGACACAGAATGCGCCCTCCTTCATGCCCAGGAATTCGTCCGATGGCTGGTGAATCGCATGATTGCCGTGGCAAGTGGCACAACCCGGCAGGCCCTCCTTTTCGAACTTGTGCTGCATCTTGGTGCCCTCGAAGAGTTTGGCGATCTTGCCGTGGCAAGTGCCGCAGGCGTTGGCGACCGAGTCGACTTGCGGCGGCGCGGCGCCGTGATTGCCGTGGCAGTTGTTGCAAGTCGGGGCACTGGCGTCGCCCTTGTCCAGCAAGGCCTTGCCATGCACGCTCGCGCGCCATTTGTCATATTCGTCGCAGGGCAGCGGTTGCTTATTGTACAATCGTCCCTTCATGATCTCGTGGTCGGAATGGCACTTCGCACAAGTCTTGGCAACGTTGAGGTGGAAAACAGGCGAGGTGGGCAAGTTCACTGGACTTATGCCGTGCGCCTTCGTATCGATGGCATTGCCGTGCGGCTGATCGTGGCAGGAAATACAGGTCGCCACTTGCGGATCGCCGCCGGTCGCCTGGGTCTCCTTCAATCGCTTGCCATGCCTGCTGGTCCAATACTCGGCAAGCTGATCCGTGCGTGGCGACGGATTGAAATGCCGCATGTAGTCGATGTTCGAGTGGCAGCGGCCGCAGAAATCGGGAATGTCGGCTGGCCAGGGCTTGCCGTCCCGGTTGACCGTATGGAAATCACCCTTGGCCTGGTGGGCCTTGACCTCCGCAACGGTTGGATCGCCGCCGTGGCAATCCTGGCAGCGGACCCCTTTTTGCCAATGCACGTCGTTCTTCAGGGACTCCAAGGGAATATGATACTTCTGGTCCTTGGGATCGCCCGTATCAAGCGTCGTGTGGCAAATAATACAAGTATTGTCGTCGTCGGGAATCGACTTGATTTCGATCACCGCTGCGGGCAGCTTCGACGCGGCGGGCTTCGTTTCAGCCGGCTTGGTTTCCTTTGCCGTACCTGCGGAGGGAGCCGTGGTCGCCGGCTTGCTCGGCGGTGATTTCGCGTCGTCAGCCTTGGCTTTTTCGGCCGTCGCCGTCGCGGCGGGCTTCTTCTCTTCGGCTGATCCGGCGAAAACCGCCCAGACCAGGAGCAAGGCGGGAGTAAGGAAAAATAGGAGCTTCGTCATGGTTTTGCCTCCGCAGGGATTCCCTCGGGGTTGGCGGCAGCAGCCGGCGCGGCCTTGGCGGGCGGATTCTCCGGCGGCTTAACGGTCATGCTCCGCACGGTCATGAAAATCGCGAAGGCCACCGTCAAGGCGGCAAAGAAGTTCAGCACCCGCCGGGGCCGTCCGGCGGCCGCGCCGCGGTCCAAGAACGGCACCAAGGCCACCATCAAGCCGAGAAAGCCGAAAAAGACGACTCCCGCCGTTTCCCCCTCGATCCATTGATGGTGCTCGCTCGGCAGGTAGGCGGGCAGGTCCTTCAATGCCTGAAACATGAAGAGGAAATACCATTCCGGCTTGATGTTGGCCGGGGCCGAGCCGAAGGGATCGGCCTTGACCCTCAATTCCCAAGGGAGCAGGGCCGCCAGGGCGGCGAGTATTCCCAGAGCCAGGTACCAGCCGACCATGTCCCGCAAGAGGAAGTGCGGAACGAACGGCATGCTCGGCGCCTTCTGGGCACTGCCGTACTTCTTGATCACGTCTTGCGGCACGCTCATCTCGTGCTTCTGCACCAGGTACAGGTGCACCCCCACAATGGCAAGCGCGGTCAAGGGCAGGATGACCACGTGCAAGGCATAGAAGCGGGCCAGCGTATCCCCGGTAACGTTCTCGCCGCCGCGTGCCATCAGCAGGAGATAATGGCCGATCACCGGCACGTGCTCGGCGATCGCCGTTCCCACGCTGGTGGCGAAAAAGGCCAAGTTGTTCCAGGGCAACAGGTATCCGCTGAAGCCGAACGTCATGAATACGCCAAGCAAGGCGATCCCCGTCAACCAGGTGAACTCGCGGGGCGGACGGTAGGCCCGCATGACATAAGTGGTCAGCATATGCAAGAACAGCACGCCGATCAGCAGGTTGGCGCTCCAGGAATGGATCGAACGGATGAGCCAGCCGAAATCGACCTCGGTGATGATCGCCCGCACGCTTTCGAAGGCCTGGTCGGGCGAGGGCTTGTAATACAGGGACAGCAGAATCCCCGTAATCACCTGGATGCCAAAGAGAAAGAGGGCCATTCCGCCCAGGAAGTAGAAGACCGTTCGGCTGTGGATGGGCACGCGTTTATGGGCCGCCAGGGCGGCGGCGCTGTCCAATCCCAGGCGATCGTAGAAGAAGGCCGTGAGGGCCTTGATCCAACCGGGCTTTTTTCCGGCATCGGGCGGGATGGAGGCCGAATCTTCCGGCTTGTCGTTTTCAGGCTTTGCGGGAGACAATGAGCTCCTCCTCTCCGGGTTTTCCCTTGCCCTTGGCCACTTGATAGACTTCCAGCGGGCGGGGCGGCGGGCCGGCCACATTGCGGCCGTTGAGATCATAGACGCCGTTATGGCAATTGCAGAATATATCCTGGCTTGCCGCACGATACTCGACCGTGCACTGCAGATGCGTACAGACGGCATTGAACGCCCGCGGCTCGCCATCGACCAAGAATAAAATGCAGGGCTTTCCGCCGAAATTGAAGGGCGCAAGCGAGGCGCCGCTCTTTGCGGCCTGCGTCAGCTCGTTCATCCGATAAGGCGCCACGACTTCCAAGGCGCCGGAATTGGTCGTCTTCCTCGGCCGCAAGAACATGACCACGGGAGAAAACAGCGCGACGAGCGTGGCCACGAAGCCACCTCCAAGGCATGTCGCCAACCAACGGCGGCGTGGAATGGAATCTGACATGAACGATCTCCGTGGTCCTGCGACCGCTTCAAAAATTGGTTATTTCTGCCAACGATTTATGTCGATAACGGCCCGTCGGCCCACCCTACGGCTCCCGCGAAAAGACAATACTAAACTCTGAGAATGCGTTTCGTCAATGGTCGGCTGGCTGGCGTTCGCTGCATCCTCGATCGAGAAGTGAAACATGTCAACGATCATAACAATCGGTCGAATTCTCTGCAACGGGCGACGCATTATTTACTGTTATTTATGTGTCAAACGCCCGTTCAGGACTCGCCGCTTGAGCTTGCCTCAAGATTCTTGTTTCGCGATGGTTTTCGATTCTTGACGTGACGTGCGTTCCAGGTTAAATTCGGTTGTCCGTTCAAGGCAAGGCAAAGGCGCGCGGGTGTGCGCCGTAACGGGCCGATGCTGGTTGAACGGTGGCAATGCAACTTACCTGGAACCTATCCGCCTGCCCCGAGATGACCCCGGACCGTACCGGGGTTATCCGGCCGTCGGACAGGTCCGCAAATGATGGGAGAGCGAGCATGAAGGTGCGGCGACGGGTCTTACTGGGCTTAGCTACAGTCCTGACTCTTACTACATGTGGAATCCTTGTGCAGGTTGTGCGGTCGCAACCGCCGGCTGAGCCGGCCGGTCCTGCGGTGACGCCGCCGGCGGATCAAACCTATGCGGGCACCAAGGCCTGCACGGCCTGCCATCTCAAGCAGTGGATGGCCTGGAAGAAGACCAAGCATGCCACGGACTCCTTCGCCAAGCTGCCCGCCAAGTACAAGACCGACGCCAAGTGCCTGATTTGCCATTCGACCGGTTACGGCGCGGCCAGCGGTTTCAAGGATGAAACGAGCACGCCGAACCTGGCGGGAACCACGTGCGAGGCCTGCCACGGTCCCGGCAGCAAGCACGTCGAGGTGGCGAAGCCGTTCATCAGCAAGAAGACGCTGACGGCGGAAGAGACGGCCTCGATCCGCGGCACGATCTACAAGGTGCTGCCGCAGAACGTCTGCATGCGCTGCCACGCGACCCAAGTCCACAAGGAGCATCCCAAGTACGACAAGGAGTAGTCGTCCGTACGCAGTCGGCGAAAATCCTTCGCCCGTCGCGTAGCGACGCTGCGACGGTAGCCGTGGGTTTCAACCCACGGTAGGGAGCAGACCTAATTATGCCCGTCGCGTAGCGACGACTGAAAAATCAGGCGTCGCTGCACGACGCGGATTTGTTGGTGGCCGGCGCGGTCCGTGGGTTGAAATCCACGGCTGCCGCCGCGTCGTCGCCGACCATGCTGCGCTCGGTGCCCGGACGAGAACCAACGCCCGTGGGTTTCAACCCCACGGTTTGAGGCTGCCCCAGTCACGCCCGTTGCGTAGCGATGATTTGAAGGTTGCAGGGACAGTGAAGAAGATGAGAATTGCTTTGGCGGTCTTGCTGCCGATAGTCTTGCTGGCGTCGGCGGCCTCCTATTACGCTTCCACCGCTTCGGGGTGGCAAGCATCGGCCTCGGCTGCCGATCCCAAGCCGGCTGATCGGGCACCAGGCACCCCTGGTCGGCCTGCCGATGCGAAACCGGCGGATAAGCCGGTCGCTTCGCCCGCCGGCGGAGGGCAAGCCGACAAGGCGGCGGCGCCAACCGCGAGTCAGGCTCCGGCGCCAGGTACCCCTGGAAAGCCTGACGTGCCGGGGGCCAAGAGCGGCGAAACACCTGCGGCAAAGGCAAGCGAGCCGCCGCGACCCGGAGTACCGGGTCCCCCGGCCCCGGCCGCCAAAGAAGCCAGTCCTGCCCCGGCCCCCGCTGCGGCCAAGCCGGCCACTGTACCTCCTGCCGCGGCGAAGCCGGCGCTGAAAATGCCGCCGCTCAAGGGCTCGCAGGTCAAAGACGACGACAACACGTGCCTCCAGTGCCATGCGAACGCCTTGGACCCCAAGGACAAGGACCAAGCCCGTTTCTGCATCATTATGGATAGTTTGAAGAAGGATGTTCACTATCAGAAGGGTGTGAATTGCATCGATTGTCACGGCGGCGACGGAACCATTCTGGAGACCAAGGCCCACCAGACCGACAACTTCCGTGCGAAATTGCCCGAAATCCAGAAGTTCTGCGCCCATTGCCACGAAAAAGCGGTTGCCCTCCTGAACGCAAGCCCGCACAAGGTTGCCATCGACGGTGTCATCGACCCTACCGGCACCACACCGAAAGTGAGTTGCCTCGACTGCCACGCCAATGCTGACGGAGCGCCCAGCGGGGCACCCGGTACTGCGGGTCGGGGTCAGGGGCAGATTTCTCCGCACAGCATTTCTGCCAGCATGCGGGAGAAACTGAACGACCAGGTGAATTTTTGTGGCAAGTGCCATTCCGACGAAGGTGTACATGCTAAACCTAAACGCGCCACCGTGGATGTGATTACGAGCCTGCGTGCGAGCGTACACGCCAAGGCCGGCGCGAAAAACGCCCAGGGGGAAGGCACGCCGCTGAGCTGCACCGAGTGCCACGGCCCGTTTTCCCATAGCCTCCTGCCCGTCAAGGATCCCAAGTCGCCCGTCCGCGTGAAAGGCCAGGTGGAAAAGTGCGGCGGCTGCCACGACGAGAAGCTGCATGACGGAAGGCTGCAGACTTTCATGCTCAGCGTCCACGGTGAGGCACTGGAGAAGAAAGGGCTCACGGTAGGGCCGGGCTGTGCCGATTGCCACGGCTCGCACAATGTTTTCCGCGCCCGCGACCAGCGCTCCACACTCTATGTGACCGAGGTCGCCAAGACCTGCGGCAACTGTCACACGGGAATCGAAGATCGGCTGAAGAAGAGCGTACACGGAGGCCCGGGTGACCTGCTGGGCGGGCAGGCCAACCGCCCCGCGCCCGGTGGCAAGACCACGCAGAAACCGACCTGCACCTCGTGCCACCAGGGGCACGAATTGCTGTCGCCCGAGTCGGTCGCCTTCCGCGAAGCCTTGCCGGACCGCTGCGGGAATTGCCATAGCGCCATGTCCAGCACCTATGCCATGAGCATGCACGGCAAATTGACCACCCTGGGCTATGGCCCGGCGGCCAAGTGCGCCGACTGCCACGGTTCTCACGATATCCTGCCTTTGGACAATCCCGATTCCACGCTCTCGCCACAGAACCGGGTGCATACCTGCGCCAAGTGTCACACCAACGCCCGCGCCAATTTCGCGAACTTCAGTCCGCATATCGATGCCGCCGACGCCCGGAAGAACCCCGTGGTCCACGCCGTTTATATTACTTTGCTCACGCTGTTGTACTCGACCTTCGCGTTCTTCGGCATCCATTCGCTGTTGTGGTTCATCCGCGGGCTGGTCGAGGTGCTCAAGCACGGCCGGCCCCATGGTTTGCGGCCAGGCCAGACGGCCTACGTCCGCTTCCTGTCGTTCCATCGCATCGGCCACACGATCATGATGACGTCGTTCCTGGGGCTGGCCTTGACGGGTCTGCCGCTGCGGTACTGCAAGATGCCGTGGGCGCAGTCCCTGGCCCGATTCCTGGGCGGCTTCCCCTCGACCAGTTTTTGGCACCGTTTCTTCGGCGTGATCCTCTTGACCTCGATGGCGGTCTACATGGTCCGTATGGTCCGCCTTCTGGTCGAGGGCCGCAAGCAGGGGCGGGGCGTGGGCCAGATGGTCTTCGGATCCGATTCGCCGCTGCCGACGCTCCGCGACCTCAAAGACTTCTTGAAGATGTTGCGCTGGTTCTTCGGCCTGGGGCCGAGACCGGGCTTTGACCGCTGGTCCTACTGGGAGAAGATCGACTTTTGGGGCGCGATCGCCGACACGGTGATCATCGGTTCCACAGGCCTGGTGCTGTGGTTCCCCAACTTCTTCTGCGGACCCTTGCCGGGAACCACGCTGGACATCGCCAAGGTGATCCATTCCACCCAGGCGCTGCTGGCCACGGGCTTCGTATTCGCCATTCACTTCTTCAACACGCATTTCCGCCCGGACAGGTTCCCCGCCGACATGTCGGTGTTGACGGGGCTGGTCAGCGAAGAAGAGTTCAAGGAGGACCGGCCGGAATACTTCGAGCGCTTGCAACAGGAAGGCAAGCTGGAGGCCTTGCGGACCACCAGTCCGGGGCTGTTCGTGCTGTGGTGCATCCGCATTTTTGGATTCCTGGCGTTGGCCATTGGGCTGGCGCTGCTGGTGGGCATGATCGTCGCGGCAATAGGTTGAGGCGGCAGGTACACGAGAATTGTGCAAGGTAATTGATCCATGGAACCATCGAGTTCAACCCCCGCTCCCGCGGCCGACCATGCAAGCACGGTGCCCGCGCCCCGCTCCGCGTGGCGAAAGGTGCGGCGCATTCTGTATTCTCTCCTGGCCTTGCTCGGGGCGTGGCTGTTTCTGATGGTGGTCATGGCCGGGGCGGCGGCCTGGTATACGTCGCGGCCCGTTTTCTGCAGCAGTTGCCACAACATGGTGCCGTACTACGAGTCTTGGCGGAAATCCAGCCACAAGGACGTGAGCTGCATCGAGTGCCACTTTCCGCCGGGCATCGGCGGCGAGGTCCGCGGCAAGGTGCTGGGCCTGGTGCAACTGCTCAAGTATGTGACCGCCAGCGCCGGCCCGCGGCCGGCGGCCGAGATCCCCGACGCCAGTTGCCTCCGCAGCGGCTGCCATGAAAAGCGGTTGCTCGAGGGCGGCGTCGACTTCCACGTCAAGCTCGTTGACAAGGAAGTCATCATTCCCTTCGACCATACACCGCACCTGCAGGAGGGCCGCCGCGGCAAGACCCTCCGCTGCACGAGTTGCCACAGCCAGATCGTGCAGGGCAGCCACATGACCGTGACCGCCACCACCTGCTTCCTCTGCCATTTCAAGGACCAGCCGTTCAACGAGAAGCTCAGCGCCTGCACGCACTGCCACCAGATTCCCCAGGAGGAGTTCAACTTGGGATTCGGCGTGAAATTCAAGCATGACCTGGCCTTCAAGAACGGAGTGGACTGCAAAAACTGCCATGCCGACCTGATCCGCGGCAAGGGCGAAGTGCCCCGCAAACAGTGCCAATCCTGCCACAACCGCGAGGGCGACCTGGCGAAGTACAACGATCACGAGTTCCTGCACAACAAGCACGTCACCGAGCACAAAGTCGACTGCATCCTCTGCCACACGCCCATCGAACATAGCCTCGAGCGGAACAAGATCGAGCAGGCGGTGAACGATTGCCAGTCGTGCCATCCGGGCCACCACCAGACGCAGGTGCATGTCCTGCAAGGCGCCGGCATGGAGACGATATCCGGCCAGTCCAATGTGATGCTGGCGATCCGCGCCGAATGCCGTACCTGCCACCGCCTTGCCGACAACAAGTCCAAGACGGGGGAAGTGATACGGGGTTCCTTGGACATGTGTTCCATGTGTCACAAAGAGTGGGAGGTTGAGCAGTTCAAGACCGACCACGTCGCCTTGCGGGCGGCCCTGCCGCTGTTGCGCGATGCGCTGGGAAAGGTGGAGGCCGCGGGGAAGACTGCCGGGCTGGCCAAGGCCCGCGCAGAAAAGATTGCCGCCGAGACGGCCGGCATGCGGCACGACCTCGATCTGCTGATTACCGGCAACGACGTGCACAACATGCACATGGCGGCGAACCTCGTGCGGCAGACCCTCAAGCATCTCAAGGACCTCTGCGGCGAGCTGAAGATCGAACCGCCCAAGGTCAATCTCCCCGCGTCGATCCTGGAGGAGCCCAAGTCCCCGCATGGGGACAACGGCAAGGCGGCAGCGCCGGCGAAAGAGACGGCGAAACCGTAGGTGTTGTAGGCCGGAACAGGCTTCGGGGCAGCCGTCAACCGGCTGCCCCTTTCGTTGTCTTGCGGCGCGCCGCGAGGCAGCGGGAAACCCGTTGCCTCGCGTGCCACTCACTCAGTTTTCGTCAGGCAAAGCTTAGAACTTCGCACTGGCGCCCACCAGGAACATGTTGGTCTGGCCGGTGGCGTTGGTGTTGGTCGCCCCGCTCGTGGGACCGGTGGCCGCGATGGGGCTGAAGTCCTGGAAATTGTAGTAGTTATAGCGGGCGAACGTGCTGAAGCCCGGCCGCCAGAGATAGTCGGCGCCCAGCGTGATGCGGTAGGTGTCCGACGCGACCAGGGAATACTGTCCCAGGTTATACGGCGCCACCCCCGCGGTGGTAGGCGTCACGGGAATACCCGTGTCGTTCGCGGCGTGAACATACTCGAACGTGGCGCATGTCGACAACCTCGGGGTCCAGGCATAGCGGGTTCCCAGGTTGAACACATCCGCGCGGTTGTTGAACGTCGCCGGGATAAAGTACGGCGACGCGCCGGTGCCCGCGGCATTTGAGGCCAACGTGGACTGCACGATTTGCTGATCGATCCAACTGTCCATTTGGGCAAAGCCGGCGTTGAAGGACCACTGGGACGTGGGCGACCACCACGCGCCGAGCGTGAAGGGGTAGCTGTTGGAAACGAAACTGTTCGGGTGTGCTCCCGCCGCATACGATCCGTCGTTCGACGCCGTTTCCACGTAGACGGTTGCATTGAGCATCAGGCAATCACAGGCGGTATAGGTTCCGCCGACCTCCACGCGGTTCTCCAACGTGGGAAGGCACGTGTTCAGGGCCGCTTCTTCCGAACTCTCCACCGCCGGCGTTACGCCGATGAACGGGTATTTTGTCCCAATCCACTTGTAGCGAATGTAGGTTTGGAAGCAGTCGGACCACTTTTCCTCCAGGCCGATGGAGATCGTGTTCTTGATCGTGTCAGGCTGGGCGAATCCCGCGAGCGTACCAGGCGGCGGGCCGTAGCCAACCGCGTAGGTCAGGCTATTGGGATAGGCGGGGCCGCCGGGGGTAGCTTGGTAATGCTCGGTGCCATACTCATAGCCGCCGACTACTGCAAAGTGGCGGCGAACGAAGTTGCCGTCGTCGCCGAAGGGCAGCCAGCGGGTGGTGAAGCCCACCGCTTCCCGATCGCGGTCGATCACGGGTGCGGCGGTCTCGGATAGCGCAGCATACGAGGGCACGGTCGCTTGGTTGTAAAACACCTGCTCGGCTGCCGTCGGGTAAAACGTGTTCAGCGGCGTTTCCTGCAGATTGGTATGCTCGGAGTAGGCCCGTCCGTAGCCGGTCACGGTCAGGTTCTCGATCGACCGGTTGGTGATCCGCAGATCGCCGCCTTCGTAGTGGCGGTTGGTCTCGTTGAGTTCGTCCGTCGTATCGCCGTCGTATCCCATCGCATAGACGTCCGTGGCATGGCCGAGTTCCGCATGGGCCTTGAGGCGGTCCATTTGCGTGAGCGTGTTGGGCACGATGCCCACGCCGGCCACTCCGAATGTACCAGCCGGCGTTGCGCCAGCCGGTGCTGCAAAGCCAATTCCGCCCGTGTCGTAGACACCATACACCTGCTGGTCACCCGCGCGGAAGTCGCGGATCATGTGCGAGTAGTTCACGGTCAGCGCCCCGAGTTTGTACTCAAGGCCCGGTTCCACTTCGGTGGTCTGCCAATCGATGTGCTGGGCCTGGCTCACGACGTGACACTGGTCGGCGTTTGCGCTCGTAGGTTGGGTGGCAGAGGGCGCGTAGTTGATGCCATTGTAGGTCGGGTTCCAGGCGTTGTGGGCGTTGAAGCACATGCCCATGGAATTGACCTGTCGCACGCCATCCTTTTCAATCCCAAAGGTGTTCACGTACCATTTGAGGTTGTCGGTCAGGTTGCCCTTGAAATTCGCCTTGAACTCCTGGACGCGGATGGCGTAGTCCTGGCCGGGACTCAAGTCGCTGCGGCTCATATAGTTGTTATTGGCGGGCGTGGCGGTGTTCGCGGCGCTGCTGACAGTCGCCCAGCCCGCATAGGAATCCTGGCTTAACTGGGTGTCGAAGCGCTGATAATCGATGTTGGCTTCGACCCCGGGGCCGAAGTAGTGCAGGCGGGCGTCGTCGGTATCGTTGTCGCTGCCTTGGAGGCTGAGGTCGAAGGTGCGTATGCCATCGCTGGCGAGGCCCTCGAGGTCGAACATGGGCGAGGACTCCCGCACATTCTGGTACAGGCCGGTTTCGTAGGGCGAGCCCGACGAATGCACGGCCCAAGCCCCGGCACGGGCAATGAAATCCCGTACCGGATCGGAGTCTTGGTAATAGGTTGCGGTGTCGCCCCCGGACCACACCACGGGCGCGGTGCTTGCCGTTGTCGACTGGATTGGCGGCGCCGCAGTGGCGCTGGCCGCCATGGCCAGCGCGGCCGAGTCATCGGCCTTCGCCGCTGCCGCGGACAGCAACACCGTCGTTGCCGCCGCCAGTAGTGTCAGATAGTTGACCTTCACGACCAGGTCCCCCCTTGATATTGAGTTGGATTGGCTTTATTGGTTGGTTTCATCGGTTAAGGTACTTAGCGTAACAGGGCCGCCGGGTTCGGTGCGCTCGGCGACGGAACGTCGCTCCCGTGGATCTGCGAATGGCACTCCGTGCAGTTGGTGTAGTACGCGGGTCGCAGTGCCGGGACGCTATCGAGATTCGCGGCGGTGGCGACGCCCGGGTGGCCGGCGGAGGTCCTGTTATGACCCGTGTGGCAGCGCAGGCAGAGGAACACCGGCGGCTGCTTCAAGAGGTTGTTGGCCACCGTGCCGTGCGGCTCGTGGCAAATGCAGCAGTTCTCCGTCACCGGCTCGTGCGGATAGGCGAACGGACCCGATTTCTCCGCGTGGCATTTGTAGCAGAGCAGGTTGATCGTCTCCGCCTTCAGGTTCTTCTCCATTTGCCCATGCGGATCGTGGCAGTCGGAGCAGACCATCTTGCCTTCCATGATGGGATGGTGCGCCGGCAGGTGATTCATGGCGAATACCTTCTGGTGGCACTTGTAGCAGGCCTCGGGCTCCTGGACCGACATCGCCAGGCGCTTGGGTTGCTCCACGCCGTAGTGACTGATGTTCACGATCTGCCGAACGTTGGCATGCGGGTGCGGGTTGTGGCAGTCGGTGCAGGCCACGCCGTAGCGCTCGTGGGTCGAGGAATGCCAGGCCATCGTGGGAGCGCCTTTATGGCAGGTCAAGCACAGGTCCTTGCGGGTCGACTCGCGGATCTGGCCGTGCGGGTCGTGGCAGGTCGTGCAGTTGAAGCCGTTGGGCCCGCCGATCTGGTGCGGCCCGGCAATGCGCAAGAGGTCGCGCATGTCGCAGTGGCACTTCAAGCACAGGTCCGGGGCCATCGCGCCCAGGTTGTGCGAGGTGCCCTTCAGCGAAGGCAGCATTTCCTTCTTGGGCGGCTCGGCGGCGTTGTAGGAAACGAGCGTGGCCCTCACGCCCGGCCGGTAGGAGGCCTCCGCCGTCACCGTGGTGGCGGGCGTGCCGGCGGGCACGTTGTAGTGGCCGCGGTGGCAATCGACGCAGGTCACGCCGCAATGCGCGTGCTTGGAGGTCCGCCACTGGGCGCCGGGCGTGCACTGGTTCTGCTCGTGGCACTTCAAGCAGGCCTCGGCCCGGGCCACCGGATCGACGCCCTTCTTGAAGCTGAAGATCAAGCCCGGCTCCTTGCCGCGGGTTTCCACGTGCTTGCTGGCCGGTCCGTGGCAGGATTCGCAGTTCTGCACGCGGTGTACGTTTTCGTGGAACGACTTGACGTAGGCCTCGTGGCACTGCATGCAGATATCGTCGTCGTTGAGCATCTCGGCGCCGGCGAGCGTGGGCACAGAGCCCCGCACCTCCTGATAGGCAACCTGGCGGAACGCGTTATTGGCGCGCGGTTGGCCCGGATCGATGTTGGTCTCTGCCCGGCGAGGCGGCGGGGCCTCGCTGCGGCAGGTCGGGTTGTGAGACGATTGGCACGAGGCCAATCCCAGGCTCATCACCCCGAGGAAGAGAAGTGTCATGCCCCGTTGCCGGGATTGATTGGTCTTGTGCGTCACGCTTCGCACGATCCTACCTCCATGTAAAACCGGTAAGGAATCAGATTCCGTTGTCCGTCATGCCGCAATTAACGCCTGGCACAGTTTTGAGCGACTACCGTTTTCTGCGAACCGCTCTTCGTGCGAGTATCTTGCGGCCTGTGCGGGTTCATCTGTTTTCTCGCCATATTCTGAATTCGCGGTTGACGAATTTGCGGCCTATCGCCGGAGATTCACGCGATCTGAAGTCCGGATTTGCCTGCCGTATCGGCTGTATCGATTATTCCGGCAGGGGCGTGCGCGGGACCGCCGACCGATCTGATTCCACCCTATGCCTGCTGTAGCGGTTGTATCGATTATTCCAGCCCGGGATCGCAGATCTATCTACCCCAGAAGCAGGGGAATCGTCCGAGATTGCCGTTTACTTCCTCGGCCACTCTCGTTACGATCCCCCGACCTGAAACCCGTCTGGGATATTTCCTCTTCGAGGGGCACGCTTTCCGATGCGCGACAATTCGATCCTGTTGAGAGTGTCAAAAGCCGTTTTCCGCCTCCTGGCCTCGCTGAAGCTGGCCGTGACGTTGATCGTGCTCTTGGCTGCGATCCTCGCCGCGGCGACCTTTGTCGAGTCCGACAAGGGACGCGACTATGCCCGCTGGTATTTCTACACCCAGATCTGGTTTGTCGCCTTGCTGGCAATGCTGGGCGTGAACATCCTCTCGGCCACACTCATTCGCTTTCCCTGGAAGCTGCGGCAGTTCGGCTTCTTAGTGACGCACGCCGGGCTGCTGGTCCTGCTCACCGGCTCGATTTTGACATTTAATTATGGGGTGGACGCAACCATCGCCCTGGAGGAAGGGGAGACGGGCGACCACATCACCGTCCGAGATCGGAATCGCTTTTCCGTCCAGTGGCGTGCCGGCCACGACCACGGGTACATGGTGCCCGCCGATCAGCCGGATCGGCCCGTGTCGCAATTCGTTTTCACTCCGGGTCCGATCGACTGGCCCGAGGGCAAGAGTTTGCTCCTGGGCGAGATCAATGGCGTGAAACTCCGCGTGACGAGGTATCTGGCCCACGCTCGGCCGGCGGAAGAGTGGCTGGCCGCCCCTGACGGCAAGGGCATCGCGGCGCTGAAGTTTTCGGTCTTCGGTCCGGACAACTCGGAGAACGCCGAACAGTGGCTCACTGCCAGTCGTTTCGGCGGCAGTGCGGCCGTCGGTTCGGCCAAAGTCGAGTTCCAGACGGCCGAGGCCGATACCATGCTCGACGATTTCATCAATCCCCCGGCGAAAGAAGATCTCGACCCCCAGGGCCTGCTGACGATCCACTACGACGGCCGCGTGACGCGCGTGCCCGTCAGCAAGAACGTGGGCAAGAAGGTACCGCTGGACCACAGCGACCCGCAAGCGGGCGCCCCGTCGGTCGAGATTGCCGAATACCTGCCCAATGCGAGGCTGCAGGCCGACGGCCACTTCAAGAACATCGGCAGCAAGCCGAGCAATCCGGTGGTCGAACTGCGGGTCTACCTGCCCGGCGTGAAAGAACCGGTCCGCCAGGTGGCCAAGGCCTCGTTCGCCAACCCCGGCGGCATGCATATCGAGAAGTGTCCGGTGAAGTTCTGGTATCACCATCCCGCCGTGGCCGCCGAACCGGCCGTGGAGTTCCTGGCGACCTCCGACGGCAGACTCTACTGCCGCGTGGGCAATGGAAAATACGAGTCGCGCGGCGAGGTCCATGCGGGCGACACGTTGGACGCCTGGACCGACACCTCGGTCTCGGTCGTGAGCTTCGTGCCCCATGCCCGCCGCGAGCTGGTATTTACGCCCGTAAGAGTAGCCCGCGGCGCGAAAGAGACGTTCGAGGCTGCCGCGCAGGTTGAAATCACCGCGGGTGACACTACCCGCAGCCTCTGGCTGCAGCGCGGCGACGACGGCGGCGGCGACCCGCAAGCGGGTGCCCTGCCGATCCCCATCAAGACTTCCGCAGGCAGCCTGGCGGTTTCCTACGGCTACGAAAGCCTGCCGCTGGGTTTTTCGCTGCAATTGAAGAAATTCACGCGGGGATTGAACCCCGGCGGGATGGGCGACGCCTCGTTCGCCAGCACCGTACACCTGCACGACGAAGCCAAGAAGATCGACAGGGATCAGCGAATCTCTATGAACGAACCGCTGGTCCACGGAAAGTACACGTTTTATCAATCGGGCATCCTGCCCAGCGGCACAGGAACCGTGCTGACGGTGGCCTCCGACCCGGGTCTGTTCCTGAAGTATCTCGGCAGCATCATGACATGTGCCGGCACGGTGATCATGTTCGTCACGCGTTCCAAGCTCGGCAAAATTCTGACTTTCCTTACTCTCCCGACAACGACCAAGAACAAGGAGCAAAATATGCGACGTGTGGGGCACCCGGTACGCCGGGCCGCGGCCGGCGTGGCGTTCTTCTGCCTCGCCGCTTCAGCCTTGGGGGCCTCCGCCCCCGACCAACGGTTCGATTGGAATGCCTGGCGGTCGCTGCCCGTCCAGGACGGCGGCCGGCAGAAGCCACTGGACAGCCTCGCCTGGGAAACCTGGCGGCTGCTGGGCAACCGTGTCAGTTTCACGGACCCGGAGACGAATCAAGCGCTCGACGCGACGGCCTTTTATCTCGCCACGATCTTGGATTCCCCCACCTGGGACAAGAAGCCGTCGCTTGCAGCCCCGCCCGGGAACCATGTACCCATGGTCGGCGGTCCTCATGGCCATATTCCGGCTGAAGCCGGTACTACGAGCGCAACCGACAAGTGGGACAGCATGCCCCTGCTGGTCGTCGATTCCCTCGAACTCCGCAAGCTCCTCGGCATGGCGCCCGACCAGAAGTACATCGCAGCGCGGGACTTGCAGCAAGCCAAAATCGAGTCGCCGAAATCGCAGAAGCCGACGACCTTCATGGTCTGGGTGCAACAACTCGTCTTCAAGCCGGAAGGCGAGCTCTCGCCGCTGGAAAAGAAAGGCGTGGAGCTCTTCGATCGCCTGCGGGCCTACCAGGACCATCGCGCCGGCCGCCGCTTGGAGATCCTGCCCACGTCCGGCGCCGCGGACAAACCGTGGATCTCGCTCGATTCGCTGCTGCGCATGAAGATGGACGACGAGACCGATCCCAGCGGTGCGGTGCGGGAGTTGTGCGCGACGTTCCATCAAGTCCGGGCGGCCTACTTGGCCAATTCACCCGCCGAGTTCAACGCGGCCTCGCACAAGTTTCTGGGCATGGTCCGCGAAATGGGGCCACAGCTCGGGGCTTATCCCGCGCAGCGCATGATCGACCTGGAAGTGGCCTACAATCACTGGGCCCCCTTCCGTTTTGCCTGGGTGTTGATGATGGTCGCCGGCCTCTGCGTGCTGTTGCAGATGGGTTCCGGCTGGCGGATGCTCTACCCGCTGGGACTCGTGTCCTACGTGGCCGGCATGGTGGCGATGCTCATCGGGTTCTTCATGCGCGTGACCATTTCCGGCCGCGCACCGGTCACCAACATGTACGAATCGGTGGTCTACGTCGGGTTGGGCGTGACCGCCATCGGCCTGGTCCTGGAGTTGATCTATCGCAAGCGGTTCATTGCCGTGGCTGCCGCCGCGGTTTCGACCGTGGCCTTGATCCTGGCCGACAACTGTCCCAGCGTTCTCGATGCCAGCCTGCAACCGCTGCAGCCCGTCTTGCGTAATAACTTCTGGCTGGTGACCCATGTGATGACGATCACGCTGAGCTACGCGGCCTTTGCCTTGGCGATGGGGATTGCCAACATCACGCTGGGTTATTACCTCATGCGCAGCGAGAACCGGCCGGCCATCGAGGCCCTCAGCCGCTTCACCTATCGGGCCCTGCAGGTGGGTGTGGTTCTGCTGGCGACCGGGACCTTCTTGGGCGGCATGTGGGCCGCGTATTCCTGGGGTCGTTTCTGGGGCTGGGATCCCAAGGAGGTTTGGGCCTTGATCGCGCTATTGGGCTATCTGGCCGTCTTGCACTCGCGCTTTGCCGGCTGGGTCAAGTATCGCGGCCTGGCGGCCCTGGCCGTGAGTTGCTTCGCGCTGGTGATCGTGGCCTGGTACGGCGTGAACTTCGTGCTCGGCGCCGGCCTGCACAGCTACGGCTTCGGCGGCGGCGGAAAGACGTTCATGGGCACTTTGATCGGCGTCCAATCGCTGTATGTCGCGGCTGCCCTCTGGCGATCGCGCCCGTCGATTGTTGCCGGCAAGCCGCGCCTGCGACTTATAGCCACTGGGGACGACGACGAAACCATCGTTTCTCACGAAGCGGCTTGAAGCCTTTTACAGCCTCTGCGGGTACTGCGCCGGGGCGTGGTAAGGTCTGCGATTTTCGAACAACTCCAGACGATCCTGGATGCCCGGAACGAGATCGTCGGCCCGCATGGCTCGGGCCTGCTGCAGGGCCTTTTCCGCCGCTGCGACGGCCTCCTTGAAGTTCCCGGCCTCGGCCTCCGCAGCGGCCAGCGTGTCCCAATACTCGGGCTGTTTCCCGGCTGACTTTTCGAGTGCCAGCCTTGCCAGTTCCACGGCCTCTTTCCCGTCGCGGATGTTGTCTTCGTCTTTCGGCCAGGTGGCCAGGATCCATGCCTTGTGCCGGAGCGGCTCGGGCTGTTGAGGGCGGGTATCAATTGCTTCATCAAGCTCGGCCAATGCTTGCCGCGGATGACCCTGCACGGCCAGCAGCAGACCCAGCGCACGCTGGGCCGGCTCGAAACCGCCTTGTACGCGGACCGCCGGATCGGATTGGATCTTCAGGATGTCCTCGAATTGCTGCTGCGCCTCGCCGAGCTTCCCATCCTTCCAGTAGACCATGCCCAGTCCATACATGGCGAAGAAATTGTAACGCTCGGCCTCCACGGCATGCCTGTACATGGCCTCGCTGCTGGACCAGGTCGCCACCTGCCGCCAGGTGAACCACCCGCAAGCGGCCAAGACCGCGGCCGCCACGACGGCCTTGGTTCCGGCGGACCATTGCTCCGTGAATTCGGCCGCCCCCCAGGCGACGATGATGAAAATGCCGATCAGCGGAATATACGTGTAACGGTCGGCCATCGATTGGACGCCGACCTGCACCAGCCCGATCACGGGCACCAGCGTGCCCAGATACCAGCACCAGCCGACAAGCAAAAAAGGCCGAATTCGGGCCAGGCGGATCGTGGCCACGCTGATCGCGCCCAAAGCCAGGCCGACAATCAGCACGTCGATCGCCTTCGGGCTGACATAGGGGTAAACGGCCGACAAGGGACTGGGCCAGAAGCACTTTTCCAGGTACTGTCCGTAGGAGAACAGGGCATTGCCGAGCCGTTTCCCCAGCGGCACTTCCTGCCCGAGCATGCCCATCGCTCCGCCCCCTTGCTGAACGCCATAGGTAATCACAGCGCTGACGGCAGCCAGCAGCAGCAGCGGTGTTTTTTCGGCGATCAGCCGCGAAAGCGACAACTGGCCCGCAAGGTTCGGCGAGGGTCTCCCGACCCCGCCGAAACATCCGACCGAAGGTCTCCCATTCGCCGGGAGACCTTCGGTCGGCAAGGTGGCTCGGTCAGAGACCGGCGACAACAGCGGTTGCGCCGGGAGACCTTCGGTCGGCAAGGTGGCTCGGTCAGAGACCGGCGACAACAGCGGTTGCGCCGGGAGACTTTCGGTCGGCGAGGTGGCTCGGTCAGAGACCGGCGACAACAGCGGTTGCTCGGTTTCTGCGGTGGCGACGTCGCCTTTGAGTCTCATGCGGCCCAGCGGCCAGTAGTCCAACAGCAACAGCACACACGGCGCGGTCACCAACATCGGTTTGGACATCAGCCCCAAGGCCAGCACCACGAACACGGCCGTGTAACGGAGGACTGTCGGTCGCTGGACATAGCGGTGATAGGCCAGGAGGGTACACAGGAAGAACAGCGTGCTGAGGACGTCCTTGCGTTCCGAGACCCAGGCCACCGATTCGACGTGCAGGGGGTGCAGCCCAAACAGCGCAGCCACCAAGGCGCTTCGCCAGAGGGCCCCCGTCATCCGCCGCAGTGCGAGGAAGAGCAGGACACTGTTGGCCGCGTGTAGCGCAAGGTTGACCATGTGGTGCCAGCCCGCCCCCGCATCGACGCCGAAGAGTTGGCAGTCGAGCATGTGGGAAAGCATCGTGAGCGGATGCCAGTTGCCCACGGTAATACCGGAAAAAGCGTGGAGCAGGCCCGCGCAGGTCAGCCCCTCGCGTACGTACGGGTTCTGGACGACATAGCCCTGGTCGTCCAACAGCAGGAAGGGATAGGTGTGGACCGGCCAGTAAACTGCCGCCACGGCCATGACCAGCAGGAAACTGACGAGCAATTCGCGCCGCATGAAGAACTCGATGGAGGACCGTTCAATTTTAGAATCCTTAAGTCTAGCCCAAACGCCGGAAAAAGTCACCCCGCGGAAGAAATCCGAAGCACGAATATCGAAATCCTAAACAAATCCAACACCCAAAGAAGGAAAGGCTCAAAACGGTTTTGGTCATTCCGATTTTGCATTTTGAATTTGTTTAGGATTTCGTACTTCGAATTTCGGGTTTTCTCCCCGCCCCCTCCATTTTTCCCATCGGCGTTGCTAAGATGCATGTATTTGCATTTCCGCCCGAAAGCACCTCCCGTGGCCCACTTCCCGTCAAGCGAGGATACACTGAGCCGTTACGTCGTCGGTTTCGATCTGGGGACGACGAATTCGGCCGTCACCTATGTCGACACCACGGAAGAGCCGTGGCAGGTCCGCGTTTTTCCCGTGCCGCAACTGGTCGCTGCCGGGCAGGTGGAAGCCCGCGAGACGCTCCCCTCCTTCCATTATCAGCCCGGACCTGGCGAACTGCCGCCCGCCGCGCTGCGCCTGCCCTGGACCGCGGGTCGCGACCCGGAGAACCGGGTGCCCCAGCCGCCGCACGTCGTCGGCTTCTTCGCCCGCGATCATGGGGCCGTGGTGCCGGGGAGGTTGATCAACTCGGCCAAGTCGTGGCTCTGCCATTCGGGCGTCGACCGCACGGCGGCGCTTCTTCCCTGGCACGGAGCGGCCGACGTCGAGCGACTGTCGCCGGTCGAGGTCAACGCGCGTTATCTGGCCCACGTCCGCGCGGCTTGGGACGCCCGCTTCCCGCAGCATCCGCTGACCCAGCAGGATTTCGTGCTCACGCTGCCCGCTTCTTTCGACGAAGTGGCCCGGGAACTGACGATCAAGGCGGCCGCCTTGGCCGGCCTGCCGCGAGTCGTGCTCATCGAAGAACCGCAAGCGGCGTTCTACGCTTGGATCGACGCTCATCGGGACCGCTGGGACCAGTTCGTGCAACCGGGCCAGAAAATACTCGTCTGCGATATCGGCGGCGGCACGTCCGATTTCACACTGATCCGCGTGCGTCGGGGCGAAGGCGGCAAGGTGCAATTCCACCGCGTGGCCGTCGGCGAGCACCTGATCCTCGGCGGCGACAATCTCGATCTTGCCTTGGCACACTATCTGGAGCAGAAGCTTACCGGCGGCGGGGAGCAGGGTGGGAGCAGGCGGGGCGCCAGCGAAGCGGGTCGGGGGGCAGGGAGCCGCCCAGAGGGTACCGGGAGGGCGTTTAACCCGGAGCCAGCGGCGACGGCGCAAGCGACGAGCCACCCAGAGGATACCGGGGGGGCGTTTAACCCGGAGCCAGCGGCGACGGCGCAAGCGACGAGCCACCCAGAGGATACCCGGCAGTCCGCGAGTGGACAAGGTCGACCGTTAGAGCCACGACAATGGGCCATGCTCGTGCAGCGGAGCCGGCAGCTCAAGGAAACCCTGCTGGGTCCCGCGGCGCCGGAGCGGCTGACGCTGAACCTGCCTTGGTCAGGCTCGCGGTTGATCGGCGGAGCCCGGCAGATCGAGATCCAGCGGAGCGAAGTCTACGATCTGTTGGTCGAAGGTTTCTTCCCCCTCGTGCCGCTGGACGTCCGGCCCAGTCGCCGCGGTTCCGGATTTCAGGAATTCGGACTGCCATTCGCGCCCGACCCGGCCGTTACACGTTACCTGGCAGCCTTTCTCACGGCACACCGCCACGTGGCCATGGAGGATGTCGCGATGGCCGCCGGCCAGGACCCGGCACGGCCCGACATCGTGCTCTTCAACGGTGGGCTGTTCGAGTCGCCCATGCTGCGCAAGCGGATGATCGACGCGCTGCGGCACATGTTCGGCGGCAACTGGGAACCGATCGTGCTGGACAATGACCGGCTCGATCTGGCCGTTGCTCGCGGGGCCGCTTACTACGGTATGGTCCGTCGCGGCCTCGGCGTGCGAATCGCGGCCGGACTGGCGAGAACGTATTACATTGGAGTGGGAGGAGGGGCGCGGGGAGGAGGGGAGAGGGGAGAGGGGAGAGAGGAGAGGGGAGAGGAGGAGAATTCGGCGTCTCCGCTTCCCCCCTCTCCCCTTCCCCCCTCTCCCCTCGCCTCCTCTCCCCTCGCCTCCTCTCCCCTCCCCTCCTCTCCCTCTGCCCTCCCCCCTCTCCCTGCCCTCTGCCTTGTCCCCGCCGGGGTCGAACCGGGTCAAGATGTCGACCTTGGCGACCGCCGCTTCGAACTGCTGGTCTCCGAGCCGGTCGAGTTCCCGCTCTACGTTTCCAGCACGCGGCTCACCGATCGGCCGGGCGAACTGGTGACCTTCGATCGTGATCAGATGACGCCCTTGCCGCCGATCCGCACGGTCCTGCGGACGCGGAAGAAAGGCGAGACGGAAACCGTGGCCGTCGATCTTCATGCCAGGCTCACCGAGATCGGCACGCTGGACCTGTGGTGCAGCGAGATCGGCGGCAAGCGGAGTTGGCGATTGCAGTTCGACGTTCGCTCCGCCACGCAGACCGATGTTGCCGCCCATGAGTCGGCGGCGGAAAGCGAAGGGTTCGTCGATGAGGGCACGTGGCTGGAGTGTCTGGCCGCGATCCGGCAGGTGTTTGGCCCCGACGGCGCTGAAAAGCCGGAAGGCCTGGTGAAGCGGCTCTCCGCCGCGACGGGCATGAACCGCAACGCCTGGCCGACTTCGCTTTGCCGCCGCATTTGGGAGGCCTTGATCGACTGCGAGGCCGGCCGGCGCAAGGGCCCCGTGCACGAAGCCCGGTGGCTCAATCTGTTGGGCTTCGGGCTGCGGCCCGGCTATGGGCTGGCGGTCGACGACTGGCGGGTGGCCGAAACATGGCGGCTCGCGCAAGGCAAGCTGGTCCATGCTTCCGCCGCCTCGCGCCTGGAAGGATGGATCCTTTGGCGGCGGATCGGCGGCGGATTGCTGTCCGGTCAGCAACAGGCCCTGGCCGAGCCGCTCCTGGGTCCCATCCGCGGGCTGCACCGGCTGCTGGTCGGCGGTAAGGGACGCGGCGGCGATTTTGGTTTTCAGCCCCACGACACCGCGGAGATCTGGCGGCTCTTGGGCTCGCTGGAACTGCTGCCCGTCGCGCTGAAGATCGAGTTGGGCGAGATCCTCCTCGACCTGCTGCCCAAGCGGAAAATGGAGCCCGTGCGGCCGGCGATCGTTTGGGCCCTTGGCCGTTTGGGTGCGCGGACGCCGCTGTATGGTCCCTTGAATACGGTCGTGCCTGCCGAGGCGGTCGGTCCCTGGCTGAAGCGGTTGATCGATTCCTTTGGCGGCGATCCGGTCGGGGCCCTGGCGGTGATGCAGATCGCGCAAGACCGACGATCGGTATCGCGATCTTTCGCAGAAGCAGCGCGACGCGGCGGCCGCGTATCTCCGCAAGGAGAATGCCGCCAGCCATTTCGTGGCCCTCGTCCAGAGCGGCGGCAACCTCGACCGCGAGGAACAAGGACTCGTCTTCGGCGAGTCGCTGCCAAAGGGGCTGCGGTTAGGGTAAAGCGGTGGGCAGCAACACAGCAGAACCCCAAGAGTTCCCGCTTTCTTGCTTGAAACGAACGAAGCCCCTTGTCATAAACCCTTGTAGATCGTTAGAAGCAATCGCGGGGTCGTGCCCGTTACGCGAGCTGCCCTAAGCTCTGCTCATGGCTTAGGCTTCTTGGTCCGTCGTTGGGAGTCTTCTTGGATGGCACGGTCAAGGATTTGTTGCGAAATATGGAAGTTCGTTTGTTGCAGTTTGGCGATCGCAACAGGCAAATCCAAGAGATCGGCCTGAGCGGCAGCCTGCAGCACATTGACGGTACCGGCAACGCTTAGCCCGCGAGCCTCGGCCTCACGCCGCGCGCGACGATCGTCCATAAGCAGAAGATCGGCCTTCATCTCAATAGCAAGACTGATGGCTTCGACTTCACCGAGCGCCAGGGGAATCTGCTCGATGTGTTCCGGAACCATCACCAAGAGCCAGGCAGGGGGCTCGCTGATCCACTGCCGAACAACTTCCGGTGTCCCCGTGTCTAGCAACTCGGATTGCACGGCCATTGGAATCACGATCTGCGCGAAAAGGACCGGCAGGATGTCGATATGGCCCGTCAGAACCAGGTAATTGATGGGAGTCGTGTCAGATAGGACAATCACGATTTGAGCAACCGATCCAACGTGGCACGATCGTGTTCGTAATCTTTCAGCGAGTACGGAGCATCGACGTGATGCGCCTTCATTATGCCCTCCGCTTCATACACGGAAACTCCCAACATCTCCGCGACCTGGCCAATGCTGAGTTTCTCCGATTGATACCAAGCGATTGCCAGCGATTCCTTTGCGGCCTTCTCAACGTCCTGTCCCAGTTGGCCGAAGATCGCTTGCTCCATCGAATCAGGGATATCGATAGTGACTTTCATGTTCCTCACCTTTGTCGATGACCTCTAAAGCCTATCGAATCAAAGGGGGAAAGTCAAGTTCGCGGCAACGAGATTTGACATCACCCTGCTGCGCCGGTAACGTGGGTGAAAGGAAATCAATCCATGCGCCGGCCGATCCAAATCCAGTTGCTCTTACCCACGCTCTCCGTGGTGGTCCTGGCGATCGCGCTGGCCAGCGGAGCGAGCGGCTATTTCGGCGCCATGCGCCAACGGCAGTCGCAGGAAGAAAGCCTGCGGCGCGTCGTCGCCACGCTTACCCAAGGACCCTTCCCGCTCAACAACACCCTGTTGCGGCAGGTGAGCGATCTTTCCGGGGCGGAGTTCGCCTTTCTCGACACGAATCAAAAGGTGCTGGTCCACACGTTACCGCTGACTCCGGAAGACGAGCGGCGGTTGGCGAGTCTTCCCGGCGGCAAGTCAGCCGGAGAAAGCGAGACTGCGAAGATTGCGCGCAGCCGAGCCTGGAACTGGGAGGGCACATCTACTTGAGCCGGCGGACGGCGACGATCGTGGGCGCGGGCCGGGCGGGGAATCCGGTTCGCTGGTGGTGCTCTACTCGCAAGAACGCTGGTCGGCGGCCACGTGGCAGGCCGCCTATCCGGCTTTGGCGGCCGGCGCGGTCGCCGTGCTGGCCGTGGTTCTGGTCACCACGCTCCTGGCCCAGCGCTTCGTGCGGCCCATCCGCCGCCTCGGCGATCAAACGGCCCGCATCGCTGAAGGCGACTTTCAACTTGTGGGCGTGGGCCGAGTGGACGACGAACTCCGCGACCTGGCCGTTTCCATCAATCGCATGACCGAACGGTTGAGCCAATACGAGCGCGAAGTCCGCCGCAGCGAGCAGCTTCGCACCCTGGGGCAACTCGGGGCGGGCATGGCCCACCAACTTCGCAACGCGGCCACCGGGGGGCGGATGGCCATCGAGTTGCACCAGCGGCAATGCACGGCCGGTGGTGAGGACTTGGCGGTGGCCCTGCGACAGCTTCGGCTGATGGAGTCGTACCTGCAGCGGTTTCTCACGCTCAGTCGCCCCAAGCGGCAGGTCCAAGAGATCGTGCCGCTGGCCGCCCTGGTGGACGACGTCTGCGCCCTGGTGCGTCCGGCCTGTCTTCACGCCGGCATCGAGTTGACGGCCCTCAAGCCGGCCGCGCCGTTAAGCGTGCGGGGCGACGCGGAGGAACTGAGGCAGTTGGTCGTGAACCTGGCGCTGAACGCCGTGGACGCCGCGAGCGGCCACGGGCAATCGCCGGCGCGGATCGTGGTGGCGCTGGAGCCGATCGACGACCCGCCACCCGCAAGCGGGTGCCCGGCAAGCGGGTGCCCCGGTCGCTGCGCGCTGGTGGTTTGCGACAGCGGTCCCGGTCCCCCGGCCGAGGTCTCCGCGCGGCTCTTCGAGCCCTTCGTGACCGGCAAGCCCGAGGGCACGGGTCTGGGCCTCTTCGTCGCCCGGCAGATCGCCGAAGACCACGGCGGCTCGATCCGCTGGCAGCGCTGCGAGGGGATGACGGAGTTTCGCGTGGAGCTGCCGCTGGTGACTGCACATCCTGCACTGCCGTGACTGGCGACCGCAGCACATTGGCTGTGTAGTCACGCACCTTGACGCGAAATCGACTGCGGATCGGCTCTTCGCGGCAGTCCTCCGGCGGCCAGATCGAGCTTTGGACGCGGCCGCTGGCTCTGGGAGGACCGTTGCCGGTGTTGCCCTTGGCCCTCCGCAACGTTGGGGTTGCCGGTCGATCTTGAAGGAACCTATGGCGAAGCCCGCGAGTGAAGCCGCTTGGGATAATTGCACTTCCACCGACCCATCCTTGCTCCTTGGAGGCTATGCATTGTCGGGCTCTTTCCCCTCCACTTCAGCAATCCATTCCTCCAAACGTGCCAAACCGCTGTCCGCAGACTCGGTTGGACATTCTGCCAATCCGGCTCGATCAGCGTCCTTTTCAGAGAGACGTTCTTCAGCTTCCCGGAAGGCTTCCCAGGGCAACCTGATGACGTCCGCGCTAGGGTCCTTTTCATAACGACGTTCTTTGACAGGAGGGCTGGAAGATCTTGCGGCTAGACCGGCGCCCAAAACCGAGCCGCCAATCCCTCCGACGATTCCCCCTATACCCCCAAACAAAAGTATGATCCCCATCGTAAACAAGAACCCGATGAACCAAAAGATATCGCCAATGACTGGAATTTTGTCGTGAGGGGCGCTTAGGAGTTCAGGCGAAATCAGGCCCGTGTAGATTCCGATTCCGACTCCGACCAGGATGCCAAGGATGGCGCCAATTACGCCACCGAGGCAACCGCCTCCCATAACTCTTGGTTTGTCAGACATAACGTGTTCGCATCGCGCCAAAGGGTTCGTGCTCGCCTGCTGCCCAAGGCGAATTGGGCCGCGGTTTTATCACGCGGAAAGCTCCGGCCTCTGCTCCAAATGGCCTTCGCTGTGGGGTCCCCAGCCGCCCTTGCCATCCTTATATCTTCCGTCGCCAAGGCCGCGAAGTTTCCCCGGCCGAGGCGGACCGGCTCGTGGCGGAGCTGCGCCGCGGTACTCCCCTCTCCACGACCCGCCGACCCGCCAACCCGCTGCGCAGGTGCCCCGAAGTGCCCCGAAGTACCCCGGGCTACCCCGGAGAGGGGCAGGGGGTGAGGGCGTTTCGGATCAGCGCTTGGCGCAAGTGGCGGTTAAATCCTCCGCTGTCCGGCGAATTTCGTCGATCAAGTGCGGGAGTTCGTTCAGCGCGAACAAGCGCACGGCATGTTCATCAAGGACGCGCCGCACCGCGATACGGGCGTCGCTCTGATGCGCACGGAACCTGGCGATCACGGTAAGCTGCATCGGACCGAGATCGGGGTGAGATTGCTCGTAGATCGACCGCCCCTCGACAGCGTAGCGACAAGCCGTATTGACGGCCTGCGACACCTCGCGGCCCTCGAACCGAACGGGCTGGATCAGATGAAAACGCCCATTCTTGTACCCATAAGGCACTTGCACCTCACGGTTGAACACCGGTACGGTCACCGTCACGTCTTGCCGCAGTTTCTTTTCCAAACCGGCCATATGGAATTTCTTCTGCAAATACTGCCGGAAGTTCATCGTTTTCTCGGCACGCGGAGCTCGGCCGAACATTTCCCCGAATAGTGAATCCAGTTCTGCGGCGGGGTCATCAGCTTTCATGGGCCTGGGGGGCGTAATCTGAAGCTGATTTGCGCGTGGCAATGAATGCCTCCAGGTCCGATAGTGTTGTGATTCTTCCTTGTTCAGCCGCGAGCCGCTCCTCCAGCCCCTGCTTGAAGGAATTGATACGTTGCCAATCGTGGCCCTCGGAACCAAAGAAATGGCGGATGCGCGCATTGCCGCGCAAGATCCGTGCCCCCAGAAATCGCTTCTCGGGGCAGAACAGCAGAACCCCGACGTTCGCCGATTCCAGGCGCGACAAATCGGGGCAGTATTGAACCAGACAGTAATAGGCTTTGCTCAGTGCCATGATCATCCCTCCGACTCACGGGGAAACATTTCAAGCTGAGGAAAAAGCTTCCTCTCTATTGTATCCGCGAGGTACGCGGCCCGTCCGGCGACAAAATCGGCGAAGGCCGAACGGGTGGCCTGATCTACTCCCCACGCCCTGGGAATCCCCTCTATGATCGCCCCGACTTGCTCTCGTTGCAAGCTACCCAGCCGCTTCGCCGCGCGTTGCACGATCCTGCGCTCGAGAAAGGGGCGAAATTCCGGGAAAAGTCCGTAAACTTCAGGGTCTTTCACGAACTCGATGTTGCGCAGCCGCCTGGTCAGTTCCCGTCCCCACGTAAAGCAATGGGTGTGGTCGATGGCCTTCAAGAGCAACTTTCCTTCGGGCGCTTGCTCACTCAGAAACACATTGTCGCGGTTGATGCGCGTGCCGCCGGGCGCGTAGCGGTCCCAGTTTCTCGTCAAACTGTCAAACACGACCAAACGACTAATGTCTTCCGGGTTAATCAGTTGCTTCAACTGCCGGTCCGTACCGCCCCATGGTGAACCACGCTCGCTTCGCGTGATGAATGCCGGCCCGGTGGCCGCGAATCCGCCTCGATAGAAAGGCAGTTCATCGAGTTCCGTAACCTCAATCAAGGCGAAATCGAGAGTTTGTAGGCCGAACCAACGAGCAAGGTGGGTGCCGACCCATTCGCAAGCCAAAACGTGGTCGCCGCCGGGATTCCCCATCGCCTTCAGGTAGCCGGTCCCAGCGTCGGTTTCCACCACAAGAACTCCCGCACCCGAGTCGCGGCTCGCCGTGAACCGGCGAATCGCCGTGGGCACCCAAGTTGAAGAGGCGGGAATCATGTCTGCTCCAGGAAGCTCCAGTACAACTACTGGAAGCCGGAAGATCATTTTGACTTTCCGACTCAATACGATTCGGCAATTTCAGAGACTTCCCGTTTTCGCCCCCCGTGTGGTAATTCCTGTTCAGATTTCACCAAGTCTATCACGGAAGCAGTTGGGGCGATATAGGCGATTAATTGCGCTTTTTCATCGGCCCTGACCATCATTGCCGCCAGAAAGCCGGGCTGATTGACAGCCGGTACAGCCGCAAATAGGATGGTGTAAAGTTCCGGCCAACCAAATCGGCCGCCAGCGTTTCGCGGTCGCACTTGGGTGGGCTCGTGTCCGGCCCGCCGAGCCCCGGCTTCCACACCTGACCACGGAATAGCCCGTTTATGGCGAAGGAAAGCAAGAGCCAGTCGCACGGGATCGTCTCATGGCCCCAGGATGAGCGGCCGCGGGAGCGGCTGGCCGAGAAAGCACTTAGGGCCCGCCGGAAACCACCGGCCCGGCGCACGGCGAAAAAATGGTTCCCTTTCGCTTGACGTGAATGACTAGTTATATATAATTACGGGTAGCGTGGAATAATCGTGGCCTGTTCCGACGAATAACGTCGGGATACGGTCCGCCGGTTCTTTGACAATTTATTCCTGCGCTCGCGCTTCGCGAAAGTGCGAGCGCGCTGTCCGGGACAGGGACCGAGACCCTGCCTCGGCCGACATCGCGCAATGCGCAAGGCTCGTCTCTGCGCCGCGCAAGCGAGGCAACGGCCGACAGTGCCCGCAGATTGGCCCAGGCGACTCAGTTTTGGCCAATTCTGACCATACCTCCAGAGGCTAGAATCACTGCACCCTAAGAACCGAAAAACACTTGTTTTCTCGGAAGTTCTTCAAGTTTCTTTGAGAGCGATATACATCCCATGGGAAAGTGCGTTCAACCTATTGATGGTACAAAACGGCCGAAAAACCCGATAAACACCTCGATTTTGGCCACTTTGGCCATTTATACGCTTTGCTTCCGTCGTCGCCAAACGATCACGGCGAGGCTGACGGCACCGGCGCCGAGAAGAACGCAAGTGGCTGGTTCAGGGGCCGCAGCAGGGGCATCCGCTGCGGGCAGTGCGGCTACGCCGGGCGCGAAGGCCGAGGCGCCCGCGCCGACGGTCAGGCTCGTTCCGGTGGGCAAGGCGCTGGTGCTGCCCACCTCCAGTGAATCAGAGTGCTCAGAACGACCCGAGGGCGCCGTCATAGCCCGGCATTTCCTGATCCCGTTGCTGGACGGCCAGGTTGCGAGTGGTCACCACGACGGCGAAGAGGGTGGCAACGATCGCCAGTCCGATGATCACTTGGCCGGCGAAGGACAGCACGGCTCGCGACCGAACCGCCGCGATCAAAATCTGCACCGCATGTTTCATAGGAATGCACTATTTATATTGACAAGATCTACTGTCATTATTCCACAGCCGGTGTCAAAGTCAAGGGTTTTGCCCGTGATTCACGAAAACTTCTGTTGGGGGGGTGTCTATCTCGCTCCCGCCCCCGAGCGCTCGTAGTCCCGCCCGGGCACCAGGTACTCACGGTCGGCGGAAACCGGCATGGTTCAGAGACGGAGACTGGCTCCGAGCCCAGTAGCGATTAGGCCGCAAGAAATGGACGCCGGCGAGGTGCCTGTCCCCATTTCTGCATTTCTGAGCCATGCCCGGAAACCGCGGTAGGAGACCAGCTAAAGCCGGGACTACGAGCAGTTCTGCAGTTCACTTGAACTGATAACCCAGAGGGTTGACACCCTGCCGGGCGAGTGAGATAATTATGAAGGTCTTTTCCACTCTTGCGGTGACACCTAGAATTGCCGTGACCGCGATTCCTCCCGCAAAGGCAACCGCGAGGAGTTCGCGCAACGCTGTAAGCGTCTGTATTTCTCGTTTCCCTGTTTCCAGCAATTACCAGGCTCCTTTGTCCCGGCTTTCCTGACCCCGGGGGGACTTGCAGGATGGGCTTCGACGACGACATGAACGAAGGCGGCGACACCACGGCTGCCAGCCCGTCGCGGATGGCCGCCGTCTGCGAGGAATTCGAGCGCGAGTGGTCCAGCGGCAAGCGCGTGCCGATCGAGAGCTTGCTGGCCAAAGTGCCGTTGGCATCGCGCGAGGCGTTCCTCCGCCAACTGCTGGCCCTGGAGATCCGCTACCGGCACGGCCACGGCGAGAAACCGGTTTTGGCCGACTATGCCGCACGTTTTCCCGAGCAGACCCGTTGGGTCGTGGAGCAGATCCAGCAGTTGGAGTCGGCCAGCCAGGCCAACGAGACGACCGTGGTCTGGGAGCATCGCGCAGCGGGCCCGTCGGTCTCGGAGACCGAGGCCCGTCCTTCTACCGCCGCTACCCCCGCGCACCTGGGCGCTATCGACTCGACGCGCGGATCGGGGCGGGCGGCTTCGGCGAAGTGTGGCGGGGCTGGGATCCCGAACTGCAACGCACGGTAGCCGTCAAAATGGCACGGCCCGACCGCCACGACCCGGACGGCAGCCAGCGCGACCAGTTCCTGGCCGAGGCCCGCCGGCTGGCCTTGTTGCGGCATCCGAACATCGTATCCGTATTCGACGTGGGGCAGAGCGAAGGCCGCTATTACATCGTCGCCGATTTCATCGAAGGCGAGACGCTCGCCTCGCGATTGACGGATCAGCCGCAGCCGCCGCAGGCCGCCGCGGAACTGATCGCGACGGTCGCCGCCGCGCTGCACCACGCCCATCTCCAAGGCATCGTGCACCGCGACGTGAGTCCGGCGAATATCCTCCTCGATCGCCGCGAGCGGCCCTTCGTTGCCGACTTTGGCCTGGCCGCATCCGAAGAAGAGCAATTGGCCGAACCGGCCTGCGTGCTGGGGACGCGGGCCTATATGTCGCCCGAGCAAGCCCGCGGCGAATGCCGCCACGTAGACGCCCGCAGCGACATCTACAGCCTGGGGGTCGTGCTCTATCAGCTCTTGACCGGGCGGCGGCCGTTCGTGGCCACGGGACCTTTGGAATACGTCGACCAAGTGCTGAACCGCAATCCGCGCCCGCCGCGGACGATCAACGATTCGATCCCGCGGGAACTGGAACGGATCTGCTTGAAATGCCTGGAGAAGTCGCCTTCAGACCGCTATACCACGGCCGCCGATCTGGCCGAGGATCTGCGGCGTTGGCTGGCCACCGTCCGTGAACCGCGCCGCGGGCCGGGCAGCCGATTCGCACTCATCGCCGTCGCTTGCGCCGCGATCGTGGCCGTGGCCTGGGCGGGATATCTTGCCTTCCGCGGCGGCCGGGGCGATGCAACAAAACCCTCCTTCACGGTCGGCCCGGAAAATGACGGGCCGCGCAAACCGCCGGCAAACGTGGAGGATCCGTTCGGATGGCGGTTCCTCCTGGAGGGAGAACTCCCCAAGGAACTCATCTGGCCGGGTCACCGCAGCGGCGGTTCGAGCCGTTTCGACGAGGAGCTTAAGGCCTATGTGGTTACCTCCAAGCAGGTGCAACTCACGCAATTGGGCCAGCAGCTCGCGGGGCAGACTCGCAGTGTCTCCATCTGCGTCAATCAACCCAGTTTTGTCGGGGCGGCCGGCATTTTCCTCGGCTATCGTGTCGTCCCCTACGAAGGACGGCCTTGTTGCCGCTTCCAGCTTGTCGCACTCGACGTGACGACCCGCGAAAAACGTATCTTGCAAATCTCGCGATCGATCGTGATCATCAATCCGCAGAACGGTGTGGTCGAGTCCGTCGTTCGTTTCGGCGGGACCCAGGTCGATTTCCCCTCCTCCGACACCCCGCCGCGGCTTGAGCTGCAGTTCACCACGGGTCGCCAGGGCATCGAATTGAAGGGCGTCTGCTGGCAGGGCGCGTCGGTGCCCGGCTTGACAGGCGGCGAAATCGAACCGCACGTTTCAGCGGCCGATTATTCCGGCCCCTGGGGCATCATCAGCCCTCCCGGCACAACCTTGTGGTACGCTCCCATGATCACACACTGAACCTCATCACCCCCAATCCCTTGGAGTCAACCATGGCACATATCAGGAGAGAGACCTTCAACAACGTCATCCGCATCGACTGCCCGCCCGGCACGAACAACTATAATCCGCTGTGCGTCACGCTGGACGGCAACAATTGTATCACCGCCAGCGGCGGGACCGACGATTTGAACGTCATCACCTTCACCTCGATTCAAGGACAGCTTGTCGGCATTTCGACGATTACCCAATCGTTTCCTGGCGGTCCGCCGGGGCTGAATTGGAGCATACCCAAGATAGGGCCGCTCGTACCCGGACAGGTCTACAAACTCCTGGTCACCGCCCAGGTCCAGTTCATAGGCGAGAGCGGGACGGTGCAATGCACGAATTACAAATTCTTCATCGCCGTCAACGCCAGCTATCCCTGTCCCTCGGGCCATTCGCCCAGCGCGGAAGCCATGCTTGCCAGCGTGCTGCCGCGATACTTCCGCCTCCGGCTGCAAGAGGAGCTTCCCGGCGCGGCAGCGCCGGCAGGAGGCGTGCGGCTCGGCGGGCTGCTGGAACCCAGCAGCGTCTACCTCGCCTACGATACCAGGGCGTCGACGCTGGCAACACCCGTGTGGCGCGACATCAATCTCCCCGATTACATCGGCGGCTGGACCTTGCGGGTGACGCAAACGTGCAGCGGACAAAAGGCGGAACTGGTGCAACAGACCCTGGGCCCGCGCGAGGTCCTCGCGCCGATGGTCTTTCGTTGCGATGGCTGGTCGTTCCAAAGGGCCAACGTACTTGTCCTGGCGCGTGCCGCGCACGGGGGCGCGGGAGCGGCGCCGCTGACGGTCGTCGTGGAGCCCGCTTGAGCATGCCACGCGAATTGCCCCAGTGCCGGCATCGCGGCGCAGAGATCCGCCGCGGACAATGGGCCTGCAGTTCGCCCAAGCTGGTGGTGCTCCACGGCTCGGTCACGGCCGACGATTGCCTTGCCTGCCGTTACGCGGACCATCCCGGCGGCCCGCTCCAGCCTGGCGCCGGGCGGTTGCCGAAGCCGGCCGGCGGCGATCGCCTGGCAACGGCCTTGCCTCCGCGCGAGGTCGTCTTGCGCCCGGAGCTGCTGGCGATCGCCATGATCACGGCACCGCGGTCGGTGCGGACCGTCGACGGCAGCCTGGCCGCGGTCCGCCGCGGCGGATTCTCGCAGACGATCAACGTCTTCGCGGAACCGGACGCGGACCTTGCGCCGCAGCCCGGCGTCACGATTCACGCCAACCCGGCGCGGTTGGGAGCCTGGCGGAATTGGCGGCAGGCGGGCCGCTGGCTGCTGGAAAACAGCACCGCGCCGTTCGTGCTGATCTGCGAGGACGACATCCGGCTTTCGGCCGACGCGGCGCTCGGCTTGCAGCACGCCATCGACACGCTTCCGCCGGCGGACTGGGGCTTCGCGTCGCTTTACACGCCCCAGTGGAACCTTCGGCAGCATGTGCCCAGGCCGGGTTGGCAGGCCGTCGATCTCCGCGACGGCGGCTGGGGAGGCGCTAGCCTTGTGTTTCACGCGCGATTCGCTCGCCGAGTTGCTCGCCAGCACGGAGCCTCAATCCGAACAGTCCACCGCCAATGCCGACATTCTGGCCGGCGTGGTCTTCGGGGCCCTGGGGCGGCGCTGCTACTTCCATCTCCCCAGCCTCTGCCTGCATGCCGGCGACGGCATTTCCACGCTGGGCCACGAGCATGGCTGGCAAACGCTGGCCGTCGGGTTTCAGGCGGAAGGCGGCACGTATCGGCCCGCGAGTCCGGCGGAGGCGGAAATCGCGCCATGCGACGCCCAGCCGGGAAACGGCGCAACGGCGCCGGCTGCCTGCCGCCCTGGCCGCGAGGTTACGGACTTCTCCGACACCACGGTGTGCGTGACCGTGCTCTTCCGTTTCGATCGCTTGCAGGCGCTGTTGTGCTCGATTCGCCGCTTCTACCCGCAGATCGAGATCATCGTGGCCGACAATTCGTTCCGGCCCGAGGATTGGGGCAATCATGAGTTCCTCGCGCTTCGCGAGATCCTCGTCAGCTATGCCGCAAGGCCCGTGATGCTGCCGCTGGATTCCGGCGTCAGTGCCACGCGCAACGCCGCGGTGACCGCCGCCCGGACACCTTATGTGATCATTTGCGAGGAGGATTTCGAGTTCTCGCCGCGAACGGACTTGGAGAAGTTGCTGCGCCCGATCCGCGCCGGCCAGGCGGACTTGGTCGGCGGACTGGAGCACTACACCAATCCCGCCAACGGCTGGATCCGCTTTTGCATCCCGCCCCACCTGCCGCCAATGGTGCAATACGCGGCACACGTGGAGTTCGCCGGTTCCTGGCCGCGGCGGCAACTACTGTTCCAGCCCGTCGACAATCGCGACATGACCGAACTGAGCGGCGTGATCTGCCGCAAGGCCGACGTGATCCACAATTTCTATGCGGCCCGCCGCGACACCTACCTCCTCGCTCCCTGCGACGACCGGATCAAGGTCTGCGAACACCTGGACCATTTTCTCAGGCTCAAGGAGCGTGGAGCAAGGGTTTACTACACGCCCGAATCGGCCGTCGATCACTACACGCCGGGCGATACGGTCGATCCGCGCTACCAGCGGTTGCGGCACGGCGGCGCGAACTACCATCAACGTTTCTGTGAGAATTGGGGCCTCGATCCGGCCGGCTCGAACGATTTCGGGCTGCTCGTCGGCCTGACGCCGGTGGAGTTCATTGAACGTGGTGCGGGCGTCCTGCCTGCCCAAGCGGTAAGGTGGGACTAGATCCGAGGTGCCTGCGTAGCGGCGAGTACCCGTCGCGGAGCGACGATTGAAGCGGGTTGCGGACGTTGGCGCACATTTCAGGCGTCGCGACGCGAGGAAATTCGCGCGGGTAGGCGTACCGTGGGTTGAAACCCTCGTTGATGCACAAATCGTTCGGACCCCATCCGGCTTGCCGGATGGTGAACGAGGTTGAATGGCTAGAACGGATAAAATAAATCAACACGACCCCCACGCACCGGGCACCGCGAAGCGGTCGGCGTGGGTGAAGAAGGTTGCATGGCTATGGCGTGGGGATGCGGTAGCTGGGCAACCTGATTCACCATCCAGCAAGCTGGATGGGGTCTGGTTCTTTTGTCGCTATCGTTGCTAGCTTTCAACCTCCTTCACCATCCGGCAAGCCGGATGGGGTCGTTAGCAGACTTTTGTGCATCAACGTTGGTTTTGACCCACGACTACCGTCAAAGGTCGCTACGCGACCGGAACACTTGACCTTTCGATGTCCCCGGCGACAATGGGCAACATCGTGCGCAAGATGACGCTTGCGACGACCCTTGGAGATAGAAATAACATGAAGAAGATCAATTGCGTTATTCTGCTATTCGGCATGGTGCTCGGTCCGGCGACGTGCGGCCGTCAACTTCGGGGTGACGATTGGCCCCAGTGGCGCGGTCCGACGCGCGACGACGTGTGGAAGGAAACCGGCATTGTCCAACGGTTCTCCGCCGCCCAGCTTCCTATCCGCTGGCGGGCCGAGATCGGCAGCGGATACAGCGGCCCGACCGTGGCCCAAGGCCGCGTCTACGTGACCGACCTGCAAACCGAGCCGCGGATGGCGGAAGGCGTCCACTGCTTCGATTGGAAAACGGGCCGCAACGTGTGGAACTTCAGCTATGACTGCACCTACAAGAACGTCGGCTACATGGCGGGGCCGCGGGCCGCCGTCGCCATCGACGACGGCCGCGCTTACGCCTTGGGGACCATGGGACATCTACACTGCCTCGATGCGGCCACGGGGAAAGTGCTCTGGAAGAAGGTCCCGCAGGTGGACTACAAAATCCGCACGCCGATCTGGGGCATCGCCTCCGCGCCGTTGGTCGATGGGGAATTGGTGATTGTGCAACTTGGCGCCGAGGGTGCCTGCCTGCTGGCATTGGACAAGCATACGGGTGCCGAGCGCTGGCGGGCCCTGAACGACCAGGCCTCCTATTCGGCCCCGATCATTATCCGCCAGGCCGGCCGGCGAGTGCTCGTCTGCTGGACGGGCAATAACGTGGTCGGCCTGGATCCGGCCACCGGGGCGGTCTATTGGAAGTACCCCTTCCCGCCGGCGAAGATGGTTATCAACGTCCCCACGCCGGCCGTTTGCGGCGATCGACTCTTCCTGACCGGATTCTACGATGGGTCGCTGATGCTCAAGCTGGACCAGGACGAACTGCGGGTCGAGAAACTCTGGAGGCGACGGGGCGAGAGCGAGCGGCACACCGACGCCCTGCACGCCATGATCAGCTCGCCGTTCATGGAAGGCGACTACGTCTATGGCGTCGACAGCTACGGCGAGCTCCGCTGCCTGGATGCGCGCACCGGCGACCGCATCTGGGAGGACCTGACGGCCGTGCCCAAGGCACGCTGGGCCACGATCCACATGGTCCGCAACGGCGGGCGGGTATGGATGTTCAACGAGCGCGGAGAACTGATCATCGGCACGCTATCTCCCAAGGGCTTTCACGAGATCAGCCGCGCGAAGCTGATCAAGCCGACGACCGGTCAACTGGATCAGCGGGGCGGCGTCTGCTGGGCGCATCCGGCTTACGCCTACAAACACGTCTTTGCCCGCAACGACCGGGAACTGGTCTGCGCCAGTTTGGCGGCAGAAGAACAACCTTGAGTGATCTACCATATCGGCGGCCAGCTCTCCGCGGGTTTCTTGCAGCCGAAGGCCTGGCGAAACTCGGGGAAATTGGCCACCGATCCGAGCACCCGCCAGCGGACCGGGCTGTGCACGTCGCTGGCCACGTGCAGACGCACCGCCTCGGGGCGCTCGTTGGTCCGCCAACTCTGGGCGAAGGCGATAAAGAACCGCTGGTCCGGCGTGAAACCGTCGGCGGGCGCCGGCTTCTTGCCCTTGGTCGCCAGCTTGTAGGCCGCGTAGCAAATCCGCAGCCCGCCCACGTCGGCGATGTTCTCACCCAGGGTCTGGTGGCCGTTGATGTGCAGTCCGGGCAGGACCTCGAAGGCGTCGTACTGCCGTGCCACGCACTCGGCACGGGCTTCGAAGGCCTTCGCGTCGGCCTCGGTCCACCAGTTCTTCAAGTTGCCGGCCGCATCGTATTGCCGGCCCTGGTCGTCGAAACCGTGCGTGAGCTCGTGTCCGATCGTGGCCCCGATCGAGCCGTAATTGGTGGCGTCGTCGGCCTTCTCGTCGAAAAAGGGCGGCTGCAGGATGCCCGCCGGAAAACAGATTTCGTTCAGCGTCGGCTCGTAGTAGGCGTTGTTGGTCTGGGGCGTCATTTCCCACTCGTCGCGGTCGACGGGCTTGCCGAGCTTGGCCAGCTCGCGCTGGAACTCAAAGGCGCCGGCGGCCAGCACGTTGAGCACGTAAGGCCGCCGCGCGATGTCGAGCTTGCCGTAGTCGCGCCACTTGTCGGGATAGCCCACCTTGGTGCGCAGCGTGTCGAGTTTCTTGTAGGCCTCGGCCTTGGTGGTCGGGCTCATCCAGGCGGCGTCGCGGATCCGCCCCCGCATGGCTTCCTTGACGAAGTTCACCATCGTCAGGGCGCGGGTCTTGGCAGCGGGACTGAAGGCCCGTTGCACGTAGAGCTGGCCCAAGTCCTCGCCGATGGCGGAGTCCGCGGCGGCCAGCACCCGCTTCCAGCGCGGCCGCAGCTCCGTGGTCCCGGAGAGTTTCTTTCCCACGAAAGAGAACCGCTCCTCCACAAATGGCTTGCTCAGATAGTTGGCGTTTTCCGACACGAGGTGCCAGCGCAAATAATTCCGCCAGACCGGCAGCGGCTCGGAGGTGAGCAGGCCGCCGAAGGCCGTGAAGAACTCCGGCTGGCGAACCAGCAACTTGGTTTCGTTGCGCGGAAAGGCAAGCGTGGCGAGATAGCGGTCCCAATCGAGGCCGGGGGCCAGCTTGGGCAGCGCAGAGCGCTCGAACTTGTGGTAGTTCTTCTCGGGGTCGCGCAGGTCCACGAGCGTCCGCGAGGCCTTCGCCAGCTTGGTTTCGAAGGCCATGATGACAGCGGCGGCCGCCTTGGCCGAGGGGGGCGCGTCGCCGGCCAGTTCCAGCATGCGGGCGATATGCGACACGTAGGCGGCGCGAATCTCCTCGGCATTCTTCCCCGCGCAAAATAGTAGTCCCGCTCCGGCAGGCCCAGGCCGCCTTGACTGAAGCCCGCGATCATGGTCGTGGTGTCTTTGTCGTCGATCTGCACGTCGAAGTGGAAGCCGGCGTTCAGGCCCTGGGCCTGCAACCGGGCGATGACCGCCACCAGTTCCCTGGGGTCTGCGATCGCCTGAATCTGTTTCAGCCACGGTCTGAGCGGTAGCAATCCTACGCGGTCGATCAGGGCCTCATCCATGCCCGATGCATAGAAATCGCCGACCCGCTGGACCACGCTGCCCTTGGGGCCGCCGCTCCGCGCCGCATGTTCGAGGATTTTCTTGAGGGTCGCGAAGTTGCGCTCGTCGATTTCCTGGTTCACTCCATAGGCGGCGTATTCACCGGGGATGGGCACTTTCTCGAAAGCGCCGTTGGCATACGCATAGAAGTCTTTGCAGGGCGAGACGGTCAGGTCCATGTACGACCTGTCGACGCCGCTGATCGGCTTAACGGCGGTCGCTGCTTTGCCGGCCGGCTGCCGTTGCGCAGCTTGGCCGTTGAGTTCACTCTCGCCCTGCAACGTGCCGGCAGCGACGACCAGAATTACCACCGCCGTGTTGAGCCACGAACGCCTTGACATGCCACTGCTCCGTGTGTGAACCGACCTTTCCCGGTTACTGCGCCGGGAACCGACCCGGGCCCCTGCCGCCATCCATTTTATCACCGCGGCGGCCGATGACCAAGTATTTGCTTGGCTATGACCCGGGCAGGCGGTATAATATACGAGTTTGGAGAGGTTCTGGCTTCCAGGCGGGAATCGCTCGATGCCTCGTGGCCTTGGCCATGCCCGCCTTTGTCCCTGAGACGCAAGGAGTTCGTTTATGGACATGCTGCTTCCAGCCACACAAGACATCGCGGCCACCGTCGTTGAGGAACTGGCCCTCCTCGGGGGGACTGTCTCGGACAGGTTCGACGACGGGCAGCGCCTATTCCTGCGGGCGCTTCTCCCCATGAGCGACGAGGTGCGCCCGAAGGATATCGTCGAGGGCGGCATCGCCGTGAGGACTGTCGGCGAGAAGATCAACGTCTGCCCGTATCTGTTCCGCCAGGTCTGCCGGAACGGCGCCATCATGCCTCAGGTGATCGAGACCCAATGCATCCGACGTGTGGACATTGCCGCCCCGTCCGAGATGATCGAAGCCGTAAACGACCAGTTGCGCGAGGCGGTGGGCGCCTGCGCGACGGCCGAGGTGTTTGCCCGCGCCGCCGGGCAGACCCTGTCGGCCATGACCATGGGACTTCCGCATGACGTCTTTGGACTGTTGCTGGCCTTGTCCACGCGGCGGAGGATCTCGGGCGGTCTGCCGGATGAGATCATGCGGGCATACTTGCAGGCCGGCGATCGCTCGGCGTTTGGCCTGATGAACGCCGTGACCTCGGTCGCCCGCGACCAAAAGGACCCTGCGGTTCGCTGGGAATTGGAGGAAATGGGCGGGGGCGTGCCGGCCATGAGTTTTCCGCGCGTGCGAAGCGGTGGTTCTGAGGCTGAGCTTGTGGGTGCCGAGGCGTAAGCAATGAAATGTCGCAAGCTGTGCACGTTCGTGGCGTTTTGGGCGGTGGTCATCGCGTGCGCCAAAGGCTGGTCCGATGAGAAGACGCTTTACAGGAAGGCATCGCCCTACGCGACATTGGTGGTCACCGAGGACGAGCAGGGGCTGCGAACGTTGCGCTTCGGCGACGACCCGGCCGCGCAGAGCATCGTGAAGGTGGGCGACCCCGACCATGTCGAATTCGCGTATGTGCAGGCGATGCTCGTCACGTTAAGCATGGTCAAGGAGCCCCAGCGGGTGCTCGTGGTGGGGCTGGGTGGCGGCTCGCTGCCCAGCCTGCTCCGCAAGCACTATCCGCGGATGACAATCGACGTCGTCGATATCGATGCGGACGTGGTCGCGGTGGCCAAGAAGTTTTTCGGCTTCCGCGAGGACGCGGCGCTGCGCGTCTACGTCGAGGACGGCCGCCATTTCATCGAGAGGTGCAAGCGGCCCTACGACATCATCTTCCTCGACGCCTATGGCGTGGGAGACATCCCCTACGATCTGGCCACCAAGGAGTTCCTCCTGGCCGCGCGCCGCACCGTGGGGCCCAAGGGGGTCGTGGCGGGCAACGTCTGGTCGCGGAACTGCAATATACTCCACGACGCCATGCTGCGGACCTACCAGGAGGCCTTTGACGATCTGTACGTCATCGAAGCCACGGAAAGCGAGAACGAGATCTTCCTGGCCCTGCCGCGCAAAGAGGCGATCGATCGCGACAACCTGGCACGGCGGGCCTCGCGGCTCTCGAAGGACCAAGAGTTCCGCTTCGACGTGGGCCAGTACGTGACCGATGCGTTCTATCACGCCGACAACAAAGATCCGGCCACGCGGATCCTGTTGGACAAGGACAAGCCCCGCGAGCCGAAGGCGGAAAAGCCGCACTCGCTCACTCCAAACCCTCAAGAAAACTCCCGAATTCGGGGTCGATTTCTTCGCCGTAGGTGGGCTTCTTCGGCGGACTCGGCGGCGGCGCCTTCTGAGGTTTCTCCTTGGCCGGCGGCCTGACGACCGACTCGGCCACAGGCGCGGCGGGCGACGTTTCGGGCGGGGCGGGCGGCGCTGTCTTGGCGGGAACCGTCGGCCCTCTCCGGACGGGCACCTTCGGGGACTGCTGTGGTTTTTCCACGGCCGGAGGCTCAACTGCCCAGGGAGATTCCTTGGCGTGACTGCCCGACTGCAACGACAAGTCAACGTCCAAGGGATCGTTCAGAACGTCCGTCAGCGGCACCGTGGGCAGCTTGTCAACGGCGACCGTCGGCCACACCAAACCAGTCGGTGCAATCGGCAGTGCTTGTGGCGGAGGCACATAGGCGGCCGGAGGAAGCTCTTCGGGGTCCGCATCGGCCAGTGCCATGAGGTCGGGCAACGCCAAATCGCCCGAATGGCTCTCGTCAGCCCCCGCGGTGGGCAGCGTTTCATTGACCTCGGGCATTTCCGCAATCCCCCCGGAAGCCGGTGAGCCATCGCCCGCTTCGATAGCGCCTTCCGTCTCATCGATGAAGTGCGTCGCGGGCACCGATTCCAGGTCGCCGTCGAACTCGTAGAGCACGCGAAACGTCAGAGGCCCGATCATGAACTCGCCGCCCGGCAACAAGGGGGCCAACTCGATGCGTCGGCCCCCAATCATGGTGCCGTTGAGCGACGCCAGATCGCGTAGCATCAGCAGTCCACCATTTTCGGAAAGCTCACAGTGTCGGCGGCTGATCAGGGGGTGGGTCACCTTGATGTCGGCCTCGCGGCTGCGCCCCAGTACGGCGGGCAATTGCAGCGCAACGTTGCGTCTGATCGTTTTGCCCAGGATGACAAGAAGCTTGGCATTCATGGCTCGTTGTGCCTGCATTTTGCCTGGAAAAAGAGGCGCTTGATCGATTCCCGACCCTCCTTATCATCATAGTCCCCTATCCGGGTCCCGGCAATCGCGATTGCCGGGGTCGGGGCCTCGACCGAAACTTAGCCTCATGGTGGGGGCTGCTACGGCCGAAATCGACACTAAACAACCCGTTGGATGGGGTATTGACATCGCTTTGGGGATGGATTTAATGGAGCTGAAGGCTTAACTGCCCTTGAATATGGTTCGAGGGAGCCTATAATTTCGAACTGCTCCGGGCGGGTGTAGCTCAGTTGGTAGAGCACGACGTTGCCAACGTCGTTGTCGTGGGTTCGAATCCCATCACCCGCTCTTTCTATTTTTGCGAGGAGCCGATCCCCAAGCTTCCAGCACGCGAGGCAAAGGGCCTTGCGGGGCAGAGGGTCTTGGCTGGATCGGTTTTGGAACGAGTTTCAAGTTCGGGCGGGCGGCACACCATCATGGCACACACAGATAAGCACGACGACGAGGAAGCCTTGGAAAAGCAGGATGCGTCGGAATCGCAAGAGATCATTGCCGATCAGGCGGTCGCCGAGCAGGGCGCGGAAGAACCTCCCAAGCTGAATCTGGACGTGAAGATCGACAACCGCAGCACCTGCGCGGCACATCACCGTGAGCGTGTCGCGCGAGGACATTCAGCGCTATTTGGACAAAGAATTCAGCGAGCTGATGCCGGAGGCCCACGTGCCGGGTTTCCGCCCCGGTCACGCGCCGCGGAAACTGGTCGAGAACCGTTTTCGCAAGGACGTCGTCGGCCGGGTCAAGGGCGCGCTGTTGATGGACAGCCTGGCGCAAATCCACGACGATTATGATCTTTCGGCCATCGGCGAACCGGACTTGGATCTGGAGACTGTCGAGGTGCCGGAAGAAGGCCCGATGACCTTCGAATTCGACCTGGAGGTCCGCCCGCAGTTCGACTTGCCGCAATGGAAAGGCCTGCATATCGAGAAGCCGGTGCGGGAGTTTACCGACGCCGATATCGATCAGGCATTGAAGCAGATCCTCACCAACCGCGGCCGCCTCGTGCCGGTCGATGCGCCGGCGGAACCGGGCGATTACATCACCACCAACCTCACTTTCAAGCACGGCGCACAGGTCCTTTCCAGCGCCGCGGAAGAAGTCATTCGTCTCCGCCCGGTGCTCAGCTTCCGCGACGGCAAGATCGAAGGTTTCGATCGGGCCATGACCGGCGTCCGCGGCGGCGAGACCCGCGAATTGCCCACGCAGCTCAGCGCCGACGCCCCCAACGCGGCGCTTCGCTCCCAGCAGGTCACAGGCATCTTCGAAGTTCTCGAAGTCAAGAAGCTGCAGTTGCCCGAATTGACCCCGGAATTGCTGCAGGAACTGGGCGGGTTCGAGCTCGAGGCCGATCTCCGCGACGCGATCAAGGACACGCTTGCCCAACGTCTCGATTACCAGCAGCGGCAGCGCGCCCGCGAGCAGATCACCGCCGCGTTGACCGTGGCCGCCGACTGGGACCTGCCGCCCGATCTCTTGCAGCGGCAGAGCCGCCGCGAGCTGGAGCGCGCGGTCATGGAACTGCAGCGCAGCGGTTTCAGCGAGGAAGAGATTCGGGCCCACGAGAACCTGTTGCGGCAGAACAGCCGCGCCTCGACAGCGCGGGCCTTGAAGGAACACTTCATCCTCGAGCGGATTGCCGAGGACCAGCAGATCGACGCCGACGAACAGGATTACGACAAGGAAATCGAAGCCATCGCCAAGCAAACCAACGAGTCGCCCCGGCGGGTGCGGGCCCGCCTGGAGAAGCACGGCTCGATGGACGTGTTGCGGAACCAGATCATCGAGCGGAAGGTGATCGACCTGATCCAGGCCAACGCCGTGTTCAAGGAAGTGCCTTACCAGATCGAGGAAAGCGACGTGGCGGCGCTGGATTTGACGGCCGCCGGCGGCGAGCATGCCGAAATCCCGGACGCCAAGCCCGGCGGCGAGCCGGCCGAGGAACTGCACGAGAAGCACGGAGGACGCAGCTAATGTCTTCGTATCGCGATTATCAGCGGCAGCGGCAGTTGACGCTGGGCGATCTGCTGCTGGAGAACCGCATCATCCTGCTCCAGGGCGAGATCCATGACGGTAACGCCAACGAGCTGGTGATGAAACTCCTGTACTTGCAGAGCGAGAACCGCCGCAAGGACATCCACTTCTACATCAATTCGCCCGGCGGCAGCGTCACGGCCACGCTGGCCATTTACGACACCATGCAGATCCTCAGTTGCCCGGTGGCGACTTACTGCGTCGGCCTGGCCGCCAGCGGCGGGGCCGTGCTCCTTGTGGGCGGCACCAAGGGCAAGCGCTTCGCCCTGCCGCACGCCAACATCATGATGCACCAGCCCTACGGGGCGGTCGGCGGGCAGGTTTCCGACATCGAGATTCAGGCCCAGGAAATCCTCAAGAAGCGCGAAGTTCTCAACCAGATCCTTGCCACCCACAGCGGCCAGCCCATCGAGCGGATCGCCAAGGACACCGATCGCGATTTCTACATGAACGCCGAAGAGGCCAAGGCCTACGGAATCGTCGACGACATTCTTACCAAGCAGACCGTGTCCAAGGAAGACGAAGAGGAGTAACCCGCCATGCCGCTCATTCCTTATGTGGTGGAGAAAAGCGGCCGCGAAGAGCGGGCGATGGACATCTACAGCCGCCTGCTGCGCGACCGCATCATCTTCCTCGGTTCGACGATCAACGACGAAGTGGCCAACAGCATCGTCGCCCAGATGCTTTTCCTGCAGTCGGAAGACGCCAAGGCCGACATCCACCTGTATATCAATTCGCCCGGCGGCAGCGTCAGCGCCGGCCTGGCGATCTACGACACCATGCAGTTCATCACCTGCGACGTGGCCACCTACTGCGTCGGACAATGCGCCTCGATGGGCGCCGTCCTGCTCTGTGCGGGCTCGACGAGCAAGCGCCGGGCGCTGCCCAACGCGCGGATCATGATCCACCAGCCCCTGGCCGGCATGGAAGGCACCGCGGCGGAAATCCTGATCCACGCCAAGGAGTTCAGCAAGGTCAAGGAACGCCTGAACCGCATCCTGCTGAAGCACACCGGCCACCCGCTGGAAAAGATCGAGAAGGACACCGATCGCGACCGCTTCATGTCGGCCGAGGAAGCGATGGAGTATGGTTTGATCGATCAGGTCATCGAGCACATGGAACCGCCCAAAACGTCGAGCTAAGTTTAATGCCAAGGGGGGAAAAAATCCGAAATCCGAAATCCGAAACAAATTCAAATACCGAATACCAGAGGTTCGAAACCGTTTTGAGCATTTGAGTTTTCCTGTTTTGTACTTGTTTCGGATTTCGGATTTCGAAATTCGTATTTCCCATCCGAGGTCCTTATGAAACTCTGGCAAATCGTCGTTCCCGTCCTTTTCGGGCTGGCCTTGGCAGGATGCCGCAACGACCCGTCGGTCGCCTTGTTGGAACGCGACAACTTCAAGAAAGAGCGGGAAATCAATCGGCTCAAGTACGAAAACGAAGAGCTGAAAGAGGCCCTGGAGGCCAACCCGCCGGCCCAGCCACGCATGCTTCGCGGCCTGCGGCCGGGAGAAATGCCGCCCGAGCCGGGCACGATGGAAGTCGGTCCGCCCAGCACCCGCCCGGCACCGGCCTTCACCCGGCCGGGACCAAGCACCGCCGAGCCCGAAACTAACCTCCCGGGTTTGCTTCATATTTCTCCCGGCATGGAAGCCCCGCCGGGCGAGATCCCCGAAACGTTAAGAGGTCGAGACCAGAATGCGCCGCCGCGACAGCCCTCGCCACCAAGCGGCCCTTCCTCCGGGGGATCGTCGCAGTGGAATCCGGCTGGCGGGCAAGGGCTGACGGCCCATTCGGTCATGGCCGATAACAGTCCTGTGGCCCAGATTACACTGCATCCTGCACTGACGGGGGGGATTGGCAGTGGCATTCGGCACGGCGACGAGGGTTTGCTGGTGGTTGTCGAGCCCCGCGACTTTGGCGGCAACATCATCAACGCGCCCGGCAACATCAGCGTGGCCCTGCTCGACCCGGCCCTGACCGGCGAACAGGCAAGGCTGGCGCGTTGGGATTTTGCCGCCGCGGAAACCCAAGGGATGCTCCGCACCGGCTCGCAACCGGGGATCCACTTGCGATTGCCTTGGAATTTCACCCCGGCCCACGACCGGTTGAAGGTTTTTGTCCGCTATACGACCCGCGATGGGCGGAAACTCCAGGCCGAGCGATTGATTTCGGTCGCCCTGAACGATCCGCCGCCGGCCGGGCGCGAGGCCCCCCCCGATGCCGCCCCCCCGCAGACGGCTTCCCGGCCACAACGGCCGCAATGGTCGCCCGTGAGATAAGAACCTTCGCCATTCTTGCATTTTCCAGCAATCTCCGATATTCTGATAGGAGAGGGCAAGGGCAGGTGACGGATGTCGCTGTAAACTCAGCGATGTCGTCCAGGGCTCTGCGATCCAGATACCTGGCCAGCGAGGAGAGGTTCCATGTTGCGTTGTCGAACGAATCATGATGTTCTCGGGCGAAGTGGCGGCTTCACCCTGGTGGAGTTGCTGGTGGTCATCACGATCATCGGGGTTCTCGTCGCCATGCTCTTGCCGGCCGTCAATTCCGCGCGGGAGTCGGCCCGCAACGCGCAGTGCAAGAACAACCTGAAGCAGTTGGCCGATGCGATGCTGGCCAGCGAAGAGGCCCAGGGAATTTTCCCTACGGGTGGCTGGGGCTGGTTCTGGGTTGGCGACCCGGACCGCGGTTATGGCAACCAGCAACCGGGCGGATGGATCTACAACATTCTCCCCAACACCGAATTGGCCCCCTTGCACGACTTAGGGATGGGCGGCAATTCCACCAAGGCAACAGTTCTGCAATTGGTTAGCACACCCTTGCCGCTGACCAGTTGTCCCACGCGCCGCCGACCCGCTCTCTACCCCATGGACTGGGCGTCGAACACAATCGCCTATAACGTCGTCGGTAGTCCGGGCATAGGTCAGCCCTACCAAGGCTTTAAGGTGGCAAGAACTGACTACGCGGTAAATGTTGGCGACGGGGGGACCGTTGAATTGGGATCAGGCCCGAACAGCGAAAGCAAGTCCGACCAGGCCAGCTATTTTCAAGGACGTACTCTTAGCAACTTCGCGACGTTCGACGGCATCTGCTTCGAGCAAAGCACGATCCGCAAGGACGACGTTACCGACGGCCTTTCCCAAACGATCATGGTCGGCGAGAAGTACCTTGGCGCAGACAACTATGGCACGGGCGGCGTAGCTGCCGACAACGAAAACGAGTATGTCGGCATGGACAACGACATCTTCCGCACGACCAGTGTAAGACCGATGCAGGATCGCTGGGGTCTAGGCAGCACTATTGCCTTCGGCAGCGCGCACCCCAACGCCGCCAACTTCGCGCTCTGCGACGGCTCGGCGCTGACGATCAACTATGCGGTCGATGCAAATACTTTCCGCATGCTCGGCACTCGCAACGAAGGCACACCCGTGGACATGTCGAAGCTCGGTGCCTTTTGATTTTTTCAGACGTATACTGCTCGCGGGTAAAGAATGCGACGTTTTCTGCTTCGGCCATGGAAGCCCGAAGCGCATACAAGGAGTGGTTCCATGTTGTGTAGTCGAACGAATCATGACGTTCTCGGGCGAACGGGCGGCTTCACCCTGGTGGAGTTGCTGGTGGTCATCACGATCATCGGGGTTCTCGTCGCCATGCTCTTGCCGGCCGTGAATTCCGCGCGGGAGTCGGCCCGCAACGTGCAGTGCAAGAACAACCTGAAGCAGTTGGCCGATGCGGCGCTGGCCAGCGAAGAGGCCCAGGGAATTTTTCCCACGGGCGGCTGGGGCTGGTTCTGGGATGGCGACCCGGACCGCGGTTATGGCAATCAGCAACCGGGCGGATGGATTTACAACATTCTTCCCAACACCGAATTGGCCCCCTTGCACGACTTGGGGATGGGTGGCAATTCCACCAAGGCAACGGTTCTGCAGTTGGTGAGCACGGCATTGCCCCTCACGAGTTGCCCCACGCGGCGCCGGCCGGCACTCTACCCCATGAACTGGGGGTCGAACGTTATCTGCTATAATATCACCGGAGGCGGTTCGCCCATTACCGCGCCCGCCGGCTTCAAGGTGGCAAGGACCGACTACGCGGGCAGTTGCGGCGACGGAGGGTCAAATCAAATCGGAGCGGGCCCGAATACCGAAAGCAAGTCCGACCAGGCCAGCTATTTTGGCTCGCGTACTCTTAGCAACTTCGCGACGTACGACGGCATCATCTTCGAGCAAAGCGCGATCCGCAAGGACGACGTTACCGACGGCACGTCCCAAACGATCTTGATCGGCGAGAAGTACCTTGGCGCAAACGACTACGGCACGGGCAACGTCGGGGCCGACAACGAGAACGAATATGTCGGCTTCGACAACGACACCAACCGCACGACCGGTCTGCCGCCGAAGCAGGATCGTTGGGGCTTAGATGACGAAATCTCCTTCGGCAGCGCGCACCCCAACGCCGCTAACTTCGCGCTCTGCGACGGCTCGACGCTCACGATCAACTATGCGGTCGACGCGAATACTTTCCGCATGCTCGGCACCCGTAACGAAGGCACACCCGTGGACATGTCGAAGCTCGGGGCCTTCTGATTAACACCGCGGCTCCCGGACGACGCACCCTACAGATTGCGCAAACTCCTCCACTTGTGCGGCCTGAAGTGCCGGTAATCATTGGATTGCTGCTCGAAATAGAACTCCAGCCGCCCTTCTCGCGGGGTCGATAACACTTACGACCTGTTTCCTCTGCCCGAGCCAATCGAGTTTGACGCATGTCGCCGGAAGTCATTCAAATCGTCCTGCCGCTGACATTCCTGGGGATTTGCGGCTTTGTGGGGGAGATTCTCGTCCAGGGCCATCGCGATAAGGTGGCCGAGGAGCGTTTGCATGCGCCGGCTTCACGGCAAGGTGGGCCTCGCTCCGCGGGAAAGGCCCGCAAGAAGTCGGCCGAGATTGTGTCTTAAGTCCACCAACCCAGCAGTTGGCCGGCACGGTATCCGAAGAGCACGACTCCTACCGCGATCGAACCGAAGGCTGCCATCAGCACGGCACCGCTGGCGATATCCAGGGCGTCGCGGATCTGCGGATGTTTCTGGTCGGTGATCGCCCGGGCCATCGCTTCCAGCGCGGTGTTGAACATCTCGGCGGCCAGCACGCCGGCGATGCACAGCAGCAGGACACACCATTGCACGGCATCCATCCGCAGCATCGCGGCGCTCAGCAGCACCGCGGTCGCAATCACAAAATGTACGACGAAGCTGCTTCCCCCGCGGACCCCTTCGCGGAGGCCGCGGAACGCATCGGCGAATTTTTGTATCCAAGGTCGCGACATAGGGGAGGAAATCCGAAATTCGAATGACGAAATCCTAAACAAATCGTAAATCGAAAAAAGGAAATTCGAAACGGTTTTTGTCATTCTGGTTTTGCATTTTGAATTTGTTTAGGATTTCGTATTTCGAATTTCGGATTTCCTTATTCTACTCCCAGCTCCCCGGCCTGCCCCACATGCACTCCGGGCAGCCTGCTCAGGTTGCCGCTCTTGGGCACGAACCGCGGCTCGATCGTAAAGCTCACGCCGCCAGTGTTCAGCGCGGGGTTGTAGTTCGCGTTCAGGCCGATCAGCATCGATTCGCCCACGCGGACGAGTTGGAACGTCGGGCCGAAGTTCTGCGTGTTCTTCAGGTCCAGCGACATGCCGCAGGTCGTGATCCACTTCGGGCTCATCCAATAACTGTACGACATGGTCAGCACATCGCTGGCGATCGGGCCCTCGAGAATGCTGAAACCCAGGTACAACGACCCGCGCGGGGGGCGGGTGAGGAACAGGCCCGTCGTGATGATCCGCTGCCCCTCGCCGAAGAAGTCGAAGATGCCGTTGGACAACAGCGTCAGCCGATCGCCCACGTGCCAGATGAAGTTGTAGTCCGCCAGGCCGGCGTCGGTGCCGAAGTTGTCGCGGCTGGGATTGGGGAAGAAGGTGATGTCCGTGTCGAATTCCACCCAGTCGACGATGTGCTGGTTGTCGGCCGGGCCGCGCTTCGTTTGCCAGCGCTGGTGGACGCCCAGGCGGAGCTCGTCCAGGTCGTCGGCAATCTCCATGCTCGGCGCGGTGACCCAGCCCTCCATGTCGTTGCGCAGCGCGTAATACCGCTCGTCGAACTTCGTCGGCGGCCCCTGCGTCAAGGGCGGTGGAACGGCCGGAAAACCGAACGTGTTGACCACGAAACGGCGGCGGAAATCCTCGATCTGGTTGTCGTCCAGCGGGTCGTAGAGCGGCAGGTCCGTCATGCTCTGGTTCGACTGGGCGTGCAGGTATTCCGCCTGGAACTCGACCTTGTGGGCCAGCCCGTGTACGTTCCATAATGTGCTTTCCGCCGCGCAATCGACGGCCCACATCGGCAGCGTGGCGCGGATGCCGGCCTGGTAATAGGCCCGCGTCAGCGATTGCCCATTGAGGTCTTCGCCCCAGTAGCCCAGTTCCCCCAACAGATACGGCACGACCTTCACCGGCCCGAGCTCCAGGGGTAGGTCGATTTCGTTGCGGGAAACAAATCGCCCGCCAGACAGATTCCGCGGCTCCCAGGGCAGATGGCTCACCGCCTCGTCGCCCGCGGCCGCGCTGGGCAGCGTGCCGACCTTGAACTGCGCATAGCCCACGCTTGTATGCTCGAACCACGTCAAGCGGTCGGCCACGAGCGATTGGCCCAGCAGAAAATGGTCGAAACGGGGCAACCATTGCGTATCGGTGACGAAGCTGTCCAGCCGCGCCTCGGCCAGCAGGTCCATCGACATGTTTTCGCGGCGGAAGCCTAGCGCGATGTCCGTCGTGGGGTCCTTCTGCTCGTCCCAGTCCTGCTTGAAATACTCCAGCAGGAAGTTGCGATCGCTGATCTTGCCCAACTCGGCAGTGAAGGTGAAGCCCTCGCCCAATTCCTGGCGATGCTGCTCGACGTAGCGATAGCGATAGTTGACGTCGGGCTCGGGCAGGACGTTGCTGCGGCCCAGGCCCAGGTTGTCGGTGCCGCGATCGGAAATACCCCAGAATTTGATGTTCCCCGAAACCGGCCCGGGAATGCCCAGAAAATCGCCGCGGTCATATTTGAACTCCGTGCCTTCCGACAAGCCCCGCAAGCTCATGTAGTTCAGGCTCACGGTCCAATCGGTTCCCACCGGGCGGTCCTTGATGCCCAACAACTGGTAGGCGGCCCAATCGGTAAAGAGCTGGTAGCCGAATACGCCGTCATGACTGACTTGGACATGGCGGATGAAGAACGTCGGGTCGTTCAGGTCTGTGGCGAACGTCGGCCAATAGAAAATCGGCGCGTCCTCGATGTACAACAGGTTGTTCTGCGCCACGACCAACTCCTGGTGATCGACCGCCGGCTGGCCGGTCTTGGGGTCGATCAGCGGCTCGCCGCTGAGCGGGTCTGTGCGCGGGGTCTGGTGGTCTTCATAGGAAGCCTCGCCCATTTGCAGGCGATAGCGGGGAATTCCCAGGCGGCTGGAAGTGACAAAGGCGTCCTGGGCCAGGAAGCGGCCCTCGCCCACCTGCTGCAAGACGTCGGCGTGCAGGCGGACCTTGCCTTCATAGCCCGGCGCCGGCGTGAGCATGTCGGCCGAAAACACCGTGCCCACCTGGTTTCGCACGTCGTAATACATGCGGTCGGCATAGATGATGCGGTCGCCCTGGCGGAAGACGACGTTGCCTTCCATGTACATTTCCAGCGGTTTGTCCTTCTCCACCGCGAGGGGCGAATTGATGTCGGCCTGCTGCGAGGCCACGGTCCAGACCACCAGCCGGTCGGTCGACAGGTCGAGCGTCAGCGGTCCGCCGCCCACGCCGGGGACGTTCTTGCGGGCCGTCAGGCCCTCGACGATCACGTTCACGCCCTGGTTGATGACGGCCTTCGCCTGGTGCGTCAGCGGGTCTTGTTCCCACTGGGCCTGCATCGGCACGTCGCCCCGCGGATAGATGCGGATCCGCATCGTGCCCGGCGGAAGGGCCGGGGCCCCCGGCGGCGGCACGGGCCCCGCGGCGGGCGGCGGCAGGGAGGAGTCGGTCGGCGCGGTGACGTACTGCACCTGATCCACGCCGGTCTGCCGCAGCACGTCGGCGTTCTCCGGATTGCGCAAGTTCATGCCGCGTTGATAGATGCCCGGCAGCACGTTGGGCCGGCCGGCCACGTTGCCGGCATAGACCTGCACGTCGCGGATCGTAAAGAAGCGGCCGAACCATTTTTTGTCGTGGATCTCGATCGGCTCGCGATTGGGGACCAGGCGGACGCCGACATTACCTTCGAGATAGGCGATGACTTGCGTGCGTCGGTGCGAGGCGGCCGCGGCATGGTCGATCCAGATCACCGCTTCCTGGCAGACCGCCCAGTCGTCGCCTTGCAGCAGTTGGCATTTGCCCCGCAGCAGCCACACTTCATACGCGCCCTCTTGCCATCGATTGGCCGCCTCGGCCTTGATCACAATCGGCTCGATGTTATTGCCGTCCGGCAGGCGGACCTGTGCCGAGAGCGTTGCCGGCAGGAGAAGGCCCGCGGCCACGAGGAAAACCCGAAGCGTCAGAGAGGTCCTTGCACCGAATCCTCCGCGCATACGGCGACCATGTTCGTCGCGCAGAGGCGCGGCGGGACTGGTCGGCGCCGATCTTTCGCCCGGTCGTTTCAGCAGACTAGCGTCCTTGCTTGCCTGGCCAAACGGTGAAATTGCGAATTGCAAACTGAAGAGTTATAAGCCGTTGTGGAAAACCCTAGTACGGCGGGCGAGATTATAGAAACCGGCTGCCGCGGGAGCAAGACAGGTTCGCAGGATGCCAGGATTTTGTGCGGGTTTTGTAGGCCACCGCGATCAATTGGGAAGAAGACAACTTGGCAGACGTGAAGAACCGATGTCTAATCACTCGTAGCCGATGCATATTACGCATTTTAACACGTTACGGTGGGCCTGCGCAAGCCCAGAGTACGATTTGTCGGGTCGAGGCTGAGGTTCCGCATTCGAGGCCCCGTTGTCCCGACTTTCCGAACGAGCCTCAAAAAAATTGCGCGCCCAGCCCTTGACGAAATCTGGCGGATCGTGTCTACTGTACTATGTCGCTAGTACACAGGACCGAAGCATGTTCTTCACCATCAACCCTTCCAACGGTTTGGCAATTTACGACCAGGTCGTCCGCCAGGTGGTCTTCGCCATCGCCGCCGGATCGCTGCACAGCGGCGATATGGTGCCCTCGGTTCGCGAGCTGGCCCGCGAGCTGGCGATCAATCCCAACACGGTGGCACGGGCCTATCGGCAACTGCAGGACGACGGCGTCTTGCAGAACGTCCGCGGCACCGGGCTGGTCGTGACCGACGGGGCCTGCGCCTGCTGCCTGGCCGAGCGGCTGGAACTGCTCCGTAATCGCATCCAACAGGTACTGGTAGAGGCAAAACAGAGCCGGCTCGAAACGGCCCAGTTGCGCGTGCTGGTCGAAAGCGAGTTGGCGGCCATCGATCGAAACGAGGTGTAAACATGTCCCCGGTGATTCAGTTTCACGGAGTTTCCAAGCGTTTTGGTAGAGAAGTTGCCCTGGAGCGGGTCTCCCTGGAAGTGCCCGGCGGCTCGGTCTTCGCCCTGCTGGGCGAGAACGGGGCGGGCAAGACTACCGCCATCCGCATCCTCCTCGGCCTGGCCGAACCCGACAGTGGAGAAAGCTCGGTGCTGGGCCTTGCCAGTTCCACCCAGGACCTGGCGATTCGCCGCCGCGTCGGCTATGTGCCCGAGCGGCTTACGTTCTACGAGTGGATGACCGTCGAGGAAATCGGCTGGTTCACCGCCGGGTTCTATGGCGGGGGTTTCATGGCGGAGTACCGCCGGCTGGTCGCCCAGTTCGATCTGCCCCGTCGGCGCGCGATCAAGTCGCTTTCCAAGGGCATGCGGGCGAAGGTCGGGCTGTCGCTGGCCATGGCCCACGACCCGGAATTGCTGGTGCTCGACGAGCCGACATCGGGCCTCGACCCTCTCGTGCGTCGCGAATTCCTGGAGAGCATGGTGGACCGGGCGGCCACGGGAAAAACCGTGTTCCTCTCCAGCCATCAGATCGCTGAGGTGGAACGCGTGGCCGACATCGTGGCCATCCTCCATCAGGGCCGGCTGATGCTCGTCGAGCCGCTCGACGAGATCAAGGCCCACGTCCGCGAGTTGACTTTCACCATGACGAACGGGGCCGCAGCGCCCCGGACCTGCCGGGCGAGGTGCTCTTCCGCCGTCAACGCGCCCGACAATGGCAGGTCTTGGTGCGCCTGGCGAGCGGAGATGACGCGGCCGCGCTGCGGGCCAGCGGCGGTATGGAGAACGTCGAGGTTCGGACACCCAGTTTGGAAGAGATCTTTGTGGCCTACATCCAGCATGGCCGCGAGGCCCGCGCTGGGCATCCTGTCCGAGAGGAGGCGCGGCCATGAATGCCACCATTTTTCGGCGAATTCTCTGGAAAGAGTACCGCGCCCAGCGGGCGTTCTGGATCTCCATCGCCCTGGCGACCGTCATCGTGGAATCGGCATTGCTGGCGAATCCCTGGGCTTCCCAGCCCGAACGGATTCAGTCGCTGTTCGCCGCGGGCTTGACATTTGCGCTCCTCTACGCGCTGGGATCGGCAGCAACGCTCTTCGCCACGGAACGCGAGGATGAAACTTACGACTTCCTGCGTGCCTTGCCGGTCAGGCCGCTGGTGGTGTTTCTGGGCAAAATCGCCTACGCCGTGGGGAGCACGGCGGCCATGTATCTCGTGGCGTGGACGCTGGCATTGGCGCTGGCCCGCGGACTGCCCGACCCGAATTTCAACCAGGGAATGTGGGCCCTCCTCGGAATGTGGGGCGTCGAGCTATTGGCCTGGGGCATCCTCTTCTCGTTGTTGCTGAAACGTCCGCTCGTGGCGGCCATTCTCGCGGGGACCGTCGGGTCGATCGATGCAATCCGGTTCATCGGCATGGACCACATTACCAACGGCATCCCCGGACGGTTGTTGATTGTGGCCCTGGTCATGGCGGCCGACGTCGCGCTGGCGGCCCGCTGGTTCCGCGAGAGGTGGCTGCGGGCTGCGCGGCCGCCGAGCAAGGGCTTCAGCGAGGAACAGATCGAGGCGATCTACGATCTGGTCTTGCCCGCGCGGAGTACGTGGGCGAGCGGTGTGACCCGCGGGACCTGCGATCGGCCGCCGTCTGCCGCCACCATGCTTGGCCGGCTCCTATGGCAGGAGTTGCGGCAGTCGACCGCGATCAAGGTGGCCCTGTTCGTCTGGTTGCTGCCCGCGGCTTTTCTCGTTTGGATGAGTTGGATTCTCGGGAACGATTACACACGAAAACCTGGGCTATGGCCCGAAGTCATCATCGTGCCAGGGTTCTCGGCCGTCCTCAGTTCCTCGCTGCTCTATCTTGGCGATCAGACGAGTTGCCGTTTCCGCTTCTTGGCCGAGCACGGTGTTTCGCCGCGACTGGTCTGGCTGAGCCGGCAGATCGGTGGCTTCATTGTCGTGCTGCTGGGGCTGCTGTTGGTGCTGCCACCCACGATTGGGCAGATCTGGCATCTACCAACGGGGCGAGGGCTCGTGATCGAATCTCTGCTGGGAGCTGGGGTCGCGGCCTATGCCTGCGGACAGCTTTGCTCGATGACCTTCCGCAGTGGGCTCCTGGCCGTGATCTCCGGCACGATACTGACGTACGTCGTATGCGTCTGGGCTGTCATGATGTACGTGCTCGGCTTGAGTTGGCTGTGGTCGGTGGCCCCGCTGCCGTTGGCTTTCCTGGTCTCCACGTGGCTGCACGCCCCCGATTGGCTCTTGGAGCGAAAGACCTGGCGGGCGCGGCTCCGCTCGGACTTGGTGATTGCCGCCGCCTTGCTGGCGATCCTCGTGGCGATTCCCCTGGTGCGGGTCTATGAGATCCCGCTGGTCGGGCCTGGCTTTGATCCGCAGGGATTGACCTGGCCGATGCCGCCGGAGGAGAAGGAGACGCAAGCCCTTTACGTGCGGGCAATCGAATTTCAGCAAAGAGCGAATCACACGGAAAACACGTCGGCAAGGTCGGAGGCCGAAGCGCAGGCGGTTGCGCTGGCCGTGCAGGCCAGCCGTCGGCCGCTGCCGGGATACTGCCTGGACCCGCTCGTCGCGCTGGATCCGAACGCGGAAATCGACCTGGCCGGTCTGGTCCTCGCCAGCGGGAAACCGTTGCAGGCCGCGGGAAGACTCGACGCGGCCCTAGACCGCTACGTAGCCGCCGAGCACATCGCCCTTCACGCTCGTCAACGCTGGCCCTGGCTGGATGGCATATTGGAACTCAACGTCTGCGAGCAACTCACGCCTTGGGCGGCGGAGAGCGGCCAGAAGTCGGAGCGGGTGCTCAAGGCGTTGCGCACGTTCGAGAACCAATGGCGCAGCACGCCGACGTACTGCGAAGACATCCAACGCATCTATCTCCTGAACCTTCGCATGCTCAAGGGCGACCGTGGGGCCCTCAAGGAGCTCCCCCGCAGTACCGACATGACCTCTTATTTCGCGGTCACCTGGATGCCTTGGGAGCGGGCGCGGGCCTTGCGGCTCTTGAACAAGCTGACGGCGGAGGACTTCGCCCGCTGCCGGGACACGGAGGCGGCGCTGGCCGCCGGAGGCTTTGCACCACCCCCGTCGAAAATCGAAATCACGCCAGCGCTGTCGAGAGATTTTACGTATAATCTCGTGAGCGTGAACATGCCTCGCGTGCAATTCGACGACTGGTTGACGGTTGAAACGTACCGCCGCGCCACGCGGCTGATCCTGGCCCTGGAAGCGTGGAAACTCGATCATGGCGGACTGCCCCAGTCGCTGAATGAACTCCGGGGCAAGTATTTCGACCAGGTTCCCGTCGATCCGCGTACTGGCGATGCATTCCAGTACGAACCCAAGGGACTTCCCTACTGCGCAGCGTGGGGGCCGGCGGTCGCGCAAACGATTAAGCCGCGCCAGCCGTTTGTTGGTTGCGCCTCCTGGTCCGGCAGGCGCTACGAGCCGCCGGTTACCGATAGTGAATTCGTGCCGCCCGTAGTGGGTCTAGCGGACGAGTGGGTGTTCCCGATCCCCTGACCGGACAACGGCTCGGCTGCGGAAAAGGCCCTTAGCGATTCCCGGCAAGGCGGGATTTCCGCCCTAAAGACAACTTCTGACTGCCCAGTACTGAGTTCTCAGTATCAGATGTCGTGTTTGCTCGCACTTTTTCAGCAGTCTCCCGGCGTCGGTGGAACGATGACTGATCGTCGCCATGGTAATTTCCTCCAGTCTTGTGGGGCACACGTCCTATCATGCCGACACCCGGCCTACCATCCCCCGCAATTTAGGCTATATTTACTAAATTCCCCCACCAGGAAACCGAATTTCCAGGAGCAAAGCATGGCAAAAATCATCGTTCTGGACGACCTTTCCGACGACGGCCTGAATCTGCTGCGATCAGCCGCCGGTATTGAAGTCGAGATCCGCACGGGCCTCAAGGGCGATGCCCTCAAATCGGCCCTGGCGGAATCCGACGGCGCGATCTGCCGCAGCGGCGTGAAAATTACCGCCGAATCGCTCCAGGGGAACCATCGGCTCAAGGCCATCGCCCGCGCGGGCGTGGGGGTCGACAATATCGACACGAAAGCCGCCACTCGGCAGGGTATCGTGGTCATGAACACGCCCGGCGGCAATACGATCTCGACCGCCGAGCAGACGCTGGCCCTGATGTACGGGCTGGTGCGGAACATCGCCCCCGCCCATCAGAGCCTGGCCGAGGGCCGCTGGGACCGCAAGAAGTTCATGGGCACGCAGTTGGCCGGCAAGACGCTGGGCATTGTCGGCCTGGGGCGGATCGGTCAGGCGGTGGCCAGCCGGGCTGTGGCCATGGAAATGAAGGTCATCGGCTACGATCCGTTCGTCTCGGCCGCGCGGGCCAAGGAGTTGGGCATCCAGTTGGCCGCCTCGACGCAGGAGATGTTGCCGCTGGTCGACATCCTCACCGTCCATACGCCGCTGAACGACCAGACCAAGAACCTCATCGGCAGCAAGGAGGTCCTGATGATGAAGAAGGGGGCGCGGCTGATCAACTGCGCCCGCGGCGGGATCTACGACGAGGCGGCCCTGGTCGAGGGCCTGAAGAGCGGGCGCCTCGGCGGCGTGGCCCTCGACGTTTATATGGAAGAGCCGTGTACCAAGAGCCCCTTGTTCGGCATGCCCAACGTGCTTTGCACTCCGCACCTGGCGCGAGCACCGAGGAAGCCCAGACCAACGTGGCCGTCGAGGCGGCCGAGTTGTTGATCGATTTCTTCACCACCGGCGCGATCAAGCAGTCGGTGAACATGTCGCCGCTGGATCCCAAGACCCTGGAGAGCCTCCGCGGATACCTGAACGTGGCCTACCGCCTGGGGCTGCTCCTGGCCCAGGGCGACCATCGTGCGCCGACCAGTTGCCGCATGTACTACAAGGGCGACGTGGCGAAGAAAGACACGCGGCTGCTGTCGCAGGCCTTCGCGGCCGGATTGCTGGCCCATGCCGTGCAGGGCGTGAACATCGTCAACGCCGAGGTCCTGCTGCGCGAGCGGGGCATCGAGCTGGTGGAACAGCGCTCGACCGACATCGGCGACTTCAGCTCGCTGATCACCGCGGAAGTCGTCCGCGAGGAGAAGACCTCGTCGGCCGCCGGCACCCTGTTCGGCAACAACATGCCGCGGCTGGTGCAGAAGAACGGCTGCCGCCTGGAGAGTTTCCTCGACGGCACGCTGATGATCTTCTTCCACCGCGACATGCCCGGCGTGATCGGCAACGTGGGCACGATCTTTGGCCGGCACCAGGTGAACATCGCCCAGATGGCCGTCGGCCGCGCGACGAACAAACCGGGCGGCGAGGCCGTGGGCGTGCTCTCGCTGGACTCGGTCCCGCCGGCCGAGGCCCTGGCCGAAATCCTGGCCATGCCGCAGGTCACGCGGGCCTGGACGGTGAAGCTCCCGCCCGCCGGCGAGCTGCCCTCGTGGCTGGGGGGGTAGAGAGAAAGGGAGTTATGCTGAATTACGCCCTAGAGCTCCAACAGCGATTCGAGAACAGCAATAGCGCTGACCGGCGGAAGGAACATGGGCAAGTATTCACTCCACCGGAAGTCGCTCGGTTCATGGCAAGCCTCTTCGCGGCGATTCCCGCGGAATATGTCTTGCTCGACCCTGGCGCAGGTATCGGCACGTTGACCGCCGCATTTTGCGAGAGAATCCGCGAGCTACGTTCCCCGCGAACCGTTATCGCCCATGTTTTCGAGAACGACCCCCGATTAGCGCCGTTGCTCAAGCAGAATCTTGACAACTGCAAGCGTGTTCTCTCGGAATCCGGCCATACATTAAACTATGTCCTGCATGTCGATGACTTCATTCTTGCAACCTCTCACGGTTTGGACGGCAAGCAACTTTTCAATGAAGCCAGTTTCAGTGTGGAATGCGACGGCGCGATTATGAATCCGCCCTACTTCAAGCTGCGCAAAGGCTCGGTACATGCGAAGCTCATGGAGAAAATTGTTCACGGTCAGCCGAACATTTACGCCTTTTTCATGGCGTTAGCCGCAAGACTCCTCAAGCGGAACGGGGAAATTGTGGCCATTACACCACGCAGTTTCTGTAACGGCCTGTATTTTCGCGGTTTTCGCCAGTGGTATTTAGAACGCGTGGCCCTCGACCATATCCATATTTTTGAGTCCCGAACGGATACGTTCAAACACTCGAATGTTCTGCAAGAGAGCATCATTAGCAAAGTACACAGGTTGGGAACTCCTTCCCCGGCGATAACGGTTACCGCCAGCTTTGGGGCGAGTCTGACCAATGGCTTGCAACGCTCGGACGTTCCGGCAACGGACATTATCGACAACTCTTCGGACGACTACGTTATACGCATACCCGAAGGTGACGACGACCGCGAAATCATGCAGTTGGTTGAATCATTACCGTTTCGGTTCTCTGAAACCGGCTTACGGATCTCGACTGGCCCCATTGTCCTGTTTCGGGCAGCGGAATACCTCGTAGCGGACGCAACCGACAAGACTGCTGTTCCCCTGCTGCATCCCCACAATGTCAAACCATTCGCAACGACTTGGCCATTGGCAAAGAATGGGAAGCACAAAGCCTTCAGGCGCTGCGAAGAGTCGCTGCGATTATTGGTTCCGACGAAGAACTACGTTCTCATCAAGCGTTTCAGTGCCAAGGAAGAAAAGCGGAGGTTGACCGCCGCTTGCCTTCTCAAGGCTGACTTGCCTTTTCCCTACGTCGGAATTGAGAACCATGTCAACTACGTATACCACGCTGAACGCGACCTGACGGAAGATGAAGTATATGGGATTGCGGCACTATTCAACTCCAACCTGATTGACCGTTATTTTCGTACGATCAGCGGCAATACGCAGGTGAACGCAACTGAGATTCGGACAATGAATTTCCCCGATTTGAAGATGTTGGCAAGAATTGGAAGGCAAGCCAAACACAATATAGCGGAAGCCGAAACCCTTGTAATGAGAGAGCTTGGGCTTGCTGGCTCCCTCGTTGGAACGTGAAATGCGAAAACGAGATGAAGCCCTGGAGATTCTTCGAGCGTTCGGCCTTCCACGCGCTCAGCAAAACGAGCGTTCAGCCTTGACGCTGCTGGCACTTGCGAACCTTGGCCCCAAGAAGTCTTGGGCCAAGGCCGAAAAACCGTTGCTTCGTTGGATTGCCGAGACTCCGGACCACATGATTCATTACAATGGGCCGAAGTTCGTGGGGCCATACAAGCGATAAGAGGATCAACATTGTGGATAATGATCTCTCCCCAGCCCCCTGCCCTCAGCCCGGCGCACCCGCTTGCGAGCACTTTCCCCTCATGGTTCCCCATGCCCGCGCTGCGTCGGCGCCGGGCGAGGTCCGCTCTCCGCTGGACCAAACCCTTATCGCCACGCTGGATCAGGTCGATCTCGACGGCGCTCAGCAGGCCCTGGCGACGGCCGAGCGGCTGTTTCGCAATCGCGATGCCTGGCTCAGCCCGGCGCGGCGGATCGAAATCCTCCGCCGCGCGGCCGATCTGATGCAGTCGCGCCGCGATCGGCTGGCCTTGGAGGCCGCGCGGGAAGGCGGCAAGCCGCTGATCGATTCGCTGGTCGAGGCCGATCGGGCGACGGATAGCATCCGCCTGTGCGTCGAACACCTCCGCTCGCAGGCCGGCGAAGAGATTCCCATGGGCCGCACGGCCAGTTCCGGCGGGCGACTGGCCTTCACCCAGCTTGAGCCCATCGGGCCGGTGCTGGCCTTCTCGGCCTTCAACCATCCGTTGAACCTGATTGCCCACCAGATCGGCCCGGCGCTGGCGGCCGGTTGCCCCGTGGTGGTCAAGCCGGCCAAGGCGACGCCGCTTTCCTGCTTCCGCCTGGTGCAGATCCTGCGTGAAGCGGGCCTGCCCGACGAGTGGTGCCAACCGCTGGTGACCGTCGATCTGGACGTGGCCAACCAGATCGTCGCCGATCCGCGGGTTGCCTTCTTCACGTTCATCGGCAGTGGCGATGTCGGCTGGCGACTGCGGCGGCAGTTGGCGCCGGGCACCCGCTGCTCGCTGGAACATGGCGGCGTGGCGCCGGTGATCGTGGCGGCCGACGCCGATCTCGACCAGGCAGTGCCGCTGCTGGTGAAAGGCGGCTTCTATCATGCCGGGCAGGTCTGTGTCTCCGTGCAACGGATCTTTGCCGATCGGCGGATCGCCCGGAAGTTGGCCGCCGACATCGCCTCGGCCGCCGAGGGGTTGAAGGTCGGCGACCCCCGGCACCTGGAGACCGCGGTCGGGCCGTTGATCCGCCCGGGCGAGGTGACGCGGGTTGACCAATGGGTGCAGGAGGCCGTGCAGGCCGGGGCCGGCTTGCTTTGCGGCGGCCGTGCCTTGCCGAACAACTGTTACGCGCCCACCGTGCTCTTGGATCCGCCGGACGGCACGCGGGTGATGCGGCACGAGGTTTTCGGCCCGGTGGTTTGCGTTTCGCCTTTTGACGCCTTGGATGAAGCCATCGCGCGGGCCAATGCCTTGCCCTATGCCTTCCAGGCCGCCGTCTTCACCCGCGACCTCGACACGGCCCTGCGGGCTGCGCGGCGGCTGGATGCCTCGGCCGTGATGGTCAACGATCACACCGCCTTTCGCGTCGACTGGATGCCGTTTGCCGGCCTGCGGCAGTCGGGCCTCGGCGTGGGCGGCATTCCGCACACCATGGCCGAAATGCAGGTCAAGAAGATGATTGTCGTGCGGTCGAAAGAACTGTAAGGGTTACCGCTCGCTGATGCGAAGATTGCGGAAGAGGAACTGCCCGCCGCCGGGCACTTCACACTGCAGGCCGATCAGACCGCTGGCGGGCGTGAGGTCGTCGATCTTCCATGCCCGTTTGCCGTTGATCAGCAGCTCGGCGGTCTTGCCGACGACGACCAGTCGGAAGTGGTTCCAGTCGCCCGGCTTGACCAGGTCGGTTCGACCGAGGGCCGCTTTGTACTGCTCGATATTGCCCACGATGTCCTGGCGGAGATTGACCTGGTTCCGCTCGGGCCAGGGCGACTTTCCGGCCGGTGACTCCGCACGGATGAAAACGCCCGAGTCGTACTGTTCCTTCTTGAGGGCCTTCCATTCCAACTCCAGGACGAAGTCGGCGTAGGCTTTTTCGGTCCGCACCCAGCCGTTGCCGCCCTTGAGAAACATGCAGCCGTCTTGCACTTCGACCTGGCAGTTCTCGACTTTCCAGCGGTCAAGCGTCTTGCCATCGAAGAGGCTGACGAATTTTTCATCGGCTTTGGGTGCGTCCTGGGCAAGGAGCACGCCGGGGAGCAAGAAGGCCGCGGCAATCAGGGCAGTCATTTTCATGGGACGGGTCTCCGTGGAATGGAACAAGCGGTGAGTAGCTTTACGTCCATGAGTATAGCATAATCATGACGTGAGCTCAGGCCGACGACGGGGAATATGCCATTTTGGCGGGCTGCCTGCCGATGGACCGTGGTTTCGATCGTTTGACATTTTTTGCTGATAAAATAGTGGAAATGAAAAGCCGCTCCGCCAACCACGACCACGACCGCGACTATGGGTACATGGTGCCCGACATGGTGCCCGAAAAAAAGCGGTAATGAATTACCGCACTCCAAAAGGGCTTGCTCGAATCGCCCGCTTCGAGGAAAATAGCATTCTGTGCGGCCCTGGTGGCTGGGGCCTCGGCCGCAGCGCACACCACTTCTAAGGCAGGAGCTTTGAGACGGAAATGGCAGACATTGCTTCGGTTTTCGGACGGCATGAATTCCTCATCCGCCGCCTCCACTCCTTGACCGGCCTGGTGCCCGTCGGCGCGTTCCTGGTCGTCCACCTCTTGACCAACATGGGGATCCTCGACAACAGCTACCAGCAACGCGTCGATTTGATCCATAGCATGGGCGAGCGAACTCTGGAGGTGACCGAATGGACCTGCATCTTTTTGCCGATTTTGTTTCACGGGGTCATCGGTTTGATTATCGTGGCGCGGGGAAAGCGGAACGTGGCCTACTACCCGTATCCTCAGAACTTCCGCTATACGCTGCAGCGCTGGACCGGGGTGATCGCCTTTGTCTTCATCCTCTGGCACGTCTTTCAAACCCGCGGTTGGATCAATAACTCGCCGTGGTGGCTTGAAAACGTGACGCGAAAACTGGGAGGCGGGGTTTTTGATCCCAAGCATGCCGTCACGACGGGCGTCGATGCGGTGCAGCAGGCAGTGTGGGTAGGGCCCGTCTATGCCATCGGCATCCTGGCCTCGGTCTACCACTTTGCCAACGGCCTGTGGACGATGGGCATTACCTGGGGCCTCTGGACCGGCCGCCGTGCCCAATGGTGGGCCACGGTCGTTTGCGCAGGTTTCGGCCTGGCCTTGGCCGGGGCAGGCATGGCCGCCCTCTTCGGGTTTTGGTTCTTTCACAACACCTAGAACAAGAATATGTCATGGCGAAACCCTCGGTAATGATCATCGGCGGCGGATTGGCCGGAATGGCCGCCGCCATCAAACTGGCTGAGCTGGAATGCGACGTCAGCATTATGAGCATCCTGCCCCTGAAACGGTCGCATAGCGTCTGCGCCCAGGGCGGCATCAACAGCGTCAACGATCTCACGCGGCAGTTGGGCGACAGCGAATGGAAACATTTTGACGACACCGTCTACGGCGGCGATTTCCTGCAACACCAGCCGCCGGTCAAGGAGCTGGCCTACTGGGCCCCCCGCATCATCGACCTCATGGACCGGCTGGGCGTGACCTTCAACCGCACGCCCGAAGGCTTTCGCGACCACCGCCGTTTCGGCGGCACGCTCTACCAGCGCACGGCCTTCGCCGGGGCCACGACGGGCCAGCAGTTGGTCTATGCCCTGGACGAGCAGGTCCGCCGCTGGGAAGTCGCCGGACATATTTGCAAGTTCGAGTATTGGGATTTCCTCGGCCCGGTGATCGACGAGACGGGCCGCTGCCGCGGTTGCGTGGGCCAGGACCTGGCATCGATGGAGATCCGCGCTTTCCCGGCCGACGCCCTGGTGATCGCCAGCGGGGGTTGCGGGGCGATCTACGGCCGCTCCACCAACTCCGTGGCCTGCAACGGCGCCGCGGTGAGCCGCGTCTATCAGGCCGGCGGCCGCCTGGGCAACGCCGAGTTCATCCAGGTCCATCCCACGGCCATCCCCGGGGCCGACAAGCTCCGCCTGATCAGTGAAAGCGCCCGCGGCGAGGGCGGCCGCGTATGGGTGCCGCGGAAGCCGCAAGATCCGCGTCCGCCGCACGACATTCCCGAGAAGGAACGCTACTACTTCCTCGAAGAGCGCTATCCCAAGTACGGCAACCTCGTGCCCCGCGACATCGGCACCCGCGAGATCTTCAAGGTCTGCGTGCAGGAAGGCCTGAGCGTGCAGGCCGGCCGTATGTGCGTCTACCTCGACGTGTCGCACCTGCCCCGCGAGCTGTTGGACCGCAAGCTGGCCGGCATCCTGGAAATCTACGAGAAGTTCCAGGGTGCCGACCCCCGCAAGGTGCCGATGAAGATCTTCCCCGCCGTCCACTACACGATGGGCGGGCTGTGGGTCGACTACGCGGCCAACGGCCAGGGTGGACTGAACATCGGTTCGCCGCAAAACCAGCAAACGAACGTCCCCGGCCTGTATGCCATCGGCGAATGCGATTACCAGTACCACGGCGCCAACCGTCTGGGGGCAAACTCGTTGGTCTCTTGCATCTTCAGCGGCCTGACGGTGGCCCCGGGCATCGCCAGTTACGTGGGCAGTTTCAACGGCCCGAAATCCGGCGAGCTGCCTTCCGGGCTGTTCGACCAGGCAAAGCGCAAGCACCAGGAGTACTACGACGGGTTGCTGAAGCGTCCACAGGGCGGACCCAATCCGTATAAGATCCATGCCGAGCTGGGTCGCCTCATGACCAAGTCGGCCACCGTCGTCCGCCACAACGACGACATGCAGGAAACCTACGCCAAAGTCTGCGACCTGCAGCAGCAGGCCGCCCGCTGCTCGATCTCCGACACCAGCCCCTGGGCCAACCAGACGGCACCGTTCGCGCGGGCCTTGGAGGACATGTTCCCGGTGGCCAAGGCGATCCTCAAGGGAGCCATCGCCCGCGACGAATGCCGCGGCGCCCACTACAAGCCCGAGTTCGCCCAGAGCGAAATCACGGCCGCCGAGCCGGCCCAGCAGCGCCGCGAGGCGGAGGACTGGTGCGACCGGTTCGAAGCCAACAATCGTCGCTGGCTGAAGTCGACGATCGCCGTCTGCTCTGCCGGCGGCGAGCCGACGCTGAGCTACGAAAACGTCAACACCAGCCTGATTCCGCCCCGACCGCGTCTTTACGGACTCGCCGGCGGCGACGTGATCGAGCAGGTCTGGAAACAACGGCAGAACGCCAACAAGAAATGAAATCTCAAATCCGAAATCCGAAATCCGATATTCGTATTTCCTTACGTCTTAATCTCCAACTATGAGTGCCACATCCTCCCGTACCTTCACCGTTCGTGTCCTTCGCCAGAATCTGCCGGGCGAGCACGGTTACTGGAACGAGTTCCGCGTCGAGTACGAGTCGGACATGAACGTGATCTCCGCCCTGCAAAAGATCGCCGAATCGCCGGTCACCGCCGAGGGACAGAACGTGGCGCCGGTCGTCTGGGAGTGCAACTGTCTGGAAGAGGTCTGCGGATCGTGCACGATGGTGATCAACGGCCGCGTGCGGCAGGCCTGTTCGGCCCTCATCGACAATCTGCTCAAAGACAACCCCGACGGCATCGAGTTGCGGCCGATGACCAAGTTTCCCGTGATCCGCGACCTGATGGTCGACCGCTCGCGGCTCTTCGCCTCGCTGGAGAAGATCAAGGCCTGGGTGCCGGTCGACAGCTACTACGACATGGGGCCGGGCCCGCGGCAGTCGCAAGAGCAGCAGCAGTTCGCCTACGAGTACAGCAAGTGCATGAGCTGCGGCTGCTGCCTGGAGGCCTGTCCGCAGTTCTTGAAGATGGAACTGCTCAAGCAGCCCGACGAGACCCAGGAACAGTTCCGCGCACGGTTGCGCGAGGCGGTCGATCGTTCCTTCATCGGCGCCCACGCCATCGCCCAGGTCGATTTCTTCAACATGAATCCCATCGGCGCGATGAACGCCGGCGAGCGGCTCGACGCCTTGATCGCCGAGGGCGGCATCCAGGTCTGCGGCAATGCGCAGAACTGCGTGAAGGTCTGCCCCAAGAACCTTCCCCTGACCACCGCCATCGCCCGCGGCGGCCGGGCCGCCACGATCCACTCCCTGAAGAAGATCTTCGACTGGTAGGAAGGAATTCTTGGACAGAAAAACAAAGGCATTAAGGGGAGAGAACACTTATTTTCACTAATGAAACAATTAGCGGAGTTAGTTTTCCCTGTTCCTTTCCTTATTCTTCTGTCCCTCTATTTTTCTGTCGGTTCTTTTCGCTCGGATTTGCTCTTGAATCCCCGCACCTGGATCGGCTTCTTGCCGTCGGGCTTGGGCAGGAACATATCTGAGGCTTTCAGGCCGCACTCGTGGATCATCTGCAAGGCATATTCCTCGCGGCCGAGTTTGGAATCGACATTGTTCGTGCCGATAGTGAACTTGATGCCGGCCTGCTTCGCCTGGCGGATGAAATCGGCCTTGGGCAGTTTCAGGCGGTTGCTGATTTCGATCGCCACGCCGTTGCGGGCCGCGGCGTCGATCACCCGCTTGACTCGCTGAGGCGTCCAGAGCGTGTCGTATTCCTGGATGAGCATGTCGGGCAGGTAGGTCGGATTGGCGTAGATGTCGACCGGTTCGTTGTCGAGGATCTCTTCGATCGTCCGCACGAGCAGTTCCATGAAGGCCTGCTTGTCGGGGATATCGACTTCGTCGGGCATCCACAGCCGGGCCCGCTGGCCCCGATGATCGACGATCGTCATGGCGTCGGTGAAGACGTAATCGAATTTGGCGATGGCCTCTTTGGAGAACAGCGTCGGCCATTCGCGGCCCTCGGCCTGCATGCCGATAAAGCACGGCTGGCCTTCCAGCTTCTTGACGTAGTCGTAGATGCCCTGGTCGTTGGTGATGGGGAATTTTACGCCGCAGTTGGCCGCGATGCCGTAGAAGACGCCCGTCTCGCGGCTGTGCGCCAGGGCCTTTTCCAGGGTGAGATCGCCTTTGAGGTGGATGTGGTAGTTGATGAGAGGGAAGTCTTGTCGGTGGAGTCTCGTCAACTGTCGATCGACCGTATCTGGCGGTGGCGGAAACTTGGTGTGAGCTGGATCACTTGGCAGCATTTGTAGTCGTATGTCTTTGAAGAAGACCTTCGCGGTTCCTTCTTCCGTCTGAATCAAAAGGCAGTCATGCGCGAAACCGAGTGCATCGGCCACACATATGTCGTTGACCCAGACGCGAATGCGGCCCCCTTGCGCGTGGATTCTTAGCTTGAGCCAATCGCCATCTTTCGCGAGTGACTTGAATTGGCAGCGGGCACCGTCAAGGCTGCCCGTTCTGGGGATGGCTGACCATGCACGGGAATTGTTGATAGAAACATGAGGCGGAAGCCAATTCGCCGGTGTCGGACTCGCGGGCATCCGATGAAGGCTGAGGCCGCCGACGGCTCCGCTTTCCGTGAGTATGTCGGTGGTGAAAACAAAGTCGGAGAAGCTCCCCTTCGTGCACTCTAACCGACTTCCTCCCGCCAGCGCAAGCCGCCCGTCAACAACCTGGGGCGAACCCGCCGAAACATGCCACCCATCGAGCGTCTTCCCGTCGAAAAGCGTGATCCAGGGCTCCTCGGCGGCGTTGACAGCAGCAGCGAACAAGCTGATGGGAACCAAGAGGGACGTGACGATAGCATGGAACTGCATGGCAGGGACCTGTCGCGGGGGGTGGAAGGTGGAAGGAATCTCGTCATTCTAACCCTGCGCAAGCGGCCGCGTCAAATGAGCGGCGCCAATGTATCCTCTTAGGAGGCGAGAATCTGAGCCGTAGGGTGGGCCGAGTGAAACGAGTCCCACCATGAGAGCCGTGGGAAGATGGTGGGACTCGTTTCACTCGGCCCACCCTACGGCCTCACCCCCGCGTTGCCTCCACTACCGAGTTCATCCATTGATCCTTGACCAGCAGTTTCACATCGTGGAAGCCGCTGGCCTGAAGGTCTTCCGTGTATTCGTCCATGGTGAACGTGCCGCCGCTGGCCGTGGCCACGAGCATGTTGACGGCGAAGAGCGCCCCTTCCGGCGGCGCGGTGCGATCGGCCTCCATCACGATGTCGCGTATCATGATCCGGCCGCCCGGCACGAGCGCCTCGCGGACCTTGCCGAACAACTCGCGGTTGTCCTCGCGGGCATGCTGATGCACGATCGCACTGACCCAGGCGAGATCGGCCCCGCTGGGGAGCGGATCGTCATAGAAATCGCCCGCCACCAGATGCACGCGGTCGCGAAAACCGCTGGCGGCAATCCGTTCGCGGGCCTGCTCGATGGCGTCGGGCAGATCGAAGATCGTGGCCCGCGCTTCCGGCATGGCGCGGAGAAAGGCCAGCGTCCAAGTGCCGGACGCCCCGCCGACATCCAACAGATGCCTGAACTTGGGTGGGGCCGGACCCCGGGTACTGGGTACGCCAACGGGTACCCCGAGCCGGGCCACAAGCTCGTCGGCGATCGGGCCAGATATGCTGTGCATGGCGGCGATGAATGCGGCACGATCGGCCTCGGCCCCGCGGATGCTCGCCTGCCGCACGGCCGGTTCGCCGCTGCGGACGACCCACGCCAACTGCGACCACATGCGAGTCAAGCTCATCTGGTGCAGGACCATGGGCAACACCGTGCCGGGGGCATTTTCGCTCAGCCACGGCCGCAATTCGGCCGGCACGCAGTAGTTCTCGCCCTGCTTCTCCAAGAGGCCCAAGGCGGCCAAGGCATTCAGCAAGACGGTCGTGGCCCGCAGATTCGAGCGGAGCCGGATGGCGATCGGCTCTGCGGCCAGCGACTCTCCGCCCAGCAGCGTGAAGAGGTTCAGTTCGGCGGCAGCCCCAAGCACCGCCAGAAAGCGGTAACCGCCGGCGGATTGCAGGATTTGTTCGCGATTGAGCTTTTTGGTGGGTGTCATGGTACACCTATGGTGGGGTGGAGCGGAACATGGGACCTACAATTCCTCTAGGTCCCAGAAGTCCTATAAAATGGTCGACTGCGGTTGTCTGGCCGCCAGGCCCACCCTACTCATCCTACAAGATCCGCAACGTACAATATAGGGAGGCATTTTCCCCTTTCAAAGACCGTATCATGCGCATCGGGCCAATCATCGCTGCTTTCATCGTGTTGCTGGAATCTGCCCTGGTCAATCCGGGAGAGGAGGATAGCAAGGCGCAGGGCGCCGGGTACTCCGGGTCGCCGGCCGCTGACCCGGAGGACCGGGTACCCCGCGGTCCTAAACTGGGCGAAGCCGACGTGCAGAAATGGAAGATCGGAATGATCGTGTCTGCCGCCGACGGACCCGTAGGTCGCTTGTCCGGCACGACCACCGTGCCCATGGAATGGCCGGAGCAGGGCGTAAAGCTCGTCAGCCAGGATCTCTCGCCCGGCGTGACCATGACTTTCAAGTCTTTCGGCACGGCGAAGCAGATGGTCGTCAACATTCCCCAGTTGGCCGAAGGCAAAGAGGTCCACGCCATTCTCACCATGGAAATCATACGGCACACGCTGCTGCCGCCGGACAACACCGATCTGTATGTTGTGCCCGACGCCAAAGCGCTGCCGCCGGAGTTCAAGCAATATCTCAGCCCCAGCCCGCTGATCGAAAGCAATCACGCGCGGATCAAGGCGATCGCCAGGCAACTCGGCGAGGGTCAGACCAAGGCCTGGCCCCACGTCCGCGCGATCTACGATTGGGTCCGCAAGAAGATCCAGTATCAGAAAGACGCCCCGCTCACCGGTTGCTTGGAAGCCCTCGACAAGGGCCGCGGCGATTGCAACCAGTTGACCTCCACGTTTATCGCCATCTGCCGGGCCAGCGGCATTCCGGCCCGCACCGTCCAGATCCCCCACCACTGCTATCCGGAATTCTATCTTTGCGACGACCAGGGGCGGGGGCATTGGTTTCCGGCCGAGGTCTCGGGCACGGAGGATTTCGGCGGCATCTTCACGCATACGCCGATTTTGCAGAAGGGCGACGCCTTCAAGATTTCCGTGCCCGGAAAGAGGGCCGAAACCTTCCGCCTGCTGCCAAACAATCTCACGAGCCCCAATTTGAAGTCCACGGGAAGACCCGCAATGAAACTGATTTGCGAACCGCTGGAATAAACCCTTAACCCCTTATGCCCATGCGACGCACCACAATCTCCTGCATACTCGCCTTCTTCTCTTGCGTTTCACCCGCTTTCGCCCAGTTCAAGGAAGGCGATCCGGGTGGTGCGAAAACGGGCGCCGCCCAGGCGCACAAGTGGAAGGCCGGCGTTGTGGTCACCGCGGCGGGCGGGCCGTGCCGGTCGATCGTCGGTTACATGGTGGCGCCGATCGAGTGGCCGGAGCAGACCGTCAAGGTCTGCGAACAGGAGGTTTCGCCGGGAGCCAAGGTCAGCTACCAGCCGCTGGGCGACTCGGCCAGCCTGATGGTCGTGCGCATTCCGTGGATCGCCGCGGGCCAGCAGTCCAAGGCAGTGGTGACCTTCGAAGTGAATCGCAGCATGCAGTTGAAGCCCGAAGACAAGACGGCTTTCGTGCTGCCGGAGGTCAAAAGCCTCAGTCCCGCCTTGCGACGCTACCTGGCGGCCAGTCCCTTGATCGAGGTCCAGAACGCCAAGATCCGCAAGGCGGCCAAGGAGACGGGGGCCGATGCCAAGCTGGCCTGGGACCGCGTCGAAGCCTTGTACGACTGGATGCGGACGCAGGTGAAATACAAGACGGGCGGTAAGTTGAAAGGCGCCGCGGCCGCACTGAAGGACGGCTTTGGCAGTCACGACGACATGTCCTCGCTGTTCGTGGCCCTCTGCCGCGCGGCCGACATTCCCGCCCGTATCGTCTGGGTGCCGGAGTTCTCCTATGCCGAATTCTATCTATTGGACAAGAAAGGCGAAGGCCATTGGCTGCCCTGCTCACCGGCGGGCGCCAAGGCCTTCGGCGAGATGCTCGACACCAAGCCCGTGCTGGCCAAGGGCGACAACTTCAGCGTCCCCTATGAACCCCGCAAGCATCTGCCGTATCCCACGGAGACTCTGACGGGCGCGCCGGCGTCGCCCCAGGGCGGCGGCCAGCCCAGCGTGCAGTTCATCCACCAGTTGGCGAATTAGCGCGGGATTTCGACTATTATCCAGCGCGTGTGCCCGTACCGTTAGCAGCCGGCGCGGCTACTATAGCATGCATGAATTTGTTCCCGCACCGTTACCCGCTGCCGGTAACCGTGCGAGATGTTTAATCCATCACCGGCGTCAGCACGCCGTCCGATTGGCCCGCTTCATCGAAGCTCGGCAAGGCGTCGGCGGCCAGTTCTTGCAAGCGGTCGATGGAAATCCGCAATACGGGCGCCTCGTCGGCGGGCAAGCCCAGCCCCAGGAAGCCGTTGCCGGGCTGGCGGTTGAGATGGTCTTGCGACTTCCAATGCCACTGTCCGCCGCCTGGCCCGGTGACTTCGATTCCCAACAAGCCGCGGAAGAAGAGATGCGGATTCGCCCGCTTGAACTGCTGGACGAGTTGGGGGGCCAGTTCCGGCAAGATGTCTTGCGCCCAGGCAAAAACCTTGGGCTTCGGCTGTCGGCGCCTGCCCCACTTGTCCCATTCGGCAAATCGCCAGAAGCGATGCAGCATGGCGTCGTCGATCATCGGACAGGGCAAGTGCGGCGCCTGCCGGCGGAGATTGGCTGTATCGAATTCCGGGTCGGAAATCTCGTACTCGTTGTAGATCGACTTATGCTCGTAGGCGGCCCGCTCCAGGGGATTCAAATCTCCGATAGAAGCCGTTTGCGCGCCGCAGAATTCCACGCCGTACGAATTGAAGTACTTGTAGCCCGCCTCGATCATCGCCCGGGGCGTCATCCGCTCTTGCGGCGTAAGATGGTACGTATGCCCCCAGGCTGACGGCGTGGCGACCAGGTGGCACATCACGGCCGAGACCCAATCCACGGGCACGATGTTGCGCGGTTCGTCGCCGGTCATTTTCAGGCGGATCGGCGTGTGGCGGCGACCGTCGGGATCGGGCTCGGTGTGTCGATTGAGCACCGCCATCATCTGCATATACAGGTACAGACCGTGATAGGTGCTGGTATAGCCGGTCTGCGCGTCGCCGGCGATCACGGCCGGGCGAAAGACGGTCAAGCGACGGAGAAAGTCGGCCTTGCGAACTCTCTGTTCGGCGAGGAACTTGCTCTCTTCGTATTCGTTGCGGAATTCCTGTCCGCAATCCAACTCGCTTTCCCGAATCGTCCCCTCGCGCAGCCCGCAGACGTAGGCGGTAGAGACGTAAAACATTTCGGAGATGCCGCACTTCCGGCAGCATTCCAGCACATTCTCGGTGCCGCCAAGGTTCGTGCGCCATGGTTCTCCGCCGCGATCCTTGCCGTGAAACGTGAGGGTGGCGGCGTTGTGCATAACGCGGCCGCAGTTGTCGGCAACCCAGTTTCGCGAGGCGACGTCCAGACCGAGATGGCGCTCGGCAACGTCCCCTTCCAGCACCACGGGCCGGGGCAAGACCGCCTTGAGTTGCGCTTCCCAGAACTGCACCAGGGCTTCGATCCGCTCGGCGGCCTGCTCTTTCGCGCTGGGACGAACCAGAACGGCCAGCCGCTGGCCTCTGCGCGACAGATCTCGCAGCAGATATCGGCCCACGAGTCCCGTGACTCCGGTCAACAACAAATATTTGCGCATGCTTGCCTCACACAATCGCCCGAATACCAGCGGTACGGAAACCAATCCCTCTTGGCCGCTTTGGCGGACCACCGACAATTTAGTCGTCCCGTTATAGCAGGGGATTTCACGGTGTCAATACCCTGACACCCCTACTTTGTCACATGGACCCGGTTGTCGCCCACCACCTCATAGTGCGGTGTGGCCACATCCCCCCGATCCTCCACCGGCGACTTGACGCCCCAGCGGGCCAGCAATGCCAGGAAGGCGGGCACGAGAATCGTGCGGATGATGAACGTGTCCAAGAGCACGCCCAGCGACATGGCGAAGCCCAGCTCGATCATGCTGCGGAGCGTGCCTGTGGCCATCGAGCCGAAGGTGCCGGCCATGATCACACCGCAACTGGTGATAATGCCGCCGGTGCGGACGAGGGCTTCATGGAGCCCCGGCAGCAGGCCGCGGCGGCGCTGCTCCTCCAGGACCCGCGTGACGAGGTAGATGTTGTAGTCCTCGCCCACGGCCACCAGGATCACGAAGAGGAAGATCTTGAGCTTCCAGTCCAGTCCCTGGTATGTGGCGCCGTACAGCCAACGGAAGCAGAGATGCGTCAGGCCCAGGCTCACCAGGTAGCCGAACACGACCGTGAAGATCAGGTACACGGAAAGCAGCGGTTTGCGCAGCAGGAAGATCAATACGATCAACACGGCGCCGGCCACGTAGACGCCGACCCAAAAAGTGTCGCCCTGGTTGACGGCATCCAAGTCGCGAATGCCGGCGGTGACGCCGACGAAGTCGAACTCGACGTCGCGCCAGGGGGAATTCGGCTCGTTTCTCTTCTTCTCCAACCATTGATCGACGGCCCCCAGCAAATCCATGCTCTCCTGCGAGAAGGGATCGTAATCGCAGACCAGGTCAAAATGCGTGACCTCGTCCCCGTGTTCGTGCGCGTACTCGACGCTGGGGAGATAATACTTGCGGCTCTTGGCAATCAGGGCGGTGCGCTTGCCGATCTCCCCGGCGCTAAGCTTTGGCTTGTGCCAGAGGTCCAGCTTCTTCTTGGTCAACGGCTCTCCCAGGGGATTGGTCAGGCTGCTGACTTCCCGGATGGGCTCGAAGTTGGTCATCAACTCGACGGTCAGGTCGCAGATCCGGGCCCACTCTTCGCGGGTGTTGAAGTTGCCGCCCGGCCGCTTGGCGAGGATCACGACGGGTCCCGTGACGCCGATGAGAAAATTCTTCTGCAGGAGCCGCGTGCCCTGCACGCTCTCGCGCTTGGGGTTGAGCTCGGCGAGCATGTCGTAGGTGATCGGCACGTCGAATCCATGCCAGGCTGGGACCGCCAGCACGAGGAAGCTGCCGGCCAGGATCAGGCCCGGGTGGGAAACGATCACATTGGCCAAGCGATTCCAGAATCGCCCCATCAAGGTCGGCCGTGCCGTCGCTCTTGGCACGTTTAACCCGGAGCCGGCGGCGACGGACCGCGCCGTCGGCTCCGGGTTGAGCGACGCAGGCTTGCCGCCGACGCCCAACGGCCAAAACAGTGCGCGGCCGAAGGCCCGCAGCATGGCCGGGGCCACGGTCATGCAGGCCAAGAGGGCCACAACCAGCGAAATGGCGATCGTGGGGCCGCCGGAACGGTACTTGCCGAAGTCGGCAAAGATCATCGCTCCCAGCCCCAGGATCGTCGTCATCGCGCTGGCGGTCAAGGCGTGCCCCGTTTGCCCCAGGGCTTCTTCCAAAGCGGCCCGCGGCTCCAGGCCGCGCCCGAGTTCCTCGCGGTATCGGGCGATGAGGAACAGGCAATAATCGGTGGCGGCCCCGAAAAGCACCACCACGATGAAGATATGGGTCGTCGTGAAAACCTGGAAGTCGAATTGCTGCCGGCCCAGCCAGCGGCCGACCGTGCCCACAAGCTCCTGGTGCCGATCGGCCCATTGTGCCACCAGGGCAATCAGGTTGAGCGACGCGAAAAAGGAAACGCCGATCGATACCAGGGGCACCAGCACCAGCCCCGGCGAGCGGTAGACGATCAGCAAGATTACCGTCACCAGCAGGATCGTCGTCCACTCGGTCCTGTCAATGCTCTCCTTCTGCGACCACAGCAGATCGGAACCGACGGCCGCCGAACCGGTCACCCCCAATTGCAGGCCGGCGGGAAAGCCCGGCGCCGTCCGGATCTCCCGCACCTTGCGGTAGACCTCTTTGATGAACGGCATGTTGTCGACGGCCATGAACTCGTTGTTCAACTGCAACAGCACGAGCACGGATCGGCCGTTGGGGCTGCGGAGCTTGCTGCCCACGTATTGATCTTTGTGGGTCATTATCGACGCGACCGGCGTCTTTTCGTCGGGCTTTGGCAGAAGCGTGTCCGCTACGCCCAAATGATCGAACCAGCGCTTCAGCCGCTCTTTCGTCATCTCGTCGGGTCTCGGCGTAAACATGTCCGCCAGGCCCATGGCGACGTCCTTATCGTCATCTGCAAGTTCGCTGTCCGGCCGGGCGACCACCAGCACGACACTGCTCTTGGAGGCCAGATCCGGAAAGGCCTCTTCCAGAAGCTTTCCGCCGCACACGCTCTTCATCTCCTTGGGCAAGTAGGCGAAATCGCCGTCGTGCGTGATCTCGTCCCACTTGGGCGCAACGAGATACAGCACGCCGGGGATCACGACCCAGGCGACGAGGACCGCAATCCAATATCGCGAGATGAAACGTGCGAACTTTGCAAACATGCCCGACAACGATCGTTTTCGCTCTCTTGCCGCGACCCGTAGTACCGGGTGCCCCGCCACCCGCGGTGCGCAAGACGAAGCCATATCTTTAAGTGGTAGCAGATTTGTCTTCCCCGTGCAATGGTACGGTCCGCGTGCAGACTGCACATCTTGTGCAAACGCGCCAACTTAACTGAAACTAAGTTGTTTTAGTATATGTGGTAGATTCGAAGCAGGGTGGGCCGAGTGAAACGAGTCCCACCATTTTCAGGCCTTTCGTTTGGTCGGACTGGTTTCACTCGGCCCACCCTACTTGGCGACCCAGCGTGCCACAACGCCGCTTGGCAAGCACTGTCCGGTGGAGGCAACGAGTGCTCAGCGGCGCGGCAGCGATGTCCGCCGAGAGCGATGATCCGAAACTGCTCGCCAACAGATCGCGCAGCCCCACGGGCGCGAATCCGGGGGTGTGACAAGTCAAGAGGATGAATCGTGGCCGGGGCGCCGTGACTTCGGCGCACAAGGCCAGCAATCGCGGCAGGTCCTCTGCCAGTCGCCAGACCTGGCCATGCGAACCGTGGCCGTAACTGGGCGGATCGAGAATCACCGCATCATAGCGATTGCCGCGGCGGATCTCGCGCGACACGAATTTCACGGCGTCTTCAGCGATCCATCGAATCGGCGCTTCGCCCAGACCGGAAAGTTCGGCGTTGCGTCTCGCCCAGGCCACGATGTTTCGGGCGGCATCGACGTGCGTGACCTTTGCCCCGGCTGCCGCGGCAGCCAGCGTGCCGCCGCCGGTGTAGGCGAACAAGTTGAGAATTTTCATCGCGCTTGCCGGATGCGACGAACCGCACGGGACTTGTTCCACAATCCAATCCCAGTTCGCGGCTTGCTCGGGAAACAGGCCTACGTGGCCGAAGTCGGTCCGTTTCAACTCGAAAGTCATACGGTTGTGGGCGATGGTCCAGTGCTGGGGTGGATCGCCACGCAGGGTCCACTGGCCCTGGTCGGCTTCGATCCGTTCGAATCGGGCGTCGGCCGAAGACCAAAGCTGTGAGGCGGCCGGCCGCATCGACTCGGCGATGGGACACGGCCTGTCGAGCACCACCGGCCCAAAACGCTCCAGTCGCCGTCCGTCGCCGAAATCCAAGAGTTGATATTGATTTGAGTCAAACATGCACGCAGAAAGTGTGGCATGGTTCAGAAATGGGGACAGGCACCTCGCCGGCGTCCATTTCTTGCGGCCTAATCGCTACTGGGCTCGGAGCCAGTCCCCGTTTCTGAACCATGCAGAAAGTGTGGAAAGGAACGCCAATCTTCACTAATCATATTCGCCGCGGGTCGCCCCCTTGTACTGCTCTTCCGACGAAAATCGATTCTTGTTACGATTTGCACCTGCCAAGGAGGGCAATAATGAAGATTTTGGCCCTGATCGAAAGCGCGGACCACGTCTGCTACCGCTACCGGTTCAACGCGTTGGCCTGGGCCCTGGCCCAAGAAGGCCTGCTGCTTGAGGCCCTGCCGATCCAAAAAGGCCTACTCGGGCGAATATCCACACTCTTGGCGGGGCGCGGGGCAGATATCGTCGTTTTGCAACGTAAACTCTTGCCCGCTTGGCAATTAGCCATTCTGCGCCGGAACTCCAAATGCCTCGTCTACGATATCGACGACGCCCTTTTCCGCCGTGATACCTATTCTCGGAAGCATCAGCGAAGTTGCAGCCGCCTGTCGCGCTTCCGCGGAATTGTGCGGGCGGCCGACGCCGTCCTGACGGGAAACGACTATCTGACCCAATTTGCCTCGGCCTACGTGGATCCCAGCCGGGTGCATTTTGTGCCCACGTGCGTCGAACCCTCCTGGTATCCTCTGGCGAGCCATTGCCGCACCGGTTCCTGGGCTCGTCTCGGCTGGATCGGCCAGCGATGCATGCTTCCGTCGCTCAACGCCATGGAAGAACACCTGGCCGCGATCGGCCGGCGATTACCGGACATCTCGCTCCGCGTGATCAGCGATGCTTTGCCGAAAATCAGCGGCGTGCGGATGGAACTTCGCCCATGGTCGTCGGCCACCGAGACCACCGACCTGGCCGCCACCGACATCGGCATCAGTTGGCTCTGCGACGACTTGTGGGGCCAGGGTAAATGCGGCCTGAAGGTCCTACAATACATGGCGGCCGGGCTGCCGGTTGTCGCCAATTCGGTGGGTGTTCATCGGAAAATGATCGTGCACGGCCAGTCTGGTTTCCTGGTGGATACGCCGGACGAATGGGCCGAGGCGATCTTCCGCCTGGCGGAAAACCCGTCGCTTCGCCACCGTATGGGCAGCGCCGCGCGACTTCGCGTGGAAAGCGACTACAATGTTGGCCGCTGGGGCCCGATCGTGGCCCGGCTCTTGCGGCAGTTGGTCGACAAACGGCCGCCGATTTTCCAGCGTGTCGAAATCCGCGAAGGCAACGAAACTTATCAGCGGAGCGAAGTGAATACCAGGTCGTAACAGCGGGGCGTCCACGGTTCCCAGGTTCGGCGTGGGTCTCCCGACCCCGCCGAAATGCCGACCGAAGGTCTCCCCAAACGCCGGGAGACCTTCGGTTGGCAGTGTGGCTTGGTCAGAGACCGGCCACAACACGGTGTGACCGGCCACAACAGCTCGGTGGCGTAAAACGCGGTTTTATCCTATAATCTCAGCCCTTGGACCCGTCGCAAGGCAACTTGTGATGCAGGCGTCTCGCCTGCCCTGGGCAGCCGCGACGGCCGCACTACAGAACTTCGCTGGTATTTGTAAGGGTTTTGTCGTTCTTGGCCGCTCAAAATATCCATTTCCGCCATTTCCGCAATTCCGACCCGCCGGCCCTGGTCGCCGTCTGGCAGAGCCGCACGGGGCAACCGGAATTGAATCCGTCGGTGGGCATCGAGATCTTCGAGCAGTTCGTCCTGGCCAAGACGTACTTCGACCCCGAGGGATTGATCCTGGCCTGCGACGGCGCACACGTGCTTGGATTCGCCCATGCGGCTTTTGGGGCCAACGACGCGGAAGACGGCATTTCCACCGAGCTCGGCACTACCGCATTGCTTGTGGTCCGGCCCGACTGCGATGCGGCCCAAGTGGCCGCCGGGCTGCTGGCATCTTCTGAGGCCTATCTCCGCCAGCGGGGGGCCGTGGTCCTGTACGGAGGCGGAATCCGCCCGTTGAACGGTTTTTACCTCGGCCTTTACGGGGGAAGCGAGTTGCCGGGGGTGCCGGAGTCGGACACGGTGGCCCAACAGGTTTTTCTTTCGCATGGTTATCGTGAAATCGATCGCACGCTGCTCTTCCGCCGCACCCTGAACACTTTCGAGGCGGTCGTCGATCGCCGGCAGATGCAGGTTCGCCGGCAGATGGTGGTGGAAGTGGTGATCGATCCGCCGTCGCGAACCTGGTGGGAAGCCTGCACGCTGGGCGAGTTCGATCTGCTGCGTTTTGCCTTGGTTCCGCGGACCGGCGGCGCGGCGGTGGCGACGGCCACCTTCCGCCGCATGGATCTCGTGCCCACCGCCTTGCAGCCGCCGTCGCTGGGACTGATCGAGATCTGGGTCGACGAGTCGGCCCGCCGCCGCGGCCTGGCAGTCTTCCTTCTGAGCGAGGCCTTCCGCCAGTTCATCCGCGACGGCACGCGCGAGGTCGAGGTCCAGGCCATGCAACACAACCTGGCTGCCCAGGCCCTGTATCGCAAGATGGGATTCCAGCAATTCGGACAGGGGAGCGTGTTCCGCAAGGAGTGAGAGGCGAGCCCCAGGTGTAAGCCCGGCGGGTTCCCAGGACGAACTCAATACCCGCCAGGCTTACGCCTGGGGCTCGCCTCAATAACCGACCGCGCCGGTTCGGCGTGCTATAATTCCCCCATTCCGCAGTAAGGACTTACCCAATTCCAGGACCACTCCATGAATCTGCTTCCCATTCTCATTTTGGCCGTCGTGCAAGGCCTGGCCGAGTTGCTTCCGGTTTCGAGTTCTGCCCACGTGATTGTCGTTGCCAAGCTCTTGGGCTTGCCCCCCTTTGCCGAACCCGAGATGACATTGCTGTTGCTGATGCTCCATACGGGTACGATGTTTGCGGTGATCCTCTACTTTTGGCGGGCTTGGAAACGCAGCATTTTTGCGTCCCGTGCCGTGTTCAAGCAACAGGCGGTACGACTGCTCATCGCAACGATGTTAACCGCTGCGGTTGGCTTGCCGCTCAAAAAAGCAATCGAAAAGGGCATGGAAAAGGCGGGGTACGCGGCTAAAGATGATAGCCGGCAACCACGGGAGGCCGAAATCGAAATGCTCTTCGATAATCTCGGTGTTATCTCCGCCGCGCTGGCCGTGGGAGGTGTCTTGATCCTGATCGCCGGACTGGCGGAACGGTCTACGGCTCGCAACCGAGAAATGGGGATTCGGGAGTCGGCATGGGTCGGCGCCGTGCAAGGGTTGTGTCTGCCGTTCCGAGGTTTTTCACGTTCGGGAGCTACGATTTCCACGAGCATGCTGCTGGGGGTTCTCAAGCTCCGGGCGGAGGAATTCAGCTTCGCGCTGGCAGTGATCATTACCCCGCCCCTGATCGGGCACGAGGTATGGCGTTCCTATCAGAAGCACGGCAGTTTCCACGTGGCGTGGAATTCATTCGCTCCCAGCCTTCTGGGTATGGTCTTCGCTTTCCTGGCCGGATTGCTGGCCCTGAAGTGGCTCTCCCGTTGGTTGGAGGGCGGCCGCTGGTATCTTTTCGGCGTCTATTGCCTGGCGGCTGCGTCAGCCGTGCTTGCTCTCCATTGCTATGGTTATTGACGGAATGAAACCGCGTTCTACGCGGTGTGCCTCGCTCCGGCTGCCACCAGGTTCTTCAAAGTCATGCCCGCCAGACGAGCGCGCATGCCTTCCGTGACCTGCTCCAGATTCATCCGCAACCAATTACGGAGCGGCTCCGAAAGGGTGTTGCCGGCGGGCAGCCCAACCGGGAAGGGCCCATCGACGGCTTCGACCACATCCAACAAGCTGATCTCCTCAGGGTGGCGGGCCAAGGCAAACCCGCCGCCCCCACCGCGGGTGGAACGGAGAATGCCGCGTTTCACGAGATCGTGGAGGATTTCCAGCAGGAATCGCTCGGGCATCTGTCCAGTTGCCGCCAGCTTTCCGCGCGTAATGAGCACTCCGTCGCCCGATTCAGCCAGTTGAAGAAGTGCTTGCAGCGCATAGGTCACGCTCTGGGAAAGCTGCATAGATCGCCTTTATTTCCATCGCCCGAGGGTCCAAAAAACGAAAAAGCCCCTGCTGCACGCACTTCCGGCGCAGCAGGGGCTGTCATAGCCCAGCGTCGCTTAGGGGGTTTCCTAAGCGGAGGATTGCTTAATATTATATATTGTGTCAGGGCTGCGTCAAGTTCAAGGAACATTTTGCATGCTCAGTCGATTCTCTGCACCCGATTTCGAAAAGGACCTGCAACTGCGTTGCAATTACCTGCAAGAGGCGAACGAGGCCCTGCAGGCCAAGCTTCTCGAACAGCAGGAGATCACGGAACTGAAGAAGGCCGAGCAGGCCCTGCGCGAGAGCGAGCAGACGCTGCGGGCCACACTGGAGTCGACTGCCGACGGCATCCTGGTATTCACGGAAAGCGGCAGAATCACCCATTATAACGAGCGCTTCGCGCGGATGTGGGGCTTTCCGCCCGAGTTGATGGAAACCCACGACGACGCCCTGCTGTTGAAAGCCGCGGCGGACCAACTCCAGGATCCCCAGGCATTTCTCCGCCGGGTTCGGGAAATCTACGAAACGACCGGGCACGAGACGGACATCTTGTATTTCAAGGACGGACGGATCTTCGAGCGTTTTTCCTGTCCCTTGATGCGCGACGGTCGCGAGATCGGACATGTGTCGAGCTTCCGCGACGTGACGGCGCAGCGGCAGGCCGAACGGCTGGCGGCCATTGGCGAAGTGGCCGCAGGACTGGCCCACGAGAGCCGCAACGCCATGCAGCGCATGCAGGCCTGCCTGGAGATGCTCGCCCTGGAAGTCCAAGACCGCCCCGAGGCGCTCGACCTCTTGAACCGCATGCAGGCCGCCCAGGACCACCTGCACCATCTCCACGAAGAGGTCCGCGAGTACGCCGCGCCGATCGTGCTGAACTGCGAGCCTGTCCCGCTGGAGCACGTCGTCCGCGAGGCCTGGCGGCACCTGGAATCTACCTGGTCGGCCCGCACGGTCCAGTTCCGCTGCTCCGCGGAGCAGGCTGCCCTGTACTTGGACCGGCTCGCCGTGGAAAGCGTCTTTCGCAACATCTTCGAAAACGCGCTGGAAGCTTGTCGTGATCCCGTCAAGATCGACGTCCGCAGCGGGCCGGCCGAACTCAACGGCGGCGCGGCCACGGAGATTGTCGTTCGCGACAACGGCCCGGGCTTGAACCCGCCGCAGCAACGGCGAATCTTCGAACCGTTTTACACGACCAAGACCCAGGGGACCGGCCTGGGCATGGCCATCAGCCGGCGGCTGATCGAAGCCCATGGCGGCCGAATCGCCGCCCGCACGGCGCTAGCGGGCGGCGCCGAGATCGTCATCACCTTGCCGAGGCAATGATTCATGTCTTCCCGGCTGCGCATCGCCATCGCCGACGACGAACGCGACATGCGCGACTACTTCGCGAGGATCCTGCCCCGCCTGGGACACGAGATTGTGGCCACCGCCCAAAATGGCCGGGAACTGGTCGAACGCTGCCATGCCAGTCGTCCCGATCTGCTGATCCTGGACATCCGCATGCCGGAGATGGACGGGCTGCAAGCTTTGCAAGAAATCTGTTCCGTGCATCCCGTACCGGCGATTCTCGTCTCTGCTTATAGCGATCAAGACCTGGTACGGCGGGCCGAGGAGAACTACGTGATGGCTTACCTCGTCAAGCCCGTCAAGCAGGCCCAACTCGCACCCGCCATCAGCCTGGCCATGCGGCGTTTCGAACAACTCGAGGCATTGAAGAAGGAAGCCCGCGACCTGCGCCAGTCGTTGGAAGACCGCAAGCTGGTCGAGCGGGCCAAGGGGCTGCTCGTCGCCCGCCTCCATGTGGACGAAGCCGAGGCCTTCCGGCAGTTGCAGAAGCTGGCCATGCAGACGAGTCGGAAGCTGGTCGACGTCGCCCGGGATATTGTGGGGGGCGAGGGGCACGGGTAACAGGAAAACTTATGCTCGAATCAATTCTCCCATGGTCGCAACCTCTTCCGCCGAAAGCTTGATCTTTCCGGCCGCCGCGTTCTCCACGGCCTGTCGGGTGTCGCGGGCCCCGCAGAGCACGCACGTCATGCCCGGCTGCGCGGCCGTCCAGGCGATGACCAACTGCCCGATCGTCGCGGTATGCCGCTCGGCGATCGGTTGAAGCCGCTGCAAAAGGCCGTTGATCCGTGCCACGTTCTCCGGGCGGAATCGGGGGTTGGCCTTGCGCAGATCGCCCGGATTGTACTGCCGGTCGGGCCGCAGCTTGCCGGTCAACAGCCCGTTGGCCAGCGGAGAATAGGCCAGCACCGAGACGTTGTTCTCGCGGCACCACTGCAGGATGCCGTTGGTCTCCAGCTTGCGATCGAGCATGCTGTATTGCTCCTGGTCCGAATCGATCGGCCCGTAGGCCTTGAGCAGATCGAGGGAGCAGTTCGAGACGCCGATCGCGCGAATCTTGCCTTGCTGCTTCAGCCGCTGGAGCTCCGCCACAGTGTCGGCCAGCGGCGTGCTGGGATCCTGCCAGTGGGTTTGCAGCAGGTCGATGTGATCGGTCTGCAGGTTCCGCAGGCTGTTTTCCACTTCCTCGCGGATGGAGGCCGGCCGCAGGTTCTTGAAGATCTTCTTGTCGACCGGGCGGAGCGTGGCCCCTTTATCGTCGGCATAGAAGTGCAGCGTGCCTTCTTCCCGGTACCAGATGAGGCCGCACTTCGTGGCCAGCACGACCCGCTCGCGGCGGTCGCGGATGGCCTGGCCCACGACCCGCTCGCTGTGGCCGTAGCCGTACATGGGGGCCGTATCGATGAGGTTTATCCCTTGGTCCAAGGCCGCGTGGATGGCGGCGATCGATTGCTGGTCGTCGCTCCCGCCCCACATCCATCCGCCGGTGACCCACGCGCCGAAGCCAACGGCGGAAATGTCGATCCCCGACGATCCAAGTTTGCGCATCAACATGCTTTCCCCCTTCAGGGCTGATGTTCGAACACCATCTGCTGGACCTCCACGCCGTCGATCTTCGCAAGCCGGTCGGCCAGTCCTTGGAACTTGCTTTCATCGCCAAACATCTCCAGGAGGATCAAACCCCGCGGCGAGCAGACCTGCTCGTCGACGTGGTGCAGCCCGATGCGGGTTTTGATGTAACCGCCATATTCGGTGAACGCCTGCTGGACGAACTGAACGTCGCGGACGCGATCGTTGATGTGGATGCCGAGAATTACGTGTTTGGCTTGCATGGCACGCCCTTTCAGGAAAAAGAGAAATGGTCGGTTTTGCCTCTACGATAACTGCTGAAACCACGGCTGTAAAGCGGCCGGAAGGAAGAACTTGGTAGTTAGTACTCAGTACTCAGGGAAGCCGTAGACACGTTGCCCTTCACCACTTCAACAACATTTTAGCGGCCAGGGCAAGTCCGATGAAAATCACCAGGCGGCGGACGTTCTTCTGGCCGAGGCGGCGCGCGGCGCCGGCGCCGGCATAGCCGCCGAAAATGGCCCCGGCGGCCATCAGCAAGGCGATCGGCCAATTGATCAACCGCTGCGAGATGAAGATGGCTGCGGCGATGCCGTTGATGAACATCGCGTTGAGATTCTTGATGGCATTGGCCTGATGGATGTTCGAGAAGCCCAGGATGCCGTAGGCGGCCAGCATGAGGATTCCGATGCCCGCGCCGAAATAGCCGCCGTAGACGCCGATGAGGAATTGTGACAAAAGCACGACAGTCCAGCGGAGCGGCGTGGCAGCATGGCCGAAGGCGGCCACGGCGGGTTCCGCGCTGCACGATTCCGCGCTCTCTCCGGGAGCGGCACCCGGAGGGTACCCGGGGGCGAGGGTGTTCGCCGGCCCCGCGCGCCGCCGCTGCCAGCGGGCCAACGGCTCCTGCACGATGAACAGCCCCGTGGCCAAGAGGATCAGGTAGGGCACCAGGATGTCGAACGTCGAGGGATCGGTGATCACCAGCAGCCACGCGCCGAGCACTCCGCCCAGGAAGCTCGGGACCGACAAGAGCAGAACTTCGCGGCGATGGTAGCCCAGTTCCGCGCGGTAGCCCCAAAAGCTGCTCAGCGCCCCGGCCAGAGGGCGACGGTGTTCGTGGCGTTGGCAATGATGGCCCCTTGGCCGAGGAAGATCAAGGCGGGGAAGGTCAGCAGCGTGCCGCCGCCCGCCACGGCATTGACCGCGCCTCCCGCCACGGCCACGCAAAACAGAAACAGAAGTTGATACCAGATCATGGGGAGATTCTACCGCAAGCGGAGATTCTGACAAACGGCGCGCTGGCACGCATCCCGGAATCGTGTAAGATTATCTAACGCGTCGCGGGCCTGAAGCACCAATTCTTGCGGAGATTCAATCGTGTTTAATTGTCGATCGATCCTTGGCATCGTCGCCGCGCTGGCGACGTGCAGTCTGCCCGCTTCCCGAGCCGTCGGGCAGGGCCTGCACGACTTGTACCGTATCCAGGACAGCGTTTCCGAAACGCACATGGAATACCACGACGTGCAGGTGCCCGCGGGCAAGGAAGTCGTGCTGGGCGACTTGAAAGGTCCGGGCAAGATAACGTACTGGTACATTACCGACAACAGCGGCGGCAAGTTCTATGCAGGACTGGTGTTGAAGATCTTCTGGGACGGCGAGGCCGATCCAAGCGTCAATGTCCCGCTCGCCGACTTCTTCGGGGCCATGGGCGGCCAAACCATCGACTACCAGTCGGTCCCCATGCAGGTCGAGCATTTCTGTTACATGTGCTACCTGCCGATGCCGTTCGCGCAGAGGGCCAAGTTCGTCTTGGCCAACGACGGCGACAAAGAGTATCGGCGGAGCATGGCTTGGGGCATCGACTACGAGCAAGGTCGGCAGTTTGCGGGAGAGAAAAGCCGGCTGTGCTGCGCTTGGCGGAGGAGCAATCCGACCCGCGACGGCCTGCACCCGATTCTGGACGTCCGCGGCCACGGACACTACGTGGGGAACTTCCTGCAGGTCCGCACCAAGTTCGGCGGCTGGTGGGGCGAGGGAGACACGATCTTCCACCGCGACGGCAGGAAGATTACGCACACGCCCGGCACGGAAGACGAATACGGCGCTTGCTGGGGCTTCGGGAACACCTACTCCTTCCTTTACAGCGGCTACCTGCAGAACAACAGGGGTAACAACCGCATGTACCGCTGGTATTTGCCCAATCCCGTGCGCTTCCGGGAATCGTTGAAAGTCGAGATCCAGAACCAGCACGAAAACGGCACTCCCACCACGACCGACGCCGACGATTACACGAGCATCGCGTATTGGTATCAGGAGGACCGCCATCAGGCAGTTTCCCTGCAACCGCATGCGGAACGCATCGCCCCGAGCAAGGCGGGCGCGGGAAAGAAGTAAAATCGGTTCGCCGGCGCAGAATAATGCTAGACTTCCCTGGACCCGTATCTTCCAAGGGTGCTTGGAACCCGTCCCGGAACAACGCCATAATCTCGCTTGCAGGGCAGACTGCCGTCGGCCTCTACGGAATAAATTCCGCCATACGGACTTGCAACCGCTTCCCCCATCATGACCAGCACAACCGTCACCAGCAGTTTTGTCCGGCTTTCACCTTGGCAGGCCCGATCCGTGTTGATCGGCCTGGTGCTGTTGATCAGTTTCAGCTTATGGAAGTCGCCGCCGCCGCCGCCGCTGTGCGATGTCCGCGAGGAGAACGCCAAGTCGGGCGACGTCTTTCTGTACATGTCGGAGATCAAGCGGATCCACGGCGGTGAGAACTACTACCAGGCCGCCGCCGAGGAGCTGGCGGCCCAGGGTTACCCGACGGCCAGCGTGTTCAACTGGCGGACTCCGCTGCCGATGTGGCTGATCGGCAAACTGCCGGACCCGCTGCTGGGCCGTCTGCTGCTGATCGCCGCGGGCGTCGCGATGCTGCTGATGGCCTTCGAAGCGGCCGCGCGGGAACAGCCCAACGTCTATCGGCTGGCCATGCCGTTGACGGTGCTGCTGACCATGCCGCTGCTGCCCTGCTTTCAAGGAAATGTCTTCGTGCTCACGGAAGTCTGGGCGGGGATCATGATCGCGCTGTCGCTCTGCGCCTATGGCGTGAACCTGCGTTTCCTCGGGGCGACGATGGCCCTGGCCGCGCTCTTCCTCCGCGAGCTGGCCCTGCCCTATTGCGTGCTCGGCCTGGCCCTGGCACTCTGGCAGCGGAGGCCGAAGGAGTCGACGGTGTTTATTGTCGGCCTGATCGGCTGGGCCGTCTTCTACGGGTTGCACTGCTGGAAGGTCCAGCAGTTGATCTCCGCCACGGCCGAGGCCCATCGCCATGGCTGGGTGCGGTTCGGCGGCCTGACGTTTGTCATCGCGGTGACGCAGATGAATGCTTGCCTCGTGCTCCTGCCGATGTGGATAACGGTGGTCTTCTTCGCCCTGGCGATGATCGGCTTCGCCGGTTGGCAGACGGCCTGGGGGCAGCGGATCGGGCTGACGGCCTGCATGTACGTCGTGGCTTTTTCCATCGTCGGCCAGGAATTCAATCGCTACTGGGGACTGATGATTGCCCCACTCTTCTGCTTTGGCGTCGTGCGATGTCCCGCCGCTCTGGGCGATTTGTGGCGTGCCGCAAGACTACCCTTATGGAAGAAACTCGCGTATTTTGGGCAGCCTGTGCAATTCCAGTCAGTCGGCGAAAAAAAATCGTAATCGCTCGCCTGCTCGTGTCGATACCGATCATGACGAATAGTGTGAACGGTTAAGCACCGTAGGATGGACCTCCGAGTCCGTCCTTAGGGAACTGGACGGACTCGGAGGTCCGTCCTACGGAACCAAGCGAAGGATTTCACGGAGGAACGGTCATGGTCGCTCGTCGCATCATCCAATTTGCAATTGCAATCGTCGCACTCGGGTATGCCATGCCCATCTCGGCGGGCGAGATTGGCGACTTTCTTTCCAGCATGGCCCGCGATGCCAAACGGCGGAATTGCTGGCCCGAGCCGTTTGTTTATACGGATCGAGCAGGGGTCCGTCAAACGCTGGCCGTCCAGGAATCGGCGGGCTGGGAACGTCAGAACCTGTTGTCCGAGTTTCACTTCGTGTCCGGTGGAAGTGAATTGACTGAAGCCGGTCGGATGCAGGTGCAATGGATTATGAGCGAAGCACCCGTGCCGCACCGCCAGATCTACGTGCACAGGGCCGATACGCCGCAGGTAACGGCCGCTCGGATGCTGGCGGTGCAGCATTTCATCACCCAGTCGCCCTATGCCACCAGTATTCTTGTACTTGAATCAACCCGAACCGACGATGGTTGGCCGGCCGACCGCATCGACGCGCTGAGCCGCAAGGCCGCGGCAGCGACAATGGACCCCAAGCTGATGGGGGGATCTTCGGGCGGAAAATAGGAGCCGGCGCGAGAATCTGTAGGACGGACCTCCGAGTCCGTCCACTGGATTTGGATGGACCGGGAGGTTCCATCCAACGGCCTGCGTAACTGGGCCGCTTTTGTCCCGTCTTGCCTGTGAAAATGGAATCGATTTGGCCGGACGATGCGACCTGGCCGCAAATTCCCCCTAAATCGCCAAATCGGAATACAGATCAGAGCCCTTACGAGTCGATGGAAGTGACAAGTTGGTTTTCCCGCCACGGAGGAGCGTCTTGGCAACCCTCAAATCAAAGCGATGGGTACTGCTACCCTGGGTCTTCGTTTGCGCCACAGTCGGGGTGTTGGTCGCCGAAAAGGCCGCCGCGCAAACTAATACCTCATCGGGCTGGTGGCCATTCAATCGGTCGACAACTTCTTCGCCCAGCCAGGACAAGGATTACGATGACGCCATTGCCTTGAAAAAGCAGGCCAAGCCAAGCGTCGAGCTCTATGTATCCGTCGCACACTTGTATGTTGTCAGTGGCAAGTTTGCGGAGGCCGAAGGGCAGTACCAGCAGGCGATGAAGATAGCCCCCGATGACATGCGGGTATTGCTGGGCTATGCGACGTTGAAAGACCAAATGAATCAACCGCAGGAGGCCATGAAATTCTATTTGAAGGCCCAGCAGAAATATCCCAAACAGCCGCCGGTCTACAACGATCTGGCCGTACACTACGTGCGTTTCGGCATGGTCCGCGAAGCGATGGCGGCAGCCCAGCATGCCGTCGAGTTGAGCCCCCGCGAGCCCCGCTATCGAAATAATCTAGCGGCGCTTCTGGTCGAGGCAGGAATGCCGCAGGAGGCATTCAAGCAACTTCGCGCGGTCTATGACGAGCCCGTGGCGCACTATGATTTGGGTTTCCTGCTGAACAAACGTGGAATGAAGGCAGCGGCTTTGCAGGAATTCACGATTGCCCTGCAACTCAGTCCGGGAATGGCGCTGGCCCGGCAGTGGGTGGAACGTCTGTCTCGGGAGCGTGCCGAGAGCGGTCCCGCCGTGGCCGGTGCAGCCGCGAACCCTTCCTACGGGCGCGAGGTCCCGCCGCCACCGATGGCCCCCGTGCCGCCGCAGTACGTTGTCCCACCGCAATACCCCGCTCCGCCGCCGCCGTCCGCGCCGGTGCAGTATTCCGCTCAGTCCCCGCCCGCCCAGGTGCAGTATCCAGCGCAGACACAGTATCCGGCTCTGCCCCACTATCCTCTGCAAAATGGGGGGCCGCAGTATACGGTGGCCCCACAATATCAAAATCCGGCTACACCCGCGGGTGTCAATCCCGCGCCGGTTATGGCCGCGCGCGATCCGCAGGTGACGGGGAGTCATATTATTCGGCCGCGGACTGACGATGCCGACACTCTCCGCCGACTTCCCCCCGTGGCCGATCCGCGCTGGCCGGCCAACGATCGCAATCGCGACCCGCAAGGTTCCGAACTCGTCGCCCCCAATCCTCCCGATTGGCAGCGGTAGGGACTTGCGTGCGCAATCCATCCTACGGGTAATAATCGTGCCTAGGCAGGCAGGTCGCCTGCCCCACACGCGGTCCCCAAGAAAGCCCGCCTCGCCGGTTCCTTTGTTTGAAGAATCAGCATAGAATTGTATATGTCAGGCACGCCCTTTAAGGGCCTGCGCACAAATAACTTCGACAAATTGGACGGTAGGACGGGCTGCCCAGCGCGTCAATCTGGTGAGCGCGGGCCTTAGAGGCTGTTGAGTGTGGCTTTTCGCATCGAATTTGCCGGCTTCATCCCCCCATATTCAGCATGTACGTCGGGTTCATTTTCATCGTTGCGCTCTCCTTGGCCTTCCAGGTGATGGCCGCGCTGCTGGCGATGCGATTGATCCGCATCACGGGAACGAACAGGGCCTGGATGGTGATTGCCGTGGCGATTTTGGCGATGGCAGTTCGCCGCTTGACCGTTCTGGCTGGCGTACTGCGCGATCCCAGCGTCCTCGATCCCACCGAGTTTTGGAGCGAGGCGATTGGCTTGTTCAATACTGTCCTGCTGTTGATCGGCCTCGCGGCCATCGTTCCCTTGTTTCGCACGATTCAACGGGCCAAAGAGACCACGCAACAGGCTCGCGACCAGTTGGAGGTGGAGGTCCGGCAGCGAACGGCCGACTTGGCCGGCGCCCGCGAGAGGTTGCAAGTGGAATTGGCTGAGCGAACCAATGCCGAGGCGGCGCTCCGCAACGAGCATCGCCATCTCCGCCAGGTGCTGGCGATGTGCGAGCGCGATCAGCAACTGTTGGCCTATGAGATCCACGATGGTTTTGTGCAACCGGCCACGGCGGCCCTGATGAACATGCAAGCGGCCCTCGCCGCGTATGCAACCGACCCGCAAACGGCCCTGGAGAATGTCCTGCGCAGCCTGCAACTGCTGCAGGAGAGCATTTCCCAAGTGCGGTGGCTGATCAGCGGTCTGCGGCCCGTCGTGCTCGAAGACCAGGGATTGGTGGCTGCCATCGACAAGCTCGTCAACGACACCGGAAATCGCACGGAGATTCCCATCGTTTGGTCGCATCAGGTCCAGTTCGATCGACTGGCCCCGGCCCTGGAGATTTCGCTCTTCCGCATCATCCAGGAGGCCCTCAGGAATGCCGTGCGCCATAGCCGCAGCGATCGTATCGAAGTCGGCTTGACCCAGAGCGGCGGGACGATCCAGGCCCGGATCCAGGACTGGGGCTGCGGCTTCGATACGGCGGTCCCTAAAGCCGACCACTTCGGATTGGAGGGCATGCGCGAGCGGGCGCGGCTCTACGGCGGCGCGGTTCAGATCGAGAGCACGCCGGGCAAAGGGACCTGTGTGACGGCCGAATTCCCCCTCGGCGAGAATGAGCTCAGAACCTGAACCCGAACCGCCCGCCAGCGGTAAACATCACCGAATTGGGTTGATTCACCACCTGTTGCACCGAGACTTCATCCGATGATGGCGACCAGGACATCACCTCGACGCGGGCGGCGAGAAAGAACCGCGGTCCGCGCAGTCCGATTTCCGCGTTGGCGAAGACGCCCGGCTTGGGCCATAAAGGCCGTTCCTCAATGGAGGGGGGATTCGCGGGATTAAACGGATTCGTGGGATCGTAGACAAGGTAGCTACTCGAGGCAAATTCGTAAGTCATCGCAGTCAGGCCGATCCGCGATTCCGAATAGAATTCCAAGTCGGTTCCCAGATGACGATGCGTTTCCAGTCCGAGGTACGGATAGATCGTCCACCAGGTTTCTTGATAGCCGGATATCCCATTGCCCGGGTCGTCGTGCAAGTCGCGAATCCAAAGGCGGCTACCCAGGCCCGCCAGAAAGGCCACCTGGCCTTCCCAGACGGCAGGCGCCAGCACCATCTCGTATTCACCGCGGACACCGAGGTAGCCGGTGTTCGATGCCTCGCCGTAGCTTTCGTAATGCACGGTGCCGCCGAACAGTTCGGCACGGAAGCGTTCCATGCCGATCTGCCGCTGGTAGCCCAGGGTAGTAAGGGCCCCAGTCTCGGTGTCGAATGCCTGCCCAGAGATCCGCTCGTTCCACTGAAAGTACTCGACGCGCGTATACCAACTGGCTTGCGATGGAAGCACGGCTGCGGGCACCACTGCGGGCGCAGGATAGACCTGCGTTTGCACGGTGGCCGGAGAACTCCAGGCGCCGGGATTCGTGGTTGCGCTCACCGCATTGCTGGGGCTGGCCGGGCCGCTGGGCGACCAGACGGGCGGCCCCACGGGCACTGGTCCGGCGGGCAGTCCCGCTGACGGCGGCGTTGGGATGGCGCTTTCCGGCGGCAGCCCCGGCGGGTTCCCCAGCGACGGGTCGCGGACCCCCGCCGGATAGATCGCTTGACCGTTGGCCCGCATCACGGATGGGGCCAGTTCATAGTGATCGACGCTGTCGGCCGCCGCCGACCACGAGTACGTGGTGCCCGCTGCGGCCAGCAGGAGGGTCAATCCCAGGAGAATTCGGGTGGAAAAGCTCATAAACTGCACGGCTTGAAGTGACCGGACGCGTAGAAAAATGCCGCCGCGAGCGCGATGAGGCTGGTTGCGGCCGGGGATCGTAAACGAGTCGACAGCGCCCGTCAAGAGGAATCGGGCGACAAAGGCCATAAGCTGGGGGGGGATGAGACGATCGGCGAAGTTCGTCCCACCCTACCAAAATCGTGCAAGGCGGTCTAAAATTCGTTCTCTTGGCAGTGAACTGGAAAAAGGCCGCCTCTGCATCTCCCCGTCTCTTGAGCCCACCCAACGCCCATGGAATCACCCCGCATTCAACGTGTTCTGGTCAGTGTCAGCGATAAACAAGGGCTGGCCGATTTCGCCCGCGGGCTGGTCGCCGCCGGCGTGGAAATCTTCAGCACCGGCGGCACCCGCAAACACCTGGAGTCCGAAGGCATCGCGGTCCGCGACGTTTCGGACTACACGGGCTTCCCCGAAATGATGCACGGGCGGCTCAAGACGCTTCATCCCAAGGTCCACGGCGGCATCCTTTGCCGGCACGACAACCCGGAGGACATGCGGGCCCTGGCCGAGCACGGCATCCTGACCTTCGAACTGGTGGTCGTCAATCTTTACCCCTTCGAAACCACGATCCGCAAACCGGGGGTGACGCTCGAAGAGGCGATCGAGCAGATCGACATCGGCGGGCCGACGATGGTCCGCGCGGCGGCCAAGAACCATGCCTTCACCACGATCGCCACCGACGCGCGGCAGTACGGCGAGATTCTCGGGCAGATCCGGGCCAACGGCTGCACCACGCTGGAACTGCGGCGGAAGCTGGCCGGCGAGGCGTTCGCCCACACCGCCCTGTACGATCGCACGATCGCCGACTATTTCGCCGGTGTGACGGCCGAAGGACGCTTCCCCGGCACGTTGCACCTGGGCTTCCAGCGGCAGCAGGTGCTCCGCTACGGCGAGAACCCGCATCAGGAAGGGGCCGTCTATGCGGCTGCCGGGCTGGGCTCCCCGTCGCGCTGGAGGGGAAACTCCCGGCCGGCAAATGACAGTCAAGGTGATGGCCGGGACATTCCCCTCCAGCGCAGCGAGGGAAGGCTTGCGGGTGGCCAAGAGGCAAGTGTAGTCACGGCCCGGCAGCTCAACGGCAAAGAACTTTCGTACAACAACCTGCTGGATCTCGACAGTGCCTTGGCCATAGTCCGCGATTTCAACGACCCGGCTGCGGTGGTGATCAAGCACAACAACCCTTGCGGCGCGGCCGAAGCGAGCACCTTGGCCCAAGCCCTGAAACTGGCCATGGCGGGTGACCCACTCAGTGCCTTCGGTTCGGTGCTGGGGCTGAATCGCAAGGTCGATGCGGCCACGGCCCAGGTGCTCACCGAACCGGGCCTGTTCGTCGAGGCAATCCTCGCCCCGGAGTTCGAGCCCGAGGCCCTTGCGATTCTCACCACGGTGCCCAAGTGGAAGGCCAACGTGCGTCTGATGGCGGCCGGACCGATCGCCAGGCCGACTGCCCGCTGGGCCTATCGCGTCTTGGACGGCGGCCTGCTCGTGCAGGATGCCGACGTGCTTCCCGATCCGGAGAACGAGTGGAAAGTGGTGACCGACTGCCAGCCGGCGCCGGCCCAGTTGGCCGACCTGCGATTCGCCTGGGCGATGGTCCGGCACGTCAAGTCCAACGCCATCGTGCTGGCCAAGGACCGCATGTTGTTAGGCGCCGGCGCCGGGCAGATGAGCCGCGTCGATTCGGTGGAGATTTCCATCAAGAAGGCCGGCGATCGGGTCCGCGGGTCGGTGATGGCCTCGGACGCCTTTTTCCCTTTCCCCGATTCGATCGAGGCCGCCGCGTCCGTAGGCGTGACCGCCGTGATTCAGCCCGGCGGCTCGCGCAACGACCCCGACGTGATCGCCGCCTGCAACCGTCACAGCGTGCCGATGATCTTCACGGGGAGACGGCATTTCAAGCATTGAGGCCTTGTGGTGGGACTCCCAATTGCGACGAACGCTACCATGGCTTCGACCGAATCAAATCCGAAAGGTATAATGAATTACCGACGTACGATCTTAGGAGGCAATCATGCTTGACTACGATACGATTATTTCGGAAGCCTCACAGCTTTCCGTGGCCGATCGGCTAAGGCTGATCGACCAGCTTGCAGCATCGGTTCCTGACGATCAGCCGCCGACGCTCTCGGAGCAATGGTTAGCGGAGATTGATCGGCGATCGAAGGAGATCGATGCCGGCGTTGTCACAACGGAACCATGGGATTCGATTCGAAGTCGCGTTTTCCACAAGTATGGAGTGGAAGGTGCGAGTTGACTTTCACCCGGCCGCGACCGAGGAGCTTGAAATCTCCATTGACTGGTACGCTCAACGAAGCCGTGACGCGCTCGTGACCTGGCAATTGAGGTCGCTTTCGTGCTCAAGAAGATCGAGAGCGATCCGGCACGGTTTCCGTTCCCGGAGCGCCCTGACGCCGATCGCACTGACTAACCCGCACGCAGCATGCCCACCATTCTCGACCAGATCGTCGCCGACAAACAGCGCGAGGTTGCCGAGGCCAAGACTCGCGTTCCGGAGGCCCAGCTTCGCGAACTGTTATCTGCCGCCCCGCCGGTCCGCGATTTCTTCGCGGCGCTGGACGGCCAGGGCACGATCCGCCTGATCGCGGAAGTGAAGAAGGCCAGCCCCTCGAAAGGAGTGATCCGGGCCGATTTCCAGCCGGTGGAGATTGCCCGAACGTATGAGCAGCACGGCGCGGCCTGCATCAGCGTGCTGACCGACGCGCCCTATTTCCAAGGCAGGCTCGACTACCTGCGCGAGATCCGCGCGGCCGTGGAACTGCCCGTGCTGCGGAAAGATTTTATTATCGACCCCTACCAGGTGATCGAGGCCCGGGCGGCCGGGGCCGACGCCGTGCTGCTGATTGCCGAATGCCTCGACGACCGGCAGCTTCGCACCCTGCACGAGGAGATCGTCGCCCTGGAAATGACGCCGCTGGTGGAACTCTACGAACCGGCCAATCTTCCCCGCGTGCTGGCAGCCGGGGCCCGGCTGATCGGCATCAACAACCGCGATCTGCGAACATTCGAAGTCGATCTGGGACACACGATCCGTGTCCGCCGCGAGATTCCGCCAGCCAAGCGGGTGGTCGGCGAAAGCGGTATCCGCGACCGAGCCGACGTGGAACTGCTCCAGCAGGCCGGCGTCGACGCCATGCTGGTCGGCGAAACACTCATGGCCCGCGCCGACATCGGCGCCGCGGTTGATGAGTTGCTGGGTACGTCAGGCCGAGCACGCACTGATAGTCGGCCTGACGTACTGGCCGATGGTTGAGAATGGAGCTACTTCTTCGGCTTCACCTGTGCCTGGTGGCAGCGCTTGCAGCGTTTGACCTGGTTATTGAGCTTCGCGCCGCACTTCGGGCAGCGGCGAGACTTGAGTTGCATCACAAACTTCGTGCGGGGCCGCGATTGCATGACCGTCGTTCCTGTACGTACCGCTTCCAAATGGGTGAAACCTCTTAATCTAAGCAATTTTCCCCATCGCGCCAAGGGCATGGATGGGTCCGTTTCTCACTTCTTCCACCTCCGTCGGCTAGACAATCACCCCCTATTCATGAGGGCCGCCTCACCGTGGGACGTCGGATCGTCGCCGGCCCTTCAGGCCCTCACTACTGGAGCCAGCGATCGAACCAGGCGATGGCCCGGCGGGCCAGTTCGCCGTCGTAGTCCAACCACAGCGACTGGTGACCGCGGAGGGGGAACGTGACCAACTCGCTGTGTGCGGCCGCCTCCTCGTGCAAGAGTACGCTGTTCCAATAGGGAACGATCCAGTCGTCGGTGCCGTGCATCAGCAGCACCGGCGCCTTGGTGCGGCCAATGGCGTCGGCGGCGTCGGAAAAGTTGGGATTGAAGCCCGCCGTGCAACCGGCCTCGTTCAACGCTTGTTCGAAGGTCTGCTGGGGAACGATCTGTGCGAAGTGGGCCAGTTCGGGCCGCACCATGCTGAAGGGCTCGACGGCCACGACGGCCTTTACGCGCCAGTCCAACGCCGCCAGGTGGATCGAGGTCGTCGCGCCATACGACACTCCGTAGGCGCCGATCGGCCCTTCGACCAGTCCGCGGGCCTGCAAGGCATCGATGACCTGCGAAAGATCACGGGCCTCCTGCATTCCGTAGGTGAGGTAGTCGCCGGTCGATCGCCCGTGCCCGCGAAGATCGACGAGCACGGCCCGATAACCGGCATCGGCCAGGCGATGGGCCGTATGCAGCATGGTGACGCTACGACCGTAAATGCCATGCACGACGAGGATCGTCCCGTTGGCAGGTTTCGGGTTCGGGCCGCAAGACGGTTCGACCACGGAAACCGAGAGCGCAGCTTTGGGCGGGCCGACGGGTACGGTAAACTGCTGGTCGGTGCCGATGGCCTCGATGGGGGGCAAGGGATTGCCCTCGCCGACCAGCGGATTGAAGCGGTTCGGCGTGCTGACCATGATCATCGACAGCGGCGCATCGCAAGCGGCGAAAAGCGGAAGCAGCAGCGCAACGCAAAGGGCCCCCTTCGACAGAATCGGCGCCTGGCCAAAGGCGTGCATGGTCCCTGCTCCTCCTTGAACGGCCGGGTTTATACCGCTCCTGGTGGTGCGAGTCAAGGCCAGTGGACCTACGCTGGTTTGCCCTGCACCGGGATCGTGGGCTACAATAGTCTGCATGCAACCTTGCGGGGTTGCCTCTGCTCCCCCATAGCCGAAGAACCGGCCGCGGGGAATTCTCTAAGAAAAACCGAGCTTTCTCTATGATTCGATACCGTATCTTTCCTCTCTGCACGGTGGGCGTTGTCGTCCTGCTGCTTCCGCTCGCACCGCAGGTCTCGGTGGCCGCGGTCGAAGCGCCGTGGAACCTGCCGGCGCTCTCGGCCAAGCCGGAGGCCATCCTGCACGCGGCCGACGCGTCGCCGGCGCCGAAAGACGGCGATGTCGAAATGCTCTTCGAAGAGCACACCTATCGGCTCGACGAACAGGGCCGGCAGCATCGCACCGCGCGGCGGGTCTACCGCTTCCTCACTGATAAAGGCGTCGACGACTGGTCGTGCACGGAGGCCGACTGGTCGCCTTGGTGCGAGGAGCGACCGATCTTCCGCGTCCGCGTGATCACGCCCGACGGACAGGCCCACGCCCTCGACCAGGAGAGCATCGGCGAGGCCCCGGCCGAACAGGATACGCCGAACCTTTTCAGCGATGAGAAACTGCTCCGCGGGCCGCTGCCGGCGATCGGCGTGGGCGCGGTCGTCGAAGAGGAAATCGAAACCAACGAAATCCGCTCATTGTTCGACCACGGCATCGTGGAACGCTTCCTGCTGAGCCAGCAATACCCGGTGCGCAAGTTGCGCCTGGTGATCGACGCCCCGAGTGCCCTGCCGCTGAAATATGAAGTCGTCGCCAGCGATACCAGGCCGGTCCGCACGGAAGAGAAGGGACGCACGTCGCTGGTCTTCGAACTCGGTCCGCTACCGGCGACGGCGACGCCCGAAGATTGTCTGTCGGCCGAAGACGCGAAGGTGCCGCAAGTCGTCTTTTCCACCGGCAAGTCGTGGAACGATGTGGCCGCGGCATACTCCGAGCTGGTCGAATCGCACCTGGACATGGACGTGGTCCGCCCGCTGGCCCAGAAGTCGATCGGTGCGGAGACCGGGGCACCCGGTGGGGCACCCAGTACCCTGGGTCCGGGTCGCGACAAGATCATCGAGCGGCTGCTGGCCTCGTTGCGCGGCCAGATCCGCTATACGGGCGTGGAGTTCGGCAAGGCGGCAATCGTGCCGCGGTCGTCGCGCGAGACGCTCGCCCACCGCTACGGTGACTGCAAGGACCAGGCGACGCTGCTGGTGGCGATGCTCCGTGTGGCCGGCATTCGCGCCCACGTGGCCCTGCTGCGGACCGGGCGCTATGCCGACGTCGCGCCCGCCCTGCCGGGACTGGGCGATTTCGACCATGCCATCGTCTACATCCCCGGCGACCGGCCGATGTGGATCGATCCCTCGGCACGCTGCGCCGGCCGGGTGGCTGCCGCTGGTGGATCAGGACCGTTGGGCCATGCTCGCCAGCCCGGAGACCCGCGAGCTGATTCGTACGCAGCGGATGGATTATAGGATCAACACGGGCGAACAGGTTTTCGAGTTGTTTCCAACGGAGTACGGCAAGGGACGTGTCCACGTCACGGCCACCTGCGGCGGGTCGTGCGCGGAAGATCTTCGCGAAGACTACGCCTCGCTGGGCATCAAGGTCTTGAAAAAACGCTGGAAAGACTTTCTCAAGGACCAGTTCCATACGCAGACCGCGCCGCGATTGGAATTCAACTCGCCGCTGGATCTCTCTAAACCGTTCCGGGTTACGGTCGAAGTGCCCGACGCGCGAATCGGCCAGTTCGACGAGGCTACGGCCACGATCACGCTTCAGCCGGATGGCCTCTTCCAGCGGCTGCCGGGCCTGTTTCGCGGCGAGCAAGCCGAGGACGACGACACTGCGGCCAGCCATGCCGGTGGACCGCCCGCCGGTGAGCGCAAAGGACCGCTGCTGCTGCCGGAACCGCACATCCGGCAATTGCAGTATCGCATCAACCTGCCTGCCGGCTTCACGCCCAAGGTCCTGCCGCCATCTTCCGTCAAGCGACACGGCCCGGCGACGATCAGCCAGAAGTATGAAACGTCGGGCGACAAGCTGATCGTGGCCACCTTCCGGCTCGACACGGGGCCCGGTCGCTTCACGGCCGAAGAAGTTGACGATTTGCGGCAGGCGATCGCCGAATTGGCCAAGGACGAGAATTCGCCCTGGGAAGTGAAGATCGGGCTGGAAAACGTCGCTGCCAGTCACATGGCGGCCGGCCGCGTCGCCGAGGCCTTGGCCCAGGCCCGCACGGAACTGGCCCGCTATGCCGATCGCGCCGATCAGTACGCCCATTACTCGCGGCTGCTCTTGAAGGCTGGGCTTGGCGAGGCAGCCCGCACCGAGGCCCGCCGGGCGATCGAGCTTGCGCCGCACTCGGCGGCCGCTTATGCGAACTTGGCCCGCACGCTGACCTACGACCTGCTGGGTCGCCACTTCCGGCCGGGCATCGATTGGGCCGGCGCGGCCGAAGCCTATGTCAAGGCCCTGGAGCTTGACCCGTCGGACGTCTCTGACGCGGATGGATTATGCCATCTTGTTGGAGCACGACAAGGACGGCCTGCGCTATGCCCCCGGCACACGGTTGGAGGAAGCGGTCGAAGAGTATCGCAAGGCCCAGCGGCAGCTTGGGCCGCGAAATCGTCTCGATTCCTTGGAGGCGAACCTGGCCTTGGCCTTGCTCTTCAGCGAGAAGTACGCCGACTTGGAAAAGCTGGCTGCGCGGGCGGAGAAATCGGCGGCCTGGCGCGGATTCCTCGTGGCCGCGGTCGCCGCGCGGGAAGGGGTGTTGGCTGGCGGTCGCAAGGCGACCGAGGTTTCTAGCGACGCTCACGCCGAATCGCCGCGCGAGGTCCTGGAGAACGCGGCCGAGTATCTCCAGCAAGCCCGGCTCTATGGCCAGGCCAGCACCTTCTATGAAGCGGCCGCAAAGGGTTCAGCGAAAGCGGAAGAACTACGGGCCAAGGCCAAAGCCTTCGCCGGGATGCGTCGCATGGACGACTCGCAGCTTTCCCAGGATCCGCCGCGGCACGTGGTGCAACAGTTGTTTGCCGCGGCACTCTCCGGCAGCATGGCCCGCCAGAAGATTCCCGCCCTGTTTGTCGGCACGGCCTCTCCGGCCGACGTGGCGGCCGCGCTGGAAGTGCTCTATCGCGCCGTTCATCCGGCGCTGGAGACGGCCCGCGAGAACCAGGTCCCGCCGCTGCGGATCGTCGACGGTGTTCTGTCGCAGGCGGAGATTTCGGTCGCCGGCGATGCGAGCAAGGGATTCCAGCTTCGCGTGAGCGGCGAGCAACTCAACGAATCGACATGGCGCGTAGTCGTCGAGCAGGGCCAGGCACGGCTGCTGCCGCCCGGGGCGGGCCGAGCACTCAGGGTCCCAGCGACGATCAGGCGGTGCGACTCAACCACCGGGCTTGGGCTGCCGTGCTTTCCGGCAACGTGGACCAGGAGGCGCTGGACGACGCCTTGTCGGCGGTCAAGCGGACCAAACAGGAGAACGCCGCCTGCCTGTACACGTTGGCAGCCGCATACGCAGAGCTGGGCAAGACGTCCGAGGCCCTGGAGAACCTCCGCCGCGCTGTGGAGATTCGCGGCGAACGTACGGAAGGGGCCGATTGGTACGTGTTGGGCCGCATCGCCGAGCATTACGGGCTGAGCGGAGGTGGCTGCCGGGCTGTATCGCCAGGTGCCGGCCAAGTCGGTCGCCACGGCTGATGACGTTTACGCGCTGACACAGCAAAGGCTGAAGAAGGCGCAGGAAGTAGCGCACTTTCCGTCGCGTAGCAACGTGGGGCTTATTCTGGCCTTTGGCACTTCTTTCTAAAACTACTTGGCGGGTATTATCTACTTACCTACCGGGGGGATTAACGGTTTGGCCCGCCGTTCGCGGTCATTTACTAGCAATACGACCGATTACCAGTTTAATTGACCACTTTTATTGGGTACTATGTTTCATCCCTGTTATTTTGGGAACGGTTTGAACCCATCCGGCTATATTGGGTAATTCGTCGCTACCTCTACCGTTTATGTTTCATCCATCCGTACAAACCTAGCCCCATAGCACCAACACCAAGCAATACAAAAGTGGAGGGTTCCGGGACGGTGGCGACAAAACCCTGATTCTGCCACGTTTCAGAATTGTTGTAATAGCCAACGATAGTATTGCCATCAATACCAGTAGCCCACGTACCTAAGCCAGAGACTCCCGCTAATGCTAAAGGGTCGTCGATAGTTGTCCAAGTCGAGCCATTGTAAAGAAAACCGTGACTTGCGTTAGTGGCTGAGTCAAAATAGACGCCAACAATATTGGCACCATCAATGCCTGTAGCCATATTCTCATTTCCATTTGCCAGTGGGTCGTCTAATGCCGTGTAACTCAAACCGTTGTAGAGAAAACCGTGAACATTGTTTGCCGAATCCATATAGTACCCGACGACATTGTTACCAGAAACACCATTCGCAGCGGTGCCCCAAAACGGCTGCGTAGGTACTGCCAATGGGTCGTTTAATGTCGAGTACGCCGAGGTCGAAAGGTTGTATACAAAACCGTAAGTACTCGATGCGGTCTGATACCAGCCAACGATATTACTCCCGCTGATTCCATCAGCAGCAGTGCGGATTGCCCCTGGATAGTTTAACGCGGTATACGTTGAGCCGTTGAGGGCGCGCAAGATAATCGCCGGGGATTCGGCGATTCCTGAGCAAGTTTGGTGAGGTTGTCACTGAAAATCCCCTCGGAGAGCCTGATCACTTGATCGAGGTTCCCGAGGGGTGTACTCCTGGATGTTACCAGCATACCGGAGTACTCTGCTTTGTATCATAATTTGCCTTGCCACGCCAGCTTCTGGGCGTTTCTTCTTTCGATCGACCAAGACCTCGCCAACAATGCCCGCCAGAAGGCGTGCCCGTGCGGCGGCCGGTTGCACTCGGCCAAGTATCCCCGCAAGCCTCGCGGTAGCGATAATCTCCCCGAGCCATACGGCTTGAGGCTCAGCTTCTGTTGCGATCGGGACGGTTGTCGCAAGAGGATGACACCGCCATCGGTTCGGTTTCTCGGCCGGAAGGTTTACCTCGGTGCCGTGGTGGTCCTGGTTGCGGCCATGCGGCAGGGGCCTTCTCCGCGGCGAGTCCGCGAGCTTTCCCGACTCTTCGGCGCCGACCGGCGAACCATCGCCGGCTGGCAGGTCTTTTGGCAAGAGCACTTTCCCCGGACGGGGTTCTGGAAGCTCGCGCGTAGTCGCTTCGTGCCGGCTCTGGCAAGCGTCACCCTTCCACGATCGCTCTTGGATGTCTTTCTCGTTGGTGACGATCCCTGCCAGGACTGGGGCCGGCTGCTGCTGTTTCTCTCGCCGATCACCATCACCGGGGGCTTGGGAATCGAGGTTTCCCGCTGACCGCGGCCCGCCCGCAGAAGACACTCCTCGACGGTCCCGGCGGACCAAGGTAGGTAAGGGTTTGACAGTCGTTTTCAGCTTTACTTCCTTTTTCCGAGGAGACATGATGACCCGAAAATCCGATCCATCGACTGCGGCCCTCTGGGCACGCTTCCGCTTCTCCGTGGTGGGCTCGCTCTTGAGCGCACCGCCTGGGCGGGGAGAACTCAAGGCCGCTCTCCAATCCCTTGCCGCCAAGGCTTGGACGCATCCGGTCAATGGGAACGAAGCCCATTTCGCGACCGCCACCATCGAGCGCTGGTACTACACCGCGCAGCGCGAGAAGGACGATCCCCTGCGCGTCCTGCGACGCGCCGTGCGCAAGGATTGCGGCCGGGTGTCGCTGGCCGCCGAGCAAGTCCAGCATCTGTTGAAGCAATACGATGACCACAAGGAGTGGACTTACCAGTTGCACTACGACAACCTGGCCGCGGCGGTAGCAGCCAAGCCCGCCATGGGCTCCCTGCGCTCGTATTGCACCGTGCGGCGGTACATGCAGGCCCACGGCCTGTTGCGCCAGCCGCGCGTGCGGCCGAAGGGCCGCCCAGGCGAGGCCGTTGCCGCCGAGCGACGCGAGAACCGGGAGGTCCGCAGCTACGAAGCCGAGTACGTGGGGTCGCTCTGGCATCTCGACTTCCATCACAGTTCGCGAAAGGTCCTCACCGCCCGAGGCCAGTGGCAGTGCCCCATCGCCCTGGCCATCCTCGACAACCATTCGCGACTCTGCTGTCACCTCCAATGGTACCTTTCCGAGACCGCCGAAGACCTCGTGCACGGACTCTCCCAGGCGATCCAAAAACGCGGCCTGCCCCGCGCCCTATTGACCGACAACGGCGCGGCGATGGTGGCTGAAGAGGTGGGCGAAGGTCTGCTGCGGCTGGGGATCGTCCACGAGAAGACGCTGCCTTACAGTCCCTACCAGAACGGCAAGCAGGAGGTCTTCTGGGCGACACTGGAGGGCCGCCTGATGGAGATGCTCGACGGCTGCGTCGAGCTTTCCCTGGACTTCCTCAACCAGGCCAGCCAGGCCTGGGCAGAGATTGAGTACCACCGCGCCGTGCACCGCGAGACCGGCTGCTCCCCCTTGCAGCGGTTCGCCCAGGCAGCGGATGTCCTCCGCACGAGTCCCACGAGCAACGCCCTTCGCGACGCCTTCCGCCTGGAAAGCAAGCGTCGCCAGCGCAAGAGCGACGGCACGATCTCGGTGGAGGGCGTGCGGTTCGAGGTCCCGGCCCGCTTCCGCCACTTCCAGGACGTCTCCGTGCGTTACGCCCGCTGGGACCTCGGCCGGGTCGATCTGGTCGATCCCCGCAACGGGACCGTCCTGGCCCCCCTCTATCCACAGGACCGCACGGCCAACGCCGATGCCCATCGGCCTTTTGTCGGGCCACCTCTGCAAGACACGCCCGCCAACCCGCCACCCGCAAGCGGGTACCCGGGGTGCCCCGGCGGCGCGGATCGCGACAAGCCGTTGCCGCCGCTGTTGAAGAAGATCCTCGAAGAGTATTCCGCCACGGGACTGCCGCCGGCCTACCTGCCCAAGAATCCCCCTGCTGAGAAAGGAGGCGAATCATGAACGCCAAGAAACTGCTTTCCCTGTGGGGGCTGAAATGGAACCCCTTTTCGCCGGAACTGCCCAGCGAGGCCCTGCTGGTGACCGCCAAGATCGAGAGTTTCGCCTGGCGCGTGGAACAGTTGGTCCAGGAGGGAGGCTTCGCCCTGATCTCGGGCGAGTCGGGAACCGGCAAGTCGGTGGCCTTGCGGATCGTGGCCGAACGCCTCTCCCCGCTCCGCGACGTGGTGGTGGGCGTAGTGGAGCGGCCGCAGTCGAAAAGCGGCGACTTCTACCGCGAGTTGGGCGACATCTTCTCGGTGAAGCTCAGCCCCTTGAACCGCTGGGGCGGATTCAAGGCCCTCCGCGAGCGTTGGAGGGCGCACGTGGCCTCCGCGCGGATCAAGCCGGTGCTGCTGATCGACGAGGCCCAGGAGATGAACTCCGAGGTGCTTGCCGAACTACGGCTGCTGGCCAGCGCCGACTTCGACGCCGCATCGCTGTTGACGGTGGTCCTCTGCGGGGATGGGCGGTTGCCGGAGCGTCTGCGGCAGGCGGACCTCGTTCCCCTGGGGACGAGGATCCGCACGCGGCTCTTGACCGAGCCTGCCTCGCGGGAGGAACTCGCCGAACTGCTGCGCCACGCCTTGACGAAGGCCGGCAACGCCACGTTCATGACGACCCAACTCCAGGACGCCCTGGTCGACCACTGCGCCGGCAACTACCGGCTGTTGATGACCATGGGGGGCGAACTGCTGGCCTACGGCATGGCGCAGGAAGTGGCGCAGCTCGACGAAAAGTTCTACTTGGAACTCTTCCATCCCCAACGCCCAGCGGCAAAGAAGAAAGCGAGGGCCTAACGGTGGTCTCGGAATGCAATCAACTGCTTCCCGTGGTCCGGGTGGGAGAGATCCGTTGCGAGGACCGGACACAACGCTGGCTGATCGAGCAGCTTTGGGGCGAATCGTCGGTGGGCGTGATCGGCGGCGCCCCCAAGTGCTCCAAAACCTGGCTGGGGCTGGACATGGCCTTGAGCGTGGCCACCGGCACGCCCTGCCTGGGTAAGTACGCGGTCCCGCAGGCCGGCCCAGTCCTGGTCTATCTCGCCGAGGACGCCTTGCCGGTGGTCCGCGAGCGGGTGGCGGGCATGGCCCGCCATCGCGGGCTCGATCTGGCCGGGGTGGAGGTCCACGTAATCACCGCCCCTACGTTGCGGTTGGACCGCGATCCGCACCGTGGGCGGTTGTTGGAAACGGCCAAGCGGTTGCGGCCCCGGCTGCTGCTGCTCGACCCGCTGGTGAGGCTCCACGGCATCGACGAGAACAACGCCGGCGAAGTGGCCGGGCTATTGGCCTACTTCCGCTCGTTGCAGCGGCAGTTGGACCTCTCGGTGGTGCTGGTGCATCACACCCGCAAGAACGCCGGGGGGGGAGTGGCCGCCGGCCAGGGGCTGCGCGGCTCCAGCGACCTGCACGCCTTCGGCGACTCCAACCTCTACCTCCGTCGGGGGCACCCGCTTGCGGGTCGGGAGCGGCTGGTGTTGTCCAACGAGCACCGCGCGGCGCCAGCCTCGCCACCGGTCTATCTGCAGCTTGTGGCCACCAACGCCGAGACCGCCCATCTGGAGGTCGTGGCGGGGATGGAGGGCCAGCAATGGAGGACGCTCCAGGAGCAGGTACTGACGCTGCTGACTACGGGCGTTGTGCAGAGTCGCGGCAAGCTCCGCGCCGCGCTAGCTGTGAAAAACGAACGCCTGGGCGAGGCCCTTGGGGCGTTGGAGCAGGCCGGCAGGGTTCGCCGCACGCCTACCGGTTGGCAGCGTATCGACTGAGTCAGTGGAGGCCGTTCCCGTTTCCCCTATAGAGATTAGAGGGAACGGAACGGCCATTCTTCCATCAAGTCAAAGCCGCAGACAGCGCCAAAACCATGCCAGGGGTCGACTTCGACAAGCTTCGCACGCAGATCGCCATGAAGCAGGTACTCGACTTGCTCGGCTTCATGCCTTGCCGGCGAACGGGCGACCAATGGTACGGAGGTTGTCCCCTGCACGAATCCAGGCCCGGTCGTCATCGTTGCTTCTCCGTGAACGTGGCGATCGGTCGTTACCATTGCCATCGCTGTCACAGCCAAGGCAATCAGCTTGAGCTGTGGGCGGCGGCCACCAAGTTGCCTCTCTATCAAGCGGCGATCGATCTCTGTCGCGCACTGGGCATGGACGTCCCCTGGATACATCGCTGGTAGCAACCGCCCCCAAACAGAGAAGAGGCCACCGGTACTTGAACCCCTCTCCAAACATGTCCAGTCCATCGATTACCGACAGCGCCAGTCCATCGATTACCTCGCCTACTCTCACCGTTGTAAAGAAAACCGTGAGGAGTACCCGACGGGTCGCTATACCAGCCAACAATAGTGCCGCCAGAAATACCAAAGGCCCCGGTTCGTTCCGCCCCTGGATAGATCAATGTCGTCCAAGTCGAGCCATTGTAAAGAAAACCGTTATCACCCGAGTTCGACCAATAGCTGCCAACGATATTGTTACCAGAGATGCCAGCGGGAAAGGTGCTAGACGCCCCAGGGTAGCTCAACGTTGTGTATGTTATGCCCGACGCAACGACAGAACTAGCCCAAAGGCCAACTGGAAAATAAGCCAGCAAAGAGAATCCCTTCATCTTTCATCCCTCCAAAGAAAAAGCCATGATACTACGCCCAACGGGCGCACGATGCCCCGTTAAATCAGATATGGGCACAGCATCTCCCTAGAGAGTCAAGGCGACTAGCCGACTGGCGGAGATGCTAACGCTGCCTCGTTGAGTGGGGCCAAAAGAAATCCGAGAACGACCACCAGTATAATTACAGGAAAGCGGTTGTCAACTAGGGAAGCGGGTACCATTCCGAATGCCCCAATAATGGGCCGCATACTTTACACATGCCTCCTTGCGTTAAGTCGGTTTTCGCACCATTTTGAAGGGTTTTTCTCGCGGGGTTGCGGCACAAAGTCAAGAGCCGTTCCGCCAAGGGACAAGGACAGAGACGAAGAACCCTAAGCGGAATCGGCTCTATTTACAAGTTTTTCCGTATTGCCATCACAATGTCGCTACGCGACAAGGACCACATTCATGCGCCGATTCGCCCATCTGCTTTTCCTGCCGCTTCTCCTAACTCCTTCCTTCCTCCGCGCCTCCCCCGAAGTCTCCTTCGCCGACCAGGCCGCCGGCCGAGCGGCGATCATCGACAACCCGGCCTATTTCGACCGCCTGCAGCCGATGGAGATGGAGGCCAAGACCGGTCAACCGCTGTTGGCCCCCGCGCTGGCCGACCAGCGGGCCGAGTGCCGCCGCCGCTACCAGGCAGCCGTCCGCGAGTTCACTGCAGAAGAAAAGGCCGCCATCCGCGGCGTCGTTGCGCTGATCGATCCGGCAGTTCGCAAGGACTATCCGCAGTTTGCCGAGACGCCGTGGAACTTCCTCAAGGTCTCAAGCCATATCGAGGCCGGCTTTCCCCATACCCGCGGCAAACATATCATTCTCGCCGAGAGCGTCTGCCGCTGGATAATGAGCGGCCGGGACCGTTGGAACGGACGGCGCGTTCCGCTGGACAAGATGGAGCTGTTCCTGCACGAGCAGATGCACGTCTTTCAGCGGGCACACACGGAACTGTTCGACTCGCTCTACGTGGGCCAATGGGGCTTCATCCGGGCCAAGTCGATTACCGCTTGCCCGTGGATCGTCGAGCACCAACTGCTCAACCCCGATGCCGTCGATTCCCCGTGGGTCTTTCCCATCCTGCACCCCGATGGCACGCAGTACATCTGGCCGCTCTTCTCGTTCGACGACGGTCCCGGCCCGAAACGGATGCCATCGGAGGCCTCGATGCTGGCGATCTACGTAACGCGGAGCGGCGACGGATTCCGCGTGCAACAATCGGCTGACGGCCGGCCGAAATACTCCGAGCTATTGAGTGTGCGGGCCTATCGCGAGGTCTTTCCGCAGTCGACCAACATCTATCATCCGCACGAAGCCTCGGCCGACTTGTTTGCCAAGCTGGTGGTCTTCGACAGTTACGCCGCCGCGCGGATGGACCGTGCGCAACGTGCCGAGCAGGAGAAGAGCTTCGGCCCTTTGCGGGAGTGGTTCCGCAAGAACTTCGCAGTGCGGTGATTTATCACCGCTTTTGTCGGGCACCATGTCGGGCACCATGTCGGGCACCATGTCGGGCACCATGTCGGGCACCATGTCGGGCACCATGTACCCATGGTCGTGGTCGTGGTCGTGGTCGGCGGAGCGGCTTTTCTTCTTTTTACTTCCCTTCCAGTTTCTCCGCGCGTGCCTCCCACTCGGCCCGCACTTGCGGCGGCAAGCCCTTTTGCTTGAGGGCCTCGCGGAGCACGCCGGCTGCTGCCTTTCGCTCCCCTCGCGCCTCGTAGATGCGGGATAAAGTCTCGCAGCCGTCGACGTACATCGGGTTCTCTCGGATCGCCTTCTTCAGCACGGCAATGACCTCATCCTTGTCGCCCTTCGCGTTCAGATAAAAGACCAGGCTATCCGTGTACTTCAACTCGTCGGGCTGCAAGTCGTGGGCCTTGCGACACCATTGCACGGCTTGCGCCAGGTCCTTCTTTTCGCCACGAATTACGCCCAGGTTGTAGGCCGCGGCGGCAAGTTGCGGATCGGCCTTCAGTGCAGCCCGCAAGACCTTCTCCGCCTCGTCGAGACGACCGGTCTCGGCCAGCAGCATTCCCAGATTGAGATTGACTGCGGCGTTGTCCGGTTCGGCCTTCAATGCGCGACGGAGCCAGGCCTCGGCCTTGTCGTTCTGCTTCAAATTGGCATAGGCGATCGACAAACTGGCCATGGGGCCGACCACGCGGGGCTCTAACTTGAGGGCCGTCTCAAAGGCTTTGACCGCCGCCTCGAAGTCTTCGCCCTCCATATAATAACTGCCAAGATTCGCATAAGAGGCCCAATCGTCGGGCCGCGCCTGCATGGCCTGCTTGAACTCGTCCCTCGCCCGGCGGAGCGATCTTCGCGCGTCGAGATCGTCGATCTTCCTGGGATCCACCGCAGCCATGGCCGCCGCGGCGCGGATCCGCACCAGCCGCACGGGGTCGGCTGTGGCGGCCAGCAGCGCCCCCAAGCTCTCTTCCGTGAGGTAGCCTTCCAGGGCAGCGGCGGCGCTGGCCCGAACCAGCGGCGAATCGTCTTTGAGGGCGGCGATCAGCACCGGCCACTTTTTTGCACTGGAGCAGCCGCGGAGCAGCCGCACGAGCGAGTTGCGGTAAATCTCGTCGCCTTGCTTGTTCCGCACGTCGGCCAGCATTTCCGGCAGACGCTTCCAGTCGTTCTTCCGCGCCGCATCCAATAAGGCCGCTCGGCGGAGCGGCTCGGCCTGGTAATCGCGAGGATACCACTTGCGGACCCACTGGTCGGCCCAGGGGGCGTCGTGGTCGGCGTGGCATTGATTGCAGGCGTTGGGCGACTTGCAGGCGATCGTGGCCGCCGGCATGGGCGCACGCATCGAGTGATCGGTCCGCGCCATGGCGGCGAAGCGGCTCGTCGGCATGTGGCAGGCGATGCACGAATTGCCCGTGCTCTCGGCCTTGTGGTGGCTGTGGGCCGTGGGGTTCGCGACGATCTGGGCGTGGCACGGCAGGCACGACTGGTTCGACTTCGCGCCCTCGAACCGCGGCCGGCCGCTGGGCGTGTGGCACTGGTTGCAGTCCAGTTTCTCCGACTTCAAGCAGGGGCTCATCGACCAGGAAGTGAAGGTGTAGTTCTCGCCCAGGTCGCGGCCGTCGGGATAAAAATCCTGATGCTCCAGCGTGATCAGATCGTAGTGGTCGTAGAACTTTTCTCCGGCAACGAACGCGGTCGACAGCGGCACCAGCTTGGCGTGGCAGGTGGCGCACATGTCGTTCATCCGCTCGTGGCTGAACTCGAGCGTGCGGATGATCTTGATCTCTTTCGAGGTGTGGCCTTTCACGCCGGCTTCCATGGCCTGGATGTGCTCGCCGCCGGGACCGTGGCACGACTCGCAACTGATGCCCGCCTCGCGCCAGGTGGTCTGATAGGTGTCGGTTTTCAGGTCGTAGTTGGTTGCCAGTTGGCTGACGTGGCAATCGAAGCAGGTCGTGTTGAAGGTGAACAGCCGATCGGTCCAGGGCAGGGCCTCGTCGCGCTGCCGGCGATCGGGGAAATGGCGCACGCCGCTGGCCGTCGTGTCGTACCAGGTCTGCTTGTGGACGTCGTAGGCCACGGGCAAGACCTGCAAGCGGCCCTTGGGCAATTGCGTGAGGAAATAATAGACGTTCTTGCCGCCCATAACGTGGGCGATCGGGTAGCGAGTCTCTTTGTCGCCTTCCTTCTCGCGGACCCAGCCTTGCTGCGCGCCCGTCTCCGCCCGGTACGACTGCTTGCCGATCAGCACTTCATCGGCTTGCGGCTTGAGTTCTTTCTTGGCGAACGCCGGGCTATAGGGTTGCATGGCCAGGCCGTGTCGCGAGGCAGACCAGATCTCGTAGAACTTGGCGTGGCAGTCGTAGCAGGTTTTTGAACCGGCGAACGGTTTCTTGCCGGACGGCGAATCCGCCACCGGCCGGGCCGGCGCCGCTTCTGCCGATTTCTCGAAAACCGCCGCTTGCGGCTTCGCGGATTGCCGATCGCAACCGGCCAGCGCCAAGAGCAAGAGGCCGGCGGGGAAAAAAGCCGACGCAAGATGGATTACAGTCCCGAGACGACGAAAGCACATCGATTTAGCACCTGGAGTCTCATCATTCATGACTATCGTAGCACAGGCAGTTCATGGAAGAAAGAGCGGGCCGTGCTTGCCGACTTCCAACCTGCCGCGGATAATACCCTGAACCAATCTATGCGAGAAATACCATGAAGACCGAACTCGTGCGGGCCATCGACCTGGCCTTGGATGGCCAGTGGGACGCTTCCCATAGCATCGTGCAACAATACGATTCCGACCGTACGGCCAGTTGGATCCATGCCGTATTGCACAAGATCGAAGGCGACCGCAACAATAGTCTTTACTGGTACCGCCGTGCCGGCAAGACCGAGTTTGCCGATCACGAGCCGACGGCTGAGTTAAGAATGATCCGCGCGGAGATTGAGGGCGGTTGAAATTCATTTTTTTCCGCCGTCTTCCTGTCCTTCATTTTTCTGGCACTCCCGTCTTCCCGTTTTCGTGTGATTGGCGTGTTTCGTGGTTAACCTCTTGCATCCCCATCACCCTGCCGTAAAATGCATGCCGATTCCCCATTCGCGCAAGGAGAACCTCCGATGGCAACCGAAATCACGTGGCTGGGCCACAATGCCTGGGCAATCCAAGCCGGCGAGTACCGCTTGCTCTTGGACCCGTTTCTCAACGACAACCCCTTGAGCCCGAAGAAGGCGGACCAGGTCGAGGCCGATTTCATCCTCGTCTCGCACGGCCATGGCGATCATGTCGGCGATACGGTCGAGATCGCCGCGCGGACCGGGGCCACGGTCATCGGCATCTTCGAAGTCTGCCAGTGGTTGTCGGCCCACGGGGTCAAGGACGTGCATGCCATGAACCTGGGCGGCGGCTTCGCGTTTCCCTTTGGCCGCCTGACGATGACCCTGGCCCTGCACTCCTCGTCGATGCCCGACGGCAGTTATGCCGGCAACCCCTGCGGTTTCGTTCTCGCCCGCGAGCAGCGCACCGTCTACTTTGCCTGCGACACCGCCCTTTTCTCCGACATGAAGTTGATCGGCGCCGCAGGGCTGGATCTGGCCGCCCTTCCCATCGGCGACAACTACACCATGGGACCGGCCGACGCCCTGGAAGCCGTCCGCCTGCTCAAGCCCCGCCGCGTTGTGCCGATCCACAACGGCACCTGGCCCATCATCGCCCAGGATGCCGACGGCTGGGCCCGCCAGGTCCGCGCAGAGACCGGCGCCGAGGCTATCGTGCTCCAGCCGGGCGGCAAGCTTGTTCTGTAAACGCGTTTTCACTTGCAAGACCCTACGCAAGTCCAGTGTCTGCGTGGGCGAGCCGAAAAAGACGAAGTTCGATGTCCTTGCCTGACGGCATTCCGAAGTGCTGTGCCCGCCAAGACGTCAAATGCGGAATTGTCAGCCGGTGTTCTCGGAACATCCGGCATATGTGTTAACGCCGCGAGGCTTTGCCTGGACGCTTCAGTGTACGCTGTCGATAAAATTTCTGATTGCGTAATTCAGTCGTAACCCAGAAGCGGAGGTAGAGAAATGGCAAAGAAGCGTAGAGGCGAGAAGACCGAGGCCGTGCGTGATTATCTGAACGCTCATCCAGGGGCCGTGCCCACGGAAATCGTTGCGGCAATGGCCAAGCAAAAAATCAAGTTGACACGCAGCCACGCCGCGAACATCAAGACCAAGCTCAATAAGGCCAGCCCGGCGAAGAAGGCAGCCAAGGCTGCCGCCGTTGCTGCACCGCCGGCACTCGCAGCCGTGGCGAAGCCGGCGAACGGCGGCACGTTCACCCTGGAGCAGATCGAGAAGGTCGCCCACACGATCAAGACGCTGGGCGGTTACCCGCGTATGACCGAGGTGCTGGGGGTCATCAAGGAAGCCGGCGGCGTCAAGAAGTTCAAGGACCTGGCAGAAGCGATGTCGTGCCCAGAGACGGACGCGATGCCGTTCTGAGCCGCCATGAGGCAAATCTCTGTCTGCATACGTCTACCAAGAAACGAGGACTCAATCGATGCTAACCGCAAGAGACTTGATGAACTCGGCAGTCATTGCCATTTTGCCGGAAACGACGGTTGCACGGGCGATTGACCTGCTGATTGAGCATGGAGTGAGTGGCCTGCCCGTCGTCGATTCTGACAAGCGGATTCTCGGCATTATCACCGAATTCGCCCTGCTCGGGATCGTCTACGATCCCAACGTGGCGACCGATCCCGTCAGCCAGCATATGACCAAGGAAGTGATCTCCGTGACCATCGACGATTGTGCGAGCAAAGTCGCCGACTTGTTCATCCTCCATCGCATTCGACGGATCCTCGTGGAGAAGGAGGGCAAATTGGTTGGGCTTATCAGCCGTCGTGATTTGCTGAAGGCAGCCCGCACGTCCTGCAAATCGCTAACCGCCCGTTCGCCATTTTCAGAACAGGCGGCGTGGAAGGCGTCGCACGCGGCAACGAAAACAATCGGAGTGATGAGTGTTGGATCATAGCCGATAGCCGTTGTTGGATCTCCGCCGCCGACAGAATCTCCTGCGGCCGCCGTAAGACGTTTCCCGCAGGCAGCACAACGTTGCAAAAAAACAACATGGGGGCGGACGTTGCATCTTGGCAGTCATAAGCTATGATTGGACGGTTGATGGTCAATCTCATGTTGTACGGCTGTCTTGTCGCGTGATTCGTTTGTTTCTGAATGATCGCAGGCAATTCCGTGATCTCCTACGTCGCTTGGAACAACTTCTACTCGGTGGGCGACCCGACGCTGGACTGGCAACACAAGCAAATCGTTGACATCATCAATGAGTTGTATGAGGCCATGCAGAACGACTCGGATCGCGTGGTCGTGAAGTCTATCTTGGACAGCCTGCTCAAATACACGCTTTCGCACTTCAAGTACGAAGAACAAGTTCTCAAGGAACATAAGTATCCCGATCTTATGTCGCACGCGGCGTTGCACGGGAAGATTCGACAAAAAACACGCGAATTACAAGAGCAGGCCGATCTTGTCAAAGGGCATGGCATGCTTCACTTCTTGGCAGAGTGGTGGGTTGGTCATATCCGCCATCTGCACAAGAAATACATGCCGTACTTGGAGTTGCCGGCCAATCACCGCTGATTCCCGGCGCGGGCGACATGGCCAACGTCCTTCTGCAAGCAGCCACACGCACGATTGAATTGCCCCGGCAGGTCGATCCAAAGATCGCGCGACGGCTCGGAGCAGTTTGCCGCAAAGCAATAATCCGTACCGCTACAACCGCCAAATCCTGCACAATGCTGCTTGCAGTTCTCGATATGGACCAGCATTTATGACTTACACTTGTGCAGCAGCTTCAACCGTTCCCGGGTCAGTTTTTCACCGTCTTGCACGAGTCGAGTGGCCGTCGCGCTAATCAGAGCAGGTTGTTCATGTTTTTCTGGAAGAGTCAAAACAAACAGTTGAAAGCGCAATGTGCCCTGGCCCGGCTGGCGGACCAGGCGACTATGGGCAAGGTCAAGAGACCTGACGAGCGGCGTAGCGAACGTCGAACTACTTTCAGCGTCGGTGTCTGGGTCATTCCTATGAACGGAGCAGTCCCGGCGATCGCAGATATTTTCGTTGCCTTGACAAAGGACCTGAGTAGCAAGGGTCTTTCGGTCATTACCAATCGTTTTCTCGGCACGTCAGAAGTTCTCATTTGTTTCTCGGGCGAGTCCGAGAAGACATTCCTACGGGCCGATATCCGCAACTGCGAGAAACTGGGGTTGGGATGGCTTCAACTCGGAATGGAAGTCACCGAAATAGTAGAGTTGGAAGAGTATCCGCAATTGAAGGAAGTGAGTGAAATGGTAATACGATAACCCCGCGCTCGTCTGCGGTCAAGGAGTTGCGGGATTTCTTCCGCGGTATGCTTGTCCCTGCCGCCGTGGAATACGTCGGGGAGTAGATCGCCGAAGGCATGGACCTCCAGGACATGGCGCCTCCGCAACTGGACTTGACCGCGGCGCCTTCCTACGGTGTGGCTGCGGGCAATTCGGGCAACTGGTCCGCCGGCAGAGGGAACTGCGGAAGCCACCGCGCTTCGAGAACATCGAACTGCACCTCCTGATAGGTCAACTGCCCGCAGGTATAGGCGAAGAACGCGCTGAGCAGCGCGCTGGCCACCGCCACGTTCGTGAAGAAGATCTGCGGCTGCGAGGCCGCGAGCTGCCCGCAGTTCTGCGGGCCGGGAAGACCGCCGGCAGCTTGGGCGATTTCCGGGTGATATCGGGTCAAAGGGGCCGTGCGGGCGATTCCGCCGGCGCGGATGGCAATCTGCACATTGCCGTAAGTGCCACGCTGCTCGGGCAGGTTGACGCCGTCGTTGCCGCCGCTGAAAATGGCGACGTCCGAGAGCGTTTCGGCGTGCTCGGAGACAAGGCGGCGCGTGCCGTGATTGTCGACCGCCAGAAACACGCAATCGCCCGGCAAGATCAAGCGGCCGACGTTCTCCGCATTGACGAACTCGGGAACGGCGGCGACCGTGACGTCGCTTGTGCCCAGGAAGGCAGCGGTCTCGGCCGCCTTCACCTGGGCCTTGTTGCCCATGCTGGAGAAGGCCATCCGCCCGAGATTGGCCGGTTCGAACTGGTCCCCGTCGACCAGGACCAGGCGCACGGGCCGCCCGAGATTCCGCAAGAAAACTGTCAAAAACTGCAAGACCAGGCAACCCACCCCTCCCAGGCCGATGATTTTAATTCGTGCGGGCCGGTGCTCAGCCAGCCGGCAGATCAATTCGGAGGAGCTTGCTGCGGTGATGGGCCGTGTCATGGTGGGAATCCCTTTCGTGATGAAGTTACTGCTTCCTGCGCAGGCCCTTGGGCTCAAGGCTCGAGGGGCACGCGGATTGAACGTAGATGGTCCCCTGGAATGGCGCGGGACGCTGCACGTTGACGCGGACCTGCTCTAGCCAGACCTGGGGCACGATCCGCCGCCGCCGCCGATAGCCCCGGAAGACGTGGGCAAATTCCAGGCCGAAGCGGGCGCCGTCGACCGACAACTCCAGGTGGAAATCGGGCGGTTCGCGTTCGACGTGCCCGGCGATCACGTGAATCCCGTCGCGATGGGCCTCGTCCTGGCGGTCTTTGCTCGAACTGCCCGCCTCGAAGTCGCAATGGCAGTGGATGTCGCCGATCAGCAGATGCCCGGCGGGCAGCGGCGTCGGCACCTTGTAGACAACATCCAGCGCCGTGCGGAGGCCGGACGTGGACTGCCAGACCGTGGCTTCCTGCCGGGGCACGCAGAGCCGGTATCGCCGGCGGAGCGTGTCCCAGAGCAAGAGCACGATTGATTCGGCCCCCCAAACACGGTAGACCTGCTCGAAGAAAGCGACCACGTATTCCAGGGCCGCGGTCCCCAGCTTGGGAAAGCGGACCTTGCAGCAGGCGCGGTGCCCCGCCAGCCCCCGCGGCGTGCGCGAACTGGGAACGTCGCTTTCCCAGAACTCCTCGTTGCGGCATACGAACATCCCATTTCCCGTGACCAGGTAGTATTGCCGATCGTGGGGGCGAGGCATGTTCGCGTCATTCTTGAGATAGATGGGAACGGTCATAACTTGCTCCAGAGGAATAAGGAAACTCTACTTGGCGGCGAGCCTGGCTTGGGCAAAGGCCAGAAAGCGGCTGGCGAGGCCCCTGGACCGAGGGCGGCGGTTCTCCTTCGCGGCGTCGAGGCACTGCTCTTCCATCATGTGGTCCACGATCTCCCCCACGGCCAGCGGCGCCGGCTTCCACGGCACCTTGAGTGCGAAGGTCTTGTCCTCGCTGGCCTTCTCCCACCGCTGGACGGGGTGCAGGTCCGGATGGATACCCTTGCACAGGCCGTACCACGAGGCGCCTTCGTGCCGCTCGCTGCTGCGATTGAAGGCGCCGTTGAAGGTGTGGTTGAGCAGCGATTCCAGTTGCGCGGTCCAGTCGCCAAGCCTCGCCTGGGGGGCCAGGTGCTGCGTGCAAATCCAGGCCATCGCCCGGCCCGGCCGCTCGATAAACGAGATGTTCAGCAGGGCCGGATAAGCGACGTGGTCCTGCAGCGAGCGGAGGGGCGCACGGCCGAAATACAGCTCGTTGCGCTGGGTCAAACTCAATTCCTTGCCGTGCCGGAAAAAAAGGGCGAAAGTGAAAAGATAGGGCAAGCTCAGCCGCACGAAGCGGTAGGTCGTTTCGGGCCCGAAGTCTTGCGGCGAATTGTCGGCAATCCACCGCAACCTACGTACGTGAGGCGGCAACTGGTGTACGACCGCCAGGTAAGGATTCCGCCAGACGAGGAACTTGAGGCCGTCGGGCAGCGCCTCGCCGTTGACAGGCGGCAGGATCTCCTCACGCAGCATGTCGATCAAGTCGGCTTCGGGCCGCTCGATCGATTGGCCCTCCTCGGTCGTCAAGAGCGCCTTGCCGCTCTCGATTGTCAGCCGGTCCGCCGCGCCTTTTTCGCCGGCGTGCTTGACGAAGTTCAAACACTGGTTCTCGCCCAGGACGGCGTCTTCGCCGACTTCCCGGCCATCGACGATGGCCATGGCTTCGGGGTCGATGTTCATTCGCTCCTCGAGTTCCGCCCGGACCTGCCGAATGGTCATGCCCGCCAAAGGCATCGTGTGTGCGTAGATTCCATGAATCACCTGCACGCTGGCCCTTGCCGCGGCGCCGGGGGCAACGGAAAAGTCGTCGCTGAAGGGGTCCGGCCCCATCGCGATCGTTTCGGGTCGATTACGTTCGAGTGACATTTTTCGTTCTCCATGCTTGCGAAGGTTAATAGACTAGGTGTGCAAGTTTGCCGTTGGACGGCCGCAGCCTGCGGACCGAGGCCGTGGCGGAACCGTCCGGAAGGTCGACGTAGTCGGCAACGTTGTGCGCCGTCAGGTTGTCGGCCAGGCCTTCGATCACGCTCTTCAGCGCGTCGATCACGGCCGTGGCGCTGAGCCCCAGTCGCGTGTCACCGCTTTCATCGATGCTGAAAACAATTTCGTCGATGGCATTGGAAATCGCCTGTTCACAAATTGCCCCGGTCAAAAAGTCGCGGAAGTAGCGCAACACCCGTTTGCCGTCGCGGAGCGTGATTTCCACGAGCGGCTGATCGCTGCCGTTGGGGCTGTACAGTGTGGCCACGACGCGGTCGATCAACCGGTTGCGCAGGCTTTCGGCCGGAACGCCGTCCTCGGCAGCGTAGCGAAAATGGGGCTTGAGCTTCTTCGCTAGAACCGCAGAGGTCCCCTGACAATCCAGGCGGTGGAAGCGTGCCGTTACGCCGGCCAGCCTGCGCCAAGCGGCCACGTCCACCATGTCACCCCTATTGGTGGTGGTAATAAAAAATATAGGCAATTTGGACAGGTCATCGATGGGGTCGTCGAGCCGCTGCAAGAGGATGCCGATAATGCGGTCGTAGACGCCACCATCGGCCCCCCCGCGACGATGAGTCAGCCCTTCGGCCTCTTCTAGGATGACGACCAGGGGCAACCGCACTTTCTCGCCCGACGCGACGACAAACTCCTCGGCGGCGAGCGTCTCGATCTCGGAGAAGAAGGCGTCGATCTTGCGATCGCTCACGCCGAAGTATTCGGAGAGCAGGTTGGCGGTGGTAGCGCGGATGACGCGGCTGCCAACGTCGCGGCCGGCGAACTTGCGCAATTCCTCGACGAGCTGGTGGATAAAGGCCTTGATGGTCAGCGTTTTGCCGGTCCCGCTCGGCCCCACCAAGGCGACCGCGCTGCGGGACCGCATGTCGAAGGCCGCCCCCAGTTCGGGATTGTAGAGCATGACCCGCAGCCGGCGGATCATCCAGCCCAGGATTGGGTTCGGATTGCCGATGTCGCGGGCGGCCACGATGTCCGGGACTTTGCTGCTGTCGATGAAGCGATGGCGATTGGCCTCTTCCGGCGGCAACTTGGCGAAGACGAATTGCCGGCGCGGACAGAACAAGACCGGGTCGCCCGGTTTGATCGTGCCGGCCGCCTCTTCGTCGAGAATGGCCTGGGCGCCGTAGAGCGTCAGGACTTCGTCGCGGTAGTTGACCTGGAAGCTGTTCGTGCCCGGCACGCGCCGCTTGAAGGTGCCGGTCTGCCCGACATAGGGCAACATCTTGCTGACTTGCAGGATGCACAGGCCCTTGCCGTCGAGGTAGACCGTTTGCCCCACTTTGAGGTCGATGGCCTTGAGGCCGTCGCGGAGATAGGGGAAGCGTTCCGTGCCGTCGGGGCAAATCACGTGCACGCGCTGACCGGTGCCGGGCGTGTCGTCGGCGACGCGGATCACGGTGGCCGGCCGGGCCGGGCCGTCCTCCATCTCGGCCAAACGACTTTGGTAGAGTTGTTTGAGCTTGAGGGCCTCTTCCGCCTCGCCGACTTGCGACATCTTGTCCAGCAAGCGGGTGAGCATGCCGTGCAAGGCCGGCATCTCTTGGCTGCCGGAAAGGATCACGTCCAGGAGGATCTTGGCACGGATCCCCACGGGTTTCTTGGTGTCGAAAATGATGTCCAGGAGCGGCTCTTCGCTCTTGCCGGAGGCGAGTTGTTCCAGGAGTTTGTGCAGGTTCATCTTGGGTCCTTTCAGGGGAGGGTCGAGGGGATGCGGGCGATGGCCGGGGGGGAAATCGCACGGATTGTGCGCGGCCGCAGGACGCCGTTGGCAAGGCCATAGACCTGCCACACTTCTTCGCCCCGCGCGGTGAAACCCCAGACCCCAAGCGTGCTCCAGGGCGCGGCGGGGAAGACCGTGCGGTGCCAGTCGAAATCCAGCACGCTGGCGACGGCGGTCGAGTTGGGGCAGGTCGCCAACCGATCGCACGCCGCGCAGACCGGCCGGCCGTCTTCATCGGCGTCGGGGGTGAAGTTGTGCCCGTGAATGCAGCCCAGCATCCGCTCGTGCGGGCGGTTGAGCCGGCGGCGGCGTTGATCGAGCAAATCGCGGACGTTGCCCCAGGTGTCGCCGGAAAAAGCCACCGAGTACTTCCGCTCGGTGGCATGCGCGGCGGCGATGCAAGCCTCGACGACCATGAACAACTCGGGGGTAGCCGTGTCGCGCAGCAGTCGCCCGACCCAGATGGCCGCCGATTCCAAGTCGCCGCCGCGCCGCGACAGGTCACGCCCTTCCTGCCAGACCTCGTCGTCGATGAAGATCGGGATGTGGTTTTCCCGGTCCTCTTCGGTCGGAGACAACGGTGCCGCCCCCTCACGGAGCACGTGGCTGGCGGCCAGGAACTCGGCCAAGGGCGCTTGCTCCAGGACGAGGGGCTGCGAGTGCCGCTTGACGCGGACCGACGGGCCCGCTGCGCCACCGCCCGACTCATGGCCGCTGAGGCCAGTCGCGGCCGGGTCCACTCCGCCGCCGTTGGCCGGCGACGTGATGAAGTAGTGGACTTGATCGGTCGCCTCGACAACCTTGCGATCGTACAATCGCCGCGTTCCGCGCCGCGCAGCCGTCTCCAGGCTATCGACCGTGTAGCGGTGGCTGAAGTGGTTCGGCCCGCCGCTCAACTCGACACGATAATCGGCCAGGATGCCCTTGCCAAGGCTCGGGCCGGGAACGACCGTACATGCCAGTCGATCGATGTCCGGGGGCAGAATTCCGGCCCGCATCCCCCAATACCAGGTCTCATGGCGGACCGTGCAGAGATCATTCCAGGTCACCCCTTCACAGGCGAGGATCTTCGCTCCCAGCCGGCCGCAGGTGATCGCAACCGCAAGGTCGGTTGTTTCGTTGTCTTGCATGATCTGTCTTTCGTCTTGATTTATACGATTCTGGAAAGAGGGGGCGGGCAGCCGAAGGCGGGATGCGCTCCGGACTGCCCGGCCCCGTACCGGCTCGACGCGTCAGCCCAGGTGTGCCTTGGGGATGACCGTCAGGCGCGGCTTGGTGGTTTTGCCGACCTGGCTCCCCACCGGGAACTCGTCGAGCAACATCCTCTGGGAATCCTCGTCCCTCAGCGAGTAGGGCTGACTTGCGGGAAGCTCCAGGAGCGAGGCCGCGGACCTCGCCAAATCCAGCGCCGTGCGATGGCCGTCAATGCCATCGACTTCGACCGATCGGGTGCCTGTGACCTCGAAAAATTCGAGGTCCAGGGGATCGATCACGGCGTCTGCGAAAACTTGCGTTTCACTCATCGTTTTATTCACCTCCTTTCCAACGTGCACAAGGGTTACAACGGACCAACAACGTGCGGAGTCGCCTCCGACACAACGTATCCGGCACAGGGTACCCGCGTGCGGGTCGTATGCCGGATAGATTTCCTCAAAGTTCTTCTCCAGACGGCGGCGGGTGGCTGGTGGCTGAGCGGGCACCATGTCGGGTACCATGTACTCATGGTCGTGGTCGGCGAAGCCCCAGCAATTCGGCGAACTGGCCGTTCCCGGGATCAGCCAAGACTTGCAGTTCCAGGCCCAGGCGGCGCAAGACCAGGTCCAGCCCGTCAAGCGCCAGATGGACCATCTCCTTCCACATCGCCTCGGCTGCCCGGTTCAGGCGGCTGGCCGGCAGACCCGTCAAATCGACAAGGGCCTCGACCTGGAGCCCGGCCGCGCAGGGTTGGCAGACGATCCGCACGAGCCGCGTGCGATCGTTGGCCTCTGCAGCCAGCCGTGTGATGGCGGCCGCGGCGGCCGGGGTTAACTGCGGCCATCGACCCAGCGGCATCACCATCCGCAGGCGATTCGGCCGGCACTCGATCTTCACCTGGCCGTCGCATGCCTCGCGGTGAAGAGTGAGTCGCAAGTCTCCGGCCTGGTCCAAGACCGCGTCATGGCCCAGCTCGCGGATCCAAGGAAGCAGCAGGCTTTCGGCCGCGGGCGGCTCCCAGGCGTCGAGATCGAGTTGGCCGTCGAACATCCGCTGCGCGACTTGCGCGATCTCACCCAGCAGGGCGCGGACCTCGTCGCCCGGATCGGGATCGACCGCCCAGCGTTCCGCCGACGACGCGAGGGCCGGCACGAAGACTTCCAACTGCTGCACGATGCCCGCCGCACCACGCCGCAACTTGATGGGACCAATAAGATCGTCGCCTTGCCGGGCGAGACAGTCTTCGCCCTCGCACGGTGGCAAGCGGCGGCTGCAGGTGACCCAGCCCGTCGGGCCCGATTGAATCTGCGAATCGGCGGCGGGGGGCTCGATTGGCCGCGGGATTTCGCCGCCGGCGCGATTGCCGTCGATACACCACCCGCACGCGGGTACCCGGCATGCGGGTACCTGGCATGCGGGTGCCCCGGCCGGCGTCTTCTGGTGACGAGTCGTTGTGGACATGTCGGTCAACTCCCTTGAAATTTGTCCATGGAAATGGGGTCCGCAAGACCTGCCCTGGTCAACGGCAAGTATTCGGGATGCCCGCGGTAAAAATCGCACGCCTTCTGCGACACCACCCCGTGGGGGTCGGTTTCGTCCATCGCAACCATTTGCAGTGATACCGTGTAAAAACCAAGCAGCATGATTTCCTTGGGGCGGATCCCAGCGGGCAAAACCCCAAGGCAAATCGCACCGCCAAATTGGGGAGCTGCGTTAGGGTGTAGGATATCCAACGGGCAGACGACTCCCAGCGGCTCCCAGCCGGCTGGGCTTGTCCACAGCCAGTCTTCCTGGTAGCGCAGGTGGAACACTGCGCGGTCGCCAACGAGAAACTGCCCGTTGATCTCGCGGGGCACGGGCATGCGGATTTCATAGATCGCGTGCAGATCGCCCCCGATGTCGAGGTCGAGCATGGTCACCCGCCTGGCATTCCGCGCCAGCTCGAGCAATTCGCGGGCTTCGGTCGCCTTCCACTCCCGCCAAGCCCGGCGTCCGGCGTTACTGGCCTGGATCTCCGCCTCGAGCAGGTCGATCCGTTCTTCACGACTGCAGCCCTGCAATGCTGCCGGGTTCGTTTCAGTCATGACGTGTTGCTCCCAAGAAGTTGTCGAGATCGTTATCCGTTTCCGACGAAGCGGCGTTTCCAATGACGAAGTAGCACCATCGGCCAGTTCCACGCGAAATGCCCAGGGCGTCGCCGGGGAGAATCCCCAGCTCGCTCAACGGCCTGTCGGCACAGCGGCACAGATCGGAGGCCGGCAAGATCGAGGAAATGCCCAGCGGCCAGGCCGCCAGCGGGCGACCGCAGGCACACGTTCCCAAGCCGCCGCCGGGGCGTGCGAAACGCATCACAGCCGGGTGTCGCCCGCAGCCTGTGCAGAGCGTATGACTGCACCAGGAGGCGATGTCGCCGCGAACTTGCACCGGCAAAGCGGCATCGGGCTCCATCGCGTCCGGGGGCAGGGCGTCGGGCAGGCGCCGCGCAAGCATACGGAGCGTGACTTGCGCGGGCGACGACGGCTCGTGCAGCACGGTCCAGCTCGCATGGGGACAGCGGCACGCTGGATTCCGCGTGAAACGAGAGCGAAAGATCTTCTGCGAGAGCAGGCAATACGCGGCCTCTTCGCCGCACAGACGCTGCTCGTCGCCCAAGACGGTCTTGAGCACCTCGCTGGCCGTCATCATGGCGGCGATGCCGCAGACGTTGGGCAAGGTCCGGGTCGGCTCCAGACCCTGGGAACGCATCGTCTGCGGGTCGCAGCCCATCCGGCTTCGTAATCCCCGCCACTGCGTATCGCTCAACCCGCAAGCAGGGCACACCGACTCCGGGTCCGCCAGGTCATAACCGCGGCAGACAGCCAACCAGGATTCGCCATCAACCGCCCCTTGAATTACGGGCTTCCCCAAGGCCGCGCCGCGCTCGGCGGCCCAGACGGCCAACTCGTGGTTGTCGCCGGCGATCACCAGGGCGCTCGCCTTGGCCAGGAGCCACAAGGGCAGATCCTGGGCATAACCGATCGCCATGGCCAACAAGCCGAAGGGGTTGGCCAGGCTGGCGATCTGCCCTTGGACCACCGCCTTAGAAAGCCCCGCATGGCCCGTGCTGGGGATGGGCTGCGTGAGCCAGGAGTCTGGGCCGTAGGTGTCCGGGTCCACCGCGTAAAGGTGGCCGACTCCGGCCCGCTTGAGTTCCGCCAAGCATCGGCCGCCAACGGCGCCGAGACCGGCAAGAATGATCGTGGCGGCGGCCAGGGTAGCCTCGCGACCGCGAAGCCCCTTCAAAGGCACGAACTGCGCGGGGCCCGACCCGGCCGGCGGCAGTGACGGCCAGGTAGTCCACTTCAGACGGTTTACAACCAATTCGGGTCCCATAATAACACCTCGTGGTTGGAGAGTTCATGCTGACAGGATGGGCAGGACTGCGACCGCTCGGCGCAGTTGAGCAGCTCCGATTCCGGCACGCCGGGATGGCTTTGCGGTGTTTCCCAGTGCAGCGTGCTGCCGCAGCGGCAGGTGATGACGCGTGTTTCAGGTTGCCCCGCGCCGCCTGCTTGAATCGGGATTTTGCAGACCGGGCAGCGCCGACCCAGTATTTCAGCAGGGGGCGGCCCGATGTACGGCGTGAACCGCAGGGTCACGTAAAAAAAGTGCCCCGGCGAACCCAAGGTCAACGTGTCCTTGGGCTTGAGTACGGAGAACCGTAATGCCGGCAGCGCATTGACGAGGACGTCGTCGCGCTCGGTGAACATCGCCAGCGCGGCGGCAGGCCGGCCCGGCAGAACCTGAAATCCGAGACCGTCCAGACAGGGACCGTCGACCGGGACGAAAACACCGCCGTCAGAATCCAACTTGAACCAGCGCGCGCCGTCTTGTTGGCCAAGGGCCAGCGCGGTTGGCAGGCGATGGCTCTCGCCCGGCTGCCAAGGCAGCGGTGGTTCGCCTTGCTCGTTTCCAGCCGGCAGGCTGCTGGCCCTGAACAACTCGAATTTCAGGCCGGGCATCGTTGTTCCATTGACCGTGTGCATCGCTTCACTCCTGGAATTGAAAACAAAAAAACGCGCGGCCACCAAGGCTGGGCCGGTGTCCCGTGGACGGGACACCGGAGCTTTGGCAACCGCGCGTTTTTCGCGTAGGTTACTGGCCCGAGTCGTGTCGTCTTGCGGCCGGGCAGGGCTTTCGCTGGCGCACCCCAATGAGGCACGCGGCATGCGCACTGCCGGCGAACATCATTCCCCTATATACTTGCTCCTAACCCTATGCCAATCACTGAACTCAGCCAACTTAATCAACCGGATGCGGCACGAGACGTGGAGGTCCTGCAGCGCCCGCGCCTGATAACTGAACACAACCCTGCCGTAGTCCAGGGGGATAGCCGTGCCCCGCAGATTCAACGCACATTCCTGCAGGAGTTTCTGTAGGCGACGCTCGAACTCCTGCTGGAGGACGTGCACGGGACCCACGTGCTGGCCGGACGGCACGCTACCTTCTCCAGGCAGGACCAATAACCCGCGCATGGAAATCTCGGGCGGGCAAAGCCGACCCTGATGAATGTCCGCGCCGACCTCACCGGCGCTGGCCCCGAGAAGCCAGACGAGGCGCTGCACGCATAAGGCGAGTTGGACGAGGCTGCCCTCGGGCTGATCGTGAACCACGCTGATCATGCTAACCTCCTAAAGCAAAACTCCTTGGGCGCCACCGCACGACACGGCAACTTGCCGGCCGCCCCGACAACCCTAGCCCTGACTTGGGCCACCGGGCAGCGGTGCATCGGCGCCGGCCTGACTCCTCTTCTTACGCTCCTCGATTAGAATGGCCGTCAGCGCGCGGAGGCCGCCGCGGGGACGGACGACCGCCGGATCCGCAGGGGCGGGCGCCGGCGGCGCCACAGGCTTGGCGGCGGGCGGCGGCTGGACACGATCGGGTTGGCCCACGTTATCTTCTTGCATCGTCGTGGTCTCCTCGCGGGTTGACCTAGCAGGCCAAGCCCCGCACAGTGAACGCCTAGCAAAGCGGTCCGCGTGTTGCCCGCAGTCGACCCGGCAAGGGCGGCCAAGGGCGCTGCAAGAGTTCCGAATTCTTACAGATCCAGGTCACGCTTCATGGCATCTTATCATAACGCTACAAAAAGAGCAAGCCCCCGAGAACTATTCTCGGATTGTTTTTCTCCATAACCCAAGTACGCTTATGCGATTATGATTGCAATGCCACCATCAATCCGAGAAGAGCCATGAGTACAATCAGGTTCCACAGTTTATGTTTACAGTTTCGCAAGACAGAGCGTAGATTCTGGCGCGGCAACTGTACACCAGGATTGTCGGCTGGGACCAACCCGTCTGGGTTTGCCGGTCTCACGCAGGGGTCTCCGCCTCCTCCGGCCGGACCGTGTTCTCGCTCAAGATCGCCTGGGCCACCGACACGTCCATCACGAGGTGACTCCAGACTTTGAGTTCGGGCACCTCCAGAAGCGGTCGTAAGGCCGCCGCTTGGGGGTTGTGGCAGATGCTGCAACTCCTTGCGATCAGGACCACGTACTTGTCTTTTCGCCGCGCCATTTCCACGAAATCGGACAACTCGAAGAGCGTCACTGCCCGCAGGTCTTTCGGCTCCTCTGCCGCCGGCCCCTGGGCCGTGTAGGGGCGATACTGCACGTTGCCCAGCCATCCCTTGGCCTTCAGGACCTCCAAGGGTATTCCCTCGCCGGTGAGGAGCCGGGTGTACAGGTCGTGAACGTCGTCGACCGCTCCGCGCGAGGTTACGACCACGTCGATCGAATCCCGCTGTTTGAACGCCTGGGAAATGTCGGCCCGCTTGATCAAGCGCTTGAAGTCCCGGACCGTCACCAAAGTCTCGGAGAAAAGGCCGTCACACTCCGCCACGAACCGGGTGGGGAAGAGGTTGAAGAAGCTGATCGGCGCGAATTCAGGGTGTTTCGCGGGTCCGCCACCCGTGATCGCGTGAAGTCGCAGGCAGCCGTTGGGCACGTCCGGGTCGGATCGCATGATCTCGGCCAGGTGCCGGCAAACTTCCAAGGTCGCGCGGCCGGGACCCAAACCCAGGGCCACCGGCTTGCGGCCGTTGCGCAACAGACGCTTGACCAGCGAGAGAACTACTTCGGCGGCCTGCACGGCCACGGCATCGACGGCCGGCGTGTCGCACAGGTCCACCACCTTCATCAACTTCGGATCGTGGTGGAACTTCTCCGCCAAGAGTCTCGGCATCTGCTCGTCCAGCGGCGGCACAAGTCGCACAAACCCGTGTTGGCGGCCCGTGGCCAAGAGCGGGTAGATCGACTCGCGCGTCAAATCTTGGCGGAACTCCCTGTTGATCAGCTCTGCGATCTCCGAAACCTTCTTTTCTTCCTTGAAAAACAGCTCACAGACGCGATACGTGAGCGCCTTGCGATCGTCGGATTTTGTCATGGCGTTCCCTCATTGGCAAGAGTTGCTTGATCCAGAACGTCGATCCGTCACGGCGGCGGACCCCTCCGGTCAATCAGACGTGTTACACCCGTTTCGAGGCTGATCCCTGCAAGAGCGGAAACCAATCTCCGGAGCCTTCCCAGGTCCAGGCCATGCCGGACTCAGCCTCACGGCATTACCTTGAGTCTGAAGTCACGGTCGCGAGAAGTCAAGCGACTTTCATCGTGGCTTGCGATCAAGGCCACTCAAACCGGGTGGGCAAGCCCTTAGCTCCGCGGTATAGGTATCCTCGCTGCTGGGGACCTCGCCGGGGAGCAGGTCGCCGAAGGCGTTGACCTCCATGACGTGTAATGCCCCTGGAACTTGGGCGTGAACATCAAACCGATTGACAAGGCCCCCTTCGGTAACCGAAAATAGGGGTTATTAATAACCGCCTTGATTATGGAGATCCGCATGAAGAACCTATCGGATGTCGGTTTGACCAACGTGCAATCCGTGTACAGCGGCCCCGAGGGCCAGTTGTGGGAACTGATCATGGGGCAACAGATCCACATCGGCGGCTTCCAGTCGTCGATGGATCTAGCCGAACGGGCCGGCATCGGCCCTGGGACGTCGGGAGTCGATCTTTGCTGTTGCAGCGGAGCGGGAATGCGTTTCCTGGTCCGCTTCCGCCAGGTGGCGCGGATGCGCGGCGTGGATGCCACCCCGGCGATGGTCGAGTTGGGCCGCCGCCGCACAGAGGCCGAGGGTCTTAATAAAGACAAGCAGCAAATTACCTTCAAGCTGGCCGATGCCTGCGACACCGGGGAGCCCGCCGAGAGCGCCGATTTCGTCTGGGGCGAAGACGCCTGGTGCTATGTCGTCGACAAGGCGAAGTTGATCGGCGAGGCGGCCCGCCTCACGAAACCGCGGGGGACCATCGCCTTTACCGATTGGATGGAAGGGCCCGCCGGCATCCCCGACGCCGAAGCCGAGCGATTCCTGCGATTCATGAAGTTCGCCAACGTGCAAAGCCTGGGCGGCTACGCAGGACTTCTCCGCGGCGCTCACTGCGAGGTCGCGGTGGCGGCCGATACGGGCCGGTTCGCACCCTATGTCGACCTGTACCTGGACATGCTGCACAAGCAACTCACCGGGGACGCCTTGCGGATCCTGGACTACAACGTGGCGATCCTGGAGGCAATGGACGGCGAGATGAAGTTCCTGCAGCAGCTCGCCCATGACGGCAAGATCGTGCAGGGGTTGATCGTGGCCAAGAAACTGTAGGATGGACCTCCGAGTCCGTCCCCTGAAACTGGACGGATCGACCACGAGTACCTGGTGCCCGAGGTCCATCCTACGGCAAGTTGCACAAGTTGTTTTCGCGCGAACCCGAGCCTAAAATCATGAGCAAAGCCTGCTGCTGTTGTGACGCTGCCGCAACCTCCGATTCCGCTCGCGAGGGTGATCCGTTGACGTGGTTCGAGAAGATGTTGGACCACTGCCTCGAACATGCCATGGCGGCGAAGGCGGCCGGCAAGCGGGTGGTAGGCATTCTCTGCGAGTTCACGCCCCGCGAGCTGATCATGGCGGCCGGCGGCGTGCCGGTCTGCCTCTGTGGCGGCTCGGCCAAGACGATCCCCGCCGCCGAGGAACATCTGCCCGCCAATCTCTGCCCGCTGATCAAGTCGACCTTCGGTTACCATCTGCTGAAATCGAACCCTTTCTTGGAAATGGCCGACCTGGTAGTGGGCGAGACGACCTGCGACGGCAAGAAGAAGATGTATGAGCTGATGGCGGAGACGCGGTCGGTCTATGTGTTGGAATTGCCGCAGAAGGCCGACGACCCCGATGCCCTCGACCACTGGCACGCCGAGCTGCTGAAATTTCGCGACTTCCTCGAGAACCGCTTCCAGGTCGCCGTCACCGATGCCCGGCTCCGCGAGGCGATTCTGGTGATGAACCGCGAGCGGGCCTTGCGGCGGGAGTTGGCCGGCCTGATGCGGGCGGAAGTCCCGCCGCTGACGGGCCGGCAACTACTGTCGCTGAAGAGCAGCATCTCCGGCCTCCCCGACGATTTTGCCCAGTACGAAGCAGTCCTGCGGCAGTATGGCGGCCCGGCGATCGCGACCCAGGGTACTGGGTGCCCCGCCGCGCCCCCGCTCCGCGTGCTCTTGACCGGCGTACCCATGGTCACCGGCGCCGAGCGCGTACTGGAGATCATCGAGCAAAGCGGCGGCCGGCTGGTCGCCATGGAAAACTGCACGGGCTTGAAGCCGATCCTCGAAGATGTCGATGCCACGGCGCCGGATCCCTTGCGGGCCTTGGCGGAGAAGTACTTTCACCTGCCGTGCTCGGTGATGACCCCCAACCATCGCCGCCTGGAAACGCTTCGCCGCATGATTGCCGACTATCGGCCCGACTGCGTGATCGAGCTGATCTGGCAGGCCTGTTTGACCTATGACGTCGAGTCGCATCAGGTGCGGCGATTGGCGGAAGAGGAAGCGGGACTGCCGTACCTGCGGATCGAGACCGATTATTCGCCGTCGGACTCCGCCCGCATTGCCGTGCGCGTCGAGGCCTTGTTCGAGACGGTCCGCGGCCGGCGTCCGGCCGGCGTACGTAGTGGCTCATGAACGGGAATGGCAGGTTGGCTTGATCACTACGTAACTACCGCAACAGCTCATGAATGCCGTCGCCTATTGCCACCCCTTCGTGCCGCCTGAGTGGATCGCTGCGCACGGGCTGCGGCCGTGCTGGCTGCCGTACCGAGCGGGCGATGAGGCGGCCGCGGTCGAGGCTTGTCGCGGCTTGTGTCCGGTGGCCGCCGCGCGTTTCCAAGATTGCAGCGAGGGGTTGCCGGCGGGCGCCATGTACCCATGGTCGGCGGTAGTACTGACCACCACCTGCGATCAGATCCGCTACACAGCCGCCCTCCTGCAGCAGTCCGGCAGGCTCCCGGTCTTTTTGCTGCACGTGCCGAGGACCTGGCAAACCGCGGCGGTGCGGGCCTTTTATCGCGACGAGCTCAGCCGCCTTGGCCGGTTCCTTGTCGCGTGCGGAGGGACCGCGCCCCACGGAAACGTCCTTTCCCAGACGATGCTTCGCTACGATCGGGCAAGAGCGTTGCTCCGCGCGGCGTCCCGAGATGTCGGCCGGCGCGTTCGCACAGGCGGTCACCGTCCTTCGCGGCGATCTCGTAGGATGGACCTCCGAGTCGGTCCCCGAAAACCGGACGGACTCGGAGGTCCATCCTCCAGCGTCCTGTCTTCCCCTGGCACTTGTCGGCGGGCCGATGTCCCCGGGCGATTACGAATTGTTGACGGCCATCGAAGATGCCGGCGGTCGCTTCGTACTCGACGCGACCGAATCGGGCGAGCGCACCCTGCCTGCGCCCGTGGACATGGATCGGCTGGAAACGGACGCACGGGAAGAACTCGTGCGAATCTACTTCGACTGCATCCCCGATGTCTTCCAACGCCCCAACGACCGATTGTTCGCCTGGCTACGCGAGCAGATCGCCCAGCGGTGCGTACGCGGCATCCTGGTGCGGCGTCATGTCTGGTGCGATCATTGGCACGGCGAGATGTCGCGGCTGCGGAAGGAGTTTGCCGTGCCTGTCCTGGAGTGGGACGGCGCCGGCAACGATCCACGGGCCCGGGCCGGCGCGGTCGGCCGGATGGAAGCCTTCTTGGAGATGTTGCGATGAACCCTGTAAGCTGGGAAAAGATTGCGCAGCGAGCGCCGGCCCACCGTGATCGAGAATGACAGCAACGGTGGGCCTGCGCTCGCTACGCGATCTGGTCCCACCCTACGTTTTGGAAATGTTGCAATGAACAAGATCGCGCAGCAAATCACGCTCTCCGAATGGGACCAGCGTTATGCGGTACTGCGGGCCGGCGGGCTTTGTGAGCCGGCCTACGGCGGGCCGCTGGGCCGCCATGTCGCGGACGGCAACTCGCGGCTGCTCAAGCTCCGCATGGACAGTTCCCCCGCAGCACTCCGCCTCTGGAATTTCCTGCTCTCCGAAGAAACGCGGCTGCATCAAGCCCGCCAGCAAGGCAAGCGGCTCGTCGGCACGATGAAAGACCTGGGGACGGTGCCCGTGATGGCTTACTCTCTGGACGACACCGTGGCCTTCTACGCCGACGGTGCCTGGTGGCTGCCGTGTCTCATGGAGAACCGCACGGGGTTGCTGGAGTTGGCCGACCAGTTGGGCATCGACGGCTCGTTCTGCCCCGTGCGGGCGATGTTGGGGGCCTTCGTGAGCAAGGCCCATTTCCCCTTGCCCGACCTGGTCACTTGCAGCGTGGGGGCGACCTGCGACGACATGGCGGTGATTACCCAGCGGCTGGCCGCCTTGGGCTTCGATATCTTGTGGTGGGAGATGCCGCATCGCCGGCCCCCAGATCCTTGCGAACCGGCCGTGACCCTGCCCGGCGGTTTCTCCGCGCCGCAAAGCCAAGTCGATCTGGTGCGCACGGAGTTGGATCGCGTGCGGCAGGCCCTGGAATCGCTGACCAGGCAAACTCTCGGCGACGGGCGGCTGGCCGAAGGCATCCGGCGGGCGAATCGCGTGCGGTCGGTCCTGGCCGATCTCCGCGAGGCGGCCTACACGGCCCGCCGCTGCCCGATGCCGGCCTTGGAAATGCTGATTGCCGAGATGTTGGCCATCCATTTCTGCTCCGACCAGGCGGAAGCGGTGCTGGTGCTGGAGGAGCTGCGGGCGGAAGTACGGGCGCGGGTGCTGGCCGGTGAGGGCCCGCTGGAGGAGTCGGCCGTGCGGGTCTTCTGGGTCAATCCGGTTGCCGATCTGCGGGTCATGAATCTCCTGGAGGATGCCGGAGGGCGGGTCTGCGGCACGGAATATCTCTTCTGCCACGCTTTGGACCCGATTCCCGAAGATTTGCCGCCCATGGAGGCCCTGGCACGCATGGCGCTGGCCGATCCGATGGTCGGCTCGCCGGTAGATCGCGCGGGGCGGATCGCCGCCGACGTGCGACGATTCGGGGCCGAGGCCCTCGTGATCTCGCGGATCCCCGGCGCTAGTCACTGTGCCTTGGAGGGCCGCTTGATTGCTGACATCGTCGGCCGGCAATGCAGCGTGCCGGTGTTGGAGTTGGAAGTTCCGCCCATCAGCGATGCCTTGGAACCGGCCCTGCGGACGCGGCTCGAGGCCTTGGTGGAAACGGTGAAAGCGAGCCGACGGCCATGATTTGTGCAGGAATTGATGCGGGATCGCGAACGCTCAAGATCGTGCTGGTCGACGCCGATCGGGTTCGGCGAGGGTCTCCCGACCCCGCCCACGTTCGGCGAGGGCCTCCCGACCCCGCCGAAACGGTGGCCTCGGGCGTGGTCGATCAGGGCATCGATCAGGACCGTCTTGCGCTGAATCTCCTGGAGAAGCTCTTGCACGAGCAGGGGCTGCGGCGCGACGACGTTCGCGCCGTGGTTGCGACCGGATACGGTCGAAAACTCGTGCGCTCGGCCGACACCACCATCACGGAAATCACCTGCCAGGCCCGCGGCGTCCGCCATAGCGTGCCGGATGCCCGGACGATCGTCGACATCGGCGGTCAGGACAGCAAGCTCGTGCGCTTGAACGGCAGCGGCGCGGTGGCCGACTTCGTCATGAACGACCGTTGTGCGGCCGGCACGGGGCGTTTTCTGGAGATGTTGGCCGCCCAGCTCGGCACTCCGTTTTACGAGTTGGAATCGCTCGTCGCCCGCAGCCGCGCGCCGGCCGTCATCAGCAGCATGTGCGTGGTCTTTGCCGAGAGCGAGATTGTCGGGCTGTTGGCAACGGGGGTCCTGCCCGAGGACATCGTCACGGGCGTACAAACGGCGGTCGCCACGCGGATTGCCGCCATGACCGGGCGGAAGCTGACGGAGCCGATCCTGTTTACCGGGGGAGTTGCCTTGGTGCCGGGCATGGGCCACGCGCTACAGGCCGCGTTGGAAAGGCCCGTGACGATCGCCCCCCAGCCGCAATTGACGTGCGCACTCGGCGCGGCGCTGCTGGCAGCCGATCGGAATATGGATCGCCATGCGTAGAACGGAATTCATTCCGTTTTCGTCGCGTAGCAACGGTGTGATAGTAGCCGCGGATTTCAACCCACGGTCGTTGGATCGCCCAAATCCCGTTTCGTCGCGTAGCTACGATTGAAAGCCGGAAGCGTGCTTCTAACACGACGCGCACCCGCCAATTTCACGAGCTTCGGGGCACCCGGGGTGCCCCGAAGCTCGTTCCGGCCTACGTAGATCTACCACAACCATGCACGGTCATGTAGAATGAAACTTGGATTTGCGCCGATGGTCCGTTGCAGCCGTGTCTTTGGCGCTTGCTGGTTCGCGGCTGCATGTTCAAGATTCAAGAGGCAAACGGAATAAATTCCGTTCAACGGAGGCATGACAAAGGATCTCGAAAAGCGCCGCCGCGTCATGCAACGCTCGATGCAACTGGGACATTGCATCTGCGATCCGAGAAAACCATGCCCGTGCGATCTGCTGCTGGAGCAGGACCTGTGCCCCTGCGCCGGTGAGGAGCCGCCGCGGAGCGAGGGGCCGATTCGCCTGACCGAACTGGTCGAGAATTCCGGCTGCGCGTCGAAAATCGATCGGGCCGCCTTGCAGCGGATCCTCGGCGGACTGCCCGCGCCTGCCGACCCGCGGGTCCTGGTCGGCATGCCGGCCGGAGATGATGCCGGCGTGTATCTGCTGGACGAGCACACGGCCCTCGTGCAAACCGTCGATGTCTTCACGCCGCCGGTCGACGATCCTTACGTCTTCGGACAGATCGCCGCCGCCAATTCGTTGAGCAACGTCTACGCCATGGGCGGGCGGCCCATCACTGCGCTATCGATCGTGGGATTTCCCACGGGCAAGCTCCCGGATGAAGTCCTGCGGCAAATCCTCCGCGGCGGGCTGGACAAGATGAACGAGGCCGGCGTGCCGGTCATCGGCGGCCATAGCATCAAGGAGAACGAGATCAAGGCGGGCTTCGCCGTGACCGGCTTGATCGATCCCCGGCGGGTCGCCACCAATGCCGCCGCGCAGCCCGGCGATCGGCTCGTGTTGACCAAGCCGCTGGGAACCGGCATCGTCGCCTTCGCCTTGCGCATCGGCCGCGCGGGTCCCGAGATCGCCGCGGCGGCCGCGCGCTCGATGGCTGCGCTCAACCGCCGCGCGGCGGAGGTGATGGGGCAGTTCGAGGTGCATGCGTGCACCGACATCACCGGCTTCGGACTGATGGGTCACTTGAATTCGATGGCCGCGGCCAGTAAAGTAAATGTGGAACTTGCCTGGGACGACATTCCCCTGCTGCCCGGAGTGCTGGACTGCGTGGCCGCGGGAATCGTTCCCGGCGCCGTGGAACGTAATCGGGAGTCGTCGGGCGACGCCCTGGCGGCGATCGACGGCGTGCTTCCGGCGTGGATCGACATCCTCTTCGACGCCCAGACCTCGGGCGGATTGCTCATCTCGCTTCCCGGCGGGGCAGCCGAGGCCCTGGTGGCGCGGTTGCGTGCGGAAGGGATGGAAGAGGCCGCCGTTATCGGCCGTGTGGTGGCCGAAGGAACCGGACGGATAATTGTTCGCGGCCGGGCCGACCGGCCGCTGCCGCAGAAACCCAAGGAGACCAATGCCATGCGTTGTTGTGGTGATGATCGGGAGCCAGCCGAGGTTTCGGCCACCGCCGCAGACCCGGCGGATTCAGGAACGCCTTGTTGTAGCCGCGATCAGGCCCCGTCAAAAAACCCCGCCCCGGTCAGCGGAGGCGAGGAAACGCCCAAGATGTTTCGCGCCTTCCTCGAAGCGGCCAACGGCCCCGGTGCGCTGGGCGCCCGGACGAAGCGGGCGATGGGCATTGCCCTCTCCGTGCTGGCGCGTTGTGCCCCCTGCGTGAAGTATCACCTCACCAAGGCGAAGGCAGAGGGTTTCTCGCCCGAGGAAATCGATGAAGCCGCCTGGATGGCGATCGCCTTCGGCGGCTCGCCGACGATGATGTTCTACAACGAAACGAAAGATAAATGAACGAATTCCGTATTGAATACGATACTCTGGGCGAAGTCCGCCTCCCGGCCAACGCCTATTTCGGGGCCCAGACCCAACGCGCGGTGGAGAACTTCCCCATTTCCGGCCAGGTCATGCCACACGAGCTGATCCACGCCTTCGCGCTGGTCAAGTGGGCCGCCGCGGTGGCCAATCGCGACCTGGGCAAGCTGACGGGCACGGGCAAAAATCCCCTCAACGACCGGCAGGTCGAGGCCCTGCTGGCCGCTGCCCGCGAAGTGGCCGACGGCAAATTCGACGACCAGTTCCCGGTCGACGTCTACCAGACCGGTTCCGGCACGTCGACGAACATGAACGTCAACGAGGTGATTGCCAATCGGGCGATCGAATTGGCCGGCGGCGATCGCTTTGACGCCAAGAAGTCGATCCACCCCAACGACCACGTGAACATGGGTCAGAGCACCAACGACATGTTCCCCACCACGATCCACGTGGCGGTCGCCAGGTCGATTCGCGGCCAGCTCATTCCCGCCTTGCACGAATGCGGCGCGGCCCTCTCGGCCAAGGCCAAGGACTGGGAGAACGTGTTGAAGATCGGCCGCACGCACCTCATCGACGCCACGCCCCTGGCCCTGGGGCAGGAACTCGGCGGCATGGCCCGGCAATTGGACCGCTCGGTGGGCCGCGCCGGCCTGGCCTTGGAGGCGGTCCTCGAATTGCCCGTCGGCGGAACGGCGGTCGGCAGCGGAATCAATACGCATCCGCAGTTCGCCTGGCGGGTCTGCGAGATCCTGGCCAAGGAGACCGGTATTCACTTTATCGAGGCGGTCGATCACTTCGAGGCCAATGCCCAGCGCGACGGCCTGGTGGAGTGTCACGGCCAGATCCGCACCATCGCTGCCACGCTCTTCACCGTGGCCAACAACGTCCGCTGGCTCAGTTCCGGGCCGCAGACGGGCTTCCATGAAATCTCCCTGCCCGACCTGCAGCCGGGCAGCTCGATCATGCCGGGCAAGGTCAATCCGGTGATGTCGGAGAGCCTGATGCAGGTCGCCGCGCGGGTCATCGGCAACGACGCCGCGATCGCGCTGTGCGGGGCCGCGGGCAGCCAGTTCCAGTTGAACATCATGATGCCGGTGATGGGCCACATGACCCTGGAGAGCATTCGCCTGCTGGGCGGAGCGACCTTGGCGTTCACCCACCGCTGCCTGACCGGCATGACGGCGAATGTGCAGACCTGCAACAACGAGGTCGAGCGCAGCCCGGCGATGGCTACCGGCCTGAATCCCTATATCGGCTACGAGCAGGCCGCCAAGCTGGCCAAGGAATCGATCGCCAGCGGCAAGACGGTCCGCGAGCTTTGCCGCGAGCAGAAGATCCTGCCCGAAGACGTGCTGGAGAAGGCCCTGGACCCCTGGAAGATGATCCAGCCGGGTTGAGTCAGCTTGACCGGATGTGTCGGTCGGACACGGATACGGTGGCGATCGGAGCTATTCGCGACGATGAGCCCGCCGTGTTCGATTCGTTACGGTAATCGTACAACCGTAACCGATTAGCGCGAATTATGAAAACGGGGACTTGTTATTTCGCCAGCAAGGCCTCGATCGCCATTTGCACCGGTTGCGATTGCCACACAATCAAACATTGCGAGGGCGGGTCGAAGTCGATCGCGCCGCCGCCTTCACCCCACGCGGCGTCGCGGACCTCCAGCTTGATCCGCTCGATCAACGCCTCCGGCCGCTGGCCGGCGAGCAGCTTGCCAACCGGGTAGAACTCCAACTCCATCCGCGCGGCGACCGCTTTCTGCGTGGTAACCAGCAAGGTGTTGGCATCCACGGCCCGCCATGCCAGGCCTAGCGGTTCCAGCAGTTTTTCCAAGGCCTCGCGCTGCGACAGTTTATCGGCCTTGAACTTACCCAGGATGTTCTCCGAAATCCCGGCCGCAGCCAGCGCGGGACGGTCGATGAGGATCGTGCTTCCGGCGGGCTGCTTGAACTGATCGAGGATGTTCACCAGCGGCGCCGGCTGAATCACGTTCACGCTCACAAGCTGGTCCAGAGTGGTCTTCGCCAGCGTGGTCCGCGTGGTCAGCGCAAGCTTCTTCGCATCCAGATGGCTCTTCGCCGGCAGGCCGCGGGCGACGCGGAGCTTTTCCAAGAAGACAAGGACCTGGTATTGGACCTTTGCGGTCTGCGTGATCCGCAGGGCATCGGGCGCTAGTTCGATGGTCCCGCGCCCGCCGCGGGCCTGCCACGACTCCGGGGCAACGAGCCGTTGCACAAGGGCGGCCAGCTTGGCCGCGGCTTGGGCATCGCTAGCGGTCAGGTCGGAGACTAGAACGGGCAGCGTCTGCAAGCCCTCGCGGTGCTCGGCAGGGCTGGTCAGCAGGACCTGCCCGTTTTCGATTACCGGCATCATGTTTCGCTTGGCGGCGATCTCTCTCAAGGTCTTGCCCGTCGTCGTGCCGGCGACATCGATCGAGACGGGATCGTGCAGCGATACGCCCAGCTCCTCCATCGCGTCGGTGTCGAAGCTGACCGGCAGCGTGGTCATCGCCGTGAAGAGTTGCACCGCCTCGACCAGCGGCATGTTGCGAAGCGAGAGCTTGGCGATCGGCGTGTTGAGATTCGCCTGGAGCTTGGGATCCAAGGCTGCCCGCGGCTTGACGTCGACTGCGGCCGGCGGCCTCACGTTGGCGACCGCCGGCGGCTTGACAACCGGAGGAGGCGGTTGGGGCGCCACATCCGCGTTGGCCGGTTTCGGCTCAATCGCCTGCAGATCGACTCGCTCGCCGCCGCGGACCGTCGCCAGTTGCTCCATGACGTGCGGATCGATGTCCTTCGAGAGGAAACGCGCCGAGCCGTCGGCAAAGCCGGCCACCATGCCGTCGGCCTGGCCGCTGCCGAAGCCGTCCGGCCCATTGCAATACGGCCGCTGGGTCAAAGGACGGACTGTCGCCGGGCCGCCTTGGGCCCAGGGCCCGCATTGGTCCTGCACGCCCAGCACGGCGATCGTGTTCGCGCCGCCGCGAACGAGATCCTCTTGCCGCGTCTGCCGGCCATAGCCAAACACGCCCGCGCGGGGATCATTGGCCGGCAACTGCGCGGCATCCTGGCCCACGCCGGCCACGCCGACGTAGTGCGTCACCGGATAGCCCGACCGCGACTTGGCCGGACCGAGGGCTGGGTTGACCACCTCGGGCAGCGGATGCTCCACGACCGATTTGTTGTGCGGGTCGTTCCAATCATAGCCGGGCTCGACATGCCAGTCGGCATGACCGAGATAGGGCAGCATCTCCGCGATCCAACTCAGGCGCGTCTGCGGCTCGGACACCAGCGTCCCGCCGGCCGTTCCCTGGGGAAATCTCGGCGGCTTCTGGGTCTTTACATAGCTCAACAATCCGCTGAGCAGGCCACGGTGATTGCTTTCATCGACGGCCCGGGCGGCGGCCAACCAATCGGCATCCAACGCCGGCTTGCACTGGATCACCGTGGCTGCCGAGACCATGAGTCCCTGTCCGCCCCAGCCAAAGCGCAGCCAGACGATGCCGTCCGCAGTATCGCAACGGGCGGTGCGCAAGGACGTGAGCAAGTCGTCCAGGAGCCGCTTGTATTGGTCGGCCATTTGGCCTGGAAACTTCGTCGACGGAAGCACGCCCTTCAGCGCGGAGATGTGTGCGGGCAAGGCCTGAATCGCGTCGGGTACCAGTTTCTCAACCTCCAAGCGGATCTTCTCGGCCTTCGTCTCGCCGTCGCAGACCAGCCCCAGCTCGCATCGCCGCTGGTCGGCCGATTGGAGCGAAAGTCCCAGGGCCAGCGGCGTCTCGCAGAGCAAATGCCACCTCGATTTGCCGGCCGGCCAGAACGTCCAGCAGGTTGTCCGGCACATTCCTGGTCTCAGTCTGCGGCCATGAAAGAATCACGGCCAGGTCACCGTTCGGCGAGAGCTTCTTGAGCAGCAGCTCCATCGGTCCGCTGCTCAACTCGGCATCGCCGCCGCGAGCGACCAAACGCCGCAAAGTCTCTTCGCTGCCGGTCACGATGGTCCGAGGATCGACCGCCAGCAGCGGATACGGCCACAAGCCGGCCTGTGAGCGGCGGGCCACGAAGTTCGCCCCGAGATCGATGTTTCTGCCCGCGGGCAAGTGTTGGCCCGCGTCGATGCGGTCCTCCAATTCGATGACGACCACGCAATTCGTAGCGCAGTGGGCCAGATCCGTCGAGGCCCACGTCAAGTGGCGGACTTGTTCCGGCCCCAGGTGCAGATCGCTGAATAACGCCTCGCTCGAAGGTTGCCACCAGGGACCGAGAAAGGCCAACGAGCTCAACGCGGCTTCCTGCTTCTCCAATCGCGACAACTTGAGATCGACCAACAACAAGGTCTGCTCCGGCAGCCAACGGCGATTGAACGGCGCCTGCGGCAACACCGGCTTGACGTTGGCGTCGCCCGTCGCGGGACCGGGCGTCTCGGCTTGGGCGTTCTGGTCGTCGGGCTTCGGATCGGCATGGCGATGGGCCACCATCGTCCAAGCCGCCAGCACTCCCGCCAGTCCCAGCACAGCGGAAACCGCCAACACGGCGAAGCGACCCCAAAGTGATCGCGTCAACGACGAGAGGAACGTTTGCCCGGCAACCACTTCGGGCAGCTCAAAAGGCGTAAAGCCAGCCGGCACAACGGCCGCAGGAGCAGCAGGCGCCGCCGGCGCTGTTGGCGCAGCTTCCGGGCCAACGAGAGCCGTCACGCTCGGCGGCCCGGCGACCATCGCCGCGATCTCCGCACTCGCACTAACCGGAAGCTGAACGGGCGGCGGTTCCACTGCTGGTTTTTCGCTGGGAGTGACGCGGGCAACCGGCGGCCCCCCACGACCGATAGAAGAATCGCCACTTTTCGAATGGGGTAGCGGCTTCGCCGTTGATAAATCTTCGGTGGGCGGGACAGGCGGTTCTTCTGTCAAAACCCACCCGTCTGGAGGAGCGATAAGCACCATGCTGCCACATTTGGGGCATTCCAGAATCGCCCCAATGGCCTCTTTATTCCGCACGGCCAGCCGGGCACGGCATGTCGTACAGGAAACAGAGAATAGTGCTTTTTCCACGGTTCCGCCTTATTCCATCGGTGCCAGACCTTCTTCGCCGAACGGCGATCTGCGCTTGCGCCGCCTTTGTGGTCAATTCTACGGCGCAAGGGGCTGTTTGTCATGCGGACTTTGCGGAACTTTGCCGTGCTTTTGGGCAAACGGCGGCCAGAATCCGATCTTGGTGGGACTCGCCGACCAACGCTGCGCGTCGGTGCCCGTCGGCCCACCCTACTCGACTTTTCGGCGGGCGCGCCCTTCCGCTGGCCGGCCGCAGTGAGCACAATAGAAGTTTTCAGGATTCCTTCATGCTTTCCATCCGCCGCATCGATAGCCGCCGCGAAGATATACGCGCCGCCATGAACGCCTTGCGGCAGCGATTGAGCCCTGAGGGCAATGTCGTCAGCGAGGCCGGGCGGCGGCGCACGGTCGAGGTTTTCGGCGAACCGCTCTCGCCCGTCGAGGTCGTCCGGCGCATCTGCAGCGACGTGAAGACCATCGGCCTGCCGGCGCTGCTGGACTATTCGGCACGCATCGACCGCGCCAACCTGACGGCCGAAACCCTCCGCGTTTCCCGCCAAGAATTGAAAGAGGCCCACGCTCGGGCCGAGCCCGAATTCCTCGCCGCCATCCGTAGCGTCCGCCAGCGGATTTGGAATTTCCAGGAGGCGATCCTGCACGAGGATATCCGCCTCGAAGTGCGCGGCGGTTACCTGGTCGAGCGCTATCGGCCGCTGGACCGCGTCGGCCTATGCGTGCCGGGTGGCGCGGCCGCGTATCCGTCCACCGTGCTGATGACCGCCGTGCCGGCCCAGGTGGCGGGCGTGAAGCAACTGGCCCTGGTCGCCCCGCCGACCAGGTTCGGGGCCTACAATCCCGATCTGCTGGCAACCTGCCATGAGTTGGGCATCGAAGAGGTCTATCGCGTCGGCGGCGCCCAAGCCGTGGCGGCCCTGGCCTACGGCGTCGAGCGCCTGCCGCGGGTCGATAAGATCGTCGGTCCCGGCAACCTGTTCGTGGCCCTCGCCAAGAAGCAGGTCTATGGCGACGTCGACATCGACTCCATCGCCGGGCCGAGCGAAGTCGTGGTGATTGTCGACGGTTCCACGCGGGCTGATTATACCGCGCTGGACCTGATCGCCCAGGCCGAACATGCTCCGGGGGCCAGCGTGCTGATCGGCTGGGACGAGAAGGTCCTGGATCAGGCGGTCGAGGAGCTCGATCGGCAGTTGACCCGCCTGGAACGGGGCGAGCTGGCGCGGCAGAGCCTGGAAGAATTCGGTGCCGTGATCCTCGCCCGCGATGCCGAAGAGGCCTGTGCGTTGGCCGATGAAATCGCCCCGGAGCACCTGCACATTGCCACCGAGAACGCCGCCGCCTTGGCCGAAAAGATCATGCACGCCGGGGCCATCTTCCTCGGCAATTACGCGCCCGTCGCGCTGGGTGACTACGCCGCCGGCCCGTCGCACGTCCTGCCCACCAGCGGCACTGCCCGTTTTGCCAGCGGTCTGTCGAGCAACGACTTCCTCCGCGCCGGGAGCATTTTGCACTTCACGCACGAGGGACTGATGCAACTGGCCCCGGACGTACGCGTGCTGGCGACAAAAGAAGGGCTGACGGGGCACCGGGCGAGCGTTGAGATAAGGATGGAGGATGAAGGCGAGCCCCGGGCGTGAGCCCGGCGGGTCTTCGCTGGCGCGCCTGCTGAAAGAGCGTCGCGGGGTAGCGGAGCACATGCGGCGGGAAGGCGATCACATTACGGAATGAAAATCCTTCCGGCGCCGCGGACGCTGTCAAGGCGACCAAGGTAGTCAAGTAGAAGCACTGCAGCTCTTTCCACATAGTCGCGATCCGTGCGAACTCGATCAGGGGTCCCAAGCGTGAAAATCGGAAGTGAATCGGGTTGATTTTCTTCCCGCAAGACCATCTCCAATGAATCGGTGCCCTGCGCGTTGCGGTTGTTGGTGATCAGGACAACCTCCTCCCGCTGGCAAGTCCTCCACACGAGGACATCGCTCGCATTGCGATCAAGGCCCAACTCTTCAAACGTGACCACCGTCAGCTCTAAGTCATTCCAAAAGGCAATCCACGATTCGCTCGATAGAACGCGAACCAGGATTGCCAGGTGTCCCTCGGCATCGTTGTCGGCCAAGAGTTTGATCATCAACGGGATTCGCTTAACTGCTGCTGCATTGCAGCCCGCTTGGCTTGGGCTTCTTGATGTATGACGTCGAGTTTGGCCTGTAGTTCTGGCGGATTTCCGCGACGTTCACGTTCCAGAATTACCTCGTACGCCGCGAGAACTTCCTGTTTGTGCTCTTGAATGTATTCCAGCGCGGCGGCCACTTCGGCCGACGATATACGAAGCCAAGTCGCGATGGCGTCCCGGTGCAAGTTGTCCTTGGCGTAGTCCCAGATGTCGAGGACCGTGATCCGCGTCCCCTCGATTTCGGGGCCTCGCCCGCGATTGATGATTCTTGCTGCCATTATGGTTTCCCCGCAAGGAGCGTGCTCTCATGCCACCTTAATGATTATAGCGTCCGGAACGCCCGCGGCAAAGGGAGGAAGAAGGGGCTTGCCCACTCCGTCGGCAACGGCGACCATAAAAAGAGGACGTATCGCCTTGTCCCCCCACTGCGTTTCGGCTCTTGGTCGGTATAATCTTGCTAAGGGAGCATAAAAATGGTTGACTCGAAACGTGTATTTGTCTTTGGTACAGTAAACGACCTCCTTCGCGACGCGAAAGTTGAGTTTTAGTATTTGTGGGATTCCCTTCGAACGACCATGCTCAGCTACTTCCGCTCCAACATCCGCTCCATGTCCGGCTACGTGCCCGGCGAACAGCCGCAGGGCGACGGGTTCGTCAAATTGAACACCAACGAGAACCCCTACCCGCCTTCGCCCGCGGTGGCTATCGCCGTCAACGAGGCATTGCAACGGGGCCTGCGAAAATATCCCGATCCGATGGCCGGGGCCTTTCGCCGTCGCGCGAGCGAACTGCTCGGCGTGCCGCCGGAGTGGATCCTGGCGGGCAACGGCAGCGACGACATCCTCACGATCGTCACGCGGGCCCTAGTCGGCGAAGGCCAACTGCTGCGCCTGCCGTATCCCAGCTACATCCTCTACCGCACGCTGGCCGAGTTGCAAGGCGCGCGGAGCGAGGAACTCGACTTCCGGCCCGACTGGTCGCTGCCGGAGGCGTTTGCCCGGGGCAGCGATGATCTGCGGCTGGTGTTTTTGGCCAACCCCAACAGCCCCTCCGGCACCGTCGTTCCACCCCAGGCCGTCCTGGAATTGGCCCAGCGACTGCCTTGCCCGTTGCTGGTCGACGAGGCCTACGCGGATTTCGCGGAAACGAACTGCATGGACCTGGTGGCGAAGAACGAGAAGATCATGGTCTCGCGGTCACTGAGCAAGTCGTACGCCCTGGCCGGGCTGCGGTTCGGCTACCTAGTGGCCCAGCCGCACTTGATCGAGCAGTTCATCAAGGTGAAGGACTCCTACAACTGCGACGCCCTGTCGATCGCCGCGGCCACCGCGGCCATCGACGATCAGGCCTGGCTGCGCCAGAACCGCGAAAAGATCCTCTACTCGCGCGGCCGGTTGCTGACGGCTCTGCGGAATTTAGGGTTTATTGGGCCCAATTCGCAAGCTAACTTTGTCTGGGTGCTGCACAGCCGGCGGGGAGTAGGGCCGATGTACGAAGAATTGAAACGCCAGCGGGTCCTCGTCCGATACATGGTGTATCCCGGCTGGAGCGACGGCCTGCGGATCAGCGTCGGCACGGACCCGGAGATTGATGCGTGCGTGGAGGCGCTGCGGAAGCTGGTGTAGTCCACCACGAAGCGTTTAATTAGCCACGGATTGATTGTTCGGTTTGAAGGACTTGATCATGTCGCGCACGGCCACCATCCAGCGTAAGACGGCGGAAACCGATATCCGGCTCGATGTCGATCTCGACGGCAGCGGCCGCGGGCAGATCGCCACGGGCATCGGCTTCTTCGACCACATGCTCACCCTTCTGGCCAAACATGCGGCCCTTGATCTCGTGATCGAGGCCAAGGGCGACTTGCACGTCGATCAGCATCACACGGTCGAGGACGTCGGCATCTGCCTGGGGCAGGCCGTGCGGCAGGCCCTGGGCGATCGGGCCGGCATTCGCCGCTACGGCCACTTTACGCTGCCGATGGACGAGACCCTGGCCAGTTGCGCGGTCGATCTCGGCGGGCGGCCCTATTTTGTCTTCGAAGCCAAATTTCCCACGGCCAAGATCGGCGAGTTCGACAGCGAGTTGGTCGCCGACTTCTGGCACGCCTTTGCCGTCAACGTCTTGGGCAACGTACACATCCTCGTCCCTTATGGCCGCAACAGCCATCACATCGCCGAAGGCATCTTCAAGTCGGCCGCCCGCGCCCTTCGCGCCGCCGTGGAGCGCGATCCGCGCATCCAAGACGTGCCCAGCACCAAAGGCGTGCTGTAGCCGAATTCTTGGGATGGACCTCCGAGTCCGTCCGAAAAGAATCCTGGACGGACTCGGACCTCTGTAGGGTGGGACAAGCAAACCGAGGTGCTGGTGGGCCGGCGGTCGCGGTCTACCGTTATTTCGGCGTTGATCCAGACTTTTGGGTTGGCCGGTTTGCGACGGCCCACCATAATTGGCGCGACCTTGTCACCCTACGGAATGTGGTGCGGCCGTCCCGGCTGCCCAAGGCAGGCGAGACGCGCGCACCACAAGTTATTCGCCGCGCAACCACCAGCCGGCCCCGACGGCCAGGAGCAGCCCGGCCAGGACCGAGAACAGAACCAGCGCCGGCCAGTTCCGCTGCGGCAGCGCGATCTCGGCGCCGACGGGCAGTTGCTCGGGCGGCTTGAGCTTGTCGGCATTCAGGGTCTGCAAGAGCGCGGCGCACTTCGCGGAGCCCTCGGCGACTGCCCCCAGCGTGGTGTCTGCTCCCGCGTGATACGGTTCCTTTTTCGGGAGGAGCAGTTCCATGCCGCGGGGAACGCGAACGTACGGCGGCAGCCGCGCCTCGTTGATTCTGCTGATCTCGTCCGCCATGTCCTGGATTTGCTGCTTATATTGTTCGCGGGCCTCGGGCGTCTTGATGCCCAAGTCGATCGCGGCCGCATCCTCGTACTGCTCTTGAAGCGGCTTGGCCTCGGCGATCGCCGTCTGCCGATACTGCCAGACGCTCAACTGCCGGGGAATATCGTCGCTGATCGCCAAGAAGTTGACGAGCACGGCGCCGATGGCCCCGCCCGCGACGTAGCCGGTGGACAAGAGCACGCCGGGGCCCATCTCGTTTTCGGCCTCGCTAGGCGGGCGGCCGCCCGGAGTCCGCGCGGCCCGCTCGGCGATATGGCGCATCAGTCCGCCCACGAAGATCGGCGCCGACGAGGAAAGCGGCAGGTACACGCCGACCGCAAAGGGCAGCGAGGGCACGCCGCTGAGCTCCAGCACCACCGCGATGGCCACCCCCAGGAGCACGAGCGTCCAGGGGAGTTTCTGCGTGAGGATGCCTTTGGTGATGAAGGCAAAGAGCAACGTCTGCGGCGCGCAAAGCTTCTTCACTTCCGTGCCGTCGTCACGATGATTGAGCTCGCCGGTGATTCCCGGATCGACCCGGTACTTGACCTGGCCCTGGTCGTCCACCAGGTACCTGCCCGGCGGCGCCCCTTCCTCGTTCCCCTCCAGCGCATGCCAGACGTGGTAGGGCGTGGGGTCGTCGGGGGCGGATTCCATGACGGCAAGCTCGCGCACGTCCACCGCGTGCGCAGAGTTTCGGCAGGTTCTTGGCCGTGTAGACCGTGTTCAAGCGGTTCAGCGCGATCAGCACCAGGCCGATCACCAGGGCGGAGGAGATCGAGCCCACGAGGATCGCGTACTGCTGGAACTTGGGCGTGGCGCCGACCAGGTATCCGGTTTTCAGGTCCTGCGAAGTCGTGCCGCCGTTGGAGGAGGCGATGCAGACGATGGCCGCGATCGAAAGTGCGATCAACTGGTGCGCCGGCGTCACCCAGTGCAGCATCAGGAATATCAGGCAGGTCAAAAGCAGCGTCGCCACCGTCATCCCGGAGATCGGATTCGACGATGAGCCGATTTCGCCCGTCAACCGCGAGGAAACCGTCACGAAGAGGAACCCGAAGAGCACGATCAGCACCGCGGCGATCAGGTTGGTGACGAGCGCGGCCCCCATGCTCAACGGGCCGAAGACGCCGAAGCTCAGCGTCGCCCAGATCAGGAGCACCAGCAGCAGCGATCCTACGCCGACAACGCGGAGCGAGAGGTCGTGGTCGGTCCGCCGACCATGGGTACATGGTGCCCGGGCCGGGCCCGACCGGTCGGTTTGGCGAAGGTCGCGCATGGCCGCGGCGAACGAGCTGAAGATCAGCGGCAAGGACCGAACCAGGCTGATGATGCCGCCCGTGGCCACGGCCCCCGCGCCGATGTACATCACGTATTTCTCTTGGATATCGCTTTCGCTCATCCGGCGGATGAGCTCCGAGGCAGGGTACAGCGGCGCGGCCAGCCCGCTGCCGAAGAAGCGGATCGCCGGAATGAGCAGGAAGGAGGCCAGCACGCCGCCGGCTACCATGATGCAGGAGATCCGCGTGCCGATGATGTAGCCCACGCCCAGCAGGACCGGATTGACCTCGATGGCCGGAGTGGCCTTCTGGAACCAGGCCAACGGGTATGCGACTGTCTCTTTCCAGAGCTTGGTCCCCATTCTCAGGATCTCATAGACGAAGGCGATGCCGAAGCCCGTGAACACCGTCTTGGCGCTGGCGCCGCCCTGCTCGCCGACGATCAGCACGTCGGCGCAGGCGGTGCCCTCGGGATAGCGGAGCGTGCCGTGCTGCTTGACGATGAACGCCCGGCGGAGCGGGATCATCATGAGGATGCCCAGGGCCCCGCCCAGCACCGAGACGGCCATCACCGTCCAGAGATCCATGTCGAAGCCGACGTACATCACGGCCGGCATGGCGATGCCCACGCCGAAGGCGATCGACTCGCCCGCCGAGCCGGTCGTTTGCACGATGTTGTTCTCGAGGATCGTCGCCCGGCGGAAGCCGAACATCCGCGAGAAGAGGCGGAAAAGCGTGATCGAGAGCACGGCCACCGGAATCGAGGCCGAGACGGTCATACCGACCTTCAGCACCAGGTATAGCGACGAGGCCCCGAAGATGATCCCCAGCACGGCCCCCACAACCACGGCCGCAAGCGTGAACTCGGGCTGAACGACCTCGTCGGGAACATAGGGCTTGTGACCGGCAGGCTCGGACCCCTCCGGCAGGGTTGACTGCGGGGTGGTTGGCTCTTGCATACTTGCGGTTCTTCCTATTCGTTTGCGTTAAGCCGCGCCATGGGTCACACCGTCTCGTTGTCGACGATCTGCCGCTCGATCTCCTCGCGATGCTGCCGCGCGTAGGCCCGGGCATTAGCCAAGCCATCCGCCCGCAAGGTCGGATAGTTGCGCAGCAATTCTGCCTCGTTCATTCCCAAGCGATGCATTTGTACGAGGAGCCAAACAGGAATCCGGGTGCGAACGATACGAGGCTCTCCCCCGCAAACCGCGGGGTTGCTGTCGATTCCGGGAGCCATGGCGTCTCCCTCCACTAAAGGTCCGTTCCTGCGGAATACGTCTCCCGTACCCACCGCCGGAATCCGCGAATCAGCGTCAACTCGCGAACCTGCCCGACCTGACGGGCAAGCTCCTCGACCTTTTGCAAGGGCAGCCCTGGAAAGCAGAGGCTTGACTCCCGCGGTTGATAGCCGCCCTCGATCAATTCGTAAGCCTGGAGCCGATTGCCATCGAACCGCCAGACCTCCGGCACGCCGAAAGCCGCGTAGATCGAGGCGATCTTCTGGATGGCGCTTCGCGAGATTTCGATCTCGATGGCAAGATCCGGCGGCGGATCAACCGTCAGATCGACCTCCAGCTTCTGCCACATTCGCGGCTCGTTCTGCACGTAGAAACACTTGTCGGGCTCAAACCCTTTCTCAACGTCCTCGCGCTTGCAAGTCATATCTTCAAGGCAGCAAATCGGGATTTCAAGCTCTTCCGACCAGGCCATGATCGCCATCGCGATGAAAGAGCCGAAGCGTCCGTGTGCAGCCGATGGTGCCATGATTTCCAGCGTCCCGCGATCATAAGTCATATGGAGGTGGTCGTTATCCGGGTTGTCGCGCAGTTCGACGTACGTGCGCCAAGGGACGCCGTAAAGAACGGTGCGCGATTCCGATTGTATCGGTGAAACGGTCGCCATGATTGATGCTCTTCCTCAATTGTTCGCGCGGTTGGTCACTTCGGCAGCATCTCGCGGAACTGCTGGAACAGGTAGCTGCTGTCGTGCGGGCCGGCGGATGCCTCGGGGTGATACTGCACGCAGAAGGCCGGCAGGCTGCGATGCCGCAGGCCCTCGATCGTGTCGTCGTTAAGGTTCACGTGCGTGACTTCCAGATCGGCCGGCAGCGAATCGCCGGCCACGGCGAACCCGTGGTTCTGCGTGGTAATCTCCACCCGCCGCGTGGCATGGTCCAATACCGGCTGGTTCGCACCGCGGTGGCCAAATTTGAGCTTGTAGGTCTTGGCCCCGCAGGCCAGTGCCAGCAATTGATGCCCCAGGCAGATGCCGAAAATCGGCTTTACGCCCATGAGATCGCGAATCGTCTGCTGTGCGTAACCCAGCGGCTCCGGATCGCCGGGACCGTTGGAGAGAAACACCCCGTCCGGCTGGCAGGCCAGCACATCCTCGGCAGTGGCCGTGCCGGGCAGAATCGTCACGCGGCAGCCCATGTCGAACAGATGCCGGGCGATGTTCCACTTCATTCCGTAATCCAGGGCCACGACGTGCGGCCCATCGGCCAACCGCGCCGCGGCCTCTCCCGGTTGCAATCGAGTCCACGGGCTCAAGGCCGCGCTCCACTCGACCCGCTTCTCGGGAATGACCTCGCGCACCAGATCGCGGCCGACCAGGCCGGGACTCGCATTGGCCTTGGCCACCAGACTGGCATCGTCGAGATCGATCGTGGAGAGGACCCCCTTCATCGCGCCGCGAATACGAATGCGGCGGACCAGTGCCCGCGTGTCGATGCCCTCGACGCCGACGATTCCATAGCGGACAAGATACTCGTGCAATTGGCCGTCGGCGCGAAAATTGCTCGCGCACGGCTCTGCTCGCGAACAATGAAGCCGGCCAGATGCGGCTTGTGACTTTCGACATCCTCGGCGTTCACGCCGTAGTTGCCAATCTCCGGATAGGTCATCGTGACAATCTGGCCACGATAGCTCGGATCGGTAAGGATCTCCTGATATCCGGTCATCGAGGTGTTGAAGCACACCTCACCGTCGACTTCGCCGTTTGCTCCAAATGCCTTACCCGTAAATACTGTGCCGTCTTCCAGAGCGAGTTTTGCGAGTTGTGTCATTATCGTTTTGTTAGGCACGCTAAAGTCCAAGTATCCTTTGGCCCGATAGGTCAGGTAAAGGCTGCGGGTCTACGGAGCACGGAAGCGTCACAGTCGAAGTACTCCGAGCAGCCGAAAGTGAGGGCCCTTGTACCGGCGAGCAGGGACCCTCATTTTTTCTGCGCTTTTCTATTTTAGCCTCTCCGACCCGGCCAGAATAGGGACTAACCTACCGCCGATCCCACGAAGCGAAGACCGTGAAAGAGGATCGAAAGGATGCCGATCACGGCCAGAATGGTCTTAATCTGGTCGGTCCGGCTGGGAGGTGGCTCGGTTTGCAAAGCTGCGGTCGCCGGCGAAACCTGGGCAACCGGGCTATTTGACAGCGGCGGAACCAAGGCGGGGGGATTGGGCCGATTGGCGGCGATTTTACCGTCCGAGGCTGATGGTGCCCCAAATGGGCCGGTTTTCGCCACCGGCCGCAATGGGGAATTGGCTGCCGTGCCTTCCGCTGGAAAAACTGGGGTTTCAGGCAAGACTTGCCGCGGAGGGCTCGTGACGGCGGCCGCATTGTTATTCGCCAAAGGTCGCAAGGTGGTGTTAGCCGTCATCGCAGACGCCTGCGGGGCCGGCGCCTGGGCGAGCAGCGTCGGATTGCCGGGCAGTCGCTGGAAATCGACGTATGCCACGGCCAGGAACTGCCGCACGCGGCCACAGTAGCTGCCCATGGTGTAGCCGCCAGACAGTAGGTTTCCTCCAGCCCCAAACAAAATACCGGCAATTTCGCCGCGGCTGTTGCAAATCGGTCCGCCGGAATCACCCCTGCGTGCCTCGACATCGACTTCCAGGATCTCGGGCGGAAGGTCTAGGTTTCCCTCAGGCTTATAGTACTTGACACAACGGCCCGCGACGGTGCGATAAGCCCCGTCGGGGCCATACCCGGTGATCGACAGAGGTTCGCCCGGACGCGGCGGTTCGGTGGCCACCGGCAGGGGTTGTACTCTTGGCCGCTGGATGGCCAGAGCAGCTAGGTCCCAAGTGCGATCGGTCTTCAGCACCAGGGCTTCCGCGCGAAAGCCATCGGGGAACACAACCGTAATCGGTCCCGTGGCCTCGCGAACGACATGCCAGTTCGTCACCACGAGGCCATGGGCTTGATCGACGGCCACCAAGACGCCGGTGCCCAGCGATGCGACGTTGTTCGGCTCGGCCGCGATAACCCGCACCACGGCAGGATGGGGGATCTGTGCGGCAGGCGCAACCGATGACGGCCAGGCCGTAGCAATCGCCGAACCAAGCGCTATCAGGACCGTCAGGAGATTTTTCACGCAAGCACAGCCTAGGGGAAAGCGGGGCAACGAGCCGTTATCCCTGGTCTTCGGCGATCCGTAACCCAAGCGTCCAGCAATCCAACGGCGGGCGGAAAGTGCGGCGATCAAGGAAAAGCTGGTAAACGCGGCAATGCCGTCAGGAAGCCGTAGGATGGACCTCCGAGTCGATCAGCCGCCCCAAGTGTTCCTCCACGCACTGGGCCAGGGCCGGCGGGTTGTATCCGCCTTCCAGCACGCTCACGACGCGCCCGCCGGCATGCGCGGCGGCAACTTCCAGAATCCGATCGGTGATCGCCGCATAGTCCTCGGCCTCCAACCCCAAGTTGCCCAAAGGATCGCTGCGATGGGCGTCGAACCCGGCGCTGACCAGTACGATCTGCGGACGAATGTAGTCGGCGAACGACTGCAATCGGGCGGTAAAGACGTCCATGTATTCCTCGCGCGGCGTGCCCTCCTCAATCGGCAGATTCACGGTTGTGCCCCAGCCGTCGCCTCCGCCGCGCTCGTCCGCGGCGCCGGTGCCCGGATAGAACGGCCAGCGGTGGATGGAAAGGAAACCGACGCGCGGATCCTCCCAGAAAATGGCCTGCGTGCCGTTGCCATGGTGGACGTCGAAATCGACGATTAGCACGCGATCCAGCCCGCCTTCTTCGATCGCCGCCGCCGCCCCCACGGCGACGTTGTTGAAGATGCAAAAGCCCATCGCCTGGCCGGCCAGGGCGTGGTGTCCCGGCGGACGCACCAGGCACAGCGCGGTCGAGTCTTCGCCGCCCAGCACGCGGCGGACGGCGTCGACCACCGTCCCGGCGGCCAGCGCGGCTACGTCGAAACTGGTCGGGCCGCATACCGTATCCGCGTCCAGATAGCCTCCCCCCGCGCGGGCGAAGGCCCAGATCTCCTCGATATAGCCCGGCTTGTGGACCCGTGCCAGGCAACTCCGGTCACACGCCTCGGCCATCGGCTGCCGGCATTGCGCGGCCAGCCAGTTTCGATCGAGATGCGATTCCACCGTTCGCAGCCGCAACGCCCCTTCCGGATGGCTGCCGGTCTCGTGGCCCAGAAATCGCGGATCGCGGTAGAGAAGAGTCATCGTTCCCTTTGCCGTAGGATGGACCTCCAAGTCCGTCCGAGATGAAACATGGATGGACTCGGACGTCCATCCTACAAATTCGGCCAATCAATTCCTGCGCCAGCCCTTAATCTACACAAGAGGGGGGGCTAGGGTCAACTGGCCAAATGGCCCAAAAGTGAAACTGCTCTTGCCCACTAATCAAGGGCTTGTTAACATCCGGCCCACCCGTCGCGGTAGGCGTCGCCTCACTACCCCCTCTTTTGCAAGAGTCGATGTATGCAAAGTGGATGTCGCCCGGACGCGATTTGCGGTGGATTGGAGGGAGATCTTCTGCCATGCCACGCAGGACGTGGGCGGCGGGAGCGATGGCCCTGGGGCTGATCGTTCTGGCCGGCTGTGCCGACAATCCGATGGTGCTGCAAGGCCGCGTGGCCCAGTACCAACAGCAGCAGTCCGCCCTGCAGAAGCAGAACGAACTGTATCAGTCGCGCATTGACTCGTTGGCGCGTGACAACCAGCGCACCGAGACCCTCTTGGCCCAGCAGCAGCAGCAAAGCAAATTGCTCGAGGACCGCCTGACCGCTGTCACCGAGCAACTCCGCAGCACGACGGCCCAATTGGCCCAGGTCCAGGGCGAGAAGCAGGAAGTCGACACCAAGTCCAAGGCCCTCACGGCCAGCCTGCGGCGTCAGGCGGGCGTGTCGATCACGCCCAACAACAGCTTTCTGCAAACGCTGCCCGTCATCCGCTATCCAGACGTCCACGTCCGCCGCGATGGCGACGTGATTCGCATCGAGTTGCCGGGCAATCAGCTCTTCGAACCGGGCAGCGCCCGCATCCGTCCGGCGGCCACGAACATGATTGCCGACGTGGCCATCGAGATCCGCCGCACCTATCCCGACCAGCGTGTGGGAATCGAAGGCTACACCGACAGTGATCCGGTCACCGGCGGGCAATACCGCACGAACCACGAGCTTTCCGCCGCTCGGGCTTTGGCCGTCTACGACGTGCTGGTCAACAGCCAGCGCTATCGGCCCGAGCAGCTTTTCGTCGTCGGCCACGGCCCGAACAACCCGGTGGTTTCCAACGGCACTCTGGAAGGCAAACAGCGGAACCGGCGGGTCGAACTGGTCATCTATCCCGATCGCCTCGGGCAATAGCATTTGCTTCCCGCTCGCGGTGCGCCAGCGCCCGCAGGATGCCGTCGAGCACCAGGTCGAGATTCTTGCCCACGTCTTCGGCAAGGAAGCGCAAGACGAAATAACCGTTCTCCTGCAAGACCTGGTCCTTGCGGCGATCGCGGCGATAGGCGTCGGCGTCGGCCAGATGCTGCCCGCCGTCGATCTCGATCGCCAGCCGGGTATCTTCACCAAGAAGATCGATTTCGATTTGTCCCCAGCCGTCAAAAGGAATAGGCAGTGCTGCATTGAGCCTGAATCGGCCGCGGGTCGCCTCCAGGGTCTCGAGCCGCCGATAGAGAAACGCCTCCGTGGCGCTCCGCGCCCGCCCGGCGCCTTCGGCGTCCGGCGCCGGTTCTCGCGCGACGTGGACGAAGAGACCCGCCAGCGGCGCATCGACCCCGTCGCGAACCAGCCGCCGTACGCTGGCGGCATAGTCCTTCTTCCATTGAGGATCCAACGGCAGCGGGACCTCGGCGGGCCAGCCGGGCACGGCACTCGCCGGCAGCAGCATCGTATAGCCGACCGCTTCGTATCCGCGGCAGCGGCGGTCGAACATCCGCGCCAGCATCGGCACGTTCAGGTCAGCGTAGTCATAGACGCGGACCTCGCGCTTGCGGTCGTTGAGCCGGTGCAAGCGGCCCGCATACTGGGCAATCGTCCCGCGCCACGAGACGGGCAAGGTGAGGAACAAGGTGTCGAGCCGGGCATCGTCGAAGCCTTCGCCAATGTACCGCCCCGTGGCCAACAGCACGCGCTCTTCGTCTTCCGGGATGGATGCCAGCCGGGCGGCGATGCCGCGTGCCGCCTTGAGGCCCGTGCCGCCGCGGAGCACAACGAGGCTGCGAACCAAGGGGGCTAGTCGGCCGGCGAGGTCGTCGAGATGTTCGTTGCGCTCGGTCAACACCAGCGGGGAACGGCCTTCGCGAACTACCTGCACGACCTCGTCGCAGATCAGCCGATTACGCTGGTCGTCGGCAATCAACTCGGAATAAAGCGATTGGAACTGCATCCGCAAGTCCGGATCGGCCTGGCGCAACGGGCGAAATGCGGTGGGCCGAACCAGGACGACGTGCCGGAAGGGGCGGGCGGCGGCCTGCGCCTTGGCATTGACCGCATGACGCACCGGTCCGCACTGCATGAAGATGATCGGATGGTGGCCATCCTTGCGGGTGACCGTGGCGGAGAGCCCCAGGAAGAACCTGGCATTGGCCCGGCGGACTACCTCCTCGAAACTGCGGGCCGAAAGATGGTGACATTCGTCGACGATTACTTGGCCATATTCCGCCACGCAATCCTTGACAACGCCCTTGCGGACCAGGCTTTGAATGACCGCCACATCGAGCAAGCCGGTTGCCCGCTTGTGGCCGCCGCCGATCCGGCCGATCGCCCGCGGCAGCAAGTCGAGGAACAGCGAAAGCCGTTGGACCCATTGCTCCAGCAACTGGCGGCGATGCACGAGGACCAGCGTGTTGACGCCGCGCCGGGCAATCAACCAGGCGGCGACCACGGTCTTGCCGAAGGCGGTCGTGGCCGCCAGAACGCCCGTTTCATGGCGCAGCATATCCTCGGCGGCGGTGGCTTGCTCCGGCCGCAGCTTGCCTTGAAACTCCACCTCCAGCGCAACGCCCGCACAGCGCTGGTCGCGCGTAACGGCCTCGATATCAAGGTCTGCGAGGAGCTTCCGCAGGTCTTCCAGACAGCCGCGGGGCAGGCCAAGATGATGGACGTGGTCTTCCGCACAGGCGATGATCCGCGGCTTGTCGTAGGTGGGAAGCCGCATCGCCTGCGCTTTGTAGAACTCGGGATTCTGGAAGGCGGCGAGCCGCAGCAGCCGATTGCGGAGGCCCGGCGGCAGGCCCTCCTTGGCGATGTAGATCTGGTCGCCCAAGGTCAGTCCCAGGCGCTTTGGCAGCGGCCCGGCAAGCGGAGGCTCTTGCCGGCGGCGCGAGGGCGCGAGGGTCCACGGGTCGGCATCTTCCTCGTCGGGCGAGGCCCTCCGCACGCCGACAATCCGCCCCCGGCGTTCGGCCTCGCGGACGATCCGTTCGACGGCGTCGCGGCCGATCTTGGAGACCTGCGAAAGGAAGGCCCATTGGTCTGCATGAGGCTCCCCTTGCTCGTCGAGGAAGACGCTGTTGCCCGGTTTCCGCGGTCCCTTTTGCAGTGGAAGGGCGATCAGGTTGCCAAACCCGCCGTGGGGCAGCGTGTCCTGGTTGGGGAAGAAGCGGTCGTAGGAATCCAGGCCGATGTCCGGCCGGCGTTCCATGGTCTCGGTGAGGAGATGCGAACCGAGCCGGCGGGCCAAAGCGGCGGGGATGGCCTCGGCAAAGAACCACCACAGGTGCCCGCCGCTTCCCGATCGCGATCGTTCCAGGGCGACGGGCAAGTTCAGGCCGCGGCTGGTCTGCCGCGCGGCCTCGGCGTCTTCCAGCCAGTGGGTCTTGTCGAAGTCGGCCGCCAGAAAGAAGCAGCTTTCATCCTGGAGCATGGGATAGACGCCCATCACGAAATCGCGGCCGTCGTCGTCTTGGCCCGACAGGTGCCAGCCGATCACCTCGTCGGTAACCGGCAAGAAGCGACGCTGCGGACACTGGGCGCACTTGACGCGGGGCTTCTCGCACACGCCGCGGACCCACTCGTTGGCGCAGGCGGGCGAGTAGCCGGCCTTGCCGGTCTTGCGGCTTTCGAAGCGGCGCGGATAGACGTCCTCGCGTCCGCGGAACAGCGAGCGAAACAGGGCGATCTTGGCCTCCGGCGGGGAGCGATGATGGACGAGCGGGACCATGAGAGCCATACTAACCCGCAGCGCGAGCGAGGGCAACAAATCCTCTGAAGTCAGAACCAATCCCGTAGGGCCAAATCACATTTTGTGCCGGCCAGTTGGGCAAGCGGCAGGCTTGACTTCTCGGTCCCTGCGGTGTACGCTTTGAAGGTGTACATGAAAGGAGGAATATCATGGCCCGAGCAGCCGTGGACGATAATTGCCGTGTGGCTCTGCGCATCCGACCCGCCGACAAGGCCGTCATCCTGCGTGCCGTTGCGCTGTCGCAAACCGACATGACCGAGTTCATCCTTGGCACTGCGTTGAGGGAAGCGCGTTCGGTCATCGAAGCGCATGAACAGGTCAAGCTAAGCAAGCGCGATAGCCTCCGGGTCCTGGAACTTCTCGAAAATCCACCGGCGCCGAACGCGAAGTTGCGCAAGGCGGCCCGCGCCATGCCGGGGCACTCATGAGCCTGCCAGACTGGCATGATTTGAAAGGCAATTGGCGGGGCTTGGGCGCTGAAGGTCGTCCTTCGCAGCGGAAACTCTTTCCACCAGGGCTGAAAGGAATTAGCTGGTGAGCCAGGTCAGTCACCGCGCGATCTTCAAGCTCTCGACCGCCAGCACGGCGTTCATGCTGCCGCTGCGGAAACCTTCCAGGTCCACCGACACGAACTTGAAGCCCAACGACTTGAGCTTCTCGACCACCTCGCCGCGAAAGCCCGGCTCCAGCAGCCGCGGCAAGGCCTCCAGCGCGACCTCGATCCGCGCCACGTCGCCCTTGTGGTAGCGGACCCGCAGGGGCTGAAAACCGTGCTCGCGGAGGAACCGCTCGGCGGCGCCGATCATTGCCAGCCGCTCGGACGTCACCGTTTCGCCGTAAGCAATGCGACTGCTCAGACAGGGCGTCGCCGGCTTGTCCCAGATGGGCAGTTCCCAGGCGACGGCCAACTGGCGGATCTCGGCCTTCGTCAGTTCGCATTCGGCCAAGGGGCTGCGGACCTGCCGCTCGCGGCCGGCCTGCATGCCGGGCCGATACTCGCCGCGGTCGTCGTGGTTCGTGCCGTCGCACACCACGGCCACGCCCAAACGATCGGCAAGCCCTTGGACCTTCACGAACAACTCGGTCTTGCAGAAATAGCAGCGATTGCCGCTATTGGCCTGATAACCGGGAACCGACAGCTCGTCGGTACGGATCACTTCGTGGCGAATGCCGATCTGTCGGGCCAGTGCGATGCACTCTTCCAATTCGCCGCCCGCCAGACTTGCGCTCACGCCCGTCACGGCCACTGCCCCATCGCCCAAGGCCAGTTGGGCCGCCTTGGCAAGCACCGTGCTGTCCAGTCCGCCGGAGAAGGCCACGGCGCAACTGCCATAGCTTTGCAGCAACATAAGCAAGCGGTCGCGCTTGGCAACAAGATCGGGGGAGAGAGAGGACATGGGAGCACGGAGGACGTGGAAAGGGAATCAAGAGGCGGGCTGGAAAATCCGAAACTGGAATATCGAAATCCGAAACAAATCAAAAGCACAAAGTCGGAATGTCCAATACCGTTTTGAGCTTTTTTGCTCGATCATTTGGGTTCATTTCGGACTTCGGATTGCGATATTCGGAATTTCGCTTTCCCCCGCCCTCTATCTCCCTAGACAAAAAAAGTCCTCCGCCGTAATGCCGTGGCGATGGGTTTTTGAGAGCCCGTTTGCTTAAGGGGGCGCCTGGAACCCGGGTTGTGTGATCCGTTGTCGGCACGAAGCCGGTCAGCGGCTATACACGCGGCCAGGTTCTTTATATCAGGCACCCTACGGGCATCTTATCGGCTCACCAAAAATATGCATCTGCAACACGAACATGGAAGAGGACAAGAGTATCCTATCACAATCGGGCCCGGCAGACAAGCGCCCGCTGAAACACACCGAAATGGGGGGTAAATCCGAAGCTCAAAACCCTAAACAAATACAGAATGTAAAATCGGAATGACCAGAACCGTTTTGAGCCTTGGAATTTCGATTTTTGAATTTGTTTCGGATTTCGTGCTCCCGATTTCGGATTTCTGCCCTACCCCACGTCGCCCAATTCCAGCGCCTTGCCGTACCGTGCCAGCATCCGCTGCCGCAGGGCCGAATTCTGCGGCTGGGCCAGCCCCGGATCGGCGGCGACCAAGGCCAGGGCATCGCGCCGGGCCTCGATCAAGAGATCGGTGTCGCGCAACAAGTCGGCCACCCGCAACGGCGGCAAACCGTGCTGTCGCGTGCCGAATAGTTCGCCTGGACCGCGGAGGCGGAAGTCGATCTCCGCCAACTGGAAACCGTCGCTGGAGGCCGCGAAGGCCTTGAGCCGCTCCTGCGATTCCTCGGTCTGCGGCGCGGCGAAGACACAGCAAAAGCCCGGATACTTGCCGCGGCTGATGCGCCCCCGCAACTGGTGCAGTTGCGCCAGGCCGAACCGCTCGCCGCTCTCGATCGTCATCAGCGTGGCGTTGGGCACGTCAACGCCCACTTCGACCACCGACGTGGAAACCAGCACCTGAATGTCGCCCTGGCGGAAGCGGTCCATCACGGCGTCTTTCTCCTCGGCGGTCATGCGGCCGTGGATCAGCCCCAGGCGAAAGGCCTCCAACTCGCCGTTGGCCAGCGACTCGTAGGTCTCTTGCAGGCTTACGGCCGCCGACTGCTCGGACTCCTCGACCAGCGGCACGACGACGTATCCCTGCCGTCCTTCCACAAGCTTCTTGCGGACGAACTTCCACCACCGCTCGCGCCGCTCGTCGCCGGCCAAATAGGTATTGACCCTCTGTCGGCCGGGCGGACTGTCGCTCAACGTGGAAACGTCCAGATCGCCGAAGAGCGTCATCGTGATCGTCCGCGGGATGGGCGTGGCCGTCATCACCAGGTAATGCGGGTCGGGGCCCGAGTGTTTCAGCGTGGCCCGCTGCCGCACGCCGAACTTGTGCTGCTCGTCGATCACCACCAGACCGAGTTTGGAGAAGCGGACGTCCTCCTGCAAGATGGCCTGCGTGCCGACGATCAGTTCGATCCGTCCGGCGGCGATTTCTTCCAGCAGGGCAGCCCGCTTGTTGGGTGGCATCCCGCCGGTGAGTTCCGCACAGCGGACCTGGCTGCCGGTCAGGAACTGCCGGATCGTGAGGGCATGCTGCCGGGCGAGGACCTCCGTGGGGGCCATGAGCACGGCCTGGTATCCGTGGGCCACGGCCAGCAGCATCGCGTACAGGGCGACGACCGTCTTGCCGCTGCCCACGTCGCCCTGCAAGAGGCGGTTCATCGGCAGCGATTGGCCCATGTCGGCCCCGATCTCGGCGATCGCCTGCCGCTGGCCCTGGGTGAGTTCGAAGGGGAAAAGGCGGCGGATCCGCGCATCGATCAGGGCCGTGGCCTCCAGCGGCGGGGCCTGCCGCAGTTCGTGCTGTTGATGCCGCCTGACGGCCAATGCCAGCCCCAGCAGGAAGAGCTCCTGGTAGGCCAGTCGCCGCCGCGCGCCGGCCAGTTGCTCCGCGTTGTCGGGGGCGTGGATCTGCAGGATCGACCGCTCGAGCGGCCACAGGTTATGGGCCTGGAGATACTCGTCGGGAAAGATCTCTTCCAGCAGATGGCCGAAGGTGGCGACCGTCTCGGCAACGATCTTCCGTATCTGCCACTGTTGCAGGCCCTCGGTGAGCGGATAGACCGGCAGGATCCGTCCCCGCGGCGCTTCGCCGTCCTCGTCCAGCCAATCGACCTTGGGGTGCGACATTTGCCAGACCAGGCCTTGCAGCTTGGCCTTGCCGGCGAACATCACGCGCTGCCCGATCTTGAACTTCTCCTCCATGAAGGGCTGATTGAACCACAACCCGCGCAGGTGTCCGTCGCCCGAGCGGATGAGCACGCCCAGCACGCAGCGGCCGGGCTGGCTGCCGCGGAGATCCATGTCTTCGACGATGCCGCAGACGCTTTGCAGCTTGTCTTCCTCCAGTTGCTGCACCTCGCGGAGGTCGGTCATGTCCTGGTAGGTCCGGGGGAAGAAGAAGAGCACGTCGCGGGCCGTTTGCAGATCGAGCCGCTGGAGCAGTTCGGCCCGTTGCGGACCAACGCCTTTGAGGAATTGCACCGGCGTGGCGAGCAATTCGGCGGGGGATTTGTCGAGGGTCGTCATCTGCGTATTCTACCCGGCCGGAGCCGGAAATCGACTGGGCGGCAAGCTACTGGACTATCTTGCGTGCGCCGAACCGCGCAGAATGACTGCGCGGACCGCCACGGCTTGACCTTCTACCGCTCCTCGCTCTCCCCAATCACCTCCAGCAGCCGCTGCCGGATCGTATCGAGCCGCCCCTGATCGACAATCTTGCCGTTCTCCTGGTCGGTCACGTAAAAGACGTCGAGGACCTGGTCGTAATAGGTGCTGATCTTCGCCCGCCAGACCGAACACTCCAATTCGAAGAGGGTCCGCGTCACGGCATACAGCAGGCCCGTGCGATCATAGGCGAAGACGTCGATGATGGTGTAACGGTCCGAGGTGCTGTTGTCGGTGTTGACGCGGATCTGCGGATTCGGACCGGCCAGCCTGCGCTGCTCGCCGGACTTCCAGGTGCGGCGGAACGAAGGGGACTGACCGCCTTCCATGTGCAGCGATTTCTCGACGGCCTGATTGATCGCGCGGATCCGATCGGGCGGAGACCCTCCTGAATAATCGGGATCGTGGACCCAGAAGCGATCCAAGACCAGCCCCTGGTCCAGCGTATGAATCTGGGCCGAGCGGATCTCCAGGCCCTGGCTGGTCAAGGCGCCGGTCAGCTTGTGGAAGATGCCCGGGGCGACCGCCTCGGAGGTCCCGACCGTAACCTGCAGCGTGGCCGCGTCGGGCTCGTAGTGGGCCGTTGCCCGCACGCCGCCGGGCCCCAGGTCGTGCAGCAAGCGCAGGTCCGCGGCCGCTTCTTCGACCAGCGTCGCACTGAGATAACCGGGCGTCAAGGTCTCGACGTGCCGGGCATACCAGGCCTCGTCGGCATCGGCGCCGAGACACGCGCGGATCTCGTCCCGCTTGCGCTCGAAGACGTGATCGGTCGTCGTGGCCGGGCTGTCGCCGGCCAATTGCTGCATGGCCCGATGGTAAAGGTCGGTCAGCACCTGCGACTTCCAGCCGTCCCATACGTCGGGGCCAACCGCCCCCAGGTCGGCGGCGGTGAGCACGTAGAGCATCTGCAGCAACTCCGGCGAGCCGACCTGCACGGCGAAACGCACTACCAGCTCCTCGTCGCTCGTGTCGCGGCGGAGGGCAAGGTGGTTCATCCGCAGATGCTTGTGCACGAGAAACTTGATGACCTCCGTCTCGTGCGGCTGGAGGCCCAGCCGCCAGCCGGTCTGTTCGGCGATTCTCAGTCCCACTTCGCGGTGATCTTCCAGCAGCCCCTTGCCCAGGTCGTGGATCAGCAAGGCCAGGTGCAGAAGGTGCTTGTCCTTCAGCCCGCGATAGACGCGCCCCACCGGCCCGTCGTCGTCCAACAGCCCTTCGGCGAACTCCACCGCGCGGATGCAATGCTCATCGACCGTGTACTTGTGGTACTGGTTGAACTGCAACAGGCCGCGGGCCCGGGCAAAATCGGGGAGGAACCGCTCCAGGATCGTCGCGTCGTGCAGGTCGCGAAGCAGCGTGCCCAGGCGTCCGGGGTGGGCCAGCAGCGAGAGGAAGTGTCGGCTGGCCTGCGGCGGCGGGGCACCCTCCGGGTCCGGCGGCAAGCGCGGCGCTTCGCGGCGGATCTCTTCCCACGTAAAGGCCGCGATGGGCACGTCGTGCAGGTTGGACAGATCGACCATCTGCATGATTTCCGTCAAATTGCCGCGGAGCCGCGCCAGGCCGCTGCGCGTGATCATCATGCCCACGGGGCCCACCAGGTAGTCGGTCTCGATATGGTGGCCGAAGAAGAGCGTCAAGGTCTTGTCGAGCCACGGATTGGTCGTGGCTTTGGCGAGGAACTTCGTGGCCACGTGGCTGACGCGATTCGTATGGCGGAAGTAGTCGCGCATGAAATGCTCGACAGGCAACAAGCCGTCGGCCGCCGACCACTGCGCGGCGCCCGAGCCGCTGCCCTCGGCCAGGCGAAGCTGCTCCGCACGGGTTAGCACGTCGTTGGCCTGGCCCGAGTGAAAGTGCAGATCGTTGCGCAGCCAGAGGAGAAACGCATAGGCCGACTGAATGGCATCGTAGTCTTCCTCGCTCAGCGCGCCGCAATCGCGGAGCTCGGCGAAGTCGGCCACGCCGTAGCGGGCGAAGCCGACCCAGCGCAGCAATTGGAGATCGCGCAGCGTGCCCTGCGAGCGCTTGATGTTGGGCTCCAGCAGGAAGACCGTCTCGCCGTAACGGTACCGCTCGCCATCGCGGGCCCTCTTGATGCCCGAGAGCAACCGGCCGCAGCGCCAGCGGACCCGTTGCCTGAAGCCGTGCATGAAGCTCTCGAAGATCGCCGGATTTCCGGCCAGCAGGCGGGCGTCGACCAGCGAAGTGCAGATCATGGCGTCGCGGATGGCCAGGCTGCACGCCTGCCGTACCGTACGGACGCTGTGGCCCAGGACCAGGCCCGCGTCGAACACGTCGCGAACTAGCCGCTCCGCCAAGGGATGCAAACGGGCGGCGGCGGCCGGCCGGTGCAGGATCATCAGGTCGACGTCGCTGTAAGGGGCCACGTCGCGACGGCCATAACCGCCGTGGGCCACGACGGCGATTTCACTCATGAGCCCCTTCGGACCAGCCTGGCCAAGATCCTGCAGGGCGGCTTCGATCAACTCCAGGACCACCGCGTCGCGAAGGTTGCTGTTCAGCGCGAAAGCTCAACGCCCGGGCAGCCGGCGGCATGCCGGGCCTTGAAGTCCTCATGGCCTTTTGCCAGCCGCGCCTTGGCAGCCAGCACATTGGAGCGAAGCATGGGGGAAGGGACTTGGGATTAGGGAACGAAAGAGTCGGTCCCCAATTATATCGCATCCGCCCCCGACTCGCCGGTACGAATGCGGATCACATCGGCCAGCTCGAAGACGAACATCTTGCCGTCGCCGACCTGCCCGGTTTGGGCAGATCCCATAATCGTATCGAGCACCATCCGGAGTTTGGCGTCGGGGACCACGACTTCGACCTTGACCTTGGGTACGAAGTCGACTTCGTATTCGGTCCCGCGATACATCTCGGTATGGCCCTTCTGGCGGCCGAAACCGCGGACCTCCGAAACGGTCATGCCGGTGATTCCGCGTTCGGCGAGCGCCTGTTTGACGTCGTCGAGCTTGTGGTGCCGGATAATGGCTTCTACTTTTTTCATCCCAAGGCTCCTGGTAATCCTCGCCCTTTAGCTTACAATTCCCTGCAACCTGTGTCCAGTACGTGAAATATGCTTACGCGATCCGGGGTGACGCCTCTCAATAGAAGATATAACCTTCTTCGCCGTGTTGGCTGAGGTCCAGCCCCTCGATTTCCGCCTGCCGCGAGACCCTCAGACCCATTGCGAGATCGAGCGCCTTGAGGATCAGGAACGTACCGGTGATCGCCAGGCACCAGGCAAGTCCCACCGCCAGGAGTTGCCCCTTCCAGATGGAACCGCCTTCCAAGAGCCCCAGTTTCAAGCTGCCCAAGTCGCCGGCAAAGGCGCCGGTGGCCCGCGTGGCAAATACTCCCGTCAGCAGCGCCCCCAGCGTCCCGGCTACCCCGTGGACGCCAAAAACGTCCAAGGAGTCGTCGTAGCCGAAGCGGACCTTCACCGCGGTACACGCCGTATAACAGGCCGTGGCCCCAATCACGCCGATCAGCAGGGCGGGTCCGAGGGCGACAAATCCGGCCGCCTGGGTAATCGTGGCCAGTCCGGCCACCAGGCCCGAGCAGACGCCCAGGACGCTTGGCTTGCCGCGTAAATACCATTCCAAGGCTGCCCAGGTGAGGCCGCCCGAGGCCGCCGCGAAATGCGTCGCGGCGAAGGCGCAGGTGGCCAGGCCGCCGGCGCTCAAGGCGCTGCCGGCGTTGAAACCGAACCAGCCCACCCAGAGCATGGCCGCGCCGATCGCCATGTAGGTCAAATTGTGCGGCCGCATTTCTTCCTTGCCGTAGCCCAATCGCTTGCCCAACATCAAGGCGCAGATCAGCGCCGAGACCCCGGAACTGACATGCACCACGGTGCCGCCGGCAAAATCGATCGCCCCGCCCAGCAGCGGATGGGGATTGCCCGCGAAATTCAGCGCCCCGCCCGTTCCCCAGAGACAGTGGGCCAGCGGACAATAGATCAGCGTGCCCCAGGCCGCCATGAACACGGCCATCGTGCTGAACTTCATCCGCTCGGCAAAGGCCCCGCAAATCAGCGTGGGCGTGATGATGAAGAACATCCCCTGGTAGACCATGTGCGTCATCGTGTAGAGCGTCGTGCCGGCCACCATCGGCAGATACGGCCCCGTGGAGGTCCACTCCGCATTGACTCCGCGCATGAGCAGGTGACTGAAATCGCCGATCCACGGTTGGTTTCCGCCGAAAACCAGACTGTATCCGTACAAAGCCCAGATCACCGTCATCAGGCACATCATGAAGACGCACTGCATCATGACGTTCAGCACATTCTTCTTGCGGACCAGGCCGCAGTAGAAGAGCGCCAGTCCGGGTGCAGTCATCATCAGGACCAGGGCCGACGAGACGAGGATCCAGACGTTGTCGGCCGCGGGGCAACCCGGCATGGAAGTCCCGGGGGGCGCCGGACTTACCTGCTCACCGGGCGAGTCGGCCAGACAGGTCGAACACGCGGACGAAATTGCCGCGGCCAGAATCAGGAACCATGGAACGTGACGTAACCTTTTGGCGAAATTCACGACAGCACCTGCCTCCGCAAGGAAGAGTTGAGCCCCGAAAACGCCAATGTAACATTTTTGTCACAGGTGACAAGGGCAGGAGTAGGCAGGAAAACGCAAGAGAAGTTGTTGTGGCCGGTCTCGAAACGCTGTTGTGGCCGGTCTCTGACCGCGCCACGCCACCGACCGAAGGTCTCCCGGTCAATGGGGAGACCTTCGGTCGAACGTTGCGGCGGGGTCGGGAGACCCACGCCGAACCGAGTGGTGAACGTTACGGCGAGGTCGGGAGACCCACGCCGAACCATTTCACCCAACAAGTGGGGCACCAATCGGTCAGGTGGCCTCTTCACCCGACTCGCCGGTGCGGATGCGGATCACGTCCTGCATGTCGTAGACGAAGATCTTCCCGTCGCCAACCTGGCCGGTCTGTGCCGATTTCACGATGGTCTCCAGGACCGCTTGGAGTTTCACGTCGGGAATGACGACTTCCACCTTGACCTTGGGCACGAAGTCGACTTCGTACTCCGTCCCCCGGTACATCTCGGTATGGCCCTTCTGGCGGCCGAATCCGCGGACTTCGGTGACGGTCATGCCCGCCACGCCGCATTCGGTCAGAGCGTCTTTGACATCGTCGAGCTTGAAATGGCGGATGATGGCTTCAACTTTCTTCACAATGCTGGTTCCTTTCAATGCGGTTTCACGGGCGAGCCCCGGGCGTCAGCCCGGCGGGCTCGCCCATGATTGTCTCCGGGAATCGAACGTGTCCTCAGATAAAGATGTAACCTTCTTCCTCATGCTGACTGATGTCAAGCCCTTCCATTTCGGCTTCGCGCGAAACGCGGAGCCCCATCGTGGCATCGAGGACCTTCAGAATGATGAAGGTGCCGGCCGCGGCCAGGACCCAGGTGACGATCACGGCCACGATCTGCCCCTTGATCACCCAACCACCTTCGATCAGGCCCAGGAGATCCGCGGCATGCTCGCCGGTCACGCCGCCAGCCACCCGAGTGGCGAACACGCCGGTGAGGATCGCGCCCAAGGTGCCGCCGACGCCGTGTACGCCGAAGGCGTCCAACGAATCGTCGTAGCCGAATTTGGACTTGACCACCGTACAGGCGGTATAGCATACGCAGGAAACGGCCACGCCCATGGCCAAGGCCGACATGGCCGTCACGAAGCCCGAAGCGGGCGTGATGCAGACCAATCCGGCGACCACACCGGAGCAGGCCCCCAGCACGCTCGGCTTGCCGCGGAAGATCCATTCCAGGCCGGCCCAGGTCAATCCGGCGGCAGCGGCGCAGAAGTGGGTGACCATGAAGGCCCCGCTGGCCAAGTCGCCCGCACATCCGGCGCTGCCGGCATTGAAACCGAACCAGCCCACCCACAGCATCGCGGCGCCGATGGCAGTATAGGTCAGATTATGCGGAGGCATGGCCGTCTTGCCGTATCCCAACCGTTTGCCCAATAACAAGGCGCAGATCAGGGCCGAAACGCCCGAACTGATATGGACGACTGTTCCGCCGGCAAAATCCAAGGCCCCGCCGGCGATAGCGTACTTGCTCCCATAAGAAAGAATGCCTCCGCCCCAGACCCAGTGGGCCAACGGACAGTAGATCAAGGTGCCCCACAGAATCATGAACACGACCATCGTGCTGAACTTCATGCGTTCCGCAAACGCCCCGCAGATCAGGGCCGGCGTGATGATGAAGAACATGCACTGGAACAGCATGAAACTGGCGGTCTTGACCGTAGGGTAGTCGGGATAATTCGCCATCTCTGGTTTGTTCAGTTCCTTGTTCCATGTCGGATTGACATGGTCCATGAACAAGTAATACTTGACGTTGCCAATGTAGCCGAACCACTTGCCGTAGGCCGGCGAGCTGTCCTTTTCCACAAGGGCGGGGTCTCTTCCGAATGACATTGCGAACCCGTAGGTGGCCCAAATCACGCTCATCAGGCACATCAGGAAAATACATTGCATCATGACGCTGAGCACGTTCTTCTTGCGGACCAGACCGCTATAGAACAACGCGAGGCCCGGGCCGGTCATCATGAGCACCAGGGCCGAGGAAGTGAGCACCCAGGCATTGTCGCCAGAATTGAATTCCACCTTGGGCGCCGCGCCCGCGGCCGTCGTGGGAGGGGGTGAGCTTGGCGGCGTCTCGTCGGCCGCTTGTAAAATCGAAGCCATCCCGGAAACCGAGAGCAGTACCGCCACCAATGCAAACCGCCGCACACGCCTAGCCAGAGTCATCGCACCATTTCCCTTTCGAGTCACAGAGAGATTGCCAACTTCCCAGAAACAAGCAAGATACCTTGCCCGATCTCTCGCCGAAACCCCCACGCGTGACTAGGATTTAGGCACTCGGGGTGTTCTGACGGAACAAACTTGTTCATTGCCCAGGAATTCCGTGAAGCAGCGACACGCAGCAAGAAGTATGCCAGGATTTTGCACTAAAATGTGTTTGTAATTCTTAAGACGATAATCCGCATAGACTTAGATTCATCGATCGAGGAAGTACATCCGTTTCAGCATGAACAAGAATGTCACATGAGTGCCTAGTTTCTGTGCAAGAAGTTTAACTAGCCGCGAAGCAGCGAAAATAGAATAGCCTGGGGGGTAAGCCCTCGTTGTTACACACAAGTGCAAAGCGAGGCATTGATTCCCGCATTTTCTCTCGCTCGTGGCGTGCGGTCGTTCGGGTCTGCGGTACCGGCTCACAGTTGCAGAGATGGCACTTTCCTCAACTCAGCGCTCATCGTGCCGCCGCCAGATCGTTTCCGGCTGGCCGGCCCTCGCATTGACCAGCCTTGCCAGCACGTACAGCAAATCGCTGAGCCGGTTAAGATAGATCAAGATATCAGGCGACAGTCCCGACACTTCACGCATCAGGCCCACCAGCCGCCGCTCGGCCCGGCGGCAGACGGCCCGGGCGAAATGCAACTCGGCAGCGGCACAGGTCCCACCCGGGAGGATGAAGTTCCGCAAGGGCGGGAGCTCCGCGTCGAAATGGTCGATGGCTTCCTCCAAAGCCCGCACGCCGGCCGCATCGATCCGGCAGGCGGAATCCGTTGCTACCCCCAAACGGGCCACTTCAGCGCCAAGGTCGAAGAGCTGGCTTTGGATCCGATCCATCAAGCGATCGACGTCGTCGGGCAGCCGGGCGGCCCGCGCCAAGCCCAGCGCCGTGTTCAGCTCATCGACGGTTCCACAGACTTCGGTGACCGCGGCATCTTTGGGTACGCGGCCGCCGCCCAGCAAGCCGGTCTCGCCCGCATCGCCTGTCTTGGTGTAGATCTTCATTCCCCGTCGAGCACCTCGATCTTCAGCCGTCCGACGACCTGCATGAGCGGAAAAAGCACATTATAGGCCGCCGCTCCGGCCATCGGGCTGTGCGTCAGTTGCAGATGTCCGCCGCCGATGCCGCCTTTGGCCAACGTGCCATCCAAAGCGATCCAGCGACCCGAAATATAGACCTCGGTCCACATGTGACCGCTGAACGTCTGCGACTGGGGCATGTAAACCAGTCCCACCGCCACGCGCGCCGGAATCTTCCGCGCCCGAGCCAAAGCCGCCAGATAAAGGGCATGTCCCTTGCAATCGCCTTCCCGGTTTCGGGCGACTTCGGACGCCGTGGCCAGGGCCTGTGAGTAATCCTTCATCGTCACGGCCCGATTTACGTAGGCTTCCAAGGCCACCGCGACCTTCCAGGGATCGGTTTCGTCGCCGCCCGCTTCCTTCGCCTGGGCCACGATCAGAGGATCGTCGCTCTGAATGAAATTATTCGGCCTGCGGTCGGCCTCGGTGGGAAGGTCCGATTTTTCGGCATTCTTGTCTTCAGCGGAACTCGGGCGAATGGCCTGGACCGTGACTTCGGCGGTGTGTTCGTCGATCCGCTTGACCTCCTGGGAGGGGCCGGTGGGAAACACGGCCGCGGGGTCGCCGTCGTCCAACCGGATCCGGTAGCGGACCCGCTTGCTGTCATGAGCGTGGGGGATGGCCCGCTCGACTTTCACTTGCGTGGCCTCGCCCAAGTCGAGTTTAGCCAAGGGGGTCTTCGCCAAGGCGACTTCCTTGGTTGCGCGGAAGGTCTCCATGTTCATGGGCTTGAGCCAGGTTTTCAGCACCTCGCCGGCGGGGTTGGTCCAGACGGCTCCCTGGAACTCCAACTGCTGCCCCTGGGCATTGGGAGCCATGCGCTCGACCATGTCGATTTTCAGGAGCTGGAATGTGCCGCCCAGCAATTCGACCGGTTCTTCTTTTCGGGCCGTCATTTCCGTCGTGCAGGTATGATTGTCGACGTTGAGGTACTCGACGGTGCGCCGCTCGCCAGGCTTCAGCGGCCGGGCGCGGAGCGACAATTCCGCCCCCAGCAGCCCTCCGGCCCCCGCCGGCCAGGCGACCGCATGATTCTGCTTCTGGCCCTGCGACTGGATTTGTAGTTCCAGGCGGTTGCCGACGACTTTGCCGGTGGTCCGCATGGGAGTCGTGCCCTGCTTCACGACAAGGTCGAAGTCGACGAGCACTCCCTCCGGCGTTTCGGTATCGCTATAGTCCATTTCCATCTTGGTTTCCTGGCCGAATCGCTGCAAGCTGAGCTTCGTGACCTGCCCCAGCTTGGCCACCTGCCGGCCGGACTCTTCGACCAGGCGGAGGGTTGTCTGCGTATAGCCCACCCGCTGGCCCTTGATCTGGATCACATCCCAGGCATCGAATTCGGGCAGCTTTGCGCTGGCTTGGGGCAAACCGTCGAACAAGAACGTCCAGGCCACCGACCATGACAAGATGGCGAGGAAGAACCGTCGGACCGATGAATGATTCGTCATGGCATTACTATTAAGGTGTCGAAACTGGTTTCCAATCTGTCCCCACAAACTTCTAGTCTACCACCCGGCGGTTGCTCGGGGATAGGGTGGGACCCGATCCGCTAAGGACTCGCCAAATGGCATGTTCGGCACGCCGGTCCCTGAATTTTTTCGTGGTCTTTGGGGGCGACGGTTGACGGTCGATTTTCCGTGGTAGACTTCCCTGTGCAATCGCGCTTCCGGTGCGGTTGCTCTGCCAATCCCTAAGAGCCTATCCGAAAACCCTGGACTGGCCCGGGATCGTTCCGGGCTCGATGCGGTTCTCGGCCGGGTCCTAGACCGAGGACTGGTGACGTGCCGGAGAATTTTCACCCCTCCCTGGGTGGAAAGAGTATGCGAAGGGCCCTTTAGCCCTGCCCCTCTCTCGAAGGGAGAGAGGAGCGAACGTACTGACTTTCGGGCTTGCACGGTCCCTGGGACGACCGCCTGCGAGGCGAAAAGAGGAGCTATTCCGCCTTTATCGCCTCGACCGTCGTAGAATAGGAGAAGTCGCAAAAGCGACTGGCAGAACGCCGTGAACTTTGACCTAAGATTCTGTGGAGACTTCCCAGCTTCGCCTTGGCCGACCCCCTTTGATTTCCCCAAGCACTGACCGCCAAGCAATTGCAGAGAACGTCGATGGGCTTCCTAAAGAAGTTTTTCCGAAATGTATTCCGTGAAGGCTCGATGCCGGTTGGCACCAGCAGCTTCGAACGCCTCAGCGAAGAGGAATTAGAAGCTCATTTGGGGGTCGCCCGCTACGGCAACTTCCTGCTGACCGACGCCGTGCGGCCGTCTTACGATTTGCAAGTGGTTCCTACCCAGGGCTACCGCCACGACGCCTATCGCGACGAGCAAAGCCGCACGAACGTGCCCGTGCTCATGGCAGCCTTGTCTGCCGAGCGACTCTTCGAAACCTTCATGGACCTTCTCGATCCGTTAGGGGGGGTCGTCGACGTGGTCCTGGAGACCAGCCACACCGGCGACGAGCGGGGGCACACCGATCTTTATCGCGAGCACATCGACACCCCCGTGCTCAAGAGCATCCTCTGGGAATACGAAGACTTATTAGTCAACGACGGTTGTACCGGTCTTGCCGTGCTCAACCCGGGCATTCCCCAGGAGATCCAGTTCGACGAGCACAAGTTGCTGATTGTTTACGGCAATCGGCTGGATGATTTCGAGTCGATCTATCGTGATCATCAGGTCCGCTGCGACGACAAGTTGAAGTTCATTACCGAAGCGGAGCATGTCCACTCTTCCAGCGACCGCTACGCCCAGCAGTTTGACGAGTTGAAGACACGCCTCGGCATGGACTGTGGCTACGGGGATTATTGAAAGAAAGGATGAAGGATGAAGGATGAATAAAGAAGGCGCACTATAGGGATTCCGCCTTCATCCTTCATCCTTCCGCCTTCATCCTTCCGCCTTCATCCTTCCGCCTTCATCCTTCCGCCTTCATCCTTTCTTACTCCAACCCTTCGACCAGCACATCGCCCAGCGGCGGCAGGTCGGCCACAGTGCCGCTATAGATCGCCTGCTCGTACTGGTCGGCGGCATCCAACAGGCAATCGACCACTTCCTGGCAGCGGACAGCCACGTCGTTCACTTCCCACAGGTCGTCGGGCTTGGCGTAAAGTTCGGGCGGTTCCGCTTTGCGCAGATACCAGGCCGGCGTGCGGATCGCCCGTTCCTGCCCCGCTCCGGCCACGACCAGTCGATCGCGGGGGTACCCGGTACCCCGGGTCCCGACCGGCTCCTCGCGCACCAGCGGCATCAGGGAAGCGCCCGTCGCTGACGGCGGCGCGCCGGCAATTCGCCAGTAGTCCAGCAAGGTGGCCCATAGGTCGGAAGGCTCGACCAAGGCCTGGCTGCGGGCGGTGGCGCCCAGGCGATCGGGAAATCGCCAGAGCAGCGGCACGTGGACCAACTCGCCGTACAGGGCCTCGTCGCACGGCCCCAAGCGCAGGTGCTCGCCCATCGGGAAACCTCGCGCGGCCGTCAGCGCCAGCAACGTCTTGTGGGCGGCCGGATGGTCTTCGAGCACTTCCAGGAATCCGCCCAGGCAAGTATCCAACAGCGCGATCTGCCCGGCGTAGGCTTGCGTGTAGACCAGCAGTTCGTCCGGGTCGAAACCGGCTTGCAGCATGCGGTCGGGCACGTCGGCCGTGGCCAGCAGGGGCGGATCACTTTCGTCCCAATAACGTTCGCGGCACTCCGGCGGCGCGTCCCACGTCGTGCCCAGGCTGCCGAGGTGGCACCAGAGGAAAAAGGGCCGCTTGGCCGTTTGCACCCAATCGATGATCTGCAAGAAGCAGCGGGCAAGGTGCGTTTCTTCATAGGCCCCTTCGGCCGCCATCTGCGACTGCCAGGGGGGGTCGATCTGGATGCAATCGTCGAACTCGATGGCCAGCGGATGCTCGATCAGGGTGCGTTCGTCGGTCAAGAGCGTACAGTTCACGCCGGCTTCGCGGAGCATGGCCGGCAGCGTGGGCCGATCGGGCACCATGTACCCATGGTCGACGGCCGGGGCCAGGGCGTGCCAACCTTGCCAGAAGGAACGATACAAAGGCCCCAGTCGCGGCGAATCGACCAGCATCTGGTCAAAAACGAACAACTCGGCCGCCAGGCGATCGAAGGCCGGCGTTTCGATCCACGTATTGCCGTAGCTGCCCAGGAATGCCGAATGCAGACGATCGAGGACCAGGCAGATTGCGTTCACAAGCGACAGATCACAAGAAATCAGGGAGGAAACAACCCGAGATTGTAGTCGGTCGTTGCGCGATAAGCCAGGGGCGAGCAGGCCGGCCAAGAAGCGGGTACGCCGGGCTGTTCGCAAGAACAGCCCGGCGCTTTCGCGCGGCACTTGCGTTGATTCATCCGGGAAGCTTAGAACTGCAACTCGACGCGGCCCACGAAACCGTCGAAAGTCAGCGTGTTGCTCATGCCGGTGAAATTGCTGGATTGCACCGCGCCGATGAACTGGTCGGTGCGGACGACGTTGAACCAGCCGCTGAACGAATAGCCGGCCGTGAGCCGCAACTTGTCGTTCCAGAGCGACAAGCCGGTGCCCAGCTCGGCGTCGAGGATCGGCACCACGCGGTCGACCGAATCGCCGGTACCGACCTGGGGACCGTAGAGGCCGCTGGTCTGCGTGTAGTTGCAGCGGAAGGTGCCAGCCACGGCGCTAGCCACCGCGCGGCCGTAGAACACGAGCCCAATCGGGGTGCGGCGCTCGCCTTCGAAGCCGATGCGGAGGCCGCCGCCTTCGAAGTTGAGCTGGGAGTGAATGTCTTGCACATCCGACGCAACACGGACGCCGCCCGGAGAGGTGCCGACAACATCCAACCGCTGATCGAGCGAGACGTACCGCATGCCGGCCAACAGACTTAGACGTTTACAGTTCTGGTTCTCGTAGGTCCAGCGGAAATCAACGTCGGCCAGGCTACCCATTGGAAGGATGTATCTCGCATAAGAACCGAAAATCAAAAAACCAATCCAGGAAGTGTAAGCAGTAGAGGTACATAGATTAGTCTTGTGTCGTACATAAATGAATGATTTTCTATCGCTTCACGATACTTCCAACTAAAAAAGGTGAATGCGATCAGGATTGCGAGAACAATGCAAACAAGTCCCAGCAGGGCGAGCGGTCAGCAGCACCATGTCCGGCCGGGGGGCCGGGGCGTCAGGGGGAGCGGCGGGCGGCCAGACGGCGCCGGGCGGCTTCGAGCTGCTTCCGCTCGGCCTTGTCCCGACGCTCTTCCACCCGGTACTGTCGGACCGCCTCCGGATGGCTTTGCTTCCAGACATCCGGCAGCAGCCGGTGGTAATCGGTGCAGCCCGCCAGCAACTGGTCCAGCACGTCCTTGAGATAGGTCCGGACGTCCAGGTCGTGCCGCCGCGCACTGCTCACAAGCGTCATCATCCGCGCGCTCTGCTCGCCTCCCGCCATGCTGCAGACGAACAGCCACGCCTTGCGGCCCATCGCCACCTGCTTCATCAACTGCTCGACCAGATTGTTGTCGATCGGGATGCGGCCGTCCCGCACGTAGACGTTGAGCTCCTTCCAGTGGTTGCGGATGTACCGCAACGCCTCCGCGAAGTCGCTCTTGGGCAACACGTCCTGCAAGGGCCTGGTGTCCAGCCAACCGCGGATCGCCTCCAGCACCACCGTCGATTCCCGCTCGCGCAGCGTCTGACGGTCTTGCCAGGAAAGGTCCTTCCCGCGGGTCTCGATGTCGTACAACGCCTGGATCATGCCCAGCAGCACTTCGCATTCCTTGGGGTACGTCTCGGCCTCCACCACCTTGCGCCGCGCGTGCGACCAGCAGGCGGAGAACGTCAAGCGGTCGTCGCTGTGAATCACGACGCTCAAGTTGCCCGAGAAGCAATCTCCTTGCACAGTGCAGCGGCTGTTGCGGAAGAAGTCGTCCGGCCCGTCGCGGTGCCGCGATACGCGGAAGTCGAAGATGTTGTACGGCGCCGAGTAGAGCCCCATGTAGCCCCACATCTTCGCCAGCAGACTCGAGTCGCCCTTGGCCCGCGTCTCGGCGATCTTCTCCGCCAGACGCAGGCTCTTCGCATCGCCGGGAACGGCCAGCGGCGGATCCCTCGGCAGGAGCATGCGGCAACTGGTGTCGTCGATGCCGACGCCCACGTCCTGCTGCACCAGGCGAGTCATGTACACCACCAGCGGCATGGTCACGAAATCAACCTGGCCCACCAGGTTCAGCAGCGTCGAGCGGCTGGGCGTCCAGCCGCTGCTGGCGAAGAGGTCCTGGTGCCGGTAGATCGGCAGGTGTTGGAACCACTTGGCATCGACTACCGCCGCGGCCACACTGGTGTCGTAACGGTCGCCTTCCACCAGCGAAGTCGGACGCGGCGGAGAGGCGATGCCGCAGTCGGGATGGCCCTCGCAGGCAAACTTCGGATACAGCTTGGCCAGTACGTACAGCTTCGGCGGTTCGTAGATCAGCGTCTCGGTCTTGTCATAGCCGATCACTTTCCGCTCGCCGTGCGTCGCGCAATTCTTTAACGTCTCATCCGCTTCGACGATCTCTTCTCTTCGCGGCAGATGCGCGGGCAGCGATTCGTCCCGCTTCTTCCTGGCGGCGGTCCGTTTGACCGTGTAGGTCTGCACGATCGTGGCGGCCTGGGCCTCCGCTTCTGCCCGGGCCGCCTGGAACTCCTCGCTGTTCTCGAAGGGCAGAATGGCCTGGTTCTCGGCCGGGAGGATCCGTTTCTCGCTGCGATGGCCGTTGACGAGATGGCTCAAGAGCTTCCGCATCTTCTCCATCTCGGTCGTGAGCTCTTCGAGATTCCCGGCCTGCGATGCGATCGTTGCCTCAAGCGAAGCAATGGTTGCCTCAAGCGAAGCGATCGTCGCCGCCTGCCTTTGCAGCGACGCATGGCAATTCTCGATATCGTGGGGAAGCTCGCTGATCGTCATGGAATCAATGATACCATGATCGTCCGCAAGCACAAGAGCATATCCATGCAAATCGGAATAATTCCGAAACTATTTGTCACGACGCGATCGGCAGGCGCTCGTTTACGCACCAACCGGCTGCGGGCTTCTGCGACTGGCCGCCTCCGGCGCGTCGCGCGGCCGGCGTTTCACGCTCGTCAGTTCGATCCCCGAGAGCAACAGCGCCAGATCGGTGGCGTCGATCTCCAACTGCGCGGCCTCCGGCGGACACCGCGGTCTCTGGAAGGTGCCGCGTTCCAACCGCTTCATCCAGATCGCCATGCCGTCCCGATCCCAGTGGATCAGCTTGATCCGATCCCGGCGGCGGTTGAGAAACACGAACACGTCGCCGGCACGGATGTCGCGGCGGAATTCCGACTGTACGATCGCGTGCAGCCCGTCAAAGCTCTTCCGCATGTCGGCCGGCTTGGCATAGAGGTAGATCTTGGTCTGTCCCAAGGGAGACAGCAGCGTGGAGGAGAGCACGGCCGTGATTCTCCGCTTACGCCCTGACGACCACTTCCTGGAACGCCCCGCCGCGCTGCTCGCCGGCCTTGGCAAAGCAGTTGGCGAGGCAACGGATTGCCTCCAGGCAGTCCGCCGGAACCCAGACCTCCATGCCGGTCTTCCAACGGAAACGCACCACGGCTTGCCGCCCGTGGCGGGCTGTTGTGGGCGTGGCCGAAGCGCGGCCGGCCGGCAACGCTTGTTCGCTGCGTGGTGGCACTGTGGCCGAGGCCGGTCTCAATCGCTTGGCCCAATAGTAAAAATTGTTCGTCGACACCCGCTCTCGCTCGCAGAACCGGGCCACAGAAAGGCCGCTGGAACGATATCTTGCAAACCTCGCCTGCCACGCCCGTCGTTTCTCTGCATCCCCTGAACCCGTCATGTTCCCACTCCCAAGTGTGAAAAAGGCGGGGCCGAACGTCGGTCCCCCTCAACACTACACCCGGAAACGCGCCCCTGCCGGGGAACTGGCGGATGGCAGTCACGTACGCTCACCCAGCAGGCGAGCCAACCAGTCCTTCTTAATCACAATGAGCATGAACTCTTTCGGATCTTGAAATCCTTTTGCTCGGAGATAGAGAGCAATGCCCAACAACGATGCAAAAAAAGATGGCTAGGGGCAACCATTGAGACAATGGACTAAGAAAAATAGACATGATCTTTAAGACCTGTTGGATGGGCTATTGATAAAACCTGTCGCACCTATATTTCAACTATAAGCATAGCAGAACGGAGTGGGACTTGAAAGGGTAGGGTTGGTGGCGAACCTCTACCATAGCGGTTTATCGCAACGGCTGGATTTCCAATTGGCTTGAATCGCCTCCCAGGGGGCGGGGAATGGTTTGACGGGTGGAGTAGGAGGGGCGGGCAAACGATCAGTTCGCATTTCATACTTATCGGAAACTACCAATCACTCGGTAACCAAGATGTGCGATGTGACGCTCAAACGCAATTTCTGCTACGACAGCCAGTATCAGTATCAGGAAGGTCGTTACCCAGTGCTGCGGGCAATAGTTTGGGGCGGACCCGGGCGCTGGACAGTTTTTGGGTAAAGTTAAGGTGTGCTGTTTTGACTGAGACTAGCGGCCCGCGACACCCCTCCCAGGTGTCGCGCGGCCGCAAAGCCGCCAGTACCTTTTGTTCTGCTAAAAGACTCTCCAGCCTAAGTCGGCCGTAGGCCGAAATTTTAGCGCCGAAATTGTCGTTGTTTTTGTCGTCGATCGGCCCAGTACACGTCCCATGGATATTGGTTATCTAACGATTGATGTGGTCTACGACGACAGTAGAAGTCGAAGTACCACGTCAAGCCCGCCTTCAACTCGGCTACCGTTTCGTAGCCCTGCAAGTACACGTTCTCGTACTTCACGCTCCACCACAGCCGTTCGATGAACACGTTGTCCAAGGCGCGGCGACGGCCATCCATGCTGATCGCAATCCCCTGCTGTTCCAGCACGCCCGTGAAAGCCTGGCTGGTGAACTGCGTCCCCTGGTCGGTGTTGAAAATCGCCGGCCAACCGCGACGTAACGCGGCCCGGAGGGCCTCCACACAAAAGTCGCTGTCGAGCGTATTCGACAGGCGCCACGCCAGTACGTATCGGCTGTGCCAATCCAAAATTGCAACCAAATACATGAATCCGTGCTGCATCGGCACGTAGGTGATGTCCGCGCTCCACACCTGGTCCGCCGCCGAAACCACGACGTCCCGCAGCAAATACGGGTAAATACGATGGTCTGGATGCGGCTCGCTGGTCCGCGGCCGCGGGTAGATCGCCTCGATCCCCATCACCCGCATGAGACGCTGAATGCGTTTGCGGCCCACCGCATAGCCTTCTTGCTGCAAACTCCATGTCAGTCTCCGTGATCCGTAAAAAGGCAAGCGAAGGTGTACCTCGTCCATGATCCGCATCAGCTTCAAATCCTCCGCCGACGTTTCCATCCTTTGGTAATAGCACGATGAACGCGACAAGCCCAGCAACTCGCATTGCCTGGTGATGCTCAGGGCCGCGTGGTCCGAGTCGATCAGCCGCCGCAACTCAGTGATCGAACTGGGCAGCTTTTTTTTGAGCCACTCGAGCTCGACCTTCAGCCGGCCGATCTGTTGGTACAGGTCGTCCAGCAGGGCCTCACGATCTTCTCGTTGGCCATCGTCCGCTTCCGTAAAGACAAGCTCGATATTGGCCAGGAGCTTGCGTTTCCACTGGCTGACCAGGTTGCCATGCACGGCGTACTGACTGGCCAATTCACTGATCGTCTTGTCTCCACGCACCGCCGCCAAGGCCACCTTCGCCTTGAACGTCGAATCGTAACGCTTGCGACTCCGTCGCTTCGCCATCGCTGAATCCTTTCTGAAACTCGGTTAAGGGCATCCATTCCACACCTTAACCGCGCGCCCAGTTTTCCGGGTCCCGCGCAGTCTTGGATTGCAAGTCCACTTGGCAAATAAGAACGCCCCTTCTTCCCTGCGATGATATAGATCAAACCAGCAAGCACAAAGACAATCGGAAATCCGACTGACCCGATTAGAATAATCACCTTTGGTTCGTGCCGCCGGACCTGAAGATATGGAAGAAAAGCAACCGTAAACGCCAACGCCAGTCCAAAACAAAAGACACCGATGCCGAATCGCCTTGCGAATGAATCTTGGCGAGCCAACCGATTTGTGAAATCAGGCCCTAACCTTTGAAGCAATAGCGCAAAGACGCAGACAACTATCGCAAATAACATTACCCACGGTGGGAAGGGAAGGTCATTAGCGATTTGCATTGAAGGCACCTCACCTCGATTATGTTCTCACTTATAGAATGAATCGTCTACTTGCCGGTCAGTTCGCCTATTTTGGGCTCAGCAATCGCAACCCGTTCACCTTCGGCACTTCCACAAAATGCATGATAGGAAATTTGATTTCCTTCAGCGTTGAGTATAACTTGGGGAAAGGTGTGAAACAACTGAGGCTTGGGGGGTTGGGCGGCTCAGCCGCCCAACCCCCCAAGCCTCAGTTTTCAAGCCTTTTCTGCCGCCTTCTTGCCCAAATCTTTCGGACGGCTCGCCGCCTCGGACACGCAAATAGGGGTCGCCCGTGGGCGTGAGGCGGCAAATCCCCGCACTGCGCAGACCTGCATCTGCCCGTCGCACTTCGGGCACGCAAGCGGATCGACTTCATGGACCCGCTTGATGAGCATCGCCCAGGTCTGGCTCGAGGGCCGGCGAGTTGGCATCCGTGCGGCGTCGCCGCTCAATACCGTCGCGGCGGCGTCCATTGCCGCCTCGCTGGCCACCTCCGTCGCTTTCTTATCGCGAGGGCGATACAGGGGGAGCGACGCGACCGGGGACGGCGGCATGACGGCAGAGGCGGCCAGGCATGGAGGGTCTACGCCTCAGAGTGTGAACATGCGTACACATACCATCAAACGGCCGCCCGCCGCCCTGCGCAAGTGGTTGTACGGCCGGTGGTTACGTCGCCCCGGGCGCCGCTGGCTACGGCTTGTCGCGTGTGGAAAACTTGTCCGGCTGTCAGCGGGCGCCGAAAAACAGCCATCCTCAGCGACAATCCGACTGCCGCTGCCCTCTACTCCAGCACCGCTTCCGCCCAGTTCCGCGGGCGAAGCTGCACTTCCTTTGGCCTTCGGCGTTTCATGCCCGAAGTGCGGCGGCTCGTGTGCCACGCCGCCGGATCGGCGGAGAACATCCAGCAGGCGAAAGCGGGCGCGGAGTCGGCGATCCGCGGATTTGGGAAGGTCGGGAGGTGCGTGGCGGTGAGGTGGGCAGGGGCCAGCAATACGACGGCTGCCGCAGAGGCGCGGTAGCGTCAGGCTTTCCGGCGAAGTCTCCAGATTCCAATCGCCACGGTGCCCGCAAGCAACAACGCAATGCTACCGGGCTCAGGGACGATTGCAAGATAATAGGGGCCGGTGAGCCCGGAGATAAAACTGGACTGGATCGCAGCGCCCGTATTGGCGTTGTACTCTCCGATGGTGCCGGGGATATAGTTCGTCACGTACAGATCCGGGCCGTCCAGCGCGATGCCAAAGGGGTCGTCGAGACCGGTGGTGATCAAGTTGGTGTTGATGGCGGTCCCCGTGGTAGCGTTGTACTCGCTGACCGAGCCGGGGTTGCCGCTCGACACGTAGGCGTTCAACAGGAACAGGTCGCCGGAGCCGTCAAGGACCAGGGCTTCGGGGCGGGTGAGCCCGGAGATGAAGCTGGCGTTGACTGCCGCCCCGGTGCTGGCGCTGTATTCGCCGACCAAGCCGGTATTAGCCAGGCCGTTGCCCCACTCCGTGACGTAAAGGTCGCCGGAGCCGTTAAGGGCCAGCCCCGAAGCGTCGTGCAGACCGGTGATCAGGTTAGCGTTGATCGTCGCGCCCGTGCTGGCGTTGTACTCGCCGATGGTTTCGAATTGCTGGGTGAGCTCGAACAAGTCGCCAGCGCCGTCAACCACGATCCCCCCGCTGCCGTTGACTCCGGAAATCAAGGGGACGTTGATCGCCGCTCCGGTGAGGGCGTTGTACTTCCCAATCGTGGCGACGCCCTGTGGCGTGGTTACCCCCACATAAAGGTTCCCGGAGCCGTCGACGGCGATGCCGACAGGATCAGCCAGCCCTGTGACCAGGCTGGCATTGATCGCCGCGCCGGTGCTGTCGTTGTACTCGCCAATCGTGCCAGCGGGCCCGTTCGAGACGTAGAGGTCGGCTGCCGCGGCGGGCCTGGGCGACGCCAGCAGGACCAGGAATGCGAGGATGGTCAAGCCAAGAGTGTGCTTCATCGCTGTGGCCCCACGGTGGGAGAAATTCACAAAACTGATTTCGTTGGTGTTTGTTAATTGGGGATGCCGCCGTTTTCCCGGTCCTCACTTAACCCCATTGCGAACGGGGTAGGCCTTGGCCAGCGCCTTCTTGTCCTTTTCGGTCAACGTCAGCGGGCGCCAACACAGATCGCCCGTCTTCCAGTCGTAGTAGAGCAGCTTTGTCCCCCGGTCGGCGAACGTCAGCAGCCGGCAGGCGGGTTTTCCGACAGGATTGGCCAACGGGGGGCTGAGATCGAATTTGCCGGTCTCTTCCAGTGAGTCGCTGTTGAACACGTGCAGCGTTGTCTCGCCGCCTGGCTTGGCATCCACCGCTGCCGCCGCCATCAGGCTCAGGACCGGGTGGAAGGCGAGATCGGAGGCACCATTGCAGCGGATGGTTCCGACCTGGGATTTGATGTCGTCGGCCGTTAACAGAACAATGCCGACGCCGCCAGGTATGTTGGCGCCCTTTGGGGCTCCCACATAGTTGAGGGTGGCCACTTTCTTGCCATCGCCGCTGATACACAGGGGACAGTAATCGACGCCGCCCAACACATACTTGTTCGCCGCCATCGACTTAACGGGCCAGAATGGGCCCACCGGCAGCACGCCCTGGTTCCAATTGGCCGTGTTTGGGTTGAACTCGGCCTTGCCCCCGACGGCGTATTTCCCAAAGTTAAACCCGGACCCCATGTTACACCGCCTCCCGCATCCGTACACCCCGCCGGTGTACAGTGTGTTCGCATTGTTCGGATCGATCGCCAGAATACTGCCACCCGCCTTCGAAAGAGTCCGGCCATTCTGTAAGTCAAAATGCATCGTAGAGAGGTCGCCCGTCAAGATTGCGTCGCCGGTTGCCGGATTGATGGCCATGAGGCCCTGGGACGTGGTCGTGAACACCGGGCCGGTCTTTGGGTGGCAAACCACGTCCTCAACGAGGCTGGGCACCGTGATCGACTTCTTGTCCGCGCCGCTATCGAGGTCGAGGACGTGGACGACGCTCACTCCCTCCACCGAGGCGAACAGACGCTTGCCCTGCACGGCCAGGCGATCGGGCTTGAAGGGCAACTTGACGCGCTTCAGTTCCTTGCAGGCGACGGTGTCGATATATGCCAACTTCGCATCGTCCGGCAGAGCGACGATCAGTGTCACTCCGTCGGAGAGCATGACCCATCCGCCGATGCGCGGCAGGGCCAACTCCACGTCCAAGGCTTCCGCATGCCTTACAACGGGGCAACCGAGCATGAGAAAAATCAGCATTGCTGCTGTGGCAACAGGTTTCATGGCTTGCCTCTGCGTTAAACGTGTTAGAATTGTTGCAAGTTCGAACGCTTAGGCAAGCATCACCGTGAAAAAATCACGCAGGTAGAGTTCCTGACATATATCATGACATGATAGGCATGATAGGAAATTTGATTTCCTTCAGCGTTGAGTATAACTTGGGGAAAGGTGTGAAACAACTGAGGCTTGGGGGGTTGGGCGGCTGAGCCGCCCAACCCCCAAGCCCCAGTTTTCAAGCCTTTTCTGCCGCCTTCTTGCCCAAATCTTTCGGACGGCTCGCCGCCTCGGACACGCAAATAGGGGTCGCCCGTGGGCGTGAGGCGGCATATCCCCGCACTGCGCAGACCGCTCCCCGGGCGCTCGGGGACCAGTCCCCCCGCGTCGATCAAAAGCTGGCGTCGAAGGCATCGCCGGAGGCGTCGCAGGTCACTTCCCAGGGCGCGTCGTCCACGGGCGGATGACCGTCCCAGTCGGGATCGGCAACCAAAGCCAACTCTTCCGGCGCGTCGCAACACGCCGCCTCGGCGCCCCCGTCGTTATCCGCGACGTAGACCAGGCAGATTGCGTTCACAAGCGACAGATCACGAGCCGGATGGGGTCCGAAATGTGCGCATCAACGAGGGCGAGCAGGCTGGCCAAGAAGCGGGTACGCCGGGCTGTTCTTGCGAACAGCCCGGCGCTTTTGCGCGGCACTTGCGTTGATTCATCCGGGAAGCTTAGAACTGCAACTCGACGCGGCCCACGAAACCGTCGAAAGTCAGCGTGTTGCTCATGCCGGTGAAATTGCTGGATTGCACCGCGCCGATGAACTGGTCGGTGCGCCAACAGGCATTGCCGAATTGCAAGATTTACGGCAGAAATGACCGGCCCCAAACCCGTGGCGAGGAACCGTGAAACAAAAGGCTTGACGCTAGAACGCCCAGGGATCACGCCTATGGGATCGTGTCGGCGTACCCGCGGTTACATTCACTTCTTGCCGCTTCCGGGGGGCGAATGAGTTGCCTGAACCTGTAGGAGATCATATTGCTTGTGATCGACGCTGCCGGCGGAACTCATGCTGACGTTGATCGTCGGCACGATTATCGTTGCCGGCGTCGCTACCGACGCGGCTCGTGCCGGGATAGGCATGATGGCCGGCTGGCGGTCTCTCCATCCCCAAAGTCGCTGGTAGTCGGGGTTCTCCAGCAACGGGGCCATCACAGAATTGATCTTCTCGTACGCCAGGTCGAGAAAGGCAATCGTGTCATCGACGATGCCCCGGCAGGCATCGACCAAATTGATCCACTTGCTCGGGTCGTTGATGTAGTCTGCCTCAGCCTGTGGCCACGTATAAGGAGCCTTCGCCTTGAAGGCATCGCGGCTGAGGACCATTTGTTCCCCGGTAGTTTGCCGGAGAACAGAGTAGACATATCCTTGATGGGTCACGTAGTTCCGGTAGTTCGACGCGGATTCACGGTCCGGTGCCCACGCCATCTTCCAGTCAGGAAACGGGGCGATCGTCGTGCTCAGCGTTGCAGCAAGGTCGCTCATGCCGTCTGGCTTCTTCGGTTGGCCGCACAAGGCTCCCTGAAGTTCCGTGAACACCTGTAGTGCATTCCCTGCGTACATCAGGGTGATGTAGCAATTGCGGTTTCGCGGACCAAGCCGTCCCTCCAACACCTCGTGAAGCTGGTCCGTGGCTTCGAGAAGGTAGACCAGAACGCTGTAGTGTCGCTGTGCAATGACACTGACTATACCCGCAATCCCCGGGCGGAAATTGATCCCCTGTGGTCGTAGCGTCGCCGGACAGACGTGGTACTTCCAGAATGCTTCGTGATGCGGAAGGAGTTTATCCACTGCTAACTGTGCCGTGGCCTGCTGCTCAATGCAGTCGCCGTCCTTCGCCAGCGTCAGGCCATCGTAGAATTGCTTCGCGGCCTTCCACTTCTTGGCTCCGAGAGGCATAGCGAAGTTCCTTTCTCGACTTATGTAGGGATGGGGTGCGGTGGAGGGCCGTGGTCAGTGTTGCCTGCCCTTGAATTGCTTGTATTCGGCAAGAGCCTGCGGGGGCACGGGCTTGCCGGATTCGATGGCGGCTTCGACTTCACGCCCATAGGTGCGGTTATTCTCATGACAGGAAATTTGATTTCCTTCAGCGTTGAGTTATAACCTGGGGAAAGCTGTGAAACAACTGAGGCTTGGGGGGTTGGGCGGTCAGCCGCCCAACCCCCCAAGCCTCAGTTTTCAAGCCTTTTCTGCCGTCTTCTTGCCCAAGTCTTTCGGACGGCTCGCCGCCTCGGACACGCAAATAGGGGTCGCCCGTGGGCGTGAGGCGGCAAATCCCCGCACTGCGCAGACCTTCATCTGCCCGGCGCACTTCGGGCACGCAAGCGGATCGACTGCATGGACCCGCTTGATGAGCATCGCCCAGGTCTCGCTCGATCGAGGAATTCGCCCTGCGGGGTGAACGCACCACAGGTGACCAGCGTGTGGATGTGGGGACGCCAGTGCAGGAGTTCGCCGTGCGTCTGGATGGCGGCGATCATGCCAGGCTGCACGTCCTCCCGGCCGAGCAGGCGGCGGACTTCCGCCTGGATGCAGGTCCAAGCACAAGAGGCGAGTTTGCCCAGCAGACCGCGGTCGAATCGCGTATGCAGCCGCAGACGCTTGGGGATGGTCAGCACCACCTGCCGATGCGCGACCGGGAAGCAGACCTCTTCCGCGATGTGCATCGCGGTCAGCAGAGCGCGCTTCTGGTGGCAAGAAGGGCACGTGTCGGATCGTCCGATCGGGGGAGCCAAGCAGCCGATAAGCAACACGTCAGACGCCACGCCGTCGATTGCGGCGACCGCGGCTGATGGTGCTGCGGCAGCATGACGATCAGCCTATCAATTGGCTGCCTTGGCTGAAGAGTCCAGACGAGAGAGTCAAATCGCCTGCCGGTCAAAAAAACCAGAAGTTTCCTGCCTTTTCTAGGCCAGCCGTGCCGTTTCGCTGCGGAGTTGGGGGTGACCGACGCAGGTTCGTTGGCCTGCCGTCGCTGCGAGAAATGGGTGGTATTCTGACACGTCTCGAAATACGGTTGAGTTGATGGGACGTTAGCTCGACATTGGAGCGGTCAGTCGGCGGCTGTCAAACGCTCCCAAGCAACCGGGCATTATTTTATTCGTGTTGGGCCACCGCTGCGAGCTGCGCTCCGGCTCTGCTCGCTCGCTCATTCTGCCGAAATCAGGGCGACGCGGAAGCCAAGATAGAGAATGCGATTCCCGGGCTCGTTTTCGTTGCGGTTCGCCGAGCGGCAGTCCCAGGCGGGGAAGTCCCAGGCGCCGCCCCGGAGCACGCGGTTCGAGAATAGGACGGCTTTCGGCGCCTCGGGCATTCCTGCCCCGAAAGGCTTAATGGCTGCAAGAGTTCTCGTCTCCAACATCCAGATCTCTTCCAGACCATGGTCTCGCCGGTCGAAAGCCAGCTTCAACCCGTCCCGTGACCAGGCTGGCCTCGTGTACTCGCCTTCCACCGCTTGAAAAACGGTGCCCGTTTCCAGGTTCACGACATATAACCCCATCCCGGGAGTTCTGAACCAGCGCCCAACCCTACTTGCTTGCCGTCAGGCGACCAACCTGCGAATGCAACTGCGTGGAACGGGAAACGGTACGACTGTTTGTCCGTACCGGATCTGAGGTCAAGGATCTTGAGGCCATTATCCCAATAGGCGGCAGATTCTCCATCCCACGACACGGCCGGATACAAGTATGGCATCGAGCAGACATCTACTGGCGGAGAGGGTTCCGGCAGGAAACGGATCACCTGCAACTTGTCCGTTCTTCGTGAGTGCAGAAAGAGCCTCTTGCCGTCGCCAGACCAACTCGGGAAGCCCCCCTCGGCCAGCTTTCTCGGCTGCTTGCCGGTCGAATCTACCAGCCACACCTCTTCTTCGCGCGTACCGGAGACTTTGACGAATGCGATCCACCGCCCATCGCCCGGCGACCAAACCGCATCCTTGCCGGGAGCGATCAGGTCGGTCTTGACACCGTTATTGACGTTCACGATTTCCAGACCCGCGTCCCCCGATTTCGTACAGACGATGCGATCTCCCTCGGGAGACCAACTCGCCCTGGCAGCATGATCGGCAACTTTTCGGACGCCGGGCAAACGCTTCTTCAGCAGCGATTCCACATCCTCGGGAGAGCTTGGCTTCGCCGTTGTCGCAGGTCCTTTACGGTCCTCCGGCGGAGAGTTCGCATAGTAGCTTTCAAACCAGTCTTCGCACCATTGCCAGGCGTTCCCATGCATGTCGGACAGTCCCCATGCGTTCGGTCTCTTTTGCCCCACGGCGTGCGTTTGCTTGTTCGAGTTCAGCCCGAACCACGCGTAGTCTCCCAGGTTGCTCTCGTCGTCGCCAAAGCCATATTTGGTCCGCGTGCCCGCCCGGCAGGCGTACTCCCACTCCGCCTCCGTGGGCAAGCGGTACTTCTTGCCTTCCTTCCTGCTGAGCCAGTCGCAGAACGCCTTTGCGTCGCTCCAACTCACGTGGACCACTGGGTGATTGTCGGTCTGCGAGGGAAACGGCTTTTGCCACCCCGTGCCCGCATCATGCTTGCTCTCCTCGACAAACTTGCGGAACTGCCCCACCGTGACATGGTGCATGCCCAGCCAAAACGGTTTGGTGATTGGCACCCGGTGTTGCGGCTTCTCTGCGGCGGCGCCGTCTTTGTCTGTATCCGCTGAACCCATCAAGAACTCCCCGGCTGGGATCAACACCATCGTCATGCCTATCGAGTTGACGTACCAGCCCGCACCGGTTTCCGGCCGCGTTGTGGGTGTGATCGGAGGCAAGGCGATTTTCCACTGCCCCAGCGCGAGTCCGGCGGCGGCGTGAGTATAAGCGTCCGATTTGCTTCGATACCAGTCGTGCAGGACTAGTTGGCAAGCCTTCTTCTCCACCGGACCGAGGGCGTCGGGCGATACGGCGGCCATCGCACAACACACTGCGGATCGAATCGCGAAGTCATCGGCGGATTCTAGCGTCGGCAGGAGAGCCGATAGGTCGCCGTGCCAGCTTGGGAAGGTCTTGATGAACACGGTGCGCTCAACAGGATCGGGCCTCTGTTCCACTTGGAGCATGTCGCGGGCAATGGCCGACTCACCCAAGCACAAAGCGACTATGGCGAGCCGGGCCTTCGCGGGCCAGTCTTTGCTCTTACCTGCCTTCTCCGCCTGCTGGCGCAGGCCCTGCACAGCCGCTTTTTGCTCAACGCGCAACGCCGCTATCAAGTTCCGACATTCGTCAGGGCCGGCGGTAGCAATGCTCCCGACCAGGAAGTCCCGCTCCACACGGCCAAACGCGGCCATGGCGAGGGCCGCGTGGAGTCGTTGCGAGGGCGACAAGAAAGAAGAATTGTCGGCGAAGCGCTGTTCCAGCACCCGGAGGGCATGCGCGCGTACTGGTTCAAGCTTCTCGATAAGATACGGGACCTCAACCGGCGGCGCCGACAGTGCGGCCTCGACCAGCGATTCGGCACGCCGGGTGTCGTTTTCCAGCCGCTTTGCGATCACGTATTGCTGAAGGATGATTCCCAACGTGATCGCCAGCACCAGACCCGCCCCCCAGCACAACCCGTGGTATCGTGCCGCTGAGCGCATCATCCTCCTCTGTGGCTCCGTCCAACTCTTCTTTCTCGTCAACAGCCGAATGCTCGCCCATTGAAAGAGCGAGGGCAGTTGCCGGTTCTCCGGGCGGGCGTTCCAGACCAACGCACGATCCGCCCGCAACAGATCGGCCCGACCCCGCCTCGTTTCCTTCTGCTTTTGGGTCAGCCAGTCTCGCAGCGAGTGAACCAGATAATCGTGGGTCAATTGATAGTATTTCTGGCCGGCTTTCGTCAAAGAGGCTGAGTCGTCTGCACTGCCTTCGGGGTCGGTCGGCGTGATGAGACGGATTTCACTGTCGAGAATGCGAATCAGGTCGTCAAAGTCCTTCGCACGACCGGCGTAGCCCGACGCATTGAGCAACTCGGCATACGACCGCATGTGGCCTTTGATGTCGGTCCCCATTTCGGGCGAGAGGGCCTTCAGCACAGCTCGGGCGGCTTTCTGGTGATAGCGGTGTTCGGGCGGGGCCGTGGCCGCGCTGAATGTCTCTTCAAGGAACGTGAGGCCGACGCCTTCCGTCCCGCCGACTTCCCTCAACGTCACGGGCGTCCATGCCTTGCCCTTCATCATCTCCGCAAAGAGGGCCAAGCGGACGCAGACGATCTTGCCGTCCTGGACTAGGCCCAACGTGGCCTGTTTCAAGAACGCCTGCTGGTCTTTGCTCGTTTCGCCGCTGCTTTCGGGAAGTCTGCCGAAGGCCCGCCCAAATGCCGCCAGCACTTTCCTGGCATGGTCCCTATCGAAGAGGTCGACGGCGGCCGAGTTCTGGCCTTCGACGAGGGGAATTTCCAATTCTCGCATACACCGGGTTGCCGCCATCCAGAAATCGTCTCGCACCATGACGACGCATTGCACCCGTCCACCGTCGCACTGCCGCAGGCCTTGCACCAGTTCGGTGTTCTGTTCTTCCCTCTTGGCGTGAAGCCATTGTTCGAATTGGTCGAGAACCATAAGCACTTTCTTGCCGACCGGCACGCCCTGTCCCCGGCGTAAGGCTGCCAACGATTCTTTCAACGACACGTTGCCGGGCAAAGCAGGACATCGCTTCCTCAGGCTGTTCAGAAGGCGCGTCTCCGTTTCCCCGGCGGTAGCCTCGACGTAAACGGAGATCACGTCGTCGGACAGCCGAGGCAACAGACCGGCTTTCACAAGCGACAACTTGCCGCAACCGCTAGGCCCATAAATGAGGCCCACCGAAAAGGTGCTGTCGGCGTCCGTCTCTTCGACCCGTGTCTTCCAGAATCGGATACTGTCCGGCAAGCCTTCGCGGTCGCGAGGTCCAGGCAATAATTCGAGGAAGAAGTCGGCGTCGTGGGCGTCGAAAGATCGCAAGCCTTTCGGCACGATCTTGATGAGCAGGTGGTCCGAGGTCGGCGTTTTCGACGAGGATGGCGGCTGCACGACCGGCATGACCACGGGCGGACCGCTGCCTTTTTCCATAGGGCCGGATTGCTGGTTGACGTTCTCCTCGGCGAGAAAGTGCCGCAGGTCGTCGGCCAAATCTTTGGCCGTCATGTACCTTTCGGACGCTCGTTTTACCAGGGCCTTGAAACAAATCCGCTCCAGCTCCTTCGGAATCGCCTCGTCCACCTGCCGCAGCGGACGCGGTTCGAAGCTCGTCACCTGCTCCATGAGTTCCGCTTGCGAGTCCGCATGAAAAGGCTGGCGTCCCGCCAGCAGTTCGTAGAAGACCACGCCCAGACTGAAGATGTCGCTGCGGCCATCCACCCGATGTCCTTCGCCACGGGCCTGTTCGGGACTCATGTAGGCGGGCGTCCCGGCATAACGTGATCCCTTGCCCACGTCCCGCTCCCGCAAGGCCAGTCCGAAGTCGGCCACGAAGGGCTTACCGCTCTTGTCGAGGAGAATGTTCCCCGGCTTGACGTCCCGATGAACCAGACCCTGCTTGTGGGCATGGTGCAAGGCCTCGGCCACCGTCGCCACTACTTCAACCGCTTCGTGCAGAGACAGACGGGACTGCTTGAGCTTTGTGGCGAGGTCAGTGCCGTCGATGTACTTTGAGACGACGAAACAGGGGAAGTCCGCGGTGCTGCCGACATCGAACACGGGAACAACGTGCGGGTGATCGAGGTTGGCGACGGTACGGGCTTCAGTCAGGTAGGCTTCGGCATCTTCGTCGGTGGACACTCGATGCCGGTGCGGCACTTTGATGGCCACAAGCCGTTGTAACTGGTCGTCATGGGCGAGGTAGACGAGGCCGAAGCCACCCTGCCCCAGGATTTTCTCGACCCGGTAACGACCAATGCGGCCAGGATGCCCGACACGTGCGTCCGGTGTCAGTTCCGACTGCTTGGAGGTCGTCACATCGTCAGTTTGCCGGGACTCGGGTTCTCCAGGCTGCCACATGCCTGTTTCCGGCGAACTTTCAGAAGGCGGATCAGGACGGTCGTTTGGAGCGGTCATACGGCCACAAATCTAGGAAAGGACGAAGACTTTACAGATGATTGTACGAGCCCCATCGAAGAGGGGCAAGAACGGTGGGTTTCTCGTGCCGGTCAATCCATGGGGCAATTGGCACGCGTCAAATGAGGTTCCTTTCCCGGCAATCTGCCGGTCAGTCGACGCCGCGTTCACTTTTCCCGCCAAAGTAATTCCCGGATTGCCATCGGGGACCAGTCCCCCCGCGTCGATCAGAAGCTGGCGTCGAAGGAGTCGCCGGAGGCGTCGCAGGTCACTTCCCGTAGACGACGTCGCCCGATTCCGTCACCTTGATCAGCCGCGCGAGGCTGAACGGGCAGCGGACCATATAGCGTGTCACCCGCTCGACGCCTGCCCGGTCGTCGGCAGCCAGATACACCGACTGGTCGACATGAAAGCCCGAATGCGGCCAGGAACGCATATTCTCAACCACTTCCGGCTCGATCTTGCCTTCCGCCAGGTAGCGGGCGAAAACGGCCTCCCGCCAGACCGCGTGCAAGCGATCCATATCCAGTTCGGGCAACTCGAGGAATTCGCCCTGCGGGGTGAACGCACCACAGGTGACCAGCGTGTGGATGTGGGGATGCCAAGGTCTGGAAATGCTGGTCGATGTCACGCCAAAGGCCAGAAACCTGGGGATCGCCAGCGCGATACGGGGGGAGCGACGCGACCGGGGACGGCGGCATGACGGCAGAGGCGGCGAGGCATGGAAGGTCTACGCCTCAGAGTGTGAACATGCGTACATATACCGTCAAGCGGCCGCCCGCCGCCATGCGCGCAAGTGGTTGTACGGCCGGTGGTTACGTCGCCCCGGGCGCCGCTGGCTGCGGCTTGCCGCGTGTGGAAAACTTGTCCGGCTGTCAGCGGGCGCCGAAAAACAGCCATCCTCAGCAACAATCCGACTGCCGCTGCCCTCTACTCCAGCACCGCTTCCGCCCAGTTCCGCGGGCGAAGCTGCACTTCCGTAGATGATCTGCAAGAAGCAGCGGGCACCTGAAAGCCGATGCCGCCCGCGCCCTTGCGTTGCGAAGCAAGGGCTTGAACGATAGGGAGATTGCAACAGCCCTGGGAGTGGCACGCCGGACCGGGCAACGCTACTTGCGCATAGGTAAGGGTGAAGGCTTGCCGGCCGGGACCGTGGGAGGGTTATTTGAGCGGATACCCTACGGCGCGAAAAATCTGCGCGGCCGGCTGGCCCTATCGTCTGGCTTGTTGCCAGAGTTTGAACCGCGTCACCCGCCTGCTTCCCGATTGTCGAGATCATTGAAAGGCTCGTCGGCGTAATCGACCGCCATCGTTAAGGCAGTCAGAGCGCAGCCTTTGTTCTGGATGGTATGATATAATTGAGGTCGATAAGAATGTACCACCCAGCAGGACGTATGGGCTGATTACCACACTTAACCATTACACTGATGCCGCAGGCCACCTCTGTAATTTTATTTCTGCGGACTTTGGAGATGTTAACGACTGGGGCGGACCCGGCGCGCTGGACAGTTTTTGGGTAAAGTTAAGGTGTGCTGTTTTGACTGAGACTAGCGGCCCGCGACACCCCTCCCAGGTGTCGCGCGGCCGCAAAGCCGCCAGTACCTTTTGTTCTGCTAAAAGACTCTCCAGCCTAAGTCGGCCGTAGGCCGAAATTTTAGCGCCGAAATTGTCGTTGTTTTTGTCGTCGATCGGCCCAGTACACGTCCCATGGATATTGGTTATCTAACGATTGATGTGGTCTACGACAACAGTAGAAGTCGAAGTACCACGTCAAGCCCGCCTTCAACTCGGCTACCGTTTCGTAGCCCTGCAAGTACACGTTCTCGTACTTCACGCTCCACCACAGCCGTTCGATGAACACGTTGTCCAAGGCGCGGCGACGGCCATCCATGCTGATCGCAATCCCCTGCTGTTCCAGCACGCCCGTGAAAGCCTGGCTGGTGAACTGCGTCCCCTGGTCGGTGTTGAAAATCGCCGGCCAACCGCGACGTAACGCGGCCCGGAGGGCCTCCACACAAAAGTCGCTGTCGAGCGTATTCGACAGGCGCCACGCCAGTACGTATCGGCTGTGCCAATCCAAAATTGCAACCAAATACATGAATCCGTGCTGCATCGGCACGTAGGTGATGTCCGCGCTCCACACCTGGTCCGCCGCCGAAACCACAACGTCCCGCAGCAAATACGGGTAAATACGATGGTCTGGATGCGGCTCGCTGGTCCGCGGCCGCGGGTAGATCGCCTCGATCCCCATCACCCGCATGAGACGCTGAATGCGTTTGCGGCCCACCGCATAGCCTTCTTGCTGCAAACTCCATGTCAGTCTCCGTGATCCGTAAAAAGGCAAGCGAAGGTGTACCTCGTCCATGATCCGCATCAGCTTCAAATCCTCCGCCGACGTTTCCATCCTTTGGTAATAGCACGATGAACGCGACAAGCCCAGCAACTCGCATTGCCTGGTGATGCTCAGGGCCGCGTGGTCCGAGTCGATCAGCCGCCGCAACTCAGTGATCGAACTGGGCAGCTTTTTTTTTGAGCCACTCGAGCTCGACCTTCAGCCGGCCGATCTGTTGGTACAGGTCGTCCAGCAGGGCCTCACGATCTTCTCGTTGGCCATCGTCCGCTTCCGTAAAGACAAGCTCGATATTGGCCAGGAGCTTGCGTTTCCACTGGCTGACCAGGTTGCCATGCACGGCGTACTGACTGGCCAATTCACTGATCGTCTTGTCTCCACGCACCGCCGCCAAGGCCACCTTCGCCTTGAACGTCGAATCGTAACGCTTGCGACTCCGTCGCTTCGCCATCGCTGAATCCTTTCTGAAACTCGGTTAAGGGCATCCATTCCACACCTTAACCGCGCGCCCAGTTTTCCGGGTCCCGCGCAGACGAACCGAACACACCGCGGGTTAATGCCTCGATTGCCAACGCTACTCACCCGCGTCTGAAAGGAAATTCTCCAATGAGAAAGCCAACTATTCACAATCTCTTTGCCTTGACTGCCGCCTTACTAATGACGCCACTGGCTGCGCAGGCTATGGATTACACGGCCGTCTTTAGGGCACCCCCAGAGTTCGTTCCCACGCGGGGCATGCCGGATGGTCCGTTGCTGGGTAATGGCGACGTGGGCGTGGTACTGGCTGGACCGCCCGAGGCGCAAATGTTTTATATCGGCAAGAACGATTTCTGGATGCGCCAGCCGGGCGACGCCAAGGTCATTGCCGTGGGCCGCCTGGAACTGAACATTCCGGCCTTGCAAGGGGCAACCTACTGGCAGGAGCAGGATCTTGTACGGGCCGAGGTCCGCGGGTCGTTTACGAAAGACGGCCTGACTGTTCGTACCCGATCATGGGTCGACGCCAATGAGAATCTACTGGTGGTGCAGGTGCAGTGCAAAGGTGCCCCGGTCACGTTCTCGGTCCGGCAATCCTCCGGTGCGGCAGATATAGTGCCAGCCCGCGTCGTGGATACCGGCAAGGTTAACATTGGACGCGAACAGCACGGCGGCGGGCGGTGCTACTTCGACGGTGAAATCGCGGACCTGACCGTCACAAATGCGGTGCTGAATGGAAGAGTTACCGACGGGCCGGGGAAACCGGAACGATTCGACGGCAGAACGACGTGGCGCGAATTGGCTGTTCCGAAGATGGACAAGACGGTCAGCGTGGCAGCGTGGATTAAGATTGCCGGCATAAGTCCCGACGGGAATTACCTCGTCAGCAAGGGCGACTGGGATCACGCTTACAGTCTCGGATTGTCGAATGGCCACGTGCGTTGGACTATCAACGGGACGCTGTTGCAGACCGAGCAGACGCTGGTAAGGGGCAAGTGGATATACGTGGCCGGGACATTTGATGGACGCCAGATGTGCATCTATGTGGATGGCGTATTACAGGCCAGACTCGGAGGCCGTGGGTCCGCGAAGGCTTCATTCAGTCGCAAGGCCGACGATCTGCCAGGGCGGGGCCGCGAAGTGGCCGTGGCGTCGCGGGTGATCGGCGCAGATGGTTTGGAAGCGATGGTCAAGCCGGGCGAGACGGTTACGGTGGCAACGGCGATTCTGAGCGACTTGGATGCAGCCGATACCCTGCCGGAGGCCAGGAAGCTGGTGAACGGATTGACGTTGAAGAAGGTGGACACCCTGTCGGCCCGGCACCAGGCATGGTGGTTGGCGTTCTGGTCGCGGTCGTTCATCGAGATCCCGGACAAGGAAATCGAGAAGCGATGGTATGCCGCACTCTACACCATGGGCTCGTGCAGCCGCAAAGGCAAGGTGGCGCCGGGTCTGTGGGGCAACTGGATCACGACCGACAACCCCAACTGGCACGGCGACTTCCATCTGAACGGCAATTTTCAGGCGCCATTTTGCATGGTCTATTCGGCCAACCACGCAGACCTGTCGTTGCCGTTTTATCAGGCGATCTGGGAATCGGTCCCCAATGGCCGTGCGATGGCCAAACGACACGGGTGGAAGGGCGTACATTTCCCGGTCTGCATCGGGCCGTGGGGGCTCTCCCCGGAGAATCCAGACGGTGACTGGGGACAGCGTTCGGATGCGGCCTTCGCCGCTCTGAATTTCATCTGGCAGTATCAATATACGCAGGATGCCGCTTTTCTGCGAAAGACGGCGTACCCGTATCTGCGAGAAGTTGCCGATTTCTGGGAAGACTATCTGAAATTTGAGAACGGCCGCTATGTGATCTACAACGACTCGATTCACGAAGGCTCCGGACCGGATATGAATCCCCTGCTGTCGCTCGGCCTGGTGCGCACATTATTCAAGAACCTGATTCCGATGAGCAAGGAGTTGGGCGTCGATGCGGATCGCCGCGGCAAATGGCAGGACATCTGCGACAAGATCAGCGACTTTCCGCTCCAGGCAATGGAGGGCAAGACGGTCTTTCGCTATTCCGAAAAAGGCATGGCATGGTGTGGCGGCAATACGTTGGGGATCCAGCACGTCTTCCCAGCCGGCGCCATCGGACTCGATAGCGGTCCGCAACTTCTCGAAATCTTGCGCAACATGATCGACGCCATGCACCGCTGGAGCGACTATAATGGCTTCTCGTCGTGGTACACCGCCTGTGCTCGCGTCGGTTACGATCCGCGGGCGATTCTGACAAAGCTGCGCGAGGAGTGTGACAAGCACTCCTTCCCCAACCTATTGCTGTACTACGGCGGCGGCGGCATCGAAAGCTGTAGCGGTTTCCTGGCGATCAACGAGATGCTCCTGCAAAGTCACGAAGGTGTGCTGAGATTCTTTCCCTGCTGGCCGAAAGATCAGGACGCCCGGTTCGGCGACCTCCGCGCCGTCGGCGCATTTCTGGTATGTGCGGAACTCAAGGGTGGCGTAGTTTCCTACGTAAACATCACCAGCGAAAAGGGCCGCGACTGCACTGTGCACAACCCGTGGCCGGGCAAGACCGTCCGCGTGGTCCGTAACGGCAAACCCGCCGAAGTCGCCTCCGGCAAGCGTTTCACGCTCAAGACCGCCCGCGGTGAAAACGTCGAACTCAAGTCGCAATAAACAGATTGCACCTTATCATTATTTTGGCGACTATTAGAGGCGAAATTCTGGCGGTCGTCCGGGTTGGACTGTCCCACAGAAGGAAGATCTCGTAATGATCGACGCGAGCCGTAACAAGTTGGCCGGCCAAAACGCACACCGCCGCCAGCAGCAGGTTCTGAGAGAGGGGTCAGTCCATGATTTTTGGCGTTTTGCCGTCGCTTACGTGAGGGTGACTGATTCGACTATTGGCATGCCACGCAAACCCCGAGTCGAATTCGAAGGTGCCGTATACCACGTCATGTGCCGCGGCGATCATCGCGAGCCGATCGTGCAGGACGACGTGGACCGCGCGGAATTCGTGCGCTGTCTGGGAGACCGTGAGGCGGCAAATCCCCGCACTGCGCAGACCGCTCCCCGGGCGCTCGGGGACCAGTCCCCCCGCGTCTTCTCATCCGTTTTAGCCAATCAGCCTTGTTCACCATCCGCACCCAGAGGGTACCCGGCCGGATGGGGTCCGAAATGTGTGCATCAACGAAGGCGAGCAGGCTGGCCAAGAAGCGGGTACGCCGGGCTGTTCGCAAGAACAGCCCGGCGCTTTTGCGCGGCACTTGCGTTGATTCATCCGGGAAGCTTAGAACTGCAACTCGACGCGGCCCACGAAACCGTCGAAAGTCAGCGTGTTGCTCATGCCGGTGAAATTGCTGGATTGCACCGCGCCGATGAACTGGTCGGTGCGGACGACGTTGAACCAGCCGCTGAACGAATAGCCGGCCGTGAGCCGCAACTTGTCGTTCCAGAGCGACAAGCCGGTGCCCAGCTCGGCGTCGAGGATCGGCACCACGCGGTCGACCGAATCGCCGGTACCGACCTGGGGACCGTAGAGGCCGCTGGTCTGCGTGTAGTTGCAGCGGAAGGTGCCAGCCACGGCGGTAGCCACCGCGCGGCCGTAGAACACGAGCCCAATCGGGGTGCGGCGCTCGCCTTCGAAGCCGATGCGGAGGCCGCCGCCTTCGAAGTTGAGCTGGGAGTGAATGTCTTGCACATCCGACGCAACACGGACGCCGCCCGGAGAGGTGCCGACGACATCCAACCGCTGATCGAGCGAGGCGTAGCGCACGCCGGCCAACAGGCTTAGACGTGTACAGTTCTGGTTCTCGTAGGTCCAGCGGAAATCGACGTCGGCCAGGCTATAGATCATTTGATAGACGGAGTTGGCCTGCAACCAGTCGTCTGTCGCGTTGCCGTTGCCCGAGTTTAAGCCCCAGACGGATGGATGCGAGACCAGCGACCGAATCTCGTCGGGCAATCCGGGCGACGTGATACTGCTTTGGTCCTCGCCCTCGTAATGCGTAAAGGTCGCCACCACGGCGTTGCAATCATCCAACGCCTTAGCGAAGCCGGCGCGAAACCCCGGATGGTAATCGATGCTGGCAACGCCCGGCTGCGCAAGTTCGATCGTCGGCTTGCCGGAGGTGGGAGGATTCTCGGGCTGAGTGGTGGTGCTGAACAGCACGCCGTACGCCACGTTCGCATTCCGCGGCCGGAGATACAGGAAATCACCAAAAGCTTCCCATGACGGAATGTTCTGGTTGCCCATGCAGCACTGCTCGCCCATCCCCGCCGCGTCGGCCATCGGCTGCAGAGCGGGTCCTGGTTGCATCGCACCCGGTTGTGCCGGCCCCGACTGATATGACACGGGGACCATGCCAGTCGCGCCGGGCCCACCAGTCCATGGTCCGGCCATCGGACCGTTCGGACCCTGGAGGGCATAACCCTGCCCCCATGCCGCGGCATGGATGCTGAAAACGAAACACACGATTGCAAAGAAGATTCTCTTCGCCATAAACTCCCCCTTGGACGGCCCCAGACTTTTGACCTTGGATAAGAACTGCAAATGCCGTAAGCCAGGTAATGTTTTCCTGACTGATCGAGGGTATCGACACGGTGCAATCCGAATACTAAGAAAATCCGGCATTCCAGGAAAAGTTTGCGCGGAACCAGCATCTTATGCAGACGCGCCACATTAACACTTAGCGGCCGTCAGCAAGTTTTGACAGTTATCCGCCGTATTGAAGCCCGGTTCATCCGACCGAAGCGTGCGCGGTTGGCGCGTTAATCGTTGACGTAGGTTTCCAAGAACCGCGCCAGGCGATGGAAATCGCTGCCGGGCTCGATGTAGCGGACGACGGTCACCAACGTGGCCGGATCGACCAACTGGTCGAAGCGCACGTAGTTCAACTCGAGCTGGCCGCGGATGGAGACCATCACGCCGTCCAAGCGTTTTTCGACCAGGGCCCGATAGGCGCCCACGCCGAGCTGGCTGCCGAGCATGACGTCGAAGGCCTGCGGCCGGGCGCAGCGGCTCTCGTAGCCCAGCGGAACGCTGGTCACCTTGCGCTTCTTGCCGGTCTGCTTGGAATACTCCTTGGCCACGAGCCCGGAAAAGAGCTTTCCCAAATTGATCTGCGCAATGACGATATGGCCGTGCTCGTCGCGGGGCACGCCCTCGATGTGCTGGTGGGGGAGCAATTCGGCCAGGCCTTCGGCCAGCACGATCACGCCGAACTCCTTGCCTTCGGCCTCTTCGCGGACTCGCATCGTGGCCACGATCCGCTTCACGACCTCTTGGAGGTCCATCACGCGGCGGATTTCCTTGCGGCCCGTCTTGGGATTGACCGATTCCTCGCTGGTCTCGTACTTGCCGGTGATGTCCTCGACGCTGATCACCAGGCTGGCCTCGCCGGCGATGGCCACGCCATAGGCCAGCCAGCCCGCGCTGCGGCCCATGCACTCGCAGAGGAAATAGGCCCGATTGGCCTCGGCATCGGCCAGCAGGTTGCGGATCTCCGAGGCGAGGAACTCGACCGCCGTGAAGTAGCCGAAGGTGAAGTCGATGCCCATGTAGTCGTTGTCGATCGTCTTGGGCAGGTGCACGACGGGAATGTGGCGGCTGCCGGGCGGGAGCGTTTCCTGGTACATCTTGAACTTGTTGGCCGTTTTCAGCGTGTCGTCGCCGCCGATGGAGATCAGGGCATCGACTCCCAGCGCGCAGAGGGCCTCGTAAACGGTCTTCAGCGGCGCCGTCCGTTCCGGATCGCGCAAGTGGGAGGGGTCGGAGACCAGCTTGCCCGGGTTGGCCCGCGCCGTGCCGATGATGATACCCTGGCTGTTGCGGGTCCGTTTCAACGTCTGGTGCGTGATGCGGATGTAGTGCTTGCCTTCGACCAGCGGCTTGTCGGCGGCGTACTCGAGCAGGTGCGAATAGCCGTGGAGGACGCCGATGACATCGATATTGTTGCGGAGGAAGGAGACGGCGGCCGTCGAGATCACGGCATTTGCCGCCGGGGCGGGACCGCCCGCAAAAAGGATCGCCACGCGGCGAATGCTCGACTCCAACATCGGCGGTCGGGATAGTGTGCTGGTCATGAAAGGCTCCGATTCACGGTAAGGTCTGGAATAAGTGTGCACATCCGAAATCCGAATTTCGAAATAGGAAACAAACCCCAAATAACAAGGGCGAATGCTTCAAACGGGTTTGGCCTATTCCGTATTCTGATTTCGAATTTGTTTGGGATTTCGACATTCGGATTTCGAATTTGTTCCCCTAGGTCTTCCACGTCCGCTCGATGAACGTGGTATCGACCCGGTGTTCGATAAAGGCCGAATGGTTGAGGATCTTCTCCTGCAAGGAGATGGTGGTCTTGATGCCCTCGACCCGCAACTCCCGCAAGGCCCGTTTCATGCAGGCGATCGCCTCGGGGCGCGTCGGCTGGTGGACGATCAGCTTGCCGATCATCGAGTCGTAGTACGGCGAAACCGTGTAACCGGGGTGTACGTGCGAATCGAAGCGCACGCCGAACCCGCCGGGCGGGAGGATCCGCGTGATCAGGCCCGGCGTGGGACGGAAGTTCTTCTCCGGGTCCTCGGCATTGATGCGGCATTCGATCGAGCAGCCGCGGTGCACGACGTCCTTCTGCTGGAACGGCAACGGCTCGCCGGCGGCCACGAGGATTTGCGACTTGATCAGATCGATGCCCGTGACCATCTCGGTCACCGGGTGCTCGACCTGGATCCGCGCGTTCATTTCGATGAAGTAGTAGTTGCCCTGTTTGTCGACGATGAACTCGACGGTGCCGGCATTGCGGTAATCGGCCAGTTTCACCAGCCGCACGGCCGCTTCACACATGGCCCTCCGCGTTTCGACGGGCAGGTTGGGAGCGGGACTCTCCTCGATCAGCTTCTGGTGGCGGCGCTGCACGGTGCAGTCGCGTTCCCAGAGGTGCACCGCGTTGCCGTGCAGATCGGCGATCACCTGGACCTCGACGTGGCGGGGATGCTCGACGTATTTCTCCAGGTAGATTTCGGCGTTGCCGAAAGCGGCTTCCGCCTCGGCCTGGGCCTGCTGCAAGGCCGACTTCAGGGCCAGCTCGTTCAAGGCCACCCGCATGCCGCGCCCGCCGCCGCCCGCCGAGGCCTTGATCAGCACCGGAAAGCCAAGCTGCCGGGCCAACTGCAGGGCCTGGGCCTCGCTTTCGATCAGTCCATCGCTCCCGGGCACGGTGGGCACTTCGGCCAGGCGGGCCATCTTGCGGGCCGAGTTCTTGTCGCCCAGCATGGCCATGGCTTCCGGCGGCGGGCCGATGAATATGATGTCGCAATCGCGGCAAACTTCGGCAAAATGGGAGTTCTCGGCCAGAAACCCGTAACCCGGATGGATTGCCTGCACGTTGCCCACTTCGGCTGCGCTGATGATGCGATCGATCTTCAGATAGCTCTCGCCGGCCTTGGGCAAACCGATGCAATAGGCCTCATCGGCCATCTCCAGGTAGGCGGCGCCGCGGTCGGCCTCGCTGAAGACGGCCACGGTTTCCACGCCCAACTCGCGGCAGGCGCGGAAGATCCGCAGGGCGATCTCGCCCCGATTGGCAACGAGAATGCGCTTGAACATCAGCCCCGCGTATCCACTTTGAACAGAGGTTGACCGAACTCGACGGGCTGGCCGTTTTCGACCAGCACGGATTGGATCTTGCCCGACACTTCCGCCGGAATCTGGTTGAAGACCTTCATCGCCTCGACGATGCAGACGGTGGTCTCCGGCCCGACATGGTCGCCCACCTTCACAAAGGGAGGCGACTCGGGATTGGGGGCCGCATAGAACGTGCCGACAATCGGGCTCTTGATCACGGCGATGTGAGCGTCGTCGGCCCTGCGGGGTTCGGCCGCGGCGGGCGGCGCAGCCGGGTACCCGCTTGCGGGTGGCGCCGCCGGGTACGCGCTTGCGGGTGGCGGCGCGGCGACCGTCACGACCGGATCGGCGCCGCGGCGGAGTTTAATCCGCGTAGCTCCTTCGCGGATGTCGATTTCGCTCAGGTCGTGCTCCTTCATGAGCTCGACCAGGCGGCGAATCCTGCGCACGTCGAAAATGTCTTGATTTGGCGTCGCACCGGACATACCAGGCCTTTCATATTACCAGGGTGGGCCGACGGGCACCAGGCTTGCATGGTCGGCGAGTCCGACCATGAAGCATGCCTGAGTCTAGTGGGACTCGTTTCACTCGGCCCACGCTACAAAATTCAGGAAACTACCATCTCCTCAAACTGCTTGGGGAGGCTCGTCAAGACTTCGTGCCCATCGCGGGTGACGAGTATGTCGTCTTCGATGCGGATACCGCCCCAACCCGGGATATACACCCCAGGCTCCACGGTGACGACCATCCCCGGCTTGAGTGTCGCGGTGTTCTTGCCCGACATCCGCGGCGACTCGTGAATCTCCAGACCAAACCCGTGCCCGATGGCGTGGTTGAAGCGGCGACCTAAGCCGGCTTCCGCGATCACGCTGCGGGCAGCCGCCTCCACTTCCGTAGTCGGAATGCCTGGCCGAATGGCCGCGATGGCCCGCGCCTGCGCGCTTAACACAACTTCATACACACGACGAAGTTTGGTCGAGATTTTACCGGTTATAAGCACCCGCGTCAAGTCGCTCTTGTATAACCGCCACTGGGCCCCCCAATCGACCAGCAAAAGATCCCCTTCACCGACCTGGCGATCGGTCAACCCGGCGTGCGGCAGGGCCGCGCGAGGTCCCACGGCGACAATCGAGGCAAATGCCGGGCCATCGCCCCCGAACAGGCGGAACTGATGTTCCAGGGCATCGCCAATCTCCTTTTCCGTCTGCTCCGGGCGAAGTCCGGCACGGATTACGGCGAACGATTTTTCGGCAATTCTGGCCGCCTGGCGAATCAGCGCAAGCTCTTCCTTGTCCTTGACTTGTCGCAAGTGTTCCACCATTCCGGTGGTTGACCCAATCTCCAGTTTTTGGATTTTCTCGGCGATTCGCTCCCGTGTGGCCACCGTCATCGACTCAGCCTCGATCGCCAATCTCGAAATCCCGGCGGCGCGGAGAACCTTGACCACCTGCTGATGAATAAGAACGCCGGGCCGACGGATGTTCATTTCGAGCCCGGGACACTCCTCCTCGATCTGCGTGACATAGCGCCCGTCGCTGATCAGGAGCTGATGCTCTTGAGATAGCAGAAGGTAGCTTGAATCGCCGGAAAAGCCCGTTAAATAGGTAACATTGGGGACGCTGGTCGCGAGGAGGGCTTCAGCGCCAGATTTTTTCAGCAATTTTCTTAGTTTCTCTCGCCGGCCGGAAAAATCCACGGAATGTCCTCAAGGGTTAGAGTCACTTATTGGACCACTTTCTGCAATCGAGCGAAAGGGGTGGGCAGAGAGTGAGAGCCTATTCGACAAGTTGTGTAGGCCGGAACAAGCTGCGGGGCACCCGGGGCACCCCGAAACTTGTTCCGGCCTACGCGGTTGTTTATGATAAGGGCATGAATGCACAACTGCTCGAACAGCTTGCCGCTCGTTTGATTGCCGGACAGCTCTCGGTGCCTGATTTCATCGGCCGGGTGCAAAACTCTGGAATTGCAGACGTGGGACCGGCCCAGGTTGACCTGGATCGCCATCGCCGCTGCGGTTTTCCCGAGGTGGTATTCTCGCAGGGCAAAACGGTCGAGGCGATTGCCAGGATCTTTCATGCCCAGCGTGAACACGGGGAAGATGTACTGGCCACGCGGATGTCGACGGAGCAGGCGGCCGAGCTGCTTTCGCAGTTCCCCGCGGGGCAATACAACCCGATCGGCCGGACGTTTCGCATTCCCCAGCCGCCCAGCGACGAGCGCGCCGGAACCAATGTCGGCCGAGTGACGATTGTCACGGCCGGCACAAGCGATCTGCCGGTGGCCGAGGAGGCCCGGGAGACAGCCCTCTGGACCGGCGCGGCGGTGAACTACGTGCAGGATGTCGGCGTGGCCGGTCCGCATCGGCTGGCCGCCAAGGTCCATCTGTTGACCGATGCCGACGCGATCGTCGTCGTTGCCGGCATGGAAGGGGCGCTGCCCAGCGTCGTGGGCGGGTATGTCTCGTGTCCCGTGATCGGCGTGCCGACGAGCGTTGGCTACGGCGCCGCCTTCGGCGGATTGGCCGCGCTGTTGGGCATGCTGAATAGCTGCGCCTCGAACGTCAGCGTCGTCAACATCGACGCCGGGTTCAAAGGCGGCTACGTGGCGGGGATGATCGCGAAGAACGCCGCACGGTCTCGAGGGATTTGAGATTTTGGATTCTGGTTCGAAGTTTGAGGTTTTGGATCATGCCTGCTCCTCTCGACCCGACTTTGCCTTCCCTTTCGTCGCGGCCTTCCGATGCGCATAAAGGCACGTTCGGCACGGCGTTGATTATCGGCGGGTCGCGCGGCATGACCGGCGCGGTGGCGCTGGCGGGCATGGCTGCGCTTCGTGGCGGGGCAGGATTGGTACGACTTGCGGTGGCCGATCGCTGCCTGGAGACCGTCGCCGGCTATGAGCCTTCCTATATGACCGCAGCCCTGCCCGACGACATCGACGGCCGCATCAGCGGCGCAGCCCACACGCGGATCGTCGAGCTGGCCCAGTCGGCGACCGTCGTGGCGATCGGACCGGGTCTGGGACGTTCGCCCGACCTGGATCGCCTCGTTACAAGTCTCTACCAGGCGTTGTCGCTGCCGATGGTCTGCGACGCCGACGCCTTGAACGCGCTGGCTGCGAATCCCGAGCGGCTGTCCCATCATGCCGGGCCGCGCGTGCTCACGCCGCATCCCGGCGAGTTCGCCCGCCTGGTCGGCCGCAAGTATCCCGCCGAGGAGCGGGATGCGGCGGCTTTGGAACTGGCCAGCCGCAGCCGTGCGATCGTCGTGCTGAAAGGGCACCGCACCTTCGTGACCGACGGCCGGCGGCACTGGCACAACTCGACGGGCAACCCCGGCATGGCCACCGGCGGCTCGGGCGACTCGCTCACGGGCTTGATTGCCGCCCTGGCCTGCCAGAAGCTGGAACCCTACGACGCCGCCCGGCTAGGCGTCTACGTGCACGGCCTGGCCGGCGACCTGGCGGCGAAAGAGCTGGGAGAAACGTCGCTGATCGCCCGCGATATCGTTGCTTATCTCCCCAAGGCGATTAAGGCGTTGGCCGGAGAATGACGAAAGAAGCCGATTCCCCACCGACCAGGGTCGGTGGAAGCCATGACTGACAAGCTAAAGCGCGACCGCCCGCGAATCCTGCTCCCCACCGACCCTGGTCGGTGGAAGCGGTGATTGACCAGCTAAAGCGGGTCCGCCCGCGAATCCTGGTCCCCACCGACCCTGGTCGGTGGAAGCCATGACTGACAAGCTAAAGCGCGACCGCCCGCGAAACTTGCTCCCCACCGACCCTGGTCGGTGGAAGCCATGACTGACAAGCTAAAGCGGGTCCGCCTGCGAAACCTGCTCCCCACCGACCCTGGTCGGTGGAAGCCATGACTGACCAGCTAAAGCAAGCGTCGAACCGCGTCCAAGTCGTACGTGCCTAAGGTACCGACGTAAAAGCTGTGGCAGAACAATGGCTGCATGCCGTGGGCGTAGGCGACGTTGTTCATATAGGCCAGGGCAACCGCTTCCGGCGACTCATTGATCGCGCAGCCGAGCGTCAAGTGCAGGTGGTCGGCAAGAATCGCGGCCCGCGACAGGCGATGCTGCTTCTTCATTGCCACGCCCAAGATCATGTCGCGGGTCCTCCGCAGGCGATCTTCCCGGACTGCGCGCCAGCGACCATCATGCACAACAACAAGATGCAGGTTATAGACGTATCTGCCGTGCGAGCTGAAAATCGGTTCCGAGAGATCCACCTCGGGAAACTCCATCTGCAAGTCCTGCAATCGCTCTTGGACACGCGCGTCGGCCATACGGTGGTGGCCGAGTTGAGTTGCCGCGTACGTCTCGATCACCTCCTGCCGCACTTCGCCGACGCTGCTGAGAGAGAAGTTCCGTCGGAATACCGCGGGGCACATGTTGCGGATGGCGTGCTGCAAGCGACCCTTGACCGACTTCACAATCGCCGGCGGAGCCACCGCCGGCTTCGTGCTCAGCAGAAACTGCAGCACAGGCTGGCGCGAGGCGTGGCATTCCAGAATCCGAACGCCGTCACCTTCGACAGCCTGTTTGAGGGCAGGCAGCCAAGCCTCGCTTGGCGGAATATCGCGTGACGAGAACAACGCCAACGACCAACGCAACTCGTAAGCTGGCTTGCAGTTGGCGGGAGTGTAGGGCGGTTCGGGCATAGCTTGTCAGTCATGGCTTCCACCGACCAGGGTCGGTGGGGAGCAGGGCTTGTGGATCGTCACGCTTTAGCTCGTCAGTCATGGCTTCCACCGACCAGGGTCGGTGGGGAGCAGGGCTTGTGGATCGTCACGCTTTAGCTCGTCAGTCATGGCTTCCACCGACCAGGGTCGGTGGGGAAGCCGACGGGTGTCACTCTCACCTCGTGGCCAACTCACTTCCCCTGATACTGCTTCTCCACCCAGGTCTGATCTTTCTGATACCGCCGGGCACGCAACAGCACGACCGGATCCTTGCTCAGGGCGATCACCTTGTCGAGGGCCTTGTCGAACTCGGCCTTGTTCGGTTGCCGCAGGGCCTTGTGATGCGCCAGCTCGACGACCGTTTCACAAGCCGTCTGCGCAAACTCGGGCCGATCCATATACGGGGCCACAAATCGCAAAGTTTCCAGCGAGCGGATCGCGCGGGCTCGCTTCAGCACCAAGGCCCGCTGCTTGTCGCTGGAGGCTAATTCCATCGCGCGTTTGAGCATCGCCAGCCGCTGGGCATTGGGCCGATTGTCGGGCAGCGGGGCCACACGGATCAAGGCGTTGACAATCAACTCGCGCGCGGCCGGGTCTTTGGCCGCCAGAGCCAACTCGACCAACCGTGGGGCCACACTGCCGTCCGGCCAATTGCAAAGCGCCCGCAGGGCCGCTGCGCTGCGGGCCGGATCCTTGTCGGCCAATGCCGCTTCGACGACCTTCAGGGCCGGCTTGCCGCCGATACGGCCGAGCGCCGAGAGCAACGCGGTCTTCTCCTCTTCGCTCAGACCGGACATCACTTTCAAGAGCGGCAGGGCCCGTTGGTCAACCTTCACCTTGGGGTCCCGCTGGGCAATGAGCACCAAGGCCTTTTCGGCTTCCTCGCGGGCCGTAGCGTCCTTGGCGTCAAGGACCAGGCGGGCCAACTTGGCAACCCCCTCGGGACCCGACAACTGGCCCAAGGCCGCCAACGCCGCGATGCGCACGCCGGCATCGGCATCCTTGGCCGCGGCGAGCAGCGTGGGCACGCAATCGACGGCGTGCCTGGCCACGAGTAATTGCAAGAGCTTGACGCGCTGGGCCGGGGGCACCCGCGCGGGTCGTGGCTTCCATCTCCGCGCACAGGGCCGCATTAACGGCCTCGCCGTGCAAAGCAATGATGGCGGCCACGGCATCCTTCTCACTCTCGGCCTCGCCCAGCAGCTTCGTCAAGCGTGGCACGTCGTCTTTGTCGCCCAAGGCGCCCAGGGCCCGGATCGCTGCCGCACGGACGTCGCCTTGCGAATGGTCTAACAGATCGAGCACGGCCGGCCGGGCCGCCGCATCGCCCCGTCCGGCCAACGCCCCGAGCAGGCCCACCTGGGCCTCCGGCGCAAGCTTGGGCAAGAGCGCCGCGAAACGGCGTGTCGCCTCGGGGCCTTTCACTTCGTCGCGAACCTGCTCCAGGCCAAGGGCGCGGACGTCCTTGTCCTTATCGCAGACCAGGTCGCTTACCGTCTTCACGATATCTTCCTCCGCACCAGCCAAGGGCGTGCCCGGCGGTGCGAAACTCAGGAGGAAGGCGAGGAAACTCGATGCAAGCAGGGAAATGCGGCTGATGTTCATGGCACGGGATTTGTCGAATCAATGTGGTACAAGCGTAGGGTGGGACAAGATCGCGTAGCGAGCGCCGGCCCACCGTTGCGTTGATATCATCTTTGACCATGCATGGTGGGCCGGCGCTCGCTACGCGATCTTGTCCCACCCTACGTGCAGGTCAAAACGACTGCTTACTCTTTCTTACCGCTGGCCAGCAACAGCCCGCGGGTTGCAGCCAGTTTGACGCTCTTCGCCGGGTTGCCGGTAAGCAGCGACTTATAAACGGTCATGGCCCCGGCCTTGTCGCCCGCGGCCAGCAGGCGCTCGCCGGCAGTCAGCCGGGCATCGGCCACCCGCGCCTTGACGGCATCCGACGCCGGGTTGGCGTCTTGCAAGGCCTTGGCCGATTCGATGGTGCCGATGTCGCCCAGGGCCGTGGCCGCCGCGAAGGAGATCTTGACGTCACTGTCGCCGACCAAGGCGGCAAGTTCCGCGATGCACTCCGTGTCGCGGCGCGCGCCCAGCGAGCCGGCCACGCCGGCCTTCAGCGCACCGCTGGTCTTGGCCAGGGCATCGCGCAGGGCCTTGGCGGCTTCCGGGGCGGGAATCCGCTCCAGGGCATAGCGGGCCATATGCGAAAGATGCGCATCGGGCAGCAGTGCGGCCAACGCCGGCACCGATTCGGCCGTGCCGATGACCGCCAGCTTGCGGCCGACGTAATCCTTGGCCGCGCGGGACGCCCCGCTGGGAAGCACCGCGGCCAACTTGGTTTCCAATTCCTTGCGCGCGGCCGCGTCGCCGTAGGTGGCCGGCAGGGCGTCTTCAATCGCGCCGAGCAATTGGCGGAACTTGTTGTAGTCCACGCCCCAGTCAAAAGTCTTCAGGGCTTCGAAAGCCTTGTCGATCGCGGCCTGGTCCAAGGCCGGCTTGTCTCCCGCCACGGCCGCAGCCGCACCCAACACGGTGGCGGCGGTAGCCATGGCAGATCGTGTCATGGTCTGATATTGCATCGTTATTGTCTTTCTTTCGTTTGAGTCTTGTTGATTTTTCGGTCCATTTCCAGAACCGGGATGTCGTGCCGCCGTGCAGGCTGCGCGGCGCCGGTCATGGAAACAGCGTCTCACAGGGTCCACGGCTCGCGGCGGGCGCGATCGACCAGGCGGTTGGCTTCCTCGTCGCCGGGGAACTCGTTCTTGGCGGCGTCCCATTTCAACGACCGCTTCAACTGATACGCGATGGCGCCCAGGTGTGCCACCGAGATGGTGTGCGCGGCAAATTCGATATCGCGGAACGGTTTCTCGCGGGTCTTGACGCAATGGATGAAGTCGCCGTAGATCCCGCCCGTGCCCTTGTATTCCGGCACCGTCTTGGGCGGCTTTTTCTGACCGGGCGTGCCCACGACCTGGAGATTGCCCATGCCGGGATGGTTGTGATACATGATGATGCCGTTGGGATAACGGAAGCTCACGTACTCCCTGCCCTTTTCGTTGTGGTAGCCGACTTCGTCGGGTTCCAATTCGCGGCAGTCGATGGCGAAGACCGCGCCGCCGAAGTGGTGCGCGCCCCAGTCGGTCATGCCGCCGCCGGAATAGTCGGAGAACGACCGCCAGCAGGTGCCGTTGATGTTATAGCTGCCGCTGCAGCGATAGGGATGATACGGGGCCCAGGGCGCGGGACCGAGCCACATGTTCCAGTCCATCCCCTGCGGAACCGGCTCGCCGCCCAGGTAGCACGGCTGCGAAAGCGGACCGACGTTGACGTTGATCGACTTGATGGGGCCGATTTCGCCGCTCCAGCACTGGTTGACCACTCCCCGGTAGTCTTCCAGCACTCGCTGGCTGCCGCCGGAAACGACACGGCCATAACGCCGGGCCGCCGCGACCATCAGCGGGCCTTCCCGCAGGGTCTTGGTCTCGGGCTTCTGGCAATAGACGTCCTTGCCGTGGCGGCAGGCCTCGATCACCACGATGGCGTGCCAATGGTCGGGCGTGGCACAATGAATGGCGTCGATATCGGCGCGGGCCAGCAGCTCGCGGAAGTCGTTGTAAGTCTTGCAATCCTTGTTGCGATACTGATTGTTGATGCGATCCCGGTGGCCGTTGCGGACGTTTTCCCGCACGTCGCAAACGGCGACGTACTGCACGTCGGGGCGACCGAGGAACGCCCCCAGGTCGCCGGAACCTTGATTTCCTAGACCGATGCCGCCCATGACGATCCGGTTGCTGGGCGCCGGGCGGCCGACGGCGCCGAGCGCCGAGCCGGGGATCAGGTAGGGGCAGGCAGCCGCGGTTGCGGCCGCCGCCTTGAGAAAATCTCGCCGATTGGCACGTTGTTTCATAGCAATGCACTTCCTTTCTTGAAGCACGGCAGAATGGGCCCGGCCACATGATGCACGTGACGGGCAGATAAAGCCAGGTTTGCCGAAGGTGGACCGAACGTCCGACGGAGGGCAACGCCGGGTAAAACGGCGTCGTGCCGGCATTCGGATACGCTACAAGATAGACGAGGGATGGGGAGATGTCAACTTTCCATAGCTCGTCAGTCATGGCTTCCACCGACCAGGGTCGGTGGGGAGCAGGATTCGCCAGCGGTCACGCTTTCTTCGTTTAACCGGGAGCCAACGGCGACGGAGTGCACCGTCGCCGTTGGCTCCCGGTTAAACGAAGGCGGGCCGACAACGACCACGACCATGGGTACATGGTGCCCGACATGGTGCCAGCCCACCCTACGGGGGGCATGTCACCGCAATAGTTCCACCACCCCGACGGCCAGAAGTCCCAGGCTCACCACCGCGTTGACATGGAAAAAAGCCCGATTCACCCGGCTCAAATCATCGGGCCGCACGATCCAATGCTCGTAGACCAGCAGCAGCCCAATCGCTGCCACGCCCGTCAAATAGATCGCGCCGAACCGCGGATACGTCCAGGGCAAGAGGGCCAGGAGCACGAGCATGACGAAATGGCATGCGGCGGCCAGCCGCAAGGCGGCGGAGACGCCCAACCGGGCGGGGATGCTGTGCAGATGCACCGAGACGTCGAAACTGTAGTCCTGGCAGGCATAGATCATGTCGAAACCCGCCACCCACAGTGCCACGGCCGTGCTGAGCACCAGAGGCGGCCAGGCAAGTTCCGCCCGCAACACAACCCAGGCCGCCGACGGCGCCAGGGCCAGGGCAATCCCCAGCCAGAGGTGGGACAGCAGCGTGAACCGCTTCGCATAGCTGTAGCCGAAGAGGAAAAGCAGTACCGGCAGCGAGGCGGCCAGCGGGATCCAGTTGGGCAGGAAGAGCAGCGTTCCCAGCACGAATCCCAGCGAACAAAGGATCGTGAAGGCCCAGACACTTTCTGCGCTCAGCACGCCGCTGGGCAGGTGCCGCATGCGGGTGCGCGGGTTCAAGGCGTCGATCGGCCGGTCGGCCAGTCGATTGAAGGCCATCGCCGCGCTGCGGGCGGTGACCATGCAGATGAGGATGCCCACCAGGTCAAGCCAGCGGAACGGAACCGGCGGCACACTCCGCGCGTTCAGCCCCCAGGCCATCGCAGCCGCCAGCAAGGCAAACGGCAGCGCGAAGAGCGTGTGGCTAAAACGGATCATCTCCAGGAGGTGGCGAAGGCGGCGGAGCATGGGGAAAACTTTGCGAGTTGCCTCCGGCCCCGGCTAGCAGCGATCGTTCAGCATTTCCCGAAAACTCTCTGGATCATCTTTTACCAACTCGTCCAACACGTCGTTCGACTGGCTTCCACTCTCCATTTCCTGAAATCTTCGCTCCAATTCCGTTTCCCACGCCAACCTAACGTCACCTTCGTCCTTTTCGTCTAAGGAACGGATCAGGTAGTAGGCCAATTCAGCCCGGTCTTCGGATGCAAGCTGCGACAGTTCCGCCTTGAGTTTCTCTGCGATTTCGGTCATGAATTACGAACCTCCTTGAAACATTATACCAGAAACGATCGGTTGAACCACGTTGCGTGCCTCACTCCGCTTCTCCCCAGCGTTGGATCAGCGAATTGCGAATGCCGAGTTGATCGAGGATCCGCGAGACGACGAAGTCGATCAGGTCGCTGATGGTCTTCACGCCATGATAGAAGCCGGGCATGGCGGGCAGGATCACGGCGCCGTATTCCGCGGCGCGTTTCATGTTGTCCAGCACGGTCATCGAAAGCGGCGTCTCGCGCGGCACGAGGATCAGCTTGCGGTGCTCCTTGTAGTGGACCTCGGCCGTGCGGTGAATCAGGTTCGCGCTGGTGCCGTGCACGATGGCGCTCAAAGTCCCACTGGAGCAAGGGCAGATCACCATGCCGTCGGTCAGATAGGAGCCGCTGGCGATGGCGCCCATGTAGTCGCGATAATGATAGTAGATCAGCCTGCCTTCCTCGCCCGAGCTGACGGCCAGGACGTTGCTCTCGTCGCTGGCAATGCCCGACATCGTGCGCAGGACCTGCAACTTGTGATCGTTGGGCCTGGAACCGATGTCCAACATCAACATCGAGGGCGAGAAGTTCTCCAGATCGACAGAGAGATCCAACTCCTGCTTGAAGACCGTCTGGGCGGCCGGGCTGATGATCAAGTGGATGTCGCAGCCGGTGGCGTGGAGCGTTTCCAAGAGCCGCGTGGCATAGACGACACCGCTGGCCCCCGTGACGGCGACGACGATGTTTCGCTTCATGGTGCACGAACCTTTCAACGGCCGATTTTCCGGCCCACGTACAGCGTGGCGATCCCCAAGGTAAAGCGATGATACTCGACCCGCTCCAGCCCGGCCGCCCGCATCCGCGCGGCGAGGTCTTCCCCCTGCGGGAACTGGCTGACGCTGGCCGGAAGATAATTATAAGCCGACTGATGATTCCGGGCCAAGGCCTGTCCGATCCGCGGCAGCACGCGATGGAAATACCAGCGATACAGGGGGCCCAGCGGCCAGAGTGTGGGCATGGAAAACTCCAGCACGGCCACGCTCCCGCCGGGGAGGCAGACGCGGGCCATCTCTCGCAGCCCGCGGTCCGTATCGCTGACGTTCCGCAGTCCGAAGGCGACGCAGACGATCTGAAACTGGTCGTCGGGGAAGGGCAACTGCTGGGTATCGGCTTCCAGCCAAGTAATGTGCTTTTCGGCCCCGGCCCGACGGCCCTTCTGCTCGGCCAGCGCGAGCATGGGCTGGCAGAAATCGGTGCCCACGATGGGGACCTTGCGGCCGCTGGCCTTCCAATAGGCCAAGGCCAGATCGCCGGTGCCGGTGCAGACATCCAGGATCGGCCCGCCGTCGGGCTTGGGCGGCACGAGGCGAACAGTTCTCCGCCGCCAGGAAAGATCGATGCCCAGCGAGAGCAGGTGGTTCAGCAGATCGTACCGCCCGGCGATCTCACCGAACATCTGGCGCACGCGGGCGGAAGATTTATCGAGTTGCATGGGGTTGGTACGTCAGGCCGGTCATGTACCCGTGGTCGGCCTGACGTGGATTTTCCGCTGTTCCTGCTCCGGTCCCAGGCCGTACTGTGCCCAACGGTCGGTTACGAGCTTTTCCATATCGTGCTCCAAAGAGGCATTGCGAGGTCGCGATCCGCGGCCCTCAGTCGCGATCTTCCGCGTTGCGTCGATGGCCATTCGGCGACCGAGTTCGTCGCCGCTTGAACTCGTGTCCGATGGATCCCGCGGCGCAGTATACAGCCAGACATCGCGCTCAAGATGCGCCTCGTGGGCAATCGCCGCCCAAACTTCTTCCGCATTGCGGACATCCACCTCCGCATCGACCACCAGCAGCAGCCTGGCAAAACAAAACGGCCGGAGTGCCCAGCACGCCGCCGCGACCTGGCGCGCCTGGCCGGCATAGGTCTTGCGAATCGCCACGATTGCCAGGTGCCTGGCGCCGCCGGACAAGGGCAGATCAAAATCGATCACCTCGGGAATCCGCGTCTTCAAAAACGGTACAAAGACCCGCGCCATGGTGCGATCGCGCAAACAGACTTCGTTGCAATCCAGCCCGGGAATTGCCGCCGGAAAAATACGATTGGCCCGATGCGTCACCGCCGTGACATGGACGGTGTGCCCCGGCTGGTCGGCGATGATGCGATCGGTGGGCGAGAATCGCGGGGCGGTCCGGGTCTCGGCATCCACGGGATCAATAAAACCTTCGATCACGAAGTCCGACTCAGCCGGCGCCAGCAAATCAATGCTCCGGCAGGCCACGGCGTCCAGGGGTTTCTCGCGCAACATTCCTGTAAGTCCCAGCGGATCGACCGCCGCCGGCATGGGGGCCGCGGCCGCCAAGTGTACGGCCGGATCGCCGCCGATCACAACCGCTACGGGCATGCGCGCTTGTCGGCTGGCGTATTCCCGGAAAAGAGGGATCGCGCTGGCAATGTCCGACCAGGCAGCAATCAACCGATCACGTCCGGCGATCTGCATATCGCCCTGCAAGAAGACCTGGGCATGCGAGTCTGGCTCCGCGGAAAGGATCGTTGCCGACGGAATTGCCGGCGTCTTGACTTCCATGCCGGATTGCAGGCAGGGAAGTTCTTCCAGGTGCACGTCGCCGCCCAAGCGGACGATCTGCTGACACGCGCCGGACTTGACACGGTTGGCCGCGAAACTCGCGACAGTGCCGCTGCGTGCGGCGAAGCGGAGTCGTTCAAGCCAGCCCTCGCCGCCGCTGGAATTCAGCAAGCGATCCACTCGGGCGATGGCTTCCTCGATCGTCTCGACGCCCAACGCCCGGCAGATTCGCGACTCACTGCCCAGAAGGTTCGTCAAGAGCGGAATGTCGTGCCCTTTGACGCAGCGGAAGAGCAACGCCGGGCCGGCGTGCCGGGCGACGCGGCGGGTGATCTCGGCCACTTCCAGGCACGGATCGACCTCGGCATCGACCGGGGCCAATTCCCCAGCCCGTCCCAGTTCTTCCAGGAAATCGGCCAATGTGCGATGCGGCATGGGAAATATTGTAATGCCGCAAAGGGAAGGACGGAAGGCGACGGCGGAAATGCCCTAATCAACGCGCGATTTCCAAGCGTCCGGATCACGATGTCCGTGGAAAATCGCTAAATGGAGTCGCGTGATTCCCGGAGGCGTCCGATGTAGGGTGGGCCGAGTTCTACGAGTCCCACCATTTTCGGCTACGAGCCCCACCATTTTCGGCTTTCTTGTTGGTGGGACTCGTAGAACTCGGCCCACCCTACGGAACTCGAAAGAGGTCGAGTTGGGCTTCCGGTTCGATCTTAAGCGGGTATGCCATTACTCGCCCAACAGCCTGGCCTTGACTTCCTGCCAAGAAGCACCTCGGTCCGGCGCGGCGGCGTGCTCGGCGAGCCGGCGATCGAGTTCCGCCTTCTGCGCGTCGGTTAGCTCAAACTGTGCCTGATCTTCCAAAATGCTGTCCCAAATCTGTTCGACCAGATCAAGACGCTGGGCGATTGGCAGCGAGCGGAAATCGGGGGAAAACTGGGACGTAGACATGCTTGGAAACCCCTGTAAAAGTCCAGTGAGCAGTCCGTCCTTCATTGTAATATCTGTCGTATTTCACACCAATCGGACGGATTCGCGGATGCGACGCACATAGGCCCCGGCCGTGTGCGGCGCATTCCGCGCAATGAAACTTCGGATCTTGCGCAGGTCCTCACGAGCTTGCCGAGTCCAGTAAACCTTAACGGCCATCTTCGCGCTCAAGTTCCGCCATGAACTCATCGTGCTCCATGACGTCACCGGCATCCGCCTGCGCGATTCCCAACTCGATCTTGCGCACGAGATAAAGCCGATCGATGACTTCATCCAAGGTGGCATTCTCGTCGAGCGAGTTGATTACCGAAAGCACTTTTTCTCTGGTTGTCATGTTTTCTGCCAATCAGCTTCGTTATTGCCCAAGGGGCTGCTACGGCTCGATCAGATACGCCTGGCCGTCGAGGTTGAGCATCACGGCCTCATCCATGGCAAGATACTGCGACATGGAACGGCCGTAGCGGTTGGCCAGGTCGAAATACTCCTTGCTGAACTGCTTGACCTTGCGTGCGTTCTGCTGCTGTGTGGGCGTCACCTGGGAATCGATCCACTGGTTCTGGCGCTTATAGAAAGTGCGATTGCCGATGTTGCGGACCGAGGCCTGGACGTTTTCGGCCTCCTTCTGGATCTCGCCGCCGTAGGACAGTTCGCCCGCCGCCTTGGCCGCTTCAGCGGCCGGGGCGCTACTTGCAGGCGACGCTAAGCCGCCACCGCCCGCGACTCGGGCACGGCCGTCAAGACCGCCCGCGCCATATCCGCCCTGCCCACGGGCTGCCGGCCTTGCCGGCGCCGCGGCAAAGCGGTTAAAGCCGTTCGATGCCGCCTTGTCTTTTTCCGCAAGTACATTGCCGGAGTAGTCCGTGGCGGCCTGATAGTTGTAGGCGTTCTGGTAATCGCCCTTCATCGCCCGCTGCGCGGTGCCTGCCGCGCCGCCGGTTTGGGCCAGCGACTCCAGCCGCCGGTTGGCGCGGTCGAAGTTCGAAGTAATGTCATGGATATTGGTCGTCTCGTCGGCCATGAACGACGTGTACGGCGTGAGGATGCCGTGCCGCGTGGCCAGCTCGACCAATTCCTTCACCAGCTCGTCGTTCTTGCCCTTAAGGTCCATCTGGTCGAGGATCTCGCCCACGCGGCGGACCGCCCACAGCTTCTCGACGAAGGCCAACGATTCGTCATTGCTCTTCTCGACGAACGTGGCGGGGAAGTCGAACCGCTCCTCCTTGTCGCCGATCTTGCCGGTCACGACCACCTTGGCCGTACCCGCCTTCTTGTAACGCCCCACGACGACCAACTGATCGCCGGCAAACAGATCGCCCGCCTCGCGCGGATAAACGCGGCTGATGGGCGAACCCTCTTCCGTCTTGACCGCGTCGAAGTCGTAACGCATCTTCATGCCGGTCAGCACGGGCGATTCAATGCGGTTATACAGCCGGGCAACGTGCTCCTCGATGTTCTCGTCGGGCCGCACGTATTCGCTCTGCCCGAAATTCTCGCGGACGAGTTTATCGAGGAAACGGGCGTTCAGATCGTAGCCCACGCCGAAACAGAAGATCCGGGCGTGGACCTTGTTGAACTCCTTCGAGTTGGCGACGATTCGCATTTCGTTGGTCTCGCCCACGGTCGGCAGGCCGTCGGTCAGGAAGACCACGTAACTCGGCCGGCCGGCGTCGTTGAGTTGCCCCAGCGAGACGCGGAGGGCCTCGTTGATGTTCGTGCTGCCGCCCGCATAAAGCCCTTCGGCGAAGCCCAACGCCTCGCGGCGCGTCTTCTCGTTATAGCGCTGCAACTCCGGCCGGAACGATTCGACCTCGCTGTCAAAGGCGATGATGTTGAACAAGTCGCCCTCGCGGAGGTTGTTCAGCACGTGCTTCAGGGCCGCGCGGACCTGCTCGATCTTCTGCCCGCTCATGCTCCCCGATCGGTCCATCACCAGCAGCACCGTCTTCTTCGGCCGCTCGTTGCCGGCCTTGATCTCCGGGCTGGCCAGCAAGAGGAAGTAGCCGTCCTGGTTCGCGTCGGGCCGGTATGCCAACACCCGCATGCTCACCTTGCCGCGGCCGATGTCGTAAAGCAGGCGGAAGTCGGAGGCCGGAACCTGGTCCTTCGCCGTGTAACTCACCACGGCATGGCGGTCGTCGGGCCGCTTGATCTCCACCGAATGCGTCGGGCTGTAGATATTCTTGATGTCCTCCTGGCTTTCCACGGAGACGCGGAAGTTGATCTTCTCGACCGGCTGCGACGTATACTTGGCCGTGCTCAAGGGGAAAAGGAAATCGGTCATTCCTTCCTGCTTGCGGCAAAGTTGCGTGTAGCGCAGCGAAACGGTCCGCTTGGCCCCCGGCGGCACCGGGAAGACGCTCGTCTTGAACATGCCCGTACCGACCCATTCCAGCAAGGCCGGGTCACGGTTCTTCCGCACGATCTCTTCGTACATCCGGCGGGCATCGGCGGCGCTGAGCAACTTGGCCGGCATCTCCCTGCCGTCGATCAACAGGGTCATGCGATCGATTGCCCCATCGTAGGGTAAGGGAAAAATGAAGGAAACTTCCATTTGCCGGCTGCCCGTGTTCACGAACGACTGGGAAACCTGCACTTTGGCCAGTTGGTCGGTCACTTGGGCGTTGACCTCCAGGGAATCGATCTTGTAAGTGACCGGGGGAGGTTCCGGTTGGGGAATGGGACGCGGATAGGGGGGAGGATAGGGACGTGGCGGCCAAATGATGATCGGCGGCCGAGGCAGGCGGACATGTTCCCCCGGATCGACCACCACCAGCAAGCCTTGGGCTCTGGCAAGCATTGGAATCAGAAACACAACAACGGCAATCCACCGACTCAACCTGGCAACCATGGTAGGTCTCCTTTTTCTGTAGAACGGAATTTGCTCCGTTTCAAGGAATTTGTAGAACGGAATTCATCCCGTTCCTATGAATAGCGGAATGGATTCCGTCTTACGGACGTTCAAATTGTACACCAATTCGACGTTGCTGCCCGCCGGAGAGTTCCCGCGATAATCTCAGTGGCTGCCTCTTACGCGAGATTTGTCGCACAGGACCGGCAAGAGCCGGGACTACGAGCGCGGGGCGATTTGACATTGGGCGGGGGAGATGCGTAAGATCAATTGGAGGCATATATGCCCGTCGCAATGGAAGTGCAACATGTTGAAGTGGGGCAGATTGCCAATCTGCCGCGTTTCTCGCACCTTATCGATCTATTCCACGTTGCAGATTCCCTGCGTCGGGCGATACTTTTCCTATCTTCTTACTTGCATAGTCCCTCGATTCAGAAAGGGTTTCTGTGATGCAAACTGCCAAGCAGCTTTCCGTTTCTTTGGTGAACAAGCCCGGGCGTCTGGCCGCGATGATGACTGCGCTGGGCAAGGAGAAAGTCAACTTCCTTGCGCTCTCGGTCATGGATTCAGGCGAGCGGGGAACCGTCCGCTTCGTGCCCGACAGCCTCGATGCCGCCGTGGACGTGCTCCAAGGCATGAATATTCATTACGATATTGCTGATGTTTTACTGGTCGAGGTGCCGAGCCATAATGGAGCGTTTCGCAAGATCTGCGAAAAGCTGGCGGCCGAGCACCTGAACATCGACTACGCGTATTGTTCGTTCGCGCCCACCAAAGTCTCCAAAATGGGGGTCTTGGCAGTAGTTAGGGTCAACGATCTGGTGAAAGCCCAGCGGGTGCTTGGCGAGAGCGGGAACACCGTATCCCGTACCCCACGTCGGCCCGGCCGCCGGCCTGCCTACGCGCGGTAAGCACAGAATTCCGCAGACCCGGTGCCGGGTGATGGTCCGCAGCCAGGCCCCAAAACTATCTCCCGGCCGATCGCGGCGGAACCGTTCTACATCGGCGGTCACGGCGGCGAAAACATCCTGAACCACGTCGGCCGCGTCGGCCTGACTTACGCCCAGTTGCCGGCACCAGCCATAGACCACCGGGCCGTAAAGATCGACCCGCCGCTGCCAGGCCTCCGGCCGCGGAGTCGCTCCAGGAGCGTCGAGGACATAGAACTCGGCTCGCATCGATCGTCACGGCCGGCACGGACCCCGGCGTCCATGAGTCTTCACACCTTGACTGGGAGTAGGAGACGGGCCTCTGGGGGATTATAGTGCGGTCGCAAAGGGCAGCCAAGCAGCCGAGAGGAAGCAAGGAGAGGATTTGCGGTGTGTCGGCAGGTCTTGCCCGGCGTGGCCGGGTACGTATAATTCTTTCGCAAATCAGGGTGGTCACGGCCGTCGGTCCGTCGCCCCCGATCTGTGTGCTACACATTCTTCGTAAGCGAGCCGTAGGCACTTACGCCGTCATCACTTTTTCAAATCGGACCTGCCTTCGGCGACGCGTGCTAAGGCGGGTATGGTTTGCTCGGAAGTAAGGTTCTCGCCACGCGGAAACCGCTATCGGGGAGCCGGTTGTCGGGGAAGGTGGTGTTGCGGAAGGCCGAGCGCACGTGCGACGCTAGGAGGCTGAACGAGCCGCCCCGCAGCGCACGCGAGAATTTATCTATGATCAGTTCTTTGGCTTCGCTATCATTGCCGCTCTCCAGTCTGGGATTCCAGCGTTCCTGGCACCAGGTGTAGACGTTGCCTTCCGCATCGAACAGCCCCCAATCGTTAGGTTTGAGCAAACCGACCGGCCACGGCTTATCCTCGGAGTTCTTCAGGAACCATGCGTATTTGCCAAGCAGCTCGTCGGTCTCGCCGTAGAAGCGGCCGGTTTGCGCCGGCACGGGCGGCATACTCCATCTCAGCTTCGTTGGGAAGCCGGTAACCGCTCAGGCCCAAGTAGTTGGCCTTGAGCTTGACGGGCTTCTTCTCGGCATCGACCTCGTAGCACCAATCTTTCCCGGCAATACCCTCTTTTTCGCTTAACCAATTACAATATTCGGCGCCGTCAAACCAACTAATCCAAACCGCGGGTAATTCTTCGGATGAGCTGAATTGATGCTCTGCACCCTCCAGGTAGCCGTGTCTGTATTTTCGGAACTGGCCCAACGTGACCGCTTTAGCGGAGAGCGCAAACGTGCGCCCGATCCACACCGAGTGCTGCGTTTCGCACCAGTCGCGGCCAATTTCAGCAGTGCCTGAGCCCATGACAAAGGGTTCGTAACTGGCGAGGACGACCATCGTCTGCCCCTGGCTATTGACGTACCATTGCGGCGGCGATGGGATTTTGGGATCGATCGCGGCGATAATTCTTGCCCGGCGTTTTTCCTCCGCCGTTTGGTTGGTCTTCCAATCCTCGTTGCACTTGGCGATCCATGCGTCCTGCTTCCACTTCCGCAGGAGCCACTCTGCGGCCGCATGGAGGCCGGCGTCGGCCTCGTTGCGATAGATGGCCTGCAACCTGGGCAATAAATCATTTCGCTTCGATTCAGACAGACGGCCTTCGGCGTACTCGCCCAGGCCCAAGATCAATGCGCGGCGGATGGAGACGTTGCGCTCGGAATCGAGTCGGCGGATCAACGTTTCTGCCGGCACGCCCAAAGGCGCCAGGCGGTGGACGAGGTAACCGCGCGCCCGCGGGTCGGGACTGTGCTTGAGCAAAGGCCAGACCCTTGCCGGTTGGTTCATTCGGAGCAGGACCGCAGCCGCATTCGCCTGCCGCTTCGCCAGTTTCTCCTTTGCGTCATCCCTGGCATCGGGAGGCAATGTCCGGTCGATCTCCGTGGTGAGCAGGGGCAAAACCCGTTCGCCTGTTTCCTGCAGCTTCGCATAGAGCACGGCAAACTGCTGCTCGTCGGCGACCATCAGCAGATCGGTCAACACCTGGGGGTTGTCGGCGGCGTACTCCGCAAGGGCCTCCGTGGCGTAGGCGCGGCTTTGTTCCCGCGCGGTCTTGTCCTTGTAGATCGCCGTCAGCGGCTTTAGGAGTTGAACCTTGGCCGGATGGAGGGCTTCCCGCCAGGCCGAGAATTCCGAAGCCTGAAGCGTGACGAGATGGCCGGCTGCCAGCGAGCCGATCTGCTGCCAACGATCGTCGGCGGCGGCATAGGTCGCCAACGCGCAGGCCGCTTGGAATCGCGGCTGGGTCTCCCGTTTCGCGTCGAGGGCCACGCTCCATAGAGTCTCAACCAAGCCTGTCTTGTGACGTAGCAAGGCGTCCCGCACGATGGGAAACTGCTGCGGCGTCACGACCAAGAGTTGGTCCCGCAGGTAATCGGACTTGCTCTCGTCGATGGGCAGCAGGGCCAGGGCCGCATGCAGCTTTTGTGGGGAGCCGGTTTTTGCCTGACCATATTCTCCCTCGAGCAGCGGATCAGCCCAGCGGCGATACGCTTCCAGGCTGCTTATCTGGGAGGACACCTGGGCGATGTCAGCCTTGACCAACCCGTCCACGAGTCCCTCGGCGCGGGTGGCGTTTTGCTTCTCGACCACGAGGTTACGAATGCCAAGGCCCGTCAGGCCCATCACAACCAGTACCGCTGTCACGACGCCCGAGCGAATGCCATGCACCCACCCCGCCTTGTGCATCATCTTCCACTGCGGCGGCGTCCAGTTCTTCTTGCGTGTCAGCCACTTGATCTGGAACCACTGCAACAACGACGGCAATTGCCGGTTCTCCGGCCTGGAGTTCCACACCGCCGCGCGATCCGCCAGCAGCAGTTCCGCGTCCACAACGGGTTTCCTTCTGCTTGCGGGTCAACCATTCCCGTATGGAGTGGACCAGATAATCGTGCGTGAGCTGGAAGTATTTCCCGCCCGCCTGCACCGTCGACGTGTCCACATCGTCCTTACCCTCCGGGTCGGTGGGCGTGATGAGGCGAATGTCCTTATCGAGAATGCCGATCAGGTCATCAAAGTCTTTGCGACGGCTAGCATAGCCGGACACTTCCAGCAATTCGGCATACGATCGCATTTGCCCCTTGATTTCCGTACCGGAGTCAGGCAGCAGGGCGTTCAGGATGGCCCGGGAGGCCTTCTGGTGAAGGCGATGTTCGGGGGGCGCCGTGGCCGCGCTGAAAGCCTCGTCCAAGAACGTGACTCCGACGCCTTGGGTGCCTCCGACCGCTTTCAGCGTGGCGGGAGCCCATCGTTTGCCATTCATCATCTGAGCGAACAGAGCCAGACGGACGCAGACGATCTTGCCCTCCCGGGCCAGTCCGTCGACCGCCTGCTCAAGGAAGGCATTATGGTCTCGGGTCAAGCGACCAAGGTCCTCCGGCAAGACCCCATAGGCTTGCCCAAAGGCCGCGAGGACCTTTCTTGCCTGACGGAGGTCGAAGAGATCGACGGCAGCGGAATTATGGCCTTCCAGGAGCCGGATTTCCAGTTCCCCCAGAAATCGGGTCATTGCCATCCAGAAATCATCCCGCACCATGACGATGCACTGCACCCGCTCCCCATCGCAGTGCCGCAGGGCTTCCACCAGTTCCGTGTTCTCATACGACTGCCGCGCATGAAGCCACTGCTCGAAGTGGTCAAGCACGATGAGGACCTTCTTGCCCGGCGGGACCGCTCTTCCTCGGCGCAAGGCGGCGATGCTCTCGATCAGCCCCAGATCGTCCGGCAACCGCGGGCAGCATCGCCGCAGGGCGCCGAGCAGCCGCGGCTCGCTCCCTTCCGCCGTGGCCTCGACGTAGACCGCGGTCACGTGGCCGGCCAGCCGGGGCAACAGTCCGGCCTTGACCAGCGACGACTTGCCGCAGCCCGACGGCCCATAGATCAGGCCCACGCGAAACGTCTTGTCCGGATCGGCCTCCTCGACGCGGTGTTTCCAGAAGCGGACGCCCTCGGGCAGTCCGTCGCGGTCGCGGGCCCCCGGCAGCAGTTCCAGGAAGAAGTCGGCGTCCTCGGCGTCGAACGACCGCAGGCCCTTGGGGACGATCTTCAGGGGCTTGTCGCGGTCGGCGCGAACGCGGGCTGAGCCGGCCACGGTCGCGGCGTGCGGAGCAACCGCGGCGGTGGCGCCGGCCACGCCACTGCCGTGAGCGGACGGCTGTCTCTTTGTTTCCTTCTGCCCCGCCAGAAAGGCGGCAGGTCTTGGGCCATGTCCAAGGCCGTTGCGTAACGCTCCGTCGCCCGCTTGGAGAGGGCCTTCAGACAAATCCGTTCCAATTCCTTAGGTAGGGTGTCGTCGAGTTGGCCTGGCGGGCAGGGCTCCAAGGTCCTTATCCGCTGGAGAATCTCCTCGGTGGTCGACCCCGTAAACGGACGCCTCACGGTGAGCAATTCGTAGAATACGACCCCCAGGCTGAAAATGTCGGACCTGCCATCTACCAAATGCCCTTCCCGGCGAGCCTGCTCGGGGCTCATGTAGAACGGCGTGCCTGCCCCTGCGCCATGCGTGCCGAAGTCCTCTTCTTTCAACGCCATGCCGAAATCGGCCAGGTAGGGTCTGCCGCCGGCGTCGATGAGGATGTTGGCCGGTTTCACGTCGCGATGGACCACCCCGTGCAGATGGGCGTGGTGCAGGGCTTCGGCAATCGTCGCCACGAGTTCCGCCGACTCGCGGTGTGAGAGCGGGGGATCCTGGGTTTTCTTCCTCAAGTCGCTGCCCTCAATGAACTTGGAGACGACGTAGCACAGGCCGTCCTCGTTCTGCCCCGCGTCGTAGACCGGAACGATGGCCGGATGTTCGAGACGGGCAAGGACTTGCGCCTCCGCAAGGTAGAGTTCCCGGCTGTCCAGCAGTTGGGAAAGAGGCACTTTCAGGGCAACCGATCGTTTCAGCACGTCGTCATAGCAGCGATAGACCTTCCCAAACGCCCCTTCTCCCAAGAGGCCCTCGACACGATATCGGCCGATTTGACGCGGGGGGGCATCAGACGCCGCGTTTCGGGCTGCGGGCTGATCGGCCGTAAGGGTTTCTTGTGTCCGGCATGGGTCCGAGTCTTGGACCTGCAAGCCGGTGATTTTCGCCGGACTGGTCAAGCCTGGGTGGCCGTTTCCGGCGTGTTGTCGGCGGCATGACGTTGCGACTGCCAAGAGCTCCTTCCGCAGTTCGAACCTCAGGGGCTCGGGTGTATCGCCCAGGTAATCCTCAACGTTGGGCCAAACTCGGGCATTTAGGATCGCGTCTTGCACGGCCTGCTCGAAGCGGTCTGAGAACTGGTCGATGCGAACCAGCCCGGAGAGCGACAGCGAGTCGTCCGTGTGTTCACCGGTAATGTCCATGAGCGACGACTATTCCGCGGGGAACAATTCTCAACCTACGATGTGGCAATTATAGGCGGGCCGTCAAGGGGAAATCAGGGGCGGCGGTAAAGCCCAAATACTGGCAGTGTCCCGCAGCCCCCCTTCCCGGAAACGGCTTTTTCCCAGGAATGCCCGGTTCCGGATCGGCCGGCCGATGCGACTCGTCCTGCGCAGCACTCGGCAGGCCGAGGGCGAGCGGGATACCCGAGGAACCGGCGTTCGCATTCCAGAATGCTCGCCGACTTGCCCGCCGTGGTACGCCCGGTAGAATTCCGGCGGAGATTCCCGGGTCCTCGCCGGCACTCCGGCTCCGCTCGGATAGGCAGGTTAGGCCACGTGGGCAACCGCCGGGCAAGTCGTTCGAGGGAGGGTTCGAGTGTATGATCGCTTCGTACGATGCCGTGGGGGAGAAACCCCCTCCACTCTCCGCCGACGCTTCCGTGACAGAATGGATCGCCGGGCTGAAGGCCGGCAAGGCCGAGGCCGCGGATCGGCTTTGGCAGCGCTACTTCCAACGCCTCGTGCGACTGGCGCGAAAGAAGCTCGGCTCCGCTCCGCGACGCGTGGCCGACGAAGAGGACGTGGCGGCAATCGTGTTTCGAAATCTCTGGCAAGGCGCCGAGTCGGGGTGCTTCCCAGAGCTTTGCAACCGCGAGAATCTCTGGCCGCTGTTGGTTGTCTTGACCACGCGGCGGGTGCAAGATCTCCTCCGTTATCAAAAGCGACGAGGCGACTGCGACGCTCTGCAGAACCTGAACCAGGTCATCGCGGAGGAGCCAACGCCGGAATTTGCGGTTATGATGAGCGAGAACGTCTCGCGGCTGTTTGCCCTGTTGGATCCCGTGCAGAGACAAGTCGCCCAGGGCAAGTTGGAAGGACTGGGAAACGCCGAGATTGCCCGGCAGCTTGGCTGCAGCCAGCGGACCGTCGAGCGTAAACTGAACGTCATCCGCCGGACGTGGGACGCGAACCCCTGACCCTCAATGGATCGCGACGCGACATTTAGCGAGAGCGCAGCCCCATGAGCTGCGCTCCCGCCGCCGCTTTGCTGAGCCGAAAACGTTGTCGTAGCCGTTGGTGGCGAAGTTGAAGTCGATGGCCGTCAAAGTATCCTTCGTGAACATGCCGTCGTTGTAAACCCCGCCTCCGATTCCTTCCCCGAGAGTGCCTTGCGCGGCGCTTCCTCCGCTGCCGGCAAGGGCCAGGTTGAAATCGATCACGCTGTTGATCACGCCGGGGGTGCCGGACGGGGGCACCGTCACGCCGGGGGTGCCGGGCGGGGGTGGGGCGAGGCTGGAGCCAGGGTTGATCGCCAGGCCGCCACCGAAGCCGTCGCCACCCATTCCCTTCGCTACTCCGTTGCCGCCTTGAGCGATATTGCCCGCGAGCGCGCTATTGATCAACCACAATGTCGAGTTATCGACAACCGGTGAGCCAGGGGTACTGAAGAAGGTGCTGAAACCCAGGCCGATGCCGCCGCCGAAGGCGGTACCGCCGTTCACGCCGTCGCTGCCGATCGCCTCATTGCCAATCAAGTTACAGTTGGTGACAAGGGCGTTTCCGGAGAAGGAGTCATCGATGCCGCCTCCGACGGCGAAGCCCCACACGGCGCCGCTGTAACCGGCCGAACTCTTGGCGCCTTGGCCGGCAATCGCTTCATTGCCGCTCAAGGTGCTATTGGTCAGCGTGAGAACTCCAGGGACCTCGGGGATTCCCATCTCGCTCAGGCCAACTCCCCAGTTTGCTATGGCGCCGCCGTCGGCGATGGCGCCGGGCCCGGTGGTGGTGTTTCCGCCGATGGCTTTGTTGCCGATCAGTTTGCTGCCGGATACGGTTGCCTGGCCGCCCACGTTGACCATGCCGCCGCCCTGGCCCGCGCCGGTGGCCGGGCCCGCATAGCCGCCCGCGACAGGCGTGCTGCCGTTGCCGCCAATGGCCTCGTTGCCGCTGAGCGTGGAATTGTTGATGGTCAGGACCCCATTGCCGTTAAGAATGCCGCCGCCAATGGCATCGCTGAACTCACCACTCGGAGCGGTGGTACCGACGCCATTGGCTCCGGCCTGGGCGATGTTGCCGCTGACATTGGAGTTGCTAATAGTCATGATCGCCAGGCTGTAGTTCGAGCCGTACGTCTCGTTTTCTTGAAACAGCCCGCCGCCGTTCATGGCATCGCCGTCACCGCCGGTCGCTTCGTTGTTGGCGATGTTGCAACTCGTGATCGTGACGGTCGACGTGCCGTAAAGGCCATCGCCATAAGTAGCGAGGCCGCCGCCCAGGGCAAAATAGGGCGCCGGGGAACCTGCGGGAGTGGCCGCGGAGATCGCCTGGTTATCGGTGATCGCGCTACCGACCAAGGTAAGCGGCCCGTCGTAGTTCGCAATGCCGCCGCCGGTGCTTCCGCCGACCGCGCTGTAGCTGCCTCCGCCCAACGCCTCGTTGCCATCGAATGTCGAGGACTGGATGGTCGCCGTGCCCAGATTGTTGAGCAGCCCACCACCGAAAATATCGTTGCCGGCGGTGGAGACCGCCTTGTTTCCGCTGACCACGGAACTGGTCAGGTTGAGCGTGCCCCCATTTTCGATGCCGCCGCCGCCGATGGGCTGGCCGGAGTAAGTCTGGCTGCCGTTGGCGACATTTTTGCTGAACGTGCTATTGTTGACGGTGGCCGTCGAATCGGGATTGATCGCCAGGCCGCCGCCCATACCATTTCCGCCGGTTCCCGTCGTTCCGCTGCCGCCTAAAGCGACGTTGCCCTTGAGCGTGCTATTGGTCAACGTCAACGCCGAGTTGTCCACGACCGGCGCCCCAGCAGTATTGAAGAAGTAGCTGAAGCCCAGGCCAATGCCGCCGCCGAAGCCCGTTCCGCCGTTTACGCCGCTGCTGCCGACGGCTTCATTGTTCGCCAACGTGCAGTTGGTGATGGTGGCGTTCCCGGAAAACGAATCATCGACGCCGCCGCCCACGGCAAAACCCCACACGGCGCCGGTGTAACCGGCCGAACTGTCGGCACCCTGCCCGGCGATCGCTTCATTGCCGGTCAACGTGCTGTTGGTCAGCGTGAGAATTCCGGGAACCCCAGGCGTCCCGTACTCGTTCAGCGCCGATCCCCAGTTCGATATGCCGCCGCCGTCGGCGATGGCGCCAGGTCCCGACGCGGTGTTTCCGCCGATGGCCTCGTTGCCATTCAGCGTGCAGTTCGAGACGCTGGCGAGACCTCCGAGGGTGACGATGCCGCCACCCTGGCCGCTGCCAGCGGCCGGCGCAGCAACGACATTTCCATCGGCAACGCTGCCGAGGGAGGGGGTGCTGCCATTGCCGCCAATGGCCTCATTGTCGCTAAACGTGGAATTGTCGATGGTCAGGATCCCCTCGCCGTTCTCAAGACCGCCGCCATCGGCAGCGCCGAATTCCGTCCCGCCACCGCCGTTGTCTCCACCCTTTGCGACGTTGCCGCTGACCGTGCAGTTGCTGATGGTCATGACCGCCAGATTTTGTGGCACCTCAAACGTCCCGTTTTCTGAATAAAGCCCGCCGCCCTGGCTGTAGACGCCGGTACCGCCGGTCGACTCGTTGTTGGAGACGGTCGAATTCGTGATGGTGACCGTGGAGGGGTTGTCATTGCCAATTACGTTCCCGTTGGCGTCGGTGACGGAGCCCGTGTGATTCGCAATGCCGCCGCCGAGGGCGAAATAGGGGTACGTTGCACCGACAGGATCGGCGGCACTGATCGCCGCGTTGTCGGTGATCGTGCAGTTCGTCACGTACAGCGTTCCCCCGTCCCAGTTGTCGATGCCGCCGCCGGTGCTGCCTCCCAGTGGATTGGAGTAGCCGCCGCCCCCCAAGGCCCGGTTGTCCTCGACGGTAGTCCCATTAAGGAAGGCGGTCCCTTGATTCAAGAGGCCGCCACCGCAAACGTCGCCAAAATTAGAGTTCGCATCACTGGGACTCGTTGGAGAAGGAGTAGTTGGCGATAGGACCGCCTCGTTGCCGACCAGGACGCAGTTGTTGAGGGTCAACGTGCAGCCGGCCTCGTTGAGGATTCCCCCTCCGCCATTCATCCCCAAGTACTCAGTCACGACCGCTTCACCGTTAGCAATCGTCAGGCCGGAAATGGCCACGGTGACTGGCCCGTTGATGTCGCTGATGTCAAAGACCCGGCTGGCGCTGGCTACGCTGGCGTTGTTACCGTTGATGGTTAACTTGCTTGCGCCTGGCCCTTCGATATCGAGGTTCTTGGTGACCACCAGATCACCTGATGTCAGCGTGATGGAATGGACGTTATTGGCAAATTTAATGGTCTCGCCGGGGACGGCGCTGGAGATCGCAGCCCGCAGCGATCCTGGTCCGCTGTCCAGATTATTCATGACGGTGATCGAACTAAGGACCAAACGGTCTTCGAGGAATTCCATCTTGAGCCGCCGGCCGGGCGAATTGCGGCGGGCCGGCCGGCCGCGGTGACGGGGCGCTGCTTTCTTGGTCTGGAAGGTGCGCAGGAAACTGCTGAATATGCGACGCATAAGCGTGTCCTTTTGGAAAGGGTGTTAAGGGGAAGCTAGTCAATAATCGACGTTTTCCATCGTCTTTGCCCGGCCAACCAGGGCTTGTCTTTCGTGGGGTTTGCCTTGCAGGCATTGGACCCGACTTTAGGCTTATCCACCCATAGGCTCGCCGAAAACCGCCGCCACCCGCCACGCTGCTGGAAAAATTTCCCGCCCGTCCAGGTTCAGATGCGCCGGCGGGCGTGTGGTTGCGGGGTGCGAAAACAAACTCCAGGGGAAATGGCGGGTTAGAACGGAACGGAACCCTTGGGAACGCCGAGCGGTGCCCTGGAGCGGTTTGCAAAAAGCACCGTACTCAGGACTTCCGTGCGCCACTCGTCCTACACTGAGAAACGCGGCCACCGGCCGGAAATGTGGTTTGGCAGAATGCCGTCGTTCAGGTTGAGTCCGCGATGGGGATCGACCCGGCTCAGCAGGCTGGGTTTGGCCACGAGAAGCAGTGAACTGGCTCAGCGAACAGTCCTGGCCACACGAAACCCGTAATTGCCGTAGTGGGAATCCGGGTCTTGGCCGTTACGGACGGCCGCACGCACACGCGCGGGAATATAGTTGGACGCGGCGCCGCGGGCGTAGCAACTGAGCACGCCTTGCACCGAAGCGGGATCGCCAGACCACTGCCAGACATTACACCACTGCCAGACATTGCCGTGCATGTCGAACAACCCAAAGTCATTCGGTTTCTTCAAGCCAACCGGAAACGTGCGTTCGGGCGAGTCGTATTTCTCGTGATACCAGGCATATTTTCCCAACAAGGACGTGCAGGAGCCATAGTACCGGCTCGTCTCGGCCCCTGCTCGACAGGCATATTCCCACTCGGCCTCCGTCGGCAAGCGATAACCGTGGCGTTGCAAGTAATTCGCCGCGGGCTTCATCCCTTCGGCGTATTTTCCTTGGCCGGTCGGTTCGTAGCACCATTGGCCCTTGTCGAACCCTTCTTTTTCGCTCAGCCAGTTGCAGTATCTCACCGCCTCGTACCAACTGACGTCAACGTGCGGAGAATCCTCCGTGCGGCTGTATCGCAGGATATCGTCATCCACGTTCGGCACCTCGGGGTGGTGGTCGTGAAAGTCCTTGAACTGCGCCCGCGTGACAACCTTCGTGGCGATGGCGAAGGTCCGGCCAACGCGGAACGGATGCTGCGCTTCCTCCGTATTCTCGCGGCCTCCTTCATTCACTGGCGAGCCCATCAGGAACGGTTTGTAGGCTTCCAAGATTACGAACGTTTGGCCCTGCCGGTTGACATACCAATGCCGCGTGTCGTTGGCTTTCCGGGCTTGCGTTTGGTCTTCTTTTTCCTGCAATTCCGCGTCGATCTGCGCAAGTTTCGCCGCCTGGCCCCAGCCCTCCTGCCGCAACAACCACTCCGCAGCGCCATGGATGCCGGAATCCGGGTCGCTACGGTAAAGATCGAGCAGTTTCGGGATGAGAGGTTGTCGTTGAGCGGCTGGAAACTGCCGCAGGTCGAATTCCCCCAGGCTCAAGATCAAGGCCCGCCGAATCGATACGTCCGGTTCCTCAGCCAAGCGGCGGACGAGGACCGCGACCTCGGCGCCTAGCGGGGCGAAACTATGGATCAGATAGCTCCGCGCCGTCGGGTCGGAGCTGTGCTTCAAGAGCGGCCAGACCTTTTCAGAGCGGCCCATTTTGAGCAGGGCGACGGCCGCGTAGCCCTGCCGCTTTGCTAATGTCTCTCGCAGTTTCTCTGCGGCGCCGAGCGTATTGTCTGCGACTTCGGGCCTCGGCTTTTCAATTTCACTTTGCAACCACGGCAATCCAGCGTCGCCATGCCCCTTGAGCTTCGCGTAAATGACGGCGAACTGCTGCTCGTCGGCGTCCATCAGCAGATCGGCCAGCACGTCCGGACAGTCGGCCGCGTAATCGACCAGGATGCGTGTCGCCAACGACCGCGGCAAGTCGCCGTGCGAGTGGTCGCGGAAGACCGCCTGAAGCCCGGGAAGAAGTGACTGCCGCACCGGCCGCAGGGCTTCCACCCAGGTGGCGGCGAGCAGCGGGTTCTCGGCCATTAGTGCCTCGGCCGCCGGCTTGCCGGCATCGGCCCAGCGCGGAGATGCCGGGTCAAAAGCAGCCAAGGCACAAAGGGCGCGAAAGCGGCGGTCCTTGGCCGCCGCCGGATCGTCGGCCGTCCGCCACATTTCGGCCGCCAGCGTATCGCGATACGGCAGCAACGCCGCACGGATCACGAGCAAATCCGCCGGCTCGGCGGTGAGCAGCCGATCGCGGAGGTAAGCCACTTGCCCTTCATCCTCGGCAACTAGCGCCAGGCCCAGCCGCAACCGTTCCTTCTCGCCCAGTCCCGGCTGCCTTAGAGACTGGCGGAGTTGCGGCACAATCTCCGCGCGGAAGGGCTTCAAACCCTCGATCAAGTTGGGCACCTGGGAGATTTCCGCCCGCCGCAACGCGTCGACCTGCGCCAAGGCACGCTGCCGCTGCGCATGCACGACTCTCACGTACCCGACCGTGCTGGCCACGGCGACCAGCACCGTGAGCAGTACGGCCGCCGCTGTCAGCCCCGCCACCACCGGCTGCCGTCGGCACCAGCGCCAGGCATGCTCCCATCGCCCCACGGGCCGGGCGAGGATCGGCCGGCCTTCGAGATAACGCCGCAGATCGTCGGCGAACGCCTGCGCGGCTGGATACCGTCGCGGCACCGATTTGTCCAGGCACTTCAGCACGATCGTTTCCAGGTCACGTGGTACGGCCGGGTTGAGTTCCCGCACGGCAAGCGGCTCGCGGGTCAGCACTTGCTGCAGCGTTTCCAGCGGCGTGGCAGCTTGAAACGGCGGCCGGCCCGTGAGTGCCGCATAGAGCACCGCGCCCAAGGCATAGACGTCGGCCGCGGGACCTACGGCCTTGATCTGCCCGGCCGCCTGCTCGGGCGCCATGTAGCTGGGCGTGCCCAAGATCTGTCCGCTGGCCGTCAACTCGCTGCCACGGTCGACCCGCTTGGCCAGGCCGAAATCGGTCACCCGCGGGCGGCCCTTGCTATCGATGAGGATGTTCGACGGCTTGATATCGCGATGGATCACGCCCTGTCGATGGGCATAGTCCACGGCCCCGGCCACGGTGGCGACCAGCTCCGCCGCTTCCTTGGGCGGCAACGGCCCTTCGGCCAGCCGCGCAGCCAGACTCCGGCCGTCGACGAAACCCATCGAGAAATAGTGTTGCCCCTCGTGCTCGCCGACCTCGAATACCGGCACGATGTTCGGATGATCGAGAACGGCCGCTGCCTCGGCCTCGGAATGAAACCGGTCGTGGTCGGCCTGCGTGGCAAGTTGTCCGGCAAGGATCATCTTCACCGCCACGATCCGGTTGAGCGAAACCTGCCGTGCCTTGTAGACCACACCCATGCCGCCGCGGGCGATCTCCTCGAGCAATTCATAGTCGCCCAGGTAGTGGATCCGCGGAAGTTGACCGTTGTGCGTCTGGGTTGCCGACGGGGTTAACCCGAGCGTCGCTGCGGAAAGACCCGCTGGTGCTGGCTGGGGTGTCTCGGTGAACAGGCCAACGAACCGATCGAGTTCGAGTGCCGGATACTCTGCCCGATACTTCTCCAGCGTCGGGCTTTCCCCAAGCTGCCGGCGATAATCGAGATCCAGTACCAGCAGTTCGCGGAGCAACTCGGGCCATTCGGCGGGTGGGACCTCGCTCAGGAAATCGTCGATTCTCGGGTGCGGCGCCGCCTTCCAGGCGGCCTCGAACCGGTCGCAAATGCGATCGACCCGTTGGACCTGCGACAACGGGGCTGAAGACGCTTCATCGTGCGGTTGTGGTTCCATAGCGAGCTAATCATATTCCGCGGGCGGTTCACGGGAAAGAACCTTGTATCCGGCACGTGGCACCGGGGTGCCCGCTTGCGGGTCGCGGGTCCTCATGCCGGATAAAGTTATGGATGCGAGAGCCCTAGACTTATAATCGCCGCCCGAGTTGAAATGCCGACAAATCCTGGGATATCAGATCCTTGCGTTATCGGATCGGCCCAGTTCGGCAAGTGTCCACGAACAGAAGCCGCCCGGTTCAGATCTCGTTGCAAGTGTTTTGCGTCAAAAACCTTAGGGCGTTACCATTGGCTTTGTTGACACTCACCGCTCTGCCCGAAAGCGCCAGGCACTGCTAGAATTCCACGCTAATTCATTTGCGTTCTGGGCCTTTCCCGCCTCCGGCCAACCGGCCGACGCCGATGGTGATTTTCAGGAAAACCGTGGCGGATCGGACAAGCATCCGACGAGCCTGTATAGAACAGATTACGGTGCGCTTCAGCGTGTACGCGCCCCACGTTCCAAGTATTGACGAGCCTCTGAACGATGTTTGCCAAGGTTTTCGTAAGAAGCTGTTCCAGCCGCGCCCGTTTGCCGGCATTCCCCGCGGCGAGTATCGCTGCCGCCGGGATCATGCTCCTGGCCGCTCCACTGCGCGGAAGTCGACTGGAGCCTTACGCCAAGCACGTCGGGCGATTGGTCAACGCTAACGAACTGGAACTCGAGCGTTCTGCCAACCAGTTTCGACATAGCCTCGATCAGCAACGGCGGGACAGCCGTCATCAGCCAACCGAGTGAAGTCTGCGAGTACCTGGTGCTCGCCTACGATGGGCCGAGCGGAAACGTGCAAATGATCGGCGGCGGACTCTCCGCCTATGACCAGTATATCGGCTATTACGGCGCGGGGACAATGAGCCAGTCGGGCGGGACCAACAATTGCAGCAGCTATCTCTCGGTCGGGTTCGGGCCCGCCAGCAGCGGCACGTACAACCTCAGCGGTAGCGGCCTCGTTACGGCCGCGACCTTGAACGTGGGTGGATCCGGCGCGGGCACGTTCACGCAGTCGGGCGGCGCCAACAATATCGGCGGCAGTCTGCAAATCGGCACCGTCCCCGGCTACAGCGGCTCGTACAGCCTCTCCGGCAGCGGCCAACTGCTGGCCAACGCGGCGCTGGTGGGATGGGACAGCACGGGCTATTTCACGCAGTCGGGCGGGACCGCCAATTACAGCACCGCTCTCGCGCTGGGCTACATGTCCGCCACCAACGGCACGTACAGTCTCAGCGGCGGCGGACTCTCGGCCAATGAGCAGTACGTCGGCTACAACGGCAAGGGGACCTTCACACAGTCGGGCGGAACGAACAATTGCAGCGGCTATCTCTCGGTCGGATTCGGGCTCGCCAGCAGCGGCGCGTACAACCTCAGCAGCAGCGGCCTCGTTACGGCCGCGACCTTGAACGTGGGTGGGTCCGGCGCGGGCACGTTCACGCAGTCGGGCGGCACCAACAATATCGGCGGCAGTCTGCAAATCGGCACCGTCCCCGGCTACAGCGGCTCGTACAGCCTCTCCGGCAGCGGCCAACTGCTGGCCAACGCGGCGCTGGTGGGATGGGACAGCACGGGCTATTTCACGCAGTCGGGCGGGACCGCCAATTACAGCACCGCTCTCGCGCTGGGCTACATGTCCGCCACCAACGGCACGTACAGTCTCAGCGGCGGCGGACTCTCGGCCAATGAGCAGTACGTCGGCTACAACGGCAAGGGGACCTTCACACAGTCGGGCGGAACGAACAATTGCAGCGGCTATCTCTCGGTCGGATTCGGGCTCGCCAGCAGCGGCACGTACAACCTCAGCAGTAGCGGCCTCGTTACGGCCGCGACCTTGAACGTGGGTGGGTCCGGCGCGGGGACGTTCACGCAGTCGGGCGGCACCAACAATATCGGCGGCAGTCTGCAAATCGGCACCGTCCCCGGCTACAGCGGCTCGTACAGCCTCTCCGGCAGCGGCCAACTGCTGGCCAACGCGGCGCTGGTGGGATGGGACAGCACGGGCTATTTCACGCAGTCGGGCGGGACCGCCAATTACAGCACCACTCTCGCGCTGGGCTACATGTCCGCCACCAACGGCACCTACAGTCTTAGCGGCGGCGGACTCTCGGCCAATGAGCAGTACGTCGGCTACAACGGCAAGGGGACCTTCACGCAGTCGGGCGGAACGAACAGCATTGCCGGGGGCGCCCTGGTCCTGGGCTACAATTCCGGCTCCAGCGGCACCTACAGCCTGAACGGCGGACTACTGATACTTTCGTCGTTCAGCCAAGGCGACGGGTTGTCGGCCTTCAACTTCAGCGGCGGTACGCTCCAGGCCAGCGCCGGGTTTTCTACGAGCCAGTCGATGACGCTTTACGGCGCCGCCACCCTCGATCTGAGCGGCGGCACCGTGACGCTGGCCGGAACGCTGCAGGGCGCCGGCAGCCTTCTCGAGATCGGTGACGGCGATTTGATCCTCAGCGGCACGAATAGTTACAGCGGCGGCACGATCGTCAGCGACGGCACACTCACCGTTGTTTCCGACGCCGCCCTGGCCGACGGGACGAGCTTGACCGTCGGCACGGGCGGCATGTTCGGTTCGGATTCCTTGGCGGCATCGCCTGCGGCCACTGCGGTTCCCGAGCCGGGAACGCTTGTGCTGCTGGCCGCCGCTGCGCTGCTGGCCCGGTTTCTTCACCGTCCTGGCTAGCGGCGGACCCACCGCCGCGACTTCATCTCGCCCCGCGGCAGTGCGCCGGGCGGGCAGACCGTGACCGGCACGCGGAGATTGAAGGCCGCCCGGAACTGCGATTGCACGCGGGCGGCAAGCTGGCCTTCGTCGCTCGTGGCCGCCGCCGCTTCGACGCGGTCAGGGGCCAGGTGGCCCTGGGCGGTTGCCCGCCCAGGGCCACCTGGCCCCTTGCAACAGCCTAGAAAGACAGCCCGCTGCTTCCCGCCACTGTCCCCTCATTGTGGACGTTGAGGTACGGAAGGGCTTTCTTAATCCCGTTGATCCCGGAATCGGTCACGGCAGAGCCATAGATGCCGAGATTCTGGAGTTGTGTCATCGCCTTCAAGTGCTGCAAGCCCGCATCTGTAACCGCGGTGTACTTCAGGGACAATCCTCGGAGTCGCGTTAGACTCTTGAGCTTCTCCACGCCGGCGTCGCCAACCAACGCATCTTGGTCAAGGTTTAGCCCCTCAAGTTCCCCCAACTTCGCAATTTCAATCAAGCCGGCATTTGTAACTTTGGTGCGGCCCACGAATAATTCGCGAAGCTGAGTCAACCCAACAAGATGCTTCATGCCCGCGTCGCCGACGCGGGTCGCGTCAAGTCCCAACACTTGGAGGTTTGTAATCGCTTTTATGTGAATCAGCCCCGCGTCACCGATCTTTGTGTAGCCAACCTCCAGAATTCGTAGGCCCTTCAGCGCGCTCAAGTTGACCAGTCCACTGTCGTTGATACGGGTATGGAACATACTTAGCGTTTCAAGGCTCGTCAGCCCCTTGAGATGCTCCAACCCTGCGTCCGTGATCTCCGTGTTTGGGAGTTCCAGCGTACGCAGTCGTGTGAGCGTTGCAAGGTATTTCAAGCCGCTGTCCGTAACCTTCGTGGCGCTTAAATCCAGCAATTGCAGTTTTGCCAGCTTCGCCATGTGCCTCATACCCGAGTCCGTGATGTGGGTTTCGGTAAGGTTCAGTTCCCTGATTTCCGTCAGCGCCGTCAGACGTTCGAGGCCGACGTCCCCGGTGTGCGTCTGCCGGAGGTTGAGCGCGCGGAGGCTCGTCAACGCCGTGAGCTTTTCCAGGTCCGCGTCATCCACTACCGCGTTCGCAAGGTTCAGCACGCCGAGGTTCTTGAGCTCCCCAACGAATTTCAGACCTTTCCCGCCGATCCCGTTGCCGCCAAGGTTGAGCGTCTCGACTTTCGTCAGGCTTCGGAGGTACTTCAAGCCGGCATTTCGGAACAACGTCTGCTCAAGATCGAGGGCGCGCAGGCTGGGAAGCCCTATGAGGCATCCCCGCGAAGCTGTCATTGCTAGCTTGCTTGCGGGCCCAAGATGAAGTGCTGCCACGTATATGATTCACCTGGGGGCCAATTTCTTACCTACGAGGTGACAGATGATACTCAGCAAGGCATTTGAGAAATTTGTGGAGGGGAGTCCGGTGTGTGTGATGATTCGCGGTAGTCTGGAGTATGCTCTCCCCGAGCAATTCGTGAACGAACTGTTTGAGAACACGGCGCAGCGACAGTACACGCGGGAATTGCTCTTTTCGGACGTGGTAGATTTGATGGGAGGCGTTGTGTGCAAGGTGTTTCCGTCGGTCTATGCCGGCTATCAAAAACAATGCCAACGGTTTTCGGTCAGCCGCCGCGCCCTGTACGGCAAGATCAATCACATCGAGCCGTGTATCACTCGTGAACTGGTGCGGCAAACGGCCCGGCGTCTGGAACCTGTGGTACGGAAACTCCAGAAACGCTCTGGCCAAAGGCCATTGCTACCGGGGTTTCAAACTTGCATCCTCGACGGCAATCACTTGGCAGCCACGGAACATCGCATTAAGGAACTGCGAGAAATCGCGGCTGGGCCGCTGCCGGGGCAAACCTTGGCGGTTCTCGATCCGGATCGGCGTTTGATTGTGGACGCCTTTCCCTGCGTCGATGCCCACGCGCAAGAGCGGAGCTTGCTGACCGATGTGTTGGACTCGCAGAAGCCGGGACAGGTGTGGATCGCAGATCGGAACTTCTGCACGACCCTGTTCTTGTTCCAAACGGCGCTCAACGATGCGTATTTCGTGATTCGCCAGCACGCCACGAACGTTCGCTGGAAATCCGTCGGCGAGAATCGCAGAGTAGGGCGGACGCCCACGGGAGTGGTCTATGAACAGCGCGTGGAACTGAGCGATGACTGGGGAGAACGATTGAGTGCGCGGCGGATTACAATCTATCTGGACCAACCGACGGAAGACGGCGACACGGAGATTCACATCTTAACCAACCTGCCCAAACGTGTGAAAGCCACGCGGATTGCCGAAGCCTACCACGGTCGCTGGAGGTTGGAGGGAGCTTTCGGCGAATTGGCTACGGCGTTGAATTGTGAAATCAGCAGTCTGGGCTATCCGCCCGCCGCTCTATTTGCGTTTGGGGTGGGATTGCTGGCCTTTAACATCCTGAGCGTGATACGGACTGCCTTGGGTGCAGCACATGGTGAAGCGTGTTTGGAGAACATCTCCGCCTATTACCTAGCGGATGAGATCCGCGGGATGATGCGTGGAATGATGGTGCAGATCCCGGAGGTGCAATGGCAAAAGCAATTTGGCAAGCGAACCGCCCAGCAAATGGCAAATCTCCTGGTGGCAGTGGCGAAGCGCGTGAACCTGGAATGTTTCCGCAAACACTCGCGCGGCCCAAAGAAGATCACACCCAAACGCACCAAGTTCAAAAGCGAAACCCACGTCGCCACCGCTCGTATCCTCGCGCAATCACGCGGAAAGGAACTGTGCTTGCAATGAAAGCTTCACGGGGATGCCCTATGAGGTACTCGAGACCCGGGCCGGAAACGGCGGTTCTCGCGAGCCTCAATGTCCGTAATTGGGAAAGCCCCCCGAGACCTTCCAAACCGGCGTCCGTGATCTTGCAGTCCGAAAGGTCCAATTCCTGTAGCCGCGCCAGGCTCCGAAGATTCTCCAACCCAGCATCGGTCACTTTCGTATTTGAAAGATTCAACTCAACGAGCTCCCGCAGGCCCCGAAGAGGCCCTAAGCCGGCATCCGTGACGGGCGTGGTCGCGAGATTTAGCACACGGAGATGGACAAGGCCCCGGAGATGTCCCAAGCCCGCGTCGCTGATCTTCGTATTCGCGAGAACCAACTGACGGAGTTGCACGATTGCACCGAGGCTCTGCAAGCCCGCATCGGTGACCGCGGTTCCAGAGAGGTCCAGTCTCTGAAGTTGACTCAGACCTGTTAGGCAGGCCAGGTCCGCGTCCGTGACTGGCATCGAAGAGAAATCTAAGGCCACCACGGGTCCGCGCGGTCCGTCAGTCTTGACCCTGCGCGACATTCTACGGAGATGCGCGATCAGTTTTCCCTCATCAGCGCCGATCGATTGATCCGCAGCGCGCGATGGGCCGGCAATCCGCACGCGGTGCTGCGGATGCTCGTCCATGAAATAAGCTGCCTTCAGCCAATCTCCGCCGTAGTTCTTCTTGAAGAAGACCGCCGTGGCCTCCTCCGACTCGCCGCTGCCCATCTTGAACTCGCCCGAAGGGATGAGCGTGAGCTTCATGCCGATGGAGTTGGTGATCTGCTTGGGCGTGGCGGCGGTGGGCTCTGCGGCTTCCGCCGGGACTAGGGAGATGCGCAGGCCCATGTGGTTGCCATGGGTCACCGGCCAGTGCCTGTAGCGGCGCGCCGACTGGCAGTCCCTCGCCTGGTCGTGCCAGCTACCGCCGCGAAACACGCGGCCCGAACCTTCAGTTGGACCCGTCGGATCGTCCACTGGCGACTCCTTGTAATACCCGTCCTTCCACCAATCCTGACACCACTCCCATACGTTCCCGTGCATGTCGTACAGCCCCCAGGCGTTTGGCTTCTTCTCGCCAACAGGGTGCGTCTTGTCGTCCGAGTTCCCTTGATACCACGCATATTCGCGCAGTTGCTTTTCATCGTCGCCGAAGCAATATCGCGTCTTGCTCCCCGCTCGGCAGGCATATTCCCACTGCGCTTCGCTGGGCAACTGGAACTTTCCTCCCCCAGCGGCGGACTTCGCGTTCAGCTTGCCGAGGAACTGCTGGCAGTCCTCCCAGCTCACCAGCTCCACCGGGTTCTTCGGACCCTTGAAGTAGCTGGGGTTGTCGCCCATCACGGCTTCCCACTGCTCCTGCGTCACCGGATACTTCCCCAGGTAGAACGGCTTGGTGATCCGAACCCGGTGCTGCGGCTTCTCCTCGGCATCGGCATCCTTGTGCGAATCGGGCGAGCCCATCATGAACTCACCGGCGGGGATCAAGACCATCTCCAGCTTGACGCCCTTGCCAAGGTCCACCGTGAGTTCTTTCGGCGGGCTTTTCGCCTTGCTGACCGCCTCCAGCCGTGCAAGGGACTTGGCAAATTGCTCGTGTAACTGGCGTAAGCGGTCCCAGGGGATACCGCCCTCCCCAGATCCCATGGGATTGGCATTCTCCTTTTGAGCGGCCCTCAGAATCCTGCTTGCTTGTGTCGTATAAGCTCCCGCATTCATCATGACGATGGACCAGGCGGCCGCATCTGTGACGAAGTCTTCCTTGTCCTGCATGTGCTTGGCAACCTCCGGGGCGTAGCGGCTGGCATGGAGAATCCCCATCGCGAGAAGCGCGTCGCGTCGGGTTGACGATTCCTCGGCGTTCAGCAGTGCGGCGATGTTCTGGGTGTACTTCTCAGCCCCCAAAAGGGCCAGCGTCTTCGCTGCCTGCCCACCCTTGAAACGGTCCTTCAAAAGGTCAGCGACTTGCGGGGCCTGTTCCTTGGCATCCAATATCACCAGCGCTGTCATGGCTACCTCGGGGACGTCCACGCTGTTCGACTGGAGCAAGGCGGCGACTTGCCCGCTGTACTGCTTGGCATCCAACTCTGCGAGGGCTCCTATGGCGGCGCACACGACCCGCTCATCATCGTCGCGCAGCAGAGTGGCAATCTCCTTCAGATACTCCTTGGCCTTCAGCCGCGCAAGACCCGAAACGGCGCCGGCTTGCACGTGCCTGTCCTTGTGATGCAGAAACGTGGCCAGCACCCTGGCGTGCTCTGGTCCGCCGAGGATGCCCAACGCGAACGCTGCCTGGCCACGATCCCAGTTCTTGTTGAATCCGCCTGCATCGGGGAGGTTTTCGCTCTGAAGCAGGACCAGAATGTCCTTGACATAGGCCGGGTCACCCAGGTCCGCGAGCCACACGACGGCAAAACCGCGCACAGTAGCATCCCGGCTGTGAAGTAGCCCGGCGATCCGCTGCCGGTACTTCTGCAACCCGCCGCCCTTGCGGATGATTTCATTGAGATCCTGTGACTTTTGCTCGTCGGGATTCCCGGAGCAAAATGCCTGCAATGCCTCCATCTTCTCTTTCGCCGCAGCCATGTGAATAAGAGTCCAGAACGGTGGTTCTGGGAGCGACCTCTCCTGCAATCGTTGCTGGATTGTGTGGATTTCCTTCGCCTCATTTTCGCCTGGATCGGCTGCACATCCGCATGTCGGACAAGACGCAAAGCACCAACCGGCAAGACAGAAAAGAGAGAATCGCCGGATACGGGACTGAGAGGTCGAATTCTTCATCGGAATCTCGCAAATAGGACAGTTTTCCAGCCACCGGAACGCCGCCCCAACCGGAGCGACCAGCGTCTGGCCATCCTTGATTCTACCGCGCCGCGGCGGCCGGTGCCAACAGGGGCGACGGGCTCTAGGGCGTTCTTAACCCACTAAATCGACACCTTTGATTTGCCATCGACTGTCTACGTTGACATCCACCGAATGTTCTCCAAACACATCGCCCAAATCGTAGCTGAGTGTAATGGGAATGATGGTATCGATGCGAACAAAGGTCAAAACAAGTCGGTCTTTGAGTTCCTCTGCCGTCAGCTTCGGTTCGTCCTCTTGCCGCCAAGTTTCATAAAGATCGAGAAGTTTGGTATTGACAGCCTCTCGTAAGAGTTCTCGCTCCGCCTCCATTGCTCGTATGTAGAGTCGAGAAGCTCGCTCGACAAATCCTGCCGGATCATCATCGCCGGGATCAACGATCACGTCGAGCCACTCGCCGGACGCCTGACGAATCTGAGCAAACCACCATGAGAATTTTTCCTCCCATTGTAGGTTACCGAACACCGGATGGATCAGCGATTCAGTCATCGGAACTCCTTTAGAATGGGGTCAGACCGGCACTATGCACTTTAACGTATTGGGTGGGCATGACCATGGGGTCAGCCGGGACTTTCTACCTTATTTTCTCTTTTCGTAATTCCCGGCCGAGCGTTTCTACGACTTGCAAAACATCGGGCCTCGACATCAACCGCCGACGGTTCGCTCCGACCGCGGTCGCGCCAAACCCGTACTGCGCGCCGATCGCGCGGCCGGCGCGGTGCAGCAGCAAAGGCAGGGTCGTGAGCGACTTGCGCACCGGCAACGTGGAATCCCGCCGCGGAAGCTCGGCCGCAGCATTGCCGCACGGGCACGGCCGGCCTGCGGCGACGTGGCAGCCCGGCACCGTCTGCAGCGTCCCTTGGACGACGCAAACCGGGCTTGCCAAGTTCCGCGGGTTTGCACAGCCGATCTTGCCGAGATTCGCTACGGACTGGCGCTTCGGCTCGTGCATTGGCGGGTTCAAGCGGCTGAAGCACCACTTACCGCGATGCCGCCAGCGGCAGTCAGGTAACGAAAGTCTCGCCGCGTTCGTCATAACGATCTCCTAACGAACAGCACCGATCTTGCCCCGAGCGCGGGACCCGCTCTTACCATATTAACCGATTCCGGCAAGGCCGGACCGATCCGCATGGTGCGTGTGGGCAACGGTATGGGTCCGGCGAAATTGCCCTCATGCCCGGCCTCTCTCGCAGAGAAGCACCATAAACGACGGGTGGCCGGCAGGCAGGAGTCGGTGAGCGGCGGACCCAGCGCCACGACTTCATCTCGCCCCGCGGCAGTGCGCCGGGCGGGCAGACCGTGACCGGCACGCGGAGATTGAAGGCCGCCCGGAACTGCGATTGCACGCGGGCGGCAAGCTGGCCTTCGTCGCTCGCGGCCGCCGCCGGTTCGACGCGCAGGTGGAGCTCGACCAGCGGGCCGCGGGCGTCGACCTCGACCTGGTAGACGGCCACCTCGGGCAGCGAGAGCATGAGGTTCTCCACGGCGGCCGGATAGAGGTTCACGCCGCGGACGAGGACCATGTCGTCGGCCCGGCCGAGAATGCTGCCCCGCAGGGCCAGCTCGTGCCGGCCCTCGCGCACGGCAATGTCCAGGTTCTCCCGCACCAGGTCGCCCGTGCGATAGCGGACTAGCGGCGAGCCGACGCGGCCCAGCGTGGTAAGGACCAATTCGCCGGGCTCCCCGCGGGACCGGCCGGTCGCCCAGGGGCTCGATAATCTCGGCGATGTACGACGATTCGATGATCATCAGCGTACACGGCCGCCCGGGGCACTGATAGCTCACCGCGCCGACCTCCGTCATGCCGTGATGGTCGAAGACCGTGGCGCGACATCGGGGTCAGGCCGGCACTTGCCACTTTGCCATACAAAGTGCCAAGTGCCGGCCTGACCCCGATGCGAAAGCACCTCTCTTCTGCGAAAGCACCTCTCTTCCAACAATAATTGGGGCGGACCCGTGGCGCTGGACAGTTTTTGGGTAAAGTTAAGGTGTGCTGTTTTGACTGAGACTAGCGGCCCGCGACACCCCTCCCAGGTGTCGCGCGGCCGCAAAGCCGCCAGTACCTTTTGTTCTGCTAAAAGACTCTCCAGCCTAAGTCGGCCGTAGGCCGAAATTTTAGCGCCGAAATTGTCGTTGTTTTTGTCGTCGATCGGCCCAGTACACGTCCCATGGATATTGGTTATCTAACGATTGATGTGGTCTACGACGACAGTAGAAGTCGAAGTACCACGTCAAGCCCGCCTTCAACTCGGCTACCGTTTCGTAGCCCTGCAAGTACACGTTCTCGTACTTCACGCTCCACCACAGCCGTTCGATGAACACGTTGTCCAAGGCGCGGCGACGGCCATCCATGCTGATCGCAATCCCCTGCTGTTCCAGCACGCCCGTGAAAGCCTGGCTGGTGAACTGCGTCCCCTGGTCGGTGTTGAAAATCGCCGGCCAACCGCGACGTAACGCGGCCCGGAGGGCCTCCACACAAAAGTCGCTGTCGAGCGTATTCGACAGGCGCCACGCCAGTACGTATCGGCTGTGCCAATCCAAAATTGCAACCAAATACATGAATCCGTGCTGCATCGGCACGTAGGTGATGTCCGCGCTCCACACCTGGTCCGCCGCCGAAACCACAACGTCCCGCAGCAAATACGGGTAAATACGATGGTCTGGATGCGGCTCGCTGGTCCGCGGCCGCGGGTAGATCGCCTCGATCCCCATCACCCGCATGAGACGCTGAATGCGTTTGCGGCCCACCGCATAGCCTTCTTGCTGCAAACTCCATGTCAGTCTCCGTGATCCGTAAAAAGGCAAGCGAAGGTGTACCTCGTCCATGATCCGCATCAGCTTCAAATCCTCCGCCGACGTTTCCATCCTTTGGTAATAGCACGATGAACGCGACAAGCCCAGCAACTCGCATTGCCTGGTGATGCTCAGGGCCGCGTGGTCCGAGTCGATCAGCCGCCGCAACTCAGTGATCGAACTGGGCAGCTTTTTTTTTGAGCCACTCGAGCTCGACCTTCAGCCGGCCGATCTGTTGGTACAGGTCGTCCAGCAGGGCCTCACGATCTTCTCGTTGGCCATCGTCCGCTTCCGTAAAGACAAGCTCGATATTGGCCAGGAGCTTGCGTTTCCACTGGCTGACCAGGTTGCCATGCACGGCGTACTGACTGGCCAATTCACTGATCGTCTTGTCTCCACGCACCGCCGCCAAGGCCACCTTCGCCTTGAACGTCGAATCGTAACGCTTGCGACTCCGTCGCTTCGCCATCGCTGAATCCTTTCTGAAACTCGGTTAAGGGCATCCATTCCACACCTTAACCGTGCGCCCAGTTTTCCGGGTCCCGCGCAAATATTAAATCTATCCTAAAGTGAAAGTCTCCGTGGGTGACCTATTCGGGGAATCGGGGATCACCCCGTGCAACAGATCGTTAAGGCACCCTTTTTCCGACAGACACTAGCAGTTATGGTGCCACGCTCGGTTTGGCGTTCCTCGCGTCCAGCGTGCGTAATAGCTTGCCGTCCTTGGTATTCCAGACTATAATATTGCCATTGTCGAACCCGCCAGCAAGCTCCTTTCCGTCAGGACTGAAAGCCACGTCGTAGACGTATCCGGGTCCGGTCTCGGTTCGGATGAAGACGGTTTGCTTTCCCGAGGCACGGTCCCATATCGCTGCTCCCCGCGGGCCGCACGATGCAATGGCTTTGCCGTCGCCACTGAATGCCAGAGACGAAGGGGCCACTTCGGTTCCTTTGTAGTCGCGAATTCTACGGACGGAGCCAAGATCCCAAAGACTTATCTCGTCATAGTATTGGCTAGCGCTAAGAACAGCGTTGCCACGCGGGTCGGCGGCCAATGAGCAGACTTCCTTCCGATGGGCGCGCAGCGCGGCGCGGACGCAACCGTCGGCGATGTGCCAAAGAAGAATTGCGCCGTCAGCCATGCCGAGCACCACTTCTTCTCCGTCGCCGGAAAACGTCGCTGCCGTCGGATAGGACAAAGGCTTCAGATCCGAGTCCAATTTGGCAATCGCTTTCCCCCCCTCGACGCTCCAGATTGTCGCCATGGCGGGACCGTCAGCAGCGCAGAGGACAACGCGCCGTGAATCCGGGCTGAATGCGATCCCACGCGACTCATGCACGCCCCCTGAGGAAACCAAATTGCGATGCCAGAGTTTCTTGCCGCTGGCGACCTCCCACAAAATCGCCTCTCCGTTGGACCCCGCCGCGAGCATCATCCCGTCCGCGCTGACCGCCACCGTTTCGACGTGTGTCTGATGCGCGCCTGGCCCCAAAGTCGTGAAGGAGCGAATGAGGGCACCGGTCTTGCCGTCCAGCAGCCGCGATGACAAGTTGGACGATGCCAAAATCGATTGACCGTTCGGCAGGTAGTGGAGGTGTTGCACTGCGAAGTCCTCGCTGGCGGCCGCCGCCAACGCGCGCTTGGCGGCCGACGGCCGCCCGCCGCTTGAAGACTGCCTGTTGGCGTCCGCCGGTGGGGGGGCCTTGGCGTAACAGCCGAGCGTTTCATGGTAGATCACCGGTAGAATCATCGTCAACACAACCGTGGCCGCCGCGAACCGCGATCTTCCGCCTCTTATTGGCTTCTCTTGGTCATGCATTAGCGAACCTCCTAATTCAATTGTGCTGTAACTATACGTGATTAGTCATGTAACTGCCGTAACAATCGCTCGCGTGGATTTGTAGACGGCTTTTCGGGCACAACGGTTCGTCCAAACGGTATTCTTCGTCGAGAGAACAGTGGGAGTCAATGGCCCTACCGGCCGGAGCCGAATTCCGAAACATCATGGGATGTATTCGTGTGGTAGAGGCGGCAGACCGCTCGACCCTTCTCTAGCCGCCTGTGCCCACTCGGAAATCTCAATGCCCAGCCCCGGGGCATCGGCCGGCGGCTTTCTCCCTCCGCCACAAATACCCAGCACGTGCAAAAACGAGGAAACTAGTGAGAACCGCATGCACCATGACGGGCGGAACGCCATATATCCCGTTGCTGTGGTTATACCACACGGCAATCTGCCAGATGACGAACACGACCCCGCTAACTGCCACAAATCCTACGACTAGCCGACCGCAAACGCTGGCAGGGCGGAACAAGGCTATACGAAACGCTCGCGGCGAAAGGGTAACCACAAGAGCATCTACCACCATGATCGTTATCAAAAGAACCGAGATAAGAATGCGCACCAACGAATCCTCCAGAATTGCTGCTATACCGAATTACCAAGACCCAAAAGAATACTTCGGCACCGTTGCTGCCGCCTAAACGCCTTCGAAAGACGCCGAAGCCAGAGTTGCAAAATGGCCGAGAACGGAGTTGCTGTTTAGTACTATACGTATTGGCTATTTCATAACCTGTTGGCACCGCGCGCCAATTCCACGATCTTGCAGTTTGTGTATTCCGTAGTCGTATACTATCTAATAATGCTCGAGAATGGGGTCAGACCGGCACTATGCACTTTAACGTATTGGGTGGGCATGATCATGGGGTCAGCCGGGACTTCCTACCTTATTTTCTCTTTTCGTAATTCCCGGCCGAGCGTTTCTACGACTTGCAAAATATCGGGCCGCGAGATCAACCGCCGACGGTTCGCTCCGACCGCGGTCGCGCCAAACCCGTAGTGCGTGCCGATCGCGCGGCCGGCGCGGTGCAGCAGCAAAGGCAGGGTCGTGAGCGACTTGCGGACCGGCAACGCGGGATCCCGCCGCGGAAGCTCGGCCGCAGCATTGCCGCACGGGCACGGCCGGCCTGCGGCGACGTGGCAGCCCGGCACCGTCTGCAGCGTCCCTCCGAGGGCGTAGACCGCGCTTGCCAAGTTCCGCGGGTTTGCACAGCCGATCTTGCCGAGATTCGCTACGGACTGGCGCTTCGGCTCGTGCATTGGCGGGTTCAAGCGGTTGAAGCACCACTTACCGCGATGCCGCCAGCGGCAGTCAGGTAACGAAAGTCTCGCCGCGTTCGTCATAACGATCTCCTAACGAACAGCACCGATCTTACCCCGAGCGCGGGGCATGGTTCAGAAATGGGGACAGGCACCTCGCCGGCGTCCATTTCTTGCGGCCTGATCGCTACTGGGCTCGGAGCCAGTCCCCGTTTCTGAACCAAGCCGAGCGCGGGACGCGCTCTTACCATATTAACCGATCTACGGGCCGCGTGCGCGAAGTTCGCGGGGGATTGCTGCGGCGAAAGGCAGGAAGCAAGAGGAACTTGGCGCGGAAAATCGCGCTGCCGCGCGACTCCGTAACGCAAATTCGAGCACCATAAACGACGGGTGGCCGGCAGGCGGGAGTCGGCTGAGCGGCGGACCCAGCGCCGCGACTTCATCTCGCCCCGCGGCAGGGCGCCGGGCGGGCAGACCGTGACCGGCACGCGGAGATTGAAGGCCGCCCGGAACTGCGATTGCACGCGGGCGGCAAGCTGGCCTTCGTCGCTCGTGTCCGCCGCCGCTTCGACGCGCAGGTGGAGCTCGACCAGCGGGCCGCGGGCGTCGACCTCGACCTGGTAGACGGCCACCTCGGGCAGCGAGAGCATGAGGTTTTCCACGGCGGCCGGATAGAGGTTCACGCCGCGGACGAGGACCATGTCGTCGGCCCGGCCGAGGATGCCGCCCCGCAGGGCCAGCTCGTGCCGGCCCTCGCGCACGGCAATGTCCAGGTTCTCCCGCACCAGGTCGCCCGTGCGATAGCGGACTAGCGGCGAGCCGACGCGGCCCAGCGTTGTAAGGACCAATTCGCCGGGCTCCCCGCGGGACCGGCCGGTCGCCCAGGGGCTCGATGATCTCGGCGATGTACGACGATTCGATGACCATCAGCGTACACGGCCGCCCGGGGCACTGGTAGCTCACGGGGCCGACCTCCGTCATGCCGTGATGGTCGAAGACCGTGGCGCGGGGCCACGCCCTTTCAATCTGCTCGCGGGTGGTGGGCACGCTGCCGCCCGGCTCGCCGGCGACAATGATCGTGCGCACGCCGAGCGCGGCAAGATCGATGTGCTGTTGGGCCGCGACCTGGCCCAGATGCGCGGCGTAGGTCGGCGTGCAGCAGAGCACGTCCACCGCGTTGTCGCGGATCGCCCGCAGACGGGCGAGGCTGCTGAGTCCGCCGCCGGGCAGGCAGCGACAGCCCATCTGGCAGGCCGCCTCGAACGCCGTCCAAAAGCCGAGGAACGGCCCGAAGGAGAAGGCGAAGTACAGGGCGTCGGCCGGCGCGACTTCGGCGGCGGCAAAAACCTGCTTCCAATTGTCGAGCATCCACTGCCAGCTTTGCGGCGTGTCGAGCCAACGCAGCGGCGCTCCGCTGGTGGCGCTGGTTTGCGTGAAGCGGTTGTAGGCGGCCAACGGAAAGGTAAGATTTGTGCCGTAAGGCGGATGGGCCTGCTGGTCGGCGGCGATCTCTTCCTTCCGCGTGAAGGGCATGTTGCGGAAGAAGTCGTCCAGCGTGCGGATCTCGCCCGCCAGGCCCGCTTCCTGGAGGCGGGGGGCGTAAAATCGATTGCCGGCGGCCAGCGCTTGCAGGAGCGTGCGGAGTTGTGGCAACTGGTGCGCGGCGATCGCCTCGCGGCTGGGAAAACAACTCGGACTCATGCGTAAATCTTGAGGGGCTCGGCCGGCGCGGCCGAGACGGCTCGCGCCTGGTTGGGCTTGAAGGTGGTAACCAGCGCAGCGCCGCCGATGGCCAGCACGATGCCCAGGTAAAACCGCAGGTCAATCGAGCCCCAGCCTTGCGGCGGCGGGCTCTTCAGCAGACTGGCCACAGCGCTGATGATCGGCGCTCCGGCGAAGACGATCGTCATCACCACGGCCGGCTTGCCGCCCGCTCCGAAGGCCAGCAGGACCGCAAAAGCGCCAATTGCCCCCATGATGCCTGCCACGAGCGAAAGCCACGAACCGGAGGCCGTGAAGCTCCAATCGCAGCCTTTCATCCAGAGGACCACCAGCGGCGCCAGCACGGCGGTGAGGAAGTAGGCGATGCCGACGAAAAGGAACGCCTTGTAGCGGCCCAGCAGCGGATCTTTCATGCCGATTTGGCCCATGTGCAGGAAGATGCCGTAAACACCCCAGGCGGCCACGGTCATCAGCGAGTAAACCAGCCAGGCAGTGATGTTCGCCTGGCCCGCTTGGTGCCCGGCCAGCGCGGGCTTATACCAGGTAACGAGCGCCGCGCCGACGATCGCCGACGCCATGCCCACATGGAACAGCCGATGGATCGAGCCCCAGCCGCCCTTGGGCGGGTCCTTCAAGAGCCCGACGACGGAGTTCACGATGGGCGCGCCGGCGAAAACGATGGTCATCACGACAGCCGGTTGGCCGCCGGCCCCGAAGGCTAAGAGCACCGCGAAAGCGCCGATTGCGCCCACGATCCCCGCCAAGAGCGAAATCCAGGAGCCGGCCGCCGGAAAACGCCAGTCGGCGCCGCGCATCCAGAGCAGCGCCAAGGGCGCTAACACCGCCGTCAGAAAATAGGCGATACCGACGAAAAGGAATGCCTTGTAGCCGCCGAGATGCGGGTCTTTCATTCCCATTTGACCCATTTGCAGAAAAATGCCGTAGACGCCCCAGGCAGCGACGGTCATCAGGGCGTAAACATTCCAGGCAAGACTCGATTGTCCAGACTGCGGGGGCATTTAACAGGTTCTCCTAGCGTTCAAAGTGCTCACAGAAACAGAAATGAAAGGAAATTTGTGGAAAAGAAAATGAACTCATTTTTTGTTTCCCAAATCGTTTTTCCCCTTGTGCCGACGGATGTTTTTCTGTCCCGCATTTTTCCGTAAAAGGACTTGCTCTTCACTATTACTCCGTCTTCAACAACTCCGCCGGGGCGACCTCGATCAGCCGATCGATCGATGGGGGAATCGGGATCGACGTCATTTGGCCGGTCGAGCGGTCGATCGACACCGAGACCACGGTGATCGAGCCGACGGCCACGAGGTTCTCGTCGCCTTGTTTGTAAAAACGAAATTCGTAGGTGACCGATTTCGACCGCTTCTCCCGCACCAGCAGGCGTACGTCCAGCTCGTCTTCGAAGCTCAACGGGGCGCGGAACTTGCACTCGGCGCTGACGCGCGGCCACGACACCAGGTCTTCGCCGCTGACCCCGTGCACGGACAAGCCGAGCGAACGCAGGAACTCGTGCTCGACCCGTTCCATGTAGCGGAAGAAGTTCGAGAAATGGACGATCCCGGCCATATCGGTGTCGGCGAACTCGACGCGCTGCCTGGAACGAAACTCGTAGGACATAGGGGGAAAAATTCGAAATACTAAATCCGAAATCCGAAACAAATCCAAATCAGAAAAATGTCAATGACAAAAACCCCGGATTGACGGTGGCACGCGCCGTTTGGAACATTCGGACCTTTGCATTTTGAATTTATTTAGGATTTCGGTTTTCGAATTTCGTGCTTTACTGTGCTAATTGCTGGGCTTCGTGTGGTTTTGCCGTCAACAGCGGTCGGCCGTGCGGCAGCGGCTCGGGGATGGCCGCCTGCTCCTCGACGGCCTGGAACAACTGCTGAAAATCCTTGTCCAGATTACCGATCAGGCAGTCGGTCAGGTCGCCGCGAATCTGGGGGTTGGCGCGAATCAGCTTGCCGAAGCTGAAGCTCTGATGATAGAAAACGTAGACCAGCTTCCGCATTGACTCGATCTCGCGGCACATCCGCTCGGCATAGGGCACGAACCGCGTGGAGGCCGCGTCGCCGGCCAGCAGGGCCTCGTGGACCGTGTCGGCGGCCAGCTCGCCGCTCCTCAGCGCCAGGTAAACGCCCGACGAAAAGACCGGATCGAGGAAGGCGAAGGCGTCGCCCACGAGCACCAGCCCGTCTTCGGCGCTGTACTCGCCGCGATAGGAATATTCGCGCGTGGTGTGATACTTGCCGAATTGCTGGCCCTGGGCCAGGTGCTGCTTGATCCACAGGTTTTTCTCGACCTCGCCGTGGAAGATGTCGGCCAGATCGCGGGGCTGCTCGAAGAGATACTCCTTCCCGGCCACGACTCCCACGCTCACCACGTCGTCGGGCAGGGGGATATACCAGAACCAGCCGCGCTGGGGCACCATGGCCACGGTCGTCGAACCCGCGTCGATCCCCGGGTCGCGGAGCGCGCCGCGATAATAGGTCCAGACAGCCATCTTGTTGAGCACGGGGTCCCACTTGCGGCCATTGGTCTTGCTGAGGGTGAAGATGTCGCGGCCGCTGGCGTCGATGGTCATCTCGGCCCGAACTTCGTACTCGCGTCCGTCCTTACCGGCGGCCGTGACGCCCACGACCCGCCCGCGGGCACCATGTACCCCTGGTCGGCGGAGAATGCCGGTGGCCTTGGTCTCTTCGCGGACCTCGACGCCTTTCTCGCGGGCGTTTTCCAGCAGCATCTGGTCGAACTCGCCGCGGACGACCTGCCAGGTGACGGCCGCTTCGTGCTGCAGATGCTTGTGGAAATAGAACGGCGCGGAGATCCGTCCGTCCTGGGCGGCGAACTGCACGGCATATTTCCGCGGAAAGTGCGACTTGCTGAGCTTCTCGATCATGCCGATCCGCTGCAAGGGGAAGTAAGCGAATGGCAGCAGCGATTCGCCGATGTGGTAGCGGGGGAATTTTTCCTTTTCCAGGAGCAGCACTTTGTGGCCGTGCATCGCCAGGACGGTCGAAGAGGCCGAGCCGGCCGGCCCGCCACCGACAACGACCACGTCATATTGGTTCTCATGTCCGTTCATTGATTCCATGTTAGGCTCGTTCGTCATTGGTCATTCCACCGTCGCCGTTGGCTCCGGGTTAAACGATGTTGTTTTCCGGGGGAAGGATTTCCACGACTTCGGCGACCACCCGCCCCACGCTGTCGCTCATGCAGTTGCAGCGACCATACAGGGCTTGCGGCGCGGGGAGTCCCAACGATTGTTCGATCAGGCGGTTCGAGCGGATTTTGAAGAACCCGCCCGGACAATGGCGATAGGCCAGCCCGTGACGGGATAGGACGGCGCCCAGCGGCGAACGGGCGGCGAGCACTTCCAGCCGGGCCGCCTCGCTCAGAAGCGGCAGGAGGATCCGCATGGCCCCATATTCGATCGGCCGCCGCGAGCCTTCCGTCTCCAGCACGATATGCCGCCGATACCACTGCGGCCCCTGGTGGCGATGCAGCACTTGCAGCCGAATCGGCTCGCCGTAATACCGGGTGAGCGTGGAAGTCATGTCGCGGAGGTGGACCAGCAGATCGTGCTGCGGCTGGGGGATCGACTCGGCCGGCACAAACGTCACGTCGATCGCCGGCGGTTCGGGCAGGTCTTCATAAAATTCGCCGAGCAAGGCGAAGAAGTGGCCGCAACTTTCCGGATTCCCCCAACCTCCGAGAGAGAGCGTTGGGGTGAGGGTCCTGACAGACTCCCCTCGCCCTTCGGGAGAGGCGGTTGGGGTGAGGGTCCTGACAAGCTCCCCTCGCCCTCCGGGAGAGGGGCAGGGGGTGAGGGGGTTCTTCGCCGCGCTTTCCATCATTCACTCCATCACGTGTAGCGGGCACTACGGTGTTCCGGGCGGAAGAACTCGTGCAGCAACTCGTCGACCCGCAACAGCCCTTGCCGCGTGAGCGTTACGCGGTTGTCGCCAAGCATCAAGTGTCCGGCCGCGGCATGGTGTTTCAGCGGCTCGGCAAAGCGGGCGAAAATGTCGACGCCGAACTTGCCCTGGAAGTAGGCCGCCTCGACCTGCCCGAGTTTCAGCAGGAGAATGAACTCGCGGATCAGCCGGTCGTCGTCGCTCAGCGCCATGCCGCGAGCGATGGGCAGCTCGCCGCGGGCCGTGCGCTCGACATAAGGCCCAAAATCCTTCTCGTTCTGATAGTGCGTGCCGCGGAAGTGGCCGAAGGAGGCCACGCCCAGGGCCATCATGTCGGCGCCCCGCCACAGGTACTCGCGATACTGGAAGTGGTTGACTCCCGGGTTGCGAATCGCCGTGTAGCCGCTGGTGATCGTGTAGCCCGCCTTTTCCAGCTCGGAAAAGGCGTAATCGACCCAGGCCCGCTTGGTCGGCCAGTCCGCGACGGGGGCCACGATTTCGCCCTTTTCGTGCATTTCCTTGTAGATCTTCGTATTGAAGGGGATCTCCATCTGGTAGACGGTCACGCACTCCGGTCCCAAGGCGATGACCTTGCGGACGCACTCCTTCCAATTGGCGTCGGTTTCGTTGAGCATGCCGGCGATCAGGTCCAGGTTGATCTGCTGGAAGCCGGCCGCGCGGGAGACCTCATAGGCCCGGTAAACCTCCTTCGAGAGGTGTGCCCGGCCGTTGCTGCGGAGGATCTCGTCGTCGAAATTCTCGACGCCGATGCTCAGCCGCGTAACGCCCAGGCCGTGCAGGGCGTGCAGCTTTTCGTCGGTCAGCGTGCCGGGCTCCGATTCGAAAGCGATCTCTTCCGTTTCGTCCCAGGGAAAGTGCTTTTGCAAACCGGTGAAAAGCTGGGTCAGTTGTTCGATAGAAAGGAACGAAGGCGTGCCGCCGCCGAAGTAGACATAGCGCGGCCGCCGGCCGGCGAGCAGGGGAGTTTGGCTATAAAGGGCCGCTTCCTGGTGCACCGCGTCGAGGTACTGGGTCACGCGATCCTGCCGGGCGTCGCGGCCGGTGTAGACGCGGAAGTAGCAGAAATGGCAACGGCGGCGGCAGAAGGGCAGGTGCACGTAGATCCCCATCGGCGTGCCGTTGATCGGCGGCTGGGCGATGGCAGCCCGCGCCCGCTCGGCGCCCGCGGCGTTCCAGAACGAAAAGGGCGGGTAGTTGCCGACGAAGTAATTGCCGGCCGTCGTCTTGGTCTGGCTTTCGGGGGACAGTTCTTCCACGGGGATCGTCATGAGTTCGCGCCTTCGATCAATACTTCTCGATACAGTTTTGCAAAATCTCGTTCGTTCACCGGTCGCGGATTAAACGTCCCCGTCCATTGTTTCGCGGCATCGGCAGCCAGAAGTTCAACATCGCCGTCCCGTACGTCGATGCCGGAAAGCGACCGAGGCAGTCCGGCATTCCGCTGATAGCAGCGGAGAAACGCGGCGATCTTCTCCCCGGCCGGCGAGCCGTTGGGGGACCGCGGGTCGATCAGTCCGCCTTGCAGGGCCAACTGGTGATAGAGCGGCGCCACCTCGGGATCCTGGGCGTTGAATCGTATGACGGCAGGCAACATCAGGCCCACGGCATGCCCATGGATCACGCCATACCGGGCGGTGAGCGGATTGGCTGCCGCGTGGGCCGCCCCTAACATGCTATTCTCGATGGCCATGCCCGCCAAGGCCGCCCCGAGCAGTACGTCGGCCCGGGCCGGTACGTCAGACTTTCCCGTCTGACTCCCTGCACTGACGCCCTGCGGCTGCTCGAAGACTTGCCTCAACCCGCGCACACAAAGGCGAAAGGCCTCGCGGGAAAGCATCTGCGAGATCGGGTTCCGCCGCCGCGTGACGGCCGTTTCCAGGGCATGGGAGAGGGCGTCCATGCCCGTCGCTGCGGCCACGGCCGGAGGCTGGGTGAGCGTCAATTCGGGATCGAGAATCGCCACCCGGGCCGCCGCTTTGGGATCGCCGCAGGCCATTTTCACATGCGTCTGGGGGTGCGTGATCAGGGCGAAAGACTGGCATTCGCTGCCCGTCCCGGCCGTCGTGGGGATGGCGATCAGGGGCAACATCGGCCGGGTGGCCTTGCCGACGCCCCAGTAATCTTCCATCCGTCCGCCGTTGGTGAGGAGGAAATTGCAGCCCTTGGCCGTATCCATGCTGCTGCCGCCGCCAAGGCCAACAAGAAAATCGCTTTGCTCCTGCCGCGCGGCGGCCGCGCAGGCATCAACCCCCTCTGTTGTTGGGTTCTCGACAACTCGATCAAAGCGTGCGAAGTGGACACCTGCGGCGGAGAGCGACTCTTCGGCCCGTTGGGCATGTCCCGCCGCAACAATTCCTGGGTCGGTGACCAACAGGACGCGCGTTCCCGTATATTCGCGGACAAGTTCCCCCAAGCGTTCGATCGCGCCGGCGCCGAACACGATCCGTGTCCGCGGCTGGAAATCGAGAATGGGAGAGATGGCGGGATTCACGGTGACTTATCCTGCATACACTCCCCAGGCGGGCGCGGGGAGGCGAGGGCTGCGACTTGGCGCCAGTCTCGCGGCGGGGGCTTAGGGAGGATCGGAAGCGGGGGGTTGAATTATTACTAAATCGTCTGTGAATAATAGCGGTGCGGGCGGTCATGGTCAAGGGAAATCCGCCGGCAACGTGAATATTTAACCCGCAATAGCAGGCCGGAACAAGCCGTAGGCCGGAACAAGCCTGCGCAGTTCCGGCACGGATGGGTATCGCGGCGATGAATTGTGGAACGCGTCCCAGGTAGGCGGCAGCCACCCACGCCGGAACTGCGCAGGCTTGTTCCGGCCTACGTGACTGGACAGCGCGGCGGTGACAGGCTAGAACTGATTATGGAAATTCGCAATCCAGCGCGCAACAAGGAGCGAAAATGAGAATCAGCGAAATCCGCGAGACTTTACGGAAGCAGCCATTTCGCCCGTTCACTATTCATCTGGCTGATGGGCGCGAGTTTCCTATCGACCACGTTGATTTTCTCCTCATTAGCCGTAGCGAACGCAGCATCGTTGTCGCCGATCTCCAGGGCGGTTATGAGATCATCGATCCGGTCATGGTTACAAGCTTGTCGGTTTCCGAATCAACCGCCGACGCCGCCGGATAACGAAATCATGCCGGCTGCAATTCCCGCAGCTTCTCCGGCACGTGCAGGCAGTCGGGCTCGGCTTCCAGCGGGTCGCCGGTCACGCCGAAGGCCCGCGAACGACTGCCGCCGCAGATCGTGTTGTACTCGCAGACGCCGCACTTGCCCTTGAATCCGCTCGGCGTGCGGAGACTGAGGAAGACGGGGTGCTTCTGGTAGACTTCGACGACGTTGTCCGTGGGAAACCGACCGCAACGAATAGGGAGGAAGCCGGCCGGCAGGATCTCGCCGGTGTTGCTGACGAACATGATCCCCTTGCCGTCGCTCACGCCCAACGGGGCGCGGTGGCCGCGGCGTTCCGAGCTGTCACCCCCGTGTGGCCCAGCCAGGGGATCGCCGCCCCGCTGCATGACAAACCGCCGGTAATGCGGGGCCTCGGTCGTCTTCACGGCATAGGGCTTGGTCTGCGACCAGTGGTAAAGTTTCTCGAAGACCAGTTCATACTCTTCGGGCTTGATCCGCTCTTCCTCGACGCCGCGGCCCACCGGCACGAGAAAGAACAAGGCCCACATGGCAATGCCGAAGGGCGTGAGGAATTCGGCCATCTCGTCCAGCAAGTCGACATTTCGCCGGCATACCGAGGTGTTGACCTGCACGGCCATGCCCAACTCGCGGGCCGCCAGGAGCATCTCGCGGGTCCGCTGGAAACTGCCTTCCCAGCCGCGGAAGTAGTCGTGGACCGCCGCGTTGGGACCGTCGAGGCTGATGCCCAGCCGCCGGATGCCCGCCGCGCGGACCCGCGCGAAGGCCTCCTTCGTGGCCAGCGGCGTGGCAGAGGGCGTGAGGGCCATTTCCAGTCCGACGCTGCGGCCGTGGGCGATCAGTTCCATCAGATCGTGCCGCTTCAACGGATCGCCGCCGGTGAGCACGACCATTGGCCGCTTGGGGAACGTGGCAATCTGCGACAAGAGCTGCTTGCTTTGCTCGGTGCTGAGTTGCTGGGGGTCGGGATTCTCTTGCGCCGAAGCCCGGCAGTGCTTGCAGACCAGGTCGCAGGCCGTGGTGGTCTCGTAATAGAACATCAGCGGACTGTGGTCGAAGTCGGCTGTCGTGTAAGCGGCATAGTCCATCGCTATTTGTCCACTTTGAGCGATTTGAGGAATCCCTTGAATTCGTCGGCGTGGGCGGTGATCGTTTTCTTCGGACCGTAACACTTGACGAAGGTCAGCATGGTGTCGTCGGGAAGCTGGAAGACCGCGCCCAACATGCGGTAATCGGGACGTTCCACCGCCGGCGCAAAGGGCCCCATCGAATCGTTGTACGTGCCGGCAAGATCGACGAGTGTGATCTTGATGCCGCCGGCGTCGATGGTCTCCTGGTTCGCCTTGTCGGTGCCGAACTGCCCTTTCCAGCGATCGATGTTGCTTTCGAGGCTGCCGCCGGCCCGCGTCACGGTGAGGCGGCCGTCCGCCTTGTCGCCCTCGGCCTTCGGGATGCCGTACTCGGCCAGGATGGGGACCATCGACGACGACTTGGGCGCCTTGCGAATCCACGCTTTCGGCACCGTGAAATGGACCGTATCGATGTCCAGCTTGCCGTCGTTCTCGATGGAGTTATCCGCGCCGCCGCCGGCCATGGGCATGCCCGCGTGCGGATTCATCGCGCCGTGCGGGTTGATCATCTTGTGCGGATCGTCGGATTGATCTGTGGTCGAGTCGTCATCGTTGTTCACAATGTCATTGACTTTCGCGCCTTTTTTCGATGCGGAAGATTGCGACTTGCCTTCCCACGCCTGGGGCGACGAATCGCCGCAACCCGTACAGAAGGCGATTCCTAGCGATATGAGAGCCATGCAGCGAAGAGTTGTCATCGTTGTTTTTCCTTCTGGAGGATGGACCTCCGAGTTCTTCGTAGAACAGATTCTAGTCCGTCAAAACGGAATGCATTCCGTTCTACAGAGTTGTTTCCGGACAGGGGTTAATCCGTTGATGGTGGGAATTTTAACAAAAAAGTCTGTCTTTGTCCAGCGTGAAACGTAGTCATCACGCGGGCAGCGAGGCGCAGCTTGGTCGGCGTGATGAGTACGATAGGCCCCTCACGCCGCCCGTTTCCTCTTATTTCGGGCGGTCAGAGTTTTCGGCTGGGACTGCGTGGACGGCTGCCGATTGCGGCGGAAATGGACCCAGCCGCCGGCGGCGATCAGGCTGAACATGACGGCAACCGCCGCCCATTTGCCGTAGGTCATCCAGGGCACCGGCAGCCGGCCCAGTTCGACTTGCAGGACGTGGCCCGCGGGCAGCTCCTGCCCAGCCGACTCGAACACGACCGTTTTGTCATCGGCCGTAGTTTGGCCGAGCGACTCGCAACGGACCTCCTTGGGCGACTTGCCCTCGACGCGGATCGTCACGTTGGAACAGGGCAGGTCCAGGGGCCGCTTCCACCGGAATACCTCCTCGGTATTGCGGATCACATAGGTGTATCGCACTTCCCGCTGGCCGGGCGGCCAGGGAACGCTCGTGACCAGCTTATGGTTGACCATGGCAAACCGCCGTCCAAAAAACTCCTGGTCGAAGGTGGTCCGCTCGAAATCCGGCGGGATGGAAAGCTCCAGCGTCACGGGATCGGCGCCGTCGTGGGCCGCTTCGCCGACATAACAGGTGTGCGACGGGTTTTCCAAGAGCAGCGATTCCGTGACCTTCAGCAGCCCGGTCTCGGGGCGAATGGCAACGTCCATTTTCTTCAGCACCAGCGGATTGGGGCTGGCCGCCGCGTCGCAGACTGAGAGTTGCGTGCCGGCAAGCGGATCAAGGGCGGTCAAGCGAATCCGCGGCCCAGGGTAGAAAATGCCGTGGCGGGTGGCGCCGGCCTGGTAGATGGTCCCATCGCCCACGGGCAATCGCTCGAAACGGAACTGGCCTTGCTTGTTGGAAATGGTATCGCGAAAGGGGACCCACTGGCCGTTCACCAGCACCTGCAGGACGACTGCCACCTGGCAGGGGACCGGCGCGCCGCTGGAAGTATTCACGACCGTGCCTTGAATCGTGCCGGCAGCGGCCGGCGCCGCCGCGGCGGCCAAGGCGGAGCAGAACAGGATGAATGCCACACCAACCGCGAAGCAATTCCACTCCAAAGCCCAGGGTCGCGTTGCGCACCCTGGGTTGACATACGGCACGTCATCGTCCGCACCCCGAAGGGGTGCCATCCGCTGAACGCCTGTCATCCCAGGGTGCGCTGCGCGACCGTGGGCTTCGGGGTTGCACGCCTTCGGCGTGAATGCCGAGCCGTGACCAATGCAGAGTTTATTTCGTGTCATCTGGATGCGCCTTCATCGCGTGCCATTCGACGCGCTCTTCGGTGGGGACCTTGACAACTTGAGCAATCGATTTCATGCGGCCCGCTGTCGCGGCGGTCGCTGTTTCTCAAACTCGGCCTGCAAGGCCTCGGCCGCACGCCGCAGGCGGCGTTGTTCTCCGCCCAGTCGCAGCACATAGGCCAACACGGCGAACCAGACAACCAGGTAAGCGGTCATGAAAGTGAGCATGGGGATTCCTCCAAATTGTCCAGCATCTCGGCGACGCGAAGTTGCGAGCGCCGCAAGAGCAAGAGCAGCGTAAAGAATACGGTGAAACAGACGACGCTGATCAACAGCACCACGCGCATCGTGGGCTCCATGTGCGGACTCTTGGGATGGATGCCGCGGAACCAGCGCGTGGCCATGACCACCAGCGGCACGTCCAACACGCCGACGATCGCCACGATGGCGCCCATCCGCGCCCGCCGGTGCGGGTCTTCCATACCGCTGCGGAGCACGAGGGCCGCAGAATACATGGCCCACAACACAAAGGCGGTCGTCAAGCGCGGGTCCCAGGTCCACCAGGTGTTCCAGGCGGCATGGGCCCACAGCGAGCCGGTGGCCAGCGTCAGGCTGCAACCGAGCCAGCCGATTTCCAAGGCGGCCCGCGACCAATGGTCCCAGGCCAGATCGCGGCGAAGCAGGTACATTCCGCCCGTCACGGCCATGAGAACGAAGGCGGCCAGCCCCATCCAGGCCACGGAGACATGGATGTAGACGATCCGTTGGGCGACGCCCATCGTCTCTTCCGTCGGGGCCAGCAGGAAAATGGCGACGATGGCCGTCGTGACCATCACGGCCGCAATGGCAGGCCAGAGGGAATCGGAAAGGGAACGATGATTGGCGGTTTCCAGCATGGTTTGGTACTCGATTTATTCCTCTACGGCGAATTCGAAAAGCACGATGCCTGCGGTAATGAAAACAATCGCGAAGCCTGCCAGCAGTTGCACCCATCGCCACCAGGCGGGGCCGAAATCGTGCTCCACGGCCAGGCGGGTCGCTTCGGCAGCACCCAGCACCAGCGGGATGACCGTCGGCAAGACCAGCAGCGGCAGCAGATAAGAGCTCTGCCGGCCGGTGTTGGCCACGGCGCTGAGCAACGTACCCACGGCGGCGAGGCCCAGGTTTCCCAACACGGCCACGGCGATGATCGGCCCCGGATGGGCCAGGAGCGGCACGCCGGTGAGGATGGCGAACAGCGGAATCAACACGCATTCCAGCGCGGCCAGGGCGACAACGTTCACGGCCAGTTTGGCCAGGTAAACGATGGTCGGCGAGACGGGATAGCAAAGCAGCCCTTCCCAGCAACCGTCATCGCGCTCCGCGGCAAACGAGCGGTCCAGGGCCAGCGTGCCGGCAAAGAAGATCGTCAGCCACAACAGACCGCCGACGATCTGCCGCAGGGCTTCGGGCGGAAGGTCCGTTTGCACGGCGAACATCAGGGCCACGACCACGCCCAGCAGCAGCATGGCCGGCCAGACCCGCAGCGAACGGCACTCGCAGAGCAAGTCCTTGGAAACCATCCAGTAGAGCTTTTGATACTGCGAACCGTTAATGATATGAACCTCAAATGGTCATGCGGCGTATGTCGCAGCCGGACCTGCGGCGACTTGCCGCAACCGGCCCTGGCACAGGTGCAGCACGCGATCGGCCAGACGCCGGGTCTTTGCCTCGTCGTGCAGGACAGAGCACATGGTCCGGCCCTGCTGCCGCAGCTCCTGGAGCAATCCGCTCAGCCACCGCTCGGCGTCGGCATCGAGGCCCTCGAACGGTTCGTCCAACAACAGGATCCGCGGGTCGTGGATCAACGCCCGGGCGAGACTCAACCGCTGCCGCATGCCCTTCGACAGCACCTGCGGCGTGCGGTCGCCATGCCCGCGCAGGCCCACGGTTTCCAGCAGCGATTCGGCGCGGTCCCGCGGGCGGGCCACATCGCACATCCGCGCGGCGAAGACCAGGTTCTCACGGAGCGTGAGCTGCGGGTATAAGCGGTTCTCGTGGGCGACCATGCCGATCCAACGACGGCTTCCGCAGTTGCCGACGGTTTTCTCGCCGAAGCAGAGGACCTCGCCGTGGTTGGGACGAATTAGCGCGGCCATCGTGCGGAGCAAGGTTGTTTTGCCGGCCCCGTTCGATCCGGTGAGCACGATGCTTTCGCCGGCCGCAACCTGCAAATCGATTTCGTCGAGCACCAGGCGGCGGCCGAATCGCTTGGTCACGCCGCGAACTTCGATTGCGATGCCGGGATCAATCATGGTTCGTGTCGTTTAACCGGGAGCCAGCGGCGACGGTGCCGTGTTACGATTCAAGGTCTTTCTGAATGCACCTTAGCGATGCCGGGATCAATCATGGTTCGTGTCGTTTAACCGGGAGCCAGCGGCGACGGCGCCGTGTTACGATTCAAAGTCTTTCTGAATGCACCTTAAGGTCGGCGAAGTGCGGGCGGGGAACCACGGTATGCGCCGATGGCTGGTCTTCGCTCGTCTCCCGGCCCCGCCGCTGGGGCAGGATGGCAATTGCGACGCCGACCAGCCCGATCCAGCCGCCCACCCAGAGCCAGCGGATCAGGGGGTGATCAATGAAAGTCAGGTGGATCTTGCTGGCCGCGCTGCCGCCACGCATGATGACGTAGAAGTCGCCGCCGAAGGTGGAATGGATCGCGACTTTGGTGCCCCACTGGTTCTGAGGGCGATAGAGCACCTGGGCGGGCTGAAGCGTATACTGCGTTCCGGCCGGCCCGCTGACTTCAAGTTGAGCGGCGACGACGACCTTCTGGCGAAGATCCTGCTGGAGCAAGTCGGCGTAGTGGATCGTGCGGCCTTCCCACTCGACGGTCTGGCCGCGGGTCATGGAGAGATCGGTCTCGCGGCTTCCCAGCGACGAGCCGGCAATGCCGACCGCCATGCAGCCGAAGCCGAGGTGGATGAGGAAGCCCGCATAGCGGCGGCGGTGCAGGGCAAAGGAGGCAATGAACGTACTCATCACGCCGACCAGCGCCTGCGCGTCGGTGCCCGATTGACGAATTCTCATCACGCGGGCACCGACGCGCAGCGCTGGTCGGCGTGATGAGTACGGCAACGACCGCCAGAAACGTCGAGGCAATCAGCATGCCCGCCAGGCCCGCGACGGCCAATCCGATCGGACTGCGGACGCCGAAAACCACTGTGGCAAGCGCGACGAGCAGTCCCAGGAAGGCCGCCATGCCCAAGAGGCACGTTCGCTCGCGCGTGGGACCAGCTCCCCAACGGAGCAGCGGCACGGCGGCCACCACGGCCAGCAAGACAAGGCCCGTGGGGATCAGCACATTGTTATAGAAAGCCAGCCCCACCATGATCCGCGTCGCGGAGAACAGCCCGGAAATGGCCCCTGCCAGCGTGCCTAGCAAAGTCACGGTCGTCAGCAGCACCAGGGCCAGGATTCCCAGCAGCACCAGGGCCTCGCGGCTCCCAAGCGAAGCCAGCGGCTTTTCGGCCACAAGTTGCTGCTTCCGCCGCAAGATCAGCAGCGTGCCGCCCACGGCAAGGGCGGCAATCCAGAAGAGGAACATCCAGCCGATGGGCGATTGGCTGAAGGCGTGCAGGCTGCTGAAAATCCCGCTGCGGGTGAGGAAGGTGGCGAAGTTGCAGAGGCCGAACGTGCTGATCGCCAGGAACAAGGTCGTCTTCTTCAGCGCACCTTGCCGCCAGGTCATCAGTCCGTGGATCAAGGCCGTGCCCGTGAGCCAGGGCATCAGCGAGCCGTTTTCCACGGGGTCCCAGGCCCAGTAGCCGCCCCAGCCGAGTTGTTCGTAGGCCCATTCCGCGCCCAGGAGGATGCCGCCGCCGAGGGTCGTCCAGGCGAACAGCGACCAGGGCCGCGCCTGCTGCAGCCAGGCGTTATTCAGCCGGCCGGAAATGAGCGCCGCCGCGGCCAGCGCGAAGGGGATGCCCCACGCCGCATAGCCCAAAAACACGATCGGCGGATGGATCAACATGGCGGGATGCTGGAGCAACGGGCTGAGGCCCTCGCCCTTGGCCCCCGGCACCAGCGACGGCGCCATCGGATCGGCGGCAAAGACCATGATCGCCAGCAGGAAACCGAGATAGGCCATCTGGATGCCGAAGGCCAACTCGCGGAGCTCGCGCAGGGCGCCCGCTTGCGGGTCGCGGCGGTAGGTGAAGCGGAAAATGACCGCCAGCACCGCCACGAACCAGCCCCAGACCAGCAGCGATCCGGCCTGTCCGACCCACAGCGCCGACAGGCTGTAATGCCACGGCAAGAGCGGATCGGAGTATTCCGTCACATATTCGAAGCGAAAATCCTTGCTCACCAGCGCATAGGCCAGCACAAGGATCACGACCGTGAGGGCCGCGAGCGCCGCGAGCGCCGCCGCTACTGCGCTGCGGCCCAGGCCGTGCCGACCCCGACCCCGACCCGGAGAACCGGGTGCCCCGCTGGGTGCCCCGCCGGGCGCCAGGCTCCGCGCGCCGACGATCGCCGCAAAGGCCGCATAGCCCGTGCAAATCATTGCGATCAGCAAGCAGAGTTGCCCGGCCACCGTCATCGCACGGTCTCCCCGCTCCGCAGATCGGCTGTTGCCGTCGGCGCTTTTTTCTGGGCGGAGTATTTGCTGGCACAACGCGTGATCAGCTTATCGCCGTGCAGCGTGCAGGAGTCTTCCATCCGCCCTTCAACGACGACCTCCATGGGCTTCACCGGCGAGAGGTCATCGGGCAACGGGCCCTTGCAGACAACGGGGAGTTGGCTGCCCTGCTCGCTGAGCGAGAAGCGGGCTTCCTGCCGGTCCGGCGTGATGACCAGCGAGCCGGGCACGATGGTCCCGCTGACGCGGATCCGCTGGCCGGCAACCTGGGGTGCGTTTTCCACACACTCTTTGACCGTCATATAATACTGCCAGCTTGACGACGCGCCCAAGTAGGCCATGTACGCGGTGGCGCCCGCGACTACGAGGCCCGCGATCGCCAGCTTCTTGCCGGTGGACATTGCCGCCATGGTCGTTCATCAGGGGCCGCACGGCCCCGTCCTGGGGGGTCGGGGGATTGGAAAACTGAGAAGAGCGAAAGGACAGTCTTGTGGGGGAGGACGGTAACGATTTGTGGTCGTTATGTCAATGCGGATTGGCCAGCCCTTTGGGGGACTCTCGCGCGAACAGGGCGAAATCATTCGCCGACAGGATCTCCTTGTAGTCCACCCGCGGACGGCCGCCACCCTTGATTTCCGCTCGGCCACTGGGCAGGTACTCGACGCAGGAGCACCAATATGCGGTGTGGCCGCCTTGAACAAGTTCCTGCTCGACCGACACGGCGCGATTCGAGCGCAGGCAGCAGTTCAACTCCTCCGATTCCGCATCGCCCGTCGCCGCGATCGAAAACAACTTGAACTGCATTTTGCAAACCGCCCATTATAACAGGCCGCCCAACCCAAATCCGCCTCGGCTTCGCCCCTGGACCCGGGGAGCATCTTGGCTTGTAACTTGCTCACTCCGCCTGTGCTTGCCCGGCTACGGCCCGTCCCGGGCCTGCGCAGCGGGCTACGCACCGGCTACGCTCGCCTCGCTTGTCCGCCAAAACTAGGGAGGCACGGAAGCCCAGGCCGTCGTCCCCGATCCCCGGCAAGTCCCAGTAGCGGTCCGCCAACCGGCAGTGCCACGCCGGGGAGTACCAGCAACCGCCGCGAATCACGCGGGACGAGCCCGTTGTAGGCCCCGGCGGATCATCCGCTGGCGAGACGGCGTGGTATTCCGCGTCGTACCAATCCGCGCACCACTGCCAGGCATTTCCGTGCATGTCGTAGAGCCCGAAGGCATTGGGCTTGAACTTTCCCACCGGAGACGTGAACACGTAACCGTCGTTGGCTTTGATCGTCCATGTCCAGTCAGGAAACGGCGCCTTGGCGGCTGCGTCCGCGATGTTGCCGACCTTGGCCAGTGTCTCGGGATCGTCGCCGTTGTAGTAGCGGGTTGTGGTCCCGGCACGGCAGGCGTATTCCCACTCGGCCTCCGTTGGTAGGCGGTAGGTCTTGTCCTCCCTTTTGCTGAGCCACTGGCAGAAAGCCACCGCGTCGTTCCAGCTTACGTTCACCACGGGGTGCTCGTCGGTCTGCTCGAATCCCGCGTTCCGCCAGGAATACTTCTCGTTGAAGCCAAACTTCTTCTTGTCAGGGTTCCAGCCATAGGCCCCCGGCTTCTCTCCCTTCTCCGCCTCCGTCTTGTACCCTGAATTTTTCACGAACTGCCGGAACTGGCCCCGCGTGACATGGTACGTGCCCAGGTAGAACGGCTTGGTGATCCGTACCCGGTGCTTCGGATGCTCGTCCTTGAAAAGGTCTGCTGTCAGGATATTCTCGCCGTAGGTCTTGTTGAAGAAGGCCGCCGTGGCCTCCGCCGACTCGCCGCCGCCCATCTTGAACTCGCCCGCTGGGATGAGCACCAACTCCATCTTCACCCCACCGCCCAAGTCTGCTGCAAGCTTCTTGGGCGGCTCTGTCGTCTCGCCAACGGCGGTCCCGGCCATTGTGAAAACCACGATGCACCCAACCACAAAGTTTCTCATAACGTGTCCTCCCATAAGAGATTTTACTTGCCCGGCGATGCTGGCGCCGAACCACGACGGCCAATCGACCCTACCGACTGGCAGGAATTTTGAGCAAACGCAACGCGCCCTGATTTTATCGCGGACGCCGGACGCCGCGAAGAGTCCGTGGAAAAGCCGCCTATTGGGCGGCGTCAAGGACGCGGGGGCGTTCGAGTCGGTACGCCTACCGTGGGTTGAAACCCACGGCTACCGTCCATGGTCGCTCCGCGACCGGGAACCGGCCCCCGCCGGGCGAACTTGCGGCTGAAATCCCGCACGGAACGGGTAAAGGTGAACTCGCCCGTCTCGGGCAAACAACGCGAAGGGGCATCGATCCAGCTCTCGATCACGTACTGATCGGGCGCCCCGTCCACGGCGGCGTAGTCGTATCCCTGCTGCATCGTCGACACGTACCAGGTCGAATCATCGGCCAGTCCCTGCCGCTCCAGGGCGGGGTAGCCGGAGGCCCAGTAGATCAGGCTGAAGGCCAGTTTGCGGCCCCGGCAATACTGCTCCAGCCGCTTCACTTCCGGCCACGAGCCCGGTCTGCCGACCGTAAAGCACACCCAATCGACATCCAAGCGGAAGAAGTCGAGCCCCTTGACGTGCATCTGGGCCAGGCGTTTTTCCAGCGCGTCGATCCACTGGATTAGATCCGGCAGGGGAAGATACGGGTAGGGCTCGATGTCGCCGATCAGCACGCGCGGGTAGTGCCGGCGGACCAGGGCAATGTAACGGGCGGTCTCTTCCACCGCGTAATCGTCCGGCTTGTGGATCTCCTTGCGCCGCACACAGCGGCTCATCCATGGCAATCGCGTAAATGCTGCCGCCCAGGCGCTCGATGCGGTCCCACATCGGGCGTTCGATGGCGAAGGTCTTCTCGCCGGTCGTGCCCCAGGGCTTCAAGGCGCCGACCTCCAGGGCGAACTTGATGCCCCACGGCTGCAACTTGGAAAACCATGCCCGGAGCTGGTCGTCGCTGAACTGCTTGTCGATGTTGAGGTCGGCGTAAGCGAGCACATCGATCGCGGCCCGCGTTTCCCGCCATGCATCCGGCTGTTCGAACAATTCGCGAAAGCACCGCCCCTTGTCGTAGGACGGCGGCGCCATCCAGACTTGTTTCGCCGGCCTGGATTGAACGGACTCCGTGCCGTTCCGGAGGGGCGGTTGGTCGGCGGCGAAGGCCACGGCACAAGAGCCGATGGCCACGGCCAGAAAGATGGATTGACGGTTCAACATGGTAAACATTGTGAAAACGTATACTACCTTTTCTTGGCAACGCTGGCAACGCGGCGGTGTATCGCCGAGCAATCGTGTCGGCCGCCCCCGCTGGGCCGGGTACCCTCTGGGTGCCAGCGGGGGCGCGGGATTGGCAACTAACACGGACCTTCTCCCGCCGTTTGCCGTTTTTTTCCGCTGTTCCGCCACTTCGCATTGGGGGATGCCCCGTCGCGTAGCGACGACTGACGGTAGCCGTGGGTTTTAACCCACGGTCCACGGATCGCAGAGGACCCGTTTCGTCGCGTAGCGACGATTGAACGCGGCCGTGGGCGCTGGCGTGCCTTTCAGGCGTCGCTACGCGACGCGAGGAGTTTGCGCGGGTAGCCTACCGTGGGTTGAAACCCAATACCGTTGAAATAGGCGCAAGTCACAGCCTCCGCTAAAGTTAGGGCTGGAAGTTCTACCCCTAGCAAGGAGGCTGTGACAATGGAGCAACAAGGACGTTGCGTGCTTCCGGCCGACGAAACGGGCCGGGTTTTAGATCGGCTGGCTGTCTTAGAAGAGATTATCAGACCGACAGACATTCGGCAAGTCCTGAAGGACACCGATCGTGTCAATCCGCGGGCTTGCAAGTTGACGCACGAAATTATGATGTGGATTGTATTGGCGATGGGTATTTTCACCAAGTTGCCGATTCGTCAGGTGTTCAAGCACGCACGTCGGTTGCGCGGTCCTGTGGATACTCCCTGTCGCTCCGCGCTGTGTGTGGCGCGACAGCGGTTGGGCGTTGAGCCCGTACGAGAACTCTTTCAACGGACTGTTCGACCTCTGGCCACCCCGGAAACGCCTGGAGCGTTTTATTGCGGCATGCGATTGACGGCTGTGGACGGTACCCTTTTCGACGTCCCCGATACGCCGGCTAATGAGGCCGCGTTCGACCGCCCGTCGGGTAAACGTGGCGATGGCGCCTTTCCCCAAGTGCGTAAGTTGAGCTTGGTGGAAGTGGGAACCCACGTCGAGTTTGCTCTCGCCACGGGCTCCTATCGAACCAGCGAGAGGGCGCTGTTTCCCCAGTTGCTGCCGCACTTGCAGCCGGGCATGCTGCTGTTGTGCGACCGCGGCTTTTTCAGCTACGAACTCTGGAAAAGCCTGGTTTTGCGGGGCGTACATCTGCTGGTCCGGCTTCAGAAGGGCATGATCCTCAAGAAGATTGAGCAGCTTTCCGATGGCTCGTATCTGGCGAAGATTTATCCCAATGCACGCGCCCGAGAAAAGGATCGTCAGGGAATCGTCGTGCGTGTGATCAAGTACACGCTGAACGATCCACAACGTGTCGGCCATCAAGAAGAACACACGCTCCTTACCGATCTGCTGGACGCAAGCAAATATCCGGTGTTGGAATTGATCCCGGGGTATCATTGGCGTTGGGAACACGAACTTGGTTACGCTCAACAGAAGACGTACCAAGACCCGCCGCGTGCCAGCAAGCCGACGCACCTCCGTAGCGAAACGCCGACGGGCGTACGTCAGGAAATCTATGCCTTGTCGTTGGCTCATTTTGTGATTCGCTCGCTGATGTTCCAAGCTGCCAGGCGGGCCGGGCTGGATACAGATCGCCTTTCGTTTACCGGATGTCATCAGACTCTCGAATGCCGGATGCCGGAATGCGATAGCCGCTCTCCGCAGTCGTTTCAAACCTGGTATGCGGCGCTGCTGGATGAAATGAGCCATGAACGAACCGACCCCCGCCGCAACCGCGTCAATCCGCGTGTCATCAAACGGCAAGTGAAGAAATGGCCAAAGAAGCGACCGGAGCACCGACACCTGCCTCCTTTGACGAAAACCTTTATGGAGTCGGTAGTTATGCTTATTTGAACGGTATTGGGTTGAAACCCACGGCTACCGTCAATGGTCGCTACGCGACCGGAATACGGCAGTTACTGCGCCTTTCGCGCATGCTCGCCTAATCGCATCGTGGAACAAAACCGGCATAAGGTCCAGGGCGAGCATAATGCTGATTTCGCGCAGGCCAGTCCCACCCTACAGTTTGCTCCCAGAATCACGCAAGGTCATTTAGTGGCCAATCCTGCGCTCCGCTGGCACCCAGAGGGTACCCGGCCCAGCGGCGGCGTTTACAATCTGACTCGGCGACCGTTTTACTTTCCTACGCGGCAATCGTCAGCTATAATCCTCGGTGTACGCGAGATGATCCCAACGACGAGGATGATCCTATCATGGTAGACGTGCACTTGCCTCGAATTATCGCCGGTTATGCTTACCCCATTTGCCCCAATTGCGACAAGGAACATGGCCCGGAAGTCGCCGATCTAGGGCCCGTCCTCTGTGAAGAGTGCGGCAAGTGGTTCGAGGTCACGACACGGACCGTTTATCACGCGGAACAGAGACTCGACTATACGGGCGGCAAGCCTTCGGCCCCGCCGAAGTCTCGCAAGACCAAAGGGCACAAGGAACCCAAGGGCAAACGCGCGAAGTAAGTGTCGTCTTTCGCGGAGCGAAAGGCGACAACGCGCGTGTAGGATAGACCTCCGAACGCGTCCGCTTGCAGCCAGACGCATCGACCATGAGTACATGGTGCCCGAGGTCCATCCTACAGCTTCGACGCACGTATTCGCGTGCAAGACCACTTACTTCGAGCGAGGCTTGGCCGCGGCCAAGCGAATCGCCCGTGCAATCGGCTGCAGCAGGATACACGGCTGACCGTCCGGCGACGGCGCCCGCTGCTGCGAATCGAGCCATGCCGCGGCCTCGGCCAAGGAAAGCCGAGCGGCACAGAGCCGGATGAGCGTGGAATCGAGACCAATCAACGCGATAGCGTACTTCCTGGGGTGAGACATGATGGTAGGGCCTGAGCCCAAAAGGAGTCACGCCACAATCGTTGTAGGTTGTTGTCGCGTAGGATGTTGAGACTGCGGGGGTTGGACCTCGTTATTCTCGTTCAATTCGGCGATGGTGTTCGGTGCGTCCCATCGCCAAGCAAGGCGGCGATCACGCGCCATCGAGTGCCGGACCCGTGTGAGCGTTTCCTCCCAACGATCGCAGAGCAACGTTGCACGCACGGCAAACACGGCTTCGGCGTTTTCTTGCCGCCAGTACATCGCGTTGCTTTTCAGTCGTTGATTAATGACGCGGCGGATGGCACTCTCAATCGCTCCGCTGCCACACGGAATGCCACGACGACGGAAGGTGACATAGCTCAGGTGCCCTTCCTCGCCGTGGATGGTCAGATAACGAATCTCTGTCCAGATGTCTTTGTTTTCTGGTTGACTACGTGCCCACTGAATCAACTGGCGGGTGACTTCCTCCCAACGGCTGTTCTTCAGCAGCGTGCGTAACCGGCCATAGGTTTCGCGCCGCATGGCTTCGTCCCAACCAAGGGTCTGTAATGCCAAACTGACGTGATGCGCCGCGTGACAGAAATCCAGCACATGCACTGTCCGTGACGGATCCAGCCCGGCACGCCGCTCGATCCATTCCAGGCGATCCCAAATCCAATGCGCCCCGTCAGACACAAAGACCACCAACTCCGCCTCGGCCACTCCCAGACGGTGCAGATGATAGGCCGCCAATTCCGCCACATGATCCGGCCCCAGCAGCGTTCCGTCAATCAGTGGTTGCTGGTGCTTCTTGGTCATCTTGCCCTGCGCGTCGATCTCGAAAATGGTCACAACCTTCGGTTCTCGCCAGGGTGTGTCGAACTTCTCCCGTTCTCCTTTGCGCCGCTGCTTGCGACGTGGCTTGTTTTCCCGCATGCGAATGCGCCCGCCGTCGAATTGTACAACCACACGCTTGCCGCGAAAGTCCTTTCCCGCGGGTAGCGCACCTGCCCGCCACGCCAGCAATTCCCGCTGCCGCAATGCCAGCATCTGCGTTCCCAACTGTTCGGCAATGCGGCGGACAGCCTTCTTATCCAGACGCATTCCCTGACGCGCCAGTTCCTTCTGCGCAACGGCGATGGACGGACTGAGGGCCACGATCCGTGCCACGATCGATTGCAGCGCAGGACTGCACCCCTTGAAAAAACCCAACGCGGCTAGCTCCGGATACAAACCGGCCTGCTGTGCGTGGGGCTGTGCCTTGTTCCCTTTGCTACGCCGCGGTGCAGAGTATGCCGTGCTGACGAACAGCATCAACCCGCAGAGCAGGCGGAGTTGTAAGCAACGTGGCTGAGGCGCGCGCAAGGCGACCACCGACGCTTCTTGAATCTCTTCCACCTTTTCCGCCATGGCCGGTTGTGTCGTAATCTGGCCTAACAGAGCCGCCACCAACTGGCCTGCTCCCTGGCGGTAGTGTTCGTCGATCTCCCGCTCCATTTCCGCCAGGCTGTCGGGGTTGTCGGATAAGCTTCTTCCCCATTGCGTTTGACGATCCTGTGTTTGTCTGGCAAAATGCTTGATGACTTCCGATGGCGACAAAACCTGTGGACCTTGAGGCGAATCCAGTCGAACGATCATTGCGGATTCCTTTCCGTTGATGGCTGATGTAACAACAACCAACAGCGTGAGGGGAATCCGCTTTTCTTACAAGAGAAACTGCGGGGATTAGTGGAACTAGGCAAGACAAAAACCAGAGCCACGGCTTGGGACTAGGCCCTGATGGTAAACTCCGTTTGCTGCGGAGCCCCCGGTACAGCCGGGGCCTGGCGGGCAACTGCCCGAGCCACTGACTAACATAGTATTAGTATACATAGGTTCACTATATCCGCAAGGGTCCGCGAGCTACAAAATGTAGGGTGAGGCAGGAGGCGACCAATACCATCCGTAGCGGTGGCGTCGGCCGAAGCACTCGTTTAACCGGGAGCCAACGGCGACCGTCCTACGCCGTCGCCGTTGGCTCCGTGTTAAACGATCGTCCCTCCCGTTTCGGCGTGGCTGGCCAGAAACAGGTCCGCATCCACGCCGTGCAACGTGATCAGGTCGTTGTCCCGCCGCGGCCGTTTCTCCGCCGACCCGAACGGCACGAACCGCGGATCGATCGAGAGCCGGATTCCGGCGGCGCGCAGCACCTCGCCGACCAGCAAGTCCTCGGCCCCGGTCGCTTGCTCCAGCTCTCGGGCAACCAAGCCGGCCGCTTTTCGGCTCAGAAAATATCCGGCCCCGCCGCTGCCATAGCCTACCCCCGGCCGCCACTCGGCGCCGATGTAATCCCGACCCGCAAGGTCGTAGGCCAGCAGTCGCGGAATGCTGACGTAGGTGTCGTCATCGCACTTGAACAGGTAGTCCCAGTTGGGGAAGGATGAAGGCGGAAGGATGAAGGATGAATGGAGCATCCCTCCGCATTCATCCTTCATCCTTCCGCCGACCCGCTGTGCGGGTGCCCCGTCCTTTCCCCCCAGCGCCCAGCGGCAGAACCAGCGTGTCCGCTGCGGCAGGCTCGGATAGTCGTCGGGGCACGGCAGGGCCAAGGCGTGCGGACCAAGCTCCTCCGGCCCGGTGCAGTTCGGACAGCCCAAGAGAAAGACCGATTGCACGCCGGTTCGATCGCCGTCGGCCATCCAGGTCGATAGGCAGCGCTGGCGACGATCGTGGTACTTCCAGCCCGACAGGGCGCCAATCAGGATTCGCATGGCTTTGCTCGCGCGTATTCGAGGGCTTCGGTGTCGATCGGCGGCACCAACTTGGCGGGCTGTGGATCGCGGAAGGCGCAAGCCCGGCAGACCGTGGGCGCGTCGACCGGCATCGGCGAGCGCATCACCATATCCCGCAGCCCGACAAACCGCGCTGCCAGGGTTTGCAGCGATTCCCGCCACAGGTTGCCGATCGAGATCTCGCCCCGCCAATCCATGCAGCACAGGTGGACGTTGCCGTAATAGTCGATGATGACTTCGTTGAAGGGCCGCCGGCAAGGCGCCGTGCCGATGCCCAGCGCGCCGCCGGTCCGGTCGTCCAGAAGGCCATTGAGGACGTGCAGATCTGGCACGATTCTCGCCAGCGGCCGGCGATCGAGATTCTCGTAGTTGCTGATCCACAGGGAATCGAAGATCCGTAATTCGCTCAGGTCCGGCGGAAACCGCGTGCCGTTGGTCCACAGGCAGAACCGCGCTTGGGGGACCTCCCGGCGCATGCGCGGCAGCAATCGCTTCAGCCGGTCCCAGGCGAGCATCGGCTCGCAGTAGTAGTGCCAGGCCACCTGGCCGCGAAAACCCAAATCGCGATACGCCTGCCGGACGGCATCGTAAATGAGCTGGTCGCTGATCGGCGTGCCGTGCGGCAGCCGCTGCCAGCGATCGGCGCGGCCCGACGGGCAATGCGCCGCGTGCTCCTTGGAAAGATTGCAGCCGGCCGCGATTTCGAAGACCAGGAACTGCTCAAACGACAGCATGGCTGGGCGTCTCCTCGGGCCTGTCGGCGCGGATCTCGGCGTTGTTCTTGCCGACGATCACGATCCGTTGCGTCTGGGGCCGCCACTGCGGCGGACACATGTAATCGTGGCTCAGTTCGACCTCGGGCTTGTGATCGATCAGATAGCGGTTCCAATGGCTTTCATCGTGCCAGACGGCCGTAATGCCATGGCCTTCATCGTCGGCGATCGCGGCGTTCATGATCCGCATCGCCTCAACGTAATGCGCCGCCCGACCGCCCTGAAACCCGCCGCAGTAATAGCGCTTGCCCTCGCCCGGCCAGACACAGGCGCGGCTGAACGGCCGATGCTCATACGTCCATTCGCCGCGCGGCCTGTTGGTGTAACCGAAATGGATCGTCGCCGTCAGACCCCGACCCGGCGCACCGGGCGCACCGCCGAAAATCTCCTCGCCCACAGGCCGCACGAAGCGGCTGTCGACGTCGATGTAGTAGACATAATCGCAGGCCAGCAAGTCATCGGCCGCCTGGAGCATCGTGCGGTAACGGTGCAGCGTGGGCCCGGGCCAGGGCTCGTGGGGAGCGGGGAAAGGATGAAGGAGGAAGGATGAAGGAGGAAGGATGAGGATCGGATCGGCGTCCGTGAAGACGAACAACTGCACCTCGTGCCCCGCGCAGAAATACCGCTCGGCCGTGGCCAGCAATTCACACAGGAAGCGCTTGTACTTTCCCGTGGCGATGATGCACAGCGCAACTTCCATCCTTCATCCTTCCGCCTTCATCCTTCCGCCTTCATCCTTCATCCTTGCTCATGCCCCCAAGTTCGCGAACAAGGCGCTCCATTGCCGGCCGATTCGCTCCGGGCAAGCGAGTTCCTGCACGTGCCGATAGGCCCGCTCGATGATCGCCTGCCGCAGGTCCTCGTCGTAGGCGAGTTGGGCGAGGCGATAGGCCATTTCCTCATCGTTGTTGGCCAAGAACCCTGTCTGGCCGTCTTCGATCATTTCTTTCCAGCCCCATTGACTCTGGGCGACGATCGGCACGCCGGCGGCCATGGCCTCCAGTCCGATCCGCGGCCAATTCTCCCGCGCCCCGCCGTTCAGCCCGAGCATGGCATGGCAGCGGCCCAAGAAGTCCCGGCAGTTGATTTGCTGGGGCGCGAGTGTCTCGGACCAGGTCGGCGGCGTGCCGCACTTGCGGGTCAACGACAGCGTCCAGCCCATGGCCAGCGCCCGCCGCTGGGCGTAGGGCACGCGGTTCAAGATGCTCCAGTGGTTCGAACTCCACTTGTCGAGATCCGGCCGGGCCAGGCGGCCAACCCAGAACTCCTCGCCGGGTGCGTGGCGGCGAGGCCTGAACGGGACCTCATCGAAGGCAAAGGCCCCGCGGATCATGTGGCCTTGCGCCGCATCGTAGCCGAATGCCGGCAGGACCTTCTCCAACTCGGCCCGTTGAAAATTGGACTGGAAAACAAAGGCCTCCGCCGGGCCGTGCTTGCCGAAGGCGCGGATTTCGTTGTCGAAAAGGAAGGTCATGCAGTTGACCCACACCAGTCGGCAGCCCAGATCTTTGAGCAACCCGCGGCAGTTCATCACGTGGCTGTTGCACATCGCCACCACGACCGCTCCCGCGAAGCCCGGAATGCTCACCAGGTTGTCCCCGTTACCCGCATGGGCTGTCTGGCAACCGATCTCCGCCAGTCTGGCTTCCATGGCCCGGTCGCAGCCCCAGGTGGGGACAAAGGTGACCTCGATGCCGGCCTGACGCCAGACCTTGGCCGTGTGCCAACATTCCGTATTGGCGCCACCCATGAAGCCGGGATAACCGAGAAAGAAAATGTGCATGACGAATCACCTATAAGCCTTCAAATGACGCGGCGATCGGAAGAAAGGGAGAAAGGAAGAGGGGAAGAAACGGAGAGATTTCCCACTTTCCCTTTCTCCCCTGCTCCTTTTCCCCCTTCTCCCTTTCTCCCTTTATTTCAACTTTCCGATCGGACACGCACCCGTCTCCGCTGCCTGCCGCGCCGCTGTGTGGTACTTTTCGAAACATGGATAGCCAACTGCTTTCCAACACCCTGCCGGTCGTTCCACGCAACGATGACATATACCTATCCGCCGGATGACCATAGGCGATTCAGCTTTCTGATTTTCCGACATCGATGGAAAGGGCCAGAGAGGCAGGGGAATTAAGGGAAGTCGAAACTGTAATGTCCTTCGTCGCCGATAATCCGGAACTTCCGGAACTTGAACTGCCGCTCCCGCTCGAGCTGCCATTGGGGTCCGGGCAGCCGATCGGAGACCACCAGTTGCCGGCGGAATCCCAAATGCCCACGATCCGGCCTTCGCCGTCCACGCAGATGCCTTGCGGGTTCATGACCCTATGACACTGGCAACCGCTGCCGGACGTTCCGGAAGAAGAACCCGACGAACCGCTGCCGCTGGATCCGGACGATCCCGAAGAACTGCTGCCGGACGAAGAACTACTGGACGAGGAGGAACTGGAGCTGCTCGACGCACACGCGCCCGGCATGAACCGCAGGGGTTCCCAGGCGTTGTCGTCGGCGAACCGCTTGACGATCGCGCAGGTGCCGGCCGGCATGTACCAGTTGCCGGACGAATCGCAGACGGCCAGCAGATCGTTGGCGATTGCGGCCAACGGATCGTAGACCGCGATGGCGCAGCCCGTGCTGAAGCCGAGCCACTGCTCCGCGTCGCCGTTGGCGATCAGGATCTCGGCCGTCGCGGCGCCGCAGGCGTACCAGTCCGACGTGAGCTGGACGCGGACGATGTCCTCGCAAGGCTGCAGGACCTGCCACGCGCCGGCGGTCTCGTCGAACACGCACCAGCACCACTGGCCCACACCCACGGCCGGCATGAAGTCGGCCGCCGCCTGCAAGGCGCCTGGCATTTCCCGCCCGCCGTCCACGCTGCCGAGCTGGTAGCCGCAGGGATGCCAGATCGTCTCGTAGATCGGATCGGCCGTGTCGTCGAGTTTCTGCCACGTGCCGCCGTCGGCCAGATAGAAGACCTTTTTCGCGCTGGCATGGGCGCAGGCCTGCGGATAGAAAGTGCTGTTGGTCACCTGGGCCAGCGACCAGCGATCGACGACCTGGAAGACCGCGAGTTGCGGAGCGGCTTCGCTGGACACTTGCAGGCCACTCGGGCCAGCCAGGGCCGCCGGGCCGCCGATATCGATGTTGGGCTGTGCACCCGTGGCCGCCAGGCCAAGCTCTTGCACCACGCCGCGGAGCGAATTGCGACCGAGAGGCGAGAGGGGAGCACCAGGATGGGGAAGATCAGGGCGAGATGGCATGGTAGTCAAGAAATCCCAAATTCCAAATCCGAAATCCCAAACAAATTCCAAATCGGAAATTCAAAGGCTCAAGACGTTCTTGGTTATTCCGATTTTGTATTTTGAATTTGTTTGAGATTTCCGATTTGAGATTTCGGATTCTTTATGTGAATAGGTTGCTGAAATCCGTGAGTTGATATCTTGGTGTGCCGTCGGCCATCAGGATTCGCGTCCAGCCGGGCGGGTTTGGCAGAAAGTCGTGGTTCCAGCCATAGACGTTTCCGCCGACCAAGATCTGCCGCTGCTTGAGCGTGGCCGTGGCCTTCCAGGCGTGCGGATTCGAGGGATTCAGCACGAAGGAAGGCGTCAGGCTCACGCCTTCCAGAAGCAATGTCTCCGGCCCGCAGCCCATGAAATCCGTCTGGTTGACGCAGCCGATCTGGTCGTCCCAATCCAGCGCGCTGAGGTCCTGCACGCGGTCCCATTCGACCAGATAGTCGATCAAAGGAATCAGCACGCGGTTATTGCTGTTCGGCGGGGGCGGTGGGGGCGTGATCGGCGGACCGGTGTAGGGCGATCCATCCGGGTTCGACGTCGGCGTATAGCTGCCGCTGGATTGCAGCGCACGGGCCGGCAGGGTGAGGAACTGCCCGCTGAACCTCGCCTCCAGTCGGAGCGTTGTCCCGGCAAGGTAGCTCGGCCGCGGAATACTGTCGGGCCATGGCACGTCGATATAGTCCAGGGCGAAACTGTAGGTCAGCTTGCGGGCATTGGACATGCCGCTGGGCTGGACGACATCGCCGTCCATCCACGGCTCGTCGCTAATCTGCGCGACGCTCAGCCCATCCGTGCCGGGGTAATCATTAAGGTAGTTGGCCGCGATATGCGCGTCGACGTCGCTCTGCGCGAGGCAGTAAACCATTTCCGCCGCCCAGCCGTTGGCATAGCTGAGCGTGCGCTTCATCGAAACGAGACCGAAGGGAGTTGGCATGGGTGTGGTTGGTGGTTAGCGGTTAGGAGGCAGGGAGCAGGGAGCAAAAGCAAGGAACGAGTCTGTCTTGCCCCCTGCTCCCTGCTCCTTGCTTACCATTGTCCTAGTTGCCCCCCGACGACCTGCACGCGCAGGCCGGCGCCGGCGGCGGCGCCGGCCAGATTGCCCAGGTGCTGGTTGGCTTCCTGCTGCGCCAGCAACTGTTGCCGATCGGAGTCCTGCCGCGCCGCCTCCTGCTGCATCTTTTCCGCCAGGCCGGCCAGCGAGGTGAATTGGAATTGTTGCTCGGCCGCCGCGCTGCCGGCCAGCAGCCTGGGCCGTGCTTGGCCGCGTCGTGGGGCGGATTGCCAATCTGTCCTACCGCGTCGTGGGGCGGATTGCCAATCTGTCCTACCGTGATGTGAGACGGATTGCCAATCCGCTCCACGGTGCTGCGAGACAGATTGGCAATCTGTCCTACCGCGCTGTGAGACAGATTGGCAATCTGTCCTACGGAGGGCCCCGAGGATGCCGGTGAAATGCCGCGTGACCGCGTCGACCGGCGCGACCAGCTCCCTGATCTGGTCGGTGAGCGTATCGATTGTGTTGTTAAACATTTCGCTTTCCGATCGTGCTGAGAAGTCTCATCGTGTGTTCGTCGTCCGCGTAATACCGCAGCGTGTCATTGAAGGTCATGCGGACATTAGTGTGGTCCGGCGAAATGGCGCCCAGCAAGAGGCACGCCAGGTAAACGGGACAGGCATGTACGTCGTCGATCGTCCAATGGAAACGCTCGAAGAAGAACTTGTAAAAGGCCGGCCAACCGCCGAAAAGCGGCTCGCCGTCCTGGGGCGTCAGGCCGGCGTCGCGGGCCGGCCAACGGAGTTTTTTAAGTCGGCCTCGCCGCCGGCGACCTCCAGCTTCATGATGATTTCCGCAATCTTCTTCTCGCCCTCCTGCTCCGCGAGCGCGATCAGCTTGTCCAGCACCGCGTGCGGATCGGGAAACTCCGGGGCGTGGTCGGCCTTGAGCGTCGTCCAGAGCTTGAAGGCCACGCCGAGCAGGCTCTTCTCGAACGCCGACAACTCCTGCTCGCTGGGCGACTGGTTGGCCGCCGCCTCGACGGCCGCCTTCATCCAGCGCTGCTGCTGCTCGGGCGGAATCGAGTCCAGGCGATCACAGACCTCCTTGATCGGATCGCCCTTCAGACTGCGGACGAAAGCCGACATCTCGGCCCACAGGCCGACGACGTAAGGCTTCAGGGTATACTGCTTGCCGCCCAGCTCGATCGTCTGGGAGGTCTTGCCGGCTACTCGGGCATGATCGGACATGATTCAGTTCTCCGTTGCGCTGTCAGGCGAGCCGAAGGCGTGAGCCTCCGGGTTTGAAGAAGCGTGTACAGATTCCGTATACCCCCGGGCTAACGCCCGGGGCTCGCTTACGTTCCGCTGCTGCTGGTCTGCACATTGTTGTAGCTTCCCAGCACGGCGAAGGCCCCGATGGCGTCGTAGGGCCCGTTGCTCTTGAAATTGAACGTGATCTCGATGCCCTTGTCGCTGGACAGGTCGATCGAGACCGGCGCCGATTCCACGGCAGCGTTGATGTTGGTGAAGCCGTGCTGCCTGGCCTGATCGGCGTAGAGGTTCAGCACGGTGTCTGCGCCGAAGACGAAGGGCGTGCCGTAACCGGTCTTCGGCACCAACACGGTCACCTTGCCCTTGCCGCTGACGGCGCCGTAGATCTGGCCTTCGAATCCGCCCGTGACGTTGCTCACCACGCCCCCGAGTTTCTCCGCCGGTTCGAAGTCCCATGCGGTGACTTCCAGGATCGAGCCTCCGCCGACGTGCGCGTCGCCGTATTGCTGGCCCATGCCTCGGGTTGGGGTTGCCATATCACTTTTCCTTTCTGCTAAACGTCCAAACGGGGTTGTAGGCAAATCTCAAATCTCAAATCCGAAATTCCAAACAAATCTCAAACCTCAAATTCAGAATTTCGGATTTGAAAGTTGTTTGGAATCTGAGATTTGAGATTTGAGATTTGAGATTCACTCTACGGCCTAAATATCCAAACGCGTGTCCCAGGTATTCGCCGCGAAGGTCACAACGGTTTCCCAGGCCTTGATTTCCGGTAACTTGGTTTGCTCCGTGCGGGGCCATCCCTCGGTCTTGCAATCCAGCACGCCGCCGCTGCCCCAGTCGAACTCCCGGCTGGCGAAGACGCGGCGGATTTGCGGGGCGATGGCGTCGCCCTGGTCGAAGGTGTCGGTCCAAACGTGAAAAATGATCCTGAGCTTCTGATACAGCGAGCCGTTGGAGCGTTGCGTCTCGCGTCCGCCGCTGAGCTCGAGCCGGCAATAGGGCGTTTCCTGGGACGAAGGCACGCGGCCCGTCAGGAACCGATCGGCGGGAATCAGGCCGCACAGGGCTGCATCGGCCGCCCACAGGCCGTGGATGGCTTGTGCAGGAGTTGTGCCGTAGGTCATGTTGGTGCTCCACTAATGCGAAAAATCCTAAATTCGAAACGCGAAATCCCAAACAAATTCAAAACACAAAATACAAAGGCTCAAAACGGTTTTGGCCATTCGGATTTTCTTGTTTGAATTTGTTTGGTATTTCGGATTTGGGATTTCATTCCGTTCCGCTGCTACTCAACCGGTCCACCGCTCCGCCTTCGCTGCCCTCAATAATCAATACGCACACGGCCCGCGGCAGGGCGTCGATTCTCTCGGCCCGCTGGTACTGGACGATCCTGAAGTGCCGCCCCGCGGAGTCCACCAGGCGATAGTCGGCCGAGGCGGGCTCGACGGGAATCTCCGGGGCGAAGATGTCCACGCCCAGATACACGTGGTATTCGGTCTTCGGCCACTCGGCGTCTTCCAGGATCTGCGCGGTTTGCCGGCTTGGCTGGAACCGGGCCGGGATCCCGGATAGGATCGTCGTCCACGTCGGCAGGGCCTCGCCGCCGGCCGATTTCGTATACGTCGCCTTCAGCACCGCGGCCAGGTTGTTCAGGCCGTAGACGACACTCAGGTTGCGTCCGCGGGCCTCCCACACGTTCACCGCGTCCTTCCGCGTCACCGACAGGATCGTCCAGGCCGTGCCGCACTGGTCGATCAGGATTGATCCCAGTGGCGGTTGACCAACAGTGAAGACGATCGGCCAGATCCACGTCTGATCGCCTTCCAGCACCTGTCCACCGGCCTGGTCGGGGTCGGTCCACTCCGCCGGCTTGTTCAGCGCCTTGGCGATCGCCTGGTCCGGTTGCCCGGCAATGCGGAGCGTCAGCGGCTGGAGGTTGTCCAGCGTGAAGAAATCGGCAGTAGAGGCAAAAGCAAAGGCCATGCTTGGTGGTTTCTGAAGCGGGGGAGAAAGGGAGATTACTTGCTTTCTCCCCCCTCTCCCTTTCTCCCTTTCCTAATTCCCTCGGCTCACGATTTCAAACGGATTCTGTTGCGCGCGGATCTTGGTAAGCTGCTCGATCTGCGCGCCGAGGATAGCCAGGTACTCGCCCCACGCGTAATTGTGGCCGTGGACGCTGTACGTCGGCTTCGGCGACAGGGTGATCTGCGCATAGAGCGCGGTGAGTTGGGCCAAGAGCGAATTGAGGCTGTCGGGGAACGTCACCGTGGCCGGCGTGACCTCGGGCACCGCCACCACGCCAAACGTGTAGGTCTCGCCGCCATAGACCACGACGATCGTGGCCGTGTAGGTCGTGCCGCCGTCCACCGGATTGACGGTGTACTCATAGATGCCCGTGGCCACCTGGTTCATGGCCGTGCCGGCCGCCACGATCGTCGTCCCGGTGCTGCCCTGGACAATTCCCAGAGTGATCGACGAGGGATTCGTCAGCACGCCGTTGACATTCCACGTTTTGCGAATGGTGAGTTGGGACATGATTTCAAGGATGAAGGACGAAGGCGGAAGGATGAAGGATGAAGGATGAAGGATGAAGGATGAACCTAGCTGCTTCTTTCATCCTTCATCCTTCCGCCTTCAGCCTTTCTTCTATGAGTTGGAGCAGATGATCGTGTCGGTGCTGTTGATGTTGATGGACGAGCCGCCGTTGACGTTGGCCATGGCGCTGGCGGTGAACTGCGGGCTGTTTGCGCCGGATTGGATCATGGCGGGCAGGTTGGTGGTGTTTGTGGCGGCCTCGGCCGCGGAAGATGCCGCACTTGCGGCGGCTGCAGCGGCCGCGCTGAGTTGCGTTTGCTCGGCGCTGGAGAGGAACTCCTGAACGGTGGGCATGACGGACTCGCCCTCCGATGCATTGAGCACGAAGACTTGCGTGTTGAAGGGCAGGATCACGCCTGCGATCTGGATGTCGATGCGATACAGCGTGCCCGGCAGAGTGGACACAAAGGACGGGATGACTTCGAAGGGCAGCGCAAGCAGTCCAGCGCCGAGCACCAGAGCAACCTGGGTATGTCCGCCCCAGGCGGTGGGTCCCGGATCGAGGCCGCCGGTGATAAAGATTTGGTCGCCGTAGACGGGCGTGCCGGCGGCGATCGGCGTCTTGCCGTCTGCGGCGCTAATCAGCGGTCCAACAACTGCCACGCTGGCATCCAAGGGTACGAGCATCTTAGGCCCCCAAACTCTGGTAATAGTAGTAATACTCCGGGAAGAAGTTCTCGGAGACGTAACTTGCGCCGTTGACCCACAACCAGGCCCGCGGATTGAAGACCCGCCCCATAAAAGCCCTGGGACGACTCCACACGACCGGCGCGGGCCCTTGCAGCCACAACCAATCGCGGCCCTGGAAGGCCAGTCCGCAGAATGCCCTGGGCCGGTTCTTTTGCAGCAACTGGATCAGGGTTTGAACGGTCTCCGGCCCCACGGTGACTTGCGAGGATGGCACTTCGCTGTCGGTAATGACGCACTGATACCAGTACTGCGTGAACGGCGAGAGTCCGTTGTCGGCATAGTCGTAGAAGGTGCTGTTGAACTGGTCAGTGCTGACGGTGGTGAATTCACCCGGCGATCCGCCCTCGTCCGGGGCGCGGTTGAACTGGTAGATGTAGGGGCCGATGCCGCCGGTGACGCCCGCGTCCACGGCCAGGGAAGTTGCGGCCACGTTGGCGAAGGAAAGCGAGCCTGGCTCCAGCCCGCCGGTGACGGCATAGGACAGAGAAGCGGGGTTCGGCAGTCCGGCGTTGTTCGTGCAACTGACGTGGTGCGGCGAGGCCTCGGTGCTGGTCGGGGTGTAGGTGAAGGTTTTGGCGGCGGTCGAGCCGGCCCAGGTCAGGCCGGCGCCGTCCCATGACGGATCGGTTGAAGAGAAGGCGCCGTAGGCATCGGTGGCCGGGGTGACCGTGCCGACAAAGGCGGCGTTGGGCGCCAGCGTGAAATCGGCCGAGGCTTCTCCCACGGCGCCGGTCAAGGGTCCGGCGAGGGAATACGCGGTGGCGATGGGCAAGGTCTCGATGAGGGCCTGGGCCGTGTCCGCGGAATCGCCCGCGGCGTCGCTCACGACGCACGTGTAGAAGTAGAAAGTGCGGGGCGAGAGGCCGGTGTCGGTGAAAGACTGGCCGCTGCCGACCTGCGTGCCCAGCGAGCCGTCCAAGCTGCGGTACCAGGCGTAGCTGTAGGGCGGAACCCCGCCCGACGCCGCCCTGCACTGCAAGGCGATAGTGTCGTAAGTGGCGGTGGCCGAGATCGTGCCGGCATTCAAGGCCGCTGGCGTGGTGATGCCGGCGCTTCGCGCACTGACGACGTTTGCGTTGGCGTCGGTCGCTTGGAGCGTGTAGTAGTACGTGGTGCCGGGGGCAACCGTGGCGTCGGTCAAGCTGGCGGCGGTGGCGCCGGAAACTGCGGAGCCGAGCGTGCCGGCGGCGGTGGAGCGATACCACTGGAGACTGACGGGGGCGATGCCGCCTGTGACTGAGCTGGAAGCGACGGCGATCTGGTTCGGCGCTGTGACTCCCGTGGCGACGGGCGTGGCCAGACCCCAGGAGAGATAGGCGTCGATGTCGGCCAGGACGCCGGTGGCCGCTGGGGTCCAATGCGCGGGGTTCCAGGCGCTATCGCTGTTGGCGACGGTGCAGACGTAGGACGTGCCGCCATAGGTGACGTACTCGCCAACGACATAGTACGTGAGCGGATAGACGGCAGACCAGTGGCTTGCGGTCCAGGCGGCGTCGCTGTTGGCCGAGGTGCAGACGTAGGTGCTGCCGCCGTGGGTCACGAATTGGCCGAGGGTGGAATACGAGCCGGGCACCCAGGCCGACCAGGGAACTGGCACCCAGGGGGCCGGCGAGCCGGCCAGGGCCCGCATGGCGGCGTTGTAGGTGTTGTTGGGGTCGGGGTGGATCTGGGTGGCCAGGTGGTAGCTGTAGAGGCTGCCGTTGATGTTCGGGCTGTCCCAGGCGTTGAACATGCCCTGGGCATAGACGACCTTCGAGCTTCCCACGGCGGGGACGCTGGTGTTCTGGATCGAACTGCTGTAGTCGTCTTTGGTGAAGGTGAACTCGTACAGCGTGTAGGCCGTAGGCGTGCCGAGGGTCAGGGTCGATCCGCCGTTGGCGGCCGTCAAGGTGGCCGTGGTCCCGCCCGAGGCGCCGCTGGCCAGGTAGTAGATTTGTCCGCCGATGGTGATTTGCATGCCGGCCACGATCCAACTCGGCCACGTGCCGCTGGTCAGGGTGACCGTGCCGGCGGCGGCGGTGAGGGTCCCCGATTGCGTTGTCAGCACCTGGTCCGCGTGAATATCGCCGTGCCAAACGTCCTCTTCGTACATGATCCGCTGGGCGAGGATCAGGGCGTTTGGCCAGAAGCCGTGCAACTGCTTGAGCATGTCCGTATAGGCAGCGTAGCAAGCGGCGGCGGTGTAGAGCGTCGGGCTGGTGGCTTCGTAGTCCACGTCATTGCAGCCCCACTGGCAGGTGATGATGGCCGGGGCCGCAAACAGATTTTTGACTTTGTTCAGGTAACCGGCCGTGTCTCCGGCGGTCAGGACCGCCATGCTGGAATAGCCGAAATTGAAGGTCTGGTAGCCGTCCGGCGCGGTGGCGGGATTCGCCAAGAGCAAGCCCAGCAGGTGTACCCAGCCCAGGGTGCTGTCCAAGGCGTTGCCTTCGGCGACGACGCCGTACATCGTATCCGTGGTCAGGCTGTCGCCGTAGCAAACGACGATCGGCCGCATCGGCAGTTCCGCCGTGGAGATCTCGCCGAAGGCTTGCAACTGTTGCGGAAACAGGCCGTGGGCGCCAAACGAGAGGATGTAGGTGTGCTGCGCGGTGCTATCGAAGTTGGTGGTGGCGCCGGTCCAGGTCCATGGCGCGGCGGCTCCGCCGATCCAGTACCAGTTCCCGGCCGTGGCCGTGAGTTGCGCGTAGGCCACGTCGACGCCGTCGATGGAGAGGCGGACGATGAACGTCTGGGTGTAGTTGGCGTAGCAGTAGACCGCCAGGGACGCGAGGGTGGCCTTGAAGTAGATGGAGCAGTCGGCAACCTGCGTGTTCCAGTACTCGGCGCCGGACGAGGGCGGATCGACGGAGCCTTCGATCTGGATGTAGCGGCCCGCGGCGGTCCCCTGGCCGGCGATCGGGCCGGAGATCGTGCCGGCGATGCCCGTATTGGTCAGGTCGTAGGTCTGTGTGGCCATGTCAGCTTATGGCGACTGCGGAGCGGTTTCCGTACTGGTCGTTGGTGATGACCACCCGCTGATTGCTGCCGGCGGGGTTGAAGAAGTGGGTCGTGCCGGCCTGCACGTCGTTGTCGGGGGTAGCGCCGGCGAGCATGGCGAGCATGGCCTGGAGGGTCTGCTGAAGGGTGTAGGCGCCTTCGATCGTGTCGGCCAGGGTGAGCAGCCCCGAGGCGTCGATAGCCAGCAGGCCGGTGGCGGTGACGTGGAACTGTCCGCCCATCGCGCCCGCGATGCTGCGGCCGGTGGCGTCGGTGCCGGCGGTGGCGACGAGGATATAGTCGCCCGCGGCGGCGGGGGCCGTGAACGCATACTTGTAGCGGTTGTTGGTGACCGTGCTACCGGTCGTGACGGTCACGCCGCTGTCGGTCAGTCCATCGAGGGAGTAGAGCTTGGCGGTCAGGCCGGTGATGGCGGATGGCGCGCCGTTCTCGTCAAAGAACGGGTCGAACGATCCGCTGACGGCGGCCGATTCGGCGACGGTAAGGTTGATCATTTTGCTTCCTCGAGGATAATGACGGCCCCGTCGGGGCCGATTCGGATGACCTTGTTTCGGGTAGCGGCTGGGATCGAGGGGACCGGTTCTGTGCTGTGACCGAGTGGCGGCGGGGTGGTGTACAACGGACCGGGCACAGGGGCCGTGCCGGTGAGCGAGCCGCCGGGTCCGAAACTCAGGCCGTGGCGGACCGCTTTGGCGTCCGGGGTGGCGGAGGGCGACGTGCCGGCGGCGACGTTTGGCACCCAGAACGTGCCCGCCGCGCTGCCCCCGCTGGTATTCGTCGAGAACGGCACGTTGTAAAGCACGTTGCTCTGGGCCAAGGAGAGGACCGAGCCGCCCGTGGCGGTCCCGGTATAGATCAGGCCCGGGCCCCACTGGATCGGAGACAAGACATTCGACGGGCTGAGCTGGGTGACGGAGTACGTGCCGGCGGCCGTGCCACCTGAAGTATCGGTGCTGTAGGTCACACCGTTCAAGACGTTGCTGGCGGTCAGGGAGAGAATCGAGCCGCTACCGCTGCCGGCGGTGATGGTGCCTGTATAGATGGATCCAGGCCCCCAGGTGATGCCGGAAAGCACGTCGCTGCCGGTGATGGAGAGGTTGCTGACGTTGTAGGTTCCGAGAGAACCGTTACCGCCCAGGCCATAGCTGCCCGCCACGGTGAGCACGTTGCTGCCGGTGGGAAGGGTGAGCGTGGGGGTGATGCTCTGCCCCGCGACGCCATACGTGGAAAGTGTGCCGCCGCCCCACACGTAATCGCCGGTGGGAAGCGTGAGCGTGGGCGTGTAATGGGTAATCGTCGCCGTTCCCGAGGCGACGCTATAGGTTCCGGCGCCGGTGAGCACGCCGCTGGCGGCCGGGATCGTGCCGACGATGCCCTGGATCCAGGCAGTGTTGCCGTTGACGACGTGAACAGAGCCGACGGGATCGTACAACCCGGGCGCGGTGCCGGTCCCGCCGATGCCATAGCTTCCCGCCGTGGTGAGCACGTAGTTGGCGGGTGGGATGGTGAAGGTGCCGGTGGACCCGTTGCCGACGCCGTAGTTGCCGTAGATGTTCGCCTGTGCCGGCGCGGACCAGGTGCCGGAAATCCCGCCGCTGGGCCCGTAGCTGCCCGTGGTCAGGACGGTGCTCTGCACGGGCTGGACGTAGTTGCCCGTGTAGGCCGGCGTGCCGGCGGTCATCGGGCCAAAGGTCACGCCGTTCAAGACGTTTGAGCCCGACGTGTCCAGATTGCCGACGCTCCATCCGCTCGATGACGGCGTATAGGTGGTCGCCCCGATGCTGAAGGTACCGGAGTAGGTCGAGACGATCTGGTTGACCGTAGGCGGGGTGCCGATGCAAACGCTCGCGCCGCCAGTCAATAAAGCGCTCGCATAGCCATAGGTGACACCGCTCGCAACCTGGGCGGTCGTGGGGAGCGTGGGGCCAATGATGAAGTTGCTGTAGGTTGGCGAGACGCCCATCCCCAAAAGCGTGGCCATTGCGGAAGACGTGGCCAGCGTCAAGGCGGCGGTGTTGGCGCCGTTGGTTGTGACGATCGTGCCAGCGCCGTGCTGGAGAACGAAATTGCCGGAATCGGAAAGGCTCAGTGCCGCGCTGGCGGTCGCAAGGTTTAGCGTGCCGCCGGTGACGGATACGACTGCATCCGTGTTCGCTGCGACGGACGAGCTGCCGGTCCAATTCAGGACGCCGGAAGAGAGGTAAATTACGGGCGCCGTAAGGTTCGTTGTGATCCCGGCGACGGACGAGGACGGATTCCCCGAGTAGGTCACTGTCCCGCCGGTCACACCCAAGGCGTAGTCCTGATTCGTTGCGATGAGCGCGCCGGTGATCGTGGCAGACCCGGCTAAAACGCGGACCCCGTAATAAGCGCCCGTCGTGCCGTTGGAGCTGAAAGCACAACCGTTGCTGCCGGCATTCGCCGTCAACAGGCTTCCGTTGAATCGCACGCAATAGTTGGCCGAGGTACTGCCAACCGTACCGCCGCTGTTTTGCAGATTCAGCGTGCCGCCCGTGGTATAGATCACGGCAACGTTGGAATTAGTGGACGGGCCGCACTGCAAGAGGATGCCGCTGCCGGGTCCGTTGATGGTCAGGCTTCCGCCCGTTTGCTGGAGGAATCCGCTTGACGAGGTGCCCGTATAGCTGATGCACGTGCCGCCGGTGCAATTCAGCGTGTTGTTGCCGCTGCTGGTGAGCGTGCCACCGCTGCTGGTCACGCCGTAGATCGAGTTGGCGGGGGAGACGTTGAGGGTGACGTTGTAGCCGTTGATGGTGGCCGTATCACCGGAGGTAGAAAAACCCGGATAGCCCGTGTTGGGATTCCACGTGGTTGTGGCATTCCAATTTCCGCTGGCGGTTGCCGAATAGGAGGTCTGCCCCCAGGCCGGCGCGGCAAGGCAAAGGAGCAGGCAGGGCCAGAGGGCCCTCGCGGAATTGAGGGGTGAGGGGGGCGGGAGGAGGGGGGAAAGAGCGCGGGGGAGGAATGTCTCCCCTCTCCCCTCCCTGCGTCTCCCCTCGTTTCTGGACTCAGTCATGTCTGCGGCTTGCCTCCTTCCAACATGTCCAGCCTGTGCATGACGCCTTGCTGGCTGGTCTTCAGTTCCACGATCGACTGGATCTGCTGGCAGATGTGCGGCACGGCCTTGCCGAGTTCTTCCAGTTTGGCGAAGATTCGCACCAGCGTTTCCTCGGTTTTGCGGTAGGCGTCGGCCAGGCCATCGAGCCGTGCGGCGTTGCGACCGAGGAAGTAGGAAATCCCCAGCAGCCACGTCACGGCGCCGAAGATCGTGCTGGCGAGGGTGATGACGGAAATACTGTCCATAGTTTGCTTTCTGATGTTGAGCCTGGGACAGGGTGGGGTGGGGGCGGAGGGGTGAGGGGGGAGTGGAGACGGGAGAATCTCCGTCTCTCCCCTCCCCCCTCTCCCCTCTCCGCTTCCCCCCTCCCTGCTCCCCGCTCTTAATTGCCGACGCCGGAACTGCTGCTGGTGCTCACGGCCCGGTGACGCTGGAACTTGCGCGGCTCGATGATCGCGGCCATCCCGCGCTCGCTGGCCTTGAAACGCACCACGACGTCCTGGGTGAACTCGGCCTCGCTGTTCACCGGGGCCTGGACCACGGTGATCGGCCAGTTCTCCATGTAGGCGAAGGCCGACGGATCGCCGTACCACCAGTAGCCCGCGGCGTCGCTGGCGCTAGAGTCCAGCAGGAGCTGGATCTGCTTGTAGAGCTGCCGGCTGGTGGCCATCGTGATGTTCAGGTTCTGCAGCGGGTTGGGCCCCAAGGTATTGACGCCCGTCTGGCCGGCGGACGGATTGAGGCCGCCCTGCGTCAGCTTCCAGATCTGGTTGGCCATCAGGATCTGATTGAGGGCCAGGAACTGGATCTGCGGCGCGAGGATCAATCGCGTGCTGGGCAGGATGATCGGCTCGCCCGTGTTCGGGTCGGTGATCTGGCTGAACATCTGCTCGGCGGCGTTGATGTTCGTCCAGTCGGCCAGCGGATTGCCGTCCAGGTGGTTCACCCAGCGGCCGTTGTCGTCCGCGGCGTAGTAGGTTTTCAGGCTCACGGCGGCCGAGTCGCCGGTCCGCTTTTCCTTGAAGGTGTTCACCGCGCCGATGATCACGCTCAGCAGGTTCTTTTCCTTGCGCAGGCCGAGGAGCGTGCCCACGTAGCTGGCCCGATCGAGCACCAGGCCGGTGCGGTCGAAGAAGATCGCCTCCTTGGTGACGGCGATGCCGAGCTGCCGCTTGACCGTGGCCGGCGTCTCGACATATTCTTCGCTGAAGCCGACGTAGTGCAGCTCGTCCATTTCCTCGGCCGCGACGACATCCTCGCCCGGATCGCGGGGCAAGGCCACGCCGGGGATCCGCTCGCCGTTCAGCCGGGTGGGGAAGGTGGGCACCAGTTTGCTGGCGATGAACTCTTCGGCGGTGAAGGCCTGCAGGATGCGGTTGATGAGCAACTGGCCCGTGATGCCGGCGAAGGCCGAGGCATCGACGGCGCCCATGGCCTCTTGCAGGGGCCGGGAATTGGCCGGGTCGAAATACTCCTCGACGAAGGTCTGCCCCACCGGCTCGCCGTCGCGGCTGAAAATGGTGTGGGCGGCCAGGTCGCGGAGCGAAAAAGCATGGGCCGCGATCCCGCCCACGTCGCCGCGACTGCCCGCATCGAGGGCCTCCTGGAGGTCGCCCCAGGTCCGCGAGGCCAACACGGCCTCGCGGCCGCGATTCTGCACGCCTTCCAGCCGCAATCCGCGGGCGATTTCTCTTGCGTTGATTCTCATAATGGGTTCCTTTTCTTTGGCCGCCGGGCACCGTGTACGCATGGTCGACTTCGCAGCGAAGAGCGCTGCGCTTGTCAAGCCGCAAGCGGCAAATGGGGTTGGTTCAAGGGTTACACGCCGCTGGAGCCGGACGAGCCGCTGGAAGTCGCCGGTTGTGCACCGCCGCTCATGATCGTCGATTCGATCTGCACGATGACCTGCGTCAGGCTGACGCCGATCTCGTCGGCCGCCGGCGCCGCGCGGCCGATGGAGTGCGCCACGTCGGCGGCCGTCGTCACGGACTGGTTCAGCAGCGCCGTATTGCCGGAGTTGTTCACCGCTCCCACCAGCCCGCCGGGGTTCCACGCGGTCGCCGCACACGGATAGAGGAAGCGGCCCGCCGTGGCGCATTCGATCGTGTTGGCCGGCGAGTGGTCCAGCGTGCTGTTCAGCGGCACGACTTCGTTGGGCTGCAGGCCGTTGCGTTGCAGGGCCACGCCCAGGAAGAAATTGTGGAATTCGGCCTGGTTGTAGGATTGGCTCCCCTGGTTGACCATCGCGCTGGCCGGTCGGGCCAGGTTGTTGCTCGGTTCCAGGAAGAGCAGGTCCCCGATTTCGATCGGGTAACTCGGGTCGCACTTGACGGCGATCGGCCGGCAATCGCCGCTGACGTAGCGGGCAGTAGATGCCATGGTTTGTACCTCGTTGGAAAGTTAATGGTTGTCGGGTTGGAATTGGGGATGGGGAGAGGGGTGGGGGGAAGTGAGACAGCAGAATCTCCCCTCTCCCTTCTCCGCGTCTCCCCTCTATTTCGCGAAGCGCGCCAGCCGCTGCGTCAGCGGCGCACCAGCCGGCGGGATCGGCAGGCCGTCGCGGGCTTCCTGGAGAGGGCTGGCCGTCACCGGGACGGCGGCCGCCGTGCCGTGCGCCCGCTGGGCCGCGGTCACGAGCTGTTTGCGATCGTCGATCTTGACTTTCCGCAAGGCGCGGTCGGACGTGCTCCGCAGATCTTCCAGGAAGACGGCGGAGACGTGCGTCTTGTTGGCCGGGTCGAGGCCCGCCGCCTGCAGCTCGCCGGCGATCGATTCGTGCAGCTCGCGCGCGGCCTTCTCGGCCTTGAGCGTCTTCAACTCCTCCCGCATCGCTTTCAGGTCGGCGTCGCCGTCATGCGACTCCTGGAAGGCGGTCAAGAGGTCGGGGCGGTGGGCCTTCAGCCCATCCAGAGTGATATCGGTCCATTCCATTTCGGATGACTCCTTGATTGAATCGGGCATGTCTTTGGGGTCCTTGTCCGCGTAGAACTTTTTCCAAGCGGCGCGGATTTTCGCTTTGACGCCGGCGAGCGCCTTGGCGGGAATATCGACTTTCCGGCCGCGGAAACCGCCGCTCGTGAGCGCCGCCGCGGCCATGGCGACGTGTTGCGCGTCATCGATCGGGAGCTTCCAGTCCGACTCGTTTTCACCGGGCGCATAGGCGTAATCAGCGCGGTCGGTCTCCTGGAGATCGTCCTCGAAAAGCCCCGTGGTCGTTGCCGGGTTGGCCACCAGATCGACGGAGAGCACCTTGTCGATCGACTCGACCACCACGCGGCCGCCGATCTGTTTCGACTGGCCGCGGGTGTCGTGGGAGAAGCCGAGGTTCTGCGGGGCGTTTTCCGCGTCCCAAGCGATCTGCTCGGCCAGGTTGTGCTTGGGGTTGAAGTGAAAATCGCCATACAGCCCGTCTTCCTTGAGGGTCACGTTCTTCACCAGCCCGATCCGGTCCCGTAAGCTCCGCCGCTGGCCCGGATCGACGTGATCGATGTTGACGCGCATGCCCTCGTACATGGGCAGGGCTTTGGCCATGACTTCCTTGGGATACACGCGGCCCTTGCGGCTCACCGTCCCCAGCAGCTTGACGCCGGAAATGATGCCGGCCGCGCGATCCACGCGGAGTTGCACCCCGCGGTTGTCGGCGTACTCCTGCAGGATCTCGTTGGCGGTTGTTTGCGGTTGCTCAACGCTACTCATGATTTGTAGACCTTTCAAAAAGGGTGGGATTTTCAGTACTTAGTACTCAGTACTTTGTGCCTGAGCCATGTAGGCCGGAACAAGCTTGCGCAGTTCCGGCGTTGATGCCGATTCGTGCCGGAACTGCGCAAGCTTGTTCCGGCCTACGCCCCTGCCACACACCTCAATGGCTCATTTTCAATGCAAAGATCAATAGTACTCAGTACTTAGTACTCAGTACTCAGTACTCTGTACTCTGTACCTGAGGTCTAAAATCTAAGCTCTAAGCTCTACCTTCTACCTGCAACTTGTCTCTTTCGTCGGCATACACCAGCCCGTGCCGGGCGGCCATCGTCTCTTTGCTCATCACACCGGAGAGCACGAGGATCTGGTCGGCCTGGGCCTCCTGCAGCCGATTCTCGCTCTTGATGATCGGCGCTTCGGCCTCGACCTTCACCCGTTCGAGGATGTTCTCCTCGCCGGCCCCGGCGATCAGCCCGGCCTTGGCGGCGATCTGCAATTGCCGCTCCATGATTTCGATGTCGGCCTCGACCAGATCGGCCTGCATTTCTTCGAAGGTCTTTACGGCCGGTCCTTCCGCCACCATCGTCGAGGAAAAGTTCGCGTTGCTGGCATCGCCGGAGAGCATGTACTCGGGCATCGCCAGGGCCGCCGCGCAGGCCCGCAGCTCGGCCTGAATCGCGGCCACGTTCTTGTCGACCGGCGCGGACTCGCTGGGGAACTCGTACTTGGTGGCGTCCGACGTGTCGATGATCGCGGTATGCGGATCGCGGCCGGACATCTCGCCGCGACCCGCGCCCACCTCTCCGCGGCCCTTTGCACGGCCTCTTTCGTGGCGTTGATATGCCGGCGGATCATGCCGATCCGCGAGCGGAACTCGACGATCCGGCCGGTGGCCTTCAGCGTCCGCACGGCATCGGTCAGATGCCCTTCCAACGCGTACCACGTCGGCAGGCCGCGGGGCCAGGTCATGTCGACATTGGCCTTCAAGTGCTGCATCTCGTCGGCGGACACGGTCTCGCGGAGGCCGATCACCTCGCCCAGCGTGCCGATGTTGACGATAAAGTAGTTCAACGGCGTTTCCACGTCGTAGACAGGAACGTCGAAATCCGCCTTGACCCGCTTGAACTGGATCCCGAAATACACGCCGTCGGCCGAGGTTTTTTCGGGCGGGTTCTGCACTTCCAGCGGCTCGACAAAACGCACGTTCAGCTCGCCGCGCTCCTCATCGACGAAGAGCCGCAGAAAACGCTCGCCGTCGCGGTCCAGCCGGCGGATGGTTTCCTTCTGCCGCTTGCTCCACTTGTTCCGCTTGCGGAAATCGTCGAGCGCCTTGCGGCAGCCGGCGAGCATCTCCTCAGCCGCGTCGGCGGGGTTGCGCGGCAGGACCTTGTAGGTATGGCCGCTGCCCACGGTGTAAGCCACGCGGTTGCGAGCGGCGCCGACGGCATAGGGGTTCGTCTGCCCAAAGACCCGCGACCGGGCGCGGATCTGCCGCAATTCGATCTCATTGATATAGGCAAAGGCCGTCGCCCCCGGATAGATCAACGCCCGGCTATAGGCCGTGGCCAGGTCCACCGCGCCGGGAAGCGGATGCCGGCCGATCTCAACGCCGAATTGCGTGATATCGCTCATATCCACCAGGCGGTCGAACATGTCGCAATAGTCCTCGGCCAGCTTCAGCCGGTTCAAGGCCTGATGCATGGCAAGGGTGACTTCGGGGTCGGATTCGTTCATGTTGAAGGATGAGGGATTAAGGATGAAGGATGAAGGATGAGGGATGAAGGATGAAAGGATCGGGAAGGCAACGGGAGAGGACGATTGGGCTGCTTGGATTCATCCTTCATCCTTCATCCTTTCTTTTCAAAACTGCATACGATCCGGCCCGCCGACGCTGCGCGGATCGTACCGCCGGTGAACGAGGTCCGCCGCGTCGCCTGGGGTTGCCTGGCAAAGCCGCTCTTCTTGACCGCGGTGCATTTCCAATTCGGGTCGTTTTTCAAGGCCCGGATCATTGCCGGATGCCCGGTGGTGATGCTCACCCTGGGGTACATGGCGGCAACGGCGTTCAGCACGGCCCGGCCCACGCCGACACCCTGAAAATCGGGACGCACGACGATCCGGGAAATCCGCCGCCGGCCGGCCAGTCCGATCACCGGCAGCACCGCGCAGAAGGCCGCCGGTTGGCCGTCGATCGTCGCCAGATAGCAGTGCGCCGTGCGGTTCAGCCCTGCGCTCAAATAGTGATGTTTCGCAAACATGGCCCACGCCGAGGCGTCCGATCGATAGATTTCCAGTTGGATAGCCGGTCGCCGAAGCCGCCTCCGTTCGAGCCTGGGGCCCTGCATGTCCAAGACCCAATCCGCTTCGAGCCACGGGGCGATGTCGTAGTGGCACGAAACCGCCACGAACCGCCGGCCCCAGCGGCGCACCGCCTTGGCAACCGCCGCCGATCCGATGCGGGCGACCGTCCGGTCCACAACGCTCGTGAACTCGTCGAAGACCACCAGGTCGCCGCCTTCCAGCAGCGCACGGGCCAGGTCGCAGCGGAACCGCTCGCCGGTGGAAAGCACGTAATAAGGCTTGATCCAACTCGGCGGGGAACTGAAACCGACGGCCGTCAGCGCGGCGGTGATGTCTTTGATTGTTCCCGCCGAAAAACCATCGACCACGGCCCGCTCTTGCGGCCAGTTTCGGGCGATGGTATAGGCTTCGGGCCACTGCCGGCGGGCGATCGTGCTCTTGCCGCTGCCCGAGGGCCCGACAATCAGCCCGATGTCCCACGCCTCGTCCAGCCCCGGCAGTTCCGCGGTAAAGCGCTGCGTCTGCTCGGCGGGCAAGGCAATGTCGAACATGCCGGCCACTTGCCGCACGCGAAACGAGTCAACCAGCGGGCAGCGGACTACAACGTCAAGATTCGGCATGAATAGCCTTCCTTTCGCAATCGCTCGTAAAGTTCTCGCTGCTGGGACTCACTCTGGCACTCGACGAGAATCTGCAAGATCGAAGGCATCGGTAGCGCCGGATCGTTGATCCGGTTGCGGAGGTCAGCCGGGCTCTTGCTGTCCAATCGGCCATTCGGTTTTCTCATGCGTCGACTGTAGGTGTAGGCCGGAACAAGCCTGCGCAGTTCCGGCATGGATCTGTCGGCGTTTTGCCGACGTGTGATTGTCTTGCCGGAACCGACCCGCGACCCGCTGCGCGGGTGCCCCGAAGCTTGTTCCGGCCTACTTTGTTACTTCCTGAACGGCCTCGTCACCCGGCCGTTCCAATTCGCGCCGATCCGGGCCGGCTCGGACTCCAGGTGATACACGAATACGCCCGGCAGCAGGATTCGCCGGGCGGCCGGCCACTGCAAGGCAAAGAGCACGTCCGAATGCTCGGCCGAACCTTGCGCGAAGTGATAGCGGCGATCGCGGTGCCGGGAGTGCCACAACTGAAAGCAGCCCAAGGGACAATAGCCATACTCGTTGTGAATCAACCGCGAGCCAAGCCGGTCGCCGGGCGGACTCACCAGGTAACGATAACGGTATTGCCGCCGGTAACTGGCCGAGCGCTGGACCGCTTCCCAATTCCGCCGGCCGACCACGTGTACGCGGTCGGCGCCATACAGGCAGTCCTCGTCCAGGCGGCTCTTGTTGAGCATGAATCGCAGCCGGTCGGGCAGCACAATGTCGGCGTCGAGGTGCATCAGCCAGCCGCGGTTCCGCAGGTGTGCCAGCCCCAGATTGATCATGAGGCCCTTGTTGAAGCGGTCCAGCGGATCCTCGCGGTGGACGTCGCTTTTCACGCAGATCACCCCGTGCCGATCGCAGACCGCCTGCGTGGCCCGATCGTCGGCCGCGGTCACGACGGCGAATTCGTCGAAGTGCGACAGGTTATGGCTGAGTGTTTCCTCGAGAAAATCGGCGTAGTTGACCGAGACCGTTACGCCCTCGAGATACATGCCGCCGCCGCTGCTGTGCTGTCCGTGGTACATGATGGTTGCTTGTTAGAACTCGGATCTTATTGATCTTTGCACTGAAAATGAGCCATTGAGCTGTGTGGCAGGGGCGTAGGCCGGAACAAGCTTCGGGGTACCCGGGGTACCCGCTCGCGGGTCGCGGGTCGGTTCCGGCACGAATCGGCATCAACGCCGGAACTGCGCAAGCTTGTTCCGGCCTACGCCTACTCCTCGCTGGCCGTGACGACGATCGGCGCGGCGGCTCCGTCCGGCGTGGCCTTGCTCTCCGTGAGACAGGCCAGCCCGTTGGCCCCCGGCGTCGGCCAGTCCGCGCCCCAGGAATTCTGGAACAACACGCCCACGCTGCCGTCGGGCAGGATCACCGGATCGAGGAAGCACACCAGGTGCCCCCACCAGTCCAGGCCGGCGGCCACGGGGATCCGCTCCAAAAGACAGGTGATCACTTCATCGAAACTGGTCTCGATGTTGTACCAATCGATCGCCTCGTGCTGGGCAGCATTGTCCTGCCAGCCGGCCTTCCAGCGCAAGGGGTGCAGGCTGTGCGGAGCGTCCATGTAACTCGTTTCGCAGGCCCCATAGTCCTGAAGCTGGTCGAAGGCCTCGCCGGCATACCCGCCCTGGTTCCGCCAGCGGGTGCAGGGGCCGCCCACGCTCTCGGGCGAGAGTTCCAACCGCGGCAGGCCCTGCACCGCCCGGCGGACTTCGACGGCCCGCGTCGAGCCGTAGACCCAGCAGAAGTTCAGGCCGTTCTGGTCCTTGGCCTGGATGCCCTGCTGCTTCAGCAGGTCCGAAAGGAACGTGCCCTGACCCGGAGTACCGGGTGCCCCAGCTTTGATCCGCGCGTGCCACTCGCTGCGCGGGATTGTCCGGCCCACAGGTCGCTGGCCGCGGAAGGCGTGCGGCGCGTGGGGATTCTGCCAGCCCTTGTAGCCCGTCGAGCGGGCTTGCGGGCCGCCCGAGCAGAACAGGTGGGCATTGTGGTCGTCGATGACGAGGTAGGGATAGTTCTCAGCGGTCAACATGGTCATTGGCCTCCAACGGTCTTGAGCAGATTCAGGGTTTCGTCCACGCTTGCCGGCCAGGCCTGGTCGATCACCGTTTGCCCAGCCGTATTCGTCGCCAGCACCCAGGGCGCCGCTCTGGCGGCCGTGGCACGATAGGTTTGCTGCCAGACGGGCGAAAGTCGCGACACGTCGGCATGGGTGGGCAGGAAGCGGTACGACGGCGTTTTGCCGGCCGTCAGGGGACACACTCCCGCCGCGCATCCGCTTTCCATCGGGCAGTGCCTGTCGAGATAGGCCCGCAACTCCGGCGACGCCAGAATCGCTTGCCGATCGGGCGGCATGTCGATCAGCGTCGCGGGATCGTAAAGGAACAGGACGCGGAGACTGCTCGCCGCCTGGGGCGTCGGAGTTGGGGGATTCGGCCCCGGCGGCGGGTTCGGCGAAGGGACCGGCGCAGGGTCAGGCGGCGGCGGATCGCCCACCGGCAGAAGTTCGTAGGAAAGCACCTGGTCGAGCCCGATGGCGGCCGTGCAGGTCAGCGTGCCGCCCGACAGGGCGAAGCGAAAAGTGGCCGTTCGGCCGTCGCCAAGTTTCAGTCTTGCCTTTTGCTCGGCAAGCGTCGCCGCCTGCACGTCCGGCAGCGGGGCAGGAAGGGGATTCGGCGCCGGAATTGGCGCCGGCGGCGGGAGGGCATGCGAGCGCCAAATCGTCGCCTTCAAGACGGTCCCAACGACGGCAACACAGATCACCGTGCTGAGGCCTGTCGATATCCAGAATTGTCTCGCGGTCATGATGATACTCGGGAAGGGTTAGGGGTCGGGCGGAGAGATTGGAGTCGATCCTGGTGGGCCGGGGCTCGCCGACCATGCTGCGCACGGTGCCCGTCGCTGGTCCCACCCTGCGATCTGCTCCCTGCCCTTACTTCACCAGGGCCAGGAGGATGGTGACGACGACCGTCGCCCAGGACGGCAAGACCACGCCGGCGGCCTGCAGGGCCTGGACGATGGCCGGCAAATTGGTCGCGCCCGAGCGGATCAGGGCAATGATCTGCTGGACGACCGGCCCGAACGACGTCGTGAGCCGGTCGATGACCGTGGCCGCGGCGACGGCAGGCTGGGCGTTCACGCCTGCGGCCACGGCCGCGGCGATCGATTGGCAGGCAAGATCCTCGGGAATGGCAAGAAACTCGGACATGGAACACCTCGTGGGGAGAGAGAGTAAGTTTCGAAGCTCGAATGACACGTTCATGTGTACACTGATAAGTACGCGCGAGAGTCGTTTTCGGGATAGTCGCGCCGAACATTTTCTATTTCATGCCATAACTGTCAATTCAATGCGTAGGCGTTCGAGTACGCGCGACGGTCATTTCAGGGATAGTCGTGCCAGAGTTTTTTCAGTTCCGCCAATCCCTCGCGCGTCCAGACCTTGACGCTGCACGTCGAGGCGTTCAAAAGCTCGGCAACCGCTTCGACCCTCATGCTGCGACAGTGCCTCAGCCAGAGGACCACCGCCTGCCGATCGCTCAGCTCGGCCGTTAGTTCGTCGAAACTCAGGTCGCCGCGGCGTCGCTCCTCCTGGCCGGGCAAGAGTTCGAGCGCCGAGAGCCCGCCTCCTCCGGGCGAGACGTCGCCGACGGCTTCGCCGACTTGCTCCGCGCGCTTGAGGGCAATCAGCTTCCGCTTGATGCAGATGCAGGCCCAGCGCTGGAAGCTGCCGTGCCCGCTGTAGTCCGGCACGATAAAAGCCACCAGGGCGGCCAGCACTTCGCCGACGGCGTTCTCGCGGTCGCGCAGTTCCATCCGCCCGGCGATCGATGCGGCCAGGTTCCCAGCCCACGGCAGGTAATGTTCGACCAGGCGGTTGCGGAGCCGCAGGTCGCTGCGATCGGCCCTGTAGGCCGCCCAGACTTGGTCTAGTTCTTCGGCCGTCAGCCGTTGGCCGGAGGGGAGCGAGATGCGGAACCGGCGGCGGCGCTTCGGCGCCAGGCTGCGGTGGTCGGAGGGATCGGGTTGGTGGAATGATCGGGTTGTCATGGGTTTTCCTTTCGTACTCGGGGTGGGGGGTTGTCAAACGACGTCGTTTTCCGCTGCTTCGATTTGCAGCTCGATGGCCGTGGCCAACGGCAGGAGGAACTTCCTCAGCCGTTGGTGGATGCCGAACTTCACGCGGTCGGCGATCAGGCCGATCGTGGCGCGGATTTCGTCCCGGTCGTCTCCGTCCAAGGGCGCGGCGGCCAGGCGCCGGGCGAGCGAAAAGCAGAAGGTCTCGATCGCGATGCGGTCCTCGCCGGCGATCGCTTTGCGGAGGGCGGCTGCGGCTGCGGCCACGTCTTCGAGCAGGTCGAGCCTTAGCTCTTCCGTGGGGGTCGGGTTTGCGGGTCGGTGCATGGCGGGTCTCCTTGGCGAAGCCGTCGGGGAGGGGGCGCGGGGGCGGGATGCCTGCGCTGGGGGCCCCTGCCGCGGGCTGTTTCCCGGCGGGATGCCGTCGATATCACTCATTAACCGTGATTATCCATAAGTGTGAATTCGTGTCAAGGGCCCGCGCGGATTTTTCCGCCGCGCTTGCCGGGCGGGGATCGGCCGCGGCGCCCTAAATATCTTCCCGGCAAGGCTTTGCGGCCCTTGACAAGAAAGCTATCTTTGCGATAATTAACTTCAACAATCGTCACGGGAGGAAAAATATGACAAGGACCAAGAAGGAAGATTCGTCGCAACTCCATAGCCCGCAATCACTTGAGAATTCCGTCTCGCGGGTCGAGCAGTTGCTGGCGGCCGCCCGCCGCGTGGCCGCGGAGATGGCCCGCCTCAAAACCGGCCCGCTGTTCATCGGCAACCAGCCCTCCTTCCACTGCGCCCTGGCCGACCTGGGCCGCTGGGCAAAGGCCTGCGAAGACGCCTTCACCGACAAACTGAAGGAAATGGGCCACTTCAAGGCCGAGGGGGTCGCACCGCCACACCCCCAGCAGAAGGGTGTGAAGGCGAAAAAGACGCGAAATTAGACGCCCTTGCCGTGCCAACGGCGGCAGGCGGTTGCCCGGCGCATGCCCGCCGCGGCGACGCTGCCCGCAACGGTGCGGTGGCAGCCTATCCCGCGCAGAGCGCCACAACTATCAATTCTTAATCCCTATTATCCTGGAGGAAAACTATGACAAGGACCAAGAAAGAAGATTCGTCGGAATTCCAAAGCCCGCAATCCCTTGAGCATTCCATTGCGCAGGATCGAGCAATTGTTGCTGCCGGCCCGCCGCGTGGCCGAGGAGATGGCCCGCCTCAAAACCGGCCCGATTCTCATCGGCACGCAGCCCTCGTTCCACTGCGCGCTGGACGACCTGGGCCGCTGGGGGAAGGCCTGCGAAGACGCCTTCACCGACAAGTTGAAGGATATGGGCCACTTCAAGGCCGAGGGGGCCGCGCCGCCAACCTCACACCCCCGAAAGGGTGTGAAGGCGAAAAAATCGCGGAAGTAGACGGCTCCGTCCCGATTAAGGGACCTATCGGCCGCAATCCGGCGCAGGGCCCGTTCTTGCGGCGATTTTGCCTTGTCCCTTTCCCAAAAAAAACCTAGAGTTCGCCTGGAGGGGAGTTGGTGTCTTTTTCCAACTCCCCGCGCACGCGAGGCGCTCCTCGCTTGTCCGGTGCGTCTGGCACTCCCTTTTTTGAGAAGAAAGGTCATCGTGATCCAACCTCTCGTGGTGGCGGCGGTCGTGGGGGTCCTGGCCGGTAGCGGCCTTGCCTCGGAGAATCACGGCGAGCAAGACAAGCCCCGCGGGCAAGCTGCGACGGGCACATCCACGTTCGCTCGGGTGGGCCAGGACTACGCCCGGGTGGACGCCGACTTCCAGCAGTTGAAGGACGATTGTGCCGCCGGGAAGTTCGACGAAGCCCTGAGCGACCTGGACCGGCTGGTCCAGGACCAACTGCAATACTATTCCGACGTGCAGGTCTATTTGCAATCCGACGGCAGCGCCTGGAAACAGGCCCCGCCGCCCGCCGCGAGCGGACCAGAGCGAAGACGGAGCAAAGACTAGATCCCCGGGCTTACGATTCGACGAAGCGGGCTCCGATTCTGAAACAATGTTCGTCGACGCGCTCGCAACGGACGATTTCGATTTGCCGCGGTTTTCCGTCCAAGAGCACGACCCGCAGCCGCTCCTTGGGATAGAGGGGCTCGCCGTGCAGGAGTCCAAGTCCGCCCCGTCCGAAGTCGACGAGGTAGACCGCAAACCAGGCGTGGGCCCGCGGCAGACTGGGCAGCGTCGAGCGGTGCTCCAGGGCCACACGACAGCCCTTGCCGCGGCAGCGGATGCGCGGAAAGCGGCGTCGGCAGTCGGGAAGCGGAGCGGCCGGTCCCCGCAACTCGAAGTCGTCCTCCCAGGCAGCCGGCAGCCCTACGGAACACGGAAGCCGCTCGATCCCGGCTAGGGTTGGCACTGTGTCAGCGTGGCGATCCAGCATTGGCAGATTTCCTCGTCAAACCTACGGCCCGACTCGCGTTTCATATACAGTAGCACGTCCTTGGGATCAGAACCTTTGCGATACGAGCGGTCGCGGGTCAGGGCATCGTAGACGTCGACCACGGCGCAAAGCCGGGCCCACTCGTGGATCTCCTTGCCCACCAGGCCCACCGGATAGCCGCGGCCGTCGTAGCGCTCGTGGTGCTGATAGACCATCATGAGCTGTCCCCAACCGAGATCCGCCCGCAGACAGAGCTCCTCGAAACCGCGCTGCGGGTGCCTTCGCACCAGTTCCTGCTCGGCCTTGTTGAGCGGCGCAGCCTTGTTCAATATTCCGGCCGGAACGTAGCACTTGCCCACGTCGTGCAGCAACGCCCCGTGGGCGATCTCCATGAGTTGCCCGCGGTCGCGGATGCCGCAGGCCTCGGCCAGCACGATGCCGCAGGTGCAAACGTTGGCGAGGTGCGTAAACGTGGCATAGTCGTGCGTCATCAGCGGCAGCAGGTCGTCGAGGATATGCTTGCGGTCGCAGATCAGGCCGACCATGTCCTGCCCCAGGTCGGCGGCGACCTTTACCACGCCGTCCACGTCGCCGCGTTCCAGGGCAGCCGTCAGCACGGTGCGCGTGGCGTCCTTGAGAACGCCATAACGGTCTTTGGCCGGAATGCTTTCATCGCCCAGCACGTGGCTCCGCACGTAGTCGCAATACTGCTGGGCCTCGCAGGACGGGGTGTACAGCGTGGAGATCCTCTCGTCCAGCAACCGCTGCAGGTCGCCCGGCGCCAGGGGGACGTTTTTTTCCCGGTACAACCGCGCCGGCTTGTGCTTCGACGGCCAAAGGTACAAGTCGAAGGAGATTTCCCTTTGCGAATGCAGCGTGGCGACCGCCACAGGCACCAGCCCGCGGGGATTGACGATCATTTCCGCGCTGCTCGTCGGGAACATAGCTGCTCCACCCTATTCCTGCCACTGCCGGCAGCCCCTGCTGCGGTTCGAGCAAAGGCCGGAAGCACCGGATTACCTATGCTCATCGTGGTCTACTCTATAGTAGTACACGATTTCGCGTCAGGTTGGATGGATTCCAGCAAATCACCCAAGGTCCCCCCCGATTGTCGAGCAGCCTGGCCCGGACGATCCATCACTTTCGGCAGCGCGGCGAGTTTTTCCCCGTCTTCCGCCGCCAGACCGGCAAGACCCCCCCCTATCGGAAGGAAATGCGCGTGAACCGGCAACCGCAGCCGATCCTCAACCTTTCGCCCCGCCCCACCGTCGCAACAACAGAAGCCCGCCGAGACTCAACAGTGCCGGGTACAACAACGCGACGGTAGCCGGTTCGGGGACGGAGGCGGAGACCGTGATCGGTGCCGAGAGAGCGTAAACGGGAACGGGGGTTTCGTCCGACAGGGAGTTAGAAAAATACAACCAAGCGGTGCCGGACGTGGCGAGCCCGATGATCGGGTTCGTTTCGCCTGCCGCGGCGCCGGGCTCGGGGTTGCCGTCAGGGTCGCTTCCCGTCCAGGCGAAGGTCGATTGTTGTAGAGCCCCGCTTTGGTCGTACTTGATAGGATTTATGGAAAACGCCGTGTAAATATCAGTGCTCGATATGAGGTTGCCCTGGGTGTCGTAGACGGGAACGCTGGCGAACACAGGCGCGTTGGTGTTTGCGGCGGCGGCTGACGTAGAAATGACGGCGGACCATGTCGTCCCGGCTGGGACAACGTCGCCGATGTCGCCGGGAGCCAGCGTGGCCTGCTGCGTGACGAAATTATTGTAATCGGCGATATCGGCGCTCGTGGCCGATATGGACCCCGAGGTCAGGAAGAGAATCTGATACTGCGAGCCGACTGGCAGCCCCGAGGGTAAAATCACGTCGGCCCGGAGTTGCGTCGTAAGCAAAGTCAGAACGGCGGCAAGCGCCAAACGGCGAACGGAAATCGCGATCATGGAGTTTCCAAGCGTGCAAAACAATGAAGAAATGGTCCTTCTCGAAACCTCTGCAATCCCTTCCCAGCGAATAGGAACCCTCTAGTATGCCAGTTGGCATTTTACCTGTTTACGGGCAAAAACTCAAGCAAAAAATCGGCGGGTGATTTCGAAAGGACTCGTCGGGAAAGATGCTGTTTTCGGAGACCACCCAATTGAGCTATCCAAAGGACGGATGAAGGATGCAGGATTGAATTCCGATTTGGCGGGGTCGGGAGACCCGCGCCGAACATCAGGGAGACCCGCGCCGAACATCTGTTGGGGCGTGGTCTCCCGACCACGCCCACCCAGTTCGATTTCGGCGGGGTCGGGAGACCCGCGCCGAACACCAGGCGGGGTCGGGAGACCCGCGCCGAACACCAGGAAGACCCGCGCCGAACACCGTGGAACTAAACCCTGCCGCCAATCGTCAATAGGTTGCCCATACTGGCGGGTCCGCCGCCCCCCGAATTATAATGGAAAGCAACACCTGCGAAGGAAATTTACATGTTCAACCGCATATTCTTTTCATCCTTCATCCTTCATCCTTCATCCTTTCTTCTGCTTCTGGCCCTCGCCACCCGGTCCCAAGCCGCCGTGGATCTGGTCACGCTGCCCACTCGCGAAGGCACCCAGCTTACCATCTACAACTCCGAAGACATCACCATGGTCCGCGAGCACCGCTTGCTGACCGTCAAGGAGGGCGTCAACCGCATCCAGTTCGCCTGGACGAACACGCTCATCGACCCCACCAGCATCGAGTTCCGCATCCTCGACAAGCAGGACAAGGTCGATCTGGTGGACACGACTTTCCCCGCCGGCCGCAACGACGCCCTGCAGTGGAACATCAGGAGCCAGATCGCCGGCAAGATCCCTGTCGAGATCCGCTACTTCACCTCCGGAATCACCTGGGCCGCCGATTACATGGGCATCGCCAACGAGGACGAAACGAAGCTGGATATAACGGGCTACGTGCGGGTGACCAACAATTCCGGCGAGGTTTACGACAACGCCCAGACGCGGCTGGTGGTGGGCAAGATCAACCTTGTGGAAAAGATCGCCGATCTGGCAAGAAGGCCGCCGCCAGTCGAAGCCGCAGGCCACTATGCGCAGCGCAATCTCAAAGAGCGGGAAGAAATTCGTGCCAAATTCGACGAACGCCTTGAAAGAGCGGAAGGAAGAAAAGGTGACGGAAAAGGGGCGGGGGACGAGCGAGAGGCCGGCAAGCCCAAAGAAGTCATCAAGGAGGGCCTCTCCGAATACTTCCTCTTCACCATCGAAGGCCGCGAGGACATCAAGGACAAGGAGCCCAAACGGTTGGTGGCCCTGAAAGTGGCCGAAGTGCCGTTGGAATCGATCTACAAACTGTCCGACCGCAGCGGCGACCAGGTCTTCACCAAGTTCTACCGCTTCAAGAACACCAAGCTCTTCGACGAGCAGGGCAAGGAGAAGAAGCTCTCGGCGATGGAGAATCTGGGCCTTTCGCCTTTGCCCAACGGCATGGTGCGGCTTTTTTCGGAATACAAGAGCAAGGACCTGGCGTATGTCGGCGGCACGGAAACGAAGTACGTTCCCATCGGCGATCGCGTGGAAGTCAACGTCGGCCCGGACAAGGACATCACGATCCACCGGCGGTTGAAGGACCAGAAGATCAGCAATGTGGTCGTGCGGCAATACAAACGCAGGCTGGACAATGATTTCGTCCTCTACCACGACCTGGTCGACTACGACGAGACGTTTTTCTACGAAGAGGAACTTGTCTCCGGCAAGCCGGTCGTTGCCAAGGTCGAGGTCGAACGGCAGTTCGATGCCAACGTCGTGCTCTGGGGTGAAGGCGAGCCGCCCAAGGGTTGGACAAGCAACGAACCTGGGGCCTACGTCGATTTGCACCAGGTCGCCGGCCGTGTCGAGCGGGTGGATCAGCAGCACGTGAAGTATTTTCTGGACCTGAAACCGGGCAAGAAGCAGACGGTGGATTACAGCGTGACGTACAAGCGGCGGAAGGTCGGCCCGGAACTGAATACGGAGAAGAAGCGGGAGCCGCTATAAAACGCGATTGGACCACACAAAAACGGACCGTCCACGCTCCGCACCGACAGAGGGCCGCTAGTGCGGCCAAATGCCGTTTCGCTGTTTTTTGGAGTGCGGTGGCTTGCCAGCGCTTTTCAAAACGCGCGGAAAGTATCGGAGCGGCGGAAGATGGATTGGTTCCGGGCTGGCCGTCTTGAAAAGCGGTGGAGACCAAGCCAACCGTGCTTCGCACGGTGCCCGTCGGTGCCCTCACCGCACTCCAAAGTTCGGAACTCCTCGCCTTCGCCGCGCGTCTAATGAGCGCGTTGTTGTCGGAACTCGCTCTGCGTAAAACGGAGTTCATTCCGCTCTTCAAGAAAACAAGGCAACGGAATGATTGGCATGGTTCAGAAACGGGGACTGGCTCCGAGCCCAGTAGCGATTAGGCCGCAAGAAATGGACGCCGGCGAGGTGCCTGTCCCCATTTCTGAACCATGCCGAATGATTTCCGTTCCACGAAGACATAAGGTATTATATTGCAAGGACTTCCGCTGGCAGGTCGCCGGCTGAAGCCGGTACTCCAACTACGTCCGCCCCACTCGTCACTTCCTGGGAGTTAGACCATGAATACGTATCGATCGCTGTTGAATATGCTTTCTTTCCTCTTGGTGCTCACCGGCATGGCCCGGCCGACCGACGCCGCGGGCGCCGCGGCGCCCGCTTCCGGGTCGCGGTCCGCGGAAAAGGTCTCGGCCGACGCCCCGCTGGTGCCGGACAAGATCCGTGAGGCCATGCAGGACCGCCGCTATGCCGACGCCGTCAAGGCCATCGACGAGGCGGCCCAGGCCAAAGACGCGCCCCGCGACTACCTGCTCTATCTCAAAGGCCGAGCACTCCACCTGGACGGCAAATACGACGAAGCGATGGCCGTCTTCGATCAGCTCGCAAAAGAAGTTCCCGCCGGTCAGGCTGGAAAGCCTGACCTACATCCGTGGGCACGCCGGGCACGCTTCGCCAAGGCCGTCTCGCTGGCCCGCAAAGGCGACTTCCGCAGCGCCGAGTTGATCTATCGGGCTGAGGCCGAGTACCTGCTCTCGACCGATCGCAAGCAGCAGATCGCCGACATCTACCTGGAATTTGCCGACACCTACTTCAAGCCGCCCAAGGAAGACCAGAAGCCCGACTACGCCAAGGCCCTGGAGTTCTACAAGAAGGCCCTGGAAACCGGGGCCAAGCCGGAGAGGCAGATCGAGATCGAGCTGCTCGTCGGCCAGTGCCAGCAGAACCTCAAGCAGCCGGCCCCGGCGGCCGCGGCCTTCGAGCAGTTCATCAAGGACCACCCCGCGAGCCGTTTGGATATCGAGGCCCGCTGGCGGCTGGGCACCTGCCGCCTGGCGGAAGGCAACGCCCGCGAGGCCCGGCGGGTGTGGCAGGACCTGCTGGCCAAGTATGTCGATTCGCAGTCGCCACGGGTGGCCGACGCCCAGTTTGATCTGGCGCGAACGTGGAACATCCCCAATCCGGGCGACGACGAGCAACTGAACCTCGGCACGGCCGCCTTGCGGACCTTCCTGGAACGCTTCCCCAAGCATGCCAAGGCCGGCCAGGCCCACTTGGAAATCGCGCAGAGCTATCTCAATCGCGGCCGTCCGGCAGACGCCACGGCCGCCTTGAAGCAGTTCCTGGCCGATCCCCGCTGCCGCGAGTGCAAGGAACTGCCCGACGCCCAGAACCTGCTGGGCCGCGCCTATCAGTCGCAGAAGGAATATACCCAGGCCTTGGCGGCGTGGCGGGAGTTCCTGGCCAAATATCCGGCCCATAATGCCTGGAGCGCGGTGCAGCAGGCGATCGTGGAGACGGAATACCTGATGGCCTGTGAGCAGTTCGCGGCCAAGAAGTACGCCGAGGCCAACAAGCTCTTCGCCGAGTATCTGGCCAAGTACCCCTTGGACCCCCGCAGCCCGGCGATCCTCCTGCTCATGAACCAGCAGAACATCGCCGAGGAGAAGTGGGACGAGGCCATTTCCGCCTGGCGGCGGTTGGTCTCGAAATATCCGGGCACGAACCAGGCGTCGCGGGCGCAGTACCTGATCGGCGTCACGCTGGAACAGAAGCTCGGGCATCTGGAAGAGGCCCTCGAGGAATACCGCAAGGTCACCTGGGGCTCTGCCGCCGGCGACGCCCAGGTTGCCGCCGCCCGGCTGACGGCCAAGACGATGACCGTCTCGACGGAACGCGTCTTCCGCAGCGACGAGACGCCGAAACTGAAACTCGTGACGCGGAACATCGAGTCGGTCACGGTCCGCGCGTTCAAGGTCGATCTGGAGACCTACTTCCGCAAGATGCACCTCGCCCGAGGCATCGAGGGCCTCGACATCAGCCTGATCGATCCCGACACGACGTTCGAGTTCAAGGTGCCGAAGTATGTCAAGCACCAGGAGATCGAAAGCCTGATCGAGGTGCCGTTGCCCGTACGTCAGGCTTTCCAGCCTGACCGATCAGCGGCACCAAGTCAGGCTGGAAAGCCTAATGTACCAGGTCAGGCTGGAAAGCCTGACGTACACGGCGGCGTGATGGCCGTGACCGTCAGCAGCAAGGCCCTGGAGGCCACCACGATGGTCGTGCAAAGCGATCTCGACGTGATCGTGAAGAGCTCGCGCGACGAAGTTTTCGTGTTTGCCGAGAACATGCTCACCGGCAAACCGTGGCCCGGCGTGCGGTTGCTGATTTCCAATGGCCATGAAGTGATCGGCGAAGGAACGACCGACGCCCACGGCGTGTTCCAGAAGAGCTACAAGGATTTTACGGCCAGCACGGGCGGCGTTCCGGCTGAGACCGCGCCGCCGATCAACGCGCCGGCCAATGAAGCGCTGCCGAACAGCCAGCCGGTGCCTGCGCCTGCGCCGCCGGCGCCTCCCCAAGAGGCGACTCCCCAAGCCGCGCCGCCTACGCCGCCTACGACCGCGCCTCCGCCTCCTGCCCCGAGCGCGAGTTACACGCCGGCGGACGCTCCTCGGCCCGTAGGGTGGGCCGAGTGCAACGAGTCCCACCAAAAACGGTGTTCCGCTGCTCAACCACCGTCGGACGACATAATCCGCGTCGCCGCTGGCTCCGGGTTAAACGCGGCGCCGGCCGTCCAGCAGGTCGCGCGGCCGCCAGCGGCGGTCGAGAAGCGCGGCGTGCCGTTGAATTCCAACGACATCCGCGTCTTCGCGGTCATCGACAACAACGTGGCCTCGAACATGCTCAACCTCCAGGGCGTCGGCGTGGCCCAGGGGCTGACCGACAAGGGCTACATCTACACCGATCGGCCGGCCTACCGCGCCGGGCAACTGGTGAACATCCGCGGCTGCCTCCGCCGCGCGGCCGACGACGCCTACGTGATCGACAAGGACAAGTCGTACACGGTCGAGGTTTTTGACGCCCGCAATCGGCCCATCCGCCAGGAAAAGGTCAAGCTCGACGCCTTCGGCAGCTTCCACGCCCATTTCGTCCTGCCGCCCAACAGCCCCCAGGGCCAGTACCGCGTGCTGGTCCACGACAACGGCTCGCAGAATTTCCAGGGCACGTTCCTCGTCCACGAGTACCAGCTCGAGCCGATCCGCCTGGTGATCGATACGCCGCGGCGGGTCTATTACCGGGGCGAGCCGATCGAGGGCACGATCCGGGCCGAGTTCTACTACGGGGCCCCCGTGGTCGGCCGCGAGATCCGCTACCAACTGGCCGGCGACCGCCTGCAGACCGCCACCACCGATGCCAAGGGCGAGGTCAAAATCAACCTTCCGACCCGCGAGTACAGCGAGTCGCAAGTCCTGCCGCTTTCCGTGCAACTGCCCGAAGGCAATGTCAACATGCAGGTCAATTTCGTGCTGGCCGCCCAGGGATTCTCCATCGGCGTGAGCACCGTGCGGCCGGTCTACGTGACGGGCGAGTCGCTGGAGGCCACCGTGAATGTCCGCGACGCCGAGAACAAACCGCTGGCCCAGAAGCTGAAGCTCAAGGTCTTCGAGCGGACGCTGGTCAATGGCCGGCAGGGCGAGCGGCTGGTCGAGGAGCACGAGCTGGCCACGGCCGCCGACGGCAAGGCCCGGCAGACCGTCAAGCTCGTCAAGGGCGGCAACTATTTCCTGCGGGCTGAGGCGATCGATCGCTTCCACAATCCGATCACGGGGCAGGCCGCCGTGCAGATCAGCGGCGAAGACGACCTCGTGCGGCTCCGCATCCTGGCCGATCAGCATACCTACAAGGTCGGCGATACGGCTGCCGTGCAGTTGCACTGGAGAGACGAGCCGGCGCTGGCTCTGGTGACTTACCAGGGCGCGCGGGTGTTGGATTATCGGCTGGTCGAGTTGAAGACCGGGGTCAACAAGCTGGAGATCCCGATGACGGCCGCCCTAGCGCCGAATTTCGAGTTGGCCGTGGCCGTGATGACGGACCCGAGGCCCGAGTTGAGAGGGGGGGAAGGGGAGAAGGGGAGAGGGGGAGAAGGGGAGAAGACTGCGGTGAAGGGCGATGCGAAAGAGACCGCTCCCGGCGCTAAGGCGAAGGACCCGCCCGCAGCGGACAAGAAAAGCGAAATGGAAAGCGGTAATAGATTACCGCACTCCAAAGCGCGTCCGATTGTGCGCTTCCATACCTCGACGAGCCCGTTCACCGTGGAACGGGATTTGCGCGTGAAGATCACGACAAAATCCAAGGCCAAAGGACCGGTGCGCCCCGGCGATGAACTCGAAGTGACGGTCACGACGACCGACCCGCAGGGCAAGCCGGTGGCGGCCGAGCTGAGCCTGGCAATGATCGAGCAATCACTCCTGGAGCGGTTCGCCTCGCCGCTGCCTTCGATCGGCGATTTCTTCCGCGGGGCCCAGCGCGAACCGGCCGTCCGCTGCACGTCGAGCATCACTTTCAACTATCGGCCCGCCACCCAGCCGATCAACCCGCGCTTGCTGGCCGAGAAGGACCGCGAGGAGATCGCCAAGGAGGAAGCGGAAAGCCGGAGGGTTGCGATCGCGGCGGCATCGACGCCGATCCACGCTGCCACCGTAGAGCCCGCAACGCCGGCGGATATGGCCGGACTCACGCCGCAAATCATGGTCCAGGAGGAAGAGAGTGATCGAACGGATCTCGGGGAGGAAAGTTCTACTGAGGCTACAGTAGTAAACAACGGTGCGGTCTTATCTCTGGGCAGCAACCTGGCCCCCGGCAACCAGGCCATGGGAAGGAATAACAATCTCTCGCGGTCCGGCGCCGGCCAACTGGCGATGGGCAGGAACTTCAACCGGCAGCGTGGCCTCAATCAGCCGCAGTCCGGAATGTCCCAGCAGGCGGCACAAGAAGTCGGCTTCGTTAATAGTGCAGCGCTTTATGGTTTTGCAACGCATGATCATGGCAATCCGACGGATGGACACTTCTTCATTGGATCCAACGTCGAGTATGGAAACCTAGCCGCCAACGGCACTTTCACCACGGACCTCAACACACCATTCCCCCAAGGCAACTATGCGCTGGTCCTCAACGGCGGCAACTCCTACACCGGCGGCACGACTATCACCGGCGGCGACCTCAACAGCCTCGTGGCGCAGAACCAGAAACAGCTCCTCTGCGTCGATAACTCGGGCATGTTCCGCACCGTCCGCCTGGGCCACGACGGCAAGCTTGACGACAAGCAAGCAGCGGCCATGGCCGCCGAGTTCAACGCCTCCGGCGCGATCCTGCTCTCGTCTCTGCTGCCGCAGGAAACGGGCTACTGGAACCCGGTCGTCACCACCGGCGCCGACGGCAAGGCAACGATCACCCTGACCGTGCCCGAACGCTCGACCGCCTGGAAGTTCCTGGCCAAGGGTCTTTCCACCGAGACCCTGGCGGGCGAGGCAAGCGACGACCTGACGGTGAAGAAGGACCTGTTCGGCGAGATCAAGCTGCCGCTGGCCTTCACCGACGGCGACACGGCCGAGATCCCCGTCACGGTACACAACGATGCCGTGGACAAGGGACCGATCGAAGTTGTCTTGCGGACCACGATCGCCGGACGCCGCGTGGAAGAGACGAAGACGATCAACGTGACGGCCAAGGGGCTGCACGAGGTGAGTTTCAAGATGGAGCTCAAGCGGCCGGAGGCGAGCCCGGGGCGTGAGCCCCGAGGTACTGGCAGTGCGAAAGAGGTGAAACCGCATGGCGCGGAGGCCGACAACAATCCGACCGATCGGACTGATTTTGAACTAATCGTCCGCGCGGCCGGACACGAAGACCTCGTCGAGCGTTCGGTGCCGCTGCGGCCCTACGGCGTGCCGGTGTTCACCGCCGCGAGCGGTTCGAGCACGGCCGACGGCACGGTCTGGCTGGAGGCCCCCGAGGGCATGCCGGCGGAGTCGGCCACGATGCAAGTCCTCGTCGGCCCGACCGTCCAACGGAGCCTGTTGGACATCGTGCTGGCCCCCGCGCCGTGGTGCCAACTGGAAGTCGGCCGCCTGGCCTCGGGGCTGGATTCGGCCACGAGCGACGTGATGGCCTCGCTGGGCCTGCAGAAACTGCTGGGCGGCAGCCGCGAGGCGGGCGGGCCCGAGGCCCTGGCCCTCGATAGTCGCATCCGCGGGTCCGTTAGCCTGCTGCTTTCCGCGCAGAACGACGACGGCGGCTGGAGCTGGACCGGCACGCCCGGGGCTGCCAGCAACCGCTATGCAAGCTGCCGCATCGTGTGGGCCACGACGCTGGCCCGCAAGGCCGGATATGTCGTGCCCGACGCGGCCTACACCAAGGCCCTGACCTACCTGCGCAGCCAGGTGGCCGCGACCGACAACGCCGACTACGAGAGCAAGGCCATCCTGCTGCACGTCCTGGCCGTCGCTGGACCCGCAAGCGGGTACCCCGGCGATTTCGCCCTCGCCAACCGCCTGTATCGCGATCGCAACGCCCTCTCCTCGGCCGCGCTGGCCCACCTGGCCCTGAGCTTCGCCGCCATGGACCGCAAGGCCACAGGCGAAGAGATTCTGGGCCTCTTGGAGAAGCGGAACCTCGACGACAAAACCATGCGCCGCGACGCCGCGATCGGCGTGCTGCCCTGGAGCCATTCGCCGGCCGAGCTGCGGGCGCTCTACGCCTTGGCCGTCCAGGAGGTCTCGCCACAGACGGGCAAGTCGTCGCCCAAGCTCAAGGAACTGGTCGATTGGCTCATGGCCCACCGCACCGGCAACCGCTGGGCCCCGGAAAAAGCGACTGGCCCCGCGGCCCTGGCCTTGTGCCGCTGGTTCGCCGACACCCGCTTCACCGGCGAGCGCTACAAGCTGACCGTCTTCGTCAACGACGTGCAAATCAAGGTGCTCGATATCGACCCGGCCGCCGGCACCCAGACCATCGACGTGCCGCAAAGGTTCTTGCTCAAGCCGGGCGAGAAGGGCAAGCAGCGGGTCAACTTCCAGATCGCCGGCCGCGGTCGCTACACCTATCAGTGCATCCTCGGCGGTTTCGTGCCCGCCGACAAGCTCAAGAGCACGACTGCCAGTTGGCGGGTCGAACGCCACTACGAGCCGGCCCCCTTGGAACTCGACGGCCGCGAGATCCCCCGCGGTTTCGGCGTGCTGGAAATCGGCAGCTACCAGCAGTTCCGCAATCCGCTGGATCAGCTTCCCGTCGGCCGCCGCGGCGTGGTCAACATCGAGCTGGGGCGGAACGTGGCCTTCAACACGCCCGAGGAACGCCTGGAATACCTGGTCGTCACCGAGCCGATCCCCAGCGGCACGACCGTGATCGAGAAATCGGTCACCGGCCCCTTTGAACATTTCGAGATCGGCGCCGGGGAAATCACGTTTTATATCGGCAGCCGCATGGGCCTGGGCACGATCCATTACGAGCTTTACGGCTACGTGCCCGGCACGTATCGCGTGGCGCCCACGATCGTCCGCAACGCCCACCGGCCCGAGCAGCTTCTGGTGACCACGCCGAAGACCCTGACCGTGCTGCCGCAAGGGGCGAAGTCGGCCGACCCGTACCGCCTCACGCCGCAGGAGCTTTACGAGTTGGGCAAACGGCTGGCGGCCAAGAAGGATTACGTCGCGGCGATGCCCCACCTGACCGAGCTGGTCGAGAAGTGGAATCCGCGTCCGGAGGTCTACAAAGACGCCGTGCAGATGCTCCTGGACATCCACCTGGAGATCGGCCCGCCGGCCAAGATCGTCCACTACTTCGAGATCATCAAGGAGAAGTGGCCCAACGAGGAGATCCCCTTCGCCAAGATCGTGAAGGTGGGCGCGGCCTACCACGAAATGGGCGAGTATGAGCGGAGCTACCTGGTCTTCCGCGCCACGGTCGAGAGCAACTTCTCCCGCGAGAGCGAAGTGGCCGGCTTCCTGCAAGCCCAGGGCGAGCTGCTGCGAAGCGTCGAGACGATGAGCGGCCTGCTGCGGAACTATCCGCCGGAAGGCTACGTCGCCGCGGCCACCTACGCCCTGGCCCAGCAGGTCTCGGCCAAGGCCCCCGAGGCGGCCAACGACGCGAAGCTGCGGCAGCAGAAAGTCAACCGAGTGGATCTGCTCCGCCGCGCGTGGACGATGCTGGAAGGATTTCTCACGGCCTGGCCCGACGACCCCGCCGCCGATCAGGCCGCTTTCGCCTCGGCCAGCACGCTCTTGGACCTGAAGGCCTATCGCGAATCGGCAGCCGCCTGCAACCGCTACGCCAAGCGCTACGCCCAGAGCGACCTGGTCGACAGTTACTGGTACATCATCGGCTATTGCGAATTCGCCACGGGCCAGCACAAGGCGGCCCTGGAAATGTGCCAGAAGGTGGCCGATGCGAAACGCCTCGACAAGGCAACCGGCCGCGAGGTGGAAAGCCCGAACAAGTGGCCGGCGATTTACATCCTCGGCCAGGTCTATCACGGGCTGGGCGAGGCGGCCGAGGCCATCCGCGAGTATCGCCGCGTGGAAGACCGTTTCGCCGATGCCAAAGAGGCCATCGCCTACTTCCTCCGCAAGTCGATCGAATTGCCCGAGGTGACCACGGTCAGGCCGGGCGACCCGCAAGCGGGTGCCCCGGCCGAAGTGGAGCTGAAGTTCCGCAATATTCCGAGCTGCGACGTGAAGGTCTACCGCATCGACCTGATGAAGTTCAGTCTCTTGCGGCGGAACCTGGGCGGAATCGCGCAGATCAACCTGGCCGGCATCCGCCCCTTGCACGAGACGAGCGTCAAGCTGGGCGACGGCAAGGATTATCGCGATCGCACGCAGAAGCTGGCCCTGCCGCTGAAGGACGAAGGCGCGTACCTGGTCGTCTGCCGCGGCGACGACCTGCACGCCAGCGGCCTGGTGCTGGTCACGCCGCTGGCCGTCGAGGTCCAGGAAGACGCGGTCAGCGGACGGGTGCGGACGACGGTCAAGGACGTCAAGGCCGACCGCTACGTACACAACGTGCAGGTCAAGGTCATCGGCAGCGGCAACAACGATTTTGTGGCCGGCGACACCGATCTCCGCGGGATCTTCGTGGCCGACGGCATCCACGGCCGCTCGACCGTGATCGCCCGTGCGGAGCCCTCGCGCTATGCGTTCTTCCGCGGCACAACGGAGCTGGCGCTGCCGCCGGCCCCGGTGGCAAAGCCCGCCGCCACCGAGCCGCCTGATGCCGCCAAGCTCGCACCTTCGGTGCAGTTGCCGATGTCCCAAGAAAAGCAGTTGCTGCAAGGGGTGGAGCAGCAAAAAGGCACTTTCCAGGGCCAGCAGATGGAGAATCTGAAGAGGATCTATAGCAACCCGACCAAGGGCGTGGAGATTCAGAAGGCCTACTGATATGGCATTTGCCCTCCGGCTTTACGGCAGGTTGAAAACCTGTCCTGCCGCGCGGAACTTTTTCCGCCCGACCGGGTTTAATCGTAAGACCGCGGTTTCGGCCCTGGGACTGACTGACGGGAAACCACGCAAACGATAGTTTGCCACCCCTCATAGGAGTGTTTTGATTGAATGTTTCGGCACGAGCGCCCGTAACCCACCCCCCTTCCCGGCGGGCGTCGTGTGAGCCTATCCGAAAACCCTTGTAAGCATAGCGACTACCAGCGCAGCTAACTGGTTTCGGATAGGCTCCATTTTTTGAGCAATTACCCTCCGATGCAGGCCGGAGCACTCTTGCCCCCACCTCGTCGCTTCGCGTCAGGCATCGGAGATCGAAGGCGGAAGGCGTGGGCCACCCCGGCCCCCTTCCGCCTTTATTTATTTCTTGGTTCGGCGAGGGTCTCCCGACCCTTGGTTCGGCGAGGGTCTCCTGACCCTTGGTTCGGCGAGGGTCTCCCGACCCCGCCGATATGCCCGACCGAAGGTCTCCCCTTTCATCGGGAGACCTCCGGTCGGAAGCGTGGCTCGGTCGGAGACCGGCCACAACAGCGGTCCGAGACCGGCCACAACAGCGCGGCCCCCTTCCGCCTTTATTTCTTGACTCGCGACCACTGCTGCTCCAGGCGTTTCCCTGAGACGGGGATCGACGTTCCCAGCTTCTGGGCAAAGAGCGAGACGCGATACTCCTCCAGCATCCAGCGATACTGGATCAACTCCACATCGGCTTCGCACTGCGCTCCGTGCTGCTGGACCCAATCGAGATAGGCCTGCCAGCGAGGAAGGAATTCTTCATAGCGTTGGCGGTCTTTGGCCACCCCGCCGCCGGCCAGGGCGTCGAGGCGGGCGCGGATCGCGCGGAAGTAGCGGGGGCAATGCCGCAGCCAGGTCCGCGGCGTGGTGCTCAGACACTTCGGCCCCGCCAGTCGCGCGAGCTGGTCGCGGATATCGTCGATGGCATATTGCCATTTCACCGCCTGCGGCCCGACAGGCAGCGCGAGCTGGCCCCAGTGGGCGTCAGTTTTGCCCCCGGTCTTACGGCCGGGGCTCGCCATTGCCGCTTTCGGCGCCGCGGCCGCAGTGTCGCCAGCCGCATCCAGTGCCGTGCGGGCCTCGTGATAGGCCTCGAACCACGGCCCGATCACGCCGGAGAGGTCCTGCACCGCCAGCCCAATCCGCTGCCGGGCGGCACCCAGCGCCGCCTCAAAAGCGGCTTTCGTTCGCGGCAGTTCGACCTCGTCGGGCCACGCGCCCGCGGCCAACAGGTCGGCCAACTGCTGCCGCAGGTCGAAGCCCGGAATCAAGGCCGCAATCGGCCCCGCCTTGTCCAGCCCCGGCAGCCAATCGACCTGCGTCTGCACTTCGCGCCCGGCAGTGAGCAGGAACAGCCGCCGCAGGGCGAACCGCGTTTCCTGGATTGCACGCTGCGGCGAATCCAGGAGCCGCAGAGCCACGGAACTCCCACCGTCGACCAGGGCCGGATAGGCCTTCATCTCCAGGCGGCCGTGCGCGACGTCGATCTCCACGGGCAGTTCGTCAAAATCCCAACTGGTCAGGCCCTGGCGATTCCAGCGTGGATCGTCGATCGCCGTAAAGGCCTCGGCCGCCTCGGCCCCCAACTGCCGCCGCAAGGCGTCCAGGTCGCGGCCCGCCGCCAGCGTCTGCCCCTCGGCGTCGGTCACGCGGACATACATTTGCAGTTCCGGGGGCAACCGCTCGTCGGCGAAGTCCTGGGCGGAAACCTCCACGCCGCCCAGGCGGCTCAGGGCCCGAGCAACCTGGGCCGGCAGGTTCCCTTCGCCATGCCGAAGCTCGGCCATGGCCCGTTTTGCCGCTTCGGGCGCGGGCACGAAGCGCGTCCGCAAGGCCTTGGGCAGCGAGCGGATCATGGCCAGGATCTTCTCCTCCAGCAGCCCCGGCACCAGCCACGCCAGCGGCTCCGCTTCGACCTGGTTGAGCAACTCCAGCGGCACCGTGACCGTAACGCCGTCGTGCTCCTCGCCCGGCGCGAACGTGTAGTCCAGCGGCAAATCCCACGTGCCCATGGCCAGCCAGTCGGGATAGGCCTCTTCCGCAACGTTGGCCGCTTCGCGCAGCAGATCGGATTTGGTCATGGTGATCCGCCGGGCGTTTTCCGGCGACTCGCGGAGCCAGCGGGCAAGCTGCGCGCCGTCGTAGATCTCGGCCGGCAGCCGCTGATTGTAGAAGTTGAAGCGTTCCCCATCGCCGATCACGATATCGCGCTTGCGCAACTTGGCTTGCAGCCGCTGGACCTCGTCCAGCAACTCCTTGTTGTGCACCAGCACCGCCGGCTTCGGTTCCAGATCGCCCCCGACCAGGCCATGCTCGATCAGAAGCTGCCGCGAGGCCTCGGCGTCGATCGGCCCATACCGCACCCGCCGCCCGGCAACGATCACCAGCCCGAAAAGCGTCAGCCGTTCCAGGGCCACGGCCGAGGCCCACGGGCTTTCCCAGTGCAGGTCGCTGTAGGTCCGTTTGATCAGGTGCTCGGCCAGCGGCTCGATCCAGCGGGGATCGATCCGCCCGCAGCAGCGCAGGTAGCGGCGCGTGGTCTCGAGGAGCTCGGCGGCCACAATCCACTTCGCCTTGCTGCGGAACATGCCCGAACCGGGCCACAGGTTCGCCTTGCCGCCGCCCGCCACATGGTAGTCGTGTTTCTCGCCGCGAGTGGCGATGCTGGAGAGCAGCCCAGCCAGGATCGCGCGATGGATGGAATCGTACTTGGGGTAGGATGTTGTCGGAGGCAGGCGGTCGTTGGCACCCCTCTCCACGACCCACTTCGCGGGTGCCCCGGAGAGGGGCAGGGGGCGAGGGCTTTTGGGGTCAGCATGTCCGCCCCTCTCGCCTTCCTCCGCAATCTCCAGCAGCTCGCGGTGCACGTCGAGCCATTCCCGCATCCGCATGAACGAGAGGAAGTTCTGCCGGCAAGCCTTTTGAAGCTGGTTCCGCGAGAGCGTGTCCTTCAGCTTGTGGTAGAAATCCCAAAGCTTCAGATAACTGAGGAAATCCGACTGCTCGTGGGCGAACTGGGCGTGGGCCTTGTCGGCCGCCTCCTGCTTTTCCAGCGGCCGTTCGCGCGGGTCCTGGACCTCCAGGGCCGCGGCGATGATCAGCATCTCGTGCAGGCAGCCTTCCTCGCTCGCCGCCAGGATCATCCGTCCGATCCGCGGGTCGACCGGCAGGCGGCTCAGGCGGCGGCCGATCTCGGTCAGCTCCTGCTGCTCGTCGATCGCGCCCAGCTCGAAGAGCGTGCGATAGCCGTCGCGGACGGCGTCGGACTTGGGCGGGTCGATCAGGGGGAAATCGTCCAATTCCCCCAGCCGCAGGGCCTTCATCTGCAAGATCACCGCGGCCAGGTTCGTCCGCTGGATCTCCGGCATGGTGAAGCGATCGCGGCCCAGGAAATCGGCTTCGTCGAAAAGCCGCAGGCAGATGCCCGGCCCCACGCGTCCGCAGCGCCCCTTGCGCTGGTCGGCCGAGGCCTGCGACACGGCCTCGATCGGCAGCCGCTGGGTTTTCGAGCGCGGCGAATAGCGGCTGATCCGCGCCGTGCCCGGGTCGATCACAAAGCGGATCCGCGGCACGGTGAGCGACGACTCGGCCACATTGGTGGCGATGACCACGCGCCGCTTGGGCCCGGGGTGGAAGACGCGCTGCTGCTCCTGGATCGAAAGCCGCGCGTAGAGCGGCAGGATCTCCGTCTCCTGGCCCGTGCCGTCGCCCGGCAACCGCCGGCTGCGGAGCGTCTTGGCCGTCTCGTGGATATCGCGTTCCGTGGGCATGAAGATCAGCATGTCGCCGCGATCGATGCGGGCCGCCTCCTCGGCCGCCGCCCACACGGCGTCTTGCAGATCGGGCTCGATGCCGTCTTCGTCCGGCTCCATCGGCCGCCACAAGACATCGACCGGATAGGTCCGCCCCGAGACCTCGACCACCGGGGCCGGTCCGGCCGATGTGGCGAAATGCTCGGCAAAGCGGGCCGCGTCGATCGTGGCCGAGGTGATAATCAGCCGCAGATCGGGCCGCTCGGGCAGCAGCCGCTTCAGGTAGCCGATGAGGAAATCGACGTTCAGCGAACGTTCATGGGCCTCGTCGAGAATGATCGTATCGTACTGGTCGAAATACGGATCGCTCTGCGTCTCGGCCAGCAGGATGCCATCGGTCATGAGCTTGACGTAGCTTTGCGACCCGATGGCTTCGGAGAAGCGGACCTTGTAGCCCACGTCGCGGCCCAGGGGCGAGCCGATTTCCTCGGCGATCCGCGCAGCCACGCTCCGCGCGGCGATGCGTCGCGGCTGGGTATGGCCGATCAGGCCGGCGACGCCGCGGCCCATCTCCAGGCAGATCTTGGGCAACTGGGTCGATTTGCCCGAGCCCGTCTCGCCGCAGACGATCGCCACTTGGTGGTCGCGGATGGCCGCGGCGATGTCGTCCCGCCGGGCCGAGATCGGCAGGTCCGGGTCGAACGTCACTTTCGGCGCCGCCTTCCGCCGGGCCTCGCAGCGACCGACGGACTGCCGCAACTCCTTTTCCAGCCGGGCCAGCCGTTGCTCCACTGGCTCTCCCTCGCGCGCGGCCGCCTCGATCCCCCGCAGGGCTTTGCGCAGCCGCTGCCGGTCGGCGAGCATCGCCTGGGAGATTTGCGCTTCGAGTTGGTCGAGTGGAGGCATCAAGGTCGATGGGCAGGGGAAGAAAAGCAAGGTTCCCCCTCCCACCGGAGATCGCTGAAGAAGTCTCGTGCTGTCGCAACCCGTAGTGCTCGGTACTAAGTACTAGGCATTGTGTTTGCTCGCACTTTCCCAGCATTCTCCACCGGGGAGAGGGGCGTAAGTTATCCTACTTTAAGCGCTTTCTGCCGAAACGCCAACCGCGAAGCGGTTCAATTCCCCTCGCTTTACGGGCGAGCGGACGCCGGCTATAATCATTATCAGGTGTGTAGAGCATATATGAAGACATGAAGCAGCAATCCCGCTAGTTTGACCGATGGCTACTGATTCGCTAAGCAACGATCCGCTCTTGGCGCTGCCCGTGGAGCTATATCCGGACGTCGAGCACCTCGTGACGGAGGACGACACCCCTGTGGACAACGTTTTCTCCGAGAAGCAGCAGCGGTTGCTTACCGAGCCGCTGTACAGTTCGTGGGCCGGTCCCGAACCGCGGCTGCCGTTTGTCGCCATGTCCAACGTGGGACTGTTTTTTGCCATCCGTCTCCCGCCGCTGGTGCCAGACGCGCTGCTGAGCGTGGGCGTCGAGATGCCTGCCGACATTCGTGTCAAGCGGCATCGATCGTATTTCGTCTGGGAATACGCCAAGTCGCCCGACGTGGTCATCGAAGTGGTGTCCAATCGCGAGGGCGGTGAAGACGCAGAAAAGCTGGTCGGGTACGCCCAGTTCGGAGTCCGATACTACGTGATCTTCGATCCCGACCGGCTGCTTAGCAACGAGACTTTGCGGGGCTATCGTCTTGAAGGACCGCGTTTTCGGCAGCAGGAGGGGCCGGTCTGGTTCCCGGACATCGGCTTGGGATTGAGCTTATGGCAGGGCCGTTACGAGGACCACGACAACACCTGGCTTCGCTGGGTAGACGCCAGGGGTGCGCCAATTCCCACGGGACACGAACGAGCGGAGCGGCTTGCCGAACAACTGCGGCAGCTTGGCGTGGAACCGGCCGTGTAGGCCGAGGATGGAATCATGAGCAAATTCGACGCGCAGATGAAGCGCTGGGATGCGATCCTCGGGGATGCCGCCGAAGCGACGCAAGAGGAAGCCCTCGACGTGTACTTCAAGCACTTGAAGGCGAAACTCCAATTGCCTTGCGAGGTGACGGGCACCGAGGACTTTTCATGGGAAGAACGCTATGTCCTCGGCGGCTGGAGCCAGCAGGAGTACGAGCGGCTCAAAAAGACGCAGCCCTCCTACACCGACAAGTACGACCTTCTGGAGATCGAGCAGGAGGTCTATTCGAAGTGGATGATCTTCAGCGAAGACATCAATGCCCACGTGCGGCGTAAGAGCGACGGCAAGGAATTCGATCTCGGCCTTGCCGAGCTTCGCGTGACCGACAAGAAATCCCCCAACTTTCAGCTCATTGACGACTATGCCGTGTGGCTCGTGAACAATCGGTGATTGGGCCAATGCTGATAGCTTCGAACGGGCGATTCGCCTCGACGCCGGTTACGCCGAAGCCTGGAACAACCCGGGTAACACGTTTGCCGCGTTGCAGTCAGTGAGAGATGCCGGCCTCACGCCACTCCGACATTGACCCTGCCGACCGGGGCATTTATAATGCCAACGGGTGGAGAGTATGCGATTTACTCACCTTGCGAAGCTTGGTGGCACTTCAAGCCGTGTTGAGCATATAATAGAGTAGACGACTTGAGAACATACGATGTCACCCATCTCCAACATCCACGAATCGGCGGCGCGCGAAAAGTGGCAGAAGTTGATCGACTGCCAGCTTATCGAACTGGAAGGAGACCCAGGCGAGATGGAAGACGATGAGGGCCCACCGCCTTCGAGCGATACCATCCTGCTCGCTATTCGTGTGGCGAACCGGCTGCGAGACAGTGGTACGCCTGCCCCTACCCGAATCGTGCCTGACGCGCATGGCGGGATCGTCATTGAGCGTGAGGAAGATAACTTGTTCGAGTCCTATCGTATTTCCGCGGACCGCAGCGTGGAGTATTGTGCCTTCAAGGACTGTCGTTTGGTGAAACGAACGCCCTTGTCGTTGACCGATCATTGACGCAGATCGAAGGCGTTTGCCAATGTCTGCCGATGACGGGACCGAACCAATTGCCGACGACGAATTGTTGTATCGGCGGATTCCCGTCTCCAAGGGCTGGTTCAGCGAAGGGGGCCTATCGCCCGAAGCGTTCGACCCGCGGAGAGACGAGACAACCGGCATTTCCGTCTACCGCGACAAATACAAGTCGCTCGAAGAAGTTGGCAGGGGCAAGAGCAAGACGGGATATTACGTAGCCGAGTTCCGTGCCGGCGACTTGCGGAGGCACGGGATCGAGGTTGAGCCGAGACCGGAGCCCGATGAGCCTGGACACGCCGAGTTGCCCGGCTTGACTTGCTTGAATCGACTCGAGCCCGAGGCGCTGGAGCGGAAGGTGAGGCTGGCACGTCTGCCGTTGCAGGTCCACGGCCCATTCCTGCCGGAACGAAGACCGAATGGGTGAACCGGACCACTGGGTCGCCCCGTGGCGGGCGATTTGCGCGAACCGGCTTGCCCCTCGTGCCGGTCGAGGCACTGCAACCAGCATGAGTGTTCCCTCCGTGGTTTTTCCGCCTAGCCCCGCGGCCAACCTTGACGGCTTGAATGATTCGGTATGGCAGCCCGCTACTCTTGCCAGCAAGGCCGCAAAATCTCTATACTTACCCACTTACATCCGGCGGCGGGGTCTGGCGTCCTTTGTATCGACGTTCGGCACGCCCCCCAGAAACAGCTCCGCGGATTCGTTCTCGATTCAACGGAATGAAATCCGTTTCACGGAGGGGAACATGCTTAAAGTCAACTTGCCCGATGGCAAAATCCTGGAATACTCGCGCCGCGTCCGCCCGATCGATATCGCCGCGGAAATCGGCCCCCGCCTGGCCAAGGCCACCGTGGCCGCCGAGGTCGATGGCCAAATCGTGGGCGCGAACTCCTTCCTGCCCGAGGAAGGCCAGGTCTCCCTGCGGCTGATTACCAGCCGCGACCCGGAGGCCCTGAACGTGATGCGGCACTCCTGTGCCCACGTCATGGCGCGGGCGGTGATGCGGCTCTACGACGGCATCCAACTGGCCTTTGGCCCCACGGTCGAGAACGGCTTCTACTACGATTTCCAGAGCGAGCGGCGGCTTTCCGAAGAGGATTTCCCCCTGATCGAGGCGGAAATGGCCCGCATCGTCAAGGAAGACGAGCCGTTCGAGCGAGTGGAAATGGACCGCGACGAGGCCCTGCAGTTCTGCAAGGACCTGGGCCAGGGGCTGAAGGTCGAACACATCGAGACCGGCCTGGCCGACCATGGCCAGGTCTCGTTCTACCGGCAGGGCAATTTCGTCGATCTGTGCCGCGGGCCGCATGTGCCCAGCGCGGGGGCGATCGGGGCCTTCAAGCTCCTGAACGTGGCAGGGGCCTACTGGAAAGGCGACGCCGAGCGGCAGCAGTTGCAGCGGCTCTACGGCACTGCCTGGTTCAACAAGCAGGACCTGGAAGCCTATCTCACCAAGGTCGAAGAGGCCAAACGCCGCGACCACCGCCTGCTGGGCAAGCAGCTCGAACTGTTCACCATCGACCCCATGGTCGGATCGGGGCTGATTCTCTGGCTGCCCAAGGGGGCCGTCATTCGCCGGCAGTTGGAGAATTTCCTCTACGGCCGGCTGCTGGAGATCGGTTACCAGCCGGTCTATACGCCGCATATCGGACGCATCGAACTGTACCAGACCTCGGGCCACTTCCCCTACTACGCCGACAGCCAGTTCCCGCCGCTCTATTCGCATCCGCTGGGCGGCGTGGTGCAAGAACTGCTGCAGCTTTGGGCCAAGGGCGAAATCGACGACGACGGCCTGGCCGCCCGTCTGGAACACTACATGCACTCCGAGGTGCCGGCCCGCATTCGTCCGCACGTGCCGAATTATGAGAACCTGCCGTCGTCCAAGGAGAAGATCACGGCCATCGAGTCCTGGCTGGAGAAGCAGGAACGCTACCTCCTGAAGCCGATGAACTGCCCGCACCACATCAAGATCTATCAAAGCAAGCCGCGAAGCTATCGCGAGCTGCCGCTGCGGCTGGCCGAGTTCGGCACCGTGTACCGCTTCGAGCAGTCGGGCGAGTTGAACGGCATGACCCGGGTGCGCGGTTTCACGCAGGACGACGCCCACATCTTCTGCACGGAAGAGCAGGTGGCGGGCGAGTTCCGCGGCTGCATCGAGATGACCCAGTATGTGCTGAAAACGCTGGGCCTGACCGACTACCGCGTGCGACTTGGTTTTCGCGATCCGGCCAGCGATAAATACGTGGGCACGGCCGAGAACTGGCAGCGGGCCGAGGCGGCCCTGGAGGCCGTCTGCCGCGAGATGGATCTGCCGAATCTCTCCATCGAACGGGGGGAAGCCGCGTTCTACGGTCCCAAGGCCGACTTCGTGGTGGCCGACTGCATCGGCCGCGAGTGGCAGCTTGGGACCGTGCAATTGGACTACAATTTGCCCAGCCCGCAACGCTTCGCCCTGGAATATATCGGCGCCGACAACCGTCCCCACCAGCCGGTGATGATCCATCGGGCCCCATTTGGGTCATTCGAGCGATTTGTGGGCATGCTGATCGAGCACTTTGCCGGGGCATTCCCCTTGTGGCTGGCCCCCGAGCAGGCCCGCGTGATGGTCGTGAGTCAGAAAGTCGAGGACTACGGCCGGCAGGTTGAAGCCCGGTTGCGGCGTGCCGGTTTCCGAGTTTCGGGCGATTATCGGGCGGAAAAGGTCGGTTCGAAGATCCGCGATGCCCAGTTGGAGTTGATTCCCTACATGTTCGTGCTTGGTGGGCGCGAGGCGGAAGGGGGCCAGGTAGCCCTTCGTGACCGGCTGGAGGGCGACCTGGGCAGCATGACGCTCGACGCAGCGATCGCCCGGCTTCAGGCAGAGGTCGAGGCCCGCACGATCCGGCAGGTCGTGAAGGCCTCGGCCGGACTGGGCGGCCGGCAGGAGGGAAATGAGTACTAAGCTGCGCATTTCCGGTAATTTTTGCCGAAAACAACCATGGCGCGGCCATCCGCCGTTGACGCGGCGATGGCGGTACGGCATACTCTAAAACGACTAACCGCGGATGCCGGCCCGTCCGCACATTTTATTCCTAGGAAATGGAAGGAGAAACTTGGCTACCGAACCGAAGAAGCAGACACAAAAGATCAATGAACAGATTCGTGCCACCCCCGTTCGCGTGATTGGCGATGACGGGACTCAACTGGGCATTATGCCGACGGATGAGGCGATCCAAAGGGCCCGAAAAGCAAACCTCGATCTGGTGGAGGTGGCCCCCACCGAGCGACCGCCGGTTTGCCGAATCATGGACTTCGGCAAATTCAAGTATCAGCAGAAGAAGCGACAGCATAAAGGCCACTCGCATCAGATCCGCATCAAGGAGATCCGCGTGCGGCCGAAGACGGGCGAGAACGACATCGATGTCAAGGTCAGCCGGGCCCGCGAATTCCTCGAGCACAAGGACAAGGTCATCGTGACGGTGACGTTTCGCGGCCGCGAATTGGCACACATCGACGAAGGCCGCCGGGTGCTCGACCAGATCGTGCAGAAGCTTGACGACGTGGGCAAAATCGAGGCCGCGCCTGCCCATTCCGGCAAGCGGATGGTTTGCACGCTTGCCCCCAAGTGAGGGATGTGGTGCGGGCGTCTCGCCTGCCCGGGACGAATGCCCCCTGGAACTTCTTGCTTGCATGGCCGGAGCAACTACCGTAGAATACGGGTTGGGGGTGCCGGTCGTGTTTTTCCCGGCATCCCCCTCCCCTACTTCCTGATCCTACCAAATGGGAACCCCTGCCATGAAAAAGTTTCTCCCCGCCGTCGCACTGTCTGTTTCCATTTTCGCCCTGGCATTGTTTGCACTATCTCGAGCGCATGCCTGGGGCGTGCCCCATGGGAGCTCGACGAAGACCCAAACCTACCTGGTCGTGAAGATTGTCGATGAAAGCAAGACGAATTCCAGGAACAACAGCAAGCCCGAAATGAAGACCGAGTACAGGGTAATTCCCACGACACAATTCAAGGATGAGGAGAAGCGGCTCAAAGACGAGTACGCCAAGCGGCGCCTGAAATGGCTGGACGAGAAGAAAACCGACCCCACGAAGCCCATGCCCGTGAGGCCAACCATCAAGAAGATCGGCACCCCGTACCAAACACAGGAGGGCGCCCAGGAATACGCCGACAAGTTGCGGGACGAAGCCGAGGGCAAGGACAAGCAAAACGCGCGGAATTGACGGCGGTCTGCGGCGCTTTGCGACGGGCCGGGCTTGCCGAGCGCGCTGCGCAGGGCGATCGATGGCGCCTGTCTCCTTTTTTGCCCGCGACCTTTCCGTGGATGGTCCGGGCTAAGTCGCATGCGTCCCATTCTCGACCAATCTGTCCAGCAGCTTCGAACCTGGATGCTGGAGCACGACCAGCCGGCGTATCGGGCTGCCCAGATCCGCCAATGGATCTTCGCGAGAAGGGCCAGCTCTTGGGAGCAAATGACCGACCTGCCCCGCGGGCTGCGCGAGCAACTGGCGTCGGAGTTCGACATCTGGTCGGCCGAAATCGCCGTTCACCGCAAAGACGCCGACGGCACGGAAAAGCTGCTTCTCACCTTGGCCGACGGCCGCGCTCAACCCGGACGTGGTACCCGGGGCACCCGCTTGCGGGTCGCGGGTCGCAGCTCCGGCGGCAGGCGGCAAGGGCCCCTTGCAAATCGAGTGCGTGCTGCTGCGCGACGACAAAGGCCATTGCGGCATGTGCATCAGCACCCAGGTCGGCTGTGCGATGAAGTGCGCCTTCTGCGCCACGGGGCTGGGCGGCATGACCCGCAACCTCTCCAGCGGCGAGATCCTCGAGCAGATGCTGCAGCTCCAGCGGTTGCTCAAAGCGGAAGAGCGCTTGAGTCACGTCGTGTGCATGGGCATGGGCGAGCCGCTGGCCAATCTCGATCGGCTCATGCCGGCCCTGGCGGCGGCGGCGGCGAAAGACGGGCTGGGGATCGGCGTCCGCAAGATCACGATTTCCACGGTCGGTCTGCCGGCGGGCATCCGCCGCCTGGCCGAGCAGAACTGCCCGTATCACCTGGCCGTATCGTTGCACGCCCCCAACGACACGCTGCGGACGCGGCTCATGCCGACCAATCGCCACATCGGCATCGAGCCGATCCTGGCCGCGGCCGACGAGTATTTCGAGAAGACGGGCCGCCGCGTAACCTATGAGTATATCCTGCTGGCAGGCGTGAACGATGGCGTGAACGAGGCCGGGCAACTGGTCGCCCTGCTGCGGGGCCGACCGTCGCTGGTCAATCTGATCCCCTACAATCCGGTGCACGGGCTGAAGTTCCGCACACCCCATCCCCGTGCGGTGGCGCGGTTCGGCGAGATTCTGGAGCAGGGGGGGCTGACCGTGGCCATCCGTCACCGCAAAGGCGCGGATCAACGCGGCTTGTGGTCAGTTGCGGCGGAACGCGGCTGCGAGCCAAAAATGATGTCAGAGGCCCGTATGTAGGGTGGGCCGAGTATGTAGGGTGGCCCGAGTTCTACGAGTCTCACCAAGAACACGCCAGAGCAAGCAAGCAAGGATGGTGGGACTCGTCGACCTTGCTGCGCACGGTGCCCGTCGGCCCCCCTATGTGGTTGCTGCCCCCAGTTTTCCGGCCTGCGGGAGGAACTTCTGCCGGTTTTCAGGGTTTATTGATTAGAAGCTGTTGGAAATCCGCCCATACGGGCAGCCATACCCAGTTTAGCGGGCCGGTTCTACGGCAGCTCGTGAGAAGACAGTGCTGAGCCGGAAACGGGGGCTTGGTTTAGACTTAAAGCAGATACGCGCCTGAAACGACGTAAACTCAACCACCGACAGCAGGTAGGATTGTGGCCGTCAGCGAGTCATCTGCTCGACGCTACGCTTTGGACCCGGACGTGCGGCTCATGCTTGAGGTGCGCGGCGGCAGTGCTGCGGCCTTTGAGGAATTGGTGGTGCGGTACCAGGCCCGCCTGGTGCGGGTTTTGGAGCACCTGGTCGGTCGCCGGGAGTTGGCGGAGGATCTTGCCCAAGAGGTGTTCCTCCGCGTATATCGTTCGCGCGAGCAGTACCAGCCCGGAGCAAAATTCGCCACCTGGCTGTTTACGATAGGCAACAACGTGGCGTCCAACGCGCTCCGCGACCGTTCGCGCCGCCCGGAAGTGACGCTGGCCGGCAGCGAGAGCGGTCCTCTGGGCGCGCGGCCCCTGGACCGGCTGGTGCAGGCCAGCAGCAGCGGGATGCCCACGCGGCAGATCGACAAGGCCGAAAGATGCGAGGTCGTCCGCATGGCCGTGGAATCGCTCCACGAACGCCAGCGTTTGGCCATACTGTTGAACAAGTTCGAAGGCATGAGCTACACCGACATCGCCAAGGCCATGGAGTTGTCGCCGCAGGCCATCAAGTCGCTGCTGTCGCGGGCACGGGAGAACCTGCGGCAGATGTTGGAGCCGTATTTCGAAGATGGAACCCTCCCGCAAAGGAACAATGACCTTTCCGATAGCGCGGTGACAAGCGATGGTTTTGTCGCCGGCGGTGAAGATTGATGGAGTCGATGCCCCACGATCCAAGCAACGATGAAGGCCAGCTTCGCGAGGAGTTGGTGGCCTATCTCGACGGCGAGCTCGATGCCGAGCAGAGCCGGCGGATCGAGGAGCGCGCGGCCGCGGAGCCGGACACCCGCCGCATGCTGCAAGAACTCGACCGCACCTGGCAGATGCTCGACGAGCTCGATGCCCAGCCCACCAACGAAGACTTCACACGCACGACCTTGGAGATGGTCACGCTGGCCGCGGTCGAGGATGGCGAGAAGGCCAAGGCCCAGAGGCCGTGGCGGCGTCTGCGGGCCGGCCTGTGGGCCGCCGGGGGGCTGATCGCCGCGGCCGCGGCGGGTTTCCTGCTCGTCGCGTGCCTGGTCCCCGACCCCAACGCCCAACTGCTGCAGGACCTGCCGATCCTGGAGAATTTCGATCAGTACCGCGAGATCGACAGCCTTGATTTTCTGCGGGCCTTGAGCAACGAAAAACGCTTCGCGGAGGACACCGATGCCGGTGTGGTCCTGGTCGCCAGCCCGGGACCCGTGGAAACGCTCTCCCAGCGGCGCCGGCAGGTGGAGCAAATGTCCGCCGAACAGCGCGAGGACCTGTTGCGCAGCGAGCAGCAGTATCGCGCCTTGTCGCCCCAAGATCAGCAGCGGATCCGCGACCTGCACGAGCAGCTCGAAAGCGCTCCCGACCGGGACAAGCTCCGCACAACCATGAACCGCTACTGCAAGTGGTTCGAGGCGCAGCCGCCGTTCCGCCGCGCCACGCTGATGGACAAGAAGAAGACGCTGCAAGACCGCATTGCGATGGTCGAAGAACTCGTGCGCAGGCAAGGTCCGAGCAAGGATATCCGCCTGGACGACAGAAACCGCCGGGCCCTGGCCGCCTGGTTGGATCATTACACCGCGGAGCACGGCCCTCGATTCATCGAGAGCATGGCCCCGACCCACCCGACAATCGCCAAGCTTCCGCCGGAACGGCAGCAAGCCGTTCTCCGCGAATTGCTCTTGCGACGTTGGCAAATGGGCGGTCCGGGCGGACAGATGCAGATCTCGGAGCCCGAGTTGGCTAGACTCCGCGCCGGGCTTTCGCCGGAGTTGCGCGCGAAGTTGGAAGCCAAGACGCCCGCCGAGCAAAACCGGATCATCACCGAGTGGCTGCGCGAGACGGCTTCCCATGAGCTCGACGAACAACTGGCCAGTTTCTTCGAAAGCAAGTGGATCGACGATGAAGAACGCGATCGACTGATGGCCCTTCCCAGCGACGAGATGTACAAGAGCCTGAGCGATCAGTACAGCGCCCACTTAAGGCAATTGAAGCCGGCCGAGCGTCCTCCCCGGCAGCGCGGCCGTCACCCCGGCACATGGCATCGACCCGAGAACCCTGACGAGAAGGGGCCCCCTCCCGGAAAGGATTTCAAAGCTTCAATGCAGGGTGGGCGGGCTTCAACTTAGCCCGTTGCATGGACCTCCGAGTACGTCCAGTGCCGGACGGACGGACTCGAACGTCCATCCTACGCATCCTTGCCCGTTACCCGACTGAACCGCTCGTCGGGCAGCCGCATGGCGGTGATCCGCAGGCCGAACTTGTCGCCGACCTTGACGGCTTCGCCGCAGGCAACGGCCTGACTGCCGACCTCCAAATCGAGCATCTCTTCGCACGACTTGTCGAATTGGATGATCGAGCCCGGCCCAAGTTCGATGATGCGACTCAGCTTCTGCCGCTTCTCGGCCAGGGCGACGACGACGGGAACCTTGATCCGCAACAGGCTCCGCGTGTAGGGCGGCAAGTCGTCGGACGTAAGCGGCGGCGTCCGCCTCCCTTTTTGCTTTGGCTGACCCATGGCCGGCTTCGGCGAAGACGGCTCCTGCGGCGGGGCGGCGAACAGGCCCTCGGGATTCGGAACCGGCCAGAGCACGCCGATGGCGCCGGCGGGCTGCCCGCCCTGAGTGACGGCAAGCGGGACCGCCAGGGCATCCTCTGGAACGCCGCCCCGGGCCAGGGCGTCGGCCAGGCTCGGGACCCAGCGGGCACTGAAGTCGCGAGCGATCCATGTTTCCGGCAGCAAGTTCATGCCCAATTCCTGGGCCAGGGTCGCCAGCTTGCTCTCGCCGGTCGGGTCCGGCTGGGCACACCAAGCCGGCGCGAGACCCTTGGCGGCGGGGATTGTCATGACGACCGTCGTCCTGTCGGTCTTCAGCAGCACGATCAGTCCCATGCCTTGGAGATCCAGTTGCGTCGCGGCCGACTGCAAGGTGCCCTGCGGGCCAAGGGTCATTTGCACCTCGCCCTGGAAAGCACGGACCAGGGCGGCGCTCGCCTCTCCGGCGCCGACCTTGCAGGCAGCGAGCACGTCGTGGGCGGATTGCGGAAGGGCCTTGGGCATGGGATTATTGCTGAGAAAAGACTTGATTCTAAGGGGAGTTCTCGCCTATTGGTCGGCAGTTCCGGCGGCAAACTTTAATTAATCGTTAAAGTCGGCGGCTTTCGAGACAATTTGCGGCTGGTTGTGGTGCGGGCGTCCCGCACCACAAAATCGGCGGAGGGCGCGAATCTCGAGGTTCGCGCCGAGGCAGAGGAGGGGTGCGCCCATATTTCCTCACGTTCCGCCAAAGGTTACAATTCTGGTAGACTCGGAACTGAACTTCAGATGACCCCAATAGAAAGGGGTATGTCGTGGCCAAGAAAAAAAAGAAGGCAAACAAGGCGGGCCGAGCGGCGAAGCCGCAGGGCTTTGCCCGCTCGGCACCGGCTTCCCTGGAAGGCCTGTTGCGGAGGTTCACTTCCCGTCGCGGAAAACTCCGCAGTCCCCTGGGTATTGCCCAGGAAATTGCCGACCTGGCCTGGGAGGCCCCACGACCGCAAGAACAGGCGGACCTGGCGCGGAAAGCCCTCAGCGTGTCGCCTGACTGCGCCGACGCCTATGTGATTCTGGCCAACCAGGCGGCTTCCCGCGACCAGGCCCGGCAGCTTCTTGAGGAAGGCGTGGCCGCTGGCCAGCGGGCAATCGGCTCGGAGGCATTCGAGACCGCGACGGGCCGCTTCTGGCTCGATCAACGCACGCGCCCCTACATGCGCGCCAGGTTGGGGTTGGCCCAATGTCTGTGGGAATCGGGCCAGCGGGCCCAGGCCGTCGACCATTATGCGGAATTGTTGCGGCTGAATCCCAACGACAACCAGGGCGTGCGTTACCTGCTCCTCGGCGCCCTGGTGGACCTGGATCGTGACGAGGAAGCCCAACGCCTTCTGCAGCGTTACGAGCATGACGGTTCGGCTGAATGGGCCTACACGATCGCCTTGCTGGCCTTTCGCCGCGAGGGTGATTCGGCCATCTCCCGCAGCTTGTTGCGGGCGGCATCCGACACCAATCGGCATGTTCCCGATTACCTGGTCGGCAACAAGGGCATGCCGCCGGCGCCGCCGTCCTACATCAGCCTCGGCGGTGAAGACGAAGCGATCAGCTACTCGGCCCAGTTCCTTCGCACCTGGCGGAGTTCCGAGGGCGCCATTCCCTGGCTGCGGAAGACGCTCAAGGTGCCGTTGCCCCAGCCGCCGAAGCCCCGCAAGCCCGCCTGGTCGCTCTTTCGCCACGCCTTCCTGCGACTGCCGCAGACCGACGAGGAGGTCTGGCAGTTGGATGTCTGCCGCCTGCCGCTTTCGCAGGCCGATGGCAAGGCGTATCGTCCGCCTTGGGCACTGGTGCTCTGGAACCGTTCGGAAGACGCGATTCTCAGTTTCGAGGCGGGCGACGCCCGCCCCACGCTGGGTGATGCCTGGGACATGCTGATCGAGGCCTTGCTGCGTCCCCGCTCCGGCGAACCGCACCGGCCGGCGGAGATCCAGGTGCGGCGCAAGACGTTCTTCAAGGCCTGGCAGGAAAAACTGCGGCAGATCGGCGTCCATTGCCGGTTTTGCCAGGCCTTGGACGGGCTGGACCACGTGCTGGAAAACCTGCTGCCGGCCTCGACCAGCGTGCGGCGCTTCCTCGAAGGACCGGAAACCCCCGTCTCCGTCGATCTTGATGAGTTGGCGTCATTGCCGCAGGATATGGGCGAATCGTGGCAAGCCGACGTCCGCCGTCTGCCCGGCTGGCTGGAGCAGGCAGGCGAGTTGCGGCGTCCCTGGGCGTCGCTGGTCACCAGTCGCGACGAGCATATGGTGTTGACCCAGAACCTTACCATGGACCCGCCGCCCGATCCATGGATCTGGAAGAACGTGGTCGATGCCATCCATCGCCCGCTGATGGGCGAGCCCCATCGGCCGGCGATCGTGGAAGTCAGCAGCGACGCCTTCCAGCAAGTGCTTTACGATCGGCTGGACGCGATTGGCGTACGGTGCGTCGTGGCTGACGAGTTGGAGCAGATCGACGAGATCTTCCGGCAGCTCGGAAAGTTCCTTTCCGGCGGCAAGGCCTCGCCGCCGCTGGTCGAGGTGCCCGGCGTGCGGTTGGACGACATCCGCGGTTTTTACGAAGCGGCGGCCGATTATTATCGTGCGGCGCCCTGGCGGCTCGTGCCCGGCGACACCACGCTGAAGATCGAGTGCCAGAAGTTCAATACCCACACCTGGTACGGAGTGGTCATGGGCCAGAGCGGACTGGTGCTGGGCCTGGCCCTGTACGAAGATCTGGGCATGCTGCAGCAGTTGTTTACCGGGACCGGCAGCGACGAGGAAATGTCGCGCCAGGCCACCGGGCTGTCGGTCATGTATGGCGAGGCCTTCGAGATCCCCATCGCCGATCTCGACGCCGCCGAACGCCACGGTTGGCCGGTCGCCGGCCCGGAGGCCTATCCCAATCCGATCTATGTGAATCCCGGCCGCTCCATGCGACCGCCCTTGGCCTGGGAATTGGAGTTGCTCGAAGGCTGCTTGCGTGCGATCCCTCGATATCTGGAAAGCGGCGTAGCGACGACGACGATCGAGGTGCCTGGCTCGCGCGGGAATCTGACATTGCAGGTTTCGCAAACGGGGGGGTGACGCATTGGGAGTGCTTTGGAGTGCAAAACGTGTTGATGGGCCGTCGATCGTTTGTCAATGACGTGGCAGTTATCGACATCGCGGGAGTTCGCGGCAGCCACGTGGCCGGTTATCGACTTGACATCGACCGGCAACCAACGTCCAGCCAACGGTTTTTCCACGTCGCTTCTGACTAAACTGCTTTGCGTAAACCATTGCAGCGTAAATCTCTTACGTCAATCGTCTGCTCCAGTGCCGACATTTTCTCTTGGCGTATTACTGCTGCTACTGTGTATAAAGAATTAGTAGAAGAAGAAGCGAACGTCACGCAAATTTCAGGTGTCCTATCACCTATCATGAACTCGATGCACTATCAACAGCAGCTTGATTCCCTGGTTCAGCGAGCCTCCGAGATCCTCAAGACGCCCGGCAAGGCGGTCGTGCTGGACTGCTTCGTCGAGCAGGAACTGCTCAAGGCGGCACGCTTGGAAAGCCGCACGGGCCTGACCAGCGCGTTGCCGGTGATCGGCTTTCAAGGGCACGGCCGCGGTCACCGCACCATCGCCGGCCTGGAGTGCTATCGCCTGGCGATCGGGGATTTGACGATTCGCTTCGTCAAAGTCTTGGATCAGCTTTCCGGCAACATCGAGCGGCCGACGCAGGACTTTTGCGTAGTGCCCGTCGAGCATTATGTGCGTTTCTATCGCTTCCTGCGCGAGAAGGTCCGCCGCAACCCGGGACCGGAAGAACTGGCCCCTATCATGCCTGAGGAGAGCAAGGCCCGCCTGTGGGACAACTCGGTCGGATTCTTGACCCAGGGTCGCGAGTTGCTCAAGCAGTACGATGTGCCGCAGAAGCGCGGCATCCTCCTGATGGGTGAACCCGGCAATGGCAAGACCATGGCCTGCCGCTGGCTGCGTAGTCAATGCTACAAGCAGGGGCTGGTCTGGCGCTATGTCCGCGCCGAATACTATGAGCGGGCGCGGGCGGAGGGCGACGTGCAAGCGTTGTTCGACCTGGAGGACCCGGGCGTGATCCTCTTCGACGATTTCGACCTCGGCGTGCGGAACCGCGAGGAATACGGCCCGACCAGCCACCACAGCACGTTTCTTGGCGAGCTCGACGGAGTCGATGCCCACAAAGGCGTGGTCTACCTGTTCACGACCAACGCCCGGCTTTCGGACCTTGACCCGGCGTTCCTGCGTCCTGGCCGGATCGACCATGTCGTGCAGTTTCCGCGTCCTGACGCCGAGCTCCGCCGCCGCGTAATCCTGGAACACTGGCATGCCGACATCCGCCAGGCGATCGACGTCGAGTTCATCGTCGCGACAACCGACGGCCGGAGCTTCGCCGAGTTGACGGAGCTCAAGAAGCTCTTGGTGTTGCACTTCCTCGACAGCGGCAAGTGGGACTGGGACTGGGCTTGGAAGATCTTTCAGACCGACGCCCGCTACACGAAGCCGAGCAGGCCGGTGATCGGCTTCGCCCGACCCAGCCGGCGGGTTGGGGAACTGGCCGCGAATCCGCTGCTGAACCACTTTGTGCCCGGCAGCGAACCGGGCGGCGATGCACCGCTGTGACGGGGTTCGGTCATCATGCAGGGGGGAAATTGCGTCGGCCTTCCCCGTAGGTTACACTAGAGATCGTTACAATGCCTTATTGCGCCCGCCTGGGACAGTAATGATCCGTGAAGCTCTCGACGGCCGGCAGGAAGCGGCAGAATGCATCCGCATCCATGGGGCCCGTACACACAACCTGCAAAACCTTGATCTGGCGTTGCCCCGCGACCGCCTGGTCGTGGTCACCGGCCCCAGCGGGTCGGGCAAGAGCTCGCTGGCCTTCGACACGCTCTATGCTGAAGGACAGCGGCAGTATATCGAAAGCCTCTCGCCTTACGCCCGGCAATTCCTCCATCAACTCGAACGGCCCGACGTCGACCTGATCGAGGGCCTGCAACCGACGATTTCCATCGATCAGCGGGCCGGCAGCCACAATCCCCGCAGCACGGTGGCCACGGTCACCGAGATCTACGATTACCTGCGGCTGTTGTATGCCCGATTGGGCGAATCGACCTGCTACCAGTGCGGTACGCCGATCCACCAGCAATCGGCCGAGCAGATCCTGGAAGCGCTGCTCTCCCGACCTGCCGGCACGCGGATGATGATCCTGGCGCCTATCGTTCGCGGCCGCAAAGGCCAGCACCGTGAGGCGATCGAGGGCATCCGCAAGGCCGGCTTCGTCCGCGTGCGGATCGACGGCCAGGTGTTCGAGGTCAACGAACCACCGGAACTCGTGCCGCAAAAGGCCCATCACATCGAAGCCATCGTCGATCGGATCGTGATCCGCGATGGCGTCGAACCGCGGCTGGCCGAGTCGATCCGCCTGGCTATCCGCCATGGCGAAGGACTAGTTCTGGCCAGTTCGGAACGTCCGCAGCGACGCGGCTGACCCGCGACCCGGGGTACCGGGTGCCCCGGGTGCCCCGCAGTGGCACAATGAGCTTTTCAGCACGCTCTATTCCTGCCCCAACTGCAAGATCAGCTACGAGGAGATCGAGCCGCGGACTTTCAGCTTCAACAGCCCCTACGGCGCCTGCCCGGCATGCGAAGGTCTCGGCATACGCGTGGCCTTCGACGCGGACCTGGTAGTCCCGGATCCGTCGCTCTCGTTGGAAGGCGGGGCGATCGCGGCCTGGAAGGGCGCCACGCCCGCAGTCCTGCGGAAGTATCGCGAGCTGCTAAAGCCCTGGGCCGAATCCGGGGCACCCGATACTCCGGGTCGCGGCAGTTGGACCACGTCTATCGCGGACCTCAAGTCCAAGGCCCTGGAATGCCTTTTGCGCGGCGACGGCAAGCAGTTTCCCGGGCTGCTGGTTCTTCTGGAGAAGGAATACGCCACGACAACCAACGAGGCCAGGCAGCAGACGCTGGAAGCCTTTCGCGGGCAGGTGGCGTGTCCGGAGTGCAAGGGCGCGCGGCTGCGGCCGGAGGCCCGTGCCGTGCGATTGGCGGGGAAGGCGATCTACGAGGCGACCGCGGCCAACGTTGCCGCGGCCAGGACATTTTTCCAGGGCCTGGAGTTTGCCGAAGACCGCCGCGCGATCGCCGCGCCGATCATCAGCGAGATCCTTTCCCGGCTTGAGTTCCTGGCCAAGGTCGGGTTGGGCTATCTCACGCTCGACCGTCCCGCCGAAACCTTGAGCGGCGGCGAGTTGCAACGCGTCCGCCTGGCGAGCGGGCTGGGCTCGGGGCTGGTCGGCGTCTGCTACGTGCTCGACGAGCCTTCGATCGGGTTGCATCCGCGCGATAATCGGCGATTGATCGAGGCCCTCGAGAGCCTGCAAGCCCGCGGCAACACGGTCGTTGTCGTCGAGCACGACGAGGCGATCATGCGCCGTGCCGATTGGCTCGTCGATCTTGGGCCCGGCGCGGGGCGGCACGGCGGGCGGATCGTGGCGGAAGGCACGCCCGGCCAGGTTGCGGCCAACGCGGCCTCGCTCACCGGCCGTTATCTGGCCGGCACGGAGAAGATCCCCGTGCCGGGGCGCCCGGGGCACCCGGCACTCCGGGTCGCGGGTTACCGCCGCCGCGTGGCGATGACCCGGGCGATCACCATCGAAGGCGTGACCACGAACAATCTCAAGCGCGTCACGGCCAAGTTTCCCCTCTCCGCGCTGGTCTGCGTGACGGGTGTGAGCGGATCGGGCAAGAGTTCGCTCTTGAACGAAACGCTGGCCCGGGCCTTGGTCCGCCGGCTGGGCGGCGTTGCGCCCAAGCCGGGTCCGCATACGAGTCTTCGCGGGGCCAGCCAGATCGACAAAGTGGTCGAGATCGACCAGTCGCCGATCGGCCGCACGCCCCGCAGCAACCCGGCCACCTACACCGGCGTGTTCGACGAGATTCGCAAACTCTTTGCCGGCACCCGCGATGCCCGGGCCTTGGGCTACAAGTCGGGCCGTTTCAGTTTCAACATCAAAGGCGGCCGCTGTGAGGAGTGCCAGGGCCAGGGGCAGCGGCGGATCGAGATGAATTTTCTGCCCGATCTCTACGTGCCGTGTCCCGTGTGCGAGGGCAAGCGGTTCGACCGCCAGACGCTCCAGATTCGCTACCGCGGCCTTTCCATCGCCGATGTGCTGGACCTGCGGGTGGATGAGGCCGTCGAGTTCTTCCAGAATCACACCGCGATCGCCCGGCTGCTGGGCAGTTTGCAGGAAGTGGGCCTGGGCTACGTCACGCTCGGCCAATCATCGACAACGCTCAGCGGCGGCGAGGCCCAGCGGATCAAGCTGGCCAACGAGCTTGGCCGCGTCGATACGGGCAAGACGTTCTACATCCTTGACGAGCCGACCACGGGCCTGCACTTCGACGACATCGAGAAACTGCTGGCCGTGCTCGGCCGGCTGGTCGATCTGGGCAATACGGTCGTGGTGATCGAGCACAACGTCGACGTGATGAAGACGGCCGACTGGATTATCGACCTGGGTCCCGACGGCGGCGACAACGGCGGATATATCGTGGCCACCGGCACGCCGGAGCAGATCGCCGCGATCGAGGAGAACTGCACGGGGCAGTTCTTGAGAGGAGTGCTGAACGGCGAAGGGAACCGAGTACAACCGCGAAGCGGTTGAACTCCAAAGCCCTGATTCCATGAAAGAAGGTCCTCCTGGTGCTATTGGAACCAAAAGGAACTCAACAAGCATTGGCGAGCCTACGTCATGGGGCAGGAAAACGGGTGGATCGGCAAGGGCAAGCGAAAATGATGAGGCGAACGGGACGTTGCGGTCGGTGGGCCTGCTGCCCGCGCGGAGGCACACGGGCCGCGCATAGTCAGGACTGCCGAGAAGGGCGGAGGTCATGGTCGCCGGCCGGCTGGCCAGAACCCCTCAAGCGAGCGTGTACGGGGCCGGCCGTGTGCGCCGGCGTCGGCAATAGCGAAAGTGCGATGGGCACACTCGCCACCCTTATTGGGCATCTCAGCCGCTTCGCCTTTGACGAAACAATGGCATGGGGCTAAAGTGGGAATGTGGACCGCGCCCAAAGCCGGGAGGGTAGACCGGGAACCGCTTATACCGACACTCCCGGCTGCGAGATGATTGTTGGACCAGCCAAAGAAGGTGTATTATGAAGCGATTACTTTGCTTGGTTTGTCTGTGCGTAGCGATGCCGTCTCTGTTGTCGGCCCAAGAGTCCAAGAAGGAGGGCGACAAGGCGAAAGGCCCGCCGAAGGAAATCACCGTCGATCTCGGCGGCGGCGTACAGTTGAAAATAGTTCTCGTCCCTTCGGGCGAGTTCAAGATGGGCAGCGGTGAGTCGGCGGAGGGCGGGGCCGCCTTCTTCAACAAGACCGACGGCAAGGATCTTGTGCAAGCAGATCGGTTCAAGGACGAATACCCACAGCACCGGGTGCGAATTACGAAGCCGTTCTATCTGGGCACCAACCATGTCACGCGGGGCCAGTTTCGCCAGTTCGTCAAGGATTCGGGCTACAAGACGGACGCGGAGAAGCCCGATGATGGGGGGACCTGGGGATGGGACGCCGAGAAGAAAACGGCTGGATCGGAGCAGGCCGCCAACGAAGCCAAGTTCGCCCTCGCGCAAAAGCAGCACGACGTGGAGATTAAGCTGGCCGCGCTCTTGGGCCTCGGGATTAAGCCCTTGCAGAACCTGCTTGAGAACCTGGCCAATCTGAAGCTTGCTCAAGCCACAGTCGACAGATATAATGCGCAGTTGAAAGCATTCGAGGACATGCCGAAGGGGGCCGTCGCTCCACAGGCTGTCGAGCAAGCGAACACGGCTTTGGACGTGGCGAAATTGCAGGTGCAAATCGACACACGTAAGGTCAACAAGGCAGTGGGGCGACTGCTTAGTGAGGCATTGGGTTCTCTTAACGGTTTTTTATCTACACTTGCGAACCCACATCCCGCACCGCGATGAGGACCGGCAGCGATTCTTTTCGCAGCGCAATCCCGCGAGACGTTTTCAGCCGCTGGCGTCGTGCGTCAGGGCCGCCTCCGGGAACGGTATCGACTTGCGGAGATCGCGCCATGTTCCGGCAAACGTGTACGGCGGCTTTAGCGGCCCTGGCCGCGCTTGGCAGTTTCAGCCTCGCAATGGCCCAGGGGTCGAAGGCGCCCGGCGTCGAGAAGCAAACCACGAACTCCATCGGCATGAAGCTGACCCTCGTCCCTTCGGGCGAGTTCATGATGGGCAGCAAACAATCGCCGGAGGAAACGGCCGCCTTCTTCAGGAAGAACTACCACACAAATCTTCTGAAGGCAATTCGACTCGTGGACGAGTACCCACAGCACCGGGTGCGAATTACCAAGCCGTTCTATCTGGGCACCTACCATGTTACGCGAGGCCAGTTTCGCCAGTTCGTCAAGGATTCGGGCTACAAGACGGACGCGGAGAAGCCCGATGACGGGGGGACCTGGGGATGGGACGCCGAGAAGAAAACGATGGTCCTCAGCAAGGACTACTCTTGGCGGAACACGGGTTTCCAGCAGACCGACGAGCACCCGGTGGTGAACGTAAGCTGGAACAACGCGGTGGCCTTCTGCCGCTGGCTGAGCCGCAAGGAAGGAAAGACCTACCGGCTGCCAACCGAGGCTGAGTGGGAATACGGCTGCCGGGCCGGAACGACGACATGGTATTACAGCGGCGACGATCCGGAGACGCTGGCCAAGGTGGGCAACGTGGCCGACGCGACGGCCAGGGCGATGTTCCCGGACTGGAAGTGGACGATCAAGGCCAGCGACGGCTACGTTTTCACGGCGCCGGTCGGCAAATTCCGGCCCAACGCCTTCGGACTCTACGACATGCACGGCAATGTCTGGCAGTGGTGCGCGGATTGGTATGGCGAATTCTATTACGAAAAATCGCCCGTAGACGACCCAAAGGGCCCCGACACCGGCTTTATTGGCCGTGCCTGTCGCGGCGGTTCCTGGAAAGACGGGCCGGATTTCAGCCGTTCCGCCGCTCGCGCCTTCGACCGGCCGGACAGCTGCACCGGCGGCCGATCAGGTTTCCGTGTTGCCAGGACTCGGTAAAGCTATGGCCTCTGGCGGTGTTCGAGAGATGGTAGAATCGTAAACGTACATTGGACGACCAGCCCGGCGTAGCTCGCAGAGTCCGCTGCGCGGACCACGCCGCGCGTGGCGAGTGCGCCCCCCGTTTGTTGAACGAGCGAGTTCTATCGGCAGCCAGCTTACATGTTCAAACGACAATGGGACGAAGGTGAAACGCACAATCGTGATAGCTGGCCCTGTCCTCGCAATCCTTGTCATTCTGGCGTTGGCTGTGTATCGTGGCAAGGTGTCGCGCGAACTGATTCTGAAAAGAAACGGGGTTCCCTCGGCGAACATGAAGGCAGACATCCTTCCTGCTCTGTCGACTGCTCGCATGAATTCAAAGCTAAGACCGCTCTGACGTTGCTCGTACCACGCAAAAGCCTCGTCGATATCGGACTCGGCGGCTGTGAGGATGAGCAGCTTAGCGGACATGCCTGGACAGAATCCTCTGTTTTGCTTCTTCCCAGGTACTCGCCAAACCCGGATCGCGAGCGTATTCGGCCTCCCGACGGGCCAATTCCTCTTTCTGCCAGTCGGGCAGCGGCAGGCCTTCCGACTCGGCGGCAATGCTGTCCCAAAGGTCCTCGACGAGTTGAATCCTCTCCGACAGCGGCAAATGCAGTGGGTCGGGCATTTGTTGGTCCATAGCGCACCTGGAAACAGTTCTTGAGGAGTCAAATTATCGCAATTATACTCTGCGGCAAGTCTGTTGGCAACGAGGCTCTTGCCGGTCCCGCAGGTAGCTACCTGCGTCGTTTCTTGAACATGCCTTCCGTATCCGCTTCCCCTGCAACCAGCTCGATCAGCGGAATGACGTCAGCGCGATCGGCCAGAGTGTAGCGACGATCGCCCGGATAAACCACGACGAGCCGATCCAGCTTCAGGTCTTCCAAGGCGATCCGCATCGAGGGCGTCAAGCCAGGCGCGTCCATGCGTTTGCACTCCACGCCGATACGGCATCCGTGCTTGAACAATAACAGGTCGAGCTCAGCCCCCTGCTGCGTGGCCCAGTAATACGCTTCGTCGGGGCGGAGGGCCTTGAGCACTTCCTCGACGGCGTAGCCTTCCCACGATGCGCCGACCTTGGGATGGTTCTCCAGGTCGCGGCGACTGGCGATGCCCAGCAACGCGTGCAGGAGGCCACTGTCGCGCACGAACACCTTGGGCGACTTGACCTGGCGCTTGCCGAGATTCTCGAACCACGGCGGAAGCTGCCGAAGCATGAACACGCCGGTCATGAGGTCCAGGTAGCGGCGCACGGTCGACTCGCTGACGGCGAGCGCGCGGGCCAACTCGGCCCCGTTCCAGATCTGGGCATGATAGTGGGCCAGCATGCTCCAAAACCGCCCCAGGGCAATTGCCGGAATTTGGATGCCCAACTGCGGGATGTCGCGTTCCAGAAAGGTCTGCAGGAATTGCCGCCGCCAAACCATGGAATCGCTTTCGCGTCGGGCCGTGTAGGCCCGCGGAAATCCGCCCCGCAGCCAGTGCCGGCCTTGGGCCTTGGGCCCCAGGTCCCGCAAGCGAAAGCCTTCCAGGAGCACGGTTTCCAGGCGTCCGGCCAGCGACTCGGACGATTGACTGATCAAGTCCGGCGCTGCGCTGCCCAGGATCAGGAACCGGGCCGGGGCCGGCCTGCGGTCTGCCAGGACGCGCAGCACGGGAAACAATTCCGGACGACGCTGGATTTCATCGATGACGACGAGACCTCGGAGCGGACGCAGCGCGGTGGCCGGTTCCGCCAATCGGGCCACGCTTTGCGGGTCTTCGAGGTCGAAGTAATTGACGGACTCCGCGGGAACGAACTGCCGCGCCAACGTCGTCTTGCCACATTGCCGCGGCCCGAGCATCGCCACTACCCGGCTCCGCTTGAGGGCCGTGCGCACCAGCCGGATATCCGTTTGTCGATCAATCATAGAATAATGATACGCCATGAAAATCTGTCAGTCAATGACAGAATTTCATGGTAGCCTCGGTCTCACGGCCGCTCCACCACCTGCCGGCAGTTGGGCAACGAGGCCAGGAACATCCGCCCGTAAGGCTTCGTCCGCACCCGCGGGTCGAGAATCACAACCATGCCCCGGTCGCGGCGGGTGCGAATCAAACGGCCAAAACCCTGCTTGAGCTTCAAGATCGCCTCGGGCAGTTGATAGTCGCGAAACGGATTGCCGCCCGAAGCGCGGATCGCGTCCAGGCGGGCCTCCAGCAAGGGCCGGTCGGGAACGCTGAAGGGCAGCCGCGTGATGATCACGTTCACCAGCGCGTCGCCCGGCACGTCGACGCCCTGCCAGAAACTGTCGACGCCGAACAACACGCCGCGGGGATTGGCCTTGAACTGCTCGATCATCTGCGTCCGCGGCGTGCCGTCGGCCTGGCTGTAGAGGGCCAGGTTCTGCTCGATGAGCCATGGCGTGAGGGCCGCGGCGGCCCGCCGCATCATCTCGTAGCTGGTAAAGAGCACGAAGGCCCGGCCTTCCGTCCGCGCCACGTAACGCCGGATCATGGCAATCGCCGTCTGCTCGTAGCGCTGGGCCTCGCCGCCGGGGTCGGGCATCCCCTCGAGCAAGACCAGCTCGGCCTGCTCCTGATAATTGAAGGGACTGCCCAGGCTGAGCGAGGCGGTCTGCGTCAGCCCGACGCGGGACTGGAAGAAATCGAACTCAGCTACCCGCGCGGGTGGCTGTGGCCAGCGTGGCGCTGGTCATGACCACCGTGGGCACCTTGTTGAAGAGGTGCTCGCGGAGGATGGGGCCGACGTCGATCGGCGTGGCGGCCAGCGAAATTCGTTGCCCGCGCCGCGTCCGCACGGCCTCGACCCAGTAAACGGCCTCGGCCATCTGCTGCATGTTCCATTGGTCGAAGCCCAAGGCCATGCCTTGCAAGCGGTCGGCGGCCGCGGTGAAATCCTGCCGCTCCTCGGCCTTCTGGATCGTCTTGCCTTGTTGGCGGACCAGCCGCGCGAGCTTGCCCAGGCCCTCGCTCAGCGCATTCTCGACAACCTGCGGCTGCCGCACGCGACCATTGCCGCCCGTCTGCTGGGCGAGCCAGTCGCCGATATCCTCGAAATACCGGTGCGCGCGGTGGTAGCAGTCCAACACCTGGTCCTGGGCCTCGCGGCAGCCGGGCCGGGCGAGCAGTCCCTTGTTCGTGCGATCGTTATACAGCCGCCGCAAGTTGAATTCGACCTGGCCGTTGGTGAGCCGCAGGCCCAGGTGATCGCCGGCCACCGACTCCAGCGTATGGGCCTCGTCGAAGATCAGGATGTCGTGCCTGGGCAACATGCCGCCGGCGCCGGCCATGCGGAGGGCCAGGTCGGTGAAGTACAGGGCGTGGTTGACCACGAGGATCTGGGCGTGGCTCATCCGCCGCCGGGCCAGGTAATAGAAACAGGCGGCGTTGTGGGGGCACTTGCGGCCCATGCAGTTGGAGGAATCGCTGGCGACTTCCTCCCACACGACGGACGACGGCTTGTAGGGCAGGTCGGCGAGCGAGCCGTCGCGGGTGTCGCGCGACCAGGCCTCGATCTGGCGGAGCTGCTCGTACTCTTCTTCCTCGCTGAACAATCCCGCAGCGCGGCTCAAGGCATTTTTCATCCGCCGCAGGCTGAGGTAATTGCGGCGGCCCTTGACCAGCACGGCGGTGAACTCGGTCGGCATCACGCTCCGCAGCAGCGGGATGTCTTTGGTGAGCAATTGCTCCTGGAGGCTGATCGTATGCGTGGAGATGACCACCCGCCGCCGCGCGGTTTCCTCGTCGCCGCCCTTGCGTTTTTCGCCCGTTGCCAGAATGGCCGGCACGAGATAGGCGAAGCTTTTGCCCACGCCGGTGCCGGCCTCGACGACCAGGTGATGGCGGTTCTCGATCGCGTTGGCCACGCCGTCGGCCATCGCCAGTTGTTCGTCGCGATGTTCGTAGTTCGGCAGCCGCGCGGCGATCCGCCCCGACGGCCCGAGGATTTCGGCAGGAGAAAGCATGCCTTCAGCGTAACAGGAGAACGTGAATCCGGGAAGGGAAGGTCGATCTTCTGCCGCTTGGCTCCGTATGGTATAATTCAGCGTTGGGGAATGGATCGTTTCATGGAAAGTGTAACCGCAGTATTTCACGACGGACGGATTGAGCTTGCCGAACCGGTCGATTGACCAGACGGCACGAAGGTCGAAGTAACCCCTGTCGACAGCCCCCGGCCGCGCACAAGCTGGCTCTCGCTACCACCGCTGGACGTGGGAGAGTTTCGCTAATTGACCGTCGAGGACGATTTGTTGGGGGAAATGAGCACAGTACAGAAAGGTCATGAGGTGAAACGATGTTCGCAAAAGTTCTACAAGGTTCCAAGCAAGAGATCGCTGAAAAAATCACGCAAATCCCTGGCGAGATCCGTGAGGTCATCGTGGTCGTCGAAGACCCGGTCGTGATACCCCTCGCTCCCGGCGAGGACATCTTCGCTGAAATGGAGCCCTACATGGCCCACGTCGGTGACGCTGATTTTTCGCGAGAGGCGATTTATTCGCGGATGGAAGGCGAATGATCCTGTTGGACACGAATGTGCTGGGACGGATGGCCGACGCGGCGCATCCGCAATGTCGCCGTTGCTCACAAGGCAATTCGCGTGCTGCGTAGCTGTCACGAAGGGGTCGTGATCGTTCCACAGAACCTCTATGAGTTCTGGGCTGTGGCCACCCGCAAGCCAGGACCGCCTCCGTCCGGTCAGAATGGATTGGGATTCACGACCAGCCGAGCAAGCCAATGGATGCGGTTCTTCCAACGCCGATTCACGCTACTGTACGATAAGGAAGATTTGACCACGTTATGGCATGACCTCGTCAGGACGCTCGGTGTAGTGGGTGCCAAGTCGCACGACGCCCGACTTGTCGCGGCCATGCAGAGCCATGGGATCAAAAGTCTGTTCACGTTTGACACGGATCACTTCCGGACCTTCCCGATCACGCTTCTAGATCCTGCGTTGTTGTAGCCATGTAGGCCGGAATACGAACGGCACATTCCCAGACTACTTCCCCGCGTCCTTCTTGAACCCCTCCAGCAGCTTCTTCACTTCCTCCGCATTCGAATTCCCTTGCTTCTTATCGAGGTTCTTGAGCAGCTCTTCGTAGGTCGGCGTCTTCGAGGGCACGCCGCCTGCGGGCACTTCCAGCCCGGCCGTCCAGACGATGCCGTTGAGCACCACGGTGCGGAAACCATCGCAGCCCCAGTTCCAGTGGTAATGGGCGCCGGTGATGCCGAAGCCGCGGCCGCCGTCCGGCCGCTGGTAGGCCCAGGCCATGTGCTCGGGCAGGCCCTTGCGGGCGAAGACGTGCGGATTGGCCCCGTGGGCATCGTTGCCCGAGCGGTGCACGTCGTCGGGCGGGACCGCAGTCAGGATCGGCGTCACACCCTTCATGCCGTCCTGAAAACGCATGTGAAAGTACCACTCGTCGCTGACCGTGAAGGGGCGGAGGCCGCGGGCTACGGGGTGGTCGGGGAACTCTTGATAATTGGCTTTCCAATCCGGATTGACCGACCAGTATTCCTCGAAATAGCCGCCGATCCAGCTCTTCATCAGGTCGCCCGCCTTGCCCTTGGGCACCTCGACCGCATAGTGGATGCACGCCATTCCGACGCCCTTGTGCATCAGTTTGTCGAGCTCGTCGAGATGGTTCATCACGATGTGGCCGCCTCCGCCGTCGCAGAAGATGACCACGGTGGCCGCGTCGTCCAAGGCGTGCGGCGGGGCACCCCGTACTCCGGGTTGCGGCCAGCCCTGGTAGACGACCGTTTCGGCCTCGGGAACGTTCTCCTGGATGCACTTGGCCAACAGCAGGCAACCGGCATGGTGCTCGTGCTGGGCATAGCCGTGGCTGGGGCCGCCGGCGAGAAAGACGATCTTCTTCTTGGCCTCGGCTTTCATGGGATTGTCGTGCTTGAGCTCCTTGAAGCGGATGTTGCGAAACTGCACCTTCATGGGCGGGCCGGCGTGGATCTGGAAGGCGATGACGCCGTCCTTGCGGGCCACCTTGTCTTCATCGACCAGTTCGCACATCAGGTGCCCGTTGATCTTCTCGACGATGCGGTTCCCCTGAGCGGTGATGTCGTACTCGTTCCAGGCGCGGTTCTTGATGAACTTGGCCAGCTCGGCCGCGCTGGCGAAACGCTCGACCGTGCGCTTGCCGTCCTTGCCGATCGTCACCTTCTCGCCGCGGCCGGCGAGGCCGCCGCGGAAATTCTCGCCATAGCAGGTGCCCGTGTAATTGTCGTCGGAATCCATATCGGGCTGATAACCGAAGACTTGCCACGGCTTGGAACCTTCCCAACTGCGGATCTGCACGCCGGAGTTGGCAAAGCCCGGGTTGGGCATGCGGAACTCGACCTTCAGGTGGAAGTCGCCCGGCTTGCCGCCCCGCCAGATGAGAAACGTGTTGTAGGAGGCGGGATTCTCCTTGGTCGTCTGGCCGGTGATACAGCCGTCTTCGACATGCCAGAGTTTCGGATCGCCGTCCCAGCCGTCGAGCGTCTTGCCGTCGAACAACGGGCGGAAGCCTTCGGCGTCGGCGGCCGGTGGCGCGGCTTGTGCCGCAAGCACAGCCAGTCCCACGGCAATCCCCAGACAACATGCCAACGATTGAATTCCCATGCGTTTCATAATGGTTCTCCAGGATCAAAAGGGTAAAGGGAGTTTCCCAGGACTCGACGGCGAACGATTCGCGTGCTCGCCGTCGAGCCGTGAGGCGGGTTCTTCGGGGTGGGCAAACACAGGTGGCAGTATAGCATGCGGTTCGGCCGGTTGCAAATCTCCGCGGAATATGCCGAAAACGCCGATTGCTCCCGCTTTCCCGGCCGCTGAATCTGCGGAAGACGCATCTTCCGGGTGTCTTTAACCCCGCGTGGCAAGAAGCCGAACCTATGTTTTTTTATGTTCGAGATGTTCGGCGATTTGTTGTTTGGGGTGCTTTTGAGTTCCGGCGCAGCGGGGGCCGGGTGGGCGCTGCACCGCGCCTTCCGCGGCGCTGCGGCGGAACTGCCGGAAGAGCAGCGCGTGGCCAGGGAAGTCCTCGCGACGGTGAAAGATCTGGCCATCCACATGGCGGTCAACGTTGGGCAACACAGCAGCCGGGTCGGAGAGATCAACCAGGAATTGACCGTGAGCGAGACCCACGATCCCAAAGCCGTGATCTCGGTCGTCGAACGGCTGATCGAGACCAACCAGTCGATGCAGTCGCAACTCAGTTCCGTGGAGGACAGGCTCCACGAACAAGCACGGCTCGTGGAGACGAAGGCCGCGGAAGCCCGCACCGACGCCCTCACGGGTCTGGCGAATCGCCGGGCCTTTGACGACGAGATCGCCGCCTGCGTCGACGACTTCCAGCGGAGCGGCCGGCCCTGCTCGCTGGTCCTCGGCGACATCGACCATTTCAAGAAGTTCAACGATGCGCACGGGCATCAAACGGGCGACGAGGTCTTGCGTGGCACTGCCCGCGTGTTGCGCGAGTCGGCCGGCGACAGTGCTTCTGTCGCGCGCTACGGCGGCGAGGAGATGGCGATCGTGCTGCCGGGGTCGAAGGCCGAAGACGCCATTACGCCCTGGAGCGGGCCCGGCAAGCCGTGGAATCGGCCCGCTTCCGCGGGCCCGGCGGCGAGCTGAGGGTCACCATGAGCTTCGGCATTGCCGAACTGCTGCCGGGCGAGGACGTCGCCGCCTTGATCCGCCGCGCGGACGAGGCGTTGTATGCGGCCAAGCAATCCGGTCGGAATCGCGGCTGCTGGCACGACGGCCAGGCGATTCGCCCGATAGCCCGGCCCTGTGACGCGAAGCCGGTAAAGAAGGTCCAGCCGCCGGCCCCGACTCCCGCGCCGCGCTGGGAGCGGAATACGGACTTTGTTCGCAGAGCGATTTTGGCCTGAGCCTGGACCGTCGGCTGGCGGAATGGCGGCGCCGAGGTTCGGCCCCGGCCCTGTTGATGATGCGGATCGACGGCTTTCCCGCGTTGGCCAGCCGTTTCGGCGGCGCCGTCGCCGACCTCGTGCTGCGGAGTGCCGTGCAATTCGTCAGCGCTTCGATCCGCGCCATGGATTTGGGGTGCCGGTACGGCGAAGACACTTTCGCCATGCTGCTGCCCGGCGCAAGTACCACGGAACTGGTCCGCGTGGCCGAGCGCTTGCGGCAGGCCGTGGCGCGATGCGTCTTGCCGATCGAAGGCCAGGCGGTGCAGTTCACGGTCAGCGTGGGCGGCGTGGCGGCCATTCAGACCGATACCATGGAGGCGATACTCGCCCGTGTCGCGGCGGCCTTGGAGCAGGCCACGGCGGCCGGCGGCAATTGCACTTTCTTCCACAACGGCCGTGAGGCCGAGCCGGTCCAGGCCACGCTCGAGCGCCTTCGCGCCGCCGCCACGGTGTGACCCTCGTTGTTACACACAAGTCCGGCAACGACCCCATCCAGCTCGCCTGGATGGTGAATCAGGTTGTCCAGCTCGTCGATTCTCGCGCCGTAGCCGTAGAACCTCCTTCACGCACGGGACGAGCCCGTGGGGGTCGTTTGTCTTCTTCTTATCCGTTCTAGCCATTCAGCTTTGTTCACCATCCGCACCCAGAGGGTACCCGGCCGGATGGGGTCCGAGATATATGTAACAACGAGGTGTAGACCTTTGGAGCACGGTAGTTTATTGCCGCTTTCCTCGGGCGCCCTGTTGGGCACCATGTCGGGCACCATGTACCCATGGTCGTGGTCGTGGTCGTGGTCGTGGTCGTGGTCGTGGTCGTGGTCGGCGGAGCGGTTTTTCCTTTGCCGCGTCTCTCATGGTGGGACTCGTTTCACTCGGCCCACCCTACGCGCTGCTTCTCGCAGCGCCCCGCCAGGCTCACGCCTGGGGCTCGCCTGGACGCGCTTGCTCCTACAATCTGCAGGCGATAGAATTCATTTTGTTATGCCCAAACTTCAAGTCGAAAACATTACCAAGCAATATCCCGCGCGGACCGAACCGATCGAGGTCCTCCGCGGCGTGTCGCTGGCGCTCGATGCGGGCCAGAACGTGGCGATCCTCGGCCCCAGCGGTTCGGGCAAGAGCACGCTCTTGAGCATCGTGGGTACCCTGGAAACTCCCACGAGCGGCCGCGTATTGCTGGATGGCGTCGACGCGACAGGCCTCGCCGAGCGGGAATTGGCCGCCTTTCGCAGCCGGCGGATAGGTTTCGTCTTCCAGGACCATTACCTCTTGCCGCAATGCTCCGTGCTGGAAAACGTGCTGTTGCCCGCCGTGCCACGGGGATCCGTTCCAACCGAAACGATCGAGCGCGCCGAGATGCTGTTGGAGCACGTCGGCCTGGCCGATCGCCGCGAGCATCGCCCGGCGGAACTCTCCGGCGGCGAACGGCAGCGGGCGGCCTTGGCCCGGGCCCTGATCAATGCCCCCGATCTGCTGCTGGCCGACGAGCCGACCGGCAACCTCGATCGGACCACGGCCCACCAAGTTGGGCAGTTGCTCATCGAATTGCAGAAGACCGAGCCGATGATCCTGATCGTCGTCACGCACAGCGAGCGGTTGGCCGACTGCTTGCAAAAGCGGCTGGAGTTGGACGCAGGAGTGCTTAGAACTTAGAACTTACCGAAGAACCGTTCCCGCCCGCCATGTCGCTGTTTCGTCTTGTCCTGCTTTCGGTCCGGCATTTCTGGAAGATGAACTTGGCGGTCGCCTGCGGCGTGGCCGTGGGCGCGGCCGTGCTCACCGGGGCCCTGCTCGTCGGCGACTCGATGCAGGCCAGTCTCCGCCGCTTGGTGCTGGCCGGGCTGGGCCGCATCGACGAGGTCCTGGTGGCCGACCACTTCTTCCGCGAAGGACTGGCCGGCGGCAAATCCTCCGGCAACTCCGCGGCGCCCGTGATTCTCTATTCCGCCAGCCTGGAAACGGTCGATCCGGCCCCGCCGGCCCGCGTGGACCAGGTCAACCTGATCGGCTGTGATGAGCGCTTCTGGCAGCTCGGCAACGGTGGCCCTCCGATACCGCCGCATGGCGACGAAATCGTGCTCAACGAACCGCTGGCACGACTGCTTGCCGTGAAGGAGGGCGACTCGGTGATGCTGGACCTGCCCAAGACTGGCGGCATCCCGGCGGAGAGCGCCTTCGGCCGCAAGCGCGTATCGGTCGATACCGTGCGGCTGAAGGTTGTCGGCGTGATTCCGGCCGAAGGCCTGGGCCGTTTCGGCCTGCGGCCGAATCAGCACTCGCCTCGGAACGCCTACATTTCGCTGGCCGCTTTGCAGATGCAGCTCAAGGAGCCTGACCGGGTGAACGCCATCCTCCGTCCCACCCCTCCGCCCGGCTCGCCCTGGCATCCGCAACTGGCCGACTATGGCATCCGCGTCGAGCAGTCGCCGCGGGGCTATTTCGACGTCACCACCGAGCGGATGATCTTCTCGCCGACGGTCGAGCAGGCGCTGCTCGAACAACTTGGCGGACTTGATGTGCAGCCGGTCCTGACATATCTGGCCAACAACATTACCTGCGGCAAACTGGAGGTGCCGTATTCGACCATCACGGCGATCGATTTCCAGGCTCAGCCGCCGCTGGGCCCCTTCGTTCGTACGGACGGTTCGCCCGCACCCGCGCTGCACGAGGGCCAAATCGCCTTGAACACCTGGGCGGCCGACCGGTTGAAGGCCAAGTTAGGCGACTCGATCCGTGTCACGTTCTTCGAGCCCGAAAGCAGCTTCGGGGTTCTTCATGAGCGGACTGTCGAGCTGAAATTGGCGGCGATTGTGAAGTTGGAGGGAGCGGCCGCCGACAGGGATCTCACGCCGACCGTCCGCGGCCTGACCGACAAACGAACGATTCAAGATTGGGACCTGCCTTTCGAGATCGATACGAAACGGATCAAGCCGATCGACGACCAATATTGGATCAAGTACCGTGCCACCCCCAAGGCCTTCGTCTCGCTGGCCGAGGGGCGGCGGCTGTGGAAGAGCCGTTTTGGACAAACGACCTCGCTGCGGATTCGGCCCCCCGATACACCGATCACGGCCCAGACGCTTGCCCAGCGGCTCGACCTTGACCCGCAGCAGCAGGGGTTCGTCTTCCGGCCGATCAAGGACCAGGCCCTCAAGGCGGCGGCCGGCACGACGTCGTTCGGCGATCTCTTCCTGGGATTCAGCTTCTTCGTGATTGCCGCGGCGGTGATGCTCGTGCTGCTGTTGTTCCGCCTGGGGATCGAACAACGCGCCAAACACGTGGGTCTGTTGCTGGCCCTGGGGTTTCGCCCCCGGCAGATCACGCAACTTCTGGCAGGCGAAGGCCTGTTGGTGGCGATCGCGGGAAGCCTGCTCGGCGTGCTGGCCGGCGTGGGCTACGCCGCGCTCATGCTGCTGGGGCTGCGAACCTGGTGGCTGCCGGCCATCGGCACGCCGTTTCTCACGTTGCACGGTTCCTGGCAAAGTCCGCTGATCGGGTTTGCCAGCGGCCTGGTAATGGCAATGGTGGCCATAGGGCTTGCCGTCCGTCGCCTGGTCCGAATCGCGCCGCGGCGGTTGCTGGCGGGGAGCAGGGAGCTGGGCGCGGGGGACAGAGAGGCGGGGAGAAAGGGAGAAAGGGAGAAAGGGAGACGCAAAACAGTGAGTCCCCCCTTCTCCGTTTCTCCGTTTCTCCCTTTCCTGTTGTTGCTCCTGGCCCTTGTTCCCCCGTTCATTCTCCTCTTTCTGCACCTGGGCAAAGAGGCGCAAGCCGGCGCCTTCTTCGGGGCGGGCTCGCTGGCCTTGCTGTCGCTGCTGACGCTGGTCTACCTGCAACTCCGCCGCGGAGCGACCGGGCCGGCAGTGGCCCGCGGTCGAGGCAACCTGCTGCGCTCGGCGCTGCGCAATGCGGCCCGCAACCCCGGGCGCAGCGCCCTGGCCATCGGACTGACGGCATCCGCCTGCTTCTTGATCGCAGCGGTGAGCGTGTTTCGCATCGACCCCGCCCGGCAGGCCGAAGATCGTGCCGGCGGCAGTGGCGGCTTTGCCCTGATCGGCCAGAGCGAATTGCCGATCTACTACGACCTCGACACGCCCCAGGGCCGAAAGGCGATGGGCTTCGACCTCGACCAGGAGGACCTGCTGGCCAGGTGTCGATTCTATGCCTTCCGCGTCAAGCCGGGCGACGAAGCAAGCTGTTTGAACCTCTATCAACCGCGGCAGCCGCGATTGCTGGGCGTGGGAAAACAATTCATCGACCGCGGCGGCTTTGCCTGGTCCGACGCCCCGGACATGCCCAATCCCTGGCAAGCGCTTGCCCCGCATGCAGGGCGGATCGAGGGGCCGGACGAAGCGCGCGTCCCCGTCGTGCTCGATCAGACGACCGCCGACTATTCGCTCCATCTTTCCGGCGGGCGGGGCGCGAAGTACACGGTCCGCGACGCCCACGATCACCGCCTCGCTCTGCAAGTCGCCGGGCTGCTGGAAAACAGCATCTTCCAGGGCGACCTGCTGCTGGGTGTGGACGATCTTCAGCGCTACGATCCGGACGCGGTCGGCTACCGTTATTTCCTCGTGGAGGCCCCGCCGGGCGAGGCCACGGCGGTCCAGCAGGCCCTACAGCAGAAGCTGGGCGACTACGGCTTCGCTTCGGAAACGACCGTCGAGCGGCTCAGCGCCTTGGCCGATGTCGCGAATACCTATCTCGCCACGTTCCAGAGTCTGGGCGGGCTGGGCCTGTTGTTGGGGACCATCGGGCTGGCCGTCGTGCAATGGCGGAACGTCTTGGAGCGGCGGGGCGAATTGGCCCTGCTCCGCGCCGCCGGTTTCCCGGCGCGAGTTCTGGCTCTCCTGGTGGCGATGGAAAACCTGTTGCTGCTCGTCCTCGGACTTGGCGTCGGCCTGTTGGCCGCGCTGGTGGCCGTCCTGCCGCACCTCGTCGGCCGCGGCGCCTCGGTGCCCTTGGGACAACTGACCGCGATCTTCGCGTTGGTTCTCGCCGCCGGCCTTGCGGCCAGCCTCGTGGCCATGCGCGGCGTGTTGCGCGCGCCAATCCTGCCCGCCTTGCGCGAAGAGAGGTAGGCCCGCGTAGGATCAACCTCGCCCGTCGCGTTGTTACAAACCTGTTACGCTGCGGGCAGCGACTTCCGGCTAGAATGACGAGTGTGGGCTGCAGAGCCCGTCAAGCACAAGTCACTGTTCTTTCCGGAGGTTCCATCATGGTTTCGCGCGTTCGTCTACGGCAGGTTCTCTCGTCCCTATCCAAGCCGGCAGCCCTCCTCGTGTTGGGCGGCATGCTGCTGACGGGTGGTCTAGCGAAAGCCCAGGTCGCTCCGCCCGCGGCGGCGGTTGCGGTCAAAGCCGCTCCGCCCGCGGCAGCGGTTGCGGTCAAAGCCGCTCCGCCCGCGGCGCCGATTGCCGCCAAAGCCGAGGAAGAAAATCCCCACGTTTGGAAACCGCGGATCCGCTCGGTTGCCGTTTTCAAGAACGGGCTGGGCTTCTTCATGCGGGAAGGCGAAACGCAGCTTCGCGACGGCTGGTGCGTGACCGAACAGGTGCCGCCGGCCGCCTTCGGAACCCTGGCGATCTACTCCCGCAACGACAACGAAACGGTCGATATCGTGGGCGCGGGACCGGGCGAGGTGGTCGAGTTCGACGGCCGCGACGCCGGCAAGGACGTGGCCGCGCGCCGCGCGCGATTGGAAGGCGTGAAATTCCTCAAGGTCCAATTGAGCTACAAGCACAAGGGCAAGGACCTGACGGCCGCCGGAAAGCTGGCGTCGGTCGGCCCGGAGTTCGTCGTCCTGGCGAACGATGCCCAGGATTTTGCCGTGCCGCTGGAAGGGATCACGCGGCTCCAGGTGCTGGAACTGCCGCTAAGGATTCACGTCGCCGGCAACGGCGACAAGCCCGTCCAAAAGCCTTCGCTGGGCATGGCCTATCTTCGCCAGGGCATCACCTGGATTCCCGACTATACGCTGAAGGTCGTCGACGACGAGACGGCCGAACTGACGCTGCGGGGCACATTGGTCAACGAGGCCGAGGACCTGATCCACAGCGACGTGCACCTGGTGGTCGGCGTGCCGCACTTCGTGCATACCGGCTATCTCGCTCCCCTGGCGGTCGGCCAGGTGATTCGCTCGATCGGCGCCGCGGTAGGCAATCTCGGCGTTCCGCCGGGCATCCAATCGCAGATCATGAACCGCGCGGCCATCGTCCGCAACGACAACGGAAACACGGCGGCGCAGTTCGAGGCGGGCGTTGTTGAGCGGGCGGCCGATGCGGGCGGCGGCGACCTGGCCCGCGCCGTGGGCAATCTGCCCCAGCTCGACGGGGCCGCGGCGACCGATTACACGGTCTACACCAAGAATAACCTCACGCTCCGCCGCGGCGAGAAGGCGATCCTCACGCTCTTCGTCAAGAAGATCAAGTATACGCACATCTACCGCTGGTCGCCGCCGGCCGCCATGGAGCATTCGCTGGTGCTGTTGAACCAGACGGGTTCGGCCTGGACCACCGGCCCCTGCCTCGCCCTGAACGAGGACCAGCCCTTGAGCGAGGACCTGCTCAAGTACACGCCCAAGGGCGGCCGCGGCGAGCTGCCGGTGACTGCCGCGATCAACGTGGCCCACGACAAGTCGGAACGCGAGGTCGATCGCAAGCTCACGGCCTATTCGCCGCAAAAAGACGTCAACTTCGACCTGGTCACGCTGGAAGGCAAGCTGAAGCTCCGCAACTACGAGAAGCAGCCGGTCGAAATCGTGATCAGCAATCCCGTCGTGGGCAAGCCGTTGAGCGCCGATTCGGACGGCACGCTGGCCGTCGATTCCAGCAAGCTCCGTTTGCTCGAACGCGAGGGGAGTGTACACTGGAAGATACGGCTCGAGCCGGGCAAGGAGCAGACGCTCACCTACCGCTACGAGCGGTACGTGCCGTCGAACTAAGACGATCATGACCACACGGCAGCGCATCCTGACGATCGAAGACGATCCCGCGATTCGTCGTGGGATCGTCGATGCCCTGCGCTTTGCCGGCTATGAGCCCTTGGAGGCCGGTCGCGGTCAAGCGGGTCTGAAAATGGCCTTGCAGCGAGAGTTCGATCTCTTGCTCCTGGACCTTGTGTTGCCGGAGTGCGACGGCATGTTCATCCTCCGCGAGGTCCGCAAGGTGCGGCCGACGCTGCCGGTCATCATCCTCACGGCCCGCGGCGACGAGGGCGATCGCATCCAAGGGCTGGGCGAGGGGGCCGACGACTACATCGTCAAGCCGTTCAGCGTCAAGGAGCTCTTGGCCCGCGTGGCAGCGGTGCTCCGCCGCAGCCCGCAGCGACCGAGCGACGTCGCCGAGTTCGCCTTGCCGTCGGGCGTCGTCGATTGGCAGCGCCGCGAGGTCCGCTTCGCCGACGGCGGCCGCACGGAGCTCTCCGAGCGCGAGGCGGAGTTGTTCCGCTATCTGGCCGTCAACTCCGGGCGGGCCGTCTCCCGCGACGAGCTCCTGGCGAACGTCTGGCGGATCAATCCCCAAGGGCTTCCCACGCGGACCATCGACATGCACATTGCCCGGCTGCGGGAAAAGCTCGGCGACAACTCGGAAGAGCCGCGCGTGCTCTTGACGGTCCGCGGTCAAGGATACATGGTGGCAAAGGGGGAAGGATGAAGGATGAAGGCGGAAGGATGAAGGCGGAAGGATGAACGATACGTGAAACGCTCCTGGCTGGTATGGATCGGATTTGCGCTGTGCGTGGCGGTTACCGCCGCCGCCATGACGTGGGTGACGTGCGCCGTCGTGCGGCTCGACCGTGCGGAGGCCGAGTCCCGCCGGCAGGCCGCTCTGGAAGAGAGCGTCCGCCTGGCCCTCTGGCGGGCCGATGCGACGCTGGCCCCCCTGGTCACCCAGGAGAGCCTTGCGCCCTGGCTCGCCTATCGCCCCTTTCTGCCCAACCGGCAGCCGTCGCCGTTCCTTGCCGCCGCCACGCCGCACGTGCTGGTCCATTTTCAGTTCGAGCCCGACGGGCGGATGACTTCGCCCGAAGTCCCGCCGCCGGGCGGGGCGCCAGGTACCCTGGGTCGCGGGCTCGCTGCCGCCGGCTCGATTTCCGGCGGCTCGAATTCCGCCGGCTCGAATTCCGCCAACCGGAGGGGCGCCCGGTACCCCGCGTCGGCGGCCGAACAGCAGCTCGCCCGCCTGGCGGCCCTGATGACGCGCCGGCAACTCGCCGCAATCCTTCCTCAGCCTCCGGCCGAAACGGTGCAAGCGGTACAAGCGGCGGTCGCGACACCCGCACCGGTCAGCCAATACGCCCAGCAGCACGTGGCCGATCGCAACCGTCGCGCGGAAATGCGTCAGAGTTACGGGCAGCAGGCCCAAGCCGAGTTCGACGCCCGGAACAATGCGCTCTTCAACGGCAACAGCATCAACAACGACAACCAGTTTCTGGGCCTTGTCAGCCCGTTGTCGACGGCCGACGTCCGGGGCGTGCCGATGACTCCGCTGTGGGTCGAGGGAAACCTGATCTTGGCCAGGCGCGTCTCGGCGGCCAGGCAGGAGTTGGTTCAGGGCTGTCTCTTGGATTGGGCGGAGATTCGCGAGTTGCTCTCCGATGTAGTCGGCGATCTCTTGCCGGCCGCGACTTTCGAGCCGGCGCCGCGGGACGCGGCGGTCGATCCTTCGCGGATGCTCGCCGCCTTGCCGCTGCGGATCGTGCCCGGTGAGCTTCCCGCCGAGGCCCCGCCCGGGCTTTCACCCCTGTTGGTTTCGCTGCTCGTCGCCTGGGCCTGCATGTTGGCTACGGCCGTGACGATCGCGTGTCTTCTCGCGGGCATCCTTCGTTTGAGCAATCGCCGCGCGTCGTTCGTCACGGCCGTGACGCACGAGCTGCGGACCCCGCTGACCACGTTCCAGATGTACGTGGAAATGCTGGCCGAAGGCATGGTGCCGGACGCGGAGCAACACCGGCACTACCTCAAGACCTTGCAGGCGGAGGCCGGGCGACTGACGCACATGGTGGAGAACGTGCTGGCCTATGCCCGCCTGGAGCGGGGCCGTGCGGACGGCCGCCTCGAGTCGATCGGTCTCGGACTACTCTTGGATCGCGTGCAGGGACGCCTCGTGCAGCGTGCCGAGTCCGCGGGCATGGAAATCGTCGTCGAGGGAGAATCCTCGGCCCGGCCGCAGTGCGTGCGGGCCAACGTCTCGGCCGTCGAGCAGATCCTGTTCAACCTGGTCGACAACGCCTGCAAGTATGCGGCCGCCGCGGCAGACAAGCGGATCCGCGTGGAGTTGCGATCGCTCGCGACCGGCGGGGAGATTCGCGTTCGCGACCACGGGCCGGGTCTTCCGCCCGCGCGGCGCAGGCGCTGGTTCCGGAGCTTCTCGAAATCGGCCCAGGAGGCGGCCCACTCGGCGCCCGGCATCGGGCTCGGGCTGGCGCTCAGTCGCCGCCTGGCCCGGCACATGGGCGGCGAGTTGCGTTTGGAGTCCGGCGCAGGCGAAGGGGCCTGTTTCGTGCTGGCGCTGAAGGCCGGCGACGGACGGTAGGTGCGATCCAGAAACAACCCCGTGTTTACCCGTAAAATGGACCTCCGAGTCCGTCCGCATTGTTGTCTTGCTTGCCGGGTTCGTCGATTGCTTCGGCCGGCGGTGTGAGGTGTTGAACCATCGGCATCCGGCAAACTGCCTGCTGGACGTTGTCTTTCGCCCGGCTACAATTCATGGTAAACTACCATTGGGAGGGTTGCCACCCGCTCAAACTATCACAATGCCTCAGGCAGGGCCATTCATCGAGGAGGGCAGCGCCGTGCCGGTTCTTGCCAAAAAGCGTCAGAGTCGTCAACGGAGGACTGTTGCCAGCCCGGTGCTCGCTGACATCGTGCGCCGAATCGCGGCGGTTGCAAGGCCGCAACAGATCGTGCTTTTCGGATCGGCGGCCCGGGGAACGATGGGGCCTAATAGCGATATCGATTTGCTGATCGTAAAGGGCGGTCGCTTCCATCGAGGGCGACTTGTCGAAGCCATCTATCGCGGTCTGCGCGGGGCGGAGGCTGCAGTCGATGTCGTCGTGGTAACGCCGGAAGAAGTCCAGCGGTATCGCGACGATCCTTACCTGATCATTGCACCTGCGCTGAGGGAAGGTAAAGTCATCTATGGCTCGTAAGCGCCGTGCGCCGAATGACCCGCGGGAGTGGTTGAATCGGGCGCGAAGCAGTCTGGCCCGAGCGCACGAACCTCTGCCCGGCGCGTACCTGGAAGACTACTGCTTTGACGCCCAACAGGCGGCGGAAAAGGCCGTCAAGGCCGTTTTCATCGCACACGGCCTCACGTTTCCGTTCATCCACGACTTGGGGCGGCTGTTGACGTTGCTCGTCCAAGGTGGGATTCGCGTGCCGAAATACGTCATCGAGTCCGATCGACTGACGCGTTTCGCTGTCACCGCGCGGTACCCTGACGCTTCTGCACCGATTACGAAGCGAGAGCACCGCCGCGCTTTCCGGATTGCGACCAGTGTCTTACGCTGGGCGACGCGACAAGTTGACCGTCGTTGCCCCTGAACGGATCTTGATCCGCTTCATATCAGGCGATATGCCCCATATTTCATACGCGCTGCCGTATCAAAACAGCCGATAGATGCCATTGCATTGACGATAACTCCGCCCGTTGACGATAACTTTGTCACTCACCGAGGCCTCCGCCATTTCGATCCTCGCCGCTCGCCCACCCGCTCGACAACCCCTTCCGCTTGCATGACGAAGACAATCGCGGCGCCTTCCGGGACCAAGGGGGAACCACGTGGTGGGTGGGAACGAGAGTCGAGTGAACCTCATGGCAGGCGTTCGGGAAGCAACAAGGACGGCGCCAAATCGCTAGGCAAGATGAAATGGTATTCGTCCGGCCCGCAAACCCGATGGAGCGTGTTCAGAACCTCCTGGCAACGCGCGGCATCGTCGTGCGGGCCGGCGAAGAAAAGGGGCTTGCCTTCGTGACCGAAAACGAATTGCTCCGGGCAGGCCTCGGCGAAAATATCGCCGAAGATCAGCTTCCCGATGCGGTAGTCCGGGTGCGGCGGGAATTCCAGGGCACGCGCATATTCCACCGCGCTTTCGACCAGCTTGCGGACATACTCCGGCTTGACGTGCCGGACCGGCCCGAGTTTCAGCATGTGATCGTATATCTTGTGGTCATACACGCCTCGCGGAACGATGTTGAGGAAGACGTTTTTCACCCCCAAACAGTAGACGTTGACGAGGAACTCCACAAAGGCCACATCGCCGCTGCTCAACTGCCGGCTGATGAGCACACCGCCCATGCCCACTTCCCACAGGGCTTTCAGGTAACAGCAGTGCAAGATCGGGGCCCGGCTCGAGGCCTCCAGGCGGGCCGGCATGCCTTGCGACTGCCGCCGGGCAATCTGCCTCTGCTCGGCCTTCTTCTTGGCCTTCTGTTTTTCGAGTTTCTTCTGACGCTTGCGGGGATCGACGCCCATGAGAGTACCTCCGTGTTTCTTGGCATTGTACAATAACAAGAGAAGAAGTCCAAGAGCCGATTGACACAGCATCTTTCATCACGCAGAATAAAGGAATCCAGCTTGACAGCGTACTGATACGTGCCGGAACCGACCCGCGACCCGCGACCCGCAAGCGGGTACCCCGAGTACCCCGAGTGCCCCGAGGCTTGTTCCGGCCTGCACTATTGTCCATCCGAGCCGATCGATAAGGAACAGGTCATGAGATACGGTGTTGCGGCCCTCGCCTTGTGTACGGTGGTTGCCGGGCTGTTTTCCGCTCGCCCTGCCGGCGCGGAAAAGCCTTTTCTTGAGCAATTCAAGGCTCTTTACGTCAAACCCTACCCGAAGGACCGCACGGCGCAGATCTTCAAGGAGGCCGTGGAGGCGAAAGGCTGCACGATCTGCCATCGGGGCACCGCGGCGAAGCCCACGAAGGGTTTTAACGCCTATGGCGCGCAGTTCAAGAAGTTCCTCACCAAGCGCGACGCAACGAACCCTGACGCGATCCGTGCCGCAATGAGGAAGGTCGCGGTGATGAAGTCCAATCCCGACGATCCGAATTCGCCCACCTTCGCCAGGCGGCTTGCGGACGGCAAACTGCCGGTCGGCGAGATCCACGTGAGATCCAAGGACGCTGCCAAGTAGTTTCTTATCCGCCCGCTGTGCGGACCGTCACGCGAAACGCCCCGGGCACCGGCTCTTCGGAAACGACGTACAGGTAGCCGCCGCCGCAGCCGGAGAACATTGCGCCCGCGTACCGGGCCTGATAGTATTTCAGCAGCGCCACCAGGTCGAGCGTCAGCGTGGGATGCCGCAGCGTGCAGGGCAGAAGCGAGTCCCAGCAGGCCATGCACTCGTTCAGAGCGGCCCCCAGGCCCTTGAGGTCGCGGGCCACGATCGCCTGGTAGCAGTCCTTGCCCGATTGGCCCAGGCGGCGGATCCATGGCGGATCGAGGTTCTTGACGACCAACGGATTGTAGCCTTCGGGCCGCGGGGCCACGGGGACCATGGAGACGGCGCGCTCCACCCAGCGGGCGACGGCCGGATCGGTGTTGGACTCGATGTGGGCGGGGAAGACGCCCCCTTCATGCGCGGCGTCGAAGTCCAGGCGGCTGACGCCGGGGTAGATCAGGCCGATCATGTCCTGCGAGCCCGAGGGCTCCGCCAGGCCGCGGTTTTCCTCTTCGTAAAGCTCGCGGACCAGCCTGGCCCGGTCCTCCTGGGGCAGCCGGCCGCGCCAGAGCCGCGTGGCGACCTTTCGCGTGCCGGTCGACATGCCGGAGCGGTCCATGAAGCGGAAGGTCGGTTCCAGTCCCACTACGACCATCGAACCCGGTGGCTGGGGGTTCAGCCGCGAAACAAAAGGTTGATCGATCCACCCGCCGGCAAAGGCCATGCGATAGGGAATGGCGCCGATGATGTCGGTGATTGATGGTGGCGACATGGTCAGATCGTATCCCGCACCGTCCTCTTCCCGGCTTTGCGATCGTGATACTGCTGCTCGATCCAGGCGTAGGTCTTGGCCAGACCGGCGCGGAAGGGTATGGTCGGCTCCCAGCCGAGGATCCGCTTGATCATCGTGTTGTCGCTGTTGCGGCCGGCTACGCCCCTGGGCGCGTGCGGGTTGTACTCGCGCTTCAGCTTCACGCCGCCGATCTCTTCGACCATCGTCACCAGCGCGTTGATGGTAATCAGCTCGCTGGAGCCGAGGTTGATCGGCGTGGCGATCAGATCGTCGCAATGTGCGATGCGGTCGATGCCGTCCACGCAGTCGTCGATGTACATGAAGCTGCGGGCCTGCGTGCCGTCGCCCCAGACCTCGATTTCGTGTTTGCCGCTCTCCTTGGCCTCGATCACCTTGCGGCAGAGGGCCGCGGGGGCCTTTTCGCGGCCGCCGTCCCACGTGCCGTGCGGGCCGTAGACGTTGTGGAAACGGGCGATGAAGGTCTTCATGCCCCGCTCGGCCCAGTACTCCTGGCAGAACATCTCTGAGATCAGCTTCTCCCAGCCATAGCCGCGTTCCGACATGGCCGGATAGGCGTCGCTCTCCTTCAGGGCCCGGCAGTTGGGGTCCTGCTGCAATTCGGTGTTGTAGGCGCACGCCGAAGAGGAATAGAAATACCTCTGGCAACCGGCCCGCCAGGCGGCCTCGACCATGTGGGTGTTGATCAAGACCGAGCGCAGGCACTGCACGCGGAAGCGTTCGATGAAGCCCATCCCGCCCATGTCGGCCGCCAGGTTGTAGACCTCGACGGCCCCCTCGCAGACGTGATGGCAATTCGCCTCCACGCTCACGTCGAGGCTCAGGCTTTCCACCCCGTCGACGAGCTGGTACCAATCGGGCAGCGGCTTCTTATCGACCGCGCGGATCCGCGTGAACCCCTTTTCCGTGAAGTGGCGAACCAGCGCGCCGGCGATGAATCCGCCCGCCCCCGTTACCACAATCAAATCATCCTTCTTCATTTTCGACATGACCATGACTCCTCACAACTGTCGGAAGTTGACTTCAGTATTTGCTCTCCATCGCATAGAATAGACGATAAAAACAGTTTATGCAATCGGCCGTGTGCCACGCTCGTCGAGTATATGATCGTCAAAATCGCCGGATTGCTCGTGCCGGGACAATTCGGAGAAGGGTAGGGTGCGGGAACGGACTTGCTGTGCGTTGTCGCAGAAAGTGCAAGTCTAATGAGTACCCAGTACCCAGTACTCGGTCGTCGGTCCGGAAGTGATACTTACAGCATCGCCACTATGTCTCATCAGAGCCCTACACGGCGAGATCCAAGGGGTCTTACGAACAACACCGGGCAGTGCTCGCGCAAAGGCGCAATACCGCAAACGGGAAAAGAAAACGGAGGAAAAGAAAATAAACTGGGGAAAAGCCAACTGGGGCTGAGCTTTTCTCTATTCCTTTCACCGTTCCCTCATTTTCTTTTCCTCAATCTTCTTTTCCTCCATTTTCCGTTTTCTTGCGCCTTGACACGAATATTCTTGGAGAGAGCATTCGGGGCCGGTTGGCACGGGTCTACGACGCGGCGGCACTGGAACGGCTCCAGCGCCGGAGCGTGTAAACGCATTGTAGCCGGCCGCCGGCGCGTCGACAATCGCACCGGCCGGGCAACTCGCAGGCACCAGACTTACCCTGACCCATCACCACGACGACCCGCAGAATCTTCATGCCATCGCGGGTTAAGTCGCGGGACTGACCGGGTTGGCCGTTCTGCACGGTATTGACACCAGGGGCAGGGCGAGTATTCTGTAGAGGGGCCCGCGAAGCGGAAGGGAGAAATGACATGGACTTCGTAGCCATCGACGTAGAAACGGCGAATGCCGATATGGCCTCGATCTGTCAGATCGGTCTTGTAAAGTGCGAAAACGGCAGTCTGTCGGAAGAATGGAAGACCTACGTGGACCCGGAGGATTACTTCGACGGTTTCAATGTTCACATCCACGGGATTGACGAATCCGTCGTAGCTGGCGCCCCGACCTTCGCCGAACTAGCCGACACGCTCCACACGCATCTCAAAGGTCAGGTAGTTGTCTGCCACACGCACTTTGATCGTGTAGCAGTGAGCCAAGCCGCTCAACGGAACCGTACTTGCGTGCCAGAATGCACTTGGCTCGATTCGGCCCGAGTGGCACGTCGAACGTGGAAGCAGTGTGCGTGGTGCGGATACGGTCTGTCGGACGTATGCGAGATCATCGGCTACCAATTCAAACACCACGACGCCCTGGAAGACGCCAAGGCAGCGGCACACGTTCTTCTCGCCGCGATCCGCGAGAGCAGCCTGGATGTTGCCGCCTGGCTCAAGCGGGTGCGTTATCCAATAGACCCGCACAGTCGCACTGGCGCACCTGGAATCAGGCGTGAGGGTAATCCCGAGGGAATACTTTACGGTGAGGTTCTCGTTTTCACCGGGGCTCTGGAAATACGCCGGTGCGAGGCGGCGGACTTGGCAGCCGCAATGGGATGTTACGTTGATTCCGGGGTCACGAAGAGGACGACCTTGCTGGTGGTGGGCGACCAGGACGTGAAGAAGCTTGCGGGACACGAGAAGAGTTCCAAGCACAGGAAAGCGGAGGAACTCATTGCGAAGGGCGCGTCCATCCGCATCTTGAGAGAAAGTGATTTCAAGGAATTGGCAAGGTTCTCACAGGAAGACAGCAATGGCGAAAACCCTCTTTGAAAACGTCGCGTCCGATAGACTTACCATTGCAGCCCACCGGCTCACGGTCTACTTTTCGGACGACGAAGACCTCCCGGCAAGATACCGGAAGGCCAACGATACTACTGCCAAGGCAAGGAAGGTCAAGGACGGCGCGCTCATCGAGAAGCGATTCAAAGCCAATGTGAAGTCATGGACTGAGTTGATGAATACCATGCTCGCCAAGATCGACAACGAGCAGGCGTGGCGGTTCTTCGACCTGTCGCCGGAGATACCTGCGTCCGTGCGAAAGCTGACCGACTGCGAAGATTTTCGTGCCTTCCTGGACTATCTCATTCTGCGACGGGATAAGGAAGAGTGCTCTGCGGACGAACTCGGCGGAATCAGCCGGCTCTTGTGTTCGTTCCAACGCAAGATTGAAGAGCGGCTTCAAGCAAGTTAAGCCGCCAGCGCCTTATCTACACCGACGCCAAGCGTCACGAGCCACTGCGGCCTGCGGGTCGGCAGGACCGTTGACGAGGTGTTCCCGTTCAGTCACACTGGTTTCGTGTGGACGACTTTGACAAACGCCTACGCAATCAAGGAAATGTTTGTCGTTTGAACTCGTGCCCACCAATTTATGCGGGGCGGACTGCCGTTGCAAGCATGGTGGGAACCCGTCGCCAGTGACCTCACCGCCGCAACATCGGCCCTATGAATCCCGCGTGCTGCGGCACAAATCACCGATCATCGCCCGAATTGGGCAAACATCGCATCCAAGGCCACGGTCGCCACATCCTTCTTATTTCGCTGGTCCCAATTATCTGAACTGTTTGCAGCCTGCCCGAGCCACGCCAGATCGGCGGCAATCTTCGTCACAAACCTTGCGGATGATCGAGTTCATCTTGTTCTTTTGCGCCAAACGGTCGTTCATCGCATGAGAATTCGACCATGACTGCCGCCAGCCAGCATGTTGCTTTTCGCACGGGCCCGAATTATGCTGGGCGCGTCGATGCCTATTGGTTTCCGAACTTCGTTCTGGAACTTGGAATCTGAGATTTGAAATCTGAAATCGCATCCCCCACCCGAAAGGCGTAGCCATGAAACCCTGGACTGCTCTCCCGCTGCTTTTCCTCTTCGTCTCCGCCGCCACGGCCCAAGACGCCATCGAACTGCAAAAACTCGATCTCCGGCACGTGCGGCAGGGCTGGGGCGAGCCGCAGATCGATCGCAGCATCCGCGAAAAGCCCTTGGCGATCGCGGGCGAAAAGTTCGCCCATGGCGTGGGGACCCATGCCACGAGTTTGTTCTGGATCCAACTCGACGGCCAGACCGAACGCTTCCAGGCCTCCGTCGGCGTGGATGACGCCGCGGGCGGGCCGGGCAGCGTCGGCTTCCACGTCATCGGCGACGGCAAAGAACTCTGGGCCTCCGGGGTGATGAGGCCGAACGAAAAGGCCAAGACGATCGACCTCGATCTCCGCGGCGTGAAACGCTTGTTGCTGTTGGTCGACAACGCCGGCGACGGCATCGGCTTCGATCATGCCGACTGGGCCAATGCACGCTTCACTTTCCACGGCCGCGCCCCGCGGGCTATCGATCCGCCCGATGCACCGCGCGAAGAGCCCGTGCTGCTCACGCCGCCCCCCGGGCCGGCGCCGGAGATCAACGGGCCCAAGGTCTATGCCTGCGGCCCAAAACATCCCTTCCTCTATCGCATTCCCGCCACGGGCCGGCGGCCGATGGTTTTTGCCGCCGAAGGACTTCCGGCCGGACTCGCGCTGGATCCCAATTCGGGCATCATCCGCGGGACGATTGCCGGGAAAGGCGCCTATCGCGTGATGCTCCGCGCGAAAAACCCGCTGGGCCAGGCCGAGCGGGCGCTGAAGATCGTCTGCGGCGACACCCTGGCCCTGTCGCCGCCGATGGGCTGGAACAGTTGGTACGTCCTCATGAGCAACGTGACCGAAGTGCACTTGCGCGAGGCGGCCAAACAGATGATCGCTACGGGCATGGCCGACTACGGTTATCAATACGTCAATATCGACGATTGCTGGATGAAGAAGCAGGGCGACACGCCGTACCGCGACGCCCAGGGCGCGGTGCTGCCGAATGCCAGGTTCCCCGACATCCAGGGGATGGTTGACGCGATTCATGCCGCCGGGCTGAAGGCCGGGGTCTACACATCGCCCGGCCCGTGGACCTGCGGTGGTTACGTCGGCGCCTACCAGCACGAAGCGGCCGACGCCAGGCGGTTTGCCCAGTGGGGTTTCGATTTCCTCAAGTACGACTGGTGCTCCTACGGCGGCGTGGCGGGCGGCAATGATCTGGTCCATATGAAGAAACCCTACCAGGTTATCGCGGCCGAATTGAAAAAGCAGGACCGCGACATCGTGCTGAACCTGTGCCAGTACGGCATGGGCGACGTCTGGAAGTGGGGCGGCGAGGTCGGCCAGTGCTGGCGGACCACCGGCGATCTGGGCGCGGAACCCGGCACGGGCCTGTTGCCGGGGTTCTATAACATCGCCTTCAGCAACGCCCGGCACTGGGAATACGCCAAGCCCGGCTGCTGGAACGATCCCGACTATCTGCTCATCGGCTATCTGGGCGACTGGTATCCCGGAGCGGGCCACAAGACGACGCTCACGCCCAACGAGCAGTATTCCTACATGTCGCTGTGGTGCCTGATGGCCTCGCCGCTGATCTTCAGCGGCGACATGGCCCGGCTCGATCCGTTCACGCTCAACGTGCTGTGCAATGCGGAAGTGATCGACGTCGACCAGGACACTCTGGGCCGGCAGGCGAGAATTATCCGCCACCCGCAAGCCTCCCCTCGCGGAGCGGGGAGCCCGGCCCGGCCTGGCGAGTTCGTTCTTTTGAAGGACCTGGAAGACGGCTCGAAGGCCCTGGGGCTGTTCAACCTGGGCGATGCGGAAGCGAAAATCAGCGTGACCTGGGCCGAGTTGCGCCTCAGCGGCAAGCAGCGGGTCCGCGATTTGTGGCGGCAAAAAGACCTGCCCGCAGCCGACGGCGAGTTCAGGGCCGCGGTGCCCCGGCACGGGGTGATGCTGGTGAAGCTGCGCGCGGCGAATTGAGAGGCCGTTGTTTGTTCGCGGTTGTCCGTCGCGAAGCCGCGAGCGGCTATTCATTTCACATTTCACATTTCAAATCTCAGATTTCAGATTTCAAATCTCAGATTTCAAATCTCAGATTTCAGATTTCAAATCTCAAATCCCCAACCATCATGCTCAAAACCGGCATTCTCAACCCGCAAATCAATTCGCTCTTGAGCCGCGTGCGCCATACGAACACGCTGGTGATTGCCGACCGCGGCTTCCCCTTCTGGCCGATGATCGAAACGATCGACATCTCGCTCGTCGACGGCATTCCCTCGGTGCTCGAGGTGCTGCGGGCGATCCGGGCGAACTTCGTCGTTGGCAAGGCCTGGATGGCCGAGGAGTTCCTCGAGCACAACACCGAGGAAGTGCGGCAGGCGTTCGCCCAGGGGCTGTCGGGCATTCCCCTGTTCCACGAGCCGCACGTCGATTTCAAGCGGCGCGTGCCCCTGGCGATCGGTTTGATCCGCACGGGCGACACGGTGCAATATGCGAATATCGTGCTGGAATCGGCGTAGGCCGTGGGGCAGGCGTCTCGCCCGCCGCGGGCAGCCGGGACGGCCGCACCACGAAGCCCGGATCTGCCGGCTGTTCCGACTGGGCAAGATCGGGCTGTTTCGCCGGCGCTAAATCTGGGTTAAGCCGTGCGCCTGCTACGATCCTTGCAAGGCCGCTTTTCCGTGTTATGGTTTTGTTCGTTGCCCTGCGCCGGGGGGTTGGGATGTGCCGTTTCGGGCGGATTTTCGCCCGTATTTTTTGCCCCGTTTTTTTGACGGCGGGCAAATCACGGGCTATACTGGAATGAAGCGCGGGCGTGTGCGATGCTTGCGCGGTGGGCAACTGGACGGATCAGTTCCCGGATCGCCTTGCCCTCGATCAGGCCCAAGCAGCGTTCCAACCTTCCCACGGACGACACCATGCGACGAAGGCTCTTAGCCGCAGCCCTTCTCTGCTTTGCAGCGGTGGCCGTGCTGGCCGCGCCCGCCGTGGCGCAACAGCCGACTACTTCTTCCCTTGCCTTTACCGATCGATCGCTACAGATCGACGGCTACCTGCAGCGCGGTCAGCAGCTCGAGGTCCAGCGGCGTTGGGGCGAGGCCCTGGCCCATTATGAAGAAGGCCTGCGGCAGTTCCCCGAGGAAAATGTCCTGGAGAAGCGTTTCGAGCTGGCCCGCTTGCACTACGACCTGGGCCGCCGCTATGCCGACCGGAGTTTTGCCGAAAGCGTCTCGCGGATGCCGGCCGAGAAGGCCCTGGAACTCTATCTGCAAGTGCTGCTGAAGATTGAGACCCATTACGTGGAACAGCCGGCCTGGAAGAACCTCGTCGAGCGGGGCACTTCGGACCTGGAGACGGCCCTGGGCGAGCCGATCTTCCTGCAGCGGAACCTGCCCAAGTGCAATCCGGCCGGCGTGGACGCCTTTCGCCGCGAGCTGCGGCAGACGCTGGCTGAGCGCAGCGTGGCCAATCGCCTGGAAGCCCGCGACAGTGCCGTGGTGGCCGCCAATCTGGCCCAGCAGCGACTGGGCCTCTCGCCCACGGTCGTGATCCTGGAATACCTGTGCGGCGCCACCAATTCGCTCGACCCCTATTCGGCCTATCTCACGCCCGACCAGCTCGCCGAGGTCTATTCGCAGATCGACGGCAGTTTTGTCGGGCTGGGCATCGAGTTGAAGGCCCAGGCCGGCGCGCTGGCGATCGTCCGCGTGATCAGCGGCAGCCCCGCCGAGCAGGCCGGCGTGCGGGTCGGCGATCGGATCGTGGCCGTCGACGGCCGCCAGACCAGCCAATACACGACCGACCAGGCCGCCAACCTGTTGCAAGGCCGCGAAGGGAGCATTTGCAGCCTGGTCCTCGCCGCCCCCGGCGAGGCCGAGCGCCAGCTTTCCGTTCGCCGCCAGCGGGTGGAAGTGCCGAGCGTCGACCAGATCCGCATCCTCGACGCCAAGCAGGGCGTGGGCTACCTGCGGCTGACCTGCTTCCAGAAGACCACGCGCCGCGACCTGGAGGCCGCCCTGTGGCGGCTGCACCGCGAGGGAATGCGGAGCCTGATCATGGACCTCCGCGGCAATCCGGGCGGGCTGCTGATCTCGTCGGTCGATATCGCCGACCTGTTCCTCGATCAGGGCGTGATCGTCTCCACGCACGGCCGCATCGCCCAGGAAGACAGCACCTACACGGCCCATGTCGAAGGCACCTGGCACGTGCCGTTGACGGTCATCATCGATCAGGAAAGCGCCAGCGCCGCCGAGATCTTTTCGGCGCGATCCACGATCATCACCGCGGCACGATCGTCGGCGTGCGGAGCTTCGGCAAGGGTTCCGTGCAGGGGATTTTTCAGCTCGACGGCACGGACTCCGGCCTGCGGCTGACGACGGCCAAGTTCTATTCGCCCCAGGGCAAGCCTTACAGCCGCGTGGGCGTCGAGCCCGACGTGGTGGTGCACCAGGCAGCCCGGCCGATCAACGGTTCGGTCGCCGGCAAGGACGACGCCATGCTGGCCGCGGCCTTGCAGATCGCGCGGAACGCGGCCCTGCCGCGGTGATTTGGAGTGCGGTGAGGGCACCGAGCGCAGCTTGGTCTCCACCGCTTTTCAAGACGGGTGGCAATTCCAATACCGCCGTTAGCGTGCAACGGTTCCCCTCGCGTTTCCAAAATAGAAAAATGGTGGGTTACGCACATAGCCGAAGCCTGGAAGGCGATTCTGATTATTCTGGCGTGCTTTCGCTCGACGTACGCTAGTTCAAGGGTTTTCATATTCCACTCACCCTTGGTGAATAACCCGGATTAGCGTTGCGGACCGTTCTGAAAAGCGGTGGAGACCAAGCTGCGCTCGGTGCCCTCACCGCACTCCAAAGAATCCGCATTCTCGGCAGATCCGGCAGGCTACGCTTCCGGGATTTGACCGCTGCTCGGCAGTGAAGTAGCCTTTCCTGGACAATCCCTTTGTGCGCATGCCCGGCGGAAACGCCTCGCGTTATGACTATGCCGACCTCGGACAACAATCTGCTGGCAGAACTGGCCGGACTGGGCGCGCCCGGCTTGGGCCCTTCGGCCCTCAGCGCCTTGGCGGCGACCGAACCGCAGGACGTGGGTGCCCCCGCAGCGGGCAATGCGAAGCTGGACGCCATGGTCGATCGTATCCGCGCGCTGACCGCGGGCGAGTCTTCCGCCCCCGCGAGTGCCCCTCCGTCCCCGGCCGCCGCAGCGGCAGCGGCCTCGACCGTGCGCGAACCGCCGCCGTCCAGCGGATTCATTCCCCAGGAGCCCCAGTCGTTCCGTGCCGCCGGCCTGAACGACAGCATCGTCGAGTCGTTGGCCTTGAAGCATTTGCTGGCCCGCGGCGACTCGACCGGCCGTGAAGTGGCCAACCAACTCAAGCTGCCTTTCATCCTCGTCGACGAGTTGTTGCGGGCCTTGAAGACCGAGCAGTTGGTCGTCTATCGCGCCGCTGCGCCGATGAACGACTATCTCTACCAGCTCAGCGATCTTGGCCGCGAACGGGCCAAGCGCTACTGGAGCCATTGCACCTATTTCGGCGCCGCCCCGGTTTCGCTGGAAGACTATATCCATAGCGTCAAGGCCCAGTCGCTGGCCAATCAACCGACCACCGCCGAACGCCTGCAGCAGGCATTCGGCGATCTGGTGCTCAGCCAGCAGATGCTCGATCGTCTGGGACCGGCGATGAACTCCGGCCGCGGACTGTTCCTCTTCGGCGCCCCGGGCAACGGCAAGACGAGCATAGCCGAGCGGGTGACGCGGGCCTTCGGCCAGGAGATCTGGATTCCCCGCGCCATCGGCATCGACGGCGAGATCATCCGGGTCTTCGACCCGGCAAACCATGAAGAACTTCCGTTGGGGGCCTGTGAAGGCCTGTACGAGACGCGCAAGATCGACCGCCGCTGGGTGCGGATCCGCCGGCCCACGCTGGTCGTCGGCGGCGAGCTGACGATGGCGGCCCTGGAAGTCACGATGAACACCTCGACCGGCATTTGCGAATCGCCGCTGCAACTGAAGAGCAACTGCGGCACGCTGGTGATCGACGACTTCGGCCGGCAAAAAATGCGGATCGAGGAACTCCTCAATCGCTGGATCGTTCCCCTGGAACGGCGTCACGACTTTCTCAACATGCCCAACGGCAAGAAGTTCCAAGTGCCGTTCGACCAACTGGTGATCTTTGCCACGAACCTGGAGCCGCGCGAGCTGGTCGACGAGGCGTTCCTGCGGCGGATCCCCTACAAGATCGAGGTCCTCGACCCCAGCCGCGAAGATTTCCAGGGGCTGTTCTGCGCGTTGGCGAACAAGCTGGGCTTTCCCGATCGGCCGGAGGCAGTCGAGTATCTCATCCAGCAGCACTACCTGCCGAAGAACCGGCCCCTCCGCTATTGCCATCCCCGCGACATCCTCCTGCAGATCCGCAATTACTGCAGCTACAAGGATTGCCCGCTAGATATCACCCGCGACTACATCGACATGGCGGTGGAGAACTATTTCGCCGTGCTCTGAGGCAATTTGGAGTGCGGCGCGGGCACCGCGCGGAGCGTGGTCGTCGCCGCTTTCAGCCGGGCTCTGCGCGGCTTTTTGATGCGATCCGCGTTGCATAGGTGTCATGCCTCATCACGCGATCGAAAGCGGTAACAACCGGGTTCCGGCTTGGCTGTCCGCGATTTCCTTTGTCCTGAAGCGTTCAGCGGTTATAATACTTCAGGCCGGCAAGCGGCGCCGAACTTGTTCCGCCGATACTTCCCCAGAATATCACCATTGGAGCCTAGCAATGCCATCTCCGTTTCCCGGTATGGATCCCTATCTGGAGGTGCCGGACATCTGGCCCGATTTCCACGACGCGTTGGCGGGGGAAATTCGAGGAGAACTCAACCGCGTGCTTCCAAAGCCCTATTATGCTCGGCTGGAAATGCGGCCCGAAATCGGCATCGTTGGGGATGAGTTGTCGGGACGGATCGTCCCCGACGTCGCAATCGTCAGGCCGCGAAGCACGGCGGTCGCGACGGCTCGCGAGGGTGGCGTGGCCGTGCTGGAAGAGCCCCGGGTCGCCTCGTCGCCATCGGTTTGGTTACGGTTGCCCAACGAGCCGTTGCGTCACCATTTCGTCGAGATCCGCGATGCGTCGCGAGGGCACGCCCTGGTGACACTGATCGAGATTGCTAGTCCCACGAACAAGCGACCCGGCCCGGATCGCCGCGCCTACGAGGCCAAGCGGCAGGAGATCCTTGACAGCGAGACATCACTCATCGAGTTGGACTTTTTGCGCGGTGGGCAACCGTTGATCGCCCGTCCGTTGGTGATTGAAGCGGCTGCGGGCCTGGAGCCACGGCCGGATTACCTGGTCGCGGTGAATCGGGCGTGGCAGCGCGGCGCGGAGTTGCAGTACCAGTTGTTCCCGATTCGCCTTGAGGAGGCGCTGCCGTGCATTCTGGTGCCGCTGCGCGAGGGCGAGGCGGAGCCGCCGCTGGACCTGCAGTACGTTTTCCGACTGGCGTACGATAGCGGGCCCTATACCCGCGGCGCCGTGGACTACGACTGCCCACCCGATCCACCGCTGCGGGCGGACCTGGCCGAGTGGCTGAAAGACTGCTTGAAACGAGTACTGTAGCCGAAGCAAGCTTGCGCAGTTTCGCCAGGGGATCGGCATCGGGGCGATCCATTACGGAACGGCCTCCATGCGCGACACGAAAGCCGGAACCGTGCAAGCTTGTCCCGGCCTACACGGCCGGAGCGCGAGAAGGCGTGGAAGAAAGCCGAAGCCGGGCTGCAACGATAGGCGACGGCGTGACACCAACTCTGGGGCGTCCGGGGTTTCAACCATTTGCCCCTTAAGACGTCAACTTTTCTTCCGTTTCAGATATTCTTGTCTTGCGGTGTCCAGGAGCACCAGCTTTCCGCCATCGTCGCGGTATTTCCAGAAGACCCAGCCGTTTGTATGCATCGGGCGGCCGGTAATCGTGCCTCTGGCCATTTCAGCCGCCGTCGAGGAACTTGGGTAGTTCTTGCCCTGGAAGGTCACGGTGCCGTCGGGGAGGAGATCCGCTTCCAGAGCATGGCGCTTGTAGTGGACGGTCAGCTTGAGAGGCGCCTTCAGTAGTCCCGCGCCAATCACGTCTTTCAAACTCACGCCAATAAACGGCTTTTTCAGCCTCGGTCGATTCGGTTCAGAAACAGGCCGAGGCTTGCGTTGGGTTCTCTGCTCCTCGCTGGCGGGTGCGGATTGTCCGCAGAGCCCCGACTCCGGCATGGGCGAAAGAGACTCCACTTGCAAATCGAGGCGGCGCAGGGACTCACCGATTTCCTTTGGCCCCATATCCGGCGTCATTTTTCGTATGAGTCGAATGAGCCCTGGGGCCGAGTTTGCAAACATATCTTGTAAAGCGCGCTTCACACGGCGGTCTACGAAGTGGGCGTTCCAAAGCACGTCGAGAATGTTCTTCTCCACGTTGCCTTGGGAAATCAGGCTTAGAATCTTCACGGTGCTATCGAGATCCTCATCCGATAGCTTGATAACGCAAAACAACTTCTCCTCGGCATCTACAGGCGCAGTAGCGTTGTAAAAGCGGTACTCGTTGCCGTCGCTGAGCACGCACCATTTCACGCCGGCGACGATTGCGTAGCCCAGCACTTGCGCGACCCACTTCCGGTCCGAAAGGACTTCGCCGAGCCCTTTCGCTTCCACGAAGAGCCGGGGTTTACGGAGTAGTTTCAGTGCATAGTCTACCGGACAATCCTTCGACGTTGGCTTGAATTCCCGATGCACTTCGTCAGGATCTCGATGGTCCCACCCCAGCGCTTCGATAATAGGTTCAATGAGCGCAGCCTTGGTGTTTTCCTCCCCCAGCCTGCGGTCCTGGAACCTGCGAATTTTCGCAATGGTGTTGACGATTACTTCCCGCAGCTTGGCGTTCTGTTGTTCGGTCATAGAAGCCTCCTTTCGGTGTCTTGGCGGTGCCAGAACCCTGAGTCAAGCGCGATGGGGCTGACGAGGCGATCGCCTTTTCGATGCACACCCGATGCCTAACATTTTAACCTGACCCCCACCCGCCCGCAATCCTCTCGAAGCAAATCCGGGGAATGGAAAACTAGCACCAAACGGTTTTTTGGCTTTTGGTGTTAAGAAAGCAGTGTCAGGGTCCGGCACGGGGTAGATGAGGAGAAAGCGAGAGGATGAGTTGTCGATTGTCGAGCCAAGGAACTCGATGTTGCGCGGCATTGAATTGGTCGATGTAATCGACGAGCAAATGCTGTGCGGGGAATTCTTCCAGGTAAACGATCAGCGCCCTCGGAGTGCAGTACATGTCACCTTTGAGGTTGAAGAACATGCGACGTAGCGTGTCGACGAATTTGCCGGTGAGCGTTGGCGACACCGTCTCGGCAAACGCCGCACATGCATTGTAGAGCAGGCAAGCCAGCCATCCCATGAGTTGGGGCGGACCGCGGTGGAACCGTGGATGATGGCGATCGGGGCTCTCCTTGTCGTAGCCGCAGGGAACGGCATTGAGGGACTCACCATGGACCTGCACGCGAAAACCTTGTTCATGATGTTGGCGGAGGCGAAACCCGTCCAGCACTTCGCCCGCTTCGGCGTCACTGCTGGTATACATTGGGTGCCAACGGTCCTTCTTTGGCCCGCGGATCACCTGTCGGCAGACGATCGTGCGAACGGCATTCTCCTCGCTTTCGTTCTTGAGCACCGTCCGGGTTTCGGCCACGCGAATCTCCTTCGGCGGAGCCCCCTTACAGACGCCCGGTTCCTCGTAGCTGGTGAACGCCTCGGCCGGTAAACTTTTCCATCGCTCGACGCGGCTTGGATAGCGGCAAGCCCGCAAAGTGACTTCCAGGTTCTCGGTCGCCGCAGCCTGGTCCATCAGGGCCCGCACGTCCGCATCGCTCTTGCCGGCCCCGGCGTCGAACAGGGCGTGCAGCGAGGCGGGCTGGCCATAGCGCAGTACCCTGCGGGTCAGCAGTCCGGCGACATCGCGCAACTCGACGTTGCCCGGCGTGGCCTTGATGGTGGCGAAACGCCTCAGATTCACCTCGTAGCCCAAATACAGTTTCTCGCAACGCATGAACTTGTTGCGTGTGGTCACATAGCCCTTGGGGATCACGAATTTCTTGGTCCAGCGTGGAATCGAGTGTTCGTCAAAGCTCATCCGCAGGTCTTGCCCGTGCAATAGTTCCCAGGGGCTCGTGCGGTGACAGAAACGGTCCACCTCGTTCCACAGCACGTGCCGTCGCCAAGCGCCCACGTCGTATCGCGAGGGACAACGCCGCGCGTCACCGGTCAAGAGAGCGAACCCCACGTCCTGCATCTGGTCCAGGTGAAAAACTCGCTCCAATCCGACGACCAAGGCGAAGACGCTGGTCAAGAACCCCCGATCGAGCGAACCGTAGTTGTCGCTAAAGCACTCGCGGGCCGTGGCGAGCCAAGATTGCACTTGGGACCACAGCAGGAAAGCCCCAGCATACTGGGTGTTCGCAAAAAAAAATTGTCGGGCACTACGGGCACGAGCCCACCCGGCGCATGCGCATCGAGCACCTCGGCCGCCACGCCTTCCACTTCCTCTCGGGAAGCAGTTTGCCGGACTTCCTCCAGGGAGCCACGGTCCAAGCCGCACTTCTTGAGAAACTCCCACAGGGCCACCTTGGAGACGCGGAATTCCCACGTGTCGCTCGATGAAGTCGAGCAGGTCGTCCCGCGTGGCCTCGGGGTGGGTGAAGAGAAACTCGGCAATGGAGCCGGCATGGCGCAGCAAGAGCTTCCCGTACGGGCGGCCGTTGAAGCGCTGTTGAATCTGTTGGACCACTTGTCTCGCGGAGAGTTTCCGATGGCGGGAGGCCGACCGAGTGCTGATCCCAACCAGGCGTGCGATCTGAGCCACTTTCAATCCTGAATTGCAGTGGAGCAAAAAATAACCGGCGATCCGCGAACTGGAATAGTCCCCGCCGCTGGGCTGAAGGAAACTAAACGCTGCCTGCAGAACGGCCCGCTGTTGATCATTCAACTGTTCAGGCTGGACTTTTGCCCCACGCAACCATTGTTCGAATCCTTGACCTTCCTTGGCCATGGTGATGCCTCCTTGACTGTCGCATTCCCTGCCGCGGAAGTATAATTACAAGACCGCTCAAAGTTAATACCAATTCCCCAAAAAACCGTTTGGTGCTAGTCGTGGTTTGTGGTGTCGCCAGCGCGGGCGCCACGTGCAGTCGTCGCTATGCGACGAAGTCAGGTTGCGGCTCGTTTGCGAAACGAAACCGGCAGACACTCCAGCACTTGCGCAATCGCGACTTCGCGCGGGCCAGGGTGGGACAAGCTTCACCTGGCCTTCTGCGCTCGCAAGTGTTCATCCAACCAAGCGGACTCCGCCTCGGATAGCGGCGGCGGCGGCTGCTGCGAATAATCGATGAGCGTGGCGTAACCTCCGCGTTCGTACACGGCGGCCACCACCGCGCCCAAGTCCAAGGCAACGTCGGGGTCGGGCTCGACGAGCGGCACGGGAATCGGCGGCAACTTCTCGAAGAGTTGAATCGGCCACACGTCGACGTAGGGACGACGCTCGACGCGGCTCAGGACGACATAGTACGGGGCCACCGGGACCGGACGCTCCAGCGGCGGCCGCCGCCCCTCGCGCAACAGGTCGATCTCGATAAAATGCGCCTGGGACCGCAACAACTCGCGCCGCTTGCGAAGGTATTCGTCGCGAGCCTCCCGGCCAGGCTGTTTGTTCACCGGCGAGAGGATCTCGATCAACGTCACCAGTTGACGTGCGCTGCTCTCAACGACCTCGACCGTGAACAGGCGCAGTGGCACTTCCATCGCAACGAGGTTCTCGACCGGGGCAGGAATCTCATAAGTCGCGCGAGGCACCAACCGGGCCACGTAACGGGGCTGAATGACCTTGTTCAACTCCGCGCGGATCTCAGCGGCCAGATCGCCGTGGAAATCGCTCCACACCTCCGTGTGCTCGATGTAGGGGTCCATTCCTGGAAAGGGTGACGGCATGTCTGCGCGTTATCGTTCAGGCGCTTGGGACTTCCTCGACGGCAACCTCCGAGAGGCTGGCGCTTTCCGCTGCATGCTCAACGCTCATGCTGGCGAGGTTGCCATGCTCATCGAGGTCGACATGTATGCTCTCGCTAACTTTGCGAGTCTCCACCACCGGCCCGCCGATGAACTCCAGGAGTGCTGTATCGGTGTCCTTGAAATACTTGATCTTCATGTTTTTATCACGAAATTCACCATTTTTCCCGGCACGACGATCACCTTCGCAACCGTCTTGCCGGCCAGCAGATCGGCGATTTTCTTATCGGCACGGGCGGCGGTTTCCAGAGCGGCGCGATCGGCATCCGCGGCAACCACGATCCGCCCGCGAAGCTTGCCGTTGACCTGCACGGGGACGTCGATCGTGTCTTCCTTGAGCAAGGCCTCGTCGAACTCGGGCCACGGTTCGTAGGCCAGCGTCTGGGCGTGACCCAACTGCTGCCAAAGCTCCTCGGAGAGATGCGGGGCATAAGGGGAGAGCAATTGCACAAACCGCTCCATCGCCGCCTTCGGCCGCTCCTGGACCTTGAAAAAGTAGTTCGTGAACTCCATCATCCGCGCGATGGCCGTGTTGAACGACATCTGCTCGATGTCCCGCGTCACCGCCTGGATCGTCTTGTGCAGCACGCGGTTCTGCTCGGCCGTGGGCGCAACCTCGACCACCGCCGCGTTGAGCCGCGGCTCTTCCGCCCGGTCGTCGATGATCATCCGCCAGGCGCGATCGAGAAAACCGGCCACGCCGCTGACGCCTTCCATGCTCCAGGGCTTGACGGCCTCCAGCGGGCCCATGAACATCTCGTACAACCGCAGCGCGTCGGCCCCGAAATCCTTGACCACCTGGTCGGGATTAACCACGTTGCCGCGGGCCTTGGACATCTTGTAGGCCCGGCTCTCGATGCGGACCGCGGCGTCGGCCTTGAGCACGAAGACCTCGCCCTGCTTGGTCACTTCGTCCGGCTTGAGGCCCACGGCCACCAACCGGGTGCCCGCCTGCGGGTGGCGGGTCGTCTTGGCAATCGGCTTGCCGTCGGCGTCGGCGGCCACCTCGGTGGCGCTGACCCAGGCGCCGGCCTCGGCGCCCGCTTGCGGGTAGCGATAGCCCGTGTATTCCGTCTCGCCGAGGATCATGCCCTGGTTGACCAGCTTGTGGAACGGCTCCGGCATGCTCACGTAGCCGCGGTCGTAGAGCACCTTGTGCCAGAAACGCGCGTAGAGCAGGTGCAGCACGGCGTGCTCCGCCCCGCCCACGTAGAGATCGACCGGCATCCAGGCCTTTTCAAGCTCGGGATCGACGAGGGCCTTGCCGTTCTTCGGATCGAGGAAGCGGAGATAGTACCAACACGAGCCGGCCCATTGCGGCATGGTGTTCGTCTCCCGTTTGTAACGCTTGCCGTCCAACGTGACGTAAAGCCATGAGTCGGGAGCCTTGTCCAGGGGCGGTTCGGGCCGGTCGTGGGCGGCGTCGAACTTCATCATCTCCGGCAGGTCCAAGGGCAGGTCTTCCGGCTCCAGTGCGCGGAGCCGGCCGTTGGGCTGGCCGTGCTCATCAAGTTCGCGGAGGATGGGGAACGGCTCGCCCCAGAAGTGCTGCCGGCTGAAGAGCCAGTCGCGAAGTTTATAATTCACCGCCGCCCGGCCCAGGCCCTGGCTGGCCAGATCGGCCGCGATCCGCTGCTTGAATTCGGCCGTCGGCAGGCCGTCGTAGGCGCCGCTGTTGACGGCATGGCCTTCGCCCGTGAAGGCCTCCGAAAAGCAGCCCGCGTTTTCCAAGTATTGCGACCGCAGGACCGCGATGTCGCCCGCGCTCGTAGCACCGGCTTCAGCCGGAAGATCCTCCGAAGGCCGCCTAAAGGCGGGACTGCGAGCGCCTGCTCCGGCATGGTCGCCCAACCATGCATCGCTCGGCAGCACCACCGCGGTGATGGGAAGTTCGAACTTGCGGGCGAACTCGAAATCCCGCTCGTCGTGCGCCGGCACGGCCATGATCGCGCCGGTGCCGTAGCTGATCAGCACGTAATCGGCGACCCAGATGGGAATCGGTAGCCCGGTGACCGGATTGATGGCGTAGGAGCCGGTAAACACGCCGGTCTTGTCCTTGGCCAGGTCGGTGCGGTCGAGGTCGCTCTTGCGGGCGGCCTTTTCGCAATAAGCCCGCACGGCCTCGGCCTGTTCCGGCGTGCTCAGACGCTCGACGAACGGATGCTCCGGGGCGATGACCATGTAGGTCGCGCCGAAGAGCGTGTCGGGCCGCGTAGTGTAGATCCGCAGCACCTGCTCGTCGGGCCTGGCCGGGTAGCCGGCCAGTTCGCGGTCGCGCCGCCAGCCTTGGTACTCGCGCTGCGCGGGCTTTCCTTCCTTGTCCACGGTCGTGCCGATGAAGAAATCGACCTCCGCGCCGCTGCTCCGCCCGATCCAGTTCCGCTGCAGCATCTTGATGCTCTCGGACCAGTCGAGCCCCTCCAGGTCGGTTTCCAGGCGATCGGCGTAGGCCGTGATCCGCAGCATCCATTGCCGCAGCGGCATGCGGACCACGGGATGGCCGCCGCGTTCGCTCAGGCCGCCGATCACCTCCTCGTTGGCCAGCACCGTGCCCAAGGCCGGGCACCAGTTGACCGGGGCCTCGATCTGATAGGCCAGGCGCTGCTCGTCGCGATAGCGGTCGACGGCCTCGGGCCCTTGCCCGGCGACTTCGTCGGGGATCGGCAATTCGGCGATCGGCCGGCCCTTCTGCCGTTGGGCGTCGTACCAGGTGTCGAAGAGCACGAGGAAGATGAATTGCGTCCAGCGGAAGTAGGCCACGTCGGTAGTGGCCAGCTCGCGGTCCCAGTCATAGCTGAAGCCCAGCATCTTCAACTGGCGGCGGAAATTGTTGATGTTGCTCTCGGTGGTGGCGCGGGGATGGGTGCCCGTTTTCTTTGCATGCTGCTCGGCCGGCAGCCCGAAAGCGTCCCAGCCCATGGGGTGCATGACGCTGTAGCCCCGGTTGCGGCGGTAGCGGCAGACGATATCGGTGGCCGTATAGCCTTCCGGATGGCCGACGTGCAGGCCGGCGCCGCTGGGATAGGGGAACATGTCCAAGACGTACATCTTGGGTCCCTTCGGCAGCCGGGGGGTGGCGAACGTGCGGTTCGTTTCCCAATAGCGTTGCCATTTCGGTTCGATCGCGGCCGGGTTATAGCGTGGCATGGTGCGGGTTCGGGGGGCAAAAGGTTCATACTTCGAGCGGTCAGGAATAATACAAACCTTTGCGTATAGGTACGCATTGGATCATTTCAAGCCGCGCAGTGCATAAAACCCGCATTGTACCGACTTCCCCGAAAAGCGGCAATTTGAATGATAGTCGCAAGCTACCAAACCCTGGATTTCCCCGGTTCGGTCATTACCCCAACCTCCTATCAATAGGGGTTTCGGCACTATTCCGGATGGATTGCTCCGGAGGCCGTTTGCTCCACGATGGCAATTTCCTCTGCGGTCAGGCCGTAGAGGTCGTAGACGAGCCGGTCGATCTGCCGGTCGGTCGCGTTGATCTGCCGTTGAATCAGAGTCTTCTCATTCCTTGTTCGCGCGTGTTCGAGTTGTTTCTGGAGACCAAGCATCGCTTCTACCGACTCTACGATACGGTCGTGAAAGGATTTGTCGGCGCGGTTTGAGAAGTCGATGTTGCGAATCGGCAGCGTGCCCACGTACTGCTTGGTGCACGTTATCCACCCGCCGCGGAAACGGTTGCTTATTCTTTCCAAAACCCAGTACAACAGTCGGGAGTTCAGCACGCCAAGGACATAAAGAGGACTGAGAGGCTGCTGGTCGGAAACCGTGATCGTAAAACCGCCGCTCGCCATCGGGCAATACTCTGCCATCTGCTTCGGCAGCGCGCAGTAAAGACCTCTATTTGCCAGGAGAGGGACCATCAGTTGCGCGGAGATGTTCGTCGAGGTTGCGCGGCGCGCTGAAACCATACCACGTCTTGAACTGCTTGCGTTTGACGAGCGCAGATTTGCAGTCCTTCAGGTATGCGAAGGCCTGCGGGTACAGACGCGCCAATTCCTTCTCTTCAAGTTCCCGGTAGCCCTCTGACGAAACGGCGTAGGGAAAGACAACTCGCTCGTCCGCTCGCGGCTTGAAGCGGTATCGTCCGAAATCGGTTGCATAGACAGGCGTGCGGAGTATCGCGGGCTCGATGGCAACCAGTTTGCCGTCGCGCGTGGAATAACCGCCCGAATCTGCCTTGAGAATGAATACTTCGTCGTTCCCCGTCGAAGACCCGCGTGATATCTTGCTTGGCAGGCTTAGAAGTTCTGCGCTGTCCTCGCGCAGCCTGCGCAGCAGTTCGCGCTGCAGAGGCGACGAAAACACCCATGGCTCATCGGATAGCGTCGCCAAGTCCACCGGGAATCCTCGCGGTGCTCCGTCGCGCATTCTTTCTGACGGTTCCGCGGCAAAATAGTAAACCGACGAATTCCTCTCCCGAGACAGGAACAGCAGGCACGTGTAGGTCGTCGCTTGTTCGAAAACCTGCCCGTGGCGGAAATCGGCGATCTCCGCAAGGGCCTTTTCTTCCAATAGAAGGCGACGAAGAGGTCTGCCGTAATCCGTTGCGAAGAACTTGCTCGGTAGAATGAACCCCATTCGCCCGGACTTGCCGAGAATTTTCAGCGCGCGTTCAACAAAAACGACATAGATGTCGTAGTTCCCGGACCCGGCGGCATCGTAGTGCGAGTTGAAATACGAGACTTCGGCAGGGTTCGTTTCGTTCATGGTCTGAATGGAAATGTACGGAGGATTCCCGACCACGACGTTGAACCCGCCGGCTTTGAAAACCTGGGGGAACTCGGCCTTCCAGTCGAACGCCTTGATTCGGTCCCGCTCTTCTTTGTCCAGCAAGCCCTTCAGTCGGCCGTCATAGAAGTCCGTCGCGACAAGCGAGTTGCCGCACTTGATGTTTGCGCCGAAATCGGGAAGCGCCCGCTCGCGGAAAAGTCTCAACTGGTTGGTGATCGTCTCGCCCGACTCGCCGTCCAGCACCTTCAGCAGCAGCGAGAGCTTGGTTACCTCGACGGCTTGCGGGTCGATGTCCACGCCGTAGATGTTGTTCAACAGAATTCGCTTTTTCTCGCGCGTGCTCAGCCGCCATTGGTCGTTAGCGACGCGATAGAGCGGCGGATTGCGGCCTCTGGATGGTTGCTCCGGGCCGCTTTCAAGGTACCAGTTGAGATGCCAATCCAGCAAATAGCGGTACGCACCGATCAGGAACGAGCCTGACCCGCAGGCCGGATCGACGATCCGCAACCGTGCCGCCTCTTTGGGGGTTTTGGCCTCGAGCAGCTTTCCAAGGGTGTTCTGTACAATATCATCGACGATATATACTGGCGTATAGTACACCCCGCCCGCCTTGCGGACCCCCGGCTTTGATTCGACCTTCGCCATGCCGCCCTTGGTCAACCGGATCACCTTGCCCAGGAATTGCTCGTAGACTTGGCCCAGGATTTCAATCGGAAGGACGGAGAACTCGTAAGGGCTATCCGGGTAATAGAGACTGCGGAGGATTTCCTTGAGCGGCTTGTCATCGATCGCCAGACCTAAAGTCATCTCGTCGGGCGGCTCGTAGCGCCCCCGCTCCGCGTTGAAATAAAACAAGCCGGAGTTGTATCGTTCGTCGGCCCGCTGGAACAACTCGCCGAGGCGACGGTAGATCGCGGAACCGTTGCTCAAGGATTGCAGACCGCCGTAAGGCTCGATTCCCCGGTCTTCGCAGATCCGCAGGAACACAATGCGGTCGATGGTTTGCTGCACGGCGAAGTTCAATTCCGGCGATTCGATCCCTGGATTCCGCGTGGCGATATTTCGGGCGAGCACGTCGCGCCAAACCTCGATCTCTTTCAGGAATTCGTCGTCTACCGTCGATGTGCCTCGTTTGCCTCGCGTCGATTCGGTGAACTGGTCGAAATGCCCTCCCCACACCGCCTCGCGGGAGAACACATCCCAAATCTGGCGCCAGCGGTCGGGGTATTCCTCGAACGTGAAATACCAGATGCGGGCTTTGCTGCAGCCTTGTCGCTGTGCGCCGGGCGGGTATGGCACTCGAAAACCGCGAATTCCTCGAAATTCGTCAGAATCGACAACGGCAGCTTGGCACTCCAGGAATACCGACGGAGTTGGTAGGCGGGGGCGGGATCGTCCTTGATGTTGACCGTGGGCTTTTTTGCCTCGGTGTAGAACTTCGGGGTCTGTCCGACGCGAAATACATAGTCGGGAGACTTGCTATGCCCCTCATCGTCAAGCGCTTCCTGGGGAATAACCTCGACATATTGTGGGGCAGTGTGGCTGTCGTTGCGCACATCCCACCCCAAAGCGATGAAGAACGGTTCGATAAGGAGATTGCAGGCTTGGGCCTCTTTGAAACTCGGCGCGCGGAAAGCGGTCTTGTTGGTTGAGAAGTAGGCCACCAATTTGGCGATTTCGTCCTTGCCTTGCTCGAATGTCTTGCTCACGGTCAACTCCCGTCTGAGAACCCCTAACACAACCGGACTTCTTCAGCGCGCTGTCAGTTCTACGGCGATTTCCTCGCAGTCTATCTCCGAAGGCCCGCTTGTGTCAATTGGATCGCTCGCGGGTCCCCGCCGTCAGATGAGCTCCACGGGGAGTCGCGCGCACATCTCCAAGGCGTCGGGCCCGTCGTCGTGCTCGGCAAGGGGAAAATCCATAAGCTGATCGACCAGCAAGCGGCAGCCGGGGGAATCGGCCTTGAAGCGCAACTCGCGATTGATCACGTATTGGCTCAGCCGCCGGATCCTCGCCAGCTTGGAGATTCCCTTGCTCATCATCTTGTAGATCGGCCAGTGCAACGAGCTCAACTGGCCGCACTGCCGGTGGAATTCATGGACCAGCAATTCCTGGAACTGCTCCGCCTCGATGCCCACCATGTCGGGCCGCTTCTCCCTGCAGAACGCCAGCGTCTTGCGGACGATCTGGTCCAAGGGAATCCGCTCCAGCAGGGCGTCGACGTACAGCAACCGGTCTTTGCCGACGCCCATGAAAACGATCGCCGAGTAGTCGCCCGGCTTGTCGGCCGCGCCTTTGCTGGCATCGACGCAGACCACCCGCAGGGTGAACTCCTTCGGCCATTTGTCCGCGGGGACCCACAGCCAGTCGCCGAACAATTCCGGCGGCCATTCGGTCCCCGAGGCCTCCGCCGGGTCCTGCTGGTAGAGGGCCGCATAGGCCCTGGCGTCCTGCTGGCGAATGATCTCCAGATCGGCGGCCGACTTGAAAGCGGGCCACAGCACGTCGCCGGCGGCGGTCCGCTGGTCGCACGGATCGCCGGGGCCTTCCCCGCGGACCGCCGGCAGGCAGAGCACCTCCCAGCGGTCGGACGCCCGATCGGCCATCTTCCGCAACAGCCGCCCCGCCAGGTCGTCGCGGTGCCAGCGGGTATGCGTGAGCACGATCCAGCCCTGCGCCGAAAGCCGCGTGTACAGGTCGTTGGCGTACCAATCCCACACCTTCTGGCGGATGACCGGGCTGTCGGCGTCCTCCCGCTTGCCGAAGGGGTCGTCGATGATCGCGCCGTCCGCCGCGCTGCCGGCGATCGAGTTGCCCACCCCCGCCGAACGCAGACATCCGCCGTAGCCCGGAATCTCGAAGAGGTCCATCGTACGGCGGGTTTTCAGGCGGGAACTGCCGCGGACCCGGCGGTCAGGGAAGCGGGTGTGCTTGAAGACGTGTGCGTAGGCATCGCTCATGATGATCCGCTGCACGTCGCGGTTCATGCTCACCGCCAGGTCGTGGGTATGGCTGGCCGCGACCAGCCGCAGGCGGGGATCCCTGCCCAGCATATAGGCCGGGAAGCGGCGGGAAACCAGCTCGCTCTTGCCGTGCTGGGGCGGGAGGAAGACCATCAGCCGCCGGCAACGCCCCTGGGCGACGCGATCCAGCTTGTCCGCCAGCACGGCGTGGTGCCAGTGGGCCTGGTAGTCGGGCTTGGTGAGCTGCGTGAATCCGAGCAGGCTTCGCCGCGCCCGCTCCCGTTGCGCGCGTGAGCAACGGAAATGTTCCTCTAATCCGGCCATGATCTTGTCGGTCTCCTTGTATCTTGTGCGGCAAGAGTCGCGACGGCGACGGCCGCCGCCTTCTCCCGCCGCGGCGGTTGTATGACCATAATTATCCATAATTCTTAATATCTGTCAAGTAGGGCGCGGGCCCTTTTCCCGTGGTTTCCCAGCGGCGCCTGCGCAGATGCCCTAAGTGTCGTCCCGGCAAGCACTTGCGGCGCCGGGAAGAAAGTCCGGGACGGGCCGATCCGCGGTCGGCAAGCCGGCGCGATCCTGGGGTCTCGCAAGATGACTGGACACGGTGCGTGCCAAAAGCGACAATCGTTGCCAGGCTCACGACGGTTTGGGACAGTTCCCACTTAGGTCTTGGGATTCGTTTCGGATTCCGAGTTTCTTCTTTCGGATTTGCTTTTTTGAAACACCGCATCCTCCACATCATCGACACGCTCGACCGCAGCGGCACGGCAAAACAACTATGCCTGCTGGCCCGCGGCCTGCCGCAAGATCAGTTCGAGGTGCAGGTCTGCGCCTTGGGCCGCGGCGGACCGCTCGGCGATGCCTTGGCCGGATCGGGCATCCCCGTCCATGTTGTCGGCCGCCGTTGGTCCGCCGATCCGACAACGTTCTGGCGACTGCTCCGCCGCGTGAGGGAATTCCAGCCCGAATCGATTCACGCCTGGCAAGCGGTGGGGCGGGCCTATGCGGCGGGTGTGGCGCGACGCTGCGGCGTGCGGCGCCTGGCGGCTATGTGGCGCGAGGTCCAAGCCCAGCGGCGGCCGCTGCAAGGCATGATCGACCGCTCTATCGGCCGCCGGGCCAGCACGGTGGTGGCGACTTGCCCTGCCGTGCGCGATTATTGCATCGAGCAAGGAATTGCCGCCGAAAAAATCCAAGTCATTTCCAGCGGCGCGTGCAAGCCGCCGCCGCCGGTGGTCACGCGCGGGCAGATTCTCCAGCGGCTCGGCCTGCCGGAATCGGTCCGCCTGGTCGGCTGGGCCGGCCGGCTGGAGGCGGACCGCGGCGGCAAAGACGCCGTCTGGGCGGCCGATCTGCTGAAAGTGATCCGCGACGACGTGCACCTGCTGATCTTCGGCGCGGGTCCGCACCGCGATCGGCTCGTCCGTTTCCGCGACCAGGTCGAGATCGCCGACAAGGTCCATTTCCTCGGCGAGCGCGGCGACCTGGACGAGTTCCTGCCGCACCTCGATCAGTTCTGGTCCACCCGCCGCTTGCCCGGCCAATCCCAGGCGGTCCTCGAGGCCATGGCGGCGGGCGTGCCCGTCGTGGCCACGGACCTGCCCGGCACACGCGACTTGATCGAGCACGGGGTCACGGGCTATCTTTTTGCCGCGGGGCATCGCGCCGGGCTGGCCCGCTGGGCCGAGTATCTGCTCAATCATGCCGACGCCGCCCGGCAGATCGGCATCGCCGGGCGGCAGCGCGTGGAAAGCCAGTTCAGCGCGGAGAAGATGATCCGGGCGTGGATTTGCCTTGGGGCCGTCGACGGTATACCATAATGGTACGCTGCGGGATGGCCCGGATGAAGCGCCGAAAGGCCGCGTGCGCTCGGGCTCCGCAGGATGCAATCGAACCGTGGAAACCAAAACAGACCCTTTTTGTGAAATGAGGTGCAGCGTGAGCAACCGGCAATCGCCGTCCCCGTCGTCCGTCAATCGCCGTCAGTTGTTGCAGGTCGCGGCGGGCGCCGTCGGCGCCCTGGCACTGCCCGGCGCCGTCCGGGCTGGCGAATCTGAAGCCGAGAAGGCCGCTACCAAGGGCAACATCCGCCATTCGGTGGTGACCTGGTGTTTTGAGCCGCATTGGAGTTTCGACGAGCTTTGCAAGAACGCCAGCCGGTTGGGCTGCAAGAGCGTCGAGTTGTCCTCACCGGCGAATTGGCCCACGCTCAAGAAGTATGGGCTGACGTGCGCAATCGCGCCCAGCCACCTGTACTTTCAAGGCATGAACAACCCCAAGTATCAGCCGGGCTGCCTGGAAATGCTGAGGCAGAGAATCGACCAGTGCGCGGACGCGGGGGTCAAGACGGTCATTACCTTCACGGGCTACGCCGAGGACACCGGCGAATGGGCCGGCGGCGCGAATCCGGATCTGAGCAAACTGCCGCCGAAGCGTGCCAAGATCGACCCGGAAACCGGCGTTAAGAATTGCGTGGCGGGGTTCAAGAAGATTGTGGGCTACGCGGAAAAGAAGAAGATCAACCTGGCCATGGAGATGCTCAACACGCGGGCCAGCGATCATCCCATGAAGGGCCATCCGGGCTACCAAGGCAACCACATCGATTACTGCATGGAGATCGTCAACCGTGTCGGCTCCGCGCGGTTCGGCCTGTTGTTCGACGTGTATCACGTGCAGATCATGGACGGCGACATCATCCGGCGAATTCGCCAGTGCAAGGAGGCCATCAAGCACGTGCATACCGCCGGCGTGCCGGGCCGCGGCGAATTGGACGACAACCAGGAGATCAACTACCCGCCCTGCATGAAGGCCCTGCTGGAGATCGGCTACAAGGGTTTCGTCGGGCACGAGTTCATCCCGCAGCGGTCGGAACCCTTGGCCGGCCTGATCCAGGCGATCCGGGTCTGCGACGTGTAGTCCTACCTTGTGAACCGCGGTTGGCGGTCCTAAAACAATTCTTTGTGCATAGGAGCATGGCGATGTCCAGAGCTTTGATCTATGGTGCGGCCGCGCTGGGCGGCATGGCGATATTTGCGGTGTGGTCGCGTTGGTCGATTTGCCATTGCGCGTGCGACGGCGACGCGGGCGGTTCCGGCGGCGGCAAGGCCGGTGCCAAGCCGTCCGACGTTGTCTGTGACGAAAAGATGTGCGGCCCTGCCGCTGGCGAGGTGCTCAAGAGCGAAGACGAGCTCACTTTGAGCGACGAGCAGTGGCGAAAGCAGCTCACGCCCGAGCAGTTCAACGTCACGCGCCGCAAGGGGACCGAACAGAGTTTTAGCGGCGCCTACTGGGACTGTCACCAAGACGGCACGTACCGCTGTGTTTGCTGCGGCTCGCCGCTGTTCAGTTCCGAGACCAAGTTCGATTCGGGCACCGGCTGGCCGAGCTTTTGGAAGCCGATCGACGACAAGGCTGTCGGCGAGGTGACCGACCACAGCCATGGCATGCGGCGGACCGAGGTCGTCTGCAAGAAGTGCAACGCCCATCTCGGCCATGTGTTCGACGACGGGCCGCAGCCGACGGGCCTGCGGTATTGCATCAACTCGGCGTCGCTCAAGTTCGACGAGGCCAAGCCCGCGGCCGTCAAGGAGACTCCGAAGGCCGCCGAACCGCGCGGAGGGAAGTCGTGAAACTTCGCACGATAAACCAAAAGGAACCTGCCATGTCACGCATTTTCGCACTCTGTTCGGCTGCCCTCGTGGCGGCGGGTATGTCGGGCTGCCAGCAGTACTCTGCCGCGGACACCCCGAAAACAAAAACCAATGAGTCTTCGCGAACGGCAGCGAACGAGGAGAAGAAAGGCATGAAAACTGAAACGGCAACCTTCGCCGCCGGCTGCTTCTGGGGCGTCGAGGCTACGTTCCGCCAAATCAAGGGCGTCAAGGCGACGGCCGTCGGCTATACCGGCGGCCGCATGGACAAGCCAACTTATGAAGATGTCTGCACCAACACGACGGGTCACGCCGAGGCGGTCGAAGTCGAGTTCGACCCGACAGAGGTCGGCTATGGGCAACTGCTCGAACGTCTTCTGGAAAAACCACGATCCCACGACCCTCAATCGCCAGGGCCCGGACCACGGCACACAGTATCGCTCGGCGATCTTCTACCATTCCCCGGAGCAGAAGGCGGCGGCCGAGGCATCCAAGCAGGCATTGGAAAAGAGCGGCAAGTATCGCCGCCCGATCGTCACCGAGATCGTGCCGGCCAGCACGTTCTGGAAGGCCGAAGATTATCACCAGCAGTACCTGGAGAAGCGCGGCATGTCGAGCTGTCACTTGCAGTGACCGGCCGTGGCGATAGTGAATCCAACGGTTGCTTTCTTGCGAAGATACTGACGGAAAGTTCTTGAAGGGAGTCTGGTGGGTCAACCCGACTACCGTCCCGCCGTCAGCACGACGTGCGGCCGCCGCGAAACGGCGTTGGGCAGCACGGCAACCTGCACCCCGTACACGCGGCGGATCGCCGCTTCGGTAATCACCTCCGCGGGCGTGCCCGTCGCCGCCACGCGGCCGTTATCCAGGAGCACCAGCCGGCCGCAGTACTCGGCCGCCAGGTTCAGATCGTGGAACACGGCGACCACGGCCAGGCCCTGCTCGCGATTCAGCCGGGCGATCAGGTCGAGAATCGACAACTGGTGCGAAAGGTCGAGATGGTTGGTCGGCTCGTCCAAGAGCAGGATCTTCGGCTGCTGGGCCAGGCACATGGCGATCAACGTCCGCTGCCGCTCGCCGCCGCTGAGGGCCGTGACCGCCCGCTCGGCCAGGTGCAGCACGTCGGCCAGTTGCATCGCCTCCTCGGCCACGCGGCGATCTTCGGCAGATTCCCGCACGAAACGCGACAGGTGCGGGCTGCGGCCCATCAAGGCCAACTCGCGGACGGTGAAGTCCAACTCGATCAGCAGGTCCTGCGGCAAATAGGCCATCGTTCGGGCCATCTCCCGCCGGTCGATGGTCCGCACGTCCCGATCGCCCAGCCGGACGCATCCCCGCCGCGGCTTGAGGGTGCCGCGCATGGCCCGCAGCAGCGTCGTCTTGCCGCAGCCGTTGGGGCCCAGCAGGCCCAAGAATTCGCCGGGCGCAACGGCGAACGTCACGTCGTGCAAAACAAGCTTGTCGCCATAGCCGGCATGCAGGTTCTCGACGGTCAGCATTTTACACTTTGCAGGGCTTGAAGTGATCGGAGGCGTAGGGCATCGCATTTCTTGCGGGCTTTCTTAACCGTTTGCATGAAAACCTCCGGTCGCCGCCTTGTGTTTGCGCAAGAGCATGAGGAACAACGGCCCGCCGCAGAGGGCGGTGACCACGCCGATGGGAAGAATTTGACCTTGTGGCAGCAACGATCGGGCAAGGCAGTCGGCCAGCACCAGAAACGCTGCGCCGGCCAGGGCAGCCGCCGGCACCAGGCGGCGATGGTCCGGCCCCACGACCAGTCGCACGGCATGCGGCACGATCAGCCCTACGAAGCCGATGATCCCGCATGACGCGACCGTCGCCCCGGTGACCAGCGAAGCCACGACAAAGAACATGCGGCGGCTGCGCGTGACGTTCAGCCCCAGGTGGGCGGCCGGCTCATCGCCCAGGGCCATCAGGTTCAGGTCGCGGGCCCAGAGGATGGCGACTGCCAGCCCGGCGGCCACGACGGCGGCGACGATTTCCAGCAGTCGCCAATCGCCGACTTGCAGGTTGCCCAAGAGCCACCACACCACGCCGTGCAGTTTATCGGAGGGGGCCACGGAAACGACGAACATCAGCAGGCTGTTGAGCACCGCGCTGACGGTGACGCCGGCCAGCAGCATCGTCTGCACAGGCACGGCGCCCGACGGTGCGCGGGCCAGGGCCTGCACCAGGAGGATCGTGCCCAGGGCGCCGACAAAGGCCATGCCGGGCACGGCCCACAGCCCGAAGATCGCAATGCCGGCGACTTGCGCGGAGTGGCAAACGATCGCCACGGCCGCACCCAAGCCGGCCCCGGCCGTGACGCCCAGCACATAGGGTTCGGCCAGCGGGTTGCGGAGCAGCGACTGGAAAACGACGCCGGCCACCGACAGCCCGGCCCCGGCGATGGATGCCATCAAGGCCCGTGCGGCCCGCAGTTCCCAGATGCCTTTGCTCCACATTTCGCTCCAGGCAAGCTGCGCCGGTCCTGTCAGGATCGCCACGACATACGCGCCCGCCAGCAGCAGCGCGAGCAGGCCATAGACAAGCGGTGCGGATTTGTGGCGGAGGAAGGTCATGGGCATTGTAGGATGGACCTCCGAGTCCGTCCTTGGTTTTTTGGACGGACTCGCAGGTCCATCCTGTACTCTCTTGTCAAAGGCATTACTGCACGCCCTCACCCCCTGCCCCTCTCCCGGTGGGAGAGGGGAGTTGGACCGGATACAATCGCGCGGCGAGGGCCTTGACTCCGTCGACCAGCCGCGGGCCGGGGCGAAACAGCAAGTCGGCATCGATGTCGTCGATGACCCGCCGGTTCCGCACGGCCGCAACTTCCGACCAGCCGATGTGCCGCGCCAGCCGCTCGGCCGCTTCACCGGGACGGTCCCTGTGGGCCACGAGAATCACGTCTGGATTCCAGGTGATGACTTTCTCGGGATCGATCCGCGGATAGGCCGTGGAGATTTCCCGGGCGACATTCCGGCCGCCGGCCCTGCTGACGAGATCGTCGAGGAACGAGCCGGCCCCGGCGGTCATCAGCGGACTTTCCTCGATCTCGACGAAAACCCTCACCCGCCGGGCGTCGTCGATACGGCCGACTCGTGCGGCCACGGCGTCCAACTCGGCCTGCATGTGGTCAACGAGTTGTTTCGCCGCGGCCGAGCGGCCCGTGGCCTCACCGATGCGGCGAACAGCCGCGAACAGCTCCGGGAAGCTGGAGATAAAGCCGCTCTCTTGCACGTCCACGACTTGGACTCCCGCCTGCCGTACCGCGGCCGTGATCTCCGGCTTCTCCAGCCCGCAAGCGATCACCATGTCCGGACCCAGCGCCAGCAGTTTTTCGACATTCGGCATGCCGAAGCCGCTGACGCGCTCGATCCCCTTGGCTGCGGGCGGATAGTTGCACTGGTCGGTCACGCCGACGATCTGGTCGCCCAGGTCCAGCGCGAAGAGGATCTCGGTGACATTGGGGGCCAGCGAGACGATCCGCAATTTGCCCGTGGGCTGTTGCTGGGCGGGCTGGCGACAGCCGCAGAACAGAAGGATCACCAGGATAATGCGGAGTTTTTTCATTGGGAGTGCGGCAATTTATTGCCGCTTTCTATTTTCTTTTTCTGGTTAGACCAGGATCAGCGAGCATGGATTCAGTTTCGGTGGGCACCGTACAGTACCCTTTCACGAAAGAAAGGCCGAAAATCGGCCAAAGCGGTGACGACCATGCTGCGCACGGTGCCCGCCCCGCACTCCAAATAGCCTATCCTAGCCGTCCACGTCCTCGTAAAAACCGCGCGGCAAACCAAGCCAAACCGCCGGCCGCCAGCAGCGCCAATGTCCCCGGCTCCGGCACGGCGGCGGGGCTATCCTGGAAAGCGGCAGTCGCCGACGACAACGCGCCGAACGCTGTCGCATCGCTTCCCACGGTCAGGGCCGATCCGTCGGCGAGGGCGCTGGGATTCGTCACGTCCAGCGTGCCGCCGAAGACCGTTGTGCCGCCGGTGTAGTTGTCCGAGCCGCTGAGGACCAACTGCCCATCTCCGCTGAGGCTGAGCGCCGCTGGGATCGTGCCCTGGCTGATATTGCCGAGTTGCAAAGAAGCTCCGGCCGACGCGCTCACTGCCAGGCTCCCGGCCAGCACGATCGGCGCGGAGATCGTACTGGTGCCGCTGACGACCGCGATCCAGGCGCCGGTTGACGTGCCCAAGGTCAACGCGCCGGCGGTTCCCGTACCGATCGTGTAGCTACCGGCGGCCGAGGAATCGCCGAACTGCAGGGCGGAGGCCCATTGATTTCCGTCCAGCGTCACGACCGCCGTGCCGCTGGTGCTGCCGGCGAACACGAGCGCGCCCACGGTTGAAAGGGGGCTGCCGGACCAGTTCGATCCCGATCCCCAGGTCCCGCCCTTGGGATTTGTCCAGAACGCCGCTTCGAAATCGGTCGCATTGTACAGAGTGCCCGTCGACGAGCCGTAGGGCAGCTTGAGCACCTCGTTGTTGGCCGGGTTGTAGGTCAGAGTATCGTAATAACCATCCGCCGCACCGGCGGGCTCGTCGAAGGAGATCATGCCGTTGGGCTGAAAGACCGTAATCCCGTCTCCGCCCGAAAAGAGATAGCCGTTGTTATCGAAGAACATGCCTGCCCCGTTCTGGCTGCCGGTCGCTGTCGGATTGAAGAGCGTGCCTGCGGAGACAAAGTCGATCGGCGCCGCCGAGTTGTAAGCGGAGCCAATCAGGCTGAGACTGAAGCTGTAGATGTTGCCCTGATTGGGCCCGTAACCGACGCCGACGTAGAGGCTATTGTTATTCGGATTGACGGCGATCGATGTCGTCGCTCCGGGGCCGTTGGTGATGACCACCTGGTTCGTCCCGGCCGCGGCATCGAAAATCGACAGCGAACTGCCGGTGTAGGTGCTGTCTCCCGCGTTGACGATATACTTCGTGCTCGATCCGGGAATGGCGGTGCCGGCGGGCAACGCCAGGGCATCGCCGGTATAGGGCACGCCGCTGCCGGTAACCTGCACGGCTGTTCCGCCCGAGGCCGGCATGGTCCAGAAACCGCCGTTGCCGGAGAATCCGTAGCCCCCGGCGCCGTTGCTCAGCAAGAGAGTTTGGCCGTCTTGCGAGAAGCAGATCGGCCCCGCATCGGCCGAATTGCCGGCCGCCACCGAGCCGATGTTGCTGAAAGTGCCCGTTCCGCTTTGCTCCCAGACGCTGAGTCCGTCCCAAGCATAGAGATTGCCGTTGGAATCGTAGCGGAACGACGTGGAAAACGCATTGGCAGTGACATCGGGCGTCGGTATGTTCGAGACGGTTCCGACTGGCGCCGGCCATTGGGCGCGGACGGTTCCGCCGATCGCCAACACAGCCACGATCGAGAGCCAAGCCAGGCCCCGGGAAAGGAGCGCGTGCAAAGACAGGCGCCATCGTCTGAGTTTTTTCATCGCAAGAAGTCTCCAAAGTTGTTGAGTCTGCTGTTGTGGCCGGTCGCGCTGTTGTGGCCGGTCCCACTGTTGTGGCCGGTCTCCGACCAAGCCACGCCGCCGACCGAAGGTCTCCCAGCGAACGGGGAGACCTTCGGTCGAGCGTTGCGGCGGGGTCGGGAGACCCGCGCCGAACCTAGGGAGCGAGAGCCAGGCATGGCGCAACTTAATACGAGCCATCGAGCACCTCTCCTCCGTCGCGGGTAATCAAGGCGGTGAGCGTCTCGGCCGAAAGTGAGTTGGCCAGGAAATGGACCGACCCATCGACGAAGAGCGTGTTCGCTCCGCCGGAATGGCTGCTGGAAATCCCCCACGTGCCGGCGATGCCTTTCCCCGGTCCCCGGTTCGTCACCGGCAGGTTGGACCCGTCCGGACAGACGGAATTCGCGGCGTTGTATCCGTCCAACGAGTTTATCGCGCAGGCGGCCTGGTTATAGTGCGGCCGGCCGTGAATCCACACGCCGCGCCCGAAGTTCACCGTTTCCACGATATCGATGGTCTGCGAGGCCCCATCGGTGAAATTGGCGATCCGCAACTGCTGGCGCTCCGCGAAGCCGCCGTGGTCCTGCAACTGGCCTGCGGCGGGGGCGCCTGCGAAAAGCTGATCGGCCCCGTTCATGCCGTTGTAGTCGATCACGGCGAATTGCATGCTCGGATTGGCCAGCGGCAGGGAGTGCGGGGCCTTTTGCAGCCCGTAAACGTGGTTGCACGACGGGCAAAGGTAAGTCGCGATAATCGTCCTGCCCAGGGCGACATTCACGTCTTCGTCGATCGCCAGATCCATCCGCAGATTCTGGCAGAGGGTGTCCTGCTCGAGATAAGGCAGGATCATGGCGAACAGCCCGGGGCGGTAGGGCCCCGTGTTGAGGCGGCTGGCCGGAATGGCGTCGGGGCTTGTCCCGTCGGGGTAGCCCTGCAAGGCGGTCCCTATCGGAAAGCACTCGTTCGCCTCGTGAAAGGCGTGCAGTGCCAGCCCGATCTGTCGCAGGTTATTGCCGCAGGCAACTCTTCGCCCCGCCTCACGAGCGGACTGCACGGCCGGCAGCAACAGCGCGATCAGCAAGCCAATGACGGCAATCACCACGAGCAACTCGACCAGGGTAAACGCGCGGCGCCGCCGCGCGCACGGTTCACGCTTCATTCTCCGCAGTACGAGGATGCGTGCGTAGCTCATCGCGCTTTCGCGCTCCCGCGTGCGATCTCGGCCTCTCTCGATTACCGAAATCCGGCCGGGCCAAGAATCCGCGCAATCGCTCGCGACGAATCTTTCTTGGGGCAGCCTGTGACACACGCGCGGCGCAGCAAGAAAACTCCGTCGAAATTCAACCGGCGTGGATCTCGCAGCACCTGGTTATGCGGCTTTCGTCCCTCGCGAAGGACCGCTTGATCTGCGCTGGTAGGTCTTCTGACTTCCGAGTTCGGTCCGTCCGGCCTTCTCGTCTTCAAGCCGGCGCTGAGGCCGGCATGACAAGTGTGACAATGGCCAGGAGACTGGATGGACCTGTATTTCTTTCAAAACACTCGGTTACAGCGGCGGGGCCGTCCCGGAATCGCACCGGGTTCCCTGTACGTCGGCCCTCCCACAGGAGCGGCCGACCACCAACGCCCAATTCGAACGTCTAGTATTTTATCGCAGGCGGCGGAAGCTGTCAAGCGGCTCTGCAAATCAATACCCGCTCCAACCGCCGCCCGTCCATGGCCACGACTTCCAGCGTCAATCCCTCCCAGGTAGCGCACTCGCCCACTGCGGGGATTCGCCCGAGCACCCAGAGCACCAGTCCCCCGACTGTGCTCACGTCGGCCGGCAGTGCAGATCGGCGGTCGGCCATGCCGATCCGCTCCAACAGTTCGTGCAAAGGCACGCCGGCGTCGACGATCCAGCTCGCATCGTCGCGGGCGACGATCTGCGGTTGACGCTCGGCACGGTGTTCGTCGTGGATCTCGCCCACCAGCTCTTCCAGCACGTCTTCCATCGTCACCAGGCCCTCCGTGCCGCCGAATTCGTCCAAGACGATCGCCATCTGCGTCCGCTTCTCTCGGAAACGTTCCAACAGCTTGTCGATCCGCAGCGACTCGGGCACGAGCAGTGCCGGGCGAACCAGCTTCCGCAATTCGATCGGCCAGCCCATGTGCTGCCGCAAGAGCAGGTCCTTCGTATAGACGAAACCGATGATATGGTCGATGTCGCCCTCGTGGATCGGCAGCCGCGAGAAACCGGCCATGGCCACGGCGCCGATGACTTCGTCGGCGGGCGTGTCGACGTCCAGGGCGTCGATTTCAATCCGTGGCCGCATGATGTCGCGCACCGTGTGATCGCCCAGCCGCAAGGCCCGGCCGGCCAGCGCCTGCTCGGCCGGATCGAACAGACCCTGGTGCGCCCCCGTGCGGATCAGGCGTTCGATGTCTTCGATGGAAACGGTCTTCTCGCGGAGCTTGCGGCGGCCCAAGAGCCAGAGCACGGTGGTCGAGGCAACCTGCACCGCCAGGATCAGTCCGGCAATAATCAACAATTCAAAAGAAATTGGCATGGGTCGGAGGCGATGGACTGGGGTACGTCGGGCCGACTATGTACTCATGGTCGGCCCGACGTCCTTATTTTATCCTTTCCACGCTGCATTTCTTCACCAACGAATGCCGAACTTTATGTTGATGGGCCCCTTTAATCGTAACAGGCGACCAGGGTTCTCGAACCGTTTCGCTCGAAGAATGGGTTGGCTAGGGGCTTTCGCGAGGTTAACCATGACGTTGCATTCGTCCCCCATGGGTCGCGGTGGGCATCGCGATGATCGGCGTCGTCGACTGCTCAGTGAAGACCTGGCGGCCAATTCTGCTCGGCCGGCGCAAGGCATTTCCGCAACCTCGTCGCACAATGGTCAGCCGCCAGCTCATAAATCAGAGAACTACGGCGATGCCGAGTTCCTGCAAACACAACTTCGGCTGACCGACCTGATTCCCAGGCGTCTGATATCGTATTTCCTGCTCCTGAAGGTTGGTTTGGCTGCGATCGCCGGCTTAATAGCGCTTTACATCTGGTCCCCAGACATGATGGGCGACCGACAGCTTCGACCGGCCATGGCAAAGCTAGGCAACTACGGAAGTCTGGGAAACTGGTTCGCTTCCCTGTTACTGCTCATCGCCGGCCTGTTGGCGACCATCATTTATAGCGTCCGCCGGTATAAAGTTGACGATTATCATGGACATTATCGTGTATGGCTCTGGGCAGCCACTTGCTGGTTCATCGCGGCCACGGATGTTGCCGCCAGTCTTCACGAAGCCGTTGAGCAACTGATGATTTCACTGACGGGGACCAGGATTGCCGGGGACGGATCAATCTGGTGGGTAGTGCCAGCACTGCTACTGGTGGGGACCATCGGCTCTCGTTTGCTGGTCGACATGTGGTCGAGTCGGCTTTCCAGCCTGGCTTTGTTACTTGCCGTAATCGCCTATCTTACGGCTTTGATGGCGTTTTTCCATGGCATTGTCCTGCAATCCGAAGTTTCCCAACTGCTGTTGGTGCAGGGCGCCGTGCTTGGTGGACACTTACTGCTGGCGATGTCGATGGGGCTGCACGCCCGGTTTGTTATCCTCGATGCTGAAGGGCTCTTGGCAAAACGGCCCCGCAGGAAGAAGGCGGAGAAGAAGAAGGCGGAGAAGAAGGCCGACAAGGCCGCGACGGGCAATCCGACGGACGACTTGGCGGCCGGCGACGGCGAGGAAGAAGCGGACGACGAGAAAACCGGCGACGAGTGGATCGTCGTCGACCCGCCGCACGGCAGTGCGCAGCCGCTGTTGAAGCGTGTCGCGCCCGCGGAGACGTTGGCCGTGCCGCCGCTTGCGCAGAAGATCGTTGCTGGGAGGACCGAAAGTCCTTCTTCCAGTTCCGCCGACCACGACCACGACCGCGACCGCGACCATGGGTACATGGTGCCCGACACGGTGCCCGAGGCGGTGCCCGACAACGGCAAGCTCAGCAAGGCCGACCGCAAGGCATTGAAGCGGAAGCTGATCGAGCAGCGGATGCAGCGCGAGCAGCGCAAGGCGTCGAACTGGTAAGGATCGGCCAGGCTGCGGTTCTAATGCCACTCGCAGGGCACACGGCAGTCGCCAAACCTTATGTCGGGCCGTGAGGCTGAACGAGCCTTTGCCTGATGAGGTATTGACAATTCGGGTATAATAGGTAAGCGTGATATGTAACTCAAACTGTAAACGCCACTACCGGGCTTGCCCCGGTAGAGCGATGATTGGCCAGCTAGAACGCCGCCTCACAACCCCCTTCGCAGTTTCCGCCGACCGTTGCGTGGTGCCCGCCGCGCCGCGCGGCGGGCACCACGCAACGGTCGGCGGAAACTGCGAAATACGCGAGGGATACGCGCGTTTTAGCTGATCAATCATCGTTCCACCGACACAGGGTCGGCGGGGACGTTTACAGTTTGAGTATGTAACCGATTCCCCGAGGGACCTAGCGATGTTCCCGCCTCGACCTGACCGAGCGATTCTCGCCGTGAGGCGTCTGATTGCGTTCTGCCTGGCCGTTTGCCTGAGCAACGCGGCCGTGCTCCTTGCCCAGTCGAATAACTCCTCGGGTTTGTCCGGTAATCGCACGACGAGCGGCGCGAACCAGGCCGCAACCAGCCCCTCCGGTTTGTCCAGCAATCGCACGACAGGCGGCGCGAGCCAGGCCGCAACCGGCCCCTCCGGTTTGTCAAGCAATCGCACAACCGGCGGCGGGAGCCAGGCAGCGAGTGGCAACGTCGGCCGTGGAACGGGCGGAAGCTCTGTCGGCAACTCGGGTATTTCCGGGCAAAACGGCTTCGGGCAGACCTACGGCAATGCTGCCGCGCGGGCCCGTGCATCGGCCGCGTCGGCCGCCAACACGGCCCCCACACAGGGTGGTTTTGCCGGCGGCTATAGCGCCCCGGTGACCGCGTTCATTTTCGTTGGCCCGGCCCAGGCCAACGGCGGCAAGCCCACGCCCTCACAGCTCGGCCCTGGGAGCGGCAACCGCGGGCAGGTCCTCAGCCAATCATCCTCCGCCGGGCAGGATCTCGACCAGGGCACTGGCCAGAGCGATATGCCCAGCCGATCCGACGCCTCCTCCAGTCCTTCGGCTGCCAACACGCTGACGCTCGGTTTCGAGCCCGCTGCTGCGCCGGCCAGCGAAGTCGGTTCGGCCATTGCCGAGCGCCTGCTGCGGCTGCCGGCGCTGCATTTTCTGACCCCTGTGCGGGTGGATTTTGACGGGCGGACGGCAATCTTGCGGGGGACGGTGGCAACGAACCACGATCGCGATTTGGCCGAGCGCGTGGTTCTGTTGGAGGCCTCGGTCGACGAAGTCGTCAATCTGCTCACCGTCGCCGGCCATCCCACGGCGCGGCGGCTGTAGGGGTCGGCCGGAACAAGCCTCGGGGCACCCGGGGGTACCCGCTTGCGGGTCGCGGGTCGGTTCCGGCATTCGTGTCTGCGGCTTCGGGAAATGTCCCCAGAGAGGGCGTCCTGCAATTGATCGACGCGATACCTCTCGCTTGTCTACAGGCCGTAGGGTGGAACAAGGTCGCGCGAATCATGGTGGGCCGTCGCAAACTGGGCAACCCGCAATTCTGGATCAACGGCGAAACAACGTTAGACCGCGACCGCAGGCCCACCGGCACATCGGTTTGCTTGTCCCACCCTACAGAGCATCTGCCTCGCAGAACCGCGAAAGGTCATTTGGCGGCCCGGGAACCAATCTGGCTCGCCAAACGTCCATCTTCCGGGCCGCTGGCGTCTCCACCGCCCCCGGATTACGATAGAAAGCAACTCCTTTGAAGGGAATTTACATGTTCCACCGCATATTCTTTTCATCCTTCATCCTTCATCCTTCAGCCTTTCTTCTTCTGGCCCTGGCCACGCGGTCCCAGGCCGCCGTGGATCTGGTCACGCTCCCTACCCGCGAGGGGACGCAGCTTACGATCTACAACTCCGAAGACATCACCATGGTCCGTGAACACCGCTTGCTGACTGTGAAGGAAGGCGTGAACCGCATCCAGTTCGCCTGGGCGAACACGCTTATCGACCCCACCAGCATCGAGTTCCGCATTCTCGAGAAGCAGGACAAGGTCGATCTGGTCGATACCACCTTCCCGGCGGGCCGCAACGATGCCCTGCAGTGGAACATCAAGAGCCAGATCGCCGGCAAGATCCCCGTCGAGATCCGGTATTTTACCAGCGGCATCACCTGGGCCGCCGACTACGTCGGCATCGCCAACGAGGACGAGACGAAGCTCAGCGTGACGGGCTACGTGCGGGTGACGAACAACTCGGGCGAGCAGTATGACAATGCCCAGACGCGGCTCGTGGTGGGCAAGATCAACCTGGTGGAGAAGATCGCCGATCTGGCGAGAAGGCCGCCGCCGGGGGCATGGGGGAAAATGGTTGAGAAGGATCGAAAAGTCGTCCAAGGGGAGTTCAGCCGGGCAGCACGAGACGCCGAGCAGCTTGACGAACGGCAGAGTGCAGGTGATACGGGCAGCAAATTGAAGGAACAACCGAAACAGGTCATCAAGCAGGGCCTCTCCGAATACTTCCTCTTCAGCATCGAAGGCCGCGAGGACATCAAGGACAAGGAACCCAAGCGGCTGGTGGCCCTGAAAGTGGCCGAAGCGCCGCTGGAATCGATCTACAAGCTCTCCGATCGCAGCCAAGCCTCCCCTCTACCTCCGGGAGAGGCACCCAAAGGGTACCCGGGGGCGAGGGAGTATTTCACCAAGTTCTACCGCTTCAAGAACGTCAAGCTGCTGGACGAGAACGGCAAGGAGAAGAGACTTTCGCCCATGGAGAATTTCGGCCTCTCACCGCTGCCCAACGGCATGGTGCGGCTTTTTTCGGAATACAAGAGCAGGGATCTGGCCTACGTGGGCGGCACGGAGACGAAGTACGTGCCCATCGGCGATCGCGTGGAAGTGAACGTCGGGCCCGACAAGGACATCACGATCCACCGGCGGCTGAAGGACCAGAAGATCAGCAATGTGGTCGTGCGGCAGTACAAACGCAGGCTGGACAATGATTTCGTCCTCTACCACGACCTGGTCGACTACGACGAGACGTTTTTCTACGAGGAAGAACTGGTCTCCGGCAAGCCGGTGCCGGCCAAGGTCGAGGTCGAACGGCAGTTCGATGCCAACGTCGTGCTCTGGGGTGAAGGTGAGCCACCCAAGGGCTGGACGAGTCAGGAGCCGGGTGCCTACGTGGATCTGCACACGGTTGCCGGCCGTGTCGAGCGGGTCGATCAGCAGCACGTGAAGTATTTTCTGGACCTGAAGCCGGGAAAGAAGCAGACGGTGGATTACAGCGTGACGTACAAGCGGCGGAAGGTCGGGCCGGAATTGAACGCGGAGAAGAGGCGGGAGCCGTTATAACTCCACCATGGACGACACGACACAAGCACGAGTCCGATCGTTCTGCGTCAAGCTCCCAAAACTGAAATGACCACCGAGTATCAACCTGAACGTGACTACCTTAGGCTCAATCACGTCGTAATCGGGTTGTTGATCGTGGAATGCATGCTGTGGCTCTCTGACCGATTCGGTTTGCCGGAATGGGACAAGGGCCATGCCGTGCTTGCTGCTGTAGTTGTTGTCGGTTTCGTCCTGTTCCTGATACTCCTTTGGTTTGTCGTTGCCCTACTCCTTCGTTGGCCGTTTCAGTTCAGCATTCGCTCATTACTGCTGCTTTCGGTCGCCGTTGCTGTGCCTTTCAGTTGGCTCGCCGCGGAAATCCAGCAGACAAAGCGGGAGCGGGAAGCAGTTTTGAGAATTGAAGAACTCGGCGGACGCGTAACTTATGATTGGCAGCTTGCCGTTGAACCACCACCAGGACCAGCGTGGCTTTGACGCATGCTTGGAGAATATTTCTTCACAACCGTTCGTCGTGTAACCCTCAATGCCCGATTCGAGGATGCGGATTTAGAACGCCTCAAAGGGCTACGACAACTCCGGAAACTGGTGTTCGCAGACAGCCGTGTTACCGCTGCTGGCGTCGCCAAGCTCCGAGAGGCTTTGCCGAACTGCGAGATGACCCGATGATATGACCGACCCGGCTGCCAAACCTCAACCCTGTTGGTTCCAGCTCACGCCCGGCCGCTTCGTCCTGGCGTTGCTGGCCGTCGAGGTGCTTCTGTGGCTCTCGGAGAGGTTCGGCTGGCTTGCGTGGCACAAAGGCTACGCGGTCCTGACGGGCGTGGCTGTGGTGGGGCTGGCGATGCTCTTGATACTGGGGTGGTTCGTAGTCGCCTTGGTCTTTCGGCGGCGGTTCCAGTTCAGCCTGCGGTCGTTGCTGAGCCCTGGTCGTCGTCGTGGCTTTGCCATGCAGTTGGCTTGCCGTGGAGATGAAAAGGGCGACGCGACAAAGGACGGCAGTGGAGTTCTTCTATGCGTCGGACTGCATGGTCTCTTATGACGGCGACGCCGACGAAGACGGGAACCTCCGTTTGTTCACCGTTGAGTTGACGAAGTCAACAACGGTACATCTTCCGACAGTGACGGATGAAGGACCATTGGCTAGGCTGCTGGGCAGAGATTTCTTTCATGCCGCCCGGGCTGCCGCTGCTTCCAAATTTCCCTTGCCCGGTAATCCTAATGTCATGAAGTTCACGCAGCGTGACGTTGCTCAGGCTATGCTGCTTGCTCTCAAGGACTTGCCGGACCTTCGAGCCTTGGACCTATCGCAAGTGCCCGTCAACGATTCTGATCTGGAAAAAGTCGCCCCGTTGAAGGAATTAAGGCAACTTGATATTAGTGACACCAACGTCACCGCCGCTGGTGTCGCCAAGCTCCAGCAGGCCCTGCCCAACTGCAAGATCACCCGCTGACATGCCTGCCGCCGGTTCCCGACGCCGGTCGATCGGTGGGAACGTGCGGATTGCGGCGGCCGGGCATCGCTGATAGTTAAACGAAAATCGCGGTGTAGACCGCCCGAAGGCGGCATGCACGCCCGCTTGGCAGGCGATTGACGAACTCCAAGTTCTTCCCCCATAATATGGGCGTTGCCTATTGGGTGGTCGTGCTGTCCGTTTTGCGTCCGCATCGAAATGAGAGGGTTATGAAATGAGTAGAGGGAAAGCAATCGCCTTGGCAGTTTTCACGGCGTGGCCGCTCCTATACATCGTTCTCTTCTTTTTCACAATGCTCGCCGTGGTGATGTCAGGTTTTTCTGGTTTAGGGCACGCATCAGGCCTACCTGCCATTTTCTTGATTATCTTTCCCCTGCACTTCCTGACGATGCTTGAGATTGTAGTTCTGCTCGTTATCTATATTCGCCATGTGTTCACAACCGATAGAGTGCCGCAGGATAAGAAAGCACTGTGGGCGGTTGTCCTGTTTCTCGGCAACATCATAGCCATGCCCATCTACTGGTATCTCTACATTTGGCGAGAGCAGGAACCGCCGGCAGGGTAGCCGCTAGGGACGCAGGCACCCGCCGTAATTGGCTGCGGAAGGAGTTTGACCCATGTTCCGACAAGTATCGAGAGTCGCGTTAGTAGTCTTGGCGGCATTCGGCAGTCTTACCGCGGTGACCGCCGCAGAGTCCACCCCCACCCCGACCAAGCAGATCACCAACTCGATCGGCATGAAGCTCACACTCGTGCCTTCCGGCGAGTTTCAGATGGGCAGCGCGGAGTCGGCGGAGGAGACGGCTGCGTTCTTCAAGAAGACCTACGGCGACGATTTGTTGAAAGCAGATTGGTTCAAGAATGAGCATCCGCAGCACCGCGTGCGGATCACGAAGTCGTTTTACCTGGGCACCTACCACGTTACGCGGGGTCAGTTCCGGCAGTTCGTCGCCGCCACAGCGTACAAGACGGACGCGGAGAAGGGAGAGACGCCAGCGGCTTGGGGCTGGAACCCTGACAAGAAGGGCTTCGAATTCAACGAAAAATACTCCTGGCGGAACGCGGGTTTCGAGCAGACCGACGAACATTCGGTGGTCAACGTAAGCTGGAACAACGCGGTGGCCTTCTGCAAATGGCTCAGTGGCAAGGAAGGCAAGACCTTCCGACTGCCAACGGAGGCCGAGTGGGAATATGCCTGTCGTGCCGGGACAACCACCCGCTACTCCAGCGGTGACGATCCTGAGACGCTGGCCAAGGTCGGCAACGTGGCCGACGCGACGTTCAGGGCAAAGTTTCCGAGTTATAAATATGGAATCAAAGCCAGCGATGGCTTTGTGTTCACGGCACCGGTTGGAAAGTTCAAGCCCAATGCTTTCGGGCTCTACGATATGCACGGAAATGCCTGGCAATGGTGTTCGGATTGGTACGGGGCGGAATACTACGCCGCGTCTCCTGTTGACGACCCGACTGGCCCAGATTCCGGCAATGGTCGTGTGCTTCGCGGCGGTTCCTGGATCGGCGGGCCGTACAGCACTCGGTCTTCACTCCGCTTCAGGTTCGCACCCGTCGACCGGAAAATCGACACAGGCTTCCGTGTTGCCAGGACTCAGTAATGCTTCTGTCATCTTTCTCACGCACGCCGAGCGACACCCGTTGGTGCAGTCGCCACCGTTTGTTTACTCACTGGCCGACCATATACGGCGATGGCAAGGCTACGCGTGTACGCTTCCGCCCTCCCGCCAGCACCCATTGTACGCCCGTGCGACGGCAGCACGCAACCAGGTCGCTGGGCCCTCGCGTGGGCATCGCCGCCTGCTTCTCGCCCTATATGCCCGCTGCTGCTTCGACCACTGCCGCCTGACCGAACTCGGCGAAGCGACTCTTGGCCTACTTGCGTGGCGGTGCGTGCCCGTTTATGCTGGCAGAAACTGCGAGCCCAACTTCCATGGAAACCACGCTCACCGATCGCTTTGCCGTTGTCCAGGATGTCTACCAACTCGAAGATTGGCAGACCGCGGCTGCACTGCTGGCCGAGATTCTCGGACTGCCCGCAGTAACCGCCAGGCAGCAGGCCAGAAAATCGCATGGCTACCTCGCCGCCAATTTGTCGGGGGAGTTGGCCCAGCGATTGCGAGACGCCTGTGCCGAAAAAGGGATTGCGGTCCAACTCGTGCCGCTGGGCGACGTTATCCCAGTGATCAAGCCGACGCGAACGCACCACGTCAGGATCGCGGAAGATGCCCTTTGGTTGGGTGCATCCGGCAGCGACGCGAAGACGTCGCTCGGCTGGGACACGCTCCGACTGATCGCCGTGACCAAGACGACGAAAAAGGACTTGTTCCGGCACTGGGAGACGACGGGTAGTGCGGATGAGGTAAAACTCAAGGTAACCACCTACACCGAGGACTCTGCCGAGTATCTCGCCGACGTGTTCGCTGTCCAGCTCGACGGTCAAGTGCTCGGCGTGAGGCTCTTCTCAAGGGAGTTGAATTACTCCGAAGCCTTGGGCGACACGACTCCCGACCTTTTGGTTGATGCCAACGCCCGAATGGAAGGCTTCCGGCTTTTGATTCTTTCGATCGCATCCCGTGCGAGTCAGGTGTATGTTCCACCGGAATCGGCGGCTCTCTTGACCAAGTCAGCGAAGGAAAGGGCCCGGACGCCGACCTCGGCCTCACTGGACGATTTTAACGCCATCAATCGCTGGCTATTGCAGCGGTTGCGTCAAGGGGCACGCGCGGCTGACGGCGGGCTGCGATAAGATACCCGGAGTCGGCATCGCAGCAGGAATTCATGCTGCCCTGGCAGATGTAGTGGAAACGATCAGGTCCGCTGCCGTTGTTGCCGATCGACGGACCGCGTCTGATAAAACTCGGCGGTTCGGTTCTCCGCAATGCTTGCCCTGAGGTGTCGTGCCGGGATGAAGATGCTGGTGGAAATGATGCTAAAGAGTTATGGCTTTATGACCAGAAGATGCACGTCGGGCCTCCATCTGATGCCTAATGGTAGTCTCAGACCCACCATCAGGATTGCTTGGCCGCCTTTTTGACGGAATTCTCTTGACCTCGACGGTTGCTATTTTTCGAGCAAGAAAGCATACTAACCAAATCCAGCATTGGCGGCTCCTTCCGCCTTCACCCACCTTGAGGCAGCGCGTCCGCTCCTTGCTGCCGCTCCGGTCGGATGCTTCATCCGCCCGAAGCCGGCCAACAGCGGACCTTTCGACAATCCGGTTCCGTCCTTGAAGCCGCTATGCGGATTCGACCGGGAAGCTCTGCCTCGATTCTTACGCTCTCCTTCTCGGTTTCGAGCGAATCTCCTTTTGGTGTCGGCTTGGCGAGGACGGAACACCGACATAGATTGGCTGACCCGAAGTTGCACCGATCCCATAATCGTTCGTGATCAAAAGAGAGGAAGTTGAGATGAAGAGGTTGATTTTCGCTGGGCTTGTCGTGCGTCTGTTATTAGGCGTCGCGGGCAGCGTATCGGGCCAAGACATGTCGTTAATACATTCCACCGCACAACTTTCCTCGTCGCGAGCCAATCTGGCGGCAACTTCCGTCGGCGATCTGGCCTTCTTCGGCGGTGGTGACACGGCCACTGGCCCCAGCAACGCTGTGGACATCTTCAATGCGAGCACCGGGCAGTGGTCTACGACAACCCTCTCGCAGAGTCGTGATTATCTGACCGCAACCACTGTCGAGAACTACGCAATGTTCGCTGGCGGTGAAGCAAATAACTTCGCCGGAATGACAGCCGTCGATATCTATAATGCCTCCACCGGCTCGTGGTCTACATCGTCGCTGTCCCTGGGGCGATGGGGGCTCGCTTCCACATCTGTCGATCAATACGCTCTCTTCGCTGGCGGTTTTACCTCGTATGGCGGTAGTTACTCCAATCGTGTCGATATCTTCGATGCCGCCACCGACCAATGGTCAACGGCTACGCTCTCGGTCGCCCGTGGCTTCTTGACCGCGACGTCAGTTGGGAATTACGCCCTCTTCGCCGGTGGTGTGTACGCTGGCGGCTCAGGAGTCAGTAATGTGGTGGACATCTTCAATGCTACCAACGGGCAGTGGACGACAGCGACACTTTCAGAACCACGATATAGCATAGCCGCCACTTCGGTCGGGAACGATGCCTTGTTCGCAGGGGGGTTTTGGGGGACCAGTGGCGGTGCCGGTCAGTACAGCACAGTCGATGTCTTCGATGCTGATACGGAGCGGTGGTCCGTCGAGTCACTTTCGGCCCCACGCGGTTGGTTGGCCGCCACCACACTCGGAGACGATGCCCTCTTTGCTGGCGGCGGCAACGGCACCCCATACTCCACTGCTATGGACATCTTTGATTACGACACCGATGAGTGGTCTGTTGCTTCGCTCTCGGCGGCACGCAAATCACTGGTTGCCACAAGTGTCGGGGATGATGCCATTTTCGCCGGTGGATATGGAAACACCGGCTATCCAAGCAATGTCGTAGACATTTATACGGCCGCTCCCGAACCCTCCACCCTTGCCCTTCTCGCCGCCGCTGCCCTCGGCTTGCTGGGCTACGCGTGGCGAAAGCGAAGACACGCCATACGCAGAGTTATGAAAGGAATGGCGAGTTCTGGAACACTGCTGCTCTTCGCCTTCGGCCTTGGCTTGTGGTCCGCCCCTGCCGTGGCCCAGACAGCCATAACGCTGGACTACCCAGGTGGTACGAATACGAATACCGAGCTTTATGGAATTGACGGCCGGAACATCGTTGGGAACAACAGCTCCCTTCCAGGCGGCTTTCTCTATAATGGATCGACATTCACGGGCATAAACGATCCGTTGGCAGGAGCGTTGGGCTCATGTCCCAATGGCATCTCTGGCAACGAGGTCGTCGGAAGCTACTGCGACTCGTCAGAGTTTAGGCACGGCTTCGTCTACAACCTATCTACCTCCGCCTACACAACCATTGACGATCCATTGGCAGCAAAAGATGGAACCTCAGCTATCGGTATCTCTGGAAATAATGTGGTTGGCCTTTACTACGGCTCGGTGGACGATTTTCACGGCTTCGTCTACAACCTATCGACCTCCGCTTACACAACTCTGGATGACCCCAATGCAGCCCAAAACCAGTACTTGCACGGCACGTGTGCCGAGGCCATTTCTGGCAACAATATTGCCGGAAACTACTACGACTCGGCGGGCGATGGGCACGGCTTTCTTTATAACATTTCGACAAAACAGTATTTGACGCTGGATGATCCGTTGGCGGCGGGCTACACATGCCCAACTGGAATCGATGGCAACACGGTCTTTGGCGAGTATTTCGATGCGAGGCCGTGGACATCGACTGGTACTTGCCTTTTCCTGTACAACATACCGACGGCCACCTACACGACGCTGAACATTGATCTGCCCGGACCGATTTGGGAGTCTGGTGGAATCTCGGGCAACACCATCGTTGGCACATACAGCGATCCCGTCACTGATAATGCCCACGGCTTTGTGGCGACCATTCCTGAACCTAGTACGCTCGCCCTCCTCACCGCTGGTGCCATTGGTCTTGCCGCCTGCAGTCGATGGCGACGGAAGCAGTAGCCCGCCGTGTGCAGTACATTATGTTCTCATGATCAAATTCGCATCGCATGGCGTATTCTGCTGCCCCGCGGAGAGCGGTTAGAAGAGGCAACGACAGAGGAGAACCACTTTCGCCGCTGCCTGCATTCTGCCCTGGAACCATTCCCCGCCGCCGCTCGTCTATTCCGTGGCCTCCTGGCACACCCGCCGCCTCCGTAGTACGATAGAGAACACCACCCCAGAAGGGAACCGATCATGCTCCGCCGCATATTCTGGCCGTTTCTGCTCGTGGTGGCCCTCTTGGCAAGGGCTCAGGCCGCCGTCGATCTGGTGACTTTGCCGACCCGCGAGGGCACCCAGCTTACGATTTACAACTCCGAAGACATTACGATGGTCCGCGAGCACCGCCTGCTCACGGTCAAGGAAGGTGTCAACCGCATTCAGTTCTCCTGGGCCAATACGCTCATCGATCCGACCTCCATCGAGTTCCGCATCCTCGACAAGCAGGACAAGGTCGATCTAGTCGATACCACCTTCCCCGCTGGCCGCAACGATGCCCTGCAATGGAACATCAAGAGCCAGATCGCCGGCAAGATCCCCGTCGAGATCAGGTATTTTACCAGCGGGATTACTTGGGCCGCGGATTACGTGGGCATCGCCAACGAGGACGAAACCAAGCTGGCCGTGACGGGCTACGTGCGGGTGACGAACGCATCGGGCGAGCAATACGATAATGCTCAGACGCGACTCGTGGTGGGCAAGATCAACCTGGTGGAAAAGATTGCCGACTTGGCAAGGAGGCCGCCTCCAGGGCTGAACGAACTACTAGAGAAAACGGTGGCCGACGGTACGGTACTTAGCCTCCGGGATCGAGGCAGAAGTCTCGCCCGTGCTGTGGAAGAGACCGAAAAGTTGGACAAAGCGAAGAAGGAAGCACCCAAACAGGTCACAAAGCAGGGCCTCTCCGAGTATTTCCTTTTCACAATCGAAGGCCGGGAAGACATCAAGGACAAGGAACCCAAGCGGCTCATCGCCCTCAAGGCACCAGAAGTGCCGCTGGAATCGATCTACAAGCTCACCGACCGCACCAATGACCAAGCCTTCACCAAGTTCTACCGCTTCAAGAACGTCAAGCTGCTCGACGACCAGGGCAAGGAGAAGAAGCTCCCCTCAATGGAGAATCTCGGCCTCTCGCCGCTGCCCAACGGCACGGTCAGGCTCTTCTCCGAGTATAAGAACCACGACCTCGCCTACGTCGGCGGCACTGAGACCAAGTACGTGCCCATCGGCGACCGCGTGGAAGTCAACGTCGGGCCTGACAAGGACATCACAATCCAACGCCGTTTGAAGGACCAGAAGATCGGCAACGTCGTCGCTCGGCAGTACAAACGCCGGCTCGATAATGATTTCGTCTTGTACTACGACCTGATCGACTACGATGAGACCTTCTTCTATGAGGAAGAACTGGTCTCCGGCAAACCCGTGCCCGCCAAGATCGAGATCGAAAGGCAGTTCGATGCCAACGTCGTGCTTTGGGGCGAAGGCGAGGAGCCGAAAGGCTGGACGAGCAACGAAGCCGGAGCGTATGTCGATCTTCACACGATCGCCGGTCGCGTGGAACGGGTCGATCAGCAGCACGTCAAGTATTTCCTGGACCTCCAGCCGGGGAAGAAGCAGACGGTGTCGTATAGTGTGACGTACAAGCGGCGGAAGGTCGGGCCTGAGTTGAACACCGAGAAGAAGCGGGAGCCGCTATAAGACCTGTACGGCGTGGAGTTTTGCGATGGATGAGATTACTGTTCCTTTGGTGGGTCAGGATGGTAGCGAAAGGCCAGGCATCTTCCAATTTGATTGGTGTGAGGACGACTGTAGTTTGCTGCTGATTTGGGACACCCAGGAATTACGTGCGAACGCAAGAGACTTTTTCGCAAGCCTTCGCGACATCCGCCGGATCCTGGAATTGCAGGGGCTTCGACCCAAGTGCTACGGAGCCAGCCGATCAGCCTACCCTACCGGTATGTGTAGCGAAATGGCAAGCGGCTTGAAAGTGTACCGACACTACATGGGCAAACGACGTAGTTTGGATGATGCGGTGGATACGTTTGCAGTCGGGGATGATATTGATCTCGCCACGGTCGAACAGCAATATCAGTTCCATGAAGAGTGGATTGCGAGTCTGCGACGTGGCGGTCATTGAACCCGCGGATCTTGCGTGGCTGGAATCGTTTGCATTGGACAACATGGACGCCACAACCGAAACACGACCCCGCTGGTTCCGCCTCACGCCCGGTCGCTTCGTGCTCGCGTTGCTGGCCGTCGAGGTGCTTCTGTGGCTGTCGGAAAGGTTCGGCTGGCTCGGGTGGCACAAGGGCTACGCGGTGCTGACGTGCGTGGCCGTGGTCGGCGGGGCGATGCTCTTGATGCTCGTCTGGTTCGCCATGGCCTTGGTCTTTCGGCGGCGGTTCCAATTCAACCTGCGATCGTTGTTGGTTCTGGTTGTCGTCGTCGCTTTGCCATGTAGCTGGCTGGCGGTAAGAATGCAACAGGCAAGGCGGCAAATCGAAGCGGCAGACGCAATTGACAAGTTGGGCGGAAGAGTATTTTATTTTTGGGAACATGGTAAGGCTTCCGAACCTGGGGCGGACCCGGCGCGCTGGACAGTTTTTGGGTAAAGTTAAGGTGTGCTGTTTTGACTGAGACTAGCGGCCCGCGACACCCCTCCCAGGTGTCGCGCGGCCGCAAAGCCGCCAGTACCTTTTGTTCTGCTAAAAGACTCCCCAGCCTAAGTCGGCCGTAGGCCGAAATTTTAGCGCCGAAATTGTCGTTGTTTTTGTCGTCGATCGGCCCAGTACACGTCCCATGGATATTGGTTATCTAACGATTGATGTGGTCTACGACAACAGTAGAAGTCGAAGTACCACGTCAAGCCCGCCTTCAACTCGGCTACCGTTTCGTAGCCCTGCAAGTACACGTTCTCGTACTTCACGCTCCACCACAGCCGTTCGATGAACACGTTGTCCAAGGCGCGGCGACGGCCATCCATGCTGATCGCAATCCCCTGCTGTTCCAGCACGCCCGTGAAAGCCTGGCTGGTGAACTGCGTCCCCTGGTCGGTGTTGAAAATCGCCGGCCAACCGCGACGTAACGCGGCCCGGAGGGCCTCCACACAAAAGTCGCTGTCGAGCGTATTCGACAGGCGCCACGCCAGTACGTATCGGCTGTGCCAATCCAAAATTGCAACCAAATACATGAATCCGTGCTGCATCGGCACGTAGGTGATGTCCGCGCTCCACACCTGGTCCGCCGCCGAAACCACAACGTCCCGCAGCAAATACGGGTAAATACGATGGTCTGGATGCGGCTCGCTGGTCCGCGGCCGCGGGTAGATCGCCTCGATCCCCATCACCCGCATGAGACGCTGAATGCGTTTGCGGCCCACCGCATAGCCTTCTTGCTGCAAACTCCATGTCAGTCTCCGTGATCCGTAAAAAGGCAAGCGAAGGTGTACCTCGTCCATGATCCGCATCAGCTTCAAATCCTCCGCCGACGTTTCCATCCTTTGGTAATAGCACGATGAACGCGACAAGCCCAGCAACTCGCATTGCCTGGTGATGCTCAGGGCCGCGTGGTCCGAGTCGATCAGCCGCCGCAACTCAGTGATCGAACTGGGCAGCTTTTTTTTTGAGCCACTCGAGCTCGACCTTCAGCCGGCCGATCTGTTGGTACAGGTCGTCCAGCAGGGCCTCACGATCTTCTCGTTGGCCATCGTCCGCTTCCGTAAAGACAAGCTCGATATTGGCCAGGAGCTTGCGTTTCCACTGGCTGACCAGGTTGCCATGCACGGCGTACTGACTGGCCAATTCACTGATCGTCTTGTCTCCACGCACCGCCGCCAAGGCCACCTTCGCCTTGAACGTCGAATCGTAACGCTTGCGACTCCGTCGCTTCGCCATCGCTGAATCCTTTCTGAAACTCGGTTAAGGGCATCCATTCTACACCTTAACCGCGCGCCAGTTTTCCGGGTCCCGCGCAACCACCAGCCCCAGTATGGCTCAGGAAATTGCTTGGGAATGATTTCTTTGAAAGTGCTGAAGAAGTTTGGCTCAACGATACCCTGGTCAGCAACGAAAAGTTGGAACTCCTCAAAAGCTTGCCGCACCTTCGTATCATACGCCTCAGAAATAGGACGGACGAAGGCGTCGCCAAGCTCCAGCAGGCCCTGCCCAACTGCAAGATCACCCGTTGACGTGCCCACCGCCGGTCCTCGATGCCGGTCGATCAGCGGGAAGGTGCGGTAGGCGGCGGCCAGGCGTTGCTGATGGCTAAAAGAAAATCGCGATGGCAAGCCGCCCGAAGGCGGCATGTACGCTCTTGGCAGGCGATTGCCAAACCAGCCCTATTGGTCTATGGTGGCATCATCTTCAGGATTGAATTCAATGAAATACGCACCGACTATTCTGACGTTTATAGCTGCGTTTATTTGTTTTCAGGGGGCAATGCGTGATTTCCTGCTCATGACCCCACACAGTATAAGCACGGCTTCGGCAGGTTGCTTAATTGGCATTCTTTTTGCTGCTCTCGGCGGCTATTTCTTTAGAAAGGCGAAAAGACTGCCATAACGGTCGGCCCCCACCAGCCTGCCACCGCCACCGCATCCAGTCCGCCAGCCACCCCGTCCTCCAGCCCCGGCTCCTTGCTCGGCGGAGAGCAAAGGACGCGTGCCGAGGTGCCCGCAAGACCCGCACATATAGTACTGGCTGGGCAAAAGTGGGGATCGAGCAAAGCCGTCGTGCATGCCGCGGTTGCGGCGGGGTAGGAAGGGACCGGACGGGCGGAACTTCAAAGAAGGCGAGTGGTAGGGCCGTGATCATGGCGGAGTGTGCATCCTGACACCTGTAATGGCGGAATGCCTCCGAGCAATGCGTTCAATCACTGCGAGGACGCTAAGCCGATTGTGACCTACAAGCCGGCAGTCGGAACCGAATGGCTAAGGATAATGAAGTCGATAAGCGCGTGAGACATCGCTAGAGGCCAAAAACGGCGAGTGAAACAAAACGCGATGCTCCAGACAATCCCACCCACGACCGAATGAATCACGTTGTAATAGCCATCATATTGATGCACGAATCCAAACAACGCCACACTTGCCACAACGCTTTTCCAGGTGGCTCCGGTCACCGCCTCAACGCGTGGGATGAGGTAAGCACGGAACGTCAATTCCTGCCAGAAGCCAATTACACAACAGTATCCGAGTAGCAGAATGGCGTGATGCCACGAAATGGCACTTGGATAAAGGTCTTTCCAGGGATGGGGTCTGTGGAATGCGAGGGCTAGGACCCCGGCGAGCGTTGCGGCGACTAGCCACAAACCTAAGCCAATCATAATATCCTTGCCAATTCTAACCTTAACGAGACCAAAGTAGGACCAATCCTCACCACTTCGCCACATTACGAAGAGGACAGCGGGGACAAGTTGCGCGTAAAACACCGTCGAATCAAACAAGTTCGTCTCGTATTCCGTCGCCGTCTGGTGTTCGACGTCACGCCGATGTTGGGCCAACTTCTCATACTCGCTGCCCCAGAGCACGGAGCATCCCAGGCCCGAGAACGTCGGTATACACATCAAGAGAACTATGGCACCGATCTCGAACCATGTGGCACGGTTTGCCGCAATCCCTCCATTCTGGCGTCGCGATGACGCTTTGGTGGCATTCTTCATCTATTTGCCCTTTCGGTGCTTGTGGCAGAAACTCGCGATGGCACACTTCGGCTGTGCTGCCAAGACCATTTTACGCCCACGCGACACGAGTACGCAACCAGGTCGCTTCGGGCCCTCGCGTGGGCATCGCCGCCTGCTTCTCGCCCTATATGCCCGCTGCTGCTTCGACCACTGCCGCCTGACCGAACTCGGCGAAGCGACTCTTGGCCTACTTGCGTGGCGGTGCGTGCCCGCTTATGCTGGCAGAAACTGCGAGCCCAACTTCCATGGAAACCACGCTCACCGATCGCTTTGCCGTTGTCCAGGATGTCTACCAGCTAGAAGATTGGCAGACCGCGGCTGCACTGCTGGCCGAGATTCTCGGACTGCCCGCAGTAACCACCAGGCAGCAGGCCAGAAAATCGCATGGCTACCTCGCGGCCAATTTGTCGGGGGAGTTGGCCCAGCGATTGCGAGACGCCTGTGCCGAAAAAGGGATTGCGGTCCAACTCGTGCCGCAGGGCGACGTTATCCCAGTGATCAAGCCGACGCGAACGCACCACGTCAGGATCGCGGAAGATGCCCTTTGGTTGGGTGCATCCGGCAGCGATGCGAAGACGTCGCTCGGCTGGGACACGCTCCGACTGATCGCCGTGACCAAGACGACGAAAAAGGACTTGTTCCGGCACTGGGAGACGACGGGTGGCGGAGGTAGGACGGGCCCGAATCTCAAGGTAACCACCTACACCGAGGACTCTGCCGAGTATCTAGCCGACGTGTTCGCTGTCCAGCTCGACGGTCAAGTGCTCGGCGTGAGGCTCTTCTCAAGGGAGTTGAATTACTCCGAAGCCTTGGGCGACACGACTCCCGACCTTTTGATTGATGCCAACGCCCGAATGGAAGGCTTCCGGCTTTTGATTCTTTCGATCGCATCCCGTGCGAGTCAGGTGTATGTTCCACCGGAATCGGCGGCTCTCTTGACCAAGTCAGCGAAGGAAAGGGCCCGGACGCCGCCCTCGGCCTCACTGGACGATTTTAACGCCGTCAATCGCTGGCTATTGCAGCGGTTGCGTCAAGGGGCACGAGCGGCTGACGGCGGGCTGCGATAAGATATCCGGAGTCGGCATCGCAACAGGAATTCATGCTGCCCTGGCAGATGTAGTGGAAACGATCAGGTCCGCTGCTGTTGTTGCCGATCGACGGACTGCGTCTGATAAAACTCGGCGGTTCGGTTCTCTGCAATGCTTGCCCTGAGGTGTCGTGCCGGGATGAAGATGCTGGTGGAAATGATGCTAAAGAGTTATGGCTTTATGACCAGAAGATGCACTGCGGGCCTCCATCTGATGCCTAATGGTAGTCTCAGACCCACCATCAGGATTACTTAGCCGCCTTTTTGACGGAATTCTCTTGACCTCGACGGTTGCTATTCTAGGGACGACAAGGCATACTAACCAAATCCAGCATTGGCGGCTCCTTCCGCCTTCACCCACCTTGAGGCAGCGCGTCCGCTCCTTGCTGCCGCTCCGGTCGGATTGCTCATCCGCCCGAAGCCGGCCAACAGCGGACCCCTTCGACAATCTGGTTCCGTCTTTGAAGCCGCGATGAGCGGATTCGACCGGGATGCTCTGCCTCGATTCTTACGCTCTCCTTTCGGGTTTTGAGCGAATCCCCGTTTTGGCGTCAGATTGGGACGCCGGCCAGATTGGCTAACGTGAGGTTGCATGATTTTCAAAGTTGATCCTGATCCCTGTTCACCTTGTCGATGCGGAAACGAAACCATGAAACTAGCATGCTTGAGACAAACAATGCTTGCCAAATCCTCCCTGAATAGCAGCTTCCGAGCGGCCCGGTTATCGGCGGTCGCCTTCGCGACCTTCGTGGCCGTGATGTTGCTGGCGTCGCCGCCGCTCCGCGCAGCCAGTTACTCGTGGACCCTGCCGGTAGGTCAGGTTGGGGACTGGTCCGTCGCCTCAAACTGGGGCGGGACGTTACCGACGAATAACGACGCCGCGTACATTGCCAACGGCGGCACCGCCACGGTCAGCCTGGCCGGCGGTGTGGCCGGATCGCTGTCGCTGGGCGGCACTACCGGCAGCGGCAACGTGCAAATGACCGGCGGAAGCCTCTCGGCGGGCTTCAACGAGTACGTGGGCTACCTCGGCACGGGCACCTTCACCCAGACCGGCGGGACCAACAGCGTCTCCTTCTTCGACGTCGGCGAGGGCCGAGGCTGCGCGGGAACCTATACCCTCGGCGGCAGCGGCCTGTTGTCCTGCGGCTTCCAAAACGTCGGTGATTCCGGCACGGGAACCTTCCTGCAGAACGGCGGAAACAACCCCTCGTCCTTTGTCAATCTCGGCAATAACGCCGGCAGCAGCGGCACCTATCTCCTCAGTGGCAGCGGCCAGTTCTCCGCCTGGATCACAACGATCGGTGTTTCCGGCACGGGCACTTTCACGCAGACCGGGGGGACGAACACCGTAACGGGCGGCGGCCAGTTGTTGCTCGCCGAGAATGCCGGCAGCAGCGGTTCGTACAGCCTCGGCGGCACGGGCCAACTGGCGGTCAACGGCAATGCGTACGTCGGCAATTGTGGCGTAGCGACCTTCACGCAGACCGGCGGAAACACCACGGTCACCGGCGTGCTGTCGCTGGGCGCCAGCGCCGGCAGCAACGGCGCCTATAGCCTCGGCGGCGGCCAATTGTCGTCCGCCAACCAATCCACCGGCGCCGCCGGCACGGCAACCTTCTCGCAGTCGGGCGGCGTCAACACCACGTCCCTGCTCTCGATCGGCGGCGGCGGCACATACCAACTCGGGGGCGGCACCTTGCAGGTCGCCGGCATCGTCAACCATGGCGTTTTCAGCGGCAACGGCACGCCCGCCCTGCTGGATGCCGACAACAGTATTCTGGATCTCTCCAGCGGCAGTTGGCAGAACCTGGCGCCATCGTGCTCAGTCAGAGCAACGCACTGCTCATTCTTCCCGCAGGCTCCGATCCCGCGGCCGCCTTCGCCGGCAACGGCACCGTCGGCCTGACGCACACGCTCGGCTCCACGCTTTCGGTGCCGCCCGGAAAGGGTTTTGCCGGCTCGGGCACGATCGTGGATCCCGTCAATTGCCAGGGAACGATCGCCGTCACCAGCGGCGGGACCATCAACCTTCTTGGGGGTGTGACGGTCGCGGGCACGGGCGTCGTCAACTTGGGTAACGGCAGCCTGACCACGAACGATTCCCTTTCCGGGATCAGCGGCGGCGGGCTGTTCACCGCGAACCACTATGTGGGGTCTTCCGGCGCGGGAAGTTTTTCGCAGTCCGGCGGGAGCAACACCGTCAGCGGCAATCTCTACCTTGGGAACAACGCGGGCGACAGCGGCGCCTACCTGCTCAGCGGGAGCGGCCTCCTGTCGGTAGGCTTCACCGAGTGCGTCGGCAACTCCGGTTCGGGCAACTTTACCCAGACCGGCGGGACCCATAGCGCCGCCTCCTTCAATGTCGGCGACAATGCGGGCAGCAGCGGCCTCTATACGTTGAACGGCGGGCTGTTGTCGTCGGCCTATCAGACCATCGGCAGCTCCGGCGGCGGCACGCTCACGCAGTCCGGCGGAAACAATCCGACCACCTTTCTCACCATCGGCGACAATGCCGGGAGCATCGGCGTTTATAACCTTGGCGGCAGCGGCCACCTCTCCGCTTGGCTGCCTCACATCGGAACGTCGGGCACGGCCACGTTCAATCAGACCGGCGGGACCAACACGGTGACGGGCACCCTCTACCTTGCCGACAACGCCGGCAGCAGCGGCACGTACAACCTTTCCGGCGGTTTGCTCCTGTTGTCGTCGTTGGTCGAAGGCGCGGGCACGGCGGCGTTCAACATCGGCGGCGGGACCCTGCAAGCGGGCGCTGCGTTTTCTACCAGCCTGCCCATGACGCTGGGCACCAGCGGCGGCGGAGCGACCTTCGATACGGCCGGCCACGTCGTGACACTCTCCGGTTCGCTCTCCGGCCCTGGCAGTCTGACCCTGAACGACAGCCTCGGAACCGGCACGCTGATCCTGTCAGCGAGCAACAGCTACACGCGTGATACGATTGTCAACCATGGGACGCTTACCATTGATTATCCGTGCCTGGCAGCCGGCTCGAACGCCTGGGTCGATAACTCAGGCTTGGGCGGTACACTCGATCTGAACTACAGCGGAACGGACAGCATCAATGCGTTCTATGTTGACGGCGTTGCCCAAGAGCCAGGGGTCTGGGGCGGTCCCGGTAGTGGGGCACCCAACACTTCTCCGTATCTCGGCGGTTCTGGTTTACTCGACGTGGCCGTTCCCGAGCCCTCGGCCCTCTTACTCCTCGTCGCCGCTGCCCTCGGCCTGCTGGGGTACACGTGGCGAAGGCGAAGACGGGACGCTCGGCAGATGGGCTGAAACGAAGTTGCAACATTTCCAAAGGTAGTCGTGATTCTTGTTCACCTTGTAGATGCGGATACGAAGCCATGAAACTTGCACGCTTGAGACAAAGAACGACAACCAAATCCTCCCTGAGAAGCAGTTGCCGAGCGGCCCGGTTGTTGGCTGCAGGCGTCGCGAGCTTTGCGGCTGCCTCGGTCATGCTCGCTACGGTGCCGCTTCAGGCGGGCACTTACACTTGGGCCGTTGCCGCTGGGGACTGGTCAGTTGCTACCAATTGGGGTGGGACTTTGCCGACCAGTCACGATACCGCCTATATCGTCAACGGCGGGACGGTGAATGTCGTCATTGCCTTCGCAGACGTCTGCAATACGCTTTACCTCGATGGCGGTGCCTTACAAATGACGGCAAGCGGCGCCCTCGAGACGACGCTCGCCGAATACGTGGGCTGCTCCGGTACTGGAACCTTCACGCAATTCGGCGGGGTTAATCAGATGAATGCTAACAACTATGGCGGCCTGACTCTCGGCTACAACCCCGGCAGCAGCGGCACGTACGGTCTCGGCGGCGGCGGCCTGTTGTCGGCATTCACGGAAATTGTGGGCAACTCCGGCACGGGAACCTTCACCCAGTCCGGCGGAACCAACTCGGTCAGCGTGGAGTTCGCACTCTATCTAGCCTACAATAGCGGCAGCAACGGCACGTACGGCCTCAGCGGCAACGGCCTGCTCTCGGCAAACACGGAAATCGTGGGCAACTCCGGCACGGGCGCCTTCACCCAATCGGGTGGAACCAACAGTATCGGCTACAGCGGTTATCTCTCTCTCGGCGAAAATCCCGGCAGTAGCGGCACGTACAACCTAAGCGGCGATGGACAGCTTGTCTCGTCCAGTACGGAGTACGTCGGTTACTCCGGCACGGGGAGCTTCACACAAACCGGTGGGACAAACAGTATCGGCAGCGACTATCTCTATATCGGCCGCCTGGAAGGCAGCAGCGGCACGTACAGCCTCAGCAGCGGCCTGTTGTCGGCACCTGCGGAGTACGTCGGCATAGGAACCTTCGCTCAGTCCGGCGGGACCAACAGTATCGGCGCCGGGAGTCTCTATATCGGCGGCAGCGGAGCAGCCTACAACCTTAGCGGCACCGGGAATTTGTCGGCGGGGAGCGAATACGTCGGTTCTTCCGGCACGGGGACCTTCACGCAATCCGGCGGTGCAAATTCCGTGTCGCTGTTATCGATCAGTAACAGCGGCAGCTATACTCTCGCGGGCGGCACATTGCAGGTTAGCGGAAATCTCGTGAACCAGGGGAGCTTCTCCGGCGGCAGCACACCGGCATCGCTGGGCGCCAGTGGCATTCTGGATCTAACCAGCGGTACCTGGCAGAATCTGGCAGCCACCTCGTTGAGTATGGGCGCCAACTCGCTTTTGATCGTGCCTGCGGGGTTCAATCCGTCGACGGGCTTCGCCCATTACACGACCTTGGGTATGACCCACACGGCCGGCAGCCCGCTCATCGTGCCGGCCGGGCAGGGCTTTGCTGGTTCGGGCTCGATCAGCGATCAGGTCATCTGTCAAGGTACCATTCTATCAGGTGTGGGCGGCGCGATCAATCTCAACAACGGACTCATTCTTTCCGGCAGTGGCACGATAAGTTTGGGCTCCACCGGCAGTTTCACCGCTAATGACACAACTTCGTCGATCAGCAGTGGCTCGCTTTCCGCCGGATACCAGTATGTGGGCAAGGGCGGCAGCGGGCTTTTCACGCAGACCGGCGGTACGAATGCCCTAGCGCGAAACTTATATCTGGCCTATGGTCCAGCGGATAGCGGCTCATACGTCCTGAGCGGCAGCGGTCGGTTGTTGGCAACATACGAGTACATCGGATGCTCGGGAACGGGAGTTGTGACACAGACTGGGGGCGTTAACAATGGTTCGGATTTGGAATTAGGTTATGACTCCGGAAGCGGCACTTACAACCTCAGCGGAAGCGGCCAACTGTCTGGGGTCTCACTAGACGTGGGCGTGTATGGAACCGGAACTTTCAACCAATCCGGCGGGAATTGCAGCCTGGCCTATGGTTTTACGATCGCTGGGAACGGAACCTACAACCTGAGCGGTACCGGGCACGTTTCTACATCGGCGGCCGATCTCCTTGGCGCTGGTGGTCGCGGAAGCTTTATTCAGTCGGGCGGGTTTTACAATTCCGAGTCTCTGACAATTGGCTTGAATGTTGGGGACACAGGAATCTACAGTCTGAGCAATTCGGGGCATTTCTCCGCGCCGTTCTGTACGTCGGCGAACACGGCACGGGGACCTTCACGCAGTCTGGCGGCACCGCCAACGTCAGCAAGACTCTCTGCCTGTGTTATTTTTCCGGCAGCAGCGGAACATACAGCTTCGGCGCCACGGCGGTTCTCTCCGCTTCCAATGAATATGTCGGTTACAGTGCCCCCGCTGTCGCCCTGTTCCAGCAATCCGGCGGATCAAACGCGGCGACTAACCTTAACATCGGCAGTGGTGGCTGCTACCAACTGACTGGCGGAACGTTGCGAGTGGCAGGGGGCCTAATTAATGCCGGCGTGTTCGACCTCAACGAAGGCCTGCTCAACATATCGGCATTAAGTGGAGGAGGTGGAACGGCGGCCTTCAACTTCAGCGGCGGGACACTTCGGGCCAGCAGCGCGTTTTCCAGCAGCCTGTCCATGACGCTCGGTAACAGTGGCGGCGGAGCGACTTTCGACACGGCCGGCTACGCCGTGACCCTTTCTGGTCCGCTGTTCGGCCCCGGCAGCCTGACCAAGGTCGACAGCGGCACGCTGAGCCTCGCTACCTCGAACAACTACAGCGGTGGCACGACCATCAACGGCGGCACGTTGCAAGTCGCCAACGCTGCGCCCTTGGCAGCGGCTGGCTGGCGATCAACGCGGGCATGCTCGATCTCGATTCCCTTTCGATCGGTGTCCCGTCGCTCACCGGGACTGGCGGCGCGATCGGCGACCTTTCCAACCGCGGTGCGGGAACCACGACGCTCTCCGTGAATCAGTCGGCCAACACCACCTTCGGCGGCGCGGTTCAGAACGGCACCCAGAAGCTCTTGGCTTTGAACAAGAATGGCGCTGGCACGCTGACCTTGTCCGGCAGCAACACCTACACAGGCGCGACAACGATCACCCTTGGCAAACTCACCGTCGATGGCTGGCTGACCAATTCGGCCGTCAGCGTCAACGGCGGCACCCTGGGCGGCACGGGCTACCTCAACAGCGTTACGGTCAACGCGGGAGGAAATCTGGCCCCGGGCGATCCGCAGGGCGTCTTGAACCTTAGTGGAAACCTCGTGCTGGCGGCCGGTGCGGGAATGGACTACGACCTCGATGGTGTCTCGACCGACGACGAGGTCTACATGCCCTCGGGCAGTTTGACCTTCAGCGGCCAGCAGTTCTCCAATTTCGGCTTCACGTGGACAGATGGCTTCGGTCCGGGCACCTATACGCTGGTCAACGCCCAGTCGATCACCGGCCTGGGGAGCAACCTCAGCGGCTCGATCGACGGTCTGCCAGCAACGCTTTCTGTGCAAAACAAGTACCTCATGCTCACCGTCGTGCCGGAGCCTTCGACCTTCGCGTTGCTCGGCGTCGGCGTTATGGGGCTGATCGGCTGGGCGTGGCGTCGGCGGATAAGAAATGTTCGGACTTGTTCAAGGAGAAAAGAGGTTCATCCGACCGAAGCGTGCGCGGTTTAATCAATCGGAACCCGGAGGGTTCATAGCCATTAGCCGGTGGTAACGGGCACCATGTACTCATGGTCGGCGCCACCACCGGTACAAGATCGCGAACCACCTCCCGACTCCGGAGGAGTCGCAGCCTTTTCGGCGCTGTGACCCCTCCGGGGTCAGAAATTGCCGGACGTTCATTTTCCCCGGGTGCGCTGCGCAACCCGTCCCTGAAAGAGCTTTCGCTGTCAAGGGGTGTCCTCGGTTTTTTTTTGGGTGAGTGATTTGTTATGGGCATAGCATCGATCGGGAAGTCCATGGGGGCTTCTTTTTTTAGTGTTGTTGGGTATGTCAGGCGGTAGCGCGGGAAGCAAGGTGTCACGGTCTTGTTATGCGAGGGTTGTCGAGCCGATCTTTTCGAGTGCGGCTGCACCCCGATCCATCCCTTCGTGATCCCGTCCGCTGATTCAGCGGCCGGCCGGAACCGCTGCGGGTTCCGACACCGAGTATTCTGTTTCGACCATCTCGCGCACGCAAACCGCCTCAATCAGGGCTACGCCGGCGATTGCTCGCCGGTCCACCGGGTCGCTCAGGCTGGTTTTGCGCCGCGAGGGCCTCTTCTTCCAAAGAAGAAGGGCCGATGCAACCGTATCTTCCCTCGTTATCCTCTCCTGGTTCTCTATCCTATAATTGCTTGCTTGGTGAAACGGAGTCGGGCTCTGCTGGCGAGCATCCCGACAAGGGATAACCAAGTCAAGGGCGCGTCAAGAACGCGCGGCTGCCACGGTTTCAATGCCCTGGCAGCCTTTTTCTTTTTGCTTCCTTGAACGCCCTTGTATTTCCTCAAAAAACGCATTGCGGTCCGGCACCCCCGCAACGCATTCGCTGCCGTTGTCGCCAGCCGGCGTGCCGCCTGGCCGGTACGGCCGCTGGTACTTGACCATGTACCAGATAATCGTCGCCAGACGCCGCATCACGGCCACACGCGCGATCTTCGACCCCCGCCGCTTCTTGATGCGACGGTACCATTCCTTGAGCTTGGCATCGCGCCGCAGCACATGCACCACAATTTGGGCCAGGATGAATCTCGCTATGGCACTGCCCTCCTTCGTAATCGAGCCCAAGCGTCGCTGCTGATCCCCGGAGTTGTTCGAGCCTGGTGTCAATCCCCAATAGTTGGCCAAGCTCCGTGCATGGGGAAATCGCTCGATCGAACCGATTCGGGACGCCAGTGCCAGGCTGCCGTAGGCCCCAACGCCAGGGAGCGTGGCGATAATTACCGCCGTTGGGTTTTTCAGCATGCGCTCGCCGATCGTTTGCTCCAACTCATCCAATTGCTTGTCCAAAAGTTCCCATTGCGCCAGGAGATGATTCAATTCCAGGCGGTCCAGTCCCCCCAGAGCCAACTGCGTCAGCCACTTCCTGGCTCCCTTGGTTTTCAGGCCCTTGGTGGGGCACTCCTGCTGCAAATTGTGCTTCAAAAGCAGGTGCTGCACTTTGTTGATCGTTCGCGTTCTCAGCCTAGCCACCCGCTGTCGCAACGCTGTCAACTGGCGGTCTTCCGCCTCTTGCTCCGAAGGCGGAACGATCCGCCGCACATTCTGGACCTTCTTGCCCGCCAACAGACGCTCCCGGTTGGTCCACAACAGCTCACCCAGGGCGTTGGCGTCGCGGCGATCCGTCTTGTGCTTGCTTTTCTTTTCCGGCTGGATGAGCACGATCTCGCGGCAGCCGTATTCCGCCAATAGCTTCAAGAACCAGTCATTGAAACCGCAAACTTCCAAGATCGCTACAAACCCACCCTCCGATACACTCTGATTCCGCAGTTCCTCCATGAATTCCCGCACACGCTTCCATTCCGTGCTAACCTGACGCTTCAAGATCACGTCTCCCGCTTCGTTACGAAGATTCACGGTCAACTGCTTGCGGTGTTGGTCGGTGGCAAGGTACAACATTACTGGGTTCTCCTCTCTGTGCTTTGGGTGAGTGAAACAAACACTACACCGTGTATAGCACCGGGAGAGCCCTCTTTCATGGAATCAGGGCTAATAGCTAACATCCCACCGGGATGCAAAGCGCCGAGTCAGGAGGTGCATCGCCATGAGTAAGCATTGTGGAGTTTTGCGAACTCCGGGATGCAAAGCACCGAGTCAGGAGGTGCATCGCCATGAGTAAGCATTGTGGAGTTTTGCGAACTTCAAAATTCGTTCTGGGCGCGATCGTGGGGCTTGGGGCGGCGGACCGCCTGAACCCTGCGGAAGGCGCCGAGCCGGCCGCGTCGTCGATCGTCTTGAATGTCGATGAGGCGGGACCGGTGATCTCGCCGCTGCTGTTCGGTTGCAACCTCGAGTACACACGGTATGCGATGTGGAAGGGGCTGGGCGCCCAGTTGCTCAAGAATCGCAGCTTTGCGGCCAAGAGCGAGGAGAAATTGGACGGCGGCGAGACAGGTGGAAACCGCGCGGCCCGGGGTCTGGCCGCCCATTGGTACGGCATCGGCAGGCCGCCCGTTTCTTTCGCGCTGGACGGTGCGGAAGTCTATACCGGCAAGCAGTCGCAGCGAATCCGCGTCCCGGCACAGGGCGCCAGCGGAGGGATCGGTCAGTCGGATATTGCCCTTCAGGCCGGCAGGGAGTACGAAGTCCGCCTGCAACTGAAAGCCGATTCCGCGGCGACGGCGACCGTTCGCCTCTGCGACGGCTCGGGGCAAACGGAGTACGGCCGCCGGGCGATGCGTGCGCATCGCTTTCCGCCGATGGCAAGCGGGTTGTTCTGACGCTCCTGAACCGGGCGTGCGACGAGCCGCGTTCCGTGATTGTGTCGCTCAGGCATGGACAGGCGGCAAGGGCCGTTGCTACCATCCTTTCCGTGAAAGAGTTACAGCCCGACGCCGTCATGGGCCGCCGCGTCGAGGATCTCTCGGTCGACGAGCAGGGAAGAATAGGCTTGCGTTTGCCGCGATTCGGGATAGCCTTAATGGATATTGCCCTGGCCGACCATGCAAGGCATGGCGCCCGGGCCCCATGACTTGGACGCGGAGCGTCTGCCCGGTGCGTGACGACGCGGAGCGTCGTCACGAGGCTATGCCTCATGAGGCGAATAGCCGAGGAGTGTTTCCAGACAGCTTCTGCGTTCTGCAGCGACCCCATTCCCTTGGAGCCCCATCATGACACCTATCCATGGTTTACGAACTCCTCTCCGAATCGTTGCGGTCCTCACCGGTTGCCTGGTCTTGGTTGCCGGCGCGGCGCCGGCCCCATCGGCTGCCGCCGTGCCGGGCATCGTCAGCCATCTGCTGGTGCTGTCCGACAAATCCGAGGACGTGTCGAGCCCCGAGGCATGGGCGAAAACCTACATCAAGCCGGGCATGAACGACCAGGAGAAGGCCCTGGCTATCTGGAAGACGGTGGTGCGGTATCGCCATCAGACCAACCCGCCCAATGAGTTCCTCTCGCCGGAGGCCAATGTCCACGATCCGCTGAAGACGATCCACGTATACGGGGTGGGCATCTGCTGCTGCGCCAGCAGCAATGTCTGCGGCCTGGCCCGCTACCTGGACATGAAGGCCCGCGGCAGGGCCATCAACGTGCACATGATCAGCGAGGTCTTCTATGGCGGCGGGTGGCATATGATCGACGGCTCGCTGATGAATTACTTTTTCATGCCCGACGGAAAGATCGCTCCGGCCGACGAGATCCACAAAGCGGTTGCCGAGTGGCACGAGAAGAATCCCGGCTACCGGGGCGATTGGGGCAAGCTCGCGCAGTTTGCCGCCCACGGGAACTGGCGGAAGGCAGGTCCGCCGTTGTTGGCGACTTGCCCCACGTTTCTTGAGAGCGGCTTCAATCCGGCCGGCGTGCACGGCTGGCACGCGACGATGGGCGAGTACGACTATCAGAACGCCCCGGAGTACGAGTACTGGCCGTCGATGGGGTACCAATTGAACGTCCAACTTCGCGAGGGTGAAAAGCTCACGCGCAACTGGTCCAACAAGAACAAGCTCATCGATTGGGTCGACGCCGATATCTTGGAGGGCGGCAAGAACATCTTGGCCCTGCAACGGCAGCTCGGCGACAAGACCCCCGGACGCGTTGGCAACGGCATATCGGAATACCATGTGCCGCTGGCCAGCGGCGCGTTTCGCGGCGGGGCCCTGGCGGCGGATAACCTGGCCTCGACAGGCGAGGACGGGGCTGCCCCGGCCGTCCATGTGAAGAGCCCGGCCCGGCCCGGCGTGCTCGTGCTGCGCATGCCCACCAGTTACGTCTATGTGTCCGGCACGCTGGCTTTCAAGGCCATTGTCGGCGACCGCGGAGGCGTGGTGGTGTCGCTGAGCGACAACCAGGGCCTGGATTGGAAAAAAATCGCCGACGTCAAGGCCGGCGGCGAGCAGAAGATCGATCTCACGCCGGTCGTTTTCCGCAGATACGACTACCGGCTGAAGTTCGAGCTCTCGGGCAAGGCGACCGGCCTGGATAGCCTCGAGATCACGCACGAGGTGCAGCATTCGCAGGCCCCGCTGCCAACGCTCACGGAAGGCAGGAACACGATCACGCTGGCCGCCGGTCCGCAGGAGGGCACGATCACGCTCGAGGGCAACACCGACCCGGCGGCGGCCCCGTGGAAGCAACTGAGCATCAAGGATTTCCACCCGCTGTTGAACAGCGCCGAGCTCCGCTGGGCCCGCCCGCGGGGCAAGGGCGACGTGACGTTCAAAATCCCGACTCCGGGCGATATCACGCGGGTCCGCATGAACCTCGGGTATCGCCTCCGCGACGCCAACGACGCCTACACGATTTTCGTGTCTTTCGACAACGGCAAGACGTTCAAACAGGCCGCACGAATAACCGGCCCGACCGGTGGCTATACGAAATACCTCACCTTTTCCGACGTGCCGTCCGGCGCGCGAACGGCCCTCGTGAAGCTGGAAGGCAAGGAGGTCAACACGGCGTGCCTGTTTGCCCTGAGGATCGACGTGGACTACAAGGAACCCGCGGGCGGATTCCGCCCCGTGAAGATCACTTATGTCTGGGCGGAGGACGGCCAGCCGAAGACCAACGTCCACGTCGCCACGCAACCGCGGGAGACGTACGAGATCACATGCGGTCCCAAGACCGTGGTCAAAAGCTTTGCCCTGGAACTGGCACGCTGAGGCGAGCCCTGGGTGTAAGCCCTCGTTGTTACACACATCTCGGACCCCATCCGGCCGGGTACCCTCTGGGTGCGGATGGTGAACAAGACTGAATGGCTAGAACGGATAAGAAGAAGACAAACGACCCCCACGGGCTCGTCCCGTGGGTGAAGGAGGTTCTACGGCTACGGCGCGAGAATCGACTAGCTGGGCAACCTGATTCACCATCCAGGCGAGCTGGATGGGGTCTGATTCTCAATGCCGTCGGTGCTCAGCTGTCCAACCTGCTTCACCATCCAGACGAGCTGGATGGGGTCGTTGCCGGACTGGTTTGTAACAACGTGGGTGTAAGCCAAGGGAAGCCCCCAGGCTCACGCCTGGGGCTCGCCACTTTCACGTCTTCCCGTAAGTACGCAAATCCACGTAACAAGGACACAACACGATGACACGTCAAGACACAATTCGCTGGCTTGCCTTTACGGCGGTTTTCCTTCTCCTGCCTTTGGTCCACTTCAATACTGCCCAGGCGCAGAGACCGGTGCCCTTGATTTTCGACACCGACATGGGCAACGATATCGACGACGCCCTGGCCCTGGGGCTGATCCACGCCTTCCAGCGCCGCGGCGACTGCCGCCTGATCGCGGTGACTCTTACCAACGACCACCGCTACGCCGCGCCGTTCGTCGATCTGGTGAACACCTTCTACGGCTACGGCGATGTGCCGATCGGCGTGGTGCGGGGCGGCGTGACCCACGGCGACGGCAACTACCTGCGTGAACTGGCCTGCGCTGAAGACAACGGGCAGCCTCGCTATCCCCACAAGCTCCGCGAAGGCAGCCAGGCAGCGGAGGCTACGACGGTGTTGCGGCGGGCATTGGCGGCCCAGGCCGACGGTTCCGTGGTGATCGTCCAGGTCGGCTTCTCCACGAACCTGGCCCGGCTGTTGGACTCCAAGCCCGACGTCCTCTCGCCGCTGGACGGCAAGGGGCTGGTCCGCCGCAAGGTGCGACTCTTGAGCGCGATGGCCGGCAACTTTGCCCCGCGGCCCGGCGAGCGTTTCAAGGAGTTCAACGTGATGACCGACGCGGCCTCGGCCAAGAAGGTCTTTCAGGAGTGGCCTACGCCGATTGTCGTGAGCGGCTTCGAGGTCGGCAATGCCATTCTCTATCCGCACCGCAGCATCGAGCAGGATTACCGCTACGTGCCGCATCATCCCCTGGCGGAGGCCTACAAGTTGTACATGAAAATGCCGTACGACCGGCCCACCTGGGACCTCACCAGCACGCTCTATGCCATACGGCTGGACAAGGCCTCCTTTGGCCTCTCGCGGCCGGGCCGGGTGGTGGTCGAGGACGACGGCGTCACCCGCTTCCAGCCCGAAGAAGGCGGTCTGCACCGCTACTTGACCATCGTCAGCCGGGAGCAGGGCCTGCGCGTGCGCGACGCGTTTGCCGACTTGTGCAGCGAGCCGCCGGCCGCCGTGATCGAGCGGCAGAAGCAAGATGCCGCTGCCGACCGGCGGCGCAAGGTCCGTTCCACCCGCACGACCCCCGAAACGCGGGTGCAACTTGAGAATCAGGCCCTGCGGCTGGACTTCGATCCGCGGACATCGGGCACGGACTACAACTACATCTGGGTCCGTCGCCCGGGCGGCAACCGCTGGGAGCGGGTACACAATTTCGGCGTCGATGTGGGCTCTTATGATTCGGGCGATCAGCGGGAAATGAATTGCATCGGGATCAACCTTTCCCTGGAGCGCATCGGCCGCACCATGAAGGTTACCTATCCTTCGCCCCTGGTGCAGTACCGCCAGTTCGACGACCGGATCGGCACGCCTGCGCTAGTGCGCAAGTATCCGGACTTCACGGCCGACGAGGCCCGCCGCCTGGTTCATGCCGACGCCTCGATCGAGTTCCGCTACGAGATCGACCCCCAACGGCCGAGCTTCGTGGTGTCGGGGCGGGTGCTCCGGGGGCGGATCAGCTCAATCGTTTACATCGTTGACGCCTTGTGGACCGACAACCGCTTCCTGCCCACCCACGAGCTGGTCGAGGGGCAGGCTGAATTCGATCCCTCTCGGCCCGACGGGAAAAGAGCCTGTGCGCAGGTGGCGATCGAAAAGGCGCACTACGCAGTTTTCTACCGCCGCGACGGCGAGGGGGTCCCGTTTGCGCTGCTGCCGCTGGTGCCCGATCGGGCCCGCATCTGCAACTACTTCGACAACTGGAAGTGTCTTTACGACTTCCACACGTCGGAGTTGAACCAGCAGTTTGTGCCCGACGACCCGCCGGTGACCGGCGCCAACGACACCGGCTACATCACCGCGCCGCGTGCCGACGGCACGTTGCCGCCGGTGCGCGTGGCGTTTTTTCCCGAGTTGGGCTGGAGGCAGGGGGGCAAGGGGGATGACCTTCGCGAACGCATCGTGCGCACGCTGAAGCAGGCCTATCCGGCCGCATGGTGAAGCGCGTCGATTCCCAGCATCCCGTCGGGGACGTTCTGGACGGTCTTTTCCAGATCGGCGCGGGCTACCGGCGGGAGGAACTTCGCCAGCTTGGCCGCGTACTCTTCCGGGGTAATCGCGCCGCGTCGCAGCTCGCAAACATGATAGAATGCCTGCGCCTTGGCGTGCTCCGAGATTTCCTCGAGCAACCAAGTCGAATACGGCCAGGGCAGGTAATCGTCGCCCGTCGCCGCATCGAGGTGGCGAAGAAAAGCGATCAACTGCTCCTCGGACCAGTTGCCCAGATCGGCCCGCGCCAATCGCCCCCGCTGGTTGCAGGGGGGCGGCAGCCTGCCCGTCTCCGCCTCGACCTCCGCGCGGGCCAGGCAGTCCAAGAGCGGGTCGGGGAGATTGCCCGGCGCCGAACCCGGCCGCTCGCGGCACCACGCGACCACTTCGGCGACGGACCAGCCGCCGAACTCGTCCGCCGGCAGAGCGGTCAGCAATTCCAGGGCCCGTCGCCAGATAGGCTCCGGCGTCTCGGCGGGGGGCCGGAGGCCTTCCACCGGGCCGGCGCCGACCACCCTTTCCACTTTGTCCAAGCGGGACTTAAGCGACATGGCTCAACCTTTCTTGAAGAAGCCTTTCGACGGCCTTCAGACGTTCTTCGATGTCCAGCGGCAAGGGCGGCCCCAGCAGCCGGTCGAAGAGCAGCTTGGCGGCGGAAACATCGCCCTCTTTCGCAACTTTGACCAACTGCGTCACGATGGCCTTCAGGTCTCCGACTTTGACGGCATTCAGCAGAGCGCTCCGCAGTTTCTGCACCTTGGCGGCATGCGGTTTGCCTTTGGCGAACTTGTGGCCCGGGGCAAACGTGCCGTTTTGGCGGCGGCCATTCGCGGCCACGGAGGATGCTTCGCTCATGGATTGTCTCCTGCGCCAACGGTCCGAGGGGAAAGTAGTTGTCGGGCACGGGTCCGGGCAATCGCCCGAACATGAACATAAGTATACCTACGGTTATTATTCCCGTCAAGGGGTCTGCCGGCCACAAAATATAGAACTCGGTCCAGAGTTGTGGATACTATCCGTGGTGGGTCTCGTGGCGCGCTCCCGGCGCCGCCCAGGGGCCGGGCGGGTAGCCGGCCAATCTCTGCCAAGGTGCAGGGATTGCCGGATACCATGGAATAAAAATGCAATGAAATTATTGACCCCACCATTGAAAAATTCCAGACGAGGGGTGTGATGCGCCGCGCAGTAACTACAGTGAGTATAGCGAAACTACTAACAATGGTTATAACACGTGGCAAACGACCGCGAATCGCTGGTGCCGGGATGGATTTGCACGCCATTTCATGGAGCAATCCCTATGTAGATAATAGATACCCACTAAAGAGTGTAAAGTCATTGCGATTCTCCGTGTTTTCTTGGCAGGATAGCATCACTCTTGGTAACCGCGTTCCCCCTAGCAGTTGGGAAAATACGCACGCTGCCGACCATCAAACACCATAGGTGATGGTGAGCGAAGGGTTCGGAGGGATAGCATATAGCCGAGAGTGGGGAGTGGAAATCCGACGCTTGGGACTCCAATGCTGATTGCCGTCGCTTGCGCTTCGGGTTAATATGGCGCACGCCGGGCCGCGATTGCCGGGCCCTGTACTCCGGGCTGCAATTCCCCATGTACGTTCAACTTTCCACGTTGCTGACGTTCGCTGCCATCGTCCTGCACGTTTCCATCGTGCTGGGAGTTTCCTTGCGGGTGATCATGCGGCGGCCGCCCGCGGGTGTCGCTTTGGCGTGGATGTTCCTCGTCGCCTTCCTGCCGCTGGTGGGATTCGTGTTCTATCTGCTGATCGGAGAACGGCGGGTCGGGCAGCGACGTGCGCGGCGGATCGCCGCCCTCCGCAGCGACTATGCCCTCCTGGCTCAACGCGTGATCGACCAGGGGTTGACGCAAGTGCCTTGGGACAAGCATCGGCCGGAGGCCCGCGGCATGGACCGGCTGGGCACTTGCCTGGTCGGCATTCCGACGGTGGCCGGCAGCACGGCCCAGTTCTACTCGGAGTCGGAACAGACCCTGCGGGCGATCGTTGCGGACATCGACAACGCCCACAAGAGCGTGCTGGTGGAGTTCTATATCTGGAACGAAGGCGGCGCCGCCGACGAGGTGTTGGAGGCCCTGATCCGCGCCGCCCGGCGGGGTGTCTCGTGCCGGGTGCTGGTCGACGCGGTCGGTGCGCGGCCCTGGTGGAGAGGCCGGCAGCCGCAACGGCTCCGCGAGGCGGGCGTGCGGGTCGAACCGGCCTTGCCGGTCAGTCTGCTGCAGGTCGTCGTGTCGCGAAACGACCTCCGTCTGCACCGCAAGATCGTCGTGGTCGACGGCCGCGTGGCCTGGACGGGGAGCATGAATCTGGTCGATCCCCGTTACTTCAAACAGGACGCCCACGTCGGGCTGTGGGTCGATGCCATGGTCCGCCTGGAAGGATCGGTGGTTGCCCCGCTGGCCATGACCATGATCGGCGACTGGATGCTGGAAACGGCCGAACCGTTCGAAACGATCATCGCCAGCGCGGAACTGGGCCTCGCGGCAGCGAAGGGCACGGAGGACATGCAGGTGGTCCCCTCGGGGCCGGGCGAAGGCGACGATGGATTGCTGCAAATGCTCCTGGCGGTCATCAACTCGGCCCGCGAGGAACTGATTCTCACCACGCCCTACTTCGTGCCCGACGATTCGATGTTGCGGGCCTTGCGGGGCGCGGCGGGGCGGGGCGTGCGCGTCGACATGATCCTGCCGGAGCGGGTCGATTCGCTGCTGACGCGCTACGCCAGCCGGTCGTATTATGACGAGCTGCTCGATATCGGCGTCCACATCCATCTTTACCAGAAGGGACTGCTGCACACGAAGTCGATCACGGCCGACGGGCGGATATCGATGTTCGGCACCGTCAACCTCGACATGCGGAGCCTCTGGCTGAACTACGAGGTGGCCCTCTTCGTGTACGGCAAGGCGTTCGCCGAGCAGCTTCGCACCTTGCAGCAGACCTACTTGCAGGACTGCCGGCAGATCGATCCGCAGCAATGGTCGCGGCGCTCGCGCGGCGCCCGTTTCCTGGAGAACGCGCTGCGGCTGGTGGGCCCGGTGCTGTAGGGTGGGACCGGCACTTTAGAAATAAGGACATAAAGGACTGCAAGGACCTAAAGGAGAATCCCCCGGTGTCCTTGAAGTCCTTGCAGTCCTTTAGGTCCTTTGGCCTTTCTACGATCGGCTGGAACCGAGCCGCCGATTTTATCTGGATTTCCTGTCTCTCCCCCGGTTGAACACTTCGGCAGCTTGGGCGACAATAGGAGTTTTCGTCCCTTGAGGCAACTCCCCATGAAAATTCACGAATTCCAGGCCAAGCAGATCTTGCGCGAGGCGGGCGTGGCCGTGCCCCGCGGGTTTGCGGCCGATACTCCCCAGGCGGCCGTCGACGCCTTCGTCAAGCTGGCCGGGCCGGTGGCGGTGGTCAAGGCCCAGATCCACGCCGGCGGGCGCGGCAAGGGGACCATCCAGGACATCCCCGCGCAGCGCGGCGTGCAACTCGTCCGCAGCCGCGACGAGGCCGAAACGGTCGCCGCCAACATCCTCGGCCATAAGCTGGTCACGATCCAGACCGGACCGGAGGGAAAGACCGTCCACCGCGTGCTGGTCGAGGAAGGCTGCTCGATCGCCCGCGAGCTTTACCTGGGCGCGGTCATCGATCGCGGCCGCGGTGGGCCGGTGCTGATCGTCTCCTCGGAAGGCGGCATGGAAATCGAGCACGTCGCCGCCACCATGCCGCAGCGGATCCTCACCGAGCCGTTCGACGTCGATACGGGCGTGCAGCCCTACCAGGTCCGCAAGCTGGCCGCCCGCCTTGGCCTGCCGCAAGCCGCGCTGCGGAACGCCGAGCAGTTCGTGCAGGCCTTGAGCAAATTGTTCCTCGCCCGCGACTGCAGCATGCTGGAGATCAACCCGCTGGTGTTGACCGCCGACAACCGCCTGCTGGCGCTGGACGCCAAGATGAGTTTCGACGACAACGCCCTCTTCCGCCATCCGGACCTGCTGGCGCTCCGCGACCTGGCCGAAGAAGAGGCGTCGGAGATCCGCGCCGGCGAGGCGGGCCTGAGCTTCGTGCAGCTTGACGGCAACATCGGCTGCCTGGTCAACGGCGCCGGACTGGCCATGAGCACGATGGATCTTATCAAGCTCCACGGCGGGCAGCCGGCCAACTTTCTCGACGTGGGCGGCGGGGCCAACGTGCAGCAAGTCACCGAGGCCTTTCGCATCCTGGTGGCCGATCCCAAGGTGAAGGCCGTGCTGGTCAATATCTTCGGCGGCATCATGCGTTGCACGACGATCGCCAGCGCCCTGCTGGAAGCCCATCGCTCGGTCAATTTCAAGATCCCGCTGGTCGTGCGGCTGGAAGGGACCGAGGTCGAGGAAGGCCGCCGCATCCTGGCCGAGAGCAAACTCAACATTATTTCCGCCCCCGGTCTGACCGAAGCCGCCAAGCAGGTTGTCGCCGCCGCTTCGTAGCGTGGGACCAGCTTGCGTAGCAAGCGCCGGCCCACCATGATCGAGAATGATAGAAGCAATGGTGGGCCGGCACTCGCCGACCCGCGACCCGCAAGCGGGTACCCCGGGTACCCCGGATCTGTCCCACCCTACCAAAAGGAACACGGAAACATCATGAGCATTCTCGTTGACAAAGACACCCGCGTGATCTGCCAGGGGATTACCGGCAAGGCCGGCCAGTTCCACACCACGCATTGCAGGGCCTATGGCACGCAGATGGTGGGCGGCGTGACGCCGGGCCGCGGCGGACAGGATTTCGAGGGTCTTCCGATTTTCGATACGGTCGCCGAGGCCGTGGAGCAGACGGGGGCCGACGCCACCATGATCTTCGTCCCGCCCCCCTTCGCGGCCGACGCCATCATGGAAGCCGCCGACGCCGGCATCCGCACGATCGTTGCGATCACGGAAGGCATCCCGGTCCGCGATATGGTCCGCGCGGCCGAAGTCGTCCGCCGCACCGGCGCGCGACTGATCGGGCCCAACTGCCCGGGCGTGATCACACCGGAAGAGTGCAAGATCGGCATCATGCCCGGTTATATCCACAAGAAAGGTGCGGTCGGCGTGATGAGCCGCTCGGGCACGTTGACCTATGAGGCCGTCTGGCAGTTGACGAACCTCGGGCTGGGGCAATCGACTTGCGTCGGTCTGGGCGGCGACCCGATCGTGGGCACGTCGTTCATCGATCTCTTGAAGATGTTCGAGGAAGACCCGGGCACCGAGGCGGTCTTGATGATGGGTGAGATCGGCGGTTCGGCCGAGGAGCAGGCGGCGGCCTACGTCCGCCAGCACGTGACCAAGCCGGTCGCCGCCTTCATCGCCGGCCGCACTGCCCCGCCGGGCAAGCGAATGGGCCACGCCGGCGCGATCATTTCCGGCGGCAAGGGCACGGCCGCCGAGAAGATCGCGGCCTTGGAGGCGGCGGGCATCGTCGTGGCCGAGAGCCCCGCCGACATGGGCACGGCGGTGCAGAGGGCGATGAGGGCAGACTAGAACGGAAATGTCCCGGAACGTGAAGGCCGATCTCCGCTCGGAAAAAAGACCTATTGGGCCGACCGTGATTTTTTCGTATCATCCGCCGCATGACGCCACTGGACGTGCTGCGATCGATAACGGAGGCCGAAATCGGGCGGGAGATTATCCGCCTCGTTCCCCATTGGTATGAGGCGGAATGCGGCCCGCAAGAGTATTCGATCCCCATTGGACCTTACAAGGCCCGTTTCTTCAATCACAGCAAACTCTCGCCGAACCTCAGCGAGTTGCTGGAGAGAATCCGCGGCCGGACCGAACAGCTTCCGGTGGACCGCTTCCTGGAGTATTCCAACGCCACGGATGTCCTCGTGGAGGGGTTCGCCGCCGACTGGCTGCGGATCCAGTCGCGGGAGCCGGATTGGGTGAAACTCATCAAGTATCTGGAGACCGTCTCCCGGCGGACCAGTGAGAATCTGCCGGTTGCGCTGACGCTTCTCGTTCGGCCGGGGGCAGGCATCGGCGACATTACCCAGGCCCATTTGCAGAAGTTCTTCGATCGGCTGGCCGCCTCCCCCTACACGTTCACGTACCTGGCCGTCGACGCCGACCTTCGCCTGATGAACTATGGCTCCGTGGAATGGTCCCAGGTCAACAACGCGTTGTCCCACAAGTTCTATCCCGAGTTCCTCCATCCGATCCATAGTGTCATGGACGACTCGGATATCGTGGCCCACCTTACGCCCTATGGCGATCTAGTCATTCTGGACAAGGCGGGGGTTCTGGCCACCAAACGCAAGAAGAAGTGGAGGATCTACGACGCCCGGCACTTCCGCAGCAGCCTGGCGTATTGCCTGGGAAATCGAGATGTCGCCACCAATCTCGTGGAAATGGTGTTCGATCTCAGTTTCAGACGGCAGGGGGCGCTGCTGGTCTACGACCCCGAGCACCGGATCCTGGAACGCATCCTCAATCCCGTGAGCATCCTGAATCCTGCCGGCATCAAGTGCCCGCCCTGGAAGGGCAACGGCCATGTGGTCGCGAACCGTCCGAGCGGGCAAGTCCTGATTGGAAGTTCGATTGAAGACATCGCCTTCCGCAAGAAAACCGGTTCCATCAAGCGGAAGAGGCAACTGATCGAACTGGCCTGCATCGACGGTGCGATTGTCTTCGACGACACCCGTCTGCTGGCGATCGGGGCCTTGATTCGATCGCATCCCGACGCCGGAAGCCAGTTGGGCGCCAGGACCACGGCCGCGAGATCGGCATATCTTTGGGGCGCTCACCCCATTGCCGTAAGCTCCGATGGGGATGTGACGGTCTTTTTCCAGAGTCGCAACGGTGACCAGAAGTGCGACGCCGTGATGAATTTTCTGTAAGCGGCTGCGGGCTCGCGCGGAATCGCTTGTCGGATGGACCTCCGAGTCCCTCCCGTTTCAGCCGGACGGACTCGGAGGTCCATCCTGCACCCTTCCTCTAGAACCTCACGCCGAGATTCAATGCAGCGAACGGTCCGTTGCCCAGGTCGATCCGGTCGGCCGTGCTGGAGCTGGCATTGGACGACGTGCCCTCGAACATGTAACGGTCGAAGACGAAGCCGCTGGAGAGCGACGCTGTCCAATGCCGCCAGAGCGATGCCTGGAGTCCCAGGCTTACCCGCTGATCGTAGATGAAGAAGCGATCGTTCGGGTCGGGGCTGTCCAACAACGTGTACGACTCGTTCGACCAGTCGTAGGCGGCAAAGGCCCGCAGGTTCTCCATCAATCGGTACTGGGCCTTGATGTGCACCGTGCGGATGAGCATGTAGGACGCCTGGAACTGCCAGTCGTCGGTCGGTCGCCACAGCACCATCAGGGGAAGGCCGATGTTGGCGTGAAACTGCGGCGAAGGGTTCCAGCTAAAAGCGACACCCGGTACCGGGAAGTTCAATTCGCCATAGGGCGAGTAGGAGAGGGTGAAAAGCCACGCATTGTGCTCCCCCTGGGGTATCCGCAGCATGGCGTTCATGCCCACATATATCTCATGGATCGTGGCGAAGGGGTGGTCGCTGGCCGATCCGATGCTCACGCCGCCGCCCGTGATCCAGCCGTCGTTCAGTTGCCGACTGTAACGCAGGCCCAGGTTGACGCCCCAGAGATCCGAGGGCAACGGCTGGCCCGTTTCCGGCAGGACGGCATCGGTCTGGAATAGCTCATTTCGGACGCCGCCGGTAAGGCTCAAGGCGTTGAGCGAGTCCTTCCACAGGGGGTGGGTGAAGGAAAGATTCTCCCCGATCATCTGCAGATCGGTGGGCTGCGCTCCGACGGGAACCTTGGGAAACCAGAGGACCGAGTATCGGAAGGAGTCGGCAGGGTTCATGCCGCCGCCAAGGCCTCTCATTTCTCCCATGCCTCCCATGCCTCCGAACCCGATCATGTCGTCAGGCAGCCAGGCATCGTTGCCTTTTCCCTGGGAATCGGTACTCGGCCAGGCGGTGGCGGGAAGCTGCTGGAGTCCTGCGGCATCGGGCGGCAGTCCAAGACCAGGCTGCGCCACGGGCCCGTCAAGGTTCGGCGGCTGGTTCTGCGGGGCAGGAAACTCAGGGCCGGGGCTGGGCGGCTGATTCTGGGGAGGCGAAAATCCAGGGCCGGGACCGGTTGGAGGTGTGAAGTCTTGGCCCATGCCGACAGTCGTCATCGTGGCGGCAAGGCCCAGGATGCAAATAGACCCCGTGAACGGACGAACGAACCGCTTGACTTTCAAAATCTCGTCTCCGTTGTCCGAACATCAGCCTTGTTTCTCGGCACGGTCTGAATGACTTTCACCAGGGCGAACGGGCCGTCTTGGACGAGTCCGACGCCGGGGGCAAACACCTTTACCTTGCTTTCCCTGCGTCCCTTGGTTTCGGTGCAGACGCAGTTCGCGAATGTGCCGGCGGGAGTTACCACCTTCTCGGCAACGTCAATCACTTCTTCCTGCCTGCGCGGTTGCAGGGGACGGTGGTTGCGGAGCAGCGTGTCGCCAACCTTGGGCGCCGCAGGCAGGACCAGAGTGAACATCGCTCCGTGCGCCCCAAGCGCCAGCCCCGCTGGCTCACCAACCGCCCCTTGTAATAGATTTGGCTGTGGACCCCGAAGCAGTAAAGAGCAGACGTGGTCTTGTCGATGGCGTAGTATCTCCAAACAATCTTCGTCGGCTGGCCCTGCTGTGCTTCCTTCTCCTCCACGACGCGGGTCTCGACGTCGTCGATGATCTTGGTCTTGCGCCGCACCGTCATGGTGCGGGTTGCCGTGCCGCTCGTATAGCGAAGCCGACAGCCGGGCACAAGGTTGAAATAGGGATTCCTGCCAACCGTTGTCAGATTCTTCAGATCGACGTGCGAGGTCTTGTCCCAGTACGGCAAGTCTTTACCGGCATCGGGCGGCACACCGGCCCTGGAACCCAAACAGCAGGCCAGAATCCCCCCGCAGGTGATTCCGACAAGGATAATAGAAACCGACAGCAAGCGAGCTTTTGCCGACAGCCGGCCCAAGCGGATCGCGCTCGCCACGGCGCAGAAGCAAGCTGCCGCTCGGTTTCCTGCCCGTGGGACGAACCCAGGTCGGAACCCTGTGGACTGCTCCACGGGAGATTCGCCGGGAAGTTGCATCAAGATGTTCCTTCATGATATTTGACCCTACGGTTATTCTAGCCGCGCCATGGCGTCGGGGATATACCGATTTCGCCTGACGAATCGTTACAAAAGTAATAACATGAGAGGTTTAGGGGCTGTGGTCGAATGGGGGCTCTGTCCAAGGCGGCTGGCGCAACTGGTTGATCTGTCATCATTTGCGTTATCGAACCAAGACAGGCACTAACCTGCGCAAAGAGCACTTCAATACTCAATATTCATTCCGCCGGGTAAGAATGCCGATCTATAACGATTAGTGATATTGCGTTGATTGTGGCGGGGGTCCACCCGCCTTCACAGCAAGGAAAGCGGTATGTCAGGGATCGCAGGCATCAGCGGCTATAACGCCAATCTACTGCCTTTGCTCTCCCAAGCCGAAAGCGGCTTGAGCGATCCGTCGCTCTTGAATTCGCTTCTCGGCGGCAACCTGACGGCAGCCAGCCAAGATGGCAGCGGCACGTCGAGCGCGTCGAGTACCACAGGGACCGGCAGTTCCTCGAACCTGCAAGACCAGATTCAGTCGGCCGTTACGGCGGCCTTGCAAAGCGCCGAGCAGTCCGGCGATGCGGACCTCAAAGACGTGGTTTACAACACCTTGGTGCAGGTGCTCCAGAGCAACGGGATCGATCCCAAGACCTTGCAGCCGACCGGCAGCACAGGCCAAAGCGGCGCCGCAGCCAGTACGAGTGGTGCGCAACCGACGTCCGTCGACTCCTCCACTAGCGCCATCCTGGCCCAAGTCCTGGCCGCCCTCAGCGCTGCCAGCGAAGCTAGCAACCCGTTGGCCCAACTCACGTCTTCCCAGGACAGCAGCCAGGGATCGAGTGGGCTTCTGTCGTTGCTTTCCACGTCCGCGAACGATACGGGGTCAAGCGACTCGTTGTCACAGTTCCCGGCCTTGGAAAACGACAGCCAAGGATCGGCCGATCTGGCATCCTTGCTGGCAACCTCCGGGAGCACCAGCCAGAACTCGGGCGATTTGCTTTCCTCACTCCTCTCCTCCCAAAACAACAACCAGAACCTGCTCGGGTTTTTATATGATTCAGGGCAATGAGCAGTTCGCAGTTCCTTAAAGAAGGGTAATTGTTGTGTCCACTCTTAGCAGTGTCAGTAGTCTGAACTTCAATCCGTTCCAGTACATGGCCCTATTGATGAACAGTCAATCGGCCGCCAGTGGTGCGACCCAGTCGACCAGTGCCTCCGGCACGACGGCCGCCTCCGGCACGACGGGCACGTCTGGCACGACGGGCACGTCCGGCAGCGCGGCGACCAGCCTGCAAGCCCAGCTTTCTACGGCCATCACCAACGCCATCCAGACTGCCGAACAGTCGGGCAGCACCTCGAACCTGAGTTCGGCCATTCAGGGGGCCGTGGACCAGGTCTTGCAAGACAACGGCATCAACCCGGATACGCTTCAGCAGCAGGCCTCTGCGCAAACCCAAGGCGCTCACCACCACCATCACCACCATCACAGCGAAACGGGTAGCGCCAGCCAAACGAGCACTACGAGTTCGCAAACCTCTGGCACAACCACCTCAAGCGCTGCGGCCACCCCAACCGGCGCCACAACCGCGACGACGGCAACTCAGCAGACTTCCAGCCAGCAAATTGCCGACTTGCTTTCGCAGCTTTCCGGCACTTCGGGCGGCAGCCAATCGATCAGCGGTTTCTTGTTCAACGTACAAACTTAGGCATCCCCAGGCAGTCCTACTCATTGGAGAATCAGCCATGCTCAAGAAAACCTTGCTTGTCGGCGTAGTAATTCTGGGAGCCATAGGGCTTTCGGGTTCCCCGGCCCAGGCCGGCGGGCCGCATATCGGAATTGGGATCGGGATCGGCGTGCCGGCCTATAATCCCTATCCGTACTATTACGGCTATCCCTACGGCTACTATCCCTATGGTTACGGCTATCCCTACGGCTATCCGTACTATTATCCGCGCCCGGTCTATGTCGTCCCGCAACCCGTGTATGTGACGCCACAGCCGGCCGCCGTGCAGGGAGGACCTGTTTACCAGCAACCAGCCCAATACCCCCAGCAGTCATATTACCCTCCATCGTCTCCGTCGGGTTCAATGCCGACATATCCGGCGCCTGCTCCGCCCCCTTCGCTGCCGGCGCCGCCGACGGACCCTAACCCGCCAGCCCCTAACCCACCAGCCCTCCACCCACCCGCTGGGACTGGATTATAGAAGGGAGGCCCCGCGGCCCGATCGAAGCCCGTGAACCCCGAGGATGTGTGGCCTTGATCTAACCTCGACAAGTGCTCACAGCCGGGCGGCACGTCCCTGAGGTTGCGACGCGCGTGGAACCGGCAAGACCGCGCTCTTTGCAAGCTCAGGGACATGCTGATGCTTCCGCTGAGCAGTGGCAGCAGTTGGCGAGGTTACGATCGAGGGCCATCCTGCGCGGGCCTGGGCCCCAACAACTCAGCCACTTTATTTTTTCAGCGCTTTGGCGGTTTTCGTCTAGCGGCATCAACAACCATTGATTATCCTACCCCCGCTATGCTCGGCCAAACTGTGAACCTTTGCCCGTGCAAAGCATAGGATTTCGCTATCGTTCAGGAAAAGAGCATGGACCGTTCATCCCAGAGGCTTTTTTTGTGTGCGGGACTACAATGCAGCGGTTCCACCTTGGTCTCTTGGTGCTTTCTGCAACGCCGCGACATGGATGGAGTGCTGGACGGGGAATATGACCTTCTGCCGCGGATTGCACCCAATCTCGGCAGGCCGTTGGCATGGTGCAAAACCACCATCAGTTCTTTTCGCTTGAGCGAATTGACGAACCACTACCAGGACGAGGGTTGGACGGTTTCCCCTCTTTTGGTTATACGAGACGTTCGTGACACCTGGTCCTCGCTGCTCGTCAAGCCCTACGGCTTGAACGGATTCACGGCGGAAGATCCTCCCCTGAGATTGCGATTTCGCCGCTTCAAGGAGGACTGGGAGCTTTTTCATGCCAAGGGATGGCCGATCTTGCGTTACGAGAGTCTTGTCGCGAATCACGAGAAGATTCTGCGGGAGACGTGCAAGCGGTTGGCGCTGCCTTGGGACGACTCCATGCTGAATTGGACCAAACGGGCCAGCCAGATTGCCGACACGAGCCGCGGAAGCGATTCCTTTCGGCAGACCCAAGGGCAGAACCTGGCCGAAACCCTGGCACGCTATTCTGCCCAAAAGAAAAGAGAAATCTTCATTGGCGGCGGTGATCTGGCCTGGCTCGAAGAGGAATTCCAAGCGTTCAATGCGGAGAACGGCTATCCGATCCACGTTGCAGCTTGCGCCGAAACGGATGACCAGAGTTCCGCACCGATTTGCAGTTTCCAGGACCTGCGGCGCTATCGCTGGGAGCTTCAGCGAAAACCGATTCGTTGGTTGCTCAATAGCCTGGGCGTGCCGGACAACTCCCTTGACGGCCGGTTCATGAAAAAGGCGGGATAAGCCGCTTACGGCTTCGACTTACGGCTTCTTTTTCCGGCTGCCGGGCACTATCGGCGTGTCGTCGGCATTTCCCCACTCGCCCCAACTTGCATAATAGTTGGCGACGTTGGCGGCTCCCATCAGTTCCATGCCAAAAGCCATCACCGACGCTCGGCCGCCACTTTGACAATGCGTTGCCGTCGGCCGGTCGAGTTGGATCTCTGCTTCTGCGAATAGCGCCCGCAGTTGATCGGGCGTCTTGAACCGCTGGCTCCCCTTGTCGATCAGGTCGATCCATTCCAGGTGCTTGGCCCCGGGGATTGCCCCGGCACGCTTGTTCTTGCGTTTGTCGGCGCCACAGAATTCGCCCTCGGAGCGGGCATCCACGATCTGCAGACTGCTATCTTTGAGCGAGGCCAAGACCAGTCCCTTGGTCGCCAGCCGCTGGGACCGCGGCTTGGCCGCGAATTCGACCGGGGGCGACGGTTTCGGCTTGTCCGTGTCGATGGCTAGTCCCGATTTCTTCCACGTTGTCCAGTTGCCGTTCAACAACCGGACATCGTCCACGCCCCAATAGCGGAGGATCCACCAGATGCGGGCCGCCTCATTGAATGAACTGTTATCGTAGACGACGACCTTTGAATCCGCGTTGATACCCAGCTTGCCGATCCTGGCGCTCCAGCCTTCGGCATCCTTCCCATCCTTGAACGCCTTGGCCCAGGCGGTCGCATCCACCCGAACGGCCCCGGGAACGTGGCCCTCATCGTACAGTTTCTGCTCGCGGGCATCCAAGATAATGAACTGCTTGGCGATCTCCACCTTGGAGAGCGTGCTCGGCTCGATGAGCATTTCTGCGTGGGGATACTTGGTCTCGGCGGCCATGCCTCGACTGCCGAACAAGAAGAAAACCGAAAGGAGGGCCACGATGCGCGGGGTCATTTTGATGGTTCCTTGGAGATGGGTGGTGTGGGCTTCCGCCTCCACCATTCTATCCAGAACCGGGCCGTCGTCCAATCGGCTGCGCCAAGGGCGAACTGCCGAGCATCGTAGTATTGTTGGTTAACGCCTCTACCCGGCCACCGCTTGCCGCACGGGCGTGAGGCCGACTTCGAGGACCAGCGGGCCCCAGATCGTCGTGAAGGGCACGCAGATGGGTGTCACGTCTTTGGGGAAGTGGATCGTGTGGGCGCCGCCCGTGACAACGTTCGGCAGGCTCACTCCCAGGTGAAACTCTTCCAGCTTCGACTTGGCCGCCCCGGCGATGACGTTGGTCAGCTCGCCCACGGCGTCAATCACGTCGGCGGTCAGCTCGGTGAATTGGTCCATCAGCAGGGCGGAGGCAATTCCCAGGGCGACTTCCTGCGACATGTTGAGCACGATGGTCCCCACCGCGTTGCCCGACAGGCCGATCACTCCGCTCACGCAGAAATCCGATTCCGCCGCGGTCCGCAGGTATGGGGTCCCGCGCTGGGCCTCGCTGGAGAGCATGGTTTGGAATGTATTGCGGACGGAGGCGATGAACGGATTGATGTATTCGGCGCGCATCGGCGGCTCTCCCATCGGGCGGCCCGAGTTGAAATTGGCAAGCCGGCAATTCAACTCGAGCAGGTGCTTGCCATCAAGCGTAGCTTACCGCCAGCAATATGCAAATAATTATTTTCTCACGAATACCATCAGTTCGTTCTCTCCCGCCGGCAGTTGCTCGGCATCGACGCGTCGATACCCGCAATAACCGGTGATCCGCTGCTCGACGATGGCCAGGTATTCGCTGCCGATGATGTTTTCTTCGTTCCAGAGCACAACGACATCGGCGCTTTGCGCGGTAAGCGCCGCGGGCATCGGGACCTTCAGGCAGTCGCGGGGCCAGAAGGTGCCGACGACGCGGCCGTTGGCGTAGAAAGTGTCGATGGTCAAGTGATCGAGGTTGCCGGCTACGGCGGGCTCGGGTCCATAGCGATCGCGGATCCAAAGTCCCATGGCCGCGTGCTTCCGCATATTGGCGGCAGCCGACATCGGTCCGTCGAGAAGGCTGCACATCACGGCGGCGGCGATCAGGCCCCCGGCGAAAACGTGCAACGCCGGCGGCGAGAGTTTTCCGCCCTGGAACAACCGCTGCGCAGAGGCGATGACGTACTCCAGGCCCAAGGCCATCCAAGGAACGCCGATGATCACCATCGGCATGAAGTAACGCAGATCAAGGCCGCCAGTCCAGTAACGAATCCGCGAGATCGCCAGCAAGAACAAGCTCATGCAACACAGCGTCAGATGTTCGGGCCGCAGAAAAATCCGCCATCCGCAGACCAGCCCGACCAGCAGCAAAAAACCTCCCACCCAGGTGTAAGCCTTGGCCAATCGTTCCAGGAGCTTGAACGTCAAGATCCAGCTTGGCGTGGACTGCTCGGGCGGCACGACATCAGGCACGAGAATGGACGAAAACGGCGGCGCTGCTTGGGCCGCGGGCTTCTCCGCAGCCGGCGCCGCGGCAAGCGGCGGCGGACTCATTGCCGGGAGCGGGACCTCTGCCGGTATCACCGGTTGTTCGTGCGGAGCGGGCACGTGCATCCCGCTCACGGAATTCCACCAATCGATGGCCATGTGGAGATGGGTCGTGCGGAGAAACTCCCAGCGCGGATTGGCACGCAGCCAGGTGAAGTTCACCACGGACACGACGGCCGGGATAACGGCAAGGCAGAGCAAAGTGCCGGCTACCAAACGCAGGCGACCATGCCAACCATGCGAGCATGGTGCCCGACAGTGCCCGCCAGCGGTGGACCAGCGACACGCCCCCCAGCCCAGCAAAGGAATCACCAGCAGCCAGCCCTCGGTTCGCGTGTGGACGGCGAGCGTCAGCGCCAGGCCGGCGGTCAGGAAGAGCCCGATCCGCAATTCGCCCACCGCGCGCCAGACGAAGTACAGGGTGAGCACGAGCAGAAACCAGAAGGTCGAGTCGCGGATGATCAGCGGCGAAATGGCGATCAGTTTCCCCTGCAACGCATAGACCAGGCAGGCAATCACGGCCAGGCGATCGTCGAACATTCGCCGCAGCCAACCCCAGAGCGGCAACACCGTGAAGGAAGCCACGAGCACGCCGAAATACTTGCCGGCGATCTGCCAATCCACACCCAGATGTCGAAGCGGAATGAGGATCAGGGGATAGAGATTCAGACCGAACTCAGCGAAGCCCTGTTCGAAATCGCCTTTCTCCAGAGATTCGCTGGCGTAGATGTATTGCAGGCTATCGCCCCAGATCACGTCCCAGTTCCAGGCCGCCACCGCCCGCGGGACCAGGCAAGCCAGCAACAGGAGCGCGATGACCCAAGGTCGCAGGGGCAATCCGCGGCTGGGGGCCGGACCGCGAGGGAAATCGCCTCGCCAGCCCGCTCGCAGTGTTACCCAATCGTCCATGAAGCGTTCTTTCCCTGGCTGCGAATCTTCCGAACTCCTGCCAGAGAGCATGATATCGCAGGCCCGGTTTCCTCCACAAGATGAGAATCCTCGGCAAGCTGGGACGAGCGTGAAGAAAATTGGCTATTCATGCGCAAGTGCAAGGTGGGCGGGCACCGTGTCGGGCACCATGTCGGGCACCGTGTCGGGCACCGTGTCGGGCACCATGTACTCATGGTCGTGGTCGTGGTCGTGGTCGGCCCGCCTAGGCAAGGTGTTTTGGAGGAGGCGGGCTAAAGCCCACCCGCCTGCCAGAAAAAACCCTCTACGTCGAACGGGGCTGGTGTGCTAGAATACTTCAGAAGGGTGGCATCGATGGTGCCCGTCGATACTATCCTGCCTACAGCTCCGAGAGATTCTTCCGTGCCCCAGCCCTGTCCTCTCATACACGTCGCGCCCGCCGAACAGCCGGCCAGCGTTGCTGAAATTGCGGAAATCCTCTTTCCCGCCTATGCAGTGGACAATGGTCGAGTCAGTCTGGCAGGCTGCGCCTTGGAAGACCGGCTCGTCTTGCAGTTGGTGTATGAACACGGCAGCCAGAGGCTTGAGCTCTACCTGAATTCGGAAGGCAAGGAGGTCGACGGCCAACCCATCGCCCAGGACCGGCAGATGAAATGCGTTCCCCTGGCGAATCCGCCCGATCGTTTGGAGGCGGATTTGCCGCGATTTCTGGCGGTGGGCAGCCGCCTTGCCGAAGAACGGTTGCCTGTCGGGGACAGCATAAACCTGGTCAGTTGCCGAGCGGTCTGGTGCAAGTACGTCGAGGGCAAGTTGCGATTCACGATCGCCGCGACATCCTTGGATTTGCCCTTCTCCGGCTGGACGCGAACGCTCTCGCCGCCACCGGTTGTCTGCCCGCATACGGGGGCAGCAACTCTTCGTCTTGCCGCCACCGACGACGGGCGGATCGCTGCGGCCGAGCGGATCGAGGCCTGCGCCGAGACCGGCCGCCGGCTGCTGAGCACGGAGTTGGTCCGCTGCGCGGTGACTGGTCGCCGCGTAAGTCCGGAACTAACCGAGGTTTGCCCGGTTAGTGGCCGGAGATTGTTGCGGAGCGAAATGGTCTCGTGCCGCAGTTGCCGACAGCGAGTCAGCCCGCAAGTCGTGGAACGGAACCAATGTCAGGCCTGCCGGCGGTTGAAGACGGTCAAGAAGGCCGACCCACGCATGGCCCGCATCCTGCACGAGCATCCCGCGTTGGATCGCTGGCGGCGGTGGCGGATGAGCGAGACGTCGCGGGTCTATATCTTGGTTGCCACCGGTTGGCTGAAGCGGCTGCTGGTGATCGTGGACAAGGAAACCCTCGAACTGCGGCACATGGCGACAGGCAGCCGGCTTTCGCCGCGCTGGATCGAGGTCGAACCGGCACAGTTTGTCTACGTGTTGCGGGAGTAGACGAAATATCCACCTCTGCCGCGAGACTCTGGGAAGCCAGGGTTTTCTTATATGCACGGGCCGGCACGATCGGCTAGCGCCGATTACCTCTCACCGCCGAACGATTCCGGCGATCCCGACCGCCGCCAAAATCAGGCCGATAGCCCCCACAGCGGCTGAAGCTCCCATGCCAAGATAGACCATGTTCCGCTTGCGCTCGACCTCGGGCGGCTCAGGACTATCGATCCCCGGCAGAATATACAAATGAAAGTACTTGATCGATTCCCGAAGCGGAAGGCTTTTGACATACTGCCTCACGTCCTCCGGCGATGCACGTCCAGCCCGCCGTTGGGAAAGTTGGGGATAAAGGATAATCGCAGCTATCGCTGCCAGCAAGAAAACAACCAAGCCCGCCACGAGAAACCTCTGGGGATTTCCCCAGGCAGGTTTGGCCGCCGCCGGCATCGTGCCCGTGGCCGCGCGGAGATTTTGCACCTCTCGCATGGTGGGTACGGCACATGTTCGTCCGCATTGGCAGCGAACGGTTTCGCCGGCCTGCCGTGGTTCGATCGGGATTTCTCGCCCACAAGCACAGGGGAGCAAATAAGTCGTTTTACGGTCGCTCACGTCGACGGCACGGCCTCGATGTATTTACTTGTACAATCGTATTGTACTCGGCAGTGCGCCTTCCGACGAGGTGGACACTCGCGCAAACGTGACAACCCATGTCAAAATAGGTAGACCTTCCTCGTTAACGGCAGATCGGACCGAGTGTGAGAAAACTGTAGAAAATAGGAAGAACAGGGAGTTTTTGCATGTTTTGTGTTGTTTAAGGGGTTAGTTCTGGTGAACTTTGAAATTGGCCAATAAGACACTGGACTAACCGCCCCGACCTATTAAAATGAAATACCCTAGACCCTGCGCGGTACGAAATGATCCGAAGCGCGATGATAGAAAAAGATATGAATTATTTCCTGCCGGCCGCAGTGTAAGTATGCTCGGGAGTCGAGAAGAGGGAGCGGAGGGGATTCTTTATACCCCAAATGTATGGACGCGAGCGGCTCGGTTCTCAAGAGGTTCTATCCGCCGCGCCGTTTAGAGCCCGTGCCGATTAGAGAAGGGCGGCGTTATGGGAGATTCTTCCGGGCAGACCTATTTTCTTCGTAAATGGAATCCCTTGCCAAATGCTGCACTGCGGAATCATCATGGGAAAACGGTGGTAGAATTTCGTGGCTTTCGGCTGCGACTTGTGGCATAATGTTAGGTTGGGGGAGAGGTTGGTCCTGGACTGTTTGATGGAGGAGAATTGCAATTGTACGACGCATTGCTAGACGACTTGGATGACGACGCAACTTCGCGCCCGGATGAAGTGATCGACGACTTGGCCGATGACGCCGTAGCGGGCTTCGAAGATGTGGACGACGATCTGATTCGGGACGTGCCCGACCTCGCCGTGGAGTTGGACGAACTCGACCTGGACGTCAATGTCGACGGCCTCTTGGAAGGCGTGGATGAAGACGAAACCTGGTCGGACGACCCGGTGCGCATGTATTTGACGCAGATGGGCGAGATCCCGCTGCTGTCGCGACGTGAAGAAGTGACCTTGGCGCGGCAAATCGAAGAGACCCGCGCCAAGTTCCGGCGGAATGTGCTGGCCTGCGATTACGTCATGCAGTTGGCCGTCAAGGTCCTGCGGCGGGTCCACGAGGGCGAGTTGCCTTTTGATCGCACGGTCCAGGTCTCGGTGACCGACCAACTGGAGAAAACCCAGATTCTGGGTCGGTTGCCCTCGAATATTCGCACCTTGGAAACGCTCTTGAAGCGCAATCAGCACGACTACCACCTGGCCACGAGCAAGTCGCGCGTCGCGGCCCAGCGGCGGGCGGCATGGCGGCGGTTGGGGCGCCGCCGCCGCCGGGCAGTTCGCTTGATCGAGGAACTCGGCTTGCGGACGCAGCGGATCGAGCCGATGATCAAGACGCTCGAGGAGTTCAGCCGCCGGATCGACGAACTCAAGGCCCGCATCGACGACCATCGCAAGAACAAAGGCCGCCCTCAGCAGCGCGAGCCTTGGCTCACCGAGTTGCGCAATTTCCTCCGCGCCACGCAGGAATCGCCCACCAGCCTGCGGAATCGGGTGCAGTACCTCAAACAGGTTTACGCTCGTTACCAGGAAGCCAAGCGCGGCCTGTCGGAAGGCAATCTGCGGCTGGTGGTGTCGATCGCCAAGAAGTACCGTAACCGCGGCCTGAGCTTCCTTGACCTTATTCAGGAAGGCAACGCCGGCCTGATGCGTGCGGTCGACAAGTTCGAGTATCGCCGCGGCTTCAAGTTCTGCACGTACGCCACATGGTGGATTCGCCAGGCGATCACGCGGGCTGTGGCCGATCAGAGCCGCACCATTCGCATCCCGGTCCACATGGTGGAAACCATGTCCAAGGTGCGGAGCGTGTCGCGCAAGTTGCAGCAGGCCGGTGGCCGCGAGCCTACGATCGAGGAAATCGCCAACGCCTCCGAGACGTGCGTGGACGAAGCCCGCCGCGTGCTGGCCATGAGCCGTTACCCGATCAGCCTCGACCGCCCCGTGGGCAATAGTGAAGACAGCCATTTTGGCGACCTGTTGCCCGATGCGACGACGAAGAATCCGGCCATCGGCGCCACGCAGGGCATGCTGCGGAATCGCATCAACAAAGTGCTCAAGACGCTCAGTTACCGTGAGCGCGAGATCATCAAACTCCGCTACGGTCTAGGCGACGGCTATAGCTACACCCTGGAAGAAGTGGGACACATTTTCAAAGTGACCCGCGAACGCATCCGTCAAATCGAGGCCAAGGCCGTCCGCAAGTTGCAGCAGCCCTGCCGCAGCCAGGAACTGGTCGGGTTCTGGATTAGGTATCTTGGGTTTGAAAAGTCAAGCCGCTTGCGGCTGCGAGGCTGCAAGCGGCTTTTTTGCAACCGACGCTTCGGTTGAAGAAACCAAGAAATCGATCCAGACACGCCCACGGCATTCGGGTATACTGATTCAAATGCGGAGGAATTGCCGCATTTCGCCTACCCCCCCCGGCCATCCCGTGAAATCTGGACGGCGAGCGATGACAATGCATTCCCCTACACCATGTTAGGGGGTCTTTAGATGCTTTCCCCGACAGTTGATACCAGTTCATTCAGCCGACGTGCAGATGCCATCCAGTTCCTCCTCGGTCGAGAGAACTACGAGCGCTGGCGGAGCATCCCGTATGACCCTGCTCGGATGGGGCTTGAGCGTATGCGTCAACTGCTCGAGGAGATCGGTTCGCCGCAGCAGAATCTGCCGATCATCCACGTTGCCGGTACGAAGGGCAAAGGCTCGACCTCGGCCATGATTGCCGCGGCGTTATCGGCCGCCGGATACCGCACCGGCTTGTTCACGTCGCCGCATCTGGAACGGATCGAACAGCGCATGGCCATCGACGGGCAGCCGTGCACGGTCGAAGGATTTATCGACTTGGTCGATCGGCTCCGGCCAGCCGTTGAGGCCCTCGATCGTCGCGCAGGGCACCCGCTTGCGGGTCAGGGCCAGTCGGGTCCCACGTTCTTTGAAATCACGACTGCCATGGCCTTGCTGCACTTTCAGCGTCAGAATGTTCAGGCTGCCGTGCTTGAAGTCGGCTTAGGCGGACGGCTCGACGCGACCAACGTCTGCCAGCCGGAGGTCTCGGTCATCACCAGCATCAGCTTCGACCATACGCAGCAATTGGGCAACACCCTGGCGGCGATCGCGGGGGAGAAGGCGGGTATTATCAAGCCGGGTGTGCCGGTGGTCAGCGGAGTCGTCGAACCGGAAGCACGCGACACGATTCGACAGGTTTGCCGGATCCGCGGCTGTCGCCTGGTGGAGCGCGACACGGATTTTACTTTCGACTATCGCCCACCGCGGCATTTGGAACGGAAGGCTGCCCCTGGCCGGGTGATTTATCGGCAGGTCACGGACAACCGAGCGCAAGTGGCGAGCCCCAAGCCTGAGCCTGGGGGACCCCCCGGGCTCACGCCGGGAGCTCGCCAATGCTCCGCTGCTTTCGACCTTGCCTTGCCAGGCCGGCACCAGGCGGCCAACGCAGCTACGGCCCTGGCTACGCTCGACGTCCTGCGCCAGGCACTCTGGAATATCCCCCCGGTGGCCGTTCAGCGGGCGTTGGCTGGATTATCCTGGCCGGCCCGGGTGCAAGTCGTATCGCGACGGCCGGCGGTCGTGTTGGACGCGGGCCACAACGTCGCGTCCATCCAAGCCCTGGTGGAGACGCTTGAGGAAAGTTTTTCCGTCGACCGGCGATTGCTGATCTTTGCCACGACTCACGACAAAGACGTGCACGGCATGATCCAACGCCTGGTTGGCCATTTTGACGAATTGTATTTCACGCGTTATACGAACAATTCGCGGGCCGTGCCGCCCCAGGAGTTGCAGCAGGCCGCCGAGGAATTGACCGGCCGGCGCTGGCCCACCTTCAACGAGCCGACGGAAGCTTGGAAAGCTGCCCGAAGGTCGGCAACGGCCAATGATCTTGTTTGTATAACGGGCTCGTTTTTCCTGGCGGCAGAAATGGCGCCGATCGTGCGAGAAGAGAAACTTACTGACGAATACTGAGGAAATCCGAAACACGAATGTCGAAGTCCGTACGATCGATCCGATCGGCAACAAATTCAAAGTATGAAGCACGAATGATCAAAGTTCCGGACTTGGACATTTGAGTTTTGCCATTGTTTCGGATTTCGACATTCGGATTTCGGATTTCCTAGCCTATGCTTTCCGACGTTAAAATCTTCTGTTTCCTGGCATCCTACACCGTGGCCTTGGCGCTGGAGGTGTCGCGGCTGTGGTTCCGCAGCGGCATCCGCGGCATCGTGATGCTTGGATTCGTGGTTGCGGGCTGGATTGCCCATACGGCCTTTCTTTACTATCGCGCAGTCGAAGCGGTCGAAGCGACTCGTTCGCCGTTGTCGAGCAATCAGGATTGGCTGCTGTTGGCAGCCTGGGTGCTGGTGATGGTCTACTTTTATCTGGCCTGCTACCATACTACCACGCATTTCGGCATCTTCTTTTTGCCGCTCGTGTTAGGCCTGATCACAGCGGCCCGCTTCGCCGATTCGACAGATTTCCCCCGCGAGCCGTCCAAGACCATCTGGGGCGCCATTCACGGCGTTTCGATCATGCTGGCCACGGTCACGGTGCTCTTCGGCTTTGCCGCGGGGCTGATGTATCTGGGGCAGGCCAATCGTCTGAAGCGCAAGCGGCCGCCCTATCGCAAGCTTCGGCTTCCCAGCCTCGAGTGGCTGCAAACGGCCAACAGCCGGACGATGCTGGCGTCGATGTTGCTGGTGGGCGTCGCCGTTGCATCGGGCATCGTGCTGAATCTGCTCAAGGAAAGTCCCGGCATGCTCGGGAAAGATCCGGTCGTTTGGGTCACGTTGGCGATGTTCGGCTGGCTTCTCTTACATGTCATCATCGGCGCGTTTTACCGACCCATCCGTCAAGGCCGCAAGGTGGCCTACTTGACGCTGGTCAGCTTCATCTTCCTGCTCTTGGCTCTGGTGGGGATGTTCGTTACGACGCACGGTGGCGTGGTGCAGGGAAACACGGCAGCGGAGAAGAACGCAGTATCGCAGATCTCAGGTCTCCAATTGCAGATCTCGGATTTCGCATTCCAGACTCCAGATTCCAGATTTGAGATCTCGAATCTCGGAGGCTCGCTCGACGGGCATCAAGGGCAAAATCGCGGAGGGCTCTCATGAACGTCCAGGTCGTTGGCTGCAGCCATCATGGCACATCGATCCTTATCCGCGAGCGGCTGGCGTTCGGCCGGGAGCAAGCGGACGAGGCATTGAACCAGTGGCGGCTTTCGTTCCGCGACGTGGAAGGCGTGCTGCTTTCCACCTGCAACCGCGTGGAGGTCTATGCGGCCAGCCAGTCCGGGCCGGTCCCCGGCGTGGAAGAAATCGGCCACTTTCTCGCCCGCTTTCATCAGATCGATGCCAGCGAGATCGTGCCGCACCTGTTCGTCAACACCGATGGGGCCGCCGTGCGGCACCTGTTCAGCGTGGCCGCCAGCTTAGACAGCATGGTGCTGGGCGAACCGCAGATCCTGGCCCAGGTGAAGCAGGCCTACCAGGCGGCCACCGAACGCGAGGCCACCGGCCCGCTCTTGCACATGGCCTTTCAGGCGGCCATCCGCGTTGCCCGCCGCGTGACCACCGAGACCACGATCCACCAGCGTCGCGTGAGCATTCCCAGCGTGGCCGTGGCCGACTTCGCCCGGCAGATTTTCGAGCGTTTCGACGACAAGGAAACGCTCGTCATCGGGGCCGGTGAGATGGCCGAAGAAACCCTCCGTTATCTCTGCGACGAAGGGGCCCGGCGGATTACCGTCGTCAATCGGAGCTTCGAGCGGGCGATCCAGCGGGCGCGCGAGTGGCAGGGCCAGGCTCGGCCTTTGGAGGAGCTTCACCACGCGCTGGCCGCGGCCGACCTGGTCATCAGCACGACCGGCGCGGGAAAGCCCATCGTGACTCTCGAAGACTTCCGCCCCATCCACGTTGCGCGGGGGCAGCGGCCGTTGTTCGTTCTCGATCTGGCCGTGCCCCGCGATTTCGATCCGGCCATCGGTGATTGCTCGGACGTCTATCTCTATTCGATCGACGACCTCCAGGCGGCCTGCCAGAACAACCGCGCGCTGCGCGACAAAGAACTTCCCGCGGCCCAGCGAATCATCGAGCAAGAGACACGCCGCTTCATGGCCGAGATGTATCATCGGGCAACCGGCCCGGTGATCCAGCAACTGCGTGACGGATGGCACAAGCCTAAGGAAGAAGAATTGCGGCGGCTCATGAACCGGCTGCCGAACTTGGACCAGCGCGCACAGGACGAAATCCGCCAGTCGTTCGACCGCCTGGTGAACAAGTTGCTCCACCCGCCGCTGGAATCATTGCGCGACGAATCACGCGACGGCGTCCCGCACGGATTGCTGGACGCCTTGGCGCGGTTGTTTCAACTGCGGGACTAAGCCGACGAAGCGCGACTACTCGTCGTCCTCTTCCTCTTCTTCTTCGTCATCGTCCCAATCGTCGTCGTCATCGTCCCAGTCGTCGTCGTCCTCGTCGAGATCTTCTTCTTCCTCCTCCCAATCGTCGTCGTCATCGTCCCAGTCGTCGTCTTCCTCGTCGTCTTCAACCTCTTCCCACGGCTCGTCGTCGAGGTCGTCCTCATCTTCTTCGTCGTCTTCGTCCTCGTCTTCGTCCTCGTCGGGCGACTTGGCGGCGTAAACCGTCGGAATCCTGGTGAAGGGCTGCTCGGGCGTGGTCACCGAGGCCGTGCCAAAGCTTTCCGGTAGGGTTCTTCTGTCGATCGTGATACTCATGTCCGTCTCCTCCTGCATCTCGCGAGATTGATGAAGTTGTTGCAAATCCTCTAGGGGAGGATGGGCGACCGTTTCGCCTGAATCCCCGGTGACAAGCTTCGTAATCGGCAAAAACTCGGAGCGAGGTAAATCCTCCAAGTGCCGTAGCCCGAAAACCTGCAAAAACTGCCTGGTCGTCCCATATAATAGCGGACGCCCTAATTCCTCAGACCGACCTACGATTCGCACCAGGTCGCGTTCGATGAGTTGCCGCAGGACTTCGCCACATTGCACGCCCCGGATCGCCTCGATTTCGGCCCGCAACACGGGCTGTCGATACGCGACAACCGCCAACGTCTCCATAGCCGGAGCCGAAAGTCGCACCTCCAAGGGGATGGAGTGCAACCGACGGAGCCAGGGAGCATACTTGGGACGCGTTAATAGTTGAAATCCGCCGGCAACTTCCTCCACTCGAAACGCACTACCTTCGGCATCATAACGCCGATTCAAGGCTCGGACCAGTGTACGCGCTTTTGTGCCATCCGCCAAGCCGGCCAATTGAGCCAGTTTTCGGCTCCCCAGCGGTTCACGGCTCAAAAACAAAATCGCTTCCACTCGCATAATGCGAGCTGGCCGAGAAGTGCCTTCCCCCTCGTCTGGTTGGGGTATTGCCTGAACCCTGCCGAAGCCTGGAGGCCCACCCTGCGGATTTCGCTCCAGCCAGCAATCTGGCTGTCGATACCGCAAGGCAACACTCTTCAAACATCGGCCAAGAGTCACAGGAAACCTAGACATAACATGTAAACTAGGTCTCGACAAGCACCCTGGCAAGGGAGGAAAGTAGAAAAAGACTCCGCTTTTCCAAAAAATGCTCGCGGTGGGGCGGTTGAGTGTTGCTGCTCAAGAGACTTATGGGAGCTAAAGGACTCATGAGACCCACAAGACCCGCCCGGCGCTATCCACCCCGGCGTTGCCAGTCTTCGACCTGTTTCAAGACCCCAGTTATTGCCTTTAGGGGATCGCCATCAAAGCTCCAGAAGGGTTTGGTGACGCGGGGATTCCCGCCGATGGACACTTGGCAGAAGAAGCGAAACTCGCGTTTCTCGTCGCCACAAGGTTCAAGTACGAAATAAGTTGCGCCTAATTGGCGAAGCCGATCCAGCACATACTTGAGCTGATCATTGGGCAATGCGCCTCCGGCTGCTCCCGCTGGGCCAGCCTGGGTGTCAAAATGGCTCGTCGTCGACTGGCGATCCACGGGAAGAAGATTTGCCGTTTCCGATCGAACCGGAAAAAGCCCTCGGCTGGGACCGATGCCGGAGTCCTTGCTCTGTGGAAAACTTGTCGACAGCCTTGATCCATCCTGTGGAAGGGTGTTAATAGGGGCGTTGTAGTTGGCGGGCATGACTGGCGACCGAGCACTATCGTCGTGCGTCGCTGCATAGCCTGAACCGAAGGCTGCCGCAGGAGTCCCTGGCATCGGGGGTGGCACAAATCTAGGGGCCTCCGATGCCTGGCTGGCGGGTGGTCCCGATGGGCCACGAAAATCCGCAAGTGTCGGCCAGCGGCCACTTTGGATCGATTTTACCACGGCTGGAAACGAACCCCCACAGAAAGCGGCTACCGGTATGAGGATCAGGCAGATCAACATCACGAAAGCACGAGAAGCAGCAACTGCGGACGATTGCTCCGCCATGGGCAATTCCTTTCGCCTGAGTGATCTTAGGTTGCATTCCGCGTCCGGCCCGAAAAAACTTCCTACCGCGACCAGTTCCAGCGCGTTACCCGGTCCCGGAACGGTGTTCTGCGGCATTCGGCCCGATACACGGTAATTGGGCGAGATGATAATCATGGCGGGCGTGCCAGGGCAACGGCAAAATCCGGGTCAGTTGACGCACGCACCGGCCCCAGGATAGACTAATCTTCGCACCCGCCTTTCAATTTCCCCTGGAGACCCGCCGATGAAACCCACCGATTCCATTGATCGTCGTCAAATGCTTGCCGCCGGCGCTGCCGCTGCGGCGATTACCCTTGTTCCGCGCCATGTGCTGGGCGGTCCCGGCCAGACTCCGCCAAGCGAAAAGCTGAACATCGCCGGCATTGGCGTCGGCGGCATGGGCTCCGGAGACATTCGTAGCGTCGGCGGCTCTCATAACATCGTGGCCCTCTGCGATCCGGACCAACGGGCCCTGGAGAACAATGCCAAGGCGTTTCCCAAGGCTGCGCTATTCGCTGATTATCGCAAGATGCTGGAGACCCGCAACGACATCGACGCAGTGACCGTGGCCACGCCGGACCACGTCCACGCGGCGGCGACGTTGATGGCCATGAAGATGCATAAGCATGTACATTGCCAGAAGCCGCTGACACACTCGGTCTATGAAGCCCGCAAGGTCGGCCACGAGGCCGCCGTGACCAAGGTCGCCACGCAGATGGGCAACTTTGGGCAAGCCAGCGAAGAAGCGCGGCTGATTTGCGAGACGATCTGGTCGGGTGCGCTGGGCACGGTCCGCGAGGTCCACGCCGGTTCGAACCGTATTCCGATGATTTCCCAGCGGGGCTGTGCGCGTCCCAGCGACCGGCCGCCTGTGCCGGCTTGGCTCAACTGGGATCTGTGGGTCGGCCCCTCGCCGATGCGACCCTATCATCCCTGCTACCATCCTTTCTCCTGGCGCGGCTGGTGGGACTTCGGTACCGGTTGCCTGGGCGATATCGGCTGCCACCAATTCTCGGCGGCCTTCAAGGCCCTCAAGCTCGGGCATCCCGACTCGGTCGAGGCGAGCTCGTCGAATCATCCCTATGGGCCGGAAGTGGCCGACGAGACCGCGCCGCTGGCCTCGATCACGCGTTGGCACTTCCCGGCCGAAGGCGACCGCGCGGCGGTAACGCTCACCTGGTGGGACGGCGGGCTGAAGCCACCCCGGCCGGATGAGTTGGAGCCCGATCGACCGTTTGCCGACGGTGACTGGCTTATGATCGTCGGCGACAAGGCGAAGATGTATGGCCACCGGCTGATCCCCGAGAGCAAGGCCCGCGAGTTCGGCCGCCCGCCTAAGAAGCTCGATCGCTCGCCCGGCCATTACCAGGAATGGTTCGATGCCTGCAAGGGCGGCAAGCCGGCCGGGTCCGATTTCGTGCGGCACGCGGCCCATCTCACCGAAGTCGTGTTGCTTGGCAACATTGCCATTCGCACCAAGGAGAAGCTTCTCTGGGACGCCGAGAACCTGCGTTTTAAGAACAGCGATGCGGCCAACAAGCTCATCAACCCCCCGCGCGCGCGGGCTGGGCTCTCTGAGCGGCAGTTGCCAAAGTCTGTCCTTGGTTACCTCGGATTATTGCTGGTGATCAGGGCCCCTTTGCGGAAGGCGGCGGCCATGGCCAGGGGAACCCCCGCCTCGGCCAGCACCACGTTGGCCCGATTCCGTGCGACCTGGGCCTTCATTTCCTGTTCTCGGGCCAAGGCCATCGCCCGCCGCTCCTCGGCCTTGGCACGGGCGACACGCATGTCGGCCTCGGCCTGGTCGGCCTGCAAGCGGGCGCCGATGTTCTGCCCCACATCGATATCCGCGATGTCGATGGAAACAATCGCAAACGCCGTCTGGGCATCCAGGCCGCGGTCCAACACGGCCTTGGAGATCTTGTCGGGCTTTTCCATCACGTCGAAATGGGTCTCCGCGGCGCCGATCGCCGTGATGATTCCCTCGCCCACCCGCGCGATGATCGTTTCCTCCGTGGCGCCGCCGATGAGCTGCTCGAGGTTGGTACGCACGGTCACGCGGGCGCGAACCTTCAGTTCCACGCCGTTCTTGGCGATGGCACTGAGCGTGCCCCGGCCCGACCGCTTGGGATCGGGACAATCGATCACTTTGGGATAAACGCTGGTCTGCACGGCGTCCAACACATCACGGCCGGCCAGGTCGATGGCCGCCGCGCGGTCGAAGTCCAAATCGATGTCGGCCCGATGCGCGGCAATGATCGCCTTGATGACCTTCAAGACATCGCCCCCCGCCAGATAGTGGGCCTCCAGCCTTCGGGTGGTTACGCCGCTCTCGCTTTCCGAGCCGATGCCTGACTGCATGGCCATGATCTTGCCGGTGACGACGATTTGCTTGTTCACGCGGCGGAAACTCATGCCGATCAGGCTCAAAAGGGTCACATTTGCCCGGGAGAAGTAGGCCTGGATCCAGATTTTCCCGTAGCTCCAGCCAACCAAGACCACAATCGCAGCAATGATGATTAGTGCCAGCAAAGCCAGTCCCACCAACGGAAATGAGGAATCGGCGAGTAGGAAAGCAAGGCAATTCACGGCAAACTCCCGGTAAAAATACCGCCAAAGGAAGGGGGTGGCGTGGTTTATTCGCGCACGACTATCTGACGATAGTAGCTTAACGCGGGGAAGACGGTATGAACAGCCCCGGCTCGGGATTATTTGCCGTTTTCCAGGCTCTTGCCCTGAAGTCCCCCTTTTCACGCCAGCGAAGTGGGATTTATAATAATGGGTCTTGTTTCAAGCGATCCCAGGAAGAGAGAGGGTAATCCATCATGCCAAAGATGAAAACGCACAAGGGGACGAAGAAGCGTTTCCGCCTGACGGCCACCGGCAAGGTAAAGCATCGCCGCGCCGGCACCAGCCACTTGGCGACGCGGAAGACCCACAAGCAGAAGCGAAACCTCCGCGGGACCGGCGTCGTAGCCGCCGTCGAGGTCAAGCGCCTGCATATCGCCCTCAACGGGCACAGCTATTAAGCTATTAACTGATTAAGGGCAAAGGATAAACCGCCATGCGTACCGTTAAAGGTGCCGCCAGAAATCAGGCCAAGAAACGTCTCTTCCACAAAGTGAAGGGATTTGTCGGCGGGCGTCGTCGCCTGCTGCGAACTGCCAAAGAAACACTCATCCGTGCCGGCGTCTATGCCTTTCGCGACCGCCGCAACCGCAAGCGGGAGTTCCGCAAGCTCTGGATCATTCGCATCAACGCGGCCGTCCGCGAGCGCGGGCTGAGCTACAGCGCGTTCATCAATGGCCTGACGAAGGCCCAGATCGAGTTGGATCGCAAGATCCTTGCCGATCTGGCCGTGACGGATCCCGAGGCATTTGACCAGGTCGTGGCTGCCGTGAAAGAGGCCTTGGCAGCCGGTACGCAAGCGTAGCAGAAAAATCCGAAATACGAACGTCGAAATCCCAAACAAATCCAAATGCAGAATGGCAAAGGCTCAAAACGGTTTTGATCATTCGAGTTCTGTCATTTGAATTTGTTTAGGATTTCGTGCTTCGGATTTCGGATTTGATTCTTATGGCATTGGCGGAATTTCTTGCCGAGCTCGACCAATTGAACGGCGATGCGCTGGCCGCGTTCCAGGCGGCCGGTGACGCGGCGGCCCTGGAGGCTGCGCGGATCGAGTTCCTGGGCATGAAGAGCGGCCGGCTCAAAGCGGCCCAAAAAGGCCTCGGCGCGGTCGATAAGGCCGACAAGCCCAAGGCCGGGCAGCGGTTCAACCAACTCAAGCAGCAGATCGAGACCGCATTCGAAGCGGCCCAGGCCAGATTGGCCAGCGGAGCGGAAGCCACCGCGGATGGCCCGCGTTTTGACCCTACGGTCCCGGGACTCCGGCCGCGGTTGGGGCATCTGCATCCGCTCACGCAGACCATCGAGGAGTTGAAAGACCTGATGGGGCGCTTGGGGTTCAGTGCGGTGGACGGCCCCGAGGTCGAAGACGAGTGGCACAATTTCGAGGCCCTGAATATCCCGCCCGAGCATCCGGCGCAATCCGCTGGATAATTTTTATCTTGCCACGGCGCAACGGTTGGGCATTGTGAAGCCGCAAGCGGCTGAGGAGATGGGGCTTTTGTTGCGCAGCCAGACCAGCACCGTGCAGATCCGCGTGATGGAAAGGACCCCGCCGCCGGTGCGGATCATCTCGCTGGGACGCGTCTATCGGCCGGATGACGCCGACGCCACGCACTACCCGATGTTCCATCAGATCGAGGGCCTGCTGGTCGATCGCGGCATAACGATGGCCGATTTGAAGAGCGTGCTGCGGTTGTTTGCCAGCAGTTTCTTCCAGGACGATGTGCACATCCGCTTCCGCCCTTCGTTCTTCCCCTTCACGGAGCCGAGCGTGGAGGTCGACATGAGTTGGCAAGGCCGCTGGATCGAGATGGGCGGCGCCGGCATGGTCGATCCCAACGTGTTCCACGCCGTCGGCTACGATCCGGAAGAGTTCACGGGCTTCGCCTTCGGACTGGGCATCGAGCGCGTCTGCATGCGGCGGCACAACGTCGCCGATATCCGCGAGTTCTATAAGAACAACGTGCGATTCTTGCAGCAGTTTTCCTGAAAATCATCAGATCTCAGATCTCAAATCTCAAATCTCAAATCTCAAATCTCAAATCTCAAATCTCAAATCCCAAATCTCAAATCCCAAATCTCAAATCCGAAATCTCAAATCTCAAATCACAAATCTCAAATCTGAAATCCCAAAATGCTCGTCTCCTGGAACTGGCTGCAGCAATACGTTCCCCTGACCATGTCGCCGCGGGAGTTCGAGCAGCGGCTGATGATGGCCGGGCTGAACCACGAGGAGACGCATGAGGTCGGCGACGATCTGGCCATCGATCTGGAGGTGACCAGCAATCGGCCCGATTGCCTGGGCCATATCGGCATCGCGCGGGAGGTTTCGGTGTTGTGGGATTGCGCCCTGACGATCCCCTGGGCTCTTCCAGCGCAGGGCGAGACGAGAGTGGAAGACCTCGTCCGCGTGCGCATCGATTGCCCCGATCTGTGCCCGCGCTACACGGCGCGGGTGATTCGCGGCGTCCGCGTGGGGCCAAGTCCCGATTGGCTGGCGAATCGTTTGGCGACGATCGGCATTGGGTTGATCAACAACGTGGTCGATATCTCGAACTACGTGATGATGGAATGCGGGCAGCCACTGCACACGTTCGACTATGCGAAACTCAACGGCCCGGAGATCATCGTCCGCCGTCCGCTCGCCGGTGAGGCGATCGAGGCCATCGACCACAAGACCTATCGTCTCGACGCGGACATGTGCGTGATTGCCGACGCTCGCGTGCCGGTGGCCATCGGCGGCGTGATGGGCGGGGCGGCGACGGAAGTTACGGAGGCGACCAGCAACGTGCTGATCGAGGCGGCCGACTTCGATCCGATTTCCATCCGCACTACGGCCCGGCAACTGGGCCTGCACAGCGATTCTTCCTATCGTTTCGAGCGGCGCGTCGACGCGGAAGGCATCGATTGGGCCAGCCGCCGCTGCGCCGAGTTGATCCTGGAGTTGGCCGGCGGCGAATTAGCGGCGGGCGCCGTCGCTGTTGGCCTTCCGCCCCAGCCGCGGGCGCCGATCGTGCTGCGGCTGGCGCAACTGAAGCGGATCCTCGGCATCGAGGTCAATCCGGGCGTTGTGCGGAGGATCCTTGCGGCGCTGGGAAACAGGGAGCAGGGAGCAGGGAGCAGGGAACAGGGAGAGAACGCCCCACTTCCCGGCTCCCTGCTCTTCGTCCCTCCCAGTTGGCGGCGCGACCTCTCGAGGGAGATCGATTTGATCGAAGAGGTGGCTCGGATCCACGGCTACGACGAGATTCCCGAAGACGTGAGCGTGCCAATGGCCGCTTCCTCGCGGCGCCGCGAAGATCGCGTGCTGGCCCGAATCCACACCGTGCTGACCGCGGCCGGCTTTGATGAAGCGATGACCTTAAGCGCGGTCGATGAAACGTCGGCACGGGCCGTGCAGGCATGGACCAAGAGCGATCCGCTTCGCAGCCAGACGCCGGTCATCCGCGGGGCCGATCACCTGCGCACGAGTCTCGTGCCCAGCCTGCTGAGCGTGCGGCGGACCAACGAGTCGCTTTCCAACCCGCTGATCGAATTGTTCGAAATTGCCAAGATCTATCTGCCCAACCGAGGACTGCCGGAGGAATGGTGGATGTTGGGCGTCACCAGCGGCCGGCCGTACGCGGAAGTCAAGGGAGTCGTGGAAGCGATAATGGTTGCGCTCAACCCCAAGCTGGACAGACAGGTTGAAAACCTGCCCTGCGATATGCCTCTGTTGGATCCAAACGCTTCATGCCGGTTGATGCTCGACGGCCAATTGCTCGGCTACGTGGGGCAACTGAGCGCCGCGGGCCACAAGCAAAGCGATCTCCGCGGTCCGGCGGCCGTGGCCGAGTTGAGGCTCGGGGCGTTGTTCGAGCGGGCCGACCTGGTTCCGCAGTATGTGCCGCTGCCCGCTTTCCCCGGGGTCTCACGCGACTTGAACTTGGTCGTCGACGAGGCCGTGCGGTGGGCCCAGATTGCCGCCACCGTCCGCCACAACGGCGGCCCCGATCTGGAGAGCCTCGAATATCGCGACACCTGGCGCGACGCGGATCGGCTTGGTGCGGGCAAGAAGAGTTTTCTTTTCAGCATCGGACTCCGCGGCCAGGAAGGCACACTCACCAGCCAGCAGGCTGACAGCGTCCGAGACCGCATCGTCGCCGCTTGCCGCCGGGAGCACGGGGCCGAGTTGCGGGGGTAAGCTTCTACGAGCTCTTCCTGAACATCAGCCAATACAGCCCCAGGACAATCAGCGCGAGGTGCAGCGCCAGGATCAGCCAGAGGACCATGCGAAACACGATTTTCTTCGTCTTGTGGCGAAAGAACTGTTGGCCCAGCACGGCCCCCGGCCAGCCGCCGACGAGGGCCAGCAAATGGAGCGTCCTTTCGGAGACACGATCCTGCTTGTCGGCCGCCTGCTGCTTGTCGATTCCATAGGCGGCGAGACATATCGGGCTCGCCACGGCAGTCAGACCAAGATACAGAGTCCACCACCAGGCCCGTTGCCAACTCGGAAAAAACGCCGCCCCGATCAGCCATGCCATGCAGATCGCCAGCCAGCATCCGGCCATCCAGACCACCAGCCTGCGAAAGCGTTCAAGCCACGTTTTTGGAGCTTGCATCATGATGGTCGCGGGGGTGAAGGGTGACTGGGTCGAATGTAACCGTAGGGTGGGCCGAGTGAAACGAGTCCCACCAACTCGGATTCAACATACATTTTGGTGGGACTCGCTTCACTCGGCCCACCCTACTTCCCGAAGCAATACAAATGGCCGGAGTCGCTGCCGATCACCAACCGGCCGCTGGCCACGGCGGGCGAGGCATATATCTTGCCGCCGGCGTCGTAGCGCCAGACTTCCTTGCCCGAGCGGCGATCGAGGCCATAAATCCGCCCGTCCTGCGAGCCGAAGAAGAGGCGACCCGGAGTACCGGGCGCCCCGCCGACCACTACCGGCGAGCTGTCGATCATTCCGCGGGTGGAGAATTCCCATAACTTGTTGCCGGTCTGCGGGTCGAAGGCGTACAACTTCTTGCCGCGCGATCCGACGTAAATGCCGTCGGCCGTGACGGCTGCCGAGGAACGATAGGACATCGCGTGGGCGGGGTCTTGGTAGCTCCAGGCGATCGCGCCCTTGACGAGATCGACCGCCAGAAACTGGCCCTCCTCGTTGCCCACAAAAACTCGGTCCTTTCCCAAGGCCGCGGCACAGCCGGTGGGCGCGTCGATCGGTACCTTGCTCACCGCGGCGCCTTTGTCGAGGTCGACGGTGTAGAGCATCGCGCCGCAGGTGGCAAAATATCCGCGATTGCCGGCAATCGTCGCCAGGCAGCGGACCTGGTCCTCCATGTCGAACTTCCAGACCAGCTTGCCGCTGGCCGCATTGAAGCAGTATTCGTTGGAATCCTCCGAGCCGAAGAGCACGCAGTCGCGGTAGAAACTCGCGGGAGAATCGATGGGGCCGTCCGTCTCGTGCTTCCAAAGCATCTTGCCCGATTTGGCGTCAAAGCAAGCAAAATCGCCGTCCTGGTCGCCGACCAAGACCCGGCCGTCGCGGACGGCGGGCGTCGTCATGTAGCTTGACTTGCCGGCGTACTCCCAACGCTTCTTGCCCGTCGCCAGATCGACGGAGTACAACGTACCGCCCGCGGAAGCGACATAAACACTGCCGCCCTCGATCACCGCCCCGGCCTGAAAACCCTGGTTCTCGACCGTGAAGGTCCAGAGCAGCACCGGCTTGTCGGGCAGCGTGCTGCCGGCCACGCCGCAGGCCGAGGCCGTGCCGCGAGCCACGGGCCAGGCGTCCGGCGGCGAGGCGTCGGTTGTCTTGGCCGCAGGCGACGCCGACGCCAGGAGCCAGATTAGGAGCAGGTGCGACATCTACTTCTCGCTCACGTCGAAGCAAACACTTTGGCTGATACTGCGGACGTAGATCTTCCCGTCGGCAAAGGCGGGCGTCGTCCAGCACTTGTCGTCAAATACCTTGGTCCGGGCAATCTCTTTGTAGGCGTCCGGCGTGGCTTCGATGACCACGAGGTTTCCGTCCTCGGCCAGCGCCACGAGCCGGTTGCCGACGAGGATCACGTTGCCTTGGCCGAATCCCGGCTGCGACCACATAACCTTGCCCGTGGCAAGTTCCACACACTTCATCGGCCCCTCCTTGAAGAATTTGAAGCCGAACATGCCGTAGAGATATCCGTCCTTGCAGACGGGCGTACTCCAGTGGTTGACGAGGGCCTTCTCGCCGCCTTTGCCGGGGATGAACCAGAGCCTGGTGGCGGTGAAACCGCCGCCCTGCTTCTGGATGCGGCAGGCCGCACTGCCCACCCCGTAACCGGCCGACAAGTAAACGATGTCGCCGGAGACGACGGGCGAGATTGCCGTGGAGACGCTGAACTTGAAGGGGTACTTCCAGAGCGGCTTGCCGTTCCCGGCGTCGACCGAGACCAGGCCGCTTTGCATGAAGAAAATCACCTGCCGCTGGCCGAGGATCGTGGCCACCACGGGCGTGGAGTGGGTAATGATCTCGTCGCCGGTCTTCCAGACGACCGCGCCGGTGTTCTTGTTCAGGGCCAACATCGATTCGCCCGGCCCGCCGCCGCCAACGAAGATCAGGTTGCCATCGACGGGCACCGAGGCGGCGCTGGCCCAGGGAATGTTCCGCCCATGATTCTGGTCCTTCAAGCTGCGTGTCCAGATCGGTCGGCCAGTATTGGCATCGAGGCAATGCGTAACCAGGTCAGGCGTGAGCAGGTAGACCTTGCCGCCGTTGATGGTAGGCGTGGACCGCGGACCGTCGCCGCCGCCGGCCGTGTCGCCACCGCCCTGGTATTCCGCCTTGGCAACATCGGCGATCCAGAGTTCCTTGCCGGTTTCTGCGTCCAGGGCCAGGCAGATTTCCCGTGAATTGCCGCGGATATTACGCACGACTTGCGTGAAGGCCTTGCCGCCGCTGACGGCGAAGGAACTGAAGCCTCGATTGGTCGGCGTGCGCCACAGGACTTTGGGGCCATCGCCGCTCCACTGGATGTCGGCCTTTTCCGCGGAAATTCCGTCTTGATTCGGCCCACGGTAGAGGGGCCAATCGCCCGCATTGGACAACCGACTTGGCAGGATAAAAGAAACGCACAGAACCAACGCAACCGCTCGAACCGTCCTCATCTGGACCTCCCGGATCTTCTCTGAAGCAGAAAACGACACGTAAACGTCTTATTTTCGTTCGAGGGGCAGTGCCTGTCAACTGTGGACGCCATGTAGGCCGGAACAAGCTTGCGAGTTCCGGCGTTGATGCCGATTCGTGCCGGAACCGACCCGCGACCCGCGAGCGGGTACCCCGGGTACCCCGAAGCTTGTTCCGGCCTACGCCCCTGCCACACAACTCAATGGCTCATTTTCAATGCAAAGATCAATCGTGATAACTCAAACTGTAAACGCCACTACCGGGCTTGCCCCGGTAGAGCGATGATTGGCCAGCTAGAACGCCGCCTCACAACCCCCTTCGCAGTTTCCGCCAACCGTAGCGTGGTGCCCGCCGCCCGGCGCGGCGGGCACCACGCTACGGTCGGCGGAAACTGCGAAATACGCGAGGGATACGCGCGTTTTAGCTGATCAATCATCGTTCCACCGACACATGGTCGGCGGGGACGTTTACAGTTTGAGTGATAATTAATCAGTGGCCATTGGTGTTCCCTCCTGCTTTGCCTTGTAGTTATTTTCCAGAACTGTTTCCGCTTGTATCAGAGAACCGTAATTATCCATATTTATTTTCTTGGCGCGGAGTTCGGGGACCCATGACGAACATGGTTGACCTGGCGCGGAAGCTCCCCGAACTTCGTCGCCGCCCCGGCGCAGGGCACATGCCTCTTTTGGCGGTCTTGTCCGGCACCGGTGCCGGACAAAAAGACCATAAAACGCGTTTTTCCTCGGACCGAAGTCTTTGCCTGCTAATGGCTTACGCCGACGCCGCGGAGTTCTTGCGCGACAAATTGTCCGGCATCGTGTACGGAATGTGGGCATGGTTCAGAAACGGGGACTGGCTCCGAACCGAATAGCGATTAGGCCGCAAGAAATGGACGCCGGCGAGGTGCCTGTCCCCATTTCTGAACCATGCCGGAATGTGTCCGGATGCCCAAGGCGCAACTCCCAATCCTGAAGAGGCTTACGTCGCCGGACCAGGCGCCCGCCCAGGCTTGGTTCAGAAACGGGGACTGGCTCCGAACCGAATAGCGATTAGGCGGCAAGAAATGGACGCCGGCGAGGTGCCTGTCCCCATTTCTGAACCCCATTTTTCAGTCCACGATTTCTTCCCATCCGAAGTCTCCTTGCCTTGCGGCGCACCGCCCGCCGCCGATGCGCACATTCGCGCCCACACTTATAAGTACGCGCGAGACCGCGTTTAGGGATACGTTTAGGAATCGTCGTGCCAAAAGATTTTGGCCGCCGGGGTTTAGGGGCCTTGGGCAACGCCCCTTCCATCCACCTCGTCGATTCGTGGCAACGGCCCCCGATTATTCCCGAGAACCGTAATTATTCAGAAATATTAATTCTTGTCAAGCGGCGGGAAGGACCGTTCGCATTCTCTGTCTTCGCAATCCCATCGCGCGGCGCCGGCTGGCCTCTCCTTCGACGGGCTTGCGAAACGACTGCCGGGATGCGATAAATCACCCGTGGGTCAGGATGTTTGCCCTTGAGGAAAGTTCGCCACTGCTTCTTCGACCTGGAAGGCGCACCATGCAACCCTCGATGACACACGCCCAAAGTCTGCCTGCGTTGTGGAAGAAATAGTGGATGCGCAGCGGCAGAGGCGCCGAACGTCTCTCCGGGAATCGCAGCCGGCACCCGCGCGTGGATCAGCGCGGAGCAGTCCTCGAGCCGCCGCCTCTTCGGCTCCAGATGATCCGCAAAACACTTGTGTGGCAAACCCTTCAGGCGTGAACGGTGCGGACGCACCGATCTGCCGCACAGGCTCCAGGGCGAAGATTTGCTTAAGCAGCTCGGCAAGATCGTGTTTAGGATGGCCGGTTACGGCGACTCCCACTTCCTTGGTGAACTCTTCCACAGCTTCCTTCATCGGCTTGAACGAGTTAAGTCCCGAGCCCATTCTCGCCCGAAGGGCACGGGGTGTAAATTCGAACCGATTTCCCGACGATAAGGCCGCAGAACCCTGCGAAGCTATTGCGCTCCCAAAACTCGATCGGGGGTAGGTCTAATTTGACCAACCAGTTGGTTATCATAAGGATATGCGGTGCCGTACCGTGTTTCGCCTTGTAGACGCGACGGTGGGCTATACGATGGAACCATTGCTCGCGTGAGGTCATTGCGATTTGCGTTGTGCGGCTGTATTCTTTGTCATGCTGCGTCCCACAGGTTCAAGCCATTCCACGAGGCGATTAGTTGTCTGATCGAATCCGGGCTTGACATCTGGATCGGTACTCCGGCTGAGCACGAGTCGCACGACTCGACCTCCAACGGCGATGGTCGCAGCCGACAGCACGCGGTTTCTTTCGACGAGCCTCTGCCATGTCGGCAGGAGCATCGGGTAGACCAACACTGTCGTAATCTGAGTGGCACCGAAAGTGGCGGCATAGGCTAGCACTTGATGAAGGTCGTGGCGATGTTCGGCTTGTAGCTCCTCAGCCAACTCCCGCCAACGGACATCGTCGAGTTCCTCGAAGTGCCCCTTGTATTTGGCGTCAATAATCCAGACGCGATCTCCTCGTTGCACAACGAGGTCGGGCACCAGGCTGTGCAGGCTTTGGACTGCCGCACGTTGCCAACGGATCGGGATCAATGTCTCGTAGGTGCGCCCCGAGCGGACCTGCCCGCCGAATTCGCGAGCCCAGAGCCGGACGACGTGCTCGACCCACCGCTCGAAGAGTTCGTACATGGGCAGGCACCATGCGAGCCCATCGGTCTCGGCCACTCCCGCTAGGCCGCGTTCATCGACCAGCCAACCCAACGCCTGCATGCCACGCTGCAAGGCCGCGGGAGGCAGCCCTGCGGTGCGCAACAAGTGGCTCATCTGGGACTTGCCCGGCATCATCGGCTTGACATCCGCCAGCAATACTAAGAGTTCCGTAGCTTGCTCCGCAAGGCGACGGGCGATCGAATCAACAGCCGTCCAAGCTATCAGCGAGCGATGGACAACCTCCAGCCCCCACCTCAGCATCGCCCGCAACTGCATGTCGGGGCCAAGCTCTGGAAACCGGCATGGCAATCGGTGGTACGCGCCACGGCTGACATGCTCGCTGACATATCGCGGCCAGATGATCTGCCCACGAGGTGATTGCCTCACCTCCTCGTGCAGGCGGAACCCGCGCGTCAATTCGCGGATGAGTATCCGAAAGCGTTCGAGGATCGGCCCTGCCAACACCCAAGGTGGGACTTCGCGGGCCGCGCCAGGCACCAAGGGGAACTCCAGGAGTTGGGGCGATGCGGTCCAGCCGATTTCCTGGAGGAGCGGTCCGATGTCGTCCCAGCCGAACCGTGGCCGGACTACCAGACCGCCGATGACCTTGCGGGTCGTGGCAGAGCGAAGGGGAACGGCACCGACCGTGCCGCCGGGCTTCACGCAGAGGTTGATCTTGTCGGCATCGGCACAAGGGCGGTGCGCGCCTCCAGGCGCGAAGCTGCGGCTCGTTAGCCGAGAGGAAGTTTTGCGCGAAACTGTTCCAGCTCCGGTCACGACCCGAAACCCCGAACGCCTCAGGGCTAAGCCTCACGGACGCACCTTGGTCGTTCATGATAAGCAGCGATGACGCGTGGCGATGCCACTGATAGACGGTTCGAGATTCTGGCAGTCGCCTACGCTTGGCCATGGTTCCCCAGTTCCCCTTGTAGCCAGTCGATGTAGGCATCCAGTTCGGTCGCGCATGGCGCCAATCGTCCTTCCTGGAGATACTCGGTTAGAAGCGGAATCAGTTCGTGCCGCAGCCGACGTGCCAGTTGCGCCTCGTCCTTAGCGAGGAAGTAGGCGTGGCCCGGCAGTAGCACGAGCGCATCGTCCGGGGCGTGCTGAGCGAAAATGTCCTGAAGATTGCCGAAAGCCTCCGTGGCGAACTCAATGCCTTGCAGTCGCAGCACGTCGAGGTCGGGCCACACGTCGACGAAAGCAAATCGCCGACGAACAGCTAAGTCGAGGATGGCAATCGAGCGGTCCGCACTATTCATCGTGCCCAGGACGAAGAGGTGCTGGGGAATGGCCAGCGTTTCGCTGCCGTCGTCCAGAGGCTGCGGTAGATGGACGACTCGCCCGTTCCCTTCAGTGATCTCCTTCGGCTCGAAGAGATAAATCGCCTCGCCGAGGACGCGCCCGAGATCGGCGCGGTTGATCTCGTCGATGACCAGCAAACAGTCCCGATCCTTCGCCTGGGCGATCGCAGTCGCCAGCCAGCCGGATTTCACGCGAAACCGCAGGCTCTTGTCCTGCACGTCGGGGCTGATCCCTGCGACGAACGTCTCGTAGGTCACAGCAGGATGGAACTGGACCGTCTGGCCGTGCCCGCCGAACTCCTCCCGAAGTACCGTGTCCGCTGTCAGCGTCTTGCCGGTTCCTGGCGGCCCCTGCAACACGACGAATCGCCGCTCGCGGAGCAACTGCACCAGTTCCTGCTGGCTGGTTTTTGGGAACAAATGGGAGCGGATATTGTACTTGAGTTGCGTCACCTCGTCTGCGGCTCCCTTTAGAGCGATCCAGTCCCGCTCCCAAGCGTAGAAGTCCAAGAACCCGCTGACGACCTGTCTCGCCTTTTTCAAGTCTTGCGGCACCTCGGCGACCGCGTACAGGTACTCACCGTACCGGCTGAAGACAGCGGAAAACCGTGGGAACTTGGTTTTGACCACATTCGGAACATCCTGGCTCAAGTTGGCAGGGTCGCGCTTGGTCCAAACTGGCACGCCGACCTCGCGGTGCAGATAGTGTCCCAATGCCCGAAGGTGCCGTGCGTGGCCGGGCCGTCCCATGATGCTTTCGTCCGGCGACAGCCCCCGCGTCCCGCATACGAACGTCAGGAGCGAACAGGCTGGGCCAGCATCGTCACCGGCGATCGGAAACCAGATCAACGACATGCCGCCATAGACACCGCTAGAAGGATTCTCCGGGTGAAGCAACCCGGCGAACGGCACGTTCTGGTCGCCCGCCATCAGCACGACTCGGCGGGCACGCTGGGAAGTCGCTCGGTAGCGTTCACCAAAGAGCGCGTCCATCGCGGCTTCGGTGCATGGTGCAACTTCATTCGTACTGCCTTGCCAACCTTTGGCGATGGTGGCACTCAGATTATCCAGGGCTGACACGGATTTGCTCCCTCGTCAAGAATCATACAACTGACACCCCCTATTGTGCCCCAAAAAGGCCGGATTGACCAGGCGACTCTGCCCGCGGGCAGGATTGACTTCCTTCTGGGCTTCGACACCATCATACTCGTTGTTTCTGCTTATGCATCAAGCCGCCGTCCATGCAATCCACCGCCCCCGCAAAGCGAAACCAGTCTGGAAAGGACTGGAGACGGGTTGCCTCGCGCAACGAGAGCCCTCGATGCTGTTGGGGATGGACGAGCATACTTTTTCCATAGTGTCCTATGGTAATTGACGGTTGATCCCACGCAAGGCGTCGATAGATGTTGCTATGCGTCCGCTCAACCTGTGCGTAGTTGGCCATCATTTCGAGGATGTCCTCCCAATTTCCTCCTGGTGGAATCTTCTTGTACCGTTCGATGACATACTTCGCGTGGTTGGATGTGACGTGATCGACAATCACCTTCTTCGGCGAATTCCGTCGCATCAGTTTGAGAAACGCGTTCGCTGGACGCTTCAATGAGTAAGAGATCTCATCCAGTGGATCCCCGTTTCCGACGGGGGGCAGATCGCCGATGGCCTCGCGGACCGTGACGTAGGGGTTGCCTGCCCCCGGACCGTGCGTTGGAAGGGGAAAAGGACCCCAGTTCCCAAAGTCGTCCGGCTTGTATCCGACATCCCGGTGAACACCAAAGACAAAGAACCGTGTTCTGTATTGGGGGACGCCGTACCAAACGGCGTCAAGCAGTTTTGGAAAGACGAAGTACCCCGCCGACTTCATACGTTTCAAGACATGGTCAGCCACGCTCGGCCGGGCATCCGCTGATCCGTCCCTCGCAGTCCAGACGATTCCTTGAACATTCTCCATCAAGAAAACGGGCGGGCAGAGTTTTTCGACGTATCGCAGGAAGACATTCACAAGCCGGTTGTGGGGATTATTGCTTGACCATGAGTTACGATTGGCGCTTGAAAAACCCTGACATGGCGGGCCGCCGACCAGCACATCAACTCCGCCGGCGTCGTGGACTGCGGCGGCGACCCGGTCGAGTGCCTCTTGTCCAGCCAAGTCGATAGGTTCGGTGTTTTGCGGCACACGCGTCCGATGAGAGCTGCAGTGGCGCAAAAAACGTATGGCTATATTTCAGGGTCCTGGTATACACCGGATTCACTTCGCCGGAGAACACCAGATTGAACCGCCTCTTTGCATGCTCCGCCAACAGGAATCCAAGGCCCATTCCGCCGGCACCGGCGAACAGGTCAACGACGTTGAGGATCATGTGCCCGGGCGCGAGTAACACGTGAGGGTTACTGTTAACGTGGTGTTCTCTCACTTGTCCTGCAGCCGAGCAAGCTTGATGTTAGAGCGGAATTGAAGGTTTTCTCGATGCTTCCCGTTTGCGTGAGCCGAGCCTGCAGCTACGGTTGGCGCCCGATGAGAACGCCGTTGCTGACGGCGGACGAAAGGTCTAATCCAGCGGACCCAATACAACGAGCGGATCACTTCATGGAGGGCTGTCGTCTTTTGAGTGGTGGCACCGATCATCATGCCGGGGTGAAAGCCGTCAATTCCTCCGATATCGACCGCGAAGAGCCTGACTTCCCCATCAATCCCCACCCTGATCGAGCCGAGTTCTGCGGCCCGGCAGGGAATGTTCCTGCCAAGCTGGGGCATCGGCACGTTCATCGTGCGCCAGCGCGCACCCTGAAGTAGTTTCATCGCTTTGATCGGCTCCTTGGAGAAGGAACTCCCGCTTGCCGTAAGCAGTTCGACCTGCAGGCTGGGCCTGATTTCCACAATAGCATTTAGCCGGCGATCGAGTACTGCCCGCAGGAAACCACGATTTGATCCATACGCCGTTCCCGCAACCAACAACCCTCCCCGAGGAAGCGGTTTCGCGTCGTCGAGCAGTTTAAGTGCAACTGCCCCCCTGCTGGACATCTTTTCTTTCAGCGAGCCGCTTTTGTAGATGGACTCTGCAAGGACTACAACATCGTTGTTCTCTATTATGTGCAACCGCACCACGACGGGCATGGCTTCGCCACCTGCCCGGCGTCGTTCCGCTCGGGCAGCGTTGTCCTCTATCAGCAGAATCCGTTTGGGCATCAGTTGCTCCAATCGGGTTCCGTGGGTTGGCGAAGAAGTTGCCATACTTTCAGCCGCTGCGAATTACATCGTCAATGGCCAATCTGTTCACCCACGATACATCTCAAGCGCAAAGGTTGCAAGCAGGCGCGTGGCGGCGGAAAAACGGGGTTTGCGGCCGGCAGCCTCCGGTCATCGTGGGTTTTGGACCGCAATCCTTAGCTGCCCGCTCGTCATTGGTTCTGCCAATTTCAGCGGATGGGCTGCGCCCGTCAATGCGCCGTTTCAGGGCACCAGTAGCCCACACTTTCGGGGAAACCTCGATTGTACCCCCGCCAGGGGCTATCTGGAAGCAACTGCCCGTCAATAATTCTTTCCCGGCACGGGAGGGAGAGGGGTCAGTCCGTGATTTTTAGCGTTTTGCCGTCGCGTACGTGGGGGTGACTGATTAGGCTATTGGCATGCCACGCAAACCCCGAGTCCAATTCGAAGGTGCCGTATGCCACGTCATGTGCCGCGGCGATCATCGCGAGCCGATCGTGCAGGACGACGTGGACCGCGCGGAATTCGTGCGCTGTCTTGGAGAGGCGCGCCAAGACCGAATGGCCGGTCCAGAAGAGCTACTGGCCATGGCGCTGGAGACACCCCAAATTCCCAAGTGCGGGCCGGCCGGCGCTCGGCCCGGCGTGGACGGTATCCCGGCAACGGAAGCGAACCGAGAGGGGGCGGCGTTCGTAAAATATTATGGTATAAGGTCTTATGGCATTCGTCGCCGCGTGCCTTTTGGATCGTGCAAGTAATTGCTGTGCCAGGGTTTCGGTCGGATTCTCGGGAGATTACAATGGGTGTTTCGTCTGTGCTCGTTCGCCGTTCGCTGGACATCCGAATTTCCAAAAACCCTCGAAAGGCCGTGGAATGCCCTTTACACCGGCAGAGTGGAATGTAATCGTACTCGGTCGCTGGAATCGTGCGATTCTGACGCCATCCGGGATCGCGAAACGGCTTTTCGGGCTGGAGGAGGGGACCCCCATTGAGGTCTTTGTCGCAATAGACGCCCTCGCACCCCCCCAAGTGAAGCATGGCGGCACCATCGTAATGGTTGGTGGCGATAGGTTGATTACGGTACCGGAGACCCTGAATTTTCCGGGGCTGGAAGGAGCAATGACAATTGCTCGGCGGGCGATGGAGAATCTGCGAGAGACGCCGGTAATCGCCGCGGGAATTAACGTCAAGTATTCTTGCAAGGAACCTTTGGAAGCCCTCCAGAACATTACACGCCATTCATGGTGGGATGACCAGCTATCCGACAATCAATATGAAATTCTCGGGCGAGAATTGTCACGTGTGCTCAAATGGAACGAAGGGCAAATCAATTTCTCCGTCACGGAAGAAGCCGATTCCAGTTTTCAAGTTCAGTTCAACTTCCACCGTGGTAGTAGTAGAATTGATGAGTTGATCGATTGGCTAAGCAAGCCGATCGCCGATTTTGAAAAAGAAATCACACGGGTTTTCTCCGACTGTATGCAAATAAAGGCTGAGGACACTGCATATGCTGCAACCGACACGACAACCTAATACGGCCGCAATTGAGGTGGCAAAGTACTCCCGGGCATCGCAGGTAGCTAGTGCCCCGGTTACTGATACAACCGTAGTCACAACGGACATTCGGACCGTTGTGACGAGAGCTGTGCAAGGTACGCTTGAGCTTCGGTACACCCCTCGGGATCCAAGCCCCAGCAGCTCAAGCACGTCGCCTTGAGGCAACGTATGGGGCAACCGTCGCACTGGACCTATCGCTCTTTCGTTGCGACTGACGATCTTCAACAAGGAGATATCATCAGGCGGTCGGGTGCTCTATTGCGGGTGCTATCGGAAGTCTTGTCGCATTTTTGCGATGAACGATACACGGCTTTTCTGGTGGTGACCCAGTCTTGCGATTTGGTGACTCGGAACGAAAACATCTGTAAGGCGGAGTACATCAATCTCTGCGTGATTCGGGAACTGGAACCATTATTGCCGACCCTGCTGGAGCCTTGCTGCGGGGCTGGAATCCCCGGAGTATTCGACTCCGAGAGGCGATTGTATGCTGAGCAATTGTTGAAGAGGGTTGTCAATCAAAATGAACAGGCCCGGGGACTTTTCTACCTGCATCCGGATGCGGACGTAGGCATCCCCACCGCCTCCGTGGCATTGCTACGGGTCAGCATCGCTCTTCGCCGCGATCATTACGAAATGCTCCAAGAATGCCGGTGCGGGCGACTGGGGCCGGAATATGCGGCAAAGTTGGGCTGGCTGACCGGGAACCTTTATTCGCGGGTAGCTACTCCCGATTGGGAGGAGCAAGAGAAAGACGAATCAGCATCGGCCAAGCAAGCACAATCATTGTTGCGGCGAATTTCTCGTCCGAGTGATCAGAACTGGGTGCCTGCAAGGTGGTTAAAGGCAGCCCGGGAAAAGAACGTGGACTTGAGCAACATCCCGGTAGAACGGTTTCGTTCCGCCCTAGCTGAGCATGCACCGCCAGACCTGCTCGATGTCGTGTTGGATGCGGTTCGGAGGGTCGGAAGGCGTGTCGTTGCGGATGACCCTTGTGCCGCGGTCAGTGCCAAGCTGGCAGGGAACAGCGAGTTCGTCCGGGAGATTGCCAAGCACCTGGCGGCATCTGTGGGCAATTCTCTGTCAGCAGACGAGCAAGCTACGCTAGTGGGGTCTCTCACCGCAGATGGCAACTTCTGCAAAGCGATTGGCGATCAGGTCTCAAGCCTCCTCAAAGAGCAGTTGGTCGAAATTGGAAAGGAAGCTGTGAATTCACTGGCGGACTCGCTTGCGGCGTCTACCGGAGTCTTGGTGCCTGCCAGTAACCGACTTCGCACCGCACTGTCGAGTCTCCTGAAAGCCGACCGGGCGAGCGAAGTTGACAAGGTCGTAGAATCGGTTGCTGGAAAATGCGTTTTCTCTCCAGCCGCTGCCGCAATAGCCGCGGCTGAGGCACAAGCAATCCTTGGGAAAATCGACTTCGGATTGCTCGACAAGCTGATGTCTAGGCTCAAGAACGACCAGAAGCTTCGGGCAGCCTCACGGGAACAAGCGGGCGAGCAAACGCTCTCGTCACTGATGGTCGATTGAGCGGGTCCTCGTTCTTGAAGAGCATCATGCTGCACTCGGGCTCGGGGTGTCTGGGGACACGCCTTCTCCCGCTCCGGCCTGGCCGTCGCCAGTGGCGGGCGTGCTAACCTGAGCCGGCGATGCCGTGGCTGCCTCGGCAACGCATGGGGAAAAGGGGACATTGCTTAGTCTGTTGCGGGAGGTTGAGCAGGCCCATAATAGGCGCATGGCAAGAACTGCAAGAGCGTCGGCAGGTGGTGTTTGCTGCCATGTCATCAATCGCGGAAACGCGCAGAAGGAAGTGTTCCACAAGGAGGAGGACTTTGCCGCCTTCGTCGGCCTGATGGAGGAAGCGAACGAGCGATTGCCGATGCGGGTGGTTGCCTGGCGCCTTCTCGGCAATCATTTTCACGCCGTGTTGTGGCCACACGCCGATGGGGACTTGAGCCGATGGACGCAATGGTTGCTGACTTCGCACGTGCGCCGATACCACCGTCGCTATCATACCATCTGGCAGCAGGCCACGGCAGAACGATTGGGGCCGGAAGCAAGCCTTCGTCCGCGAGGCAGGCCGCGAATCATCAAGGAAAAGTAGAAAGCTTTACCGCCCTTTACCGCCATTACTTGCCGTCACCATCCGGAAACATAGCCAGCGCCTTTTCGGTTTCGGCCAGCACCCTTGTGCGGCGGTTTTTATCCTCTGCCTCCAGGCGTGCGAGGTTGTCGTCTTCGATATGAGACTTGATGGGGCGCAGGATGATGCCGGGATCGTTCTTCAAGGCGGTCAACGTCTTTCGGGTGCTGGCGCACTTGGGGAGCATTATCGCGCTGTAAGCGTTCGGATGTCCGCACAGGGCGCCAAACTCGTTCGGGACATACAGCAATACGGCCGAGACCATTTTGGTGTTTTCCTTGGCAAAGGCGCGCGCCCTCTTGAGGATCGCCTCGCGGCCCACGACAATTTCGAGTTCATTTGTGAACATCTGGCAGGAATCGTAGGATTCGTTGAGTTGCGAGGCAATCGCCGCTTCGCTGCGAGACTTGGGGACCTTGACCGGGTCCAGCAGGCGGAACTGATACCACTCGCCGTCCACGCGCCTGCCCTGTTCTTCGATACCGACTTCTGCACTCGGATATGAGTCGATAGGGTTGGGTCCGCCCACGAGCATGATTTCGACAGATTGCTCGCGCATGAGTGCGAGGAAGTGAGTGCTTTGTAGCGAAAGCACGAGTTCCAAGCGTTTGACAGCGCCTCCCCGAATCGTTTCGCTCACCTCAAAAACGAGCCGGTAGGGCTTGCCGATTTTCTGCGTTGACGTCAGCGGCTTCAAGTATTCAATCTGCTTGAACTCAACGATTCTGCCGACATGGACAACGCGGGCCAGGCCAACGTATGCCTCGGTGGAGACGAACACCCGACCGACCTGGGCCCAACTGACGGCCGGCATCGATGCCGAAAGCAAGATCACAAAGCATTGCAGCCCACGCGACGTGGCGAGCCTCGATCGATTCTCCGACATTCCAGCCATGGCGTGCTTCCCCAAAAATACCCCGAACGAATCGCCCGCGCCATTATAGAAGGCGGTTGCAGAGAGTCAAGATCCTCTTGTGCCCGGCTCCAATGTGCCACGCCCTTTACCGCTAGTAGTCTCCCTGATTTGCCCGGATCTTCTCTGAAGCAAAAAAAACAACACGCGAAAGTCTTATTCTCGTTCCGGGGAGAAGGCCTGTCAACCGCGGAAGAAAAACCACGCAACCGCCAACAGCACGGCCAGCCCGGCGGCCATGCTGCCCCAACGGATAAGACGGCGGCGCAGCGGTGATAAGGCCGAACGGCGGCCGGGATGCGTGGCCGGAATGACGCCGACGATCGGCACGGGCAAGAGGTCCTGCAATTCGGCAATGCTCGCTATTGCCGGCTCCAGCGCGGCTCCGACGGAGATCAGTCTCATGCCCACGATCGATGTCGCCGCGGTCACAAGGGCCTTGCCGACGACGACTTTGGTCGCAGGCGCGGGTGGCAAGGGCAACGGTTCAGCGGCGAGGAGATCCAATCGCAATTCCTCGCTGCGGGCCGCGTTTGCGGCACGCGCAAGCGCCTGGGCCTGCTGCAAGACTTGCTTCAACTGCTCCGCCGCCTGTTGGGCTGACTGGACTTCGTTGGCAGTCGGCACGTCGGCCGGCAAGGCACTGGGAGGTGCGGGCGCCGCGCAGCGATCGGCGGGCAACTCCGGCGTGATCTTGGGCGGAATCGAGGCCATCTCTCGACGCACCTCGGAAATGCGGACTTCGATCTCCTGCACGGAAGGGTGCAGCGGCGTGCGCTCGAGCGACAGGCTTTTCCTCCGCTCTTCAAGGTCCGCCAGTCGGCGACAAGTCTCCGTCCAACGCGGATTTTCGATCGTCGTAGGCGGCGGAACCGGCCTGACGCTCGCCAGCACCTGGCGACGGCGATCACGGAGCAATTCGAATTTCGTCTGGGCCTCGAATACCTGGCGCTCCGTCAAACGCACTTTCTCTTCCGCAGCCGAATAAGCCTGTTCAAGGTGCAGCTTCCGCTCCGCACGACAGGCCTGCGAAAAGGCCGAGGCCACGACATTCACCAGCGGTACGATCGTTTCGGCTGGTTGGTTGCTCAAGGAAATTGCCACCACGGTCTCTTGGCCGGACTGTTGGGCTTCCACCCGCAGGTTCTCGCGGACCTCGGTCTTGGACTGGGCAACGGTCTCCTGCCAGGCGTTTTGAAATGCGAAGTTGGGGTGGTGTATGCAGACTTTAGCGGTGACCGAGAGTGGGGTATCCAGCTTCAGCGGCCGGGAGTTGAACGACTTCCAGCCGTAGGTCGCCAAAGCAACCGTGACAAAAATAGCCCCGTAGGCCACCTTGGGAAACAGCCAAGGAGAACGCTGGCGAACGGTTGTCGCAGGCTCGGAGGCAAAGACCGGCATGGTACTCACCTTTTGTTACGCCTTAGAAAACTGGGCATGGTTCAGAAATGGGGACAGGCACCTCGCCGGCGTCCATTTCTTGCGGCCTAATCGCTACTGGGCTCGGAGCCAGTCCCCGTTTCTGAACCTGCCGAAAACTGCGCATCACCTTTGGACATCGGCGGCCTCCAGGCGGGAGATTGAGGGCATGGTAGTTTTCTCCTATTCTCGGAAAGAAACACCTCCCAATGGTGGTTTGCTAATTAACAACTCAAACTGTAAACGTCCCCGCCAACCCTGTGTCGGTGGAACGATGACTGATCAGCTAAAACGCGCGTATCCCCCGCGTATTTAGCAGTTTCCGCCGACGGTCGGCGGAAACTGCTAAGGGGGTTGTGAGGCGGCGTTCTAGCTGGCCAATCATCGCTCTACCGGGGCAAGCCCGGTAGTGGCGTTTACAGTTTGAGTAACAAGTAGGGCGAAACACGCGGAAGAGGTTGAACGAAATGGTCTCCGGTGCGATACTAATTAGATGCAACGATTCATGCTCAGGTCGAAGATTCACCGCGCCACCCTGACCGGCACCGATATCGATTACGAGGGGAGCATCGCCATTGACCGCCTTCTGATCGACGCCGCCCAACTATTGCCGGGCGAGCAGGTGCACGTGCTCAACGTCAACAATGGGGCACGGCTGGTGACCTATGTCATCGAGGCCCCGGCCGGTTCGGGCGTCATGCTGCTGAACGGCCCCGCGGCCCGCCTGGCCGTGCCCGGCGATAAGGTCGTCATCCTGTGTTACTGCGGAATGACCGATGAAGAAGCCCGCTCGTGGCGCCCGATTGTCGTCTTTGTCGACGAGAAGAATCGCCAGACGTAGGATTTTCACCGCACGCGGTTCCTTGGTCCTGCGGCCGTTGTTTCGGGCAGTCGACGGCCGAGGATCACTACGTCGTGCGGATGATCGGAATAAGCGGCCTCGACCGACACCACCCCGAGCTTTTCGTAGGGCCTGTCGAAGGCCGGCATTTCCGGACCGCAGCCCATGCAGAAGTAAGTCCACGACGGCTCGTTGTGGCCGATGCCCTCCGTCGCCGGAAGCTGCTTGATCGGCTTGCCGTAATAATATAGAAAGACATCGTCCACGGGACCGATGCTCACCAAGTGCACGTCGTCGGGCAAGCGCGCGGCGACGGCGGCGATTTCGGCGTCGATGGGGTGCCGCGTGGCGACGAAGATGTTCACGATCACGCCGATGTAGCTCAGCCCCAGCAGCCCGCCAACGGCCAAGGTGCCTAGCCGCTGCCGCCACGGTTCCGGCCGAGCTGAGGCCCAGAAGGACGTCGCCAGGGCAGCCAGGGCGGCCAGGGCAAATGCGATCGCGAATGCCACGGGCTGCTGGCCGCGCAAGGGGCCCAGACGCAGGACTGTGGCGATGACAACCCACAGGCCCAGTCCGCCGGCCACCAGCCCCATGCCGCGGAAGAAATGCCGCCGCAATCCCGCGAGCCACGCGCTGGCAGCGGCCGAACAACTCTGCTGGGCCGCCAGGCCGATCAGCACGGCCACCAAGGGCAGGATCGGCGCCAGGTAACGGTTCCGCGCCGGGCACGATGTAACAACTGAGCGAGGCAAAGCCAATCGACAAGGCGAGAAACCGAGACGTCCTCGCGGGCGAAGGCAATACTGCGGCGAAAATCGCGGCGGAGATAGGCCAACAAGAGCACGCACCAGGGCAACATACAGGCCGCGACGCTCAGGGGAAACTCGACAAGATGTTTCAGCGTCCGCGTCCAACTGCCGTCCTGGAACCGCATGCTGATGTCGCCGGTGAGCATGGTCCAGGCGGCGTCACTTCCCGCGCAGATAGAACGGAATCTCCCAGGCAAGCCAAATCGCCAGGAACAAACCAAGGCCCACGGCATGCTGCCAGCGCAGCAACTCGCGGCCACGGCGCATGGCCAGCAGGAAGATCGCCACGCCGCCGATAAAGTAGGCCGGCGCCTGCGGACCCTTGGTGAGCATGCCCAGGGCAGCCAGGACATATCCCCCGCACCAGCCCAACAACGGAGAATTGCCCGTGGCGTCGGCCCAGCGCCATACGACCAGCGAGCCGGCGACGACGAATGTATAGAGGGCCTCGGTTTCACCCAGCCAACCGAACTGCAGCACCAGGCCCATCGTGGGAAAAGCGACCATGGCGCACAGCGCCGACCCGCGAGAGGAATGTGCGGCCGTAGCCATAGATCAACGTTACGCTCAACAGGATCGCCACGATGCTGGGAAAGCGGATCGCCACGGCATCGATCTTTCCCCGCACAAGCGAGACCAGGGCGATCGCCCAGTTCTGCACGGGCGGGCGGCTGAGAAACGGCAGGCCCTGCTGCCGCGGCACGATCCAGTCGCCGCTGGCGATCATCTCGCGTGCCACTTGCCCCCGGCGCGGCTCCTCTCCGCTGGGCGGCGTTTCACTGAGTCGCGACCCATAGATCAGCCCCGTCAGGAGCAAGACCACCCAAAACTCCCATTCCATCCACCATCGCGCGCGGGGTGCCATGATCCGACTCCTTTCAGCTTGGCAGAGAGAAGGTAACTCAAAGCCGTTTCCCAGGTCAAGAGCGACCGGGAAGCAGGGTCATTCCGCCGGTAAACTGGGTAAACTTTGTCGATTATTCCTAATGTTCCGGCGTGTACTGCACCGATTTTCTTGGAACGTGAGATCGTGTCCCGGTTCGTGGGCTTGCCTTTCCGAGGCGAATCGCGTGCGCAACGAGATATTCAGTGCTGCTGCTGCCGCCTGCCTGTCCGGTTGCCTGTTGGCAGTCGGGCTTGAGGGATGCTGCACGCAGGAACGGTGCTGTCGCGGATCTGTTGCCGAATCGGCGCCGCCGGCCGCTTCGGCGCAACCAGTTCCGGGCGCATTGGAATATCCGCGGTTTCATCCGCTCCCGACACGGCCCGTATTCTTGCCCGAAGGACTGGAACCACCCTCGGCCGCGATGCAACCGGTGCCGACCAATCCGCCATCGTTGACCGCCGTGCCGAACGACGGCTGGCATTCGCCCGCGAAATAACCCCCAGATTCTCCAAGTCTTCGCCTTTTTCGCCCACGGAGCTGTGGGAACGAGGCGAGGCATCTCTGCCCATTCTGGCAAAGCTGGGTGGTTTGTTCCGGTGGTAAGGTTGGCGATCAAGGCCCCGCTTCTGCATATCCGATCTACCAAAAGTGTTACGGCTGTCACACCTTCCGCGACAGGACAACCATGCTCGATCGATCGGTTCAAAGAATATCACGGACAGGCGGGTGGTGCACGGCCATGCTGATTTGTGCCGGAATCCTCTGCGCAGTGCCCGGTTTCGCCACATCCTCGGAACAGCGATTGACGCCGATCGTCAAAGCGGCCCAGAAGTCCAAGCCGTCGGTGGTGAGCATCCGCGGCGAGAAGACGGTCCTGCCCGGTCCGCAATCCGCCGGCGCCGAGACCCCGCGACGCGTCAACGGCATGGGCACCGGCGTCGTGATCGACCCGCGGGGGTATATCCTCACCAATTATCACGTGGTCGAGGGAGTCCGCGAAATCCAGGTCACCACGGCCGATACGCCAAGCAAGAAGTACATCGCCAGCATCGTTGCCCGCGATCCCGAAACCGACCTGGCCGTGATCAAGATCAGTCCGGCGGCGAAGATGGAGGTGATCACGCTGGGCACGTCGTCGGACCTGATGCAGGGCGAAACGGTGGTTGCCGTGGGCAATGCCTTCGGCTACGACTTCACCGTCACGCGGGGCATCGTCAGCGCCTTGCACCGGGCGGTGCAGATCAACGACGCTCAGTATTATGATGACTTGATTCAGACCGACGCGCCCATCAATCCGGGCAACTCGGGCGGGCCGTTGTTGAACATCGACGGAGAGATGATCGGAGTCAATGTGGCGGTGCGGGCCGGCGCAGGGCATCGGTTTTGCCATCCCGGTCGATAAAGCCATGAACATCGCTGCCACGCTTATGGCTTCCGGGGCGAAGTCGTGGCACGGGCTGGTGGCTGCTCCCGACGCCCCCGCATCGCTCTCAGGAATGAAGCTTGCCACGGTCGAGAAGAAAAGTCCCGCTGCGGAAGCCGGCCTGAAGGAAGGCGACGTTGTGACCGCAGTCGGCGAAACCGAGATCCGTCGGGCCCTCGATTTCCAACGCGAGCTGCTCGATCGCAAGGTGGGCGACAAGCTGGACGTGACCGTCAGCCGCGACGGCAAGTCGCTGAACCTGAGCCTCGTACTCGGTGCAAATCCCGAATCGTCGCAAGCCTCCGGCGGCAGCGCCTGGGAGGTCCTCGGCCTGGAGCTGCGGGCCGTGCCTGGCGACGAGTTCAAACAGAAGTTTCACACCCGTTACCGCGGCGGCCTGGTGGTGGTCGACGTTCGCCCGAACAGCCCGGCCGCGGAACAAGGCATTCGTTCCGGCGACGTGCTGGTGGGCATGCACATTTGGGAGACCATTTCGTTGGACAACGTGGCTTATATTCTCAAGCGGCCCGATTTCACCAGCATCGCTCCCGTGAAGTTCTTCATTCTCCGCGGCAACGAAACCCTTTACGGCTTTATGCCCGTCAGCCTGAAGGTCGCCCGGCAGCCGTGAGTTTCGATGGAACAGCAGTTCATCGCCTGGCTCCGCCAACGTCTTCCGCCTCACCCGCTGTTGCGTCTGGGCCCCGGCGACGATGCGGCCGTGCTGCGGATGGCCGGCGTCGATGAGTGCGTGATCACGGTCGATCTGCTTACCGAGGGGGTAGACTTCCTTCTGGCCGAAGTCGATGCTCGCCGCGTGGGCCGAAAGGCCTTGGCGGTGAACCTCAGCGATCTGGCCGCCATGGCCGCCCGTCCCCTGGCTGCCGTGCTGGCCGTCGCCCTGCCGCGCAAGGGCGGCCGCGAGCTGGCCGTGCAGCTCTACGAAGGTCTCCTGCCCTTGGCCGAAAAGTACGACCTGGCCATTGCCGGCGGCGACACCAACAGTTGGGACGGCCCCCTGGTGATCACGGCCACCTTGCTTGGCCAGGTTACCGCTCGTGGACCGCTGATGCGCCAAGGTGCGCAGGCCGGCGATCGGATCGTCGTCAGCGGGGCGTTTGGCGGCAGCATCCTGGCACGGCACTTCGACTTCGAGCCGCGGGTCAACGAGGCCCTGTTGCTGAACGAGCGTTACGAGCTGCACGCGGGCATGGACGTCAGCGACGGCCTGGCGATCGATCTGGCCCGTTTGGTCCGCGAAAGCCATGTGGGGGCGATCGTCGAGACGGACCGCGTGCCGATCCATGACGATGCCCGGCGACTGGCGCAACAGCGCAACGACGGCCGCACGCCGCTGGCACATGCCCTGGGCGACGGCGAGGATTTTGAGTTGCTGCTCGCCGCACCACCTGACGTGGCCCGGCGGATGATCACCGAGCAGCCGTTGGAGGTGCCGCTGACCGATATCGGCCAGTTCACTGCCGAGCCCGGCCTTTGGCAGCGTGACGTGGGCGGCCCCATCCTGCCGTTGACGCCGTCGGGCTGGGAGCATAGCTTTGATTAGCTCCCTTCTACCGGCCAACCTTCGGTCGGTGCCCGGAAAGGGCAGGGGTTGAGGGCTTTTCGGATGGTCATCTTCAACGCCGACAACGAAGCGGCTACCGCAGCCTTGGGTCATGCCTTGGCCGACGTGCTGCCGGCGGGCACGACGGTCGCGCTGTGCGGCACTCTGGGGGCGGGCAAGACTCGGCTGGTGCAGGCGATCGCCGAAGCCCTGGGCGTCAATCGCCGTGACGTGGTCAGCCCCACTTTCGTGCTCATCCAGGAGTATCGCGGCCGGCGGATGATCTATCACATCGACGCCTATCGCCTTCACGACGAGGACGAGTTCCAGCAGCTTGGCCCCGACGAGTATTTTGAGAGCGACGGCCTGGTGCTCATCGAATGGGCCGATCGCGTCGAAGGGTCGCTGCCCCGCGATTACATTGAGATCCGTGTCGAGGTCACCGGCTTCGAGTCGCGGCGTTTTGAGATTCGCGCCATCGGTCGGCGGTATGAAGAGGTCCTGCAGCGATTAGCGCTGAAGTAGGGTGGGACTGTCTATAGGTCCTATTCCGATATTGCCGGTTCTACCGTCGCCCGCCGGTTTGCTCTTCGCTTCGCAACGGTTTTTCCGAAAACAACAAGGGCAAACCATTGTTGTAAGGCACAAGAGGCCAAATCGTGAAAACCTGGAAACTCTCTGTTGCGGCGCTCATCGTCAGCATGCTGGCCGGCATGGCGATGGCCGCCAATCCCGTGGCCGTAACCTCCACTTCGTCGCTAACTCCTGCGGAGACGGCCATTTGCACGGGCGTCTGCTATTGCCCGCGGCCGATGCCTTGCCTGAGCTGCCTGGTGCCGTGCGATGGCATTTGCGCGCCTTACTGCTGCAAACCAATGCCTTGCTTAAGCTGCCTTGTGCCCTGCGACGGCATCTGTGTGCCTTATTGCTGCAAGCCGATGCCCTGTTTCTGCACTCCCATCGCGCGGCCCGATTGTTGCGAGCTGCCTGCAAGGTAGCAGGCGCCGGGCATGGTGCGGAGCATGGTTGGCATCGGTATTGCCTTCAGACTTCGTGATGATATACTCCGTTTGTGGGCGCATAGGTCATTGCGCTTCAGTGGACCCGGCTCGCTAAGTGGTCAATTTCAGAAATAATGTCAGGGTCGCGGGCAGCATGCCCGTAGGGTGGGACCAGATCCGGGGCACCCGGGGTACCCGCTTGCGGGTCGTGGGTTGGCGAGCGCAGGCCCACCATCGCCGACTGGAAAGTACGTCGTGGTGGGCCTGCGCCTGCTACGCAGTCTGGTCCCACCCTACAGCCTAACCCTGGCACTATTCCTGAAATTGACCACTAAGCATGGTCTTTTAAGGTCATTTTGAAAGCTTCTGGAGGATGTCATGAGTCAGCAAGAGCCACGCGAGGAAACGCCGACACAGCCCTTGACAGGAAAGCAGGCGTATAACTTGGTCACGGACACGGTCGGCGGCCCCAATGTTCGTCTGAAGGATAATCTCTTTCAGGGGCTGACCATCCTGGTTTGTCTATTCCTGGGCGCCGGCATCGGCTGCCTGGTGGTGTCCGACCGCGTGACGGGGGCAGTATTCGGCGGCTTCATAGGTCTCTTGGTGGGGCTGTTCGGCAGCGGCATCTTCCTGATGATCTACAGGGCAGTCAACCACGCACTGGGCAAGCACGATTGACAGACTTGTCGGGTGCGCCGAGTTCTGCGAGTCCCACCAGTTTTCCTGCACGCTCATCGGCGCATTTACAGCCTGCCCACCACTTGCCCACCTTCACGTCAACCCTCAGCGGCACGCTGAAGCCTTCGAGTGACTAGCGAGTCGGTCGGACTCCAAGAGATCTACGGTTACTCACGTAACAGGTACAAGAGAATCCCCCAATGAGTCGTTTCCGCAGGGTGTCGTCCCAAGCTTGGAAGCGGGCCTACCGCCCTTGCAGGGCCGAGACCTCGGCTGCCGCATCGTAGAGCCTTTCCGAACGCTCCTGCCAATTGGAAGTGAGATACCAGTAGTAGCCCACGTTGCCCGAATCCTGCCAGTCGTGGATGCGCCCGCTGGCGGCGGCAGTCAGGAATCCTTCGGCCTTGTGAGGCGAAAGCCCCATCACAATGGCGCGGTTGCGCTCGGCGATCAACTCCCGGCAGCGCACCGCCAGGTTGTCGGGCAGTGTTCCGTCGCTTAGAGCCTGCTCAATGACGATGCGGGCCTCACACTCTTCGATGCCCTCGCGGAGCGCCTCGAAACGGGCGGTGGCGACGGGTCCCTCCGGGCCGGCGCCCAGCAGCGCGACGTTGATGTTGAGATTCCGCCAGCTTGCCTTGGGGTAGCGATCGAAGACCCGCCACGCCCACTGCCCGCGTCCATCCTTCACGGGCCAGAAATCCGCCCCCAGGCGGCCGAAGCCTCGTTGGTCGCCGCCGATGTTGTGTTCGCCGATCAGCCGGAACACGCTGAGTGGATAAGACTCGGAGAGGCCGCGGGCGAATTGCACCATGAGCCGAGGGTTCCTCCAACCTTGCCGGCTGGTCCCGTCGTAGCAGATAAAACGCGGTGGCCATACGCCCGAAGTATACGCCACGGGCACGCCATCGATCTTGTCGCGGAACGAATGGGCGTGGCTGACCCAGGGTACTCCCGGAAGCAGCCCTTGCCAAAACCTGACGACGGCGGGGGCAGGGGCCGTATCCGTGGCCAGCCCCAGCAGCATCGTCTTCTCCATGCCGCGCTTCTTCATGCGTTGCAGCAGTTCCTTCGCCAGGCCCTCCCAGAGCGGCCCGGCCGCCGGATCGGAGTACCCGGGGAGCATGGTATTGACGGGCTGGCCGGCGTCGAGGACCGTCACCTTCGGTCCCTTGCCCTTGTAGGCCAGGCGGTCATCCTGAGTGACCTTGGCTTCGTACTTGATATCGCCGTCGAACCGGCCGCCTTCAAGGAAATTGTCCCACACGCAGAAGCACACCAGCGTGGACGGCCCCTCGTGCTTGGCAACCAGGTCCAGGTACTTCTCCATGATGCTGAAGTCATAGTCGTACTTGTTTTCAGCCTGTTTCACCCAGCGGACCATCGATTGCTCGTTGCCCAGGTTCGTTTCGCAGATCAACGGGACGTAACAGGTCCTGGCGCCTGACTGCCCCGCCAGCGCCAGGGATTTCTCGATGTGCTTCCAATGGGCATCGGACCAGAGCGGCAGGCAGTACTCCATGGCCGGGGTGTCGGGCGACTCAACCAGCTCGACAAACGTGCGGTACTGTTTGGGGTTCGGGAGCGTGAAAGGCGAGACCCGCATCTCTACCGGAACGGCAAAGGCCTGCTGGTTCGCGGCAACCTTGAGCGTGCCGCGGTAGTCGCCCGGCCTGACGTCAGCAGGGACCTTCACCGTCACCCAAACCGGCGCCACGGCGCCGTAGACTGGCGAGGGTTCTCCAGCGAGCGTACGTACCCAGACGCTTGCTGGCTGCTTGCGGCGGACAGGCACTTCGGCGGGCGCCGTTTCCAACAACGAGTCGAACCGGTTCACCAGTGCCGGTTCGCGCGGGAGGTTGGCAGCGGCATAGCGCAGCGCCACGGCCGAAGCGGGAATGACCGCGCCGGCCGGCCCGGCAAGATCGCCCATCGATGCCTTCAAGTTCCTCAGCGCCTCGTCCGAGCCCAGCAGCACTTTGCCGGAGAAGCTGCCGTTGCGCGTCCCGACGATGCGGATGGGCTTCAGCGGCTCAAGGGGGTCGCCCCAATCCAGGTCCGTGTCCGACACCAGCGAGCCCGAGTTCCATACCTGCACACCGGCAGGACGTTTCGTGTTGGGCTGCACGGCGCCGGTCACCGGCGATGTCAACCGCACCGAGTACAATCCGCACGCGTCCCAGAGAAAATAGCCCAGTTCGTGATCCTTCAATAGCTTGAGCCGTTGGTAAACCTCTTTGGGCAAAGGGACGCGATGAAGCGAAATTGCCAGGACGTTCGTTCCCTTCCTCAGCGCGGCCGGCGGGACCTCGATATCCATGCTGCGCAGGCGAAGCTGAAGGCGAGGATCCATGGAGCCTTTGCGGCCGTAGCCCTCGGGCAAATGCCCGTTCTCAAGGTAATATGCCTCGCGGGGGTACGCCTCCGCGGGGGTTTCGGGCCGTGGCGCGACTTGAGGAGGCAGATGATTGCGGGCAAGCTCTTTGCCGTTAAGGTAGACGGCTGCACCACCGCGGTACTTTATCGAGAGTTTCATGGGCGGCGTCTTGGCCGGGTCATCCACGTGGAACTTGCCTCTCAGGCAAAGCTGGGCCAGCGCCAGCGAACTGCCGTGACAGTAGACGAAGCCCACGTTGGCTTGCGCGGCCGGGTCCCAGTTGTTCCAACTCGCCAGGGGTGCGCCGGCCAGACGCACCCAGCCGGAATCGTCGAATTCGACTCCCGCCCAGCCGCTGGCCGGGGCCGGAGTGTTGCAGGCGGCGCCGATTTCCTCCAGACGGTCGCCGTCGCGGACCACTGGTGTGCGCAGGGTGAGGTAGAACCGCCAGCAGCCGCTGGTGTCGAGAATCGCCATCTCCTTGCCGGCGGACTTTTCCTGCGCCGAGCGTGGCGGCATGGACGGCGGCCCCCAGCAGCACCAGGACCAAGAGCTTTGCAGAGGACTTCATCATCGTTTCAATCCCCTGATCATTCTTGCTTTGGGGGAGTGTGGGAGTTGTGCTTTGCGCGGCTTCAAATGATGCGTCGGATCGTAACCCGAAGCGTTAGCGAGGGACCAGGCCAGGCCCTCGCTTACGCTTCGGGTTGCCGAGCGTTACCTTCCTTCGAGCTTCCTGGCGACTTCGCCGGCCAGGGAGTAGAGCTTCTCGCTGTGTTCTTGCCAGCCGGATTGCACATACCACAAATGGCCGCACAAGATGGGCCAGTCCCATGCGTGCGGATCGTCGAACTCGAGGCTGGGCCCGACCTGCAGGCGGGCCACAGTCCTCCAGAAAGCCTTCTGGCGCTCGACCAGGAGGGCTTGGCCTTTCTTGGCCAAGTCGTCGCCGACCTTGTCGGCGAGGGCCTTGTCGACGAGGGCCTGCTCGATGGCGACGCGCGCCTCGCACTCCTGGAGCCCCTCGCGGAGGGCCTCGTAGCGGACGGTGGCCACGGCGCCTTCGGGGCCCGGCGCCAGCGCGGCCGAATCGCAGTTGAGGTAGCCCCAGTTGGCCCCGGGAAAGCGCTCCCAACGCGCGCTGGAAACGATTGCCCTTGGCGTCCTTGACCACGTGCCAGGTGTCGGCGCCCAACCGGCCGATGCCACGCATGTTGCCGAAGATCGCCTGCTCGGCCATGTTGCGCCAGCGGCTCGTAGGGTAACCGTCCAGCGCATAACGCTCGAAGAGCGTCTCCAGTCGCGGGAGGTCCCATCCATAGCCGCTCTTGAGGTAGTCGAACCGATAGCCGAATAAGCTCGCCTGGTACCCGTAGTGCGCCAGGCCGTCGTAGAAGCTGGGGCGCGTGTAGTGGCCGGCGTTCACCCACGGCAGGTCGCCACTGGTTTCCTTGAGGAACTCAACCTGCTCCCGGTAGGCCCAGTTGTCGGTGCTCATGCCGAGCATGACGGCCTTCTCCAGGCCGCGCTTCTGCATCCGCTGCTTGAGCTGGTCGAAGAGCGGCTTCCACTGGGCCTTGGCGCGGGGGTCGAAGTAATCGAGCATGGCCACGTTCTGCGTCTTGCCCGTGGCGCGGTCCAGGACGGTTACCAGCGGCGGGGCATGCCTCGCATCACGGTACATGCCCACGCGGCTGCCCGTGCCGCCCATGTACCAATCCCAGACGTTGCAGACGAGGACCCGGGGCTTGCCCATGTGCTTTTCGGCCAGGTCGAGGTACTTCTCCAGAATCGAGAAATCGTATTCGTAGGTCCCATCGCTTTTCTTCATCCAGCGGACCATCGACTCGCCGTTGCCGGCGTTGGACTGGGCGATGAGCGGGCAGTAGAGTACACGGCTGCCGACCGCGCCGACGAAGTCCATGGAGCGGGCAATCAGGTCCCAGTGCCTTGGGCTCCAGAGGGGGACTTGGTACTCTAGGGCAAGGGTATCGGGGGACTGGATCAATTCCACCCAGGTGCGGCGTTGTTGCGGATCGGGGATGGTCCAGTCGAGCACTTTAACGGTCACGGTGACGGGCGTGGGCTTGAGCCCCTCGGCGCGGAGCATCACCTGGCCGGCGTAGGCGCCGGGTTGGGCGTCCTTGGGCACCTTCACCGTCACCCAGATCGGGACGACCGCGCCGAAGATCGGCGCCGGCGGGGCACCCGGCACTCCGGGTCCGGCGACTTTGAGGCAGCGATCGTTGATGGCCTTGCTATAGACGGGAATCTCTTGGGGCGCGGTCTCACAGAGTTCCAGGAACGGCGAGGGGATGGCGGGGTACGGCAGAGTCTCGTTGCACGCCGGGCTGGTGATGATGACGTTGCCCCCGGGCAGGGCGTAGCGGACCTGAACATCGGCGGCGGGGATGCTCCCACTTTCGCCCTTGAGGTCGCCGGCCATTGCGGCCAGGCCGCGAATCGGCTTGTCGCTGCCGAGAACCACCTTGCCGGAATATGCGCCGTTGCGGCCGCTGCGAGGCGGATGGGGTAGAGCGGTCCCGCCTCGCCCTGATCCAGGTCGTAGTCGATGGCCAACGGGTTGCTGTTCCACAACTCGAAGCCCGCCGTGCGCGACGCGCCGGGTACGAGGCCGTCCGCCCCCGCGGCCGTGAGCTGCACACGTTTGATCTCGCAGGTGTTCCAGCTCAGGTCCTCGATCTTCGACCTGTTGTGGTTGTCGAGGATGGCCATCTGCTCGTCCACAACCTTGTGGTACGGTGTGCGGACCAGTTCCACGGCCACCAGGTTGAGGCCCGCCTGAATCGCCTTGGCCGGAACGGCGGCGGAAAGCTTGCGCACGCGACCCTGGATTCGCTTGAGCACGTCGGGAGGGATCTTGGTCCGCTGCAGGGCCTCGTCGCCGCGCACGCCGATGAGCTTGCCGTTCGGGGCGACGAAGGCCTCGAGGGGATACTCTTCGGCCATCGCCGCTCCGGCGGCCAGATGCTCGCGGGCGATCTCCCGCCCGTTGACGTAGACGACGGCCCCTCCGTGGTAGTCCACCGAGATCGTCAAGCCTTTCACCTTCGCCGGGTCGGTGACGGTGAATTTGCCGCGGAGGCAGAGCCTCTCGAGGTACGGGCTGCGGATGGCGCGCACGGCGGTGCCACGGAGCCAGTCGCCGTCCTCGAAGTCAGCGGCTTTCCAGTTGGCGGGGGCGGCAGCCGTCTCGGGGGCGATGACCTCGCGGTATGGCTTGCGGATGCCGTCCGCCCAGTCGAGCTTGCCGCGGTCATCGTAGTGGGGGACCGCCCGGAGGTTCCCGTCGGCCTGCATCAGCGGCCCCCGCAGGACGTGGTACATGCGCCAGGTGCTCGTCGTGTCCAGGACGACCGTGCCGCCCGTCGGAGCGCTGGTCGCTTGGCGCGCGACGTGGAACACCACGCCGCCTGAAACACGACAACCAGAGTGATTACAGCAAGACAATTCCGACTGCGCATTCCGTACTCCTCAACGCCACCCCTCACCTCGTCAGCTTACCAGAGTCGATGGAACGCAGCAATCACGGGACTCTTATCGACCACTTGAGGACGTTCTCGCCCGGCTTGAGGTCCGCAAGCGGTCCGGGGATCGGGCTGGCACGCTGCTTTCCGAAAATGTCGGTATCCACGCGAATGGGCCGCCCGCGGCAATCTTCGATGCTCTGCCCCACGGTAGAAAACACTCCGACCAGCGAACGATCGACCCATGGTCCCTTCAGGCCGAAGGGGGCTTGATTGACGCGGAACACGATGGAAACGCCCAGGGGGCTATCTTCCCGACGGAATGCGGCCACCAAGGGATCGACGATGCTGTGTTCATCACCAAAAGAACTCTTCTTAGCCCCTTCGAGGAAGACATTGTAATCCGACGCGTAGCCCGACGTCTTCTTGACGCCTTCCAGGCCTCGACGAACGAAAATGTTGTTGAACCACTTGTCGTCAGCCGGAACGCCAGGCTTACGGGCGACCGCGATTCGGGTATGCGGCCGGTAGTACTGCGACTGGCGACTTGTGTCGGAAGCCATTTCGAAGTTGCAGTCCACCAGCAGATTGTGGGCAAACACGCTCCCTTCCGACCAGCTCTTGACCCCTTGTCCGATCAGCACGTTGTTATCGACCAGGATCGGACCGTGGTCCATCTCCAAGTAAATGTTGGCCGCCTGCGTGTCATAGATGATGTTGCCCGTGATGCGGGTCCCTTGATTGCCCCAGTCCATCCAGATGCCGAAGGCCCCGTATCCCTGGTGATAGACGCCGCGGATCAGGTTGCCGCGGAGCACCGTGTCGACCGATTCGTGGAACTTGACGGCGGCCGTTTCCCACCCGCCGAACTCTTTGCGATAATTGGTGTCTTCGATCAGGTTGCCCGCGATGAGGCAGCGCGTCGCCCCCTTCTGACCGGCGATGCCCGCTTGGCCGCAGCGTCGGACCACGTTGTTGCGAACAACGTGGGCGCCGAAGGCCTCGATGTCGGTGTGGTCCACGCCCTCGGCTTGTCCGAGAACGATGCCCACGCAACGCGCGTTTGTGACAGTGCAATTCTCGATGATCCACGACTTGCCCATCCGCGGGCCGATCGCTCCCATCTGCACTCGGAGCCCGGGGGGCTGCCAATTCTCGGCCGAGTGCATGATGTGGAAGCCGGCCACGGTGATGTAGCCCAGGCCGCTCTCGGCCGGCATGAAGACGCTCTCGCGGACGTTGATTTCGGCGAGTTGCGCGTTGGGATTCACTTGGCCGAAGTGCGCCCAGATGGTAACGCCGTCTCCCGCTGCCCGGCAGCACCAAGTGCGCGGCTGGCGTTTCACTTCCGCCAGAGTCTTCTTCTCGTAGAATGCCTCGCCGTCCAGGTAAACGTCGCCGCGGTGCAGCCACTCGCCATAATGGAGCCAGCCGCCGGAGAGATTCAGCGCATAGGGGTTGTAATCGCCGAAGAACCGCGGTGGCAGTTGCGCCATCCAGACCCCGCCTCCCTGGTCGACCCAGGACGTGATTCGCTCGGAACCTTTGATCACCACGTCTTCGCCTGCGGCGGCCCGGTAGGTAATGCGGCTGTTTTCGTCCCGGCCGCCACGGCGGGGCCTGACCCATTCGCGATACGTCCCGCCATGCACGGTAATCGTATCGCCCGGCTGTGCCACTTCCGCAGCCTTGCCGATCATCAGGTACGGGCTTTCGGAGCTGCCCGAGTTGGCATTGCTGCCTGACTTTGCCACATGAATCTCTCGCGCCGATGCGATGGAGTTCGCCGCAAGGGCCACCGCAATACATGCCAACGCGGGCATTTTCCGAGAATTGAGAATCATTTCCGACTTCTCCGCAAGGTCGTCATTCGTTTATCGAGGTACCAACGCCATCCGTACCGGCCAAGATACTTACCCGGCACGCCGTCTGTCAAGGCAGTGGGACCTTCACCCCTTGATGCGGGGCAATTCTTTTCGTCGGCCGGCGGTCAAGAACCGTGGCCGGCCGGCACGACGGTCCACTGGCATCCGATCACCCCGCATTGGATGGCGGTCCCAAACGTGCCTAAATGACCTTTCGCAATCCTGGGACGCAGATGCGCTGTAGGGTGGGACAAGCAAACCGACGCGCTGGTGGGCCGACGGTCGCGGTCTACCGTTATTTCTGCGTTGGTCCAGAATTGAAGGTTGACCGGTTTGCGACGGCCCACCATGATCGGCGCGACCTTGTCCCACCCTACGGACACCGTCCAGCGTCCCAGAATCGCGAAAGGTCATTTAGCCACCGCTATGGCCAGTCTGTAGCCAGGACGGGTTTCTTGCGGCTTGGAGACCTGACACGCTGGTAGGGTTCATGGTTTGGGCGTGCGCTGGTATCATGGGTGAATCCTGCAATTTACGATCCGGATGACTTTTGTGAAACGGTGTTCCGCGTGGGTATAATGGGGGGCTGGAGAGTTGGCCGGATGTCCAGAGGCGGGCGGTTGCCTATCCACATGCGAAGGAGATGAATATGAGAACATGGTTGATCGAGGGAATGCTCGCCGTAATTGTGGGATCTCAACTTGCGGGGGCAGGGGAGTTGCTCAAGCCGCCGGCGATCTGGAAAGACTACGATCCGAACAAGGGTGATTTCAAGGAGGAGATCGTCAAGAAGGAAACTCAAAATGGGATCTTTAACCGGGAGTCCTACATCAGCGCATACGTATTGGGACAGGAAATCCGTGTCTACTGCGTATACCGTGTCAAGGGAGGTGTCAAGAACGCCCCCGGACTTCTGGATGTCCATGGCTGGATGGGGATGCCTTGTATCCATCAGGAATATGTCGACGACGGCTGGGCGGTCATGTCGTTCGACTACTGCGGCAAAACTGGTAACCGCGCGAATTATACGAAATATCCGGAAAGCCTCCGGCACGGCAATATGGACGATAAGGAAGGTCCGGTGATCCACGATTGCACCCGTAGTGATCAGAAATCCATTACCGATCCAAAACAGTCATCCGAGTATCTCTGGTATGCGATTGAGCGACGGGTGCTCAGTTACCTTGAACAGCAGAAGGAGGTCGACAAGAATCGACTGGGCGCGTCAGGCTACTCGTATGGCGGAACTATCCTGTGGGCGTTGGGGACTGACCCGAGGGTCAAGGCGATTGTCCCGCACTTTGGCATCGGCTGGATCGAATATTACCGCAACAAGGGAGTGTGGATGTATAACAATCCATACGTCGAACCGCCGAAAACTCCCGGCGAGGAGATCTTCCTGGCCGGCATCTCGCCGGAAGCGTATGTGCCCTATATCACTGCTGCCACGTTATGGCTCAACGGCTCCAACGACCACCATGGTGGACATGAGCGCGGACTTGAAAGTTTCAAGATGTTCAAGAAAGGGGTGCCCTGGTCGTTTGCCGTACAGGCGCGAGGTCATCATAATACCGATAAACTCGAACAGGACTGCAAGTTATGGCTGGACAAGTATGTGGCGGGCAAAGATGTATTCTGGCCTTCGCATCCGAAGTCGGGAATCAGGCTTGATGGCGAAGGCGTTCCGGAGCTGGTCGTGACCCCGGCATCAGCGGAAAAGGTGAAGCATGTGGAGATGTATTACGCGCTCAAAACCCCATGCAGTTTCATCCGGTCCTGGCGTGATGCCGTGTGCACCATGAGAGGCAACACCTGGGTTGGCAAAATGCCGGTGATGGATATCGACGACTACGTGTTCGGCTACGCCAATATCTTCTACGACACGACGGTGGTCGTGTCGACCGATTTCAACGCCGCCATCCCATCGAAGATTGGCAAAGCCGTGGCAACGGACAGAAGATCCGAGGTCATCTCCACCGGAGTCAATCACTAAAATCCGTGCTACCTCTCACCTTGGGAGAAATACTATGACGCTCGCCCGCGTCCTCCTTGCTGTCCTGATTCCGGGAATAACCGTGCCGCCCACCCTCTCGGCGATTTCAAGATCGAGGCGTTTGACCGGATGCTGAAAAACGCGATTCAATGGGCAATAACAACAACAGAAGGATAACTGCTATACTGGGCAAACAGCAGAGAGTCATGACAAGAGCTACAGACCACGGTGAAGCGGAGCGAAAAAGGGCGTGACATGAGAACTTGTACGGTGCGACTGGTGATGGGCCTGTTCCTTTTCCACGCAATTTGTGCGGTGGCGAGCATCGCCGCGACCGCCTCGGACATCGACAAACTGGTGGGCCAGCCAGCCGACATCGCGCCCAGCGCCTATCAATACCGGGCCGATCGCAAGCCGGAAGCGAACTCGCCGGAAAGCTGGTTGGCGCTCATGCATCACGCCGGCATGCCGCTGAACAAGCCGGTGGATGTGAACGCCCCGGCGATAAAACGGGTCTTGTACGCTCTAATTTGGGAAGAGATCCGCCCGATCCGCCGGGTGGAGTTGACCTGGGCCGCCGATGTCAAGAACCGCCCTGCGGTGAAGGAATTGACCTTCACGACATTGGACAACCAGGGCACGGCCAGTTCATGGTGGAACAATTTGAAGGCGGTGCAGAAAAACGTGGCCCCAACCTTATCCGGGGATGGGAGAACCTGTACCTACGACCTATCGGCGGATGCCTGCGGCCTGGTGATCAGTATTTCTGGCAACAAGGCGGCGGCCGAGTACGCGGTGCCGACGGTGCGCGTGCTGGTGGCGGACACATGGAAGAAGATGGATTTCGAGATCGAGTGGGGTTACGCGCCAGGCAGCGCGGCAAAGAACTACAGCGGTCGCATGGAGCTTTACGACGGCAGGATAGCCGGACTGGCGCCGTTGGACCGCGACGCGGGAACTGCGGTGACCGATGCAGCTTCCTGGACATCGGCCGGCAAGAGCGGTCCGCGCCGCGGCGTGAAGGCGAGCCTGTTGTACCTAGGCGCATCGAAGTGGCGGCGGACCATACCGTTCACTAGTCAAGATGACGACGTCGCCAGGACGATCGTCACGGTATGGACCAAGTCCGGCAACTTCTCGTTCCTGGCGGCGGACTTGGAGAATGGACCGATCCTGGCGCCCGAGTACGGTTTCTTCGTCCGGAGGACAACACCGCTGTTGCCACCCTCGGCCAAATCCGCGCAGGACTTGCGAGTCCCGCGGATGCTGCTCACAAGTAAAACGACTTCCATTCCACAGGTGGTTCCCTCGGAACCTCCCTTCGTGCTGAGCGTCTCAGGCGGCCAGCGCCCGCGAGTTCATCAAGGAACTCCGGGCGCGGAAACTGAGCACCATCCGCCAACAAACCCGCGCACATGAAGAACAGACCTGGGAGGGCGCCGTCGCCGCGATGCGCGGGGCCAACCTGCCGCCTCACCCCACCGCCCCAAAGGGATTCGCGCCGCCCATGCAGGTGCAGGTGCCGTCGGAACGGCTCACGGCCCAATGGAACCTGGGAGTCTGGCATTTGCTCCGCCATTGCCAGAAGCACCCGCAGAATGGCCGGCTCTGGTTCAACGACTATCCCTACGGCATTCTCGGGGCCGAGACCTATCTGGTCCTTGCGGCTCTGGACTTGATGGGCGCGCACCAGGCGGCCGCAGACGGCTTCGACCAGTGGGTGTCCCTGCCGATGGATCCCAAATCGATCGGCCACCACGCATGGGCGCTGCCGGACCGACCCAACGGGCTGTTCTCAGAAGGACACGGTTGCCTGACCCACGCCGTCGGTCCAACGGGCGCCGGCGGACACATGGATGGGGTTCACGCTTTCGGACCGGGATCCATCGGATGGGCGTTGATCGAGCACTATCGGCTCAGCGGCGACACGGAGTGGTTCAAGGCCTCGGCGCCGCGCATCAAGGCCAACGTCGAATGGATGTTGCGCCAACGGCGTGTCGTGAAGGACATGGTGCCGGGCGGCGAACGATTGTGGTGCAAGGGACTGCAACCAGCGCAGCAGGTGACGCCGGACAGCGGCGGGCTTTGGATGCAGTTCTACGAATGCGAGGCGTACTATTGGGTCGCCGTGGCGAATTTCGCCGAGGCATTGGCAACGATCGATCCGGCTGAGGGCGCTCGGCTTAAGGCCGAGGCCGAAGCGTATCGCAAAGACCTGCTGACGGCCGTCGAACGAACGATCGCCCTTTCGCCGGTCGTGCCGGTGCGCGACGGCACCTTCCACTCGGTCATTCCATTCGCCTGTTACGTGCGGGGCCTGTCCACTGGCGCATGGGGGTGGAAACGGGATGGTTCCGGAAGTCACGTCGGCCCGATGTACTGGGAAACTGTCCAGTCGGCGGCGGCGCTGATCAGTCCGGCGGCACTCCTGCCGCCCGAGGATGTGCGGGTCCAGGGTTATCTCGACGTACTGGAAGACCGCCTGCTTCTCGAGAACCAGTATGTCAACGGTCGCGATTGGTTCACAGCCGGTTGGCAGTATCAGGGTGGATTGGAGCGCACGGCGAACATGCACTTGGCCGGCGACGACATTCCGGCGTTCATTCGTTCGTTCCTGATCTGCTACGCCATCGATATCCTCCCCGGCAGTGGATACGTCTTCAACGAGCATGCGGTCCATGGTCCGCCGGACAAGATTTTCGAGGAGGCGGCCTTTCTGGAACGTTTCCGCAATCTGTTGGTGATGGAACAGGGCGACAGTCTGTGGATCGCACGGGCCACGCCGCGGGCGTGGCTGGAACAGGGCAAGAAGATATCGGTGAAGGACTCGCCGACGCACTTCGGCGCGACGGCCTTCGAGATCGTCTCCGACGTGGACCACGGCAAGATCAGCGCAACCGTCGAGATGCCGTCCCGCAATCCGCCCAAGTCTGTTCTGCTGCGTTTCCGCCATCCCAAGGCCGCGCCGATCAAGAGCGTGACGGTGAATGGAAGGGACTGGAAGGCCTTCAACACGGACAGGGAAACGGTCGAACTCAAGGGACTGGCCGGTACGGTCGCAGTGAGGGTGAACTACTGATCGAATGTGCTCTCCAGTGAGGCGGTGTCTCATCTGCTCAAAACGGCTAGCTCACGAGGATTTTTTCCATTATCATGCGCCAAGCGACCTGAAGTTCACACCTTACCATCCCTCGCCATTTCGCCAAGGAGATCACGACCATGTTAAAGCCCTTAGGCTTGATCGCACTGACCCTTTTCCCGGCAGCATTCGCCGCGAACGAGCTGTTGGCCGGCGACGTTGGCACGAGCAAATCGTTCCACGGCCCGGTCGGCCTGGTGTCGCCTTATAGCCTCCGGGACCTGCAAAAAACGCAAGGCTTGGCGGCCGCGCTCGACAAGACGCGCAGCTTCGGCTTCCGCTACGTCGAGATGGGCGCCGACTTCGGCGGCCTGAAACCGGCGGCGTTCAAGGCCGAACTCGACCGCCGCGGGCTGGTGCCCGTCGGCCTGCACTTCAGTTACGAGCGGATTCGCGACGACGTTGAAGGCGTCGCCGCCGAAGCCAAGGCCATGAACGTATCGCGCATCGGCTGCGCGTGGATTCCCCACAAAGATCCTTTCGACGAGAAGCAATGCCGCGCGGCCGCGGCGGTGTTCAATCGGGCGGGCGCAGCGCTGGCCAAACACGGCATGCAGCTCTATTACCATACCCATGGCTACGAGTTCCGGCCGTTCGGCCAGGGCACAGTCTTCGATCTCCTGGTCGCGGAAACCAGCCCCAAGACTCTCATGTTCGAGATGGACGTCGCGTGGGTCGTGCTTCCGGGCCAGGATCCGACCGAGTTGATCAAGAAGTATCCCGATCGCTGGCTCCTGATGCACGTCAAGGATTTGAAGAAGGGCGTGCCGCACAATCACTTAGTTAAAGCGGCGCTGACCGACCAAGTGCCCGTCGGCAGCGGTCAGGTCGATTGGCCTAAGCTGCTCCGCGCGGCCCAAGGGGCGGGACTGAAGTACTACCTCATCGAAGACGAATCGCCCGCCGTCCTTGAGCAAATCCCTCAGAGCCTGCGGTACCTGGAATCGGTTAGCTGGTGACAACTTCACGGTGCCCGCCGCACTCGGAGACCGATCACAGGGGCCGTCGCATGCGCCTAACGAAGGGGTCTGGCAGGCTGCTGAGAAATTGACCCGCAGGTCTCCGTTTGTCAACCTCCGCTTGGGCTTTGCGAGGGGACCGGCGGCTGGCTAGACTTTCGTTTTCCACGTGGTTAACATAGGAGCACATTGCCGCTGGAAGCGTATGTGGCGGTGGTGCGATGAGAACCTATTTCTTTTTTTCGGGAGGGATGCAATGTGTGAAGTCCGCAACAAATTCCTGGTGATCATGGGCATCGTCATTGGCATCGCCGCCGCCGGCGGCATCGCCACGATAGCCCGCGCGGCCGCGCCCGCGGAAGCGCAGGTCCAGGGTCTCTACGAGGGGACCAACAGCGATTCCGGGGGCGAGACAAAGATCGAGGCCCGGGTCGTGGCGCAGGGAGACGGAAATTACAAGGTTTTTGTCCGCCTCGACGAGGGCAACGGCGCCATTCGCCGCGTTGAGCTGGCGGCCAAGTCCTCCGGCGAGACCTTTACGCTGACCGACAAGGCAGCCGGGGGCGAGGGGAAAGGCGTTTACCGCAACGGGGTCATCGAGGGCAGCTACGGCGGGGACGGCAAATTCCGGCTGACTCGCGTCGAGCGAAGGCCGCCCACGCTTGGCAAGAAGCCGCCCAAAGGCGCCATCGTGCTCCTCGACGGCAAGGATTTCTCCGAGATGGTCCAGCCCAGCGGGGGCAAGTGGGACCTGGCCGGGCTCAAGGCCGGCAAGGACGGGTCCATCCAGGTCCCCAGGGGCGGGATGAACTCCCGCCGCGCGTTCCCCGGCAGCCTCGACCTGCACGTCGAGTTCCAGATTCCCTTGATGCCGGCGGCCCACGGCCAGGGCCGCGGCAACAGCGGAGTCTTCCTGCCTAACCGCGACGAGGTCCAGGTGCTCGACTCGTTTGGCGAGGTCACCTACACCGGCGGCGGCTGCGGCGGGCTGTATGCTTATAAAGATCCGGATACGATGGAACTGGTGGAAAGCCGCAAGGGCAATCCGGAGTGCAAGTTCAGCCTGGCCTCGTTGCCGCCGTTGGCCTGGCAGACGTATGACATCGAGTATCGTGTCGACGCCGGCGGCGGCAAGCCGCGGGTGACCGTCTACCACAACGGCATCAAGATCCACGACAAGGCTGAACTCCACAGCCCACCCAACGTCCCCGAGTCGCCCTCCGGTCATCTCCATTTTCAGGACCACGGCAACCCGGTCCGCTTTCGTAACATCTGGGTCGTTCCATTGCCGTAGCGACGATCAAGGGAAAGGTGAAGAAATGGCAAGACACAACTCTGCGTGTCACCAGCGGGCGTTCTCTCGCCGCAGGTTCTTGGCGGCCGGCGGGGCGGCGGCGTGGGGAGTCGTTATCGTGCCGCGCCATGTTTTGGGCGGTCCTGGCAAGTTGCCCCCCAGCGAGCGGGTCCGCCTGGCCGGAATCGGCGCGGGCGGCAAGGGCGGCGACGACCTCGCCATCCACGCCAGCAAAGGCGCGGAAATCGTCGCGCTGTGCGACGTGGATGAGCGGCGGGCCGCCGGCTCCTACGCCGCCTTTCCCAAGGCGGCGCGCTACAAAGATTTCCGCCGCCTGTTGGAAAAAGAGGCCAGCCGTATCGACGCCGTCAGCGTCGGCACACCCGACCACATTCACGCCGTCGCCACGATGGCCGCGATCCACTCGGGCAAGCACGTCTACTGCCAGAAGCCGCTGACGCACACGCTCCTGGAAGCCCGCACCTTGACCCAGGCCGCCCGCGCCGCCGGCGTGATGACCCAGATGGGTAACCAAGGCCACGCCAGCGAGGGCGCGCGGCTGACCAACGAGTGGATCCAGGCCGGCATCATCGGCGACGTGCGGGAGGTGCATTGCTGGACGGATCGAGCGGGCCTATGGTGGAAGACGGGGATCGACCGCCCTGCAGAAAGGCCCCCTGTGCCTCCGACGCTCGATTGGGACCTGTGGCTGGGTCCTGTGCGCGAGCGTCCCTACCATCCCACCTACGTCCCGGCCACGTGGAAGGGCTGGTGGGATTTCGGCAGCGGGGGCCTGGGCGACATGGGGGCCCACATCATTGATCATCCGGTGTGGGCCCTCGGGCTTGGCCCGCCCGCCGTGGTCGAGGCCTGCGCGACCATCGACGGAACCATTCTCGAAGGCGGTCGGCGGAATTTCGAGACCTATCCGATCGCCTCGATCATCACCTTCGAGTTCCCAGCGCGCGGCAGCCGCGGGCCGGTGACGCTGACCTGGTACGACGGAGGAATGAAGCCGCCAGTGCCCAGCGAGATGGTCCGGGCCAAAGGCTGGCGGCGGCTGGATGACAACGGCGTCCTGTACGTCGGCACAAAAGGGAAAATGCACCACGGCTCGCACGGCGGGATGCCTCGCCTCTTGCCCTCGGAACTCCACGAGGAAGCAGCCAAGGTCCCCATGTCGATGAAACGATCGCCCGGCCATTACGAGGAGTGGTTGTCGGCCTGCAAAGGCGGAGCGAAGCCAATGTCGAATTTCGACTACGCCGGTCCGCTGACGGAAATTCTCCTGCTGGGCGTGCTGGCGCTCCGCTCGCCAGGCCAGCGGCTCCAGTGGGACAGTCAGAAGATGAAGATCACCAACGCCCCCGATCTCAACCAGTTCGTGCACATCGAGTACCGCAAGGGCTGGTCTTTGTAGGACAAGCGAGAGAGTGCTGCTCAGTTTGGCCGGGTCGAATTTCCTACAGCGTCCTGCGATTCGGCGGCCATTCACGGATCATTCCCATGCATGGCCCAGGCCGGGTAGCTCTTGTCGTTGCCGCGTGCGGCGTACCAGAGGATCCGGTTGAGCGTGTCTTCGTCGGCCTCGTCGGCCTCGTCCAGCGGCAGGCGGAGCGAGATTTCGGCCCAATGCCGCTGCCGCGGATCACGGATCTCCGAAAGCTCCGGATTCACTTGCCCGATCGCTACGACATTCTTCACGGCTTCGTACGGGGTGCGGTCCAGCCGGTCGGTAAAACAACCGGCCATGGCCGTGGCTGAGGCGTCGAACTGGTTCATCGGCGGCAGACCCAGGATCAGCTCGATCGTGCGGACCATGCTCGTCTGGTTGTAGTTGGTGCTGTCCCGCGAGTGCCGCCGTGTATAGGGGCTGATGACCTGGGCCACCGTGCGGTGCCCGTCGACGTGGTCGAAGCCGTCCTGCGGGTCGTCTTCGACCACGAAGATGCACGTCTGCGGCCAGAAGCGGCTGTGGCTGACCGCTTCCACCAACCGCCCCAACGCCAGGTCGTTATCGGCGGCCGAGGCGGCAGGCGTGGGATAGCCCGGACGTGTCCCCGACGTATGATCTTGCGGCAACGCCAGGAACATCAGGTTGGGCAACTCGCCGTGGCGCTCGAACGCCCGCAACTCGCGCACGAACTGCTCCGCGCGATACACGTCGGGCACGGTCAGCGGAAAACCGACCGAGCGGGGACAAATATACCGTTCCAGCGTCTTGATCGTCGGCGTGGCGCGGATCTCGATCTTGTCCGACTGCGCCAGAAAATCCCCATAGACGTCGGAAAATGTTGGCGGCGTGCGTCGGGCGGAGTCCTTCCACCGCACCGCGCCACTCACAAACTCACCATAGACCCGCAAGGTACGACCGTGGGCCAGGGCGTTGTCCCAGAGAAATCCGCTGCCGGCGTAAGCCAGCGCGTCGTTGCCCTCGTGGGGATAACTCCGCGGCCAGCCGCCGAAGGCCTTCTCCACGTAGTCGGTGACGTAGGCCTCGTCGGTCCACTGGTGGCCGTCGGCGCTGACCGCGCCGCTGCAATAGAAGTTGTCCAAGAGCACAAACTCCTCGGCCAGCTTGTGCTGATTCGGCGTCACGTTGCGGCCGTAGAGGCACAACCGCGGATCCCCTTCGCCGCGGGCCACGTCGCCCAAGACCTGGTCGTAAGTGCGGTTCTCTTTGATCACGTAGAGTACATGCTTGAAAAGCGAAGGCTCGCCGTGCCGCTGCGGCAGGGGGCAGGGAGCCGCGTCCTTGCGCGGCGGCGCCAATGCGCTCGTGGCCTGGGTCAAGCGGTTGTTGGTCAGCACCGTCTGTGTAGCCGCGGGCAAGTCCTCGGCCCGGGGCAGTGAAACCAGGGAAACGCTCCCCTGATAATCGTGGGAGTTGTAGGCCGGCGGGCCGCTCTTTCCGAAAGGCCGCTGCCGGAAACTCGCGCCGCTCCGCGAGCCGATCCCCTTCACGTTGGCTACGCAGAGCACGCCGCGGGCGCGGTCCAACGCCAGCCCGGCGGGATACCAGCCCACGGGCAGGCAGCCCAGCAGGCGACTGTGCGGCGGGGCCAGCTCGATCAGGGCCACCGCGTTGTTGCCGCCGTTGGAAACGTAAAGTGTCGCGCCGTCGCCGCTGACCGCCACGGCGTTGGGCGCGCTGCCAAACAGGAGTTTCTCGTCGGGCCGCACGCCGATCGTTTCCACCACGCGGTCCTCGTGGGTATCGATCACCGAGACGCTGTCGCTGTTCGCGTTGGCCACCAGCAGATAGCGGCCGTCCGGCGTCGCCGCCAGCCCGCAGGGATGCAATCCCACGGGGATCTGCCGGACCTCGCGGCCCGCGGCCAAATCGACGACCGAGACCGATCCGTCGTTGGCAATGTTTCGCCGCGGGTCGACGCGCACCGGCAAGGCGTTGCCGGAGGGCCCGGCCGCGTCATGTGGGCCCGGTTCGCGGCCGGCCCAGTTGCTCACGTACGCCTTGTCGCCCACCAAGACCACGCCGTATGGCGCGTTGCCCACGCGAACCGTTCGCAATACTCGGCCGCTGGCCAGATCGATCTTGGCCAAGGCGTTCTCGGCATTCAGGACGGCCCACAAGGTCCGGCCGCCGGAAGCCAGCGCCAGCCCGGCCGGCACCACGCTAAGCTTCTTCTTCTCGGACTTGGCCTCCGCCGCGGCCGTAGCGGGTGTGGTCCGGGCTGGAAGCACGATCGGTGGCTGCGGCTCTAACTTGCCGTCCGCTTGCACGGCGAACGAGCCGATGTCGCCGGAAAAGTGGGATGCCAGTAACCGCTTCCCGTCTGAGGAAAACACGATTCCCGTAAAGCTCCCCCCGGAATGCGGTGCGCAGGACACGACCTTTCCCGCGGCGAGGTCAATCAGATAGACACTGTCGCTTCCGAGTGCGGCCAGCCATCGGCCATCGGGACTCATGGCCACGTCGGTGGGTCGGCCGGCCAACACCACCTGTCGTCCCTGTGGACTGAGCACCTGGTTGGTCGGCACCACGACCCGCTGTCCGCCGGCCGGGCCGACTCGAAGTTGGTCGTAATCGTCGGTGGCCGCCCGGCTCGTGTCGGCAGCGAGCAGCGGGTCTTTAGCCTGGCTCTCGCCAGCTACCATGGTTAGGAGCAGCAGCAAGCCAATGTTTGTTCTTTTCCGCGTTGGTTGGCAATTCATCTCGTCGGTCCTGAATGCAATGGAGTTGTAATTATAGTATATTCATCGACCTGCTTGCAGCGGGACGATCCAACCGCCATAATCGTGGGCAGTTCCCCAAAAACCCTGCCGAGAGCTGACGCCGATGAGCCGTCCCTCCGATCGAAAGATCGCTCTGGCCTTCATGGCCCATCCGGACGACGCAGAGTTCCTCTGTGCCGGCACACTCATCCGACTGGTCGATCTGGGTTGGGAGAGCCATATTGCCACCATGACGGCGGGCGATTGCGGCACGACAACGGAAACCCCTTGGGCGATCAGTGCCCGACGGACGGAAGAAGCCCGGCAAGCCGCTGCGGTCATCGGGGGACGTTACTGGTGCCTGGGCGAAAATGACGGCCTGGTCGTCTACGACAAGCCGACGCTTCGCAAAGCGTTCGACCTGTTCCGTGAAGTCGGCCCTTCGCTGGTTTTCACCCACGCTCCGAAAGACTACATGATGGACCACGAGATGACGTCGCTTGTGGCCCGTGCAGCCAGCTTCGTTTACGCGGTGCCGAACATTTCGGTCCATCCGCTCCGCGAAGGCTCCGGCGTGCCGTACCTCTATTATTGCGACCCGCTTGAGGCGAATGATCCGCTGGGCAAGCTTGTCCAGCCGACCACCTGGGTCAACGTCACCGCGCAACTTGATCAAAAGGCCCAGATGCTTGCATGCCACGCGAGCCAGCGGGCGTGGCTCTTGGCCCATCACGGCATCGACGAGTACGTAGAGTCGATGAAAAGGCACATGGCGATGCGCGGCCGCGAGATCGGCACGGCGGCGGCGGAGGCATTCGTCCAGCATCGCGGACATGCGTATCCCAAAGATGACATCCTGGCAGAACTTGGTAGGGAGCGCTGAGCATGCCACTTCTTAGGCCGATAGCAATTCGCGTGGTTGTCGAGATTGAGAGTTTCACGGTAATCATTCCCTTGGAAAACGTCTTCCTGATTCTCGCCGGTGACTTGGTCATCGTACGCGGCCAGCATTCAATCATCGTGGCCGTCGCGTGCTCTTGTCGTAGCATGATCCAGCACGCTTAAGGGGTCGAAGCTCGTCCACAACGGCAAGACCGACATGTCGTTGGCGATCAGCGAGCTGCCGCCGAGGAGCCAGAGCAGTACAACGAGCGAGCTGCCGGTTACCCCAATCGTTGTGCCGATGTTCCACCAAGAGGCATGCTCGTGCTGCTGGAACTCTTCCTTCCATTGGTGAACCTGATCGAAGGCGACTTGCACGTCGGTCGATACATTGCGAAGGGCAGCCGTTTCCGCATTTGCGTGGGTCTTCGCCGGCTCCGCGGCGGCAAGCCGCATCGGGCGTGCCGTTGTAAGTGCCTGTTCTGATGCCGCGTTCTGCAAAGTTACGGTGAAGGTCCATTGCCGGCTAGTCTTTGCGAATGATGGTGCATCACTCACGCGCATTACGTGGACAAAGCCATGCGACGCCAGCGAGATGTCGCCTTGCATCGCGTCGATCCGGCTCGGCTTGCTGTTATTGTTGGCAGGACCGTTGTTCGTAAGATTGATCGACGGGGTCTGCAGACCTGTCGTGCCGCCAGATAGTGGGTCGAGAATGTTGTTGCTACTGGAATTGTTGTTGGGATCGAGCATCGTCGCGGCAATCAGGATACTGCCGCTGGCGGTTCGCGGTCCGCCGATGCCCGTATTGCCCAGGTCGTTGGCAAGAACTTGCAGCGTGGCGCTCGGGCCGGCGGCGCGGAACTGCATGCCGTTCATGGCCGTGTTCAAGGCATTCTGCGGTCCGCGCATCACGACGGTCGAGGTACCATTGCCGCTGAGATAAATGAGGTTCTGAACGCTCGCCAAGGTAATCGTGCCAAAATTGGCTGAGAGCGTGACCTGAATCGACGCGGTCCCGGCATCAACGTCCTCGACAACGATTGCGTTGCCGGAAGATTGTGAGAAGACCAGCACGTCCATGCCGGCGTTCTGTGGACCGGGCAAGCTGATGACCGGCGTGATGTCGGTGTGCGTGACGTTGATCGTCACCGTGCTGGCGGCCGTCTTCGGCCCGCCCACCCCCGAGTTGCCCAGGTCGTTGGTGACCAGCGTGAGCGTGTCGGCGCCGTTGTAGTACTGGGTGGAAACGTAGCTCAGGCCGTTGATTGCCGCATTGATGTTGGCCAGCGTTCCTTGCACGGTCATCGTGGCCGAGCCGTTGGCCCCACTGGTGATCGTGAGACCGGTCGTCCCGCTCAGGGTGAGGGTGCCGTGGCTGACGGTAAGGCTGATCTGCTCGGCATTCCCCTCGCTGTCGGCATCGCTGAGGCTGATGGCGTTGCCGTTGCCCGCGGAGAAAACCAGCGGGGTGGCGTCCGCCACGGCCTGGGCCCCCGGCACCGTGTTCACGGGGGCGATGTCCATGTGCGTGACGTTGATCGTCACCGTGCTGGCGGCGGTCTTCGGCCCGCCCACCCCCGAGTTGCCCAGGTCGTTGGTGACCAGGGTCAAGGTGTCGGTGCCGTTGTAGTACTGCGTAGAGACGTAGCTCAGGCCGTTGAGGGCCGCGTTGAGGTTGGCCAGCGTCCCTTGCACGGTCATCGTGGCCGAGCCGTTGGCCCCACTGGTGATCGTGAGTCCGGTCGTGCCGCTGAGGGTCAGCGTGCCGTGGCTGACGGAGAGGCTGATCTGCTCGGCATTCCCCTGGCTGTCGGCATCGCTGATGCTGAGGGCGTTGCCGTTGCCACTGGAGAAGACCAGCGGGGTGGCGTCGGCCGTGTTCTGGGCCCCCGGCACCGTGTTCACGGGGGCCAGGTCGGTGTGCGTGACGTTGATCGTCACCGTGCTGGTGGCGGTCTTCGGCCCGCCCACGCCCGAGTTGCCCAGGTCGTTGGTGACCAGCGTGAGCGTGTCGGCGCCGTTATAGTACTGGGTGGAGACGTAGCTCAGGCCGTTGAGGGCCGCGTTGAGGTTGGCCAGCGTCCCTTGCAAGGTCACCGTGGCCGAGCCGTTGGCCCCGGCCGTGATCGTGAGTCCGGTCGTCCCGCTGAGGGTCAGCGTGCCGTGGCTGACGGAGAGGCTGATCTGCTCGGCATTCCCCTGGCTGTCGGCGTCGCTGACGCTGATGGCGTTGCCGTTGCCAATGGAGAAGACCAGCGGGGTGGCGTCGGCCGTGTTCTGGGCCCCCGGTACCGTGTTCACGGGGGCCAGGTCGGTGTGCGTGACTTTGATCGTCACCGTGCTGGTGGCGGTCTTCGGCCCGCCCACCCCCGAGTTGCCCAGGTCGTTGGTGACCAGGGTCAAGGTGTCGGTGCCGTTGTAGTACTGGGTGGAGACGTAGCTCAGGCCGTTGAGGGCCACGTTGAGGTTGGCCAGCGTTCCTTGCACGGTCATCGTGGCCGTGCCGTTGGCCCCGGCCGTGATTGTGAGGCCGCTCGTGCCGCTCAGGGTGAGGGTGCCGTGGCTGACGGAGAGGCTGATCTGCTCGACGCCGCCCTGGCTGTCGGCATCGCTGACGCTGATGGTGTTGCCGTTGCCCGCGGAGAAGACCAGCGGGGTGGCGTCGGCCGTGTTCTGGGCTCCCGGCACCGTGTTCACGGGGGCGATGTCCGTGTGCGTGACGTTGATCGTTATCGTGCTGGCGGCCGTCTTCGGCCCGCCCACGCCCGAGTTGCCCAGGTCGTTGGTGACCAGCGTGAGCGTGTCGGCGCCGTTATAGTACTGGGTGGAGACGTAGCTCAGGCCGTTGAGGGCCGCGTTGAGGTTGGCCAGCGTCCCTTGCAAGGTCACCGCCGCCGTGCCGTTGGCCCCGGCCGTGATTGTGAGGCCGCTCGTGCCGCTGAGGGTCAGCGTGCCGTAGCTGACGGAGAGGCTGATCTGCTCGACGCCGCCCTGGCTGTCGGCATCGCTGATGCTGAGGGCGTTGCCGTTGCCACTGGAGAAGACCAGCGGGGTGGCGTCGGCCGTGTTCTGGGCCCCCGGCACCGTGTTCACGGGGGCGATGTCCGTGTGCGTGACGTTGATCGTCACCGTGCTGGCGGCGGTCTTCGGCCCGCCCACCCCCGAGTTGCCCAGGTCGTTGGTGACCAGCGTGAGCGTGTCGGGGCCGTTATAGTACTGGGTGGAGACGTAGCTCAGGCCGTTGAGGGCCGCGTTGAGGTTGGCCAGCGTTCCTTGCACGGTCATCGTGGCCGTGCCGTTGGCCCCGGCCGTGATTGTGAGGCCGCTCGTGCCGCTCAGGGTGAGGGTGCCGTGGCTGACGGAGAGGCTGATCTGCTCGACGCCGCCCTGGCTGTCGGCATCGCTGACGCTGATGGTGTTGCCGTTGCCCGCGGAGAAGACCAGCGGGGTGGCGTCGGCCGTGTTCTGGGCTCCCGGCACCGTGTTCACGGGGGCGATGTCCGTGTGCGTGACGTTGATCGTTATCGTGCTGGCGGCCGTCTTCGGCCCGCCCACGCCCGAGTTGCCCAGGTCGTTGGTGACCAGCGTGAGCGTGTCGGTGCCGTTATAGTACTGGGTGGAGACGTAGCTCAGGCCGTTGAGGGCCGCGTTGAGGTTGGCCAGCGTTCCTTGCACGGTCACCGTGGTCGAGCCGTTGGCCCCACTGGTGATCGTGAGTCCGGTCGTCCCGCTGAGGGTCAGCGTGCCGTAGCTGACGGAGAGGCTGATCTGCTCGGCATTCCCCTGGCTGTCGGCATCGCTGACGCTGATGGCATTGCCGTTGCCACTGGAGAAGACCAGCGGGGTGGCGTCGGCCGTGTTCTGGGCCCCCGGCACCGTGTTCACGGGGGCGATGTCCGTGTGCGTGACGTTGATCGTCACCGTGCTGGCGGCCGTCTTCGGCCCGCCCACGCCCGAGTTGCTCAGGTCGTTCGTGACCAGGGTGAGCGTGTCGGCGCCGTTGTAGTACTGCGTAGAGACGTAGCTCAGGCCGTTGAGGGCCGCGTTGAGGTTGGCCAGCGTCCCTTGCACGGTCATCGTGGCCGAGCCGTTGGCCCCGCTGGTGATCGTGAGTCCGGTCGTCCCGGTCAAGTTGAGGGTGCCGTGATTGACGCTCAGGCTGATCTGCTCGGCATTCCCCTGGCTGTCGGCATCGCTGACGCTAATGGCATTGCCGTTGCCACTGGAGAAGACCAGCGGGGTGGCGTCGGCCGTGCTCTGGGCCCCCGGCACCGTGTTCACGGGGGCCAGGTCGGTGTGCGTGACGTTGATCGTCACCGTGCTGGCGGCCGTCTTCGGCCCGCCCACGCCCGAGTTGCTCAGGTCGTTCGTGACCAGGGTGAGCGTGTCGGCGCCGTTGTAGTACTGCGTAGAGACGTAGCTCAGGCCGTTGAGGGCCGCGTTGAGGTTGGCCAGCGTCCCTTGCACGGTCATCGTGGCCGAGCCGTTGGCCCCGCTGGTGATCGTGAGACCGGTCGTGCCGCTGAGGGTCAGCGTGCCGTAGCTGACGGAGAGGCTGATCTGCTCGACGCCGCCCTGGCTGTCGGCATCGCTGACGCTGATGGTGTTGCCGTTGCCACCGGAGAAGACCAGCGGGGTGGCGTCGGCCGTGTTCTGGGCCCCCGGCACCGTGTTCACGGGGGCGATGTCCGTGTGCGTGACGTTGATCGTCACCGTGCTGGTGGCCGTCTTCGGCCCGCCCACGCCCGAGTTGCCCAGGTCGTTGGTGACCAGCGTGAGCGTGTCGGCGCCGTTGTAGTACTGCGTAGAGACGTAGCTCAGGCCGTTGAGGGCCGCGTTGAGGTTGGCCAGCGTCCCTTGCACGGTCATGGCCGCCGTGCCGTTGGCCCCGGCCGTGATCGTGAGACCGGTCGTCCCGCTGAGGGTCAGCGTGCCGTGGCTGACGGAGAGGCTGATCTGCTCGACGCCGCCCTGGCTGTCGGCGTCGCTGACGCTGATAACGTTGCCGTTGGCGCCGGAGTAGACCAGCGGGGTGGCGTCGGCCGTGTTCTGGGCCCCCGGCACCGTGTTCACGGGGGCGATGTCCGTGTGCGTGACGTTGATCGTCACCGTGCTGGCGGCCGTCTTCGGCCCGCCCACGCCCGAGGTGCCCAGGTCGTTCGTGACCAGCGTGAGCGTGTCGGTGCCGTTGTAGTACTGTGTAGAGACGTAGCTCAGGCCGTTGATTGCCGCATTGATGTTGGCCAGCGTCCCTTGCACGGTCATCGTGGCCGTGCCGTTGGCCCCGGCCGTGATCGTGAGTCCGGTCGTCCCGCTGAGGGTCAGCGTGCCGTAGCTGACGGAGAGGCTGATCTGCTCGGCATTCCCCTGGCTGTCGGCATCGCTGACGCTGATGGCATTGCCGTTGCCACTGGAGAAGACCAGCGGGGTGGCGTCGGCCGTGTTCTGGGCCCCCGGCACCGTGTTCACGGGGGCCAGGTCGGTGTGCGTGACGTTGATCGTCACTGTGCTGGTAGCGGTCTTCGGCCCGCCCGCCCCCGAGTTGCCCAGGTCGTTGGTGACCAGCGTGAGCGTGTCGGTGCCGTTATAGTACTGGGTGGAAACGTAGCTCAGGCCGTTGAGGGCCGCGTTGAGGTTGGCCAGCGTTCCTTGCACGGTCACCGTGGTCGAGCCGTTGGCCCCACTGGTGATCGTGAGTCCGGTCGTCCCGCTCAGGGTGAGGGTGCCGTGGCTGACGGTAAGGCTGATCTGCTCGGCATTCCCCTCGCTGTCGGCGTCGCTGATGCTGATGGCGTTGCCATTGCCCGCGGAGAAGACCAGCGGGGTGGCATCCGCCACGGCCTGGACCGTGGGGACCGTGTTCACGGGGGCGATGTCCGTGTGCGTGACGTTGATCGTCACCGTGCTGGCGGCCGTCTTCGGCCCGCCCACCCCCGAGTTGCCCAGGTCGTTGGTGACCAGGGTGAGCGTGTCGGCGCCGTTGTAGTACTGTGTGGAGACGTAGCTCAGGCCGTTGAGGGCCGCGTTGATATTGCTGAGCGTCCCTTGCACGGTCATGGCCGCCGAGCCGTTGGCCCCGCTGGTGATCGTGAGTCCGGTCGTCCCGCTGAGGGTCAGCGTGCCGTGGCTGACGGAGAGGCTGATCTGCTCGGCATTCCCCTGGCTGTCGGCATCGCTGACGCTGATGGCGTTGCCGTTGGCGCCGGAGAAGACCAGCGGGGTGGCGTCGGCCGTGCTCTGGGCCCCCGGCACCGTGTTCACGGGGGCCAGGTCGGTGTGCGTGACGTTGATCGTCACTGTGCTGGTGGCGGTCTTCGGCCCGCCCACCCCCGAGTTGCCCAGGTCGTTGGTGACCAGGGTGAGCGTGTCGGCGCCGTTGTAGTACTGCGTAGAGACGTAGCTCAGGCCGTTGAGGGCCGCGTTGAGGTTGGCCAGCGTTCCCTGCACGGTCATCGTGGCCGTGCCGTTGGCCCCGGCCGTGATCGTGAGGCCGCTTGTGCCGCTGAGGGTCAGCGTGCCGTAGCTGACGGAGAGGCTGATCTGCTCGGCATTGCCGCTGCTGTCGGCGTCGCTGACGCTGATGGCATTGCCGTTGGCAGAGGAGAAGACCAGCGGCGTGGCGTCAGCCACCGCCTGGGCCCCCGGTACCGTGTTCACGGGGGCCAGGTCGGTGTGCGTGACGTTGATCGTCACCGTGCTGGTGGCGGTCTTCGGCCCGCCCACGCCCGAGTTGCCCAGGTCGTTGGTGACCAGTGTGAGCGTGTCGGGGCCGTTATAGTACTGGGTGGAGACGTAGCTCAGGCCGTTGAGGGCCGCGTTGAGGTTGGCCAGCGTTCCTTGCACGGTCATCGTGGCCGTGCCGTTGGCCCCGGCCGTGATCGTGAGGCCGCTTGTGCCGCTGAGGGTCAGCGTGCCGTAGCTGACGGAGAGGCTGATCTGCTCGGCATTGCCGCTGCTGTCGGCGTCGCTGACGCTGATGGCATTGCCGTTTGCAGAGGAGAAGACCAGCGGCGTGGCGTCAGCCACCGCCTGGGCCCCCGGTACCGTGTTCACGGGGGCTTGATCGAACGTCGCTACACTTGGCCACAAAAGCGTCGTCGCCGCTGCTATAGGCCTGCACGGGCGAACCCCAGGTGGCGTTGCTGTACCCCGCCACGTACATATTGTCGCTGCTGTCCAGGGCAACACCAGTGGCCTCGTCAGTTCCGGTACCCCCCAAGAATGTGTTCCAGTTGAGAGTGCCATTGCTGTTCAGTGCGGCCACAAAAGCATCGTCGCCGCTGGTATAAGCCCGTACGGGCGAACCCCAGGTGGCGCTGCTGTACCCGGTCACGAAGACATTGTCACTGCTGTCCACGGCAATACCAGTGGCCTCGTTCGTTCCGCTGCCACCCAAAAAGGTGTTCCAGGTGAGAGTGCCGCTGCTGTTTAGCTCGGCCACAAAAGCATCGTCAGTAGCGCCGCTGGTATAAGCCCGTACGGGCGAACCCCAGGTGGCGCTGCTGTACCCGGTCACAAAGACATTGCCGCTGCTGTCCACGGCAACGCCGTTGGCCTCGTCCGTTCCGCTGCCACCCAAGAAGGTGTTCCAGATGAGACTGCCGCTGCTGTTCAGCTTGGCCACAAAAGCGTCGTTGCCGCTGCTATAGGCCCGCAGGGGCGAACCCCAGGTCTTGGTGCTGTACCCGGTCACATAGAGATTGTCGTTGCTATCTACGGCAATGCCAGCGGCCTCGTCCGTTCCGCTGCCACCCAAAAAGGTGTTCCAGGTGAGACTGCCGCTGCTGTTCAGCTCGGCCAAAAAAGCATTGTCAGTAGCGCCGCTGGTATAAGCCCGTACGGGCGAACCCCAGGTGGCGCTGCTATAGCCGACCACATAGACATTGCCGCTGCTGTCAACGGCAATGCTATTGCCCCGGTCCGTTCCGCTACCACCCAAAAAGGTGTTCCAGGTGAGGCTGCCGCTGCTAGTCAGTTTGGCCACAAAAGCGTCGTTGCCGCTGCTATAGGCCCGCACGGGCGAACCCCAGGTGGCCGTGCTGTACCCGGTCACATAGACATTGCCGCTGCTGTCCACGGCAACGCCATTGGCCTCGTCCGTTCCGCTGCCACCCAAGAAGGTGTTCCAGATGAGACTGCCGCTGCTGTTCAGCTTGGCCACAAAAGCGTCGTCGCCGCTGCTATAGGCCCGCAGGGGCGAACCCCAGGTCTTGGTGCTGTACCCGGTCACATAGACATTGCCGCTGCCGTCCACGGCAATACCAGTGGCCTCGTCCGTTCCGCTGCCACCCAAGAAGGTGCTCCAAGTGAGCGATGGGTCGATCACCAACTGCTGGCTGTGATCGTAGCTGCCCACGCTGAACCCGACTTCGTTGTTACCCAACGCGACGTAGGAAACTTGCACAGAGACCTTCTGGCCGTTAATCTCCTGCCAAGCGACGGGGGCCGAGTAAGTCATCGTGCCGTTGTCGTAGGCGATGACCAGATTCCCATTCGCATCGACACTGACCGGCCTGTTGTATTGCAGGACGATTTGGCCCACGGGTTCGCCAGCGAGGCCCGCTTGGACGTAGTAGGCGCTCTTGAGGATCGCGCCGGGTTGGGCTTCATACACGGCCGTCACCCCATTCCAGAGGCCGGCGTAGGTAACCTGGGTGAAGGCCTGGGCGGCGGCGACCGTTCCGCCGGTACCTGCCGCGGAATCCTGCGACACGGGTGCCACGGAGTTTGCTCCTACAAAAGCCTCTTGGAGCATGTCGTCCATTGAAGCCACGATCACCGAATTTTGACCGAACCCTAGTACATTACCGCTGGAGGTAGTGAACTGGAGCAGCGCGTCGCTGGCCTGAGATGGAGCGGAGGTGTCATCGGCCGTCGGGTTGGCGGATGTGTTGACATTCAGCGCAGCCGTCGTACCGGTGGCCGGAGACGGCGTTGCCGAGGCCGGTGCAGCTACCGTGGGAGGCTGATTTGCGGCATTCACGGTAATACCAACACTTTGGCTTGTGCTCTTTGGTCCGCCATGGCCCGTGCAGACGCGTAGCGTGTCGGCGCCGGTAAAGTTCGTGGCCGGATTGACGACGGGCATCGTCTGTGCGGGTCCGCCGCTGAAGAAGTTCGATTGCTGCACGGCCTGGCCGGCGTGTGGTTCCGATGGGTGAATCTGCCCGGAGCCGGCGTTTCCGCCATGCGACGCAATGGCCATTGCCATCGGCGTACCACTGAAGAGCACCCGGTCTTCAAGTTCCATGCAGTCGAGCACTCGCCCCATGTCCACGCCCGGCCGGCTACTGAGCCCGGCATCGGATGGCAAAATACGATCCAACACGCGATCGAACCGACGTGCCGCCTTTTTCCAAAAGCGCATTAGCATGGGTTGTTTCCTGCCGCGTCCCGTCTACGCTCGATGATGGCTTTCGGGGGTAAGGTTGGATCGCTGCCTTGCGCGACACAGGTCCAACAGTTCTTTGGTCACCTGGATCACTTGCGTCAGATCCGGTTCGGCGGTCGCGGCGTGCTCGAATTGGGCAGCAAGATGGGAAACCTCCGCGGCCTCGCCGCAGGCGACGGTCGCCGACAGGTTCCCCGCAATAAGGGGATCGCATGTGGCCAGTAGGTTGAGGATCCAGTTTTGCCGCTGGATTTGGTCGCGCGCCTCGGTCAGGGCGGCGCGTATGTCGGCCAGTTCGATGTTCTGCTGCTCGATCTTGGTCACGTCGTCGAAGGTAGCAAGGGCGCCGCGGCGCTCGCCCCGCTCGCCCACGATCGGCATGGCGTTGACCGAAAACGTGCGCATCTCAGCGCCTGGGCCTGGCACGCGGAGAACGACGCCCGTTTGCGTCTCACCCTGGCGAATGGCAACGACCCAGGGGAGCGTTTCGGGTGCAATCTTGCCTTCTGGACTGGTCCAGCCGAACTCAGAGGGCATGAGACCTTGGAGGGCGTCCGGGCTCTTGCCCAGGCGATCCGCAAAAGCCCTATTGGCCAGTACGATCTGCTGCTGGTTGTCGACGATCACGACGCCTTCGGCCAGCGTGTCCAGCAAGGCACGCACTCGATCGGGGGTGGGATTGAACTGTCGCAATACCCGCTCCAAGTAAAAACGATGCACGAGAAACCCGCTGACGGCAAGAAAGATAATCAGGGGGGCGGTGGGGTTCATCAGCGAACCCCGCCAGCCGCTGTAGCCCAGCGGTTGGCAACGCATTTCAAGCGTTCCCCAAGGTTCGCGGCCCTGGTAGATCGACACCTTCAATTGCGCGCCGGGACGGAGATTCTCCGACGATTCCTGCCAGTCATCGTGGTTTTCACCGGCCTCAGCGGCGATCTCGCCATTGCAACGGCGGATAGCTGCCGAAAGGACGAAATCGTTGCGCTTGACAAGCTCGTCGAGGACGGTCTGCATGGTTTTCACATCGTCGCGCTGGGCGGCCAGGCAGCATTGCACGGCGACCGATTCGGCCAAGGTGCAGCGGCCTTCGCATTTGGCCCGGATGGCGTCCGGGATCATGCCCAGGCAAAGGGCTACCAATAAGCAGCCGATCGAGAGGCTGGTCAGGCCGATGGCGATTCGCGTGGTTGTCGAAAATGAGCGCGTCACAATTGTCGTTTCATTGGATGTTGCCTTCAAAAACCTGCTCGGTGGGCGGATCATCGTCCGCGTTTGGCCGTCGCCATGGAAGCGGCGCGTGCAGCGTACGCGGCCCTCAAGCTCCGTGCAATCGAGCGTTTGGGGGAGGTAGGGACTGCCGCACCGGTCTCCTGCAACTTCGTCGTGCAGCGCGTAAGCGCCGAACGAGCGCCGGCCGCTGTGCGGCGCCACCAGCTTGCGTTGCTGCGGAAGGTGCGCATGGGGCGTTTCACAAAAGCATCATGTCTTACTCTGAAAATATAAGCCGGAAAATCGGCATTTCCCGCCTGAATTCGGCAGAAATCATAGTTTCTCCCACTCGCAGACTCGTTGCGGAGGAATCTCCACTGCCAACGGAATAAACCGCACGCACGCCGACGATCCGCTAAGGCGAATCCTATCTGTTCGTCGAGTTCTGCCTGTACGGATTTTGACGATTGTAGCGGAAGTGAAAGTTCCTCTCGGGAGTCGTGATGGATACTCCGAATCTAAGTAATGTGACGGCATCAGCCGCGCCCGCGCTGCACGAGAAAGGTATCCCGGAAGATCCCTTTGGCGCGATCACGGACGAGGGATGTGAATATGCGCACGGCTATTATCTCCCGAGCCCGGAGAGCGTCGGTTGGCCAATGTTCGCGCAAATGCGGCGGAATTGTGTTACTGTTGTCCACAATAGGGCTTTTTCGTGGTCTCACCGTCGCCGTGGCCGCGGATCCGGCCTGGGTGCCGATTCCGGCACCTCCGGGCGAAGTCAGGCAACCCGCCGGCCCTGCCTTGTTGCCGAGTCCGGCAAGCTCTTTCCCCATCAATCCACCCTTAGGAGCTATCGACGGCAGGCAACGGCCCTTGCCGTCCTACGCCGGTCAGCTAATTCCGCCGGAACCCTCCGCAACAGTCCCGCGAGGGAGCGCTGGCGCGACGGTCATGCCCCAGGGTTTCGTGCCTTGGTGGCAAGACCAGGTGACCCGTCTGCAGCGAGCGCAGACGCCCGGAGTGCCGGTTGGGCCAACGGGCCTGGTGCTGGCCGCGTTGGCCCATTCGGCCCAGATTCGTGCCATGAACGAAAGCGTGTTGATCGGCCAATCGGCCATTACCGAGGCCGCCGGCAAGTTCGATCCCGTCGCGTTTGCCGAGTCGAAATTGGCCGCCACGAGCGATCCGACGGGCAGCACGCTCACGACCGGCGGCCCAGACCCCTGGATCGATACCCACTGGACGGCCTCATCCGGCATCCGCAAGCAGGGTCTTTCCGGCGCTCAACTCGCGGTTGCGCAACAGATCGGTTACGAAGACAGCAACTCGCTCTACTTCGTGCCTGCGCACCAGGGCACGGCGCGGCTGAGTATCACGCTCACGCAGCCCTTGCTCAACGGGGCGGGCGCGGCCTACAACGGAAGCGTAATGGTACTGGCCGATATCAACTCCAATATCGCCCGCGACAAGTTCTCTCGCGACCTGCAAGCCCTGCTCCTGGACCTGCACCGCAATTATTGGGACCTGTACTTGCAGCGCTCGGCGCTGGCCCAGCGGACGCGACTCTTCAGCCAGGCGGTGGTCATTCGCGATGAACTCAAGGCCCGGCAGGTCCTCGACGCGACACGCGGTCAGCTCATTCGCGCCGAGGCTGCGGTGGCGAACCGCGACGCCGCCTTGATCCGCTGCCAAGCGGCCGTCCGCAACACGGAGGCCCGCATTCGCGCCATCGTGAACGATCCCTGGTTGGCCCCTGCCGGCACGGCGGAGATGATTCCCGACCAGATGCCCATCCGCGTGGTCGTACCGCAGGACATTAACGACAGCCTGGTCACGGCGCTGAAGGCCCGCCCGGAAATCCAGCAGGGCATCAAGGAGATCCGCGCCGCCAGCGTCCGCACCGACGTGGCCTTGAATGAAGTCAAGCCCGTGTTCAACGCCATCATCGAGACCTACGTCAGCGGCCTGGAAGGACACGGTGCGATCGGCCAGGCCTATGGCGACCAGTTCAGCGAAGGCCGGCCGAGCTACACGGGCGGCCTGCACTTCGAAGTGCCGCTTTACGGCAATCGCTCGGCCAACGCCCGGCTTTGCCAGCGAAAGGCCGAGCTTCGCCAGGCCACTTGCCAGCTTGAAGCGATCACGGCCAACGTCCATGCCGAAGTAGAAATCGCGGTTCGCGACGTGGAGACAGCCTATCGAGAAATGGCCAGCAAGTACCATGCCATGGCTGCCGGCGAGACCGAGATATCCTACCTTACCGCGCGGTGGCGGGCATTGCCGGGCGATCAGCAAAACGCCGGATTCACGCTCGACGAATTGCTCAGCGCCCAGGAGCGGCTGGCCCAGGTCGAGTTTGACTTCGCCACCGCCGAAGCCGCCTACAACGTAGCCTTGATCGCGCTCAGCCGGGCCACAGGGACGTTGGTCAACGCGCGGGATCTCGACGAGACCCTGAAGCAACCCTGTTTTGCCAAATTGAAACGATAGCATTATCCTTCTTCCCGTTTTGTCTCGAATGCCCTCCCTAGCGCCATTTCAACTCGCCGCTGGTCTCTGGTCCATCGTTCGGCCCCGCACGACTCCGCCGCAATTGCTGGAAGCAATCTACGAGACGGCAGCCACGCTGCGACGCCGGAGCGATATCGAACTGAAGTGCGCCGCTGATGCGCTGCGCATGTCTGTCGGCACTGGAACGGATGCCACGCGGAACGACATTCTCCTGCCGGCCTTCGCCCTGGTGCTTGAGTCTGCGCGTCGCGTGCACGGCCTCGCGCTCTATGACACACAGCTTCTGGCAGGCATGGCCCTGTCCCGCGGCGCGATCGCCGAAATGGCGACCGGCGAAGGCAAGACCCTGGCCGCTGCCCTGCCGGCGATGCTCTTCTCGCTCTCGGGCGGGGGTATCCACGTCGCCACGCCCAACGCCTACCTAGCTGAGCGGGATTTCCAAAAGGTCGCGCCCATCCTGCAACTGCTGGGAACGACGGTGGGGCTCGTGCCCGAGGTGGCCGATGGCGACAAGAAGCGCGCAGGCCTATGGATGCGCGGTCGCCTACGCGACCGGCTACGAGTTGGGGTTCGACTACCTTCGCGACCAGCTCCGGTTGATGAACACGGCACGGCTGGGGCTGGGTGAGCGACAGCTCGAAATGCTCCGCGGCCAATCTGCCCGACAGCCACTGGCCGTCCAGCCGCGACGGCGCTGCGCGATCATCGACGAAATCGACTCGGTCTTGATCGACGAGGCCTGTCTGCCATTGGTCTTGAGCGACAACCAGGCGGCCAGCAATCGCCAGGACGCCTATCTCGAGGCCCAGCAGATCGCCGCTTCGCTCCATGAGGGCGATGATTTCCTGCTCAACGTCCATGCCTGCTCATGCGAGTTGACCGTCTCCGGCCGACAATTCGTTTATGAAGACTACGCGGGCCGGCTCCGCTTTCCGCTCGATCGACCCTGGGCCACGTATGTCGAGCAAGCCCTGGCGTCACAGCATCTCTACCGGCGTGATGTCGATTATGTCGTCGAGGACAGCCATGTGATGCTGGTCGATGAGTTCACCGGTCGTATCTTCGCCAACCGTACATGGCGCGATGGACTGCACCAGGCCGTCGAAGCCAAGGAAGGCTTGCTGGCCACGCCGGAGTTGCGGACTGCCGCGCGGATCTCCCGGCAGCGGTTTTTCCGGCTCTACGAGACCATCTGCGGCATGACCGGTACCGCCTCGGACAGCCGCCGGGAATTTCGTCGCCACTACGGGCTGCCTGTTCTACAAGTTCCATTGCGGAAGCCGAGCCGACGCGAAACGCTGCCGACGCGATTCTTCACTGCTGCCGAGGCGAAGTTTCGGGCCATTGTCGCCGAAGTCGTCGCCATACATCGATCCGGCCGGCCGGTCCTCATCGGCTCGCGGACGATCCGCAACAGCGAACTCTTGGCCGAGCGACTGGCGGCCCAGGGCGTGCCACGGGAACTTCTCAACGGAAAACAGGACCGTGCAGAAGCCGAGATCGTCGCGCGGGCTGGACTTCACGGCGTGGTGACGATCGCCACCAACATGGCGGGCCGCGGCACCGATATCGTCCTCGGCCCCGGGGTTGCAGAACTCGGCGGGATGCACGTCATCGGCGTCGAGTGCCACGAATCGGGCCGTATCGACCGTCAGCTTCTCGGCCGCGCCGGTCGTCAGGGCGCCCGGGCAGCGGCCGTTTCTTCATTTCAGCCGACGACCCGCTGCTGGTCCGCTACGCCCCGCGGCTTAGCAGCCGCATGCGGCAGATGCCTGCCCGCGACGGCGAAATAGTTGTTGATCTTGCCCGCGACGTGCTTTTTGCGCAGCGTGCAGCCGAGACGGCGGCATTCGCCGCCCGGCGACGCATGCTCGTCCGTGACCACTGGCTGGACGAGATGGTTCAGATGATGAGCTAAGGGCCGGCGAATCAATACCAGTCGTGTTTTCCAATGTAGTCCGCACACGCCGTGTGCGGAAAACGGCACACGGCGTGTGCCTGCTACTGACACGTATTGATTCGCCGATCCGAAGTATCCATGGCTTTCACACGACGGAGAATCCCGTCTCTTGGTACAACCGCGACAATCGTACCCCGCTCGCTTGCGCCATGCCATCATACTCGCTATAACCCGGCGTGTTTCGCTGACCGCTCCATATTCACGCGTTTCGCGTCGATACAGCGATTGAGCCGCTGTAAAGATCGACGGCAGCCAATCCTCACTCAGCAGAGAATGCCGTGCACCGGTTACCCTTTCGTTTGCTGATCACCATCGCTTGGCTGATGGTTGCCAAAGCAGCTTGCGGGGCGTCGTTCGACGGTTTTACGGAACCGTTCCGCAAGATCGAGGTTGCCGCGTCCGAAACTGGCACCGTTGCCCAATTACTTGTTCACGAAGGCGATCACGTGACCAAGGGGCAAGCCCTGGCCACGCTCGACAACGACGTGCTGGAAGTGTCGCGGGAGATCGCCACCGCAAATGTCCAAGCCAAGGGCAAGCAGGAATCGGCCATTGCCGAGCGCGAGCTTCGCAAGACTCGCGTGGAACGCCTCGAACCGCTTCGGGCCGAAGGTCATGCCAGCCAGGAAGAGGTCGATCGGGCCCGGGCGGATCTGGCCGTAGCCGAGGCGAATCTTCAGGCTGCCCGAGAGCAGCACCAGCTCGATGCACTGGAACGCAAGAAGATCGAAGCCATGATCGAACGGCGCACGCTGAGGAGCCCCATCGACGGCTTCGTGCTGAAGATCCAAAAAGACGAGCGCGAGTTTGTTTCCGCCAATTCCGCGTCGGTCGCCACCGTAATCCAACTCGATCCCTTGCGGGTCGTGTTCTCGCTGCCCAACGTCTACGCCGCGAAACTGAGTGCCGGCGGCAAGGTTGACCTGGAACTGCCCGAGAATGGCGCGAAAGTCCGCGGCAAGGTGGAATTTGTGGCCCCGGTAACCGAGGCGGAGAGCGGCACCGTCCGCGTCAAGGTGTTGATCGATAATGCCCACGGGGCCTATCGCTGCGGAGTACGCTGCTTGCTCGACTTCGGCGAGCCCAAGGATGCCCCGGTGCGGTCATTGAGTGCCAGTCCGATTCCGAAATAACTCAATGTAGCACCCCTACCCGTTGTGTGGATATGCGACGCATGATTCGTGTCCGCTGCCTTTGGGCGAGAATCCTCTCTTAATCACAAGCATGACCAGCACGTCTCCCCCGACAATGTCATATTGCGAGCATCACCTCGGCGCGCTTTACGACGAGTCGCATTCGGCAGCATGGGAGGCTCGGTCGACAGCCGCCGTCCTCGACCTCGTGCAAAGAACTTTGCAGGCGGAAGACCTCCCCGCCGCATGCCGCATGCAGGCCAATGAATTGCAGCAGTTCCTTGCTTGTTCGCAGGTCGCGGTAGGGCTTCGCCGCCGGGGCCGAGGGCGTTGCCGCGTCGTAGCCGTCTCAGGCCTGGCCGAACTCAATTTGCGAGGCGATGCGCCGCGTCGCCTGGAAGCGGCCATGGACGCTGCAATCCTGCGATTGGATCATCAGGCGCCGGCAGCCAGCGTGGCGTACGCTGACGATTTCGCCACGGCACAAAGTGGAGTGACGTCTTCCGGCCACTCGCTGAGCATCCCACTTCGTGCTCACGACGGAAGCATCGTTGCCGTGTGGACGTGCACTGGCTCGCGGGATTCGCTGGAAAGCGAGACGAATCTCCGCTTCCTCGACGTTGCCGCACCGGCAGTTGCGGGAACACTGAAACTCCTGCAAAAGGTGCAAGGCGGTCTCTTGCGACAAACGGTTCTCGGCATCACGCGAGCCATGCCCAGGGTTCGCAGCCGGGTGATCGTTTTGGCTGCGGTTGCCGTCGCGGCCGGGCTGTGCATTCCCGTGCCTTACGACGTGGGCGTACAATGCGAGCTTCAGCCCGACGTGAGGCGATTTATCGCCGCCCCCCATGCCGGCGAGTTCCAGAAGAGTCTCGTCAAGCCGGGTGATATCGTGACTGAAGGCCAGGTGCTGGCGCGCATGGAAGGCAGAGAGCTGCGGTGGGAACTAGCCGGCGTCATGGCCGAGCAAGAGCGGGCACGCAAAGCGCGCGATGTGGACATGGCCGCCGGCAAGACGGCTGCGGCCCAAATCGATCAATTGGAGACCCAACGGCAGGAAGTCAAACGGCAATTGCTCGAACGCCGCCTGGCGAACCTGGAAATCAAAAGCCCCGTCGATGGCATCGTCGTAGCTGGCGACCTGCAGCGGTCCGAAGGCGTGACGGTCGGCGTGGGCCAGGTCCTCTATGAGGTGGCCCCGTTGGGTCAGATGACTGCCGAACTGGCTATTACCGACGAAGAGATTGCCGGCGTCGCCTCGGGTATGCCGGTGACGTTGCGGCTCGATAGCCAGCCGCAGCGGCAATGGAGCGGTTCGCTGGTACGGATCCATCCACGCTCCGTGACGCGGGAAAAGGACAATGTCTTCCTCGGCGAGATCCCGTTGGACAATACCGACGGTGCTTTGCGGCCGGGCATGAAAGGTCGAGCCAACATCCGTACCGGTTCGCGAAGCCTGGCCTGGGTGCTCTTCCATCGACCGTGGAATTATCTGACTTCATGGTTGGATTGGTAGCTGGACTTCTCGCCCGTTGAAGGTCGCTGGCGGCGAGGTCGGTGAAGTTCGTGGAGCGACTGGGACCAAAGGAAACTAAGAATTGCACTCCAAGCGACAACCTCTCAACTCGGGCCTCTCGTCTGCAAGTGTGCTCGCGAAATGCAATGTTCGCGAACCGATCACCGCGACGCTCAGGCTCCGCGACGATCTGGTATGCACGCCGGATCTATGCGGCGATCGGCCGGGTTACACGGTTGAAGATCCGTTGCGAGGCAAGTTCTTTCGCGTCGGACTTGCGGAGTTTGCCTTTCTCACCCAACTCGATGGGCGAACGTCGATCGCCGAGGCCGTTGGCCGGGCTGCCGCCAGGCTTGGGCCTCAAGCGTTGACCGAGAACGGCGCCCTTTCTTTATGCCATTGGGCGATGGAATGCCAACTCGCACAGCCGTTGGGCGGCGATGGAACAACGCGGATTGCCGTCGCGGCCGCCCGGCATGAGCGACGCAAAGTCCTGGCGATGGCCAACCCGCTTTGCGTGCGAATTCCACTTGTCGATCTTGACGGGTTCCTTGCACGGATCATGCGCGTCGGCAGTTGGATCTTCACCTGGCCGGCGATGCTCCTTTGGATCGGAATGGTCGGCTATGCGATCTATCTTGCCGGCAGCGGCTGGGAGCATATCGAATCGTCGGCTGCCATTATCCTCGACCGCGACAACTGGCTGCGACTCGCGACGGGCTGGATCTTGCTCAAGATCCTGCACGAGACGGCCCATGGTCTGGCGTGCAAACGTTATGGTGGGACCGTCGGGTCGGCTGGCGTGACGCTGTTGTTCCTCATGCCGCTGGCCTATGTCGATGTCACGTCGTCGTGGCGATTCCCTTCGAAATGGCAGCGGATCGTAACGGCCGCGGCCGGAATCTATGCCGAACTGTTCGTTGCTGCCATCGCGACCATAGTCTGGGCAAACGCCTCGTCGGGCGTTGTGCAAACGATGGCCTTGAATATTGCCTTGACGGCCGGAGTGAGTACGCTCTTGTTCAACGCGAATCCGCTAGTGCGATTCGACGGATACTTCATCCTCTCGGACTTGATCGAAATACCGAACCTCAGTTCGTGCAGCCAACAATGGGTGGCCGCCTTCCTTCAAACGCATGTTCTAGGGCGCGAAGCCGCAACTCCGTCATGGTCGCGGGCAAAGGCGTGGATCATTCGCGCTTACGCTATCGCAGCAACCACATGGCGCGTCATGTTCTTTCTCACGCTTGCGCTCATTCTCGTCGGCTCGCTTGGGCACTTGGGAATCGTAATGGCTTCGCTCCTGCTCGGCTTTGCCTGGGGAATGCCGGTAGTGCAAACGGTTTATCGATTGCACCAGGCGGCAGCCCGTCAACCGATGAACGTGCGGCGCGTGGCGAGATCCATGAGTTTGGCTGCCGCGGCGATTGCCGTCATCGGCTTTCTGCTCACACGCCCCGGTCGGGTTGCCGCGCCGGCGGTGGTTGAATACGCCCCGCTGAACATTGTGCGGGCCTCGGCGCCGGGCTTTGTCGACAAGATTCTCGTCGCCAGCGGCAATGCGGTCAGTTCCGGCCAGCCAATTGCCCTATTGCGGAACGAGGAACTCACTGCCGAACTGGCTGATCTGGAGTTGGCCTATGAGGAATCGCTCGTAAAGGGTCGCATCCTCGTTCAGGCCCAGGAGCTGGCGAAGCTGCAAGTGGAAAGGGCCGATCGTGCGGCACTCGAAAAGAAAATCGCTGAACTGAAGAGTCGGATCGCATCGCTCACCGTGCGAGCGTCCGTGGCGGGACGCGTCTATGCGAGGAACCTCGACGCCCTCTGCGGACGTTACCTGCAGACCGGCGATGAGATCGCCGTGCTTGGCACGGAAGGAGCCAAGGAATTGCTCGTCGCCGTCCGGCAAGACGACGTCGAGCTTTTCTGGCATCACTTGGGACATGGCGGAGTTCGCGTGCGCACGGCCTCCGGTGATCTGGTTGTCGCTCGCTTTACGAGCATCGACCCTCGCGGCAGCAGCGACCTGCCTCACGCCGCTCTCAGCGCCACCGTCGGTGGACCGCTGGCGGTCAAACCGCTCGAGCGGACTGCGGAAGCGGCTGAGAAGTCCGACCATAAATACGAATTGACTTCGCCCGTCTTTCAGGGCAAGGTCGCATTGCCGGCCGACGAAGGCCGGCGACTCCGCGCAGGCCAATTGGTTACCATCAGTTTCCGTACAGAAGAAGAGATGGTTGCGACGCGACTCTATCGCATCGTGCAGGCGTGGATTGCGCGGCTCCTTTACGCCTACCACAACGCGTGATGGAAGCGGCGTTGAATTCGCCGCGCTAACCGGAAGGCCCTTTTCAACTGTCCATTTCTTATCGTGGGCTGGGCGGGCGCCGCCGTTGCAAGCGTGGGCTGAAGGCTGGGCCGCCGTTTTCGCTTGAACGAATGGCCCATAACCGCCTCTGCACACCCAGTTGGGGTGGTTTTCTTGAATACCATCTCGCAAGCGAGACCTGAAAATACCCAACCAGGCGATTGACTTCGATTTCGACATGCGAATAATAACATAAATGTCTGGTAGAAATATCCGGAGAAATTAAGTTCGCGGTCGTATCCGGGGCGCAGAAACACGGTTGTATCCTATGCACGAGGTCACTTGTATCCTGTGTGCGATTGAGCAGGGTGACCCGCAGGCGGCCGAGCAGCTCTTGCCGCTGGTCTATGAGGAACTCCGCCGCCTGGCCGTTGAGAAAATGGCCCAAGAAAAACCCGGACAGACACTCCAGGCGACGGCGCTCGTGCATGAGGCTTACGTTCGCCTGGTGGATACCGAGAAGGCCCAGCACTGGAATAGCCGGGGACATTTCTTCTTCGCCGCTGCCGAGGCCATGCGACGGATCCTCGTCGAGCGGGCGAGGCAAAAGCGCGGGCCGCGACGGGGAGGGGGTCGCGATCGCATATCGCTGGGAGCGGCTTGCGATTTGGCCGATCCTCGCGGCGATGAAATCCTGGCCGTGCATGATGCCCTTGGCAACTTGGCAGAGGATTCTCCCGGTGCCGCGGAACTCGTCAAACTGCGGTACTTCGCGGGCATGAGTCATCAAGAGGCCGCCTGTTGCCTCGGCATTTCCCGGACAACGGCGGACCGTTATTGGGCTTACGCCAAGGCCTTTCTCTATACGGCGTTGAGAGACGGCCGGTCTTGAAAAAAATTTTGCCGCTGCTGAAGCAAACGGCGTTCGTTTCTCGCACTTATCTATAGAGGCAATGCACGAGCAGACACAATGACCAATTCCCCTGCTATCGACGAAATCTTCTTTCAGGCCCTCCAATGCGGGTCCAAAGCCGAGCGCGATGCAATCCTGGATGCCGCGTGTGGAGGCGACACGGAGTTGCGGGCCCGCGTTGAGCGGTTGTTGGAAGCCCATCCCGAGGCTGGCAGCTTCCTGGAGGTTCCGGCCGCCGCGACCGACCCTACCCTCAACAGGCCGCTGGCTGAGAAGCCCGGCGAGACCGTCGGCCGCTACAAGCTCGTCGAGCAGATCGGCGAAGGCGGCATGGGCGCCGTGTTCATGGCCCAGCAGGCCGAACCGGTAAAACGCGTGGTGGCCGTGAAGATCATCAAGCCGGGCATGGACTCGAAAGCCGTTCTCGCCCGGTTCGAGGCCGAGCGGCAGGCCCTGGCCATGATGGACCACCCCAACATCGCCCGCGTGCTGGACGCCGGCAGCACCGAGTCGGGCCGGCCCTTCTTCGTCATGGAACTGGTCAAGGGCATCCCCATCACCCAGTACTGCGACCAGCGGAGGCTCACCCCAAGAGACGCCTGGAACTCTTCCTGCCGGTCTGCCAGGCGATCCAGCACGCCCACCAAAAGAGCATCATCCATCGCGACATCAAGCCCTCCAACGTGCTGGTGGCCCTCTACGACGACAAAGCCGTGCCCAAGGTGATCGACTTCGGCGTGGCCAAGGCAACCGGGCAGGCCCTGACCGAGAAGACGCTGCTGACCGGGTTCGGGGCCCTGGTAGGCACCCCGGAATACATGTCGCCCGAGCAGGCCGAGCTCAACAACCTGGACATCGACACCCGCAGCAACGTCTATTCGCTGGGCGTCTTGTTGTACGAGCTATTGACGGGCAGCACGCCCCTGGACCGCAAGTCGCTAGGCGAGGCCGCGCTTTTGGAAGTCTTGCGGATCGTGCGGGAGGTGGAGGCCCCGCGGCCCAGCGCGAAGTTGAGCAGTTCGGAGGCCCTGCCGAGCATCGCGGCCAACCGCAGCCTGGAACCGGCCAGGCTCACGAAGCTGATGCAAGGCGAACTCGACTGGGTGCTCTTGAAGGCCCTGGAAAAAGACCGCGCGCGGCGCTACGAGACGGCCAACGGCCTGGCCCGTGACATCGAGCGTTATCTGGCGGATGAGGTTGTGGAAGCCCGGCCGCCGACCAGCGGCTACCGGCTGCGGAAGTTCGTCAGACGGCACAAGGTGGAGGTGATCGCGGCCAGCCTAGTGCTGTTCGCGCTGCTGGCGGGCATCGGCGGCACGACCTTCGGCCTGGTTCGGGCGGAGCGGCAGCGGGGGATCGCCGAACAACAACAACAGCGTGCCGAGGTCGGGGAGAAGCTGGCGGGCGAACGGCTCGTTCAAGTCGAGGCCGAGAAGAAAAACGTCGAGGCCGAGAAATCGAAGGTTGAGGAGGAGAGGCAGGTCGCCCAAGCGGTGCGCGACTTCCTGCAAGACAAGCTCTTGAGCCAAGCCGACACGTCGATCCAGGCCGATGCGTTGCTGAAGGCAGGTCGGCCGGCGTCGGAGGCGAAGCTCAATCCCACGATCGGCGAGCTGCTCGACCGCGCCGCCCTCGAGCTGAGCTCCGGACAAGATCGAGGCGAATTTCCCCAAGCAGCCGCTTCTCCAAGCCGAATTGCTGCAAACGGTTGGCAATACCTATCGTGGCATCGGGGAATACCAGCGGGCGATAGAGTTCCTCGCCCGCGCGGCCGAGCTGCGGAAAACCCACCTCGGCGCTGATCACGCCGACACCCTCGCGACGCTGCATATGTTGGCCCTCGCGCACGGGCAGGCCGGGAAGCTGCCGGAGGCGATCAAACTTTTCGAGCAGGTACGCGACGCCCTGGTTAGGACGCTCGGGGCCGACAACCCCGATACCCTCACTGTGCTCGACAACCTGGCAATGGCTTACCTTTTCGCGGGCAAGCTTCCAGAGGCGACCGAGCTGTTCGAGCGGGTCCGCGACGTCGCGGTGAAGAAGCTGGGGCCCGACCACCCCAACACCCTCACCGCGCTCGACGACCTGGCAATGGCTTACCTTATTGCCGGACGGCCGCTGCAGGCGATCGAACTCTGGGAGCGGGTACGCGATGCGCGGGTAAAGCAAGGGGCGGATCATCCCCGAATTCTCATTACGCTCGGCAACCTGGCAGGCGCATACCAGGCCGCCGGGAAAATGCCGCAGGCGATCGAACTTTTCGAGCGGGTACGCGATGCCGAGGTTAATAGACTAGGGGCAGACAACCCCGCCACATTCGTTACGCTTGGCAACCTGGCAGGTGCATACAAGGATGCCGGGAAGCTGTCGCAAGCGATCGAAATCTTCGAGCAGTTGCGGGATGCCGAGGTGAGGAAGCTGGGGCCCGGCCACCCTTACACTCTCACTACGCTTAACAACCTGGCAGGCGCATACAAGGATGCCGGGAAGCTTTCGACGGCGATCGAACTTTTCGAGCAGGCACACGACGGCCTCGTTAAGAACGTGGGGGCCGATCACCCCCACACTCTCGCCGCGCTCAACAACCTCGCCCTGGCATACCAGGCGGCCGGCAAGCTGCCGAAAGCCTTGCCGCTGTTCGAACAGGCAGCCGGCGGCGCCGAAAAGCGGGACTTCTTGGACAGAAATGCGGGGTCGATGATCGCCTGCGCGATTAGCGCTTACGAAGCCGCAATGCAGTTCGACAAGGCCAATGCCTGGCGACGAAAGTGGGCGGCGGCAGTCAAGCAGAAAGCGGGTGCGGAGTCGCGCGATTACGCGCAGGAACTGGCCAGCCTCGGCCTGAACCTGCTTCGCCAGAAGAAATATCACGACGCGGAACCAGTTCTCCGCGAGTGTTTGGCCATCCGCGAGAAACTCCTGGAGAAGAGACAAGCCACCCCATGGCTGGTGGCGGACACAAAGTCCATGCTGGGCGAAGCGCTGTTGGGGCAGAAAAGACTCGCCGATGCCGAACCGCTCCTCGTCGTCGGCTACGAGGGCCTAAAAGCGGACGAAAAGGCCATTCCGGAAGTGGCTCGGCAGCAGCGTATGAGTGAAGCCATTCAGCGGCTCATCGACCTCGCGCTGGCCATGAACAAGCCAAACGACGTCAAAAGGTGGCAGGCCGAGCTCAGCGAGCGGCCATCCGGCTTTGCGGCTCGGAGGCAGGTTTCTAGGACTCGGCCGACGCGCAAGCTGGTCGCCGGATGGCAAACGGATCGCCTTTGCCCCGAGGGGCAGAGACGAAGCAATCCTGGTTTACGACCTGGCGACGGAAAAGACTTCTGAGTTCAGTAGCGATGGAAGAGACCCGGCCTGGGCTGGGAAGGAGGGCCGGTGGATCGCGTACGTCAGGAAGTCAATTCCAGCAGACGCAATTTGGGTGGCAGGCGTCCCCGCCGGAATACCTTTCCGAGTGGCAACGGGTTCCATGCCGACGTGGTTGGCCGACGGCAAGACATTGTTCTTCGAGGCGTTTGATAAGCGCCAGTTGATGTCTACCGAGATCGCTGGAACTGGCCAGTTCTCGCAACCCTCGGGCCGCGCGATGGTCCCGTATCAATATCCGTCCGTCTCCCCCGATGGAAAGAAGGTCGCCTACCGTCACGGCGGCGACCTGGTGATCCAGCAAATTGACGGGGGGGAAATCCTTAGACGATACGCGCTTCCTCGGGGAAACGGCTTCTTGGGCGGATGGTCGCCCGACGCCAAGGAGTTGGGCTTCGGTGGCTTCGGCGACGGCGACCCCATGCCGTGCATAATCCTCGAAACCGAGACCGGGCTGGCCCGCCAGGTCGGGCCCGGCGGGCTCACCCTGCCTTCTTGGTCGCCGGATGGAAGCAAAATCGTCTTCGATCTTCGATTTGGTAAGAGGGAGCTATGGCTGATCGAGACGGCGGCAATCAAGAAGCTCCCCACCTTCAAAATGGAGACCCGCAAGGAAAAAAGCCGCGTGGCCGACACGACAAGCCGAGCATCGCAACGGAGCACGTCCCAGGCAAATCCGGAGAAGCCCGCGGGCCCGTTGCCGCAGGTTCGGAGAAGCGAAGGCGTGCCGGCGCAGAAGTCAAATGACACGGAAACAGCAAATGCGAAGCAACCCGTGAAACCATAAGCCGAACAACCAGATGCGGGAAGCGTGAGTGCGGGAGGACTTCTCTTGACTCCCTGCTCCCTGCTCCCTGCTCCATGCCTTTAACAAACGCGGCCGGTGAGGTCTTCGCCGCTAAGCAGAACCCTCACCGGCCCATGCAGTGCCCCGGCGCACGGTCTGCGCGCCTGGGGAGGCTGCTAGTCCATTATAACGCGGACCGCCCCCAATGTGGAGACTCCGACAATGTCGTTCTCATCGTGGCTGCGCAACTGGAAAGGCTCCGTCAAACGCCGAACGCCCCTGAACAAGATCAGGCGACGTAGACATGCGGCCGGCCGCTTCGCTCGCCGGCTCTTCGTGGAGGAACTGGAAGTCCGGACACTGATGTCCGCGGTAACGATCCTGGGCGACGATCTGATCACGTCGTCCGGATTCCAGGAACAGTACCAAATCAGCGGTTTCTTGGGGCTGGGAACCGGCAATCGCAGCATTAGCCTTGGTCCCGGGACCTACAGCGTGGCGACCACTGGCGGAACGTTCGGCACATTTACCGTTTCAAGCCAGGAGGCTGTCACTTGCGCCACGGGTGCCTTGGTGGCCACCGGGAACAACGTCGATTTCAATTTGAGCCAGTTGGCGGCGGTTACGATCGACGACAACCTTGTGACGTCGAGCGGGTTTCAAGAGTGGGTCGGCGAGGCCGGCTTCGGCAGCACCCTCTTCGTCTCGACCACGCAGGAGGACACGGCCTACCTGCCCGCCGGCACCTATACGCTCAACAACCAGGGCGGCAACTACGGAACGTTCACGGTTTCCGAAAACGCCTCGGGCTCCCTGGCGGTGACCGCTGTAACAGGCGCGTTGGTGGCCACGGGCAACAGCATCACTATTGACCAAAGCCAGTTGGCGGCAGTTACGATCGACGACAACCTTGTGACGTCAAGCGGGTTTCAAGAGTGGGTTGGCGAGGCCGGCTTCGGCAGCACCCTCTTCGTCTCGACCACGCAGGAGGACACGGCCTACCTGCCCGCCGGCACCTATACGCTCAACAACCAGGGCGGCAACTACGGAACGTTCACGGTTTCCGAAAACGCCTCGGGCTCCCTGGCGGTGACCGCTGTAACAGGCGCGTTGGTGGCCACGGGCAACAGCATCACTATTGACCAAAGCCAGTTAGCGGCAGTTACGATTCACGATGACTTGGCAACTCCGGGCGGGTCCGCGGAGTGGGTCGACGAGGCCGGCTTCGGCGGCCTCCTCGGAGTAGATACCGCTTACGCGCCGGAGGACACGGTCTACCTGCCCGCCGGCACCTATACGCTCAACAACAACAACTACAACAACTCATTCGTCAACTACGGCACCTTCACCGTCGCCGACAACAGTTCGGGCACGCTCGCCGTCACGGCCACCACGGGGCAGTTGATTGCCACCAACCCGTACACGATTCACTTCTCCCCGCCGTATTTCCTTGTGACCAACACGAGCGACAGCGGGCCCGGCTCGCTACGGCAGGCTATTCTCGATGTCGACAGTTACGGAGGCCCGAACGCCGTTATCGACTTCGACATCCCAACCACCGACCCCGGCTACAATCCAGCGACGGGGGCCTTCACGCTTCAGCCTCTGTCCGCGCTGCCCGCCGTTACCGACATCGTGGACATCGACGGCGACAGCCAGCCGGGGGCCAGCCCCAATACGCTGGCCGTGGGCGATAATGCGCTGCTCAGCATCGTACTGGACGGCAGCCAGGCGGGAGCGGTGGACGGACTGGTGCTCGACGGCGGCAACAGCACAGTAAGCGGCCTGGTGATCGACAACTTCGCCTACGGTTCCGGGCTTGTCCTGAACGGCAGCGGCAACGATGTTGTTACGGGCAACTTCATCGGTACTGACGTGACCGGGGAGTCTGCTGCGGCGAATAGCATTGGTATTAACTCCAACTCACCCGGCGACTCGATCGGGGGCACCTCGCCCGGCGACCGAAACATCATCTCCGGGAACGATTCCGCATTGCCTGATAGCGCTGACGGCGGAAGCAATCCAGCCGGCTGGGGCATTCTCGCAGGCAGCGCAAACGTGATCGAGGGCAACTACATCGGCACGGACGAGGCGGGTGTATCCGCTTTGGGCAATATCACTGGCATCATCGGAGGGTCGGGCGACACGATCGGCGGCCTGACCGTGACTCCCGGAACGGGAGCCGGCAATGTGATCTCCGGCAACGCTAATATGGGGATTTTTCCGGGCAGCGAAAACGTCGTAGCGGGCAACCTGATCGGCACAACGGCAACCGGGCTGTCTTCTCTCGGGAACGGATTTGGTGTTCCCGGCGGCGGCCTTGGCGGGATCTACCTTCTAGGCAACTGCAGCACGATCGGCGGCACAACATCCGGAGCGAGGAACATTATTTCGGGCAACGACGGTGGGATCACCATCGATCAAGTCAACAGTACACCCGGTTCTTCCGAATACAACGTGATTGAGGGCAACTATATCGGCACGGATATCACGGGGACGGTTGCCCTGCCCGGACAGGACAACGGGATCCATGTTGAGGGCGACTATACTACGATCGGCGGGGCTACCGCTGCAGCGCGAAATGTCATTAGCGGTAACTACGAAGGAATTGAAATTTCCTCACGGGGCACGGGCTTTAATCCTGCTTATGGAAACGTCATCGAGGGTAATTACATCGGCACCGATGTTAGTGGCTCGTACCCAGTTCCGGCGGGAAGCGGGAACGACATCATAGTGGTAGGAGCCACCTATGATAACACTATCGGCGGGACTCTTCCCGGCGAAGGCAACCTGATCGCCGGAGGTGGGGTCCTGCTGGAAAACTACGAGTACACGGGCGGCCCCGCAGACAATCTCATAGAAGGCAACCTCATCGGCACGGACAAAACTGGAACGGTTGCCCTCGGCCCAAGCGGCGGGGTAATTATTCGTGCGGGTAATAACAACGTCATCGGCGGCACCGTGCCGGGAGCCGGCAACACGATCGCATTTAACAGTGGCAACAACGGAGGGGTAGATATTGAATCGGGTACTGGCAACAGCGTTCTTGGCAACTCCATCTTCTCGAACTCCCCTCTGGGGATCTTTCTCAACAGCGCAAACGACGCCAACAACAACCAGGCAGCTCCCGTCCTCACCAGCATGTCCGCTTCCATTAGCGCCACGACCATCAGCGGCACGCTCACCAGCGTGGCCAGCACGACCTTCCGCGTCGAGCTCTTCGCCAACGCCGCCATGGACCCCAGCGGCTACGGCCAGGGGCAGACCTACCTTGGATTCGCCACGGTAACCACCGACGCCAATGGCTACCTCGCCTCTTCCCCGGACGGCTCCGCCGTGATTGCCAATCCGGACTCCCCCAACGCCACCTTCACGGCCACCTTCGGTACGGTGGTCCCCGAGGGGAACTTCATCTCGGCCTCGGCGACCAACCTGTCCACCGATGATACGTCTGAATTCTCCAAAGACCTCGTGGCGGGGTGTTTCCTGGTGACCAACACCAACGACAGCGGGCCCGGTTCGCTGCGGCAAGCGATCATCGACGCCAATACGCTCGACACCGGCACGGCGGCTGATCCGGACCAGATTCAGTTCGACATTCCCGCCACCGACCCCGGGTATAATCCCGCGACCGCAGCCTTCACAATCCGGCCCCTGTCCGCGCTCCCCGGCGTTACCGACATCGTGGACATCGACGGCTACAGCCAGCCGGGGGCCAGCCCCAACACGCTTGCCGACGGCGATAACGCGGTCCTGAAGATTGTGCTCGACGGCGGAAAAGTGCCACCCCCGCCAGAACCGGGGGACGGCCTCTTGATCGAGGCGGAAAACTGCACAGTACTCGGATTAGTAATTGCAAACTTCCCTGGTGACGGGATCACGCTACAGCAAAGCGATGACGATGTCATCGCTGGCGATTTCATTGGGACTGACGTTACCGGGGAATCGGCCGCACCGAATCACGGCGGGGGCGGTGGGGTCTACATATATGGTGCGAACAACACGATTGGGGGCACGTCACCCGGGGCGAGAAACATCATATCGGGCAACTCCTTCGCCGGCGGTGGATATGAAATCTCCATCGTTCAGGGCTCCGAATTCAATCTTGTGGAGGGCAATTACATCGGCACCGACATCACCGGCTCCAAAAGCTTGGGAGGGACGGATGGCGGCATCGGTATCAGCAGTCCCCACAATACCATCGGCGGGACGACACCCGGCGCCGGCAACACGATTGCCTTCAACGGCAGCTTTGGCGTGGGCGTTGGTTCCGGAACGGGCAACAGCATCCTCGGCAACTCAATCTTCATGAACTCCCCTCTGGGGATCGTTCTGAACGGCGCCAACGATAACCAGGCGGCCCCCGTCCTCACCAGTGTGTCCACTTCCAGCGGTGGCTCCAGCATGAGCGGCACGCTGCACAGCGCGGCCAGCACGACCTTCCGCATCGAGTTCTTCTCGAACGCGGGCCTCGATGCTTCCGGCAATGCCGAGGGACAGGCCTATCTCGGCTTTACAACCGTGACGACAAATAGCAATGGCAGCGCTGCCTTCACGGCGACCAACCTCGCGGCCATCCCCGCGGGCCAAGGTTATCCGACTGCCACCGCCACCAACCTCAGCACCGGGGACACCTCGGAATTCTCGCCGCTAGAAGTAGCGCCGACCATCACCGTGACCGGCGGCACGTTCACCTACGACGGCAAGCCGGAGGCCGCGACGGCCACGGCGACGGGACCGGGCGGCGTCCCGGTGAGCGGCAGCTTCACGTTCACCTATAACGGCTCGTCCACGGCGCCGACGGCCGCCGGCACGTATGCAGTGGTGGCGTCGTTCGCCAGCAGCAATCTGGCCTACCTGGACGCCACCGGCAGCGGCACGATCATTATTAACCCGGCGCCCCTGATCGTGGCTGCCAACAGCACGACCAAGGTCTATGGGGCGCCCAACCCGGCCTTCAGCGTCAGCTATGCGGGCTTTGTCAACGGCGAATCGGCGAGCAACCTGGGCGGCACGCTCACGTTCAGCACCACAGCGACCATCAGCAGCCCCGTGGGAACCTATCCGATCACGCCCAGTGGCTTGACCTCCACCAATTACAACATCACCTTCGTGTCCGGCACGCTGACGGTCACGGTCAGCACCGGGTCGATCTACGTCCTTGATCCGACCGCCGGCGGGGCACTGTCGCTCTCCGGCAATGCCGAAATCGATACTTCGGGCAACGTGGTCGTGGACTCCAGTTCGTCTACCGCCATCTCGGCCAGCGGCAACGCCGAGATCAAAGCCGGCAGCATCCAAGTGGTAGGCGGCGTGAGCAAGAGCGGCAACGCGACTCTCAGCCCAGCGGCAACCACGGGCGTGAATGCTGTGGCCAACCCCCTCTCGGGCTTGGCCGCTCCGACCATTCCCAGCTACTCTGGTTCGCCCGTCTCAGAGACCCTCAGCGGCAACTCCACCGCGACGATTAGCCAGGGCCTCTATAGCCAGATCAGCGTCTCGGGCAACGCCAAACTGACCCTGAACCCCGGAGTTTACGTGATCGGCACGGGAGGCGTCACGGTGAGCGGCAACGCCAGCCTGAGCGGATCGGGCGTCACCTACATCGTCGAGGGGGGCGGGTTCACGGTCAGCGGGAATGCCAACCTCAGCGGCACCAGCGTGCTCATCGACAACACCACCAGCGGGAGCACTGCGGGCAGCATCAGCCTGAGCGGCAACGGCACGCTCAGCCTGAGCGCGGCCAGCAGCGGGCCTGACGCCGGAGTCCTGATCTATCAGCCCGCCGCCAATACGAAGGCACTTTCCTTCAGCGGCAATGCCATGGCCGGATTGGCCGGCACGGTTGACGCCCCGGCGGCGGAACTCGTCCTTAGCGGCAACGCCAATCTCAAGGATACGCTCATTGTCGATACGCTCTCCATGAGCGGCAACGCCGTCGCCCAGTTGGCGGCCAGCGATAGCGGAACGGCCTTCACCCCGGCGCAGATCCGGGCGGCCTACGGCATCAATGACCTCTCCCTAGACGGCACCGGCCAGACCATCGCCATCGTCGATGCCTACGACGACCCGCAGATCTACCAGGCCCTCGATGCGTTCGACGGCCAGTTCGGGCTGACGACTTCCGGACCGACGCTCTATCAGCAGTACGGCCCGGCCTCGTCGTTCCTCACCGTGCTCAACCAGAACGGCCTGCCGACATCCCTGCCGGGAACCGACCCGATCGGGCCGGGCAACGACAATTGGGAAGTAGAGGAGTCGCTGGACGTGGAGTGGGCCCATGCCATCGCCCCTGGGGCCAAGATCATCCTGGTCGAGGCTAACAGCGAATCGCTGGCCGACTTGATGGCCGGAGCCGCCACCGCCGCCAGCCAGCCGGGTGTCTCTACGGTTTCCATGAGCTGGGGTTTCGCCGAAGGCCAGGGCGTCACCAGCGCCGACGAAGCCGCTTATGACGGCACGTTTGCCGTCCCCGGCGTGACCTTTGTGGCCAGTACGGGCGACTACGGCGCCGCGGATCCTGTCTACCCGGCGCTTTCGCCCAACGTCTTGGCGGTCGGCGGCACGAGCCTCGCGCTCAACGCCGACAACTCGTACGGCAGCGAAACGGGTTGGGGCTACTTCTCCACGTTGGCCGGCACCTTCATCGGTTCCGGCGGCGGACTGAGCCAATACGAAAGCGAGCCGGCGTACCAAGCGGGGGTCCAGTCCACGGGCAGCCGGACCACGCCCGACGTGTCCTTTGTGGCCGATCCGGCCACTGGGGCCTGGATCGCCGACCCGTACAACCTCGATCCCAGCAACCCCTGGCAGGTCGTGGGCGGCACGAGTTTGTCGGCCCCCGCCTGGGCCGGCCTGATCGCGCTGGTGAACCAGGGACGCTCTGCCGCCGGACAAGCGGCTCTGAATAGCGCGGGCCCCACGCAAACCCAGCAATCCGTCTACAGCCTGTCGCAGAACGACTACCACGCCATCACCAGCGGCAGCAACGGTTATAGCGCCGCCGCGGGCTACAACCTGGTTACCGGCCTGGGAACTCCCGCGGCCAATCTGCTCGTGCCCGACCTGGTCGCGGGCAACTTCCCGGCCACGGGCCAAGTCCCGCCGGCCAGCCAGGTAGCGTTGGTGAATACCGCAAGCACGGGGCCGAATGCCAGTGGTCCGGCCAATGTGATGAATGTGTTCGCTGCCCTGACGATCACGGCATCGACCGATTCCAGCTCGCCCAAGAACGAAGCTCCGGCAATGGTCATCGGCCAACCGACGCCAACCACGCAAGATGTCACGATCGGACGCAGGGCTGCGCTTGCCGATGCGCTTCAGGCGGTGGATGCCGCGACGGGCAGCCCAGTGGGCCCGTCCTTGCTTGCAGAACAGGCGACTCTTGCCGACGAGAACTCATTCACCAGTGCGAGCGACAGCCATGATCCGCTGCTGGCCAACGATGCCGGCGCGGCGCTAAACGACGGCCCTCTGGTGGAATCGTTGCTTGGTGGACATGCTCAGGAAAGCAGCACGGATGCGGACGGTCTCGATCAAGTCGATCGCGGCAGCCTTGGCCTGGCCCGGAGCCTGGTCGACGCCGCCAAGACCGCCACGAAGCAAGCCCTTGCACATGTTGCCCTCGATCTCGTGTTTGCGGCATTCGGGCAAGGCGATGCGTAGGCCGATCCTCTACTTCGCCTCCGGCCGGCAGTAGGAAAGCGCCAACAGCACGTAGCCCGTCACCAGGTTCGGATCGCCTTCCAGCCAGCGGCTCTTGGCATTCGCCCAGGAGCCGTTGGCTTGTTGCCGGGCGGCCAGCTCCGCGACGAGATCCTGCCGCCAGTTGTGCTTCACGCCCTTGGCATCTTCCAGGGTGTCGCTGCCCATGGCGGCCAGGGCCTTGGCGAAGACGTGATAATAGTAGTAAAGACCCTCCGGCCCCAGGCCCGGATTGGTCTTCAGGTCGTAGTTTTCCTGGATCCACTTCTTGGCCGCCTTGAAGCGGGGATCGTCGGCCTTCACGCCGCAGTAGATCATGCTCTTCAGGCCGGAGTAGGTCATCGAGGCGTAGCTCCGCAGACCGCCGTTGGGCAGCTTCTCGGCCGCGCTCTCGCCGCCGTCGGCCGGCGTGTAGTAGAAACCGCCGTCGGGGTTCTTGGCCGCGACCGGCGTGGTGTTATATTCGCTTTCCAGGTTCTGGCAGCGCGAGACGAAGACCAGGGCCTTTTTCATCGACTCGTCGTCCGGGCCGTTGCCGGCCTCTTTCAAGGCATCGACCAGGAAGGCCGTGTTGGAAAGGTCCGGCCGCTTGTTGCGGCCATAGCCGGCGCCGCCGTAGAACGGATGCGATTTGTCGATCTTCTTGGTCGGGTCGTTCTCGTTCACCGCCTCGGTCCACTGGTTGGCCTTGAGATACTTCTCCGCGCCGCGGATGATCTTCTCGTAACGCTTGTCGGCGTTGGCCTCGACAAAGCACGTGAGGGCGATGCACGTCTCATAATTCTTGAAACCGAGTTTTGGGCTATAGATCCCGCCATCGGGCTGGACGGAGCTTTCCAGGAACTTCAGGCTGCGGGCCACCAGCGGGTCGTCCGGCGAGCGGCCGTTCCGCAGCAGCCCCGTGGTCACCAAGGCGGTCACGCCCACGCCCGACTGGGGCGAAAACGCGCCGTCGGGCGACTGGGTCTTGGCCAGGTACTCGACCGCCTTGGCCACCATGGCGTCGATCTTGGTGTCGGCCACGACCCGGAGTACCGGGCGCCCCGCCGCGCCTAGGTTGTGCAGGGGAAAAATGCCTGTTGCCGAGAAGGTGGCGATGGCCGTGGACGTGGCCAGGAAACCGCGGCGGGAGACGGAAGGTTGCGTGTTTCGGGTATTCATGACGGGAGGGCTCCAAAAACCGGGGCAGGAAGGTGCGGGTCACAGCAATGCATTATACGTACCGGAGCAGGACGCGCGTGGAGAAATGCCTTATCTCTATACTATAGCATGATTTGGGGCGAGGCCGATCACTCGGCAGCGGCGGCCGGCGTGTCGATTGGCCCGTCATGGGTGTCGAAAGGAGTGACATCTGTCAGGATTGGATCAGCTTGCTCGTGTGGCGGGCAATGATCAGCTCCTCATCGGTCTTGATGACGCGGACGGTCACCGAGCTGTCGTCGGAGCTAATAACCGGGGAGTTGGCCTCGTTGCGAACCGCATCCAGCTTCAGGCCCAGAAACTCCATGCCTTGGCAGATCCGGCGGCGGATGACGGGCGAATACGTGCCAACGCCTGCGGTGAACACCAGGGTATCGACACCGCCGAGCACCGCGGCCAGCGCACGAGCCACTTCTTGGCGTGGTAACAGTACATTTCTACGGCTTGCGCCGCATTGGGTTCGTGGGCTTCCTGAGCCAGCAGGTCGCGCATGTCCGAAGAGATGTCCGAAACCCCCACCAGCCCGGACCGCTCGTTCACCAGATAGTCGATGGCGGCAGGGCTACGGCCTTTTTCCTGCAAAAGGTAGAGCAGAACTCCGGGATCCAGGTCGCCCGATCGCGTACCCATCATCAGTCCGCCGGCCGGCGTCAATCCCATGGTCGTCTCCACGCTTCTCTCGTTGAGGATGGCGGTCATGCTCGCCCCATTTCCCAGGTGCGCCACGATCAGCCGGGCATTGGCTTCCGCGGCCGCATCGATCTTGAGCCTGCCGACGATATACTCGTAGGAAAGCCCGTGAAAACCATAGCGGCGGACACTTTCGTGCCAAAGGCTGCGCGCGAAGGGATAGCGTTGCGCCAATTCGGGCATTTGCCGGTGAAATGCGGTGTCGAAGCAGGCCACCTGCTTCAAATCGGGATAATAACGCTGGACCGCACGAATGCACTTCAGCTCGGGTGGCAGGTGCTCCGGCGCCAGGCGCACCAGATCTTGGAGCTTTTCCAGCACTTCGGTTGTGATCAATTGCGGCTCGGTGTAATGCGGCCCGCCGTGAACGACGCGGTGGCCGATCATCTCGGGTCGCCCGTCGGCACGCTGGTGCAGCCAATCCAGCAGGCTCTTCAACGCCGCGTCATGATCGAGCAGGTCGTTGTGCTCTTCCAGAAGAGTCTTGCCGGCGGCATCGCGGGCGAGAAAACGGCCTCCTCGAAGCCCGATCCGCTCGGCTGCCCCGGACAAGAGCAACGTTTCACTTTGGCCCACGCGGTAGACGGCGAACTTCAGGCTCGACGAGCCGCCGTTAATGACAAGAACGCACCGCGAGAGATCATGACTCATGACGATCCTCCTGCTCACCTTCTTCTGAATCTAAACGTTGTCCCCTTCGGTGGAAGTGCGGCGGACCTCCGCCGCCCGCCCGCCGCCCCAGCGCCAGCCGCTGATCTCGGGCATGTCGTCGCCGTGGACCAGGATGTAGCGGCGATGGTCGATGAGTTTGTCGTGCACCGCCTGCTTTGCATAGGCCGCGCGGGCCCCTAGGGAGGGCAGGCGGTCGATCACGTCGCCGACGAGGTGGAAGCGGTCAAGGTCGTTGAGAACCACCATGTCAAAGGGCGTGGTCGTCGTGCCTTCTTCCTTGTAGCCGCGCACGTGCAGGTTCTTGTGGTTGGTGCGGCGGTAGGTGAGGCGGTGAATCAGCCAGGGATAGCCGTGGTAGGCGAAGATCACCGGTTTGTCTTTTGTGAACAGCACGTCGAAATCCCTGTCGTTCAACCCGTGAGGGTGCTCGCTGGCCGGCTGGAGCTTCATCAGGTCGACAACGTTGATGACGCGGATCTTCAACTCGGGGACATGTTCGTGCAGCAGTTCCACGGCGGCCAAGGTCTCCAGCGTGGGGACATCGCCGCAGCAGGCCATGACCACGTCGGGGTCGGCGTCCCGGTCGTTGCTGGCCCATTCCCAAATACCGATCCCGGCCGTACAGTGCTTGACGGCCTGATCCATGGTCAGCCACTGCGGGGATGGTTGTTTGCCGGCCACGATGACGTTCACATAGTTGCGGCTCCGCAGGCAGTGGTCGGTCACGCTCAACAGGGTATTGGCGTCGGGCGGCAGATAGACGCGGATCACCTCGGCCTTCTTGTTCATCACATGGTCGATGAACCCCGGATCCTGGTGACTGAAGCCGTTGTGGTCTTGCCGCCAGACCAGCGAGCTGAGCAGGTAGTTCAACGACGCGATCGGCCGCCGCCAGGGGATCGTGCGAGTCACCTTAAGCCACTTGGCATGCTGATTGAACATCGAGTCGACAATGTGGATAAACGCCTCGTAGCAGGAGAAGAAGCCGTGGCGGCCGGTGAGCAGGTATCCCTCCAGCCAGCCCTGGCACTGGTGCTCGCTGAGCATTTCCATCACGCGCCCGTCCGGGGCCACGTGATCGTCGATGGGCAGGACGCGGGCCGTCGAGCAGCGGTCGGTGACTTCGAACACCGCGCCCCAGCGGTTCGACGAGGTCTCGTCGGGGCTGAAGACGCGAAAGTTGTTGCTGTCCCAGTTGAGCTTGATCACGTCGCGGATGAAGTTGCCCTGGATGCGGCAAGCCTCGGCATCGACCGCGCCGGGCTTGGGTACGGCTACGGCGTAGTCCTCAAAATCAGGCAGCCGCAGGTCGCGCATCAGGATTCCGCCGTTGGCATGCGGATTGGCGCTCATGCGGAGTTTGCCGTGGGGGGCCAGCTCGGCAAGGTCCGCGTTGAACTTGCCCGCGGCATCGAAGAGCTCTTCCGGGCGGTAGCTTTTCATCCAGGTTTCGAGGATCTTGATGTGCTCCGGCTTGTCCATGTCAGCCATAGGCACCTGGTGCGATCGGAACGTGCCCTCGACGGGCTTGCCGTCGACGACGTGGGGCCCGGTCCAGCCCTTGGGCGTGCGGAGGATGATCATCGGCCACTGCGGCCGTTGCTTGAAGCCATGGCGGCGGGCGTCTTCCTGGATCTGCCGAATATCGGCGATTGCCTTGTCGAGCGCAGCCGCCATCTGCTGGTGTACGGGACCGGGTTCCAGCGACAATTCCTCCGGCCCACTGGCGCCGACCACGTAGGGAGTGTAGCCGTAGCCACGGAACAACTGGTTCAGTTCCTCGCCGGAGATGCGGGCCAGCACGGTGGGGCCGGCGATCTTGTAGCCGTTCAACTGAAGAATGGGCAGCACGGCGCCATCGCGCACGGGGTTGAGGAACTTATTCGAATGCCAGCTTGTAGCCAGTGGCCCGGTTTCCGCCTCGCCGTCGCCAACGACGGCGGCGACGATCAGATCCGGATTGTCGAATGCGGCGCCGTAGGCGTGCGACAGCGCATAGCCCAGTTCGCCACCCTCATGGATTGACCCCGGTGTTTCCGGCGCAACGTGACTGGGTATCCCGCCCGGGAAGGAAAACTGCGTGAACAGCCGCTTCATGCCCTGCTCGTCCTGGGAGATGTTCGGGTAGATTTCGCTGTAGGTTCCCTCCAGGTAGGCGTTGGCCACGAGGCTCGGCCCGCCGTGCCCCGGGCCGATGATATAGATCATGTTCAACTCGAGGGCCTTGATGACCCGGTTCAGATGGACGTAAATGAAATTCAAGGCCGGGGTGGTACCCCAATGCCCCAGCAGCCTGGGCTTGATGTGTCTTGCCTCCAGCGGCACTTTGAGCAACGGGTTGTCGTATAGATAGATCTGGCCCACCGACAAGTAATTCGCAGCCCGCCAATACGCGTTCATCTTGCCCAGCAAGTCCACAGATAACGGCTCGTTCATACAGACCTCCTGAATCGGTTGACTGACGTGAGATTATTGACGTCCAAAGCGGAAAAGGTTTCGGCAACGAAACGCATTATTTTAGTCCCAGCAGTCGGGCCTGGAAACAAGCGGTTTGGCAGTACAAACGAAAAGCTAACCATTTCGGCATGGTTCAGAAACGGGGACTGGCTCCGAGCCCAGTAGCGATTAGGCCGCAAGAAATGGACGCCGGCGAGGTGCCTGTCCCCATTTCTGAACCCCACAATTTCCATCTGTGCACAGGCCGTTTTCATAGTGCGCCGTGTATGAAAAAGGATGTTTTTTGCGGAGATTCGTCCTTTTGTCTGACACGGGTGCCGAAGAAGACATCTACCGGAAGGGTGTTGTTTCTTGCCAAACGGACGGGCTCGGAGGCCCATCCTACGGGACTTCGGCCGTGGTATAATAGGTCCCATTGGCCACGCGCTCTGTGCGGCGTTCGCACGAGAACCGCGGCTGGAATCCTCACCTAGGCCGGGCCGATAGGGGCCCGTTAAGCACCATGAATCATCCAATCACCCGTCGCAAACTCCTCCAGGCCGGCGTCGCGGCATCGGCCTCAGTGTTGATCGGCCCGGCGGCCATGGCCCGCACGTACTCCGCCAACGAGAAGATCCGCTTTGCCCTGGTCGGCATCGGCGGCATGGGCGGCAAGGGCGTGGACTGGGCCTCTCGCGAGCAGATCATCGCGGCGGCCGACGTCGATGTGAACCACGCCGGCGGCTCGATCAAGAACATCAAGGGCCGCTTCCCCGACGCGAAACTCTATCGCGACTACCGCAAGCTGTTCGATGAGCAGAAACATCTCGACGCCGCTTGGGTCGCCACGCCCGATCACAATCACTTTCCCGCCGGCATCCGCGCCCTGGACGCCGGGCTGGCCCTGTACTGCGAGAAGCCGCTGTGCCACGATGTCTACGAAGCCCGCAAGTTCCGCGAGGTGGCCAAGGCGAAGAAGGTCGCTACGCAGATGGGCAACCAGGGCCACTCCGGCGAGAACGTGCGCCTGCTGTGCGAGTGGATCTGGCAGGGAAGCCTCGGCGACGTGACCGAGGCCCACGTCCGCCCGCCCTACAATGAGATGGACTTCGGCTCGCGCGGGCCCGGCCAGCCGATCCCCGTGCCGGCGGGCTTCGACTGGGACCTGTGGCAAGGCCCGGTCAAGACGCGGGAGTTCCGCAGCGGCATCCATCCGGCCCAATGGCGCGGCTGGATCGACTACGGCACCGGCCTGCTGGGCGACTGGTTCTGCCACAACGCCGACGGCGCGGTGTGGGGACTGAAGCTCTACGAGGCGGACACTTGCGAGGTCGAGTGCGAAGGGGACGCAGCAAGCGCCACGAACTGGCCGCACGGCGTGCGCGTCTCCTGGCATTTCCCCCAGCGCGGCGACATGGTCCCCTGCATCATGCGGTGGAGCTCCGGCACCTACAACGACAAGCCGATGCCCCCCACGGTCGATCCCCAACGCGTGGCCGCCGTCGCCAGGCATCCCAGCGCCTACTTCGGCACCAAGGGCACGGCCGTCTCGGGCTGGTGGATGAACGACGTGCGGCTCTTCCCCGAGAGCTTTATGCAGCAGGTGGGCCGGCCGAAGGCCGTCTTGCCTCGGGTGAAGGGCGGGCACGAGGCCGATTTCCTCAACGCGATCCGCACGGGCAACCGCTCGTCGGCCGACTTCGACTACTCCGCGCGGCTTACCGAGATCATGCTCATCGGCAACGTGGCCTCGCTGGTCCGCGAGAAGATCAAATACGACTTCCGCGAGGGCAAGTTCACCAATAGCGACAAGGCCAACGCCCTGCTGATGCGCACGCCCCGCAAGGGATGGGAATTCGGCTACGCCTAGCCGCGTAGGCCGGAACAAGCACGTAGGCCGGAACAAGCCCAGGGTGCCCCGAAGCTTGTTCCGGAGTTGTTGGATAATGTATCCGCAACTCCACCACTTTTGAGGCATCTCACGCTTTTCTTTACTATGGCCAACCACCCTACTCCCTGCCGGAACCGACCCGCGACCCGCAAGCGGGTACCCCGGGTGCCCCGAAGCTTGTTCCGGCCTACCGGCCTACACTACTGCCCTTGTCATAACTGAGCATTTTCGTTATACCGCTCGCGACTGGCACGCCATTTCGACGTTCCAAGAACCACGGAGGATGCCATGTTGCGTCGTCTTTTCCATTCACGGGCACTAATAATACCCATCGTAATGGGGGTCGCCATTGGCCTGCTAACCCCCCGGGCGGCACGCGCAGACGATCTTAATCTCGATCCGGAGCAGATCAAGGCCGCACTGCACACCATCACCGCCATCGAGGGTGGTTTCATCGATCGCACCGTCGCCATGGTGAATGCGGGGACTTTGCCCCGTGATCTGTTTACCAGTTGTTTTATCTGGGCCCGCAAGAGGCCGCATCACAAGTTCGAGTATTTCCAGCAGGCCCTCACCATTCGTGCGGCCCAGATCGGCATCATCCTGTAGAATCGGGAGAATGGCGAAGTTGTTCGTAGTCCCGGCTTTAGCCGGTTCCGACGGGTCTTGATCGTAACCTTGCCACCTGCTATCACTGCCAGCGGAAGCCGTAGGGTGGGCCGAGTGAAACGAGTCCCACCAAGAAAGACACCGAGAAATGGTGGGACTCGTTTCACTCGGCCCACCCTACGACTTTCGGTTACCTACCCGCGGCATTGCTAAAAGTCGGCAAGGTTACGATCAAGGCCGTTCCGACGCCGCCTAAAGGCGGGACTACGAGCGCTCGGTCGCACGTCTCCCGACTGTAGAATAAGGTTGATGTTCGAGCGAATCGATAATTGGTGGCGCCGGCCCTGCGGCGGTCGCGATGTGGTGATCTTGGCCTTGCCGCTGGTCATTTCCACCATGTCGTTTACCGTGATGACGTTCATCGACCGGATGTTCCTCACATGGTACTCGATCAACGACGTGGCGGCGGCCATGCCGGCGGGGATGCTGCAGTTCACGTTGATCAGCTTTCCCTTGGGTGTGGCCACGTATGTCAACACCTTTGTGGCCCAATATGAAGGCGCCGGCCGCCCGCGGCAGATCGGGCCGGTCGTCTGGCAGGGAATCTGGATCGGGCTGATCGCCATTCCCTTGCTCTTGCTCACGGCCCCCTTGGCCCACGTTTACTTCCAGCACGCGGGCCACGACCCGGAAGTCGTCGTCGAAGAGCTGGCCTACTATGACGTGCTGATTTTCGGCTCCGGCGCGATCATTCTGGCCGGCACGCTTTCCTCGTTCTTCACCGGTCGCGGGGCGACGCTGGTGGTGATGGCCGTCGATAGCACGGCCGCGGCGCTGAACGCCGTGCTGGCCTATCTGTGGATCTTCGGTCACGCGGGATTTCCCAGCGGCGGCATCGCCGGGGCGGGCGCGGCCACCGTCTGCGCGGAATGGTTCCGCGTGGTCTGCTACGCGGCCATCATGCTGCTGCCGCGGTATCGCGCGTACCGCCTGGCGTCGGGCTGGCGCTGGAACGCCGCGCTGCTGCGGCGACTGTGGACCTTCGGTGCGCCGGGCGGCTTGCAGTGGTTCGTCGAATGCGGCTCCTTCACGCTCTTTATCACCTTGGTCGGCGGGCTGGGAACGATCAGCCAGGCCGGCACGATGTTGGCTTTCAACGTCAACAGCGTGGCCTGGGTGCCGATGATGGGCATGGGGCTGGCCGTGTCGACGATGGTCGGCCAGCAACTGGGGGCCAATCGGCCCAATATGGCCGCACGGGCCACCTGGACGGCCTTGCTGCTGGCCATGGCGTACATGTGTACGATGTCGCTGTTCTATGTGAGCGTGCCCGGCTTGTTCTTGATGGGGCACGCCGCCGGCATGTCGCCCGAGCAATTCGAGCCGCTGCGCGACGTGATCGTGGTGCTGCTGCGGTTCGTGGCCGTGTATTGCCTGTTCGATGCGCTGAACGTGGTTTTCATGAGCGCGATCCGCGGGGCCGGCGACACGCGTTTCGTATTCTGGACCTCGCTAGGCACGTCGCTGCTGCCCCTGAGCCTGGCCTGGCTGGGCATTCATTATCTCGGCCAGGGCCTGCTCTGGTGCTGGACGCTGATCACGCTTTGGGTCTGCTCCGCCGGGTTCATTTACCTCGCACGCTTCCTGCAAGGCAAGTGGCGGACCATGCGGGTCATCGAACCGGAGGCTGCCCGCCCGTTGCCGCTCGCGGAGGAGGAGTTGGAAACGCACGGATGAGCTGCGCGTTCTTACAACAGCGCGTCGAGTTCTTCCACCAGCTTCCCGAACTGCTGCAGTGCCCCATCCACGGCGGCCGGCTGCTCCATGTCGACGCCGGCGTCGCGGAGCAGGTCGAGCGGATCTTTCGAACAGCCGCCTTGGAGGAAGTTCAAATAGTCGTTCAACTCCCGCTGGCCGCCGCTGGTCACGCGCTCGGCCAAGGAGATCGCGGCCGACATGCCGGTGGCGTACTTGTAGACGTAAAACGCCCGATAGAAATGCGGGATCCGCAGGCACTCCAGGGCCAACTCCTCGTCGAGCACGAAGTCGGGCCCGAAGTATTGCCCGAGCAGGCCGCGATAGATTTCCTTGAACCGCTCCAGCGTCAGCGGTTCGCCCGACTCGGCCGATTGATGGGCCAGCTTCTCGAACTCGGCGAACATCGTCTGGCGGAAGATCGTGGCCCGCATGGCGTCGAGCTGGCGGTTGATGAGGAATGCCCGCTCCTGGTCGTTCCGCGCGTTTTGCAGGAGATAGCGGCTCAGAAGCTGCTCGTTGAACGTGCTGGCCACTTCGGCCACGAAGATCACATAGTTGTAATAGGCGAACGGCTGCCGCCGGGCCGAATGCCAACTGTGCATGGAATGGCCCGCCTCGTGCGCCAGCGTGAATACGTGGTCCAGCACGTCGGGCTGATAGTTCATAAGGATGTACGGATCGCCGTCGAAGGACCCTGAGCTAAAGGCCCCGCTCTGCTTGCCGCGGTTCTCGTAGCGATCGCACCAGCGGCCGCGGAGCCCCTTTTCCAATGCCCCGCAGTACTCGCTGCCCAGCGGTTCCAGCGCATCGAGCACCGTGTTGACCGCTTGCTGCCAGGTGTGCCGGCGCTGCAACCCGGCCAGGATCGGCACGTAGGTATCGTAGTGATGGATGTCTTTCAACCGCATCTTCCGCCGCCGCACGTCGTAGTAGCGGTGCAAGCCAGGCAGGTGGCGGTGGACCGAGCCGATGAGGTTCTCGTAGACCGTCACCGGGACCTGGTCGGGGAACAAGGCCGCTTCCAGGGCGCCGGGAAAATTCCGCGCCTTGGCGTAATAGATGTCGGCCTGCACCGAGCCGGCGAGCGACGCGGCCAGCGTGTGGGCGTGATCGGCATACTCGCGGTAGTATTGATGAAAGGCCTTTCGCCGCACGGCCCGGTCGGGTGCGTGCAGCAGCGTGCTGAAGGTTGCATGGCTGAGCTCGACGACGTCGCCGCGATCGTTCTTGATACCGCCGAATTTCAAGTCGGCGTCGTTGAGTTGGCGGAAAATCTGGTTCGCCGCCTGGGCCATTTCGGTCTGCATGGCCAGCAGGTTCTCTTCCTTCTTGCCGAGCGTGTGCGGCTTGAAGCGGAGCACCCGCTGCAAAAGGAGCTTATAGGGGGCCAGCGCCGGCGAATCGAGAAACGTCTTCATCTTGGCCGAGGGGATGGCCAGGACCTCCGGGCGGATGAAGCTGGCGGCCTGGGCGGCGCGGCTGGCGACGGCCAGGAAACGGCCGTGCATCCGCTGGTACTTGCTCTCGCCCACGTCCTCGGCCGTCTTCAGGAAGGCATAGTTGCCCAAGCGCTCCGCGGCCCGATCGAGATCGAGATCGAACTGCAAACAGTTGGCCAGCGACTGGGGGCTTTCGGCCAGCGTCCCCTGAAACCTGGCAAATTCGCCGATCGCGCCTTCCCATGCCTTGAACGCCTCTTCCCAGGCGTCGTCGGACGCAAAGAGGCTGGAAAGGTTCCAGGTGTCGGCGGGTTTGACTTTGCTGCGGGGAGGAAGCTGCTTTACCATCGCATTAATACTGTTCCCCATGTGAGTCCTGCGCCGAAGCCGCTGAAAAGCACGTGATTGCCGCGGCGGACGCGGCCCGCGCAATAGGCCTCATCCAGCGCCAGGGGAATGCTGGCCGACGAAGTGTTGCCGTAGCGGTCGAGATTGTTGAAGACCTTGCTGGGCGGCATGCCGAGTTCTTCCACTGCCGCGTTGATGATCCGCATGTTCGCCTGGTGAAAGACCACCAGGTCGACGTCGTCCAGGACCATGCCGGCCGCGTCCAGCACTTCGCCGATGGTTTCCTTGAGGGTGCGAATGGCCCACTTGAAGACGGGCCGGCCGTCCATGCGGAGAAAATGTCCGCTGGGATTGTCTGCGGAGAACGGTTCGCGTGCGCCGCCGGCGGGGCGACAGATCAGCTCGCCGCCGGAACCGTCGGACCCGACCGCATAGGCCAGAATGCCCTGGTCGGTGTTGCCCGGGGCGAGAACCACGGCGCCGGCCGCGTCGCCGAAGAGGGGAAAGGTCTGCTTGTCGGCCGGATTGACCATTCGCGAATTGCAATCCGCGCCGATCACCAGGGCCCGCTGGCTGCAACCGCTGACCACGTACTGCATGCCGGTGATCAGGGCGAAAGCGAAACTCGCGCAGGCGGCCTGCACGTCGAAAGCCGGGCGCAGAGGCCCAGTCGATCCTGCACAAAATTGGCCGTGGCCGGCACGAGCATGTCGGGCGTGAACGTGCCCAGCAGCACGAGGTCGATCTGCTCGGGGCGGATGTCGCCCGCGGCGAGGCAGCGACGCGCGGCCTCGACGGCCATGTCGCCGGTGGAAACGCCCGGCGTGGCGTGGCGGCGCTCGGTGATGCCGGTGCGCTGCAGGATCCAATCGGCGTCGTAGCCCAGCGCGGCCAGGTCTTCGTTGCGGACGCGTTGCTCGGGCGCGAAACTGCCCAAGGCGATGACTTGAACGCCCATCAGGCGGCCGATACGCGAGCGGCAGAGCCGGGCGGCAACCTGGCCCTGGGCCTTGGTTTGCCGGCGCGGCACTTCCTTCCCGCTGGTCGAGTTGAAAACGTCGGCAATGGCCATGGGCTGCAACCTTTATTTGCCGTGACGACCCGTGCAGAAAAAACCCAGTGTTTTTCGGCAGGATGAATCTCGGAGACCATCCAGTTCCAAGGGACGGAGTCGAAGGTACATCCTACAAGCAATTCTTGGACGGGTCCGAAACCGCCGGCTCGGCAATCGCTCCCAGCCCCCTCTTCGCGGCCGGGGAATGAATTGACAAGACGCAAACGCCCCATTCTAACCTATTTGTCAGGCCTTCGCAAAGGCTTGAGGGGATTGTTTTTCACGCCTTCGCCTTTTTCAAATACTTGCCCAAGATCACCGGCACCTGGTCGGGGCTGACTTCGCCGTGGACCTGGCCGTCGATGACCACGACCGGCGCCAGGCCGCAGCAGCCGACGCAACGGGCCGCTTCCAGGCTGAACAGCCCGTCCTTGCTCGTCTCGCCCCAGGTGATGCCCAGCTCGCTGATCAGCCGCTGGGCGACGCGGTCGGCGCCTTTCACGTAGCAGGCGGTGCCGAGGCAGACGTTGATGACGAACTTGCCGCGGGGCTGCAAGCGGAAGAAATGATAGAAACTGGCCACGCCCGAGACCGTCGCCGCCGGCACCTGCAGCAACTGCGCGACGGCGTCCAGATGCGTGGCGTTGAGATAGCCGTACTTGGCCTGCACGCGATGCAGGATGGCGATGAGCTGGCTCTCGGGCTGTGGCGGGGTACCCGCTTGCGGGCCGCGGCAGGCGTCGATGAATTCGCAGATCGGCCCGCCCAGGACTTCCCGCGACATGTTCTGCACATATTCCCAATTGTCGGTCGAACTTTCGCAAACGGACTGGCTCATCGGATGCCTCGCGGTAGTTTGGGACTGTAGCTGGTGTGCAGGAGTTGATGGGCGATTTCCGAACCGGGCTCGATAAGGAATTGGTCGTAGACTTCCTCGATGGCCGGGTTCTCGTACGATTTGCGGAGCTTCTTTCCGGTATCGATGGCGTATAGCGCCGAGGCCCGTTTGCGCAGCAGCTTGGGATCGAGCACGCGATAGCCTTCGGCCGGATAGGGCTGACCGCCGCCGCCGATGCAGCCGCCGGGGCAGGCCATGACCTCGATCACGTGGAACGACTCGCCGGCTTTGACCTTATCAAGGATCGTCTTGGCGTTCTCCAGGCCGTTGGCTACGCCCACGCGGATGTTGTGCTCGCCGATGGCCACGTAGACCTCGCGGAGGCCCTCCACCGCGCGGACCTCGGTGAACTCCAGCCGGTCGGCCGGCTTGCCGGTGACCAACTCCGCCGCGGCGCGGAGCGTCGCCTCCATCACGCCGCCGGTCGTGCCGAAGATGTCGCCGGCGCCGCTGGCCAGGCCCAGCGGCGCATCGAACTCGCCATCGGGCAGCATGCTGAAATTGATGCCGTAGCACTTGATCATCCAAATCAGCTCGCGCGTGGTCAGCACGGCGTCGGTCAATTGTACCCTCACTCCCTGCCCATCCCCCGCGGGAGAGGGGAGATTGTTTTCCCCCCCTCCCCCCTCGCCCCTCCCCCCTCCCTGCCGGGTACCCTCTGTGTGGCTCACTGCTCCCAGCTCGATGAAGTGCTCCGGGCGATGGGCCTCGTACTTCTTGGCCACGCACGGCATTACGGCCACGACATAGATCTTCTTGGGATCGATGCCTTTCTTCCTGGCGTAATAGGTCTTGATCAGGGCCGAGAGCATGCTCATGGGCGAGCGGCAGGTCGAAGCGTGAGGGATCAGCTCGGGATAGAACCTCTCCAGGAAGTTGATCCAGCCGGGCGAGCAGGAGGTGATCATCGGCAGCGGGCCTTCCTTGAGCCGGGTGAGGAACTCGTGGGCCTCCTCGATGATCGTCAGGTCGGCGGCGAAGTCGGTGTCGAAGACGGCGTCGAAACCCAGCCTTCGCAGTGCGGTGACCATCTTGCCGGTGCAGGGCGTGCCGGCCGGCAGCCCGAAACCCTCGCCGATGGCCGCGCGGATCGAGGGGGCCGTCTGCACGACGACGTGTATTTCCGGGTCGGCGATGGCATCCCACACGCCGCCGGCGCTCCGCTTCTCCAGAAAGGCGGCGGTGGGGCAGACGTTGATGCACTGCCCGCACTGGATGCAGACCGATTCGTCCATGTTTGCCCCATGGGCCGGGGAGACGACAGTGGCGAAGCCGCGGCCCTGCTGGCTCAGGTTGTGGACACCCTGGATCTCGCCGCAGACGCGAACGCAGCGACCGCAGAGCACGCACTTCTGCGGGTCGCGGACGACGGAGTGGCTCGACAGGTCGATCGCCATTTCCTTGCGGCGGCCCTCGAAATGCCGGGCCCGCACGCCCAGCGAATAGGCCAGGTTCTGCAGCTCGCAATTGCCGTCGCGCTCGCAGGTCTGGCAGTCCTTGGGGTGGTTATCGAGGAGCAGCTCGACGATGTCGCGGCGGGCCTGGCGGATGTCGGGCGAGTTGGTCTGCACCTCCATCCCCTCCCATACCATCTGGCTGCAGGAGGTCATGTAGAAGCCCATCCCCTTGACCTCGACCACGCACACGCGGCAGGAGCCTTGCAGGCTGAGGTCGGGATGGTAGCAGAGCCGCGGGATGCTGATCCCCAACCGCTCGCAGGCCTCCATGATCGTCGTGCCTTCGTCGACCGCCATGGGCGTGTCGTCGATCGTGAGTGAAATCTTCTTCTTCTTGCGCATAATTGATCCCTATAGCTTCTTCACCGCGTCGAAGCGGCAGACCTCGGCGCAGCGTCCGCACTTGATGCAGCGGGCCTGGTCGATGTGGTGCGGCTGCTTCCGCGTGCCGGTGATGCACTCGGCGGGACAGTTGCGGCCGCAGAGCGTGCAGCCCACGCACTTCTCCTCGTCGATCTCGTAACGGATCAAATGCGTGCAGCGGTGCGCGGGGCACTTCTTATCGACCACGTGGGCCAGGTACTCGTCGTGGAAATGCTCCAGGGTGCTGAGCACCGGATTGGGCGCGGCGCGGCCCAACCCGCAGAGCGACGTTTTCTTCATCAACAGCGCCAACCGCTTCAATGTGGCCAGGTCCTCGAGCGTGGCTTGGCCGGAGGTGATCTTTTCAAGGATCTCCAGCATCCGCACGCTGCCTTCGCGGCAGGGCGTACACTTGCCGCACGACTCGTCCTGCGAGAAGGTCACGTAGAACTTGGCGATGTCGACCATGCAGTCATCCTCGTCGAGGATGATCATGCCGCCGCTGCCCATGATCGAGCCGGCCTTGGCCAGGCTGTCGAAATCGATGGGGATGTCGATCCACTTGGCGGGGATGCAGCCGCCGGCTGGGCCGCCCGTCTGGATCGCCTTGAGTTGCTTGCCGTCGGCCACGCCGCCGCCGATCTCGTAGACGACCTCGCGGAGCGTGGTGCCCATCGGCACTTCGACCAGGCCGGTGTGGAGGATCTTGCCGGCCAGGGCGAAGACCTTGGTGCCGCCGCTTTTGTCGGAGCCGATGCGGCTGAACCAGTCGGCCCCATAGTTGATCACGGCGGGCACGTTGGCGAAGGTCTCGACGTTGTTGATCACCGTCGGCTTGCCCCACAGGCCGCTCTCGGTGGGATAGGGCGGGCGGATCCGCGGCTGCCCGCGCTGGCCTTCAATCGAATGGATCAAGGCCGTCTCTTCGCCGCAGACGAAGGCCCCCGCGCCGAGGCGGATTTCCAGGTCGAAATCAAAGCCCGAGCCGAGGATGTTCTTGCCCAGCAGGCCCCAGGCGTGACACTGGTCGATGGCGTGCTGGATGCGGCGGATGGCCATCGGGTACTCGGCGCGGACATAGAAAAATCCCCGCTGCGCGCCGATGGCATAGCCGCCGATCATCATGCCTTCGATGACGTTCAGCGGATCGGATTCGAGCATGCTGCGGTCCATGAACGCGCCGGGGTCGCCTTCGTCGGCATTGCAGATGATGTAGCGGACCTTCTCTTGGGCCTTGGCGGCCATCGCCCACTTCTGGCCTGTGGCGAAACCGCCGCCGCCGCGGCCGCGGAGTTTCGATGTGGTGACCTCGCTGATGACCCATTGCGGATCGCCCGTCTCCAGCACCTTGACCAGGGCCTGGAAGCCACGGTAATGGAAGTACTCTTCCATGCTCTCCGGATCGAGCACCCCGTTGTGCCGCAGGGCCACCCGGCTCTGGCGATTGAAGAAGGCCACGTCGCCGTAAAGCTCGAAAAACTTCCGCCCGATCGTCTTGCCATGGACCTCCAGGCGCTCGACGGGCTGGCCGCCGAGGAAGTGCTGGCGGACCACTTCGTCCAGATCCGATTCGTTCTCGATGCGGTAGAGGATCTTGTCGGGCCGGACGAGCATGTGCGAGCGGTTCCGTTGGTCGCCGGCATTGCAGGCGCCGAAGCAACTGCCGACCGCCACCCGCACGTCGTTCTCCGGGATTCCGGCGGCGGCCAGTTTTTCGCGGATGGCCGTTTCGAACGACCGCTCACCCTTCCAGCAGCAGCGCTCGCTGCCGCAGGTGAGGATTTCGTACTTGGGGATCTGCTGGATCGGCCCGTCCAACACGTGCTTCAGCACCGCCTTGCCGCCCAGCACGTGGGAGGTGAAGATCTCATGGACCAGGTTCCGGTCGACCCGCTCGTACTTGATCGGCATCTGCCCGGGCACGAGGACGCCCACGATCGGCTCGCGGCTGCAACGGCCGGTGCAGCCGGTGCGATGCAAGAGGATGTCGGTGCGTCCCGACGCCGCAACGTGTTTGCGGAACTCGTCGAACACCTCGTCGGCCCCGGCGGCCTGTTCGCACGTCGCCGATCCGATCTGGATGCGAATGGGACTTCGCGAGGACTGGTCTTCGAGATGGGCCTCGGCCTTGTCGGCCAGAAGCGTGAACTGCTGTGATACCGTGGTGGTCACGACGGCTCCTATCGTCGGAGAAAGCGCGAAGGGAGTTTTCGCGAGGAATCCGTTTTTAAGAACGAACTTCATTATGGCACAATCGGCCCATCACACAATACCGCTTACGGCCGCGAACGTATTTCTAACGGTTTTCAAACGTGGGCATCAATCGCCTCTTGATCCACGGGACTGCCGAAGGCCAGGATGCCGACGATCATGAGGCCGATGCCCGCCACGAGCCAGGGGTTGCAATTCTCGCCGAAGAAGAGTACGCCGAGCACCGCGGCGATGGCCACTTGTCCGGCGTTGATCATGTTGACGTGCAAGACGGTCGTTAGGTGCAGGCCGCGGACCAGGGCGAAAAAAGCGATCAGATTGCAGATGCCCGCCCCGAACATCAGGGCGTATTGTTGCCAGGGCGTGTCCATCAGTTCTGTCGCACCCGCGCTGTAGAAGCTCAAAGGGCCGAGCATCAATACGCCCATTCCCGTGATAATCACCATCACGGCGCCGTAGCTTGTCGTGCCGGTGACACAATGCCGGATGGCAATGCCCAGCAGCGAGAAGACAACTCCCGTGGCAACGGCCACAGCAAGGGCGGCAGCGACCATGAAGGAGCTGGCCGGCGGCAAGGCGTCCCTGGTTGCAAGGTAGGTGGGCCGAGTGGCCTGCGCGGATCCAAACCCCAACAGGGCCAGGGCGAGAATCAGCAATCCAACGGCCGCCAGGTTGCGGACAGAAACGCGTTCGCCCAGCAAGATGCCGCCGAGGACCGCCGTGGAAACGAGAATGAAGCCCGTGTAGGCCGGAACCATGACGGCCAGGCCGACGATTTTGTATCCCCACTGGACGCCGATATTCCCGAATTCGGTGGCCAGACCGGCGGCGACGAGGATTGCCAGCGGGCGTCCGCTGGGAAAGCCGCTCCTTCGCCGCCATGCCTGCCAGAGCAGCCACGGCCCAACCGCCAGGACGGTGATCAACTCCTTGTTGAAGACGGCCCAGGTCGGAACGCTTTTCATCAAGCTGAGTTGGTTCATGCAGGCCCCGGTCGTGCTATAGCCGAGCACGGAAACGACACAACACAGGGCCCCCGCGGCGGACGAAGGGAGACGCAACGGTCCGAGGCGAACGGTGGAGGACGGCGAACTCATGTGCCGATTTTAGGTTACCTTCGCGGGTTGCGAAAGAGGAGGTGAGTAAAACGGGATTCATTCCGTTTTACGAATTGAAAATGTCTGCCTAAGATGCGACAATTCGTTCATGGCGGCGGTCGTAATCTCCCATCTCAGCAAGACCTTCCCAGGCGGGATTCGCGCCGTGGATGACCTCTGCCTGGAGGTCGAGGACCACGAACTGCTGGTCCTCATGGGTCCGTCCGGCTGCGGCAAGACGACCACGCTTCGGCTCCTCGCCGGGCTGGAGCAGCCCAGCTCCGGCCGGATCGCCATTGCCGGTCGGCCCGCGGAAGGGCTGCCGCCGCGTGATCGCGACGTGGCCCTGGTCTTTCAGCACCACGCGCTCTATCCGCATCTGTCGGTCCGCGGCAACCTGGGCTTCGGACTGAAATTGCGGCGAACCCCCCAGCGCGAAATCGGGCGGCGCGTGGAAGAGGCCGCCGCTGCCCTGGGCATTGCCGAACTGTTGGATCGCCGGCCGGGCGAGCTTTCTTACGGCCAGCAGCAGCGCGTGGCCCTCGGCCGGGCGATCGTCCGACGGCCAAAGCTCTTCTTGCTCGATGAGCCGCTGGCGAGCCTCGATGCCGCCCTTCGCCGTCAGTTGCGCCACGAGATCCGCCGCCTGCACCAGCGGCTGGGCGTGCCGATGATCCACGTAACGCACGATGCCGGCGAGGCCATGGCCCTGGGCCAGCGGATCGCGATCATGCGCGATGGCCGCTTGCAGCAAGTGGCCGATCCGCAAACGCTCTACGACCGGCCCCACAACCGCTTCGTCGCCTCGTGCCTCGGCAACCCGGGAATGAACTTTCTCGACGGCCGTGTCGAGCGGGCCGATGGCCTTTGCACTTGCGTTCTTGCCGGGAACATCAGGTTGCCCATTCCCGATCGCTGCCGCGCAATGATCGAGCCGTATGCCGACAAGCCGATCACGCTGGGCGTGCGGCCGGAGCACCTGCGGCTGACGGCTGAAATCGGTGCTCAGTTCTCAGTACCTAGTACTGAGTACTCAGTTGTCTTTCCGGCGACAATCGAGGCCGTCGAGCATCTCGGGGTGGAGTCGCTCGTTTACCTGAAGGCGGGCGACCGCATTTTCATCGCGCGCGTGGAGAGCGACGTACGGTCGACCATCGGCGAGCAAGTTCTCGCCGCCGTGCTGCCCGAGCACCTGCACTTCTTCGACGTGGCGAGCGAAGCGGCGATTCAACGTACTCATCACGCTCCGCCGTGATGGAAAGACATCACGGCGGAGCGTGATGAGCACGGCTCTACCGTTATCCCGCCTGCAGGGCTCGCCGGTAGGTTTCCAGGGCGTCGGGGAACGGCTCGAGGGCCCGGTGGAAGATTCCTAGGGTGTAGGCGATGGTCAGGCCGTAGTTGCAGATCGGCACGCCGGCCTGGCGGCAGCGGAGCATGCGGGTAAGCATCTCGCGGCGGTTCCACATGCAGGCCCCGCAATGGACCACGAGCTGGTACTGGTCCAGATCGGCCGGGAAGTCGTGGCCGGCCATGGTGCCGATCTGCAGCGGCCCGCCCACGAACTGCCGCAGCCAGCGGGGAATTTTCACGCGTCCGATGTCGTCGCCGATGGCATGGTGCGAGCAGGCCTCGGCCACCAGCACGCGATCGCCCGGCCTGAGCCGCTCGATGGCCATTGCCCCCTCGACGAACTGGCTGAGGTCGCCTTTCTGCCGCGCGAAGAGGATCGAGAACGACGTCAGCTTCACGTCCGGCGGCGTGTCGGCCGCCACCTTGAGAAAGGCCTGCGAGTCGGTCACCACCAGGGCCGGTGGGCGGCGGAGGCGATCGAATGCATCGCGGAGCTCGCGCTCCTTGACGACCAGGCACATGGCGTCGCCGTCCAGCAGATCGCGGATCGTTTGCACCTGCGGCAGGATCAGGCGGCCCTTGGGGGCTTCCATGTCGATCGGCACGACCAGCACGGCCATCTCGCCCGGCGGGACCAGATCGGCCGCGATCGCCGGTGGATTGAGGAACTCGTCGGGCGCGGTCTGGATCAGCGCCTCGCGGAGCTCGAGGATCCCGCGGCCTTCGGTGGCCACCGTTTCCACGCAGACGACTTTCGTCCGGCCGAGTTCTTCCCGCAGAGCGGCCGGCGGCTGGGCAAGGTCTGCCTTGTTGAAGACGACGATGGCCGGGATCTTCCTCTCGCGCAGCTCGCGGAGGATGCCTTCTTCGAACGGGCCCCAGTTGCCCGACGCGGCGATGATCAGGCCCAGGTCGGTGCGGTCGAAGACCTGGCGGGTCTTCTGCATCCGCATTTCGCCCAGGGCCCCTTCGTCGTCGATGCCGGCCGTATCGATGAACAGCACCGGCCCGATCGGCAGGATTTCCATCGGTTTTTCCACCGGGTCGGTGGTCGTGCCGGCGATGGCGGAGACGATCGAGACCTGTTGTTTCGTCAGCGCGTTCAGTAGCGACGACTTGCCCGCGTTGCGGCGGCCGAAGAGGCCAATGTGGAGGCGGAAGGATTTGGGGGTGGGTTGCATGTTTCACTCACCCCGGCGAAAGCGGGCTGGCTCCGCTTCCGTCGTCCGGCGAGCCCAGCCGCGTGACCCGCTCGGGCGAAGTCAATTCCTCGAACTCTGCGGCCGAAAGCCAGCCGGGCTCGGTGACGAACTTCCGCAGCGTCTGCGTGGTGTCGCCCTTGGTCCGCTCGAGATGCTCGGCCAATTGCTCGGTCTTGTCGTAGCCCAGCCGCTCGACCAGCGCCGTCAACGTGGCCGTGCTGTTGTGGACGTGAAGCAGGCATTGTTCGCGATCGGCCACGATGCCGACGACACACTGCCGGGCGAAAATGTCGCAGGCGTGGGCCAACAGGTCGAGCATCGTCAAAAGACTGTCGGCCACCAGCGGCAGGAACTGGCTCAGCTCCAGATTGCCCGCAGACGCCGACTGCACGATCATCAAGTCGTGGCCCATCACGGCCATCGCCACCTGGGCCACGGCCTCGGGAATCACCGGGTTCACCTTGCCGGGCATGATCGACGAGCCGGCCTGGCGTGGCGGCAGGCGGATTTCACCCAGGCCCGCGTGCGGGCCGGAAGAAAGCAGGCGCAGATCGTTGGAACACTTCAGCAGGTTGCCGGCCAGCGCGCGGAGGATGCCGCTGACCTCGATGAACACGTCGGCATTCTGCGTGGCCTCGACCAGGTTCTCGGCCCGCGCCAGGCCCAGACCGGTAATCTGCCGCAGGTGCTCGACGACCCGGAACACATAACGCCGCGGCGCGCCGAGCGTGGTGCCGATGGCCGTGCCGCCCATGTTCACCACGCGCAGCCGCTCTTCGCACTTGTAGATCCGCCAGCGGTCGCGGGAAAAGGCCTCGGCATAGGCCGACATCTCGTGGCCCAGCGTCATGAGCACGGCGTCTTGCAGCTCGGTGCGGCCGATCTTCACCACTCCGGCGAATTCCTTCTCCTTTTGCTGAAAGGCCTCCATCAGCCCGATCACCTTCCGCTGCAACTCGCGCAGGCCGTAAATGGCGGAAACGCGGAGGGCCGTGGGATAGGCGTCGTTGGTCGACTGGTGCCGGTTGATGTCGTCGTGCGGGTTGACAGCGCGGTAGTTGCCCAGCGGCTGGCCGAGGAGTTGCAGGGCCCGATTGGCCAACACCTCGTTGACGTTCATGTTTGTCGACGTCCCCGCCCCGCCTTGCAAGGCATCGACGACCACGTGCTCGTCGAGCCGGCCCGCGATCATCTCTTCGCAGGCGGATTGGATGGCCGCGAATTTCTTTTCGTCGGCCCAACCAAGTTCATGGTTCGTCCGCGCTGCCGCCAGCTTGACCGCGCCGAAGCCGTGCACCAATCCGCGGTGCACCGGCCTGCCGGCGAGCGGGAAATTCTCGATCGCCCGCAACGTGTGGATGCCCCAGAGAACGTCGGATGGGAGGTCGCGGGTGCCCAACAAATCGGTTTCTGCACGATTTTGCGCCATGATCCTCTGGGGTTGGTCAGCTTGCCAGAATATCGTCAGGCGACACGGCTGTCAGGCCGTAGGCCCTGAAATTATTCACTTCGTATCGACCAGGTATATTGCCATCAGCGGTTCTTCCGCCGGCAAAATTTCGGCCGGCACGTGCAACGCGCTGTCGTCACCGGTTTCGGCTGTGGACATGACGTTTCTCCTTCGCGGGATGGACCTCCGAGTCCGTCCCAGATTTCGCGGACGGACTCGGAGGTCCATCCTGCAACCGTTCCTCTACAAGTACAAATCCCGCAACCCGGCCTCGCGAATCTCCTGCAGCCGCTCGATCAGATCGGCCTTCCGCTGGCCTTCCGGCAGCCGCTGCAATTCCTGCTCGATCAGCCGCAGGCCGACGGCGCGGGTTTCCTCCCCGGCGTAATCGACGAGGTATTCCGTCAACGTCGTCAGTGCGTTGGGAGTGCACAGGTTCTGGATGAAGCCGGGGATGGCGAACTCCATGAAATGTTCGCCCGTGCGGCCGAGGCGGTAGCAGGCCGTGCAGAAGCTGGGCACGTAGCCGTCGACCATCAACTCCTTCATCACCTCGTCCAGCGAGCGGATGTCGCCCAGTTCGAACTGCTCGCGTTCCATCACCTGGGCGTCGCCCACCTCGGTGTAGCCGCCCAATTCGATGCGGCTGCCGGCGTCGATCTGCGAGACGCCGAAGGCCAGCACCTCGCGCCGCAACGCGGCCGGCTCGCGGGCGGTGAGAATCAACCCGGTGTAAGGAACCGCCAGCCGCAAGATGGCCACCAGCCGCTTGAAATCGTGGTCGTCGACCAGGTGCTTCTCGTCGATACTCACGCCTTGGGCCGGACGCAGCCGCGGGAAGCTGATCGTATGCGGACCGACATTGTAATGCTTCTGCAAGTGCAAGGCATGGGCCACCAGCCCCAGCACCTCGAACTTCCAGTCGTACAGGCCGAACAGGGCCCCTATGCCCACGTCGTCGCAGCCAGACTCCATCGCCCGGCCCAAGGCGTCCAGCCGCCAGAGATAATCGGCCTTCCGCGTTTTCCGCGGATGCACCTGGGCATAGGTCTGATAATGATAGGTCTCCTGGAAGATCTGATACGTGCCGATCCCCGCCGCCCGTACCGTGGCAAATCCGGCGTGGTCCATGGGGGCCGCGTTGATGTTCACGCGGCGGATCTCGCCGTGGTCGATCTTGACCGTGTAGACCGTCCGCACGCAGTCGGCGATGAACTCCGGGCTATAGGACGGGTGCTCGCCGAAGACGAGGATCGTCCGCTTGTGGCCCTTTCGCTCCAGGGCCTCGACCTGGGCCCGCAATTCGTCCTGGTTGAGCGTGCGGCGGACGACGTCGGGATTCGAACGGCGGAAGGCGCAGTACAGGCAATCGTTCTTGCAACTGCTGCCCACGTACAGCGGCGCGAAGAGCACAATGCGATTGCCGTACACGTCGCGTTTCAACTGCCGGGCGGCCTCGAAAATTCGCTGGCAGCTTTCCTCGTCGTCGGCCGCCAGCAACACGGCCGTCTCGGCCAGCGTCAAGGCCTCCTTGGCCATGCTCTTGGCGATCACGGCGGCAAGCTCCTCCCGCACGGCTTGGCGATTGAGCAGACCGTGAAACCGGGCCTCGTCGACAAAAAAGTCGTAGGCGCTTTCGCTGAGCTTGAGGGGTTTAGTCGTGGTGGGCATGCGAGTCAATTGTTTCCTCTCCGGCAACCGTTTCCAACCGTACTCCTCACGCTCCGCGTGAGGCAAGAGCAACACGCGGAGCGTGATGAGTACGGATACTTATCGGGCAACATAGTTCGGCGAGTCTCCCCGGCCGCTGCCCCGTGTGCGGCCGATGCTCTCAATGCGGACATCCATGCAGCCATGGCACATGCCGGCCGATTCCTGGATGCAGGCCTTGTTCGGATAGATTTCGTAGTGGATGCGATACTTGGGCGGCGTGAGGTTGGGCATCACGATGTTCGCCCCGCGGACCAATCCCAACTCGCGGCCGTTGCCTTGGTTGAGCGTGGCCAGCGCCGTCGTGCTGGGAATATTCGCCTTGGGGCAAAGCAGGCGGGTCAGGGCGATCACCTTGTAGGTCATCAACTCCGAGGCTGGCACCTGCTCGCCCGGCGGCGCAACCGGCTGCTGCCGGGGATCGGCCAGCGGCGTCTCGGGGTGCATGAGGAACGGGCCGACGCCAATCATGTCGAGGTTCAGCTCGCGGAACCGTTCCAGGTCGCCAGCCAGGTCGTCATAGCTCTGGCCCGGAATGCCAATCATCACGCCGCTGCCCACTTCGTAGCCCAACTCCCGCAGCACGCCCAGCAGGGCGATGCGATCCGAGACTCGGCCCGGGCGGGGCGGATGGATCTGTTCGAACAAGTGGCGATTGGAGGTTTCGAAGCGGAGCAGATACCGGTCGGCGCCGGCCTCGCGCCAGAGGGCCAGTTCGTCGCGTTCCCGCTCGCCCAGGCTGAGGGTCACCGCCAGCGGCGTCTCGGCCTTGATGCGGCGGACGATCTTCGCCATCCACTCCGCGCCGATGCCCGGATCCTCGCCGGCCTGCAGCACGGCGGTGCCGTAGCCGAAGGCCACGCCTTCGCGGACGCAGGCCATGATCTCATCGGCCGTCATGCGGTAGCGGGGCAGTTCGCGGTTATCGACCCGCAGCCCGCAGTAACCGCAGAGACGGATGCAGTGGTTCGAGATCTCGACCAGGCCCCGCAGATGCACCTCTCCCCCCACCGACTGCTGCCGGACCAGGTCCGCGCGGCGCCAAAGATCTTCCAACCGGGTCTCGTTCGTTTCACGAAGCCAGGAGAGAATTTCGGGGTGTTGCGGCGGGTAGGAAACGGCCATTGGTTCCATGCCGTAATTATACCATCCGGCGGCTTTTCGGGGAATGAGGCTGTCTGCCGGAGGGAAAACAGCGAATCGCGTGGTAGCCCAGGGTGGGACCAGATCCGGACACGCTCGGGCACCGAGCGCAGCTTGGTCGGCGAGCGCCGGCCCCGCGGGGAGACCGGCGCTGCCAGGCGAAGTTTCTCGGCGCCAGAGCCTTACAGCTTGCCGAGCCGCTGGATCAGATCGACGGTGCGGCAACTATAGCCCCACTCGTTGTCGTACCAGCTCACGAGTTTGAAGAAGTTCTTGTTCAACTCGATGCCGCTGCCGGCGTCGAAAATGCTCGAATGCGCGTCGTGAATGAAGTCGGTGCTGCACACTTCGTCATCGGTGTAAGCGAGGATGCCTTTCAGGTAGGTCTCGCTGGCTTTCTTCATCGCGGCACAGATCTCGGCGTAACTGGTTTCCTTCACGGTCTTGACCGTGAGATCCACCACGCTGACCGTCGGTGTCGGGACGCGGAACGCCATACCCGTTAGCTTGCCCTTGACTTCGGGAATCACCAGGCCGACCGCCTTGGCGGCGCCGGTCGTCGAGGGGATAATGTTCTGCGCGGCGGTGCGTCCACCCTTCCAGTCCTTCTTCGACGGGCCGTCGACGGTCTTCTGCGTCGCGGTGTAGCTGTGGATGGTCGTCATCAAACCTTCCGCGATGCCGAAGCCTTCCTTCAAGAGCACATGCACCACCGGGGCCAGGCAGTTCGTCGTGCAGCTCGCGTTGGAAATGATGTTGTGTTTAGTGGCGTCGTAATTCTGGTCGTTCACGCCGAGCACGATGGTGATGTCTTCGTTCTTGGCCGGGGCGCTGATGATGACTTTCCTGGCGCCGGCATCCAGGTGGCCTTTGGACTTCGTCGCGTCGGTAAACAACCCGGTGCTCTCGACGACGATGTCCACGCCAAGCGCCTTCCACGGCAACGCGGCGGGGCCGTCCTTGATGGCGAGGCACTTGATCTCCTGGCCGTTGACGACGAGCAGGTCGTCCTCGGCAACGTCCGGTTTGGACTTCTTGCTCGTGACGGTACCCGGGAACCTGCCTTGGGTTGAGTCGTACTTCACGAGATACGCAAGGTTGTCGGCCGGAACGATGTCGTTGACGGCGATGACCTGAATTTCCTTGCCGAGCAATCCCCGATCGCAGATCGCGCGAAACACAAGTCGCCCAATACGGCCGAAGCCGTTGATACCAACACGAATTGCCACTGTCGTTCTCCTTGTAAGCTGAGGTTCCCGCCCCCCAATGTGGCCCTGCCAGGAGTGTTGCATTCCGCACGGATGGAACCGATGCGAATCGCAGCGACAAGCAGAGATTCGCAGCAGGTGTTCAACCGCTGGACGCAAAATTTCCGGCAGGCTGCGGGTAGGTCAGGTTCTGAAAAAACGGCCCGATTTCCTGGGGCCAAAACGGTTTCTGCGCCAGGCCTCCGGCCTGGTAGCTACGGAAAGAAGCGGAAATTATAGCGGCTCCGCCTACCGCCCGCAACGGTTCGCCGCGAACGTCGAGCAAGCGATTTTCTCACGCCATTTTTCCTTGCCTTGCTATTTGAAGGCGGATTGAATGAATTCTGCTGATACGATGGAATCCTGTCATCGAGGCCTTGCAATTCACACCCCTTTGAGGGATCCTTGCCAACCTTGCCGAAGATCGGTTGCTTCTCGATTCGACGGTCGTAAGTTGCCACTAATAGGGGGCATTAAACTTCATCGCGATTCACGCCGCGAATCATTTGCAGAAACTTCTCCATCGTGGGGCAGCGCCGCGACGGTTCGGCTTCCAGGCAGGAATGAATGGCCTTGGCCAGATCGGGATGGAGCTTGGGCCGGTATTGAAGAATGTCGGTGGGCGGCTTGTCGTGCGACATGGCCGCCATGCCGGTGGTCCCCCGCGGCCACGGCAGCTCGCCCGTGCAGATCTCGTAGACCGAGACCCCGAAGGCGAAGACATCGACCCGCTGGTCGGTCGGCTTGCGGCGGACGATCTCCGGGGCCATGTAGTTCGGATTGCCGGTGCGGACTCCCGGTTGCTGGAACTGCGGTTGGCAAGGCAGCGAGACGCCAAAATCGATCAGCTTGAGCTCTTTCTTGGCGCGGTCGGCCAAGAGAAAATTCCGCGGGCATAAATCTCGATGCACGAAGCCCGCCGCATGCATCGCCGCGACGGCCTCGGCGGCCTGGCGAATGAAGTGCACGAGGTTGCCCTTCAACACGGGGTCTTTGGCGATGATCAGGGAGTTGAAGTCGGGGCCGTCAATGAACTCCAGGGCAATGTATTGGCTGCCGTCGCTCGTGGTGCCATGCTCGAGCGTTTCCACCAGGCGGGGATGCTTCAGCAACATGCCCATTTCACCCTCGCTGGGTTTTTTCAGGCCCCGGAAACGCTCCTCGAAGGCCGCCGTCTTTTCGCGGTCGAGGATCTTCAGGCCCACAACCCGGCCGGTGCGGAGGTCCTTGGCCTTGTAGAACTTCGACATCGTGCCGGAAATGGCCTCCCGCAGCAGGGCGTACCGCTTGGAAATATCGACGCCGGTGTTGGCGACCTTGGCCTTGAAGAAATCAAAAAGTCCCATAGCTACTCAGTCATTGTTCCACCGACGCGGGGTCGGTGGGGACGTTAAAAGTTCAAACGAAAACAACCCCATTATTTCCCGCAATAGTCGATCGTGCAAGCAATTTCGCTTTGCAAATCGCAGCGGCGGACGATGCGGTCGATAAAACCGTGCTCCAGCAGAAATTCGCTCGTCTGGAAGCCTTTGGGCAGCTCAATGCGGATCGTGGCCTTGATGGTCCGCGGGCCGGCGAAACCGATGAGGGCCTTGGGCTCGGCAAAAACCACGTCGCCCAGCGAAGCGAAACTGGCTGCCACACCACCCATGGTCGGGTTGGTGAGCACGGAGATAAACAATCCGCCGGCCGTATCGAAACGGGCCAGGGCCGCCGAGACCTTGGCCATTTGCATCAGCGAGAGCATGCCTTCGTGCATGCGGGCCCCGCCGCCGGAACCGGAGACGATGATCAGCGGCAGGTGCTGCTGCGTAGCCCGTTCGATGCAACGCGTGAGCTTCTCGCCCACCACGCTGCCCATGCTGCCCATGATGAACGCCGAGTCGGTCACGCTGAAGGCCACGCGGCGGGCTCGGATCATGCCCGTGCCGGTCAGGGCGGCGTCCTTCAGCCCGGTGCGGTTCTGCTCGTCTTTGAGCTTCTGGCTGTAGGGGGCTTTGTCAACGAATTCCAGCGGGTCGGTCGGCTCCAGGCCGGCATCCCACTCCTCGAAAGTGCCTTCGTCGAAGAGTTGCTGGATCCGCAGCCGGGCCGAGAGATACCAGTGATAATCGCACTCGGGGCAGACGCCCAGGCGTTTTTCGGCTTCCTTGCGAAAGATAGTTGCCTCGCAGCCGGGACAACGCATCCACAACCCTTCGGGCACGCCCCGCTTGGGGCGTTTCATGGCGTTTTTCCAGCTATTGGAATCGGGCGAACTTTCAGCCATTTTCTAGTCCCTTATTAACTCAGTACGGGAACTTGGGCCGGTTCCAGGTCGAGCACTTCCCAGCAACCGTGGCCGGCCAGCGCCTTCCACAGGTCGCCCAGGTCGTCGTTCTTGAAGTGCCGGCGGACGAGGCTGGCCAGCGGCTCGGGGATTACCAGTCCGATCACCCCATCCTTATGGCGCCGCAGGAGTTTGTTCATGGCCGTGCGGATTCGCTGCTCGGCCTGTTCGATCATTTCGCCGTCGGGCGGGCAGACGTTTTCCGGCTGCTCTTGCCATTGGCGATAGACCTTGGGCTGTTTGTGGCGGACTTCGCTGACCTGCATGCCCTGCCACAGCCCCAGGTTGAGGTTGTGCAAGCGGTCGAGTTTCTTCGAGCGCGCCGAGGTCCTTCGAGAGGATTTCCGCGCTCTGCATGGCCGATTCGCACGGCGCGGCATAGATCATCTCGATGTGCTTGTCGCGCAGTTGATCGACGGTCCGGGCCACTTCCATCAAGCCCTGGCGGTTCAAGGGTATATCCAGTGCGCCCTGAATCCGCTGTTCGCAATCGTAATCCGTGGCCCCCGGACGGATGAGCACAATGCGTAGCATATTCAAACCTGGACTTTCTTGTGAGCAAGTGCCAGGCTGCGGAATTCTAGCATGACCTGGCGGTAATCGTGATGCGCAAAGAGGGCCGAACCGGTGACAAACACGTCGGCGCCGGCTTCCGCACACGGCCCGATCGTTTGGTCATTGATGCCCCCATCAACCGACAGCAGCAAGTCGTTTCGGCCAACCGCACGCAGATGTCGCAAGCGATCGACGGCCTGGGGCTCGAACTCCTGTCCACCGAACCCGGCCGCGACGCTCATCACCAGCACCAGGTCGCAGTCGTCGAGATAGGGCTCGACGGCCGCAATCGGCGTGGGCGGGTTGAGGGTCAGTCCGGCGACGGCCCCGAGGCCGCGGATCTCCCGCAGCAACGGCCGGGGATCGTCCTCGGCTTCGACGTGGATCGTCAGCAGGTCGGCCCCCGCCATGCGAAATCGCTCCAAGTAGCGGCCCGGTTCGGAAATCATCAGGTGCAAGTCCAACGGCAAGCGGGTCGAACGGCGAACGGCCTCGACCACGGGGAAACCAAAACTGATGTTGGGCACAAAATGCCCATCCATGATATCCAGATGCAAGATCTGGGCGCCAGACTGTTCCAAGCGGCGGATTTCCTGCTCCAAGTGGGCGAAATCGGCAGCCAGCAGCGATGGCCCGATCACGGGGGCCGCCAAGCGAAGCTCGGCGATGATATCCTCAGCCGCCATGGGCATCGGTTTCCTGAACACTACGTTACAACTCGCGAACAGGTAATTTTACCAAGCCGGGCTGCCTGCGTCTGCGCGTCCCTGCGGAACGCACGCAAAGCGTTTCAATGTAAGTAGTTGCGACAGAAGACTGGATTCTCGGAAGATGGCCATGGCGGGCGAATTCGTAGCTCTTATGCCACTTTTGGAGGAGAACCGCTGCCCGGCCGCGACTTCACGCTGCACGTTTTTTCATTTGCCGGTGAACCAGAAAATAGTAAAGCCCGCCCAGCACCAGCATTGCGCCGCCGAGCCAGATCGAAATGCGGTGCAACTCGCCTTTCATGAGCTGATCGTCCTGGCCCATTTTGATGCCGACATAGCACAGCACCGCGCACCAGAGGGCCGAACCGAGCAGCGTGAAGAGCGAAAACAGTTTGTAGTCCATCCGCACGATGCCAGCCGGAATGCCGATGAGATGCCGCACGACGGGCAGGAGTCGCGAGATGAAAATACCTACCGAACCGTAATGCGCGGCCCAACGTTCCGCGCCCTCGATTTTCTCGGGCGTCACCAGGATCCATCTTCCGTAACGCAGAAAAAGCGGACGCCCCGCCAACCGTGCGGCCCAATACATGAGGGTTGCGCCAAACCACGAGCCGAGGGTGCCAGCGACGACGATGCCGGCCAGGCTGAGAGGGATTTGTCCCGTCCACGCGAGGTGCGCGGCGGGCGGAATCACCAATTCGCTCGGTAGCGGCAGGACCGAGCTTTCAATGGCCATCAGCAGCGCGATGAGCGGGTAACCGCCCGCCTTCAACGTGCCCAGATACCAGGCGATGAGCGGGTCAAACAGTCCCTTGAACATGTACCCTTACTCCCGCGTGAGCTTATGGAACCGTTCGCTCAGACCGCGGGTGATCGGCCCCGGCACGCCGCCGCCGATCGTGCGGGTGTCGACTTTCACGACGGCAATCACTTCCGCCGCGGTGCCGGTGAGGAAGCACTCGTCGGCAATGTAGACGTCGTGCTTGGTCAAGGGAACCTCGCGAACCACGATGCCCGCCGCTCGGGCGATCTCGATTACCGCGTCGCGGGTGACCCCTTCCAGGATGCCGGATTCCAGCGACGGCGTGAGCAGCACCCCGTCGCGGACGAGGAAGATGTTGTCGCCGGTGCACTCGGCCACCTCGCCCTTGTGGTTGAGCATCAGGGCCTCGACGCAACCGGCTTGCTGGCCCTCGATCTTGGCCAGAATATTGTTGAGGTAGTTGAGCGACTTGATCCGCGGGCTGAGGGCCGCGGGGTGACTGCGGGCAACGCTCACCGTGACGATCTCCAGCCCGTTGCGGTAGAGTTCTTCCGGGTAGAGCGAGATGTAGTCGGTGATGATGATCACCTGCGGGTTGCTGCAGTGATTGGGGTCCAGGCCAAGCGTGCCGCTGCCGCGGGTGACGACGACGCGGATATAGCCGTCCTGGATGCCGTTGACCGCCAGGGTTTCCTCGATGGCCTTGGCCACCTGTTCCTTGGTCATGGGGATGGTCAGCAGGATGGCCTTGGCCGAGTACCAAAGGCGATCGAGGTGGGCCTGCATGCGGAAGACTTTGCCGCCGTAGCTGCGGATGCCCTCGAACACGCCGTCGCCGTACAGCAGACCGTGGTCGTAGACGCTGATCTTGGCGTCCTCTTTGGCGTAGAGCTTACCGTCGATGTAGATTTTGAAAGGCATGATTCACGCCACGCGGCCGTCCACGAGCCTGATCGTGCGGTCGGCCGCCGCGGCGATCGCCGGGTCGTGGGTAACCATTACTATAGTCAGCAAGTGCCGTTCGTTCAAGCCGCGGAGGATCTTGATGATCTCCCGCCCGCTCTCCTGGTCGAGATTGCCGGTCGGCTCGTCGGCCAGCAGGAGCGTGGGCCGGGCGATCAGCGAACGGGCGATGGCGACACGTTGCATTTCGCCGCCGGAGAGCTCGCGGGGACGGTGCTTCAGCCGATGGTCCAGGCCCAGCATGGTCAAGAGGTCCGCGGCCAGGGCCCGGAATTGCCTCCGCTGCCGCCAGTAGCTCCAGACCCCGTGGGTAATCATCAGGGGGGCGAGCACGTTCTCCAGGGTCGTCAATTCCGGGAGGAGATGATAGAACTGGAAAATCATGCCGAAGCGGCCGTTGCGCAGCCCGTCGCGCTCGGCGGCGCCGAGATTGTCGATCCGCCGCCCTTCGAAGTGGATCTCGCCGTCATCGGGAACGTCGAGCGTGCCCAGCAGATGCAGGAGTGTCGTTTTCCCGCAGCCGCTCTGGCCGACAACGGCCAGGAACTCACCCTGCCGCACGGCCAGGCTCACGCCGCGAAGCACCGGCACCTCGACGGGACCCTTGCGATAGTTCTTCTTCAGCCCTTTGGCCAGCAACTGTGGCGATCCGCCCGCTGGGTGCTTGGGCACGACGAAGCTCGCAGGCGATACGGCGCCGGAATGTCGGGTTGCAACTTCACTCATAGCGCAAGGCCTCCACGGGATGCAAGCGGGCCGCGCAGGGCGGGCAACACGCTCGCCAACATGGCGATGCCCAGCGCTCCGGCAACGATCCAGGCCACCGTCTCCGGGAAGATGATCGTCGGGATCCGGTACAGATAATAGATTTCGGGATTGAACAAGGGGCGGCCCATCAGCCAGCCCAGCCCGTCGGCGACGGGATTGATGTAGTGTACGAACGTCAGACCCAGGATCAGTCCCACGCCCGAGCCGACCAGGCCCAACGAGAGCCCGTAGGTCAGGAAGATGCCCATCACGCCGCGGCCCGAGGCGCCCAGCGACTTGAGGATGCCGATATCGCGGGTCTTCTCCACGACGATCATGTAGAAGATCGCCAGGATGCCGAAACCGGCCACGGCAATGATCAGAAACAGCAGGATGTTGAGGATCGTCGTCTCCATCTGCACGGCGGCCAATAGCGCGCCTTGCTTGTCCCTCCAGGTTTCGACCCGGTAGAGCCCTGGGGCGAAGTTGCCGAATGCCGCTTTCAGCTTGTCGCGGACCGCGTTGCCATCGGCCCCGGGGCGCAACTTGATCTCGATGGCGTTCACATAGCCCGTGCCGGTCGATGGATCGATCATGCCGCGGAGTCGCTGTAGCTCCTTGATAGGCATGAAGACGAACATGCTGTCGTATTCCAGCATCTTGCTCTCGTAGAAATCGACGATCGTGAAGGTGTCGTGCACGAATGTGGGGGTGCGCGCGGCGGAGGGGAAACTGAGCTTAACGTCCTCGCCCGGCAGGACGCGGAAGTGCTCCTCGCCGTCGGCCTTCGAAAACTTGGACATGGCGATGCCCAGCACGACCCCCGCGTTCTGCTCCTTCGACGGATCGAAGGTCTTGACTGGCGGCCCTGACGGACGATTGAACGGGTCGCTCGGCGCCTGCCGCGCGGTGAACGGATCGGACGGGGGGACCGTGGAACCGGTTGGCAACGGAGCGGGGGGGGCGCTTCTGAAGGCCTTCTCCTGCATCTCCAGGTCGTGGGCCATGCGGCGGCGATTGGGCCAGCCGGCCCGGCGCATGTCCTCGCGCTCCCGCGTCGGCCCTTCGGCCAGGTGATCGTACAGGTCGTAGTCACCGTCCCGCAAGTTAAAACTCATTTCCTGGCGGTTGGCCGGGTGCTGCAGGTACTTGGCAAAATCGCTCACCTTGCTCTGCGACTTCTCGTCGATGCCGATCACCTGGACCTGGTTGGTGACCCAGGTGCCGCGCCACTGGTAGCTGAGCATGGCCGGCACCACGCAGATCGGCGTCATGCCGTCGATATCGTCGCCGGCAATCCGCTTGATCTGCTCCATGTGCGCGTCGGGGTCGCGCATCCCCTCCAGCGTCCCGCTTTCGAAGACCACGTCGCAGATGATGCCGCGGATGCGGCCTTGCATCTCGGTGCTGAAGCCCGCCATGACGCTATTCACGATGATCATCGTCGCCACGCCCAGCATGACGCTGATGATCGACGCAAAGGCGATGTAGCGCGTGCAGAGGTAACGCCAGCAGAGGAGGAGCTTATACATGTTATGTTTCCGGTCTCAATAGCGGGAACAGGATCACGTCGCGTATGGTCTGTGTATTCGTCAAGAGCATCACCAGCCGGTCGATGCCGATGCCCAGCCCGCCCGCCGGCGGCATGCCGTGCCGCATGGCGCGGATGAAGTCGCGGTCCATCTTGGCCATCGACTCTTCCTCGGGCAGCCCCGCAAGCTGCTGGGCGAAAAGCTGCTCCTGCAAGTCCGGGTCGTTCAGCTCGGTGTAGGCGTTGGCCAGTTCCATGCCGTGCGACGAACAGCTCGAACCGCTCGGCGATGGCTGGGTTCGAGGCCTTCCGCTTCGTCAAGGGGCAGATGCTGGCCGGATAGTCGATCACGAAAATCGGCCCCGTGAGGGAGTCTTCCACCTTGGCCTCGAAGACCTGGCTCTTGATCACGTCGGGATGGCGATTGGCTGTCTCGAAACCGATCTGCCTGGCAAGGGCCGCGATGCCCTCCGCATCGTCGCCCGCCACGCCGGTCCGTTCCTGGAACAACTCGTCATAGGTTCTCCGGGCGAAGGGCGGCGTAAAGTCGATTTCCTTGTCGCCCCATGGCAGCTTCAGCGACTGGCCCGTGGCCCCAATGGCCTCGACGATGAGCTTTTCGGTCAGGTCCATCATGGCGCGGTAATCGCCGTAGGCCTGATAGAGCTCCAGCATCGTGAATTCCGGGTTGTGCCTGGCGTCGATGCCTTCGTTGCGATAGACGCGGCCCAACTCATACACCCGCTCGACGCCGCCGACCATCAGCCGCTTGAGGTGCAGTTCCAGGGCGATGCGGAGGAAAAGGTCGATGTCCAGGGCGTTGTGGTGCGTGGTGAACGGCCGCGCGGCCGCGCCGCCGGCGATGGCGTGCAGCGTCGGGCCTTCGACCTCGACGAAACCTTCGCCAGCCAACGTGTTGCGGATCGACTGCACGATCTTCGTCCGCCGCAGAAATCGCTCCCACTGGCCTTCCGTATGAATCAGATCCAGATAGCGCATCCGCTGCCGCAATTCCGGGTCGGTCAGGCCCTTGTGCTTTTCCGGCGGCGTCTCGATGCACTTCGTGAGGAAGTGGACTTCGGAGGCAAAGATGGTCAGTTCGCCGACCTTCGTGCGGCTGAGCTCGCCGTCGATGCCGATCAGGTCGCCCAGGTCGAACTGCTGAGTCAATTCCCAGTTCTTCTCGCCCACCTGCTTCATGCCGATCGCCACCTGGATGCGTCCGGTCCAGTCGTGCAGATCGAGGAAAATCAGCTTTCCAGCCCGGCGGAAGAGCACGATCCGCCCCGCGGCCCGGACCTTCGGCCCGTGGTGCTTCGGCGGCTTGCCTGGCTCGGTGGCCGGCTCGGTCACGATCTCATTCTCACGGCCGCGTATTATGCCAATGGCCGTGTGATCGTCGAAGCGGTGGCCCCATGGGTCGATGCCCATTTCCTGTATTTTGCGCAGCTTGACACGTCGTGCGGCTTCCAGGGTGGCAGCGCCGTGTTGTGGTTCGTTGGTTTCCGGGTCGTTCATCGAAAGGAACTTCCTAGGGCATGGGGTGGGGGGATTGTAGTGGAACGGCCGTTTGGGTCAATGTCAAAGTAGACACGGAAAACGCATAAGCAGCCATGTTCAAGAAGAGTTCGACAGAAGAATTGGGGCTTGGTTCAGAAACGGGGACTGGCTCCGAGCCGAATAGCGATTAGGCCGCAAGAAATGGACGCCGGCGAGGTGCCTGTCCCCATTTCTGAACCAAGCCAGAATTGGGGGACAGAGAAAACAGAAGGAGGCAGGATGGGAAACCAGCCGAGGCGTCCCGAATGGCTGCTTATGCCACGAACCGGCCACCGATCATAGAGTCAGTAATTCTTTCTCGAACTCTTCGCGCCCGGCGATAAAATCGATTCCCACGCGGATCGCCCAGAGCGGCCGATCTCCAAGGCGATCGGCGCCGATCTTGACCAGGTCTTTCTGCGTACAAACCAAGGCTTCGACCTCGGCTTGTCGAGCGGCCGCCGCCAGGGCGTTCAGATCGCCCAGGCTGTAGGCGTGATGATCGGGAAACTCGCGGAATTCGACCACGTTATATCCGCAAACTGTGAGTGTATGTCGAAAGCCCGCTGGGTTGCCCAAGCCACAGAAGGCCAGCACCTGCCGCCCGCGAAGGGTTTCCAGAGGCTGCTGTCGTGCGGGCGTCCCGCCTGCCTGCCTCATTGCTCCTTCCGCCGCCACCAGCACCATGGGTGCATGCACGACCTCGGCCCAGACCGCCTGCGGCGACAACCGGGTCACGCGATCGCGAATTGTTGCTCGCTGCTCCGCCGTCAACAGATCGGCCCGCGATAAGGCGACGATATCTGCTCGGGCCAACCCCTCCACCGGTTCACGGAGCGTGCCGCGGGGAAAGACATGCTCATAGCCCAGTGGCTCCAAGGCATCCAAGAGCACGATATCCAGGTCGCGGTGGATGCGGCGATGTTGAAAGGCATCGTCCAGCACCAACACTTGGCAGCCGTGCTCACGGATCGCGCGGCGGGCCGCGACCACGCGATCAGGGTCTTGCACGTGCGGCACGCCCGGTAGTTTCCAGGCCAGTTCGCGGGCTTCGTCGTTCGGCCCACCGACCATGAGTACATGGTGCCCGGTCCCGTATCCGCGACTGACAATTCCCACCGTTTTGTCTTGCGCGAGGAAACTGCGGACGATCCATTCGACCAGCGGCGTCTTGCCAGTTCCGCCCAGGGTGAGGTTGCCGACGCTGATAACGGGCACATCAACGCGATGCGCTGCTCTTGCCCCGCAATCATAGCGCCGGTTCCGCCAGCGGACGGCCCAGGCGTATGGCACTTCTGCGGCCGTAAGAATGCCTCGTAGCATCGCTGCCGCGACCCCGCGCCGCCGGCCGCTGATCAGGTCGCGGAACCCGGAGGGCGAGAAGAACGGGGCAGATCTTGCGCTACAAAGATCGTTCATCCATGATCACAGAACGGTTACCAGATCATTACTTCGATCGCGGCTGGTACGACAATATATCCAGACCGAACATGGCTCGCAATGCCTCAAAAGACAAGCATGGCAGAAAAATAATTTTCAGAAATACAGCTTAACCTCGCATGCGTTGTGCGGCCGTCTCCGGTGGCACCGGGTTCATGTACCATCCTGAACCCAGTTCGAACCCTGCGGTTCTTGCCAGCAAAGGCACGAATTCCAGATGCCAGTGGTAATGCGCCGGGGCGGTCGTGTCGAAGGGCGTTGTGTGAAGAACGTAGTTGTAGGCATAACGCCCGACCGCTGTTTCCAGTCGTCGAATTACCGACACCCGAATGACGAAAAGCCCGAAGTTGACCAACCCCTTCGTCATTCGTTATTTTGCCCAGTCATTTTTCCCCGCCGTGGCCGTGCGCGTCGCCATCTTCAAGTACAATTCCACATACTTCTTCGCGCTTTGTCCCCACGACCATTCCTGGCGCATGCCGGTGTCGATCAGCTTCTTCCACTCTTCCGGCTGCAAGCGGAACAGGTCGCAGGCGCGGCGCAGGGTCTCGCTCAACGCCAAGGGGCTGTACTCTTGGAAGCTGAAACCATTGGCCGGCGCGGATTCGGCCCGCGGGCCGCCGTAACCGACAATCGTGTCGGCCAGTCCGCCCGTCTCGCGGACGATCGGCACTGTGCCGTACTTAAGGCTGTACATCTGATTCAATCCGCAGGGCTCAAAGCGGCTGGGCATGAGGAACATGTCGCTGCCGGCCTCGATGCGATGGGCCAGGGGGTTGGAGAACTCCAGGCGTGCCGCGATCTTTTGCGGACAGCGCTGGGCCAGGCCCTCGAATATCTTGTGGTATTTCGGCTGCCCGGTGCCCAGAATGGCCCATTGCACGTCGCTGGTTTGCACCCAGCGCTGGATCACTTCGGCAATCAGGTCGAAGCCCTTTTGGTCGTCCAGCCGGCCCACGGTGGAAACCAGCGGCGCGGCGGCGGCTTGCGGCAAACCAAGTTCCTTCTGCAATGCCGCCTTGCAGGCCGCCTTGCCCAGCTTGACGGTCGCCACATCGTACTGCACCGGCAGATGGCGGTCCGTGGCCGGATTCCAGTCGGCTTCATCGATGCCGTTGAGAATGCCCGACAACACCTCGCGGCGATACTGCAATACACCCTCCAGGCCGCAGCCCAAAGGACTGGTCTGAATTTCCTGCGCGTAGCGCGGGCTGACCGTGACGAGCGCATCAGCAAAGACCATGCCCGTCTTCAACAGGTTGAGCTTGCCGTGGAATTCCATCTGATGCCAGTTGAAGTATTTCCAGTCCAGCCCGGTCAAGAGCATGTCCCAATGCCAGAACTGACCCTGGAACGACATGTTATGGACGGCAAACACGGAGGTGATTTTCTGATAGCGGGAAACGCCGGCGTAGAGAATTTTGAGGTAGGCCGGCACGAGTCCGGTCTGCCAGTCATTGGCGTGCAGGATGTCGACAGGCAGGTCCAGCAGGCGGATGGCCTCCAGGACGGCCCGCGAGAAGAAAACGAATCGTTCGCAATTATCGATATAATCCTTGCCGTCGGCGCCGTAGAGCTGATCGCGGTCGAAGTACTGGTCCTGGTGAACCAGGTAAACCGGGACCTTGCCGCCAGGCATGGTGCTCCGCGACAGGTGCCCGCTGACCATCTTGCTGCCGATGGGCACGATGAAATCGAGGCCCAACGGCTCGATCGGCTGGCTGCAATAACGGGTTTGCCGGTAGGCGGGCATAACCACGGCGACCTGGTGCCCCAGCCGCGCCAACTCGATGGGCAGCGCACCGCTCACGTCGGCCAGGCCGCCGGTTTTCGCAAACGGAACCGCTTCGCTCGTGGCCAAGAGGATATTCATGCCAAAACTCCATCAGGCAATTCAAAAAACACACCGCTGCCTATCTTAATCTTAACACAGCATTGGCGGCAAGGATTACCTGAATGATAATGTTTTCCAGTGGTGGGGGCGACAAATCGCTTGTCCGTAGCGTGGGACCAGCGCGCGTGGCGAGAGCCGGCCCACCCTACGGCCTTCGGGATAGCCCCTTACTCCTTTGCGAACGCGTACAGCCGCGCGTTGCCCTCATTTCCGACCTGCCGCAGTGAGCCCATCCGCCGGAGGCAGTAGACGATCCGCTGCGCCGACCAGCGCCGCACGCCCAACGATTCGGCCAGATGGGCCGTGTGAAAAGGCGACGGCAAAGGGCAGCGAACCAAGCGGGCCAGATCGGCGGCCGTCCGCAGCCGGTGCTTGCCGCGAATGGCCACCAGCCGCTGATCTTCGACCTCGTGGTCGTCTTCCCGCCACCGCCGTCGCCGGCCATGGCCGGGGTAGCGCGATTCTTCGACCTCGACCAACAGGACTTCCAGCGTCAGGCCGCGATGGGGGAAAATACTGGTGAAATGGACCATTTCATCGAACAGGTCCAAGAGCTGCCCGCGTTTGGGACTGAGCCGCCGGGCGAGCACCTCGCCCCCCTTGGCAGCCTTTTTCACCAGCATCTTGGCGGCAATGATCGGCTTGACGATGGTCACACGGTGCGATTCCAAGAGGGTGCGAATCTTATCGCGGATCGCGCCTAGCGAGCCGTGCTGGATTTCGATCAGCCGTCCCCGGGCGATGGCGTCGATACGATAGCCCGCCAGGGAAACCTCAAACTGGGCCTGGCGGCCGGCGTAGAGCAGCTTGAGCTCGTGGTGGAGGGAAGTTTCCATGGGAGAATGACAAAGCTCGAATGACGAATGACAGAAGGGTTGTCGGAACTTCGGAAGATGGGGATTAGGAATTCCGTCATTCGTCATTCGGATTTCGGCATTCTCTCCCTGGTGGTTCGATGCCGAAATCGCGAATCGTCAGCAGGCTGGCAAACGGATAGCCTCGCCGAGTGAAGGCTTCCGCACCGCCTTCCATGCGGTCGATGATGGCCACCACGCGGACGACCTTCAGCCCAAAGCCCTCGCAGCGCTCGATGGCCTGCAGCGACGACCCGCCGGTGGTGACCACGTCCTCGACGATCACTACGTCGCAGCCGGGCTGGACGGGCCCTTCGATATAGCGATTCGTGCCGTGTCCTTTCGCTTCCTTGCGGACCATGAAGCCGCTGATGGGCGTGCCGCGGACGGCCGACATCGTGACCACGGCGGCCGTGATCGGGTCGGCGCCGATCGACATCCCACCCACGGCCGCCGGCAGCGGCCCGGCCGCCGCGAGCAGGTCCAGAATACCCTCGGCCACCAGCCGGGCGCCATGGCCATCCAGCGTCACCTGCTTGCCGTCAAGATAATACGAGGCCTGCTTGCCCGAAGCGAGCGTGAATTGGCCATACTTGAGGGCCTTCTGGCGGAAAAGGGCAATTAGAGAGTCTTTGTCGTACATGGTCTTGGGCCTTGGAACTTAGATCTTAGGTCTTAGAACTTCTTACAAACTCAAACTGTAAACGTCCCCGCCGACCCTGTGTCGGTGGAACGATGACTGATCAGCTAAAACGTGCGTATCCCCCGCGTATTTAGCAGTTTCCGCCGACCGTCGCGTGGTGCCCGCCGCCCGGCGCGGCGGGTACCACGCGACGGTCGGCGGAAACTGCTAAGAGGGTTGTGAGGCGGCGTTCTAGCTGGCCAATCATCGCTCTACCGGGGCAAGCCCGGTAGTGGCGTTTACAGTTTGAGTTACAAATACGTTTGAATCACATCATTCCATCGGCACTGGGCCTTGAGGATCAGCTCGATCACCTCACGGACCGCGCCGCCGCCACCGCGCTCCCGGGTCGTGTAGTGGGCCGCCTGGCGGACTTCACAGCAGGCATCGGCGACGGCGACTCCCAGTCCCACCGCGCGGATTACGGGCAGATCGGGCAGATCGTCGCCCATATAGCAGACGCGGTCGCGGTCGATCTTCAACTCCGCCAGGATCTGCTTCAGCGCCATGAGTTTGTCGGGCACGCCCTGGCGGAGGATCTCGATGCCCAACTCCGCCGCCCGGACCTTCAAGCTCTGGGTGCTGCGGAGGGTGACCATGCCGAACTGGCATCCGGCCTTCTGCCAGAGTTTGATCCCCAGCCCGTCGCGGACGTGAAATGCCTTCGATTCGATGCCCTGGTTGTCCAGCAGGATCAGGCCATCGGTCAACACGCCGTCGACATCGGACAACAGCAAGGCGATCGACCGGCAGCGTTCTTCAAGGGTCATGGGGAGGGGGATGGGATGGGGGAATCTTTGCGAATCCAAGGTACGCGTACAGGACAGTATACGCGGATTAGGAGAAACACGCGAGGTGGGGAGCCGAGAGAACGGCAAAGTTGTTCGTAGTCCCGGCTTTAGCCGGTTCTCGAAGTATTTCTTTCCGCCAACCACGTCCGTGGATACGTGGTGCCCGACACGGTGCCCGGGCGGGACTACGAGCGCCTTGTCACGGATCTAAGTGGTCAATTTCAGAAATAATGTCAGGGTCGCGGATAGCATGCCCGTAGGGTGGGACCAGATCGCGGAGCGAGCGCAGGCCCACCATCGCCGACTGGAAAGTATGTCATGGTGGGCCTGCGCCTGCTACGCAGTCTGGTCCCACCCTACAGCCTAACCCTGACACTATTTCTGAAATTGACCACTCAGTACGGGAAGTAGTATTCTCCCGAGGCTATGTCAACAAATTCATAGCGCAAAGCGCTCACGAAGGAACTTGGCCACGTCGTCCCACTTTGCGGCCGCTTTTTCGAAATCGACCTGCATCGCCCGGACCGTCCGCGGGGTCTTGATCGGCGGTTCGACGGTCACGTCCGCGTTCAACGGCACCTGGGCGCCCGGGCCGCGGGCCAGCCGGGACTCGACCTCCGGGGAAAGGATATAATCGACCAGTCGGCGGGCCTCGGCCGCGTGCGGCGAGCCTTTGATCACCGCCAACGTGTTGGGAATGTAAAGGGTGCCGATCTGCCCTTCGCCCTGGTCCGGATAGATGATCTCGACCGGCCGGCCCGACTGGATCTTTTCATAGGCATCGTCTGTATCGGTGATGCCAAAATCGATCTCGCCAGTGGAGACCGCCTCGGCCACCTGCTGGTTGCCGGAGAGGATCTTGACCTCGTTGGCCTTCAGTTTGTCAAAGAACGCCCCGGCCTTTTCATCGCCCCAGGCTGCGAACAGGCAGGCCGCGTGGGTGGCCGTGGTGCCGAAAAGCGGCTTGGCCATGCCGATCCGCCCTTTCCATCGGGCATCAGTCAGATCGGTGATCGATCGCGGCCATTGCTGCTTCGACACCCGTTTGGTATTGACCAGCAAAATCCTCGCGCGGGCCGCCAGGCCGTACCAGAGGCCGTCTTTGGAACGATACATGGCCGGATAGCGCTCGGCGATTTTCGGGCGGTAGACATCAAGCAGCCCCTGCCTGGCCAGCCGCAGGGTGAGCAGTATTTCATTATTCCAGAAAACGTCGCACCGCGGACGCTGGGCCTCCTCGACGATAGCGTTAGCCAGGCCGACCGTCTTGGTCGATTCTGCGTCGAATTTCGGCAGGACGGCTATACCGGTGGTCTTGGTAAAATCCGCGAAGATCGGCTTGGCGAATTCCTCGTCCTGGGCTGTATAGACCACGACTTCCGGGCCGCTGGAGGTCCAGCAGCCGGGGAGGAGAAGGAGTAGGAGTAGGCGGACAAGCTGGGAAAGGTGGGTTTGGATCGGTGCTAACATAGTAGTCAAGCCTCATTGACCTATCCTTGGCAATATGGCCGTGAATTGACTCCAGCCAGCGGGCCGCCTCCATGGTCCAAATTATTTTCGCCACGACTCGATGGTTCTCTTAATTTCATCGTCAGAAACCGTTCGCTCGGCGTCCGAATCCGCTAGGCCGCGTTGCACCATGCGCGCGAAAGCCAATTCTCGCAGGATTTCGTCATAAGAACTGTCGTCGGGCTGCCGAGCAATGATTTCGGTCATGCTCTCTTTCACGGATGACATAAGAAGATTTCTCCTTGATTGGGCGGTGGTCCTTGCGCTCCTGCCATTATACTCCGTATTGCCATAGGGAAACAGCAGCGACGGGAGCGCCGAACATTTTACAGAAAACTGGCGACAGAGAAAAGCGAACTTCCGCGAACCATGCGAAGCCATTCAGCTTTTCACGCGGCATCGGTCTTGGGCGCCACTCTTGATGCAATCCGGAACTTGCCGAGGCATTGCCCCAGCCCGGACCAGATCGCCTCTTTCTCCTCGCACGTCAGGTAGCGGTTGGAAACGATGATTTCGGCAACGACGATTGCCAGCGACAGGAGCACGATCCAAGGCCCCAGCGGAATGCAGATCGGCAAGAGCATGCCGATGAGCGTTCCGCGGTGGACGCGAAAACCATAGCGGCCACTCAAGACCACCATCAGCAGCAGGACCGCGCCGTTGGCCGTGGCGGTCGCCAGCACGGCCCCTTTCAGGCCCATCCGCGGCAGCCAGAGCAGGTTCAGGGCCACGTTGATTACCACGCCCAGCAACGCAGCGACGCTGGCCACGTTCGCGCGTTCGGCGCACCAGAGGTAAGTCTGCAAGAGCATGCTCAGTCCGAACCACGTGCAATAGGTCAACGTCCAAGGCAGGACCAGCAGCCCGCCGGAAAACTTGCTTCGAAAGCCGATGCGAAACAGGTCCGGCGCGAGGAACAACACTGCGGCGGCCCCGGCCGTCAGCAGGATCGCCCAGATCTTCAGGAACAAGTTGAGTCGCGCGGAGACCCGCTGCCGCCGGCCGGCTTCCCAATCGTGGCTCAAATGGGGCAGCAACGCGCCGGCGGTCATGCCCGTGATCGACGACAGCAGGAGCGGCAGCACCCGCGAACTGCGATAGTTGCCCACCTCGGCCAGGGCCTCGGCGGCTGAGCCAGGCATGAAGTGCACGATCATATAGCGATCGACGACGTCGAACAGATTCCAGAGCAGGTTGATGACCATGATCCAGGCAGCCAGCGGCAGCATACGCGACCAGATCTCGCCGCGCGGCATGCGAACCGTTTGCCGGGGGGAACTCCGCCAGGTCCGCGCCAGCCAGGCCAGCGATCCCAGCACGCACAACAGGCACGATCCGGAGTAGGCCACGACCATCGCGCCCGCCGTGCGACCCGGAGAACCGGGTGCCCCGCCGCAGAAGAGAAGCGAGATGCCCAGCACGCCGAAGAACACGCTGTTGGCCAGTTCGATCAGCGACACGACCTTCATGTTCCGCAGGGCCGTGGCGAGGCATACGAGGAAATTGAAAGCGATGACCAGCAGCAGCCCAAAGGCCAGAAGTACGACTAGGCCCTCGTGGTCGCGGCTGCCGAAGATCAGGCAGGAAAACCAGCCGCGGAAGGCCAGGATGGCCAACAGCGACGGTACAGTCAGCGCGGCACAGAACCCGGCCGTGCGGCGGAGGAAACTCCGCAATTGGCCCGCTTGCAGGTAGCGATCGACATACCGCCCGAAAGTGCCCGGCAGCGACATCACCAGCAGCGGCCCGGCCAGCATGAGGAAACCGAAGGCCATGTCCCACTCGCCAAGTTGTTCCGGGCTGAGCCAGCGGCAGAAGCAAATTTCCCTTGCGAAGCCAACCGCGCGTTGCAGCACGGTCGATGCCAGGAGCAGCACGATGCCCAGGGCCAGGGCGTCGCCGTGCAGCGACGGCGCCGCGTCGATCGGCGTCTGGCCGTCCATGGGGATTGGATGGGAAGTTGCGGTGGCTTCGTCCATAGGGGATGGGCAAGTCAATATTGGGTCAAGGTCGCTTATCAACTCTCGGTTAAGAATGGGGGAATGCAAATAGCGTAGGCCCAAGCTTGTTCCGGCCTGCGTGTCTCTCCTCTGCTGCTTCCCGGCAGCATGTTGCGATCTGTCAACAGGCGAGCGCGAGAAAGGCGACCGAGGTGTTGCTTTCCGGCAACATCCGGCAGCCTGAGCGGAGGTGTCGCCGTAGGGTGGTCCACACGTCTTAAACCCTTGCCCCATTTCAGCTTAGTCGCGTCGACTCGCGGGCCACGACGCAAGCCAGACCAAGCCCTGGCATAGCCGTTGCTTTTCTTCCGCAAACACCAGTCGCCAACCCCGCGAGACGCAGCAATGGCCATCGGACTTCTCGAAGCACAGAGCGAAAGAACCATGGCCGCCGGCAGGGCCAGCCGGCGGCGGATCAGGTTGTTCGGCATCGAGATCGACAACGTCACGCTGGACGAGGCCGTCGAATTGATTGTCGAGCGACTCGACGGCAACACCCCCGCTCAGGTGAGTTTCGTGAACGCCGATTGTGTCAACATCGCCTGCCGGAGCCCCGAGTATCGAGAGGCCTTGCAGGATTCGGAACTGGTGTTTGTCGACGGCATTGGAATGCGGGTAGCCGGTGATGTGTTGGGCCAGCCGGTGCTCGACAACGTCAACGGCACCGATCTCTTCCCCCGCTTGGCCGCCGCCTTGAACGGCACGGGCAAGCGGGTCTACCTGCTGGGCGGCCGGCCGGGCGTGGCCGATGGCGTCGCCAAGTGGTTGGCCAAGAACTTTCCCGGCTTGGAGTTAGCTGGCTGGCAGCACGGTTACTTCTCGGCCGAGGAAGAGGCCAAGGTCATTGAAGATATCTGCCGTAGCGGCGCGGACCTGGTGCTCGTGGCCCTTGGCGCCCCACGCCAGGAGCTCTGGATCCGCCGCTGCCTGGGGAAGCTGGGGGCCAAGGTCGTGATCGGGGTCGGCGGCCTCTTGGATTTCTACTCCGGCCGCATTCCCCGTGCCCCGCGTTGGATCCGCAAGCTCGGCATGGAGTGGTGCTATCGTCTCTATCAGGAGCCCAGACGGCTATGGCGGCGTTACCTGGTGGGCAACGTGGTCTTCCTCGTGCGACTGGCGATGATCAGGCTGTAGGCCGGAACAAGCGCAGCGCAGTTCCGGCATGCCCGTAACACGAGGCGACGACCTTGGCAAGTAAGAGCCGAAACCGCGCTGCGCTTGTTCCGGCCTACGCAGCTTGTCACCCAGACTGCCTACTTTTGCTCCTCTTCATTCACCACCGCATACGACGTGGCCTGGGTATCGCCGATATCGGTGTCGATGTGGATCGTCTTGACGACCTTGCCGGTCTCGGCCCCGGCGATGAACGTCACGGGCACGATATGGACAGGCCGGGCGTCGCCGGGCGGAAGGGGGATCTCGAACGAGGCCTTGTCCCCCGTGATCGCCTTGATGCGGAACGGCTTGTCGGCCCGCACCACCAGCGGCTTTGTTACCTTCTGACCGATGTGCACCACGCCCAGAAAGAGGTCCGCGGGGCTGACAAACACGTTGGGCCGCACCTGCCCTTCCACCTGCACGGGCATTTGGGGCATGCCGGGGTCGTTCGTCGTGAGTATTACGTGGTCGCTGATATACCCGGGCGAGGCCGTGGGGGCCAGGCGGACCTTCAGATCGTACCAGACCTGGCTTCCCCGCCGCGCCAACTCGATTACTTCGCCTTGCAGATTCGGATCGGAAAAATGAACCACCGGCTGGATCCGCCAGTTGGGGAGGTTGGCGCGATAGATCCGCACGCGGGCTTCGCTCGGCTTGCCCTGCTCGACCGTGCCGAACTGCAAGCTGGCCGGCTCCATGAGAACGTCGGTACGCACCAGGGCCCTGATCTGCAATTGCACTTCGGCATATTGGGGCTGATCGAAGGTTACCGTCAGCGTGGCGGCCCGCCGACCCACATGCGTGTCGCTATTGAGATGGGCGAGGATCGCGCCCTGCTCGTAGGTCTTGAGCGTCCGCTTGTCGTTGTCGATGCTTGGGGTCGTGCAACCGCAACTGGTGCGAACCGAAGCGATATGGACGTCGCTCTGCAGATTATTCGTCACGATGAAGCGGTACTCGGCCTTCGCCCCCTGGGCCACGGAGCCGAAATCGTGCTCGGTCGTCGCTAGCAACTTACGTGCCCAATCCTGGGCCGGCAAACTCGACGCGGTCAGTAGAATCACAGCGACACTGGAGAGGAGCGGGCGTAACATGGCAATTCCTTTGCTTAACGTGGTGCTTCTTACAGAACTCTATCCCGATGGACCTGCTAATTCAAGGGGAGAAATCGGCGGGTTTCTGGATTTTCTCTCGTAGAGGCCATTTCCCGGCGAAAAAGTTGCAACCCTTTCTCTTTTCTGTTACCATAAACATCCTCGCCACCTGGATCTTCCACACCCCGCCTTTGCTCGCCACCATGAGCTTGCCTCCACTTGCCACGTTGTGCGGCGATACTTGCCATGCCCAAATGGCACAGCACGGTGCAACCGTCTCCCGCGAGCTCATCCGTCTGGAGGATATCACCAAAACCTACCAACTGGGCGAAGTCGACGTGCCCGTGCTCAAGGGCATTTCCCTGACCATTGCCCGTGGCGAGATGGTAGCCCTGATGGGGGCATCGGGCTCCGGCAAGACCACGCTCATGAACATCCTGGGCTGCCTCGACCGGCCAAGTTCAGGCCGATTCTGGTTCGATGGCCAGGAAATGAGCCGCCTTTCGCCCAACGAACGGGCCTTGGTGCGGACGACAAGACTGGGCTTCGTTTTTCAAAGTTTCAATCTGCTGCCGCGGACATCCGCCCTGCACAACGTCCTGATGCCGTTGGACTACGCCCTCCGCCGGCTGGCCCGCGGCGACGCGCATGGGCGGGCCGAGTCGCTGCTCACGCAGGTCGGGCTGGCCACGCACTTGGACCATGAGCCTTCGCAAATGTCCGGCGGCCAACAGCAGCGGGTGGCCATCGCCCGGGCCTTGGTCAATCGCCCTGCTCTGCTGCTGGCCGACGAACCGACGGGCAACCTCGATTCGCGGACCGGCGACGAGATTTTGCGGATGTTCCAGCGGCTCAACGCCCAAGGCATCACGGTCATCCTCGTGACCCACGATGCGAAAGTGGCCGCCTACGCCCATCGCACGATCCACATCGCCGACGGGCTGATCGCGGACGATCCGCGGCGGTCGTCGGAAGGCGATTCCCACGCCACGGCAGCCGTGCCTGCCACCTTGCTGGAACCGCCATTCGCGGGAGGCCCGCTGGGAAATGGATCGCCGCACCAGCATTTCGACGCGGGACACGTCGGCAGTGGGCACGGTGCCGACGGGCACGATGGCAACGGGGCCACGCTGGCCGCGGCCAACGAAGCCCCATCGTCGTGGTTGGTTGCCCACGCCCCGCGCGGGGTCCGGCGGCGAGCCCCCGGCGTGAGCCTGGGGACGATCAACTCGTTGCCCCCGCGCCGGTTCCGGCAAGCGCAGGGGAAGTCGCGGAAGAGAACGGGCCGCAAGCGAAAGCAGTTTCTCCCCCGGCCCGGCGGCACTCCATTGCCGGCTCTCTGCTCCTCCCCACGCTGCGCACGGCCTTGGGCAATCTGCGAAAGAACAAGCTGCGATCGACCCTCACGGCCCTGGGCGTGATCATCGGTGTGGGGGCCGTCATCGCCATGACGGAAATCGGCGAGGGGTCCAAAGCGGCGATTGAAAAATCGATCGCCGCCATGGGCGCTTACAAACTGATCATTTTCCCCAACGCGGCCAACACCGGCGGGGTGAGACAAGGGATCGGCACGATGCAGTCCCTCAAACCGGCCGACGTCGAGGAGATCGCCCGGCAGTGTCCCGCCGTGGCGGTAGTCGTGCCCATGGTCTGGGCCAAGGCCCAACTCGTTTACGAAAATCGCAACTGGGTCCCGCAGCAAATGACGGGGACCGCGCCGGACTACCTGGCCACGCGCGACTGGGAGGACCTGGAAGAAGGCACTTGTTTCACCGATGCCGACGTCCGCTCCAGCAGCCGCGTCTGCCTGATCGGCAACACGATCAAACGCGAACTGTTCGAAAACGAATCGCCCACTGGAAAAATGGTCCGCATCCGCAACGTCCCCTTCCGGGTCATCGGGGTTTTGAGCCGCAAGGGCGCGAACATGATGGGCCAGGACCAGGACGACTGCGTGGTCGCCCCCTGGACGACGATCAAGTTTCGCCTCAACAGCGTTGGCGCCGGATCGACGGCGCTGGCGACCACGGCCTCCACGGCGACGATCAATACCTTGAGCAATCCGTATCTCATGTCGACGTCGCTCTATCCCGTTGCCTTGCTCACGGAGACGACCGACACGCCGCAGGCGCTGCGGCAGACGAGCATCGACTTCATTCAGGCCAAGGCCGTCAGCGCCGAGCAGGTGCCCGCGGCCATCGAGCAGATCACGACGTTGCTCCGCGAACGGCACCATCTTGCCGAGGGCGACGACGACGACTTCAAGATTCTCGACTTGACCGAGATCGTCCACACCGCGGCGCGGGCCTCCGAATTGATGGGAATGCTGCTGCTGGTCGTGGCTGGCATTTCGCTCGTGGTGGGCGGGGTGGGGATCATGAACATCATGCTCGTTTCCGTCACCGAGCGGACCCGCGAGATCGGCCTGCGGATGGCCGTGGGCGCCCGGCGGCACCACATCTTGCGGCAGTTCCTCGTGGAAGCCGTCATATTATGTCTTGCCGGCGGCGTGCTGGGCATTCTTGCCGGCCGCGGCGCATCGATTCTCGTCCGCGAGTTCGAGCATTGGCCGACAAGCGTCTCCTTGTGGGCGATTGTGATTGCAGTCTTGGTCGCTGCCGGTGTGGGCATCGTCTTCGGCTTCTATCCCGCTTGGAAGGCCGCGCGAATGGATCCCATCAATGCCTTGCGGCATGAATAATGACACCGCCTTAGAACCGCTCCATTCCAACCTCGCGCCGGCTCACGCTGGCGCCTGCCGGCACTTGCGGGGCAAGGACCACGATCTCGCCCTTGGCCAAGAATCGCGGCCGCCGCGCTACGATGCGCCACTGGCCGGGCATCTGGGTTTCCAGGGCCTTTAGCTCATCGCCCGTCGTGACCACATAGGGATGCGGCGAGCGGTCGAGGAATTCACGCAGTTTGACGGCATCGTCGCATTCCGCCACCGGACCACGGGCGTAATACACCGTGCTGGCGTCGCAATACTTGTAGCCGGCGATCTGCGGCTCGGCCGGGCTGTCGCGACGCACTTCCTCCAGCAACGGCCGGGAATGCTGATGCCGATCGATACGGACGGCCGCCCAGCCAAAGAGCATCGTGATAAAGAGCACCGAGGACGCCACGAACGCGGTCGTGTAGGACCGCCGCCGGCCACGGGCCAGAAAGTACCAACTCAGGGACCCACCCGCGGCAAGCACCAGCCCGAGAAGAGCGATGATCTGCTCGCCGGGGGCGTACCGCGCGGTCACCCAGGGCAAGACCGCCAGCATGGCCACTCCCACGCCCAGGAAGATGCTGGTCGCGATCGGCATGATGGGCCGAGCGGCTGCTTCGGGCCGTTGGATCCAGGCGTGCAGGAAACAGCCCGTCAGGATCGCCAGCGCAGGGTAGGCCGGCAGGACGTAATGCGGCAGCTTCGTGCTGCATGCCGACCAGAAAACGAAGAACACGCCAACCCAGCAGACGAGGAAGACGTAGGACGGCAAGTCCTTGCCCCGGGCGCGAATCTCGCGCCAGGCGTTGACGATCGTCGGCCCCAGGAAGACCGACCAGGGAAACAGGCCGACGAGCACGACGACGAAGTGATAATAGAACGGACCGCGGTGGCCGAGAAAGGGCTTCATGAAGGGGCCCAAGCTGTACTTGACGACGAATTGCCAGAGCCACTCTCCATGGGTCCTCCAGGTGATCGCCCCATACCACGGCAATGCCACCAGCACCGCGAAAGCCAGAACCGTCAGCGGTCGCATGGCCCAGGTCACGCGAAGCAGTTTCCGTGGCGAAAAAAGCGCAACCACGCGCCATAACACCGCGAGGGCACGGTCTTTCCAGCTCAACGTGCCGGTAACGCTAGGTGCCGCGGGTTCGTTCATCACCAACAGGAAGAGTTCCAGGGCAGCGGCCGGCAGCAGGAAACAAACCGGTCCCTTGGCCAGCACCCCCAGGCCGAGCAGGACTCCAATCCAGGCGTAGACCGACCACGAACTTGGCAGAAATGCCGGGTGCGACGGATTGGCAATCCGTTTTGCACCGGCTTCCGGCGGCTCGCCGATACGCGCGCCCTTGGCAAATAGGGCCATGGTAAGTGTGGTGAGGAACGTCAAGGCCGAGTCGACCGTTGCCGCCCGTGCCGAGAGCGTGAAGATAACGTTCGAGGTGGTCGCCAAGCCGGCCCAAAAACCAACTTCGGCCGAAAACAGCCGCCGCCCCAGATGATAGGTTGCCAACGTGGTGCCGATCGCCAGGATCGCGGCGGGCAGGCGTGCCGAGAACTCGCTCTCGCCCAGCATCTTGAAACTGCCCATCATCAGCCAGAACATCAGCGGCGGTTTGTTATCGTAAAAGATGCGCGCGTTGAAAGTTGGCACGACCCATTCGCCACGGGCGCTCATTTCCCGGGCAATCGAGCTGAAAAGGGCCTCGTCGAGGTCCCATAGTCCGGGCACCCCGAGGTTGACAAAACAGATAATTCCGGCCACCAGCAAGAGAATGAACTGATGTCGGAGAACCTGGGATTTCAGACAACTCTTGATAAGAGATATAGACAAGATCGAGTTTACCGGTTATGAAACCACAATTGACTTAACCGCGATGTTTCCCGGAACCGATTACCAGAACCACGTATGCGGCTCACCTGGCCCGTAGTGTGTGTGAGTCTACGGAATTTAGCCAATTGGGCCAACATCATTTCTGATCCCGCAAGGCAGACCAAACGGAACGGGCAGCCGACTCAGCGCCTCGCCGTGGGCGGGTCCGCCGGGCCTGTTATTGTGGATAGAATATGCAAACTGCGCAAAATGCATCCGTGATCTCGCGGCCCGCGCATTTCTCGCCAACAAAACCTAGTGACCGTCGGCCCGGCAGCCCCTTGCCAACGGTTGGGTGGGGCTGGGTGTTTCTGTGGCTGCTCTTGGCGGCGACGGTCCTGATCGGTTGCGCCATAGCCGCTTTCAAGGTTGACTGCTCCGTGGCCCAGTGGTGCCACGAAAGTCACAAGCTGAGGTATCTGCGATATGTGCGTGATCTGGCATCGATCTGCGAGCTATTCGGGCGTGCCGAATGCGTGCTGCTGGTCGTTATCTTGATGTGGCGGCTTGACAGGTCGCGACGCTGGGCCGTTCCCGGCGTGGCGGCGACGGCCTTGCTATCGGGCCTGGCGGCCGACGGGGTGAAGATGTTGATCGCCCGCGCGAGGCCGCACCACTTCGATTTCCTCGGCAGCGTGTGGAGCAGTTTTGGGCCGTGGCTGCCCTTGGGTTCATTGGGCAGCGCGAGCCAGAGTTTTCCTTCGGCGCACACGGCCACCGCCGTCGGCCTGGCCATAGCCCTGATCTGCATCTATCCGGCCGCTCGCGGTCTGTTCGGCGTTTTGCCGCTGTTGGTCGCTTATCAGCGGATGGACAGCGGGGCGCATTTCTTCAGCGACGTGCTCTGCGGGGCGGCCGTCGCATGTCTCGTGGCGGCCCTGACGTTGCGCCTCCGCTGGCTCGACCAGCAGTATTCCCTGTGGTTCTGGGGAAGGGTGGGGGCGATCGCCAATCGCTTGCGGCCGCGGCGCGGGCAAGGGAAGACGCCTTCTTCGCTGTAATCGCCTCAATCGTTGTCTGGACCTCAGGCCCGGGAACAATCAGACGGTCGAATAGAGCAAGGACAAGTGAACTGCGTTCCGTTTTCATAATCGCCACTTATGAAAACGGCGTGCGTACGGCTGGCGTTTGCATACCGACGGACCGGGAGATCCACGCCTGCGGCAGGCGCATTGACCACCTGGTCCACAACCGGTACGCGGTTTCCGCTGCAGCAATGCCATCAGTTGGCAAGGTTACGATCAACACCCGTGCAAGTTCAAGGTAAAGTGCGTTGTCTTAGTGAAACGACTTGGCTGACTGGAAATTCTACGGCCGGAGAGAGCAACTTGCCGGTTTGGAGCGGATGCTTGGCCGTCAGCGATGGTTCTTCGCCAATGACAATCAATCCGTTGTGAGAAGCTGGGCAGGCACTATAATACTATTGAAAAGCTCCTCGCCCACCCCAAGATCGGCAGGTACGTCCGATGGAGGCGCCAACGGGCACGTAACAGCGAGAAAGATTGATTTGGCTAAACTCTTCATTACTTCCTGCTATCTGGCATTGGCCTTCGCCGCTTGGGCCCAAGCCGCCGATCCGGCTTTCGTCCCCAAGGACCTGCCGGGCTGTGTCTGGTGGATCAAAGCGGATGCCGGCGTTGTGACCAACGATCGCGGCGAGGTGACCAAGTGGCTCGACCAGTCGGGACAAGGACACGATATCGACCAGGTCGCCGGCAAGCCCCCGCGAATGGCCAAAGGCCCTAACGATAAGCCGGTCGTCCGCTTCGACCCGCAGGGACACATGTACGGCTCTTATGACTTCAATTCCGGCAACCTGGCTGCGCATTCGCTTTTCCTGCTGGCACGATGGACCGACGCTGCCCCGGACCACTGCCAGCGGGTCCTCTCCAGCCACGCCTGGAATTGGGCCTTCGGATACATGGAGGGACACGACCAGGTCTGGTTTGCCAATGCCTGGACCTATCACGGACTTTGGAGCGTCTACGGAGAAGGTTCGAGGAATACGGCCTGGCACCTGCACACGGGCACCATCGCCGGCGGCGCAAGTCCCCTGGCCAGCTTCTGGAAAGACGATACGAAATTGATGGAGCAACGGGCCCAATCCGGCAGCGACCCCGCCAAGATCCAGCCGCGGCAGATCCAGCTCAATGGGTTCGGCGGCAATAATCAGAACGTCGCACTGCGAGATTGCCGAAGCCATCCTCTTCGACCGAGTCCTGCCGGACGCCGAATTGAAGCAGGTCTGGCGGTACTTCGCGGCGAAATATGGCATCGACACGCCGGCCGCGCCCACGCCGAGCGGGCTGGCCGTCGAACGGCGGAAGACCGTCTTCTCCGACAAGATCGCCGCGGGCCCTTTTTCGCCCGATTGGCGATCATTCCGGCAATACGAGTGCCCCGAGTGGTTCCGCGACGCAAAATTCGGCATCTGGGCCCACTGGAGTCCCCAGTGCCAGCCCGAACAAGGCGATTGGTACGCCTTCCACATGTACAAGCAGGGCAGCCGCTATTACCAGTACCATGTCGAGCACTACGGCCACCCCTCGCAGTTCGGCTACAAGGACATCTGCAACTTGTGGAAGGCCGAGAAGTGGGATCCCGAGAAGCTGATCCGGCTCTACCAGCGGGCGGGGGCCAAGTACTTCGTGGCGCTGGCCAATCACCACTGCAATTTCGACTGCTGGAATTCGCGGTACCAGCCCTGGAACTCGGTCAATATCGGCCCCAAGAAAGACATCGTCGGCATTTGGGCGGAAACCGCACGCAGGCACGGGCTGCGGTTCGGCGTGAGCGTGCACAGCGCCCGCGCGTGGGAGTGGTATGAAGTTGCCCACGGGGCCGATGCCGCCGGACCGCTCGCGGGCGTTCCGTATGACGGCGCGCTGACCAAGGCCGACGGCAAAGGCCGCTGGTGGGAGGGCTACGACCCGGCCGATCTGTACGGTCCCCACGGCGCAGCCCGCACGCCCCAGGCCCGCCAGGCCTACATCGAGAAATGGTTCAACCGCACGCAGGACCTGGTCGACAAGTACCGGCCGGACCTGCTGTACTTCGACGACACGGTGCCGCCGCTGGGCGACGCCGGGATGAGCGTTGTCGCGCACTACTGCAACGCCGACATGGCGCGGCGGCAGGGCAAGTTGGACGTGGTCTACAACACCAAGATCTATGACGCCCATCCGCCGCGGGAGTTCTACAAGTACCTGGTGAACGATTTCGAAGGCGGCCGCGCCGACACCATCCAACCCTATCCCTGGCAGACCGACACCTGCATCGGCAACTGGCATTACTACCGCGGCGCGACCTACCGCACCGCGGACGCCGTGATCAAGGAATTGATCAACGTCGTTAGCAAGAACGGCAACCTGCTCTTGAACATCCCCTTGAAGGGCGACGGCAGCCCAGACGACGACGAGCTGCGGTTCCTGGCAGACCTGACGAAATGGATGGACGTCAATGGCGAGGGGATTTTTGGCACGCGTCCCTGGAAGGTCTTTGGAGAGGGCGCGACGAAAGTCGGCGGGCAGGACCCCGCGGCTCCAGCGGCGCGGGCCCTGCCGAGCGGCGATGTGATTTCCGGCAAGGTGCCGAACACCCAGGAAATCCGCTTCACCCGCAAAGGCCGGACGCTTTACGCTTACGTGCTGGCAATTCCCCGGGAGGACATTACGATCCGATCGCTGGGGAATGCCTCGGACCTGGCAAACGGAGCGGTGGCGAAAGTCGAACTCTTGGGCAGCGCTGCGAGGCTCGAGTGGAAACAGCAGCGCGACCGGCTCGTCGTCAAGTGCCCCGCCACGATGCCGTGCGAGCATGCGATTGCGCTGAGGATCACGCTTGCCGAATGATCAGTTTCTGCGCTTCGCGGGCGATCATCAACTCTTCTTGGGTGTGGATCACGAGGATCCGCGCCGGCGAGTCGGCGGGCGAGAGATCGCTGTCGGGCCGATTGGCCGCATTCCGCAGCGGATCGAGCCGCAGTCCCAGGCATTCCAGCCCTTGGCAGACCTTGGCTCGAAGTGCGGGCGAGTTCTCGCCCACCCGGTCGGTGAAGGACAGGACGTCGACTCCACCCATGCTGACGGCCAGGGCCCCCACGGCCGCACGGGCGCGGTCGGCGAACATGTCGACAGCCAGGCATGCCCGAGAATTGCCCTGCTCCGCCGCGCGCTCGATTTCGGCGAAATCCGATGAAACGCCGGAAACGCCCAGCAGGCCGGACCCGTTGTTGAGGGCCGCGTCCAGATCGTCGGCCGTCAAGCCATGGCGGCGCACGACGTGCGGCAAGATGCCGGGATCGAGCGAGCCGGGCCGTGTGCCCATCATCAGTCCATCCAAGGGGGTAAAGCCCATGGTCGAGGCGACAGCGATATTGTTGTGGATGGCTGCCGCCGAGCAACCGCCGCCCAGGTGACAATTGATGATCCGCAGCCCGGCCGGATCGCGCCCCAGGACCTCGGCCGCCCGAGCGGCACAATAGCGGTGGCTGATTCCATGGAAACCGAAGCGCCGCACGCCCCACTCGGAATACCAGTGGTAGGGCAAGGGAAACACGTGTGCCCGCGGCGGAAGGTGGGCGAAGAAGGCCGAATCGAAGACCGCCACTTGCCGCGAATGCGGCAGGGCGGCCTCCGCCGCCGCGATGACCGCCAAAGCGGGCGGATTGTGCAAAGGGGCCAACTCGGACCAGCGGGCGATGCCCTTCCTCACGGTGTCGTCGACCAGCGCGCTTTCGGGAAACTCGGCGCCGCCATGGACCACACGGTGTGCCACGACCTGGATATCCGCCACCGACCGCGAGCCATCGGGCTGTGCTTCCACCAGCGCTTGAATTGCACAGCGCACCGCCGCCCGATCTTCCGGCACCTCGACCGTGCGGCTTGACGCTGGCATCATCTCGGCGGTGCGCAATGTCAGCAGTGCGCGATGCCGGTCGCCGCCGGCCCAATCGAGGGCCCCAGACGCCAACCATGCGCAGACCGAATCATCGGTAAAGAGACCGAACTTCAGGCTACTGGAACCGGCATTAAAAACCAGAATGCTCACGTGGGCCTCTTGGGGTCTCCTCGTGCAATCTGCATGAGATGAAACATGCCCGCGGCGAAACCCAGAATCGCCCCGAGAATGACAAACAGCGGCGCCGTGCCAACGCGCAAATCGAGCCAGTACCCGCCGCCCGCCGGAAGGGCCATCTCCAGGCCGATCGTCGTCAGCCGCGCCGACCACTCGATCGCAAGGGTCATGGGCGAACGTTCGTCGGAGTTGTCCTTCGTCATCATGCGGAATTTGGAAAGAAAGATGGGGAGATTATGTCTCAGTAGGTAATATATGGGTTGTGGACCATGTGGTCCACACCGTTTCTCTGCCGGCGGCCTAAGCCAACTGCGGCATCCTGGTACCCCCTTTTGGACGCATTGCCTTCCCAGCACAGGGGTGAGTTGAATACAATGGCTCTAATGGGTCTGCCTTTGTGGGCATGCACTAGCACCAAACGGTTTTTTGGCTTTTGGTGTTAAGAAAGCAGTGTCAGGGTCCGGCACGGGGTAGATGAGGAGAAAGCGAGAGGATGAGTTGTCGATTGTCGAGCCAAGGAACTCGATGTTGCGCGGCATTGAATTGGTCGATGTAATCGACGAGCAAATGCTGTGCGGGGAATTCTTCCAGGTAAACGATCAGCGCCCTCGGAGTGCAGTACATGTCACCTTTGAGGTTGAAGAACATGCGACGTAGCGTGTCGACGAATTTGCCGGTGAGCGTTGGCGACACCGTCTCGGCAAACGCCGCACATGCATTGTAGAGCAGGCAAGCCAGCCATCCCATGAGTTGGGGCGGACCGCGGTGGAACCGTGGATGATGGCGATCGGGGCTCTCCTTGTCGTAGCCGCAGGGAACGGCATTGAGGGACTCACCATGGACCTGCACGCGAAAACCTTGTTCATGATGTTGGCGGAGGCGAAACCCGTCCAGCACTTCGCCCGCTTCGGCGTCACTGCTGGTATACATTGGGTGCCAACGGTCCTTCTTTGGCCCGCGGATCACCTGTCGGCAGACGATCGTGCGAACGGCATTCTCCTCGCTTTCGTTCTTGAGCACCGTCCGGGTTTCGGCCACGCGAATCTCCTTCGGCGGAGCCCCCTTACAGACGCCCGGTTCCTCGTAGCTGGTGAACGCCTCGGCCGGTAAACTTTTCCATCGCTCGACGCGGCTTGGATAGCGGCAAGCCCGCAAAGTGACTTCCAGGTTCTCGGTCGCCGCAGCCTGGTCCATCAGGGCCCGCACGTCCGCATCGCTCTTGCCGGCCCCGGCGTCGAACAGGGCGTGCAGCGAGGCGGGCTGGCCATAGCGCAGTACCCTGCGGGTCAGCAGTCCGGCGACATCGCGCAACTCGACGTTGCCCGGCGTGGCCTTGATGGTGGCGAAACGCCTCAGATTCACCTCGTAGCCCAAATACAGTTTCTCGCAACGCATGAACTTGTTGCGTGTGGTCACATAGCCCTTGGGGATCACGAATTTCTTGGTCCAGCGTGGAATCGAGTGTTCGTCAAAGCTCATCCGCAGGTCTTGCCCGTGCAATAGTTCCCAGGGGCTCGTGCGGTGACAGAAACGGTCCACCTCGTTCCACAGCACGTGCCGTCGCCAAGCGCCCACGTCGTATCGCGAGGGACAACGCCGCGCGTCACCGGTCAAGAGAGCGAACCCCACGTCCTGCATCTGGTCCAGGTGAAAAACTCGCTCCAATCCGACGACCAAGGCGAAGACGCTGGTCAAGAACCCCCGATCGAGCGAACCGTAGTCGTCGCTAAAGCACTCGCGGGCCGTGGCGAGCCAAGATTGCACTTGGGACCACAGCAGGAAAGCCCCAGCATACTGGGTGTTCGCAAAAAAAAATTGTCGGGCACTACGGGCACGAGCCCACCCGGCGCATGCGCATCGAGCACCTCGGCCGCCACGCCTTCCACTTCCTCTCGGGAAGCAGTTTGCCGGACTTCCTCCAGGGAGCCACGGTCCAAGCCGCACTTCTTGAGAAACTCCCACAGGGCCACCTTGGAGACGCGGAATTCCCACGTGCGCTCGATGAAGTCGAGCAGGTCGTCCCGCGTGGCCTCGGGGTGGGTGAAGAGAAACTCGGCAATGGAGCCGGCATGGCGCAGCAAGAGCTTCCCGTACGGGCGGCCGTTGAAGCGCTGTTGAATCTGTTGGACCACTTGTCTCGCGGAGAGTTTCCGATGGCGGGAGGCCGACCGAGTGCTGATCCCAACCAGGCGTGCGATCTGAGCCACTTTCAATCCTGAATTGCAGTGGAGCAAAAAATAACCGGCGATCCGCGAACTGGAATAGTCCCCGCCGCTGGGCTGAAGGAAACTAAACGCTGCCTGGAGAACGGCCCGCTGTTGATCATTCAACTGTTCAGGCTGGACCTTTGCCCCACGCAACCATTGTTCGAATCCTTGACCTTCCTTGGCCATGGTGATGCCTCCTTGACTGTCGCATTCCCTGCCGCGGAAGTATAATTACAAGACCGCTCAAAGTTAATACCAATTCCCCAAAAAACCGTTTGGTGCTAGCAGCGTACGAGGTCTGCCATGATCGACCAGGACAAGAGCAAGCAGCAATTGCTGGAAGAACTTGCGGAAACGCGGCAACGGGAGGCACAATGGCGGGCGATTTTCGCCAACACGCCCTTCTTTGTGGCCTTCGTCGACCGTGCTGGAACGATTCAGTTCATCAATCGCACGGTCCCTGGCCTCGTTTTGAACGATGCCGTTGGCAAGAGCGCCTATGATTTCGTGGCGCCCGATTACCGGGAGATCGTGCGAGAGTGCATCGAGCGCGTTTTCGCTACGGGGCAAGCTGGTTTCTATGAGTCGGTCGCTGCCGGTCCGAACGGCAGCCTTTCGTCGTACGAGACCTATGCAAGCCCTGTCAAGGTCGGCGATCAGGTCGTTGCGGTAACGCTGATTGCCAGCGACATCACACGACGAAGGCAGGCCGAAGAGGCGTTGCGGGAGAGCGAAGAGCGGTTCAAGTTGTTCATGGACAACAGCCCGGCCATCGCTTGGATGAAAGACGATCAGGGACGTTACGTCTTCGTCAACGAGTCCGGCGCGAGGCGTGTCGGAATGCGGCCTGAAGACAGGATCGGGAAGACGGATTTCGAGCTTTGGCCATCGGCAACCGCCGAGCAGTTCCGGAAGAACGATGAAAAAGTTCTCTCCAGCGGTCAAGTGGTTGAATTCGTTGAGGAATCGACCAAGCCTGACGGCAGCCGCAGCTACTGCCGGAACTTCAAGTTCCCTTTCCAAGATTCGACGGGGAGGCGTTTCGTCGCCGGGGTTGGCGTCGATATTACCGAGCAAAAGCGGGCCGAGGAGGCGTTGCAGAAGGCCCACGATGAATTGGAGCAGCGGGTCAAGGAGCGAACTGCGGAACTGGCGAAGGCGAACGAGGACCTCGAAATTTTCCGCAAGTTTGCCGAAGCCTCCGAAGAGGGCTTTGGGATGTCGGACTTCGACGGCTGCATTGCCTACGCAAACCGCACGCTGTGCCGCTTGTTCGGCGAAGAGGAACCGGAGGATGTCATCGGCAAGAACGTGTCTGCCTACTACCCCGAGGATTATGTGCAAAGGCGCAAGACGGAAATGATTCCCGCCTTGCTGCGGCAGGGACACTTCCATTGCGAACAGATAGTCTTGCCGCGCCACGGGAAACCGATCTCGACTTGGCAAAGCACCTTCGTGATTCGCGACGAGGACGGGAGTCCTTTTCGGATTGCCGTCGTGATCACCGACATCACCGAACGCAAGCGGGCCGAGGAGGCATTGCAAAAGGAATTCTACAACCTCAAACACCTGTTGCACGCCAGCGACCGCGAACGGCAACTCATCGCCTACGAAATCCACGACGGGCTGGCCCAAGAGCTGGCCGGGGCGCTGATGCAGTTGCAGGCCTTCGATCACCTCAAAGACAAGACACCCAAGGAGGCGGCAAAGGCTTACGAGGCAGCGATGACCTTGCTCCAGCGAGGGCATTTCGAGTCTCGCCGCCTGATTGCCGGCGTCCGACCGCCGATCCTGGATGAATCGGGCGTCGTCGAAGCTATCACCCACCTCGTCCATGAGATAGGCCGCGACAAGGGCCCCCAGATCGATTTCCAGAGCCGGGTCGATTTTCTGCGTCTGGATCCGACCTTGGAAAACGCCATCTACCGCATTACCCAAGAGGGCCTGACGAATGCCTGCAAACACAGCAAGAGCGAGAAGGTCCAGGTCAGCCTCTTGCAACGGGGTGAATTCGTGCGGATCAAGATTCGCGATTGGGGCGCAGGGTTCGGCCCCAAGGCCGTGCTGAAGAGCTGTTTCGGCCTGGAGGGCATCCGACAACGGGCAAGGCTGCTCGGTGGAAAGTGCAGTATCCGCAGCGCGATAGGCAAGGGAACCAGCATCAGCGTCGAGTTGCCCGTGCTGCTGAGCGACGAAGGCTGTCGCGGAATTCCGTGAGATCGCACGACGAAATTCCGTGGATCGGGCCCTGCGGCCTGACGAAACTCGATCGGGTGACGAGATTGTAAGTCCATGAAGCAAAACTCGTTACGACGAATATTCTGACGGGCGATGAGGTTGGAACGCTGGTTGCTTAAGGGAACGACGAGCTGGTTTCCGAACCAACGAAATGGGTCTTGAGCCGACACCCCCGCGGCGGAGCGCACCAATGGCTACACACACTGTCCGAAAAAAAGATTCCTTTCTCGCACAGGTAATCGATGCGACGCCTGGCGGGGAGCGGTTGTTGCATTGTCTGCAATGCGGCAGTTGCGGCGGCTCGTGCCCCAGCGGCGCGGACATGGTACATACGCCGCGAACGATCTTTGCCCTGATCAACGCGGGTGAGCGCGAGCGCGTGCTTGCCGCCAATACGATGTGGGTCTGCGTCTCGTGCTACTTTTGCACCACCCGCTGCCCGCAGGAGATCCCCATCACCGACATCATGTACACGCTCAAGCGGATGTCGATTGCCCAGCGGATGTATCACGACACCGACGCCCCCGCCTTGGCCAAGGCCTTCACGGACTTTGTCGACCGGTACGGTCGGAGCTTCGAGCTGGGCCTGGCCACCAGTTATCACCTGCTGAACCGGCCGTTGCAGGCATTGAAGATGGGACCCATGGGCCTTGCCATGTTCAGACGCGGCCGCATGGCGCTGACGCCGAGCAAGATCAAAAACATTGGTCAGTTGCAAGCGATTATTCAAAAAGCGAAAGAAATCAGCAGCGAGGAAAGAAAGTAGGGTGGGACCAGATTGCGTAGCAAGCGCAGGCCCACCATGTCGGAGAGTGATCGAAGTAATCGTGGGCCGGCGCTCGCTACGCGATCTGGTCTCACCCTACAGTACCCCGAACCCCGAGCCGTTCCCATGCGTTACGCCTACTACCCCGGATGTTCATTGGAAATCAACGCCGCCGCCTATGACCATTCGGTCCGCGAAGTGGCCGATCTGCTGGATATCAAGCTCCAGGAGATTGACGATTGGAACTGTTGCGGGGCGACGGAATACTTCAGCCAGGACGAGTTGACGGCCTGTGCCGTCGTGGCCCGGAACCTGGCCCTGGTCGATCCGCAGATCAAGCAGCTCGTCGCCCCTTGTGCGGCCTGCTACTTGAATCTGAAGAAGACCGATCGGCTGATGACCGACTTTCCGGAAATGGGCGCGAAGATCAACCAGTGCCTGGCGGCGGGCGGCCTGCACTACGATCCCGGCCGGGTGACGGTCCGCCACATGCTCGACGTCATCCACGACGACATCGGCGAGCGGGCCGTGCGGGACAAGGTCGTGCGGCCGCTGGCCGGGCTGCGGGTCGCCCCGTATTACGGCTGTCAGGTCGTCCGCCCGGGGCACCCGGCAGGCCGCGGGCACCCGGCACTCGGGGTCGAGGGCTGCGACAACACCGAATACCCGATGAAGATGGACAACCTGTTGAAGTGGCTGGGGGCCGAAGTGGTCGATTACCCGGTCAAAGCCCACTGCTGTGGCGGGCACATGACCCAGATCAGCGAGCCGCAGGCCTTCGAGCTCATCCGCCGCTTGCTGCAAAGCGCGCAGGATTACCATGCCGACATGATCCTCTGCATGTGCCCCATGTGCCAGTTGAACATGGACGGCTACCAGGCCCGCGTCAACGGCTACTTCAACACGCAATTCAGCCTGCCGATCCTGTACTTCACCCAGATCCTGGGCATCGCCTTCGGCCTGGACCCGAAGAAGCTTGGTTTCGGCAAGGAAATGGTCGCCGCCATGCCCGTTCTGGCGGCGAAATTGAACGGCAAGTTGGCGGCAGCGGTGTAAGAGAAACAAATCCCAAATCCAAAGCACGAAATCCCAAACAAATCGGAAATCCCAAAGACAAAAATCCAAAACGTTCCGAGCCTTTGAGATTTGTTGGAGATTTGGGATTTGAGATTTGAGATTTGGGATTTGGGATTGAGCACAGGAACACAACGATGTCTGAAAAAATCGGCATTTACATCTGTCATTGCGGCAGCAACATTGCCGGCACGGTTGACGTGGAGGAGGTCGCGCGCTGGGCGGGCAAGAACATCCCAGACGTGGCCATCTCCCGCGACTACAAGTTCATGTGCTCCTCGCTGGGCCAGAGCATGATCGAAGAGGACATCAAGAAGGAAGGGCTCACCCGCGTGGTCGTGGCCGCCTGCTCGCCGCACCTGCACGAGAAGACCTTCCGCCGGGCCTGCGAGAATGCCGGCTTGAATCCGTACCTGCTGCAGATGACCAACATCCGCGAGCACTGCTCCTGGGTCCATATCGACAAGAGGGCGGCCACCGAGAAGACCAAGGCCCTGGTGGCCGCGGCAGCCGGACGGGTGCACTATCAGCAGCCGCTGGAACGGATGTACGTGAAGGTCAACCCGGCCACGCTCGTCATCGGCGGCGGCATCGCCGGCCTGCAAGCCACGCTGGAACTGGCCGACGCCGGCTACCCGGTCTACCTGGTCGAGCGCAAGCCGTCGATCGGCGGGCACATGGCCCAGTTCGACAAGACCTTCCCTACGCTGGACTGCTCGGCCTGCATCCTCACGCCCAAAATGTCCGAAGTCGGCCAGCACGACAAGGTCACAATGTACACCTACTCCGAGCTGGAAGAGGTGACCGGCTCGGTGGGCAACTTCAAGGTCAAGATCCGCCAGAAGGCCCGCATGGTCAACGCCCCCGACTGTACGGGCTGCGGCATCTGCGTGGAAAAATGCCCGCGGAAAGTGGTTGACGATGTGTTCGAGGTGGGCATGGCCACGCGGAAGGCGATCTACATGCCCTTCCCGCAGGCCGTGCCGAGGATTCCCGTGCTCGATACGGCCAACTGCACCTACTTCACCCGCGGCAAGTGCCAGGTCTGCTCGAAGGTCTGCCCCACCAACGCCATCGACTACACGCAGGAGGACGAGATCGTCGAGATCGAGGTCGGCAACATCATCATGGCCACGGGCTGGAAGCCGTTCGATTGCAAGCGGATCCCGCAATACGGCTATGGGCGGCTGGCCAACGTCTTCACGAACATGGAATTCGAGCGGCTCTGCAACGCGGCCGGGCCCACCAACGGCAAGATCGTGCTCCGCGACGGCAAGACCGAGCCGAAGCGCGTGGCCATCATCCATTGCGTCGGCAGCCGCGACACAACGTCGAACACCTACTGCTCGAACGTCTGCTGCATGGCGGCGATGAAGTTCGGGCACCTCGTGTTGGAGAAGACCCAGGCCGAGGTCTACTCGTTCTACATCGACGTGCGGGCCCCGCAGAAGGATTACGAAGAGTTCTACCAGCGGCTGCTGGAGGAGGGCATGCACTTCGTCCGCGGCAAGGTGGCCGAAGTGACCGACGCCGCCCGCCAGCCCGACGAGGCCGGCCGGCTGATCGTGCAGGTGGAAGACACGCTGCTGGGCCGGCAGCGGCGGATCCCGGTCGACATGGTGATTCTGATGGGCGGCCTGGAGCCGCAGGCCGACGCCAAGGAAATGGGGCTGAAGTGCGGCATTTCCTGCAGCATGGCCGGTTGGTACACCGAGCGGCATCCCAAGCTCGACCCGGTGGCCACAATGACCGACGGCATCTTCGTGGCCGGCGTCTGCCAGGGCCCGAAGGACATTCCCGCATCGGTGGCCCAGGGCGCAGCGGCAGCCGCCCGCGTGGCCGGCATGATCACCAGGGGCCAGGTGATGATCGAGCCGGTAGTGGCCGCGATCAACGAAGAGGAATGCTCCGGCTGCCGGATTTGCAACACGATGTGCCCCTACAACGCCATCGAGTACCTCGAGGTGAAGAACGTGAGCCACGTGATCACCGCCTTGTGCAAGGGCTGCGGCACGTGCGTCGCCGCCTGCCCGGCGGGTGCGATTACCGGGGCCCACTTCAACAACGAACAGATTTTTGCCGAGATCGAAGGCGCCCTTTGGGACGCCAGTGCAAATGGAAACGGGGCCGCAAGCGAAATGCAACTGGAAAGCATTGCGGCCGGATGAAGGAGCACCAAGTACAAAGTACTGAGTACTCAGTAAACAACGTAACGACCGAATGACCGAGTACTAAGTACTGGGTACTGACACCTGACAACCGCCAACCGACAACAACTCCCATGGCCAACGAAAACTTTGAACCGAAAATCGTAGGCTTCTGCTGCAACTGGTGCTCGTACCGCGCGGCCGACCTGGCGGGCACGGCCCGCATTAAGTATGCGCCCAACGTCCGCATCATCCGCGTGATGTGCAGCGGGCGAGTCGATCCCAGCTTCGTGATGAAAGCCCTGGCCTCCGGGGCCGACGGCGTGCTCATCGCCGGCTGCCACCCCGGCGAGTGCCACTACATCGAACAGAACTACAAGGCCATGCGGCGGTACTCGATCCTCAAGCACACGCTGCGGGCGATGGGCATCGAGTCCGATCGCGTCCGCCTGGTCTGGGCCTCCGCGGCCGAAGGGCAGCAACTGGCCGAGGCCGTCGATCAGCTCGTGGCCGACGTCCGCAAGCTTGGTCCGCTGAAATGGCCGGGCAATTGGACGGAAAACGGCCACCGCGCGGAAGCGCTCGAGACGATTCTTAAAGAGCACGAGGAAGCCTTGGAGGTGGTTTAGGTCTTGGGACCGCGCAGGCCGGAACACGCGTGTGCAGTTCCGGCACAACGCAGGGAGATTCCTGCCGGAACTCGGGCACCCGGCGTTGCCGGGTCGAGCTTGTTCCGGCCTACCGGAGAAGTTATCATGATTCAAGTCACTGCTGAAAAGAAGGCCGCCAAGGGCAAGCTGGCCATCTACTGGGCCGCGTCGTGCGGCGGTTGCGAGATTTCCATTCTGCAGATCGACGCCAAGATCCTCGACGTCGACGCCGCTTTCGACCTGGTCTTCTGCCCCTGCATCGCCGACGGCAAGGTCCGCGACATCGAGAAAATGGCCGACGGCGAGATCGACGTTTGCCTGTTCAACGGCGGGATCCGCAACAGCGAACAGGAGTACATGGCCCGCCTGCTCCGCCAGAAGTCCAAAGTGCTGGTGGCCTTCGGCTCGTGCGCCTCGGAGGGCTGCATCCCCGGGCTGGGCAACCTTGACGACCGCAAGTCGATCTTCGCGACCGTTTACGACCAGGGTTCGGCCACCGCGCCCGACAACCCGCAGAACATTTATCCACAGCACGAAACGCAGGTGCCGGAAGGCACGCTCTATTTGCCGGTGTTCTACGACACCTTGAAGACCCTCAAGCAGACGGTCGACGTCGATTACTTCCTGCCCGGCTGCCCGCCGGAGGTCGACAACATCTGGAAGGCGATCACGGCCATCGTCGAAGGCAAGCTGCCGCCCAAGGGCGCGACCATCGGCGTCGATACGACGGTCTGCGAGGAGTGCAAGCGGAAGAAGAAGGAAAAGAAGATCAAGAAGTTCCGCCGCACCTGGGAAATCATCCCCGACGACGAGACCTGCCTGCTGGAGCAGGGCCTGATGTGCTGCGGCATCGCCACGCGGGCCGGTTGCGGGGCCTTGTGTCCTGCGGTAAACTCGCCTTGTATCGGCTGCCACGGTCCGAACGAGGGCGTCGACGACTACGGCTCGCGGCTGATGAGCGCCGTGGCCTCGGTCATCGATTCGAACAACGAAGAGGAAATCGACCGCATCATCGCCGAAGGCATTCCCGATCCCGTCGGCACGTTCTATCGCTTCAGCCTCGCCGGCAGCCTGCTGCGGCGGTGCAGCAAGGCGACGGCGGGAAACGGACATAACTAATAAATACTCCCATGCAACGCATCTCCATCGACCCCGTAACGCGGCTGGAAGGCCACGGCAAGATCGACATCTTCCTCGACGAGCAGGGCGACGTGGCCAACGCCTACGTGCAGATCCCGGAGCTTCGCGGTTTCGAGAAGTTCTGCGTCGGCCGCCAGGCGGAAGACATGCCGAACCTCACGGCCCGCATCTGCGGCGTCTGCCCCGAGGCGCACCACATGGCCGCCACGAAGGCCCTGGACCGCGTGTTCCACGTCGATCCGCCGCCCACGGCCAAGAAGCTGCGGGAGCTGTTCTACAGCATCTTCTACGCCACCGACCACACCACGCATTTCTATGCCCTCAGCGGGCCCGATTTCGTCCTCGGCCCCGACGCCCCCGCCGCCGAGCGGAATATCCTCGGCGTGGTCAAGAAGGTGGGCCTGGACGTGGCCGGCAAAGTGCTCAAGATGCGGCACGACGGCCACTCGCTCATCAAGATGATCGGCGGCCGGGCCGTCCATCCCAACTGGGGCCTGCCCGGCGGCGTGAGCCGCGGCATCGATGAATCGCAGCGCAAGGAGATCGAGGCCCGCGGGCTGGAGGCCGTCGAGTTCGCCAAGTTCTCGCTCAAAATCCTCGACGACATCGTGCTGGCCAACAAGACCTATGTCGCCTTGATCACCGGCGACGTCTACCTGCACAAGACCTACAACATGGGCATGGTCGATGCCGACAACTGCACGAACTTCTATGACGGCCTGGTCCGCATCACCAGCCCCGGCGGCAAGGAGGTCGCCAAGTACGACTGCTCCGAGTACCGCGATTACATTGCCGAACGGGTCGAGCCGTGGTCCTATTTGAAGTTCCCCTACCTGAAGAAGATCGGCTGGAAGGGGTTTGTCGACGGCGAGCAGTCGGGCGTCTACAAGGCGACGCCGCTTTCGCGCTGCAACGTGGCCGAGGGCATGGCCACGCCGCTGGCGAATGCCGAATACAAGCGGATGTACGAAACCTTGGGCGGCAAGCCGGTCCACCATACGCTGGCTACGCACTGGGCCCGCCTGGTCGAGTTGCTCTACGCGGCCGAGCGGTGGGTCGAGCTGTCGCGGGACCCGGAGATCACCGGCAAGGAGTATCGCACCCTGCCCACCGCCAAGCCGACCGAAGGCGTGGGCTGCGTCGAGGCCCCGCGGGGCACGCTGACGCACCACTATGCGACCGACGAGCGTGGCATCCTCACCAAGGTGAACCTGATCGTCGGCACGACGAACAACAACGCCCCGATTTGCATGTCGGTGAAGAAGGCCGCCCAGAATCTAATCAGCAAGGGCAAGGTGAACCAGGGCCTATTGAACATGGTCGAGATGGCCTTTCGGGCCTACGACCCCTGTTTCGGTTGCGCCACGCACAGCCTGCCCGGTGAAATGCCGCTGGAAGTGACGTTGCGCGGGCCGGATGGGGCCGTGATTGAGACGTTATCTCAGCACCTTTAGAGAAATCAACTGAATTCGTGTTTCTATTTACAGCGTGATGCCGATCGCCTGGGGGTCGTGCCGGAGCACGAAGCTGAGGAACTTGCTGATGGTGACGAGTTGCTTGTGCATGGTAGAATTATATCAAGAACCGCTGTTATGGCCGGGCTGCTGACCGAGCCACGCCACCGACCGAGGTCTCCCGGCAAATGGAGAGACCTCCGGTCGAAGATTTCGGCGGGGTCGGGAGACCCGCGCCGAACCCGAGCGATACACTCCAAGGGGTCCAAGCCATGCCTTGTTGCGTCATCCCCTGGCTCGCCGTTGTGGCCGCCGTCTCCGCCGGCCTTGCCCGTGCCGACAAACCGTTGCCGGCCACGTTCGAGAAACTCTTGCCCTTGCACACGAAACTCGGGCCGCCCCAGCCGCACGATTGGCTGGCCGATCACAAGGAGACGGGCCAGTCCTACGCGCAGTACCTGGCCGGCCGGCCGGTCCGCGTCGACAAGCAGCGGCGGACAATCTACGTGCAACCGCTCGGCGACTTCGACCCTGCCCAGCGGAAGGTGCTGGACCGGACGGCCGAGTTCCTGGGCATCTACTTCCAGTTGCCGGTGAAGGTCCGCGACGACCTGTCGTTGGACATAATTCCGGCCTCAGCCCGGCGCGAACACCCCACCTGGCATGTCAAGCAGATTCTATCGACGCATGTGCTCAACAAAGTCCTTCGGCCGCGACTGCCCGCCGACGCCTGCGCATATATCGCACTGACGACGTCGGACCTGTGGCCGGGCGAGGGATGGAACTTCGTCTTCGGCCAGGCGTCGTTAAGCGAGCGCGTGGGCGTGTGGTCGATCGCCCGCAACGGCGACCCGCACGGGGGCGATGCCGAGTTCCGCGCGTGCCTGCTCCGCACGTTGAAAACCGCCTCGCACGAGACGGGGCACATGTTCTCGATGCAGCACTGCACGTTGTACGAGTGCAATATGTGCGGCAGCAACCATCGCGAGGAAGCGGACCGCCGCCCCTTGTGGCTTTGCCCGCACTGCCTGGCGAAGCTCTGCCATGCCACAGGTGCCGATCCGGCCCGGCGTTTCAAGGAGCTGGCGGCTTTCAGCAAGCGCGAGGAACTCAAGGCGGAAAAGGAGTTTTACGAGCGATCGCTTGAGGCCTTGCAGGGCACGAAATAACCCGTTGGCTGCATAGCAACCGCCGTTGGACTGGCTATAATGAAGTTGTAAAGATCCTCCCAATCTTCTCAGGAGGTCGGCAATGACCAGATACCGCATCGAACAGGCGTTGGTTTCGGCGTTCGGAGTCTTGCTGGGGCTGGCACTGGCCATGCTGATCGCACCGGGCGATTACGGCTTATGGGTCGTGATCGCCATTCTCTTGGCCGTTTTCTGCCGGGCGTTTTTCATCCGCGGGCTGTACGGCGAGTTGCTCTGGCCTGTTTCGCATCACCATGCGAAAAAAGTGGATCCGCACGCGACGCGACGATAAGCACTAACTGCTAAGACCGAAGAACTTACCCGGCTGTCGTACCCCGCAGGCAGATCCGCGATAAGATCTCCGTGAGACGCATTCGACACCCTTCCGCCGACTAATTATCGCACACCAGTCCTTTCCGGCGGAAAGGACCTACTTTGTGCGTCGCACCCCAAAAGACGGGTCAGAAGTTCCGTAGAATTTCTGACGGGAAAAGGTAATACTTCGCCCCCTTCCGACGCTTGCCATTACCCCCCATCGGTGCGCATAATAGTAGCTTTGGTGTCCGGATCATCCCCACTACTCCTTTGTTGTTCAGGATCCCTCACATGCCCACCGAAGCCAAGATTCGCCTGCTTGTTGCCGACGACCAGGAAATGGTCTGCCAGGGGGTAAGAGCCCTGCTCGCAGGTACGGAGATTAAAGTCGTTGCTGAGGTCGCGACCGGCCAAGCGGCCGTAAAGCACACGATGGAAACGGGACTCGACATCGTGCTCCTGGACGTTCGCATGCCCGACGGCGACGGGCTAGCCGCCCTGGGTCGCATCAAGCTCGATAAGCCGGAACTGCCGGTCCTGATGTTTTCGGCGTTCGACAACCCTGCCTCGGTGGCCCGGGCGATCGCCCTGGGGGCCAGCGGTTTCTTGTTGAAGGGCTGCACCCGCGATGAGTTGATCAGCGCGATCCGTGTCTGCGCCAGCGGCGAGAATGTCTGGAGCCGCGAAAAACTCCGCAGCGTGAGCGGGGCCCTGCGAACGCCCCGGCTGGCCAATAATCTGGAAATCTCTTTGAGCGAGCGCGAGGGGGAAGTCCTCCGCCAAATGACCCACGGACTTACCAACAAGCAGATCGCCCAGGCGATGAATATCAGCTACGAGACCGTCAAGGAACACGTCCAGCACGTCTTGAGGAAAATCGGACTGACCGATCGTACCCAGGCGGCGGTCTGGGCGGTGAGGAATGAGTTGGTGTGAAATCGCTTGCAAAGAAATGCCCTCGATTGGAGACACCAGGCATGAATGCGCGGAGTTTGCTTCTTCTGGCTTGCGGCTGTAGCGGTTTGCTGCTTTGCGCGGTTGGTTGCGAGCGCCGCGCGTTGCAGGCGGCGCCGGCGGAACCGCCGGCGGTGCCCGTCAGCCTTCCTGTCCGCCGCGACGTAACCGAGAACGTCGATTTCACCGGTCGGACCCAGGCGGTGAACTCGGTGAATATCGTGGCGCGGGCCACCGGCTACCTGGTCCTGCCGCCCGGTCAGAAAGAATTATTCAAAGAGGGCTCGGACGTCAAGAAAGGCGAGTTGCTTTTCCAGATCGATCCCCGGCCCTACGAGGCCCAGTATAAGCAGGCATTGGCCCAGGTGAACCTGTATAAGGCCCAACTCAACCTCTCCCGAGCGAACCTGGCTCGAGACGAGCAAGCGATGCGAAACACGCCCGGGTCGGTCAGTTTGCAGCAACTTGACCAGGACCGCGCCGCGGTCGCCCAGGCCGAGGCCCAGGTCAAAGCCGCGGAGGCCAGCGCAGACACCTATAAGATCAACCTGGATTTCTGCAGCGTGACCTCGCCCATCGACGGCCAGGTGAGCCGCTATTATTTCACGCTCGGCAACCTCGCCACCCAGGACCAAACCCTGCTGACCACCGTCGTTTCCCTCGATCCGATTTACGCCTACGTCGACGTCGACGAACCGACCGTGCTGCGCGTGCGACGGGCCATCAACGAGGGACGGATCAAGCCCTACCCCAGCGGGCATATCCCCATTCTTATGGGGTTACAAGATGAAAAAGACTTTCCTCACAAGGGAGTTATCGACTTCGTCAACAACCAAGTCAATCCAACCACGGGAACGATTCTGGCACGCGGGGTCTTCGATAATCCTTTGCCGCCCGGCGGCCGCCGCTTGATCATGCCCGGCATGTACGTGCGGATTCGGCTGCCGATCGGGCAACCGTACCCGCGACTGTTGGTCGTGGATCGCGCCATCGGCTCGGACCAGGACAAGAAGTACGTCTATGTGGTCAATCCCGAGAACAACAAGATCGAGTATCGCCCCGTCACGATCGGGCCGATGGAGAGCGATGGGCTGCGAGTCATCACGAAAGGATTGAATGCGGACGATAAGGTCGTGGTCAGCGGGTTGCAACAAGTCCATACCGGCATGGAGGTCCGCACCGACTTGATCCCCATGCCGGTGCTGGATGGCCAGGGGGCGGGCGCCCTTCCGGCGGGCTCTGTTCCGGGAGGCCCTGTTCGGGGAGGCCCGGCCGCAGAAGGTGCTTCGCCTGCGGGTTCTGGGGCCGCGGGTAAGATTCCCACGCCGGCAGCCGACAACCAGGGAGCGGCGAAGAAATGACGAGACGCGGGATCCCTCTTCGCTCGCTGGCCGGCGGCGCATCGCCGGGCCTGTATTTCCGGCGGGTAGGTTCTGGCAGGGCGACCGGTCCATGATCTCGCATTTTTTCATCGACCGTCCGATCTTTGCCACGGTGTTGTCGATCGTCGTTACCTTGACGGGCTGGATCGCGCTCTACAACCTGCCGATCGCGCAATACCCGCAAATCACGCCGCCTGCCGTGAGCGTGTCGATTTCCTATCCGGGCGCCAGTGCGCAGATCGTGGCCGACACGGTCGCCGCGCCGATCGAGCAGCAAGTCAACGGCGTGCAAGGCATGCTGTACATGTCGTCGCAGTCGGGCAACGACGGCTCCTATGCGTTGACGGTCACCTTCGACGTCGGCACGGACCTGAATACGGCGCTGGTCATGGTGCAGAACCGCGTGATGCTGGCGATGCCGTTGTTGCCGACGCAGGTCCAGAATCAAGGGATCGCGATCCGCAAGCGGACGCCCGACATCCTGATGATCATCAGTCTCTACAGCCCGGACCACCGTTACGACGACCTCTATCTGAGCAACTTCGCCCTGATCCACCTCAACGATGAGGTGCTGCGCGTGGACGGCGTTTCAGATTCTCATATTTTCGGCGAGCGCGACTACAGCATCCGCGCCTGGCTCGATCCGCAAAAGATGGCCGCCTTGGGCATCAATGCCGGCGACGTGGCGGCCGCCATCCAGAGCCAAAACCTCGACGTGCCCACCGGGCAGCTCGCGCGCCGCCCGCAGCCACCAGCCAGCCCTGGGAGATCCCTATCGACGCCCTGGGCCGCCTGAGCACGCCGGAGCAATTCGGCGAGATCATCGTGAAGGTCGGTCAAAGCACCTCCGTGCCCATGTCCACGGTGGACTCTAGTCTGGTGCAAAACACTTCCGCGGCGGCCGCCGCCGGCATGGCCAATCCGCTGCAACCCGCCGGCGGGGCGCCCGGTACTCCGGGTCGCGGCAGCCTGACGAGCGCGGGCATCGCCGCTGCGACGTCTCCCCAGGTGGGCATGACGGCCCTTGCTGCCCTGGTCAGCGGCACGGGCAGCACGGCCGGCGCCGCTTCGACCACGCCGGGTACGACGTCCAGCGGTACTGCGACCAGCGGCGCGAGCCCGTCAACTGCCAGCGCCGTCGCGGCACAGGAGACGATCAGCAGTGGCACGCCTCCTGCCCTGAGCAGCGCCTCCAGCGACATCAGCGGTGCGGCCACGAGTTCGGGTCCGACGACCCTCGTCCGTCCGCCGCGTCCCGCGGCCGGCATCGTCCGGCTCCGCGACATCGCCCGCGTGGAAATGGGCGCCGCGAGCTATACCCAGGCGCAGACCTTCGACGGCCATCAGGCGGTGGGAATCGCCGTCTTTCAACTCCCCGACACCAATGCCTTGGACGTTGCCGACCGCGTGAAGGCCAAGATGAAGGAATTGGAGCCGCGCTTTCCCGAGGGGATCAAGTACGAGATCGCCTACGACATCACACCCTTCATCCGCGAGTCGGTGTGGGACGTGGTCAAGACCTTGTTCGAGGCCGTGTTCCTGGTCGGACTGGTGGTGCTGGCCTTCCTGCAAAACTGGCGGAGCGTGTTGATTCCCATGGTTGCCGTGCCCGTGGCCATCATCGGCACCTTCGCCGCCATGGCGGTGATGCGTTACAGCTTGAACAATATATCGCTGTTCGGGCTGGTGCTGGCGATCGGTATCGTGGTGGACGACGCGATCGTGGTCGTAGAGAACGTCGATCGCTGGCTGGACCATGGCCTGCCGCCGCGGGAGGCCGCGCGGAAGGCCATGACGGAGGTCACCGGCCCGATCATCGCCGTGGCGCTGGTGCTGTGCGCGGTGTTCGTGCCCTGCGCGTTCATCAGCGGAATCACCGGCCGGTTCTTCAAGCAGTTCGCGGTGACGATCGCTGTTTCCACCGTCTTTTCGGCCATCAACTCGCTGACACTCAGCCCGGCCTTGGCCGCGATCCTGCTGGGAAAGAAAAAACGTCGCGAGATCCAGGCGATCGTAGTCCCGCCGACCCTGGGTGCATGGTGCCCGGCTGGCGAGATTGCGGGCGATCAAATCCCGCCTGAATGCCAGATTACGAGCGCTGAAATCCTGCCTGAAAACGGGACCTCAAACGGTGTTCCGCTCGGGCGACATGCACCCATGGACGGCGGGAGTACGAGGTGGTCGCTGCTGTGGTCGCCCGTGTCGGCGGCGCTGGGCCTGTTTGCCCGCGGCTTCAACGCCGCATTCGGCCGGACCACGGCCGCCTACGCCTGGAGCGTGGGAAAACTGCTGCACGTCAACGTCGCAGTCCTGTTGCTCTATGCGGCGCTCCTGGTACTGACCTTGTGGATCTTCAACCGGGCCCCCAGGGGATTCGTCCCGCAGCAGGACCAGGGCCGGGTCATCGTCAGCATTCAGCTCCCGGACGCCGCCTCGCTGGAGCGGACGCGGGAAACACTGGCCGAGATCGATAAGATCGCCCGCGGCGACCCCAAGGACCCCAAACACTACCCCGGTGTCCCGGGCGTGGCCCACACCATCACCGTAGGCGGCTATTCGTTCGTGCAGCAGGCCAACGGCTCGAACTTCGCCTCAATGTTCATCGTGCTGGACCCGTTCGACAAGCGGACCACCCCGGCGCTCCGCGATACGGCGATCATGAACAACCTCCGCCGGCAATGGTCGCAGAAAGTCAAAGGCGCGCAAGTCCTTGTCTTCGGATCGCCGCCGGTCCCCGGGCTGAGCGTCGCCGGCGGTTTCAAGCTGGTCGTCGAGGACCCGGCCGGGCTGGGACTGCCCATCCTGGAACACGAAACCAAAGCCGTCGTGGACAAGCTGTCGCAGGCGCCGGGGCTGGTGGGCGTCTCGAGCCAGTTCCGCGCCAATACGCCGGAGTTGTTCATGGACATCGACAGGGCCAAAGCGGCCGCCTTGGGCGTTTCCTTCAACGACTTGAACCAGACGCTGGGGATCAATCTCGGATCGCTGTACGTCAACAGTTTCAACGCCTTCGGCCGCCACTGGCAGGTCAATGTCCAAGCCCAGGGCGAGTATCGCAACCGGCTTTCGGACATCCATTTGCTGGCGATCCGCAACAACCAGGGACAAATGGTTCCGCTGGGCACCCTGGTCGAGATGCGCGACATCGGCGGCCCGATCTTCGTCTACCGCTACAACTCCCGCGCGGCGACCTCGGTCACCGGCAGCCTGAAGCCGGGGGTCAGCTCCGGCAACGTGATCGCCGACGTCGATCAGCACGTCCGCCGAGACGTTGCCGCTGTCGATGAAAACCGAATGGACGGAACTGATGTACATGCAGATCCGAGACGGCGACACCACGCTGGCGGTCTTCTCCCTGGCTGTGATGTGCGTTTTCCTGGCCCTCTCGGCGCTCTACGAAAGCTGGTCGCTGCCGCTGGCCGTGATCCTGGTGGTGCCGTTGTGCATGCTCTCTTCCGTGGTCGGCGTGCGGGCGACCAATGGGGTAGTCGACATCTTCGTGCAGATCGGCCTGGTGGTGCTGGTGGGCTTGGCCTGCAAGAATTCGATCCTCGTGGTCGAGTTTGCCCGGGACTTGCACGAAGGGGGCCGGTCCCGCTACGAGGCCACGGTGGAGGCCTCGCGCATACGGCTGCGGCCGATCCTCATGACCTCCTTCGCCTTCATCCTGGGCGTGCTCCCCCTGGTGATCGCCACGGGCGCCGGGTCCGAAATGCGGCGCTCGCTGGGAACGGCCGTCTTCAGCGGCATGATCGGCGTGACACTCTTCGGCATCTTCCTCACCCCCGTCTTCTTCTATGTCATTCAGGGCCTCAGCGAACTGCGGTTCTTCGCCACCGTCGCGGCCCAGGTGGTCGTTTCCCTGCTGTTCGGCGGGCTGTCCGGGACGACGATCGGATTCCTGCTGTCGCGCATCGGGTTCGGCGCCGCGCCGATCGTCCGACTGACGATCAGGTTCTTGCGGTTGCCTGTCTGGGTCGCAAACTTGCCCGTATCGGTCGTAGTCGGCGCCGCGGTGGGAATTCTCGTCGGCCTGGCGGCCTACGGCATTCATCGCCGCATCAAGCCCTGGAAGAAGGTGTCGCCATGATTTCCCATTTTTTCATCGACCGCCCGATCTTCGCCTCCGTGTGCTCGATCGTCTTCGTGCTGGCCGGGCTGGTGGCCTGGTGGGCGCTGCCGGTGGCCCAATATCCCGAGGTCACGCCGCCCACCGTGCTGGTCACGGCGCTCTATCCGGGGGCCAACGCCTACACGGTCCGCGACACCGTCGCCGCGCCCATCGAGGAATCCGTCAACGGCGTGGAAGGCATGATGTACATGTCGTCGCAGTCGACCAACGACGGCACGTACCGTCTGAGCGTGACCTTCAAGCTGGGCTTTCCTTCGGACATGGCCCAGGTGCTGGTGCAGAACCGCGTCTCGCTGGCCCTGCCGGTGATTCCGGCCCTGGTGCAGAACGAGGGCATCAACGTCAAGAAGGTCTCGCCCAACACGCTGATGATCGTCAACCTGATCTCGCCGCCCGATCCTCAAGGCCGGGAGCGCTACGACGCCACCTACTTGAGCAATTACGCGACGATCTATATCCGCGACGAATTGTCGCGGCTGGACGGCGTGGCCGACGTGGGCTACCTCGGCCAGCGCGATTACAGCCTGCGAGCCTGGATCGATCCCAACAAGCTGGCAACCTTGGGGCTCACGGCCGCCGACGTGGTGGCGGCCATCGCCCAGCAAAACTTGCAGGTCGCCGCCGGCCAAATCGGCCAAGAGCCGGTCCCCAAGGGCCAACAGTTCCAACTGACCATCAATACGCTGGGCCGTCTGGTCGACCCGGAGCAGTTTGCCGACATCATCGTCAAGGCCGGTTCCGGGGGGCAGGCATCATCGTCCGCCTCCAGCCAAGGTGGCGGGGGCACATCGACCGGCGGCGCCGCGAGTTCCACGGGCGGTTCCACGACGGAGACCCAGACCTTGCCCCCCGCGACCGGCATCGTCCGGCTCCGCGACGTGGCCCGCGTTGTACTCGGCTCGCAGCAATACGAGCAGTCCTGTACGCTCAACGGCAAGCCGAGCGTGGCCCTCAGCGTCTACCAGCTTCCCGGTTCCAACGCTTTGAAAACCGCCGAGAAAGTCTACGACAAGATGAAGGAACTCCAGACCCGCTTCCCGCCGGGCATCGAGTACCGCATCGTGTACGACACCACGCCTTTCATCCAGGAATCGGTGAACGATGTTTACTACACTCTCGGTGAGGCGATCATTCTGGTGACCTTGGTGGTGTTGGCTTTCCTGCAGAACTGGCGGGCGGCCCTGATTCCCATGGTCGCGGTGCCCGTGGCCATTATCGGCACCTTTGCCTTCATGGCCGCGCTGAAGTTCAGTTTGAACAACCTGTCGTTGTTTGGCCTCGTCCTGGCGATTGGGATCGTCGTGGACGATGCCATCGTCGTGGTCGAGAACATCGAGCGCTGGCTGGAGAAAGGCGTCGAGCCCCGCGAAGCGGCGCACAAGGCCATGGAAGAAGTGACCGGGCCGGTCATCGCCGTGGCGCTGGTGCTCTTCGCGGTCTTCGTGCCGGCCGCTTTTCTGAGCGGGATCACGGGCGAGTTCTTTCGCCAGTTCGCCGTGACCATCGCCGTTTCCACCGTGATTTCCGCCTTCAACTCGCTCACGCTCAGCCCGGCCCTAGCCGCCATCCTCTTGCGGCCGCGCGGCGCCCACCGCGATCCGCTGACCTGGCTCCTGGACCACCTCCTGGGCTGGTTCTTCTGGCTGTTCAACCGCGTCTTCGGGGCCTGTACGGCCTTCTACGTCCGGCTGGTGGGGGGCTTCTTGCGCGTCAGCCTGCTCGTCCTCCTGCTGTACGCGGGCCTGCTGGGGGTGACCTATTGGCAATTCATTCGCGCCGGTGGGGTTCATCCCCCAGCAGGACAAGGGCTACCTGGTGCTCAACGTGCAACTGCCCGATTCCGCCTCGGTCCAGCGCACGCAAAGCATCATGGCGCAAATCGAGGACCTGGCCCACGATACGCCCGGGGTTGCCGACACGGTGGGTATTTCCGGCCAGTCGCTGATCGCCGGCGCCAACGCGCCGAACCTGGGTTCGATGTACATCATGCTTGACGAGTTTTCCAAGCGCCGCGGCGCGGACAGGACCGCCGACGCCATCTCGGCGGCACTCCTCGATCGCTGCCGCCAGGTGCAGGGGGCGATCGTTACCGCCTTCGGACCGCCGCCGATCGACGGGCTGGGCACCACCGGCGGTTTCAAGTTGATCGTGGAAGACCGCGGTGATCTGGGCATCGGTGCCCTGCAACAGGTCAGCGACCAGATCGTGGCCCGCGGCAACCGCACGAAAGGTCTGTACGGCCTGTTCAACAACTCCCGCACCAACACGCCCTGGCTCTACCTGGATATCGACCGCACCAAGTGTATGACCTTGGGCGTGTCGGTCAGCGATCTGTTCGCCGCCTTGCAGATCAATCTCGGTTCATTCTACGTGAACAATTTCAACGAGTTCGGGCGTACCTGGCAAGTGAACGTCCAGGCCAATCAGCAATTTCGCGACCAGGTCGACAAGATCATGCAACTCCAGGTGCGGAACAATCAGGGGCAGATGATCCGCATTGGCACGATGATCAACGTCCGCGACACCAGCGGACCCGCGATGATCACGCGTTACAACTTGTATTCCGCGGCCGCCGTCACCGGCAACACGGACCCGGACGTCAGTTCGGGCCAGGCGATCGGGCTGATGCAGGAGATTGCCGACGGGGAATTCAAGCATTCGCCCGCCTTGGCCCATGTGTGGACCGAATTGACCTATCTCCAGCTTCAGGCGGGCAATGCGGCGATCTATGTTTTCGCCCTGGGCGTGGTGTTCGTCTTCCTGGTGCTGGCGGCCCAGTATGAAAGCTGGTCGCTGCCTCTGGCCGTGATCCTGGTCGTGCCCATGTGCCTGCTGTTTTCCATCGCGGGCGTTGTCATGGCCAACATGGACGTGAACATCTTCACGCAGATCGGCTTCGTGGTGCTGGTCGGCCTGGCCAGCAAGAACGCGATCCTGATCGTGGAGTTTGCCAAACAGCAGCAGGAGCAAGGCAGGCCACGCCGCGAGGCCACGCTGGAGGCCAGCCGTCTGCGCTTGCGGCCGATCTTGATGACCTCGTTCGCCTTCATTTTCGGCGTCATTCCCTTGGTCATCGCCGAGGGAGCCGGCGCGGAAATGCGGAGGGCCCTGGGCCTGGCCGTCTTCGCCGGGATGCTCGGCGTGACCCTCTTCGGAATCTTTCTGACGCCCGTTTTCTACTATGTCATCCGGGCCGTGAGCGATCGCTGGACCGACCACTCGGCGGTGGATGAGGAGACACCGAAATAAGTCCCATAGGTCCTATCGGACCCATAGGACGTATAGGACTCATAGGACGCATGTAAACTGACAGTCATGAAATCTTACACCGAACACCTGACCATGAACGTCCCCAAGCGGATGGGGTTCGTGAACATCACGCCGCAGGTTGAAGCGGCCGTGAAGAAAAGCGGCGTGCAAGAGGGCTTTGTGCTGTGCAACGCCATGCACATCACCGCGAGCGTGTTTATCAACGACAACGAGTCGGGCCTGCACGAAGACTATCAGAAGTGGCTGGAGGAACTCGCCCCTTTCGACCCGTCGCCCGAGCGCTACCATCACAACCGCAGCGGCGAGGACAACGCCGACGCCCACATGAAACGCCAGATCATGGGTCGCGAGGTCGTGGTGGCCATCACCAAAGGCCGGCTGGACTTCGGACCGTGGGAACAGATTTTTTACGGCGAGTTCGATGGCAGGAGGGCGAAGCGGGTGCTGATCAAGGTGATTGGGGAGTGAAATGTCTCACTCCCTTGTTTCCGACGCCCTCGCTATCTGGCATGCTGGTCTTGCGGCCGTCCGCTCGGGACGACTCGTACACGAGGCGATGCATGTCGAGGGATCGACGCTCATCATCGAAGATGAGGAAATTCCCTTGCGAAACGCGCGGCGAATCGTCGTCGTCGGCGCCGGCAAGGCGGGGGCCGGCATGGCCGCCGCGGTGGAGGAGGTCCTCGGGCCGCGGCTGGCGGAAGAAAAGCAGCTCACGGGCTGGATCAATGTGCCGGCCGATTGCGTCCGCCCGCTGAAATGGATCCGCCTGCACGCGGCTCGGCCGGCGGGCGTGAACGAGCCGACGGCGGCCGGCGCGGCAGGCGCGGCGGAAATCCTGCGGCTGGTCGAATCGCTCTCCGCGGACGACTTGTGCCTCTGCCTGCTCTCCGGCGGCGGCTCGGCCCTGCTGCCGGCGCCCGTGGAAGCGATTACGCTGGAGGACAAACTGGCCGTCACCCGGCATCTCAGCGCGGCCGGCGCGAACATCGAGCAACTCAATACGGTCCGCAAGCAACTCAGCCGCATCAAAGGCGGCGGACTCGCCCGGGCATGCCGCGCGGGAAGGCTCGTCTCGCTCGTCATCTCCGATGTGCTCGGCGATCCGCTGGACCTGATCGCCTCCGGTCCAACGGTCGAAGACCCTTCCACTCCCGAGGCCGCGCTGGCCGTGCTCCGGCAATTCTCCGCACGCGAGGCCGGCATTCCGGCGGCCGTGTTCGACTGGCTTCAGCGACCGCAGGCCCAACATTGCCAATCGGCCACGTGCCGCGTAACGAACCTGGTGATCGGCAACAACGCCACGGCGGTCGACGCGGCGGGCAGGGAGGCCGAGCAGCGCGGTTATTCCCACGCGATGGTTAGCGGACGGCAGTCGGAAGGCCCGGCGGAAGAGGTCGGACGTCACCTGGCGGCCATGGCACGCGATATGCGCGGCCAGCGGGGCCCGGATTGCCTGATCAGCGGCGGCGAACCGGTCGTGCGACTCGTTGAAGCATCGCGCCGCGGGCAAGGCGGGCGGAACCAGCAGCTCGCGCTGGCGGCACTGGATAGTTTTTGGGAAGACGGCGCCCGCGACGTGGCCTTTCTTTCCGGCGGGACCGACGGCGAAGACGGTCCCACCGACGCCGCGGGCGCGTTTTTCGATGCGGGTATCTTGCGGGCGGCCCGTGCGCAGGGATTATCGCCGCCGGAGTTTCTGGCCCGCAACGATGCGTATCGCTTCTTCGCACCGTTGGACGCGCTGCTGAAGACCGGGCCGACGCATACGAATGTCTGCGATCTCCGTGTGGTAGTCGTGCGGCAGACTTAGATTGCCGGTTCGCCGCTCTCGCCGGTGCGGATGCGCACGACGTCCGTGAGCTCGGAAACGAAGATCTTGCCATCGCCGACCTGGCCGGTGCGGGCGACCTCGCAAATCGTTTCGATCACTCCCGCCGCATCTTCCGCAGAAACGACGACTTCCAGCTTGATCTTGGGGATGAAGTCGACGACGTATTCAGCCCCGCGGTACATTTCAGCATGGCCCTTTTGCCGCCCGAAGCCGGAAACTTCGGTCACGGTCATGCCTTTGATTCCACGACGATTCAAGGCGTCCTTGACGTCGTCGAGTTTGAAGTGACGGATGATGGCTTCGATTTTTTTCATGGGGGAAGGTTTTCAGACTCAGATTTGCGATTTCGGGTTTCGGAGTTCGGGTTTCGAAGTATTACGCTAGGTGTGCCGGCTGAGGGCAAAGTCGGGATAGGCCAGCGCGCCAAGTTCGGGACCATCGAGACCCTCGAGCTCGACGTCCCGCGTGACGCGCATGGGAGCGTAGCGATTGCTGATGTGGAACCAGGCCCAGGCAATGACCAGGCCAAAGACCACGAGCACCGCGGCCCCGATCGCTTGGGCGGCGAACTGGCCCGCGCCGCCGTAAAACAGGCCGCGAACGCCTCCAGGTACGCTGTTGAAGTCGGCGCCATACTTGCCGTTGGCGAAGATCCCCACCGCGAGCAAGCCCCACAGGCCGGCGACGCCATGGACGGAAATCGCTCCCACCGGATCATCGATGCCGCGGCGTTCCAGCAGCAGCACGCTGCCGACCACCACGCTGCCGGCCACCGCGCCGACCAGCACGGCCGCCCAACTGTCGACGAACGGGCAGGGGCCGCTGATCGCGACCAGCCCCGCAATCATGCCGTTGCAGATCAACGTCGGGTCGGGTTTCATCTTCTTCGCCCCCAGCGTGACCATCGCGGCCAGCGTGCTGGCCACGGCCGCCAGGGTCGTGTTGACGAACACGCCGCTCAGCGAAAGATCGGTACCGGCCAGCGCGCATCCGGCGTGCAGGGAAAACCAGCCGAAGGCCACGATCAGGGTGCCGAGGACCACCATGGGAACGTGGTGCCCGGGCAGCGGTTGGGGACGGCCCGCACGATATTTTCCCACGCGGGGGCCCAGCAGCCAGGCGCCGACCAGGGCGATCACGCCGCCCAGGGCGTGGATGACACCCGCGCCCGAGAAATCGATCACCCCGTGGCCCAGCCCCCATTTGGGTCCGATGCGGGCCAGCCAGCCGCCGCCCCAGACCCAGTTTGCGTACAGCGTCAGAGGCAGCGCGACCCACAGCCCATACAGGCAGAAGTTCTTCCACCGCCAGCGTTCGACCATCGCCCCCGCGGGGATAAGTGCCGCTTTGTCGATCAGCGCCATCATGAAGAAGAAAAAGGCCAAGATGCCGACCGTGGTGTGGCTGTCCCGGCTGCCCAGCGGAGGCGAGACGCGCGCACCACTTGGTTCCAGGCCGGAAAGGAAGAACCCCTTGGCGCCAGCCAGGCCATAGGCGTATCCACCGGTTGCCTTGCCGGCCTCGTCCACCAGGGAAACAACTCCCAGGCCGCGATTGAGGATCGTGGGGTGCAGATTCAACGTGGCGGCCCAGCCCGGGGCCACGGCGTCAGCGTTGGAAAAATTCCCCCAGCCCACGGCAAATCCATAGACCCAAAACGCCAGGCAACTCAGGGGAAAAAGCATGAGGTTCATGGTAACCGTGTTCAGCGCGTTCTTCGCCCGGCAAAAGCCCGTTTCAATCATGGCAAAGCCGATGTGCATGAACATCACGACGATAGCGGCCAAGAGCAGCCAGATCACGCTGTTGTCGGGCATGGAGGTCGGAGCGGCGGGTTCGGCGGCCTGCAGTGCGGGGCAGATCGAAATGCAAGCGGCCGCGGTTCCCGTGGAGATCAACCGTCGCTTGAGCGGATGACAGGTAGACATAATCGCGCCTTTTCTCAACAAAACCCAGGAAAGGCCAGACAGAAACAGCCAATAAACGATCCGGAACGCCGCGCCCTGGTGGGACGCGGCGTTCCGTGCGAAACTTCACGTTTCATCGATCTATGGCGGATCGTGCTCCAGCCGGAGTCGTTACGCGACGCTGGTAACAGTCGCTTCGGCCGGTTTTTCCTTTAGCAGTACGCTGCGCCCTTCTTCTTGCTGGCCATGGCGAAGTACACGGCCCCGTAGAGGCCCCAGGCGGCAGCAATACCCAAGGCGATATAGGGCTCTTTGATGCTCATGCCGGAAACCGTCCAGGGACCGATCAGGTAGAACAACATGCAGGCCAGGTTGGCCAGCAGCCCGAACAAGGGGATGAGCATGTGCTTGATGCCGTTGAACATGTGGTGCTCGCGGAAGGCAACGATTGCCGTCACGCAGGTCAACATGTACAGCAGGAACGTGCCGAAATTGCTTACCAGCGTAACGACCAGCAGGCTGTTGGGCACCTTCAAGGCGAACTCCTTGCTGAAGGTGAGGAACTTCGGATACCAGAAGCTGAACGAGGGGCTGTTCTTCTGCAGGTCGGCGAGCCCCGTGTTCAAGGCGTCGGGCGCCGAGGTCCCACAGAGATACCAAATCACCGCGAGGATGCCAAAGAACGTGGAGACGGCGGCCATCGTCCAGATCGCCCGGTGCGGAGTCAGCTTCTTGCCGTGTAACATGCCGAAGTGCGACGGCACTTCGTCATCGCGGCCCATGGCGTAGGTTACGCGGACACCGGTGTTGATGCAGGAGAGCGTTGTGCCGATCAAGGCCAGGAACACGGTGATCGCCTGGATCTTCATGAACCATATGCCGGCGGCCTTGCTGCCGAAGAGCCACATTCCGGTGAAGACCATCATGTCGCCCACCGGTGCACTGGAGCCGGCGGCCTGCGGCAGCGTGTAGCCCGAGTTGAGCAGGTAGCAGGCCGCGAAGTACTCGAAGAGGTAGCAAAACGCCCCCTGGATCAGCAAGGAGAGAATCACTGCGCGGGGGATGTCCCGCTTGGCGTTCTTTGCCTCCTCGCCCAGCGACGTGCAGGACTCGAAGCCCACGAGGATCAAGATGGCGACGCAGGCCTGAATGAAGGCCCAATTGAAGTTCTGCGGCTTAGTGCCGCTCATCACGACCGAAGCGGCGGACGTATGGTAATTGAACGTAGGCGGGTCTTGATCGGGGTTCGGCACCTTCTTCGCCTTGGCGTCCTCCGCCGTGTAGGACGTCGTGCCCGATACGGCGTCCGACGCCGACCAACTCAGGGCAAACCCCAAAGGCTCGATCTTGCCGTCCTTGCTCAGCACCGGTTTGTCGTCCTTGGTGAGATAGTCCGGGAATGGATCGCCCACGTCGAGGCCCGCGGGCAAGGGAATTTCCTTGGACTCCAGGTCCTCCTTGGCAATCACCTTGTCTTGCGTCTTCCAGATCGGCTGCCCCTTGTCGTCGACTTTGGGCGTCTTGGCGTCGTCGGACCAGGTGTCCTGCACGTAGACCGGTTTCCCGTCCTTATCGACCTTCGGCTTGCCGTCCTCGTCCGTGTCTTGAACATTGTCCTGTTTGATCTGATAGGGAACTGGAGTGCCGTTGCTGGAGAACTTGAGTCCAGGGATGCTTTTTTCGCTGAAGTAAACTTGTATGCCGTATTCGTCGTGCATGCCAGGTTCGACTTCCCGGGTATGGTTGAGGCGATACCCGATGGCAATCACGGAGAAAATCAGCAAGGCGCTGATCTGAATCACGTTCATGGCGATGTTCACGCCGGTCGAGCCCGTGATGCCGATATAGGCGATGTACGCCACGCCGAATGAAAAGAGCACGCAAAAGCCGATCATCAGCGTCGGGCTGTTGACGGCCGTGCTGAACGTGTCGGGCAGGAAAATGCCCGCCAGGTAGCCGACGAGGATCGCCGTCACGCCCACCATCACGCCAGGATAGACCCAGTAATACAGGTGGCTTGCCCAACCCACAATGAACTTCGCCAAGCGAGCGAACTTGTAGGCATTCGTCTTGGAAAGGAATGCTTGCTCCGAAAAGAAGTAGGAAGAGCCCGCCCCCGGATAGAGCTTGGACAACTCAGCGTAGGAGACGGCAGTCGCTAGACAGAGCAACAGAGCGAGGAAGATGCCAAACCAAACAGCCGCGCCGGCCGTTGGGGCACCGTAGCCGGCCTGTACTACAAAGGTCAGCCACAAGAATGCCCCCGGCGCGATCAGCGCCATGGCATTCATCGTCAGGCCGGTAAGGCCTAACGTTTTCTTCATTGCAGGGGGTGGGGGACTTGTCGACATGAAACACCTCGTTGAAATACCGAACTGAACCGAAAAAAACGCCGGGCCGCGGCGCTAGACTCGGCCGCGAAATCACGCGGCCCGAAGCCCGAATACGCCAGAAGGCCAACTGTCAGAATGGCAAACGCTATCGGTCGCGAAGATCCGTCGTGAAAAACGCGATATGCGTTCCAAATCCTCAATGAAATGCCCAAGCACTGCTCTTGCAGTGACTATCTATTGAGCAATTCTGTCATGAAGGACTTGGCAAGCAAACAGCATGCCAGGCGATTGGTACACTGACTCGCAAATTGCAAGAATCACGCAAAAAACGCACGAAACGAGTTCTGCCTTCTGACAAAAAATGTTGCAGAACGCTTATTGGCTGCGCAAGAAGTGCGCAGTGAATGTGCATTTCAGCAAGAAAGCCCGTGAATTGGACTGCTACAACTATTTCACTTTAGCGCGGGTTGCCGAATAGAATAATGCCCCAGAACTGGACTTCTTGAGATTCTTGTCGTAGGAAGAATCGTGCAGAACGCGGTATGGTTGCGGTGCGTGGCATCAAAAATGCTTACCCGCATTGGTTTCTTTCCGTAATGGGTGGGCTCTAGCCTGCCTTCGCGGTGTATTGTAACAGGAGGCGGGCTAAAGCCCACCCTACAATGGAGCTTACGTATGCCTGGCTTACCTCCCCCGGTCCGGTTCGCCCCAACAACGAGGATTTCTTGGGATTCTGGGAACCGACCGAGGAAGAGCAGCGACGCAGCCACGGCGCGGTGGCCGTGATTGCCGACGGGGTGGGCGGACAGGACTGCGGCGAAGTAGCCAGCCAGATGTCGGTCGAGGTGGCCTTGCGGATGTTTCGCGAGGCGAAAGAAAACACACCCCCCCGCGATGTGTTGTGGGACGTGATCAACGCCGCGAACCTGGCCGTTTATGACAAGGGCATGGAGCATCGCGACAAGGGCCGCATGGCCACGACGCTGATCGTTTCCATCTTTCGCAATACGGAAGTCACCATCGGTCATGTCGGTGATAGCCGCGCTTATTTGGTGCAGGGTGCAAAGGCCCAGCAGATCACCGGCGACCACACGTATGCCGCCATGCAGCAGAAACTCGGGCTGATCTCAGCCCAGGAGGCGGCCCACAGCGAAATGCGATCGATGCTCATGCGGAGTATCGGCCGGGAACCAACCGTGCAGGTCGACCTCTATACCGTGCGGGTCAACCAGGGCGATTACCTCGTCCAATGCACCGACGGCGTTCATCAATTCCTCACGGAAGAAGAAATCTGCGAAATAGTCACGCACTCCCCGCCGGACCAAGCCTGCAAACAACTCTTGGCCCTGGCGGAAAAACGGGGGACCGAGGATAATCTTACCGTTCAGGTCGTCCGCGTGGACCGCGTGGAAGAAATGATGTTCTATCGCGGTCTGCCCATTTACCGAGAGGTTTCCCAGCCTATGGGTCATGAAGTAGAAGTCGGTCAAACGCTCGACGGGCGGTTTCAGATTACGGAGCTGATCAGCCGTAGCGGCATGGCCTCGATCTTCAAGGGGATCGACATGCAGACCGGCGAGACCGTGGCCCTGAAGATCCCCTTCATGCAGTTCGAGAGCGATCCGGCCTTTTTCAGCCGCTTCCAACGCGAGGAATCGATTGGGCGAAAGTTGAAGCATCCCTACATCCTGCGGATCGTGCCCGTCGAGGACAAAAGCCGCCCTTATATTGCCATGGAGTTTCTCCAGGGGAGGACCTTGCGGAACGTCATGCAGGGCGCCGAGCGGATGCCGGTCAACGACGCCTTGGCGATTGCCTCGCGGATTTGCGAGGCCCTCAGCTACCTTCATGAGCAGGAAGTGATTCATCGCGACCTGAAGCCGGAAAACATCATGCTCTGCGACGATGGCAGCATCCGCGTCATGGATTTCGGCATTGCCAAGGCGGCTGGCCTGCGGCGCCTGACATTCGCCGGTTTTTCGACCTCCATGGGCACGCCCGACTACATGGCCCCCGAGCAGGTCAAAGGCAAGCGGGGCGACGCCCGCACCGATATCTACAGCCTGGGAGTGATGCTTTATGAAATGGTGACCGGGGCGACGCCCTTCGAGGGCAGCAACCCCTACGCCATCATGAACGCGCGGCTGATCGGCGACCCGGTAGCCCCGCGAAAGCATCTGCCCGACCTGTCGCCGCAGGTCGAGGAGATCATTCTGCATGCCTTGGAGCGCCAGCCCTTCGACCGCTATCCGACGGCCGCCGCCATGAAACTGGAGCTCGATGCGCCGGAAAAGGTGCAGGTGACGGGCCGCGCCGAACGCCTGCGGCCGCCCACGATGTGGCAAAGCCAGTGGCACAAGGTGCGGATGTACGTGCTGGCGATGCTCGTCCCGGTGCTCACCCTGGTAATCTTGTTCTTGCTTTTTCGCAAGAAGTAGACTACGCGTTTTCCCCCTGGTCCCGCTCTTTTTCCATGGTGACGCCGTTTCCGCAGGTGTTGAACTCGACCCGCGACATAAAGGCCCTCATGAGCATCACGCCTCGGCCGCAGGGGGAGTGGAGATAGTCGGCGTGGGTGGGATCGGGCAGGGAGGAAGGATCGAAGCCACCGCCTTCGTCGGTAATCTCGATGCGAATCCGATCGCCGCTCAACAAGCAAACGACGTGGATCTTCTTCCCCGCGTCGCAGTCGTTGCCATGATGGATGGCATTGACCAGCGCCTCTTCCGTCGCCAGGTGTACTGCAAAGATGTCGCGCTGCTGCCAATGCTGCGACTCGAGCTGGGCCAGCATTTCGTCGAGAACCCGGCGCGCCACCGTGGGGTCGCTGGCGATTACACGGTCGTAGCGCCAAAGCCACGGCTCGATCATGGCCGTTTCCATGTCAATTGTAGCCATAGGATCCAGGGCATATCTCGCTCGCACCCGCTAAAACCGATCGCATCCCAGGGAGTTTGGCGAGCTTGCCTAAAAGGCGGCCAGGGCGTCAGCTTCGTCTTCTTTGATGTCGAAGAAGCGGTTGAGTTTGGTGATGGCGAAAACCTCGTAGATCGTCGGTCCGATATTGGAGAGTTTCAGCACGCCGCCCTGGGCCTTCACCTTCCGGTCCAGGGTGATCAGTTTACCCAGCGCCGCGCTGCCGAGAAAATCGACTGTGGAAAAATTCAATAGCAACTTCTCGCGTTTGTCGTTCTCCACCAGGCTGAACATCTCGCTGCCGAGCTCTTGGATATCGATGTCTTCTGTAATGCGGCGGCTGCGGAAGCGCACGACCGTCACGTCGCCAACCTCCGTTACCTCCAGGCGTTGATATGCGGGCATCGAAAAACACTCCTGATGTGAGATCTCGTTTCAAAACTCTGGTGAGGGGGTTCGCTTGCCGACGGCGTCGAAGCTGCGAAGACACGCCCTCGGCGGACGCACCCGGCATGCCACCTTTGGCGAAAACCGGGGGGGCCTTTTTTTTCCAAAGATCTCTCCTATCCTACCGAACCGGTACGGGGGGGTCAAGTAGATTAGCTGCTCTTGGGCATCGCCAAGCTGTGCAGCACCAAGACGCCGCCTAGGGAGAGAAGCATCCATCCAACCCATTCGGGTGGGCGCATGACCCGACTGATGGCGGTACTTTGCACGGGAGACAGTACCGGACTCTGCGCGCTTACACTGATCAGCGGATGGTCCGTCCGCTCAGCGATGAACGTGGCAAACTGCTCCTTGAGTTCCACCGATTCGATCATGCGGAACTGGATGCCCAAAAAGAGCAGGACTAGACCGGCCATGTAGTATTGATTGCGTGTGATTTCCATAATCCCACCTTCCAGGGGAGCGGATGGTTGGGCAGGCAGACACTGTGGTGATATGCTAGTCTAACACTTAGCCGCTCACTGCGCTTCGGTTTCTGGGCGATCGTCGCATGAAATTTCCCGATGGAGGTCGATCCGTAGCGGGAAGACGGGACGTAACGACGGAAAGAACCTATACTGTCAACCCGTCGAGAACGATACGACTCGTTCCCAATCGGTGTGCTCTGGATCACTTCAAGCCGTGTAAAGCATCAATGGGTTCCAAGATGTTCGACGATCTTGTGCTGCCGCGAAAATTCCTGCGCATGTGCCGGCGCAATCTTCGTCGCAAGAAGATCTTCGACTCCAGCGGGATGGAACCCACCGGCGGGGCCTTGCTCACCGGCACACTGGCCCTGAGACGGCTGCTGCGGCGGGAAGTGCTGGGAAGCAACGAGACCCACGTGGGCATTCTGCTGCCTCCGTCGGTGGGCGCGGTTTTGGCGAATGCGGCCCTGACGCTCGATCGCCGCGTGGCCGTCAATCTGAACTACTCGGTCACCGCGGAAGTGATCAACGCCAGCATGGCCCAGTGCGGCATCCGCCATGTTCTGACCAGCCGGCGGATGCTCGATCGCTTCCCGCTGAAGCTCAATGCCGAACTTGTCTACGTCGAGGAATTGAAAGCCCGCACGACCTGGTCCGACAAGCTCCTGGCGGCCGCGGCTGCCTGGCTGCTGCCGGCGGCAGTCTTGGAACGCCTGCTGGGTCTCACGGCAGTCCGGCCGGACGACGTGGCGACGGTCATGTTCACCTCCGGCTCGACCGGCCTGCCCAAGGGCGTGATGCTGACTTACGCCAACATCGGCGCAAACTTGAACGGCATCGACAGCATTATCCATTTGCGCCATAGCGATGTCCTGCTGGGTGTGCTGCCGTTCTTCCATTCGTTCGGCTACACGGTCACGCTCTGGACGGTGTTATCGCGCCACCCCCAAGGAGTTTACCATCACACGCCGCTGGACCCGCGGCAGATCGGCGCGCTCTGCCGCAAGCGCGGCTGCACGATCCTGATTGCCACGCCCACATTTCTAAGGACCTACCTGCGGCGCTGCCAGCCCGACGATCTTCGTTCCTTGGACGTCGTCTTTGCGGCGCGGAAAAGCTACCGCCCGAATTGGCGGTCGCTTTTCAGGAACGGTTCGGCGTGTTGCCGGTCGAAGGCTACGGGACCACGGAGTTGTCGCCGGTGGTGTCCGGAAATCGGCCGCCCAGCCGCGATACCACGCCGGGAAAGTGCGGCAATCGCATCGGCACCATCGGCCAGCCCATGGCCGGAGTCGAGGTCAAGGTGGTCGACCTCGATACGGGCGCGGAGCTTCCTCGCGGCCAGCAGGGCATGCTGCTGGTTCGCGGTCCGAGCGTGATGAAAGGCTATCTGGATCGGCCCGAAGAAACGGCGCAAGTGATGCGTGGCGACTGGTACGTGACGGGCGATCTGGCCACGTTGGACGACGACAATTTCATTTCCATTACGGGGCGGATCAGTCGCTTTTCGAAGATTGGCGGCGAGATGGTGCCGCACTTGGGCGTCGAGGCGGCCGTTCGCGAAGTCCTTTCGGCCGGCAACCCGGACGTGCAACTGGCGGTTACCGCCCTGTACGACGCGACTCGTGGCGAGCGGCTGGTCGTATTGCACACGGGGCTCGGCATGGCCGCGGGGGAAATCTGCCGCCAAATGGTTGCCCAGGGGATCCCGCCGCTCTGGATTCCTTCACCCGACAGTTTCCGGCAAGTGGCGTCCATTCCGCAACTGGGGACTGGCAAGCTCGATATGTCGCGGTTGAAGGAAATGGCAGCGCGGGAGTTTGCGATCAAGACTCCCGACCCGCCGGCCGGGCAAGCAAGCGGGTGATTACTCCGCCAAGGGCAATTCTATCGTCGAGTTTGCAATAGGTTGCCAAAGCGGCCGGTCGTGCGGTAATACTGGGAGGTGGAACGAATTCGGGCAGGCTGATAACGAAGGTGTCTAAGCCAACTGCGGCATCCTCAAATGCCCCATTGGATGCATTGACCCGCGGTCCTGGCCTGCGCTGATTCCGGTAGAAGGCCCGTTTGTCAGTGAAGGTTCAAGAGCCGCTGCCTTGGCGTGGACGATAGCAATGACAACCGCGGTCCTTCGCTTTTTCTTGGGCTTTTCCAACGCCCCCGCCGAGATCACGGCTGCGAATTCTCCGGTGCTGGGTACGAATTCTCCAAAACCTTGTCACACCGCACGCCGGACGCCGTATAAGGATTGGTGACACGAGGTAAGTAAGTATCGGCAACAGCGAACCTGCCTATGCGGCATCCTCGTGCTGTTTCTCGATGCGTCGCCCTGTTGCCCTGGATTCCAACGATTCCAGTAGAAGGCCCGTCGGTCCGGGATGGCTCAGAGTCGACATGAGCCATTGACACCAAAGCCCTCTCGACCACGGGCCTTCGCTTTTTCTTGGGCTGCATCCACGTGCATCCATTTCATGGTAGACGATTCTGGTTGGCGGCGTGCCTTGACCTCTCCCGCCACGGGCAATACGATTACCTTCCATGACAGCGATCGAGGAAACTTTGCCCTTTGACTCTGCCTGGCTGCGGAATTTTCGCCGCAAGCTGCGGGCATGGTACGATCGGCACGCCCGCGAACTGCCCTGGCGCGGCACGCGCGACCCCTACGCGGTCTGGCTGAGCGAAATCATGCTCCAGCAGACGCAAGTGGAGACCGTCAAGCCGTACTTCCAACGATTTCTGGCCGCCTTGCCCACGATCCGCGCGTTGGCGGAAGCCGAAGAGCGACAGGTCCTGCGGCTTTGGGAAGGATTGGGCTACTATCGCCGCGCACGACAGCTCCACCAGGCAGCCCGGCAAATCGTCGCCGTGCACGATGGCCGCTTCCCCTGCGATCCGCAAGCGGTCCAGCGACTGCCGGGTATCGGCCGATACACGGCGGGGGCCATCCTTTCCATTGCCTTCGACCAGCGGCAGCCGATTCTGGAAGCCAACACGGTGCGGGTCTTCAGCCGGCTGCTGGCCTACGACGGCCAGACCACGTCGTCGGCTGGCCAGAAGCTGCTCTGGGCGGCGGCCGAGGCCGTGCTGCCTGCCCGTGAAGTTGGCCGTTTCAACCAGGCCCTCATGGAACTCGGCAGCGAAGTCTGCCGCCGACCACGGGTACATGGTGCCCGGGCGCCGGCCTGCGAGGCTTGCCCGGTCGCGGGTCTGTGCCATGCCCGGCAACGTGGGCTCCAAGGCGAGATTCCCCGCCCCAAGCCGCGGCCGCAATTCGAAGATGTCGCGGAAGCGGCGGTGCTCGTCCGCCGCCGCGGGGCACCCGGTACTCCGGGTCGCGTGCTACTGATCCAATGGCCCGAAGGCCGCCGCTGGGCGGGACTGTGGGATTTCCCCCGCTTCGCCCTCGAAGGCGAGAAGGAAGCCGAGATCCATCGCGCGCTGGTCGACAATGTGCGGCGCCTGACCGGAGTGACCATCTCGCCCGGCGAGCATTTCAAGACGCTGCATCACGGGGTAACCCGCTTTCGCATCACGTTGGATTGCTACGAAGCCGAATATGTGTCGCACAACGGCGGCGGGGCGGAGGAACTGGTGCAGAAGTGGGTCCGGCCCGCCGAGCTGGAGCATTATCCGCTGAGCAGCACCGGGCGGAAGCTGGCGGGGCTGGTGTAAAAACCTACTTGTCCGCTGCGACCATTCCTGCAAAGGCGAAACTACAGGTGACCCAGCCCGCCATCGCGAGGAGCGCCCTCAGGTCGCTGCCACCTGCTGTCCACCCCTGAACGAGAGCAAAAGCAGGTAAGCGAAACAGGCCGCCGGCACGATGAAGGAAAATGCCTCGGCCCCGGGTGTCAAAACGAGTTTTTCGTCCACCATCTGTGTCGGGAGCGAGTCCCGCAATCGCCCCATGAGCAGGGGCACGACGGCGCCACCGGAAATTGCCATGCACATCAAACCTGACAGCTCATTGGCACGGTCCGGCTTCTCCTCGACGGTGATTGAGAAGAGCATCGGCCAGATGTTGGCGAAACCCAGCCCTGCGGCCACGACGCCCGCGAATGTTAGGGCTTGCGATCCGACCATCAGGGCGATCACGCCCACCAAGCCCAGCGCGGCCGAAAGGCGGAAGCAAGTGCGGGGACTCATAATTTTCAGCAACGCGCTGCCCAGAATACGACCGATGGCCAACACGAGGAAGAACAAGAAGGGCCCCCAGGTGTTTGCGGGGCCTTCCTTGAGGCCAAACTGCGTCAACGCTGGCGTGAGGAACCGCCCCATGGAGGCCTCCGCGCCGACGTACAGGAAGATGCCGAGCACGGCCAGCAAGAACACGGGCTCTTTCAACAAACCGAAGCTGGAGAGAATGCTGGGCGGTTCGTCGGCCTTGGTTTCCTTGACCTTCAGCATGGCAACGCTGACAAAGGCCAGCACCATCAGGCCGCAGAACAAGGGAAAACCCGCTTTCCAAGCCATGGGCGTGAACAAGGGAATCGCGGCGATCGCCGGCAGCAGCTTGGTCGCGGCGGAACTGCCGATGCCCTTGATCCCCTGGGCCAACGCCAGATTGCGGCTGTAGTTTCCCGCCGCACTCACGTCGCGCATGATCGGATTGCCCGCCACCTGGAGAAACGTGGTTCCGATCCCCAACACAAAGATACATGTCAGGGCAAGGATGAATGCGGGTTGGTCAGGCTGGTAGGGATTGAAAACGGACGGGACCGCCAGTGCCGCCACGTTCAATCCCAGGCCGAGGAGCAACAAGTTCTTCTTGCCAACCCGAGCCGCCAGCAGGCCGCCGGGTACGCTAAAAAGAGCAAATGCCCCGAAGACCACGGTTGTCGGCAGGGTCGAGGTTACGTCGTCCAAATGGTAAGCGGCTTTTATCTTGTCCGAATTCGGCCCCATGGCGTCGGCCAGGCCCATGAGGAAGAACGCAAGAAGAATCGGAAGGATTCGCAGTTCCATGTTGACTCCTGTCAGAATTACTTACCCCTCGGCCCGTCCACCCGAGCGAACAACTCAGAAAGCGGCAAGCGGAAACCGGGCAGGACATCGCCGCCCGAGAGCGCATCGCCGGGGCCGATTTCCGTCCAATCATCCGGAGACAGGTAGGCCCGGGCCGTGCGGGTCGCCGGTTCGATGTACCATGCCAGCCGCACGCCGGCCTTAAAGTACTCCTTCAGCTTGCGATCCATCTCCGCTTTCGTGTTGTTCTCGGAGAGGATCTCGGTGGCCAGGTCAGGGGCAATCGCGTACACGGCGGGCTTGGGCGAATCGCGGCCAGGCAGTCGTTCCCAGCGGATAAAAGACACGTCCGGAGCGCGAATCTGGGCGGGAAGAATCTTCAGCAGCCCGTCCGGCCCTGTAAGCGTGCCGATGTCGTTGGTATCAAGGTAGCGCTGGATGAAGTACCCCAAAGCGAATGCCAACATCGATTCGTAAGTCGCCATCGTTTTTTGCACCAGGGTCCCGTCGATCAATTCGCAAATCCGCCCGGTACGAGCTTCCGCTTCCAGGAGATCCTGTTCCGTTGCCGTGCCCGGAGTCGGATAAATGAGTATCCGGTCGTCCGGGAAACCGGGCAATCGGGCATGAACGTCGGCGATCGTCCAGGTAATCGGCGAAGCATCGGAGAAGACTGTGCTCATAGCGGATTCCTGCGGCAAGAAACGTGACTCACGAGATGATTGCAATTATGGCCTGACGGGCGGGGTCCGTCAAGAGATGGAGCCTTGGCGATACGGTCATTCCTCATCCTCATCATCGTGCAGGATCCTTACCGCCGGCGTGTCGAGATCGTCGAACTGCCCGCGGCGGACGGCCCAGATGAACGCGGCGACGCCGGCGGCGGCCAGCAAGGAAGCGACCGGCAAAAGAATGTAGATGACGCTCATCGTTGGCCGCCTCCAAACGTGCGGACCGCATAGGCCAGGGCAAACACCGTGAAACTGCTGATCGGCATCAGGATGGCCGCCATCAAGGGACTGATCACTCCGCTGACCGCCAGCGTGCCGGCCAGGGCATTATAGCAAATCGAGACGATGAAACAGCGGCGGATGGCACCCAATGTGGAGCGGGCGGCGTGCATCAGCTCGAGGATCGGCGCCAGGCCCGGCCGGTCGAGATAGACGTGGGCGGCGGCCAGGCTGGCCTCGGCCCCGCCATGCACGGCGATGCCCACGTTGGCAGCCGCCAGGGCCGCGGCGTCGTTCACGCCGTCGCCGACCATGATCACAGGGCCGCTGAGCGCCGCGTCGCGGACGGCCGCCAGTTTGGCCTCCGGCGAGGCCCCGCCGATCGCGTCGGCCGGCTCGATTCCCAGCCGCCGCCCGATGGCCGCGACCACCTCGGGATGATCGCCGGAGAGAATGCCGACCTTCCAACCGAGCCTGCGCAGGCGCTCGAGCGAGTCGGCCGCGTCCGGTCGTAGCGGATCGCCCAGGCCGGCCACGGCCACGGCGCGGCCATCGACGGCCACCAGCACCGGCGTGGCGGTCGCCGCGATGGTCTCCCACTCGGCCTTCTCGATCGATGCCGGAATCTCGCAGCCGAGCTGCCGCACGAAGAGCGGCGAACCGACGGCCAAGCGTCGGTCGGCGACGGTACCGGTGATGCCGCCGCCGATTGTCTGCTGGACGTCGCCAACTGCCAGACTGCTTTCTGGCGAGCCCGATGCGTTAACTTCGGGCTCAAGATCGCTGGCAGGAAGTACCCCGAGACTAACGTCTTGGGCTCGCCGGACCAAAGCCTGGGCGATCGGATGGGCCGAGTGCCGTTCCAGCGCCGATACCAGCGGCCGCACGCCGGCGTCGCCGCTCCAGGAGACCAGCGCGATTCGCCCAGCCGTCAGTGTGCCGGTCTTGTCCAGCAAAATCACGCCTTGCCGGCTGAGGGTTTCGAGCACCTCGCCTCCCTTGACGAGAATGTGCCGCCGGGCTGCGCGGCCCAAGGCGATGGTCACGGCCAGCGGCGTGGCCAGTCCCAGGGCGCAAGGGCAGGTGACGATGAGCAGGGCCACCGCGTTATCGACCGCTTTGGTGGGACTGATCCAGACCCACGCGAGGAACGTGGTCGCGGCCACCGCCAGGACGATCCGCACGAAACGCCCGGCGATGCGATCGGCAAACTGCACGATCGGCGGGCGGTTGCGGCTGTGCTGCTCGACCAACTGCATCAAGCGGCCGACGCGTGTCGCCTCGCCCACGGCCTCGACCCGCACGACCAGCCGGCTGGAGAGGTTGACCGTGCCCGCATGGACCGCGCTACCGGGACGCACCGTGACGGGCTTCGACTCGCCGGTGAGCAAGGCCCGATTGACCGACGACTCGCCTTCCAGCACGTTGCCGTCGGCCGGGATCGAATCGCCGGCGCGGACTTCGAGGAGATCGCCGGGCTGCACGGCCTCGATCGGCACCTCGACGACCGCAGCGCTCTCCAGCCGCCGGGCCGTGGTGGGCGTGAGCGAGAAGAGCAACTCCAGCGAGTCGTTGGCCCACGACTGCTGCCGACGTTGCAGCCAGCGGCCGATCAACAAGAGCAGCACGAGCATGGTGAGCGAGTCGAAATAGATTTCGCCCCGCCCCAGGACGGCATTGACCGTGCCCGCGACGCCGCCCGCGGCCAGACCGATCGCGATGGGCAGATCGAGATGGGCCGTCTTCGTCCGCAGCGCGGCCCAGGCCCCGCGAAAGAAAAGGCTGCCCGGCCAGATCAGGGCGATCACGCCGAAGAGCATGGTCGCCCAGCGGAAGAGATACTTGTATTGTTCCTCGATGCCGGTGAAGACGCCGCCGTAGAGGGCGAAGGCCAGGGTCATCACGTTGCCCACGCAGGCCGCGGCCACGCCGATGCGGATCAGGAAGCGGCGGTTCTCGTCGCGGCGGACTTGCCGTGCGCGGATATCTTTGGCCGGATGTGGCGGATAGCCCAGCGAGTCGAGCGTGCCGGCGATCTGCGAGAGTTTTGTTCTCTTGGGGTCCCAGCGGATCTCGACGATCGCCCGCCGCATGTCCAGCCGCGACTCGATCACGCCCGGCCGGACCTGCGGCAGTTTCTCGACCAGCCAGACACAGGCCGCACAATGAACTCCCTCCAGGTAGAACTCGACCGCCTGGCTGCCGTCGGCCAGGTCCTGGTAATAGAGCTTGCGAAAGGCTTCATCGTCGAACTCGGAATATGCCCGATTGGTCGTCCGCGCCGGCCGGGCGTTCCCATCCGAAGCATCGCGGAGCCGGTAGAACCGTTCCAGCCCGCAGCCGTGAATCACCTGGTAGACCGTACGGCAGCCGCGGCAGCAGAACTGGAGTTCCTCGTCCGGCTGGATGAGTCCCGGGGGGACCGGCAGGCCGCAGTGGGAGCAGGAGACGTCTGTCGTGCGAATGTCCACTGCGCAAGCACCTCTTGGAAACCAGTGGCCGTGGACACCACGGCCGGAATTACCGCCCTCAGCAACGCGTCGTCGATTGCGCGTTGTAGATGGCGGCAAGCTGGGCGCGTTGGGCCTCGAGGTTGTCGTACCAGTCGCGCATCTTCTGGCGATACTCGACCGCCTGGGCCTCGGTGTGGCCGCGGAAAAAGACGTGCCACTCGCCCTGGTGGTTCTTCGGCTGGTTGAAGATGAAGTCGATGAGGAAGTCCGCAGCGTTCTTGACGCCGTTGAGGATCTCGAATCGGATGTCGGCGTGCTGCGTCGTCGTGTTCAGGTCCGCGGTGCCGATTACGAAGAAATCGTCCGGCGATTTCTTGCCGGAAGTGCTCAGCTTGAAAGCGGCAAGCTGGTCCTCGATCGATTCCGCCTTGGCCTTCGTCCGCAGGAACTCGGCAGCTTTGACGTTCTTCGCGCGCCGAAGACTCGCCACTCGCGGATCGCGCCCTTGGCTTTGCCAAGCACAAAATCGACGATGAAGTCGGCCGTGGGCTGCACGCCCTCCTTGATCACGAAATCAACGACCGCATGATGATTCTCCAGGTCGATCGTGCCGACCACGAAGAAGTCCCCGTCGGCCTTGGGGCCATGGGCCGGCTTGAACGTGTCGAGCTTCTCCTTGATGGTGGCCAGCAGCTTGTCGCGATCAGCCGTGGTTTTGGGTTCGGCGCTGGGAAGGCGATAGTTAGGGCTGCTCGGATTGTCGCTGCCCGATGGATCGGCGGGCGGCGACTTGCCCGACGCGCGATTCGAGACGGCCGTCCCCATCAGGAAAATGGCCACCGCCAGTAAGATCTCTACGCAACCCGAGCGGCGAAGGAATGTCATCGGTCATCCCTCCTGCTTATAGCGAATTAAATGCCCGAAATCATCATCCCTGCACCGTTCGATCCTCACCCGCAGTATAACCAATCCGTCGCTTGACTGCAAGGGGGCAAGTGTAGGCCGGAACAAGCCTGCGCAGTTCCGGCAGAAATCGTTATCGCGACTATCAATCGCGGATCGTTTCCCGTGCAGACGATTCTTGAAGCGGCAGACACTACCATGCCGGAACCGACCCGCTGCGCGGGTGCCCCGAAGCTTGTTCCGGCCTACGGGGCTTTCCGGCAGCAGGGAGGGACCGTTTTGCTAATCTCCTCGACCTGCTTGCCCACGGCGGCATCGGCCTGGATCTGGCGGGGTTCGAAGGCGAGCACGGGCGATTGCATCCGCAGCACGAGCGTAACCACACCCAACGCCACGATCGCCAGTGCGGTGACCAGCGGCAGACGCCGCCCCAGCAGCCGGGCGAGCGTTTGCACGCCGACGCCCGCCAACAACAGGGCCGGCACGCTGCCGAGCCAAAAAAAGATCATGAACAACGCGCCCCAAAACGGGCTGCCGGTGCCGGCCGCATAGGAGGCAAACAGGTAAAGCCAGCCACAGGGCAAGAAGGCCGTGAGCAAGCCGACGCACAGCGCCCGCGGCAGCGGCCTTAAGGCGAAAGCGGCCCGCTGGCCGGCAAGCACGAGTCGCTGGATCAGGCCTGGCAAGGGAAGCTGAGGCAAGCGGACACCGACGGCCCGCAACACCGCGGCGACGCCCACGGCAAGCATCAAGCAGCCCGCCAGCAGGGCGGCCGCCCGATGACAACCGAGCCGGGCCCCACCGTGGTCGACGGCCGCGCCGAGGACCCCGCAAATTCCACCGGCCAGTGCGTACGTCAACAAGCGGCCGCCGTGATAGGCCGCATGCAGCCATGCCCGCGATTCCCGCTTCCGGCCCACCGGATCGCTGACGGCAAACGCCACCATCGGCCCGCACATGCCCACGCAGTGCAGGCTGCCGACGAAACTGGCAATCAGAACGGCGAAGAGCAGTTGCATTTAGATCTCGCGTGTACAAATGTGCGTAAACGTCTCCGCACCCCGCGTGACGACCAGCCGGAACTCCCAAATCCCCGGATCGTCAAAGGCCAAGGTACCTTCGTACGGGCTGCCGTCATGCGACAGCAAGACGAGCGACGTGCGGTTGCTCGCCCGCACGTGCGCGAAAGCCACCAGATCGATGCTGGCGTTTTTCACGGGCCTGCCCGCGCGATCGAAAACCATGCACGACACGTTCCGTTGGTTCGTGCCGCTCAAGGGCTGGCCAACGTCGAGCTTGACGGACCAGCCCAAGCGGCTGTTCTCGCGCTGCTGCCGGGCCGTCTGCTCGTAGTTCAGGCCCTTAAGATACCAGTCCGGCTCGATAGCGAACGAGCTGTCGTGCGTGGCGATGGTGACCATCACCGCGACCGAGACGATGTGGATACTGATCAGGCTGGTCAGCAGGATCGGCCACAACAGGTGGCGCGAGGGCTTTTCCTTCATCGCCGGACCGGGGGAATCGTTCACCGGATTGTTCATTTCGAAGCTCCTGAAGGAGTGGCTGCCGCACGACGAACGGGACCTAACAGGCGGCAGGCAACGTCTTGTTGGAAGGTCTTGCCATCGGAGACGCGCAACTGGATGTCGTAGACGCCCCGCTGGAAAGCCGCGGCCGGGGCCACGATCGCCACGGGCGTCTTGGCGGTCTGGCCGGCAGGCAGGGGAATGGCCTCCGGCTCACGGGCAAAATGGGCGTCGGCGTTGCCGGCGATTTCGATCTTGTATACCGCGTCGCGGCCACTGCGGTTGTCGATGAAGACCCGCACCTGGTTGGTGATCTCGCCGGGGACGGTCTCGCTATAGGGCAAGCCAAGCCCCTGCAGAACCGTCACGTCGGCCGACTTCTTGTTGAAGAGCACCACCAGGAAAACCGTCGCCAGCACGAGCAGCAGGGTCGGGTAAAGGACCACGCGCAACCGCAACCACCGGCCCGGATGGCCCTCGATGGCGGCCTGCGAGCTCAACCGGATCAGCCCCTTCGGCTTGCCGATCCGCTCCATTACGCCGTTGCAGGCGTCGATGCACTGCGTGCAGGCGATGCACTCCAGTTGCAGACCGTCGCGGATATCGATGCCCGTGGGACAGGTGTCGGTACACCCACCGCAGTCGATGCAGTCGCCGCCCTCACGCTCGGCCCCTCTCCCAGAGGGAGAGGGGAGTATGCCGGACTTGCGCGCGGCCAGTTTGCCGCGCGGTTCGCCGCGGAGCGGATCGTAGCTCACGATCAGCGAGTCGCGATCGAGCATCACCGACTGGAACCGCCCGTACGGACAGGCGACGATGCAGGCCTGCTCGCGGAAGTAGGCGAAGTCGAAGAACATCAGCCCGGTCACGGCCAGCATCACCAGGAACGATATGGGATGGTCCAGCGGCGAACGGCGGACCCATTGGGCAAGGGCCTCGACGCCGACGAAGTAGGCCAGGAACGTATGGGCTAGATAGGCGGAAATCAGCAGGTAAAACGCATATTTCGCCACCGTCCGCGGCGTCGTCCGCTTCCTTCCCGGGCGATGCTGGGCCCCAGGCGGCCCATCGAACAGTCGCTCGATGGGGCGGAAAACGAACTCCATGTAGACCGTCTGCGGACACATCCAGCCACACCACACGCGGCCGGCCAGGGCCGTCACCAGGCATATGCCCAAGATCCACATGATCAGCGCCAGGGCCAAAAGAAGCGTATCGGTCGAGAGAAACGTGAAACCGAAGATCGTGAACTCGCGCTGCGGCAAATCGAGCAGCACCGCCGGTTTGCCGCCGATCTTCAGATAAGGCAGGAGCGTGAAGATGGCAATCAGCACGTAGGCCGTTATCCGCCGTGCCCGCAGGTAGGGCCCGCGGGCAAGCCGCGGATGCATCCAGCGTCTCGAGCCGTCTTCCATCAGCGTGGAAAGGACGCGGCCATCGGGAACGGGCGGAGCGGAACTCTCCCCTCTTCCTCCGGCAGAGGCACCAAGAGGGGCCACGGGGGTGAGGATACTCGGCGGCTGGGCGACGGCTTGATTGTCCTCGCGGGCGTCGGGCATAGTCGAGTCGGAACTCACTTCGGCGCTTCCTCAGGTTTCGATTCCGGCTTATCCCCTGTCACTTTCGCCAGGGGCGGCCATGGATCGATCTGCTTGCCTTCCGGCGGCCGGCCATGGTCCGTGATGGGTTTGTCCCGTAGTCCCGCAACATAAGCCGCCATCAGCACGATTTCATTGGGGTGCAAGCGAGTCCGCCAGGCGGGCATGCTCCCGTTTGCTCTGCCGTCCCTGATGACGTTGTGGATGTCGGTGATCTTCTCAACGTTCTTGTAGTAGTCGTCGGTCAGATTGGGGCCTACCACGCCGCTGCCATCGGCACCGTGGCAGGACTGGCAATTGGTGAGGAAAACGCTCTTGGCATACGCCATCCAATCGCTGTCGTTTTTGTATTTCAAAAGCGTCGGCACGTCGTTATGAAGTTCGCCCATCCCGGCGAACCGCTGCTTCATGTCGTCGGCCACGGCGGTGTTCCAGGCATCGGACAGCGTCCAACCGTTGTTGCCGACGTGGAAAAAGAGGAAGTAGACTACGCTGAAGACGACCGTCAGCCAGAAAATCGCGTGCCACCAGCCGGGACACGGATTGTCGTACTCCTGGATGCCGTCGTATTCGTGATCGAGCAACTGGTCGTGGGCCATGGTAAGGAACCGTAGGGGAACAGTTTGGTCAAATCCGTAGGGTGGGACAAGCCCCGTAGGCCGGAACAAGCTTGCGCAGTTCCGGCGTTGGTGACTGCGGCTTCGGGAAGATCCGTGCCGGAACCGACCCGCTGCGCGGGTGCCCCGAAGCTTGTTCCGGCCTACACTACTAAATCTCTTCGTCCTTCCACAATTGGGCGTCGGCCTCGACATGCTCGCGCGGCCGCAAGAAGGTCCAGGCCACGATCGCCACGAAGGCGACCAGGGCCGCGACCATCAAGCCCGTCCGCAGGGGATCGGCGATCAATTGCAGGGTTTCCGCGGTCATGGGTTCATTTCTTTGCATCTTCCGCCGGCGCCGGCTGCGAGATATCGCGGCCCAGCTTGTCGAGGTAGGCGATCAGCGCGATGACTTGTTTGTCGCGCAGTTCCTCCCGCTCTTCCGGCGTTCCGTATTCCGTGATCTTCTTAATAATCCCGTCGGCCTGTTTCTGGGCGTCTTCAATGCCGTTGTCGATGTCTTCGTCCGAATAAGGCACGCCCAGCATCCGCATGCCGCGCATCCGCCGCGGGATGGCATTGATCTCGGCCTTCGATTCCAGCAGCCAGGCGTATTCCGGCATGATCGACTCTTTCGCCGTGTCCCGCGGGTCGCGGAAGTGGCGAAGATGCCAGTCGGGCGACAAGTTCTTGTTCGAGAGGCGGGCCAGGTCCGGGCCGATCCGCCGCGAACCCCATTGGAACGGATGGTCATACACCGATTCGCCCCCCTTGCTATAGTCGCCGTATCGCTTCGTTTCCGCCAGGATCGGGCGGACCATCTGGGAATGGCAGTTGTAGCAGCCGTTCTCGATGTAGATGTCGCGGCCCAGCAACTCTAGCGGCGAATAGGGCCTCACCGACTCAATCGTGGGGATGTTGGATTGAATGAGGAATAGCGGAATGACCTCGAACAAGGAGGCGGCAAGAATCGAACAGACCACCCAGATCGTGAACCGCAACGGCCGCCGCTCGCCGCGACGGTGCCACCAGCCTTGCCGCCAGATGTCCAGCGAGTGGGCGAACCCGATCACCGCCGCGCCCTTCAGACGCGACTCGGGAACCGGCGGCTCGGCGTACTTGGGCGACAAAGCCGGCGCCTCGTGAACGGTCTCCTCGTACTTGGCCGGCCGGGCGGCCCAGGTCTTCAGCAGGTTGACGCCGCAGAGCAGCCCGCCGATCAGGTAGAGCGTGCCGCCGGCCACGCGGATCCAGTACATCGGCATTAGCACGACAACGGTTTGCAGAAACTCGTAGCGGAGGCCGCCCTTAGGATCGAGGGCCCGCCACATCAGGCCCTGCGTCAGGCCGGCCACGTAGATCGGCACGATATACAGCAGCAGCCCGATCGTGGCAATCCAGAAGTGGGCGTTCATCAACTTCTTGCTCCACAGCGGCGCCTGGAACATCCGCGGCATCAGCCAGTAGAGCATGCCGAAGGTCATGAACCCCACCCAGCCCAAGGCCCCGCCGTGGACGTGCGCGATAATCCAATCGCTATAGTGCGCCAAGGCGTTGACCTCCTTGACCGAGAGCATTGGGCCTTCGAAGGTCGACATGCCGTAGAACGTGATGGCCACGACGAAGAACTTCAGGATCGGGTCGGCGGCCACCTTTCCCCAGGCCCCGCGGAGCGTCAGCAGGCCGTTGATCATGCCGCCCCACGACGGCATCCAGAGCATCAGCGAGAAAAGCATGCCCAGGGTCGAGGCCCATTCCGGCAAGGCCGTGTAGTGCAAGTGGTGCGGCCCGGCCCAGATATAAATGAACACTAGCGACCAGAAGTGGACGATGCTCAGGCGGTAAGAATAGACCGGCCGCTGCGCCGCCTTGGGCAAATAGTAATACATCAGGCCCAGGAAGGGCGTGGTGAGGAAAAAGGCCACCGCGTTGTGTCCGTACCACCACTGCATGAAGGCGTCCTGCACGCCGGCATAGACCGGGTAGCTCTTCAGTGGGCCAACCGGCAGCTCCAGGCTGTTGAAGACGTGCAAGACGGTGATCGCGACCACCGTGGCGATGTAGAACCAGAGGGCCACATACATGTGGCGCTCGCGGCGGCGGGCCAGCGTGCCGAAAAAGTTGACGGCGAAAGCCACCCACACCACGGCGATCGTCAGATCGATGGGCCACTCCAGCTCGGCGTATTCTTTCGACTGCGTGTAGCCCAAGGGGAGCGTCACGGCGGCTGCGACAATAATCAATTGCCATCCCCAAAAATGGAACCAACTAAGGAAGTCGCTGAACATCCGCGTCTTGCAGAGCCGCTGCGTGGAATGGTAGACGGCGGCGAAAATGGCGTTGCCGGCAAAGGCGAAAATGGCCGCGTTGGTGTGCAACGGACGCAGCCGGCCAAAGGCCAGAAACGACAGCCCGAAGCTCAACTTGGGCAGCACGAGTTCCAGGGCGACGATCAGTCCCACGAGGAAGGCCACGACACCCCACAGGACTGTAATCATCAGGAAGGCGCGAACGATGGAATCATTATAGACGAACTTTTCCAGCGGGCCCGTTTCGGTGTTGGGGGGGAGCCCCTTGTTTTCGCCTATTGGAATGGTGGAGCCTGATGTCACAGTCGCCCCCTGGAGGAAGGATGCCGGTGAAAATCCCGCAGTTCCATGCATGGCCGCCACGGGACCGGCCGGATAATAGAGGCTACGAAGATCCTCTATGCCTGAAATTCTGGCCCAGCAATCACCGCGCGTCAAGTCCTTTTGAAATCGTCAGAATCTCGCTCTCCGCCGCCTTGGCAATTCGCCTCGCGACCGCGTCCAGCGTGTCGGCATCTTCTTCCCATGTTCCTCGCCAGGGCCGGCTGCCGCATGATTCGGGTTTGCCGGACTCATCGCAGGCCCCTTGGCCGCAGCGATCGACTCTAAGACGGGTGTTGCGCAGCCGAGGTGAAAAGACGGGCAGAGACGTTTGCAGGTTTCCAAGTCCGGCGTTTTGACATAAGATGGCAGGGGCTGGGTCTTGGCCGGGTGAAGGTGGAAGAAAATGGCGAGAAGAACGTGAAGCAGTGATACGATGTACAGATCCCTCCTTGTTGTGTTGACTCTCTTGAGCCTGGTGGCTTCCGGAGTGACGACCAGCGCCGACTCACCGCAAGGAACTGTGTGCGCCGCCGCCGGAACCAACCTAGACCAACCGTTGATTACGCCGCGCGAAATTGTTCTCGCGGCGATGCGCCGACGGCCCGCTGACCCGTGGCCGCGGGGGCTGGGACACGTCGTGCTCGCCATTCCGGGTAGTCAGCAGCCCGAAAAGGGATACCACGAACCGGGCGGCGGTTTCAGCCCCGCCGTCGGCAGCTTCGGCGTCTCGATCTGGGTTCGCGCGGCCGACGGCAAGCTGCAGACAACCAGCGATGCCTTGCCGATCGAGCACGTCCGGCAGCGATTTGACTGGCCCGATCCCCAAGGGGTTCCCGCGACTGTTACCGTGACTCCGCATTACGAGGCCGCCTGGACGTATGTCGCTCCGGGGACCGCAACGCTCCGTCTCGATCACCGTGGCGACCCGCAACAGCGGCTGGAGTTGGTGGTCCGCAGTGTCGGGCCGGCAGGCGGACCGATCGAGAAGACTGCCTGGGCGGAAGGAAGGCTGACCATCAACGAGCGGTGGACCCTGACCGTCGCCCCCGAGCCCGAAGCAGTTTGGGTGGGCCACGAGGGCGATCCGGACTGGAAAGCGGAACGGCCGCTGGTCAAGGCCTGGAAGGGGCGGGACGGGTGGGGTTACGCCCGCATTGAATTGGCCCGCGGCCGGACCAGCAAAATCACGTTGCGCGACTCCGCCCGGGCCGAGCCGAACCCGCTGCATTATCTGGCCGTGCGGTCGGCCCTGGAATTGGAACTGCCCGATCCTCGTTTCGCCGCTTGCCTCAACGCCCAGGTCGCGCATCTCATGATGGGGCTTCTCGACCGCCGCACGCCGCCGGGCGATCCGACCAACTATCCGTTGGCCTGGCAGCGCGACGGCGCCGCAGTGGTCGCCGGACTGGTGCGTGCGGGCCGGCTCGACGTGGCCAAGGAACTGGTCACCTACTTTGCCGAGAACGATTTCTTCGGCGGCTTCGGCGCGGAAGGCGACGCGCCGGGCCAGGGGTTGCGGGTCCTGGAAGACGTGGCCTCGCGGCTCCGCGACCCCGCGCTGGACCGCTGGCTCTGGCCCCAGGTCCAGCGCAAAGCCGATTTGATCTTGAGAATGGCCGCGGCCGAGAAGCCGATCCGCATGCCCTACGTCGGGCCGATCGTTCCCGCCCATCGCCAGCGGAACGATCTGGATCTCGTCTGCGAACCGGCCGGGCGCCATCCACCGGATGCTCTCGGGCTGATCAGGGGCCGCATGGACTTCGGTCGCCCGGCGTCCTACATCACCGCCGTCAGTTATCAAGGGCTGCGCGGCGCCGCCGCGCTGGCCCGGCGATTGAAACACGACGCGGAAGCGGACCGTTGGCAGGCGGCGGCAATCCGCCTGCAAACGGCCTGGCTGAAGGCCCCGGAGTGGCAGGAACAACGGACCTATATCTCCGGGCTATGGCCCACCTGGGTTGCCGCCCCCAACAAGACCGCGTATCGCGATCAACTCGCCAGGCATTCCGACCCGCGGCCATACCTCCCCTGGACCTATTTTGCCGCGGCGATGACCCACCAGTGGGTCTTCTTGGACGAGCCCGACCGCGCCTGGACAAACCTGGAGTGGTTTTTCGCTCAGCAGACATCGCCCGGTTTATATACCTGGTGGGAGGGCACCGGCGAGGAGAACACATTCCATTTGTGGGAAGGCGTCCGCGGTTGGGTGAGGCCGCCCCACGTCACGCCGCACTATTGGACGGCCGGAGAGATTCTCGCGCTGCAGGTCGACATGCTCGCCTACGTCGACGAGTCCCAGTCCGAGCCGGTGCTGGTGATTGGCGGCGGGGTACCCGCGTCGTGGGTCGACAAGCCAATGCGCGTCGGCGGGCTGCCGACAAGCCTGGGCCTGGTGGACTGGAGTTGGAAGGACGGTAAGATCGAGGTGACGGTCCATGGCGCGAAACCCAAAATGCGCTTTGGAGCGGCGTTCGCGAACTCAAGGAGGTGAATTCTTTATGACGCGCATCCTGTACCTCCTGCTTATCATCGCGGTCCCCGCGCAGGCGGCAGAGCCGAAGATTCCCATCATCCACAGCACCGACCTCTGCCACCCTTACGACAACCCGGACGATCACTACGACCTGGCATGCCTGTTTGCCCTGCGGGAGTTCGACGTCCGCGGCATCGTGCTCGATCTGGGCGAGCACCAGGCGTCCAGGCCAGGCCGTCCGGCGGTCGAGCAGATGTTCCGTATCACGGGACGGAAGGCGCCTTATGCCGTGGGCCTGAACCAACCGCTTTCCAGCCGGGAAGACAAGGCGGTGGATGGGGACCCGCGGTTCCAAGGCGGCATTCAGCTCATTCTCTCGCTTCTCCGCGCTTCCCAGGAAAGGGTCGTGATCCATACGGCCGGCAGTTGCCGCGACGTGGCGGCGGCGCTGAACCGCGAGCCGGATCTGTTCCGCAAGAAGGTCAAGGCCATCTACATCGAGGCCGGCAACGGCCCGAGCGGTGATCAAAGCGAATACAACGTGGGGCTTTGCCCGCTGTCCTATTTGCGGCTCTTGGAGTCGGACCTGCCCGTCTACTGGTGCCCGTGCTTTGGCAAGGACGGCTACCAGACGTTCTACAAGGCGGACCAGGCCCAGGTCGTCGGCGCCTGTGCGCAGCCGGTGCGGAACTACTTCGTCTACTGCCTCAGCAAATCACAGGAGGATCCGCTCGCCTTTCTCGCGTCCGGCCCGAAACCGCTTCCTGCCGGCCCGCGAAACATGTGGTGTACGGCGCCGATGTTGCACGCGGCCGGCCGGAAGATCTATCAGCGCGGGACCGATGACTTCGTTGCCCTGACTCCTCGCGAAGCGGAGAAGGCCGGGCTGCAGGGCAAGGCCGTCGACGCCTTCCAGTTCCTTCCCGTGCGGGTTGGTGTCGAGGGCCTGCCGTCGCCCGGCACGCAGGAGAAGCAGCCGGCGCCGCCCAGATTGGGCGCTCGCTGGGATTCCCCGCGGGCCACAACTTTCGTTTTCCGCTCGACCGACCGACGATACGAACCGATCCTGGCTTCCTGTCTGAAGAACCTCCTGGCAGGGCTGGGCCGCTGAACTCCGGTCGGGATACCAGTTCTTCCCAACGGCTTGGCTGGACACCGATGCCGGAGAACTCTGCAGATATGCTTTGCGCGGGCGAAAATGGTCTAAGCCCGACGCGGGCACCATGTACTCATGGTCGGCGAGGTATCCTAAGTCAAGGATTCGGCAAGAGTTAAGTAACGCTCCCCGATGGGAACTCTATTCGTATCAGATCTCTGATTTTCCCTCCCTCAGACGCCCCTATCCTATAACAACTCGCGTTTCTTGGCAAGATACCCCAGCGCACGAAGCCCGGATCGTCAATCGCCAGGAGTCGCCAGAACATTCCGCCCTGCCAATTCGGCCATTGGGGCGCTCGGACGACATCGGCCGCGGCCGCCCGCAAGGCCTCGACAGTCGTCTCGGGTACGGAACCATCCACGTAGACCCGCACGGTCCAGTCGGGATAAATCCACTTGGCGAGCTTGGCGCTCTCGATTGCCCCGACGTTGTATCGTGGCGACGCACCCCAAAGGCTGAAAGCGAGCAGACCGCCGCGATCACATCGTCCGATGGGCAGGTTCCGGTCCTCCAGCCTATTGCTTTCGCCTGGGGTCGCGTGCTTCCGCCCTGTTCGGCGACAATTATTCTTTCCCTTGAACAACAATTAGAATTCCCTTCCTTTCCTTCCAAGAACCAGAGGCGTGCCGCCCCCCCTTTTGTGAAGCGCAGCGCAGCGGAGCGAAACAAAAGGGGGGGCGGCACGCCTCACGCCGCCGATGCCCCCTCCCGTCCCTTACGCCGCCTCGGGCGGCTTGGTCCGCTTGGCCTCCTCCAGCCGGTAACTGGCGATGTTCAGCTCCAGGATCACGCTGTGATGCACCAGGCGGTCGATCGCCGCCGCCGTCGTCATCGGGTCCTTGAAAATCACTTCCCACTTCGAGAACGGTAGATTGCTCGTGAGCATCACCGTGCCCCGCTCGTAGCGCTCCGCCAAGAGCGTGAAGAGCACCTCCATCTCCTCCCGGCTCTGTTGCACGTAGCCGATGTCGTCGATCAGGACCACTTCGTACTTCGAGAACCGCTTCAGCGCCCGACTGAGCTTCAGGTCTCGCTTGGCCACCAGCAGTTCCTGCACCAATAGGGCGCAGGGCCAGGAGACCACCTTCCGTCCCTTACGCACCAGCTCCTGGGCAATCGCCGACAAGAGGTGAGTCTTCCCCGTGCCGGTCTTGCCGAACAACAACAAGTTCTCCCGGCGGTCCACGAACGAGCCTTCCAGAAGCGTCCGCACCTGGCGAGAGACTTTCGCCGGAAGCCGTGAAAGGTCGAAACTCGCCAGATCCTTGTCCAACGGCAAGCGGGATTCCCGCAGCATCCGCTCGGTACGCTTCGCCCAGCGGGCCTGGCACTCCCGCTCCACCAACTCCAGCAGATACTGCTCGTAGCTGGCCGACTCTTGCGTCGCCCGCCGGGCCAGTTCTTCAAAGCACTCCCGCAACGTCGGCAAATGCAGTTCCCGCAAGTAGGCCATCAGCCTCTCCGTCACATCCCCCTTCGCACCCATGCCACACCTCCTTGTGTGAAAACAAGTCATCGAAATCCAACAGGTTCACTTCCTCGACGGTCACTTCGGTAACCGCCGGAACTTTTTCCGCTCGCTGGACCAGCGCCTCGACCGCCGCCTTCGTCAGGGGTTGATCCCCAGCCAGAAGCGTTCGCAACGCCTCGTCCACCGCCGTCTCGCTCTGGCGTGCCGCCAGGTAGAGAATCCCTAAATACTCCTTGTCGGCCCGCTGGCCCTCCGTCTCCCCCAAGGCATCATAGGCCATGCGAAAGCGGCTCGTAGGAAACAGTTCTTCCCGGTACACGTAGTTGGCAAATGCCCCCGGCTTTCGCACCAGCCAGTCGATGATGTGCCGGTAGTTGACGGCACGTTTCTGCCGTCCACGCAGGCGAGGGAAACGCTCCACTTCCCGCTGCGCATACCAGACCTCGACGTGCTCCACATAGAGCCGCACTTCCACCCGTTCGCCGATCAAGCGGCTGGGAACCGAGTAGGTGTTCCGGTCCACGTGTATCAAGCTGCCGCTATTGACCGGCGCCCACAGTCGCTTGCAACTCTCCCGCCGTCGCTCCGGCAGACGCCGCAGCTTGGGCAGTTCCTCATCTAGACGCTTGCGACAGGCGGCGTTGCGACCATGCACCACCTCTTGCAAGAATCGTTCGTAGTCTGCCCGGCTTTGGAAATCCCGGTTGCCCCGCAGCAAAAGGGCCTGCTCAACCGTCTCCTTAAAGCGGCGATGCGATTGCTCGGCATCGCCATTCTCGTTCGGCTCCTCGGGCTGGATCTTCTCCATCTCCAATCCATAGTATTCCAATAAACCCGTGTAGCGCTGCGTGAATTCTTTCTCGTCCGAGGCGTTGTTTACCGCCAGGCTCATGCGGTCGGTACGATGCCGCTGCGGCACTCCGCCCAATTCCCACAGGGCGTTCTGAATCCCTTCGCTGAGGCTCTCGAAACTCTCGGAAAAACAGATCGTGACCGATTCCCAGTTCGAGTACGTCAGCACGAAGTGATAGACCAAGTGGTCGAATGGCTGGCTGTCGATCGTCACCGCTAGGCTCTTCATGTGCGTGAAGTCCGAAGCGCACAAGCGGCCTGGCTGATGGACTTGGCTGAAGAACACTTCCTTCGCCGGGCCTGCCGTGGCCCGCCAACGCTTGATGCCACGTTGAAATGTGCGCAACTGGGAATCGTCGAACTTCTTCTCCGGATACTTCGTCTTTAGCCAGGTAAACAGCGTCTTCGCTTCCAGGCCGGGGGCCTCCTGCAACAGCGCATGCACTTCCGGCCAAACCTCGGCGAAGGGGTCCAGGCGTGTGCGCCAAGTACGCTCTGAACCGAATTCGCTGGGAAGTCGCCCAAGTTCCCTATACTTCCTGGCTGTCTTCTCGTCCATGCCTGCCTTATCCGCTGCCTGAGCCAACGTCTTCCCCGACGACAACAATCTAAATAACCGTTTCACCTGTCGATCCTTGACCATTACAAGTCCCCCTCCTACGGAGACTTGCAACAGTTTACCTGATCGCTTCAACCGGGAATCTAATTGTCGTCAGACCGGAAAAATAATCGTCGCCGTACACCGCCCGGAGATTCAATTCACCGTTCTTGCGCGTCAGCTTGAATTCGCCGACCAGCCTGTGGTCGTCACCGAACAGGTTGTGCTTTCGGAAGATCAACCGGGCTATGAACAACGACATGTCGGGGTCATGCGAGGTGGATTGGCGAAGTTGGTCAACGAGTTTGGTTTCTCCGTTCACCGTGTCGTAAACGACGGAATTCCAAACGACGAAAGCGACCTTGAGCGCCTCGTTCATCTGATTGTCCGTCGCCTCCGAGCCGAGCCCACTGAGCAGGGACTGGGCGAAATCCAAGAACGTCTCGGATATCTTCCGGTCCGGAAAGGTCAGCGATTGTGGATTCCTTGCCATGCTATTCCTCTGGTTCAATGAGTCGGACCACGTCGTTTCTGCAGATCTTGCATTTGCCGTCGAGAATAAGGCACTCGCCCTCCATCTTTCCGGAATGCAATTCCATGGGCGTGCTTTTCAGACAATTCCCGCACCAGACGGTCTCAAGAATCCTCGCTCGCGCCCAGTCCGGAACATGCTCCCAGCGTTGGCGTGCCGGCCGCGTAAATTTCGGGAGTGCCATAGCTCAATCCGTTTTCGCCGAGGTTAGATCGCTCTATTGTAACACTGCCCGGCATGCCCAAGCAGTCGGCCGGCGTGCCGGTCCCTATTGTGACCGGCTTTAGGAACGTCTCCCAAGGACACCGGGCCGTAGGCGATTGCCGAGAAGATCGGTGTGAGCAGGCCAGCAGACTGAACGTGGGCGGCCCTGCCGCTACTCACCGCCGTCGTGTTTGCCTTGTTCCGCGGCCGGCACTGAGACCGCCGGATAAATCGCAATCGCGAGCCTTCGAAAGACGAAGTTGATTACCAGCCCGATGAAGCAACCGACGACCACGCTCCCCATGCGGTAGACCGCACCTTCCCAACTGCTGTGGGCTTCCTCGTAGAGCACCACGATCACGAAGGCCACCAGAGCCGTCCTGGCAACGTCGATCAGCTTCAGAAACGAGCAGATTGTGATCGTGCTCGCCACGCCGACGCAAATGGTCAAGAGATTGGGCGGATTGTGTAGGAAGTAGGCAAGAAGCCCCACCAGCGAGCCGACGATGTTTCCTTTCATGCGGTCGTATGCGACCTTGCTGCTGTTGTCGTGCGTAATGGACAGCAAGATCGAGAGCAGCAGCCAGAGAAGCTGACCGCTTTGCTCGGGGAACGCCTTGTACAGGAGATAGCCGACTGCCACGCCAACGAAGCATTTCAGATTGTATTCGCAGAACGCGAATCTGGTGATCCCGGAGATTTCCTTGAAGCTCTTCATCGGCCTTTAACAGCAATTTTGATCTTGTGATCAGTTTTCAGCATGCTGACGGCGTCATCCGCCAACATGCCCATTCTTAGTGGTACGTTATCCCGGTTCTGGAATCGAGGTAAGGTACGCAGGGAATGGCCGCTATACCGCCGAAAGCAATCGCCAGCCAAAGCCAGTACACAGAGATTCGCGGGTTCAGTTGAGCCATTGCAGTATCAAGCGAGTACGCCTCACGCCAGATGTCCCGGCAATGAGGCGTTCCTTCGGCTGAGTCCCGTAATTTCGCCATATCCTTGAGCGACGTCAACGCCCGCACCTTGACCTTTTGGTTATCCGTAATGGATAGGCCGATTAGAGCGGTTTTTGGCCGGAAATTCAAGTCCCTGGCCCCCTTGACTACTGGCAGTAAGATTCGCAAACTTAGGCTTCGTCCCACACACCTAGCAAAAAGGAGAGAACTATGGCGAAGAAACCCGAAGTCAACAAGTCCCAGGCGATCCGCGACTACCTGAAGACCCACCGCAAGGCCAGAGCCCCAGAAGTGGTTGATGCTTTGGCAAAAGAGGGCATCACGGTCACTATCGGCCTTGTCAACAATGTCAAAGCCAATAGCAAGAAGCGTCGTCGGGCCGTGAAGAAGGTCGTGGCCACCGTAGCCCCGACTGGAATCGGCGTCAAGGAAATCAAAGAGGCCCTGAGCTTCATCAAGGCCGTGGGGAGCGTGGACGCGGCGAAGCAGGCGTTGGCTGCCGCTGTAGAGATCAAGAAGATCGTGTAGGATCAAGAGGTAGCTCGCACGGAAGCGGAGGCAGGATGCTCGACCTCAAGCCCCTTGTCCACCGGATTCTCGAAGATTACCTATTGCCCTGGCACGGAATGCACGGTGTCGGTCATTGGGCAAGGGTGTTGGAGAATGGCTTGCGGCTGACCAAGGAGACCCAGGCCAACGTCGAGGTCGTGCAGTTGTTTGCCATCTTCCACGATGCAGGTCGAGGGGATGGCGGTGCATCTTGCAGGGCCAAGCTCGTTCTCATTGCCACGAGAATCGGGCCGCACGCAAATTCGCTGGTCGGAAGACCATTACGCAGTACTGGCCGGTAACGACGATTAGCCCGAGGCCGAGCAGTCCCGCCAAAAGCTGATCGACGCTCTGCCGTGGCAGATCGATTTGTTTTTTCAGGTCGCCTTCTGCGATCGCGCCTGGCCCGGCCTGCATGACCAGCCGCATTAGGCGGTCGGATTCGGAAAGTTGAGGGGCGAGCTTCCTGGCCTCAACCGATTGGTGAAACGTGTGCATGCAGTATCTATGCGTCTGGCGGGCCAAAACGCACGGCGGGAACAGTTGATCGACAACGCCGGAGTTATTAGAATGGTCGCAGAAGTTGCCGAAGTAGCCCCATTCCGTCTCGATAAGGAACCAATCATGAAACAGAGCCTCTTGAGCGTCGTAGCTGCGGGCGTTCTCCTTGCCATTTCCGGTACGACTTGGGCTCAACAAGTCGCCAATTCCAGTGCCGGTCAGCAGAAGCCGGCGGAGTTGGACCGAACCGGCAAGGTCAAGTTGAAGTACCTGATCTATCTGCCGAAGGATTACGACCAGAAGGATTCGTGGCCCGTGTTGCTCTTTCTGCACGGCATCGGGGAGCGGGGCGACAACTTGGACTTCGTTAAGAAGCATGGCCCACCGAAGTTGATTGCGGCGGGGAAGCAGTTCCCCTTCATCGTCGTGTCGCCGCAGTGTGCGAATACGCACTGGTGGGAGACGGTCGAGCTAACGGCGTTGCTTGACGAGATTGCCAAAAAATACAAGGTCGATCAAGACCGCATCTACTTGACCGGCCTCAGTATGGGCGGCTTCGGCACGTGGGCCTTGGCCGCTTATCAACCAACTCGGTTCGCGGCCATCGTGCCGATCTGTGGCGGCGGCGATCCGTCCAATGCGAAGCGAATCGCCCATATTCCGGCTTGGGTGTTCCACGGAGGAAAAGACCGGACGGTGCCGATTGAGAACTCGAAGAAGATGGTCGAGGCCCTGAAAAAAGCTGGTGGCGATCCGAAGTTCACAATTTATCCAGAGGCCGGACACGATTCGTGGACTCAAGCCTACAATACTCCCGAACTGTACGAGTGGCTGCTCCGACAGAAACGGACGGCCAGGACAGTCGAGGCGAAGAAGTAATCGACCAGGGAGAATTGGCATTAACTGCAAGAAGATCGTTTTCATTCTACGACGTAATCGGAACACGACTTCACCCATTCGAGACATGCCTCGGTAGGCAGTAACTCAAACTGTAAACGCCACTACCGGGCTTGCCCCGGTAGAGCGATGATTGGCCAGCTAGAACGCCGCCTCACAACCCCCTTCGCAGTTTCCGCCGACCGTTGCGTGGTGCCCGCCGCGCCGGGCGGCGGGCACCACGCAACGGTTGGCGGAAACTGCGAAATACGCGAGGGATACGCGCGTTTTAGCTGATCAATCATCGTCCCACCGACACAGGGTCGGCGGGGACGTTTACAGTTTGAGCAGTAATATGATGGCATGCCGGTTGATCGTGGGGAATTCAGTCCAGGAGATCGCGGTAGAAGGCGATGGAGCGGGCCATGTCGCTGACGAAAATGATGGTGTGGCTGAGTTCGGTCATTGGATACTCCGAGAAGAGCCCACGCTGGCCTGAACCAGCGTGGGCCTATTGTGCGAAGCGTGAATCACATCCAGCTACACGGCTTCCGTGAGGGGCGGCATCCTGCCCGCACCCCAAGAATACCAGAACCGGGCAAGCCGTCAACCGGGTAAGACTGAAATACCGATGCCGATGATAGTGGAAACCGCGACCAGAAGCAGGACCATCCCGGCACAACCCGTCTGCGTACTGATCCCGTGCTCTGTCGCCAATGCCTCGACGGCATCCTTCGCCTGCTTGAGTCCAGCCCCAGTCTGCTCGCGGTAGAGCTTGATGGCCAAGATTTTCTTCTGGCCTCGCATTAGGGTTAGGACTTGGCCCTCAAGGCTGTTCGGATCGACGCCGTTGATTTCCACCGATTCGCCGCTTCTTCGGGCGATTGGCCGTCCCGCCGCTAACGCTTCGACGGCATCCTTGGCTTCTTTGAGGCCAACCCCGGTCTCTTGTCGATAAATTTTGATTGCTTCGATCTTCTTACCGGCCTGCATGAGCAAGAGAATCTGGCCCTCCAGGCTGTCGGGCTGCTGGGGAAGTTGCTCGTCTGAGGTGGTTCTCGGCTCTTGGCCCGCGAATGCCGAGGGCACGGCCTGTTCCATCCATGACCCGCAGTTCTGGCAGCGGTCGATGCCAGCCGGGTTATTGTGATCGCAGATTCGGCATTTCGGCATGACTTACTTCCTGGCTTTTCGCCTTTTGTCCCCGCTCCCGTTTCCACTTGACGTAGCCCGCGACCTGGGGATGGGCCAGTAGCTTCTCCATCGTATTGTAGTGCCTGCCCAGTTTCTTTTCATTCGGGATCAGGTCGTGAATCGCCTTGTGGCACGACTTGCAGAGGTTCATCCCCTCCTGCATCTGCTCTCGCGTGAATCGCTTCTTGAACCACTTGTTCCTATGCAGGGTTGTCGGGATGAAATGGTGAAAGTTGTAGACCTTCTCGGATTCGCAGAGTTCGCAAAGCATGGTTTGTCCGCCGCGCTATTGTTCCCCAAGTACCCGCTGAACGTCCTCGGTCCCGCTAATGACCCGTTCCATATCCTTGCATAGCTCGACGATGGTTTCCCAATCGCAGGAGATGATGTCTTGGGAGTGAGCCAGATTATTTCGTAGGCTTTCCAGCATCTTGACGACCTGCTCCGTTTGTCGGCGGGTTTGCATTTTGGTCAGTTGCCGGATTTCTTCATTTCGGGCGATGATCTGCCCCTTGTCCGAAATCTGGAGGCAGTCGAGCAGTTCGAGGCTTTGGTTTCGTCGCTTTCGTTCCTCCAAAAGGGCCTCGGTCTTTTGCAGACGGCTTTCGGAAAGATACTGCTTCCAACTGTCGCCGGGGCAATTCACCTCGATCAGCCTGGTCATTCGCATCTCCATGAGGCTTATCATGCCAAAGAGCCACATGCGAACTGGGGGTTTCTGCAAATCACTCATCGTGATAATCCCGCCTACAGTCCCCAAAACCCGAACGAAGAGCCGTGGTGACTTGGCCAGCCCCAAGACCACATCAGCCAGTGAGGCGGAATCGGAAATCGGGGCTTCGATGGCTTGAATATGCTCGCCGCAGATGGAACCGCAGAGACGCTCGCGTTCGACGTAACCAGTCACGACGCCATCCTTGCGAACCCCGACGACATCGAAGTTGCGTTGGTTCATGAGCCCCAGGACTTCCGATACCGCCGTCGTAGCGTCGAAAGAGATGAGGGGTTCGGCAATGTCGCGGGCGGTAAAGCCTTCGGTGAATACCCGCCGCAAGTTCGCGATGGTGGAAGCGTTCCAGTTCATAGGAGATTCTCTCTTTGGCGAGGCAGTATATCACTTGAATTGTTGTCTCGCTTCACCGGCCCCTGCGACAGTCGGATGCCGACCAGTCCCGCTACTAGGACAGCGATGTAGAACTGCCCCGTCATGGCCTCCAACCAAGACATGGTTCGAGCCGGTGGGCTGACCGGAGTTATATCACCGTATCCTACCGTCGTCATCGTCACGAAGCTGTAGTAGACGAGGACCGGCCCCCGTGATTCTGTTGATTTCAAGGCATCAGCCATCTCGCCCGTAGCGTGAAACGAACCGGGCCGGGCGACTTCAATCACCGAGTAAATCGATCCCCAGGCCATGCCGAGCAGTAGGTAAGCACAGATGGCCCCGAAGATACTGTCGAGGGAAATGCTGCCCTGCGTAAAGACCGCCCGCAGGATCATCACCGCCACAAACCCGAGGAAGAAGATATCCAGGCAGTGGTCGGTAAGGGCAACGAATTCAACACCGCTGCTGGTGAGCATGTATGCCAACCACCCTCCCAAGAGGGTCGGGACACCCAGGATCAGAGCCAGCCTTGTCGGCCATCGCCCCTGGCATAGCGAGAGAATAGCGGCCACCAGGACCAGCGAGGATAAGATAGGAAAGACTGGGCTTCGGCTGGAAAATCCCCGCACCATCGGCTGGATGACCAGCAGTAGGATCAACGTGACCAGCAGAATCAGGAACCGCCAGGGGCGGTATTGTTGCATCGGGGTAGAGGTCATGTCCAATTTTTCGCTGTCACTCGTTTCATGGTTCGAAAGCTTCGTCCGGGCATGGCTGCGGATTGTCGAGTGGCGTCGTCAGTACGTCCCGGAAGAAGTCTTCACCTATGAGCAAAGTCCTTCGAGAAATCATGATCTATCGCCGCTTTGCCTCTTGCACGGTCTGCCATGCGATCTCTTGCAGCGTCTTTGCTTCACCGGGTTCAATTCGGCCGAGCACCTTGCCACCCTTTGTAAGCTCACCGGGCAATCCGAGCGGACTCTTGCCGAGCAGCGTGGCATAGAAGACGCAAGCCGCCAAATAAGAACCCTTGAAGGCAGGGTGGCTCTTGTCGCCCTGATGAAGCACAAGTTTCGGATTCTGGGCGAATGTCTCCTTCCAGGCCATGCCGACTGGGGCAACCTGGGCGTGCAGTTCCTTGGCAATGTCGAAATATGCCCCGTTCAGCCCACCGGCCAGACCGCTCTTACGCTGTTGGCACCACTCGTCGAACGAAATCCGTCCCGCTGCCCCGGTCATCTGGTAAATTGGCTTGGCATAGTCGGGCGATTCCGCCCCTTCCTGCATCTGCGGGATGTTCTCTCTTGCCCAGGTCAGGTAGAAGACCGTCTTGGCGCCCTGCTGCTTGATCTCGGCATCGAGAACTCGGGCATACTTGTACATCGACTCCCGATTGAGGATCGGTTGCAGGCTGTTTTCTTGGAGGACCACAATATCCCACTTGCGTTCCCGAATCTTGGCAAGGGCTTTCTTGTCTTTGGCCTGTTGCTCAAGCGTGTAGCCGCCGACCACATATTGGTCGGTCTGAATCTTCCGCCCACCGGCAGCGTCGGCAAGTCCCTCGATCAGCGACGGCAAATCATTGACGTAGGTGTAGCTGTTGCCGACGAAAAGCACTTTCAGCGGCGGCTCGCCCGCACGGGTTATCGCACAACCGGGAACGAGGAGCAGACAGGCGACCAGGAGTAGCCTGCGGTGAAAGAACCTACGAGGATTTGTCTGCATGTTGTAGAATTTCCTTTTATTCAACCTTAGTTCCGCTTAATCGTCGCCAGCCATGCCTTGGGGCCACCGGGACTGAATTTCGGTCCATCTCTTGGTGGAATCGACTCGAAGCGGATCGGTTCGATTCCTTGAACCTTCCAGCCATCATGGAAGGCATCCCGGATTTCCTGCTGGCTGATCCGCCTTGGCCCTTCGGTTCCCGGTTCTTCGTCCGAGAAGCAGAGGATGTGCAGCAATCCCCCATGCCCAAGCACGTCGCCAAGCCCCTTAACGAAAACTGGGCGTTCCTCGTCAGCGAAGGTGTGGAACAGCCCGCAGTCGATCACCGTGTCGAACTGCCGCCCTAGTTTCTTCAATTCGAGAGCATCCCCGACGATGAAATTGGCATCTATGCCCCGCTGGGCAGCTTTGGCCTTTGCCCGTTCGATAGCAATCGGCACGAAGTCGAGTCCCCACGCTTCGTGGCCTCTGGTTGCCAGATACAGGAGATTCTCGCCGGTGCCGCAGCCCACGTCGAGAACACTGCCACGAATCTGGCCCGTCTCGGCCAGTTTGATTATCGAGGACTGAGGCCGTCCCGTATCCCACGGGGCTTGGCCCTGATAGGCTTGCTCGAATCGCTGATGGTCCACTGGAATCTCCCGATGATCATGGAAAATCTTCGTCTCAATTCGACCTGTACGCCGATACTTGGTCTTTCCGCCTTGCCAATTCGCTGGTGTAGGATCGCCCCAAGGTGTCGGCGTGCTCCTTCACCCAGCCGGTTAGGACCGTGTGCCCGGTAGCCGGTGCATCGACATGGAGCAAGTCGGCCATGAGGCCCTCGATCTCATCCTTCGTGATAACCACGTCGCCAACGAGCGACCCCAAGAGCCAGCCCGCAGCATAGCCGAACCACGGGGGAACGGAAATGATTGGACGCTCTTTGCCGATCAACTGCCCAATCTTCGCCACAAGTTCCCGATAGGTGAACGATTCCGGCCCGATGGCATTAATGACGACGTTTTCACGCTTCTTGCCTTGTTCGACTGCCAGACCCGCCAAATCATCGACGTGAATCGGCTGCAAACGGTATTGCCCGTCGCCAAATACCCCGAATACCGGCAGTCGTCGTAAGGCCCAGGCGATGTTGTTGATGAGGATGTCCTCTTTCCCGAAAAGAACCGCAGGACGGAGGATGGCGTAGGAGACCCCGGATGCAACAAGGGCCTTCTCCAGAACCGCCTTGCCTCGGAAATACTCAAGGGGCGAGTCTTCGGAAGGGTTCGTGATGCTGACGTGGACGATCCGCTGAACGCCTGCCTTCTTGGCTGCCCCGAAAAGAACGAGAGTATTGCGGACTGCATCAGCGTGCTTGAAGAGGCGATGATTGAACCGTACCCAGTAAGTGTTGTAGAGGACGGACACGCCTTGTAGCTGCTCCGCCAATACGTCCGGCTGATCGAAATGGAATGGAAACGGCTTGATGCGGTCGCCAAAGGGATTGTGTCGAGACAAGGAATTGGTCAACGTGATGACCGTATGCCTCTCGTCAAGGAGTCGCTGGGCAATGTACTTGCCCGAATATCCATAAGCTCCGGTCACGGCATGAATTGCTGCATCAGGCATTCGTGAGTCCTCTGGTTGTCTTATAACCGAGTTTATTCCGCTTCGGCCCAAACTCGCACGTCGCCGCTATCGTCGATCTCCACATGGATTACGTTCGGGCGGCAGCAGACCGGACAATCCTCGACATACTCCTGGCTTTTACCCGCCGATAGGTCAACCGGGACGACGATCTCCTCGCCACAGGCATCGCATACGTAGGTGGCATCCTCGCTTGGTCGTCGTTTCTTGCGTTTCTGGGTTTCATGATTCCCTGCGACGTGCCGACCACGCCTCACAACGACAACCGCATCATCATCAGCCTCCATTGCGTCTTCAACCAGCAAATCGACCAACACCTCCGGATACGTTGGCCGGGAACGCCGGTATGCATCAGCTTGCTTGGAAAAATTGCCTAGTTCCTCCAATCCGGCACTCCCTTTCGCATTGCCTTGCTGGCGGTTTCGGCATCGAACTTCTCCGGGCGGTACGGCCCACGCCACTCGCTCGTTTCCTCCCACTCCTCGTGATTGGGATCACTCAATGTCTTCAAGTATTCGGCGTACCCATCGGGACCGCCTACGTCTTCGGGCGGGCAGGCCCGCCCGCCTTCAACGCAAAGCGGGTAGCGAACCCCCTTCTCGGCATGCAGGCATCCCTCAAAGAGAACGTTGTGCCTCCAACGGTCCCCAAAGTCGTATTCGTAATCGAATCGCAACGACTCGCCCGACTTCGGCAGAACCTCGCTCAACTTGATGGTTGTAGAATCCTGATAGTGCATTTCTTCAAAATTCCCTTGCAACAACAGGGGATCGCCAAAAAGCTGACCCTTGATCTCGAAACTGTGCAAGTGCGAGTTCGTCCAACCCATCGCTGTTTGGATGTGCTCATGCAGCTTGTCTAGCGTGCAGTTCTTGGTCTGGATTCGACGCCAAATCTTTGGCGTAATTCCACGCAGCGAGATGCGAAACTGGTAGATCCGCTGGGATGCAGGGATTCCGGCAGAGTTCGAATTTGCCTTTGCCATTACCGTCGTCCTTTCGATGCATGAGGCAGACTGCCTTTCACGTCCGGGATGCCCGCCAGGAAGATCGCGTCGTGCTGGGCGTGATGGAAGCCTTGGAAGACGAATTCGTTCCAATGATGCGTCCAGGGCCCGTATTTCAGCAAGTCGTGCAGCCGTCGTGATTCATCCCGAATCCCCATATCCAGCATGGCCCGGTTGAGATAGACCGTCCAGTCCACCCTCGTCGTCTGGGTCAGGACGTAGGGCGTGGTGAAGCCTACGTGATAGTCCACCAATTCGGCCAGCGGCGGGCAGAGCCGCACATACCACAATTCACCAGGTTTTCCATTGTATCCTGCGGGGCAGATGCAGGAGACCTTCCTACCGGTGAGCAGTTCCTCAAGGCCGATCTTGCCACCGACCGTACCGCATTGCTCGTAGATGCCCAATCGGGACTCTTGAAAATTGCGGACAGCTTCGACCATGCTGGGATGCAGCCCCAGTTGATCGCCCAAGTCGATTAGGCAGGTTCCGATGGTTTCCTGATCGCCGCCAAATCGGAAATCGAAGAATGCCCAGGTTGTGAAGTAGCTGCGGGTCAGCGGGCTCATGGGCGGGCCAGCGGGCATGTATTCCTCCTCGGCGTCGCCCACGGTCTTGTAGTAGGACTTCAATTCGGGCAGAACGGACACGCACTCGGCGAAGACCGAAGCGATGTTCTGCACAGCGATATAGATCGCGTGGAGCGGATCGTAACCCTGTGCCACCAGCGATTGCACGTCATGGACGTCCTTGGGAATGGGAAATGATTTCCTCAGTTTCCCGATTTCCTTACGGTATTGGCTCGACCAGACCTTGAACCGAGCCCCGAGCTTCTTGCTAATGCGACCCATAAAATCCTTTCCTAGAGTTCTCGGACGTGCCGCGTAGGAAGAGCTTGTATCCCCATGGTCCAAGATCGAGTTCCGCGGTCGCCAAGTCCTTGGATTCAGCCGTGAAGACTTCGGTAAACCCGCCAGCGGCGACCAAGTGCTTGAATTCCTCTTTGGTCCCGTGTGCCGGATTCACATCGTAGTAGTCGCGTACGCAATAGGCACTGTTCGACGGCGGTTTGTCCGGCGGGTTGCCGCCTCGCGGAAAGATGGGAAGAAACCAGATGATGCCGACGCCCAAGTCTTTGAGGGCATCGAGACGCTGCTCGAACTCGTGAAACTTGCCGTTGGGCGTCGACAGCTCCAAGGCGGTCTCGTAAATCGGCAGATTGCGAGCCCAGGCAGGACCGGCAGGATGCGGCGACGCCGCTTTGCCGGCAGATGCGTAGCCAAGCATCAAGGCAGCCAGGAATGCCACTTTCAAACGATGTACTTGTGTGCTCATACTTGCAATGGTGACTGTTCCACTATTGTGAAGTATCCGCCTCTGTGCTGCGGACGCTGAAAACCTGGTCCAGTTTCGTCAAGGCGAGTATTTCCCGAATCTCTGGCCCGACGCCCACCAAGGTAACGCTCCCTCCCTTGGACGCCAAAGACCGATGAACCACCACCAGCTTCTCAAGTACGGCACTCGCTAGCCACTTGACATCAGAGAAGTTTAAGATCAAATTGCGACAGTCTGCCCGACCAGCTACGTCACGTAATTCGTCACCAAGTTCCTTGGCCGTCCATGCATCGAGAATCGGCTGTTTCGTAAAGTCAGCGACGATTCTATCTTCGTGCTCTCGAATCGTCAAATGGTGATAGGTGTCCATATCTGATTGCCTTTCGTATTGGGGCAAATCCATCTGCCGGTTATCCCACCCCATCCTCCCCTGAATGGTCCATCAGTACTATCGCCGCTTGGGTCAGGAGATTGTGGGCGAAATCGAACCCGGCCTCCCGCAGGGCTTTTTCCACAGCCTGCTTGCTCGGCGGCTCGCTCTTCAGGAAGACCGGCCCCCAGATGAGGGTGCCGCCGCCGTCTACATGCACCCCCGTAGCGATCTGCTTGACCACGAACTGTGGATTCATCCGCCCCATCAAGTGCTGGATGGGCAGGAATTCATGCTCGTCCCGCACGGAAAACGCTTTGGGCAATTCGACTTTCGAGTGCATGGCATGACTCCCGATACTGGGACTTGTGAGAAAACCGCCTATGCATTTTGGCTGGCCCCGCAATGCGGGCAGATACCCGACCCCTTGACCATCAACATGCGGCATCTTTGGCAAGGAACGGACGAGAATTGCCGGACATCGAAGGGGCGGTCCAACCCACGGGACTGCTGATAATGCTCGTAAAGTTCCCCCGGATTGGTGACCCGGAGTTCGACGTGACCGCAATGCCCGCAAATATCGCCTTTGATCTCAGCGTACAGGCGATCCTTGAAAATCACGGCTTGCGGGCTGCCAAAGAGGACGGCCTTCAGTTTCCCGTCCGACCCTTCGCCTTGATCCACAATGGTCACGCCGGGGATGATCCGCGAAGACCCGCAGCGTGAACATTCGGTCGGCACGGTCATTTCTTCATCGTCCGCTTCCAGAATTTCAGCATCCTCAACGGCTGCCTCGGTATCCTGGTCGTTCGCGTCTACTTGGGCAAGCAGTTCCCCGGCATCTTCGGCCTGCTCGCCTGCCTTGGTGGTGAGGCATTTCCAGCAAACGTCGAAATCGCCGGGAACCATCGACCCACACTTGGGACATTTCCAGTTGGGACCAGCCGATTCGCCCACTGGCCCCGGCATTTCTTCAACCACTTCGGCAGGCAACACAGTCTCAGCAACGGGCGGGGCGTCTGGCATCTCGTCAATGATGCCGCCACAAGCCCGACAAATCCTGCTTGTGCCGTCTGACCGCAGTTTGCATTTTCGGCATATCCACATGGCGATCTCCTTGTGTTCAATCTCCTAGCAGACTTATCCCTGACTCTCACGTACAAGGACACCGATGGCACCCAGGCCCACGGCCAGGGCCGCGAGGATGGCACCGAGGATAATGAAAATGGTCTGCATTCTCTCATTCTCCCACGCTACCGTTGAATTTGCTTCTTGTACCGTCCCGAATGCTCTGCATGAGCCTTCCAGTTGGCGGTGAATTTGTCGGCTACTCCCTTGTCCCTGATAACCAGCAAGTTCTCGGCGTTCTCGTCCTCGGATTGATCCGTGAAGTTGAAGCTCCCCGTGATGACCACATTGCCATCGATGATGATGAGCTTGTTGTGGGCGGTGGTGTGCTTGTTGTCGATGAAGGTTGGCACGCCATTTTGAGCGATGAAATCGGCCTGCTCATCTTCCATCTCCGTTCTGCTTCGATCCAAAATCACTTCAACCTTCACGCCTCGCTTATGGACATCCACCAATGCTTTGGCGATGGAAGGCGACGTGAACCAGTAAGCCTGGACGAGGACGCTACTCTTGGCACCCTTGAGTTCCTTGATGATCGCATCGGTACAGCCGCCCTTTGGAGAGAAGAAGACATCGATGGGCAGGATCGGGCGGGGCGGTTCAGCGGCCAAGGCTTGCTGCCCCAGGCAGCAAACGGCCAACAGCAGGACGGTGATTGTAGTTCGTTTCATCATTTCATCCCTCACTTTCGTCGTTATCGTATTGTCGGGCGGCCCTCTGTCCATCCGCCGTTTTCGCCAGCATTTCCTGCGCCTCCATCAGCCTCTTCCTCAACGCCGCGTATCTCCTGGCCGTATCCTGCCGTCTGACCGCCATGCCCAACGCCTTCTTCGTGCCAACCAGGATGACGAGTTTCTTCCCTCGCGTCACCGCCGTATAGAGCAGGTTCCTTTGCAACATCATGTAATGCTGCGTGTGCAGGGGGATCACGACGCAGGGGAACTCCGACCCTTGCGATTTGTGGATCGACAGGACGTAGGCCAAGGCGATTTCGTCGAGATCGCCGAAGTCGTATTCGACTTGCCGCCCCTCGAAATTGACAACAAGCTCCTGCTCGATGCGGTTGATTGATTCGATCAAACCGAGATCGCCGTTGAAAACGTCCCGATTATAGTCGTTTTCCGTCTGGATTACCCGGTCCCCGAGGCGGAACGTCCAGCCGAACCGCTGAGTTTCCGGCCCGCCGTCGCCGGGATTGAGGGCCGTTTGCAGAACTTGGTTCAGGTTTCTTGCTCCCAACACGGAACGATTCATCGGCGTCAGGACTTGGATGTCGGCCTTGGGATCGAAGCCGAACCGGGCCGGAATCCTCTCCTTGACCAGCCGCACGATCAAATCCTGAATGGTCTCCGGTTCCTGGGCCTCAATGAAATAGAAGTCTGATAATCCTTCATCAGGTGCCTTGAGATTCGGCATCCGGCCCAGGTTGATCGCATAGGCAGCGGTGACGATCTCGCTCTCGGCGGCCTGCCGGAAGATTTCGGTCAAACGGACGACCGGCACGACGTTGGAGGAAATCAGATCGGCCAAGACAGAGCCGGGGCCAACCGAGGGAAGCTGATCTGCATCTCCGACCAAAATGACGCAAGCCCCAGAGGGAACAGCACGAAAGAACTGATGCCCCAGGACAACATCGACCATCGAAACCTCGTCCAGCACAAACAGATCGCCGGTGAGCGGGTTCTGCTGGTTCTTCTTGAAGTCGCCGGTGGCCGGGTCAAATTCAAGTAGCCGGTGGATCGTCTTGGCGGTCTGGCCGGTTGTTTCTGCCAGTCTTTTCGCCGCCCTGCCGGTTGGTGCTGCCAGCACGCATTTCAGCTTTCTTGCCTGAAAGATCTCCAAAATGCTGCGGACGAGCGTGGTCTTGCCTACCCCCGGCCCACCCGTGATGACCAGCATTTTCCGCTGGCAAGCCTGACGGATGGCTTCTTGTTGGCCGGTTGCCAGCTTGATCCCCAGTTTTCCCTCGACCCAGGCAAGGGCCTTTTCCACGTCAATTGCCGGCATCGGGTGTGGTGTGGCCGAATTAATCCGGTGAATAGACTGGGCAAGGCCGACTTCGGCCCGGTAAAGTGCAGCAAGGTAGAGCCAAGACTCACCTTCAATGCTTTCCCTGATAACCGCCTTTTCCGCAACCGCCGATTTTACAGCCGCTTCGACAATCAACTGATCGATCTCGACCAGCTTCGTGGTATGTTCGACCACGCCGGGCTCCGGGTAGCGGCAACAGAACGGAACTCCACTCCATAACATCCAACTCGATGAGCTTTCCCTCGGCTGCCATCGCCTCCAACCGGGGACGGAGTTTTTTTGTCTTGGCAATCTCGGTCTTAGTCAGGATTGAATCCAGTTCTTCCGCCGTCAAGGAAATCGCTACGAGAGTGTCGGGGGCATAGGCTGGAGCGGGATTCTTACGGGACGGAAATGCGGCCTTGAACATGGCATCCGACCATTCCATGAGGTCCATGGTATCGGTAAACGAACTCCGTTTTCGCTGCGGAAACGGCTCCCGCAGCATAGCCTTGATCTTGTCAGCAGAAGGCGGTTTTTTCGTCTCCTGCATCCACTCAATGACCGCCTCATCGAACCTGGGCAAGTCCTCGGATAGAGTGACCTCGATGCCCAGTTGCCGTAAATGGGGCAATAGTTCCTGCCATTGAGGTCGATCCCGAAGGTAAATCGTGCGTGGCCGCTGGCGATCTTCGTAGGATTGTGGACGGCACATGGCGTGGTCCAGCAGACTCGCAAGATAATTGACCGTAGGGGGCGGAAATCGCACGTCTTCCAGAGCAAGCACAAAACCGTATTCCCTCTCGACCACGAGACCCTTCCAAGCATCCTGGCTTTCGGTCGAGAACTCGGGGTCGAGGAAGAAATCTGCCTCAAACTCAGCTTCGGTATGCGGCAATTCCCGAATGTCCCGCTTGGTGAACGGCGAAGATTTGCCGAGCTTCAACTTGTCGCACAATTCCCACATCGTCCGTGACTTTCGGCGGCGGTCGGCGTTCACTTGCTGCCTTTTCTGGTTCTGCTCAACCGCAATGTAAACGCCGCTTCGCCAAAGCTGTCGTATTCTTTGGCAAATACCTCGTATTCCTTGCCCAGCAGCGTGACCAGGAACTTCCCCGTGGGCTTGCGATGAAGACTGGCCCGATTGACGATTTCCTTGACGACGGCCTTTTGGAGCTTTTCGGGAATCGCCACGGCACCGACGCCCGTATTTCCAAGATACTGGTAGGCCACCAACTCTTGGTGTTCTCTTTCGAGTTCGAGGCAATCCGCCCCTGCCGTGACGGTCTCTTCAAGGATTCGGGTCAGTTCCCGAGACGCTTCTTTGTTCGATTCAGGCGTTTCTTTTGGCATTTCGTTCCTCGCATCTCAACGGCCAGCCGGTCGGCCTGTTGTACTCATTCTCACCTTTGACTTTCACGCAACGCCTCAAGCACTGCTCGGGCATGGTCAAACCCAGCTACTCCGCACGCTTCTTCCCTCTCTTTTTCAGCGTCAACGTGTAGGCGGATTCGCCAAATCTGTCGTACTCCTCGACGGCCACGCTGTACTCTTGCCCGAGGAGAGGAAGTCGCATGTTACCTTTGTGCTTGCGTCCAATTTGTGCCCGTTTCACGATTTCCGCAATAACTTCCAATGTCAATGACTTGGCGATCTTCTCCACGCTCCCGTTTTCGTGGAAGATCAGCAAGTCATCACCTTTCCATTCCAGCCCGACAGACTCCACCCCAGCCCAAGCGGTCGCCTCCAAGACTCGGATGAGTTCCTTGAACGCCAGTGCGGATTTGTCGTCGTCCTCCGGGGCGGGGGCATTTTCATCAGAAATCATCAAGGTTCTCTTGGCAGCCGGAAGGCGATGGATGCCCTATGAACGTCGATAAATCACCAATTTTACGTCCATCGGGAAGTCCAGCTTCCCCAACTCATCCTCCATGATGGTCCTGGTCCGCTCCTGGTTGAACCCGCCCGACCCGGCCCCGATCAGCGGGAAAGCGATGGAATAAAACCCTTTGTCGTGGGCTGCCCAGGATGGTCATGATCCGCATGACTGGGTCTTCCTATTCTCCAGCAGGCTCATCCACGTCTCTCGTCTCAAAAAGCTCCTCTCGACGTTCCCTTCCATTCGCTGGAACATCTTGGCCGTGACCGACAGCGACATCACGTCCTTGCCAAGCTGCGGCCGCAGATTCTTGCGGGCGGAGAGATCGACCAGGCCCACCACCGCCCGCGGACGCTCCCGTTCGTTCTCGCGGAATGTGCAGATCCCGATGCTCTGGCAGCCCGCCGCAAAGGGAATGATGACGTTTTCGTTGCTCTCGTCCTCATGGTTGGCCAGGACCACGAGAGCCGAAAGCTGATCGGGGTTGACCAGGAAGGTGATGCTGCGGACGTCGTCCCGCGTGAGATCCACGTCGCGAAGCGGCTTCATAACCACATAACGAGCCGGAATGTCGGTAATGGGCAAGCAGGCAATGAACTTCTTCACCATCTCCGGGCTCTTGAGATACCGCTCGCCCAGGAGAAAGTCCTCGGCCATGGCCGTTGCTCCCGAGGCCGCCATCGCTTGGCCGATCGACTCACCCGGCTCGATACCGGCATTACCGCTGGACAGGAAGCGGCAGAAGCATACCTCGCCGCCGGGAAAGTTCTTGTGCTGCTCTCCGAACCCGAGCCCCACGCCGCCGCCGAAGCAACCAAACGTCTCGCGGCTGGCGACAGCGGTCTTTCCTTTGGCAGCGGCGGCCAGGAGGAGCAGGACGCAGCCCCACTTGCCAGGGACGAACTCCATAGCCCCCTCGGGCTTCTCGTCCGACCAGACGAGGGCCACGGGCTCCAGTTCCAAGTGAATTGCGGATGCGATCTTGCTTTTCATGGTCGTGGTTCTCTGTTTCTAAGCAGGAAAAAGCCGGCGTTGCCGACGACCTGCGGCGGGAGTTTGGCTTGTGTGGGTTTCGTGTTGCATCCTTCCGATCATCTCATGGCCGTCCCTTCTCACACAGCGGCCAATGGCCCCAATGTGCGTATGGCGTTGGTGATTGAGGATCGGAGCGAAAGAGCAAGAGACTCGATTACGTCCATGTTCTGTAAGATTCCTTCCCCCATCATTACCTTATCTGCGTTACTGGCGGAGCCCTTCACCAGGGCTTCGAGTATTTGATTGATGCCGGTTTCAGCCACCATCCAATACTGGTTCGCAACAGGGACGCTGATGAAGTTCGACAGCACAGGCTTTTGCAGATAGTGAGACACGGCAACTTCGTGGAGTTTCTCGGCTGGCACTCGACCTACTTTATCTTGTTTCTTCTGGTCGATATACGCCAGAAGTCCGGGCCGCATGGCCGAGAGCATCTGTCCATTGAAGTCCAGTTCAATCAACAACCCGCTAAGAACCTCGCCCACCTGCTCCACCCGATTGATCGTCGCCCACCGATCTAGGTCGAGTAGTGCCTTGCCGTTCAGTAAGCGGACATGGGCGGCATACGGAGTGCGATTGATGGCATTGAAGAAATTGGCCTCGGCGTGATTGCTCACGCTACCCGCATTAGCCACGAAGAAGCTCACAATCCTCTCATCGGTCCCTCTCGTCCTGTGCCGAAATGGATTGCTAAACGCTGCCGATACACTCTTGATTAGGTCGTGGGACTCTTCGAGCCCAATGCTGTCCTGAAACTTGACCTGCATTCCGTGGTAGATGATCGAACCGAAGCGGTCGATCTCACCGAAGATTATGTCCTTACCGAACTCGTTAGGGCCGTGATTGTCATAGACGGAGATGAACCCGAGCCGTTGCAGGAGTGGAACCAGAAAACGAGTTCTGAAACCAGCTTCGTCATTGAAAGTCTTGAACTCGGCCTCAATTGGCATGATCATTCTCTTTCTTCTCGGTGGTCGTCTCGCCCTGGAGCATCAGTTTCGATCGCCACCCGTTGGTTCCCTGTTTTCCAGTCCCCGTCGAAGAGACGCCCCTTCATAGCCTTCGCTTTCGATCAGACGCCCTTACCGTGTGGCACCTTGACCTCCGCATTCTCTCGCCACCCGTACCTCGTCGTTCCGCCCCGGCTTGAACGTGACCGTCAACCGCTCCGGCACATCGATCGTCTCGCCGGTCCTCGGGTTGCGGGACTGCCGGGCCTTCCGCTTCTTCACCTTGAAGATGCCGAAGTTGCGGAGTTCGACGCGGCCCTCCTCGGCCAGGACGGTGATGATAGCGTCGAGCGTCTTTTGGACGATCAGCCCTGTTTCTTGTTCGGTACGGTCCAGTTCGTCGGCAATGCGGCGGACGATGTCTTTCTTGGTCATGGTGCGGCTCGTGAAACAAGAACGCCCCGGTTCGTCGCCGGGGCATTTTGCGAGCAGCTTTTTGCCATCTCCTTGAGCGACTTTATCACATCAACCCCAAGCCTTCGTTCTGATCATCGTTAGTCCACACCAGCGGTAATGCCGGGAGCCCTAGAACAACCGCTTCTGGCCAGCTTTCAGTTTTGGAGGCCAGAAGAGCCCGAGGACCAGCCACGTATTATAAGGAAAATGTGTACCCATGAAAAAGCGAGTATCCTTGTCAGGGCCACAAATCTCATCGAAAAACTTTGCCCGCACGCTTTGAGCAGCCGCTTCGTCTGAACCCAGTTGTTCGCTTTCTTTGAGAAACAACACCCCTAGTTCCCAGTCCTCGCACATCGCTGTGTGCGGCTTATCGAAGTCCTCGCACTCGAAGACATAATGGAAAGAATACGGCAGTTTCCGCAGTGGTTTCTGCTGCTCGCCAAAGAGGGTCTTCTGCGAGAATAGCTGCCGCCATTCCGGTTTCCAGTCTGGATCGGTTGCCGGACGAATTTCCAGATCAATCATCCGCGTCGGGCGAACGATCCCAAGAGATGTGCGATCCGTCTCGAAAAGGGACTTCAACTCGTTCAGCGTATGGCAAGGCATCGAGTCAATGATATCTCGACGTTTACGCCAGCAATTCTTGGTTGACAGCGGCTCTCCGATAGGAGTAATTGAATCGAGGTTGGGTTTGCGGCTCTCTTTGCGGCTATCGTTGCCCTGTCCACGAGGCCCGAGTTGGACCGTGATCCACTGATACTTCTTGAACTGTTGATGTGACGGGCGATAACGATAGTCAACGGGATAGAGACGCACCCATTCACCAGCCTCCGTAATCCCTCCCGTACAAACCAACTCGTTGTACCCTCGGGAAGGATGCGGATAGGTCATGACAACGATCAAGACTTTCGTATCCGAGGGTGATACGCTCATTCTGTGGCTTCCAGGTGACAGATAGGAAGATCAGACTTTTTGGAGACAACATTCGCCAAGCGAGTCCGGTGGCACATGTGCGGATCAGATTCCATGCAGACTAAGACGGTTGGTTTGGCTTTCACAAGCTGCGATACCTCTTCGACCGTTGCGGCCTGGTCGATCAGAACCCCAGCCTCGTACTTGGCAAAGAGGGATTCGTAATCCGCTTGCGTCTTCAGGTATTGACGCAAAACGGGCGGTATACCAAGTTCAGGACGGTGAATGTACTCGATATCCACGAAACCGCACAGCCGAGCCAGGGTCGTCTTATGGAATCCATACCGCCGAGAGACCGGATTATTTCGCACGTCGAGAAGTCGTTGGATTCCGTTTTGCATCAACATATTGAGAAACGCATCAACCTGTTGTCCTTCATATCCCGCCGTATAAACGGCCAAGGGACCGACAGGACGGTCGGCGTGTTGCTTTCGCTTGCTGTTGACGGTGAACCACGGATACCGATGATACACGTAGTCCATCAACTGGGGGGTCGATTGCTCATTGAATCGACGTAAGATGCGGCCAGCATCCTGTCTGACAGCGTTTGGCAGTCCCTCGGCAGCATCGCCACGTCCACAGACTTGCCAAGAATGATCTCCCGACGCTTCAACTAGCCCACCGGAGACAAGTTGGTTGATTTCTTGGTACAGGCAAAAAGAGAACGGTCCGTACTGGTAAGGAAGGAAATGGTAGAACGCTGGCCCGCCCTGCGACGGCATTTCGTTCCGCAGGAGGAAGCACCACTTCATCAGGTCGATCTTTGATACGGGGCGTCCCGCTTGCTTGAGCAAGTGGACAAGCACCCTTTGCCGATTAAACATTCCAGGCCATCCATGATCCGAGAGTTTGTTACAATCTGGGCCGCCAGGGTAGTATACGCAGGTCAGGCAGGTCTTCCAATAGAGATTTTGCCGGGAATAATTTCATTGACCGTGCAAGGGTTCGAATGGCGGAGCCGTTTGAATCTACTTGTTGCGACCCCAGGAGCTACTCGGATACTTGTTACTCGATAACGGCTCATACGTCTATCCCTTCAACCCTTCCATCACCGCCGAGAACTGCTCCAACGCCGTCTGCATGTCGTCGACGATCTCCTGGGCCAGAACATCCGGATCGGGCAGATCATCGGAATCTTCCAGGCTCTGGTCCTTCAGCCAAAAGACATCGAGGTTCACCTTGTCCCGCTTGGCGATCTCCTCGTAATCGAACGATCGCCAGCGGCCTTCAGGGTTCTTCTCGCTCCACGTCTGGCGGCGGCGATGGCGGTTCTCCGGGTTGTAGCACTTCACGAACTCGTCCAGATCGGCCCTTACGAGCGAGTTGGTCTTCAGCGTGAAGTGCATGTTCGTCCGCAGATCATAGACCCACACCGTCTTCGTCCAGGCTTTCTCCTGGGCGGGCTTGGCATCGAAGAATAGAACGTTGGCCTTCACCCCCTGGGCATAGAATATGCCGGTTGGCAGCCTCAGCAGGGTATGTACGTCGAACTGCTTGAGGAGATTGCTTCGCACGGTCTCGCCGGCACCACCCTCAAAGAGCACGTTATCGGGCACCACGATCGCACACCGCCCGTTCATTTGTAGCAGGGTTTTGACGTGCTGCAGGAAGTTCAACTGCTTGTTCTTCGTCGCCGTCCAGAAATCCTGCCGCTCGTAGCTGTGCTCTTCTTTTTCGAGGTCGCCCCCTTCATTAACGATCGCGATGCTGGACTTCTTGCCGAAGGGCGGATTGGTCAGGACCAGAGAAAACCGATCGCCGGGATCGCCGGCCAGACTGTCAACGCCAGAGCGAACAGGGCAGGGATCGGCGTCGATGCCGTGCAGATAAAGGTTCATAATGCACAGGCGGGCCGTGTTGGGCACCAGTTCCCAGCCATGGACGAAAGTCTTCCGCAGGTGTTTCTTCTGGTCATGGTCGAGGTCTTTGCCGTGGTGCTTGGCAACATATTCATGGGCGGCCAGCAGGAATCCGCCGGTGCCGCAGGCCGGATCGCATACCGTGTCGTCGGGCGTCGGCTGCACGCAATCGACGATGCCCTTGATCAGTTCGCGGGGTGTGAAATACTGTCCGGCACCCTTGGGCGACTCGGCGGCACTCTTGGCCAGCAGACCTTCGTAGATATCGCCCTTGACGTCGGCTTCCATCGACGACCAGCTTTCGGTGTCGATCAGGTCCACGATCAGCCGCTTGAGGGTAGACGGGTTCTGGATCTCGGGCCGGGCCTTCTTGAAGATTTCGCCGAGCATGCCTGGCTTCTTTCCCAGTTCTTCCAGGATATGCCGGTAATGGGCCTCCAACTCGTCGCCATCGAGCTTCATCAGGGCGGGCCAGCCCAACGCAGGCGGCACGATCGGCGGACGCTTGTAGGGCGGCTTCGTCAGTTCGTCAGCCATTTTCAGGAAGAGCAGGAAAGTGATCTGCTCGGTGTACGCCATGTACGAGAGCCCGTCGTCACGCAGGACGTGGGCGAAGTTCCAGGCTTTGTTGACGATGTTCTGGGTGGCGGTGCTCATGTGGTCTTCCGTGCGGGCTTTGTTGTCTTGGGACTGCCGTTCTCCTTGGCGGCTTTGATCCGCTCCAGCAGCCTGTTCGCTGGCTCGTCCTTCGGGTCTTGTGGGGCCAGCTTGCCTTCGAAGGCCCGCTTGAGAATGCTCTGGCGGAGGCGGGCGGAGCGTTTGAGGTTGGCTGCGATTTGGGATTCGACGCCGCCGCTATTGGAAAGACACTGATCGACATTTGCAACGATCACTTCTTGCTCTTTGAGCGGCGGTAGTGGTATTGGCAGCCCATCCAAGGAGCCTTGGCTAATCGTGTTCTGTCCCGCACTACATACTTTGTTTGACTCAACGTGCTTACGAGCTATGGCTGTATCGGCAAAAAGGCGGACGTAACGAGATGCCAGTGGCTCGAACAATCGAACTCGAATGAAGTGGTCGCAGAAGAGAACCGTTTCGGGAGTGCTATCGATTCGAACAAATCGCCCGACAAGGTCTGGGCTCCCGTTGACCCGGATTACGAGCAGGTCATCAGAACGGAGGCTGTACCGTTGGATGCTTTCGGTCTTTGAGTTTATGCGGCGTGGAGCATCCAGCGACATGAGACCGTTCTCGATATCAGCTAATCGCAGCACAATAGTTGGCTCACCGACTTCGCCTCTGCGATTTCCATAGCCATTCAAAGACTCGGAACGTAACTGACCAAGGCTTGCCCAGCACCACCCCTCCGGCAACCCCGGCAAACTGCTTTTATCAGGTGCAGCGGGCTCCTTGTACTTGTCTTTCCAGCCCACCGGCGGCTTCTTTCCGGCCTTCTCGTAGGCCGCCAGTTGCTCCTCTTCCCACTCTTGGCGGCGCTCCTGCAAGATCCGGTCAAGCAACTGCCTTCCCGTTTCCTTTGGGCGGTTCTTCTTCCGCCACTCCTCGGTTAGCTTGCCCTCGACGGCAGCCTTGAGCACGGCGGCCCGGTAACGCTTCAGCTTGGCCTTCACGCGTTCCAATGCCGCTACGCCCGCGTCGAGGTCGGAGAAGAGTTCTCCGATCTTGGCGACGATGCGACGTTGCTCGTTGACCGGCGCCAGAGGAAGGCGGATAGTCCCCAGGACACTTGCGTTGACATTGGGCTGACCAATCCCACGTTTGCCCCCTTCAATCTGACGCCAGTAGTCGTTCGTATGGAAGAATGATTGCACGTACTGAGGGAACGCGTTGTCCCGCATCCGAAGGCGAATCAAGTATGACGCGAAGACCGCTTCAGGGCACTCTCGAATCAGGTAGCTCTTCCCCGTCGTCGCTCCGGTGCGAGCGAACACGATGTCGCCAGCCTGAAGACGATACTTGTCGACGTCTTCCGACGAAATATCGCACGACGGTACCGATGCCCAATCCACACGATTATGTTGTATGTCGGTTATGCGAAGAAATCGCGGCCCCTTCAGGTCATCCGTCGCACTGGCAGTGTGGCCGTACTGGATCGACGCGGCAAGGTCATTGACTGTGGTTGTGACCCACCCCTTCGGTAATCCGTCACCGTTGCTCATGCCGCCAGCCCTTCATTCATGGCCTCAAGGATGCTTCCAAGCTGCTCGCCAAACAGTTCGTATGCCTTGCCAAGCCCGCCAAGCCCGCTGAACGGCACGTCGTCGAAATCGTCCTGCTCGATCCGCAGGCTGCTTGCGATATGGTCCTTGATGGCGTCCAGCCATTTGCGTTGCTCCGCCGTGTACTTCAATCCGGCCGATGCCTGCCGCCCAAGCCACTCCTGATAGCGTTCTTCCACGGTCATGCCCACGGGCACCAGCGGCAAATTCCGATCGAGGGCATGACGCACCAGAGCCACGACATCGACCAGTTGCTTCCCGCCCACGCCCTTGACCTTCTCCGGCTCGACCAGTTGGTAGGCCCGCCAGAGCCGATCCAGCGGTGCGGCCAGGGGTGGCCGCTTTAACGCTTCAGCCAGTTCCTTGACCTGTCGATACCGCAGACCTGACCGATACGGGCGGCTATAGAGAATCTGCAACGCCTCGATTTCATCCTTGTTGTCCTCAATGAACTGCCGGAAATTCGAGAGCACCGTCTTGGCTTTGTCCTTGGCGCCCTGGCTTTGCCCGGCAAAAAGCAGCACGTCCTTATTCACTTCATCGATGACCTGTGCCGCCTGATCCAGTTCGGCTTTGATATCCAGGACGGCTTTCCGCAGCTTCGGGTTATGGAACGGCTTCAATGCCTCGGCCATGGCCACGCGTTCGACCTTGTCGATCTGTTCTTCGGTGGGTTCTTGCTCCGGCGGCAGCTTGAACTCGACCGCGGCACGCTGGGCATTGGCATCGGGATCGATGGCATCGAGCAGCGTGCTGCTGAAGTCGGCCAGGGTCTTGCCGGCGGAGTGCTGCGAGATTACCGCCCATTGCGGCTCTTCAACCTGTCGGTCAAGCCGCGTCAGCCTGGCAGCCAGGGTCGAGCAGATTTCATCGCTGACGGCTCCGGCGGCCACGGTGTTGAGAATCTTGTCCAGCGGCACGGAAGGCTTGCGATCAACAACCTTCGGCGGCGTCTTGTCGCGTTCGCAGACGCCCACGGCATCGACGATCACGAAATGCGTCTTCTGCTTGGCGTCGGGCGTGACGCCCTGCAAATCATCGGCCCTGATGACCCGGCAACCGCGGCCCTTCATCTGCTCGAAATAGGTGGCCGAATTGATGTTCCGCATGAAGATCAGACATTCCAGCGGCTTGACGTCGGTCCCGGTGGCGATCATATCGACCGTGACGGCGATCCGGGGATTAAACGAGTTGCGGAACTCGCTGAGCAGGTCCTCGGGTTTCTTGCCGGTCGTCTTCGACGTGATCTTCTGGCAGAAATCGTTGCCGCGGTCGAACTCTTCGCGAATGACTTTGACGATATCATCGGCGTGCAGGTCGGTCTTGGCGAAGACCAGCGTTTTGGGCACTTCGGTTCGACCGGGGAATATCTCCGTAAAGAGCTTTTCCTTGAAGGTGCGAATGACCAGGCGGATCTGATCCATCGCCACGACATCGCGGTCGAGGTCATTGGCCGTATAGGTCAGATCATCGTCGAGTTCCTTATACTTCTTCTTGCGGGTCCGCCGGTCGCGATGCGGCACAAAAAGACCAGGCTCCTTGGCGAGCTTGGCACCGTCGTTGGTGATCTTCGTTTCGATGCGATATACGTCGTAGCCGACATTCACACCGTCCACCACCGCCCGCTCATGGCTATAGTCCTGCACCAGGTTGCCGTTGAAGAAACCGATGGTCTGTGGCGTAGGCGTGGCCGTCAGCCCGATAATGAACGTGTCGAAGTATTCCAGCACCTGTCGCCAGACGTTGTAGATCGAGCGGTGGCACTCGTCGACCATGATAATATCGAACATCTCGATCGGCACCAGCGGATTGTAGACCACCGGCAGCGGCACCTTGAAGAGCGACGGAGCGGTCTCAAACAGGCCGCCCTCTTCGTTCTCTTCGGGGAACTCTTCCTCGCCCTTGAGGATCGAATAAAGCCGCTGGATGGTGGTAATGCAGACCTTGGCGGCCGGGTCGATCGTGTTGCGGCGAAGGTGCTGGACCGCGTATTCCTCGGTGAACTTGCGGTTATTATACGGGCTGACGTACTGCTGAAACTCGTTGTTCATCTGCCGGCCCAGGTTATTGCGATCGACCAGGACCAGAATCCGCTTGACCTTGCCGAACTTGATGAGCCGGTAGCTGTCCGTGACCGCGATGAAAGTCTTGCCGCTGCCGGTCGCCATCTGGATCGCGGCTCTGGGATGGTTGGCTGCCAGCGACAGTTCGAGATTGCGGATCGCCTCGACTTGCACGTTCCAGAGGCCGGTGGTGACAAGTTCGGGCATGTTCCGTAGATTGGCACGCAGTTGGCTTTCGAGCGTGGCCAGGCGGATCAGCTCTTCGGGACGGTGGAAGGTGAAGACTTCGCGGCTGCGGGGATGCGGATCGAGCAGGTTGGTGAACTGCGTGACCGTGCCCGTCGATTCGTAGGCAAAGGGCAGCGGCAGATGATAATGCGGCAACCCAGCAGGCAAGCCGGCAGAATACTTGGAGGACTGCCTTTCGACGCCGGTCAGCGTGAAGCCTTCCGGCTTGGCTTCGATCGTGCCCAGGGCCTTGGCGTCGGCGTAGAGAAGATAGTCAGCGAAGCCCGTCTTCAGGGGGAACTCACGCACCGCCACGCCACGTGCCGCGGTGATATCCATTTCGTCCGCCGATTGCACCGCCCACCCGGTCTGGTGAAGCTGATCGTCGATCTCTTCGCGGGCTTCTTGTTCGGGCGTCATGGTTTATGTGCGAGCGAACCCATCTAACGGGTGCCAAGCATTTCCGCAAGCTACACTCCGTTCTCCTGGGTTACGCGGGGTTTATCCCTCGGCCCTTTGACACTATCCACCGATGGCGGTACGAGAAAGCATGTCGGTACAGGTGATATACGAAGCCAAGGTATTACTTTACCACCGAATTGTAGGGCTCCGCTATGAAGCCGCTGGGGTAAACCGCACCCTCCTTTGGCATCATATCGGATACGCCGTTTGGAGAGACTTTGCTGGGTTGCCAGCGGTCTCTCCGCGTTCGATTACCAGTTTACCAGAGAGGATGGACAAACCGCGTCCAGGCGAACGGAATTTTCTTCAAAGGGCCGGCAACCGGGCATTTCGTGTTGCGATCATTGAACACGTCCGCCCGCAAGCCCGTATAGAGGATAATGTTCGTCGGTTCAGGAGAAGAAGCCATCATGACCACGATCGTCCTTGCCCATCCCAACGAACGCTGCCTGCGGTTCCAGGTGTTCTGCGTCTACGAAGCACCCGACGTGCATCACGTCTTTGCCCTCGAAGAGATCAGCAGCCGCGACGAAGCCGAACGCGTTGCCCGCAAGATGATGGAGGACTACGAAGCCGATCATTTCCGCCGCGTGATCGAAGTCGGCGAGCGGATAGGCTGAGGCGTGGCGGCTACAATTTGATTTTGTGATGAATTTTGCAATCGGCCCTGGGGCCGCACGCTGTCCTGCTCCCTCAACTGCCGCCGACAACGAGTTCAACGGGAATCTGGCGAACACAATCATCTGGCTGGCATGCTCCTGCCCGCCTTCGTAAAGACAAGCGATTTGACGATTAGCCAATACCGCCAAGTCCGAATAGGCACTGGGGCCAGGGTTGAGCACTCGGGAGACTGGCCATGTTCGGCCCTCGTCGAAACTGGCACGCACGGTCATGTTGACGCGTCGACTTGTGCTGGCCGGATTGCTGAAGAGGATGACGCTGCGGCTGGTACGGTCAGGCCAGGCATAACGATGGATAGCGGCCTCGCATATCGGCTCGATCAATTCCTCAACGAACCGCTGTTCTTTCCATGTCAGCCCGCCATCCTCGCTTACCGCCGCCTGCCGGTTCTTCTGTGACCGGTCGTAGTTACGCATGTTGAGCATCAGCTTGCCACCGGCCAGTTCCACGATCTCGCACTCGTTGACCTGATGCTGGGGCGTCGAACCGCCGAGTTTCCAACTCTTGCCGTGGTCGTCCGAGTAGATGACGTGCGAGTAATAATGCTTGGTTCCTGCCTCGATATGGTCGCACGGAACGACGAGGCGGCCCCGGTGCGGGCCGTGCTCGATCTGGATGCCGCTACCCGGTCCGGTGGCATACCAAGTCCAGTCGTTCTTCTTCACGCCGGCCGTGATTTCCTGCGGCGTACTCCAGGTTCGGCCATCGTCGGTGGAATGGATGGCGAACACACGCCGCGTGTCTTTACTGGTTTGGGCAATGATTCCTGGCTCGTGGTCATCGCCGCGGTTCCACGTGCTTAGCAGCCAGACCGTGCCGGTGTCTCGATCCACGACTACGCAGGGATTGCCACAGGTGTTGCCGCCATCGTCCCAGACAACCTGTTGTCCGCTCCAGGTCTTGCCGTCGTCGCTGGAGCGTTTCACTAGCAGATCGATGTCGCCCGAGTCGCCGTTGCCTTTCTTCCGGCCTTCGCAGAATGCCAGGACTGTGCCCTGAGTGGTGACGGCCAGGGCCGGGATGCGATACGTGTGATAACCGTCCTGACCGCTAACGAACAGCGGTTCGCCGCAGGGTTTCGGTAGAATGCGATTCCGGCCATCATCCCGCGAGAAAAACATCAGGTGTTGCCACGGAAGTTCGTCGAACTGGTCGGTGAGCTTCAACCCGTTGGCGGGAAACTCCTTGAGAATCTGCCGTTTGCTCATCTTGTGCTCTGGCTTGATCGGCACCTTGGGATCTTCCGCACGGAACTCGACCAAGGCGATCCGACCGCCTGGTTTCAGCGACTTGCGGATCGCTTTCATCATCGCCTCGGGCCTGGAGAACTCGTGGTACACGTCAACCATCAGCACGAGGTCGATCGAATTCTCCGGCAGACGAGGGTCCGTGTCCGTGCCCAATAACGGCGAAATGTTTCCCAGCTTGGCCGCCTTGGCCCGTTGCTGGAGCATGTCGAGCATCTCTTGCTGGATGTCGACCGCGTAGACCCTGCCCGTCGTGCCAGTAAGTTGGGCGAGCTTGAGCGTGTAGAATCCGTTGCCGCAGCCCATGTCGCAGATGATCTGGCCGGGTTTGACGTGGAGTTCTTTCAAGAGTCGCTTGCAGTCTTCTTCTCGCTGGCGGGATTCCCGCATTAGCCAGTCGGCTCCTGTATAGTGCATCGTCGTGGCAATCTCCCGCCCCATGTAACGGGCGGCGACTACGGGCGATTGGCCATGCAGCGGTCGTGCCGTCGCCAGCGACAGGAAGAGGACCGGCACAAACAGCGAGAGAACCGGCCGGATCGTCGCTTGCGGACGTGTCGGCAGAGTCCGAATGTTTCGTGTGGCCCACGATGGAAGTTGCATACCAAGGCTCCGCGGGTGGAGTGTCAGACTGGTAGTGGTTTGCCGCTTTTCATAGCACACCTGCTCCTAGCATCGTATACAGGCCACCGGCGAGAGGCAATTCTCGCTGTCCACGGGCCTTACCGCCCACGTCATTCCAGGTCCGGCAGTTCTTCCCGCTTCAGCAGCAGCCGGATGGACCTCGGCACGCCCGGTTCCCTGCTGATGAGGCCGTGCTTGTCCAGCTTCACGACCATGTCATGCACGGCCGGCGGCGTGGTCCTGAAGTAAAGCTGCATATCGTGTTCGGCCGGGCTGCGGCGGTGAAGCTTGGTGTAGTAGTAGATGAAGGCGAGGTACTGGCCTTCCTTGGGCGTGTACTTGGCCGCCGAGGGCTTGGGCTCGACTGTTAAGTCCACAGCACCGCTCTTGCCCGTGTGATCCCACTTCGTCCCTTGCCAGTGGCTGATAACGCCGTTTTGCGTGCAGATTGGGCACCACCAGGTAATCTTTCCGTCGAGCGTGTGCAGCGAAGCCCGGATCGAGCCTTTGCATCCACGCTTGCGGCAGCGAATGCCTGTGTCGTGCCCAACGGTCGGATACACCGGCGTTACGGCGTCGATGATCGACACTTGAAAACTGGCCATTCGACGAGCAGCGGCTGGCATTTCTGCAATTTCGCCGGTGTCGTCCAGAAACTGCGTGGTGGCGGTAAGGTAGGTCTTGCCCATGATTTCGCCTTTCAGTCTGGCGGTGAGCCGGTCAATTCGCCTTCTGCTTGCCAGGGCGTTCGCCTGCTTCCGCCTTGCCCGTTTTGCCCTGGCTTAGGAAGGCCGCGTCCAAGTTGTTGCGGGCCTCCGCATAGTCGGGCCTGATCTCCAATGCCTTCTGGTAATAAATGATGGCCTCGTCGATTTGCCCGCGACTGGCCAAAGCCAAACCAAGGTTGTTGTGGGCTTCAGCGTAGTCAGGCTTGATTTCCAGGGCCCTCCGGTAGTGCATGATGGCCTCATCAATCCGTCCCCAACCGACAAGAGCCATGCCAAGATTACAATGGGCCTCCGCGTAGTCGGGCCTGATTTCCAGTGCCATCCGATACTGGGCGACAGCCTCATCGACCCGTCCAGTCTGGGCCAAAGCCAAGCCGAGCCCGTTGTGAGCTTCGAAGTCTTGGGGATTGAGAGAGAGGGCATGACTGAAGTTGGCTTCCGCGTCGCTGTAGTTGCCCTTAGCGAGAGCTTCCACGCCTTGCTGGTACGCCTTGTCAGCCTCACTCTTGCAGCCGGCAATCGCCAGAACAGAAAGCACGACGGAAAAGACGCACATTGCGTTTCGCATAGGTCGGATCTCCTTGCGTTGCACCAGGGCGTGACCGCCTTAGACCTTCTTTCCCACCTTGCCATGCTTGTGCAGCAAGGACAGGCACTTCCGGCACGCGACCGCATCGCGATCATCCGTGGCAATCCCTTCCATTTCGGCCCGATGCGCGGCCTCCTTGTCGCGAGGATTGCACAGCACCATGCCCTCGTCGTCGAGAGCGTGCAGGTCGCGTTTTTGTCTTCGGTCTCTGGGCATGGTCCACACCTCGCGAGTCGTTAGGGGCTACTTGAATTTCTCGTCCAGCGGAACACGGAAGCCGGTCGCCAGGCGGTTGGTCAGATTGGCCGCACCGACGATGCTCATCACTTCGCCGAACATTGCGTCGGTCATGCCCTTCGTCACTGCCGCCGCCCGATGCGAGGCGATGCAGTAATCGCAGCCGTTGGTCACGCTGACGGCGATGTAGATCAACTCGCGGACAAGCGGGTCGAGTTCTCCCGGCCCGCCCATCACTTCCTTGAGCATGGCCCACGTCCGTTGCAGTGTCGGCGGATGATGGGCGATGGCCTTCCAGAAATTGTTGATGTCGTCGGTTTTGCGGGTGGCTCGGATGTCGTCGTAGACTTCGCGGACCAGCCCGGTGCTCTGCTCGTATTCGATCAGGGGTTGCATGGAGGTGCTCCTTGGGTAAGAGACGGAACGCTGACAATAGGATAGGGTGAGGCTGGCGTCACAGTTTTGTTGTTGAGATGAAAGTCCAGTTCGCCCTCAGTCTCGGCGTGCTTTCGAAGGCTTGGCCTGTTTTCTGGGGGGCCGTCTCGCTCCTTCTAAACCTGTAATCGTTTGACCACTTTCCTAACCCATGCCCGTGGCGTCCAACGAACTGCGAGAACTCCCAACTTGTTCTTCAGGCCTGGAACAACCAGCAACCTGCCACGCCGAAAGCCGCGATAACCTGCCTGGGCGACGGTCTTGGCATCCATTACCCCCAGCCGGAAGAGAAGTTTGTTCTCCAGGTTGGCGGCTACGGCAAACTCTGTGGCCGTGGCACCTGGGGCGAGGCAGGTAATCCGCACACCAGTGCCGATGACTTCCTCGGCCAGAGCTTCGGTAAAGGACAACACATACGCCTTGGTCGCATAGTAGACGGCCATGTACGGACCGGGCTGAAAGCCTGCGGTCGAACCGACGTTGAGGATACCACCCGACCGGCGTTCGATCATGCCGGGCAGGAACAACCGGGTGAGGTGCGTCAGGACGGTAATGTTCACCTGAATCATGTCCAGTTGCTTTTCCAGCGGCAGATCGGTCACCGATCCAGCAGCCCCAAATCCAGCATTGTTGACCAGGACATCCACGGTCACGCTTTCCGCGGCCAGGGCGTCGAAGATCGCCTGGGGACTATGGGGGTCAGTCAAGTCGCTGGCCAACACTCGGACCTGAACGCCATAATCACGACGCAGTTCCACTGCTAACCGATCCAGCTTCTCCTGCCTGCGGGCCACCAAGACCAGGTTGCTCTTGTTGGCGGCAAACAGCTTCGCCAATTCACAGCCGATCCCCGATGATGCTCCGGTGATTAGAACGGTCTCAGCCATAGCTCCTCTCCTCGCTCAAGGACGTGATGCAAAAAGCTCCAATCTCAGACTTCCAACCTCAAGTGCGTCATTCCAGGTCCGGCAATTCTTCCCGCTTCAGCAACAGCCGGATCGACCTGGGCACGCCCGGTTCCCAGCTGATGAACCCTCGTTCCTTCAGCCTGCGCAGCATGTCATGCACGGCGGGCTGCAAAAGCCGGAAATACTCCTGGATGTCGCGTTCGGCTGGGCGGCGATGATGGCGTTTGGTGTAGTCGTAGATGAACGCGAGGTACTGCCCTTGCCTGGGCGTGTATTTGGGCACTGCCGACGAGTCCGCCGCCGCCTTGTCAAGCTTGTGCAGCAAGGACAGGCACTTCCGGCACGTGACCGCATCGCGATCATCGGAAGCAATGCCTTCCATTTGAGCCCGATGGGCGGCCTCCTTGTCGCGAGGATTGCACAGCACCATGCCCTCGCCGTCGAGAGCGTGCAGGTCGCGTTTTTGTCTTCGGTCTCTGGGCATACCTATTCTTCTTCTCTCGCGACCACCGGCAGCTCGACGACCACCCGAGTGCCTTGACCGGGCTTGCTGCGAAGGCTGCACTTGCCGCCCAACAGCTTCGCCCGTTGCCGGATGCCCTCCAGCCCGTAGCGGTTCTTCGGCGTGGTATTCGTGTCGAAGCCGACACCCCAATCCCGGACCTCAATCCGAACCCGATCTTTCTGCTGCAAGAGGCTGACCCGCACCCTGTCGCTCTTGCTATGTTGGCAGGCATTCGTCAGGGCCTCTTGGCAAATGCGGAAGATGCCGTTTTCCAGAATGGGAACCAGACGGTCAAAATCAACCCTGCTGGTATATTCAATCTTCGGCCGCTTCTCTCGGCTTTGCTCATGGACCAGATGGGCAATGGCTTCCACGACGCCCGATTCGTCAAGGATCGGCGGCCTTACACCGGCAATCAGGCGGCGGGTTTCGGAATGGCCTTGACGCAGCATCGTCAAACCGGCGTCGAATGCCTTTGCTGCCTGCTTGGGGTGCTTATCTTTCTGGTGACGGAAAGCCTCGAACTGCATGATCGCCCCGGCCAAGTGCTGGGCCAGACCGTCATGGATTTCGTAGGCGATCATTTGCCGTTCCCGGTCGCTGGATTGCAGGAGATGTTTGAGCGTGCCGTGCTGCTTCGCAAGTGCCTCTTGAGTCCGCCGCCGCTCCGTGGCATCTCGAAATAGCCCGAGAGAGCATGGCTTACCCTGGTAGTTGAATGTATCGCCCGTAATGTCCGCATAGAACACACTGCCATTTTTCCGCAACATCGGAACGTTGTTCTTGGCAGGAAGGTGTCCGTCAATTCCTGTCTGCATCGCCTCAAGGATGCCTGGAAGTGCCTCTTTCGGATGAACATCGGGCACAGACATCGACAACAACTCTTCCTCGGAATACCCCAGCATCGAGCAGATGGCCGCATTGGCACGTATCAGGCGTAGCGTCTCTCGGTCAGCGACGAGCAGCCCATCTCCAAGGTTGTCGTAAATCGCCCGAAGCTCGTCGTGGCTTTGCCGAAGTGCCACTTCACCCTGCTTGCGTTCGGTAATGTCCTCCACGACACCGAGGGCAAAAGCGATCTTCCCGTCCGGGCCGTGGATCGCAGCGGTAGTCGCCTGAGCCCAGAATGGATGGCCGTCCTTCTTCAGATAGCGTTTCTCCAGGGTAAAACTGGGAATCTCCCCGGCCAGGAGTTTCTTGAGAAAGGGAGCACTCAGTTCTCGGTCGTCAGGATGGGTGCAATCGCGGACGTGCAATCCAGCCAATTCCTCCTCGGCATAACCGCTCATGCGGCAGAGGGCACGATTGGCTTTGATGATAACGCCATCATCAACGCCGATCGCCATTCCCACGGGAGCCTCCTCGAAGGTGACTCGGAATCGTTCCTCGCTTGCCTGGAGAGCTTCTTCGGCTCGCTTACGTTCGGTGATGTCTGTGACGACAACGCACCGGCAAACAGGATCCCCTTTCTCGTCTCGCAAAAGAAAAACGTCGTGCCAAGTCGGGATGAGTTGGCCATGCCTTGATAGAATCGCTCGCTCGCCTGCCCAATGCCCTGTTCTTTCTAGGGTCGGGATTATTTCGTCTTTTCGCCGTTTATGCGACTCGTGTGGGTAGTACGTCAGGGAATTCTTGCCAATCACATCCTCCGGCCCCGCTTCGCCGAGCAACCGGCAAAGCGTTGGATTGGCATAGACAATCTGACCGTCAAGATTCGATATGCCGAACCCCTGCCCAGACGCTTCGGCAAACTTGCGGAAAAGGAGGAGTTCTTCGTTGGCCTTGGACAGCTCAGCGGTCCGCTCTTCGACCTTGGCTTCAAGCTCATCATGGGCCTTCTGCAACGCTTCTTCGGCCTGCTTGCGTTCGGTGATGTCCTCGACCATGCCGATGGTGGTAACCCGTTGCCGTAGGTCCGCCAGTTCGTCGATGAGTTGTTGTTGGCTTTTGTCCTGATCGTCCATAGCACACTTCAGCCTTCATGGTGCCAGCCCGCAGAAGAGGGGCCAGTAGGACTATTGTAGTCGTTTTGGCGGTCAAGCGGAGGGAGCCATGCCCAGCCGGCCGCATCGCTGGCAAGTGCCGCCCAATGGTTAAAAAAACGGGCCTGGCAAGGCATCCTAATCTGACTACCCCTTTTAGCTGTCGCAAGGCCCCTTTCCACGCCCATTTTCGAGCGTTGCGGCCTTCGACGGCATCCACTTCACCCCAGAGTCACTCCGCCTGTGGGGTGACCTGCATTTTCCGGAGGTCACCTCATGGTTCGAATTGCTGCTGCTTGTCCTTCTCCCGATTGGCACCGCGTCTTCCTCTCGTTTCTCCCGAAGATCGTCCGCCATGCGAAGCACGCGTTCCGCCCCTTGCGTGGTCAGGATCGGCAACCGCACGTCGGATGCCGTCCGCAAGTTCAAGGTAAGCAACGGGAGGGTAAGCCAGATTCGCAAGGAGCTTGCGCGGAATCGTGGCGGAAGTTCACCGGCGAAGAGGAAGGCAACGCCGCTGCGTAGCCATCTTCGGGACTCGTCGATCGCCAGCGGCTGGGGCACGCTGACGCTCCAGCCGCTGGCGGGGATGACGATCCGCTCGAATGGATTGTTCCGTTTGTACCGCCATGGCGGCTCGTTTTCACGGATTTCTAACCGCTACATCCCCCAAACCATCGCCCTCTTGATAGTAACCTACACTTGTTTGGCAGCTTCAACGGCGTCAGGGGAAATTCTTTGCCCTCCGCAAGGCGACAACCCTGCTGGACCCGTTCGAGCAATGACGTGCCTGTCGCAAGAGTTGCGTGGCAGTCAAGTCAATTAGAACTTAGTCCGCGGAGGTCGGTCATGTTGTTCCTAAAGAGAAAAAGAAAGTCTGAAGCACAGAAGTTTCTGGCCCAGATGGCTAACCAGTGGACTATGGATCGGGTCAGGACGCTTGAGGAGCGTCGTGGTGAGCAACGAGCCACTCTCAACGTCGGCGTGTGGGTCGTTCCGATGGGTGAGACGGCCCCGGCAATCATGCAGGCATTCGTCGCCCTGACAAGGGATCTAAGTTCTAATGGTCTTTCGGTCATTACCACTCGATCGATCGAGACAACAGAGTTTCTGGTCGGTTTCTCGGCCGAGCCTGAGGCAAGGTTCCTGCGGACAAAAATCCTCTGCCAAAAAGACATGGGACTGGGATGGCTTCAACTCGGCATGGAAGTCACCGGAATGGTGGATACGGAGCAGTATCCTCAATTGACTGAGTTCGCCGGGTCTGTGATGTTCTGATGCTTGGGGAACCTACCCGCGACTGCCGCACACTATTCGTGAAGGCAACACCACGTAGTCCGGCATCGATCAGGGCGATAGACTCCACACGGCCGCCCTGCTCATGTGGGCAGGGCGGCTGGCTGGCAAGCAGTGCAGTGGCTCACGCCGACAACGCTGGCTGTCTACGTGTATGGAATCTTGTTTTTCGAACCGGTCTGTAGCCGTGGAAGGCTTCGGTCCAACATGTCGATAACCAGATCCTCAGCGGGCCGCTTCTGAGCAGCCGCAGCCGCAGCCAGCCGCTTGGCGAGATCGGCGTCCATGTAGATCATCAGCGGAAACTTGCCTTTGGTATTTTGTTCGGGCATGGTCGTCTTGCTCCCTACTTCTCTTCGACTTCGATGGTCACGGCGAAGGTCTTCACGGGCTTCTTGTTCTTCTCGAAGGAGCGGGCGTATTCCAGGCTCACCGCCGCCTTGCCGGGCTTGGTGGCCTTGAACGTGAACAGAAACGTGCCGCCCACGCCCACCATTCCCGGTCGGTGTTGATTGGTGGTGTACTTTGGCTCGCCCGTCTGCTCTACGGCCTTTCCATCGACTTTGGCCGTTCGCCACCTATAGCCGGTCGTGGGATTGCCCTTGAGCGAGATCGCCACCAGATCGTCCACCTTCACGCTGACGGTTTTGCCGTTGTCGGCCTCCGTGAGCGTTTGTGCGGGCTTCGCCGGAGGCTCGGCGGCAGATGTTAGCGTATCAACGGCAACGATAAGAACGGCTGCCAAACAAGACAATCGAGTCATGTCGTGCTCCCTTCGTGAAAATGGATACCGGCCGCGGAATTCGCGTCACGCCGTGTCAACCAGTTTAGCACGACGCATACCGGTAGGCCACCGTGCCCGTTTTTCGGTCGCAATGGACGCGCCGGCCAACCGCGGCCTTGCCTATGATCCGACCAGGGATTAGGTTCATCCGGGCAAGATGGACGAGTTTAAGGCGTCGCTTCCCGCGTTCATCGAGAAGACCGTGGCCGAAGAGAAGAACCTGCACTACGACTTCACCATCCATGGCGATGAGGTCTTCTGCCGCGAAGCGTACCTCGGAGCCAACGGCTTGTTGGCTCACCTTGCCAACGTGGGAGCGTTGCTGGACCCGCTCATGAAAATGGCCGACTTGACGCGTGTGGAAGTCCATGGCCCGGCTGCAGAACTCGACAAGCTCAAAGAGCCGCTGGCACAACTCACCCCGGTTCGGTTCACCTGCTTGTTTGGCACGAAACGATAAAGGCAGCCCTCGCCTTTAGGCGAGGGTAGTTCACTTCAGTACCTCCCAGTGTCCGCCTTTGGCCGGGCCGATTCGCCGGATATGGCCATGAGATTTCAGATACTGAATGTTCTTATCCACTGCCGTCGTGCTTAGGGCAAGCTTTTCGGCCAACGTCGCCGTCGAGATTCTCGGGTCCTTTCTCATGAACTCCACGATGGCGGTGCGGGTTTCACCCAACTTTTCACCCAACTTTTCACCCAACCCGCCTTGGGTGGTTTCTTGGGTAGTCGGGTGCGTCGGAAATGACTTGCCGGCGGCTGCAATATGGGCCGGATTCGCATGGAACGTCACCATGATTCCATTTGCGTCAATCTCGTATTCTGGCGGCCTGATGCCATGCGTGCGGCATTCGTGCTCGATCTTCTCGATGCCTCGTCCCCAGGCTTCGATGTACCTACGGAACTGGCTTGAGGCGCTGAAGAACAACCGCAATTACATCTTCAAGGCGGCAAAGCAGGCGAGCAAGGTGACCGACTATCTGCTCAGTTTCGCGAAAAAGGCCGAACCTGAAGCCATAGGAGCAGTCAAATGAGCGAAACCATCGTCATCTTCCGCAAAGACCGGACTGGGTGGAGAGAGTGCTTCGCCCTATTTCCGGAGTTGCCGAGCGACGACCGGGGCTTCTACTGCACGGCATACCAGCACGTCGGCCAGCACTGTGCCGCCGATTACCGCGGCTGTGTTGCCCAGAGTGACCCAGCTACGCCTGCCGAATACTCCGAGCTGTTCAAGGAATTGGAGCGGCGGGGATACATCCTGTCCGTTCGTCGTCGCGCCAAGCCCGAAATGCACGAGCGCCGTCGCCGAATCGCGGAGGAACTCTCTGAGGTGAACGGATAGAGGAGTAGTGGAATGGAGTACCTGCCGCCCGGCTACGTCCAGCGAATCGGTGACGAGCGGTTCCGGCGATTCGTCATCCGTGATGGCCTGGGGCAGTATTGGGCTCGCGACCGCTGGAGCGACAAGCCTGCGGATGCTGTCCTGTTTTACCGGGAACTCGACGCTATGGAAGCGCGGAACCGGTACTGCCTTGGTGACGAGGCTGACACTTTCACCGCGACGGTCGTGGTCGCCGTCCATGCACGCCGCTGGTCGGTGAAAGAACTCGCCCGCCACCTGAAGCGACATCGGAAGTTCTTTATCGGTGGCCCCGCCGAGAAAGAGGGTCTGTTGCTGGAAATCGTTTCTGACACGTTGAAGAAGGTCGAGCCATGATCAATTTGCTGAGCATATTTACGGGAAACTGGAAGAAGAACGGCACCGCCGTGCAGACACCTGCGGTGGCTCACGTCCCTGTCATCCCCAACTTCGCGCCCACCGCACTTGAAGAGCGGCAGCAGTTGCTTGCCCACCATGTCCGTTTGGTGGCTCGCGGTATGGCGAATGGCCTGTGCGTCTACGGCAGCCGGGGCGGGCTGGGGAAAACGAAGGTCGTGCTGGAGACATTGAAGGAAGAAGGCGTCGAGCCGGTGATCCTGACCGGGCATTGCACGCCGCTGGCGATGTACATGTCGTTGTTCCAGCATCCCGACTCGGTGGTGTTCCTGGATGACTGTGACGCGATGTTTCGCAACTTGCCCGCGCTAGGCATCTTGCGAAGCGCGCTTTGGGAAGGGGAAAAGGGGAACCGGCTCGTGAACTACAACAGCAGCCAGTTGAAAGTCCCCTCGTCGTTCCACTTCACGGGGCGGATCATCTTCGCCGTCAATACCTTGCCCCACCAGAACGCCGCATTCGGCGCGGTGCTGAGCCGGGTCGACCAATTTGAGCTGTCGGCATCCAACGAGGAAGTCCTTGTAATGCTTCGGCAACTGGCGGTACAGGGGTTTGAGGGGTTGAATCCCGACAAGTGCATGGAGGTCGTGGACTTTATCGCCGAGTTTTCGGCCACGAGGGAACTCTCCTTGCGGCTGTTTGAGCCAAGCCTCCGGAAAGTCCTTTACGCGAGGGAAGAGGGCGTGGACTGGCGGCAGCTCGTAGCCAGCCAACTCCACGAAATCGGCAAGACCGCCGCCCCCAAAGTAACCACAGCACGGAACTACGACCTCGACTGCCTGCGGCAGGTCGTCGGCAATTATCCCCACAGCGTTGCCGACCAGGAGGCGGCATGGCGTCCAACTTCCCTTGTCGCAGCTTAGCGCGGAGGCATGGCGACTTGAACCCACCGGCGTCAACGCGATCCTGACGAAGATTCGGGCAAGAGGCATTCCGCTTTCCGAGTTTGCGAGGGTGAAACCATACCGGGGCGTCGTGACCGGCTGCAACGACGCCTTCTTGATCGACACAGTTACCAAGGATGCAATTCTAGCCGCCGATCCGAAATCTGGTGAAATCATCAAGCCCTATCTTCGGGGACAGGATATTGACCGTTGGCACTCTGAGTGGGCAGGGCTATGGATGATCTTCGCTCGCCGGGGAATCGAGATTGACGCATACCCCGCCGTCAAGCGGCACTTGTCCCAATTCCGAAATGAACTTGAGCCAAAACCCAAGGGCTGGGCGCGTGAGAACTGGACGGGCAGGAAGCCCGGCAGCTACCAATGGTTTGAGATTCAGGACTCCATCGAGTACGGTTTTCAACAGCCTCCTCCGTTTGGGATACGTCGTCCTTGTCCGCAACGGCATTTGGTTTACATGAAAGAAGTTCGCTTATGGCGAATGACGAGGCCAAGTTCACGTCAAGGGGATGCTCGCGTTCTCCGAGTGTGGAATAGTACGACGTGGACGGAATCTGCGCAAAACGATCCTTCCACTGCGGGGGAAAGCCAGGGCCGAACTCGCGTTCTACGACCCATTCGTAGGGCACTGTCACGCTTCCGTGCCAAGCCCGTCGCTCGCCCACTAAGGCGCATCCTTGAATCCGACGCCACGCGATTCGATGCAGAAGCAGCAACCAATGTCCGACGCTTGGCGCGGTTTCGGCAATCGGCATATCAATCACCACTCCTTGGGGATAGACTGCTACCCCGGAACCCCAACCGCGAGCCGTGATAACGTGAGGCGGTTCGATCACGGTTCCGAAAACGTACCTGATTCCGCTACGCGGATTCCTGAAAATGTCGGCAACACTGTCGCTGAGTTCCGATTCAAAGAGTTCAGTTGCGCCAGTCAATATGCGACTTGCTGCCTCAGCCAAGGACTCGAAGCCTTTTAGCGCGTTCAAGTCACCGCAGAGATAACTCTCGCGAAGTCGCCCCGGCTCGAATACTGCGCGAGGATTTCCAGAGCCATCGCAAATGATTCTCTCTTTGGGAATCGTCTCCAGTGATTCGTCAGGCCGTACCCCACGAAACTGCCCGTGAACACCAGGCAGTCCAGACGACTCGACAAGGCACCAAGGTTCTCCCTGCTCTAATGCCTTGATGTCCGCCCATCCGTGTCCCTGTCCTCTGCTGCTCACGAACCAGTCTGGGCCGCGCATCCTATCACGGGCGTTATCCGCGACTTCAACCATCAAGTGATGCAGGCCCCGCGACCGCGTGGCCTGCGCCTCAAACTGTTTTCGGATAGTCTCAAGTGACTCACGCCAACCCATAACATCCTCCTTGCCCAAGAATGAAAGTGATCGCCTCGGGCTTTCCGATTGTGACGGCGTTGAGTTGCATGGGGATGGTCCTCTCAATGGCATGTGTGGCCTTAACGACTGCGACGAGTGGCAATTCCTTGGGTGATTTGCACGAAATGCCCGGTGGTGTCGGCACTGTACCATCCGGGTCGCCGGGGCTGAACGAGGCGAATGCCCCGTCCCGCAGCCGTCGCTCCCTCATCGCTTTCCACCACCTTTAGCCGCGCCATCCCGTTATTCTACCTCCGGTATCCGGCCATTCAATACTCGTCTGGACGGTTGTTCTTGGATGCCTTTCTTGAATTATTCGTAGTGCATAATACGCGCAAGTCAGGATTGCGTCACCTCAGCGGATGGCTCGGTCCACGCGAAAAACCCTAACGTCTGATAGAACAGGAGAAGCCAGGCCGTGCAGTGGAGATCGTGCTCGTCTTGGGTATAACGGACCTGAAATACATCATCTCCGAAGCCCGCGCTCGGACTCATGTTCGCTAGCAAGTTCTGGAATCCTTCATCGGACCAGAACTCATTGCCTGGGAAGACCTCGACGAAATGCCGTTCGGAGAGAGGCATCTGCCACTTGTAATAGAACAAGCCCCTGACGATTTTCTCGGGGACCGTCACGAACCGATCCATGTCAAGTTGGAAGGCAAGACCGTAACCAGTGAATAACCCGCCCGATGTGATCCGGGGGAGCATCCGAGGATTCCGAAAGAACGCTGCGACGGCCTTCGGGTTCCGTCTCAGGCTCCGAATAAGCGTCCCTTCCAGCACTTGGTTGGCGACGGGGTGTGATCCGCTGTCAATCATTGCAATAATTGAGTTGCGGAAGTAGTCCGCCTGTCGGTCCCACCGCTGCTGACAGTCAAGACAAGCAGGAACGGTTGCGACATGGGCAGGTAGGTCACTGTCGCCCCACAGCGCACGGGGAACAACGTGATCGCGCGTGAGTTTCGGCGGACACTGCCCGCAGTAGGCACAGATAGCAAAATGGTTGTTCATACAGGATTCCAAAGCCGGGGTAGTTTCTACGCGCTGCCGTTGTCTATCGAACAATCGGCAAAGGCGGCACTTGTCCGAAGTGGAGTACGAATCGGACCACCTACTTGCCAAACCAACTTCCGTATGTTAATCTTGTTAGGGAGAAAAGGATGGACCCCGGACGGTTTTATCGCCCGTGCCGGGGTCCAAAGGGACAATAAGCAACTCCATGCAGGGGTCACTAAGGTAGCCCGAAGCTATCGTTTGATCCGAATGGGCCACGCTTTGTGACCGTAGGCATGAGCATCCATGATCTTGCCGGTTCGCGGATCAACGCGATAGCGACGAAAAACAAGATTGCCCTGGCGGGCTGTTTTGGGAGGCAGCTTCGCGGCAATCGGCTTCTTTGGAGACATTTTGGTTCTCCTTCTGTTCCGTGACAATGGGCATCACTTCGGGCCGGAAGGGGCTGGCACCTCGTTCCGGTGGTCGTGGTCGATGCTTATAACCACGATTATGTCGCGTACAAACAGGCACTTGTTGGTTTTATGAGCGAGTCGAACCGAACACCGGCACAGTTCCGCGACGTTCGATTACGACCAGCCTACGCTTGGGACTGTCCCCAGTGCGCACGGGAAGTGTTCACACGGGGGATAGTGCCAGAAATGTGGTCCGAAGACTTGCAGACACTCCGTAACGAGTTCGGAGTTGATGCGTGGGAGGAGGGCGATTTCGTCGTGTTACCCGACGAGGTGGAATGTCCCTACTGCCACTCCCACTTTCTCCCCGTCCATTACCGTGACGAAGAAAGTGCGGCGTGAGGCTTGGCTGCCATGCCAAGTCCGTTGAAGTGTCTGAGGCCCAAGGCGAACTGAATCCCACTTCTTCCAGTGGTTTCAGTGCTGCGTGGCCTTGAAAGATTTGGTGTGGATTGGGAGGTGCGCCGCTTTTGGGCGACGTTCGCTGAGTGTAGGGTATGTTCTCTGTTTTCCTGATAAACCCTACGTTATGTACGGAGTTCGTCAAGTGAGAATCTGCGCTCTCCTTGACGGCTCATTTAGACCATAGGTTATGCGAGGAGTTTGTCAAGCGGCGAAGCTGCGATTTTCTAACGACCAGTCGCGGGTGGTCGGAATATGACGGTTATTAGCTGTGATTCCGGTAGAACCGCCGTTCGAGGAACTTACAACCCGTTCCTAAAGGCTCCCTTTCGCAACACCTTAGCGATTTTCTCAACAAAGGCGATCCAGAAGCCCTCGTCGTTGACCATCCTGCCAACCTGCTTTGCTGCTTCGCGGGCCAAGTCCAGGTTGAACTCGCCCTTGATCCAATCGAAGTCGTCCCTGGAGAACCCGGCTTGGATTTCGCCACCGCCCTCAAGCGGCACGTTAACCTTGAACTTCTTCTCATAAGGATGACCGAGGAGCATTGCTCTAGGATTTGCAGGGGGCCGGGATCTTGAAGGGGATTGCGGGCGGTGGCGGTGGTGGGGATGGCCTGCGGCGGGCGGGGGCTGGTGGCCTGGGATGGCCTGTGTGCGGCCTGGACGATTGAGGGCGGCGGGCGGTGGGGCGATGGCGAGACGGGCGGGCGGGGGATTTGGCCGGGCGGGGGAAGCGGGCGGGGGAAGCCGGTGGTTCGGAGTGGTGAAGGCGGGCGGGCCATTCCACGCGATCCGAACGGTTAGGGGCGGGAAGGAATGCCTGGGCCGGGGGCAGATCATAGCGGGCGGCGCCGGGGTTGATTCTGTCTGAGCAGCCGGGTTTGCACTCTGCCGTCGTCGCCGGCCAAAAAAACGGCCGCCTTGGTCGTGACGGAGCAAGTGGCCGGGGCCGAAGTCGGGGACTGTTGCGGGCTTGGGCAGGGACGATCACTGAGCCCGGTGCGGTGACGAACCCGCCCGCCGAATCAGCCGGACTCAGGAAGCAGAAGTTTCAATTCAAAAATCTCGGAATTAGAACCGAAAAACCTGGGGCTCGGTGCCGTCCGAAGGGACTCCTGGGGATTGCGGTCGGCGTTCTTGATGGCAGGGGCGGGGGATGCGCTTAGCCAAATAATTGGCTAAGCAGGGGAATCCCGAGAAAAACTTTCTTAATGGCTCGGACGGGACTCGGCGGCGTCGGCTGCCAGGTGGGGTCGGGGGTTCGTAGAGGGGGGCCGCGAAGGATGGAATTGGAGTTGCGTAGAGGTGGTTCGTAGGTTGGCAACCACTGCGTTTTCGTGGTGGCGATGGGCTGGGGGCGGGCGCGAAAACGCCTTCGGTTTCGGGCTGGAAGTCGCCATCACTTCTCCTTCCTTCGTCTCCATCCAAAGCGCGCATATTACGCATGTTTTCTTCCCCGTTTCCTTCCCAAGTCTCCTTCCCTGAGTGATAATTCCCCTGTCGTACTTCGCTCGTTGTTTTGAGGAACTTTTCGCCCCGATCCGGAACTGGGCTGTCGGGGAGTCGATAACTGCGGTGTAGACCTGCGGCTCCCAGAGTGGATGCCCTGTGGCCACCACCACCTTCGATCAGCCGACACATCACGGCGAGGCGATTTTGAACTGAGGAGAACGCTATCGCAGAACACCACCGATTGACCTCCGACCTGGCCGCGGTTGGGTCGTAGTTGCTCTCAATGTCACATCGCCAGCAAGCCGGCAGGCCGGGGGGAACCCAGTCCGCCCCTCGCCAGACGCGAGGCGGCCGACCCTCCGCTAGGCGGCTCAACCCTTGCCCCTCGTTCTGCAAGGCGTTCCGCGGATTGCTCGCCACAGGAGTGCCGGGCTCCGATTTACGCCTTTGTTCCGAGTTGCGGTGAGTACCGCAGTCGCTAACCGAAGGGACGGCGGCGGCCCAGCGGCCTGCGCCTCTGGTTGGCGTGGACGGCACCGGGAGCTTCCCCGGACCACAACGGTAGCGATCATCTCTGCCAACGCAATCAGCTCCGCGTTCTTGACGACGTACCGAGTGGGGTCGCTCTATGCGCGCGGCTTGTTCCTATGCGCTGCCTAGCTCGCACTGAGGGTCATTTCCAGCCCGAAACTGAAGGCGTCTCTCAGCCCGCTCCCACAGAAAGCGTTTCGGACCTTCTTGGCCAAATCCCTGTGCGTCGTGTGGGGTTCATTCCCGACCTCTGTTAGGCGGCGGTTCACAGGGGCTCAGGATGGGGGCCAGGCTCGCGTGACCATGCTCACTCCCCCGCCCGAAGCTCCTTTGCCTCAATAATCTTCTGAAACTCAGCCAGGATCTCGGCGCAGTGCTGGGATAAGTAGCGGACCACCCGCGCATTGTCGAGGAGTCGCTTGACGTAGCCGACGACGAGCACGAGGTTCAGCACGTTCCGGCCATGGGAATCCTCGATTTGACGAAAGTCCTGGTTCAGGTTCTCCATTTCCCGCTCGATCCGAGCGATGTCCTCGGGGCTGGCTCCCCGAATCTCCTTGGGCTTATCCGGCTCCAACAACTGTTCCGTGGGGGTGGCGGCAAACAAGCACTGGGCATAATGCGACGAGAAGTTGTTGGAGGCGAGCATCAGTTCGGCCATTTCGATCTGCCGCATGGGCCTGACCTTCCGCATCTCGCGGAAGGCGCCGTTGGACGCCCGTTTCTCCTTGAGTAGTTGCACCGCCTCCGGGCAGATGCCTTCGAGGAGGTCCCGTTTCCGCCGGATGGCGGTGACATCCACGTCAAGCGTCTTAGCAATCCGCTCTTCCGAGACTCCATGCCGGATGGCCTCCATGATCATGAAGTGCTCCTGGATCGCGGAAAGTGGGCTGACTTTGTGGTTGTAGGTGAAGCCTTCATTATCCAGCGACACCAGGCACTTAACCTTCTCCCGCCCAATCTCCCTCAGGATTTCCAGCCGGATGTGGCCGTCCAGCAGAATGTACCGGGTCGCGCCGTTCTTCTGTGGATAGACGACCAACGGCTCGACGATGCCGACTTCCCGTACCGAGGCTGCGATACGGCGGTACCTTGCAGTCCTGTTGATTCCCGGACTGAGCTTCTTCACAGGCAGGATCTGGCTCAACAGGACCATGATGATTTTCGGCTCACAGGCAAAGCGGATACGGTTGACCATGATCAGCAGGCTTCTCCGTGGATTTGGGTGGCAAGCTACTGAGGTAGAAAATCGAGCAACTCGGCCCGAAGCAGCTTGGCGAAGTTGTCGTCGTGGAAGAGCGGTTTCAGGGCCGAAACGGTGAGCAGTCTGGTCTTACGGACATGTGCCTTCTGGACAGTTGTAGGTAAAGCCTTCGTTATCGAGTGCCACCAAACAGTTGACCTTCTCCTGCCCAATCTCCCTCAGGATTTCCAGCCGGATGTGCCCGTCCAGTAGAATGTACTGGGTCGTACCGTTCTTCTGCGGATAGACGACCAACGGCTCGACGATGCCGACTGCCCGTATCGAGGCTGCGATGCGGCGGTACTTCGCGGTCTTGTCGATCCCTGGACTGAGCTTCTTCACAGGCAGGATATGACTTACCGGGATCATCATGATTTTCGGCTCGTAGGTAAAGCGGATGCGGTTGACCATGATCAGCAGGCTTCTCCGTGGATCTGGGTGGCAAGGTACTGGGGCAGGGAATCGAGCAACTCGGCCCGAAGCAGGTTGACGAAGTTGTCGTCGTGGAATAGCTGCTTCAGGGCCGACACGGAAAAGAGGAGCCTGGTCTCGCAGACCTTCGCCTTCTGGATGGCCGCTTTCTGGCGGGTGGTCTCCTCGCGGTAGGCTTTGAGAAGGTTTTCCGAGGAGACTTCGCCGTTGACGCGGCTGCGCACCCCGCGATGAAACGCCTTGCCGTGACTGTGGCGTTCCTCGATCAGGCGGCGCGCCCTTAGCAGCGCCTTGCCGCGCAATTCCTTCTTCTCGTAAGCCTCCGTCATGGCCCTCTGAACCGCCTGGTCGTTGGAACTGGCAATCGTAACCGCGACGCTGATGGGAATATGCCCCTTCTCGACGGCCCGTATCAATCGCTCTTCGCCCTTGTTCAGAAGCTTGAGAATCCCGTTCACGTAGGAGACATGCAGCCCTATCTTGCCGGCAATCTCTGCGTGCGAGTCACCACAGCCCTTCAATCTGCCGATTTCCTGGGCTCGATCGACCGTCGTCTGTTCCCGCCGAGCCATGTTCTCAATCAGACTGATCAATATCAGTTCCTCCTTGGTGGCCTCGATGACCCTCGCCGGGATTTCCGTCTGGCCAAGGCTTTCGTAGGCTTCCAGTCTGCCCTGCCCGCAACCGAGAAAGTAGCGAGTTTCGCCGTCGCCGTTCTTGTATTCCGCGACAGTGATTGGCCTCTTCAAGCCGATCTCGGCAATGTTGGCCATGATCTGCTTGAACTTCTTCTTGCCCCGTGTGCGGGGGTTGGGCACCGTGACCTTGTCGATCGGGATCATCTCCACGTTTTCTTCTTCTTGGTTCATGCTGCCACCTCAATCTTTCTGCGTTTGGACATGTTGGTGAAATAGTCGAGCGTATCGAATTGGTAGGTATCCAGGAGTGCGCCGTTGGTCTCGCATAGCAGCAGGTTGGGTGCCGCGATGTCCATGACCGGAAGCAGGTAGTAATCCGCCGGCTGCTGGTTGTTCGCGTCCATGCGGACCAGGATGGTGATGTCCGGAATGAACGAGCGGTTGAATTTCACCAGCCACCGCAGCAGGCCCGAGGCCGTCTGCCTGCATCGGGACAGGACCATGGACGCCGTGTACTCGCCGTTAATCAGCAGCAAGTCCGTCTTCTGATCCCAGGTGACGCTGGCGCCGACTGCGCCAAGTTGCTGAAGCATTTTGTCGCGGAGTTGGGGATGGAGGCGGCCCATCGTCCGATTGATCTCCAGGTAACGGTAGTCCCGATCCGGGTTGTAGCCGGCCATCTGGTAGGCTCGCAGGAGGCTGCCGAACCGGGTCCGATAGGCAGAACTGCCCGGCATGCCCTCCGCCGAGTCGATCAGGAAGGCGGAAAGCGTGTCGTGCTTGGCCAGGAGAGCCCGAAGCCGCTCCAGCATTTCTTCGTCCGTATGCCGCCGGACGCGGGCAAGGACGATGCCTTGGGCCGTGTAGAAGTCCTCGGGACTGATGATGGAGTCGAACGCGCCCTCGCGGCGGACCCACATGTCGGGCGTGTTGACAACCCGCGTTTTCTTCAGCTTGAACGACCGCCGGTTGTAGACGTTGGTGCCGATGTACTTCTCGTTGGTCAGAACCTCATGTACGGTTCCGCTGGTCCAGGGGCGGCCAAGGTCGGTCAAGATGCCACGGGCGTTGAGGATTTCGGCGATCTCCCGTTCCCAACGTCCCTCCCGAATGAACATCTGGTAGATCCACTGCACGATACGGACCTCTTCTTCGGGGCCACGGACAAGGATCACCCGGTCGGTTTGCAGGCTCTTCTTCTCGCCCCTGGCTAGGATGCCCTTTTCCTTGTGGGTGTGGTCGATCAGCATTCGCCGCAGCCCGTAGCCCGCTGGCCCACCCTGGCGGTAGCCCAGTTCGATGAGCTTGCATTGGCCCTTGAACACCTTCGAGGACAACTCGCGGCTGTATTCGGCGGCCATCACCCGCTTGACGCTCTTGATGATCGTGGCGGCCGGACTGCCGTCGTTCTCAAACTGCTCGGCGCAGTAGTGGACGTCGATCCCCGCCCGCTTGCACAGGTACTCGTAGTAGGCGCTTTCGTCCGTGTCCTGGAACCGCCCCCAGCGACTGATGTCGTAGACCAGAATCGTGTTGAAATCGGCGTTGCCGGACAGCACATCGTCGATCATTGCCTTCAGGGCAGCACGGCCTTCTATCTTCAAACCGCTCTTGCCATCGTCAGCGTAGGTGCGGACCATTTCGCCACCGCGCTTGGCTAAGTATTCGCGGATCACGTCGGACTGGTTCTCCGTCGAATACTGCTGGTGCTCGGTGGACATGCGAACGTATTGGGCCGCACGTATCGGCTTGGGCTCCGGTTGGGCGCCCTCGGGATTCTGGTTCTGGTTCTTCATGATGCTTGGTCGCTGATGTGTTGAAAACGGTGCTTGAGGTTGTCTGGGAGCGGTGGTGTTGTGGCGCGGGACGGGACCGGCGACTTGGCAAGTCGAGTTCGTCGTCAGGCTGTGCCCCCGGGCACTTGTCATGCGCCCTTCAGGCCGCTTTTGCCGTCGTCGGCGTAGGTACGGACGATTTCACAGCCGCGTTTGGCCGCCCATTCGCGGATCACGTCAGCCTGGTTCTCTGTGGAATACTGCTGGTGTTCGGTGGACATGCGGACGTATTGCGCTGCCCGAATTGGCTTGGGCTCCGGTTGGGCACCCTCGGGATTCTGGTTCTGGTTCTCCATGATGCTTGGTCGCTGATGTGTGAAAACGGTGGCTTGAAGTTGTCTGGGAACGGCCGTGTTGCGGCGCAAAACGGGCCGGGACTGGCCGACTTGGCAAGTCGAGTCCGTCGTCAGGCTGTGCCCTCGGGCACTTGTCATGCGCCAAAACGTCCGCTCTCTCCGTATTATGGAATAGCCTTATGGCAAATCGCGGAGAAAGCTGTGAAATCTCTGTGAGAAATCAGGAAAACCGCGAGTTGAACATCAGACCGTAATGATGAGCAGTGCTGCCGTCGATGGCCTTGGCCAGATCTTCCATTCCGGCGGAGACCAGCTTTCGCCGGAGCACCTTGACCGCCGCCCGCAAGACCTCACGGGATCTGTCGTGCTCATCCCACAAGTCTTCCAAGAGCACGTCGCAAAGAACAAGAAAATTGGGGCGGCGGGCCAACCGCTCCAAGAGCCTAAACGACATCGTGTTGCCGAGATAGCAGGTCTGGTTGGCCCAGTGGGCGCAATAGGTCGCCCGGTCAGTTATTGGAAGCCGAACTGAACCGCTTCCGGACGGCGCGTTTTGGTGGTCAGGAGCAGCCAGTGGTTGCAGCAATACGGCGACGGCCCCAGGAGTGAGACCCTCGACAATACCGGGAGCGGCCTCTTCGATCAACAACGCGGCTTGCCGCAGGTGAGCCAGAGCTCGGGCCAGTCGTTCATTGGTAGCGGTGGTGTGGTTGACAATAGGCATGGTATCTGACCTTTGCGCCAGGGGCGCGATAGAGAAAAACAGCCATACCCAAGAAAACGCCACATACCGTCGACGGACAAAGGGGAGGGATGGACCTGTCGTGGGTGGGAATGTCGAACGGCGTGGCCGCCGGAGACACCCGCCGCCTCAGACGGCGGCTTTCGCCGGTGTTCCTAAAGTATGCCGCGCAGAGCCGACGCCACGGAATCCAGAGTTGCCTGGCGATGTTGAAGTCCCGGAATCTCGGTATTTCAAAAGGAAAAGCCTGGGGCTTGGTTCCCTAGGGCTGGGGTTCCTGACAGGACATCGGTCGGCGTTCTTGATGGCGGGGGCGGCTCGGGGTTGCGTAGAAATGGGTTCGTGGGTGGGCAATCAGGGCGTTCTTGATGGCGGGGGGGCGGCGGATGCGCTTAGCCAAATAATTGGCTAAGCAGGGGAATCCCGAGGAGAACTTTCTTGATGGCTCGGACGGGACTCGGCGGCGTTGGCTGCCAGGTTGGCGCGGGGGTTCGTCGAGGTGGGCGGCGAGGGGTGGAATTGGACGACGAGGCGTGCGCTAGAAATTGCCTAGCGGTTGGTTCGTGGGTGGGCAACTTCGGCGATCTTGATGGCGGCGGGGGGCGGCGGGGATGCCGGGGCTGGAAGGCGGTGGCGACGAGGGGAGGATAGTGGCGGCGGGCCGGGGTGCCAGGTATATTGGGCGGCGGCTGGTGTAACAGCGGTGTAACGCAGTTACCCCTCCAACAATGGGGTTTTGCGGGCGGTGAGCGATCACGCTTGAGCAGGCCGAAGAGGGGCGGATTTGGGCCGCGAAACCCGCCGCCACACCCCGGCATGGCGTCGGCGTCACCCTGCTATTTCCGGGCGATTTCCCTGCGATTCTGTTACACCGTTGTTACACGAATGGCATTGCACCAAAGAAAAAGGACTCACGACCAATCGCCGTAAGTCCATATCTGATAAGCAGTGCGGGAAACAGGACTTGAACCTGCACGACCTTGCGGCCACCAGGCCCTCAACCTAACTGGACACTGTTGTCACTACGTTGGGGGGTGGTTGCTGCGGCGTTGCAAGTGCTTAATTCTGCCCGGCTTACGTCTCCAGGCTGTTGGTAACGGATTGCGGCCAAGTTGCTCGCATGTTGGCAACAGTGTTCTATAAGTGTTCTATGACGCCGGGCACTCCTTGACGAATCGCAGTTGCCAAGACCTAGCGGTTAAAGGGGTAGGTTGGAAGGACGCTGAACCTCATAAAGATAGGTGGGCCAAGCTACCGCCGTGAAATCCGCGGCGAGCGCGTCGAGATCCTGCGGCGTATCGCGTTCGACTCCGGCTACGAAGCGGGCGCAGAAGACGCCGACAGCGGCGAACTGCTGGTCGAAACCTTGGACCTGCGGTACGCCCTTTACGACCTGGATGGCAAAACGAAACGGGCCATCTCGCTGGACGAGCTGGTGATGGCCGTGAGCGTGGAGACGCTGGAGCACGAGGAGGATTGCAGGTGCGGACTTTGCACGGCGCTGAGGGCTGTCGATGGATGACGGCGGCTGTAGGCCCGCACGCTGACCACGCCGGCCGGCAGCCCGAACTCATTCACACCCGCCAGGGCGAGATCGCCGGCATCTACTGCGACAAGCCGGCCAAGCTCATCGACCCGCAGACCAGCATCAAGGTCGCCGGCGGCCAGATCACTTTCGTGTTCCACATGCTGGCAATGGCCCTCGATGACCCGACGATGGACGAGGACCTGTGGGTGGCGCTGGCCGCCCATGAGATTGTCCTTGGGGACGAGTGGGCAGACGTGGAGTGAGGGTGGATCAGCCAAACCTCGGCGGCGGCCGCAACGGGCCATAGCTTGCCTTCACTGCCCCTAATCGCCGACATGAAGCTCCGCGCCGACGATCTCGACCAGTCGCTCCAATGTCGCGGTTTCAAGCGTCTTGACGTGTTTGACAAGTTCTGGCAATCCGAGAATGTCTTTGCCTGGATCAAATACGATAACCGTGGGAACACGGAGCGACTTGTATGCTCGCTGACGCTCGCCAATTACGAAGATCGTGATTGTGTCGTACTGTTCGTTGAGCTTCTTTTCAACGTACCTCACGAGTGTCCGCTGAACCTTCTCGTTGGATTTATTCGACGTGATCTGGAAACACCGGCGTTTCTTCAAATCGCCAAGATCAATTGCGGGGAAGTTCGGCTGAATGTTGTCGAGTTCGACCAAATTGAGGTCATACGCTACGCTCAGGAACTGGCAGAAGAAGCGTTGGAGACTACGATGCAAGTCGAGCAAACCGGCCCGACCGCGGAGCTTGCATGTACTTTCAATTCTCGCGAGGGCCTCAACGATCGTCTTCAGGGCTTGTTCCTGCCTGCATAGCGGCGGCGCGGCCGCGACCATCGTCACGTCTTTGTGGCTTGCCTTTTCGCTGTCCGCTTCAATCCGCGCCCGTTCAAGGTCCACCACGGACGAGCGTAGCTCATCGGCCCAGCGCACGTCGAGGGGCATGACCGTGTAGTCCGCACCAGCCGCGACCTCCCGCGCCCTCTCCAGCACGTCGTCCAGGGGTTCGCGTCCGATGACGCCGTCTAGTCCGAATTTACAGGCGACTTTGTCCACGACCCCGCGAATTCGGGCGAGCGGTCCCGATTGCAGAATTGGCAGCGCGAAGAAATACTCATCCCGGCGGTTGTTGCCGTAGCCCAGCTGCTTTGGATTCAGCGCGCGATCGGTGTGCCATACGCGATTGATTACGACGCCCCACCATTCAGGGTTAGGCGTGTTGTCGCTGGCGTAGGCCCTGATTGCCTCTTCCAGTTCTCGGGCGGCCCGTAGAATCGCCGGCAAATCGAGGGCCTCTTCTTGTGGTGGCGTAGCTTGTTCTGCCGGCAGGCCATGCTCGGCTCTCGCTGCGGAGTTGGCATTGCCGGTCGGTTTGCTCTTGCGCAATTGAATTAAAGCGAGTTGCAAAGCAAACTTGACGTTTTCCCACTCTGCCCGAACGGCGGAAGGGCCGCCCCCGGCTTCGCCGACGGAATGAAGAACGAGCAACACCCCTTTGACGGCGGTTGAATCAACGCCATGCTCTACCAGAGCGTCAGCCAGCGCCGGCCCGTTCTTGCAGAGCCATTCGGCTTCGCTTTTCAGTTGGGGGTTGTATTCGGCAAAGCAAGCCCCGGAGTCTTCACGCGTCGGCATTTCGTCCCACCGGATTATCAAGTCAGCCAGAGTTCGATAATTGCCGAGTCGCCCCAGGAATTCGTCACAAAGTGCGGCGATTTCACCAGCCGAAGAAAGAGCGTTAGAAGCATTGTCGGTCGCCTGATCCGGTGCCGATGGCAAGCCGGCTTCAGGATACCGCAGCGGCATGGTATGGCGAGCGACGGCCGCTAGTCCCCTTGAACCAATTCCACGAAGGTCGGAAGTGGCATAGTGTCTTTGGCCTTCGCCGATATCGAAGTTCCCACCGTGTGACGCGGCGCCGTTGACAATTTGCTGCAAGGCCCGCACTTCGGCGGCCACGTCCGGCGGTAGGTTCGGCAATTCCTTGACTGCGCGGTCAAGCCCTGCTTGAAAGTCGCCTAAAATCCTAAAGTATTCGTTGATAAAATTCGGCGGCCCCGGCGGCCCGATGCGAAGTGCGTCGGCGAGCAGCCAGGCAAGATGCTTTGCCGAATCGAAAACTCCGCTGATGCGCGTGATGCGCGAATCCATGATTTCGCCCTTCGTCGGTCCGCTTGGTCGCGCCGGTTGCAACGTGGCCGCGACCGGCCCGAATCTTCAATTTGGAGATGGTGCCTAGCCCCTGCGGCCGGCGCCTCTCAATCTCGCTTCATTCCTTCTCCGCTCGTTCCAGGTTCAACCGCAGAAGCCGCTCCAGCAATTCCTCGTCGCTGATGCCGGCGTCCCAGCCGTAGGCGGCGAAGACTGCGGCGTCGAGCTTCTTGTGAGCAAAGTCGAGCCAAGCCGGCCGCTGGTTGTAAAGGTTAGTCAAGGTCCGCGTCTTCAAGCTCGCAGCGCAGTCGGCGTTCTTGGGCACGACGCGGGGCCAGCGCACCGTGCCGATGCTGCGGGAATCTGGATCGACGACATACCGTGCCCACGGGCCGCCCACCGAGCCGGGGAACTCAAGCGATTCCGTCCTGGTCCACTCCGGCGGGTTCAGCCAACCGGTGCGCAAGCCATCCAACTCCCGCGCCGCAGCGGCGATAGCCGCCGCTTGCCCGTCAGTTGGCTGTGGCATGGGGAACGTCTCGAAACAGGTACTCGGCGTATATCGCGGACGTGTCTCAAGACGGGTTCCCTGACGAAGCCCCCACACTTCATGCACACGGGAATGCAGCACGCCAAAGGAGCAATCGTCACACTTCGCGAACACGATCAACTGGTGGTCCGCCAAGATGGGCGATGCCGACAAGACGAACAGACGATACTTGGAGACTGTCGTGGTTGCCAGGAACCGTTCTAATCCGCCGAGCGATTTGCGCATTGCGGGCCGTGCTTCGACGTGTATCCACCACCAATCCCGGTAAGCCTGCCGCGCGTTCTTCTCGCGTTCCGGCTGCACATGCCGCTCGACATGGGCGAAGGGCAGTTCGTACCGCGATGCCGCTTCCTGGGGCATATCCACACCGAAGTCGATGATCCACATGTTGCGCGGGCGGCGGGTCACGTCCAGCCCATTGATCCACGGCACAATCACGTCAGAGTTGGGGCGACCGTGAGGATTCAGGGCGCAGAGCATTTCCACGGCTGCGGTCTCCGTGATGTCGAAAGCCCCGCCCTTGGTGTCGCCCATGAAGGACAATCCTGCGTTCGCTGCCAGCGGTCTGGCCGTTGTGGTGTTGGCTGTGGAGCGCAGATTGGCGTGAATCGAGGCCACCGGCTTGCTGTCCAAGATGCGGTCGGCCTGCGAGCCATTATCGAAACCAATCATGGAAACGTGGACGTTCGCTCCGTCGAGAATCCAGTCCCGGTCGCTCTCGGCGAAGAAGATGTCGCCTGTCGTTTTGATCTGTTCCAGCACCTTACGGTTCGCGCCGCCGCGGATGCCCTGCGTGGCCAGCAAGCCGGTACGTCGGCACTTGCCGGTCTCGATTTGCCGCCGGGCCTTCTCGAACCAATAGCAGCACAGGTCCGCCTCTCGTGGAACCCGCTCGCCCCAAACGCGGAACATAACCTCCACGTAGTCGTCGCCCAGGTTCTTCCGCAGGAGCTTCCCACCCAGAAACGGCGGATTGCCAACGATGAACTCCGCCTCCGGCCACTCCGGCTCTTTCGGATGCTCCGGGTCGGAAAGGTCCAGAATCGCGTCCATTTGCCGGATAGTGTCGATCGGCGACAACACCGGGTGGTCAGGCATCTTGAATCCGTTGTGATGCATCCATTGCAGGTAGCCGATCCAAATCACGACCTGGGCAAGCTGCTGGGCGTAGGGGTTGATCTCCAGCCCGTGAAGCTGGGCGGGATTCACTTGAGGAATGGGCGACAAGCCGCGGTCGCTGGCATAGGTGATCACTTCCTTCTCCAGGTCCAGCAGCATGTGGATCGCCACATAGAGGAAGTTGCCAGAGCCACACGCGGGATCGAGCACTTTGACATGGGCCAAGCGCTCTGTGAAGTCGAGGATCGCGCGGTCAAATGCTTTGCGCTGGGGGCCGTCCTTGAGAGTCAGGGTTCGTCCCCGCGCCCGGCTCGCCTTGACCACCTTGGGCCAAAGCTCTTCCTCGCACTTCCGCTTAACTCCGGCCCACTCACGTTGCAGCGGGGCCAGCAGGACGGGCTTCAGCAGCGTCTCGATGTCGGCACGACTCGTGTAGTGCGCGCCGATCTGCGAACGCTTGGCAGGGTCCAGCGTCCGCTCGAAGAGCGTGCCGAAGATCGAAGGCTCCACGCTCGACCAGTCCTTGCCGCTGACCGTGGCCAGCGAGTCGATCTCCGTTTGCGTGAGGGGAATCACGTCGGCGTCGGCGAACAGCCCACCGTTGAACCAGGGAATGGCGTCGTTGCCGTAATCGCCCCCTTCGGACATGGCCTTGAAGAGCGCTTCCAGCCGCCGGGGCAAAATGGCCGGGTTGGCCTTGGCGGTCTCCAAAAGCTTGCTGAAGAGGCCGCGCGGCAGGAGGCCAGTGTCTTCGCCGAACATGCAGAACATGAGCTTCATGAGGAAGTGGGCCGCCCGCAGCGGCTCGATCCCCTTGTCGCGCATGCCGTCGGCCAGTTCCGCGAAGCGCTCGGCCGCCTCGACGGTCATCGCTTCGCTGGTGATGCCGGGTTTGAGCGAGTTGGGATCGGTGAAGACTCGGCGGAGGATGTCGAGATTGGTGGGATCGGCCAGACCAGCAAGGTCGAAAGCATGGATGTGCTTGGTGGTGCCGGTGAAGTTCGTGTGGACCTCGAAGCGGTCCATGTCGCAAACGACCATCAACGGCGGGTTCTCCAGCGCCTCGCGGTATCGTTGCAGTTGCGTGTAGGCTTCCTTGAGATCCTTGTGCTTGCCCTTGTATTCCCAGCCGAAGTGATCTCGCATCCAAACATCGGCCCAGCCCTTCGTATCCTCACTGGTCTGTACGCCTTTCTCGAAGGTGTACCAAGTACCCTCGGGGTCGGCCGCGGCCGGCGTCGGTTGGTCCAGGAGGGCACAAAGGTCGAGAAAGTGCTCATGGCAGGCGCTGCGCTCGGAGAGCGTGACACGCTGCCATTTGGCGATGAATTGCTGCGGGGTCAAAGTGGTCGCTCCGCGTCGGCGGCTGGAAGGATGATTGCTGTGCGCCGCATCATACCGCGCCCGGCGGTTGCGTGCAATTCTGCAACAGCTCCAACACGTCAATTCAGGCCCGCTGGTAGGGCCCGCTTCGGTCGCCCCGAAGGTCAAGTCCGAGGCCAAACCACGGCATTATAAACTGCCAATCCCTACCTCGGGCTCTGCGCCCCTCCTTTTTGATCTGATTCGTTGACCGCCACCCGCGTGGACGGCCAGCGTCCAGCGCTGCCTTGCACGGTGCAAGGCGGTTTTCGTGTTCCCTCAACACGGACCGCCTTGCTGGCGGTCCACCAAGGAGATCGCCGATGAGTACACGACGTAATGACCCACGTCGCAAAGAAACCCCTGCCTGGCACGCCAAGCTGCTCGCCATGTTGCCCATCATCCTTCGTTACGCCCGCCGTGCCTTCCGCGGCTACGACCCCGAAGCCAAGCAGGAAGCCGTGCAGAATGTCGTCGCCAACACGACCGCCGCCGTCGCGGGCCTCGCCCGACGCGGCAAACTCGACCTCGCGTACCCGACCGTACTCGCCAAGTTCGGAATCCGACAAACGCTTGATCACAGGAAAACTGGCTCGTCCCAGACCATCAAGGACGTGCTCAGTAAACTGTGCCAGGAGCACAAGGGCGTAGTCGTCGAGAGGTTGGACAAGTTCAACGACCAGGAGGACTGCTGGGAAGAGGCCGTCGTTGTTGATACACGCAATGCCCCCGTGCCGGCGACCGTCGCCTTCCGCGTGGATTTCCGGAACTGGCTGAAGAGCCTCGCCCCGCGTGACCGCAAAGTGGCCCAGTACCTCTCTTTGGGTCATCGCACCGCCGACGCCGCGCGCCGGTTCAAGGTCACACCGAGCCGTATTGCCCACTTGCGTCGCGAGTTGGCAGAGTCATGGCGGAAATTTCTGGGCGATGAGCCCGGCCCTGCTGCCGCCGCGGCCTGATCTCTCATCTCTGGCTGGCATTCACGCCACGTCCCGCAGCCCAGCCCCTGGTCGCTTCATTCCTCCGAGCGCCAGGGCTGGGCTTCTTCAATCGTTCCTTGCGGCAGCCCTGCTCGTCAGGGCTGCCTACCGTGCATTCCCTGTGCCGCTGTGGCTTCGTTAGCCCCGTTCCAACCAAAGGATAAAGCCATGATCATTACCATCACGTTGTTCGCCTCGATTCTCGTTACTTCGATCATTTTCGCCTGGCTCTTTCGCCAGCGGATCGCCCAGCATCTCCCGAGCAAGGAGACCATGACAACCGCTATGCTGTTTGCAGCGGTTGCCTTGCTGCTGGTCGTCGTGCTCCTGCCAGACATTCTTCTTCTCGTCTACACCCTGACCATTATGCCACACTCTCTTCGAATCGTCCTCGCTCTCGCTGCGGCCACTATGGTCTGCGTCGGCTGCTACAAGCAAACCCCCGAGCCCGCCAAGCCCGCCGTAATCCACTGGCAAGGCCAAGACGGCGGCTACGAAGACACGACCGCCGTGCCGCCCAAGGCCGCTACACAATGACCCAAAGGAAACTCGATGCGAAACATCGTTCTGGCGGTCGTCCTTTTGACCGCCGCCTCCTTGTATTTCCTTCTGCCCCGATCGGTTCCATTGACCATGCGCCCTGCTGCTCTTCTGCTTATCGTCTTGGCCGCTGCGATTTCCGCGGTCCTCCTCATCCCACGGCTCGTTCCGCCCAGCACGCCTCCGACGGTCGTCATCCACTCGGAAGGTCCCACCGTCGAAAAGCTGGAAAGGCTGTCCCAACTGGTGACCACTCGCATCCAGATCGCCGACATCCTTGTAGCCGAAGGAAATGGGTGCCGCGGTAGTTGGCTGCTAAAGGGTGATTCGTGCCTGTCCATCGACATGAGCCAAGCCAAGATCATCGACAAGCATGAGGATACCAAGCAGGCGACGATCGTGCTGCCCGATCCTCACGTACTGGCTCCGCGTATTGACCACAGTCGCACGCGCACATGGTCGGTCGAACGCGTCGCTTGGCTGCCCTGGAACGCCGACCAAGATGCTCTCCGTGACGCCGTTTACGCCGAAGGGCAGAAGCTCGTCGCCCATTCGGCTGCCAGCGCCGAGAACCTCCAGGCAGCGCGAGTGACCGCGGAGGTGGTCATCAAGTCGCTCTACGCGGAGGTCGGCTGGAACGTGGCCGTGAAGTGGGGCAACGACAGCCCGAAGGCAGCGACGATTGCCCCGTAACCCGTTTTACCTATCAGACAGGCCCGCGAGCTGCGCCGTCGGCGCTCGTCGAGCTGACAAAATGCGTTTCACGCTTGCCGCCCGTAGGAGGCGGCAGGCGTTGGGGGATTTTGTTTAGCTATTGGCCGCCCCATCCGCTTGCAATTCGCGGTGGTGACCAAGCTGAAGAACCCGGAGGTCCAGGTGTACGACGTGGACGCCGATCTGCAGGAGATTGACCGGACGAAACGGATCGTGGAGCGCGTGTGGGAGGCCATCGAGAGCCAGATCTTCTACGCCCTTTGGCTTTCGCGTTTCATGGCCGAATCGCAGCAGCCCGTGGCGCACGGCTCAGCTTCCAGCAGGCGAAAGCGGGCGCGGAGTCGGCGATCCGCGGTGGGGAGGTCGGGTGAAGTGTGGTGGTTGTCTGGGCAGAGGGCGGCAATGCGAACGCGGGCGCGGAAGCGAGATAGGCAGCAGTTCTTCGTCTCGGGGCATGGCGATTGCTCACGAGGCAGAAAATGGCACCCACAATCCAACTTCGCCATGGGCTTCGCCCCTGGACCCCAGGAGCACCTTGGCTTGTGGTTCGCTCACTCCGCCTGTGCTTGCCCGGCTACGGCTCGTCCCTCGCCTGCGCTGCGGGCGGCGCACTGGCTCCGCTCACTCACCTTGCTTGTCGCTTGTCCGCCGGAACTAGGGAGGCACGGAAGCCCAGGCCGTCGTCCCCGATCCCCGGCAAGTCCCAGTAGCGGTCCGCCGACCGGCAGTGCCACGCCGGGGAGTACCAGCAACCGCCGCGAATCACGCGGGACGAGCCCGTTGTAGGCCCCGGCGGATCATCCGCTGGCGAGACGGCGTGGTATTCCGCGTCGTACCAATCCGCGCACCACTGCCAGGCATTTCCGTGCATGTCGTAGAGCCCGAAGGCATTGGGCTTGAACTTTCCCACCGGAGACGTGAACACGTAACCGTCGTTGGCTTTGATCGTCCATGTCCAGTCAGGAAACGGCGCCTTGGCGGCTGCGTCCGCGATGTTGCCGACCTTGGCCAGTGTCTCGGGATCGTCGCCGTTGTAGTAGCGGGTTGTGGTCCCGGCACGGCAGGCGTATTCCCACTCGGCCTCCGTTGGTAGGCGGTAGGTCTTGTCCTCCCTTTTGCTGAGCCACTGGCAGAAAGCCACCGCGTCGTTCCAGCTTACGTTCACCACGGGGTGCTCGTCGGTCTGCTCGAATCCCGCGTTCCGCCAGGAATACTTCTCGTTGAAGCCAAACTTCTTCTTGTCAGGGTTCCAGCCATAGGCCCCCGGCTTCTCTCCCTTCTCCGCCTCCGTCTTGTACCCTGAATTTTTCACGAACTGCCGGAACTGGCCCCGCGTGACATGGTACGTGCCCAGGTAGAACGGCTTGGTGATCCGTACCCGGTGCTTCGGATGCTCGTCCTTGAAAAGGTCTGCTGTCAGGATATTCTCGCCGTAGGTCTTGTTGAAGAAGGCCGCCGTGGCCTCCGCCGACTCGCCGCTGCCCATCATGAATTCCCCCGATGGGATGAGCGTCAGCTTCATGCCGATCGAGTTGGTGATCTGCTTGATGTCGGTGGGCTTGTTTGCTTCCTGCGCCGACAGCAAAGACGGCACTGCCAAGCTCAAACACACCATCACGGGTAATCGTTGCATAATGCACTTTCTCCTGCCCGGCCGACTGGCCGACGCCGTACGCTCAGACGCCAGCCAGGCCCGAACTATCGTTCATTCTATCAGGGTTCGGAGACCGGAACCATCGGCAAGGCGTCCCGCTCTGCGGCCAGCCGGTGTTGGCAGTGGGGTTATGGTCCGCCTCCTGAAAGCGTCACTTCGATTTCAGGACACCCTCAAGCTCAGTTCTTTGCACCTCGCCAGCAAGGATCGTGCAGTTCGGTAATGCCTTCCGAAGACCTTTTGCCCCAGCGTCGGTCACCTTGGTTCCCCCCAGGTCCAGCCCTTCTAGTTTGGTCAAGCCGTGGAGGTGAATCAGCCCAGCGTCGGTCACCTTGGTTCTTTGCAGGTTAACCGCGTTCACTGGCTTGCCTGGACTCCCTTCATCCAGATAGACCTTGCCACCGACCTTCTCGATTTCGGCAATCGCCTTCGCTTGGTCGCCGTTCGGTTCTGCCGCCCAACAGAGAACAGGAGCCAGCGACAAGCCCAGCATCAGCAACGGGAGTGCAATTCGGTTCATGTGGGGTTCTCCTCAATTGTTCGTTTGGACCAACGGGGTTCTACTTGACACCAAGTTTTTCGCTGCTTGCCGTATTGTACTTCCACGCCAATACCTATGGCAATCTCGGGGCTAGATTTGCATTTCGGCATTTATCCATTGGGGGGGTGTCCCGTGCCACGACTTCCAGCAGATTTCCGCATCAGCTTGAAGCGTCGAGGAGGCAAAACCCATCGGATTGAGCTGGTCCGCAACCCGTTCAACCAGCGGTTCTGGGTGCGGAGGAACGGCAAGCAATCAGCAAAGCTCCCAGAAGCCACGGCCACCGAAATCGCCGACCAGATCCGTCGCTGGCTGGTTGGCACGCTGGAATTGTCGAACCACGGCTTGCCAGAGTTTACCATCCATCCTGACTTGCCTACTCAGCCTACTGTCGGTGACGCCGCATCCCCACGAATTACCTAAACGACGTCTCTGCGAAGGGTGTCAGCCCGCGCCGGAGCCAGGCTTCACGCGCAGGCCGCAAGAGGCATGGTTCGGGGCGGTCGCAGAACGCCTGGCACTCGAAGCCCTGTTCGATCAGCACCCGAAGCCCGTCGCGGGTGGCCGTCGCCGCGCCGTTGGTGTAATCCAGCAGGCAGTGCGGCGAGACGAAGGCGATCTTGGGTTTCTGCTGAGCCATTGAGGAGGATTCGACACCTAGACGGGGTCCAGAGGGACCGACAATAGTGGCACTTATCCGCTTTTTGCCTCCGGCTCCCGTCCACCCGTGAATATGAGTCGCAGGCCGATTACTTTTCCGGACCTAGTTGCCCGTGTACCCAAGCTTTTTGGCTTTAGCAAAATCCTCATCCGCTTTGGCCTGCTCGCCTTTCTGTTGATGAGCGAAGCCGCGACCATAGTACGCCTCGGCGGCCTTGGGGTCCAGCCGAATGGCCTCATTATAGTCCGCAATCGCCTTGTCGTACGCCCCCGTGGCCACGTACACAACACCGCGGCCTGAATATGCATCGGCGTCCTTCGGGTTGAGTCGGATGGCCTCGGTGAAGTCGGCGATGGCCTTCTCGTGGTCGCCCTTCTCCTCGTAGGCGTTCCCCCGACGAATAAAGGCTTTCGCGTCCTTCGGCTTGAGTCGGACGGCCTCGGCGAAGTCGGCGATGGCCTTCTCGTGGTCGCCCTTCTTTTCGTAGGCGTAACCCCGGGCAGAAAACGCATCCGCGTCCTTCGGGTCGATCCGAACGGCTTCGGTGTAGTCGGCAATCGCCTTGTCGTGTTCGCCAATGTTGCCGTAGGCCAAGCCCCGGTTGAAATACGCCTCGGCGAATGTCGGGTCAAGCCGGATGGCCTCGGTATAGTCGGCGACGGCCCTTGCTTGGTCACCCTTGGTGTCGTAGACGCCGCCACGGTCCCGATATGACCAGGCGTCTTTCGGGTCCAGACGGATTGCCTCGTTGAGGTCGGCAATTGCTTTGTCTAATTCACCTTTGTCTCCGTAGGCCAAGCCCCGGTTGCAATATGCCGGGACACATTTCGGGTCCAGTCGGATGGCCTCCGCGCAGTCGGCAATGGCCTTGTCCGGGTCCTTTCGCGCGCGGTAGACCCACGCTCGGCTGGAATATGCGCTGGCGTAGTTCGGGTCCAGGCGGATGGCCTCGGTGTAATCAGCAATCGCCTTGTCCCAGTCGCCTTGGTGTGAGTAGTCCCACGCTCGGTGGGAATACGCGAGAGCATTGTTCGGGTCCAGTCGGACCGCCTGATTGTGGTGGGCGAGCGCCCTGTCGAAATCCTCGCACGCAAACCCGCGAGCGTCATGAAGCTGCGAGATCAGTCCGGAGGCGTCGATGGGACGAACTACTCGATGGAGAGCCAAGGAACTGGATCGGTCCTTGAGTTCCCAGGAGCTGCCGCATCGGCGATAAACGTCATTGAAGTGAAATGCCCTGGAGATCGGCCCACCGTGCCCCAAAGCCCCCGCCAGATCCACGATAACCGCGAAACCATCGGCCAGTTGCAGAAGGCAGGCAACGTGCATGTTGCCGTCAGGCACAGGACCGACGACGATGACCGTCACCCCCAATCCCCGTACGGAGAGCCCGATCGCATTGCCCAGTACGTAATAAAGCAGCGTAAAGCCCTGACAACAGGCGGTCTTATCATGAATCACGTCGGTCAGCTCGTGACCTCCGCCGCGATCGTGGCATGGCAGGACCACGGCTTGGATCAAGCGGGCAAGCGTTTCCGCAACCTTGACCTCGACTTTGGCAAGCTGCGGTTTTGACAGTTTGCCCTGTTGCTGGCTCGCGCGAGCAGCAGCAAGTTCTTGCGCGAGGGCAACGAGGTGCCAGTCGCGCACGAGCGCAACGAGGCCCCGCGCAACGTCGTCGCCATATTGCAGGCCCTTGACCTGCTGCCGGATGCGATTTTCCAGAGACGCGATTGCGGCTTTCTGTTCGTGCGCCGTGGCTGGAAGGGGCAATTCCTGTAGCAACGAGTCCAGTCGGAGCCGGCGGCAGCGATCGAAATCCTCAGTTGCGCGGGATTTGTCTCCCTTTTTTTCATATAAAGTGCCGCGGGTTAGGTAATAGTCAGCGTCCTTCGGGTCGATCCCGACGGCTTCGGTCAGGTCGGCTATCGCCTTATCGCATTGACCCTTATTGCCGTAGACCCAGCCCCGGTGGTGAAATGCCTCAGCGTCTTTCGGGTTCAGCCGGATCGCTTCATTCAAATCCGCAATCGCCTTATCGATATCGCCTTTCCAGGCGTAGGCCCAGCCCCGCTTGCAGTGCGACTCGGCATTCTTCGGATCGAGCCGGATGGCTTCGGCAAAAGCTGTGACGGCAGCGTCGTAGTCGCCATTGTCCTGGAAGACCGCGCCGCGTTCGTAATATGCCCGCGCACATCTTGGATCGAGGCGAATGGCCTCGTTGTAATCGGCGATCGCCTCGCCGTCCTCACGCTTGAGTGCGTAGGCCATACCGCGGCCAAGGTGCCCATTGGCGTCTTTGGGAGCGAGTCGGATCACCTCGCCGTAATCCGCAATCGCCTTGTCGTACTCACCCTTGATCGCGTAAGCCGAGCCGCGGCTAGAGCGTGCATTGGCGTCTTTGGGGTCGAGTCGGATCGCCTCGCCGTAATCCGCAATCGCCCTGTCGTAATCGCGGTTATCGAAGTAGGCGTCACCGCGGCAAGAGTACGCCACCGCCAATTTCGGGTCGAGGCGAATGGCCTCGGTAAAGGCGGAGATCGCAGCATCGTAGTCCTTCTCTTTCAGACAGGACTTGCCCTTCTCGTAGGCAACCTTCGCTCGATCAGCGCTTGCCGCAACATTCGGCAGCAGCAAGATTACGAGCAGCACCATGGTCCAGCACTTACATGTGTTCATGGCCTTTTCTCTAGATTCGATGGGTTTTCCCGTTCGGCCAGCGGGGGTCGCAGCCGTCGCCGCAGCCTGTCCGCGGGACACGGCCGAGACTATCTATTATTCTACCGCCTCCCCACGGCCGGCACCACCAGGCGGCGACCCGCTCTGCGGCTGCGGCGTGTTGGCGGCCCTACGGGAATTGCAGAAGAATTTCAACCCGCTTTCGAACCTCATCCGCGACGGGAGTGCAGCAATCATCTATGCCAGATTCGATCAGCGCCTGCACGTCAAACTGTAGACTTCCCATGTTCCCCACGAGGAGCACCATTGTGCCCCTGTTCGCGGCATCATGCTTCACTGACCGGCACAGTTGCTCGCTAGTGGGCTTGGTCAGAGGATGGTCTATTACGAGCACTTTGGGTTTCAGTGCTTGCACCAGATGCAGGGCGTCCGTCTCGTTAGTCGCGTCTACGACACTGCCTTTAAGGTCGCGAAGGAAGGATTGAAGGAGTGCACGACGGCGCGGATCGTCGCTCACCACGGCGATATGTTGTATTCCGTCTATCACAATTGGACCTCCGCGAGAACTGCAAGCCGCCAACGGGAGAGCCATTTGCCGCCGCAGCCGGTCGCGCAGCGACGCAGCAAATGGACCGTGTTGGCGGCTATCCAAGGTTTTGTGCGCGGCAAATTCGCTGGATCATCATCTCCCTACGCCCCCCATGCCAAAATCCAAAAAAACAGCATTGCTAAGGCGGCAAGTCCCAAAAGGATGCCCAAGTACGCAGGAACTGTGCGAAAGCGTCTTCTTACAGCGACTGCCCCCAGCGCGATGGCGAGCAGTGAGAAGATGAAGGTGGGAAGAACGAATCTCCAAAACAGTTCTCGTCTTTGTAGTGCGGGCACTACGTACAGGAAGTCGTTAGTCACGAATGTTTCTAAAACTCCGATAGCTCCAAAAGCAAGAGACATCCATTTCACCCTGTCATTATCCTGGCAATACCAACGACAGGGCTGGCCGCCGCTGGGCGGCTTCGGGGCAGTGGACGTAGCTTCTGCTTCGCTCATGTCATTTTGCTCGACGCCGCCAACGGGAGGCGTGCCCGACGCGCAGCGTCCGCGAAGCGGCGCAGCGGGTACGCCTTGTTGGCCGTCGAACGTACTTTTACGATTCTACCATATCTCGCGCGCCGCCAGATGCCATTGCATTACTGAGTCCTGGCAACGCGGAAGCCAGTGTCACGGTCATGAAGTTCCGGTTCACTCCCGGGCAGATCAAAACGGGATATCCTCCGACAGCAAATCATCATAGGGCCAATTCAGCTCAATCTTTTTGCCCTGTAGCTTGTCAAACTTCGCCCGCTGCTCGGGAGTTAGAACGTCCAAAATAAGCTTATTCTCCGCCGCCGAAGCTTTGTCTGACTCCTTTAGGAACTCAATCATCTTCTGACGACGTTCCTTGGAGTCAAGACGGCGAAGATCGGGCGGCGGGCGTTCGTCGATAATGCGATCCTTTAGCACCTCGATTTTCTTGCGTTGCTCTTCGGAGATCTGCAACGCATTGATGATCTCGGGCCTTTCCAGGGCGGCGGCAACTGCCGCCTGAATCTCGATTTGCTTAAGCCTTTCGTTTTGCTTGGCCGTCAGCAGCGCGAGGAGCTTCGTTAGCAGTTCCTTGCCCTCGCTCTTGTAATCATCTGACAACGTCTGGAACTCTTGATCCCCGGCCGCAACCTCCTCCGAGGAAAACACTTGGCCTGGAGGAGAACTTTTCTCCAACTTCGCGATGAAATCCCGCCAGCGGGCTTGGCTCAACTTAACAAAGTCTCCGATCTTCTTGATCTGGTCCGCTGTCAAGCCGAGGTCCTTCTGAACCGCATCCACCACCAATAGCCGAACAAGAGATTCGTCGTTACTCCGTTTGCTTGGCGTTATCGCGTGAGCGGGAGACCCAAACAGGATCGTGCATTTCGCCAACGCCTTTTGAAGACCTTTCACTCCCCCAGCGTATGTGACCTTGGTTGCCCCCAGGTCCAGCGCCCGGAGTTTGGTCAATCCTTCGAGGTGAACCAGTCCTGCGTCAGTGACCTTAGTGCGCGCGAGATTCAACTCTTCGAGTTGAGTCAATCCTTTGAGGTGCTCCAACCCCGCGTCGGTGACTTCGGTTCGCCCAAGATCCAGCGATTTGAGTTGTGTCAACTCCTTGAGATTCACCAGTCCGGCGTCAGTAACAGCGGTCTGGTTCAGGTTCAGCATTCCGACGTGTAGCAACCCTTTGAGATGGAGCAATCCAACGTCGGTCACCTTGCTTCCCTGAAGCCATACCCACAGTTGTCCTGGATGCCCATTATCGAAGGTAACCTTGCCACCGACTTTCTCAATTTCGGCAATCGCCCTGGCTTGGCCAGCTTCGGCAATTACCTTTGGCTGTTCCGCTTCGGCAGTCGTCTTTGATTGTGCCGAACTCGGTTCGGCTGAACAACCACAGATCGTGAAGGTAAGCGACAATCCTAGCAGCAGCGGAAGTGCGATACGGTTCATCGGGTTCTCCTCGATTGTTCGTTTGGGCCAGCGGCGTTCTACTTGACACCAAGTTTTTCGCCGCTTGCCGTAGTATACTGTCTCGCCGGTACTTATGGCAAATCCAGGGCCAAATTCGCATCCCGAACTTTCGTCATTAGGGGGGGTGTCCCGTGCCGCGATTACCAGCAGATTTCCGCATCAGTTTGAAACGCCGAGGCGGCAAAACCCATCGGATCGCCTTGCCGTAGTATACTCCTGCGTCAATACTTGTGGCAATCGCAGGGCCAAATTCGCATCCCGACCTTTCATCATTAGGGGGGGTATCCCGTGCCACGACTGCCAGCAGATTTCCGCATCAGCTTGAAACGCCGAGGAGGCAAAACCCATCGAGCTGGTCCGCAATCCGTTCAACCAGCGCTTCTGGGTGTGGAGGAACGGCAAGCAATCAGCAAAGCTCCCAGAAGCCACGGCCACCGAAATCGCCGACCAGATCCGTCGCTGGCTGGTTGGCACCCTGGAATTGTCGGACCAGGGCTTGCCAGAGTTTGCCATCCATCCTGACTTGCCTTCGCTGGAAACTGCTGCGTCGAATGGGGCTTCACCAGCAGACCGCTAGAGGCATGGTTCGGGCTGGTGGCCAGGGAATGAAGCAGGGAAATCGCCCAGATGATCCGGGGACGAAGGCCAGCGAACGGCACGTGGTTTGCTGACCGACATTCGCTTCGATGAGTAGCCACGGAGCGCGGAGAGGCGATTACGGTCTTGTCCTGAACGGCGGCACGCTGGCACGGACGAAGATCGGCCCCGAGCCATGACCACAGCGGGCGCTGCACCCACCTTTCGTGCTGTCAAGCTTGCCGTCAGAAGAGGGCGGACCCATGCTGGACCGACTCGGCCAAGAGCGTCCGCACCTGTCATAGAGCCCGCATCTATGTCGGCAATGTTCACTTGCGAACTAAACTTCACTCGGATTCTGATATCGAGCGTGACGGCATGGTCAACACGGCGGGCTTGCAGCCAGCCCGATGCGTGGCTGTGGCGGACGGCGCGATAGGCGACGGAGAAGCCGATTGAATAGAGGAACACGACGAGTGGAAAGGCGTCGTCACTGTCACGATAAGCTCGTTGAGCCGGGAGCGCAACCCCAAGATTTGAGAGGGCGATACGTTTGAAGATCGTCTGAGCGTTCAGACTTTTTGGGCAGCAGATGGCGACCAGGGCCAATTCACCAGACGCCTGGTCAATTCAAACGGAGGCGTGGTTTGGCAGGACGCTTGAGGTCCAACAGCATGACCTTCGATGGCTCGGCACGCCGTGAACGACTGCAAGCCGTGGGCAGTCACCGGGCGAGACGTGGCCCTACGCACGACCCTTTGCCCCACGCTGCCCGAGACCTCGGCCCTTCACCCGAAACCAGCCCTGTCGATCGTGGCGAGCATGCCCCGCACAGGCTGAGGCCCCCTACGCGCCCACAGAGGCCCTTTCGCCAGTAGTGCCAGTGAATCGCCAGCCTTACGGCCGGGCGCCGCGGGCAGGGTTCCTTGCGGCCGTGCCCCACTATTGCTGAGCACCTTCGTGTGACGTAGAATCACGAGCACGATCCGCCACTCGTTTAGCGCACACAAGTAGCAACTGGAGCTTTGTTGCTGGAATTTGAGCACGGACCTATGCCAGCCCCCACCTTTTGGCGTTTGATGGAACCACAGTACGATAGCGATTATCGGCACACATTCATTAACGGCAAGGTCGAACATCCGTTCAGTTTGCCGGGCGTGAAGTGTGAGTCGTGCGGAGCGACTTGGGGAGGTTCACGCATCCTCGCCGTCCCATGCCCGGACGAAATTCAGAACCGAAAGGAATTGAAGGAACGGCGGCCTATGTCTGGTCGCGAACACCGAGTCCTGAGAAACGAAGTGGCGAGTGCTCTGAAAGGCCACGGGTATACAGTCCAGGACTTGTCACCCGGCGATTTTTTTCAACCGTCATTCCTGGATGTTCCCTCCAAGCCACGTGCTGATTTCTTATGGGCTTCCTTGGGTAGTGTAATAGTCTCGGCCCGAATTAGGCGGCTATTTGAGGAGGCCGGGTATCGAGGGGCAGAATTCTGCCCGATCATCCTTAGGAAAGTCGGCAAACTCGAAGCTAGACTCCCACCGCCGATTCCTTCGACAGGCGAACCCGAAGATATGTTCGCGGAGACGGAGCTAGTTAAACCCACCAATGACATCGGTCCGTACTTCGAGATGTTGATTACCGCAGAATCCGCGAAGCCCCCAGGGGCTGAAGTGGCGTCCAAATGCGATCTCTGCGGGCGCGAGGAATACGATCGCCGTGTATTAGTAATGCGGCCCGAGATGTGGCGAGGCGAGGATGTCTTTCACTTGGCAACGACTCTATGGATCGTCATCACCGGCAGCGTGAGAGACGCTTTGCGCCAGCTTCGGCCAACGAATGTGATGATCCAGCGTTTATAGCTTTCTCGCAGTAACAGAGCGTCACCGTCGCTTGGTGACGGCAAGCCGACGCGCGGCCCGCTTTCGCCGTCTTCGGGCCTGGGCCTCACGGGATTCTTCCTCCCGCTGCTCCAGCCGATGCTCGGGATGTTCGGCGACCCAACGATCCGGCAACAGGGCTTCCAGAGCAGCCGTGTCGCCAGAGGCGATGGCTGCGATCCGACGCGGCACATCGGTCAAGTACGGCCACACGTCCACGCAGTTCCGCCGAGCGCCCCGACGCCCCACGCTGCCCAAGACCTCAGCCCCGATCCCCGGCCAGGCCAGCCTTGGCGATCGTGGAGGGCATGGCGAGGGCAGAGGGAACGGCCCACGCTTGACACAGTCCCCCAGTTTGGCGATACTACGAGCGTTGCAAGACTGATTTTCCAAGCATGAGCAGGAGAAACGCCAATGGCCGACTGGGAAAAAACGATCATTCCGCTTGATGACGCCCATGAAGTCCTTGGGGCTTTTGGCATCGGCCCATACAACAAAGCCTACGAGCGTTGGCGACGGGACGATGGATTTCGGAGGGTCGATCTTGAGGACGTTCTGAATGAAAGCCCGCTCGTCTTGACAGTTGATTGGCGAGAGTGGTTGCAGGATGCCCTGGAAACCGTTGGGACACAACTTGATTCCCTCGGAATCACGGTCGAATCAGACCTCAATGATGAAGGGAATCAAGGGTATATCAAGGGCGATGGAGCAAGGGAAGCAGTCAAATACGTTCCCGCTGACGAAGACAACTTCGACGACGTTGTTCAGTCGATCAATCGCATAATTAACAATAAGGCCCAATATCGAAAGTTCCGGTCGTGTGAGGGTTCGGATGGTTGGCAATACGGCCTCCTTACCAACGAGGATTGGAAAGCCCTCGAATCTAACGCCCCGAATGTACTGAACGTCCTGTTCTTTCCCAGTTCATAGGGACTTTTGGCGTGATCGGAGCGGTCTTCTTGACCGCAGGTTGTAATACCTTGGGTGGCTGCATAGGTTTTGGCATCATGCGGCGGCGATGATCGTTCGTTGTGGGGAACGGGTTGATCCTGCTCATCCCCGGCACGGCGCTCTTATCGGCCAGCCAGAGGGACGCGCTCCAGAGCCCGATAGGAACCGATAGCTCCAGGGAGCCGTCTCGGGACTAGAAAGCCCTCCAGCGCGCGCTGGGGCGCTCTGGAGGGCATGCAGCGGGGGCACCGTGCGGCACCTGTGCCGCGATCAAAAGCCTCCAGTTCGATCATGACGACCACGATGAACCTTTTGGTTCGGAAGTCCTGGGATGACCTTCGGGTTCGTACAACTACCGTAAATGAACTCTGAACCCTGTCCCGGGACAATCTTCCGTTCGGTGATCTACCAGGACTATCTATGTCCCTGTCCCGTTCCTATTACATAGGGAACGGGACAGGGTACATATCAACTATGTCCGACCTTAACCGGGACAGGGTGGGACAACCTCGGACAGGGTTACCCCGGATTCCAGCACGATGCCCTCCATTTACTGCCACCACGATACTCTCCGCATACCTCGGCGCTGCCCGAGTTGGAAAGTGCTGCCAGATGCCGGGCAACCGTCGGCCGACGCATGGGGATATGTTCCATCAGCTTGCTCAGGGTTATCCCCTCCTTGCCGCCGTGCTGGGAGAGCGCGTTCAGCACCTTTTGCCGATCCTCGTGCTCTCTGATGGCAGCCGCGTCCACCTTGGCCGCCACGCAACTCCTTGCCGCCTCCGCCTGGGTCTGCACCGTTACTTCCCACTTTTTACCAGAAAAGTCCTCGCCCATGATGCCTTCGTCGATGTCCACAGCGTAGCAGCCGTTGAAGCCCGCACTTCCGCCCGTCGTCATCCATAACTGGTGCTTGCCTGTCCCAGGCTCATATTCGGCCCTACGAGCCAACAGTATCCACTGGCGGGCAAATTCTCCGAACCCTGCGAACGCCAGATCGCCCAATTCCGCTGGCTCGTACGATTTGTACGTGGCACCGTTTCGCCCCACTTGCTTGCCAGCGTTCTTCACGGTGTGGTGTGCGAAGATCGGCGTGGCCCCTTCGGCCAGGCAGGCTTCGGAGATCGTGCTGAGCACGGCACCCATGTCGAAGACGTTCGACGCGCTGGCCTTGGCGTTGCCCTTCAGCAGCGTCGTGTACACCGGGTCGAAGATGATGACCTTGAGGTTCCGCTTCCTGATGAAGGCCCGGATCGCGGCCAAGTCGCCATCGACGCTGAGCATGGGCGTCGCGAACTGGAGGTAGACGGTCGCTTCCGCCGACTTTCGGTTTTTCGACGCGAGGATGTTGCGTACGGTGGTGGCTACGGTCGGGGCGTTGCTCTCGCCCGAATACATCCCCACGGCAACGTGCTTTTCCACGCGGAACCGATGGTGGTTGAGAAACATGGCACTCTCGCCGATACCGAGGCTCACCGCCAGATCGAGCAGGATGCTCGTCTTCAACGCCTTCTTCGGTCCGCCGACGATCATCGGCGAGCCTTCGACCAGGACGTTCTTTATCAGCCAGTTATGCGAGTAGGTTCCCGAGGTCAGCGCTTCGAGCGATACGTCGGTGTCTTGTTGTATTTCGAATCGCGCTTCAATCTCACTCTTTATCCGCGCGACCTCCGCCCAAGCGTGCGACATTATCGTTCCAGGCGTTTTGAGCCTGTCCCAGACTGCACGATCCAGCAGCAGTGCTTTGAGCCAGGCTTTAGCTTGCGGCACGTCGTCTTGCCGCGGATGCGCCGCATCTTCGGGCGGCAGCGGCAGATCAGGCGCTCGATTGTAGATCCAGCGTATGAGGTCGTCCCTGTTTTGCTGATCGATCTCTGCCAGGGCCAGCATGCCAGGCAGCGGCGGTTCTGACTGGACGCGTGCCGAGAGCACCTCATAGTCTGGCAGCTTGCCAAATTCGTCGTGATAGCGGATTATGTGATCCCAGACTATCCGATAAATTGATTCGCCGGGCTTGCAGAAGTGCTCGGGCGTCAACAGCCCATACGCAGTAGCGAACACTTCCTCGTAAGTTGCGAGGTGCTTGAGCACGTACTCGATCGTGTAGTTCGTGATCTCGACGTGGTCGTTTTGATTTGGTATATTGGTTGTCATAGTCGCATCTCCTTGATGCTGTTGCTTGCCACCGATTTGCGCTCGGATGGCTAAGAAAATGAATCACGCTGCCGGGCCGGTTTTTCACCGGCCCGTGCTGTTTCTGTACGCCCCTTACTTGGGCTTCGCCGTGGGCTTCTTCGCCTTCGGCGTCTTCTTCGCGAAGTGGGCTTTCAATGTAGTGAGATCTTCGGGGCCAAAAACACGACGGCCCGCGATTCTTAGGGTCGGCTCAGGAACGAGGCCGTGACACAGCAGGTACTCGATGCGGTAAGCTTTTACATTCAGCAGGGCTGCAACGTCCTTCAAGCTCATTTGTTCCATGGGATTTTTCTCCAGGTGTGCCGCAGCGCAAAAGAGCGCAGCGGCGGAATGATGGTTGCCTTGCGGCGAGGTAGAAATACGACCAAGACGACGGCGAGAGCCGTCAAGCGGTCAAGAGAAGGTCAGAGGTCGAAAGGCAGAAGGTCATGCCCGTGGTCACACGAGGCAGCTTCTATCATACGATCTCTGGGGTCGTAGCGCAAGCCCCGATCCGAGAATTCTCCCTGCCGATTGTGGGCTTCTTGGACGCTCGCTGTGGGCCTGCCGATGCTCCAAGGCCCCGGAAGTGGGCCTGCGGCAGAGGGGCGCCAGCTGGCGAGGTCAGGAGGGCGATTGGAGGCGGTCAAGGTAGCCCGCTAGGGCAGACTTGCCCGTCAACGGGCGGATTCGCCGCGATGATCACATTTGCTTGATTTCATTCGCACCTCGCTCTTCCCAAATGACGGAAGGGTCGAGGTTACCCGTCTCTGCAAAGTGCTTGGCGATTCTCAATACGACCGCCAAGTCATTGCATAGGTACGTCGCTTGAAATGCAGCTCCCTGATCGCTTGTCCAAATCTCAATTCGATCGGAACCCTTGGGACGACTGGGATCGCGAAAGCGAAATCGCTCGTGGTGCCGCTCGTCAAAGCCAGTCAGCCCGTACTCTCCCTTCCCTCCGATAATATTCAAATGGTGGACAACCGAACCATTTCCTGGAGCCAAATACAACTCAAGAAACGGGTATTCGTGGCGGTCCAGTCGCCGAATCGCAGCCTCAATCTCTTGCCAATCGGGATCGTCCGTAAGCTCCTCATGCCATCTATATCCAGGCTGCGGATAGACAATGACTTCAAGTTGCGTGATCAGCATCTGCCACCTCCGCCAAAGATGTCTTATCGGTCGCGGTGTCCGGCCGAACGGCCAGCCAATCGCCATTCTACCCTCCTCCGCCAGCGAGTGGAATTACGGCCCCCGCCCATGATCGTCCGAGCGCTCGGAATTTTCAGGCAAATGGCGGGGGCAATTCACCGGTCAACCGTTGAATTCAAGCTGGCCGCCCTTTTCCTGCCCCTCACCGCCCCGATCAGCAGCGTGCCCACCGACAGCAGCCACACGGCCAGCGCGGCGATGTTGGGCCAGTTCAGGTGAGTCCGCAGGCCATCATAGATAGCCCCCATCGGTGGCAACAGAAACAGCAGTGTAAGGAGTGGATAAATCAAGAAGAGTGCAATCGCCCCGAAAAGAAATATCAGCCAGTCGGATGGGAAGTATGGAAACCGATTAAGGCAGATTGCCAGCCCTGCCGTAAACGCGAAAGCAGCGATCCCCCACGCTCCGAACACCGCCAGCGACGACCCCAGCACCACGAACAGCAGGAGCAAGGTCCTGAGGCGGAACTGGAAGGGCCGGCTGGGCGGCGGTGGTGAGGGTTCGAGTTCTGGGATGGTCATATCATGTTGCTATGGTGCTCGGTCGAGCTTGGAGCGTCGCACAATTGCAACGCAGACCATGCGCACGATGGAGGCGGGGAAGCTGACCAGAGAACTGACGAAACACCCAGCCGCGAGTACCTGTGTGAAGCTCAATCCGCTTATGACCAACCCAGAAGTGTCGCATGTGAGGAACTTGATGAACAGAGCGAGTGCGGGCCCGACGCAGTGCGCCACGATCAGTCCTCGTACGCCTTTGGTCAGAAGAAATACGCCCAACACAAGCCAAGCCGCGAGAATTGCGAATTCGCACCGCCACAGCCGTTGGTCATCAAGCTGTGACAGGGCTGCGAACTGGGTGCAATAAGCGCCGCACGCGGTAACAAACCAGAGCATGCCACGCACGCTGAATTGTGCGGGCCTCAGGCCTTCCGGACCGCTCGGTCTTGATTCTATTTCGCCCATCAGCGGTGGCTCTGTGGGCTTCTCGTTGCCGGACCGCGTGGTTAAAGTTATGACCGAATCAGCCCTCCGCAAGCGTCGTGCCAGCAGCACCATGGCCAAACCGGTAAACAAGGGGGCCAGGGCAAGAAAGAGCATCTCCGTCAAACCGGACCGCACTTTCGACCATGCGTCTCCCGTATCCAACAAGACTCGCGGTGTTTCGGACATGGGGGTCAAACCCGGATTGAAGAGCACCGGCAGGGCATCCCCCTTGCGCAGCACGCTCTCCATATCCGCCTGTTTTTGCGGCGGCTTCGCAAAGAAGCCTCGCAACGGTAGCCGTTCCAACTCGGTGCCAGGAGCAATGTGCCCTTCAGCCCAATACTCAGGGCACGGCAGGTTTGCATTATATTGGACGGAATCCACGGTAAAGACGGCATGGCGATAGCCGAGAAGGGCGTGGATCGAAAACGCGATCGGAGCCGCCAGAAACGCCGCCCACAAAACTGCGGCAATGAGTAGACCGTGCGCGACGATCCAGAAGGCAGCCGGTGGTGGGGATTTCGGTTCCGGTTGCACGCGTCGCCTCGTTGTGGGAATCGGACCTGTTCATGAAGATCGCCCGCCGCACCAACCCTGGAGCGCCCAGCGTCTGCCCTCTATTCTACCGCGCCGCGATACCCTGCACCACAGGCCGACAAGCCCAGCGCTCAACCCTGCCTCACCGGCAACCTTCGTGCGGCGGGCCGGCGGGCTCGGAACGCGGGCGTCGTGGCCTTGCTCGGAGGCCCATTCTGGTAGGGCCGCTGGTGGCGCGGTATACTGGCGGGATGGACACGCCCGAGAAACGCCGCTGGTATTGCCCTACGCCCGGATGGCTGGTGTTCGGCTTGCTGGTCGTGGAGGGGCTGCTCTGGCTGTCGGAGCGGTATCGGTGGGTTTCGTGGCACAAGGGCTATGCAGTCCTGATCGCCTTGGCGGTGGTCGGCATGACGATGCTGGTCATGCTGGGCTGGTTCATCGTCAGCCTTATCTTCCGGTGGCGGTTTCAGTTCTCGATTCGGTCGTTGTTAGTTATGGTCGTGGCGGTCGCTTTGCCGTGCAGTCAGCTTGCGGTGGAGATGAAGAGGGCGGCGGAGCAGAGGGAGGCGGTAGATGGGATCGGCAAGTTTTGCGAAGCGGTAGTATACGACCATCAACTCATGCAACAAGGTCCACCAGGCCCGCCATGGCTTCGAAGAGCATTGGGAGACGATTTCTTCGCACGGGTGGCTTACGCTCGTTTCGAGGGCACGGACGCGGAGCTAGTTCCAGTGAAGTCATTTACTGACCTTCAGGAATTGCAGCTTGATGACCCGCGTGTCACCGATGGCGGGCTCTCGTACATTGAAGGGCTCACGCATCTTCAAAAGCTACTGCTAGACTATGCTCAAATCACCGATGCCGGACTACGGCACCTCGAACAATTGACGGAACTCAGAGAATTGAGCCTCGATAATACTCCAATCCGAGGTGAAGGGCTAAAGTATCTCGAAGGGCTGATCCAACTCCGATCGCTTGGCCTTTTTGCCACGAAAATCACGGACGCGGGCTTGGAACACATCGATCCGCTGATCCAACTTCAATCGCTTGACCTATGTGGCACGGAGATCACAGACGCCGGACTGGAACACCTCAAACGATTGGCTCAACTTAAAGATCTGCGCCTTGGCAGTACCAAGGTCACCGATGCCGGGCTGGAACACCTCGAAGGGCTGAACCAATTACAATTTGTGAGCCTAGCGGCGACCAAGGTCACGGGCGCCGGGTTGGAACACCTCAAAGGCCTGCCCAAACTGGAAGTATTGGATCTATCGGAAACCAAGGTCACTGATGCTGAGCTGCTGGAGCATCTTCGAGGTTTCGTCCAGCTCAAGAGATTGTTCCTACTGCTGTGCACCCAGGTCACTGACGAGGGCGTCGAGAAGCTCCAGCAGGTATTACCGAATTGCGAGGTTGTTCGCTGATTCGGCATGCCTGCAAACGTCTGTCGTTGGCTTTCGCGGGCTTTACAAGCCCACGTCCCCGTCACCAGGTTCCCAGCAACCCAGCACCGGCACCAGCGGCTGCCGGAGGCGAGGGGCGGCAGGGCACTTCCTCGCGGTCTCGACTATAAACCGTGAATAGTGGCCATGCTCGCTTCGGGCTTCTGGAACGCTCGCTGGCGGCCATCCTGGTTGCAATTCGCCGTCTGCAACCAGTTGACGCCGCCCTCATTTGCACTCCGCCCACGTCCTGCCCGTCTTGACCTCGACCTTCAGGGGCACCGCGAAGCCTGAGGGCAGGCTCTCCATCGCCGCGACCAATACCCGCTACGCAACACGTCGGGCTAGACGACCTTCAGCGATCCGCCGCTGACAGCACCGCTATCAAGCACTCCACCAGCACCCACACGAAAGCTCCAGCCACGGAACCGCCCCGATCTCCCATCTTCGCCGCCAGAGAACTTTACAATGGGCGGGTTCACCGCGGTTTTCATCGGCATCTTTATTGTGGGTGAAGATGGCGGCGAGAACGCCCGTACGATCGCCTTTCGGAAGGCACGCGAGGCCCGCGGATGAAATCAATGCCCGAAGCTCGGGCATGTCGCGATGCTGCACACAACGGCCAAACTACGGCTCCGAGCGGCGGACACGAACCGAGCCGGACAGACTGGCCCTGAGCTGCGGCAAGATTATTGCCGCGGGCAACAATTGGCACCGCGATCAAGCAGCGGTCAACCTCGGGGTGTAGAGCCGCAGGTCGAAGCCCAGCGATGCAAGGTGGTCTATGAAGCCTTCCGCAGCGGCGTGCTCGGCCGGATCGTCGAGTTGGGCCTCAAGATCGCGAAAGACGAGCATGCCCAGAGGAATACTGCCGGCCAGAAGTTGTAGTGCCCTGTCGAGACGGGCGTCTGGGGCGAGGTTGTCCTTCACCCGCCAGGAGAACCGGTGAAAGGCGAAGTCTTCGGCTTCGGCGAAAAGCTCGCCGCCGGACCAGTGTTGACTGGCAGCCCAGATGCCCTTAATAATCAGCCCGGTCGTGGGTTGCGGATAACGCAGCAGCGTGGATAGTTGCTCGATTTTGAGAAGGAATTGTTGTTGTAGGTGGTTCATTAGAGTTTCGCCCTTTCGGGCTCGGTTAGTTGGCTGGCAGCGCGGTGCTGCCGTTGGTTATGAGGGTTTGCAGTCGGCCCAAGTTCTGCCCATCTTGACCTCGACTTTGAGCGGCACGCTGAAGTCGGGAGGCACGGTTTCCATGGCGGCGGTGATGATCTGCTGCGTCTCGTCCACCAACGTCGCGGGGACCTCCAGGAGCACCGAGTCATGCACAGGCAGGAGCATCTGCACGCCCTCGGGCAACTCGTGGTGCAGGCGGACCAGAGCCAGCTTTAGCAGGTCAGCCGCGCTCCCCTGCACTACGGTATTCACTGCCTGACGCCTTGCCTCAGCGGCAAGAGCATCGCTTGCCGAATAGATGTTGGGCAACTGCCGGCGCCGGCCGTACAACGTGCGAACCTCGCCGCTGTTGCGGGCCTGCTCATGTACGGCCGCGATCCAGGCCGTGGCGCCGGGATAAGCAGCAGCGTGGGCGGCCAGCAGGGCTTCAGCACGTTGCAATGACACGCCCAGTTCTTCGGCGAGCCCGTAGGCAGTCTGCCCGTAGACGATGCCGAAGTTCAGGGTCTTGCCAAGCTGCCGCTGCTGGTCGGTTACGGCGGCCTCGGCGATACCCAGCACGTGGGCGGCAGTGCGGACATGGAGGTCGATGTCGTGCTGGAAGGCGTGAAGGAGAGCGGCGTCCTGGCTGAAGTGGGCGAGCACCCGCAATTCCATTTGCGAAAAGTCGCTTTCCAGTAGAACGCAACCGGGGGCAGCTTCGATGGCACGGCGGACGCGACGGTCGAGGGCCTGCAAGGGCGGATCACTGCAAGAGAACCGTCCTGTGTCGGTGCCTAGTGCGTCCAGGTTGCCGCGCACGATCGATGTGGCCGGGTCGAGCGCGTCGAGCACACCTTGTGCCGAGATGCAGGCAGCTTGGGCATCGCGGTAGGTTTGGATGTGGGCAACGAGCGGGTTCAGCGGCAGTAGTTGGGCGAGCAGCTTTGGACACGGCCTGATTGCCGTGGCGCGTTTCCAACGGGCAGGGCAGGCCCAGGTCATTGTAAAGCAGCCGGCGGACAGCCTGAGCATCGTCGGGGTTGAAGGAGGTGCCAACGTCGGCCTGAAGGATACGACGGGCGATCTCCATCTGCGTCTGGTGGCTTTCATGGATGCCCATGAGCACGGAGCAGTTTACGGGCAGCCCGGCGAGCGTCATGGCAAGCACCGGCGCCAGCACCGGCAATTCGATCTCGCGATAGAGGTCCTGCATGCCGGCGACGGAAATCTGCTGCGACAACTGGGCACACAGGGCGAGCGGGTTGTTGACGCGGGCAAACGCGACGCGTACTCGTTCCCCACCGTCAATCGCAAGTTCCTGGTTCCCGCTGGGGTCGCCGCCGAATAGCAGGCAGAGCATGGTGCGGATGTCGTCGATGTCGGCAACATCGGATGGCGAAGGCAGATCGTTCTGCGCCTCGACCGCCAGCCCGAAAAGAGCGTCGTTGTATAGCCGTGGCCGGCTACCCAAGGCTTGCAGCACACCAGCGATGGCGGTGGCTTCGACATCCTGGGGCGCGTGGCCGTCCGCTTGGTATCGCATGCCCACGAGCCGGGATCTGCCCGCGGCAACGGCTGCGGCAGTGCGAGGGCCATCGACGACATAATCGACGGCGACCAGGAGGGGTTCATGGTAATTTATGGTTTTGTAACGGGGCATGGTTCTTCTTCCTCCTCGGGCGCTTGCGGTCGGTGACCTTGTGGCGCGGGTTTTGGACGGTCGCATCATCCTCCCGAACGATCTTCAGATCCTGGGTTGTCTTCCTCGCCAGGCAAGCGCAAACCTGGAAATACCGCCTGCATGAACTGCAAACCCTTCACGGGAGGCTGAATCGGGTAGGCAAAGCACGTCGCCCAAAAGTCCCCAAACGCCTCCAGGTAGGCTTCGGCCGTAAGATCTGGATTGACGGCCTTGGCGATCCGGCTAAGCAACTTGCACATCTCGGGCACATCGTCCCGCGGCACTCCGGACAAAAACTCAATCAATTCTTCTTCCACGACAATTCTCCAAAAAGAGTTACTACCCGCCGAAAATAGCCGGCCAGGGAGTGCCGCCGGCACTCCTTAGCTCGACATTTTCAAGCCCGCCCGCGCCAGCTATACGCTCTTCTTCACGGTCCTCTTACGTTTGCGGCCGGTGACTTTCCTGACCTTGTATGGCTTGCGGCGCAGATTCTCCACGGTCGGGCTGCGCCCCGCCTTGCCAACCCATAAGACGACTGTGCCGCTGCCGTCGCCTGAGTACGCCTCGATCCACTTCTGCGCTCCCTGCACGCAGTAGCGGCGGAACTTGAAGATGCCACGATCGGCGACAGCATGCTCGACACCATCGTCGCTGACGTAGATCGGGCCACCGCTGACGCGGAATTTGTCACCAAGCTTGAGGACAGCACGGGGGCCGTAGCGGTATTCATCGAAGGTTTGGAGTTTACGGTTCGACATGGCAGGCAGCGATCTCCTCTGGGGTGCAGTCTCCGGGGTCCTTGCGGCCTGGAGGTAGGGTTGCGAGCAGGACTTCACCTCCGCTGGGGCCGCGCGAGCCGCAGGTCATGCTGGATCTTCTGGGCTTCTTCACGCGCGTCCTGGTCGAGCATGACGATGATGTGGCGGCCCGGAAAATGATGGACCAAGAGCAACTTCTGGGTCTGCGAAAGGTCCTTCCCGAAGATAGCGACAGCACCAGGGCCGATGCGCCACGCGTCAGCAGGTCCTTCCACAACGTAGACTGGGCCGCCGCTGGCGATCGCCAAATGCAGGCCATAGAGCAATTCCGATTTCTGCATGCCGGCCGCGGAAAGGTACTTGGCATCGCTGCCGCCGAGGACCTCATAGCCAGGCACAAGGCGGGCCTGCCAGCCGCCGAGGACAAGGGTATGCGCGTCGCTTGACGAGAACAACTTTGCGGGGCGGTAGACCGGGATCAGGATGCGGTTGGTGGCTGCGGGGCGACAGGCAATGCACCAATCGCAATAGCTGATATCCCACGTCTGCTGGAGGTACTGGAGGTCGAAGCCGCGGGAGGTGAGGTAGATGGCAGCAGGATGGCTGGCTGGAAGTGCCGCGATCGGCGTGAGACCTTCGGGTAAGATTATTTCCTGGGGCTGGGATGGGACCTGGGCGGCGGGTGCGACTTCAACGTGTTGCGCATAGCGGCGGCTGATAGGCACCGCCAGGCGGCTGCGAAGCATCGCTCGGTTGGCCTCGACCTGGTGGCAATCTTCGTTGTGGCAGCACCACAGGCCGTAGTTGCGCTGGCCCGTCGCGGGGTCCAAGACGCCGTACATGTAGCTGATGTAGAGCCGGCAGCGATCATCGCCGCAGAACGGGCACGAGACCGCATATTGCTCGCCTCGCTGGTCGGCGCGTTCGGTAAAGCGCCCAGGACGGGCCGGATCGGGCACACGGGACGTAATGCGAGGCTGGCCAGGGTTCGTGGTACGAACCTCGCCGAACTGGGCCTGGAGGGTGGAGAACAAAGTCGGGTTCAAGGGACTGGGCATGGGGAACGCCTTTCTGGGCTGGGCGGGGAACAGGAAGCGGGGTGTTCTCGGGGCAGAGGGAACACGAAAAGCCCGTAATTTCCAGGGTCAAACGCAGTTTGTTCCCTTGTTCCCTGTTCCTGGGGAGAGGAGGTACTTATATGAAAAGGAGACTTAGTTTTTTTGTAAGTCTTAGAAAAAAGTCGCCTCTTCCTAAAGAGACTACTACTAATAGAGAACAAGGGAACATATAGTATTAAATTGATATAAGTATCTGAAATATAAGGAGTTAAGGTGTTCCCTAAGTTGTTCCCTCCCTGTTCCCTTGTTCCCTCCCAGCCTTGGTCGGAATCGCCCGCGATCGCAGTGGGAACCGCGGGCGCGTAAGCGCGATTCTGGCAGCTTTTCTCAGTTCTGGTCATATTGGTCGTCTTCATCGTTTGCGGCCCTCCTACGCGCAGCTAGCGCCCTTCTTGGCCGTGCTGCTCCGGGCCCCCGCCGGCGCGTCCGATCGTCGGGTTGGGGCACCTCCGCTGCTCTTCCTCGTCCTCCTCGGCCGGGCCTTCCACTTGGTCAATCGCCTCTTTCTTGATGGCCACCACGTAGATCAGCGCGTTGCCGCCGACGCGCGTCCGGTACTGGTGCTTGCCCTTGGTTACCTTCAGCCACCCCCGATCCAGCCACAGCCGCCGGATGGGTTCAGGCTCGAAGCTGCCGGCCTTCAGGACCTCATCCAGGACGTGGGGCAGGAATCCGAGGTACGGCTCTTCCTTTTCGTCGAGAGCGAAACGCCCAACCATGGCATTCCCCATGTTGCTGGCTGTCTGCGGGTAGAATTGTGGACGGTGCCCATGCGCCCAGCTCATGACGTGCCGCAGTGCAACCGCGGCACGATCAGCCTCCGGCGTTTCGGCGGTCAACTCGCCCCACAACTCGCCGACGACATCACGATACGCCCACGGCATCTCGACGGCCTGGTGAACGATCTGGGCCGTCATGCCGATCGCCGCCAGGTGCGTCGCCATCCGCGCCGCCACGGAATTGTCGCCAGCACGATTGCCAAACTGCTGGCGGAGTTGGCGGTACTGCTCCCGCCACGCGGCCCAGTCATCACGATGCTCAATCAAATACTGCACGAAGCGCGGCCCCAGATGACCGTAATGGTCATGTACGGCGTCGTTCACCCGGTTGACGATCTGCGCGGTGGCGGCATCTGCCTTTCCGAACGGCGACCCCCACACCTCCAAAACCCGCGCGCGGGTTCCGCCGTCCTCGCTGAAGCTGGTGATCGGGGCCTCGCCGCTGGTGATCATCACCGTGCGGAAGGCATCGTTCCGCGCCAGCCCTTGCTGTGATCCGCGTCCACGGCCGCGACCTGAAGCCACGTCGTAGATCATCTGGGCGACCATTTCTTTTTTGCTGGCCCTCTTGGTGTCGTCCACGACCAGGGGCAGGTGATTGAGCACCGCGGGCGCACGGCCGAACCACACCCGCGTTGCGTCCCAGGTTCCCATCGCCGACGTGGTGGATTTCTCGTTCGGGCAGCCCCAGCACGATGCTGAAATCCGCAACGTGATCGTCTTGCCCTGGCTCGTGGCCCCGGCGTAGCTCGTAATGAAGTTGTCGGAGTTGAGGACTTCGAGCATCGGCGGCGTGAGCGCGGCGTAGATACCCAGCATGACCTTTGGGAACTGCGCGATCGGCTGCACTGCCGCGCACCAGCCCTCAAACGTCCCTGCCTCGCAATAGCCCGCGGCAAGCTGCCCGTCGCCTTCATCCGCCCCGCGGAAGATTATTTCCGCTGCCGCGTCGGCCGATTCGGTGATGGTGGCGGCGCCGGTGTCGGTCATGGTCCGCACCGCCGCAGTATTATTGTCTCGGAGCAACCGCTCGCCCCACAGGAAACCATCATGGCCGCCGTTGCCCTGCCACCCCAACTGCCGCGCCACGCGTGACCGCGGCAGCAGTTCCAGGTTGTGGGCCTCGAAACTGGCCAGGAAGTCAACAACCAGCGAGGCGTTGTTGCTCGTCACGGGAGCCCCGTAGGCGGCAAGTTCGACGACTGTCTTGCCTACGGCAACCGTTGCCCGCGGCACGATTTCCTCGTGCCAGCGCCCATCACGCGGCCAGGCCACGCCCAGATGTTCGGCGTCACCATCCACTTCAGTGAAGCGGCGGGTAATTACCATCGGAGCCGAAGTGACGACGATGGCCTTGTCGGCGGTTCCCTGGTTGATGCCTTCGGCGCTGAGCATCCAGCCTTCGGGCACCACGGCTTCGGCAGGCACGGGTGCATCGGCTAGGGTGGTATGAATCGTGACCAACGCCTGTTCGCCGCCGCTGTCATGGCCGCGTACCCCGCCAGCAAGCTGCTCGGCCTGTTGTCGTAGCTGGTGGGGCGTGTATCCCAAAACATTGAGATCCGCCAGCCGCTGGGCGATACGGCCGCAAGCGGCCGGCAGTGCCGCGGGTTGATGGTGGAGAATTGCGGCAGTCTCGACGGCTGCCCGAACGCCAAGCCCGCAGCGAGCGACATCCTCGTCGCCCACCATCGCGTTGAGTACCGCGACGAAGAGATCGCCAGGCTCTCCGAATTCTCCGTGCCGCACCGTGTAGCCCGCTTCCAGGCCGGCGATGAAGCTCAGGACCGCCCAGCGCTCGCCGTCGCTCCAGGCGAGAAGGTGACGCAAATCGAAGATCGGTGCGCCGCCTGCGGCGCGGATTTGCTCGCGAAGCTGCTGGGTATATTGTTCCATCTGCAAGGCGGCCGGCATTACCGTCTCGATCTGGCCGTGCAAATCCATGATAAGCGGCGTGCCCGCGATGGGAGCCGGCGGAGCGTCCTGCGGGGCGTCGCCCCCGTCCGCGATCCGCGTTGTGCCGCTTGCGCCGCGAACTTGCGGCTCGCCGATCAGCTCAGGGTTGATTTGCGTGGGAATAGTAGGTATAGTAGACATAGATGCACACTCCTTGGGTGCTGGTGTTCTGCTTGCCGCCGGTTTCCGCCCGGCGGCTAGATTTGAGTGAATCGGTAGGGCCGGGTATCATTGCGATACCCGGCCTGTCTGTTGTTACTGCTTCGTGCGCCGCACCTGATCGGCCTCGGCGCGGTTGAGCAGCAAATCAATCATTCCTGCTCGATGGACTCGTCAGAGTCAACCCTGCCCTCCACGTTCAGCAGCACCTCGCAGTCGCAGAAGCCGCCGTTTTGTTGCAGGACTTCGGACAATGCGTCGAAGTCAAGTTTGTGCCGCTTGGCGAACTTCTTTGTCAGCCGCAAGGTGTGGTCACACTCTTTGCCGCCGTCAGATTCCTGGTCCAAGTAATTGAACAGATCATCGTAGGTCGTCATCACATACTCCTTAAACTTGTGTTGGCCGCCGATTTACGCTCGACGGCTAAAATGGATCATCTGGTGAGGCCGGGCAAACGCTGCCCGGCCTCGCTGCTTTATGCCTCGACGGGCTACTTGTCCTCTTCGAGATCGTCCTCGTCATCTTGCCATTCCGTCGCCAACTTCGCTGCGACGAGGCGATCCACGACTTCATCAGCCCCAGTAAGGGCGATGTTAGTCGTGTCCGCTTGAATCTCCACCCGCCGTCCGCGGATGATCTTGCTGATCTTCCTCGCGTCCCTTGCTGCCGCAGCTAACTGCTGTGCAAGAGCTTCGAATGCTTCGGCCGGATTGGCAGTTGTTTCGAGGTGACTCCGCATGTCGTCCCCCTGCTTGAAGTAAAAGTGACAAATGTCTACGGTGCGCATGAAATCGTTCCTAATGAAAGATGTGATTGAAAAGCGCCGGCAGCCCACGTTGGCTGGTCCAGCTTACGTTCTTTAGTCCCCGGCGACTTCCGCCGTGGTTTCTGTCGTTGGCAATATCACGCCGAAATGCTTCGCCAGCCGCCGCACGTCCGCGGGGGTGAATACCCGTTTCCCGGCGATTCTCTCTGCCGGTTCGCAAACGAGACGGTTGTCCAAAACATAGGAAAGGCGGTGCTGCCTGATGTTTAATAGGCGGGAGACATCTCCCAGGCCCATGGTTTTTTTCATGGATTTGCTCCGATGGTTTGGCCGCGGCGATCATGGTCAGCGGCGCGGCGCCGTTGCCGCCGTGAAGCGCAATGCCCACGTGCAGGTTGAAATGGAAAGATACCGAGAAGGCGGCCAAGGGCCACCAGATGGTCAACGAGAAAGTTAAAGGTAGAAAGGTGAGAAGTTGTACCCGTGATCATCAGGGCACTCCTTATAATGTACAAACTTCCCCAACACCGCGCAATAGCCATTTCTGGTATTTTTCCGTTGCCGTGGTGCCGATGTTTACGTCACGGAAGAAGGCACCAACCCGAGCTTCCATGCTTGGGCTGGTGCGGTTCAGGAGCATTGACTTAGCCCACAACGACCAGTTCCTGGCAAGCACCTGCTCTTGCATCGTGTGCTTGCCGTCGTTTGGCGTGGGTGATGCACACTTGCACCAAGCCTGCGTAGCTTTTGCTGATTGGCTCGGCTAGGTCGCGAACTGCTTTTAGCCGTTCCACGAACTCGTCGGCGAGATTACGCGACTCCACACTCCTGATCTGTTCGACCAATGCGACTGCGAGTCCATAAACGTCCCGCTGAGTCAATGCCAGCAAGGAGGCGTGCAATGATGCGAGGTTAGTCTCAATATCAACCTGCGGCTGGCAGCATTGTGCCGCCAGTACGAAGCTGATTTCCTGCGCGGGCAACACCGCGATGCTGGAATCGCTGGCAGGATGGTAAATGGCATCTTGGCCGTTTACCACCCCAGCCAGCAACGCGGGCAGCAGCCCCATGCATGGCAACGAAAGGTCGAGGACGTAATCCTCGCCCTTGAGCCATGTCCCGAGGTAAATGCTTGGATCGCCAAAGTAGCTCAGCTTTTCTTTGACATACGCCTTGAGTTGCACCCGCAGATCACTGCGGCGCACCTGCCTTTGGTGTCCCTGCAAAGAGAACACGAAGACGTTCGGTCCTGTTGGCAACTTGCGCCCATCTGGACGGCTGCTATCACCACGGTTCTGGACGGTTCGATCGGCAACACCGTTGACGTACGAGAGGATGGCGTCGGCCGGCGACGCGCGTTTCGTTCCTACTGCCCGGTGCGCACGGAAGTCTGCCAATTCTTCGACAAACTCCACGGCGCCGCTGGCCCGTTGGCCAGCACTTGAATTACACATTGCTAATCTTCCATAGGCAAATTCTCCTAAATGGAAACTTCGATAGTCCATGTAGCCGCCAAAGACGGCTACAACGGTTACAGTCGTGACGACTACCGCCAAGGCGGTCACGACTTGCGTAAATGCGGCAAAGGGGTTGCCGCTTTGAGTCCACAGTTTGCCATGGTCTGTACCATTTCCACGCCATATCGTCCGCTTGCGCGGCCGGAACTGCTTCCGCCGCAACTTTGCAACCCGATGCCGTCGGGCCCGATGACGAACGCCGGGGCATTTATGAAAAGCGCCCCTGGAAGAGGTTGCTCTCTTCCAGGGGCCGGGTTCGCATTTTTCCACCTCCCTTCAGCATGACTGAACGGATGTTGGGTCAATGCGCCCCATGATCACAGTCTCTCAGTGGCCCCGGGGCTCCGGACTTATCTTGCGAGTTCGCATGATAAGCCGTTCCGCGCCGGCGGGGTCACAAAAACCCGTTGATCGCGTGGAGCCTGGGTCACAAGACCATCAACAACGAGAAAAAACACCATTACGCCCGGCGGAAAATAAAGTCCCGCCGAGGTCATCCGGTATTACCCGGAGCCGTATCCCGCCCCTCACGGAGCGGTTCCACCTTGCCTCTTTATGCGCGGCGGAAGGTAATCCCCCGCCGGCTACATCCGGAGTTACCCGGAGCGGTTATCGATCCCTTGCGGGATAGTTACGACCTCTTTCGAGGATTAGGGTGTGGCGCTCTCGGTCGTTTCGATCGAGATCGTCACGTTGCGGCCGATGCTCTTTTCGAGCCCCAGGCACAACTTCTTCAGTCCAGCGTCGATGTCCACGAGGGAACTATCGTCTACCTGAACCTGCTCGCCGGGCAGCGTCTTTACCGCTGCTTGGAGCGAGCGTAGAATGGCTTGGACCTCTTTGCTCGGCTTGCTGCTCTTAGCGGAACCAGCTTTTGCCGCCTCGACTTTTCTCTCCCCTTGGGAGAGTTCGACGAGGAGCAGGCAGACGCTGTTCCACGAGGACCTGTCTGCGTGCGCAGTCTGGAACGCCTCGAAGCTGGTGAAGCGGTACGCGAACCAGCGCATCCGGTTTAGGGCGGATTCGTCGAGGTTCGCTTCTTCGGCCAGCATTCGCATGACCCCTTCGCCGCGCGGTAAACGCTCGGTTGGAGGGCCAATTCGGTCGTTCAAGATTTTGCCCGTTTCGTAACGCAGTCGCAGGTCTTGGCTGTGGTGGTTGCGCCACCGGTCACCAAGACGCTTGACCCATTCGCGATCATGCTGGAGACGCGCTTCTTCCGAAGCGCGGGCCAGTTCGACGGATCGCTCGCCGTTTGTGGTTGTTCCTTCCTGGGCGCCGTTGTCGACGGCCAGTTCGGGAGTATCCACGTGGGGCATAAAAGCCTCCTATTGGTCAGGGGAAGGCTTGTGGCCCAGGTTCCACGAGATCAAATTTTCAAAGAACAAAACCGGCAGGCACGATCGTCAAATCGGCCGTCCCGGCCGCGCGATCCTGGTTAGTTCCAGGGTCGCGCGGCGGGGGCAGACGAAATCTCCCACGGCGCGTACTGCGCCGACATCTTCGCGGCTCCTCCCTATTCCCGTTGTTCCGTATGTAACTGGCCTAACAGGGCGATGGCCCCCAACACTCGTGACAACGGCACGGCGACCGCGGGCGACAGGCCCTCCGCCGACAGCCCGGCCTCGCGGACGAAGCGGATCAACGTGCGGGCTTCCGCCTCGGTCAGCATGGTCTTCGCCGCGATGAACGTGGGGAACTCCGCGCCCATTTCCCGCTCGATGCTGGCCAACTCCAATCCGGCTGCGACCGCCGCCCCAAGCAGGCCCTTCCCCAGGCGGAGAACGGCGAGCCCGACCACGTTGGCGCGGTCAGCAGCCGGGTCGGCCGGGGCCAGGTCGGCGATGGGCGGGGTGTTCGTCGGCGCGACAGGGGCGGGGATTGCCGCGCCGGGCGTGCCGACGGCCACGCTGGGTGTGGGCGCTGCTGTGGTGTTGGCTGACATTCGATAGTAATCCGTAGTCGTGGTGTGCGTGGTTTACTTCCGATTGCTGCGGACTTGTGCTGGCCCACAACTGAATCTCTAGTATTAACGGTAACGGCAATCCCGAATCGTTCAAGCGTGCGATAGGCTATCTTTCCCACGATGTCCCATCATTTCCCACAATGTCCCGCATTGGCTTGCCGGAGTATCGCTACGGGCCTATTGTGAGGTGGGCGAAGCCAAATCACGCCCGTCCGTGCTCCGGATGAGCATCGTCGTCCGTCACCTCGTCGGCCAAGTCGTCCCGGCCGACAATGGCGAACCGATAACGGAAATGCGGTTCGGTTGTGCCGAACCGTGCTTTCCGCTTTTCGAGTTTCATGGTCAACCGTTGCTTGTCGTTCTCGGCGATGAAGGTTTCGTCGCGGTGCGCGGTCAAGACGGTCCCGATCCCCCGCGCTCGGCCCTCTTTGCTATCACGATCTGCGACGGGGATAACGGTCTTAACCAGCCCGAGTTTCAGGGCAATCTGTGCCCAATCGGATGCCGTCTTCCAGTTCTTTGGCGAGTTCCCCTCAAGAAGACTCATGTCCGGCGAGTCCACACCGAGGAGGCCCAGCCCCCGCCGCACGGGATCGTCCGCCATTTTTCGGACGCCATAGTTGGCGAGGAAATCGCTGAACTGGTTCGCTTGGAGGATGCCACCCACGACCTTGGCCCAAGGACCGAAGGGGTGCTTGACGCCCTCGTCCAACGGCATCCCGGCCGCCTTCCAGCGCTCAACCATCCCGCGCAATTCCGCGGCGATCTGCTCGCGGTTCGCGGGCAGGAATTCGTGTTTCGGGTTACCGATGGGTGATTGTCGAGCAGCAACGTCGCCCACCGGCGACAAATGAACTGGCAGGTCCCTGTTCGCGATGTCCTCGCTCACCATGCCGAAATTGGTGGACATCCCCAGGACGATGTCGTTGCGCAGGCGCAGTGGGCCACCGGTTCCGGTGGAAAAGAGCATCGGTGCGGGATCCGTGGCGAATCTCTCCAGGATGGCGGAGGAAATGTAGCGGTCGCCGCGATCCAGTCTGGCGTTCTCCACCACAACCATCCCGGTGCCTGGGTTCGTCTTGATGGCCCCCACCAGGCTTCGCTCCAAGGCCCAGTTGGTCGCCTGGTAGGAAATGGAGACCGAGCCGCTGATGCCGCTGACGAACGCGAGCACGGTGTCCTTCCCCGCGTGGCTCTTGGGGGCCGTGACCAGGATGATCGGTTTGCCGCCCGGCCAATGATTCCGCAAGAGCACGGTCACCGCGGCAGCCACGGCGTTCGTACGGTCGGCATCGGATTCCCATGCCATGACGCTGAGGAACGCGTTGATCGTCTCCATCGAGTCGCTGACGGCCGGCTTGCCGCCGGTGTAAACGATCCGATAGCCGGGGCCGCCGTCGTTATAACCGGGGACCGTCAAGGCGAAGTCCGCCAGGTACATGGGAATCTGCGTGATGCAGTCAACGACGCGGAACCAACGGAGAAACGCCTCGCTCCTGAGCATGGCGCCCAGATGGGCCGCGGGGATCGCCGCGCTCCGCTTTCCGTTCTTGATCACGCCAACCCGCAGCCGATCGACGATGACCGGCAGCAGTTCCGCGCCCTTGGTGATGGAGATTTGGTTGCCGCCAGGGCTGACCATGATCAGCCCGCTGGCATTACCGGCACCGCGGTAAAGATCGCCGGACGGGGCCAGCGCCTTACCCAAGGCCATGTAGTTATCGACGGCGTGGTCACTGTCGTCCCACGTGAGATCGTCGGGTTTTGCTGAGGGCCGTACCTGCCCGTCGGACTTGCCGTTGGGCCGGCGTGCCGTGCCGTTGGCAATCTTGGTTCCATGTCCCGTAGTCTTCTGCCGTGCAACCATTGTCCTAAATTCTCCCTGTAAACCTAGCCACACCCTCCACACCGTCCACAATAAGACGCTGGAGGCAAATCGTTCAAGGTTGGGGCGTGGGCTTTTCCCATCGTTTCCCATAATCTCCCATAACGTCCCGCTTCTCGATTCGCGCCGGAGTCAGACAATGCCCCGACAACGAGTATGGCTGCGGCGGGGCCTAAGAGCTCGGCTTCTCATCAGAGTTGGCCGTATCCCTCGCCTTCGCGGCTTTCAGGAGCCGGTCATCGTCCTCGCGCGTCCTGGTCCAAAGGTCGACCATCTTGCCGCCCACGGGCAGCACCCAAAGCGAGCCCATGGCATGGCGGTGCTTAAACGTCTTGTAGTCGATCCCCAGGGCAGCGGCCAGCCACTTGCCGGAGCCCCGCACCGGCCCGCGCCACCCTTGGCCCGATGGCGGCGGCGTGCGTTGTGCCCAATCGTACGGCTTGGGATGCGCCTGCGAAGAGGCTGGCGTTACAGCGGCGGGGATGGCGATTTGCCGCGTTCCGCCAAACCGGCCGTTGTCGGCCGTAAAGCTGTTGGTCGCAGTGTACGTGGCAGGCGCCACGAGGCCGTTCAGCGGCAGATCGATATTGGCGTGGTCGCCGCCCACGGGTTGGGGCAACGGGTCGGTGGTCACGGAGTTTTTCCGGGCGGCAATCCTGGGGATCGATGCGGCCTTGGTTAAGGATGTTGCCTCCGTGGATGTGGATTTCGTGGTTTCGCTGGGCGTCTTCTTCACTTGTTGGCACCTCGCAGAGTTCCTCCCGTTCAGGCGGCCCAGTTTTCGGCTGGGCCTTAGAGGATAGCGCCCGTGCAACTTCGCACGACAAGATCGTCGTTACCAACGCAAACCCCGAAGCAGCTCCACAGGCGCACGAAGGCTCCCAACCCCGGGCTAGAGACAGCCAGCAAACCGCTGCGCATCGCGCGGCAATCCACACGCTGGCCCCGTGGACAACAGTGGCAACGTGCGCGTGTCAAAAGCGCAGGGACTTACATTGGGGTCTCGCGACGCTCGCTGAGCCGTCGAGCCCGTAGTTAAGGGGTCGGAATCACCGACCTTGTGAAGAAGGGGCGATGTTGGGTAAGTCTTACTTTAGGCAGCGTATCCTAGAACGAGAAAAATAGATTCTCCGACTCTTCGCGTGGCCCTCCAACATAGATCCAGAGCGGTGCCACGGTGCGCAAGCAGCACTCCGTGCATGGGATACCTCATTCGGTATTGCCTGGCTACTCAGCCAGGTATTGGACTAGACAGAGGCAGTGATGGAAGCGGATTCGCCCGAAACGCTTCCACAAACTTGTAACCAAACGTGAAACAACCTCGAACACCGTGTTCAAGCAATTTTGCTTCATTGGCAATTATACCGCGCGGCAAATCCGCGCCAAGCAACTGCCGATGATTTTCGTCATTGAAAAAAAAACGAACATGTCAACAATGGTCCTCGTGGAGGTAGTTATTTCGGCAGGAGGGCACCAGCCAGTTCTGCCGCCGCCGCTGGAAATCCGCGGCGTCGTGGCGAACAATGTGGTAGAATCGGGACGAACTTCAGGTAGGACGGGTCAGCAAGCCATGTCAAAATCCGAGGACAATCCGAACCGCGCCCCCCGACGCGAGCGCGTGCTGCGGCCCGGCATCCTACCGCTTGGCCGCCTTGTGGCCCGCATCCTGGACGCCGCTGAGCGGGAGTCGCCTGCGCTATTCGAACGCCTGGGCGGGAAACCGCGACGTGCTGGCGGCGATCTGGAAGGTCTGGCCGCGGATTTGGGTAAGGCGATGAAGGACCGGGAGCCGGAGATTCGCCTTGCGGCTGCACATGTCCTGGGGCGTCTTGGCCGAGAGGTTGAAGCATATTCCGGTGATGCCGCGACGGCCACCACGACAGCGGTGTCGGCACTGTCCAGCGCCTTAACGGATGGCGATGCTGGCGTCCGGCAGGCGGCCCTTGTGGCCGCGGCCAACTTCCCGACGATGGCCTCGCCTGCTCTTGTGGATCGGGTGAGCCGCGCTGCTGAAGACCCTGACCCCCGCGTGCGGAGGGCCAGCATTGCATCGCTACGGGCCTTCGGGCCAAAAGCACCTCTGGCCGTCGTCGGGGCGTTGGTCCGGGTAGTCGCGGCCCCCGGCGCTCAAGACGACGAGCTGGTTCAGGGAGCCATCGAGGGGTTGACCGATTGCGGTCAGGACGCGGCCTCAGAAGCGGTTGAAACGCTCGCGGTTATTGTGCGCGACGGCCGCCTTGCCGCCGACACCCGCGTTGCCGCCTGCAAAGTCCTGGGCTGGCTCGGTGCTGATGCGGAATCGGCCAGCAACGCCCTGGTTGACGTGGCCGTTGGCGGTGGTCCTCAATCGGCCGCGTCTGAAGTTCGGTTGGCCGCTTTGCAGGCGCTGATCGCTATAGCCGAATGGTCCGCGCTGGCACCTCGGGCAACAAACGATGAGCAGCGGCGTGAACTGCTCTCGCTGCTGCGACAGATCGGTCCTAGAGCGGCGAATGCACGGCGGAATCTTCAAGCCATGTGGCAGCAGGGCCAGCCCGCATCGGCTGTGCCAGCAACGCCCGCGCAAGGCGGGACCGCCCATACCGATCTGGCCGCGGAGCGGCTTGCCGCCTTGGAGTCAACCTTGGCGCGGATCGAGAAGGGGCTGAAGGCTTCGCAGGCAGCGTCGCCCGACAAGATTGCGTACACGGTCAGCGAGGCTGCGGAACTCACCAAACTCAGCGAATGGACAGTACGCAACGCTTGCAACAAGGGCCGGATCAAGGCGGAGAAAAGCCCGGACGGCCAGTGGCGAATCCCGCGTGACGTACTCGTCAAGATCCAGAACGAGGGTCTACCCAAATAGCTGTTTGTCGAAGAGGTTGGTCATTGCCGCCTGCGTCTGCTCTGGATAGAGGTGTCGGTATCGCCGCCGCATCTCCTCCGTCTGATGGCCGAGCCAGGCATCAATAATGGGTTCAGCCACTCCTCGCATTGCGCAGATCGACGCAAAGGAGTGGCGAAGGACGTGGAAGCCCCTGAGCTTCTCCCACTTGCTGCCTTTGAGCGTTTGGGAGAAATGGTGATGTGCCGCGTCGCGAGTTATTGGCCGGTCGGCCTTCTCGCAAATGGTCAGTTGCCCACCGGGATGTGTTGCAAACCAATCTTGCATGATCTTCTCCAACCGGGTGTTTAACTGAACCTGCCGGAAGGACTGTTGCATCGCGTGTTTGCGTTTCTTTTCGCGAATCAGCACATACTTGCGGTCGAAATGAAAGTCCGCGACCTGGGACCTCAGGATCTCCGATCGACGGGCGCCGGTGAACGCCGCAAATGCAAACATCGGGTAAATGAACGGGTAGGCCGCCTTCTCCTTCACATGAATAAGTAGTTCGAGGACTTCTTTCTCGTTTAAGAACAAGCTGTCCCACAGATCTTCGACCTGCCGGTCGGTGAGTCCTCCTCGGGCAATCGTCGCGTCGATTTCCGACCAGGTTTGAAACGGTGGTTTCTCCGACGGCTTGGGCAACCTGATTTCGCTCTTGTTCAAGTCTCCGTCGACCCAGTTACGTGCCCGTGCAAACTTCCAAATCTGGCCGAAGGTCATCAGTTCCTTCTTGATGGTCACCGGTTGGATCTTCTTGCCCTTGCTGCCCGGTTGTCGGCTCCTTTTCATTACGTAGTTCTGGAGGTCGGCGACGCCAATCTGGCGGAGCGGCGTAGAACCTTTGAGGATCTCGATGAAATGAGCGACATGGGTCTTTTCTGCGCCGATAGAGTTGGCTGCCTTGGCCCCCTCCGGCAGCTCAGCGAAATAGGCGTCGGTGACCTCCTTGAGCGTCTTGGATGCCGGGGCGACGGTGGGACGCCTCAGGACCTTACCACCCGACAGAATGAAGATCCCCGCGTCGTCATGCGTCGCGCCTTCGGGCAAGGCGATGCGTCCCCGTTTGAGTAGGTCCAGTGTCTCTTCCACCTGGGCCTTAATGCCCTTGGCCCGGTCGTCGTTGGTCGTTTCCAGAGAGCGGTAGAACTGTCGGCCGGCGAACCGAAAACGGATCAGCCAGCCTCCGGAGGGGTTCTGATAGAGCGTGGCCACTGTTTGCTTTTCCCCTGCAATCGAACGGCTTGCGGCTGGTACGTCGGCCAGAAGGAGGCCGGCCAGAGCGTGCTAGACCTTGACGGCCAGCAACATCCAGCAACACCGTAGCAACATTATGTGCTAGACACGTTCTACGCGGCAAGGGTTCGCGCTTCGTGCGAAGAAAAAAGGACCTGCGATCAATCGCCGTAAGTCCTTATGCAGTAAGCAGTGCGGGAAACAGGACTTGAACCTGCACGACCTTGCGGCCACCAGGCCCTCAACCTGGCGCGTCTGCCAATTCCGCCATTCCCGCAGAAGCAGTATCCTTTTCAGTTTATCTCCCGGTCGCGCAACGTCAAGGTGGGGCCAGGCGACCGTGGTCCCGTCCGGGCACCATGTCGCGCACAAACGACTCATGGTCGTGGTCGGCGGAACTTGAGGCAGGAGACCGCCGACCATGAGTACAGGGTGTCCTGGCGGGACTACGAGCAATAAACGGAATAAATTCCGTTCTGCTTCGTTCTACTTGCGTTTTACCACTAACACGGTTCGATCCCGAACCTTCCCCGGGGCGGCAGGCGCTTCGAGGCGCTGGCGAAGCATGGTCGCTATTTCCGCGGCGCTGCCGGCGTGGGCCGCTTGCAATAGCTTGCCCATGCCCACTTCACCCAGCGGTTTGCCATCGGCACCGGCGGTTTCCAGGGCGCCGTCGGTGAACAAGGCGAGCGTTTCGCCGGGCTGCAACTCGTAACCGGTCTGCTCGTAAATCGATTCCGGCCCCTCGCCCAGGCGAGCGGAAATCTGGGTCAGCGACTCCCAGCCATCCGGGCGAATCACCAGCGCACCCGGATGCCCGGCCGAAGCGGCACAGACCCGGCCCGTCGCCGTTTCAATCAGGCCGTAGAAAAGCGTGGCATGCTGGTCGCCGGCCGACCCGGTCCAGAGCGTCAGGTTCAACCGCTTGAGCGTCTGCTGGGCCTCGCGGTAGTACTGCCCGTGGGCACGCAATGCCGCTTTCAGACCGCTGGCCGCTATCGCCCCCTGGATGCCGCCGTCCATCGCATGGCCGATGGCCACGGCCAGAAGTCCGTCGGGCAGGCAGAACCAATCGTGAAAATCGCCGCCCAACGACCCGGCCTGCATGGTCCAGCCGGCCAGGTCCCAGTTGTCCAGCAGCGGGGCGATCGTGGGCAGTTGATTACGCTGCATCCGTTCCGCCGCGGCAATCTGCTTCTTGATTTCGGCCGCGGCGAAGCCCTCCTGCCAGAGCATCTCCCGTTCCAGGTCGGCGGCCAGGCGTCCGGCGACAATCTCCACGATGTTCGTCTGCGAATCGCTGAAATTGCGCTTGGCGTTGCAGAACATCCAGAGCGTGCCGAGGATCGTGGTGGAGGTTGAAATGGGCACGCACACGGCCGCGGCGAATTCTTCGGCGCCCGCCAGTGGCGCATCATGGGCGTGTCTTCCAGCACGACCGCGTGCCCCAGCATTGATTCCAGATCGGCCACGGCCCCCTGCAAGGGTCGAGGCGGGGCCGTGAGCCGATCCAAAGGCAGTCCCCAACAAGACCGTAACTTGAGCTTGCTGGTTGCCTCGTCTAGAAGGTATAAGGCTGCCGCATGGCAGCCAACGGCCTGGGCCCCGCCGCGCAAGACGGCTTCGAGCCGGTTGGCCAGGTGTTCCGGTTCTTGGGGGTGCGGCACCAAGGGCACGCCTGCGGCAAGTTCGGCCTCGCGCTCGATCACGGCGCGGCGAAGTTGCAGGGTTTCTTCCAACATGCCACCGAGGGCCGATGCCAGGCCTCGCGCGGCCGCGAACGAGACCGGCGAAGATTTTGATTGGCCTTCGCCAGCGGCCTCGGAGACCCGCGATGATTCAGCTACGCCTTCCACGCCGCTGAGCGTGAGATGCGCCGCAGCGGTTCCAAGCCCACGATCGACCGCAGCCGACCACGTCGATTCGATCGTCGATTTCGCGTTGCAGGTCTTGGGTATAGGTCCGGCCGCATATTGAAGGGTCCAGCCCGTTGCTCGCTGGAAAGCCTGCAACACGTCCGGCAGGCTGGCCACGGCAGCGGATTTCGCGGCACGGGCGGCGGGCTCGGTGTAGAGCCTGAGAGTCGATGGCTGGGGGCTGGTTCTGGCCACGGGGAGACTTCGGGGGCTCAAGGGTGCGCGGTCTTGCCTTCCGTCCGTGGCCGATTGAAAATGCGCGGGCATTCTCTTATGCGGATTGCGCGGGCATTAGGGGATCTGCCGGCATAAGGCATCGACTTTCTCGATGTCGCCCATGCTACGCAACCGTTGCATCATCCGTGACCGGCAGAATTTAACATCGGCAGACCTGTCGGAAAGACCTGAGAAGGATTCCAGGAAGCCGTTTGTAGCAGTGGCGACCGGATAGACAGGCAGGTGGGAAAATACGAAACACGAAAATCGTATTTCGTGCTCGTGGCGCGATTCAGCTTCCTATGTACTTCGCATAGACCGACCGCGCCACGACCGCGTCATCGGTCCCCTGAACGATCGCCCGGCCGTCGGGGAAGAGCGTAAGTTCGAAATCGTCGACCTTCAGGCGGAGAAGAAACGGATTTCGCGTCAGGCGGCCCAGCCCTTCCAGTCGCCGGGCCAACTCATCGAGCGGCACGCCGCGGTCGGGCTGGGTCAACTGCACGGCGTTGCGACCGCAAAGCACGGCCGCCCGGCTGCCTTGCTGCCCGGCCAGCCAGACGAACTGCCGCTGCTTGCACGCGGGGCAATCGGCGCGATCGCGGAGATCGCGGACATCGAGTTGCAGGAAACGGTTCTGCCACAGGTCGATGACCGTGAGCTGTCGCGAGATGGCCGCCCGATTGCCGCTGAGGATTTTGATCGCCTCCTGGGCCTGGATCGACGCGATCACGCCGACGATCGGCGCGAGCACGCCGGCCGTGTCGCAGGTGGGCGTACTGCCCGGCGGAGGGCATTCCGGCAGCAGGCACCGCAGGCAGCCGGTCTCGCCGGGCAGGATCGTCATGGTTTGCCCCTCGGCCCCCACGCAACCGCCATAGACCCAGGGCAAGTTCAAGTGTACGGCCGCATCGTTGAGGAGATAGCGGGTTTCGAAATTATCGGTGCCGTCGACGATCACATCGACGCCCGCGCAGAGCGACGCGACATTCTCCGGGCCGACGTGGGCGACGATAGGCTCGATTTCGACCGACGAGTTGATCTTCCGCAGCTTCTCGGCCGCGGCTGCCGCCTTGGGCAATCCGGCCGCGACGTCCGTTTCGTCGAAAAGCGTTTGCCGATGCAGGTTGCTCAATTCGACGAAATCGCGATCGACCAGCCGCACCTTGCCGACGCCGGAGCGTACCAGCGTATTGGCCAAGAGGCTTCCCAAGGCGCCGCAGCCGCAGATCAAGGCCCTGCTCGCGGCAAGGCGGCGCTGGCCCTCTTCGCCGAGCGGGGCATAGCGCATCTGGCGGGTGTAGCGGGAGAGGTCAGTTCTCACTTTGCACTTCCTTCCTCCGCCGGCTGTTGTGACAGGACTTTTCGCAAGAACCTCGCCGTCACCGACGTTTCGCTGCGGGCGACGATTTCGGGCGTGCCTTTGGCCACCACCTGGCCGCCTTGGTCCGCCGCCCCGGGGCCGAGGTCGATGATGTAATCGGCGGCCTTCATGATCTGCAGGTTGTGCTCAATCACGATCAGGGAATGGCCGACCGCCAGCAAGGCGTCGAAACAATCCAGCAGTTGCACGGTATCGGAGAAGTGCAGCCCGGTGGTCGGCTCGTCGAGGATGAACAGACAGCGGCCGCGTCTGGCCGCCGACAGGTATCCGGCCAACTTCAGCCGTTGGGCCTCGCCGCCGGAAAGCGTGTTGGCGGGCTGCCCCAGGCGCACGTAGTCCAATCCCACGTCGATCAGCCGCTTCAGCCGCGACTGCACTTTCGGCTGCCCGCGAAAAAAGACAAAGGCCTCGCGAATGGTCATCTCCAGGACTTCGGCGATGTTGCGGCCGCGATAAGTCACGTCGAGAATCTCGTCGCGGTAGCGCGTGCCGCGGCACTGGCTGCACTTCATGAACACGTCGGCCAGGAACTGCATGTCGATCTGGATGCAGCCGTCGCCCCGGCAGGCGGTGCAGCGTCCGCCGTCGACATTGAAGCTGAAATGGCTGGCGTCGTAGTTCCGCGTGCGGGCCTCGACCGTCTCGGCGAAGACGTTGCGGATCTCGTCAAAGACCTTCAAGTACGTCACTGGGTTGCTCCGCGGCGAGCGGCCGATGGGGCTTTGATCGACCATGATCACGTCGTCGATCTGACCGTCGCCATAAACGTCGTCGCAGGCCATCGGCCGCGGGGCGTCCTTGCGGAGCCGGCGGCATAGGGCCGGGTACAGCGTGTCCTCGACCAGCGTGCTCTTGCCGGCGCCGCTCACGCCCGTCACCAGGCAGAGCACGCCCAGCGGAAACTCGACCGTGACGTTCTTCAGATTATTGCCACGCGCGCCGGCGAGGCGAATCCAGCCGTGATTCGGCTGCCGCCGCGGGCCCGCGCCCACGCTGCCGCGGCGGCCGGCCAGGTAATCGCCGGTTAGGCTGTCGGGCGAGGCCTGCATCTCGGCCGGCGTGCCCTGGAAGACCACGCGGCCACCTCGCTCGCCGGCCCCGGGCCCGATCTCGATCACCTGGTCGGCCGCGCGGATCATCGCTTCTTCGTGCTCGACGACGACCACGGTGTTGGCCCGATCGCGGAGCTTCTGGATCGATGCCACGAGGCAGTCGACGTCGCGGGGATGCAGGCCGATCGACGGCTCGTCGAGCACATAGAGCATGTTCACGAGGCTCGATCCCAGGGCTGACGTGAGAGCCACGCGACGCGCTTCACCGCCGCTGAGCGTACGGATGGTGCGATCGAGCGTGAGATAGCCCAGCCCGACCGATTCGAGATACCCCAGCCGCAGTTGCACCTGTTCGAGCATCATGCGGCCGACGCCGACCATGGATACATGGTGCCCGTGCCAGTCCGAAAGATCCAGGCGGCGGAAGAAGTCGGCGGCCGCGCCGATCTGCATGGCGGCGATTTCGGCGATGTTGCGGCCGCCGACGCGGGCGTCGAGGGCCTCGGGTCGCAGCCGCGTCCCGCCACAGGCCGGGCAGGGACGGTAGCTCCGCCAGCGGCTGAGGAAGACGCGGATGTGCATCTTGTACTTCCGCCGCTGGAGCCAGGCAAAAAAACCGTCCAACCCGCCGAACTTCCGCCGACCATGGGTACATGGTGCCCGCACGCCATGTTCGATCAGTTTCCGCTGGGCCGCCGTCAACTTCGCGTACGGCACGTCAACGGGCAGATCGTAGTCCGGGGCCAGGGCCAGCAGTTCTTCCAGCTCGTGGGCATAGGCCGGCGTGTTCCAGGGCGCGATGGCCCCTTCGCGGATCGACTTGCTCGGATCGGGCACGACAAGGTCCATGTCGACGCCGATGATATTGCCGAAGCCCTCGCACTTGGGACAGGCACCCAGGGGACTGTTGAAGCTGAACAGCCGCGGCTCGGGCGGGATGTATTCAATGCCGCAATCGGCGCAGGCCAAGGTATTGCTGAAGGCCAGTCGCCGCCACAAACGACCGTCGATCGTGACAAGTCCCCCTCGCTCGCCAAGACCTGGCGTGGTGTCCGCGTCCTCGTCGCTTACGAAAACAAAACACTTTCCCAGTCCCTTGCCGAAGGCCGTTTCCAGCGAATCGCGGGCCCGCTGCTCGGTCGCGCTGCCGGCGGCGAGGCGATCGACGACTATGTAGACAGGGCCGATCGACTGTAATGACTCAGCGCCGACCATGATTACATGGTGCCCGGGTTGAGTAGCGCCGGGTACTGAGTACTGAGTACTGCGTACTGAGTACTGATCGCCGGCCGCCTCATCGAGACTCACGACCCGTTGGCCGATGATTGCGCGGACGAAACCCTCTTCGCGGAGTGCGACGGCCGTGGCAGCCAGGGAAGCATCGCCGTCGTTGAGCCCGAAGGCGAGCATGTACCGCGTACCGGCGGGGAGCTCGGCCAGCCGCGCGGCGACGCTTTGCGGCGTATCGCGTTGGACCGTGTGGCCGCAGCCGCGGCAGACCACCGTGCCGATCTTGGCAAACAGCAGACGGAGATAGTCGGCCACTTCGGTCGCGGTACCGACCGTCGATCGGCTCGATCGGCTGTTGCCGCCGCCGGTCACGGCGATGGCGGGCGGAATGCCGTCGATCCGCTCGGCTTCCGGCTTTTCCAGGCGGTCGAGGAACTGCCGCGTGTAGGCCGAAAAGCTCTCGATGTAGCGCCTCTGTCCTTCGGCATACAGCGTGTCCAGCGCCAGGCTGCTCTTGCCGCTGCCGCTGAGCCCGCAGAACACGACGAGTTTGCGGTGCGGGATGTCGACATCGATCGATTTGAGGTTGTGGACCGCCACGCCTCGCAGCGAAATGTGTCCTGCAACGCCCATGGGTCTTCCCACCGCAGAAAAAGCTGGTAAAACGAAACTTCTATTATAGTTGGGCAACGATCACGGGGAAACCCTTTGGAGTGCGGCGGCTTGCCATCGCACTCCAAAGAACATCATGCCATATCGCGGACTACGAGTAACGGTCATGGGGCTCGGCCATTTCGGCGGTGGGGCGGCGGCGGCCCGCTGGCTGGCAGGGCACGGCGCGATTGTCACCGCGACCGATCTGGCAGATGAAAAGGTCTTGGCCTCGGCGCTGACAATACTCGCCGATTCCCCCATCGCCGCCTTCCACCTGGGAGGGCACCGCGAAGAAGATTTTCGCCAGACCGATCTCGTGGTGGTCAACCCTGCCGTGCGGCCGGGAAACCCTTGGTTGGCCGTCGCACGGCAAAATGGGGTCCGGCTGACGACCGAGATCGATCTGTTCCTGCAGGTCTGTCCAGCGGCTTCGATCGGCGTGACGGGCTCGAATGGCAAATCGACGACCTCGGCCATGATCGCCGCCATCCTCCAAGCCGGCGGCCGGCGGACGTGGCTGGGCGGAAACATCGGTGTCAGCCTGCTGGATCATCTCGATGAGATCGGGCCGGACGACGGCGTGGTGCTCGAGTTGAGCAGCTTCCAGTTGCAGTATCTTCGGCCGGAGGCACGGCTGCCGCACGTCGCCGTAGTCACCAGCTTTTCGCCGAACCATCTCGACTGGCACGCCAGCATGGACGAATATGCCGCGGCCAAGCAGATTCTGCTCCAGCGGCAGCGGCCGCACGATCTGGCCGTGCTCAACACGCACGATCGGCGACTCGGAGCGTGGGACCGCCTGGTTCGCGGTCGCTTGCTCCCGCTTGTTGCCGACGACGAATTGCCTCCCCTGCAAGTGCCGGGCTGGCACAATCGCCTGAACGCCGTCTGCGCGGCCACGGCCGCCCTGGGCGCCGGTTGCAACCGCGCGGCGATCGACCGCGGGCTGCAATCGTTCCACGGCCTGCCGCAAAGGATGGAGCCAATCGCCCAGACCGCAGGCCGCACGTTCTACAATGATTCGACGTCCACCACGCCCGAATCGACGATCGCCGCCCTGGAATCGGTGGGCGGGCCGACGTTCCTGCTGGCCGGGGGCCGCGACAAGGGATTCGACGTCACAGAGATGGTGGAAACGATCGGCCGGTTGGCCGTGGGGGCGGCGTTTTTCGGCGAGATCGGTCCCAAGCTGCACGACCGGCTTCAGGCCTCGCACGTCGATTGCCTCTCGATCGCGGCGCCGACGCTCGATGAGGCCATCGAGTGGTGCTGGCGCCGATCCGAGCCGGGCGATGCGATCGTCCTCTCGCCCGGCTGTTCGAGCCACGACCAGTTCCGCAATTTCCGCGAGCGCGGTGAACGGTTCTCCGCACTCGTGGGACAACTGGCAGCCGGACTCAAGAACAGCCGCGAATGAGGCGAAATACCCTCACCACTTTTCAAACGGCGTTCGATCCATGCGACAATTCTGGCCGCGCTAGGCTCTCAATGCATTCATGCTCCGACCACTTGCCGGATTCCTGCTCTCCAGCATAGAATTCCGCGCAAATCTCCCTGCGACGCGTGCCGACTTTTAATACACGTGCGGAAAAGCGCCATGTCGAACTACTCATCTCAGACCACCGTCCTGGCCGAAGAAGCCCCGAGAGCGGTGGAGATATCCGCATCGCCGCCTGTCGCGGTCCGCACAGCACGACGGCAGGGCTTGCCGCCGCGGCGAGTCTTGCTGATCGCCGGCGGAGTCCTGCTCCTGTCGATCGGTCTTTGGATCGGCGCACCATGGCTTTATCGGGCGTTGACCACCGTTTCCACCGACGATGCCTACGTGAGCGAGTACGTGACGTTTGTGGCGCCGCGGGTCTCCGGACAGGTCGAGCGGGTCCTGGTCAAGGACAACAATCGCGTCCACAACGGCGACGTCCTTCTGGAGCTTGACCGGACGCCTTACCAAGTGCAAGTTGATATCGCGGAGGCGGCCGTCGCCGCGGCCAAGGCCGATCTCGTGGCCGCGACGGCCGCAACCCGTGGCGCCGTGGGAAAGGCCCGCAGCCTGCGCTTCAACCTGCAACACGCCATCGAACAGGTCGATAACCAGGTCGCCCTGCTGCGGGCCAATGTGGCAACGCTCGATTCGCAAAAGGCCATCCTCGTACTGGCCCAAGAGACCTTTGATCGGGACGCCAAGCTCGTCACCTCGCATGCCGTCGCCGAGGAGACGTTCGATCAGGCCCGTTCGGCCCTGGGCGTCGCCAAGGCCCAGGTCAAACAAGCGCTGGAAGGCGTGTATCAGACACGCGTGACGCTCGGGCTGCCGGCCGTCCCGCCCGAAGGAAAGGACTTGACCTACGTGCCCGCGGACCTCGACGAGACCTTTTCCAGCGTCCGCCAGGCGCAGGCGCAACTGATCGAGGCAGCCTCCGGATTGGGTGTCGACCCGCCGTCCTACGACCTGACGCCGAAGCAACTGATCGATCAGTTCCTGCATCGCGATCCCCAGGGAAACATCGATCGCATCTATGAGAAGATCGTCCGCGAGGCGCCTGCCGTCAAACAGGCCGAAGCCAAGCTGCGGCAAGCCGAACGCAACCTGGACCAGGCCAAACTCAATCTCAGCTATTGCCGCGTCGTGGCGGAAATCGACGGCGTCGTCAGCCGCCGCAACGTCAATCCGGGCAACAACGTGCAAGCGGGCCAACAGGTGATGGCCCTGCAGTCGGTCCACGACATTTGGGTCGATGCCAATTTCAAGGAGACGCAGCTCGCCAGCCTCCGCATTGGGCAGCGCGTCGATCTGTACGCCGATATGTACGGCGTGCGGAAAACGTTCAAGGGCCACATCTCCGGATTCACGATGGGCACCGGCTCGACGCTGGCCCTCTTGCCGCCGGAGAACGCCACGGGGAATTTCGTCAAGGTGGTGCAGAGGCTTCCCGTGCGCATCGAGTTGGACGACTACGACGCCGGCGCGGCCCCGCTGTTCATCGGCCTTTCCGTTACTCCCTATGTCTATATCAAGGAGCAGGCGGAGGGACCGCACGCCGGTGAATTTCTGCAGCCTTACCTGGCGCAGTCGCCCGCTCGCCCATCGCTGGCCGTCATCGCGGGGCCGAAGCGATGAGCGCGGCCGCGCTTCCGCTTCCCCTCGCGCGGAGGGCGATCAGTCCCTGGCTGGTGGCTGCGGTTGTCGTCATTCCCACCTTCATGGAAGTCCTCGACACGACGGTGGCCAATGTTTCCTTGCGGTATATCGCCGGCGGACTTTCCGCCGCGGTCTCCGACAGCGAGTGGGTCATCACGAGCTACCTGGCCGCCAACGCGATCGTCGTGCCGATTTCCGGATGGCTGGCGGTCCGCCTCGGCCGCCGCAACTACTTCCTGGCTTCGATCGCCCTGTTCACGATCAGCTCGGGCCTCTGCGGCATGGCCACCAGTCTTTGGCAGATCATCCTCTTTCGCGCCATGCAGGGCTTGGCGGGCGGCGGGCTGCAGCCCTCGAGCCAGGGCATCTTGATCGACTCCTTTCCCCAGGAAAAGCAAGGGGCGGCGATGACGCTCTTCGGCGTCGCCGCCTTGTTGGCCCCCGTCATCGGTCCCACGCTCGGCGGTTGGATCACGGTCCAATACGAATGGCGGTGGATATTCTATATCAACGTACCGGTCGGACTGCTGGCGCTCGTGGCTTGTTACGTTCTTGTCGAAGACCCCGAGTATCTCAAGGTCGAGACCGCGGCCGCCGCGAGGCGCAAGACGCAGTTCGACTCGATCGGCCTGGGTCTGCTGGTCATCGCCATGGCTTCCTGGGAAGTAATGCTCAGCAAAGGGCAGGAGTGGGATTGGTTCGGCGACCCCTTTTGGCGCGTGCAGACGTTTGCCCTGCTCTTCACCGTTTGCCTGGGTGCGTTGATCGTTTGGGAGACGCGGCACAAGAGCCCGATCATCAACTTCCGGCCGCTCCTGGAACGGAACTTCGCGATCTCCTGCGTCATGATTTTCTGCGCCTACGCCGTCTTGCTGGGGGCAAGCACCTCGCTGCCCGCCTTGCTGCAATCGCTCTTCGGTTACGACGCGCTGGCCTCGGGCATCGTGCTGTCGCCCGCCGGCGTTTCGGCGATCATGTGTCTGCCGGTTGTCGGATTCCTGCTCGGCCGCCGTTTGGATGCCCGCTGGTTGATCGGCACGGGGCTGCTGGTCGTTGCCGCGGCAAACTACTGGATGTCGCAGATGAACCTGGCGATCGGTCCCTGGCAGGTGGTCTGGCCGCGGGTGGTGCTGATCCTCGGCCTATCGATGATGTTTGCGCCCTTGAACGTGGCCGCGTTCCTGTATGTCCCCCGCGAGCTGCGCGGCGCGGCGGTGGGGCTTTTCGCCTTGCTGCGAAATGAAGGGGGCAGCGTCGGCACGTCGCTGGCCCAAACGCTGCAGGAGCGCCGCGAGCAGTTTCATACCCTACGGCTGAACGAGTGGCTCACGCATTTCCATCCGGCGGTAAACGCATTTTCGCAAAAGACTCAGGCGTTGCTCTTGCAGAAAACCGGCGATGCAAATCTCTCTCAATCCATGTCGCTGCAAGTGCTGGCGGACATCCGCGAGCAACAAGCCTCGTCGCTTGCCTACTTCGACTGCTTCTGGGCCTTCGCCGTCTTGGCGCTCGGTGTTTCCCTCTTAGTGCTGGTGATGAAGCGATCGATCGCGGAGCCGGGCGCAAAAGTCTTGCAGGAATAAAGGAAGTGATACGCAATCGCGGTGTCATCCTTGCAATTTCAAAGTCTCGCTTTGAATTTGCAAGGTTAAATCACGTAAAATACTGCACTGCATTACTGAACACTCGCAGTCCATCGCCCACGGGGCCGGCCTCGCCACGGGTCCAGCGCGGATGGTGTGTGGGATCCAAATGCCGCTCAGGGTGCGGCATCAGGCCCAATACCCGGCCGGTCGTGTCGCAGACACCGGCCACGTCGGCCATCGAGCCGTTGGGGTTATCGGGGAAGGGCAGGTGGGCGGCCAGCGATGCTGTCGGCTCAATGCCGATGGGACTCATAGGACTTTTGAAACCTATGGTACTTATTCCTGAACGCTCGCCATTTGCCGGGTACCCGCGCGGGTGGCGGTACATAGCGCAAGGCCAACTGACCGGCCGATTCCAATCGCGCTAATGCGGCGGAGTCTCGGGCGATGAACTTGCCTTCGCCGTGCGCCACGGGCAAGTACATCCGCTCGATGCCGCGCAGAAAGACACACCGGGTACCCGCTTGCGGGTGGCTCGCCACGCCCAAGCGGACCCAGCGGTCTTCGTACTTGCCGGAGTCGTTGTAGGTCAGCGTGGCCGGCGGGCCGTGCGGAGGGTCATCGTCCAAGAGGATCCCGGACTTGATGATCACCTGAAACCCGTTGCAGATGCCCAGGATCAATTTGCCGGCGGCCTTGAAGTCGGCCAGGCGACCGGCGAGATGGTGCCGCATCTGCACGGCGAGGATCTGCCCGGCGGCCACGTCGTCGCCGAAGCTGAACCCGCCTGGAATGCAGAGGATTTGGAATCGATCGAGCACGCCCGGCGACTCCAGCAGGCGGTTGATGTGGAGCGTCTCGGTGGCCGCGCCGGCCGCTTCGAAGGCGAAGGCCGTTTCCTTGTCGCAGTTCGTGCCGGGGGCTCGGAGAATGAGGACATGGGGAGTGGGCATGGTTAAGAACGGAAAACTGAAATCCGAAGATCGAAATCCGAAACAAATTCAAAAGAGAAATACGGAAACCCAAAATTTCATTGCCACCGAAGCGGTTTCTGCCAGGCGTCTTTTAACGCTGTCAAATCGCTTTCCACGATGGTTGCGCCACGGTCCCGAATCACGAGCCGGTCCCTTTCCGTAACCGCTCCGATCGGCGCGTGCACCGCGCCCGCAATTGCCGCTTCGAACGCGGAGAAATTCTCGGCGCGCACTTCGCAAAGAAAACGCGTGTTCGACTCGCTGAACAAGCGCGCGGCGGCGGAAAGTCGGCCATCACCCCACGCTCCGCTCCCGGAGGTAGCGGGGAGTCGGCCGTCGCATGGCATGTCCTGAATATCGATGATCGCACCAAGACCGCCTGCAAAGGCCATTTCGGCGGCGGCTACCGCCAGGCCGCCTTCGCTCAGGTCATGACAGGCGCGGACCAGTCCGGCATGGATCGCGCGGTGCACTGCGGCAAAAGTTTTTCTGGCGGACTGCGGATCGAGTTGGGGAACCTCGCCGCCGGACTGCGATTGGACGATATGGAAGTGCGACCCGCCAAGTTCATCGCGCGTCAAGCCAACGAGGTACAGCAAGTTCCCCGGCTCCTTCAGATCCATCGTCACACAGCGGGAAACATCGTCGACCTGGCCGATGGCGCTGATCAACAGCGACGGCGGGATGGCGATCGGCTCGGCGGCGCCTTCGGGGCGGAACTCGTTGTTCAGGCTGTCTTTGCCGCTGATGAAAGGCGTGCCCAATACGGTGGCCATGTCGTAGCAGGCCATGGCTGCACGCACGAGCGAACCGAGTGTCTCAGGCCGATCGGTGTTGCCCCAGCAGAAATTATCGAGGATGGCGATCCGCCGCGGATCGGCGCCCACGGCCACGCAGTTCCGCACCGCCTCGTCGATCGCCGCCGCCGCCATCCAGTAGGGATCGAGATCGCCATAGCACGGATTCATGCCGCAGGCGACGACGATCCCCCGCCGGCTGGTCAACACGGGCCGCAGCACGGCCGCATCGCTGGGACCGTCGTTGACCACGCCCACCAGCGGCTTGATCACGCTGCCGGCCTGCACTTCGTGGTCGTACTGGCGAATGATCCATTCCTTGCTGCAAACGTTCAACGAACCGAGGATGCTGAGGAGGGCGGGGGTGAAGTCGGGGGGGGAGGCGGTGGAGACGCGGGGAGGGGGAGACGCGGAGACGCGGCGAGGGGAGACCGAGTACTGAGTACTGAGTACTGAGTGCTGAGTACCGGATGCTGTGTCCTCTTCTTCACCCTTCCGCGCCTCCAATTCGTCCAACCGGGTCTTGACTACGGATAGCATTTCCTGCCCGAATGCATGGTAATCGCTACGCGTCTCCGCGTTCTCTTTCTTCTGCTCCCACACCGCCTCGCGCACCACCGGCGGGCGACCGTCATGTAGGAACTCCATCGCCAGGTTCGCCACCTCCTGGCCGTGATACTTCAGCACCAGCCGGCCGGTGGGCACGAACTGGCCGATGACCGTGGCCTCGACGCCTTCGGACGCGCAAAGCGCGGTCAACGCATCGACCTTCTCCGGCGGCACGCTGAGCACCATCCGCTCCTGGGCCTCGGATATCCAGATCTCGGTATAGGAGAGTCCGTCGTACTTTAGCGGCACGCGATCCAACCAGACCTCGGCCCCGATCTTCTCGCCCATCTCACCCACGGCGCTGGAGAAACCGCCGGCGCCGCAGTCGGTCACCGCCGTATACAGCCCTCGATCGCGGGCGGTCAGGAGCACGTCGAGCACCATCTTCTCTGTGATCGCGTTGCCGATCTGCACCGCGCCGCCGGAGACCGTTTCGCTCTGGCTGTCGAGCTCGGCCGAGCTGAACGTGGCGCCGTGGATGCCGTCGCGGCCGGTCCGTCCGCCGATGGCAACGACCATGTCGCCGGGCCGTGTTTCCTTGAATGACTTGTCGCGGGGAATCAACCCCAGGTTGCCGCAAAAGACCAGCGGGTTGCCCAGATAGCGCGGATCGAAGTAGACGGCCCCGTTCACCGTGGGAATGCCCATGCGGTTGCCGTAGTCGCGGACTCCGGAAACGACCCCTTTGGCCACCCGCCGCGGATGGAGCACGCCGGCGGGAATCTCTTCCAGCGGCGTGTCGGGCGGGGCGAAGCAGAAGACGTCGGTATTGCAGATCGGCTTGGCGCCCATGCCGGTGCCCATCGGGTCGCGGATCACGCCGCCGATGCCCGTGTTGGCCCCGCCGTAAGGCTCCAGGGCCGAGGGGTGATTGTGCGTCTCGACCTTGAACACCACATTGTACTGGTCGTCGAAGCGGATGATGCCGGCGTTGTCGCGGAAAACACTCACGCACCAATCGTCAGGGCCAAGGTCCTGGCGGATCTTCTCCGTGGCGGCAAAGATCGTTTCGCGGAGCATGTTCTGAAAATTTCGCTCGCCCGAATCGTCGCGATAGCGGATCCGGCCGGCAAGCGTCTTGTGGCTGCAATGCTCGCTCCAGGTCTGGGCGATGGTTTCCAACTCGGCGTCGGTCGGGTCGCGGCCGAGCTTCTGGAAATGGGCCTGGATGGTCTGCATTTCGACCAGCGACAGATAAAGCTGTCCGCGGCGGCTCAAGACCCGCAGGGCCTCATCGTCCATTGTGCGGATCGGCACGGTGGTCAGGCGAAAGTTGTAGGCGGCGCCCAGTGCCAGATGACGGAAAGTCAAGGGGCCAACGATCACCTGCTCGATGGCGTCGTTGGCCAGGACTTTTGCGCTCAGCGTGTCGACGCGGTCGGAAGCAAGCCCCTCGATCCAGTACTTCTTCAGCGTGCGGACCACCTCGGCCTTCAGTCCAAAATCTCCGATCGCCGACATCACGCTCTGGGCCACCGGGTCCATCACGCCCGGTTTGGGGAGCACGTGGATAAGAAGAACGGGGGAGGGGGAGAAAGGGAGAGGGGGAGATGGGGAGAGGGGGGGGCAAGGGAACGCGGAGTTTTCCCTTTCTGCGTTCCTCCCTACATTTTCGGGAGGGTGATTCAGTTCGTCATCCCCTACCACTGCCACGATCACCATTTCGACGATGCGATCGGCGAGCAACTCTACGGCAACGCGTTCCGCCTGGCAACGGTTCCAATCGGCCTGGATCAGGTATCCGCGGGCGGCTGTCACCTGCAGATCGGCGGCCAGTCCAAGTTCGGCCGCCGCTGTGGAGATGGGCCGGCCCAGCAGGTCGGGCTGGCCGGGGGCCGGGTAGATGTCAACTTCCCAAAGCATCGCGGTTCTTTTTGGCCGTAGTGAGGAATCGTTCCAAGGCGGCTTCATCGCCGTTGCGAATCGCGGTGTGCAAGGTCTGAAGCTGGGCGTGATAATGCTCCAGCGCCTTGAGCACGTTCTCGCGATTCTGCATGAGGATCTGCTTCCACAAGTTGGTATCGCCCGAGGCCAGCCGGGCCGCATCCAGTAGCCCCGTTCCCGCCAGCCGGAAATAGTTCTCCGTAACCGTATTCGCCAGGGCTGCGGCCGCCATGTGCGGCAAGTGGCTGGTGATGGCCAACGCCCGATCGTGGTCCTCCGGCGACATCTGCACGACGATCGATCCCAGGCCCTGCCAGAAGGCCTCCAACATGTCGTAATCTTCCGCGCGGGTATTCTTCGTGGGGGTCAGCACGGCGACGCGGCCGTCGAAAAGTTCCGCCTTGGCATTATTCGCTCCGTTCTTCTCACCGCCGGCAATGGGGTGCCCGCCGAGGAAACGGCACCCGCGGGGCAAATGGTCGTCCAGCGCGGCGACGATCTGCTGCTTGGTGCTGCCGGCGTCGGTGATTAGCGTTCCTTCCGGGCAGTGCCGAGCCGCCTCTTGCACGTGCTCAACGATCTGGCCCACTGGGGTGCAAACGATCACCAGATCCGCCTGGGCTACCCCTTTGGCCAGATCGATCGTGGTATGGGTAATCGCTCCGACTCGGCGGGCGATTCGCAAGCTGACCTGACGGCGGCCGATGCCGATGACGTTTTCGGCCAGATTTCGTTGGCGCAAGGCCAAACCGATCGATCCTCCGATCAACCCCACGCCGACGATAGCCACATTTCCGAGTGGTTTCATCAATGAATCCCGGCAGATGCGTAGAATGGTGAGATTGCATTGTAACAAAAATCAGGCGCGGGGAAGAGGGAGAGGGAATGACGAATACCGAATGACGCACGGCGAAAATCCTGCTGTATTTTTCTGTCACCCCACCGGATATTGCCGGCAGTACTCATACAGGGCCATCACCGTGGCGGTCGCCGCGTTGTGGGCATAGGGAAGGCCGTAGACGGGGATCTCGATGGTGTCGTCCAGGAGACGCAGGACCTCGTCCTCGATGCCCAACCGCTCATTGCCAATCACCAGCACGACCTTGCGGGGGAACTGGAACTCGAAAATCGAAGTCGAATCGCTTGCCTGCTCAAGGCCGATGACGGGATATCCCTCCTGTTTCAACCGCTTGATTACCGGTGGGAGCGTGCGGTGCATCTCGATCTGAATCGAGTCGCCCGTCTCGCGCGAGATTTCCGGCAAGATGCGGGCGTTGCCGCAGCAGATCATGCGGGAAATGCCGCAACAAGCCGCCGCACGTACGATCCGCGACAGATTGACGTTGCTCCGCATCGGCGGGCAGGCCAGAAGCAACTCCCGCGGCCGCTGCAAACCTACCGGTGGCTTATGGCGTTGCTGGACGAAGTCGGACATGGGCGTTGGTTCTTAGAGCTTAGTTCTTAGGAGCTAAGTTCTAAGCTCTTTCCAAAAAATTGGGCTTGGTTCAGAAATGCAGAAATGGGGACAGGCACCTCGCCGGCGTCCATTTCTTGCGGCCTAATCGCTATTCGGCTCGGAGCCAGTCCCCGTTTCTGAACCAAGCCAAAAATTGGGGCCAGGGAACGATGACCGGCGTTTGAATTCGCCGGAATCGGCCCTGGCCCCCGTGTGGCGCAGAAACCACGCTACGGTACCTGTGCGCACGCTCGAATTCGCGCAAACGCCACAAAACTCCAGGCCCGAATCGGGACGGATTACTCGCAAAGTGAACTTGGGATCGAACAAAAGATGAGTGAACGCCGGATCATTCAACGCGGCATAGATAGGACAAGCGACAGGAAGATCAGCCCCGCACTACCACGGGCTCCATTCTACACCAACCGCAGAATCTTGGGAAGCGAAGTTCATCAAGAATCACGAGAACGTAGAACGGAATTCATTTCGCTTGCGCGGATAAGTCAAGGCAACGGAATCAACTCCGTTCTACGGATCATTCAGCGGGCAGAATCTCAATGGTTTTCTCGCCCCGGACGGGCTGGGTCTGCCGCCGGCTGGTAGCCTCGACCTGGAGCGAGATCGGTCCGGGCTTCGATGACGTCACGACCACCCGATAGCTGATCATCGCCTTGGGCGCTAACTCGGCCACGGGGCTGAAGCGAACCAGCCCGGCTCCCTTCTCGAGTTTGATGTCCGGGCCGGGGCCATTGGTACCCGACTCAACGACAGCCGATCCAGGTGGGAGGTACGCCGTAACAATAATGTTGTTCTCGGGATTGTCGCCCTGATTGGTAACCTGCACCAGGAACTGCTGATCCTTGCCCGCCGTGACCTTATTGATGTTGTCGACAAAGACGTCCAGTCGTCCAGGGACTGGTACCGGCAGTGGTGGGCCAACGGGCGGAGTGGCCGCGGCAATTTTCAGGCAGGCCTGACCCTCGACCGTCTGGCCGTTGGCCAGCGCTACAGTAAATCGGCAGCAGGCATTGGATGTCGCCTGCTTGCAGTCGCACTGCACCTGGATCGGGGGCAGTCTGCCGGGCGGAACGGAGGGCAAGGACCAGACCCAATCGTTGCCTCTCTGCTTGGCCCCTTCGGTCGCCTGGGTAACGACCAGGGCGGCGTCGGACTGCTGGCTTACGACCACGTTGGCAAGCGGCTGCTGGCCCGGATTGGTGATCTGGGCCGTGAAAACGACCGCCTTGCCGACGGTTGACGTGGTTGGACCGGAGACATGAATCTCCAGCCGTGCCGCCGCTGGGGGCAACGGCGGCGGGGTGACGGTCGCCGTTCCGGGCGGCGGGGTAACCGCTGCCGGCCCCGGGCCGGTGGCCGGAAGGACCACCGTCACACAGGAATCGACGACGGCTTGGGCACCGTCGGCCGCAGTGACTTCCAAACGGTGACAAAGTTGTCCTGACTTCGTGGCGCGGAAGGTAATGTTGAATTTATACGCCCGGCCGGCGGCCAGGTCCGGCAGATCGCCCGGTATCGTGGCCGGACCAGGCACCGGAGCTGCAGTTGGACTTTTTTCCTTGTGTTCCAACCCATCGCCAAAAGTATCCCGGACGACGAGGCCGGTTGCCGGTACCGGTCCGCGATTGGTCAGGACAGCATTGAAGGTTACGTCTGAGCCAACTACGACTTGGGTCTTCTCAGGCGTCATCTGTAGGTCCAAGACCGAGATGGCGGCCCGCGTCGGGCCGGGACTTGTCGGGCCGGCCCCTGGAGGTGGAATCGTGGCCGGACTAGGCGAGGTAGCCGGACCTGGCAGCGGCGCGATGACATTCGTACTGGCACAGTGGCTCGATCGCAGGCCGCCGGCGGCGGTGACTTCGACGCAATGGGCCACGGCCCCTTGTTGTGCGGTGCGAAAAGTCGCTTCGATGATCTGCTGTTGACGCGGAACCAAATCGCCCAGCCGCCACTGCAACCGGCGGCCCTCGACCACCGGCACCGGAGTGGCCTGGAGAAAAATCAGGCCTTCGGGAACATCTTCTATGGCCACAACGTCCCGGGCAGGCAGATCGCCCGGGTTGCTGATTTCAATGCGATAGCTGACCGCGTCGCCAAGCGCGACGGTAGGTGGACCCATCTGACGAATCCCCAGCGACGGGGCCGTCCAGGTAACCAACACGCTGGCTTCGCGAACCTTCAGCCGTTGGCCGCCCGATTCGGCCGGACGAAAGACCTGGATGCGGACCTGGCTTGTGCCGGGCGAAGGATCCTTTTGGACGATCTCTGCACTCGCCTGGCCGGCCTCATTGGTCGCAATCTCGATCGACGGTGCGCCCGTCGGGGCAAAGACCGCCGCAGGACCGCAAGCAACTTCATACCGTACGATCCAACCCGGGCGAGGACAGTGATTGCTTTGCCGCGAGACCGTGGTGGTCAACGATTGCTTCGTGCCGGCAGGCGCGATGGCAGGCGAGGGGAGGCCAAATTGGGCATCGATCCAATAGATGTCTGCCGACTTGCTACGTTCGGCGGGCAGGACCACGTCGGGGGCGACGAGCATCACGTGGCTGACGCCTTCGACCGGCGAACTGACCGTGACCCAGCCTTGTCCGGGAACGACATTCACATAGTTGCCCGGCCTGGCACCCGGGGCACCCGCTCGCGGGTCGCGGGTCACCCGTTGGGGCTCGCGGGTCGTGCTGCCGACGGCCGAGGTGGCAGAGATCACGCGGGGACGCGTGAAATCGCCGACCAGGTAATCGGCGAAGCTCTTTTCGCCGATATTCGTGAATTGCCCCACGCTGCCCGGCATGAGCCACCATTCCAGGCGGCGGTTGGTGCGCAGGTAGCCGTCGCCGCCGCGGACCCCGCCTACGAGGACGACCTGGCTCCCCACCGGTTGCACGGCAAGGTACGGCGAGAGCATTGCGGCCACATCGCTATAGGGTGAGACCCGCGGCAGAGTCGCAACCGGCGGCTGGGCTACGGCGGCCGGAACAGGCGCGGAGGCCGCGACGGCAGGGGCAGGCACGGGAACCGTACCGGGTGGGCAGGGGCACCCAGCACTCTGGGTCACGGTGGCTGGCGGCGGGTCGTAAATGAATAGGTGTTCGCCCGACGGATCGATGCGGGGCAGGCGATACTCGGCGCAGCCAGACGCGGCAAGCAAGATCGCCATGCCTGCCAGAATGCTGACCGGAAGTTTCATCCCTGAGCGACACATGGCCCTTTCCTCGGCCGCCGACCCGGAGTACCGGGCACCCCGCGGTCTCATGCAGAATGCGCACACTAGACCACTATAGAAAGCGTAGCATGGAAAATGGCAACATGCGGCCTTTTGTGAATCTGTGACGTGGCGTTAGGGCAACGTGGCGGTACGATCGCTATCAACCGTACAAACGGCCGACGGACGTAGGACGGGTTTTCAACATGTCCGGAAACGGCGGTGTGGAAACCTGTCCCCAAGGACGAGAAGCTTATCGCCGTTCCAAAGGAAAAAGCCTTGCAAAACTCGGCTGAAAGCGGTAATTAATTACCGCACTCCAAATCTGCGTGCCCGCCTATTGGCTCTCTGCCTGCGTCTGGTCGTGCCAATGATAGGTCCGTTCCAGGGCCTGCCAGACCGCGCCAGTGATCTGCCGCAAGGTGACAGTCTTGGGCAAGACCAGAAAGGCATGAGCCGATCGGGCCTGCTCGATGAGCAACTCGTCCCAATGGGCCGACATCAAAATACAAGGCAGCATCGCCTTGAACTGCTTGACCAACCGCAAGGTCTCCAGTCCGGTAAGTTTGGGCATGTGCATGTCCAAGAGAGCCAGGTGCACCACCTGCGTGCGGACGATGTGCAGGGCCTCCTCGCCATCGCCCGCCAGAAGAATACGAAAACCACGCGGGGCAAAGACGCTTTCCAACGTCTCCCGAAAACTCAGGTCGTCGTCGCTAATCAGCAGGGATGGATCGGTCATAATCATGGAAGTAGGCAACCCGGCATTGGCGGTTTCCTGACTACAGCAAATAGCAAGCCGAATGCCAAGGCAGAGTTCTTTTCCGTGCCAACTGGAGTCGCGTCGGTAAGTATCAGCTATATAATATCTTACGTTCTCACGACTGTCGGCCGCAAGAGAGAAAACTGGGACAGGGGCCTGACAATCGACCCTCGCAAATCGAGCAAGCCTGTCATTTTGGCAGGAAAAGATTGTAAAAAAAGCGACACCAGTTCAGGTTGCTACTGGCGGTTTCGGGCTGCGAAAACTCTCGCCGCGGCGCGGCCCCAACACGGCTTGCGCGTATTCCATCACCTGCTCAGCCGTTTCCCAATAGTGGTCGTAGACCCAATCCTCGTCATACTCGCACTTGTCGGTCGTGTAGGAACGACAAATCTGGGGACGCGTTTCATAGATGCCGCAGAGGTTGTTGGGCTGCAAGTGCTTGCAAGGCGTGTGGACCAGCAGGTACCAGTCGCCCTCTTCGACGAACAGGCTCGCCTTCTCGTGCAGCAAGAACCAGCGCATGTGGTCGAAGTCGCGCCAGGTGGTCGGCTTGTCCACCGGCAAGGCGAAATAACGGCAGCATTTCGCCGTGCAGTAAGTGCACAAACACTCGCCGGACTTGAGGTCCTCCCGGCGAGGTTTGCTGCCGGCCACGACCGCGGGTACATGGCACCCGACATGGTGTCCGGACGGCGACGTATCGAGGATGTCGAGGGTAAGTCCAGGCATCGCCTCACTTCACCAGCGACGGACAATTCCCTTCGCAGGGACAGGGAGTCGCCTTGCGCAGCATCACGCGGCTGTCGGCCACGGAAGAACCTTGTCCGCGGGCATGCACGATCAGTGGGTTGATATCCAACTCGGAAATCTCCGGATGATTGCAGACCATGTGCGAAAGCCGCAAGAGGATATCGATGATCGAATCGACGTCCGAGGGCGGGATGCCGCGGAAACCCTCGAGCAACTTGAATGCCTTGATCGAGCGGACCATGCGCTCGGCTGAAATCTGCCACATGGGGGCCAGGCGGAAGGAGACGTCCTTGAGGACCTCGACCAGCGTGCCGCCCAAGCCGAACATCATCAGCGGTCCGAAGCGGGCGTCGCGGCTGGCGCCCAGGATCACCTCGACGCCCTTGGGGGCCATCTGCTCGATGAGAATGCCCCGGATCTTCGCTCCGGGCACGTGCTTCAGAACATTTTCGTGGATCTGGGCAAAAGCCGCCCGGGCCTGATCGGGGCCGACTACCTTGAGCATCACGCCGCCGGCATCGTACTTGTGAATCACGTCGGCCGACATGACCTTCATGGCCAGCGGTCCGCCAATCTCGACGGCCAGTTTGGCCGCTTCGTCGGGCGAGCAGGCAACGCCGCTCTTCAGCAGCGGCAGGCGGTAGCATTCGAACAATGGGCGGCACTCGGCCTGGCCCATGTAGTAGCTGTCCTTGTCGCCCAAGGTCTTTTCAATGATCTTCCGCGCTGCGGCCACGTCGCAGTCGGTCATGTTGACCATCGAACGGTGCGGAACCTCTTGCAGCGTGACCAGGCGAACGGCCGCGGCCAGGGCCCGCACGCCGTCCTCCGGGAACGGGTAGTTGGGAATGTGCGCCTGGCGGAGGATCGCCGCGCCGGGGGCCACGTCGCGAACGCCCATGAACGAGCAGACGACCGGCTTGTGGATGCCCTTGACGGCCTCGGGCACGACGGCGGCCGTCTCTTCGATTTCCGTCATCGACTGCGGCGTGAGAATCACGATGCCCATGTCTACGCCCGGGTCTTCCAGCACCGTGCGGACGGCCGCCTTGTAGCGATCGCTGCGGGCGTCGCCGATGACGTCGACCGGGTTGCGGAGCGAAGCCGCCGCGGGGAGCGCGGGGCGAAGCTTGTCCTGCGTGGCCTTGCTCAGTTCGGCCAACTGCAGGCCGTTGCGGATCGCGGCATCGGTGGCCATGATGCCCGGCCCGCCGGCATTGGTGATGATCGCCACCCGCGATCCCTTGGGCAGCGGTTGCGTGGTATAAAGCGCCGCGTAGTCGAACAATTCGGCAATCGTTTCCACGCGCTGCACGCCGCTTTGCACCAAGAGGGCGTCGTAGACCGAATCGGAACCGGCCAGCGAACCGGTATGGCTGCTGACGGCCTTGGCGCCTTCCGCCGACCGGCCCGACTTCAGGCACAGCATCGGCTTGTGCGTTTCCCAGAAGATCTTGCGGGCCCGCTCGATGAACTGCCGGCCGTTGGTCACGTCTTCCAGATACATGGCGATCACCGCCGTGTCTTCGTCCTGGGCCAGGTAATCCAGCAGATCGATCTCGTTTACATCGGCTTTGTTGCCGAAACTGATGAACTTGCTGAAGCCCATGTTGCGGTCCTCGGCGTAATCGAGCACCGAGGTGCAAAGCGCGCCGCTTTGCGAAAGGAAGCCGAGATTGCCCGCGGCGGGCATCTTGCGGCCGAAGGTGGCGTTCATCCGCACGTCGGCATGCGTGTTGATCACGCCCAGGCAGTTGGGGCCAATCAGGGGAATGCCGGCCGCCTGGACCTTCTTGCGAAGCTGGTCTTCCAACGCCGCACCGTCATGTCCCACTTCCTTGAAACCGGCTGAAATCACCACCAAGCCGTGGACCTTCTTGGCGATCGCCTCATCGATCACGCCCAACGCCGCTGCGGAGGGGACGATCAACACGGCCAAGTCCACCGGGGCCGGCACGTCGATGAGCGTGGGATAGGCGAACACACCCATCACGTGCGGGGCCTTGGGATTGATGGGGTAGACGGGGCCGTTGAAACCACAGAGCAGCAGGTTGCGGAAAATATCGTTGCCTACGGTACCCGGCCGCGTCGACGCGCCAACGACGGCGATCGACTTGGGGGATAGGATCCCATTCAGCCTGGAATGACTCGAACCACTGGACATGCGCGAAACTCCTCTAGGTTGCTATGACGGGCATCGCCGACTCGCTACCCGCGCGATGCTGTGCAGGAAGAAGACGATGCCAAGGGGCCATTATCTCGCAGGGGCGAAGCGACAACAAGGGGACGCCGCGTATGCAAGTTCGCAGCAAATATCAGCTTGTTGCTGAATTATGCTTATTTCCACGGGTTTGGCCAGTCGCCCCAGCACTCCAGATAATGCCGATAGGCCGGCGACTGGGCGGCCCTTTCTTCCAACCAGCCCTTCACTTCGGCCACGATCTCCTGCTCGACATCGATTGAAAGTTGGCCGATGAGCACGCGGGTCCGCAGAAAAACAAAGTAAGTGTCCAGCACGTCGCAGCGGCAGTAATCGTTGATTTCCGCCAGCTTGCCCTGGTCGTAAAGGTCCTGGACCATATTTCCTTGCACGTCCATCTTGCCGGGCTTGCCGATCAAGTTGGCCGCCAGGTTCAATCCGCCGTTGAACCGCGTGCTGCCGAAGTTGGTCAACAACTCGCACAGGTCGATATGCGCCGCCGTGTTGTAGCGGTTCCGCAATTGCTCGGAAGGCTTGCCGGTCGATTGGAACCAGCCAGGCAGGCTCAGACCGTAACGGAAGGCGGTCAATTCCATCAGCGGCAGATCGAATCCGCGGCCGTTGAAGCTTACGAGCGTCGGCCGACGATATTTTTCCCAACCGCGCCAGAAGTTCTCCGTGATCACGTGCGGTCGAAATTGCGGATCGTCGAGCACGACGACGTCGATCAGGCGGAAATCGGCGGCAACCTTGCCCACCACGACGGAAATCGGCATTTGGAAGGTGTAAGGAATGAAGTCACTTTCGAACTTCTCCATCAGTTCGGCTCGATAGCGTCGCACACTTTCGGCCGGCTCGAGCGACTGGCCCGGATAGCGGAGCTTGGCCACCAACGGGGCGTCGGCGATGCTTTCAATGTCAAAGACCAGGTAGCGGATCGATGCGGACATGGAGAAGAAAGGATGAAGGATGAAGGATGAAGGATGAAGATTCCAGCCGCTATCATAATAAACCCCGGCGGCCCCGGGGACTAGTGAAGCGGGGCGCCGGTGGTTAGAATAGGCGTAGGATACCCCAACTTCCTGCTTTCATCCTTCATCCTTCATCCTTCATCCTTCATCCTTCATCCTTCATCATTCCCCCCCATGAACACCCGCCGCCTGCTGCAACGTTTTCTCCGCTACGTGAAAATCGACACCACCGCCCGCTCGGATGCGAAGAATTATCCCAGTTCGCCGGGCCAATTGAGGCTGGGCCGGTTGTTGGTTCGCGAACTGAAGGCCATGGGCATCGAAGACGCCCAGCAAGACAAGTTCGGCATCGTGCTGGCGACGGTGCCGCCGACAGTCGCCGACCCGCGACCCGCAAGCGGGTGCCCCGCCACGGCGACCATCGCCTTCTGCTCGCACCTGGATACGTCCCCGGAGACGACCGGCAAGAACGTGAAGCCGCAGGTAATCCGTAACTACCGCGGCGGCGATATCGTCTTGCCCGCCCTGGTACCATCGACTCATGGTGGTCAGCAAGTCATCCTGGTCCGCGAGAATCCGGAACTGGAGAAGGCAATCGGTCATACGTTGATTACCACCGACGGAACGACCTTGCTGGGCGCCGACGACAAGGCCGGGCTGGCCATTATCATGGAAGCCGCCGCATGGCTCACGGAACACCCGGAGATCGTCCACGGGCCAGTTCGCCTGTGCTTCACTTGCGACGAAGAAGTCGGCCGCGGCGTGCAGCATCTTGATATCGGCCAGATCGGCGCCGTGGTCTGCTATACCATCGACGGCCACGGCAGCGACGAGATCGATGTGGAGACTTTTTCCGCCGAGACCGCCGTGGTCACCATTCGGGGCGTGAACATTCATCCGTCGATTGCCAAGGGCCGCATGACGAATGCCCTGCGGGTCGCCGCCGATTTCCTCGCGCGATTTCCTCGCGATCGGCTGGCGCCGGAGGCGACCGACATGCGCGAGGGATTCATCCACCCCTTGGAAATCAGCGGCGGGGTCGGCGAGGTGAAGATCCGCTTCTTGCTCCGCGATTTTGAAACTGCCCGGCTGGCAGATCATGCCCAGTTGCTGCGCCAGGCCGCCGACGCGACCCTTCGGGAATTCCCCGCAGCCCGGATCGATATGGAAGTTGCGCGAACGTATCTGAATATGGCCGACGGGCTGGTGCGCGAACCCCGGGCGGTGTCCTATGCGGAAAAGGCGCTGACGCGACTGGGGCGAACAGCCCGAAGGACAATCGTCCGCGGCGGTACCGATGGCTCCCGCTTGACCGAACTCGGGCTTCCCACGCCCAATTTATCCAGCGGGGCGCATTCGATTCACTCCCCCAAAGAATGGGCTTCCCTCGAGGAGATGGTGCAGTCGGTTCAATGGCTGGTAGCCCTGGCAGAAACTTGGGCCGAGGAAAAAGGCGTACATAACTTGTAGAAAATGGGTAGAATAAACTTGACCTTTCCTGAGAACCAAGCATATTGAATCAACTTCCCTTGCCCATCTAACCGACATAAACGGAAAAAGGCACCTTGGAAGGTGGATCGGTGCAACGACTTTCGATCATCGTGCCCTTGATGGGCGATCTGCAGCGGCTGGAAGACACGCTCGTGTCGGTGCTGGAGAACCAGCCTGAGCGAAGCGCGGTGATCGTTGTCTTGAATGAGCCGTACGCCGATCCCTACGACCTGCAAAGCGAAGTCACGTTTGTCGAGGCCCCGCAGGGGGCCGATCTGGTGGATTGTCTTGCCTGCGGTCTGGCGGCGAGCAGGGCCCCGATCGTGCACATGATTGCCGCGGGCTTCGAGGCCACGCCAGGTTGGACCGATCCTGCCTTGGCACGCTTTGCCGAGGCGGACGTGGCCGCAGTCGCCCCCGTGGTGGTCGATCGCGACAATCCCGACCGGATCCTCTCCGCCGGGCTCCGCTGGACGGCGGCCGGTTCGACCAGCCGCATCGCCGCCGGAAAGCGTCTGCACCGGTTTGTCGCCAACGACCGCAGGCTCTGCGGTCCGGAACTGGCGGTTTCCTTCTATCGCCGAGAGGTGCTGGAAACGATCGGGATCTTGCAGCACCATGGCAGCGAGTTGGCAGCCGCCACGGAAGTGGGCCTGGCCCTCCGCAAGGCCGGATATCGCTCGGTTCAGGAGCCGGCCTGCGTGACGACCGCCGGGGGCGAGTTGTTCGCCGGGCACCATGCACCCATGGTCGGCAGCGCCTGGCGGGAAGGCCTCGCTGGCGAGTGGCTTTTCCGTCGTTGGAGCGCGGTTCCCGGCTGGAAACGCTCGTGGGCCGCACATGCCGCGCTGGTGGCCAGGGAGTGCTTGCAGCTTCCGCTGCGGCCCTCGATCCTGGCGCGCCTCGCCGGCCGCCTCTGGGCCGCGCTGGGCCTCGCCTCGCCTCGCATGGTGACGTTCGGCCCGCACGTCGCCGCCAGCTCAGGTGGAGCGGTAATTCGTCCGGCGCATTTCAGCACGGCCGACTCGCGTCCGGCGCTGCAGTCGCGGGCCGCCGGGTGAACGGCTTTATTTCCCCTTGCCCGACCAGCGGCTGAAAAGCCCGCCCAGGCCGGAGGACTTCTTGGCGGCCGCCGGCGATTCGGGTTTGCCCTCGTCGAACAAGGCCGCAGCCAGCCCCGCAATCGCCTGCGTGATCGCCGCCTTGGGCGCCTGTTCGATCAACGGCACGCCGTTGTTGCGGGCTTCGATCATCGTGCGATATTCGTTGGGAAGCTGCCAGTAGATTTCCTTGCCGATCGTCTCTTCGGCCTTCTTCAAGGTAATGTGCCCGGTATCGAGACCGGCGCGGTTGACGATGATCTTCACCTTCTCGCCGATGCCCTCCATCTCGTTCAGCGACATCATCAGCCGAACCACGTTCCGCAGGCAGGGCAGGTCCAACTGCGTCACCAGCAGGATGTGGTTGGCCATTTCCAGGGCCACCATGTCGTTGGGGCTGTAACCCTTGCTGAGATCGAGCACCAGGTGCGTGAAGGTGGCCTTCAGCAGACCGATCACGCGGCGGAGATCGTCCGGCGTGATCAGGGCGAAGTCTTCCAACTGCACGGGCCGCGGCAGCAGGTAGACCCCCGACGAATGCTTCGTCAGCGAGCGCTTCAAGAGGCTGAAGTCTAGGCGGGTGACGTTCTGGGCCACGTCGACCAGCGTGTAGTCGGGAATCGTGTCGAGGAAGACGTCGGCGTCGCCCAGGCACAGGTCGAGATCGACCAGGGTGACGGAGTTTTTCGGGTTCTGAGCCAGCAAGCAGGCCAGGTTCACGGCCAGACTGGTGTTTCCCACGCCGCCGAGCGAGCCGGCCACGGCCACGATCTGGCTGCCACGGGGACGCCCCTCGCCGGGGCCGCCGCGGCGTTCGCTGATGCGACCCAAAGCGGCCAGCAGGTCCTCGATCCGCAGCGGCTGAGTGAGGAATTCCTTCGCCCCAGCCCGCATCGCCCGCAAGATCAGGTGGCCGTCGTGCGAAGAACTGGTCACCAGCACGGAACATTTGGGCGAGGCCTCGCTGAGCCGCCCGACCAGTTCCAAGGCCCGGTCGGGATCGCCATCCAAGGCCACCAGTCCGATGTCCGGGTTCGTCTGGGCGACGACGTCGGCAAAGAACTCGTAGCGGGAACATTCGGCCTCCAGCCAGATCATGTCCATGCCCAAGAGCATCGACTTGACCGATTCTCTCTTGGAGTCGTCGGGATCGACGATCGCGAGGCGGAGGACGTTGGTCATGAGCTGTGATCTCTACGAGGCGCCAGCGGGGGGAGCGGGATGAATCACGACCACGACCATGGGTACGTGGTGCCCGACATGGTGCCAGGTCGGACGGCAATGCGGCGCAGCGGCCGCGCACCAGGTACCCATGGTCGCCGGCCAGCGCCGAGCCCCCTTTTACACAATTAATATAGCTTATTTTAGCTCGTCGTAGCCGATGGGGCCGATGAAACCGGGCTCCGCCGCCTGCTGATTCATGGCCGTCTCGTTCACTGCAGGACGATTCTGCGGATTCTGCGGATTCTGCTGGTTAATCGGACGTTCGCCGGGAGTAGACCCGCCACCGCCGCTGACAGGACAAATGGGGCATGCCACCACGCCGTCCGGACAACAATTGGGAACTTCCAAATGACCTTTGAAGAACAACTCCCAGTCGCTGGGGTTGGTTGTTTGCATGCCGGGCATGCAGGCTGGCACCTGGCCCGGATCCATGCCGTCGACGATCTCCGGCGTGACGAGCACGAGCAACTCAATCTCGTTGATCTGATGGCTGACCATGCGAAAGGGCACGCCCAGGTAGGGGAGCTCGCTGATCCACGGCAGACCTTGGTTGGTGGCCTCCGTGCGCTGTTCGATCAAACCGGCGATCGCCAGCGTTTGTCCGGCCCGCAATTCCACGCCGGTTTCGACCTCGCGGGTCGTCAGGGCGGGAATGCCGTCGATGCCGTTGGAGGCGTCTGGCTCGCTGACGCTGGTGCGAATCTCGAGCCTCATCCGGCCGTTGCCCAAGACGATCGGCACGAAATCCAAGCGCGTGCCGTATTGCTTCCAGCCCACGGTGTTTCCCGCCACCGTGCTGCTCACCTGGTATCCAATCTCGCCACCAACCAGCATGTAAGCCGGCCGGCCGCTGATGGCCACGATGTTCGGTTCCGAGTCGATCTTGGCCAGCCCGTCCTGGCGCAGGGCATTGAGCACCCCATAGAAGGCGTTGGCGCCCGCGACGGTGAACTTGAAGAGGTTGTCCGGCGCAGTCATGGGCGGACCAAAGGTCGAGGACGTTCCCAATAGCCCGCTGACGCCCGACATCACGAGATTCCCGTTGCTGCTGACAACGGCCCAATCGAAGCCCATGGTCCGCAACTTCGAGCGTGAGACTTCGTAGACTTTGACGTGCAGAATGCCCTGCTGCACGCCGCTAACCTTCATGTTATTGATCACGTCGGGAAAATACTTGCGTGCGATGGCCACGATGTTCGGCACCGCATCCTGCTGGTCGACATAGCCGGAGAGAATCACCGAGTTGCCGCTGATGGGCACGATCGTCAACGAGGACCGGGGGTACTGTTCGCGGATGATCTGGGTTAGCTCCGCGGCATCGCCCATAACGACCACGGTCACCGTATAGATCCGTTTGTCCTCGCCCCACAGGTTGACTTGCGTGACACCCGTCCGCCGGGCCGAGATCTGCACCTGGTTGGGCGAGATCGGCATCACTTCCAGGATGTCCGGGTTGTTGACCTGGACCTGGGGAATCTTCTTGTCGAGAACGAGAAAGCGGCTGGTGTTGATCGTCATCTTCAAATGGTCGTCAACGCCTTTGACGTTGTAGTACGGGCCGGCCGGGCTGGAACCGGCCGCCGGCAACGGCGCGGCATTGGCGGGGTTCCCGCGCAGCGGCTCGGCGGGACCGGGCGGAACCACCACGGGCGGCTGTCCCCAAGCGATCAGCGCGGCCAAGGACCATTGGCCCAGCAGAAGAAGAGCAACGGCAACCGGCCGTGGGAACCGTGTACCCATGGTCGTGGTTGGCGAGACCTTAATCCATGGCAAGAAGCGGCGGTTCCGGGCGCCATGTCGGGCACCGTGCAGGCATGGTCGTGGTTGTGCTCGGCCTTCCGGACCGACGATAGGTACATGGTGCCCGGCCCGGTTCTTGAAATAACGCCTGACTGGTTGGTTCATCCGTGAACTCCTTTTCACATACTAGACGCCGGAGGGCGGCAGGACTAGCGGTTTGGTAGGCAGCGGTGCAATGCCGGCTGCGGCCTTGGGCGGCGTGGTCGAAGCTGGCGGCAATTCCGCCGGCGCTGCTGCCGCCGGCGCTGCTGCCGCCGGCTTGGAAGGTTGGGGGTCCGCACTCGGCTTTCCACGCGGGCTGGCGCCCATTCCCATGGCGGTCCAGGCCCCTTCGTCGCTGGGCATGCCTTGAACGCTGGAGTTGTTGATCAACATCACGTCGTTGACCTCGGCCCCCAAGCGGACGCGCATCGTGAAGCGCTGCGGCTCTTCGCCTGCGCTGGCCTTGACAGGGACGGCTTTGGCGTTCTCGATCGATTTCTTGATCTCTGCGGCCCACTTCTCGAAGCGCTTCTTGTCGGCCTCGACAGGGTTCTCCTTCTCCCGATCGCTGCCTCCCGCGGCGTTCACCAACTCGTGGGCGAAAACGGCCACCGTTTTCGGCTGCTCACTATCCTCGTTGCTTCGCAAGATCAGGCGGATCGACCCCAGTTGGCTGGCCAAGGTGACGATCTGGGCCTGGGCCGGGGTGACCAGCAAGGAAACCGTCTTGCCGGTGGGAATCGACCTCGTATTTGGGGTCTTGGGATCCAGCGACTCAGTGCTGGTGACGTCGTTGACGGCAAATACCCGGATATCCTGCAAGATGGTCTTGCAGAGCGTTTCGCCGACTCCCAGGTTGGGATCGGAGTGAATGAAAACCTGCACGTCGCAACGCGATCCGGGGACCACCAGTCCGCTATGGATGGCCTCGATGCCGACCTGGATGGGAACCACGCGGAGCCCCTTGGGGACCATGCTCTCCGTGGGCATCTGGCCGCGGGCGAGAAGTTTGCGATCGATGATCGGCTCGTCGGCGAAGATCGCCTGCTTCGCGTGGCGGCCGTCCAGGTCGTCCGCCTGGGACAACGCCCCGGCGGGAACTTTTTCCTTGGGCCATTGCTCCAGTCTTACCGCCTCCGGGGTAAGGAGCGTGCCGGTGCCGATGTCGGCCTTGGCGACATAGACCGGCGCGGTGTCGCTCTGGGGCGCCACCGGATCGCCGCGCTTCAGCACCTGCGTAATACCCAACGAGGCGACAAGGCCGCAGCCAAGCGCCAGGACAAGCAAAGCGACAGACTTCCCTCTCATGGGTACCCCCCGCTGCGTCGAGCCGTTGGATTCCGCATTCTCTTCGAAATCGATGCGGCACGCGCCATTGTTGTTACCGGCAAACGCGCCCTTCCGCTTACCAACATTGGCGTCGGAAGGGTCAGAACTTCAAGCAAACGAGACCAATCGCTACCAAAGGCACGATCCCTACAATCGCCGCCTTGAACCGAATGCGTAGCGTGCAACTCTCGGCGGCGCCGCCAACCGAACGGAAGCGGAGCCGCATCCTTATATTCGGCACAATCGCCAAAGGTTCTCTAGTTTAACTTGCCAAATGCATCCGGCACGGGGAACCGGCTTGCGCGTGCCCCGTGCCGGATACCTTGGTCCTAAATCAACATCCCGCTCAAGGCGAAATAGGTAATCGTGCCCAGGGCGATGGGAATGCCATAGGGCAGAAGCGTCATGCTGCTCTTGCGTTGGGCGGCGATGGCCGACAAGGCATCGAAATTGCGGATCACGAGGATTTCGTGAACGATCGTGAAGAATTGCACGACATGGTGCTGCCAGCGGCGGCTCAAGAGCACCATCGCCACGGCAATCACCCCGCCGACGACGGCCGTGACGCAGAAGGCGTAAAAGGTCGCCGTCGCGCCAACCCAGGCCCCGATGCCGGCCATGAGCTTCACGTCGCCCGATCCCATGCCGCCGATGGCATAGGCGGGCAAGAGCAGTCCCAACCCCGCCAGCGTGCCTGCCATGCTCCACGCCAGACCGCTGAAGCCGCCACAAACGGCGCTGGCCGCCAAACCTGCAAAGACAAGCGGCAGGGTCAGCCAGTTGGGCACTTTCAAAATCCAGCCGTCGATGACCGCCGCAACGATCAGTATGACGCTCAGCAGCCAGATGGGCCAATTCTCGACGAGTCCGTGAAACAAGGCGGGCATGGGAGGTAAAGGTAGGGTTCGGGTGATAAAGTCCGTAGATCTTAGTTCGTAGCCTAAGTACTAAGTTCCAGGTTCCAAGGTCATCGCAGACCGTAAATCACGCTCAAGATGGCGCTGACCGCGGTAAAGAGATACAACAACGCATCGGCGGCGAAGTGATTCATCTCTATCGGGATCACGGGATACATAGCGATACTCTGCAAGGTGTGAAGTGAGAAAGAAAAAACCCCTTCCGGTTCACGAGTGATGCGGAAGGGGGTTCTCTCCGGTCTCCATGTGTCCCGGTTCTGCGCGAAGCAAGCGAACCGGAGCCTTCGCGACGCTTCCTAGAGCGAGCTGGAAACCTTGGAAAAAATGCTGGAGGCGCTGGTGCCGATCGTGGTAATCGCGGCGAGGCAGACGCAGATGATCAGCGCGAGCATCACGGCGTATTCGACCGCGGTAGGACCGTCTTCGGAAGCCAAAAACCGACGCAATTTGGTGGCAAACGATTTCATCTCTTCTCCCCTTTTCCGATCGCCCGTAGGCTTCGGAATGAAACACTGGTTAAGTTTATTTCACTTCCCTGAACGTGATTCGGTCCCTCAAATGTAACGTAGGTCGCTCTGTCAAGAAGTCAAACCAAGTTGTGAGGAATTTTGCTCTGCTGTTCGACTGGTTGATTGTAAAACGAACATCGTCGCCAGGGCCACGAATCCGCTGAGGCTGAAACCGAGCACGAGCGAGAGGTTAGCCACCAGGACGGTTGTGGCGGCAAACAAGGCCACGCCCCACCGCCAGGCCGGCGACGACCAGAGCATGACCAGCGGTACGGCCAGTAGCGTCTGGTCGTAGAGGATGAGATAGGGCGGAACGATCATGAGGAATAACACGCCGCAGGCATATTCGTAATTCTCGGATTCGGGGGCCGGCTCGGCTTGCCGGGCAGGGCACCGGGGCGCCGGGCGCCGGGGCACCGGGGCACCGGGGTACCGGGGTACCCGCGCGGGTCGCGGGTCGCGGGTCGCGGGTAGCAACGGCCGCCGCGACCAGACGACGCGGCAGAGCATGACCGCGGCCGCGCTGACCGTGACCGCGTAGGCGATCTTCATCGCCGCCGTTTCCCATGCCGCCGACCAGACGTACGTGGTGCCCGCGGCCGCCCATACCAGATTGCTCGCCATGCCTGGAAACGACGCCTCCATCAACGGCGAATAGTGAGCGTGGCGGGTAACGGCGGAAATCGCCGGCAGGGCGTGCAAGTAATCGAACCATAAGCCGGGCCCCAAGAGTGCCGCCACGGCCAGGGCCTGCAGCGTGAAACCCGCGGCCAGGCCCAGCAACGTGCGGAGATCGCGCCGCAAGAGCATCCATAGCACCAGCCCCACGGCCAGTTGCGGCTTGAGGGCCAGAAGCGAGAGCAGCAGCCCTGCCCGGCCGCATTTTCCCCGCTTGTGCAGCGTCAATCCGCCGGCAACGAATAGCAGGAAGATCGGCGCCACTTGGCCGATGCCCACGGCGATCCACAAGGGCGTCATCGCGGCCAGGGCCACGAGCATATTGATCCGCCAGGGTTTCGGCAGCGGGGTGGTGCGATAGAAAATCACGCCCGTCGCCAGAATGCAAACCGCGTGGATCACCCAACAGACGGCCAGGGCCTCGTCGTAGGAAAGCCGCGTCAGCGGGGCCATGAGCAATGCCACCGTCGGCGGGTAGATCGACGAGAGCGGGTCGTCGCGCATCGATTCCTGGAGTTGGCGGAAGTACGGCTGATCGTACAGCCGCTCGGCCTCGCCCTGGCGAACGATCGTGCCGGCGACGTAGTACTGGGGAAAGTCGCCCCCGCAACCGCGGGTTGCCGGCCAGTGATTCACTGCAAAGCCTTCCCAGGCGGCGAGCACGGCCAGGGCAACAAGCAGGCCCAAAGTCCAATCGGAAAGCCGCCAGCGCGACATAGGTCTTCCTCCATCTTTCAGATGAAATCCAGGTCACAATTCCCGGATCTTGTCTCACCCGTTACGACTACCGGTAAATTGGCGCCAGTCGTTCGCGTAACCGCTCTAGCCAGGGAAAACATCGCCGCCAGGGCCACGAATCCCGTGAGGCTGAAACCGAGCATGAACGAGAGGTTGGCCGCCAATACATTTGAAACGGCCAATAACGCCACGCCCCACCGCCAGGCCGGCGACGACCAGAGCATCACCAGCGGAACGGCCAAGAGCGTCTGATCGTAGACGAGGAAATAGGGTGGCAGGACCATCATGAACAGCACGCCGCAAGCATATTCGATGTTCTCGCTTCCAGGGACCGGGCAGACCGGCAGAATCGGTCGCCACGGCCGCCGCGCCCAGACAACTCGGCAGAGCATGACCGCCGCCGCGCTGACCGTAACCGCGTAGATAATCCTCATCACCGGCACTTGCCATGCCGTGAGCCCTGCCGCCCAGAGCAGATTGCTCGCGATGCCCGCCAGCGACTGCTCGAAGAGCGGTGAATAGCGATAGGCGCGGGTAACGGCGGAAATCCCGGGCATGGCATGCAGATAATCGAGCCACAAACCGGGTCCCAGGAGCACGGCCACGGTCAGGGCCTGGAGGGCAAATCCAGCGATCAGTCCCAGCAGCGTGCGGACGTCGCGCCTCACGAGCATCCACAGCAGCAGTCCGACGGCCAATTGCGGCTTGAGGGCCAGAAGGGAGAGCACCAGCCCGGCCCAGCCCGGTTTTCCCTGCTTGTGGAGCGCCAATCCGCCGGCCATGACCAGCAGCAGCATCGGCGCCAGGTGGCCAATGCCCACGGCGATCCACAGCGGCATCAGCGCGGCGAGGGCCACCAGCATATTGATGCGCCAGGGCCGCGGGCACCATGTACCCATCGAAGTGCGGTAGAAAATCACGCCCGTCGCCAGCAGGCAGACAGCTTGCATCGCCCACCAGGCGGCCAGGGCCGCGTCGTAGGGCAGCCGTGCCAGGGGCGCCATGAGCAAACCCATGGTTGGCGGGTAGAGCGAACGCAGCGGATCGTCGCGTGTCGACTCCTGAAAGTGGCGAAAGTAGGGCTGATCATACAATCGCTCCGCCTCGCCGCGGTGGATGATCGTGCCGGCAACGTAGAACTGGGGAAAGTCGCCGCCACAGCCGCGAGTTTCCGGCCGATGGTTCAACACGAAGCCTTCCCAGGCTGCCAGCACGGCCAGCGTGACAAGCAGCACGAGCACATAATCCGAAAACCGGGCACCATGTACCCATGGTCGATGCGACATGAGAATCCCTCCAATCTATGCAGTCAAGTCTAGGTTGCAATTTCATGACCTATTCTTGTAAGACAAGATCCTCGGCGCCTGTTGTTTGCGCCACGGGCGTCAGCGTCCTCGAAGGGTGCTACAATGTCGTTTCGACTGGCCAACCTCTTTCCCCGCGTGACCGCGCATAGTCGAGCGCGACTTGTTCGCCTGGTCGCTGTTGGCCGCCGTGATCTTGCTCGCGCTGCTGGCCATGCCTTTCTTCGCCGGCGAGTTTTACACGGCCGACGAGCTGGGCAACTTCCACCTGCCGGCACGGGCCTTCTATGCCGAACAACTGGCCCGCGGCGAGGCTTTCGACTGGATGCCCAACGTCTACTCGGGTTTCTACCTCACCGGCGAGGGCCAGGTCGGCACGTACCATCCCCTGCACCGCTTCCTGTATCGTTTTCTGCCCTTGCGTGCCGCCCTCGGTTGGGAATACCTGTGCAGTTATCCGCTGATGCTCGCGGGGATGTACTGCTTTCTGCGCCGCCGGCTGCGGCGGCAGGATGCGGCCATGGTGGGCAGTTTGGCCTTCACCTTTTCCAGTTTCAATCTCTTGCACTTCGTCCATCCCAGCGCGGTGGCGGCCGTGGCCCACATCCCTTGGCTGCTGGCGATGATCGACATCGTGATGATCGATGCGAAGCGCTGGAAAGTGGCCCTGGCCCAGGCCTTCCTGGCCCTCTTGACCGGATCGCAGATGCTGCTGGGCTGCCCGCAATACGTTTGGTTCTCGCTCTTGGCCGAAACGAGTTTCACGCTCTGGCTGGTCGTGACGCGGCGGCATTTTCCCCGCGACGGCTGCGAAACGATGTCCACCTGCCGCGTCTGCACCGGCTGCCGGCGGAACTCGGCGCCGCGCGTGGTCATGGCCAAGGGAATCGGCCTCTTGGTCGGGGCGGTGCAATTGCTGCCCACACTGGAAACCCTTTCCCAGAGCGCGCCAACGGTGGCGACCTGTCCCCAGGCCCAAAGCTCCACCCCATCAACCTGATCCAACTCGTGGCGCCCTACCTGCCGTTGGATCGAGTATTCGGCGGCAATGCCAACGAACTGAGCCTTTACGTGGGGGCGGTGCCGTTGATGCTGGCCCTCTGGGTCCTCGTTCGCCGCAGCGACCTGGGCGGCATGAAGCGCCTGGCCCAGGCGACGGCCGCCTTCGGCCTCGCGGCGCTGCTCTTGGCCCTGGGCAGCCAGGGTCAAAGTATCCATTGGCAGAGCTCGATCCCCTGGGCCGCCTGGTTCCAGTTCTCTTGCCGCTATACGGTCCTCTTCCAGTTCGCCGTGGCCGTGCTGGCGGCCATCGGCTTCGTGCTCGTCGAGCGCGAAGCGCGGGAAAAGCAGAAGATCCGGCGCGATCTGCCCATGCGCGCCGGGGAGAGCCGTGCCGCCGCGCTCTGGCGGCACTTCGAGGTCCTGGGCGCGACGGTCCTGATCAGCCTCGCCGTGGCGGTGGCCGGGTTGATCCTGCAATTCGGTCACCAGGTGGCCTCGCCGCCGCGGGTCCTCGTGGGACCGCTGCTCATGGCCGCCGCCGCGCTGCTGGTGATTGCCGCCGCGCAAGGCGTCCGCGGTGCGCTGGTCGGGCTGATCCTCTTCATGGCCGCCGACCTGGGCTACTACGGACTGAGTTGCACCCTCGACGAACCCGGCGGCCAACTCGACGGCTTCTTGGCCCAGGCGGTGGTCCCGCCGGGCGAAAGCGAGGCCGGCGGCCCCGATGGGGCACCCGCTTGCCAGGTACCCGCGCGGGTGGCGGGTCTTCGCTCCGCCCGACTATGACCGCGGACCATGGGTACATGGCGCCCGGGCCGCGGCGATCGGCAACCAGATGACGCTGGTCGGCTGGTCGCGGACCGACGGCTATGCGGCCTTGGCGCCGAGCAAGCTGTTGAACTACTTCCAACTGCCGGCGTTGCGCGTGGCTTCCACGCGCTGGGTCCATCGCGGCCCTTCGACGGCGGCCATCGCGGGTCTGGCGCCCTACGATGAGAACTGGATGCAGGTGCCCGATCCCCTGCCCTTGGTGCGCCTCGTGACGCACGTCGTGCAAAGCCAGGATCCAGCCCAGGACCTGGCAAAGATCGACATCCGCCGCGAGGCACTTTGCGAGTACGCGCTGGCCCTGCCGCCGGGCAAAGCGGGCACGGCCGCGTTGACCCAGCACCGCGGCGGGCAGATGGCCGTGAAGGTCTGTTGCTCGTCGCCGCAATTGCTGGTGATTGCCGAGAGCTATCATCCCGGCTGGCGATGCACGATCGACGGCAGCCCCGCGCCCGTCTATCGCGTCAACGGCGACTTCCTGGGTTGCGTCGTCGAACCGGGCAATGCCGAGGTCCGCCTGGAGTTCCATCCCGACAGCCTCTGGCGCGGCCGGCTGGTCACCTTGGCCGGCCTCGGGCTGATCGGCCTCTGTCTCTTGGCCGGCAGTGCCCGGCGAGAACTGACGCTGGTCGAGAAGGTTGGCTTGAGCCGCGGCGAGGCAGGCGCCGGTCCAGGGGCTGCGCCGTAGAATTCGGTCCGATACAACTTCCGTAGGACGGGCTTCCCACGCCGTCACGTGTAGCGACGGGCCGACCATGACTATATGGTGCCCGAGCCCACCCTACAGCCTAACCCTGACACGATTTCTGAGATTGACCACTTAGTGCTGGATAAGCCGCCGGGCCTTCGGCCCCAATGGATTCCCTCGCATTTGCGCCGAGCAAACATCGCCTGCAAATCCCCTCTCTCGGCTACATGCTCCCCCTCCCAATCCTCCGCTCACCATCACCTATGGTGTTTAATGGTTGGCAGCGGCCGTTTTTTCCCAGCGAATAGAAAGAGTTGAGTTACCCAAACGAATGGTTTCGTGCGAAGAAAATGCAGGAAATCGCATGATTTTACACTCTTCAGAGTGTGCTAAGTACCTACAAAGAAACGGGCCCATGAATTGGCACGAAAACTTGTACCGACACCGGCGATTCGTCGCGTTTCAGGCATTTGTACACTATTAGTAATGGTATAGCCACCCTCATTGTAGTTGCTCACGATTAATTCGCACCCTACTTTCGGTATAAATCTATAAGTGGGGTTAATAATTTATTGCATTTTTACGATGTCGCGGTCCAGAGACGAAAATCTCGTGCCGATCGATGCTCGATGTCCTCGTTCCAGTCGGGTGCCTTTTGCTGCCCCGAACGGCGCGATTGCGCTTTTTGCCAAGCGAGAGCGCAGGAGCGAATTCATGGTCTTCGCCCCCGACCAGTGCCGAGAGCGCATCAAACTCTCCCGCGAAGGGAAAGTGAACTTGCCCATCCAGTTCTAGGCAGCTAGAGTTATTCCCGGAGAGAATTATACAGGGTGGACCGACGGGCACCGTACCGGACCTTACCAAGCCTAGGACGCGATGAAGCTCTTGTTGTTGATCGTCAAGAATGTCGGGCGCAATCCGTTGCGCTCGGTTCTCACCTCGCTGGGCACGATGGTGCTGGTGCTGGTGGTCACGATGGTCTGGTCGATCCTGCACTTGATCGACCTGGTGACGGAAGAGAAAAGCCACGACGTGAAGGCCTTCATCAGCGAGCGGTGGTCGGTCCCCAGCCGCCTGCCGCTTGCCTACGGGTCGTCGCTCTGCGAAGGCGCAGCCCGAAAAGGCCATCCAGAGGACATCCGCCCCACGGACGCCATGACGTGGCAGTTCTATGGCGGGACGCTCGATCCGAAGAATCCGTCGTTCAAGTCGATGATCTTCTGCATCGCCTGCGACCCCGGCAGGGTGCCCACGATGATGTCCGGATTGGAGGGGCTTTCCGCGGCCGAGGACGCTGAGCTCCACCGCAGCATCGAGCGGATGAAGAACAAGCGCGACGGCATCATCCTGGGACGGAACCACCTGCTGGCCCTGAGTCAGAAGAGCACGAAGGACGGCCAGCCCAGCATGCTGGAGAACCCGGTGGGGCGGACGTTCAACCTCAACGGTTTTTCGACCTGGAAGGACCTGGACTTCGAATTCGAGATCGCCGGCGTATTCCCGGCGGGCCGCTACGACGGTCTGGCCGTCATCAATCGCGACTACTACAACGCCAAGCTCGACGCCTATCCGCAGGCGCACGCCGGGCGGCAGCACCCCATGGCCGATCGCAGTCTGAGCCTGGTCCTGGTCAAGGTGGACGACAAGGAAGCCTACAACCGCCTGGCCGAGCAGATCACCACCGCGCCGTCCTACACCAATCCGCAGGTGAAATGCGAGACCGAGTCCTCGGGTGTCGGCTCCTTTCTGGACGCCTACCGCGACCTGCTCTGGATCATGCGCGTGCCGCTGTCCCTGGCCAGCCTGGGGACGCTGGCCCTGGTGCTGGCCAACGCCATCAGCATCAGCGTTCGTGAACGGCGGACGGAAATGGCCGTTCTCAAAGTGCTCGGTTTCCGGCCCGGCCAGATCCTCCTGCTGGTGATGGGCGAATCGGTGTTGCTGGGGCTGCTATCGGGCTTCGCCAGCGCGGCCCTGACCTACATGATCGTCAATTGGGGCTTCCATGGGTTGAGCTTCCCCATGGGTTTCTTCCCCGTCTTCCTCATTCCCGTCAACGCTTTGTGGTGGGGAGTCGCGGTGGGCGGCGGCGCCGCCCTGGCCGGCAGCTTGCAGCCAGCCCTGTCGGCCAGCCGCGTGAAGCCGGCGGAAGTTTTTGCGAAAATTGCGTAAGGAACCGCGGATGCTGTTGATTCTACTTGCCATTTCACTCGGACTGGTGCTCGTGCTGCTGGTCATCAATCGAGTCCCGTTGAGCTACACCTTGCGCAATCTCTCGTTGCGTTGGCGGACGACGCTGATGACGGCCCTGGCCTTTACTTTAGTGGTCGGTGTGATGGTCATCATGTTGGCCTTCACGAGCGGCATGCAGCGGATGACGGAGGGGTCGGGTCAGCCCGGCAACGTCATGATTCTGGCCGAAGGCGCGCTCGACGAGGCATTCAGCAACCTCAATGTGTCCGATCTGGGCGAAATCGAGAATCTGCCCGGCGTGTTGCGCGACGGCGCATCGGGCCTGCCGTTGGCCAGCCGAGAGTCCTATCTCATCGTCAAGCAACCCGTGCCCAACCCGAAGCCGGGCCGGCCCAACAGCCGCTTCCTGCAGGTCCGCGGCATCACCGACGCCTCCATCGCGGCCAAGGTCCACAATATCCAACTCAAGAGCGGCAACTGGTTCTCGGCAGCGGGCGTGGAGGACCGATCGGGCGCAGACAGCAAGGCGGCCCCGGCGATCCAGGCCGTGTTGGGCGAAGGCGTGGCCGGCGAGCTGGCGGGGGACCGCACCCCGGAGGAAGTCGCTGCGGCCAAGAATCCCCGCCGGTTGGACGTGGGCGACCACTTCCGCCTGGGCGAAGAGGATTGGGTCGTCACGGGAATCCTCAAGTCGTCCGGTGCGACCTGCAATTCCGAGATCTGGGCCAACCGCGCAAAGGTGGGACCCGTGTTCGGCAAAGACAACGTCACCACGCTGGTGCTGGCCACGGCCGATGCCGATGCGGCGGCAAAACTGCGGGACTTCCTCAAGACCTCGTATGGCAAGGCCAATATCGCGCCGCAGGTGGAAAAAGAGTACTTCGCCAGCCTTTCGGAAACGAACCAACAGTTTCTCTACGCCATCATCATCGTCACCGCGGTGATGTCGATCGGCGGCATTTTTGGGGTCATGAACACGATGTTCGCCGCCATCAGCAACCGCATCAAGGATATCGGCGTGCTCCGCGTCCTGGGCTACGCCCGCTGGCACATCCTCGTTTCCTTCCTGTTGGAGTCGCTGGTGATTGCCCTGCTGGGCGGACTGGCGGGTTGTGCCCTGGGCTCGCTGGCCAACGGCCTGACGGTCAACAGTATCGTGGGCAGTTCGGGGGGCGGCGGGAAGTTCGTCGTTCTGGAACTGGTGGTCGATGCCCGGATCTGGACGGCAGGCGTCTTCGTCACCCTTTTGATGGGCGGGCTCGGCGGGCTCGTGCCGGCGCTTTCCGCCGTGCGACTGAAGCCGCTGGAGGCCCTGCGGTAGCTGATTTTTTCACCCCCCGGGAACATTTGCCTTTCGCCGGGCGAATACTTTAGATATATTAAATGTACATGGAAGTTAAGGAGCTGCCTCGCCCCGGCGCGGTCCGAAGATCCGCCGGCGGGGTTGAATCTCTGGAAGGACACAAGGGAACCATGAGTCAACAAGAGTTGCTGGAAATTGCCGAGGCCGTCGCCGGGCTGATACCCCGCCTGGCTCGGGGAATGTCCTCCTCGGAAAAGGACCCCGTCGACAACCTGCCTCTGGCGCAACTGCGGCTGTGCGGGATCCTCAGCGAAGGCCGTCGGCCGATGTCGGCCTTGAGCCGCGCGCTGGGCGTTTCGCTCAGCGCCTTGACGCAGATCGCCGACCGCTTGGAGCGGGCGCGGCTGGTCAAGCGCATGGCCGAAGGAAACGATCGCCGCGTCCGCTGCCTGCAACTTACCGCCCGCGGCGAAAAGATGATGCGCAAGCGCCGCGAGAATCGCGTCCTCCGGAGCCTGGCGGTGCTGGAGCAGCTTGCCGCACAGCAGCGCGAGGTGGTGCGGGCATCGCTGGAAATCCTCGTGGACGCCTGCTCCGCCGTCCCCGCCGGCGGCGCAAAGACGTTCGGGGAAAAGGTCGTCGGGAAAAACGGCGGGCAGGGCAAAAAACTGGACGGACTCGGAGTTCCATCCGGCAAGAAGGCCAATGGTCGGGAAAACAACCATCACGGCGGAACCTCCGCAAGCAAGGGCTCGAAATCGAAAGCAACCCCATGAGAACTATTGTTTCCATCGTCATCGTCGGCGGCCTGGTCATTGTCGGCGGCTATTATTTATTAAGGTACTATCACACGCAGGGGACCGCCAACTTCCGCCTGGCCCCGATCGAGCGGGGCGACATGCTGCCCACGATCGGCGCCACGGGAACCGTCGAGCCGGAGCAAGTCGTCGACATCGGTTCGCAGGTCAACGGCCTGATCACGGATTTCGGCGTCGATCCCCACGACCCCGCCAAGCACATCGATTACGGCTCGAACGTCGAAAAGGACACCGTGCTGGCCACGATCGATCGGACCTTTTACCAGGCGACGGTCGATCAGAACCAGGCCGCGGTCAACAGCGCCAAGGCGAACCTGAATCTGGCGAAGGCCAACCTGGGCCTGGCGGAGCAGAATCTGAAGCGCGATGAGATGCTGCGCAAGACGGAGGGCGCCCTCCCGCCCAACCAATACGACGCCGACCTGGCGGCCGTCGCCGTGCAAAAGGCCACCGTCGGTGTCGACGAGGCGGTGATCAAACAGGCCGAGGCCGCGCTGCACCAGGCCCAGATCAATCTCGGCTACTGCGACATCAAGTCGCCGGTGAAAGGCACGATCGTCGACCGCCGCGTCAACGTGGGGCAGACGGTCGTTTCCTCCCTGAGCGCCTCCAGCCTCTTCCTGCTGGCCAAGGACCTGTCGCGGATCCAGGTCTGGGCATCGGTCAACGAGGCCGACATCGGCCGCATCCATCCCGGCGTGAAGGTCCACTTCACCGTGGATGCCTACCCCAACAGGACCTTCGAAGGCGAGGTGTTGCAAATCCGCCTGAATGCCACCATGACGCAGAACGTGGTGACCTACACGGTCGTGGTGACGACGGAGAACAAAGACCTGAAACTGCTCCCCTACATGACGGCCAACCTGTCGTTCGAAATCGAACGCCACGACGACGTCTTGAAGGTGCCCAACGCGGCCTTGCGTTGGAAGCCCCGGCCGCAGCAGATCGCCCCCGACGTCCGCGCCGAAACCCTGGAGGCCATGAACCGCCACGACGATAAGCCCAAATCGGGCGACCACAAGAAGCGTGATCGGGCCAAGGGCAGCGGGCAGGCGGCGGCCCCCGCCGCAAAGGACTCGTCGCTGGCGACCTCGGCGGGCACGGCAACCGGCTTGACTGCTCAAGACTGGAAGGCCCGCACAGAACAGAACTCCCAGCAGAAGGGCAAGGCGGCCGCGCCGGCGGCGGCGCAGGGACCGAAGGTCGCCAAGGGCGACAACCAGCCGCCGGGCCAGCCCATTTCGGCGGAAACCGCCGCGGCGCTCAAGGAGCACCACGAGTCCGGCCGCCTCTGGAAAGTCGAGGGGAATTTCGTCGTTCCGGTTCCGGTCAAGATCATCGCCACCGACGGCACGATGACCGAGGTCCGCGGCGATGGCATTAGCGAAGGCATGGAGATCGTTGTCGGCGAGAATGTCGCCAGCGATAACGAGGGCGACACGACCAATCCTTTCATGCCCAAGCTGTTCAGAGGCAGCGCCAAGAAGTCCAAGGACTCCGCCAGCTCCAAGTAACGGGAAGCTATCATGGAACTCATACGCCTGGAGGACATCACCAAGACCTATCACTTGGGCGAGGTCGATGTGCCGGTGCTCAAGGGCATCTCGCTGACCATCGAGCGCGGCGAAATGGTCGCGCTGATGGGCGCGTCGGGGTCCGGCAAGACGACGCTCATGAATCTCCTCGGCTGTCTCGACCGCCCCAGTTCCGGCGAATACTGGCTCGACGGCCAGGAGATGAGCCAGTTCACGCCCAATCAGCGGGCACTGGTGCGGACGGCCAAACTGGGCTTCGTCTTCCAGAGCTTCAACCTCCTGCCGCGCACCAGCGCGTTGTACCAGGTGACCATGCCTTTGGACTACTCCCCGCAGCGGCCGAGCGGCGCCGAGTCGCTGAGGCTGGCCCACATGCTGCTGGAACGCGTCGGCCTGGCCGACCGCACCGACCACGAGCCTTCGCAGATGTCCGGCGGCCAGCAACAGCGGGTGGCCATCGCCCGGTCGCTGGTCAATCGCCCGGCCTTGCTGCTGGCCGACGAGCCGACGGGCAACCTCGATTCGCACACGAGCGTGGAAATCTTGCGGATGTTCCAGCAGCTCAACGCCGAGGGGATCACCGTGATTCTCGTCACGCACGACCCCAAGGTGGCCAGCTTCGCCCATCGCACGATCCGGCTGGCCGACGGCCTGGTCGAAGGCGACGAACGCCGCGAGACCGTCGTTTCCGACATGGAACACCCGACGCCGGCGATTCTGCTTAACGGGCATTCCAATGGCAACGGCCCCGGCAATGGCGACGGGTACCCGGCCCCCGCGACCGGCGGCTCGCCGTCGTACTCATCACGCTCCGCCGTGATGCCTTTGTCCCCCGCGGTGGCTGTGACCGGTGCTTTGTCGGCTGCTGCTTCGGCCGTGGCCAAGGCCCCGCTCGCGGTTGCCGCGGCGCGCACCGCCGTGGAACAACCGGCTGTCGAGAAAGCCGCGGCGGCCAGTTCGCTGTACGGCGCCGAATCGCCGCTAAAGTCGCGCGGCTTGCCGGCGCTGATCCCGCCCACCTGGCGGACGGCCCTGGGGGCGTTGCGGCGGAACAAAATGCGCTCGGCGCTGACGGCCCTGGGCGTGATCATCGGCGTGGGGGCGGTGATTGCCATGACCGAAATCGGCGAGGGCTCGAAAACGGCCGTGCAGAAAACGATTGCCGGCATGGGCGCCAACAATCTTCTTGTCTTGCCCGGCGCGGCGATGAGCGGCGGCGTCAGTTATGGCGCCGGCAGCCGGCCCACGCTCACGCCGGAAGACGGCGAACAGTTGGCCCGGCAGTGCCCGGCGATCAGCGACTTCGCACTCCAGGTGACAACGCGGGCCCAGTTGATCTACGGCCGAACCAACTGGAACACCCAGTCCGTGGTCGGCACCACGCCCAATTACCTGAATGTCCGGGACTGGACCGAAATGGAGGAAGGCGACGTCTTTTCCGACCGCGACGTGCTCAATGCCAACAAGGTCTGCATGGTGGGCACGACGATCAAGCGGGAACTTTTCGACAACGAGTCGCCCGTGGGCAAGGAGCTGCGGATTTCCAACGTCGCCTTTCGCGTCATCGGCGTCCTGTCATCCAAGGGCGCCAACATGATGGGCCGCGACCAGGACGACATCGTCATCGCCCCCTGGACGACGATCAAGTTCCGCCTCAACGCCGTGTCGTCCAACGCCGTGGCCAGTGCGAACCCCACGGAAAGCCAGACCCCGACCTCCACGATCAACAGCCTCAGCAACACCTATCCGAACTCCACGGCCCTCTATCCTTCGTTCTCGGATGTGGAGCAGGCCGACACCCCGCAATCCGGCCGCATGGTGACGGTCGACAACATCCTCGTCAAGGCCGCCTCCGGCGAGCAGATTCCGGAGGCGATCCGCGAAATCAAGAGCCTCCTCCGCGAGCGGCACCATATCAAGACCCCCAGCGAAGACGACGACACCCACGACGACTTCAATATCCGCGACATGACGGAAATCCTCAAAACGATCACCCAGACGTCCACCTTGATGGGCATCCTGCTGCTGATCGTGGCCGGCATTTCGCTGATCGTGGGCGGAGTGGGCATCATGAACATCATGCTCGTCTCGGTGACGGAGCGGACGCGGGAAATCGGCCTGCGGATGGCCGTCGGCGCCCGCAGCCACCACATCCTCCGGCAGTTCCTCGTGGAAGCCGTCGTGCTCTGCCTGGTGGGCGGCGCCGCCGGCGTTCTCGTCGGACGGTTCGCTTCGATCCTGGTCCGCCACTTCCAGCATTGGCCGACCCGGCCCTCGCTCCTGATCATCACCATCTCCGTCGCCGTCTCCGCGGCCGTGGGCATCGTCTTCGGTTTCTATCCCGCCTGGAAGGCCTCGCGGCTCGATCCCATCGAAGCCTTGCGATATGAATGAACTCGAAATCCGAAATCCGAAATCCGAAACAAATACAGAATACAAAGCAGGAATGACCAAAACCGTTTTGAATTCGCATCATTCGAGTTTTGTATTTGTTTCGGATTTTGACATTCGGATTTCGTGTTTCCGGGCGCGTTCGCTAGAATGTTGTGATGGATCAATTCATCACCTGGGTCAGCGGAATCGGGCAGTGGGCCTACCTGGCGATCTTCCTGGTGGTATCGCTGGAGTCGGCCGCTTTCCTGGGCTTCTTCATGCCGGGCGAAGCCCTGGTCTTCCTGGGCGGTTTCCTGGCCTCGTGCGGGGTGCTGGACCTGAGGCTGCTCGTTCCCCTGGTGGCGGTGGCCGCGATTCTCGGCGACAGCATCGGCTATGAATTGGGCCGGCTCTTGCAGAAACCGTGGTTCTTGCGCTATGGCCATTGGCTGGGACTGCGGGAAGAGCACTGGCAGCGGCTGGAAGACTTCTTCCACCGGCACGGCGGCAAGACGGTCTTTCTCGCCCGTTTCTCGGCCTTCTTCCGCATCCTCGTCCCCTTCTTCGCCGGGGCCGCGCGGCTGCGCTACTTGCACTTTCTGGCATTCAACGTCCTCGGCGGAGTGGTGTGGGCGGCCGGTTCGGTCTTGATCGGCTATTGGGCCGGCGCGCGTTGGCACGCGATCGAGCAGCGGATCGGCCGTACCGCCTTGATCGCGGCCATTTCCATCGTTGGGGTGATCGTGGTGCTGAGGTTCGTGAGGAAAAGAAACACGAAATACACGAAAGAATGAGACGGTAAGATGCGATATCGAATCTGCTTTGTGTTGGTGCTCGCCGTTGCCTGCCCGGTGTCGTCGGCGCGCGCGGGCGAGTTTGTCAGCCCGGAAGGGTTTACGCTCACCTTTCCTGACGACTGGAAACTTGCCGCGCAAGCGGAGACAGGCAAGTTGGTGGAGGCGGTCAAGAAGAAGTCGCGAGCGGACCCGGGGATTGTCGCGTACATTCACGGCACGCCGAGTGAAGACGTCACGCCGAACATCAACGTGATCGTCAGGAAAGGACCTATTGTCGTGAGCCCCGACTTCGAGAAGGCGATGGTTCGCGGGCTCAAGCAGGGGATTCCCAAGGGCTCGCCCGTTTCGCAGTTCAAGACATCGCACTTCCTGGTGCGCGGCCGCACGCTGTTTTCCGTAGCCTACGAAACGGATGACCCGCGTCAAAAGAAACCGTTGCGGGTCTGGGTGGTAATGTTCCCTACGAGCGGCGGCCTGTGCGTCATGACTTGCACGGCGCTGAAGTCGCAATGGAAAGAGGCAGGGGCCGTTTTCAAATCGTCGATCAACAGTCTGAGGTTCGAGTAGCTGCCCGGAATCTACGGGCAGCTACTTCCTCTCTGCCAAACCCAGCAACTCGTCGAGCGGCCGGGCGAGGCGGCGAAAATCGGCGGCCGGCATGGCCAGGGTGTCCCACTTGGCCGAGATCGGCCGGGCGTAGCCGGCGTAGTCCAAAAGCCGCACGGCAACGAAGGCATAGAGTTTGTTGCGGAACTTGAAAAGCTGTTCGTAGGGCAGCGGGGCCCTGTCGCCCAGGATGTTATAGGCGAAGACGAACAGCCCGCAGAAGTTCTGGCCGAAGAGCCGTTCCCATTGGGCCAGGCTCACGATGTCGTCCCGCGTCGACCAGTTTTTCCAGTACTGCTTCTGGATATCGCCGCTGGGAAATTTCCTGCCCTTCACGTCGACCAGCCAACGGATGGGGCACCCGCGCGGGTCCGGGGCTGGAAACGATGAAATCGAGGCTCTTGATCGAGCCGCCGTCGGAGAGCACGCTCCGCTTCGCCTCGTCGACCGCCACATAGGGCACGCCGCGACTGCGGAGGTATTCTTCGAACGCCGCTTCGTAATGGTTGTCGCGATTGGCCATGACAGATCAAGAATTGAAACCGGGAAATACACAGAATACACGAAACAAGGAAGCCTTGGAACAACCTCGAACCGCCGCCTTCATGGCTTCCATGTCCTGCGGACATCGACTATACTTATGGGGATACAACTCGAAAGGAAACTTGCATGAAACGCATTATCGTACCCGTGTTGCTTATGGTATCGCCGGCGGTTTTCGCCAACTGGAGCCTTGCGGCGGATGCCGATGCCGATGAAGCCAAGGCCATCGCTGAAATTGAAAAACTGGGCGGCCAGGTTGCCCTGGACACGGACAGCCCGACCAAACCGGTCATCGCCGTCGACTTCGCGGAGTCGAAGGTCACGGATGCGGATCTGGAACAACTTAAGGCATTCCCCCGCCTCGAGACCCTGAACCTGAACCACACCCAGGTCACCGACGCCGGATTGCAACACTTGAAGGAACTGACCAAGCTGCAGGTCTTGGGTCTGTGGGACACCAAGATCACCGATGCCGGACTGGCCCATCTCGAAGGCTTGACCAGGCTCCGCAACCTGGACCTGGAACAAACCTCGATCGGCGACGCCGGCCTGGAGCACCTCAAGGCCTTGACCCGCCTGCAGACGCTCGACCTGACGGGGAGCAAGATCACCGACGCGGGACTCGAACACCTCAAGGGACTGGCGGAGCTCAGGGATTTGCGCCTCGACGGCGCCCCGATTACCAGCGGCGGGCTGGAACACCTCAAGGGCTTGACCGGGCTGCAGACCCTCGGTCTCTGGGAAACCAAGGTCGACGACGAGGGATTGGCCAGGCTCGAAGGCCTGACCAGGCTTCGCGACCTCGACCTGAGGGCAACCAAGATCAGCGACGCCGGGCTGGAACACCTCAAGGGACTGACCCGCCTGCAGCGCTTGAATCTGGCGCAGACCGAGATGACCAGCGCCGGACTGGAGTGCCTCAAGACCCTGACCCAGCTCCAAATGCTCTCGCTGTGGGACACCAAGGTTGCCGACGCCGGGCTGGATCATCTCAAACCGCTGACCAAGCTCAAGGAGCTGTACCTTGAAGGCACCAACGTCACCGACGCCGGACTCCAGAGTCTCGCCGCCTTGAAGGACCTCGTGGAACTCCGCCTCGTCGGCGACCAGGTCACCGACGCCGGACTGGAACACCTCAAGCAACTGTCCAAGCTGGAAACGCTGGCCCTCTCCGAAACCAAGGTCACCGACGCCGGGCTGGATCACCTGCGGGGAATGAAGGACCTGAGGAGTTTGTCGCTGGCCGACACCGAGGTCACCGACGCCGGTTTGGGGCGGCTCCGCGAATTGCGCAAGTTGGAGGAACTGGACCTCACCAACACCGACGTTACCGACGACGGCGCGGGGCAACTCAGCCAGGCCTTGCCAAAATGCAAGATCGAGCGTTAAATTAGGCAACCACTTGGCGCCCTCGTTTGCGCCGCGGGTTGTTTTCGTCGAGGAATGCATGCGGCGGTTTGTCGTCATTATCATCACGTCGGTCCTTTTGCTGGCCCTGCTGGCTGCAGTGGGCTACTTCGGGCTTGGCTGGTGGCAACCATCGCACGTCCCAATTACCGAAACGGCCACCGGCTCCGACAACGTCGGCGAGCCCGCCACGCTCCAGGAGGCCATGGCCCTCGCTCATCAGGCGTTGGACGAAATCGAGCATAACATACGCGACTACTCGGCTGTCATCATTAAGAAAGAACGAGTCGGCAAGGTTCTCATCGACAGGGACCTTACCGACAAGGATTTCATCACCACCGAGATGTTTGCCAAGATTCGCGAGAAGCCCTTCAGCGTCTACCTCCTTTTCCGCAATCGGAGCGACAACGCGCACGTCAAGGACCGCGAGGTGATTTATGTCGAGGGGCGAAATGGCGGCATGCTGCTCGTCCATACGCCCGGTCTCATCGGCAGCCGTTTCACCATGCCTCTGGATCCGAAAGGCTGGCTGGCGACGCAGGACGAACATTACCCGATCACCGAGATCGGTCTGGCCAACCTCTGCCGGCAATTAATCGCGCGCGGCGAGTCGGCGGGTGACCCCAGCCAGGTCCAGGTCAAGCGCTATCGCCACGCCCTGGTGGACAACAAGCGCGCCTGCACCTTGCTGGAGATCACGTACCCCGTCCATGAACCGAAGCAACCGAAGACCTGGGGCTACTTGGCCAAAGTATTTGTTGACGATGAATTGCACTTGCCCATCCGCGTCGAGATTTACGAACTGCCGCTGGACCACAGCAAGCAACCGCAACTGGTGGAGGAATATACGTATCTGGAGCTGAAACTCAACAACGGCTACAGCGACGCCGATTTTGATCCGAAGAACCGACAGTACAAGTTTCCGTGAAAAGAGTGCTTAGTGCTTGGTACTTAGTGCTTGGTACTTGGTACTTGGTACTTAGTGCTTGGTACTTGGTGCTTGGTGCTTGGTGCTTGGTACTTAGTACTTAGTACTTAGTACTTGGTACTTAGTACTTAGTTCTAAGTTTTACCTCCTATTCCCCAAGTCCCATCCGTGAAAAAACCCTGGAAATGGTCTCGCCGAAACCGCGCACAGTTCGCCGCCACCCACGAGTGGGTGCCCGGTGATGCGCGGATCGGCCTGCCGGACTTGGAGCGGGCTTTGGGGTCCGTCGAGCCGGCCGCGCGGCTCGTGCTGCCGCGGCTGCTGCGGCGGGTGGTGCGGTTGCACGCTTCGCTGCCGGGCATGGGTTTCCGCGTTCCCCATAGCAAGACCTACGTCATTCCGCGGAAGGACCTGCTGGATATCGCCGATCGCAGCGAGATCGGGTTCGACCCCGCCGAGGACCTGCCGGAAGACGTCATCCTGCTGGAGCGTCCCCACGGCGAGGTCCTCGAGGAGCGGCCGCGCGGCGAGGTCCTGCTCGCTTACTGGGAACTGCTCTTCCACGCGCGGGTCCACCAGGAGTTCCACCGCCTGGCCGCGCAGCAACGCTTCGGTGCGGCGGAATTCGCCCAACGGCGGGCGGCGCTGGGCAGCCTGGAATTCGACGAGATCCGCAACGTGCTGCGGCAAGAGCGGTTCCTCCTGCCGCCCTACGACGACCCGTCGACCTATGTGGAGTTTGCCGCCGTTTACCTGGGCATTCGCTACTTCAATCCGTACCTGATGGCCAGTTTCTTTCCGGCGCTTGTGTCGCTGGAGAAGGTGGATGGGGTCATTGCCCGCGACATCGATGCCCACGGGCTGCTGGCGGCGACCCGTCTGCCCGGCACGCCCGATCCGGAGGAGCTGCGCGAGGCGGCGCGGCTGGCGGCGGAGGCCTTCGACGCCGACCACGACCATGGGTACCTGCCCGACATGGTGCCCGCGTCGGGAATCATTCCCGGCTTTCGCGAAGAGGCCCCGCCGCGCAGGCACGCCGCCGACTGGGCCCGCGGCCGGCAGCGATCGGAGAAGAAATACCAGGCCTGGTCGCAGCGGGCCGGGCGGCAGGCCGCCCGCGGCAATCTGGCGGGGGCGGCCATTCGCCGCGCGCGGGCCGAGTTCTGGGCCCCCCGCGAGCGGGCGGCGGAAGCTGCCACCGCCTTGCGGGAAGAAGTGCACGGGTTGGTCGATCGCCTGCAAGCCGCCCTGGGCATCGAAGACGAGGAGCCGCGGCCCTGGCGCGAGGCCCTGCTGGCCCTGGCCCATCAAACGCCGCGGGGAATATGGACGGTCGAGGCGCGGCTGCTCTACGACCTGCAGAAGGTCTGCGCCGATCGGGGGCGGACGATCTCCACGGTCGACGTCATGCACTGGATCCTCTCGCTCGGCCGGCGGCCGATCCGCCGGGACCTGCCCAACCAGCGCGAGGTGCTCGTATCCCGGCATCTGCGCAGCGCACAGCGGCGACTTTCCCGCGCGCGGATTTCCGATCGGCAGCGGCGGCAACTGGCCGACGTGCTGGGCCGAGTGACCGCGGACGCCGAAATCCGCTTGCGCGACAACCTGCGCCCCAAGATCGTCGCCACGCTGGACGATGTGGGCCTCTTGCCGCAGAACCTGCCGGAACGGATCGCCCGCGCCAAGCTGGTCGAGGAGCTCTTGGACCGGATCGTGGAGCGCGGCTTTCTCACGTTGGGCGAGGTCCGCGACGCGATCTCGCGGAACCAACTCAAGGAGCCCGATTGCTCCGGTCCGCGGAGCTTCCTCCGCGGCAACGCCGCCTTGCGGGTGAATCGCCGCATGACCGAGACCTTGGACGGCGTCTACGAGCCGGGCGACTTCTATTTGCGCTGGATCTTGAGATTCAGCCATCTCATGTTCGGCACGGCGGTGGGGCGGTTCCTCACGCTGTACTTCGTCATCCCCTTCGGCGGCGCCTACGTGGCCCTCAAGGCGTCGGACGAGCTTATCGATCTCGTCTGCCGCGTCAAATCGCAAATGGCGCCGGAGCATTGGGACTGGATCGAGTTCGTGCCCACGATCCTGCTGGGACACTTCCTGGCGATGTTGATCCACGTTCCCAACTTCCGCGGCGTCGTCTGGCGGGGTTTGAAAATGGCGGGCCGCGCGATCAGGTTCCTGCTGGTCGATTCCCCGCGGTGGTTCTTCGCCTTGCCCTGGGTGCATTGGGTCGTGCATAGCGCGGCGGCGCGGCTGGCGTTCAATTTCGTCGTCAAGCCGCTCGTGCCGACGCTGCTCTTCGCGGCGTTCGTGCCGTCGCAGGCGGCCCCCTGGCAAGTCGCGATCGGCCTGACGAGCATGTTTCTCGCGCTGAATCTGATCGTCAACTCCCGCGCCGGGCGGAACGTGGAAGAAATGTTCTACGACGCCGTCGCCGAAGGCTGGCAGCGATTCGGCGTGCGGCCGATCGTGGGCCTGTTCTGGTTTATCGTCGACTTGTTCCGCCGCTTCCTGCAACTGATCGAGCAGGCGCTGTACACCGTGGACGAATGGCTGCGGTTCCGCAGCGGCCAGGGCCGCACGATGCTGCTGGCCAAGGCGGGGCTGGGCGTCGGCTGGTTCCTCGTGGCCTATATCATTCGCTTCTGCGTGAACCTCTTGATCGAGCCGCAGGTCAATCCGATCAAGCATTTCCCCGTCGTTACGGTGTCTCACAAGGTCATGGCCGGGGTCTGGCTCGAAATAAAACTGCCCGAGCGCCTGGCCCAATGGATGAGTCCATTCATGGCCGGCGTTTGGACCTTTATTATCGTTTTCGGCACACCCGGCATCTTCGGCTTCCTGATCTGGGAATTGAAAGAGAACTGGCGGCTGTTCGCGGCCAATCGGCCCAAGAATCTGCAGCCCGTGCTGGTTGGCTCGCACGGCGAGGGCCTGGTGCGGCTGTTGCGGCCGGGCTTCCATTCGGGCACGATCCCCAAGCGGTTCGCCAAGCTCCGCCGCGCCGAGCGCAAGGCGCTGCGCGGCGGCGATCCGGGCGTGGTCCGCAAGCATCGCGAGCTGCTGCACCACGTCGAAGTCGACTTGCACCGCTACGTCGAGCGGGAGTTCATCGCCTGGTTCGTGGCCGACCGCGGCTGGAACCATCCTCGTCCGCAGGTGGAGAAGATCCATCTGGCCACCAACGAAGCGGCCGTGGAAGTCGCGATGCCCGGCGCCGTGGCAGGTCCCCTGGTCATCGCCTTCCAACTGGTCGATGGCCGCACGCACCTGGCCCTTTGCGGAAAGCTGTGCGCCGCAAACCTTTCCGACGCGGCCCGCAAGGTCCTCCGCATGGCGCTCGTCAACCTGTTGAAAACGGGCGGCATCGAGGTGCTCGACCTGTGTGGCGAGGAGCCGACGGCGGACGGCGCCGCGCAGCAATGGGAAATCGGCCCGTGGGTCATGCCCTGGCCCGAATGGGTCGCGACGTGGGAAACCGGGCGCGAGTTGCAGGGCGAAGCGCGGGGCGAACCGCGGGGCGAAGCGCGGGGCGAAGGGCCCTGGGACCGGCTTCCCGAGATTTGACATAATGAGGAAAAAATGAGAGAAAAGAGTATTCCTTTCCATAATATTCCTTTCTAGGTACGAGGCACAAAGTACCAAGTACCAAGCACCAAGTACTAAGTACCAAGTACTAAGTACTGAGTACTGAGTACTGAGTACTAAGTACTGAGTACTAAGTACTAAGACCCAAGACCTAAGACCTCCCTCCCATGAAACTCGGTCTCTTCGGAATCGGTTTAGACACCTACTGGCCCCAGTTCGCCGGACTGCGGGACCGTTTGATCGGCTATCAGGTCCGCATCGCGGGGCAATTGCGGGAAATGGACGTGGATTTGGTCGATGCCGGCCTGGTCGATAATCCGCTCAAGGCCCGAGAGGCGGCCGAACGGTTCCGCCACGAAGGTGTCGACCTTATCTTCCTCAACGTGTCCACCTACGCCCTCTCGTCGACCGTGCTGCCGGTGGTGCAAAAGGCGGGCGTGCCCGTTGTCGTACTCAACCTGCAGCCGGTGCCGCAACTGGACTACGACAAGTTCAACGCCCTGGGCGACCGCGGCCTGATGACCGGCGTCTGGCTGGAGCATTGCCAGGCCTGCTCCGCCCCGGAAGTCGCCTGTGTCTTCAACCGTGCGGGCATCGCCTTTCGTCTCGTGACGGGGTATCTCGACGATGCGGCGGCATGGCGCGAGATCGGCGAGTGGGTCGAGGCCGCCAAGGTCCGCGAGACGATGCGGAACAACCGCGCGGGCGTGCTGGGACATTACTACTGCGGCATGTTGGACGTCTATAGCGACTTGACCCAGCAGTCGGCCTGTTTTGGCAACCACTTCGAGCTGATGGAAATGTGCGACCTGCGGTCGCTCCGCGATCGCGTCACGGCCGAGCAGGTCGCGGCCAAGCTGCGGCAGTTCCACGAGGAATTCGCCGTCGACACGGCTTGCCAGCCGGCGGAACTCGCCCGCGCAGCCCGAACGTCGTGCGGGCTGGACGCCCTGGTGGCCAAGCACGAGCTGGGCTCGCTGGCCTATTACTATGAAGGCTCGCCGGGCAATGAGTATGAGGACATCGTCACCAGCGTGATCCCCGGCAACACGCTGCTGACGGCCCATCACGTGCCGGTTGCCGGCGAGTGCGAAGTCAAGAACGTCCAGGCGATGAAGATCATGGACGCCTTCGGCGCGGGCGGCTCGTTCTCGGAATTGTACCTTATGGACTTCCAGGAAGACGTCGTCTTCTGGGGTCACGACGGCCCCGCCCACGCGGCCATCGCCCAGCGCAAGGTCGGGCTGGTGCCGCTGCCGGTTTATCACGGCAAGCCGGGGAAGGGGCTTTCCATCCAGATGGAGGTCCGCAACGGCCCGGTGACGTTCCTCGCCGTCGTGCAGGATGGCGGTGGAAAGCCCTCGCTGCTGGCGGCCGAAGGCGAATCGGTGAGCGGCCCAACCTTGCAGATCGGCAACACCAACAGCCGCTATCGTTTTTCCATCGGCGCGCGGGCCTTTGTCAACGCCTGGTGCCAGGCCGGCCCTGCGCATCACGCGGCGATCGGGGTGGGACACATCGCCGCGAAAATCGAGAAACTGGCCCATCTGCTGGGAATCCGCTTCATGCGGGTGTGCTGAAAACGGTATAATGAAGCAAGCGTTCCCAACGATCCCTCCCAAAACCCCCTCGGGTGGAGCGTTCCATGGACAGTCTTCTCAAAGAAATCCGCCGCGTGCAGCGCCGCCTGGCCCTGCAACGCTTTCTGGGCGTGCTGGGCTGGTGCTGGTTCGTGTCGTTGCTGGCGGCCGCGGTCCTGATCGGCGCGGCAAGGTTCTATCCGTTGGGCATCGTCGACTGGCAATGGCTGGCCGGCTTCCTCGCGGCGGGGCTGGCCGTGGCCATCGCCTGGACGTTCTGGGCCGTCACGCCCACGCTGCAAGCCGCCCTGGAGATCGATCATCGCTTTGGGCTGAAGGAACGCGTCTCCAGCACCCTGGCCCTGCATCCGACGGACCGCGAGTCCGAGGCCGGCCAGGCCCTGATTGCCGACACCAACGCTCGCGTGCGGCGGATTGCCGTGTTGGAGAAATTCCCCGTTCGCCCTCCGCGGCATCTCCTCTTGCCGCTGCTGCCGGCGCTGTTGCTGGTGGCGGTCATGGTCTTCCGTCCTCCCCTGCAAGAAAAGGAAGCGGAGGCCGTGGAGACGGCCGCCACGCAGCCGCCGCCGCTGGAAGTGAAACAGTCGGCCGAGAACTTGCGGCAGAAGCTGGTCGAGCGGCGCAAACAGGCCGAAAAACAAGGCCTGACCGACGCTACGGAGCTCCTCAAGAAGCTGGAAGAGGGAACAAAAGACCTCCAGGCCCAAACCCAGCGGGAGAAGGCCCTTGTCAAACTGAACGACCTGGCCCGCGAGTTGCAAGAGCGCCGCAAACAACTGGGCGGCGGTGGCGAGGCCCTCAAGCGGGAGATGGAAAAGGTCGAGGACATCAGCCGCGGCCCAGCCGATGATTTGAAAAAAGCCTTGTCCAAGGGCGATTTCGAGAAAGCCGCCCAAGCACTGGAGAGACTCCAGAAGAAACTGGCCGGCGGCCAGCTCGATCCCGCCAAGAAAGAGGAACTGGCCAAACAGATGCAGCAGCTCAAGCAGAAGATCGACCAGATGGCCCAGCAGGCCAAGGACGCCCAGAAAGACCTGCAGCAGCGGGCCGCGCAGGCGAAGCAGGCCGGCGATGCGGCCGCCGCCGACAAGCTGGAAGAGCAGATCCAGAAGCTGCAGCAGCAGGGTCCGCAGATGGAGGCCCTGAAGAACCTGGCCAGCAAGCTCGGGCAGTGTTGCAATCAGATGAAGCAGGGGCAAAACGCCCAGGCCGCCGAGGCCATGCAGGAGGCCTTGCAGCAAATGCAGGAGATGGCCCGCCAGCAGAACGAGCTAAAGACGCTCGAGGGCGCGATGGAACAACTGGCCGACGCGCGGCGGGAGATGAACGGCGAGCCGTGCGAGGGCAACTGCGAGGGCATGGGCGGCGGCAAGGGCGACAAGGATGGCAAGCCCGGAAAGGGGTTGGGCGAAGGGCCTGGCGACGGCGCACGTCCCGAGGCGAAGACCAACGGCTCGTTCTTCGATTCACGCGTGCCGCAGACCGTCGGCAAGGGCGCGGCCCAGATCACCGGCCTGACCGGCGGACCGAACCTGAAGAACCAGGCCGAGGCCGAGATCCAGAAGGCCGCCACCGAGATCGAGCACGGCAGCACCGATCCCCTAAGCGGCCAGCGCTTGCCCAAGAAGCAGAGCGAACACGCCCGGCAGTATTTCGATAGTTTTCGAGAGGGGAAGTAGTTGTCTCGCCTGTCAACGACTGCCGACCCCTTTTCCTGATTCAATCTGCCGTACTATTCTTTGGCAGGTTGGCAACCTGCCCCACGTTTTCACGGCACAACAGTCCGCAGCAACGGCTGGCCTAGCAGGATGCCGCGTTCGAGCCGATCATGCGCAGAGGAAAAACGCCATTGTTCCGCGCTTGACCAGGCCGGCCCTCACCGGATTCTGTTCCACGTAATTAATGATTCGCTCCAACTCATCGTCGTCTCGGACACAGTGGTCGTACGACTCCTCTTGCCAAAACCTCCCGCGACGACCGAGGTGACGGTTACAGTGGATCGCGGTATGCAGCTTCAACGAATGCATGATTTGCTCCCGCACGCTGCGCCGCTTGCCGCCGTGGGGCAGGTTGCCAACGTGGGGCAGGTTGCCAACCTGCCTCTTCGAATCCATACCGAGCACTGGCAGGTTGGCAACCTGCCCCACGGCGGCAAGCGGTTCCACGGGACGGAAGACCCAGTGCAGATGGCTGGGCATCACGGCATAGGCCAAGAGGTCGTAGCGTTGGCCGGCCCAATAATAGCACGAGTCCGCTACAATCGCCGCCAAGGCCGGATATCATAACCTGGGCAAAGCATGCTGAAATTGCCGAAGATAGGCAAGATGCAGTACACTTGATTCCACGGAATTCCACTCCCGTTTGCGGCCCCAATGAGTTACCCTTATACTGAGGATGCCTAACACAACCGGGATTACCGCGAAAAATGCCGGCCCCCAATCGGGTTGTATTAGGCATCCCGACACTCTCCAGGTCGCCGAATGAGCAGCTACCAAACCATACCGGATGACAACGAGATCGAGCGGACCCGCCGCCAGATCCAAACCCTGATCGGCGAAGTTTCGCAGTTGTCGCGACAGAACCTGACCCCCGGCCAGTTCTATGAGCAGTTCCTCAATCGGGTGGTTTCGGCCCTGGCCGCCAACGGAGGGGTTGTATGGACCGCGGGCGACAATGGCCAACTCGCGCTCCAGTATCAGGTCAATCTCCAGCAGACCGGCCTGATCGAGGACGAAGAGAAGCAAAAAAGCCATAGCCGGCTGCTGTACAAGCTGCTCGCCAATCCCAATGTGGCCGGCGGCAGCGGCGAGCTGGTGCCGCCGCATTCCGGCTTCGGCGACGACGAGGCGGCCAACCCCACCGAGTTCCTCCTCGTCTTCGGACCTTTGCGGACCGACCTGGAGATGGTCGGCCTGATCGAGATCTTCCAGCGCCCCGAATCGGCGCCGCAGGTCCAGCAAGGCTACCTGCGCTTCCTGGTGCAAATGTGCGAGCTGGCCGGCGATTTCCTCAAGAGCCATCAGTTGCGGCACTTCTCCGATCGCCAGGTCCTGTGGGCCCGCCTGGAAGACTTCACCCGCAACGTCCACTGCTCGCTGGAGCCCATTCAGACCGCCTACACGATTGCCAACGAAGCCCGTCGGCTCATCGAGTGCGACCGCGTGAGCGTGGCCATTCGCAAGGGGAACCGCTGCACGATCGAGGCGATCAGCGGGCAGGACGTGTTCGACAAGCGCTCGAACACCGTGCGGCTCTTGGGCCGCCTGGCCTCGGCCGTGGTGGCCACGGGCGAACCGGTGTGGTATGCGGGCGATACCCGCGACCTGGCCCCGCAGGTCGAAGACGCGGTGCAGGAGTATGTCGACGACGCCCATTCGAAGATGATCGCCGTGTTGCCCTTGGGACGACCGAAGCCCGACGAGGACGCCGACCTGGCAGACAAGGACGACGCCGAAGGTCCGGTGGGGGCCTTGATCGTCGAGCAGATTGAAGACAACCGCGTGGCCCCCGCCATGGCCCAGCGGATCGACGTCGTCTGCCAGCACAGTTCGGTGGCGCTGGCCAACGCCATGGAACACCAGAACCTGTTCCTCATGCCCTTGTGGCGGGCGATCGGCAAGAGCAAGTTCATCGTGCAGGCCCGCACGCTGCCCAAGACGATCCTGGTCGTCATCGCCGTGCTGGTGGTGATCTTGGGCTTATTCATTGTGCCGGCCGACTTCGACTTGCACGCCAAGGGGACCCTGGAGCCGGTTATTCGCAAGGACGTCTACGCCGGCGTCGAGGGGACGATCTACGAATTCGGGACGGCGAGATGCCCAGGGCAAGTTGCTCGACGGCAAGCCGATCGAACACGGCTCCTGGGTCAAGGGGCCCAAAAAACCCGGAGAGAAGGGCGATCTCCTCTTGAAGCTCCGCAATCCCACCCTGGAAGCCCAGAAGGCCGAAATCGAGGGCCAGGTGGCCATCGAAACCCAGCATGTCAAGGACATCGACCACGAACTGACGACCAATAACGGGTTGAGGTCCGACGACCGCGTGCGGCTGATGGGCCAGTTGGCCGAAGCGGAAGCCAAACTGAAAAGTCTGGAGGCGGAGGCCGAGATCCAAAGGTCCAAGGTCGCCGAGCTGGAAGTCTATAGTCCGATCGACGGCCAGATTGTGACGTGGGACCTGAAGAACCGCTTGGAAGGCCGCCCCGTGCAGAAAGGTCAAGCCCTGCTCCGCATCGCCAATCCGGAGGGGGAGTGGGAACTCGATCTGCACATGCCCGAAGACCGCATGGGCCACATCATGCGGGCCAAGGCGGGGGCCGACGAGCACAGCGACCCACTGCAGGTCAAGTATATCCTGGCCACGGAGCCGGGAACGACGGAGCACGGGAGCGTCAAAGAGATCAGGAGAGATGCCAACGTTCAGGAAAAGGACGAAGGCAATGTGGTGGAGATCCTGGTGGACATCAACAAGAAGGACATTAAACCGGAGAACCTCCGCGAGGGCGCCACCGTGAACGGCAAGGTGCATTGCGGCCGGGCGTCGCTGGGCTATGTCTGGTTCCACGACCTGTTTGCGTTCATCCAGGCCAAGGTCTTCTTCCGCTTCTTTTAACAAGGAATGGCGAGTATGCGTTGGATTTTTCTTTGTATCGTCGTCGCGGCGGGCTTGGGCCGGCTGGAGGCTGCGGAATACCCCTTGTCGCCTGCCAAAGTCAACGTGCCGCATTGCGTGGTGGCCCTGGCCGAACAGGCTGATCTGCCGCCGCTGGAGGCCGGGGTCATCAAGGAAGTCGCGGTCAAGGACGGCGACAAGGTCGAAGAGAAGCAGCTCTTGCTGCAACTCGACGACAGCAAGGCCCAGGCGGAGCTGACCGTGGCGCAGGCCAAGCAGGAGGCGGCCGAGACCAAATTCAAGGCGGCCGATATCAACGTCGAGTATGCCAAAGCGGCCAAGGACGTGGCCGTCGCCGAATACGAGACCAGCCTGAAAGCCAATGCCAAGTTCCCCGGCACGGTCCCCGCCGTGCAGATCAACACGTTGCTGCTGAAGTGCACCGAGACCAGGCTGGCGATTGTGAAGGCCGATTCCGACAAGAAGGTTGCCGAAGAAGAGGCCGATGTCGCCAGGGCCGAGGTCGCAGCCGCCAAGGTGATGGTCGATCGGCATAAGGTCCTCTCGCCGATCGCCGGCGAAGTGGTCGAGATCCGCGCCCACAAGGGCGAAGCGGTGCAGCCCGCACAGCCGGCGATCCTGGTCGTCAAGCTCGACAGTGTTTGGGTCCAAGGCCGCGTGCCTGCCGCCGAAGTCGCGCGGGCCGCAATTGGGAAGAGCGTCACGGTCGACGTCACGATTACCCGCCGTGAGAAACGCTCGTTTCCGGGCCAGGTCATTTTCGTGAATCCGCTCACCGATACGGGCGACACCTATGTGGTTCGCGCCAAGGTCGCCAACCAACAGTCGAACGGCTACTGGCTGCTCAGTCCGGGCATGCAGGCCGAAATGAGCGTCGAACTGACAAAGTAGTGGTAACCCTTCACGACAGTCTGCTCTCCAGTTCCGCACGCTCGCTGTCGATCCGGCGGCGGCCCGATCTCATTGCGCCGGCAGCATTACCTGGGACGCAGTTACTGGGTCGTCAAGGACCCGGTGGGGCTGAACTACTACCGCTTCCAGGAAGAGGAATACGCCCTGCTGAACTGGCTGGACGGCAACGTCAGCCTCGACGAGTTGAAAGACCGCTTCGAAGAGGAATTTCCCCCGCAAAAGATCACCCTGGAAGAGCTCCAGCAGTTCCTCGGCATGTTGCACCGCAGCGGACTGGTGATTGCCGCCGTGGGCGGCCAAGGCAAGCAGTTGCTCAAACGCCGCCGCGAACGCCGCCGCAAGGAATTCCTCGGCGCCTTGTCCAACGTCCTCTGCATCCGCTTCAAGGGCTTCGACCCCGAACGGTTCCTCAACTGGCTCTATCCCTGGGTGAGCTGGTTCTACTCCACCACGGCGGTGACCGCCTGCATCCTGCTGGGCCTTTCCGCCCTGACCCTGGTGGCGGTGCAGTTCCACGTCTTTACGTCGCGGCTGCCGGCGTTCCACGAATTCTTCAATTTCCAGAACGCGCTGCTGCTTTCCGTCACGCTGGGCGTGACCAAGGTCCTGCACGAGTGCGGCCACGGGCTGATGTGCAAGCACTTCGGCGGCGAATGCCACGAAATGGGCGTGATGTTCCTCGTGCTCACGCCCTGCCTGTACTGCAACGTGTCCGACTCCTGGCTGTTGCCCAACAAGTGGCAGCGCGCCGCCATCGGCGCCGGCGGCATGTACGTCGAGCTGGTTATAGCCTCGATCGCCACCTGGATCTGGTGGTACAGCGAGCCGGGCCTCATGAACCACCTGTGCCTGAACGCCATGTTCGTGTGCTCGGTCAGCACCTTGATCTTCAACGCCAATCCGCTCTTACGGTACGACGGCTACTACATCCTCGCCGATATCACGGAGATCCCCAACCTGCGGCAGAAGTCGACCTCCGTCCTGGCCCGCAAAGCGGGCGATTGGTTCCTGGGGCTGGAACAGCCCGACGATCCGTTCCTTCCCGAGCGGAACCAGATCTTCTTTGCGCTCTACTCGGTGGCGGCCTTCATCTATCAGTGGGTGGTGGTCTACTCGATCTTGTTCTTCTTGTATCACTTCCTCAAGCCCTATGGGCTGGAAAAGATCGGTCAAATGATTGCCCTGGCCTCGCTGTGGGGCCTGATCGGGATGCCGCTCTACCAACTCGGCAAGTTCTTCTACGTGCCCGGGAGGCTCGAAAAAGTGAAAAAAGTCCGCATGTTCTCCAGTCTGGCCGGCCTGGTTGCGATCCTGGCGGCCGTGCTTTTCATCCCCTTGCCGCATTCGGTGATTGCCACCATGGAGATCCAGCCGCACGGGGCCGATCCCGTCTATATCGACGCCACCGAAGGCGGCTGCCTGGCCCAGCTTGACGTCAGGGCCGGCCAGGCGGTCGTCAAGGGCCAGCGGCTGGCCGTGCTGGAAAACAAAGACCTGGACATGGAAATCGCCAAGCTCCTGGCCAAGGAAAAGGAGTACCAGGTCAAGCTGCAGACTCTCGACAGGCTCGAACGTTCCGATCAGAAATCGGCGGAGAGCATCCCGCAATTGGAGAAGGCCCTGGAATCGGCGCGGAAGCAGCGGAAGGAAGAAGAGGCCGACCGCGATCGGTTGACGCTCAGGGCGACCCGCGACGGCATCGTCTTGCCGCCGCCGCCCACCCCGGCGACCCATCATGAAGACCTGGAGGGCGGTCCGTTGCCTACCTGGTCCGGCACGCCCCTGGACGAGGAGAACCACCGGCCTTTTCTCAAAGAAGGCACGCTTTTCTGCCAGGTGGGCGATCCGCGGCAAGTGGAAGCGATTGTTATTATCGACCAGGGCGACATCGACTATGTCCAACCAGATCAGGCGGTCGATCTGAAGTTCGACGCCCTGCCCCACGACACGCTGCACGGTAAGATCGAGCGGATCTCGGATTCCAAGATCGTGGACCTGCGGATCACCGCCCGGCGGAGCTCCACCGCCGTCAGCGGCGACGTGCCCACCACGAAAGATCCGGAGACCGGCGTGGAGAAGCCGCAAAGCGCGTCCTACCAGGCCGTGGTGCCGATCACCGACGAAGAAGGCGTGCTGCTGATCGGCCTCCGCGGCCGGGCCAAGATCCACACCGAGTGGCTCTCACTCGGCAGCCGGCTCTGGCGGCTGGTCATGAACACGTTCCGCTTCCGGCTATAGGGGACCATGAAAGTATAGTAGGATGGACCTCCGAGTCCGTCCAGTTTCAAGGGACGGATCGACCATGAGTATATGGTGCCCGAGGTCCATCCTACTAATCTCGCGGAAGTTGTAACGTCGCATGTCTCAAATATGCGTGGGGGCGGTCACCTATTTGAACGCCCGGCCGTTGATGTTCACCCTGCCGCAACTCCTGCCAGAGGCGGAGATCGTCGTCGATTTTCCCAGCCGCCTGGCCGACGGGCTGGCCGACGGGCGATTCGACGTGGCCTTGATTCCCTCGATCGAATACCTGCGTCAGCCGGGGCTGCGGGTCGCCTCCGACGCGGTCATCGCCTGTGACGGCCCGGTGCGGAGCGTCAAGCTCTACGGTCGCGTGCCGATCGAGCGCGTGGAAACGCTGGCCCTGGACGAAGGCTCGCGGACCAGCGCGGCCCTGGCCCAGATCCTCCTGCGCGAGCGTTTTTCCTTGCAGCCGTGCCTGTTGCCGTTGCCGTTGGAAAGCCGGCCGGGCAACTCGCCGGCCGATGCGGTGGTGGTCATCGGCGACCGCGGCATGCTGCAGCCGGACGAGGACCTGGCCTTTGTCTGGGACCTGGGCGAAGAGTGGTCGCGTTGGACCGGCCTGCCCTTTGTTTTTGCCCTCTGGGCCGCTCGGCCGCACGTGCAGGAAGCGCGCATCGATCGCGCCCTGGCCGCCGCCCGCGACCAAGGTCTGACCCGTTTGCCCGAGATCGCTCGCCTGGCCGCTCCCGAGGTGGGCCTTCCTGAAGCGGAATGTCTGAGCTACCTGCGCGACAACCTGGAGTTCCACCTCGGCCCGCGACAGCGGAAAGGGCTGGAGCGGTTCTATGAGCTCGCCAAATGCCACGGTCTGGGGTAGGAGTGTAGGCCGGAACAAGCGAAGCGCAGTTCTGGCATGTATTTGTTGCCACTGCCGCACAGTACTGCCGTGCCGGAACTGCGCTTCGCTTGTTCCGGCCTGCCTTGCTTCGTAGAATTCGCCATGAACAAGCTCAGTCACGAAATCAGCCCGTACCTGTTACAACACGCCGAGAACCCCGTCGATTGGCAACCTTGGGGCCCGGAAGCGCTTCTGCGTGCCCGCGCGGAGCAGAAGCCGATCTTTCTCTCGGTCGGCTATTCGGCCTGCCACTGGTGCCACGTGATGGCCCACGAGAGTTTCGAGGACCCCGCGATCGCGGAACGCCTGAACCGCGATTTCATCAGTATCAAGGTCGATCGCGAAGAGCGGCCGGACCTGGACCAGATCTACATGGAAGCCGTGCAGGCGATGACCGGCCAGGGCGGATGGCCGATGTCGGTCTTCCTCACGCCCGAACAGAAGCCGTTCTTCGGCGGCACGTACTGGCCGCCGCGCGGGCGGGGCGGAATGGCGGGCTTCGGCGACGTGCTCTCGGCCGTGGCCGCCGCGTGGCGCGAGCGCCGCAGCGACGTCCTGCCAGCAGGCGGAAAAGGCCGTGCAGTTTCTCCAGGCCCCGCGCCTCGTGGGCGACAAGTCGGCCGAGTTGAACGAGGCCCCGCTGGAAACGGCCGAAGCCAATCTGGCCCAGGCCTTCGACGACCGCCTGGGCGGTTTCGGCCCCGCGCCCAAGTTTCCCCACGCCACGGACCTCAACCTCCTGCTGGCTCGCTGGCGGACTTCGCGGCGCGAACCGTTGCTGGAGATGGTCGTCGTCACGCTCGATCACATGGCGGCAGGCGGCATCTACGACCATCTCGGCGGCGGATTCCATCGCTATAGCGTCGATGCCGAGTGGCTCGTGCCGCACTTCGAAAAAATGCTGTACGACAATGCCATGCTGGCCGGTTGTTATCTCGACGCCTGGCAGGAGACCCAACGGAAAGACTACCTCCGCGTCGTCCGCGAGACGCTCGACTACGTGCTCCGCGACATGAGCGACCCGCTTGGCGGATTTTATAGCGCCGAGGACGCCGACAGCGAAGGCGAGGAAGGGAAGTTCTATGTTTGGACTCCGCAGGAGGTGCAAGCGGTGCTGGGGCCCGAACGGGCGGCCGCCTTTGGTTATGTTTACGACGTGACGCCGACCGGCAATTTCGAAGGTCGCAATATCCTGCACCTGGCCGAGCCGATCGCCGTTTGCGCCAAGGTCCTCGGCCGCGACGCCGCCTCGCTGGAGGAACAATTGACGGCCGATCGCGTCGAGCTGCTCGCAGCACAGGCCCGCCGCGTGCGGCCCGGCCGCGACGACAAAGTGCTCGTGAGTTGGAACGGGCTGATGATCGACGCCATGGCTCGTGCGGGCGCCGTGTTGGACGAGCCACGGTACCGCGCGGCCGCCGCGGCCGCCGCCGACTTCCTGCTCACGCATCTCCGCGGCGATCAGGGCCGATTGCTGCACGGTTGGCGGGCAGGCCAGGCCCGGCACAACGCCTTTCTCGACGACCATGCCAGCCTTTGCAATGCGCTGGTAACGCTTTACGAAACGCAGTCGGAACCTCGCTGGCTTGACGAGGCGAAAGGGCTGGCCGACGCCGTGCTCGCGCGTTTTGCCGACACCGTGGCCGGCGGTTTCTTCTACACCTCCAGCGATCACGAGCCGCTGATTGCCCGCAAGAAAGACCTTTGGGACACGCCGGTCCCCAGCAGCACCGGCCTGGCTGCCACCGCTTTATTGCGGCTTGCCCGGCATACCGGCCGCGACGACTACCGCCGCGCGGTCGAGGAGACGCTGCGCGTGAGCAGCGATTGGATGGAACGGGCCTCGTTGGGTGTCGGGCAGTTGTTGCTTGCCCTGGATGCCTGGCTCGCGGAGCGGAAGGAACCCGTGGTACAACAGGGGTGAACCCGATTGACACCTCCTTCCTCAGAATGCGGTTGCTGGAGAAAAATGACGGACAAAGCCATACGCGACAGATTGGTTGAACACGGCCAGAAGAGTCTCCGTTCGCCGAGGCAGATCATTCAGTTCACCAAGATGGCAGCGTCGGACGCGCTGCTGAACAACCTGGCCAATCATCCTCATGCCTTTGTCTTGGCCTCCGTAATGGACCGCCAAATCAAAGCCGAGAAGGCCTGGCTAATTCCATTCGCAGACTATTTCTCGATAGACACCTCGGCGGACGTGCATATCCGGCGAGTGTTCGCACGCCTCGGTTCTTGTGCCCCCGGATGCCCGGCATGTGGCGCGCCCTACTACCATTGATCGAACATGCGCCGGAGGGCCTCACCAATACCTTGTCGATCGGTTGCTTGTAGGCGTCCAAGGGCGCGATGAATATCGGACTTTGCGAGGGTTGCCAACTTGTGGAGACGGGCGTTCGATGGAGCGAGCAGGCCCGCGCCGCGCCAGTCAATAAGTGCGATGTCGAAGGGCGTAGGGCTTGAGTGGGTTGTAATCCTGGCGACCAGCAGGTCGAACGTCTCCGGTGTCGAGAATAACAAGGGCAGGTCGCAGTTTCCACGTGCTGCCCGAGGTAAAGGGAAATTTTACCAGGACCACATCACCCGGATTATAAAGCGTCATAGATGTCATCGCCGGAGGAATAACCCGCAAGGAACCGATCGCCAGTCAGTCGCTTCCAATCGTCGTCTTCGGATGAGTCGCCAACCAGGAGAACTACGCGCACGCGATCATCCCCAGGAATCTGGGCCGCGATGTCGGGTGGAAGCGTCAACGTTCCGTCAGGCGGTATCTGGGTTTGGAATTCAAGGACTATCATCATCGAACCTCGAAAGCAGGTCCCTCTTGTCTCGGAAAGTACGGTCGCGTTAATTATACCACGAAGAACCACAAATAGAAACCGCGAAATACACGAAAGATTCGAGGTGTTCTAAAGTGTCAGAAAGGGGAATTGTGAAAGTAAAGAAGACGATGCCGCCGACGTACCTCTTGATCTCCATCGTCGCTATACTCGCTCTCCGATTCTTGTTGCCGACGATCGGAGGGATTATTCCCTTTCCGTGGGATCTCCTCGGCTTGATTCCGCTGGTTGCAGGCGTGGTCCTCAACCTCGTTGCGGATAGAGCGTTTCAGCGGGCCCACACAACCGTCAAGCCCTTCGAGGAATCATCCGCCCTGATCGCCGGCGGAGCATATCGGCTCTGTAGAAACCCAATGTATCTCGGCTTTGTGCTGATTCTGATCGGGATCGCGGTCCTTGTGGGATCGCTAATGGCGTACTTGGTGGTCCTTGCATTTGCCGTCCTGATGGACCGAAAGTTCATAGCCGTGGAAGAACGGATGTTGGCAGAGAAGTTCGGTGCGGAATGGGACGAGTACAAGCGGAGCACAAGGCGGTGGCTATAATGGCTGGAGCATGCTCATGTCGGCTGGGCAAGCGTAGCATAAGAATCCTGCGCGGGGGGGGAAATCGCTGAAATCTCGCCTGGGCCCGCGTCTATTTGTCCGCGCGGGCCTGCTTTCCTGCCGCGGATGCGACACCGGCGGACTCGACCGCCTCTTTGGCCTTGTCGGCATAAAGGGTCCCCGGGAAACGCCTAATCAGGGTCTTCAGGGCCGCGGAGCGACTGGACGAGCCAGCGGGCATTTTCTCGCACCGTTCGTAGCCCTTCCTGGCGGCCAACTCGAGCTTGAATTTCGCGTCGGCTTCCAGTGCCAGGGTGACCTTCCGCGCCTCCTTGGCGCTGCCGGTCCCTTTGAACTGCTGGCCGTGAACCCATGGAACCCAACACCCTCTAATAATAGCGTGGTCCGCACCTTGGTCAATCGCTTGCCGGGCAAGGCATGGTGTGAAAAATCGCTGAATTCTCGGCAATGCAGCGGCGTGGGGTGGCATTTTGCACAAGTTATTTCTGACGTGGGCCCTTGCAAAACGTTGATCAGGTTACAATGCAATGGATGACCACCTCGCCCGCCAAGCTCGATCTGATCGCCACCAGCACCTTCGGATTGGAGGCCGTCGTGGCGCGGGAACTGCAAGCGTTGGGCTACGAGCCGAAGATCATCCAGGCCGGACGGGTGCTGTTTGCCGGCGATCTGTCCGATATCTGCCGCACGAACCTCTGGCTGCGGACGGCCGAGCGGATCCTGGTGCGCCTGGGCACTTTCGAAGCCCGCGATTTCGGCCAGCTTTTCGATCAAACCCGCGGGCTGCCCTGGGAAGATTGGCTCACCGTCGAGGCCGAGTTCCCCGTGTCGGGCCGGTCGGTCAAGTCGCAGCTTTCCAGCGTGCCGGCCTGCCAGAAGATCGTGAAGAAGGCGATTGTCGAACGGCTCAAGGCCGCCTATAGCGTCGAGTGGTTCGCGGAGACGGGCCCAAAATTCTCCGTCGAAGTGGCCCTGCTCAGCGACCAGGTCATGCTGACCATCGACAGCAGCGGCCCGGGGCTGCACAAGCGGGGCTACCGGCCGCTGACGGGTCATGCGCCGCTGAAGGAAACCCTGGCGGCGGCCATGGTCCTCTTGAGCGTCTGGCGGCCCGAACGGCCGCTGGTCGATCCCTTCTGCGGCTCGGGCACGATTCCCATCGAGGCCGCGCTCATCGGCCGCAACATGGCGCCGGGGCTGGGCCGGAGCTATGCCGCGGAGTCCTGGCCCGGGGTGCCCGCGACGTTGTGGGAAGCGGCCCGCCAAAAGGCCAGCGAGGCGGCCAGGCCCGATCTGCCGGAGCGGATCATCGGCACCGATGTGGACGAAGGCGTGCTGAGTTTGGCCCGCTTCCATGCGGAAAAGGCCGGCGTGGCCGCCGACATCCACTTCCAACAACGGGCCTTCGCCGACCTTTCCAGCAAGCGGCCCTACGGCTGCGTGATCTGCAATCCGCCCTACGGCCAACGGCTGGGCCAGTCGGCTGAGGCACTTGCCTTGCACCGTGCCATGCCCGAAGTCTTTCGCCGCTTGAAAACCTGGTCGTTTTTCATTCTCACCGCGCTGCCGGACTTCGAGGCGGTGGTCGGCCAATCGGCCACGCGGCGGCGGAAGCTGTACAACGGGCGGATTGAATGCACGTACTACCAGTTCCTGGGACCGAAACCAGGGAAGGGAGAGAGAAAGGGAGAAGGGGAGAGTTCTTCTGTCTCCCTTTCTCCCTTTCCCGTCTTCGGCGGTCTCTCGGCCAAGGCGCTGGAGCAGGCGGAGATTTTCCGCGCCCGCTTGGCCAAGCGGGCGCGGCACCTGCGGCGATGGCCGACGAAGATGGGCATCACGTGCTACCGGCTCTATGAACAAGACATCCCCGAGGTGCCGCTGGTCGTCGATCGCTACGAAGACTATCTGCACATCGCCGAGTTCTCGCGGCCCACCGAGCACACCCCGGCGGAACATGCCGACTGGCTGGACTTGATGCAGCGGACCGCGGCCGAAGTGCTGGAGCTACCTCTGGACCACGTGTTCTTGAAGAAACGCGAGCGGCAGCGGGGCACTGCGCAATACGAGCGGCTTGGCTCGGAACAACACGTGCTCGTGGCCCACGAAGGCGGATTGCAGTTCGAAGTGAATCTTTCCGATTACGTGGATACCGGTCTCTTCCTCGACCACCGCGTGACCCGCGGGATGGTCCGCGACCTGGCCGCCGGCAAGCGGTTCCTGAACCTGTTCGCCTACACGGGCTCGTTCACGGTCTACGCGGCGGCGGGTCGAGCGGCTTCGACGCTTACGGTCGATCTCTCGAACAACTATCTCGATTGGGCCCGGCGGAACATGGCCCGCAACGGCTTTCAAGGCCCGGACCATGAGTTCGTGCGCGACGACGCCCTGCACTTTCTGCAGGGACGTGGTCGGCAGGGGGCCTTCGATCTGGCCGTGGTCGATGCGCCGACCTTCTCCAATAGCAAGAGCCTGGAAGATTATTGGGACATCCAGCGGAACCACGTCGAGTTGCTCAATCGACTCGTGGAGTTGATGGCACCTGGCGGGCTGATCTTCTTTTCGACGAATTTCCGCCGCTTCAAGCTGGCCGCGACGGAGATCCGCGGCGTGACGATTCGCGAGATCAGCCGCCAGACCGTGCCGGCCGATTTTCGAAACCGGCGGATCCACCGCTGCTGGCGAATGGCGCGGGAGGTCGGGCCGTAGGGTGGGACCAGATCCGGGGCACCCGCGAGTGGGTCGGCGAGCGCAGGCCCACCATGATCGGCCGGAAAACACACTGCGGTGGGCCTGCCCTCTCCGACCCGCAAGCCGGTACCCCGGATCTGGTCCCACCCTACGATCGGCGCCCCTGGTCACGGCCCTGCTTCTCGCCCGTAGAACACCAACCGCGCGGCCACCGGAGCGAAGGGGACGATGCGGATTTCGTTCGCGCCGATTCGGACCTGCGACGAAATATCCAGACGGCACGGTTTGCCGATCAACCCGCCGGCCCGCTCACCGTTGACGGTCACGCGCGCCGCCTCGCCGGGCAGGTCCACCATCTCCAGAAGAACGCGGCACTTGGCCAGGTCCACGTCCGACGGGATAGTGCAGTGACCGCGAAACGGGTCGGCCGCCTTGACGGGACTGAGAGTCACCGGGCGACGCTTCGGCTCGGGCACCCGGGGTGCCTCCGGCGTTTCTAAATCGCGAACCACATCAATCGCGGCGTGGAGCGGTCGGCTGCCGGGCTCCAATCGTGCAGGCCGGTCCCGCTTGGCCGCCTGGAAAACGATCAAGACGCTTTCCAACGGCTCCAACGTGACCGCGATCTCGACCTGATCTTCCCGCAACCGCCGGTAGGGCAAAGCGGTGATTTCGCCGCGCATGGCGTCCCAGCACTCCGGCTCGCCGCGGGCCGTCAGGCGAAAGAAAAACTGGCGTGGCTCGCCCTGGTGGTTCTGGTTACAGACCAGGAAGACGTTGCGCCCGGCCTTCTGCCGGTGCAAGACATGAAGCCAGTTGTCTGTAATGCCATGGATCACTTCCAGGCTGGCCGGCAGCCGCGCGTCGTCGAACAGGGCGGCCTTGATCTCTTCGACGCGGGGCTGCTGCGAGAGGAGGTACGAACGCCCGCCGCGGGGACCGACCTTGCAGGCCTTCGAGCCAGGCTTTGGCTGCTGGCCCCAAATCGCCTCGACCAGGGCCGCGATGTCGGCCCGAGTGCGACCGAGCGTGCCGGACTTGCTGGGCAGGAACCCGTAGCCCACGACGATGCCGCCTTTCGCGAAGAACTCCTGCGCCTTAGCCAGGGTCTCGTAGGGGATGACTTCCACCGGCGGCACGACGAGCACGCGGTATCGCTCCTGGTGCAGGCGGACCTCGCGGCCTTCCAGCGCGGCGTCCTGCTCGAAGACGCTCATGGGCAGCCAATCGCAATCATAGTTGGCGTCCTGGAGCGTCTCGCTCAGTCCTTCCGGCATGATCGCCTTGCCCACGCCGAGCGTATTGCCGCTGAAGAGCAAGGCCACGGGACAGACGTGCCGCCCGCCGCTCATCAGCAGACTCAGCCGGCAGGAATAGTCGGCGAAGACGCGGTACAGCGGCCAGCGGGGCTCGTAGCCGCCGTTGTAGAAATAGGGCGGGCAGTCGCGGTCGTACGGTGCGCGGGGGTTGAACGAGTGGGGGATCAGGAAATTGATGCCCGAGACCTGCATGTGGTCGGCCCACCACTTCATCTCGCGGTAGGTCAGGTCCTGGCCCCGCGCGCCGAAGATCTCGACCATCGCCCGGTCGTCGGCCTTGCCGAAGGTGTGCGCGACGGAACTGGCCAGCTTGGGCGTCTGCCAGGTCGGCGCATCTTTGACGACGCGCCGGCCCATGACGAACTGGTCGAAGACGGCGTCGATGGCCCCCAGGTCGCTGTGCCCCTGCAAGAGCATCATGTCGCCGGCGCAGAACTCCGGGTTGACGTAGAGCGAGCCGTGCTCCATGAAATGGCCCATCGACTTCACTCCGTGCCGGCGGCACCATTGGGCAATTCCGCCATACATGGTGCGGCCCCACGTTTCGGCGAAGGCCGTGAGATACTGGTAGCGGGCGGCGGCCTGGTCGTCGCCGGCCAGCTCGAACTTGTAGGCCACGAAGGCCTTTTTCCAATCGACCTTCCGCTCGTCGAGCACTCCGCGAAACTCGGTGCCCCAATCACCGCGGGTTTCGGGCTCATCGTAGAAGAACCCGCGGATCGTGTGTCCGAACTCGGGGCCGAAATGATCGTAATGCGCCTGGTAGACGGTCTTGAGGAACCAATCGACGCAGTCCTTGCTCGCGCCGTCGACGCTGAACTGCCGCCCCTGGCCCAGCGGCGGGGCCTGAACGTAGGTGAAATGCATGATCTTCCAGCGACCGGGCGGAACCTGCCAGGAGAGCTTGTCTCCGGCGATGAAGGGCGCCAGGTCGACCAGGCTGTCGGCCTCGATCCGTCCATCGGCGGCAGCCCGGCCCGCCACGGCGGCCACGTGGTGCGGGTCGGCGTACCCGTCGCCCGACCAGGATTTTGGGCCCTCGACCACGACGGCCGCCGCCGCCAGGCGCTTGGCGGAATAGCGGTCGGGCACCTTGCCGCCCACGCCCTGGCTGGGCCACCACTTCTCGTCGAAGATCCACATCTGCAGGCCGTTCCGCTTGGCCGCCTCCAGGCAGATGCCCAGGTCGCGCCACCAGCCTTCGCCGAGCCAATCGACGTGCGGCCGCGATTCGGCGGTGAAACAGCCGTTGCCTCCCTCGGCAACCTTGCCCACGTAGGTCTCCAGCCGCTGGCGGCTCTCGTCGCCGTGCAACCAGAAGAGCGGGCCAAGCGAGCGCCGGGCTTCCAACGGCAACGTGCGAAACTGTTGCTCCAGCTTCGCCATGTCGTCTTCCTTGCGGTCGACCGCCAGACAAGCAGAAACCATGGTGCCCAGTGCCACCAGCGTGCAGGCAAATCGGTTCATCGCGTCACTCCCATTCGTAGGCCGGTATTTCTCACTTCGATTCCGCTCGGATTCGCTCCCAACGGCAATTTTCCTCCCAGCTTAACAAGATCGAGCGTGAAGTGCCACTCACCTCGGCAAACAGGCCGGGCCCAGGGGCTCAAAACTCTTGTAGGTGAGAATGAACTCCTGGTGGCCCAACGACTCCGATACGGTGGGCCCTCCGGCGGCCGTACGGAGCATGCAATCGACAACCTCGCGGCCCACCTCGTCCAGCGTGCCCCGGTCCTCCAGAATCCGTCCGGCGTCGACGTCCATGTCCTCGCTCAATCGGCGATACGTCGCCGGATTGGCGCAGATCTTGATCATGGGCGAGACGGCCGAGCCGACCACCGAGCCGCGCCCCGTGGAAAAAAGGATCATGTGCGCGCCGCAGGCGATCAGTTCCACCGCCTCGGCGTTGTCGCTGATGTTGGGGAAGCCGAAACGGACCTCGCCGTCGGGCACCACGTCCAGCAGATACAATCCGCCGTGCGGCGGCAGATCGCCCGGCTTGAGCATTCCGGCCACGGGCCGGCTGCCGCTCTTGGCGTAGGCGCCCAGCGATTTCTCTTCCTGGGTCGTCAGGCCGCCTTCGGCATTGCCGGGGGCGAAACTGCCATGCCCCAGCACGCGATGATAGATTTCGGCCTTTACCACCGCGTCAAACAGCTCGCGGCCCAGTTCCGCCGTGACCGCCCGGCTGGCGAGGTGCTCTTCGCAACCGACGAGCTCGTTGGTCTCTTCGAAGATGGCCGCCGCGCCGTGATCGACCAGCCAGTCAAACGCCTTGCCGATCACCGGGTTGGCCGTCAGCCCGCTTGTGGCGTCGGAACCGCCGCAGATCGTGCCGACCACCAGGTCGGGAACAGCGATCTCGCAGCGTGTCGTGTCTTGCAACTGCTTCAGGGCTTGCTCGACCCACGCGCGGCCGTCGCGGATCGTCGAGCGCGTGCCGCCGGTCTGCTGGATGACCAGCGTCTCGCTTTGGCGCCCGGATTGGCGAACAATTTGTGCCAGGCCGTCGCGATTGAAGCTTTCACAGCCCAGCGAAACCAGCAGCACGGCGCCGACGTTCGGATGGGTGCAAATCCGCCGCATGATGCGATCGGCATAGGCGTTCGGATAGCAGCCCGGAAAGCCGACGAGGTGGGCGCCGTGTTCACGAAAGGGGAGCGTAATCTCGCGGGCCACGTGATGAGCACACTCGACGAGGTAGGCGACGACGACGTAATTTCGGATGCCTTTGCGGCCGTCGCTACGCAGAAAACCGTGCATGATGTTGGTTCCTAAGTACGTCAGGCTTACTTGCCTGACCGTGTCAGGCTGGAAAGCCTGACGTACCGCCCCGGGCCCGCGTGGGCAGGTAGTCGCTCTTGATGTTGTGGGTGTGTACGTGCTCGCCGATACGGATAGCACGCACGGCCGAGCCGATCGGGCAGCCGTATTTGACGATTTTTTCTCCGGCCCCGATGGCTGCGACCGCCGCCTTGTGGCCCATGGGGACGGCGTCGACCAACGTAATCTGCCTGTCATCCAGAGGGGCCAGTGCGCCGGCCGGGAAATCGACCGTGGCCACGGCCACGTTATCGGCCGACGCGAGGCGGAGCAGGCGGCCACGGAAGTTGACATCTCTTGAGCACATGCTGATCTGCTCTACGGTGTGACGAACGAATAACAGTACTCATCACGCTCCGCCATGATGCCTTTCCATTCCATCACGACGGAGCGTGATGAGTACGCGCCGGTCCTTACTTATCCCGCATCCAAACCACGAACCGGCCGCCGCGATTGGCGCGGGCGTAATAGGGAATCGCCATCAGCCGCTTGCCGTCGGCGAAAGTACTGTGGATCACCACCACGCCGCCTAACAAGTCGGGCTTCCACTCGGTCGTCAACGGCGCGTCGGGCCGCAGGACTTGATCGACGTTCTGGTCCGCGCTCTCGATGCAATAGACCAGCGGTCCATAACGCAGGGCCACGCGCCCACGATCGGCGGCCACCCGCCCGTCGGCCTTGACCCGCTGCGGCACCAGCGGCAATTCCAGCGCGATGCGATCGCCCGCCTTCCACTCGCGCTCAATCACGGCATAGCCGTTGTCCAACTTGACTGTCTCGTTCGAACCATTGACCGATAGCGACTTCAGGCCCTCGACCGCCGGTTGGCTCGTGTAGAGGCGGCTGACATCCCGCCGGGGCACCCGCAGATGGACGGCAAATCGCTTCTCCGCCGCCGGGCGGACGACGATCGCCACTTTGCCGCTCCAGGGGTAATCGGTCGTTTGCTCGATCTCGACCTTCGTGCCGGCCACGTTGCCCACCGTGACCGTGCTGCCGGCATACAGATTCACGTAGAGCGAGTCCTTGCCGGTGGCATACATCCAGGTGGGCAGCATGAGCAGCGTCCGCGGGATATTGCCCACGCAGCAGGGGCAGCCGTGCCACGGATAACGCCGCTCGCTGGAATCCAGGGCGTTGGTGTACGTGAAATTCCTCGCCTCCAGATCGACGTCGCCGAGGATGGCGTTGTAGAACGTGTCTTCATAAAGATCGGCGAAGCGGGACTGGTGGTAGATGGCGTTCATCTTGTGCTGGAAGAACAACTCGCCGCAGTTGGAGCACGACTCGCAATAGGCGTTGTTGGGCAGCGAGTAGTTGGGCCCAAAACCTTCGGAGGTCTCGCCGCTGCCGATGCCGCCCGTCACGTAGTAACGCTTGTGGACCAGGTTCTCCCAGATGGAGAGGACCGCGCTCTGCAAATCGACGTTGCCCGTCTCCATCGCCACGCCGGCCATGCCCGAATAGAGATAGGCGGCCCGCACGGCGTGGCCCACGGCCTCGTATTGCCGCGTGACGGGCAGATGGCTCTGGTCGTACTCCTCGCCATAACCCGGCGTACCGGGTGCCCCACGGCAATCGAGGAGGAACCGGGCCAACTCGATGTACTTGCGGCCCTTGCCGGGTCCTTCTTCGGCATCTACGAGCTTTCCCAGGCGGACCAGGGCCTGTTCGAGCTCCTCGTGGCCGTCGTACCACGACTTCTTCGGCGCCGGGCCGATATTCTCGCACCAGCAATCGGCCAACCGCCGCGCCGCGCGGTACATGCGGTCGTCGGTCTTGCCGGTCATCAGGTAATGGGCGATGGCCGATTCGATGAAGTAGCCGGCCGTGTAGCCTTCGTGGTCGCCTTTGTTCGTCCACCGCTTCAGCCCGTTGAGCGTATAGAAGGTTTGCAGGTAACCGTCGGGCTCCTGGGCACTGAGGATTTTGGGGATCCAGTCGCCGAGCCTCTTCCTGATCGCGTTCTGGGCGGCGATGATTTCCGGGTCGCCCTGCGGATCGAACATGAGCGCCAGGCACATCGACTCGACCGTGTTGTGGACGTAGGCATTGGGCCACGGCGGGCCGCGATGGCCGACAAAAGGCCGGCCGGCGAGCTTGTTTCCAGCCTGCGTGAAATTCTCGATCCCACCCTCGGGCAGATTGGGTTCCGACAACTTCTCGTAGCAGTGGGGGATCCAATGGATGATGACCTGCTTGAGCCGTTCGCGGAGCAACGGGCTGGTGACGGAGTAGCGCGTGGTCGCGACCGGTTGGAGGGCATCGGCCGGGGGAGGTGATACGACGATGACGTGCAGCGTGTCCTCGCCGCGAAGCTGCCCGTCATCAGCCGTAAGCTTCAACACGTAATCACCGGGAGCGGAGAAGGTGGCCGTCGTTTCGGCGGAGGCAGCGCTGCCGAAAGCAACATTTCCCGGCCCGGATTGTTTGCTCCAGGTCGTCGTCACCTTGCTATCGCGCCTGCCGGCGCCGCGGACGCTGCCGCTGAGCCAGGTCTTGCCCGGCAAGACGACGGCCCGATCCAATCCCGCGGTGACTACGGGCGGGAAGTGCGGTGAATCACCCGCGTCGTAGACCCGCCATTGGAGAATGCCGGTCGATTCACCGCTGGAGTCCATCTCCAGGCGGAGCCTCGAAGTGTGCACGTCGTCGAACGTCGTCGTGTTGAAGGCGTTTTCCCGCAGGCCCAAACCCTTGGCGTTCTTGACCAGCACAAACTGCTTGCCGTCGAAATACTTCAAGCGGCAGGCCTTGGGCAGGCGAACGCCGCGATGATCGTCGAACCAGTAAACGTCGATCTTGCCGGTGTGGATCGGCCTGCTCCACGTGTATTCGACCCACTGCGTGCCCTTCATCGGCCAGTTGCCGTAAGCCCCGTGCCGCTTGTCGTTCGAATTCTCCGGATCGAAGCCGCTGTTCAAGGCGTGGATCGTCTCGTGGCCGGAAACGAACGAAGTGGTCGCCGTTGCCACCAACGCCAGATTGGCACGGGGCGGTTCTTTCGCGCCCGCGGTTGCGATGCTCAATAGGAAACAGGCCAAGGCGGCAAACACAGCGGCAGAAGCTCTCATGATCGGCTATCCAGGGGTGGGATCACGGATTGACTTGAAAATTGGTAATCCGGGCAGGTTGGTCTATTGTAAGTCCTCGGCGAATCGCTGAAAAGCCCCTGGCGATGCCGCGCGACTCTACTCATTGCCGACAACTTCTTTACAATAGAGGCAGTTCCGGCACCCACAATTCATTCAGGAGGACTTGTCATGGAAACGAAGAGTCTGGCGTGTGAGAAACTTGTCACAGGGCGGCATTTCGCCTTGGTCGCGGCGATCGCCTGCGGGGTTTGGGCGGGGTCGTGCCTAACGGGCCGTATGGCTCGGGCCGAAGATCGGTCGGCTGCTGCCGTGCAGCGCGGGCTGGACTTTCTCGCCGCCCGCCAGCACGACGATGGTTCTTACGGCGCGGATGTCTACCGCGGGCATGTTGCCGTCACCGCCTTCGTCAGCCGGGCCATGATGGCCTCCGGCAGCAAGCCCGGCGAGGGGCCCTATGGCGAGCGGTTGTCGAAAAGTCTTGCCTATCTGCTCGGCCGCGTGCAGGAAAACGGGCTGATCAGTTCCAAAGACGCCAACGAGCCGGCGCCGATGTACGGCCACGCCTTCGCCTTGATGTTCCTGGCCGAGTGCCAGAAGGCGGTTCCCAAAGATGACATCAAGGCGAAGATCGACCGGGCGGTGAAGCTGATCGTCAAGTCGCAGAACAAGGAAGGCGGCTGGCGCTATCTTCCCAAGCCCGGCGACGCCGATCTTTCCGTGACGGTCACGCAGCTCATGGCCTTGGCCGCGGCCCGCGATGCCGGCGTGGAAGTGCCCAAGGAGACCATCGATCGGGCGATCGACTACGTGAAGAAGAGCCAGAACAGCGATGGCGGTTTCCGCTATCTTCTGCAAGGCGGCACGAGCGGCTTCGCCCGCTCGGCGGCGGCGATGACGGCGCTCGGCCGTGCCGAGGCCGCAGTAGATCGCGAAGAGCTTCGCAAGGCATACGAGTACTTGACGAAGTTCCCGGCCAGCGAGACGATCGGCCAGCCGGAGGTTTTCTATTTCTATGGCCACTACTACGCGGCACAGGTGATGAGCCGCCTCGACAAGGCCGCGTGGGAGCGCTGGTTCGAGCCGGTCCGCGATCGGCTTCTGGAGCAGCAGGGCAAGGACGGATCCTGGCCTGACACGGCCTCGCTCGACCTCGGCACGGCCATGGCCTGCCTGACGCTGCAAACCAAACCGATCAAACCATGAAATTCGCTATCTGCAACGAGACGTTCCTGGACTGGCCGATGGATCGCGCCTGCGGCTTCGCTGCGGAGTGCGGCTACACGGGCATCGAGATCGCCCCCTTCACGCTGGCGGCCCACGTGGGCGACGTCTCGCACACCCAACGGGAAGCGATCCGCCGCCAGGCGGAAGCGGCCGGGCTGGAAGTCGTCGGGCTGCACTGGCTGCTGGCCAAGACCGAAGGTCTTCATCTCACCAGCCCGGACGCGGCGGTGCGGCAACGCACGGCCGATTACCTCGTCGATCTCACGTTGCTCTGCGGCGACCTGGGCGGCAAGCTGATGGTTTTGGGTTCGCCCGTGCAGCGGAACCTGGCCGAAGGCGTGACGAAGGCCCAGGGCATGGACTACGCGGCTGAGGTTCTCTGCGCGGTACTTCCTGTGTTGGAATCCAATAGCGTGGTCCTGGCCCTGGAGCCGCTAACTCCCCAGGAGACGAACTTCCTGCTCACCGCCGCCGATGCCGTCGAGTTGATCGATCGCATCAGTTCGCCGCAGGTCCAATTGCACCTCGATTGCAAGGCGATGGCCAGCGAAGCGACGCCGATTGTCGATCTGATTCGCCGCAACCGCCAGTGGCTTGTGCATTTCCACGCCAATGACCCCAATCGCCAAGGCCCCGGCTTCGGGTCGTTGGACTTCGTGCCGATCTTCAGGGCATTGAAGGAGGTGAACTACGACGGTTGGGTTTCGGTCGAGATTTTCGATTACGCGCCGGGGATCGAAAGGCTGGCAAAGGAGAGCATCGAGTACATGCGGGCCATCGTGGACGGGCTGGCGGAAAACAGCTAAAATAGGGGTATTGGAATCGAAACGAAACGCGGAGACCTGACATGCAAACCGTGAAATTTGTCTCTTGGGAAGAGGACGGAGGCTGGCTGGGCTACCTTCAGGATTATCCTGACTACTGCACGCAAGGCGAGACCTTGGATGATCTGAAAGAACACCTTCGCGACCTTTATGCGGATTTGACGAGCGGCCACATATCGGGAATTCGCAAAGTCGATGATCTGGTCGTATCATGAAGAACACGTTCTCTGATATCGTTAACGCTGCGGACCGTTTGTCCCTAGACGAAGAAGTGACGCTTCTTGAAATCCTTCAGCGGCGAATCGCAAGCCGAAATCGGGAATCGTTGGTTCGCGATGTTGTCTAGGCTCGCCGCGAATTCCACGGCGGGCAACTCCGCCCGACATCCGTTTCCGATATAATCGCTCAGGTGCGTGGTACCTCGTGATCTAGTTCAAGGCACTCTCATGCGAAATACTTACCTTGGTGGCGCAGTACTTATCTGGGCTGCCATGATCCCGTTGGTAGCCGGCTGTTCCGCGGATCCAAAACCATCGCCATCCGCAGGCTCGGGGGAACAGAGAGCATCCACAGTTGATGAGAAGGCGCCCAGCGACGAAACACGAGTTCGCGGGCACTGGATCTGCGTCTCGGGCTCGGTGGATGGAGAGCCAGAGACTGCTCCAGAAGGGTGTCACGCGGTATTTACGGACAAGGAGTTGAAATTGAGCAGTCGTTTGGGAGCTCAAAGTTACGAATTTCATTTTTACCCCCAGTCCCAGCCGAAGCGCTGCGACCTGGCACGAACAAAGACAGCCGTGGCTCCTCTGCGGGCGATTTACAGTCTTGAGGATGGCAAATTACGGCTCTGCATGGCGTCTGACATAAATGCTACCTATCCTACCAGTTTTGCGCGGGGAAGGGACGTATGATTTGCACCTACAAGCGCGTCGAGGAGGAAACGCGGATCAATGAAGCGTCGCAAACGCCGCAACAGAAGGGGGCGCTCGCAGAGCAGCGCAAGGAAATGGCAGAGAACATCACGTGTTTGGAGGAAAAGAAGTACTTAGAATTCATCGAGCATTTTTTCCCACCGGAAGTAGGTGCTGCAATCAAGCAACACAACAACGGAACGGAAGAAATGCACAAATCTATGGAGGAACTCGCCCCGTCGTACGCCCAACTTCTTCGCGCTTTGTCGAATGAGGTGCCGACCTTCAGTGCCGATACGAGCCGCGCAACGTATGATGTCCGAGCGATCCATTTCAACGGCCTTCCGCCCGTTTCAGTCATTACCTTGGTGAAGTTTGACGGTCATTGGCACATGGATAATTCAACTCACGTCGGGCAGGGAAAGTAGGGGAAGGAGATCGCCGAATCACCGAGTTGAATCTCCACTCTCGCCGTCCTAAATTGGCGGGATCGACGCCCTGACTGCTTCCAGCAATTCCCGCGTGCCGTGCAAATCGCACCAGCGGCGAATATAAGCCCAATCGAGGCTATCGCCCTGGACGGCCATGACGCCGCGGGCATCATCTTTGTCCTTTGACCGCTTCAATGCCTTGTACCAACGCAATTTCGTCACGACGACATCCTCGGCCGTGAGCAAGCAGGCCGGCCGACCAAGCACGCGGTCGTGCCTTCTTCTCGCAAACCGCTGCTGATCGAATTCGTCGTCGCTCAGCCGGAAAAACTCGATTCGGACAGTGCCTTCGGGGGAAGCGAGGTGATGGATGATGTAACGGGTTGTTCCGGTGGCGGATTCAAACGAGATTTGCGGATCGAGCCGGAAACTGCTCCCAAGCTTTTGCATGATCGCGACGACTTGTGCCTGATTGAAGACGGCCACGAAATCCGCATCATGAGTTGACCGAGCAATACCATGGAAATTGACGGAAAACGCGCCAACGAGCACATAGTCGATTTGAAGCTCGTTGAGAACGTCCAGAACACGTGCCGTCGCTTCTTCAACGCTCATTCGCACTGCTCCAATCGCCGGCCCAATTCTAGCCGCGCGGCGAGCCGCTGGGCAACCTCCTCCTCGCTCGCGCCCGGATATTGGGCGCGAATGCCGTCCGCGGAAATCTTGCACGCAAGTTCGAAAAGTCTCGCGCCGGCCAGCACGCGCTGCTGGGGAGTCATGGCCCTGGCGGCAAGCACTTCTTCCCGATAGAGCTGATCGCCAAGTTCTTTTGTCGGTTCCATAGGGGGGCTTTTTCTCGTTCGCGCGGATGGGCTGGAATTTCTAGAGAAAGCACCCGCGAGATGCATTCGATTTTAGTCCCATTTGGGACTCGGGGAAAGTGGGAGAACTTCTAAACGCCTGTCCGCATTAGTGTTTACTAGCGAAGATCAGTGTTCCCAATCTCCGTTCCGTTCTTTTAGATTCGCGACCGCAACCGCTCCACGTCCCCTTCGAGCAACTCCAGATCCCGCCGGAACTCGACGGCCCGGCGGCAATCGTCTTCAAGCTCCGCGCAGACGCCGGAGGCGGCCGCGGCCCCGGTCCAGTTCTCGGCCAGGCGGTCGACGGCCTGTTTCAGCCCGCCACGCAAACGTCGCGTGAAGAACCAGAGCAACACGAAACACCATAGCGCAAACCAGAAGGCCGCGGCGATATACGACTGCACGCCCCACATCGGCGCGGGCGGGGAAAGCCACCAGGAATCGTAGAAGAAGTTCTTTCCCAGCCGGAACAGCAAGAAGCCCAGCATGGCCAGCAGCAGGATCTCGTAGCGCCAACGGGTGAACCAGCCGGTGTGCCGTTGGGCCTGCCGGGCGATCAGGGCGTCGAGGTCCTGCGACAAGCGGGCGGCGAAATTCAAGCTGGCCGCCTCCGCCTCGCCTTCGAGGGTCGCCAGCGAGGCCGCCGCCTTGGGCAAGCCGGCCTCGGCCGCGTAACCTTCCAGCACGACGGCCGCGCGATGCAGTTGTGTCGTGTCGAAACCGGCTGCCGCCGTCTGGCCCGGCCGCTCTTGCAATTGGCGGCTGCGGCGATGTTTCTGCCACGTCCGCGCGCCTTCGACCACGCCCCAGAGGGCAAGCTGGGCCGGCGTCCGCGCGCGATACAGCAGCGCGCCGGAGGCCAGCCCGCCGATACCCTGGTAGAGTCGCAACACGAGCGCGAAAGGACTGAATCCCCACCGCGACGCGACCTGGCCCAGCAAGCGATTTTCCCACGGTCGCCGCGCGGCAAGCAGCTCGCCGCGAATTTGCCCCGCCAGGGCCGACGACAATTCGCCGCGCTGCTGGTCGATGGCCGTGCGCAGGTTCTCGATGGCCGGCATGGCTTCGTCCAAGCGGCGGCGGCAGCTTGCCAGGGCCTGGGCGGCCAGATCAAGAAAGTTGGCGCGGCGAATCCTGGCGGCCGCGGCGCCCGCGAACTGGCGGGTGAGCAGGTCGACCAGGGCGGCAAATTCCCCTTGTGGCGCACGGCCCTGCTGGGCATCGGTCAAGGCGGCCACCGAATCGACGAAGAAGATGTGCCCGGCTTGATACCGGGGTTCCAGGCTGTGTCGCCAGTCATCGCGAATATCGGCGTCCTGGTCGGAATGGGTCTGCACGAAAACCAACCGCGCCCCCGGCGCGGCGGCGGCAAGCTCCTCCGCCACGCGCGCACTGCGATACTTCTGCTGGGTGGTAGTCACAATCAAGACGTCGCACAACGGCAGAATCCGCCTTAGCCGGGCCAGCGTCGTGTCGCACGGCAGCGGCCCGGCGGCATCGGTCGTATCGGGGTCCGGACAATCGACGAGCACCAGGTTCGCCAGCGAGGGAAGATCCCGCTGGACAACCTCGATTTCGTGGGCGTCCATGCCCAAGATTTCGGGCGTCAATCCGAGATGGCAGAGCAGGGCCGGACGAGTCGTCGTCGGCCGGCCACGACCCGACCGTACCAGCTCCGCACCCGCCAGGGCATTGATCAGCGAGCTCTTGCCCGTTCCAGTGCCCCCCAGTGTGGCGACAATAAGGGGCGATTCCAGACGCACGCGGAGGGAATTCAGCCGTCCCGCGAGCCGCCCGATGATCGCCTGGCAGGTCTCCGCCGGCCGCCATGGGGGGGCACGGCGCGACCACTCGTCCAGGCGCCGCGCCAGGGCATCGATTTCCGCCAGAAGCTCGAGATGGGCCAGATCGCCATTAGACATTCCTCTAAGATATGGGCCAAAGGGAGGGAGGGGAAGGAGGAAATCAGGAAAAAATCCCTCCGGCAACCCCTTTGGAGGAATATACGATCCGTGCAGAATCGATTACACTTAGCATTTGGTTAGGATTTTGTGACGAAAGACGATGTGTATGCTGGCAATTCTCTATCGGGTCGCGAAGAATACTCCGATTCTCCTTGCGGCGAATCGTGAAGAGAGTCTTTTGAGACCTACGCAATTTCCCAAGATTCAACCTGGCACCCCGCGAATTGTCTGTGGTACGGACAAGCAGGCCGGCGGGACTTGGCTGGGAGTGAATCAATTCGGCCTGATGGTCGCGGTGACCAATCGCGATCGAGTCCGCGCCCCATTGGAACCGCGATCGCGCAGGATTGCTCTGTCGCGATCTGCTCGACGTGCGCACTGCCCGAGAGGCCGCCGAACTGGCCCGCAAGGAACTATCGACGGGCCGATATGCCGGCGCGAATTACGTTTGTGCCGACGGCAAGTTTGCCGCCGTGGTCTACGGCGGGCATCGCGTCGAGGTCATCGAGTTGCAGCCGGGCCTGCACACGCTCAGTTCCGGCAATCTCGACGACCCGCACGACGAGCGGCATCAGTTTGTCCGCCGCATGTTGACGCTGCACACCTTGGACTCGGCCGTGACGTTCCTGGCCGTGGCCAGCCGCGCTTTCTCCCGCAAACTGGATAGCGAGGGGCGGCGGGGCGTGGTGTTGACCGGCGGCGACTATGGCACGGTGTCGTCCACCTTGCTGTCTCTGCCGCGGAAGATCCAGCAGTCGATCTATCAGTATAGCGACGGTCCTCCCTCCGATCGTCCCTACGAGGATCTCTCCGCGCTGCTGCGGCAGGTGTTGTCGGCTGGTCGCAGCCGCAAGTCGGCCGTCGCCGGCGAAAAGAAGGATCGCGAGGGAGTCAAGAACAAGAGCCCCAAACCGGTGACCGGCGGCGATTGATCGCAAGCGAAGAAATTGGTTTTGCATGAACTATCCAACCGAAGAAGACCCCAAAACTCCGCGCGCCGCTCCCCCTGCGGCCGAAGCGTCGGTTCCCCGCAAACGCAAGCGTCGCCGCAAGTCGAGAGAGCAATCCAGACCGGCCGCCGCACCGCCGGTGGAGTTGGACGACGGCTTGTACTTCGATGACGACGACGATGATTTGGAGCTTCCCTCCTATGGCAAGCGTTTCGATCATGGCATGAAGGAAGAAGCGTCGGACGCTCCCAGGAAGACGATGAAGCCGGCGGCCGCGAAGCCGCAAGCAGCCCCCGCGGCGAAACCACAGATGGCCAAACCGGCGGTTTCGAAACCACCTGCGGAGCGCAAAGCGAAGCAAAAATCGCCGCCGCCGGCGGGGTACCCGGTAGTCCGGGTCGCGGTGAAGAAGCCGCAAGCCGCCATGCCTGCGAAACCACGAGCTCCCATGCCTGCGAAACCGCAACCGGCACACAAGAAACCGGTTGCCGCGAAACCGCCGGTTGCGGATAGATTGCCGGCTTTGGAGAGACCGCCGGTTGCGGAGCCGACGTTGGCCGTGGCGCCGCCGCCGCTCGCGGAGAGCCCCGCGGTTGCCGAGCGACCGCCGGCTGGAGGAAGGCCCCCGCGCAGAAACCGCCGCGGGAAAGGCCGCCGCGGGAAAGGCCGGTTGCCGAGCGTTCCCGTTCCGCCGCGGCGCGCGACAAACTGGTCCACAGCGAGAAGTTCGCCGCCTTGGGGCTGAGCGCGGTCATGCTCGACGCACTGGCCGCGGCCACCTATCAAGAGCCGACGCCCGTCCAGGCAGGTTTCATCCCCCGCGCGATGGCGGGCGTCGACGTGATGGGCCAGGCTCAGACGGGCACGGGCAAGACGGCCGCCTTCGCGATCCCGATCCTGGAGATGCTCCAGCCGCAGCGCCGCGGCGGGCCGCCGCAAGCCCTGGTCATGGTGCCGACCCGCGAGCTGGCCGTGCAGGTCCGCGACGAATGCGAGAAGCTGGCCCTTGGCCGCAACGTCTCGATCGTGGCCGTCTACGGCGGCAAACCGATCCGCAAGCAGATCGAACAGGTCAGCGCGGGCGCTGCGATGATCGTCGGCACGCCGGGCCGCGTGCTGGACCTGATGAGCCGCGGCGCGTTGATGTGGAACGAGCTGCGGGTCGTGGTCTTGGACGAGGCCGATCGCATGCTCGACATCGGCTTCCGCCCGGACATCGAAAAGATCCTCCGCCGCTGCCCGCAGTCGCGGCAGACGCTGCTGCTCAGCGCCACCCTGGCCCCGCCCGTGAAGCGGCTGGCCGAGCGCGACATGCGCGCGCCGGAGGTCTTGGACTTCTCGCCCAAGAACCTCGCGGTGGAGACGATCGAGCAGTTCTACTTCACGGTCGATCCGGAAAGGAAGTTCGATCTCTTGGTCAAGCTCCTGGAGCGGGAGGATCCCAAGCAGGCGATCATCTTCTGCCGCACGAAGCGCGGGACCGACAAGGTCTTTATGCGGCTGGCACGGCGTTTCGAACACGTCGATGTGATCCACGGCGACTTGCAGCAATCGTCTCGCGACCGCGTGATGAAGGCCTTTCGCGAAGGCCGCGTTCGCTGGCTGGTGGCCACGGACGTTGTCGGCCGCGGCATCGACGTCACCAGCATCTCGCACATCATCAACTTCGACATCCCTTCCTTCTGCGACGACTACGTGCACCGCGTCGGCCGCACCGGCCGCATGGGCCGCGAGGGCGTGGCCTACACGTTCGTCTCGCCCGAGGAAGGCGGAGAGCTGACGCGGATCGAGATCCGCATCAACCGTCTCTTGATCCGCGACGAGATCCCCGGCTTCCAGGCCTTTGACGATCCGCGGGCGGCCGACAGCGTGGTGTTGGGCGACGGGCCCGGCGGAATGGACGACGACCTGGTCGAGCCGCCCAAGCCGCTGCCGGTATTCGGCAAGAAGGTGCGAAGGATACGGCGCGCGCTGTAACTTTGGAGTGCGGCGACTTGTCGCCGCTTTTGTTTTTCCTTGGGTAAAACCGTCATCATCGTTTGGGTGACATTGGACGCATGGTTCGCGGTGCGCACGCGAAAAGGCCGCCCCGCGGCCGAAATGAAACGGCGATAAATCGCCGCACTTCGATGCAACCGGTTCGGTCGAGCAAATCCCAATCGTCTGGCTGTTTCGTGAAGGGGAGGTTACAATTCAGGTAGCAAGAGGAGAAAGGAGCAAGACCAATGAAAACGGCAACTGTCGTGACGCAAGCCGACGGTCAAATCGTTCGACTTCCATCCGATGTTCACTTGGCGGGTGACGAGGTGCTCGTAAGGCAAGTTGGACAGTCGGTAATCCTGGTCCCAAAACAAGCCGGTCCATGGCAATCGCTTCTCGATAGTCTCGGTCAGTTCTCGGACGACTTCATGGAAGATCGTTGTCAGCCGCCGGACCAGAAACGAGAGGCGCTGCTGGAGTGAAGTACCTGCTGGATACGAATATCTGCATTTTCGTCATCAAGAAGAAACCGGCTTTGGTGCTCCAGCGGTTTGTACAGCAGCCGGCTGACGAAGTGGGAATCTCGTCGGTTACGTTGGCCGAACTCCGTTACGGGGCCGACAAGAGCGCCGCTCCTGCCCGCAACCACGCCGCCTTGGATGGCTTCCTTGCGCCGATCTTGGTCGCTGATTTTGATTCACTGGCTGCGGACCGTTATGGGAAAGTGCGAACCTACGTGGAACAGCAGGGAACGCCGATTGGACCACTCGATACCATGATCGCAGCCCACGCCTTGAGCCTGGCGACAACGCTGGTGACGAACAATACGTCTGAATTCTCTCGCGTGCCGGGACTTGTCTGGGAGGATTGGACGTTACCGTAGTTCTTTCGCCAGCAGGTGGTGCGTGGCTGGACATCACTCTCCCCGCAGCCGCGCCCGGATGGCCTTCAGTCTTTCACCCAATTCGCGTTCGAACCCCCGATCGACCGGGCGATAGTACTCGCGCTGGACGCCGAGATAATCCTGGGCGGCGACGCCGCCTTCGGCGTCGTGGGCATATTGGTAGTCTTGCCCTTGGCCCAGCCGCTTCGCGCCGGCATAGTGCGAGTCGCGCAAGTGAATCGGCACGGGCAGCAGGCGGCCTTCGCTGACGTCTTTGCGGGCCTCGCCGATGCCGACCGTCGCGGCGTTCGACTTCGGCGCGCAGGCCAGATAGGTCACGGCCTGCGCCAGCGTCAACTGGCATTCCGGCAGCCCGACCAGTTCGCAACCATGGGCGGCGGCCACGGCCAGCGGGAGCGCGGCGGGATCGGCATTGCCGACGTCTTCGCTGGCGAGGATCACCAGCCGCCGGGCGAGAAAGCGGACGTCCTCGCCGCCTTCGAGCATCCGCGCCAGCCAATACAGGGCCGCGTCCGGATCGCTCCCTCGAATGCTCTTGATCAGCGCGCTGATGCTGTCGTAATGCGCATCGCCGTCCCGATCGTATTGAACCGCCTTTCGCTGTAACGATTCGGCGGCCAGGGAGCGGGTGAACTCCACCGGCCGCTCGGGAGTGGAGAGCACGCCGACTTCCAGGGCCGAGAGGGCCCGGCGGGCGTCGCCGTCGCTCGTTTCCGCGAGGAATTCCAGAGCATCCTCGTGCAATCGCACCTGGTACCGGCCCAGGCCGCGAAGCGTGTCGGCCGCGGCGCGGCGGAGCAGCGATTTGATGTCGTCGCCGGACAGCGGCTGGAACTGGAAGATGCGGCTGCGGCTGACCAAGGCGCTGTTGACCGTGAAGAAAGGGTTCTCGGTCGTCGCCCCCACAAGGATCACCTCGCCCTCCTCCACGCCCGGCAGGAGCACATCCTGCTGGGCCTTGTTGAAGCGATGGATCTCATCCACGAACAGCAGCGTCCGTTGGCCGGCGGCCGACAAGCGGTCGTGGGCGGCTAGGAGGATCTCGCGCAGCTCCTTCACCCCGCTGGCCACGGCGCTTACCTGCTGGAAGTGGCTGCGGCTCTCGCGGGCCAGCAGTCGGGCGAGCGTCGTCTTGCCGGTGCCCGGCGGCCCGTAGAAGATCACCGAGCCTAGCCGATCGGCCGCCAGCAGCCGTCGCAGCAGCTTGCCCTCGCCGAGAAAGTGCTGCTGGCCGACGAACTCGTCGAGCGTCGTGGGACGCATCCGCGCGGCCAAAGGCTGGGCGGCACGGCGGTTCTCTTCTTCAGGTGCGGCAAAAAGCGACATGGTAGTGACCAGGAAGGCGAGCTTAGTGCTTAGAACGTAGATCTTGGAAAAAGTGCTAAGCACCAAGCACTAAGTACTAACTCAAACTGTAAACGCCACTACCGGGCTTGCCCCGGTAGAGCGATGATTGGCCAGCTAGAACGCCGCCTTACAACCCCCTTCGCAGTTTCCGCCAACCGTCGCGTGGTGCCCGCCGCGCCGGGCGGTGGGCACCACGCGACGGTCGGCGGAAACTGCGCAATACGCGGGGGATACGCGCGTTTTAGCTGATCAATCATCGTTCCACCGACACAGGGTCGGAGGGGACGTTTACCGTTTAAGTACTAAGTTCCTCGTCATTCCCCACTGGTCCTCCTTCGGGCAAAAGGGCTTTTAGCGGGCATGTCTCGCAGAGCGGTTTGCCTTTCTTGCAATAGTGTTTCCCCAGGCAGACCAGCAGCGCGTGGAACTCGTTGAACATCGGGGCGTCGGCCGGCAGGTGGTCGTGAAAATACTCCTGGATCTGGTGATAATCCGACTCCAGATCGATCCATCCATGGCGGCTGAAAACGCGGTAGGTGTAGGCGTCGACCACGAAGGTGGGCTGTCCGCCGGCGTAGAGCAGGATCGAATCGGCCGTTTCCGGACCCACGCCGTGGATGCTCAGCAACTCCCGGCGGAGTTTATCGAGCGGCGTGTGGAACATGCCCTCGATCGAACCGTCGTAACGTTTGACCAGGAATTGCAGCAGGCTCCGCAACCGCCGGGCCTTGACGCGATAGTAGCCGGCCGGCCGAATCAGTTCCTGCAGTTCCTCTTCGGGCACGGCGTACAGGGCGTGCGGGTCCAGCAATTCGGCCGCGCGCAGGTTGCCGATCGCCCGCTCGACGTTCTGCCAGTTCGTGTTCTGCACCAGGACCGCCCCCACCATGATTTCGAAGCAGGTATCGCCGGGCCACCATTTTTGCGGGCCAAAGGCCTCGAGCAACCGCTGGTAGACTTCTTGCAGAACGACACTCATGGTAGACTCTCGGGGAAATAGTGCAAGTATTGTATCACGGAAGCGAGCATGGCAAAATGCGCGGATGATCAAGCCGATCCGGCGCCTGCCCCGAGCGTGGGAAGCGATTATTGGTCGCAGTCGCGACGGCCGCTGGCCAGCCTGATCCTCGCCGCACCGCTGCTGGCGATCTATGAGACGGGCCTGATCTGCCTCGGACCGCATGCGATGCGCAACGGGGCCGAGGCCTGGCTGCGACAAACGCTCGATCTGCTGGGCTTCAACGCCTATTTCCTCCTCCCCGTGCTCACGGTCGGCATCCTGCTGGGCTGGCACCACGTCTTGCGGCAACCCTGGCACGTTGCCCGCAGCGTGATCTACCGCATGGCCGGCGAGTGCCTCGGCCTGGCGGTGGGCCTCTGGCTTTCCTGGAAGTTCTACCGATTTTTCTTGCAGGCCATCACCCCTGCGCTTGGCTTGAGTGCCGGCGGGACCTGGGGATCGTTTTCGTGTTACGTGGGGGAACTGGCCCTGGAAACGGGCCAACGCCATGAAACCGTCGCCAGTTTCTTGGGAACGATTTCCTGTTATCTGGGGGCGGGCATCTATGAAGAGTTGCTCTTTCGCCTGATCCTGCTGAGCCTGGGGATTGGACTGTTGGCCTGGATGCGGGCAGGCCGCGCGGCCAGCGTGATCGGCGGCATCGTACTGACGAGCCTGTTGTTTTCGGCCGCCCATTACATCGGTCCGTCGGGCGATCCGTTTCGCTGGTTGACGTTTCTGTTCCGTTTTCTGGCCGGCGTATTTTTTGCCGTGCTGTTCCGCTATCGGGGCTTTGGCATCGCCGTCGGCACGCACGCCTTCTATGACGTGCTCGTGGGTTTGTCGTCGATCGCCGACACGTAGGAGTGCTTTAGCGGTAATTCGTGCCCGCTGCCGTTCCGGCCTGCGACGCCAGCCGCTCCTCGACCGGCACGAACTCGTACATCTCGACCTGATCGATGTACTGCAACTCGCGCTCGTGCACGAAGAACGTCAAGGGATACTTTTCCCGTGCCACGAGGCGATACTTGGCGTTCATCGAGCGCAGCCAGGCTTTGAATCTGGCATCGTCCTGCTCCGTGGCCGCCGCGGGACGGAAGCGGGCGCAGCGCAAGGGACGGTCCTTGGATACATGATCCAGTTGCGGCGGCAGGCGATGGGCATGTCGATACGAGTAGATCCGCTGATTGCAGAAGTAGACCGACGCCAGTTCATCGCCGCCCGGCGCCGAGGAAACCGGTTCCTTGCAATCGGTGCTGACGCAAACCAACTCGGCGTCCAGTGCCTTGTCGGACCAGAACCAGCGGGCGAAATCGCGGTTTCGCTGCCAACAAGTTTCTTTATACGGCTTGAGGAAATCGCGAACCGCAGTGATGCCTGCGACCGCCGTCAGCAGCACCAGGGCCGCGACCACCGGCACGGACGCTCGTAGTTCCGGCTTTAGCCGGCTTTGGTCGCTCCATTTCCGCCTGAAGGCGGGACTGCAAGCGATCACCGAGAGGAGGGCCGCCGCGCCATAGCCGGTCAGCAGACAAAGGATCGGCGCCATGTAGAGCATGACCCGCGAATGGCCCGCATAAGGATAACCGTGCAGCGCGGCGGCGGTGAAGTTCAGTGCCAGCGGCAAGGTGCACAGTGTGGCCAGCCAGAATCGCCGCCCGCGGACCAGCAGCACCAGGGCCGCGAGCCAGCAGAGAGTCGTCAGCGAACTGGCTCCCCGCGCGCCGCCGGCCGGATAGGAAAACGCTTCGCTGGTATGGCTTTCCAAGAGGAATAGGGCCATTTGCCTGGCCGAGTGCAACGGTGGAAACGCCTGTTCCCAGTTGGTTCGCATGTCCGGGCCGGCGGCCTCGAGCTGGGCACGGGCGGAAACGAAGAACAACAGAGCCACCCCGCCCGCCGTGGCCGCATTCATTCCCAACCAGGCCAGCCATTGCCGCCGCGTGCCGCTGCGTACCAGCTCGATCGCCATGGCCAGGCTGACCGTTGGCACGACGAACATCGCCGGATAGGAAAGCAACACGGCCACCGGCATCGCCACGGCCAGCCCCCAGAGCCAGCGGGTCCTCTGGCGTTCCACTCGCCAGTGGGTCAACAACACCAGCAACACCAGGGTCACCAGCACGTCGGAGCCGTAGGGCTTGGCCTCGGCCGAATAGCGGACGAGCGGATAGGCGACGGCGAAAGTGCCGATCGCCATGAGCCGCGCGATGCCCTGCAGCAACTTGCCGGCCAGATGACGAAAAAGCAGCAGGCTGGCAATCGAGCCGCCGAAGGCATATAGCCTTAAGGAGTATTCCGAGAAACCGCAGATCGTGACCACGGTCTTCTGCACCCACAGGTAGAGCAGCGGCGAACCTGCCCATAGTCCAGTGCCCGCAGCAGGTCCAGGTAACCGCGATCGAGATAGTTGTGGGCGAGATAGCTTTCATCGGGCCAGAGCGGGAAGTCCAAGAGAAAGCGGACCAGGCGGACCGCAATCCCCAGCCCGACAAAGGCCCAGGCGATCCACGCCAGACGATCGGCGCCAAACCACTGGGCGGCCGCCGGAAAGGGATCGAGCGGCGTGAACCCGTCGGCCGGATTGGGGGCCGCAGTTTGCTTCCCGCGAGACTGCGGGGCCTGCGGCGGCGCGCGCTCGGCCGCCGTTATATTTCCCGTATCCGTGTCCCAAGATTGATCGGCCGCACGCCGGTGCCTTCGTCCCATGACGCCCTCCATCCGCCCGGATAACAAAAGTGTGAGGCGGATCGTAGCGAATTTGCCGGCTTAGGTCCAGAGGAGTCTGTAGCTTAGTGGTCAAACTCAGAAATAGTGTCAGGGTCGCGGACAGCATGCCTGTAGGGTGGGACCAGATCGCGGAGCGATCGCAGGCCCACCATCGCCGACTGGAAGGTACGTCATGGTGGGCCTGCGCCTGCTACGCAGTCTGGTCCCACCCTGGCCTGCGCAAAATCGGTCGTTTCTGCGGTTTACCGGAGTGGGTTTTGAGGATCGTTTCTGTTCCGCCACTCCGCATGGCGGATGCCCCGTCGCGTAGCGACGACTGACGGTAGCCGTGGGTTTTAACCCACGGTCCACGGATCGCAGAGGACCCGTTTCGTCGCGTAGCGACGATTGAACGCGGTCGTGGGCGCTGGCGTGCCTTTCAGGCGTCGCTACGCGACGCGAGGAGTTTGCGCGGGTAGCCTACCGTGGGTTGAAACCCACGGCTACCGTCAATGGTCGCTACGCGACCGGAATACGGCATTTGCTGCCCCTTTAGCGCATGCTCGCCTAATCGCATCGTGGAACAAAACCGGCATAAGGTCCAGGGCGAGCATAATCCCGATTTCGCGCTGGCCAGTCCCACCCTACAGCCTTTAGGTCCAGAGGAGTCTGTAACTACTGGCTCGCCGACATCCCCGGCGGCGGACCGTAACGCAGGTTCGGATTGCCCAAATCGACCAGCGGCCAGCCGGGATAATTGGGCCTGCTCCACAGTTCGGCCGGATTGCCCTGCAACTGGTTGACTTGCACCGTGCCGAGATCGACGCGCATCGAGAACTGGGCCGCGGGGCACTCCACGCGCACGGCCGTGGGAACATACAGTTTCGTCCGCGGATCGAGGCGATAATTCTCGACCACCGATCGTGCCCGCAAATTCCCTTGGGCATCGAAGATCTGCTGCTCCATCACCCACGCGCTGACCGCGTCGATGATCAGGACCCGCATGTTCGCGCCGTCGGGCGTATTATAGACCGTGCGGATTTGAATCCGATGGTCCTTGTCCGGATAGGGACCGTAGTACGGCAGCGAGGGATCCAATACCACCGTGCCGAGGGCCTCGATCAGCCAGTTGGGGTCGATGGGGATCATCTGCCGCGCCCGGCTCGTGGCGAACTGGTCGTGGCGGCAGAAGTAGAGCGCCGGCGGCTGGCTGCGCTTGATCCAGAACCAGAAGAGCTGATCGTTGCTGCCCAGGTCGACCTCCGGCCCGAAGCCGTCGGCCTTGAGGCGGAAGTTGCGCTGTCGTTGGAAGGCGATGTGGGCCTTCAGCGTCGGATAGCCCGGTCCGCTGAGGGTGGCCGAATTGCTGAACAGGCACTGGATTTGCGAATTGTTGTGGTTGACGGCCGCGATGACCTGTTCCAGTCCCGCGCCCGGCGGCAGGACCTGCGGCTGCGGTTCCGGCACCCAGCCCCATTGGCGCAGCCACGCGCAACCACCCTGGGCGACGAGCGTCGCCAGTGCCAGCGCCAACAGAAGATGTCGAGACCTGCTTCCGTGCATAATTCAAGGATGAAGGCGGAAGGATGAAGGCGGAAGGATGAAGGATGAATAGGGAAGCCTACCATCCTTCATCTTTCATCCTTCATCCCTCATCCTTCATCCCTCATCCTTCATCCCTCATCCCTCATCCTTCATCCCTCATCCTTCATCCCTCATCCTTCATCCCTCATCCTTCATCCTTCATCCCTCATCCCTCATCCTTCATCCTTCATCCTTCATCCTTCATCCTCCCCCTCATCTTTCCAGCAACTTCGCCAACACCTGCTGGATCTCTTCCGCCCGTTGCGCTTCCGGCGCCACCGCGGGCACTTCGTACTGCGTATCGCGGCGCGGGCAGTAAAGCACCAGCCGTTCGTGCCCTGCTTCGTCGCGCTGCTCCTCTTCCATCCGCATCACGCGGCGGCGGACCAGGAGCAGGGCCAGCACGTAACGCATGTCCTGCTTGTCCGGCTGCCCGGCCAACTCATCGAAAAAGCTCAGCAACACGTCGTTCGGCGCCCAGTGGGCACGCCGGGCATGCTGGTCCGGCATCTGCGACTTCCACCAACCGACCGTACCCGCCGGCGGCCCCTGCCAGACCTGGACCGAATAATCGCACCGTTTCAACTCCGCGCCTTCGGCAATCAGCGCCGAATAGAATTCCTCGCCGGGCGCGAATTCCCGGCCTGTCACCGCACAGCATTTCGCCGATCGCCCGATTTCGTATTCCATGGCGGGCCGAAGCCTACCCGAAACGCCCGTTTAACTCAAGGCGCATTTGGAGTGCAGCATGGTGCCCGTGCCGCACTCCAAAGAAAAACCCTTGACCTTCCTTTCAATCTCGTGTAAGTTTAGATAAGAATCCTCGGCCACCGTGCCGAAAATCCGTAAAGAGCACCACCGATGTCTACCCTAGCCTCCTTATTGCCGTTGTTATTGCTGGCCCTTGCCAGCCTCCGGTCTTAGGGTTTGCGCGTAGACAGCCAAGTTCCGAAGAAGAAGCATAACCCTAAGGCCGGCAAGGTCTTAGGGTTTTTTTGTCGATCCAGTCATTACACTGCCATGGTTCAGAAACGGGGACTGGCTCCGAGCCCAGTAGCGATTAGGCCGCAAGAAATGGACGCCGGCGAGGTGCCTGTCCCCATTTCTGAACCAAGCCCCAGTCATAACACTGCCATGGTTTTTACGCACGTGATCAGCCGCCGCCGCCTGATCGCCACGAGGGCGCGATTGGTGTTGCCCGGGCCGACGCCCAGTCGGCCTTCGCTTCGCTGCTGAGCATTTTTTCCAAAACACCATTTTCAGCACGAAACTTTCCATGACAGATACCATTCACACCAATTCGCGCCCCATCGTTATTTTTGACACCACGCTCCGTGACGGCGAGCAGTCGCCCGGAGCCAGCATGAACCTGACCGAGAAGATGGAGGTCGCCCAGGCCCTGTTGGCCCTGGGGGTCGACGTGATCGAGGCCGGCTTCCCCATCGCCTCGCCCGGCGACTTCGAGGCCGTGAGCGAGATCGCCCGCTCGGTCCGCGGCGTGCAGATCTGCGGCCTGGCCCGCTGCCGCGAGGAGGACATCGACCGCGCCTGGGAGGCCATCCGCCACGCCGAGCAGCCGCGGATCCACGTTTTCCTCGCCACCAGCGCCATCCATCGCGAGTTCAAGCTCAAGATGGACAAGCACGACATCATCCGCCACGCGGTGGCCGGGGTGCAGCGGGCGGTGGGCTATTGTTCCAACGTCGAGTTCTCGCCCGAGGACGCCGCACGCACCGAGGCCGATTTCCTCTGCGAGGTGGTCGAAGCGGCCATCGCCGCCGGGGCCACCACAGTCAACATTCCCGATACGGTGGGCTACGCCGTCCCCAGCCACATGCACCAGGTCATCCAGACCCTGCGGAACCGCGTGCCCAATATCGACAAGGCCGTGATCAGCGTGCATTGCCACAACGACCTGGGCATGGCCGTGGCCAACAGCCTGGCCGCCGTCGAAGCCGGCGCCGGGCAGATCGAGTGTACGATCAACGGCCTGGGCGAGCGGGCCGGCAACTGCTCGCTGGAAGAGGTCGTGATGGCCCTGCGGACCCGCAACGATTTCTATCATGCCCACACGAAGGTCAACACCCGGCGGCTGGTGCCCACGAGCCGCCTGGTGGCCAACGTGACCGGCATCCAGGTGCAGCGCAACAAGGCGATCGTGGGCCGCAACGCCTTCGCCCACGAGGCGGGCATTCACCAGGACGGCATGCTCAAGGAGCGCACGACGTACGAGATCATGCAGCCCGAGGACGTGGGGTTTGCCACCACCGAGCTCGTGCTGGGCAAGCACAGCGGCCGCGCCGCCTTGACCAGCCGCATCAAGGCCCTGGGCTATTCGCTCGGCGCCGAGCAGGTCCGGCAGATCTTCGAGATGTTCAAGGTCCTGGCGGACAAGAAGAAGGAGATCTACGACGCCGACATCGCCGCCCTGGTCGAGCAGGAGATACGGCAGGCGCCGGAGCTCTGGAGTTTCGTTTCCTACAATGTCACCAGCGGCACGGGCCAGATCCCCAGCGTGCACCTGCGTCTGTGTCGCGGGCCGAGCGAGGTTTCGACCGATGTCGTGGGCGGCGACGGGCCGGTCGATGCGGTTTTCCTGGCGATCGAGAACCTGACCGGGGTCTCGGTCGTCTGCAAGGATTTCAACGTACACAGCGTGACGGTCGGCAAGGACGCGCAGGGCGAGGTGATGGTGCAGATCGAGCACGGCGGGCGGATGTATCGCGGCCGCGGCGTCTCGACCGATAGCGTGGAGGCCAGTGCGCGGGCTTTCTTGAATGCCGTGAACAAGATTGCCGCGGCGGCAACCTGAATTTCCCTCTCTACGACCCGCTCCGCGAGTGCCCCGGAGAGGGGCAGGGGGTGAGGGCCGTGTACGGACCCCGGTCTATGGTGGAAATCCGAAACTGGAAACTCGAAATCCGAAAGAAACTCCAATGAGCGAAATTGCCATGACAGAAACCATTTCCGTTTGGCCGTTTCTGAGTTTTGCATTTTTTGGATCGGGCACCCGCTGGCCGGGTACCCGGCAAGCGGGTGGCGGATTTCGAGATTCCGATTTCGTGCTTGAATCGGGCCGAGTGGCGAAATAGGCAGACGCACAGGACTTAAAATCCTGTTCCCCTTACGGGGAGTGCGGGTTCGAGCCCCGCCTCGGCTATTGACTTACGACGATTTCTCGGGGCCTGGAAAATCCGTTACCTATCCGGGGTTGCGGGCAGGGCATCGAAGGGAGAATCCTGTGGCACGAGAAGAGGAACAACAAGGACCACTGTCTGGCGGTAAGCGGCACTTTGTTGTGGTCGCCGATTCGGTAGGATTCTCCGATCAAGGGTCGTCAGCAAAACTAGAGGTCATACGAGGGGCCAGTAACTTGCTCTCTGCCGATGCGCCCCGCATCACAATCAAGACCCTCATCATCCCCGGCGACAAAACGAAGGAAGGCACGCTGGTCAAGGGCGTCAGCGCACTCTGGTTTGAGATACTGCGCCGGATCAAGGACGATCCTGACGGCATCTACCAGATTGACTGCTGGAAATGGGAGGAACTTCTCGCAGGGGCCTACAAGCAGGAGGGTTGGAAGACGGTCGTCCTCACGCCGAGATCAGGCGATCACGGCATTGATATAATCGCCAGGGATTTGGGAACGCTTCGGTTTATCCAACTCGACCAGATGAAGAAATATAAGGCCGGTCGCTTGGTTGGCACCGACGAAATTGGAGAGATGAAAGGCGTCCTGCTGGATCATCCCGAAGCGAGCAAACTCTTGATTACCACCACCAGTGGTTTCACAAAAGGTGCGGTGAAGGCCGCAGAGAAATACTCTCCCCGATTGGAACTTCGGCCACGGGACAAATTGGTAGGGTGGCTTGCATCCATGGCCGTTGAAGACTTGCGATCCAGCGACACATCCGAGACGAAAGGCCCGACCAATGCCTAAGAAATCCTCCAAACTTGGCACAGAAGCTAGGCGGGTGCCATTGTACGTTAGGCAACAGGTATTGCATGAGGCGGGATACAAGTGCGCCAACCCCGCCTGCCGCCATCCGCAGACCCTTGATGTTCATCATCTGATTTACGTATCGGAAGGAGGGGCCGACATGCAAGAGAACTTACTCCCGTTATGCAAGAATTGCCATGACTTGCACCACAAGGGGGACATCCCTACCGAGTCGTTGCGGGCGTGGAAGATGCTGCTCATGGCGCTGAATGCGGCGTTTGATCGGCGGGCGATAGATTTACTATTGACCATTGCCATCAAGGGGCGGATAGAATCTATTTCGGGTGACGGCGTGCCCGTCTATGCCCCGCTCGTAGCGAGTAATCTGGTAACATTGCAAGAACGCCCATACAGGACGAGCCGCGATGTTCAGCATCGTTACGAATACGTAGTTTTCATTTCGGACAGGGGCAAACTCTTCGTCGAGGCGTGGAAGCAGGGCGACCAGCGGGCGGCGATTGAGTTGATACCAGCGGGCGGCAAGCCGGAATAGATGAAAGTCAGTCCCATGCCACTTGAACCAGCCCTGAACTTTCAGAACGAGGCCGACTTCACGAGTCGATTCCTTGTTCCTCTGCTGCGCCGCCTGGGTTACTCGATCATGGCCGAGTATCACGGCACCAGGGAGTTCGGGAAAGACCTCATATTCGGCGAGATCGACCGCTTCGGCGAGGTGGCCTGTCGTGCGTTTCTCATGGCTCGCTCGTCGGAGTTGCAATCGGAGGACCCCGTGCATGCCGGGGGAATGGCGACTTTATAGTTGCTAGGTATCATTAGGGCAACGTCGATCATGGCGGTCGCGGTTACTCCACGGCCCTACTCTACGCAATCTTCAAGGCCAAGGGCCAAGCGAAGAAAGAGGAGGAACCCACCAAGAAGAAGGAACTGCCCACGGATATCGCGGCCAAGACGAAAACGCTTCAGTTCGGCGGGCAGGAGTTCCAGGTGATTTACAGGGGCAAGAATCTCAAGCAAACCCTCGTCGGTCATGAAGTCCACGATGCCGAGGAATACGATTCTCAAGTCAAGGCAAAGTTCCCCGAGGGCTGGTACGACCGCCTCGCCAAGGCGTTCGACAAGTACCTCGCGGCTTACGATCCTGGGCAAGTGGACAAGGGCCTTTTCGATCTCTACAAGCCCCGGCGTGACGAGAACGTCGGCTTCAACCGTGTCGATCTGGAAAAGTTGGTTGCGTGGCTTGAGGAGGAAGCGGGGTAGGAGCCTACACCACTTCCTTGAACTTCGTCTTCGGCGCACCGCAGACGGGGCATTTGTCGGGAGCTTCGCCTACGTGCGTGTCGCCGCAGATATCGCAGACATAAAAGGACGACGCGGCCAAATCCTTCCCAGCGGTCAGACTCTCCAACGCCTTGCAGTACAACTCGAAATGCGTCTTCTCGACGGCGTTGGTGCCGAACGATGCAAGACAAAGTCACGGAAACAGTCGTTTCGGACCAGGTCGAGGATGCCCTGCGTACCCTGCTCTCCTTAGAATTGGCCGAACTGACCAAAGAAGGTAAGGGTGGCCCAAAGTGCTGGCCTGCCGTTCTTTTGAGAGTTGCCGCCAAGCAGTCCCGAACTCCCGATGTGCCCCGCCATCCTGTGGCCCGTCTTATTGCCCATGTCCTCGATTTGCGGCACGCAGTTCCGAAGCACACCGCATGGAGGTCGCTCGCTTTTGCCGCGAAATAGCCGAGCAGACACACTTTATCGGTTTTGGTCGCCTTCACCGCCTGAGAAAGACGGCCAAGCCTTTCGCCAAACAGGTGATTCAGCCTTTGGGTGATGATCGGACACCCCCAAATGCGGCTGCGACCGCGGGGCGGCATTTGACGGTCCAACAACTGACTTTCCTTTTTCTTCCATCTTGATTGCCGAATTGCCGTCACAAACCCAGCCCTCTACAATCCTATTATAGACAATTGCCGCTTTGGGGATCGAAACACCCGCAGGGCTTTTCCTCCATCGTGGCCTGTTCACCCGTGATTCTGAAGGAGAGATTTGATGAAGCGGAGTAGGTTCTTCGTATTGGTGCTTGTAACAACTGTACTACTGATCGTTGTGGCCCATTCGATCAAGTCGATAGTTCGCGCGGATTTGCCTGAATCGACGGCATCGCAGATTTACCAGCCGACGTTTGAGGGATGGGCTTTTGTGAACCTCACGGCATCGTATCGTGATACTGGCGGTCCCACGCATTTTGTCAGCATCGGGCGTGAGTGGGCCAAGGGCAAGGTTCGGTTCAAAGTCGTAGGACGCTATGCGAAGAATCCGCTCGGCCAAGCATGGTTCGACGCCATCGGCTCCAAAATCCGCAAAGGGATCGAGAACGATTGCAAACGCTGGACTGCCGAGGGCTATCCAATTGATCTGAAGGATTTTGAGATCGACATTGCCCAGGTGAACGAGAAGCCACAGTGAACCAGCGTCATGGCTTGGTGGGCAACGCCTGCCCTACAATTTCATTGCAGTGCGGCGGTCAACGGCATGCGACCTACGACAGCGATAGTCGTAGATCAGCTTGCGGCTTTTCGTGGTCCGTGCTATGCCGGCCTAATTGACTCGCGTGCTATGTCGTCCAGCACGCCTTGGGCTCTACTTACCCTTCTTTGCCAGTTTCCGCAGCAGTTCCCGGGTTTTGATGCCCGAGTCCTTGAGGTCTGCATCTTTCCAGTTTCCTTCGCTGGCAGCACTTGGTTTCAGCATCGAGCAAGTCTCGGCTTTGTCGGCGATCGACCAGGTTATGAGGCTGACCTTGTGAGTGCCGCACCAGTCGATCCACTTCTGCCACTCGCGGAGATTGAGAGGGCCGTCGCCGGAGGCCTGCATGGCCGCGGATTCGGTGATGAAAATGGGGATTCCCTTCTTGATCGCGTAATCACATCGGTCACGCAGGAACTTGCCGTGTGTTGCGGCATAGAAGTGGCACGTGTACATGATGTTGCTGAAGCCCCGAATTGGATCGTCGGCTACCAGATGAATATCCTGATCCCAATGAGGGCTGCCCACGAGGATGACATTATCCGGATCAATCGCACGGATGGTCTTGATCAGTTCGATGGAGTATTCTTTGACCTTGGGCCACGAGTCGTTCACCGGCTCATTGAATAGTTCGTAGATGACGTTCGGGGTCCTGCCGTACTTCCGGGCCATTTCCGCGAAGAACCGCTTGGCTTCGGCCAGTTTGATGCTGTGGCTGTGCCAATCGATGATGACGTAAACATCGTTCTCGATCGCCCCCTGAATCACGGCTTCGAGCTTTTCCTTCGACCAGTCGGGTTTATCGAGGTAGCCGCCTTTGGGCTCGACTCCCAGGGCCGCCCTTACGGCCGAGCACTTCCAGTCGGTGGCCAGCCATTTCACGCAATCTTTGTTGTAGAACCGCGGCCACCAGTTGTGCCATCCGTAACTGACCCCGTTTAGCACAGTCGCCTTCCCATGCACATCGGTCAAGTGGATGCCCTTGACCGACAGCTTGCCGTGCTCTTTTACCGGCTGTGCCTGCAGAGACAGGCACATAAACATGCCAAGAAACAACGCTGACGCCGCAAATCTGAGGTTCATGGTGTGGTTCCAATTCACGGGGTCCGTACCGCCTATCATGGCCACCGGGATCCCCACAGCGATAGCCTGATACAACTGAGTTTCGTTGCCGGACGGGGCCGTGTCAATCGCCCCCAAATTCAGCACGCATATATCACAGGGGCCGTAGAGGAGCCTCGCTTGCGAATCAGCGGCAGGCGTGTCTTCGAGCCCATCAATGTACAACGCCTGGCCAGCAGCGGCTTGACGGGCCGGGGCGCTCCAACGGCGTGTCTTTGCCGTGGGCCGGCTGTCTTACGGAACATGGCGGTCAAGACAACAATCAAGACAACGCAAGTGTATGAAATTACGGGAGTTAGAGCTGAAAAAGCCCGTCCGTCTTAGGCATGGTTCAGAAACGGGGACTGGCTCCGAGCCCAGTAGCGATTAAGCCGCAAGAAATGGACGCCGGCGAGGTGCCTGTCCCCTCTTGCCAGACCATCTTCCGCGGCGTAGGCTGGTGGGCGTTCGGGCACGATGAAACGAGGTAAGGCCCTAGCAGGCCCCGTGTTGCCTAACTGGGAATGAGACGATGTCGCGAAGAAATAGCCTTCTGTTGGTAATCCTTCTGAGCACTCTGGCGATGCCATCGTTTGCTGCGGACACCATCACGATCCGGCCGGCCAGAGACAACACCATGCTGTTGAACCCAGGCAAGGGATGGGTGCAGTATTATGGAGCCGACAAGTACACGAGGGACTACATCAGCGTGGGATATACCCGTTGGGCTTGGTCTGACATCGAGCCCAAGGAAGGTCGGTACAACTGGAAAGCGATTGACGATTTCATCAAACAATTCAAGCATTACGGCAAGAAGACCGGTTTTGGCGTGATGAATGTCAGCACGGGAATCGGGCAGCAGTACGTCACGCCCAAATGGGTCTTTGACGCGGGTGCGGCTCCACTGGCAGTCCCCGATGCTTCCACGCCAACGGGCCAGCAAATCATTCCCAAAACATGGGATGATCCGGTATTCTTGCGGAAGTTCCACGCGTTCGTAAAGCTCCTGGGTGGGCGGTACGACGCCAACCCGGACATCGCTTTCATCGACATCCGCTCCTACGGCAACTGGGGCGAGGGACATATCGGCATGCTCGATGGCCCCGGCGTTATCCTGACCCCACCCGACAATCTTAAGCAGAACTATTTCTTGCCCTATTTCCAGGCCTTCCCCCATACACAGCTCATCATCCCTTGGGGCAGCAACTACTACGATTCCATTTACGACTGGGCGGTCGGCCAGGGGGCCGGCATGCGTCGTGACGGGATTCTCAGCAAGTGGTCCAAAGACGGCTCCGAATGCCTGCGTGCCCACGCCCGTCATCCATCCGTGTTCGAGTATTGCGACGGCTATGCCGACATGAAGAAAAGCGGTTGCTGGAAACCGGACGTGCTACGAAACGTCTACTTCAAGGGCGGCAAACCGAGTTACATGCAGTGGGATCCGCGGATCTTCGAGGAGAACCGCGACTTTTGCCTGAGCCTCGGCAATTACGTCGGCTATCATTTCGTCCTGCAGGAAGCAATCGTGCCGAAGGCGTTTCGCCACGACGGGCTGTTGTCCGTGCGGTGGGAGTGGTTGAACGACGGTGTCGCCTATCTCTACGAACCCTGCCACGTAGCCATCGCCCTGCTGGATGCCAAGAATAAGGTCGTGCAAAGAAAATGGCTTGCCGGGAGCGATCCGAGGGTGTGGGAGCCCGGCAATGTCAAGTCGGAGACCTTTGCCGTGCAATTCGCATCGCCGCCGGTGGGGACCTACAAGCTGGCGGTAGGGCTCTTCCTCAACCAGCGTGACGATCAGCCTGCTTACCGGCTCGGAATCCAGGGCCGCACTTCCGAGGGCTGGTATGTCCTTTGCGATAAGCTGGAGTGCCAGTAGCCGCTTGCGGACTAGGCACATGTGAGGGCGATCCTTCTATGGCCTCCGCCCCAGTTCCAAAAACGCTTCGTCGTCCGATCTGCCCGCAACGCCGAGTTCTTCCGCTCGGAGCGTCCTTGGGCCGCAATCCAAATCAGTGCCCATGATGATTTCCCCATGCCCGATGCCGAGAACCGCGTCGGGCTGCTGCGGCTGGTCTTCGAGGATACCGAGGAGCCTGACACGCCCGCGTCGTTCACTGCAGCCCTGGCGAGCGAGATTCTCGCCTTCGTCGAGCAGATGTGGGACCAAGTGGAAGTGTTCCTGATCCACTGCGAGGTCGGGCTGTCGCGGTCGCCGGCAGTCGCAGCAGCCTTATGCCAGATCTATTACCAGCATGACAGCGGCTGGTTCGAGTCGATCTTTCCCAACCGCCTGGTTTACCGGCTGCTCGTCGAGACGCACGCTTGCCGGCGTGCCGCCCGATTGCCAAGGGCGTAGGCGGGGACGTATACTGCCAATAGTGGGTTGAGAACCGAATCCTTGCAAAGATTGCCCCGCACGGCCAGATGTTCCAGAACCAGATCCTCGGCATCCCGATTATCGAAGAGGCCGCACCGAGCGGTTTCCCTGCCCAGCAGGAACGCGAAATTTACTCGCAGATTCAGGCTGCGATCGACATGCTGCGGTGTCCGTCGTGCGGCAGCTTGAATTACGAAACGACGCTCTTCGTGTTCTCCAGGGGTACCGAGAAGCTGATCGAATGCCGCAACTGCGGCAATTTTCAGGAAGAAAGGCTGGACGGCAGCAACTTTGAGCACTTGCGGTTCCTTCCTCGCTACCTTGCCCAAAGTGAGATCGCCGGAGAATAGGCCCGAATTGGAGGATCGGCCACCGCCAGACTATGTTGTCGATACTGCCAAGCAATGACCACGCCTAACGTCCAAGTCAGCACCTCGAAGCCCGATCGCCGCCGCTTCCAGTACACGCTTGCCGGCCTGCTTGGCTTTACGACGTTCGTGGCGGTGGTGCTCTCGCTGTTGAGATCGCTCTACGTCACAGGCGGGCTTGACCTTATCGGCCTGCTGATCCTGGTTCTGGTCATTGGGAGTCTTTACATCCTTTGTATCGCATGGGCTGTCGGTGACGCTCGGAAGCGAGGCCAGTCCGGTGCCTTAGTCTCGGCGTTGATTGCATGGCTCGGCCCCTTTGGAGCAATTCTTTGGCTCCTGGTGCGCCCGCCGGTCAAGCCCGTCATTCGATCAGCTATGGGTTGCAGTAATCCCGACAACGCCCTGGCGGCTGCCTTCCAGCTCGATATGGCCGGCGATTGGGATGCGGCGGTCGCCCTTTACTGCGAGGTGGCACGCCGTTGGCCAGGACATGAGCCGTACGCCCAGGGACGGATTACAGAGATTGAAGAGAAGCAGAAGCGAGCAAAGCAGCCATGACCACGCCCGAAGCCCAGCCCGATGCACCGCCGCCTCGCCGTTTCCAGTTCAGCCTGCGAGCCCTATTCGGTCTTACCAGCGGCACCGCGGCCTTCTTCTCCGTTGCAACCACTTTTGGCTACGACAACGCACTGCTTGCACTGGTCGAGGTTCTGATTCTCGTCGGCGTCGTGATATTCTGCAGGAATTCGGCCAGGATCGCAGGAAGCGTTTGGCGGCCAGTGGTGTATGGAGCCTCTGCGGGCGTAGCGTGCAGCTCGCTGGTCATGCTGGCCGGTTGGACGTCGCCAGAGCCTGAATCGTGTTTCCTACAATGCTTCACGATCATGTGCGGCGGTATCGGCTGCGGATTCGCGGTTGATCTCGCCGTTGCATTACGAGCCCAGCCAAGGGACCCATCAAGCCGCAAGGGCCCGACCGCCGGCTGGGTCCTGGGAGGAATGTTGGCCGGAATGCCAGTCTATTGGGTACTTGTGCCCTGGTACACATGCGATCCGATGGGCTACACATTACAAACTGCCGAGCACCTTATATGGGGCAGCATTTACGGAGCGATCGCTGGAGCCGTCATCGATATTGGCATAAACCTGCGGCGAGGGTGGTTTCGAGGCTGGCGGCTGCGATTCTCGGCCTTGAGGCTCTTGCTATTGAGCATCGCTGCGGCAGCGGTATATGGAATAGCTCGAATGTACTTGATGATGGAAAGCCTTCGGTAGCCATGACCTGCCAGCATCTGCGACAACTCGAAGACGAAATGTTCGCCGCCGGGCACCAGGAGACCTTCCAATGCACGACGATTCGTGGCTCGTAGAAATCGACCCGCACGGCAACTGGCTCTGCGAGCACCTCGATCACACCGGCAACGTCGCTCCGCCAACCAGCTTGAACGTGACGCAAGCAATCGTGGAGAATCCCGATGCCGACGAGAAGCGTCGCCGCGGGCATCTGTGGTGCCCGGCCTGCGGGACGTACTGGCGTGTCTGGGAGCACGATAGGATTGCCAAGCAGTATGTCGCCTGGCCGCCTGTGCATCTGGCCTCCTCTAAGGCTGTCGCAGCGTCGGCTCGATATCGACGGTCGCCCATACGGGACATCGACCGAATAATTGCTGCCGCACGCGAACTCCTTCCTGACCTCGTGGTCGAGCAGCACCAGCAATCCTGGCCAGGCGATGACGACGGGCTCTGGTTCTTCTCCCTGCACGGCATCGCCAAAGACATCCAGCTTGAATCGCCCTCCGGCATGTGCCCGTTCATCGTGGAACACGGCGACATGAAGAGCAGCACCGACGCCCAGACCGCCCGATCGGTCGAGGAAGCCGCCGAGAAGGTCGTGGCGTACTTGATGAGCCTGAAAAGAAATCCAGGGCGGAGGTAATTTCTGAGCAGCCGGCAGCCAGGCAGTGCAGTCAACTTATCTTGATCCAGTCCGCGTCATCGTTCAATTCGGCGAACTCGCACGCCATCGCGGGATCGCGGAACTCATAGTCGACGCTGTCGCTATGGGCGGTGATGTCGAAGGGATGCGGGTTCAACGCCTGGTAGAGGCAGTAAGGCAATAAGAGAAGCAACGCCAGCCCCATAACGATCCATTTCCGGATGGGGCGTGGAAAATGCTCGGAGATCAGGGGCCATGCGACCCAGCACGCGATGAAGGCCCCGGCGATGATGACCAGCAGACTCCCAAAACGCATCAGATGCAATCGACGCCCGCATGATGTGCATGCGGGAGCCGTGACGGTGAACACGTCTCCGAAATGCCATAGCAGCCAAGTCCACCAGCCGATCGAGCCCGTGATTAGCCTCACGGTGGAGTCGGGCGAAGGACGGCCGCAAACGACGCACTTGTCCGGAAAGCGTGCGTTGTGATTCCTCGGCAGATTGACGTCTGTACTATACGGCATGGCGGTGCAGCTCCATCTTAATCAGCAGCCTCGACAATCATCTTCATCGCTCGCTTGACCGCTGTCAACCAGCCATGCCGCCGTCGGGGCATCGGACATGCCCCTCCATTGCCTTCTTCACAGCCGGCTCCACGCTGCCCCCGCACGCTCATCTCCAGCAGGGCGGCCAGCCCGGTCTTCATGGTCGATCATAACGGAGTCTCCATGTTCACGCTCGCCATGTCGGCCGGCGTTCTTCATCATCGGTTGATCCAGTTGCCTGCGAACTCTGGTTTGAGACCGCCTGCTGAAGTTGCCCATGCACTTGGCTGTGAGGTTGGAGATCTTGACAGCCATGTTCACGAAGGTGTGGACCGCGATCTCGTTGGCGGTAGCGTTTTCGCCCGGAGGTCCATCACGTGTGTCCACCCGATTGCTTGATAGCACCGCTTTCAAGCTGGCTTTTCAGCCGCATTTTCATGGGACATCGTATCCTTCGGTCGTACAGCCCGGCGTGAAAGCCCGGTTGAAGCCCGCTGTGAAGGTGCCAAATTGCAGCCGATGGCAGGCACGGGGGCTTGAAAAGTGTGCTTGAACCGGATGTTCAGCGTCGACTTCAGCCGCCTTTTGACCACCAAGCCCTCAAAAGAGGGTCTGCAACAGGCCCTTTGACGGGCTGCATGTGAGGCTGGGTTCCGAAGCCGCCCGCAGACGTGGGGGAGCAAGGCCGGGGCCGTGGCGGCGGTGGCCTCGGCAAGGTGCAGTTGTGGCTGGAGATGCTGCTGAAGACGCCTACTCTGCTATCTGCACCCAGGCCCGCATTGCCCTACGACCCGTAGAGGCTGGCTGGGTAAGCCGCTCTTGAATCCATAATTGCGGGGAGTAGAATGGGGCGAAGTCAAACGGTCGCGAGACCTACGGGAACGGAGTCTAGTGCGAAGACCATCCCGGAGGACAATGGGATAGTTTAGGACTTCGTCGTCCCGTAGAGCGAACTTGCACAGTTTGAGGCCGGTATGCCTTCGATCAGTGAATGGACTTCCGAGTCGCGGAGAATGCGTTTTGACTTTCACGGCGGTTTCATGGATGGGCAAGTCGTCGTCGGCAAGCCTTCGATCAAGGACGACAACACGCCGCTGCTGTGGCGGTACTATTACCTGACAGATGGAGGTCGTATCGGCACGCGGTTTGACGAATACCAGCAGGACGTCCGGCAGTCGGAGATCAGTACCCTTGATGCGATAAAGGAAGCCATGGACGCAAACGACCATCGCACCGCAAGGGAACTCTACAAGAAATACCGTATAGGAAAATATGGCCAAACTTATGAGGTTACGCAGCGAGAGGAGCGGCCGGACGAAATCCTGATACGACTGGATGTCGTTGACGACGATACTCTGCCGCCCGCGGCGGAAAAGCCTGGCGGCTGACGACCTGCCCGTCCCAGCTCCCGCGAGCCCAGCCGTCGGTGCCGGCCAGGCCGTGGCTGCCGCTTGGCAGCGTGCCTTGCTACGAAGTGCCGCTCGTCGCCTGGTTGCCAGCAGTCTCAACGTGGACGTATACTGGTCGAAGAACACCGAACCAGACTGCTGGCGTCACCAAGCCATGACCCCGCTTGAATCCCAACCTGACCCGCCGCAACTCGACCGCCACCGCTTCCAGTTCACTCTCAGGGAGGTGCTGGTCGTAACCACGATCTTCGCGATCTTGCTGGCGATCCTGCTGCCGCTGCTGAACATCCAGCGTGAGGCGGCACGCAGAGCCAAGTGCATGAACAAGTCAAGGCAGATCGGGTTGGCATTTGCGAACTACGCCAGCACCTATAGCAATCGGTTCCCGTCGTCGGCATCCCTGACCAAGGCTGCGGATGGCACGCAGACTGTTGGCGGCTGGAGCTACCTGGTCCGGTTGCTATCTTTCATGCTGATCGCTCCATATAAGCCCTTGCCGTCCAACGGCGATCCGGAGGACACCACGAACCCAGCGATCGTCACGGCCATGAACACCCAGTTCCGTGAATTCGTCTGCCCAAGCGGTCCACGTCGACAAGCATCCAGTTCTCAATCAACCGCGGGCATCACCAACTACAAAGCCATGGGAGCCACCACCCGCGGTAGCCTTGTGATGGTGGTGAACCCGCAGGCAACGCCGCCGTATGGCACGATGACGGCAATTCCTGGGACCGTACCGCTTCATCCCGATGGTGCGATATTTCCGGGCAAGGGCATATTGGCCGCCGATGTCCTGGACGGCCTTTCGCATACGATCTTCATCATCGAAACGATCGACGAGGCGGCCAGCCGCTGGACCGTTGGCAAAGAAGCCACGCTGGTGGGCATGCCGCAAACCAGTTCGCCCACAGGTACGACACCGCAAGCTGCCCATGCGTATTTCGTCCAGCCCGGTTTTGACGGCACATGGGGCCCAGACGGGTGCTCGTACAGAATGATGTTATCCAGGGAGCATTGGGCAGCCGTATTTGTCGATGTTTTGCCAGAATGTTTGCCATCGGCCTGGTGTGAGTCGTAAGCTACGTATGGACAATACGGCACTCGCCCCCTCATCCTTCCAACGCGAGCCTGATTTGCACAGCCGCTGCTTGATCAAGGTCTTGCACGCCGCCTCCGTCACACCGCTGCCGATCGGCCAGTTCCGCGCTACCGAGTAAGAGTATTTCATCCGCTCCCTCTGGTTTGCCAGGTAGGTGATCGTCGACACCATGGTCTCTGCATCTTGGGCGTTTTTCAGCACTTTCGTCGAGAGGAACTCCTCCAGCACGGAAAGCAAACGCCCTGTCGCTCCCTGCTTGTGTTTCAACTGGTGTAACTGGTTCTCCAGCCATGCTTCCCGCTCGGCCTTCCTTTCCTTTCCCTTGCCGGGAAACATCACCACCGCCACCTTGCCCACGTATTCACTGGCGTGATAGAAATCCAGCGTCTGATAGTCCGTCATGGGCTCCAAGTAGCTCCAGTTGTCGGCAGCCCCATCGCCCAAACCGATGTACGGCAGTTGCGGATAGGCATCCTTCACCCGCTCCACTTCCCGACGGAATTTGGCGTGGAACTTTTCCTTCCCATACTCGGGCGTTGCACCCGTATAAATCGTGTGCAGGCGTTGCCCCTGGGCATCGTAAAAGGCGATGGTCCCGGTCATCGCCAACCGCCATCCGTCCTCTAGCAAAAGCATGCACGTTCCATCCACTCCGATCCCAATCGAGGCGCAGGGCCGCTCGAATTCCGGCAAGGCATATTCCCACGTCTCCTCCTTGGCCACGGCATAGGCTCCCACCGTATCGCCCAGCGACTTGACGTACCGCTTGCAAATCTCCCGATGATTGCATTCCCGCAAATCGTCGACTACCGCATCGGCCCCCGCTTCCGCGTATTTGTAGGAGACGAGCTTCGCGAATCTCGGCGTGGCGTTGAGAACCATTCGCGACTTCTCTTCCAGCGGGCAAAAAGTCTTGCCTCCCGCAGACGTTTGATAGACATGACGCAACACAGAGACCGTCCCATACGGCGTCTCGTAATCTTGGCTGGATTGGCCCTTGCTGGTCATGCGCACGGAACCGCACTGGATCGGACTCCCGTCCGTATCGAACTGCTTGAGTTTCTCCTGCGTGGCCAGCAGGCCGGCTGTCTGGAGACCATCCTGAATCGCTTCCTCGGCCTCTAACATGGAACCGCTTAACGACAACGTGACCTCAATTGTGATCGAATCCTTACCTTGGCGCGTGATTTGCGCAGTCATGGTGATTCCTCCGTGAAAACGCCACACCCGGATCCTCGTTGGACAACTTGGCCAAGCTTGACGACAGAGCCGGACATTGCTTGAATAACAACACCAGAGGCTACCCAATACATCCCGCTGTGTCTACATCATCTTATGCGAGCACCCGCCCAGACTCTGCCGTTGCAAAAGCCGGCCTGCGAACATTCCTTGCCTATGATTTCAGTCCAACGGGTGCGGACGCGGGCAAATACGAAGATCCTGGCTTCGGGCAGACGCCGGCGGCGTATGGCCCATCATCGATGCATCCCGGAATCGTGGTCTGCGGCATGGGCGACGGCTCGGTCCAGGCGTTATCCAAGCAAATCGACGCTGCCAACTTGTTCTTCGATATCACGAAGAACAACGCCGATCCATATTACCTCCCATGATCCGCCGACTGTCTCAACGCCGCCAGTCGCCACGCCTGGGCACGAGCCTGCAAGCGAAGGGTGGCTGTCGGGCTGGGAGGGTTGGTGATCGGGCTTGCCTGTGTGGAATGGCTGGCAAGACTTTGATTTCATGATGAAAATACAGTCGGGTACCACGAGAACGCTTGTTCGCGGATAATTGCCGCAGGCATCGGCTGGAAGGGCTATGAAACTCTCACCGATCACTATCCGAGTCGTTTCTGCTTTGGGACGGGCATGCCGAGCGGTGGCCGCGTGTCTCGTGGTCGTGGCTTCCCTGCTCGTCTTCCCCAACGCAATCCCTTGGCTGATCGCTGCGTGGTTGGTGGGCTACACGTTGCTAACCCTATTCGGACGACGCGGTCACCTTTGCTTGATCGGATGCCTGGCCGTTCTGATCGGTAAACGCCTCACGCCAGCACCAGGTCTTCTGGGTTTGATGGCCGTGATGTTGGTGATCACCCTGCTCAGCGTTTGGCATGCCCGAAGACGAGAGCCGACGACCTCGCGACGGTTCGCCTGGCTCAGCTCGCTCGTGCTATGGATCGCTTGGGGTGGTATGACCATTGACTGGTACGTCGCAGCCCATTGTCGTCATCCTGTGGTGTTCAGGCCGGATCGGCCTTTGATCTGTTTCGGCGACAGTATGACCTCCCTGGGCGTATTTGGTGGCTATCCACGCAATTTGCAAGGGCTGATCTCCATTCCAGTCGTCAATCTTGGCGTCAGCGGGATCTCGGCCAAGCAGACCGCGGGCGAGCACCTCCTGGAACTAGCTCGTCTGAATCCGCAGGTCGTCGTGATTGAACTGGGTGGACACGACTTCCTTAACGGCTATAGCCGGGCATCGACCAAGGCATACCTGAAGGAGATTATCGAGACAGTGCGGCAGAATGACGCGGAGGTCGTCTTGGTGGAAGTCCCACGGGCCTTTATCAGTGACCCGTATTGGGGTCTGGAACGCGAGATCGCACGGCAGGAAGACGTCGAACTTGTATCCGACACGGCTATGCGTTGGATCTTCCTGCGAAGCACGGCGTTTCCACCAGGCACTTGGCTGGGCGAACCCTACTTGACCGACGAAACGGGCATTCACCCGAACGAACGTGGGAAGGAGATTCTCGCCGAGAGTGTCGCCGCAGCACTGGAGCACATGTATGGCCCTCGGATCCGCAAAGATTGAGATTCTCTTCAGAATGAGGCCGCTTTTTGACACGGAAGACTGGTCACCCGCAACGCCAGATGCCCGCCGATGGCTCCTCCGGCCCGCCGCTGGTAGAATCGACAAGTCGGGTTTGGTTGGCAGCGGAGAAGTCGGCGGTGGCAAGTCCCGCCCATGGGGAACAAAGGCATGATACGCCAAGACTTGGCTGTAGCGTTCCTTGGTGTTGTCGCCGTGCTCTGGCTGGAGGGCTGTAGCACGAACTCCACGCAGAAACCGTCGGATCTCGACAACGCCACACGGAAGACTTTGAAGCTCGAACTTTCGGATTCGCCGCTGGCTGTGACGTTTGTCAACATCGGTAAGGAGCCCATACGACTTCTCAAGCCTCTCGACGGCTCTGAGTGGTGCTGGATCATGCCGTACTACAAGCTGACCGTAACCGGCACATCCGGGCAGGAGGTTCCTCTCATGAGTCGTTGCGGGAATTACGGTTTTCCGTACTTCGGCACGACGTGGCCGGACGATTACGTTCTGACCATTCCTCCTGGCGGCAGTTACCAGCATAAACTCGACCTCGTTCATAACATTCGCGTACCCGGCACCTACAAGCTGCAATTTCAGTACATCTTCACGCCTGAGACGGACAACACGCCTGGTGGCCCCTACCCGCCCGGACTTTGGCGTGGCGAGGCTTCCTCGAACAGCATCAGTGCCCGACTGGACCCGCACAATTGAAATTCCCAATGGACCGTCGTTGCAGTGCGATCCGCCACCCGCTGGCTCGACCTCGGGGCCGCGGGTAAAATAGCTGGAGTTCTTCGTGAAAGCGGGAGGCTGCGGCGGCAAAGTCGCCTCCGGCGGTCAATCTGAAGCTAGGGAGTGATAACCTTGCCTGATCGAACTAAGCTCCATGTTGGCGACGTGATACGTCTGCTCGCCGTGCCACTAGCCGACATTGAACAACGTGATCGCGAGATTCAAGAGGGGCTCGCAGACGCGGGCTGGACGGCCAATGCCATTGAACGCATCATCGTTCAATGCCCGCTCGTAACCATTGACAGGATCGACGAATATGGAATGCCGTGGTTTGATGCCGAACTCAAAAACGAGGCCGGCGAGACGGAATACCACTCTCTTGGCATAATGGACGATGCTTCGTGGGCGTATTCGTAGTCTTGGATCACGACGGCCTACCCGCCACGCAGCCGCCCAGCCGATGGCTCTGCCGGCCCTGCCCTGGTAAAATCCACGGTCGGGCCTGGCTGGCGTCGGAGAAGACGGCGGCCAACCCGCCTGGCGAGAAACCCGCGATGGCTAAAGTTCCTGTTCAGATCGTTCGACTCATCTCCGACCGCCAGCCGGGGTTTGTGGCGGCCGAACTTCGTGACGCCTATGGCAATGTCCATACGTTTCACGATAAAGTGCCGATCTTTTGCGATGGTTACCTCGACGCTGATTCCTTATACCCACAACCCGGCGTCTTGGCTTGCGAAGTCGTCAAACGCTGGACCGCAGACGATGGCCGCCTGCTTGCTCTCATCGACACCGAGAAGCCTTGGGATATCCCGTCAACGCTCGATGAATATCGGTTCGTTGTCTTGGCTGAACAGGTTAGTGACGACGCACGGCCACCAGACAGGCTTCAACCGCAGAACGATCCGTCGCCCGCTGGCTCGACCTCCGGGCCGCCGGTAGAATAGCTGGAAGTTCTCCAAAGCGGGAGGCTGTGGCGGATAACCAATGGAGGCTCTATGGACACCGAAAGCGAGAGGAAACCGGACAAACTTGCCGAATTGGAACAGGAAAAGCGTATCAGAAGGCTTAAACTCTGCGTGTCTTTCGCGGCACTCATGCTTTTCCTTATTGGCTACGGGGCTTACATGAACCCCGTCGCCGCAAGCAACGGCTTTAAGACTGCGGCTGTATTCTTGCTTTGTTACATGGTATGGCTCGCAATAGACTACGCCACGCGACGTAAGAGATTAAAGTAGGCCGGTAATCAGCCTGCGGCGGCTGCAATCTGCTAAAGCTCGGCCACCGCCCCACCGCCGCCTGTCGATGCCTTGGGCATGGGCCTGAGCGAAGAGGGGCGTGAGGAGCAGAAGGCCGTCGATGGGCTCGCCGTGGACGAACTGCCAGAGAAATTGATGTCATGATGAAACTTGAGCGGGTGCTACGATAGGTCGTCGTGACGGCCGATTGCCACGAGTGCCGGCGTGGTCGTATACTATGGGCAGGCAGCGAGGAACATGACGCCGGGGTGAAAGGCCGTTGGGCGAGCTATGCTAGATGACGATGTCCAGATCGATCGGCTGAGGCTACCGCTGCTTTGGTTCAGCAGTTGCGCCTCGTCTTGGCGGCCCTATGTTTGGCTGCCCTATCGATGCATTTCCATCGAGAGTACGGAAAAGCCCACCAGGCGGCTCATATTGCCCAGATGAGCGGTACGATCGGCCCGTCCCCTGAACCATTCTATCAACGTGCCGAATACGCTTTCGACGGAATTGGTCTAGTCTGCCTCGTCGCCCTGATTCTCACGTTGAAGGCAAGACATCCGATTCCCCTTGGGGCTCTGGTTGTTTGCATCGCAATCCTATTTTGCACGATGGGACAGATTGGCGGACGGTACTGATCCGCCACCCGCTGGCTCGACCTCCGGGCCGCCGGTAGAATAGCTGGAGTTCTTCGTGAAAGCAGGGGGCTGCGGTAAGCCGCAACGTCTATTGGCCGTCGCAAAAAGATAATGAGAAACGACAATCGCACGATCCCCGTTGATTCAGAACCGCCCAGCCCAGTATTCAGAACCCCCGATGAGGCGATTCGATACATCCACCCTCTAGCACCCAAAGCGAAAGCAGACGCCGTACGGTTGGCGAACACAACCATCGACGATGGGTTCTGGACTGATCAAGAATTTGTTCTTCGCTTTTCCAATGGCGTTTTTCTTCACGTGCTTGTTGACTACAAGACCGAAGTCTGGAGGCTAACGGAGCAAGAGCCTGTTCTGCACGCTTCGCCAGTCGAGCGAATTGGTTCGCCGCCGGTGTCGCTGAAGTGGCCCAATATTGGTGATTCAGTAGATTGGGACCGATCAAGCCTGTTGGCTCAGCGGATTGGCGGCCAATTCAAAGCCCTCTGGTATAGTGTCGGATTCTTGGTGTATGTGCGTGGGCAGCCGCCGCTGTGGTTCAAGTCGATTTACCGGACAGACACCAAGGAACGTCTGCTTTACGTCGGAAACTGCGAGTGACCGCGTTGCAGGTACCCGCTCCGCAAGGCGCCCACCGATGGCTCCTGCGGCCCGCCGCTGGTAAAATCAGCAGGTCGAGCTTGGCTGGCGTCGGAGAAGACCGCGGGCGGTCGTTTCATCGGCACATTTCGAGAAGTGCGAACATGCTAATCGTGGCAGGATCAGACACGCCCCTCATAGTCCTATGGCTCGCCGGTCCACTGGTCGTCGTCCTGCTATTGCTGCCGTTCCTGCGTGGGCGTTCGGAACGGCGGGAACGCATTCGTGCCAGTCTGCTCTACGGTGCATCGGGCTTGTTCGCGGCGACTGTGGGCATGGCTGTTGCATCAGCTAACGCAGAGCCCAATGGTTGGTTCGCCAAATACGGTGGCGAGTGCTGGCTTGTGGCCATGACGTGCGGTGCCGCTTTTGGGGCAGCAGTTGGCGTATTGCTCCGAAAGTAGTTCGGATTACGCCATAGCCCGCTTCCCGCTCCGCCGCCCGCTTGTGCAGCCTGCCCTCGCGGCCGATAATTGAAGGTGGCTCGATGCTGGCTGCCGTGGCTCGACGCTGGTTGCCGTGGAAAGGGCGGCGTCGAGCCCGTGAACCGATTCTGCCGTCCTGCGAGAAGGCAACGCAATGGACCGATCAAAGCTCCTAGTCCTCGTCGACAAGATCAAGGCCAGCGGCTATTCCCGCGGCACCGAGACCATCCTGACAGTCGAGGAATTCTTCGACGGAAATGATGAGGCGTACTCAATTTGTGTGAACAACGGAAGTCCACCGTCCACGCAAGAAATGCAAGAATACCTGCTTGCCATCCGGGCAAAGCCATCCGTCTCGGACGTGCTCATTCGCGTGTACGACTTTGAGGATGCTCTTGCGAGCGAAGATACGTGGATTACCTCCGACACCGTTTTCGTGATTACCAGTGCCTCGGTCAGTGACGTTGAGGAGTGGTTCAGGCCATTAACGCCGTCGAATGTCTCGGAGGAAACGCGTTTGGGCCGATTTAACAATCTTCCTGTGATAGAAAACGGTTCACGCCTGGTAGCCGTGTGGTGGGATTGATCAGTGGCCGTGTTAGGACAGCCCCAACCCGCAGCCCCCGTCGCCGCCTGGTGGTGCAGGCCGTGGGCCTGTGGTAAACTGAGCGGCAGTACCGACCTTCGAGAACGGGAAGCGGCAGCGAACATCTTGCACGAATGAGCCATGTCATGAATCCGTTCGAATCCCCGAGAGCGTCCGAGGTTGGAGCCCAAACGGTTTCGGCGAGAAGTCTTGTCGTTCTCGCCCTGGTGTCCCTACACATTAGTGCGATCTTATACCTCTTGGTGGGATGCATCGCGTTCATCGTGTTCAACAACGGCGATGCCGGTGACAATGAAGTGGGTGTGGGCGACCCGATCTTTGGCACAATATGTGCTTCGTTTTGCGTGGTTCTGGCAGCCGGCGTGGAGGTCGTCGCCTACGGAATCCACAAACGCAGATTCTGGGGATGGATTGCTGGTCTTGTTGTCTGCGGGATCTACACACCATCCTTGTTCTTTCCTCTTGGAATTTTAGGTTTGTGGGGGCTGCTCGCTCCCGGCTCACGCACTGAATTCGGCGTCCTGCGAAGCAATAGCGACCCAACTCCACCCTCCCAGTAAAGCACGCCGCCCGCTTGTGCAGCCCTGCCTCACGATGGATAATTGAATGTGGCTGGACGCTGGATGCTGTGGTAGGGGCGGCGGCGTCTGGCAGGTGTTCCCGCTAGTCGAGTTTAAAATGCCGACAATCGTAGCATGGGAGATCTTGGTCGTAATGATGTCGGCACTGACGATGTTCTTCGCCATTTGGGCAGAACTTCGGGCGTGGCATCGCATTGAACAATGGAAATATCCGACCCGTCGTGAGACGTGTGGACCGCAGGAACCAATCGCGTTACGGACGGTGAGAAATGGCGAGCCTAGCGACCCAACTGTTCACACTCTCTTCGATGACTGGAAAGCCCGCCGTGAGCACTTGGCCCATGCGTCCAGCGGAGTTGCGGGCCACGAGGCCGCCGAACTGCGGATTCTGGATTACTTATTGCAACGCTACCAAGCTTCACCTGAAGTCGCTCGTCCAGCACGGTTTCCTCTGCCGTCGACCGCGTTCGTCAATCATCGGGCGATCATCGTCCACCATCACCTCCGCCAGGGCCTGATTCCCGCAATGACTAACGAGCGGGAGGCTCTTGCTCACGTCCAACCCATAGTTCATCGTATTCATCGCATGCAGTCGCCTTCTGCAAGCGGTGAACCAGCGATCTCGGACCCGGGCGTCGCCGGTCGTGCCATCCCGCCGCCAACAGATCCGGTGGAAGCAGTGCGGATGAACTTGTGTGATGGCGATCCGTTGGTCCGAATTCAGGCCGCCGTTCAACTCGGCGAGCTTGGCGACCTGGACGACATTGGCTTTCTGTCAGACTTGCTCTCTTTGCCGACTTGCCCAGACGAACATCCGCGGGAACGAGCGTCCCTCCTGTATGCTATGCAACGACTCTCGGGAACAACCAAAGAACGGTTCGATCTGAGCGGCGTGCTGCCGGTGCCACAGGACCTTCCGAGGCCCATGGCACGCGGTGCGTGGCACTATTTTTGTCTGTTCCTCATTGTCGTTTCTGCGGTATTGTTCATCGTCAGTTCGATCATTGTGATACTTGCCTGGATGGACCTCTAGGAAGGCGATGTCATTTGGCCAGACGAGCACGCCTGTATCCCTCTCGCCGATTTCGCATCCGGCAGCCGCTGGTGCCAGTGCTGGGTTGCGGAGGAGCCGAGGACGAGCAGGCGGGTTGAAACGGGTTGTCGGGAATGCGATCGGAGCCGTGAATGCCGACGCATGCCGTTCGCATGCAACCGAATCACTCGCGGCCGAAAGTGTCGCATATAATAGAGCAGGTCGGCAACGCCTGCCGCAGTCTCTTCTCGCCTTGAACGGTGATTGCCGCGTTGTGAATCGTCAACCGTCTAAGCTGAGTCAACTCCACCAAGTAATCGATGCCAACGTCAGTGATTGGACCACTCAACACGTACAAGTCTCCGAGTTGCTTCATCCCACGCAAGTATTTCAGTCCTTGTCCAGAGACGGCCCCGCCCAGGATATACACACGCTTCAACTTCGTTAGGCATTGTAGATGGGACAATCCAAGATCGGTTATTCCGGTGCGTTCGCACTTCAGTACAAGTTCCTCCATGCGAGTCATATCCGACAACGAACGTAGGCCAATATCGGTGACCCAACGGCTGTCTAACTACTCACGTTCCGCACCCCCTAGCGGAAGTTAATCTGGACATATTGACGGCGTTTTGGCATCCTTGGCGACCTGGAGAGGATTTGATCATGTTTCGGCCAAGGAGGAGCCACGCATGGATGCGAGCACACGTTTTGACACACAGATTATTGGCGCGTTGCCGGTGATCGTGCAGTATTTCGATCGGTTGCAGTTGGGCGCGGTTATCAATGAAGTCGTACCCTGGGAGGGAGGAGTGCCGCTGGGCCTAGTCCCAAGCCGTGGCTCTGGTTTTTGTCTTGCCTAGTTCCACTAATCCCCGCAGTTTCTCTTGTAAGAAAAGCGGATTCCCCTCACGCTGTTGGTTGTTGTTACATCAGCCATCAACGGAAAGGAATCCGCAATGATCGTTCGACTGGATTCGCCTCAAGGTCCACAGGTTTTGTCGCCATCGGAAGTCATCAAGCATTTTGCCAGACAAACACAGGATCGTCAAACGCAATGGGGAAGAAGCTTATCCGACAACCCCGACAGCCTGGCGGAAATGGAGCGGGAGATCGACGAACACTACCGCCAGGGAGCAGGCCAGTTGGTGGCGGCTCTGTTAGGCCAGATTACGACACAACCGGCCATGGCGGAAAAGGTGGAAGAGATTCAAGAAGCGTCGGTGGTCGCCTTGCGCGCGCCTCAGCCACGTTGCTTACAACTCCGCCTGCTCTGCGGGTTGATGCTGTTCGTCAGCACGGCATACTCTGCACCGCGGCGTAGCAAAGGGAACAAGGCACAGCCCCACGCACAGCAGGCCGGTTTGTATCCGGAGCTAGCCGCGTTGGGTTTTTTCAAGGGGTGCAGTCCTGCGCTGCAATCGATCGTGGCACGGATCGTGGCCCTCAGTCCGTCCATCGCCGTTGCGCAGAAGGAACTGGCGCGTCAGGGAATGCGTCTGGATAAGAAGGCTGTCCGCCGCATTGCCGAACAGTTGGGAACGCAGATGCTGGCATTGCGGCAGCGGGAATTGCTGGCGTGGCGGGCAGGTGCGCTACCCGCGGGAAAGGACTTTCGCGGCAAGCGTGTGGTTGTACAATTCGACGGCGGGCGCATTCGCATGCGGGAAAACAAGCCACGTCGCAAGCAGCGGCGCAAAGGAGAACGGGAGAAGTTCGACACACCCTGGCGAGAACCGAAGGTTGTGACCATTTTCGAGATCGACGCGCAGGGCAAGATGACCAAGAAGCACCAGCAACCACTGATTGACGGAACGCTGCTGGGGCCGGATCATGTGGCGGAATTGGCGGCCTATCATCTGCACCGTCTGGGAGTGGCCGAGGCGGAGTTGGTGGTCTTTGTGTCTGACGGGGCGCATTGGATTTGGGATCGCCTGGAATGGATCGAGCGGCGTGCCGGGCTGGATCCGTCACGGACAGTGCATGTGCTGGATTTCTGTCACGCGGCGCATCACGTCAGTTTGGCATTACAGACCCTTGGTTGGGACGAAGCCATGCGGCGCGAAACCTATGGCCGGTTACGCACGCTGCTGAAGAACAGCCGTTGGGAGGAAGTCACCCGCCAGTTGATTCAGTGGGCACGTAGTCAACCAGAAAACAAAGACATCTGGACAGAGATTCGTTATCTGACCATCCACGGCGAGGAAGGGCACCTGAGCTATGTCACCTTCCGTCGTCGTGGCATTCCGTGTGGCAGCGGAGCGATTGAGAGTGCCATCCGCCGCGTCATTAATCAACGACTGAAAAGCAACGCGATGTACTGGCGGCAAGAAAACGCCGAAGCCGTGTTTGCCGTGCGTGCAACGTTGCTCTGCGATCGTTGGGAGGAAACGCTCACACGGGTCCGGCACTCGATGGCGCGTGATCGCCGCCTTGCTTGGCGATGGGACGCACCGAACACCATCGCCGAATTGAACGAGAATAACGAGGTCCAACCCCCGCAGTCTCAACATCCTACGCGACAACAACCTACAACGATTGTGGCGTGACTCCTTTTGGGCTCAGGCCCGTGCCGCTGGGCACTCTGGTGGAGATCATGATTGCCAATCGGCTGCTCAGCCCCGAGCCGCTGTATCGTGTCGGCGATTGGGCGGAAGGCGCCGGGCTGACCGATTACTACGGCGTGACGGCAGAGCAACTCAATGACGATCTTCTTGGACGGGCGTTGGAGCGCCTGGCCGAGCATGCTGGCGTGATCGAAGCTGCCCTGGTGACCAGGATGATTAAGGTTTTCAAGGTCCAGGTGAACCAAATCCACTTCGACATCACCGACGTCGAATTGTACGGGGCCTATGAGCAGCAAATTCCCGAAGGGCAAACCCCGCCTACGCCCCAACCCGCTTATGGTCGCACCAAGAGCGGACGGAAGAACGTCAAGCAGATCGGCATGGGGCTGAATGTGACGGCCGATGGCGGCGTGCCCATCGGGCATTCGCCGTTGGACGGAAATACCGCGGAAAGCTCGGTCCATCTGGACAATCTTCGCGCCTTGGCGAAGACCCTGGGCAAGACCGACTTCCTTTACATCGCTGATACAAAGCTCGACACCATAGACAACCTGCTGGCGATTGCCGCGGGCGATGGCTTCTTTCTGTGCGGCGGTGCCTTTCAGCCCCATTTGCAAGAGGAGTACCTGGAGCTGAAACGCCGCGGCAAGTTCCACAAGGTGGATTACTTTCCCCAAAGTCAAGCCAATCGACCGCCGGAGGAGCGAGACAAATACGAGGCCGCCGAAACCACGGCGGTTTTGGAAGGCACCGTGGACGGGCGAACGACCCACGTCAAGTACCGGCAGATCTTCGTGTGGAGCGAGGCGAAGATGCATCAGGAGGCGGAGACCCGAGAGCGGCATGTGTCGAAGATCCGCGAGGAATTCGAAGCGGTCGAGCGAAACCTGAACAAATACAGCTTGACCACGCAAGAGAAGGTTTTGGGCCGGCTGGAATCGGCCAAAGCGAAATACTCCGAAGGGACCCTGTTCGAGTATCAGTTGCAGAAGACCAAGACGGGCCTTCTTCGTTTGACGTGGAAGATCAACCCCAAGAAACTCCAGCGGCTCAAGCAACTGGAAGGCGTGTACGTGCTGAAGACTAACCTGTCCGTCAAACGTTGCCCCACGGCAAAGGCGTTGTCCACGTACAAGGAGCAGACTCAGGTGGAGCGGCGGTTTCACCATCTCAAGGGTCCACTGGCGGTCGCACCGATGTTTTTGCAAAAGCCGGAGCGGATGGCCGGTCTGTTGTGCGTCCTGGTCTGGGCATTGATGGTGATGGCCTTGATGGAACGTCAGACGCGACGCAGCCTGAAAGGCAAGCCAATGTATGGCCTGTACCCAGAGAACCGCCCCAGCCCGGCCCCGACTGGACCGGCAATCCTCAAATGTTTCAGCACCTTGTGTATTGTGATCGTCAAGGAACATGGGAAAACCTTGCGACGCCTCGCTGACCCCGACGCAACTCAACGGAAACTACTTACCTTACTCGGAATACCGCCTGATGAACTCCGAACCTTTAAACGAAGGTGCGGAACGTGAGTAAATACAAGGTTCGTACTCTGGTGAGACCCCTGATCTTTGCCAAGTCTGTGTCGGTAATGCGGTTCTGAGCGAATTTGATCGCCTCAATCGACACGAGCTGCGAAAGGTAATCAAAGAATCTTGCTTTCTCTCGTTCGGCTGCTTCCAATTCTTCCTCGTTTTCGATCTCGGAGTATTCAGCGGTTGTCACGTTGTCGAAGAAATCATCGCCCAAGAGATCCCTCAGCCAGGACGTGGGTGGCGGCTGAGATGGCCCCTGAGGCGACCACGGCGAGAACAAGTCGTGTGAGCAACCTTGCCAGTCATAATTCGTGCTGCCGTGGCATGTGGTAATCCCCACAACGGCGTCACGCTGGACTACTGCCCGCTTCATCTGCATGGCCAACCAGCTACACGGGATCGCCACGGCAACCGTCAGCATCAGCAGCGACCGAATCGAGAACTGAAACCGCCATCGAAATACCCAAGCCACGACGAACCCGCCCAGCATGACCAGCATCGCTCCGCCGACCACCGCAACACAGATCAATACGGTCCAGCCCTTGTGGTGGTTGAAAGGGAACCAGGACAACCGCTCCGACAGCCAAAGCAGCCCCTCCACGACCAGCAAGCCGAAGATCAGCCAGCCGGGCGTGGGGTGGAAGGAGCGGCGTGTGGGGATGGGGTCGGTCATGTCAGTCGCGGCTAATACGGCAGTTTGGTAACGCCTGCTGGAGCTTTTTCACGCCTTCGTCGGTGACACTGGTCCACATCAGGTCCAGCGATTGAAGTTTCGTCAAGCCTTTGAGGTGAACCAGTCCAGCGTCGGTGACCTTGGCTCCCGACAGGAGCAGCCTTTTGAGCTTGGTCAATTCTTTGAGGTGAACCAGCCCAGCGTCGGTGACCTTGGTGTTCGACAGGACCAGCCATTGCAATTGGGTCAGCCCTTTTAGGTGTGCCAGCCCAGCGTCGGTGACCTTGGTCCGTGAGAGGTCCAGCATTTGGATTTTGGTCAAACCTTTCAGGTGAACCAGCCCAACGTCGGTGACCTTGGTTCCGTCCAGATCCAGCGTATCGAGCTTGGTCAACCCTTTGAGGTGCTCGAGTCCAGCGTCCGTCACTTTGGTGTTCGACAGGAGCAGCCATTGCAATTGGGTCAGCCCTTTCAGGTGCTCCAGCCCAGCGTCCGTCACTTTGGTGTTCGACAGGAGCAGCCATTGGAGTATGGTCAAGCCTTTCAGGTGTGCCAGTCCAGCGTCAGTTACCTGCGTCATGCTTAGTTCCAGCGTTTGGAGTTGGTGCAACCCTTTGAGGTGAACCAGCCCAGCGTCGGTGACCTGGGTGTGCGTCAGGTACAGCGTTTGGAGTTGCTTCAAGCCTTTGAGGTGAACCAGTCCAGCATCGGTGACACTGGTCCACATCAGGTTCAGCGATTGGAGATGCGTCATGCCCTTGAGGTTTGCCAGCCCAGCGTCGGTGACCTCCGTCTTCTCAAAATCCACGCCAGTCACCGGCTTGCCTGGACTATTTTCATCGACGGTGACCTTGCCGCCCAGCTTCTCGATTTCGCCAATTGCCTTCGCTTGGTCGGCATTCTCGCCCATGGCCGATCCGCTACGGCGGATGTCGCATTTCGGTAAAGCCTTCTGGAGTCCTTCCACCCCAGCGAAGGTGACCTGGGTTCCTTTCAGGTCCAGCGTTTGCAGATGAGGAAGCCCTTTGAGGTGAACCAGCCCAGCGTCAGTTACCGAGGTTTCCTCTAGGTGGAGCATTTGGAGTTGGGTCAACCCTTGGAGGTGCTCCAGCCCAGCGTCCGTGACCTTGGTTCCCGTGAGGTCCAGACCTTCCAGTCTCGTTGACCCCTTGAGGTGCTCCAGCCCAGCGTCGGTGACCTTGGTTCCCGACAGGAACAGTCCTCGGAGTTGGGTCAACCCTTTGAGGTGTTCCAGCCCAGCGTTGGTGACCTGGGTGTTTTGCAAGATCAGCCATTGGAGCTTGGTTAACCCTTTGAGGTGGAGCAGCCCGGCGTCGGTCACCTGGGTTCCCATCAAGTCCAGTGTTTGGAGATCGGTCAACCCTTCAAGATACTCCAGCCCGACACCAGTGACCTTGGTTCCTTGCAGGTGCAGCGTTTGGAGTTGGGGCAACCCTTTCAAGTGAACCAGCCCAGTGTCAGTGACCGCATTTCCCCCCAGGTCCAGTGTTTGGAGTTTGGTCAATCCCTTGAGGTGGACCAGCCCGGCGTCGGTAACCTTGGTCCAACTCATGTGCAGCGTGTGAAGTTCGGTCAACGCCTGGAGGTATATCAGTCCTGCGTCGGTCACCTGGGTGTAGTCTAGGTCGAGCGATTGAAGTTGGGTTAGCCCTTTGAGGTGAACCAGTCCAGCGTCGGTTACCTTCGTGCCTTGCAGTTCCAGCTTTTGGAGTTTGGTCAACCCTTCGAGGTGAGCCAGTCCAGTGTCGGTGACCTTGGTGAACATCAAGTTTAGATCGTGGAGATGAGTCAAACATTCGAGTTTAACCAGTCCAGCGTCAGCGTCCTCGCCGCCAAACAGGCTCACCGAAATCACTGGCTTGTCCGGACTCTTCTCGTCCCGAGTGACGTAGCCGCCCAGCTTCTCGATCTCGGCAATCGCCTTCGCTTCCTCCGCCTTCGGTTCTGCCGCCCAGCAGAGAACAGGGGCAAGGGACAAGCCCAGCGTCAGCAGCAGAATGGCACGGTTCATCGAATTGCCTTTCTGAACGTAGGATCGCAGAAGCCGCCGCGGGCAGTCGCACCTCTGCTCGGACCAACGGGCCTCTACGATCATCTTCGTTGCTGGCGTGGCCGCCGTCAAGCGGCTATGCCGCCGCCGGGGCATTCGAGATGCCCTGTCGGCAGGCAAATTCACCGATGGCCTACGGCACGGCCGCCTCGTCTTCGTGGTTGGGGCCTGGCTGCCGGCGAATCGACAGGCCCCTTCACCAGTTGAAGTCGGTTGTACGCCTGCCCGAAGAGGTCAGAATGCTGCTGCCCGTGCATGACTCGGTGCCGTTTGAAACAGGCGAGTGCTGTGTCGAAGATGCCTGCCACGCCGTGATCGACGCCATGGAAAGCGTGCCGGAAGGCTTTAGCGTGCCGCTGGAGGTCAAGCTGAAGGCGGGCAAGACTTGGGCAGAGTGCAAGCCTTGCGACCGGTTACTTGCCGGCACGGTTTGCCCCAGTTAGCATGAAGTTGTGGAAGAACGCCGACCTATCGCTACCATGTCCATCCAAGATTACATCATTGATCACAGCGGCTTCGATTGGCCTGCCTTGCTTGGCAAATGGGCTTGGCTGCTCCCAGAGACGCTGACGGTCTGGATCATGAACCGCTTTGGCGACCTGTTCGTCGTGCTGGACGACGGCACCGTCCACATGCTCGACATCGGCTGCGGGTCCCTAAAGAAGGTCGCCGAAAGCCGCGATGACTTTGGCTTGCAGCTCGATGAGGGCAACAACGCGAACGAGTGGCTCATGATTCCGCTGGTCGATCGGTTGATCGCTTCCGGAATGACTTTGCAGCCGGGGCAATGCTACGGCCTTGTGCAGCCCCCTAATCTGGGAGGCGACTATTCGGCCGAAAATGTAGCCGTCCTTCCCGTTGCCGACTTCTACGCCGCCTATGGGTCAATCCAGCGGCAGGTCAGCGACTTGCCGGACGGTACGCAGGTTGTAATCAAAACCGTGAACAAGCCGCAGTAGGTTGGCAGAAGTGCACGTGCCTTGTTGGCTGCGTGCCGCCAGGGATTTTCATCTTGTTATCAAAGTCTTCTGGCTGCCCACGACGCCTTCCCCTTCGCTGCGATGCCTGCCGTGGGCGAAGATGCCAGACTCCGGTACGCTGACGGCCCCTCCTCTTCAGCAGCATCCCAGCCCCCACATCAGTTACTCGATACCCTGCTTCCCGCGGTCTCCGCACGCTCCTCGGCTGCGTCTGGTGGTTGATTGGGTCGTGGGCGGGCGGTAGCATGAAAGAAAGTGGAGACAAAGCATGGCGACGATGATGCAAACGATTCAGTTGATCGCGAGCTTCCTCAACCGAGACGTGCGGGATCTATTCAAAGCCCACGGCACGCTCGTGGACAGTAGATTCCTCGACACGCTGAGAACAGCAGTCGAGCGGGCGGGTGTTGGACAAGACGTTGCTACGCAGGTGGTAATAGACGTTGCCTCCGCTTGGCGTGGACGCCTCGTGCGGATGGAACAGATCACGGAGGTGGTAAAGCTGCGAATCAGGGAGGCATTCGGCGAATAGTCGGACAATAGGCTTCAGCCGCTTTTCATCCGCGACACGCCCCATAGCGCAGCCCCCGCCAGCGTCCTATAATCAGCGGTAGCTCGACGCGGGTCGCTTGATGGGGCGGCGGTTGAGCGGCTCAACTCGGGCACACGACTTCCAGATTTCCATGGCTTACCTTCAACGTATCGACGGCATCTGGGGGCTCCCGCGATTCCATCTGCGTTGCTCCTGCGGCTTCCAGACCGAGGCCGCACCGGTGGGCTTCATGGCCGAAGCGTGTCGCGGCGGCCGCGATAGTTGGTCGGTCGCCTGGTACGATGCCAAGGCACGCAGGCTACGCCATGAGGTCTTTGCCGTTTCCCTTGATGCTGTCTTGCATCGAGAGGCTGAACGCTGGCGTGATGAGGAAGTCGTGCCGCACATCCGAAAGCTCTATGGTAATTGCTTTGTGTCGATACCGGACGAGGCAGTCGAGACAGATCTTCCCTGTCCAGGATGTTGCGTGCGGAATCTGATCCAGGAGTCGGTCGCCTGAAGAGCCTTACCGCTAGTGTGTGTGGCGGGCATCGTGCTCCGCGAGACCATACGATTTCCTTTCGGCTTCGTGACCAGTTCGGCAAGTACCATTCCAACGTCGTCTGGCTGATGCCCGATTGTCTGGCGACGTTGACGGCCAAGAGCATTCGCAGCCGCGTCGCTCGAAGCCACGGCAAGTGAAAGTAAAGACGGCCATGCGGCGAGCACCGGCCACCGCCGCCGGCCAGCCCCGCAAGCAAGGTCGGCGGCCGAAAACACCAGCCGCGGAAACCCGCGAAACCCTCGGCGAAACCAGGGTTTCCCGGCCGACCCCCGCTGTGGGGTCATTGTCCGGCAGAGGTCGACGGGGCCGCGAAAACGCCCGGCTGGGCGGCAGCGTCAATATGCGACGGGCTTGTGCGTTCTCGTGAGGCGATTATTCTGGAAGATCGTTCTTGTGGTACAAAGAAAGAAGGCGGCCTATAATCAGCGATAGCTCGACGCGAGGCCATCGTGCAAGTGAAACTCGAATGGCAGTCGAGAGTGGTGGCGGTTTATGGCAGCGAACGACTCTTCCGATACGCAGTCCCGCCGGCCTCGCTATCAGTTCGGCTTGGCATCGCTTTTTCACCTGACGTTCTTGGTCGCGTGCATCCTTGCCGTCACAAAATGGATCGGGCCATTCTTCGGGTGGGTTGCAGCTGTCCCGCTAGGAATCATCGCGATACTGTTGCTTTGCACGCACTGGCACTGCATTATCGGTACTGTTGTTGGCTTCGCAGTTCTTTCCTCGTGCCTGATTGCTGCCTGCGGCATGCCCAATGTAGAACTGCTCAAGAATGTCGTAGCGTTCGGATCATTCGGCGGAGCAATCGGGGCCAGCGTTCACGCGATTCTCCTCTGGCAGTGCATTGCTCCCCGATCGCGGCGGAAGTAGGATGCGGCAGTGATCTGACAGACACCTAGCCCATGCCGGCTCGAAAAAAATGCTCCTCCTAACTTGGATCGTTGACTTGCTGGGATGTTGCTATGAACTGATCATCCGTGTGGTTTTCCGGTTGCTGGGTGACAATGATGATTCCGAACCGAGGAACTGGCGTGACGTGACGTGACAGGATGGCGGTTGGTCCTGTCGATCATGTTCTGTGCCGCGATTCCCCTGATCATCTTACTTGGGGTAATTTGGCTGGCCGTCATAAGCTCACCGTAGGCTGGGAGGAACGGCTTCACGGTGAACCCCACGAGCCTCATTTGCAGCCGACCTTTCTCGCCAGCCCCACGAGCCCCAAATGAGGCAAATGAGGCAATCGGCGTCGAAAAATGCCACTGAAGACCTATGCCATATCCGCCGGAAGCTGCATCTTCTGCTTCCATCCGATACTATAGGCTGTTCTCTAACCCACCATTAGTATTGCTCACCCGTCTTTTTCGCCGAATTCCATCGATCCCAAGCTTGTGCTTTGAAAAAGACGTGCGATAATAGCACCTAACAGCACTGGCGGCTCCTTGCCCGCCACCACGAAAATCCAAATACGAGGCAGCGTTGGTTCGCTCTTGATGCCGCTCGGATCGGATTCCTCATCCGCCCGAAGTCGGACAACAGCGGACCCCTTCGACAATCCGGTTCCGTCCTTGAAGCCGCGGTGAGCGGATTCGACCGGGAAGCTCTGCCTCGATTCTTACGCTCTCCTTCTCGGGTTTGAGCGAATCTCCAGTCTCGGCGTCGGCTTGGTGGGACGGGGAGCTTATTACGTCGGCTGACTTGAAGTTGCACCATTTGATCAAAGGAAAGAATTGCGATGATGATTTCGAATGTACCGTTGTCCGCATTGCTCTTGATATCGGCGACGCCTGCCAAGAGACGCCGAACTGCGACATGGATGGTCGTATTCGTGATTTGGATACTGGCCCCGGGTCTTGCGAGGGCTGCAACGATAGGGACCTTAGAGGCAACCTACGACTTCCACTCGAACGGGTTGCTGGCTGATCCGGATCGACCCTATATGTACGCGACCACCGGATCGCAGTTGGATGTCATCAACACGAACACGCTGGCCATCGCAGCAACCCTGAGCCTGCCGGGGACAGCCAACGGCATGGCGATCTCAAGCGATGACAATACGCTTTATATCGGAGGCTCGAACGGCGTCTACGTGGTGAACGCCCAGACCGATTCCTTGCTGTCGACTTTGAACCTGGGCTACTCGGTGTCGCAAGTGGCGGTGGGGCTGAACAACCGACTTTACGTATTGAGCGGCAGCCAGATAGCCCAGATCGATGCCAGGTCCGGGGCTTCGACCGGTGCGAGCGTACCGGTCAATGTATACAGCGGAGGCATTCAGATCAGCCCGGACGGCACGACGCTTTACTATGCAACCTACGGCCTCTCGCCTGGCAGCCTTTACAAGATTAACGTCTCTACGACGACGCCAAGCGTGGTTTGGACCAACAGCAGCGACATTGGAGAAAATGGCAGAGACCTTGTTCTCAGTCACAATGGGTCCATGCTGGCGTATGCATGCGGGTATGGCGATGGGGGCTATGATATCCCGAATTTCCAAACCAGCAATATGTCGCTACTTGGCACCTTCAACACCGGCCCCTATCCCGAGGCCCTGGCGTACAGTCCCGACGACAGTCTGGCCTATGCACTTGCCCAGACTTCTTGGCTTTTTGTCTTTAATACAAAGAATTATCAGATCCTCGGGCAGTTTGGCGTCGGCGACTCGTTGATGATGGCAACGGACCAGTCCGGGCGAGACTTGTTCGTCGCCAATTCCGAAGTCTACCCTGGGGAGTCCACCAACACTTCCGTCTACTTCACGGGAGTCCCGGAACCCACTTCCATTACGCTCTTGGGCACGGCCCTGCTGGGACTTGGGGTAGTTTATCTACGGCAGCGTAAGCGAAGTCGGAACGCTGAGCAGATGGGCTGAAGCGGAGTTGCATGAGTCGAAACCGGTCGTAGCTGAAAGGAATGATACTGCGATGAGAAGCTTGAGTGTACTGCTGTCCGTTTTGCTTTTGGCGTCTGCAAACCAAGCGGTAGCTGCCGCCCCTCAATACAGTGTGACCGATCTCGGCACCCTCGGCGGCACATCGAGCTACGCGACTGGCATCAACACCAGCAACGAGGTCGTGGGGGAAGCCTATACCAGCAGCGACAAAATGCACGCCTTCGAATACAGCGATGACTCGATGGAGGACTTGAACAGCTTGCTACCGTCTGGTTCCGGCTGGACGCTTACGGAGGCCACGGGCATCAACGACTTGGGCCAAATCGTGGGCGACGGAACGATTGACGGGCAAACCGCTTGCTACCGGTCCCTTGTCGCTGCTCTTCGATCGATTATCCTGGAAGATAGAGACCCAAAACAGCACACCGAGAGCAACACCATGAACCCGAACGGCCAACACAATCAGCTTCTCCGTCTGCGGGCCCGGTTCCTGGGCGATATGAACCAGCTGGCCGACACCGCCTTGCAGGACAGCAACACCATCCGCATGCCGAGCGACATGGCCGACGTTGGCACCGACGCCTTTGAGCAAGAGCTGGCCGTCGATCTACTGGGGAACGAAAAGGAGGTCCTTGAGCAGATCGAAGCGGCCCTGGAGCGAATCGAAGATGGCAGCTACGGCCGCTGCGAACGATGTGGCCGGAAGATCGCCAATGCCCGGCTGGAGGCGATTCCCTATGCGGCGTTGTGCGTGAGGTGTGCGTCGCGGGCGGAAAATAGGCGTGCTGGCCGAAAGCCGCGGTAGCTTTCGTGAACGCAAGCCTATCACCTGCTTGGCGGAACCATTTCTCGCCGCCAAGCGTCTATTCCAGGGCCTAGTGGCGAACTCGCCGGGCCCGAAGTACGATAGATTATAACACTAGTGAGGGAGTTATCATGTTCAGGCGTATGTTCTGGCCTTCTCTGGGGCTGTTTCTAGCCTTTTTGGCACCTGCCCAGGCCGCCGTCGATCTGGTTACACTGCCTACCCGTGAAGGCACGCAGCTTACGATTTACAATTCTGAAGACATCACCATGGTCCGCGAGCACCGCCTGCTGACCGTGAAGGAGGGCGTCAACCGCATCCAGTTCTCTTGGGCCAATACGCTCATCGACCCGACTTCCATCGAGTTCCGCATCCTCGATCAGCAGGATAAGGTCGATCTGGTCGATACCACCTTCCCGGCGGGTCGTAATGAAGCTTTGCAGTGGAACATCAAGAGCCAGATTTCTGGCAAGATTCCGGTCGAGATTCGTTACTTCACCAGCGGCATCACGTGGGCCGCAGATTACGTGGGCGTTGCGAACGAAGACGAAACCAAGCTCAACGTGACCGGCTACGTCCGCGTCTTCAACAACTCCGGCGAACTGTACGACAATGCCCAGACCCGGATGGTGGTGGGTAATATCAACCTCGTCGAAAAGATCGCCGACCTGGCGAGAAGACCACCGCCGGGCCAGCCTGTACCCACCGCGGCCCCCGCAGTTCCTGCACCGGTCGCGATGCCAAGAGCGGCCGCCAAGGGACGGGCCTTTGGTAACGCGATCCAGGAGGCGGAGCAACTTGCAAAGAAACCGGAGGCACCCAAGGAAGTCGTGAAGCAGGGCCTTTCCGAGTATTTCCTCTTTACGATCGAGGGCCGTGAGGACATCAAAGACAAGGAACCCAAGCGACTCATTGCCCTAAAAGCGGCTGAGGTGCCCCTGGAGTGCCTCTACAAGCTCACCGACCGTGACGGCGGCCAGCAGTTCACCAAGTTCTATCGCTTCAAGAATATCAAGCTCCTGGACGAAAAGGGCAAAGAGAAAAAACTGTCCGCTATGGAGAATCTTGGCTTGTCGCCTTTGCCCAACGGCATGGTGCGGCTCTTCTCAGAATACACGAACAAGGACTTGGCTTACGTGGGCGGTACGGAAACGAAATACGTCCCTATCGGCGACCGGGTCGAGGTAAACGTCGGTCCGGACAAGGACATCACCGTGCACCGCCGACTCAAGGACCAGCAGACCTCGAATGTCGTGGTCCGGCAGTATAAACGGCGACTGGACGACAACTTCGTGCTTTACTACGATCTTACCGACTTGGACGAGACGTTCTACTTCGAGGAGGAACTGGTCTCGGGCAAGCCGGTCGATGCCAAGGTGGAGTTGGAGCGGCAGTTTGACGCGAACGTCGTACTATGGGGTCCCGACGGGCAACCGAAAGGCTGGGACTCCAATGCCGAAGGGGCCTACGTCGATTTGCACCAAGTCCCCGGCCGAGTCGAGCGGGTGGACCAGAACCACGTCAAGTATTTCCTCGATCTCAAGCCGGGCAAGAAGCAGCTTGTGAACTACAAGGTCACCTATAAACGTCGCAAGCAGGGGCCGGAACTCAACACCGAGCGAAAGCGAGAGCCGCTGTAATGACGGCAAGCACCACCGACCGTTGTCGCCTACCCGAACACAATTTCACTGAAAGGACCAAAGCCATGAAAACCACGCTTACGATCGCCTTCGCCGGCATTCTGCTGCTGGCCGCCATCCCTGCCCAAGCCCGCATCAAGCTCACAACCCTGCCCGAACGGGAGAGCGTGCGGGTCGATATTCAGAACGGCCGTTACACCCTGGTCGAGGAGGAGCGGACCGTGAACCTCCAAGCCGGCCGCAACCAGGTCGATTTTTCCTGGGCCAATATTGGCATCGATAAGGACTCCATCGTCTTCCGGGTGATCAAAGCCGACGGCGAAGTCAATGTGCTCAACACGAACTATCCGCCCAATGAGAACGCCCTCTACTGGACCGTCAGTGCCGAGAAGGCCGGGCCGGCAGTGGTCCGGATCTCCTACCTCATCGCTAACATGGCGGCGGAGCCCAGCTACCAGGGCGTGGTGGAAAACGACGAGAAGAAACTGCTGTTCCAGGTCTACATGACGGTCACCAATACGTCAGGCGAGAGTTTTGGCGAAACGATCGTGCAGCCGGGAGTGGGAAAGACCACCGTGCGGTACTTCAACGACGGCGAGCGGAAGCGGATGCTGGCTGCCAAGTTCGCCGAAGTGCCGATCGCCAAGCGATACGTCTTCGATTCCGCGGTGGACCAGGAGAAGACGCGAATGTACTACCGGCTGACGAACGACAAGGAAAATCAGATGGGCGGATTCCCGCTGCCTTACGGGAAAATGAGGTTGTTCATCAAGGAGCCCAAGAGCGACGGCGACACGGTTCGCAGCCAGGCGTTTCTGGGTGAGGACTGGGCTCAGTACACTCCGCTGTTTGCCCCCTTGGATCTTTACGTGGGTACGGCCCAGGACGTCAAGGTCGAGCGGTTCCAGATGGATCCCGAAGGCGGCGTGCGGAACGCCTTCGATGAGATTACTGTCCCGCGATTCACCATTGACGGCAAGGAAGGCGTCACGAAGCCGCTCTTCCGCAACCTGCGAACCCGCTATCGCTACCGCCTGCAGAACTTCAAAACCGAGAAGGGCGATCCGGTGACCGTGCCGCTGACGATCAAGGAGCATCTGGACGGCGAGTGGATCATCGAGAAGGTCGTCCTGAAGGAGATTCTGGGCGAGCGGAATGAGCAGAAGGAGAAGGAGATACCCTATGCCGAGCTGTTCAATCCGAAGCGGATCGACGTCAATAACGCGGAGTTCGAGATCAAGCTGCCGCCCACGACGATCGACAAGAAGTACGATCTGTACGTGACGATCCTCAAGAAGTACCGGCGGTATGCTCCGATCCCTGCCCCGGGTCAAGTTCAATAGGCCGTTCGCGGCGGAAGGGAGATTGAAAGAATGCGTCCGACCTTATTGTCGATGTCGCTGCTCTTGGTTCTGGCTCTTGCCAGCCCGACCGTGGCCGCGGTGGACCTGGTCACTCTCCCCACGAGAGAAGGAACCCAGCTCACGATTTACAACTCCGAAGACATCACCATGGTCCGCGAGCACCGCCTGCTCACGGTCAAGGAGGGCATAAACCGCATCCAGTTCTCCTGGGCCAACACGCTCATCGACCCGACCAGCATCGAGTTCCGCATTCTCGATAGGCAGGACAAGGTCGATCTGGTCGATACCACCTTCCCGGCTGGCCGCAACGATGCCCTGCAATGGAACATCAAGAGCCTGGTCGCCGGCAAACTGCCCGTCGAGATCAGGTATTTCACTTCGGGCATCACCTGGGCCGCCGATTACGTGGGCATCGCCAACGAGGATGAGACGAAAATCAACTTGACCGGCTACGTGCGGGTGACGAACGGATCGGGCGAACAGTACGACAATGCGGAAACCCGGCTGGTGGTGGGCAACATCAACCTCGTGGAGAAGATTGCCGATCTGGCGAGGAGGCCGCCGCCCGGCGACCGTTCAGGCACCGTGACGATGCAATGGCGAAACAGGTCGGCGCGTGAATACAAGAAGTTCGACGACGCCGTGAAAGACGCCGACCGTGTGGTCGTCCTCGATAGTGTCGTGGTGCAAATGCCGAAGCAGGTCATCAAGCAGGGCCTCTCCGAGTACTTCCTCTTCACGATCGAAGGCCGCGAAGACATCAAGGACAAGGAGCCCAAGCGGCTGGTTGCACTGAAGGCCATCGACGTGCCGCTGGAATCAATCTACAAACTGTCCGACCGGGACCAAGCCTTCCCTCTCCTCCCGGCAGAGGGCGGGCACCATGTACCCATGGTCGGGGCGAGGCCCTATTTCACCAAGTTCTACCGCTTCAAGAACGTCAAGTTGCTGGACGACAAAGGCAAAGAGAAGAAGCTCCCCTCGATGGAGAATCTTGGCCTCTCGCCGCTGCCCAACGGCACCGTCAGGCTCTTCTCCGAGTACAAGAACAAGGACCTGGCCTACGTCGGCGGCACCGAGACCAAGTACGTGCCCATCGGGGACCGCGTGGAAGTCAACGTCGGGCTGGACAAGGACATTACCATCCAACGCCGCTTGAAGGACCAGAAGATCGGCAACGTCGTCGCCCGGCAGTACAAACGGAGGCTCGACGACCAGTTCGTCTTGTACTACGACCTGATCGACTACGACGAGACCTTCTTCTACGGGGAAGAGATTGTTTCCGGCAAGCCCGTGCCCGCCAAGATCGAGGTCGAAAGGCAGTTCGATGCCAATGTGGTTTTGTGGGGCGAAGGCGAGGAACCAAACGGCTGGGCGAGCAACGAGCCGGGAGCCTACGTCGATTTGCACACGATCGCCGGCCGCGTAGAACGGGTCGATCAGCAGCACGTCAAGTATTTCATGGACCTGAAGCCAGGGAAGAAGCAGACGGTCGAGTATAGCGTAACGTACAAACGCAGGAAGGTCGGGCCGGAGTTGAACACGGAAAAGAAGCGGGAGCCGCTGTGATGCCACGATGGACGCGACGACACCTCCACGACTCCGCCGCTTCCACCTCACGCCCGGCCGCTGGCCGTCGCAAAGTACCCTGACGGGCCGGGGCAATCAATCCGCACGGACAGGTCATTTTGAGCTACCACGAGATAAATGGAACGTTGTTGCAATGAAGAGCATTCTGGCTGCCGCATTTGTTGCCTCGGTTCTCGCCACCGACGCGAATGCCAATACCGGCTATTTTACTGGCTCGGGGCATACGATCACTCTGACCAAAACGGAGCAAGTACAACTCGTTTCGGAGGACGTGACCATCAGGCCAAATTGTGGCTGGGAGCCGTCGATGGATTCGGTCGATTACCGCTGCAAGTTCGTCTTGAAGAATCTCACGGCAAAGCCATTAAAGATTCAGGTCGGTTTTCCGTTGGATTACCAGATTCTTCAAGCAGCCCCGCAAGCCCCCAATCCTACGGACCTTGTGCTGAACTACGGCTTCATTGCCCGCGAAGACGCGAACACCTATCACGTTCGCTACGTCCCGAACGACAGTGAGGAAAAGTTCTCCCGCCTTTTTGTTTGGGATATGACTTTCGATGCCGCAGAAACCAAGATTCTCCATGTCGTCTACCGCCTTCGCATGTCCGAAGCCATATCCAGTACCCGCAAGCATCTCACGACCCAGCAGGCGCTTCCTCGGTACGAAAAGCGATGGCACGCGGCTTTGGAAATGTGCTTCGTGGAGCACTTCCACTACGTCACCGAGACTGGTAAATCGTGGGCAGGCATCATTGAACACGCGACTTTCCGAGTCGAGACGGGATTGGAGGAGTGTTTACGAGAACGGCCCGCGTTGCGGTCTGAGCCGCCAGAGCCTCAGCCTGACCAACCAGATTGGTCGCAACCCTTCACAATTCCCATGAAGGCAGGGGCGGTCTACCACAACGTATCGCCCGATGGCGGCAAGTACGATTCAGATCACGGTACGATAACTTGGGAATACCGAAACTGCAAGCCTGCGGAGCCTCTCCGTTTCATATACTACGTCGTTGCGATTCCGCGTACTGCCGCCGATTGCGAAACCTGGGTGCGGCATGTCCTTGGCAGAAAACCGAACAAGACTGATGTGGCAGAACTGCGGGAGATCGCAGCGGCATTCTACGGACTTGCTCCAAAATCGGCCTCGGCCAAGAAGTTCGTGGAGCAGCAGATTTGGTATCACCCCAAGGATGGCTTGCGGGAAACGGGACTGAGCGAAGAGCAAAGGGCAATCCTCACAAAGCTTGATTCGATTACGAAAGAGGATGCAAGGCCTTAGCCGGTATTACCGACCTGCGAGATTACCCGCTGAAATGCCCACCTCCGATCCTCAAACCCGCTTCTTCTACCCTACGCCCGGTCGCTTCGTCCTGGCTGTGCTGGCCATCGAGGTGCTTCTGTGGCTCTCGGATAGGTTCGGCTGGCTGGGGTGGCACAAGGGCTATGCGGTTCTGACTGCCGTGGCAAGTGTCGGCGTGGCTATGCTCCTGATGCTCCTGTGGTTCGGCACGGCCGTGGTTATGCGATGGCGATTCCAGTTCAGCATCAGGTCGTTGCTGATGCTGGCTCTTGCCGTCGCACTTCCATTTAGTTGGCTGGCGATGGAGATGAGGAAAGCTAAAGAGCAGAAGGAGGCGGCGGTGTGGGTGGAGATGGTGAAGGGATGGATAGAATACGACTACGAGTCGACGAATGTAGTTACGCCGGGGCCAAATTGGTTGCGGTCATTGGTTGGCAAGGACCTCCTTTCGGACGTTGTTTCTGCTGACTTAGCCCATCAATACGAGTCCTGGAACGGCGGGGAATCTGCCCAGTGGGGCAATCTGGACGTAACCGACGCTGGTCTCGAACATCTCAATGGATTTTCACGACTGGAAGAGTTGCAACTCGACAACACTCAGATCACGGACGCCGGGCTGGAACACGTCGGAAATTTGACGCAACTCCGAACATTGTCTCTCGTCAACAGCGAAGTCACCGCCGCCGGCGTCGCTAAACTCCAGCAGGCCCTGCCCAACTGCAAAATCAGCCGCTGACGAGCCCGCCGCCGGTCCTCGACGCCGGTCGCTCGACAGGAACCTGCGATTCGTGGCGGCCAGATCATCCGTCGCGAAACGTCGGCACGATGCACCGTGCCAAATCTACGGCTGAAGGGCCGGAAAAGTCTCGTCCTTTTTCACTGCTTTGATGATGACCTGCAACTGATCCACCACCCGCTGGACGCCCTCTACCCTCCTGGCCGTCTGAACGAAGGAATTGCGTTGGTGTTCGTACTGGATCTTGCCCGTCAGCGTAACTGTGCCCGCATTGGATGACGCCACAACCTTGCAGGGAGGCCGCATGCCGCGGTTGGAAAGCTGTTGGCCTACCTTTTGGTCGATAGTGCGATCCGGGATGATATTCTTTTTGAACATGGTCAGACTCCGAAGTGAGAGAGGGGTTTCCGTGAAAAAGAGTCGCGGAAGAAGGGAGTCGACCGGGTCGTCGCTGAGGGCTGGTCAGAAATAAGAGGGAAGATTGGCCCTTCACTCAGTATCATAGCACGCCGCCTGGGAATAAGAACCCATCTAGTGGGGTGATTTTGACCCTGTATAACGACACGGAAAGGAACCACGCTCGTGCTTGCCGCGGCCAACCCGCATAAGTACGAAGAACTCGCTCGCCAGCAAATCAGCGAGACCACTGTTCGGGCCCTTTCGGCTTTGACTGACGGCCTGCTCTACGTACGTGACAGCAAGCTGCTCAAATGCATTGACCTGCGTCCCGCAAAACGGTAGCCATCTGGATGGCCTCCTAGCCGACACTCATCGGAACCTTTCGCTTCTGCATCCTGCCATGCACCTCCTGGCGATGCACGGGTATTTCTCCGGGGGCGGCGATGCCCAGTCGCACCGTCTCGCCTTTGACACCCAGCACCGTAACCACGACGTTGTCGTTGATAACGATGCTTTCATTCTGCTTCCTGCTCAAAACTAACATGGGTCGCTCCTTCTTCCTTGGGCATGGTTCTACCTCCTCTATGACTCGGTTCGTAAGAGTGCTTCTTTGATTCCCTGGCTGTCAGACCACTTCGATTTCGTTGACCACCCGGGTCATCCCACTGACTCCGGCCACGGCTTCCTGGGCGACTTGCTTTTCGTGGAAACTGAACAGCCAACCGCGCAGAAAAAGAACGCCGTGCTCGCACTCGCACGAGACGCGTCGCATCGCTTTGTAGGGACTCTCGCGTAGACGTTCCATCGCCATTTCAGCAATGGCCGGGGCATCGACGGCCGTGGCTGCGTCCATAGGGTTACCTCCGTGAATACTGTCATCTCCGTGCATAGAAGCCTTCTGTGGAAAGGGATTGCCTCGCAGCCAGCGACGCGTGCCCAATGGATCGCCACGATTCGGCGGGGGCCTTGCGAGGCAAAGCGGTGCTGAGACGCAACCGCTGGGAGAGCCGCTTGGGAGAAGAGAGCCGGTGCGGCAGACCTAGCTTATGTGGGTCAGGACTAGGATGATGATACGGCATCGGTGCGAGGATTGTAAGCCCCTCTGGTGGAATTTTGCCGTGCTCAGCACTGCTGTCGATCTCGGCTTCCAGCGTACAATTGTCGTTTCTGGCAGTGACCATCGAGGACTTCGCAGGGGAGTTCATGGCATCGTAGTGGAAAACTTCACTGCTGGCGGCACATTGGGTTCTTATGCTTGCCCGCCGGCGTCTCCTTCATCGGTAGTTTCGCAACCAATAGCAGTAGTCGGCGATCAGTTGTGAATTGGCGGAATTCGGAGCAAGTCGCACCTTAGCCAGCGGCACCCCCCGCGTGCCCTTGTCGTGTACTGCCCTGCAAAGGATGCCGTCCGCTTCATTGACACTGGCTTTCTGAAGCAGCCGAACCATGGTAACGCGGCGTGGCCCAGATAAAGGCTCTGCTCCATGCTGGAAGTGCCCATCGAACGGAAACGACAATCGGGCAGCAAAGTGCTCGTAGTAGGTGAGAAGGGCGTCCCGGCACGCTCGGGGCAAAGGACCACCGCTGGACAAGCCAAACACCGCACGAATCCTGGCTTCCCGGTCGTCACCCCAGCGAGGCGTACCTGTTGGATGTTCGACAGGCATCGGATTCCCATCGTCACGCTCCATGTCGTCTTCATCCAGCCAAGTCTCCCTGAAGCCCATTCCGCCCGCTTTGCACCAATGACCGAAAAACGAGCTGATGGCAGCAAGGGTTTCCTCGTTCCAACGGACGAGACAAGTCGTACAAACGTCCTCTTGCACTTCGATGACTCGTCCCACCCACCCGCCAAATGGCGTGTCGGGGCAGTCAACATCGGTTCTGCTCTGCCTCACCCGGACGATACTGCCCACCGGGAACTTCGGACCACTGCCGTGATTCATTAAGACTGGCTGCATGGCTTTTCTTTCTCTGGGACTGTGCCTTGGTAAGCCTCGCTAAAACCTCAGATGGAGATTTTTGGGATCACACACGTAGCCGAGTGGCCTGCACTTATCCAATGCTCTTAGCAGACATAGTTTGCTCCAGTCCGATTAGTTGTGGCGTATTGTAGAAAAATCCTCATCTTCACCTCTTCACCAGACGCCCTTACGCTTCCTCTTGCCGCCATACGTATTTGCCGACTACTCCCCGACAAATCATCGACGTTCGGCGTAGTTGCCATGATACGTGTTCCGCCTCATCCGAGCTGAGTATGCCGTCCGGCTTAGAAACATAGTCGGAAGACTTCGTGGCAGGCAGGGTGCGGAAGGTGATTCTGCCTTGGCGGGCAAAATCATGATAAAGCCCAACCGAGAAGCTCATGGGTGCCCCCTTGGGTGCATGTGCCGCAGCCAAAAGGCTCGACGGCGAGGGGAATACCCGGGCAATAGGGCTATTCAGAGCGGTTACATCTATATTTTACGCCTGCCCTGACGGATTGCTATAACCCGAATGGCAACAATGCTGGAAAGTTCGAATTGCGAAGACGAAAACGAGGAGGCCCACTTCTTCCGAAGCCGGCCCCTCGGTGCTTGTGTGCAAAAAGGTCGCTATTGCAGAGTCTTGGGAGCCGACCCTTTGGAATTCGGCTCGAAATCGGCATATCGCCCCCCCCGATCCACATGCAGAAGTACGGCATAAGGATTCAACGATAACGAGAACACCACCAATTCGTCAGGAATTCGTGGTCGAGAATCGCTCGCCACAGCTTGGCGGGAAGCTCGATCACGACGTACCAGATGATGGAGAATAAATTGGACATTGATTTCTTTCCTTTTTGTGCGAATGCCGGCGAGCCATCGTAGAAAGCGTCTACGAGGGAGTCGTGCTCTCTGGCCCCTGAAAGTCTTCCTAAGCTGGGTCCGCCATCATTCTTACCTCTGGGATGCCGTCCAAGATTTTCCTGAACAGGGCGTGATTCATTTGCGAGCCGTACACCGCTCGGAAGGTACAGCAGGGGAAACATTCCTCTTCATTCACCGATTCGCTGCCCTTGAAGACGAAGAACCGGCTGAGGCGATTGAGAAGCCAGGTGGTGCTGGCGATGTTCTCGACTCGAACCTTTCCATCCGTGCCCAAAGGGCGTATCCACACAGAAAATGGTTTCATTGTCCGGCTCCTGTTTGAAACTGCTTCTAAAGTGAAACTGACGGGCCCCGAGCCGTGAGTGCCGCTGCGAACCTGTTTCCCAATGCCTCGATCTCCGCGGCCGTCCGGCCGAAGGCATCGGCAATCTGTTTTCTGCCCCGCAGAGTCCTTGGCCGCACTGGTATTCCCGCCTGGGGCATCATGATCGACTCGATCAGGCAGCGATATCGCTCGACTTCACCGGTCAAGATGCAGTCGGCCGCAAATGGATGATCGAGATAAGAGTTGACGGCCGCAAGCTCGCAATGCCCGCTGGGGACGGCACCGCCAGTAAAAGCGAACACGCTGTACCAGTTCAAGAGGTCATTCAGCACGGACTGATTGGTCTGCAACTCCAATTTGATCCCGGCCGACTGTTGCCGGTTGGCCGGTGACTCGCCGGGATCTGTTTCACAAAAGTGATTTGCATCATCCATGGGAATATCCTTTCACTGTTCCGCCTCATCCTGGCTGATTACGCATTCCGGTTTAGAAACATAGTCGGAAGAGTGCGTGGCAGGCAGGGTACGGAAGGTGATTCCGCCTTTCCGGGTGAAATCACGATAAAGCCCGACTGAGAAGCTCATAGGGTTCTCCTCCCGTCATGTGCCGCAGCCAAAAGGCTCAACGGCGGGGGAGAAACCCGAGCAATGGGGCTATTCAGAGCGGTTACATCTATATTCTACGCCTGGCCGGGTGGATTGCTATAACCCGAATGGCAACAATGCAGGGGGCGATCAGGCAAATGGGCCATACGGGTCATGGCCGTTCTCGGTGGTGCGTGTGCAATGACCCGAGTGGCAATAACGCGGGGTGCGACAAACCTTTGCAACACGGTTGTTTTGCCTGCGGCCGGCGATGGGGGAGCGAGAGCGAGACTTCGACGCCAAGAGTGGCATCTGAGTAGACTACATTTTCATCTCAAGAACAAAGTCTGCCTCTGGTCGGTTTCGCCCGATCATCGCCTTGATTCCGGGCACTGCCCTCTCCAAAGCTGCTGAATCCGCCGCTAAGACGCCAGATCCAGCCCTACCGGCCCGCTTTTTCTGCTTATCCAGACCTTCTGCCATTGAATGGGGCCTTTGGGCTTGCCTTGTGTGTTGTTCCGCCGATTCTGGGTATAATAATTGTGCATCCAGTTGGTAACCCAGAATCGGAGATAGGGAAGCTGGCGGTCATTAAGGAGTTGGGCGGCGTGAAAAAGTTCGGGGACCTGGCGGAAGCCATGACGGCCACGGGGACGGATGAAGCGAGTCCCTGAGCTACGTAGGAAGGCAGAAAACGCAATGGCAGCGTCTACTTGTGTGAAGTGCGGCAGTACCAGCTTCGAGCTGAAGGAGACTGTCCTTGCCGGGTCGCCTTGGAAGTTGTATTTCGTCCAATGTTTTCATTGTGGGGGCGTTGTCGGCGTGTTGGATGACCAGAACATTGGCGGGATGCTTCGGCAACGCAACGAAGCGATCAGGCGGATTCCGGAAACGCAAGGCATCACGACTTCGCTCGCAACTGGCTCCTGACCTTGGCCCAGCGTTCGAGTCGATGCACGCTACTTACCGCAGCCACGGCGACGAACTCCAGGCACTTCGCGGAGTTTGGCATACCGCAGGAAGGATACCGTACCGAAGTCGTAACCCGAACTCCAGCCGCGGCCTGGAAAGTAATGGATGCCCCAGCCGATCACGGCAGCCGCACGATGCGGAACTCCTCAAATCGAATCCAATGTGCCGCGTCGGCTGGGCCATTGTAGCACTGGATGCTGATCTGATCGTCGCCCGGCGGCGGCAGGTTGCCCGTTTGCACGCCGTGGAACTCTCCTTTGGCATCGGGCCGGAACTGAGCCGTGTACTTGGTGTCGTTGACGACGAGCCGCAACTGCACTTTCTTCTCCGGGGCTGCAACCTTCCCTGGGATGATCCACGTGCTGCCGTCGATTTGCTCGTGAACCAGTTTGAAGGCCGGCTTCCCATCGTGATACCAGGTGATGCCGGCCTGCTCAAACTGATTGTTTGGCCTGGTGGTGAACGTGATTGTGACCTCGACCGCGAAAGGGCCTTGAGCACGATCCGGTGGCTTCCGGAGCAGGGCGTTCTTGACCGTGTCGGCCAAACCGGGCTCGACGCGGATCTCCAGTCCGCGATCACGGATTCGCCATGCTTGCGGGTTCTCGCGAAGCCAGGTCCAGCCATCCGCCACCTTGCCGTCGAAACGGTCTTCGACCAGCACCTTGTGCTTTAGGACGAACGTGATCTTCGTTGCGGCTTGTGTCGCTGTCAAGCCCCCAAGAGCTGGGCACGAAGTGAACCGGCATCCAGGACGTTTCCCACGGTTCAGGGTTCGCTGGTTTGCCAGGTCGCTCTACGTCGGCCTGAGGGCGCGCAAGATAATCGCCGGGGATTCGGCGATTCCTGAGCAAGTTTGGTGAGGTTGTCACTGAAAATCCCCTCGGAGAGCCTGATCACTTGATCGAGGTTCCCGAGGGGTGTACTCCTGGATGTTACCAGCATACCGGAGTACTCTGCTTTGTATCATAATTTGCCTTGCCACGCCAGCTTCTGGGCGTTTCTTCTTTCGATCGACCAAGACCTCGCCAACAATGCCCGCCAGAAGGCGTGCCCGTGCGGCGGCCGGTTGCACTCGGCCAAGTATCCCCGCAAGCCTCGCGGTAGCGATAATCTCCCCGAGCCATACGGCTTGAGGCTCAGCTTCTGTTGCGATCGGGACGGTTGTCGCAAGAGGATGACACCGCCATCGGTTCGGTTTCTCGGCCGGAAGGTTTACCTCGGTGCCGTGGTGGTCCTGGTTGCGGCCATGCGGCAGGGGCCTTCTCCGCGGCGAGTCCGCGAGCTTTCCCGACTCTTCGGCGCCGACCGGCGAACCATCGCCGGCTGGCAGGTCTTTTGGCAAGAGCACTTTCCCCGGACGGGGTTCTGGAAGCTCGCGCGTAGTCGCTTCGTGCCGGCTCTGGCAAGCGTCACCCTTCCACGATCGCTCTTGGATGTCTTTCTCGTTGGTGACGATCCCTGCCAGGACTGGGGCCGGCTGCTGCTGTTTCTCTCGCCGATCACCATCACCGGGGGCTTGGGAATCGAGGTTTCCCGCTGACCGCGGCCCGCCCGCAGAAGACACTCCTCGACGGTCCCGGCGGACCAAGGTAGGTAAGGGTTTGACAGTCGTTTTCAGCTTTACTTCCTTTTTCCGAGGAGACATGATGACCCGAAAATCCGATCCATCGACTGCGGCCCTCTGGGCACGCTTCCGCTTCTCCGTGGTGGGCTCGCTCTTGAGCGCGCCGCCTGGGCGGGGAGAACTCAAGGCCGCTCTCCAATCCCTTGCCGCCAAGGCTTGGACGCATCCGGTCAATGGGAACGAAGCCCATTTCGCGACCGCCACCATCGAGCGCTGGTACTACACCGCGCAGCGCGAGAAGGACGATCCCCTGCGCGTCCTGCGACGCGCCGTGCGCAAGGATTGCGGCCGGGTGTCGCTGGCCGCCGAGCAAGTCCAGCATCTGTTGAAGCAATACGATGACCACAAGGAGTGGACTTACCAGTTGCACTACGACAACCTGGCCGCGGCGGTAGCAGCCAAGCCCGCCATGGGCTCCCTGCGCTCGTATTGCACCGTGCGGCGGTACATGCAGGCCCACGGCCTGTTGCGCCAGCCGCGCGTGCGGCCGAAGGGCCGCCCAGGCGAGGCCGTTGCCGCCGAGCGACGCGAGAACCGGGAGGTCCGCAGCTACGAAGCCGAGTACGTGGGGTCGCTCTGGCATCTCGACTTCCATCACAGTTCGCGAAAGGTCCTCACCGCCCGAGGCCAGTGGCAGTGCCCCATCGCCCTGGCCATCCTCGACGACCATTCGCGACTCTGCTGTCACCTCCAATGGTACCTTTCCGAGACCGCCGAAGACCTCGTGCACGGACTCTCCCAGGCGATCCAAAAACGCGGCCTGCCCCGCGCCCTATTGACCGACAACGGCGCGGCGATGGTGGCTGAAGAGGTGGGCGAAGGTCTGCTGCGGCTGGGGATCGTCCACGAGAAGACGCTGCCTTACAGTCCCTACCAGAACGGCAAGCAGGAGGTCTTCTGGGCGACACTGGAGGGCCGCCTGATGGAGATGCTCGACGGCTGCGTCGAGCTTTCCCTGGACTTCCTCAACCAGGCCAGCCAGGCCTGGGCAGAGATTGAGTACCACCGCGCCGTGCACCGCGAGACCGGCTGCTCCCCCTTGCAGCGGTTCGCCCAGGCAGCGGATGTCCTCCGCACGAGTCCCACGAGCAACGCCCTTCGCGACGCCTTCCGCCTGGAAAGCAAGCGTCGCCAGCGCAAGAGCGACGGCACGATCTCGGTGGAGGGCGTGCGGTTCGAGGTCCCGGCCCGCTTCCGCCACTTCCAGGACGTCTCCGTGCGTTACGCCCGCTGGGACCTCGGCCGGGTCGATCTGGTCGATCCCCGCAACGGGACCGTCCTGGCCCCCCTCTATCCACAGGACCGCACGGCCAACGCCGATGCCCATCGGCCTTTTGTCGGGCCACCTCTGCAAGACACGCCCGCCAACCCGCCACCCGCAAGCGGGTACCCGGGGTGCCCCGGCGGCGCGGATCGCGACAAGCCGTTGCCGCCGCTGTTGAAGAAGATCCTCGAAGAGTATTCCGCCACGGGACTGCCGCCGGCCTACCTGCCCAAGAATCCCCCTGCTGAGAAAGGAGGCGAATCATGAACGCCAAGAAACTGCTTTCCCTGTGGGGGCTGAAATGGAACCCCTTTTCGCCGGAACTGCCCAGCGAGGCCCTGCTGGTGACCGCCAAGATCGAGAGTTTCGCCTGGCGCGTGGAACAGTTGGTCCAGGAGGGAGGCTTCGCCCTGATCTCGGGCGAGTCGGGAACCGGCAAGTCGGTGGCCTTGCGGATCGTGGCCGAACGCCTCTCCCCGCTCCGCGACGTGGTGGTGGGCGTAGTGGAGCGGCCGCAGTCGAAAAGCGGCGACTTCTACCGCGAGTTGGGCGACATCTTCTCGGTGAAGCTCAGCCCCTTGAACCGCTGGGGCGGATTCAAGGCCCTCCGCGAGCGTTGGAGGGCGCACGTGGCCTCCGCGCGGATCAAGCCGGTGCTGCTGATCGACGAGGCCCAGGAGATGAACTCCGAGGTGCTTGCCGAACTACGGCTGCTGGCCAGCGCCGACTTCGACGCCGCATCGCTGTTGACGGTGGTCCTCTGCGGGGATGGGCGGTTGCCGGAGCGTCTGCGGCAGGCGGACCTCGTTCCCCTGGGGACGAGGATCCGCACGCGGCTCTTGACCGAGCCTGCCTCGCGGGAGGAACTCGCCGAACTGCTGCGCCACGCCTTGACGAAGGCCGGCAACGCCACGTTCATGACGACCCAACTCCAGGACGCCCTGGTCGACCACTGCGCCGGCAACTACCGGCTGTTGATGACCATGGGGGGCGAACTGCTGGCCTACGGCATGGCGCAGGAAGTGGCGCAGCTCGACGAAAAGTTCTACTTGGAACTCTTCCATCCCCAACGCCCAGCGGCAAAGAAGAAAGCGAGGGCCTAACGGTGGTCTCGGAATGCAATCAACTGCTTCCCGTGGTCCGGGTGGGAGAGATCCGTTGCGAGGACCGGACACAACGCTGGCTGATCGAGCAGCTTTGGGGCGAATCGTCGGTGGGCGTGATCGGCGGCGCCCCCAAGTGCTCCAAAACCTGGCTGGGGCTGGACATGGCCTTGAGCGTGGCCACCGGCACGCCCTGCCTGGGTAAGTACGCGGTCCCGCAGGCCGGCCCAGTCCTGGTCTATCTCGCCGAGGACGCCTTGCCGGTGGTCCGCGAGCGGGTGGCGGGCATGGCCCGCCATCGCGGGCTCGATCTGGCCGGGGTGGAGGTCCACGTAATCACCGCCCCTACGTTGCGGTTGGACCGCGATCCGCACCGTGGGCGGTTGTTGGAAACGGCCAAGCGGTTGCGGCCCCGGCTGCTGCTGCTCGACCCGCTGGTGAGGCTCCACGGCATCGACGAGAACAACGCCGGCGAAGTGGCCGGGCTATTGGCCTACTTCCGCTCGTTGCAGCGGCAGTTGGACCTCTCGGTGGTGCTGGTGCATCACACCCGCAAGAACGCCGGGGGGGGAGTGGCCGCCGGCCAGGGGCTGCGCGGCTCCAGCGACCTGCACGCCTTCGGCGACTCCAACCTCTACCTCCGTCGGGGGCACCCGCTTGCGGGTCGGGAGCGGCTGGTGTTGTCCAACGAGCACCGCGCGGCGCCAGCCTCGCCACCGGTCTATCTGCAGCTTGTGGCCACCAACGCCGAGACCGCCCATCTGGAGGTCGTGGCGGGGATGGAGGGCCAGCAATGGAGGACGCTCCAGGAGCAGGTACTGACGCTGCTGACTACGGGCGTTGTGCAGAGTCGCGGCAAGCTCCGCGCCGCGCTAGCTGTGAAAAACGAACGCCTGGGCGAGGCCCTTGGGGCGTTGGAGCAGGCCGGCAGGGTTCGCCGCACGCCTACCGGTTGGCAGCGTATCGACTGAGTCAGTGGAGGCCGTTCCCGTTCCCCCTATAGAGATTAGAGGGAACGGAACGGCCATTCTTCCATCAAGTCAAAGCCGCAGACAGCGCCAAAACCATGCCAGGGGTCGACTTCGACAAGCTTCGCACGCAGATCGCCATGAAGCAGGTACTCGACTTGCTCGGCTTCATGCCTTGCCGGCGAACGGGCGACCAATGGTACGGAGGTTGTCCCCTGCACGAATCCAGGCCCGGTCGTCATCGTTGCTTCTCCGTGAACGTGGCGATCGGTCGTTACCATTGCCATCGCTGTCACAGCCAAGGCAATCAGCTTGAGCTGTGGGCGGCGGCCACCAAGTTGCCTCTCTATCAAGCGGCGATCGATCTCTGTCGCGCACTGGGCATGGACGTCCCCTGGATACATCGCTGGTAGCAACCGCCCCCAAACAGAGAAGAGGCCACCGGTACTTGAACCCCTCTCCAAACATGTCCAGTCCATCGATTACCGACAGCGCCAGTCCATCGATTACCTCGCCTACTCTCAGGCCCAATCTGCATCCAGGTCAGTAATGGGGTTGAAAATGTGCGAGTTTGTGCAAATAATAGCAACCGACGTGCCTGTTATTGCTGTGTTTTGCAGGGTTTTGCACTGAGGCTCCGTTACTCTTAATCAACTGGTCGAAGGTTCGAGTCCTTCAGGGGGCACTCGCAAGCTCTTGCACAGCAAGGGCTTATGTCGTTTCTTGTGGATCGGAAGGTCGATATGGAACTCAAGCTCTCTCATGAAGAAGGCTACATCTTGGCCGCAACGGTTGGGCCGATGGATGACTCGGCCACAGCGCCTTTCAAGGAGTCGCTCCATCCTTTGGTGGGACAGAAGGGGACGAGGTTGGTGTTGGATTTGTCGCAGTCCAAGTACATCAACTCCATTGGGATTGGACAGTTGGTGTCGCTGGTTGTCCACGCCAACACCAGCGGCAGCCGGATCATCCTTGCAGCCTGCTCACCGTTTATCACCGTGGTTCTGGGCAGGAGCAAACTCAATACGTTCTTCGAGGTTGTCGAGAGCGTCCCCGAAGCCATTCGCTTGATTCTGAATGGATGAATTACTTCTCTCACGCCTTGCCTTTCCTCGCCAACCCCTACTTCGTGGCAGGGACTGCTGTACCCGATTGGCTGGCGGTCGTCGATCGCGGGGTGCGTCTGAAGGCGAAAAACGTGGAACCGCTCTCTACCCACCCCAATGGTGAAACGGCAGCCGTCGCTCGGGGGCTTTTGCAGCATTTTCGCGACGATGCCCAATTCCACAAGACGCGGGCTTTTGCCGAGACCACCCTGGCGCTTTCCACGGCAATCCGTGGCGTGCTGCCCGCGGACAGCGGCTTGCGGCCTTGGTTTCTCGGCCACGTGCTGGTCGAAGTCCTCTTGGACTGGGCCCAGGCGGAAGACCACCCCGACGGGCTGGATGCCTACTACCGGGCCTTGGAGTCGGTCGATCCCGGGGCCGTGCAGGATGCGGTCAACCGCATGTCGGCCCACACTACCGATCGCCTGGCCCCAATGATTTTCCTCTTCTGCCGGGAGCGCATCTTGTGGGATTACGGCCAAGATGACAAACTATTATTGAGGATGAATCAGGTCATGCGCCGCGTCGGCTTTCCCCCGCTGCCAGAGTGGGTGCAGGAGGTGCTTCCTGCCGCCCGACAGTTGGTCCGCCGCCGCCAGCATGAATTGTTGGAAGGAATTCCCTACAAAGGCTAACCATGTCGACCGACGATAAATTTGGCATCGGCGCCGGCCTCTTGGCCTTGGGCCTCGCCGCGGGCGTGATCCTTCTCGGGCAGCTTACCTACGATGAGAAAATGCAAGCCGAGTTGGAAAAACCCGCGGCGGCGCCGGCCGATTCCGGCAAAGCCCCGCAAGCGGAAAGCACCGAGCCGGCCGAAAAGCCCACCCTGCTTTACCGGCTCATCCCCCATCGCGCACTTGCCAAGCCGGAAGCAATCTTCGATGGGATCGTCTGCGCCCTGGCCTTGCCCGCGGGCATTTGCTTCTTTGTCCTGGGGACCTTGTCGGGCTCCAAGGACCGAAAACCGGATGAGAACCCCTAACACAACCGGACTTTTTCACCTAACGTCGCGGGCAAGAATAGGGTTGTGTTAGGGGTCTAAGTAAATCATTGATACCTGGGAGACATGCTGTGCGATTTGGACTCAATTTGCTGTTGTGGTGCGATACGCTGGAAGACTCGATCCTGCCCGTACTGGAGGACATCAAGAAGATCGGCTACGACGTCGTGGAGGTTCCGATCTTCGAATACGACGTGGCGAAATATGCCCTGTGGGGCAAGCGTCTGACCGACCTGGGCCTGGCGCGGACGGGCGTGACGATCCGTGTGCCGGGCAACAACCCGATCAGCCCCGACGCGGCCGAGCGCCGCAAGGGCGTCGACGCGAATAAGGCGGCGTTGGACTGTGCGGCGGCGGCCGGGTGCGAGTTGCTGTCCGGGCCCTACCATTCAGCCTTGGGCTATTTCTCCGGCGCGGGGCCGACCGCCGACGAATGGCGGTGGGGCGTCGATGGCATGCGGCAGGTGGCCGAGCACGCCGAGAAGGTCAACGTAACCTTGGGACTGGAGTATCTCAACCGCTTCGAATGCTACCTGTTGAATACCGCGGCCGATGGGGCGCGGTTCTGTCGCGACGTAAACCATCCCCGCTGCAAGATGATGTACGACACGTTCCACTCGCACATCGAAGAGAAGAACACGCCCGCGGCCATCCGTGCGCTGAAGGGCTGCCTCGCGCACGTCCACATTTCCGAGAACGATCGCAGCACCCCCGGGGCCGGCAACGTCCGCTGGGCGGAGAACTTCGACACCCTGCACGAGATCGGCTACGACAACCTGATGGTGATCGAGGCCTTCGGTCTGGCGCTGGACAAGATCGTCGCCGCCACCAAGATCTGGCGGCGGATGTACCAGAGCGAGCGGCAATTGGCCAGCGACGGGCTGAAATTCATGAAGCAGGAAGTGGCCAAGAGGTGGAAGTAAGAGAATGGCGAATGTCGAAGAACTGGCGCAAGCCTTTTCGCCATTCGCCATTTGAGCTTCGTCATTCCATCAGCATGGTCTGAGATTGCATGGCGGATACACCCGACGAGGACCCCATTTCGCTGGAAGAGCTTGCCCGGGCGTTTGCCCAAGTGATGGGCACGCCGCCGCAGGGCCGCGCTGAGGAAGGGCCGCAACCAGGGGCGGCCGAGGCCGCCACAGGACCCGATGAACTGCATGCCGAGCCCCCGCACGAGCCAGCCCTGGCGGTCGAGGAAGCGCCGGGCGACGGGGCACCCGGTGCTCCGGGCCGCGGGTCCGGCCCCGTTACCCCGCTGGGACTCCTGGAGGCCATGCTCTTCGTCGGCGACCGCGACAACCGGCCCTTGACCGCCGCCCGGGCCGCCGAGTTGATGCGCGGCGTCGAGCCGGGCGAGATCGGCGGGCTGGTCGCGGAGTTGAACCGGCGTTACACGCAGAGCGGCTGCCCTTACTTCGTGGCGGAAGATTCCGACGGCTACCGCATCACCCTGCGGAAGCCGTTCCATCCGCTCCGCGAGCAGTTCTACGGCCGCATCCGCCGAGCCCGGCTTTCCCAGGCAGCGATCGACGTGCTGGCCATCGTGGCCTACCAGCAGCCGCTCTCCGCCGAGCAGATCAGCGCTGTCCGCGGGAAGCCCAGCGGCTCGGTGCTTTCGCAACTGGTACACCGCTGTTTGCTGCGGATCGAGCGCCGGGGCGCCTGCGAAGCGGGGGCACCTGGTACTCCGGGGGCACCTGGTACTCCGGGGGCACCAGGTACTCCGGGTCCCGGCAAGCGGCGAACGGCGCAATACTTCACCACCGACCGCTTCTTGCAGCTCTTCGGCCTGCAGACCTTGGCCGACCTGCCGCAGAGTGAGGAACTCGACCGGCAATAAACCTAGCCCAGCAAGGCGGCCTTTTTCTTCTTGTACTCGTCTTCGGAAATGAGCTTTTTCGCGCGTGCCTGATTCAGGTTCCGCAACTGCTTGAAGTGGTCCAGCATGTTGCGCAACACCGCGACTTTGCGGTCACATTCCTCTTGAGAGTCCACGCCCATTGCCAAGACTTCCTTGCATTTGGCGATCTCGTTGTCGACCTCCTTTTCAAGGGCCACAAGGTCTTCGGGCTCCGTGGAGTCCGCCGCATCCCCCTTCAACTCGCGGATCACCGCTTCTTTCTCGGCCTTTTCGCCGTCGAGTTTCTTGATCCGCTGAAAAGCCTCCTGCACCTTCGGGTCGCTGATATCCTCTCCATTGCGAAGGACCTCGGCGATCCGTTTTCCGATGATGAGATAGCCGTCGTTGTAACGGTTCTCGATCTCGCCAAGCTCCAACTGCGCTTCTTCAGCGCCGCGACGCGGATAACGCCGGCCCCGGTGCTTACGGTTGCACTGGAAACAGCGTGCCAGAGTTTATCCAAGAGCCCCATGACTTCACCTCCGGTTTCGAAAGGAATTAGGTTGACTTGGCAACGATGGAAAGCTTCTGGTAGCCCCACCGTGGCCATTGACGTAGCATAGCCGGCGTCAAACGACTTGTAAAGCAGCATACAGGGTTCACGGCTTCACCCCTAGCGTCTTGGCCAGCGACGCCCGGTATTCGTTCAGATCGAATTTCTGTCCTTCCCGCAAGCGCGTCAGGCCGCTGGTTTCCAGGGTCTTCATCCAGGGATGGAAACGCTCGACGGCCAGCTTCGCGATTGGCGGACGGCCGGCGATCGCCGCGGTAAACTTGTTCGACTCGGCCCGGGCATGCTCCATGATGGCGTAGTCGACGCTCATCCGCGAGATCTGCACCCGCCGCAAAACGTCCGCGTCTCCCGCGACCAGGTTCTCGGCCTCTTCCCAAAGCTGATTGGCCGGAAGCAGCAGTTTGTCGTCCAGATACGGTTTCGTGGGCGGGTCGAAAATGTGAACGTGGATGTTATCCCGCTCGACCCGATCGTGCAGGAGATCGATGTACTGCCGGATCGGCCGGGCCGCCTTGCCATAGTAACCCTCGAGGAATTCGTTCATCGCCCGATCCTGATTGTAGTCCGGGTTCCAGAGGAACTTGGCCGTCAGGTAACCGCCCAGGGCGGCCAGCTCACTATGGGGCGTGTCGTAGGTGTCCTGCTCGAAGATGCCTTTGACATGATTGGCGATGAAGAACTGGATGTTGGGCCGCCGCACGCGCTGGTTCGGGAAGGGCATCAGGTAATGGGCGAAGTCGGTCGTATAGTCCCAGATCCAGAGCCGCTGGGATACCTTCGACCAGGCCTGAAGGTCCGCGCGAAAGGCCCGATTCTCGCGGCTGTCGCAGGTGGCCAGCGGGTGCGAGAAGCAGCATTCGATCGAGCACAGCCGCACAATGACGTTCGGCCGCGGCCGCATCGCCTTCGGCGCCCGGCGGGTCCACTGATAGGCCAGCGTCTCCACCGCCTTGCCGGGAAAATCCTTCTCCACGGCCGCCGCCACGCGGTTCGCCAGGTTCAGCACCGGGGCCCCTTGGCTGCCTTCCTGCCGGGCCAGGGCCTGGCAACGCGGGCACTCGCAGTGCAGGTCGGTATCATTCTGCGAAACGGAAAACACGGTGGCGTCGGGCTGTGCCCGCATGGCGGCACGGATCCCCTCCGTGCAGATGCGGATCACGTCTTCATTGGTGCAACAGAGTTGTGCATAGCCGTTCTGCCGTTTGCCGCCCACGAGCGAAAAATATTCGGGATGCGTGGCGAAATATTTTTGCGGCGGCACAAGCCGCGCAAAGGTATGGACGAAAAAGCCGTCGGCAAAGCGGACGCGGCCGCCGTGCCGGGCTTCCAAGCGGCCGGAACTGGAATTCATGCGGTTCCGTGCGCACCAATCGCCGTCCATGCAATCGAAGGTGTACGGTTCGCGATATTCCAGGACCGGCACCTTGGTTTCATCGATCGGCGGCAGGGCAATTCGGGCCATCTTGGGAATACGGCTGACTCCCGGGGCGAACCAGCGGCAGCCGAGGTGATCTTCCAGCAATCCATAGACGCCATACAGATTGCCGCGCAGGGCGCCGCCGGCGATCACCAGATGCGGCCCGACGGTGCGGATCACATAGCCTTCGTCGCCGAGTTTCGACATGTCGGACCAAAACCCCACAGTAGTCTTCCAATGGCCGTTGACGCCGAGGAGGATTTCATGGCCTGTCACAGGTTCCCGGCCCGAGACAATCGGCAGTTCGGCGCCAGACATCTGTTTGAGGAAAGTTTGCAACTCCTTGGCCGCATATTGGGTCGATGGCGAGGCGTCGGCCGCGACGACGATGCGGTATTCCGACTTACCGCCGTCGGCTAGGACGATGTCGGCAGCCCGTGTAAAAGACGAAGTTGCACAGGCTGCAAGGCTCAAGATTGTGGAAACGAGGAATCGCGTCATGGCATTGCTCCGCGAGGGTTTGGGGCTGAAACACAGAAGATCATACTGCTCAGCCGGGACAACTGCAAACTCCCGTGGATGTTGGGGGAATGATGACAGAAAAATGACTGACAGAAAAATGGCCGGGGAGCTTAGGCTGCCACTTCGCTGTATTTCTGCCAACTATCTCTTTATCAAAGAACCTTGCTCGTAGTCCCACCTTTAGGCGGAAACCGTACGACAGGGATCGGCTATAGCCGGGACTACGAGCGAGGGCCTGCCAAAACGGCAGGTGCGAGCGAGCATCTCGCCGCTGCTTGCCCGCTGCAAACCGATTTCGGCAGTCGGCGTTTTTCCAATGGTTTAACTAACAGAAGCTGTCGTAACAAGTTACGTCATAGCGACGATATTGGCGCGGAAGTTGCTTCCACTTCGAAAACCCGCGCGATAGTGCGCAAGTTTGGCAGAACCAATCCCCCCGTCCGCGAGGGTTTCGCGGCCGATCAAACGATTCATCCTTGAGGAGTTGCGGAGGCGACGCATGGCGAAAAAAGACAAGAAAGAGACCAGTTCCGGTGAAGAAAAAGTTCAACTCCAGCCCCTGGGAGATCGGGTGGTCGTTGAGCGTGAGGAATCGGAAGCCGTGACGGCGGGGGGCATTGTCCTGCCCGACACCGCCAAAGACAAGCCAACGCGCGGCACGATCATCAGCGTCGGCGAGGGCAAGTTGAACAAGGATGGCAAGCGGACGGCCCTGCAGGTCAAGGCCGGCGATCGTGTCCTTTTTACTTCCTACGCGGGCGAGCAGTTCAAACTCGGCGATCGCGACCTGCTGTTGATGCGCGAGGAGGATATCCTCGCGGTCATCGGCTAAGAGAAGAATCCACACGCGTAGGGTGGGCCGAGTGAAACGAGTCCCACCATGATTTCGATTTCGCGCGATTCCATGGTGGGACTCGTTTCACTCGGGCCACCCTACGCGTGGTCGGTCCACCCTGCGAGAACCAAGACACAACCAAATTCAAAATCGGCGGCGAGAGCCATCGCCCCCCAAGAGACTTGAAGGAGAGTTTTACCTATGTCCAAGTTGATTGCTTTCGATCAGGAAGCCCGTGACGCCCTGCGGCGTGGCGTTTCCAAGTTGGCCCAGGCGGTCCGCGTCACGCTCGGACCCCGCGGACGCAATGTTATCCTCCAGAAGAGCTTTGGCTCGCCGACCGTCACCAAAGACGGCGTCACGGTCGCCAAGGAAATCGACCTGGAAGACGTCTATGAGAACATGGGGGCCCGCATGGTCCGCGAGGTCGCCTCGAAGACCAGCGACAAGGCCGGCGACGGCACCACCACCGCCACCATCTTGGCCGAGGCCCTCTTCAACGAAGGCCTCCGCGCCGTGGTGGCCGGCGTGAATCCCGTGCAGCTCAAGTCGGGCATGGAGAAGGCCGTCAACGACATCACCGACAAGCTCAAGAGCATGTCGGTCTCGGTCAAGAACAAGAAGGAGGAGATCGCCCAGGTCGGCGCCATCGCCGCCAATAACGATCCCGAGATCGGCAAACTCCTGGCCGACGCCGTCGAGCGGGTCGGCAAGGACGGCGTGATCACCGTCGACGAGGGCAAGAGCCTGACTACCGAGGTCGAGTGGGTCGAAGGCATGCAATTCGATCGCGGTTACCTCTCGCCTTATTTCGTCACCGATCCGCAGTCCATGGAAGCGGTGCTGGAGGACGCCTACATCCTCATCCACGAGAAGAAGATTTCCAACATCAAGGAGCTCGTGCCGATCCTGGAGAAGGTGGTCAACTCGGGCAAGCCGCTGGTCATCGTCGCCGAAGACGTCGACGGCGAGGCCCTTGCCACGCTGGTCATCAACCGCCTCCGCGGCACGATCAAGGTGGCCGCCGTGAAGGCCCCGGGCTACGGCGACCGCCGCAAGGCCATGCTCGAGGACATTGCCATTCTGACCGGCGGTTTCGCCATCTTCGAGAGCCTGGGCAAGAAGCTCGAGAACATCACGCTGGCCGAACTGGGGCGGGCGAAGAAGATCGTCATCGACAAGGACAATACCACGATCATCGAAGGCGCGGGCAAGAGCGCGGACATCAAGGGCCGCGTCGAGCAGATCCGCCGCGAGGTCGAGAACACCACCAGCGACTACGATAAGGAAAAGCTCAACGAGCGGCTGGCCAAGCTGACGGGCGGCGTGGCCAAGATCAACGTCGGGGCCGCGACAGAGAGTGAGATGAAGGAGAAGAAGGCCCGCATCGAGGACGCCCTGCACGCCACCCGCGCCGCGCTTGAGGAAGGCATTCTGCCCGGCGGCGGCGTCGCCCTGCTGCGGGCGGCGGCCAACGTCAAGCCCAACGGACTGGTGCAGGAGGAGGAGATCGGCTACAAGATCGTGTTGCGGGCCTGCCGCGCCCCGGTGACGCAGATCGCCGACAACGCCGGACAGGACGGCGGCATCGTGGCCGAGAAGGTCTCCGAAGGCAAGGGCAACTTCGGCTACAACGCCCTGACGAACGTCTATGAGGACCTCGTCAAGGCCGGCGTGGTCGACCCCACCAAGGTCACCCGCACCGCCTTGCAGAACGCGGCCAGCGTGGCCACGTTGATGTTGACCAGCGACGCCCTGGTGGCCGACAAGCCCAAGGAAGAGAAGAATGCCCCGGCGCCGGGCGGCGGCGAGGACATGTATTGAGAAGGGTGCGGGAACACGGCGTGCCGGCAAGAACTGGCGGCCGGCGAAGTTCCCCGAAACCCTTTCGACGCCAGTTAATCAATAAATTCGCCGCCGGTCCTGTCTGTTAGGGCCGGCGGTTTTTTTGGCGCATTTGCAAGCGGCAACGTGGGGTTTTGCGTTTACGGAGTCTGGCAATTGAATTCGCCCTGCTTGATCGAGTGTTGCTTTCATTTCTTCGCCGCAATAATCGCGTCGAGCTCCTGCTTCAGCCGCGGCAAAATCTCCTCATAGGTGAACGATCCGAGTGTCGCCTCGCCGCGCTTCAGATTGACGTATTTCGGCCCGCACCAGAGCCCCAGATCGGTCATGTCGGTCTCGCCGGGCCCGTTCACGCGGCAGCCCATCACGGCGATGGAAATCGCTTGCTCGGCCGCATAACGCGTCGCCTCGCGGACCTTCATGGCCAGATCGACGAAGGCCGAGTTCTCGACCCGCGAGCAACTCGGGCAGGAGATGATGTTCAGACCCGACCCAAAGAGTGCCCCGCCTTCGGCCGGCACGCCGACGAACCGTCCGGCGGCGATGTCGTTGAGGATCTTGCGTCCGGCCAGAATCTCTTGTTCCTTCTCGAAGGCCGGCACGGTGAGCGAAACCCGGATCGTGTCGCCGATGCCCGCGGCCAGGAGCTGCTCGAAGGCCCGCTGGGTCTTCAACACGCCCTCGGGCGGCATGCCGGCCTCGGTCACACCGAGGTGCAGCGGCACGTCGGGACGCCTGGCGGCGAAGGCCCGATTGGCCTCGACCACCGCCGCCGGATCGGAGTTTTTCAGCGAGACCACGTAACGCGTGAAGCCGAGCTTGTCCAACAACTCGCAGTGCTCCAGGGCGCTGTCGATCATCGGGCTGGTGCGATCTTCCTTGGGATACTTTTCCCGCTGGGCCGGATCGATCGAGCCGCAGTTCACGCCCACGCGGAGGGCACAGTCGTTCTCACCGGCCACTTCGACAAGGAACTTCACCTTGTCCTGCCAGGGCTTGGTCCGCTCGTGATGATACAAGTGGCCCGGGTTGTAGCGGATCTTGTCGACCGCCGGCGCGATGTCGGCGGCCAGGCGATAGTTCTCCTGGAGATCGCAGGAGAGATTGGCCTTGGTCCGCTGGCGGATCTCGATCAGGGCCTGGGCGTCGGCCTTGGTATCGACCGCCACGCGAATGATGTCGGCCCCCGCCTGTACCAGATGCTCGATCTGGGCGAGGGTTGTGTCGACGTCGGCCGTCTTGGTGGCACACATGCTTTGGATGGCAATGGGATTGCCGTCGCCGATCGTGAGCGAGCCAATCTGGACGGGCCGAGTGGGATTGCGAGGGAATTGGGCCATAGATGCGTATTGCTCTTGGACGTGGGTACTTGGTTTCAACCCCCTATTTTACGCGATTGTGCGTCGGAGCGTATCCCCAAAGTCTTTGGAAACCGCTCAAACTCCCGTCCTCCGGTTTGGCGAGGGTCTCCGGTTTGGCGAGGGTCTCCGGTTTGGCGAGGGTCTCCTGACCCCGCCGAAACATCCGACCGAAGGTCTCCCCATTCGCCAGGAGACCTTCGGTTGGCGACGTGGCGGCGACGTGGCTCGGTCAGAGACCGGCCACAACGAGGCTCGGTCAGAGACCGGCCACAACGAGAGACCGGCCACAACGAGAGACGGGCCACAACGCGAGTAGTGAGTGCCGGCCCACCAAATCCATAGGTTAGAAGTGGTGGGCCGGCGCTTGCTACGCAATCTTGTCCCACCCTACAGCCGTCCCTCGATTCAAGCTGGAGAAAAGACGTAGACTTTGCCGATAAAATCGATATTAACGGCCATCGATAATGGCCGCTGGGTAGGGCGACCAAGTCTGGCCGCCTTGACCGATGGGACATTCGTTCCAAGGCGCATCGTCGTAAGTGCATTAAAACAAGCATGTTACGTTGGTTTACATTGATCGGCTGTCTGCTCGCACCCGGCTGTGCCGTATTGCCGACAATCGTGCATCAACCGACTTTGCACAACCCGTTTCCCCAGATTTCCAAGGTTGCCGTCGCCCCATTTTTTAATGCCAGCTCGGAGTCGACGCTCGATGGCCGCAAGGTCGCTGAGGCCTATGCGGCCGAACTGGCCGAAGTGCCCGGCTATGTCGTAGTCCCTGTTTCGCAGGTGGATACGACGATCCATGCCTACAGACTCCAATTCGCTAGCGAGCAAGATGCCCGACGACTTGCCCAGATTCTGGAGGTCGATGCGATCGTCATCGGGGTGGTTACGGAATACACGCCGTGGTATCCGCCACGGCTGGCGATGCAAGTCCAGTGGTTTGCGGCCAATCCGAACTTCCATCCCGTCCCGGCCGGCTATGGCTTGCCGTGGGGAACGGCGGGCGAGAAGGACATTCCCGGTCCACTGGTACTCCAAGCCGAATTGGCCCTGGCGAAAGAACAACTCAAGACCCAAACTCCGCCTTTTGAAAAGCTGCCGCTCGACCCGCCGGCTTCAGAGGGACCCGGTGGAGCGAGTGTGCCCAATTCCTTGCCCGGCATTCCGGGACAGCCACTTCAAGGCGTCACCGCGGGCGGCAAGCATGACGTTCGCACGGTGTCGCATGAGGCAGATTCAACCCTGCCGGCCAATCAGCCGGCAAACTCGACGCCGCCCGCCGCGCAGACCGCGCCAGTGACCTTAACGCCTGGAGAAAATAAGCCGGGTCTTCCGCCCAACTGGCCCGACCCGCACGGATTCATTCCCCGGCCGCCCACGGCGTGCCCGCCGCGCGGAGTGCCCAGCGACGAGCCGGTGATGCAACACATGAAGAGTTATAGCGGTAATGATGCTGATTTCACCACTGCGCTGCAAGACTACTATTACTCCCGCGACGACGTCCGCATGGGCGGTTGGGAGCACTATTTACGGCGGAGCGACGACTTCATCCGGTTCTGTTGTCGCCTGCACATCTGGGAGATGCTCAGTGCGCGTGGAGGGGCAGGAGAAACGCGAGTGGTGTGGAGATGGTCCTCCATCCGATAAGAAAACTGGAACCACTTAATGCTCGCCAGTTATGGAAAGCCGACCATGGGTACATGGTGCCCGGTTGGTAACGACGGTTTCTGAGGGGAGGATTGGAGCGGCAATGAGTCAGGACATCAATGTGTTGGCCCTGGTGAAGGGTGAAGAACGCTACGTTTTTCTGTACGACGACGCCAACCGGGCGGAGACGTTGCGGACCTTGGGCCGCTATGCTTCCAACCCCGAGTTGAGTTTCACCTGGTACGATGCGGCGGTGCTCAGCCAGAAGATCCGCCAGGAAAGCCAGCGCTGCCGGCCGCACTCGCGCTTCGACCTGCCGCTGCCCACCGATTCGGAGGAAGCGTAGGACCTGTAGGCCGGAACAAGCCTGCGCAGTTCCGGCATGTGTCTGCTGCCGCTCTCGCGCAGGATTGGCGTGCCGGAACCGCGCAGGCTTGTTCCGGCCTACACTGCTTACATGCCGGGGTACGATGCGTACCGCGATTGCCCGTTTCTTGCAATACTTGACCGTGGAGCGGAACGCTTCCGCCTACACGATCAAGAGCTATCGCGAAGACCTCGCCGCGCTGGCCGACTATCTGACCGAAGCCTGTGGCGGCAACGTTCCTCGGCCGGAGGCGATCACGGTGCTGGAGCTTCGCGGCTACGTGGCGGCCTTGCACGAGGCGGGCTATGCCAAGACGTCGATCGCCCGGCGGCTGGCGTCGCTGCGGAGTTTCTTCAAGTTTGGGCAGCGTGAGGGCTGGACGAATACCAATCCCGCCAAGCCGCTCCGCAATCCGCGGAAAGGCCGCTCGCTGCCGCACTTTCTCTCCGCCGAAGACATCGGCCGCTTGCTCTCGGCCCCGCCGGCCAACACGGCGATGGGGCTCCGCGACCGCGCGATCCTGGAAACGATGTATTCGGCCGGGCTGCGCGTGAGCGAGACGGTAGGGCTGAACCGCGGCGATCTCGACTTCGACGACGGCATCCTGCGGGTCCGCGGCAAGGGCCGCAAGGAGCGGCTCGCCCCCATCGGCTCGTACGCCGCCGCGGCCTTGCAGAAGTGGCTGGTCAAGGCCCGTCTGAATCCGCGCGAGCCGCCCGGCGGGGCGGCGCCCGTGTTTCTCAACAAGTTCGGCCGCCGGCTGACGACGCGGAGCGTCGCCCGGATGTTGGAGAAGTACTTGCAGCTCACTTCGTTGGACAGCCGCACTACGCCGCACTCTTTGCGGCACAGTTTTGCCACGCATCTCCTCGACCGCGGGGCCGACATTCGCAGCGTGCAGGAGCTCTTGGGCCACAAGAGTCTTGTGACCACGCAGATCTACACGCACGTCAGCACCGCGGCCCTCCGCGAGGTCTATGAGAAGGCGCACCCGCGGGCACGCTGATCGCTGAGCCAAGCCGTCGCGTCCATTCTCATGGCCGAGAGATGCGTCATCGGCGGCGGAGCGGCTGACGTCGTGGTGGCTGGTTGCCGCGCCTTGTCCCGTAGTCTATCATGAAAGCCACCCCATTCTGAGGAGCGCGTATGAAACTCAATGTTCGAACTCGTTTGCTGAAAGCCGTCTGGATGCCTTTGCCCGCCCTGTGGCTCTTCTCGGCGGCTTCTCAGGCTGCTGACACGGTCGCCGACGCAGCCCGGCCCAATTCCGTGACGACCTACACTACCACCTTTGACGGCGACGAGAATCCGCTCTCCGAAGACGGAAAATGGGTCCACAACGGCCTGGATTGGGCCAAGGTCAGGAAAGGCGGCGGCATCGCCTATGGCACCCAATCGGGCACCAACGGGGGCGCTCAGCGGTACGACGATTCCTACGCCCACCTCTCGGGATTTCCACCGGACCAGGAGGCCTGGGGAAAGGTGTACATCGCCAAGCCCGATCCCTCCTGCCATCAGGAGCTGGAGATCCTCCTGCGCTGGACAAGCTCGGCCCATAGCACGACCGGGTACGAATGCTTCGCCCGATGCACCAGCGACGGTTCCTCGTACTTGCAGATTGTCCGCTGGGAGGGACCGCTGGGGAAATTCACCTATCTGGCCAACAAAGGCGGTGTCGAGTACGGCCTCAAGAGCGGCGACATCCTCAAGGCGTCCATCGTCGGCAATCTGATCACGGTTTACATCAACGGCGTCGAGAAGGCACGGGTCAAAGATGATACGTACAAGACGGGCAATCCAGGCATCGGCCTGTTCCTGCAATGCAGTGGCCGTCACGGCATCGGCTCCAACAAGGACTACGGCTTCAAGAGTTTCACGGTCCGAGGGGCCGGAGGAACCGACTAAACTCCTCTGCTTAAATCCCGCGAATCATCCTTCGGACGATGGCGAGAGGGATCAGTCCGAAAACGCCGAAAGAGCAATCGATCAGCCGCCAAAACATCGGGATACCTCGGATTGGGCCGCAGATGAGCGCCAGGGGAATGACCAGCAGGCAGGCGATCATGCCGAACTCGATCACCCAGACGTTCCTGACGGGGTCCTTGATCGGTCCCCAGAAGGCAACCGCGATAACGATGTGCGCGAACGCCAACCAGTCAGTGCCATAGGCCAGAAACGGATACGTGCCGTACGAGGCGTCGAGTTCTGTGTGGACCTGCGAGAGCCACGAGGCCAGGGCCGGGAACGTGCTGGCCGTGCGGGTGCCCTCGCCGAACCAGGCGGCCAGAAGCCTCGTTTCCCACACCAACGGAAACGCCGTCAGGCCGCTGAGGATGAGCGCCACGATGAAGAACCCCAGTAACAGGCGAATGCGTCGGATCGCTATTGTCCGTTCCAGCATGGGTGTAATACCTTCTTTCTTGCAAGTAAGCGGTCACCAGCGCGACGCCGCCCCTGCCGGAGCGATCGGTTCAAATCGAATCGTACCATCGGGGCATTTCCGAGCAAAGAACTTTTGGACTCGCAAACTGCGGTCGAACGAGCGGACTCGCCCAGCGGCGGCCTCCAGGTCTTCACACTGCTGGGCTTCGAGTCGTTGCGGCGAAATACGCAACCGCTCGGTATAGAAGGCACAGTCCTGGTGGGCGATCAGCACCACCCGCTCAATACCGTGTACCTTGAGCAAGAATCGAAATTGGTCGATCAATCCTAATTCTTCCCAGAGGGACTGAAAGTGCCCGGCAAGGCAGGCAGCGCCGCCGGGCACCGCAAGACGATCGTAACGCGGCAGTTCCAGGCCGTTGTGCAGGAAATCATCGAATTGTTCTCCAAATCGGCCATCGCTGCAATAGATTGCCGCAGCGCGGATGCGATTTTCGTCGAAACGATCCGAACTGCTGTAAACCGAGGCCTCGTCTGGAGTATTCATGTTGCCAGGCCGCATGCCCAACTTCTTCTCGCGCCGAAGACCGCAGAGCGTGCGGCGGCCAAGCCCACAGTCCCTGCGCCGACAGCGTTCAGGAAATGCCGACGACTGAATCTCGTCTTGTTCATGCTGGTCTACCGACTCGCTTTATAGAGATTCCAGGTCAGGTGCGCCTGTCCCTGGTGGTGCGCCTCGTGCCAGGCGAGGACGAAGAACACGTCGCGAACGGTGAACTTGCGTTCCCGCAAGGCTTCGGGGATCTCGTCGAAGCGGTCGTCGCCGATTGCGCGAAGCGTGCCCAACAAGTGCTCGCGGGCCGCCGTCAACACGTCGCGGATCATGGCGACCGCGGGCACGTCGTCGTCCGGCGTGCTGCCGCCACGAAAACGCGGCCACAGTTCCTTCCAATGCGCTTCCTTCTGGGGAGCCAGACGCTCGGTGGCGAAAATCTCCTCGGTGATGGCGATGTGCGTCAACTGCCAGCCGATGTGCGCCCGACCAGGTCCCGGTCGCCACGCTAAGATAGCCTGGGGATCGGGCTCCTTCTCGATGCCGTCGAGCAGTCCAAGCGTGCGGGCTCGGGCAAACTCAAGGCTTTTGATCAACAGTTCGGTGGCGTTCATCGTTCGTTCCTTATCTTAACCAACATGGGAGTTCTCGTCCGGTGAAAATTCTCGTCTGCCTGCTGCTCGCATCGTTCAGTATGTCCCCGGCGCAGGCCAACGTCAAGTTGTCCAATGGGAAGTTATCTGCCTGCGTTTCCATGTTTGCCCAAGTTGCTCGTCGCCACGTAGACGATTCGTTCGCCGCCATCACCTTCGGGAAGCGTCACTTCCAGTCGCTTCATCAGGTCCTTTCCCGTGCCAGAATACGTGCGGCGGGTGATCTCCCCGTGCAACTCGTACTTGGCTTCGGGATCAAGTCCGTGAAGCGAAACGATCAGCTTGTGGTCCCCCCTGTTGTGCGGTGGGATGATCAGAATCAAGCCTTCGTTCAAGTCCGGGCGATGGAATTGCATCGCCAGCCAGTGGTTGCCGTCGCGAGAATAACCGGTGAGCGGATACCAGGCGCCGACGAGCAAGGGGCGAACACGGGAATACACTTCCGCAAGGTGCTTGGCCCTTGCACGATCGAAACCCGGCGCGTCGGCGATCCAGCCGGGGATGAGCGAGGTGGCCAATGTCGAATGGAATGATCGGTCATCCAGCCGGATCAATGGCGTCGTGAACGTCGAGTTGGGCAGGTAGCGGCTGAGGCTCCAGACGGCTGCGGCATCCACGTCGTTATCGAACCAATAGTCGCTCTTCTGGTGGAAGTGAAATCGCTGAATCGTCTCCAGGTCGATCCGCCAACCTCCGCTGGCACATTCCTCGCGAAAACTGTCGGGCCATCGGCGCGCTAGTTCATCCCAAAAAGCGTACAGACCTTCGATGTACTTCATTTCGGTCATGCCGACGCGGTCTGGCGCGTCGCTGTGCCGCCAATAGGGGAGTGGGGACATGTTAAAATCCGAACGGTAGAAAGAGAAGCCAGGCAGGTCCATGAAGCCTTGTACGATGTTGATCAAGTACTTCCTTGCCTCGGACAGACCCAGGTCCAGAAGATAGGTGCCTTCCGGCCGGTCGCTGCTCTTCAAGAGCCAATCCGGGCGGTTCTTCGCCAACCACGTGCCCTCCGCCACGCGCTCGAATTCGAACCACAGCCCGTAAACCATGCCATACGACTTGGCCGCCCGAGCCACCGGGCCCATGCCTTCTGGATACGCATCTTTGCGAGGGCTCCAGTTGCCCGCCCCGGCCGGCCAGCCGCCCTCGAACCAACCGGCATCAGTAATCAATGCCTCCGCGCCGAGCGGTCCGTAGGCGCGGATGAGCGAAATCTGGTTCTGGGCATTGCACTCGTTAAGCCAGCCGCCACCGCGCGTGAAACAAGTGTTGCAGAAGAGTGTGGGCAAAACCCGTTGACCGTTCCGTCGTGCCGCGTAATGCTTGTAAAGGAGCTGGCGGAATTGGGCATTGCTTTCCAGAGTGTCACCCGGCCACCGCAGCAAGAGCACGCGGGGCGTCCGTACGCGCTCACCTTTGCGGAGAAGGAAGTGCGTTTGCTCCAAGCCGGCGGTGGCGTGGAGTTGGCCGTCATTCCGGCATGCCAACTGCGCCGCCCATTGGCCCGACCAGCCCACCGCGAGGATGTAGGACGCCTGTTCGGATTCGACCTTAAGAAACGGGAAATCCCGGTCCGACGACCGCCCTCCACCGCCACCAAGCGTCTGCACCGTGCCCCTCGCCATCGCCACGAGCTTTGGCTCAAAGTCCGTTGGGTTGGCGGGGGCCCCGTTCGTCCGATGCAGGAGGTAACAAGCCGTGGAAGCGAGTTTGGGCGACTGGACGTTGCGCGGTTCGTTTAATCCCAGATCGAGCGCTTGCACGTCGGCCAGAATCGAGGTATCCGCCATACTTGTGTTCTCGAAGTACAAGACCCACTCTACCGCAGGAAAATCGGAGAAACGGATCGCCTGCCATTCGACCCGCAGACCCGTTCTCGGGTCGCGCCAGGTCGTAACGGTTCGCGTGCGATCGATGTCGATTCGCTCCGAGCGGGTTTGCGTCTGCCAGGTTGGCAGCAGTTCGTCGCTGTGCAGCGTGCCATAGAGGAACGAGAACGGATAACGACACAACGTCGGCCGCTTCTCTGCCTCGTCCGCGGGCCGCAACGGATAGGGGACCCGAATGAGGCTATCCGGCCAGGAAGAGGCCGCAAGCAACGAAGCCGCGGATGCGAAGTGTAACCAGCCGATGGCCGATGCAATGCAGCAGGAAACAAGAATTTGTCGAAGACCGTTCATCGAAACACCTCAATAGTACCCGAGGTTAATAACGCCCAGCCGACCCTGACGGTTAAGATGCGTCAGTACCTCAAAGTCCGGCATGCCCTGATGGTAGAGGCTGTCGTACGATATGTAGTAATCCGCGAGGAAATCGGCCCACTGCAGCTTGTGCTTCTCCCAGGCGTTCGGGGGATAGTCAGCCGATTTGCGCCACTCGGAAAGTGCTTGTAGTAGGCACACGCCGTGTACCGTTCCTATTTTACGGCACACGGCGTGTGCCTACTACATCGGAATTGACTTACTCATTTCTGCGCGATCCCTGAATTCCTTTCGGCGCCAGCTTCAGATCCAACTCACCGAGTTGGCGCAGGTCATCGAAGGCTGCCGCCATGGCGGCCATCGCCATGTCGTCGATGCCCTGATCGGCAATCTCGGCGGTGCTGCCATCGCTGGGCGACCCGCCCCAATTGCCCAGCAGGGTAAGCTTCACCGAAGGCCCCAATTCGAAACGCGGGCGCGTGCCGTACCAGAAATGCCCTGCCAAGATCAGCCGCAGCGGCTGAGTTCCTCGGGACAGGAAACGCGGCTCCTTGGGATCGGTGTAGAACTGGCTCTGGCCATAGTAAATTCGCCCGGCGTAGTTGTCGATGGTGAGCACCGGTTCCTGAGTCCAGGTGTGGATCTTCGGGCCTTGCAGGGTGGCAGCGCCCTCGGGCTGGCCAGGTTTGCCCTCGAACACCACATGCTTGTCGATCTGCTCACCGTAGAAATCGCTCATCACCACCGACTGGTTGTCGCAGATCCGTAGCGTTGGATTGGCGGTGGTGGTCAAGCGCGTAAGAAAGCCGAGGAAGCCATCGCGCGGTGTCGCGGCGCCGTCGATGGTGACCGTACCCTCATACGACGTGCGGAAGAGCATGGTCGCGCGGGCGCAATTGGTGATGTGCAGGTTTCCTTGGACGTGCGGCACATCGATCACGCTGCCCTTGGGCAAGTCGATGAAGTGGATGCCGTGCAGGTCCGGTTTCTTCTGGTACATGCCGAAGCCGTAAACCTCGTCGAGCACCAGTCGGCACGGAACGCCGGTAGCTGATGTGACACGGACGTCGTCGCCGTGTTTCATCGGCCCAAAGTCGTGGTTGCCGATCGCCAGACCCTCCAGCGTGATGTTTTGTGGAGACGAGACTTCGACCATGGTCCGGCCCGATTCGCCGTTCCAGACCAGGCCGCAGCGAAACCCGCTGCCGCCGAAGGTGTAGTCGCGGCCGGCAACCAGCAAGGTCTTGCTTATCAGGTAGCGGCCGGTCGGCAGGTAGGCCATGGCGCCGTGGCCCGCCGCGCGGGCCGCGTCGATTGTCCGCTGGACGGCAGCCGTGTCGTCCGCGTGTCCGTCGCCTTGGGCGCCGAAGTCGCGCACGGCGTCAAAAACCTTGCCGGGCACGGCGACGGTATCCTTGAGGAAATGCTGCTCGGCCGACGCGACCACGCCCGTCCGCCGTCCCGGCGGGAGCACATAGACCTTGGCCGTCGGCGCCGGTTTCTGGACGAGGCGCTTGCTTTCCGCCGGCCGGTTGTTGCTCAGGAGCAGCCTTTGCTGGGCGGAGACCAGCTTCACCGGCGGTCCGTCGGAGGGCGGCCGGCTGAACGCGCAGTCGAACATCAATACCGGGCTGCCGTTAAGAAACACCGCCCCCTCGGGATCCGTCCACCCGGCCACGTGGCAATCCTGGATCGTCAGCGGGCCAATGGTGCCGCTCTCGATGAAGTGCTTCGAGCCGACCGACGTGCAGCGGCGGATGGTGCTGCCATGCTCGCTGCCGATGAAGAAATCCGTCGCCCGGCTGCCCTCGAAATGGCTGTTGCGGGCGTAGAAATTCCCTCCCTTGCGATCCAGCACGCCGCAACCGCAATGACGAAATTCGCAATGGTCGAGCGTGTTGTCGTAATCGTTGAATCCCAACAGCATCAGGCCCGCCTCGCAGTTCTCGAAAAGGCAGTTGTAGTAGAGGATTTCCGCCGAAGCCACCGGCTTTGAGGCCACCTGGATGCCGGCGACGGTGAAGTTGCGGAAGGACTCGTGATCGTGGGTGATCTCGGTCTCGAACACCGCTTCGGACGCATGCGCAAAGCCCACTGCCGCCTTTTGGCTGCCGTCCCAGCTCAGGCCGATGTACCGGCTGTAGCCGATGCCGTTGCTCCAGAACATGCGGCCCCCGCCGGGGCCGTCCCAAACCAGCCGCGTGTCGCGCCCGTGGCCGATCATCCGGCACCCCATTCGCCGCCCCCGGAAGACCAGCGTCTTCGTGATCCGGTAGGTGCCGGGCGGCAGATACACTGTGATGCTGTCGCCGGTCTGCGTGTTTCTCACATCGAGCGCGGCCTGGATGGCCGCCGTGTCGTCCGCCCGGCCGTCACCGATCGCAGCCGGTCTTGCCCGAGTCTTCACATTGATCCAATCCGAGCGTTCTTGCCAACCCAGGCGGGGGATGTCCACGGTAGCGGCACAGGCGCAACGGGAAACCACCAAGCATAGACAACCGCTAACCAACGCGCGCATGACAGGCTCCTTCAGTATGAGGGTACCCGAGACTTCCAGCATGGTTCCACTATACCGGTTGTTTCGCCGACTGCAATCGCCCGGTGCGATATAAGGCCGACCACGAGGCCGCTGTCTCCTTCGCCCGCTGGTCCATGATGACCTTTCGTGATTCTGGGACGCAGATGCTCTGTAGACAACGGGCACCGAGCGCAGCGTGGCCGCCGACGGGCTGGTGGTCCGGCGGTCGCGGTCTAGCGTTATTTCGGCGTTGATCCAGAATTGAGGGTTGACCAGTCTGCGACGGCCCACCATGATTGGCACGACCATGTCCCACCTCCTACGGCGCGGCGGACGACAAGGCCCGCAAGCTCTTTGCCGCGGCTTCGGTTCGCAACGGCAAACCGGTCTGGATGAGCGAGATGTCGCTGATGTTCCCGCCCGCGCCCGACGATCCGGGGATGATGGCGGCCATCCAGGTTGCCCGCTATTTGCACCGCGATCTGGTCGAGGGGCGTGCCGCTGCCTGGGTCTACTGCTTCGCCATCTTCACCTCCAAGTTCCAGGGGAGCATGGGTGTGCTTGCGCCCGCGGACGGCCAAGGGGCGTCGCAGGGAAAGCTCGTGGCGCCTAAGCGTTTCTGGGCCATGGCCTGCGACCAGCCAGTGGCGGCACAAGGCCGCAGCAGTTACGATGAACTGCACTTTCCCCCCGTATTGCTTCACAACTCGCAGGTTCGAAGGATATGCTGACTCGCCCCTCCATTTGCATGTTGCTCATCGTCGTTGCCAGCGAGGCGATTGCCAAGGGTCCGTCGCCACACCACCTCACGGCAGTTCCCGTGCAGCGAGTCAAAATCGAGGACAGCTTCTGGTCGCCCAAGCGGAAGGTGTGGCAAGAGGTGACGATCGCCGACTGCTTCACGAAGTTCGAGAACGACCGGGGCGGGGCAATCAACAACTTCGACCGGGTGCGCGACGGCAAGACCGGGGGGCATGCGGGGCCGGAATGGTATGACGGGCTGATCTATGAGATGATCCGCGGCACGGCCGATTTCCTCGCTGCCCGGCGGGACGCCGAAATGGAGCAGCGGTTGGACGGTTACATCACCCGCATCGCTGCCGCCCAGGCCAAGGACACCAACGGCTATCTGAATACCTGGACCCAACTGATGGCGCCGGACAAGCGCTGGGGTCTGCATGGCGGCAACGACGTGCAGCAACACGACGTTTACAACTGCGGCGCGCTGGTCGAGGCGGGCGTCCATTATTACCTGGCCACGGGCAAGACGAACCTGCTCCGTGTGGCCGTGAAAATGGCCAACCATGCCTGCGATGTGATCGGCCCCCCGCCCAGGGCCAATGTCATCCCCGGACATGCCTTGCCCGAGGAGGCGATGGGCAAATTGTACCTGCTCTTTCGCGCCGAGCCGGAACTCAAGAAGGAAATGCCCGTTCCCGTGGCGGAGGACCGCTACCTGAAGCTGGGGGAGTTCTGGATCGAAGGCCGCGGCAATCACCAGGGGCGACGGAACTACGGCAGCTACGACCAGGACCACAAGCCGGTATTCCAACAAGAGACGCTCGAAGGGCATGCTGTCCGCGCGACGCTCATGTGTACCGGCCTGACTGCGCTGGCCATGATCAACGACCGTGACGAGTATTGCCAATCGGCCCGCCGCCTGTGGAGCAACATGATCGGCCGCCGCATGCACGTCAACGGTGGCGTGGGGGCAAGCCGCGAGGGCGAAGCGTTCACCAGCGATTACCATCTGCCTAACAACGGCTACCTGGAGACTTGCGCCGCGATCGGCTCGGGCTTCTTCAGCCGTAACATGAACCTGCTCTTCGGCGATGCCCGCTACGCGGACGAATTGGAGCGGACCCTTTACAACGCGGTGCTGGCCGGCGTTTCGCTCCGGGGAGACACGTATTTCTACGAGAATCCCCTGGAGGCGGGCAGCGACCGCCGCCGTTGGGCGTGGCATGGCTGCCCCTGCTGCCCACCCATGTTCCTCAAGATCACGGGCGCGATGCCGGGCTACATTTATGCCCAGGACGATGCCGGCATTTACGTCAACCTGTTTGTCGGGAGCCAGGCCCAGGTGCGGCTGCCAAGCGGCGAGGTGCTGCTGCGGCAGACGACCCGTTATCCCTGGCAGGGCGATGTAAAGATCGTCGTCAAGCCGGAAAAGCCCGTGGAGTTCGACCTGTATGTCCGCATCCCCGGTTGGTGCCAGGGGGCGCCGTCAGCCGATGATCTCTACCAAATCGTGGGCCGTCCGGCATCGGGCGCCGCACGGCTGAAGATAAACGGCCGAGCCGTGGAGCGGATGGAACTTGTCCGCGGCTACGCCCGGCTGCACCGCCAGTGGAAATCTGGCGACGTGGTTGAGTTGGCGATGGACATGCCCGTGCGACGCGTGAAGGCCCATCCCAAGGTCGAGGCCGATGTGGGGCGCATGGCCTTGATGCGGGGGCCGCTCGTCTACTGCCTGGAAGGCGTCGACAACCCGGAGGGAGTACGGAACCTCGTCGTCGCCCCCCACACTCAATTCACTGCTGAACACCGTGCCGATCTGCTAGGCGGGGTTACCGTCGTCCGCAGCCGCGCCATGGCCCAGTATCGCCGCAAGGACGGCGGCACGGAGCAGAAGCCCGTGGAACTCACAGCGGTGCCTTACTACGTCAACGGCAATCGGGAGCCGTGTGAGATGCTGGTCTGGCTGCCGGAGACACCCGAGCTCGCCCAGTCCCGGCCTGCCGCGATCATCGCCGTGCCCGGCCCTCTGCCTCGCACTGTTGGCCCAACGACACGGTGACCGCCATGAACGACCAGAGGGCAGCACGACCAATGTCAACAGTGGGCAGGAAAGAAACTGAGGGCGGGCCATGATAATCCATTGCGACATGGATGCCTTCTACGCCTCGGTCGAGGAGCGGGACCGGCCAGAGCTGGCCGGCAAGCCGGTCATCGTGGGCGGCTCGGCGGAGAAGCGGGGCGTGGTGTCGGCGGCCAACTACCTCGCCCGGAAGTTCGGCGTGCACAGCGCCATGCCGTCCGCAACCGCCCACCGCCTCTGTCCCCAGGGCATCTACCTGCCGCCCCGCATCGGCTACTACGCCGAGGTCTCCCGGCAGATCCGCGAGATCTTCGAGCGGTTCACGCCCTTGGTGGAGCCCCTGTCGCTCGACGAAGCCTTCCTGGACGTGACCGGCAGCGAAAGCCTGTTCGGGCCGGCGGTGGAGATTGGGCGGCAGATCAAGCAGGCCATCCGCCAGGAACTGCGGCTGGTGGTCTCGGTGGGCGTGGCCCCCAACAAGTTCCTGGCCAAGATCGCCAGTGACCTGAAGAAGCCCGATGCCCTGGTCGTCGTGGAACCGGACAAGGTGCAGGAGTTCCTTGGTCCTCTGCCCGTCGAGCGGCTGTGGGGCGTCGGCAAGCAGAGCAGCAAGGCTTTTCAGGGGCTGGGCATCCGCACTATTGGGCAGCTCCGCCAGTGTCCCCTGGACGTGCTCCAGGACCGCTTCGGCAGCAGCGGCGAACACCTGTGGAGTCTGGCCCACGGCCGCGACGACCGGCCAGTGGTGTCCGAACGGGAGGCCAAGTCGATCTCGAACGAGACGACGTTCGAGCACGACATCAGCGACATGGACGTGTTGCGAGCCTGGCTCGTGGATCTCGCCGAGCAGGTCGGCTACCGACTTCGGCGGCATGGTCTACGGGGCCGGACCGTGCAGCTCAAGGTCCGCTTCGCCGACTTCTCCACGATTACCCGTTCTCAGACCCTGCCGGAGCCCACGGACATCACCGACGTGCTGTGGCGGGCGGCCGACGAGCTTCTGTGCCAGCGACTCCCCGCTGGGCACCTGCCGGTGCGGCTACTGGGCATGGGCGTCAGCGGCCTGGACGACACGCGCCAGATTCAGAGGATGCTCTTCGACGGCGAGGAGCGCGAGAGGCAGAGCCGAGTCGATGCCGTGGCCGATCAGATCAAGGAGAAGTTCGGGGCGGGGGCTCTGCGGAGGGGCAGCAGCCCTCAAGGCGAAGGCCCCAGGACGGTGTAGCATCGATTCTGGGTGTGTTCATACGAGGGTGAACGCCGGCAGCTTGACGATTTTCCCGCCGGCCAGCGCCGACTCGTCGGCGCACAGGCCGACGCAGGTCCAATTGGCCGACTGGCGGGCATTGGGCAGCGGATCGCGGTCCTCGATCAGCGACATGATGAACTCGTGCGCCAGGTGCGGATGCGATCCCCCGTGTCCGCTGCCCTGCGTGAAGCTGAGGTGCGTTTTCTTGCCCAGATCATACACGCCCTGGGTCGTGAACTGGCGGATCGGCCGGGGCAATAGCTTGGCGAAGTCGGGGGCCTTGACCGGCTTGGGAATCTTCGGCTCGGGCAGTTTGGCGCGGTGCAGGATCAGCGGCTCGTGCTCGACCAGCGGCCATTCCACGGAGGCCTTCGACCCGAAGACCTCGAAGCTCTCGCGATACTGGCGGGCGACATCGAACAGCGAGCGGTAGATTCGCGCGCTCAAGTCGCAGTTCTGAAACTTGATATGCGCCGACTCGACGGCGAAGGGCGAACCGTACTTCGAGACCAGCTCGTCGCGGATCGTGCCGGAGCCGAAGCAGGAGACGTACTCGGCCGTGGCGCCGGCAATCGCGCACACGGGTCCGACGCAGTGTGTGGCGTACCACATGGGCGGCAGGCCCGGCCAGTAGTTGGGCCAGCCGTCCATGTCCTGCTGGTGGCTGGCCTGCAGGAATTGCAGCTTGCCCAAAGTGCCGGCCTCATAAAGCGACTTGATGAACAGGTACTCGCGGCTGTAGACCACGGTCTCCATCATCATGTACTTCAGGCCGGTCTTCTTCTGCAAGGCGGCAATCGTGCGGCAATCGTCAATACTGGTGGCCATGGGCACGGTGCAAGCCACGTGTTTGCCGGCCTTCAGGGCGGCGATCGATTGCCAGGCATGGTCGGGAATGGGCGTATTGATATGCACCGCGTCGACGTGCGGGTCGTTCAACAGGTCGGCGAAGTCCGTGTAACGCTTCTCGACCCCAAAGGCATCGCCCAGGGAATCCAGCTTCTCCTTGGTCCGCTGGCAGAGAGCATACAGGTGGGCGCGGGGATGCCGTTGGTAAATGGGGATGAATTCGGCCCCGAAGCCGAGCCCGACGATGGCGACATTGATCTTGCTTGACATGAAGGTCTGCTCCTGAAATGGTTTCTTATGCTCTTAAGATAGACTATTGATCTTCGCATTGAAAATGAGCCATGTAGGCCGGAACAAGCTTGCGCAGTTCCGGCGTTGATGCCGATTCGTGCCGGAACTGCGCAAGCTTGTTCCGGCCTACGCCCCTGCTACACAACGCAATGGCTCATTTTCAATGCAAAGATCAATAGTTGCCGGCGACAGGCCATGAGGAATTGCGCAATTCATCCCAATAATATAGCAGTTGTCCAAACGGCCGCAATCACCTTTCCGGCGAGTTGGGCTTGCCCTAGCGAGAAACCATCATGAGAACACATGGCGTTGGACTATTGCAGGATCAACGAAGAGTTTATACGTTAGTTGTTTGGGTAGAGATCAGAGAACGATTTCTCCAAGCATACTTCGAGCTTCTGGCTGAGAACTGGTGAAGGAGGCCGAAGATGCCGCGCACGAATTAACGGGGGAGATCACCGTGCAAGCTATGATGCTCAAGCAGATTGCTCCTATCGACTCATCACCGCTCGAACTCGCCGACGTTTCCATGCCCGAGCCGCTCGCCGGCGAAGTTCGCCTTCGCGTGCATTGTTGCGCGATTTGTCGCACCGATCTGCACGTGATTGAAGGCGACTTGCCAAGACAAAAACTGCCGATCATCCCCGGCCACCAGATCGTAGGCTCGATCGATGCCATCGGCGCCGAAGTCGGCCATCTCCAGATGAACCAGCGGGTGGGAATTGCCTGGCTAAGGTCTACCTGTGGGTTGTGCCAATTTTGTAAGTCCGGTCGCGAGAACCTCTGCGAAAGCACCCGCTTCACCGGCTATCATGCCGACGGTGGCTATGCCGAGTATGCGGTCGTGCCGGCGGCATTCGCCTATCCTTTGCCTGACGCCTTTCGCGACGTTGATGCGGCGCCTCTGCTGTGTGCGGGCATTATCGGCTATCGGTCGCTCCAGCGGAGCCGTCTTCCGCCGGGCGGAAAGCTGGGGATCTATGGATTCGGTTCCTCGGCCCACGTGGTGATCCAGATCGCACAGGCGCGCGGCTGCGAGGTCTACGTGGCAAGCCGCGGGGAAAAGCACCGCCAACTGGCCCGCGAAATGGGTGCGGTCTGGGTTGGGGAGGAGGCTGCCGAGATGCCGGTGAAGGTCGACAGCGCGATTATATTTGCCCCGGCGGGCGAACTGGTTCTGCCGGCCCTGGAGAGGTTGCAAAGGGGGGGCACACTGGCCCTGGCCGGCATCCACATGTCGCCCATTCCCGAGATGGATTATCAGCGATTTGTATTCTACGAGCGCGACATCCGCTCGGTCACCTGCAACACCCGCGACGATGGCCGGGAACTGCTTGCCGAGGCCGCTCGGATTCCGATCCGTCCCCATACCACGCTCTACCCGCTGGCCGACGCCAATCGGGCCCTCCAGGACCTGAAGAACGATCGGATCAACGGCACCGGAGTGTTGATGGTACGCTAAGGCCCCGATCCGACCGGTTCGCCAACGATCGTCATCAAGGCGTTGCGAGAGCCCCCGCCGTGCGGTGGTTTTCATGAGCGGCACTGTATGAAAACGGCGTGCGCAGGGCCGCCATTTGCATAACCGCGCCCATCGGCCGAGAAGTTTTTCCCTCAAAAACCCGCGGAAATGAGGGTTCCGGCGTGTCGCGGCCGGGCGACCGTATGAGAAGTGATTAGAGCGTTGCATCACTCTTGATGCAAGTCATATGAGTCACCATATCACCGCACTCCTGGCCGAACAGGCCCGCAAGCCGGCCTCGCCGGAGCGGTAAGGTGGCAAAGGGCGTTTCCCCTTTGCCTCCGCTTCTACGACCAGTACTCCACCTTCAACCCGGGTACGAGGTCGAAGTCGCGCCGATTCCGAGAAGCCAACTCGCCATCGTGATCCACGCAAACGGCCGCGATCCGAAGATCATGAGTCGCGACGCGGATCTTCTGGGCTCGCCACTTCCGAAACAGCAGTTCCGCATTATCTGTGTAAGGCAGAATCGTCACGTCGCGGAGATCAGAAAGCGAGTTTCGCATCAACTCGTATGCACGCGCAATCGTAATAGGAAGCCTTCCGGCCTCCGCTTGACGAATTGCATTTAGTCTGCCGCGGAGGATTTCCTCGGCAACCACGATGGGAATGGCTTGCTTTTCCGGCGGGATTAGCGCCGTGCGCTGGACGACAGCGGGAACGCCTCGCAGGATGTCCGTCAGCACGTCCGTGTCGAAGACTTTCATTGCGTGATCTCGGCGTCACGCTCCCGGTAGGCGTCGGCACAAATGTTTTCGAGCGTCGGATCGTCGCGATACTTGCCGGCGAGACTGGTAATGCCGACGGAACGGATATCGAGCGTAATCAACTCGCCGCGGTCGACCCGTTGAGTCACCTCGGCCCTGAGTGCCGCGATCGCCGCCTCGCGAGTCCGGCCGACGGCGCGAACCTCCGGCTCGCCCACCAACGCGGCGGTAAACCGATCATCCAGCGGACTGACGATTACCGAAAATGTCATTGCAATCACCTTTCCAGACAGAACGTCACGCCAACTCCCATCTTCAATTTACTCTTTGGGTGCGTCCTGGTCAAGTCTTGCGACCGACACGACATCGACGTGTGTGGCGACCTGTTGCAGAACGCCCACAAGGTCCGCAAGTATCGCAATGAGCTCGTCCACCAAGTCACGGAGAAAACCGAATCATCCACCATCCGTCAGGCGACAGGTCGCCTCTGCACCGTCTTTGACCGCTTGCGAAGCGCCTCGTAAGCAGTCGGCCGCTATTTTCCCGCTGAAGCCGTGAGAACGCGGTCAAACAACCGAAAGAACGCGCAAGTTACGTCATGCGTCCCCAGAATTCCGTCCAGATACTTGCGATGCCTGGATCCGTTCTTGGCACGGGCCTTGCGTTGTAAGCCAATCGCTATCGAGTCCCTGAGGATGCCGGGCCCACAGTTAGGGGATCATCTCCACCAGCGTGCCGTCGCCCGGTCTCAGTTTCACCGTCACGGTGTCGTCCGCCGCGCACTTGAGCACCTGCCCGTTTCGCAGGTCGCGCACGTCGTGGGGACTCGGCAAGCGGACCTTCAGCGCCTGCCCGTGGTCCGTGTCATCGTTCACTACTACGGCGAACGTCCGCTTCAACTCCGGGTTGGTGAGCCCGCCAATCCACCCGGGCGGTGCGACTTCGCCAAACGGCGAGTCGGCCGGCACGGCCCCCTTTAGTAACAGCCGGAGCGGCTTGATCGCCGCGAACGCCTCGGCCACGGCCAGACACTCGGGCGTGGCGGTGCCGTCGGGCCGGAGCAGGGCGCCGGGGGCGTGAAGCGACCTGGCCTCTTTCACTGCCAGTGCCGGTGTCTTGGTGTTCTGTTCATTGGCGCTGATTCTCCTTCGCACGGGGAACGACAACCGTGCGGCTAATGACGGTTCCCTGCTCATTTTCCTGCCGGTTGGAGCGGTTTCTTCAGTTCCGACCGCTGGAACGTCCGCTGGGTGATCGGAAACATCGAAACCCGGAACTTGGCACACCCGTATGGAATCAGGGTGATGGTTTCAGGCGTCCCCGCTTTCGCGACCGGCTGGGACGGCAGACGCGATTCCTTCGCCGTGAGTGGCCAATCGCAGGCCACGGCGTTGGCGCGCAGTTTCAACGGGGATTCCAGCGGCCAGTCCCATTTGGCCGGCAGGGCCCGGCGCTCGACGCTAATATCCGCCCCCAATTTCTCGCCTTGCACATCCAAGGCGTAGTTCCACTTGGCGGCTGGGTCGGGCGTGTTCGCGTCCTTGGTGTCAGGGATCGGCAAGGCGAACAACAGCGGGCCGTAAGAGACCGACGCGTAGGGCGCGCCCTGCGTGTTGTTGTCGCGCCCCGCCTTCACGCTCACGGACATGGGAAACCGCAGGCGTATCGTGTCGCCCGCTTTCCAGAGCCGCTGGAGACGGACAAATCCTTTGGCGTCGGTCGCGGTCTTGACGCCGGTCCCATTCACGCTCAACTCGGGAGCCGTGCACCAGCCCGGGATGCGGAACGAGAGCGGGAACGTCGCGTCCCGGGCCGGCTTTACGGTCATGTCGACAATCTCGTTGAAGGGATAATCGGTCCGGCAGACGATCTCGACGGGCACCCGATCGGCGGCCAGTGCCGATACCTTGCAGGGGCCGTAGTGCGCGGCGACAAGTCCGTTGTCGTAGCTGGCCATCCACATGTGCATCACGTAGTTGGGAACGATGCGGTTCAGGGCGGCCGTACAGCACAGCGGGAAATGCGTCGCCTGGTAGGAAGTTCCATTGGCGCCGGGCCCATGGGGACAGGGCGGGGATTTGTCGATGATGCGGTTGGGACATTGGAAGTAGACGTGGGTCTTGAAATCGCGCGTGACGGTGGCCGGACCGGCATTGAAAAACGCCCGTTCAGCCCTGTCCGCCATGCGCCCCTGGCCGCTGACGCTTAACAGGACGATCTGGCTCCAAAGGTAGCCGGCCACGTCGCAGGTCTCGGTTCCCCGAAACGCGCCGGTCGGCCCGTAGAACTCATCGGCGACCGGTACGCCCGAGGGCTGCATGGCGACGCGTTCGAGGAGGTCGTGCCAGGCGATCGTCGCGTCGAGGAACTCGCGGTTGCCCGTCCAGAGGTAGCCCAGCGCCCAAGGCGTTGTGCCTTCGAGGAAAGCCACGCCGTGGTCGTTGGCCTCGGCCCCCGGCTTCTCGTTCGGCATGCGGCGATAGCGGTCCCAGCCTCCCCGCGACGTGCCCTTGCCGCCATCTTTCGAGAACAGCGCGGTTAGGCCCTCGCCAATCTCCTTGTTCCCGGTCCAGGTGTAGGTTTGAAAGGCGGGCCAGACGCTCGACATTCCGCCTCCCAACCGCACCCAGTTGCGGTCTCCGCTATAGCCCGCTTCCAGAGTCTGCAAGACGCGCGGGTCTCCGGAACCAGCGTAGTAGGCAGCCAGGGCACGTCCCAGCAGCCCGCTGGCCCAAATCGGCCAGCCGCCATCGCACGTAATCGCCTTCGCATCGTCGGGATGGTTCTTGTTGAGCCACCAGAGGAACAGGATGCCGTTGGGGTTCATGTGGGTGACGACGACGTCAAAACGCTTTTTCGCTTGTTGGATGAGCGCGTTGTCGTGCAGGACATAGCCCAGGCGCACGAGGCCGTCGAACCAATATCCGCCGCCTTCATACGGCCACGCCCCTTGAGGCCAGTCGAGATGCGCGCCGGTCATCGTATGATCGACGGCCCACGCTCGCTTGAACTCCTGGTGGTACTCGTCCATGTGGCCGGTGTATCCGTTCTTTGCCGCGAGGCACCAGTCGCGGAGCCAACCTTCAGGTTCGACCGCGCCGGGCGGCAATGGAATTAGCGCCGGGCGCGTCGGCGGCTCGAAAGGCCGTCCGTAGTTTACATGTTCCGGTTTAGCTGCCTGCTGCTCCGCGGCCAAGAGCCACGCGCTGGGCGACATGGCAGCCGCCACGGCCGCCAATTCGAGGAAGATTCTGCAGAAGCGGTTCATTGCGGTTCTCCTGGGAGGCTCGTGATTCTAAAGACAATCGATTTTCGTTCCGATTCATGGGAAATTCATGCAGTGACCCGCGTGAACTGGTTTGTCCAGGCCGGTCAACGTCCTCGCAACCTCCGGCGCGACATGTTCCAGGCCCTTGTAATGGATGTGGTTGACATAGGTGACATTCCACGACGTGGGCCCAACCTGCCCAACCTGCTCTTCCCGAAAAAACTCTTCCAAGTGGCCGAGTTGCTGGCTGAACTCTAGCCGGCGCTCCGGGTAATGCTGATAGGGCACGTCGCCAGTAGTCTTTACCCAGTTGGAGAAAAAAGCGTTCTTTCGAATCTGATGTTTTCCGCCATGGCAGACTAGCGTCCAAAGGATAGCTACTATTTTCCCAAACCCCGCGGTTGACGCAAGCCAGGCTATTGCGTGTCAGGCTGCACCCCTCAACTCATGTAAGATTATAGGCCCTTGCAGTCCGCACACGAGCCAGATATTAGCCCCTGGAACTCCGAATTATTGCATGTCACGGACCACTTTGTTATCATGGGAGGGCTGTTCCTGCTCGGGGCATATCCGAGCGGAACCCAAGTGGTAAATGTTGGGATAAGTCATGATCCGTGGGATAAACCTAAGTGGTCAATTCCAGAAATAATGTCAGGGTCGCGGACAGCATGCCCGTAGGGTGGGACCAGATCCGGGGCACCCGGGGTACCCGCTTGCGGGTCGTGGGTCGGCGAGCGCAGGCCCACCATCGCCGACTGGAAAGTACGTCATGGTGGGCCTGCGCCTGCTACGCAGTCTGGTCCCACCCTACGGCCTAACCCAGACACTATTTCTGAAATTGACCACTAAGCTTGAAGGAGGAAGAAACGATGCGCGTGAGAAGTGGACTGAACCTGATCGTCTTGCTGGGAGTCGCCGTACTGATCTTGGGCATCGCCGCGGGGTCGGCTCGGGCGCAAGGTCCTGCCGCCCGCGAGACGAACAAGCCGTTCGGCCTGAATACCGTCATTGCCTGCTACGGTGCGCCCAAAGACATCGCCTCGGCCGATTTCGTGCTCAGTGGGGACTGGAAATACTGGCATGCGCGAGGGGGGATCGCTTCCCACGGGATCACACACCAGCAATTCCTGCGCAAGGGCGTCGACGAAGCGTCGAACGTCCTCGTAAACCTCGACGTCGAGGGCAATCCCAACCCCGTGATCACGATCGACGAGTTCGGGTGGGACTATGACGGCGGAATCGACCAACACTCGGCGGCGATCCTGAGGGCGGTGCATAAGAAGAAGCCGGCGTTGAAGATCGCGGTCTGGCAGATGCGCGGCCCGGTCGCGCCGGGCTGGCGGCGAGCTACCGCGACGCCGTGGAACTGGTGATGATGGAGACCTACTTCGACCTCAAGGACGCGTGGATGATTCCCTTTCAATTGCAGACGGCACGACTCAACGGCCTGCTGGGCAAGACGATCGTGGGACTTGGCATCGGGAAGGAAAGCCCTGACCTCGGCGGTCAACCTTGGACCCAGACCAAGGAGGAGTTGGACCAGCAACTCCGCCTTATCCGCTTAGTCGCCCCCGAGTCGCCCGGCGTGGCGTTCTTCGGCCTGGACAGGCTGGGCAAATGCCCCCTGACCAAGGAAGATCTCGATCGACTCTGCGGGCATTTCTTGCAGATCCCAACGGATGGCGCCGGCCTGAAACCGGAACTCCTGAAGTTGGGCAAGACATTCACCCGGCGCTACGAAAAGCCGGCCATCTTCTGCTCCAACGACTTTATGCTGCCGTACTTTCATTCCGGCCACGATGGCGGGCCCTGGGGCAGCGCACACCAGCCCCCGGTGGCCAGGGTGCTGGTGATGAACCTGGGCGACAAGAACGCCACGGGCATCAAACTCGGCCTGCGGGGCCTTGGCGAAGGTGGCGGAGTCTGGGCGGAGGGAAGAGTGGACATCCCAGCCCGGTCCGTGGCGGTGGGCGTGCTTCCGATCCTGCCCGGCAAGAAGTGGCACGGATGGGCAGGAACGGAAGTCCTGGAGGTGGAGGCGCCGGGCTGCGAGGTGTTCAACTTCAAGGATTCACGCTACACCGCAAAGTAGAGTCGTGCGCCCTTGGTCACGGCCTAGAGAATCGGCCGCAACCATGGGCCTGGGAGAGCGCTCATAAATAACTTGGACAAATTGGTATTGCCTCGTCAAACGGATTGTGCGATGAAAGGGGCATGCAGGATGCAAGAGTCATTGCACGGATTCGAAGGAAGTACCGCGCGTTGGAACCCGAACTGGACGAACGCCGACGGCGACAATGGGCTGCTGCCGAATCGCATGAGTTGGGCTGGGGTGGGGTCACCATCGTGGCTCAGGCAACCGGGCTGTCCCGTACGACGATCAACGCGGGCAAGGGCGAATTGGCCCAACCGCCCAAACAGCGAGCGGTGGAGGCGATGCGCAGTGCGGCATCCGGGGGGCGGTCGTCGCCCCCTCAGCGAGACCGATCCGGAGTTGCAGGTGGCCTTGGAGAGCTTGATCGAACCCACGACACGTGGCGATCCCGAGTCCCCCTTGCGTTGGACTTGCAAAAGCATTCGCAACTTGGCCGATGAATTGACGCGGGAGAACCATCCTGTGGGTGCAGTTACTGGTAGCCAAGTTGTTGCGACAAGCGGGATATAGCCTGCAAGCCAACCGCAAAACCCGTGAAGGGGCTTCGCACCCCGACCGGAATGCCCAGTTCGAATACATCAACGCCAGTGTGCAGCGATTCTTTAAACGCGGCCAACCGGCGATCTCGGTGGATGCGAAAAAGAAGGAAAACGTGGGAGATTTCAAGAATGGCGGGCGGGAGTGGTTTCCCAAGGGAGAACCGGAAGACGTGCGTGTTTACGACTTCCTGATCAAGTCGCTGGGCAAGGCGGCCCTCTACGGCGTGTACGATCTGCTGCAGAATCAGGGGTGGGTGAGCGTCGGGATCGACCACGACACGGCGCAGTTTGCCGTCAACAGCATCCGCCGCTGGTGGTACGAGATGGGGCAAGAGCGTTTTCCGCGTGCCAGGGAACTGCTGATCACGGCGGACGGCGGCGGCAGCAACAGCCATCGCTGCCGGTTGTGGAAGGTATCACTGCAAGAGTTGGCGGATGAGTTGGGGATCCCGTTGTTCGTCTGCCATTTCCCACCCGGCACCAGCAAATGGAACAAGATTGAACATCGCCTCTTCAGCTTCATCACCAAGAACTGGCGTGCCCGTCCCCTGAAAAGCCTTGAAGTCATTGTGAATCTGATCGCCAATACGACAACGCGAACCGGATTGATCGTGAAAGCAGCCCTTGACACCAACACTTACCCGACAGAAATCAAAGTGACCGACGAACAACTGGGACACATACGTCTCAAACGGCATGATTTCCACGGAGAATGGAACTACACCCTGTCCCCGCACAGGTGACAATTGACCAAGTTATTTATGAGCGCGCACTGGGCGCTTCAGGGGCACGTGCGTCAGAGCCAAACTACCCCGGCATCATTCTTCCTGATCAGCCGCTCGGCCTTCACCGGCAGCCGACGAAGAGAATTCCGGCCGCCGGGAATAAAACGGCCGTTTCCAGCGTCTTATAGATAGGGCCGCTGGAGCCAGACGGCACGGCAACCGCCTGCAAAGCGGTTATGAAGTGGGTTCGACTCCCACCGGCGTCTTCTTGCCATTCGATGACAACCGGTGACCGCCGTTGCCTGAACCCTTGCGATCGCATGGGTTTAGTCTGCTCCTGTCAGACGGGTCACTGCCGTTCGATGCCACGTGAGGACTCTCAGAGACCCCGGGAACGCAGCGCATTTGCAGCGCCGTAGCGCTGCGGTCGTTAGGAAAGAGAATGGTAAACCGATTCTGGTTTACTTTTTATTACCGTCGTGCTCGTGGCCGCAACAGGGCCAAGTCGGGGCTGATTTCGTAGTAGACGTTTCGCCCGCGGCGTTCCGCCGGGTGGATGAGGTGCACGCCAAGGAACCGATTCACGTACTTGGCGATGTTCTGCTTGCCCTTGCCGGTGCTCTTGGATCTTTGACAATTCGGCACAGCGTACAGCGCCCATGCGGGCTCCGACCGGAGGTTCGTCGGCGGCAGCCTGTCGCCGACCACTGCTGCGCTGCGGTGCCCGCATGGCGGTACGGCCCGCACCAGCGCCACACGGCGGAAAAAAGTGAATTCGACCCCGATATTGTCATAACGATTGGCATGGCAGTATACTACGGCAAGCGGCGAAAAACCTGATGTCAGGTAGAACGCCGTTGGCCAAATCGAATTCAGGGTTTAAGCATGAGTTACTGGGAGCGAACCTGGCAGGAACGCGCAGACGAAATTCGCCGTGCTTTTGGTGAAACCGAACCTCCAGGCACCGTTTTCAGTTACTCTTGGCAGGATCGTATTCGCTTGCCGGGCGCATGTGCGTTACAACTACCACCCATCGACGAATCCCGCGACCCTACTCGATATCGACGAGGCACTTGGCTGTATCTGACGATGGGGTTATCGCAACCGCTTGACCGAGATCAAGTGAAAGCCGAACGTGCTGCTGGCAAGAGCTACTCGGCGCATGGTTACGAACTTGGGTTCTTGACGGAATCGAAAGACGAGTGGCCCATTGATGCTTTGTATGCGTTCCTCACGCACATAACGGATGGTGAGGTGATTCGATGGGGCGATCGGTTTCCAATGGGGTTCTGCCATCGTCCCGATGGAGGTCTTAGCTCATACGTAGGCAACATCAATGGGCTGGACGTTGTGGGCCAGATTCGCGCGGTTCTATTTTGGCCGTACCTATTTCCCGATGGCCAATTCGTCACAAGCACAGGGAAATTCATGGTGTTTATTGCCACCGGCATAACCGAAGACGAATGGGAATTGGCGAAGCAAACGACGACCGTACACTTGCTTCTGCTGCTTTGCCGCGCCGGAGTAGGACAGAAGACAATGCCTTCTCGATCGTCGCTGCTACGTGAGGCAAGATGGCAAGCCGAGTGGGATGCTATCGCCGCGTTGTCTCCCCAGCAATGCGAGGGGGAGCTTGAGCATGGAGTAGAATACTTGGAGCGAACGAGGCCAACACAGCACACACGCTGAACCGCCTACCGCGGACGCTGCGCGTCGGGCGTGCTTACCGTTGGGCACGCGGACAACACCACCCCCGGCAGGGCCCCTAGTGCGTCGATACAAGCGACTTCCCCGGCAACGTCCAAAACTACACGGTTCTTTGCGGCGGCCCAGGGCAAGGGCGACAGTGACCGTTAGCGGCAAGCGGTCGATGAATAGTCGAATCGCAATCGGGTGTCGCGGTGGCGCGTCAAACTCCCGCGCATTGCCAGTCGATAGGGCCACCCGGCCGCACATGTTTTTTCCGTCGTATGGTGTCCGCCCATGTAACCGACCCTCCCACCCTCCCGGCCGCGCAAGGCCGGTCCCGGCCCTATGCGTGCAAGTAGCGTTGCACGGTTCGGCGCGCCACTCCCAGGGCTGTTGCAATCTCCGTATCGTTCAAGCCCTTGCTTCGCAACGCAAGAGCGCGGGCGGCATCGGCCCTCAGGCTTCCGGCCTTCAGGCTTCCGGCCTTGCGGCCCTGATACACTCCGTTGCGCTTGGCAACGGCGATTCCGGCGGCTTGACGTTCCCGCCTTGCCTGTTGCTCCATTTCGGCAACAGCGAATAGAACGCTGGCAATCATCTTCCCGGCGGGGCCGGCAAAGTCGAGTTGTTGCGTCACGCTAACAAGCCCGACACCCTTACCCAGCCAATCGCAAAGTGTGTCGATACCATCGCGCAGGCTCCAAAGCCGCCCAACAGGGTTCGACTCTTCGCACTCCTGCTTGCCGACGTGGCTCGATTGAGAAAGGCGGCGGCCGACCATGAGTACACGGTGCCCGAAACCGTTTGATGCTGGTGCAAATCCAGTCGTCGGCTCTGGAGTGTTCGTCCCGATGGTGTAGCGCCAGATCTCGCAAGGATCTAGGGCTGCCAGAAAATCTTGCCACAAACAGGGAAGCGAGCCGCTTGAAGCAGCGACCAAGTCCGACTACGATATCTGGAACCCAACACTTCTTGGAGGACGACAAATGCCAAGTCACTTATCACGTCGCGATTTCGTCACATGTTTTCTGGCTGCTGGAGCGGCCATCCTCGGGCTGGCCGGCGGGGCGGCCAGCGCGGCCCCAAAACAGGTCACTGGCCTGACGGCGCGGCACCAGGCCGGGCAGACAATGCTCGCTTGGCAAGAAGTCGAGTCGCCCGCGACTGACGCGGCGATTGCGGCCGTCAAGCTCCGCGAGATCCGCCAAAACCTGGACAAATCCAAGAAAGTCCGCTACCGGATCTATCGCAGCGAGCGGGCGATCACCTCGCTCGCGGGCCTGCGCCCGATCGCTGAGGTCCCGCCCCTGAGCGGTTGGAATATCGACTACTATGGCGACCTCCGCCCGGAACACCAGGCGCTGCGGTACGTAATCGAAGAGGGCAAAGGGCCGGTGCCGCCGGGCACGGGCATCTACGCCCACAACCCGAAAAAGGCCGGTACGGCCTATTATGCCGTGACGTGGTCCGTCGACGGCAAGGAAAACACCGCGCTGGCGGCGGGCAACCTGCTGGCCGCGCCGGTTACCGAGACGGTCGGGCTGGGCGTTCCCGTGCTCCAGCGGACCGAAAAACCCAAGGAGTGGCAGTACGTCACGGGCCCGACCCTCTACTATTACGTCCGCTGGGAGTCGCCGCCCAACTGCGCCGCGGCGGGGATGCCGTTCGATTACCTCGTCGCCATCCCGCCGAAGTTGGCCCGGCCCGCGCCCGTCGGCATCCACCTGCACTGCTGGGGCGGCAGCCTCAACGGCGGGTATGGTTGGTGGTACGGCGCCGAGCGGGGCCACATCCTCATCGCCTCGAATCAAATCCCCTACGACTGGTGGACGGGCTACCACGAGCTGTATTGGCAGGGGCCGGCCAAGGAAGAAGCCTGGAAGGCAGGCCGCGTGCATCCGTATTCCCAGGTCCGGATGCTCTCCTTCCTCGACTGGGTCGCCACCCGCTGGGACGTGGACCTGACGCGGACGCACGTGGCGGGCAGCTCGATGGGCGGCTCCGGGGCGCCCATGTTCGCCATCCGTTATCCGGAACGGATCGCGTGGGCGGTTGCCTGGGTGGGCGTTCACATCCCCGAGAAATCGCCCGGTTTCAAGGGGTCCTATGCGCAGGTCTACGGGCCGCCGGAATGGGGCGTCAAGTTCGAAGACGGCACGCCCGTCTGGGACCACTTCAACGACGCCTGGTACCTCCGCCAACACCCCGAGAAAGAGATCGGCCTGATCGCATTTTCGAACGGCAAGAATGACAGCGGCATTGGCTGGCCGCAGGCGGCCGAGTTCTACCGTGCGCTGCAAGAGACGCGGCGGCCGCACCTGTTCGTTTGGGGCCAGGGCGGGCATGGCGAACGGGCCCAGTTGCCGATCACACTGAACGACCGGTTCGTGGCCCTGGAACCGCGAACCGATCAGAGCCAGCCGGCCTTTACCGCGTGCAGCCTCGACGACCGTCCGGGCAGCGGGAACCCCGCCGACGGCGATCCTAAGGGGCAGGTCAACCTCTACTTGTTCTGGGAGACGGGCAATGTCGTGGACCAGCCCGACAGTTGGGAGATGACCGTTGGCCTGGTGGATAAGGCTCCCAAGGACCGCTGCACGGTCAGCATCACTCCCCGCCGGCTGCAGAAGCTGAAACCGGAACGCGGCGAGAAGTTCCGCTGGACCAGCACGCCCGTCGGATCGGACAAGGCGATCCAATCGGGCGAGGTTGCGGCCGACGATTTCCGGCTGCTGACCATCCCGCAAGTCACGGTGACCAAGGGGAAGAACCGGATCGTGATCCGCAAGGATTGACGGGGACTACTTGGCCTCTGTGGTTAAGACGTGAGCGGAGGCCGCGTAGGGTGGGCCGAGTTCTACGCGTCCCACCAGGAACACGCCACATCAAGGAATCAAGGATGGTGGGACTCGTTTCACTCGGCCCACCCTACTCGGATGGCACCGAGGCTGTTTACGTCTATTTTGCCTGTAGCATGCCCTTGAGGGCCGCTACGCGGATCGATCGCGGTTCCTCGGGCTTGCTGAGGTCGCGGTAGATGGCCGCGGCTTCAGCTTTCTTCTGGCCTTTGAGCAACTTATCGGCGACCAGCAGAAGGGAATCGTCGATCCAGAGTCGCGGCTCGCCCGTCGCCTTTCCGCGTGCGGCGGAGAGGGCCTGGCCAGCTTCGGGCGTGGCGATCTTGCCCAGCGCCTTGGCCGCGGCCACCACGACCGTTGCATTGGAGTTGGCGAGTTCCTTGGCCACGCTCGTCACGCTGGCGGCCTCGGCGCGATAGCCTAGGGCGCCAAGCAGGCCGATTTTCAGTTGCACGTCCGAGGTCGATTCCAGCTTGGCGCGAAGTTTGTTGCCGGCCTCGGGCGCCGGGATATCGGCCAGTGCCCGCCGCGCCGCCTCGCGGACCGCCGCATCGCCGTCATCCAGGGCGGCTGCGACCGCATTCACGCACGCACCGTCGCCCAGCCGTTCCAGTTGCTTCAAGAGCCAGATCCGGGTCGGCGCGGGCGTGGCCGGGCCCAACTTGGCCGCCATGAGTTTACAGGCCTCGGCCCGCAGGGCCTCGTTGCCCGGCGCACCAAGCTGGAAGCAAATCTCTTGCCAGCGCTCTTGCGAATCGCGGGCGGGCCCCCACAACTCGCCGTTCATTTTCGGCAACAATTCGTCGAACGTCTTTCGCAGTTCGGGTGCGGTCTTGGGCGTCTGGGCCCAGCACGTCACCGCCCCGCCGAAGAGCACAACACACACCGTCAAATATCGAAGTTTCTGCATCGCAATTACCCTTAATCCAAATTGAATATCTCTTTTCGACCTTACTCAAATCAAACTGTCAACGTCCCCACCGACCCCGCGTCGGTGGAACGATGACTGATCAGCTAAACGCGACGATCGGAGGAAACCGCGAAGGGGTCTTGACGCCACGTTCTAGCTGACCGATCATCGCTCCACCGGGGCAAGCCCGGTGGTGGCGTTTTTGCCTCACAGCGTCCACGGCGCACGTTTGGGGCGATCGAGCCAGCGGGCGGCGATCGGGTCGCCGATGATGGTCTCGGCAACCGGGTCCCATCGCAAAGGTCGCTTAAGCCAGTAGGCGATGTTGCCCAGATGGCAGACCGTCGTGGCCCGGTGCGCGATCTCGATATCACGGAACGGTTTCTCGCGCGAACGGACACAGTACAGAAAGTCGCCGAAAATGCCCCCGTTGCCCTTGTAACCGGGAATGTCGACCCGGCCCGTCGGCACGCGGTGGTTGCCGGGCAGCGAACCCTCGGTGCCCTTGTAATCGATGTTGCTCGATCCGCCATGGTGCATGACCAGCCCGTTGGCGAACCGGTACGTGAGCAGCTTGACGTCTTTCCCGTTGGGCGGGATGACTTCGACCGGGCCCGTCTCGTGAACACCGCAGGCGAACATCGCGGCGCCGAAGCGGTGGGCGCCCCAGTCGGTCATGCCGCCGCCCGAGTAGTCGCGGTAGCCGCGGAATCCCCCGTGGATCAGCGTTTCGTGGAAGGGCCGCCAGGGCGCCGGGCCAAGCCACATGTCCCAGTCCAGTCCCGGCGGGACCGGCTGCGGCGGCAGGTCGCAATCGCCGGACGGCCCGCCGCAGTCGACGAACACCTCGCGGATCTGGCCGATGGCGCCGCCCCACAGCAGCCGGGGCCAGTCGCCGTAATCGCCCAGCACCCGCTGACTGCCGCCCGAAAATACCCGCCCGTAACGCCGCACCGCCTCGACCATCGCCCGTCCCTCGCGGATCGTGAGGCACTCGGGCTTCTCGCAATACACGTCCTTGCCGTGCTTGCAGGCCTCGATGGTGACGATCGCGTGCCAGTGGTCCGGCGTGCCGATCAATACGGCGTCGATGTCCGGCCGGGCCAACAGTTCGCGGAAATCGTTGTACGTCTTGCAGTCGCTGGAATGGTAGCGGGAATCCACGTTGCGCTTGGCGTTCTCCCGATGGCCCGCTACCGCGTCGCACACGGCGACCATCTGGACCTGGGGAAAACCCAGAAAACCATTCATGTCGCCGGTCCCTTGGCCACCGCAGCCGATCGTGCCCATCACGATGCGGTTGGCGGCCGAGGTCCGGCCGTCGGCGCCTAGCGCCGAAGACTTGATGATCGTGGGCAGGGCGATGGCCAGCCCGGTCGCCTTAAGAAACTGGCGACGACTCGTGCGCGTGTTTTTCATGGTCGGAGTCCTTGGGGTGGGAATGTGTTCGGGCCGGGACAAAGGCCGAAGGGTAGGCCCATTATAGCCAGGGCCCGCGGCAAGTGCAAACAATGGAACTTTCCCTCTCCGCCGTGCGTCTATTGACTGCGGAATGTCTCCCGCTTACCCTCAGTCCAAGCGCCGTCCCCCAGAAAAACCAGTTCGGCAAGGAACCTGACGATGAGAACCCTTTCAGTTGCTCTGCTACTCAGTGCGGTCTTGATTACCCCCCCAATTGCTGCCGCGGCAGACAAGTGGGATGCCCAATGGAAGAAAGTCGACGAGGCCGTAAAGCAGGGCCTGCCGAAGACGGCCATCGAGGCCCTTCAGCCGATCCTCGACGGCGCTATGGCCGACAAGAACTACCCCGTGGCCATCAAAGCCATCGGCCGCAAGATCGCCCTGGAAGGCAACATCCAGGGCAACAAGCCGGAGGAAAAAATCATCCGTCTGGACGCCGAGATCGCCAAGGCCCCCGCGGAGATGCAACCCATGCTGGAGGTCGTCCAGGCCGACTGGTACTGGCAGTATTTCCTGCACAACCGTTGGCGCTTCATGCAGCGTACGGCCACGGCGGCGGCGCCGGGCAAGGATTTTACCACCTGGGACCTGCCGCGGCTGTTTGCGGAAATCGACAAGCATTTTCAAAAGGCCCTGGCCGCCGAGGAGCAACTCAAGAAGATCCCCGTGGGGACCTTCGACGAATTGCTCGACAAAGGCACCATGCCCGATAGCTACCGGCCCACGCTCTACGACTTCGTGGCCCACCAGGCCCTGGAGTTCTACAACTCCGGCGAACAGGCGGCGGCCAAGGCGGAGGACGCATTCGAGCTGTCGGCCGACAGCCCCATTTTCCGGCCGATCGAGGAGTTCGTCGCCTGGAAGATCGACAGTGCTGATAGCGACTCCATTACCCTCAAGGCCATCCGGCTGTACCAGCAATTGCTCCGTTTCCATCAGAGCGACGAGGACAAAGCGGCGCTGCTGGATGCCGACATCGAACGTCTGAGCTTCGGCCACAACAAGGCCGTGGGAGAGGACAAGGCCACGCTGTACAAGGCGGCCTTGCAGCGATTCATCAAGCAATGGGGCGACCACCCCATCTCGGCCATCGCCCGTTTCCGCCTGGCCGGCGTCTTGCAGCAGGAAGGCGCGCTGGTCGAGGCCCACGACCTGGCCCAGCAGGGCGCCCAGGCGTTTGCCAATACGCCCGGCGGCGATCTCTGCTACAACCTCGTGAAACAGATCGAGTCGAAGTCGGCGAGCGTCATGACCGAACGGGTCTGGAACGAGCCGTTGCCCTCGATCCGCGTTACCTATCGCAATCTGACGAAAGTTTACCTGCGGCTGGTCCACGAGGACTGGTTGGCCCGCTTGAAGAACGGGTATCGTGGCGAATGGCTCGACGATCCGCACCGCAAGGCCCTGCTGACCGCGAAGCCTGATCTGGCCTGGTCGGTCGATCTGCCGGCCACCGAGGACTACCAGGAGCGAGTCGAGGACCTTCCCGCACCGAAGGATCTGAAGCCCGGCTTCTATTACCTGCTGGCCAGTTACGATCCGGGCTTCGGTGCGTCGAACAATGTTGTCTCCTACACGGACGTTCTGGGTGAGCAAGCTGGCCTTGATTGTGCGGCAGCAAGCCAACGACGGCCATTTCGGCGGTTTCGTGCTCGATGCCGCCTCGGGCGAGCCGATCGAAGGGGCCGCGGTGCAGGACTACGCCTGGGATTGGAACGGCGCCGTCACCACCGGCGGCAAAGCGCGGACCGACCGCAACGGCCAATTCTCGGTCGATGGCCTGGTCAACCATAATAACCTGCTCTACGTCTCCCACGCGGGCCAGGAGCTCGCTACGGCCAGCAACCTCTATGCTTTCGTCAACAACTACCGGCCGATCCCGCAGAAACGGGTAATCTTCTTCACCGACCGCTCGCTCTATCGCCCCGGCCAGACGATCTATTTCAAAGGCATCGCTATCCTTGTCGACCAGGAAGCCGACAACTACAAGGTCTTGCCGAACGAGAAAGTAAACGTCGTCTTCAGCGACGTCAACGGCAAAGAAATCGCCCGGCAGACGGTTGGCACGAACGACTACGGTTCCTTCAGCGGCAACTTCACGGCCCCCCGTGATCGCCTGATGGGCCGGATGATGATCCACACCGACGGCATCCAAGGCAACACCTGGGTAAGTGTCGAAGAGTACAAGCGGCCCAAGTTCCAGGTCACGTTGGACGCGCCGAAGACCGCCGCCCGGCTGGGCGGCGAGGTCCAGCTTGAAGGCAAGGCCATCGCGTATACGGGGGCAGCGGTGGGCGGGGCCAAGATCCGCTACCGGGTTGTTCGCCAGGTTCGCTATCCCGACTGGTGGTATTGGTGCTTCGCCTGGCGGATGCCGCAGCAATCGGGCGCCCAAGAGATTGCCCACGGCACGGCCGAGACCCAGGCCGACGGCTCGTTCAAGATCCAGTTCATCGCCAAGCCCGACCTCTCGGTGCCGGAAAAAGACGAGCCGGTCTTCCGCTACGAGGTCTCGGCCGACGTGACCGACACCAACGGCGAAACCCGTTCCGGGCAGCGCGCGGTCGAGGCCGGCTACACGGCCCTGCGGGCCTCGCTTACGGCCAGCGATTGGATCACGTCCGGCAAACCGGTCGAGATCAAGCTGCTCACGACCACGCTCGATGGCGAGCCGCAAAAGGCCGAAGGGGCGCTGAAGATCTATCGTCTCAAGCAGCCGGAGAAGGTCGTGCGGCCCGACATCCTGGGCCTGCGGCCGACTCCTCAGCCGCGGACTCGCGGCACGCTGAAGGGCGGCGTAAAGACCGAAAAGAAACCTGCTCCCAAACCCGATCCGAGCAATCCCAACACCTGGGAACTGGGTGAAGTCGTCGCCGAGCAGGGCCTGACGACCGATGCCACGGGCCGCACGAGCTGGACGACAAAACTCGACGCCGGGGCCTATCGCGCCAAGTTCGAAACGCAGGACCGCTTCGGCAAGAAGATCACCGCCCTCTTGCCGCTGAACGTGCTCGCCCCCGAGGCCAAGAAGTTCCCCATCAAGGTCCCGAACCTCGTGGCCGGGCCCAAGTGGACGCTGGAGCCGGGCGATGAATTCATGGCCCTCTGGGGAAGCGGTTACGATCGGGCCCGCGCGTTCATCGAGATCGAACACCGCGGCAAGCTCTTGCAAAGTTTCTGGACCGAAGCGGGCGCTACCCAGCAGTCCGTCAAGCAGGCGGTGAGCGAGGCCATGCGGGGCGGCTTCACGCTCCGCGTGACAATGGTCCGCGAGAACCGCGCGTATCTGGAATCCCGCCACGTCGACGTGCCCTGGACCAACAAGAACCTGACGGTGAAATGGGAGCATTTCGTCTCCAAGCTAGAGCCGGGGCAGAAAGAGACCTGGACCGCCGTGATCACGGGCCCCGACGCCAAGAAGGCCGTGGCCGAGATGGTGGCCGCCCTTTACGACCAGTCGCTGGACGCGTATTTGCCGCACAACTGGCAGTCGGGCTTCGGCGTCTTTCGCCAGGACGGGAGCCGCGTGAGCCAGCAGTTCGAGAACATGGCCAAGTACCTCAACCAGCTTCAGGGCGGTTGGCCCATCGACCAGAGAAACGTGCAAATTACCTATCGCAGGCTGCCGGCCAGCATCACGGTCGACCTGTGGGGATATGGCTACTTTGGCCAGGGGAAGGGCGGCGGGCGAGGCGGGATGATGTATCGCGGCGAAAGCATGCTGGGGGCCGCTCCCGCTGCTCCCGCCGCGGCCAAGCAACTCGCTGTTGGGATGGATGGGGCAAAGAAGGCCAATGCCATGTTAGAGCGTGAACAGGCCGCCGGTGATATGTTGGCTGCCGACAAACCGGGTAACGCGCAACGCGCTCTGCAACAGCAGCCCACCGCGGGCGAAAACAAAGCTGGCGAAGCCCAGCCTGGACCGGGCCCCGACCTGAGTCAGGTCGCAGCGCGCAAGAACCTCAACGAAACGGCCTTCTTCTTCCCCCATCTGCTCTCCGATGCCGAGGGCCGGGTGAAGCTCGAATTCAGCATGCCGGAGGCCTTGACCAAGTGGAAGTTCCTGGGCTTCGCCCACGACGCCGAGCTCCGCGGCGGCCTGCTGGCCGACGAAGCAGTCACGGCCAAGGACCTCATGGTCCAGCCCAATCCGCCGCGGTTCCTGCGCGAAGGCGACGAACTGGAGTTCACCGTCAAGGTCACCAACCAATCAGCCACCCGGCAGAGCGGCACGGTGCGGCTGAGCTTCGGCAACGCCCGCACCGGCAAATCGGTCGACACCTACGTCGGCAATACAGTGACCGATCGGAGCTTCGATCTGGCGGCCAAGGAGTCGCGCAGTTTCTCCTGGCGGCTGACCATTCCCGACTCGGCCGGCGGGGCCATGAGCTACAAGGCCGTGGGCTCGACGGGCCGGATTTCCGACGGCGAGGAGGGCATGCTGCCGATCCTCGTCCGCCGCACGCTGGTCACCGAATCGCTGCCGCTGCCCATCCGCGGCCCGCAGACCAAGGACTTCAAGTTCGAGCGGCTGCTGAAATCGGGCGAGTCGAAAACCTTGCAGAGCCAGAGCCTGACGGTGCAGATGGTCTCCAACCCCTCGTGGTACGCGGTCATGGCCCTGCCCTACCTCATGGATTATCCCTACGAGTGCTACGAGCAGACGTTCAATCGCCTGTATGCCAACGCCCTGGCCAGGCACATCGCCAACAGCGATCCCAAGATCCATCGCATTTTCGAGCAATGGCGCGGCACGCCCGCCTTGGACAGCCCGCTGGAGAAGAACCAGGACCTCAAGTCGGTCATGCTGGAGGAAACGCCCTGGGTCCGCCAGGCGCAGGCCGAGAGCCAGGCCCGGCGGAACGTGGGCGTCCTCTTCGAGGACAACCGGCTGAACGACGAGATGGCCCGCTCGCTAGGGAAACTGGCCCAAGGCCAGTACCAGAACGGGGCCTGGCCGTGGTTCCCCGGCGGTCCGCCGAACGATTACATCACGCTCTACATCACCACCGGTTTCGGCCGCCTGCGGCACCTGGGCGTGAAGCTCGACATGCAGCCGGCCTTCAAATCGCTGGCCCGGCTGGACGGTTGGATCGACGAGATCTACCGCGAGATCCTCCGCAACGGCCACAAGGACGATAATCACCTCAGTCAGACGATCGCGCTCTATCTTTATGGCCGCAGCTTCTTCCTCGAAGACCGGCCGGTCACCCCGCAGGCCAAGGAGGCGGTGGATTACTTCCTCGGCCAGGCCCGCAAGCATTGGCTCTTGTTGGCCGACCGCCAATCGCAGGCCCATCTGGCCGTGGCCCTGAAGCGTTTTGCCGACAAGCCGGCCGCCCAGGGCATCATGCGTTCGATCAAGGAGCGGAGCGTCAGCGACGAAGAGCTGGGCATGTTCTGGCGCGACACCGAGCTCTCGTTCTGGTGGTATCGGGCCCCGATCGAGACCCAGGCCATGATGATCGAGGCCTTCGACGAGGTGATGGACGATCAGAAGGCGGTCGAGGATTGCAAGGTCTGGCTGTTGAAGCAGAAGCAGACGCAGGATTGGAAGACGACCAAGGCCACGGCCGATGCCGTGTATGCCCTGCTGCTCCGGGGCAGCAACGTGCTGGCCTCCGACGAGTTGGTCGAGGTGAGCCTTGGCGGCAAACTGATCCAGCCCGAGAAGGTCGAGGCCGGCACCGGTTTCTACGAGCAGAAGTTCGTCCGCGGCGAGATCAAGCCCGAACTGGGGCAGATCAGCGTGAAGAAGGTCGACCAGGGCGTGGCCTGGGGCAGCGTGCACTGGCAGTACCTGGAGGACATGAGCAAGGTGACGGCCTACGAGGGCACGCCGCTGAAGCTCACCAAGACGCTTTACACCCGGCAATACACGAAGAAGGGGCCGGTGCTGGAGCTCGTCCAGGGGCCGGTCAAGGTAGGCGACGAGCTCGTGGTGCGGATCGTGCTGCGGAGCGACCGCGACATGGAGTTCATCCACTTGAAAGACCATCGCGGCGCGGGCACCGAGCCGGTCAACGTGCTCTCGCACTACAAGTACCAGGACGGCCTGGGCTATTACGAGACGACCCGCGACACGGCGAGCCATTTCTTCATCGACTATCTGCCCAAGGGCACCTATGTCTTCGAGTATGCCACCCGCGTTGCGCATCGCGGCAAGTATCAGACCGGTTTTGCCGCCATCCAGTGCATGTACGCGCCGGAGTTCAACAGCCACTCGGAGAGCTTGTGGATCGAGGCCAAGTAGGAGCAGGGAGCGGGGATGGGACTCATGGGACCTATAGGTCTCATAAGTCCCATCGGTCCTATTCTTCCGGTTCCGTGCTACCTGCTCCCTGCTCTTCTTGCTGCCGATGCACGACCAGGCGCATCAAGTGATAGAGCAAGAGCAACCCAAAGGCCCCGGCCACAGCGACGAGAAATCCAATCGGACTGATGGGATTCGACGGGCCGCCGCCTTGAATCCAGGAGAGCAACCCCAGACCGATCGCGCTGCCGGTAATGCCCAGGGTCAGCGTGGGCAGGGAACCCGACGGGTTCTGAAATGGCAGGATCGCGCGTGCCAGCAGGCCGGCGATGCTGCCAAAGCCGATCCAGATCAGCACGACGTTCACCCAGGTTTGGGCGAGAGGGGAGAGTTCCGGCATGGCAGCCTCATCCAAGAAAAATGACCTGCGCTGCTGACTCGCTGTTGTGGCCGGTCTCTGACCGAGCCACGCCGCTGACCGAAGGTCTCCAGGTGAATGGGGAAACTTTCGCGCGGACGAATCGGCGGGGTCGGGAGACCCTCGCCGAGCGTGCGGCAGCCTCATCCAAGAAAAATGACCTGCGCTGCTGACGTCCTGACCGAACCTTCGACTGGGATGTTCGGTCATGGACGCCAACCGCGCAGGGTGCCGTCCCCCCGCCGCTTCGGATCGGTCGTGCGCTCCGCAACGTCCCCAACGTTTGCGGCCACGCAGCGGCGTTTCCTCGCGGCATGCGGCAGTAAATCGTTATTTTCGCAATGTCTAGCGTTGTTGGATCTGTTCCTGCGACATCGCCTTTTGGGCCGCCGCCTCTTTGGCCAGCGGGAATTGCGCCCCCGGCGGGAAGTATTGCACGTCGTCGCCCAAATACCAGGGACTGGGCAACGTCTGGCCGCCGACGTCAATCTGGCAGCCGGTCAACCCCAGGACCGAAAACAATCCCAACCCAAGCAAACAAATTCGCCAGCCACAGCGACCAGTATTGGGGGCCGTCATGGGCTACCTCCGTGGGTTTTTGTGCTCTGCGCGGTTTAGGACGCGCAGACTTGTAGCATTGCCTTTTTCCGTATCGGACGCACAAGCGTTACACGCGATACAATCAGCACCTAGCTTATCGTCTCCCCACTCGGCAAACTTTAACATCGCCCCGGCGGGGCCGCAATTATGCGGTTGCCCGCGGTTGTGGCCGGTCTCTGACCGCTGTTGTGGCCGGTCTCTGACCGAGCCACGCCACCGACCGAAAGTCTCCTGGCGAATGTGGAGACCTTCGGTCAGGCGTTTCGGCGGGGTCAGGAGACCCTCGCCGAACCCGTCAGGAGACCCTCGCCGAACCCGAGGCCCGGCGGGGCCGCAATTATGCGGTTGCCCGCGGTTGTGGCCGGTCTCTGACCGCTGTTGTGGCCGGTCTCTGACCGAGCCACGCCACCGACCGAAGGTCTCCTGGCGAATGGGGAGACCTTCGGTCAAGCGTTTCGGCGGGGTCAGGAGACCCTCGCCGAACCCGTCAGGAGACCCTCGCCGAACCCGAGGCCCGGCGGAGCCGGAATTAAGCGGTTGCCCGCGGTTGTGGCCGGTCTCTGACCGAGCCACGCCATCGGCCGAAGGTCTCCTGGCGAATGGGGAGACCTTTGGTCAGGCGTTTCGGCGGGGTCAGGAGACCCTCGCCGAACCCGTCAGGAGACCCTCGCCGAACCGGTCGGCGGGGTCAGGAGACCCTCGCCGAACCCGAGGCCCGGCGGGGCCGCAATTATGCGGTTGGCAGGTGTCTTGGCCAGGAGAACAGCAAGAAGGCCGCGCGACCCCATCCTGTGGGTATTTGTATAATGCGGTTCTGCGGTTTTTTTCGTAGGTGGGACAAGAGAGCGAAGCGAGCGCCGGCCCACCATGATGTGCTTCTTGGCCGATCACGGTGGTCCTGCGCTCGCCGACCCGCGACCCGCAAGCGGGTACCCCGGGTGCCCCGGATCTGGTCCCACCTACGGTAATCGCCCCTTCGGCCTAGCCGTTTCTTAGACCTGTCAGGGTGCGAACTGGAAATGCGCGGGCAAAAAGAGTAAGATCAACCTGGGCCCCAGGAGCGGAGATTCCCATGTTACTTCGTGTTTCTTGCCGTGGCGGTGGCTTTCATCCACTGCTCTGGTTCACTGTTGTCCTGCTCGGTGGGACCTTGGCCTTGCTCGGCGGCAACCGCCCTGCTACCGGCCAGCCAGTCGCACGCCCGCCGGCCGGCGGGATGGGCGACCGCACGGTGCCGACCCCGGGCTATCACGCTGCGTTCCTCGATTTCTACGTCGGCGACTACGGCTCGGCCCTGCGTCACTTCCAGGCCGACTCCCTTGCATCGATCAAGACCGCGCAGTCGCGCTGGATCGACTCGATCTGCTACGAGACCATGCAGGGCGAGTGCTATTACCAGATGGGCCAAAATAAAGACGCCCTGGCCCATTACACCAACGCCCTGGAAATCTACCAGGCCTTTCCCACGTGGCTGTCCAAGGTCCAGTTGCAGCCGATGCGCGCCGACATCGGCGGGAAGAAGCTCGCGCCCTGGCAGGTTCGCCGGTTGCAAGCCCCGTTGGGCGTATTTCCGTACAGATTGTCGTTGCTGCAGGGTAATTTCAACGCCTCGGAGGCCCTGGCGCAGGGCGGGATCGTTGAGCCGCCCAACCTGTTTCCCGTCGAGCCCTCGGAGATCCTGCGCTGTACGGCGCTGGCCATTCGCCGCCGCGGCGAGTTGCTCGGGCCGCTGGCCGCCCACGATCCGCTGATCGACAACCTCATCGCCATCTTGCAGCGCAACCCCGGACAGCCCAACACCTGGACGGAAGCGTGGATCAACCTGGAACTGGGGTTGGCCCTGTCGGCCGGGGGGCGGTCTGCCGCGGCCGTTCCGCTCTTGCAACGGGCCACGCTTGCCTCGGGTGAGTTCGAGCATCCGCTGACCGCCGTCGCCCACCTGGAGCTTGGCCGGCTGGCCATGGCCGCCCACGATTATTCCTCGGCCGCAACCCATTTCGAAGAGGCAACTTACGCCTCCTATTACTTCACCGACCTGATCGGCCGGCAGGACGCCGGTGTAATGGAAGAGGCCTTTCGCTATGCGGCCTTGAATTTCTTGTTGGCCAACGGCAAGGTCAATTTCCCGCCGCTGGCCTTGGGCCCGGCCGCGGCCTGGGCCAAGACGAACAACTTCCGCCACCTTTACGCATCGCTGCTGACGCTGGCTGCCGAGAACCACCTTGTTTTGGGGCAGACACAAGCGGCAATGGCCCTGCTCGAGGAAGCCCGCACCACGATTGGCATCAGGACCCTAGCCCGACGGCTTACCGCACGGAGGATGTTTTTGTGGGCCACTGGGCTTTACCAGGCCCACAAGACCACCGAGGGCGACACGGCACTCGCCGCGGTGATGCAGTTCATGCGGTCCGCCAACGGCCAGATGGACAACCCCGGCTCGCTCTGGCTGTTCCACATGCAGAAGGTCGATGAGTACTATACGGGCGGCGGCAACGGCAGCGTCAGCGCCGCGCGGGCGGCGCTCGATCTTTACCAGATCGTGCTCCGCGATCCTCAGCCGGCCGACTGGCTGAACGATCCCATGGAAGCGCTTGCGGCGCTCTGGGTGCCGCACGGCCTATACTTCGAACACTGGTTCGAGGCGGCCGTGGCACGCAAGGAGCACGAGTTGGCCATCGAAGTTGCCGACCGCGCCCGGCGGCATCGCTTCCTTTGCAGCCTGCCGTTTGGCGGGCGTTTGGAGTCGCTGCGCTGGGTGTTGGAGGCGCCGAAAGAATTGCTGCCCCAGCCGGCACTCTTGCAGCGGCAGGAGTTGCTGAGCCGTTATCCGCTCTACAAGGACCTGTTCGATCGGGCCGCGGCCTTGCGGCGGGACCTGGCTGCCGTGCCGCTGGTGCTGGGCGACGCGGAGAAGACCAAGAAACAGGGTCAGGCCATGACCGAGCTCATGACCGTGGGCCACAACCAGGAAATCGTCCTGCGCGAGATGGCCGTCCGCCGCGACCCGGCAGCGATCGCCTTCCCGCCCTTGCGAACAACGGCGGAGATCCAAAAATCGCTGCCGCCGGGCCACGCCTTGCTGGACTTCTTCGCCACCAGCCGGAACCTGTACGCCTTCCTGCTGAGCCACGACAAATATGCCAGTTGGCAAGTGGCCTCGACGCCGCAGACCCTTGCCAAGCAATCGACGGCGTTGCTGCGCGGAATCGGCAACATCTCGCCGAACTACGAACTCTCGTCGAAGGACCTCTCCGACCCCAAGTGGCGGCAAACCGCCTGGGAACTGTTGGACGGCCTGCTGAAGGGCTCGCGGGCGGACTTCACCACCAAGTTCGACGAGCTGATCGTCGTGCCCGACGGGCTGCTCTGGTACGTGCCTTTCGAGGCCTTGCAGGTGAAAGTTGACGGGCAATTGCGGCCGCTGATCTCCCGTTTCCGCATCCGCTACGCGCCGACCGCGGGCCTGGCCACAGCGACGTCGGATTTGGGCCGCCGCCACGGCAATACGGCAATCCTCGTCGGCAAACTCAGTCCCAAGTTCGACGATGAGGCGGTCGAACGCACGGTCAAGGAGATGTCGAAATCGTTGCCCGGCTGCGTTACTTTGAAGATGCCCCTGCCGGCCGCGGCCCCGATCTACGCCAGTTTCATTGATCGTCTTGTGGTGTTCGACGAGCTGAGCCCAGCCGCCGAGACCGAACCCTACGGCTGGTCGCCGCTACCCACCGAGCGGACCAAGACCACCGGGCCGCTGAGCGAATGGTTCCTCTTGCCGCGGCGGGGGCCGGACGAAGTGGTCCTGCCCGGCTATCACTCGGCGTGCGAAAGTGCGCTGAAGAAGGTCGACGTTTCGCACCGCTCCGGCCACGCTGCGGCCGACGTGCTCGGGCCCGGCAACGAGATCTTCCTGAGCGTCTGCGGGATGATGTCGACGGGAACGCGGACGATCCTCCTCAGCCGCTGGCGGAGCGGGGGGCAGACGAGCCTCGACCTGGTGCAGGAATTCACCCAGGAATTGCCGCACACCACGCCCGCCGACGCCTGGCAGCGGGCCATCCAGGTAGTGAGCAATTCGCCCCTGAACGCCGATGCCGAACCGCGGATCAAGAAGTCCAGCGGGGAGCATGCCGGCAAAGACGGCGAGCAGCGGGCCGCGCATCCGTTTTTCTGGGCCGGTTACCTGCTGGTCGACTCCGGCTGCCCCGGCCCGCAATCCGAACCGGGGCCCGCGAAGAAATAAACCGTCGCGAGCAAGCCTCCCAGAATCGTGCAGCGCCATTCAGAACTCCAGGTTCAGCGCCTTCAGGCGCCGTTGGGTCTCGGCCATCAAGGCATCTTCGGCCGCTTCGTCGGCCGCTTCATAGGTTACCGAGAACCGCAGGAAGGCGCCGGCGTCATCCCAGGGCACGGTGCAGATCGAATGCTCGGTGATCAGGAACTGGGATGCGGCCTCCGCGGTCGCAAAGCGATCGCCGCCCGAGAGGCCCTTGGGACTGGCCGTGTACAGGAAATACGTGCCCCCGGGCACCTGGCAGTGGAAGCCGCAGTAGCGCAGCGTCGCCACTAGCTTGCGCAGCCGGCGTCCGTATTTCTCGCGCGCATGCGCGGAATGGAAGGGTCGTCCAAGGCGGCGGCGGCCGCCTTCTGGATCGCGATGAACTGGCCCGAATCGGAATTGTCCTTGACGTCGGCCAGGGCCCGCACGATCCGCTCGTGGCCGCAGACCCAGCCCATCCGCCAGCCGATCATGTTCCAGCCCTTCGAGAGCGAGTGGACCTCGACGCCCACGTCGCGGGCGCCCGGCACTTCCAGGAAACTCAGCGGCCGATCGCCGTAGCTGAGCATCACGTGGGCCGCATCCTGGATGACCACGATTTCGTGCTTGGCGGCAAAATCGACGACCCGCGCGAAAAACTCCCGCGTGGCGACCTTGCCCGTCGGGCTATTCGGATAATTGATCACCAGCAGCTTGGCACGCCGGCGGATGTCGGCCGGGACCGCAGCGAGATCGGGCAGAAAGTCGTTCTGTGCGCAAAGCGGCAAGCGATGTACCTCGCCGCCATAGTATTTCGTGTGCGTGCCGGCGACCGGATATCCGGGCACGGTCATGAGCGTCACGTCGCCAGGGTTGATGAAGGCCGCCGGCAGCATGGCCAGCGCCGTTTTCGTGCCGATGCAGTGATTGATCTCGCGCACCGGATCGAGTTCCACTTGGAACTCGCGCTGCATGAAACGGGCGACGGCCTCCTTGAAAGCGGCGATGCCGTTATCGGCATAACCGCGGTTCTCCGGCTTATCGATCTCGGCGGCCATCACGCGGCGGACGTTGGCAGCGGCCATTTCGTCGTTTTCGCCGATGCCGAAATCGACCAATTTCCGTTCGGGGTGCTCGGCCAGGGCCTTCCGCTTCGCCCGCTTGATCTTCTCGAACTTGTAGATCTCGCTGCCTTTGCCGTAGTTCGCGCCGCCGATGCGGTCGGCGAAGAGTTGCTGGAAATAGGGATCGCTCACAAAAAACGCCTCGAATGGTGCCCAACGGGACGAGTCACGAACTCGGTATTTTAGTGGTGCTGAAAGGGTCCGGCAATGGGGGGCGGGAATGGGATGGCTCTTCCGGTTCTCGGTACAGTACGCGGGCAATTGTAGGGTGGGACCAGGTCGCATAGCGAGCGCCGGCCCACCATAGTGTGCTTTTCACTCGATGACAGTGAGCCTGCGCTCGCTATGCGATCTGGTTCCACCCTGCGGCCGCGCGAAGAGCAGGATCCTTAACCAGTCGTCCAACGAGGGACCGAAAGGAGTATTGCTAAAACAAGGAAAATCCCCTATGATTAAGTCTGTGAACACTGAGGACGAAAGGCGGCATGATGACAACAAATATCGAACTCCCGGATTCGGTTTACGAGCAGGTCAAAGCCCACGCTGCCATGCTTGGCACGACCGTTGACGCATTCCTTGCGGACGCCATCAGCGAGAAACTTGGCAAAGAGCAGGAACATGGTTGGCGATCGGTCTTCGGCAAGGGAGACAAGGAGGCTGTAGCGGAAGTGCAGCGGATCATTGACGAAGAATTCTCCAACTATTGAAGATGATGGACGGGGGCGCAGGGCTCGCCGCTGGTTCGGGTCCTCGATCGGCTGGTCCCTGTTTTTCGGTGGTCTCGCCGCACTCACGATCGGTGACTTTCTTTCCAATGCGTGGCGCGATCGTCGGCCAGGAGTCATTGTATGGGCCGCGTTGGACCTGTGCGGTCTGGGAATGCTGCTTACGAGTTTTTGGATCGCCATCGGCGAGCAGTTGCGGCGTCTAACGCAGCACCCGAAACATTGAGAAGGAGACTGGCGAACTTAAGAGCGGTAGTGATTGTAGGGTGGGACAAGACCCGGGGTACCTGAGCAGCGGGTCGGCGAGCGCCGGCCCACCCTACGGCCTTAGCAGCCGTAATATCCCGCCACCGCCAGCCCGGTACGTTTCTTGACCAACTCCGCCAAGGCGTCGACTTCGGCATTCTCCAGCGGAGAGGCAAAACTCTCGGCCGGGCGCCGGGCGATCGTGTGGATCTGCACCAGCTTGATCTGTCCGCCGCCGGCGACGATTTCGCAAAGCCGATCGCAATAGGCCTCTTGTTCGGCCCGCGGCGGCGGGTTGCCGCTGAGACGCATGAATAGCGATTGAATTACAATCGGCCGCTTGCGGGCCGCGGCCACGAGGTTCTCCAACACCTCGGCCAGTTTGACCTTCGAGCGGTCGACCGTCTGGTAATACTCCTCCGTGCCGGCATCGAGCTTGCCCCAGATCTCGCCGTTGTTGGCGTCCAAGACTTCCAACGACTTGCGGACCCGCTCGCGATGGAACAGCGTGGCGTTGGTGATCAACACGAGTTTCACCTGGTCGAGACCGCGGCGGCGGCGAATGTCGGCGCAGAGTTGCACCACCTCGTCGAAGATTGGCGAGGCGGTCGGCTCGCCGTCGCCGCTCATGGCAATATCGCTGAGCCGGCGATACTCGGCCGGCGTGGTCGAGAACCGCGTGCCTTCGAACAGCCGGCCAGTGATCGCGAGGTCGACCATTTCGTCCAGTTCCGCAGCCAACTGCGGCAGATCGATTTTTCGCAGCACCGGCCCCCCGCGAACGGTACGGTCCACCTGGCAGTAAACGCAGTCGAAGTTGCAATACTTTTCCGGGTTGAGGTTCACACCGATCGAAACCCCGCCCGAACGCCGGCTCACCACCGCATACACGAAGCGGTTGTCTTCGAAGTTGCGCGAGTGCGATTGGAACAAGGAAACCAGCGGGGAGGGGGTCATGCGAAACACATCGAATTGTACACACCTATGTCACAACGTAGCAACTGTAGGCCGGAACAAGCCTGCGCAGTTCCGGCAGTATCTGTTGCCGTTCCCGCGGTTGCCGTACTGCCGGAACCGACCCGCGACCCGCAAGCAGGTACCCCGGGTGCTCCGAGGGTTGTTCCGGCCTACACTTCTTACAAGCGCCGCAGGGTCGTGAATTCGTCGAGGGCAACGGTGGTCAGTTCGCCGTCGTCGCGCCGCAGGAGGATAAAATCACTGAACACTTTGTCGTCGAAGTTGCGGCGGAAGTGCAGGCCGTGCCGCCCCCGCTCCGTGCGGACGACCGTGCCCGCGCTCTTGGTCGTCCACGTCTGCGGGCCGATCGTGACAACGTGCGCCACCTCGATCCGATCGCCCGCTTTGAGCGATGCGAAGGTTTGTCGGGTTTCCTGCTGTTGCTGCGGGCTGGTCTGTGTCGCGGCCATTGGTTCTCGTTCAATAGTCAACTAACGCACGGCGGCCGGGTAATTAATTAAACCTCTTTGGCATTGATCCAGGACATCAGGCGTCGCAAGCCGCGGCCCACCCGCTCGACCAGGAGATTCCGCTCGCGCCGCCGCATGGCTTTGAAGGCGGGGGCGTTGACGCGGTTCTCCAACAACCACTCGCGGGCGAAACGGCCGTCCTGGATCTCGGCCAGGATGCGCTTCATCTCGGCCCTGGTTTCCGCGGTAATGATCCTCGGGCCGCGGGTGTAGTCGCCATATTCGGCCGTGTTGGAAATGCTATACCGCATGTAATTCAGACCGCCCTGGTAGACCAGGTCGACGATCAGTTTCATCTCGTGGACGCACTCGAAGTAGGCCATTTCGGGCTGATAACCGGCCTCGACGAGCGTCTCGAAGCCGGCCTTCATCAATTCGCTTACGCCGCCGCAAAGGACGGCCTGCTCACCGAACAGGTCGGTCTCGGTCTCTTCGGCGAACGTGGTCTCGATCACGCCGGCCCGCGTGCCGCCGATGCCCTTGGCATAGGCCATGCCGATGTTGAATGCGTCTTCGGCCGAACCTTCGCCGACGGCGATCAGACACGGCACGCCGGCGCCGCGAACGAATTCCGCCCGCAATAGGTGGCCAGGCCCCTTGGGCGCCACCAGGATGACCGAAACCCCCTTGGGCACGTCGAACTGGCCGTAGTGGACGTTGAACCCGTGCGAGCAGACGATCACCTTGCCGGACCCGGAAGGACCGGGTGCCCCGAGGTGCTCGCGGATCTGGGTGCGGAAGATCTCGCCTTGCAACTCGTCGGGCAGGAGCAGCGTAATGAGGTCGGCCTTCTTCGTGGCCTCCGTGGCCGAAATCGGCGTGAAACCATCCTTGACGGCCAGATCGCCGTTGGGCGTGCCAGGCAGCTCGGCCACGATCACCGTGCAGCCGCTGTCGCGCAGGTTCTGGGCGTGGGCATGGCCCTGCGAGCCGTAGCCGAGAATGGCAATCGTCTTGTTCTTCAGCAGGGCAAGGTCCGCGTCTTTGTCGTAATAAATCTTCGCCGGCATATTGGATACTCCTGGTTGGGAAATTAGGATTTGGTCCGAAATGACTTTCCGACTTGTAGGACGGGCTCGGGCACCATGTACCCATGGTCGTGGTCGGCCCGTTGTCGCACGTGACGGCCAGGGACGGCCGACCTGCGGAAGTAATTTCGGACCAAATCCTTACGGGTTATCGGTTTTCAAGCTGGGTTGCCCATCGCCCTTGCCGCGGACCATCGCGATACGCCCGGTGCGGGCCAACTCGATGATCCCAAAGGGCCGCATCATCTCGATAAAGGCTTCGACTTTGCCCTCCTGACCCGCAATCTCGATGATCATGGTTTGCGGGGCCACGTCGACGATCCGGCCGCGGAAGATCTCGGTCAGTTGGGAGATCTCCGCCCGGCGGCCCGCCGGCGCCGAGACCTTGATCAACATCAGGTCGCGTTCGACGTGGTCTTCGGACCCGATGTCCTCGACGCGGACGACGGTCACGATTTTTTCCAACTGTTTTCGCACCTGCTCCAGCACACGATCATCGCCGACGACGACAAAGGTCATCCGCGAAAGTTGAGGGTCTTCCGTTGCCCCCACCGCGAGGCTATCAATATTGTAGCCACGGGAGGCCAACATGCCCGAAATGTGCGAGAGCACACCCGGCACGTTTTGAACCAGTGCTGAAAGCACATGACGCATTGCGAACTCCAAATTGAGGGAGAATCGATAATAGTCGGGCAGCAAGCCGGAGACAAGGGGAGGGGAAGTCTGGTTCAAGGGGCTGGCAGGGTCAATCTCTTATTTCAGAACCCCACTTGTGTATTAATTTATTACATTTTTCGTGCCATGCAAGATTGAAATCTGAATTTTGTGCCTGAAAATGACAGTAACCCTAAGCGCAAGATTGGGTCTTAAGCCATTCTTTCGCCGACCATGAGCCCATGGTGCCCGCTTCGGGTTAGTATCGAACGCGACAGCCTGGCCGCACGAAGTGTAGGATCGTACCCAGGAGCGATCGCGTTGGCGTCTCGAATCGTCAAAATTCGCTTCCCACCCCTTGCAAGCGGTCATCCCAAACATCAGACTAACAGAATCTCCGCGGCTCGCCGACTACGACCATGGGTACATGGTGCCCGGTTGCGAGAGCGTTGGAACCAAACGATTTTTGGGATTGATTTTTGGATCAGAGAACCTGGACCGGGTCTTGGCTTGGGTTCCGCTCGGTGCGTGAAGCCCAGGGGACCGCGTGGCAGGTTCCAAGCAAGGAGTTCATCGAATGAGATTGTTTGCAGGGATTTTCGCCATGTGTCTGGCAGTCGTCCTAGTGGGATGCGGCGAAGAAGGGGGCGGCAAGGGCAAAGACTCGGCCGCAGCCAAGGCGTCGGCCGACAAGGCCGCCAAGGCCAAGGCTGACAAAGAGAAGGCTGAGAAGGACAAGGCTAAGGCCGACGAAGAGAAGGCTAAGGCGGACAAGGAGAAGGCCGACGCGGACAAGGAGAAGGCCGACAAGGAGAAAGCTGACGCGGACAAGGCCAAGGCCGACATGGAGAAGGCCGACGCCGAAAAGGCCAAGGCTGACAAGGAGAAGGCCGACGCCGAAAAAGCCAAGGCTGACAAGGAGAAAGCCGACGCCGAAAAGGCCAAGGCTGACAAAGAGAAAGCCGACGCGGAGAAAGCCAAGGCCGACGAGGAGAAGGCCAAGGCTGACAAGGAGAAGGCCGACAAGGACAAGGCGGCCAAGCCAGACGACAAGAAGGACAAGTAGTTCTCTACATGAAAACCGGGGCAGGCCACGCTTGGCCTGCCCCGTTTGTGCGCCGCACGTACAAGTCTTGGCACCCGCGAGGATTTATACTGCACGTGGCCGGGAACGATCTTACGATAACTTTCGCTTACGGTGGACGATGGCCGCCGTTCCACAGGCAACGGCCACGGCAAGAAGGGCGCAGGTGGACGGTTCGGGCACGACGGCAAGCGTCGATCCGGTGGAAAACGCCAGTCCATAGGTCTCGGCGCCCCCGTTGACCCGGGCCACACCGTCATAAACCTGAAGGTCATAGGTGTGGCCTGGCGTCAGCCCCGTGACGTAAAGTTGCTGGACATTGTCGACCGTGCTGTCGCTGATGCTCACGGGGGAAGAAGTGTTCGTTGTGTCGTACAGCGCCAGATCGAGGCTGTTGAGGATCGCGTTGTCGGCGCTGCCCCAATGCGACACGTTCCAGGCAATCGTTGCCGTGAGGGTATCGTTGGCGCCGCCCGTCACCGGAGCGGTAAAAAAGTAGTGGTTCGTGGTGCTGCCGTTGGGCAAGGAACCAAGGTCCCAGCCGGAAGACAAAACCAAATTCACGGGCGGCTGAAGCTGGTTCGTGGGAGCGGAAGCCGAGGCGGCCTGGTCGCCGGCCTTCAACTCCAGCCACGACTGATAAACGTCCACCATGCCGGCGCCGTACTGCGGGTCCAAAGGCTCCGTGGCGGTGTGCGTCCAGCCGGCGGGTTTGCTGGCGCCGTTGAGCAAGAGGGCTTTCAGGGTGCGAATGTCGCTGGCGCTGGTCGCGGTGCCGGGTCCTCCGTCGCCGCGACTGGCCGCCTGCAGCAAGAGGGCCGCGGCGCCAGAAACGTCGGCTGTGGAATAGCTGGTCTCGCCGCCCGGGGCGGTCAGATCGGGCTTCGAGCGGCCGTCGCTCGTCGGGCCGAGCGTGGGAGGACTCATCGAAATGGCGTTCACGCAGATCCCATTGTAGGCCGTCGACGGGGCCTGCGGGGGGGTTGCGCTGTTGCCGGCGCCGCTGATGAAAAGCACGTTGTTCGTCGCCGCATAGGAATCGTAAGACTGGTCGATTGCCGCGACGCCTGCCGCCGTGGTGTCGGTGAACACGAAGCTCTGATTGACGATCCGCGCGTTGTGCAAGGCCGCATTGACCGCCGACGGCATTTGCCCGCTGGCGACGATCTGGGAGTAATAGTAATTCGCGTCGTAATTGTCGATGCTGCCGACACCCGGAGCGATGGCGGTCAGACAGGAAGCCACGGTGTCGGCGTGCGATGACTCTAAGCCCACACTGTTGGGAAAGGTCGCCGAGTTGGCAATGCTGCCGCTGCCGTTGATATACGTGAAAACGCTCGGCGACAGTCCGACGGACGCGGGGTTGACCTCAAAGGCGTTGGTCGACAGAGGCGCCTCGGCCTGAATAACGGCAACGCCGGCGCCGGTGAGCGTCGGGTCGGCTTGCTGCACGCGCGGTTGCGCCGATCGTGTCGGCATCGGAACCACTCGCTGCCTGGTCGCAGGGCAAACACAGCACCGTCAGGACGCAGAGAAGCGCCGACGCTTTGAATACTCTTAATGGCATTTGGCTTTGACAAGAAGGGGGAAGAAGAGCAGCCGAACACTTATCGCCCCTGATAAGCGGCTTCCTCAAGCATAAATCGGCTGCTGTTCGGAGTCAAGAAAATACCCCAAGACCGCCGGGGAGAGGTGCAGCCGGCCAGTTCGTTATCGATTGCAGGGTGGGCTTTAGCCCGCCTGTGCAGTGTATTCCAAAAAAAACGGTCCGACCACGACCATGGGTACATGGTGCCCGACACGGTGCCCGCCCACCCTAACCGGAAGAGCCACTACGACCTGACTCTCCAGTACTCCAGTTTTGGCGCCTTTCTGCGGACTGAACGAACCAGAGCCAGAAGTCCCAGAAAAGTCAGCAGCCCGAAGCCCAGACCGATCAGCGACCCATAGCCAAACCCGGTGGCGGCTGCTTGGGGATTGAGATAGAAGGCCTCCGCAATCACGCCGCAGGAGGCAGCGATCGTGCCGCCGCCGGGCAATTCGAAAATGGCGGGCCGCTTGAGACGTTGGTACAACCGCCCCAACAATAGCCACGCGGCGACGCCCAGTCCGGCGCCGATGAAGGCCACCGCCATCACGCCGTAGATGGCCCCGTAGATCACACCGGCGATCAACGCGACGGTAATGTCGACGAACCGCTTGACCGGGAACCGCTGTTTTTGCGCCGCCGTCGTCTGGCCGATAACCATCACCAGTCCCAAGAAAGCGCCGCCGATGCACGCGCCCCAACGTGCCCAGGTCATGGCCGCCAGGGCCGGCCCCAGAACGGCGCCAAAGGATGTGAAATAGGCGGTCAAGTGCAGCCAGTTTCCCGTGAGGTTGCTGTCGGCCGCCTCCGGCAAATTGTCGAGGTCTTCCCCGTCCTCGCCAAATTCGCCGTCGAACTCCTCGTCGTCGAGATCCTCGTCAAGGTCATCGGAAAGAAAGCCGGCAAACCACTCGGTATAATCGTCGATGAGCTGGTAATTCGGATTCGATCTGCGGATCTGAAGATCGGCAAGCGGCACGACCTCTTCCCTTCCGCCGATCGAGATCCTGCACAGGATGCCGTCGTCCTCATCCAAGCCGGTTTCAGGGTCGAGGGCAACAACCTTTACGGTCCGCAAAGACGATTGGAAGCGATCGCCCTCCCGCCAACACCTTGCCTCCATCGGCAGGGTCAACCGCTTGGCGAGGTGGTCGCAATAGGTCTCCAGCAACTCTTCGTCCACGCCGGGCAGGAAATCGTCGGCGGTCAGGCCGAACACCATGCGGACCCGGTCGCCCTGGTCGTTCGCCGAGAGGCGGCGAGGCGTGATTTGCACGGGCTGTTGGATGGCGAGGGGTCCGCCGGGATCGGGGTCCAACTCATGCGCGGGGAGCCAGTATTCTTCCAGCGCGGTCCCATCGATTGCGCATCGTTTTCTGCAAATCGGATGGATGCTCTCCAGCGTTTCCGGGCTCCACTGCACGAGGCACATGCCGTGGCGATCGACCTTGGCGATCGTGCCGGCCCAGCCCCCCAGAGGCATATCGGGATGTTCCTCATCGAGAACGCCTTGGCGGACACGAATATGCTCCCCGATCTTGAACCTGGCCGCGGCCTGCGGCCCGCGTTTTTTCCTCTGCTTTGGCATCGCCATCGCCCTCCGTGACGGAACACATCACCCTGAACCGTAGATAGATTATCGCAAGAAACAGAGAATGCGCCAAGTCCGGTGGAATGGCTTAGTGATTGAAGCCCACGAAGAAGCTGAAGATCTGCGTCTGGTCGCCGGTCTGCTGGAGCACCGGGAAGGCGAAGTCCAAGGCGATGGGGGCCGGCCCCATCATGGGGATCGAGATCCTCAAGCCGAAGCCGGGGGCCACGCGGACCTTGTCGACCCAATTGCTGATCGTCGGTTCCACGGTGCCGGCATCGACGAACACCACGCCGCGAAGCATGTCGTCGGCGGTGATCGGGAACAAGTACTGCACCGTGCTCAGCATTTGGAAGTCGCCGCCCACGCCCATGCCGTACACGGGGTCGCGGGGCGTCACGCCGCGGAAGTAAAAGCCGCGGATCGTCGAGAAACCGCCCGCATAGTAGCGCTCGAAAATCGGCGTGTTATCGCCCGAGTAACCGGCCGCGACCTTGAAGCTCAGCACGTTCTTGCCCGATCGGTCGGCACGCTCGAAGATGCGGAAGAACTGGCTCCACTCGACCGAGGCCCGCGGGTACTGGAATGAACCGAGGGTTTCCTCGATCGTGCCGGAAAGCAAGTGCCCTTCCGAGGCCAGGAATGGATTGTCGCGGGTGTCGTGCTGCAAGGAAATTGAGGTCGAATAAAGCTGGTTGTAGCCCACGACGCTCAGCAGGGAGGGCACCGGGTAGGCCGGGTTCTCGATCTTGACGTCTTGTCCCTGGAAGCGGACGCTGCCCTGCAAGTCGTGGGTGAACTGGTATTGGAGGCTGACGCTTCCACCCGCGCGGCTTTCCGTCCATTCCGGGTAGATCCGCTGGTAGTAGAACCCGCTGAGGCCGAGGCCCACCGGCTTGTTCTCCACATTGAAGGCGTACGGCTCCTGGAAGCTGATCATGTAGCGCTGGACCTGGGTGCCGGGCACGAGTTCCAGGCGGAACCGCTCGCCCGCGCCGCGGAAGGCGCGGCCGTTCATGATGTCGTCCCAACTATCGGGCACTTTCGTCCAGTCGAAGTTCTGTTCGTCCAAGGTGATGTTGCCCACCAGGCCGGCGTCGGAGTTCACGCCGACGCCGAACATCAGCCGGCCCGTTTGCGTTTCTTCCGGCGTGATGAACAGCGGCAGAGGGCGAAGCGGTTCGGTGTCGGGCGAGGGAACCATCGAGGGCTCAGGATTGCTGTACAGGTCGCCGCCAGCGGCCACCTCGGCTACGGGCCGGTCTGCCGCCGGACCGCGGGGCGTGTAGAGACCCGAACCGCCGTTGGGATCTCCCGCACCATACCGGCTGGAAGTCGTGGGGGAAGATGGGTACGGGTAGGCGGGACCGGCGCCCGCGGGAGCGCCGTAATTCGGTGCGGCCCCATAAGCCGGCCCCGAAGGATAGCCCGAGGGCGATCCGGCAGGCGCAGCGACGTAGGGAGCGGCGGGCGGCGGATTGTAATACATCGTCGTGCCGGCCGGCGGTTGTTGCGGGGCGGGGTAGGCCTGCGCCGGCTGCGCGGCGTAGTAGCCGTTATTGCCATTTCCGGCCGGCGGCCAACTCTGTCCCTGCGGCTGCGGTTGAGTCCAACCGTCGCTCGGCTCATAACGCGTTTGAATTACCGCCGGGCGTGGCGCCGGCTGGTTGGCATAGAGCGGTGATTGCGGAACCGGATTCGGATAGACCGGCGGTTGCGGAGCCTGTGGCGACAGGTTGGAAACCTGTCCTGCCGCGGGGACAACGCGAGCGAAAGTCTGCGGGGCTTGTGGCGGCGGATAGGCCTGCCCTGCGGAAACTTGAGTCGCATAGGGCGCCGGCTGGAAGGTCTGGCCCTGGAACGTGGGCTGCGGATAGGCGGCCCGCGGATACGGGGCATTCTGCGGTTGCTCGTCGGCTTTCGGCTCCCCCGCGGCAACGTCGACATCGAGGTAACCTTCTCCTGGCGGCAAGGGGGCTTCGCCGCCCGGTACACGGTAGTAGGAGGTGCGCCGCTGGCCGGCGATGGCCGTGTCCTTGTCTTCCGAATCGGGCGGCGAGTAAGCGATCTTGGGCTCGACGCCCTTCTGCGGCTCGACTTTGTAGAGCTGCGCGGCCTTCAATCGCCGCTCGCTATTCTGAAATTCGCGGATATCGACGATGTCGCCCGGCTTGAACGACAGGCGGTCGAGCACCGTGGTGATCTTCGTGTGCGGGTTCTCGCCCTTGATCTCGATATTGATGCGGCCCACACGATAGCGGGAGCCTTCCTCAATGTTGTAGACGATGTCGAGCTTGCCGGGCTCTTCCAGAAGGCGGTTATCCGCCTCGATCTTGGCGAACACGTAGCCGTTGCCTCCGTACTCGTCCTTGAGCTTCTGCAAATCGAGGTTTTGCTGGTTCTGGTCGAAGGGCATGCCGCTGAGCAGTTTCAGCTTCTCGGTCAGACGACGGGTATCGACCTTCTTATTACCCAGAAATGAGACATCGCGGACCGAGTAACGCGGTCCCTCATTGATCACGAAGGTGATCGTCAGCCAGTTCTGTTTTTCATTGAACTCCAGCTCGCGGCCGACGCGGGCGTAGTAGAAGCCAAAGGCGCGGTAATAGGCGGTCAGCTTGGACACGTCCTCGTCGATTTGTTTGCGGTCCACCTCGCCCGAAAACAGATATAAATAGGGCGGGTGCGACTCGATGATCTTTCGCAACCGGGCGGAACTAACGAACTCGTTGCCGACGAAGTTTATCCAAAAGATTCTTTGCCGCGGACCTTCGTTGACGAGGAAGATGGCCCGCAAGTCGCCCGTCTTATCGCCTTCCAGAATGGTGACGCGGACCTTGCTATAGCCCTTCTTCTGGTAGTAGTCGATAATCTTCTGGCGGCCGTTCGTGACCGCGAAGGGATCGGCCGCGTCGCCCACCTTGAGTTCGGCCTCTTTCTTGAGGACCGAGGTCAGAAAGGTGTCGTTGCCGACGATGATGACCTCCTGCAGCAGCGGCCGCTCGGCCACCTGAAAAATGACGACGACTCCCCCTTGTACCCGCTGGTTGAAAGTGCGAACACCCGCGAAGACGCCCAACTTGTAGAGATCGCGAACGTCCTGCTGAACTTGTTCTTCAAGATAGGGCCGGCCCGCGCGTGTGCGAATCTTCTGCAGAATCTTATCCAAGGTGATCGTGCGATTGCCTTCCACGCGAACTTGGACTACCATCTCTTCCACCGGCATACCACGCGCCGCGGCGGCAGGCGGGGGCGGACCGGCCATCGGCATGCCGGCGCCAGGACCCGGCGCTGTCAGCATTGGGCCAGGGGCGGGTGTCGGCACGGTAGGGCCAACGGAGGGAATTGGCACGGTAGGGCCGGCGGCAGGCGGTGGCATCATGGGACCAGCAGGGGGCATCGGCCGTCCCGCGGAGCCCAACATGGGAGCTTCCGGCGGCAGTTGCCCGAAGCTGGCAGACCACGCTGGCCCAAGTCAGCGCCAGCAGCGCGCATAGCACCACGCGATGGCATCTGCCTGCTGTAATTGGCGGTCCAGCCATGGAGGCCCTTTCCCGAAAAACCCATCCCGCAGTCCGGAAAATCCGAGGATAGCGGCTGTGGGTCATTCGGTATTGTTTAACTGCGAACGGTCAAAGTGATACAAGCCGCTCCCTCTCGCCACGCTTCGAATCACTTCAAGCCCTACACAGGGAATGGATTTCCAGAAAAGACGCGCAGACATTTGTAGACGAGACAAATTTACGGACGGCGAAAAATACCGAAAGCATCGCCGACAAGCAAGGTGAATTGCCAGCAAAAACACCTGTTAATCTGGAGTTTCTTGCGGCAAGAAGGAAGACTGGGCAGTCTTCACAAGACTGAGAAGTAATCTGCCGCGGCTGCTTCCAGGGCCTCGACGCTCAAGCGGGCCGGTTGTTCGAGTATCTCGTAGTAGACTTTGACCTGCCGGAGGAGGTCGCGGGGATGGCAGAATCTCATGGCACGACCAGCGTTTCGGTAGTACTTCTGGATGAATTGATCCAGCGGCAGCCGGCAAGGCTCGATCTCCATCGACGCCGCAAGTTCCAAAAATAAGCTGCGAAACTGCTGCTCCGTCGGGCCGCAAACGTCGATCTTGTAAGGGATTCGCCGCAGGAACGCCTCATCGACCAGGTCCCGTGGTTCCAGGTTCGTGGAGAAGATGATGAACTGGTCGAACGGTACCTGGATCTTCCGGCCGCTGGTGAGATTGAGGAAATCGTAGCGTTTCTCCAGCGGCACGATCCAGCGATTTAACAACGCCGACGGCGCAACTTGCTGGCGGCCAAAATCATCGATCACCAGGGTGCCGCAGTTGCTTTTCAGTTGCAGTGGCGACTCGGCAATCCCCGTCCTTGGATTGGTCATAATCTCCAGGTTGTCGAGGATCAATTCCCCTCCCACCAGGATCGTGGGCCGGCGAATGCGGACCCAGCGATTATCGATGTTCTCTTCGTCGACGATCCCCTGGCCAGACGGAGCCGGCAGCTCCTTATGGCAACTCGGGTCGAAAACGCGGATGATCTCGCCCCAAGCGCTGATCGCCCGGGGAATCCAAATGCTTGGTCCGTACGCCAGGGTGACACGCTCGGCGATGCTCGTTTTGCCATTGCCGGGCGGACCGTGTAAGAAGAGTCCCTTGCCGGAGAGCATGGCCCTCCCCAGGCGTTCGAAGGTTTCTTCGCTGAGGGTCAGGTCGGCAAACGCGCGGCGGAGGCTGTCGATGCTCGGCTGGTAGTTTTGCAGCGACTGGGCAGCGACGCTGGCCGCGTAGTCTTCCAGGCAGACCGGGGCCGCGCCGAAATATCCGCAGGACTGTAAGAACTTACGGCCGCGGTGCACGCCGGGCTCGGTTAATTCGTAAACATAGTCGCCCATGCTGGCAGTCGCCTTGAAGACGACCAGGCGATCCGTCTTCATAGCGTGCAGAAACTCTTCGCAGAGGCAAAACGATATGCCGATCTGCTGGGCGACCTCCCGGCCCGATGCGCTTCGACGATTCAAGAGGAACTTGAGAATCAGCGATTCGACGTCTGTTTCGCTCAGACGCAGCTTGGAAAACTCGTTGGGGGCGATTGGCACGAATTCGTCGGCTCGGCGTAGAGCGTCGGTCGAGAACTCGTCGGCGACTCCGTTCTGCACCTTACCCAATCCGTGTGAAGCGGCTCCCTGCACAGGTTGCAAACCGGCCCCCACGGGAATGGCCCTGGAGATCGATGCGACCGACGTATCGTCACCTCGAATGCCACGGTCTTCGCCCGTGCCGGCATCGAGTTGCAGAATGGCCGCCAATTTCGTGAGAAGATTCTGGCGTCGCAGATCAGTTTCCGACGGCGTGGGATTCATGGCTTCATGCTGAATTCATAGACTTGACTTGCAAGTCTAGCTCAGCAAAACGGCCATATAATTGACGGGTGCGGAAAATCTTGAGGCGTATAGATCCTACGGGTCTTACAAGTCCTATGGGTCTTATAGGTCTTATGCCTCACCCTGCCGCCTGGCGCTCATTACGGACAAACTGCTGATGGTCGATTCGCAGTTTCTTGAGCTTGTAGCGGACCATGCGGGCCGTAATGCCCAAGCGGCGGGCAGCCGCGTTGACGCTTCCATGGCAAGATTTTAGGGCGTCGACGATCATGTCCTTTTCCAAAATAGCCACACGGTGTTTTAGGGAATCGACCTGGATGCTGTCATCGGCATCGGGCATTTGCAGCGTGGGAGGCAGGTTGTGCCCGTGAATTACACTGTCGCGACTCAAGAGTACCGCGTATTCGATACAGTTCTCCAGTTCTCGAACATTGCCTGGCCAGTGATAGGCAGCCATCATATTGATGGCCTGAGTGCTGATTCGCCGCAGATCTTTACCTGATTTCTGGGCGTACTTGGCCACGAAATGATCGGCCAGCAGCAGGATATCATCCTTGCGCTCGCGGAGCGGCGGGAGGATAATCGGAAAGACGTTGACCCGATAGTAAAGGTCCTGGCGGAACAGTCCCGCCTCGACGGCGTTCTCTAACTCGCGATTGGTAGCACAAACAATGCGAACATTCGCCTTGGCGGTTCGGTTGCTGCCCACCCGCTCGTATTCCCGTTCTTGCAGCACGCGGAGGAGTTTGACCTGGATCGCGGGCGAAAAGTCGCCGATCTCATCGAGGAAAAGCGTTCCGCCTTCGGCCTCCTCAATGCGGCCCACGCGACTGAAAAGGGCCCCAGTGAAGGCACCTTTTTCGTGGCCGAAGAGTTCGCTCTCCAAGAGTCCTTCGCTGAGCGCAGCACAATTAACCTTCACAAAGGGCTTCTGCGCCCGCAAGCTGTTGTAATGGACGGCCGACGCCACGAGCTCCTTGCCGGTTCCCGATTCGCCGCGGATGAGCACCGTCGTGCTCGTTGAGGCGACCTGATGGATGCGCAGGTAGACCTCGCGCATGCGGTGCGAGTTGCCGATGATGTTTTCCGGACGAAATCGCTCTTTGAGGGCGTCGCGGAGTCGCAGATTCTCCGATTCCAACATCTGCCGCTGCGTTTCTTCCATGCGGCGCGACTTGACATCATAGGCGATCATGCTGGCGACAATTTCCAGGAAACGGCATCGCTCCTGGAGTTGCTCGGTGTCGTCCAATGCGACATCGACTGACAAGGTCCCCACGACCTCGCTGAGCAAAACGATGGGCACGCAGAGAAAGGCCATATCGGCATCGGTTTCCGGTTGCCGCTGATAAAGCCGGTTCGTAAATCGCGGCTCCTCGAAAACCTGGGGGACAATCGCGGGCTGGCCAGTCTGGACCACATTGCCGATAATTCCCTCGCCATAGCGATATCGGTATTGTCCCTGCGTATGCCCCGGAATGCCTGGCGCAGCGGCGACGATTAATTCGCTCCCGTCGGGCGACAATAACATCACCGTCCCGCGTATCAATGCCAACCGTTCTTCCAGCAGCTTGAGCACTTCCGTAAGCATCTGCCGCTGACCGTGTTGCGTGGCCAGGAGTCGGGCAATCTCGGCGAGGACCCGAAGATCCTCCTCGTGCGAGTGGATTGCAATCAATCGTTCTGGGGCCGTTGCCATCGTAGCGAGCGCCAGTTTTTCCATATAACTGAATCAGTGAATAATACCCCTCAGTCTTACATAGCAAAAACCGCGCCCTCTTTCTGCCTTGGCGGTCGCTTTTTCACATTCAGTCCACGAGAACGGGGGGCAGGACCGGAGGGAAGTAACGCCGATCCACGCACCGCGGTCTGAGGCTTTTCGGCAAAATCCGCGATTACTATGGCTGATCGGAAGGAAATGAGGCCATCGAGCGTTTGATGCGACTTTATTGGTCCAAACTGTCCACAAACACCTGAGCCTAACGCTTGTGGCGTCATCCAATGCACAAAACAGGTGCATATAATGCTTGTGCGACAAGCAGTTCGGCCGCGTGGCCCACGGTCATCCACGAGTCGTAGGATGGGACCAAATCGATGGTATCAGCATGTGGGTAGCCCGGATCCGGTCGCAACCTCTGGCTCACGGAGACCAGTGTCCAATTACCGACAAACCGTAGGTCGTGAACCATCTCGAAATACAAAGTGTCCACGATACGGCCGACGAGGAAAATTCGTTCCCGTTGGCATAGCGGCGAAGATGCCGAGCAGGCGGTTGTTCTCAAGTCGTTCTGCACCAACAATTTGCGGAAATCGTGCCGCGGACGGAAAATCGGGCGATTAGCGGATCAAATCCCTTGATTTTTGGCAGCCTTTTTTGTGTAAAATAGAGGCGTGTACGGTTGGTTCGTTCCTCGGAAACATAATATTGGTGAACAGCAACGACCAGAGGAACGTTGTCGGCATGTAAGTTGTTGCAGGAGTCATCCCTTTATCCTAGGGGAACTCGTTGAGAACTCGGATGGAATGCATCGGCACGCCAGGGCATGGTGGGCTCGCATTTCGCGTAACATTGGCGAGGCATTAATGAATATTTCCAACATAGAAAAACCAGCTCGACGGAGCACTTCCCTACGTGGTGCTGACCATTCCCTCGGCCACCACCAGAGCACGGAAAAACCAGTTCACAATGGCCGTGGTATTTTTGTCGATGCGCGGCAGTCAGGTCGTCGCAACAATTGGTCGGAGGGCGGGAATCATTCGTACCATACTCATATTGTTGTGACCGAGGATGACCGAACTCGTGACGAAGCGATGCGAGAGGAGATCTCTCGTCGACGTAGCGCCGGCGAGACTTTGGCCCAGCTGGCCAAACGCTTTCGTTCCACCAAGGGTCGGATTTCGCGAATTCTCGTGCAGCAGCGGCTGAAGCAGGTCCAGGAACTGGAATTGGATTACATCCCCAACGAGCACTTCAGCCGTACCTCGGCCGCCGAGGAGCGAGCGATTCTCGGCCCGGCCCCGGAGAATCGTCAGGCGGCCAAGAAGGTCCCGCGGCCTACCGGCCTGCCACCTTATTTGGCGAGCATGTATGAAACGCCGCTCTTGACGCGAGAACAGGAGCAGCATCTTTTCCGCAAGATGAACTATTTGAAGCACAAGGCCAGCGAGCTGCGCAACCGTTTGGATGGTTATCATCACCGCATGACGGCTCTGGAGTTGATCTTAAAGCTCGCGAAAGACGCGGCTGCCATCAAGAACGACATTCTCCAAGCCAATCTCCGGCTAGTGGTGTCGATCGCCAAGCGATATGCCAACGGTTCGGGCCACCTTTTCGAGTTGATCAGCGACGGCAACATGTCGTTGATCCGGGCGGTGGAGAAGTTCGACTTCGCCCGCGGCTTCCGCTTCAGCACCTATGCCACGTGGGCCATCATGAAGAACTTCGCCCGCACGATCCCTACGGAACTGCGGCAGCAGGCCCGCTTCCACACCGGAGGCGAAGAGCGGTTGCTGGGTATTGAAGACATTCGTCCCGATGTGGCCCGGCGGGAGTCGGCCCAGTTGGAGCGGCAGTCGGAGGTCTCCCGGATCCTCGAGCACCTCGACGAGCGCGAGCGGCAGATCATCCAGCACCGTTTTGGCTTGGACCACAATCGCAACCCCATGACTCTAAAGGAAGTCGGGCGGGTGATGGGCGTGACCAAGGAACGAATCCGCCAGCTCGAGGCCCGGGCCATGGCCAAACTCCGCAATGCCGTGGGCGAGGAACGGATTGAGGCGCCGGACGGCATGGATTAGCTCTAATGCTGCCGGCTGACCACGAAATCGGCCAACCCGGCCAGTGAATCACGGGCGGGGGAGGGAGGAAGCATTTCCAACTGCTGCACGGCGAGCTGACTAAAAACGATTGCCTTCTCCCGGGCGTATTCAAGCGAGTCGGAATTATCCCAGTAGGGTCGTAAAGTATCTCGGCGGTGGTTGTCGGAACCATTGAGTTGGGCGAGCAATCGCGGACGGGCATCGGGAGAGGTCTGCTCCAAGAGTCGGATCAACGGGAGTGTCGACTTCTGCTTCAAGAGATCGGTGCCCAAAGACTTGCCAACCTTGGCTTCGTCGCCCAGCACGTCCAACAGGTCATCGGCGATCTGAAAAGCAACGCCCAGATGCAGGCCGTATTGGGCGACGGCCTCCTCGACCTCCAAATCCGCACCGGAAAAATGTGCCCCCAGTCGGCAGCAACTCGCCGTCAAAGCAGCCGTCTTGCCGCGCACGATGTCATAATATTGCTCCTCCGTCAGGCTGTAGTTGCCGCGGCTTTCAATCTGGCGAAGCTCCCCCTCGCACATCATACGGCTGGCATGGTGCAACTCGCGACTGGCGAACACATCCCCCACCGAACTGGTCAGGCATAGGGCCCGGGCGAAAAGATAGTCGCCCAAGATGACACTGGTCTCGTTGTCCCAGCGGGCATTGACCGTGTCGAGATGGCGGCGCATGGTCGCCTCGTCCAGCACGTCGTCGTGGATAAGCGTGGCCGTGTGGATCATCTCCACGGCTGCCGCCAAGAGAATGTGGTCCGGCCCGAAAGTCCCACAGGCCAGCCCACTGAGCAGCACCAAGGCCGGTCGTATCCGCTTGCCACCAAGGCGAAAACCGTACTTTACCAGGTCGTCGACGAAAGGCGATTTGCTTTGTAATACCTCCCGGAAGACCTCTTCGACCTGATGTAACCCCGCCTGGATGGGGGCGTACAATACTGGCAGAAGTTGGGGTGTCTTGACCCGGTCCTCGGCCGCCTCTTTCATGAAGACTTTCCTGCTGGCAAATTGGCTCCCTGCTCCAGGGCTGGTAATACCTTTAGATTGTAATCTCCCGGTTAAATGCAGCAAGACCCACCCCTCTTTAGATGTGTGAGAAATGGGTTGCTGATTTCCGCTCCCGTTCTTGGCCGCAATTGACTGGCCGCAACGATAACGTACCCTTTGGAAGGCAGGTGCGCAAGAGGCGGCGGTCGATGGGAAAGGCCGGCCTTTGGCGTAGGGAGATTTGGTTTGTAGAGGAGAAGGCATCATGGGTATTCGCGTTTTGATGGCCGACGATTCCAAGACGATGCGCACGATCATTCGGCGTTCGTTGCAGGCGGTGGGCGTGAACAACGCGACCGAGGCCGGCGACGGCAACGAGGCCATCGCCCTGTTCAAGGCGGGGGAATTCGATCTCGTTTTGACCGACTGGAACATGCCCGGCCAACCGGGCGTTGAGGTCGCCCGCGCGATTCGCGCCCAGGACGCGAAGGTTCCCATTATCATGATCACGACGGAAGCCGACAAAGAGCGGGTTGTCCAGGCCATCCAGGCGGGTGTGACCGACTATCTCCTCAAGCCGTTCACCCCCGACGCACTCCGCGAAAAGCTCGCCAAGCACGGTTGCGGCTGACCGACTGGGGTCCGGGTGAAGAATAACGTCGCCATTTGACCAAGGGTGGCTAGGCGGCGCACTGCCGTCAGCCATGCCAGACCGTCCGCGTGCTTTCCATCGGCACGAAGGCCTCGGGGTGATGGGGGACGATCCTCGGCGTATAGTGCCCGGCGGGGCGAGCGGCGGGGACAACTGCTCGATACACGTGTCCGTTCACGACACCGTGGATTCGCCCTTCGCACTGCATGGGCACACACACTTGCGGATGCCGGCACAGGGATCGGCGTACAACTGGACCTGCACGCAATCGGCGCCAAGCCCTCCCAGGAGGACGTGCACTTCGAAATGCCATTGATCGTCGACTTGATGCACGGCCACGCGGCCAAATCGCATGCTCTGCCACTCGTCGTCGATCTTGGCCAGCCAGTCTTCCAGGGCACACGCCAAGCGGGCATTCCGGGAACAACGCCGCGAATAGGCCTTGGCGGCCGGCAGATAGGCCTGCTCCACATACTCGCGCACCATCCGATCGCTGGAGAACTGCGCGGTCAAACGCGTCATGCTGCTCCGCACGCGAGTAATCCAGGCCCGCGGGATTCCCCCTTCGTCGCGCTCGTAGAACTCCCGTGTAATTTCATTCTCCAAGAGCGCGTAGAGCGCGTTGGCGTCGTCCACATCGCCTTCGCCCTGATGCTCGCGCTCGCCGCCGATGGCCCAACCGACTTCGGACGTATAGGCTTCCGGCCACCAGCCGTCCAGGACCGAGCAGTGCAGCCCGCCGTTGACCAGCATTTTCATCCCGCTCGTGCCGCAAGCCTCCGCTGGCCGCCGCGGATTGTTGATCCACACGTCGACGCCTGCGGCAAAGTTCTGGGCGAGCACCATGTCGTAGTCTTCCAGGAAAACGGCCCGGCCGCGCACGTCCTGGCGCCACGAAAACACGGCCATTTGCTGGATCATCGCCTTGCCGCCGTCGTCGCTGGGATGCGCCTTGCCGGCCACGATAATCTGCACCGGGCGCTGGGCGTTGCAGAGGATCCTCGCGAAACGGTCGCGGTCGGCCAATAGCAGGTTTGGCCTTTTGTATTCGGCGAAACGTCGCGCGAAGCCCAGCGTCAAGACGTTCGGGTCGAGAACATGGCGTGCTTCCTGGATCACCGCTTCCGCGGAGTTGCGCTCGCGGCGCTGCCGCTCCAGGCGCTGGCGGACGTAATCGACCAGCGTCTTGCGGGCGTCGGCGCGGTAGTCCCAGAGCTGCTCGTCGGACAACCCCTCCACGGCCTTGGCGGCGGCTTCCAGGTCGCCTAGCCACGGCCGGTCGGAGCCGTAGGCCTGCCTCCACAGCTTGTTGGCCGGTTCCGAATGCCAGGTCGGCACGTGCACGCCATTGGTGACGTGTCCGACGGGGACCTGCGCCTCGGGCCAGCCGGGAAAGAGCACGTGGAACAAGGTCCGGCTGACACGGCCGTGCAGCCGCGCCACGCCGTTGGCGTGGCAGCAGCCCCGCATCGCCAGGTAGGCCATGTTGAACGGTTCGCTCGAATCGCCGGGGTCTTTGCGGCCCAGCGCCAGGAATTGCTCGGGAGCCAGTCCCGTCTCGCGGACAAAGGGTTCCGTGTACTTGATCACCAGCGCCGGATCGAAGCGGTCAAAGGCGGCTTCGACCGGCGTGTGGGTCGTAAACACGTTGCCGGCCCGTGTGGCCCGCAGGGCGACCGGGAACGAGACGCCATGTTGGCTGGCAAAGCTGGACGCGCGCGCCAGCACCGCGAACGCCGCGTGCCCCTCATTCAAATGGCAGACCTGCACGTCGATTCCCAACTCCTCCAGCAGGCGCCAGCCGCCGACGCCCAGCACGATTTCCTGGAGCAACCGCTTCTCCTTGCCTGCCGCGTACAGGTTGGCCGTGATGCCGCGGTCCCAGGGACTGTTCAAGGGGTGGTTGCTGTCCAGCAAATACAGGTATACTTTGCCCACCTGCGCCCGCCAAATCCGCAGGAAGAGCGTGCGTCCGGGCAGGTCCAGCCGCACCCGCGGCCAGCGACCATCGGGGTCGAGCACCGGCGTGACGGGCAGCGAGCTTGGGTCGTTGAAGGGAAAGGCTTCCAGTTGCCAACCGTTTTCGGCCAGAACCTGCCGGAAGTACCCTTGCTGGTACAGCAGCCCGATGCCCACGATCGGCACATTCAAGTCGCTGGCGCTCTTCAAATGATCGCCAGCCAAGATTCCCAGACCGCCCGAGTAAATCGGTAGTGCCTCGGCCAGACCGAATTCCATGCTGAAATAGGCCACGCCTTTGAGTTCCGAGTTGGCATGGTTCTCGCGGAACCAGCCCGGGCTTTGCATGTAGTGCTCCTGCCGGTCCAACCAGTTCCTCAGCTCGCCGATCAACGTCTCGTCCGCCGCCGCCTGTTCCAGAAGCTCTTGATGCGCGTGCTGCAGGACCATGAACGGATTGTTGCAGCGAACCCAGGCATCGGGATCCAGCCGACGCCAGATGTTCGACATCGTCTTGCTTCCGATCAACCGCAGATCGAAAGCGAGTTCAGTCAAGCGTTCGAGCTGCTTGGGAACAGGTCGTCGCACATAATCGGAAGACATGGTATGCCTCGCTGCTGGGAAAGGGATTTAGGATGGTTTCAAGCAACTCACCGCCGACACGAGGTAGTGGGCCAGATGGTAGGGGCAAACCCCTTGTATAGCGGCGGCGCCGAGCATAAGCAAGGGAAGGAGGCCATTTTCACAAAATGCTAACCGATGCGAGGATGGTTCCTGGGGGGCTTTCTTCCGCCAGTTGTTCGTCGCGTTGCGCAAACGTAGAATAGCGGTAGTTCAGTCGATCTCCGGCTTGGGTTGCGAGTCGCGGGAGGAACCTCGTGAGCCTCTCTCATGCCGGAAGTCAGCCGTTTTCGCGGGATCATTCTCCGAATGCACTATCGAGACCACGCGCCTCCACACTTTCACGATGAAACCCGAACACGAAACCGGAAGGAATCACAATGGCCGGACGGAACGACGCCGAAACGACGCTCCAAGAGGTAAAAAACGTGATTGCCCAGTTCACGGCCGACCGCGATTGGCAGCAGTTTCACAGCGCCAAGAACGTGGCCATGGCCCTCGTTTCCGAGGCGGCGGAACTAATGGCTCATTTCCGCTGGAGCGAACCTGGCGGGGGCGCGGCTGTCCTGAACGATGCGCAGTCGCTGCGGGAAATCCGCCACGAGGTGGCCGACGTGCTGTTGCTGCTGGCCGAGTTCGCCAATGTGGCGGGAATCGACATGGCCCTAGCCGTGCAAGAGAAGATGGAGATCAACGCCGAACGCTACTCGGTCGAGAAAGCGCGGGGAACGGCACGAAAGTACGATCGGCTGTAACGATTACCACTCCGCCAACGGTCGGACCTTTGGCAGGGCAACCTCGCCCTGGCCATCGCGCGGGATGAAGACCACGGTCAACCGCAACTCCTTGCTGCCGGGCAGATGGATCGCCAGTTTGCGGATGCCGTCGTTGCTCTTCTGCCCTGCGGGATTGGGCGACGTGGGAAACGGCTCGGCGGGCCGAATTTCGAAACGGGCGGAGGCCGGCGCCAGGATGCGGGCTTCCAACTGCTTGCCGCCAAGCGTGAGCGCGGCCTTCCGCTCGTCGCCTTCCAGGCCAACCGCGGCCGGCGTGTGCATGAACCACCAGACATCGGCCTGCGCGGCCTCGATCTCGTCCTGCACGATTACATAACGGCGATCGACCAGGACCACGCCGCGCTGGACGCTCTTCGCCCGCTTGCCGTAGGCCCTCGTCAGGTCGGCGACGGCGAAGGCCCGCTCCGGTTGCGAGGCGAAACGCCGGATTCCACAAGCCGCCTTGGGGTCCTGGTCGGGGCCGGCCGCCGGATCGATGACCAGCGTGTTGTGTCCCTCGGCCCGCAGACGATAGTAGTCGTAACGCTGCGAACCAAAGTAGCCGGGCAGGTTGTAGTTGTCGGCCCCCAGATCGACGGCCCAGCGCTGGCCCAAGGCATCGAGCACAAACGAACCGATGTCGAGATGCTGGTGATTGAACGTGTGCGAACGGGCCTGGATGCCGACGAACACCACCTGCGGGTCATTCCAGCGGCTCCGCAGCGTGACCACTTCGACGTTCCGCCAGTACCGGTCCAGGGGCAAGCCCGCGGGCACCATGTACTCATGGTCGTCTGGACCTTTTCCCGGCGATTGGTACCAAATCATAGCCGCGGCGGTGGGCTGTCGGGTCGCGGCCCCGAACCACGTGGCAGCCGGTAGTTGGAAGCGGCGGCCCAGCCACAACAGACAATCGGAACGCCCGGCATGCTCGGAGCTATCGGCAAAATTGAAGCAGCGGTTGTCGCCATTCGTCATGTACAAGGGAAACAGCGCGGTCTGCGCGAAACCGGGGAACTTCGACAGCCCAAAATCGGTGCCCACGGCCGATTCCAGACCGGCGAGCATGGTGACGTTGTAGCTGGTGGCATACGCCCAATAGCCGGGCCCTTCGCCCCAGCCGCCGTCGGGGGCATAGCTTTGCATGGCCAACTGCACGCTCGTGAGTGCGTGGTGCAGGATCTTGCCGCACAATTCCGGCTGCTCATCGCCGATGGCCAAGGCCCCGACCGTCAGCCCGCCGTTGCAGACCTGGTTCCAATTGTGAACGTCGCGATGCCAGCCGCTGCGGGATTCATAGACCCGCAGTCCCGGCTTCAGGCCCATCTCGACGATCGCCTTGCGGATCGTTTCCCGCTGCGGCCCGCTCCATTGGTCGTAGAGCCAGTCGTAGGCGATGGCCAAGGCGTGCGTCATTTCGGCCGTGTCGAGGAAGTGTCGCGGATTGAAGTCGGGGAACCCGGCCACGGTTTGCAACTCCTGCCAGAGGCGGTCGACGTAGCGCTGGTCGCCGTGCAGGCGATAGGCCAGGGCAAGCGTATAGCTGTGCTGGAGCATGCGGCGACTGGTGTCCAGCAGCCGCAGGCCGTCGGGCAGGACGTGCTCGGGCAATTTCGCGGTCAGGCACCGATTGGCGTCGCGATGCAGTTGGATGTCCCATTGCTTGAGCACGGGATCGGTCGCGATCTTCTTCCGCAGGGCCTCGAAGCCGGCCGCGTCGGTCAACAACCGCGGATGCTGCCGCTTGATAGCACGGGCCAGCTCCTCGGCTGAAGGGATGGTAATCGCGGGTCGCGGGGGCGTTTCCGCAGCCTTCGCACGGGCAAGTTGAAAGGCGGGGGCGAGCAGGCTTATAACGGCAAAGATTGCAGCCAGGCGGATGGATCGCAACATAAGGGACCTCGTGGCAGGAGTGGAATCAGGCGGGATGACCGTATCGTAATTCGACCGCGGCCGGTTCGCAAGGGTGTACGGCACTCATCGCGGCGAAGAGCGCGTAGGCCGGAACAAGCTTCGGCCTAGACTACCCTTTGGTTTCCGGGTTACTGGCTCGGATTCTCCAACAGCTCCCGCAAGCGGTCGCTCAAAACCTGGGGGAAACGGGAAAGCCAGGATTCGTCGATAAGGCCAACCTCAATCATGTCCAGGAGATGCACCTTGTCTTTCAGCCGATAAGAATTCAGTTTCATGCGCATAATTCCATCGACTCCCGAATCCTTTGCCAGAGCTTATCGCCGACGATATGCAGCGCCAATGTAGTCATCGACTCGTCACCCTTGTATCGTAGGACACGTTGATCGATATGACATTGAAGGTAACGTGACCGCGGATCAATGTCAAGAATAATATGGCTACTCCCCGTCGGCCTCCTCCCGCCTTGCCGCCAACCGCTCGCTGCACCACTGGATGACGTTATAGAAGACCGGCGTGAGGAAGATGCCGAAGAGCGTCACGCCCAGCATGCCGGCGAAGACGGCCGTGCCCAGCGTGCGGCGCATCTCCGCCCCGGCGCCGACCGAGACCACCAACGGCAGCACGCCCAGGATAAAGGCGAAGGAAGTCATCATGATCGGCCGCAGACGCAGCTTGCAGGCCGCCAGCGTCGCCTGGCGGCGCGGTTCCCCGGCCAACGATTGGTGCTTCGCGTACTCGACGATCAAGATCGCGTTCTTGCAGGCCAGGCCGACCAGCACCACGAAGCCGATCTGGGTGAAGATATTGACGTCCATCCGCGCCATGGCCACGCCCGCGATGGAACACAGCAGGCACATTGGCACCACGAGGATCACCGCCAGCGGCAACGACCAGCTTTCATACTGCGCGGCCAGCACGAGGAACACCAACACCACGGCCAGCACGAAAACATACATCGCCGTATTGCCCGTTTCGAGCTGCAGCATGGCCAGCTCGGTCCATTCGGACCGCATGGCGGGGACGAGCTGATCGTTGGTCACCTGCTGCATCTGGGCGATGGCTTCGCCGGAACTGACGCCCGGGGCGGGCCCGCCGTTGATGGGCGCCGCGGGATACATGTTGTAGCGATAGATCATCACCGGGCCGCTGGTCCCGCGGACGCTCGCGAACGAGCCCAGCGGCACCATCGTCCCGGCGTTGTTGCGGACCTTGTACTGCTTGATGTCCTCGACCTGCTTGCGGTACTGGGCGTCGGCCTGGACGTTCACCTGCCAGGTGCGGCCGAAACGGTTGAAATCGTTGACGTACAGCGAGCCGAGGTAGACCTGCAACATGTTGAAGACCTCGGTCATGGAGACGCCCTTGGTCTTGACCCGATCGCGGTCGATGTCCAGGTAGAGCCAGGGGGTGTCGGCGCGGAAGCTGCTGAACATGCCTTGCAGGCCGCGACCCGGACCCAGGGTACTGGGTGCCCCACCGGGTACCCCGTCGCTGCCGGCGTGGTCGACAATCTTCTCGCCAACTTGCTGCAGTGCAGCCAGGCCCACGTCGCCGCGGTCTTCGATGATGATCTTGAAGCCGCCCGCCGTGCCCAGGCCGTCGACCGGCGGGGCCCCGAAGACGCCCACCAGGCCTTCCTTGATCTCATCCTGGAATTTGGCCTGGAGCGTGGCGGCGATCACCTCGCCGGAGAGCCCGCGGGCCGACCGCTCGTGGAAATCGTCGAGCATGACGTACATCGCGCCGAAGTTCGGCGCGTTGGCGCCCAGCAGGATCGACTGGCCGGCGATGGCCACGGTGTGCTTGACGCCGTCGGTCTTGCCGGCGATTTCCTCGATGCGTTCCATGACCTTCGTGGTCCGCTCCACGGAGGCCGCGTCGGGGAGCTGGATGTTCACCAGCAGATAGCCCTTGTCCTGCATGGGAATGAAGCCCGAAGGCGAGTTCGTGAAGCCCCAGTAGGTCAGGTACAGCAGTCCGCCGTAAACCAAGAGCACCAGGAGGCTGACTCGCAAGGCTCCGCCCACCAGGCGGGTGTAGCCTTCCGTGGCCCAGGCAAAGCCCACGTTGAACCGCCGGAAAAGGAACCCCAGAACCCGATCCAGCGGCCAGGCCGCCGCAAGGAACACCATGGCCCCCGCGGCGGCCACCGCCAGCGCCAGCCTGAGGGAAAAGCCGGCCGCTTGCGGGTTCCACCCGGGCAAAGCCAAGGTGCCGCAGAGTTGCGTGGCCCAGGGCATCAGGAAACGATAGGCCAGCCCCGCGCCCAGGAACGGATAGACGGCGATCGGCAACACCCCGCCATGCTCTTCCTCCTCCTGCTCGCGGGTCCGCAGCAGCAGCGCGGAAAGCGCCGGGCTGAGCGTCAGCGAATTGAACGCCGAAATCACCGTCGACACGGCGATCGTCAAGGCGAACTGGCGAAAGAACTGCCCGGTGATGCCGCTGATGAATGCGCAGGGCACGAACACTGCACTGAGCACCAAGCCCACCGCGATCACCGGCCCGGAGACCTGGCTCATGGCCTTGATCGTGGCCTCCTTGGGCGGCAGGCCGGCCTCGATGTGGTGCTGCACGGCCTCGACCACGACGATGGCGTCGTCGACCACGATGCCGATGGCCAGCACCAGGCCGAAGAGCGTGAGGTTGTTGAGGCTGAAACCCATGGCCGCCATCACGGCGAACGTGCCGATCACGGCCACGGGCACGGCCACCAGCGGAATGATCGCCGAGCGCCAGTTCTGCAGGAACAAGAGCACGACGAAGGCCACCAGCAGCACGGCGTCGATGAGCGTGAGAAAGACCTCGCGGATCGATTCCGTGATGAAGGGCGTCGTGTCGTAGACGATCGAGTACTCCAGCCCTTCGGGGAACCGCTGGCTGAGCTCCTCCATCTTGTCCCGCACCAGTTTGGCCGTCTTCAAGGCATTGGTGCCGGGCAACTGGTAGATGGAGAGGGCCACCGACGGCTTGCCGTCCAGCGTGCAGGTCTGGTCGTAGCCTTGGGCCCCCAGCTCGATGCGGGCCACGTCGCGCACGCGGACAAGCCGCCCCTGGGCGTCGGTCTTGATCGTCATGTCGGCGAACTGCTCCACGTCGACCAATCGGCCCAGCGTGGTCATGGTATATTGGAACACCTGGCCGCTGGGCACCGGGGGCTGGCCGATCTGCCCGGCTGCCACCTGGGCGTTCTGTTGCTGGACCGTGGCGATCACGTCGCTGGCCGTGAGGTTCAGCTTCGACATCTTCTTGGGGTCCAACCAGAGCCGCATGCTGTAGTCGCGCTGTCCCAGATACGTGATATCGCCCACGCCCGGCAGCCGGCCCAACTCGTCGCGCAACTGGATCGTGGCGTAGTTGCTCAGGTACAGGTTGCCGCGGGTTCTGTCGGGCGAGGAGAGGTTGACGATCATCAGCACGTTGGGCGACTTCTTCTTGACCGCTACGCCTTTGCGCATCACCAGGTCGGGCAAAATCGGCAGCGCCATGGCCACGCGGTTTTGCACCAGCACCTGGGCCATGTTCAGGTCGACTCCCAGCTTGAAGGTCACCGTGAGCGTGTACGTGCCGTCGTTGGTGCACTGCGACGACATGTACATCATGCCCTCCACGCCGTTGACCTGCTGCTCGACGGGCGCGGCCACGGTGTCGGCCACCGTCTGCGCGTCGGCGCCGGGGTACGCCGCCGAGACCTCCACCGTGGGCGGCGTGATCTCCGGGTACTGGGCGATGGGCAGCGTGAACACGGCGATCAACCCGCCCAGCGTGACGATGATCGACAACACCGAAGCGAAGATCGGCCGATAGATGAAGAAGCGTGAGAACATGGGGGCGGGGACGCGGAGACGGGGTGAGGGGTGACGCGGTGAGGGGTGAGGGGTGAGGGGTGAGGGGTGACGCGGAGAGGAGGACAGGATGGTCAGCCTTGTCGCCCACGGGTTGTGCGGTGGCGCGGCGGCTCGTTGCAAATCGTCCATTGCTCCGGGTGTTCCGCCATTGTGACGAGCTGCGCAAGCATCTCGTCGCAGCGCTGATCGAGTTCATCGGCGTCTTGCGGTTTGACGTAGCAGCAGCGGCGAGCGACTTCGACCCAGGTTTGGGTTTCAGCAGCTTCCCCCTCGGCATCACTCAGTTTTGCTACGAACGCTGCGGCGTAACGCCGCTTCCGCCACGCCTCGGCAGTATTGCTGGCCACCGAGCGCAATGCGCGACGGAACTGGTCGGTGAGCGAGTACCGCTCTTCGACAGGAAACCTCTTGCTCAACTCAAAAATGCGCATCGCCAAATCCATCGCATTCTGCCAAACCCTCAGTTCCTTAAAGGATCGTATAGCCGCCATGTCTTATCTCCTCGTCTGTGTCTATGTTTGTTTGTATCACTACCTCAGTCTCCGTCTACGTCTCCGCGTCCCCCCTCTCCCTTCCCCCCTCTCCCCTCCCCGTGCCCCCCTCCCCGCGTCATCCCGACCAGCGCAGGATCCAACCAAAGCTGAGAATCAACACGGCGATCCGTCCGGCGATGCGCACTTCGCGCGAACGGAACACGGGCGTACTGCCCAGCCAATCGATCACGTTGAAAAAGACCGGCGTGAGGAAAATCCCAAAGAGGGTCACGCCCAACATGCCGCTGAAGACGGCCGTGCCCAGGGTCCGCCGCATCTCGGCGCCGGCGCCGCGGGCGGTCAACAAGGGCAGTGCGCCGAGGATGAACGCCGCCGAGGTCATGACGATCGGCCGCAAGCGGAGCTTGCAAGCCGCCAGGGTCGCCTCGCGCCGCGACGCGCCTTCCTCCCGCTGGTGCTTGGCGAACTCCACGATCAGGATCGCGTTCTTGCTGGCCAGCCCCACCAGCACCACGAAGCCGATCTGCGTGAAGATGTTGATGTCGGCCGGGCCGCCGCCACACATCGACTTGGGCAACAGCATCGGCACCACCGAGATGCCGACAATCGCGCATAACAGGCACATGGGGACCACGAGGATCACGGCCAAGGGGAGCGACCAGCTCTCGTATTGCGCGGCCAGCACCAGGAAGACCATCAACACGGCCACGGCGAAGATGACCATCGCCGTGTTGCCCGCCTGCACCTCGAAGAACGCCATCTCAGTCCACTCGTAGGCCATGCCCTTGCGCAATTCCTTGTCGGCCAGGCGGGCCATCAGATCGATTCCCTGGCGGGAGCTGACGCCCGGCGCACAATTGCCGTTGATGGAGGCCGCCGCGTGGGTGTTGTAGCGGCTGATGAGCAGGGGCCCGTTGACGTCCTTGGTCGAGGCGAGGGCCCCCACGGGAACCATGCCGCCGGCCGTGTTGCGGACCTTCAGGTCGGCCACCATCTCCTTCTGGGTGCGGAAGGGCGCGTCGGCCTGCACGATCACCTGCCAGGTGCGGCCATAGAGGTTGAAGTCGTTGACGTACAGCGAACCGAGGTAGATTTGCAAGGTGTCGAAGAGATCGCCCAGCGGCACGCCCATCGTCATGCATTGCTTGCGGTTCACGTCCGCGTAGATCTGCGGGGCGTTGGCGCGGAACACGCTGGCCAGGCCGGTCAACTGCGGATGGCCGTCCGGCCCCGGCAGTTCGTTGCCCTTGGCCACGAGGTTGGCGGTCTGTTGCTCCAGCGTCCTCAAACCGAGGTCTCCCCGGTCCTCCACCACGAACTTGAACCCGCCCGTGCGGCCCACGCCGCGGATCGGCGGCGCCCCCACGATGGCGATCGTGGCCTCGGGCACCTCCCGGGCGAGCTTCTCGCGAAGTTGGTTGGCGATCTCGTCGGCATACAGGTCGGGCGTCTGCCGCTTGTCGAAGTCGTCGAGCCCCACGAACATCGAGCTGAAGTTGGAGCCGTTGACGCTCAGCAGGAACGACTGGCCGTTGTACGTCACGCAGTTCGTGACGCCCGGGACAGTCGCGCAGATCTTCTCCACCCGTTGGGCCAGTGTCGTCGTCCGTTCGACCGAGGCCGCATCCGGCAGTTGCATGGCCAGCAGCAGATACCCCATGTCCTGAGTCGGGACGAAACCTTTGGGCGTGTGTACGTAGCTCTGGTAGGTCAGGGCCAGCAATCCGCCGTAGACCACCAGCACCAGCACGCTGGTGCGGAGCAACATCCCCACGCCACGGAGATAGATGCTGGTGGCCCGGGCGAAGGCGTCGTTGAAAAGCCTGAAAGCCCGGCCCAGCACGAAGTTTAGCGCCCGGCCCGCCAGCCAACCCGCTGCTGCGCCTGCCAGAGCGGCGAGCCACGGGGCCGCGGCCGCCAGCGCCGCGGCGGGGCACCCAGTACCCTGGGTCGGGGGCGAGAGGAACTGCAGGCCTGCCAGTCGCGCGGCCAGGAGCGGCCCCCCGTAAGCCCAGGCCGCCCAGCCGCCGCCCAGGGCGTAAGCCAAGCGGGGCAGGACCGGGGTGCCCGCGTGCCGGGCGCCCGCGTGCCGGGCGCCCGCGTGCGGGCGGCAATCCATCTCGCGCCGACCATCAGTACATCGCGCCCGCAACAGCAGGGCCGCCAGCGCCGGGCTGAGCGTCAGGGAATTGAAGGTCGAGATGACCGTCGAGGCGGCAATCGTCAGGGCGAACTGCCGGAAAAACTGGCCCGTAATGCCCCTGATGAACGCGCAGGGCACGAAGACCGCGCTCAGAACCAGCCCCACGGCGATCACCGGCCCGGAAACCTGGCTCATGGCCTTGAGCGTGGCGTCGCGCGGCAGCAGTCCGTTCTCGATGTGGTGCTCCACCGCCTCGACCACCACGATCGCGTCGTCGACCACGATCCCGATCGCCAGCACCAGGCCGAAGAGCGTGAGGTTGTTGAGGCTGAAGCCCATCACGTACATCACGGCGAACGTGCCCACGATGGCCACGGGCACGGCAATCAAGGGAATCAAGGCCGAGCGCCAGTTCTGCAAGAACAACAGCACCACCAGCGCAACCAGGATAACGGCGTCGCGCAGCGCCTTGACCACTTCCTCGATGCATTGCCGTGTAAAGGGCGTCGTGTCGTAACGAATGATGTAGGTCAGGTCGTCGGGGAAATTCTTCGACAGCTCCTCCATTTTCGCCCGGATGGCGTCGCCCACTTCCAAGGCGTTGGCGTCGGGCAACTGGAAGATGATCAACCCCGCCGACCCCAGGCCGATGCAGCGGCAGCTCAGGTCCTCGTTCTTGGCCCCCAAAACCACGCGGCCCACGTCGCCGATGCGAACGATGCGGCCGTCCGGCGTGGTGCGAAGGATGATGTTGGCGAACTGTGCGGGATCCTTGAGCCGGCCAAGCGTGGTGAGCGTGATCTGCGTCTCCTGCCCGGCGGGCACCGGCGGCCCGCCGATCTGTCCGCAGGCCGCCTCGGCGTTCTGCTCCCGCAGCGCGGCCACGACGTCGCCGGCCGTGAGACCCCGCGCGGCGAGCTTCTCCGGGTCGACCCAGATCCGCATGCTGTAATCGCGCTGCCCGGCGATGAAGATGTCGCTGATCCCCGGCAGGCGGAGCAACTCGTCGCGGATATACATCAGCGCATAGTTGCTCAGGTAGAGCTGGTCGTAGCGGCCGTGGGGCGAGATGACGTTGACGCACATGAGGATGTCGGGCACCCGTTTCCGCGTCGTCACGCCGGTCTGCTTGATCACGTCGGGCAACATCGGCAAGGCCAGGTTCACCCGGTTCTGCACCAGCACCTGGGCCAGGTTCAGGTTCATCCCCTGCTCGAAGGTCACCGAGAGATTGTAGGAGCCGTCGTTGGCCGACGCCGATTCCATGTACAGCATCCGCTCCACGCCGTTAACCTGCTGCTCGATGGGCGCGGCCACGGTCTCGGCTACCACCTCGGCGCTGGCGCCGGGATAGGTGCAACTGACTTGCACCGTCGGCGGAGTGACCGGCGGATACTGCGCCAAGGGCAAATTCCGCATAGCCAGCCAGCCCGCCAACGTGATCACAATCGACAGCACGGTGGCGAAGATCGGGCGGTCAATGAAGAAACGGGAGAACATAGACGCTAAATCGCCCGGCGGACTTGGGATGTCGCCGCCGACTTGACTCCCGGCCGCGATTCCTCGGCTGGCTTGGGGCTGGCCGACGGCAGCCGGCTCTCGCGCAGCGCAGGGGATGTTCCGTTGGCGCCCTTGGCGACCGCCGGCGTGGCGCCGGGCGAAATCGCCTGGGCCTCCGCCCCCGCCCCGGTGGCGGCGGGCGAATCCTTGGCCGCCATGGCCATTTCCTTGGCGGTGACTTTCATTCCCGGCCGCATCCGTTGCAGGCCGCTCAGGACCACCCGTTCTCCCTGCTTCAGCCCGCTCCGGATGACCCGCAGTCCGTCGTTGAGGCTCCCGACCTCGACGTCGCGACGTACCACCTCGTCCTCGTCGTTAACGACGTAGAGGTATTTCATCCCTTGGTCCGAACCCAAGGCCTGTTCCGAGACCAGCAGCGACGGACGCGGGTCGTCGACCGGCACCAGGATCCGCACGAACATGCCGGGCGAGAGGATGCGATCGGGATTGGGAAACAGCCCGCGGAGCCGCAGCGTACCCGTCGGCATGTCCACCTGGTTGTCGATGAAGTTGATCGTGCCGGCGTGCGGGAAACCCTTCTCGTCGGCCAGGCCCAACAGGACCTTGGCTTTCCCATCCGCGGCCGCCTTCAATTTTCCGGTCCGCACCAGCCGCTGCATGACGCGTTCGTCGATGTCGAAGAAGGCATACATGGGATCCAGGGCGACGATCGTCGTGAGTGCCGTGTCGTCGGCCTTGACCAGGTTGCCCGGGTCGATCATTTGCCGGCTGATGCGGCCGCTGATGGGGGCCGTCACGCGGGTCCAGTTCAGGTTCAGCTCGGCCGTGTGCAGGGCCGCGTCGGCCACCTTGACCGCCGCATCCGACTCGTCGCGGTCGCTGACGGCCTGGTCGTAGTCCGCCTGGCTGATTGCCCCCCGCGTCGCGAACAGGTTCTTGGCCCGCTTGTAGTTGGCTTCCATGTGGGCCAAATGGGCGCGGGCCTGGGCAAGGTTGGCCACCGCCCGGTCATAATCGGCCTGGTAGGTCCGCCGATCGATCTCGAAGAGCTGATCGCCTTCACGCACTTCGGCCCCCTCTTGGAACAACACCTTCTCCAGATACCCGCTGACCCGCGCCGGATAACGATCGTCTTCACCGACTCCGTATGCCCGGTGAACTCCTCCGTCTCGGTGATCGCCCGCATGACGGGCGCGCCTACGATGATATCCGGCGGTGCCTTCTCGCTCTCCTTCGGATGCGAGCGGCCGCAGCCAGCCAGAGCCGGTATAAGCATCGCGACGAGCAGGATTAGCAGGGAATGAGGGGAGTATGGGTGAAGGGAGAGGGGGTGAGGGGAGACGGGGTGAGGGGAGACGGGGTGAAGGGAGAGGGGGTGAAGGGAGAGGGGGTGAGGGGGATGGCAGATGTTTTCCCTCGCCATTCGGGGCACGGGGTGAGGGCAAATGGCTTCCCTCTCGTTCTTGGAGAGGAGCACGGGGCGACGGTATATTGCTCCCCTCTCCCTTTGGGAGAGGGGCAGGGGGTGAGGGTATTGGCGCAAGCGTTGTGACCTCTTCATGAATCTAAAACCCTTCCGAAATAGCAGCCGAATCGGCCGAACTCGCCGCCGCATGCTGGCGCAGCCGTTGCGAATCGCTGAGGATGCCCAGCAGCACTACGTCCATGATTTCTTCTGCCTGGGACTCGAAATCGGGCAAGCGCCCGGAAAAAAAGTTGGTGAACATGGCCCCGTAGAGCAACTCGCTGACGATGTTGCTGATCCGCTCCGGCGGCATGTCGCGGAGCAGCCCGTCGGCGATCAACTGGCGGTAGAGCTCCTGCCATTGCTGGGCGAATACGTCGCGGCGCTGGAAGTAAGTCGATTTCCGCTGGTCGCGGAAGATCGCCCGCTCCTGGATCATCAATTCCACGACCTCGGGATTCTCGACGAAGAAAGCCAGGTAGCCGCGGACGCCCTGGCGGATGGCGTCCATGGGGTCCGCGGCCTGGGCCACATAGGCACGGACATGTTCGTGCAACTTCCGCACGCCGAAATCGACGGCTGCCAGAAAGAGCTCTTCCTTGCTGCGGAAGTAGCGATACAGGGTCCCCTTGCCCATCTGGAGCCGATCGGCCAGAAACTGGGTGTCGGTGTCGGCATAGCCGTGCGCCGCGAAAAGATGCACGGCCTTTTCCAGGATTTCCTCCTGGCGGCGGCTGTAGGCCAGTTGCTGGGCGGGAGATCGTAAGGTTTCGGAGGGCGACGCTTTCATGCCAACTGCCCTTCCTGTGCTTGGGGGTGCGGTGTGGAGGCGGGGGCCAAGTCCAGGGCGGACTGACCAGTCAGTCCCATCCTAGTTCGCCACCGCGCCGCTGTCAACCGGAATCGTTCTCCATCATATGCCTCCTTTGGCGGTTTCTTCCGGCACCGATGGCGGACAAAAAGCCCCAGAAATGAGTTTTTCTTCAATCCGAAGTCTTTATATAAAAACAACTTACGGCGACGCAGCGGGACTCGTGCGCGACAAATTGTCCGGCAACGTGTACGGAACCTGCCCGCGTACCCGAGACGTAACTCCCAATCCCTCATAACACTACCTCCACGGGCAGCCGCGTACACATCTCCAAGGCATCCGGCCCGTCGTCGTGAGCGGCCAAGGGAAAATCCATGAGCTGGTCGACCAGCAAGCGGCAGCCGGGCGAGTCGGCCTTGAAGCGCAGCTCGCGGTTGATCACGTACTGGCTCAGACGCCGGATCCGCGCGATCTTGGGCATCCCGCCGGTCATCATCTTGTACAGCGGCCAAGGCGTGTTGTTGATCGTGCCGCCGCACTGCCTGCGAAACTCGTGTACGAGCAATTCCTGGAACTGCTCGGCCTCGATGCCGACCATGTCGGGCCGCTTCTCGTCGCAGAAGACCAACTGGTCCGCCTTGCGATCGGCCATTTTTCGCAGCAGCCGGCCCGCCAGGTCGTCGCGGTGCCAGCGGGTGTGCGTGAGCACGATCCAGGCGTCGGTCGAAAGCCGCGGGTACAGATCGTTGGTGTACCAGTCCCAGACGCGCTGCCGCACAACCGGGCTGTCGGCATCCTCGCGCTTGCCGAAGGGGTCGTCGATGATCGCGCCGTCGGCCGGCAGTCCGGCAATCGAGTTGCCCACCCCCGCCGAACGGAGACTGCCCGCGTGGCCCGGGATCTCGAAGCAATCCATCGTGCGGCGGGCCTCGGTCCTCCCGCCCGCGCCGACCCGCCGGCGGCTGAGCTTGAACTTGCGAAAGATTTCCTCATAAGCCGGGCTGGTCATGATCCGTTGCACGTCGCGGTTCATGCTCACGGCCAGGTCGTGGGTGTGCGAGCAGGCGATCAGCCGCAGGTCGGGATTGCGGCCCAGCATGAAGGCCGGGAAGCGCCGCGAGACCAACTCGCTCTTGCCGTGTTGCGGCGGCATGAAGACCATCAGCCGCCGGCACTTGCCCTGCGCCACGCGGTCGAGCTGCTTGGCCAGTTCCGCGTGGTGCCAGTTCGTGCGGTAGCGCGGCTTGGTTTGTTGGGTAAACAACAGCAGGCTTTCGCGGGCGTCGGCGGATATGGATTTCCAGTCGTCGATTACTTTAAGGATTTTTGCCATGGGGCTCTCCTGGAATAGGGTGGGTGGGTGGAGTACGGAGAACGCCCCCGCTGGGCCGGGTACCCTCTGGGCGCCAGCGGGGGCGGCACGCACCCTACGGCTCCTGCTTCACTTGCTCGCTGGGCGTTGCGGCGGTCTTTTCCTCTTGGCCGTACTTGGCCAGGAAGCGGGCCTCCAGGGCGTCGAGCTGCTCGTCGCTGAGGCTGTGGAAATCATCGACCGACAGCGAGGACAGGGGGATCGTCAGGCCCTGCTCTCCGGCGGGGCGTCCGTTGTTCTCGGCGGACCGCAGCTCGCGGGCCTCCGCCAGCCGGTCGAGCGCCTTGAGGGCTTGCAGGGCGGCGGTCAAATGCGACGACTTGCCCTCGCGCGGTTCGGTGCGGACCGACCGTTTCTTTTTCGTCTTGGCGCCGCCCTTGGCGCCGGTCTCGGTCGTCTCTTCGACGAGCCGGACCCGCTTGTCGGACTGCGAGCGGCGCCAGGCGCGGATCGCCCTGAGATAGATCGATTCGTAGCGTCGCGGGCTGCGGCCGACGATCGTGTCCGCGCGGTCGGGCAGTCCCAGCGCGGCCTGCTCCTGTGAGTGCCTTTGCAGCCAGTAATAGACGCTCGTCTTGGACACGCCGAGTTTCGCGGCGATCGCTCGGGCGTCGAGGCCGAGCCGCTTCAGGCGGACGATCTGCGGCAGCAGGGCCTGCTTCCGCATGCGGCGGTGGGCCAGGTAGGGGTTGCACTTTCTCATGGCGGGTGTTGATCTCCTTTGCGGGGACGGACCATATGGTTTTCAGTCAATAGCCGCAATTATACATAAGTATGAATATCTGTCAAGCCCCGCGGAAGCGATTTTCCGGTTTTTTCCTCGCGGCGCGGCCCTGGCCCGTGCCGCAAGTCGCGTGGCGGCAAGCGGTTCCGTCGCGGGAAAAAAATTTCCCGCGGGGACCGGAATTCCGCCGCATCGCGCCGCTCGGCGCCGGATCGACAACGGTCACGAGATGTTGCTGTCAGGAGATGTTCGCGACTGCGGCCCTCGCCCGCCCCCGCGGAACGGAGGGTGATTGCCCTTTTCGAGCCGCCGCAAGGCGAACTGGGGTCAGGGAAAACGGTCCAGCGTCACGCCCGTATTCGTACGGCGGCAGGCTCACGATGCCGGGAGGCAAGAGGGCCTGGAATGAGGGCCGTGGTCCGGGGCCGCGGCAGCAGATGTCAAGAGAAACGGAGTCACTTGGCGGCCAGTTTGCCACGCAAGGGTTAGTCGTGATTACCAATCATGGGGGATTGCGTCGCATTTACTTGGCTACGGCGGTGCCCCACCGCCGCAGGTAAGCCGGCTTTCAGCGTTACACGCTGAGCAACCGCGCGAACCATGCCTGTGGTGGCCCGCGTTTCAGGCCGGCTCCGATGCAGCCGTTGCCAGTGCGGGCTGCAGAGCCCCTTTCCACACCCCTCTCGCGGTCACATGAATGGGTCCAAGCACCATATCCGAAGACCTTCGGCAAATACCGAGGAATCGTCATTCTGAGCAGCCAGCCCTTGACCCCAGCCCCCCCGCCGAAATAATGACAGGCACCCTTGTGTAAACTTCTTTCGGGTTCGTCTTATGCACGAAGTCACTTGCATCCTCTGTGCCATTGAGAAAGGCGACCCCCAGGCAGCCGAGCAGCTTTTGCCGCTGGTTTATAACGAATTACGGAAGCTGGCCGCTGCCAAAATGGCCCAGGAGATGCCGGGCCAGACCCTCTCGGCCACGGCCCTCGTCCACGAGGCGTACATCCGCTTGGTAGACCTTAAGGTGGCTGAACACTGGGATTCCCGCGGACATTTTTTTGCGGCCGCTGCCGAGGCGATGCGGCGGATCCTCGTCGAACAATCACGACGCAAACGGAGCCTACGACGAGGAGGAGGATTACAACGGCATGATTTGGAACATATCGAGATCACGATGTCCGAACCCTCGATAGACGTCACGGCCATGGATGAGGTACTCGCCCGATTCGAGCGGTTGGACAAGCTCAAAGCCGATCTGGTCAAGCTCCGTTATTTTGCCGGCCTGACGATCCCCCAAGCCGCGGAAGCGCTCGGCATATCTTCTTCAAGTGCTGACCGCTATTGGACTTACGCACGAGCGTGGCTCCACGCGGAACTGAAGAAATCCGAGCTGGACCTCGGAAGCTGAGAACAATTCTTTCGATCTTGGCGGATTTGTGAGGTGATTTGCCACCCGATTACGCATTGTTAGTAGAGAGAACAAGGAATTGTCTATGGTCAAACAAGCTCAAGCCGAAGAAGCCATCTTCCTTGCTGCCTTGGAGCGAGTAACGCCCGAGGAGCGAGCAGCGTACGTCGACGCCGCCTGCGGCGCCCATTCCGACCTGCGGCAACGCATTGACGAACTTCTGCGGTGTCACGAGGAACCGAAAGGACCTTTCGATACGCCACCGCCCGGCCTAGCTGCCACTGTCGCACTACCTGCCATCGCCGCACTACCCGCCATCGCCGAACACCCCGGCACCATCATCGGTCGCTATAAGCTCCTGGAGGAGATCGCCGAAGGGGGCATGGGCGTGGTCTACATGGCCGAGCAGCTAGAACCGGTTCGCCGCAAGGTCGCTCTGAAGATCATCAAGCCGGGGATGGACACCCGGGCCGTGATTGCCCGTTTCGAGGTCGAACGCCAGGCCCTGGCCATGATGGACCACCCCAACATCGCCAAGCTGTTGGACGCGGGCGAGACCGAATCGGGCCGGTCCTACTTCGTGATGGAACTAGTCCGCGGCATCCACCTCACCGACTACTGCGACCAGAATGAACTGACCACTCGGGAACGGCTGGAGTTGTTCGTCCAGGTTTGCCAGGGCGTGCATCACGCCCACCAGAAGGGAATTATCCACCGTGACCTCAAGCCCTCCAATGTGATGGTAACACTCTACGACGGCGTGCCCATCCCCAAGATTATCGACTTTGGCATCGTCAAGGCGACCGACGGGCAGCTTGCGGAACGGTCGGTGTTCACAAACTATGGCCAGATGATCGGCACGCCGCTCTACATGAGCCCGGAGCAGGCCGAGATGAGCGGACTGGACGTCGACACTCGCAGCGACATCTATTCCCTGGGAATGATGCTCTATGAACTCTTGACCGGCAGCAAGCCGTTCGACGAAGAACGGGTGAAAGAGGCGGGCTTCGACGAGATCCGCCGCATGATCCGCGAGGACGATCCGCCACAGCCGAGCGATCGGATCAGCACTTTGGGCGAAGCGGCCGCAACGATCTCGACGCATCGCAAGACCGACCCAATCAAGTTGAGCGGGCTCTTGCGCCGTGACCTGGACTGGATCGTGATGAAGGCCCTGGAGAAGGACCGCGCGCGGCGTTACCAGACCGCGAGCGATTTCGCCGGGGAAATTCAGCGGTATCTGGCCGACGAACCGATCGATGCCCGACGCCCGACAATGCGTGATCGGCTGGTCAAATGGTGCCGGCGCCGCCGCAAGATCGTGTCGCCGGGCGTGGTTGTCCTGTTCGGCGGGGCGGCCGCTGCCATTTTCTTTAGCATCATCTTCCTGGTCTCCACCGGCGACGGGACCGTGAAACTCGAATTCGCCGACGCCGAAGCCGCGCGGCAGTGCACCGTTTCCGTCGATGGCAATGAGATCCTCATCGAGAGGGTCGGAGAACCCATCAGACTCCGCGCCGGCAGGCACCAACTCCGCATCAGGCACGGCGACCTGGAGATCGAGACCCGCGAGTTCGACGTCCTATGGCGCGGCACGCAGGTGCTTCACGTTTCGATACCCGCCCGCCCGGGCGAAATTGGCGCCGCTCGAGTAGCCAAGACAAAGCAGCCAGACGATTCGAACCGAGCAAAACACCTCGCCGACAGCGCTTTCGAACATGTGAGCAAGGGTGACTATGAGAAGGCGGTCGCCGAGTTGACTCAAGCAATCACAATAATCCCGGATGAAGCAGCGTGGTGGTACCTTCGCGCGGAGGCAGAACTGGCTGACGGGCAACTCGATGCGTACCGTAGGCATTGCGTGGAAATGCTCCACTATTTCGGTAATAAGGAGAAAATCGCCCATCGCGCCTGCGACGACGTTTGCCGAGCCTGTACTCTCGCACCCAACGCGGTCTCGAATTGGGCGACCGTCCTTGCCTTGGCGGATAGAGCCGTCAAGTTGTGCCCCGAGGATGGGGGTTACAACGTGACGCGTGGCGCAGTGCTCTACCGCGCGGGACGATGCGAGGACGCCCTGGGCCCACTTACGACTGGTCATTACATATTGTCGAATGCGTTGCAGTCCAATCCAAACCAGTATTCTTGGCGTGATGATGCTCGCAGTTCTTTGTACTTGGCGATGGCATACCATCAGCTTGATGCGCCATACCGAGGCAAAACAGTGGTTCCGTAAGTACATGATCTCACAGACGGGTGGCGGCGAGAAGATCTTCGGGACGATCGACGAAACCGACATCTTCAGCAACGCGCTGACTGCGGCGCAGGTACAGAACCTCTATCTGGGTCAGCGTCAGACGGCGAGTCGGTCGCCAGTTACCGCACCGTTGACAATTATCAACGGTAGTTCGCTCGATCTCAACGAAGCCAAGATCGCCAGGGGGACATTGACCGCGGGTGGCTCAAACAACAATTCGCGCGCGACGACTGTCAATGGAGGCGTCAGGCAAATTGTCAACATGGGCGGCCCGGGAACGGCCCCTGGCATGATCGCGCAATACCATCTGGACGGCACGTTGGGCTCCATTGCCAGCGGCGCAAAGATCATCGATTCGGTCGGCGGTCATAACGGCACCGTCAATGGAAACGGGGCTACCTATGTCGCTGGCAAGTACGGTCAGGCGATCAACTTCGACGGCGCCTCGAACATTCAGATACCCTACTCTTCCAGCTTCAATTTGAGCACGTACTCGTTCTCAGCTTGGGTCTATTTCACGGCCCAGCCCGCGAGCACGCCAGGTTGCGGCATTTTCGGAACGCGGCAAGGCGACGACTTTACGTTCGACATCAAGTACTACAACTACGCCGGCACGCTGATGCTACACGGCGACATCGGTGACGGTCGAAAGTGGTTGACGGTAACCGCCGACGCCCCGGTCACGCTCAGCCTCAACACCTGGCACATGGTCACCTATGTCGTCAACGGAAGCTCGAGTTATTCGATTTATGTCGACGGCAGTCCGTTGGTTTCGAACGCTTCTTACACCGCGGCCGGCACGCCGCAGTTCATGCAGCCGGGCTCGACGATGCTCATCGGCGACACGAACGGCAACGACAAAACGACTATTCACTGGTACTTCGGGGTCCAGATGCAACTGCTCTGTTCGGAGGCAGCCCACTTGTTGGGAATTGGCGAAGAACCCGCACACGCAAAGCCGCATACCGAAAAACCCAATCACCAGGATCCAAGCCCTAAGGTCCAGGATCTGAAATCCAAAATCTGAGATCTGAAACGAAAAAACGGCCGGTGAGGTCTAGCCACCAAGCAGAGCCCTCACCGGCCCGGCATCTCCCGAGCGGAATTGGTCTGCGCGCCGGGGCGATGATACTTTATTCTACCGCGGACTGGGCATGAAAAGGAGACCTCGCCGTGTTTCTCCATTTGCAGTGGCGAAAAGGTATTACCATGTTTGACAGTTTTCGTTCTTGGAAACCGGGCGGGCGATCGGAAGCTCGCAGCAAAAAATCGCGGCAGGGCCGGCCTTTGCACCACCGGCGACTGGTTTGCGAAGCCCTCGAGGCCAGGACGCTGCTGTCGGCCGCGCCGGCTGCTTTCGCCGGCGGTCTCCAGGCCGCCGCCGCGGCCCAGCAGCGAAGCCTGTTCGATCTGCCGATCGCGGCACAGCACGCCGTCTCATCGGCAATCGGTCAGGACCAGTCTGCGTATCATGCCGCGTCTTCTGCGGCGGGCGTGAGCTTCGCCAACCCGGCCAATGGCTTCACCGCGCAGGTGCAGTCGGGGGCCTTGCGGGTCTCCGCCGGGTCGGACACCTGGGATATGGCGCTCGTGGGACTCGGCTATGGCGGCCCGGCGGGCACCATGTACTCATGGTCGACGGTGGGAACCGCGAAGACCACTGCCGACGGCAACCGCGTGGACTTGAACTATGGGACGGTCGATGAGTGGTACGTCAACGGCCCGGACGGATTGGAGCAAGGCTTTAATGTGACGCCGCCAGCGCAGCCAGGCGCCGGCGGCTCGCTGACGGTCGAACTGGCCTTGGGTGGCAACCTGAAGGGCACGGTGAACGCGGCGGGCAGCGGACTCAGCTTTTCCGGGCCGGACGGCTCGGCCGCGCTGGGCTACACCGGGCTGACGGCCTACGACGCCACCGGCAAGTCGTTGCCGGCCTCGCTGCAAGTCTGGACCTCCGGCGGACACCAGGAGCTGTTGATCCACGTCGACGATGCCGGGGCCCAGGGCCAGATCACCATCGATCCGTTCCTGCAGCAGGCCAAGCTCACCGACTCCAATGGCGCAGCGTACGACGCGTTTGGCAGCTCGGTTGCCATCAGCGGCAACACACTGGTGGTTGGAGAAGCCGGGGCGGAGGACAGCGGCAGCAACCAGCAGGGGGCGGCCTACGTGTTCACCAACTCCGGCTCTGCTTGGACCCAGGCCGCCGCGCTCACTGCGTCCGATGGCACGGCGTACGGCTCGTTCGGCTTCGCGGTTTCCATCAGCGGCAACACGGTGGCGGTCGGTGCACCTTATGCCACAATCGACGGCAACGAAAACGTGGGGGCAGTCTACGTCTTCACGGAGCCTGCCTCCGGTTGGGCGAACATGACCCAGACCGCCAAACTCACCCCGTCTGATGCCTCGGCGAACTTGGACGATGAACTCGGCTACTCAGTTTCCATCAGCGGCAACACGCTGCTGGCTGGAGCGGGGTGGCCGGATTACGGCGCGAGCGCGGCCTACGAGTTCACGGAGCCCGCTTCCGGTTGGGCAAACATGACCCAGACCGCCAAGTTTAGTACGTCCAAGGGCGGGGAGGGCTACACGGTTTCGATCAGCGGCAACACGGCGGTGGTCGGATCGCCCCTCACGGCTGGGGCCTACGTGTTCACCGAGCCCGCCTCCGGCTGGGCGAACATGACCCCGAGCGTCACGCTCAGCGTGCCCAATGGCGGCACCTCGGTGTCGATCAGCGGCAACACGCTGGTGGTCGGAGCGGACGAAGCCATGGTCGGCGCCAACAGCCAGCAGGGCGAGGCCTACGTTTTCACAAAATCCGGCTCTGCTTGGAGCCAGACCGCCACGCTCACCGCGTCCGATGGCGCGGCGGGCGATTTTTTCGGCTCGTCGGTTTCCATCAGCGGCAGCACCGTGGCGGTCACGGCGCCGTACGCCACGGTCGGCGCCAATGGCCAGCAGGGGGCGGCCTACGTGTTCACGAACTCCGGCTCTGCTTGGAGCCAGACCGCCAAGCTCACCGCGTCCGATGGTGAAGCGGGCGATTTGTTCGGCGGCATATTCTATGGCAACAAGGTTTCCATCAGCGGCAACACGGTGGTGGTCGGGGCGCCCTACGCCTGGATCGGCGACACGGCACAGCAGGGCGCCGCCTATGTCTTTGGGCCGTCGGTGCTGTGGGTCACGGGGGTGTCCTCGCCAGACGCAAATGAAACGTACGGCCTGGGGGCGACGATTCCGATCACGCTCACCTTCAACGAGGCGGTCACGGTGACGGGGACGCCGCAACTGGCGCTCAACGACGGCGGAGTGGCCTCCTACGTCAGCGGCAGTGGCTCCTCGACGCTGACGTTCGACTACACCGTCGCCTCCGGACAGAACACGCACGACCTGGACTACGCCTCGACCGCCGCGCTAACGCTCAACGGCGGCAGTATCCTGGATGCGGAAGGCAACGCGGCCGCGCTGGCCCTGCCGAGCACCGGTAGCGATGGTTTAGCAACCCAGGCCATCGTGATCTACACTTCACCCGTGGTCACGAGCGTCAGTCCCGCCTCGGGGCCCCTGGCAGGCGGCACGTCGGTGACGATCGCAGGCTCGGGCTTCAACGGCGCGACGGCGGTGGATTTCGGCAGCATCGCCGCAACCAACGTGGCGGTGAACGCGGCGGGAACGCAGATCACGGCCGTCAGCCCGGCGGGCACGGGGACGGTGGACGTGACCGTGGTGGGTCCGGGCGGCACCTCGGCCACCTCGTCGGCCGACCAGTTCAGCTACGTAGCGCCCCCGACGGTGACCGGCCTCAGTTCGACGTCGGGGCCAGCGGCAGGCGGCACGTCGGTGACAATCACGGGCACGGGCTTCACGGGCGCGACGGCCGTGGATTTCGGCAGCACCGCGGCAACCAACGTGGTGGTGAACACGGCGGGAACGCAGGTTACGGCCATCAGCCCGGCGGGCACGGGGACCGTGAACGTGACCGTAGTTACGCCTGGCGGCACCTCGCCCACCTCGCCGGCCGACCAGTTCAGCTACGTAGCGCCCCCGACGGTGACCGGCCTCAGTCCCTCGAAGGGGCCTTCGGCAGGCGGCACGTCGGTGACGATTACGGGCACGGGCTTCACGGGCGTGACGGCGGTGGACTTCGGCAGCACCGCGGCAACCAACGTGGTGGTCAACGCGGCGGGAACGCAGATCACGGTCATCAGCCCGGCGGGCACGGGGACCGTGAACGTGACCGTGGTGGGGCCTGGCGGCACCTCGGCCACCTCGTCGGCCGACCAGTTTAGCTACGTAGCGCCGCCGAAGGTAACCGGCCTCAGTCCGACGTCGGGGCCAGCGGCAGGCGGCACGTCGGTGACAATCACGGGCACAGGCTTCACGGGCGCGACGGCGGTGGATTTCGGCAGCACCGCGGCAACCAACATGGCGGTCAACGCGGCGGGAACGAAGATCACGGCCATCAGCCCGGCGGGCACGGGGACCGTGAACGTGACCGTGGTTACGCCTGGCGGCACCTCGGCCATCTCGTCGGCCGACCAGTTCAGCTACAAGGCGGTAAAGTAGAAGTCTGATACTGACCTTCCGGCGAGGCGTGTGAAGCGACGTTCGCCGGCCGAGGTCCATCTCTAAAACCCAGATGGGAAAGAAGGAAGAAACATGCGTCGGTTTATATTACACACAATTTCGATCGTGGCATTGGTCCTGTCAGTGGGAGCAGCACTCTCGGCAGCGACCGCATGCGGGGGACAAATCTACGTCGCGAATGAGGGTAACGACACGATTGGCGAATACGGTACGTCTGGAGCAGTCATCAATCCCACCCTGATCTCGGGGTTGTTGACTGAGCCGAGAGGCATTGCCCTGTCTGGATCGGACCTGTTTGTCGTGAATGCAGGCATTGGCACGATTGGCGAATACACCACGTCAGGGGCAACCGTGAACGCCACGCTGTTCTCGGCGGGGGTGAACTTTAACTTTGGCGGTGTTGCCGTGTCTGGGTCGGACGTGTTTGTCGGCGTGGTGTATGAAGGCACTTCCGGCTTTATTGGCGAATACACCACATCGGGAGGGACGGTGAACGCCTCCCTGATTACTGGAGTTCCTGCGGCCGCCATTGCCGTGTCCGGATCGAACCTGTTTGTCGCCAACGGCAATACGATTGGCGAATACACGACGTCAGGGGGCACGGTCAATGCTTCGCTGGTCTCGGGGTTGAGTGGTCCGGATTGCATTGCCGTGTCTGGATCGAACCTGTTTGTCCTAAATGGCGGCAACAACACGATTGGCGAATACACCACGTCGGGAGGAACGGTGAACGCCTCACTGATTACTGGGGTTGGTCCGTACGGCTTTGCTGTCTCTGGATCGGACCTGTTTGTCGCGAATTTCGGCAGCGGGTCGATTGGCGAATACACCACGTCGGGAGGAACGGTGAACGCCTCACTGGTCGCGGGGGTGACGTCGAATGGGTTGAATTTTCCGTATGGCATTGCCGTAACGGGAAGCGTCGGGCCCGTCAACGGCACATGGACCAATGGGGCCGGCGGCAATTGGTCGCTCACTAGCAACTGGTCGGGTGGCAATGTGCCAGGCATTTCGGGCTACGCCAACGAAACGGCCACCTTTGGCGCTGCGGCCACCAGCGGCACCTCCGTGACAGTCACGTTGGACACCAGCCCGCAGCTCAGCGCAATGACCTTCAGCAGCACCAGCGGCTATGTCCTGCAGGGCAGCGGCACGAACGTGCTGACGCTCAGCGCCACCAGCGGGGTGGCGTTGGTGACGGTGAGCGCCGGCTCGCAGACAATCGCCGCGCCGCTCGTGTTGGCCAGCAGTGCCGATTTCGCCCCCGCCAGCGGCACGCAGTTGACCCTCTCAGGCGCGATCGGCGGCCCGGGCGGCCTCTCCCTGACCGCCGCCGGCAGGCTGATTCTCAGCAACACGAATAATAGCTACAGCGGCGGCACAACCATCAGCGCCGGAACGCTACAGTGTACGACCGCCAGCCTGCAAGGGAGCATTACCGACAACGCCACACTGGTCTTCAATCAGGCAACGGGCGGCACCTACGCGGGGACGATCGGCGGTTCAGGAACCGTCGGCAAGAGCGGCAGCGGGGTGCTGACGTTCAGTTCGGCCAACGTCACAAGCGGCCCGATTGCGGTTGTCCAGGGCACGCTCGTCCTGCCCGGCGGACTGGCTGCCGGCGGTCCGCTCACGGTTTCCAGCGGCGCCACACTGGAAGCAACGGGGCTGATCGGGCGCCCCGTGACAGGAGCAGGAACCGTGACGGCAAGCGGCGACCTCATCATCGGCAACTCGCAGCAGGCCGGCCAGTTCAATCAAGGCGGCGCACCGGGCGTCGGTGGCACGCTCGACATTGGCAACAACGCGTTCGCTGTCTTCTCAAGCAGCACGGCCATCCTCGGCAGCCAGACGAACCTCAGCGCCGGTGGCAGCCTGACGGCCTTGAATGGCGTGCAGCTCGGCAACCCGACTTCGGTGGATGCCACCAAGGTCTTGACGGCCACGGGCAGCGCCACGATCAACGCCAACTTCGTCAACAACGGCGTGGTTAACGGGCCCACCGGCAGTGGCCAGGAACTGACCTTCACGCAAGCCGTGCAAGGGGCCGGTAGCACGACGGGCAATGTCGAGTACGCCGCCAGCTATCGTCCCGGCAATAGCCCTGACGCCGTCTCGGTCCAGAACGTGCTCCTCGATCCTACCAGCACACTGATCTTGGAGTTGGCCGGACCGCAGCCCGGCAGTGGGTACGACCAGTTGGAGATTTCCGGGCTGGCCACGCTGAATGGCACGCTGGAACTGACTTACCTGGACGGCTTTTCGCCGTCGGCCGGCGAAAGCTTCGATTTTTTCAATGGCGCGACGACCGGAAGTTTTTCAGAAGTCAGTTTGCCCACCTTGAGCAATGGACTGAGTTGGAATACGAGCAGTCTCTACACGGGCGGCGTCGTGTCCGTCGTACCCGAACCGTCCGCCGTGGCCTTGCTCGCCGCCGGTGCTATCGGCCTCGTGGGCCACGGGTTGCGGCGGCGACGCATGGCACGAAAATCTGCTAAGCCAACAGCCTTCGACAAGCAAGGTTCCCCACCAATCCTGGTCTTTTCCTCGCATTCGTCCCCGCCGCGCGCGGCACGACTGGCAGCCTGATCGATCATGTCGAGTGGCGGCTAGCAGCCGTCAGTTTGCCAGCCGGTCTTTGGTTGATTAGCTTGTTGGTTGTCTTGTCAAGTCAGCCGTTAACAGGCATTCGCTCGGCTGTTGACGGCAACCGTTGAAAACGGCAACGCAAGTGCCGACCGGATGAACTATTTTGCTTCGCCAGCCTTCGACTTGAACAGAACACGCGCCTGGCTTGCCAGCCGTTTGTAAAGCGCACCGAAGGCGCGGGCATCCGATTCCCGATAGACATCGAGAGCTGGACCGTTGGTTTCGTGTAGATCCAGGATTGTTTCTCCATTCCACACCACTTCGATAACGCGCGAACCGCGCTGGTAGGGACTGCCCGCCAACGCGACTCTTGGACCTTTTCCCTTTCTGGCTTGGATTTCGATTGCCTTGCCGTCGAGGAGATCCTTGCAGATTCCTATGGAGTCAAATGGGCGCGACTCGATCCGGCGGTAGGTGCACTTGTCCTCCTTATATTCGCACTCAACGCGGTGGACCTGATTGGAGGTGAACTCCCAAGTCTCATGCAGTTGTTCCGAGACACGATCTCCGGAAGCCTTCACATCGAGTTCTCCAAGGCAAGCGCCAATGCGGATGACCATGCCCTCGGGCAATGAGCCAGACGCCCGCCCCTTTTCCAGAAGGGTCCGGACATCGGTCGCTCCGGTTTTCTTTTCAACTTTGGCAGGTTCTTGCTCCGCTGCCAGCGGGCCTGGAATGGCGAACAAGGCAGCGAGAATCGTCGTTCCATAGAGTGTGACGTTGAATTTCATGAAGCTATGACTCGCAAGCTGGTGACTTCTTGACATTTTCGCAGAACCGGTGTTCGACCGCCCCGGGTAAAGCTAATTCAACAGCGCAAGGGCCGTGGTAGTGAAGCGAAATCGCATGTCGCGCATCTCCTTGGGAAATAGTGACTTCCGAAATGTTGCATCAGTAGGCTTCAGAATTGGACGCTCTTCAAGGCCGAGAAGTTCCCGACAGGTAGTTCGACTTGCCTGCGACGGTCACCCAGACCTCCGCGTTGAAACGGCCCGGCCGGCGTCAAAAAGTCAGGAAACCTTCGGTTGTTCTTGACCGGCCGGCGATTTGATTCTATGAAAGAGCGGTCCTCCTGGTGCTATACGGTTATAGCGTTTGTTTTTATCACCCATAGTGGGAATTATTGGGGTCAGGTCTTGACAATTAACTGCGGTGCGCTTGGAATAGCGTGCCTGGGCGCGTGCGGTGCGGATCGACATTGCGCGCCACATCGCGCCGGGCCTTCACACTCGGTAATGCACCCAGTAGCTCTTGAATTCTATGGCTTGGGCCTTGAGGATCGACATCGAGGCGGCGGTGGCGGAACCGCCGTCCTCGCCGCTGAAGGCGGCCGTGGGCAGGATGTTCCTGGGCAGCAGCACGTGGATCGAGGGGTGGCGGCGGCGTCTGGCTGAGGAACCCGTGGCGAGGGACGTTCCGCGGAAACAGCAACCGGCGCAGCGTCCGGGCATCGAGGATGTGCGGCAAGCGTTTCGCGTGGTGCGGGAAGGGGTGGTGGCGAGCCGGCGTCACGGCGACTGGGGTCAGGGAAAACGGTCCAGCATCACGCCCGTAATCGTACGGCGGCAGGCTCACGATGCCGGGCGGCAAGAGGGCCTGGAATCACGGCCGAGGACCGGGGACGCGACAGTGGGTGTCAAGAAAAATTGCGGCACTGAGCGGCCAATTTGCCGCGCGAGGGTCAGTCTGGATTGCCAATTCTGGGGGATGGTAGTGCATTTCCTTGGCTGCGGCGGCGTGCCCCACGAATGTCACTAGCTTAAGCGTGAAGCGTTCGGCCAGCCTACAACGGCTTGTGGTGGCGCGCCAACGCCGCTACGATCCATTGTGGTCGCATTCCTTAAGCTAGTGACATTCGAGTGCCCCACCGCCGCCGGCAAGTAGTCACCAAATGCTCCAGATTGGACGCGGTCGCGAGGTTGGCAGGCACATAGAAGACGCCGCTGAGCATCGGGGCGAGGCGGCTCTTGCTGGCCCCCACAGGTATCTGTGCGTTCGTTGTTGGAAACCTCACTCAGGACGGGTCGCCGGGTACTACTTCGACCTGCAAGGGCAGCACAGGAGCGATTCGTTGCGCCGGCGAATAAGGAGACGCATTCCAGTCGAGGCCAAGCTGCGCGAGTTCCTGGCGCAGCAAATACAGATCCCAGACATGCAACGACCCGGTGTCCTGGCCCCACGCGATCAGGCGCGTGCCGTCTGGACTGAAGCACTGCGGCGAGAGCCGCGATTGCTCGGGCGATTCCAGACGCGCGACTTCCACCCCAGTGTCGGTCTCAACCAAGCGGACCGCGCCGGGAGAATCTTCAAGGGCCAGAAGCCGGCCGTCCGCTGAAAAGCAGCCCCAGGGGCCACCAATCTTGGGCCCTTCGATCCAAGTGCCGACTCGCCACAGACGGCAACCGCCAGCGTTGGTCAGCAGCCAGCGGCCATCCGGGCTGAACGTGGGCCTGCATTGTTTGGGAACCGGAAGTTTCATGACCAGCCGACCCGACGCAGCCTCCCAAATCCTGGCGCCGAACCCGTCGTTGTTGTTGTGGCTTCCGGTGGCCACCCACTCGCCGTTCGGGCTGACGGAGCAATGTCGCACATCCTGCTGGGCCAAGCGAGTGATCCTCGGAGGCGAATCGCGATGAATCAGGACGGCGCCCTGGCTAAGATTGGGAATCGCGATCGTACGCACATCATCGCTGACGCCCCATTGCGCCCACTTGGGTCCCCCAGTCCAGAACCGCTGTGGCGGGCCCAGGCGATAACACTCCGGCTTCTTTGCGTCGATTTGGACCGGCCAGCTTAACAGGCCCGATTCGCCAAAGGTGAGCAGTGCGCCGTCGGAATCCCACCGCAGCGGTCTATCGGTCGTGGGAAGCTTGCCGAGTTCCCTGCCGGTTGCCAGGTCGAACAAAAGCACGCGGCTTTCGTTACCTAGCGCCGCTCAGCCGTCCCGCCGGATGCACGACAACATTCCCGAACCTGGTCAGGTCAGAAAATAAACTGCGATACTCGCTGCTTCCATGCAGGCGCAGCAACTCGAGTGTCGTAGCGTCGGCGACGGGCATGGCAACCAGGCGGTCATCCGGCGAGACTTGCAAAAGGTTGTAACCCGCCAACGGAAGTGAAAATAACTGTTTTCCCGACAAGGTTTCCCATAAACGGAGTACGTCGCTCCAATCGTTGCTGAGAAGCCTCGCGCCGCTAACATCGAACGAACATCGGATCCCCCAGTTCTTGTGACCATGAAACGTGCGCAGCAACTCGCCGTTCGGCAGACTCCAGAGCCGTATATTATGGTCAATGCCGGCCTGGTCCTCGCCGGCCGTGGCAAGTGCCTTGCCATCCGGACACCATTCCAGGGCGACCCAATTCGCGGCCGGAATTGTGAAACTCGTTTGCACGCCGCTTTCCGCAGGGGAGAGAGCTGGGGTGGCCAGGTCACGGATTTCCACCTTCGTTTCTCCGGAGCGGACCCCCGCGATTGCAATCCGGCGACTATCCGGAGCGCATGCGATGAAAGGCCGTTGCATGTCGATCGGAGGCAAATAACGGGCCCGGCCGGTTGCCAGGTTCACGACGGAAATACGCGAGTCTGGCGAAGCAACATAGATAAGCCTCGTGTTGTCCGGTGCGAAGCATACGGCATCGGTGTAGCCCGCGTCGTTGAATTGGTAACTCAGGACCGGCTCCGTGCTGCCCCAGCGCCGGACCGAAAGCTGCCGCAGATCAGCGTTCCAAATGCACAGATAGCGGCCATCCTGGCTGAAGCGAAGGCGTTCCACGCTAGCGCGCCGAGGTTGCGAGGAGCGCACTCGCCAGCCAGCGACCTCATGGTTATCCCCGACTCGGACGACGGTGACGGCGCCATCTTCCGCCAGGCGAGCGCAGTACTTCAGATTGCGGTCGATCGCAACCGCTACAATTCCCGGTGTCAGTCCTCCCTGCCATGTGCGCTCGACTTCGATGTCCGGCAGAGCCAGTGCGGCGACGGCCTCGGTGCGCAGCTCGGCGAGCGAATGGCCGGGTGGAACCGGCAACCGCATGGCATCGGCGACCGCGTGCAAGCTCTCGATGCGCTGGCCCGGCCGCCGGCTCATGCGCATGGCCCGCGCCGCGTCGCGTTTCGAGACCCACAATTGCTCCTGTGCCTTGTGAACCGCCGTTTCGGCCTGCGTCGCCCGTTCGCCAAGCCAAAGCGCCGACAGGGAAGAAATGACGACGATCGCCATCCCCAAGACGACAAGGGACGCCATTAAAGCGGCCCAGGCTGGATTCCGCCGGCACCAGCGCCACGAGTACTCGGCCGTTGAAACGCGGCGCGCGCGAATCGGGCGGTCCGCAAGGAAGCGGCGCAGGTCTTCGGCAAGTTCGCCGGCAGTCGCGTACCGACGCTGAGGCTCGCGGGCAATAGCCTTGAGTACGATGGTCTCAAGATCGGCTGGAATCGCGCCGTTGATCCGCCGCGGCCGCGGCGGATCGACGCTCAGAACGCGTGCGATCAACCGGCCGCGGTCCGCTTCGTCGTACGCGCTCCTCAAGGTCAGAACCTCATACAGCGTAAGGCCGAGCGAGTAGACGTCGCTGGTTGCGTCGAAACGGCCCTGAAATCGCTCCGGGGCCATATAGCGCAGCGTGCCGAGCAACTCGCCGCTGTGCGTTAAATCATCGCCATCGGTCAGCTTGGCGAGACCGAAATCCATGACCCACACCTGACCCATTTCGTCGAGCATCAAGTTGGCGGGTTTGATGTCGCGGTGGAGGACGCCCTGCTGGGCCGCATATTCCAGCGCCTCGGCTACATGCAGTCCGATCCGCGCGACTTCCTGGCAGTAAGCCCGGCCCGAGTCCCTGGGACCGATTGGCAGGAGAGATTTGGGCATTCCAAGCGGTGTCTGCGATGCGGGCCCTACCGGCAGCGTGTCGTCTAGCGCTTGATGAGCGGCGGGCGTTGCTAGCGAAGCGGTATTCGGCGTTTCAAGTTCATGCCGTCTTCGCAGGGCATGCAGGACCTTGTCGAGGGATTGCCCGGCGATGAACTGCATGGCGATATAGTGCAGTCCGGCCTGCTCGCCGACGCCATAGATGGGCACGATGTTCGTGTGGTGCAAGCGCGCCGCCGCCTTCGCCTCGCACTGGAACCGCTGCAGGCGCTGCGGATCAAGCAAGCTGTGGGCCGGCAGCACTTTCAATGCGACGTGCCGGCCGAGGGAAACTTGCTCCGCCTCGTAGACGATGCCCATGCCGCCCCGGCCGATCTCGCGCAGGATGCGATACTCGCCCAGTTCCCGCGCGATCGGGCATCCTGCCGCTGCGTCGGCAGAGAGTTTCAGCAAGGCTATCTCGGATGCGGGGGATTCCAGAAAGCTGCCTAACTGTTCGTTTTCCCGCAAAAGCGCCTCGACCTGCGCGCAGGCGCAATGTCGCTGCCGCAGGCTTCCGTGAGGTAGGCGGACCGGTCGGCAGAATCATGTCTCTTCATTGCGCCGATGAAGATCGCACGCTCGTTCATGGCAACTCCAACGCTTCGACGGCATCCGTCCAATGCCAAACGGCTCTCTCTATCAGTGCGTAATCCAAGTCCAAAGTCTGCAAAAAATACCGTTTGCCGTCGCGCCAGTACGCTTGACGTGCCCTACGGCTCGGTCGATCGCAATTTGTTTCGCAGCCACGAACGCGCATAGGCCCAAAGATGGTGCGCCGAGCGCACGGACATGCCCAGCGCCTCGGCGGCCTCGGTCATGTTCAGGCCGGCGAAGAACCGGAGCGTGACGAGCCGGGCGGCCTGCGCATCGACCGCCGCAAGTAGTTCCAACGCGTCATCCAGGGCAAGTACGTCTTCGACCGGCTCTGGAGCGGCGATGGCCGCTTCGTCGAGATCCTGTCGCCGAGTCCCGCCTCCGCGTTTGGCGGCCTTGCGGCGCCGGGCCTGATCGACCAGGATGCGGCGCATGGCCTCCGCGGCAGCGGCGAAGAAATGGCCCTTTCCGTTCCAGTGCTGCGCCTGGTCCACGTCCACAAGCCGCAGATAGGCCCTATGTACTAAAGAAGTGGCCTGAATCGGCTCGCCCGCATTTTCCTGGGCCAGTTTTTGCGCCGCCAACGCCCGCAGCTCGTCGTAGACCAGCGGCAGAAGCTTCTCGGCGACGTTCGTTTCGATTTGCTCGGTGGCGGACAAAATGCGCGTGACCTCGCTCATTGCCGGTGAATCGGCCTGGAATGGAAAAGCGATCTTAGTTCATTATAGGCCGCCGGAATGCTCGCGGCAAGAATTGTTCCGTCTCAGGCGATTTTTCGTGCAGAGTTTGTGCCCGGATTACGCACTGTAGATATCGGGCTTCGGCCGCAAAGTGACAGCAAAGGAGAATCACCATGTATTTTCGCGATTTGATCGACAAGGCACGGTATTTCTTGCACCAGGATCGCCCCAGCGGGGCCCTCCGCGCTAGCCGCCAGCGCCGGCTGTTCGTCGAACAGCTTGAGGTGCGAACCTTGCTAAGCGGTCTCGGCGCTGTGCCAACGGGGCTGGTTGATGTGATTACGAACAACCGTGCCAACACATTGCCGGTAACAGACTCGGCATTTCAGACGGAACTGCAATCCATTTCTGATCCGAGCATTAGCGGCGTGGCCTTCCAAATCGATTGGAAGGACATCGAGCCGAACAATCCCAACAAGATCAATCCCGCCACCGGCGCCGACTACCAGCCAGATTGGACCCGACTTGATGAGTTGATCGCTGCCGCAAACGCGTCAGGCAAGTGGGTCCAGTTGCTCATCTTCCCCGGCTTCTTTTCTCCTGAATGGATAACGGGCACCAAGTTTACCGAAACGGGCCCCGTCATCGTACCGTCTCCCGTGGGCGTTAAGACCGCTAACTTCGACGTTCAATACGGGGCACAGGACAAGGGCGTTTCGCTGCCGCTGCCATTGCCGTGGGATTCGACGTACCTCAACGATTGGACCGCCTTCGTGAATTTAGTAAGCCAGCGGTACGGAGATTGCCCCGCGTTCAGGATGATAGCCGCCGCTGGGCCAACCTCGGTATCGGTCGAAGGCACGGAGCCCACTTCCCCGGGTGACATTACAGAGTGGGAAACTTTGAGTCCTACACCTTACACCCAGGAATTGTACGTGGGTGCCTGGAACCAGATGTTCGCGGTCTATAACACAGACTTTCCAAATCAGTATATTTCTTTTTCCTACGGGGACGGGGTAATGCTCCCTGGTTCAGGAACGTCTACGGTAGAATCCATTGTTTCTGACGGAACCACAATTCTGGGAGACCGGTTTTGTTTTCAGAGCAGCTCTCTCAAGGGAATTCAATCTTACCACGAGGCAGCCCACCAGATGGTGATTGACGACAACGGGGAGCAGCTCGCCAGCGGCGGGGAGCTGGTCACCGGATTTCAAGAGGGTTCCGCCGCCGAAACTGGTCCCGAAGCTGAGAGCGGCACCGCAAATCCAGCGCTGGCCATGGAACTGGAAATCGCGAATGGCATGCAGCTAAACCCCGAAAACGGTCAGCATGTCGATTATATCGAGGTCCACGCGGCGGATGTAGAGGCTGCCCAAGATGGTACCGATCCTGCCATGCAGACCGTGCTCAATTGGGCCGCGTCTCTCTTCGATGCCGGCACGCTTGCCCTGTTCGACCAGACCGCCACAGGCCATAGCATCACGGTCGGCACCGATGCCGACGGGAACCCCTTGGTGACGATGAATGGGGAACCCATCCGTTTCAAGCCAGGCCAGGTTACGAGCATCGATATCTATCCGGAAATCTATCTCCACAATCACCTCACGACGACGGTCGTTGTTGACAACAAAGTTAACAGCACCAATGTTCCGGTCACCATCACCGATGTTCCGGGCACCATGTACGGGACCAATACCAGTGCTTCGGGCAACAGTTTTAACCTCAGCGAGGATGATGTCACCATCGGCAACGGCAGGGACGGCGTTCAGGGCATTTATGCCCCCGTTACCGCGACGGATTCCTCCCCGGCTACGAGTCTGACCATCGATGACGCGGCCGATACCGCTGGTCCTGCTGTCTATTTTCTCGCCGCCGGCGAGTTCTCAAACCCGTCCCCCTTTCTCGCCACCGGCGAGTTCCTAAACCCGTCCCCCGCTCCGATCTACTGGGACGACAGCGTTGACGCGCTGACCATTGACGGCCGCAGGACCACCGCATCCACCTATTACATCGATGGCACCTCGGTCCCGACTACGATCAACGCTGGCGCAGGCGATGCCACGTTCGATACGGGTCTGTTTAGCGAGAACTTTGGCAACGTCACCGGGCCGCTGACGCTCAATGGCGGAGCCGGCGCCAATACCCTGACCGTGAACGATCACGACGACACAGGCGACGATACCTACACTGTAACCACCGGCTCGATTCAAAGGACAGGCTCTGCCGGGGTCACTTACAACGACGTGGGGGCCGTGACGATCAACGGCGGCAGCGGCAACGTCACCTACAACGTGAACAGCACCGAGGAGGGCACGCCCGTCACGATCGGCGCCGGTGCGGGCAACAACACCATTAACGTCGACGGCCGCGGGGAAGTGATCATTGGAGACAAGGACTTCTTTGAGACGGACAATCTTTCCTTCATCAACGGGCCGCTGACCGTCAGCGCCGCGGGCGGCGGCGCCAATACCCTCAATGTCGACGACCAGCATGCTATAGGCTCGGAAACGTACACGGTCGCCGCGGCGGCAGTCACCCGCGGTGGCACGGCGGGCGTCGCCTTCAGCGGTATCCAGGACGTAGTGCTCAACGGCGGCAGCGATGGCAACACGATCAACGTCCAAAGCACCGGTTCGGGCACTTCCACGACGGTCAACGCCGGAAGTTACAACGATACGATCAACGTGGGCGAGGCCGACAATCTTAATGACATCCAGGGCGCTCTAACCGTCCACGGCCAGGGGGGCACGGACATACTCAACATCAACGACCAGTCCGCCGTTCGCCCGCAAACCTATACGCTAACCGCCTCGACCCTCACCCGCTCGAACCCGGTCACGAGCCCAGTCACGATGACCTTCGGCACGAGTTTGTCGCTGGTCGTCAACGGCAGCTCGGGCGGCAATGCCTTCGTGGTCACGGCGCCGCCGGCCGTCCACGCCACGCTCAACGGCGGCACTGGCACGAACTCGCTGACCGGACCGGATGTTCCCAATACCTGGACCATCAACGGCCCGAATGCCGGCAATTTGCAGTCCAATTCGGGCTCCAAGATAGATTTTACGGCCGTGGCCAGCGTGATCGGCGGCAGCGCAGGGAACGATTTCGTCTTCCGAACTGACGCGGACACGGGCGTCTCCGGCGCGCTCAGCGGCGCGCTCGACGGCGGCGCCGGCCTCAATAACCAGCTCGATTATTCGCAGTACGGTAGCAGCGTGTTCGTCAACATGCTTACCGGCGTGGCCACCGGAACGGGCGGAATCACGAATATCCAGGACGTGCTTGGCAGCGGCCAGGGCGACGTGCTTGTGGGCGACGGCACGGGAGTGGAGCTCGTGGAAACGGCCGGCAGGAATTTGATGATCGGCGGCAGCGGCGGGGGCGCCACGCTGCAGAGCGGCGACGGCCAGGACATCGTCATCGCCGGCAGCACGACCTACGACGACAAACACGACGCCCTGGTGGCCATCGAGGCTTACTGGTCGAATACCGCCAACGGAACGTTCACGCAGCGCGCGGATGCCTTGTCCGCGGGCATCCCCGGGGGCTACGTGCTCGACGCCTCCACGGTCATGACGCACTCGGGCGCCGGCGACACGATCGCCCTGGGCTCCGCGGACGATTGGCTTTTCTGGAATGACACGGTGGACACGGTAGTGGAGGGGACTCCGAAAAAAGAGACGTCCATCTGATGGGGCGCAAGCTCAATGGCGGTCGAGGTTTGAGTACGACCGCGGAGCAATCCGCTGCACGCCTCAAAGGCCGTGATTCTGCATTCCAGCGCATTACTGTCTCACCGGCAGTCTGTACAAGTTAACTATGCCGTTCGCCCGCTGCCGCCCCATCAAGTCATGCCTTTTCTCGAAGTTCCGAAATACCACCCATTTCTCGGAACGACGTCAGCCCGCTAACCTGCGGCGGTCACCCCCTCCGCCGCAGCGAGGCGAGACGGCCCGCATCGAAAAGTCATAAAACCGGCGGTTTTTCTTGACCGGGAGGCAATTTGAATCGCAGGATTTTGCCAGCCTATCTAATGGCGCCTGAGCCTATTGTCCGGACCGATCGCGCCTCCCGGCGCCGGATCGACAACGGTCACGAACTGTTACTGTCACGAGATGTTCGCCACCGCGGCCCTCTCCCGCCCCCGCGGAACGGAGGGTGATTGCCCTTTTCGAGCCGCCGCAAGGAGAACTGTGGGGAATTGGGGTCAGGTCGTGATAATTAACTCAAACTGTAAACGTCCCCGCCGACCCTGTGTCGGTGGAACGATGATTGATCAGCTAAAACGCGCGTATCCCTCGCGTATTTCGCAGTTTCCGCCGACCGTTGCGTGGTACCCGCCGCCCGGCGCGGCGGGTACCACGCAACGGTTGGCGGAAACTGCGAAGGGGGTTGTGAGGCGGCGTTCTAGCTGGCCAATCATCGCTCTACCGGGGCAAGCCCGGTAGTGGCGTTTACAGTTTGAGTAATTAACTATTGATGCAGTACACTTCACGCGATTTGCAACCGGGATTGCCCATTCGGGCTTCTTGCCCACGACACGCGTGGGCCTTCAAGGAGCTGTCACCACCCCCGCTCGCTTTCCGACTGCCTTGACACTTGCCTGCGGATCAATGGCGTAGACCCGGACGTAATCGAAGAACGTGTTAGGAGTTCCGCCCATCGCGCCGCCGAGCATGAGGTTGCGCCACAGGGGCGGAGACTTGGGAGTTCGGTCGCACATGCTGAATAGGTAGCTGCCGGACGGCTGACTCGTCTCTGATACCTGGTTGCCGATCCAGCAGATGGCCTGCTGCGGAAGGCCGTCGAAGTAGACCTGCCGCTACATCCTCTTGCCGCTGCGCGAGAGCGTCGCTTGCACGTCGGCTTTCCCGCTATGGGCGTGGGGGTCGGCGGCCACCCGGAACGGCGCATCGAGTGCAAACACCCGCGCGTCCATCGATTCGAAACTTGCATCCGCCATCAGGTTCGGGCCGGTTGCCGCAGCTTGCGGCCCCCGCCCAACTATCGGTTTCGGGTCCAGCCGCCAGACCCTCACATATTGAATCATCCAAGGGTTGTTCGTCCAATCGGCCCCCTTGTTATCGTTATCCAAACTGAGAAAGATGTAGATCCCGTTGGCCATGTTGGTGGCTTTGGAGCTCAGGGTATACGGCTTATCCAGTGGTTTTCCGTCCAAATAAAATTGCATGGAACCGTAGGGTCCCGAACCATCGTCTCTCCAGTATAATCCATAGGTGTGCCAGTCCGCAGAGAGATCCGTGAGCGGTGAGGTCCCATAGGGGCCACCGTAAGCGTTATCTTTCCGCGCGCCATTGTCACCGTAGTCATGGATGATGAAGAATATCTTGTTGTTGGCCTTATCGAGATTGGCGTCCCAGGTCGGTCTCTCCCCGACATTGATTTCGGGCAACCACTCCGTGGGGCTCCCGACACCCTCCGGGATTGGATGCATCCAGAAGTCGGTGTGAAGGCCTTTGCCCTCGCCATGGGTGTTGTGCGGCAACTTGAAACGGGCCTCCCAGTAGCCGAACTTCTGCATGAACTTGGCTCTCTTCGCCGTCATGCCGCCGGTCTGTAGCGCGGCGCTCGGCGCGCCCGACGACCGCATCTCCAGTCCATTGGCGCTGCTGAGCGTGCAGCCATCGTAATGCTGTCCGGATGGGTCACTGCCTTCGTTGAACATATAGGCGCCGCCCGCCTTCCCGTGGAAGTCCAGAGTGGCCCAGTCGGTGCCGCCAGCGCCGCCGTTCCACTTGTTCGTATCGATCGATTTGTCTTTCGTGAAGTCATCCTCGAAGGTCATGGTCCATTGCTTACCGCTGGGCGGGGATACGCGGTAAGGGGCGGCGCCGTAGCTCATAGGGCCGACGGCGAACAGGAGCAAGGCACAGGCGACACCTGAGAGAAGTCTGCTTACGAAGGTTGATTTACGCATGCAATCTCCTTTTCCTATTTGAAACATGGCTTCACGCGATGCTTAAAACACGCTCAGACTACGTTATTATGATGCTACGTCGTCGGGCCTGCAAGCTTTGCTCGTCCGGGCCCATCGCGCCTCCCGGCGCCGAATCAACAACGGTCACGAGCTGTTACTGTCACCAGATGTTCGCGACCGCAGCCCTCTCCCGCCCCCGCGGAACGGAGGGTGATTGCCCTTTTCGAGCCGCCGCCAGGAGAACTGGGGTCAGGGAAAACGGTCCAGCGTCACGCCCGTAATCGTACGGCGGCAGGCTCACGATGCCGTGAGGCAAGAGGGCCTGGAATGAGGGCCGTGGGCCGGGGCCGCAGATGTCAAGAAAAACCGAGTCACTTGGCGGCCAGTTTGCCACGACAGAGGTGGCCTGACTTGCCAATCGTGGGGGATTACACGCGCATTTCCTTGCCTGCGGCGGCGTGCCCCTCCGCAGGCAACCGTCGCAAAATAATTCAGATGCGACAGGGCGAACGGGCGACTCTGTTGTGGCCGTCGTCACCGGACTGTCCGAATTCCGCAGCCCGAGGTTGGCTTGGCATGTTGAAGACGCGGCAGTACATCAGGGCGGGATGGCAATTGCCATCCTCCCATAGGTATCTGCGCGTTCCTCGCTGGAAACGCCAGTCTTCTAGACCCACCAGATCAGTCGGCCCGAATTGGCACGATCGGCCCGAATTAGGGCCTTTAACGCGAAAACTCCATCGCTTCGGCAACCACCGATCTGGCCCCGATCCCGATCCTGGATGTTTACGGCATGAACAACAACAGTAATCGGAGAAATTAAAAACATTGGCGTCACACTCTCCGCAGTGGGATCATAATAATATACGGCTTTGAATTGCACGTTGGCAGCCCCACCCACCAGACTGGACCATGCCCCTTCCCGTAGACATTACGCTTGACGCCTGCCGGGGCCGCCAGCCCGAAGCACTGGCCGAATTGGTCAGGCGGCACCAGCGGCAACTGCGGGCCTATGTGGCGGCGATCTGCGCGGACCTGGGAGCCGTCGACGATCTGGCACAGGAGGTCTTCCTGCGGGCCTTCCAGGCCATCGATCGGTTGGCCGATGTAGAAGTCTTCGGGGCTTTCCTGCGAGGTATCGCCCGGAACACGGTGAAAGAGCATTACCGGCGTGATTCTCACCGCGCAGCGTTATGTGGAATTTGTCGATGCGGCGATGGAAATCGGCAGTCGGAGTGACGACAGTTCTTCCTGGATTGACGATGATCGCTTGTTGGACAAACTGCGGAACTGTTTGGGCCGGCTACCGCAGCGATCACGACGGATCCTCGATCTGCGATACCAGCAAGAGAAGCGGTCGGCGGAGATCGGCAAGGAACTGGACATGAATGGGCCGGCAGTGCGGGGCGCTTTGCGGCGCATCCGCCAAGCCCTGCTGAAGTGTATTCAATCGGCGCATCCCCTGCCCGGTATGGAGGGCGTCGAATGAATATGGAGGGACAACGGCATGACTTCTGAACGATTTCAGGAATTGCTGGAGCGACTGTTGGACGACGATCTCTCATTGTCGGATCGGATGGAGTTGCTGGAGGCGGCCGCCGCGGATCGCGAATTGGCCGGCAAGCTCTACCTTATGCTCTGGCTCGAGCCTTGGCTGGCCGATTGTCTGAATTCAGACGGCGAGGGCTTCGTCCGCCGCATGCAGCAGGAAATGGCCCACGGCAACGACGGCGAGGAATTCGTCTGCCGCGTGATGGCGGAATACCGGCGCCGCAACACGACGGCGGCAAGCCCTCCAGGCAACGGTCTCAAGGGCCGATCTCGACGGCGCAAATTCTGGCTGGGCGTGGTCTGCGCTGCCTCGTTGGCAGCGATCGGACTGGTGGTCGCATCACTGGCCAGGCCCGGACGCGATAATCCAGGTCAAGACCGGCCGAACCAAGACCTGGCAGGTCGAAATAGCTCGGGGCCGGACGACTCAGTGGCGGCTTGCCTGGAGAGCATGCAGGGCGACGTGACGGTCGTGGACCTCTTGGGGAATCGCGCCGAGGCACGACTCGATCAGGCGCTGCTCCCCGGCGAGCAGATTCAAACGGGTGACGAAGGAAGTTTTGCCACGCTCCGATATGCCGACGGCACGCGATTGGAACTCAATGCCGCAACGCGACTGGAGATAGTGCCGGCGGCCGATGCACATCGCGGGAAGCACTTGAGACTCATCGCGGGCCTGGTCGATGCCGACGTGGCCCCGCAAACAGCAGCGTGCCCCATGATCATCAGTACGCCGCAAGCCGAGATCCGCGTGGTTGGCACGAAGTTCCTTTCCAGTGTCACCGAGGAGCTTACGCGGATTGAGATGCAGCGTGGGCAAGTCCAGTTGCAGAACCATCGCGGGGGACGGCCGATCGACGTCTCCGCGGGGCAAATGGCGGTCGTAGACCCTCACGCCGAGTCCATCGAAGCCAAGCCGCTTCCCCCCGTGCTTGCCAAACCGAAGATCGTTTTGCCCGACCAGGAAGGCCCCGTGCTTTCGATTGACTATTCACCCGACGGCAAGACGCTGGCCGTGGGGGGCTGGCACGGTACCTTGACCCTTTGGGATGTCGCCACCGGCAAGGCCCGGCATGCGATTGCCACACATTCGCGAGGCGGCATCGTTTCGCTGGCCTTTTCGCCCGACGGGGGAACGGTAGCCACGCTTTGCTACGGAGACACTTCGGTAAAGCTCTGGGACGTCACGACGGGCAACTGTCGGCGGACGTTGAGCAGGCCGGCCAGCGAAAGGAAGCATTTGGCCGAACCCCAAAAACTGGCCTTTGCTAACGACTCGTTGTTGATCGTAGGCGCCGCGCAAGTGATCTACCTCTGGGATCCCAAGCAGGGACGCGAAGTGGCCAAGATCCCCCAGGCCGACAACAACTTGTGTACGTTGGCCTACTCGTCCGTCGCCAAGATTCTGTCCACCGGGCATCTCGATGGAACTGTGCGGTTGTGGGACGTCGATGGGCGCAAACTGCTCGACACATTACCCGCGCATAAGAAGCGGGTCAACTGTGTGGCTTTTTCCGCGGACGGCACCACGCTGGCCAGCGGCAGCAACGACCGCACCGTTAAGCTCTGGGACCTGAAGACGCGCACCGCCCGCCGCACGATCGAGGCGAATCTGCGACCGGTCCGCAGTGTGGCCTTCTCGGCCGACGGGATGTACCTGGCCAGCGGATGTTCGGAGCGCATGATCCGGCTTTGGGAAACGCGGACGGGGCGCGAGGCGCAGCTTTTCGAAGGAACCGATTATGCCTATCCCGACGTCAAGTTCTCGCCCGACGGCAAGACGCTTGCTACCGCCGGGTGGAAAAAGAAAGTGGAACTCTGGGGCCTGCCTGGCAAGTAGATCCGCCCGCTGAGATCGTATCCCATCCTGATATTTCCTGCCATTGACCCTGCCAGCCTTCGCTCGATGCCATGAAGTCCATTGCCTGTAATTATGCATGTGCTTGCGTCGTGTTCGCTTCCACTGCATCGGTGCTATTGTGCAGCCTGGCCCTATGCCGGGCGGCAGATGTTACCGATAGCGGCCTGCGCCTGGCCACGGCCGGAATGGTCGATGAAATCGCCGACAACAGCCCCTTAGAGATAACCGGGGCGGCTTCGATCCGGATCGTTGCGCCGCGCAACGGCGTGGCTTCCGGCATTATCGTAGCGCGTGGCACGAACCCGATCGCCGGCCTTGCCGCAAAGATCGGCGACCTTCATCAGCATGACGGAACCGCGGCGTTTCCTGCCTCGCGGCTTCAAGTTCGCTATGCCGCCAAGGAAGGCGCGAAGAACCGTTTCCGGCCCGATAACGGCATGCGCGGCGAGGGCGGACGGATCTTCTACGATGACTTGGTATTCACGGCGCCCGGCAACGCCTTGACCGTGCCTATCTGGGTGACGGCTCGCGTGCCGGCCGACGCGGCGCCGGGTGACTACGAGGGCAAACTGACCGTGGCCCACGGCACGGACACCCCCATCGCGGTGCCAGTCACGCTCACGGTCTGTGCCTGGAAATCACCCAATCCCAAGGATTTCGTCAGTCATGTTGGGCTGATCGAGTCGCCCGAGTCGGTAGCACTGAAGTGCAAGGTCCCGCTCTGGTCCAACGAGCATTTTGCCCTGATCGGTACCGTGTTCGAACACTTGGCGCAGGTGGGCAGCAAGGTGCTCACGGTGTCCGCGATCGAGAACACGCAATTGGGTAACTACCAGTCGATGATCCGCTTTGTGCAAGACGGCCAACGGCTGGCGGTCGATTTCAGCATCTTGGACAAATACCTGGAAATGTATGCCAAGTATTGCCCGCCACCGCAGGTCTTCTTTGTCTATGTGTGGGACAACCGCTTCGACGTGGATAAGTTCGGCAAGTGGCGGCCGGTGAGCGTAACGGTTGTTGACAAGGCCACCGGCGACATTTCGTCACGACAGTTTACGTTCAACACTCGGGAGGCGGAGGGGTATTTCAAGCAGGTAATGGATGGGGTCCGCGAGCGTGCGAGGAAGCTCGGCTGGAAAGACGACTCGATCATGCTGGGCGTGGCCTCCGACGGCCGGCCGAGCCGCGCGACGACGGACCTGTTCCAGAAGATCGCCCCTTATGCGCGTTGGGTCCTCAACTCGCACTGGTGGGCCAAGGAGATCAACGGCGCCGAGGTCGGCTACACGGCCATCGTCGGATCGCCCAAGAAACCCGAAGGCATGGGCTGGCGCAACCCGAGAATCGACACGCAGTTTCAGCGTGACAAGCACGACCGCGAGTGCTCGCCCGAGCGCTGGCGATCCCTCGTGGAGTGGGCCCTAGTCAACGGTCTCCGCGGCCAGGGGCGGATCGGCGCCGATTTCTGGCACGTCGTCCTGCCGGGCGGTACAGGCGAAGAAGAAATGGACAACCGCAATGGATGTAGTGGTTGGACAGGCAACCTCAAACTCAATTGCAGTTCTTGTGCCCTGCTGGCTCCGGGGCCCGATGGCGCGGTATCCACCGCCCGGTTCGAAGCGCTGCGGGAGAGCCTCCAGGACTGCGAGGCCCGCATCGCCATCGAGAAGGTCCTAACCGACGAGAACTTGCGGAAACGGCTGGATGGCGAGTTGATCAAACGCTGCAAGGCGGAATTGGCGAAGCGAGCCAAGATCGTCACTCACCAAAATGGTCCTGAGCCAGGCCAGCCTTGGGGAAAGTTGAGCCGCGATCTGTTCGAACTTGCGGCCGAAGTCGAGGAAAAGGCAAGAGGCAGCCGATGAAGCGATCCGCTCTCAACATAGTCCGAATCATGGTCATGCTGGCGGCGGTGTTCATGGCCGCGTCAAAGGCCGCCGCATTGATCAACCCGAAGTTCACGCCCGTGCAACTGGTGCGGAGCGCCGCGGCGATCGTGTCGCTGGAGGTCGGTCCGCTGGAGGCCCGGAACGTGCTCCGCGTGCGCATTATGAAAGTAATCCATGGCAAGCTTGCCGCCGAGTCCGTAACCATCGATCTGAGCAAGTCCAGCGCGAACCGCGTCAGCGAAGTCCGCGAGGTCTTGGGCGATGGCGGGGCACCTGGCGCCGGCAACATTGGGACGGGGCCACTTGTGGGTGCGGGTCGCCCTGCGCTCTTGTTTACCGGAGCGATGGGGCGGCCTGGGCAGAAGGATTCGATCGGTGCCAAGGCGGTGCTGCAGATTGGCCATCGCTGGTTCGCTCTGACGAGCGCCGGCCCTGGCCGATGGACCATAGACGAGAAAGCGGAAGTGGAAGCGCGGATGCAGGCCATTTGGGCCGGCGGTACCGAAATGCTCCAGCGGGCCGTTGAATACGTCCTCGCTGACCCCGACGCCAGCGTGCCGGCCACGGCAGGCGTGAGTTGGGCGGCGCGGAAACAAGTCGCCATGCTCGGGGGACAGGTCACCGCGGCTGCGGCCGTCGATCTGCACGGCAACGGCCCGCTGGCGCTCTTTATTGCCAGCGAGGCGGGCGACGGTTTGCTGGAGTTCGATCCAGCCGGCGAGAAGCTCCGCAACCTGACTGCCGGCGCGAAGCTCAAGTCGAAGTCCCGAGTGGCGGCTTGGGGGCACTTTTTCGGCAGCCGACGGCTCGATCTGGCGTCGTCCAACGGCAAGACGATCACGCTTTGGCGGCAAGACGAGCAAGGCGCATTCGAGGCCCGGCCGCTTACGGTCACCCTGCCGAATGGCTGCATCGGTCTTGCGGCCGTGGATGTCGGAGTTGCCAGCCGATCGGGGTTGCTCATCAGCACATCTGCCGCGCCGATGGTCTTGACGCCGGCCGCCGATGGTTCGTTCAAGGCCAGCGAACTGGCGGCGCCGGACACAAAAAGCGAGCTAGGCCGCGGGTTGCCGTGCGTGGTGGCCGACTTCGACGGCGACGGCATCGTGGACATCGTCCAACCGCGGGCCGTCTCCTCGGTCATCTATCGCGGCAAAGCACCAGGAGTCTTCGAGGCCCCCAGCGTACTCAAATCGCTGGGCACGGGGCCGGATGGCCGCAGTGCCTTCGTCGGCGATTGGGATGGCGACGGTTTGCTGGACATCTTCGTGGTTGGCGAGAACGGATGTTTCGCCTGGCGGAACCTGGGAAAGGGCCGTTTTCAGGACGTTTATGAAGACGCGGGCGAAGTGGCCTACAAGGCCCTGCGAAATGCCGTCGGCGGCACGGCGTGCGACATCAACAACGACGGCCGGCAAGACCTGCTGCTGGCCTATGCTGATCAGGCCCCCCAGGTGTTCTTCAATCGCGGTTTCTTCACCTTCGGTTTGGCCGAGTCGTTGAAGCTGGAAGACGACCCGATCATCACCGATCTGGATCGCGGTGTTCAAGCGGCCGTCACGGCCGATTTTTCCGGGGCGCCCGGCGGGTACCCACTTGTGGGTGCGGGTCGCGGAGTCGAGTCGCTCATCTTGGTTCTCAAGAGCGGTGCGGTGTGGATGCTATCGCCCTCGGCGGAAAAATCGTCTGAATCCAGGTCGCCAGCCGGGTATGCCGCCAGCATTCGCTTGGCGGAAGGAAGTCTCGGCCCGGTGACTGTCGTGGGCCACGACGAAACGCGCTGCCTCGGCGCGGGTTGCTGCACCGGGATCTCCGGCGCGGTTCGGCATGCAAAGCCCAGGCCCCCTGAAGCTTCAATGGCACGATTCTGCCGGTCGAGAACAAAGCCGGACGATCGAAGTCCTCGGCACTACCAAGTATGTCCTTCCCGCAATGAGAAGAACCCAGCCATGACAACTTTCATATTATCTCGCCGTGTTGTTCCCGCCGTGCTCACTCATGTCTTGGTTTGGCTTGCCGCATGCTGTTTCGCCGCCGAATCCGCGGAGACGCCCTGGCCGGCCCCTGTACCGGGCTTTGTGCCAGTGGCCGCCGGCGAACATCCGCGACTGCTCTTCCGAAAAGCCGACCTCGCGACTTTGCGGAAGAAGGCTGAAACCCCCGATGGAAAGGCCATCGTCGCGCGTCTGAAGATGATTCTGGGTGGTGGGGAAACCATGCCAACCGTTTTCAGCAAGGAACCGGCGGTGAATACGGGCGGCAAGAACATCACCTATCCGCCCGGGGCGTTCACCATCTCGCACGGGGCTGGATTCGGCTTGCTGTATCAACTGACGGGCGACCAGAAGTACGCCGATCTGGCCAGGCAATGTGTGGAGAAGCTCTTTGAAGGTCAGGTCGATACCGATACCCGCTACAACCTGCTGACCCCGGGCACGGGCTTCCGCCTGGGGGCCGTCTATCAAGGAATCGCGCTGACCTATGATTTGTGCTACGATGGCTGGCCGGCCGAATACCGCAAGGGCCTGGTTGAACAACTCCAGACCATCACGCCGAAGAAAGTAGACAAAGACCAATACTTCTCGCTTGAGGATCTTGCCAAGGCGGGCGGATATCCGCCCGGCAGTAACCACTTCGGCGCATATATTCTTGGGCCGGGAATGGTTGCCTTGGCACTGAAGGGCGATCCAGGCGCTGACGACAAGCGGCTCGACGCGGTACTGGCCACCACCGAGGAAAGCCTGAGAAAACAACTCGGACAGGGATTTGGCGACCACGGATGGTTTGCCGAAGGCACCGCCTGCGGCCGCATCTCGTCCGCCGGCATTCTGCCGCTGATGCAAAGCCTCAAGGTGGCCGCCGGCAAGGACTACATCGGTCCCCGTCCCTCCGGCCGCTACACGGTCCTGCGCCTGATGCACGAAATCGTCCGCCTGGAGAACCAGCCGGAGGTGCCCGCTCGTGGCGACTACGGCGACGACAGGATCTGGCAGTGGAAGCACTCCATTTCCTTCGAAGGCGACTTCTCGGTCGGCATGGGCGCGGTCCTGCCGGACGAGGCGCGGGCCATGGCCTGGATCTACGACCATTTCGGCGAGCCTGGCGCGAAGAAGAACTGGGACAGCGACTATCCCCACCAGGCGGTCTACGCCTTGGTGAACTGGCCCGAAAAGACGCTGGAGCCGGACATGGTGCTTCCCAAGGTGATCGCGGATGATATTCACGGCTATTACGTTTGCCGCAATCGCTGGCAAGACTCCGACGATACCGTGGTGACCACCCTCTTGAAACGCGGTCCCACTGGATATAAGTCAGGAAGGGTTCAGAAGGGGAACATCGTCTGGTCGTTCGGGAGGAAAATGAGTTTCGGCGGTCTCAGCGGGAAGACAACGCATTTTCGCGCCGGGGCGGACGGCTCCATGGAACTGGCCGACGAAAAGGGCGACTCGCTTGTGGTCGATTTCAGCGGTGCCAGTGGGGCACCCGTCCTGCTGGCAGCGACCGGCAAGATCAGCATCCCGCGCGGTCCCAAAGGGAAGGTGGATATTGCATCCGCGCAAGTCGTCAACGCGGGCGACCGCGATGTCACGGTGTTGACGTTTTCTCCGCCTCCTGTCGAGAAACCGGCCGTGAAAGCCGACGAAACGGTAATCACCGTGGGCAAGCAGAAGATCACGCTCAAGGGCGGCCGCCTCACACTGAGTGAGTTCACCGATGCCAAGTAGAACCAAGGGATCGAAAGGTCGGTTGTATGCGCCATGATAATGGAGAGAAGAAGCGGTTGCATTTGGCGGGGCGGGGTCTCGTTGCCATTGCCCTGCTTGGTGTTTCAAGCCCTGTGGCCGCTGGGAAGGAACGCCGATCGACAGGGACGGCGCCCCGGACTATGCCGACAAGGTCAGCAAGAACATCGTTTGGAAGACCGAACCTGTTATGACGAGGAGTATCAAGCATGGAATCGACGCCGGCCCGATGGCAAGGCCCTGGTGGATTTCGGGGTCGCCAGCAAGGATGGAAAACTGCTGACCGCGCCAATCGGTTGGGCGACGCTAAATGACCTTTCGCGCTTCTGGGACGCTGGACGGTGTCCGTAGGGTGGGACGAGGTCGCGCCGATCATGGTGGGCCGTCGCAAACCGGTCAACCTTCAATTCTGGACCAACGCAGAAATAACGGTAGACCGCGACCGCCGGCCCACCAGCGCGTCGGTTTGCTCGTCCCACCCTACAGCGCATCTGCGTCCCAGGATTGCGAAAGGTCATTTAGTCGGCCGCGGGCACCTTACCTGGAGAAGTGGGCCATGGAATTGTACGAGAATCCCGATTTCACGAACGGCGGGGGTGGGCGTCCCGCGCAATTCTTCGATCAAGACACGGGCATGATGCCGCAGGGAAACCGCTTGTTCATCCGCTCGATCGGCCACCTGTATTGCATCGGCGATCCCAGTGAACCGTATTCCTCGCCGAAAGAGCACTCAGGCTCTGTTGCAGAACGCCAGTTGCACATCCATTGAAACTACCGGTGGAAGAACTCCACCACCCGCCAACCTATGTGAAAGGTCCATGCCATGATCTTGTTCAACTTCTGGAAATCGCGTTCGGCAGCCGTGTTGACGTTCGCGCTGTTTGTCCCCCTGGTCCAGGGGCAAGTCGTTCATGCGGCCGATCCATTTTCCGGCCGACTGGTACTCAAGCTCGACAGCGCGCTGCAGCAGAAGTACAAGAAGGGAGATCGGCCCGCCTGGAAATCGCTGTACGTCTATCTGACAGCGGAAAACGGCCGCTGGACCGATGCCTGGGGCGAAAGCCCGGACTTCAACCGCGCCATCCACGAGTGCGAAGTCGCCAACTCCGATATCACGCCTCGGCAGATTCACCTAAAGCTCAAGATGCGGATCGGCAGCGACAACTGGGTCAAGGGCGGACCGGCCGAATATGAGGTCGACCTCGCGCGGAAGGGAGATCAACTCGAAGGCGCCTTTGCCGGCTTGTTCAGCGGCACGCCGCCCTACGATCCGTTTGCTGCCAAAGGCCGCGTCACCGGTGAACTGTTGCCACCCCAACAGGTCGCCGCCGGTTTCGTGCCCCTTGCCGGCGGCGAACACCCTCGTACACTCTTCCGCCGAAGCGAATTGGCGGCCTTGCGGGCCAAGGCCCAAACGCCCTTCGGCCAGGCGATGATTGAGAAGATCAAAGGCGGGGCACCTGGTACTCCGGGTCACGACGCTGTCAGCCTGGCCTTCTTGCATCAAATAACGGGCGAGAAGTCCTATGCCGAGCGGGCCTACGCTGAGACTGTCAAGACGATGGACGACCGCAACGGCGGGCCTTTCGCCCTAGGCCGCTTCTGGGGCTACCGGACGAGCGTCGTCGGGGCCGCCTACGACCTCTGCTACGACGCCTGGACCGCGCAGCAACGCGAGGAAGTGGAAAATTATCTCGATTGGATCCTTTATAAATGCCTGTACCGCCAGCACCGCGTGGGCACGGTGAACTGGCTGCCGGGAAGCAACTACACGGTTGTCATCCATGCGGGCAACGGCATTGCCGCGCTGGCCCTTTGGGGCGAAAAAGGTCCCCCGCCGGCCGAGCCGTTGCCGCCGCGGACCGACGCTTTGCGAATTGCCCCGCCGGCCGATTTCACGCCGTCCAAGGGCGTTCCCATCGTGAAATTCGACACGGGCAAATTCCCCACCGATTGGCTTTGGATTGGCCCGTTCCGCCAGCACGTCGTTCAGCACGAGCACCCGTACTACGATTACCAACAGCCGGTCGACTGCCTGGCGGCGATGGGCGGCATGGAAAAAGCGCAACCCAGCGCCGGTCAGACCGTGATGTTCAAGAACCAGACGCTCCGCTGGGAACCGCTGAACATCACGGCCACCCCGGACATCTTCCAGGGCGAGTTCCAGCACACCGGCAAGGTGATCATCAAGTGTTACAAGCTGGCAAACAACCGCGAGAACCGGCACCTGTTCTTCTACACGGTGCTGGAAAACGACAGGCCCGGCTGGTACGAGTTCGATGGCAATTTCTATGAAGGCAAGTGCTTCATCGCCGGCAACCGCATCCTGCACGGCGAGCACTTCTATCTGGAAAAGGGCCGCTTCCCGTTCTTGGTCCCCGTGGTCATGGCGGACGGCGAGTATTCTTGCTTCTTCCAGTTCCTTGATTCGTCGGAGGAGAAGGCCAAGGCGTTTTACGCCGATGCCGAGCGCAAAGACCTACGAGCGCTACCGGCGAGTCTACGAGGAGCAGTTGGCCCGCTGGAAGGCAGGCGGCGGTTGCAACTTGAACTACCTGCACTACTGCGACAGCTATCGCCGCTGGTGTTATCTTTGCCTGCAAATGGGCATGGGCGACGGCGGCTTCCAATCGGAAGGCGAAGGCTACACTCTGGAATGCCACCACGTAATCCACGATTACGCCTGTAGCTTCCAGAAGGCGTTCGGCAGAAGCCTCACTGGCCGGCCCGACATCAGCCACTTTGCCCCGCGCTATGTCTTCACGGCCATCCCGGGCGAAGACGGCCGGATGTTCCAACAGAGCTTCGGCGGACACGGAGGCGGCACGATCTCTCCACGTTACATGGGCCGCGCGATCGCCCTTTGCCCCAAGGAGTGGCAGCCCGCCTTGCTCTGGCATTGGCTCAAGCTGATGGGAACGAGTGCCGAGGAGATCGCTGCCGGCCGCGGCGTGGCACGGGCCTTTTCCTCACGGGAATACGAAACAGGACTCGACCTGGTCCAGGCATTCATCAACTATCCGCTCGACGTGGCGCCCAAGAATCCAGGCGAAGTATTGCCGCGCGTCTGGGAGGCCAAGACCAAGGGCTTCTATGCCTTCCGCAACAACTGGGACGGTGCGGAGAGCATCGTCGCCCAGGCCTATGCCCGGCAGGGCAGCATCGGCTGGAGCCAGGCCGAGGCCGGCAGCTTCTTGATTTACGGCCTCGGGCACCAGTGGGCGGCGAAGGACAACAGCGCGCTTGGCAAAGGTGGCAGCCGCTGGTTGGACAACGTCGTCATGCTGCCCGACGACCCCATTAACGCCTGGGGCCACGCCCAGCCGACCTTCTTCCAGGGCGATCCGAAGACCGGTAGCGGCGCTGTCACCTTCAATATGGACAACGTGTACCGCGGGCTGCGCGAGGTAGGCTCCGGCAAACAGAAGGCGACCGAGGACTTTGATCTGGGCATCCGCGGCCTGCGGAGTTTCGCCGTCGATTTCAGCGGCCGTGGCGGAGCGCCGGCCGTCTTTGCCGTGGTGGACCATATTAGCGGCGGCAAGCGGAAGATCTGGATGCAGCAATTGCCGGCAGGGACGACATTCTCGGTTGACGGCCCGACCTTTACGCTCGCCATCGGCGGTGTGACGTACAAGGCCACCGTTATCTCGCCACGCAATGCCAAAATTGCCAAAGTCCGCGGGGCCGGCGCAGAAGATCAGCGGTGTGCCCGACGCCGACCGTGATGCCATTCACGTGACCGGCCCTAGCGGCAAGGAAGGCGATTTCTTCGTCGTGATGACCTTACAAAAGGGGCCACCACCGATAGTCAGCGTGCAAGGTGACGGGCTCAAGGCGACGGCGGTTCTTGGTAACCTGCGGATAGACTTTGACGGCCAGAAGATCGTCATGGGCCAGCAGGAATAAGGAGCCTTTTTATGCGAATCGTCTTTAGTCTTTCGTTGGTCATCCTGGCGCTGCTCTCGGCAAGTTGTGCTGCTGCCGAGGACATGGTCCTGCACACCAACACTGACCGGACCGACGTCAATCTCTTTCTGCCGGGCGGCCTGAAGGTCGTGCGCGGCGTGCTCGTCAACCCGGCCGATGCGAACGTCGGGCCGGGCAGCGTATGGGGCGAGTCGTGCCGCCACTGGGACATGGCACACATGGGTCTCATGCTGGAAAACGTCGACAAGCGCAATAATCGCCCCAACACGCTCAAGAAAGTCATCGCTGCGGCGATGAAGGAGTTCGCCGCCAAGACGGCCCACCCGGAGTTGATCGACGCCCCGCTGGCCTTCGGCGGCATGAGCAAAGGCGGCGGCTGGTCGGCGGAACTCGGGCAGTTCTACGCCGAGCGGACCATCGCCTTCAATAACGTCTGCGGTTGGGCGGGCAAACCGGATCAAGACCTGTCGATGCCCGCCGTGATTGTCATCGGCGGCATTCCCGACGGGTTCAAGATGCTCGACGCCATCCCCACGCAGTACGAGCCTGCGCGAAGAAGCGGTGCGCCCTGGTGCCTCGCTCTGCAATGGGGCAACGCCCACAACTACGGGAACGCCAACGCCCTGGCCTTCCCGTTCCTCGACGCGGTCATCGCGGCGCGCCTGCCGCCCCGCTCCAGTGCGGCCCGGCCGGTGAAACTCAAACCGATGCGGGTCGAGGATGGTTGGCTCGGCGACCGTGGGACTTGGGAAACCAACTACGCGGCCGTCACCGCCTATGCCGACTACAAGGGCGACAAGGCATCGGCCGCATGGCTGCCCAACCGGTACGTCGCTCACGCCTGGCGGTCGTTCGTCTCCAAGGACCCGCCCGTACAGATCGTCGCCGAGACCGCCGACGGCCGGTTCAAGACGCCCCCCTTCAAGCCGACGGATAAGAGGTTTTTGATCGTCCCGCCGGGCACCGGCGCCTTACTGACCGCCGAGGTCCGGCCGGGCGCGGAAATCCGTAAGATCACGTTTTGCGACGGCGATGCTCGCCTGGGGGAAGCGGCCGCGCTTCCGTTCCGTTTCTCGTGGCCGCAGGTACCCGGCGGCCCTCGGGCCGTGTTCGCCGAATACACGACGGCCGACGGCAAGGTTGGCGTCTCGAATCCCGTACTGGTCCTCGGGGCCGGCAAATGAAGTCCATCCTTCCACAACTATGGAGAGGTCCCAATCATGAGGCTCACCTTCGCACTTGGCTGCTTCGCGCTGGCGACGACGCTTTTCTCGGGCCGCTTGGCCGCGGCAGAGCCACCCCTGCAAATCGTCACTGCCACTTACCTCGGCACGGCCGAAGACGACGACAGGCAGGGCGCGTGTGCCGCCCCGGACGGCACGATCTATGTCGGGGGGGGAATTGGGGTCAGGTCTTGCCAGTTTCTACAGCAAGACTTCCTTCGCCGGTTCCTTGTGCTTTGCCAGCCACGACTTACGACGGGCACGGTGGGCGTGATCGACGAATCGGGATTCGAGAAGGCGGGAAGGGAAAGCGTAGGCGTTGACGCGACCGGCGCTGGATAGAATCCGCAGCCCGCGATGCCTCTTGGCGGTGACGATCGTAATCTCCGGCGTTCTATCAGCCTTCCTCATCAACGACATCGTGTGTCTTGCCCTACTGCAAGGTCGGCGTGCCACTAACGATCCTGACACTTGCGTTGGGCATCGCCTGGCTGGAGTTCGTCCATTACTGAACCATCCCTCTCTCGGAACCTCGGCAAGCCGCCTTGCCTGCGGCGGTCACCCCCACCGCTGCGAAACGGCAGGGCCGGCGTCAAAAAAGTCGGGAAACGGGAAGTTATGCGAGTATTCCCCTGAAAGGCCGCCGCGATCGCCTTGTGCGATAAATACTTGCCGAACAGTCTTGGGCCGCATAGAATCCCTTATCTCGTTGAATCCCTCCTGCACTTCGCAGGTCCTTTTGCGGTGAGTTGCGCGGCGCAGTTGTGGTCGGCCTCTAGTATGTCCCTTATCCGCAGGTTTCCCTTTCCCTCGATAGCACGCGCTGAATTCGTGTGCATCGATCTGGTTGTACTTGCGGCATACAGAACCCTAAGGACTTGATCCCCATGAACGGAACCGATGCAAAAAAACCGAAATTTGATGGCACTTGGTGGAAGAAGCACAAGGCAAAAGTTGCCGACCCAAGCGGCAAGCTTGAGAAAGCCTTGAATAAGTACAAGGCAGCAGTGACGCTGTATTTCACGAATCTGCGTAATTCTCAAACGTCTTCTGGGGATCCAGCAAAAGTATTGGTCGAACTCTTAGAGGTCAGGAAATGCGCTTCTGCGGAGAGTACCAATAAGCTCCTGGGCCCGCAACAAAAGGAAACGAAGGACGCGCTGTTGAATTATGTGAATATTGCCGGCAAATTCTATAATGAGTTAGACAAGATCGACAAATCGGGGATTATGACAAAGGACAAAGTTAAGGATCTGGTTTTGACTGAGAAGGCGTTCGAGAAAGGCTGCAAAGAACTGTTCGTGTCGGAGAACTTTAACTTTCTCAATTTGATGTACAAGAAACCCAAGCTTAGCATGAAGATTTATGCTGCTTTTTTTCCTCCGGGTGCTCCGTCTGAGTTGAACATTGGAACCCAGGTACCAAACCAAATGAAGGCATTGGCCGACAAAGTCAAAGCTGATGCGAAGCTGGACACTCACGATTTTTGGAAACCAGGTCCGTGGAACCAAGCGGTTGAAGACGTTGAACGGCTACTCGAGCAGGACACGGTTAAAAAAATTCGTAACAGGATTTGTGCGAAGAGACGAAAGATTTGCCAACCGGTGCATGAAAGAATGAACTTCGGCGAAATATAAGGTATTCGGAGCGGCAGTCCAACGAACCTGCGGCGGTCACCCCCTCCGCGTCGAAGCAGCACGGCCGGCGTCAAAAAGCCAGGAAACCTGCGGTTGTTCTTGACTGGCAGGCGATTTGAATCGCTGGATTTTGCCAGCCTATCTTATTGCGATTGGCGCGGAGCTGTGCCAACTCCGCAGGCAAGCAGTCTCGGAATAATTCGCATGCGATGCGGCCAGCCGTCTGACTTGGAATGATCGAGACAACGTCGGCCTGCCCGAACTCCGCGGCCCGGAGGTCGGTATGGCACATTGAAGACGCCGCTGAGCCTCAGGGCGGGATAGCAATTGCCGGCCCCCAGGAAGAACGGAAATTCTTGTGCCGGCTATTGACCGGTTTGCCGGCAACGCTAATATAGTAAGCAGACACTTACGCACAACGAGGTGATCCGCCATGCCCCGACCGAACCAGACCGACGAACAACGCAAAAAACTGTTGCCAATCGTCTGCCAGGTGTTCAGCGAACTGGGATATCGGCGTACCACGACGGCTGCCCTGGCCGAGCGCTGCGGTGTCCGGGAAAACATCCTGTACCGCCTGTGGCCCGACAAGAAGGCCATGTTCCTGGCCGCGATCGACGACATTTTCCAACGACGGGCCGAAATGTGGGGGCGGCTTCTGCCCGACAATACCGCCGTGGATCGGGTTGCCGAGAGACTCGTCCGCTACGAGGCCAAGCATCAAGGCGAGTTCGGATTCTACCGCGTAGTCTTTACCGCACTGGCCGAGACCGATGACGCAGACATTCGCTCCGCTTTGACGGGCATGTACCGGCGTTTTCAGCAGCTTGTGAAACGGCATGTCGAGGAGAGTCGGACCTTGGAGAAGCGACCGTGTGCTTTGCCAGCCGATGCCGCCGCATGGGCCTTGATCGGCCTGGCGACCGTCTCCAATATCATCCGGGAACTGGAACTTCTCGGGCCGCGGCAGCGGGAACAGATGTTCGCCGCCGTGGCACGCTGCCTCGTGGAGGAGAAATCCGAATAATTTTTTCGCGTTATAGTAAGCAAACACTTACGCCTTTCTGATGAGAACCCTAGTCCCTGGAAACAAGAGCAAGAATCCAACCTGGCGCTGCTGGAGCAGCCGCTTGCTACGTTTCATTATTCAAGGAGCCCTTTCATGTCAAGAATCACTCGACGCAGCGTACTTGCCGGCGGCGTTGCGGCGCCCTGGCTCGCCAGTCAGGCTTTGTCCGCCGCGGCAGAAAAAACGCGTCTGGCGGCACCCCGCATGGACGTTCACGTCCACCTGTTCGGCAAGGGCGATAATGGTTCCGGCTGCCGCTTGTCGCGGACCGTTATCGAGTCACCGACCTTCCAGGTCTTGGTGAAGATGTTGCGGCTGCCGCACCGGGCCAAGACGCTTGACGAAGGTTACGTCCTGGCCTTGGCGGAGCAACTCCAAATATCGGGCCTCGAAAAGGCGTTGATCTACGCCCAGGACGCCGTTTACGACCGCAAGGGCGAGCCCGACTGGGCGAAGACGCCTTTCTACGTGCCCAATGACTACCTCTTTCAAGTCGTCAACCGCTATCCAACGTGGATGATGCCCTGCGTGTCGATCAATCCCGACCGCAAGGACGCCTCAGCGGAACTGGAGCGCTGTGTCGACAAGGGAGCCCAGGTGTTGAAGATCCATCCGCCCATCCAGGGCGTCGATCTTGCCGACAAGAAGCATACGCGGTTCTTTCAGCGGTGCGCCACGCTGAAGACGGTGGTCATGGTCCATACCGGGCACGAGCATAGCTCGCCGATTGTCGACGCCGGGTTGGCCAGTCCGCGGAAACTGGCACTGGCGCTCGATCAGGGCTGTACGGTGGTCGCCTGCCATTGCGGGACAGGGCGGCCGGCGGACCGCCCGGAAATGCTGCCCGATTTCCTGGCCATGGCGAGGAAACACAAGAACCTGTGGGGCGACACGGCCGTGCTGTGCGGTTTTGGGCGGACGAGGGACTTCTTGCGACTATTGGACGAAAAGGACGTGCGCGAGCGGCTGCTGCACGGCAGCGACTTTCCCTTTCCCGCCGTACCCCTGGCCTTCGCGCATAAGATCGGTTGGCTGAAGGCCCTGCAATTGCAATTGTTGGAGAACCTGCTTCAGCAGGACTACCAGTTGAAGGAAGCCTTGGGCATCGGCCGCGCCAGCGCGGAGCGGGCCTACCGCTTCTTCGTGAAAAAGGAAAGGTGAGTGTCCGGCACCATTACTTACACCGCGTCGGAGCCGATGACCGTAGTGAACAAGAAGCCCGACTCGACAACCCAAACCGGGTCGAAGTTGAGGCTCACTTCTCGGTAGCAGGCTCTTTCCGAGCCTTGCCCATTTTTTCGATCTCTCGGTTGATTTGTCCATTGATCTCGTTCTCATGTTGCTTACGTTTGTAGCCCTCCACGGCGGGCATCAGCAGGGCCAGGCCGATGGCGGCGAGGGAGAGCACAATACAAGCAATGCGAGCGGGCCAGTTAAAGCTCCGGAGAAAAACTGTCAAGACCAGCGCAACAAGTCCTCCTGGAATCAGGGTGACGAGCATGACAAAATCACCAAAGCCCGACCACTCGCCGCTGCCTCCTCGGCCTCGAAAAGCATCCCAAACGCCTATCGCGCCGATAGAAGTCAACAGTGTGGCGAAAATCAACACTGCAATGGGGCCTGCATGGATCGGCTGTTTCTCGCTGGTAGGCCTCGTTTCGGTCGGCGTTTTGTTCAGCGCAAGCGCGATCAGACCAGCGATTGTGCAGATCACAATCCCAAACATGAGGACGCTTTTCCCAAGGGAAACGAAGAAGTAGATGGCTCCCCAACTGGGCTGGTGTTGTTGCCAGAAGGCAAGCTGTTGCACGACGCCAAGACCGAGCCAAAGCACCAGCATTACGAATACAAACAGGAAGATTCGGGGAATGCGTTGGAGTTTCATTGACTCTGCCCGAGTTAGAGAAAAACCAGGCGTTATGAGTTAGTCGTTCAACCTCTGGCGCACGCCGAGGAGTCAAGTCAGTGCGCCTGCGATTCTATCTTGCCCGTGCGAGAAAGTAAATGCCTCCGGGAAGACTCCCGGGAGAACTACAAGCGACTTTGCAGTTCTCCTTGGAAGACTCCCTAGTTCTTTCGGTCGTTTGCCGCATGGCTGGCCCACAGTCCTTACATTCCGCGACTATACTGCCAGTTTCCAGCAGCCGAATTGGCGAAGATTTGGCAAAGACATTGGAAATATCACAGCCACGCGAGTATAATCCCAGTGACCCGAATCGGCCAGGACGTGTTTACAAGAAGGAAACTCGTGCACATCAAGCTGCAAACCGGCCGCCGCTGCAAGGGCGGCGTTCTTTTATCAACACTAACTGTTGTCCTCCTCGAATCCATCGCCCGCGCCGACGGCCCGACGCCCTTTACCACCGTCTGCCGCGCCCATTTTCAAGAATGGAGCGGTTCGAGCGACGCCATATCGCCCGCTCAGCTCGACCATCTCATGAAGCAGCGGAAGTATCAGAATGAGGCGGCCGCGGCCCTGGCCGTCATGAAGATCAACGTCAAGGATCCCGGCACGAAACAGCCCATCGCGTGGACGCTGCGGCGGATCGAGCAGTATGAAGCGAAACAGTTGCCGCTCAAAAACAAGAACGCCTTCGACCGGACCTTCAAAAAAGCCCTGGCCGCCATCAAGGCCGACCCGCACACGTTGTACGTTGCGGGGGCCCCGCACCTGAGCGCCATCCATCAGGGCCGCAACGGCAATTGCTGGCTGCTTTCCACGATCGGAGCCATGATCAGCCGCAATCCGGGCGAGGTCCGAAAACTGATCCATGACGAGGGCGGCGGGCAGTACACGGTGCATTTCGCCCGCCACACGTTCAAAGTCCGCGGCCCGACCGACGCCGAGATTGCCACCTACACGGCGGACGGCGGGGACGGCGACTGGCTGTACGTGATCGAGAGCGCCATCGGGCAATGCCGCGAGAAATATAATCATGCGCCCCACGTGGTTGAGGCGGCGGACGAGGCCATGGCGGGAGGGAGCGGTCCGCTGGCCTTTCAGGACATATTGGGCCGCGACTGCGACCGCGTGACCATATCGCCGCAGAAGCCGCAGCACGACGTCGTGCGGCGGGCGTTGACGCGGGCCTTCAATCAGCGGCTGCTGGTGATTTTGGGAACCGGCGACGAGGCGGCCAAGAAACTTCCCAAGGGCATTTCGCACGGGCACGCCATGGCTCTTATCGGCTGGGACGCCGCCCGCGACACGGTCACGATTTGGAACCCGTGGGGCAACAATTTCGAGCCCAAGGGCAGTTCACCGGGCGACGGCTACAAGACGGTGAACGGGGTATTCAGCATGCCGGTGGTCGATTTGCAGCGTGGGTTCGTGAACATTGACATTGAGAGCGAGAAGCCGTACAAGGCCAAGAAGTGACGCGGATCGGATGGCAAGGCGGTAAGAGGTTATTGTGGCGAGAACTCGCCGCTGTTGCCATTGCCCGTGCCGTGGGATAATCCCACCTACTACGCCGATTGGTTTGGCTTCTTGACGCTCGTAGGGAATCGGTAGGGAAACTGTGCCAATTTTCTGAGCATCGGCGCAGCCGGGCCGACATCGGTGTCGACCGAGGCCACGGAGCCTGATGGCCTGATGGCACTACCCCGAACCCTCCAAACGGTCTACCCACGCATTCGCCTCAATAGGCGAGCGATCTCGCCGAGTGGGAAGCCTACGGTTACAAAGATCCCAACCTGAATTGGCTTCCTTTCCTGACTCAATCGAACTACGTTACCGCGTGGGGCCCGGTGTTCCAATTTTATGCCCAGGAATTCCCCAAGCAGGATGTCGCCCTTAGCGCTGGCCCTGGTATATACAACCCGCCAGGCGACCTAACGCACACGGAACAACAGCTTGTTATCGAGGGATCCGGGATTTTGACGGATTTCCCAGGCCAATTCACGTATCAGAGCGACTCACTGCAAATCGCCGGCGTTGAGGCCGTTGATGGTGTTCGTGCCGGCGCCGCCAATTGGCAGGATGAGCGTCAAGCCGCCGTGACGCCTTCAGTCGCGGTCGCTGCCATCGACAGCGAGGCATCTGCCGTGTTCAGCGGCTCGGCCGCCCCGGCCGGCGATCGTTCGAACGTCGGGGCCGGGAGGCAGACGACCGCGACAATCGTTGGCGAGGTTCCATTTGGCGGTTCATTCCCGAGAGGAAGGCGATTTCCGTATTGCGGCTTTTCCACCACAGCGGCGACGGCCCTCAGATCGCCCAGGGCACGTTCCCGGGCGGCGGTCAGATCTACCAGCGGCGCAGATCGTAGCGGGGGCGGCAACGTGGCATTGTGGCGGGGCCAACCGGCCGGAAATCGAGGGCGGAGGCGGCTCAAAAGCGCTCATTTCGCGGGAACGGTTGCCGCCGTCCTCAGCTTCGTGCAGAATAGCATGCTCGGCGCTCCTTGTGCCGGCACCTGGGGCCGCGCCGTATATCACCGGCGCAGCGACCGGGTCCCCGACCAGCCCCCGCCCCCACCGGGGCCGCACCCCCATAGAACGTAACCCAATGTCCACCCTCCCCGTCGTTTACGCGTTCCGCCTGAAAATGCAACTGCCGATGAAAGCAATCCGGACCGCGGCCCGCTCGGTTGTGCTTGCCCTGGTGTCGCTTGTTCCCGCGACGCTGCTTCACGCCGCAGCCGATTTCGCCGATTTCGCCCGACGCGCCGAAGCAGGCCAGCGACTCAACGTGGTCTTCTTCGGGGCGTCGCTGACCTGGGCGCGAACGCGACCGATCCCCAGTTGACCTCCTACCGCGCTCGCATCGGCCAGCGTCTGGAACAGGCCTATCCCAAGGCCCATTTCACGTTTTGGGATGCGGCTATTGGCGGAACGACTTCACAGTTGGGCGTGTTCCGTTTGCAACGAGACGTTGTGCGGCGGAAGCCCGATCTGGTCTTTCTCGACTTCTCGGCCAACGACGACATCTACAGCGCCGCGCCGGAGACGTTGGCCTCCTACGAAGCCCTCGTGCGGCGCATCCTCACGGAGACACGAGCCCCCGTGGTGCAAGTGATCTTCCCCTTCCAGTGGAACGTGGCGCAGCAAAAGACCGACGGCATGCTGCGCCGCGACGCGCATCTGGCCATTTCGCGGGCCTATCATACGGCGGTTGGCGACGCGATCGCCCTGGCACAGCAGCGGGTCCGAGACGGCCGGACGACGCTCGCGCGCCTGTGGCCGGTCGACGGCGTGCATCCGTGCGATGCGGGTTACGAGTTGTTCGCCGACGCGGCGTGGGACGCCTTCCGCGGCGCCGTCCGAAGCGGCCTGGTCTGCAGCGTGCCCGAGAAGATGCTTTACGCATCAACCTATATGAGAAGCGCCCGCGTCCCCTTGGCCTCGCTGGGTTCGCTTCCAGCCGGCTGGCGCGTCGGGAAGCCGAACGTCGTCTCCGCCTATTTCGACATGCTCATGTCGCGGTGGCTGGACGATGTGGCCATCGTCGGCGCGGCGGACAAGGACGGCAAGCCCGCGCGGCCCGCCCCACTGGATGTACGCTTCAGCGGAAGCACGGTGCTGTTGTTCGGGGAATCGACGCCGACGTTCGGGCAAGTTCCGGGTGATTCTCGACGGGAAGCTCGTGCCGCGGAAATCGCCCGACGGCAAACAAACCTTTCCCGAGTTCGACGCCGCGGCTTTCGCCAAGCTTCTCAACGGCAATGCGTACCTCGTGCAGGTCTTGGCCGAGGGGCTGGATCCGGCCGTCGAGCACACCTTGCGGATCGAACCCATTCTGGCGGACAGCGGCGGCCAGGAACTACGGATCGAAAGTCTTTGCGTCGCCGGCGGAGAAGCCCGGGTGACGCTTGCAAACGCCGCGGCAGCGGAGGCAGGCAAGTAGCGTTTGCCCCGCGCTTGCGGCAGTAATATCCCCGCCGCAACTGCCGGGGGGAACGACAACGCTGCGCCGCTACGAAATGGTCTTCTTCAGGAAACACTTGAACCAAGGAACTATCGTCATGAAAAACTCCATCTTTTGCGCGGTGATGTGCTGCGCGACTTTGACGGCGTGCATAAGGACCGCCGGGGCCACGGAAACCGAAAATCTCGGCATTCGAGTCTTGCCCGCGCCGGGAAAGGTCGTCGTCGACGGCAAGACGGACGACTGGGACCTCTCGGCGGGCGTGTTCACCTGTGGCGACGTGGAGAACCAGCGCGACACCATGGCGACGTGGTTCCACGCCATGTACGATGCGAACCATCTCTACCTCCTTGCGCGATTCAACGACGACACGCCCTTGAACAACCCCGGCCAGACCATCGCCGATTACGGCTTTCGAGGCGACTGTCTCCAGTTCCGCATTATCACCCACCCCGACGACGCCAACGAGCGAACCTCTCATTGGACGTGCTGGCGCGGACGGGACGGCGACGACGTCATGGACGTGGACTACGGCAAGCAGCTCAACCAGGGCCACTTGAAGAATGCCAAGATGCAGGGGGCCCGACAGGCGTTTCTGATCAATACCGGTGCAGGTGATTCAACCGCCGCGCCACAACCCAAAGGCTACGTTCAGGAAATTGCCATCCCCTGGAGCCTCTTGCTCAAAGAAGGACAACAGCCCCCGAAGGCAGGCGAGCGGTTCGTCATGACGATCGAGCCGAACTTCACGGTGGGCCAAAACGGCCGTGGGACCCTGAAAGACATTTTCAAACCCGGGGTCGCACCCATCCGGGTGATGACGTTCTCGGGTAGCCAATGCTGGGGCTACGCCACACTGGAACGCAGGGGCAAGGTCGAGCCGTCGCCCGTGCGTTTGGGCGACGCGCAAGAATTTCCGGTGAAACTCGAACACGGCTATCCCGTCGTGGATTGGACCGGACTCGTCAAGTCCAAAGCCCTCAAGGGCTTCAAGGCGATCTCGTTCACCATGCCGGAGGACGGGTATATCTCGCTCAACATCAAGGACCGGAGCGGACAGCCCGTCCGGCAACTCTTGAACGCCGCCTTCTATACGAAGGGCAGACATGACGTGCCCTGGGACGGGCTTGCCACGATGAACTGGCGGACGCCGGGCCAACCCGTGCCGGCAGGTGACTATTCCTGGGACGCCCTCTGGCACAAGGGGATCGGCCTGCGACTGGTCGGCTGGGCGTGCAACGGCGGCAACGCGCCGTGGGACTCGGACCAGACTTCGAATTGGGGCGGCGACTTCGGTTATCCGGCCGCCTGCGCCAGCGACGGCGAAAGGGTCTTTCTCGGTTGGTCTATATCCGAAGGCGGAAAAGCGCTCCTGGCCTGCGACCTCGGTGGCAACGTGCTTTGGAAGAATACTCGCGGTGGGACGGGTGGCGCCGGCCTCGTGGCCGTCGACTCCGGCATTGTCTACGTCCAAAACCTGGGCGGCATGCTCTACCGATTGGATGCCGCCACCGGCCGCTACGTCGCCTGGGCTGGAACCGATACGCCTGACCTGATGATCAAAACGCTCTGGGGCAACGACGCGAAGAAGCCGGAGAGCGCCGATGCGATCGACGCCAAGAACGGCCGACTCTACCTGGCCTTCACGTCGATCGATACCATCCTGGTCCTCGACAGCAAGAGTGGAAAGCTCATCAAGCAGCTACACGTTGCCAAGCCGATGGACGTCAAGGTCGCCGCCGGAAAGTTCTACGTCGTCTCGGAGGGGAACAGCGTGCTGAGAGTGGACCCCGAAACGGGACAAACCACACCATTCATCGGCGGTCTGCGGAATGCCCGGGCCATGGCCTTCGACGGGCAGGGCCGAATCTATGTGGGCTTGCGCGAGCCGGACAACCAAGTCCTCGTTTTCGACCCCGACGGCAAGCCCACCGGCACGACCATCGGTCGCAAGGGCGGGCGGCGGCTGCTGGGGCCCTGGACGCCCGACGGCATGGCGTTTATAGCCTCCCTGACGGTCGACGCGGAGGGCAAGCTGTGGGTTGCCGAGGGCGATTATACGCCCAAGCGCTTCAGTTGCTGGGATACCGGGGCACCCGCGGGCGCCATGTACCCAGGGTCGCCGGGTCGCGGCAGACTGGTGAAGGAATTTTTTGGCCCGACCACCTATGGCGCGCTGGGCGGCTCGATCAATCCGCAAGACCCGTACCTGATGGTCGGACAAGGCTGCGAATGGCGCATCGACCCCAAGACGGGGCGAGCCGATTGCTTGGGCGTGATTACCCGCGACGGCATGGAAGTCTCGCGGTTCGGCATCGGCTCCAACGGCAAGCTGTACCTGGCAACGGCCACGCGCTGGGCCTTTGAACTCGGTTGTGTCGAGATCTTCCAGCGGCTCGGCGACGGCGACTACAAGCTCCGAACCGCCATTACGTATATCGATAAGAACGGCAAAGACATTCCCGTTTCTGCGACACCCCGCGGCGAAGACGTGGCGAAAACGGCGCTATGGTGCGACGAGAACGGCGACGGGCAGCGGCAGCCGAACGAAGTCACCATGGTCGACGGCATTGTCCGCGTCACGGGCTGGTACCTGAGTATGACGCCCGACATGACGCTTTATGAAACGCATAACCGGTTGAGGCCCGCCCAGTTCAAGGTCACGGGCTTCACCGCGTGCGGGGCGCCGAAGTACGATCTGGCGCACCCCGTGAAACTGCCCGCCATCGGCCTGGGCTCGGCCGACAGCCGCCTGTTGTTGGAGAAGGGCGAGGAAGGCTACACCAACTCCTGGAACCGCTGCTTCGATATCGCCACGGGAAGACAACTTTGGACCTACCCCGACAACTTCGGGCAAGTGGCCGGAGCGCAGAACGCCTGTCCGCCGGAAGTCGGGATGATTCGCGGTTCCTTCGGGCCGTGCGGCGCCGCCGCGCTGCCGAAACCGCTCGGCAACCTCTGGGTCATTACCACCGATTTCGGCGAGTGGCACATCCTGACCGAGGACGGCTTCTATCTGACGCGCCTGTTCCAGCCGAATCCGCTGAAGGTCCGCTGGCCGGCGAAGGCAGTGCCCGGCGTGCGGATGGACGACTGCCCCAGCGGATGTGGCGGCGAAGACTTCGGCGGCTCCATCGCTTGCACCAAGCAGGGCAAACTCTACCTCCAGGCCGGAAAGACCGCTTTTTGGAACGTGGAGGTGACCGGTCTGGACCAGGTTCGGGCCATGCGGGGAAGCGGCATTTCCATTTCAGCGGCGGATGTCAAGACGGCACAGGCACTCCATGACGATTACCAGCAAGCGGCCGTCGGCAAGGTACGTGTGACGATCAAGCGGATGACGCCCAAGCTGACGGGCGCTTTGGACGGCGATTTTCAAGGCGCGGAAATGTTCCGCTACCAGAAGCAGGACGATGCGGCGGTTCGCTCGGCGGCCGCCTGGGACGACCGGAATCTTTATGTGGCCTGGGAAGTGAGGGACGACACGCCCTGGATCAACGGCGCCACCGACCCGGCCCAAATGTATCTGGGCGGCGACACCGTGGACCTGCAATTGGGCACCGATCCCCATGCCGACAAGAATCGCAACGAGGCCCAGCAGGGCGACTTGCGGCTCTCGATCGGCAACTTCCAAGGCAGGCCGACGGCCGTCCTCTACCGCAGGGTGTCCGGCGCGAAGAAGCCCAAGGTTTTCAGTTCCGGCATCGTGAGCTCATATCCGATGGACTTTGTGGACCTCGTGCGGTTGGAAAACATCAAGGTCACGGTGAGCCCCGGATGGGGATACCTGGTGGAAGCAGCCGTTCCGCTGGCGACGCTCGGTCTTCGGCCAGCGGAAGGCCTCGTCCTGCGCGGCGATTTCGGCGTCACCCACGGCGACCGGGCCGGCGCGCGCACCCGCCTGCGGACGTACTGGGCCAACCAGCACACCGGACTGGTGGACGATGCCGTCTTCGAGCTGAAGATGCAACCGAGGAATTGGGGCGAACTGACCTTCAAATAGTTGGCGTCGGTCGCTGCAGCTACTCGCAGGCTTCCATGCTGGCCACCACGACAACGTCGCTCTCCGTGTGGTCTCAGACAGGCGGGATGGAAGGTGAAAATATACGACCTTGAACGGCTTGAGCCGCCGCACGTTACGATCCTTTGCAAAGATCGTGCATACTGGTAAAGCCGTGGGGCCGTTTGCCGATCTGCTTCTCCAACCCTATAATGACAGCATGTCCGGCGCGGCCTGCCGTCATTTCGGCCACCGCACTTTTCCGCTTTGGAGCATCAACCCTCTTCTGGAGAGCTAATATATGTCCCTCGCAAGACGCAGCGCACCAGCGGTCGCTTTCCTGGCACTTTGCCTTCCCGCATCCTTCTGGCCCGCGCCCGGCCGGGCGGCCGACGAAGGCCACGCCGTTCGCCTGCCCGAAGGCGCCGTCCAGATGTGCAGCGGCGGATGCGGCAGGCTCCTGATCTTTCACCTCAAGCGCACTCGGCAACTGGCGGTGGTCGATGTCGCCCAGGCCCGTATCGTGCATGCCTTCGAGCTGCCCAGCGACGACCTCTGTTTTGCGGCCAATGCGGATTCCTTGTTTGTCGCGTTCACCACACAGAAGCTCCTGCTCCGCTACAGCCTCGCGACTTTCAAACGCGATAAGACAATCCCCCTCGAGCACCCGCCCACCCACCTCAGCATGGGCAGTTGCTCGACCGGGCCGCTGATGATGATCTTCGACGGCGGACCGACGGCATTCCTCGACGCGCAAACGCTGCGGCCATACGACCTGCACGTCCCGATCCATGGGGCCGACGTGCGCGTCTCCGCCGACGGACAGACCTTCGTCACCTTCACGGCCGGTCAAAGTCCTTTGCAGTACAACGTACTGCGGCTCGATGGCCGCCGCTTGACAAATAGCGAAGGCTGGGGCGAAGGCTACAACGGCGCCTGGCTGGCCCCTACCGCCGACGGTGACATGATCTTCCGCAATGGCGCCACCATCACCACAGGCGACCTCAAGCCCGTCTCCGCCGATACCTTGCGCGGTTCCGTTCTCCTGGCAACCGAGTCGCCGGCCTTCTTCCTCTCGTTTCGGCCGGGTGATCCAAAAGATACGGCGGCCGAGCCGCAGTTCCAGCCGAATTCGCGCTACGCCGCCAACCACCAGTCGTCGCAGGTGGCAATTTGCTCCGCGGCCGACTGCCGCGCGCTGTATACGGTCCGCGGGCTGGAGCCTATGGGCGGAGGGATCCGATCGGGATATTTCCAGGCCGAACCGCGGATTCGCTATTTGCCCAAGGAACAGCTCATCGTGACCGTGCCCGAGAGCAACGATGGCGTGGTGGTGCGCCAGTTCGATCTCGCTGCGGCCCTGAAAAAGTCGCACGCGCCGTTCCTTTTTGTCGTTTCGAAACCGCCTGGCCGCGCAGAAATCGACAAGGATTATCGCTATTCGATGGAGGTGCTTTCCGGGTCGGGCGGCGTGAAGTATGCATTGGAGTCGGGGCCGGAAGGAATGACGATCTCCGCTGAAGGCGAGGTGCACTGGAAGGTTCCCGCCGATGCCGCCGGCACGAACAGGCCCGTCGTCGTTTCACTCGCCGACGCCGGCGGCAAAGAGGCCTTTCATTCCTTCACGATTGCCGTTGCGCCGGCGGCTGCTCCGCTGCCGGCGGTCGCAACTGCCCCTGCCGTCCCTGCCGGTCCGAATCCCTTTCCGCATGACCGGCGCCCGCGGCCGTCGCCGCCAGCTCAACCGGGCGCGGCGGCCGTGGCGGAAGTCGCCAAGGCCGGCGCCGATCGCTTGCAGCTCCCCGCGGCCGACTGCGCGTGGACGCCCGGACTGGGCTACCGCAATATGCTCGTCTTGCACGGCGATCGCCTCGTGGTCCTCGCGCCGGACGGGATCACGATCGAGAAGCGCATCAAACTTCCCAAGACCTATTCGCAGATTGCCGAGCGTGCCGATTGCTATGTGGCCCTGGCGGTCGATCCGAAGGCGGTCGAGGTGATCGACAAGAAGACATTCGCTGTCCGCAAGAGCCTGAAGCTCACGTGTACGGAATTCACCGATCTGGCGATCCATCCCCGCCTGCCCGTGAGTTATGTGGCGATGAAGGACCTTGGCAAGACGCCCGCGTGCCATTTTATCGTCTTCAACGAGAAGACGGGCGACGGCCGCGAGCCCGAGGACTGCGTCGGCGCCTGGCTCAAGCCCGATCCGAAGGGCCGTTTCCTCATCGTCGGCTACCGCGACATCTACCGCTCCGGCTCGCGGCTGCTGGTCAACCCCGGGCAGTTCGACATCGTCCCCGAGTACGGCGATATTTCCTGGCTGATTCGCTACAGCCTCGATCGGGAAGGCATGCCCCGCGTGAACGAGATCAAAGAGAAAGCGGGCGGCAACGGCACGGGACTCCGCCTTTCCAAGGACGGGCAACGCGTCACGTATCTCTCGCACGTCGGATACCCGCAGTTCTCGGGAAACCTTGCCGGTTGGGACCCCAAGGACCTGGAGAAGATTCCCGTCACTTATGCCGTGAAGGGCAAGGGGACGACATACGACCTGGCCTATCACCCCGTGCTGCCGCTGGTGGCCTCGCCCGGCAGCGGCTCCGCGATCTTCTTCCATCGGGAGACGGGCGACCAGGAGCAAGACCGCTTGCAACTGCCGGCCGCCGGACTTGGCGGCGAGCCGCAAAGCGTTCAGTTCTCGCCCGACGGCAAGGGCCTCGTTTTTCGCGTCGTCGCCGGCGGCGTGCACTATCTCCAGCGCGCGGCCCTGCGGCTGAACCCGGCGGAACTCCGCACGCTGGAAGGCGAGTGGAAGAAGCACCTTGCCGGCGACAAGCAGGAGAAGGTCCCGGAGGAAAAAGTGGCCCTCAAGAGCCTCGACGCATTGAAAGGCGGTCCGCGCCAAGCGCTGTCGTCCAAGGAGTTGGGCCTTCAGTTCACGGACTCCGTGGTCGTAATCCGCGGCGAGGATTCCGCAGCCACGGGCTTCGTCGTCGGCAGCGGCGGGTACATCCTGACGTGTGCCCACTGCCTTGTCGAGGGAAAGATGACCGTTTCCTATCGCGATGCGAAGGGCGGCGCGGAGAAGACCCACGCCGTCGAGCCCCGCATCGTGGCAAGCGATGACGGGCGTGATCTGGCCTTGCTCAAGATCGACGTGCCGCATCCTTTGCCGCCGGTGCAATTGGCCGGCGGCGAAAAGATCGACGCGGGCGACCGCGTCACAGTGATCGGCAATCCGGGCTTGGGCTCAACGATCCTCGACTACACGATGACCGACGGCATCGTCAGCAGCCCGCGGCGCGAGTTGGAGGGCCGATCGTTCATCCAGGTCTCGGCCCAGGTCAACCCGGGCTCCAGCGGCGCTCCCATGTTCAATTCCGTGGGACAAGTGATCGGGGTGGTCGTGCTGAATGGCCACATCGAGGGGGCCGGTTTCGCGATCCCTGCCGAAGAGGTTACGGGCTGCCTGCTGCGTTGGGCCCGGGTTTCGGGTGACGATGGAAAGCTGCTTCGCACCTGGACCGACAGCAGCGGAAAGCGACGTTTGGAAGCGGCGTATTGCGGCTACGACGCGGGCGTCGTCAAGCTGGAAAATCGCAGCGGCCGACAAGTTTCGATGCCTCTGGATAAGCTCAGCGAGAGCGATCAGAAGCTTGTCCGCGCGATCGCGGCGGAGACGCAACGTGAGGAAGCGAAGAAGTAGCGGCGTGTCTTGTTACGATCCGAGGGTATAGCCGGTCGTTCTGCGTTTCGAGACCTGCGGGGCAACGATGCAACTCGTTGCCCCGTAGGAGTTCATGAAGTCGGGGCGGCGGGACGGCTTTTGAACTTTTTCTGGCCGGCGTAGCCGAGTCGGCAGACGACGTAAAGCGTTTGGTAACGGCGGCTTAGATCAGTTTTCTCCCATCTTCGGCCTGCTCACTCACGACCATATAATCCAACTGTTGGAGGGGTACGCCGCTACCGCACGACCGCTCCACCGGGTCTGCACCGGCGTCGGCTTGGGCACTACGCCTGCCGCCCGCTCTCATGGTCATCTCGACGGCAAACGGCTCCGAGATTGCCATGAGTAGTAGTGTAGGACTATACTACGGCCAGCCGCCAAGAACTCGATGGCCGGTAGGAGGTTGTCCGGTAGTCTTGCATGTGGGTATGTGTCGTGCCCGTTTATCACTCTGAAATGAACTCGTTTGAGTATTGTGCGTCACTGCACGTCTTGCATCCGACTCTCGATCCAGAACAAATTACGGCGGCTCTTGGGATTTCTCCCACCAAGCAAACGCGAGTTGGAAGCCCTCGGCAGAATCCGAAGGGGGAGGAACTAGGGGGAAAATATGCATTCAGTTCGTGGCGTTGCGGATTACCGACAACCAATGGAGAACGGCTATCCGAGTTTCTTTGGAGCGTTGTCAAGCTGCTTTCGCCACATCGCAAGTTCCTGATGGAATTGGCCGCGAGCGGTGGTGAAATTGAGTGCTTCGTGGGGCTGTTTACCGAGAGGAATTGCGACGAGCTTTTCCCTTGCGATCTTCTTTCGGCCTTCGGTAACATGAAAATCGGCCTTCGATTGGACATATACGGAAAAGAATTGCCGCAAACTTGGGGTCAATAATCGCGGCTATCGCATAACTCGCGATATCGGGTGGAATGGAACGAGTCGATACTGCGGCAAGCGGCCAAGAACTCGATTTCGGGAAGAGAACCCTTGGGCGAAAGAGATCGAGCATGATCGAATACAATGACGACTACCCAACCTGTTCGTCAACTTTTGCCACACTTTGCATTTACTCCGGCAACATCTCGCCAGACGAAATCACGGTGCGTCTTCAACTTGCACCCTCGTCCATACAGATCGCAGAAGCTCGTCCGTCGGGCGTCAAAGACCGTCCGGCGGGTTGGTTCTTTACGTCCAAGGGTGTTGTTGAATCCAAGGATATACGTCGGCATCTGGATTGGATACTCAACCAGATCGCGGGTAAGTCGTGCGTATTCAACGATCTTCGCGATCACGGCGTAGATGCCCGCATTTCTTGCTATTGGATGACAGCATCCGGGCATGGTGGTCCGTCCCTCTGGCCGACGCAGATGGCGATACTTGCATCGCTCGGCTTGGAAATTGAGTTCGATTTCTACTCGTAAATGCCACCCACCACCGCTATGACAAGCAAGCCAGAACCTCGCTACGAGTTCTACCAAGAAGTACAAGTTCGGACCTCCGATCCGAAGAAGTCGCACTTGAATGGACGTATCGGGGTTGTGTTTGGTCGCACGGAAACAAGCGAAAATACATCGTGGGGCTATGGTGTCCAGCTTCAAGACAAGTGCTGGTTCTTCTATGAGTACGAGATTCAGCCTACAGGTTGGCAGTTCCGGCGAGAAGATTTTTACGATGGCTCGTCTGTCCGTGTTCGGGTTGACGAGAACGGGCGCGGCAATTTAGCTTGACCCAGCGTATACAAGCCCTACCGGACTTCCAAAAGAAAGAAGGGGTGTCGTTGCAGTTCCAACCGGGCCGGGTAGGGGTGTCAGCTCAGGTTTTTTCAAATTCCGCAAAATCCGCGAGATTATGCAACGCGACCTCGCCGGAAGCCGTTTCCGCCGTGGTGAAACCAAGCCCGACCGGCTAGTGATGGCGGCTTGAATTGCCGGGGCCATCAATGCCAATTGGCGCCACAGGTGAAACACTGTTTCGCAAGGGCGGTACGAAGCAAGTGTCCGCATTTCGGGCACCAAGCACGCGGAGGTACGGGCCACGGCCCATCCAAAAGAAAATCCTTCTCCCGCAGGAGATTGAACACTTCTACTAGAAAAGCGTGTTTCTGGAAATAGACCCCAGTTTGAATAGCCCCCAATGCCGCTTCGCCGTACCGCTCTTGCCACGCTCGAATGATCGGTGCCTTGCTTACAGCAAAAGAGCAAGTCTCATCACCGCGACGACATTCGATGAGACGTTCCGTTCCGTTAGCGACAATCTCGATGCCCGCTCCATGAAGGATTTCCCGGACACGATTTGGATTGTCTTCGCGGGCCGCTATTACCGACATACCCATAGGACGCCCTTTCGGCCTTTTTCTGAACTCCAAGATGTCAGTCTATACCCTGCAAGCTACGGGGGCAACGGCCTAGCCAAGATCGAACGCGGGCATTCGAGTTAGTTTTAGCCGGGCGGGACGGGGTGCCACCCTACAACCCGGCCTTGTTCATCGCCGCTTGGTACTTCCCCTCCAAGTCGCCATCTGACGCGACTTGCTGATACACGGCCAGGGTCTCACGCCGAACATGGCCGGTGATAAGTTGAAGCTCGGCGTTGGGATTGGGGTCAGGTCTTGACAATCAACTATTGATGCAGTGCGCTTGGAATATCGTGGCTGGGCGCGTGCGGTGCGGATCGACAGTGCGCGCTACATCGCGCCGGGCCTTGACACCCGGTTTTGAATTCAGGGTACGCCGGCTTTTTCAATCGTCGTCACCGGCGTTGCGGGGCGTTGTTTCAGGGCCGCTTCAAGGCGCTGCTGGTGCAGGACGACTCGCACGCCACGGAACTGACGCGGTACATTCACTTGAACAGCGATTTACCTGGCGAGCCAGGCGACGGATGGGGCCGTGGGGGCGGTTGCGCGGTGTCTTGGCGGCGCAAGCCTGGCGGCCATTTCCAAAACGGCAGCTCGAGTGGAGAAACGGCGCGGGGAGGACAAGGCATGGGGCCAGCGTCTTGCGCAGCTTTCGGACCATTTGCCTGTCGGCACGCGCGACGATCCGGCGACGCTACACCGCCGGACTCAAGAATCTGCGGACATTGTATTTGCCGCTGGCCAATTCGTGGAAAATCATAGATAATACTCGTATCCGTAGCCCCCGGCTCATCGCTGCCGGGAAGGTTGGCCTGACTGAAGTTTATCTGGAATCGGTCTGGCACGACATAATGGAACAGGAGCAACGACCATGAGCAATCTCAATTCCGACGCCGATGCGCTAAACCGGCTTCATGCCGAGAACCAATCCATCGAAGCAGGGATGCAAGAAGCCGTCAATGAGGCAGTTCTTGCCCATAAGCGACTCGGTCTGCCAATGGTCACTTGGCAAGACGGCAAGGTTGTTTGGATACCTGCTGACCAACTCTTCGCCGACGAGACCAAGCAACCGCATTAGTGGCTGTTTAGCGACATTATTCGTTCTCTTCCCCAAACCGGCTCCGGCATGGTGGCTAATCTGTGACGTGTGACTACAAATTCCTGTCTTTCGTCTCCTCCCGTCTTGCCGCCGGCCGCTTGAGCCGCTTCCAGAGGCGCAAGTACCCCCACACGCCGACTGCGATCAGACCGAGAACGATGATCACTGTTCTCTAAAGCAAATGTCGAAAAACGTGACGCCGGTTTTCGTGGATTTCCTGCTATCTGCCCAGGACTTCGAACAAGCTGCGGATTTCGTCATCGATCTCCCCTGGATCGGCAAGAGTTTGAGCCACCTCCGCACGTAGGCATACAACGGGAACCAACAGCGTTGGCCACGCAAGGGTAAGAGGAGGGGCCGCCGCCGCGCAACAGCCTCTCCCGCGATTTGCCTCGGCTGACTTCGCTGCCCTTCATGAGTGCGGCCCGAAGATATGGTTGTGGCCGGTAGTAGATGCCCAATACCCGGAGTACCCCGCCCAGGAGTTCTCACGGGCATTTCACGAGTAGGGCGATGGCGCGACTACGTGGGGGGAGATAAACGAAGGTTGGTTCAGAAATGGGGACAGGCACCTCGCCGGCGTCCATTTCTTGCGGCCTAATCGCTATTCGGCTCGGAGCCAGTCCCCGTTTCTGAACCAAGCCTAAACAAATCGAGGGCGAATTCCCTAACATCCTTCCCGCAAAGTACTTGCGGCGCCGAGTAGGACAATTGCTGATTCAAGATGGCGGATTGCAGACAGGAATGGGCCTATACGTTTAGGTCCCCGACATGACGTCGAAAGAAAAGTGATCCCGCATGCGGCAGGCATGGCAGCGAGGGGCGGCCTTTGCGATGCACCCTAGCCGCCGTCACGGCCGTTGCCTACTATTTGGGGTGTGTTACCCAAAAACTCCCTGCGGGCGGCGGGCCATGGCCTCGGACAACTCGATAACGTATTGGATTGCCGAATTGCGCCTCGGCAACCCCGACGCGGCGCAGCGCCTTTGGGAGCGCTATTTCGACCGATTGGTCCATTTCGCGAGCGTGAAACTCCAAGGCGGTCCGCCACGGGTCGGGGACGGTGAAGATGTGGCGTTGAGTGCGATGAACAGTTTCTTCCAGGGGATGGTGGGCGGCCGCTATCCGCAGTTGAATGATCGCGACGACCTTTGGCGTCTGTTGGTCCTGATCACGGCCCGTAAGACATGCCATTTGATTCGTGACGAAACGCGACAGAAACGGGGCGACAAGCGGCAGTACGCGACCGGGAACATGGATCCCGACGATTACCAAGCGATCGACCTGGTCGTGGGGCGGGAACCGTCTCCCGATTTCACAACCCAGGTGGCCGAGGAATGCCAGCGTCTTTTCCAGCGACTGGGCGATCCGGAATTGCAGGAGATCGCCCAGCGAAAGATGGAAGGCTACACGAATGGGGAAATTGCCGCCAGGCTAAAGCGGGCACTGCGGACCATCGAACGAAAGTTGCAAATGATTCGTCAGATCTGGGAACAGGACAACGTCGATTGAGGGGTTTGCGGTAAGAGGATGATTGAGCCAGAAGTCCACGAAGACAGCCCGTTGAATCCGCTCTCGCAGGTGCGCCGCATCGACAGTGTTTGCGACCGTTTCGAGGCCGATTGGAACGCCGGGATGCGGCCGGCGATCGAGGAGTTTCTTAAGAACACGCCGGCCGCCGAGCAGCCTGCCCTGTTGCGCGAACTGGTAATGCTCGACCTCTACTACCGGCGGCACTCGGGGGGAACTCCTCAGCCGGAGTATTACCTGCCAAGGTTTCCGACCCTTGACCGGGACTGGCTGGTCCGGCAGATCGCGATGTCGATGGCCGAAGGTTCTGCCGCTGCCGTTGGGACCCTGGGAATCACCCCTGCGGACATGCCTCGGCCCGACGGTCAGCTTCCTCGTATCCGCTACGTGGGAGACTACGAACTGCTGGCAGAGATTGCCCGCGGCGGCATGGGCGTGGTCTACAAGGCCCGCCAAGTGTCGCTCAACCGCACGGTGGCCGTGAAGATGGTTCTTGCCGGGCAACTGGCCACCAAAGCCGACCACGATCGGTTTCATGCCGAGGCCCAGGCCGCGGCCCTTCTCGACCATCCGAACATCGTGCCGGTTTTCGAGGTCGGCGAGCACGAGGGACAACACTACTTCTCGATGGGCTACGTCGATGGCCAGAGCCTGGCCACTCGGCTGGCCGAAGGGCCGTTGCCGCCGAAGGAAGCGGCCGAACTCGTGGCTACGGTGGCCGAGGCCGTCGAATACGCGCATCGACACGGCGTGATCCATCGCGACATCAAGCCCTCGAACATCCTTATCGACTGCCACGGCCGCCCGCGGGTGACCGATTTTGGCCTGGCCAAGCGAGTTGGGGCACCCGGCGGGAACCCACTTGTGGGTGCGGGTCGCGGGAGCGACTTGACGGCCACGGGCCAGATCTTGGGCACGCCCAGCTACATGCCCCCCGAGCAGGCAGCCGGACAGTTAAGAGCCGTAGGTCCGGCGGCCGACGTCTACGCCTTCGGCGCGCTGCTCTATGCGACACTCACGGGCCGACCACCTTTTCAGGCTGCCACGCCACTGGAAACCCTGCGACAAGTGATCGAGCGGGAGCCGGTTCCGCTGCGGAAGTTGAATGCCGCAGTCGCGCGGGACTTAGAGACCATTTGCCTGAAGTGTCTGGAGAAAGAACCCGGGCGGCGGTACGCGGCGGCCCAGGAACTGGCCGACGAGTTGCAGCGTTATCTCGCTGGCAAACCGGTCTTCGCCCGACCTGTCGGCGCCGCAGGGCGCATCTGGCGTTGGTGCCGCCGCAAACCAGGCCTGACCGCTGCCGGTGTCCTGACGGGAATCTCATTGCTCGTGCTCGGAATCATGGTCCAGCACTACGTTGCTGAAAGACGGCTGGAAAACGACACGCGGCGGGCTGAATCGCTGGTCAGCGCCGTGCTGACGGCTCCAGCGGATGCAGTTCCCTATGCGATACTGAACCTAGAGCCGTTAAAGAAACACGCACTGTCGATTCTGGAGCGAGAGTATCAGGATGACCAGTTGCCACTATCGCAACGACTCCACGCGGCCTTCGCCATGGCCGCGTTTGGGCCAGTCGAACGGGATTTCCTGGTGGAGAGCGTCGCTTCTGCCAGGCCCGACGAATGCCGGAACCTGATCGCCGCGCTGCGTCTGGAGCAGAAAGAGGCGGTGCGGGGCATGCTCAAGCAGGCGGAGAAGGCCGAAAAGGGCAAGGACTGGCCGCAGAAGGCCCGGCTTGCCATAGTCGCTCTGCACCTGGGCGATTCAGCCCTTGTCCAAGATATGCTCCAGGTGGAAAACCGGCCCGATCCGGTTGAGCGCACCGCGTTCCTCAAGACCTTCCCAACCTGGCACGGTGACTTTACGGATTTCCTGCACGCGGTGGAATCCAGCGACAACTCCGCGTTCCGATCGGGAGTATGTTGCGCGCTGGCCACCGTACCGCCCGACACCCTCAGCCCGACGGAGAAGAGGGCTTGCGAAGATGCCCTGCACAACTGGTATCAGGGCAAATTGGACGCGGCTACCCACAGCGCGGCGCAATTCGTGCTGGGACAGTGGAAACTCGAGTTACCCCCGATCGCGCCCGCAATGGCGCCGGGGGCTGGTGCCCATTGGTACGTGAACTCGATAGGCATGACGCTGGCATTGATCCCAGCCGGGGAGTTCTTTATGGGTTCGCCGGATTCAGATCGGGATGCCTTCGCCCGCGAGAAGCCGCGGCACCGGGTCCGGATCACCAAGCCGTTTTGGCTGGGCATGCACCTGGTCACGGTGGGGCAGTTCCGCAAGTTTGTTGAGGAGACTAAATACGATGCGGGCACGGAGTGGCAGACGACGGCGACGCATCCCTCGCAGACTGACGATCATCCGGTGGTGAGCGTGGACTGGAACGCTGCGGTGGCCTTCTGCAAGTGGCTCAGCCGCAAGGAAGGCAAGACCTACCGACTGCCAACGGAGGCGGAGTGGGAGTACGCCTGCCGGGCGGGCACGCAGACCAAACGCAGCTTTGGAGACGACGAGAGCGAACTGGGAGAGCACGCGTGGTTCTCGATGAACTCCTATCAGACGCACGCTGTGGGGCAGAAAAGACCGAACACATGGGGCCTGTCCGACATGCTCGGGAACGCCTGGCAGTGGTGCGAAGACTGGCTAGGCGCCGATTACTACGCGCATTCCCCCAGGGACGATCCGACGGGACCAACAACGGGCTCGTGCCGTGTTTTTCGCGGCGGTGGTTGGCTCTGCCCGCCGGGGCGCTGCCGGTCGGCGGACCGCGACGGCATCCAGCCCGGGTTCCGTGGCGGCGACACGGGCTTCCGTGTCGCCCAAGCTCCGGCGGACAACTAAGGCGAGCGCAGCCGGAGCGTAGTCGCGTCATCGACCGGTTCGTAACATGGCCGTGAGAATTCCATGGCGGTTTAGTCAAGCCTTTGGGCATTTACCCTGAGTGACCACGCGCCGCTCCGGACCGCGAATCACCTATCCGACTTGTGCACTTTAGGAAAAGATCTATGGTTGAGAATTTCTACCTGAGAAGCAGTTGCCCAGCGGCCCGGTTGGCGGGCACGGGCATCGCGGGCTTCATGGTCTCCGTCTATCTGTTGTCGTCTTCGCTGGCAACTGCGGCAAATGTCTCTTGGACCCTTGCCGCGGGGCACTCGGCTGATTGGTCGACAAGTGGCGATTGGTCGAGCCTGGCTCCGCCCAAATCCACGGACTACGCGTACATCATCAATGGCGGCACCGCAAACGTCACGCTGGCCGGCGAGGTCTGCTCGTACCTCTACCTCGGCGATCCGAACAGCGCCAACAGCGGTGCGGTGCATATGACCGGCGGCGGCCTGACGACGTCGAACAACGAGTACGTGGGAAATGAAGGCGCGGGGACGTTTTCCCAATCGGGCGGGGCCAACACTTGCGGCGCTCTCTACATCGGCAACAACCCCACCGCCAGCGGCTCGTATACCCTCACTAGCAACGGCTACTTGTCGGTGCTCAACAACGAGAGCGTGGGCTCGAACGGCACGGGCACGATCACCCAGTCCGGCGGGACCAACACCTGCAACAGTCTGCTGTTGGGCTTCACCGGCGGAAGCGGAACCTATGGCGTGAGCGGCGGATACTTGCAAGTGGCAGGCAACGAGAACCTGGGCTACGCCGGCACGGGGACCTTCACGCAGTCGGGCGGAACCCACAGTGTCGGCGACTACCTGTATCTGGGCTTCGAGCTTGGCGCCAGCGGCAGCTACAGCCTTAGCGGCAACGGCTATTTGTCGCTGCTCAACAACAACTACGAGTACCTGGGCTACAGCGGCACGGGGACCTTCATGCAGTCGGGCGGGAGCAACAGTTGCGGCTATCTCACGGTCGGCAACCAGGCCGGCAGTGCCGGCACGTACACCCTCAGCGGCAGCGGCTACTTGTCGGTGGCCAACAACGTGAACGTGGGTTACTACGGAACGGGGACCTTTACGCAATCCGGCGGCACGCACAATGTCGCCGGATGGCTTTATGTCGGTTACCAAGGCAGCGGCACGTACGGCCTGAGCGGCGGATCCTTGCAAGTAGCAGGCAACGAGAACCTGGGCTACGCCGGCACGGGGACCTTCACGCAGTCGGGCGGGACGCACAACGTCGGCCAACAACTTTATGTCGGCTACGAGGGCAGCGGCGCGTACAGCCTCAGCGGCAGCGGCTATTTATCGGTGAACGCAACGTTCTCCTCGGGTGGGAACACCTACTACGGCGAGGAGTACCTCGGCTCTTACGGCACGGGGACCTTCACACAGTCCGGCGGGACCAACAGTAGCCCCTTTCTCTCGGTAGGCGGCGGTGGTGGATCCCCCGCCGGCAGCGGCACCTACAGTCTCAGCGGCAACGGCTACTTGTCGGTCAACCAGGCCAACGGGATCACGCAAGAAAACGTGGGCGATGCCGGAACGGGCCTTTTCCTGCAGACGGGCGGCACCAATAGTTGCGGATTCTTGTATGTCGGCAACCAAGCAGGCAGCAGCGGCGCGTACAATCTCAGCGGCAGCGGCTATTTGACGGCGAGCGGAACGTACTCCACGTACTACAGCGAGGAGGATGTTGGCTCTTCTGGCAAGGGGACCTTCACGCAGTCCGGCGGGACCAACAGTTGCCCCTTTCTCTCGATCGGCCATTTCGCTGGGAGTAGCGGCACCTACAGTCTCAGCGGCAACGGCTATTTGTCGGTCAACCAGGCCAACGGGAACACGCAAGAAAACGTGGGCGACTCTGGCACGGGTCTTTTCCTGCAGACGGGCGGCACGAATAGTTGCGGATACTTGAATCTCGGCAACGGGACCGGCGGGATCGGCTCCTACAGCCTCAGCGGCAGCGGCTATTTGACCGCAAGCGCAACGTACTCCTCCACGTCCTACGGCCAAGAGAATGTCGGCTATTCCGGCATGGGGACCTTCACACAGTCCGGCGGGACCAACAGTTGTCTCTATCTCTCCATAGGCACCACCGCTGGATCCCCGGGCGGTAGCGGCACCTACAGTCTCAACAACGGCTACTTGTCGGTCAACCAAGCCAACGGTTACACCAGGCTAGCCGTGGGCGACTCCGGCTCGGGTCTTTTCCTGCAGACGGGCGGCACCGTGAGTTGCGGCGATTTGGCTCTCGGCAACGGGAGCAGCGGTATTGGCTCCTACAGCCTCACTGGCGGCTATTTGGCGGTGGCCAATAACGAGAATGTGGGCTGGCTGGGTACAGGGACCTTCACGCAGTCCGGCGGCATCAACACCATTGGTGGCGCTCTCAATCTAGGCGCCAACACGGGCAGCAGTGGCACGTACAACCTGAATGGCGGGCTACTCGTCCTCTCGTCACTGTCTCCGAACCAAAGTCCGGGTTTGGCGGCCTTCTACTTTGGCGGCGGGACGCTTCAGGCCAGTGGTCCGTTTTCCACCGCTCTGGCCATCACGCTGGGCGCCAGCGGCGGAGCGACTTTCGATACGGCCGGCTATGCCGTGACGCTCGCCGGCCCACTTTCCGGTTCCGGCGGCCTGACCAAGGTTGACAGCGGCACGCTGACCCTTGCCGCTTCGAACAGCTACGGCGGCGGGACCACAATCAACGGCGGCATTCTGCAAGTTGCCAGCGCCGGCGCCCTGGGCAACGGCGGATTGGCGATCAACGCGGGCCTGCTCGACCTCAATTCGTTTTCGATCGGCGTCCTATCGCTCGGCGGGACCGCCGGCGCAATTAGCGACCTTTCCAACAGCGGTGCGGGAACCACGACGCTCTCGGTGAACCAGTCGGCCACAACCACCTTCGGCGGCGCGATTCAGGACGGCCCTCAAAAACTCCTGGCTTTGAACAAAAGCGGCACGGGAACGCTGGTTCTCGCCGGCAGCAGCACCTACAGCGGCGGCACGACCATCAACGGCGGGATTCTCCAGGCAGGGAATAGTTCCGCCCTGGGGGCGAGTACCGCGGCCTTGACGGTCAACGTCGGAACGCTCGATCTGCACGGATATGGCCTGAACGTGGGCCCGCTCAATGGAGCGGGAACGATCGACAATTTGTCCGGCAGCGGCTCCTTGACCGTGGGCAACGGCGGGGCATCGAGCACCTTCGCGGGAACGATCCAGAACACGGTGGGTGTACTCTCCCTGGTCAAGACCGGCTCCGGCACTTTGTTCCTCACGGGCCCCAACAGCTACGCGGGCAGCACCACTGTCGCGGGCGGGACGCTGGGCCTCAGCAACCCCGGCTTGTCCGCCGCGGCCGCGGTCAGCATCGCTGCAGGCGCCGACCTGAATCTGGGCTTCAGCGGCATCGACGTGGTAGGCTCGCTGTCTTTGAACGGCGTGCCCCAGGATTTGGGCTCCTACAGCGCCGGCAACTACCCTGCGTATTTCAGCGGCAGCGGCGCGTTGAGGGTCCTGGAGGCGCCGTGGACTTGGATCGTCTCTTCACCCTATTTTGGTGATTGGAACACGGCCGGCAACTGGCTCGGTGGCATCGTTCCCAACGGAATCGGGAGAATTGCGACTTTCGACAACAGCGTCGCCAGCCCCACGGCGGCCATTGCCAACGTGCCCGTCACCCTTGGGGTCCTCAATATCGCCAGTTCCAGTCGCATCGACCTCGCCGGCGTCGATCAAGGCACGTTGACGATGCAAGCAGACGGTGGGACCGCGCAGATCAATTTATCCGGCGGGACCTTGGACAAGCTCAACCTGCCGCTGAGTTTCAACAGCCCCACCGCGATCAGCGTGGCCCCTGGTTCAACGCTGGAAATCGGCAATCCGGTCAACCTGAACGGCCAGGCCGTCACCATCAGCGGCGGCGGGAGCTTGCAGTTCGACGTGAATTTCTCGGCCTCCGGCGGCACGCTGCAGGCCACTGCGGGAACAATGGCAATCGGCGCGGAGGCGACCGTGAGCCCGGTCCTGTTGGACATCGCCGGCAACGCGCAACTCTCTGGCAGCGGCACGATCCAGGGCGCGAACGTTACCTACGAGAGCAGCGCGGCCAGCAGCTTTGCCGGCAGCATTGTCGGTGCGCGTAATTCGCTGGTCCTGAACGCCAGCGGTGGAGAGCTGATCCTCAGCGGCAGCGACAGTTTCGGCGGCGGCACGTATGTGGACGCCGGCATGCTGATCGTGAACAATAGTGCCGCCCTGCTCGACGGTTCGAGCTTGACCGTCGGTGCGGGCGCCGCGTCGATCTTCGACGCCTCGGCGACGCTGGCCGCGTTGCCGGCCCCGCAGGAGGCTGTCGCCGTGCCGGAACCGGGAACTTTGGCGTTGTCAAGCGTGGCCGGACTCGTTGCTGCGGCAGCAGCTTGGCGGAAGAGAAGGAACCAAGGCAACCGATAACGCGTGAGGTTGGCGGCGCGGGTGCTGCGGCGATTCAGGTCGCGCGACGGCGGCCGCCACACCTGGCTCGTGCTGAACGGTTTGCCGCGGCATCTGGGGCAGGCCCATGGCATCTCCGTAAGCATGCGGTATGCTGATGACGTTCGGATCGAGAAACCCGAACCGGGAAAGTTCGCAGAATAGAAGGAGGAGTTATCCCTGGAAATCACTCATGGTTTGGTCCGGCACCGGCCCGTTGTCGTTGTTGCTCTTGTGTCTGTCCTTGGGACGATGGTATTCTGCTGGGCCAGCAACTTACGGGAGATATGCCATGAACGAGCTGCCCAATTTGTCAGAAGCAGAATTGGCGCTGGTGATCGAACTCCTCCAGCGGGAGCATCACGATCTGCCAACGGAGATTCACCATTGCCGAGTATCCAGCTATCGCGACGAACTCAAGCATCGCCATGAGATGGTAAGGAGCTTGCTGGAACGTTTGCAAGCGAAGAAGACTGCCTGAGTGCGGTTATTGAATCGAGCGCCACGGCTGGATGAGGCTGTTGATCCTTCATCGATCATCGCCGGTCATCGGCAGCCTGCCGGCTTCAGTTCCCTGGCTGCGGTGCTGGTGGAAAGTGCGTGTCCGTCAGGCTATCATCACGGTCATCAGACACCGCAGAGGAGGAGGTCGTAGGCAGACTTCAGGTGCCGCGCGTTCCGTGGCTGCGACCGCACCTGCTACCCGACCGCACAACCGAGAAGGCTGGAATGAAGGAGGTATGACGAATGACCGTTCAACTGTTTGATCTTACGGGCCGGGTGGCCCTCGTGACCGGGGGCAGCCGGGGGCTCGGCAAGGCCATGGCGACGATCTTCGCGGAAGCGGGGGCGGCCGTCGTGGTCTCCAGCCGCCACGAGGACGAACTGCAAGCCGCCGCGGCCGAGATCCGTGACAAGATGGCCGCCCGCGTGGAATATATCGTCGCCGACATGACCCGCCGCGAGGATGTCCAGCGTCTGGCCGACACGGCCGTGCACCTCATGGGCAAGATCGACATCCTCGTCAATAACGCCGGGGGCAACCTGCCGCAGGCCATCGACCAGATCCGCGACGAGGACTGGGACCGGCTGGTGGAGCTGAACCTGACCAGTTGCATGGCCCTGACCCGCGCCTTGGCGCCGGGCATGAAGGAGCGGCGCTGGGGCCGGGTGATCCACATTTCGTCGATCATGGGCCTGGCCAGCACGGCTGGGCGGAACGTCTACTCCGCCACCAAGGCGGCCCTGCTGGGCCTGGCCCGCGCCAGCGCCCTGGATCTGGGGGCCTTCAACATCACGGTCAACTGCATCGCTCCGGGACCGTTCGCCACCGAGATGCCGATGTCGATCCTCAGCCCGGAGCAGCAGGCAGCCTTGGCGGCCCGTACGGCACTGAACCGCTGGGCACGGCCGGAAGAACTGGTGGGGCCGGCCCTCTTGCTGGCCAGCGAGGCGGGCAGCTACATCACGGGGACCGTGCTGGTGGTCGATGGCGGGGCGCTGGCCAAGGTGTTTTGAGCCGGCAACGTGGCCGTGGACACCGTCGCTATACGGTCAGGCTGCTGATCGCCGGGCCGCAGAAATGTTCGGCGATGGCGGCTGCACGGTGCACGCAAGAGCCGCAGCGGCCTCCACCGCCTGAACCGCGACGGGCGAATCCGGCAGGATGCCAACCTGGATGCAGATGGGGCGCACGGCCCTTCGCAGGCCCGGCAGCAAGGCAGTGAAGACCAGCGAACCCGCCAGGCACATCGTGCCGAAGATCAGAAAGACGGCCGCGGTGCCCAGCGTGCTGGCGAGACATCCGGCAAGCAGGCTTCCTAGCCGTGGCCCGAGAGTTTATTAGACGGCCGGTGAGTAAAATGCGTCTCCGGCCGGACGGCCGCCAGCGGGCCTCCAAGAAGCTGTAGAAGGATATTGCCCAGCTTAACAGCGGTGGTGATTGACCGATCTTCCCAGCCAGCCATAGAATCATGGATGCCGGGTACTTTATTGTCCGCAACCATATTCCGTTTCCGTAGGAGGAACTGTCATGCGACTGGCCTTTTGCCTAATGCTTTTTTTTCTGGGGGTCAACATGAGCCGCGAAACATCCGCCGAACAGATCAAGCCGGCCGGCAACGCTGCCATCGTCCGAGGTGACAACCAGTTTGCCCTGGACTTGTACGCCCAGTTGGACCGGGAGCAGCAGGGCAAGAACCTCTTCTTCTCGCCCACCAGCATTTCCGTGGCGCTTGCCATGACGGCCGCTGGGCGCACGGCCCAACGCAGTCCGAGATGGCCAACGTGTTGCATCTCGACGCGGACCTGGCACAGGCCCACGCCCATTATCATCAACTCTTGGAGCAATGGAACGCCGAAGGCGAGAAGCGGGCCTACCAACTCCGCGTGGCCAATCGGTTGTGGGGCCAGAAGGGCTATCCGATCCAGCCGGAATTCCTTGCTCTGACGCGCCAGCAGTACGGAGCCGAGATGCTGCTGCTGGACTTTGCCCAGTCCAAGGCGGCCAGCCAGGAGATCAACCACTGGGTGGAGCAGCAGACCAACGGCAAGATCAAGGACCTCATTCCGCCCGGATCGCTCGGTGCCATGACCCGGCTGGTGCTGACCAATGCCGTTTATTTCAAGGGGGAGTGGGTGCAGCCGTTCGACAAGAAAAACACGAAGGAGGAGGATTTCGCGTTCTCGGCCGAGGGGAAGGTGAAGGTTCCGCTGATGCACCAGCAGAAGAAGCTGGGCTACGCGGAGGAGGAAACATTCCAGGTGCTGGAGCTTCCGTACGCGGGCCGGGAACTGTCGATGGTAGTGCTCTTGCCGAAGGAGGTGGACGGATTGCCGGAGTTGGAAAAGGCGGTCACGACCGACAAGCTCGCCGCGCTGATGTTGAAGCTGCGCGTCCGCGAGGTCAACGCCTACCTGCCCAAGTTCAAGCTGGAGACTTCCTTTGGGCTGAACTCGACACTTCAGGCGATGGGGATGAAGCGGGCGTTTTCGCGGGAGGCCGACTTCTCGGGTATTAGCAGCACGGAGGCCCTCTACATTTCCGCCGTGCTCCACAAGGCGTATGTGGACGTCAACGAGGAGGGCACGGAGGCTGCCGCGGCCACGGGCGTGGTGATGAAAGCCATGGCAGTACGTCGCCCACAGCCAATTCCGGTGTTCCGCGCCGATCATCCTTTCCTGTTCTTGATCCGTGACACGAAGGCCGGGAGCATCCTGTTCATGGGACGCCTGACCAAGCCGACCAAGTGACATCGCCAGCGTCAAGAACCTCGGCCGCCGCGTGGCGGAGATGGCGCTGCGGCTGGGTGCCAAAAACCCAGGTAGCGTGGACAAGCCGCGCTGAGCATCATATTGAAGGAAAAGGCCTCATTCGTTTTCCGGCCCCAAGGACCTACGCACCATGCAATACACGTATCTCGGCCACACCGGCGTCAAAGTCTCCCGCCTCTGCCTGGGCTGCATGAGCTACGGCAACACGAAATGGCGGCCATGGGTCTTGGAAGAACAGGCGGCCATGCCCTTCTTCCGCAAGGCTATCGAGGCCGGAATCAACTTTTTCGACACCGCCGACGTGTACTCCTTGGGCGCGAGCGAGGAGATCACCGGCAAGGCCCTGCGCGAGTATGCCAAGATGGAGCAGGTCGTGCTGGCCACCAAGGTCTTCGCTCGCATGGACGAGGGGCCGAACATGGAGGGGCTTTCGCGGAAGCACATTCAGCAAGGCTGCGAGGCGAGTCTGCGGCGGCTGGGCGTGGAGACTATCGACCTTTACCAGATTCATCGCTTCGATCCGCATACGCCGCTTGAGGAGACGCTTGCTGCCCTGGACCTGCTGGTCCGACAAGGCAAGGTCCGCTACCTCGGTGCCAGTTCCATGGCCGCCTGGAAGTTCGCCAAGGCCCTTTCGCTATCGGAGCGGAATGGCTGGGCGAGGTTTGTCACCATGCAGAACCACTACAACTTGATCTACCGCGAGGAAGAGCGGGAGATGATTCCTCTGTGTCAGGCCGAGGGGATCGGTTTGATTCCGTGGTCGCCGCTGGCTCGCGGACTCCTGGCGGGCACGCGCAAGACGCCCGACGACAAGACGCCCACGGCGCGGGCGGCCAGCGACAACTTCGCATGGAAGCTCTACGACCATCCCGCTGACATCGAGGTCATGCGTGCTTGCCAGGCAGTGGCTGATCGTCTGGGGGTTCAGGCTGCCCAGGTTGCCATCGCCTGGCTCTTGACCAAGCCCGCAATGACAGCGCCGATCATCGGCGCGACGAAGATCGAACATCTGGAGACGGCGATTGCCGCTGTCGATCTGAAACTGGGCGAAGAGGAGATCCGGCAACTCGAAGCACCCTATCAACCACACGCCGTACGGGGATTCGATTGAAACGAAGTCGCCATGGTCCACCAAAAGCAGATTACCTTCGACACGACCGGCCACCGGCAAATGGACGATCTGACCGATAAGGTCGCGGCCATTATGTGATGAACTTGTTGACCAGCGAAACCTCCCTGCCACTGGCAAAGCGCCGGTCGCGGTTTGCGGCGAAGGTCACCGAATTCCAGCGCCGCGCGGAGGACAGGATCTACGCGCACTTTGCCAAGGTGATGGTGTCGTTTCGCCCCGGCCTGTTCGTGCGCGCCAAGTTGCGTGCGTATCCGCACGACAATCTGGACCTGGAACGCTGGTTTCGGTGTCCGAAGTCCCATGAGCGTCGCATTCACGGTCATCGCCATGCAGGAATTCGTATCGTGCGCGATGGTCCAACATTATCTTCCATCTGGATCATGTCGCCCTGGAGTCTTGCCCGCAGTGCCAGAAGTCTTTCCCGATGAAGCGTCAAGTCGGTGTTCGTCATTTCGTATTAGGACTCGGGACAATGGCGGCGGGCGGTATCCGGCGTTACACGACTCTGCGAAACGGTCGGCGGCGGCGTGCCGGAAGATGCAGAAGCCCCAAAAAGAACGAAGGCCCGCGGTTGTCAGTACATCGTACCATGGTTCAGGCCGACTCATGGCGGCAAATCTGAACCATCCTTGACGGACGGGCCTTCTAATGAATGATTGCAGGCCAGGGCAGCAGGGCAATGCAGCCAGAGGGGGTACTGCGATGCCACACTTGACTTAGGCAGGTTCTAGAATTATTCGTCTTCTTCTTCGCTGTCGCCGCCTGGATGCTGCTTGCCTGCCAGAGCCAGCAACAGCTTTCGCCCTACGGCCGTCGCACTGCATTTACCGCGGTTCGCCATCACCACAACGCCGACATGCCGTTCCGGCAGCATGCCGATGTAGGTCGAAGTTCCGGCAAGCCCGCCGTTCTTATCGATGACGAATTCGCCGGCAAGATTCAGCCGCTGCCACGCCAGTCCCTGCGTCATCTTCGGCGACGCCTTGTAGTAGGGCTTCTGTGCAAAGTGCATGGCTTTCGTAATTAACGGGCGGTCCGCCCGCTCGCCGAGATTGGCGACCAGGAATTCGCCCATATCGTGTCCGGATGAACGCAGGCGTCCACCGGCAGGCCAAGCTCCTTGCGGTGTCTGCTTGACCGGTATGCCTTTGGGACCATACCCCTGGACAACAAGGTTCGCGGCATCCGCCGGAACTTCGAAGAACGTGTTTTTCATTCCCAGCGGTCCCAAGAACTGCCGTTTCCAGATTTCGATCAGTGGCTGCTGCTCGCGATTCTCGATGGCAAGCCCAAGCAATCCGACGCCGAGATTGGAATACAAGGACTTGCTGCCAGGCGGATAGGGTGCATGCCATTGGGCAAGCCACTGCATTAGCGACTCTTTGTTCCATTCGCCGTTTGGAGGCGGCTTGCCGGGTGTCCGCGGCAGGCTTGATGTATGCGTTGCCAGTTGCTTGAGAGTCACCTTCTTGATGTCACCGCCGTTCTTTTGCAGGTAAGGCAAGTATTCTGTGACATCGTCGTCCAGACGCATCTTGCCGGCCTGAACCTCCATGGCAAGCAACGTCGTCGCAAAAACCTTCGTGATTGACGCAAGCTCGAAGATCGTATCGGGCGTCACCGCTTTGTGCTGGGCCCTGTCTGCCTCGCCGAACGGGAAGAATTGAGTCTGTCCATCGTGACGGATCACGACGATGACGCCTGGCGGCTTCTCTTTCTCAATCCACGGCCCGACCACTGCCTGGACGGTTTCGGGGATCGCGGCCTTCACCGGTATCGACGGATTGGCCGCAATCGTGACTGCAAGCATGGTCATTCCGAAAGCAAGCTTCGTCATTGCAAAACCCTCACAACTGGGTGTTTTCTGTCTCAAACAATTCTAGGCAGACAGCCCCAAAGAGCAAATCGGCCAGCAGATATGGCGGGCGAACCACTCGGCTGCACGCGGCATGGAACCGCCGCTAAGACGCCAGACACGACCCACCCCGCCCGATTCTTCAGCATATTCGGAACCCGTGTCATCGAATGGGGCCTCTTGCGTTGCCTTGCGGATTGTCCCGTCAATTCTGGGTGAATAATTGTGCATCCACTCGTAACCCAGAAGCGGAGCTGTCAAAATGGCGAAGAAAATGAAGCCGGGCGAGAAGCGATGCCCGAGTTGCGGAGTCGCGGTCAAAGGCCCGCGAACGAAGACTTGTCCGAAGTGTGGTCATGGATTCAACGGAAAGCCACAGAAAGGCCCCGCTCCCAAAGCGGCACCAGCCACAGCCGCATCAGCAAAGCCGGCGACGAATGGCGGCACGATTACGCTGGAGCAAATCCAGAAGGTTGCCCTTACGGTCAAGACGCTTGGCGGCTTCCAGCGAGTGACCGAAGTGCTGGCGGTTATCAAAGAACTGGGCGGCGTGAAGAAGTTCAAGGATTTGGCGGAAGCCATGACGGTCAAGGGAACGGAAGCCACGACGGTCACGAGCACCGAGGAAATTCCGACTGAGGAAATTCCGTTTTGATTTATTCCCGAATCTGAAAAGCCACCTAAAGCCTGGGAACTGATTCCAGGCTTCTTCTTTTGGCAGGTAACGTGATCCCCCAGGTTTAGGATGGAAAGCCGGACGTTGTTGTATTATTATCAATTATTGGGCGAATGTCTGGTCAAACAATCTAGCCCCCTACGCCCACCGAATTAGAGAGGTGACTGCTTTTTCTTTCTTTGCCCCACGAAGGCCGGGAGGGTTGCAAGCATGGATTTTTGGTTCGGATGTTTTCTTATCCTCGCCGGGGTTTACCTCGTCGCCGTTGTTGTGCGAGGGATCGCTCAGTTTGCATTTTGGCTCATCGAGAATGTCCTCCCGGCATCAGCCACGGGCGGTCCCGAGAGAAGAGGCGACGACCAGGGCGGCTACGCACGATGGATTCTCGTTTCCGCCGCTCGCTTCGCCCTTCTTCATTGGCTTGTTGCTTTGGCGGAATTCGTTCGGATGCTGGTTCTTCGTGGCAGATATGACTACTGGGTTGGCTCGGCACTGGCCGCAGAAGATGCACGCAAGCAAGTGAAGTATCTGACTAGGGCGTTGGCGATAAACCCTGGTTATCTACCGGCGTGGGGCTTGAAAGCCAACGCCTTGCTTGCTTTGGAAAGATACGAAGAGGCAATGGAATGCTTCGAGAAAGTTTTGGAGATCGACCCCAACTCTCTCGTATGGTACGAGAAGGGACTCTGCTGCTACCATCTCGGGCGATTTCAAGAGGCCGTGCAGTGTTTCGACAAGGCCCTGGCTGACGGGTCCGATAAGAACGGCAAACTTCGTGACGATGTCCTACGCCATAGGAAGCTTGCTGAGGCACAAATGGACCGGCAAGAAATTGCTTGAGGGAGGCGTAATATGAATTCCGTTTCACTTTGTTTGTCTGCTTTGCTGGCCGCCACGACTCTCGGCCCCGGCGACTATATTCGCACGTTGCAAGTCGATGGCCGTTGTCGCTCCTACCTCGTCCACATCCCGCCCAAGTACGATCCTAAGCAGCCGACACCGGCGGTGCTGGCCTTTCACGGTGCTGGCGACAACGCCGAAAAGATGGTCTGGATCTCCGGGTTGAACGAGAAGGCCGACCAGGACGGGTTCATCGCAGTATATCCCACTGGCACGGGGCGGTTGAAGCGTTTTCTGACTTGGAATGGTGGAAACTGCTGTGCCTACGCCATGCGGAACCAGGTGGATGATGTCGGGTTCACTCGGGCGTTGCTCGACGACCTGGCAACAATAGTCAACGTCGATGCAAAAAGGGTCTTTGCCACGGGCATGTCCAACGGCGGTATCCTGTGCTACCGACTTGCGTCCGAGCTATCAGACCGCATCGCCGCAATCGCTCCCGTTTCGGCGACGACGGGTTTGGCGACCTGTAATCCGAAGCGTCCGGTGTCCGTGATCCATTTCCACGGCACGGAGGACAAGGTCGTGCCCTTCAGTGGCGGGATAGGACTGAAGATTTTTCCTCGTCTCGTGTTCTTTCCCGTGGAATATTCGATCCGAGTTTGGGTGCAGGCGGACGGCTGCCCTGAAAAACCCACAGTCATCAATGAACCGAAGAAGTTCGAGGACGGCACGACCGTCGAGCGGAGAACCTACGGGCCGGGCAAGGACGGCTCTGAAGTCGTGCTCTTCGTCATACATGGCGGCGGTCATGCTTGGCCGGGGCGAGATGTCAATCTTCCGTTCCTCGGCAAATCAACGAAGAATATCTCGGCCAATGACCTGATGTGGGAGTTCTTCAAGCGGCACCCGATGAAATGAGGCCGCACGTCGCTACGGGAGGTTTGGCCTATGGCGTGCTTCAAGGCACATGGGATCGCACGCAGGCGGCGTTGTGGGCGGTCAGGAATGATTTGGCGTGAGGGCTGGGCGTTACTTGCCGCGAGCCCTCGTCAAAACGCAATCAAGGAAGCCGCAAAGCTGGTTGGACGGCTTGTTCAGGTGGATCTGGCCTTCGGCACGATGCCGACGATCTGGGCAAGTTGCTTCCTCTGTGCCTGGGTCAGAACCAGGGCGGCACGTTGCTTGCCCGATTTGACCATTTTTTCGAGTGCATTCACCTGCTTGCTTGTCAGGCTCAGATCGCTCGCGTGAGCGAGTGCCGTGGCGGGGTTGTTCAAACTCGCAGGCGTGCTGCTGGTTATGGCCTCCTGCAGGCTGGACGAGTTTTGTGACCCACTGGTGCTCGGGCTTTGTCCTCGATAGCTACCTGTCGTCCCGTACGACTGCCCCGTGCCACCCGTGTAACCGCCACCCGCGTAGCCGCCCATGCTGTAGCCACCGCTCATGCTGTGGCCGCCCTTTTTACCGTGGTGACAGGCTTGGGCTTCCATAGACTGTGCCAGGACAAGCGTCAGGGCACCGATAGCGATGAACGCTGCTGGCCAAAAGTAATTCGTGAACCTCAACATCACAGCCTCTCCTCAGAGTAAACGGCTGCCCTAGCCCGCTCTCTGATTAAGTGTACGGCAACCGGTCGAGATAGGAAAGCGTTTTCCAGCAGAAAGGCGTTCCTTCAATAAGGAAATATTTTCCTGACCGGTCCGCTGGTGGTCGTCGGCACTTCGTTTTCGATCAGCCGAAAAGCCCGCTGAGGCCGATCTTCTCGCGAATGACCTTCGCCAACTCGTCCGCGTCGTCGGTTCCCACGCGGACAATCTTGCGGCCCGACGTCAGCTTCACGCAGGCGAAGCCCCAAATGTTGTAGGTCCAGCCGCGGCCGGGCATGAAGCGAATGCACGTGACTGCGACCTGTCGGCGGCGGCCGCATCGTCAAGCCGCACAGGGCAAGCAGTTCGTTCAGTCCATCTGCTCCGCGTTAGACGGCCGCGTCCGTTTTTTGCGGTTGCCGATTTCGCAGAAAATACACGGCCCGTGCGTAAAGAACCAAGCTACAGTAGATCGCGAAGCAGACACAGGGCGAAATTCCATTCAGCCCGTTATCAAGCCTTTGACCGACAGTAAACTCCGCAATCAGGGCCACGATTGCAACAATTCCCAATGACCGCACGAGCAGCCGCTCGCCCAGCGTCGCTGGGTTAAAAAAGGACTTTCGGAACTCTGCCGGCAGCATAATGAGCAGCAGGGTCGACAAGAGGGCCATCGCAAAACACGACAGAATCGCAACCATTTTAAGATCCTCTGAAGGGATTGAATGCCAAAAGCCATCTAAGGCAGTAGCGTCTCGCGGGCTGTAGACCCGACGGGTTGGGACAACTACATCTTGATAAGGGCCGAGAAAGATTCGGCTGGACGTCGTTTTGCAGTTCGTAAATATCGTCTGAACCGCAACTTAAACGTAGGTCGCATTTTGAAAAAGTCAAGAAACGTGGCCTTCCCGATCAGGACCACCGCCGTTTCGTCACTTTGTCGGCATTGTCGCCTTGGGTATCAGCGACGTCGGAAGACAAAACCGTAGTGGTAGGGTGGCAAGTCGATGATCGCCACGAGGATCACCACGGCCCCAGGATCGTGGCGGGAAAGCCAGGCACCAGCCAAGGTCGCCAGGGTCAAGGCGAAAAGGACGTAGTGCCAGCGGCCGTGCTGGGTGTGGTTGTAGGCCATGCCCGTGATTGTAAATCTTGGCGGCGTGGTGGGCGAGAGGCCCATGCTTGCCAATGCCGCGGCCGGCGGGAAATAATGGTGTATGGTGGGGCGATTCTTCAATCACCACATTCTTCTCGAACAATGGAGGGCAAAATGACACGTCGTACCCCCACAACTGCTATGGCAGGGCTCCTGATTTTCCTGCCGATCGTGGCCGCCGCTGCCGAACCGCCGCCGAAGACAAGCGACGATGACGCCGCCCAACTCAAAGCCGCACAGGATGAACGAGTCAAGGTGCTGTCTCAACTTGTTGATGTGTTAACGGCAAATTACAAACTCGGTCTCGTTGGTTTCGCTCAAGTTTCCTCGGCAGAAAACGACTTGTGCAATGCCTTACTGGATTCGACTGATGAACCCGAGAAGAGGGTCGCCCTGTTGACGAAGCAACTTGACAAGGTGAACGTTTTGCTCAAGACAACGCGATACCGAAGGGAAACGGCCCAAGTCGATGTGGTCGATGTCTATCGGGCCGAAGCAGTCTACCTCGATGTCAAAATCAAGTTGTTGCGAGAGCGCAGCAGGGTGAGACCCCCGACGCCCAATCCCACGGGAGAGTAGGCTTGCCATCATGGCCTGATTAGGAGAATCGATGCCCAAGAAGCTCATGAGGATCGGTGACGGCGGAGATAGATCGGGGTGCCTACGGCAGGCGTGGCATCCGCGAAGATTGCAAAACTCATCTCAAGATCAAAAAATCGACGGCTGAGTCTTAAACGCCTAGCGAGCCGGGTTTGGCCACACCTCGGGCTTCGCACCGCGAGCACAAGCCACGCTGTTGGCGGTGCTGCGGGTGTCGTCGATTTTATCGCCTTTTTGATGTCGCTAGACCAATCTGACACATTCCTGACACACAATTTGCCTGGTATGGGTCTTGTGTCGCTGGTCTAAACTCCTTGCCCGGTTAGCTGCACGTGACGGCAATGTGCGCCCACCCGTCGGGGCCTCTACGAAGACTCTATGCGCGGCAGGAAATTATTCAAAATTCGGCCGCGATTCCGGCTTTCGGCGGCGAAGCGCGAGGAGCAGAGCCGTCAGCCCCGGATTTTGAAGGCAATCCGGCGTCTTGATTTCCGTGACGGCAATCTCGGAATGGGTTTGCCGGGAGGGCTAGCCGCGGACTGGGCGGATAAGCCGCGAGTCAAGAACAAACGATGGTTTCCTGGCTTTTTCCCACCGGTCCTGTCGCTTCGACGCGGCGGTGGGGGTGACCGCCGCAGGTTACGATGGGGATCAACGGCACTTGGCAAAGCGTTGGCTTAGTAAGACAATCAGCAAGCTGATCAATCAAGGACGGGTTGCCAAGCCGATGCCGCGCGCCGCTCGATCAGGCGGCGTGCCGTGCCGCGTTCGCGCGGGACGAACGCGAGGGGAAGACCGACTATGAACAGTCAAGTAGGGGCGTAAAATGCGGTGATTTGTTTCATGGTGACGTTGCCGGATGGTTCAAGCACTGGCCGTGGCGGCCTTTCGGGTTTTGGTGGATTTGGTTTTGTGTTTCGTCCATCTATTCCGCTTTCGTAAGCGTCTTCCCCAATACGATGCGAAAACCGCGGTAAGCTGACGCCACCGACCGGCTCATCTCGCGCGAGGTCGGCTGGACATCTTCCGGCTTGGAACGCCACCAGTCGCCGCCGCGCACGCAAAGCCGATCCTGGTCGGATTTCCGCAACTGGCATGGGTCCTGTTGAACTTCGGACGATTCTACCGGATAGGGTTGCCAAACGTCCAAGCACCACTGCGCTGCGTTGCCACACATGTCGTACAAGCCCCAGCGGTTGGGAGGCGATTCGCCGACCTCGTGGAGGCGGCGCCCGGCATTGCCACGCCACCAGCCCTCCGGCGGGTTCTTGGGCTGATCCTCGTCAGACCCCGCCTTGCAGGCGTATTCCCATTCGGCCTCCGTGGGCAGACGATATTTGTAACCGACCGGCAGTCTCCCTGCTTTGCGCTCCCGAGAATCAAGCTCGTCGCAGAACCGCACGGCATCCTCCCAACTCACCCAATGCACCGGCAGATAGGGCGAGCCGCGAAAGCGACTAGGATTGTTGTCAAGGAGCCGCGACCACTGCTCTTGCGTGACGGTATACTGCCCGATCCAGAAGCCTTGGCTCAATCGGACACGGTGCTTCCCTTTGCCATCGCGTTCAGCCATCGTGAACTCGCCGGCAGGAATCCAGCGCATGGCGGCATCGACCGACTTGACCAGAAAGGGCTTGCCGCTCACGGCCGCCGTCGGCAGCCCGCTGGTCTGCTCCCGGATGCGGCGGGCCGTTTTTTCGGCATCGAGTTGCAGATCGTAGGCGAGGACTGCGCGTCCTATGGCTTGCGTGTCGCTTTCGTTCAGTGGACGCACGGCACAGCTCTGAATCGTGCAATCGGGTGTGCCGTCGGCGCATATTTCCAGGGTGAAATCCAACGGGGGCCCGTCGATGCCGAGCACTCTTTTTCCATTGCAGAAGAGGACCCTCTCCTCGTCTACTGCAATCAGCTTCAGCGCCAGACGTTGACCGATGGAGAACTGTTTTTCCCCGACCCAATAGATTACCCCGGAAGGAGTGGTGCCGAACAGCCGGCAAGCAACGGTGTTCTGCGTGCGATCATTGGGCCAGACGGAGCCCAGCGAAAGTTCCGTGCCGTAACTGCCGTCGCCGATCCGATAAAGAACTCGGCCCTTCTGCGGGTTGGCGATCGTCAACTCCGTCTCCAGAACGTAGCGGCAGGCGGACACTTTGGGAAAAGCGATCTGGCCCGCTGAGGAAATCTTGGCGAAGTCCTTGTCGGTTCGCCAACTTTGCGTGAATTTAGTCGGGTCAATCTTGTCGAGGCCACCCAGGCCATGGGCGGCCGGCAGGGATTCCACGACGGAACGGTTGGAAGTCCATTTTTGCCCGGAGAGCGTCAAGTCGAATCGCAGGCCCCCATCTTTCGGATGTCGGCGATGGACTTCCACGGCCAGCAGGTTGCCGCCTGCCCGCAGGTTCTTCGGATCGAGGTCGAAGTGCTGACACAGAAGGCTATCTTCGGCCCCTGCTGCACGATCGCCATGTTGCGCGTTTTGGGCCAGGTCTTGCCGCAAGATTTCGCGATCGTTGATATAGACCGCGATGCCGCCGACGCGGCAGAGGCTCATCGTCAGGCCCGGCAGCGATGCCGGATCCTTGACGTCGAACCGCTTGCGGAAGTAGACCGTCGTGTGTTTATTCTCCTCGTTCGTGCCGAAGTCGAGTGTCGTGGCCTCGTCGCCATAGTCGTAACCGAGCACCGCACGACCCGACTTCCATGCGGAATCGTCGAAGCCCGGCCGCCGCCACTCCTTTTCCGGCTCGGCGTCGTCGTCACGGTAATTCCAGACCGAACAGGGTTCGATCAGGTCGTTCGACAGCCCGAGGCGGATCTCCTCGATGGCGGTCTGCACGGCCGCGTCCAAGACCTCGCCACGGAGGTAACCCTTGGAGCGGATGCGGCCGCGGGAATCGATCAGGTAGAGAGTCGGGTAGCCGGTGACGTTCCATTGCTGGGCAATCGGGCCCTGCGGTCCGTCGGCCCAGGAGCGCCATGTCACCGCTTTGCTGGCCTCCACACTCTGCTGGCGAGCGAGACCTTCGCAGTTCACGCCCAGGAGCACCAACGGTTGGCCGGCGTATTGTTGCAGCAATCGTCGTTCGTGCGGATACATCTGCCGACAGTACGGGCACCAATCGACCCAGAAGTCCAGGAGCACAACCTTGCCCCGGTAATCGCGCAACTGAAACGCCCGCTCCGAACTGTCTTTGCCCTCGATCGCCTGGGCAAACCTGCCAGGCGCCAGGGATTTCGCATTTCGAAGCAGCGGGGCGACAAGATCCTTCAGGGTCGCGTCGCCAATCTCGACCGCGCCGAACTCCGTCGCGGCGCGTTCCAGGGCGGCGATACTCTCGTCTTCGTTTCGCCCGCGCGTTCTGGGGTCGGCCTGCAGCGCCAAACCGAGGGCCGTGCAGCCCAGCCCTTTGACCTGCGGATGCGGACTCCTGACGATCGCCTGCCGCAGGAAAGCCTGGACTTCCGGGCCCTGCGCCTGACAAAGCTCCATCAGCAAGCCGCCCAGCGGTTCGGCGCTGACGTACGTGCTGAGCAAGCGGCCATAGGCCCAGCGCAGCGCCTCGCGCGACTCCGGCGAGTCGTCATGTGCCAAACGCACGATGGTCGCCAGGACCTCAAACTCCAGCCGCGTTCCGGGATGGCGCTCGGCCAGCTTGCGGAAATTGCCGATATGGCCTGGTATCGGGTTCTCCGACTTGGCAATTTCCATGGCCCTCTCCCGGTCGGCCACCGATCGTACCTTGGTGAAGTAGTCCTGCAGTTCGCCGCGCAGCAGGGCAAGCTCTTCCAGTACCGCGGGGTCGGAAACGCCGGGCCCCAGGAAGGAACCCGGCACCGGCAGGGAAAATACCTTCTGCGAGAGGCGTTTTTTCAGATCCGACAAGTGTTGCGCCTGAACGGCGAACCCCATGCCTTGGCTGGGCACGATCCAGGCCACCACGCCGATCACTTCGCCGCGGGCGTTTAGCAACGGGCCCCCGCTGCTGCCGGCCGCACTCGGCGCGGTGATCTGGAGCCAGCGACACTCCGGATCCGATTTCAGAAAGGCCTGCACCTGCTCCGGCATCTCCGCAGTCTTGCGGATCGCACTGATGATGCCGTTGGAGACCGTAAACTCGAAACCGGCAGGATGGCCGATGGCGATCACCGCGTCCCCCTGCTTCAAGTTATTGGAAACTTGCAATGTCAGCACCTCGCTGGTCTTGGGCAGAGATTTCAATTGCAGGACGGCCAAGTCGTGCTTCTTGTCAAGCGCACGGTAGCCGGCCACTTCCACCGCCGTTCCGTCGCGGAACCGTACCGATGCCGACGATGCGTTTTCGATCACGTGGTAGTTCGTCGCCACCAGGCCCGATCGGTCGATCACAAAACCGCTTCCCAAAGCACGCATTGCGCCGAATTGGTCGCGAGCGGCGATCAAAACGATGCCTTTACCAACGCTGCGAACCATGTCTTGAACCGTCGGCGGCTCGGAGGCCGGGCTGGGGGCAGAAAACGGATTGTCGTCGCCTCCGTCTTTTGATTTGATTGCCGCCCGCGCCTTTTCCATCAGCTTCTTGGCGGCCTCACGGTCTGCCTCGCTGAGTTTGTTTAGCGGCACCTGGATGACGTCACCGTTCTCTTTCTTGAGGCGGACGTTGTCGTTGCGAAGTTCCAGAAACGTGGCCTTGACGGTATGCCGGCCGCTGCTGTCGGTCCACGTCCTGAGACCGGTTTCCGCTTGCTGCTCCGCAGCAGCCGAAAAGGTGGCGACGCTCACAATGGCCAGAACTCCTGCAAGTAGCATTGCTTGGGGTCTTCGAATCACATTTACCATGGGTCAACTCCAAAAGTGTTCGGGTCGGAAACAACCTTACGATCCGTTGGCTTTACCTTTCATAATTTCATTTTCTTGAGAAGAAACCTCGAACTTGCCGCGGCCGATATCGACCGGCCGTCACGCTTATCCATCTATACATAGGCTGACCGGAAACCGCCGCCATCCGCCACATTTCCGAAAAAGTTTCCGATAATCGACCTCTGCCAGATCGTCGTCATCGTCCTCGCAATTGCCGTCCAGAGGAAAAGCCGCCATCGCGCCGGCCGCCAACGACGCAAACGTTCCAGGCTCTGACAGGGACGATATCGACGACGCAACTGCCGGCGTTAATCGCCATTCCACAGGTATATTGGTGAATAGGTTGCCAACCTGCCTGTCCCGGCCGGTTGGCAACCTACCGACGTTTGTAACCGCTCCTTACCGGCCCCGTCAAGAGCTAAAGATGTTGTTGTTGCTGGTCGAGGCGAAATTCTTCATGATGTGGTCCGTGGCGTCGACGTTGAGCGTCCCGTCCAGGTTGTAGACGCCGCCCCCCACGCCTTGGCCGTCGCTGTCACCGTAGCCTGCCTCGCCGCCGAGCGCGTCGTTGTTCTCGACCGAACTGTCAATGAGCGTGGCGCTGGCAATGAGCGCGGGAGTGGGCGGAGTGGTAGGGGGAGTGGTCCCGTTGAGGTCGACGATGGCCAGGCCGCCGCCCAACCCGTCGGCGCCGTTGGCGCCATGACCGCCGGTGCCACCCAGGGCCTGGTTGCCGACGACAGTGCAGTCGATGACCGTCAACTGCGAGCTGGTCGAGTAACCGTTCAGGCCTTGGTTACCGACGCCCAGGCCGCCGCCCACGCCGTCGCCGCCACTGTTGCCGTTAGCGCCTGCACTGCCCTGCGCGACGTTAGAGGCGATGGTGCAACCGACGAGCGTCGTCGTCGCGCCGACTCCTGACGTGTCGATGCCGCCGCCGAAGCCAAATCCGTCCGCTCCAATTGTGCCCATTGCGGTGCCCGCGCCGCCCAGCCCTCCGATGGCGGTGTTGTTCGTTATCCGGCTGTCCGTTACCGTCAGGGCGCTGCTGGATTCGATGCCGCCGCCGTAACCATCGCCGCCGGGGCCGCTAGTGTTCGCGCCGCCCTGGGCGATGTTGCCGCTGACGGTCGAGTTGGCGATGTCCAGCGCGCCCCCAGCCCCATTACTGATGCCGCCGCCGGAACCGAGTCCGTTCCATGGGTTGCCTCCTGAAAAGTTCGCGTTATTGCCGCCCACCGCCTGGTTGTTGGTGATCGTGCAGTCGGTGATAACCATGTTGCCGGCAGTATTCATGATGCCTCCGCCGAGGCCCTGCCCGTCTTCGAAGCCTGTGCCGTCTGCGCCGCCCACGGAGCGATTGCCGCTGATCAGGCAGCCCGTGAGCGTCATGCTCGTGCCATTGCCTTCGCACAAGATCGCGCCCCCGTTGGAATCGGCCTGGGTGCCGGCCTGGGCGAGATTGTTGAGAAACGTGCAGTCGGTCAGGGTCGCGGTCGAGGGAACCGCCCCACCGGGACCGATGGGAGCGAAGCCATTCGTCCCGGCATTGTTCTCGATGGCGCCGCCGAGGGCGAAATAACCGTCCCCGTCGGCCGAGACGACGCTGTTATTGCTGAAAAGGCTATTGGCAACCGTCAAGCCGGCGCCGGCGTAGTTGTCGATGGCACCACCAGCGGGCCCGCCGAGGGCGTCATAGGAGCCGGCACCCAGTACCTGGTTATTCGTGAAAGTGCATGCGACAACGGTCGCGCTACCCATGTTGAACAAACCGCCGCCAAACTCGTCCTGGCCCACCACGCCGACAGCCTGGTTGTTGCTCAGCGTGTCGCTGACGAGGGTCAACATGGCGCCGGGCTCATTGACGATGCCGCCGCCGCCCCAGGTGCTGTAGATGGGGGTGGTTTCGAGAGGGGTGTTGACCTTGCCGTTGGCGATCGTCAGCCCTTCAACAGTGACGGTTCCACTTTGGATGTCAAAGACCCGGCTGTTGTTGTTGCCGCTGATCGTCAACTTGTTTGCGCCCGGCCCGACGATATTCAGGCTCGTGGAGATCGGCAGCTCGCCCGATGTCAGCGTGATGGAATGGACGGAAGGGGCAAACTCAATGGTCTCGCCGCTGACGGCGCTGCCGATGGCAGCGCGTAGCGACCTGGGCCCGCTGTCCGCACTCGACATGACGACGACGACCGGGGAGCTGCTCAGGGTCAAGCGGGTTTCAAGGCACTCCACGCGGAGTCGCCGGCCGGGAGAATCATGCCGGGCAGGACGGCCTCGGCGACGGGGGGCGGCGGTCTTGGTCAAAAACGTGGTTAGGAACTTCTTCAACATGTGGAACTCCTGTCTAAGATGGGGAACTTGTTAGGCCGCAGGCGGCCCCCACCGATCGTCTGAGGCTGAAGATGGCCCATGGCTATACGCAATTCCCATTCCAGCCGATCGATGCATCGCGCTGGACGGCGCCGAAGTTGTTGATCAGTGAGGAGATACGTCCGAAAAAATATGTCGGGGACGGCCGTGTGATACGGGACGGTAGAGAAAACCTAGTCGCCAGCGGACGGTTTATGGGAGGATTACGGGAGAATACTGTCAACAAATGTGTCGGTTATCGATATTCACTTGTGGGGACGCCCCGGCAGGAGTTGCAAACGCGGGACGGGGCAGACCTACTTAGCGGACTTCGTAGTTTTGCGGGGACGCCCCGGCCGAGACCGCGATGCATCAAGACCGAACTCCCTGATCTTTCGACACATTTGCTGCCGCGAGATTCCCAGCAACCGAGCCGCCGCCGTCCGGTTGTATAGGACGTGTTCCAGCGTTCGCACGATGTGCTGACGCTCTAACTCGGCCAACGTCGGCCACGACGGTTGCCTGACCGGATCATCTGGGGTCACGGTGTGTCGCCACGGGCAGACCTCGTCACGATTGCGCGAGCAATCGAAAAACTCGCCATGAGACCAAGAACTCGCGGAATCCCCCGCGCAAATCGCCCGGCCGGCACACAGGCACTGCGACGTTTCCGAGTGAATCGCCGGCTCATCGAGCAAAGCGATCCGTTCCAGGAAGTTTTCCAACTCCCGTACATTGCCGGGCCAAGCGTGTTCTCGCATGCACACCAGCCACTGCGGCGCCAAATGCTTCGGCAGCGATCCGTTGCGCAATGCGAGCCGCGCGAGGATATGTTCGGCCAACGGGCCGATGTCCTCGGGACGATCTTTCAGAGCGACGGTCTTCAGCGAGATGACATTCAGGCGATAGTAGAGGTCTTCGCGGAAACGGCCTGCCTTCACCAGGGCCTTCAAATCACAGTTCGTAGCGGCAACGACGCGGACATCTACGGGAATGCCCTTGTGTCCTCCTACCGGCGTTACCGTCCGTTCCTGAAGGACCCGCAATAACTTGGCCTGAAATTCCGGCTCCAGTTCGCCGACTTCATCCAAGAGGATCGTGCCGCCATCGGCTGCTCGAAAGCAGCCCATTGCAGCGTGGGCAGCCCCGGTGAAAGCGCCTTTGACGTGCCCAAAAACCTGGCTGGTGAACAGCGTGCCACTGACCGCCGCACAGTCGACCGCGACAAAAGGCTGCCTCGCTCGCGGACTGTGAAAATGGATTGCCCGGGCAGCCAATTCCTTGCCGGTGCCCGACGGCCCGCTGATCAGAACCGTCGACGGAGAGGTTGCGATCCGCAGGATCTCCTGCCGAAATGCCTTGACCCAAGCGGATACGCCGACGATCGCGTCAGCGGAAACTTCACCGCTTGCAGAAGCGTCGGGCAGAGCGTCGCTATGATGTGTGATAAAACGCATGACAGGAGCTAGGGCTAAAGTAATGTGATTCAACTTATGGATGCGCGGGCAGCTTCGCTTGGGCTGCCTCTAGTTCCCTCCGCCACTTGGCGGCATCGGCATTTTTTTCAAGGGCCTCGTAAACCTGCACCAATCGCTCCAGGGCCTCGGTCAGGCGGACCTTGCCTGGTAGCGGGATCTTCGCCTCGCGTTGCTTCATCCCCTTGTAGCCGGCCAGCAGCAGCGGCTCGGCCTCGGCGTACTTCTTTTGACCTGACAACGCGCCGCCGAGCATGGAGATGGTTGTGAACGTCGTCCACTCGTCGGGCTGCGTCTTCTCGCGGATGGCCAGGCACTCGCGGAGGAGCAGTTCGGCCTCCGTGAAGGCTTTGGCCTGCAACAGCGACAAGGCAATCCGTGCCAACTGCCCGGCGAGCTGAGGGCTTTCCTTGGGCAACTGGGTACGCGCATCGGCCAGCAGTTCCTTCGCCAGAGCGGCCGCCTGTTCGGGCTTCCTCGCCTGCACGTAGCCGTCGAGCAAAGACGTGCCTACCATCTGAAGTTCGGCGTATTTCTTTCCGGCCTGATAGCATTGTTCGAACAGCGGCAGGGCCATGTCGAGATTCCCAGCATCCTGATACGCCCCGGCGAGGTTGAACATGCAGGTCAGCGTCATAGGATGCTCGGGACCGAAAACTCTTTCCTCGATCTCCAACGTCTTTTTGTAGAGCGGCAATGCTCGGTCCAGCTTTCCAGCAATCTTATACGCCGAGGCGAGGTTGCACATGGTGGTAATTGTGTCTGGATGGTTCGGGCCGGATATCGTTTTCCGGAGCTCCAGCGTCTTTTCGAACAGCGGCAAGGCCAAGTCTGGCTTCCCACTTTCCAAATATAACCCGGCGAGGTTGTTCATGCTGACGAGCGTAGTAGGATGCTCGGGGCCGAAAATCTTCTTCGTGAGCTCCAGTGTCTTTTCGGACAGCGGCAAGGCCAAGTCCAGCTTCCTGGTTTCCTGATACACTCCGGCGAGTGTGTCCATGCTGGTGAGCGTGAGGGGATGCTCAGGACCGAATATCTTTTTCGTGAGTGCCAGCGTTTCTTCGCAGAGTGGCAAAGCCAAATCGAGCTTCTCGGCAGTCTGATACACCTGGGAGAGGAGAATCATGCTGCGGAGCGTATCGGCATGGTCGGGACCGACGTGTTGCCGATACAAAGCCACGGAGCACTGCAGGAAGCCGATCGCCCGCTCACACTCTCCCACGTTGCGATATGTCTGGCCAACGGTTTCCAGGATCGCCGCCTGGAGCAGAGGTTGGTTTGGGAAGTTGGCGTCGATCTTTTCAGGCACCAGTTCCTTGGCGGCACGGTCGAGCAGTTCGCGAATGGTCGGGTTCGCCTTGGCCTCCGGTGAGAGTCCGCCGGTTTGCGGCGGGGCACCAGCCTGGATCCACGCGTCGGCCTGCGCGAGCAGCTTGTTCTGCAGGAAGTCCCGCACCGACTGCGCGATCTGCTTCTCTTCCTCCGCTTTCTTCTTCTCCGCATCGACCTGGACCAGCCGTTCGCTTGCCAGCTTTTCGCCAGCCTCGGCCCGGCTCGTCTGCCGTTCGGCCTCGGCCCGCCTGGCCTCGGCGTCCTGTTCCGCCGCCCGTGCGGCGGCCTCCGCCCGTAGAGCCCGCACCGCCTGCCAGGTGCTGATGGCCGCCCCCGCCAGGAGGAGCAAGATCATCGCCACGGCGGTCGTCAAGGCCGCGCGATGCTTGCGGGCGAACTTCCGCAGCCGGTAGCGGGCGCTGGGTGGGGCGGCCAACACCGGCTCGCCGGCCAGGTAACGCTGCACGTCCAGCGCGAAGCCGTTGGCCGTCTCGTACCGCCGGTTGCGGTCCTTCTCCAGGGCCTTCATCACGATCCAGTCCAGTTCCCCGCGGACCAGTTTCGTCAACCGCGCCGGCTCAATCTGCCGGCCGGCAGCCAGCGAGGGCAGCGCCTGGCTGGAAGTCAGCCGCGTGCTCGGCCGCGGCGGCTCTTCCTCGCGGATGATGCGGCGAACCTCCTCCCAAGCAGCTTGCTTGAGACGCCGCTTCTCCAACGGCGTCGTGCCGGTCAGCAGTTCGTACAGCAGCACCCCCAGCGAATAAAGGTCCGAACGGGTGTCGATGTCGAGGTTGTTGAGATGCGCCTGTTCGGGCGACATATACAAGGGCGTGCCCAGCACCGTCTCGTGGTCGGTGTGCAGCGTCCGCTCGGTCAGCGACTGGTGCATCGCCTTGGCCAGCCCGAAATCGATGACCTTGGGCACCGGCCTGCCGTCGTAGGGGGCGACGAGGATGTTGGAGGGTTTCAGGTCGCGGTGGATGATCCCCTTCTGATGGGCATGCTGGACGGCCTGGCAGACCTCGACGAACAACTGCAACCGCTCCGGCACGCTCAGCCGCGTTGCATCGCAAAACTCGGTGATCGGCACGCCCTTGACGTACTCCATCACGAAGAAGGGCCGGCCCGTGTCCGTCAAACCGCCGTCGAGCACCTTGGCGATGTTGGGGTGGTCCATCACGGCCAGCGCCTGCCGCTCGGCCTCGAAGCGGGCCAGCACGGACTTCGAGTCCATGCCGGGCTTTATCAGCTTCAGGGCCACCTTGCGCCGCACCGGCTGGGTCTGCTCGGCCACCCAAACCGTGCCCATGCCGCCCTCGCCGATGGCTTCCAGCAGCTTGTAGCGGCCAGCGACAACGGTGCCGGGCTGTTCACTGGGGACAAAAGTCGCGGTCTGCTCCAGGCCAGCCGGGGTTGGCCGATTGAGGATGCTGGCCGGCTGGTCGTGGGCGGCCAGCAGGCGTTCAACCGCCGCCCGCAACTCAGCGTCGCCACCACAATGGGTGGTGAGATACGCCGCCCGTTCCGCGGCGGGAAGCTCGGCGGCGGCAAGGAAATGGTCACGAACGAGGTTGGGATTGATCGGCATGGCAAGAGTCTCTGGGCCTATACCCTACAAGGCGCATTCCGCGCCGAAAAGTCTCAAAAGTTTTCCGGATGGTCGGCGAGGGCAGCGGTCAGCCACGCGCGGGCATAGGTCCAGACGCGGAAGGCCGTTGCCCGCGGCATGCCCAGGGCCTCGCTGGCTTCCTCGACCGAGAGTCCGGCAAAAATGCGCAGCTTGGCCAACTCGGCCGCTGTGGCATCGATTTCTTCGAAAGCCGTCAAGACTCCGTCGAGGTCGATCCACAAATCGGCGTCAACGACGGGCGCCACCAACCGCTCCGGATCGACCGGGAGGCGTTTGGGACCGGCCCCGCGTTTTAGAGCCTGCTTGCGGCGGGCGGAGTCAACCAGAATACGTCGCATCGCGTCGGCGGCCGCGGCGAAGAAGTGCTGGCGATTGGCGAAGTTCCGATCTCCGACCGGGCCTACCAACCGCAGGTACGCCTCATGTACCAGGGCGGTGGCATCGAGCGTATGGTCAGGTGCCTCGTTCGCCATGTGCCCGGCCGCCAGCTTTCGAAGTTCGTCATAGACGAGCGGCAGCAATTGCTCCGCCGCCTTCGGATCGCCGGACTCGATTTGCGACAAGATGCGAGTGACGTCGGACATGCGGCAACATACAGGGACTCAGCAAGGAAACGCGACTGAGACATTTTTCAAAGATGCGCATAAGTCTTCGTGGGCAGCCACGGGAAGTCAAGCCCAGCACAATCGAGAAAACGTCGGGGTTCCAAGACGATCAACCGGGCCTGCGCCGGCACCGCGATTTCGGCATCCAAGTCTTCCGAAATTACCATCTCGTCAATCAAAGTGCAGCTCGCCGTAAAACTCGAGGTTTCCTGGACCGAAAACACATGCACCTATAGGGGGGTGGCAACAATAGCCACCTCGCCCTGATGCACTGCGGCGTCTTCAACGTGCCATGCCGACCTCGGGGGCGCGTCCAATCCGAGACTTTTCGAGACTGTCTGCCTGCGGAGGAGGGGCACTTCTCCGCAGCCAAGGAAATGTACCGCCAGCCCCTATCATGGATATATCCGACTAACCCAGGCGTGGTGAATTGGCCGCTCAGCGCCATAGTTTTTCCTGACATCCGCTGCCGCCTCCCCGGTCGTCAGTCGCTATTCCAGGCCCTCATCCGCCACCATGCTCTGCCGGATGAATTCGATTGCTTCGTGCTCGATTTGCCTGACACGTTCCTCGCCTACGGGACGGGAAATGATCGATCCTGGGCGATCTGCCGGAATTTGAGTCCCCGCGCCCGGGCCATGAGAACCGCACGATGGCGCGGCCCAAGCTTCTTGCATCGGCCGAAGACGGCCAGCCACCGATCCTGCTCGTCCCGGCGGTCAACTTCCTCCGTGAGGCTGGGCCGGGAGTCCGTCACGAGATCGGGACTGGGTAGTTGCCCAATGTGAAGCCGCCTGGCCTTCTCAACCACACGTATGCACGCCCAGATAACTTGCCGATACACCCCATGTTCGCCCAGCCGCGCTACCATCGGTCTTGTCCACTTTGCTGCGTAGGGCCTTTAGGTCCGTGCTGTTGCATACCGGGCATTGCACGATGACCCTTTCGATGAAGACATAACGGAGCGAGTCGTCTGTGGGGGGGGTACTGGCCGGTCGTGCTCATGTAGCCGCCTCCCCGGCCTGGTGGTGGACGATGGCGAGAATCTGCGCGGGCCTCGGCCGTCAGCCCCGGCCATGCGCGGAGTAATTCAACCAGAAGAGGGTCTTGCACCACAGGCCGTGCATCGACTGCACCGGATTCTGCACCGTCCTCTCGAGAATTGGGCGTTTTTGCCGTAGAATTCGCGGGCTGTTCGAGCCCCGTTTCGGCTAGTTCCGAAAGCAAAGCCCTGCAACGACCTATGACGTGTCGCTGCAGGGCTTTTTTCGTCCCGTCGCATTGGCAGCATCCTGCAGCACTCCATAAACACTCCAGAGCCGACAACCCTGTCGCCGCACTCTGGTGACGGAATTACCTGGCTCACCTGGTGCCCTGCTTTGACCGCGAGGTGCCGATGGCTAAAATGGACATTCAAAAGGGGAGGGAATCTATTTCCTCACCATTGGGGATACCGACGAGCTAGAGCGGCAGGCTTATCCGAGCGGAGCAGAAATGAGAAGTACCGGTTTACCTGTATTGGAGACGAACATGCGACACGCTTGGATTCTCTCACTGCTGTTCTGCGGCGCGGCGGCCGCCGCGGCTTCGGGCGAGCCGTTGCCGAAGCACGTGGATGTCTTTGACCGCGAGCTCCTCAAGCCGCCACCAACTTACGTGTGCCGGGACGCCGGCGCCGGCGGCTATCAGGCATTCCCCGACGTCTGCCGACTGAGCGACGGCCGGCTGATGTGCGTCTTCTATGCGGGCTACGGCCATGTTTCGCTCCCCAACCAGCGGCTTCCCAAGGGAGGACGGATCTGCTCGTGCACCTCCCGCGACGAGGGCCACACCTGGAGCAAGGCCGAAATACTCTACGACAGCCCCGACGACGACCGCGACCCCTCGATCGTCCAACTGAAGAACGGTCAACTGATCTGCAACTTCTTCTCGCTGCGCAAGGCCGCCACGCCCGGCGAATCCTTGGTCGGGCTGGGCACCTGGATCGTCACCTCGGGAGACCTGGGCAAGACCTGGAGTGCGCCGCGGCGGCTCTTCGCCGACTACTATTGCAGCGCCCCGATCCGCGAACTCTCCGACGGCCGGCTGGTCCTCGGGCTTTACCGGGAATTGGCCAAGACCAGCGCCGGGGCCGTAGGCATCAGCGACGACAGCGGGAAGACGTGGCGCGTGGTGGACATCGATAACGGCGGCTTCCGGCTGGACGCGGAGACGGACGTGATCGAGCTTGCCGACGGCGCCCTCTACGCCGCCCAGCGCCCGCAGATGTGTTTTTCCGTTTCCAAGGATCGCGGCAACACCTGGAGCGTCTCGAAGCCGATCGGCTTTCCCGGCCACTGCCCCTATCTCCTCCGCACGCGCGACAATATCATCCTCCTGGCCCATCGCGTGCCTTCGACCAGCCTCCACTACAGCCTGGATGAGTGCAAGACCTGGAGCGAGAATGTCCTGGTAGACAGCGTCGGCGGGGCGTATCCGTCGATGGTCAATCTCAAGGACGGGACCGTGCTGATCGTGTACTATGAAGAGGGCGCCGGATCGAGCATCCGTTGCAAGCGATTTCGCGCGACCAAGTCCGGCATCGAATGGCTAGAGCCGTGAAGTGGTATGATCGGCGGAATCTCGAGGCTGTAGGGTGGGACCAGACTGCGTAGCCGGCGCAGGCCCACCATGACGTACTTTCCAGTCGGCTATGGTGGGCCTGCGCCTGCTACGCAGTCTGGTCCCACCCTACGGCCATGCTGTCCGCGACCCTGACATTATTTCTGGAATTGGCCACTAAGGACCGGCGAATCAATAACCGTCGTGTTTCCCAGTGTAGTCCGCACACGGCGTGTGCCTACTACTGGCACTTATCGATTCGCCGGACACCGTTGCCCGGCGCCTTGCGCGGAATGTGCGTCCGGGGTTCGCCTTTGATCTGGGCTGCCTTCCGCTGCGCCGGTTCGATCCGGACACCGTCCTCGGTTTGCGAGATACCCTTCCCAAACCAGGTTACGAGTGGTATGATCGGCTGAATCCTGAGTCTGCCGGGCATCACCTTTTCTGGAACCACTCGGAATGAACGGAGTCTTGCAGCAGTCTGGAAGCGGTATCGCAGAACCGTTATCCGCCGTCGCCCAATGGGAGTTCGACGTGCGGCACGCCACCAATGGGTTGTCCATCAAAGTCTGCGGGCTTGGCGACGGGCCTCCTGTGGGCCTCGCACTCGCCCATGGGCTCTGGTCATTGTATTGGCGGCGTCCGGTTCTGCGGGTGGTGCTGGAGTTAAGCGACTTGAAGTTTTCGAGCCCTCAAGTCACCCTGGAATTGGTGCTCTTTAATCGCTGGATAGGAAAACGCGGGGGAGTGGTGCGATTGTGCGGCCTATCCCGGGAACAACTTCAGAGTAGTCGCCTCTACCGCTGGTTTTGCTACTACCCTGATCATGAGGCTGCCGTACGCGATGGCTGGCCGATCCGTCGGCCGCGCTAACCATAATAGGCTGGAGGGCCCAGAAGCCGGATGAGCCAACAACGGCGAGCCGCCGCTGAACGAGAACATTTTGCTGGGCAGTTACTTGCGAGGCCCCATCCAGCGGAAGTAGAATCGGAGTTTGGTGTGCTTTCCCCGCTTGCGAAGCCAAGATCGACCGCCAAACGCGGACCTCAATACGGGACGAAATGCCCATGCCTGAAACCGAAGCCGACAAACAAGACGACGTGGGGACAGAGCAATCGCACCCCGATAGCCCGCCGGTGAACGTGCCAGTCGCATCACCTGCCCCGGCCACGGATGCGACGGTTGCAGATCATGAAACCAGGCCCAGGCGAGCCTTCTTCAGTTTCCATTACAAACTCGATCGCTCCCGTGCTGCGAGGGTCCGCAATATGGGTGTTGTCGAAGGCAATGCTCCCGCGTCGGACAGTGACTGGGAATCGATCACGAAAGGCGGCGATACCGCCATCCAGAAATGGATCGACAACCAGCTTAAAGGGAAATCCTGCGTTATCGTTTTGATCGGACGGAATACCGCTGGACGCAAGTGGATCAACTACGAGATCAAGGCCGGATGGGGAAGCAAGAAAGCCGTCCTGGGAGTCTACATTCACAATCTCAGGGATCGCGACGGCAACCTATCGAAAAAGGGGGCCAATCCGTTCGATGATTTCATGATTGGCAAAACGAAGCTCTCTTCGATCGTCAAGGCGTACGATCCGCCCTATCCCGAGAGCAAGCAGGTCTACGCCTGCATCAAGCAGAACCTGGCAAAGTGGATCGAAAACGCCATCGCCATTCGCGAGAAGCACTGACCCGGCAAGGGGTACTCGTTCAAACTGATGTATGCAAACCAGTGTAGGCCGGAACAAGCTTCGGGGCACCCGGGGTACCCGCTTGCGGGTCGCGGGTCGGTTCCGGCAGAAATCTACACAGGGGAAAGTGAATGTCGGAACCATGCAAGCTTGTTCCGGCCTACACTGGTTTGCGTACATCAGTTTGAACGAGCACCCTCTGCGTCCCAGAATTGCGAAAGGTCATTTAGCAGTGCGGCGATCTGCTCGTCGGTATGTCCCCAGGTCAGGCTGACCCGCAGACAGGCGTCGCCATCAGGCACGGTGGGAGGGCGAATGGCGGGCACCAGCAGGCCTCGCCCGCGCAACTGTTGGGAAAGCTCGACGGCCCGCTGCGGTTTGCCGACGACGATGGGGATGATCTGGCTGGCCGATCGTGCCGGCGACCAGCCGAGCGCCGCGAGTCGCTGGCGGAGGGCGCGGGCCCGCTGCAAGAGTTCGCGACGGCGATTCGGCTCGGCGATCACGATCTCCAGTGCGGCCTCCGCGGCAGCGGAAACTGCGGCCGGGGCTGCCGTCGAATAGATATACGACCGCGCCCGGTTGATCAGCCACTCGATCAAGGGCCGGCTGCCGCAGATGAATCCGCCGGCGCAGCCCAGGGCCTTGCTGAGCGTGCCGACGCGGGCCGTGACCGCTTCCTCCACGCCGAGATGCTCGGCCACGCCGCGGCCGCTCGGGCCGAACACGCCCGTGGCATGGGCCTCGTCCACCAGCAGCATGGCCTCGTGCCGCCGGGCCACTTCGGCAAGCTCGACCAGGGGCGCAAGATCGCCGTCCATGCTGAACAGGCTGTCGGTGACGATCAAACGGCGGCGGTAGCCCGACGTGCGGGCCAAGCGCGCGTCGAGCTGTTGCCAATCGGCATGCGGGTAGACGCGGACATCGGCCCGCGAAAGCCGGCAACCGTCCCAGAGGCTGGCATGGTTCTTGGCATCGCTGAACACGACGTCGCCCGGCCCGGCCAACGCGGTGACAGCAGCCAGATTGGCGGCAAAGCCGGAAGCAAAAAGCAGCGCCCCTGCGTGCCTTCGAACTCCGCGAGTCGCTGCTCCAGCCGCTCGTGGGTCTGGGAACGCCCGGTGATAAGCGGACTCGCCCCGCTGCCAACGCCTTCGCACTGGATGGCAGCAGTCGCGGCGGCAGCCAGGCGCGGATCGGCCGCCAGGGCCAGGTAGTCGTTCGAGCCGAAGTTGACCAGTGCTTGCCCGTCGAGCACGGTCTTTGCCGCCTGGCCGCCTTCGCGGGCGCCCAGGCGGCGGCGGAGACCGGCGCGGTCCAGGGCGGCAAGTTCGTCAGAGAGCCAGGAAAGCATGCAGGAATAAAATACGGAGCACGAAGCACGAAATCCGAAACAAATACAGATCTCAAACGGGGGAACTCAAGACTTCGGTCATTCGTGCTTCCTATTTTGGATCGGGGCGCCCGCTTGCGGGTCGCGTATTTCGTGATTCGTATTTCCCCGTTATGGCACCGGCGTCGGGTTCTGGTCCCGAGCGCGATTCATGAACATCTTCTGCACTTCCTTGGTGTATTCGCCGTAGGCCTGGATCAGCGCCGAGGGAAAAGCGATCTCGGCGTGCAACTCGGCCGGCGTGGCCTTGACGGCAAAGCCGATCGGCGGAGACTTCGAGAACGAGGGCATCGAGAATCCCATCGCTTCCTGTTGGGCCCGCATGGCCGCGGTCATGAGGCGCTCGGTCATCTGCATGTAGCCGCGCGGACTGATGTAGGCCACCCACTGCGCATCGGCCGGGAGCATGGCCGCGGTGAGGGAAACGTCGGCATCTTCGGCCAGGCTCTTCCGCGGCTGCTTGACCACGTCCAGGGCCGCGGCCATCCGCTCCTGGGAAACGCCGATTCCCATCAGCACCGTATGCTCGTCGGCGGCCACGTGATAGAACAGCATCTTGCCGCCGATGCCCAGCATCGCGTCCAGGGCGGCGCGGTTGGCTTCCGCCCCTCCGATGTTCGACAGATCGAAGTTCACTTCCTGCTGGAGGGCAGGTTGGCCGGCGATCTCCAGGCGTTTGACGGTAATTGACTTCAGCATTCCTTGCTTGGCGTTCTGCAAGAGCTTGTTCGTGTTCTCGGCATACTTCTCTTGCATTGCGAGGAACCGCTGGGAGTTGTCGACGCCCATCGCGCAGAACATGTTACTGTAGATTGGATCGCCGCGCTTGCCTGTCTTCATGACGAAGCGTATCGAGCGCACCTGGCGGAATACATCGAGCGATTCTTTGCTCATGCGTTCCATGTCCTCCTCCGACGTCCCGTAAACCGACTTCATGCCCTTCAGGAAACCCGTGGCCAGGTTCGCGTAGGCATCGAGCAGCTTGGGAATGCCGACGCCGCCGGCAGCCATGGCGAACGGACCGCCAGGCACCGCGGCGAACATTTTCTCGGTGAGCGGAGGAATTCCGGCCACGGCCTTGGACACCTGGCCGCCGTTGACGAGCCGTGCCCGGCCAATGAGGCGGAGCGAACCCTGTTTGTCGCAGCGGATGCCGGCCACGGCCAGGGAGATCTCTTTGGGCGCGGCCTCCATGGCTGCGCCATAGGCGTCCATGAAGACGCGCAACACGGCCGCGTCCGGTCCTTGGCCCATATTCTCTTGCGACTCTTTCAGTTCCTTGCTGGCCAGTTTGGCAACATACTTGATGCCGGCCGCGGTGCCGGCCACAGTACCGTCGTTCTCGGCCATCCAAGGCTCCAGTCCGGCCATCTCCGCGGCAATGCTCTGCTTGGCCTCGACGGCCGCTTCCACGGCTGTCCGATCCTTCTTGGACGACAGCAAGGCGTAGCCGTTGCGGAAGGCAAGGAAATACGTTGAAGCGCTACGGGCCGCGGGCTCGGTCTTGGTTTCGACTTCGCTGATCTTCTCGCCGGCCTTCACGACCTGGAAATTGCCGAGGAAGGCCTTCTCGTCGGCGACGGCGACGAAATAGACGGCCACGCCCGAGGGCAGCACGAAGAAACCTGCCGCCCCCTTTTCATCGAGGCCCTTTTGCAGCCCCGATTCCTTCTTGATCTCGTCCAACGGATCGACCGCGGGCATCGGCATGTTGACCGCCAGCTTCTTGATCTTTTCGCTGGCCTCGTTCATGTGGTTGACCGCTCCCCAGGCCAGGGCCGTGCTGGGGATGAGCTTCAAATAGTCATCCGCCGCGCGGGCGGACGTGGTCGCCAAAGCCAGGAGCAGTAGCGGGCACGATCGGAACAGGCGCCGTCGGATCGCGGTCATGGGTCGGGTCTCCTTCGCGAGGTTTGGGGGCAGAGCGTTACTGGCATTAACCTAACACAGGCGGAGCCGGTTGTCAAAACTTCTCGGTTTTTGGTTGATACCGGCACGGTCAGACGTTATAGTAACGGTCATAGGTTCCCGCCTGGTACGCCCTCCCCACTCAGAACCCGAGGCATCTCATGCACCGAAAACCAAGACTTCTTCCTCTGCAAGTTTTATCGCTGGCAATTCTACTCGTTCTTGCCGCGAGCACAGTCCGGGCCGAGACGCCGGGCGTTGTGCTGCAAGGCAAGACCGGGCCGCTGACAGGCAAGAACATCGTGCTCATCGCCGCCGATGACGAGTACCGGAGCGAGGAGTTGATCCCGCAACTGGCCAAGATCCTCGCCACGCACCACGGTTGTAAGTGTACCGTGTTGTTTGCTATCGATCCGAAGACCGGTTTCATCGATCCGGGGGCGCAGAACATTCCGGGGCTGGAAGCCCTCGATTCGGCCGACCTGCTCGTGCTCTTCGCCCGCTTTCGCGAACTGCCCGACGAGCAGATGAAGCATTTTGTCGATTACATCGAATCCGGCAAGCCGATCATCGGCCTGCGGACGGCCACCCATGCCTTCAACTACACGCGGCACAAGGACAGCCCATATGCCAAGTACAGTTTCAACAACGCCGAGTTCTCCGGCGGCTTCGGCCGGCAGGTGCTGGGCGAGACGTGGATCAACCACTACGGAAATCACAACGTGGAAAGCACGCGGGCGATCGTCGCCCCGGGCATGGAACAACACCCGATCCTTCGCGGCGTGGGCGAAATCTGGGGACCGTCGGACGTGTATGCCGTCACCACGCTGACGGGCGACAGCAAACCGTTGCTGCTCGGGCATGTCTTGGTGGGCATGAAACCGACCGACCCGCCCAATGAAAAGAAAAAGCCCGTGCCCGTCGCCTGGACGAAGACCTACACCGGCGCAGGGCAAGCCGTCGCGGGTCTTCACGACCACGATGGGGCACTGCGACGATTTGAAGTGCGAGGATTTCCGCCGCCTGCTGGTCAACGCCTGCTATTGGTGCATGGGCCTGGAAGAGAAGATTCCCGCCAAGTCGATCGTCGATCTGGTCGGCAAGTACGAGCCCAGTCCGATTCACGGCGGCGGGTTCAAGAGAAACGTGAAGCCATCGGATTATCGTTTGGAAAACTAACCTGGAGTTGTAGGGTGGGCCGAGTGCAGCGAGTCCCACCAAGAACACGCCAAGTCAACGATGGCGGGACTCGTTGCACTCGGCCCACCCTACAGTGCGCGAAAACATGGACGGACGGGGAAGTCCATCCTACCCATTAACCTGGAGTTCAATCATGTCAGACAATCGAACAACACGTCGCAAGTTCCTTCAGCAGACCGGCGGAGCGCTGGCCGGCGCCGCCGTGGCCGGTGCGATCTCGCAACGGGCCTATGCCGGCGAGGATAATACGATCAAGATTGCCTTGGTGGGCTGCGGCGGCCGCGGCAACGGGGCGGTTCACGAGGCCTTGCAAACGGCGGGTCCCACGAAACTGTTCGCCGCCGCCGACTTTTTCGAGAACAAGGTAAAAGGCTGTGTCGCGGGGTTGACCAGCGGCCCGCTGGCCAAGCAGGTCGATGTCCCCCCGGACCGCCAATTCGCCGGCCTCGATGCCTACAAAAAGGCAATCGATGCGATCGGCCCCGGCGGGGTCGTGCTCCTGGCCACGCCGCCCGCCTTCCGGCCGATCCATCTGGAATATGCCGTGGCGAAAGGCTGCCACGTGTTCATGGAGAAGTCGTTCGCCGTCGACGCTCCGGGCATCCGCCGCGTGCTCAAGGCCGGCGAAGAAGCCACGCAGAAGAACCTCAAGATCGCCGGCGGGCTCCGCTGCCGCCACGAGGAGTCGCTGGAAGAGGCCGTGGGCCTGATACAAAAAGGTCTGATCGGCGATCTAATCACCCTGTGGGCCTATCGCGAACACGGTCCCGTGGGCTTCATACCCCGCACGGCGGATGTCAGCGAGCTGGGCCACCAGATCCGCAATTACTCGTGCTACACCTGGCTCAACGGCAGTTTCCTCCTGGACTGGCTGATCCACAACCTCGACATCTGTTGTTGGATGAAGGGGGCGTGGCCCGTTTCGGCCCAGGGGCAAGGCGGCCGCCAGACCCGCACCGTGGCCAACCAACTCTTCGATCATTACGCGGTGGAATATTCGTTCGCCGACGGCACGCGGCTGATGGCGGAAGGCCGGGGGATGACCGGCTGCTGGGAGTTCTTCGGCGTCGTGGCCCACGGCAGCAAGGGGTCGGCGGTCCTGGGCGAAGGGCAGAATATGCCGCGGATATTCAAGGGCTATCAGCCGACGCCGGCCAACCAGATCTGGAAACCGGCCCGCGGCAATTACAAGAACCCGTACCAGGTCGAGCACGATCTGTTGTTCGCGGCCATTCGCCAGGACAAGCCCTATAACGAAACGGAGTTCAGCGCCAAAGCGGCCATGGCCGGCATCCTCGGGCGGATGGCAGCCGAGTCGGGCCGTGAGATCACCTGGGAGCAGGCCATGGCTTCCAAGCTGGAATTGGCGCCGGGATTGGACAACTACACGATGAGCTCACAACCGCCGGTCGTTCCCGACGCCCAAGGGCGATATCCGATCGCCATGCCCGGGTTTACCAACGTTTTGTGAACGCGGCGACATCCCGCTTCAAGCCGACGTTTTCCACTGCCGGGGCTGAGGCGGAAAGAAGGCTTTGTAGGCCACGCCCTTGCGTGGTTGGCCCATCCACGGTTCGACAGCGTCGCGCCATCGGGCGTAGTGGGCCGTATGTTTGTGGGCCTTCGACGCCTCTTCGTCACGGTAGACTTCGTACAGTACAAACCGCTGCGGATCGTCGGCTTGCTGCAAGACATCAAACCGCAAATTGCCCGGCTCCAGGATTGTGCTCGCGGCGTTTTCACAAGAGGCCGCGATGAACTCCTCAAGATGCTCCGGCTTGACCTGCACGTGAACACATACCACAAACATCCTTAATCCTCCTTTGCGAGCTAATGATTTCCGGTCTGGTTGTGGCCGGTCTCTGACCCCTCGTTGTGGCCGGTCTCTGACCGAGCCACGCCGCCAACCGAAGGTCTCCTGAGCGAATCGGGAGACCTTCGGTCGGACCTTTCGGCGGGGTTGGGAGACCCACGCCGAACCTTAAGGCGGGGTTGGGAGACCCGCGCCAAACCTTGCACCCATATTTTTGCGCTGTTGTGGCCGGTCTCTGACCGAGCCACGTCGCCAACCGAAAGTCTCCTGAGCGAATGGGGAGACCTTCGGTCGGACCTTTCGGCGGGGTCGGGAGACCCGCGCAAACCTGGTTGGGAGACCCGCGCCGAACCTGAAAACGGCCTCCGGCTCTTTATCATAACCGATTTCCGCGCGGGGACTTTCCGCATTTGCCGTTAAGACCGCTAATCCGCCAGACGATACCTATAAACGGAAGGCAAATCATTATTATGTTTATCATCATACTATTTACTTTTCCCGGCGGTTGGAGTATAGTGAACCGGTTTGAATTTCATTCTGCTTGGTTCAAGATCGGAGCAGTGCGGTCATGAGTGTCGTGGCGGCCGAAGATCGGTCGAGCTTAAGGGTGGACTGGAGTCCTATGCTTTGCAACGAAATGGGGAAGACGGAGCGGAGTCAGACCGACCACCGGCATGTGGTGCCCAAGCCTGACGTACAGCGGAATGCGGCTCCGGCCGCGGGACCGGTGGTCCGTACGGCCGGTGCGGAAGAATTGGAGTGGATTGCTGAGCAGAGCCGCCGTTTGGAGGGGCGCACCCCGGAAGAAATTCTCACCTGGGCGGTCGAGCGTTATTTTCCGCGTCTCACCATGGCGACCGGCTTGGGACCCGAGGGATGCGTGATCATCTCCATGCTGGCCAAGATCGAGCCGCGGGTCTATGTTTTCAATCTCGACACCGGCTACCAGTTCCGCGAGACGCTCGAATTGCGAGAGCGGATGAACGAGAAGTATGGCATTCACATCGACTTGCAACGGCCGGAACTGAACGTGCCGGACTATGAGCGGTTGCACGGCGGGCCGGTCTATGCCCACGATCCGGACCGCTGCTGCCACGACCGCAAGATCGCCGTACTGCATCGCGTGGCCGTGAACTACGATGCCTGGGCTACGGGCATTCGCCGCGACCAGAGCCCCACCCGGGCCGATACGCCGATTGTGAAGTGGGACAAGAAGTTCGGCCTTGTCAAAATTAGCCCCCTGGCCGGTTGGACGAAGAAGGACGTCTGGAAGCGGATTGTCGGCGAACAGGTTCCGTACAATCCGCTACACGATCAAAACTATCCGAGCATCGGCTGCCAGCCTTGCACCCGCGCCGTCGAGCCCGGCGAGGACGAACGTGCTGGACGGTGGAGCGGTTCGACGAAAACCGAATGCGGACTACATACGGGGAAAGAATAAAATACGAGATCCGAAATACGATTTCAGATTTCCTGGGTACCCGCGCAGCAGGGTCGCGGATTTCGTGCTTTCCCCGCTGCGATCCATTCCGCCACTTCCCCGGTGCCTTCTCGTTTCAGCGCCGCGACTTGAAACACCGGTGCGTCCGGGACCAGTCGCCGCATGTCGGCCGTGATCCGCGGGATGCTGAAGTTCGTATAGGGCAGCATGTCGGTCTTGCTGATCACCAAGGCATCGGAGCCCTGAAAAATGGCCGGATACTTCACGGCCTTGTCGTCCCCTTCGGCAGCACCCAGGACGACGATCCGCAGATGCTCGCCCAGGTCGAAGCCGGCCGTGCAGACCAGGTTGCCCACGTTCTCGATCATTAACAGGTCGACGCCGGTCAAATCGAGCTTTGCCACGGCCGAGGCGGTCATATTGGCGTCGAGATGGCAGGCCCCTTCGGTGTTGATCTGCACGACGGGCACGCCCAGGGCCTCCATCCGCTCGGCGTCGATCGAGCCGGCGATGTCGCCCTCGATGACCGCCGGGCGGAGAGACCCGCGGAGATGATCGAAGAGGGCTTCCAAGAGCGTGGTCTTGCCGCAACCGGGCGAGCCCACGACGTTGACGCAAAACACGCCCGCGGCGTCGAATCGCCGGCGGTTCTCGGCCGCGAATTGGTCGTTGGCTTTGAGGATGCTTTTGGCAGCGACGAGTTTCATAGGATTAGTTCTTCGTGCTTCGTGCCTAGTGTAAGTTCTAAGTTCCAAGCACGAGTTTCTTCAGTCTTCGATCTCAATACTTTCCAGCAGCAGTTCCCGGCCTTCTTCAATCACGATCTGCGGACTGCCGCACTGGGGGCAGCCGAACACCATTTCCGCGATCTCGGTCGAGGCCCCACACTGGCGGCAGCGGGAAACCGCGGGCGGTTGGCGAATCGACAGTTCGGCCCCTTCGGCAGGCGTGCCGGGCGAAAGCAGCTCGAAGGCGAATCGCAGGCAATCGCAATGCACCCCGGAGAGCCTGCCCACGGCCAGTTCCAGCCGCTTCACAGCCCGCTTCTGCCCGGCCCGGTCGAGTTCCGTGCCAACCTGTTCGATCAGCGCTTCCGCAATGGCCAGTTCGTGCATTAAGGCATTATACACCGCTGCAGGATGGACCTCCGAGTCCGTACCGCAAAAAACCGGACGGACTCGGAGGTCCATCCTGCAGGCAGTTACCTCTATGCCGCGGCCAATTGCACGCGGGCGCCTTCCAGGCGATGGGCCAGCAATTTCGCGACCTGCAGGATCAACTGGTAGCCGAGTTGGGGGTCGCGATTGCAAAGGTCGCGGAGCTTGTGGGCGTCGAGTAGGACCAGGCTGGTCTCCTGGGTAGTCGTGCCGAAACCGGTGCACTTGTAGGGCTCGATAAGGGCGGAAAAGCCCAGCAGGTCACCGCCCACCAGCGTGTCCACCGTGCGCATCTCACCATTGCCCAACAGGTACTGAATGTTCACCTCACCGCTGACAATAATGCCCAAGTACTTGACCGGCGTCCCTTCGTCGAACAGGCGGGTACCGGCCGGGATGCGATTCTTCTCCTCGGCGATCATGGCAAGTTGTCGCAGGATGGCCTCGTCGATGCCTGCAAAGTACGGATAACGGCGAAGGATCTCGGGCGAAATCATGACAGGGCTCCGGCTTCAGGAGGACGGGGTTGAGGACGGCAAACTCGTTCGTAGTCCCGGCTTTCGCCGGTGTTCATGCCCAGGTTTCCGCCAACCATGGGTACCTGGTGCCCGGACGGGCCTACGAACGATTGGTCGAGCACGGCGAGTACTTCCGCCACGGCCCGCGACACGGCCGCGGCCACGGCAGGCGTACAGGCCTCGCCGAAATTCAGTATATCCTCTGCTTCAATTCCCACAAGCACTATGGCCTCGTCTGCGGGAAGCCGCAGCCCCGCCTGGCGGCCCAACGTCAGGGCGGTGGGCAGGGTCATGTCGTGCGACGAGGCGCTGCGTTGGGTAGGAATGTCGCCGGGGGCCAGGTGATGGATCGTGCCCGGCGCGGCGCCGCTGCAGATGGCGTCGATCACGATCGCGCGATCATAGCCAACCATCTGTTCCATGAGCCGCAGCCCGCCCCAGTAATCTTCCGTAACCTCGACATCGGCACGTCCGGCCAGGCGGCTGCGGAGTTCGGCCGCAACGCGCAGGCCGACGCTGTCGTCAGTCACAAGGGGATTTCCAAGGCCGATGATCAGGGTGGGCATGAAGAAGGTTCAGGAAACGTGTCGTTTGGGCGCAGTGCTCTCCATCGCGCATTGTACCACCCCAAGGACGAAATGAAACCGAGAACACCGTCCGCGATTGTGTTTCAACCGCTGGCGGCATTTCCACCGCTCGCCAATCGCACGACAACGCGGTTGCCGTGTACTTCCTCCACCACGACCCGGCTGTCGCGGGCGATGAACTCGCCGCTGGAAATCACGTCGACCAGATGGTTCCCGAACCGGGCCTTGCCGCCGGGACCCAGTGGCGTGGTCGTCAGGCCAACCGCACCCAAAAGGTTATCCAGATCAACCAGCATCTCGCGACGGCTGATGATCTCGGCCTCCTCGCCTTCGGGCGGCGCGAGGAAGACGTGTTGCAACACGGGCGTATGGGGCAGCCAATGGTTCAACACCCAGATGGCGCCGACCAGACCGCTCACGGAGAACGTCAGCGCCATGAGCAAGTTCTCCAAGCGGGCCAACTGGTACTCGTTCTGCGGGATGAAGAAGGTCTGGCTGGCCAGGACAATCAACGTCAAGATCAAGGCCCCGCCGCCGAGGCCGAAGATCACGAAGCCGGGGAGGACGAAGATCTCGGTCAAAAGGCAGAGGCAGCCGGTGACGAAGAGCGTCACTTCCAGCCAGCCCGCCGTGCCCTCGAGAAAGCGGCTCCAGAAGAAGAGGGCGAAGGCGACTACGGCCATGAAGGCGCCAATCCCCAGCCCCGGCGAGTGCAGTTCGATGTAGATGCCCAGTCCGCCCAGGAAGATCAAGACCCCGATCATTCCCGGCCGGCCGAGAAAGTGGGCCAGGTGATCGACCCAGCCGGGCTCGACCAGCGTCGGGTCGTCTTGCAGCTCATAGTGCTGCTTGAACTGCGTGAAGTTCTCGACCACCCATTTGGCCAGGCGATACTTCTGGGCCTCTTCGCCCGTGAGCGTAAGCACCTGGCCGGGCATCGTCACGCGCTCGCCTTTTTCCCACGGCGGGCCTTTCTCGCCCTTGTCGCGATCGGGCTGGCGGCTCTTGAGTTCCTCATCGCTGAAGTACTCCACGTCGCTGAAGCGCTGGCAACGGAAGACATCCAGGGTCGGATCGAACATGGCGGCCCACAGCGACCAGGATCGCGACTTGCGCGGGGCCAATTTGCTGAGGATGAGGCGGTTGCGGATGATCTCGTCGTTGGACTTCATCTGATACTGCCCCGGGCCGCCCAGGACGGCCTGCGGGTGCATCACGATCTCATCGCAGGCCATGGCCACCATGGCGGCATCGGCGCGGGCTTCGCGGTCGATATAGGCCACGGTGCGGATCTTCTCGGGGGGGAGTTCGCTGAGGTAGGCGGCCAGCCGCTTGCTCTCCAGGGGAGCGCCGCCGGGGCTGTCGATCCACAGGCAGACGAAATTCGCGACCTTGCGGTGCTCTTCGATCATCCTAACGATCTCGTCGATCTGGGCGGCTTTGATCGGGCCCTTGAGATCGACGCGGATCGGCTTCCAGGCGGCGCCGCCCCTTGGGTCGCCTTCGGCCACGCCGGGCGAAAGCTGCAACTGGTCGATAACGTCGCCGCGCTCCTCAGCCAGGAACTTGACGATGCCCCAGTCGCGGCCCTGCCTGCCGGTGAACTGCCCCGCCTCGCCCGGCGGCTTGATCGTCTCCGGTTTGGGGTCGAGAAGGCGATGCTGTTTCTTGATCTCCGGCAATTGGCTGGGGGTGACGAATTGCTCACCGACCTCGGTCTTCACGCGCAGGACCTGGCGAGACTTGTCCAACAGGCCCAGGGCAATCTCGGTAGGCACCGTGTGGCGGTTGCGGGCGATCTCCTTGTAGGCCGTGAGCAGGGTTTCTTTGATGAATTTCTCGTCGGCGCCGGCATCGCCCACGGTGGCCGTGGGGCTCATGATGATCTGTTCGCAGGCCATGGCCACCAGCACGGCATGGCCCTTCAGCGCCTTGGGCACATAGGCCACTGTGCTGGCCCCGTTGAGTTCGTCGCTGGTGAGGAAGGTAGCCAACTCGTACGCGTCTTTGAACTTGGTTCCTTGACCGGCGTCGGCAGCCCCTTCGGGCGCGACGAATTCGAGCACGAAGACGGGCTGCTCGTCGTGGGCGGCGCTCAGGGTCTTCTGGATCGATTGCTCCACGCCGACGGCAATGCTGTTATCGATCGGCAAAGGAATGCGGATCCATTGCCCCTGCCGGCGGGGGCGTTCCTTCTCATCTTGCGCGGGATCTCCGGCCGCGGCCGCCGGGGCACCCGCTACTCCGGGGGCACCCGGTACTCCAGGTCCCTCTGGCTTGTGTTCCGCGGCAACGACAAAACGGCAGCACCCTGCCAGCAATGCCAGCACGACAGGTCCCAGCAAGTGGGGGCCGGTTCGCAGGCGCACAACAGGGGCAAAACGATAGGTCATGGAAATCCCTCCTCCCTCATTATAAGATCGCCAGCCTGAGAATCAATTCAGGCGTGCGGAGGTTGGGATTTGGCAAGGAGTTACGGCACAGGCGGGACTCGTCCACGAACTCGCCGGTTAGAGTCGTAGGAGGTCCATCCTACGCAGAAAACCAGACGGACTCGGAGGTCCATCCGACAGAGAAGCACGGCCTACTCTTTGGAACAGCTCTCACCGCCGCGGCACGATCGACGGATTCAGCCCGATCTGCACCGGCGGCGGGGGCAACTCCGTCTTCTTCCTCCAACTGGAGGGGATCGACGGCTCCCACCATTCGTCAGGGAAGAGCCTGCCCAAGATAACACGCGGATTGATCTCTGGGTCTTGGAGTTGATAGACCGTGCGGTCCTTGCCGTTGGGCGAAAAGATCTGGATCGCATGCGGCCACAAGACCTTCGTGGGGCCGCAGATTTTCAGAATCACCTGGACCTTGCTGAATTCGGCCGCCTGTTGCTGGTAGCGCGGAAAGGCCTCCAGCCAGACTTCATTTTGCGCATCGCGGGGCGTAATGATCCGCATGAAGTAGCGCTGTTTGAGCTTCTGGGCCTCGACGCCAAACACGAACGGCAACGGGCCGTCGCCGATCCCCTTGCCTTGCAGTTCCGGCGGCATCACGAATTCGGTGACCACGCGCTGCTTATAGTCAAACTGAAAGATCGACTTGCCGTCGCAGACCCATTGCTCCGACTGCGCGGGATCCTTGGCGTCGATCTTCATCATCCCCTTGTCGGGCGCGGCGAATCTCAAGATGCCTTCGTCGGGCACGGGCGGCTGATTGGTGTTGTTGAACACGTTGTCGTACTTCCAGCGATAGAACTTCGACTTCAGGACATTGATCTCTTTGTTCCGCTTTTCCCAATCGTTCAGCAGATTATCGAGCGCCACGATTTCTGGGGGCGAGAGCACGAAGGGTGCTTGCGGCGCGACGTTCCGCACGGGGGGACCCTGCATCGGCTGCCCTGCGGCCGGCGGACCCAAGATCTGCTGGCCTTGACCCCCTACGCCTTGCATCCGCGGATCCTGCTGCGGGTAGGCCATGCGATTATCGGGCGCCTGATACCCATTGGCCGGCTGGCCGGCCGGGGCCGGCTGACGGCGCTCGATGCCGGGATACTGCGGAGGGCCGACGGGTTGATCGGGCTGCTGATACTGATATTGCCCCGTCGCCGGAGCGGCGGGCGCCGGGGAACCGGCTTGCGGGTCGCCGTTCGCGGCAGGACCCGTTGGGGCGGTTGCCGGCCGGTAATTCGGCGGATAATTGGACGGGTAGTTGGGCGTGGCTTGCCAATGTTGTTGTTCGGGCGTTTGTGCCATGGCCCCGCCACCCAGTAGCAGGCAGGCAAATGCCCATGCCGCCCGCCCCCAGTTCCGGCCCAAAGATCGCATCATGGGTTCCCTCCCGCCGAAATCGTTGCTAGCAATGCTATCGAGTCTGTCGCCTTCCTTGGCGAACTCGGGGGGGATTCTAGCAAGAAGTTTTGTCTGGCCCTATGTCAGTTTTCAGGGAATTTTCTTCACTGTGACGGTCATTCCCGGCCGCAGACGCTGCGCACCACCGACGACAACATTGTCCCCCGCAGATAGGCCCTCTCTGACGACACGCATGCCATCGTCCAACGGGCCCAACTTCACGGTGCGGCGTTCGATGACGTTGGCTGTGGTAACGACGAATACCTGCCTGACGCCCTGGCCGGACGACAGGACGCGATCGGGCAACACGACGGCTTTGTAGGGTCCGCTCAAGGCCAGGCGGACGCGGATCGACATGCCGGGAATGATCAGCCCGTCGCCGTTGGGCAGCACGGCCCGCATGCGGAGCGCGCTGGTGGCCGGTTCAACTTGATTATTCGCGAAATCGACGACACCCCTCCGCGGAAAACCGGCCTCGTCGATCAGCGAACAAGAGACGGGCAAGGTCGATTTGCCTTCGTCTTTTCCCCGGTTCTCCAGGGCTTTGCGGCGAAGCAGCAAGGCCGTGCGCTCATCGACATCAAAGTAGACATAGACCGGGTCCGTGGAAACGATCGTGGTCAGCGGCGTTGTGTCGGCGGTCACGATATTTCCGACTCCCAGGGCGGGCTGGCCGATCTTGCCGCTGATCGGGGCCCGCACGCGGGTGAGGTCCAGTTGGAGTCTCGCGATCTCGAGATTCGCCTTGACGAATGGTACAGCAACTCTTGCCGCGTCGACTTCCAATCTGTATTCGTCCAGTGCGAAGGCCCACACGGCGCCTGGCGTTGTTTTATCGAGCTCCTCGTATCGCCTCAGAGTGGCTTCCGCGCGCTTCAGTTTGGCCTGAGCGAACGCCATTTCGGCCTCGAATTTCTCCAAAGCCGCCTGTTGCATCCGGGAATCCATTTCGAATAATAGATCGCCTTGCTGCACGACCGATCCGGCCTTGAAGGCGATTTTTGCCAGTTGCCCGGTGACTCGCGAACGAACGTCCACCGATTGCACGGCCTCGGCCCGGCCGCGAAAATCGCCGTAATCGATGACCTCGCGCACCGCCGGTTGGACGACCGTCACCTCCGGGGGAGTTTCGGCGACCGCATTTTTGATCAGAGTGGAACAGAAGCAGGATAGGCAGAGGCCAACGAGACGAACCATGGCAAGCTCCAGGTCTTGGGGATGGGATGGATTGATGGGCTGCGGAATTCGGAAGAGGTACGAGTATTGTACGCTCGATTACCCTGGTAACTCAAGAATCGTCCGATGACCGGTTGCTCAGCATCTTGATAATCCGCCTTGCCAGAACATCCTTGATCTCACGGTGGCGCGGAATCGGTTGGGACACACCCGTCGTCGGATTGCGATACCAGTCGTGCCTCGCACCATGACGTACTAATAGGCATCCAAACCCCTCGATGATCCGGATGAGATCGACTCGTTTCATGAGACAACCAAATCATCGATTTTTCGGATTCCCGACAACTCGCCGCTTGTCAGGTCGGCATACAGATCTCGGAGGTGATCCTTTAAGTCATCCAAGTTTTCACCCTGCGTCCAGTAATCGGGATAATCCTGGAGGTAGCCCAACCAAGCTCCATCCTCTTCCCAATAGACAAATTTGACAGTTTGCATCGCATGGCTCCATGTTTATCTAGCGTTCCACCTATTCTAGCAAGAAGGACGATCGGAGTTCACCGCAAGAAGCGATTTCCGGAAAATTTCTTGGCCACCCACTCACCCGGTGTGGTCTGCAATTCCTCCAAGCGGGGATTAGCCAAGCCCTTCGCGAAGCTTTACAATTTCGTGCAGTCCCTTTTCCGGCTCAATCACACGGAGGTCCCGATGAGCACCCCGCCGTTTGCCCATTTACACTGCCATAGCCACTACAGCCTTCTCGATGGCGCGGGGAAGATCTCCGGCCTGCTGAAGCGGACCAAAGAACTGGGCATGAATTCCCTGGCCCTGACTGACCACGGCAACCTGCACGGGGCGCTGGAGTTCTATAAAGCGGCCAAGGATCTGGGCATCAACCCCATCGTGGGCATCGAGGCCTACATCGCCCCGTCGAGCCGCTTTTATAAGGAAAACGCCAGCGGCTCGAAGGAGGCCAGCTATCACATCACGATCCTGGCCAAAGACCGCACCGGGTTTCAGAACCTCTTGAAACTCTCGTCGCGGGCCTTTTTGGAAGGTTTTTATTTCCGCCCCCGCATCGACAAGGAGCTTCTGGCCGCCCACAGCGAGGGCCTGGTTTGCCTGAGCGGCTGCGTCTCCAGCGAGTTGAACCGCGGCCTGCTGATGGGCGGTGCGGCCGGCATGGAAAAAGCCCGCGAGGCGGCCGCCTGGTACCACAAGGTTTTCGGCGACCGATACTTCATCGAGATCCAGTACAACGGCGTCGAACAGCAGCGGATCGCCATGGAAGGCGCGATCGATCTGGCCAACCGCATGGGCCTGCCCCTGGTGGCCACCAGCGACGTCCACTACGTGCTCCGCGAGGATGCCGAGGCCCAGGATATCCTGCTCTGCGTGAATACGGGCAAATTCCGCACCGACACCAACCGTATGCGGATGGAAACCAACGAGTTCTATCTCCGCAGCCCCGAGGAGATGTACGCGGTCTTCACCGGTTATGAGGAGGCCTTGAAGCGGTCGCAAGAGATCGCCGACAGCGTCCATATCGACCTGGAGTTGGGCAAGCGGCACTTCCCCGTCTACAACCCGCCCGACAAAAAGACATCGGAAGATTATCTCCGCGAACTGGTCCTTGCCGGCCTGAAAGAGCGTTACGCCGGCGATCCCCGCCGGATCGTCGACGGCCAATTGTCGGACGAGGTGATGGCCCGCGTGGATCGCGAGATGGGCGTGATCAACAAGCTGGGCTTTGCCAACTATTTCCTCATCGTGTGGGACTTCGTGCGTTTCGCCCGCGCAGGGCATTCCGGCCACGGCCCGCGGATCGGGCGTAGGCTCGCTGGTGGCCTATGGCTTGTATTTGAGCCACGTCTGCCCGCTGGACTACGATCTGTTGTTCGAGCGGTTCCTCGACGAGAGCCGCCGCGAGGCGCCCGATATCGACATCGACTTCTGCCAGCAGCGCCGCGGCGAGGTGATCCAGTACGTCAAGGAGCGGTACGGCATGGAGAACGTGGCCCAGATCGGCACGTTCGGCACGCTGGCGGCCCGCGCCGCGATCCGCGACGTCGGCCGGGCCCTGGGCATGCCCATCCCGCGGGTCGACGCCGTGGTGGCCATGGTGCCCGACGAACTGAAGATCACGATCAAGGCGGCCTTGGAGAAGAGCGACGACCTGAAGAAGCTGCACGACTCCGACCCCGAGATCCGCGAGTTGCTGACCCTGGCGATGAAGATCGAGGGCCTGGCCCGCAACGTCGGCACGCACGCCGCGGCGGTGGTCATCGCCGACCAGCCGCTGACCGACTACGTTCCCTTGCAGCACGTGCAGAACAAGGAAGAGGTCATCACCCAGTGGGCGATGGGCGACGTCGAGAAGGCCGGCCTGCTGAAGATGGATTTTCTCGGCCTGCGGAACCTGACCATTCTCTCCAAGGTGATTGCCTTGATCGAGCAGACGACCGGCCGGCTGGTCGATCCGTACAAGTTCCCCCTGGACGACGCGGAGACCTTCGCGCTGCTGTGCCGAGGCGAGACGAAGGGCGTGTTCCAGTTGGAAAGCGGCGGCATTCGCGATCTCTTGCAGCGGATGAAGCCCGACCACTTCCGCGACATCATCGCCACCAACGCCCTCTACCGGCCCGGCCCCCTGGAAGGCGGCATGGTCGAGGACTATATCCAGGTCAAGCACGGCCGCAAGCAGGCCCACTACGAGCACGAGGTCATGGAAGAGGTCCTGGCCGAGACCCATGGCGTGATGGTCTACCAGGAGCAGGTGATGCGGATCCTCAACCGCCTGGGCGGCATCGCCCTGGCCAACGCCTATAGCTGCATCAAGGCGATCAGCAAGAAAAAGCTGGACGCGATCGCCAAGTACCGCGAGGAGTTCATTGAAGGCGCCTTTCAGAAGGGCATGGCGAAGAAGAAGGCCGAAGAGGTTTTCGGGCTGATCGAGAAGTTCGCGGGCTACGGCTTTAACAAGTCTCACAGCACTGCTTACGCCCTGATCGCCTACATGACGGCCTATTTGAAGGCCCATTACAAGGTCGAGTTCATGGCGGCCTTGCTCTCCAGCGACATCCCGGGGCGGAACTTCAAGAAGAAGGACTCGCTGGTCGAGCACATCGAAGACTGCCACCGCATGAACATCGAGGTCATGCCGCCGGACGTGAACCGCTCGGACGTCGAGTTCGCCGTCGGCGAGGGCAAGATTTTCTACGCCCTCTCAGCCATCAAGGGCTGCGGCGGCGCGGCCTCGGCCGCGATCGTCAAGGCCCGCGGCCCGCAAGCGGGCGGCCCGGGCGGGCCCTACCGCAGCATCTTCGATTTCTGCCAGCGGCTGGACCCGGGTCAGGTCAATCGCACCGCCATCGAGTCGCTGATCAAGGCCGGGGCCTTGGATGCCCTGGGCGGGCGGCGCTCGCAATGGTTCGCCATGATCGATCGCGCCCTGCAGGCCGGCGCCTCGGCCGCCGCCGACCGCCGCAGCGGGCAGAAGGGACTCTTCGCCGACGAGGAAGAAGAGACCGTGGATGCGGTCATCAAAGACCTGCCCGAGGTGCCCGAATGGGACCAGAAGGACCGCCTGGCCAAGGAGAAGGAAGTGCTGGGCTTCTACCTTTCCAGCCATCCGCTGGCCGAGCATGCCAAGAAGCTGCAGGCCTATTGTTCGCACACGACCGTGGAAGCGGCCGCCTTGAAGCACCGCGCCGAGGTGATGATTGGCGGCATGATCGCCTCGATCAAGCACGCGCACACGAAGACCCCCAAGCCCGGCGCACCCAGCCGCTATGCCATGTTCGACCTGGAAGACACGGAAGGCATCATGCGCTGCATCTGCTGGCCGGAGCAATTCGCCCAGTTCGGCGAGTTGATCCAGGCCGAGGCGATCTGCGTCCTCCGCGGCGCGATCGACAAGCGTGCCGGCAGCGAAGAGGCGAACATGATCGTCAACGAGGTGATTCCCATCACCGCTCTGGAGGCCCGCTATACCCGCGGCATCCGCGTCCGCGTGGCCGAAGAGACGCACGGCGTGAAGAAGCTCGAGATGCTCTACGAGATTCTCCGCGGTTATCCGGGCGAGGTTCCCTTCGAGCTCTTGCTCTGCCTTGCCGACGGGCGGAAGATCTCCTGCCGCTGCGACACGTTCCGCATCGCCAACAACCCCGAGATGCGCGACCGCGTGCAAGAGTTGCTGGGGGCCGAGAACTTCCGCCTCGTGACCGCCCGGCCCGGCATCGGCAACGGGCGGGGAAGAGCGTAATTTGCATCCCACGGTTCTCCGCCGCCGAGATTTGCTACGGACGAGGGGCGCACTTGTTTTCTGACGGAATTGCCGGTGCATCCGGAGATGCGCGGCGCTCCGGCTCCCGAGGTTACGGACCAAGTCGGCACCAACTGGACCCGGCCAAGATGCACTTGCAAGGCGGACTGAGGTCCACCCTACGACCCTCTAGCTCTTCGCCTTCGGCGGCTTGGCCTTGGCGGGCTTGACGGCCGGGCCGCCGGAACTGGTCGTGGGCTGCTGGTTGGCGAATTCGTCGTTGTCCTGCACCTCCTTCTTCAGCCGATACAACTCCGCCTTGAGCTTTGCCACCAGGTCGGCGTGGGCCGGATCGTAGGCCAGGTTGTGCAACTCGTCCGGATCGTGAACCAGGTCGTAGCACTCCCACTGGTCCTTCTTCCAGAAGTAGATCAGCTTGTGCGTCTCGGTGCGGACGCCGTAATGGGCCCGCGTGTTATGGTCGCCCGGGTCGTGGTAGTAGCGGTAGTACCAGCTCGTGCGCCAGTCGGCGGGCCGTTGGCCCTTGAGCAACGGCAGGAAGCTGCGGCCTTGCATGTCGGCGGGCACGTTCAGCCCGGCGATCTCCATCATCGTCGGCGCGAAATCGACATTCAAGACCATGGCCGCCTGCGAGGAAGCCGACTTGACGACGCCCGGCCAGCGAATCAGGAAGGGCATGCGGATCGACTGCTCGTACATGAACCGCTTGTCGAACCAGCCGTGGTCGCCGAGGAAGAACCCCTGGTCGCTGGTGTAGATCACCACGGTGTTCTTGTCGAGGCCCTCCTTCTGCAGGTAATCCAAGAGCCGGCCGACGTTGTCGTCGATCGAAGCCACGCAGCGCAGGTAGTCCTTGATGAACCGCTGGTACTTCCACTTCAACAGATCGTCGCCGCTCAGGCCCGGCGGCGGATCGGCCTTCAGGTCGTGGCGGTTCAGGTCTCGGCCGACCCGCATCGTCGCCTCGCGGGCGGCGTCGGTCCGCGTGGCGTAATCGTCGCGAAGGGTTTTCGGTTCGGGAATGTCGTCTTCGTCGTACAGTGTGAAATGCTTGTCGTCCGGGTCCCAGGGCCGATGCGGGGCCTTGTGATGGCACATGAGGAAGAAGGGCTTGTCCTTGGGCCGCTGCTTGAGGAAGTCGATCGCCAGGTCGGTGATGATGTCGGTCACGTAGCCCTGGATGCGGCGGGAGCCCGCGGGCTCGATGAAGTCCGGGTTGTGATAGACGCCCTGGCCAGGCAAGATCGTCCAGCGGTCGAAGCCGGTCGGGTCGCTCCCAAGGTGCCACTTGCCGATCATGCCGGTATGGTAGCCCGCCGCCTGCAGGTACTTGGCCAGGGTGGGCTGCGATCCGTCGAAGCGGTTGAAGACGGGCACGCCGTTTTTGTGGCTGTATTTGCCCGTCAGAATACAGGCCCGGCTGGGCGTGCAGATCGAGTTGACGCAGAAGCATGCGTCGAGGCGCATGCCCTGCTGAGCGATGCGATCGAGGTTCGGCGTCTTGTTGATCCGGCCGCTATAGGCGCTGATGGCGTGCGCCGCATGGTCGTCGGCCATGATGTAGAGGATATTGGGCCGCGACGGCGCGTCGGCGGCCGGTGCGATGGCGGCGGCCAGCGCAAGAGTCGAAACGGAAATAAGTCCGCAGGCAAGGGTATTGTGCATCATGTTTTCCTTTCTCAATCGCAGGGTGGGACAAGGTCCGGGGTACGCGCGCAGTGGGTCGGCGAGCGCAGTCCCACCATTATCGAGTAGAAAGTATATTATGGCGGGCCTGCGCTTGCTCCGCAATCTCGTCCCACCCTACAACTCAGTCAAGAATTCCCGCGCCGAATTTTTCCTCTTCTTCGGCCTGCTCTTCGACCGTCTCCAACACGTGGTCCGTGCTGGTGGGATCGACCGCGCGACAGCTTGTCGTGAGCTGATCGACAACTTCGTCCAGGTCGTAGCGCCAGGCGGCCGCGTCAAGATCGGGCGGGCCCAACGGGCGGAACTCGCGGAGCAGGAGGATCAACCGCAGCAGGTGGCGGAAGACGATGCCCTCCTGCTTCAGCAGGTCCTTGCTGCCGACATACTTGTTGAAATTGCCGTTGAACTCCAGCAGCAGCTCGCCCGCGGCCCATACGGCCCGCGTGCGGATGTCGAAAACGCCCGGGTACTCGTAGTCGAACAACCGCCGCAGCTTCTCCGCCAGGGTAAGCACCCACTTCGGCTCTTCGTCTTGCTCGGCGTCGTAGCTATGGCGCGGCTTCCAGGGTTCTTCTTCCTCCTTGGGGCGTTGCACCAATTCCTCGGGCGATGCCAGCCCGAGCTGCAACAACTGCTGATCGAGCCGTAGCGTGGCCAACGGGCCAGGCGGCAGGAACTCCTGTTTCGGCACGCGGACGTAGCGGGCGACCGGAGCGGGAAAATCCAAGGCGCTTTCGAAGGCCTGGATCCGCTCCTTGCGGTCAGCGATTCCCAACTGGTTGACGAGGAACATGCCGAACAACGGGTTCACGCTGCGGAAGAGGGCCAACTTCGGCAGTTCCGCCGTCGGATGGGCGAGAATGGGACGATAGGAAGGATGAAGGATGAAGGATGAAGGATGAGAGGGAGAGGAGGAAGGCGAACCGGCGGAGATCGGGGCAGTGAATTTGGAGAAGAGACCCTGAGGGGACCCCCCGGCCGAATCTTTATCCATCGGTTGCGATTTCCCGCTTGCGTCTTCATCCTTCATCCTTCCGCCTTCATCCTTCTCCCCCTCCGGCGGTTCCGGTTCCAGGCGGACATAACCGGCCTTGTGCAGCACCAGCAGCATTCGCTCCAGATCGCGCTGGGCCGCTTCCAGGTGGGTCGAGTCCATCAGCCGCTTGGCGGCCAGGCGGCGGATGATGTCGATTTCCGGCGAGGCATCGAGCATGTAGCCCAATAAGCGCCAGGGCAGCGGCCCGCGGCTATAGAGCTTGCCCGGCGGGGCGGCGACCAGCTTCTGGAATTGGGCCTCGTTCCAATACGGCTCGTTGTCGCGGCGATGGGGCATCTTCCGCTTCATCGCCTTCTTGGCCTTCATCAGGCCCGGGTCCTTGGTGTCCTCGGGGATCTTGTCGTACTGTTCGCGCCAGCGCGCGATCTTCACGTCGTCCTCGTGGGCCAGCACGTAGACGTGGCCGTGCGTATCGAACTGAGGCCGCCCGGCACGCCCGAAAATCTGATGGGCGGCGCTGGCCTCGATCACCCGCTTCTTGTCGGGCGGGCCTTTGAGGATCGTGGGCAACACGACCGAACGGGCTGGCAGATTGATGCCCGCCGCCAAAGTTTCCGTGCAGATGGCCACGCTCAGCAGCTTGCGTTGGAAGAGCATTTCCACGATGCGGCGATACTTGGGCAGCAGTCCGGCATGGTGTATGCCGACGCCGCGGAGCAGTAGTTGCCGCAGCTTGGCGCCGGCCCCTTGCGACCAATCGTGATGATTCAGTTCCTCGACCAGGCGGGCCTGCTGGCCGTCGCTGAGGACTTTCTTGCCCTTGATCTGCTCGGCCACGGTCCAGCATTCGTCGCGATTGAAGCAGAAGACCAGAGCCGGCGTCATCCGCGCATCGGCATCGCCCTGGGCCATTTCTTCGAGCTGTTCGGTGAGCAGCATGTCGGCGATCCAATGGTAGCTCAAGGGCACGCGGCGTTCTTCGCCGCGGACCAGTTCGAGGGTCCGCTGGTGGCTCTGCCGCAGCCAGTGGATGAAGTCCATGGCGTTGCCCACTGTGGCCGAGAGCAGGAGCAAGCGGACGTGCGGCGGCAGCAGGCCCAGGGTCAGTTCCCAGACGATGCCGCGTTCCGGATCGTTGAAGCTGTGGAACTCGTCCATGACCACGGCCGAGGTGTGCTCGAAATCGAACTCGCCGTGCAGCAGGCGGTTGAGCAGGATTTCGGCCACGACCACGCGCACGGGGGCGGCGGGGTTTTCGCGGCGATTGCCGGTCGCCAGGCCGACGTCGCCGGCCTGAAATCCCCACTGCACGGCGCGGTCTTGCATCTCGCGGAATTTCTGTTCCGTCAGCGCGATCAGCGGCGTGGTGTAATAGGCCTGCTGACCCGTGTGCAGGGCTTCAAAGAGGGCCGCCTCGGCGATCAGCGTCTTGCCGGTGCCGGTGGGCGCGCAGACCAGCACCCCCTGGTCCGTCGTGAACCAGGCCAGCAGGGCGTCTTCCTGGACCTTGTAGGGCTCGAAAGGGAGTTGGTCGAGATAGCGGCTCGCCAGTTCGTCGCGAGATGGGGTGGACATGGGCGTCCTGTTCCTTGCTTGCGCACGTTTGGGGTCAGGAATTGCTTGGCCTAATTCGGAAGTCAATGAGCCATTTCAGCTTGGATCGATCCCCATCAACGAATGCCTTGATTGTGTCTGCCAACTCGGCAATGCGCGATACGGGAACAACGTAATCAAAAACTTTCGCCATTACGCGGAGGGTCTCTCCCGTCCATTCGCCATCGATAACCAGCACTGCAAGCATGTCAGTTTGTTTGCCTTTCCAATTGATAGCAGAGAACATCTTGTCTTTTGCGTACAATGACGCGTGGCGGGACGACGATTTGCGCACCTCAATAAACGCTTTCGGCTCTTCCGCGTTGGGGACCAAAAAGTCGGCTCGAAAATCGTAGACAACTCCAGCCAACGATTCGTACTCGTCTTCCCGCTTAAAGGGAATCTCCTTGTCTTTGAGCGCGCTTTCCACAACCGATTCCAAAAAGACTCGCCCAACCAAATCGCGGACAATTCCCTCCAGAGTACCTTCCAACCGTTGAAGAATTTCGCCTTTATTGATGCTTGGAGGGTCAACCCGTTCACGCAGGACCTTCGCCAACCTTTCCGCAGCGGGCCTGGAAATTGCTGTATCAGATACACTTCCTATAAATCTCTTCAGCGCGGATTTGCTGAAAATGCCCGCGAGGTGCTGAAGTATCGGGAGAGTATGCGGATTCCGCTGGATGAAGATCGGGTCGAACTCGGTAAATCCTCTCGTGGCAGACTCGACGGCATCGAGAAATTCGCCGCCTTTCTTGCGAATGTTTCGGTACACTCCGAACGTAAGGCCGGTTTCAAGATCGAACGGAATGGCTTGGCGCCGCTTCCATTCTTCACACGCATCCTTTGCATTCATTTCAACGTCACGCGCGCCCAGCCCCGCCAACAAGATGGTCCGCGCTCGTTTATCCCGCAGGTCCTTCGGTCTTATGCTGGCAAAACCGTGCGTGGACTTGGTCGCCTTCAAATACGACTTGATACACAGTCGGATTTCAGCATCGGCAATTTGGTACAACGTCGGAATGGCAACGGATGCCATAATGAATTCTCCCTATTTCGCTGCAAAAACATGGTACTCGCCCAGGCCGCGTTCTGATCCGTCTCGTTTATCGAGGATCCAACGATGTCCCCGCCTGCGAATCAAATCGCAACCGGTCTGGTGAAACCCGATAACTGCCAGCAGTTGCGCAAGCAATTGCGGGGTGCTGATATGGACACCGTACAAGGCAGCGTCCGCCACCATGACATGAATCGGCGCGCCTTGTTTCAGGCAGCGGTAGCACTCTCGCAAGACATCCGTGACTTGTGAGAAGTAGGGATAGACCAAGAAAATCGTATTCCTTCTTCCCCGCCCTTTTTTTTCGTTGATCGGCAAGGGAAAGAACCAGTCCGTCCAGCTCGGCATGCAAGACAGCGGGCATATTCGCCCGATACTCTTCTTGCTTTTCTTTCCGACCTTTCAGGGCGGTTGTCGTGTTGACGACGAGTTTCGACCGCACCTTGTCAGTTATTTCCCCCCATGAATCAGCGATTCCCCAGAAATACAGATACATTCTGGTCATTTCCGCAAAATCGAAATTGTTCAAGTAAGGGGGCGAGGTCACGACAATATCAACGCTGGAATCGGCAACCTCGGTCATTTGTTCGGAAGACTTCTCATAGAGTCGCGACAAGGGGGCGTATGGGCCGGGCAACCTGGCCAGATCATGTCGCACCATGTCGAGAGTCTTCTTCGCCGCAGCGGTCGGCGGAAATGCCGTCTTCCTGCTGGTGGGTGCTTTGTAGATGCCGTCCGTTTGCGAATGGGAGCTTAAATCGAGAATCTTCGACAAGACCAAGAACGCCAAATCGTCTGCAGATAGCCCTTGATCTTCTAAGGACGCTCTCGCCCCGAGTAATGCCGAGAGCGATTCTTCGGAAAAGAGCTTCCGCAAGAAATTCCTGGGGGCGAAGGGCAGAGTGCTAGACGGCATGGGCTTTCTTAGTCCGGCAAGGACGGCGTGCTCGATCTGGTCAAGTCGCTCGACTGCATCAGCGCCGGGAAGCTTGGCTCGCGCCACTTTTGCCATGACCGGGTGCGGTTCATAGCCGACTGCCTCGATGCCCCTTGCCACGGCGGCCAACGGGCCAGTTGCGCAGCCAGCAAAAGGATCAAGATAGAGTTTGGGCACAATCTGAAGCTTGTCCAGACATAGGCCGACAAACTCGGGCGAAAATCCGGCAATGAAGTTATACCACCGATGTACAGGATGTTTGTACGTGGTTGTATTGGTTGGGAGTCGTTCCCTCTTGATGGCCGGCCGGCAAGTCAGTGTCGGTTCCATTCCCAAGAAAGTCTTCTGAGTTTTCTCTGTCAATGCCATCCGAGACCCCTGGTTGGAAGGGCGGGGTTAAATTGCTCTTGAATCAGTCTATAATTGGGCTGTCATTCACACTAGCCCCCCCGCAATCCCAAAGGGGGCGGTCTGCAAACAAATGGCTACAGTATATCATGACCCCTGACGAATTCCGCCGCCACGGCCGCGCGGCTATCGACTGGATCGCCGACTACATGGAGGGCGTCGAGCAACTGCCTGTGCTCTCGCAGGTCAAGCCGGGAGAGATTCGCAGCCGGCTGCCCGATCGGCCGCCGCAACAAGGTGAGCCATTCGCGGCGATCCTCCACGATCTCGACGAGATCATCATGCCGGGAATCACGCATTGGCAGTCACCCAATTTCTTCGCCTACTTCCCCTGCAATAGCTCGGGGCCTTCGATCCTCGGCGATCTGTTGGCCTCGGGCTTGGGAGTGCAGGGGATGCTGTGGGCGACCAGTCCGGCCTGCACGGAGTTGGAAACGCTCGTTCTCGATTGGCTGGTCGGGACCCTCGGTCTGCCGGAGCAGTTCCTCTCGACGACCGCGGGCGGCGGCGTGGTCCAGGACACGGCCTCGTCGGCCGCGCTGTGCGCGATCCTGGCCGCGCGCGAGCGCGCAAACAGGAAGCGGGGAGCGGGGAGCACGGAGCACGGAGCCTCCGGCAGCGAGTTGGTCGCTTATGCCTCGACCCAGGCCCATTCCTCGATCGAAAAGGGGCTCCGCATCGCCGGACTGGGAAGCGATGCGTTTCGCCGCATCGAGGTTGACGATCAGTGGGCTATGCGGCCCGACCGCCTGACCGAGGCATTGGCCGACGACGAAGCGGCGGGGCGCCGGCCTTGCTTCGTCTGCGCAACGGTGGGCACGACGTCGTCGCTGGGCTTCGATCCGCTCCGCCAGATCGGCGAGATCTGCCGCCAGTACGACGTTTGGCTGCACGTCGATGCGGCCCTTGCCGGCACGGCGGCCATTTGCCCGGAGTTTCGCGGCGTGCACGACGGACTGGAGCTGGCCGACAGCTACTGCTTCAATCCGCACAAGTGGATGTTCACGAACTTCGATTGCAGTTGCTTCTTCGTGGCCGACCGCGGGCCGCTGATCCGCGCACTGGGGATTATGCCCGAGTATCTGAAGAACCAGGCGACGCAATCGGGCGCGGTGATCGACTATCGCGATTGGCAGGTTCCACTCGGCCGGCGATTCCGCGCGTTGAAATTATGGTTCGTCTTGCGGTGGTTCGGCATCGAAGGCATCCAGCGGCGCATACGGCAGCATGTGGCCCTGGCCCAGGAGTTGGTCGGTTGGATCCAGGCCGATCGGCGTTTCGAGCTGGCCGCGCCGGCAGTGTTGAATCTCGTCTGTTTCCGCCACCGCGACGGTGACGAGGCCAACCAGCGGATTCTCGACCGGGTGAACGCCTCCGGCAAGTTGTTCATCAGCCATACGCGGCTGCACGATCGCTTGACGCTGCGGTTTTGCGTGGGGCAGACCAACACCGAGCGGCGGCACGTGGAACAGGCGTGGAAAAGGATCGGCGAAGCGGTGGAATAGTTCACGCCCGCAGATCATCCAGCATCGGCCGCCAAAAGGGCAGCGGGGGAAAGAGCACGCGGGCGGCGTCGCGGGCGAGGGCCGTGGAAGGCACGACGCGGCCTTCTTCCAAGGCCCGATCCCAGTCGAGCTGGCCGAGCACCAGGCGCGTGAAGTCGGCCACGTTCAAGGCGAGGTAACTGCGGCCCAGGGTGTCGGCCGTGGCCCGGCCGCGACCCGGAGTACCGGGTGTCCCGGCAATCTCAATTTGATACTTCCGCCCGTCGACCAACAGCCCGAGTTCCAACGAACGGCTAAGCCCGGCCTCGGCGGCCCGCTGCTCGAACAGGCGGCACATCAACCGCAGCAGCCCAAGTGGATCGAGCAGCCGCGCCATGCAAAACTCGGCGTGCCCGGAGGTCCAATGCGGCTCCGCTTCCGGCCCGTCGTGAAAATAGGCCAGCAGCGGGCTGCCGGCAGGGGCGTGCAGCGAAATGCGGCGCTGGTCCTGCTCGATGGCATCGCCGCAGGTCCGGGCGAGAAGTTCCATGGCCGCTTTCCGTCGATCTGGGGCCGTCACAAGCTCCACGATTTTTTCGCCCTTGATGGCTGCGTAGCCGACGAGCCGTGTGCTGCTTTCTTTGAGGTCCCACAGGTCAGGGCCGTCCAATGCCACATAGAACTGATCGTAGGCCCTGCGTTCCAGGAGCCAATGCCAATAGGAACGGTTGCGCTCCAGCCGGCCGTAGCTGCCGGCCAGGTTCTGTCGATAGACGCGGGTGATGGCGTCTTCTTCCCAGCGCCGCCAGGGACGAACCTGAATTCGCCGGGTACGGCGGAGGCCGAGACCTTGTTCCAAGAGTCGCGCGAGCACGGCATGCGGCGTGGCCGCGCAGCCCGAACTGCCGCCGCACACCGCCCAACCGGTGCGGCGAAAGAAATGGGGAATTCGCGTCCGCAGCAACCCGACCAGCGCGCCCGACTGTTTCATTTGCCTTTCCGCGGCCAGCAGCAGATGGGTTCCGAGCCCTTCTTGGCGGCAATTCGCCGCGGTGGCCAAACCCTGCAATCCGGCCACCGGAAGCGCCAGCGGGCCGAACTGCATGATGCGGCGTGTGAGATGGACGTGGGCGATCACACGGCCCATGCGGCGGAGCAAGAGGCGATCGCCGGGCGTATACAACGGATCGGCGAGGGCGGCCTGGAATTCGGCCGGATAGCGCGTGCCGAAAATCTCGGCGAGGAAATACCCCAAGGCGATATGATCGCTGGCCGTACAGCGAATAATGGAAGATCGTACGCGGCGTTTGCCGGTATTTCCAGAGAGTGTTTCGTTGCTGTGCCGCATCTCGGCGGCGGTCGGCGGCTTAATCCCTGCGCCGATAAGCGCGAATCCTTTTCGCGAGAAACAGACTGCCCCTCACCCTGAACTCACACTATCAAACCATTTTTCCGCGCTCTTGGGAAGTAGCGCACTCAAGAAAATCTTTCAAAGAGGATTCCGCGTACAGGCAGAAACCATATTCGCGCGAGCCGAGCACCTTCTCGTGCCGCAGCGCCCGTTGCGTTTGTGCTTGGAGTTCCAGCAATTGCTGTCGTCGTGGGGCAACCCACGGTTGCAGTTCATGGTTGATGCGACGGAAGGCGTTCCAGCGTGCATAGGCATTCTGCTGCGTGACGGGTGCGCCGATCCATCGCCGTTTTTCCTCCACCAGCGCGCCGGCCCCCGCAGTCGCGTCGCCGTTGCGGAGATCGTGAGCCTGCAAGTATTTTTCCGGATGATAGCTCAACTCGCGCAGTTCGCGGTGAATGTCGCGAAGGTTTTCATGGCTTACGTGCGGCCGCGGAACCGGCAGGTACAAGGTGGCGGAAAGTACCATGATGCCAGGCGGCGGAAGAGCGAAAAATGTTTCAATTAATCGATCGGTCACCTGATCATATTTCGCCCCGCCAATGCCGTGCACGAACAGGTCGCTCAGGGCCAATCGGGCCCAAAGTGTGGTGACGAGTGCCCGCGAGCGGATTTTCACACCCAGCCGGCTCCAGGCCATCAATCGTTCCACAGCATCGGTGGCATCGCCGTCAACCGTGAGAGGTAAGCGGATCTCCTGTCCGGCCCGATCGGAAATCAGGATCTCGCGGCCGCGGCGGCAGACGAAGACCCGGCGGCGCTGCGGCTGCTTGGCCGTCCAGATCCACAGTGGGGCTTCCAGCCACGGGCCTTCAGCAACCAAATCGGGAACGGGATGGGCCGCGTTGCGAATGCGATTCGCCCGGCGGTACTCCCGCACCGCCTGATTGTAGCAGTCGCGAAAGCATTCGAGGTTAGCAAGCAGGTGGGCGAGAAACCAATGGAACGGCTCGCTGTCGCAGACCAGGCTCTGCGGCAACTCGAGGGTTTGCGATCCCCATTGGCCTTCCAACTGGTGCCGCGCCTGGGCCAGACAGTAACCCAGCCGATCGACGTGCCGTGCCCGCTGGAGCACCATCGGCCAGAATCGCTGGATGAGCGGATCGGGAACCAGCGGGGCGATCCGCTGGGCCACGCGGCGGCCGAAGCTGGCGAACAGGTTCGTGTCGAGAATTCGCCGCTCTTCAAACGGCAAACGCCCATCGGGCCGGTCGAACAGCACTGCTTCACGACGCGGATCGTCCGGCGATCCGCCGGGCGTCGGCAGCGAGGTGCTTTTCATCGTATCGCTGTCGATCACCAGGTTCACCGCCGCTGCGCCCTGCTGACGGGCCACCGCGCCCAAGGCGAAGTTCTTGAACCACACGCCCGGATGAAACAACTCCGGCTGATGCCCGGCAAGAAAGATCAATCCCTGCGGATCAAGGCTGGCCACTTTGGCCTCGCGATAAGCGGCGGTCCAGGTCTGGGCCGCGGCAAGAAGTTCCGCCCGGGCCTGCCGCGAGAGTTCCGCGAGCGAACGGCCTTGCAACGAGCAGCCGGCCGTACTGCGGAGGCGGACGTTTTCCGCCGCTAGGGCCCCGGCTTCCTCCATGGGTGGCACGGCCAGTACCGCGCGGTTCTCGCGCGGCGTCGCGAAACGCTGCTGATGGAGTTGATCCGGGGCGAGAGTCATTAGCACTGTTTTCGTTGCGCAAATTCCGGCGGATCGATCAACAACAACACTCCTGCCCTGCGATCGCGCGTTGACAGGCCTCGCCGCGAGGCACAATTCCGGCCTCGGCCATGGCGCGATCCAATACCTCTTCATAGACCTTTAGCCGCGCCGGTCCGTGGTCCAGCGCCCCGCCGAACGATCGCTCCTCGTCGAGATAAATCAGCGGCACCGGCATTTCGACGATCTTCAGTCCCAGGGCCACGGCCTGGACCCAAAGCTCCAACGGCATGGCATAGCCCGCTTCGGTCAACGAGAACTTTCCCAGGATCGGCACGCGATAGGCCTTGAACCCGCAGAAGGCATCGGTAAGACCAAGGCCCAACTGCCGATTCACGCGCTCGGTAATGAGCTGGTTGATGCGCCGCCGCTCTTCCGGTGGACGGCTGTCGCCGGGAAACTCCTGCAGATAGCGGCTGCCCGAGACGATGTCGGCATCCTCGGCACGGGCGACAAACCGTGGAATCAGGCAAGGCTCATGCTGGCCGTCGCAGTCGATCGTCACCAGCACGTCGTAGCCGTTGTGCGAGGCGAAATCGAAGGCCGACTGCAACGCCGCGCCATAACCGCGATTTTGCGAATGGGTTACGACGTGGATGTCGCCGCCGCCCCCGCGCGGGTACGCGGCCAGGATTTCGGCCGTGCCGTCGCGCGAGCCATCGTCGACGACCAGCACTTCGCGGCAATACCGAAGGACCTCATCCAAGACGGGCAAAACATGGTGGGCTTCGTTATAGACGGGCAATGCCGTAAGGGATCGAGTCATAATAATCATTTTACGGGGAATTGTTGGCAGCGGAAAGCCAAGGGGGAAAATCCGCATGTCGAAAAACGACGGCATTCGTACTTCTCCTCCTTCACGCTCCTTGCCCCGAGCCGACCAACGCGAGCGGATCGCGCTCTTGCCGGCTGGCCCAAACGTGAACTTCCGGGAATTGCTCGCCCAACAAGCCGGCCAATTCCTCGACGGCAAACCGCTCGCTGGCGAAATGTCCGGGCAACAAGAGCCCGATTCCCCAGGCCTCGGCCTCCAGGCACGTATGGAAACGGGCCTCGCCCAGCACCATGGCGTCGGCGCCCACCGTGCGAGCGACTTCGAGAAACTCGCCCGCCGCCCCGCAGGCCACGGCCACGGTCCGAATTTCTGCTGTAAGCTTCCGACCCTTTGTAAATTGGCGATGCCGAGAAACTTCATCAGCCGCTGGGCTAAATCGCCCAATGCCAGTGTTTCGGCAACCTTACCCCAGCGGCCGGCACCCTGGCCTTCCTGGTGCGGCACCAGCGCCGCGATATCCGTGAGCCCCAATCCCTCGGCCAAGTGCTGATTGATGCCCTCGGCCGCCGAATCAAAGGCCGTATGCGGACTATAAACCGCCACGCCCGCCGCGATCAATTTCAGCAGCATGCGGCCCGCGATGGTATCGCACGTCAGCCGTTTTTCGGCCGAAAAAGGCAGGGGATGATGCGTGACAATCAGGTCCGCTCGACCCTGCACCGCCTCGTCGGCCGTCGTGGGCGTGACCGTCAGACAGGTCATTAATCGTCGTACCTCCGTCCGCCGGTCGCCGACCAACAAACCCACGTTGTCCCACGACTCAGCCAGCCGAGGCGGGGCAAATCTCTCCAGGAACGCATCGAAGGCTTCAATCGTAGGCATACATTACTCTTTTTATAGTCAATAAAACTTGATCTACACTATCTCGATCATCTTAGTATAATAGGCGTAGGATATCTTCATACCTCCTGATTTGAAAGGCAACGGCATGTCTCACGGCAAATCGTATTGCGACATCGTCGCCACGACGTACAACACTCCCCTGGTCAAACTCAACCGCATCGTACCGGCTGGAGCAGCAACGGTGTTGGCGAAACTGGAGTTTTTCAATCCTTGCAACAGCGTGAAAGACCGTATCGGTCGGGCCATGATCGAGGCCGCCGAAAAGTCCGGCCGGCTGACCCCGGAAACACACATTATCGAGCCCACCAGCGGCAACACGGGCATCGCCCTGGCCTTTGTGGCCGCAGCAAGAGGCTACTCGTTGACGCTCACCATGCCCGAGTCGATGAGCATCGAGCGCCGTGCCTTGCTCCGCGGCCTGGGCGCAACCTGGTGCTCACTCCCGCCAAGGACGGCATGAAAGGCTCGATTGCCAAGGCCGAGGAGTTGGCCCTCACGACGCCCAATGCCTGGATTCCGCAGCAGTTCGACAATCCGGCCAATCCGGACGTCCACGAGCGAACCACCGGGCCGGAGATCTGGGAAGACACGGGAGGCAAGGTCGATATTTTTGTCGCCGGCGTGGGCACGGGCGGCACGATCACCGGCGTAACCCGCTATATTCGTACGAAGAAAGCCGACTTTCGGGCCATCGCCGTCGAGCCGACCGATTCGCCGGTCATCTCCGGCGGCAAGCCTGGGCCGCACAAGATCCAGGGCATCGGCGCCGGTTTCATTCCCAAGAATCTCGATACGAGCCTGCTCAGCGGCGTCGAGCTGGTGACCAACGACGAGGCCTTCACCTGGGCACGTCGCCTGGCCCAGGAGGAAGGCATTCTGGCCGGCATCAGCTCCGGCGGCAACGTGGCTGCCGCGATCCGCGTCGCCGCGCGGCCGGAGAACCGCGGCAAGGTGATCGTGACCGTTATTCCCAGCTTCGGCGAGCGGTATCTCTCCACGCCGTTGTTCGAGGGCCTGTCGGTCTAGTCAGATCGGCTTCTGCACGATCAGATATTTTTCCACCACGCGGCCGCCGATCAGGTGCTCTTGGATTATTTCTTCCAGGACGGGCGGATCGCAACGGCAGTACCAGGCGCCCTCGGGATAGACCACGGCGATCGGCCCGCCCGTGCAGATCCGCAGACAATTTGCCTTCGTGCGGTAGATGCCGCCGGGACCGGTCAGGCCGAGCTCGTTCAAGCGAGATTTCAAGTACTCCCACGCCGCGAGCGATTGCTCCCGCGTGGAACAGTTCGGCTTGGTCTGATCGCAGCAGAGGAGAATATGACGGCGGATGCCCGGCACGCCTAGTTTGTCGGCCACGCGCCGCTGCTGCTCCAGCAAGTCAACCAGGGGAATCAAGTCATCGTTCATCATGGACCTCTCAGATCCACCCCTTGCGGATCAACCAGGTCTTGATGCCCTGGGTCAAAACGACATAGCAGAACAGCGTTAAGATGATCAACGGCCAGTAGCGCCAGTCGTCCAGCGGCGTGAACCCCAGCCAGTGCGCAATCGGCGAGAAGGGAAGCCAGGCGCCGAATGCCATGATGATCGCCGTTGTCACCGTCAACGGCCAACTAGCCCAGCTCTGCAGGAACGGGACGCGGTTGGTGCGAATGATGTGGATGATTAGCGTCTGGGTCAGCAGCGATTCCACGAACCAGCCCGTTTGAAAGAGCGACGCGCTGTGATTTGCCAGCTCGGGCGTACTCACGTCCCAACAGCCAAAAACGCACAGCATCATGAAATAGGTGGTGTAGTCGAAGATCGAACTGCAGGGGCCTACAAAGAGGATGAATCGGGCAATCTCACCCATCTGCCAGGGCCGGGGTTTGGCGATCTGTTCCGGATCGACGTTGTCGCCGGGAATGGGCACCTGCGAGAAGTCATAGAGCAAATTGTTCGTCAAGAGCTGCTTGGTCTCCATCGGCAAGAACGGCAGAAAGGCGCTCGCCCCCACCACGCTGAACATGTTGCCGAAGCTCGAGCTGGCGCCCATGCGAATGTACTTGAGGATGTTGGCGAAGACCTTGCGGCCTTCCAGCACGCCCTCTTCCAGCACCATGAGGCTCTTTTCCAGGAGGATGATGTCCGCGGCCTCCTTGGCGATGTCCACGGCGCTGTCGACGGAAATGCCCACGTCGGCGGCCCGCAATGCCGGAGAGTCGTTGATGCCGTCTCCCAGGAACCCGACCACGTGCCCCTTGCTCTGCAAAGCGCGGATCACCCGCTGCTTATGGGCGGGAGAGAGGCGCGCGAAGAGCGTGGCACGCTCGGCGGCCTCGGCAAGTTGGGCATCCGTCATGGTTTCCACCTGGGGGCCCAGCAGCAGGTAATCCGTTGGCAGCCCGACTTCCTGGCAGATCTTGCGGCTGACCAGTTCGTTGTCGCCGGTAAGGACCTTGACTGCGACTCCGTGGTTTTTCAGCGCCAAGATGGCAGGGGCCGCCGAATCCTTGGGCGGATCTAAAAAGGCGACGTAGCCCATCAGCACCAGGTTGCACTCGTCGTCCTTGGAATAGGCGGCCTGCGGTTGCACGTCCTTGTAGGCAATCGCCAGCACGCGGAAGCCGTCGGCGCTCAATTCGTCGCAGTACTCCTTCAATTCCGTAATCAGCAGCGGATCGACCGGGTAGATCTTCCCCTCCAGCTCGAAGCGGTCGCAGCACTGGAAAACGGGCTCCGTGGCGCCCTTGCAGATCAGGCGGCGGTTGCCTTGGGGCGTTCCCACGACCACCGACATCCGCTTGCGGGAAAAATCGAAGGGGATCTCGTCGATTTTCTTGTAGTCCGGCACCGACAACTTCTCGTGCAACTCCTTGTAATGGAGGATCGCACGATCCAGGACATTGCGGAGACCCGTCTGGAAATGGCTGTTGAGATAGGCCAACTCCAGGACCGAGTCATCCTCGTTGCGGACGACATCGCAATGCTGCTCCAGGATCACCCGGTCCAGCGTGAGCGTGCCCGTCTTGTCCGTGCAGAGCACGTCCATCGCGCCCAGATTCTGGATCGAGTTCAGCCGCTTGACGATCACCTTCTTCCGCGACATGCCGATCGCGCCGCGGGAGAGGCAGACCGAGACGATCATCGGCAGCATCTCCGGCGTGAGGCCCACGGCCACGGCCAGAGCGAAGAAGAAGGCCTCCTTCCAATTGCCTTTCGTCAGCCCGTTGATGAGAAACACCAGGGGCACCATCACCGACATGAAATAGATCATCAGCCAGGTGAAGCGGGCCACGCCCTTGTCGAAGCTCGTTGCCGGTGGCTGTCCCACCAGCGACTGCGCCATGCTGCCCAAGTAGGTCTTGAATCCCGTTTCGACGATCACCCCGGTGGCCGCACCGCTTTCCACGCTCGTGCCGAGAAAACAGGTGTTCCTGAGTTCCAGCGCCGGCTTGGAACCAAGTTCTTCCCGCGCGTCGAACTTCTCCACGGGCAGCGATTCCCCGGTCAGGCTCGACTGGATGACGAACAAGTCCTTGCAGGTTACAAGACGAAGATCGGCCGGAATCATGTCGCCCGCCGCGATTTGGACCACGTCGCCGGGCACCAGGTGGCCCAGCGGCAGCTCGCGGGGCTGCCCGTCGCGGAGCACCGTCGCCGTGACGCTGATCATGGCCTTGAGTTTCGCGGCGGCGGTGTCCGCCCGCGATTCCTGGATGAAGCGGAGGCCCACGCCGAGGACGACCATGACCAGCATCACGGCCGGCCCCCCGATATCGTGGCTCTCGTCGCTGAAATAGGTGACGAAAGCGAGCACCAGCAGCAGGATCACCAGGGGATTGGCGCAGGCATGGGCCAAGATCTTGGTCCGTCGGAACCGCTGTTCCTTGGCGACCACGTTGGGACCGTGCTGCTCCAGGCGGCGGGCGGCTTCCTCCTCGCTCAGGCCCTTGTCGTTGCTTTCCAGCCGGCGAAACACCTGCTGGGAATCGCATGCGGCGACTTCCGCCAGCAAGGGCGAAACCTGGATCGTCTGCGACGGCCTCCGCAGCGCCGTCAGGACGTTTTTCGGCAGGGTGAAGATGGGCAGGATCGGCATGGCATTCGCTTGGCAGGGATCGGGAATTGGTCATTGGCTTTCGTGCCGCCCAATGACGGAAAGCGGCCATTATAAAGGGCAAGAACTGGCTTGCCAATTGACAGTGGAATAATCGCGGCCGCCCGCTATAATGGCCGGTATGCGTTCCCTTCGGTCCGCCCTGTCAACATGAAATCGAGAGGAGACCAGCGTGTCCACCCCAAGCAGCGACAAGCCCGCGCCCCCGCAACTTCCCAAGAAACCCGGCGATGACACACCCGAGCGTGTTCTCCTCGTGCCCTATCCCAAGATCGTGTTCTTGTATCCGACGTTTCTGCTGGCGATCGTCGCCGCCATCTGGACGCATTTTCTGGGCCATCCTTTTGACCCGGATAGCCATACCGCAGGCGGCATTGGCACGCTGTTCCTGGGGCTGTTCACCGTAAACCTGGTGATCCTGGCTTTCGATTTTCCCCGTACGACTTCGCTGACGCTCTTCTTCTTTGCGGCGGCCGTGACGATGGGCCTGATCCTGCTCTTCACCTTCCAGCCCGAACTCTGGCCGGACATCACTGCCTTCATTCGTCGCTTCCACCCCGTGGCCAACTCCCACTTCTATTGGGCGATGGCGACCATCCTGGGGCTGATGTTTGTCGCGGTCATGATCGTGGTTCGGTTCGACTACTGGGAGGTCCGCGGCAACGAGTTGCTCCACCACCACGGCTTTCTCGCCAACCTGGAACGGCTCTCCGCCCCGAACTTGCGGATGGAAAAGGAGATCAACGACATCTTCGAGTTTCTCCTCCTCAAATCCGGCCGCCTGATCATCTACACGAGCAACGACCGTCAGCCGATCGTGTTGGACAACGTGCCCTTCATCGACAAGAAGGAGCAGGCCGTTATGCGGATGCTGGGGGCCTTGCAGGTGCAGGTTAGGCGGGATGATGGAGCGAAATAAGGAGCTTGGAACCAAGTAGTAAGATCTAAGGTCTAAGCACTAGCACCAAACGGTTTTTTGGGGAATTGGTATTAACTTTGAGCGGTCTTGTAATTATACTTCCGCGGCAGGGAATGCGACAGTCAAGGAGGCATCACCATGGCCAAGGAAGGTCAAGGATTCGAACAATGGTTGCGTGGGGCAAAGGTCCAGCCTGAACAGTTGAATGATCAACAGCGGGCCGTTCTCCAGGCAGCGTTTAGTTTCCTTCAGCCCAGCGGCGGGGACTATTCCAGTTCGCGGATCGCCGGTTATTTTTTGCTCCACTGCAATTCAGGATTGAAAGTGGCTCAGATCGCACGCCTGGTTGGGATCAGCACTCGGTCGGCCTCCCGCCATCGGAAACTCTCCGCGAGACAAGTGGTCCAACAGATTCAACAGCGCTTCAACGGCCGCCCGTACGGGAAGCTCTTGCTGCGCCATGCCGGCTCCATTGCCGAGTTTCTCTTCACCCACCCCGAGGCCACGCGGGACGACCTGCTCGACTTCATCGAGCGCACGTGGGAATTCCGCGTCTCCAAGGTGGCCCTGTGGGAGTTTCTCAAGAAGTGCGGCTTGGACCGTGGCTCCCTGGAGGAAGTCCGGCAAACTGCTTCCCGAGAGGAAGTGGAAGGCGTGGCGGCCGAGGTGCTCGATGCGCATGCGCCGGGTGGGCTCGTGCCCGTAGTGCCCGACAATTTTTTTTTGCGAACACCCAGTATGCTGGGGCTTTCCTGCTGTGGTCCCAAGTGCAATCTTGGCTCGCCACGGCCCGCGAGTGCTTTAGCGACGACTACGGTTCGCTCGATCGGGGGTTCTTGACCAGCGTCTTCGCCTTGGTCGTCGGATTGGAGCGAGTTTTTCACCTGGACCAGATGCAGGACGTGGGGTTCGCTCTCTTGACCGGTGACGCGCGGCGTTGTCCCTCGCGATACGACGTGGCGCTTGGCGACGGCACGTGCTGTGGAACGAGGTGGACCGTTTCTGTCACCGCACGAGCCCCTGGGAACTATTGCACGGGCAAGACCTGCGGATGAGCTTTGACGAACACTCGATTCCACGCTGGACCAAGAAATTCGTGATCCCCAAGGGCTATGTGACCACACGCAACAAGTTCATGCGTTGCGAGAAACTGTATTTGGGCTACGAGGTGAATCTGAGGCGTTTCGCCACCATCAAGGCCACGCCGGGCAACGTCGAGTTGCGCGATGTCGCCGGACTGCTGACCCGCAGGGTACTGCGCTATGGCCAGCCCGCCTCGCTGCACGCCCTGTTCGACGCCGGGGCCGGCAAGAGCGATGCGGACGTGCGGGCCCTGATGGACCAGGCTGCGGCGACCGAGAACCTGGAAGTCACTTTGCGGGCTTGCCGCTATCCAAGCCGCGTCGAGCGATGGAAAAGTTTACCGGCCGAGGCGTTCACCAGCTACGAGGAACCGGGCGTCTGTAAGGGGGCTCCGCCGAAGGAGATTCGCGTGGCCGAAACCCGGACGGTGCTCAAGAACGAAAGCGAGGAGAATGCCGTTCGCACGATCGTCTGCCGACAGGTGATCCGCGGGCCAAAGAAGGACCGTTGGCACCCAATGTATACCAGCAGTGACGCCGAAGCGGGCGAAGTGCTGGACGGGTTTCGCCTCCGCCAACATCATGAACAAGGTTTTCGCGTGCAGGTCCATGGTGAGTCCCTCAATGCCGTTCCCTGCGGCTACGACAAGGAGAGCCCCGATCGCCATCATCCACGGTTCCACCGCGGTCCGCCCCAACTCATGGGATGGCTGGCTTGCCTGCTCTACAATGCATGTGCGGCGTTTGCCGAGACGGTGTCGCCAACGCTCACCGGCAAATTCGTCGACACGCTACGTCGCATGTTCTTCAACCTCAAAGGTGACATGTACTGCACTCCGAGGGCGCTGATCGTTTACCTGGAAGAATTCCCCGCACAGCATTTGCTCGTCGATTACATCGACCAATTCAATGCCGCGCAACATCGAGTTCCTTGGCTCGACAATCGACAACTCATCCTCTCGCTTTCTCCTCATCTACCCCGTGCCGGACCCTGACACTGCTTTCTTAACACCAAAAGCCAAAAAACCGTTTGGTGCTAGGATCTTAGAGTCCCCAGATTCCCCGTCGCGTCGAACTTCATTTCCCGGAGCTCGGCGATAACTTCCAGATCATTCCGCCCCCGGGCTGCTTCCAGATACGCGGCCGAACATTCCACTTCGGCCAGATCGAGCGTGTCGGCGATCCAGAGCAACCGGGCGTGCTGCGGCTCGACCAGCCCGACCGTCCCCAGGGCCGCTTGCAGCATTCCGCGGTCGGTTTCGTAGTCCAGTGGCGTCATGCCGGCGGCGATGTGGCCGCTGACCAGCGAGTTCACCCGCGTGGCCCGCAGGTCCATGTCGCGCAGCAACTGCGTGCGGCAGAACTCGGCCACGCCCAGGCCGATGGCATTGCCGTGCGACTCGGGAGTCAGGCTGCGGAGGCAGATCCGCTTCACCTTGGGCGTCTCGCCTGCGACGGCATGGTGGTCGTTGAATTTGCGGCCCACGACGTTCGGATCGAAGCCCGCGCCGCTGATGTTCTTGCCCATGCGGTCGATCAGGAGCACGTCGACCTCGTCGAACGGCAGCCGGGCCATCCACTGCTGGGCCAGGGCGAGCAACTGCGGCTCGCGGGCCAGGAACTGCGACGGCTCGACAGCCTCGATCAAGGCCGTTTCATCGTAGGCGTTTTCCACGATCGCCAGTCCCGCTGCGACATGGCATTTTTGCAGGATCTCGGGGGCCGCACTGCGGACGATCTGGTCGAAGCCTAGATCCTCCATCGCGCGGTGGTGGATGTTAGCCCCGTCCTGCTTGCCCAGCCCGATCAAGAGCATCTTCAACAGTCCGCTTTGGAATTCGCCGGCCAACGCTGTATGGGGTTTGACGCGGCCGCAGACCAGCAGATGATCGGCCTCGCAGGCCGGGCGGTCGATGTGCAGCGGAAATCCTTCGGCCGCGCGGCCCACGATCGTGGTTTCCATGCTCGCACGGATCGGGCAGCCGGCCGCGGCCTCCGTGATGCCGTACGACTCCAGGACTTGCCGCTGGCCTTCGGCCGTGCCGCCGCCGTGGCTGCCCATGGCCGGCACGAGGAACGGTTCGGCCCCGATCGAGCGGAAGTGCTCCACGGCCGCTCGCAGGATCACCGCGATGTTGGCGATCCCGCGGCTTCCGGCCGTGATGGCGACGCTCTGCCCCGGTTGCACGCGGCGGCGCAGTTCCAAGCGGGCCAATTGGGCATGAACCTCGCCCGGAATATCCGCTACCCGCGGCCGGGCGAACGTCTGGCGAACGCGAAAGATCTGGGGGAAGTTGCGCATGGGTTCTAAGTTTACCACCTGGAGAACGGGCGCGGCAAGGAAGGGCCATTCTAACCGCTCCCGCATAATTCTCCTCCACGGTGGGCCTGCGGTCGCCGACCCGCAAGCGGGTACCCTGGATCTGGTCCCACCCTAGCGCCGCATTTCCTTCACCGTCTCGTACAGCGCCAGCAGGTTCTCCGTAGATGTGTTAGCCTGCACGTTGTGTACGGTGTTGAAAACGAAACCGCCGTCGCGGTTGAAGATCTCGATCCGCTGCCGGACCTCGCGGCGCACGTCATCCGGCTTGCCGAAGGGCAGCGTCTTCTGCGTATCGACGCCGCCGCCCCAGAAGGTGATCTGCGCCAAACTTGTCCTTGAGCGCCTGCGGGTCCATGCCCACCGCCGAACACTGCACCGGATTGAGAATGTCGAAACCGGCGTCGATGAAGTCGTCGACCAGGGCCACGACCGAGCCGCAGGAATGGATGAAAGTCTTCCAAGGGGTATGCTCGTGGACCCACTCGTTGACGCGGCTGTGGAACGGCTGGTAAAGGCTACGATAGGTCTTGGGGTTGATGAACGGGCCGGCCTGCGTGCCGAAATCGGTGCCCGTGATGAACACCACCGAGACCCGATCGCCCACCGCCTCGTAGATCTTGGCCAGGTTCGCCAAGCCGATCTCGCACTGCCGATCGAAGATGCTGTAGATCAAATCGGCCCGCGCGGCCGTGCTCATGTACCACTCGGCCACGTCGCGGATGCCCTTGGGTTGCTTCAGCCAGGGGGCCGGCACCAGGGCGATGTCGCCAAAGGCCGTGCCGCCGAAGTTGGCCAGGATCGCCCGCTCGCTCTCGCTTCGCAGGCGCTGGGCCTCGCCGGCAAAATGCTGCAGGTCGGCGTCGCTCACCGGACCGAACTCCTCCAGATTGTCTTCCACGCGGAGATTGTCGTCGTCGATCGGCTCCTGGCGGGTGATGCTGTCGAAATAGAACCCGCCCTTGGGCATCCGCCCGCTGGCGGGAACGCTCGTATCACCTTCGGGAAAGAGCAAGATGTCGCCGTTGGGCTCGGGCATGGTGTTGAACCGTTCGGGCACGAGCACGGGCGTGCCGTCGAAGGTGCTCCAAGGCTTCCAACCGGTATTCTCGAAGCCAAACATGTTCCGCCGCCCGCCCAGAGGCACGACGTCCACTCCCAGGGCCGCTTGCAGATCGGGGGCAATCTCGCCCAACATCTGGTACGGCTCGACGACCTTGACCGGCGTGCCCGGCGGGTCGAGGCGCAACGCCTGCCGCAGCTTGTACACGCTGCCGACGTGCATGCCCGTCACGGGGCTGGCGCCCAGGTCCAGCGGCACATAATCGGGCTGTTCGTGATTCAAGGCGGTTTCGACACGCTGACGAGAATTCATGATTCGGCTCCTTAGCGCAACACAATCCACACGGCGATCGAGGCCACAACCAGCAGGCCCCACCAAAACATTATATTTCCCGGTCCCGAGCCGGCGTCCCTTTCCTGCGGCGGCAGAGTGACAAGATCCAGGCTCCAGGCGGCATCGGGATCGTACAGTTCGCCGGAGCTCTGGGGAATGACGAACGTGAAAAGCCCCAGCAAGACGAGGCTGGCCAGGCCCGTCACGCCCGCGCGGGTCACGACCGGCATGAGCCACTCGGGCACGACTTCCGCATGGGCCACGATGAACCACAGGCCCGCGCCGACAAGGCAACCGCTGATCAGCGTCGCAATGGCGGAACGGCCGTGGGCGCTGGGCCAGAAGAACGCTACGACAAACACCACCACGGCCGGCGGGCCGATGATCGCGGTCACTTCCAGCACGTAGTTGAAGATGCCTTGGTCCCAGGCCAGGAGCAACGGCGCGAGCAAGGTCGCGAGAACGATCGTTGTCAGGCTCGATCGCCGTCCCCGCGCGACAAGGTCCGATTCCGAGTCGTTGCGCCGCAGCAGGCCCTGGCCGATGTCGATGGTCCAAAGCGTCGAAACGGCGTGCACCGCGGCGGCGACCGTGTTCATCACGGCCGCGAGAAGTGCCGCTACCACGAGCCCCTGCCCGGCTGCGCCCAGCAGGCTCTCCCGTCCAAAGAGGATCTCGATCAACCGCAGGCCGCTCGCTTCCGCTTCCCGCGAAAGGCCGCTATTGCCCAAGGAGCCGAGTTTCACGGCCGCCGCCAGACCGGGCAAGACAAATACCGCCGGCAAGACGAGCAGCAGCAGGCCGCCCACGATTGCGCCCAGCGCGCATCCCACTCGCTGCGCGCCCCCAGACAGCGCTGCACCGTCAGCGGACTGACGGCCGTGTTCCAGAACCCGATCGAAAGCGCGAAGGCAATCATGCCGATCCAGGGCAGCGTGCCATGATGGAACGACATGAGCAGCCAGGTCCGATTTTCCCACATGCTTGCCAGTCCGCCGGCATCCCGGGTCGCCACGGCGGCAAATACGGTTCCCCCGATAGCGACGAGCACGAATTGCAACGCGCCGCCCCAGGCGCCGGCCATTGAACCGCCGATGATTCCGGCAAGCGACGAAACCAGCGCGATCGCCGTCACGCAGGCGAAGAAGACCCAAGGAACGCCGTTGGTCGTGCTCAGCGGCACGTGGAAACCGGCTTCCGACAGCACCCAGCCACCCACATACAATGCCGGAACCAGCACGCCCAGCACAAGAAACAGGATCGTGAGCAAGGCAAACAGGCCTCGCGTCGCCGGACTGTAACGACGTTCGAGGAACTCGGCCGGGCTGGAGATCTTCTTTCGCACGAAATAAGGCAAGAAAACGCCGGAGAGCACAGTCAGGCCGATGAAACTGCCCCACGCCAGCCCTCCGGCCGCAACGCCAGCGACACACGTCAGGCCCAGCAGGCCCAGCCACATTTCCAGCCGCAAGGATAGCCCAGCCACGGAGCAGGCCACAACATACCAGGGGAGCGATCGCCCGGCAACGAAATAGTCTTCGGAAATATGCTGTCGTCCCAGCGCAGCCTCCAAACCGACAACCACGGTGAGAGCCAGGAGGATGACAGCGACCACCACAATGATGATAGCGCCCATAAGGGAACATCATAGTAGGTTGCTGGAGCTTGTGCAACGGGCCGGCCAAGTGTGTCAGGCTGGAACACCTGACGTAGGCTGTGCTTTCACCCAGCGCCGCTCGCGGGCCGATTGCCTAACGTTGTCCATCAACTGCTGCACGCGGATTCCCTGCCGGAGGTCCGGATCCGCAGCACGCCCCTGGGCAACGGCCTGCAGAAAATTGGCCAAGCAGGCCACGTGCCCGCGGGTCCAGCCGATGGCCGATTTGTGGCTGGGAAACGCGGCGGCTGGGGGCAGGTATCGCTGCCCGGTGTCAATGCGGTTCCATCCCCGAATGCCGCCCAGAGGCCGATCGGCGGCCGTCACATCGTAGAACTCAAGGTGATGCGGATCCATGAGATTGAAGCGCAACGCCCCTTGCGCGCCATGGATCTCGATCCGCAGTTCGTCTTCCGCGCCGGTGGCGAGCTTCGTGGCCTCGAGCGTGCCGGGCGCGCCCGATTGCAAGCGTGCCAGCACCAGCGCGCAATCTTCCGCATCGACCGCTACCTTGCGTGACGGATCTTCCACGGACGGCCGCTGGGCGTAAGCCGTGTGGGTCTCGGCCATCACGGCGTCGATCGGACCTGCCAGGTGCTCGACCAGGTCCAGCAGGTGCGAAGCCAGATCGGCGATCACGCCTCCGCCCGCCGCCCCGGAGAGTTTCCATCGCGCCGGGGCATTGGGATCGGCGCTGCCGGCGTGCAGGTAGGCAGCACGGAACTGCAGCAGGCGACCCAGGCGGCCTTCGTCGATCAATTGCTTGGCCCGCAAGGTGGCCGGAAAGAAGCGGTACTGGAACGTCATCTGCGCCGTGCCGCGATAGCCGTCCAGTGCCGCGGCAACCGCCCTGGCTTCGTCGAGCGTGGCGACCAAGGGCTTATCGCAGTAGATCGCCTTTTGATGGGCGATCGCCGAAAGCAGGGCTTCGCAGTGCCGGTCATTGGGCGTACAGATGTGGACGATATCGACGTCGGGGTTCTCGGTCACGGCCCGGAAATCGGTCGCGACCACATCGGCCCCGACCAACTGCCGGGCTTTTTCCGCCGTTTCCGCCCGGCGCGTGACGACGTGCGTAATCCGGGCCGAAAGCGGCGGCGGATCATAGTAAAACGGCAGGGTCGCATAGCCATAGGCGTGCACCTTGCCAATCATGCCGAAGCCGAGGATGCCAACACGGCAGGTTTTCATTCTACGCCCCATGGCCAGCGCCTTGCAGACACGGTGTTGCCCAATGCATTCTAGCAGAAGTGGCGTCTAAGCGTACCGCTGGACATACCCATTCACCCGCAGTTTCTTGGCCGTGTTTTCACTGCTCATGTAACGGATCTGGCCGAAGATCGGCCGCTCGGGCGCCCAGGGGCGGTCGTAGCGGCCGAGAACCCAGAAAATGCCCGAGTAAGAATTGGGATCCTGGCCATCCACGGCGTAGCGGTTGTTCAATTCGATGAGGATCTCCAGCGCCTCCTGGGGCGAGGCCGACCATTGGAGGATCTTCTTCCCCCAAACCATCCGCATGTAGTTATGGATTCGCCCCTCGCTGACAAGTTGCCCTTGGGCCGCGTTCCACAGATCGTCGTGCGTTTCCGCCGCGGCGAATTCTTCCAACGTGTAAACGTTTGGCCGCTCGTCCATAGCGTGCTCGGCCAGCGTTGCCCGGGCCCAAGCGGGCAGCGATTCGTACTGGTCAAAATTCGCCAGCCACGTGCATGCGTTCAAGCCGATCTCCCGCCAGGTAATGATCTCGTCGAGGAACTCCTCCGCCGCTGAACTCATCTTCCACCAGCCGGTCCGCCGGCCCGAGACTACTTCGGGCAGTCGCTGGGGAGTCCAGGCTTCCTTCTCGATGAGATCTCGAAAGATCTCGTGGATGGAAATGTGGCCGAAATGCAAGTACGGCGAAAGCCCGCTACTGCCTTCGGTCTCGGGTTGGTTGTGATCCGCAGGGTAACGGCCGAGTTTCTTGCCGAGGAAATCCCGCCACGCTTTACCGGCCGCTGTCGGACCGCCTTGCAGTTCCACCGGCCCCACGCGGTGATCGATCGGCAGCGCGGCCAGGTCGAAACCACCGGACAGCCGTTTCGTCTCCACCGCCGGCCAGCAGCGTGTGATCTCCGCCGGCAGCGATTCCAGTCGGGGAAGTCGGCGGCGTGTCAAGGGGTTCGGCTGCGGGGAGTCGAGCATGTGCTCGCGGAGCGTGGCTTGCAGGAAACGGCGAAAGGCGAACGCCGTCACGAAGGCCCGGTCGGCAGCCCGTATCGGCAGCAATCCGTTGCCGTCGATCTTCTCGACACGGACATCGGCTTGCAGGTCGACGGTCATCACGGCGGGCAGCGCGACGGGGTAGTCGTCGGTCACCACGAGGCAGGCCCGCCGGCCCAGGGTCCGCAGCAACGCGCGGGCCTCGCCGGGCTTCGACTCCACGTAGGGATGATAGTGGACCGGTCGACCGGCCAGTTGCCGGGCATTATCTGCCATGCCATCGAGCGTAAACCGATGAAATCGCTCGCTATCCCAGCGGCCGCCGCAGGCGAGGACTTCCACGACCAGCAGCGGTCGCCGCAATTGCGTGGCCCAGTCGGCTGCCCGCTGCAGGGCAAAGTTCCACTCGACCCGCCGCGCCGTGGTCATCCAGTAGATCACATAGTCGCCATCGGCGCGGGCAGGGCAGTCCACGGCCGCGTGCAAGCGGCATGGCGGAAACGGGCCCGGAAGGGCATCGGTGTGTTTCATTTTCCAAGAATAACGTAGGATGGACCTCCGAGTCCGCCCGCGAAAGTTGGGACGGACTTGGAGGTCCATCCTACCAATCCCTTAGGCGATGTGCCGCAGTCGCGTAATTCGGCCGATCGGCACCCACTCCACGACAAAGATATTGCCGTCGGCATCGAACGCCGCGTGGTGCGGGTGGACGAAGCGGCCCGGCTCCCAGGCTTGCGGCTTGCCGCGAAGCCCCTCCCGTTGGACGCGCTGGGTCCAGGCCTCATCGTAGCCCAAGTGGACGATCGGCCGATTGTCGCGATCCAAGAGCGAGACGCGCGAGTGCAGGTCCGGCACCAGCAACACTTCGCCGCGAATGCTGAAGTAACAGGGATGGGGCAGGCCCTGGGTAAACGACATATGCTTGCCGTCGGGCGTGAAGTACTGCAATCGCGAGTTGGCCCGATCGGCGACGACCAGCGAAGGCGTGCGGCCCGGCCGATCATCCCACCAGAGGCCGTGCGGGCAACTGAGCTTGCCCGGCTCGCTGCCGGCGCCGCCCCAGGTACGGACCCACTTGGCGTCCTTGTCGTATTGGTGGATATAGCTCGATCCGTAACCGTCGCCCACGTAAAAACCACCGTCGGGTGCAAAGGCTATGTTCGTAGGCACGTAGGGGGCGCCATGCTCATAGACACCGGCTTCTTTCGGCACGCCGAGGCTCCAGACGATATGGCCGTCCAGCGACAGCTTGGCCACTTGGTGATTCTTGATGTCGCAGACATAAAGGAATTCTTCCTTGCCTTCCTTGCGGATTGCCAGGCCGTGGCCGCCGCCGTGGAACTCCTTGCCGAAGGAGCGAATGAACTTGCCATCCTTGTCGAACGCCGCGATGGCGTCCATCGGCTCTCTGGCGGCCGATTGGTGCGTGAAATAGATCAGCCCCTGCTGGTCGAAGACCACACCGTGCGTGTCGCCCCAATGAATGTGCTCGGGGAGCGTACCCCAGTTGTGCGTGGCCTCGTAGGTATAGGCCCCCGTGCCGAGGATCGGCAAGCGGCTGCCCGATTTATCGGCCGCGCGAACCAAGGCTGGGCCGATCGCCGCCGTTGCTCCGGCGACCGAGGCCGCCGCAAGAAACTGGCGGCGGGAAGGTTTATTTTGGGGACTGGAATGGTGGTTTCTTGTCACGGGAGGGGCTCCGGGGAGAGAATTGTTTCTATTATGGTAGACTTAACTCCTCGCCGGGCAAGCCCCCCTTCTCACTTGCTGCCGGGGTCCGGCAGATCGTCGGCGTCGGCGGACCCCTTTTTCGCCTTGCTGGCCGGCGCGGCGGGTGTCTTGGCGGGGCGGGTAGAATGTTTTTTCGCCCCCGTGAGCGGATTGGCCAACTCGATGTCGATCGATTTTGCCATGACCATGTTCGGTCGGGCCGGGGTGGCAAAACCCTCCACGGTAACCTTGTCGTCGCGCTGGACGGCACGGAGGTCGTTCATGCTAACGTTGATCGTGACGTCGCTGGCCAATTCGGCCTTGATCGTGGGCCCACGTCCGGCCGCAACGGTGATTTTGCCGTCCTTGCACATCTTGATCGTTCCCCGCACGGTGTAGGTGGCGGGAAACTGCGGGGTGCTGCTCCGCCCTTTGGCGGGCTTGCCGGCCGTTGGGTCGGCGGCGAACGGGTCGGCCTTGTCTGCGTCCGCCTTTGCGGCTTTTCCGCCCTTTTCGCTCTTCTTTGTCGGCGTGGCAGCATCCGGCGACAACAGGCCGGCCGGCCGATCGGGGGTCGGCTGCGAGACAACGGTCAATTGACTGATCTTCTCCGTGACCGTGTGCGTCTTGTCCACTTCGGCCACGAATTCAACCGCCACGCTCGACTTCAGATAGCCCTGCTCCGCTTTGCCAGTGACGCTGACCTTTGTCTCGGGTGTGAACGTGACGTATATCGTCTGGTTGGTGTTGGTCGACATTTGAATCTGGTTCCCGCTTACGGCAACCAGCGTGCCTACGGGCTTGACCTGCGTCGGCCTCATCTGCTGCATGGGATTGCGAGGTTGAGCCAGGGCAGTTGTCGCAGCCAACAGGGCAGCGCCGAGAACAATAAATCGGAACGGCAGGACGCAGAGGGACATGGCCAAGACCTTTCGTGCTGGAGGGGCGTGGGCGAGCGGGGAGGTAGGGAGCCAAGATTAACGGATACCTTCAGAATATATCCTCGGAAGGCGTTTGAACAGTCGATTTACTGCCGGTGGACAAAAACCCCGGCTCAGCAATCGGTGGCCGCCCGATCTACAATAGGGCCAAGAAGGGGGGCCGTTTGACCGGCTCCTTCGTGCATCCCCCTCGATGGATGGGTACGTCAGGCCAACCATGGGTACATGGTGCCCGTGCCTGACCGAGTCCGGAATACGGTCAGGCTCGGGCGCCATGTACCCATGGTCGGCCTGACGTGCAACATGAACTCCGAGCAACGCGCAATCACGGTCCCCCAGTTTACGGCGATGAAAGCCGCCGGGCGGAAGATCACCATGCTGACCGCCTACGACTACGCCACGGCCCAACTGGTCGATGCGGCCGGCATCGAGGGCGTTCTGGTCGGCGACAGTCTCTCGATGGTCGTGCAGGGCCACGCCAACACGCTGCCGGTGACGTTGGAAGAGATGATTTATCATGCCGAAATGGTCGGCCGCGCGGTGCGGCATGCCTTATTGGTCGTCGATATGCCGTTTCCCAGTTTTCACTTGGGCGTTTTTCGGGCGATCGAAAACGCTGGGCGGATTTTGAAGGAGACCCGCTGCCAGGCCGTGAAGCTGGAAGGCGGCGTCCAACAGGCCGAAGTGATCGCGGGCCTGGTCTCCGCGGGCATACCGGTAATGGCTCATTGCGGCTTGTGTCCGCAAAACGTCCATCAACTGGGCGGTTATCGCCTGCAGCGCGACGAGGCGCGACTGCTGGCCGACGCCCAGGCGGCCCAGCAGGCCGGGGCGTTCGCGATCGTCCTGGAGTGCATTCCCGCCGCTGTGGCCGCACGGATTACGGCCGATTTGCAGATACCCACCATCGGCATCGGCGCCGGCGCCGGCTGCGACGGGCAAATCCTCGTCTACCACGACTTGCTGGGCCTCACGCCCGGCCGCTTGCCGCGGCACGTGAAGCCCTATGCCGAATTGCAGCGTACGGTTCTGGATGCCGTGACCCGCTATCGCGACGACGTGCGACAGGGGGATTTCCCCGGACCCGAGCAGACGTTGGAGTAGGACCTGGTTCACTATGAGAAGAGATTCCACGGTGGTTGCAGGTATCGTTCTGCTCGCGTTCGCGCTCGGGCTGACGGAATTGTCCGCGGGCGAATCGAAAGCGCAGATGTCGATCGGCGACCTGACTGTCGAGTACCGGACAAACCCGCTGGGGATTGACACGACCGTTCCTCGCTTCAGTTGGCGGATCCAATCGGAAGTTCGCGGCCAGAAACAGACGGCATATCATGTCCTCATGGCAAGCGCGCCGGAGCAACTCGCCAACAACCGGGGCAACCTCTGGGACAGCGGCAACGTCGCATCCGACCAGTCGGTCCTGGTGCCTTACCATGGCAAAAGCCTCGCGTCCGGCACAAATTGCTACTGGAAAGTGCAAGTCGCGGATCGCGACGGCCACGCGTCGGCCTGGAGCAAGCCCGCCCGCTTTTCCATCGGTCTGTTAGAAGAGGCGGACTGGAAAGGCGGCTGGATCCGGTATGCGGGCAGCAAGCAGGCCCGGTCAGGGGGGCATCCCACGGAAGGCGGGCACGTCTGGCTTAGGAAGACATTCACCCTGGAGGATGATGCCGCCAACGCCCTCGTGTATGTGTCCTCAATCGGCTATCACGAACTCTACGTCAACGGCAGCAAGGTGGACGACAGTGTCCTTGCGCCCGCCGGGTCACGCATCGACAGGCGGGCTCTTTGCGTCACCTACGACGTTTCCGACAAGCTCCGCAAAGGCCGAAACGTCATTGCCATCTGGCATGGCCCGGGTTGGGCCGGGTTTTACCACGACTTCAACATGAGCCCCATCCTGAGGGTTCAGGCGGATATCCTTACCGGCAAAGGGGACCGGCAGACCATTGTCTCCGACGCAACGTGGAAATGCACTCAGAGCGGCAGTCGGACGGTGGGAGGGGGGTATGGCGGCGAGGAGATTGACGCCCGGAAATACCTTGCGGATTGGAATGCCGTCGGGTTCGATGACCACGACTGGGAAAACGCCGCGCCGGTCGAATGCAAGGTCCGGATCTCCGCGCAGGTCGTCGAACCGGACCGCGTCATCGAGACGATCAAGCCGGTGAGGGTTACCGCGGTGAATCGGCCAGCGCCCAATGCCGGGTCCGGCAATCATGCATACAAGGTGGACATGGGACGGAACTACACCGGCTGGCTTGAGATCGGCAAGCTGCGCGGCGAGCCCGGCAAGCGCATCGCAATATACGTTGCCAATGCTCCGAAAAGGCTGGTGGACTTCGGGCAGGTTCATTCTTATATCTGCGGCAAGGAGCCCGGAACTTTCCGGAACAGGTTCAATTTTTCCGGAGGTCGCTTTGTGACCATCGATGGCTTGTCCTACGAGCCATCGCTTGCCGACATCACCGGTTATGCCATCAGCTCGGACATGGCTCGGACCGGGCATTTTCGCTGCTCGAACAACCTGCTGAACCGGATCTACGAGACCGACCTCTGGACGTTCCGGGCCAACACGGTCAATGGGGTCACGATGGACTGTCCGCACCGCGAGCGGCTCGGGTATGGCGAAGTCACCTGGGCCACTGCCTGGGGGTGCGGATTGCCCAACTACCGCGCCGGCGCCTATTACACCCATCTGGTCCGCAACTGGTGCGATGTGCAGCACGACAACGGCTGGCTGCCGCATGTCGCTCCGCAAGTACTGGCCACTCCGTGGGGCGGCACGCTCTGGAGCAGCGCCCCGCTGACGGTGGGCTGGGAAATGCATCGCCAGTATGGTGACAAGCGGCTGATCGCGGATGCCTACCCGACGTACAAGAAGTGGATGGAATTCCTCAATGAGCGGGTATCCGAGGGGGTTCTTAAACGGTATATCGGCGAGCCAGGCAAGTTTCTGGGCGACTGGGCGGCTCCCGGTGGAAGACAGGAATGGGGTAACTCGCCGGAGGCATGCCTGTTCAATAGTTGTGTGTATGCAATGGACCTGAAGATGATGATCGACATTGCCACCGCGCTTGCAAAGCAGGATGAGGTGGCACTTTACTCCGGGCGTCTTGCGGCCCTTCGCAAGGGTATCCACGCCAAATTCTTCAATGCCGCAACGAACAATTACCTCGCCGGACGACAGATGAATCTCGCGTTCCCGCTCTACGTCGGCGTGGTGCCGAAAGAGGTGAAGCCCGCGGTCCTTGCCAATCTCGAAAAGGAGATCACCGAAACGCGGCCCTACCTCGACATGGGCAGCTCGGGACTGCCCGTCCTGCTGCATTACCTCATTGAGGACACCCAGCGCAACGACATCCTATACACCCATCTGAGCAAGACGACGCTGCCCAGTTACGGGTATTTCCTTGCCAAGGACGAGACAACCTGGCCCGAATACTGGGAAGTGAATGTGGAAAGCAGGATCCACACTTGTTACACCGGCGTTGCCTCCTGGTTCATCATGGGGATCGGTGGCATCCGCAACGACCCGCAGCAGCCCGGTTACAAATCCTTTGTGATCAAGCCGCACATCGTCGGCCACCTGACGTTTGCCAACACGACGGCCGAGTCCATGTACGGGAAAATTGTCAGCAACTGGACCAGGAAGAACGGCGAGGTAACGCTCGACGTTGAGGTTCCTCCCAATTCGACGGCGACGGTTTATGTCCCCGGCTTGGAGCTGGGGAAGGTGAAGGAAGGCGGCAAGCCCGCGGGGCAATCTGAAGGAATCCAGTTCATTCGCGCAGAGAAGGGTTACGTTGTATTCAGCGTGCAATCCGGGTCGTACAAGTTCGTTTCCGCAATGTAGGGACCGAATACGAGGAGAATCCTATGAAGAAGCTATTGTCACTTTGGGGTAAGATCTCAATCTTCCCCGCTGGCATCGTGCCTTTCGTGCCGGGCTGCCCATTCGTCGTCGGCAGTCCAACAGCGAATCAAGTTTCAGTATTGCGTAAGATCTCCCCGGCCGTCAAGTAGGGGCCACTCGATGGCATCCTCACACGGTGCCCGCGGTCGTCTCCAAAGCGGCAATCAGAACTTGCCTGAGTCCACCGGCTGACCATCGTGCCGGTTGAAAAGTTGTCGCAGTATCTCGGCGTCGATTGTCGAGGATATGAACCGCACCGAGCCGTCGCAAAACGCCGCGTTGAAGCCGCCGGGAAACAGGCCGCCCAGCCCGGCCGCCGGGTTCTTCGGGTCGTACTCGAAGTCGTCGGGCTTAGTCCAGGGCACGGCCTTGGCATCGTTTGCCTCGACTACCATGATCGTGTTCGACATGCCATCCGTAATCTGGGCCGGAGTAATCGCCTCTTTGCCGGGAAACACCGTGTCTTTGCCGCGAACGGTCAAGTAATTGGTCATGCCCGGTTTCGCGGTGCTGGCCGGGCTGCGATAAACCGCAATGACGGTGTTGGCCCACTTCTTGTTGTTTTCGCTGTCCCACGGCTCGTCGAGACGGAACTGCCGATAAAGCGCATCCTGTTCGATATAAGGCAGAATTGCCACCCGCCAACTCAACAACGGCTTGCCGGTCTTCTTATCGGCAATGTAGGCCGGCGGAAGATGGCCGTTCGCCTCCACGTACGCCAACATCGCAATGCTGATCTGCTTCAGGTTGTTCGACGATTGGACGCGGCGGGCCGACTGCCGGGCCGAGGAAACCGCGGGCAGCAGCAGGCCGGCGGCCAGCGGCGCGGTCGAGCCAAGGCTTGCGCCGGAATCGTCCCGCGGCTGGCGACTTCAATGCCGGCGTCCGTGCGGCGGACCACGCTCACGCTCGGCCGCAGGTGCTTGTAGATCGTTGGGGCCGAGGGAAGCATCGCCACGTTCAGGTCGATCCCTTCCCTGGCCAATTCCCGGCTGGCCGCCGAAACACCCACACACATCATGGGGTACAGGTAGTCGAGGATCTTTCGGCCGTCGAAGTAGCTGAGGCCAATCGGGCCTTCGCCGCCGTCAAACGCAGCGGCCACCTCGGGCACGGTGGCCAGCGACTTGAAATCGGCCCCGCGCGAGAGATATGCCTTGATCTGCTGCGGAAAGGCGGCCACGATCAGCGCTTTGCGGGTCAGGCACCAGGCCGGCGCGAACGGCAGGTCGCTGGCCGAAAGGAAGTAGATGTCCTGCTCCGCGAAACGCAGGTGCTCGACCCGCGCGGCTGGCCGTACCATTGACCCGCGGCGCATCCTGGCTTCTTCCTCCATTTCCTGCTCTTCCGCCGTCTTCGGACGGTCTGCTTGTTTGCGCGGCTGATCGTTCTGCCGCAGCGCCGCTTTCGCCACGGCCAGGAGTTTGGCCTGGGCGGCCGAAAGCCGCTCGTAATCCTTGACTTGCCCCACAGCGGTAAGCCCCGTAATGATCAGCCCACCCTCGTCCGACGAATTGTAGACGCACCACACATCGCCCAAGGAGTCGACGACATCCTTGCGCAGATCGACCCCCAACTGCTCCTTCATGCCGATCAGGCTCCGTTCGACTTCCCGCGCTGCCTGTGGTTCAATCTTCTCCGTTATGGTCAGAACGGTATCCATCAACCGAGCAAGGTCCAGGCGGCCCGCGAAGGCCAGATTGGCATCGCGCGGAATCGGGGCCAGGTCCTGGGCCGTAAGCGGCTTACCGGCAACGAGGCCAAGCACACCGGCCGGCTCGCCTTCGATGCCGACGAACGTCCGGTTCACAACTCCCTCGCCGTCCAAACCGCTCACCGCGGCTAGGGTGGTGACGTTGCCGAGGCCGGCCGCGTCAATCACCGTGCGGACCTGCGGGCCGCCCAGCGGGGCGAACTGCTGGACAATCTGCTTGATGTTGACGTACGTCAGCGTCGAGAGACGCTCAACCGGCAATTGCTTGCGCAGGGCGGTTAGCCAGGCGGGGGCTTGGCCGCGCGAGCGCTGCAGAATGCCTTCCAGCGAACCCTCGCCGACGCCAACCAGAAGGTACTTGCCCTTGATGCCCCAGGTGATTGTCGGCGCGCCCTGCCCAAGCTTGAGGCGATAGCAGGCGACGCCGCCGATTTCGACCTTCTCCGCGGGGCCAATGGGCAGGGACGTCAGATACTTCTCAATGGTGGCCTTGAGTTCCGCCGCGTCCTCGCCGACGTTCATCGCCAGGCCGCCGCGGACATCGGGGCCATTGGGTGCGATCGTCACCGAGGATACGAACGCCGCCACGGGCCGCATGAGCAGCTTCTTGCCCCAGCGGATCGCGTCACGCGTGATTGCCGCCTGCTGCGGTGTGCTGTTCTTTTCGGCCCCGGCAAGGATTGCCCGCTCGATCTGGCTGAGCATCTCCTGGATTTCCGGCTCGGCGAGCAACTGTTCGGTCTGGTTCTTGCTCTTGTCGCTGGGCGTGGCGGTGCCCGACCAGCTTGTATAGACGAGACATTCCGCTGGGGCGACGCGGGCCAACAGCGGGTCTTCGGGCAGCGGCGGCAAGCCCAGCGGCAAGCCGGCCCCGCCGCCCATCAGCAGCGTTATGAGGATTGGAAATACGCCGACAACCGACATGGCCATGATATTCTCCTTGAGAGCGGGGGGAAAGGATTCGTCCCGGAACATTGCCAGTATACACGTCTCGGCGGGCGGTACAACTCTTGGGTGCGACTCGTTTAACCCGGAGCCAATGGCGACGGAGATCAAGGTCTCCAGCCGCTGTCGTCGTTGGCTCCTCTAGGATCTTGGCCGGCTGGTCGCAGTTGATGCCAACGATCGTGCCCTGCCGGCTGGCGCCGTCAAGAACGAGACGCAGTGTCGTCAGTTCGATTCGTGGAACCGTACAAATCCGCTGAGAACAGCCAAGTTACGCATTGGCACGCCAGATGCATAAGGCAGAGAGAGCAATTATCCCGAGAAGCTGCTGCAAAACCTGGCCTGTAACGTACGCGTCTCGCTTGCGTGCCCGGTTCTGAGAAGGCTTCTTTACTCCCCTCGAAAGGACAAAAACATGTTCGCTCTTGCACGAAAGATGGCGTTCGGTGTGCTGGCAACGACCCTGGTGATCGGTACTGCCCACGTGGCGACGGCCAAGCCACCCAAACCCTGGCCACACTATTATCATGGGCCGGTTGTCGTCATCAAGCCTGTGGCCGTCTGCTACCCCGTGAATCCGGTCCCGGCTGAGATCCAACTGGTCAATCCGGCGACGAATCAAGTTGCGCTGAAGTACACTCTCAACGGCGGCCCGGTGCAATTGCTACCGGCTGGCTCCGCCGTCGCGATTCATCAAGTGTCAGTCGTCGGATTCGACCGTGGCGGGGTGTCGGGTTGGGGCCGCTACAGCCTGACCGGCGGCGTCTACGAGTTCGTCCCGGCCAACGGCGCCTGGACCCTGGTTCAAGATATGGCCGGGGGCGTCGCCGACAGCTCGCTCGCCGCGGCCGCCAATCCGGTTCCGGCAAACTGAGCGTTTGGACGCCACTTTCCTGAACAAGTCATTTCCGACGTAGTTCGATCGGAAGAAGAAGACCGGCGCAAGCCGGTTTTTTTGTTTGTGTGCCGGCCACGGGCAAAAGAAAGAGGCCGCGAAGGTAAGCAACGGATTGGGACTGCTGAGGTCCCAAGGGCTTTCGGGACAATGGCGGGCGTCCTGCACTTTGCGGCCGGATGGCATTGTAGCGCGTGGACAAGGGTGTCGACGGTCCTCCGTCAGGCGGTTTGGTTTTGTTCACCTGAGCAAAAAACAAGGGTTCTCCGCAGAGCGTAGTTTCAACGCCGATTCGATGATATTTGCGGCTTCCTCCAGCCCGTTCACCTGCTGGATCGCAGCCTGAATCACTCGTGCTGCGATCGCATACTTCTCCTCCTGCAGCACCGCACGCACAGCCCGCTCCAGCCGCTGCGCGGTAAGATTGCGCCGCGAAATCACCACACCAGCGCCCCTGGCCGCGACGCGTGCCGCCACGCCCGGCTGGTCATTGCCCAGCGGTATGCATACCAGCGGGACGCCTTCCGCCAAGGACTCGAGCGTTGTGTTCAAGCCGGCGTGCGTGATGACCGCGGCGGAACGCTTGATGATTTCGAGCTGCGGCGCATAGCGCACAACGATGGGATTGCCCGACAGTGCTCCCATCTGAGCCGGGTCGAGTCCGCCGCCCAGCGAGATGACCAACTGCGCGTGCATGCCGGCACAGGCCGCGGCGATCTGCCGAAAGATGGCTTCGGAGCCGTTCTGCAGCGTCCCCAGCGAGGCATAGACAAGCGGTCGCCCGTCGAGCTTATCCCAAGGAAAGTCCACCGGCGGGCGCTGGCTGGCATCCACAAACGGGCCGGTGTAGTGCAACAGCGGCGGGCGAGGACCAATCTCAAACTCCAGCGCAGCCGGCAGTTGCGCAATCTGCGCCAGCGGCGAAAGCGCGTCCGTCGAGCGTTTCAGGGGTTTCATGCCCCACAGCTTGCGCTGCTCGTTGACCGCGGCATAGATTGGAGCGGCCACCCGCGACAGGAGCGCCATCCCCAACCGGTTGCGCAGGCGGCTCAACAGGTCCTGACCAGCTTTCCAGCCAAAACAGAAAGGCGGTATCCGGTCGTCCTGGACCAGCGGCGGAAAGCAGGCAATCGAAACAAAGGGCAGGCCGAGGTATTCGGCAACGTTGCCGCCCATATCGGCCTCGTCCACAAGCATCGCGCCCACTTGCGATCGCCGAACCGCCTCGGGTCCGTCGCGGAGGGTCATGCATGCCGTGTTCTTCACCCGCTCGACGGTGAACTTGAAGGTCGCCAGCCCCTTCAGTTCTCCGAGCGTCTGGTCGAGCTTCTGGAGAGTTCCCAGGGGGTAGTCCTGCTCACCAATCAGGCAGAACTCGGTGCCAGTCGCCCGCACCCGCGCCTCGGTATCGGCGATGCCGAAGATCACCACTTCGTGGCCCCGCTCCCGCAACCGCCGCGCCAGCGCCGTCATGGGATTGATATGCCCTGTGCTCGGAAAACAAAAAACGCCAATGCGTGCCATGCTCGACTTCCGTTTTCGTTCCATCAGAATCACCCCGCTTCAGTTTTCAGGCCATTGGCGAGCCGGACGGAAGGAAAATGCTGCGAATGCTCAAACGTCTTTGAGCGGTAACATCGACCTCGAAACTACCCGAAATACTCGGGCGAGTTGCCCTGCCGCCACTTGATGTTGCAGCCTAAATAAACGCCCGTTCACTATCCGGTTGTTGCCCCCTTGTGGCCTTTCACGCGGGAAAACCAGGGGTCGGATGGTGGGCGGTCGTTTGCCGGTTGTGGTCCTGACGAAGGACATAGTAACATTTCCGGTAACATCGGGGAAGATCGTTGACGCGAGCCCTGCCCGGAGAACGCCGAACCGGGCAGGGATTGTCAACACTCGACGGAGTGAACGAGCGGCGACAACGACTGGCCCCAGGCTTCCGGCGGCGGTCGTCGGGCGCCGCGCGTCAGGCAACGAGGGCCGACAGGACCGGCGACCAAGGGCAGGGCACGGCAGCAGAATCAATTCTGATGCGACGGCGCCCACGCCAGACACCCGACGACGATCGGCACGCAAGACGACCTTGGACACGTCCAGCGGCGCTGCGGCGGAACTGGACGAGGCGACGGCGGGAAGGTCGTCAAGCACGCAACGACAGGCACGCCACGCGACGAACGGCCAGCAGCATGACCTTTGGACCGTCCAAGCTGATGCAGCCCACAACGCCACCAGGATGCAGCGCGGCGGCACGCTGCGGGCACGTCGGGGAGCAAGGTGGCCGCTTCACCGTTCGGACGGCAGGGCGACGGTAGCGGCACGGCAGGCGGCAACGGCACGGCAGGGCGACGACGACCAGGGTGGCGGGGCAAGGCGAGGATCGGCGGCGGCGGCAAGCTGACGGCGACGACCCGCGGCGACGAGGGTGGGTCCCATCGAAGGTGGGGAAACTTAACCAGACCCCTGCCAGCAATGAGAAAAGGTCCCTCATTATCCACGCTGATACGATAGACCATTTTTCGTTGTAAAATTAAGAAACCTAGACAAAGGAGTAATTTCAGTGAACGAAAGCAAGATAGAGCTTGTTGAACGCCTGAGAGCATCAGGCCAATGGCCCGAGGCCTGCGCCGGAAAGACGAACGGGTCAAGGCCCTCCGTGCTGAGGGCATGAAACGCGCCGAGGCCGCAGATGAGGCTTGGCGATGGCTGGCCGCCGAGTACCCTTCGCCCGCCCCCGCTGAACCGCCGCGCGAGCCCCCGGCGAGCGTTCCGGCCGGATCGGCACCGCCGACACCTTGCGCCTCAGATTGCGCGGCTGGGTCGTCTTCGATCCCAGACACCTGGGGCGACATCCCCGAGTCGGCTCCCTTCGAGGCCGAGGTTGACTGGGTACACCAGAACCGACCCCTGGTTGTCGAGGAACGACCGAGCGGCCCGTCTCGGCTCCACTGGCCCCGCGCCGGAGTCCGGCTCCAAGCTACGGGGCCGTGAACCTGATGGAGTTCGCTGCGTCAAACCGCAAGGGCTTCATGGATCTGCTGGTCCGGGTGAAGCCTGGACGAGAAGAGGACGAAAACTCGCCGAACGCTAGGCACGAAGAGACGCAAATCGCGGAGATTGAGCGGATGCTCCGCGAGTTGGACCGGCAGTGGGAAGAGGATCTGGTGAAAGACGTGCCCAAGGCCGTTCAGAGTTGCGTCAACACAGTGTTGCGCGACTGGGCTCGGCGATTCGCGCTGACGATCCCCAACGACGCGCGTGACAGCCTCGGCGCACATCTTGCCCGGCTGGTTCAAGACGCGATAGATGGGGTGAGTAGGCAACGGGGCATAATATCCCCCACGGCGGCGCTGGCCGGCGGTTGAGTCCATCGGGCGCAGGCGCGGCGCGCGAGGCGCTATAAACGGGGATGATGCCATTCAGTCGTCACTGCCGGCCGTATCGCCGGGACCGCGATTAGCGGTCCACGACTCCAGTACCAGTCTTGCCAGTCGTTGATTCCATGCTGTTACCTCACGGAACCCCTTCTCGGGGTCATGACGTTCCAGTAGCTCCGGATCAAAATCAAATGGAAGTTCTCCTCTCTTGTGGCGCTTGAGGAAGGATTCGCGCCATGCGCGGAAGTCGGCAGGCGAATTTTCCAGGACCAGTTTTCCGGCTGCCAAGTCTGCAAGGAACTTGGGCATCTTGTAGAAACGCAGCTCGAATGTCTTTAGCCCCTTACCTTCGCAGCCACACATGCGCCACGCAACTTCGCATCCGAAATCAAAGAGGTCGCTCCCCTGCGGATACTCCTCCCGCGGCTCTTGCTGTTGCTCCTCGGCCACTGGTTTGCCCTTCCAGTCTTGGGTGACATTGACGGATATTCGACTCACACGTATTGTACCCGAGTCTCTCGGCCTCGGCGAAGTCCTGGTCGGCAGGGTTGCAAGGCACCCATGTGAAATTTAACTGGCAGCTAGGCCGGCCAGATGATAGAAGGCGGAAGCCCGTGGCCGGCACGGTCGTTCGCGTGCGCACCATGGTGACCGTTGCATCTGGCGCAGGGCGGTATACTGGGGGTGGTCCACGGTGCGAAGAGGGCGGAGGTGGCGGATGGGAGAGAAGGCGGAGCCGCTAGCCGCTGCGAAGCACCGGGCGCCGCCGGGCAAGTCGCTGCCGTTTGCGGTGATCCCTGGACATGCGGGTTGAGCCGGGCTTCCGGGTGAGACCCAATCCAGCGATCCGGCAGATGGCGGGGTCCTACGACTGCGATGCCTTGAAGTGATCTCGCAGTCCCTTCAGTTCCCGCTCGTAGATGAAACCCAGACGATCGCTCTTGGTCATCGCCTCGCACCACGCGATCACTTCGTCCGGCGGCAGATCGCCCCTCTTGAGGGCTTTGACGACCACGCTGAAGCACTCTTCGATGTCCGAGGTCATCAATCCCTCGTCGCTCATTTCGACCTGGTAGCTTCCTTCTTTCATCAATTCCAGCGAAAGCTCCATGGCCTGCCGCAAGTGCCCCTGGTCGATCAGGCAACCCAGGTTTCGTTTCACTTCGCTGTAGGCTTCGTAATCATAGTCGAAATTGTAGTTGATCTCCCGCTCATCAAAGTCGGTGGCGTCCGCGATGGCCTGACGCGTCGCGGCCACAAGTTCTCTGGGTGGAGTTTCCAGTTCAAAGCGCGCATCGAGTCGCCGAAGGAACTTGTGATCCTCGCGTGCCAGTTCCACGAGGACATCGACCAACTCGTCTTTCGTACGTTTCAGCAGTGCCTTGCGCAACCTCTCTGCGGCATGGGCCATGTCCACAGCCTTCGGCACTTTCTTCAAGCGGCGTTTTGCCATCTTCCCTTCCTTTCGTAGGGCTTTCCCTGGCCCACGCGACATCCTGGCGACGCGAGGACCACCGCAGCAGTCGCCATCGGCCGGTACCGCTATGCTACTGCCAAACCTCCGAAGACTGCAAGGGACGCCCTTGCATCTGGCGCAGGTCAATAGGCTGGCGGTGGTTCACAGCACGGAGAGGGTGGGGGGAGAGGGCGGAGCGGTTAGCCGCTGCGAAGGGCCAGCCGCCGCTGGGCACGTCGTTGCCGTTTGCGGGCCGCCGCGGCATGGGACTCCTGGACACGCTGCTTGAGCCGGGCTTCCGGGTGGGCCGCAATCCAGCGGTCCGGCAGAAGCGATTCCAGTTCGGCCGGGGTAGCCGTGCGGATTCGGCGGAACACGTCCGTCAGGTACGCCTGCACGTCGATCGCATGCCGCTTGCAACTCATCGTCAAGGTGTAGAGAACAGCCGCCGTCTGCCCGGCGTTTTCGTTGCCGAAGAACAGCCACGCCTTCTTCCCCATCACCGGACCCTTGATCGTCGCCTCGGTCCGGTTGTTGTCGATGGGAATCGCGCCGTCTTCCAGAAAACGCTCGAACGCTTCCCAGCGATTCCGCAGGTAATTCACGCCTTCGCGGAGCGGCGATTTGGGCAATTCGTTGCGGTTACGCTCCTCCAGCCAGGCGTGGATACCCGTCACGATCGGCCGGGACTCCGCCTGACGCAACGCCAGCCGTTGGCTATCGGTCATGTCCCGGGCGCGATCTTCGATGTCGTAGAGCTTTTGGATCTCGCCCAAGATCCAGGTGGCCCGAGGATGAGGCCCAGCCACGATCAGCGGCTCGAACTTGCGGCGGGCGTGGGCCCAGCAACCCACGGGGATGATGCGCCTGCCCGACGCGGCGGCGACCAGCTCGTAGCAGATGTAGGCGTCCGACTGCAAGTACCCTTCGTAGTCGCCCACAATGCGGCGGACATTTTCTTCAGTCTTGTGCGAGGCGAAGGCGAAATGCACGTAGGGGTGAGCAGCATCGCCGTACTGGGCGTAAAGGTAGGAACTGCGAGTCCGTCCCCGTTCGGGGCAAAGTATCGGACACGGCGTCTCGTCGATTCCCTGCACCTGCGATTGCATCACCCGTTGCCGGATGAGTTCGATCAACGGCAGCACGATCGCGGCCAAGGCCCGCATCCATCGCCACTGCGTCGCGCGGTGAATGGAGAAGCCGACGCGCGAGAGAATGTCTTCTTCCCGGTAGTAGGGAATGTGATCGGCAAAGCGGCTGGCCGCCAGATAGGCCAGCAGCGCGACCCCCACATAACAGCGATCGATCAATGGCTCCGGGACGGAAGCCGCCAGCATGCGACTTTCACACGCCGCCTCGTCGTCCAGCACGATGACTTCCTGATAGTGCTCGAAGATCTGCACGCGGCGCTCTTGTAGTTCCACCTCTTCCCGCACGAAGCGGAAGAATCGCTTCGCCCGAGGGTCCTTCAACAATTCCGGCGGGACGTTCTTCTCGTCCAGTGGATGCAGGACTTTCTCTCGCGGAATGGAGGCGTCGATCACCCGTTTCTGCCGCCCCTGGGATGTCCGTCGTGACGTGGACGCCGAGATGTTGACGCCCAACTCGTCTGCGGACGGCTCCGTCGCGGACGGCCTATCCTCCAGGTCCTGCTCGACCACCACCTCTTCCCCTGCCCCGCCTTCTTGGCTGCTGGCCACAAACCGCTCCCGACGAGAGCCGAACAGTTGCCGTTTCACGGCAGCCAAGTCGCGGCTGAGACGGTCAGCGTGTCCCAGGAGTTCCTCGACTCGGGACGTGAGTTCGTCAATGACTTCTGCCTGCCGACGGATGACGGCATGGCACGCGGCGAGATTGTCGGGCAGGTCCAACGGGACGGAGGTCATCGCAACGTTTCCTTGCGCGCTTGATCTTTGCGCTCCAAACGTGGCTCAATCATTAACAATTGAACCGAACGGGGGCAAGATCAAAATCCGCTGCTCCAAGGCGGCAAGGCGGCCGATCAGGCCGAGAGTCGTTGAAAACGAAGCCGTTGCCGCACCGATCTGAGATCAATCCCTTGAAGCATCATCGACCACTGGGCCGCAGTTAACTCCAGACTGCGTTGCTCGTCTCCGGCGACTGCCGGTGGCCTCTGGAAGCTGCCTCGCTCCAGACGCTTGGCCCAAATGCAAAAACCCGTCCCGTCCCAGTATAAAATCTTCATCAAGTCCCGACGGCGGTTGAGGAACATGAACAGATGGCCCGAGGCCGGCTCCGGCGCAGGACCGCTTCGGTCAACGAAATCAGGCCCGGGAAGCCCTTCCGCATGTCGGTGGCGTCCCTGGCGAGATACACTTTGGTATGCAACGAGGGGGCGATCATCTCACGGCCTCCCCGACGCAGTTGCCGGAGCGTCGATCACCGCCAGAATCTGGCCCAGGGCGGTCACGTCGAAGATCGCCGGAACGCGAATGACATGCCCGCGGGGATGAACGACTTCGATCGGCGCCCCGAGGGAGACGGACAGGCCGACGGGAAGGAAAGGAGAGCCGTCTTGCCGACCGCCGCGGTGGCGAACCCGGCTACGACTTCCGGCGCCCGGCGGACGCCGACTCCGGCGTTGGTCACCCCGCAACCTCCGCCGCCACCAATGCAAGCGGTGCTCTCGCAGCCCTTCCCGCTCACAAAACCGCCGTGCCCTCAGACCGCTCGCCTCCAATCGCCGGATCACCCCCCGCCAAAATCGCTCCTTCACCACATCGCGTGACTTCGCCATCTTTGTACCCCTTGCCGTTTTGGTGGAATTCTCGAAAGCCTACGCTTCCAAGATACCACCCCACGCAAGATGCGCCGGATGCAACGGTCACGCACCATGGCCAACCGGATATTCAGGACCGGCCGGCGGTCGAGGCTGTCGGGCGTGGGCGCGCGAGGCGGCTTGCAATGCTCCACCCCCCGAATTAGACTGGTTAGCGCTGGGTGCCCGGCGGGGCCGTTGCCGACCGGGACCGCCGCGTTTACCGATCTTTTCCGCGGCTGCTCTCGGCCGGGCCTGGCATAAAGAAAGGATCGGTTCTATGAACGCGCTCACGTTCAAGCGGGTGGGGTTCACGGTTGCGGTTCTGTTGTCAGACGTTGCGGATAATGATTGGGCGCAAGTCCAGCGGTTTCTGTTACGCACCATTTCGATCATGGCATTGGTCCTCTAAGTGGGAGCGGCACTCTCGTCAGCGACCGCACGCGGCGGGAATATCTATGTCACCGCGAATGTCGCCGGCGGCACGATTGGCGAGTACAACGCCACGACGGGGGCCGTCGTGAACGCCGCGCTGGTCTCGGGGTTGAATGTTCCGACGGGCATTGCGGTTTTCGGATCGGACCTGTTTGTCGCGAATCAAAACAGCGGCACGATTGGCGAGTATACGACTGACGGGGCTACAGTGAACGCGTCCCTGGTCTCGGGGTTAAATCGTCCGAATGGCATTGCCGTGTCTGGGTCGGACCTGTTTGTCACCGCGAATTACAACGGCGGCACGATTGGCGAGTACAACGCCACGACGGGGGCCGTCGTGAACGCCGCGCTGGTCTCGGGGTTGAATTATCCGGCTGACATTTCCGTGTCTGGGCCAGTCCTGTTTGTTGCGAATACCGGTACGATTGGCGAGTACACGATTGACGGGGCCACGGTCAACGCCTCGCTGGTCTCGGGGTTGGATTATCCGAGCATTGCCGTGTCCGGCTCGAATCTGTTTGTCGCGAATTTCGACGGCTGGATTGGCGAGTACAACGCCACGACGGGGGCCGTCGTGAACGCCTCGCTGGTCTCGGGGTTGAGTAATGTGTACGGCATTGCCGTAGCAGAAGATGTTCCGGAGCCGGGTTCGCTGGCGTTGTTGTTCTCGTTTCTCGGCATTGGTGCCCTCGGGCTGCTGGTCTACGCATGGCGACGGCGATGGTCCGCTGCCCCTGGGCGACCGGCGATTGATTGACGGGGGTACGGGCCGAAACTACGATAAAACTTCTTCTCACCCCATTTTTTGAAAGGCAGGTTTCATGCGATACCTATTCTTCGCAGCGGCGGCGGTCGTGATTCTCTTGTCGGTTTCCACGTTGGCCAGTGGGCAGGAGATCAATCTTGTCGCTAACGGCAGTTTTGAGAGTCCAGTCATCTCAGGAGTGGGCGGCGGCGGTTTGCCTTTGGTGTATGAGTATCAACCGCAATCGTCGGATTGGTACTATAACGTCGGGGGGGGCATTTCTAACAATGGCGGGAATGGGCGCTACCCTGGCTTTGACACAATGGGTCCTATTCCGAATGGAAACCAATATTGTTTTATCCAGGGGAGCGGGGACTACGTTTCGGAGCCAGTAAATCTCCCTTTGTCAGGGACCTATGAATTGGATTACTATGCAGGCGGGCGATCGAACTATGGGGGGGGATATTCCCTCTCGGTGTACGTGGGCAATACAACTTACGACGTGACGCTTGGTTCTACTGTTCTTGCGACTGGAACCACTACAACTAACAGCGCCATGACGCAACAGGGCCCAATTTATTTTTCGACTTCTGCGGGGACGCAAACACTGGAGATTCAAGTTACAACAGGCGGTACGGCACTCTTTGATGCCGTCTCCATTACACCAGTATCCACCCCCGAGCCCTCGACCCTCGCCCTCCTCGGCGCGGGTGCTGTTGGGCTCGTCGGCTACGCATGGCGATGGCGGCGAAAACAACGGCGCTCGAGTTCCACCCATCCAAACCGGCCCAGCAACCCTGTCGTTCCCGTTGCAACCGGTTCATCGCGCCGAAGTGCGGCGAGCGGCCTGACTGCTGGACGAACCCAGCAACCAATTGACCCCGTGAGGCACCAGATATGGTACACGAACCGAAGATCACAACGCACAAGTGCCCGCGTTGCGGCGCGCCGCTTGAGGGGCTCATCAAGCCGTCACCGGTATCCTTCGTGAATCCCTACTTGACGGTTCAGTACATGTTCCCAAATCCCCGCCGGATGGTGGCTGAGTACGCCACTATGCTTTCTCGCTTGAAAGATCCCAAGGCGCTCAAGTGGGTAGCGTTGTTGGGCGCTGTGCTCGGCGTGATGTGGCTCATCTTCTTGTTCGGACCGTCAATGTGGGACCCAGCGACACACGCCCTTCTCAGAGTGTTCGCGTCGCTGAATGATTACTTTGTGCTTGGCGGTAGTGCGGTGCTGGTCTTGTTCTTGGCTCGGCCCCTGTTAACGCGACTGATTTTGCCCCTTGGAAATCTGGTAATTGAGATAGCGAAGCAATTGTTTTGCTCCGTGTTGTTCGCGGCGCAGTACATGGTTTTTGACCTTCTGGACGGCGGACCCGTGCGCTGGACAGTTTTTGGGTAAAGTTAAGGTGTGGTGTTTTGAGTACGACTAGCGGCCCGCGACACCCTTCCAAGTGTCGCGCGGCCGCAGAGCCGCGAGTACATTTCGTCTTTTGTTGTGCTTTCCGTCACAGTCGGCCGTTAGGCCGAATTTTAGCGCCGAAGTTTTCGTTTGTTTTGCTTTCTTCGATCCGCGTTGTACACGTCCCAAGGAAAGCGGTTGTCTAACGATTGATGGGGCCGGCGGCGACAGTAGCGGTCGAAATAACGCTTCAAGCCCGCCTTCAATTCCGCCACCGTCTCGTAGCCCTGTATGTACACGTCTTCGTACTTGACGCTCCACCACAACCGCTCGATGAAGACGTTGTCCAAAGCTCGGCCGCGGCCATCCATGCTGATCGCAATCCCGTGCTGCTCCAGCACGCCCGTAAAGGCCTGGCTGGTAAACTGCGACCCCTGGTCGGTGTTGAAGATCGCCGGCCAACCGCGTCGCAACGCGGCCCGCAGGGCCTCCACACAAAAGTCGCTGTCGAGCGTGTTCGACAGGCGCCACGCCAGTACGTATCGGCTGTGCCAGTCCAGAATTGCAACCAAATACATGAATCCGTGCTGCATTGGCACGTAGGTGATGTCGGCACTCCACACCTGGTCCGCCGCGGAAACCACGAAGTCCCGCAGCAAATAAGGGTAAATGCGATGGTCCGGATGCGGTGTGCTGGTCCGCGGTCGTGGGTAGATCGCCTCGATCCCCATCAGCCGCATGAGGCGCTGCACGCGTTTGCGCCCCACCGCATAGCCTTTTTGCTGTAAGCTCCATGCCAGTCTCCTTGACCCGTAATACGGCAGCCGAAGGTGCAGTTCGTCCATGAGCCGCATCAGCTTCAAATTCTCCGCCGACACTTCCATCCTTTGGTAATAGCACGATGAACGCGCCAGGCCGAGCAACTCGCATTGCCGCGTGATGCTCAGCGCCGGGTGGGCCGCGTCGATCAAGCTCCGCAACTCAGTGATCGAACTGGGCAGCTTTTTTTTTGAGCCACTCCAGCTCGACCTTCAGCCGGCCGATCTGCTGGTAAAGGTCATCCAGCAAGGCCTCACGATCCTCCCGCTGGCCATCATCAGCTTCCGTAAAGACAAGCTCGATATTGGCCAGAAGCTTCCGCTTCCACTGGCTCACCAGGTTGCCATGCACGGCGTGCTGGCTCGCCAGCTCGCTGATCGTCTTGTCTCCTCGAACTGCTGCCAACGCCACCTTCGCCTTGAACGTCGCATCATAACGCTTACGACTCCGTCGTTTCGCCATCTCCGAATCCTTTCTGAAACTGAGTTAAGGGCATCCATTTTACACCTTAACCGCGCGCCCAGTTTTCCGCGTCCCGCGCACTGTGCGAGGAATTCGAGGGGCGCGAGCGGGACGCGGAGCCCCGAGACAACGAGAAGCCAATCGAGTAGAATAGGGCATCGGGACGGCCCGGCTGTTCCCCGGCCAAGCGGACCCGGCGGCGCGGATTGGGTAGCTCCCGAAAGCCGGCGAAGCCTTGGCCGGTTGCCGTAGCCCGCGATCCGGCCGGCGGCAATCGGCGGCGCGCACAGCGTAGGACCGGGGCAGAAGCGTCGGCGGGCACGCTGCCCCCCACCCCCCGTGGGCACCCCGGGGGCCGTCAGGCGCTTTGCAGCGTTCCATAGGCGACCTTGGGCAACTCGACCAGCGCCACCAGGAAAGCACGCTGGGCACGCAATGCGCCTTTCCCGCAGCGCGTGCCGGCGGCGGGGCTCACCGTCGGCTGTCCCTGGGCGGCCACCGTCGGCGGCTTGGGCGACTCGACCAGGACGGCCCGGCTTGTCCTTGGGCGGTGGGCAGGTCGGCGGCCATATTCTACCACGGGCGGACAATCGGCGTCAGGCGGCGACCCTGGGCAGCGCAGGCGGCCTCCGGCCGCCAAGAAGGGCCCCGGCCTGCCGCGCGGGCGGCAACTCCTTCGCACGGTCGTTACAATCTGCCCTTCCCGGCCGCAAGTCCCAGCGACAACCGTTCTTGCCGATGCAGGTCAAAGGAAGTACACTGGCTTCATCGAAGCCGTTGTCAAGGAACTGGACGCGGCCCGGTCCACGGTCTGTGTGCAAGCCTACGAGTTCGCGTCGAAACCGATTGCGGATGCCCTGGTGGCGGCCAGCAAACACAAGGTCCGCGTCGAGGTGATTCTCGACCATAGCAAAGTGACCATAACGGGTAGCCAAGCCGGGTTCCTCCGAGATAACCTGGAAATTCCGGTCAGGACCGACGGCAACAGGCGCGGCATTGCCCACGACAAGGTGATTATCATTGACGGCGCGGTCGTGATAACCGGGTCGTTCAATTTCACCAGAGCGGCGGAAGAACGGAACGGGGAAAACCTACTCGTCATTCGCGACAAGGCGGTTGCGGGGAAGTATGCCGACAACTGGCAAGAGCACGCGAGGCACTCAGAGGCTTACGCGGGGCGCGAAGCGGAAGAGGCCAAGCCGAAGAAATCGACCGCAATTTAACGCCTCACGCCATTTCCAACAGTTAAACCCTCTGGCGTGTGTTGCCCTTGAAACTGGCTCGGATTTAATGCTGCCGGAAAGCCTGTCACTTCTTCAACAATAAGCTGCGCGATTGCCATCCCCTCACGCAAAATAATGTTCGCGGGCCCAAGATTAATCATTTCAAGCGTGAGAGTTCCGTTAAAACCAGGATGCACGGTAGGTGCGGTAAAATGAATAAGCAGACCGCATCGAGCCCGCGAACTTTTCCCTTCAATTCGAGCGGCAAGGCAGGTCTTATATTCCGCAAGAATCGGCAGTGAGATTTCTTCAATAGTTCTCCCGAGAATGAATTGATTCCTCACGAGCGTATAAGGCTGGTCGCCGGTTAGGACAACGCGCCTCGAATTTCTGGCGAGGAACTTTGCCATTCCGTCGGTACTGCTACCCAGATCAAAGGCATAAATTCCGGGCTCGGGAATTGATATCTCGCTTGCCAGCCGGAGATCCACCGAATGCGTATCGTAGGGACAATGATCGCTCCCAACCGCCGGAACCCTTGGAGTAGGCTCGGGGTCAATAATTAGCCGCTTTAAGTCAAGAGCGGCGTGAACTTGCGCACTCGACAGGATCATTTGAAACCTTTTCGGTCTTTCGGCTATGCCAGTTCTCTCGCCGATCGTTGAGTTACCTGACTAGTTTTCACCGTCACCGTTGAGCCATTCTCCAATGGAGCACGAGGCAATCGAACTAAGACAAGATCGCCAGATTCCTCCAATCTTTCCACGTGCAGGAAACCTCGAACGCCGGAGCCTTGAGTCGGCTCGCTTGTGTAATCGACAAATTCTTCGGGGACGAAAAGCGAAAACATTTCCCCTCGGAAGTCCCTCGCTTCAACCACGTATTCACCCGTGAACTGTCCGGGGCTGACGGTGCAGTGAAGCCAGTGATCCATCATGAACTCCTTTTGAGAAACGGAAATCTCCATACACTGCCTGACGATCATATCGACGGTGGGCGATCGCTGCAACCACCCAGGACGGGATTAGACCCAAAAAATGAGATTTTGAAAATAGGGGTTCTGGGCGAAATTGCCATCCACGGGCGCTTTTTACGCAAATCACATGCGGAAAAATCGGCTCTTTTGCGAGATTTCGCTGGTATTTTCCGGTCGTTTGAACCAAGACACGGGACGGCAATGAGGGTTGAAGCAAGGTTTCCGAAGAAAAGCCATTGACTTATTTAGCTGGACGGCTTATATTTAGCTAGATAGCTTAAAGTGGGCCGCTGACGCGGCCCAATATTTCTCGAAAGGAAAGGGCGGTGACGTGGAGACGAAGAACTTTTTTGGTGAGGAACTCCAACGTCTTCGGCGAGCAAAAGGACTTTCATTGGCACACCTCGCGGGCGCCATCGGGTGCAGCATTGTGTACATGAGCGACGTAGAGCGTGGCCGAAGGAATCCGCCAGGACCGGCGAAAATCCAAAGGTTGCTCGCGGAGATGGGAGAAGAACATCGACTGTCGGAGATGTTTGTGCTTGCCGCACGCTCGCGGCAGTCTATCGAGATTTCTGTGGAAGACAAGAACAACGAAGTGGCAAACATGCTCGTCGCCCTGGCGCGTCGATGCGATGATGGCAGCCTTGATGACACCTTGGCAAGAAAGATCCAGGCGATTTTGGAGCAGGAGGAAAGCTAATGAGTGCTTACGTACCCGCCGTCAGACCAATGTCCAGGGTCCAGATCGAGCAGGCGGCTCAGCGAATCATTGCTCGGCACTATCCGTACTTGATGCGGAAGCCGGGGCAGTTCCCAGTGCTCGACTTTTTCGATCGCCTGAAAGACGACTATGGGCTGGATCCAGGCGTTGAAGAGCTTTCGGACGGTGTGGAAGGAATGACTTGGCCGGATGGGCGCGTGATTGTCAGCGAGGAAACGTACCAGGGGGCTCACGATGGAATCGGACGCCCTCGCTTCACCGTGGTCCATGAAGGCTTCCACGGCATCGAACACCGGAATCAGATCCGAAAAGCGCTCACCGATTCCGGTGAACTTGTTCTTTACCGGAGACACGACATCGAACCGTTCCGCGATCCGGAGTGGCAGGCCAACGCATTTGCCGCTGCCATGCTTATGCCGGAGCCGGTGGTGCGAGCCTTGGCGACGCGCGAACAGCGATTGTTCTTAACCTCAACAATGATGGAAGAGTTTGGAGTTTCCGGTCAAGCGGCGGAAGTGCGGTTACGGAAACTCGCGATCTAAGAAAAAACAAAGCCGGTTCACAGGCATGTTTTGCGACCTGCTGCGAACCGGCTTCGGTGTGGCCCGACGAGAAAACCCGCCAGCCAGCTATTCATTATAGCTTTTCTCGCGGATCTTTCAATACCGGCTGGCAGCGGCTAAGCGGGGCCATCGTAATCCGCAGAAAGGACATTTCTATGTCCATCGCTTCTTATTCCGTCGTCGTCCCCCAAGACACCACCCCGTTCAAGGTGGACCGTCAACAGATGGTTCGCCTCACCGGGGAGGGCATTGCAGGGGCGAAGATCGTTGCCGACGTTGACGGCCCGGCAGAGATTGTGGCCGAGAACTCCATCATGACCGTGAAGGACGGCCACGTCTTGATCGGCATGGACAAGAAGGAATTTGTGATCCGTCCGACCGGACAGGGGAAGGTGAACGTGAAAATCACCACTACCTTCCTCAAGAACGAGCCGATCATCAAGGATTATGAGTTTCGGATCAACTGAACCTCGAGCGCTCGGAAATCTTTGACCTAATGCCAAAGGTGACTTACGCTCCATGCATCTGGCCCCCAGCGACAATGTTGCTGGGGGCCTTCCTGTTTTATCCCGTTCAGTTTTAGGAGTCCTCACAATCAAACGTAGGGCGTCTCCGGAAGCTGATGCGTCATGCCAACGTGCAGACGACCATGCAATACTACGTCGATCTGGACGTTGACGAAATGGCCGATGACCTATGGGGCAAGCATCCGGCCACGGTGGGTGAAAATCGGCCGGCCGGTAACTTTCCGGTAACATCGAGCCGGAAACGACCGGCGAAACCCCTGAAATCAGCGGGAATACTGGGGTTCGTTCCCCTGCCGCCACTTGATGTTGCAGCCGATACTGGGCCGCTGCTCTTTCGCCACCGGCCTGCCGGCCAGCACGGCGTCGATGGCCTCGCGGAGGTCCTTGCCGGTGACAGGCAGATTGTTGCCGGGACGACTGGAATCCATCTGGCCGCGATAGACCAGCTTGCGCTCGGCGTCGAAGAGATAGAAGTCGGGCGTGCAGGCGGCCCGATAGGTCTTGGCGACCTGTTGCGACTCGTCGACCAGATAGGGGAACGTGTAGCCCCGCGCCGCGATCTCTTCTTTCATCTTCGCCGGCGAATCGTCGGGGTAGTGCTCGTAATCGTTGGAATTGATGGCGACGATCGCTACCCCCTTCTTCTGATACTCTTTGGCAAGCTGGGTAAAGGCCGGCGCGATGTGCTTGACATAGGGACAATGGTTGCAGATGAATGCCACCAACAGCGCGGGCTGCCCGGCGAAATCGCCCAGCGAGTGGCTCTTGCCGTCGGGGTCCGGCAAGGTAAAGGCAGGCGCTGCGGCACCAAGCGATAACTGCATCGTACTGGGGGTCAGAACCATGTGAGGGTTCTCCTTATCGGTTAGTGTGGCCGGATCGGTCCGATCTACACGGGGTTCAAAGCCGAAGCAGCTAATTCTACGCATTGGCCTTCAGTTGGAACAGTCGCCGGGCGTTGGCGGTGGTCTGGCGAAGAAACTCGTCCAACGGCAGGCCGCGGAGGGCGGCAAGGGCGGCGGCCGTGTGGGCCACCAGGGCGGGCTCGTTCCGCTTCTGCTTGCCGCGGAGCGGCTCGGGCGTAAGATAGGGACTGTCGGTTTCGATCAAGATGCGATCGGCAGGGACCGTGGCGGCAGCCTCGCGAAGCGATTGGAACTTCTTGTTCGTATAGGTGACGTTGCCGGCGAAACTCACGTACAGCCCGAGATCCAGGCATTCGGCGGCCATCGCGGCGTCGCCCGAAAAGGCGTGCAGCACGCCGCGCAGAGGGCCGCGGACGACGGCCTCGCGCAACATGGGCAGCATGTCGGCCTGGGCATCGCGGCAATGGATGACGACGGCCCGATCGCAATTCTGCGACAAACGCAGATGGCGGTCGAAATAATCCCGCTGCAACTCGATGGGGGCGTAGTCCCAGTAGCGGTCCAGCCCGGTTTCCCCCAAGGCCACCACGCGGGGATGATCGAGCATGCTACGGATCGCCTCCCAGTCGCCGGCCCCCGCTTCGGCGCAGGAATTGGGGTGAATGCCCACCGCTGCGAAGAGGCTTGGGTATGTTTCGGCAAGGAGGACGGTCGCTCGGCTGGAGGCGGCCGTAGTGCCCAGGGAGATCACTTGCTCGACGCCCGCGCCGGCCGCGCGGTCGATCACCGCCGCCAGATCGGCTTCGAATTGCTGGTCGTCGAGATGGCAGTGGGTGTCGATCATGAGGGAAGGAGCAGGGAGGCGTGGGGTGGGCCGACGGCTCACCCTGCGATTGGTCGCACGCTACGACTTCAACTCCGCCGCCAGGCTTTCCAGCAACTCGATGTGTCCGCGAAGATTGCCGTAGGCCTCTTCGGCCAGCGCATGGGCTGCGGGAACATGGGCCAACTCGGCGACACACTGGCCGATCACCTTCTGGTCGCGATTGAGTTGGACGATGATCTCGCGGAGAAAGAACTCCAGGCCGACATCGTTCAGCGTGGCGAATTTCGACGGGTAAGGCCCGGGATTCGGTTGCCCGCCGTGCTCGATGATGGCCTCGGCCACGCGCTGGCTGTACATGCGGCTGTCGGCGGCCAGACGGCCGATGGCGGTCCAGACGGGCTCTTGGGCGGCAAGGCTCCAGGGCTTGATCTCTTCGACATACAAGGCCAGCGAGCGGCAAAGCGTCTGCAGCAGCCGGTTCAAAACGCACACAATGGGCCGAGATTTTAGAGTCTGAGTCATGAACCGACGTTCCATTGCACAAGGGCCCGACCAGCCACCCGGCCGATCGTCCACAGGCCTTCCCAGCGAACGAAGAGCAGGAACATCGTGCCGGCCAGAACGACGGCACAAACACCGGGAACCGAGAACAAGGGGATGTCCGGGGCCGGCTGCGCCTCGGGCTCCGCTTCCAACATCATCACCTTGACCACGCGGAGGTAATAGAACAGGCTCACGACCGTGTTCAGCCCGCCGATGACCAGCAACAGATACATCCTGGCGTCCAACAAGGCGGCGAAGGCGGCAAACTTGGCCGAAAACCCAGCCAGCGGCGGCAGGCCGACAAGGCTGAAGAGGATGACCGCCATGGCCACGGCCACCGCGGGCGAGCGGCGGACCATGCCGGCATAGTCGGCGATCGACTCGCTGCCCCGCGCGTTGCGGACGAAGGCCACGACGGCGAACGCGCCGAAGTTCATGAACAAGTAAACGCCGAGGTAAACGATCAGGGCCGCCACGGCGTTTACCGCCTTGCCCGGATCCGCCGTGTCGCCGGCCAGTTTCACGGCCGCGGCGACCGGCATCATCAAGTAGCCGGCATGGGCGATCGTCGAGTAGGCCAGCAGCCGCTTGATGTTCGTCTGGCCGTAGGCCGCCAGGTTGCCGAAGGTACACGTCACGGCGGCCATCAAAGTGATCAACGAGGACAGATAGAACCGCACCGGTTCCAGGTCCTTGACGGCCGCCGCGGGTTCCAGGCATCCGGAAAAAATCAGCGCCAGGCGAGTCAAAAGGGCCACGGCGGCGGCCTTCGAGGCGATCGACAGGAAGGTGCCCACCTCGGCCGGCGCGCCCTCGAAAACGTCCGGGGCCCAGAAGTGGAACGGCACGGCCGAGAGCTTGAAGGCCAGGCCGACCATCGTCATCAGCCCTCCCAATACCAGTACGACGGCCGTCGCCTGATGATGGGCGTCGTCTGGTTGACCGAGCCACGCCACCAGTTGCTCGGCCATGGTCGGCAAATGGGCCGAGCCGAGCACGCCGGTCAGCAAGCTCAGGCCATACAGCATCACTCCGGCGGCGGCCCCGCCAAACACGACATATTTCAAGGCGGCCTCGCTGCTGGCACGGCGATGGCGGAGGATGCCGGCCAGGACGTAACAAGGCACGCTGGCCATTTCGATGCCCAGCACGACCATCAAGGCGTGATTGGCCGTGACCATGATGCAGAGGCCGATCGTCGCGCCCAGGACCAGCACGTAGAACTCCGTGGCATCGTCATCGTCGGGCACGCCCGAAACCCGCGTGAAGGCGACGAACAGCACCAGGAAGAGCATCAACAAGCCGCGCATCACAACGCCGAAGCTGTCGAGCATCAGCAGGCCGGTGAAGACAGGTTGCGGAGCGGCTCCCAGGGCATAGGGTTGCCCCGGACCGAACTGCGGCCAGGATGTCATGCAGGAGTACAGCAGCCCCAGCGCGGCCAGGGCGCCCAGAAACGTGATGTAATAGGCCCGGCCGGATGACTTCCGCGTGGGAAAGATCATGCGGGCCAGCAGCAACAGCACGATCGCGGCGCAGAGCGATAACTCCGGCCATACCGCGCGGAGCGATGGGCCGAGGTCCTGCAAAACGTATTGGATCAGTTTATGCAAGTTCACGGCGACGCCTTGGCAACGGGAGAGTTGGGAAGGGACAGCGCGGTGTCCAGCGTTGGTGCGTTGCTGTGAACGACGCCCGCTCCCTGACGCCCTCGCGAAGGAGATCGCTGAGAGAGTTCGTTGCGGTCGCAAGCTATAGTGCTCAGTACTGAGTACTCAGTACTAGATATTGCGTTTGCGTGCGCTTTTTCAGCAGTCTCCGGAGCGAGAGGGAGGTTCATTGCGGTCGCTTGCGGCTTCGCAACCTCAGCGGGCGCGGGGCGGCGAATATCGCTGCGACTTTCGGCCGAAGGCGGAACTGGTTCTGCGGCCGATGGCGAAAACTCGGCCAACCGTTTGGCCACCGTGAGGCGATCCACCAAACCACCGATGGTGGGATTGGTGTAATCCACCAGGGCCTTGGGGTAAATCCCCAGCACCACGGCCATCACGACCAGCGGGACCGCAATGGCGATTTCACGCAGCGTCATCGGCCGCAGGGCCTCGGCGTGCGGGCCCTTGTACTCCGGCCCCAGGTAAACTCGCTGGATCGTCCAGAGGATGTAGCCGGCGGTGAGAATCACAACTGCCGCCGCGATCACCGCCAACACATAGCTGAACTTCCAGACCGAAAGGACCACGAAAACTTCGCCGATAAATCCGCAGAGACCCGGCAGGCCCAGGGCGGCGAAGAAGATTACCATCGAAATGCCCGCGTAGGTGGGCATGTGCTGGAACAGCCCGCCGAAGCGGTCGAGGTCGCGATGGTGGACTCGGTCGTAGACGACGCCGACGAGGAAGAACATGCCAGCCGAGCTGATGCCGTGGGCAATCATCTGGAACATGGCGCCGTTGACGCCCATCCGCCAGGCGTCGGAATTGTACAGGTTGCCGGCCGTGGCGCTGCACACGCCGATGCCCAGCAGCACGTAGCCCATGTGGCTCACGGAGCTATAGGCGACTAGCCGCTTGAAGTCTTTTTGGGCCATGGCGGCGAAGGCCCCGTAGACCATGCTCACCACTCCCACGATGGCGACCATCCAGGTCAGGTGGCTGTCGTGGGCCGAAGGCAGGATCGGATAGCAGAGGCGGAGCACGCCGTAGCCGCCCATCTTCAACAACACGCCCGCCAGGATCATGGAAATGGGCGTGGGGGCCTCGACGTGGGCGTCGGGCAGCCAGGTGTGGACCGGCACGGCGGGCAGCTTGATCACGAAACCGATGAACAGCAGCAGAAAGGCCCACCAGCCGACACTATGGCCGAGAAAAAGCACGTGTTCATCAAAGAAGGGCGACTTGGCCATCTGCGCCTGCTCGGCCCACTTGAGAATGTTGAAGGTGTGTCCCGTGATGGAACTCGGGTCCTGGCTGGTGAAGTAGAGCATCAACAGCGCGATAAGCATGAGCACGCTGCCCACGAGAGTGAAGAGGAAGAACTTGATCGCCGCGTATTCCCGCCGCGGCCCGCCCCAGACTCCGATGAGAAAGTACATCGGCAGGAGCATCACTTCCCAGAAGACGTAGAAGAGGAAGAAGTCCAGCGCCATGAAGACGCCCAGCATGCCCGTTTCCAGGAGCAGGAAAAGGACGCAATACGCGCGGATGTGTTTCTGGATCGGCCAACTGGCCCACATGGCCAGCACGCTCAAGAACGAAGTGAGCACGACCAGCGGCAGGCTGATGCCGTCCAGGCCGAGATGGTAGTTGATATTGAAGGCCGGAATCCAGGGCCGCGGGACCGTCGCATACTGCATCCCTTTCTCGATAAGCGAGAAACCGACCTTGTTCTCCTCGCCGGGACCGTGCACGGGCACAGCGATCCAGACGGTCAGCGCGAAAACGATGATCGTCGTGATGAGGGAGAATTGCTTCATCGTTTCCTCCTGTCCCTTGGGGAAGAACAGGAGCACGAAGGCCGCCACCGTCGGCAGGAAGATGATCAGGCTCATCAACACGGTGGGGTCGGAGAGGGCTTCGAGTAAGTTGTTCATCGTTTCACGTTTTCAGTGCGGCTTGGGGTTATGTTCCGGCCAAGGCCCAATTCCAGTAAAAGCTGATCAAAAGGAACAGTGCGACGGTGCCTACCGCAAGCCACATGACGTATTGCCGCAGGTTGCCGCTCTGCACCGTCCGCAGCCGCAGGCCGACTGCGTAGGTCACGTAGGCGAGGCCGTCTACCAGGCCGTCGACGAAAATACGATCGATCCATTCGTCCAGCCGGGCCACCAAGCCGACAAGCCACGCCAGCCCGTCGACCAGGCGGTCGATGCCTTGCTTGTCCAAGGCGGCGACCCAGTTGGAGATCCGCAGCGCGGGACGCACGAAGAGCAGGGCATAAAGCTCGTCGAACCACCACTTGTGGATGAGGAAGCGGTAGATGGGGGCGAACTGCTTCCGCACGTCGTCCGGGCTGAGCTTCCGCAAGCCGTAGAAGACGGTCGCCAGCAGGAAACCGGCCAAGGCGGAGCCGAAGGCCCAGAGCGTGGTGGGCACGTGGATGCTGGCCTCGTGCGACTCGTGCTCCGCGGGATGCGTGACGATCGGCGACTCCCAGCCGGCCGAGGCGCCATATTCCGTGCCCAGCGGGCGGGACTGCTCCAAGAGCGGCGTCAGGCCGAAGTTGCCCAGGTACGTGAGGGTCCAGCCGGACACCACGGCGAAGAAGGCAAGAATCACCAGCGGTCCGACCATCACCCACGGCGACTCGTGGGCATGGTGATAAATGTGTTCGTCGCGCGGCTTGCCGGCAAAGGTCATGTACCAGAGGCGGAACATGTAGAACGCGGTTATCGCGGCCCCACCGGTGGCGATCCAGAAGAAATAGCCGTAAAGCGGATTGGCTTGCTTGAAGGAAAGGGCCTGGGCCAGGATGCCGTCTTTCGAGTAGTAGCCGCTCAGTCCCACGACCAGCGGAATGCCCGCCCCGGCAATCGCCAGGCAGCCGACGAGCATCGTGCCGGCCGTCCAGGGCATCTTCTTCCGCAGTCCGCCCATTGCCGGCATTTCGTTAGTGCCCGTGGCGTGGATCACCGACCCGGAGCAGAGGAAGAGCAGGGCCTTGAAAAAGGCGTGCGTGAATAGGTGGAACATGCCGGCCAGCCAGCCGCCCAGTCCCAAGGCCATCATCATGTAGCCCAACTGGCTGACGGTCGAGTAGGCCAGCACGCGTTTGATGTCGGTGGCCGTGATGGCGATCGTGGCGGCGATAAAAAGCGTGATTGTGCCGACGATGGCGATGACCAGGAGGACCTCGGGCGTAAAGATCGGAAAGCAGCGGCCAACGAGATAGACGCCCGCGGCGACCATCGTGGCGGCGTGGATCAGGGCGCTGACGGGCGTGGGGCCTTCCATGGCGTCGGGCAGCCAGACGTGCAGCGGGAACTGGGCACTCTTGCCCACGCAGCCGCAGAAGATTCCCAGCCCAGCCACGACAAGGAGCCAATAACCGTAGCCTTGCCCGCGCCAGGTTTCGACGCTGGCCTGCACGGCCTTTTCGCCGGCAACCCTATCGCCGCTTTCGGCCACGACCTTGGCCACCTCCGCCCGCGCGGCAATGCACACCATGCCGTCGGGGACTTGCGGTGCGTGACTTGCACGCTTGAGTTTTAGCTCTTGATGATGCCCGTGACCTTCTGCGTTGTCGGGCACTTGCAACTCGTGGATCTTGGCCGGACGGACCTGGCTGAAGATGCCCGGCTGACGGCGGTGGCCGGCGTCTCGGTAATCTGCGAACGAGAACGTGTGCATTCCGGCAAAGATCGCCATCAGGCCGATGATCATGCCGAAGTCGCCGACGCGGTTGACGATGAATGCCTTATTGGCGGCATTCGAGGCGCTCTTCCGCTCGATATAGAAGCCGATCAGGAGGTACGAACAAATGCCTACCAGTTCCCAAAAAGCGAAGACCATTGCCAGGTTGCCGGCGATCACCAGGCCCAACATGCTGAAACAGAACAGCGATAAGTACTGGAAGAAGCGATAGAAGCGGCCGCGGCGAACCAGCGGTTCGCCGTTTTCCAAGCGGGCCAGCGGATCGGTCACTTCGTGCAGTTCCTCGTGCATGTAGCCCAGCGAGTAGACATGGATGCAGGAGGCGACGAGCGTGACCATGCAGAACATGGCGATGGTCAGCGAGTCGATATAGTAACCGATGGTCAATGACAACGAACCGAACTGGCCGAGCGTGTACCAGTCGTCGGATATGGGAACAGGGGGCACCGAGCGCGACTCCCCAAGCGGATGGATGTCGAGCCAACAGATCAAGGCCAAGAGGGAAAGCACGAAGGCAGCCACGATAGCGCCTGTGGCCAGCAGTCCGGCGGCCTTCCCGCCGTGTCCCATCCGCTTTCCGAAGAAGACAATGAGCGCGAACGAGGCCAAAGGCAGAAGCCAGGCCAGGCCGAGGAGCGTCGGAAGTAAGGTATTGAGGTCCATTTACCCGTTCAGTTCATTCCCCCGATCGACGTCGATCGTTGCGTGGTTATGGTAGAAGCACAGGGCGATGGCCAGCGCGACGGCGGCCTCGGCGGCGGCCAGCACCATGACGAAGATGGCGATGAACTGGCCATCGAGCCCAAGGCCGTGGCTGGTGCCTTCCAGTTGCGGACTGCCGAAGGCGACGAAATTCAGGTTCGCGCCGTTGAGCACCAGTTCCACGCCCATCAGCACGCCCACGGCGTTCCGCTTGATGGTCATGCAGACCACGCCGCAAACGAAGAGGATTGCGCCTACGACCAGGTAGTGCGCGAGGCCGACAGGTTGGGTAAGTAAATCCATGTTAATCCCCAGTCCCCAATCTTTCGTCGCTGAGTTCCAACCCCTGCTCGCGGGCCCCGACGCGCCGCTTGGCCCGCGCCAGAAATGCGGCTCCCACGAGGACCACCAGGAGGTGGACCGAGATGATTTCGAACGGCAGGAGGTAACCGATGCGAGCGTCCGGGTTTGCCGCATTGTTCGATGGCTGGCCGGCGTGGTCGGTGCGGACGCCGATCAGGCCCGCGCCCAACTGGGTCGTCGTGGGAGCGGGCACCATGTGCCCGTGGTCGGCGGCGGCGACGGCGGCCGGATCCTGATCTGGTTCCCTGATCGGCCGGACCTGGCTGACGGTCTGCAGCAGCACCGCCAGGAGCGCTCCGCCCGCCAGGAGGGCCAAAATCCATTGCCCGCCGCTGCTTCGCATCGACACGAACGGTCCCCGCGCCGTGAGCATCACGCCGAAAACCAGCAGCACGACGGTGCCGCCGACATAGAGCATGAGTTGCATGGCCCCCAGGAACGAAGCGCCTGAGAGGAAGAACAATCCGGCCACCCCGCAAAGCGAAGCGACCAGGTACGAGGCCATGCGCACGATGTTGTTCGACACCACCACGGCGACGGCGAAGACGCACGTCACCAAGCCGAAAAAGAGGAAGTAGAAGCTGTCCCAGTTGATGGCCGACATGGTTAGCAGGCTCCTTCCTGGGAAAGGATTTCAGGTTTCCAATGACTCAGTGTGCATCCGTCCCCACTGACCCCGTGGCGAATGACGCGCGAATAAGAAACACGTTGTCTGGGTTCAGTCACTGGTAGCGCCGCGCCAACCGCGAAGCGGTTCAACTCCATAGCCCAGGGTCGCGCAGCGCACCCTGGGTCAAGAAACGCCAAACCACGGTCCGCACCCCGAAGGGGCGCCGCGAATGTCGCACCCCTTCGGGGCGCCGTTCGCTCGATGCCTGAGATCCCAGGATGCGCTGCGCGACCCTGGGCTGTTGGGTTACACGCCTTCGGTGTGGGAAGAAAACCGGTCGCCGTCCCCCGATTCGACTTCACCGGCGCTTCTTCCGTCTTATGCGGCCGCGACAGCCCTCCCCGCACGACGTAGATCGAGACCATCGTGCCGACGAGCATGATCGAGGCCAGCGGCACGCAGTACTTCAGGCACGTGGTCATGACCTGATCGATACGGAGCCGGGGCAGCGTCCAGCGGAGCCACATCATGAAGATCACGCCCAGGACGCCTTTGACAATCAGACCGCACATGCCGAGGAAGTTGCCGATAAAGCCGGTTATAGCACCTATAGCACCGTTTGCCGGCGTCAGTCCCAGCCAGGTGGCAATGGGAATCGGCCCGTTCCAGCCGCCGCAAAAGAGGATCGCGCCCAGCAGGGCCAGCAGGAACATGGCGCAATACTCGCCCATGAAGAACATCGCCCAGCGGAAGCCGGAGTACTCGGTCATGAACCCGGCGACCAGTTCGCTCTCGGCCTCGGGCAGATCGAAAGGGGCCCGATTGGTGCCGGCCGTGGCGCAGACCATATAGATCAAGAATGTGGCCAGGGCGAACGGGTTGCAAAGGTTCCAGTTCCAGAACCATCCGTGCAGGCCGTCGGAGCCGGCCTGCTGCTGGGCGATATCCGTCAGGTTCATGGTTCCCGCCATCAGCACCGGCACGACAACGCACATTCCCAGCGGGATCTCGAAACTCACGACCTGGGCCGCCTCGCGCATGGCCCCGTAGAGCGACCATTTCGAGCCCGAGGCATAGCCGGCCAGGATCACGCCGAAAACCTCCAGGCCGCCGATGGCCAGGATGAAGAAGGCAGCCGAATCCAGCGGCTGAACGACCCAACCGTCTGCGAACGGCAAGGCCAGGAAGGGCACGAAGGCGGCACAAAAGTTCAAATAGGGGGCCACGCGGAAGAGCAGTCCATCAGCCTCGGCCGGCACGAGGTCTTCTTTGCAGAGCAGTTTCAGCCCGTCGGCCACCGGTTGCAGCCAGCCAAAGCGGCCACCCACGCGTGTCGGTCCCAAGCGATCCTGGATGCGGCCGGAGATTTTTCGTTCCATCCAGGTGAAGACCGCCACGCAGGTCATGACCAGGGCCAGGATCAGCGCAACCTGAACCAGCCCCCACAGCAGGTAGACAACCCAGCCCTGCTGGTCTAGCCAGTGGAAGCCGTAGGTACCTTTCAGGCTATCGATCAACGCTTGAGCCACGTTCACGTCTTTCGTGGAACTGGAATCTCGAATTCGAGACTTGAACTTCGAGATTCGATTTCCTAGCGATCAATTTCTCCCAACACGATATCCAACGAGCCGATCACGGCCGGCACGTCGGCGATCAGGCATCCCCGGCACAATTCCGAGGCGACCGAAAGATTGCAGAAACTGCTGCTGCGGATCCGCACCCGCCACGGCACGGGCGTGCCGTCGCCGATCAGCATGAAGCCAATCTGGCCCTTGGGGGCCTCGGTCTCGATGTAGGCCGTGCCGGCGGGCAGTTTCTGCCGCAACTTTATCGGTTCGGCCAGCACGTCCGTGGTCTGGCCATATTTTTCCATGGCCTGGCGAATCAGTTTCATCGATTGCACGACTTCCAACATGCGGACGTAAAAGCGATGCCAGCAATCGCCCAGCACGGCCTCCGGCGGAACGGCCGGATAGGGGCAGTCGCTAGGATACTTTCCGTTGACCTGGGCGATGACCTCGAACCGGTAGCCTTCGTACATCCGCGCGTAGAATGGCTCGCCGTCGCGCCGCAGGTCCCAGTCCACGCCGCTTCCCCGCAGGACTGGACCGGTGCAGCCGTAGTCCACGGCCATCTCGGGCGGAAGCACGCCGATGTTCGCCGTGCGGCGGATGAAAATCGAATTGCTCGTGAGGGTCGCGTGCAACTCGTCGATGACCGGCTCGAACTCGATCAGAAACTTCTCGCACTTTTGCAACCAGCCCTGGGGCAAGTCGGCGGTTACGCCACCGGGCGTAATGTAGGAATAGGTCAGCCGCGCTCCGCAAAGCTCCTCGAAAAGCAGGAGGATCTTCTCGCGTTCGCGGAAACACCACACAAACGGTGTGAAACTGCCCAGATCGAGCCCATACGTCCCGGCGGCAACCAGGTGGCTGGCGATGCGGTCCAGTTCGCAGACCAGGACCCGCAGGTGGCGGAGCCGTTGGGAGGGCGCGAAGCCCAGCAGCTTTTCCACGGCCAGCGACCAGCCCAGGTCCATGTTCATGCTGGCCAGATAGTCGAGCCGGTCGGCGTAAGGGGTGAATTGCCGCGGCGAGAGGTTCTCGCCGATCTTCTCGGCACAGCGATGGAGATAGCCGATATTCGGCGTCAATTCGCCGACCACCTCGCCATCGGTCCGCAATACCAGACGCAGCACGCCGTGCGTGCTGGGATGCTGGGGGCCCATGTTGACCAGCATTTCATCGCTGCGGAGGTCGAATTCGACCAGATCGGGATCGACGCGCTCAACCGGCATTTCCGATCCTCCTGGCGATGCCGTGGTATTCGTGCGGCGGGCGGTAATCCTTGCGCAGCGGATGGCCGATCCAGTCCTCCGGCAGCAGGATCCGAGTCAAGTCGGGATGGCCCGCAAAACTGACTCCGATCAGGTCGAACACCTCGCGCTCGTGCCAATTGGCCGTTTTCCAGATCGAACTGAGCGTGGGCAACTCCGGCAGGCGGCCGGGGACATCGTCCTGCCAGCGCGGCAAGGTAACCAGGAGCACCAGACGATGCTTGTAAACGAGGCTGGAGAGGTGATACAGCACTTCCAGGTGCGGCTGCCATTTGACGGTGGCCGCCTTCTTCGCGTCCGGTTCGAAGTAATCGACGCCCGAAATGCAGTGCAACATGTTGAACCGCAGGGCCGGCTCGTCGCGGAGAAACAGCCCGATTTCCGCCAACGAGTCGCCGGCCACGTCGATCCAGGGATCGATTGCGGCAGGCTCCGCGCGGAGGATGGCCGGACCAAAACGGCCGCTCAGTTGTTGGTGGATAGCTTCAAATTGCATTTAAGGCACTAGCCCTACGGCTTTTGAATTGCATCTAACGCATTACCTCGAGCGTTTGCGCGGGTCGCGAATGGGGCGTATCGATCGCCCGCACCCAGTTGAGGTCTCCCCGTCGCCAAACGTAAGCGAAACCCAACAAGATCAAAGCGAAAAACGCGGCCAGATCGGCAGCCGCGGCAAGGGCCAACGTGCGGGCGTCCTCGGCGGTCTGCACTGAATCGGTCTTTGCGGGCAGACCCTTCGCCGGCACACCCAGGTCGGCGTCAAGGCTGTGGGGAGCACTCGGCTGGGTCTGCGGATTCATCCACCGGGTAGCCGTGCCGAAGATCGTGGCCGGGGGGAAGAAGAGGGCCACTTCGACCTCGAAGACGATGAAAACCAAGGCCACTACGTAGAACCGCAGATCGAATTGCACGAAACTCGACCCGACCGCCGGCTCGCCGCATTCATAAGCTTCCAACTTGGCGAGTGTGGGGGCAGCGGGACGCACCAACCGACCGACAAGCAGCGACACCAACAGGAACAACAGCCCTATCGAGCCGAAAAGCACAAGGTAGGCGGCAATGGATGTCGGAGACATGGCATACGAGGGTTCAGGGTCTTAACAGAAGCGCCTTACTCAGTTCTGGCGGACATCGCCCACCATTCCGTGAGTTCCATGTTCCTCTTCGGACTGGAATTCGGAATCCGCCCGAACCGGCTGCCGCCCAACATAACCGGCCTCCAAGTCATGCCAGAAGAGCACCCGTGATTCGCCCAGCTTCCAGCAGAGGAAAACTTTGCGGCCGTTGAGCAGCGCGGGAAAATCGACCAGGCCTTCCGTACCGCTCTTGGGCTCAACGCCCAATGCCCGCAGTTCCTCGACATACTCGCGGAGTCGCAAGGTGTCCTTCTCCATGTCCTTTTGGACCTGGACGAGTTCTTCATGGTACGGATCGCGAGGATTGGCAGCCTTGCCTCCCAGGAGCAGACCAAGCCGTTGCCGCCGCTCCGTCAACTCGCACGACAAATCGACGAGGTCGGAGACGATTGCACGCACTAAAGGCAACGTGGCGTTTGCCTCCGCGGGCGTGAAAATCTTGCGATGGACGGTTCGCTTGGGGAGAGTCTTACTGGAGCTCACTGGTTGGGTCCTCCGTGCACCGGGCGAAGCACCGACTTGGATTGGGCGACTGCAAGCGGTTCAAGCGTTGCTTTTCCCCAGGCAATTTCCACGGGAAGCCGTGTAAAGTCGACCCGGCATCCATCACGGGAATAGCAGCTCAAATCGTGCGCCGAACCCATAAAGATGCAATCAACCGGGCAGGGCTCGACGCACAAAGCGCAAAACAGGCACTTTCCATAGTCGATGACGAATTCAGTTAATTGGAAGCCTTTCTTTTCCGGCGCCTTTTGCTTGCCGATTTCAATGCAATTCGCCGGACAGGCCCTGGCACACGCCTCGCAAGCAATGCAGGTTGTCAGATCAAAACGATGGTAACCGCGAAAGCGTGGCGCAACAGGGACGGGAAGTTCGGGGAATTCGTATTTTTCCGTGAAGGTTCGCCGCCGCGGATCGTAGGTCCGCATCCAATAGCGAATGCCTACCCAAAGAGCGTGCGAAACCGTCGCTACGGCTATATAAATATTGCGAAACCAGTTCAGCATGGGGCGCGGGATTTCCAGAAAAGAACATCGGCTGGACTTAAGGATGGTCCATTATAAGTCAATCCTGCCGAAGACAACAATGGGCGATGTAAATTTACCTGAGAGATTGGTAATTCGTCATGGTCGGGGACCTTCTTCCCCGCACCTCGCGATTTCTGCGAGAGCCTCAGAATCTTGTGCCATAAGACATTGCTGATTATAGACTTACACGCTGCTTACCAGCCGCGGACGGTCCCCCGGCTTTGTCCTGGAAACTCGCGGTCAGGTAGAGGGTAGGAAATAGATGGTTAGAAAAGATAAAAAATTGTCAAAAAACAAAGATTTCCCACTGAATGACTTGACTTCGCATAATTGCGGCGTATCGTAAAATGATGGTGGAGCGTATTGGCATACGCGCCAAACGGCTTCTGCGAGGGCGAAAACCAAGGAAGCTCTGGCAAGAGGGCGAAGGAACGTACGATGTTAGTGTTGTCTCGGAAGAAGAACGAGAGTATTGTCATCAACGATGACATTACCATCGTGGTCGTGGAGATTCGTGGGGACAAGGTCCGGCTAGGCGTTGAGGCTCCCAAGGAAGTTCCCGTCCATCGCCGCGAGGTTTTTGATGCGATTCATCGCAACGAACCCCTCGCGGGCGAAAAGACGGCTACCAAGAGCGATAACCCCGAAACCGTCGATCCCGCCTGAAGCGAGCCTTTCTCCGTCCACGCAGATCTGCTACCCACGCAAGCCAACCGCCCGTGAGCCGATAACCCTTTTGGCTGTTTGCAATTTCATAACGTCTTGGGTTCCGGCGCTTCTTAGAACGGAATTTATTCCGTTACTCGGCCTCTTTCCAACGAACGGAATGAATTCCGTTTTGCGTAGGGTTGCTTCTTGCCGTCGGCCGCTGCCCCCTTGACGCAGCCTCCCCCCAGACGGTATACAATCTATTCTGCGCTCGACCCCGTCGTCCTTTCTGGCCGTCTTTGGCCGAACGCAAACCAGGCCCCGTCGTCTAACCAGGTTAGGACACGGCCCTTTCAAGGCCGTAACACGGGTTCAAATCCCGTCGGGGTCACTTCGGAAGGATGAAGGATGAAGGCGGAAGGATGAATGAAAAGAGAATATGTCTGATTCCTCCTTCATCCTTCACCCATCATCCTTTCCTTACGATGCCCTGCTCATTCTCTCTTTCGGCGGCCCGGAAGGCCCCGACGACGTTCTTCCTTTCCTGGAGAACGTGACCCGCGGGCGGAATATTCCCCGCGACCGATTGCTGGAGGTTGCCGAGCACTACCAACGGTTCGGCGGAGTCAGTCCGCTGAATGGGGAGATCCGGGCCCTGCTGGCCAAACTGGTGCAAGTACTGAACACCCATGGCCCGCACCTGCCGGTCTATTGGGGAAACCGCAACTGGCACCCCATGCTGACCGATGTCGTGCAACAGATGACCGACGACGGTATCCGCCACGCCTTGACGTTTGTGACCTCGGCCTTTGGTTCCTATTCGGGCTGTCGGCAGTATCGCGAGGACATTGCACGTGCCCGGCAGGAGGTTGGCGCCGAGGCCCCGCAAATCGACGTGATCCGCCGCTTTTACAATCACCCGGGCTTTATCGAGTCGCTCGTCGACCGGGTCCGTGCCGCGCTGACCGAACTGCCGGAAGATCGCCGAGACCAGGCGCCCCTGATTTTCACGGCCCATAGCATTCCGGTTTCCATGGCCAAATCGGGCCCCTATGAAGGGCAGCTCCGCGAGGCCTGCCGACTCGTCGCCGATGCGCTTCCCCGCGCGGACTGGCAATTGGCTTTCCAGAGTCGCAGCGGGCCTCCCGCGCAACCGTGGTTGGGGCCCGACGTTCGAGTCGGTGGTGCGGGCGGTTGCCGCGAAAGGCGATGCTCACGAGGTCGTCATCGTGCCGATCGGATTCCTCCATGACCACATGGAGGTTGTTTTCGACCTCGATGTCGAGGTCAACGAGCTTTGCGAAACGTTGCAGCTCACGATGGTTCGCGCGGAAACGCCCGGATTGCACCCCCGCTTCGTGCAAATGATCCGCGAGTTGATTCTCGAGCGGACAAGTCCAGGGAGCCCCCGCTTGGCATTAGGGCCGGACGGCCCGCCGCCCGATGGGCCGTCGCCGCTGGAATGCAGGGAAGGATGCTGCCAAACCGCGAAATCCGAAGCACGAATATCGAAATCCTAAACAAATCCAAAGCACAAATAAAGCAAATTCAAGACTTTCCGTCCTTCATCCTTCATCCCTCATCCTTCATCCTTCATCCTTCGTGCTTTACCACCCTCTCGCCAATACCGGTTTGCAAGTCTCCGAAGTCGCCCTGGGCTGCTGGCCGATCGCGGGCATGACCAGTCCGGGTGTCACCGATGCCGATAGCATCGCCACGATTCGGGCCTGCTTCGACCTGGGGATCAATCACCTCGATACGGGCTATTGTTACGGGGCCCATGGAGAGAGCGAGCGGTTGATCGCGCGGGCACTCGGCAGCCGCCGCAAGGAAATGGTCATTGCCACCAAAGGCGGGGTCCACTGGTCGCCGGAAGGGCAACAAGTCGTCGACGCCCGGCCGGCGACGTTGCGACGGGAGTGCGAAGAAAGCCTGCGGCGATTGGGCACCGACCGCGTGGAACTTTACTACTTGCACGCCCCGGACAAGACGATTCCCGTTGCCGAATCAGCCGGCGAGTTAAAGCGACTGCTCGAAGAGGGCAAGGTGCTGGCCGTCGGAGCGTCGAACGTCACGCTGGCCCAGCTTGAGGAGTTCGCCACGGTCTGTCCACTGGTCGCGTTCCAGCCGCCCTACAACATGCTCCTGCGGCAAATCGAGGCCGACACTCTGCCCTGGTGCCGCCGGCAGGGCGTGGCCGTGATGGTCTACTGGCCGCTGATGAAGGGCATGTTGGCCGGGACGATATCCCGCGACCATATCTTCGGCCCTGACGACAGCCGCCGCAAGTATCCGATGTTTCAGGGCGAGGAGCGGCGGAAGAACCACGACTTGGTCGATCGCTTGCAGGAAATCGCCCGGCGCTGCGGCCATACGGTGGCCGATCTGGTGATCCGCTGGACGGTGCAGCAGCCCGGCATTACCAGCGCGCTGTGCGGGGCCAAACGGCCCGATCAGATCCGCGAAAACGCCCGCGGATCGGGCTGGCAACTCGACGAACAGCGGTTGGCTGAGATCGATCAGGCCCTGGCCGAGCGCGGGGCGTCGGCGATGAAATCGCCGGTGTAATTTGGAGTGCGGCGCGGCGCACTGGAGACGCATTTGCGGAATGAACCGGCCAAGACGAGCGAGAGTCGCATCAAACGTCTGAGGGGCATGTCGCAGCCGCCGTATCGCTCGCCCGTGGCCTCGCACTCTTTTCATTATCATGACAAGCAGCAGCAGATCCGGTACGTCGCGCAAGGTTTGCGCAGCCGCGTTTGTCACCCGACAATCACGCAAAGACACTCACGGCGTAGCCGTTCTTCGCTTGCCTGCGGCGTGCCGTGGTGTATGGTTTTCTCGCGACGTTGAGATGTTTCCCCAAAAAAATCCCCGAGGTGCGGATCGTGCCCAAGTTCGCGGCCACCCTGGCATCGCTGCTGCTCATTGCAAGCTCGATCGGGGTCAATATCGCCCGTTATCCCCAAGTTGGGCGAACCATCGACGCAGGACAGCGAACCGGTGCAGCCGAGCCGGCAAACATTGCGGCGGCCGCACGGCAGACAAGTCCCATCGAAACGGTGAATCCGGAAACCCTGCCGCCGCGTGAAAGCGAAAGCGATCCGGCAAGACCTCCACAGGCTGCGGCAGTTGCTCCCACAACAAACCCGCGACCCGAAGGCCCCTCGGGTCCGCCGCCGATATCCGGCACGGCCGGTACACAGCCGCAACCCGCGGTGCCGATCTTGGAGGTACGGCCGATGGTCCCCGTCGCCAGCCTGCAGGCGGCGGGCGGGGCAGATCCGCCAGCCGGTGCGGACGAGGTGCGGCGGCTTCCACCTGTCGAGCCGGCTGGTTCCGCGGTCGCTGAACTTCCGGCCGCGGAAGTGGACGAAGCCCAGCCGTACCCTGCCACGCCCACGCCGTAAGTGATGCAGACACCCATGCCGGAACTGCGCAAGCTTGTTCCGGCCTACGTGGCTACGTGGCTGAGGGCATGGCCACGGCCGCTTGCTGTTGGCAAACTTGCCGCCCGCGGATCAACGCATTGCGGGCCTTCAGGCAGACCTGGCGAAACGCCTCAGGTCGGGAAACGCCGCGGAGGCGGAAAACCTCCGTGCCGTCGCGCTGGAAAACCAGGTCGCCCGAGTGCAGCCAGTCCTGGCCGGGCAGAACGGCCACCGCAATGGAGTCGAATGCATCGAGCCCGATCGACGGACCGTCTTTGGCCGTCAAGCCGCGCTGGATAATCAATCGCTGGCTCGTGAGGGTGTAGCGGCGGCAGGCGCCGGGCATGAGCCGCCAAAGATAGACGGCCAGGCTGATCGGGATCGTCGCCAGGGCCAGCAGCTTGCCCAGGGTAAAAAAACCGTGCCCCAAGCGATTTCCGGCCAGCCGCCCGACCCAGCGGCCAAGCGCCATGGAGCCGATTCCCGGCCAGACGGTCATGATTTTTTGCTCACGGAGTTCGGTCATGATCGGGCTAATGTCCATTCCGCCGTCTATCATACGGTTGACGCGAGGAGAAGCTGAATACCCCAATTGTAACCCAGGAACGCCGAGGACGAAATCCCCGAAAGTGAAAAAATAAGACCCGGCCGGGATTGCTCCCGACCGGGTCTCGATTTGCTTCTGACTTGGTAGTGATTCTCAGAACTGAACCAGTTGCGGAACTGCCCAGTTTTCTGCCTTGATGTCGACGCGTGAAGCCGACAGGCAAAATATCCTTAGAAAGGAGGTGATCCAGCCGCAGGTTCCCCTACGGCTACCTTGTTACGACTTAGTCCCAATCGCGGAGTTCATCTTCGGCGCTTAGCTCCTTGCGGTTACCACGGCGACTTCGGATGCCCCCCACTTTCGTGGCTTGACGGGCGGTGTGTACAAGGCTCAGGAACACATTCACCGCGGTATGCTGACCCGCGATTACTAGCGATTCCAGCTTCATGCAGGCGAGTTGCAGCCTGCAATCCGAACTGAGGCGCGATTTTTGGGATTTGCTTGCTCTCGCGAGTTTGCTTCCCTTTGTGCGCGCCATTGTATGACGTGTGCAGCCCTAGTCATAAAGGCCATGAGGACTTGACGTCATCCCCGCCTTCCTCCGGTTTAACACCGGCGGTCTCGCTAGAGTCCCCGACATGACTCGCTGGCAACTAGCGACAAGGGTTTCGCTCGTTAAGGGACTTAACCCGACATCTCACGACACGAGCTGACGACAGCCATGCAGCACCTGTGCTTGTTCCACCCTTGCGGGCGTGGCCCGGCTTTCACCGGGTTAATCCAAGCATGTCAAGACTAGGATAAGGTTCTTCGCGTAGCCTCGAATTAAGCCACATCATCCACCGCTTGTGTGAGCCCCCGTCAATTCCTTTGAGTTTCAGCCTTGCGACCATACTCCCCAGGCGGAGCACTTAACACTTTCGCTACGACTAGAAGCCTATGGGGGGGCCTCCAATCCAGTGCTCATCGTTTACGGCTAGGACTACCGGGGTATCTAATCCCGTTCGCTCCCCTAGCTTTCGTGCCTCAGCGTCAGAAAAGACCCAGTAAGCCGCTTTCGCTCCTGGTGTTCCTTAGGATATCAACGCATTTCACCGCTCCACCCTAAGTTCCGCTTACCTCTGTCTTCCTCAAGCCCAGTAGTTTAGGGCGCAATTCCTCGGTTAAGCCGAGGGCTTTCACACCCTACTTTCTGAGCCGCCTACGCACCCTTTAAGCCCAGTGATTCCGAATAACGTTTGGACGGTTCGTCTTACCGCGGCTGCTGGCACGAACTTAGCCCGTCCTTCCTCTGAGTATTAGTCAATCCAGGGGGAGAACCCCCTGAAATTTCCTCCACTCCGACGGCGGTTTACAACCCGAAGGCCTTCATCCCGCACGCGGCGTCGCTCGGTCAGGCTTGCGCCCATTGCCGAAGATCCTCGACTGCAGCCACCCGTAGGTGTCTGGGCAGTGTCTCAGTCCCAGTGAGCGGGGGCATGCTCTCACACCCCGTACCCATCAATGCCTTGGTGAGCCGTTACCTCACCAACTAGCTAATAGGACGCAGTCCCCTCCTCAGGCGGAATCACACCTTTGGTCCAAAGACGTTATCTGGTATTACCTCGGATTTCTCCGAGCTATCCCAGTCCTGAGGGTAGGTAACTACGTGTTGCTCTCCCTTTCGCCGCTGTCCTCCCCCTTGCGGGGAATTCTCGCTCGACTTGCATGCCTAATCCACGCCGCCAACGTTCATTCTGAGCCAGGATCAAACCCTTCAATTAATTATTCGCTGACCCGTGACCCGCAAGCGGGTGCCCGGGTACCCCGTCAGGATTTCTCCCGCCGGATTCATTAGCGCTTTTTATTGAAAAGCCTATCTGGCAAACAAACTTCATTTTTTGGCATCGACCCCTGATTCTCATCAGAAGCCGAATACCGTTCTCAAATCCAGTTCTAAACTGGCTGAAAATCAGAATTGAGGTTATCACTACCAAATTGTCAAAGAGCAAATCAACTTCCCGGCCAAAACAGGTCATTTCAGTCGAGACCAGTCATTCTATCAGACCTGGAATCGGTGTCAAGAGGTTCAAAAAAGAATTTTCCTCGAAGCCGGCCACCCATTCGCGAGATATCAAAGATCGGCTCGCTGCGGCGAGAAACTTGAATTACCCGGCTCTCCCAGTTCCAGCGTCGATAAGCCTTATTATGCCCGCAGCCCGAGTGCTCGCAAGGGGCCCCCCAGGGAGAATTCCTGTTGAAAGGGGGAAATCGAGGGGTTTCTCCGGCCAGTTCTGGCCGGCATTCCGCCGACCATGGGTGCATCGTGCCCGGGCTGGACTACGAGCGGCTGACTCCGCCACTCGCACACTTAGCGGGAAGAACCGCCGTTTTCCCCGGAAAAGCCGCCGCAAGTTCCCCGTCTTGCCCTTCTTCGAGACTGCCTTGATTTGCCCCATCGGAAAACCCGATGGAATCGGTATGGAACCCCAAGTTGCGCCTGGCAATTGATGGGACGAGTCGGGCATGGATCATGGGCTGGAGTCTATCGCGCTCGCCCCGTGAATGCGCCCGTCCATCGCGCGGCCGCCTACGCGGTCAAAATGCTGCACGAAAATCGCCAGCAAGACCCCGTTGCCATCGAAATGCTCGCCCGCGAGGCTCATCTCGGCCGCCAGGTTTCGCACCCGCACTTGATAGCGATCCTGGAATCGCAAATCAGGCGGGCACCGCAATTTCTGGTCATGCCGTGGCTGGAGGGCGCCACGCTCCAGGCCTATGCCTCCGCGCGGCGCTTGCTCGATCCGCCGGCCGTGTTGTGGATCGGCCGGCAAACGGCCGAGGCGCTGGATGCCCTGGACCGCTCGGGCTGGAGGCACGGCGACATCAAGCCGAGCAACATTTTTCTTTCGCCCCAGGGGCACGTAACGCTCTTGGATCTCGGCTTGCGCGGCACCGCGACGAGTGGCTTGGCGGTCGGCGGGCGATTGCCGGCAGCGGGTATTACCTTGCTCCCGAGCATGTCAGCTCGGCTTACCGCCCGGACATCCGCAGCGATATTTATAGCCTGGGCGTAGTTCTGTATCAGATGCTCGCCGGGCGATTGCCGTTGGCAGGCGCGACGCTTGCGCAACTGGCCGTCGCGCACAAGCAGACCGCCCCGCTGAACGTTCGCCGCCTGGCGCCGCACGTGCCGCGGCGCGTGGCCGAACTTGTGCATCGGATGCTGGCCAAAGATCCACTACGGCGTCCGCAAACGCCGGCCGAGTTGGTGGCGGAATTGACGCGGCTGGAGATCGAAACATTCAGCGAGCGAGCGGCTTGAAGTCTTGATGTTTTCGAGGTTGCGGAGTAGACTATTATCAAGTGGGCATCCTTGGAGTGCGTTCCAGGTGCTCCCCGGCTCCACGGTCGGAGAGTTGCTATGTGCTCAGCCCGCGCGCCCACTGGTGAAACGAACGAATCCAACTCGTCTCGTCGCTTTCCTGCCGCCGGGCAAGGAAGGCCTCCACGATGTTTTTCCTGAGTTGCGGCAACTGGGAACTTCGCGTTCTGGCTTTGTACGTCTTATCGGATTGCAGCACGCACATCCGCAACGATTCGCCGTCGTAGAACCATACTTCCGATACGCCCAAGTCGCCGTAAATCGCCAGCTTGTCCATGGCGCTCCGGGAGATCTCCACTTCGATGGCCAGGTCGGGCGGCGGATCGCGCTCCAAATCCAAGTCAAGGCAGCCGCGAACCGCCGACTCGCTGGCAATATAATAGGACTCGTCCGGCTCCAGGCCGCGCTCCGCCAGTTGGGCTTTCAGCGTCGTCGCACCGGTAGTGCGTACGGCAATGTTCCGTTCCATCGTGAATGCCTCGACAAGCCGGCCCAACAAGCGGTGATACCATTCATGCTCTGCGGACGGCGCCATGATTTCCAGAACCCCTCGATCGTAGACGAAGCGGGTGCCACACGATTCCTTTTCAGCCACCATGGCCTCGAAGGTCGCCCAAGAAATGTTCGATAGAACAATGCGGGTTTCGGGATGGGGGGCCACGATCGACATGGGTTATCACCGGGCTAAACCTGGAGTAAGCCAACTTTGGAGTGCGGTGACTTGTCACCGCTTTCTATTCTCGCGTTGCCGTGTTCTCGCGGCCGCACGCTTCGCCGGCACACAATTCTCAAGTGAACTTGTCACGCCCAGAAGAGCCTCGTAAAGCTCGGGAAAGCGGTGACAAGTCACCGCACTCCAAAGGAATCCCCGCTTGCTTCTGGGCTAGAGTGTGTTCAACCCGTCTTCATTCTATCCTTTTCAGACGCGGTCTTCAAACTCACCTTCTCCCCGCGGTAGCTCAGGTCCATCAGTTCCATGGGATGCATCACCTGAATCGACAACCCCGCCTGCCGCACTTCGCGCTGGATCTGCAGCAAGCATCCGGCGTTGGCGGCCAACACGATCTGGGCCCCCGTGCTGAGGATGTTGTCCAGCTTGCGGCGCGAGAGCCGGTCGGACATCTCCGGCTCGGTCAGGTTGTAGGTGCCGGCCGCGCCACAACAAACGGCAGCCTCGGGCAACTCGCGGAGATCGAGGCCGGGGATCTTGGCCAAGAGTCTGCGCGGCGCTGCGGCAACCCGCTGCACCTGCGCCAGGTGGCACGAGTCGTGATAGGTGGCCGTGGCCTCGATGCGCCCGCTGAAAGGCACGACGCCGAGGTTATCGAGAAACTCGTGCACGTCTTTCACTTTTTCGGCAAAACGGGCGCGGTGCGGCTGCAGGCCGTCGTGCCAGTGCAGGCCGTACTCCTTGAGCATCGCCCCGCAGCCGCCGTGGTTCACCAGGATCGCGTCGTAGCGGTCCAGCTCGAAGGCCACGAGATTGGCGTCGGCCAGCCGCCGGGCCCCGAGCGGGTCGCCGTTGTGCAGATGAATCGCGCCGCAACAGCCTTGCCCCCGCGGCACGAACACGTCGCAGCCGTTCTCTTGGAGCACGCGGACCGTCGCCCAATGCACGGGGCGGAACATGGCATCGGCCACGCAACCGGTGAAAATCGCCACGCGGGCCCGCTTCCGCCCCACGGCCGGCAGGAATTTCGGCAACCGCGCGCCGGACGGGCAGGAGGCGGCAGCAGCGGGGCCAGTCGCCCCAACCGTCCGGGCACGAGCTTCAATAGCCCCAGCCGCTCGATTGCCGACACAACGCCCAGCCGTTGCAGCATGCGCATCGGGCTGAGCACGTAGCGCAAGCGGTCGGCGTAGGGGAACAACTCCAAGAGGATTCCGCGGCGGAAAAGGTCCCAGCGTTTTTCCACGCGGATGTCCTTGGCTTCGATAGCCTGGCGGAACGGCTCGATCAGCCGGCCGTACTGCACCCCGGAGGGACACACGCTTTCGCAGGCCCGACAGTCGAGACACAGTTCGAGGTGCCGCTCCATGCGCTCGGTCAGATCGGTGCGGCCGTCGGCGACCAGGCGAATGAGTTGGATGCGGCCGCGGGGGCCGTTATTCTCGTCGCCCGTCTCCAGGTAGGTGGGACACGACGACGTGCACAGCCCGCAGTGGACGCAACGCAGCAACTGGTCGTAGGCGACGGGCACCATGGACTCATGGTCGGAGGCCAGGTTCTCGTCGCCGGACTCGTTCGTGTTGTCGGGGCTATTGGAGTTCATCGCTAGTCAATTATACGCCCGCCGACACAGCGGTGGGGTCGTTTGCAACACCGTAGGCCGGAACAAGCGCAGCGCTGTTCCGGCAATCACGTCTGCTCACTGAGATTCCTGCCGGAACTGCGCAAGCTTGTTCCGGCCTACACTACTACCGAGCAAACCTCCCCGGGTTGAGGATTCCTGCGGGATCGAATCGTTGTTGGATGGAACGCATCAAGGCCGCACCGGGACGAGGTGGACCCCAGATTTCGGCCGGAGAGAGGTCAACATCGGCCGGCGCGGCGAGCACGGTCAGGTGGCCGCCCGCCGCGGCGGCAATCGGCCGGAGCGTGTTCTGTACCAGGCTGGCGAAATCACCGTAGGATGGACTTCCGAGTCCGTCTCCCGTCGCAGCGTCGGCCCGATAGACGCGAACCACGCCGTTGCCCGCGTGGGCCTGAAGCGGCGTCGCGGGCAGGCTTCCGGCCACCTGTTCCATGACGCCGACCAACCGGCTGGACAACACGTTGATTTGCAGGATGGCGGGGCTTTCGCTCAGCCAGTTCCACACCGCATCGACCCTGGCGCCAATGATCGTCGTCAGTCCATCGGCCCCCAAGGCCCGCCACTCGTCGCACAAGACGTTGGCCATTCCCTGCACCTCTGCCGCTCCGCCCTCGAAGCCGATGGCCAGCCGCGCAGCGGCCGTGTCGGGCTTCGCCGGCAAGGGGCAATGGGGCTGCGCGGGGCCGGTCAGCAATTCCACGATCATCGGTGTTGTTCGGCTCCGCCCCAAAGCGGCCAGCAGACACTCGGCCTGCTGGAAACTGGGCATGTCGCAGATCACCAGGGCCGAATGGGTTGGCAACGGGCGGACCATGAACGTCAACTGCGTGAGCACGCCGAGCGTGCCCAGCGAACCCACCATGAGCCGCGGAAGGTTGTATCCCGCCGCGTTCTTCACCACGCGGCCGCCGGCGGCGAATGCCGCGCCGCAACCGTCGATTGCGCGAACGCCGATCAAGTAGTCGCCGATGGTCCCGTGCGGCGTAGCGCCGCGGACCGCAGGCGTTGGTGGCCACGATGCCGCCGACAGTCGCACGGGCCGGTTCGGGGGCGTCGATCGGCAGCCATTGCCGCTTGGAAGCCAAATGCCGGTTGAGTTCGGCGAGGGTCAGACCCGGTTCGACGGTAATCGTCAGATCGTCGGCCGGATGGTCGAGCACGCGATTCATGCGGCTCATGCTCAGTCGGATACCGGGCCGCACCGGTCGCGGGCCGTAGTCGAGGCTCGTTCCGCCGCCGATCGGATAGACCGGCGTGCCGGACTGGTAGGCCTCGGCGATCAACGCCGCCACGGCCGCCTCGTCGCTCGGCGCGACGGTCTGTGCCAGCCCTAATTCTGATGCGGTGACGGCGGTCATTGACATATCACGCGAAACTTCTTGCCCGGATTCAGCCTCCCGGCCGGATCGAAGGCCCGGCGGACGTGCTGCATGGCGCGGAGATCGGCGGGAGCGAAGAGTTTCTCCATCAACTCGATCTTCTCGATCCCCACGCCGTGTTCGGCCGTGATGCTCCCGCCACAGGCGATACACTCTTCGAGCACCTCACGACTGGCCGCCTGGGCCCGCGCGGTCAGGTCGCGGTCGCGCTCATCCAGCAGCAGGATGGGATGGACGTTGCCGTCGCCGGCATGGGCCACGTTGACGATGCGGACGCGATACTTGGCCGCGATCTCGGCGATGCGGCGGAAAACGTGCGGCAGGCGGGTCCGCGGCACGACGCCGTCCTGAAGCACATAGCCCGGGCTGAGACGGCCCAGCGCGCCGACGGCCATCTTGCGGCACTTCCACAGCAACTCCCGCTCGACGGGCGTCTTGGCCTGGAGGATCTCGCCCGGCTTCCAGTGGCGGCAAATGCCGATGACCTGCTCCAGCAACGGGTCGAGGCCGGCCTCGGGCCCGTCGAGTTCGATCACGAGCACGGCGGCCGCTTCCGGCGGCACGCCCAGGGCAAAGGCCGCCTCGACCGCATCGAGGATCCCGCGGTCCATAAGCTCCAGCGCGGCAGGAACGATCCCCGCGGCGATGATCTGGCTGACGGCCTGCGAGGCGTCGTCGATCGAAGCGAACGTGGCGCGGATCGTCCGGCAGGCCTGCGGATTCCTCGTCAGCCGGCACCAAATCCTGGTCACGATCGCCAGCGTGCCCTCGCTGCCGCAGACCACTCGGGCGAGGTCCAGCACGGCCGGATCTTCCACGGGTCCGAACTGCACGATCGAGCCGTCGCCCAGCACGACCTCCAGGCCGGCCACGTGGTTGACGGTCACCCCATATTTCAGCGTGTGCGGACCGCCGGCATTGGTGGCCACGTTGCCGCCGATCGTCGCCGTGCCTTGGCTCGACGGATCGGGAGCGAAGTGGTAGCCGGTCCCTTCCAAGGCCCGCGTGAGTTGCAGGTTCAGCACGCCCGGCTCGACCAGGGCCAAGCCGTCGCGGAGGCGGATCTCCAGGATTTTGTTCATCCGCGTGAGCATAACGACCACGCCGTTGGGCGGCGGCGTGCAACCGCCGGCCAGCCCGGTGCCGGCCCCGCGGGCGACGATGGGGCAACCGTGGTCCGCGCAAATCCGCACGACTTCGGCCACGTGTTCCGTGGAGCGCGGAAAGACGACGGCCAAAGGCATGCGACGCTCGACGGTGAACGCGTCGCAATCGTAGACGACCAACTCCGAAGGCGCCGAGAGGACATTCTCGGGCCTCAGCGCCGCGCGGAGCCTGCGGATCAGTTCGGTGTTGGGCATATTGTGCAGGTTCTCAATCATGTAGGCCGGAACAAGCTTCGGGGCACCCGGGTACCCGCTTGCGGGTCGCGGGTCGGTTCCGGCAATGGTGTCTCTACGTCCGGGAAACGTCTCCACTGGAAGCGATGCCGGAACTGCGCGAGCTTGTTCCGGCCTACTCCTCCTTTTCACCGGTTCAATTATAGCCCGCGGGCCTCTTACTTCCGAATCGGCCGGCCGAGTTTCTCCTCCACGCTGGCAACCTTGGATTGCAGACGGCCGGATTTGCCTTTGCGAGCGTCGATCTTGATGGAACATTCGATGCGGCTGCAATCGGCGGCCATGGCCTCGAAGCAACGGCGCACGACCTCCAGGACCTGATCGATTTCGCCTTCCAGGACCGTGCCCATGGCATGGGTCTGATAGGCAAGTCCGCTACGATCGATGATATCGATGCTGCGAGCCACATACTGACTCAAACTCTCCCCCTTGTCGAGGGGGAACATACTGAATTCAAGAAGCACCATGATCTGACTCCTGATTGTTGAAGGGCTGTGGGAAAACTCCCCTCTCCCGGAGATAAGGGCGAGTTTCGTCAAGGCGCGGTGTTATCGCCAAGAACTTCAGAGACACCGCATCCATTATTGACGAATTCTAGCCGGGCGTCCGGCAATCTGTCGGAATCGCGGCTTGGTTCAGAAACGGGGACTGGCTCCGAGCCGAATAGCGATTAGGCCGCAAGAAATGGACGCCGGCGAGGTGCCTGTCCCCATTTCTGAACTAAGCCGGAATCGCGAGATTGGCAGCGTGGGTTGCGCGAACCGGGGCAATACGCTGCGTGCCAGAATTGGCATCGCGGTCAATTCGCGGAACGTGGCGCATGCGGGCATTTCCCGAAGCCAGACGCACCAATGCCGGAACTTCGCAAGCTTCTTCCGGCCTACGGGGCTACAGCCGCCGGTAACCCAAGGACTTGATCACCGACAGCATTTCTTCGTAGGTGATGAAGCGGCGGCGGTGACGCAGCTTGTAGCCATCGATGGCCTGGGCCAGTTCGGTTGCTTCCGGCGAGAGCCCTTCATGCGAATTCGTGAACTGCCGGCGCTCGAAAGCGGGGCTGCGGCCCGAGACGTCGTACGAGCGGCGATCAATAAAGGTTTCCGGGGCCGTTTCGAGCTGTTGGGACATGGCAATTTCTCCTTCAGGGGAGTATGAATAAAGTGACTTGACTTCCCGGCTGTTGAATTCTAGCTTGCACTTTCGCACGTTCTACACTTTTCCCCGGTTCCCACGCCGACCATGTACCCATGGTCGGCGTGGGAACGAGGGCCGCGTGCCAACGAAGCGCCGCCCCTTGTTCGTGTGCTATAATCCCTATATCCCCTTTCCTGTGCCCCGTTCCAGGAGAAACCTTCATGCGGCTGCATATTCTCGGAAGCCATTTCAAAACCCCCTTCCGGGCGGGAGGGAAAGGCTGCTCGGATCTGATCTCGAAGTATCTTCTCATCGCGTGGGCATTGTCATCCCTGGTTCCCGCGGCAACCCTTTGGGCTGCGCCGGCTGGCCAAGTGCAACTGGAAATCGCCGGTGACAACCAACTCGGAGCGGGCTTGTCGTTCCAGCAATGGGGGCAGGCCCTGTCTGCGGCAGGCGTGCAGAACTTCCGCCTCCGCGCGGGGCAGGAGGGCGAAAAGCCGGCGATCGAAGTCGGCGGCACGGAACAGATGCCGTTCTATAAAGTCACGGCCGTGCTCGGCGGCCGCGACGAATTGATCGTGCCCGGCGCCCGCTTCCGCCGCAGCGAGTGCAAGAAGCTGGCCGCCTGGCTGGACGACCTGGCCAAGCGCGGCCCGCCCGAGAAACGCGAAAAGCTCTCCGCCTTCGGTCTTACGGCCAGCCAGTTGCAGAAGGTCAACGCCGATCTCGCCAAGACGGTCGGTTTCTCCACCAAGGGCATGACCCGCAGCGAGGCGGTGGACAAGATCGCCGCACGGCTCGGCCTAGCGCTGAAGATCGAAAATGCCGTAGCCGACGGCGACGACAAGATCGAGGAAGAGCTTTCCGATTTTTCCAGCGGCACGGCCCTGGCCTGCATCCTGCGTCCGATCGGTTCCAGCATGGTGCCCCGCGCGTCGGGCGAGACGCTCTCGTACGCGGTGAAAAAGGCCCAGCTCGATCAGGAGCTTTGGCCGGTCGGCTGGCCCGCAGAGAGCCCGCAGAAGGTCCTGCCGGCCTTGTATGAGTTCCACAACGTGAATGTCTCCGGCGTCGCGGCCAGCAAGCTCCTGGAGGTAGTCGGCAAGCAGATCAACGCGCCGGTGCTGTACGACCACAATGCCCTGGCCCGGCACGGCGTCGAGCCCGACAAGGCGACCGTGTCGCATCCCCAACAGCGAACCACCTACAGTGTCGCGTTGCGGAAGATGTTGGGGAAAGTCGGACTGAAGTTCGAAGTGCGGGTCGATGAAGCGGGCAAGGCCTTCTTGTGGGTCAGCACGATGAAGCCGGTGTAGGTCGAGGATTCATGGTATAATTGAGTCCGGAATTCATCCTTGAGAAGCCAACGAGCAAGTCTACCCGCAAGGCGTTTACGCTTATGAAAGTCGCGCACTTCGAACAGATTTCCGCGGACGTTGTCAAAATGGAAGGGGCCAACGGCTGCCGCATGCGATGCCTGATCGGCCCGGACGACGGCGCCCCCAGTTTCACGATGCGGCAGTTCGAAGTGGCCCCCGGCGGCAACACGCCCCAACACTCCCACGGCTACGAGCACGAAGTGTTCATCCTGGAAGGCGAGGGCGTCGTGTTGGATAGCCGCGGCGAGCATCGACTTTCCTGGGGCGTGGCCGTTTACGTCGCCCCGGACGAGATCCACCAGTTCCGCAACACCGGCAGCGGCCCCTTGAAATTCCTCTGCCTGATTCCGCATCCGCTGCGGAGCATGAACGCGCCGTGTGCCGCGGCATGCGGATGTGGGTAAGGTAGCAATGTAGGCCGGAACTAGCGCAGCGCAGTTCCGGCATGCCGGTAACACAACGCGACCGCCGCAACGAATAAATGCCGGAACTGCGCTGCGCTTGTTCCGGCCCACGGGCTGTATTCACGTTGCCTTCAGGACAATCCCCGTCATGTCCAAAGACCCCGCTGCCGAAATCGCCGCGCTCCGCGACCAGATCCGCCACCACGATTACGAGTATTATGTCGAGGCGGCCCCGGAGATCAGCGACCGCGACTACGACAAGCTCCTGGAGCGGCTCAAGCAGCTTGAGGCGGCCCACCCCGAGCTGATCACGCCCGACAGCCCCACGCAACGCATCGGCGATCAGCCGGTCAGCGAGCTGCCGCAGGTCGAGCATCGCGTGCCCATGCTCTCGATCGAAAACACGTATAGCCTCGATGATCTGAAGAAGTTCGGCGAGCGGACCGCCAAGCTGCTCTCCGGCGAGCCGATCGAGTGGGTCGTCGAGCTGAAGGTCGACGGCGTGGCCGTGTCGTTGGTCTATGAAGACGGCCTGCTGGTGCGAGGCGTAACCCGCGGCAACGGCCGCGTGGGCGACGACGTGACCCACAACATCCGCACGATCCACGACGTGCCTCTCCAGCTCTTCGGCAAGGAGTTTCCCCGCATCCTCGAGCCGCGGGGCGAAATCTACATGACCAACAGCGACCTCGTGCGGCTCAACGAGCGGCAGAAGGCCGAAGGCAAGCCGCTCTTCGCCAACACGCGAAACGTGTGCGCCGGCAGCATCCGCCAACTGGACCCGCGGATCTGCGCCGAGCGGCGGCTGCGGTTCTTCTGCCACTCGGTGGGCGATCGCGAGGGCCTCGAGGCCGAGACGCACATGGATTTCCTCAAGGAGATGACCGGCTACGGCATCCCCATTACGCCCGGCGTGGCCTGCTTCCCCAGCTTCGAGGCCGCCGCCGAGCATTGCGAGCAGCGTATCGAGCGGCTGCACGAACTGGATTTCGAGATCGACGGGCTGGTGCTCAAGGCGAACCGCTACGAGCAGCGCGACCGCTTGGGCGCCACGTCGAAAGCCCCCCGCTGGGTGATTGCCTACAAGTTCGAGAAATACGAGGCCACGACCCGCGTCAATGCCATCCGCGTGCAGGTCGGCAAGACCGGCGCGATCACGCCCGTGGCCGACCTGGAACCCGTCGAGCTGGCCGGCACGACCGTCAGCCGGGCCAGCCTGCACAACGCCGAAGAGATCGAGCGCAAGGACGTCCGCGTGGGCGACGTGGTCGTGGTGGAGAAGGCGGGCAAGATCATTCCGCACGTCGTTCGCGTCGAGGTCACCGAGCGGAAGGGCGAGTTGGCGAAGTTCCATTTTCCCAAGAAGTGTCCGGAGTGCGGCACGCCCGCGGTCAAGGACGAGGGCGGCGTCTACATCCGCTGCCCGAACCCGGAATGCCCGGCCCAGATCAAGGAACGCATCCGCTACTACGCCGGCCGCAACGCCATGGACATCGAGGGGCTGGGCGACAAGCTGGTCGATCAACTGGTCAACCAGAAGCTGGTGGAGAGCTACGGCGATCTGTACCGTCTGACCGCGGACAAGCTGCTGGAGTTGGAGCGCATGGGCCGCAAATCGGCCGAGAACCTGCTGGAGGGCATCGAGGCCAGCAAGGGCCGCGGCCTGGCCCGCGTGCTCAACGCCTTGTCGATCCGCCACGTGGGCAACCGCGTGGCCAGCGTGTTGGCCGAGCGGTTCCGCACGATTGACGCCCTTTTGGCCGCCGACATCGACGAGTTGAGCCAGACCAACGAGATTGGCCCCGTGATCGCCAAGAGCGTTTATGATTTCCTGCATTCCGAGTTCGGCGGCAAGGCGATCGAGGATCTGCGTTCGCTGGGCGTGCAAATGGGATCGGCGTCCGCGCCGCCCGCCGCCGGGGCCCGCAAGCTGGAGGGCAAGACGCTCGTCGTCACCGGCACGCTGGTGAAGTACGGTCGCGACGAAATCAACGAGCTGATCACGCAGCACGGCGGGCATGCCGCCTCGAGCGTCTCGAAGAAGACCGACTATCTCGTCGCCGGCGAAAAGGCCGGCAGCAAGCTGGAAAAGGCCCAGCAACTGGGGGTGAAAATACTGAGCGAGGCCGAGTTCGAGAGATTGATTCAGTAGGCCGAAACAAGCTCCGGGGCACCCGGGGTACCCGCTTGCGGGTCGCGGGTCGGTTCCCGCGTTGATGCCGATTCGTGCCGGAACTGCGCAAGCTTGTTCCGGCCTACGCCCCTGCCACACAACTCAATGGCTCATTTTCAATGCAAAGATCAATAATATCAGTATGAACGAGCACCCGAGTCCCGAAGGCCCAGCTTTCCATAGCATACCAAACTAACCTACGCTTACAATCCCTTCACTTTATTAGGCAGCATGTTCGTCAACTCTTCTTTCCCGCTCGCAGAATGGGAGTCGCTGCGTGATGCGGTTCGGCATTTTGATTACCGCTCTTCCCATAAAGTATCATCGCCCAACCACTCCTCCAGAATCACGACACGTTTTTCCAGCAAGTCACCGAGTTCCTGAATATTTGAGCCGTCACCAAACTTTGTGTGAGGCGGCTGCTTGCCAGCCTTCATGTACGGAATGCAGTCTTTCCAACTCTTCAAGAGATTTCTGAGTGCCGCACGCGGATGGCACTGACCATCCTCAGATACATAATCTGTCGGGCAATCTCCTGCAAAGACCCACCATCCGATTTTGCCTTTCTGTTTTTTTGACTCGACACACCAGATGCCAAAATGAGGAGCCACCTCGAACGCAGGCCAGTCTCCGACTTGGGGCGATGAAATTCCTTGCTCCTCAAGATAGGAAATCACCTTCGCTCGCTTTGAGCTATTCCAGGTCGCAAACTCTGCGTCGTTCATATTCTGCCAAACAGGAATTCGATCGCCGAAGTGCAGTAAGACTTTACCGCATTTTCGTAGGCGTGCACTGCGTTGTCAATCCTGCCATCCCAGCGGCTGTCATGCGGACTCAACCCGTAGGCGTGTATGACCTTCACGGCAATGCTTGGCAGTGGTGCGCCGATTGGTACGGCGCGGAATACTACGCCAGGTCCCCCGCAGACGACCCAACCGGCCCAGACACCGGCGATGACCGTGTCCTTCGTGGCGGTTCCTGGTACTTCGGGCCGCGCAGCTCCCGTTCCGCCTCACGCGGCGGGTATGCGCCGTACTGCCGGGACGACTTCACGGGCTTCCGCGTTGCCAGGAATCAGTAGCGGATAGCGAGGCCAATCGGCCAACACAGGCCAGCCGCAAAGCCGCTGCGCGGCCGCCTTGACGGTGGTTCCGGCCTCCAAACCTTGGCTTGGTTCAGAAACGGGGACTGGCTCCGAGCCGAATAGCGATTAGGCCGCAAGAAATGGACGCCGGCGAGGTGCCTGTCCCCATTTCTGAACCAAGCCCAAACTTTGATAAAATGAAACGAAGTTCGGGCCTGGCTGGCGTCGGGAGGACGGCGGCGGCCAGCGCAAGCGTTGGCGCACGCAGATGCCTGAAGAATGGATGCCAGGTCAGGGTCATACCGATCCGGCGACTGCCTGGATACCTGCCGCTGTTGAAGTGACTGGATTTGACGTTTGCCCGCCAACCGCTTCCTGGCTATAATGGCGGGTGGCTTGGGAGACAGAAAATGGCATTGCGTGAACAGATATTGCAGGATGCCTTGGCTTTGGCGCCAGAGGATCGGGCATTTGTAGTCGATCAGTTGCAGCTAAGCCTGGACAAGGGTGGATTCCCATCGAACGAGATTGCCGTGGCCTGGGCGCAAGAGGTCGGTCAGCGCGTGGCCGCCTTTGGCCGCGGGGAAATCCAGGCCGAAGACGCGGATGTCGTTCTGGCCCGCACGCGGCAGACCTTGGCCGAGCACCGAAATCGCAAAACCGCACAATGAACGTCAGGGTCCTCTCGATTGCCGAGGTTGAGGCCGCGGAGACCGCCCTGCATTACGAGAAACAGCAACCGGCTCTCGGCGATCAGTTTCTGACTGAGTTCGAGCATGCGCTGGATCGGATTCGTCGCAACGCCAGACTTCTTGCTCCGCTTGAAAATTACACAGGGCAACAGGAAGTTAGACGTTGCCTGTTGCGCCGGTTTCCCTATATTGTCATCTTCCTTGTACAGGCCGACGAGGCAGTGGTTATCGCCGTGACCGATGCCCGTCGCCATCCCAATTCCTGGCTGGAACGGCTAAGGTGAACTGTTCCGAGAAAAAGACATTCTACTTTTCCTATTCCGAGGGGTTGATCGAAGCAATCGGGTCGATCGTCGATGAAGAACAACTGAAGGGCCTCGTGCGATCGGCCGTTGTCTGCCGCGACCTGGCCGCAGTTCGGCAAGCGATCGTTCGAGGTTGACGGCGGGCCCCAGGGCCGGTCTGACCCCAGGAGATTGCACCCTTTCTCCCCACCTTCGCCGGCCAGTCAGGCTTGAGTACTGAAATCTCAAATCAAGCGAAACGGCGGCGTTGTTGTCGTTTTGATTCGCGCATGCTAGACTGGATTCGTTTTGGCCGACAAGAATCAAATTTGCAACACCCAGAGGGTTGGAAGATGTCTCAATTGCGCCTGGTAGCCCGCGCGATAGTTCCCGCAAGCCGGAAAATGTTCAGACCGGGCGGATGAATCTATCACTGGAGCTGCTTACTGCGGCCAATCGGATCAACGAGCCGGGCAATTGGCTGGCGTCGGCCCTGCCGGCGATTACCGCGGATTTGGCCGCCGGCTATGTCGCCTTGGTCGTTGCCGACGGGGGACGCTGGAACGCCCTGGCCGAAGCCGGACCGGCACGGTCCTTTCCGGTCGAACTCCTGGCCGAAGTCCTCGATCGGGAGGCCGCGCGGGCGCAGGGCAATTGGGTTGCCGGCCCGTTGTCGCCGCGGGCGGTTCCGGCCGAGGCCCTGGTGGCGTGCTGGCCAAGTGCCCCGCCGCCGGATGCCCTGGCGTCCGTAGAGTTGTTGCTGCCGGTGGTCCGCGAGGCCCTGGCCTCGGTCCGCGATCGGCATCAGCAACGCCAGCGAATCCGCCGCCTGGAGACGCTGCTGGAAATCGCCAGCGAGTGGTACCGGACGCGGGAGATCGAACCGCTGCTGGAGCAGATGGCCAATGCGGCCAAAGACTTGTTGGACGCGGACCGGGCCAGCATCTTCCTCTGGGATCGTGCCAACCATTGCTTGATCGGCCGCCCGGCCTTGGGTATGAAGGGCGGTGAACTCCGCGTGGCCGACGACATCGGGCTGGTTGGACGCGTGTTGCGGTCGGGCCAGCCCGAGCGGGTCGACGGCGCCACGCAGCCCGAGACGATCGATCATAGCGTCGATAAGCAGACCGGTTATCACACGCGCACGCTGCTCGGCGTTCCCCTGCACGCGCAATCGGGCGAGCGATTCGGCGTGTTCGAACTGATCAACAAGAAGCATTCCGGCGCATTCACCCAGGACGATCAAGAGGCCTTGAGCGAACTGGCCACCCACGCGTCGGCGGCCCTGGAAAACGTTCAGGACCGCCAGAAGCTGATCGCCACCAACCGCCAGATCGTCGATCAGGCGGCCGAAGGCGTGCAGTTGATCGGCGATTGCCCGGCCATCCAGTCGCTGCGGTTGATCGTTCGCCGCGTGGCGGAGACCGATCTGGCCGTGCTCATCGGCGGGGAGAACGGCACGGGCAAAGAGGTCGTGGCGCAATCGATCCACTATCTCAGCCGTCGCCGCGGTCAGCCCTTTGTGGCCCTGAACTGCGCCGCCATCCCCGAGACGTTGGCCGAGAGCGAGCTCTTCGGGCATGAGAAAGGGGCCTTCACCGACGCCCACGAGGCGCGGCCGGGCAAGTTCGAGCTGGCCTCCGGCGGCACGCTGTTTCTCGATGAAATCGGCGACTTGAGTCTCAACTGCCAGGCCAAGTTGCTGCGGGTGCTGGAAGAAAAAGTGATGGTTCGCGTGGGCGGCTCCGCGCCGATCCCGACCGACGCGCGGGTGCTGGCCGCCACCAATCAGAAGCTGGCCGAGATGGTCCAACAGAAGCGGTTTCGCGAGGACCTTTATTTCCGCTTGAACGTGGTGACGCTCGATCTGCCGCCGCTGCGCCAGCGGGGAGGCGACATCCTGTTGCTGGCCGAGCATTTCCTCGACGACTTCTGCCGCCGTGCCCGGCGCAAGGCGCCCGAAGTCTCCGCCGCCGCCCGCAAGCGGTTGTCCGAGCATCATTGGCCGGGCAATGTCCGGGAGTTGCGGAACCTGATGGAGCGGCTGGCCTATTTGACCGTGGGCAATCGCATCGAGGCCGAGGATCTGGCGTTCATACTTTCGCCGCGGGGGCCTGCGGCGGTGGTCGATGATTTGGGCCAGAAACTGCCCGACGCGACGGCCCGTTTTCAGGTCGAGTACATTCGCCGCACGATCGAGCAACTTGGCGGCAATATGAGCCGGGCGGCCGAACGTCTGGGGCTGCATCGCTCGAATCTCTATCGCAAGATGCGTCAGTTGGGGATGGACGTTCCCGACGCCGGGCCGTAGGAGAGGTGGTTTCTATTAATTTGGGCAAGAATTGAGGAACTGCGGAACGTGGTGCCGATAGAACCACTTGCCAAGGCCGCCAATCGTCGTACAATGGACGTTTCCGCCCTTGGCTGCGGTGCAACGCCTCCTTAGCTCAGTTGGTAGAGCAGCTGACTCTTAATCAGCTGGTCGAAGGTTCGAGTCCTTCAGGGGGCACTCGATAAAGCCTTGCGTAGCAATAAGTTACGCAAGGCTTTCTTCGTGGCCTGAGAGAGGGGATAATTCGCTCGGTGAAGATGGCCAGCTTCCGCCGGATGGCGTCGGGGGCGTCATCATCCCTGCGGTCCCGGTCGCCGCCCACATTCGAACATGCTCGTTCCAGGCGGACGAAGCTCGAACTTCGATCCCAAGGGAGGATAAAAATAGCCGCCCTCGTCGCAAACCGCCGGGACCTTCCGCCGATGGGCCTCCCGGGCATCGGTCTCAAAGATCCGGGCCGCCTGCTGCTTCAGGCCCGCCTCACGCCGCGTGTACTCCTCCAGAATCCACTCGTCGAACCGCTCAATGTCAAGGTTGTAATACAGCCAGTCGATTTTCCGCCACAACTCCCGCACGTTCTGCGCGGGCTTGCTGAACTCCGCGTATGGAACGAAATTGGCCTTCAGCAGCCGGTCCAGCAGTTTCAGCTTGCGCGGGTTGGCTGGGTCAAAGTCCCGGTGCCAGATCGTCTGGCCGTAGAGGATGGTCCAGTAGAGTTCCGCCACATAGGTGTGCTGGTCGTAGACCTGCACGTTATCGGGCACGATGGCCGGATTGTGACTACAGTAGTCGCCACTGACAAGGACATCGGGGTGGGCATCGCGAAGCAGCGCAATGGCCTCCTCGTGCAGCTTCTTGCCCTTCTCGCCCTGCGGAAAGAGGCTGGCGTCGGGCTCATTGTGGACCTCGACGAAGGCGATGTTGCGGTGCAAGCCTTTGTCCTTCAGGATGCGCAGCAGGCGGTCGTGCTGCCGCGCCATGTGCATCAGCCGCTTGTCCTCGGAAACGGCCATTCCCTCGGCTTGCTTCACTCGTGAAATAGCTTGGCCTTGTCGTCCAGCGGTCTGATCCAGACGTTACGGAACCGCACCGGGCTGCCGTGGTCTTGCAGAAAGAGTGGACCGCAGCCCGTCTTGAGGATGCTTGCCAGGATCTTGTCCGTGTAGGGCGTCTTCTTATAACGCAGGGGATTCCAGCGGGAAATGCTTTCGGTGAAATGGGCCTTGTGCTGCACGAGCACGCCGTTGAGCATAGCCGTGATCTCGCCCGGTTGGACCACCTTGCTATGCTCGTCACGGCGAGGGGCGGTGTACAGGATGTTGTAGACCTGCCACTCGCCCGGCTTCCGCGCGGCGTTGACCAGCGGTGGCGAGATGCCGTACAGCGCCCACCGCCTCCTTGGGCTCGATAGGGTTCTCGTAGGAGTTGAGAATCTGCATCTCGTACATGCCGAAGATGTAGACGCCGCTGTTGCCTGCCCCGCCGCCCTTTTTACCATCGTCGGGCACGGCGAACTCGACGTGGATTTGGGCATCACGGAAGTGGAGCTTCGACACGATGAATCCGTCCCGGACGACCATCGCACCCTTCACGACCGGCCATTGGCAGGGTGTGCCCTTGACGTTCAGAAAGGCCTCGGTGCCGCCGCCATCGAAGAGCACGATGGCATCCGAGGGCGGCTTGCCGGGCGTGGTATCCACGATCTTGAGTTGCTCCGCCGCCGTCAAAACGCTGACCGACATGCCGACCTGGACCAACCATAGTGCGAACCTTGCCATCCGAATCCTATTGCCTTTGCTCATCAGTAGTCTCCTGCTGCTTGTAACTCTGTTGCTTGCTGTCGCTACCCGTGATTGTACAAGACACCCGCAATTATCGGCGCAAGCATCCCTTGCGTCAACGAGGTCGAGCGTCCTGGTCGTGTGCCAGGGCGGAGCCTTTGTCGGCTCGTTCCGGCAGGCGGTGCTCGACTTCCTGGCCTTCGGCATCTCGCTTCTACGTGCCCAGTTCTCTGTGGCAATCGCGGTGCGGCGGCGGGGTGTTGAAGCTGAGCGCCGGGCACGACGACTTCCCCACCCTGCTGGCCGAGGCATTGGACGTGCTGGCCGCCTTGGACGCCGATCCGAAGCGGGCGGCTGCCGTGTTGAGTTGCACGCTGAAGCTGGTTTGCATCGACCTCCAGCCGTACACGACCACGCAGGCCCCGGAGCGGAGCGACATCCTGAAGGTCGGCGGCTTCCGTGACGCCGTGTTCAGCGTCGTGGCTGCCTTCCTGGCCGACGGCAGCGGCCGGAGTGTGGCCGAAGTCGAGAAGGTCGAGTTGTAAACAGAACGCCTTTGGTTTCCTCATAGAGGGCCGGGGGCGTTTGCATTCGCCAGCGGGCAGGGCTGTCAGATCGACCGGCCGACCTGCTGCCGCTACACCGCACCACAGATTCAGACTTCTCTCAATCTGGCCGGTGCCGGTTGCCCCGCCAGCCACACCACCTCGATCGGATCGCCGAGCAACAGGCCGTACACGTAAGACATCGGCGCGATGCTACCTATGCGCCCACCATTACGTCGCGCGCCGAAAGCCTTCCTGCCGAGCACAGATAATGGGAAACGGTCTTACCTGCGCGCTACTCTTTGCTCCGCGTTTGTCTGGCAGCGACGTTGGAGTAGGCCGAATTGCCCGAGCTTTGGTTGTACGCCCGCACGCGATAATAGTAGCTCGCATTCGGCGACCCCGTGGTGTCCTGATAGATCCTGCCGTTGGCGCCCGCCGTGGCGATTTCCATGAACGTCTGAGCGTCGGTCGAGCGTTCGATCTTGAAGCCCGCTCCGTTGTTGGAATAAGCAGTCCAGCTCAAGTTGACCACGCCGCTCGACACCTCCGTCGCAACTAGTCCGGTCGGCGCGGCGAGGCCGGTCGTGTCCGAAAACTTGAACGAATGGATCGCAACTGCGGCCAGGGGGCGTTGAGAGGGCTGCAGGTGATATAGAGATCGTGCATGCCACTCGCCACACCGCTGACGGTCCCGATGCCCGTGAGGAACTTGTTCCAGCCGCCGGTACCCTGCGTGACAACGTAGCCAATGATCGGACCTGTGGGCGTGTCCAGACGAAACTCGATTTGATTTCCTGCGTACTTACTTCCAGCGTCTGTCGCATAAGTGACGCTGACCCTGTTGAGTGACGAGCCGAAATAGATGTTGGGGTACTTGACCCAGTTATGACTGTCAAGCCAAAAGTCCCACCAGTTCGCACCGGCGGGGTTGCTTGCGGCGCTGTGCGTCCAGGCTGCGATGTCCGTCGTGGCGCTCGTCACGCTGCTGCGGGCGAAGTTGGAATACCCCGATTTGTAATGTCCGTTGACGGCGCAGACGCGGTAGTAGCGGTAAATGGCGGCCGAGTCGGTATAGGAAACGGCCCCTGCTGGCAAGTTCACGATAGGGGTGAAACCGAGGTCGTCGGCACTGCCTTCGAGCAAATAACTGGTTTCGTTGCCGCCGCTTGCTCGCCAGGCGAGAGTGACGGCAGAACCAGCGGCCGTGGCCGTCAGGTGCGTGGGCATGGCGGGAATAGCGCGAACGTACGGGTTGGTCGCGGCGTTGGCCCCGGTGATCCAGGGCTTCGCCCCGTATTCAAAAGCACCGATGTCCGGCGCCGAGCCGACGAAACCCTCCGTGTAAGGGTGAATCATCATTCCCGCGTCCTTTGCCCGCGAGCCGGGTTGCAACTGGAAGTCCAACGCGGTCGGATCGACGAACAGCGGATCGACTTTTTCGTCCAGGTTATGCGAGGAAGTGTACTTGGTTCCCGGGATGAACGTCCGGTTACAATAGATGTTGTTCGCCAATACCGTGCCGGTCCCGTCGCCGCAGGCTTGAAAACACGCGGTGCCGTACACCGTAGCGTACAGCGTATTATTGCAGACGATGTTGTTCTGGCTATCCGCATTGAGATAGACCGGAAGCCACACGTCGTAGATTAGGTTGTGATCCACCACGTAATTGGGCGAATTGTTGTCGATGTAGATGCCAACGTCGAGTTTGTCGTAGGAGGTATGGGTGTTGTGGATACGGTTGTAGGCGATTCTGGTGCCTGGGTGACTGCCGTTGAATGCCTTGCCGTTCTGGTTGTAGGTGTAGATGGCGCCGCCGTCCAGGCTCTGCAACATGCCGTTGTACAGGTCATTGTGGACGATCAAGCCGGAGCCGAAATTACGGATGAGAATCAAGCTGCGGCCGCTGTTGTAGATCGTGTTGTAGCTGATCGTGTTGTAGGTGGAGGTTGCGTCATACAAGCTCGGCCCCTTCCCGTTGCCCGGCGGGTAGAGAGGATTACCGGAGTTGATCCCGGCCTCATCCAGACACATGTAGTCCACGTCGTGAATCAAATTGTTCGTGACCACGTTCCCGCTGCCAAGCGACGTATTGTTGCCCTCCAGCAACACGCCGTTGCCAGCCGAAAAGCCGATTTCGCTGTTTTCCAAGATGTTGTTGCTGCCCCGGATGATAACGCCGGTGTCTTCCATGTGCGGCGTCCACAGCGTCTGGACACCTGACGCCTGCTCGAAGTGGGAGACGTAGAGGGCCTGGATGCCGTCGATCGTGTTGTGCGTTGAGGTGGAACTGGTATTGATCGTGCAAGCAAAGAACTTGATTCCCCGAATGGTAATGTACGACAGGCCGCTGAGTTCAACGCCGTAGATCCGGGCTTTGGCCTCGACCACGTGGTTGCTCGGACTGTCGCCGGTTGGCGTCCAGAGATAAAGCGTGCTTGTGGTTGCGTCCCGGAACCACTCTCCGGCGGAGTCGAGGCAGGCCAACTTGCCGGTAATAAAAAACGGATCACCCGCTGCGGGGTCGCCGGGACCGCCTGCTTGCGAGACATACTTGAACGTCACGGACCCCGGCGAAGTGCTGGTTACCGTGCCGGTCTCCAAATAACCTTGTCCCATCAATTCAAAGTGGATCGTCGCCCCGACCCACTTACGGTTCTGCTTACTGTCGGGAAAGTCGTTCAAGGCGCTCGACGTGTACGTACCGCTGCACGCCTGCAAGAAGGCGGGAAAAGACGGGACGTGTGTACCGGTGTCGGCAATGATCCTCGTTGGGTTCGAGACGTCCAGCGAGCTGTTTGGGTAGCGGGCATAATTCATCATCTGCCCGTCGACAAAGATTTGGTCTCCATCCCCATTATTGACCGACCAGTTCATCGGCGCCTGGTAAATCGAGCTGCTGGAATTTGTCCAGTTGGTGATGGGGTCTGCGCCGTCGATGACGACCTTCTCGTTGTGGTACGGCATGTAGGTGATCGGCACGCCGTTGGATCCGGAATGGACGGGGGTCACCGTCTCGTGATACGTCCCGGCACGAAGGAAAACCGTGTCTCCGGCCACGGCGAGCGAGGCCGCCTTCTGGATCGTCTTGAGCGGCCTAGCCTCCGTGCCGGGGTTCTTGTCGGCCGCCTTCGGATCGTTGCAGGCAACGAAAATCTGCGTCGCAAGGGCGCTCGACGCGGCCAGTACCACCAACACGGCCGCACCGGCACGGATCGCTCGGGAAGGGAATCGTGTGGACATAATTTGGTTCTCCTCTGGGATATGGCCCTTCGATCGTAGTCGGCCGCCGGGTGCTCTGCAACTAATCCCACACGAATTGGACAGGCTATCATCGCTCTTATCTGCTCCGAAAATAAAAGGGCGAGAATTGCGGACGAAAACGACAATTTCCCTCGCCCCAGCTTCCGCGGGTAGCAAACGTGGATCAAGTGTGCTGCGGTCGGGGGACACCGAAATTGCAAACAATCTGCTCCACGTGTTCAATAACAACAATTCAAACTTCGTGGCGATGTCCAGGCCAGACTGTCCCGCGGGCTCAAGGCTCCACTGAAAATCGGCCTTCTTCCCAACAACAGACTCTACGTAGTTGTATCCAACAGGATATTTTCATCATTCAAGGTGCCGCAAAGCGGCATGACCGACTGTCCCGCAAAGAGATATGAATACCCCGGCCAGTCATGTCAGCTCCAGGCACGATTGGCGGCAGTCAGACGGTGGAAACCGACTTACTTGGCGTCAAGCGGGCGGATGCGGACCTGCAAGACGACCGGCTGAAGCTCAAGATCGACCCCCTGGAAGATCGGCACCTTCGAGATTACATGGGGCATCGAGCCAGCAGTGCCCGGCGCCCGGCACGAGCCCCCGGCCGTGGATTCCGAGGCAGCCTCTTCCGAGAATCCCCGCACCCCACCATCCCTTGGAGGGAGAGGGGACTTTCTCGTCCGGCGGCTTGCGGGCCGAGTCGGCGCCAACTACGATCGAAGTGGCTTCCATCCCGCCGTTTGCACCTCCCACCCCATTTCCCTCCTGCAAGGAGACAAGCAATGACCTGTAGGACCAAGTTCTTCACGGCGGTGTGCCTGGCATCCTGGTTTTGGCTTGTGGCCGGGGCGACCGCCCAGCAGCCCGCCAAGACAGAAACCAAGCCGCCGCTGGTCATCACCCAAGACACCACGCTCGACAAGGCCAAGACCTACGGCCAGATCGTGATCAAGGCCTCCAACATCGTCATCGACGGCGGCGGGGCTTGGGTCGTCGGCGCCACCGCGGGCGACCCCAAGGACTATAAGGACGTGGGCGTCTCCGCCAAGGGCGTCTCGGGCGTCACGCTGCGGAACCTCAACATCAAGGGTTGGCAGACCGGATTGAAAATCGAAGACGGCAGCAACTGGAGCATCGAAAACTGCAACGTCTCCGACAACTTCCACTTTCCCGCCATGGGCTGGCACTGGGGCGATTTCAATGGCCGCGGCGGCATCGTCCTCAAGGGCGTCAGCCATTCCAAGCTGTTGAAGAACAAAGCCGAGCACAACTGGGACGCCTGCGAGCTGGTCCACAGCGACGACAACACGGTCCGGGACAACGACTTCTCCTGGTGCTCGAACACCTGCATGTGGTTCTGGACGGCCTGCCGCAACCAGGTCAAGAACAACAACCTCAGCCACGGCATCCGCTGCCTGCCCGGCGTCGTCCACGCCAACGATTCCGCTTGCGTGCTGGTCGAGGACGGCTCCGACGACAACTACTTCGCCGACAACGACATCACTTATGGCGGCGACGGGGTGTTCATCCGCGGCACTGGCGGCTGGGGCAGCCGCGGGAACGTCTTCGAGCACAACGATACCTCCTATGCCCACAACAACTGCTTCGAGTCGCAATCGCCGGGCAACACCTACCGCCACAACAAAGCCAACCACGGCAGCCACGGCATCTTCCTCGGCGCCTCGCGAGACACCATCGTCGAGGACAACGAGGCCTGCTACAACGGCCGGATCAACGGGTTGCACTTCGCCCCCTGGGTGTTCACCTACGTGCCCAACGGACCGCAGGGCGGAGGGATGGGCATCTTCTTCGGCGGGTCGGCCAACCACGTCCGCTGCCGCGGCAACAAGGTCGTGGGCAACTCCGGCGGCGGCATCGCCATCTTCGGCGTCCCCTCCGGCAAGGCCGGCGACCGCATCTCGCACTGGATCATCGAGAACAACGAGATCCGCGAAAATCGCTGGGGCCTCTACATGGAATTCGCCGACTGGATCGACATTGCCGGAAACGTCTTCGATCACAATTCGGAGGGCAACATCATCCAAGGCGGCACGGTCACCAATTTCAACCAGTACGCTGACAATCCCAAAATCACCCGGCCGCCCAAAGCCGTGCTCGTGGGCCCTTCGCTGGGCATCGAAGGGAAAGCCTTCGTGCTGGACGCCTCTGGTTCGGCCGACCCCGGCAACAACCCACTGACATTCCGCTGGGACCTCGGCGACGGCGCGATCCTCAGCACGCCGAAGGTGACGCACGTGTTCAAGGCCCCCGGCTACTACAACATCGGCATGACGGTCAACAACGGCCGCTACGGCGACCTGGGCTCGCGGAGCTTCCGCGTCGTGGACGATTGCCCGGAGTTGGGCACCGAGGGCCAGGCGGCGGACTGGGACTGGGAAGAAGTCATTCCTCGCCAGGGTCTGTCTTTTGACCCCAGGAGCCCGAATAACCCCGTTCCCCCGCCGGTGCAAGTCGTGCCCAAGCCGCAGTCCCAGGTCGAGTTCAGCAACGACGCCGATTGCCTGGCCGGCAAGTCCTCGATCCTGGCCCGCTGGTGGCCGATCTCCAATTCCGTCCGCGCCCTCTATCCGAAGTCCAGGCAGGCCGGCATCCCGTTGGCCGGCAAGACGCGGCTGGTCTTTTGGAGCAAGTACATCAACAGCGGCATTCACGCCTGGGCGGGCCTGCGCCCGTTGGTCACGCTCTATGAATCGCCGCAGAAGTACGTTGTGTTCAGGCCGTCCGGCGACGAGGTGCCCCACGGCCAACAGGAGGAGGGAGCCAACTGGATGTACCGCAGCATTCCCCTCTCGCCTCCGCCGGGCGCAATGTGGCGGCGCGAGGGAGAGCTTCCCACGACGCTGAACTATCTGACCATCGAGTTCGGCGCGGCCGGTTCGCAAGAGCCGATCCGCCTGTGGATCGACGCGATGGCGATCCGGTAACACATCCATCCCCAGCGTTACCATCTACGTCTTCAATGCCGAGACCCGCAAGCTGCTGGGCATCCTGGAGCCCGACGTGCGTTTGTTCGGCCCCGCCATGGCGTGGTTTGACGAGTCGGGAGCGATCCGGGCGACCGTGCGGGCCAACGGCGAGATCCTGATCACCGCCGAGGAAGGGCTCTGCGGGAAGTTTCTCGTATACCGGCTACCGCCGGGGACGTAGGGTAAAGTGCGACCTTCAGCGACATCGTGCATGGCTACCGTCCGAAGGCTACAATGCCCTCCTGGAAGCGATCCCCGAAGACCAAGGCAAGAATTCCATGGGCAAGTTCCTGCTCGGAACCGATAACGGCGCCACGGTGGCCAAGGCGGCCCTGTTTGCGATGGACGGCCGCGAAGTGGCCGCGGCCGGCTGCAAGGCCGAGATGTTCTCGCCCCAGCCTGGCCACTTCGAGCGCGACATGCAGCGGCTCTGGCGGGCCACGGCCGAGTCGATCCGGCTGACCGGCGGCGGGGCTCGCAGCCGCCAGTGGGTGCAGATCTTCGCCGACGTCTTCCAGACGCCGGTCGAGATCCCCTCCGGCACCGAGCTGGGCGCGTTGGGGGCGGCCAAGGCCCTCTGCCCGCTGGTGGCGACAAAGAAGTAGCCAGCGGCTCGCGCAAAAGTCTTTATACGCTCCTTCTGCCCGTCTTTGCACCCTAATCCACAGCCTGATTCTCGATGTCCCTGACCGCAACCGTGTACTGACCAAGAGTGCCCTGGTGCTCAGGGATCTGGACATATTCGTCGGACACCAGGCAAGGATAGGCATCACGCTGACTACGCTCGACGAGCGGCTGCGGGAGCTATGGGAGCCATACACTGTCAGCGTTCAGGAGCGGCTGGCAGTGATCGAAGCCGCCAGGGACGCTGGCCTCCAGACCAGCGTAATGTTCGGTCCCTTGCTGCCGTATCTTTCCGACAGCCAAGCGGCAATCGACGCCCTGCTGGAGCAGGCTGCTGATCTGCGCGTCGACCGGATCTGGATCGATGCGCTCAATCCTCGGCCTCGGGTTTGGCCCGCCGTTGCGGATCTGCTCCGGGCGGCGTTCCCCGAACTGCTGCAACCATATCGCAAGATCCTCTTCGACCCGCCGTCGCGGGCAACGTACCTTAAGGAACTGCGAAAGCGTATCGACGAGGCGGCCCGACGAAGGTCATTGACGGATCGTGTCGCTGCCTGCATGTGACGGTCGGTACGCATGATCGGCAACGCCCCGAGGGGGCCGCCTTTCCCGAAAATTCTCGGTGGCCGAGAATAAAACGGCCGTTTTCAGCGTCTTATACATAGGGCCGCTAATTCTCGAATTTTTCTGTGAACCATTTCAGAACCGGCAGCGTCTAAACGATAGATAAAGGTAGTCAGCTCTGGTCGAGCGGGCCATTTAAGCGAAAGAACCATGACTTCGATACGGCACAGTTGCGAACAGCGAGGATGGAATGGGACCATCGCCGGTCAACCGGCGGATACGCTCCCCTTCTATCCATTGCGCACGTGACACTTGGCCATACCTATTCGACGAGAATACCGAAAGCCCGGTGTCACAAGGACATCGGGCTTTTTTGTTGGACTGGTAGCTGAGATGGTCTAGCACCTGGCTGAAAACCAGGAGACGCAGATTCGAGCACCGCCCAGTCCACTGCGTGAAATCTGCGCGCGAAATCCCCGCTCTGTCTGCGTGGAAGGTGCGCGAGATGTGGCCTGGCCGATCGACTCGGGCACGGGTTACTCGCAGAACACAACGAAGCCCGGTTATCCGCGCGAATACGGTTCGGAGGTGCATCATGTGGTGAACAAGTGCGTCGCTGAGTTGGTTTCCCCAACGATGGGACGAGTGTGTTTCCACACATGAATCGCACCTTTACCCGAAGTGAGTCGGTGGCGTAGACGACGTGCGTTCCGGGTTGCATCGTTCGGCTTCCTAAGACTGAATCAGATTCGGAGCATAGCCAAGGCTTGGCGTCAGAACTTGGTGGATTGTTCGACGCAGCAGTCGATTCACATCGACCCTGCGACATGGCTCGTTCGTCTATCGGTTCGAGGACTCCGGCCCTTCAAGCCGGTAAGGCGGGTTCGACTCCCGCACGAGCTACTGACATCAGAACGTGGCGAAGCCTGGCATCGCGCCCGGGTACCCGCGCAGCAGGGTGGGGGACCAAGAGACGACCACCGCTTCGCGGCGGTGCCCGGGTTCAAATCCGCCCGTTCTGACTGATTGACGGGATGTAGGGCAGCGGCAGCCCGCCGGGCACTGAGCGCAGCTTGGTCGGCGGCAGCCTGTCGCCGACCACTGCTGCGCAGCGGTGCCCGCATGGCGGAAGTGCGGGTTCGACTCCCGCTGGGCGCTCTTCAGAGTCCCGAGCATGTCTGTTCGTCGGCGAACGTTGCAAGATGTTGACCAGCAGCACGATTTGCTTCGGGCTCACAGGCAGGACGTAGGAAAGCCTGGTATTCCGCCGGGCACCGACGCGCAGCGTTGGTCGTCGGGCGCACGAGATCGCGGGTTCAAATCCCGCCGTCCTGACTTCGTTGTGCGGTGGAGCGCGTGTTGGTACGGTTATGAAGTGGGTTCGACCCCCACCGGCGCTTCTGACTGTCCAACTGCCGGGTTCGGACTACATCCTGTTAAGATGACCCCGTCTGAACCTTTTTCCTCGTTGGAGAGTCTTAATACAAGCCCAACTGCCTGCCGGGACTACATGTGGAAATGAACGTCTCGGTAAGAACCTCGTTGGGCCTTTATGAGAAACAAAAAAGGCGACTGCCGCGTCAGAGTACATCGGTTGTTGGTTCGATTCCAATCGCCCCGACTTTCGCAAGACCTGCGCGGGGCGTAGCTCAAAGGATAGAGCATTGCTCTGGCCATAACCTCGTCGCCCATTGAACACAGACCGACTGCCGGTTCGGAGTACATTGGATCTGGTGATGTGGGTGCAAGTCCCACCGGCGCATGTCGCCGTTGCGTAATGTAACGCCCCAGAAGCGGTTCGCCGCTGTTCTCTGGCCACACCCTCGTCGGTCCGTTAATACATACGGGGACACGCTCGACTGCCGTGGTGGAGTACATGGTTAAGACCGTCATCCGGTTTGCGGGTTCAAACCCCGCCCGGCCCGCTTCGGAGGTAATCATCAGGGGCCGGAACTCTGCCCAACACCTCGTCGAGTGCGTTGAAAACACGATCCGACTGACCGAGTGGAGTACATCCACCATGATGCCAGGGAAGCGGGAACTTCCCAGCGCCGAAAGGCGCGGCGACTCTGCTCACCCCTTGTCGAGTCTTTTTGTGAAGGAGGTCATCATGGCCAACAAGAGTCTGTTCGCAAGCCTGAAGAGCCGGTTGGTTCGTGCCGATACCGTCAACGAGGCGGGCGGCCGGGCCTACACGCTGGCACCGAAGCACTCCCTGGCACAGCTTGCGGCTACCGGCTGCTTCAACGGCACCTACTACGCGCAGGCCGATGAGCAACTTGCCACGCTGAAGACGCTGATCGACCAGGTGGCCGACAACGCCTTCCTGGCCAAGCTGGCGGTCTACAGCCGCCAACGGGCCATGATGAAGGACATGCCGGTGGCCTTGCTGCTGGCCCTGTCGAAGCGCGATCCGGCCCTGTTCCGCAAGGTCTTCGACCGCGTCGTGGACAACGGCCGTACCCTGCGCACGTTGGTGCAGTTCGTCCGCTCCGGCCAGTTCGGCCGCAAGGGCCTGTCGTACTCGCTCCAGCGGGCCGTGCAGCGGTGGCTGAACTCGGCTTCGGTCGAGAAGCTGCTATCGGCTTCGATCGGCAACGATCCGAGCCTGCGGGACGTACTGCGCCTGGCGCGGCCGACCCCGGCCGATAACGCCCGGCGTGCCCTGTTCGGCTGGCTGACTGACAAGCCGGTCGAGAAGTGGGCGCCGGCCACCGAGGCCAACCTGCCGGAGGAGGTCATGGCCCTGGCTGCCTTCCGCAAGGCGGAATCGGCCGAGGCCCAAATCCTGATCCTCGGCAACATGCACGCCCGCTGGGACCTGCTGGCCGACACGGCCAAGGGTCCGGCGGTTTGGGCAGCCATTGCCCGGAAGATGGGTCCGCAGGCCCTGCGGATGAACCTCAATACGCTGGTGCGCCATGGCGTCATCAGCCCGGATGCCAACCGGGAGATGGTCGATTACGTGGCAGCGCGGCTGGCCGACCCGGACGAGATCCGCCGTTCGCGGCAGTTCCCGTACCAGTTCCTGGCCGCGTACATGAACGTCGGCGACGAGGTTCCGCAGAAGATCAAGGCTGCTTTGCACAAGGCGGCGGAGATCGCCTGTGGCAACGTCCCGGAACTGCCGGGTCCGGTCGTGATCGGTCTGGACGTTTCGGGCTCAATGGCCTCGCCGGTCACGGGCAACCGTGGTCGGGGCGCTACGAGCAAGATGCGCTGCGTGGACGTGGCGGCCCTGTTCGCTGCGGCCATCCTGCGGCGCAACCCGGACAGCATCGTCATCCCGTTCGACACGGCGGCCTACGAGGCCAGGGTCGATCCGGGCGACACGGTGCTGAGCCTGGCCGAGCGGCTGGCCAAGTACGGTGGTGGCGGTACGAACTGCTCGCTGCCGCTGGCGGCGGCCAACGCCCGGTACGCCAACCGGAAGTTCGCTGGTTGCGTGCTGGTGAGCGACAACGAGAGCTGGGTCGGCGCAGGCCGGAACGGCTCGACGGCCGTCGTGACCGAGTGGCAGACGTTCGTCCGCAACCAGGTTCAGGGGGCACCCTCTGGGTCCGGCAAGGGTTTTGCAGGCCCGAAGCTGGTCTGCATCGACCTCCAGCCGTACACGACAACGCAAGCCCCGGAGCGCAGCGACATCCTGAACGTCGGCGGCTTCAGTGACGCCGTCTTCAGCGTTGTGGCTGCCTTCCTGGCCGACGACAGCGGCCGCTTCGTGGCCGAAGTAGAAAAGGTCGAGTTGTAAACGAAAGCGCCCCCGGTTCAGATCGTCTGGATCGGGGGCATTACTGTTGATTGGGTGTGCGACCGGCCCTGACCGGCCCTGTGTACGGGGACGAGAAGGGGGAATATACTGAAGCCTGCAAAGTCCCAATGTGCTTTATGAACGCACGCCAACTCGCCAAACTCGGTGTTCCCGAAGACTGTGTTCCGCAAGCCCTCCAGGTGGTGCAGACTATCGCCAAGCACAATCGGAGCGTGCCGAAGGACCATCGGATCGAACGTCGAGCAGGCAATCCGCAACTGCGTGGAACAACCCGATCCCCAGCGGGAAAGCAGTGTGCCGGTTGAGGCAGTGGAACAAGCGGAATCCCCGGCAGCGCACGTTGTGGCCTTGGGGCAGTTGAAGCCATCGGCGACCTGATCTTCGACGAGCAGTTCCCGATCCAAGGCGATTGCACTATGGTCGATCCGATGGACATGACCCACCGCAAAAAGATTCCGGCCTGCATGGCGAGCGAAGACCTGCTGATGCCTGTCATTCGCCGAGGGCAGCGGGCGGGCGATCTGCGCAGTCTGGAGGAATCTCGCAGCCGCGTGCAGCAGCAACTGGGTCTGTTCCACACCGGCATCAAGCGGTTCGTAAATCCTCATCTCTATCCTGTCGGCCTGGAACTTGAGTTACACGAGCGAAAAACCAACCTCATCCTCAAGGCGCGGGGGTTCGAGCCATGACACGTATCCGAGCGGCGGCAGCCGTGCTGAATCAGACTCCCTTGGACTGGGCGGGCAATGAGCAAAACATCCTGGCGGCGATCCTTGCCGCTCGGGCTGCGGGAGTCACAGTCCTTTGCCTGCCGGAACTGTGCATCACCGGCTACGGCTGCGAGGATGCTTTCCACGGGACGGGACTCCAGGCGATGGTCTGGAAAACGCTCGAAACGGTCCTTCCTGCCACGCAGGGCATGGTCGTGTGCCTGGGCCTGCCGCTCTTGCATCGTAATGCCTTGTTCAACTGTGCCTGCATGGCGGTCGATGGGCGGATCGCGGGCTTTGTGGCCAAGCGGTTCCTCTGCGGCGACGGTCTGCACTACGAGCCCCGCTGGTTCAAGCCCTGGCCCCAGGAGGTCCGCGACACGATCCAGTTTGGCGGCCAGGAGTATCCGGTCGGCGACCTGGTGTTCGACTGCGGTGGCGTTAAGATCGGCTTCGAGATATGCGAGGACGCCTGGGTAGCGGGCCGGCCCGGCGGAGGCATGGCACCGCAAGGGGTAGACATCATTCTCAATCCCAGCGCAAGCCACTTCGCCTTCGGCAAGATCGACGTCCGCAAGCGGCTGGTGATCGAGGGCTCTCGGGCGTTCCACGTCAGCTATATCTATGCCAACCTGCTGGGCAACGAGGCCGGCCGGGTCGTCTATGATGGCGGGGCCCTGATCGCCTCGGGCGGTACGCTGTTGGCCGCCGGGCCGCGGCTGTCGTTCGCGCCTTGGCGCGTCACTAGCGCGGTCGTCGATGTCGCGGCAACCCGCATGAGTACCACACGGTTGACGAGTTTCGAGCCGGAACTGGGCAGGCCGAATCCGTTGGAGGTTGCCTGTCCCTTCGTCTGGCCAGTGGTCGAACCGGAAGTGGCGAAGCCGCAGGCGGCGGCTTGGGAAACCAGCCCAAACCTCAAGGAAGAAGAGTTCACCCGGGCGGTGGCGCTGGGGCTTTTCGACTATCTGCGGAAAAGCCGCTCGCAGGGTTTCGTGGTCAGCTTGAGCGGCGGGGCCGATTCGTCGGCTGTCTCCTGCCTGGTGGCCATGATGGCTGAGTTGGCCCACGGGGAATTGGGCGATGAAGTCTTCCGCAGCACACTCCGGCACATTACCGGCCTGACCGACACTGAAAGTAACTCAGACCGGGTGCGTTGCCTGCTGCACTGTGTTTACCAGGCAACCGGCAACAGCAGCAGCACCACACGCCAATCTGCCATGACGCTGGCCAAGGCCCTGGGGGCCGAAATTTCTTGCCTGGAGATCGACCGGCTGGTCGAAGGCTACGTTTCCGGCATCGAACAGGTCTTGGGCCGGCCACTTACGTGGCAAACCGACGACATTGCCCTCCAGAACATCCAGGCCCGGGTCCGTGCGCCTGGCGTGTGGCTTCTGGCCAACGTGAAGAACGCCCTGCTTCTCTCGACCAGCAACCGCAGCGAGGCAGCCGTGGGCTACGCCACGATGGACGGCGATACCTGTGGCGGTCTCAGCCCGATCGCCGGCATCGACAAGGCGTTTCTATTGGACTGGCTCCGCTGGTTGGAGACGAAGGGACCGATGGGCCTGCGCCCCATTCCCGCGCTGGTGGCCGTCAACCAGATGCAGCCAACGGCCGAGTTGCGCCCGCCGTCCGCCGGCCAGACCGACGAGGACGACCTCATGCCGTACCGGGTACTCGACGCCATCGAGCGCGCCGGCATCCGCGACAAGCAGCCGCCGGTGGAGGTTTTCCGCACCATCCGGCCGCAGTTCCCGCAGTACACTGTGGCCCAGTTACAGCTCTGGGTCGAGCGGTTCTTCCGGCTCTGGTGCCGTAATCAGTGGAAGCGAGAGCGCTACGCTCCCAGCTTCCACCTGGACGATGAGAACCTCGATCCCAAGACCTGGTGCCGCTTTCCGATCCTCTCCGGCGGGTTTGAGCGGGAACTGAGAGAACTGAGCGAGTACGTGGCCGGCTTGAAGTGAGGGAGATCCTGATGGCACGAATCATTGTTGCTCCCGCGGAATCCGCCGTTTCTACACAGGAAACCAGCTTGTTCCTGGCGGGAGGCATCACAGCGTGCGAGGACTGGCAACACGAAATCTGTGGGCAGTTGCGTGACATCGCCGGGCTAGTCGTGTTCAACCCTCGCAGAGAAGACTATGCGGGCGACGTAGCGGGACAGATACTGTGGGAATGGCAGCATCTCAGGGATGTACACGCCATCAGTTTCTGGTTTGCAGCCGAGACGGTGCAGCCAATCACGCTTTTCGAGTTAGGCAGATGGACCGCCGAAGCCTTGCCGTCCAGCGCAAGAGCGACGGAAAATGCTGGTGAGCGCCAGAGATGCCGCAAGAGGGTATTCGTTGGTGTCCATGAGGAGTATTCTCGGAGATTGGACATAGAACTCCAGCTTCGCTACCAATGCCCCGACCTGGAAATTGTTCACTCAATTCCCGCTCTTGTGGAACAGATCAGGTGCTGGGCTGTCGATTGCCGAAAGTAGTCGCGTTCTCCACAACCGCTCGAACTCGCCGGCGCGGTCCCATGCCTCAACCAGAGAAAAGCGATTTGTGCTAAACAGCCCTTGACATAGTGTGCTATATACACTATACTTCGTGTGAACACAACACTCGGAGGTGCCTTATGCCTTACACTTACGATTACCCCCGTCCGGCCTTGACGGTAGATTGCGTGGTCTTCGGACTTGACGAAGAGGACTTGAAGGTGGTCCTGATCCAGCGCGACTTGGACCCATTCGCGGGGAAATGGGCCCTGCCCGGTGGATTCGTCCATGTGGACGAGTCCTTGGAAGATGCCGCACGGCGGGAACTGCAAGAGGAGGCCGGCCTATCGAAGGTCTTTCTTGAGCAGCTTTACACCTTCGGCGACGTAAAACGTGATCCCCGCGAGCGGATCGTCACGGTCGCCTACTACGCCTTGGTCAACATCCGTGCCCACCGCGTGCAGGCGGCGACCGACGCCCGCAATGCGGCCTGGTTCGCCGTGTCCGACACGCCGTCGCTGGCCTTCGACCACCAGAAGATCCTGCACGCGGCGCTGGAGCGGCTCAAGGGCAAAGTCCGCTACCAGCCGGTTGGCTTCGAGTTGCTGCCGACGAAGTTCACGCTCTCGCAGCTTCAGCATCTCTACGAGACGATCCTGGAGCGGTCGTTGGACAAGCGGAACTTCCGCCGCAAGGTGTTGTTGATGGGCTTCCTGGAGGAAACCGACGAGATCGAGCAGGACGTCGCTCACCGGGCCGCACGGCTCTACCGCTTCGATGAATCGAAGTACCGGAAGCTGGTCAAACAGGGGTTCCTCTTCGAGCTTTGATCGGGGGATTGGATGAAAGCGCTGATTATCGTTGACGTGCAGAACGATTTCTGCCCAGGCGGTGCGCTGCCGGTACCGCAGGGCGATCGAGTCGTCGAGATCATCAACCGTATGCAACCCAAGTTCGACCTGGTGGTGGCCACGCAGGATTGGCACCCAGCCGATCACGGCAGCTTTGCCGCCAATCACCCCGGCCACAGTCCAGGCGAGCAGATCGAACTGGGAACAGGTAAAGGACGAGATCATGTACCGCGCGGTCATGGCCAAGTTCACCCAACACGCCAAGCTAAGAGGGCTGCTGCTGGCCACAGGCGATGCGGAGATTATCGAACATACGCGCAATGACAGTTATTGGGCCGATGGCGGTGACGGTACCGGCAGAAATCAACTCGGAAAGACTCTGATGCAGATCCGCGAGGGAATGCGGCGACATTCCCTGAAGGATGAAAATCAATCGAAAGTAGTTCCATGAACGTGGCAGTCGATCGCTACATAGATCAGATAGTTCATTGGCCGAAGGAGGGCCGACATATCCTGGCTCAGTTCGATGCCCAGTCTGTCGTCGTATACCAGGCATATCGACCCGCGATCGGACATTATGCTGCGAAGCACGGGCGTTTCGGCGGCCCGGAGTTCGGGTACGGCCGGATGAGCTGGATCAAACCAAACTTCCTTTGGATGATGTACCGTTGTGGTTGGGCAACCAAGGAGAATCAGGAGGTCGTCCTGGCAGTGCGCATCCGCCGTGAAGGATTCGACGAAATCCTGCGTCAGGCCGTGCCCTCGACATACGTGGCGGCCCTCTATGAAAACGGGTCTGCCTGGCAGGAGAACCTTCGCACGTCCAACGTCCGCTTGCAGTGGGACCCCGATCACGACCCTCACGGTCAGAAGCTCTCGCGGCGCGCGATCCAGCTTGGCCTCCGGGGCGACGTGCTCTGCACGTACGGCGGCCCTTGGATCATCTCGATTGAGGACATCTCGGATTTCGTGCGTACTCAGCACGCGGTCCTCAACGAACAAGACTTTGCGGCCTTGATGACACCGAAAGAGGACGTCTACCCTGTGGAGGACCCGCAGGTGCGCAAGACATTAGGAATGGATCTACCATGAACAAGCAACTCGTCGCCATCAGCAAGTTCCTCAGTTTCGTGCTTCGTCACAATCCCCAGGCGATTGGCATCACGCTGGATGCCGAGGGCTGGGTCCCGGTTGACGAACTCGTAGCCGCGGCGGCCCGCCATGGGCAGTCGATCAGCCGGGAGCAGTTGGACGAAGTTGTCGCCACGAACGACAAAAAGCGGTTCTCCTTCTCGCCAGATGGCCGGCTCATCCGGGCGAACCAGGGCCACAGCGTCGAGGTGGATCTGGGGCTGGTGCCCGTCGAACCGCCCGAGCTGTTGTACCACGGCACCGTCGAGCGATTTCTCGACTCGATCCGTGAAAAAGGCCTGATTCGCGGTAACCGGCATCACGTCCACTTGTCGGCCGACCGTGAAACGGCCGCTCGCGTCGGCCAGCGCCGCGGCCGGCCCGTGGTGCTGGTGGTCGAGTCGGGACGCATGCAGCGTGACGGCCATCGGTTCTTCCGGTCCGCGAACGGCGTCTGGCTCACGGAAACCGTACCCGTGAACTTCTTGCAGTTGCCAGGGCGTTCGTGACGCGAACCAGGCGCAAAGGTAGCCGTTGCCACAGTGGCCCTTTCTGAACGACGAATGAGAAATCCTGAAATGACGCAGCTACAAACTCTCTATCGTCCAGTCGGGCTTGAGGAGTTGGAACTGATCCGGGCCTCTGGCATGCGATGCTTTCCGCCACGGCTCCCGGAACAGCCGATCTTCTACCCGGTGCTCAACCGCGACTACGCCCAGCAAATCGCTGCGCAGTGGAATACGAAGGATTCAGTCGGGCGTGCCACGCGAGTCGGCTTTGTGACCGAGTTTGATCTGCCCGCTGAGTACATAGAGCGTTTCGAGGAGCACACGGTTGGCAGTTCGCTGCACAGGGAATTGTGGGTGCCCGCAGAGGAATTGGCCATCTTCAACAGCCATATTCTAGGGCGAATCCGTGTAACGGACGTGTTCTACGGCTGCGATTATCAGGGGCATCGCTTCGATCTGGAGGCCCTCAATGCCGAAAGTGAGAGTCAGCCATGAATGACCGCCTGACCGGAATCCTACTGGGAACCGCTGTGGGTGATGCCTTGGGGCTGCCGGCCGAAGGACTATCGCCGCGGCGGCGACGACGGCTTATGCCGGGGCCGTTGCGACACCGGCTGCTCTTCGGCCACGGAATGGTGAGTGACGACACGGAACACACCTTGTTCGTAGCCCAGTCGCTCTTGAGGTATCCGGCCGACACCGACGCCTTCCAACGCCGGTTGGCATGGCACCTGCGATGGTGGCTCGCCGGTCTGCCGGCCGGGATCGGCATGGCCACGGCCAGGGCGTGCGTGAAGTTGTGGCTTGGTTTCCCGCCCAGTCGAAGCGGTGTATTCTCTGCGGGCAACGGCCCTGCCATGCGGAGCGCCGTCATCGGAGGCTACTTCCATGACAAGCCGGAATTGCTGCGACGTTTTGTCCTGGCGTCCACGCAACTTACCCATACCGACCCCAAGGCCGCGATCGGCGCCGAGGCGGTCGCCAGAGTGGCGGCTTGGGCCGTCGAGCATGATCCGGGCTTGCCGCCCGACGCAGGGGTGATCGCCGCACTGCTGGCCGAGTTGGCCCCCCACGATTCCGTATGGTGCCGGTGGATCGAAGAAATGGAAGCAGCCTTCGCGACCAGGACTTCCGTGTCGGACTTCGCATGCTTGCTCGGGCTGACCAAAGGCGTGACCGGCTACATCTACCACACGGTCCCTGTCGCCGCGTACGCCTGGCTTCGGCATTACGGTGATTTCCGCGCCACGGTGGAAGCGGCCTTGGACTGCGGCGGCGACACGGATACGGTCGGAGCGATCGCTGGGGCCCTGGCCGGCGCCACGGTGGGCGCCGCAAAGATCCCCGAACCGTGGCTCCAGGGCATCATCGACTGGCCCCGCTCCGTACGATTGCTCCGCACCGTCGCCGATCGACTTGGGGATCAACTTCGCTCGGGACACCCACTCGGCGCAGTGTCTTATCCCTGGTTGGCCGTCCTTCCGCGAAACCTCTTGTTCCTGCTGGTTGTACTTTTTCACGGCTTTCGCCGTCTGGCTCCACCCTATTGAACCGAGGGCGGCTCATCCAGTTCCATCGTGTCTAACCGCTGGTGCTGTAAGCAGTTAGGTGCAGCCTCTGCCGTGCAACGCTGAAGAAAAAGAGAAAAATCGACTCACGCCCATTGACAAAGTGTATGCATAACACTATGCTTAGTGTAGATAACACACTGCTGGACGCCGCTTGGCGATTACTGGAAGAAAGGAACAAGCCATGTCTGCCGCATTTCCAGGTATTCTTGACCAGTTGGCCGACTTGTTGGAGCGGGCCACAATCGCCGCCGAGGTCCTCGGCCGTGACACGGAAGGGCAGTATCGCCGCTTGGCAAAACTCTGCCACCCGGACCTCTTTCCCCCAGGTCCCGAACAGGATAAGGCCACGAAGGTCTTTCGGCGACTGACGGAACTCCGCGATGCCGCCATGCAGGCCGCGACCCCGCAAGTTGTTCCTTCGCCGACCCGACAGTACGAACTTGTCAAGCAACTGGCGGCTGGCGACCTGGCCGACGTCCACCTCGCCGTCGCTGATGGTGTCCGTTACGTGGTCAAAATCACGCGGCCGGCTGGTGGGAACCCGCTGATGGCAGCCGAGGCACGGCACCTGAAGTTGCTCACGACCCGATGCGGCGATCGTCGTTATCGGGAGTATCTGCCGAACCTGGTCGAGACATTCGCGGTACCCGGCACAGAAGGTGATAGGCAAGCCAACGTGTTCGTTTATCGCGAGGGCTTCTATACCTTGGAGGAACTCCGTCGCAAGCACACGGCCGGACTCGATGCCCGGCATCTGGCTTGGATCTTCAAGCGGATGTTGGCGGTGATAGGATTCGCCCAGACCTGTGGACTGGTCCACGGCGCGGTCGTGCCGCCGCATGTGATGCTTCATGCTGAGAACCACGGTTTGCAGCTCTTGGACTGGATACACGGCGTGCGGGCCGGCAGCGTGTTGACGTTCATTCCGACTGCGTATCGCGACTGGTATCCCAGTGAAGTCTCGCAGCGCGAGCCGGTCGGGCCGGCCACCGACATCTTCCTGGCTGCCAAGTGTTTGATCTACGTGGCGGGCGGCGATCCCGCCGCTGGGCGCTGGCCGGACGCCGTTCCCCTGGAAATGCAACGATTCGTAGACACTTGCCTGTTCGCAGCCCCACGGATGCGACCACAAAATGCCTGGGATTTGCATGAAGAGTTTGATGAGTTGTTAGTGCGATTGTATGGACCCCCGAAGTATCACCGTTTGGTGATGACCTAATTCCTGAAAGGAGACTGTTATGGGCGGAACCTATTGGAGTGACGACCACTATCGGGAACGAGCTTCCTTCCTGCGGCGTGCGGGAAAGAGCGCGTTCGAGTACCACGATGCGATCATGCGGATGCCGGATCGCGACCGCCGGGTGCATGACAAGATGAACCCATATGGGGTGAAGAGCCGTGAAAGCCGCGACAGCGAATCGCACCCCGAGTCGAGGGCGGTTGCCGTGCTGTTCGACGTGACCGGCTCGATGGGTCGCGTGCCGCGAATCCTGCAAGAGAACCTCTGCCAGTTGATGGGCTTGCTGCTGCGAAAAGGCTACCTGGCACACCCGCAGATCCTCATCGGCGGCATCGGCGATGCAACCTGCGACCGCGCACCGTTGCAAGTCGGCCAGTTCGAGTCGGGCATCGAGATCGACCAGGATCTCGCCAAGCTCTGGCTGGAGGGCGGTGGAGGCGGGCAGCAGACCGAGTCCTACGAGTTGGCCATGTACTTTATGGCCCGGCATACCTCAATCGACTGCTTGGAGAAGCGCGGCCAGCGGGGATACCTATTCCTGATTGGCGACGAGATGCCCTACCGCTCGGTCAAGCGGAAGGAAGTCTCCAGGCTGATCGGCGATCGGCTCGGGGAAGACATCCCCGTCGAGCAGATGGTCCGCGAGTTGGAAGGGAGATACGATACCTACTTCATCCTTCCCAACCTGACCAGCTACTACGACGATCCGAAGATCCACAGCCGCTGGGTGGAATTGCTGGGCCAGAACGTGATCCGGTTGGAAGATCCCAATGGAATCTCCGAGCTGATCGCTTCGACCATCGGCCTGGCCGAGGGAGTCGTGAATCTTGACGGGGTCTATCGTGACCTCGTGGATGCAGGACGTGGCTGCGTGTCGGACGTCGTTTCCAGGGCACTGGTGCCGGTCGTGCAAGCAGGCCCGCGAGCCGGATCGCGTGCCCTCCCCTCGCTGGGGGCTGGGACCGGATTGACCCGGCTTTAGCGGAGGCGTGTTATGTCGATGCTTTGACGGGGCCGGCGGTTGGCGCCGGCCCCATCTTGACGGAGGATCTTGCCAATGAAGCAAGCAGTGATTGTTCAAGGGCTGGGGTTTGGCGATGAAGGGAAGGGCGCGACCGTAGATTTCCTCACTCGGGAACTCGCGGCCAACCTTGTCGTGAGGTACTGCGGCGGTTCGCAGGCCGGGCACAATGTCGTGCTGCCCGATGGCCGTCGCCACGCTTTTGCCCAGTTCGGAGCCGGGGCCTTGGCCGGTGCGGCGACCTACCTCGGCGAGCAAATGATTATCAACTTGCCGGCGATGCACAAGGAAGCCCAGCACTTGCTGGAGATGACGGGCGAGGACCCGTTCCTCAAGCTGCTGGTCCACCCGCGTGCCCTAGTATCGACCATCTACCACCAGCAACTCAATCGCCTCCGCGAATTGGCGAGGGGTGCCAATCGTCACGGTTCGTGTGGCCACGGAATTGGTGAGACGCGGAATTATTGGCTCAAGCACGGGCAGGACGCCGTCTTCGCGGCGGATCTGAAGGATCGTGAGACGCTTGCCGGCAAGCTGGAACTGCTGCGGCAACGAGTATTGCTGGAAGCCCAGGAACTTGTTAACCGTGTTCCCACTGAGGAGCACTGGCGTCTGGAAGTTTTCATGGAACCGGCCTGTCAACTTGCTGGCGAACTATGGCAGATGGCTGGTCCGCTGAGCTTTCAATCTGCCGTACCGGATTACATCACGGCAGTTTTCGAGGGGGCTCAGGGCGTGCTGCTGGACGAGTGGCGAGGGTTCCACCCACACACTACCTGGAGCACGGTGACCTTGCACCACGCTCTGGCTATAGTCGAAGCAAGCGAGGCGGAGGAGGTCTGCACGTTGGGTATCACTCGGGCCTACATGACCCGTCACGGTGCCGGGCCGTTGCCAACATGGAGCCGCGAACTGGACGCTCAGCTTTCGGACCCGGGGAACCCGACGAACGCCTGGCAAGAGACGATACGCCGCGGCTGGTTGGATCTGATGCTCTTACGATACGCAGCCGAGACGGCTGGCGGGCCGCTCGACGGCATAGTGATCGACTGCCTAGACCACTTGGCCGAGGTCTCGCCGCAAGTCTGCGTGGGCTACCGTTGCCCGCCGCACCTGGAGATCGAGCAACTGCCAGTGTCGGCCGTACCGTGGTTGGCTTCGCAAGAGCGACTCACTAGGTTGCTCGAATGTGCTGTGCCTGTTTATCGCCAAGTCTCTCTTGCCGCACTTTGCGACACGCTGGCTCGCACGGTAGCCCCGATTGCCATCTCCGGCGATGGTCCCACATGGCAAAACAGAAGTCTGCGCGAATTGCGATTCAGACGTCGCACCCAGGAAAAACAATTACAGCGGGACCACATAGTCGGTCGCCAGGACCGTGCCCCGGTTCTCCGAGACGTTGTCCATGACCAACTCCGGTCGGTCCCGCTTCTCGATTGAGGTAGAGGCCGCCAGCCAACCCAAAGCCAGTTTGTGGCCGAGGTCAAGCGGTGAATCGAAAGCGCCCCCGGTTCAGATCGTCTGGATCGGGGGCGCCTGCATGCGCTGAGATTGGGCGGCTACTTCGCCATCTCCTTGAGCAGCTTGAATGTGCCGGTTCGGTTGGAGGTTCTGGCGTCAGGACCGTGATGATCTCTCGTGCCACCTCTTCGACGGCCTTGCCTGTGACGTTCGATCCGCATGTTCTGTGCCGGTCGGCGAGGCATTACGCGACGGAAGGACTGAGCGGATTCATCGGGAAACGGAATGATCTCTCAGTGCTTAACGATTACGGCGGCGATGTCCCCATGCCCTATACCACTTCCATGATCTGCTGAATCTCCGGGTTCCCGTACTCCGCAGGACCGGTCACGACCCGTAGGTTTTCCGCTACCTGGATCTCGCCACCGCCGTGCGTGTGGCCACAGAGGACGAGGATCTGGCATTTCGGGTGCGATTGTGCCACGTCTACCAGCACGTCGCCCACGGCCTTGCAGGAGAAGAAGGGTAGGTAGTCGTCGGCGGATGGATGCCCTTGATACCAGGCCGCCTCGCGGAATGGCGGAATGTGGGTGGCCACAATGACCTTGGGATACTGCTTTGCAGCCGGGGCCAGGACGCCTTTCAAGTATCCGGCCGCCTCGTCGCCCAGGACCTGGAGGGCCTCCCGTAACGCAGGCTTGTCCAGCGTGTAATGATCCCGCCAGTGCTTCAGTTCGTCGATCAGCAGGAAATCGTTCAGGATCACGTCAGAACCGTCAAGGTCACCCAGCCGGCCATCGGCCCAGCCGTCGTGGCCGACCAAGGCGGTGTTGGGCGTCAATTCCACGACGCCGGACTGGCTCAAGTAGACGAGGCCGTCGTCGACGACATGGCCAACCTGGCGGCGGGTGCCGGCAACCGAGCCACGGTAGAAGTCATGGTTGCCCAAGACAAAGTACACTGGCCCATCGGTCAGCGCTGCCAGCGACGTCAGCGTGGAACCAAGAATGTGGCTCTCAGCAATATCGCCCGTGACGACCAGCGCGTCGGCCTGCTCATTGACAGACTCAAAGAACTTCCGCCGTGCGGATTCAGTGGCATGATCGAAATGGATGTCGGTGGCCCAGGCGAGTCTCATCTACCGCGTCTCCCATCCGGTTCTTCAGGGGAGAGTCTTATCCAGCCAAACGCCAACCTTTTTTGCCCATAGGCGACCGTGGGTTTGCAGCCCCTTGGCGTTGAAATGGACCCCGGTGCGATATTCCTTGCGCAGTGCGTCGGTGTCAGGGCCTTCCAGGGCGATTTTAGAATCCCACAGCGCCCGCTGCGCTCCGCGAAACTCCTCGTCTGCCGGATCCTGCTCGCTATGATAGGTGGCCTGCGCCACCAGCCAAGGAATCTCCCATCCTGCACATTTCCGCGAGGCGCGGATGAGCTTCTCCATAAATTGACGATACTGGTCGCCAGTAATCTGTACGCCGGCCGGATAGCCCGAGCGGGCCTGCCCGGCATCAGACTCGCCCTGGTGCCACAACACGGCGCGGCAGCCATGCGGGCCAAGAGATTCGATTCGTTGCATCAATCCGTCGAAAAGTTGCCCGGTGGATTCCCATTGACCGGGGCCAACCGCCTTGACGTAGGCGTCGATCGTCGGCCGCTGGTTCATCCTCTCCCCTTTCGGCAGCCACTGGCGCACGCTCGTGGCGCCCACACCGACCGAGGCGACACCGATGGGCACGCCGTACTTTTTGTACAAGGCGTCACCGAACGCGGGCATGAAGCTGCCCCCGTCTCCGCTGCCGCCCGGTTGGGGATCGTTGGCCAAAACCCACTTGCTGCCGCCAAACGAAGCCACCATGCCGGTGACCGTCTGCTGGCGCGGCGAGCCGTGGTTGGACGAGTTCGATTGTCCGGCCACGACGAAGACCTCGCCCACGCCGACATGCTCGACCGTGCTACGGCCGAGCACCTTGCCACTGCGGGTTGCTTGTGCCTCGACTCGATACCAGCCACCTGAAGCGGTGGAAAATTCGCCCTGGAACTCGCGGCTCTTGGGATCGAACTGGAGCGGTTGCCAGTTGCCGGGCAACTCGGCGGTGAGCGATTTGCCGGTCAACCGCAACTGAATCGCATCGCAGTCTCCCTCGGCAACACCTCGTATCCGCAAGGAACCTTGCAGGCGCGATCGCCGTTGAAACACCTGGTAGTCCAGCGGCGAGGTCAGGCGCAGTACGATCTGCGCATCAGCGGCAGGTTTCCCTGGGGTCGCGGGTTTCACGTCGGCGGCACGGGTTGAAAGTGCAATCATCCCCAGTGTCAGCCCGGCCAGCCAGGCGTACGCCGCTGGTCGGCTTGACTTGCAATGAAGCGATTCCGCCCAAAGCGTCTTGTATTCGTAGAACTTCATGGTCAATGCCTTTCGTCATCAGCAGGATACCACGGGTCAAGGCGGAAGTCATGGTATTGGCTGCTGTGCCCGAGTGTGCAGCCGTTGCGCTCCCTCGAAGGGCGCCGGCCGACTTTCGTTGAACAGCGACATTTGCCCGCCAGGGTCCGCAACCGCTGCGCACCCCCGCTATGGGTGTGCCGTCCAAGATAGCCTGGAGGCAGTTCAGCCCTGATATTGTCCCGTGGAGGTTCGGCGCGAGTCAAATCGTCTGCCGGTCAATAAAAACCGAAGGTTTCCTGCGTTTTTGCCGCCGGCCGTGTCGCGTCGACGCGGTGGGGGTGACCGCCGCAGGCAAGCCAGCCGACGGAGGTTTCCAGAATGCGCTGGTTTTTCGGGAGGTCCGAGGAAACGTACGAGTACTTGGGAAAGTCCGGCTCCCAACAAGCTAGAGGCTTGCTGCGACACCTTGGCCTGAATAGCCAACCTGGCGTGTGGAAGGGCGATCCAGAGAGAACCTGAGAACTTTCTCGATCTTGTTCCTCAACTACGCGGATTTGCCTGGATTAATTCCTCGGCATCGTGCCGCGGCGCGTTCCTCTCTTGATCCCAATAGGGCGAAAGTTGGCGAAGATTGGCCACCATCGCGGGAAATAGCGGGCGTCGGTGATCGCGTCCTGGGCGGGATCCGCGGGGTGGCGGCGAACGCGGAAGGTAAAACGCATGGCGTCGCCGCAGGCGATCGAGCCGTGCTCGCCCATCCCGTCCGGGTCTTCGATCTCGCCCAGGTGCGTGCCGGGCTTGCCATGCACGGCATCCATGAAAAGCTGCTTGGTCTTTACACTGTATTCCCACGCCATCAGGTTCGTTTCCTCATTTCTGGAACTGCGCCGCGAACGGCTTCGAATCGATCGTCGGCAACGACGACTTCTTTCCGGACGTGGTCCCCATCCAACCAGCCGCAGCGCTGAGCGGCGTAGCTGTCGTATTGCGAGACGTAAGGCTTGATGTCCAAAACGGGCGAGCCGTCCAAGATGTCCAGCTCACCAACATATAACATGTTACAAGAGATCTCGAACAAGCGCACCGTAGACAGGCCGATTGGATTAGGTCTGGCCGGGGCTCGCGTGGCGAAAAGACCATGTTCGACCGTATCCCGGTACGGAATTATAGTCATTTTCGGCCTGCTGGAGCGGTGGCACCAGAACAACACCCAGATCCGCTGGAAACCGTCGAGATCCAGAAGCCCGTCGAGATAAGGATCGAAGACTTCGATTCGCCCTTCACTGCCTTCCGCGCAGAATGACTGGATTGGCGTGCCGTTTGCTTTAACGAACCGGGAGTGAACGACACCGATCTGCGTCAACTTCATAATGACTCCTTGATTGTCATGCTGACGCCAACAGCGAATCGTATGCCATCCGCAGAGATTCCGATTATTTGTTGAACTGTCTGTTATCAGTAGGGCCGAAAACGGCGATTGCGAGAGGGCTGAATCAAGGAAGCGCAGGCCATGAAGAAGAGGCTGGAAGGTGGCTTCTCCCCCATTTGCATAGGAAGAAGTTGTCGCCTTTCCAACAACGTGACAATTTTTGTCGCAATGACGCCCTAGCCCTGCAAGCCTGGCGGTTCCGATTTGCCTGGAAATCACCCTAAGAAGTCGTGGAGGACGTGAAATGTTGGATTTCCCTGAAAGTTCAGAACACAAGGAGACAATGCCGCTGCTCAGCAAATGCCGATCGAAAAACGGCTCGCAGGCAGCAGGATCGGGGGGCTGCGGATGCAAGCAGCGCGGCTTGCAAGCACCGGCCGCGGATGAATCTTCGCGCTTGCCTGAGGTCGCCCCGGTCGCGACTACGGCTCTTCTGGCCGCAACCGAGACAGCAATCCAAGCGGAAACGATAGAAGAAACGTCGCGGCCAAAGCCTGCTTGCGGCTGTGGCCATCATGCCGCGGATAGCCTTGGGCCTGACCCCTTCCGAGTCCGCGCAGCGGCTATCGCTTCGGGCATTCACGGCGTTCGGAATAATCTTGCTGCTACTTGGGACCTTGGGATGGTACGGGTTCATAGTAGCGCCCTGGGGAGCGGCCGTTCATTGACACTTTTGTCCGCTTTCATGGCATGGCCGGAATAATCTGAATTCGCCCGAAAACTCTTATCATCGGTGCGATCGGGTACGACATAATCATACCATATGATGATCGTATCGTGTCACTGGAAGATAAGGGAGTTATTCCCTCATGCTGAGACGAAAATGGCAAAGTATGTGGTTTCTGTCCATCGCGACCTGTGCAGCATGCGGCATAGCCCAGGCTGCATTCGACGATAATATGCCACTTTCCGGTTTCACCCCGGGGCAATCGCTGACGGATGAGTCGCAAACGGCCGGGGATGGTCAATCCGGGGCCGGCTTTTCTTCTGCGCAGCAAGAGCGGCCGCGCGACCTGACCCTCGGCAATTTCTTCTCCGCGGGCTGGGACGACGAATGGGCGAAACAGGAGCGGGCGACGGGCACTCCCAACATGGCCTTGCTGCGGGTGCAGACAAACTTCATGGAGCGCGAATTCCGGGGGAACTACTACTTTGAAAACCATGTTGCCAGCACGACGTCCAAGAACCTGACCGATTTCGACACCCTCATCGCATGGAGCTTTAATCGCCGCCTGATGCTGGAGATCACCGGCGCCTACCAGTGGACGGATCTGCGATCCGGCTCACGCGTGGACGGAGGCTACCCGGGACTGGTGGGACGAGTTCAACTGATCGACACGGAGTCGTCTTCCTATTCGTTCAATTTCAAGGCCGTCGCGCCCAATCCCGAGTTGGGACTTGCCCAGTCCACGGTCAGCTACGGCGTGGCGGGATTCGAGGACCTGGCCTACTGGTTCGGCGCAAATCGAGTCGGGCTGTACTACAGCTTCTTATTCGACAGTCTCAGCGGGCCGGTTGCAAAGGGCACCAAGCTCAACGACATCGGCTACGACATCACCCTGGCCAAAACCTTCACCGATCCGACGACTCCGCTACTGGGCAATCTGACTTTCTTCTTGGAGAACTACGCGCAGACGGACCTCGACGGCAGCCACGCCGGGCGGACCCTCGTCACGGTTACCCCGGGTGTCCGCTTCAACCTCGGCAAGAGCGACCGCGTTAAGATGGGCAAGGACAACTGGATCATGCTGGGCACCGACCTTCCCGTATCGGAATACAAACCATGGGACGCCATTTACCGCTTCACCTACATCAAGAACTTTTGATAGCGGCGACCCGTTCCAGTTCTCCCGTTGTCGCCGCATCATAGCCCGGGAGATCGTTGAGCACGCCCCGGTAGGAGGACGACCGCACGGTTTCAACGAGGGCTTGGATCCGCGGATCTGCTTCGAAATTCGCCGGATAACAAAGATCGTATTGTTCGTCGCGTACGGCAAGAAAGCCCAAACCGGCCTCCTCGCTGACCAGACGCAGGCAGACGCCGATATCCGCCCAACCACTGCGAACGGCCTCAGCCACGCCGCGATGTCCGTAAGCGATGCGCCGGGGCGGACGCCGATTTGACAACAGTTCGTCCAGCAATTCGCGAGCTGCCGATCCGGCTTCTCGCCCCACCCAGCGGGCTTTGGACTGGACCGCGGCGCGAACGCTTTGGAATTGAATGGCAGGGGCAAGGGCCAAGCCCTCCTGCCATTGCGCGCCGCGCAATAAACAGAAGCCCCCCTGCAATTTCTCCTTGGCAGCGGCCACGTTTTGCCCCTGGCTCGCAACCGTGGAAAGGTGGATGCCCGCCACGTGCACCAGCCCTTGTGCCAACAAGGCGAGTGCCTCCTGGCTGGAGCGTTGGAAGGCGAGCAAGCGAAAACTACTTCGACGGCTGATCTCGTTGGCAAGCAGCCCAATGGCCGGATCGCAGGAGGCGATGACTAGGGTGTCGGAGGGCGCGGCCATGAGATGCTCGCGGAACTGCCCTCCCTGGCAAACGCCGTCGTGGCCGACAACTCCAAGATTGGTTGGCTCGGTGGGATACATCCATTCGCGTCCTGCCACCGAGGCCCGCCAATACCGGCAGGGTTCTCGCTGCGGTTGCCAGGCCCAGGCTGCCTCGCGGGCGACCGCTGAAGCGAGTTGAAAGAGGTCCTCGACTCGGCAGTCCAGCGCGGCAGCCAAGGCCAGCGCCGCGGAGGTCGACGGCACCAGCCGATTGGTTTCAATCGAGCTCACTCCGGCACGAGAGATCCCGGCCCGGATCGCCAGATCATCCTGGGACCACCCCCTGGCGATGCGGCAGGTCTTTACACGATTGGTCAGTTGTTGTTCGGAAGACACGGGGCATTTCCCATCTCGATTTGGCGCCAGCCGCGACGCTGTCACGAGTGGCGAGTCTCCTTCCATCCGAGAAGATTATATACCGTCTGGCTGGGGCCAGCCATGCGGTGTTGCCGCGACCTCGGCCACCTTGCGTTTCCCACCACAAGCGCTAGAATGAGGGTGAGTCAACTTGTCCCCCGACCCGACAGGGTGGCGGCCTGTCGCATCAATTCAGTTCCGCCGACGAAAGGATCGCATGATGAGACTCAGTGCAAGAAACCAATTAAAAGGCAAAATCAAGAAAATCGTCGAGGGTTCCGTCAACGACGAAGTCGTGATCGAACTTCCGGGCGGCCAGGAAATCGTCGCGGTGATTACGAAGTCGTCGGTACGAAGCCTTGAGCTTGGATTCGGAAAAGAGGTCTACGCGGTGATCAAGGCCAGCAGCGTCATCCTTGCCGTGGACTAAAGGGGAAGTGTGATGCGGAATCGGTTCGGGCGTTGCGGGTTGTCGGTTCTGATTTTGCTCACATACAGCGCGGGCTGCCGCCACGAAGATCCGGCAACCTCGGCAGCCGCTCCAAAGGCCACGATCCTGGTCTTCGCTGCGGCCAGCACGACGAATGCCTTGAACGAGATCAAGGCGCAGTTTACGAAAGACACTGGTATCGCCGTCGAGACCAGCTATGCCTCGTCGTCCACGCTGGCCCAGCAGGTCGTCCACGGCGCCAAGGCCGATCTGTTCATCTCCGCCGACACGAAGTGGGCCGACTACCTGGCCCGGGAGAACCAGATCGTACGGCAGCAGGACTTGCTGGGCAATCGCCTTGTGATCGTCGTTCCGTCCGATTCGAAAGTAGACGCCAAGAGGCTGGACGACCTCCTTGGTGCCGGCATCAAGCACTTGGCCCTGGGGGAAACGCAGTCAGTGCCCGCGGGGATTTACGCCCGGCAAGCCTTGACGAAGCTCGGCCTTTGGGACCGGATCAAGGATAAAGTCGTTGCCGCCTCCGACGTTCGCCAGGCCCTCACCTACGTGGAGACGGGCGCTGCCGAGGCGGGGATCGTCTACGCCACCGATGCCGCGATCAGCAAGAAGGTCAAGGTGGCCGCCGAGATTCCCGAAGCGCTGACTGGGCCTGTCCGTTATCCGCTGGCGCTCTTAAAACACGCGGAAGGCAACGCGGCGGCCGAGTTGTTCTATCGTTACCTGACTTCCCCGGCAGCGTTGAAGGTCTTTAGGAAGTTTGGCTTCACCGTATGGAATCTCTCTTCGCATTCTTGAGCCCGTTGGAATCCAGCGCCCTGCGGCTGAGCTTGCAGGTCACTTTGGTCGCGGCCGTGGTCAGCTTGCCCTTTGCCGTCGCTGCCGGATACCTACTGGCCCGCTGCCAATTTGCAGGCAAGTGGATCGTGGAGGTGCTGATCGACTTGCCTCTGGTACTGCCGCCGGTGGTGACGGGCTACCTTCTTTTGGTCAGCTTCGCAGCGCATGGAGCTATCGGCTCGATCCTCAGCCAGTGGTTTGGAATCGAAATTGTCTTCACCTGGCTGGGGGCGGCCTTGGCGTCGGCCGTGGTCAGTTTTCCGCTTATGGTTCGTGCCATCCGTCTGGCGTTTCAAGGCGTCGATCCGCGTTTCGAGATGGCCGCTCGTAGCCTGGGCGCCAGCCGCCTGGGCGCCTTTTTCACTATCGCGGTGCCCCTGGCCCGGCAAGGCCTGATTGCCGGCTTCCTGCTGGCCTTTGCCCGCGGCCTGGGCGAGTTCGGGGCCACGATCATGGTGGCGGGGAACATCGAGGGCCGGACGCAAACAATCCCCTTGGCGATTTATGCGATGGCCAATACGCCGGGCGGGATGGAAGCGACTTGGCGCTTGCTGACCCTTTCGATTTTGCTCGCCTGCACTACCCTGGCGGCCAGCGAGTGGCTGGAACGGAGGCGGCCGCTCGATGTCCGTGCTTAGCTTCCGGTGTCAGCATCGCTATCCCGACGGGTTTCGCCTGGAAGTCGGATTCAACGTCGACCATCCCTTTACGGCATTATTCGGCCCTTCGGGCAGCGGCAAGACGAGCGTCTTGAACATGATCGCCGGATTCCTCCGCCCGAAAAGAGGATCGATTGATCTTGGAAATCGCGTCGTCTTGGACACGGAACGGCAAGTATGTCTGCCACCGGAAAGACGGCACGTGGGAATGGTTTTCCAGGATGCATTGCTGTTTCCCCATCTGACCGTGGAGGCGAACCTGCGGTATGGACAACGTCGTCAGGCCGCGAGGGGACGTTTGCACGGGCCTTGTCGGCACGCAAACGCTGCAGCTTCCGCCAACCACGGGTACGTGGTGCCCGGACGGCAACGCGGCCGCGCCGCGGTTCGTGCAATTCTCGCCCAGTGATGTGATCCTTGCCCGGCAAGATGTAACCGGACTCAGCGTGCGGAATCACCTGCGGGGAAAGGTCTGCCGGATCGTCCCCACGCGTCAGGCATATTTCGTGGCGGTGGACATCGGCCAGATCCTCTGGGCCAAAGTCACCTCGCAAGCGGCCGCCGAACTGGAATTGCAGCCGGGAGCGGAAGTTGTCTGCTTGGTGAAGGCCAATAGTTTGGTGGCCGTGGAGTAACGTGGGGCAGATTGCCGACCTGCCAGATATACGGCAGATTGGCAGTCTGCCCCACGCTGGCGCCTTGCGAACACTTAAGGCGCGACCTACTCTGCCATTACAGCGCCCGCGCGGAGGATCGCTGCCAGCGAAGCGGCTTCGGTCTGGCTGACCTTGCGCCCGCGGCGGGCCAGAACGTGCTCGACGGCCGCGGTGCCTGAATGCTTTCCCAAAACGAATTCGGTTTCACGGTGGCCCACCGTCTCGGCTCGAAACGGTTCGTAAGTCCGGCGATCCGCCAGAAGCCCGCGGACGTGAATGCCCGATTCGTGCCGGAAAACGCCGTCGCCGGTGATCGGCTTGCTTACGGCCAAAGTGCGGCCGGACGCCTTGGCTACCAAGGCGGAAAGCTCGGCAAAACGCCGGGTATCGATGCCACAGCGCTTGCCGAGCGTGAGCCACAGGGCCATAGCGACCTCTTCCAACGGTGCGTTGCCGGCCCGCTCGCCCAGTCCGTTGACCGTGACATCGACGCACGACGCGCCGGCGAGCGCGGCGGCCAGGGTGTTGGCCGTAGCCATTCCCAGATCGTCGTGGCCGTGAAAGCCTAGCGCTAATCCCTGACATTTGCCACGAAGATCCGTAAGAACGGCGTGGATTTGAAACGGGTTCCAGACGCCCACTGTATCGGCCAGGCGGAATCGATCTGCGCCGGCCTGCCTCGCCGTCTGGGCGCAGCGCGCAGGAAACTGGGGGCTGCGCGACGCATCCTGCGCACCGACGGAAACAAAGCCGAAACGCGAGCGGGCCAAAGCGACCATGCCGCCGATCTGTTCGGTGACCCAAGCCCGCGACTTCTTCATAGCCTGCAGGTGAGTGGCGGAGACGGGCAGCGAGACATGTACGGCCTCCACGCCGCTGGCGGCGGCCAGATCGAGATCTTCCTGCCTCGCCCGGCACCAGACGGTCAATCGGCAGGAAAGTCGCATAGCGACGATGGCGCGGATGTCGGCAACCACCGCTTCGCCCATGGCGGGCGTTCCGATTTCGAGTTCGCCCAGCCCGGCCTCGTGCAACATGCGGGCGATGGCCAGCTTTTGCTGGCGCGTGAATGCCACGCCGGGGGCCTGCTCGCCGTCGCGGAGCGTCGTGTCGATCAGGTAGAAATGGTTTTTGCTGGCCACGATTATCGCCAATGCAGTCGAGATACGAATGTTGTCAGGCTGGAAAGCCTCACCTACTGCTACGCCATCAACAATTCACCCACCGACGCGCCTTGCTCCAGGGCATCGAGAATGGAATCAACCTTAGCTTCATCGACTTCGTGGTACCACCAGTTCTGTGGATAGACGATCAGCACGGGCCCCTTTTCGCAGGCATTCAGGCAGCCTGTCGTCGATACGATGGCGTCGATGCCCCGATCGCTGACCTCGGTCTGAATGTAATTCACGAGATCCGCGCCTTCTTGAAACAGACGCCTTTGGGCTCACCATTGGCGCGGAAACTACTGCAAATGAACAAATGATACTGCGGCTTCTGCATGCTTCTAACTCCTACTATCTACTAGATTCTCCCTACGAGCATCCTTGTCCGTTGCCGGAACACCCGGCCCCGGATCCACATTGGTGTTTTTTCCGCAAGGGCGCCCTGATTTCTTCACCGCGGAAGACCGCATTGAGCCCCTCGTCGATCAAGCCTTCCATCATCACGAGCTTGATCCCGCGGCTGATCAGGGCATTCTTGGGCGCCTGACCGGCGCTGGCGACCAGCACCGCCCGGCAATCTTGCAGCGTGTCGGCCAGATCGTTCCAGCGAATGGAGCCGGTTCCGGCCGGCGGTGTGCGACGCTGCTCGACGATGCGAAAGCCGGCCTCGTCCTTGGCATAAATGCTCAACTGGTCGGCCTCGCCGAGATGCTGGTTCACGAGCACGCCTTCCAACGTGGCCACGGCGACGTAGGGCCGATCTTCGGCCGGATTGAGCGGGCCGTTGGCCGATATCAAGAGCGCGAGTTCCATTTCCGGCCGCTTGGCCTCGCCCAGCAGCCCGACGGCATCGGCGCGGCAGCGGGTACAGTGCGACATGATGGGCAGATGCTGCGCGACGTTCGGCGCGGATGGCCGCGACGCGATCGGCCGGCGGCGTCTCCAAATTCCCGAAGGGCGTGCCTTGCACGGGATAGAGCGGCACGCAGTTGGCGATGTCGGCGCCCAACTCGGCGACCCGCCGCGCCACCTCGACCACGTGATCGTCGTTCACGCCCGGGATAATGATCGTGTTGATCTTGACGACTACGTCGTGTTGCTTGAGCAGGCGGATGGCTTCCTCCTGCCGGCTCCAGAGCAACTCGGCCCCGGCCAGGCCGCGGTAGACCTTCTTGCCGTCGCGGATCCAGGCGTAAACCTTGGCGCCGATGTTTGGATCGACGGCATTGACGGTAAGCGTGACATGGCTCACGGCCAGCTTGCCCAATGCCTCGGCATGCGGCGGCACGCCGAGTCCGTTGGAGGCCACGCACAGCAGCATTTCGGGATGGGCTTCGCGCACCAGCCGCAGCGTCTCCAGCGTCAGCGACGGTGTTGCGAAGGGATCGCCCGGCCCCGCAATGCCAACGACTGAAATGCGGTTGTCCTTGGCCAGCACGCGGCGCAAGTAATCAAGCGACTGTTGCGGCGAAAGGATAGCCGTCGTCACGCCCGGCCGGCTCTCGTTGGCGCAATCGTAGATCCGCTTGCAAAAGTTGCACTGCACGTTGCAATCGGGCGCGATCGGCAGGTGAACGCGGCCGTGCCGATGCCGGGCGTCGATGTTGAAGCAGGGATGCGTCGAAATGTCGGGCTGCATAGCTTAATCTCTGTTACATGTACGTATAACCCACCGGATTGCTGTCCTGCGCGGCTGCAATCACCGTGTTGGCGATGCGATCGAAGAGTTGCTGCGCGCCGCGGTAACCGACGTGCAAAATCCGCGGCCCGTCGATCCGATCGTGGACGGGAAATCCGATGCGGACCAGCGGCACGCCGAGCTTCCGCGACATGGCGAATCCCTTGCTGTTGCCCACGATCAGATCGGCTTCGAGATTCTTCGCCCGCTCCTCCATCTCGGCAAAATCGACACCCTCGACGACGGCGATCTTCTGCTCGCTCGCGGAATCGAGTTCTTCGAGGCGCTCGCGAAGTTTGCCCGTCCGCGCCCCCGAGCCGCAAAGCACCGGGTCGATGCCGATCTCCATCAGCAGCGATGCCACGCCGACCACGAGATCCTGCTCGCCGTAAACCACGGCCCGCTTGCCGAAAACGTACTTGTGGGCATCGACGTAGGCATCGATCAGTCGCCCGCGTTCATTGTCGTGCTCGACTGGGGAGGGGTGGCCCGTGATTGCGGCCAAGGTGTCGAAAAGGCGATCGGTCTGAGTGACGCCGATGGCTTGCGGTAGGGAAAAGTTGGGAATGTTGAATCGCTCCTGGAGCAGGCGCCGGCCGTCTTGGCCGGGTCGATCGTCGAGCCGAACTCGATCGTCGCCATGGCCCGGCCCATGCGGCGGATGTCGCTCAGGGGCGTGCCGCCCTGCGGGATCCGCTGATATTCGCTCCACGTCGGGCCGTCGAGCGTATCGCTGTAATCGGAAAGCATGATCGGCTCGACGCCAAAGTCGCGGAGGATGCTCTTGAGATAGCGGAGATCGGCGGGCGAGAGGATGCCGGGCAGGAGGTTGACGGTGCTCTCCCGCGGCCCGCCCTCGGCAAACTTGTCGACGACGGCGCGGATTGCCGCGTGAAAACCTTCGGCGTGCGTGCCGGCGTAGCTGGGGGTGCTGACGTGCACGATTTCCGGCCAGGGGCCGGCGACCGTCTTGCGGATTTCGCGGAGATGATAAGCGACATCCTCGCCGATCGTTTCCGCCAGGCAGGTCGTGGCGATGCCGATCACCTTGGGGTCGTACTGGCGGATGACGTTTTCCAGACCTTGCCGCAGGTTGTCGCGGCCCCCGAAGACCGTCGTCGACTCGGAAAAGTTCGAGCAGGCGATGTCCATCGGCTCCTTGAAGTGGCTGATCATGTAGCGGCGGATGTAGGTCGAGCAGCCTTGCGAGCCGTGCAGGAAGGAAATTGCTCCTTCGATGCCGCGAAAGGCTAGGCAGGCCCCCAGCGGTGCGCAGACCTTGCAGGCGTTGCGGGAAGCCGTCGTCGGAACCGGGGCCTCATTCAAAACGGGCATCTTGTGACTGATCGGGGCAATCATGACGACCTCCTCCGCGGCACCAGTTTCCAAACCGGTGATTTCACCGAGCGATAGACCTCGCCGGCAAAATTGATCATGCCCTCAAAGCCCGCCAGCGCCTCTTGCGCTCGTGGTTATGGTCGCAGAATCCAAGGCCCAGCTTGAAGGCGATGGGCCGCTCCTTCACGCCGCCGATGAACAGGTCGACGCCCTTTTCCTGGACGAATCGCGAGAGCTCCAAAGGGTTCGTATCGTCAACCAAGATCGTGCCTTCGTCGCAAAGCTCGCCCAGCAGCTTGTAGTCTTCCTTGTTGCCGGTCTGCGAGCCGACGAGCACCGTCTGCATGCCCAGCGACCGCAGCGAGCGGACGAGCGAAAATGCCTTGAAGGCCCCGCCCGTGTAGACCGCGGCCCGCCGGCCGGCCAGGGCTTCGCGATAGCGCCGCAGTTCGGGCATGATCTTGGCTACTTCGTCGCGAACCAGGTTGCGGGCAGCGGCGATCTTGCTCGCGTCGCCGAAGAAATCGGCCACGTCGTAGAGGGCCCGCGACATGTCTTCGATGCCGAAATAGGAAACGTGCCGGAAGGGGATTCCGTACTTCCGCTCCATCTCCTTGGCGAGGTGGACCATCGAACCGGAGCATTGCACGACGTTGAGCGCGGCCCCGTGGGCGCGGCGGATATCGTCCACGCGGCCGTCACCGGTGATCGTGGCCACTACCTCGATGCCCATCCGCTCGTAATACTTGCGGATCATCCACGTTTCGCCGGCGAGGTTGAAATCGCCGAGAATATTGATGCTGTGTTTGCTGATGCCGGCGGTCGGCCCGGTGCCCACGAGCGTCGCGATGGCGTCGCACGCCGCGCGGTAGCCGTCCTTCTTCGTGCCCTTGAAACCTTCCGAATGGACGGGCAGCACGGAAATGCCTTTCTCGGCCGCGACGCGGCGGCAGACGGCCTCGACATCATCGCCGATCACGCCCACGATGCACGTCGAATAGATGAAGGCGGCCTTCGGCTGGTAGTAATCGATCAGTTCGATGAGCGATTGGTACAATTTCTCGGCGCCGCCGAAAATCACGTCCTTTTCCTGGAGATCGGTGCAGAAACTCAGCCGGTGCAGTTCCGGCCCCGACGAAAGCGATCCGCGAATGTCCCACGTATAGGCCGCACAGCCGATCGGGCCATGCACGATATGCAGGGCGTCGGCGATCGGGTAGAGCACCACCCGCGATCCGCAAAAGACGCACGCCCGCTGGCTCACGGCGCCGGCCAGACTGGGCTTGTTGCAGGCCATGTCGACGGGCTGCTGGCCCGTCTCATGCACCTGTTGCTTGCGTCCTTCGAGGATTTCGATCATAGGTGGTTCCGCCTTTCTCGGAGTGCAGCGATTTATTACCGCACTCCAAATTCACATCGTCAACTCGAAACTCTCCTCGGGGGCTTCGCGGTCCTGCCGATCCATGATCGCGGCGAGAATCTTCTCCAGGAGCCGCATGCCGCCCGCATAGCCAACCGTGGGGAAATACGAGTGGCCGATGCGGTCCAGGATGGGGAAGCCGTGCCGCACCAAGGGGATATTCTCGTCTCGGGCGATAAATTTGCCGTAGGTGTTGCCGATGAGCAGGTCGACCGGTTCTTGCTTGATCCACTGGTGCATGAGAAACATATCGGCGTTGGCGCCGCAGCGGATCTTGGCCTCCGGCACGCGATCCGCAAGCGCCGTTTCAATCCGCGTCTCGAAACCCTTGCCGGGGGTGCCGGTGACAATATAGACCGGCTGCATGTCGAGATCGGCGAGGAATTCGACCAGCGACACCAGTTGATCCGGGTCGCCCCACAAGGCGACGCGTTTGCCGTAGAAGTATTGGTGCATGTCGGTGATGATGTCCATCATCCGGCCGCGCTCGGCTTGGATCGATTCCGGAATCGGCACGTGAGCGAGCTTGCGGAGTGCATTGACGAAGCGGTCAGTGGCTCGCAGGCCGATCGGCAGTTCCAAGCTCTCGTAGGGCACGTGGAACTTGTTGTCAAGCTCCTTGGCGGCCGGCTCGGAGCATGTCGGCCCCAGCGCCAACGTCGCCTGGCTGGCCGACGTCCTTTGAAGCTGCTCGATCGTCACGCCGCCTTTGGGATAGAAGACATGTTTGCCGGTCTGCGGGGCATCGAGCACGTCGGACGTGTCGGGGAACAGGATCGCATGGATGCCCATTGCGGCCACGATCCGCTTGATTTCGCGCATGTCGCTCGGTTCCACCCAGCCGGGAATGACGTTGATTGTCCTCGTCCACTTCTTGACCGGTTCGGCGAAATAAGTGACCATGCCCTTGACCATGTTGGCGAAGCCCGTGACATGCGAGCCGACGTAGCTCGGCGTATTGGCATGAATCACGCGCTTGCCGGCGGGAATTTTTCCCTCATCGCGGGCCTTGGCCATGATCTGCGGAATGTCGTCGCCGATCGTCTCCGAGAGACATGTCGTGTGGACGGCAATCACGTCGGGGTTGTAGACGGTGAAGATCGTGGAGATCGCCTGGAGCAAGTTGGCCTGACCGCCAAAGACGGAGGAGCCTTCCGTGAAAGAACTGGTGGCCGCCATCACCGGCTCCTTGTAGTGCCGGGTGAGCGTGCTGCGATGATACGAGCAGCAGCCCTGCGACCCGTGGCTGTGCGGCAGGCAGTTGTGAATGCCCAAGGCCGCGTACATCGCGCCGATCGGCTGACAGGTCTTGGCCGGATTCACGGTCAAGGCCTGCCGTTCCGCAACTTCGGGGGTGGTATGTCGTAAAAGCATGGTTGGTTCCTGGGTAAAGTGTTTCCAATCCGAGAGATCCGGCCGATCAGACCGGTGCGACCGCCTGAAGCGCCGAGTCTGCCGCTTTCGCCTGCTCTCGGACGTACCTGGCTTCCAGTGTGGGTCGATCTTCGTCCTCCCAAGGCGCCCTGATGAACGACCAGATCCGCGTGTTGACCATTTTGTCGATGTCGCGATAGAAGTTGATCGCGCCGCGGAATCCGGCATACGGTCCGCCATAGTCGTAACTGTGAAGCTGCTTGCTGGGAATGCCCATCTTCTGGATGCAGAATTTTTCCTTGATGCCGGCGCAGAACACGTCGGGCTTGTAGATCTCAATCAGCCGCTCCGCCTCGTGGTGGCTGATGTCGTCGACCACCAGCGTGCCGGCCTTCATATCGGCCATCATGCCTTCGTAGTCGTTGAACTCCATGCCCTCGGCTGCCCGGCGGGCCATCTCCTCCCCGCTGAGGCGGGGACGGTATCGCTCGGGATCGGGGTCGACGTGCAACTCCTCGATGTTGCGGCTGTCGGCGTCGACCTTGATCGTGGGCAGCACGCGGCGGCCCTCGTAGTCGTCGCGGTGGGCGAACTCGTAACCTGCGGCAATCGTCTCCATGCCGATTTCGCGGAAAAGGTCCTGGTAGTGGTGGGCGCGGCTGCCGCCCACGAAAAGCATGGCCGTCTTGCCCTGGCAACGGGCGCGGACCTCGCTCCGCACTTTTTCGACTTCGATCATTTCGTCGGCAATCGCCGCCTCGACCTGGGCAATCAGCTCCGGGTTCTCGAAGTAGGCGGCGATCTTGCGGAGCGACTTGGCCGAACTGTCGGCGCCGATGAAGTTCACCTTGAACCACGGCACGCCGAACCGCTTCTGGATCATGTCGGCCACGTAGTTGATCGAGCGGTGGCACATTACGACGTTGAGGTCGGCCACGTGGGCGTTCTCGAACTTGGCCATCGTCGAGTTGCCGCTGAAGGTGGCCATGAGATTGATGCCGGCCCGCTCGAACAGCTCCTCCAGCACGAAGGCGTCGCCGCCGATGTTGTACTCGCCGAGCATCGTCACGTTGAACTTGCCCTTGGGGGGCGTGTCGTCCAGCCCGATGACGTGTTTGAACAGGCCGTTGTTGGCGATATGGTGCCCGGCCGACTGGCTCACGCCGCGGTATCCCTCGCAACTGAAGGCGAAGACGTTGATGCCCAGCTTCTCCTTCATTTCGCGGGCCACGGCATGCACGTCGTCGCCGATCAGTCCCACGGGGCAGGTCGAGAAAACGGCGATCGCCCTGGGGTGAAAGATGTCAAAGGCCTCCTGGATTGCCTGGCGGAGGCGTTTCACGCCGCCGAAGACGATATCCTCCTCCTGCATGTCGGTCGAGAAACAGTAGGGGATGTAGTTTTCGTCGGCGTCGGTGGGCGGCTTCGTCTGGTTCCGCCGCGTGAGCCAGGAATAGAAGCCGCAGCCGATTGGCCCGTGGGTAATGTTGATGATGTCGCGGGTGGGCCCCAGCACCACGCCCTTGCAGCCCGCATAGGTGCAGCCGCGCTGAGTAATGATGCCGGGAATCGTGCGGACGTTGGACGTGACGACCGGGATGTCGGTCGCCGTTCCGTCGCTGTTGACGACCATCTGGGCCGCCCGTTTCTTTGCGACTTTGGCCGGGTAGACCTTCAGCAGGTTGTCGCGAACCTGGTCGGCCGTGATTGCGTCAGGCTGGGTCATGGGATATTCCTTGGTTCAAGTAAAGGTTGCAGTTCCGTACTCATCACACTCCTTGTGATGTATTTCCTCACGCGGAGCATGAGGAGTACTTGTTCTCAATTAATCGTTTCATCGAGTGCGGCCTCGTCGCGTTCGCCGGTGCGGATGCGGACCGCTTCGCGCACGGGAAGAACAAAAATCTTGCCGTCACCCGCGTTTCCCGTGCTGTTCACGGAGAGGATCGTCTTGACGACGGTCGGTACGACTTTGTCGGGCACGACCACCGTAAGCATCCGCTTGGGCACGAGCTTCGGCCCGGGCGAAAGCTGGCTGATGGCCTCTTCATAGCCCGCAGCCGCTCCCTGCAGCAGGCGGAAGTCGACCTGGCCTTTGCCGCGGCCGACGACCTTGCGAGCGGTGAACGACGCCACGCCGGCGTCGACCAGGGCCTGCTTCGTCTGGTTCATCTTGTTCATGCGAATGATCGCGAGAACTTCCTTCATGGCGGTGGATCCTTTGTGTTTGCGTGGTTTGCAAGAGGCCCGCTCAGACGGGTTCCACGACAGCAACCGGCGTCGGCGTTTCGACTTCCTTCAAGCCCGAACTGACTGTATAAACCTCTTCCACCGTGGAAACGAAGATCTTGCCGTCGCCAAAGGCGCCTTTATGGCCGGTGCGCGCCGCCAACAGGATGACCTTGACGACGTAATCCTTGTCGCTTTCGGGTACAACCACGAAAATCAGTTCCTTGGGCAACTCGTCGTAGGTCACCTCGCCGATCCTCATGCCGCGCTGCTTGCCGCGGCCATAGACGTCCATCTTCGTCACGGCAGGAAAACCGGCGTCCATCAGCGCGGCGAGCACTGCGTCGGTCTTTTCCGGCCGAATAATTGCACGAACCATGATCATGACTTACTTCCTCAAGATAGATTGGGGTAATGTGGGGGATGTAGTGTAGGGTGGGCCGAGTGAAGCGAGTCCCACCAACAATCGATCCGACTAATCCGTCCGATTCTTGCGGGCTGCGGGCTAGACGCCGACGAGGCCGAACTCCATGAGCAACGCTTCCAGTTCGGGCATCGACAGCGGCTTGGGGATCACGAACATCTCATTGTTGTCGATGGCACGGGCGAGCTTGCGATACTCGTCGGCCTGCGGCACCGTGGGGTTCCATTCGATGACCGTTTTCTTGTTGATCTCGGCCCGCTGGACGTCGTTGTCGCGGGGCAGGAAGTGGATCATTTGGGTGCCGATTTGCCGGGCCAGTTCCTCGATCATTTCGCGCTCGTTGTCCACCTTGCGGCTGTTGCAAATCAAGCCGCCCAGGCGGACGCCGCCCGCTTCGGCATACTTGAGAATTCCCTTGCAGATGTTGTTGGCGGCATACATGGCCATCATCTCGCCGGAGCAGACGATGTAGATCTCTTCGGCCTTGCCTTCGCGGATCGGCATGGCGAATCCGCCGCAGACCACGTCGCCCAGCACGTCGTAGAAGACGTAGTCGGTGCCGGTATCCGGGCCGTAGGCGTTGAGTTGCTCCAGGAGGTTGATGGAGGTGATGATTCCGCGGCCGGCACAACCGACTCCGGGCTCCGGACCTCCGGACTCCGTGCAGCGGGTGCGGCTGAAGCCATCGCGGCAGATGTCGTCGAGCTCAACGTCTTCACCCTCGTCGCGGAGCGTGTCCAGAACCGTCTTCTGGGCCAGCCCGCCCAAAAGCAATCGCGTGGAGTCGGCCTTGGGGTCACATCCGACCACCATGACCTTCTTGCCCATTTCCGCCAGGGCGGCCACCGTATTTTGTGTGGTCGTCGATTTCCCGATGCCGCCTTTTCCGTAGATTGCTATCTTTCTCATTCGTATTCCTTTCAACATTCAAGGGTCATGTCGTTGAAACAGGAACCTTGCGAAGCAAGCCCCATGCCCAATTGAATAAATGCGCGCGGAATTTGAGCTCGTGCGCAAGAAGCGAGGCGAATCGCCACAAGAACACGCCATCCGCCTGCGATAAGCGGCAATGGCGCGGGTAGACAGGAACGCGAAATGTCACCGCGGGCGTCCGCAAGGCGATCGATGGCTCAGTGCGCAAAGTGTGCGGCCACTGAAGCTTGAGAACGCGTGCGACAAGAATTGTCGCGCCGCAATGTGGCGGACTAGAGAATGTCGCGCGGGTCAGATTGAGCGCGCGGCTTTTTGAAGAAACGCTGGTAGTCGATGCCCAGCTTTCGAATCTTGTATCGAGCCATCCGCGGAGTGATGCCCAGTTGCCGGGCAGCCTCCGAAATGTTGCCTCCCGTGATCTTCAGGGCATCCATGAGGACGTTGCGCGCCGCTAGGTCCATGCGGATCTTGAGAGAACCGGCCTCGGCCGTTTCGGAAACTTCGGGCATCTGCAAGCTCGGGGGAAGATTTGAGCCGTGTATCACGCCGTCTTTGCTTAGCAACACCGCATACTCGATACAGTTTTCCAACTCGCGGACATTGCCCGGCCAGTGGTAGGCCATCATCATGTTGATTGCTGGCGTGCTGATCCGCCGCACTTCTTTGCTCATCTTGCGGGCGTACTTGGCTACGAAATGATCGGCCAGGAGGATGATGTCGTGCTTGCGATCCCGCAAGGGTGGGAGGAAAATTGGAAAGACATTGATGCGATAATACAAATCCCGGCGAAAGATGCCTTTCTCCACGCGGTTTTCCAGGTCCTGGTTGGTCGCCGCAATCACGCGGACGTTGACCGAAACCGTCTTATTGCTGCCCACTCGCTCGAACTGGCGTTCTTGCAGGGCCCGCAACAACTTGACTTGGGTGGCCAGCGAGAAATCGCCAATCTCGTCAAGGAAGAGGGTTCCCCCGTCGGCCTCTTCGATGCGTCCGATGCGCTGAAACAGGGCGCCGGTGAACGCGCCTTTCTCGTGACCAAACAGTTCGCTCTCCAAAAGACCGTCGCTCAAGGCCGCACAGTTGACCTTCACGAAAGGCTTGTGACAGCGAGGGCTGCCGTAATGAATCGCCGACGCCACAAGCTCCTTGCCGGTGCCCGACTCGCCGCGAACCAGGACCGTGGTGTCGGCCGCGGCCACGTGGTGGATTTGCAGATAGACGTTCTCCATGGGACGCGAGTTGCCGATGATGCTCTCGGGCCGGAATTTCTCTTCCAGGGCACTGCGGAGGCGAAGGTTCTCGGTCTCGAGTTGCTGCTGGTGCAATTCCTCGGTGCGGCGGGATTTCACGTCGAACGCGATCATGCTGGCGACGATTTGCAACAATCGCGAACGCTGCGAAAGCGTAGCCGGCTCCAGCAGCGGTAGATCGACCGATAGCGTACCCACCACCTCGCTTCCCAAGCGTATGGGAACGCAGAGAAAACTGGCGTCGTCGTTCTCCTCCTGCCCGCGCCGGTGAATGCGGTTGGTAAACCGCGGTTCTTGCAAGATGCGGGGAATGATCGCCGCCTCGCCCGTTTCGAAAACATTGCCGATAATTCCCTCGCCCCGGCGGTAGCGAAGATCCTGGCGTTCGCTGGTGGTATCGCGGGCCATGCCGACGAACAACTCGTTCCCATCGGACGACAGGAGCATGATCGTCCCGCGGGTCATGCCGAGTTGACGTTCGAGCTCGTCCAAGACCGCGGCCAGCATTTGCCGTTGGCCGGATTGGGTGGCGATCAACTCGCCCACTTTCGCCAGGATTCTAAGATCGCGATCATGCTGCGCGACGATCGTGCAAATTTCGCCGATCGTACAGGTCTCGCTCGATGGAATCGCTGCCATACTCACGGCTGGAAGTCTTGGTCCCTGATCTTCGTCGAGCACCGGAGAAGAAACCGCGCATGCGTTAGAAACTTCAGTCAATGGGTCAAGAATTTTCATTTCCCTCATCAACAGACCCGAATTTCACCTTGGTTTCTATTAACTTGCGCTTTTCTACAATACGAAATTTAGCTGCAGCAAATGTCAAGCCATAGGCAAGACCTCTCAGCACCTGCGGGCTAGAATAGGGACGAAGAGCCCCATTGTACAGTAAACTGTAATGGTTCAGAAACGGAGAAAGGGGGGAGGAGAATTCTGATTTTCCGCATATCTGGTGTGTAGGCGCCAATTTATTATGGCTCCATTGAATTTTCAGCCATTGCCGCCGGTCTCAAGGGTTTAGAGGGAACCGAAGCATTATTATGCTAAGTAATTATACACTCGGTGCCCTATCTGCGAGCATATTCGCCACTGCGGTACCGTCTCTTGTACGCCACAACGAACAGACAAGATTCCGGATTAGCACATCCTAAGGGTGAGTATGGCGGGTAGGGCAAGACGTAATCGGGCGGAGGGCTGACAATGATGGGTGTAAAGGAGGACGCCGTGATACGAACTGAACGCGGACGAGAACGCGCTCGCCGTGCGGCACATTGGTATCCCTTTCGACCGAGGATCAGATGTCTCACGAATCCTTCGTTTCTGGGCTTGGTTCAGAAATGGGGACAGGCACCTCGCCGGCGTCCATTTCTTGCGGCCTAATCGCTATTCGGCTCGGAGCCAGTCCCCGTTTCTGAACCAAGCCCGAATTCTTGCCGCCCACGCTCTGCCTGGTTGGTGGCGGCGGTAGGCTGAAGGTGGTATCCGCAGGGATTGGCGTCCTCAATCGCCTGGAGATTTCAACGGCCAGGGCCTCGGCCGCATCGTTGATTCTAGGGCAAATATGCCCCGCCGCCGCAGTGCCCGCCAAGGACAAGTAGGCGTGAGGGGTCCCGTGGCGGCGACCTGCTCCCGGATAGCCAGGGAACTGAGGATAAAGATCGTTCCCGTGATCATTCGCCAGTTTGCCGACGAGAACACTACGAAGGCTTTCACGTCTGCGACACTGACGACATGACCAACTTGGCGACAGGTGCAGGCGACCGAGCCCCGGTAGAAGTCATGGCTGCCCAGGACAAAGTAGACCGGCCGCTCGGTCAGGGTCGCCAACGACTCCAGGGTGGAACCAAGGATCTGGCACTCGGCGATGTCGCCGGCCAAGACGAGTGCGTCGGCTTGCTCCTTGACAACGGAATTCTCAGGCGACAGAATCGTATGCTGAAAGTGTACGCTGCGCAAACTCGATTGAAAGGAACTCGGTATCATGTCCAAAGGTTACTCACGACGCAAGTTTCTCAAAAGTTCTGCGGCTGCGGCCGGTGTCGCCGCGCTAACGAGCATCTCCAACAGTCCCTTCGCGCTGGCCCAGCGGTCGCCGGCCGACAAGTTGCGCGTGGCCGTAATCGGCGCAGCGGGCATGGGTGGCTATAGCGTGGGCTGCGCCCTGAGCGAGAACCTCGTCGCCATGGTCGACGTGGACGAAAAGAACATCGCCCAGGTGATGAAAGATAGTGTCAAGAACACGGCCAAGCCCAAAGTGTTCTATGACTACCGCAAGATGCTCGACGAGTGCCACAAAGACATCGACGTGGTCCTGATCGCCACGCCCGATCACAACCACGCGCCGGCAGCCATCCGCGCGATCAACTACGGCAAGCACGTCTTCTGCCAAAAACCTCTGGCCCACAATATTGCCGAGTGCTATGCCCTGGCCAAGGCCGCCCGAGAGAAGAAGGTCCTCACGCAGATGGGCAACCAGTATTATTGCGGCGAGGCGATCCGCCGCGTGGCGGAGTATATTGCCGCCGGGGCCATCGGTACGGTCACTGAAACCCACACCGTGCTGGACCGCAATTTCGGCGGCACGGGCGGGCGGCCCCCCTCCAAGCCCGTCCCGGCCGGCCTGCATTGGAACGAGTGGATCGGCCCGGCGCCCTTTCGCGATTACCACGACGGCCTGCATCCCTTCTCATGGCGCGACTGGAAGGCCTTCGGCACGGGCACCATCGGCGACATGGCCTGCCATCGCTTGTGCTTTCCCTTCATGGCGCTGCGGCTCTGGGAGGTCAAGAAGTTCACCGTCGAGTGCCTCAATACCAAGAACGGCAGCGACGAGAAGTATCCCCAGGACAACGTCGTCTGCTACCATATCCCGGCCCGCGATGCCTTCCCGGCCTGCAAGTGCTACGTCTACGATCACGAGGCGCTCCGCCCCGAGGTGATGAAGGAGCTGGAGAAGAAGTATGCGGTCCAATGGTCCGAGCCCACGCTCTTCGTCGGCACCAAGGGCTATCTGAACAACCATTCCCGCATCATTCCCGAGTCGGAGCACCAGAAGTTCCCGGTGCCGCCGAAAACGCTCGTGCGTCCCAAAGCTGGCGGTCCCATCGAGGATCTCTACGCTTGCATCCGTACCGGGGGCACTCCCGCTTCCAACTTCACCGACGCGGCCGGCCCGCTCACGGCCATGGCCCTGACCGGGCATCTGGCCCAGTACGCCGGCATCGGCGGGAAGGTCGAATGGGACGTCGAGAAGATGCAATGCACCAATAAGCCGGAACTGAACAAGTTCGTCCGCCGCGAGTACCGCAGCGGATGGGAAGTTTAGCACGGCGGGTCGATTTGCACTCGTTCACGGCCATCAAGAACATCAAGGTTGCTCGCATCGCCTTCGTTGCCATCTCGGCAAGCTCGTATTGCAAGGCCACCAGGTTGGCCGGCCGCTGTTCGTTAGATTCTGGGATGTACTTGGCCATGGGGTGCTGCTCCGCCTGCTTGGGTCTGCTGCAAGCGTCCGGTCTACATGACGGCCGTCGCGGTGACGAGCATCGAGACACGAGGCTGTTACTTCGGTTCTTGCGTAATCTTCACGGCAGCCTGGTAGGCCGCACGGCCAACCGTGTCGACTGCACCGGGAAAACCGGGTCCGCCCGCCGCAACGTAGCCGTTGCTGGCGCCGCTGGCGTCGGGACTAACCCAGAAAGAATACAGCGAGCCGTTGCGGAGGCGAAATCGGAAACGGACCGCATGCCCGGCCAGCGACGATAGGTCGTCGGTCCCGCGGAACTTGACTTGGACCAGGGTCTTGTCTGCCGAAAGCGGCTCGCAGTCGGACAGTGCGAAGCGATCGATGGGCTTTCCGTTAAAGTCGAGGATTTCGGCCTGCAACTGCCCCTTGGCGGCTGCGACATTCACGAAGAGGTGTTTTCCGCGAAACAAGACAGGCCGGGTCGTCAGTGTGCCCTGCTCCGCACCGGCGTCCATCGATGCGAAACCGTCGCGCCGCAGCAGGGCCAGCCCGGTGCTGGCGTTGCCGTCCCAGAACCCGTCGCTCAAGGCGCGGCCGCTGAAATAGAAATAAAGCCGATCACCGACGACCAGGCAGCCTCCGCCGGCGGACTGGATGTTGCCCCAGTTCCAGGCATCTTTGGTCGGGTTGACGGCGAGGAAGGGCCTGCGGTCGGGACGATGCCAATGGAAGCCGTCGCGGCTGAAGCCCAGGAGCACTTCGTTCCGCTTCTGGATCTTCAGCTTCGCGCAAGTCCCGTTCTCCGGTCCTTGCCATACGGCGAAGAGGCCCAGTAGCAGACTCTCGTAGGCCACTGCGTCGAGGTTGTACAACTGCGACTCGATCTTATGGAACTGCGGGTCGGGATGATGCGGGTCGAGACGGTCGGCGCCTGTCCAGGGCACCAAGTCGCGATCGGTCCACGTCAGGGCTTTGAGCAGATCCCTGTGCTCACGATAGTTGCGGGTGCGAGGAACTCCCATGTTCCGAAGGCTCAAAACCCAGACGTTGCGAAACGGATTGTAGAAGAACGTGCTGCGATCGCCGCAGGGCATGGACGATGCGACGGGCTCGGACCAATGGACGCCATCGGCCGACTCCCGCAGGACGAGGCACCAATGCTTGCCGGCGCCTAGTGGCACCGTGAGCATCTTGTAGCGCCGCTGTGGGTCCTTCTCCGCATGATCGAGCCACACCGTACTTGAATCACGACGGCCTTGCACGAGGACGCTGCTCTGCGGGAAGACGTCCAAGAGAGGCTTCGACCAATGGAGGCCGTCGACCGATTCGGCCAGGCAGGTCGAGTTGAAGAGACCTCCCATGTACCAAAGGCGGAACCGCTGCACGGCAGGGTCCCACCACGCGCCGTCGCTGAATGGCATGGCCGCCGAGGCCGCCCCCCGCTTGTCCCATGGCTGATCGGGTTTGACCACCGGGTTGCCCGCAAACGGCTCGGGGCGATGGAACACTCGGCGAAGCGTCGTCTCCTGGATCAGGAAATCGTCCACGAATAGCTGCCGCCCGACGTCGATGGGGATTTGCCGGGGCGGTTCGTGCAGGTAGGGCACCGGCATCGGCTCACGCGAAAGCGGTTCACGCGGCGGCCATTGCGCCGAAAGACGGATGCCGTTATAGAGCAACTCACCCTGCGGCTCGGCTGCCACCGTAATCGGATCGCAGGTGACGGCCAGCACGACGATTCCACACGCACGCGCGATCATCGATGACATCTGCATCGCCTCCCATCGTCACTCATTGGCTCCTCCTGCAAGTTCCCCGGCAAACCCCGTGGGCACGCGGGCCAGCACCTCCCGATGAACCACAGTCCCCTTGCGGAGCACGATCCGGGGAACCGTCCGGCCATGCCCTGTCCAGACCAGCGCCGGGTGCGGGCGGCGTTAGTGGGGCATGACCTCGATCTGCTGGCCCACGTTCCAGCCCAGCTTGCCGCGGCGGTGCGCCCGATCGACGTACTTCTGGTCGCCGCTGGCTTCGTATTTCTGCCGGTCATCGGCCGGGACATCCGGCGTAATCGCGTCGGGGTCGTTGCCCCCTACAATGCGACAGGTATTTCTTGGGCGATCCCGAGGCACATGCTACTTCTCCGCGGCCGCGGTCGTCTGGAGTACCTCGCTGATCGGCTCCTTGCCCGTGTACTGCGGCTTGCGATCGGAAAGCGACTTCAAGCGGACGTTACGGAACCAGACCGGCGTGGCGCCGTAGTTCTGCAACAGAACGAATCCCTCGTGCGGCAACGCGCCGATGGCGTGGGGGAACTTGTTGTGGCCGCCGTCTGGGTTCTGGCCGGCCTTGACCCACCGGCTCAAGTCGGCCCGCACGATCTCCTTGCCGTTGAGTTCCACGACCACCAGGCTCTGATTGACCGTGATGCGGAAATGGTTCCACTCGCCGATCGGCTTGTTGGCATCGACGGCCGGCCGCACCAGGTCGTACAGGGCGCCGTTGGCGTTGCCGGCATTGAACGGCACGCCGTAGTCGCCGTTGTCGAGGATCTGGACTTCCATGCCCGTGTTCACGTCGTTGTTGGGGTCGTGGACGCAGATAAAGACACCGCTGTTGGCCTTTCGCTTGGCGCCCATCTTGAAATCCAGTTCGATGACATAGTCGCAAAAGCGCCGCTGGGTGCAAAGGTCCCGGCCGGGTTTGGCCGGGTAAAGTTCGCCTTCCGCATTGACGGCCCAGCCGCCGGCCCGACTGGCAGGAGTCCAGGCGTCGAGGCCCTTGCCGTCGAAGAGGATCTCCCACCCGTCCTTGTCGATCCGTGGATGATACACGTTGGAGGGCTGGGGTTCCGCCGCCGAGACGGCCAGTGCCGACGCGAACACACCCACGAAGACCGCGACCACAATCCAGTTTCTCATGATTTGCTCCCCGAAAATGCTTGTTTAGATCTTGAGCCAGAGTACCTTGAATGCACCGAGTAGACTACGGAAAAGCGGAGATGTCAAGAACTATTCTCGGACGGAGATTCGCTGCTTCGTAACCGGCGTGCTTCCGCGGGGGGTCAGAGAAGAGTTTCCCAACCTTTTCGACACTCCGTTTGCAGATAGTGGTTGGCCTCCGGCAGATTGGTCACCTTGCCGGCGACACCGTCCCAGAGAAGTTTCACTGGGTGTCCATTCTCAGGTTGATGCCGCCCGGCGCGGATCGCCACGTTGCCCAACTGCACAACTTCGGCAAGGACGGCCGCGTGCTCGAAATGAGAACCCGGCTTCGGGCCGCCTTTACAAGCGTTGATCCATTCCTGGTAGGCCCGGGCGGCGTAATGGTCGTCAACGTCGCACAAGGCGACAATGTTCTCGGAACTGACGCTCATCAAATCGCCGTAGCCCTGCCCGCCAATACCGACTCCGGCGATGTTCAGCTTTTCGCTGGGCGGGGTTTGGCCGCTGCCCACCAGCACATGACGGGGCACGATCGTGAGCGCCGTTGCGGCGGCGCTCATGCCGAGGAACTGGCGGCGTGTCAGACCCATGTTGTACCCCTTTTTGCTAACGAACGTAAACCTTGGCAGTCGCCAGTCGGCGCATGCCACGAATTCCTAAGGGACATGGCAACGGACCGGCCTGTGGCGGCATGGGGAAGATCTGGGCGTTTGCGGGGTGCGCAACCGTTGCGCACCCTCCAAAGGCGACAGGCCATTTTCGTGGTGCCGTGACTTCCACGCCAGGGTGCGCAACCGCTGCGCACCGCCGGTATGGGTGTGCCGTCCAAGATGGCCTGGAGGCAGGTCAGCCCTGATATTGTCCCGTGGAGGTTCGGCGCGAGTGTCAAATTGTCTGCCGGTCAAGAACAAATGGCGGTTTCCTGACTTTGTGATGCTGGCCCTGCTGCTTTGCTGCGGCGGAGGGGGTGACCGCCGCAGGTAAGTCGGCCGGTCGCGGTTCCGAGAATAGGGTGGTTTGATGGGAAGTCTAAGGAACGGACGAGTTTCAAGACAACGACCAAGATCGCGGTGGCTTTGTTCACTGGGGCGCTAATCGGGAATCGCCGGTTTCCGTCCTCATTTGAATCAAGAAGCGTTTACGGTGCAGTCGGACGTTCCGCCCGTCCGGGTAGGCTAGTTGTTTCCGCCGAGGCTTTCTCATCCAGCACAGGTATGCGGACATTGTGGTATTCGTTGCCGCGAATCAGAGTTCCGCGGAAGCATCGGGCGGACCCGTCGCCATAGAGGTTATGGAAACGGATTCCGAAAGGCGAGTTGCGGAAGGTGTTTCCCTCGATGATCGTGGCGGACAAGGAATCTCCCTGTGCTGGCCGAGAGTCCACGGTCGTGAAACAAAGACACGCATCGTTGAAGAACGTGAACTTGCTTTCGTGAGAAGGACACCCTGCGCGATCTACGATGTTGTCCCGAATTTCGCAAGCCAGAACCATTGGAGCTATGGGAGGATAGGGATGCCCTTGGTCCTTGTGGTAATAGTCTTTGGCACCCAGACAAACCCCGTTGTCTGGATCATGCGGTTGAAGCGGGCGTGAGGCTTCATTTCGGCTCAGCGCCGATCCACTGGCATCGCTTGAAGGCGGCAAAGGCACTGCTATACACAGCCCCCCCAGCTTGCGCGTCACCCAAGACATAGGCCCCGCCGGCGTTGTTCATCCGGCAATCGGCACAAACCGTATCGTAGGTGGAATTCCAGAGGTAGAAGGCGGCGCCCGAAAGGTTGGAGCCATGGTCGCGCTCGCAGACCATATTGGTGGTGTAGTGCGCAACGCTGACGCGGCTCGTCGCGTCGGGCGGGACATCCCAGGGCGGTCTAACCTCCAAAACGTGCGTCTTGTCGGTTTGGCTGTGCCGGAACAGCTTCCGAATCTGCCCGAGCCCCTTGCCGGCACACACATAGACCTGCCACCCATCGGTCCAATGATTCGGTGATCCGGTCGTCTGTGGCATGTAGGCCAGACTTTCAGTCTTCACCACCGTTGCGGTGGAGGAGAGGACCCGGCCGAACAAAATGGCCGCGTAGCCGTCCGTGGATGGACCGCCACCATCATTCGTCGAGCTTGGTATGCCATTGTATTGATTGCGCAAATATAGGCGCCCCACTTGTCGGTCGCAAAGGCGCCTGCATAGCAGGAATAGAAAAGCCCCTTCGGTCCCTGGCTCTTGTCAGAAACCCCTGGCACAAAATGGCCAAAGAATCGATTTTGCCATAGGATCAACTTGTCTGCCTGGGTTTCGAGGGCACACCAATCGCACCAGTGATACTCATTCTCGCTGACCGTCAGACGCTCCCGGCAATTGCTCAGCCAGCCCGTAGATCGATCCTGGAAAAAGTTCTTGCGGAACAATAGCGGGCCGCGAACCTTGGTGACCAGACCCCATGACCCGTTCTCGTAGTGTTTCCCTTCCCCCGTATAGTCGATGTGGTTGTTGTAGATGAAGATGTTCCTGGCCGTCAGCCTAGCTACATCGTAGGCGCTGTTGAAGACCCCGGCCGGATTGTGGTAGCCCAACAAGAACGCATATTCGACTCGGACGCCCGGTTCCTGCGCCATCTTGAGGCTGGCAATGCCGATGAGGCCGTCGGTATCTGCACGGTTCTTGGTCTCAATGGCGGTGCCGCCTCCTCCCGACACAAAGCAAAGGACTGACGCACTCGGCCCTTGTCCCTTCAGGACCACCCCTTTGTCGAGCCTGATTCCATGGTGCCGATACGTGCCGGCCGGGAAGAACACAACACCTCCACCGTCGGCCGCCGCCCTGTCCACCGCGCCCTGGATTGCAGCCGTATCATCTGCGGAGCCGTCCCCCTTGGCACCAAAATCACGTTTAACGTCTTTGACGTTTTGCCAGGCGAAGTCAACGGCCCAGCTGACGCCCAGTTCCCTGGCGAGGGGATCCGTGGGCGGCTCCACCGTTGGGAGCACGGTGTCGGAGTACTCCGGGTAGTTCCGCAACCTGACCCAGTCTTGACCTCGTCCAGCGGAGCAGGTTCGAACTTCAATGAAATACTTGCTTCCAGCGTTGACGCCCGGCGGGACTGTAAACTCCACGCAGTATGGAGTGACCTCCCGCACTTCTGCCAGCAGAGATGCGTCCGAGTGCTCGGGAACGAGTCTGACCTCCGTTGGCCGGCTACCGTTGTATTCCCGTGCGTCGAGGTTTCTGCCCATCAGTTTGAGTGAAAGACCGGCGTACAGTTTGTCGTCGGAAAGCCATCGAGGATCCGCGCGGTTTACAAACACGGGATGGTTCGCGTTGCTGTGCCATGTCACGCCTCCATCTCGCGATACTTGGATCGCGTATGCCCCCGGAGCGACTGCCGGGAACAGAACTCGCACATACCGACCTTCGCGGTCCTGTTGTACCGGATCGAGGATCGTGCCCGTCTCGACGAACTTTACCTTGACGTTCCCAGTCATCCCGTCACCGAACAGACTGAGGACCGAATTGGGACGGATTCCTTCCGAGGCCATGAAGATTACTGGCGGTGAAGCCCCATCGGCCGAAACCACCAGGGCGAGGCTGATGGCCAGAACGACAGCCGCTGTTCGCATTGTCGTGACAACAACTGGCAATAATCGCTTATCGACTTTTGCGTCTTCCAACAACATGCGAGGGGCTCCATGGTTATAATCGGCTTTACCGCACACGAGTCGGTCGTGCCCGTGGTATTCGTCAGATGCCTTGATCGCTCTGCCCTGGAGGAACCTTCGATTTCAAGAAACGCTCGATCCTCGATTCCACATTTTAGCCGATGTCGGCGGACTGTCACAATGCGTTCCTTTTTCCGACGATCTGCCGGCGATTCGCGGCCACCCCGCACTTTTCCAGCCACGTCAGTCCGAGATTGTCATCTCGTAAATCAAAGCACCGCATCGCGGTCAAATCTGAAGTTTCCAACTACGAACGCACATGTACCTATGGGGGGCCAGCGATTGCTATCCCGCCCTGATGCACAGCGGGTCTTCAACACGCCACGCCAACCTAGCGGCCGCGTCCCATCTGAAGCATTTGGCGACTGCTTGCCTGCGGAGGGGCACTCCTCCGCAGCCAAGGAAATGTACCGTTATCCCCCCTAATTGACAGTGACAACCACCTCTGACGTCGGAAATCGGTCGCTAAGTGCCCCGCTTTTTCTTGACATCTGCTGCCACGACCCCGGTCCACAACCGTCATTTCCTGCATCTGTCAGGCTGTTCTGCTTTCAGTTCTTCGTCGGCTAATCGCCTTGAACCAGCCCTTGAACTGGAGCTTCGTTCCCGCCGGCACGCGGATGGCCTCCGTGCAGATTCCGCCGCGGCCTTTTTCGCGGCACACCAGGCGGGCGCACAGCTTGCCGGTCCGCCCGGGGCCCAACTTGATGTCGTAATCACCGTCATCCCAGAAGCCGCTGTATCCCCAGTGAGCGAACGGGCTGCGGGTCGTGCCGTCGAGAAAGCCCTTGCCCCAGGGATCGCTTTCTTTCGCCGGATCACTCCGCTCCTCGAACGAAGAGTTCTTCAGGAGGTTGCCGACAGGCAGGGCGACGGCGAGGGCGAACTGGATCGGGATTGCCGCCGAAATTGCAAGGACGACGGCAGTGAGTGGGTTGACTGCTCCCCGGTATCGCATCAGATTCTCCATGGTTAGTTCTTCGCCTTCATCATCTTGAGCGCCACAATGGCTTCGGCCACCTTCCGCCGGTAGGAGGCGTACTTCTCGATCTCCGGCGCGTAGACGCCGGTTTCCTTCACGACCGCGTCCAGCGATAGGAGCCTTCTCGCCTCGTCCAGCGCGGCACCGCTGAGGCTGGCCGCCTCGGCCTGCTTCACCAACGAAGCCAAGGTCCAGAAGTACTCGTAGTCCTCCAAACCGTCGCGCAGGGCCTCGAAGCGAATCGAAGAGTATGGTTTGAGGTCGGTGCCGGGATAGATCAACTGGCCATCCCCGTTGTATTGGCCGAAGGTGTTGGCCACCCAGGGAACCTTGGGCCATTTAGGGCCTTGCCGCTGCCAGTTGACGCCCCAGGAGTCCGTGGACCAGTACTCGAAGCCGCGGGCCTTGTACTTCCAACAGATCCAGGGAGTGACGCGGATGTCCAGCAGCGGGTACTCGATGAAGAAGTTCGGATGGTCCATCGGATAACAGCAGATGGCCAGCCACACCTCGGCGCCTTTTTTCTGCGAGGCCGCCACGCCCGCCTTGTGGTACTGCGCAACGTACACGTCGAAGACGTCGGCGAAGCCGGTCAGGTCCTTGACGCCCTCCGGCTCGTTGAGGCACTGGAGGATGCGGGCTTCCGGGGCGGCGGCCTTGATGGCCCGGTCAATCTTCTTGACCTCCGGCCACGCCGACTTGGGAGCTTCGTCATAGACGTAGACGTAGGCCTTGTCCAGCCAGCCCTTTTCCCGCAGGCGGTTGGCGTTGGCCCGGATGCCCCTGGTGAACTGCTGGACGAACTCCGAGCTGTACTGGGTTTTGTGCTCGCGACCCAGGTTGGGGGCCGTGCCGATGATAAAGGCGTTCATGCCCTTGGCGATCAAGCCTCCCAGCGTGGCGTCGTCCAAGGCGACCTCACCCCCCGGACCGAGACGGTGCTCCAGCAGAAAATCCTGATAGTTCCGCATGGTCGCGTCGTGCAAGCGGTTGCCCTCCGCCGACCAGTCGTGGCCGTACCAGGCGCGGATCACCCCTCCCGCCATCCAAGTCATCGTGCGCAGGTGCGTCTCTTCCGTCAGTGCGAAGTCCCAGACCGTCAGCGCGAGCGGCAGCGTCGCCGGCCGCAGCCCCTCAGGCACGATGGTGATTGTGCCGATGTATCGGCCGGCCGGGCACTGCTTGGGCGTCTTCAGCGTAATCCATACCGGCGTCCGCGACAGCTTCTCGACGGTGAACTTGCCGGCCGGCATGAGCGGGTCGGGATACCAGCCCAGCCCACGCTCGGCGAAGTAGGCCGGTGGGACCGTCGTTTCGACATACTCGACGCGCTCCCATTTCAAGGCTTCAGAAGGGATGACGGCGCCGCCCGGGCCGCGCAGTTCGGAGAACCGGACCTCGTTGACAGCGACTGGCCGCCAGGGCGCCTCGATCACCACCTGGATCGACTCGTACTCGTTGCGGGCTGCTGCGACTTCTGCCTTGGGCCGCGTCGTCGGCGCATAGTCGTCTTCGCGGAAGACCTTCTCCAGCGGCGAGACGACGTTGACGCGATAGCCGATCGAACCGTTCGGTTCTAAGATGGGCTTGGGGGTCTTGGGGCCGGCGGCCGGCTGGTCGGGGGCTTCGGCCATGGCGTCCACGTCGATGATCTCGACCGAGAAATCGTCGACCCAGATGGACCCCTCGCACGTGGAGTACAAGAACACAAGGATCGCTTGCTCTCCACGCTTGCCGCCGGGGACGATCGCCCGCTTAGAAAACTCCGTCCAGCCGTAAGTGCCCGTCTTGAGGTCCTTGTGGGCCCAGCCGTCGCCCGGCGTGCCCTCCAAGTTTAGAAAAATGCGCCCACCGCGGGCGTCCTGGGCCTTCATCCAGAAGGATACGCGGATGATCGTGCCGGCCTTGAGCTTTACGGGCGAGCTGCCAATGCCACCTCGCCCTTTCTTACGGCAGGTAATTTGGCAAGAGTTTTTGCCCGAGTGTGCGTCGTCGGAGACGGCGACCGAGTAGTCGCCGTCGTCCCAGTGTCCCCCAAACCCCCAGCCCTGGAACGGTGACTTCGCCACACCGCCGTAGAATTCCCGGATCTTCGGCTCCAGGCCCGCCATGAAATCGCTGCTCCTCAGTTCCTCGAAGCCGCCGTTGGGCAGGAGTTCGTTGGCGCCGGCGGCAGAGGCAAGCAGGCAGACGGCAATCGCCAACCATGCGATATTCATCGATTTCATGGGTGCCTTTCTTTCCAGTTGGCAAGGGATGGCAACCCTTTATACCGTCCATGCGTGAAAATGACACGTTTCTTGCCGGGGCCGAAGAAGCCCGAAGCGAAAGCGAGGAAAGCGTTTTCGTCCCTCGCTTGCGCGTCGGGCTTGGATCTTTTCCGCGCGAAAACAGTGTAAAGAGCGTCGGGAGGGAAACAGAATTGAGTATATAGTCGAAAACCGCATCTCTGCCACTGCGCAACCGCTGCGCACCCCCAGTATGGGCGTGCCGTCCAAGATGGGCGATCGGTAACGGCGATATGGGCCAAATCAATGCTCTGAAAACCGAAATCCGCGACGTGGAGGCCGTGAAGACTTCCTGCCAGTGGCTGGGTCTCGCCGAACCCGTGCAAGGTAAGACCAAGCTCATTAGCAGCGAAGTCGAAGGCATGGCAGTAAGCGAAGCCATGTTCCGGCGATTCATCCTGCCCCACATCCAGCGGCTGGTGGAACTGGGCCACGCCTATCGAGGAACGGCGGCGTGCTGCAACGCCGGCAATTGTCATCTTGTGCTCAAAGTCTTAAAGCATGCGGTGCCGATGATGGTCACGCCGCGTATGCCGCGTCATTCATCCTGCCACTTTTCAAGCCACGGAACGGTTGCCCACTTCTTCCCATTCCAAACGATGAGACCGGCATCCGTCTCGGCGATAGGAGGACCTTTGGCCTCGATCAACCGCCGCGGATAAGGCGTTGAACCCCACAAGTCCACGGCCAGCAAATGATCGTCGCCGAAGCAGTAGCCAACGCGGTGGCGAACGGCGATTACGGTCGGTAAAGACTTTGTGCGGGTAGAAAGCACTTGGTCGGGCAATTGCACGGACGTGCCTGTCTTGATGTCGCAGACCCATTGGCCCGTGACGACCGTCTCGCCATCGAAAGCGTCGACACGCCGAAAAGGCGTAGAACCACGAAGCTGACCGACCTGCGTTCGTTTTCCGTCACGAAGATTGAAGACTTCCAGTCCGGTTACGCCTTCCGTGGCGGTCTCGCCGAGCCAAACCAGCAGGTCTCCGTGCCGAAGTGGCAGGAGGGATCGAAAGCTGCCTGCCAACGGGTGAGGCTTGTAATAGTGCGGGAAAGTAGCCTGCCGCGTAATCCAAGCAGGCACTGGCACGACCTCGACTTTCTTCTCCATATCGACCTCGCCGTTGCGTAGCGGCCCCTTTTACCAGGCAACGGGCATTCTGGCGCGAGATCTTCAGGTCCGTAACCAGGTCCATGTCCGTTCCTCGCCGTCAGGGCCGATCTCGTAGCAATGGAGCCAATTCACGCGCAAATCTTGGTTGGATTCGTTCAGCGGCACGTCGTTGATGAAGGAAAGCTCGCGGTAGACATTCCCTTCAGTCCAGGAAATCGTCGTCACTCGGTAGGCCTCCCAAGCGGCGAGCACCTGGTCCCAGAGAAAATCATGATCCCCCGGTTTGGCCCCCAGGATGAAGTGCATGTTCAGGCTCTGCAGTTCGCGGATATGCGGGGCGTTGCTCGCCAACCCGTCCTCGACGACAATCAGTTTCAGATGGGGATGCTCCCGGCGGATTTGCCGCAGCAAGCGCTTGGCCGCGTTTCGCTCGCAATCGTTTTTGCGGGTGCCGTCTTGTTTCACAATGGGTTCGGGAGCGAAAGGAATCACCTCCCGGTGATCCGGGTGGATCATCACGGCTGCCAGCATCTGGTGCTGATAGGTAGTCTCTTGCGTCTGGCGGTGCACTTTTCCAGGCAGGAGTCGCAGTGGATGGAAGGCACGAAGATGATCGGTCCCACATTGGCGACGGTTCCGAGCCTATCTTGCAGAAGAACCCCGTCCGGATAGACGGCAACGACGGAAAGCGAATGGAACGGCTTCTGGGGCTTCCCGTCGAGCGGATAGAATGTCAGATCCATTCTCTTATAGAGCAGCACAGTCCCGTCACGCGTCACGCTTGCAAGCATTTGGACGCGTGTGTCGGTGACGGAGAAAGCCAGGCTCGCTTTTGAATCGGTCAACCGCTGGCGGTAGAACTTGTACACGTAAGCAGGGGCTACATGGCCGCGGGTCTCTTCGATCATGGTGGAGGTCCGCCACAACGCCCACGTGTCGGTCACGCAAAAAGGTCTCTCCTGTGTCGCGGTCACGTCCAGAGCATCCTCGTCCGCCTGCTCTGCTTGCGTTTGCAGGGGCATCAGAAGTAGAACGGTGGTCGCCAGGACTGGCGCAAAGCGGCTGCTTTTCATGGCCGGTGATCTCCTTTCCATGGGCGGCATGTTGCCTTGACTCTGCTTCTCATGCTACCCCAGCCCTTTCGCCCTGACAATCACCGCACTCGCCGCCCTTCTGGCGTACGCCGACTTCAACTGCCGCACGAGCCTGTCGATTCGCCGGCAGCCAGGCCCCAACCACGAAGACGAGGCGGCCGTGAAGTAGGGCATCGGTGAATTTGCCTGCCGACAGGGCATCTCGATTGCCCCAGCGGCGGCATAGCCGCTTGACGGCGGCCACGCCAGCGACGAAGATGATCGTAGAGGCCCGTTGGTCCGAGCAGAGGTGCGACTGCCCGCGGCGGCTTCTGCGATCCTATGTTCAGAAAGGCAATTCCATGAACCGTGCCATTCTCATGCTGATGCTGGGCCTGTCGCTTGCCCCTGTTCTGTCCTGGGCGGCAGAACCGAAGGCGGACGAAGCGAAGGCGATTGCCGAGATCGAGAAGCTGGGCGGCAAGGTCACCAGGGATGAAAAGAGTCCAGATAAGCCTGTGATTGCGGTTAGCCTTGACGGCCCCCAAGTCACCGACGCTGGACTTACACACCTGGAAGAGTTGAACCAACTTCAAACTCTGAAACTGTGGAGAACCAAGGTGACCGGCGTCGGATTGGAACACCTCAAAGGACTCAGCCGGCTCCGAGAATTGAACCTGTTCGGCAGCAAGATCAACGATTCTGGACTAATACACGTCGAAGGCTTGAACCAACTCCAGACACTGAATTTGGGGGCGACGGAGGTTACCGACGCCGGACTCGCACACCTGGAACGGTTGAACGAACTCCAAACACTGCAATTGGTGGCAACCGGCGTCACCGACAGCGGATTGAAACGCCTGGGACAATTGAACCAACTCCGCACGCTGGAACTGGCGAGCACCCGGGTCACGGACAGCGGATTGGCACACATCAAGGGTTTGGCCAAACTTCAAGTTCTGAACATGCGTCGTACCAATGTCAGCGACGCCGGATTGGCACACATTAAAGGGTTGACCACGCTCAAAGAACTCTTGCTGGAGAGTACGAAAGTCACTGACGCTGGATTGGAGTATCTCAAAGGGATGACCCAACTCCAAACGCTGGAGTTGACAGCAACCCAAGTCACCGACGAAGGCGTGAAGAAACTTCAGCAGACGTTACGCAAATGCGACATAATCCACTGACATGACCTTCCCCACCCCCACCCGCCGCTTCTCTCCCACACCCGCCTGGCTGATCTTCGGCTTGCTGGTCGTGGAGGGGCTGCTCTGGCTGTCGGAGCGGTATACGTGGTTCTGGTTCAACGAGAAGAAGAACTTGACGGTGCTGATCGCTATTGTGAGCGTCGGTCTAGCCCTCGTTTTGATGCTCCTCTGGTTCTGTGTCAGCCTGCTTTTCTCCTTGCGTTTCCAGTTCGGCATCCGCTCGCTGCTTGTCCTGGTCGTCGTTGTCGCCATCCCGTGCAGTTGGTTAGCGGTTGTCAGGCAGCAAGCTAAGAAGCAAAGGGATGCGAGAGGAGCGATCGGGAGGTTCGGTGGATCCGTCGGGTGGGAGTGTAATCCCAGGACGGACTGGGCACGAGTAATTGGAGAGGCAGACCTGCGTTGTCCAGAATGGTTGAGTAGTTTGTTGGGCGATGACTTCTTTGCAAACGTCGATTGTGCCCTCTTCAACCGCTGCGAAGACACCGACGCCGCGTTGGAAAATCTGAAAGGGTTGGGACAACTCGACCTAGTGAACCTCTGTGCGAGCCGAGTCACCGACGCTGGGCTGATACGCCTCAACGGGCTGAAGCAACTCCGCGTATTGCTTCTCTGCAACACCCAAGTCACGGATACCGGGCTGGAACACATCAAAGGGCTGAACCAACTTCAAGAGTTGAGTCTCGACGGCAGCCAAGTTACAGATCTCGGGCTGGAACACATTGCAGGCTTCATGAAGCTCCGGCGGCTGGGGCTTGGCAACACTCGGGTGACCGATGCTGGGCTGCAACGTCTCACGCCGCTGAGCGAACTCCGACAGTTAAGCATTTGGAAGACCCAGGTCACGGATGCTGGATTACAACACCTCGAAGGGTTCAAGGATCTGGAAGTGTTGGGTATCGGCGGTACCAACATCAGCGACGCGGGCATCAAGCATCTCAAAGGTATGAACAAACTCAAGGAATTGTACCTTGACGGAACCCACGTCACGGATGCTGGACTAGAGGATCTCAAGGGATTGAACCAGCTCCGACTATTGGACCTAAGCAAAACCCACGTCACAAATGCTATGTTAGAGCATTTGAAAGGGCTGTGCCAACTTGAATGGGTGGACTTATCAGGCACACGTGTCACCGACTCAGGCGTGAAGAAACTTCAGCGGGCTTTGCCGAATTGCAAGATTGAACGCTGATTGGACTGTCCGCGTCGTCCTCATCAGCTCCCCCGCAACCCAGCACCGGCACCAGCGGCTGCCGGAAGGCGAAGGCGGCGAGAGGGAGGTTGGCGAGGTTGGCCGTAATTGGCCGAGCACTGCTTTGTCGGCATCTGCACTGACGGACGACAACGCTCGCAATTGCTACCACTTTGTCAGCCATGGGACCGTCACCCACTTCGTGCCGCTTCGAACGATCAGGCCATGCTCCGTCTCTGCGATCGGAGGTCTGGCCTCGATCAATTGCCGCGACGAAGCGGTGGAAGCCGTCAAGTCCACGGCCACCAAATGGCCGTAGGCGAAGCAATAGCCGATTCGATGGCGAACGGCGAGCACAACTGGGGAAAATACTGACCTGTTCGAAAGCCGTTGCACGGGTAACCGCTTGAATTCACCGGTCCTGGTATCGAAAATACCGATGCGACTGACGGCCGTCTCGCCGTCGTACGCTGTGAGAGGCTGAAAAGGAGCCGGGCCGTGCATCCCACCGCGCGGCAGTTTCTCGCCGCGGAGAGGCGTTTGCGATCGTTTCCCGTTGTGGAGGTTGAAGACCTCCAGTCCGGTCTCACCTATCCACACCAGCAAGTCCGCATGCCGCAACGGCAATACGTGGCGAAACAGGCTCAATGCCGGATCGAGCTTATAGACACGAGGAAAAGTAGGTCGCAAAACAAGCCCGGCAGGTTTCGGTATGATCTCGACTTTCTTCGGCATATCGAGTTCGCCATCACGTAGCGGCACATAAAAGACCGGCCCCACATCGGCGTCGGTTCCAAGCGTGTCATGCAGAAGAACCCCATCCGGGTAAATGGCGACGATGGGAAGCGGCTCTGGATATGCCTTTGTCGTTCCGTTGGGCTGGTAGTACGACAGATTTCCTCTCTTCCAGAGTAACACCGTCCCGTCGCGAGTGACGTTCGCAAGCATCGGAACGCTTCTGTCGCGAAGGGTAATGGCCAGGCTGACCTTTGACTCGGACAGCCGCTGCCGATAAAACCGATGCACGAAAGACTGTGCTACATGTCCGCGAGTTTCCTCGATCAACTCCTGTGTATGCCAAAGAGCCCACGTGTCGGTAACACAGACTGCGTCCGCTTTATTAGTTGCGGGATCCAAGGCGTCACTTTCCGCCGTTTGGGCCAGCACCTGAAGCGGTGCCCACAAGAGAGCGATGATCGCCATGGACTGCATAAATGGGCTACTGGTCATAGCTAGGCATCTCCGTTTGGTCAGTGGTTCGTCTGCCCGACGCCGCCCTCCCCAAGGTCCTCAGCGTCGCTCCGCCCCTATTCTACGCCGCGACGCCCGCCTGCACAGCCCTGGGGCATGTCCCAGGGGATTAGCGCAAAGGGCAGTGGTAGCGTCCTACTTCGCTTCGTCCTTATTGGGTGTAACGGCGATCGTGGCATTGGGTAACCGAAAGGTCGCCGTCTTCGAGTCTTGAGACCATCGGATTAACTCTTCGGTTTGGCGGTACGCCTGATCGTTCGTCGTCCCCGGCGGCGTTACAATCAGTCGGATGACTTCAACGCGATTTATGTCAATCGACAACTCGCCCCACATTTTCCCCTTCTCGGGGCTGAGCGGATTTATCTCGCGTAGAAGTTCCGCTTCTGCGTAGTGGGCACCGTCCGGGGAGACTTCGGAGCAACCGCCGCCCATTCGCGACTGGACTCGACTGAGGACGAAGTAGATGTTGCCGCCAAGGGAGAGCAACAAGATTGCCGGGACTATCCATCGTTTCATCTGATTCACGAGAACTGCCTCTGTTGTTCTTGGGCTGCCCAATGGAAAGCTCGCCGACGCCGCCCTTTCCACGGCAACCAGCGTCGAGCCACTTCAATTATCCGACGCTAGGGCGGGCCACACAAGCGGGCGGCATGGGAAGCGGGCTATGGCGTAATCCGAACTACTTTCGGAGCAATACGCCAACTGCTGCCCCAAAAGCGGCACCGCACGTCATGGCCACAAGCCAGCACTCGCGACCGTATTTGGCGAACCAACCATTGGGCTCTGCGTTAGCTGATGCAACAGCCATGCCCACAGTCGCCGCGAACAGGCCCAATGCACCGTAGAGCAGACTGGCACGAATGCGTTCCCGCCGTTCCGAACGCCCACGCAGGAACGGCAGCAATAGCAGGACGACGACCAGTGGACTGGCGAGCCATAGGACTATGAGGGGCGTGTCTGATCCTGCCGCGATTAGCATGTTCGCACTTCTCGAAATGTGCCGATGAAAGAACCGCCCGCGGTCTTCTCCGACGCCAGCCAAGCTCGACCTGCCGATTTTACCAGCGGCGGGCCGCGGGAGCCACCGGCGGGCCAGCTTGCGTCGTTCCCGACATGGTTGGGCATCCCATTGGGTTCACAGCCCTAAGCTCTTTAGCGTCTCCTGGTACTCCAGCCAATCCGCGTCTGGTTCGACGGTCAATTCAATTGGGTACGGTGGGTCGTGCGGAAGAATATCGTTTATGCGACGGGCCGACTCTTGTAGATCCGACGAATAAAAGACCCACTGCCGTAGCCCATCGCACATCAATGCATGCGTCAAGATTGCATGGTTGCCTCGCTCAAGGGCATCGGCTCAGCAAGTTTTCGCAAGTCGTGATCGCTTCTAAGTCCGCTGGGCTAGGCATTCCCGATTCAGTATCGGGTTGATATTCCCAAACGACTCGTAGCCGATGTGGAAAACGCGAGCGGCCCGCAGTCGAGCAAACTCGCTGACGAACTCGGACTAGCATTGGTTTCCCGTCAAGGACGCCTTCCGATGCTGCCCAGGAATCGTCATTCCCTGCGTCGCCTGTCTCCAGCCCGTCTCCACCCATGTCTTCCTCTCTTGGCCTGTCCAGCAATTGCCACGCCGCCGCAGCCCCCTGCTTCCACGAAGAACTTCCAGCTATTCTACCGGCGGCCCGGAGATCGAGCCAGCGGGCGGCTTGTCCTACTTGACGCCGTCTTTCAAGGCTACGACAGGCCAGCGGCCTTTAGCCAGCAATGCGACTTTTCGGTCGTCTGGATCGAGAATGCAGATTTGATGCCTCCCGAGTTGGAAAATCACGTGGCCGCTGGGAAGCTGCGTCGGACAGTAGACCGGCCATCGGACAAAAGGCGTCTCCAGCGACAGGTGTATATTCTGACCATTCATCATGTTCTCGCCGTCCAGACGGCCAGCCATCCAGCCAAAGTGGAACTGCCAACCGCTCTTGTCAGCACGAAATCGCGGAACTTCGCCACCGCGGCGAATCCTAACGCACGGCGGGTCCGCAGCGGTTCCGCTCACGTCGGCAAGCACGACTATCTCGGCAGGACTCGGCTCTTCGGTTTCCGATCCCGCGATGACATCCCAGCGGCCAGCAGTCGTACGAGACCCCCGCAACAGGAGCGTGTGCTCGACTCCTGAAGACCCCAATTCACTGACCTTTCTCGTTTCCTCGTGGCCCAGATCCCGGGCGTAAACATCGCCGTCATGGTCGTCAATGTAGTAGAGCATCGCAATTTCCGGGAGCGAAATCGCCGATGGCTCAACAACGACCAGATCGGTATAGAGCGAGGTTCCGCTCGCCGCCCAATACCAGCCGAAAAGGGCCAAATAGCTGGCCGACTGCACGACCAGCGAGCCCCAGATGCTCTTGCGGAACCAACCATCGCTCTTGCGAAGGCAGAGGGCAACGAACGGCCATTCCAGCAACAGCGTGAAGAAGTAGGTGATGGCAACCATGTACCAAAGCCATCGCCAGGCGTTGTAAAGATCAAGGTCGAGGGACGCCGTGATCGCCGGAATCAGGAACACGCCTCCAACCCAGGCCGAGAAGTAGTTGGCGGCGATCATGATTGCGACGCAGGGGGCTCTCTTCAGCCGGAAGAGAAAGGCCAGAATCAGGCCCTCCGCAACGCCAATGACGGCGTTGCCCAATACGAGGTGAAACGCACTCGCCCACATGATCGGTGTGCCTGCATCCGCGTAGGCAACGGTGGGAGAGAACGCCAGCACGATCGTCGGCAGCCAGAACCTCATCGTACGCTTCGTCATGGTGTTCCTGCGTATTCAAGCGGTATGGGCACCAGTTGCAGCGTGACTCCGCTGATCACGTCGTCTTCGAGAATCAGAACGCGGCCGCCTTGGATTACGGTGAGGTCGTCGCGGTTCTCCAGTCGCCGCGGTGGGTAATCGACAAAAACCGACAGCACGCGTGCCCCAAGCCTTTCGAAGAAGAACCCGTAAACATGCCCTTCTGGTGCAACGGCTAGGTAGTGGTCGAATTGCTTCTGCGTGAGGAGCTTAGCCATGGCAAACGCCGATACGCAATCGTGGGGCACAAGTGGGTTCTGCCAAGGACTGTCGGCGTCGCCTTTACTTTGGACATGCCGGCGTATTGCTTTGTTGATCGGTTGTAGCACGTCGGGACTGATCATGTTCGGCATCGCCAGGAGTGCCAGCCGTGGCGGCAGCGGATCTTCATTTGGGCTTGTAGCCGAGCTTTTTGGCCTGTTCGAAATCGGCTTGGGCCTTGGCGGGGTCGCCTTTCTTCTCGTAGGCGAAGCCACGCAAATAGTAAGTCTCGGCCAACTTCGAGTTGATCTGGATCGCTTGCGTACAGTCAACTATCGCCTTGTCGTAGTCGCCCTTCAGGATGAACGCGCGGCCACGACCGAAATATGCCTCCGCGAGCTTCGGGTTCAGCCGCACGGCTTCCGTGTAATCGGCAAGAGCCTTATCGAAATCGCCTTTCTTTCCGTAGGCTCGACCCCGATTGCAGTACGCCTCCGCATTCTTCGGCTCCAGCTTGATAGCCGTCGAATACGCCGTCACCGCACCGTCGCAATCACCTTTGTCGATGTACGCCTTGCCCTTTTCCATGGCTTCTTTCGCTGGGTTGGCACTTGCCGCCACGCCCGGCAGCAACGAGACCGCGGCCAGCATCAAGGCCCAGCACTTGCACGTGTTCATGGTTTTTGCTCCGAAGTGAACGAACTCCCGAACCCATAATACCTGGAACGATTGCGGTTTGCCAGCCGGTGGAATCCGTGCCGCTGAGCCGGTGATTCTGCGGGCGATTCTGGCTACCAGCTTCAGTTGCCGTCGCTCATGCCCCATTCGTAGCCCAGTTGCACGCATCGGTCGATCAACGTGCCGAGGTCGCATTCTGCGCCGCATTTCGCCGCCAGCATATCGGCAACGTCCAAGCCACGTTGCACGTCAAGCATGCCGGCAGCGTCGCCAGCGTGATAGACGACTCGATCGATACTCGCAGCCCTGGCAGCGAGCGATTGCAGGGCAATCATCAGGCGGCGGTTCCCGCCAAAGGCACCGCAGCCCCAAAAGCCGGTATGGATTATTATCTGGGTGGTGGGGCCAAGAGCCCGTAGCGTCTCGTAGCGTGCCGATACGAACGCGGTGCAAGCCGTCTCCAGGACATATTCGATTTCGCCGGGTTGATACTGCCCATGGCCATACGCAGGTCCAGCCACGGCGATGATGTTGCTGATGGTTGCCGGCACGATCTTTCGAGTCGCACGACGGATCGTATCGACGCTCGCGGCGGCAAAGCGATTACCGTACAAACCGAAGGGGCGGCCTGCTGTTGGGTCAGGGTTCGTCTGCACTTCGATGGGGCGTTCCACACCACGCACCAAAATGGGCGAGCCGCCGTCTTCATCACGCGTAAGAGTTGGCAACCCCGCCGCAAGCAAAGCCTCGCGGACTGATCCCAGCAATGGGTGCTCAGCCACCTGCATTTCGTCCTGGGCAAATAGCCCGGAACCGTAGGCGACAAAGAGGTTCGGGTCCGCGAAGTTGACGTGCCACGTCAGGTTGCCGGCAGACGATGACGGGTAGTTGTAGAAGTTCGGCTCGACCGTCGACTCCGCATGCTGGGGGAGTTTCAGCACATCGTCAACGTCCGCCCGCCAGCGGGTCACCTCGATTGTGCCTTGCACTGCGGAACCCGGCGGGTAGGCCAGTTCAAACAAGGCGGTCTTATTCGCATGACGTAGCTTCGGGGGATGATCGCAGAGCAGGCGGGCGGCATCGAACGAGACGCGAAATAGGGGCTCTTGCATTGGTCATTCCTTCGACGTTGCTACATTGCGAGGGTCGGATGTTGACCAGTCTACCACGGTCTACTGCGGTACGCGACTGGCCCGGCAGCAGGACCGCCGGGCCGCGTTCCCCTGGAATGCGGAGGGCCTGGATGGCGGCGAATGCCTGGCAAGCCAACCCGACTTGTGGCGGCATGGCGGGCCAAGGCGGGCAGGAGGCTGGCCCAGAGCCCGGAAAGCCGGAATCCTTGCTGCCACGTATGGATCGCGACGGCAAGCTTGTCATCGCCCAGGCAGGCGATCATCCACTGCCAGACGCCGTGCCGCCTCCCCGTAGAGGGCGACCGCCGCATCCCAATCGCCGGCCATATCGAGCTGGAAGGCAGCCGCCAAGGCATCGTCGGGATTAATGCAACCCATAGCTGATCGAATGACGGGCTTGACCGGAGGACGCACCAGGAGCCAAAGAATTGCTCCAAAGGGGCCGAGCCATGCAATCAACGCGGCGACTAAGGCACCAGACTGTCCTCGCTTCCGAGCGTCACCGACAGCCCATGCGATACAAAGGACGTAAAGGCTCCCAACGATCACAGCCAGTATCACCGAGCCGATAAGGTCAAGCCCGCCTGTGACGTAGAGCGATCTCAGCAGTGAGAGCACGACCGCAACGAACGTCGCCAAACCCAGCAGGCCGGCAAGGCTGTACTGGAAGCGGCGGCGATCGGGCTTCGAGGTGCTGACTTGGACGTTAGGCGTGGTCATTGCTTGGCAGTATCGACGGCACAGTCTGGCGGTGGTTGATCCTCCGATTCGGGCCTATTCTCCAGCGATCTCACTTTGGGCAAGGTAGCGAGGAAGAAACCGCAAGTGCTCAAAGTTGCTGCCGTCCAGCCTTTCTTCCTGAGAATTGCCGCAGTTGCGGCATTCGATCCGCTTCTCGATACCCCTGGAGAACACAAAGAGCGTCGTTTCGTAATTCAAGCTGCCGCACGACGGGCACCGCAGCATGTCGATCGCAGCCTGAATCTGCGAGTAAATTTCGCGTTCCTGCTGGGCAGGGAAACCGCTCGGTGCGGCCTCTTCGATAATCGGGATGCCGAGGATCTGGTTCTGGAACATCTGGCCGTGCGGGGCAATCTCTGCGAGGATTCGGTTCTCAACCCACTATTGGCAGTATACGTCCCCGCCTACGCCGTTGGCAATCGGGCCGCACGAGGGCCTGGCAGGGCTCCAGCAATTTGATCATGAGATGAACATTGCCTTGCAGTGTGCCGGTAAACTTCACTCGCTGGGTTCCGACTTCTGCGTATCGTCCCTCCGCTCTATGAGTCCAGAAACAAGGGCGATCGTGAGCAGCACGCCCACGGGCAGCTTGAAAATCCATCCGCTCCGCAGCAATTCGACGCTGACAGCAGCTTGCAGCCGGAGGTAGGCCGCATACAGCAGGAAACCAATGATCCCGGCAACAGCGGGCATCCAGCGGGCGAGAATCGCTAGGCCGACGAGAATAAGGAAGTCCAGCGACAAGCCCAGTCGATCCAGCCGAACGTCGAACCATGAATGCTCCAGATGAACAGGGCGACCAGCAGTTGGAGCACGGCTACGCCGAAGAGAAGCGATGACGTTGGATACTTGTCCTTGCGAAGCTTCCCCGTCTTCTGCGTGACCGGCAGTCCCGTAACAGGCGTTTCCCCGTCTGCCCTGGGAGATTGGTAGGGATTAGAAGGATCGCCCTCACATGTGCCTAGTCCGCAAGCGGCTACTGGCACTCCAGCTTATCGCACAAGACATACCAGCCCTCGCAAGTGCGGCCCTGGATTCCGAGCCGGTAAGCAGGCTGATCGTCACGCTGGTTGAGGAAGAGCCCTACCGCCAGCTTGTAGGTCCCCACCGGCGGCGATGCGAATTGCACGGCAGAAGTCTCCGACTTGGCATTGTCGGGCTCCCACACCCTCGGATCGCTCCCGGCAAGCCATTTTCTTTGCACGACCTTATTCTCGGCATCCAGCAGGGCGATGGCTACGTGGCAGGGTTCGTAGAGATAGGCGACACCGTTGTTCAGCCACTGCCACCGCGCGGACAACAGCCCGTCGTGGCGAAACGCCTTCGGCACGACTGCTTCCTGCAGGACGAAATGATAGCCGACGTAATTGCCGAGGCTCAGGCAAAAGTCGCGGTTCTCCTCGAAGATCCGCGGATCCCACTGCATGTAACTCGGTTTGCCGCCCTTGAAGTAGACGTTTCGTAGCACGTCCGGTTTCCAGCAACCGCTTTTCTTCATGTCGGCATAGCCGTCGCAATACTCGAACACGGATGGATGACGGCCGTGGGCACGCAGGCATTCGGAGCCGTCTTTGGACCACTTGCTGAGAATCCCGTCACGACGCATGCCGGCCCCCTGGCCGACCGCCCAGTCGTAAATGGAATCGTAGTAGTTGCTGCCCCAAGGGATGATGAGCTGTGTACGGGAGAAGGCCTGGAAATAGGGCAAGAAGTAGTTCTGCTTGAGATTGTCGGGTGGGGTCAGGATAACGCCGGGAGCATCGAGCATGCCGATATGCCCCTCGCCCCAGTTGCCGTAGGAGCGGATGTCGATGAAAGCGATGTCTGGGTTGGCGTCGTACCGCGCACCCAGGAGCTTTACAAACGCGTGGAACTTCCGCTGGAATACTGGGTCATCCCATGTTTTGGGAATGATTTGCTGGCCCGTTGGCGTGGAAGCATCGGGGACTGCCAGTGGAGCCGCACCGGCGTCAAAGACCCATTTGGGTGTGACGTACTGCTGCCCGATTCCCGTGCTGACATTCATCACGCCAAAACCGGTCTTCTTGCCGTAATGCTTGAATTGTTTGATGAAATCGTCAATCGCTTTCCAGTTGTACCGACCTTCCTTGGGCTCGATGTCAGACCAAGCCCAACGGGTGTATCCCACGCTGATGTAGTCCTTCGTGTACTTGTCGGCCCCATAATACTGCACCCATCCCTTGCCTGGGTTCAACAGCATGGTGTTGTCTCTGGCCGGCCGGATCGTGATGGTGTCCGCAGCAAACGATGGCATCGCCAGCGTGCTCAGAAGTATTACCAACAGAAGGCTATTTCTTCGCGACATCATCTCATTTCCAGTTAGGCAACACGGGGCCCTCTAAGGTCTTACCTCGTTTCGTCGTACCCGAACGCCCACCAGCCTACGCCGCGGAAAGTGGTCTGACAAGAGGGGCAGGCACGCTGCCGAGCCGCAGAATCCCTGCTATACTGTCGGGCATGAGCACGCCCCGTAAATTGCCCTGGTATCAGTTCAGCTTGCGGTCGGTGCTGCTGCTGACGCTCGTGGTGGCCGTGCTTTGCTCGATCGGCGTCTCCATCCATTGGGCCTTGTCTGCCGTCATCGCGTCGATCATCGTGATCGGTGGCGTTGCGGGACGAGTTGTCGCCGGCACGCGGCTGGGATTCGTGCAGGGAGCCATATTTGCCGCTCAATTCTTCTTGATGACGGTCTTGGTCTGCATCGTCTCCCAATTTCCCACCGCCGCGTTCTTTTGGGAGGCATCTTGGGGGTTAAGCAGGTTGTACGTCGTGCTTGGAATCGCCGTGGTAATCGGGGGCATCTTGGGCGGCCTCTCCGTACGGCCTCGTTCCGGGCGGCACGGCTGAGATGAGCGGCAGCACGATCTCGACGCCATCGCGATTTTGATCACAAGATGAGAATTGTGCCGCTCATACCAGGACGTAGATGCCAATCAAGGCGGCCAGCACCAGGCCTCCGATGGCCGCGTAAGGCAGGGAACGTTTGATCGAGTAAGGTCTTGCCATGGGAATCTCCAGCAGGGAATCACACGCCGATGCCAGCCCACACTATAATACTGGGCGAACTCCGCGAGCAGTTATAACGCCCGATCGGAGCCGGCTCGCAACTCCCCGGCACAGCACGACGATCGGATTAAATTCGGGAGGTAAGCCATGCCGCACATCTGCCCGTGGTGGGGCGGGTACTTCATCGACAATCCACTCCGCCGCCTTGTACACAATCCCGACAAGATCCTTGCCCCTCATGTCTTGCCCGGCATGACCGTGATGGACGTTGGCTGCGGCATGGGCCTGTTCTCGATCGCGGCAGCAAAGATCGTCGGGGATCGCGGCCTTGTCATCGCGGTCGATCTCCAGCAGCGGATGCTCGATGTCCTGTGGCGGCGAGGGGTTGCGGCCGGCGTGGCAAATCGGATTCGCGTGCACAAGTGCGAGGCCGACCGCCTGGGCGTCGAGACCCAGGTTGATTTTGCCCTGGCCATGATGATGGTGCACGAGGTGCCCGATCAACGGAGGTTGCTGGGTGAAATCCGGAAATGCCTCAAGCGGGGCGGGAATCTCCTGCTGGCAGAGCCGAAGATTCATGTCCCCGGCAAGGCATTCGCCGAGACCGTGGCTCTTGCTACGGACGTGGGATTGAAGGTCGTCGAAGAGCCGAAGGTGCGATGCTGCCGGGCGGCTGTGTTTGTGAGGGGCTAGAAGGTCTGCCGCGATGGCATCTCTTGGATTGGACTGGCCATAGCCGCTTTGCCGACCGATCTGTTCCCCTTACCGCCTCCAGAACCAAGCCGCCAAATTGAGCAGTACCGTCAGCACGATGCTCACGACGATGCAGGTCACAACGGGAAAGTAAAACGACCAGCCCTCGCCACGCATGCGAATGTCGCCGGGCAAGCGGCCCAGCGGCAGGCCGAGGCTCTCGACCAGCCAGACCACGGCTCCCACGACGACCAGCACGACGCCGAATATCAGGATCCATTTGCCGATCATGTTCAAGTCCCCTGCTCGCTTCAAGGGAGCGGCCTAACATGGTATTATATACTGTCGATGGACGAACAATCTCGCGAACACCAGCCGCAGCCGGAAGATCCTCGCGTTCGCTTTGCTGCCGAGCGGACCCTGCTCGCGTGGATGCGTACCGGGTTGGCCTTGATGGGCTTCGGCTTCGTCGTCGCCCGGTTTGGCCTTTTCCTGCGGGAGATCGCTCTTGCGGGGCACGTCGTCGCCCACCAGCATTCGACGGCTTGGTCCCTCTGGATCGGCGTGGTGTTGATCGCCCTGGGCGTGATCGTCAGCGTAGTCGCTTCATGGGAATACTTCCGATACATCCAGTCATCGCGGGCTGGCGGATCATACACGCCACGCACGGCATACTTGGCAGTTGCCGTGGCCGCGATTCTCGCACTGCTTGGGGTCTTGATGGCAGCCTACTTGATCTTGATAGGTCCGTGAACGTCCGCAGTGCACGGGAGTTCGCTGCTTTTACCGCCCAGCAGATGCAGGAGTTGCAGGACCGCACCAAGCGGAAGGCCGAGGACTTCAGTTACGTCAGAATTTCGGCATCCATGCTTTTCCGCCAGTGAGCATGGGGCTGCCCACCGCATCGTCGCGACCCCGGAGGACAGGCGAGTCCACCATGCCGACTAGAAAGTCGCAGGCATCCATGTTAGATTAGCGGGGAGTCCTGTCGCTCAGAACGCGAGTCATGTCGAAAAAGGGAAAGAAAATGAAACAGATCTTCCGGTCTCTATTTGTCGTCCTGCCGGTTCTCGTCTTGTTGACCGGTGTCCGTTCCGGTTTCTGCCAGGAGACGAGAAGCCCTCCGGGAAAATCCTTCATCGATTATTTCCTGCCGATGCCGATCAACGGTTCTCTTTCCACGGATGCCTGGGGAGCAGCCGAGGTTGGTGCCCGCGACCAGAAGAACGGTCTGGAGGACGCGACCATGACCCGCTGGAACTATTGGGACGGGCAAATCATCAAGGCCCACGATGGCAAGTTTCACATGTTCGCCAGCCGCTGGGATCAGGCCAAGGGGCACAACGAGTGGTGGAACTCGCGTGCCGTGCATGCGGTCAGCGACAAACTTACGGGGCCTTACCGGCTGCGGAGCTTGACCGTGATAGCCGCCTCTTGAAACGCACGCCGTACATCCGAGGCATCGGAGTTCGGGAAGTTTGACCGCTGCACCATCAGCACGCAGATCACTGGCTTCACTGGATCGATCCACGCCTGCGTGCCGTAGGCCCCACCGTGCCCGAACGTGCCCGGCGACAACACGGCGGTAACTCCTTGCGGTTTTCGGACTACGCAGCAGCCAAGTCCCCAGCCGTTCCCCTCCGTGAAGCCGGTCTTTAGGTCGCCGGTCTGGATCGTGTTCATCAGCTTCACGGACTCGGGCTTCAGGTACTGCCTGCCGCCGAACGACCCCTGATTGAGGAGCATCTGGCAGAAGCGACCGTAGTCCTGAGCCGTCGAGAACAATCCGCCGTTGGCGGCCGGGTAACGGTCGTGGGCTGCGGGATCGTGACCATCCAGAATGAAGATCGTTGCTTCTTCGAGCTTGCCATTTGTCGCCTTGTAGGACTTTGCCAGGCGAGCCATTTGCTTCCGGCTTGGGTAGAACGTCGTATCCTTCATGCCGAGCGGATCGAAAAGCCGCTCCTGAAGAAACTCCGGAAGCGACTGCCCGGAGACGACCTCGACGATTCTTCCCAGCGAATTGATTCCAGACTGGCAATACTGCCACTTCGTTCCGGGCTCGAATTGCAGCGGTTTGTCGGCATAGCATGGGACCAAATCGGCCAGTTGTCTGGCTTTCTTGGATTCCTGTGGAGTGGCTTCACTCATGCCCGAGGTGTGGGTCAACAAGTGCCGGAGCGTCAGCTTGGCCGGCTTTCCTCCAGGAGTTTTGAGATTGGCCAGTTCCGGCAGGTACTTGGCCACCGGATCGTCTACGGAAAGCTTGCCCTCGTCCTGGAGCATCAACACGGCCGTTGCCGTCACCGGCTTGGTCATCGAGGCGATCCAGAAGAGGCTGTCCGGTCGCATCGGTTTCTTTGCCGCCAAGTCTGCGTAGCCCACGGTATCGAGGCTGACGACCTTGTCCTTGTCGGCCACGAGTGTCACGGCTCCAGCGATGGTGTGGTTCTCGACGAACGGCTGAAGAGCATCGACGATATTTTTGGTCGGAGATTGGGCGTGGGCCGTCAGGCCGATAAAGGCGACAAACGCACTGGTGGTCACGAACTTCATACAGGCGATATTCATGGTTGATTCCTTTTGGCCGGGAAGGTGGTTGCAAGCAGCCATCGGCATGATCTCCGAAACCTAACGTACCGGGTATGATGAATTCTACGATCCGAGGTATACTTCAAAACTCCGGATTCCGCAAGTAGGGTGACTAGCTGCTGTGCGAGAGGTCTTCTCCGACGCTCCGAAGAATCACGTCGATTTGCTGCCGAGTGACGTGGGAATGCCCGGTTCGACCGCGAAGAATCGGGAGAACGGAGGAAAGGTGTCGGGGGTTGAGAATAGTGTGTTGCCATGCGATGATGGCGTTAATACGCCTCCGCCCCACTCAGGTCCAGGAGTCAACTGATGCGTGCATTCTCAGCCTTTCTTCTCCTTGTTCCGGTCATCGGAGTCAACGATGTTCGAGCGACCACCTACTACATCGCCCAATCGCCCAAGGCCGCCGATAGCAACCCCGGAACCGAGGCAGCCCCGTGGAGAACCATTTCACGAGCGGCGGCAGCCAAGGAGTTGAAGCCTGGCGATACGGTAGTGATCCGTGCGGGCGTGTATCGTGAACACATCGAAGTGAAGGTCTCCGGCGAACCGGGCAGACCGATCACCTTCACCGCCGAGTCTGGCAATCGTGTGGTGGTCAAAGGATCGGAGGTGGTCCATGGCCCCTGGTCCCGACTTACGGGCAACACCAGCCGCAAAGAGCCTTATCCCAATGCGTTTGCCGATGTCTGGAAGATTTCCCTCGGTGAGCCGTACTTCACCGATGCGCGATTCCAGGGCTGTTATCAGGACAAGTCCCGGCGCTGGGTGTCCCAAGTTTTTGTGAACGACGACAGGCCGTTGCAGCGCATCGGTGCCGACCCCATTTACAAGAACGAAGGCGGGCTGCAACTGGCAACTGTCGGGCGGGGGCTCGATGACCTGATCCAGGACTCGTTTTTCTTCGATTCGGCTGACCAGACCCTCTATCTGAAAATGGCGGGCGAACCGGCCTGGTTCAGTATCGAGGTCGGCGTTCGCGGCTTCGTGCTCACTGCCGAGAAGGTCCACGACGTTGTCATCCATGGTCTGGAGTTCCGCCACAACCGGCAGCCGGGCGGGCAGTGGTCCATGGCTTCCATCGGACAGTGCGAGCGTGTGACCATCGAGCAGTGCGGCTTCCGCCTGAGCGACTTCTGCGGACTGGGTATCGGACAGTGCCGGGCCTGCACCCTCCGCAACTGCGATCTGTCCTACAACGGCAACACGGGCTTGGGGATGGGGGCGTGCCAGGATTGTCTAGTTGAGAACTGTACCCTCTTGTTCAACAACTATCGCCGTTTCTATACTGGATGGCATTGCGGAGGGATGAAGTGCATCCCCGCGAATCTGCGTTGCACGATCCGCAACTGCGAGGCCGCCTACAATGTCGCTTCGGACGGCATCTGGTTCGACTCCGAAAACGGCGACATCCGCATCCTCGGCAACGTCTGTCATCACAACGACGGCGCAGGCATCTTCTTTGAGATCAACAAAAAAGGCGGTATCATCGCCGATAACCTGGTCTATGCCAATCGTGGTCGGGGAATCTACGTCTCCGGTTCGCAGAACACCTGGATCGTTCACAACACCGTGGCCTGCAACGAGAGCGGCATCGTCTGCATGCCTCGCGGCGACGAATGGCCGCTGGAAAACGTCCATGTGTTGAACAACTTCCTCGTACGCAACTACGTTACGGCGGACACGTTGACTCGGGGCTGCGACCTGACGCTCTTCATGGGCTGCCGCGATACGGCCCCCTACACCCGCACGGTCCTCTCCAATCACTCGGACTACAACGCCTTCGCCAACACGAGCTGGGTTCCGACCATGCGAGAGAGCTGGAACCCCGACAACACGCTCGCCCAGTGGCGAGAACGATTTGGGGAAGACGCTCATTCGGCACTCGTCTCGGTTGATTTCCGGCAGAGGGGAACCGGCTTCGTATTGCTGACACGGGACGGGCTGCCCAAGGCGAAGGCATTACCCAACGATCTGCGCCAGATTGTTCAACCTGTGCCGCACGTCGGCTGTTGGCGAACGGTTTGGCCTGTCGGAACCGACAGCGGAGCGATTGGTAATTAGCATCTGCCCGACAGCGTGCCATCCGGGTTGCTTCTCCGTCTTGGTTGCATGTCTTGGCCGGTGACACACCAGGCTTCGGCCTGATCATGGGCTGCCTGACGCCAGTGGGGGCGATCCTGGGGTCTGGCTGCTGCCGATCATCCCGCAACGGTCCTTCGACGTGCTGGTCCTTCCCTGGCCGGCCTGGCCGTGATACGGTTGATTGTCGCCTAACCCAGGATCGTGGTGGCCCCACCCGACAGCATCGTCTTGCCGGTGGGCGGGTTGCAGGCCATCCATACGGTGGATAGGATCGTTACTATCGAATCCTTGGAGAGAACACTATGGATCGTCGTACCGGAACTGCTTGTACCCGCCGCGAGTTCATCGCTGCAACCGCGATGCCCGCCGCAACCTGCTTGTTGACCCGAGGACGGGTTTTGGCGGCAGCCGAACCTACTAGGGGGCAGACGCCGGCCCTGATCGGGAACCGATTCCTGACCTTCAACACGGTCGTCCGCGTCAACCAAATCGAAGTCTCTCGGGACCGGGTGGCGGGGACGGACGAGGGCAATATCCATACCCCGGAGCTGGCCCAGTTGTTTCGTCAGTCCGTCCAGCACGGCTGGCCCGGCGGGAAGATTACTTGGGCCTTCAGTTGGCGGGCTCTTCAGGACCAGCGGCCCAACTACAAGGCGATTCGCGATCTCGTGGCAGAGTACCATGCCCGCTACGGGGACGAGGTTACCTTCATCCCCGGCGGGTACTTCCAGCCGATGTACAACTCGCGCCAGCAGACCCGGAAGGACCTGCACGACGCCTTGCAGAGGGTCTCGGACATCGTGGGCAGCGGCTATCGGCCGCTGAGCGTGCTGGCCGGATTCCTGGACGCCACCAGTCTCAAGTATCTGGCGGAGACGGAGGGCATTCATGTTTGCCAGGGGAACATCTGGAGCCAATACTCGATCGACAACGGCGACGGCGATGGATCGGTGTGCTATCCGTACTATCCCTCTACGGAGCACTTCTGCAAGCCGGCACAGGGCCGAGCGGATCTTGTCGACTGCGTGAATCTGGACGGCTGGACCTGCGATTTCCTCGCCGCGCGCCGCGCCGGGTTCGCCGAGGGATTCAACAGCCGCATGGGAGTGGGGCCGATCGAGACGATCTTCGCTCACGGCCCCGAGAAAGGTGTGCGTGAAATGCTCCATACGACGGCCGTCCATTTTGACCGCGGGTTCGACCTGAACCGCTTCGCCTGGGTGACCAACTGCTGGGAACTTTCCCTGTTGGGCGGGCGAGGTTCCCAAGGCAAACAGGACATGAAATGTCTCGTCCGATGGCTGAGCGAGATTCGCGGCCGGTGGCCGGAAGCAAAGCTGCTCACGCAGGGCGAGTTCGGCGAAATCTGGCGGCGGCACTACCACGACAACTCCTTCGATTACCGCTTCGAGGAACGGGGCAGCGGGATTGGCGGTTCGGACGCCAACCTGGAGATCCGCTGGTTTATGAACCAGGACTTTCGCCTAGCACTACTGCGGGATTGCAAGGCCGACAAACCGGAGGTCGTAATCGACTTCACACGCTACAATCTCCCGGCGAAAGAGCCCCCGGACCCGACGCCCGGTCAAAATGCCCGGAACTGGAGCCTCATCAATCGCTTGAACATGAAACGGACCCGACCCCAGGACACACCGGTGCCTTTGGCCCGGTTGGCAAAAGAGGAACTGGACTTGATCGCCCGGCGGTATCCGGCGCTTCTATCCAAGTGACAGGATGAAAATGCGATGGACTTTGGGAGACAGTACATGGTCGGACAATCGAAGCGACTTCTCCGCACCCTGGCGACCGTTACGGTGGTCATGGTCTTGGGCTGTCTCCCGTGAACCCGGCCGGATGACGATCAACGTGGACTCTACCAAGGGAGGTTTACCAAATAAAATGGGAGAACGAAGTCAGGACAGCTTGGGACAGATCTGCTGGGGCCTTGTTCTGGGCTTGGGATTGCTCGGATGGACCAGCGGCACGCATGCGGCCGGCACCTGGTATCTGTCGCCCTTCGGTAGCGACAGCACTGGGGATGGGTCGCGGGCGATGCCCTGGAAGACCATCGGTTACGCCGCGGAGAGGGTTCCGGATGACGGCTCTGCGATCGTGCTCCTGGACGGCCTCTATGAGCAACCGCAATCGGTGGGCCGGCAGTTCCGCAGGCCGTGTGTCATCCGCGCCGAGCATCCCTACCATGCCCGCCTGCGGAGCCCTGCCGGCCGCAATCGGCTTCTCTCCTGCTACGGCGCTGCGAACGTGACGTTCCGAGGCCTGGAGTTGTTCGGTTCGGGCGCAACGCAGGGCGAGTATCTCGTTCACGTCGGCACGGCCAAGACGCACCACGTCGCTTTCGAGGACTGCCTGATCCATGATTGCTACAACAACGATCTGGTCAAGGTCAACGACCTCGCCCATCACATCACGTTCCGCGGTTGCGTGTTCTTCAATCAAACCGATCACGAAGGCGACCAGCACCTGGATATCAACACGGTGACCGACGTCGCCGTCGAGGACAGTATCTTGTTCAATAACTACGCCGGCAGCGGCCGGCGCAGCGCCAACCGCAGCCAAGGCTTCATCGTGGTAAAGAACTCCGGCAGCACTCCCGATGTCACGCGGCGGATCGCCTTCCGCCGCAACATCTTTCTCGGCTGGGACGGCAAGCCCGATCAGGCTTTTTTGCTCCTTGGCGAAGACGGCAAACCCTTCTTCGAGGCCCAAGAGGTGGTCATCGAGAACAACCTCTTCATCCACAACTCTTCCGTGCGCAGTTGGGGCACGTTGTTGCTGAAGGGTGGCCTGCGGGACGTCGTCTTCCGGGCGAACACGGTCGTCGGCCACCCGGTCGTGAAATGGTCGGGAGCTTTTGCCATGGTTTGCTTGCGCATCGATCAGAACCCGCCCATGGGCGATCTGACGTTCGCGAACAACATCTGGTACGATCCTACGGGCGGCATGCCGCGTTTTGCGATGACCGATGCCAGGGTCTTCGCTCCCGGCAGCAAGCAGGTGATTCTCAACAACATCTACTGGAACGGTGGAAAGACGATCCCCGCAGAGACGAAAGATATTCTAGTCCCCGATCGCGATGCAAGGAAGCATCTTGTTGATCCGCGGATTGGCAATCCTGGTGAAGGGGTGACATTGCCAGGGTGGGACGGGGTCAAAGGGCAGTTCCATTCGGGCCAGAAGACGATCCGGGGTGAATTTGAGCGACTGGTCCGCCGTTGCGCGGTCCCCAGCCAAGGAAGTCCCGCCTGCGGGGCCGCGGATTCCTCGTCGATGCCCCTGGACGATATCCTCGGGAACCCGCGCGGCGACCGACCTGACATTGGCTGTTTTCAGAGAAGGGCCGCGAGATAGGACGTCTTGCCCCTTAAACATAGGAGCGGCTCGAAAGGGACAAGGTGCATGGCCAAACTGGAGATTGAGTCGAAGCGAACGAAGGTCGCTGGCGATCAGGTGCATTATCTCGTAGCTGGCCCGAAGGACGGCAAGCCCGTGGTCCTGCTTCACGGGGCCAGCTTCTCCTCGGCAACCTGGCAGCAGATCGGCACGCTCAACTTCGCAAGAGCGTCGAGAGGACGGCGACATGATGGCATCCGTGTTCGAGCGCGTCGAGACCCTGGTGAAGAAGCGATGTGATTTTCCGCTCCAGGCCTTTCTGGGCCTTCTGGTTCGAGCAGGGCGGCCATTGGCAGCTCTACCACCGGAAGAAGCGGTAGGGGTCGCCCCATTCCTCCGGCGCGTCCAGATAGTAGCCCTTCAGCCAGCGCTGTTCCCCCTTGGCCACGAGGTCGGCGGACTGGAGATACTGCTTCCCCGCCGGCTCGCCGGCGTAAACGACGCTGCGCCGCGCAGCCGGCCTCCAGTCTGACACATACCGGAGGATATTCCCGGCCAGAGTCTCGGCGGCCGGGTCGCTCTCGGTCCGCCCGCTCACGTCGGTCTGGCCAGGCAGGAAGTTGTGCTCCTTGCTCGTGAAGGCCCACGGCTTGCCGCCGATGTAGGCCAATAGCGGCATGTTGTTGCGCAGCACGGCTGCCGGGGCATAGTTCAGGTAGTCCGTCGGATCGTTCACCGACAGCCTCGGTGCTGCCGTTGAGGGCAGTTCCGCCCGCGACATCCGGTCGTAGGTATGGATGCGGCCTCCCAGAACCCAGCCAAGAAACGCCAAGAAAGCGGCTGGCGGGGGTTCGGGCCATGGGTGGCCAGAAGAGCTTGGCATGCAAGAGGCCGCCAGAATCGCGGCCAGGGGCATTGGCGGGCAAATCGCCTATGTGCCAGCGCAGGACGGCCTGGGTCCGTTGGGGCATGGAACCGTCTCGGGCCGCCGAGCGTCTAACCGGCAGACAAGACCACAGGCGGCAGGGTAGAATGGATACTGAAATGAGGGCATGCTCCATGGGAAAACAGACGTTTTGGCTGATGGTGACGCTCGTGGCTGCGCTGGCTCGTCCGGCCCTGGCCGCCGTGGACCTGGTGACCCTGCCTACCCGCGAGGGCACCCAGCTCACGATTTACAACTCCGAAGACATCACCATGGTCCGGGAGCACAGGCTCCTGACCGTCAAGGAGGGCGTGAACCGCATCCAGTTCTCCTGGGCCAACACGCTCATCGACCCAACGTCCATCGAGTTCCGCATCCTCGACCAGCAGGACAAGGTCGATCTGATGGACACCACGTTTCCCGCCGGCCGCAACGACGCCCTGCAATGGAACATCACGAGCAAGATCGCCGGCAAGATCCCCGTCGAGATTCGGTACTTCACGTCGGGCATCACCTGGGCCGCCGATTACGTCGGCATCGCCAATGAGGACGAGAGCAAGCTGGCCATGACGGGCTATGTCCGCGTGACGAACAATTCCGGCGAGCAGTACGACAACGCCCAGACGCGGCTGGTGGTCGGAAAGATCAATCTCGTGGAGAAGATCGCGGAGTTGGCCAGGAGGCCGCCGCCAGGAATTGGCACCAGGAGCGGCACCACAAGACCTGGCCGAGGCTACGGCGGCAGGGGCGGTGGAAAATCCCGAGTCTTGGACGAGGCGATCATGGACGGCGAGAAGGCGGCAAAGGAGGGCAAAGGCATACAGCTTCAAGAAGATGCCCCGAAGAAGGTCGTCAAGCAGGGCCTCTCCGAATACTTCCTCTTCACCATCGAAGGCCGCGAGGACATCAAGGACAAAGAGCCCAAGCGGTTGGTGGCCCTGAATGTCGCCGACGTGCCGCTGGAGTGCATCTATAAGCTCACCGACCGCGACGGCGGCCAAGGCTTCACGAAATTCTACCGCTTCAAGAACATCAAGCTCCTCGACGAGCAGGGCAAGGAGGAGAATCTCTCGGCCATGGAGAACCTGGGCCTGTCGCCGCTGCCCAACGGCATGGTGCGGCTCTTCTCGGAGTACAAGACCAAGGACCTGGCCTACGTGGGCGGCACGGAGACCAAGTACGTGCCCATCGGCGACCGCGTGGAAGTCAACGTCGGGCCCGACAAGGACATCGCGATCCACCGGCGTCTGAAGGACCAGAAGACCGGCAACGTCGTGGCCCGGCAGCACAAGCGGCGGCTGGACGACCAGTTCGTGCTCTACTATGACCTGGTGGACTACGACGAGACGTTGTTCTTCGAGGAAGAGATCGTCTCGGGCAAGCCGGTCGTGGCCAAGACCGAGGTCAAGCGGCAGTTCGACGCCAACGTGGTGCTGTGGGGACCGGACGGCAAGCCTACGGGCTGGGACAGCCAGGAGCCGGGGGCCTATGTCGACCTGCATACGATCGCCGGCCGCGTGGAACGGGTGGACCAGCAGCATGTCAAGTACTTCCTCGATCTCCAGCCGGGGAAGAAGCAGCTTGTCAGCTACAACGTGACCTACAAGCGCCGCAAGGTTGGGCCGGAGTTGAACGCCGAGAAGAAACGGGAGCCGCTGTAGAACCGGTCGAGCGTAGACTTCCAGCACGTCCGCGTGGCGGGTGCTGCCATGCAGATCCAGAGCCCGCTGGACGTTCTCAACGGCAAGGTGGTGTCCAGTTGGAAGCCGTCCAGCCCGCCAATCCCGCCGGCCATGCCCAGACGGGAGCCTGAACCGCTGCCCCGTCGCCAGCAACCGACTCCGACTCAGATGCGAAAGTCCGTGCGCACAATGAGGTTGCACAACCGGCGAATCAAATGGCAGCAGAGCGCGCCACAATATCAACTGACAGAAGAGCGCGCCAGATAATCTGGCAAAGGCTGGTCTAAACGGGGCGGGCGGGGACGTGATAATCCCTGTAGCGATTCTCTGCAAACCTCTCCCTGGAGACGCTGCCATGGTTGCCCCCCGCAACGGATCGACCAATGGATTCACCCGCGGGCCAACCTTCCGCGTCGGCACCTACAACAACGGCCATCCGCCAGCAGCAGATCGAGAGCCCGCTGGACAAGCTGACCGGCAAGACGCGGCCATGCCCCTCGCCCCAGCAGATCGGGCTGCCCCGTGCGCCCGCGCCCGTTGCCAAGCCCGTGGGTCGCATGCAGCTCCTGGTCCGCTGCCGCCAGGGCGAGGCCACGGTGGCCGACGTGGAACTGAGCATCTTCAACGACGAGCGCTACATCGACCTGGACGGGATCGTCGTCCGCGAGCCCCGCCCGGGCTTTGTCACGATGGAAATCCCACCGCTGGAAAAATGGGAAAAACCGATGCGTTGGCTGCTGCCAGAGCAGCGGGAGCGGATTCAGTCGCCCGACTTCTATCAACTGCTCCAGACGCACGTCACGCGGAAGTACCTGGCGCTGGCGCCTGTGGCGACCACCACGGCCGTCGGCCAGCAACCGCAGCCAGCCGCCGGGGCGAAGCCGCCTGATGCGTCTGCCCCGGACCGCCGGGAACCAGCCCAGCGGCCGAGCGGCCCATGAACCCATCGGTCGGGGGATGGAAACCGACATCAGAAAGCGTGCATGGCGGTAGCGGTGCGCGCCGGCAGCGGGGATAATGGAGTCGTGGGGCATGCTTGCCACCCGAATGAGGCGTCTCCGGTGATTCGCTGTTGACGCGACAACACCGCGGACCGAAAATACGGGTATAGGCCGTGCCCGAAGGATTGCGTGCGCAACGCACGTTGCCGGAGGGGCAGATGGGGAGACCGTTCATCGAGACACTTCGGCGGCCACAGTATTGCTGGGCAAACACCTTGTATTGATCCTGGCTGACCAGATGAGCGAAACCCTTATACTTGAGATTGCCAAGGAAAACGATCAGGGCGAGGCGTTCGTCTTGTGCCTGGCACTCGGGACGCTCCGCGCAATCAAGAACGGAGTGTTAGCTTCGGATGCCGGGACATGGACCTTGGGACGGCCCATATTCTGGGAGCCACTCGAACGCGATGGCATCGTCTCGCAGGATGTTCTCGGCGTTCTCAAGTCCGCAGACGAGTTCGGCGCGATACGTAAATTGTCTGGCGAGGCTGCCTTCCAGGCGGCGTTGGGCCGATCCTTGACCGTACTAGAAGAACGCCTCCGACAGATTGGCGAGGCATCGTGGTATGCTAGTGTGAGTCATAACGAAGAAGGGTGATACCCAACACGGCACACCCGCTGCGCCGCTTCGCGGACGCTGCGCGTCGGGTACGCCAGCCGTTGGGCAACGCAGAGGCATATGTCACAACACACCTTGTATGCCTACGTAGATGGATCGGACCTGCACGAGGTCGCAGACTTGCTCGACCAGCGATTCTCAGACTTCCTGGCTTCGCGCACTTGGGCATGTCCGGACGCATGGACGGTCGATCAACGCCAGAGCGATGATGATTCCTCACTGCGACCAGGCGACCTTCCCGATTGGGAACTTGGAATAAACGTCACATTGCCTGACCCTGGGCAGGAACGCCTTGGGTGGTTCAAGGATATTGAGGCTGTCGTATTGTTCCTTGGCACATTGCATAAGGAAACGGGACGATGTTTCGTCATCGGTATTGCAGACAACAAGACGGGGGTAGCTGACGACCTATTCTTCGTACGTACTGTTGACCCCGATCTAGCCCGGTTGCGGCAGATCATCGGGGTCGGCGACGTTGAGTAGCCGGACGTGGCCCAACAAGGCACGGCGGCAGCGCAAGTCGCCGCTTGGTGGTGCAGACCTTAGAAGCGTGGTAAACTGATTGGAGATTCAACCCGATTCACAGAGGCAAAGTGCGGCGACCGCCGTGCAGCCCGCTGGCCGAACGCAATTATGGAACCCGCGTCGCGCACACCTGAAGGCGAGCCGAACCGTTGCCCAGTCTGCGGCAAGGGCCTTCAAATCGAACCGTCACGTCCACCGGGCGATGCTCCTTGCCCGCACTGTGGAAGTTTGCTTTGGTTCGATCCAAACGTACCAAACGGTATTGAGGTGCGTCGAAGGACGAACAGACTCTTCGAGGCGGCAAAAAAACAGGCAGATGGAAGGGTGCGTGGAAGGACGAACAAACTCTTCCAGGCGGCAAAAAAACAGGCAGACCTTGGAAAGTACGAATACGCAACGCATCTCCTATCCGAGTGCGTCAGAGTGGATCCCGGCAATCTGGAATATGTTCAGGCTTTCGTCGATGCGCTTCACAAGAAGTTTGGCAGCAGTAAGAAGATCGGTCCCATGACTATGTTCAAGGAACGTGGGGCGCGGATGGCCGTGAAGAAGGCGATGTCGGAAAGCGATTGGGACAAAGCGATCCAGAATGGATTGACAGTCCTTCAGGTGAATCCGTGGGACGTACCGACACTGACCACGTTGGCCACGGCTTGTGGCAAAATCGTGGACCGGGAGGGCTATTCAGCCGTTGTTACATACGGCGACTGCGAACTCTATTATTTGAAGTGTGCCTTCGATACCGCTCCGCGAGACAAGCCCGATCCGGAAGTCTGCCGGCAACTCGACGAGGCGCTGGGGAAGCGGAAACGCTTTATCGGCGGCCGCGGCCCTTAGCGCCCGTTTGCGGATTGTATCGTCTACGACCAATTGGACGAGGACGCCAAAGCAGAAGAAGATTTCGCCCAGGCCAAGAAGCTCGGTTACAAGGGAAAATAAAATCCATCGCGGCCAGCAGGAGCGTTCCCGCAGAGCCGCTGCGCGGCCTGCTACGCTGTCGGGAACGCCCACCGTTGGCGGCGTCGAATGACGGCAATCGTATGATCGACCAACCGGAGGATTACGTGCAACGAATCGCAAGTCCAACGGAACCGCGCAAGGAGGTTGCCAGCACACGCGGAGGGTGCCTCGTCTCTGGACTAGCCTTGCTCCTATCCTGCTTGTCGCTTGTTTGGAGTACCGGGTGCGAATCATGGAATAACGTCCGGTTTCTTTGCTATTTCAACTTCCTGGTCATTGCACCCTTGTGGGCCACCACGGCCGTCTTGCACTCCAAGGGCACGCTGAGGATCGTCCTGGCCATCGTGGCCTTCATCCTTCCGGCAACAATTCTAAGCATGCTGCCAGCGCCACTCTTCGTTGCTCGGACAACGCCACCGAGACGCTCGATAACCAGGATACGCATGATCCACACCTTCGAGCGAATCCAGGCGTATACGAAAGAGCATCGCCAGATTCCGTCTAGCCTAACGGTTCTTCCAGTGGCGGAAGGCCAATATGACAAGGTCATCGACGGGTGGGACCGTGACTTTCAGTATAGCGTGGATCGCGACGGGATCATCAAGTTGACCAGTCTGGGAGCCGATGGTCAGCCTGGCGGCGAGGGCGAGGATGCGGACATTATCATGCGTTACCGGACACGTAACGCTGACGGAACACTCAACGTCGATGAGAACTCCTGGATAGATAACGCGAAGATTGAGTGACAAGGCCCTCAACAGCGGCTGGCCTCTGCCGTAGAGAGCCCGCCAGCCGTGGAAGTCCCGCCGGCGCCACCAACCGAGCAGAGCGTGGGCGGCAAGAATTCAGACAAGTCCCAGTTCGGGGCGGGGCCGGGCGGAATGGGGCGAAAACGGACATTTCGAGCCGTTGCCGAAGGACCTGGATGGGTGGACGTGGGTTGATGGCTCATTTCACGCGACACAGGTAGTTCGTATGGTCAATCGGGGGGATGGCATCGCGTTTCCTTGCGCGCGTCGGTATGTCGCTACCGACGCGCGCAGGATCGTCTTCCCGGAAACCGGAAGATACCCCTCCTTTCATTTGCGTCGCCTGGAGTCTATAATTCAAGTGTTGAAGGGCTTTCTATCCACGCCCGTCTGATTTTGATCGCTTACGCTTATCAATGACGCAAACCCTGCTTTTGGCGGCGTTTGCTGTCGTTTCCAGCCGTGCCGAGCATAACTCAGTCTGACTTGGCTGCGGTTCTTCTGGTTTTTTCCATTTGGCTTGGCTTGCGCCTATCGGCAGGCCGCTGTTTTTCTTTGAAGGAGATTGAGTCGTGGGTAAGAAACTGTATGTCGGCAATTTGAGCTATTCGGCGAGCAACGCCAACCTGGAAGGGTTGTTTGCTTCCTTCGGCACTGTGCGGAGCGCCGAGGTGATCCAAGACCGTGAAACTGGCCGCGGCAAGGGTTTTGCGTTTGTGGAGATGGCCAGCGACCAGGAGGCGGCGGCGGCGATCGCGGGCCTCAGCGGCAAGGAGCATGATGGCCGCAACTTGACGGTCAACGAAGCCCGGCCGCGCGAGGAACGCAGCGGTGGCGGCGGTCGCGGCGGTTACGGCGGCGGTCGCGGCGGACGCTACTAGTGCATGGACACGAGCGGCGAGCATCCTCTGCGCTGTTAATTCGTTTTGCCGGATTGAACCGTGAAGCCGCCCGCGGGAACCCTCACGTCTACCTGGCCTTGGCGGGCGGCGCCGCGGCGGCTTCCTTGCCCGTCAGCGCTTTACAGGCCGCCCTGGCCATGGCCGTTGCCCCAGCCGTGTTGGGATGTACGTGGTCGGGGAGCATCTCTGGATGGTCGGCCAGCGCGGCGTGCATGTCGATCACGCCCGACGCCGTCTCCTCGGCCACCTTGTCGATGATAGGGATCTCTTCCTCGACGCCAGGTTCGTTGATGCCCCAGTTGCCGCCGGCCGGTACGGGAACCGGACGGCAAATGAAGATTCGCGGCTTGCTGGGCAGCTTGGCGAATTGCCCGATCAAATCCTTGTAGTCGGCGGCGAGCTGGTCTTTGAACTTCCAGTTCTGCGGTTTGGTGTCGTTGGTTCCCAGCATGATGACCACGACGTCGGGCTTGTACGCCAAGGCCGCCTTGAAGGCGCCCTGTTTCTGATAGGGGTTGTCGCCGTGGTTGAGCAGCGTGCAGCCGCTGACGCCGAAGTTGTGGACTTCCCACTTGTTGCCCAGCATCTGGCCCAGTTGATCCGGATAGGCTTGTCCTCCGCTGGCGCCGACGCCCGCCGTGATGCTGTCGCCGACGCAGGCCACGCGGATGGCGTTCTGGTAATCGTCGACGCGGATGGGCGCGTTGGCATCAGCCGCGGCGGCGGCTTGCGACAAGACCAACAGGAGCAGCACGATGATGGACGTTTTGAGGCCGGCGAACTTCATGGCGGATTCCGTTTGTAGCGGGCAGGGGATTATCTAACGAAACAATACCCTGATTATATCGAGCGGACAGATTCGCCGCGAACCCCTCGACCTCGCCACGGAACAGCTTTGTGGCGAGTTGCATGAGTTCAACGTCATGTTCCTCGTGGCGCAGGTCATCGACACGCGATTCTCGGACGTCATGGGTTTCGCGGATGAGGCGGCGTCCAAGCAGGCGACGGCGCTGATCAGGAAGTACGAGTTTCACGGCCGTGCGCCCAATTTGTGTTGATCGGTCCGGGCCGCGGACCGTTGAAGCTGCTCGTCCGTCAAGGCACTGCCGCAACGACTGCACGTAGATCGTTTCCGCGGTGTGCCAGTCTACTTTTTGTCCTGGAACAACATTTGGCTGAGCAGGTACAGGTTGTTCTTCCAGACTGGCCACTCATGCCCCCCGGAATCGACGTGCCAGACGTGCGGCACCTTTTTCTCCGCCAGGGTGCTGCGCAACGACTTGCTGGCTTCCATGAGCCGGTCTTGGTCGCCGCAAGAGAGCCAAACCAGCCGGAGTGTTTTTGCCGCATCCTCGGAAACCAAATCGTTGCGGCCCCTGATGGCAGACGAGAAACCGCCGACCCAGGCGAATATGTCCGGGTGCTTCAGGCCGATGCCGAGCGCCTGTCCGCCACCCATCGAGAGCCCGGCCACGGCGCGGTGTTCACGGTCGGCATGCACCGCGTAATGGGACTCGACAAACGGAATAACGTCCTTGAGCAGATCGTCCTGGAAGGCACTGTTGTCTCTGAAGCCGCGCGGCCCAGGGCGGCCGCTCGGTGGCACGGGTGCGGTGCCGCCTGGGCTGGCTGCCCGCCGTGCGAAGCCGTTAGGCATGACGACGATCATGGGGGCAATCTTCTTGGCTGCGTAAAGGTTGTCCAGGATTGCGGCAGCCGAACCTTTCTTTGTCCAGCCGGTCTCGTCGTCGCCGGCGCCGTGCAGGAGGTAGAGGACGGGATACTTTTTGTCCTTCGAGTAGCCTGGCGGCGTGTAGATCACCATCTTGCGCTTCCCGCCGACGCTCTTGGAGTCGTACTCGACTGCCTCCACTTTCCCCTGCTCGATCCCGTCACGGCGGGCGTCGAAGCCGCTAGGCGCAGCGGGCAGTGTCGCAGGCGGTTGAGCCCGAACAGCCGTAGAAAGGACCAGGACCAGCAGGAAACCAAGGCTCAATAGTCGGCCGATGGATTGTCTCATGGCATTGACTCCGCAAAAAGAGGGGGGGTTACCGTTCAGGCCGCTGCTCACACCGAGCAGTCCGCGCGAATGAAACACCATCTTACGATAATCCCTCGCTTGGCCGAGTCAATAGGCAGAGATGTCGCCCGGACAACACAAGCCTGGATGGGTTTGCCGTCCGTGTCGAGCCAGACTTCGCCTGGCCGGAACTCCGATTGTGCACCAGCGGCTGCGGCAACCAGCACGAGCATCACGGTCACGAGCAACCGCGTTGATGTTGAGCTTGTCAGCATTGTCGTTGTTCCTTGGCACTGACATGCTGCGTGTCCTCGGGCTGGGCATGGTTCATCAGCAGATCGAAATCCACGCCCTTGGGCAGATTCTCTAGGTCGATGTACATCGCCACGGCGATCACTTGCATGACTTGCTTCCTTCCAGAGAGATGGGGCGGCAGACACAGATCCATTAGATTCCCAGTCTACCGCCTTCCGACGTGGTTACAAGTCACCGCGTCCGTTCCTCTCACCAGCGTTATCGTTGCTCGTAGTGCTCTGCATTCTGCGGGGCTTTGTCCTCCGGTGTTGGCCACATTCGGCCAATTCACTCCTATTCGGAGACGCATCGTGGCGAAGAAGCCGCCAAGCCTGCCGCTCCCCCGCAGGACGGCTACGTCGCCTCGAAGCGGTCGTAGGTCTTCCACCGGGCGGATTGCAAGTCGGCGGCCAAGATTTCGGAGAGGAACCTGGTCAGGTACAATACGCGGGATGAAGCGAAGAAGGCAGGCAACAATCCCCTACCCCTGGTAGTTCCTATGCTCTACCGACGATTTGGCCGAACCGAACTTTCGATGCCCGTACTTACGTGTGGCGGCATGCGCTACCAGTACCAGTGGCAGGACACGCCTCTCGACAATATCCCCGCCGACAAGCAGGCCAATCTCGAAGCCACGGTACGGCGGGCCCTGGACTTGGGCATCAACCACATTGAGACCGCTCGCGGCTACGGATCATCGGAACGGCAACTCGGCCAGATACTGCCCGGCATACCGCGCGAGCGGATCATCGTACAGACCAAGATCATGCCCTTGGGCGATTCCAACCGGTTCGCGGCCGACTTCCACGATTCGCTGGCTCGCCTGGGGCTCTCGTACGTCGATCTGCTGGGTATCCACGGCATCAACAACTATGAGACGCTGTGGTGGACGGTCCGTCCGGGCGGGTGCCTGGACGCAGCCCGCGAATTGGTCGCCGAGGGCAAGGCGCGGCACGTCGGGTTCTCGACGCACGGTCCTCTCGATGTCATTCAGGCGGCGATTGCCCACGAGCGCGGCGGGGGATTCGACTACGTCAACTTACACTGGTATTACCTCTTCCAGCAGAACTGGCCCGCCATCGAAGCCGCCGCCCGTGCGGACATGGGCATGTTCATCATCAGCCCATCGGACAAGGGGGGCATGCTCTATAAGCCGCCCGCCCGACTGCTGGAGCTTTGCCAGCCGTTGCACCCGCTGGTCTTCAATGTCCTGTTTTGCCTTGCCCACCCCCAGGTCCACACGCTGAGCATCGGAGCTGCATGTCCGGGCGATTTCGACCTGGCCGCAAGTGCCCTGGCCCTTCTGGATCGGAAGGACGAACTATTACCACCCATCCAGAAGGGGCTGCGCCAGGCATTGTTGGACACGGTGGGCGAGGAACTGGCGGATCGTTATGCGGAGGGGCTGCCCCTGTGGCAGAACAGCCCTGGCTACATGAACATGCCCATCATGCTCTGGCTGCGGAATCTAGTCCTGGCCTATGACATGCTGGAGTACGGCAAGATGCGCTACAATCTCTTGGGTAACGGTGGGCATTGGTTCCCTGGCCTCAATGCGGCCCACGTCGACGAACTGGATCTCGAAAAGGCTTTAGCCGAATCGCCCTTCAAGGACAAGATTCCTCAGTGGCTGCGAGAGACGCATGCCCGGCTTTACGAAGCCCCCAAACAACGGCTCAGCCAAAGCTAGACAGCCCCGACCGGGCCGCCGAACCTAGGGGACAAGGGCTTGTATTTCCCGCTCAAACCGGCTTTAATCATCCTGATCCCCTACGGACAGCTTTTTTTACCTATCACCCCTCACGCAGGAAAACCATGGCCAAGACCGTCCCCACGAAACCCCTGACTAAGACGGAACTGCTCGCCAACATCGCCGCCGCCACCGAACTGCCCAAGGCGCAGGTCGCCGCCGTGCTGGAGGCCCTGGCCGCCGAAATCCAGAAGAGCCTCGGCAACAAGGGCGCCGGCGCTATCACGATCCCCGGCCTGCTGAAAATCGAGAAGAAGAGGGTCCCGGCCCGCAAGGCCGAGAAGGGCGTGCCCAACCCGTTCAAGCCGGGTGAACTGATGGACCGCCCGGCCAAGCCCGCCTACAACAAGGTCAAGGTGCGGGCGTTGAAGCTGCTTAAGGACATCGCGAAGTAACGACCAGTTTTCAGGCAAAGGAATCGCCATGATTGATGACGAAAAGGAAGTTCAGCAACTCTTACACGACATGCAGGGGCAACTCCCGATTAGCGTGCGGCCTGCCCGCGAACTCGTGGAGTCGCTGACCCGGCGCGGAACTAAATGTCGCCCAGACGAGAATCTGCAGATCGGGTCGGTGCTCTATCTGGGTGACGTTGGCGGTATTGCCTGCGGGCTGAAGACGTGGCCTGCCGCAGGCGCAGATGCAGTTGTCGTGTCGCTGACGCACCTTCGAGTCGACGCCAGCCATCCCCTCGCCGCACGGATTCAAGCGTATCAGTCCCAGCGAGCTGCGAAGATTGCTCGGTCGGACCGGCCGGAACGGCCTCGACGCGGCGCGGAATTGAAGCGGAAGAAGCGCCGACACCCTGGGAACTAGTTTCCAGACAGTCACCCTCGGCAAGATCACTGTCAAGCAAGCGGGCCAGTTCGCGGTAATAGCCCGCCCGCACGACGCCAAGACCTGGAAGGCTGTCAACCTATGCCGAATTACCCTGAAGCCGACAAAGTGAGGGGTGCGCCATGAATGGGCGGGTTAAGCATGATTAGCTCGGTTGTCGTGCGAACGATGGCTCGGCCGGGATCGTTGCTGTTGCTCGTTCTGTCGATTGGCTCGGTATCAGTCGCGGACATGCCAACTTTGAAGGCACAAGCGACCAGCGGCCTTCCCAGCGCCCAAGTCAGCTTGGGCATTGCTTACCGGGACGGCAAAGGGGTGGCTCGCGACTACGCGGAAGCCTTGGCTTGGTTCCGCAAGGCGGCGGAAAAGGACGATGCGGCGGCCTTGGACAACCTCGGCTGGATGTACGAACACGGATTCGGAACGAGCACCGACCTGGCCGCAGCCGCCCGATACTACCGCGCCTCGGCGGACAAAGGGCACGCTCAGGGCCAGTGGAACCTTGGGCGGATGTACGCGGAAACCGCTTGGGGCCGCTACGACAACGCTGAAGCAGTCCGCTGGTATCGCCACGCCGCGGACGCCGGGCACGCCTGGGCGCAGTACCGGCTTGGGCTGGCATACCTTCAGGGTATGGGGGTTGCAGCCGACAACGCTCAAGCCCGGCAGTGGTTTATGAACGCCGCCAGCCAAGGCAACGCCGAGGCCATGCTGGCGCTGGGGACCATGTGCTGCCTCGGCAGCGGCATGGACCGAAGCGACGAGCAGGCCCGCACTTGGTTCGCCAAGGCCGCAGGCCAGCACGAGGAACGGGCGGGAGACGCCCTGAAATGGCTCGATCTGCGGCGGAAGCCTGCGATCCCCGGCAAGTCGATCTGCCTGAAAGTCCCGCACATCTCCCAGGGATGGAACATGTGCGGCGTGGCGTCAGCCACGATGGCGACCGCGTTTCACGGCAAGACGGGCGATCAATACGAGGTGAAAAGGCTGTGCGGCAGCCCTATGGGCGACGGCACCGACTGGATGGACCTCATTGCCGCTGCTGCCAAGCTGGGATGCCGATGGGAACTCAAAACCTTCTCCTACGATAAGGCTGGGCTTCGCGACGGCTGCAAGCGGATGATGGCGTGGCTCGACTCCGGGCATCCGATCCTGCTGGACATCACGGCCGAGCGACCAGGCCATGCGTCAACCGGCCACACGGTCGTTGTGGTGGGCTACGACGGGGCGGGGCAGCGGTGGATCATCGACAATCCGGCGATGGGGCCGCCTGGAGTCCAGATATACGACGTGCCGACGCTCGACAAGTTGTGGCACTCGCGGTGGTATTCATCCAAGTCGCCGGGAACGTCACGACCGATCATTCTGACGCACTGACGCACTTCCCCCCGATACTGGTGGACAGCGCGGATTTGTGCGAGAATGGCAGCACACGGATGTGCTATCCGCCCCTTTCGGCCTCGAATGGCAATCCAGGGAGGCCAAGGTAGCGGTTGTTTCTCGGTGGTCCAGCCTGCTCAGCTTGAACAACGCCGCCTCTTGCCCGACAATGGGCGCACGGAAAGCATTATGGCCAGATGGACAATCAAGAGTTCGACTACTACCTGAACGAGTTTCAGCTTCGCCGCAACGCACGACGCTGGTGGGCCAAGGCCATTGTCACTTGCGCCATTCTGGGCGGAATCTACGGTGCGACGGTGGGAGTGACGGTAGGCGCGGTGCCAGGGGCCGCAACGATCATCGAGATTGCCGCCGCCATCTTCGCCTTCCTCTGTAGCGGTCCTGGTGCTTGGTATGGGTCGATCTTCGGCATGATCAATCGCATTCGCTTCGGGCGATACTTTGTGGGCATGGCCGCTGCGATTCTGGGCGCAATCGTGGGCGGCGTCCTGGCGACGATGCTACTGATGGCCTTTGGAGCGATCTCGGGGGCCGTAATAGGATGGTTCGTGGCACGGGCCGTTGTTCGGCGCAGCCCTTCGGCGCGACTCTTGGGCGGGCTTGCAGGCGTGGTCCTGGGGACGTTCATTGGCGTCGTGCTGTGGGCGGTCAATCTCAATCAGCCAAAGGCCCTGGTTGGCCTCGTTTGGGGCTTGGGAATCGGGGCCGTCGTCGGGCCGCTACTGCTCTTGATGGTGATTGGGGCGTTGAATTTGCTGACAAAGACACAGATCAGCAAGAGAATGGAGAATAGAAGGAATGTGGTTGATGCGACTTTCGATAGAGAAGATCAAACAGGGCATCCTCCACCCTGACCGCGACGTGCGGGATGCGGCAGTCATGCACTTTTCAGGTCCGCTTGCCGCGACACGTCAATTTTGCCGTTCGCCATCCAAGCAATTGAAAAGTACGGATGGGAGGGGGCTTTTCTCGTTCTGACTGCCGTTGAAGGGCTGCCACTGTCGGAAGAAACTCTGCCTTGGGTGCTGAACCAGCTTCGGCAGAACGAATTGCTCCAAGAGCGAACGATGTTGGGACGTGGCCGGCATGGGGCCTTGGCGTCGTTTCTGTGGAAGGCTGATGCCGAGTTGCTGGCCCGCAATAAGTCAGAAACTCACATCCCAATTCGCCTACGAGGGAGTCGAGCCTGTTCGGCAACTGATTCTCAGTGGCGATTACGAGGAGGACGAAGCAATGGACTTGCGGCTGGACTTGATCGTAGCCGCGACCGTGATGGAGGTCGAATTGCCCGAGAAGGAGCAATGGCGGGTCGATGTTGAGAAGGGTCGTGAGGAGAGAGAAAAACTGACGAGTTTGGTCGCAAGTTCAGGTGAATGCGTTTCGACCTTCAATTCAGTCCCGCAAATCAATTCCCCAATCTTCCTTCACGATCTCAGGCACGACCCAAAAAGCCGCCCGCCCATCAGCCCATTTGAGCATCTCGGGAGCCTTGGCAGCAGGCGTGCAGAGCAGCTTGGCGCGGGGATCATTCCGACGCGGCCAAGATCAAGGCGGTCGCTGTCCCAGCACGCTTGGATCGTTACATCACCTTCGATCAGCCCGTCAGAATGGGCAACACAGGCTTCGTACAGAAGCGCGAAGTCGGCATCAGGCAGATCGAAAAGGTCTCCGCGTAGCTCGGCAGCGAATTCAGCACCACGTCGCCCGTGGTCGTCGTCCACTCCATCGCTTACGCGCCGCGAGTCGTGGAGAATGGCAAATAATTGGACGACTTCGATCTTGGCACCCGTGGCGTCGGCCAATCGCAGCCCGTTCTCCAAGACCCTCGCCCAATGCCCGACCCCATGCGTGCCGTCCCCACGAAGAGCATAGTCGTCGAGGATTCGGTGGACGAGGGGCTTGAGGTCGATCATCTTTCAGCCCCAAGTCTACCCCAACCCCTTGTGGGTGCCGTCGCAGTAGGGCGGCTTGTGCGTGTGTTTACAGGCGCAGAGGAAGACTTCCTTCGGCTCGTCAACGACGATTTTCAACGGCGAAAAAGACGAGCCTTTATGCGATCCGTCGCAAAATGGCTGGGACTTGGATTCACCACAGGCACACCACCAGTGTTCCCCTGTTTCGAGTTTCACTTTGAACGGACTTCGGCCTGCAATCTTGGGTTCTGCCATTTCAGTTCTCCTTATCAAAAGTTCTATTCGTTGCCGATCAAGGGGCGAATGCCGTCGATGCGGAAGTGGACCAGGAATCGAATCTTGCCTTCCTCGCACTGATCGGGTAGGTTCCGCCGCCGAATGGCCTGAATCTTCTCGGCATCAGTTTCCTCGTTGATCTTCGTCAACGACAGCCGCTTGCCAGTATAGCCGTCGCCTTCCTCAATGAACAGGTAAGACGCATGGGGATTGGCTCGAACATTGGCGTGGCACAAGCGGTCGGCCATGATGAAGGCGATGGTGTTCTCGTCGCTGGGATCGAGGAAGTGCGGACGGGCGTAGATCGCCGTGTTCACTTTGCCCTCGGCATCGGCGGTCGCCAGGACACCTACCCCCTTGGCGTTCTCAAAGTATTCGCTCAGTTTCATATTGTCGCAGACAACAGGCGTCTTCGACGCCATATTGCCCCTTTCACGGAGAAAAATCAGGTTTCAGTCGTACAGTTTCAGGATAGAATTCCCCACAGATTATTCGCGGTTCGGCCACCCCTGGATTCATCTAGGGGGTGGATTTTCTTCGGCCACGGCCTCAAGAACTGCGGTAGCAGCTTTTGCCATCAAGTGGTAGGTGCGAATTGACGGCGGCGGGCCGATCTGCTTCGCCTTGGCAAGCCGACGCACAACGCGGCCAATGGCGATTTCGAGTTCTTGTTCAAGCACTTCAACTTGGTCCTGGTTCATGGTGTCGTCCTTTCGTTTCGGAACAAGATCAGCCCGTTTGCGATCGCCCGAGGTCGGCCATCGGACGGCGAGTTCAGAATCTTGCCCATCGCCCAAATGGTCGAAGAGCCGCCGCCGTCAAGTTCGACGGCCTCGACACAGCCATATTCCTTGACCAAAGCGGCCATTTCAGGATAGGTCATTCCAATCGAGAATGATTGCCGACCGTCCACCACGATGAAATAGAGGTACTTTCCATTCCAGCCGATCATCGACCGTGGATGGCGAGGCTGATTTGCAGGGCCAAGATCGGGCATCTTTCCACCCGTGACCAGAACTCGGCCTGCGCCAAGGGCCGTCTTTACGCCTTCCAAATTGGGCTTCGTCTCCACGGCCAATTGCAACACGTCCCCCACCTTGGCTGCTGGAATCGCCAGCTTCGGGCCGATGGAGATGATCATCTTGTTGGCTTGGAGCGGGCTACTGCCACCGTCATGGACCTCGGCAACCCTAGCAAGATACTTCTGTCCCGCCTGAATAGGCAGTGCATTGTCGCATTCGAGAATGAACTCCTTTCCACCCTTCGTGCGGGTTGTCGGCGGCTCCTTGGGTAATTCATTGGGCCGTAGGCCAAGCGTGGGCGTGTAGAGGGTCGCGTCGTTGTCAGGGCGTGCCTCGTTCAATCCGATTGGAGTTGTCTTTTCATCGGGCCAAATGACCCGCAAGTTCGATTCCACAGGCCCGATCTTGAATTCGCCCTTGGGCGTGACCCAGAACGAGCTTCCCATCGGCCTGCCGACCAATTCTCCCTGCGCAATTTGCAGGCCGCGTGGATCGCCTTGGTACGGCCCAGGCTTGATAACGAAGAAATCGCCATTGATCGCGGCCACAGCGGGCTTCTTCAACAGCGAGGCCACGCGGGCGACGATCCCATCAAGGGATTCAAGACCAAATACGGCCCCTTGCCCCAATCCCGTCTGCAAGTCCCACTTCTGCTGGCGGTCAATACGGAGAACATGGATCGAGAGGGGGCCATTGGCGCGAACATCGTGTCGGTATTCGACGCCCTGGGCCAGCGATTTGAAGGCATCGTCGGCATGTGCGGCACCCACGCCAATCCCGATGATCGCTAGGGTCGTTGCCAACGCGACGTGCAATGACCTTTTCTTCATGCTTGCCTCCCAAGCGGGCTCAGGACCAAACCGTCATGCCTTCAAGCGAAACTCGCAGGGTTCTCCCCAAAACGCCAAGAACTTCCAATAATGTCGTCAGGAATCTTCACGACAGCGGACCTCATTTCCATTCAGAGAGGCCATGCGCCGCAATTCTTCGTCCCTGCGCCCAGACCTGATACCTGCCGAGGAACCATTTTGAGGGATCGTTCGCGTTCTGGTGCAATTCGATCTCGACTTCGTAGCCGATGTCTGTCTTATCCCTGCTGGCAAGGTATTCTCGTTCGCGGACGCACAACGATTCCACAAACGGATAGGTTTGTAGCTTCGCGGATAGGTCGGGGCTGCGGAGCAATTGCCCAAGTGGCTTGTCCTTTGCAAACTCAGGCCGAGTCAACACCTGGGCGATGGGCAACTGCTTCACCATAGGAGTCGGCTCGGCCACTTTCGGATGATCCTCTACGCTGAGCCTGAGCCAGTAGGCTCGCTTCTTCACGTCCTCGCGGAGAACGCGAATTGCCTCTTCCGCCTTCTGTTTTGGCACGGAGACTCCGTAGAGGATTGAGCCTTGGATTTCGCACTCAATCTCCTTCGAGGCCAAGAGATTGTAAAGATGAACTTCCGAAATTCGGTCGGTTCCCCAAATGTCAGCAATCACCCTCCATTCGATATTCTTGTAGTAAGTGGCGACACCTGCCAATTCGTCCCACCTGACGACCCTCCACACCAAGTCTTGAATGACGGCAGTTAGCTTTTTGTCCGTAACCTTGTACGGCTCTGAAGGCAGACCCACGGGGCTCTGCTTGTAAAGCGTGGCGAAGTAGGTGCAGCCGACGACGTAGGAGCCGATGTCGTTCAAGTGAATGCCGTCCGCAAAAAGCTGCTTGATGTTCGTATAGCCAGGGACTTTGCCCGCCTTCATCCACTGATTCAGCCCGTACATGACGTGGCCGACAGGGACCATGTTGATTTTGAGCTTCGGATACGCTTTCCGTAATTCCAGCGTCAGCCGCTCGAAATAGTCCTTGGTTTCGTTCGTATTGTCCCAGCCGCCCGTGTACTTCTTCAGCCAGGCCGTATCGAAGTCGTCTTTTCCTTGTCTCGGCCAGCGGGCGTAAACGTAGATTTGGAGATCGGGACTCTTGGGCAGGGCCAAGTCGATGAAATTCTTCGCCATCACGATGTCGCCGTCCTTGCCGTCCAGGTGGCGGTCAAAGGGCTGAAGGCTGAGAACGTCCCACTGGAAATTGGCGAGGGCGGTGGGGTAGTGGCCGAAGGGCGGCTCTTGAAATCCGTCCTTGGGATGCTCCCAAATCCATTGCAGCGGCGCACCAGGGATCATGTGCCGTCCCCAGATTTGCGTGTAGCCTCGACTCTTGGCAAGTTCAGCCAGCCCACGGTAGTTGATCGTATCGGTCACGCTGTTGCCGACGAAATAGACACGGAGGGTCTTGGGGGATTGCTCCTCGGCAAGTGCAGGGGGCACGATGGCGAGAACGAGGAAAGTTAGAACAAATCGGCGGAACATAGCGAGAGTCCTCTTACTTGACCACTTGAATCTTGCTCAACGGATACCAGCCATCTTCGGCGCGTCCCTTGATCCCCAATCGCAGCACGGGGTTCATCAGTGAATCCACTGCGGCGATGGACAGCGTGTATCGACCAACGGGCAGATCGGCGGGAATGTCAATACTATCCCCGACGGCATTGATCTCCCCTGGCGGCAAGTCCTTGGGCATCTTGAAGAAGTCGGGGGTGAATAGGTCAATCGAACCAGGAAGCCAGCGATTGACCTTCACATCGCCATCGAAACCCCATTCCTTGTCCTTTCCATTGTCCAAGCGATACGACAGGTAATACGGCCTGTAGCAAGGGGCCGAGCCGACGTTCTGCCACTTCATCGAAAGAGTGAACTTTTCGCCCGCCCGCACTTGAACAGGATGCTTCAATTCCTTGAGAACGAGGCGGTAGCCGAGCCTGCGGAGGAACCTCTCGATCTCGGGCCGAACATTGTTCGCTTGGGGCAGCGGGGCCGATTTGTTGTTGATGACCGAAGCGTGGCAAGCTAAGGCATAATTGAAGATGTATCGCAGCGACCAACCATCCTTGACCCACTTCCGCATGTCCCAGCAGGTTTCCCAGGCAACGGGTGCCGTTTTCCAGGTGTCTTGGATGCCCGATTCCCTGATGTAGGTTGGGTAGCCTTGCAACATGTGGCACCACGTTCGTGAGAATCCGCCCATATCCCCAAGGCAATCGGCACGCCAGCCTGCACCGTGGGCGCAGGCGTATTTCAGGCAATCGTCGCCACCAATGAGCATCAGGAGCGGGGTTTTCCTGAAGGCCGCAAGGTAGGCATCGACCACCTTCTTGCGGTTTTCCAGCGTCGGCAGCTTGCACGTTGTCGATCCGCTCAGGTGCCACTCGCCCCACCAGCCAATGGAGCCAAGGTCGATGTGGTCGATGTCAGGGTGGCCGTCGTACTTTTCGCCCAACCGCTTGATGAAGTCCAAATGGGCTTTCAAGACGGCGGGATCGTCCATGTCGGGAATCGGGAACGGGCCTTGGCCTTCGTAGTCGGCTTGCAGTTCCTTGCCGCACCATTTGGGATGGTAGGGGCGGCCCTTGGAAGTCGAACAGCACATGACCCTGAAGGCCAATTTCTGCCCCGAGTCGTGCGTTTCCTTCAGCACTTTGTCCAAGAATGCCGTGTTGAGCTTCCCAGGCTGCGGCTCCAACTCGCCCCATCCCCAACGGGCATACTGGACCGTGGAGGGAATCCACTTGGGCAGGCTCCTGTCCTGTTTGCTCGTCTGATGGAAGGTTTCCCAGCCGATGCCAGGGTTGGCGAGGATTTCGTCTGTCTCCTCGGGTCTGACGATGACCATTTGCTGGGCGAAGACGACTTCCGCACTGAGAAGCGTGCCAATAACGAAGATCGAAAGAACGAATCGACGGATCATCGTGAAGACTCCTATGCCGATTTGTGAAGGGGGGCCAGCACCTTGAATACTTCCTCCGCAATTATCTTCGCACCTTTGGCCTTCGGACGCAACTTGTCCCCGAAATGCTCGGCATTCAGCCGCGAGCAGATATCGGCAAGCGAGATGCCTTGTTCGTCGCAGAACTCTTTCAGCCGCGCGTTGTGGTAATCTCGCTTGGCATTAAATCTCCGAGCGAGGAAAGCAAGACGGGGCGGCCACGTATCCTCATTCTCGTCGGGCAGATTGAAAAGGATCGGCTGTTTGCCTCGATCCCGCACAAGTTGAACCATCTGCCCCAGGTTGCCGATGGTTTTGTTGCTTACTACTTCCGTGTCAGGCGCGAAGCCTATGTCCTTGGCCCCCATGCCGATAACGAAAAAGCGGGCATTGGGGCAAGCCAATCCATTCTGGCACTCGTTCGTGCCCGACAAAGATATACCGAACATCCGTGACTCGGCAAGACAGGTAGGGCAATAGGGCCACGACGGCAAGGAAGAACAGCAAAATCGCAATCCACGGCTGAACGTGAAGAGTTGAGAGTCGGAACTTCACGACATAAAGGACAGCAAGCAGCGGGATGACGTGAGGGGGGCTTATGGGCAACACGCTGAAACCGCCCAAGACAGCCACGATCACCATCAGACCAAGCAGGTCGGCAATCGTGAATTGAAGTCGTCTGTATTCGGGATCAGGGTTCATTTGCAACTTTCGGCACCAGCCCCATGAACGCGAAGGCCGCAATGACCATCGCGTGGGCAATCTCTCCATTACGGATCATTTCGGGGATGGCAGCAAGGGGCCGCTCCAGAACGTCGATGCACTCGAAAGCGTCAAACTGCGTCTTGCCCGTTTTGCGGCACCCTTCTGCGGCGAAGAGATAGAGGGAGTTGTTCTGCACGGCAGGATTTGGCAGTACTCGTGCCAGAAGGCGGATTTTTTCAGCCACATAGCCCGTTTCTTCCCGCAGTTCTCTTTCTGCCGCTGCTTCGGGCGTTTCGCCCTCGTCCATCATTCCACCAGGAATCTCCAGCGTCACGTCACGGATGCCATGCCGAAACTGTCGAATCAGCACGACATTGCCTTCCGTGGTGACGGGGACCACGTTGACCCAGGAAACCGTGTCGATGACGACGAAATCCCCTTCCTGGCCGCTTGGCTCAAAACGGTACAGATCGTGCCGCAGGCGGAAAATGCGGTGGTCGGAAATGTCGTGGCTGCGGAGGAAAGTCCAATTACGGTTGGGCATCTGCCTTTTTCTCCCTAGGAATGACCGTGACGTGTCCATTGTTTTCCAAGACGGCAAACCGCACTTCCTCTTCCCCTGCGCAGCCGACGGCCCGCAGTGCTGCCTTCAGTTCGTGCATCGTCATCTGGACCCTTTTCAAGGCCCTCGGATATATCTTGCCGTCATGGATGAGGATCACGGGCCTGCCTTCGATGACGGCCTCCAGCCACTTGCTGTGGTAGGTCATCCAACCTACAAACCAATTCAAGGCGACCAGCGTGGTGGCAAGAATCAATCCCCCCGTGATGCTGTTGTCGCCGCCATTCATGGCGTTCTGCACGGCGTTGCTCAGGACGAGCAGCAGCACCAAATCGAAAGGGGCCAATTGCCCGACCTGACGCTTTCCCGTGAACCTCAACAGCACCAGCAGGAAGACATAGACGACGACTGCGCGAACAATGAAATGCGACCAATGCGGAAGTTCAATAGTCCACATGAGATTCTCCCTCCGTTCAATCCAGTTGGAAATGGCAATCGTTCTCGATGGCATCCAGGCACTCGTCAGCGGCCAAGCTGGGGAACAGCTTGAACCATTTCTCCGTGTGCCGCATGTAGGAAAGGGCAAATCTGCCTCGGCCAATATGTTCCATGCGGGCGAACGTCAACTCGAACGAGGGCGAGATCGCGTTTGGGAATGGGCAAGCGTAGGTCGTGCCGAAGTACAGGGTGCTTCCAAGCCACTTGGTCCACACGTCGATGATGTAATTGAATCGCGGCTTCTTCGGCGGCGGCTTGATGTACTTGGGCTTCAGTCGCTCGACCAATTCCGTCGCCTTGGCATCGATGTCGGCCTTGATCTTTTCAGGGATTGGGGCCTTGGCGGTCCTCTGCGACGGCGAGGGCAGCATCCACGTTTTCGGCCGTTTATTCTTTTTCGCCATTGGCAACCCTCGCCCATTGAACATTTGCTTCGCTAACGTTCGCGCGAAGATGACCGGCCCTGGAACATGGCCGGCCGCTTGGCTCATAGATGCACGCTGCCAGTCAACCTATTGGGTCGTACTGCCATCACCCTATTGGGCTGACGGCTGGGAGATCGACTTCGCCGAGTATAAGCCCGGAAACTCCAACGGCAGCGTCAACAAGATATGGCAAAATGTTAAGAGCAAAACCGGGCGCTGGCAAACTTTCGAGGCGAATGTGGCCGACGTAACGAAATGGCACGTATACCGGGTGGAGTGGTCTCCCGGCCTGCTGGTGTTCAAGGTTGACGGCGTCGAGACTCGCCGCACCACCACGGATGTACCGGACAGCCCGATGTTCGTGAACCTTGGTTTTACCGGCTTGAAAGGCGAGGCTGGCGGAAAACTCGACAACAGCACTCTGCCACAGACGATGTATGTGGACTATGTGCGCGTACGCCAAGGCAAGAAAGTCGTCTTTGAAGATGATTTCGGCGGCGCGTGTCAGATCCCATGATGCTCACAAGTATCGAAAGTGGACGCGCGTGTACCCCGGCCACAAGCCGGGGCGGGTGGTAGAGGAGCGGGTGGCAACGGAACGCCGTAATAGCTCTGGGCCCGTGGAAGGCTTGGTTGCGGGCGAATGACGGGGCATTGCCAGCTTTCGGCACGGCACCCATGCTTGCGATGCCAACTCCGGCTGCCCATAATAGAAACTTGTTCTCCTCCGATTCTTTTCGGCACTTTTCGTGAACAAAGGCCTTTCTTATGCCCGTTGAACGCAAAATCCAGATTCTCGTCGCCGACGACCAGGAAATGGTCCGTTCCGGCGTGAAAGCCCTCCTTGTAGGCACGGAAATCAAGGTCGTGGCAGAAGCCGCGACCAGCCAGGCTGCCGTCACGCTCGCCCTGGAAAAGGAAGTCGATCTGGTACTGCTCAACGTCCGCATGAGGCCTACTTCTGGAGTGGTCTGCAGCGGCGGGCTTGGCCGATAGTGAAAAAGGGAGCCAGTGATGGCCGGAATCCGTGATCTACGCAGCCACCTCTGGGCACTGATCGCTGCCTGCATTGCGGTCAACCCCTGCTTCGGCGAGAATTGGCCAGGCTTTCGAGGCCCAACCGGTCAGGGTGTCTCGCATGAAGAGAACCTGCCGCTGACTTGGAACCTCCGCGAGAATCTGGCGTGGCGGGCCCAGGTTCCGGGGTTCGGATGGTCGTCGCCCATTATCTGGGAAAACCGCGTCTTTGTGACGTCGGCGACCGCGGACGGGACATCTTGCCGCGTGCTCTGTCTTGATGCCGAAGACGGTAAGGTCGCCTGGGACAAGGAGGTGTTCCGTCAGGCCGAGAGCAATAAGATGGCCGAGAACTCCCATGCCACGCCGACGCCGGTGACGGACGGGAAGCTGGTGTACGCCGCGTTCAACGGCGGTCGAATCTTGGCGGTTGACTTCAACGGGAATGTCACCTGGAGTTGGCGAGACAAGGAGTTCGTCAGCAAACATGGCCTGGCGGTATCGCCGATCCTCTATCGGGACAAGCTGATTATGCCGTTCGATGGCAATGGCCCAGCGGACATTAACAACATTGGCTACCTCACCGCTTGGGATGGGGCCTTCATTGTCGCGTTGGACAAGCGTACTGGGCAAGAGAAGTGGCGGAGCAAACGTGGCCTGTCGCGGCAGGCCCACGTGACGCCGATGATCATCGAACGTCAATGGCAAGCCACAACTGGTCAGCGGCGCCGGTGATGTCGTGCAGGGGTTCGATCCCAATTCCGGGGAACGCCTTTGGACGGTCCGGAGTTTGGGCGAAGGGGTTGTGCCGTCGATCGTCTACGGGCAGGGCCTTGTCTTCACGTCATCGGGCTATGGATCGCCCACGATCCGGGCAATCCGTCCGGATGGTCGCGACGATGTGACTGCAACGCATATCGCCTGGGAGTCGCGTGCGAATGTGCCTCTCATGCCTTCATTTCTTTACGCCGATGGCCTGCTGTTCTGCGTCAAGGAAACTGGACTCGCCACCTGCCTCGATGCCAAGACGGGGCAAACCGTCTGGAAAGAGCACCTGCGCGGCAGATATGGAGCCTCTCCGGTACTGGCTGAAGGCCGTCTGTACTGCCTGGCCGAAGACGGCACGACCACCGTAATCGCTGCTGGCAGGGAGTTCAAGCAGTTGGCGAAGAATCGCCTCGAAGGTCCGTGCAAGGCATCTCCTGCAATCTCTGGCGCACGAATCTTCATCCGTTCCCAAAGTTCGTTGTTCTGCATTCGCAGGGGCTCTGGCACTTCCGCGGCAAATGGCCGACCGTGAAAGTGTTAGCCAGGGGGGACTAGAATCCAATGGTAGCCATCACCATAATGAAAACGAACTTGAGCCTGCGAGTCCCGCCGCTCTTGTGTCTGCTGCTCGTCTCGTCGCTCTGGGCACAGACGGGCTCCTCGGCGCCGCCGGCACCGACACAACCGGGAGATCCCTCCGTCGGAATAGCGGTGAAACTGAGCCGTGAGCAGGCATCCTCTTTTGCACGCCTGGCCCTCAAGGGTATTCAGAAAGAATACCCGAACAAACCGGAACACGTCCTCAACAGTGAGGCGGACATCCAGGGGCCGAGGGCGTTGCACCCCGCGTTCTACGGGTCCTTCGACTGGCACTCGTCGGTCCACAGCCATTGGATGCTGGTACGTCTACTGCGGTCATTTCCCGACCTGCCGGAAAGTCAGCAGATCCGCACCGTCCTGGCGAACAATCTGACCGCCAAGAACCTCCAGGCTGAGGCCGACTACTTCACCCAACCGAACCACCAGACCTTCGAGCGGACTTATGGCTGGGCCTGGCTGCTGAAGCTGGCCGAGGAACTCCGCGGCTGGGACGACCCGGATGGTCGGCAGTGGTCCCGAAACCTGCAACCGCTGGTGGACGCGATCGTATCGCGGTACCTGGCCTTCCTGCCCAAGCAGACCTATCCGATTCGTAGCGGAGTCCACCCCAACACGGCGTTCGGGCTGTCATTCGCCCTCGACTACGCGAGGGCAGCGGGCCACAAGCCCCTCCGTGACCTGATCGAACAGCGGAGCCGGTTCTATTTCGCGGCCGATGTGGGGATTCCGGCGGCCTGGGAGCCGAATGGGGCAGACTTCTTTTCGCCCAGCTTGATGGAAGCGGACCTGATGCGGCGGGTGCTGCCACCAGTCGAGTTCCGCGTCTGGCTCGGGCGATTTCTGCCAGGCATGGCCCGTGGTGAACCCAAATCGCTGTTCACGCCGGCCGAGGTAACAGACCGCAGTGATCTCCAACTTGTACATTTGGACGGCGTCAACCTGAGCCGGGCGTGGTGTATGCGGAACATTGCCGGAGCGCTCCGCAAGGACGACCCCGCCAGGAAGGTGTTGGCCGATTCGGCCGCCCGGCACGCGGAAGCGGCCCTCCGTCATGTTGGCAGTGGCGAGTACGCCGGAGAACACTGGCTGGCTTCGTTCGCCGTGTACCTGCTTTCCCAACCGTGATCCGAAGGCCGGCCGAGCAGTGAAGGAACTGCTGGGGATCGACGAGGACTACTACATTGCCGTCCCGTCCGATCCGACCGATGAGGAAATGAAAAGGCGTATGAGCCACGTTGCGGGGGCCTGGCTAAAGGCGGTTCATGAACGACCAAGGTCTGAGCTGCCGCTCGACCGGCCGCAATGTCTGAAGGAGGGTGCGCAGCGGTTGCGCAGTCCGTTCCGTCGAGGGTGACCCGAAAAAATAGGGAGTTGACCGAGACGATCCGTACACTATGGGGAACGATGTCGCGTGTGGTTGTCCAATCGCCACGAAAGGTCAATTCCGAAACAAGGCGGCCCTGGAACACCGCGCGTCACGCATATACGCATCCACGGTTGAAACTGGCACCGTGATAGCGATCCTGTGCTAACTGCCGGTGAACTCGAAGTCTGTTGATTGCAGATCGCTGACACCCTCATGCGGCCCGTAGGGACGGGGCATGGGCTGCGCGTCGCCATAGTTATTGACGGCCCGGCAAAAGAGCCGGTATCTGCCCGGCTTCAGATCTCTCACCGGCGGAGATACCCAATAGGCCAAGAAGCTGGGTATGGGCCATTGCAACGGGGTGCCATCTTCCGACAGCCCAAAGACATTTTTCGGGCCACCGGGAATCAGGGACGCAAAGTTGGCCGGAGCCGGCAGGATGACGCCGTCTTTCCATGGGAGCCACTGCAAATACACGTCGTCGTCAGTCGTTTTCGTGTCGGCCGGCGCAACGGCGTATTGGACGAGTTTCAGGCCGGACATGCCCGCCCATGCCCGCCCGCCGAACATCAGCGGTTGCTTCGAGACAACGGCCGGTTTCTCCGCAAAGGACTTCATCGGGCTGTTGACGTCTCTGCCGCTCTTGGCGTAATTGTCGGTCTCGGTGTTGTCGTTGGTAAGCATGATACGGCGCACATCCTTGACGTTCATGAAACCGTAGTGTTCATGCACAATCACCCGCACGGGGCCGCCATGAGCGAGCCAATCGCCGTTGAATTTCAGGCAGAGCATCACCGGCGCCATGCCGATGGGGTCCTCGAACACCCGTGCTGGCGGCAGCGTGCTACACCACTGCTGTTTTGCTGGGTCCTTGGGGTCAAAGGCATGCATGGCAATGCGACGAATCACTCCTTTGGGATTGGGCTTGGCCAGCCAGAGAACGTCGCGCAACGCAACGCCCTCGTACAAGCCGTAGGCGGCCATGGAGGGCATACCCAGGCAAACCAGACTTTTCAAGATTCGCACCGGGCGCTGGTTAGCCATGCGCAGAAGATCGACATAGGTGATGGCATTGTGGGTGGCTTTGGTGCGCTGCTCTTTCAGCAAGTTCTGACTGCGTGCATCGGTGGTCACCTCCAGAGTCCAGGCATCCAATCCGGCGGCCGCCAACTCCTTGGGCGTCCGCTCCCATGGTGCTGTCTTGCCGCGCTGGTCTGGACCGCGGTTCTGGAAATAATCCCGCGTGCCGCTGGGCCTGGCAAGATACTTGGCCACCTCGGGGTCCAACAGCGCAGCCGGGGGGCGCAAGGCAACTTCCGCCGCCGATGCGCCCGCGGGCAAGCCGGCCAGCGGCAGCATTGCGCCGGCCCCGGCGGCCAGGGCTGCGCCCAACGCATTGCGCCGGCTGATCTTTGGCGGGATTTCGCGTTTCGGGCGTGGGCTAGACATTCCGTTCCCCTGCAATGGAGTTTGTCCAATGGCAGCCGTTTACGGCCGGGCCGCCTCAAACGGTTAGCCCAACGGCAATGCCATGATTTTGACCTGGCGGTCCAGGGAAGTCAAACCGCTAGTGGTGACCGCCGCACCCGCCGCCATGCCAGCCACCGCCCCAGTAGCCGCCCCAGCCGCCGCCGATCCATAGCCCGCCTGTGACGGACGGGTAGCCGTATCCGTAACGGTACGGGTAGTAGTAGGGTCCTGGAGCCACGACGTAATTCGGTGAGAGCCGGCCTCACGCGATACCCTATCGAGTGGGCGCACTGAGGGAGGACTCAGCTTTGAATCCGGCGGTCAGGAAGAGGGCCAATTCCTCGCCTGTCTTCTCGTAATATCGGCCCAGGTCGTGCGCAACGCCCTCAAGCACGTGGTAGCGAAACGGATACTTCGCCTCCTCCAGGTTCTTGACCACTGGCTTGTGCCGGGCATAGGTCATGTCCTTGTCCCCGACGATCATCAACAGGCGCACGCGACCAGCCAGCCGGCGCAAGTTGTCCGTTTCCAGTTGGGGAGGAAGGCTGCCACCGCGCGAACCGAGAGCCGCTGCCCACGACGCGGCGGCGGAAAAGAGGTCCGGATGTTTCAGCGCCAAGCGGACCGCACCGCCCCCACCCATCGAGAACCCGGCGATGACCCGCCCTTCCCGATCGGCCCGTGTGCGATAGGTCCGATCGATCAGCGGGATCAGTTCCTTGATGAGCGAGGTCTCGCCCATGATCTTCTGCTCCGCCTGGTCTCGGTACCCGCTCATCCCGCCGTTCGGAAAAACGCAGATTACCGGTGGGGCCTTCTTCTGGTTTGCCAGTCTTGAAACCAGGCCGGAGAACCCGGCCGCATCGGAGTTCTCGTTACCTCCCGCACCGTGTAGAAAATAGATCACGGGGTAGCGCTGGTCCCCCTGGGCATAGCCCGGCGGCAGGTAGACGTTATAGCCGACCTCGACCTCCATGGAAGCGCTGCGGAAGCTGCCATGCTCGACGCCCGGAACCCTCGGGCCGTCCGGATTATTCCATTTCGTCTCCCTTCGCACCTGCTGCGCTTGCGCCGAAAGACCGAGTAGGGAGAAAACGACCGTACAACTCAGCAACAACACTGGCTTCATGATCTTGGACTCTTTGGGTTATCAACAAAATGGGGCCCATTGATTAGCTTCGTTACGGTTCTTGCCGTTGTCAAGCTCCTCCAAGAATCTTCCAGAACACTGGATGCGGCAGCCATCCAGTTGATCGAAGAACGGTGACCATTGAGCCAAGGGCTTGTATTTTCAGCAATCGGACCAACTGCGTCGGTTTGCAACTCAGCACGGCAGCCGCCCGCTTCGGATCGGCCTCCAAGGCGGCCGGCACGTCCAATGCCTCGGCCAGCAGGCTGGGGAAGTCGTCGTGTCCGGCACTTATCTTCAGACCCCCGCCACACCGCGATTGCCAGAGAGAACTGGGCACGTAGTCCGGGCCGCAGAGTCGCCGGACCTCCAGGGCCAGGTTCACCCTAAGCCGGAATAGGGCCTGGCTGCGGTGCTCGCTGGCCTCCGCGCACGCCGGTGGGCAAATGGTGCAGGCTGATGGCCGTCTCCACCTTATTGCGGTGCTGTCCTCCCGGTACCGACCGGCGCAGACGCCGAATGTCGCACTCGGCAATCAACTGCTCGGGGCTGGCCGTCGCCGGATGCTCGTTTGGCTCGACCATGAACGCAAGGTAACCTTACACAATCGCCCTGATCTCCTGGGCGACTTCCAAAGCCTTCTTTGCCACGGTAATGCCTCCCATCGACTTGATGAACGCCAGGGCCTCCTTGATCTCGGGGATGCCCACGCCGCCCTTGGCAACGACCTTCCTGACCGCCTTCCGCCGCTTGTTGTGCTTGGACTTGACCGTGGTGACTAGGCCAACAGTGACCGTGATGCCCTTTTTCCCCAAAGCATCGACCACTTCCTGCGTTTTGGCCTTGGGGTTCAACTTGAAATAGTCGCGGATCGCTTGGGATTTGTTCACGCCGTTGGTCTTGGCCATGATGGCGGCTCCTTGTTGGGTGCGGAATTGGAACACAAGAGCTTCGCAGGCCCCAAAACGGTTGTCAAGCGTTGGGCCATAAGTGCAGGCGTAATCGTATCCTTCCTATTGCTTGGGCACCCGTTTCCAACTGGTGATCTTATACCGGCTAGGTCCGGTGTAATCACCAGTCTTGCTCGTGGTGCCGGTTTGTCCCTCGCACCTCAGTTCAATGCGGTTCTGCCTGCCTTTTTCGAAATCGAAGGTCACGCCGTCGTCTTCATACAGAACGATCTTCCGGGGCTTCGACCCGTAGACTTGGATCGTCACCGCGAACTCGGTTTGTGGCGTCACGCACTCCACGGGCTCCGCCAAGGGTAGGAGGCTGTCCTCCTTGACGAAGACCGGAATCTCGTCCACCGGTTTCTCGATTTCGATCCTGCAACGGCCAGGATACTTGCGCTCGGTCCAGAAGTCGTACCAGTTGCCCTCGGGCAGGTAGACCGTGCGTTTCTTCTGCCCGGTGAATAGCGGTGCTACCATCAAGGACGGACCAAGCATGTACTGGTCGTCCACGGTCCAGGTGGCAGGGTCTTGCGGATAGTCCATGACCAGCGCCCGTGCCGGGGGCACGCCCGTATCGTGGTATTCGGCATAAGCCGAATACAGGTAGGGCAAGAGCCGCATCCGCATCTGAAGCAGTTTCCGGCAGGCAGCCTCCGTCTGCTCCCAGTGGTCCATGAACTTGCCGCTGTTGTTGAGATCCTTATTGATCTGCTTCCACACCGGATTCTTGAGATACCAACAGTCAACCTGCGTGACTGCCGAGAACACGCTCGTCTGGAGACGGCGGTAAAGCTCTTCCAGCGATCCCATGTCCCGCACCTCGGGGCACCATAGTATTCCTGCAAACCCCGAGGTGGCTATTGCCCGAACATAGTCGCGGTGGTCGTAAGCATCGCTATACAGACCGAAGGGCAGCGGAGCCGCCAGTGCGCCGGAGGCCCGCACCAGACCAAGCGTGCGCTGGTTGTGGTCCCTGTAGATCGCAGCCATCGCGCGTTGGTAAAGTGGTCCGATCAGGAGGTGCATCTGCTCGCCGTCAAGGCCGGACGGAAAAACCGACTGCTCCGGGAACGACCAGGGAGCGGCGCTGAGCGGCTGGTGGTCGCACTCGTCGAGTTTGAAACCACCGACGCCCTTCTCGACGAGCGTCCGGGCATGGTAGTCGGCGAAGATCCGCCGTCCCTCGGGCGTGGCGAAATCGGGCACCAAGCCGCCCCACACCTTGTAGTCGCCGCTCCAGGGGAGAAGCGGCTTGTAGAGCGGCGAACTCGGATGCGTGAAGGCGTGTTCCCACAAGTTCAGCTTGTAATTCTGTTGTCGCGTCTCGCGGAGCAACCGTTCCGGGTCAGGGTATTGTTGGCTCCAGACAAACGAACAGGAGTAGGCGTGCGAGTGCCATCCAGGCTCCAGGCCGAAGACGTCGCAGGGAATATGCCGCTGGCGGAACTCCCGCAGGAAGTTCAAGACTTCCTTCTGCCCAAGCTCCGTTGAGGCGCGATACCACACGCCCAAGCCCCACATCGGCGGAAGGCAACCGCCCCCGCAGAACAGGTTGTACCGCTGTACGGCATGCCGCATGTCGGGACCGGCAAAGACGTACACGTCTACACCCCTTGCCGAGGGAACATCCACGCCGACAAACTTCGCTCCCGGTTCGCGCGGGCGATACAGTTCCTCGGTACTAATCGCCGCTTTCTCCCCGGTCGCTGGTCTTGGCGCAACGGGCGCATCGCGCACGGCATCCAGGTTGCCAAAGTAGAAGCTGGCGTAGCGGGCCGTATCGACATAAACGCCGTAGCCGCGCGTGGAGACGTAAAACGGCACCGGCGCGTGCGAGTCGCCGAGAACCGTCCCCTGATCGTCGCTGACGCGGATGGTCTTCTTCCCGCCCATCAACTGAAACACCTTCAGGTTCATGCCCAGACCGTAAAGTTGCTCGCCCGGTTCTAGGGGCAATTCCAGGGCGATGCCACGCCCGTTGGTCTTGAACCCGATGGCCGAAGCCTTGATGGGAACTTGCTTACAAGGTTCCAGTGCCGTGATCTCCTTCAGGCGCGGCACTTGCTCTTGAAAGCACATTGGCGTGAACTTCTCGGGGTTTCCGAGGCGAATCCGCCACACGCCCGGCGCGACTTCTTCCATCTGGAGGGGTGTTCCAGCCAACGCCATGCTGGAGACAACCAGAAATACGGGAAGCAGACATAATCGTGACCAACGGCGAAGACGCTTGCGTGTGTTCATGGATTTGTTTCCGATTTGCATGATATTATTCCTTCGGGGAGAAATTACGAGGATCCGAGAATGCTCTTCCCGCGCCGTTTGGCCACCGTCTCGTACACGGCCAGCACGTTTTCCAGGGGTGTGTCGGGCTGGATGTTGTGGCTTGGGGCGAGAATGTACCCGCCACCGCTGCCGACCTCGTCCATCAGGCGATTGACTTCCACCTCGATCAGTGCGGGCGTGGCTCGTTGGAGCCACCCCTGGACATCCACTGCGCCGTGCAGCGTGATCTGCCCGGCGAACTGGGCCTTCAGTTCATAGGGATTCATCCCAGCGGCCTGCGGTTGCACGGTTTGCAAGGCATCCATGCCGCATTCGATGAATCTCGGCAATAACCTGCGACTTGAACCGCAGCAGTGGTGCGATACCTTTGCCTGAAACGTATGAACGAGGTCGAACAATTCCTTCTTCTTTGGGGCGAACAGGCGGTCGAAGCTACTGGGTGAGATCAACAATCCCCGTTGGCTGCCGAAGTCGTCGCCGCAGAGAACCAGGTCAATACGCCCTTGGCCAGCCGTCAAAATGCGTTCGATGTAGCTCAGGTAGAACCGATGCCGTTGCGCAACAATGAAAAGGTAGACCGGGTCTTCCGTAACGATGTCCACTAAGACTTGTTCCACGCCCCGTCCGAAGGCTACGCCGTTGATGAAATCCTGGACGGAGGTCGCGCCCACGGCAATCGCCGCGTCAGGGTACTGCCCGCACATGGCGGGGATCGCGCTGTAGTCGAACCAATCCGCGTGGGGCCAAGGGAAGCGAGCCGCTTCTTCTACGGTCTTCCAGGCTGCGTAGGGCGTTTCCACCGGCTCGGCGTAGTCCCCGTACTGATTTGGCATGGGGCGACGGCGGATGCCCCATAAGTTCATGCTCGATCCATCGTCGAAACTCGGAAGTGCCGGACCGACATACGGAGGTGCTATGTATCGGATGTCCGTACCCAGCAGCTCCGCAAGGCGATTGTCGCCCGAAGGCGTGCTGACGCCCATCGCAATGCCGCTTGTTTTTTGCGGTTTCAATCCATAGTAACCCTGGAGCGCTGCTTGGATTTCTGGGGTGGCATAGTAATCACAGGGAGTGAAATCTGGCTGGCAATGGGCGAGTGCGGCCCGAACTCGATCGCGCGGCGTCACTAAAGCACCTCCAAGGAAGACCGGCTGGCTGAAAGCGAGAACCGCAAGACCTGGGCGATTCGCTCGGCGGCGATGAGAAAGGCCGAGACGGCCAAGACCGTCAGCAGCCGAATACGGTGAACGATGCGGGGCAGAGGATGGAACATTGGAACGCTCCGAGGGAAGCAAGATCGGCTTGGTTCAGAAATGGGGACAGGCACCTCGCCGGCGTCCATTTCTTGCGGCTTAATCGCTATTCGGCTCGGAGCCAGTCCCCGTTTCTGAACCAAGCCGCAAGATCCCCTATCTTAGCACAGGCCACGGAGAACGACACCGTCGTGACAAACTTCACCGGGCCTTTCCGGGCCACAAGCCCTGTGCGATTCCTGCTTTGATGCTGGCGGCCTTTCGTGGCGGGGGCGGCTGTTGGGCCGGGTTGGGCGTCGATGCCGCCAGCGGCGTTTTTGGGGGCCATACCGCTAACCCTTCGGCCTGACCTGCCCAGCAGCGTCGAACTCGATCCGCAGCAGGCCCGGCCGTTCACGGAAGGGGGCGTGGGCGTCGTTGCCGAAGAATGCGGCCCACCACAGGCCTTCCTTGTCCTTGAAGAGCATGTTGTGCCCGCCGTGCGGAACGGCAAGGTAACGCGGACCATACGGGCCGTAGATGCTGTCAGCTTGGGCAATCATACAGTGATAATCGCCCTTGATGAACTCGGCGCAGACCAGGTAATACTGCTTGTGGATCTTCGTCAGGAAGCCCCCTCAAAGCCAACTTGACTATGGTTCGATGGTTTCAAATGCCGCGGTTTCTCTGCCAAGTCGGTCATCTCGTCGTTCAACCGGGCAATCATCCCGTTCTGCCAGACGAAATAGTCCTTACTGTGAAGATTGGATCAGTCGATGTAACAGCGGGTTGGCCCGAGCCGGTCAGCGTGAAAGGCGAATAACTCGCCGAAGCCGGCCCGAACCGCTTGGCGGCAGCGTAGCTATCGCCATGGCGGCCGTCCCATGGCCGCCATTTTACCATTTCCCGTGTCAGCGGGGAGCGGGCACCATGCAGGCTTCGCGGTCCAAATCTGGCCGAGAAAGGACTCAGCCACTGGCAGGAGCCGCCCTGCCGACCTTGTAGCCCGTCTGCGATTGCGGGATCACCGTTGTCGACGTGTCGCTGACAAAAAAGTGGTCGGGAGGTTCGGCATTCAGTTTGGCTGGGGGACGACCCCGGTACGTTCCGGCTGCCAGATGGTTGTAGCACGAACAGGCAGGGCTTTCAATCGGGTGCCCGTGAGACCACCTGTCTTGCTTCGTCGCTGACGGTCTCGTGCAGGGGGCGGCCTCTGGGAACGGGTGGCCTAGAACGGTTATGCACGCTGAAATCGTGACCCATAACGAAGCCGAAACCTACTTTCCATCGCCGCGGAATAGCACGTATGCCCCGAATTCCGGCTCGTACCGATGCCCTCGCATGGGCAGCACGATCCCGGGGCCTTCCGCCTTGCCTTCGGCCACCGGTGCGCCGAAGAAATCCAGGACGTTGACCACCCGATACGTCTGGCCCGGCGCGAGAATCCCTTCCAAGTCGATCTTCACACGGTCCAGGTGGTCCCAGTTGTAGACCGCAAGATGTACCCGCTGGGACTCGTACTGGTTCACACGTTTGAAGACGTGTAGCCCAGTTGGGCGCCCGTTCTTGCCCAGCACGAGGCGGTCGGTCGTGCCTGAGTGGATCTGTTCGCGGAAGCGGGCCAGATCGAACTTGCCGTTGTCAATGTACGTGTTGTTCTCGAAGGTCACCTTGAGGTTGTCCCCTGAAGGCGGTTTCACGACCACCATGCCGACAGGCGCCCAGAAGGTATTGTTGCGCACGATGGCTTCAGCGGCTCCCTTGAGTTCCATGGCATTGGCCCCGCAGGTGAAGTAGTTGTCCTCGATGCGGATGTCGCTGTTGGGTGAACCATGGAAGCCAACGTCAACACCGCGCTTCGAGTCGGGGCTGGGATGGTAGGTGCAGTTGTTCTTGAGGACCAGGTGCGTGATCGGCTTGGAACCGCCGGCCAAGATGTTCATCTCGCCCTTGCTGGAACAGCGAGGATTGAGCGACGTGGCGAAGCTGATGTTCCCTTCGAGGTATAGCCCGCTCAGTTGCGGTGACTGGCCGTAAAGGTGAAACCCGCAGCCGGCGTTCTCGAAGACGATGTTGTCGACGAAGCGTTTGACGGTGTGGCGGGCTGTGTTCTGAACGTAGAGGCCGTGGTCCAGGGTGTTCCAGCCGTTGTGGTAGATGATATTCCCGTAGATTTCGTGGTCGTCGCCCACGTCGCCGCCGCCGATTCCCTGGCCGCTGGGCTTGCGCTCAGCCGGTTTCTCGGCCGGGCCGGCCTCGTGGATGGTGAGGTTGATGAGTTTCAGGCCGGTGCTGCGCACGCGGATGGTGACGCCTCCTTTGATGTCCAGTCCCCAATACCACACGTGGTCGTTGTTGGGCAGGATCTCGCCGACCACGGTAGCCCGGCGCCCGGGCAAAGCGCGGTAGATGATCGGCTTATCCTTGGTGCCATAGATCGACTCGTGCGGCTGGAGCGAGCCCACCCGGTAGGTCCCCGGGCCGACCCAGACCGTGGTCCCGGGCGAGACAAGTTGGCTGTTCGTCGTGGCGGTGGCCAGATCGACAGGCGACTGCTTGGTTCCGCGCCCGTCCGGCGTCCCTTCCGGCGTCACATAGACCTCGCTCGCCCAACCTGGGCAATTTCCCATGGCCGCAACAAGCATGGCGGCGGCCACCCACAAGGACCGCACTGTGGTATCCAAAATTGTCCTCTCCGGCAAGGTTACCTTGTAGACCGTACCCATGATTCGTCTTTCCTCAAGCGGGTCGGCCCAGGCCGGTCAGCGTGAAAGGCGAATAACTCGCCGAAGCCGGCCCGAACCGCTTGGCTGCCGCGTAGCTATCGCTGGTGGCCCTCTCGATGGCCCCATTCTACCATTTCCCGCGTCAGTCGGGAGCGGATACCAGGCAGGCTGCGCGGCACGGATTTGACCGAGAAATGACGTAGAAGCATTGCCGGAACTGGCCTTTTTTTGGCCAAGAACCGGCCGGCACTTCTTATCGTCGTTCCAAAGATGGAAGGGACTGGCGGCCTCGGCCCGTTCGTGGAGCGGGATGTACTCGGTCCAGGCCAATGTGCTGCTGCGGCGGCGTCCCCGAGCCGCTCTTATGTCGTGGGGGCGCTATCCAACCACAGGCAGAGAGACTACACTACGGACGTCGCGCCTGCTGGTTCAATTTCATCCCCTAAACGCGTTTCGGCTGGATTGCGTCAGGCTGGAGCCGGTGCAATACCCTAAAACATGGAGCAAAAGGACAACACTATGTTCCGCAGAAATTCTCGTCATCTTTGTCTGGGTATTTGGGCGTTCCTGACCGCTTCTGGCTTCGGCCATGCGGAAGTGCAACTCAAGATCGTGGATACCACGCCCGGCAAGCCGCCCTCGGATGCCATCGTGCTCTTCGATGGCGGCGGCACCGAGGCCTTTCTGAACGTCAAGGGCACACCCTGCCAATGGCCGGTCGTGAAGGGTGCGATGGTCGTCCGGGACGGTTTCATCGTGTCGAAGCTCCACTTCCGTGATGCCCAAATCCACGTCGAGTTCGCCGTGCCCGACGATGGTAAAAAGGGCGGCGGGGCAGGCAACAGCGGCGTCTACATCTTCGGCATGTACGAGATGCAGATTCTCAACTCCTACGAGAACCCTATCGAGCCCAAGGAGGCGGTGGGCGCTGTACGGCATCTCGCCACCGCTGGTCAACGCCGCGCGGAAGCCGGGCGAGTGGCAGGTCTACAACATCCTGTACACCGCCCCTCGCCGTGACGAGCATGGCAAGGTGGTCCAACCGGGCGAGATCACGGCCATGCTCAACGGCGTGCTCGTGCAGCACAAGGCCCATTTCACCGAAAGCATTTCCCGCTGGAATCCCCTGCGTTATAAGAAGACGCCCTACACGGACAAGATCCTGGCAAGCATCCTCAAGACGGGCTGCGGTCCACTCTTTCTGCAAGACCACGGCAGCCCGGTGCGGTTCCGCAACGTCTGGATCAGACCGCTGGACGACAAGGCCGGGCTATTTCACGAGTGAAGCAACATGAAGTCTCTGCTCCGAACCGTGTTCCTGACGCTTGTCCTGGTCCCGCAGCCAGTCAATGCCGTGGCCGGGGATGGCCAGGCACCAGGCCCATCGGCTCCGCCGAACATCCGGTTCTCGGAGGACCAGCGGCGGGTGGCCATCGAAAGCCAGCAGGGCCGGTGGAGCCTTGTGCGCCCGGTGCTCAGCCCCTGGGACTTCCGACCCAAGGGCAAGACGTTGTGGGTTGCCAACTCGGGCGATGATTCCGGCGACGGCACGGCCAACCGACCATTGCGGACCATCGCCAAGGCCCTCGACCAGGGCGGGCCGGGCGACCTGATCTATCTCCGCACGGGCGTGTACGTCGAGGCTCCCCTGATCCGCACGTCGGGACGGGAGGGTGCGCCGATCATCCTGAGCTGTGCACCGGACGCCTTGGGCAAGGTGAAGGTCACGACCTCCAAGGAATACGTCCAGAAGAACCCCAGCGGCGCGGTCATTTCCCTGCACGGCGCTCGCCACGTCTGGATCAACGGCCTGGTGATCGAAGGTCCCAAGGGCCGCCCGGAGGCCCCCAAGGCGGAAACCTACGGGGCCAACGGCATCACCTGGGCGGGAAAGGCGGGCGTCGGCTGCCGGGCCACCAACAATGTCGTCTACGGCAACGTCCACTGCGGCCTGAAGGAAATGGGCCATGGCGGGGCGGGCATCCTGATGGAGGCCAACATCATCTTCGACAACGGGACCCGCTCGACCGACCACGGCATCTACTGCCCCGCCGACGAGCTGACCATCCGCGGCAACATCATCTTCAACAACGCGGGCTATGGCATCCACAGCTACAGCGGTCCAAAGCGGCAGATGATCGTCCAGAACGTCTGCTTCGGCAACCGGGTGTGCGGGATCATCCTGGCGGGCACCGAGAACCAGGTGTACCACAACGTCTGCGTGGGCAACGGCATCGGCATCTTCTACTTCCGGGATGGCTGCATGGACAACGTGGTCCAGAACAACATCTTCGCCTTCAATGGCACGGACTGCGGCTACGACAATGGCGGCGGCAAGTTGGGCGACCCGGCGCACAATACCGACGACTACAACTGCTACTTTCCCGGGAAGCCGGAACCCCGCCTCCACCCCGGCGAGCATGAGATCCTGGCCGATCCGAAGTTCATCGACGCCAAGGCCGGTGATTATCGTATCCGGGGTGAGAGCCCTTGCATGGGAAAAGCCGTGAAGACCAAGGACCGGCGTGCTGAATCAGCGAAGAACGTGGGCGCGTTTTAATAGTTTGTAAGAACCCGCAAAAGCACCATAGGAGGTGATCATGGACCGCAGGCAGTTTCTAAAAAAGACAGGCCAATGTGCCATCGCTTCGACCCTCGTGGGAGCGGCTGGCAGCCCAGCCATTGCCACTGCGCCCACGACCAATTCCGGAACGGTGCCCGGGCCGCAATCTGGTTACACTCTGCCTGACCATTTGCCGAAAAGGCTCTCCATCGGCATGTTCATCTGGAACTGGGTGACCATGGCCACGCCCGGCGAACCGTACCACGACCTGGGGAAAGCCGTCGCCGGATTGCCTGAGCGGGGATTCAACGCCGTGCGGGTCGATGCCGGGTTGAATTGGTGTTTTCGGATGGACGGCCAGCCGCGCGGTGAGATGGAGTTCGGCCCCTGGATCGCAGGCTACCTGGAAAACCTCACGTCGGTCAACGCCCGTGGCGGTGGGCGGCACGACGTGCTGAAGCGGGTGATTCGGCTGATGGAACTGGCCAAGCAACACGGCATCTCCGTGATCCTTACGAGCTGGGAGTACCAGGATAGCTCCTGGTTCGTGGCCGACGCGAAAATCCGCGCCGAGGTAATGGCCGTTTCCGAGGACAAGCGGCTGATGCACATGGCGCGGCAGCACGACCGCCTGCTGCGCATCCTGAAGGACAAAGGCTTACACCGCAACATCGCCTTCGTCGAGGTCCACAATGAGCCCGACGCCAGCCTCTTTCCGCAGGGCGAGAAGGGCAAGAAGCTGCACGAGGAGGCCATTGCGCTGCTGCGCGATGCCCACCCCGATGTCCTTGTCAGCGGCGACTACTGTAGTCACAATCCGGCCATCGTGCCCGATAACGTGCAGGTCTACGACCAGCACACCTATGTGGCGGAACTCTACTGGACCATCCTCTACGGCCAGACGATCTGGCACCGGGACTTTGACCCAGCCAAGCCGCGCAAGCTGAAGCTGCTGGACCGGCTGCTGAAGGCCAATTTCGTTCCTTACGCGGAGTTCAGCAAGCCCGCGCAGAACGTGCGGGAGTTGTGGCGGAAAATCGACTGGCTGTATTACAACCTTGACATTGAGCGGTTCGACGAGTGGATTCTGGAGGAGTACACGCGGCGTGAGGCGGGCCTGAAGCAGCAGGCGGCCCGGATCTTTGAGACCGATGCCCGGGAGGCCCATCGGCGGAAGGTCCCGGCGGTTTGCGACGAGGGCGGCTATTTTTATCCTCCCTTGGGGTCGAAGTTCGAGCTTCGTCCGCCTGGAACGAGCATGTTCGACCTTCAGGTGGACCTGGCAATCAAGCACGGCTATTGGGGCATGATGCCGACCACGTACTGCGGAGCAGAACACCCGATATGGAACAACGCCGAGTGGTTGCGAACCATAAATGGTCGCTTTCAGACAGGGAAGGTGCTGGCGTAGAGGACCAGAGGACCGGAAACCATCGCATCTATCGTCGAGCCACTCCACGGAGAGGTTGCCCTGGTGACGGGGGCCAGCCGCGGCATCGGCAGGGCCGCCGCCGTGGCCTTGGCGAAGACCGGCGCGGCGGCGGCGGTGAACTTCAAAAACCGCGTCCAGGAGGCCCAGGTGGTGTGCGCGGAGATCGAGGGCACTGGCGGCCGGGCCGTGGCGATCCAAGCCGACGTGTCGATCGCCGCCGCCGTTGCCCAGGTGGTCAGGCAGGTCGAAAGCCGGCTTGGGCCGGTGGCCGTGCTGGTGAACAACGCCGGCATCACCCGCCCGCAGCCCATCCACGAGATCACCGAGCAGGACTGGGACGAGGAGTTGGCCGTCAACCTGAAGTCGGTGTTCCTCGTCACCCAGGCGGTGTTGCAGGGCATGCGGGCGGCGAATTGGGGCAGGATCATCAACCTCTCCTCCGTCGCGGCCCAGACCGGCGGGGTCATCGGCCCGCACTACGCCGCCTCGAAGGCGGGTATTCTGGGCCTGACGCACTCCTACGCCGCCTTGTTGGCCAAGGAGGGCATCACGGTCAACGCCATCGCCCCGGCCTTGATCGACACGGAGATGATGCGCGACAACCCCCGTGCCACTCCGGCTTTGATCCTGGTGGGCAGGTTCGGCACGGTGGACGAGGTGGCCGACGTGGTGGTCACGCTCGCCACGGCTACAACTGGGTCACCTTGAAGAGATAAGTCGAAATCTGGCCAGAAGCTCGTACCGAGCAGGTCTACTCGCGGGCATCCTCGCCCTGAGCTGCGCTTTATCGTTACCGACGCATGTCCGCCGCTGTCCAGCCTTGCCCGTAGTGCTTCTTCAATATGGTCGTGCAGATCCGGCGCTTCATTTTCGTAATGATCTCTTACGCGAAAGGTCTTTAAGTACATCGACGACCAGCGCGTTGAGTTCAGTGGGTGTCATCTTTCGGCCTTCGGTTCGAGCCTCTCGCAAGTCCGACCGACCGATATTGTACCAGGCCGCAATGGCGTTGTCGATCATCGACCCCATGAACTCGGGGTGTGCGATCTTGCAGCCCCCGCTGGCGGCCACGGTGGGCAGGGACGGGCGTTTGGCAAGCCTGGCCACCGAGAGCCCCCGCGGCTTCCTGGAGGCCGTACGTCCTGATTATGGCACGCCAGCGACTAGGCCGCTACAATCAGGCGGCGTGTAATCCGACTTTCTCGGTCAACGAGGTTTGCTAGGAGAACCTTCCGATGGGGGAACTCATTCAGTTTGTTGAGAAGGAGCTTCTCAGTCCCGCCGCCCTCTTCGGGGCCATATTCTATGCCGCCGTCTTCGCTGCGACGGCGTGGGCCCTGGGGCGGCTGCTGAAAATGGCCGTTACCCGTGCAATGACGAAGGATCACCGCGGTCTCGTCGATCGGACGGTGGCTCCCTTCGTAGTCCAACTGCTGGGCGCCGTGATCTACGTCATCGCTGTGCTGCTGTACGTACAGTTGGTGCCGCAGCTTCGCGGGATCGGCACGGCACTGCTGGCGGGAGCTGGCGTGGCGTCCATCGTCCTCGGCTTGGCGGCACAGAACACGCTCGGCAATCTAATCGCTGGCATGACGTTGCTGCTCTACCGCCCCTTCCAGGTGGGGGATCGCGTCCAGGTGACCGCCCCGACAGGTCTGGAGACGGGCGTGGTCGAGGTCATCACGCTTGGATACACGATCCTTCGGACAGGCGACAACCGCCGCATCGTCGTGCCGAACTCTGCGATGGCCAACCAAGTCACGGTGAACCTTACGTCCCGAGACCCGCAGATCATGGTTTCCGTCCCCGTCCGTGTCAGCTACGCCGCGGATCTGGAAAAGGCGCGCGGAATCCTCATGCAACTGGCCAAGCAGCATCCCCGCCTGCGGGATGTCGTTGGCTGCCCGCTGACCGCACTCGGTGAATCGAGCGTGACGCTGACCGTCCAGGCATGGTGCGTGGACGCGGGATTTGCCAAGCAAGTCGAGTTCGATCTGCTGGAGCAGGCGAAGAAGCAGTTCCAGGACGAAGGCGTCGAGATTCCGTTCCCATCGCAAAATGTCGTTTTGAAAGGCACGCCGCCGTCAGGCTAGGAAGCGACTGGCCGAGTGGTTCCTCGCCGCTGCGATGGTGCGCAACCTTGCGCACGTCAATGCGATTGTCGGCGGTTTGACGAGTGTCGTCAACGTGGCTTCCGACCAGGCGGCCAACGCCTTGGCAATCCAATCCGGCTCAGGGGTGGCGGTTGGCCCGGGCGCCGTTCTGTCGGTAACGAGCGGTACCAGCGTCACGGGCGCCGCCATGCTGAGTGTGGATCCCAACGGATTTTTCTCCACCGGGGGAACCCTGTCCCTCGATACCGGCGGCGGCCTGACCGGCGGACCGGTGTTCGCCAATAGTTATCAACTCAACGACGGCACGGCCAGTGCGGACCTCTCTGGCCCGGGCGGCCTGACCAAGGACACTGGCGGCACGGTGACCCTTTCCGGCGTCAATTCCTACGCCGGCGGCACCGTAGTCGACGCTGGGACGCTGATCGTCGCCAATGCCGGTGCCTTGCCTGATGGCTCAAGCCTGACGGTTGGCTCGCGTGCGGTGTTTGCATTCGGCGTCGGCCAGGCCGCGGCGAGTTCTTCGACCGCCGTACCCATCACTGCGACGGTTGCGGCGAGCGCGCCGGCCGGTGCACCGGTCACAGCTTCCGCCATTTCGACACTTTCGCTGGTCCTTAGAAGACAGGCTGAAAACCTATCCTACGTGCCGGTGACATTGAGCACTCCAGCGGAAACGCTGGTGGATTTCGCGGCTTCCGTACGCGGCGTGGGTCCTGGCGGTAAATTGACGAATCGATTAAGAGATGCACCATAGCAGCTTACCGCGAAAGGAAGCCCAACCTCTTTGCCGCCGCGGCGCCGCCATTCGGATGGCGGCGGCGATCGCAGTTGACGTTCCCGGAGTTACCCCCGCTATTCGAGCCCGACGGAGCCTTCAACTGTCACATGACCGGAAGTACCGAAACGGCGACGTGCAGATCGGTAGTCATTGTACACAAATGACGAGCGGACGAAAGCAGCGATCTGAGAAAAGCGTACTTTAATCCGCGAGACTCATGCTCCAATGTTTCTTCTGTCCCGCGATGCCAAGTCGCTCCAGGCATGCCTTGATCTCGCACAGAAACTGCTGTGGCCAGCGGCTAAGCAGTGGGAATGCGCAACAGAAGGTGATGGCAAGTGAAATCGCGTGGCGAGTCCGCATGCGGGAGCCGATCGCGTTGATGGGTGCTCATCCTTTGCGGGCGGGAGAGAAAGTGCGGATGCGGAATTAGGGGTTCGCCAAGCGCAACAGCAACGGCGGCGAAGGTCCGCTCTGGTTGTCCGTGCAAGAGATAGCCCAGCATTGCCCCTTCGCTCGAAAAAGTGGCGTAGCGGCCGGTAAGCAGGTTATGGTTGATTTCCGTCACGTACGGCCCGACTTCCCGGTCATCGACGAGGACTTTTGCTTCCAACGGCCAGACCGTGCGCGGGTAGTTGTTGAGCATGAAGCCGATGTCCGGTTGTGGCGGCGCCGTGCGCCCGCTTTTGCGTTTCGTCTGCTCCGGCGGCACGTGAATGAGGCTGAACGGCTCGTCGCCGCTCAGCCCCTGCCCGATCCGAAGTGCGAGCAAGATACTCAAAGACCGCTCCTTGTCCTCGTCAGTGTCGGAAAATGGCGTGACGCGGAAGTCCTGATCGAGGAGCCGGTCATATCCGCCCCAGACCAACTCGAGCAACAACCGCGATCGGTCCTGGCACCATCGCTGGGCAATTGCCTGGAAGGGAGGTGAATTGGGCCAACGTTGTTCGAGATAGGTTGGGCGCGTCACTTTCGCCCTCCGTGATTCGGCTGCGGCTCCGGCCGCCATATTTGCACGTCGCCGGCCACTTCGTCCGCATCGCGCATCGCGGCCGAACGGGTCCAGTAACGAATCCGGTCAGGCTTGACGATGTAGATCGTGGGAACCGAGCGTCGTTGGTATTGATATTCGGCGTACACCATAGCGACGCGCTGATAGAAAATGCCGCCGCGACCGGGTTCGTCTGCGGCGAGCCATTTCCGGTCCAACTCCAAGAGCCGATCGCAGAGCGCGGCGGAGTCCATCGGCTCGACAACGATTTCTTCATCGCGTGGCCAATCCAAATGGATAGCTACCAAGCGGACGGGCAACGGCGAAGCGGCGGCATCCTGGAAGATGGTCGCACAACGCGCTTTGTCTTGGCCGAACCCGGCCTTAAGCACGCGGAGGAAGTAGCGGCAATACGCAGCAAGCTGCGGCTCGGAGCGCGCCGGCTGGGCGAACCGCGGCGCGCGTTCGGTCGCTTGCCGGCCCGGCGACGTTTCGTCACCTTTGAAATCCGGTAACGTGTAGTCGAATAGGTCCTCCACGAGGGCCCACTCGGCGTCCTTGAAGCCGAAGGCGTTGCGAACGCGCTTGTCAACATCTTTGAGCGTCTCCAGCCCCGCAAGCATATCATCCTGCGGCGGAGCAAAGGGAACAGGCGCATCTCTTCGACCAGCGGCTCGGGCCGATACGACGCAAGGCGGCCGCTTGTTAGCAAGAGAAAATAGACTGCGATGACGCTATTGTACGATAATGCTGCAGACTCAAGGATCGATTTAGACTTGGTGTGGACCGAGATGTAGCTTTGGGAACAGATCGCGCCGTTGTCGTTATTTCCGATCGAGAGGAGAGCGCGAAAGCGGCCTGAGGATTTGGTCCATCCTTGCTTGATTAGGAGCTGCGGCAAGCCAAATGCCTTTAAATCCGTGCGACGATGCACTCTCGGATTCCAATTTGCAGGCAAACTCTCTATCGACAAAGTCAAAAACGTGCCGTCCGGAAAGTCATCCTCTTCCAGAATGTACCGTCCTAATATTTCGGGGTGCTCAATTGCCCCGCGAATGATGCCTTCCCGGCTCTCCACTAGCCTCGCCCGGAAGAGTCTCTGGAGATTCTCGCCAGCACTCAAATGCTTGATTAGATTCAGGTCACGCCGTCCGCCCCACGCCAATGCCGTCCAGACTAGCGGCTCGGCCATCACCTCATCGGGCCACACCTGCGAAACATCGTGCGGTTCGATGACCACGGTGTCCTCGCTTTCCGTCGTCTCGGCACCGCCGGGCCTGACCTGCTTTGGCGACGCGTAGACAAGTGGTGTATTGTCCGGCATGGTTGGCCGCAGCGTGACGATGCAGGGTGGAGAGACAGCGCCTTCGAAAAGTTTGAATCGCAGCGCGGAGAGATTTACAACCTCTTCGATCTTGAAAGTGGAAAACAGCTTTTCGCGAAAACGTTGGGCTGGCCCGCTACGGTTGAACAGAAGGGAACTAGCCGGCTGAATCATCGAGACTCGGCCTTCGCGCCTGGTCAAGGTCGCCGCCTTGGCGAGGAAAAGCGTGCCGATGGCCATGTTGGGAATTGGCCACGAGTGGGCTCGGTCCCTGGCCCATGATTTTGCGGGCTCGGTCGCAGTGTCTTCGCCCCAGGGGGCATTGCCGACGACTAGATCACAGGTTTCGGCGTCTTTCTTGCTGCTGAAACCGGAAGTGCTTTCTCGAAAAAAATCAGCGCAAATCAGCGTGTGATCGCGAAGAGGCGGGAACTTCGTCGACCGGAGATAACTCTTGGGCTCCAACTCATCGCACATTGTCAAGTAGAGGCTGAATGACGCCACTCGAACGGCCTGCGGATCGATGTCGACGCCGAACAAGCTCCGCTGTAGGATGCCTCGCAGGTCGTCCGCGGACGGCTTTTGACCCGAATTCGCGCTCCTCCAACGGTGGATCAGGCGCTGGAAGGCTTTGACAAGGAAGATTCCTGAACCGCACGCCGGGTCGAGAATCTTGAGTTGCCACTGATCGCCGCCCCAAGGTAGAACTTCGTCGAGCATGAAGTCCACCAAGTACCCCGGAGTGTAGTGTGCGCCTTTGGCACTAACGAACTCCTCGTAAATGCTGCTAATGAATTCCAGCGGCACCACGTCGAACGAGTACAATCGCCACAGGTACCTCTGCCGGCCACGGAGCCGGCCGCTCACGAAGTCCGCCAGGGTTTGCAGATGCCGGGGTTCGACTTGCGCCATTTCGGCTTGCCACTCTTGCTCTGCGCTTTTCCAGCGTGTCTCCCTTGCCGGGAAACAGGTCGCCGTTAAACTTGTCATTCAACCAGCGGAAAAACCGGTATGCCTCGTCGTAGTCGGCTAATATGGAGCCCAACTCGCTATGTTGTTGTAGCAGGAGCCCCTCTTCCTGCAGCCGCGACAAGAGATTGGCATTAAGGGCTGGACGACCGTCGGAATCCTTGCGGTCGAAGAGAAACTGGCTGAAAACCACACGCGCCAAAAGGTCGTGGATTCGATCGTAATTGAGACCCTGCTTCTGCAGTCGCTTGCGAACATGCTTCAGTCCCTCCAACAGCAAGCGGTTGGCACGGCCGTCACGGCGAAAGCGGTCAGGAAACTGCCGGTAGAAATCGCCCGACGCCAACCGTACCCAGTGCAAAGCGTGCGCAGCCTGCTCGGACGGACCGAGGCTGGCCGTCAGATCGATCCCCGCCTCCATGATCTCGCCCTGCCCGGCCGGCAGTTCTCCTTCGGCGGCAGGACGTTCGCAGCATGTCCACGTCTTTACGCGGTGCGGCTCTACGGTGATCAGCAACGGCGCGCGAACGAAGAGCCAGGCCAAGTGGTGACAGTCGGTCAATGTGGCATCGGAAACTGCTCGCGGGAACTCGCAAACCAGCGCAAGTGGCGCCTCCGTATCGGCCGAATCGGGGTTCCTGGTCAGAATGCCAACCCGCGCATCTGCTCCGTCGGCTCGCGTGCGAATGGCAGTTTGAATCTTCCCCTGCGCCAACTCCGCGAGCAAATGGGGCCCGATCCCCGGAGGCGAAAAAATGGCCTCCCTGGTGGGCCACTTCATCTGTTTTTGAAGCTGGGCAATAGACATAAGCTGCAAATACCGAGCGTGTTCGCCCTTCGAAAAACAATCTGCCCGATACGGTTTCGGTAACTTGTATCCGCGAATCCCGCGCGTGAAAAACGCGCGCATAAGGGAACACTTCTCTAATCGGTTTTCTCAAAAGACAACTTAACAACTCACGCTTCGCATGGTTGCACGTCAGCCGCGAGCCGTAACTTGGAACGTATGTATACTACTCCAGTCGCTTCTCAAAGGCAATCGGGGGGTCCTGGCCGTTTCCGAACTTAACCCCCCCATCGAGGAACAGAGACGCGAGCGCGAGCGATCGACCCTAATACTCGCACAATTCCTCGGGATAACGGGCTCTGATTACGACTGCCAGCCGACCCCGGGCGCGGGCAAAAGCCGCCGTTACACGCGGCGGCGGGCGCGAGCGTTCGATCAACTCACGTCGATCGCGCCCACCGATGCGTCCAGACGCGTCTCGCTTGCCCGCGTCGGAAACCGTCGACCGACGCCTATCGCGACCACGGCCAACCGCCATTAACCGGGCGCTGCGAATGCGCTGCATCCTGGGCCGAGGATCCACGCCCCCCTTTGCATGCGGATATTAGGTTTCAGCGAGCCGCAAATTGTCTTGTGACAACCACTTAACGCCGTGACTCGAAAGAAAGGCCACTGGTTTATTGCCAGCGGCAGTTTCTTTCACAAGTGGTTATTTGTAAAGCACTTACGACGAATACAGTCGGGGCGACTGGATTTGAACCAGCGACCTCTTGGTCCCGAACCAAGCGCTCTAGCCAGGCTGAGCTACGCCCCGTTACGCGCGGTACTGTTACTGGCCGCGGAGATCAAGAATACTCCGTGCAAGCCTGAGCGTCAACGTCCTCTCGCGGCAAAAGAACCAGTATTCCTTGACTATTTCCTGAAAAAAAGAGGGCTCTGCAACGGCCAAGTCTTCCTACCCACCGTCGAGCCGTAGCATCGGCCGCATCCTATTGCCGCGGTACTTCCTCCCGAGGACGACTGGCCACCCGTTGGGTTGACTCGTCCTTCCTCGCCGCCGCCTTGGCCGCGGCACGGTGGGTCACCGAGGCTACGACCTCGGCAAGCTGCTGCCGCGTTTCCGGCTGCACGTGCGTGAGCCGCCCTGTCAGACGCTGCATGCCCGACGAGTTCACCTCCGCCGTCTTCGACATACTGCCCAAAAACGCGACGGTCAAAATGAAATTGTTGTCAATGTTCTTCACCACCAGCGGCTGCAGGGTACGAGCCAAGAGCTCGGCGCCGCCCGAATCAACGCTCAAAAAACCGTCCAGACACGACGTAATGTAGTACTTTCCACTTGAATCCTTGCTGTAGCCCGTTTTCAAAACGGCAAGGCAACTGCCCGTAATCTTGTGGGCTAATAGCGGGCCGGTATAAGTCCACCTGCCGTAGACAATCTGCATTTCGCTGCTGTGATAGAGATATTCAAGCGTTGCCGACGTGCCTTCGGCCTCGACGATGCGGAAGGTGTCGATGTCGGTCTGCCGCAGTTGGAGCTGCGAAATGCCCAGAATCTCCCAGATGTTGACGACGACGTCCGGATGACGCACGAGGAATAAATACAAGTCCGGGTCGCAGTTGACCATGCGAACGGGAAGCCGGCGATAGATGCTCACGTTGGACAGCACCGAGTTGACCTTCTCGCGGGAGTCGGCGTCCAGCCGGTTGAACGGGATCGACTGGACCGCACTGTTTCGGACCGCTGTGCTGGACGCCCCTTGCGTCGTTTCGGGCGAAACGGCGGTGGGCGCGGCCGCTGATGCAAAGCTGCCCGTCAGCAAAAAGGTTAGCCCGGTGAAGAAGGTTCGAATCCGATGCAGTCGCATGCGATGCCTTGTAGGGTGGCCTGATCCGCTGATATCTTGTTTCCGGTCGATCATAATCCCCCCAGATTGCACATCTTCGCGTAAGCCAGCCGCAACCGAACTGGGTTGCACGATGCTTCTGATTATTCGGCAAAGGAAGGCAGTAGCGGATAGTCAAAGTCTGCGGGCCATTGTGCGATCCTGCCGAACGATTTCAAGGCGGGTAAGTGGGTAATTTAGGTGCTTTGCAAGAAAGTGGATAATCCGGTCTTGCAGATTGGCGGGCAAAGGGGAACAATGCTGCACTTTTTCTGCGAGGTGCCATGCGATGCGTTTGTATCAACAGATTCTGTTGGTGGTAGGCCTGACCATCGGGATGATTGCCGCAGGCGTTGCTTGGGAGCGGTTCTACGTCTCACCGCTGGTCGAGCAGGCCCAACGCAAGCCCGATCCACCCGACGCTGCCGTGGACGATTTGCCGACGGAGTGCCTGGAGGAGCTTTCTACGATGGGTCCGCCATCGGCGGCCGCGGGTTCGCGACTGGTTAAGCCGTTGCCCGCGGCGAAACCGGCCCTCAGCGAACCATTGCCGCCCGCCGGCGATCATGTCTTGCGGTCGGGTAGCGGTTCGAACCAGTTGGCGATGCACATCCAAGTTATGGGCGACCCGCCAGGCCCGAAGGCGAACGAGCGGGATGCGACGGCTGGTCCGATCCAGCAAGCGCAGTCGGCAGACTGGGTGGAACCGGCGGCCCAGGCGGCCGATCCACGCGCCGGGCGCCGGCCCCAGGGGGGGGCTTTGCCGGTCTCCGCCGAGGAATCGACGCGGCAGAACGCCACGCGCGAGGCACTGAAGTCCGTCGACGCGCTCGATCTGATGCGGCGGTTGCGCGCGGAAGATGGCGACCAATCCGCCGAGGCCCGCCGCGAGTTGGCGCGGCGGAATTTCAGCGAAGTCGATCTGGAACTTGCCCGGCAGCTTTTCAGTCCCGACGTGGAAGTCCGCAAGCAGCTTGCGCGGGCGGTGCCGCGGTTGTCGAGCGTGGACGCGGCACAATGGCTGCTGTGGCTTGCGCTGGATCCGCAGCCGGAAGTGCGGTTGGTGGCCGTGTCGACGCTGGCAACGACCGGCGATCCGGCCTTGTTGGATCGTGTCGAGGCCATGGCGCGCAACGACCGCGATCCGCAGATTCAGGCCTTGGCCAACCAGATCGCCCGGCAGCGGGAAATGGCCTCCAAACGCGGCGACTCGACGGGGTCGGGTGGCGGTGCGGGCTCTATGCGGTAAGTCGCAAATTCCCGGAGGCCCACGCCCCCAGCTCGCCACTCCCTCTTATCCACGCGCTTGACAAACGGCGGCACTAAATCCCTACTTCTTCCCCCCTCCCGGCGCCCGGTAGGGCGGCAGGGCGAGGATGCGATGAAACAGGTCCGCCCGTTGCCGCTGGAAACTCTCGGAACCTGGCTGGCCGTATTGTTTCACGAAGGTCTCCCAGGGGAGATCGTCGGGCAAACCTTCCAGCTTGGGGACATAGTCCTCAACCTTGAAGCGCGCGGCGACTTCTTCCAGGGGGATGTCCGCCTCGCGCACGTGGGTAGCGAACAGCACGCCCGCCATATCGGCGCACAGATCGGTGAAGCTGAAGCCGTCGCCGCCGCGGGAATCGAGGATCTCCCTGCCCAGGCCGACCGCTTCCGCGCCTTGCGGACCGCTCAGCACCGCCAGCGCCGCGGAAATCGTGAAATGCCGGGTCACGTTGTGCCGCTTGAGCATCGTCGGCGTGCCCAGCACCAGCAGCCGCGCCTGCCGCTGCTCCTCGGTCTCGATCTTCTGCCAGACCTCGTTGAGGGCCGGCTTGTCGCGCACGAAGTTGGAATCGTCGATGGCCACGCCCAGCCCGAGCAGGAACGCCGCAGGCCCGACGTGCGGCGGAAGCTGGCGAGCGGCAACCGCGGCACGCCGCACGTAGTAGGTCGTCAGCTCATCTTCGCTCCGCCAGACCGGCGCGCGGGGGTCGCTGGAGCGGACGGGCAATTTCTGGTTCTCGCGGGCCGCCTGCACGATGGCCAGCACCACGTGCCGCGCGCCGTTGACCAATTCCGGGCTCGGACTGCCGGGTGGAGCGGCCGGCGGCGGCGGCGGACCGAGCGATTCGACCGACGACGTCGACACCGGGTCCCGCGGAATGGTCTGTGCCAAGGCCATGTAGGCCCCCCGCACCGCGGTCTTGGCAGTTGGCGAAAGCACGCTCGGATGCCAGATGTGCCGCGTGCGCAGCTCCTCGGCAATCAGGTTCATGACCAGGGTGTTCGGGGCATCGAAGCCGATGCGGAAGGCCCTCGACGCCGATCGTCGATCGCCCAGCTTGGGCCGCATCACCGAGCCCTGGTCCGACGTGTGGGCGGCGCCGAGAAAGTGACCCAGCTCGTGCACCAGGACCTCCAGCCGCTCCGGTTCGCTGACGTTCCCCGCCGATTCGCGAATGAGAACGTGCGTGGCCAGCGCGCCGTGCGTTCCGCCCAGGTGCAGCTCGCTGCGGATCCAGTCCGAGTGGCTCGTGAAACCAATCGCCACCCGCGCGGGAAAAGGCCGCACCTTCTGCACGAATTCCATGAGCGATTGGTCGAAAGTGGCCAGCGTAGGATTGGAGGTCCAGTGACCCACCGCGACGACGTCGAACCGCACGCGGCAATGATGCTCGAAGATATCGGAGGCCTCGACCACGCGCTTGCGAATCCGTTTTTCCCAAACGGCCTGCAGTCGCGGGTCGGCGGCATCGGTGTAGATCGCCACCGGGATCTTGTAGATGCCGGGGTCCGGCGCCGCCTTTCCCGGCGATTCTGCCGGAGGCGCTTTTCCCGGAATTGCCTGTACCGGCGGCGCTCCTCCCGCGGGTAGGATTTGAGCAGGCGGCGGCCCAATTGTTTCGGGCTTGTCCTCCACCCCCGGCAACTTGAGGTGGATCAGTTCGGGCACGCCGTTGTTCAAGCCGAAGTAATGAATCGAGTTGACATTCAACGGGTAACTGCGGGCGGTAGGGCCTTCGCCCAGCATGACCGTGACCGGCCCCGTGGCCGGGATCGCCGCGATGTCGGTAGGCGCGATCGTTTGGCGGCTGGGGTGGCCGTCGGCCTGGAGATACGTGTAGTCGATCTTCACAGGCGTCCAGTTCTGAAGCACCACCACCCCGGCGCAGCCCCATCGGGCGGCAAGCCCCAGGAGCGTCCAGCAAGCAATCGTCGCAAATACGCGGTTCATGGAAAACATCTTTCTATTATGATCGCTCCGGCCTCCGCCGGCCACCCCCTTTGGAGTGCGGTAATTTATTGCCGCTTTTCAGAGCGGCGGCCTCTGTGTCAGGATTCGATCGCCCCTGTGGAAAAAAATGAAAAGCGGCAATCAATTACCGCACTCCAAAGGGTCCTGTGACACTTTTCTTTTCGCAACCGATTCAAAATCGCGGCAAAGCGGGAACGACCATGCGAACCGCGTGGTGCGAGCGCCGCATCCAAATTGCCGCACCAGAGTATTCTCTCTACAATTACTACCAACCAGAGGAGGCAACCAATGCATGCACCGTGGAAGGCGCCCAGACGGGCCCGGGCCAATTCGTGGAAGAGGTCGAGGTCCGCGGCCATATCATCGACAGCCTCATCCTGCCTAAAATCCTCGACCTCATCGCTGGCGGCGGGGGCATTTGCAAGATCAAGGAGATCACGATCGGGCAGGCGCGGAACGATCCCAGCTATGCACGGCTGGAAGTCCGCGCTGACGAGGAACAGGTGCTGCGGAAAATCCTCGCCCAGATCGCCGACCACGGCGCGGCGCCGACCGACGCTCGCGACTGCTGTCTGGTCGCGGCCGACATTGCCGGGGCCTTTCCCGAAGATTTTTATAGCACCACGAACCAGCGGACCGAAGTCCGCGTCGCCGGCCGCTGGCTGGAAGTCGCCGATCAGGAAATGGACTGCGCGATCATCGTCGACATCGATCGCCTGACCGCCCGCTGCCTGCCGATGGCCGATACCCGCGTGGGCGACCAGATCGTCGTCGGCCATGCCGGCGTGCGGGTCTTTCCGGAAGAGCGCTCGCGCGGACCGCAGACCTTCGAGTTCATGGGCAGCAACGTCTCGACCGAGAAGCCGAAGACCGTGGCCATCCGCCAGATCGCGCGGCAACTGGCCGAAAACCGGGCCGCGGGCGGGCGCACGGCGGTCGTCGCCGGCCCCGCCGTCGTGCACACCGGCAGCGGCGAGTTCCTCGAACAGATCATTCGCCTGGGCTATGTCGACGTGCTCCTGGCCGGCAACGCCCTGGCCGCGCACGACATTGAGCAGGCGCTGTTCGGCACCAGCCTGGGCGTTTATCTCGATCGCGGGATCCTGGCCGAATCGGGCCACGCACATCACCTCCGCGCGATCAACCGCATCCGCCGGCTGGGCGGGATCCGGCCTGCGGTGGAAAAGGGCGAGCTCCGCGCGGGGGTGATGTTTGAGTGCGTGCGCCACGGGGTCGATTACCTGTTGGCCGGCAGCATCCGCGACGACGGCCCGCTGCCCGACGTCGTCACCGACGTGCTCGTGGCGCAGCAACTCATGCGCGAAAAACTCCGCGGCGTCTCCTTTTGCCTGATGATCGCCACGACGTTGCATTCGATCGCGGTGGGCAATCTGATCCCTTCCTGGGTTCGCGTCGTCTGCGTGGACATCAACCCCTCGACTGCCATCAAGCTGGCCGACCGGGGTTCCTTCCAGACTGTAAGCCTAGTTACCGACGTGGCCCCGTTCTTGCGGGCGTTGGTGGATGAATTGACGGCGTTGGAAGAAGGGGAGAAGGGGAGAAGGGGAGAACGGGAGACATGAGGACACGGACAGAGGAAGTATCTCCCTTTCTCGCCCTCGCCCTTTCTCCCCGTCCTCCCTTCCGATTAGCTTGCCATGCCGAACACTGCCCGCATCCTCATGTGCCCGCCGGACTATTACGGCATCGAATACGAGATCAACCCCTGGATGGACCGCCGCCAGGGGGCCGATCGCCAGCGGGCGGCTGTGCAGTGGCAGGACCTGCGCCGGCTGCTGGAGCAGGCCGGGGCAACGGTCGACTACATGCAAGCGGCGGCCGGCATGCCCGACCTGGTGTTCACGGCCAACGCGGCACTGATTTACGGCAAGGTGGCCATTCCGGCCCGCTTCCGCCATCCGCAGCGACAGGTCGAGGAGCCGTACGCCCAGGCCTGGCTGGCGGAACGCGGCTGGGAGCTGCGCAAGCTGCAAGCGGACACCTATTTCGAAGGCGCCGGCGACGCCCTGTTTTGCGGCGACACCCTGCTCGCCGGATATCGCATCCGCACGGCCATCGGTGGTCACCAGCAGATCGGCGACCTGTTGGGTTGCCGCGTCATCTCGCTGGAGCTGGTCGATCCGCGCTACTACCATCTCGACACCTGCTTTTGCCCGCTGACCCCCGGCATGGCAATCTATTATCCACCGGCCCTCGACGACTACGGCCGGAGTGCTTTGTGCGCGGCGGTCACCGAGTTGATTCCCGTGACCGAGTCCGAGGCATTGAACTTCGCCTGCAACGCGGTCGTCGTCGGCCGGACCGTGATCACCAATGTCGGCTGTCCTGAGCTGCATCGCGAGCTGGAATCGCGCGGCTTCACGCCCATCGCCACGCCGCTGGGCGAGTTCGTCAAAGCGGGCGGATCGGCCAAGTGTCTCACCTTGCGGCTGGACGGCGAAGAAGCCGCCGGGTGGAAATACGCGGTGAACAAACGCTAACTACGAAATACGGGAAAAGCCCTCCGTTCCCGCCAGCGGCCGCCTACTTCTTGATCAAATCCTTGACCGTCATCCCCGACGGGATCATGGGCATCACGTGCTCCTGGTAGGGCACCTGCACGTCCAGGAGATACGAACCGGGCGATTGGATCATCTCCAGCAGGGCGTCGCGGAGCTCTTCCTTCTTCCACACGCGCCGGGCGTCCCACTGAAAACCCTTGGCAATGGCGGCAAAGTCGGGATAACGCTCCTCGGGCGTGATGCCGTCGCCCAGTCCGATCGCCTCGGGATGATCGATGGGACCGAGATAGGTGTTGGCGCGGTTCGAAGCGTGGAAACGGTCCTCCCACTGCACGACCATGCCCAGGTGCATGTTGTTCAGCAAGAGCACCTTGACCGGCAGCTTCTCCGTGTAACACGTGGCCATCTCCTGGATGTTCATCAGCAGACTGCCGTCGCCGTCGACGTCGATGACCAGGGTCTCGGGATTCGCGGCCTTGGCGCCCATCGCCGCGGGCAGGCCGAAACCCATGGTCCCCAGACCGGCGCTGGAGAGCCAGCGCCGCGGCCGGCGGAACTTGTAGTACTGGGCCGCCCACATCTGGTGCTGGCCCACGCCCGTACAAACCACCGTGTCGCGGTTCTTGGTCAAGTGCCAGGCCAAATCCAGGGCGTGCTGCGGCAGGATGCCGTCGAAATCGCGGTCGTAGTCCAGCGGATCGGCCTTCTTCCAGGAATCGATCTTGCGATGCCACTCGCCCAGATCGGCGGGCGGCTGCACGATCTTGTTCAATTCGGCCAGGGCAAACTTCACGTCGCTGCAGATCGGCAACTGGACCTGTTTGATCTTGTTGATTTCCGACGGGTCGACGTCGATGTGCACGATCGTCGAGCGGGCGGCGAACTCCGAGACCTTGCCCGTCACGCGGTCGTCGAACCGCACGCCAAAGGCCAAGAGCAGATCGCAGTTGTCGACGGCGTAGTTGGCATACACGGTGCCGTGCATGCCGAGGAAGCCGAGCGAGAGCGGATCGTCGCCAGGAAAGGCGCCGAGGCCCATGATCGTGGTGGTCACGGGAATGCCCGTCTTGCGCACCAGTGCGATCAACTCGTCGCTGGCCCCGGAGGCGATGATTCCCCCGCCGGCGTAAATCACCGGCCGCTTCGCGCGGGTGATCAGGGCGGCCAACTCGGCGATCTCCGCCGGCTTGGCCAGATACTGCTCGACGTGGTAACCGGGCAGGTTCATCGGCGCATCGTAATCGGGCACCGTCTGGGCAAGCTGCACGTTCTTCGGCAGGTCGATCAGCACGGGACCGGGCCTCCCCGTCGTCGCAATGTGGAACGCCTCGCGCATGACCCGGGCAATGTCTTTGACGTCGGTCACCAGGTAATGGTGCTTGGTCACGCTGCGGCAGACCTCCACAATGGGAGTTTCCTGGAAGGCGTCGGTGCCGATGACGCTGGTGCCCACCTGACCGGTGATGGCCAGCATGGGGATGCTGTCGAGCTTGGCGTCGGCGATGGTGGTCACCAGGTTCGTGGCGCCGGGACCACTGGTGGCCACGCACACGCCGATTTTTCCCGTGCTCCGCGCGTACCCCTGCGCGGCAAACCCGCCACCCTGCTCATGCCGCGGCAAAATCACGCGGAGCTTGCCGCGGAAGCGCGTGAAGGCCTGGTGCAGGGGAATGCTCGCCCCGCCCGGATAGGCAAAAATCGTCTCCACCCCGTGGTTCACCAGCGACTGGACCACGATGTCCGCCCCACCGACGGGCGACGGCGTGCTGGCGGGTGGGCAGGCAACTTTGCCGGCCGCGAGTATTGGACTGCTGGAATTGACCATGGTCATGCAAGTATTCGGCGTAAAATCTCAGGGGAATGCAATTTGCGCTAAACCCTTAAGTCTATGTCCAATCGCCCGGAAACTCAAGGGAATACACCTTGAAGAGGGGTTTGCTGTACGTCAGGCTTTCCAGCCTGACAGTAAACCGGACAAAGCCCGGCTGGAAAGCCTGACTTACGGGGTTCGGCGCGGGTCCGGGGTTCGGCGCGGGTCCGGGGTTCGGCGCGGGTCTCCCGACCCCGCCGAAACGTTTGACCGAAGGTCTTCCGATTTGCGCAGGGAGACCTTCGGTCGGTGGCGTGGCTCGGTCAGAGACCGGCCAGAACAGCGGTCAGCGACCGGCGAGAACAGCGGTCAGCGACCGGCCAGAACCGCCGCCCATCCGACGATCCTACAGTCCTTATCCCCCCAACGCCGGGGTTCGGCGCGGGTCTCCCGACCCCGCCGAAACGATAGGGCTTTTTCCCCCACCCTGCTCGCTATAGAATACGCTTCATGAGCAATTCTGTTGATATCACGTTCGATTGTCTGCCCTTGCGCTCCGTACCCCGAATTGACGTGCCGCTGGACGATGCGTCGCCCGAGGCCGTGGAGTTCGCCAAGCGGGTCCGCCGCGCGGTGACCAAGCACGGGCAGTTCAACACGTATTATCTTTACGACGCCCAGTGCGTCTTTCACCTGACCAACGACGAAAAGATCGGCATGGTCGGCTTTCGCTTCGAAGGTACGGTGCTTACCGACAGCGGCGACCTGAAGACGCTCGACTACGACCTGGAGATCAAGTTGGCCGGCGAAGTCTGCGACTGGTTGACTGCGGACGCCGTAGCCTGGCTCGAGGAAACGGTTGGCCACGCCGTGCGCGTCGAGTTCGACCGCTACATCCATGCCGGCGACCTGCAGCGGACGATCGAGCGGCTGGAGAAACTCCGCGCGGAGAGCGATGCCCACGGCGGATTTCTGGGCATGGGACTGTGAGGCGGCAAGGATAGAGGATGAAGGCGGAAGGATGAATTCACGCAAAGACGAAGGCGCACCGAAACAAGAATTCATCCTTCATCCTTCATCCTTCATCCTTCCTTCCTCCTTCCTCCTTCGCGGCCGCGTGGTGCTCGTCACCCGTCCCGGCGAGCAGGCCCAGGAGCTCCGCGAACTGCTCACGGCCCTGGGCGCCGAGGTCTTGGAACAGCCGGGCATCAGCGTTTCCGATCCGCCCGATTGGTCGCCCGTCGATGCCGCCTTGGAACATATTGCAAGCTATGACTGGGTGGTCTTCAGCAGCAGCAACGGGGTGAAGCGGTTGCTCGATCGGCTGTTGCTTCGTGGCGGCAGTCTCGATCGGCTTGCCGCCGTGAAGTTGGCTGCCATCGGGCCGGGCACGGCGGCCGAGCTGGTTCGCTACGGCCTCACGGCCGCGGTTGTGCCGGAAGAGTATCGCGCCGAATCGCTGGCCGACGCCCTGGCGCCGCAGGCTGCCGGCAAACGCTTTCTACTGGCCCGTGCCAGTCGCGGCCGGCAGGTGCTGCCGGAACGGTTGATTGCCGCCGGCGGCATCGTGGAGCAGGTTGTGGTCTACTCGAGCGACGACGTCGAGACAGCCGATCCCCAGGTTGCCGCCGCCCTGACCGCAGGCCGCGTCGATTGGGTGACGGTTACGAGTTCAGCCATTGCCCGGGCGATCGTCGGCCTCTTTGGCGAGGAGTTGCGCAAGGCCCGCCTGGCGAGCATCAGTCCCGTCACGTCGCAGACCTTGCGTGAGTTGGGCCATCCGCCCGCTGCCGAGGCCACGCAGTACACGATGGCCGGTTTGGTCGCCGCAATCGTGGCCAGCCCGCACGAAAGTACTGAGTACTGAGTACCGAGTACCCGGATGTTCGTCCATCGCATCACCTCGCCGCCGTTTTACCGGGCTGATTCCATGGGCGAGGCAACGGAATCGAGAAACCGGCCGCCGCTTTCGTACCAGCCTTGTCGGGTAAAGCGGCACCAGTGCACGTCGATGAGGAATCCGAACCAGTCGCCGCGCGGCCCTTCCAGGGAGGCGATCATGCGGCGATAGGGCAGCGGCTGGGGATGATAGAAGCCCAACCCTCGCTCGGAAACGTGCTTGCCCACCGCGACCACGCTCTCGCCGCAAGGGGTCGCGCCGTCGTCGCCCACGGGCGTGAGATGGATGAGGAAAGGGAAGGGGTAGCGGGTCTCGCGGCGGCGTTCGGTCATCGTGACTCGGGGATACAGTGTGCTTAGCAGGCCCCAGACCTGGGTGCGAATCTCGTCGCCGGCGGCGCCCCGCTCGGGCAAGAGATCGATCTGCGGTTGAGCGAACGCGGCAAGGGGAGCCATGGTGCGAGGTCCTTCGGCCGTGCGGCCGGCTGGGAATAACCGAGGAACTGGGGATGTATCGAAGGGGGCGAGGACAAGGATGCTTGGCCGGCAAGCCGCGTGAGAACGCGCGTGCCTCAAAAAACGGCCCAAAGAAAACTTACGTCAAGTTCGGGGGCTTGTCAAAGCAGAAACTGCGAATCGGTGGCCGTAGGGCGGCCCACTCTACTTGGCGGCCCAGCGCCGCAGGACTTCGATCGCGGCCTCGTGGAAGAACTTCTCGCCCGGCTGCTCTTGGGCCGCCTGGGCCAGCAGGCGGGCGGCGCCCTCATAGTTGCCGCTGCGGCAGAGATGTTCGCTCCACTGGCGAAAAAGCTGCACGTAATTCGCGCGAAAGGCTTCGTAGCCGGGATCGGCCGCCAGGCCCACGCGCAGCAACTCTGCCGCCTTTTCGTATTCTCCCGACGTGCCCAGATCGATGGCCCAGTTGTTGATCGTGGCGAGAAAATTGCCCTTGGCGGTCGCGTTTTCCGGATCGAGCCGCAGGGCCTTCGCATTGGCAACCGCCGCGTCGGCAAACTGCTTCTCAGCCAGCAAATCGACGCCGCGGTTGTAATAGATCGTCGCCACGAGTTCCACCTCCGAGACCTGCCGCAACCGGCGCCGCTCCTGTGCTCGGTTGCGGACCAGCGCTCGCTCGGCCGGTTCGGCCTGAGCCAGCGTCGCCGCTTCCGCCTGCGTCGGATCGCCAGCCCGCGGAGAATTTGCAACGCCAGGCCGGTCGCTCAGCGCAAACCATCGCGGGCAGGTTGTCTCGATATCGAGCGTCTCTCCGGGCAATTCCAGCCGGCTCATCGCATGGCCGGGGATCTCCAACCCGACGGCCTTCAGTTCAAAACGCTCGGCCAGGCAATTGAACAGCAGCGACGCCGTCACGCAATTGAACCGGCCGCCATCGAAGGCCTGGCGCAGATCGCTGGCTTGCAAACTATAGCCGCCGCGAAGGATCGACTGGTGCAGGAACGCGAACACGGTCTGTGCTCGTTCGCGGGGAGTGCCGCGCACCGTGCCGGATCGGCGCAAGGAATCGACAAGCGCGTCGAAACGCTGGCAATAACGTCGCAGCTCGTCGCGGCGATCCACGCCGCCGGCGATCAGTCCGGCCTCGAGTAGCGAGAACTCGCCGAAGCGGCCGTCGTGGATCTGAGCGAAGAGCCGCCGTTCCAGCTCGGAAAGCCGTGGCGAGAGGATCTCGTTGCGCCCGGATATCGCGTTCCCTGGCGCAACCGCTTGTGGCTTCGCCTGCTCCGCCGCGCCGACCGGGTTGGCGAGCAGGGCAATCAACACCAGCCAGCCGACGTTGAGAACTTGGGCCTTCTTTTCCGGTTGCATCGTAACGCCTATCGCGAAGTTGCTCAGTATCCTGCTTACGGCGGCTTCTCGGCCAGCGGAGGGCCGCACAATCACAACAACTTTACGTTGCAAAATAACGACACGCCGTGGGGAAACTCGACCGGAAAACGCGGTTCTAGCGATTACGGATCGTTTTATAGCGGGGAAGAGCTTTATACCCCCGATACTCCGGAAACCGTTTGGGGTTATAATAGTGGTCCAATCCTCGCCTGGGCAACTGGGCAACCGCTTACCCGCCTCGTATCTCGGTTTACTGGGAACCGTGGTCAAGCTTCACCACGATAGGGGCTCTGTGGAAGGATTGTTTGTTTTTATTTTTTGCCCAAGGCTGATTTCTGCATGCTCTTGCGAGGTCCTTTACGCCCCGATCTGCTGCGCGAGGAATGCCTTGGCGATATCCTGCGGGCCACCGCCCGCCGGCGCCCCGAACACGCGGCCTTAATCTGGGGCGATCGGGTCGTGACCTATGCCGAGCTGGACGCTCTCAGCGATGCCGTGGCATGTGAACTGATCGCCCGCGGGGCGAAGGGAGGCGCGGTCATCGGCCTGCACTTGCCGCGGGGGGCCGATCTGTTGATCGCCCAGGCGGCGATTGCCAAGAGCGGCGCCGCCTGGCTGCCGCTGGATGCCACGACGCCGTGCCAGCGGATCGGGCTTTGTCTGCGCGCAGCCGGAGCCTGCGGATTGATTACGTCGCGGGAGTTGGTTCCCAGACTTCCGCGGGGCGCCGCGCCGCTTTGGGCCATGGAAGATCTGCTGGCGTGCGCGACAAGTTCCCCTCTCCCTCCGGGAGAGGGCCGGGGTGAGGGCAGTCGGCGCCAAGACTTCGGCAAGAACACCGCTTCTGTCGCAAGAAACCCTCACCCCCTGCCCCTCTCCCGGAGGGAGAGGGGAAACTCCGCTGACTTGCCCGACAATCTGGTCCGGCCAAGCGATCCGGCGTACGCCATCTTTACCTCGGGCTCGACGGGGCAGCCCAAGGGGATCGTCGTCAATCATCGCAGCATCTGCCATTTCCTGCGGAGCGAGAACGAAGTCCTCGGCGTTCACGAAGATGACGTGGTCTACCAGGGCTTCTCCGTGGCCTTCGACATGTCGTTCGAAGAGATCTGGATCTCGTATCTTGCCGGCGCGACGCTCTGGATCGCACCGGCTGACTGCGTTGTCGACCCCGAACAGATCGCCGCGGCGGTCGCCCGGCAGCGGATTTCCGTGATCCATGCCGTGCCGACCTTGATGGGCCTGATCGACGATCCGTTGCCCTCGGTGCGGCTGATCAACCTCGGTGGCGAGGCCTGCCCGGAGGCACTCGTCGAGCGACTGGCGCGGCCGGGACGAAAGCTCTTCAATACCTATGGGCCAACCGAGGCGACGGTCTCGGCCACCCTCGCCCGATTACAACCCGGACAACCGGTGACGATCGGCGAGCCGCTGCCCAACTACGGACTCCTGGTCGTCGATTCCGAGCTCCGGCCTTTGCCGGCCGGAGAGACTGGCGAACTCTGTATCTTCGGACCGGGCGTGGCGGTCGGTTATCTCGGCCAGCCGGAACTGACGGCCCAGCGGTTTGTCGCCAATCCGCTGGCGGGGCACCCCGTGCTCGGGGTCGACGGCGACGACGCGCGCATGTATCGCACCGGCGATCTGGGACGGATTGATGCCACGGGCCAAGTGCATTATCTGGGCCGGGCCGACGACCAGGTGAAGATTCGCGGCTTCCGTGTGGAGTTGGGCGAGATCGAAGGGGCAATCGCCGCGGAGCCGGGCGTTGCCGCTGTGGCCGTGACGCTGCGTTCCCTGGCCGGCATCGAGCAGTTGGTGGCCTTCGTCGCCACGGCTAACGGGGCGCCTGGCGGGGCACCCGGTGCTCTGGGTCCGGATCGCCCGCCGCATTCCGCGCATCTGCGGAAAACGCTGGGCGAGCGCCTGCCCAAATACATGGTGCCTGCCCATTTCGAGTTCGTTGCGGAACTGCCGCGCCTGACGTCAGGCAAAGTGAACCGGAAAGCCTTGGGCGATATACCCTTGAGTGTGGCCCCGGATGACGGGGCGCCCGGCGGGTACCCGGTATTTCCGGGTGCGGGTCACGACGCAGACGCGGGACCCCGCAGCGAGGATGAAGAGGCCTTGTATGCGGCGCTGCGGCCGCTCTTTCCCGGCCAAGGGCTGCGCGGCGAACTCGATTTCTTCGACGACCTGGGCGGCCATTCCCTGCTGGTTGCCCGGCTGGTTTCCGGGCTGCGGGCCGATCGCCGCTATGCGAGCTTGGGCATCCAGGACGTCTATCGCCAGCCAAGGCTCGAGCAGATCGCCGCGCGGATGGGGCAAATGCGGCAGAAGCATGCGGCGACCCGGACCCAGAGTGCTGGGTGCCCCACCGGGCGCCCGCGCGGAGCCCCGTGCCCTGGATGCGGCGCTGGGTTTGCGGCGCGGTGCAAGCGGCCCTGATCCCCTGGCTGATGCTGTTGCACATTTCCTCGTGGCTATTTCCCTTCTTCGTCTATCACTATTTCACGGGCGATCCGGGCGACAGCATTCTCCGGGCGGCAGCCTACTCGGTGCTGGCCTTCCTGCTGGCTGAAGCAGGCTTGTTCCCCATGGCGATCGCCGGAAAGTGGCTGGTGGCGTGGCGGCTGAAGCCCGGCCGCTATCCGCTGTGGGGCCTGACCTATTTTCGCTGGTGGCTGGCCGACCGCCTCTGCGAGTTGCCGCCGGTCGATCTGCTCAGCGGCACTCCGCTTCTCTGCTGGTTCCTGCGGGCCTTGGGGGCCAAGATCGGCAAGGACGTGATCATCGATTCCGTCCACCTGCGATCGCCCGACCTGCTATCGATCGAGTCGGGCGCCAGCGTGGGCACGGGCGTACACATCGGCAATGCGGGAATCGAGCAGGGAACGCTGGTGCTGGGTCCCGTGCACCTGGGCCGCGAGGCAGTGGTCGATTCCTACGCCGTGTTGCAGAACGACACGTCGGTGGGAAACAACGCTCGCTTGGGCGGCCTTTCCGCCTTGTCGGCCCGGCAGAGCGTTCCCGACGGCGAAACCTGGGAGGGATCGCCCGCGCGGCGCGTCGATCGGCTGGTCGAAACGCTGCCGCCGCGGCCCCGCGTCGGCCGTCTCGCACGGCTCGCCCAGTCGGCGTTCTTCATCGTGGCGGGAATGGCAGTGGCGGCCATGTTCTTCATGACCGTCTTTCCGGGCTTCATTCTCATCGACTGGGTCGATACCAACTCGTGGAGCCCCGATGATAGCGATCGCACTCAGGTCCAAGCGCCCGCGGCGGTCGATCCCGATGCCGACACAAGTCCGGAACAAACGACCGACGACACCCAGCCCGAGCAGCGGGCGCCATCGCAAAACTATCTGCCGCCGGGCCTGCGCTCCTTTGTGTTCTATTTCTTCCTCAGCATTCCCGCCAGCCTCGTGCTGGTGCTGCTCACGGTCTTCCTGGCGGCCGGGCTGCGACGGCTCTTCCTGCCGCGGCAGAAGGCGGGGGTCTTTTCCGTCTATGGCCCCACGTACTGCCGGACCTGGCTGCTGAACCGCGTGCTGGACAGCAGCCTGGGCGTGCTGCACGGCATCTATGCTTCGATGTTCGCCTCGGGCTGGCTGCGGATGATGGGCACGAAGGTCGGCCGGCACGCCGAGATCTCGACCGCCGTGGGGATCGTGCCCGATCTGCTCACGCTGGGCGACGACGCGTTCATCGCCGACGGCGTGATGCTGGGCGATGAAGAATTGCGCGGCGGCTGGATGGTGCTGCGGCCGACGGGCATCGGCAACCGCTCGTTCGTGGGCAACGGGGCCTACGTCGCCGACGGGGCAATCGTGCCCGACGACGTGTTGATCGGCGTGCAAACGCGGACGCCGGAGAACGATCGACTCCGCCCGGGCCAGACCTGGATGGGGTCGCCGCCGCTGTTGCTGCCGGCGCGCGAACGGATCGAAGGTTTTCCCGAGTCGCTGACCTTCCGGCCGACGTGGGTGCGGAAAGTCGGCCGCGCGGTGGTCGAGTCGCTCCGCATCGTGCTGCCGCTGGCCTTCGTGATCGCCTCGGGCTACCTGATCGTGCAAATCGTGATGCCGATCGCGGAAGATGAACAGTGGATCAAGGCGGCCAACGTCTTGGCCTTCGCCGGCATGCTGTATGGCCTCGGTTCGTTCCTGCTGGTGGTAGCGTTGAAGTGGATCCTGATAGGCCGGTATCGTCCCCGCGCGGCGCCGATGTGGACGCCGTTCGTGTGGGTGAGCGAGGCCGTGACCAACGTCTACGAATCGCTGGCGGTGCCGAACCTGTTGGAGCATCTCCGCGGCACGCCGCTCTTGCCATGGGCCTTGCGACTCTTCGGCGCGGATTGGCCGCGGCGTTTACATGGACACCACCGACGTGACCGAGTTCGACTGCGTGCGGATCGGCGACGAGGCCGAACTGAACGGCTGGAGCGGGCCGCAGACGCATCTCTTCGAGGACCGCGTGATGAAGATCGGCTACGTCCAGATCGGGGCCCAGACCACGATCGGCGAGAGTTCCACCGTGCTCTACGACACGGTGGTCGGCGATCGCGTCGTGCTCGGGCCGCTGACGCTGGTGGCCAAGGGCGAGCGTTTGCCGCCCGACACCCGCTGGGAAGGCTCGCCTGCGGCGGCGGTGGAAGAATAACTGCAGGAAACCCGCCAGAACCAGGGCGAGCGGAAAGGCCGGAAGTTCCGCTTGATCATGGCGAGGACTGAGTGGTCAATTTCAGAAATAGTGTCAGGGTTAGACTGTAGGGTGGGACCAGACTGCGTAGCAGGCGCAGGCCCACCATGACGTACTTTCCAGTCGGCGATGGTGGGCCTGCGCTCTCCGACCCACGACCCGCAAGCGGGTACCCCGGGTGCCCCGGATCTGGTCCCACCCTACGGGCATGCTGTCCGCGACCCTGACATTGGTTCTGGAATTGACCACTTAGTTATTATCGCTGGCAGACATGATCCAATAGGCGGCACGATCCAACCCGTACGAATTCCCGCGCTTGAAGGCCGCGTTGTAACGAGCTATGCTAACTAGATGGGCTTTTGCCATATATGAGATTTGAAAAACACGACCGCACATCGACTGCATTTCTAAGGGCGCTGAATGAACTTGAAACGACTGCTCGCCGCCCTTTTGGCGGTGACCGTGATCGGCGTGGCCGTTGTGGCTGGGTGGCAGGCGTCGCGGCGCGCGCCGACACTGGCGTCTGAAGGTGAAGCGGCGATCACGGTCGACTACCCCGAGGAGGGATCGATTTTCCCGCCGGAGATCGTGCCGCCGACGTTCCTCTGGCACGACGGCAGCGCGGCCGCCGCCAGTTGGCGGGTCGACGTGGAGTTCTCAGACGGCTCGCCCGCCCTGCACTTGCCTGTGCGCGGCGAACCGCCCTCGGTGGGCGAAATCGACCCGCGCTGTATCGCGGAGACCAATAAGTTGCCGGCGCTCACGCCCGAGCAGGCATCGGCACGGAGTTGGACCCCCGACAGCAAGACATGGGAGAACATCAAGAAACACTCCGTGGCCGGGCCGGCAACGGCCACCTTCACCGGGCTCTCCGCCGCCGAGCCGGCGCAAGGCGTTTCGCGCGGGCGGGTCGCCTTTCGAACCTCCCGCGACCCCGTGGGCGCGCCGATCTTCTATCGCGACGTGCCGCTGATGCCCGCCAAACTGGAAAAAGGCGTGATCCAACCGATCGCCAAGAATGCGCAACCATTGATCGGCTGGCGGCTGCGCGATGTGGCCCAGCCTCGCAGCCGGCTGCTGTTGGAGAATCTGGCCACCTGTGCCAACTGCCACTCCTTCTCCCGCGACGGCAAGACCCTGGCCATGGACCTGGACGGCCCCTTGAACGACAAGGGGGCCTACGTGATCGCCCCCATCCAGCCGCAAATGTCGATCCGCGACGAGCACGTAATGACCTGGACCTCGTACCCGGACAAGCCTCCGGGTCACAAGACGACCGGTTTCATGTCGCAGGTTTCGCCTGACGGCCGCTTTGTCGTGAGCACGCTGAACGAAGCCCTCTACGTGGTCAACTTCACCGATTACCGCTTTCTCCAGGTGTTCTATCCCACGCGTGGAATCATCGCCTACTACGACCGGCAGACCCGCCGCATCAAGGCCCTGCCCGGCGCCGACGACCCCCGCTACGTACAGACCGGCCCCGTGTGGACTCCCGACGGCAAGGACTTGATTTTCATGCGGGCGGAGGCCAAGGATCCTTATCCCAAGGACCGCCCGTTGGCCACCTACGCCGGCGATCCCAATGAGGTGCCGATGCAGTACGACCTGTACCGAATGCCGTTTGACGGTGGTCGGGGCGGCCGCCCGGAGCCGATCCCCGGTGCGGCCGGCAACGGCCACAGCAACACCTTTCCCAAGGTTTCGCCCGACGGCCGCTGGATCGTCTTCGTGCAGTGCAAGAACGGCCTGTTGATGCGGCCCGACGGCGAGCTGTACATCATGCCGATCGAGGGCGGCACGCCGCGGCGGATGCGGTGCAACACCACGCGGATGAATTCCTGGCACAGCTTCTCGCCCAACGGCCGCTGGATGGTCTTTTCCTCGAAGAGCCGCTCGCCGTACACGCAGATGTTCTTGACGCACCTGGACGAAGAGGGCCGCGACAGCCCGGCGATCTTGATCCCCAATGCCACAGCGGCCAATCGCGCCGTGAACATCCCCGAGTTCGCCAACATCCCGCCGGACGGATTGCTGAAGATCGACGTGCCGGCGGCCGAGATGTACCGCCTGCTGGACCTCGGCAAGGAACTGGCGGAGAAAGGCGACAACGAGGCGGCCATCGACGCCTTCCGCAAGGCGCTCGCCATCGATCCGCACTACGACAAGGCACACTATGAACTCGGCGTGGTCCTGGCCAGGCGCGGGCGGTCGGACGAGGCCGTCGAACACTACCAGGAGGTCCTGAAAACCCAGCCCCACGACGCGGCGAGCCACAACAACCTTGCGGCACTTCTTATCGCCCGGGGCCAGATCGACGAGGCGATTGCCCATTACCGCGCGGCGCTGGAAACCGAACCCGCCCATGCGGGATACCAGGGGAACCTGGCCGCCGCCCTGGAGATGCGGGGGCAGCGCGAAGAGGCGATGCCGCATTACCGCAAGGCCGTGGAGTTGGGCGGCGGGGCATTGGCCCACTACAATCTGGGCCGCGCCCTGGCCCACCAGGGACAGTTCGAACAGGCCGTCGCCGAGTATCGAGCAGCACTGGCCGGCAAGCCGGATTGGGCGGAGGCCGAGAACAACCTGGGCAATGCCTTGTTTTCCCTGCGGCGGTTTGCCGAGGCCGTCAAACACTTCGAGCGCGCCGTGCAATTGAAGCCCGACTATCCCCTGGCCCGCAGCAACCTCGAGCAGGCCCGCGCCGCAGCCGCTTCCGACAGACTCGTTCCGTCACAGCCGCAAGAACCGAAATGAATAGCGAGAACTGAGGACTTTCACCAAGCCGAGGTGCTTCGGGGTCACCACACCCTCTGCACGCCATACGCATCCAACGCCTGGTCGGCGCTGATGATGGCAATGTTTTCGACTTTCGCCTGCACCACGAGTAGTCGGCAGTAACTTCATCCCATGTATTCCTCTGAAAGCCCCGTTGCAACGAGCTATGTTAATCGGAATGGGCTGCCGCCATATATGAAATCGGAAATTCGAAAAACATGATCATATACGCTTCATCGATTCTGCTTGCCCTTGCCCTCGCTTCCCCTGCCCAGGAGAACCTCCTAGTCAATGGTGATTTCGAACAAGGACTGGCCGGATGGAGCGACCTTTGGACGCGCACGCCTGGCGGAAAGATCTCCCTGGACCCTCAGCAACGACATGGCGGTGCCCAGGCGGCGCGGATCGAATACACCGGCAGCGAAGACTGGAGCCTTGTCCAGCAGCGGTCGCTGGAGGTCAAGCCGGGACAGATCTACGCGCTCGGCGGCTGGGTCCGGGTCACGGGCCAAGGCGACACGACGCTCTGCGTGACCCTGCGCGACGCGAGCGAAAAGGTGACCGACTGGGTGTTTGCCGGGCAGACGACCGGCGCCACGGAAGGCTGGCGACTGTTGCGGTCTCGGTTCGTCGTGCCGCCCGGCAGCAAGACCGTGCAGGCGCGCCTGATCGGTCGCGGCCCAGCGACCGTCTGGTTCGACGATGCCCGCCTCGTGCTGCAAGGCAGCGTGGACGAGATGCGCCGCAAGGATCTGCCCGCCACGCTCCGCGCCGATAACCGCTTGCTGGATGTCGTGCTGCGAACTGCCGACGGCAGCCTGAGCGTCACCGATCGCCGCTCCGGGCGGTGTTGGACCGAGTGGCCCCGCAACCCCATCGTCGCGCTCGACGCCCAGGCCGTCGCGTCCGGTTTCCATCTGACCATGCTGGACCCGGCCACGATGCTCCGGCTGCAGGCCACGGTTCGCCTGGAACCCGAGCGGCCCGAGGTTGTCGTGGAGTTGGCCGCCAAGGGCGAAATGCCCAGCCCGATAGTTTTCCCGCAACCTCTGGCGACCAATCGAGAGACCTCTCTCATCCTACCGTTGAACGAGGGAATCAGCTACCCGGCTGCCGACCCCACGATCGAGCCGGCCTACGATTACCTCTACGGCGGCCACGGTCTGTGCATGGCCTGGTACGGACAGACCGACGGCCGGCGGGGAGTGATGACCATCGTGGAAACGCCGGACGACGCGGGCGTGCGGATGATCCGCCGCGAGGGCCTGCTCTCGCTGTCGCCCGAATGGGAACCGCAAAAGGGACAGTTCGGTTATGCGCGGCGGCTGCGCTGGGTGTTCTTCGACGAGGGCGGCTACGTGGCCATGTGCAAGCGCTACCGGCAGCATGCCCAGGAGACGGGGTTGTTCAAGACGCTTGCCGAGAAACGGCGGGAAAACCCCAACGTGGATCTGCTGGTGGGGGCCGTCAACGTGTGGTGCTGGGAGAAGGATGCGGTGCGCGTCTGCCGCGAGTTGCAGGCCGCCGGCATCCGCCGCATCTTGTGGAGCAGTGCCGCCGACCCCGACATACTCCGCCGCCTCAACGCCATGGGCGTGCTCACCAGCCGCTACGACATCTATCAGGACGTGATGGACCCCGCCAACTTCCCCAAGCTGCGTTGGATCCACCCCGACTGGACGACGGGCGGTTGGCCCAAGGACCTCATGCTCGACGCAGGCGGGCAATGGCTGCGGGGCTGGGAGGTGGAAGGCAAGGACGGCTCTCGCTATCCGTGCGGGGTGTTGTGCGATCGCCGGGCCCCGGAGTACGCCCGGCGACGGATCCCCGACGACCTGAAAACGCATCCCTATCGCTGCCGCTTCATCGACACCACGACCGCTGCGCCCTGGCGGGAGTGCTACCATGCGGACCACCCCCTCACCCGCACCGAGAGCCGCTCCTGGAAAATGGAACTGCTGAAGTATGTCAGCGCGGACTGCCGCCTGGTGACCGGCAGCGAGACGGGGCACGAGGCGGCCGTGCCCTATGTGCATTACTTCGAGGGCATGCTCAGCCTGGGGCCCTACCGCGTGCCGGACGCCGGACGCGACATGCAGCGGGTCTGGGATGAAGTCCCGCCGCAACTGGCGAAGTTCCAGACGGGCCACTTCTACCGGCTGCCGCTTTGGGAACTGGTGTACCACGACTGCGTGGTGGCCCAGTGGTACTGGGGCGACTACAACAACAAGCTGCCCAAGCTCTGGGACCGCCGCGACCTGTTCAACGCCCTCTACGGCACGCCGCCGATGTTCATGTTCAACCGCAAACTATGGCAGGAGCGGCAGGAGCGATTCGTCCGCAGCTATCGGCTTGCCGCGCCTTTGGCCCGCGCTACGGGCTACGCGGAAATGATCTCCCATCGCTGGCTGACGGCCGACCACGCCGCGCAAGAGACGCGGTTCGCAGGCGGCGTGACCGTGACCGTGAATTTTGGCGACCGGCCGTACCGGCTGAGCGACGCCGTGGAGTTGCCGCCCCTGGGATGCCGGGTGAATGGGCTCAACGATGAGAAGTAATATAGGTAATCCAGATTCCTTCGCACCCCTCGCACAGAGCTTAAGTACTGGCGGGGTCAAGAATTCATACTAGATTTTGCACGGTAGCCGGCATCTATCGCTACTTCGCTTTTGCATCCGCCAGCCGCTGCTGGATCCAGCCCTCCAGCTCGTCCCAATCAACGGGAGGCAACTTCGTACGGTCCGGCCGCAAGTTGGCGGCATCCTTAATATAGACGTGGACAATCTCGCTGGAAGTGGCATCCGTGTTCCAGTGCAAGAGCACGCGGATGCAGCGACGCAGGGAACCGGGAACGTCCAATTCGTGATTGCAGAGCAACGCCACGTCATACCAGCCCAACTGCCGGGCGGCCAAGGCGGGGAACTCGGCGTCCAGATCGGGGGTGGTGGAAAAAAAAGCGCTGGCGACATCTTCCGCTTTGATCCCGTTCTGGCGGATCATCATGGCCAGAAGCTCGCGCGTGGCCCGCAGAATATCCTCCCGGGTGTTGGTATCGGCGGTGGTCGCCCCTCGAATTCCACGACACGGCATCGTTGGTCCTCTTTTTGCAATCCCCATATCGGTGGGTGATTCCCCTTTGTAAAACGGAGTTTATTCGGTTTTACGCGCCTGTTGTGGCCGGTCTCTGACCGATCCACGCTACCGACCGAAGGTCTCCCAGCGAATGGGGGAGACCTTCGGTCAGGCGTTTCGGCGGGGTCGGGAGACCCTCGCCGAACGGAAGCGGGGTCGGGAGACCCTCGCCGAACAGCCTCCTCCGTTTTACGCGCCTGTTGTGGCCGGTCTCTGACCGAGCCACACTACCGACCGAAGGTCTCCCAGCGAATGGGGGAGACCTTCGGTCAGGCGTTTCGGCGGGGTCGGGAGACCCTCGCCGAACGGAAGCGGGGTCGGGAGACCCTCGCCGAACAGCCTCCACAGTATTTCTGTAGTGTACTTGCCTTGGGCAAGAAGTGCTACGGGCCGCCCTTTTCTGGCCGCGCGGGCCTTTTCACGGTTGTGGAACCGGGGTTGGCCCGCTATACTTGCTGGTTTAAGCCCCAGCAACGACGCAGTTTATCATCCGACAACCCATTCCAGCGGCCGCTTGAGGTGGAGGGGGTTTGGGAGGCGTGTCGGTTGTTGCAACCAGTCCTGGGCCGAAGGTGGCCTGTCCAGATTCCATGCGTTTCCTGTTGATCGACCGCATCGTTGACTTTCAACCCGGTGCCCGAATCACCGCCGTGAAATCGTTGACGATGGCCGAGGAGTACCTGACCGACCATTTTCCCAATTTCCCCGTCATGCCGGGGGTGTTGATGTTGGAGGCCATGACTCAGGCAGCCGCCTGGCTGATCCGCTTGAGCGAAGATTTCGCCCATTCCGTGATCTTGCTGAAGTACGCGGGGAATGTGAAGTATGGCCAGTTTGTCGAACCGGGCCAGTTGCTGACGGTGACCGCCGAGATCATTTCGCAGACTGCAACCGAGACCAAAGTCAAAGCCCAGGGTACGGTGGACGGCCGGACGACCGTCAGCGGCCGACTGGTGCTGGAACGCTATAACCTCGCAGACCGCAATCCTCTGGAGGCAACGGCCGACGAGTCGATCCTGCAGGAAATGCGAAGCCTGTTGACGATATTGTATCAGCCCGGCCCACCGGTGGTGCCGTTAACCGTTTGAAGAAGCAGGCCATGCGACTTGAAGGCAAGACAGCGATCGTGACGGGCGGCAGCCGCGGCATTGGCCGGGCGTGCGTGGCCAGGCTGGCCGCCGAAGGGGCGACCGTGGCTTTTGTGTATAATTCCGCCAAGGAAGCAGCCGACACGCTGGCCTCCGAATTATCCGCCCAGGGCCGCCGGGTGCAGGCCCTGCAGGCCGACGTCCGCGACGCCAAGCGGGCCCAGGAAATCGTCGACAGCCTCCTCGGCCAGTGGCAGCGGATCGACATCCTCGTCAACTCCGCCGGCATCACCAAGGACGGCCTGACGGGCAGCATGACCGACGACCAGTGGCGAGACGTGATTGATACGAACCTTGCCGGCACGTTCAACTACTGCCGCGCGGTGACCCAGCCGATGTTGATGGCCCGCAGCGGCAGCATCGTGAACCTCTCCAGCACGGCAGCGGAGTTCGCTTCCCGAGGGCAGGTCAACTACGCGGCCAGTAAAGGCGGCATCAACGGCCTCACGCGGGCCCTGGCCAAAGAGCTCGCCGCCCGCAAGGTCCGCGTGAATGCAGTGGCCCCCGGCATGATCGAGACCGATATGAGCCAGGTCGTGCGCGGCATCGCCGGCGACCAGATCAAGAATATGGTTCCCTTGAAGCGGATCGGAAAGCCCGAGGAAATCGCCGCCGTGGTGGCTTTCCTGGCCAGCGACGATGCTTCCTACCTGACGGGCCAGGTGCTGCGGGTCGACGGCGGCCTGAGCCTGGGAGGTTATTGACGTGCGCAGGGTGGGCCCAGTGCAACGAGTCCCACCATGAAAGACGCCGGAGGATGGTGGGACTCGTTGCACTCGGCCCACCCTACAGTACCAGAGCCCACCCTACAGTAAGTTTTCCCGATACTTTTGGAGATTGTGCGAAATGCCGACAAAGGACGAAGTGTACGCGAAGATCAAAGTCGCTCTGACCGACGCCTTGGGCGTGGATGAGGATGACATCAAGCCGGAAGCCACGCTGGTAGGCGACCTGGGGGCCGAGTCGATCGACTTCCTGGACATCGTCTTCCGCCTGGAAAAGGCCTTCGACATCAAGATTCCCCGCAACGAGCTCTTCCCGGAAGATGTGCTCACCGACCAGAAGTACGTGCAGGACGGCCGCGTCACCGACGTCGGCGTGGCGGAACTGCGCAAGCGGATGCCTTTTGCCAACCTGGACGGCTTCGCCGCGAACCCGGTTGTACAGGACTTCGCCAACGTGCTGACGGTGGCCGATATGTGCCGTTTCGTGGAAAGCAAAGTCCAAGTCACAGGCTGAGCCGATGCGCTGGTTCTGGATCGATCGATTCCTGGAATTCGAAAGCGGGCGGTACGCCAAGGCCATCAAGTGCGTCTCGTTGGCCGAGGACTACCTGCACGACCACTTTCCGCAATTCCCCGTGTTTCCCAACTCACTGGTCATCGAAGGCTTGGCGCAGACCGGCGGGCTGCTGGTCTGCGACCATCACGAGTTCACCGAGAAGGTGATCCTGGCGAAGCTTCCCAAGGTGCAGTTCTTCTGCCACGCGCGGCCGGGCGACACGCTCACCTACATGGCCACGATCGAGTACCAGAACGCGGAAGGGGCCGCGATCAGCGCCACGAGCCACATCGGCGACCGCTTGCAGGCCCAGGCGGAGATCGTTTTCGCCTACTTGAACGCCCCTTGGCTGGGCACCTTCTTCTCGCCAGAGGCATTCCTCTCGATGATGCGCGTCTTCGGGGCCTATCGTGTCGGTCATGCGGCCGACGGCAGCCCGCTCACTCCGCCGGCGCGGTTGTGCACGCCCGCCGGCAATGGCAACGACCGGCAACCGCCATCGCCGTTCAACCCGGAGCCGGGGCACCCGCCTGCCGGGTACCCGCTTGCGGGTGACAGGTCGGCGACAGCGAAAGGAAAAAGACCATGAGAAGGCGCGTGGTAATCACCGGCATCGGCATGGTCACGCCCTTGGGCGCCGACCGGGAAGGCATTTGGAAACGGCTGCTGGCGGGCGAGTCGGGCGTGGGCTATACGACCCTTTTCGATGCCGCCAATTTCCCCACGAAGATCTCCGCCGAGGTCCGCAACTGGGACGTCTCCGACGTAGGCGAGAATCCGGAGGACTGGAAGTACCAGTGCCGCCACACCCGCTTTGCCATCGGGGCCGCTAAGAAGGCCGTCAGCGACGCCGGCCTGCAAGAAGCCCGCATCGATCCCACCCGCTTCGGCATTTACACCGGCAGCGGCGAAGGCCCGCAGGATTTCGACCGTTTTACCGAAATGATGGTCGCCGGACTCAACGGCGGCACGACGCTGGACATCAGCCGTTTCACCCGCCGGGGCCTGGAACTGCTCAACCCGATCGCCGAATTGGAGCAGGAGCCGAACATGCCGGCCGGGCATCTGGCCAGTCTCTTCGACGCCCAGGGCCCGAACATCAACTGCCTCACGGCCTGCGCGGCCAGCAGCCAGGCGATTGGCGAGGCAGTCGAGATCATCCGCCGCGGCGAGGCCGACGTGATGCTCGCCGGCGGCACGCACACCATGATCCATCCCTTCGGCGTCACCGGTTTCAATCTGCTCACGGCCCTCAGCACGCGGAACGACGAGCCCGCCCGGGCCTCGCGTCCTTTCGAGCGCGATCGCGACGGCTTCGTGCTCGGCGAAGGGGCCGGCATGATGGTGCTCGAGGACTTGGACCTCGCCAGGGCCCGCGGGGCCCAGATCTACGGCGAGCTGGTCGGCTACGGCTCCACGGCCGACGCCTTCCGCATCACCGATACGCATCCCGAGGGACGCGGCGCCATCAGTTGCATGCGGATGGCCCTGGCCGACGCCGGACTGGGGGTCGGCGACATCGACTACATCAACGCCCACGGCACCAGCACCACGGTGAACGACAAGGTCGAATCGCTGGCCATCAAGCAGGTCTTCGGCGATCGGGCCTATAAGATCCCGGTCTCCAGCACGAAGAGCATGATGGGCCACCTGATTGCCGCCGCCGGGGCCACGGAACTGATCTTCTGCCTGCTGGCCATTCGCGACAACGTCTTGCCGCCCACGATCAACTACGAAACGCCCGATCCCGACTGCGATCTGGACTACATCCCCAACACGGCCCGGGAGAAGCGCTGCGACGTCGCCCTGTCGAACAGTTTCGGCTTCGGCGGGCAGAACATCGCCTTGATCTGCAAGCGGTTCACGGGCTGAGAACTGCAGGCCGGAACAAGCTTGCGCAGTTCCGGCATTGGCGCCTGCCGCTTTGAGAAACGTCCGCTGTTGATCGCCGCGATACCGATCCCTGCCGGAACTGCGCAAGCTTGTTCCGGCCTACACGACTCGCTTGCGCATCGGGCTTCAATGCGGCCGTTCGGCCAAAGACTTTCCGGACAGCCTCTCATTTTTTCCTTGGCCGCACTTTATAATTTCCCCGGCCCTCGTCGTATTCGAGGTCGATCAGCCCCTTGGCCTTGATGTCCTCGAGCAAGTCGGAGAAACTCCCGTAGCCGTAGTAGCCCTCGTTGAAGCCGGGATACACACGGCGGATGGCCTGCTTGAGCGTCGAGCCCCATAGCGGGTCGTAGTCCTGCTCCACGGAATGAATGACCTCCAGCACGTGCTCCACGGCCTCCTGCTTCTTGTCGGCCTCGGTTTTGTCTTTCTTCGGCGCCCGCGGGGTCTTCGTGGCCTTGCGGATCAGATCGTCGTAGTAGATGAATTCATCGCAGTTGGCGATCAGCAGGTCGGACGTGGAGCTCTTCACCCCGCAGCCGATGACCCGCCGGTCGTTCTCCTTCAACTTGGAGACCAGCGGCGAGAAATCGCTGTCGCCGGAGAGCAAGGCGAACGTGTCGATGTGCTGCTTGGAGTGACACAGGTCGAGGGCATCGACCACCATGTGGATGTCGGCGCTGTTCTTGCCGCTCATCCTGGTCTGCGGGATGTCGATCATTTCCACGCCCTGGGCATGGAACTCGCGCACCGAGTCCTCGTAGTTCCTCCAATCGCAGTAGGCCCGTTTGAAGACGATGCGGCCCTTTTCCAGCAACCGCTTCAGGACCAACTGGATTTGGAACTTCCCGGCCTTCATCTCCCGAACGCCAATGGCCAGGTTCTCAAAATCAACGAATACGGCAATCAGCGGCTCCTCAGACATTCGATTTTCCTGCACTTTCTGTTCTGGCCCCCATGGACCCTGCGGCTGTTGCCCGTACAATAAACGGGATCATGGGGACTCGCGATTTATGAAACCACACGCTGACGAAAAGAAACTGTTCTCCGGCATTGTACCCGTCCTGCAACGGGATGACGACCCCCAAGAAACGGCGGAATGGCTGGAATCGCTCGACTTCGTCTGCCGGTCGCAGGGCCGCGAGCGGGCCCAGTATTTGCTGGAAAAACTCCGCGAACGGGCCTTCCGGCTCGGCGTGTCCTTCGCCTCCAGCGCGACCACGCCTTATATCAACACTATTCCGGCCGAGCTCCAGCCCGAATACCCCGGCGACCGCGAAATCGAGCGTCGCATCAAGAGCATCATCCGCTGGAACGCCATGGCGATGGTCGTCCGCGCGAACAAGCTCAGCAGCGGCATCGGCGGGCATATCTCGACCTTCGCTTCGGCCGCGACGCTCTATGAAGTGGCCTTCAACCACTTCTTCCGCGGAAAACAGGGCACGGAGCCGCCCGATCAGGTCTACTTCCAGGGACACGCCGTTCCGGGGATCTACGCCCGCGCGTATCTCCTCGGCCGCTTGACCGAGCAGAACCTGGTGAACTTCCGCCGCGAGTTGAAGCCCGGCGGCGGCCTGTCCTCTTATCCGCACCCCTGGCTCATGCCCGACTTCTGGGAGTTCCCCACGGTGTCGATGGGGCTGGGGCCGATCATGGCCATCTATCAAGCCCGTTTCAATCACTACCTGGTCGATCGCGGCATCAAGCCCGACGCCAAGGCCTCGCGGGTGTGGGCCTTCCTGGGCGACGGCGAGTGCGACGAACCGGAATCGCTGGGGGCGATCACCCTGGCCGCCCGCGAGGGCCTCGACAACCTGATTTTCGTCATCAATTGCAACCTGCAGCGGCTGGATGGGCCGGTCCGCGGCAACGGCAAGATCGTGCAGGAACTGGAGGGCGCCTTCCGCGGCGCCGGCTGGAACGTGATCAAGGTCCTGTGGGGTTCCGACTGGGACCCGCTGCTGGCCAACGACGCCGACGGCCTGCTGGTGCGCCGCATGGGCGAGGTGGTCGACGGCCAGTTGCAGAAGTACTCTGTGATGTCCGGGGCCTATGTCCGCGAGCATTTCTTCGGCGTCGATCCGCGGCTGAAGGCGCTGGTCGAGCACCTGACCGACGAGCAGTTGCTCTCCCTGCGCCGCGGCGGCCACGATCCGCTGAAGGTCTACGCGGCCTACAAGGCGGCGGTGGAGAACCGCGGCGCGCCGACCGTCATCCTCGCCCAGACGATCAAGGGCTACGGCATGGGCGAGTCGGGCGAGGGCCGCAACATCACGCACCAGCAGAAGAAGCTCAACGAGCAGGAGCTGCTGGAGTTCGCGGCGCGCTTCAATATCCCCATCAGCGAGGAACAGGCCTCGCACGCCGAGTTCTACAAGCCGCCCGACGACAGCCCGGAGATGGTCTATCTCCGCCAGCGGCGGGCGGCGCTGGGCGGGTTCGTCCCCGGCCGCCGGGCCCCCACGATGCGTCTGAAGCCGCCCAAGTGGGACGAATTCGCCGAGTTCTTCGCCGGCAGCGAGGGCCGCGAGGTGTCGAGCACGATGGCCTTCGTGCGGCTCTTGGTGCGGCTGCTGCGCGACAAGAACATCGGCCGTTACGTCGTGCCGATCGTGCCCGACGAAGCCCGCACCTTCGGCATGGAGGCCCTTTTCCGCCAGTTCGGCATCTACTCCCATGCCGGCCAGCTTTACGAGCCCGTCGATTCCGACAACGTGCTCTACTATCGCGAGGCGGTGGACGGGCAAATCCTGGAAGAAGGCATCAACGAGGCCGGGTCGATGGCCTCGTTCATTGCCGCGGCCAGCTCGCGTTCCAGCCACGGCGTGAGCATGATCCCGTTTTTCATCTACTATTCGATGTTCGGCTTCCAGCGGATCGGCGACCTGATCTGGGCCGCCGGCGACATGCGTTGCCGCGGCTTCCTGCTGGGCGGCACGGCCGGCCGCACGACGCTGGCCGGCGAGGGCCTCCAGCACCAGGACGGCAACAGCCATCTCAACGCCCTGGCCTTCCCCCGCGTGATGGCCTACGATCCGTGCTATGCCTACGAGCTGTCGGTGATCGTCTTGGACGGCATTCGCAAGATGTACTACGAAGACCAGGACGTCTTCTACTACATCACGCTCATGAACGAGAACTACGAAATGCCGATCTTGCCGCTGGGCTCGACGGAAGGCATTACGAAGGGCATTTACGGGCTGTCCGAGCGGCGGCTGGGGCCGAAGCAGCCCCACGTGCAGCTCTTCGGCAGCGGCGCGATCCTCCGCGAGGTCCTGCGGGCCCAGGACTTGTTGGAGCAGAAGTTCGGCGTGGCCAGCAGCGTCTACAGCGTGACCAGCTACAAGAATCTTTATTACGACGGGCTGGACTGCGATCGCTGGAACCGGCTGCATCCGGGCGAGGCACCGCGGCGGCCTTATGTCGAGCAGATCATCGGCGGCGAGTCCGGCCCGATCGTGGCGGCCTCTGATTACGTTGCCGCGGTGCCCCAGGCGATCGCCCCCTGGGTCGGCGCCGACTACACGGTGCTGGGCACCGACGGCTACGGCCGCAGCGAGGCCCGCGCCAACCTGCGGCGGTTCTTCGAGGTCGACGCCGAGAACGTCGCCTTGACCGCGCTTGCGCAACTGGCCCGCAAGGGCGATTACCCCAAGGCGAAGCTCTGCGAAGCGATCAAGGCGCTGGACCTCGATCCGAACAAGCCGAACCAGGTGGGACAGTAGCGCGGCAGGCCCCTTCTGCCGGGAGGGAAGTCGGGTTAATGTGCGTGGGCCGGATAAGGCGCCAGGAACCGTTATGTCCGGGTCCCGGCGACTTTTCTGTGCCGCGTGGTATCGAGTCGATCAGATCTGCCTTAGCAAACGGTCATAATCCGCGTGCGAACCGATCCAAAACCAGAGGATGTCGTTGTCCTGTCGGATGCCAACTGCGCGGTAATTGGCTCCGACGCGAGCCGAGTAGACTGGACGGACAGGATGAACCTTTCGAAATCGGAGCCCTGGATGACGGCAATCCTGCTGGAACAGGGCATAAGCTTGCCGGGCTTGCTGCCGAACGTCTTCCGGCAGGGCAGAATAAAGTTCCCAGAACTCGGGTGTGACGAACGAGTTCATAGGTCGTTCAAGTCGAGTTTCCGGGCACGACCCGCACGAGCTTGTTCAATTGCTTGATCCGCCAATTTCGAGAGCACCTCGACCGACTTTGGCTGGTCGAACAACGCCTTCCAGCGAGTTTCGGACTCGATTTCTTGCAAGACGATGGCGCCAATCGCATCCTGCTCGTCTTCCGAGAGTACGCGTGCTTTAGAAACGGCATCTTCCAGGAGTTTTGTCATAGGAGCGGCTCACTCAATAAGGAATGGCGAATTCAACCTTATTATCTATGATACCTCGACTGACTTCTTTGATCCAGATGAAATACGAGCTTCCACACTCCGGGCAAACCCTCGTGTATCCGGAATCACTCTCTTGCGCAGTAAGATCGGTCGTCGTTTCCGATTTCGACCCTTGAGTTTTGTGATTGTTTCGTATTTCGGGATTCGTATTTCGGATCTTGTTCATTTGGCCGCCGTCTCCAATTCCTCCCAGCGGCGATACGCCTCCGCAACTTCATTCTGTAGCTCATCAAGTCTCCCCTTGACGCGGATGATTTCGGCCGGGGCCTTGCGATAAAATGCCGGATCGGCCGTCAGTTGATGGAGCTCGCCCAATTCGGCTTCTAATAGCTCGATCCGCTGCGGCAGGGCCTCCAATTCGCGCTGCTCTTTGTACGTCAAACGCCGGGCACGCTGTAGGGGCAACGGTTTCGGCTCGGGCCGGGCGGCGGCCGGTTTGGCAACCGGCGGCGGCTCTTCCGGACGTTGCCGCAGCCAATCGTCGTAGCCGCCGGCATATTCCTTGACCCGGCCTTCGCCCTCCAGCACCAGCGTGCTGGTCACCACGTTGTTGAGAAACTCGCGGTCGTGGCTGACCAAGAGCAGTGTGCCCGCATATTCGCTCAACAGGTCTTCCAGCAATTCGAGCGTCTCCAGGTCCAGGTCGTTGGTCGGTTCGTCCATGACCAGCACGTTGGACGGTTTGGTGAAGAGCCGTGCCAGCAGCAGGCGGTTTCGCTCGCCACCCGAGAGCCGCGCGACGGGGCCGTTGGCCTGCTCGGGCGTGAAGAGAAAATCCTCCAGGTAGCCGATGATATGCCGCGGACGGCCGTTGATGGTCACCGCGGCCGATCCGTCGCGGACGTTCTCGCGGACCGATTTCGTCTCGTCCAGTTGGGCATGGAGCTGGTCGAAGTACGCGACCTCAAGATTGGTCCCGTGGCGAACGCTGCCGGTCTGCGGCGGCAGATCGCCCAGCAGCAGGCGCAAAAGGGTCGTCTTGCCGGAGCCGTTGGGACCGATCAACCCCACCCGATCACCCCGCATGATCATCGTCGAGAAGTCGTGGATGATGGTCTGGCTGCTGTAACGGAAACCGATCCGCCGGGCCTCGATCACCAGGCGGCCCGTGCGCTCCGCCTCCTGGATCTCCATTTTCACGTCGCCGGGCCGCTCGCGGCGGCCGCGGCGGACCTCGCGGAGGGCCTCCAGGGCGCGGACCCGGCCTTCATTGCGGGTCCGCCGAGCCTGGATGCCCGTGCGAATCCAGACCTCTTCCTGGGCCAACTTCTTGTCGAATTCGGCATTCTGCCGGGCTTCGGTTTCCAGGGCCGCCTCTTTACGGCTCAGGTACGTGGCGTAGTCGCACGACCAGCGCGTGAGCCGGCCGCGGTCGAGTTCCACGATCCGGGTCGCCACCTTGCGGAGCAAGGCGCGATCGTGGGTCACGAAGAGCAGCGTGCCGCTGTAACGCAGCAGGAAATCCTCAAGCCAGCGGATTGCACCGATGTCGAGATGGTTGGTCGGCTCGTCCAAAAGCAGGAGATCCGGGTTGCCGACCACGGCCTTGGCCAGGAGCACGCGGCGCTTCATGCCGGCGGACAGGGTTGCCAGAGCGGCGTCCGGCTGGAGGCTCATCCGCGAAATGACGGCTTCGATCTGCTGGTGCACGCTCCAGCCGCCGTCGGCCTCCAGGGCGTGTTGGATCCGACCCAACTCAGCCTGCAGGTCTTCGCTGCCCTCGGCGGCAAGCCGGCCCGCCAGGTGATGATACTCGGCCAGCAGTTCCGCCTTCGCTCCGAAACCCCGCGAGACCTCGTCGAAGACCGAGCCCGGCAGGTCCTGCGGCACCTGCTGGGGGAGCATCGCGGTCCGCAGGCCCTGTTGGCGGATGACCTCGCCCCGATCGGGCTCCACCGCGCCCTGCAGGAGGCGGAGGAGTGTCGTCTTGCCGGTGCCGTTGCGGCCCAAGAGGCAGACCCGCTCGCCCGGCTCGATCATCAGATTGGCCTGCTCCAGAAGCGGCGGGCCGCGGAAGCCCAGGGTGACGTCGGATAACGCGATAAGCGGCATCCCCGGATGATAAAGGCCCCCGGGCAGTTCGGCAAGCAGGCTATTGCTCCAGCCGGTAGGCCGAACGTACAATAAAGATGGCACTGATCGAGGCGTTGGGCGATTTCGGGACGAATAGCCATGTTTACCATCCACAACGAGTTGAAGCGGCTGATCGAGTTCTCCATCGAGAACAACCTGGCTTCGGCGCTGGCCTCGTTTTCGACCTTCTCGCCCGAGCAGATCCAAAAGTTGTACGACATCAGCATCTCGCAGCGAGTGCAGCTTCTGCAGGAATGGGGCGTGGAGGATTCGGCGGCGGCGCACTTCCTGCGCCACTTCCACGATCCTCACAATCCTGCCCAGGCCGAGAAGATCAGGCAACAGGCAAGCGATCCGTCGAATCGCTGATTCCATGTGCAGCGCATCGTTTTTTCTTCCGCCATCTTTCCCTGCTTCGTTCTGAAAGGTTGCGCACCATGCCGTTCGTTCAATGGGTTGGGATCATTCCGTCCAAGATCCATATTGCCGCCAGCCGCCTGAAAACCTTGTGCAACAGGCCCATCCCCAGCCACGCCACCGAGATCGCGAAGGCCCCCCGCGACAAGACGAAACTCTGCAAGGCATGCCAGCAGATCGAGCGAGAAGAGAAGCCATTCAGAGACTAATCTTCGATCCGGTAAAGGTGTGTTCTCGTGCGCAGGATCAGGGCCTTGCCGCTGACGGCGGGCGAGGCCATGAAGCCGTCGTCGAGTTGGTTGACGGCGAGGATCTTCAGCTTGCGCTCGGGGGCGATGACCGTCGTCTTGCCGTCTTGATCGAAGAAGTAGATGCGGCCGGGCGAGGCCAGCAGCGAGGCCGAGAAGAAGCCGTGGATCCGCTCCTGCCAGACGGTTGCACCGGTTTTGGCGTCCAGGCAACTGGCGATGCCGTTGTCGCTGACGCAGAACAGCAGCTCGCCCGCCAGGACGCTCGACGGCTTGCACGGCAGGTTTCTCGCCTTGTTCTTCCAGACGACGTGGCTGCGGCTGATGTCGCCCTGGCCGCCGGGCCGCACCGCCCAAATTTCCGGCCGGCCAAAGCCCGTGTTGAGAAGTAGCAGCCCCTGGCCGTACAAGGGGCGGGAGACGTTGGAGAATCCGCCGGGATAGCAGACCTTCCAGAGCTCCCGGCCGGTCTCCGGCGCGTAGGCCTCCGTGGCGTAGGCCCCGCAACTGATCAATTGGGGCGTGCCGGCGTCGATCACGATCGGCGTGCAGTAGGCCTTGCGATTGTCGCCCTCGGCGCCGGCGTAATCGGTCGAGCGGTCGGTTTTCCAGACCGTTGCCCCCGTCCGCTTGTCGAGGGCCGCGAGATACTGCACGTCGATGCCGTCGAAAGTCAAAATCAGCAAGTCCTTGTAGACAAAGGCCGACGAGCCAGGACCGCGAAAGTGGTCGCAAGGCAGGTCGCGCCGCGACCAGAGCGTCTTGCCCGAGGCCGTGTCCAGGCAGGCCGTGCCATAGCAGCCGAAGTGGACATAGACGCGTCCGGCCTCGACGACGGGCGTGGGCGAGGCATAGGTATTCAGCTCGGCGATCGGTTTGGGGTGTTCGACCTCGAAGACACAGATGTCGTGCACGATCCGGCCTGAGTCGCGATCGACGCCTACGGCAAACAGGTGCTTGCCGTCGTCCGCGGCGGTGGTTAGCCAGATTTGCTTGTCCCAGACGACCGGCGACGAATGGCCGCGGTCGTGGATCGCCGTTTTCCAGCGGACGTTTTTCGTCTCGCTCCAGGTCAGGGGGATATCGGCCTGCGGGCAGGCGCCGTTGCCCGCCGGGCCGAGGAATTGCGGCCAGGGTTCATCGGCAGTGATCGGCGCGGCACAAGAAAGCAAAAATGCGAAAGCCAGGGTACGCATGAGGAATTGTCGAGGTTGCGATCGAATCAGCCAGTTCAGGATTGGTTCATTATAAACCAAAAGAGATGACGGGAAAATGGAATTCCATCATCTTCCTGTCCTCCATTTTCCTGCCCTAAAGACTTGAGATGCCCGGAGCCCGGGCAGCCCCCATTACTTCTGGCCTTGCTGAAGCTTTTGCTCCAAAACGCGGATCTTCTCGCGGAGATTCATCGGCCAGTTGTCGAATCGCGCCGGCCAATTCGTCTGCTTGAGCCGCGCCAGGGATTCGCCGGCCTCTTTGAATTGGCGCTGGTGGATCAGGGCCTCGGTCAAACCGAGCAGCCCCTGCGGTTCCAGCGACGGATCCGCGCAACTTGCCGCCACTGATCCGCGGCCTCGGCCCAGCGGTCTTGCCGCTGGCGAATCTCCGCCAGAAGCTGATGACTCTCCGACTCGGCGGGCAGGACCTCGACGATCGAGGTGTAGGCCCGCTCGACCTCCGTGGCCTGCCCCAGTTTCTCCAACCGCTTGCCGAGGTCCTCGTATAACTTGATGTGGCGGGGCGCGAACTGCCGCCAGGCGAGGAGCTGCTCGACGGCCCCCTGCTGATCCTCCTGGCGATCGTAGCAGGCCAGCAGGGCCTGATACGTTTCCGCATCGTTGGGCTGCACCTCGGCGGCGATGAGGAGCTGCCCAATCGCCTTGCCGAACTGCCCTTTCTCGCGATAGACCTGGCCGATCGCCTTGCGGAGGATCGGATTCTCTTCGCGAGTCTCCTTCAGGTGCTTGTCGAGGCGGACGACGTAGGCATCCAGGTCCGGCGCGGCGCGCAGGACGGCCCGCAGGGCCTCCAGGGCGTTGCTGCGGCTGGCAATGTTCCGGCCCCAGGCGACCACGGCGGCCGCGGCCGCGTCGACGGCCGCGGGCGTCTGCTTCAAGCCGGCGAAGGCCCGCGCCTGGTCGCCATAATAGCCCGAGAGCACGCCGTCGCCGATCCCGCGGCGCGGGGCCGTGCGCTGATGGAGGGCAATCGCTTCCTCAAGGTACTTGACCGAGGGGTCGTAGATTTCGTTCTCCAGGCAGCTTCTGCCCAGCATGGCCATGGCGCCCTCGTTCCAGCGATTCTCCCGATGGAAATAATCGTGCGTCTCCTTGAGGAGCTTGGTCAACTGTCCGGATTTGCCCGTCTTGAAGTACGCATTCATCAGCCACACGCGATATTGCAAGTTGTCTGGCCGCCGCTGGACCAGCGGCTCGAGGAGGGAAATCGTTTCGGCGAAGCGGTTCTGGCCGCGCAGGAATCCGACCAACGTCGACTGTCCGCCCTCGTCGAGCACCTCGCGACGATGGGCGTCCAGCAGGATCTCGATCGCCCGCCAGTAGTGGTCCAGACCGCCGAACAGGTATTCGGCGATGTATTGGCATGCCGCGCCGGATTGCTTCTCCGCGGACCAGACTTCCTCAGCCGTGCGGGCGAAGTCGGCCTCTTTCTCGCTCCAATAGTAGCTGTCGGCGTTGTGCTTCGCAAAAATGATCCGGTTGCGCTGTTGCCGCGATTGCAGGTCGCGGCGGAGCTCCTTGAGCACGATCGCCAACAGCGGCTTCTCCACCGCGCCAAGGTCCTTGACCTCGGTCCGCCACTGCCCGAGCGTCCAGCAGTACTGGCTCCAGCCGTCCTGGTTATTCAACCGGAACCAGTCGGGCTCGGCGCCGATCCGCTCGACGAGGAAGGCCAGGCCGTCGCGCGGCCCGGCGATTTCGTGCAGCGTATTGGCCGTCTCGGAGACCATCGACGTATAATTGTTCGTCTGCCGCTTGAGCACCTCGGGCAGGCGATGGAAGGCGAAACGGCGGAGGTCGTCGACCACGCCAGCCAACTTCTTGTTGTGGGCCGTGCGGTAGATATTGTTCAGCCGGTTGACCAGGCGATAGCGATGGTTCTGGTCCGGCGTATCGAGACCCTCGCGGACCTTCTTCTCGACAGCGCGATAAAGCTCGACGCCCTGCCCCAGCGATACGCCGCCGTCGCTGGCGATCGCACTGTCGTAGAGCTGGTAGAGCCGCTCGATGAGCCAATAGGTCTGCTGCTGGTTCACCGGGTGCTTGAGTTGCTCCTGAAGGACTTTTTCGCCGCGGGCGTGCTGCGTGCGGTTTTCCAGGTAGCCGATCAGGATGTCCAACGCGTGATTGGCCGATGCGGGCAACACGCCGCCGCAGGCCGCCTGGTGCTCATCCAGCGATTCGCTCAAGAGATCGATTGCCGGATCGAAGCGGGAATAGGCCCAATAGGTCTGAGCGAGACACGTGCCGATCTTCAGGCGATCGGCCGTGCCGGGCTGGGCCTCGCGATGGAGTTTCTCCAATTCGCCCACTTGTTCATCGGCCAGCGGTTGCTGGGCGATATGCCCCAGCGAAGCCAGCAACTCGGCGATCAGCCGCGGTTCGCCCGGCGACCACTCGCGCTTCCAGGCCCGACGCATGGCCGCCAGCGCCTTTTGCACATGCGGGCCGGGCTGGTTCTGGATCTCCGCGGCGCGGCGCTCGACGAGCAACTCCAGAAGGTCGAGGGCCCGGCGGTCGACCTCGGTCTTGGCCCGCCCGCGGGCGGCAACGATCCGCTCGACGATCGAGTCGGCCGTGGCCTCATCGCGGACCTCGCCGAGCACGCCGGAGATGCCCTGCAGGAAGGGATAGACCTGGCCCGCCGTGTGGCCGATGACCGCATCGGCCAGTCCGGCCAGCAGGCGGAAGTCGCGAGTAGCGGCATAGAACTGTTGGAGATGATTGAGGTAGCTCACCGGCTGGCTGGCCTTTTCAAAGAGGGCCGTCAAGGCGAACAAAACCTCCACGTCCAGCTCGCGGGGCGGGGGCTGCTGATCGCTGTTGCGCTGCCACGGTTGCAGCTTCGCGTACAGCCATTGGTTGAGCTGCCATTCCTCGATCACTTTGTAGGTGTCGATGCGGGCCCGATCGTAGGCATCGCGGCGGTTGACCGCCATGTACCAATCGGCCAGCGTGCGGTATTCGGCGCCGCCCAGCTCGTCGCTTGCGCGGACGGCCTCGAAAAGGCGGATGGCGGCGGGGATCTGGCCCGATTCGGCTTCGAGGTAGCCCAAGATCAGCCGCCAGCCATTATCGGCGTCGCCGCCCGCGATCCACGCCTGGAGCCGTTTGGCAAGCTCCTTCGGCCGGTCCAGGGCGACGAGCAACGGGTATTGCATCGCCTTCCAGCGGGTGTTTTCCGGATCGGCCTTGTCGCCGGCCTCCAGATAGGCCAGCACGCGCTCGGCCAGGCCCGCCTTGGCGCCCTTGCGGGCTGCCAGGTTCATGAGGGTCGCCAGGCAGCGGTGCTGCAAGACGTCGTCCAGGCGCCGCTGCACCTCATCAGAGTCGCTGTCGGCAGACGTTACGAAGGATGGGCTTCCTAGCCCGTCCACGACGGCCTGGGAGAATCGTCCTGCTGCGGAGGTTCCTAGCCGCGGCAGTAGCTCAAAGCACTCTTCCGCAACCTTGTCCAGATTGCGGCCCGCACGCACGTCGAGGTATAGCCGCTCGATGTTCATCCAGGGAACGATGTGGCCCTTTCGGGTAGCCATCTCCTTCTGCAACCGATCGGCATAGCCTTCCCGAGCCAGGCGAAGGTTCTCTGCCTGCTTGGCGCGGAGTTCGGTCCGCGTAAGCTTCTCTGGATGCTCGACGGCCTTCATGCGGTCCTGGAAACGGGCCTGCACCATGCCATCGGTCATTTGGCAAAGCGCGGCGACCTCAATCGCCCGACGCTGTGATGCCTGCTCGTCGGCGGGCAGTTGCGCAAGCAACCCGAAGGCCTCGTCCTCGTAGACCTGCTTCCACGGCTGGCCAAGCAAGGCGTCAAAGAGCTGCCTGGCATGGCCGGCGCGATCCTCCTCCCGCGAGTTCTTGAGTTGCCTGCGGAGGAACTCCAGCCAAGTCTCCGCGTCACTATGGCCCTGCAGGACGCCGGCCAGCATCCCGCCGAGTTGATTCTTGACCTGCCAATCGGGCTCGGCGTCCCAGCGCCCGCGAAGGCCCGCGGCGATCTTCTGCCAGGCCCCTTTCTCCACGGCCGGATCGTTGGCCGAAACCCAGTTCAGCAACCGCTGCAATTGATCGACCGGCAGCTTGCCCATCTCGTCCAACAGCATCCGCAGGGCCACCTTGCGGACACGGCGGCACTCATCCGATTGCTGGAAGTTCCACTGGCCCATGATCTGGTCGGCCACAGAGGATGCCGAAGGATGGCGGGCGAAACAGATCGCCGCGTCGGCCAACGGTTCGAACCATTGCGGGTCGATGCGATTCGTATACAAGTTGTAGCCCTGCCCCAGGGCCTGCGACACGGCCGCACGCAGCCGGGCGTCGACGTCCGCCGGCAGCTCTTTGGAGTGCGGCGGCTTGCCGCCGCTTTTCAGCAACGGTTCCCCATTGGATGCCTGCACGTCCTGCTCCGCATCGTGAATCCACTGGGCAATGCGTTCATCGGCCTGCTTCGGGCGATCGCTCCACACCAGGGCGCTCAGGTAATGGGCGTAAACACTCTGCGTCGGCAGGTTGCGCTTGACCCAACCGGCCAGGTATTCGACCAAGTCGTCGTAACGGCCTTGTTGCTGCAGCAGTTCGGCGCAGGTCTGGACCAGGCTCTCCTCTTCATTGGGCAGCCATTTCGCGGCCGGCACGAGCACGCGATCCAACCAGGCGTAGGCCGCCGAGTGTTCGCCCACGCTGGCCAGGGCCCGCGCGTATTGCTGCTGTAAGGTGTAGTCGTGCGGATAGTCCACGGCAAGCTGTTTGCGGAGATTGAGCACTTCCTGGCTCTGGCCGGTTCGCTCCAGGATGTTGCACCGCCACTCATTCCAGCGTTTCATGGCCAGAAGATAGGCCGGCTGACGCGCGTAGACCGGCCGCAAGGCATCCAGCAATTGCAGTTGCTCGTTGGCCTCCAGGATATTGGTGGAATTGTTGAACACGTAATCGGCCAGGCAAAGCTCGTTGCCGCCCGCCGCTTGCGGCTTCGCAATCAACTCGGCCTCCTCGAAGAACCGCTTCTTCGCCTCCTCGGCCTTACGCGCGATCGGCAGCACGGCAAGCCGGACCCAGCGCATGCCAGGCTTGCCGGAAAGCTTTTCCGCTTCGGCCAGGTGCCCCAGTACGCGGTCCCACTGCTGCGTGGCCTGGAAGTGGAGGAGCATAACAATCTGGTCCTCGAACGCCGCTTTTCCGGCCGCCAGGGCCTTCTTGGCATCGACCAACCGCGGCAGCGGTTCGCGGAGCAACTGCGCCTGCTCGCGGATGGCCAGATCCTGCTTCCACAGCCGATTGAACTCGCCAGCGGGCAGGACGGTAAACTTCTGCGTCACGATCGAAGTGCGGCGGCCGTCCGCGTCAAGACTCTCGCTGCGGCCGGCGTACCAGGCCCCGGCGATCTCGACGAAGTCGCCGAAAGTCGTCCTCGAGGTGACCTTGCCCTTGTCGGCGTTCTCGGTTTTCAGAAGCACGTGCCGCGCCGTATCCACGAGGAAACGGACCTCGTATTGCGGCGAATCGCGATACTTGAGCACCAAGCAGGTCTGATGTTCGCCCTCAAGATTGAGTTGCACCGAATGGCCCGCGTAGACCAGATCCAGCGGCGACATGGTCCCGGCGCCCAGATCCAGCGGCGGCTGGCGAAGGTCGGCCGCCTTGGACGCCCGCACGCGACCCAGGAGCATCGCCCCGGCCAGGCTTCCCCGCTGCTTGGCATCGGCCCAGGAAACGCAGGTCTGCGAGCTATCGCCGCCGGAAACGGTCAGCCAGCCCTGGGGAGCGACGAGGGCCCTGGTCTGCGAGCGCGCGGTGAGCGCGTCCCAACGGGCGTCGAACGATTCGTTCTGGATCTCGACCCGCAGCCCATCTTTCACACCCGTCAACTGCTCGGTCCGCAGCAGGCTGCGGGCGATTGCCCGGGCCTCGGCCGGCCAAGGCTGCTTGGGCTCTTGCGGCGTCACGGGCGGCGGCGGCAAGGGAGCAAACAAACTGTTGAGCCAGGAATAACCAACCCCAGGGCCGTTCCAGAGATGGCGAAAAGAAAAAGGCATCCGCTGCCCCGCGGCGATTTCGCCTGACATGCCTGGTCCCCGGGCGTAGCCATAGCCCGTGCCGCCGAAGACTTCGCCATCTTCCTCGAAACGGAGAAGGTTCGCGCTCTTCGTTATCAACCCCCGTGTCGCCCCCCTCTTCCCGTCCGATTGAAATCGCTCGTCCAGTCCCGCGGAAATATCGAGCTTGTCATCGCTCTTAGCCTCATTTTGATCCGTTTCGAGATCTTCGCCTTTTGCCTCCAGAGTCGCCAGTTCCTTTTCGCTCTTTTCGCTCCAAGCTTCAGCCGTCACCGCCGCGGGCATAGCCATCGGGGCCGCCGGTGAACTGGAGGATACGGGCCCAGACAGGTCCATACCATAAGGCGTATCTCCGGCCCGATTTGCTGCCCCGAGGCCGAACTCGCCATCGACGATCCCGTTATCGTCCCACAGGAGAAGACTGCCGCCGCTGACGATCGTACCACCGCTATAGGTGTCCCAGCCGCTCACGTTTAACCTGCCGTCAGGCGAAAAGCCTCCACCACCCATTCCACCACCGCCGCCGCTCATTCGGCCTAGCCCGCCATACCCAGGAAGCGCCCTGAGCACCGGGATATCGCGCCCCAAGAGACTAAGCTGCCGCAGCACTTCCCGCCGCAGGCCCAGCCGCCAGCCGCCGGCCCGCTTCATCTGCTGCTGGATCAATTCCCAGTTGGCGTTCTCGCGGCCCGCAGCGAAGAACTTCTCACTGTCGCGCATCTGGAATCGCCGCTTCACGCCGAACCGCTCGCGGTCGGCGTCGGTTTCCAGGACCAGGAGCGACGTGTAGGGCGTGATGATGTGGTACTCTTCGCTAAGGGCGATGATTTCGTCCTTGACGGCCTGCGAACCGCCTTGCTCCAGCAACGTATCCAGGTGCATGCGGGCCCACAGCCGCGGAATGAAGGAATTTCCGGAGGCTAATGCCTCCGGCTCGCCGGCGTCCTTGAGCGAGACCTGTGCCGAATACCGCACCGGCTTGCCGCCCAGCGTGCCGGTGACAATCACCTCGCCCGACTGGTCCGTGCCTTGCGGCGCATAGCGGCCGAGGATGATCTGCTGCGTCCCCGCGGCCAGGTTCGGCAAGGGATCGGGATAGACCCGCGCGGTTTGCAGGCCGCGGAATTCGATCCGCATGTCGCGCAGGGCCGGCTGCGTGATCTCGCCCAGCAGTTCCATGGCCACGGCGGCCGGGCCGTGCGACCCGCTCACCTGCCGGAACGAGCCGCCGCCGATCGCCGCGATGGCCTTCAAAACGCCCGGCTCAAAACTGCTGCTGACGGCCACCGAGTGGAACGTGCCGTACTCCTCACGCTCCGCGTGGGGGACCTCGGCGCGGCGCTGAGGCCGGGCGCGCCAACATCACGCCGAGCGTGATGAGTAGATTCCTCGACCATCCGCCGCAGCCGCTTAGTGAATGCCACGGGGTCCGCGTCGCCGGTCGTGACAATGCCATCGCCGATATAGACGACTTGCGTCTTCGGCCCGCATTGCGCCAAGGCCCCCTGCACGGCCTTGTCCAGATCGGTCCAGCCTAGTGACCGCCGCGCAGCCAGCTTCTGCCGGGCCAATTCCACGTTCTTCGCATCGGCGATTGCGGGCCTGGCAAAAACCCACTGGCAATCGACATCGCAGGTTCCCAGATTGAACTTGTCCTTGGGCGTCAGCGCGGTCAGCAAGGCGGCCACCAGCTCGGTCTGCCGCTGGCGGCTGGGAGCATCCATCGAGGCCGACGTATCGGCCAGCACAATCAACTCCAGCGGCCCGCTGTCGGGCAGCAGGTCGCTCTGCATCTCATTGATCTCCCCTCTCCCTCCAGGGGAGTTTGGCGGCATGAGTTGCACCATGAAATAGCCGTCGTCGCCGCGGCGGTGCGGGATCAGCACCACGCTGGACTGCTGACCGGCGAGCTCGACCACCGTCTCGAAATCCTGCGCGGGCGTGTACTCCTTGGCGCTGAACTCGATGTGGGCCGAGTGCTCGGTCATGGTGTTGCGCGTCGGGTGCGTCGGCGAGCTGGCCGCCTTGAGCCGCCGGGCCGAATTGATCTTCACGTCGATCTCAAGCTGCCGCAGGGGGTGCTGCTTGAGCAAGTCGCTTTGCAGGGCATATTGGTAGCGAAAACTGTTGCCCCGCAGCGGCAGCACCTGTGTGTAGGTGATGGTGATCCGCTTCTCCGCGTTGGCAGGGATGGGAAACACGCGGGCCTTGAAGATGTTGCCGCCGGACCATTCCAACAGGCCGGGGTCGCGCCGCTCGCGGAGGATCGTCTCGTAGATCTCGCGGGCCCGCTGCTTCTCGACCACGTCGGCCTCGACCAGCTTGTCGCCGATCCACATGCCGAAGCCGGCAATCGACGCGTCCTGCGGCAAGGGAAAGAAGAAAGTGCCTTCCAATTGGGCTTTGGTGTGGTTGACGAACGATTCTTCGATCGTGGTCCGCGCAATCTGGTCGCGGATATCGACCGTGACCTTGTGGTAGCCCACGGTCAGCGGCACGTCGCGGCCGTCGATCTTCGCCAAGAGCGAACCGATCGAGTCGCCGGCCACCTTGCCTTCATAGCTCAGCAGCCAGCGGGGGGCCTTATCGAGCTTGACCAGCGCCTGCGGGTCAGCCCGGAAAACTTGCGTGCCCGTGACCGCGATTTTCTTCCCGTCCGGCCCGACGACTTCGATCGGCGGCTTGCCTTCGGTCTTGATCTTGATCTCGCCCGCGGCGATGCGAAGCAGCTTCGGCGAGGTCAGTTCGACCGTGCTGCCCGGCCCGATCACCAGTTCGGTCCGCGGGACGAGGCGGACCGACACGGCGTTGGCCCCTCGCGGATCGGTCTGCAGCCAGTCGCCGGGGCGGACCGGCATCTGCTCGGACACCGGGCTCCAGCGCTGGTGCATCGCGGGTCGAATGGCCACCAGCCCTTGCGCGTCGGTCAGCTTGCCGATGCGGCCGTCTTCCGTGAGCGTATCGCCCACGACAAACAGGTCTTCGTCGACCGGTTTGTCTCGGGCGATGACGGCCACCCGGCAGATCGGCTCGGTCCGCTCGCCGCGGACCCGCAGGCTTTCGATTGACTCCAGCAATTGGGTCTTGGCATCGACCACGGCCTCGATCCGCAGTATGCCGTCCGGTCCGGTGGTCTGCCAGCGATAGAGTTCCAGCGGGCGGCCGTCGCGGGTCACACGCTCGGCCGGCCGGGTCGCCAACAGTTCTTTCTGCTTGTCGGCCACTTGGGCCGCGGGAAGATCGAGCAAGGCCAACACGAGCTCGCCGGCCGCACCGCGAAACGGCGATGAAGGTTGCAGGCTGGCCCGATTCGCCTTTTCGTCGACGAGCCACGCTTTGCCGTCGCGGGCGATCTGGCAAGTGCCGTCGGGCAGGTTGCGGCGGAGTTTTCCGCCATGGACCCAGACCTGCGCCGGTCTTGCCGTCCTGCGTGACCTGGAGTTCAAGGCTCTGGGCGACCGACGTGCGGGTCAGCACCGCGCCCAGGTCGGCAGCCGCCGTGGGCGACTCCTGATGATATAGCCAGGCGCCGATCAAGGCCGCTGCGGTGGTTGCGGCGGCAAGCCCGCGAAATAGGAAGGTAAACATACGATTTCTCCTCGGGAAAGGAACGGCCTTGTGGGGTAGTGGAAGCGTGGTGTCGGTCTGTGGTTCGGCCGCGATCTGCCGCGCCCGCTGCAAGACGCGGGCCAGCGCGGCGGCAGACGGATCGTCGCCACGAATTTGTCCGATCGCGTCGCGGAGGGGACCGGACAGTTCTGCCTCGTCCGGCAGGTCGTCGGCACTGCGAGGTTCATGGTCCATGGTCAGTCCTCTTTCACGCTTACGGCGAGCATCGATTTCAGTTTCCCCCGCGCTTTGTGCAGCGCGGCGGCGACGGCCCCCACGGCCACGCCGAGATGCTCGGCGATCCGCTCGTAGGGCTGGTCGTCAAAGTAACGCATACAGAAAGCGGCCGCCTGCTGTTGCGGCAAGCGGCCGATGGCCTCGCGCAGCCGGTCGGCCAACTCGCGGGCGGCCGCGGCCTCTTGGGGATCGTCTTCGCGGCCGACGGGCTCGTCGAGCAAGGGTCCGCTCGCCCGCCGCTGTCGCAGCCGGTCCAATGAGCGGTGCAGGGCTGCGCGGTGCAGCAGCCCGCCCCAACTGCCCACGGTCTCCTTTTGGCCAGTACGGTAGACCTGCAAGAAAGCCTCCTGGACCACGTCCTCGGCATCCGGACCATGGCCCAAAATGCGGCATGCGAGCCGCAGGGTCGGCGGGCCGTGATCGGCCACAAAGCGATCCCAGTCGAACACTACAAGGCTTTCTGATGTTTGAAAGGCGTTCCGGAAGGGGACTGTCTCTGGCATCCCGCCTGCCAACCGATCCTCAGTTGTCTCAGGCGGGAGTTCTGTTAGGCAATCCGATTACTTAGACGAAGCAGGCCCGGCAAAGTTACCCGGATCGCTGAAAATCTACGGTACTTTCGCGAGCACTTCCATCAGACCACCAGTTGGGGTGGAAGTGCCGAGCCGGTTGAGATTGGACTCTGGGATCGCATGGCCGGGGATCCAATTGCCGAGCGCACGCCAGTACCCCAGGTTCAAGGCTAGTGTTTGCAGCGGTCGCACACCCGAATTTCGTATCCGTTGGAAGATACAGGCCGGGGAGTAGAAACGTCGCCGAAACCACATATACCCATCCCAAAGGGCCTGGGGGCTCATGCGGGCTGGTTGAAAAGCGATTGCTGTCTTGCCGTTGTAGTAACTCCAGTCATCGGTCAGGAGTCTGCCGCTGCGCCGGAGTTCCTCGAACAGAGGGGTCTTGGGGAAGGGCGTCAAAATGCTGACGGTCGCGCCGTCGACTCCCATGCGGGTAGCCCGCCGAAGGGTAGTCTCGAAGGTCGTTTCATCGTCCCCGTCGAAGCCGAAAACGATTCCCGCCTGGACCGCAATCCGCTGGCGGTGAATCTGCTCGATTCCCTCTTCGTAGTCATCGACGATATTGAACGCTTTGTTCGCCAGACGCAGGCTCTCAGGCGAGAAAGATTCCAGGCCCAAAAACAGGCAGACACAGCCCGCTCGCGCTGCGGCGGCGAGGAGCCGTTCATGCTGCGTGCTGGCCAGCGTCACCATCGCCGCCCAACGTTTTCCCACACTCGCCAGTCGCTCAAAGAGGCGGATCGCGTAATCCGGGTCCATAAAGAGTTGGTCATCCCAGAAGGCGAACCGCGATGATCGGAGAGCCTGGACCTCGCGGACCACTTCTTCCACGGGACGAAAGCGGGGCGCGGGATCGTAGACTTGCCGGAGATTGCAGAATGCACATCGGTGGGGGCAGCCGCGCGTGGCAATGATCGTTTCGCCGCAGACACGGCGCTGGTAGATCAGGTCTCGCCGTGCGTGAGGCAATCCATCCAGGGAGGGCGGCCCCGGGTCTCGGTAGCAAGGCTGGAGGGAACCTTTGGCGGCGTCCTCGATAACCGCGGGCCAAGTCCGTTCAGCTTCACCGACAACGACAGCATCGGCGTGATCCTTGGCTTCCTCGGGAAGAAGGGTTGCATGAGGGCCGCCGAGGACGACCATCCTGCCCCGGCGGCGGAAGGATTCGGCCAAACCGTAAACGTGGCCTGCGTTGGGTGTATTGCAGGTAATTCCTACGAGATCGGCGGGCGTATCGAGACAGATCGCCTGGTTGTGTTCATCGACAAGCGTGACCTCGTGCGGAGGGTGGACGAATCCAGCCAGGTAGGGCATCGTAAGTTGCGCGAAGTTGTTGAGCTGCCCATGGCGGAAAGCTCTGATGAAGCGGTTCTCAGGGGTAATCAACAGGATGTGCATGTGGTCGATCTTGGTCCGAGCTTCGTCCGTTCGACTGGTGAATATCGAGTACCGGCGGTCCATGCCGGTTTTCTGCAAGACCTGAATCTGCCTGACTGTCAAAACCTCCCCATGGAGCACTCCCATCATACACCCCGGCCGTGACCGCCGGTACCATGGCGGGATATTCCGAGGCCTGAGAGTCGCGGGACGTCAAGACGAACACGATCACGCGATATGTTCTTGTCAGTTTTGTCAGGACCACCATCCCGGCCGAGCCGGGGGCGGCACATAGGGTTCGCCGGGGACGCTTTGCTCCAGCGGCGCCCGCTGGTTCGGCAGAAAGCCGCCCGGCGACAGCCCGATCACCACGCCGATCCCCAGCGCAATCGCCGAGATCACGATTCCCACGACGCACCAGCGCAGGCTCGTCCAGCCGAAGACGGCCATCACCAGCCCGAGGAAGCCCAACACCAGGCCCGCCGCAGCCAGCGGAATGCCCAAGACCGGCAGGAAAAACAGCAAGGTCCCCACACTGCCCAGGATCACGGAGGTCAACCCCATACCCACAGGCGGATCGGAGGATGGCGAGATGGTGCTCATGGTTGATTCCGCGTGGTGAAGGTAATCAATGCCCCGGCACGTTGGGAAGCAACTCCCGCGTGACGTAATCGCTGAAGGTCAATGAGAACAAAACGACCACGAGCCAGAAAATGGTCACGGCAATCACGGCCCGCGTCGGCCCGCGGCTGCGCAGGGCGTGCATGAAAAAAAGGACCACGAGCGAGGCCTTGACCACGGCGATCGACTGCCCGGCGACAACCCGCACGACCGGCGAACTGGGTACGAAGGACAGGCCGACCGTAAGGACCGTCAAGGCCAGCAGCACGAGCAGGACAACGAGGTAGGCGGCGGGCGAGAGAAGGCGTTCGGACATGATCTTTCCTTGACAATCGTATTGGAAACGTTCAACTCCAGTGGTGGACGCCGAGCAAGTACAGCGTCGGCAGCAGGAAGATCCAGACGATATCGACGAAGTGCCAGTAAAGCGCCGTGACATCGACGGGCGAATAGTACACCGAGGAAAAGTGGCCCCTCCAGGCCAGCACGAGTATGACCAGCACGGCGCAAATGCCGATCGTCACGTGCAAGGCGTGGAAGCCGGTCATGACCCAGTACAGGAACAAGAATAACTTGACGTGCGGGACCTGGTCGTCCCGCAGCCCGTTGCGCGTCCACTCGCCCGAATCGAACCGCCAACCCGGGATCAAGTTCTCCTGGTAATCGAGGTAGTATTCCCGCGCCTTGAAGCCCAGGAAACAGAGGCCCAGCAAGGCGGTCAGGCCGAGGAAAAGCACGATCCGCTTGCGCTGGTCGAGTTGGGCGTAATGGACGGCCAGGACGATCGTCAGGCTGCTCAGCAGGAGGACGAGGGTGTTCGTGCCGCCGATCATCCAGTTGAGTCGCTCGCTGGCCTTCTCGAATTCCAATGGATAAACGTAGCGATAGACGGCCACGGCAAGGAACAAGGTGCCGAAGAACATCACCTCGGTGGCCAGGAAGACCCACATGCCCAGCGCGGCCGTATGGTGTTGCTGTTGGAGGTTGGCATACTGCTCTTCGAGGCGGCGGCGGTCGAAGAAGGTGCCTTCGAGGGCTTCGTGCTGCTCGGCCGTGAGGAGGCTGTTGTCAGGGTTCATTCTGCGCCTTTTCTAAGTGGTACTGGTACGGCGGCCGGACCACGACCGGGGTGGCCTGGAAATTCTCTTTCGGCGGTGGCGACTCCGTCTGCCACTCCAATCCCGTGGCGTGCCAGGGGTTCCGTCCCGCGGGCTTCCCCGACCAGAGGGACGACAGAAGGTAGAACAGCGGCAGCACGTAGCCCACACCCAGGATCGAGGCCCCTGCGGTGGACATCACGTTCCAGACCTGGAACTCCGGGGCATACATGTGGTAGCGCCGCGGCATGCCGTTGTAGCCGACGACGAATTGCGGCAGAAAGGTGAGGAAGAAACCTACGAAGATGATGATCGCGGTCACCCGCGACCACCAATCGGAATACATGCGGCCGGTGATCTTCGGCCACCAGTAGTGCAGCCCCGCCATGTAGCCCATGACCATACCGCCTACCATGATGAAGTGGAAGTGGGCGATGACGAAATACGTGTCGTGGACGTGCATGTCCATGCCCAGCGCCGCCAGGAACAAGCCGGTCAGGCCGCCGAAGGTGAACAGCGCGACGAAGCCCAGGGCGAAGAGCATGGGGGCCTCGAAGGTAATCGAGCCCTTGTACAGCGTGGCCGTCCAGTTGAAGACCTTGATCGCCGAGGGCACGGCCACCAGGAAGCTCAGGCAGGAGAAGAGCAGCGCCGAATAAAGGGAAATCCCCGCCACGAACATGTGGTGCGCCCAGACGAAGAACCCCAGGCAGGCGATGCCGAACGACGAATAGGCGACGAAGTGGTATCCGTAAAGCTGCTTCCGCGCGAAACAGGGGATGACCTCGCTCACTACCCCCATGCCCGGCAGGATCATGATGTACACGGCGGGGTGCGAATAGAACCAGAAAAGGTGCTGGAAAAGCAGGGGATCGCCCCCCAACGCCGGATCGAAGATGCCCACCTGCCAGATCCGCTCGACGACGACCAGGATCAGGGCCATGGCCAGCACGGGGACGGCCAGGAGGAAAATGAAGCTCGTGGCGTACATCGCCCAGACGAAGATCGGCAGGCGGAACCAGGTCAGTCCGGGGGCCCGCAGCCAATGCACGGTGACGATGAAGTTCAAGCCGGTCAGCAACGAGGAGAACCCGGCGATCACCACGCCGACCATGGTGAGCACCACGTTGTAGTGCGACGCCTCCGAGCTGTAGGGTGTATAGAAGGTCCAGCCGGTATCCACGCCCCCGGCCAAGACCGCGGCCACGGTCCAGGCCGCGCCCAGCATGTACAAGTACCAACTCAGCAAATTGAGCCGCGGAAAGGCCAGATCCCGGGCACCGATCATCATCGGCAACATGAAGTTGCCCAGCACCGTGGGGATCACCGGCACGAGGAAGAAAAAGACCATGATCACGCCGTGGATCGTGAAGAGCTTGTTGTAAGTGTCGGCGGCGACCAGGCCCCCTTCGGGCGTCAAGAGATTCAAGCGGTTGATCGAAATCGCCAGGCCGCCCAGGAAGAACATGAGCGTGACGGGCACCAGGTAGAGGATCGCGATTCGCTTGTGGTCCTTGGTGAACAGCCAGGAGACGATACTGTACGAGGCGTTGAGGTAGGTCTGGCGCACTGTCTCGGCAGGCGCGGGAGACAAGGGTTCGTCGGCGATTTGGATGCTCATGACCCACTATTCCTTGCTGTTGATGGGAGGCGTGGTCGTCGGTGGCGGGTAACTCTCGACCCGCTTGGGCGTCTTTCCCGATTTCAGCGATTGGATGAAGGCGATCAACTGGAAGATCTCCTCTTCGCTCACCTGGCCCTTGAACGTCGGCATGATGTTTTGCCACCCCGCCGGGATCTTGGCGCTGGGGTAGAGAAGCTTCTCGCGGATGTACGACTCATCGGCCTTGACCACGCGGCCGTCGTCGAGTGCGACCGGCCGGCCGTAGAGCCCCTCCAGCACAGGCGCGCGGGCAACCGCGTCGGCGCTATGGCAAGAGTCGCAGCGGTACTTGAGGAACGCCTTGCGCCCTTCCAGGGCCATCGATCCCTCGGCGCCCAGGTGCAGCCAGCGGTCATAGTCGGCGGGTTCCATGGCGATCACGTAACCCGTCATGCCCGCGTGATTGGCGCCGCAGTACTGGGAACAGAACAGGCGATAGGTCCCCGCCCGCGTGGCCTGGAACCAGACCGACGTGTAGCGGTCCGGCAGCAGGTCCATGTGGATGCGGAAGTCGGGAATGAAAAGGCTGTGGATCACGTCTTCGGAGGTCATCACCAGTCGCACCGGCCGCCCCACGGGCACGTGCAGCAGGTTGATCTCGCGCTGTCCCTCGGGATGCTGGAACTTCCACATCCACTGCTTGCCGACGACGTAGATCGTGGCGGCGGCGTCGGGCGGGCGAAAGGCGCCGAAGTAGACTTCCGCTCCGCCCGCGAAGATGACCATGAAAATGGCCAGCGGCGTGAGGGTCCAGAACAGCTCCAGCGCGGTGGAGGATCGCGTCTCGGGCGGGTTGCCCGCCTCGCCCGGCCGCCGGCGGTAGCGCAGGCAAAAATAGATCATCAAGACCGCCACCAGCAGGCCCACCGCGCCGCAGATTCCTAGCAGCGACAAGAAGAGCAGGTCCACTTGCCTGGCCGTGGTCGAGGCTTCCGGCGGAAACAAGGCAATCTCGGCAAAGATCATGGCCCACCTCCCGGAGGAGAGGCGAGAGGGGTGAGGGGAGAGGGGAGAGGCGAGACACCGGATGTCTCCCCCGGGCACACGGCACTCCGGTTCGGCGTCCTCTCTCTCCCCTCTCCGCGTCGCGGCCTCCGCCGCATCAAGAGCCATACCATGCCGGCCACCATGACCACTGTGATCGCTCCGCCAGCGCGGACCAGGTTCAAGATGCTCGCCGTGTATTTGCCGGTGGCCGGGTCATAGTGGAAGCAATAGAGCAAGACCTCGTCCGTGGGCGAGCCGATCTTGTTGGCCGACGCTTCCACCAGCCCCAGTCGCAGGTCGCGGGCCGGAAACTGAATGCCGTAGAAATAGCGGGAGATCCGCCCCTGCGGCGTCAGGATCACGATGCCGCTGGTGTGGATATATTGATCTTGTTTGGCGTCATACACGTAACGAAAGCCCGCGGCGCGGGTCAACTTCTGAATCGCCTCGGGCTTGCCCGTGAGAAAATGCCAGGCCTCGGCAGCGCCGGGCCGTCCGTAGGCGGCCACATAGGTCCTCTTCTTGGCCGCCGCCAGGTCGGCAGTCTCCCGCGGGTCGAAGCTGACCGTCACCACGTTGTAATCCTTGCCCGGCGTAAAGGGCATGCCGCGCATCCCTTGCACGAGCCCGTTGAGCACGAGCGTGCAGAGCATGGGACACCTGTAGTACGCCAGGACGAGGATCACGGGCCGATTCCCAAAGTAGTCGCCCAGCTTCACCACGGCGCCTGTTTCGTCGCTGAACGTAAGTTCCAAGGGGATCTGTTCGTTGAGACGCTGGTCGAAGCCCACGTCGCTCAACACGGCCGGCTTTTGCGGGTCGGCGGCACGAGCGGCAGTTATGCTGACCAACAACGCCAGCAGAAGCAGCAGCGCAGGCCGGAACGAGCTTCGGGGTACCCGTGGCACCGAAGTTCGTTCCAGCCTACGCGATGGTCTTTCGTGCGGGGGTAATGCATCACTTCTCATGGCGATGGTCCTCGAAACATCCTTCCGGAATTGGATTGCCCTGCGTCCAGCAGGCCGTTGGCGTCGCGGCCCGGCGACGCCCGCTTGTCGACCGGCAGCGTGCCGGCCACGGCCTTGATGGCCTGTTCGATAGGAATGCATACGAAGCCCTTTTCCTTACCGGCGCTGTAACTGTGGAGGTCCTTGAGATCATTCGCCAGTTGCTCATTCACGGCGGCGCTCTCCGCGGGCGTCATCCGCTCCATGCGGCCAAGCTGCTCCAGGGGCCGCATGCGGTCGAGCTGCTCCAGTCGCGGCTGCGGATGTGCTGCCGTGGATGGGGCGGGCGCCAGCGGGTAGGGCGACTGCTTGATCTCCTTCTGGACACCCTCTTGGAACCAGAAGAACCGCCAAATCCCGGAGTAAATGATCCCCGCCAGGCAGCACACCAGCACGATCAAAACCAGGATGCAGCCGAAGCGAAGGTCCGTCGGCTCATAGCGCACGGCCGGATGCTCGATGCGGCCGTCCGGATAGCGAATCTCCTCCGCCTCGCCCTCGCGATGCCCCTGGACCGGTTCGCCGGCAGGGATCGGGTCTTTATCCATGGGCCAGTGCCTCCTCTCGGGCTGCCTCCTCGGCGTCCAGGTCTCGCAAGTGCAAGGCGGCGGCCCGATTGTAGTCGTGCAGCGGCAGCAACGGATAACGTTGCAGTTGCGACATGAAGAGGGCCAGCCAGATTCCCCCGATGCCGATGGGAACGAGGAAGTCCATCCAGTGATTTCTCAGGCTGGCCGGGTAAAGCTCGCGGATCTCGGGGACCACCTGGTAATAATTGAAGGCGAGTTGCATGAAAAGGATCAGGCCGGCAATCCAGGCCACCGCTCTGCTGTTTCGCTTGATGGGCCGCAACAACAAAAGGAAGAAAGGAACCACGAAGTGCAACAGCACGATCGCCCATATCACCCACAGCCAGGGCGTGCTGGCGCGGGGAAGGTACCAGATGACGTCAACCTGCATATTGGCAATCCAAATCAGCATGAACTGGAACCACACCATGTAGGCCCACAGCACCAGCATGGTGAAGAGCAGACTGCCCAGGTCGTTGCGGGCCTTGAGCGAATCGACCTCGGCCAGCAACGGCCGCTTGCGCAGGCAAGCCAGGACCACCAGCGCGAAGGCCAGTCCGGAGAGCAACTGCCCGGCGGCGAACAACGGCCCCCAGATCGTCGAATGAAAATCCGGATTGAGCGACATTGCCCAGTCGACGGCCGCAAAGTGGAGGCTGATCCCGTAGGCCACGGCCCCGAAGGCGCTGAGTTGCCGACTCTTCCACGCCAGCCGCGGACTGCCCGTCTCGTCTTGGCGGCGGGACCAGGAAGCAAGGAAGAAAGCCATCGTTGTCCAGAGCAGGAAATACACGGCGGCGCGGATCCAAAAATAGGTGGGCACGAGGTAAATCTGCCGCACGGGTGTTGATTGCCATTGGTACTGGAGTTTGGAAGCGGCGTCCACCACGTCGCGCTGCGCCCAGACGTACAGGTAATTGGTCCCCAAGGCGATCGGCAGGAAGAACAAGGCCAAGAGCGGTAGGGTCCGCATCCCGGCCTCCAGGATCCGTCGGATCAAGTAACCCCAGCTCCCGCCCGTCATGTGATAGACCATCAACAACACCATCGAACCTAGCCCGATGCCGAGCCAGAACAAGTAGGCCGCAAGGTAGGCCCGCAGGAATGCGATCGGATGGGCAGGCGCGGCCAGGAAGCAGACACAGAGAACGACGATCCCCACCCAGAGAAACCACCGCGACCCGGAGTACTGGGTGTCCGGACGGGCTGCATCACTGCCTTCGACGTGCACATCGCTGCTCACGGCGCGGCTCCTCCTGCCTTGACGGTCTCATCCTGCTTAGACCACTCGCGGCGCATCGCATCGGTTAATTTCGCTTCCGGAAAATGCCGGCTGGACTGCAAGGCTCGCAGATAGCCCACGATGGCCCAGCGATCGCGGACGGGAATTTGGGCGCCGTACGAGGGCATAGAACCGTAACCTTCTCTGATCACGGCGTACAGATGGCCCACCGGCGCCTTCGCAAGCGCTCGATATGATACGACGGCGGGGCCGTATAGCCGCGCTGGACGATCATCCCCTGCCCCGTGCCCAGGGGGTCGTGACATACCACGCAGTAGATCATGAAACGCTGATATCCGTGTTCCAGGACCGCTTTCGTCATGGGAAAAGGGAAGGCGTCGACGAAGTCGTCGTACTGGGCCTTTTCGAGTTTCGCAGCCTCCGGCGTGCCAGGCTTTGGTTGCACCACGGTCGGCGTGACCATACCCTGCGGCCGTCCGTCCTTCGTCGTTTTCCTGCCCGTGAAATAAGCGATGTCGGTCTGCAGATGTGCCGCGGGCGACGGTGCCTTCCACGGCAGGCCGTTCCGAGCGGCCGTCGCCAAAGAAATCGCAGGGCGCCAGCGGCTTGTAGCTCGGCTGGTCTGCCATTTTCTGTTGGCAACCAGTTATTGCCAGGGCGGTGAGCAGGGCCACGGCAAGCGCGCGTGTGGTTCTCATGACACCGACTCCTTTCCCGGCAGCGGTGTGTGCGGCACCTCAATAACGTCGCCATGCGGACTAAGCGTGGTCAGGAACTCCGCCGTGACGCGGCGATCGAATTGCGGATCCGTGGCCTCGATGCAGAGGAAGTAACGGTCCTGGCTGGAGCGGGCGAATTGCGGCACATTGAACAGCGGATGATGGTGCTGCGGCAGACCGTTGAGAAAGACCATTCCCAGGAAGGCCGCAAATGCGCCCACCAGGATCAACAATTCGAAGGTGATGGGAATGTAGACCGGCCAGCTATTGTAGGGCCGCCCCCCGGAATTGAACGTGTAGTCGATCGCCATCGAATAATACTGCATGAAGAACCCCACGCCCGCGCCGACGAGGCCCCCCATCAACACGACAAACGGAATGCGGGTCGAGCGCAGGCCCAACTCCAGCGCCAGGCCCTCGACTGGATACGGCGTATAGGCGTCCATCCGCCGATAGCCGGCTTGACGGGCGCGACGTGTGGCGGCCAGGACTTCCTCGGGCTTCACGAATTCCACCAGCAGTCCGTAAATCGGCGTCTTCGGCCTCATCGTCCCACCTCCGGCCCGTGCGCACCGGGCAGCAGGGCCCGCGTTTCCGACATCGACAATACCGGCAGAAAGCGGGCGAACAGCAGGAATGCGACTAGGAACACGCCCACCGAACCGGCATACGTGGCAACGTCCCAAATCGTCGGCTTGAAAAATCCCCAAGCACTGGGCAGATAATCGCGGCTCAGGCTGGTGCAGATGATCATGTAGCGTTCCAGCCACATGCCCACCAGCACCAGCAGCGACACAATCACCAAGATCGATTCCTTGCGGCGCAGCCGCTTGATCCAGAGTATTTGCGGCGCGATGGTATTGCAGAAGAAGAGGGTCCAGGTGATCAGGGCATACTGGCCGAAGTGCGACAGGCGGAACCAGTACGTGTACCATTCGACCGTATCGTGCGCGTACCACGACAACGACTGCTCGCTGAGGTAACCGTAGGAAGTCAGCAGGCTGGTGGCCAGCACGAGCTTGGCCATCACGTCGAGGTGGTCGATGGTAATGAACTCTTTGAGGTTGTAGAAGTGGCGAATCGGCACGCACAGCAGCAGGACCATGGCGAAACCGGAGAAAATGGCTCCCGCCACGAAGTACGGCGGAAAGACCGTTTCGTGCCAGGCCGGCACAAGCGAGCTGGCGAAATCCGAGCTCACCACGGAGTGTACCGAGATGACCAGCGGCGTCGCCAGCCCGCCGAGCAGGAGGTAGGCCATCTCGAAGCGGTGCCAGTGCCGGGCCGAGTTCCGCCAGCCCAGGGCCAGCAGGCCGTAAACCGTGCGGGCGAAGCGGCCTGTGGCGCGGTCGCGGAGAGTGGCCAGGTCGGGAATCATGCCCATGTACCAGAACAACAGCGACACGGTGAAGTACGTGCTCACGGCAAAGACGTCCCAGATCAGTGCGCTGCGGAACTGGGGCCACAGGCCCATGGTGTTGGGATACGGCGTCAGCCAATAGAAGAACCACGGGCGGCCGAGGTGCAAGAGGGGGAACATCCCCGCGCACATCACGGCGAAGATCGTCATGGCCTCGGCGATGCGGTTGATCGAGGTCCGCCATTTCTGATGCATCAAGAGCAGGAATGCCGAGATCAGCGTACCCGCATGGCCGATCCCGATCCACCACACGAAATCGGTGATAGCGAAACTCCAGGCGTTGGGGATTTGGATGCCCCAGATGCCTACGCCGACGAAGAGCAGGTAGGCTACGGCGACCAGGAATACGAAGACCAAGACATGGCTGAAGCCGAGGCAGCCAAGCCAACCCAGGCCCGTCGGCCGCGTGAGCACCAGGGCGCTGATCTTCTCGGTCACCGACGTGTGGTCGTGTCCGGCGGGAACGTAGTTCGGCCGATCGACGCCGATGTCCGGTAGTGGTTCACCATGGATCGTCGCCATGCTGTTTTGCCTTGAGTTTAGCGTTGGCAACCGTAGGGTGGGACGATAGTCATGTTTCTTGTGCCTCAATGTCGGGGTTGGGATTCCGCAGTTCGGCCAGGTAGGTTGTCCGCGGGTTGGTGTTCAATTCTTCCAGCAGGACGTAGTGCAGCGGCGAGTCCTTCCATTGTTTGACCCTGCTCTTCGGGTCGTTCATGTCACCGAACACGATGGCATTCGTCGGACAAGCGGCCTGGCAGGCGGTCACGACTTCGCCGTCCACCAGCGGCCGCTGGTCGGTCTGGCAATCGATCTCCGCGCGGCGGATCCGCTGCACGCAATACGAGCACTTCTCCATCACGCCGCGGGAGCGGACCGTCACCTCGGGGTTGTACTGCAGGCGGCGGCTGGGCGTATCGAAATCGGAGAAGGCAAGGAAGTTGAAACGCCGCACTTTATACGGGCAATTGTTCGAGCAGAACCGCGTGCCCACGCAACGGTTATAGACCATTTCGTTGAGCCCCTCGGCGCTGTGCACCGTGGCCTCCACCGGGCAAACATACTCGCAGGGGGCGTTCTCGCAGTGCATGCAGGGCACTGGCTGGAAGTGGAAGGCCTGGGGGCTTTCCGCCGTGCCCTCCATATAGCGATCGACCCGCAACCAGTGCATCTCCCGGCCGCAGGCCACTTGCTCTTTGCCCACCACGGGTATGTTGTTCTCGGCCTGGCAGGCCACCACGCAGGCGTTGCAGCCGATGCAGGTCGTCAGGTCAATCGCCATGCCCCACTTGTGTTTCGGCGGGCTGTAGTCGAACTGCTTGTAGAGCGTGACCGGTACCGGAGGAGTTTCCCGGGTGAGATCTCCTTCTTTCCGCCAATCCGGCAGACGGGCAAAGTCGGGCTTGTCCTGGTAGTGGTCCAGCGTGCCGGCGCGGACCAGTTCACGGTTTTCCATCGCCTGATGCTCTTGCGTGCAGGCGACCAGTTCGCTGTCGCGCGTCTTGACGATCTCCAGCCCCGAGACGAACCAGGGTTGGCCGGCCGTGCGGAGCAGATAGGCGTTGAAGCCCACCGTCTCGGCGCCGCTGCCACCAATCTTGCCGGCGCGCTGCCGGCCGTGGCCCAGGTAGACGGTCACCGAGCGATCGGCGTGGCCGGGCATGATCCAGGCCGGCGCGCGGACCTTTCGCCCTGCGAGCTGCAACTCGACCACCGGCATGGAGTAGCCGCCGTGTTCTCCGCCATGGGCATAGCTGCCCACCGTGATGCCAAGTTGCTCCGCCGTGGCCGGACTGAGGATGGCGGCGTTGCCCCAAGTGAGCTTCGTGATCGGCTTGGGCAGTTCCTGCAGCCAACCGTTATTGGCCCACGTGCCGTCATAGATCGTCGGATCGGGCTGGAAGACGATCTCATAAGTCCTCTCTCCCGCGTCTCGTACCCGAGACGATGGGAGAGGGTTAGGGTGAGGGCCGCTGGCCATGGAACCTATGGGACTCATAGGACTTATAGGACCTATGTTGCCATGGTCATCCAGTGCCGTTTCCCACCCTTCCTTGAGCTTGACCGACTTGGGCGGAAAGGCCGTGCCGGGGATCACCCCATCGTGCAGTGCCTGCTGCCAGAACTGTTCGAAATTGCCCTCCGCCTTGCGCAGTTCCCATTGCTTTCGCCAATGCCCACGGACGATTTCCCGACCGGCAGTCTCTTGCAGATTGGCCAGCATCGAAAGCACCTCGTGGGCCGACCGGCCTTGGTACAACGGCTCGATCAGCGGCTGCACGATGGATGCCGTCCCGTCATACGTCCGCACGTCTCCCCAGGCCTCCAGATAATACGCCTCGGGCAGGTGCCAATGGCATTGGTACGAGGTCTCATCGACGAAGAGTCCGTGGCGGATGCGCAAGGGGACCTTCTGCAAAGCTGCGACGAAGTCCAGGTCCACCGGCGCGTTGTAAACCGGGTTGCCGCCCAGGATCGCCAGGAACTCGACTCGGCCCTGCTGCATGTCCTCGACAAGCTCCCGTAGCGATTGTCTGCGGTCGTCCGGTCGGGCATCCGTGGGGTCCGTATAGGTCACGGTCTGGCCCACGTTGCCGAGATGCTCGTTCATCGCGTGTGCCAGCAAATGGACCGGCGGAGGCTGACGGTCTCCGGCCAATATCAGGCTGCGACCGCGATTGGTCTCAAGGTCCTTGGCCACGGCGGCGACCCATTCTTGCAGGGAATCGGGCACTTCGCCCTTCTGAGCGCTGGCCGCGACGCCGAGTTTCGCGGCCACCGCTCTGGCCAGCCCCTCTATCTCGCCAGCCCGCAGCGCCAGCCGATGGTCGGCCTTGGCGCCGGTACAACTCACCGCGGTCTCGACGACATACAGCCGATTCATGCGCGCGGTCGCGGCATTCTCCGGCGCGGTCCGCACTCGCCGCCGGGCCATGAAGTGGGCTGCATAGCGCAGGCTTCCCGCGCCGCATTGCAGGAAGTCGGCATCCAGCGAGAGCACCACGTCCGCCTTGCGAAAATGGTAGACAGGATTGACCGCTTCGCCAAACGCCATTTGGGCCCCGTGCCAAGCCATATCACGGTGGATCGGCTCGTAGACGTGCCATTTTGCCTTGGGCAGGTCATTGAGGAGGCCTTCCATCTGCTCGGCAAACGTCGGCGAGACAATGGTTTCGGTCAACAGCCGCAGGCCGGCGCCGCGCTGCCCACGCTGCTTCTGCATGGCATCACGGACGGCGGCCAGGGCCTCGGCCCAAGTGCGGGTTTGTCCCAGGTAGGTGACCGTTTGGGCACGGTCGGGGTCGTAGAGCGTAAGTACGGAGGCCTGGTGGAAGACGTCGGTGGCGCCCAGGCTGGCCGGGTGGTCCGGATTGCCCTCGATCTTGGTGGGCCGCCCGGCATTGTTCTCGACCAGTAGCCCGGCGGCACTGCCCGCGAAGGCCATGGCGGTCGCGTAGAAGAGCGGCCTGTCCACCACCGCGTCTTCCGGCGGATGGACATACGGAACCAACTCGCCTTGGGGCGCCGGCCTCACCGCGCAGCCGCCCACTCCGGCCAGGGCCAGCGAAGCGCCCATCAACGTGAGGAACTGGCGGCGGCTGAGCCGGTCGGGCCAGGTTACCGTCTGCTCGGGGAACTCCCGCGCGATGACCTTCTGGAAGGCCTCGCTGCCGGCCAGCTCCTCCAGGCTCCGCCAATACTTCTTGCCCTGCGTGCCCTGCAGATGCCGCGTCACAGAGGCTCAGCTCAGCGCCGAGGTTCTTTCTGCTGATCATCGATGACACACCGTGCAATTGGTAAGACTGACTGGGTCCTTGACGCCGTATTCCTTGACCAGCTTTCGCCCCGATTCGAGCTGATCGGCCGGGTGCTGGTACTTCATACTAAAAACCTCCTCGCGGGGACGGATGTGCCGTTCCGGGTTGCGGTGGCAAGCGATGCACCACTCCATGAGCAGCGTCGGCACTTGGTACGTGAAGGGCATCTCGTCGATCCGTCCATGGCACTCCGAGCAGCCGATTCCATCCTGGACGTGGATGCTGTGGTCGAAATAGACGAAGCCGGGCAGATTATAGACCCGCTTCCAATGCAGCGATTGGTTCGTGCGGTAGCTCTCCCGCACCGGTTCCAGCATCTGGCTGCCGACCCACATCTGGGAATGGCAGTTCATGCAGGTTTTCGTGGGCGGAATCCCCGCGAACGCCGAGTGTTCCACCTCGGTGTGGCAATAGCGGCAATCGATCCCCAGAATGCCCACGTGATGCTGATGGCTGAACGGCACCGACTGCACGACACTGACTCCCATGCCGGTTCCATACGACGACCGTGTATAGGTGAGGCCGGCCCACACGAGCAAGACCAGCGACAGCACGCCGCCCAGGAGGAGCGCCTTGGCGAGGATGTTCATCTTGGGCGAGAACACCTGTGGCATTTGCTCTTCTGCTCCTTGGCAAATCTGCTTCCCGACCATCCGCGTCGCGCGGCGGTTCACAGCCGACTTCCATGCCGATTCGGTCGAGCAGAGCTTGCTTGCTGTTGCTATCTTTTGCCTGCTTCGTCGCCACGGCAATCCGGGGAAAAACTGGTTACTGCCTCGCAGAATCCACTACCCCGTTCTGGTGGCCAGGGTGTGATAACTGGGTTATCATCGGCAATTCAGCCTCTTTCCCTGTTCGCGCCGCCCACCGCACTACATCCAAGGGCTTCGAGTCGGTATAATTCAACCTCTTCGCTAGCGCGACAACCCTCGGAACACCCCTGAATTAGAAGGATGAGATGGATTGGAGATCGGCACCGGCCGCGGGCCTTCGCCACAAGGCGGAACGACGCTTGCGCAATAAGCAAGCCGCGTCGGTCAAGGGTCTGGCTAAGGCCGACGTTCGCGCGCTGCTCCACGAGCTGCCGGTCCACCAGATCGAATTGAAGATGCAGAACGAGGAACTGCAGCGCATCCGAGCACTGGCCGATATGGCCAATCAAGCGCAGAACCGCGAACAGGCCAGCGAATACTGCCTCGAAAGGGTAGCAATGTATTTCGAAGAGCACCTTCTGTCGATTGCCGAGGACATTCAACGGTGCATTGCGCAGGACCTGCACGACGATATCGGTCAGGAGTTGACCGGACTGGCCCTGAAGGCAAACACCTTGGCGGAAATGATCGCGCCGGCCACAACGCCGGCCGGAAAATTGGCCGCCGACATCGTGTCCGCCCTGGATCGTACACACGAAAAAGTCCGGGCGCTCGGCCGGGGAATGTTGCCGTTTGAACTGGAGGAGGGGCTCCTGGCCAGCGCGCTGCAGCAACTTGCCGCTGCGACGTCGGGCAGCTCTCGGATTAACTGCAACTTCACCTGTCACCACCCTGATCCGGTCTTCGACAGCCGTGTCTCCGTGCATTTGTATCGTATCGCTCAGGAGGCAGCGACCAACGCCGTGCGGCATAGCGGAGCGCAGAACGTCCGCATCAGCCTGGACCAGGAAAACGGTGAGAGCACATTGAGGATTGAAGATGACGGGGTGGGATTCTCCAAGCAAGCCGCAAACGCGGAGGGTATGGGACGGCGGACCATGGGCTATCGTGCCGGACTGATCGGTGGGAAGCTGGAGGTTGGCCCCGGCCAGAGCGGAGGAACGCAGGTCGTATGCCGATTGGCCGCCCTCACCCCCCAGCGAAAATGTGGGACTTCAAAAGAAATCGGATACGAAGCTGATGGCCACTCAAGTTCTGATCGTAGATGACCACCCTGCCGTCCGCGAGGGGCTGGCCGTGCGCATTGCATCCCAGCCCGACCTGGAGGTCTGCGGCCAGGCCGCCGACACGGACGAGGCGATGAAGCTCCTTGAGGCGGCCCGCCCCGACGTGGTTGTCGTGGACATCCAGTTGGAAACGGGTAGCGGGCTGGAACTCGTCGCGCGGATCAAGGCTCGCGATGAGTCGATCGGCGTTCTTGTCTGGTCGATCTATCCTGACAACATCTATGCCCAGCGTTCGCTGCAGGCCGGCGCCCAGGGCTACATCAACAAGCGGCAGGCAACCATCCGGATCGTGGAGGCCATCCGCTGCGTCCGCGACGGCCGCATCTACCTCTGTGAAGAGACGGCCCAACAACTGCTCGGCGCGATGGTTAGCAGGGGCAAACACCTGGAGACATCCGGCGTGGGGTGCCTTTCGGACCGCGAGTTGGATGTTTTTCGCCTGATCGGGCAGGGGCTTGCCACTTCGAAGGTGGCTGGCCGACTGCATCGCAGCGTGAACACGATCGAATCGCACCGTGAGAAAATCAAGTACAAACTGGGCTTGAAGACGGCCGGCGAACTGAGCCGCGCCGCAGTGCAGTGGATGCTGGAGAATAGCTAATCCAGGCGCGTTGATATACTTCCCGCAAGCGTCCCTTGAGATCCTCGGGCCGGAATTGGCCAGCCTCGGCAATCAAGCGCTGGGCTGCATCGACCTGATTCCCAACGTTCTCAATTGTTCCAGGGCGCGATAGGCAGCCATGGGAACTGCAATCCCCGGTTGGTAGCTATCCAGCGCCTCGACAACAGGAGTGAGCCACTGGCCGCCCTTTTTCTTGGCCAAGACATGCAGGACATGATGTGCCCCTTCCGCCAGAGGGTCGGCATTTCCGGGCTCCAGGAGGGCCCGAAAGAGCGGTTCCAAGGCGTCGCGGCCCAAGGCGATGAGCGCCTCGGCCGCCAACCAACGCACGCCGATGCGCTCGTCTCCCAAAGCCACGGCTAGGGCTCTGGCGGCCGATGGGTCGCCCAAGCACGCCAGCGCCTTGGCGGCTTCCCAACGCACTTGCCGGTTCCGGTCCGAAAGCGCATCGACCAACGGCGCCACCGCCGGCTTGCCCAAGGCCACCAAAGCCTCTCTAGCCCGCTCGCGCTCTCCGCCGTCCCTGCTTGCCAAGGCCGCAATCAGGGCAGGAATCTCAACCGGGGTATGGTGGGGAGTTTCGCGACGAACACGATAGTGTGATTGCGTCACGACGAGCTCCTTTTCGACTGTTCCGGGATACGCTCGTAGCCGGCGGTCGAGCAGGACCCCGCCACATCGGCCAGCGTGGCCCCGCAGATGGTCGAAGTGGTGAGCATGGCCGCGCCGCCCATTGCCAGCAAGGCCACGAACTCCAAGACCATGGGCGCGATGTTGAGAATCGCCAGGATTCCCAGGATCAGGCTGCCCAAGCCTACCACGAAGTCCCGCACGGGGGCCAACGACAAGGGGTTGATGGCCAGCGGTCCGCTGGGCCGGCGCCCCTCGACCATGTGATAGGTGAAGCGGGCTACGCCCAACATGACGCCGCTGTGCCAGAGCAAGCCCAAGCCCAGCAGGATGACCGCCACGGCGCCCAACCGCGCACCGGCAAAGTACGTCAGATTCAGGATGCTCAAGACGATCCCCAGCAGTCCCGCAATCAACACGGCAGGGACACCACCCGAAAAGCCGATCCGTTCCCAACGGGACGCATGCTCGGCCAGTGGAAACCTGAGGGCCCAGGCCCAAGCGACTCCGCCCAGCATCAGGAACGCCAATCCCAGGGCGATTCCGGCCACGGACGACATGTAGACCGGGGCCACGCCCGACAGACCGATAATGGCCAGCACGAAGGCGGTCAGGCCCCACATGGAACCGATCGTCGCCCCCGACGCCACTCGACTGGTAAAGTGGATCGCATCATACGCTGGGCTGGCCGGCGGCTGTTCGACCCGGGACGGCCCCGCCGCGGCTTCTGCGGGCGGTGGGAAGGCCTGCGCCTGACGCTCAAAGGATGTAACGGACGATTGCGTCCGGTTGCTCTCTGCAGTAATCATATCATGACTCCTGAACAAGGCTGCCGTCCGCATCGGGGCGCGCTCCGGGGCGTCAGCAGTACGATGAATCGCGCGCGGCAAACGGCGCAAACCGTGCGCCGCTTTCTTTATAGAAATTTTTCCGTAACAGGTCAGCGAATGGGTTTCGCGGAAGCATTCAAGCTCCATAAGGACCGTTGCCGGAGGTGGCACGATCTTGCGGCAGGAATGCCCACGCATCGTCGATGATGCCGTTGGCCTCCAGGCCGAGGCATAACGTTCGCGGCGACAGGAAATCTGACAGGAAGATGGGGGACAGGAAAATGGGATTCAGCTTCCGATCCCCTATTTTCCTGTCCAATTGGCTTGCCGGAATTGCGTTGAGGGGACCCTTGCCAAGGTGAACTTGCCCCGCACCATTCGCGTCATAGAATATCACATCGGCCGGCGGTTGCGAAAGGCACGCAAGGTAGGCCTATGGCTGTTTCCAAAGGTAGAGAGGAGCAGATCAAATGATCCAACTGAAACGAGTTTACGAAAAGCCCGGCCGAGAGGACGGCCTGCGAATATTGGTCGATCGGTTGTGGCCGCGTGGTCTGACCAAAGAGCGTGCGGCGGTGAACCTGTGGCTGAAAGACGTGGCCCCGAGCACGGAATTGCGCAAGTGGTTCGATCACGACCCGGCCAAATGGAAGGAGTTTCAGGCCCGCTACCGCCAGGAACTCCGAGAGAAGAAGGACGCCCTCAAGCTGCTGCAGCAAAAGAGCGAGGAGCAAACCATCACCCTGGTATACGGCGCGCGGGATGAGGAGCACAACGATGCGCTGGTGCTGAAGAGGATCCTCGAAGGCAAGAAAGGATGAAGGATGAATCTGGCAGTTCTTGATACGTCCATCCTTTCTTGAATTACCGTGCGCATTCGACTCAAGACGTTCCTGCTGCTCGTCTCGCCGCTAATCCTGCTGGTCGCCGCGGCTTACATCCAGTGGGGCACCGTCGGTCTGCCGCCGTTGTCGTCCAGTTCCGCAGCGGTCCCGGCAACGGCCGCGCAGCCCAGCGGCTTCCCGGCTTGGCTGCGCATCACCCACTACGTCAACTTCCTGTTCCTGGTCCTGCTCATCCGCAGTGGCCTGCAAATCCTGGCGGACCACCCCCGACTCTACTGGAACGTGCACTGCACGCCCGGCAGCGAGTGGCTCCGCCTTACGCCGGTGGAAGTGCCGAACGACCGCGTCTGGACGTCCAAGGATGACTGCCGGTATCTCTCCCCGTGGATCGGCCTGCCCGGCTATCGGCACACGGTCGGCATGGCCCGGCACTGGCACTTCCTCAGCGTTCTGTTCTGGGTCGGCAACGGCGTGGTGTTTGTGGTGCTGTTGTTCGCTACTCCGCAGTGGGAGCGCCTGGTGCCTACGTCCTGGCGGATCGTGCCCGACGCCTGGAAGGTCTTCGTCCACTACGCCACGTTCCACATGCCGCCAGAGCCGAACGGCTTCTTCCACTACAACGCGCTCCAGCAGTTGGCGTATTTCGGCGTCGTGTTCGTCCTGGCGCCCCTGGCCATGGTGACGGGCCCCTCGATGTCGCCCGCCTTCACCGCCCGTTTCCCGTGGTACCCGAAGCTGCCTGGCAACCGGCAAATCGGCCGGTCGCTCCACTTCCTCGTCATGGGCGCCTTCGTGGTTTTCATCCTTGGACATGTGACCATGGTCGTGCTCACCGGCCTTGTCCGAAACATGAACCACATCGTGCTGGGCACGGACAATGCCAACCCGAGCGGATTGTATCTAGGCCTGGCGGGGATCGGCGTGGTCGTCTTGCTGAATGTGTGCGCCAACTGGGCGGCGTGGCGCCGCCCGCGGGCCGTCCAGCACGTCGCCGAGGCGATCGTCAGCCCGGTCATGCGGTACCTTCTCGATCATCCCGCCCCGGTGGCCGAGTTCCGCCCCGAGGACATCTCGCCCTTCTTCTGGCCCAACGGCAAGCTACCGACCTCGGACGAGTGGAAGACGCTGGCCGCAGGTGATTTCAAGGCCTATCGGCTCAAGATCTACGGTCTGGTGGAGAATCCGGTCGAGTTGTCGCTGGACGACCTGCGGGCCCTGGGCAAGAAGACGCAGATCACTTTGCACCACTGCATCCAAGGCTGGTCGGGCATTGCCGCGTGGGGCGGGCTGCCGTTGGCGGAACTGGTAAAGCTGGTCCGCCCGACAACCAAGGCAAAGGCAGTCGTCTTCTACTCGTTCGGCGAGGGCGTCGAGTTCACTACCGGGGCCGCGGGCGGGCAATACTATGATAGCCTCTCGATCAAGAACGCTTTGAACCCGCAAACCTTGCTGGCCTACGAGATGAACTATAAGCCGTTGAATCATCTCCACGGTGCGCCGCTGCGACTACGGGTGGAGAACCAACTCGGTTTCAAGATGGTGAAGTGGATCCAGTCGATCGAGTTCGTCGAGAGCGTCAAATCGATCTGCAAGGGCGAAGGTGGTTACGCCGAGGACAACGAGTATTTTGGTGAATTGGCCAATATCTGAGGCGAGGAAGGAATGGTCGTTGCTGTATCACAAGAAAGGAAGAACCAATGGAACTCGGCATGATCGGATTGGGCCGGATGGGAAACAACATGGTGCGGCGGCTCCTCAAGACCGGTCAGCGGTGCGTCGTGTACGACATTCATCCGGCCGCCGTGCAGGCCCTCGTCGAAGCGGGGGCGGTCGGGGCAACGTCGCTTGCGGACTTCATGCACAAGCTAGGCCGGCCCCGCGCGGTCTGGATGATGGTGCCGGCGGCGGTCGTCGATGCGACGCTCGGGGAGCTTGTCCCGCTCTTGGAGCGCGACGACGTGGTCATCGACGGCGGCAACTCGTACTACCACGACGACATCCGCCGCGCCGTCGAGCTGGAAGCGAAGGGCGTCCACTACGTCGATGTCGGGACCAGCGGGGGAGTCTGGGGGATGGAGCGGGGATACTGCCTGATGATCGGTGGCGACGCAGCGGCCATCCGGCGTCTCGATCCGATCTTCGCAGCGCTCGCCCCTGGAATTACGGCGGCGCCGCGCACGCCGGGGCGGGAAGCCGCGGGCGGCGCCGCCGAGCAGGGCTATCTGCACTGCGGGCCGGCCGGCGCGGGCCACTTCGTGAAAATGGTCCACAACGGCATCGAATACGGCCTCATGGCCGCCTATGCCGAAGGCTTCAACATCCTGCACCACGCCAACATCGGCAAACGGCAGCGCTGTGTTGATGCCGAGACCACTCCGCTCCGCCACCCCGAGCACTACCAATACGACCTGAATCTGGCCGACATCAGCGAGGTCTGGCGGCGCGGCAGCGTGATCGCTTCCTGGCTGCTGGACTTGACCGCGGAGGCGCTGTTGGGCAGCCCGGAGTTGGGGGATTTCAAAGGCCGGGTTTCCGATTCGGGCGAGGGCCGCTGGACGATTTTGGCGGCGATCGAGGAGTCGGCCCCGTCGCCGGTCATCAGTGCTGCGCTCTATGATCGTTTCAGCTTGCGCGGCGAGGCCGACTTCGCCGACAAGCTACTCTCCGCCATGCGCCAGGCCTTCGGCGGCCACGTGGAAAAACCCGCCTCGCCTGCGGGGGGTGTCTCATGACGCCCACACAATCGGACGCGCTAGTAAAGCGGCAGATAATACGGCCACTCCTGATACGGAGGGGCAACGTAGGAAGGTATGTAGGGCAGCGGAGCCGCGTCGAACGGCCGAGCCCAAGGGGAAGATTGCAGATAGCGGGTGTAGGGCGACGATCCGTAGACCGGGCTCTGATAATAGTATGGCAGAACACCAAAGGGCCATCGAAGGGTCGTGTTCGGCACCGGCCCGTATGGGGTTGGAGGCTGGGGCAACTGGGGTTCCCAGTGGCTCTGCGGACTTGTGGGGGGCGCCAGGAAGCCGTACTGCCCGCTTGGAATCCTGGCGGACGCCCCCATCGCGGCCGTCATGAGAACTGCCATCACAGGCAGAAAAATGACTTGTTTCATTGGGACTCCTAGCTTGCAGCCGGGGCCGCGGTCTTGAGATACTTTTGCCCCCATTGATCAAAGGCTTTTTTTTCGTAGGTCATATAGGGGTATTTGGTCTTGTTCAGGTAGAACGACTCGGCGATTGCCAGAGCGCCGTCCACGAAAGCATCGTCCTCTTTCGTCTCTGCGACTTTCGCTTGCGTGAGCAAGTTCAGAACCTCGCTGCGCATTGTGCTTCGGGCCATGGCCGAGGGGAAGAAGTTGGCCGTCAGCGTGGCGAGTTCCTGCAGATAGGGTTGTCGCTTCTTCACGCGGGCGTCGATTTCCGCACGCGCCTTCTCCTCCTCCGCCGGGCGCGCCGCCGCCGCGGCTCGGGGCGCGGCGTGCCGGTCCGCCTGCACGGTCGCCCGCAGGCGGCCAAGCTCCTCTCTTTGCGCTGCGATCTGCTTCTCCGCCGCCTGGCATTTCAGTACCTCGGCCCGCACCCGCTGTTCCTCGGCTGCCAGTCCGTCCCGCACGGTTTGGAGTGTCGCTTTCTCCTTGGCAATCGCCTCCTCGGCAACTCGCGTCTTGCTGGCCGCCTCCTGCTGGAGCGTTTGCAACGCGGCCCGTTGTCGCGCGATGTCCTGAAGGGCCTCCTCATTCTTCTTCGCCAGGCCGCGAAGATCGCTCTCCTTCTGGGCCAACTGAACGAGTTGATCGTTCTGGGTCTTCATCAGATCCAGGAGGAGCTTCTCCTGCTGCAGGTCCGCGGTCCGTTCATACCTGCTGCAGCCGGCAAGTACCAGAAGCCCCGCCAATCCTGCTAAGAGCCACGCTTTCATGATCGTACCTCGCATTCTTTCCATTAATTCCTAAGCCCGCTCTGCGACGGGATTTCAAGAAAACCCACGAGCTTCTTGGTAGCTTTGGGGAGTTTCAGTTTGTCCATGGCTTGCGTTTCGATCTGGCGGACCCGCTCCTTGCTCACGCCGAACATCTTGCCGAGTTCCGAGAGGGTATGGATGCGGTGGCCGACGAATCCGTAGCGGAGGTGGATGATGGTCCGCTCGCGATAATCGAGCCTTTGCAGGATTTCCTTGATGCGGGACCTCAAGAGATCGTGGTGCACGTTCCGCAGCGGATCGTTTTCGCGGTGATCGGGCAGGAGTTCACCGAGATGATTCTCCTGGCGTTCGCCCAGCGGCTGGTCGAGCGACAACGTCGCGCGGCCCATCCGCATGGTGTGGTGGGCCTCGCCCGCCGACAGCCCGGCAGCCTCCGCCGTTTCCTCGATGCTCGGCCGGGAACCACGGGCTTGAAAGAGGCGTGCGGCGGTGGTCTGGACCTTGGCCAGCCGGCTCCCCGCGCCCGTGGGGATGCGAATGATCCGGCTTTGCTCGGCAATGGCTTTGCTGATTCCTTGGCGGATCCACCAGGTGGCGTAGGTGGAAAACTTGTATCCTCGCGTGTGGTCGAAGCGATCGACTGCTCGCATCAGGCCGGCGTTGCCCTCTTGGACCATGTCCAGGAAGCTCACGCCGCGATTGCCGTAACGTTTGGCGACGGAAACGGTCAGGCGCAGGTTGGCCGCCGACAGATCGGACCGCGCGGCCTCGTAGTCGTGTTGCGCGCGGGCAATGGCGCGCAGCCGGCGGCGAAGCGCGGAAGGGGTATCCAGCGCGGTTTGCATCAACTGGGAAAGTTCCGCTTGAAGCTGGATCGCTCGGGTGCGCGGGCGCGGCTCGGCCTTCGCCTTCCTCACTTCCCTGCTAAGGTCGTCGAGCCGTTCCGACATCTGCCGGACTGCGTCCAGGACCGGCATCAGGCGTCGCCTGCGGATGGTAGTGCCATCCAACAGGCGCTTGGCCTTGATGCATCGGGCGACAAGCCGCTGCGCCGCCAGGCGGCGAAGGTGGACGGGCTGGCCCTTCTCCCTGGAAAGGGCGAAGTCGGTTTGGTTCTCTGCCAGCAGGCCCTCGAGCACGACTACGACAGGTCTCAGGTATTCCAGGACGCGGCGTTTTTCCTCTACACCAGGTCTTGGCAGTTCGACGACGTGATCGACTCGCACAGTTCCTTGGCAAACCGGCTGCAGCAGCGCCACGATTGCCTGCAAGCCGGGCCCCGTGGAAAGGATTCCCCGATAGAGCCGCTTGCGGCACGCAGCGAGGCGTTTGGCCAAGCCAATCTCCTCGCCGTGAGTCAACAAGGGAATCCGGCTGATCTCGACGAAGTAGCTCTGTAGTGATCCCGCGTCATGCTTATTCATGGTTGTTTCCCGGCCCTGATGATCTCGACCGGGCACTATCTACTTGCCGGAGCTGCGCAAGCTTGTTCCGGCCTACAATTTCACTTGCCGGACCTGCGCGGACTTGTTCCGGCCTACACTCTGTTTGACGAGTTGGCTTTGGAAGGCATCGAGTGGGCAGACTCCGCCGGCCCGAGTCCGCCGCGTTTGTTTCCATAATAATAGTTGCCGCCGCCGGCCAAATCGTTCGCTCCAGCCGCTTGGACTGCGGCGATGTTCTTTTGCTTGAGGCCCGTGGCCGCGAACTTCGCTGCCGTAGGGTGGGCCGAGTGAAACGAGTCCCACCATCGACAGCCTCTTGCTGGGACTCGTTTCACTCGACCCACCCTACGCGCCGCAAGAGCAGGGGGGCCTGGAGCAACTATCTTTTAGCAGGGCGAGCTTCTTGCCGGCGAAGCGTGTTCGCCGCGAGGCAATCGCCCCGATGGTGAATTGTATACATCGAATGGAGAGAAGAGATGGAAACGAAATACGTTCGCTCGCGGGCCCGCACGTGGCTCGCGGCAGTTGCGATAGTCGCAGTACTGGGCGGGCTGGTGGTTGCGGCCAGCGCCATGTCGCATCATGCGGGAAAGGACCACGCCGCTACCGGCACGGCATGGTACGCCGCGGCGGGGCAGGCCAGTGACCGCCCCATGGCGGCAAACGATGCGGTGAAGTATGCCAAGGAGATGTCACATGCCTTCCACGAGGCGGCCAGCAAGGTCTTGCCGTCGGTGGTGATGATTACCAACACCCCGGCGACTGCGGAAAAGCCCAGTGCGCACAAGTCCTCGCCCGACCAGAACTCGGAGGAGATACCGTTTGGGCTGAAGGGCGCGCCCTTCGGCGACCTGTTCAATAACCATCCGGAGCTTCGGCAGTTTTTCAAACAGTTCCCCTCGCTGCCGGAGATGCCCGAACACGGAATGGTCGGCGCGGGCTCCGGAGTCATCGTCGATCCGTCGGGGGTGATCCTTACGAACCGGCATGTGGTTGCCGGCGACGGAAAGGTCATGGTCCGGCTCTATGACGGCCGAGAATTCAAGGCCCTCGACATCAAGACCGATCCGAAAACCGATCTGGCCATTCTCCGCATCGAAGGCGCCGGCACGCTGCCGGCGGCACGCCTCGGCGACAGCAGCAAGGTGGAAATCGGCGACTGGGTGTTGGCCCTCGGCCAGCCCTTCGGATTGGAAGGCACGGTCACGGCCGGCATCGTCAGCGCGAAGGAACGCGGAATCGGCATTACCGACCGCGAGAACTTCATCCAAACCGACGCCGCCATCAATCCGGGCAACAGCGGCGGCCCCCTGGTCAACCTGGACGGAGAGGTGATCGGCATCAACACGGCGATCTCCTCCAACAATGGCGGTTATCAGGGCGTGGGTTTTGCCATCCCCGCGAACCTTGCCAAGTGGGTGGGCGGCCAGCTTGAAACAGCCGGGAAGGTGCGTCGCGCGTATCTCGGCGTCGGCATCCAACCGGTCAGCCAAGACCTCGCCAAACAGTTCAACGTCAAGGTACACGAGGGTGTGCTCGTGACCGAGGTCCGCTCCAATACCCCGGCCGCCAAGGCGGGACTGGAACCGGGCGACGTGATCCTCGATTTTGCCGGCAAGGCAGTTGCTAATCCGCGGCAGTTGCAAGGCCTCGTGGAGATGTCCAAGATCGGCGGCAACGAACCCGTCACGGTCCTTCGTAATGGAAAAACGATGACCCTGAACGTCACCTGTGCGGAGCAGCCAGCCGACTTCGGCGTCGCCCGCACCAGTTCCCAAGGGTCCGGCCGTCAGGAATCCTCTCACTTCGAGAAGCTGGGGATTCAGGTCGCCGATCTCACGGCGCCGGTCGCCGAGAAGCTCGGGATCAAGGCCGAGCATGGCGTGGTCATCACCGACGTGCGTGCCGGCAGTCCGGCGGACCTGGCCGGCCTGGCCAGCGGAATGGTGATTACCGAGGCCAACCGTCAACCGCTGCGAACCGTGCAGGATTTTTCCAAGGCCCTGGGCGCCAAGTCGTTGGACAAGGGCGTCCTGCTGCTCGTCCGCTCGGCGGAAGGCAGCCGGTTCGTGGTGATCGCCGCGCAGTCCGAATGACGGACGCCGCTCTCGCGTATCGGCTGGCTCAGAGGATGATGGGCCGGTCTGTTGCCCCCGAGGTTTGTGGCCTGGAAAGCTCCCCTCTCTTGTTTCCAGCCCAAATCCCGGGGGCATTTTCTATTTGTTCCTGGACTTCTGACGGTTTGCCGCATAGAATGCGTGCAAGCCAGCCGAAAATCAGGAGCGAAACATGGGGCCTTCACCGATGCATTATTTTCCGGTCACGCCGCTGTTCATGGTCCTGTTGTTCGTGGCCTTTGCGGTGTTGGTGGCCGTTGTCGAATTCGGTGTGATTACCTACGCCTATGAAAAGATGGGCGTCGGACGTGGCTATATCTTCACGGTGCTGCTGCTGTCTTTGCTGGGCAGCGCCATCAACATCCCGATTGCCGAGCTGCCCGGAAAAGAGATTGTCGTCGAGAAGCCTGTCAACTTCTTCGGCGTGTGGTATGCCGTGCCGGCGATCGAACACCAGGGACGAACGGTCCTGGCGATCAACCTGGGCGGCGCGGTGATTCCGCTGGCGTTGTCGATATTCCTGTTGATCAAACACAGAATCTACGCGGAGGCCGCCGTGGGCGTAACGGTCATGTCGCTGGCCATCTACCTGCTGGCCCGTCCCGTGCCGGGTGTGGGCATCGCCATACCGCCGCTCGTGCCGCCGATCCTGGCCGCCGCGGTGGCCTTGATCATATCGCGCCGGCATGCCGCTCCGCTGGCCTATATCGCCGGCAGCATGGGCTGCCTCCTGGGCGCCGACGTGTTCAATCTCAATCGCATCCAGGAACTCGGCGCTCCGATCGCTTCCATCGGTGGCGCAGGCATCTCGGACGGCGTATTCCTCACCGGCATTATCGCCGTTCTGCTGGCCTGAGACCACGGCCCGGCCCAATTGGGCCCGAAATTCGACCTGCCCCGCTGTTGACCGTTCTGCAACCTGGGCCGTCAATCGGGCGTCAAGCACAAGTTCGTCGGGAAGCTTCACCGGCTGGCTCATATTTCAATGGCAGCATTTTGCTGCCGAAATAGCAAGTCTATCTTGATCCCGAGGCATGACTTTCGGTAGACTATCGCCCCCGGTGGGGTAACAGGGAGTCCTAGGACTTCCCTGCTCCACCCACCCTATGGTGTATGACTCGGTTCGAGACCAATGGCCAAGCGTTTGAAACGTGCAATTATCGGAGCCGTGCTCTTGGGCTGGCTCGGTTGGGCCGCCCTGGCCGGGCCGGCGCAGTGCGCAGCCCGCGGCGATGCCGATCACGGTGCTGGACAATCGCGATGCGGCGGCGATCCAGCCCGCTGCGCCGGCAGCCGTCATGCCGGGACAGGATATCCCTCGGCCGCAACCGCTGGTTGTCTCGGAAACGCCACCGTTGTTCGAAGAGCCTGCGCCAGCATCGCCCCGCCAACCATGAGTACATGGTCCCCGGGCGCGATTGCCCTGCCGAATCCCCAGGTCCCGCAAGCGGCCGAATGGAGCGCGCCTTGGACCTGGCAGGTCTTGCCCGATGGGCTGATGTTCAAGAACTATCTGGCCGGCAATGAAGAGGGCCGCCTGGGCAGCCAATTATACTACAGTAAGCAAATCGGCTGGACCTGGGATGCCAGCCTGGGCGGGCACGTCGGCATCATTCGCTACGGCACGCAGGACCCCGCCTGGCCGGACGGTTGGCAACTCGACGTCGACGGCGCGGCGTTGCCGCGTCTGGACAGCAGTCGCAGCATCATATCGACCGATTTCCGCGCTGGTTTTCCCCTCACGTACCGCGAAGCGCATTGGGAATTCAAGTTCGGCTACTATCATCTCAGCTCGCACCTGGGCGACATGTACTTGCTGTCGCACCCCGGCGTGGAGCGGCTGAACTATGTCCGCGAGCAACTGGTGTTCGGCGTGGCCTATCGCCCGATCCTCGACTTGCGGTTGTATGGCGAGGCGAATTGGGCCTTTCACGAGGACGGCGGCGCCCAGCCCTGGGAGTTCCAGTTCGGCATCGACTATAGCCCGGCGCAGCCCAATGGGTTTTACGGCGCGCCTTTCGCCGCCATCAACTCGAAGATCGAAGAGGACTTGAACTACAGCGGCAACGTGACCTTCGAAGCCGGCTGGCAATGGCGCGGACCCACCGGGCATACGCTCCGCACGGGCCTGGAGTACTTCGACGGCTATAGTTTCCAGCGGCAGTTCTATAACCAGTACCAGCAGTTCCTCGGGGCCGGGGTCTGGTACGATTTCTAGGTACGGTCATGAGAATTGAATCCGAACGGAGGCTCGATTTCGACGACGTGCTGATCCGGCCCAAGCGTTCGGTCGCCCCAAGCCGTGCGAGCGTGGAACTCAAGCGGCAGTATCGCTTTCGTGGTGCATCGCCTGCGGCAAGCTGGGCGGGCGTCCCGATCATTGCCGCCAATCTCGATACCACCGGCACGATGCGGATGGCGACGGCGCTGCACGAATCGAACATGCTGACCTGTCTGCACAAGTTTTATCCCCTGGACCAATTGATCGACTTCTTCACGGCCAATCCGGCACGACGTTCCACCTTCTATACGCTCGGAATACGGGACGAGGACTTTGACAAGCTCAAGGCGTTCGTCGAGAAGACGGCGGACGTGCCCGGCCTGATCTGCATCGATGCCGCCAACGGATACACCAAGTTCTTTGTGGATCGGGTAAGACACGTCCGCGAGTTGTGCCCCCGGGCGGCCATCATGGCCGGAAACGTGGCGACCCCGGAAATGGTGCAGGAACTGTTGATCGAGGGCGGGGCTGATATCGTGAAGGTAGGGATCGGCCCAGGCAGCGTTTGCACGACCCGCAGGATGACCGGCGTGGGGTATCCCCAGTTATCCGCCATCATCGAATGTGCCGATGCCGCGCATGGGAACAAGGGACATATCTGCGCGGACGGCGGATGCCGGACGCCGGGCGACATTGCCAAAGCGTTTGGAGCGGGCGCCGACTTCGTGATGCTGGGCGGAATGCTGGCCGGAACGGAGGAATGCGACGGGGAGTGGACCAGCGACAACGGCGCGAAGAAGTCGCTGAAGTTCTACGGCATGTCCAGTCGCGAGGCCCAAGAGAAGCATCACGAGGGCGTGAAGGACTACGTTGCCGCCGAGGGAAAATGCGTGGAAGTGGCGTACCAAGGGCCGGTCAAGACCGTCTTGCAGGAGGTCCTGGGCGGCTTGAGGTCGGCCTGCGCTTACGTCGGGGCAGACCGTCTCAAAGACCTTCCCAAATGCTGCACCTTCGTCCGCTGCACGAGAACGCACAACGCCCTGTTTGATTGAGGCGGCAAGATCCCGGAAACGAATTGCCTGGGAGCCTCGAAATCTGGAGTCTCTGCCCCCGCTCTCTCTCACGCCAAGGAAAGGGATAGCCCCGTTGTCCCGTACCCGGGTTGTGAAACTTTGTGAAACCCGCTTTCGCCTGCCAAACAAGGGCGGCAGGCAGTCGGGCTTTCTTCTTAGCCGTCAGCGATTCGCTTCACACGATGGCCGTCACATTCGCAATGCGCAGCCCAGTAGACCCATGGCATCGACGCCGCCCGCCATGTGCGATCAAGCTGCCCGCCCTACCGCGTTCGCCAGGGACGAATGGGGGAAGGACAGAATGAGCGGATCGTCTTGTGGTTGGTCGAAGACCGCTGGCTTCGCAGGTATCACTAGCCTTTGCCTTCGCAAGCCGTAGCCGGCAAGGCCGACTGCACCTTGCGGAATCAGATTCGCCCAGGACAAAACTCGCCGATCATCGGCCACACTCGGCAAACACGGCATCCAGTGCCAGGATCGCCACGTCCTTCTTACGCTGCTGGTCCGAATTATCCAAACTGTTTGCAGCCGGTTCGAGCCCGGCTTGGTCCCCAACAATCCTCTTGGCAGTTGATGACCAGACGACCCGGTCTGCGGCAGGTATGCCCAAAGCGACGGCAGGGACGGATTGCGGAAGCTGCAAGGCCGCAGGCGGCACGATCAGCGACTGCGAGTTGCGGCCCGACGTGCTGTGCTTCAGAACAACGGCCGCTGCCGCTTCCAACGATGCCGGGCTCAAAGATACTGCGTCTGTGGCAACCGGCGTGGCAGTCGTTACGCTCGTGTCATTGGACGTAGCGCTGGACGAGGGATCGAGGCTGAATGCCCCGCCCGCCCCGATCGTCAGGCTTCCGCCGTCCGGAAGGGCGCTGGCAGCGTTGATCCGCAGGGTGCCGGCGGAGACGGTGGTACCGCCCGTATAGTTGTTCGTGCCGCACAGGGCCACGATACCGGGACCGGTGATGATCAGGCCGCCGGCCCCGCTATAGTTCAGTCCGCCGGCCGGAACTGGGTCCCCGTTCGTCGAGTCGATCGTCAGGTTGCCGGCCGTGCCGCCGGGAGCGGCAATCGCGATATTCGCCACGCACGCCAGCGGGCAGGGCGTCACCACGTCGGCCGGGGGCACCGAGTTCGTTGTGTACACGTGCACGCAGCCGTCGCTGCCCAGCATCAGGGTCAGGCCCGCTGAGGTCCATGTGGATGCGGGCACCGTCAACGTCCCCGGCGTTACCGTGATGCTGCCGTTGACAGTCAGCTTCGACGTGTCCCATTGCAGCCCGGCCGGCAGGGTCGGCAGGTTGATCGTGGTGAAGCTGCCGGCATAGCCGGCGGCGGAGAAGAGCGTGAAGGTGGTGCCGAGGGCGAGCGTGCCGGCCAGGTTCGTCACGCTGAGCGTGCCCCCGTAGGTCACGGTCGTGAGGCCCTGCACAAGGTCGCCGGTGGCGGTCGCCGCGTCGATGTCCATGGTCGCGGTCGCGCCGCCGGCCAGCGTGAGCGTGTTGCTGATGGTCAGCGTGGCGATGCCGCCGTTGCCCGGGGCCAAAGAGCCGCCGCCATTGACCGTCGTGGCGCCGCTGACGCTCCCCGAGCCGCCGAGCACGGCCCCGCTCTGCACGGTCACCGGGCCGCTGATCGCGCCGTTGGCCAGCACGGTGCCCGCGCCCAGCAGCGTCGAGGCGGCCGCCACGTTGGCCAAAGTGGCGACGCCCACGGCGTTATAGGTATTGCCGGCGCCGTTGAGGAGATTGATTGCCAGCGTGCCGCTGCCCACGTTCAGCGTTGTGCCGGCAGCCATGCATATTCCCGCGCTGCCGCTTTGGCGGTCGGCGTTCACCACGCCGTCGGCGGCCGTGTCGTTGGCCGTAAGCGTCAAGTTCCCGTTGGCGGTGGTGATGTTGGCATTCAGCAGCACTCTGCGTCCGGCCTGCAGGAGCAGGTTGCCGCCGTTGCCGCCAGGGTTGTTGGCCGTGATCGGGCTGGAGAGCGTGATGTCGTTGCTGGCCTGGAGCGTGACACTCGCTCCCGTACTGAGCGTGCCGGCCACGTTGGAGTCGAGCGTCACTGTCTGGCCGGTCTCGGCGGCGAAGGTCTGCGAACTGAGCGGCGGGACGATGCCCAGGCTTTGCGAGCCGACGAAAACGCGTCCGCCGTACGTGCCGCCGCTAGGGGTGGTTCCTGCCTCGCCGGGAAAAGAGGCATAGAACGTGCCGTTCACGTTGTCCAGCGCCACAGAGAGGCCACCGTTGCTGGTCAGCCCGACGAGGCTGTTGGCGCTGGAGATGACGCCGGTAACCCCCGTAGTCCCGCTCCCCCAGGTCACCGCGCCGGCAGCGGCGGTCGAGCCGTTGGACCAGTCGGGGCTGCTGACCACGTAGTTGCCGTTGCTAAGCGCGGTCACGCCCCCATAGCCCACTTGGTCGTAGGCCGCGGAGCCGACGAGGCTGTTGGCGCTGGAGACCACGCCGCGGACCCCCGCAGTCCCGCTCCCCCAGGTCGCCGCGCCGGCATCAGCGGCCGAGCCGTTGGCCCACTCGTAGCTGTACACCACGTAGTTGCCGTTGGTAAGCGCGGTTACGCCCCCCCAGCCCACGTTGTCGTTGGCCGTGGAGCCGACGAGGCTATTGGCGCTGGAGACCGTGCCGGTGACCCCCGTAGTCCCGCTCCCCCAGGTCACCGCGCCGGCAGCGGCGGCCGAGCCGTTGATCCAGTCGCGGCTGCTGACCACGTAGTTGCCATTGCTAAGCGCGGTCACGCCCCCATAGCCCACTTGGTCGTTGGCCGCGGAGCCGACGAGGCTGTTGGCCGTGGAGACCGTGCCGCTGCCCCCTCCAGTCCCGCTCTCCCACGTTGCCGCGCCGGCATCGGCCGCCGAGCCGTTGATCCAGTCTGGGCTGCAGACGACGTAGTTGCCGTTGCTAAGCGCGGTCACGCCCCGATAGCCGACTCGGTCGTTGGTCGCGGAGCCGACGAGGCTGTTGGTGCTGGAGACCACGCCGGTAACCCCCGTAGTCCCGCTCCCCCAGGTCACCGCGCCGGCATCGGCGGCCGAGCCGTTTATCCACCACTGGCTGCTGACCACGTAGTTGCCATTGCTAAGCGCGGTCACGCCCCCATAGCCCACTTCGTCGTTGGCCGCGGAGCCGACGAGGCTGTTGGCGCTGGAGACCACGCCGCTGACCCCCGCAGTCCCGCTGCCCCAGGTCGCCGCGCCGGCATCAGCGGCCGAGCCGTTGGTCCAATCGTAGCTGTACACCACGTAGTTGCCGTTGGTAAGCACGGTCACGCCGCCCACTTGGTCGTTCTTCGTGGAGCCGACGAGGCTGTTGGCGCTGGAGACCACGCCGGTAACCCCCGTAGTCCCGCTCCCCCAGGTCACCGCGCCGGCATCGGCGGCCGAGCCGTTGATCCAGTCGGGGCTGCTGACCACGTAGTTGCTGTTGCTAAGCGCGGTCACGCCCCCATAGCCCACTTCGTCGTTGAACGCGGAACCGACGAGGCTGTTGGCGCTGGAGACCACGCCGGTAACCCCCGTAGTCCCGCTCCCCCAGGTCACCGCGCCGGCATCGGCGGCCGAGCCGTTGGACCAGCGGGGGCTGCTGACCACGTAGTTGCCGTTGCTAAGCGCGGTCACGCCATTCGCATTCGCATAGCCCAAAGTGTCGCCGGCCGCGGAGCCGACGAGGCTGTTGGCACTGGAGATCGTGCCGCTGACCCCCGCAGTCCCGTTCCCCCAGGTGACCGCGCCGGTATTTTTCTGCCAGAAGGGGCTGCAGACCACGTAGTTCCCGTTGGTAAGCGCGGTCACGCCCCCACAGCCCACTTCGTCGTTGGCCGCGGAGCCGACGAGGCTGTTGGCGCTGGAGACCACGCCGCTGACTCCCGTAGTCCCGCTCTCCCACGTTGCCGCGCCGGCATCAGCGGCCGAGCCGTTGGTCCAATCGTAGCTGTACACAACGTAGTTTCCGTTGGTAAGCGCGGTCACGCCCCCGCAACCCACGGCATCGTCGGCCTTCGAGCCGCGCAACATGCTGATCAGCGCCCCGGTGGCGCCGTTGAAGAGGTAGACCGCACCTGCAGAGGCCCCGCTGAAGCCGTCAAAGGGCGACGTGATCACGACATTGCCCGTGCTCAGCGGCACGATGGTGTATCCAAACTTGTTGCCCGCCGCCGGATCGGGATCGACGAACTCGCTGAAGGCCGGCCCCGCCACGTCGATGTTCTGCGGATCCAAGAGCAGCGACCCCGCCTGGCCGGCAGCCGCCGAGACAATGGCCTGCCCCCGCCAGTCCAAGGCGGCCTGGCCGGAGACCTCAGCGCGACCGCCATCGCCGCCGCCGGCCCCGCCGCGGGCCGTGACCAGCGCGGCAAAGCCCGTCTGCTGCTGCGACCAGACCACGATCTGGCCGCCGTCGCCGCGGGCCAGGGCGTCGGCGCTCAGCAGCGAGGCCGAATTGACCGTGACCTGCTGGGCCGGCGGGAGCGTGCCCTGGCCGTGGAAGTCGCCGCCGAGGCGGATCTCTCCGCCGCCCGACTGCCCGTCGGCCCGGATCTGGCCGCCGTAGACGTCGATTTGCGGCGCGGTGATTGCGATCTGGCCTCCAATGGCGTTTGCCCCGTCGCCGTTGGCAGCGACGCTACCGGACAGATACATGCCCGCCGTGCTGCCGGGAGCGGTGCCGCCGGCGGCCGGGCCTTCTCCGACAAGGATCGTGACCTGCCCACCGGGACCGCCCGTGCCCGACGCGGTGATCTGGCCTGCCTGGGTCTGGATCAAGCGCTTGGCGAGCGTGATGGCGACGTTGCCGCCCGGGCCGGCGCTGCCGTCGGCCGAGATCTGCCCGGAATTCACCATGCGATCGGCGGCGATCGAGAGTTGGCCGCCCACCGCGGCGGAAGTGGACAGCTCGCCGGAATTGTCCAACAGGCCGGTCGTCACCTGGAGCGTGGCGGCCCGGACCGCACCGCTGACCACGATCGAGTCAGCCGCCGAGAGTTGCACCGCCGAGGCGGTCAGCCCCGCCTCGACGCTGATCGACTGGTTGGCCTGGGCGCTGAGGGCTATACCGGCGGGCAGGCTGACGGCGTCCTGGAAGGTGATTGCGTTGTTGGCCTTTAGATCGACGTTGGCCGTGGCCGTGGCGAAGGCGGCGGGGTCGATGGTGACGTCGGAATTGTCAGCGAAGCTGAGGGCCGCGGCCGGCACCGCGGCGGCCCCGCCGGCGGCAATGAGAATGTCGTGGGCCAGCAGCCTGCGCTGCTCAAGCACTTCAAAGCGGAGCGGGTGCAGATAAACCGATACGGACGAACCAGCGCTTTGCGGTTTGCCGGTGCGGCGTTCGGATCGAGGGACCCGTCTCGGAGAACGAAGGAGCCAACCCATGACTCAGCCCTTTCCTGGTGGAAAGCAGCACCTGACGCTCGCGCGTCGATCAAATTGTCTTCAATGGCCGTCAAGTGGCCGGGTTTGTTCTTTGCATCTTCTCTAAGGGCGCAGGAGAACCTTCGCACGGCCCCGGCATCAGGGCCGCCTGCAACTCCTAGTGTACTCCGCAAGTGCTCAGCTTGCAAGGCACTGTGCGAGAATTATTCGTCAGAACGTCGAACGCGGAACCCCATGTGCAGCATAGTCCTCGGGTGGCAAGGAGGCGGCTTGCTGGCAGTACTGCCCATGCCGGATCGCACCCAGATGCCCAAGCAAGATGCCCTCGCCTGGGGCTGTATGCGGGTTTGAGAGGGGCTGGGCCGGCATCCCGCCAGGCATCTTCTAGCAGGCGGCGCGGCGAGCACCGGCAGTAGGCTGGCCAAGGTGGCTCGGCTGGGGTGCTGGTGGCCGGTTGCTTGCCCAACGCGCCACTATGCCCCCGTGGTAACTTGGTCCGGTCGGGCAGGTAGCCACGCTGCCCAGGTGGGCGTGGTAGGACATGGGTCGAGCCGGGCCGTGACTGCGCAGGCGGTCTACTTGACCGCCTGCTTAACGGCGATTTGACAGCATCGGTGGCCGGCAATCGCCATGCCAGATGCAGCTTCGCGAAACTAACGCGTTGGTGCGTGCAATGATAGCAAGAGGGGAGGCCAGATCTACGGCAACTGGACGAATATTGGTATAGACTCATGCCAAAAAAGCGCAGTTCGGCCATCGCCAATTGTGCCCTCGAAGCAATATCTTGCGCGGGAAACCACAAGGCCGATGCAAGTATTTCGACGAGGCGGCAAGCCACCGACCATTTGGAGCCTTCACCAGTGCCAACAAAGAGCGAGCGTGGTTTGCAACCTTGTGCTCATTTTGTGCTCACCGGGGGAGTAAATCAGACCAAAACAGACCATCCCGGAAGAGTTCCAGCACCTCGCCAACGGGTAGAAAAAACGCCCGTAAACCGCGAAAACACGCGATTTACGGGCGTTTGGCCGAGTACCCCGGGCAGGATTCGAACCTGCGACCAACGGATTAGAAATCCGTTGCTCTATCCCCTGAGCTACCGGGGCTAAATACGCGTTTTTCGCGGAAGTTATTGCCTTTTCTTCTCGCCACGCTAGAGCTACTGTCGAGGCGTTTGACACCCGTATTGACGCGCGGCAGATCTCGGCAGCGAGATGCGGCTAATGATAAAGCCTACCAGAAAACTGCAATCCGGCAATAAGCCCGAGAAGCCCTGCCCAGACTTCCCGCATGTGACAGGACGCTGGGCCCAAAAGAAATCCGCGGCAAGCTGTGCTATTTCGGCAGTTGAGATAATTGTCGCAACGACAACACGATCTGCAGACAAGTCATGACGTAATTAGGCGACCCAATTACGCCGATACCAACTGATCGTGATCGCCAAACCACCCAGCACGGACCAGATGATGCTCGTGGTAGGTTCAGGGACAGATGCACCGTCGAGTGGCGTGACCTCGAACTTCGATGCGTCACCCACTACGAGAGCGCCGCCGATTTCCCCTCCGGAAATCTCCACGACGCCGCTGGAGACCTCAAGGCTACCGCTGATAACTCCCGCCGAAATCTCCACCTGGGTGCCATTCGACACCTCGATTCCGCCGTCGATTGTCCCGCCAGACACTTGATGAACGCCTCCGTCGTCAAAAGAAATGGAGGCGAGGACCGGCCGACCGCTGACCACCAAGACAATCGCCACTGCTGCAAGAACGCGAATCAATAATACTCTACGTCTCATAGCTGCCTCTTCACAGGTCCACAACGTCCAGCTAGTCTTTTCCTTTCTTAAACCCACCCGAATCCCGATTCGATACAGAAAAATCGAAAATATCTTAAAAAATCAACCATACGGTGGGTTCATGTCGGGGTTTCGCGAGCAAATATCCACTATATTGGCTATAAGAATATCTATCTAAAGGGGCGTGCGGATGCGATCCCTGAGGTCGGATTCCCGCCCAGTGACTCGGTGGTCTCCTATGAGGTCTGATGATAATCCTGCCGTTCCCAATCACGATTATTGTATCTTTTGAGCCGTGCCTTGACCGGCCGGCGTGAACCGGGCTAGTATGGCGCAATTGCGATATTTCTGAAGTCGTGTGCAAAATGAAGTGTACTTGGCCGGAACCGCCCGCTGAGATCGACTTGCCTGCCGGGGAGGTCCACCTGTGGTCTGCGCATCTGGATCCGCCTGACGACGTGTTCCGGCAGTGCGCGGGCGTGCTGTCAGAGGACGAGTGTCGCCGGGCCGAGCGGTTTCGCGCGGGATCGCTTCAAGACCGTTACATCGCCGGCCGCGGGACGTTGCGGATACTGCTGGGCCGGTATCTTCGGACCGACCCCGCCTCGGTCTCGTTGGGCTATCAAGCCCAGGGCAAGCCGAAGCTTGGTCCGCCGTGGAATGCCTACGGACTCCAATTCAATGTCTCGCATTCGCACGAGCTGGCCGTCTATGCCTTCACGCGCGGCAGCGAAATCGGGGTCGATGTCGAGTGCATCCGGCCGATGCCCAACGCGGCGGCGCTGTTGGAAAGGTTCTTTTCGCCGGAAGAAGTGCAAGAGTGGCAGCAAATACCGCCTGAACGGCAGTTGCGGGCCTTCTTCCAAGGCTGGACACGGAAGGAGGCCTGGCTTAAGGCCGTGGGCAGCGGGCTGTCGTTTCCGCTCAATCAATTCCGCGTGACCCTGGACGACACGGCCCGAGTGGTTTCGATTCGCGGCGAAACGGACGAAGCAGCCCAGTGGTGGCTGGAAAGCTGCGACCCGTGCGATGGCTGCGTGGCGGCCGTGGCAATGCGGGGAAAAGCGGGTGCGGTGAGAAGATGGCGATTTGGGGAGTGATAGGAAAAGATAACGCGAACCCGATCCACCACCGCTGATCGCACTGCGACCGTTCTTTTTTTGTGAATTGCCGCCACGTTTCCGCAGAATTCTCCGTCCTTTCTTGTCCCGCCTTCCCCTCGCAACCCAGCAATTCGTCTTTACTTCCTCACGGGGAATCGGGTATGAACCCATTTCACAATGCCTTGATCCCGCAAGATGGATTTTCGTGCGCGAACCAGGCCATTTAGCGGCACGAGCGCGTTGATAAAGGGCAAGGAAGCCTATGACCCGATCGGATAGTGTGAAATACCGTGTGGATGTCGCCCCGCAGAGGAGCGGAACTTGGTTACATCCGCAGCCCGCCGACCACGAATTCTCGCTCGTGATCCCGGCCTACAACGAACAAGACCGCCTGCCCTGGACGCTGGCCGAATTGCAACGGTTTCTCGGTGCAACGGGCATCGATTACCGCGTGCTGGTGGCCGACGACGGCAGCACCGACCACACGGCGACCCTCGCCGAGGAACTGGGCCCGCGATTCTCGACCGTCTCCCTGCGGCAGAATCGCGGCAAAGGCGCGGCCGTGCGAAACGCCATGCTCCGCGCAACGGGCCAGGTCTTGGCCTTCACCGATGCCGATCTGCCGTTCGAGTTGGAATCGCTTCGCCAGGCTTATGACCTCGTCCGCCGCGCACAGTGCGAAGTCGTGTTCGGGGCCCGCGACCTGGCCCAATCGACGCATCGCGCCAAGCGCAAACTGTCGCGCACGCTCGCCACGTGGCTCTTCCGCGAGGTAGTCAAGCGGTTGGTCTCGCACGAGGTTACCGATACCCAGTGCGGACTGAAGGCATTTAGCCTGCGGGCAGGGCGCGAGATCTTCTCCCGCTTGACGCTGGACGGTTTTTCCTTCGATGCGGAAGTCGTGTTCCTCACGCAGCGGCTGGGACTGACTTTTCAGCGCATCCCGGTCAACCTTGTGCGGGAGTACGGTTCGACGCTTTCGTTGCGGCGGCATACGATACCGATGCTCCGCGACATTGTGGCCTTGTGGTGGCGCAACCGTCACCTGCACGATCTGCCGCTGCCAACGTACCGACCCGCAGGCGGGTACCCCGAGCCCGTGGTCGCGCCCGACCAGCAGAAGGTGGCCTGAGGGCCTGCGCAAGATTTGCACAACTTAGGATGCCGCAGTGGGAACAGCAATCATGGCCAGGCCGGAGTTTGCCGCCGACTCGGAGGGTGCCCTGCGCCAGGCCGCCGGTCGATCGCCGGCCCGCCGGATCACACTGCACGCCGACGACCTGGGCATGAATCCGGCAGTCACCGCTGGCATTTTCCAGGGCTTCGAACAAGGCTTGCTCACCAGCACGTCGTTGTTGAGCAACGCTCCGGATGCCGCGCGGGCCCTGGATGGTTGGCGGCAATTGGAATCGCGCCGCGAGCAGGGCAGCCTGGCATCGAGGGCCCCGCGCGAGCGGTTGCACGATCCAGCCCAGCCGTTCGACCTGGGCATCCATTTGAATCTGACCCAGGGCCGCCCCCTGACCGGCCCGCGCTATCCGGCGGAGTTGCTCGCTGCCGACGGCCGTTTTCCCGGGGTTTTCGGCCTTTTCAATCGGCTGCGGCGGCGCGGCGCGGCGGTGGCCGCGGCAATTGAAGAAGAGCTTGCCTGCCAGGTGCAGTTCATGCTCGACCGCGGGCACCGACCCACGCATCTCAACGGGCACCAGTACATCGAAATGCTGCCGGTCGTGGGCGGGGTGGTCGAGTCACTGCTGGAAAGATTCCAGATCCGCGTCATCCGCGTCGCCCAGGAACCGTCGTGGCGGCCGTCGTTCACGTGGCCGGGCATCAGCACCAGCCAATGGCTGATCGGCGGTCTGAAGAAGCTCTTTGCCGGCCGCTTCCGACAACGAATGCTCGGCAAGCAGATGCTCTTTGCCGACGTTTTCTTCGGCACGATGACCGCCGGCACAACGTCGTTGGAAACGATCCGCGCGTTTCTGTCGACCATCCGCGATTTCCAACTTGCCGAAATCGGTTTGCACCCCAGCGCCAAGCCCGACGCAACGCTGAAAGCAGCCGACGGTTGGCGCGACCCGCTGGCCGATTTGCGGCCGCACGAACTGGCGATGCTCGTATCCGTGGAATTGGAAGAACTGTTGGCGGCGAGCGGTTGCCGCTTGGGCCGGCTTGCTGTACGTCAGGCTTTCTAGCCTGACAGTCAGCCAGATAGAGTCAGGCTGGAAAGCCTGACGTACATTATTCACTTCGCTATGGACCCTAACCAACCCGACCAGCGACAGTCAACCAGATCAAGTCAGGCTGGAAAGCCTGACGTACATTAATCACTTCGCTATGGACCCTAACCAACCCGACCAGCGTATGATCCGGGCCGCCCGCGGGCTGGCGATCGGACTCTGGCTGGCACTGGCCGTCTTGATTGCCGGAAAGACCATCCAGAATCCGGAGAACCACAGCACCTATCCGCTCTTTCACGATGCGGCCCTGGCGTGGTGGGACGGCGTCAACGTCTACGACCGCGACATATTTGCCGGCGATTATCGCTATGGCCCGTCGTTTGCCATGGCCTTGGGGCCAGTCGCCTGGCTGCCGTATCGGATCGGCGCCGTGCTCTGGGCGTTGATGAACGTGGTCGTCGCCTATGGGGCAATCAGGGCCCTCGCCCAGCGGGTCTTGCCGGGCGTGCAGTCGCCGTTGGCCCGGAACCTGCTGCTGGCGGCTTCGGCATTGCCCAGCGCCCATTGCCTGTATTCGAGCCAGACCAATCTGCTGGTTTTCTCGTTAGTGGCCTTTGGCGCGATGGCGATTCTCGACGAGCGGTGGTGGCTGGCCGCCTTGCTGCTGGCGATTCCCGTACACATCAAGGTTTGGCCGCTGGCCGGGGCCTTGCTGCTGGCCGCCTGTTGGCCGCGACGTTTGGCGTGGCGATTGCCGATCGCCCTGGCGGCGGTTGCCGCGTTGCCGCTCTTGGCGAAACCGCCGGCCTGGGTCTGCCAGCAGTATTTCCAGTGGTATCGCTACCTCATCGGCCCCTCGCTCAACCGTCATACCTACCGCGACGCCTGGACGATTTGGGAACTGATCACCTCGCGGGTCGAGCATTCCGCCGTTCCGCAGTGGTATGCGGCGCTGCAACTGGCGACTGCGGCCGCGGCGCTGGGGATGTGTCTGTGGCATGCCCGCCGGAATCCCCCACAACGAAGGGTTCTTGTCGTGCTCGTGTCCTGGACCTCCTGGCAGCTTGTCTTTGGCCCTGGAACCGAACGGAACACCTTTGCGTTGATTGCCCCTCTGACGAGTTGGGCCTTGGTCGTCGCCGTCCTGGAAAACCGGGCACGATGGTTGATGGTATGCAGCTTCCTTGTTACGGTTCTTGCTGCGATGGGGGGGGTCGAGGATCTAACTCCCTGGCTTCAGGCCATGCACCCCGTAGGCATTTTGCTATTTTTCGCATGGTTCTTGCTGTGGAACTCTGGGGAGAATGTAGCTTCGGTAAGTGTGCCTTTGGAGTGCGGGGCGGGCACCCGGTCTGCCGGGTCGTCACGGCTTTCTTTGACGGCCGGAAAGGCGTCATATTCTGGTGGTCGTGCCGAAGTCGAGCGTGTTGCTCAAAGGTGCCGTTTTGCTGACGGCGGCCAAATGAAAAACGGCGACGACCCGGCAAGCCGGGTGCCCGCCCCGCCCTCCAGAGGGCCTTGTTTTCCCGCCGATACCTGATAAACTTACCGGTTTCCCCTCATGTACCCGTAATTGAATCGTCATGGCACGTAAGCTTCAGGTCAATCGCTTAAGTAAGCGCCGCACGAAGACGAAGATCCGCGGCAAAAAGAAGGACCCCCTGTTTGTCGAGGGGCTGCGTCCGCGACCGATGTACGTCGACTACAAGAATCTCGAGCTTTTGAAGAAGCTCATCAACCGCCAGGGCAAGATCATCAGCCGGCGGAAGAGTGGTTGCACGGCCGTCAGTCAGCACGCCGTCACCGACGCCATCAAGCGGGCTCGTTTCATGGCCCTGCTGCCGTACGTCGGCGAGTAAGGCGCAACGTAGTCATCACGCCGACCATGCTGCGCACGGTGCCCGCGTGATGTTTTGGGGTTACCGGGCGCGGCGTGCGGCTTAGTCGGTGCTATTCGGGTTCGGAACCATGGGGGGTCTAGCATGATCGCCCGAGCCTTCGTCACCCTGCCGCTTCGCCTGCTCGCCATCCTTTGGGCCTCGCCATACACGTTGCTCGGCCTGCTTCTCGGCGTGGTGGGCCTTTGCACAGGAGGCCGCGCCCGCATCCGTGGCCGCGTGGTCGAGTTCTACGGCGGCGGCGTGAAGTGGCTGTTGCAGCAATTCTTCTTAGGGGAAGGCGCGATGGCCTTCACCCTCGGCCACACGGTCCTCGGGCAGACCGACGCCGCCCTGGACATTTCTCGCCGTCACGAACTGGTCCACGTTCGGCAGTTCGAGGCGCTGGGGGCCGCTGATGGGGCCGGCATATCTGGGATGCTCGCTGGTGCTTTGGCTCATGCGCCGCAGGCCCTACCGCGACAACCCGTTCGAGCGGCAGGCATACGACGAAGGGGGCGGGGAATGACTGTCGACGAGAACGATCATCCTGACCCGTGCTTCCGCATACGCTCTTCGTCAAGGGACGCCAGCGCCAAATTCAACTCGCACATTTCAGGGCACGGTTAGCGCCTCTCCTTTCGCCTAGCGCCTGACTCCGGTACGATAATACGCATGACACCCACCCCCATGATGCGACAGTACGAAGAGGCCAAACGGGCATGCCCCGACGCCTTGCTGCTGTTCCGCATGGGCGACTTCTATGAGATGTTCCACGACGACGCGAAGACCGCCGCCCGCGTGCTCAATCTGGCCCTCACCTCGCGCGACAAGGGCGAGAACGGTGTGCCGATGGCCGGCTTCCCTCACCACCAGTTGGAAAGCTACCTGGGCAAACTGATCGCCGCCGGCCTGCGGGCTGCCGTCTGCGAACAGGTCGAAGACCCCAAGCTGGCGAAGGGACTGGTAAAGCGCGAAGTGACGCGGGTCGTCACGCCCGGCACGATCACCGATGACGCCCTGCTGGATCCCCGCGAGAGCAACTACCTGGCCGCCGTTTCGCCGGGCGATCCGGTCGGGTTGGCCTGGGTGGAGATCTCGACGGGCCGTTTCGTGGCGGCCCATTTTCCCGCGGCCCAACTGCCCGATCAACTGGCGCGGATCGCGCCCGCCGAATGCCTCCTGGCCGAAGACTCGCCGCCGCTGCCGCGGCATCTGCACGAGAAGATGCTTGTCACGCGGCGGCCTGGTTGGGCCTTCTCGCTGGAAACCGCCCGGCAAAACCTGCTCAAGCAATTTCATACCAATAACCTGGAAGGCTTTGGCTTCAGCAACGAGCCGGGCGACGACCAGGCCCTGCGTGCCGCCGGCGCCGTGATCGATTATCTCAACGAGACGCAAAGAACTTCGCTCGCGCACGTCGATCGCTTGCAGTCGTATCGCAGCGCCACGGCCCTGGAGATCGACGAAGCGAGCCGCCGCAGCCTGGAGATTACGCGCACCATCCGCGAGGGCCGCCGCGACGGTTCGCTGCTGGCCGTGTTGGACCGCACCGTCACCGCCATGGGCGCGCGGCTCCTGGCCGACTGGCTGGCCAACCCGCTGATCGACGTGCCGGCGATCGTGGCCCGGCAGGAGGCCGTCGCCGAGCTCGTGGCCGATGCCGCCCTGGCCGATCACTTGCGCGAAACCTTGCGGAAAGTGTACGACGTGCAGCGGCTCCTGGCCCGCGTGACGACCGGCCGGGCCAGCCCGCGCGATTTGAGTTTCCTCGGCCGCACGCTGCGGGCCTTGCCGGGCTTGAAGGCCAGGCTGACGGCCCGCAGGAGCGGACTCCTCAATCAACTCGAAGCCCAGATCGACCTGTGCCCCGACCTGCGGGGCCGGCTCGATGCGGGCCTGGCCGACGACTGCCCGCTATCCAGCCGCGACGGCGGCTTCATTCGCGACGGCTTCCACGAGCCGCTGGACGCCCTCCGCGAATTGGCCCACGGCGGCAAGCAGTGGATCGCCCGCTACCAGTCCGAAGAGAGTCGGCGAACCGGCATTTCGACGCTCAAGGTCGGCTTCAACAAGGTATTCGGCTACTACATCGAAATCACCAACACGCACCGCGAAAAGATCCCCGCGGAATACATCCGCAAACAGACGGTGAAGAACGCCGAGCGGTACATCACGCCCGAGCTGAAGGAGTATGAAGAGAAGGTCCTCACGGCCGACGAGAAGTCGAAGGAGCTGGAGTACGAACTGTTCCTGGAACTCCGCGACGCCATGGCCGCAGCCCGGCGGCGGATGCAGGCCACGGCCGACGTCCTGGCCCAACTCGACGTGCTGGTCTCGCTGGCCGAGCTGGCGCGGCAACGAAACTACTGCCGGCCGGAGGTCGTCGAGCAGCCGGAGTTGAAGATCATCGACGGGCGGCACCCGGTCCTGGACGTGATCGAGCCGGAAGGGACGTTCGTGCCCAACGACGTGGCGGCCGGAGAGTCGGACGGCACGATTCTCTTGATCACCGGTCCGAACATGGCGGGCAAGAGCACGTACATTCGCCAGGTGGCGTTGATCACGCTGTTGGCGCAGATCGGCAGTTTCGTGCCTGCCCGCGAGGCCAGGATCGGCGTGGCGGACCGCATTTTCGCCCGCGTGGGCGCCAGCGACGAGTTGGCCCGCGGGCAGAGCACGTTCATGGTCGAGATGACCGAGACGGCGCGGATCTTGAACACGGCCACGCTGCGGAGCCTGGTGATTCTGGACGAGATCGGCCGCGGCACGAGCACCTACGACGGCATATCGCTGGCCTGGAGCGTGGTGGAGTTCCTGCACGAGCACATCGGCTGCCGCACGCTCTTTGCAACCCACTATCACGAGTTGACCGACCTGGAGAAATCGCTCACCGGCGTGAAGAACCTCAACGTGGCCGTGCGCGAGTGGCAGGAGGAAGTGATTTTCCTGCACAAGATCATTCCCGGCGCGGCCGACAAAAGCTACGGCATCCATGTTGCCCGGCTGGCCGGCGTGCCGCGCGAGGTAGTCGAGCGGAGCAAGGAGATCCTGGCCCAGTTGGAAGAAGAGCATCTCGACGCCGAGGGTCGCGCGAAGATTGCGCGGCCGCGTCCGGTAGAGAAGAAGACGCACATCCAGCTTACGCTTTTCGGCGCCGCCGATCATCCGCTGATCGACGAGTTGCGGAAGCTGGATTTGAACAACGTCACGCCGCTGGCGGCTATGCAGCTCTTGCAGAGATGGCAGGAGGGCCTCGCGCAGGAGGGGAAGCGAAACTGAGAAGACAAGTGCCGTGGAGCTTGGTTTAGACCGTGTGTTCGAAATGGCATTCGTCGAAAGGCAAGGGACTCGATCGATGTATCGCGTAGATAGAGACTTGCGACGGTACTTCTTGGACGAGGTCGATCGCGAGGTTGAGCAGGGTAAGCCGGGTTCCGCAAGGCCGTGAGCCGGGGCTCGATCACCGACAAGCCGCACGCGAATTTCGCCCTCGGACGCGCTGCGCTCGTCCGAAGAAGACCGCTTTACGAGCGATACTTTCTCTTGCGCGGCGTAGCGGCCGGCGATTCAAGTTGCGGTGACTGCTCCCTCGGTTCGACCTGCCGAGCCAGTTGCTCGCGGGCCAGGCGAATGGCGTCATGAAGCTTCCGTTGGAGCATCTCTTGCGGTGGCAGTTCCGTGAGGTATTCGGCCACCCGGATACCGGCGGCATCCAGCCGCAACAGTTCGACCCGCTCCTCAGACTTTCCGGCACAAAGGATCAGGCCGATCGGCGGCTCCTCGTCCGCGTGGGTCTCGTGCTTCTCAAGCCAGCGGAGATACAGCTCCATCTGCCCCTTGTCGGCAGCCTGAAAACGGCCGATTTTCAAGTCGATGGCCACCAATCGCCTCAACCGCCGGTGGTAGAACAGCAAGTCCAGGTAGAAATCTTCGTAGTCCACCGTGATCCGCTTTTGGCGAGCGACGAAAGTGAAGTCGGTTCCAAGCTCCAGGAGAAAGGCCTCCAGTTCCCGCAGGATCGCCTGTTCCAAGTCGCGTTCCTGATATCGCTGGGGCAGGCCGAGGAAGTCGAGGAAGTACGGGTCGCGAAAGACGAGGTCCGGTGTCAGGCGGTCCTCGTCCCGCAGCGCCGCGAGTTCGACACGGACGACCTCTTCCGGCTTCTTGCTGACCGTCGTGCGCTCATAGACCATCCGCTTGATCTGGTCCTGAAGGGTCCGCGTGCTCCACCGCTCCGCGCGGCACATCTCGGCATAAAATTCGCGTTTCAGCGGATCGTCGATGGCGATCAGCTCGCGAAAGTGCGTCCATGATAATTGTCCACGCAGTGCGTGGACAATTTGCTCGTTGGGGAATATGCTATAATGCATCCTATGAGAGCCGTCATGCCGGATTCTGCCTGAAGAATGACTTCCGCGGCGATGGGAGAGACAAGGGCCGATGTCTGCGATCCTCGAACCTCTGGAATTCTCGGCCTCGGACGTGGCAAGCGTGCCGCGGCGCTTCGGCGCGGGCGTGCTGATGATCCTCATGACGGCCTTTGCCGTGCTCTTTGCCGTGATGCGGACCTGCGGCGCGCGGCCGGAGATTTTTATCCTGGTGTCCGGGCTTTTCCTCGGCGTGACCCTGGGACAGATCCTGCTGTTCCAAGGCAAGCGACCCCGCGAGGCCTCGCTCGTGGCCGGCGGCGTGACCTTCCCCTTGGAAGTGTTGGCCGTGGGTTTGTGCGAGGGGCCGTCGAACGCCGCGCCCGTGGAGTTCATCATGTCGATGGTCTGCTGCGCGGCGGTCGCCGGCGCCCCGCTGGGCTACCTGGCCGGCTGCCTCGTGGCCGGCGTTTTCTTCGTGCAGGAGAGGCATCGCCGCCGCTCGCAGCAGCCGGCGGCGATCGAACTCCTGCCCTTCACCCGGGCCGACTTCGATACGCTGATTTCCTGGGTCCACCATTCGCAGCTCTTCGACCTCTGGTCGCGCGGCCGGTTTCGCTATCCTCTGGACCGCGAGCAGTTGGCGGCCCATCTGGAACCGACCGCCGATGGGCCTCCGAACCGCCTTTGCTTCAAGGCCGTTTGCGGCCAGATGCAACAAATGGTAGGCTATGTGGAACTGGCGAACATCGACCGGAAGAACTTGCGAGCGACGATCGAGCGGGCTATCGTCGATCCTTTGCGAAACGATCGCGAACATCTCAGCGATGCCTTGGTTTGGGAAATCATGAATCGTGCATTTAACCAACAAGGCCTGCAATGGCTGGGCCTCGTGCTCCACCGCCGCGAGATCCAATCGCTGGAATGCTTCAGCAAACACGGCTTCTATGACGTGCGGCATGAGACGCCGGAGGATGAGCCAGGGGAGTACCGGAAGCTGGTCCGCAGCAACCGGTACTAAGGGTTGGCGCAGAAACAAGTGTCGTCTTTCGCTCCGCGAAAGAACGCGACTTTCGCGGAGCGAAAGGCGACGATGCGACAGTCATTGATTCGCCGGTACTAAGCGGGGAAAAGATTACCACGAATTTGTGCAAGGCTTGAATATCCAACAAGGAGACCTATCATGACACGATCGAGTTTTTCCATGGCAACCGGCCTGCTGACTTTATGGTCGGCGGCCGCGGCCTCATTGAACGCCCAGGTGCCCGAAGATCTGGCCCAGCCGAAGGCCTTCCGAGCGTACCGGATCGCCAGCACCGATTCCAGGTTCAGGAATGGCGACTTCCGCACGATTGCCCCGGGGGCGACGCTGGAATTGGGCCGCATCGAAGGGCACGGGCGAATCACGCATATGTGGTTCACCATCAACGGCAAGTCGCAGGATCACCTCCGCGAGCTGGTGCTGCGGATCCACTGGGACGGCGCGGAAAAGCCGGCCGTCGAGTGCCCTTTGGGCGACTTCTTCGGCCTGGGCTTCGGCCGTTACGTCGAGTACAAGAGTGCGCCGATCGCCATCGGCGGCGTCAAGGCCCTGAACTGCTACTGGCCGATGCCGTTTGCCAAGGGGGCCCGCCTGACGATGACCAACGAAGGCAGCCAACCGGTGCCGAGTTGCTACTTCAACATCGATTACCGCCTCGATGACCGGCCGGCGGAGGAGGTTCGTTACTTCCATACCCAGTATCGCCGGGCATTTCCCGTGCCCAAGGGAGAAGACTACCTGATTCTGGACACCGCCGGCCGCGGACATTATGTCGGCACCTTCCTCAGCGTGATGGCCAACAGCGACGGCTGGTGGGGCGAGGGAAACGACAAGTTCTACGTCGACGGCGCCGCGAAGCCCACGATCGAAGGCACGGGCAGCGAGGACTATTTCTGCGGGGCATGGGACTTCCAGCACGCCTTCGCGAATCCTTATTCCGGCGTGCCCCTTTACGACAACCCGGAGAAGGGGGGCGAGAAGCGCGGCATCCTCAACACCTGCTACCGCTGGCACATTCTCGATCCGGTGCCGTTCAGCAAGTCGCTGCGGATGACCATCGAGCATGGCCGCAACGGCCCGGACGACGATCGCAAGCCGTTGCGGAACCACTACTCCAGCGTCGCCTACTATTATCTGGACCATTCGGAAGGCGACGGCCCAGCGTTGCCTCCGTACGTGCAACGCGTGCCCAGGCTGCTCCCGCTTCACGAGGCCTTGCCTGATCGGGCAGCGGCGCGGTAGGTCTGATCAAAGCAGTAGCGAACCATCCGCAATAACTGCGGGGCGACGTGCCAGAAACACGACGAAGCATGCGCCGAGGAATACGGCCACTCCCGTTAGCAATGCCAAGAAACCAAAGGGCCCGAGGCACCTTGTCAACCAGGCCGAAGACCTGGGCATCGGGCAGGCCAGCGAGTTGATCGACGAGCTGAAGGGCGCCGGCAGCGGAGGGCGGCGATAGGTGGATTCGCCCGGTGGCCGCCCTGAGAAGGGCGGCCACCGGGCGTTCTGTTTAGCCATTGGCCGAGGCGCACGTGGCCTCCTCGGCGGAAAACATCCAGCAGGCGAAAGCGGGCGCAGAGTCGGCGATCCGCGGATGGGGAGGTCGGGTGGAGCGTGAGCGTGACGTGAGCAGGGGGCGACGGTGCGACCGCAGGCGCGGAAGCGCGGTAGTCGCCTGCCCGAAGCCCTCTAGCTTCGCATCTTGCTCGCATGTGAACCTACGCCACTTGTCTTCTTCGTCGCCAGGCGAAGCCGAGGCCCGCCAGCGCGGCGAGCCCGGCAGCCGCGGTGAGCGACAACGACGACGGCTCGGGTACGACTGTTACCGCGCGGTTGAAACTTACACCGGCCTCGGTGCCCACGGGATAAGTGTTCGACGGATCATACTTGACGTAGATCGGCACAGAATCATTTGGGGCATTCGGGTCGGAGAACGACGTGCCAACCGGGAAGGGAGTAGAGGGGATGTTCGCGGCGTCGAACGTCGCGTAGCTTTCAGTCTGGAACGTGAATCCCGCCAGCGGCCCACTCGTGAGTTGCAACTCGAACAGGACCGAGAAGTTGACGTCGTACATCGAACCGACCTGGGTGACCGTGCCAGTGGTCGTCGTGTTGTACAGGTCGTAATTCAGGAAGCTGCCCGGATTCAACGGGTCGGGAAAATCGGTCCCCGTGAAGGCTGAAGTGACCGTAGCCGTGCCAGCGGCCAAATTGAGATCGAACGTCTGCGGCCCGGAAGCACTGAGCGAGAACGAACCCCCGAGCGGCGGCGAGTAGATCTCCTGGGTCGCGGTCGACTGGGTGCTGAAGATGATGTCGGCCCGGGCTTCGTGGCCCAGGCTACCCAATGAAAGCACCGATAAGAACGCCAAGTTCCGAACGAATCGCATGAAAGACTCCTGTTGTTGAACATGAAAAACTGATAACTGATAGGAATTTTAGTCCCGCGAAATGCCCCCTGATCGTATCGGCGTGCGCGCAGCGCCCCGCCACGGAAACACTCAAGGGAAACCAGACCCAGCCGAAGAACGGCGCGCAGTGCTAGACTCCCTTTGAGAGTCTTCGTATCGAGCCACCGGACGCAGAACAGACTTCAACAACTCTCGCAACGAGTTGCGCTGCTGCGGACAGAGGCTCGCGGGGGTTGCGCTGCCTGCTGGGTACGTTGTTTTTGCGTTAGGCCACAAACCAGATTGGGGCCCACTTGGCGGCAAAGGAACCTTTATCGCAAGGCTCTTCACCGGACTCACCAAGATTATTGCAAGTTCCGCGGCGTAGGCAAGCATTATTTTGAGAAATCCATCCAGGCAGCCACCTTTATACTCGCACAACCCACAAAGTGATGGTAGCAATTGCCTCCAGTCGATTGGCTTTCGCACGCTAAAGACGCTCGCGGTGCCGCTTCTTAGTCACCGCCCATAACCAGAAAGGAGATAAACATGCCGCCTTCGGGCGGCTGGCAGTCCGGCCTGTCTTTAGCCCTCAGCGCCTTTCTCGATGACCGTCGCCTTCGCCGTGCCGGTCAATTAACCAGACGTCTGGTGAATCTCGCATCAAAACCTCGACCGGCATCGCCATACGGACCGACGCCCTAGCCGACTATCCAAGATGGACACTCAAAAGCGTGTCGGCCACGCCGCCCGCCGCGAGATCAAGCTGCCCGGCGTGCTGCGTGCGCTGGGGACGAATGCGAAGGAAAGGAGAGGATGACTGGGGCGTCGTGGTCGATGGGCGCTGGCTTCGCAGTTCTTCTCGCTAAACGCCGCCGCAAACCATAGCCGACAAGGCCAATCGCACCAGCGGCGAGCAGCGCGAGCGAAGAAGGTTCGGGCGCGACACTGATCGCCCCACTCGTGTAGAGGTTGCTGGTGTCCCAGCTCAGACCGTTGCTCAAAGACGGCAAATTGATCTGTGCAAACTTGCCGGTGGTCGGGCCGTTGAAAATCTCGAAGCTCTCGTCGGCAGACGGCGAAAAGCCATCAAGGTAGGTCAGGTCCAGCGTGCCGTTGAGCGTGGCCAGCCCGGATATGTCCAACTGGTCGTACCCGCTGCCGGGCAGCGTTCCAGCCAATTCCATGATCAGCGTGCTTGTAGAATCGAAGAGCACGTTCTGGACGCTGACGGCATTCGGGCTGTTGCTGGGGCGATAGCTGGCGGCGTACTCGACATTGCCCGTCGTGCTGCCGGCTCCTGTGACAGCTTCGTAGAAAGTCAGCTCCTGGCCAGTACCGGTTGGCCCATTGACTAAGCCGTTGTTAATGAAGGCGGCATGTATCTGGGCGCTGCCGGTGGCCGTGAGGATCTTGGTGGAATCGACTGACGACGGGTTGCCGAGCTGCGCGCCGTTCAAGGCCGTCAGGCTGCCGCCAGCGCCGATGTTCGTTTGGCTGCCGAGGATCGCCGTGTCGGCGGAAAGAACAACGACTGCGTTTCCACCCACGTTGAGCGTTCCGCCTACACTTGGGCTGCCGCCCTGGTTGAACTGGCCGGTCTGCTGCGAGTTGCCGATGATGAGGTCACCGGTTGCCGACACGGTTCCGACCCCTGTCACCGCGCGATTGACCTGCCCGGCGGCCTGCAAGGCCGCGCCGGAAGTAAGGGTGATGGCTCCGCCGCCATGGGAAATGCCGTAGGGGGCGGCCAACGTGCCCTGGGTAATCGAAACAGAGCCCGTCGAACTCAGCGTGTCGGCGCCGGAAAGCATCAGACCACCCGAGCCACTCTTGGTAAACCCGCCCGAGCCATTAATCGTCCCGGCAAACGTGCCGTCCGCCGCCTGATTGAACACCAACGTGGCGTTGTTGGTAATGCTCCCTTGCAGGCTGGCGGTCATGCCCTGGAGCGTCCCGGCGCTGACGGTCGTGCCGCCGGTAAAGCTGTTGAAAGCAGAAAGGGTCAACGTCCCCGTGCCGGTTTTTATCAGGCCGCCCAATCCGCTCAGGCCACCGGAGAATGTGGTGCTGGCATTGTTTCCGCCTACGCTCAGCGACACGGCCGCGGGCGTGTTGTTGTTGATCGTCAAGTTGCCCGATCCCTGCAAGCCGGCGAACAAGACGTTAGTGAGCGTACCGAAACTGAGCACGCCGCCGCCGCTGCTGTCAAAGGTGCTGCCGGCCAAAGCGGCCGGGTTGGCCAGAAACAGCGTGCCGCCTGAGACCAGCGTCGTACCCGTGTAGCCGTTCGAGGTCGAGAGGGTCAGCGTGCCGTTACCGAATTTGGTCAGGCTGCCGCTGCCCACCAGAGTGCCGGAGAATGTGGTGCTGGCATTGTTTCCGCCCACGCTCAGCGACACGGCCGCGGGCGTGTTGTTGTTGATCGTCAAGTTGCCCGACCCCTGTAAGCCGCCAAAGCCGGCGCTGGTGAGCGTACCGAAACTGAGCACGCCGCCGCCGCTGCTGTCAAAGGTGCTGCCGGCCAGAGCGGCCGGGTTGGCCAGAAACAGCGTGCCGCCTGAGACCAGCGTCGTACCCGTGTAGCCGTTCGAGGTCGAGAGGGTCAGCGTGCCGGGGCCACTTTTCGTCAAGCCGCCTGATCCACCGACGGCGTAACTTGGGGTCTGGCTGCCGAAGAGGTTATAGGCCAGCGTGGCGTTGTCAGTGATACCGCTGGTGGCGAGCGAACCGTCATAGCCGGCCGTCCCGTTGCCCAACTGTAAAGTACCGCCGCTTATCGTCGTCGCGCCGGTGTAGGTGTTCGTCGCCGTGAGAATCGTGGCGAACGGGCCGGGAGTTGTCACGGAGTTGCTCCCGCTGATGACGCCGCGGATGACCAAATTGCCCGCAGAGGCCATGAAATTGGTGCCTTGCTGCAGTGCCATGTTCAAATTGATGGTCTGCGGATTGGGACTGGCGTTCAAGATATCGCCGCCAAGTTTGAGCGGGTTGCCAGTGAGCGTGAACGCGCCGGCGGCACCATCAAAGACGATGCCGGTGAACAGAGTATTTGCGGCGAAGTCGTTGTTGCTTGTCAGATGATTCGTTCCAGAAAACCAAGGCGTGTTGCTTGAGCTGAGCGCGGTGCCGCTCCAATTGCTGCTTGAACTCCAGTTGCCGCTCGATCCGCTGCCGCTCCAGGCGACGACGGGGCCAGGTAGGTTAACGAGTGGTATGGGGGAGTTGTAGCGAATGCTTCCCCGCACCCAATCGGTCTGCCCCCCGTCGCCGTACTGCAAGAAGTCTGCGGCGAAACTTTGGAGCGTTGTACCACTGTAGACTCCTTGAAAAACGTCGAAGTAGCCCGTGTCGTTGTCGTTGCCCCTCCCGTCACCGGAAAAATCAAACCCTGGATTGCCTGCGCTTTCGAAGGGCCAGCGTTGAGCATTGGGATACAAACCCGCGGTGGGCACTGTATTGTTCGGTCCAACCAAATTAAGCGTCCAATTACTATAGACAGGCGAGTTGATACTGAATTCAAGGTCGTTGCTGTACCAGGAGTAAGAAAAAGTGGATCCATCCGTCGGGCTCATGGTCAATGTTAGCCCCTGTCCAACCCAACTAGTTGGTGAACTCGTATAGTAGAGAAGAGTCGCCGCGCGGGTTGGCGAGGTGAAAACGAGTGAGGCACTAACGACCGCCACTAAAGAAATACCGATCAATTTCACAGCTATCTCCTCAAATAGATGATTCCACTATTGCCATTGTCGTGCCGGCGCCTAATCCGCTGCTGGACGCTCGCAGTAGCCGTTCGACCCCTGGCGTGCGCCAGGGAATCAAAGTCGAACGGTACGGCTACAATCTACCGCGCCCCACGGAAAATAAAGCCCCCCGCAAGAATTTCAGAAATTCTTGGTGACGCTGCTCTTGAAACTAACTCTCGGGTGGGGTGTGCGTGGCCTTTTCACCGCTGAGCAGTGCCCGCACCTGCTGAGTCCCCACCTTATACCACAACGCTACAACGGGGTCTATAATCTCTTTTGGGGCCCCTACGGAATTGCACTTTACTCATAACTTCATGCGGCAAAGACAGTATCGGCGCACACCACCACGGCCCAGCCTTCAACGGACGCACCGGCGGGCTTGGCCCCGTCGGATTGCACACAGCGTCAAATCGCTTGCTGCGAGGTTTATGGCCACAAGTTAGCTCCGTCTGCCTGCTCTTTCGATCCTGCTCTTTAGACCGTTCATTCGAGATTCGCACGCCTCGCGCATCTTCGGCGTGAGGCTCTGGAAATACTTTGTGCCATCGACCATGCCAACAGCCTGGTTTAGCGTTTGCAGCGTCTTTTGACGTTCTTTTGCGCCGCTGGGGGCATTTCGCAGTTCGAGGTTCACGATGCCGGGCAACACCTTTACCGCGAGGGCCTGTGCTTCTAAGGCCTGGTGCGGTTCCAATCGTGAAATGAGTTGTTGAACTGTCAAATGCCGCCCCACGGTCGCGCCCACATTTTCAGGCGTGCGATCCTCGCCCAAAGGTTTAAGCACCTGTTCGGCAAAAGGTCTGGCCGTCTTTCTCAGGCGGTGAAGGCGTCCGAAACCAATAAAGTGCGTCTCTTCGGCTATTTCACGGCAAAAGCGGACGACCTCCATGCGGAGTGCTTCTGGAACGGCGTGGCGCAAATCGAGGACATGGGCAATAAGATGGGCCACAGGATGGCGCGGCGCGTCGGGAGTTCGCAACTGCTTGGCCGCAGTTTTCAAGAGCACCACCGCCCAGCACTTTGGCCCGCCCTTGCCTTCTTTGGTCAGTTCGGCCACTTCTTCGGAGACCAAATTACGCAGTGCCTCCTCGACCTGATCCGAAACAACTGTCTCCACGGCTTTGTCTTGCATCGTTCAACTCCATGGGCACGGTTGAAAAGATGTCCGACGCTACCCGTTATTCTACGATATTTTGCCGTTGGGGGTGAGCGGATCCCTTGCACTCCGCCCACGTCCTGCCGCTCTTGACCTCAACCTTCAGCGGCACCGGGAAGCCTTCGGGCAGCATCTCCATCGCCGCGACCACGATCCAACGGGTCGCTTCGACCAGCCCGTCCGGCACGCCCAAGAGCACGCTGTCATGCACCGGCAGAAGCATGCGGACCGTCGATTCATCGCAAGTCCTTGACTGTGACCGGTGTCCGCACCAGAATAGGGGCAGCCTCGGAATCCAGTCTGCGATTTGCCATGTCACTCCTCGACAAGATCGAACGTCGCTTTCGCCGCTTTGCCCTCCCGCACCTGACGATCGGCCTGATCGTGTGCCAGGTGGTCGTGTATGCCATGGCCCAGGGACAGATGCTTTCGGCCGGCGTAGACGCAGGCAATCCAGAACGGCAGACGGTCCTGGATCGTATCGCGTTGGTGCCGGGCAAGGTGCTGGAAGGCCAGGTGTGGCGGCTCGTGACCTTCGTCTTCGAGCCGCCCACCATGAATCTCGTCTGCGCCTTCTTCTTCTGGTACCTGTTCTATCTGATGGGCGAAGCGCTCGAACTGAGCTGGGGCGCGTTCCGCTACAACGTCTACCTGCTCATCGGCTACCTCGCGACCGTAGCCGTATCGTTTCTAACGCCGGATGTGCCGGCCTCGATCGGCTTCGTGCAAGGCTCGGTGTTCTTGGCGTTTGCCGCTCTCTTCCCCAATTTCGTGATCTACCTGTTCTTCCTGCTGCCGGTGAAGGTCAAGTGGCTGGCGTTGCTGGCGTGGCTCGGCTACTTCTTGGCGCTGGTCTTCGGAACCTGGACGACACGGTTGCTGGTGCTGGCATCGATCTGCAATTTCCTGCTCTTCTTCAGCAAGGATATCATCTACCGCATGTGGATCGCACGGCGGAGCATGGCGATGCAGGCGAGCCGTATCGGCGTCAAGCCGAAACCGTACTTCCACCGCTGCACGGTCTGCGGGATTACCGATCGCAGTCATCCCCAAGTGCAGTTCCGCTATTGCCGCCAGTGCGATGGCCAGCACGGTTACTGCATGGAACACCTTCGAAACCACGAGCATATCAAATCGGAGGCGACCCGCGACGAGGGAGGCGAATAACCCGACGTGCTTTCTGTGGGATAAAGGATAAAGGGGACATTCTACTTTTCCTTGATGATTCGCGGCCTGCCTCGCGGACGAAGGCTTGCTTCCAGCCCCAATCGTTCTGCCGTGGTCTGCTGCCAGATCTCGCTCCCCTACGGCGCGCCGCGTGCGGTACATTTGCGCAACGCCGCCAGGTCGGCTTCGCTTTGCGGCTGATTGACCCACTTCAGCCAATCCTCGCCACGGGGAATCGCGCTTGGATGCAATAACGCCGCGTACTCGCCGCCGTGCCCCATGGCCGCCGAAGACCACCGCCAGTCTTCCGCGCGACGAACCAGATTGGCGCGCAGGGCATTGCGTTCCACGTACCGCAGAACGCTCCACAAATGCTCGTCCTCCTCGATGGGAAATGCCTTGAAACGCCCCTGCCAGACGTGTCCGCTGGTATGACAGTGACGGTGGTATCGGCGCACGTGCGAAGTCAGCAACCATTGCATCCATCGGCTCAAGTCCCCATCGGCGTGTGGCCACAAGACTGCGTGAAAATGATTGCCGAGAAGTCACCAGGCAACCACCCGCATCGGCAACCGCTCGTTCGCTTCCTCCATCAGGCCGACGAAGGCCGCAAAGTCCTCCCTCTTGTGGAACACTTCCTTCCGCGCGTTTCCGCGATTGATGACATGGCAGCAAACACCACCTACCGACGCTCTTGCAGTTCTTGCCATGCGCCCAGTAAAGCAGCCTGTTCAACCTCCCACAATAGAAGAAGTACAATGTCCCCTTCTGCCTGGCCGGATAGCGGCTCTCGCCGCTTCGAATACGAGAAGCGGTGCGGGATGCCGGTCAGGCGCTCGTCACGGCGGACACGGACTTCGGTGCGGCGGACGATGCGGACGGCGGCGGCAAAGAAAGGGTCGGCTGTGAGTGCCGAATTGCACAGGGCGGTTGGAGTAGAAATGCAGGGCATCGTGGTAGCTTTGGCGTAAAGCTGCTTGACGACAAAGCGTCGTCATTACAATCACGATACGGTAAAGTGAGAAAACGCGCAAGGCGAGATTCTGAAGAAAGCGATGGGCAAGTCGCCGAGCCATCAAGGCATTCGGGCAAAATCACGCAGTCAGCTTGCTTGCTGCCACGGCGCAAACACCATCACGGCACCGGCGAGGATTAGCACAAAGCCCACCAGGTAATTCCACTTCAGCGGTTCGCGCAGATAGAGAACCGAAAAGCCGGAGAAGACGGCCAAGGTAATGACTTCCTGGATCGTCTTCAATTGTGCGCCACTCAACCCGGCGTTCGAGCCAATCCGGTTAGCCGGCACCTGAAGACAATATTCAAAGAAGGCGATCAGCCAACTAACCAGGATTGCCAGCCAGAGCGCGGTTTGCTTGAATTTCAAATGCCCGTACCAAGCGAACGTCATGAAGACATTCGAGGCCAACAACAGCAAGATCGTCCAGAACCACACGGCAATCCTTTCGAGGCAACAAGTTGTTCAGCAAGGGCGGAGACTGGCAGGCACGACGGCGGTGACCGCGTGAATCCTTGAGATGATTTTAGCAGCCGATTGTTTTGCCAAGAAGTCCGCCAGCGCACGCTGAAGTGCCCCCAAACGGCCGCCAATCTCTGCCACTGCGGGCGGGGCGGCGGGCAATGGGAGGCCAGTCGGCCTCGCCGCCATAGCTGCCACGCGGGCCGTCGAAGGGCACAAATCCAGACAGCGACCTCAGCACGCGGATGGTGGCGGAACTGACGGGGCCTTCCTGCTCCGCACCGCCTTCGTCAGCAGCGTGCCCACCGAAAGCAGCCACACGGCCAGGGCGGCGAGGTTGGGCCAGTACAGAACGGCCAACGCGGCGATGTTTGACCAGTTCGGTTGCCCGCCTGCCTGACATGCAGCAGCGATAGCAGGCTGCAACAGCGAATCGAGCATACCAATAATATCGATTAGTGGTATAAGCGAAACCAATAACAAAAGTATCAGAAGCCTGTACGACTTGGCTCGATAAAGGTAGATTGCCAGCCCCACCACCAGCCCGAACACCGCGATCCCCCACGTCCCGAACACCGCCAGCGACGACCCCAGCACGACGAACAAGAGCAGCAGCGTCCGCAAGCTGAACTGGAATGGGCGAGCGGGCGGCGGCGGTGTGGTGGGTTGGGGTTCTGAGTCGTTCATGTCATGTTGCTCGTGCCCGAGGCAGTTACGGCATTGTTGGTCGCTTTCCCGACCACGCTCCCAGGCTACCTATTGGGATTGCCGTACTCCGCGGCGATTTCCTCCGCCGCATAAGCCAGCCATCGTTGCTCCTCGTCTTCGAGATTCCGCAATTGTCGCCCGCCGGGGTCACGATCTGGATACTCCCGAAGCAGGGAACGCTTCGCCTTGATTAACGCCAATGCTGCTTGTCGAACTTTTTCCGCAGCCTTGAAAATATGACGGGAATCATCGCCTGATTTGATAGCACCGCGGAGCCGGCCGAGACTCTTATTAAAGGAATAGAGTTTTCTCGCAGGGTCTGAATGTTTTGAAACGGAATAGCCCATGCTGCCACGACTCCATCGGTCGACACAATCGGGTCTTCGAGCCGCCTCTGATTCTACCGCGCCGCGGCGGGCTGCAACACAAGAGGGGCGGCGTGCCGCGGGCAGAAGGATGCGTGAACGGCCGAAGCCATGCCGATGACGACTACGGCCAGCGGCCTTTCACGTGGCAGTTGGCGTTTCGTCCCAAGCGTTTCCATGGGCATATCCACAAAACCAGTTCAAGGCAAAGTGGCGTTCCAAAGTAATGGAGCGTACTTCGGACCATTCGCTGGCATTCAAGTTGCGATACGCCTTGCTCTTGGCGGGAAAATCGTCATCAATGCAAGCAGGCATTCGGCCATCGCCGGCGAATTTGCCGGCGGTAAATCGAACGATGTCGTCGTACGAATTGAAACCAGCAGCCCTTAACTTCTCATCGGCCGGGAATTCTCGCCCCTCCTCAATAAGTTGGCGAGTACGGCTCCTCCAATGCCACATCTCCGCATCGGCACGGGCTCGATCGATTTCCGATTCCTTGCGCAATTGGGCAGACGAGACAAAACGAGGAACATCCCCGGAAGGAATCTGCTTCAGTAGATCGTGGTTGGCCTGCGTGTCATAGGACGGCAAATGCGGAATCAATCCGAGCCCCCACATCAGCACCTGTACCGCTTCGATACGCCAGGAGGCGTTGACCTGCTGCTGAGCGGTCATTGTTACCATGGTGGTTTCGGCCAACTCACGTTCGCTGCGGGACATATATTCCCAGAGACCCGCGAGACGGAGTCGCTGCCAGAACTCTGTGCGGTGCACGTCAGCGTCGGTCGTGAATTTTTGGCGAGCCTCGGCGTTCCATTTTCGAAATAAGCCCCGAAGCATGTCGCGGGGCGGCGTGGCCAGGGCATAGGCAGCAACGTATTTCAGGATGAGCAGCCGCCGGGCCGCGTCTTCAGCGGTGGGGCAGGTCTGTGGCTCTTGGGTAACCATAAGGCATCCAGATGTCACGCTTGGAAACTTGTCCTTAGACCGATGCGTATATTAACCCAGCCGTCCCGTTCCCGCTAGACCCCCTCAGCACTCCGCTCTCCCCGGCGTCACCGCGCTGGCCGAGGCGGAGGTGGCGGAGCGGGACTGGGCGGAAGTCTGGGATCGCAACCAGGGGGAGGCCCGAAGTGCCCGATTCTGGAATCGGCCTAGCGTTCTCACTGCAAACGGCGAGCAGTCAATTTGGCGGCGACGGCGGTCAAGTCCATGCAAAACGCGTCTGCAAGCAGTGATTCGGCCCCTATTGGCACTCCGCCCAAGTCCGACCCGTTCTGGCCTCAACCCTGAGTGGCATGCTGAAGTCCGCAGGCGTGCTCTCCATCGCCTCGACGACGATCTGCTGCGTCTCCTCGACCAGCGAGGTGGGCACTTCCAAGAGCGTGGCCTGCCTCAATGCTCCACTATCAGACTTGGATAGTCGCGGGCCGCCCCAAGATCGATGGCCGTTGGCAGCCGAAGCTGCGGCGCGGGCTATGGATGGCGGCATCATGTTGCCGCTTCGTCGTTAACCGCTTACCTCAGCTTTGTGGTTTGGAGGCGGAGAAGGATTTACTACCGCGTCTGTTTGCACCGGTTCTAACTTGCGGATCAGCTTTCCCAGGTTCCACAGTATCAAGGCCAACATGCCTCCGGCATACGGCAAGCACAGGCCGCACAGGCCCGCCAGGACCATGTTACGATACGGCAACCTCTCGACGGGAGCCTGGGGTGCTTTCGCCGGCTCATGCCAGATCACGCGCGGCGGCGCCGAACGCTCGGTCTGCAACGCGACCTGCCGCTCGGTGATCTTCGTGAGAACCGTCTGCGCCTGGGCCAACTCGTCCTTCTTGAACTTCAAGTTCAACTTCTCGTTGCTGAGCTGCTCGCGCTGCTGGAAGAGCTCCTGCAGTCGCTTGTTATAGGCTTCCCGCAGGTTGCCCTCGGCGATTTCAAAGGTCCGTAATTCACTGCGCATCTGTTCCAGTTTCTCGCGCCGCTTGGCAATCATCGTGACGCCGTTGTTGACGCCGTCGCTGCGTTTGGCTCGCAGGGAAAACTCCGCCTCCTTTTGGATCGGTGCCGCCAACTTCTGCTTCAGCTCTTCGAGTTTCTGTTCGGCTTTGGCGATTTCGTTTTGTAACTGGAGGTATGAAGGATGCTGCTTACCTTGCTCGGCAGTCGTCTCGATCTGCAGAAGCTGCATTTGCTTGGGTACGAGTAGGGAATGCCACTGTTTGACCTCGGCGTTATCCTCGATGGCTTTACGTACCATAGCGTCCCGCAACTCGATTTCATCCTTGGACAAGACCCGCTTTTCCCTCTCTTTCTTGGACTGCTGGGCCGCCAATGCCTTTGCCGCGGCTTCGTCGTGGGCGGCGCCGGCTTCGTCCGCCGTGCGGAGATCTTCCTCAGCCGCCTTGATGGCGGCGCTGAGCATGTAACGCTTGACCTGAACTTCGATCAACTGGGTCCGCAACTCGGACAACGGGTTCCTCGTCGCGAAACTCCGATCGGACTGTTCCATATCCGGCTCCTCGCCCGAGACTTTCTGCGCCGCAGTCTCCACTTGTTTGCAGAGCGTCCTCACGGCTTCTTCCCGAGACGCCGCCTGCTGGTTCAATGCGGCAAGGATGTTGCGAAATCGACTCGCTTCTTCCTCTTCGTGCGCGGTCAGGTATTGCCGCGTGACCTCATTCACCACGAGGGCGGCATTTTCCGGGCTGGAACTGGTATACTTGATTTCGAAGACGTCCGATTCGTTGGGCGAAACCACGGTGACCTTCTTCCGCAGCCAGTCAATCGGGTCTCGCTGTTCGCGGATCTCGGGCAGTTGCTTGACCTTCTCGCTGGCCACGGTGAGGCCCATGATCCAGCGGCTGCGGATGATTTCCATCTGGGTCCGGAAGTACCCCTTGGACACGCCCGCTTCCTTGGGCTCGAAGGCGATATACGGGGCGTGTTCGTTGATTTCCAGCAGGGCCGCCGCCTCAAACTGCGGCACGAACGTCAGGTACAAGACGGCCACGGCGACGGCTGACAGGAGAAGGCCGATCGGCAAGGAAGCCTTCCACCACCACCACCGCTTGGAAGAGGGATCGCGCGATGTGGAGACGTGAGAAGCGACACTGGGCTCAGACATCGGTATGCACCTTTCGCTCTACGAGGCTTGATCCTGGCTTTCTCGCCAGGCTTCGTCGCCTCGCGGTTGGCAATTGCTTGTTTCCGCGGCACAACCATGATGGTGGTCTGGTCGGTTACGACTCGGCCAAATCCACGCAGAGAAGGCCCGCGTTGGCTGCCAGGCAGCCGTGTCGGCAATCCGTTCCTTACTTGGAACGAGCGCCCCCGCGGTCTCAATAGAACGGCGATCGCAGGTCGCCTGTCCCATTCCACCTATGTTAGTTACCTACATAATGGAATGCAAGGCGCTCGCTGGCGGCCATTCGGGCCTTGGAGCGCTTCCCGGCGGGCTTTCGGGCGCTGCGGGCGCTGGGGTCGCTTGTACGCACTGTAGGGGGCCCTGGACGGGATTCCGCTGGTGCAGGGCAGCAAGGTCAGATGCAGGCTGCGGCCTCGCCGCCATAGCTGCCACGCGGGCCGTGGAAAGCCTGGGGCTCGCTGACTTGCCTGTGGAACTCGGTGACCGTAAAATTGCCGGACGCTCGTGGGAAGCGTCCGGGACCATTACTCCCGATGGAAACGCCGATTTTCGATTCGATCCCTACAACACCCTAATCGAGCCGAGGTTCAACGGTCGTGCAGCTAACCGATCCGCGAATCGAAGGCGCCCTTATCAACCGGTCCACGAGTCGCGAACACGAAAGGACAGAGAATGCATAGAAATGTCACCTTCGCCACGGCACTGGGACTGGTGCTGGCCATCGCACGGATCGCGACCGCCGGCTCAATCAACGCGGGCGACATCATCGTGGCCGATCGCGGCAACGGCGACCTCGTCGACGTCAATCCGACCACCGGCGCAAGCTCCGTGATCGCCAGCGGATTCTCAAACCCGCAGGGAGTCGCTATCAACTCCCAAGGGAGCATCTTCGTGTCCGACATCGGGACCCACACCATCGATGAGGTGAATCCGACCAGTGGCGCGGTGACGACCTACTCGGGGAACGGGGTCGGTTCTGGAGCGCCGCTGGATCGCCCCTTCGAGATGGCCTTTAATGCCTCCGGAACCCTCTACGTGGCCGATGGCCAGGCCAACAGCGACTCGACGAACCTCTTTGCGATCGATCCTAGCGGCAACCGGACAGTCGTGGCGGGCAACAATGGGTCGTCGACCAATGTTTTCGCGCAGTCCCTCGCGGGGCTCGCCATCAACCCGACCAGCGGGAATCTCTACGTGAGCACGGCGTCGGGTCACACGATCTACCAGGTCACGCCGGGCGGTTCGGTGACGACCGTCTACACTGACTCCTCGGCGGAACCGCAAGGGCTCGCGTTCAGCTCAGGACAAATCCTCTACGCCAACGGAGGAACCGCGAATCCGGCGATCTACTCAGTCGATCCAACGACAGGCACGCCCACGTTGGTCTCCAACGATTTCACGGTGGGCACTTCGGACCTCTTCGGCGTCGCGGTCGGCAGCAACGGAACGATATACGCCACTAGCGTCTCGGCCCCCGATGACGTCATCTACGCCGTTGATCCCGCAACTGGCAACGCGACTGTCCTCGCCGGCAACGGTGTGGGAGGCACTACCTTCGGCGCCCCGACGTACGGGATCACCGTGTATCCCACGGTCGTCCCCGAACCATCCACCCTGGTACTAGTGGGTACGGCACTGCTGGGCCTTGGCGCAGTGTACCTGCGGCGCAGGAACGATTGACCCATCCGGACGTGGCCAACTCCTTGCAATCGCGCCTGCAACCAGTTGCCGCCCTATTTGCAGTCCGCCCACGTCCTACCCGTCTTGACTTCGACCGTCAGCGGCACCGTGAAGCCTGCCGGCAGCGTTTCCATGGCGGCCTGAACGGTGCTGCCGGTCTCTTCGACCAGCTCCGCTCTCGTTTCCCAGAGTACGCTGTCCTGGACAGACAGGAGCATCCTCACGTCGTCCGGCAAGGCATCATGCAACCGGACCAGAGCCAACTTCAGCAGGTCGGCTCTTGTCGGGACACGGGTTGCTGACTAGATGACGGCCAAGCCGGCGGTTCTTCTCCCGCCGAACCGACGGGACTAAAGAATTAGCACTGTCGCAGGCCGGCGGGATAAATCCAAGTTAGGCGTCGGAAGAGATACCCTTCGCTCACCGTCACGCTTCGGAGGTTCACATGAAGAGAGTCACGGGCATTGGTGGAATCTTCTTCAAGGCCAGGGACCCGGTTGCACTCGGCGCCTGGTACAAGAAGCACTTGGGCATCGACGTGCAAGACTGGGGAGGCGCGGCGTTTCGCTGGACCGACGAAGAAGGCATTCCTAAGGCGGGCACGACGATCTGGTCGGTAGGCAGTGCCGAGGGTGATCAGTTCGCTCCTGGCAAGGCTTCCTTCATGGTCAACTATCGGGTAGCAGATCTGCACAGTCTTCTTGCAGCATTGCGCAGCGAAGGTTGCGACGTTCTGGAGAAGACCGATGACTCCGAGTATGGAAAGTTTGGCTGGGTCATCGACCCGGAAGGTAACAAGGTTGAGCTCTGGCAACCGCCCGAAGGGCAGTGAGCGACGTTGGGCCTCGCATGAACAGACCGACGCATACCGCTCAGCGCGGTTTGTCAGGGCGCTCTACGGCCGGGACAGGTCACTGGCGCGGGCCGGCGCTGTTGTCGGCAAGAGGAGCGCGAACATCACGGCATCTCCTCCCCATTTCCATCAGACACAAGCGGCGGCAGCCAAAAGCGCGGCCGTCAATCCACAAGCCAGGCAAATGCTCTTCATGGCTTTTTCACCACTTCCAAGTCAGCGTAGACTATCTCATTGACCAGGTCGTTCTTCACTCTTGCCGCGACTTGACCGTTGCGGCGAAGGACGAGGCTCTGGCCGTACCCGTGCCAGCCGGGCTTGGCCGGCACGGACCAGTTGGCACCGATGATGTTTACATTCGTCTTTTTGGCAATGTTCGGCAACTCCTCGGCGAACCACGTGCTGTCGGCGTCTTCCACCCAGGCGATGGCGTAGAGCAAGTGATCGACCTTGTTCTGGCGGAGCCTGGGCGGCTCGAAGTTGATGTCGTAGCAGATCAGCAGGCCCAGGCGCCCGTAGGGCGTGTCGAGGAACTGATGGCCGCGGTCGCCGGCGGAGGCCCAGCCCCGTTCGGCCCATTTCCAAGGATTGAGCTTGCGATAGTGCAGGGCGATCCGGCCCTCAGGATCCACGAGCACCAGGGTGTTGAAGTATTTGCCTTGCCGGGCGTCGAATTCCACGATCGGGACGGTGAGGTAGATACCCAACTCCTTGGCCAAAGCCCCGAAAAGCTTGGTCGATTCCCCCGGTACCGACTCGGCAACCGCCTTGGGCGAGATACCTTCGAGGCCCACACTCAATGGTCGCTGGTCCACTTGCCAAGTCGTGCCGATATCGTGGCTCATGTAGCCGGAGATGGCCGCTTCCGGCAGGACGACGATCTTGGCCCCGTGCCCGGCCGCTTCGCGCACTAGCGGCTCCAGTGCCTTGCGGTTCTCGGCGGGCTTGGCCCATTGCGAAATGAACTGCACTGCGGCCACGCGGACGGTCTTCGGCACAGGATCCGCGGCAAGTGAATTCGTTGTAGCAAACAGGGCAAGGCAAGCCAATGCGATCCTAGACGAGAACAGGCGACTCATGGTAGGGTCCTTGGATGTTGGCGGAGAATCTGTGACATTGTCTTCGCGCGGAAGCCCGTCAATTATTCCCGCAATCCGTAGAACGGAGTTCATCCCGTTCCTTGCAACATGACACGCAACAAGGGGGCTGTCAAGACGAGCGGTCGGAAAGCCACAACTGGGGCTGGGCGGCTCATAACCATGCCCGCCTCCGATCCTTCCGATAGTCGGGCTGAAGCCGGACATGTCCGGGATCGATGGGCATGAGGGCGCGATGGGCGGCCCTGGCAGCCCATAAATCGGGTCGGCCGGCGGCCGAACTACCGCATTCGGGGCGGCACTTTCGTCAGATCCCCAACCTGGATCTGGAGAACCGGGTCGATTAGCGCGCCTCACTTCGCTGACTGCTCCCGGAACCATGCGAGGGCTTGCTGCACCGCCGGCCTCACCATTGCCAGGTGGTCGCCGGGGACTACCACCAGTTCACAGTCCTTGTTCAACCGCTGCGCTGAGGCTGCAAGCGGTGCGTTGACTTCCCGGCCGTTATCGCCGGCATACAGCTTGAGAGGGCACCGCAGGCTTGCAATAAAGGCCATCGGGTTACGCACCCGGACCTCCTCGCGGACATTGCGATCATAGGGAATGAAGGCGTCCGGAGAGCCGGCAGCCCACGAATCCATATCTACATGCCCATCGAGGGAGGCCGCCGCTTTGTAAGGCGACGGCAGCATGGCCGCCAGACAGGTCAGGACACCGCCGATACTGTGCCCGGCTACGAACACTTTCTTGTCATCGACATTTGGGAGTCCCGACACGAACCGGCCTGCCGCGATCGCATCGTCCACCTCCCCAAGGAAGCTCTCGAAGACGCCGGGGTTACCGTTCTCACCACGAAGCATCGGCATGAACAGCACGAACCCTGCCTTGGCGAACGGCTCGGCGTCCTCCCAGTCGTCTGGAGCGAAGGCACAGCCGCCATGCAGAAACACGACGGCGGGCCGCTTCTTGCCGTCGCCTACGTCCTGCGACAGCCACCCCTTCAACGTTAGGTCACCCGACTTAAACTCGACCAACTTCACCCCAGCCGGCGGCTGGACATTCCGATACCGTTGTGGCGCCGGTCCGCGCACTCGGAGCTTGGTAACGAACCCTTTGCGGGCGGAGGCCAAATCTGTCGGCGTGGTTTGGTTGGTCCGCGACCCACAACCAATCAATCCGCAGAACATGAGGGCAGAGACTAGACCCGCCCGAGTATGGATAGTTTTGAGCCGTCTCATGCGATTTCTACCGCCACTGTCTAACAAGCAAGTTTTTCCACTGCACCCCTCAATTTAGCAAGTTGCCGCCGTGCGTCAACAACCTTCCCTTCACCCGCCGTGTTCATAATCGTCAGCCCCGAAGGGCTTGGTTAGAGGATTCGACGGCGAGGAGGCCGCCAGGCGTTACGTTCTCTTGCAGTCGGCCCGGGTTCTGCCGGTTCGGAGGGATAAAGGGGAGGGATAACGCCGTTGTCCCCATGGGCAGTGCCACGCGATGGTAAGTCATCGCGTTTGCCAAGCCCGTAGTTAAAGCCTGGCGCTCTGTCGGGGCTCGAACGCCGGATACGAAAGTGTGGGGCTCTTGGAGCCTCGAATTTACCAGGTTGGCGAGAAAAGCCGCTGTTAAACGACAGAGATCGCTTGTGTCGGACCATCGCGTCGTGACGAAGGCCTTTTCAAAAACCGCTTACCGCGGTCGCGCTCGCAGTACGCGCCCGCTCTTAATTCCACCCTTTCCCATGAAAGCTTTACTCCTTCCTTTTCTCCTTGAAGCCGTACCAGTCTGCGAACTGCTCGTGGTCGTCGATCTCACAAATCTGGGTCCGGAGCGGCAAAGCGAGTTTTGGCGGATTGGCTGTCAAGGACATGAGACGCTCACTTCCCAGTATCGCCACCGAGAACCCTCCGCTGAGGCCGAGGTTGTGGCTTGCTCTTTACGACGTCAAAGCTCTTCTCCAGCTTGCGGTACTCGGCCAAGAACTTCTGACTATCGTCGTTGAGGTTGTTGACATTGATTGTCCCCCGCACGCTGCCGCTGCGAACGAAAACGGCTGGCCGTTGGGGCGTCGGCTCCAGAAATGGCCGCAGCGTCTCCAGCTTACGAGGGCCAATGCCGCCAACCCGACCCAGATCGTCGATATTCCTGAACGGCCTCGATCGCACGATCGCCTCGGCCAATTTGCTCCCAATACCGGGCAGCGTGGAAAGCTCCCGCACATCCGCCGTGTTGATGTCGACATGGGCAGAGTCTTTGTACAACCATACGTCGATAGTAACCGTACTCTTAACGTAACTCACTAGATCGCCCTGGAATGGTTGACTGTAGCGGAATTTCTCCTGGGCGCGGTTATAGTTGTGCTGCGTACCAAGGTATGGCGTTAAGTATGGCCCATTACGGTTCGTACCGAGAACGGTGATAGGGTTGTCGTTCGTCACGCTGCGCAGGCCCTGGGCTTTGATGTTGATCCAACTCGTGTGCTCGGCGCGATTGTCGGCCAGCAGTTTGTCCTTGATGACCTGCTGGTCAGCGAGGGACAGCTTAGCGAGCGACAGGGAGAGTTCCTTGCCGTCCCGCTTGATGAGAGCAACCTTGCCGTCCTTGACCAGACCGAGCCTGGCTTCGACCTTGAAATCGCTGCTGGCGTCGGTCCACGTCCGGTAGTCGCTGGCGGGCTCAGCAGGTTTAGCGTGGTTGGCATCGGGTTTTGCGGCATAGGCAATACAGGGCAGGCACAGAAGTAACAGCGCGATTCGTTTCACGACTTTGCTCCTCTGGTTATTCGGTTAAAGGCGGGACTACGAGCGGCCGTTTCACCACGGTTGGATCTAGCCCGCCCCCCCCGCGGCGGCGTCGGCCGGCGGGAGCGGCTCAGGCTGGGCGCGGAGCTTTGCCGTCTCGGAAGTGCCGGGCACGATCATCGGGCTGGGCGAGTTCTTCTCGAGGATCGCCTTCAACTCGACGTTGCCGATCGTCTCCAGCACGATCAGCCGCTCGGCCAGGGCTTCCAACGCCGGGCGGCGCGTTTCGAGAATGTGCGCGGCCCTGCCCTGGGCCTCGGCGAGAATATGCTTGATCTCCTCGTCGATCTCGCGGGCCGTCTGCTCGCTGTGCGCCGGTCGCCCGCCAGATCAGTCGGGGCGGCAATGAACACCGCGTGCCGGCTCTCGCGATAACTGGCCCGGCCCAAACGGCTCATGCCGTAGTCCATGACCATGCTGCGAGCGATCTCCGTGGCCCGTTCGAGGTCGTTCTGGGCCCCCGTGGAGACGTCGCCGAAAATCATTTCCTCCGCCAGGGTGCCCGCCAGGAGGACCTGGATGCGGCTTTCCAACTCGGGCTGGGTGAGCAAATAGCGGTCGCCTTCGGGCCGCTGCATGGTGTAGCCCAGCGCGGCCAAGCCCCGCGGAATGATCGAAACCTTGTGCACGGGATCGGTGTTGGGCAGACTGGCGGCCACCAGGGCGTGGGCGCTTTCGTGATAGGCCACGCGCTGCTTCTCGTCGGCGTGCATGACCCGCTGCCGCTTTTCCAGCCCGGCCGTGACGCGCTCCACGCCTTCGGTGAACTCCTCCATGCTCACCGCCTGCTTGCCGGCCCGCGCTGCCAGCAGCGCCGCCTCGTTGACCAGGTTCGCCAGATCGGCGCCCACGAACCCGGAGGTGATGCGGGCGACGGCCCCCAAATCGACCGAGCTGTCGACGCGGATCTTCTGAATGTGGACGTCGAGGATCTCCTCGCGGCCGCGAACGTCCGGCCGATCGACCAGCACGTGGCGGTCGAATCGCCCGGGGCGGAGCAGGGCCGGGTCGAGGGTTTCCGGCCGGTTGGTGGCGGCCATCACGATCACGCCGCTGTTGGAATTCACGCCGTCCATCTCCACCAAGAGCGCGTTGAGCGTTTGCTCGCGCTCGTCGTGACCGCCGACGACACTCGTGCCGCGGGTCTTGCCCAGGGCGTCGAGCTCGTCGATGAAAACAATGCAGGGCGCTTTGGCCACCGCCTGCTGAAACATGTCGCGGACCCGCGCCGCGCCGACGCCCACGAACATCTCCACGAAGTCGGACCCCGAGAGACTGAAGAACGGCACCCCCGCCTCGCCGGCAACCGCCTTGCCCAACAAGGTCTTGCCCGTGCCCGGCGGACCAACCAGCAACACGCCCTTGGGAATCCGCCCGCCCAGCACCTGGTACTTTTCGGGCTGCTTGAGGAAGTCGACGACCTCGCGGAGCTCTTCCACCGCCTCGTCGATGCCGGCGACTTCGTCGAAAGTCACTCCGGTATCCTCCTGGGCCAACCACTTCCCGCGACTGCGGCCGAAGGCCATCGCCGAGCTGGTCCCGCCCAAGCGGCGGAGCAGCACGAGGGCAATGATGAAAACGCCGGCAATCAAGGCGACCAACACGATATAGCTCTTCCACGGGCTGGGCGTCGAACCACCCTGGAAGTCGTGGAAGCCGTGGTCCTTGAGTTGTTGGAGCAGTTGGCCGTTGTCTTGATCCAGCCCGTATCGCGAGCAGGTAAACGACACGTCCTTGTCCTTCTTGCCCACCGCAGGGGCGTCGTCCGGCGCGAGAACCTCCCGAGTGACCTTTCCGGTAATCTCGTTGGGGCCTACCTGGAGGTCTTTGAGGTCCGAATAGCGGACCGTCAGCTCCCGGCCATTGTGCGTTTCTTTGACCTCGATCGACGGATCCTTGTTGCTTTCTGATGGGGCCCGCTTGTCGATGAGCTGCTGGAGCTGGCCGAACTTGATGACTACCGCGGAATTGTAGGGCAGAAGGATCGCCGCCAGCCCGACGCCAACGATCACGACGATGATCAGCAGGCTGAAGTTGTTGCTGACCGGAACCTTGCGGTCGTCGGGCGGTTTCGGGGGCCGGGCGGGCCGCGGCTTCGGTCGAGTTGGTTCCATATCCGGGTTTCCCAAGAAACAAGCCTTTCCTTATCATCCTATGCCATAATTGCCAGGTAGGATAGCGACCCTGCCAGTGGAGGGGTTTACTGCGGCTCTGGTGCTATCGGTGCGAAGCAGTCGTCGTAGGGCGACCGATCCTCCATTTTCAAGTTTACCACAGCTTCGCAGTGGCACTCCATTCCAATGGGGGATATCGTCGGCGCGGTCCAATTCCATCCTGCCCTCGATTCCGGGCCTCAACGAAGTATAATGAGGGCTTGTCCTTTTCCCGATGGAGTATCTCGGTATGACACGCTCGAATCGCTCGCGATCGTTCGCCTCGTTCTTAATGCTGACTTGGTTTGCACTGGCGGTGGGCGCCTTTCCAGTTTCGGCCCGCGCGGCGAACGAAGGCCAGGCCGATCTTGACAAGGCCACCCAGCAGAAACTCGGCGCCCAGTCTGCGGACGAGTTGACGGAGGTGATCCAGCTCTGTGAGAGCGCACTGAAAAAGGGCCTCGACAAGGGCAACACGGCTTTCGCCACTGACCTGATGGCATCGGCCCTTGTGCAACGCGGCAGCCTGGCGGCCAAGGAGGCCTACGGGATTCTGGAACTGAGCGCAAACCCCAAGGGCACGTTTTTTCCCGAGCTCAACAAGGGCGACAAGGGCGACAAGGCAGCGACCGATGATCGTTGGAAAGCGCGCCGCAGCGAGGCCTTGGCCGATTTGGAAAAAGGCCTGAAGCTCAGCCCAAAGCAGCCGCAGGCCCAGTTCGAGATCGCCAAATTGAACCTGTTGCCGGGCGGCGACAAGGCAAAAGCGATCGAGGCCCTCGACAAGACGATCGCGCTGGCCGGCGACGACGCCAGTCTGCACGCCGAGGCCCTGCTCCGCCGCGCCATGTTGCGGAGCGACGCCCGGCAACGACTGGCCGATCTCGATGAGGCGGTCCGCACGCTGCCCGGCAATGCGGTGCTGCTGCGGAGCCGCGGCCTGGTGCAGGCGGAAGCCGGGAAATGGGACGAAGCCCTGGCCGATTTCGACAAGGCGATCGCCGCCGATCCCAAGCAGGTCTTGACCTACCGGATCAAGGCCGAAGTCTTGCGCGCGCGGCCTGATGAATGCGAGAGCCGGGAAATGGGACGCGGCCATAGCCGATTTCGACAAGGCGATCGCCGCCGATCCCAAGCAGGTATCGTCCTACCAAATGAAGGCCCTCGTGCTGATCCAGGCTGCGAAGTTGCCGGAGGCCCTTGCCGCCCTGGAGAAGGCCCACAGCGTGGCCCCGGACAACATCGACCTGCTCGTGGACAAGGCGAAGATTCTCATCAAGCAATTGAACTACAAGGCTGCCGCCGAAGAGTTGACCCGGGCGCTTGCCGTCAATGGTTCGAATCAGCCGATCCTGGAGCTTCGCGCAGAGCTCTACGTGCAATTGGGCGAGAAGGCCAAGGCCCTGGCCGACGTCGAGAAGATCCTCAAGATCAAGCCCGACCAGCCGAAGATGCAGCGCATGCGGGCCGTCCTGCTGGCGGATCTGGGCAAGAGCGACGCCGCCATCGAAGAACTGCAGAATTTGCACAAGGCGAACCCGCAAGATTCGGCGACCATGTTGGTGCTGGGAATGATCTACATGAGCGTGAAGAAGTATGACAAAGCGATCGAAGTCTACTCCGGGATTCTGGCCGATCACCCCGACGACGTGGAGGCCATGCGCGGCCGCGCCGACTCCCGCTTGAACTCGGGCCGCCGCAGCGAGGCCGCTGCCGACTACGAACAGGCATTGAAGCTCGAAACCCACGACGTCGGCATCCTGAACAATTATGCCTGGCTGCTGGCGACCGCCCCCGAGGAGAAACTCCGCGACGGCCAGCGCGCGGTCGTCCTGGCGACCGACGCCTGCAAGCAGACCGATTACAAGCAGGACTACATCCTCAGCACGCTGGCCGCGGCCTATGCCGAGACGGGCGATTTCGAGTCCGCGCGGAAATGGGCCGCGCAGGCCGTGGAGGCCAAGCCCAGCCAGAACGCCGAGCCGTCGCGCAAGGATGAACTGAAGAAGGAACTGGAGAGCTACAAGGCCAACAAGCCCTGGCGGGAAGACCTGTCGGTCCAGGCGGAAAAGAAGGGTGGCGAGAAGAAGGCGGTGGAGAACAAGGCCCCCGCGGGGGAGAAAAAAGAAGCGCCGAAGAAGGCCGAGAAGCCCGCTCCGCAGCCAGAGGATGACGGCACGATGTTCCAACCTTAAACGAAATCCGAAACAAACTCGAAATACAAAACGGCCAAGGTTCAAAACGGATCATGCCGACGTTTGCCGGCCCGCTTTAGGTTTGCGACATCGCACACAGTGTACCTCAAACGCGCGGACAAGCGCCGTGAACTCGCGTGTTCGATCGTGTAGTTCGTGGCTGTGTCTGTGGTTTTCTGTCATTTGCCTTTTTTGTGCTTTGTATTTGTTTTGGATTTGGTGCTTCGTATTTGGGATTTCTTTTCTTTCAACCACCCGCCAGAATATCAAGTACGTCAGGCTTTCCAGCCTGACCTCGTCCGGTTTACTGTCAGGCTGGAAAGCCTGACGTACATCGTTTTGAAATCTTGGCTGGCCATTCTTTTCTTTCGTAGCCTTTCCCTGCTTTGGGGGGGGTGTGATCCAGACAATTCACCGCCAGAACGCAGGTTTCACATACCCTGATCATTTTTGACATGAAATTGCGTCAAAATTGGGGTGGCATCAGGCGGAAAAACCGATATGATTGTTTGGGTACGGACATTTACGTGCCCAGGAAAGCAATCCCGTCGTCCAAGAGGGCTGCATTTCAGGACCCTGCAATCGTGATAGGTCCTGGTTGTGCTTGGCTGTGGGCAGACGGCACTACATACGAATCTTAGAGGAGAATCAGTTAATGAAAGCGCGAGTCGACCCGGACCTTTGCATTGGTTGCGGGATTTGTCCTGACGTGGCGCCCGCGGTTTTCGAGATGGGAAGCGACGACAAGGCCCATACCAAGGTGGACCCGGTCCCGGAAGAACTCCAGGCGGCCTGCAAGGATGCCGCCGACCAGTGTCCGCAGGCGGCAATTGAAGTGGAGTAATAAAGGTGGCCCAATATTTGGCAGTCGGCAACGAAGAACCCTTATTAGGACGGTACGAGCACATGAGCTTGGAGCCCGAATCATGCGCCTACGAACACGTTTCCCACCAGTGGCCGTGGTCTTGACGTTATGCGGCTTATCGACTGCCCCGATCGGCGGGGCGGCCGATATGTCGTCCGCGCCCGTGCGGCGCCCGGCGAAGGTCCCGGCGATCAAGCAGGCCGTGCTCTTCAATACGCCGGAGGCCGACGCCGTGGTCGCGGCCCTGCAGGTCTATCCGCCCGATAATCCCTGGAATCAGGCGGTTGACCGCTGGGCGGTGCACACGAACTCGCGCAACATCATTGCCGCGATCGGCGCCGGCAAGACGTTGCGCTGCAACTATGACATGGCCTATATCCTGGTGCCGCCCGGCCAGGCCAAGGTGGACGTGAAGATTACCGAATATCCGCAGCAGTCCGATCCGGGACCGTATCCCGTGCCCGATAACGTGCCGATCGAAGGCTGGCCCACCTGTGCTCGTGAGGATCCGCGGATGGTTGGGCAGACCCTTGACGACGTCCAGCGCGACAAGACCCATACCGGGGGCGATCGGCATGCCATCCTCCTCGATCCGGCGAGCCGGACGCTTTACGAGTTCTGGCAGATGAAGAAGACGGCCCAGGGATGGCAGGCCGCGCAGGCCTCGATCTTCGACCTGAAGAGCAACCGCTTGCGCCCCGACGGCTGGACCTCGTCGGACGCCGCCGGCCTGCCGATCTTCCCCGCCATTGTCCGTTACGACGAGATTCGCAAGGGGATGGTCCAGCACGCGATGCGGGTCACGGTGCGGCGGACGCGGCGCGGCTATGTCGCGCCGGCGACCCACTTTGCCAGCCGCGACAACAGCGAGAATCTCCCGCGGATGGGCGAGCGGATCCGCTTGAAGCGCGACTTCGACATCGCGCGTTTCTCGCCCGCCGCCCAGGCGATCCTCAAGGGGCTGAAGCAGTACGGCATGTTCGTGGCCGACAACGGGCTGGACTGGGCCATCTCCGTCGCCCCCGACCCGCGGATCCCCGTGCTCCACGAGGAGCTGCGCAAGGTGCCCGGTTCAGCCTTCGAGGTCGTGATTCGCCCCGCCAGCAGTCGCGGGACGACCGGGCGGATTGGCCGGTAGAGAAATCAACTAAGCCGTTGCCCCGATCTCGACAGGCCGTCCTTCGGACGCGGCGGAACGCAGACACGCATCCAACACCGCTTGGGTCTTCAAGGCCATCTCGCCCCAGGAGTCATCCGGCTTGCCCGAAAGGGCCGCTGCCGCGAACTTGCGGAACATGTTCGCTTCCTGGGAGTTCGGGGCGCTGTTGCTGTACTCGCGCACGGCCACTCGCCGCCGGTGGTCCTCCATGTTGAAATCGCAGCCCGTCACGTGAAAGACGGGGTTGGAGACCTCGAAGCCCGCCTCGGCGCCGTAATGGGGCAACACGAAGTCCGGCACGTGGATGAATCCCTTGGTCCCGCCGATATTGGCCCATTGCTGGATCTCCGCCAGAAAGGAGCAGTAGAAACTGGCCGACACCCCTTCGGGATAGAACAACTCGGCGGAGAACTCGGTTGGGACCGGGGCAGGGCTTTCCGGCCGTCCTTGGCTTGCCAGCAGGTGGCCGCAGATCCGCGTCGGCAACTTCCCGTCGAGCATGCACAGCGTGAAGCGGATGCAGTACCATCCCAGGTCGCCGAGGCAGCCCAACGGCTCCAGCCCGCTGTGGAGGCGGATATTGCCCTGGAAGAACTCCGGCGATCCACCGAAGGCGAAGTGGGAAACGATCCGCCGGATTTGACCGACGCTTTGGCCGTCGTTGAGGACCTCACGGATGCGGTCCATCCGCTGGCTGTGCATGAACATCACCCCGTCCATGAACTGGACGCCATTCCGCCGGCAGGCAGCGAGGATCTCCTGCACGTCGTTGCCGTTGGTTCCGGCAGGCTTCTCGGACAACACGTGTTTTCCCGCTTCGGCTGCGCGGATCAACCACGCCTTGCGGATGCCGGTCGGCAGGGGAACATACACGGCATCCACCGTGTTGCCGGCCAGCAGCTCGTCGTAGCTGCCGAAGGCCCGCGGCGGAGGGTCGAAGGGCGCATGCCGCTGACACTCGGCAATGAAACGCCGGCAGCGTTCGGCGTCGCGGCTGGCGACGGCCGTCAACGTGCAATTCTCCGCATTCCTGATCGCCAACCAGTTCTTGCGCGATCCCTGCCGTGCCCAAGATTCCCCAGCGACAAATTGTCGGCCCCATGGCTCATCCTCCTCGATAGGCGTTCACTATTGATCTTTGCATTGAAAATGAGCCATTGAGTTGTGTGGCAGGGGCGTAGGCCGGAACAAGCTTCGGGGTACCCGCGCAGCGGGTCGGTTCCGGCACGAATCGGCATCAATGCCGGAACTGCGCAAGCTTGTTCCGTCCTACATGGCTCATTTTCAATGCGAAGATCAATAACACGTTCCAGTGTTGTTGCTTTGCACGGTGACTATCATCCCACGGCGACAGGCCGTTCTCAACCCCCGTGTCGAATGGCCGTGTCGAATACCCCCTATCCGACCATATTCGCCAGGCCCTCAACAAGGTAGAATGGGCCATGTTCCCGATCCCCGGAAAGGACATCGCCGATGGCTAGAAAAAGAAGGCAAACCACCAAGAGAACCGAGCACTCTGTCCATGACGCAGCCATGCCGAGGAGATCGTTCGCCTGTTGCACAACGGGGTTGATCTTCTGCTCATGGTTCTGGTTGTCTGCTGCCGCCGAGATCCGCGATGGCAAGTTGTCCCTGGAACTGAAGCCGTTTACCTGGTGGCGGGTACAGATTCCCAAAGAACCGCCCGGCAGCGTGACGCCCGCGGTGCCGAAGTCCAGTGGCAGTGAGCGCAAGGGATCGCCCGCAGAATTGTCGCCGCCCAGGGTTATCCCGAAGCCGCGTGACAACGTCCTGGAGCGGCGCGCCGACGCTCAACCTGCGGCGCCGGCCGATGCCAAGGAAATTCCCTATATCGAGACGGCGCCCGAGCCGGCCCTGACGGATGCCGAGAAGCAGCGGGGATACCGGCTGTTTGCCCGCCCCACCGTGGAACCGGTCTACCCGAATACCCGCCCGCGGCCGGACGAGCGGCTGCACGCCCTGGTCGCTTTCGCCGCTCCCGGCCAGTTCGAGCCGGTGACGCTGGCCCTCTATCCCGTCCGGCCCCTGGTAAACCTGAAGGTCCGCGTATCATCCTTGGCGTGCCCGGCGGGCATAATTCCCGCCGACTGCGTCGACATCCGGCTCGGCACCTACTGGAACGTCGGTTATCCGCAATATACCACCGTAAGGACTTACCGCCGCACGCCGGAACTCTTGGAGCGCGTAACGGTCCACTCCTCGCCCGCCGGCGAGTGCCAGCGCTACTGGCTGACGATCCATGTACCCGACGACGCCAGGCCGGGGCTTTACTTGGGGACGGTGACTGTCTGGGACGATGGATTCGACCGCGCCCTCAGCATCCCGATCGCCCTGCGGGTGCTCGGATTCCGCCTGCAGAAAGACCCGGCCAAGCACTATTCGGCCTATTTCTACACGCGGAACAAGACCCTTTACCAGGGGCGGAGCGAGGCCTTCATTCGCAAGGCCGCCGACAACGACTACCGGGCGATGGCCGACTTCGGTCTGGACATGCAGCCAACCCTTTACTTGAGTTGCGATCGCGGCAAGCGGATCGTTGTGCGCGACGCCGACGAAATCTCCCGCATGCTCCGCGCCGGTTTGCACGGGCCGGCGGCAGTAACGGCCGATAGCGTCATCCAGCAGGTGTATCGCGACACAACGCCGGGGGGAAAGGTCGAGAGCCACTGGCGCGTGAGCCCGCTGCCGCCGCAGGCCTTCTACGATCGCGTCACCGAGTTATTCCGGGCTTTGGAGGTCCAACGCAAGGCCCAGGGTTGGCCGGAGTTCATCTGTTGCCCGATCGACGAGGTCGATCCCTCGTGCAAGGAATTTGGCGTGAAGGTCTACGCGGCCGTCAAGGCCGCCGGGCTGAAGACGTACGCGACCAAAGACCCCGTCGAGCCCGATGCCGCCGCCTATGCGCCTTACCTCGACATCTGGTGCTCGCAGCCGTACTCCGTGCCGTTCGAGCAGATCGTCGCCCAGAAACGATTCGAGTACTGGTGCTACCCGAACCACAATGCGGGCGAAATCAAGGATCGCCTGACCATGTGCAAAGGCGGCCGGATGACCTACGGTTTCGGCCTTTGGCGGAGCGGCTACACCACGCTCATCCCTTGGCACTGGTGCTGGACCTGCGAACCGGACCCCTTCGATTATTTGCGGGGACATTATTCCGGTTGCGGGCAGCGGATGGACGACGACGGCGAGGTCATTCCGGCGGTCTATTGGTCCTGTTTCCGCGAGGGTTATGACGATGCCCGTTACGTCTATACGCTCCAGCAGGCGATTAGCCAGCGGCAAGATTCCAGCGACCCGTCTTGCCGGGCAGCCGCTCGTGAGGCCCGGCGAATCCTGCAAGAGACGTGGGACGCCATCCGCGTGCAGCCGAAGTACCTGGCCGCCGGCATGTGGCCTGCGGAGGAGTTCGACGCCATCCGCTGGCGTCTGGCGGAGCAGACCCAGCGACTTCTTCAGTATCCCGCGAACAACAAGACGACGGCCCCGTCGGTCTTGACGGACACCACTGTCTCAGGCCCGGCCAAGGAACAGGCGCCTTCGCCGTTCGAGCAGGCAGCCAAGGCGGGAAAGCTCGAGGCGTTCGACCTGGGCGGCGGCTTTCGCGCTTGGGCCAATGGCACCGCGGAAGGCAAGATCGAGATCACCGCAGACGCCCGGCACGAGGGCCGGACGGGACTCCGCTGGACCGTCACGGTCGATTGGCTGCACGATGGCGGGGAAGGCGGCAAGTACCCGATCGGCTGGCCGCGGATCAGCCGCAGTTTCAAGCCCGATGAACTTGACTTGAGCCGTTATGAGTCGCTCGTGTTCTGGATGCGGGTGGATTCCAGCCGCGGTGCGGCCGCCGGTTCCACGCCCATTGGCCTGGTTATTCGTTCGCACGCCATGAAAAGACCGCTCTACGAGAAGACCGTGGACTTGGACGGCCGGCAGCACGCCTGGACGCCCCTGCGCTTCTCCGTGCCGGAGATGATGGCCGTGGCCGGCGAGGGCGCGGGACCTTGGAAGTCGATCAGCCTCGTGCAGCTCTTCATCTCCGAGGGCAACTTTCCGCATGGGACCCGACTGGTCTTCGACCTGGGTGAGGCACTCGCGCAGCGCATGCGAGAGCCGGCGCTGATTGAGGTGGACGCGCCCCGGCATTGGCTATTGCCGCGCCGCGAACTATCCTTGACGTTCGAGGCGGTGGGCATGATGGCGGTTTCCGAGGGCAGCCACAAGATCACCGCTGCGTTAGAGAGGTCCGATGGAGCGATCGCTGCCGAGGCCCAGCAGGACTTGGCCGCCCGTAACCGGATCGCGATCTCTCTCCCGGGGCTTGAACCGGGGAAGTATGTGTTGCGCGTGACCATCCACGACGCCCAGGGCCGGCAGTGTTCGCAGCGGGCACAGCCGATCATCTTGCACGCCGGGCCGCTCTATTAGACCCGCAAAGAGGAGAGAGCAGCCATGTTGACCAAGAATCAAGCCCAGCGGGGGCGGGAGATGGCGTTTGTAGTTTGAGTGTGCACAATGCTATACTAATGGCCTGCCCCGGCAACAACCTTCCAACAACAGGAGTCGTGCGATGAAACTCACTTGGACGCTCGTTCTGAACTTCGGTCTGATTTCCTTGGCTGCCTTGCCCGCCCCGGCGGCCGACAACACCCCGCCGCCCGGATTCGTGGCCTTGTTCAACGGCAAGGACCTGACGGGCTGGAAAGGTCTGGTGGCCGATCCGCCCACCCGCGCGAAGATGAGCCCGGAACAACTGGCCAAGGCGCAGGAGGCGGCCGACAAGCTCATGCGCGAACACTGGAAGGTGGTAGACGGCGTGCTGGTCTATGATGGCAAGGCGAACAACCTCTGCACGGCCAAGGACTATGGCGACTTCGAGATGTTCGTCGATTGGAAGATCGGCAAAGGCGGCGACAGCGGGATCTACCTGCGCGGCTCGCCGCAGGTGCAAATCTGGGACAACAAGATCGGTTCCGGCGGGCTCTACAACAACCAGAAAAAGGAGAACCCGCACGACCCGCTGAAATTCGCCGACAAGCCGATCGGCCAGTGGAATACGCTGCACATCAAGATGGTGGGCGAGAAGGTATGGGTGTGGCTCAACGACGAACTGGTCGTCGACAACGTTACGCTGGAAAACTATTGGGAACGCAGCAAGCCGATCTACCCAACGGGCCAGATCGAACTCCAGCACCACGGCAGCTATCTGTGGTTCAAGAACATCTACCTGCGGGAGATCCCGCGCAACTAATCGTCACTCGAACGCCTTGGGCACGGGCGGCAAGCCCCGGGTCAACACCGCAGGCGCGGTTCGACCTGCCTTCGAGTAATCGAAGGGCTTGAAGCCCAGGGCCAGGGCCGGCGAGTTCTCTTTGAGCCGGAAATCGTCCTTCTCGGGCGCCACGAAGAGCGGATCGGCCACGATCGAGTGCTGGTCCTGGTTGAATTTCTTCTGCCACTCCGGAAAACCGAAATTGGCGAAGAAGCGGATCGGCTTGCCCGAGTTCCAGTAGACGTTCTGGTCGAGCTTGAAGTGGCTGTCCCACCAGTTGTTGCCCAGCACCAGATTGTTGTTGTTCCAGTAGACGATGTTCCGCTCCAGAAAGAACGAGGTGTGCGGCTCCGGGCGCGTGCGCTGGAGCTGGGCCTCGCCGCCGAAGGCGAAGATGTTGTTCTGGATGTGGTTCTCCTTGCCGTAGTGCTGGTGGAAGCCGCCGGAGCTGGTGCGGTAGACGAGGTTGTTCTCCATCACGATGCCGCTGGAGCCCTCGTCGGTATAGAGGCCCCAGCCGCCGTAGCCGCGGGCGTAGCAAGTGATGTCGTGGAAGCAGTTGTCGTGGACGCGGGTGCCGGGCGACACGCCCAAGGTGTAGATGCCGCCCATGTCCGAGAGCACGCCTTGGCCGAGGGTGTGGACGTGGTTCCAGCCAATATCGTTGTGATGGGTCGTGCTGGGACCGTAACCCCAGGTCCAGCCCGCGGAGATGCCCGTGTAGTAGAAGTCATGGATGTCGTTGTGCTCGATGACATTGTGCGGGGAGTGAGCGACCCACACGCCGACCGCCGCGGGGTGCAGCCGGCCGCCGTGGGCGATGAGGCATTGCCGCACGGTGTGGTGCGCGGGAATTTTCTCTTCGTCGTTCTCGGTGACCCAGCCGACCAAGGGACCGCTGCCCGCGTGGCCGATCTTGATGCCCCCCGCGCCCAGGTCGACCATCTCGCAGTTCTCGATCACGTTGTCGCGGCATCCGGCCCCAAAGGCCATCGCATACAGCCCCACGTGCCGCACGGCACAGCCGTCGATCGCCAGGTTGCGTCCGCCGATCACCGAAATGACGGCATCCAGGTTCACTTCCGCCTGGCCGCAGGCCTGGCCGCCGGCGGGCATGACCCAGTTGGCATGCGCGAACGACAGGCCGCGGAGGCGGACGTGCTCGACGTACCGCCGCTCCTTCAGGTCGCCCTCGACGATCAGCAGCCGATCCAGCCGCGGGGCAACGACCTCGGTCTTATCGGGTTGCTCGCCCGGCATGGGGATATAGGTCAGCTCACCGCTGGCCCGATCGAGGTACCACTGGCCCGGCTCGCCGAGCGCTTCGCGGACGTTGTCCACCAGGAATCGCTCGCCCTTGGGGAAGGCCCTTAGCTCGTTGCTGCCGTCCGCGGTCTTGAGCGTGACGACGTGCGCGGCGGCATCGAGCGCGCGGATGCCCCATCGCATGCCGGTCCAGGCGCGGAACACCTGCACCTCGACCTCGTTGCCCCTGGAACTTGAGTTCTCGGCCCATGCTTGCCGCAGGTCGTCGCCCGAGTATCCGAACCGGTCGTACAACTTGCGTCCGTTTTTCTCAACGGGCGGAAGCTCCTTGGCGATCGTGAAGTAGCCGTGCCTGGGGAGCCGCGGGCGGAACCGCCGCTGATCGCCCACGAAGAGCTGGGCGAAGGCCCACTTGCCCTGTTTCACCTCGTCGAGGGTCTTGCGCCAGCGGCCGTCGGCGCCCACATGCCAGCCGCCGATCTGCACGCCGCCGCTGAGCACAGGCCGTTCCTGGCCGCAGGCCTCATAGACGATGGGGCTTTCGGCCGTGCCGGAGTCCTCGGGGTGGAATTGGATCGGCTTGGCAAGGAAGTAGGTCCCGCCGCGGACGGCCACGACGATCGGTCCCGCCCGGCCCGGTTGTCCCTTCAAACGACGAACCATCTGCTGGGCGCGGTCGAGCGTCGCCAACGGGCCGTCGGTCCTGGCGGCGTTGGGCCCGGCCAGCCGCCCTGACCAGTTGTCGTTTCCGTCAACGGCGACGTACAAGTCGGCCTTGGGCTCAGCGGCCCATGCCTGGGCGGCAAGCAGCAGCAAGGCCCCGGCCGCTGCCAACCAGCCGTCGCGCATGTGCAAAGAGGTTCTTGTTCCACGCAAGTGGAGCGGCCCGCTTGATTCGATGGTTCGACGCATCTTGTTCTCCCGTGAATTGTTGTTGGATCGGGCTGGGTAACCTGAAACCGAAGTATACGAAGGCGTAAGGTGAGCTGACGGCTGAAACCTAAGTATTGCAAGTCGCCAAGAGCGGCATGTGCGATACCTCTTTCGGGGCAAACATGCCGTTTTGGCAGGCGGATTATCTTGCCAGTTCACCTTCTGCATCGTAGGCTAGAGGGATTGGAACTGTACTGTTTTTCCGGCCTGCCGTGTCGTTTGTTTCTGGCAAACTGGCCGATTCACGCCGGGCCCATGTTTCAGTCTTCACCCAAGAGGTATCGTTCCATGGCACGTTCGCGGCCTTCGGTTACTTTTGCCCTGGCAACCGCCATTGTAGTCCTTCTCAAGGCGGTGGCAACGCCGGCCTTGGCCCAGCAGCCCCCTCTGCCGCCGCCAGCCCAGGCAAAATCCATCGACGAGGTGATGAGGGAAGCCGCCCAGCTTCTGGCGGGTCCTAATCGCAACATGCCGGGTGCTATCCGCTTGCTGGAAGATGTCTCGCAGCGACATCTCGAGCTTCCCTCGGCTCGGGTATTGATGTATCAGCTTCTCACGGAAATGAAGGAACCCAACGCCGCCCGCCTGCAGTTGGACGAAGCCGTCAAAGCCAACCCCAGCGATCCTGAACCCTATGTCATTCTCGGCAATCTCGCATTGCAGGATCTGCGGTTGGTCGAGGCGACGATGGACTTCGAGAAGGCCAAACAGTTGTTGGCCGGGTACAACGTCGCCAAACGCAAGAAGGCCAAGGAAGTCCTGGCATTGGATGCGGCGAGCGGCATTGCCAGGGTGGCGGAAATCCGCGAGGACTGGCCGCAGGCGGAGTCGTGCCTGCGCGAGGTTTGGCAGTTGGACCCTGAGAACGTGTTCACCTACCAGCGTCTGGCCCGCGCCCTGTTCCAGCAGCGCAAGCCTAAGGAAGCCTACGAAATGTTGAAACTGGGCAAGCAGCAGGACCGCACGAATGCGAGAAGATACCGCACTGGGGAGACATTCCTCACCCCGGAAGCCATTATGGCCCAGTATTATGATCAGTATGGAGGGCTGACGACCGCGCCTGCCGAATACATGTTCAATAAGGCCCTGGAGGTGGCTCCGAACGATCTGCCCACGCGCCAGGCCGTTGCCGTCTGGGCCCTGGAAAAAGGCAAGCTGGCCTTGGCTAAGGAGCAGGTGAAAGCCATCTTGAAAATTGAGGCGTCCGATCGCAGGTATGAAGGCAGCAAGATAGGCCGCGAGCTCGGCGGGCTGGTCGCTTTGTGGGAGAAGGACTGGCCGGCCGCGGAAAAGTGCTTCCAAGAGGTCCTGGACGAATCCCGCACCGATCTCGCCGCGCGGAACAACATCGCTTTGGCGCTCGTCGAGCAGAACGAGCAAAACGACCAGGAGGATTCCGCCAAGAAGCGGCCCGAATTGGACAAGAAGCTGCCCGAACTGGAGAAGAAGCCGTCCGAACTGGAGAAGAAGCCGTCCGAACTGGAGAAGAAGCCGTCCGAACTGGAGAAGAAGCCGTCCGAACTGGAGAAGAAGCCGTCCGCATCGGAGAAGAAGCGGCGCGAAATGGACAAGAAACCGCGCGCGTTGGAGTATGCGTTGGCCAATTATTACGAACACAAAGACAACCCCGAGGTCTTGTCGACCTTGGGTTGGGTCTACTACCGAAATGAGCGTTTCGATGATGCCGGAACGGTACTCGAACAGGCCGTCAAGACCACGCCTGGAAAACTCCTCGATCATCCCGACTTGGTTACCTATGTGGCGCATGTCCTTCACCATCGCGGGCGGGATGAAGAAGCAAAGGTCTATTTGCAGGAAATTCTGCAAAATGACCGGCCATTTTCGATGAGGCCAGAAGCCATGAAGCTTTACGAGGAGGTAAGAGACGCCAAACCGGACGCCAAACGGGTCAAAGCATTGACGGACCAGCTTCGCGTGGAAAAAGGGCCTAGCGCCGCCGGCCTTCAATTCGACAAAGCCGTGAGGGCCAACCCCGGCGAACCCGCCCCCTATGTCATTCTCGGCAAATTCGCTTTGCGGGATCGGCGGCTGTCCGAGGCCACGATGGACTTTGAAAAGGCCAAGCAGTTGTTGGCCGGCTACACCAGTCCCCAAGGCAAGGAAGCCGCCAAGCAAACCATGGAGTGGGATACGCAGAGCGGCATTGCCAGGGTGGCGGAAAGCCGCGAGGACTGGAGGGAGGCCGAGCCGCGCCTCCGCGATCTGCTCAAGGTGGACCCCGAGAACTTGTACACTTACCAGCGCCTGGCTCGGGCCCTTTTCCAGCAAGGCAAGGTGAATGAAGCCTACGACATGTTGAAGAAGGGCAAGCAGCAGGATATTGCCAGTGCCAAGAAGAACAAGACGCGGGAACAATTCCTCACCCCCGAAGCCATCATGGCCCAGTATTACGATCAGTACGACCCAACGTCCGGGAATGCCGAGGTTATGTTCAAGAGAGCAATCGAGGCGGCGCCCGGCGATCTGCCCACCCGCCAGGTCTTTGCCGTCTGGGCCTTGGAAAAAGGCCGGCTCGCCTTGGCCAAGGAACAGGCGGAAGCCATCTTGAAGATCGACAACGGCAGCAACGTGGGCCGCGAACTTCGCGGGCTGGTCGCCTTGCGGGAGAAGGACTGGCCGACAGCGGAACGATACTTCCAGGAGGTGCGTTTGGAGTCCCCCACCGATTTCGTCGCGCGGAACAACATCGCCTTGGCGCTTGTCGAGCAGAATGACCCGGCCAAGAGGCAGCAGGCACTGGACTACGCCTTGGCCAATTATGGCGATAGCAAATACAAAGCGAACCCCAAAGTCTTGTCCACCTTGGGCTGGGTCTACTTCCGCACGGGGCAGTTCGATCTGGCCGGAACGACCCTCGAACAGGCCGTCAAGGCGACGGGCGGAAACCTCGCCGAGGATCCCGACCTGGTTACCTATTGGGCGCATTTCCTCCGCCACCGCCAGCGGGATCGGGAAGCCTATGCCTTTTTGCAGGCGATCCTGAAAGATGGCCGGCCCTTTTTCATGAGGCCGGAGGCCCAGAAGCTTCGCGACGAGATCGAAGAATCCGCCAAGCGGCAGGCAGCCGGGGCGACAAAGACGCCCTGAGCCGATCGGAAACCGCCAAGCGACGCATATGCCTTGCGCTGGGCCGGCCATACCATGCGGTCCATGGATGCTATTTCGCGCCTGCCGGGCTACAATGCAAGCCTGGTCCTTCCCCCGAACTAGCGAAAAGGAATCCATCATGGCCAACGAGTGTCGATGCTGCGGCGGACGTTGCGGCGACGTCCAACCCTTGGAATTGAACCGTCGCGATTTTCTGGAAAAGCTGGCTGCCGGCGCGGCGGCCCTTGCCGTCAGCGGCCAGATGGCCTGGGCCGACGAGGAAGACAAGCTGCTGCCCCCCACGCCCCCGCAGTCTGCGTGGCTGGCACGCTATCCGCTCGCGCCGCGGCGGGTCTATCGAGGAAAGCACCTCGAGGCGGTCGGCATGCCCTTGGGCGGCATCGGCGCCGGCAGTATCTGGCTCAACGGCCAGGGGCAGTTGGGCGTTTGGCAGATCTTCAATAACCTCAGTGAACCCCGCGTGCCGGACAGCTTTCTGGCGGTTTCCGCCAAGCCGGCGGCGGGTCCGGCGGTCACCCGCGTCCTGCAGACAAAAGGCGAAGGCGGCCTGCGGCCGGTCGAAGCGATCGACTACGAAGGCGGCTACCCTATCGCCCGGCTGACGTTCCACGATAGGGCGCTGCCCGTCGAAGTCGTGCTGGAGGCCATGAATCCGATGATCCCCTTGGACACGGCCAACTCGTCGATCCCCTGCGCGCTGTTCCGCCTGACGGCCAAGAACCCGGGCAACGCGCCGGTCGAGGCTGCCTTCTGCGCCGCGCTGCAAAACGCCGTGGGAAACCCGGGCGCCGAACGGCTCCAGGGCGTGCGGCTGGGCGGCTACGGCGGGAACCGCAACCGCGTCGTTCGCGGCGAGGCCATGACGGTCGTCGCCATGGACAAGACGCCCGACCCCGTCGCCACCGGTCCCGTGAAAGTCCGCACCAAGGCCGGCAAGGAAGTGCCGGGCCCGGAACTGCTTTGGCTGGCCGGACTGCCGGATCTGACGGCGCAGACGGCCGAACCCCTGGCGCGAATTGCCGCCGAGGGCGGCGTCGTGCTGGCCAGCGGCGTGTCGCCGGGCTTCTTCCAGTCGCTCGCCAGGCTCCGCGGCAGCCAGGCGGACTTCCATGCCGTGGCCACGGTCTTCGACGATTTCGAAGGCAAGACCTACGAAGGCTGGACGATCACCGGCGACGCCTTTGGCAAGCGGCCGTCCCATGGAACCGAGCCCGGCCAACAACCGGTGACCGGTTTTTCCGGGCATGGACTGGTCAACACCTTCGTGGCCGGCGACGGCCCGCAGGGCACAGCCACTTCGAAGCCGTTCCGCATCCAGCGGCGGTACATCGGATTCCTGATCGGCGGGGGCAACAAGCCGGGCAAGACGTGCATCAACCTCCGCGTCGGCGGCAAGGTGCTGCGCACGGCAACCGGCAAGGACCAGGAGGCCCTCGAGCCCGCCAGTTGGGACGTCGCCGACCTCAAGGGCCGAGAGGCCGTGCTGGAGATCGTCGATCGGAGTTCCGAAGGCTGGGGCCACATCAACATCGACCGGATCATTTTCTCCGACGTTCCGCCCGAGCCGCTCTTGAGCCGCGGTACGACGATCGAAGCCGTCGTCAAGGCCCTCAAGGTGGGCTTTACCAAGGCGGAAGAAGCGACCCGGCCGGCGGTGAAGGAGTCGGCGGCGGGCGACTGGACCTTTACCGGCTATGCGCGTCTCCACGGTTTCCGCGCGGGCGAGCACGGCTATCGGGCCGAGGTGACCGCGCCGAACGGCGATCCCTTGGTGATTTACGGTCCGTTGGGCAAAGGGCACATCATTCTCGCCCTGGCCCCGGGGTTACCCTGGAGTCTAGGCAGCGAACTGCTGGCCGCACTCCGCGGCCAACCTTTGAAACCTGGCGAGCGGCTCGTGCCCGGCAGCCCCGCCTGTGGCAGCATGGCGCTGGCGGCCTTCGACCCCAAGGCCGTGGCGCTGGCCGGTTGGTCAAGCGCCGAGGAAATCGCGGCCTTCGTTGCCGACCCCAAAGCCAAAGCGGCCGCAAACGAGGCGGTCAGCAAGCCGGGCGAAACGATCAACGCGGCGCTGGGCATCCCGTTTACTCTCGCGCCCGGCGAGTCGCGGAGCGCCACCTTCGCCATCACCTGGCACTTCCCCAACGTGCAGCGGTTCCAGCACGCGGGCAATCTGTACAGCCGGCGGTGGCCCGACGCCGCGGCCGTGGCCGGCTATCTGGCCAAGAACCTCGACGCGCTTTGGCAGCGGACGCAGCTTTACCACGCCACGCTCTACCAGTCGAACTTGCCCGAGGAGTTCCTCGACGCCATGGCCTCGCAGAGCGTGATTCTTCGCGGCCCGACCTGTTTCTGGTCGGAAGACGGCTATTTTGGCGGCTTCGAGGGGAGCTATGGCTGCTGCCCGTTGAATTGCACGCACGTCTGGAACTATGCCCAGGCCCACGCCCGGCTGTTTCCCGACGTGGGGCGGAACATGCGGATTTCGAACTTCATCACCTATTTGCACGCCAGCGGCGAGACCTCGCATCGCGAGCATGCGCCGCACGGCGCGTTCATCGACGGGCACTGTGCTTGCATCGAGGCGGCCTACCGCGAATACCAGCTCAGCCCGGACCGCCGCTTCCTGGAAGAGATCTGGCCGGGCGTGAAGAAGGCGGTCGACTGGCTGATCGGCGCGATCGATCCCCAGCATGAAGGCGTGCCGCACGGGCATCAGGCCAACACCTACGACACGTCGGTTTCCGGCGCAAATACGTTCATCGGCTCGCAGTACCTTTCCGCCCTGGCGGCCGCCGAGCGGATGGCCCAGGTGATGAACGATGCCCAGAGCGCCCGCCGCTGGCGGACCGTTCGCCTGGCGGGCATGAAGAACCAGGACGAGAAGCTCTGGAGCGGCGAGTTTTACATCCAGATTCCCGAGCCTCGCCCGGCTCGGGACTACGACACGGGCTGCCATGCCGATCAACTGCTGGGGCAGTGGTGGGCGCACATGCTCGACCTCGGTTATCTCTATCCGGCCGCGCGGGTCAAGAGCGCGCTGGAGGCGATCATGAAGCACAACTTCCGCGAGAAGTTCGCCGGCTTCCGGCAGACGCCGCGGCGTTACATCCCGGACGACGAGGGCGGCTTGATCATCTGCACCTGGCCCCACGGCGGACGGCCCAAGGATTTCATTCTGTATGCCGACGAGGTCTGGACCGGCATCGAGTACGCCGCGGCCGGTGCGATGATCTACGAAGGGCTCGTCGAGCAGGCTCGAAAGATCGTCCGCATGGCGCGGAGCCGCTACGACGGCCGGCGGCGCGACGGTTTGGACTCGGGTCCCGGCGGCAATCCGTTCAACGAGCTCGAGTGTGGGAAGTTCTACGCGCGGGCGATGAGCTCCTGGTCGCTCCTGATCGCCAGCCAGGGGCTGGTGCTGGAAGGTCCCAGGGGCCTGCTGGGGTTCAAGCCGCGTTGGCAGCCGGAGGACCATCGATCATTGTTCACCGCCCCGGAGGGCTGGGGACTGTTCGTCCAGCAACGCAAAGGCGACGAACAAACCGAGCGGATCGAAGTCCGCCATGGCCGGCTGCGCGTCAAGGAGTTTCTGTTTGCCTTGCCGAAGAATGCCGCCGCCACGGCGACGGTGAAGATCGCCGGTCAGCCGGTCGCCGCTGTGCTGGAGCAAACGGGCCTGCAGGTCCGGCTTGCGCTGGCGAAGGAGGCCGTCGTGACCGAAGGCTCGGTGGTCGAGGTCGCGTTGCGGTGGGAAGCGTGAGATTTGCCGTAGCGGTAGGCCGGAACAAGCCTGCGCAGTTCCGGCATCGGTGTCTTGCGGCTTCGGGAAATGCGCGGCGGCGCAACGCACAAGTGATCTCCACAATGCCGGAACTGCGCGAGCTTGTTCCGGCCTACGGCTGCTCAATACCTTACAGCACCCGGCAAATAAAGCACTTCAGGTACTCGGTCTCCGGGCAGGTGACGGAAACCGGATGGTCGGCGGCGGCGCCGCGCTGTTCGAGCACCTGGATGTCGCGGCCGCTTTGCTGGGCCACGCCGGCCAGCATGAAGAAGAAGTCGTCGCGGGTCACGTGGCCCGAACAACTGCAAGTGACCAGGATTCCGCCCGCTGCGAGCAGGTCGAGGGCCAGGCGATTCAAGCGGGAGTAGGCCCGCAAGGCATCTTCCACAGCGGCGCGGCTGCGGGCGAACTTGGGCGGGTCGAGCACAACGCCCTCGAAACGCTCGCCGGCCGTCTTCAGGGCGTGCAAGGCGTCGAACACATCGCCGCTTTCGAACCGCACGTTGGCCAGGCCGTTGCGCTCGGCGTTGGCCCGGGCCTGGGCCACGGCCCGTTGGCTGGAATCGAACCCCAGCACCTCGCGGGCTTTGCCCAAGGCGGCCGCCGAGAGGCTGAATCCGCCCGTGTAGCAAAACATATCCAACAGGCGGCGGCCGTTCATGTACCGGGCTGCGGCCGTGCGGTTCTCGCGCTGGTCGAGATACAGGCCCGTCTTCTGCCCTTCGGACAGATCGACGCCGTAATATAACCCCTGGTCGAGAATCTCGACCGGCCCATCCGGCATGCGGCCCCAGGCAAGCCCCGCGGCGAGATCGAGCCCTTCGGCCCGCACGATGTCGCGCTCCATGCGGAGCAGGATGCCCCGCGGCCGGGCCAGATCGACGAGCATCGGCACGATCTGCGGCAGGCGAACGGCCACGGCCAGGGCCGTCACTTGGACGACGAGATAGTCGCCGTAGCGATCGACGATCAATCCGCTCAAGCCATCGCCTTCGCTGAAGACCAATCGCGCGGCGCCCGCGGGGGAGTCGTAGCCCAGCACGCTCCGCAAATGCAAAGCCGATTCCAGCCGCCGCCGCCAAAACGCCTCATCGAGCGGCTCGGACTCGTTCCAGGTATACAAGCGAACGTGGATGCGGCTGCGGCTATTGAAGATCCCGCGGGCGATGAAGCCTCCCTGCTCGGAGCAGAGATCGACGCAGTCGCCGTCGGCCGGACTGCCTTCGATGCGGTCGATGGCCGAATCGAGGACCCAGGGATGCCGGCCAAAGAACGGTCGGGCCTTTCGTGGTTTGAGCAAGACACGCGGCAAGACATGTTCTCCCGCCCTACAACTGCAGCGTCGTGCGGGCAATGTCGAAGGCCGCTTGCGGACGGCCGAGACGGCGGGCGTTGGCCTTCATCTGCTGCAAGACGGCCGGCTGATCCAAGAGCCGCGAGAGCTTATGGGCCAACGTGGGCAGATTATTGACTTTCACGCCGGCGCCGTGTTCCAGAACGAAATCGCTATTGCGGGTCTCCTGGCCGGGCACCGGATTGGCAATCAAGAGGGCCGCGCCGCGGGCCAAGACCTCGGAGGTGGTCAGCCCGCCCGGCTTGGAAAGCACGATGTCGGCGGCGGCCATCCATTCGTCGATCTCGTGGGTAAAGCCCAGCACCGTCGCCCGATGGCGGGCAGGGACTTCGACCTGCTCCAACCGCGACTTGAGCACTTCGTTGCGGCCGGCAACCACGACAACCTGCAGCGGCCGCTCGGTCGAGAGCACGCTGGCGAAGATCTTCTCGACCGGGCCCATCCCGAAGCCGCCCGCCATTTGCAAGATCACCGGGCGATCGTTGCCCAGGCCCAGGCGTTGCCGGCAGGCCGTGCAGTCCTTTTCCTGGCTGAAGACGGGATGGATGGGAATACCGGTGACGGAGATGTCCTTGGCCGGTACGCCCCAATACTTCAAGTAGGCTGCCCCCTCGTCGGTCGCCGTGAAGTAGCGGTCGCAGGGCTGATTGACCCAGAGGCGGTGCGTCTCGAAGTCCGTCGTGGCCGTGAGATGCGGCGTATTGATCTGGCCTTTCGTGCGGAGCGAGGCAATGATCTCGGCGGGCAGGAAGTGAGTGTTGACGATCACATCCCAGGGTTTGTCGCACAACAGACGCGTGAATTTGACCAGATTCAGGCGTTCGATCAGGAGCCGCAGACGGTCGGACTTGCGTTGCGCCGACGGCGGCCGGTCAAGCATGTCGTAGACGAGCCCCAGCAGGTGCGGGGCCGTGTTGACCAGCTCGACATAAAGCTTGCCATACAGGTGGCGGAAAGTGAGGTTGGTCAGTTCCAGGACGTCGACGTTCCGGATCTCGGCCTCGGGGGCAAGCTGCCGCAGGGCCAGTTCGACCGCCTCGGCGGCGCGCATGTGCCCCGCCCCCACCGACGCCGAAAGGACCAGGATCCGTTTGGACATGGCAATTCCTCAGTGCTTGCAGTCTTGACGATTGGACAATCAGCCAGCTTAATTGGCAGGCAGCGGAGCGTCAAGCCGCTGCACTTGGCTATGCCGTGTACTCGTCCAGGAGGCGGCGAAAAATGCGGTACTGGCCCAACGACACGCCGGGCGGCGTCTGGTGATCGACGCTGGGAATGAAACCGCCGCTGGCCATGAGCGGGCGCAATCGCTCGAACTCGCGGCGCATGGCTTCCTCGCCCTTGTTCATGGTCATTTTATCGAAGTGCCCCACCATGCAGAGTTGCGGGAACTGCTTTCGCAAAGTCATCCCGTCGACGCCCGCCTGCCGTTCCAGCGGCAGCACGCCCCGGATCCCCTCGCGCAAGAGCCAGGGCGCCATGCGGGTCACGTCGCCGTCGGTATCGACGAGGATCACCGCGCCCAGCTCTTGCAGGCGGGGCACGAGGCGGCGATAGTAGGGCGCGATGAACTCGTCGAAATGCCGCTCGGAGATCATCGGCCCGTTGTTGTAGGAAACGTCCTCGGCGATCGTGGCGAAAGTGGGCACGCACGTCCGCTCGACCTGGTCGAGTATCTTGAGGTTGAACTCGGTCAGGTCCTCGTTAATCTGGTGGATCAGCTCCGGCTGATCGTAGAAGGCGAGGCTGATCTTCGTGAAACCCATCAAGGTGCGCGGGAACCAGAAATAGCCCTCCAACGTGATCCAAACCACCGCCTCGCCCGCGGCCTGCCGCGCAGCCCAGGGGCGCATCAGCTCGATCGCTTGGGCATGCTGCGGAAACAGCCGCGGGCGGACGTTCAGGTAGTCGTCCATGTTCGAGACGATCCCTTCCACGTGATGCTGCACGGCTTCGATCGTGGGGTCGGTCGTCGAAAACCAGAACTGCTGGTAGGGATCGAGGCCGAAGTATTGCGCGATGTCGAAGACCTCGTTGAGCCGGCAGGGCAGGCCCTCGCCCTTCCAGCGGGCAATGGTCTCGTCCCACCACATGGCCCATTCCCAGCGCGGCAGCCGATCGACGCCTTGGAAATTCATCACCGCTCGGAATCGTTCAACGTGGTTCATGGAATCCTCGACGCTCGGGCAAGGCCAGGGCGGCTGCCGCCGGATAGGTCACCACGTATTATGGCCGGTTGCCAGAAAACTGCAACGCGGGGCAGAGCCGTACGTCAGGCTTTCCAGCCTGACCTCCTCCGCTCGACCGTCAGGCTGGAAAGCCTGACCTACGGCTCTGCCCCCATGTCGTCCTGATTTCGCGTTATATGTGCGTTACAATTACGCCTAAGAGGCCGTCCCGTGTGCCCAGGGCAGGCGGGGCGCCTGCGCCACAAGTTCCCCCCCCAAACTCCAAAGGTGTGATCATGCCACGTCTCCTGCAATTCGCGGCGGTTGCCGCCCTCCTGTTCTCCGCCCCGGCGGTCAGGGCCGCCGATGCCCTGCCGTTCGGCCAAAAGGTCGAGGTGTTCCGCGAAAAGGACAGCAATGTCATCGTTTTCACCGTGCGACTGGAGCAGCCGTTCCTGGCCGAGGAGTTCGAAAAGAGCAACTACCTCCGCCTCCGCTCCGGCGACGAGCGGGCCTACCTCATCTACCCCAAGGAAACCACCTTCCAGCAGAAGCACGCCGAGTTCTATGGGCGGCTCCGCGGCCAAGGGGCGGTCAAGCTGCAACTCGCCTACGAGATCGTCTCGGAGAACCCCGACGGCTCCCGCCGCGTGCAAACCCGGCAGGGCGAGATCGAGGTCTCGATCCCGCCTGAGCCAACCGGCCTGCGGAGCATCTACCAGCAGTGGGCCCAGCAGCAGAACCTGTATCTGGCCGGCCTGCTCCGCTATTACCCCGAAGACAGCTTCTCGCAGTATGCGCTCTTGCAGTCGGAAGCCCGTTATGGCGTCGCGCCGCCGCCGCTGCCTTTGCGTGCGGCCGAGCCGGCGACCCTGGAGCTAGACACCTACCAGGTCTTCACCGGTTCCACGGCCATCCAGGCCGCCTTGCAGCGATCGGCCTTGGCCGGAACGGGCCGGACGGGCGATCTGAACATTCCCATCAGCAATCTGACGCCGCCCGAGCTGGCCTCGCTGCCGTATAAGGACCTCCTCGAACAGAAACGCACCCGCGATAAGATCGAGCCCAAAGTGGCCGAGATCGCGCGGCTGGTGCCTGCCGATCAATACTTCCTCCAGCTCAATTCCATGCAGTCGCTCGACGAGCTGCTCGATCTTTCCGCGCAGTGGGGCGGAAGTCTGCTGCGGCTTTTCACCGTCGAGGCCCAGGACCAGCAGTTGCAGCGGAAGCTGGAAGAGCAGCTCTGCCTCCGCCGCGACATGTTGACGCGGCTCTTTGCCGACGCGGTGATCAGCGACGTGGCCTTCACCGGCGCCGACCCGTTCGTGCAGGAAGGCACCGACGTGACCGTCATCTTCCGCATCAAGCAGCCGGCCGTTTTTCAGGCGTCCGCGGCCGCCTGGCTGGCCGCTGCGCAAGGCCCATGCCGATCTTACCGAGGCCGATTTCAACTATCGCGGCCACAAGGTCCTGGCGCGTTATACGCCCGACCGCGGCGTCAGCTCCTTCGTCGTCGAGCACAACGACTACGTGATTTATTCGAACTCGCACCGCGCCATCCGCCGCGCGGTGGACGCGGCCGTGGGCGCATCGCCCGCCCTGTACGACAGCCTCGATTACCGCTACGTCACCACGGTGCTGCCGCCCGTGACCCCGAGTACCGGGTTCCCCGCGGCCAACAGCGGCTACTTCTACGTGCCCGAGGCGATGATCCGCCGGCTCGTCGGGCCGGCCGCCAAGATTTCCGAGAAGCGGCGGCTGCAATGCTACAACAACCTGGTGATGCTCAACAACGCCTCGCTCTTCTATCGCATGGAGTTCGGCCGCTCGCCCCGCTCGCTGGCCGAGCTTATCCAGGAGCGGTTCGTCGATCCGGCCAAGATCGTCTGCCCGCACGGCGGGGCCTACGCCTACGATCCGGGCCGCGACGCCTGCACCTGCTCGCTGCACAACCGCCTGAAGTACCTCACGCCCAACATCGAGCTGAACGTGCTCAGCGTGGCGCAGAACGAGGCGGCCGAATACGACCGCTACAAGCAGCGTTACCAGGCCTTCTGGCAAGGCATGTTCGATCCCATCGCCGTGCGGATCACGGTCGACCGCCGCGTGAAGCTGGAGACCTGCGTGCTGCCGATGGCCAACGGCAGTCTGTACAACGAGTTGCGGGCCAGCGTCGATAAGACGCCGCGTCCGCTGGGGACGGCCCGCATCGCCCGCTCGGCGCTGGCCTCGCTGGTGATGGTGCCCGGCCGCAAGGCGATCGGCGAGCAGCTCCGCGGAGTGCCTGGCGTGGCCGAAGTCCTGCGCGCCAATCCCACGCTCACCGACCTGGCCTGGCTGGGCGATCGCGCCAGCCTGCACTTTTGCGACGGCGACTCGATCCTGCAGATCGATCCGGCCCTGATGCACCCGCTGCAACTGCCCCTGCTGGGCAATGTGTCGGTCGGGCAGCAAGGCGCGGCCACGGCGGTGCTGATGGCCTTGAAGATGCCGGTCTACCTCACGATCGACGTCGAGAACCGCGACCAGGCGGCGAAGTTGCTGCAGCAGCTTTCCCAGCAAGTCATCCTGCAAGGGACCGACCTGAGCGGGCTGCGTCTCTCGGCCGACGCCTACCGCCTGCCCGATTACAAGGGCCATCCGCTCTATGTCTTTGGCGTCGAGCTGTATGCGATCAAGCTCCGCCTGCACGTCGCCGTGGTGGGCGATCAGCTCGTCGTGGCCACCAAGCCGGAGCTGTTGCGCGAGGTCATCGACGCCAGCACGGCCCAGGAAGGCCAGCCGCCCGCCCCCGCCCACATGCTCGTGCGCTTCAATCGCCGCGGGCTGAATCGGGCCTACGACGACGCCCAGCTCTATTGGGAAGAGAAGGCCCGCACGGCCTGCAACCGCAACATCAGCTCGATCGCCAATCTCGTGAAGCTTTACGGGGTCAAGATCGACGAGGTGCCGCGACTTTCCGAGGCGAAATACGGGGTGCAGTATTTCTGTCCCGACGACGGCGACTACCGTTTCGACGCCGAGCGGAACCAGGTGGTTTGCACCGTCCACGGCAATCGCGAGCAATCGCGGCAGGAACCGCATCCCGACCGCAAGGCGTCGTTTGCCCGCTTCATCGAGAACCTCGACGAGCTCACGGTGTCGCTGCGGTTCCAGGACGACGCACTGCTGACGACGGTGGAGATTGTGCGGAGTCCGAAGGCCGCGGAAGTTATTAACCATGACAAATAACGAACTGCGCGAGCTTCTCGTGTCGAAGGTGCAGCAGTTGCCGGGCAATCGGCTGCCGGACTTAGCGGAGTGGTTACGCGCTTTGGAGTGCGGCGAGGGCACCGACGGGCACCGTGCGAAGCACGGTCGGCTTGGTCTTCGCCGCTTTCCAAAACGCGCGGAAGTTCGTCTGACGCGGAACTGGCCGTTTCGAAAAGCGGCGGCAAGCCGCCGAACTCCAAAGATCGGCGAGGGCCTACGGCAAAGCATGCCGCGTCGCTACCGTGCCCGCCAAGGTTTCGCGCCTCATCCAGAGCCGCCTTTCCGCGTACTCGCTGAGTGCGATCGATTCGGCCTGTGCTAACGGCTTCAACAAGTAATCCGTGGCGCCGATCGGAACCAACGCCGACTTACCGAAGAAACGGGGCGATATCGATTGGCAATCCCACGCGCATGAAGAACCTTGCGAACGCTTGTGCAAGATGCTCACGATAGGGCGGCAACAGCCGAACGCGCTCTTCCATCCCGGCGGCAAATGTCCTGAAATAATCCAGCGGCAACGAGTACACGCGACGGAAGTCGACCACGCGGACTTCCGACTCAAAGTGAGGCAACTCGCAGGGCGCAAGCATATGGTACGGGGGGAGGTTTCCACGTCGGGCATCTTCTTTGCCCTTGGCAGTCGCCAAGTGACCGCCAACTTCGTCGCAAGACCAAATTGCGCATAGGAGGACCTCGGCGACCTTTTCACGCTTTGTCGCAAGGTCGCATGTCTGGGAGAGCACGATCACATCTCGCTCCCGCCATTCAAACTCGACGGCGACTTCGTGCGATTGTTCGCCACCCACAAGAAGCGAGCTTGACAGCGGCATAAAAACCGGACAGCGAAGCAAGATGTCGCCTTGCTCAAGTGAATCACCATTGACCAGGGCGTACCACGGATATCCGTTCATGCCAGGCAGATCTCACTTCGCCCAGGGATCGTCGGCAGGCAAAGGCTGGTCGCGACCAGCCATTTTCAGGCGCGCCCGCAGTCGGCCGCCGGGCCGATGGGGTGGGATCGGAATCAGGTTGTCCCAATTCAGTACGTCCGGTGTACTCTCGGCCGTTAGACCGGTACCGGAGTCGCGATACCGCCGAACTGCCTCGACAACAACGTCCTCTTCCGTACGGAACTTGCCACTGGCGACTTCCTGATGCAGAAACTGTTGCAAATCGGCTGGAAAATCTAGGGGAACCATATCGTTCAATCCCGTCCTTCGCATGGCCTAGTGCTTACCCTCAATATTATCAGGCGCCAGCGGCCCTGTCAAACGCCTAGCAAAGGTCTCCATCGGCTACTCAGGCTCAGTCGCCGCCGATTCCGGCAGTCTGCCTTCAGGTCCGCGCGTCTTGAAAAGCGGCAGAGACCAAGCTACGCTCGGTGCCCTCGCCGCACTCCAAAGGACAGGTCGTCGAAGAGCGAGTAGGCGACGGGCGTGGCGATCAGCGTCAGCAGCAGCGAAAGCGCCTGGCCGCCGATCACCACGCCGCTGATGGCCTTGTTCGTCGAAGCGCCTTCGCTGTTGGAGACCAGCAAGGGGACCATGCCGGCCACGAAGGCCACGGTCGTCATGAGGATCGGGCGGAGCCGGTCGCGGTTGGCCTCCAGGATGGCTTCGTAGCGCGGCAGGCCCGCGGCGCGGAGCTGGATCGTGTGGTCGATCTGCAGGATCGCGTTCTTCTTCACCACGGCAAACAGCACCAGGATGCCCAGCAGCGAGAAGATATTCAACGACTGCCCGAAGATAATCAGCGAAATCAGGGCGAAGGGCAGCGTCAGCGGCAGCGAGAGCAGGATCGTGATCGGGTGCAGCCACGATTCGAACTGGGCCGCAATCACCAGGTAGGCGAAGACGATGGCGCTGCCGAAGACCAGGAGGAAACTGCGGAAGGTGCGGGCCATTTCCTTGGACTTGCCCAGCAGGCCGGTCGTGTAGTCGGGGCCCATCTCGATCGACTGCACGCTGCTCTCGATGGCGTCGAGGATCGATTGCTGCGAGGTCCCCGGCGTCATGTTGCAGCTTATCGTCACCTGGCGATTGCGGTTCAGGCGGTTGATCTGGGCCGGACCCGTGCCGGGCACGAACTTAACCACGTCGCCCAGGGGAACGATGTCGTGCTTGGATGAGGGAACGGAGACCTGCTCCAGTTCCTTGAGCCGGTTGCGGACGTCGGCAGTGGCCCGCACGTGGACCTCGTACTGCTCGCCTTTCTCGTTGTAATCGCTGGCCTTGTCGCCGGCCACCAGCAGCCGCAGGGTGTTGGCCACGTCGGCGACCTTCACGCCCAGATCGGCGGCCTTGGCGCGATCGACCGCCACGCCGTACTGCGGCTTGCCGACCACCAGCGACGAATCGAGATCCACGGCGCCGGGCGTCTGGCCGAGGTCGTGCATCACTTTTTGCGAATACTCGTCCAACAATTTCATGTCGGGGCCGCCGATCATGAATTGCACGTCGGCCTGCGACATGCCGCCGCCGGAAAACACCGCCGCCGGCGAGACGCTGATCCGCAGGTCCTGGTCGCGGAACGGCGGCAAGACCTCCTCGCGGACGTAGTTCATCATCTCGAACTGGTCGAACCGCCGTTGCCCCAGCGGCGCCATCCGCACGTAGACCGTGCCCGAATTGGCGATCCGCTGGTCGTCGTCGGCCACGGAAGTCAGCGTGTAATCCACGCCGTTGAGATCGCGGACCTTGCGGGCGATGCCGTCGAGGATCACGAACGTGGCCTCCAGCGAGGTGCCCTCCGGGGCCCGCACCTTGATCTCGAACTCCGATTGGTCGTCGTCGGGCAGGAAGTTCTTGCGGACGTGGCCCATGAGCGTAGGCACCATGGCCAGCATGCCGACGGCGCCCAGGACGACCACCCAGCGGTGCTGCAGGGCGAAGCGCAGCAAGGCCATGTAGCCGCCCTCGATCCAGGCATAGATGCCGCCGCGGGAAGCGGGCGGCCCGAAGGATGAAGGATGAAGGATGAAGGATGAATGCGGAGAGGACGAAACCGGGAGGCTCTCTTCATCCTTCATCCTTCCGCCTTCATCCTTCATCGCTTCGCCTTCATCCTTCATCCTTCCGCCTTCATCCTTCATCCTCCCGCCTTCATCCTTTCTTCTCAGCCACCTTGCGGCCAGCATGGGCGTGAGGGAGAAGCTGATGATCATGCTCACCAGGATCGTGGCCGACATGGTAATGCCGAACGACTTGAGAAAGCGGCCCACGATCCCGCCCATGAAGGCGATGGGCAGGAACACGGCCACCAGCGAGAGCGTGATGGAAAGCACGGCCAGGCCGATTTCCTTGGTGGCCGCAAAGGCCGCCTCGCGGGCCGTGCAGCCCTTCTCTTCGATATAGCGGTAGATGTTCTCCAGGACCACGATCGCGTCGTCGATCACGATGCCCACGGACAGGGCCAGGGCCAGGAGCGTAATGCTGTTGAGCGTGAAGCCCATGAAATAGACCACCGAGAAGGCGGAGATGATCGAGGTGGGAATCGCCAGTGCCGAGATCACGGTGGTGCGAATATTAGCCAGGAAGAACCAGATCACGACCGCGGCCAGCAGCCCGCCCAGCGCCAGGTGTTCCTTGACCGTATCGACCGCCGCCTGGATGAACGGCGACTGGTCGCGGACGATCGTGATCAGGCGGTCCTTGGGGGCGGTCTTCTGCAGTTCCGCAAGCCGCTCCTTGAGCAGCCGGGCCACCTCGATGGTGTTCGTGCCCGACTGCTTGCGGATATTCAAGAGCACGGCCGGCGTGTCGTTATAGCGGGCCAGGCTCTTGATCTCCTCGGCGCCGTCCTCGACGTGCCCGAGGTCGCCGATGGTGATCGTGTGGCCGCCGCGATTGTCGACGGTAATCTGCTCGATCTCGGCCATGCTGACGACGCGGCCCATCGTTCGCAGCGTGAATTCGAGCTGGCCCGCCTTGACGGTGCCGCCGGGCACTTGCAGGTTCTGCGCTTGCAGGGCCTTGGCCACGTCGGCCACGGTGAGGCGATGCGCGCGCATCTTCAGCCCGTCGAGCTGCACGTTGATCTGCCGCTTTTGCCCGCCGACGATCAACACCTGGCCCACGCCCGAAAGCGATTCCAATTGCCGCCGCAGGACCTTGTCGCAATACTCCGTCAGGTCGCGGATCGAGGAGGGCGAAGAGACGGCAATGGTCATCACGGGCATCGAGTCGGGGTCGAACTTCTCCACGAACGGTTGCTCGATGTCCTTGGGCAGGTCCGGCAGGATGCGATTCACCTTGTCGCGGACTTCCTGGGCGGCGATGTCGGCGTCCTTTTCCAGCACGAAGGTGATGAAGACCTGGGAAATGCCTTCCGAAGAAACCGAGCGGAGTTCGTCGATGCCGCTGGTGGTGTTCACGGCCTCTTCGATCTTGTCGGTGATTTCCGTTTCCACCTCTTCGGAGGCCGAGCCCGGCAGGCGCGTGCTCACGGTGATGATGGGGAAATCGATCTTGGGAAAGCGGTCCAGCCCCAGGTTCACGTAGCCCACCACGCCGAACACGAGCAGGACCAGGGTCAGGACCGTGGCAAAGACAGGCCGGCGAATGCAGATCGAGGCAAGGAAGTTCATAAAATCCGAAATCCGAATATCGAAATCCGAAACAAATCCGAAGCACGAATCTCAAAGGCTCATAACGGTTCTGATCATTCCTATTTCACTCAAACTGTAAACTTCCCCGCCAACCCTGTGCCGGTGGAACGATGATTGATCAGCTAAAACGCGTGTATCCCCCGCGTATTTAGCAGTTTCCGCCGACCGTCGCGTGGTGCCCGCCGGGCGGCGGGCACCACGCGACGGTCGGCGGAAACTGCTAAGGGGGTTTGTGAGGCGGCGTTCTAGCTGGCCAATCATCGCTCTACCGGGGCAAGCCCGGTAGTGGCGTTTACAGTTTGAGTATTTCAGTATTTGAATCTGTGTCGAATTTCGGATTTCCCTCATTCGGCCGCATCGCCGTCGTGCAGGCCCTCCGGCGACGCGGCCACAACGTCGCCCGCCGCCAATCCGGTGAGAATGCGGATCCGCGCCCCTTCCCGGTCGCCCAGCGAGACGATCTGCTCGCGGACCGCGCCGCCGCGAACCACGAACACGGCGGCCACGTCGCCGCGGTTGCAGACGGCCGACGCCGGCACGTACAGCTCGGTCTGCTTCTTGTCCAACTGCAACTCGGCGGTGGCGAACAGCCCCGGCAGCAACTCGGCCTTCGGATTCGGGACCAGGGCCTCGACGCACAGCGAACGATTGTCGGCCGTCACCGCCGGGCTGATGTAGCGCACGGCGGCGGTGAACCGCCTGCCGGGGAAGGCGTCGGTCTGGAACGTCACGGTCTGGCCGATCTTGATCTGCGCCATTTCCTGCTGCGGAACGGTCAGCGCCAGCCGCAGCGGATCGATCCGCAGCAAGGTCACCAGCTTGGCGCCGGGGAAGAGGGCGATGATCCGCTCGCCGACCGCGATGTTCCGTTCGGCGACCCAGCCGTCCATCGGCGCGCGAATTGTGCAGTCATCGACCGCCTTGCGGAGCGTGACCAGGTGCGTCACGGCCAACCGATAGCTGCGGTGCAACTGTTTTGCCAGTCGCCGGGCCAGGTAGTAGCGCTGCATGGCGGCATGATAGTCGCTGCACCGACTGATCGTAACTTTCCAGGGCGACCGCCCTTTGTTGCTTGAGGGTCTCGGAACGGTGGAAACACCGTTCGGCCAGGTCCATGGCGACCTTGGCCGCCTCAACCTCGGGCACTTCGTCGACGCAGAATTCCTTGCCTTCGTCCAATCCCAGCCGCACGCGCAGTTCCTCCGCGGCGTTCAGGCCCTCGTCCAGGGCGTTCTGGGCGTCGCGCGGGTCGATTTGCAGCAGCACGTCGCCCTTCTTCACGAAGCTGCCGCGCTCGACGCGGGTTTCGGAAACATTGCCCATCGCGTTGCTGCCGACCTCCGATTTCTCGTCCGCGACCAGGCTGCCGGTGAGCCGCAAGGTCAGATTTCGCACGACGGCCTCGACGGGCTGTGTGTGGAGGTCGCGGGCGACGGCCTTGGTCGCCCCCGATTCGTGTGGCCCGATGCTCTTGAAATAGGTTGACTCGGCGGCCGGCGCCGCCTCGGCGCGGTGGCGGACTTGCCAGAAGATGACCGCCGATGCCGCAAACACTGCGCAGGAGCCGCCCAAGAGCAGAAGACGTTTTTTCGGTAACCGAGGGGTCAACATGATGGCGTTACTCTCTCCTTTCTCAGACTTTGTAGGGTGGGACCAAATGCGGGCGCCCGCTTGCGGGTCGGCGAGCGCCGGCCCAACATGACTTTGTTCTTCGACCCGATTACGGTGGGCCGGCACTTGCTACGCAAGCTTGTCCCACCCTACGATCCGCGGCAATGGCCTGCACGCCACCCAGCGAGAAACGGTATATGTGTTCTGCCAGTTGCTCAATCGTCGCCGGGTCGTGAACATTCATTTGGTGCAGCCGCTGGATGATGGCTTCGCTATGATGGTAGGATGAACACTGCGAGATGATGCTGGCCACGCAGTCGCGGACCACGGTGGGCTCGGCCGCCGGGCCCAACAACTCCTCCACAATGGCCGCCAGGATGTCGCTCAGCGGCCGGGCCGCCTTCTCCACCGCCAGGCCCAAGGCCGGCGTCGGCTCAACCATCTCGTGGGCAATCAGACGCAGCAGTTGCAGGGGCCGATCGGCGCCCAGCAAGTTGCGGAGAAGTTGCTGGATGAAATGCCGCAGTTTCTCCTCGGGCGGGATGGCCTGATCGGGCGAGACCTGCGCCAATCCTTCATCGGCGGACAATACGGCTTGCTCGAGCACCGCCGTGTACAACTGCTCCTTGTCGCGGAAGTGGTAATTTACGGCGGCGATGTTGGCGCGGCCCCTGCCACAAATCTCGCGTAAGGTGGCTGCCCGATAGCCAACTTCGGCAAAAACTTCAGTGGCTGCGGCCAAGAGACGGTCGTTAGTTTCGCCACGGCGCTGATCTTTGCACATCGCACACCCCGGATCCGAAGTAAACGGTTGATTCAAACAAGCATATCAAACGTCTGCTTGAATGTCAAGTCCAGCTTATTCGGCCGGCGTTTGGAGCCTGACTTGAACCTGATCGAGAACCCGTTTTCACCCGGTTCCAGGTCTCCTCCCTGAGTTGGTGGATAGAAATCCCAGACCTGAACAACCGGGTATTTCTCGGCCGGATCACGCAGAGGAAGGCGGAGAAGAGCATGCCACCGACGGGGGATTCTCGGCGTGGCTGATGAGGACGAACACGTCGTCGGCTACCCAGGCTCCGACAACGCCGATTCCGGCAGCCTGCCTTCAGCAGCAAAGTAGTCGAAACTATCCTCGTCCAAGTGACCGTGCAACCCCAGTTGAGCGCGGATTCCGACAATGTCCGCCGGCCACGGGGCCTCCTCGATCCTATTGGCCGGCAGGAATAACACGCAGCCAGACTCCGCGTGCCGCCAGGTACGATGGTTCTTCTTGCTCACCTCGCCCTGCTGGAAACCCAGATCGGACAGAAGCTGACTCAGCAATCGATTGGTTAGTTGATGTGGCATGGTGTTTCAACTCGTTAGCGCCGGACTGCATTCGTTCTAGCGAAAGTTCTCGAAAATGATCAACTGATGTGACGGTCAGTTTGTTCTGAAACGGAATGTGGACGGTCAAGGTTTCCCGGTCGTCGATCGCACGGCTCTCAACATAGGATAGAATGTCGATCCAGAATGCGCGGTGTTTGTTTGCATCATAGAGCACGAGGATGAAAGGATGGGCAAGCTCCCAATACCAGTAATGAACATGCGCGAATTCGACAGTGCAGGCAACGCTTTGCCCGTCGTCCGAGATACTCAAGTGGTCGGTCGACTTCACTTGGAACTCAACCCACCCGTTTTCAATCTCGCGACTTTCCGGTGAAAAATGGAGCATCAGCGCATCCGTGCCGTACTCCGGTTCAGGCACCCGCCGAAGTTGGTGTCCGCGGCGCAGAACTTGACGTTCCAGGAAATTGACGCCCATCTCAGCGATGACATGCTCGCGCGGCCGTCGCTTTCGTTTTCCTTGCCACTGCTTCCAATCCATACATGCGGTAGCCTTACGGTAATAAATTGGTACCCGTAACGATAGGCCAGTTGGGATGAACTTCGTTATGACTTGCAGAGGCTATTTTATCGTAATTCCCTGGAATTCCTATAGTGACATTCCTGCCCGGCATGATTCGAAAAACAAATCGGGCGCGGCAGAACCACCAATCAGGGGCAGCGCCGGTCAACTTGCCGCCCCGTCCAGCATGAGAATCCGGTCCTGCCACTTGAGCGCGGATTCCGACGATATCCGCTGGCCACGGGGCCTCCGCGAACTTCTTGGCCGGCAGGAATAACAGGTACAGCGGCTCCGCCACCAGCTACCCCGAATCTCCCAGAATAGTGCGAGGTTGTTCAACTCGCGGCCACCGCCGCCGCGGCCACGCGCTCGGCGATGCGGCCCTCCGCGCGGGCCGTGTCCAGATCCAACTGCATGGCCACCGACCAGCGGCCCTCGCGATCGCCGGTCACAAACCAATGCGGCTGCACGACGGTCGATTGGTGCACGAGCTCGAACCCGCCCTCGCTCTGGCTGACCGTCTCGACCGGGAAGGTCCAGAAAAACGTCGGCCGCGAGGTCTTCAGGCCGACGTCGATGCCCAGCCACTCGTCGCAAAGGTGCAGGCCCTGGCACTCGCCCAGATCGAGCTGGGTGCCAAGCTGTCCCAGGCGGTTGCCGTAGAGGTCGTGGAAGTAGCGGTCGTCGGCGCCGGAGGGCAGGCCGGCAAAGTTCATCTCGACGGCGAAGTGCAGCGGCCGCGGGCAGCACGTATCCGTGGTCGGCGGCAGGCCCTCCAGCAGATAAGCAATCTGCAGCGTCGCACTGCCGGCGTCCAGCGTCAGGCCCTTGGTGATCCGCACGGGCAGGCCGCAGGCCCAGCCGTCGCGGACCAACTGCACCTGGATGCGGTTGACGTTGCGGCGAATCTTGGCCTCGTAATTGGCCTGCGTGAAATCGCTCCGCACGGCCGCCTGGCCCGAGGCCACGGCGGCCAGCGTCGTCTCTTGGTCGTAGAACAGATCCAAGAGACTCTTCCGCGGGTACTTGTCGTATTGGATCCGCTGGTCGAGGTCGGCCTGCTTGAAAACCACGCGGTCGTGAATGCTGGCGCAGTTGCCGTTGGACGAATTGGCCCCCGCCAGCACCTTGCGGTGATAGGCCTCCGGCTGCCGCGAGAGCGTGGCCAGCAGGTTGTGCTGGATGCGGCGGACGTCCAACTCGGCGAGCATCCCGCCGCGGCTGGGAACGATCAAGGCCAGCAGACGATCGTTGGCCAGGCGGATCTCCTGCCGGGAGTCGAAATTGTAGTCATCGGCCGCGGCCTCGACCCAGCTCTCGGGCCGGTTGGCCACGCGATCCAGGATCTCGTCGGCCGCAATCAGGCAGTGATAGACCGAGTTGCGGAGGTGCGGCAGATAAATGCCGCCGAAGGCCCCGTGCCAGTGGCCGCAGTTGCACTGCGCCCGATAAAGCTGGGTGCGGGCCTGCTCGACGAGCTTGCCGCCGGCGCCGTCGTCGATCGCGTCTTGCAAGCGGCGGCTGACCATCATCATGCGGCAGTACATCTCGTCGGCCTCCGGGTACTTGAGCTTGAAGTTCCGCCAGAAGCCGCCGCCCACAAACCGCCGCAAGGCCGCCAGCCGGGCGTCGCCGTGCATCTCGTGGGTGATCCGCTCGTACTCCACCAACTGGTCGGTCGGCAACGCCCATTCGGTCATCTCCCGATAACTGCAATCGGGCAGGTACACCTTGCCCACCGGCGGCACGTTGTCGATCGTCTCGGAAGGCGTGGTGATTTGCAGCCAACTCTGGTTGGCCACCAGGGCGTCGAAGAACCGGCAGAGCCAGCCGTCCCCGTAAACGTGCTTCTTCGTTTCCGGCCAGGTGCCGAACTTCTCGCCGTCGTCGCCGAACAGGCAGACTGCCCCCGGCCGCTGCTCCGAGAGCCAGGCCAGATGGCTGATCGTTTCCTCGGGCGAGGCGAAGGGAATCGTGTAGCGCAGCTTCTCGCTGCCGGGGAAGACGCTCAACACGCGGCCCTCGTCCTCGGTGATCAGATAGCCCTGGAGCTGCGAATCGGTCAGCCCAGCCATCTTGAAATGGAAGTCGTCGAGGATCGTATATTCGATGCCGGCGTTCACCAGGTCGTGGGTGAATGCCTGCTCCCAGACCCGTTCGGGGACCCACATGCCGCGGACCGTCGTACCGAGGCGGTTTTGCAGCCAGCGGGTGTAGCTGCGGATCTGGCCCACGCGGTCCCGGCTGGGGATCATCGCCAGGATCGGCTCGAAAAACGCCCCGCCGATGATCTCGACGCGGCCGTTGGCGGCCAACTCGGCCAGGCGGTCAACGTACTCGGGATGGGCTGCGTCGAGCCATTCCATAAGCGAACCGCTGGTGTGCAAGGCGATTCGCAACGACTCGTAGCGACTGAAAACGTCGAGAAACGGCAGATAGCTGTCTTCGTAGGCCTGTTGGAAAACGTGTTCGAAGTTGCCGATGGGCTGGTGATTGTGGAGGGCGAGGATCAGGCGGATGGGGTTGGGCATTATCAGATCAGGATCGAAGGGGGGATGTGTTGGGCCGGGACATTTTTGTTTATCGGCAGTGTCAGCCCAAGTTGTCCAGTTTACCTATGCGGAAAAGTTTGAGGAGAAATGACGAAACCCGAATAGCGCCCTCGGTCGTCGTTCTTTATGGTTTCGGGCGATTCTGACGCTTGCCCCCTTCATCGTACCTCTGCGCGGAAGCATTGACAATGGCATGCGAATTCGTCTCTTGTGGCGCGCTACGTCCTAGGGTAGAATTCAAGATAGATAAGCGTTCAGATAAAGATGCCTGTTGCTCGGTCCCGGCTGGCGGAGAGGCCCCGGCAAAACCCCTGAAAATCCCCTGTGAGTGTCCACGAATCACGTCCCGCAACCTCGAAGGACCTCGGATCTTCCGCAGACGATGCGTCCGCGCTGCACCAGCGCGTCTTGTCGTTGCGCTTGCCGCACAAGGAGTCCGCCCACCGAACCGGCGGTGCAAGAGCCGCCTGGTCGCTGGTGGTCGTGTTGACGATCGTCGTCGGGGTGCTGGTCTATTTGCTGCTCCAGCGGGGACCGGCCGAGACGCCGGCCACGGCCTCCCAGGAAAAACCTGGGGCTGAAGCGCAGACGGCATCCTCCGGCAATATCGCCTTGGACAGCAAGGGCTATATCATTCCCGTGCAGCGGATCCTCGTCAGCCCGAAGGTCAGCGGCATGATCGTCAAGCTCGATATTCTCGAAGGCCGGCGGGTCAAGAAGGGCGCCATTTTGGCCGAGTTGGAAGACGTCGATTACCAGTCCGACCTTGCGCACGCCGAGTCGTTTCTGGAAGCGGCCCGGCAGCGGCTGGCCGAAATCGAGGCCATGCGGCCCAGGGAGATTGGCCAGGCCAAGGCCGAGTTGGAGCGGGCCCGGCCCGAGTTGGCGCAGTTGAAGTCCGACTACGAGCGGAGCCGCGAACTGTACTTCAAGCGGAAGGCCATTTCACAGTTGGACTATGAGCTGGCCGAGAGCAAGTATCGCTCGGCCGAGCAGAAGGTCCATTCGGCGGAGTTCGCCCTGGAACTGTTGGAGAGTTCCCGGGGCAAGAAGGTGGCGGCCGCGGAAGCGGAGGTCCGCGAGGCCGAGGCCGATCTGGTCAAGGCCCGCTGGCGATTGGACAACTGCAAGATCCGCGCACCGATCGACGGCACGATCCTGAAGAAGAACGCCGAGGAGGGCAACCTTGTCAACCCGATTGCCATGAACGGATCGTACAGTCTTTGCGACCTGGCGGACCTTTCCGATTTGGAGGTCGAGCTGACGATCGAAGAGCGCGACATCAGCAAGGTGATTCCCGGCCAGAAGTGCAAGGTCCGCACCGACGCCTATCCCGAGCGGGTTTATGAAGGCGTGGTGTCGCGGCTGATGCCCGTCGCCGACCGCAACAAGGCGGCGATTCCCGTGCGGGTCAAGGTGACCGTGCCGCGGGAGGAGGAGGGGATCTATCTGAAGCCGGACATGACCGCCATGGTTTCGTTCTTGCGGGACTCGACGAGATAGCCGGCTTCCTAATTGCACTTGGTGTGGAATTCATCCTTCTTTAAGGATCAGTATTGCAGCGAGACGCGGCGCACGATCCGCTCCTGGCCCCGATCGTCGATCCGGTACCAGCCGATCCGCAACACGTAGTCGTCCTCGGTAAACACGTCCAAAATGCCGTCGCGCGGGTCGCGATTCACGGCCACGCAGGCGTGGTTGTCGAACCAACCGCTCTGTTTGGCCATCGCCGGGCCCGGCCGGACCGAGCCCACCAGCAGCCCGTCGGCCGTGTAGTGGTACAGTTCGGCGTTCCGCCCGCTGCCGACGATGCAGCCACCGCTGCCGCCGGGAATGACGTCCATGCCCACGCAGACCTCGGGCAGCGGCACCGCCCAGAGCCGCCGGCCCGCCGCGTCGAACCGGACGAGCGTCGTTCCGCCCATCCAGAAGGGGTTGTCCTTGGGCGAGGGCCACGGGCGGGACCAGCCGATGGAGTAAATCGAGCCGTCCGCCGCCCGTTGCGCCATGTTTGGCTGGAAGTCCAGCGGAGAGGTGTCTTTGGCCACGGCCTGCCGGGCGTTTGCCCAGTCGTACTCGGGATTGCCGCGGCTATTGAAGCCCACCAGGGGCATCGTCCAAATGGCGTGCGAGTGCAACTCCGCGAACCAAAGATTGCCGGCCGAATCGATATCCACGCCGAAGACGGCATAGCGGGCCTGCCCCGGCCTCTTGAACCAGCGGACGGCCTCGGGCGCGACGCGGCCATCGCCCGCGGCATCGGACCACGTCCATTGCCCTACTTCGCCGCGTTTGCCTTGCGGGTCGGGCCAGCCGCCGCCAACCAGGGCCGCCAACTGCACGCCGCGACCTTCAAGGCGATAGACCTGCACTCCGTCGCCGGTGGGCATGAACCAGAAGTCGCGGCCTTGGATGCGCAAGTGCCGCGGCACGCCGTGAACGTCGCTCTGGTACTTCGGCTTCTCGGCAACGAGGCAGCCGTCGTAGGCCCATCGGCCGGCGTCGCGATCGGCCAACGTGTAGCGATGGAAGGTCATGGAGTAGAGCACGTCGCGGTCATGGGCGCCATAGTTCCCCAGCGAAACGAATTCGCAGCCAAAATGCTCCCAGCAGAGCTTGCCCTCGGGCGACCACCGTGCGAGCCTGGCCCCGCCCGCGGGCTCGGTCTGAATGGTCACCAGGTGGCCTTGGGCGTCGACCGCCGCGCCGCGGAGCTCGAAGAAGCGGTCCGCCGCACGATCGCCGGCCCGGGCTTTCGCGCCGTGGCGCGGCGCGGCGCGGCGCTCGTGCCGTTGATCCGGAAGATCTTGACCTCTGCCGCCTGCCGGTTGGCGACGACCAACTCGCCCTGCGGCCCGAAGGCCAGTGAAGCGATTTCGCCGATGTCGTCCAAGACGCGGGCAAGGGGCTTGCCGTCGGGCGCGAAGACGCTCACGCGATGGTGCTGGTGTCCGACCCAGATCCGCCCGGAGCGATCGACGGCCAGCGCTTGGGGCAGCGGCACGTCGAATTGGCCGCGGGGCTCGCCGGTGATCTTGTCGAACGAGCGGACCTTGCCGCCGAGGGCATCGACCGCCAGCAGCAGACTGCCGGAAACGGCCACCGCCCGCAGCGGGTCCTTCATCAACTCGGCGTCGGCCGGCGGCGTGCCCGGGGGGACCTGGCGTTCGGGCCACTCGTAGATCTGGATATGGCCCGCCTTGTCGGCGACCTTGGTGAACTTCTCATGCTTGCCGTCGGCCTTGCGGAACCGCTGCAACTGCTGCTTGTGGCGGAACGGCTCCCTTTCCCAGCCGCCCATCGCGCAGAAGATCGTGGTGTCATCGACGGCGATGGCATAGGGCGCCCCGTTCGGGTCGCCGTTTCGGATCTGGTACTGGGCGTCGTAGATCGCCTCGCCGTCGGCATTCCACTTTTTGAAGTCCGCTCCGGCCTCGTCCCAGCCGTTGGCAGTATAGATCGCGCCGACCGCATCGACGGCTACCGACAAGATGCCGGCGGGCGTATGGGCCTCGGGCGTCGGCCCGCGTCCGCTATTGCCGATGGCGCCGACGTTCTTGTACGTCGAGCGGTTCAGCACGATCCGCAGCTCGTAATCGCCGGCCGGGGCCGCGGCGCCAAACTGGTCCTTGCCGTCCCACGAGCAAACCTGGCTGCCGGCGGAAAGCTCTTTCCGCGTCCAAAGCACTCGCGCGAGCCGGCCCTGGGAGTCGTAGACCCCCGCGCTGGTGACGCCGGGCCGAGCAATCTCCACCGAGACAGTCGCCGCCTTCGGGGTTGTGCTACCGACCTTCTCCACGGCGACAGCCATTTTAGAAGTCGCCAGTAGCACTGGCAGAGCAAGTAAAAGGGAATGGATTGAGCGAGCCATGATTTGGTCCAGACTGGGTGATTGTACACGGGGTTCTTACCCTTGTCATGCTCGCCGGAACACCGCGGCAGCGAGCCGGCAATTGTCATCTTGAACGGGGGGATTTGGCTTCTCAGTCGCCTCCCAAGAATTTGCCAGAATTTTATCCCTGCCGGTGGCCGTCCGCAAGCAAACGGGTGAATCAGAGGCCCACGATCCCAAAGTGGCAAGAGAAGGGCCGCTCCGCGGCAAAAAAACGGCGACGACCGTGCAAGCCTGGTGCCCGCGCCGCACTCCAGAGCGGAATCCTCAAGTGCTTGCCGGCCATGGAGTTGCGCCGACCTTGCGGGCCGCGCGTTTATTCGTGGCGTTCGTCAGATAACGATTATTACGGGTAGGTGGAAATATTTTCCCATTTGGTCCGCTTGCCGCAACTGCCTGACGGGAAACGACTTAGGGCGTCCGCAGCGGCCGCCGTGCTGGGGCGGCGGGAGAATTCCCGCCGCAGCCACTTGACACTGCTTCACAAGTATGGATAATTACGGTCTGATGTTGTGAAGTCACCTTGTCCGAGGAGAACGCCATGTCTGAAGTCAACGACAACCCGACCCGACCGTGCGAGCCAAACAGCCCTCACCCTAGCCCTCTCCCCGACCACCACCACGAGTACGTGGTGCCCGACATCGTGCCCGGAGAGGGGACGGGCGCTGCGCCTTGCCTGCCATGCCAGCCAAACAGCCCTCACCCTAGCCCTCTCCCGAAGGGAGAGGGGACCTGCGGGCCGCGGCCGCGGAAGTCGGCCGTGCTGGCGGAGATTGCGCGCCTGGCGCTGGAAGGACACTCCAGCCGCGCGATCGGCCAACAGGTCGGGGTCCCGCGGCGGACCGTCGATCGCTGGCTGCGCCGGCAGCGGCGGCAATGGGCCGAAAACGCTGCGGACAACGCCGCGGAAATCTGCGCGGTCGCCAGGGCCCGCCTCGAATCGATCTATCGCGAGGCGATGCAGGCCTGCGCGGGTCGCTGGCCGACAAACAAGTGATTGTGGAAACGGCCGGCGACGACGGCGGCACAAAACCGTCGACGTCGCTCCGCAAGACAACCCAATCGGGACAGGCCGCCTTGCTGGGCAAGGCCATCCACGCCGCGAAGGAAATCTTCAACTTCGATGCCAGGCACCTGGACGCGCTCGACCAGGCCAAGGCGACGGACCGTTGCCGCGCGCGACGCGAGTTGGCCGAGGAAGTGCGCAATCTCCCCCCAGAAACGTTTCGAGAAATCAAGATCCGGTTGCGGGAAGAAGGCGCCACTCCGCGGCACACTCCGGACGAGTTGCTCGGGATCCTGCGCGACCTGACCGCAGAAGACTATCGAGAGTTCCGCGAAATGCTGTTGCTGGACTACCTTCGCCGGCTGCCGACGCTCCGCGGGCAGGTCCAAGCCGGCAATGCAGATGCCCAGCAGGCGGTTGCCGATGCTCTTCGCGACCTCGATGAGAATCCGCCGGTTGGGACCGGCAATGAAGGTGTCCCAGAGGCGGTTGATGATGAGTCGTGACCCGCGCGAACGGTTTTGGCAAATTCTGACCATACCTCCATCTTGTAAATGTGTACCACCCGAAAACTGGAAAACCCCTGTTTTCTCCGCGTTTCGCTACAGTTTCGCAAGGTCGATATACACCGTGTTATGGGGAATGAATTCCACTACCAGTGGTATAAAATGGCCAAGATCCCTTGCAAGACCTCGTTTTTTGGCCACTTTGGCCAAATTGTGATAAAAATAGCGCTTAGGGATCGCGCAGAAATAAGTTGGTCAATTCCAATGTAGTAGGCACACGCCGTGTGCCGTAGAATAGGAACGGCACACGGCGTGTGCCTGCTACGATTTGTACACGTTATTTCTGCGCGAGCCCTCACGTTGCGAGGGTTTTTCGGTCGCTGCCCGGGCGATGGTTTCCGCGCCTGACAAAACACCGGCTTCTTGCTACGATGAGAGTTTACGACCCTATGTCGGTCTCGGCTTACGACTGATGCTCACTGAATCCACCCGCCTCATGATGCAGCCCGGTATCCCTATTGTTCGCGTCGAGCACGTTCACAAGTTCTTCCGCCGCGGCAGCGAGCGTGTCGACGTCCTCCAGGACTTGACGTTGGCCGTTCCCGCGGGCGAGTTCCTGGGGCTGATGGGCCCCAGCGGCTCGGGCAAGACAACGCTTTTGAACCTGATTGCCGGAATCGATTCACCCAGCGAGGGCGATGTCTGGGTGCAGGACGAGCGGATTTCCGCCATGGGCGAAGGGCAACTGGCCCACTGGCGGACCAGGCACGTGGGCTTCATCTTCCAGTTCTATCATTTGCTGCCGGTGCTTTCGGCCTATGAGAACGTCGAGCTGCCGTTGCTGCTGCTGGGGCTTTCGGCCGCGCGGCGGCGCGAACAGGTCGCCAACGTCCTGGACCTCGTGGGCCTGTCCGACCGTATCCGCCACCGGCCCGGCCAACTCTCCGGCGGGCAGCAGCAGCGGGTGGGCATCGCCCGCGCACTGGTCACCGATCCGGCCCTGATCGTGGCCGACGAACCGACGGGCGACCTCGACGCCAAGAGCGCCGAGGAAATCCTCGACCTGATGGCAGCCGTGAGCAAATCGCTGAAGAAGACGATCCTGATGGTCACGCACGACCCCCGCGCCGCCCGCCGCGCCGACCGCATCTTGCATTTGGAAAAAGGCCAGCTCGTCGAGCAGGCGAGCGTAGTCTGACGCTCTGAATAAGCCGCAGGGTGGGCCGAGTGAAACGAGTAGGTGTAGGCCGGAACAAGCTTGCGCAGTTCCGGCATTCACTCCCCCCTGTGTAGATTTCTGCCGGAACCGACCCGCTGCGAGGGTGCCCCGAAGCTTGTTCCGGCCTACACTGGTTTGCATACATCAGTTTGAACGAGCACCCCTGAGTAAGCCGTAGGGTGGGCCGAGTGAAACGAGTCCCACCAATCCTTGATGCTGGATACACATTGTTGGTGGGACTCGTTTCACTCGGCCCACCCTACGGCTGCGGCTTGTCTCCCGCCTTTCGTTGAAGGAAGCGGTTCAACGGGTTGCCCAAGTCGCCCGGCAGCACGCTGCGGGTGAGATTGCCGACGGCCTGCTTCAGCCGCGCCAGTTCCGCGCGATCGAGTTGCGGCGATTTCAGGGTGCCGCCGACCGGAATCTGCACCTTCTGCTTCTTGATCGCGTCGGTCACGGCGTTGCGGGGAAGCCATGACAGCGGCACCGACATTTCGACCATCAGCTTCAACGAGTCATCCAGGCCGACCGAGCCGTAGGTCCGCATCGTGAGCTCGGGGAACTCCAGCGTCAGCCCCTGATGATAAATCCGTCCGCCGGTCATGCGGAAGAGGATCACCGATTCGGGCTGAATGCGGACCAGCGTGGGAGAGGTCGCCAACGACGAGGTCAATTCCTGCACCAGCGGCCCCGGGCTCATCTGGGCCGAATGGACAATCATCCGCCCCGCGATTTCGGCATGGTTCCAGTCGCCAATCGGAATGCGGCAGCCATCCAACTCGATGGAGAACTGGCCCTGCGACTGGGTGACCGAGGCCAATACCGGAACCACATACTTCAATGCCGAACGGCAGGCGGCCTGGTCAAGCTGGATGTGGCGGGCCAGCGTGCCGGCCGAGAGGTGAAATTCCGCCGGCTGCCGGTCCATGCGGAACTCCGGCTGCAAGACCACGCGTCCCTGGTTGCAGGCCACTTCCAGCGGATCGGCCCGCAACACGCCGTCGGCCAGATGGACCTTGAGCTCGCCCGGACCGAACTGGAAGCCGTAGACGTTGGCACCACTGAAGGGCAGCGCCGCGCTGGCTTCACCCCTGGCCGGCGAGAATGGGCCGCGATAGGCAATCGGGCTGGTCCCGCTGCCGGAAAACTGGATCGCCGTGCCGCAGTAAGGCAGAAACAACTGATCGAGCTTGTCCCACTCGTAGCTCACCTCGCCGTTGAGTTGCACGTCGCCCGGCTTGCCCAGGCCGATCTGCCCGCCCGCCCGTGCAGTGGCGATGCCGGAACTCAACTCGCACTCGTCGATTTTCAGCACATTGTCGGCGATCTGGTAGCTGCACTGCACGGCGCAGTGCACCCGCGACTCCGGCTGGCCAGACGCTGTGGCGACGACGAATTGATCCACGTCGCTCTCGGCCTTGCAGCGGATCTGGCCTGCGGTCCATTGGGCTTCGAGCTGCAGACCGGTGGCATGCCAACCCTGCTGACTTTCCTGATCGGCGATCGTTGCCTCGCCGTCGGCGATCTCAACCGACAGATCGACGCCCTGGCTGGGACTGCCCTGTCCGTTCAGCCAATGGGCGAGCACTGCTTCCACGTTGCTGCCGGCGCGGGTCAGCTTGACGTTCAGCCGCGGCTTCTCGATCCGCAGTGTGCCGATCTTCGAGGAATTGAAGAGGAACTTCAACAGCGAACGGTCGCAAGTCAGGCGGTCGGCCTCCAGGACCGGTTCGTCTTGGGCGTCGCGAATTTCGATGCCGGAAACGGAAGCCGAGGAGAACCAGCCGATCGATGCGGAGCGGAACCTGATCGTTCCTTCCAGCCTTGCCGTACGACGGACCCCGTAGGCCATCAGCGGCGTATGGGCGATGATCGTCGGCAGCAGCCCGACCAGCAGCACGAGCCCGAGGAGGACGAAGGCGGAAATCGTCAGGCGGCGTTTTTTTCGCCGCGCCGGGTGAGGGGAAGTCTCGTTTTCGAGTGTTGGGGTCGCCGGGCGTTGCCGTTTCTTGTTGCTGATGATCGACATGCGTATACCTCCATGCGCGGAAGGCCCGCCGCGCGGGGAGTTTACGGGGATGGCATCCGGGCGGACCGGGGAGAGTACGTAAAATCCGTCGCGGGGGGACTTTACCAGGAAATCCCTGCCAAATCCATAGAGAAAGCTGAATTGATTGCCGGGCGGGCTGCTGTCTGTTATAATCCGCCTGTGGGGTGCAATTATCCCGCACCATACCTCGTTCCATCTTTTTCAGGAGACTCCACGATGAACATGTTCGAAAGGAACGGAATGAATTCCGTGCTGCGAAGTCGAAAAGTGTCTCTCCGCTTCGGCCTATTGGCCGTTGCCGCATGGCTGCTGGTCGCGACGGCGCAGCGCCGGCGCGGGCCGCCGGGCCGGTGCCCTCGTTGGATATCGTTCCGGCCGACGCCGCCTTCTACTCGGCCATGCTCCGCAACCGAGAGCAGTACGACGCCATAGTCAACAGCAAGGCCTTCGCGAAAATCAAGGCCATCCCCTACGTGCAGATGGGCCTGGGCATGATGCAAGCTCAGGCGGGCGGCCCCGGTTCGCCTCTCGGCCAGTTCGAGGCCGCACGCAACAATCCGGACGTCAAGAAGTCGCTCGACTTGCTCGCGGATCTTCTCTCCGACGAGGTCTTCGTCTACGGCGGAGCAAACGTCAATCAGGCGCTGGAACTCCTGCAAGGCACGTACAGCGACGTTTATTTCTCAAGCTTGATGGAGGGCTTTCAACACGGATTCGAGCAAGCCCGCACCGGGAAAAAAGCGCCCAGGCGGAGGCAGAGGACCTCGCGGGTCGGATCTTCGTGCGGGCACTCGTCAACCGGATCGATCTCATCAAGTTCCCCGATCTGGTCATCGGTTTCAAGGCCAAAGACAAGGCGCTGGCGAAGGAGCAACTGGACAAGCTCGAAGCGATGCTGCAACAGATCATGACCCAGGCGCCCCCGCCGTTGCAAAACCGTCTGAAGCGGACGACCATCGGCGGTTACTCCTATCTCACATTCACGTTGGACGGTGGGATGGCCCCCTGGGATCCCCAAGTCGTGAAGAAGATCCGCTCCCTGGCCCTGACTCCCGACGACGGCGATAAGCTGATCGAACACCTGAAGAAGACCACCCTGGCGATCTCGCTGGGCATGCACGACGACTACCTGCTGCTGGCGATCGGCCCGTCGACCGACGCGCTGGGCCAGTTGGGCAAGGGCGAGCTGCTGCGGTCGCGGCCGGAACTGGCGTCGGTGGCCAAGTTCGCCGACAAACGGATCTGCTCGGTCGGTTACGTCAGCAAGACATTGATGCAGCACTTCGGCCAGAGCAAGGCCGACATCGATGCGCTGCTGAAAGAGGGCAAGGGCCTTCTGCCCTCGCTGCCGGTCCCGGACAAACTTCGCCAGGAGATCGCGCAAGACGCAGCCAACCTCGCCGCGGACCTCAAAAAGTTCATTCCCGAGGTTGGCGCCGCGTCATCGATCGCCTTTCTCACGGACAGCGGCCTGGAAAGTTATGACTACGATTGGAGCGAGCACCCCGAGCTGGACTCCTCCCAACCGCTGGATCTGCTCAAGCACATCGGCGGCAACCCGATCGCCGTGCTGGTCGGCCGGAGCAAGGGCTCGTCCGAAGCCTACGACCTGCTGGTCAAGTATATCGGCGTCGGCTATCGCTACGCCGAGGAATACGGCCTGCCGCAAATGCCGCCGAAGGACCGTGCCGAGTTCGACAAGGTCTTTGCCCAAGTGAAACCGCTGCTGGTCCGGCTCGACAAGGCCACGCGGGACTTGCTCATTCCCTCCCTGGCCGACGGTCAGGCCGCCCTGGTGATCGACGCCAAGTTCACCAGCCGGCAGTTCATCAAGGCCATGCCGCCCACGGAACAGCCGTTGACGATGATCGAGCCGGCAATCGTCTTTGGCGTCAGCGACGCGGCCAAGCTCAAGCAGGCATTCACAGAGTACTATGCCGTGGCCGATGAGTTCGTGGAAATCCTCAAGGGAATCGAGAAGAGCGAGGTTCCCAAGGACTTCAAGATTCCGCGTCCCCGCGTCTTCAACCTGCGGCGGGGCACGGCCACGGCCTATGGCTACCCCTTGCCGGCACAGTTGGGTCTCGATAGCCGCGTGATGCCCAATGCCGCCGTATCGAAGAAGGTGGCCGTGCTCTCGCTAACCGGGAACCACACCCTGCGCTTGCTCGACGAGAAGGAGCCAAAGATCGCCGGGCTCCCGCTGCCGACCGATAAGCCCTTGGCCGCTGTCGGCGGGCTGGACTTCGTCGCCTTCGTCGACGCCCTGACCCCCTGGGTCAATTTCGCCCTGGACCAGGGCACGGTGCAACTCCCGCCGAAAGATGCACAGATGGCCCGCGAAACTGCCAAGACGGTGCTGGACGTGCTGAAGGTCTATCGCGGCACGGTTTCGGAAACCTATGCCGAGGGCGCGGTCACCGTGACGCACACGCGCAGCGAGTTCCACGATATCGAGGAGTAGGGACCGGCGAATCATTACGTGTCAGTAGCAGGCACACGCCGTGCGCCGGTTTCCGCACACGGCGTGTGCGGACTACATTGGAAAACACGACAGTTACTGATGCGCCGGCCCTAGGCTACTAGGGAATCAGCGACGGGTCGACCACCTCGTGGCCGTTGCGCGTGGCCATGGCCTGGTGCAAAGACCCGTCGATTTTCCAGCCGATCAACTGCACGTGGCCGTCGCAGAAGGCGGCCTGCCACCCGGCGCTGTGCGCGCTTCCGAAGATCAGCGTCGGGTTCGGAGGAGGATTGTTGTTGACCGCGCGATCCATGCTCGGCAAGAGGGCGGCGTTGCCCCAGCGAATCAGGCTCACGTCGTTGCCCGACATCGCGCTGAACAGATCGCCCGGATCGAGGCCCGTGACGTAGTAGTCCGTCGCCATGTATTTCTCGCCGATCAGGTAGGTTGTTTCCTTGTTGTCGGGAATCCCGGAGTCGGGGACTTTGCTGTGCATGCAGGCGATGCCGCTGAAGGTCGCGAGGTTCGGCCACGCGAAACCCGCAGGGGCAGGCCAGCTTGAAGGACTGCTGACCATGGTGATTTGGCTCGATCCGCCGTTGATCACATAGTCGGTGCGGCCCGCCTGCGTAACCGGGGTGGTCCCTGTCGGACTGGCGCCGGCGCCGCTGATGGGATAGGCCTGGCCGGCACGGCGCGTCGGGCAGTACAGAGCCGGTATGGCCCTGGAGACCCGCGTGGCGCTGTTGGCCGCCGAATTGACGTTGCCTTTGCCCAAATCGTGCAAGTCATCCTGGTCCATATAGGGGAGAATCTGATAGATCCAACCGCCCGGCTGATCGGGGCCCACGCCATAATCGGGAAACCCGACCCAACTGCTTCCCCAGCCGCCGCTAGGATAACAATTGAGTTTGGTCACATGGGCGGCGACAGACCTCTCCAATTGGTGCAGATTGTTCGAACACACGGTCCGGCGGCCGGATTCACGCGCCATGTTGACGGCCGGCAGCAACAAGCCCACCAACATGCCGATGATGGAGATGACCACGAGGAGTTCGACGAGGGTAAAACCACGCGATGGACGTTTCATTTTGATGCCTCTTTGCTCCGAAAGACTGGCCTGCTCTAATCCTATGCTATCCCATTTTGACAACAGCGGCAAGCGGAAGACGCGTGGACCGGAGAAGGGGGGAGAGGAGATGTGGGGACGCGGAGAGGAGGAATTTCTCCACGTCCCCACATCTCCCCTCCCCCTTCTCCCGTCTCCGCGTCCTTTCACCCCCCTCCCTGCCTCATGCGTTGGGCGATGGCAAAGGCCATTTCCAGGGCCTGCTCGTAGTTCAGCCGCGGGTCAACCTCGCTGGAATACGCCCGTCCGAGGTCCGCCTCGCTCAAGCCCCGAGCGCCGCCGATGCACTCGGTCACGTCTTCACCGGTCAACTCAACGTGTACCCCCCCGAGGATTGATCCGAGCCGGTGGTGAATGTCCAGGGCCTGATTGAGTTCGTCGAGGATTTCGTCAAAGCTGCGGGTTTTCACACCCGATTGCGTGACCAGGGTATTTCCGTGCATCGGGTCGCAGCACCACGTGACTTGCCGGCCGGCGCGAAGCACCGCCTCGGCCAACCGCGGCAGGCAATCCGCAATCTGTTTTGCGCCGAAGCGGTGAATTAACGTCAAACGGCCCGGTTCGTCGTGCGGGTTGAGGATCTCGATCAGTTCGAGGAGATGCTCGGGAGTCATCGACGGGCCAACCTTTACCCCAATCGGGTTGGCAATCCCACGGAAGTATTCGATGTGGGCGCCGTCCAAACCTCGGGTGCGGTCGCCGATCCACGGGAAATGGGTGCCGAGGTTATACCACTTGTTGGGCCGGCGGGGGACTTGCCGCGTTTGGGCCTGTTCATATTCCAAGTGCAGCCCCTCGTGGCTTGTGAAGAAATCGACGCGGGTCAATTCGTCCAACCGCCGGCCGGCCGCCGTCTCCATAAAATGGATTGCCGCACTGATCGAATCGACGATTCGGCGATAGTCGTCGGCGGCCGCCGCATGCTGGAAGAAATCGACGTTCCAGAACTCAGGATGGTGCATGTCGGCAAAGCCGCCGTCGATCAGCCCGCGAATGAAGTTGATCGTCAGCGCAGAGCGGTAGTAGCCTTCCAGGAGATAGGCCGGCCGCGGGGTCCGTTCTTCCAGGGTGAAGGCCGGCCGATTGACCAAGGGGCCGCGGTAACTGGGCAGCGTGACGCCGTCACGGGTTTCGGTCTGGGCCGAGCGGGGCTTGGCATATTGGCCGGCAAATCGTCCCAGGCGGATCACTTTTTTGCGGCAGCCATAAATGAGCACGAAGCTCATCTTCAACAGCACTTTGAGGTTGCTGGCGATGATCTCCGGCCGGCAATCGTCGAAACTCTCGGAGCAGTCGCCCCCCTGGAGCAGGAATGCTTGGCCGCACGCGGCCTCGGCAAGCTGTTGTTTGAGGGTTTCGACTTCCCAACTTGTCACCAGCGGCGGCAGCGTGGCCAGTTCCGCCAGCACGTTTCGCAAGGCGTCGGGATCGGGATAGGTTATCCGTTGCTCCAGCGGCTTGCTGCGCCAGGAATCGGGTGACCAGGAGGGTTTGGGCATGGGAACGGGTTGGTAGATCGAGGGGAAAAACGGAATGTCGAGATCCGAAATTCTAAACAAATGTGAATAACGAAGGACGAAGGCTCAAAACCGTTTTGATCATTCGGATCTTCGGTTGCCCGATTTGTTCAGGACTTCGACATGCGGATTTCGGGTTTTTCCCTACTCCGGCGGCTTCCGTTTCGGCCGGTTGGCCTCCATCTCGTCAATATAGCGCCGCAAGCGATCCCGCTCGTCTTTCACGTGCCGCAGTTCGAGCAGGATCTCGACCCGCTTCAGTAATTCCAGCTTGTTGATAGGCTTGCTGAGGAAATCGTCACACCCGCAGGCCACGGCCCGCTCGATATCGCCCGACTCGCCCAGGGCCGTGACCATCAAGATCATGATATGGCTGGTCGCCGGGTCGGCCTTGAGCATCCGGCAGACCTCGAATCCGCTGAGCTTGGGCATCATGATGTCCAGCAAGATCAGGTCGGGCTGGAACTCGGCCACCCTCTCCAGCGTTTCTCGGCCGTCGGCCGCCACGGCGATCTCGCAATCGACCTCGGCCAGGTAAGCCTCCAACAGTTCGACGTTCGGTTGGTTATCGTCGGCGATCAGGATTTTGCTTGCGGGCATGGTTGATCCTCCCCTATCCCGCCAGGAGAGGGGCAGAGGGTGAGGGGAATTAGTTCCTATCCGCTGGCACCGGGAACTGCTTGCACAACTCGCTGACGTTGCCGTGGATGCGGTCCAGCACGGCCGGCTGGTCGTGTCCGCGAAGGGCTTCGAGGATCCAGCCGCCGATGGTGCGCATTTCGCCGCAGCCCATTCCGCGGCTCGTGATGGCCGGCGTGCCGATGCGAACGCCGGAGGGATCCATCGGTTTCCGCAGATCGAAGGGAATCATGTTCTTGTTCACGGTAATACCGCTTTGGCCCAGGGCCTTTTCGGCCTGCCCGCCAGAGAGACCCAAGGGCGTGACGTCGGCCAGCATGAGGTGGTTGTCGGTCCCGCCGCTCACCAGCCTCACGCCGCCGGCGGTAAGCACCTCGGCCAGGGTCTTGGCGTTATTGACGACCTGCTGGATGTAGGCTTTATAGGCTGGCAGCAGGGCCTCAGCGAAGCAGACCGCTTTGCCGGCGATCACGTGCATCAGCGGCCCGCCTTGGATGCCGGGAAAGACCGAGCGATCGATGTCCTTGGCGTGGGCCTCTTTGCAGAGGATCATGCCTCCCCGCGGACCGCGGAGCGTCTTGTGGGTGGTGGTGGTCACGAAATCGGAGACCGGCACCGGGTCGTTGTGGAAACCCGTGGCGACCAGGCCGGCATAATGGGCCATATCGACCATCAACTTCGCGCCGACGCCTTGGGCGATCTCGGCAAATGCGGCATGGGGAATCTCGCGGGGATAGGCGCTCGCCCCGGCCACGATCAGCTTCGGCTTGTGCTCCTTGGCCAAGGCGGCAAGCTGGTCGATATCGATCCGATGGGTATCTTGCCGGACGCCGTAGCTGTAAAACTTGTAAAGTTTGCCCGAAGAGTTGAGCTTCATGCCGTGGGTCAGGTGCCCGCCATGGGCCAGATCGAGGCCCAGCACGACATCGCCCGGGTTGAGGACGGCGAAGTACACGGCCGCATTGGCCTGGGCCCCGGAGTGCGGTTGGACGTTGGCGTGGTCGGCCCCGAAGATTTTCTTGGCCCGATTTCGGGCCAAGTCTTCGACCACATCAACGTATTCGCACCCGCCATAGTAGCGGCGACCTGGGTAGCCTTCGGCGTATTTATTGGTCAGCACGCTGCCCATGCACTGCATGACGGCGGGGCTGGTGTAATTCTCGCTGGCGATCATTTCCAGGCCGTCGCGCTGGCGCTGGATTTCGCCGGCGATGGCCGCCCAGACGTCGGGGTCGTGCTTTTCGATCGAGTTCATGTTTCGTTTCAATCCACGCCCGCAGGCGACGGGCGACGCAAGTGAGGACCTTTTGGCCCGGATTTCAAGAGACCTTCCATTCTCGGTTGCCGCACAGGATTCGTCAATCGCTGGCGAGAAGAGACTTTTGTACGAAACGCGGACTAGGGCCGGGTGATTGTTGAACTTCGGTGCCATCGGTATACTTTGCTGAAGATGCCACCGGCTTGGGGTTAGTATAGATTGTTTCATGGCAAACCGTACACGGAACAGCTTGCGATCAAGGCCATAGTCCGGGGTAAACGATTTTGGCTCGTAATTTCCGCTATTACGAAAAAAAACGAGGTCACCGGCGGACCGGCTCCCGGCTGTTTGGAAGCGTGGGCGAGGCCATCTTCTTCGCCGTCCTGCTGGTGGTCGGTTGCGCCTGCATCCTTTGGGGCATCGTTCGGCTGGTCATTCCCGAATGGCGGGTCAATCACGGCTTCGTCGAGCACACCTGCACGGTCGTGGAAAAGCGGATCGTCGAGGTCCAGGGCGAAAAAGGTCTGCTTTATCGGCCTGAGGTCAAGATCAAATACGAAGTCCAGCCCGTCACCTACTTGCCCTGGACGTACGACGTCCACCACACGCCCTTGAGCACGCGGGACGAGGCCCAGGCGGCGATCGATCGCTTCGAGGAGGGACAGGCTTATTCCTGCTGGTACGATCCGGCCGAACCGGCCGTCGCGGTGCTCGTGCGGGGGTATCAGTGGTGGATCTGGCCCGCGCTGTTGATTCCGGCGTCGTTCGTCGTCATCGGCGCGGGCGGACTGGTCTACACGGCGCTGCACTGGGGCAAATCGGCCGAGCGCCGGGCTGCCGCGGTGCGAAGCGTGCCCGCCGCCGAGTTGTTTGACTTGCCGGCGACCGCCGATCCCCAATACCCCTACATCCCCGACAGCAGCGAGATCACCAGCAGCCCCGGCACGCGCCTGGCCTATCGCCTGCCGTTGGCGCAGTCGCCCGGCTGGACGCTGTTCGGCCTGTTGGTGGCCTGCATCGCCTGGAACGGCGCCGTATCGGTCTTTGTGGTGATGGCCATACGCAGTGTTTTGGCAGACAGCCCCGACTGGCTGATGATGCTGTTCATCGTGCCGTTTCTCGCTGTGGGCGTCGCGCTGGTGGTCGTCTTCTCGCGACTGCTGCGGCAAGCGGCCGGCATCGGACCAACGCTCGTCGAGATCAGCGATCATCCCCTGCTGCCCGGCAAGGGTTACCGCCTTTTCCTCTCGCAGTCGGGGAATCTGACGCTGCAATCGATCGAGGTCTCGCTGGCCTGCGAGGAGGAAGCGGTCTTTCGCCAGGGCACGAATGCCCGCACGGAAAGCCGCGAAGTCTTTCGTCAATCGCTGTATGCCGGCGCCGGCGCGATCATCCGGCCGGGCGAACCCTTGGAGGCCGAGTGCGATCTGCCGATTCCGGCCGAGGCCATGCACTCCTTCCGCGCCAGCCACAATCAGGTGCAGTGGAAATTGATCGTCCGCGGCGAGATTGTCGGCTGGCACGGCTTCCAGCGATCGTTCCCGTTGGTGGTTCGGCCTATGCCCGTCGCTCATGTCAGCGGGAGGACGGGCCCATGAACGAACCAGAGATCATTATCCGCCTGGACGGGAACGGGCGGACCTATGTGCCGGGCGCGACGCTTTCCGGCGAGCACCGCGTCGAGGCGGTGGAAGCCCAGGGCCTGCAGGCCATTGAGGTCTCGGTCCTCTGGTACAGCGAGGGGAAGGGCGACGAGGACCTGGCCGTCCACGAGTTCTGGCGGAAGGATGCCGACTCCGGCGAGTTGGGCGATCCGCGTCGTCCCGACCGCTTCAGCACCACCCTCCCGCAAAGTCCCCTGAGCTACGACGGCCAGATCGTGAAGATTCGCTGGTGTGTCCGCGTGCGAGTCATTTTCAAGCGCGGCCGCGATCTCGTGGCCCAAAAGATTTTTCGGCTGGGGAGTGTCCCGCCGGCCAAGCCGCTCAACCTTGAGCGTACCGATCAGACGGATCGGACGGATCAGACGGATCCGACGTTTTGAACTCAGCCGTCTACCTGCATGCCCAACGATTTTCCCCACCTTGAGCCGACCAACCCCTTCTGTGCCGCTCGATTACGGCCAGGCACGATCGACTTCGTCTTCGAACACGGCAAGAGCCTCGAACAACTGGTCGACACCCTCAAAGCCAACGCCTGGCATGGTCAAATCACCGGCGGCCACGGCACTGGCAAGTCAACCCTGCTGGCCGCCTTGACTCACGCCATTGAACGCCGCGGCCGCCTGGTCAAATCGATCGCCCTTGAGGCCGGACAACGAATTCTGCCGCGCGAGTTCCTCAGGTCGTTGTGCACGTCCAGGAATTGTGGTACGGCCGTGCCGACTGCCCAGGGCCGGCGAGACGTCCGCACCACAACTTCTGCCGGTCTGGGAGTGGCCGCGGTCGATGGTTTCGAACAACTCAATCTTTGGAACCGCCTGGTTCTGAAGCGATTCTGCCGGACGCATGGCGTGGGCCTCGTCGTGGCGTCGCATCGTTCGGCACACTTGCCTAGTCTCTACGAGACCGTTGTCGACGAGGCCCGGGCCTGGAGAGTGATCCAACAACTTCAGAACGGCTTTCCGCCGCGGGTCAATACCGGAGACCTCGTCGAACGACTGACCCGGCATAAGGGGAATTTGCGGGAGGCGTTGTTCGATCTCTACGATCTCTATGAAGAACGAGCCTGATTTTCTTCTCCGCGGTGCAAATCGTGATCTACATTTGCTCTAGGCAACGTTGCGTAAATGCATCGTTGATGCCCTGGCGGTGCACAAGACTGCCTATCCGCAACAACCGCCAGGATCGCTACAAAGAGAAAACTCAACCAAATGCGCGGCCGACCGCGGTCGCACCTTGACGTTTCGACCGAAAGCGTATTTGATGAAGAGGTCGACGAATTTTGGACCGCTGAAGGAGACCCGAACGATGTGCTGGACGAGTTTGCGCCGAGTGCTGATGACCTGTTGCGCGGCAGCAGCCTTGCTGAGTACCCCAACCCGCAGTTGGGCCGCGTGCGCGCTGTGGGATTGGATGTTCGGCAGCGGACAAACGACCTACGCTCCGCCCTACTGCCCGCCCAACATCTCCACTGCCACTGCGCCCGCTTGCGGCTGCGCACCGGCCCAGCCGGCATGTGGTTGCGCTGCGGTCCAGCCGGCCTGCCAACCCTGTGTGCCTACCGCCACCTACCGCATTTCTTACCGGCCGGTGCCCACGGTAGCCTACATGCCGGTCGTCAGCATCGATCCGTGCAGCGGTTGCGCGGTGACGACCTATCGTCCAACGCAAACCTGGACGTATCGGGCCTCGCTGGTGCCGTATCCGACCTACCAAGTCGGCTACGCCCCGGTTGCCGTCGGGGGCTGCGGCAGTTGCGGCGGCTGCGCCCCGTGCAGCGGTTATTCGAGCTCGTACGGCGGCTGCTCGTCGTGCGCTACGGGCGTCTCCGGCGGCTATGTCTCGTCGGGCGGATGCTCATCGTGTGCCACGCCTTCCGCCCCGTTGACCAGTACTTTGTTACCGGGGCCCGGCGACATGAGTGGGCCGCCGGCTACGTACTCGCCATCGACCGCGGCATCGGCGCCCACGACCAGTGGTTCACCGGGTGCGATGCAGGCGGCCCCCGGTACTTCATCCGGGTCGCCCCACACTTACGCCCCCAATACTCCTGCGCCCCCGATCTCACCGAGTGCGCCCGGTGCCGGCGCTTCGCCCTCCGGCACGTCTTATCGCGTTCCGGCGTCCAGCGAGGACAACCACACTGCCGAACCGCCGAAGATCCAGGGCATCCCGCCTCTTCCCAGCAGTCCCAGCGGTCCGCGACTAGCCCCTCCGCCCTTGCCACGTCCTGAGAACGAAAAGACGACCTCCCGACCGGTCCAGCAGGCCATGTATTTCCAGCTCCTGCCCTCCCCTCCGGCGTCGGTCCCGGCACAACTGATTTCTGCGCCAGTGCCGGCCGCGCCGGAACAGGTAGACATCGGCTGGCGCCACGCCGGCAATTGACCTCACGAGGAAACCTTGACGTCCGAGACGGTCACTTCCTTGTAGTCCTTGCCGTCCTTGCCCTTCTTCGTCGCCGCATCGCCCGCGTAGGTTGCGGTCATGCTCTTGCCGCTCTTGCGGGCCTTGAAGGCCGCTTTGAGACCCGCGCTATCGCCGCGGAGGATCCAGCGGCCACCGTCGGCATCGGTCAGCATGACGCAGCAGCCGCCGTCCACCACGCCGGCACAGCCGCCGCAACTCGCCTTCCCCGTGATCGTGTTGGCCGCATCGCCGGCCAAGGCACATTGAGCTCCCAGGGTCAATACCAACGCCACGGCCAACCCAAACGCCGATACTTTCGCTATATTCATCTCAATTCTCCTGTTTGCGCCTCTAGTCAATCGAAGGGGTGGCGACCAACACGGTCGCTTCTGCGTAAATTCCCTCCGATTGACATGTAGACCACGGGAATCGTATCGCCAAGGGGGCCTACGGGCAAGTATTTGTGACAGAGAATCCTGGCAGAACTTCGCAGCACGGAAATCATTCCGTTTCCTTCCTCCGGATGCAGCATCCGCCACCCCACACTTTTGTGGCATCCCCTCCACCCTCCCGCTAGTCCGCGGGGCTGGAGTGGAGTAAACTAACCGCATAGCAGGAACGATTTTGTCCATCGAGCCCCTATGCCAGCCAATCTTACCCAACAGTACCTCAAGGCGGAGGCAGAATACCGCCGGGCTGTAACCCTTGAGGAAGAGTTGGCCTGTCTCCAGGTCATGCTCAAGGAGATCCCCAAACATAAGGGGACCGACCACCTTCAGGCCGATCTGAAAACCAAGATCGCCAAGCTTAAGAAGGACATGGTCGCGGAGAAGAGCGGCAAAAAAAGCGGCCGTGGCCTTCGCATCCCACGGCAGGGGGCCGGCACTGCAATCCTCCTGGGTGGTCCGAACGCCGGCAAGAGCCAGTTGATTTGCAGCCTCACGCGGGCGACGCCCGAGGTCGCCCCCTATCCTTTCACCACCCAGACGCCGGCCCCGGCGATGATGCCCTTCGAGGATGTGACGGTGCAACTGATCGACACGCCGCCGGTCACCAAGGATTTTATGGACCCGCACATCCACAACTTGATCCGATCGGCGGACCTGGTCCTCTTAATGGTCGATCTGGGCAGCGACGACGGCGTGGAGCAGTGCCAGGAAGTGCTCGACCGGCTGAACGACACCAAGACCCGCCTGGCGGCGCAGTCCCGCCTGGACGAGAACGACGTTGGCCTCTCCTACACCCGCACTTTTGTGGTGCCCAACAAGATCGATCTGCCCGAGGCTTTCGGCCGGCTGGAGTTGTTCCACGAGCTTTGTCCGCTGGATTTTCCTGAGTACTTGATTTCGGCCACCAAGGGAACCGGCCTGGAGACGCTGCGCGAGGCCATCTACCGCTCGTTCGACGTGATTCGCGTTTACAGCAAGCTGCCGACGGCCAAGGAACCCGACCGCGACCGGCCCTTCACCGTGCGTCGCGGCAGTCCGTTGATCGAGTTGGCCGGCCAGGTACACAAAGATTTCATCAAGGGCCTGAAGTTTGCTCGCGTCTGGGGCGAGGCTGTCCACGACGGCACCGTCGTCAAGGGCGACTACGAGTTGCACGACAAGGATGTTGTCGAGTTGCACATGTAAGGGATCCCTATGACCAACGCCGAAATTGCCGATGCCTTCGACCAGGTTGCCGACATCCTCGAATTCCAGGGGGCGAACCAGTTCCGCGTGCGGGCCTATCGCAACGCGGCCCGCACGATCCGCGACCTGCCGGAGTCGGCGGCCGGCATCGTCGCCGATTCCAGCCGCAAGTTGACCGACATCGAGGGCATCGGCAAGGACCTGGCCGAAAAGATCGCCGCCTTGGCGACAACCGGCAGGCTGGAGATGCTGGAGGAACTCAAGCAGCAGGTGCCGGAATCGGTGTTGTCGATGATGCGCGTGCCGGGCCTGGGGCCGAAACGGGCCGCCATGCTTTTCAAGGAACTCAAGGTCACCACGCTGGAAGAACTGCGCGCCGCCTGCGAGGCCCACAAGGTCCGCGAACTCAAAGGTTTTGGAGCCAAGACCGAGGACTCGATTCTGGTCGGCCTGCAATTCGCCGCCGAGGCCGACAAGCGGGTCCTCTGGGTCGAGGCCGACGACCTCGTGCAAGAGATCCTCGCGCACATGCGCGGCTGCCCGGCCCTCGAGCAAATCGAAGCGGCGGGCAGCTACCGCCGTGGCCGCGACACGGTGGGCGACCTCGACTTCCTGGCCGTGACCCGGAGTACCGGGTGCCCCGCCGGGGGCACCCGCTTGTCGGTCGCAGTGGTGATGGACCATTTCGCGACCTACGCGGGCCTGGCCGAGGTGCAGTCCCGCGGCGAGACGAAGCTCACCGCGCGGTTGCGAAGCGGCCTGCACGTCGATCTTCGTGTCGTGCCGGCCGAGTCGTTCGGCGCGGCGATGCAGTACTTCACGGGCTCGAAGGCCCACAACGTCGTCGTCCGCGGACTGGCCAAGGAGCGCGGGCTGAAGGTCAACGAATACGGCGTCTTTCGCGGCGACGAGCAGATCGCCGGCCGCAACGAGGAGGAGGTCTACGCTGCGCTCGATCTGCCCTGCTTTCCGCCCGAAATGCGCGAGGCCCGCCGCGAGTTCCAGTGGGCCGCCGAAGGCCCGCTGCCACGCCTGCTCGAACTGGGCGATATCCGCGGCGACCTGCACATGCACAGCACCTGGACCGACGGCCAGGCCACGATCGAGCAAATGGCTTTGGCGGCCAAGGCCCGCGGCCTGAAGTACATCGCCATGACCGATCACTCCAAGCGGGTGACGATGGTCAACGGGCTGGACGAAACCCGCATTCTCAAGCAGTGGGAAGAAATCGACAAGCTAAACGAGCGGCTCACCGGCATTACGGTCCTCAAGGGCGTGGAGGTCGACATTCTGGAGCGCGGCGGCCTGGACCTCTCCGACGACGTGTTGAAGGAAGCCGACTGGGTCAACGCCAGCATTCACTACGGGCAGAACCAGTCGCGCGAGCAGATCACGCGGCGAGTGGTCGACGCCTTGCAGAACCCCTACGTCCGCGCCTTCGCGCATCCGACGGGCCGCATGCTCACGCAGCGCAAGCCCTATGAGATCGACCTTTCCGCGGTGATTCGCGCCGCCTGGGAGAACGGCAAGACGCTGGAGCTGAACGCCCATCCTTTGCGGTTGGACCTGGACGATGTGGCCTGCGCCGAGGCGAAGGACCACGGCGTGTTGATCGTGATCTCCACCGACGCGCATCGGATTGACGGGCTTGCCGCCATGCGTTACGGCGTCTTGCAGGCCCGCCGCGGCGGTTTGACCAAGGACGACGTGTTCAACACCCGTACCTGGCCGCAGATCAAGAAGCTGCTGGGGTCCCGGTAGGTTCCGGAGCTATTGCCCTGGCGTGGAAATCGATCACACGTGTAGCCTAATCGACGGCGGAACGAATCGCTCGCCCGGTTCCCTTCGTTATCCGCAGGGAACCGGCTTGTTAACTCCTGGGGGGTTGTTAATCAGAGAGTCGGAGATTTTTGGGCCGAGATTCTGGGGTGCGATGGGAACCATAGGGGTTCCTTCCGGGACCTGCCTGAATTCTCTCGAAACGGAGAGCGCCGGCCGGGTGGGCGGATCGCCGTAAACCATTGCAGGAGAGGCGGTAAACGCAAAACGCCCGGCGGCCGATCTCTCGGCACCGGGCGTTAACTGGACGGTCGCGGAACTTCGCTATTTTATCAAAAAAGCTCCCCGGGTAGGAACCGAACAAGAGCCAAATCCCTCGGGAAAACAGGGGTCCGCCGATAAGCGCGACGCATTTTCCGACGCACTTTTCAGTGATTCCATTCTCAACGACCGCGATCTGGTCGAACTGCTCCAGGCATGGCCGAATCTGACGCCCGCGGCCGCGCCGGGATTCTAAAGATCGTTCGCCAGGAGGTTGGAAAGTGATCCGACTACCAGCACATTCGCCGCTCGGTTCTTCTCTGTGTGGCTACGGAAACGGAATTACCGAATTGACGGGGAAAAAGCTATTTGTGTTACCAGGACAGGAGAGGGGAACGTGAGCACCACCGGGCAGGATACCCCTGCTGACGATTCGCTGCGGTACGCCCACATCGAGCGGCCAGCCGCGACACCGATAGGCAACAACCCTGCTTGCTTCACGACGGCAGCGTGTAAAGCGATCAAGGCCCCGCGCACTTTGATTGGGATCGGGGAGGGAGAGAAGAAAGCCATTGCGATTTCTCAGTGCGGCATCCCGTGTATTGGCCTTGTGGGCGTCGGACGCCCTCAAAACAGTGCGTCGTATGGCGGTGCTTGGCAAACTCCCTGAAGACTACAACGAGCGCGTGCTGGCAATCACGGGCGACACCCCGGCGAGCGTGAGGCCAAAATGGAAGCGCAAGCCCCGGCCCAGTACGGAGGCGGTCGTGCCGAGCGAACAGGACATCGAGAGCTGGAGCGAGGAGGAGCTGCGGGCGTGGATCCGACAGTCGCAGTCAATTGCCGGCACCGCCTGACTCCACCCTGCGGCCCTTCCGCCCGCCGGCTGCTGCGGCAGTCCGGCGGGGAAGAGGCAGAAGTGGCAGCGGATGAAGATATCCTGCCGAGCCTTCCATGCCCGGCCCCCCTGGTAAATGTCGGTCGCCCGCTCGTCCGCGTGCCCACGCGGAAACTCTGTCTGTTCGATGGCTGATCCCTTGGCGCTCGTGATTTTGATAGAAAGCTCGCAGCGGGGCATACTTCACGGAGTTGTTCGGCAAGTAAGATCACATGTCGACCACGGCTCGACAGTCACGACGTGCAAGCGTCCGATCTGTCGTTTCATCGCCATTTCGCATAAGCATTGTCGATTGAACACGAAGCGATCGAATTCATCCGGCAGAGTTTTCTGGCAGACGAGGGCCTGGAATATCGGCCGAGGACCGGGGACGCGACAGTGGGTGTCAAGAAAAATTGCGGCACTGAGCGGCGAATTTGCCGCGCACGGGTTAGGCGTGATTACCAATCATGGGGGATTGCGTCGCATTTCCTTGGCTGCGTCGGTGTGATTCTATGAAAGAGGACAATCGTAGGTTTTCCTGAGCAGAACGACAAGCCACAGTGGCTCGCCGGGAGTTTTCACCAGCCGCGATTTGCGCGGCACAACCAGGAGAATCGACAATGCTGTACCTTGGAATCGATTTACATCTCAAACAAATGACCGTCTCGCTGCGCAACGAAGATGGCAACGTCGTTCTCCGCCGGCAGGTCAGCACGCGCTGGGCGAAACTGGCGGAGTTTCGGGAACAACTGCATCAAGCGTTGACTGCCGACGAAAAATACGTGGCGGTCGTCGAGGTCTGTGGCTTCCATGACTGGTTGGTGCGATGGCTCCAGCAGGATGAGCGGTGTCACCAAACACTGGTGATCCAGCCGTTGGGACGCAGCGTCCACAAGACCGATCCGCGTGATGCGAAAGCCTTGAGTGAACGGCTGTGGGTCAATCGTGACCGTCTGCTCCGCGGGGATCGCGTTCAAGGCGTGCGGACCGTGCTGCTGCCAAGCGAGGAACAGCAGGCCAACCGGCATCTGACGCAACTCCGGCAACGACTCGTGCTCAAGCGGACACAAACGCTCAACCAGATCCACAAGATTCTCAGGCGCCACAACCTGGAGTGGGAACGGCCGACGAAGAGCATCCAGACCCGCAAGGTGACGGAGTGGTTGAAGACCTTGCCGCTGGGCCCGATGGACCGTTTGACCTTGAAGCAGTTGCTCGTGCAATGGCGGCTGTGGGAAGCACAACTCCTGGCGGTGGACGATCAGATTGCGGAACGATTCCTCGCCAACCCGGACGCCCAGTTGCTGGCGACGATGCCCGGCGTGAGCATGTACATCGCCCTGGCGATCGCCTGTCGGATCGCTCCCATCGGGCGGTTTCCCCATGGGCGGAGCCTGGCCAATTTCCTCGGCCTGACTCCAGGCAGCAACCGTTCCGGCGAGACGGAACGATTGGGCTCGATCACCAAGGCCGGTAGCCGGATGGTGCGTGTCCTGCTGGCCCAGGTGATCCTGCACTTGCTGCGGCGGGACGCCACGGTACGAGCCTGGTATCAGCGGATCAAACGGCGCCGAGGCTCGAAGATCGCGAGAGTGGCGGTGCTGCGGCGGACGGCCACGATCATGTGGCGAATGCTCAGCACGGGAGAACGTTGGAGGCCGGGAGCCGCCGATTCGGGGACGCCTTCGGCAGCCAACGCTCCTCGGCAGGCTCGTCTGTATCGGCCCAGGCGAACCGTACTTTCGGCTCTGTCGGCGGCGGAGGACCACACGGCCGGTTCCAGTACCGGTTCCTCTTCTCTGTCCCGGAGAAAGGAGGCAGCACGATGCCCGGCGTAGACTTCCAGCTGCTCTGCGAGCGGATTACGATGCGGGAGGTCCTCCGCCTCTTGGAGTTCAGACCCACGGTGCGGCGCGGCGACCAGTGGCGCGGCCCCTGCCCAGTGCATGGTTCTTCAATTCCACGAAGTCGCTCGTTTTCGGTCAACCTGCGCCTGGGACGGTACCATTGTTTCGGCTGCGGATCGCGCGGCCATGCATTGGAACTGTGGTCCGTGGTTCGGGGTGTGAGCCTATATGAAGCGGCCTTGGAGTTGTGCGAGCGGTTGGGAATGGAGCCGCCCTGGGTGAGACACTGGTAGATGCAGGCAGGTAAGAGACAAACGAAGGGTGATTGCATCGATCGTGACCTCGGTCACGATCCCTGCGGACCTTGCTCAGTCCGAGGTGGGGTATGGATCCGTCGGGAGTAATTTCAGACGGACGTCGGTGTGATTGGGACGAGCTTGGTCTCGCAGGATGGTCGCATAGAACAGTACCGTGCCAGACGGTCCAATCCGGACTGCCTGGGCGCTGGCCGTAGGGTCAGCAGATGCACGAAGGGATGTGTTGAGGTGCAGTCGCCAGGAAAAGAACTCGCTGAAAAGACCATGAACGATCAACGCGGGAAGTCCTCGGCCTTGCCAAGAAGGGACCACCCAAGGGTCCCAGACGGAGACATCCAAAACGAAGCCCCAGGGCTTCGGTGAGGGCCGTGCGTCCCTTGCCGGAACCACGAAGCGAAAAACCAACGGGAAAACCACTTGACAACTCAACCTCTTTCAGGGATGCCCCTCCGCCGCAGGCAAACGACTGTTCCACTCAGAGACAGCTAACCCCACCGCTGATGGTATTACCTACACTGCCGAGAGTGCCTTGGTCGCGTCCCATTTTCACAGCGATCGGCACTTTGATCGACGAAATGGCGATCTTGGACTTGGTTTGTCGGGAAATCTGCAGCGGGGGGTGGATCAGCGTCACGAAACGAACCATTTTCGGGATGCAATCTGGTGGCTCGTCGACCAGTACTTGACAGGTACCTACCGAGCCCGCGGCTGGATGCGATTGGACCACGCAGTCGCTATAATCGTGAGCGTTGGTCTTGTCTTTGAAAGCCAGGTCCATGACCGACGTTACCCGCATCCTATCCCGGATCGAATCCGGCGACCCTCACGCGGCCGAGCAACTCCTGCCGCTGGTCTATGACGAGCTGCGACGGTTGGCCGCTGAAAAAATGGCCAAGGAAAATCCCGGCAGACGCTCCAGGCCACGGCCTTGGTCCATGAGGCGTATATTCGCTTGGTGGACAGCGATAAGGCCCAGCATTGGGATTCGCGTGGTCATTTCTTTGCCGCCGCTGGCGAGGCCATGCGTCGAATTCTGGTCGAGAACGCTCGACGTAAAGGGAGTCTCAAACGGGGTGAGGGATTCGTCCGACAGCCACTTGACGAGCTGGAAATCGTGGCCCCGGAAAGCCGACGTGACGTATTAGCGATTGATGAAGCACTTCGGCAATTGGAGGCCACCGACATCCAGGCCGCAGAACTGATCAAGTTGCGATTCTTCGCGGGACTGACGGCCGAACAAGCCGCGACCGCGTTGGGCATATCTGCCCGAACCGCTGACCGAATATGGGGTTACGCGAGAGCCTACCTGCTCAAGTGCATGGCAACGTCGTAGCCCAAACAACGAAATTCAGTCAAATCGTACTGTTCTTCCGATTTTTTTGGCGGAAACCGCGTGGAAAATACGCATTGTTTTTTGGGGCAGGTGCGAAGCCATGAAAGAGCGCGAAATATTTAATGCGGCATTGTCGATTCCGGATCCCGCAAGCCGTGCAGCTTATCTGGACGAAGTTTGTGACGGGGACGTGGCACTCCGCGACCACATCCCGGGCCTGCTCGGTGCGCACGTGAAACTGGGGAGTTTTCTCGAGCAGCCCGCTATGGCGGTCACTGGTTCGTTTTCCCCCATCGACATGCTGCCCATCGCCGAATCCCCCGGCACGACCATCGGCCGCTACAAGCTCCTGGAAGAGCTTGGCGAAGGGGGCATGGGCGTGGTCTATAAGGCCGAGCAGACCGATCCCGTCCAACGCCTGGTGGCCCTCAAAATCCTCAAGCCGGGCATGGACACCCGGCAGGTAGTTGCCCGCTTCGAGGCCGAGCGCCTGGCCCTGATGGACCACCCCAGCATCGCCCACGTCTATGATGGGGGCTGCGCCGAATCGGGCCGGCCCTACTTCGTTATGGAACTCGTCGAGGGAATACCACTAACGGATTATTGCGATCAGCAGCAGCTTGCCACCCCGGAGCGCCTGGAGCTGTTTGTCCAAGTCTGCCATGCGGTACAGCACGCCCATCAGAAGGGCATTATCCATCGCGACCTCAAGCCCTCCAACATCCTGGTCACGCTCTGCGACGGTGTGCCGCTTCCCAAAATCATCGACTTCGGCATTGCCAAGGCCATGCATCGGCCACCCGATGAAACGGCCCTCACGACAGGTCACGGGCTCATCATGGGTACGCCGCTGTACATGAGCCCGGAGCAGGCCGGCACGGGCGGTCTGGACGTCGATACCCGCAGCGACATCTATTCGCTGGGCGTGGTCGTCTATGAGCTTTTGACCGGCAGCACGCCGTTCGATCAGGAGCGGGTGCAAAAGGCGGGCTATAGACGACGGTACGCTAAATGCGACGCAAATCGCCATCGCGACGTTCTCGCCCAACGGCGTCCTCGACTCGACTTTCACCAGCAATGTCGCCGCGGCTGCCGTTGCCGGGGGCGTCAGCACGGGGCTTTGGGGCGAAAACGATCTGGCCATTCAGCCCCAGCCGGATGGCACGGTGAAGATCGTTGTGGGCGGGGCAACGGTTCCCGCGGGCCTTGCACTTCCTTCCGGCCTTGCCTACGACCCGAACAACTCCCAGGCCTTGGTTCGTTTATTTCCGGCGGCGTGGGGCGAAGGCTTGACACCCGCCACCACTCACAGCCCGTCCAACCCGCTCCGCATTCACGGCCAACAGCGTCAATCGTATGTGCCGATGCGGACGGTCTGCCGTGGCAGCCGATCTTTTTCTTGTTTGGCCTACCGACGGTCCCAAAAAACTCGTGCGTTTTTCGAGGCTTCCCATCAAACAAATAGCGTCTTATCACGTCGTCGCGCACCGATGACCGATAAGACGCCGTTGAAGTGAGCCGCGGAGTGTCACTGGCGTTCAACACCGATTTCTCGGAACCTCGGCCGGCCGACTTGCCTGCGGCGGTCACCCCCTCTGCCGCGCGCAAGGGGCGCGGCCAGGAATCAAAAGCTAGAAAATCTCAGGTTTTTCTTGACCCTCAGACAATTTGACACAAGCGCCTGAAGTTGCAGCCATCCGCTGCATCGCTTGCGGCTTCGTTGGTGCTGCCCCACCTCCGCAGCAAAACGTGATTCGGTCAGAAATAATTCCTTTCCTCTGACCTCCCTCCTTTGCAGAACGCCCGCCCGAGGATGGGCAGCGTTCCCGTGCTTGGATGGGCCGGGAAGACTTTGCCAGCAACCTACGTCACCGGCGATCCGTATGCGCGCGTTCTTCGGCAGCACGCACCAAGCCCCGCAGCATGCCGGCGAAGACCAGCCAGTGCATGGGATACTCCAGCACATCCTCGATGGCGATGGGCTGCGTGGGCGTGGCGACCCAGCGGGGGCAGATCATCACGGGAAGGCGTTCCGTCAACGCCCGGATCAGCTCGAAGGACAGGCTGCCGGAGCTGATGATGATCGAGGCCCGCAGCTCGATGACCTGGATGCCAGACCCGCGAAGGACATCCCCGGTTTCCTCGCGACTACGGAGGCGGGGCGAGAGGCCCTGTTCGGCATCCCCCAGGCCGCCCAGGTAGATGATCCTCTGAACGCCTGCTTGCCTTGCGGCCTCGGCGAAGTTGGCCGCCGCCTGCCGATCTTCCTGCTCGAAGTCCCGCTTGGTGCCCAGGGAGTGGACGAGGTAATAGGCCGCATGGACACCGGACAAGGGCGCGCGAAGCGATTCGGGGTCCATCACGTCGCCCTGGACCACTTCGCTTGCTAGCGCCTGCGCGGGACCGCAATCGTTCCGACTGGCGGCACACGCAGCGCAGGCGAAGGCCGCGTTGTTCAAGCAACGGCAGCAGCCGGCCGCCGATGTAGCCGGTGGCCCCGGCCAGTAAGATGATGGACTGTTCGTGTGCCATGAATGTAGCCAATCTCGGTGAGAGCCAGAACAAGTTGCAACACTCTGCGGTGGCCCTCACTGCCCCTGAAAAATCGGCGGGACGAAGAGAATTGACCCCCTTGCTGCATGCCGGTAGACTGATGTTGCCGCCCTTGGGGGGCGGATGACGACTGTCTATATTTCCGGGCCTGAAGGCGGTAAGGCATGAACGCGGAGCCAACCTTTTTGGAAAGAATCGCCGCAGGCGACCCGTTGGCCGTCGACGGCTGCCTGGAAAAGTATCGCGGGCTGGTCTGGTCAATCGCTCGGCGATTCCCCGGCAACCACGCCGATGCCGAAGACGCCGTTCAAGAGGTTTTTGTCGAGTTATGGCGACACGCGGGGCGGTTCGACGCGGCGGTGGCCGCCGAAAGCACATTCGTCGCCACGGTCGCACGCCGGCGACTCATCGACCGGCATCGCCGCCGGGCGCGTCAACGTGAAACAGTTCCACTTGTCGCCGAACCGCCCGCTGCCGCCCGGTCCGAATCGGACCGCCTGGAGACACTTGAAGAGGCACAGCGTGTCCGAGGACTGCTCGAACAACTCCGGCCCGAGCAGCGGCAGGTGCTGGAGTTGTCATTCGATCAAGGGATGTCGCAACAGGAGATTGCAGAGGCTACCCGGCTGCCGCTGGGAACGGTCAAGACCCACACACGCCGAGGCCTAATGCGACTCCGCCAGTTGCTCGAAGCGGGTCCCACCGGCACGGAGCCTGGAGGAGGCCCAGATTTGTTACACCGTGGAACGTAGCCATGACACAACCAGAACAAGTGCTCGCCAGGATTCTCAAGAGCGGCGCCCGGGCATTGGCCGGGTATGCTGCCGGTGAAATGCCCCTCGACGCAGAAGCGGCCCAAACCGCAGTCTCCACGCAGTTTGACGGCTGGCAAAACGTCTTGGCTGCCCGGCTTGAGGAACTCGCCGTCGCCATTTCGACGGGGCGGCCGGAGTTCTTCGTCGAGCAGCTCCATTGGACCCGAGCGGCGTTGGAGGCCAGGGGCGTTCCCGCCGAAATACTGCGGGCGAGGCTTGAGGCCCTGCTCCACGTCTTGGTTGAACAGATACCGGTTGAACTGGCGCCGATGGCAACTGGCTATATCGACCGTGCTCTGGCTGAGTTCGGTGGCCAGCCTGCCGGCCTGACCCCGAGACTGACGGCCGAGACCCCTGCGGGGCGGTTGGCCGCGACGTACTTGCTGGCGATCCTCGAAGGCGATCGCCGTAAGGCGATCGGTCTGATTCTCAAAGCGGCTGACGAGGGACAAAGCGTGCCGGACCTGTATTCGAGGGTCCTCCAACCGGCGCAGGAGGAGTTGGGCCGGATGTGGCTTCTGGGCGAGATCAATGTGGCGGAAGAGCATTTCGCTACGACGACAACCCGCTTGGTGATGGCCCAGCTTCACGCGAGAGAAGTGTGCGGACCATCCAATGGCAAGACTCTGGTCGCCGCGGCAGTTGCTGGCAACCAGCATGACCTGGGCATTCAAATAGTGGCTGATTTCTTCGAGGTAGACGGCTGGCGGGTGATCCAACTCGGCTCCAACGTGCCCGCCGACGACCTCGCCCAGGCCGTCGAGTTTTACCAGGCCGATCTGGTCGCACTTTCGGTCTCGCTCGCTACGCAGTTGACAGCGCTGGAGGAAACCATTGACATCGTGCGGAAGAACCAACGGGGCGCCGCCGTCAAGATCCTGGTCGGCGGTTGCGGGATGATGGCTGCCGCAGAGTTGGCTAGGTCCAAGGGAGCCGACGATTACGCGTCGAATGCCGTGGAAGCAGTGACACGAGGCAATGCGCTCGTCGGACTGCCTGAGATAATGCATTAGAAGGGGCTATCCGGACAAGATTCGTTCCCAGGCGGCCCGCGGACTTACGCAGCCCGCGGGCACGCCGGGGAAACGCCTCTTCAATTTCAGTGTGCCGCGACCGGCGTGGCTGCATCGCGATGGCTAACTTGCGTTGTCGCAGCGATCCCTGCCAACGCGATCCCCGCCAAGCCAACCAATGAGTAAACCAGTCGGCTGAGCCCTGAAGCCGGTCCGAACAAAGCCGCCACAAGGTCGAACTGGAACAGGCCCACCAATCCCCAGTTCACGGCCCCAATGACTACCAAAAGCAGAGCAAACCAGTAAGCAGTTTTCATCGTAAAGTCTCCTTTCGAGAGAACGAGTGATCTTGAGAACGAATCCTTTCACCAAACAAATCCTTCAGAACATTATTCGTCGGACGACGACCGGGGGTTTCAACCATGTTCTGGTTCTCGACGCCCATCTCTGAATTGCGATCAGTCGGCCTTCGCCCCCTTCACGGGTATCTGAACCTCGAAGAAGTTCCTGTCTCGCGGCACGAACGGGCTGTTGTAGCCCATGATCCGCATGGGACCGGCCGATACGTAATCCGTTTTCTTCTGGTCGAGCCAGTTCACCAACTTGTCGCGGGCCTTGGCGATCGCGGACGACGTCCGCGATCCGCGGCAACCGATGCTGACGACTGTCATCGCCGGAACGTCAATCACCTCGACGCTCCCCTGTTTTCCGGGGGAACCCTGGTTTGGTCTCTCGTACAGGAAAGACATGGAGCGTTCCTTGTTCTCCGGGGCACGAGGGTCACCGTAGTCCATCTCGACCGGCGCTGTCATGGTCACGTTGTTCTGCTTAATGTGCTGAAATAGGGTCCAGAACTCGGCTGGCCCCGAGGCCGAGGCCTTGCGATAGGCCGGATACTTCTTGATTTCGATCTTCCCAACCGGCGTGAAGGAGGGAAAGCCTTTGGGCATCTCAGCCTCCTTGATGGGCCGGAACTCATCCGCCGACGCCCGATTCTCCGTAGCAACTCGAACGGCTAGCATGCCCAGTCCAACGAGGGTCGAGAGGGACATGGTGGCAAGGGTGCGAAATCTCAAAGACATGGTTTTCTCTCCGTGGGGTGTGATGTTTTCTTACCTATCGCAGACTCTATGAAACTATTCGCGGAGCGGAGCAGACCGGATTCAGGTGGATACGAAAAAGGGGGCCAGAGAAGGCCCCCCAGTCGGCGTTCGTCCGGCTCACTTGGGCAGAATCACGGCGTCGATCACGTGGATCACACCGTTGGCACACGCGATGTCGGTCTTCACCACGTTGGCGTCGTCCACTTTCACCTTGCCGTCTGTGACCGTGATCTTTGCCGAAGACCCTTGAACAGTCTTTGCCTCCGACAGTTTGACTACGTCCTTCGCAAGTACCTTGCCTGAAACGACATGGTACGTGAGGATCGCAGTCAGCTTGGCCTTGTTCTCGGGCTTCAGCAACTCTTCGAGAGTGCCGGCAGGCAACTTGGCAAACGCCTCGTCAGTCGGGGCGAACACGGTAAACGGCCCTGCACCCTTGAGTGTGTCCACCAATCCGGCTGCCTGCAAGGCCGCAGCCAGCGTCTTGAAGTTCCCGGCCGAAACCGCTGTGTCCACGATGTCGTTAGCCTTGGTCCCATGGCACGCTGCGGCAGCCATCGGACAGGTGTCCCCAGCCGACGCAGCACAGGTAGCCGACAGCAACGACATTACAACAACTCCGCTATGAAAAATAGCCTTCATGTGAAATCTCCTAAAACATTCGCTCGTCAGCGCCGGACCACTGGGTCTCGGTGGTAAATCCGCCTCCGAACACTCCATTGTTCGTAGCCACTCGTCCGGCGGATTCATACAGTCGTCGAAAGCTTGGTTTATGGGGACCAGACGACGCAAGGTGCTGCGTCATCGTGCAATAGGGCGACGACTTCGTCGACGATCCTTAATATGGTAGATGGGCGTGTGGGCACGCTTCGTGCGCTACCCGGCCAATACCAGCCACGGGATGAACCGCACCGGCCCGCCGGACTTGCGAATCCACCGCCTCTATCAGATACTGGCGTGGTGGCAGAAGAAGACCGTCTATCTGAAAGCCCGTGAGGCCGAAAAGGCCGCGGAGGCTGAGGCGAATACGAAGCAGGCGACCTTGAATGCCCTTCGGGGGGCGGCGGGGCTGTTGGCACATAGGCAGGGCTGGATAGGCAGAGCTGGCAAGGGCGTGGCGGAGGCGAAAGAGAAATTGGACTCTGGCCTGGGGTCGCCAGATGCTGCGGAACTATCGGCCCGACGAAGTTTCCACTTCGGACCATCGCTGGCGTTATGTGGAGGCCGTCAGGACCGAAGTCAGGTACGGGTCGCAGTCCGACGTTTCCGGCTTCTGGAACGGCGTGGCGCTCTACCGGCAGCGGGGGATTATTGAAAAGGCCAAGGCGGCGGCGCTGGCCGCGGTCGGCACGGACATCGGCGAGGCGAATGAATCCAAGGAGAAGGAAATCGTCAAGGCAGCGGCCATCACTGAGGCGGACAGGAAGATCGTCGTCGGCCCCGGCGGCATGATTACGATTCCGGCCGCGGCCTGCAGCAAGCCGACGAACAGCACGGGGAAGATCCGCTTCATGCCGAGTGGCCTGGGCGGGATGCAGTTGCACTACAGCCGACTGGGCGGGGCCGAGACGTTCGCATACACCTTCGAGTCGCCGGCCGCCGGGAAATACGCGCTGGTGGCGAGGGTGGTGACGACCAGCGCCGACCAGCACCTGCTGGTTGCGGCCAACGGCGCCAAGGAGCCCGTCGACATCGCGGTGCCGTTCACCGTGGGCATGTGGGACAAGACTCTGCCGGTCGACGTCTCGCTGGTCAAGGGTCGGAACGTCCTGCGCTTCTCGCGCACCGAGCCGGTCAAGGGATTGACCATCAAGGACTTCACGCTGGTGCCGGTAAAGTAGTGGCGGGGAGAAGCCCGAGAGACAAGACCTGAAAACCAACAACTGCGGCTTGCCGCGAGATTCAACCACCTTTTTCACAAGGAGACGAAGTTATGATTAAAAAGATTTTCTGTGGCGCATTGTGCCTGGCGGCGGCGATGGCGATGGGACTGTCCGGTGCCATGGCGGCCGATACGATCGCTCGGCCTGACGGCAAGCCGGCGGACATGAGCAAGCCGGTCCAGGTGTTCATCCTGATGGGACAGTCCAACATGCTGGGCATGGGCAAGGTTACCGGAGGGGAGGGATCGCTGGAGAATGCAGTGAAGAACAAACATAAGTATCCCTACCTTGTGGATGATGCGGGCAACTGGACCGTGCGGAAGGACGTCCGCAACGTGCGCGTCATGGTCGGTAGAGGTGGTGGAATGCAGCTTTTCAACAACGAATGGATGACCATCACGGGCGGGAAGATCGGCCCGGAGATCGGCATCGGGCATGTTGTAGGGAATGCCATCGATGCGCCTGTCATGATCCTCAAGAGTTGCATCGGCAACCGCAGTCTGAGTTGGGATCTCCTGCCTCCGGGAAGCGAGCGGTTCGAGGCTGAAGTGACCGACAAACAAGGGAAGAAAGCCACTATGGTGTTTGCCGGCTACAAGGACTCGCCGTCTTCGTGGGTGAAAGGCAGGGAACCAGAGAAAATCGGCTGGTATGCCGGCAAGCAATACGACGACGACACGGCGAACGCGAAGAAGGTGCTTGCGGAGCTCGACAAGTACTACCCCGGGGCGAAGGGCTATGAAATCGCAGGCTTCTTCTTCTGGCAGGGCGACAAGGATCGCTACAATGCCGCACATGCCGGCCGCTACGAGCTGAATCTCGTTCATTTGATCAAGCAGTTGCGCAAGGACTTCAATGCCCCCGGCGCGAAGTTCGTCCTCGCCACCCTTGGCCAAACCAAAAAGGGCGACGGGGGCAATGACGGAAAGATCCTCGATGCCCAGCTCGCGGTGGACGGCAATAGCGGCAAGCACCCGGAGTTCAAGGGCAATGTGGCCACCGTTTATTCCAACCCCTTGTCCCATGGCGGCGCCTCCAACAGCCACTACGGCGGCAACGCTGAGACCTATATGGACATCGGCGAAGCCATGGGCAAGGCCATGGTCGAGCTGCTGAAGGACAAGAGATGAAAGAATCCATGTTCTTCATTCTCACGAAGGCTTCAAAGATGCCAGCCATGGTATTAGGGAGCATTCTGGCCCTGTTCATTTTGGCTACGGCCGGCCATTCTACCCGCGCCGATGAGACCACCCTGCCGCTGGCCGGCTGGTCAATAACCTGGCCAATGCCGCGGGCCCGAAGATGGCAGACATCCGAGAGTTCTTCGAATCGAATGATGCGGAGATCCTCGCGCTTCGCGCAACGCGTCTTCGACAAATGCATCTTGGAAAGACTCCAGCCCCCAGCCGACCCCTTGCAGCACACCTGGGTCTGCCCGGGCGGGCCGTAATATGAGGGCCAGTGGATCTGGGACACCATGTTCGTGGTCGATCTGTTGAGCATCCTGCCCAGCAAGAAGCAAGTCATCCGCGACATCTTTCAGAACTATTGGGATTTTCAGGACCGCTGGAAGCAGTGGATGCCGGCCTACGCCCGCGACATGGTGACGGTGGCGACCAAGACTGCACCGCAAGAGGTCCGGCAGTTCTCGCAGATGGGAAGCGGCTCGCTGCCGGGCCAGGACCTGCCGACGCGGCTGGTCGCGGTCCAGGCCGAGAACCTCCCCGAGGGCGAGATCGCCCGCCGCCTGCGGCGTCACGACCCGCCCGTCTTTGCACGGGTTGGGCAGGGGCGCGTGCTGGCCGATCCGCGCACGCTCCTGGACGGGGAGGAGGCCGTTCTCGTGGCGGCGTTTTGCAGCGCATTAAGTGGAGGCTGATTAGCCCCGAAAGCTGGAATATCGGTCACGTCCCCTTTGCCGCCAGCTTTTCCGCCTCTTTCAGCATGTCGATCACGGCGTCCGCCCACTGTTCTTTTGAGTAAGGAACGGCTGCCACGGACTTATCGACCCTGCTTCCGCTCCAGTAATTCGCGAAGCCGTGCCGCCTCCTCCGCGCTCAGGCCGGCCACAAACTCCGCTGGCAAAGCCCGCAGCACTTCCTCCGGCAACAGCCCCCGCAGCCGCTCCTCAATGGGGGCTTTCCCCAGCATTTTGATGAAGAGCTCGTGCTCAAACTGCTGAAGACTTTGCGAAATCGCCGCCTTCATGGCAATATCCTCCTGACAAGCGAGCCACAATACGTCCTTTGTCACACTGCGCTGCGTGTCATCGCAAGGGTTGCGGTTGTTGGAAACGAAGCAACTCAAGTACCGGTTGCTGGCTCGGGAACTGTCAATCCGGTTGGAGACAGAATGCGAAGTGCGCCGGCAGAAACGGTGGTGCGATCAGAGGTGGCCGGATCATGAACGGTCCAGCGTCATCCCGTAATCGTATGGCGGCAGGCTCACGATGTCGGGAGGCAAGAAGGCCTGGAATGACGGCCGTGGACCGGGAACTCGGCAGCAGATGTAAAAAAAGACCGAGTCACTTGGTGGCCAGTTTGCCATGCCAGAGGTTGTCTGCTCTACCTGCCAGAGGGGATAGCAGCGAGTTTCCTTGGCTGCGGAGAATGCCCCACCGCCACGTTAAAACGCTAGAAGAGGGGGGCGCCGACCTGCACGGGGGCCCCGCCACGTGCCCTATGCACCCCGCGTTCCACGACTGCGGTAAGCCGATCCCGACCGCCATGTCCACCCTGCCGCCTTCCACGGCCCGCGCGGCAGCTTCGGCGGGTAGGCCGGCCATCGATCAGCGCGGGCCACGTACCCCGTTTAGGTGGTTGTGCGACTGAATGCCTAGGCGCGGGACTGTCGTAGGATCGCCCTCGTTCAGATTGTCAATACGCTCACGATACGTCCTATCGGTAACCGAATAAGCCGGAAAAGACCGTCCCAACGCCCGTCCGAAGGTCTCCTCCGCTCGATCCGAAGCAAGAAATCGCTAAACACCGCAGGTGACTCCACCCCCCCGATCGGTATACACGTTAGGATTAGGGGCCAGATCAGAATTCTTGTCAGCCAGCAAAGTATTTGACAAAAAAGTAGCAATCGGGTTTAATTTAGGTAGTATTGGATGGAGACATGCTCCGTGGGAGTATCTGTTCCATCCAACTTTAATCACATTACGAGGCAGCGCTAGCATTTACGGTCGGACCACCCCAGTTTGGTGAAATCCTGCCCTAAGTGCACTCTTACAATTTGAGAAGTTCGGCAGTCGAATGACTTGTCGGACATCCCTCTATTCTGGCTTCCTTTGCCGGAATAGGCTGCTCAGTTCGTTCGAATCTTTCAGCAGAGGTCTCTTGCTGAAGATTTTCCTTGCATATTTTTGCATTTATCGTTTGATTTGCGGACACAATTGCATTTTATCTTTGATTGGCTTCATTGAAGGCGGAACACTTTGGCGAGGTGAAATAACGTGAAGAGTTTGAAGTTGTCAGTTGTTGCGGGGTTGGCGACTGTTGTAACGGCTGCGGTACCTTGTTTGGTCCAGGCATGTTCGCCTATGCACGCGGTCAATACCTATTCTGGTAGTACGAGGAGGAAAACAATGCGGGTTCTATCTTGGCGGTTTCTTACACTTTCTGCACTCTGGGCGGGCGTTTTCCTATTCCCAACCTCTTACGCGAAGGCATCTAGCATTCAATTCGCCACATTCGATGTCATCGATGCCGATCAGCCCCTTTCGTGGACTAACAATGGAGGCACGTCCGGCGACATCGTCGTGGATCAGGCGGATGTCTCGTTCAGCTTTACGAACCAATCGGGTTATCCTTCGACTTACGATGCCACGCTGAGCATCTACGGGAGTCCCTCCACATTCACTCCCGCCACTCCTGGTATTGTTGATGTTCAGCCGATCGATGGACCCGTTACTATGACCATTACGAACAACGCTGTGGCACCCAATCAGCCGGGTTACAATCTACTAACTGCGGTTTTTCAGAATGGCAATCTCTTTGGGGTAGACGAATCAACCAACGGCTCACTCGCCGCTGAGGCCACTCTTGACGACGAAACCGTGACCTACACATCCGATTATGGCACCTTCTCAAGCCCGGGAAACAACTTCAATCTTGGGTTGAACACGCTGTCGGCGCCAATCAGCATGGGCCCCGGCGGATTCCTTAACAGTTTTGAGGCCAACGTGAACGGCCAGTTCTCCGCTGCAAACTTTTCCATCCACGGTATTAGTGTTCCAGAACCCGGGTCGCTGGGCCTGTGTCTCGCGGGCTTGGCCAGCATGGCTTTCCTATGGCGCCGCACTCGCGCCTCGCGGTGACTCTTTCACGTCGGGAATAGACTTCGACTGACGTCACTTCTTCGGCGCCGTTTCCTTTTCGGACAACATCTTGATCGAGTAGGTTCCCAAGTCCTTGTGCCCCCGGGCGTACTCGCAGACGAAACGCCCGATGTCGACGAAGCCATAATACCATTGGCCGTCGAGCTCGGTCCGGACCATGAACAAGCCATTGCGTCCGACGACGTCCGGGTAACCGGCTGTTCGACAGGTGGATGTCAACCATGAAAAAACGTCGCTCTCTGGTGCGTCGGCACGGGGAGAGATTGGCACGGCGTGGGAAGTTTGCTTGAGGCGCGGGTCGATTGCAGACACCTCCGGCGGATCCTCGAGTTGCGCCATGAGGTCCGTCGAACAGCGCGGACACGTGATTTCCGCTTCAGGATCGCCCGCAGCGAGGATGAAGAATAGGTCGGCGCCTGGGATGGCCCGTCCCGTGAGGGCGAGCGCCGCCTGCAAGACGGTGGCGTAATCGCGAGGATCCTCGTGAGGTGAAGGAAAACGGCTGCTGGGCTCGAAAAAATCGCTTGGCGCTAGACACGGGGGGACACTGTGGTAAGATGGATGGCCGAACGAATCTCGATCGGCTCCAGGCTCACTACAAATGGGAAATGTCAGTTTTCAATTCAGGAGGACCGGTCATGCTCTGCAAGTCGATGTTCTTCGGTACCACGCTGCTGTTTGTCGCCGGACTCACCTGGGCGGAAGAGTTTGACGTGGTGATCAACGATGGGACGCGAGGGTTCACCACGCAGGCAAACTCGCGGGAGAAGTTCTTCTACGGCCGCGTAAGGACTCTGAGTTGAACAATAAACAGCGTATAACCGCATGCTGAACCTCACGCTCGGCACCGCCGGACACGTCGATCACGGCAAGACGGCCCTCGTGCAGTCGTTGACCGGCTGCAACACCGACCGCCTGAAGGAGGAAAAAGAGCGGGGCATGTCGATCGACCTGGGCTATGCCCCCTGCCGCATCAGGGACCTGGAGGTGGGCATCGTCGATGTGCCCGGCCACGAGAGCTTCGTCAAGACGATGGTCGCCGGCGCGTGCGGCATGGACGGCGTGATCCTCGTGGTGGCCGCCGACGACGGCATCATGCCGCAAACCCGCGAGCATCTCGACATCCTCACGCTCCTTGGACTTCGCCACGGACTGGTGGCGCTCACGAAGATCGATCGCGTGGACGAGGCCCGGCGGCAAGAGGTGATTGCCGACCTGGGCCGCTTGCTGCACGGGACGTTTCTCGAAGGCACGCCGCTCGTGCCGTTCTCGAACATCACCTACGACGGCTTCCATGAGCTGAACGTAGCTTTGGAAAACCTCGTGCGCTCGATCGCGCCGCGGCGGGCCGACGGGGTCTTCCGCATGCCCCTGGATCGGGCCTTCTCCGCCAAGGGCTTTGGCACCGTGGTGGCGGGCATCCCTATCGCCGGCGCGGCGTCGCTGGGCGGCGAAATGGTCCTGCTGCCGCAGGACCTCACCGCCCGGATCAAACGCATCGAGGTCTACGGGCAGTCCAGCGACACGGTGCTCTGCGGCCAGTGCGCGGCCATCAATCTGGGCCACCTCGACGCCAAGGAGATCCGCCGCGGCGACGTGCTCACGCTGCCCGGCTATTTCACGCCGCAGGAATACTACGTCTGCCGATTGCGGATCCTGCCGCTGGAGAAGATCGCCTTGAAGAACGGCGCCGAAGTGAAACTGCACACCGGCACCAGCGAGGCGAATGCCACGCTGTATTTGCTGGAGTCGGGCGAACTCCGCGGCGATTCGACGCATATCGTCCAGTTCCGCACGAAACGGCCGATCGTGGCGGGGCCGGGCGACCCGTTCATCCTCCGCAGCTTTTCGCCGGTCCGCACGATCGGCGGCGGCACGATCATCGAGGCCGGCCCACGGCGGCTCAAACGCAATCGGCCCGGCGTCGCGGAAGACCTGGCCGTGCGGGCCGCGGCGGTCGACGACGATGCCCGATTCGTGGAATACGCCATCCGCACGGCGCCGGAGATGGCCATCTCGAAGGCCGACCTGGCCCGTCGCACCAAGACCCTTTACCCCAGGCTGGAAGCGATCGTGTCGGGCCTGCTGCAAGGGCAGAAGGTGTTGGCCCTGCCTGCGGAGCTTTATCTGCATTCCACCACGGCGGCCGAGGCCGGCGACCGGCTGCTGGGCCAGCTTGCCGAGTATCACCGCCGCGCTGCGGAAAGTCCCGGCATGACCTGGGAGCAGCTTGGCGAGGCCTGTCCCTGGCCGAAGCCGGTCTTGGAAGCCCTGGTGCGACGGTTGAAAAGCGACGGCCGGCTCGTGGAGCAGAACCAACGTCTGGCACGGGCGGAACACCGGCCGATCTTTCAAGATCGCGACGCTGCCCATTTGGAGGCGATCGAGTCGTGTTTCCGCGAGCAGGGCTTCGCTCCGCCGAGCGCGGCCGAGTTGGCCGAAAAGCTCAAGATCCCGCCGGCCGCGATCGACAAGCTCCTCCGCATCCTTCAGGAGCATCAGCGGCTGGTGGCGGTGGGCGAGGGGCTGCTGTTTCATCAGGAAGCCGTCGAGCTCGCCCGCCGCCGGCTGGTCGAACACATTCAGAAGGAGGGGCGGCTGGAGAGCGTGCAGTTCAAGTATCTGGTCGACACGACGCGGAAGTTCGCCCTGCCGCTTCTGGACTATTTTGATCGCACCGGCTTGCTGCGCCGGGTGGGCAACACACGCTATTTGAAAGCCCGCCCCAGGTCGTAACCTTGCAGTTTTGGAGTGCGGAGGCTTGCCTCCGTTTTTCAATACGGTTGGAAGAAGCGGTGGCGCGGAACTATTGATCTTTGCATTGAAAATGAGCCATTGAGTTGTGTGGCAGGGGCATAGGCCGGAACAAGCTTCGGGGTACCAGCGCAGCGAGTCGGTTCCGGCACGAATCGGCATCAACGCCGGAACCGACCCGCTGCGCGGGTACCCCGAAGCTTGTTCCGGCCTACATGGCTCATTTTCAATGCGAAGATCAATCGGCGAGTTCCAACCCGGATTGTTCACGATCTGGCGACCAACTCAGCACAGCCTGTAACGCGTAGCCCGAAGCGGGCACCATGTGCGGCATGGTTCAGAAACGGGGACTGGCTCCGAGCCCAGTAGCGATTAGGCCGCAAGAAATGGACGCCGGCGAGGTGCCTGTCCCCATTTCTGAACCATGCCCCATGTGCTCATGGTCGGTGAGGAAAAATCGTTGCGCAGCCTTCACTTACACATCGGGTTGCTATCGTGGCGCGAATAATCCGGGCTAAAGCTGGGCGGGCGTAATGAAAAGCGGTGGCAAGCCCCCGCACTCCAAAGGCCCGGGAGCACAGGTCTTTGGCTCAAGGCCGCGCAGACTGCAAATACTCCGACAGGCGGCGGAGCACGTCTTGTAGTTGGACATCGAGCAGCCGCAGGGCCTCCGCCGCACCGCGGAAGTCGCCTTCGCGTCCCATTTGTTCCAAGCGGTTCGCACACTCAATAGCCGTCGCCACGCCAAAGCAGCGCAACGAGCCCTTGAGCGTATGCGCTGCAAGCCGCAAATCGGTGGAAGCCTGTTTGGTCACGGCCTCTTCGATCGACGTCCGCAGACGGGGTATTTCCTCCAGGGCCGTCTCCACAATCGTGGCCAGCAAGGCTGGATCGCCCTGGACGGCCTGCAAGGCTGCGGACCAGTCGACGCCGTCGCAGGGCGGCAACGAGCGCTCAGGCAAGAGAGCTGGCGCCGCTGCTCTGGGGATGACGGTTTCGATGGCCGCAAAGAGTTGGCGGGCACGGATCGGCTTGGCCACATACTCGTCCATGCCGGCGTCCAGACACGTTTCGCGATCGCCTGCGAGGGCATGGGCCGTCATGCCGACGATGGGAAGGTGACCGCCGCGGACCCGCTCGCGGGCGCGAATTGCGGCGGTGGCCGCGAGCCCGTCCATTTCGGGCATCTGCACGTCCATCAACACCAGGTCGAACGGCCGCGATTCCATGGCGCTGACGGCATCCCGGCCATTGCCGACCACCACGACCGAATGACCGTGGGTTTCCAGCAAGGCCACCGCCAACTTCTGATTGACCAGGCTGTCCTCGGCCAGCAGGACCTGCAAGGCGGGCTGCGCCCCGCGTCGCTCGTCATCCCGCGCCAGGTCCTCCTCCACCGGCGCGACGACACCCATCGCCAGCATCGTCGCTTCCAGAAGCTCCGACTGTTTGATGGGCTTCATGAGATAGGCCGTAATGCCCAGCTCTTCGCAGTGCGCCACGTCGTCGGGGCGATCGCCGGAGGTGAGCATCATGATGATCGTGCTGCCCAGTTGCGGGTCGCCGCGGATCTGCTCGGCCAAAGTAAAGCCGCTCATGCCGGGCATTTGCGCGTCGGTCAGGACGAGGCGATAGGGCCTGCCCGCCTGTTGCGCGTTGCGCAAGGCCCGCAGGGCCTCCTCGCCGCCCGGCACGCTGACCGGTTCCATCGCCCAACTTTTCAGGATTTCTTCGAGAATCTGCCGGTTCTCGGCGTTGTCGTCGACCACCAGGACCGGCGTCCCCTGAATCATCGCCGGCCGCGGGGACTCTTGCCCGCCGGCTTCTTCGCCGGCCAAAGCGAGCTTGACCGTAAAATGGAACGTGCTGCCGCGCTGGAGCTCGCTCTCGACCCAAAGGCGCCCGTGCATCAGGTCTACCAACCGCGAGGCGATGGCCAGTCCCAAGCCGCTGCCGCCAAAGCGCCGCGTCATCGAGGCGTCGGCCTGCTCGAAGACCCCGAAAATGGCGGCTTGCTTCTCGGGGGGGATGCCGATCCCCGTGTCGCGAACGGCAAAGTGCAAGTCCACCTGGCCATCCGACATCCCTTCTCGCTGAACGTCGAGTTCCACTTCCCCGCGCTGCGTGAACTTGATGGCATTGCCCACGAGATTGACCACAATCTGACGGAGCCGGTCGCGATCTCCGCAGACCAGCGGCGGCACGCCGGGACGAATCCGGCAGATCAACTCCAGGCCCTTTCCCTGCGCCCGCACCGCCAGCGATTTCATCGTGTCGCCCAGGCTTTCGACCAGGTCGAAGCGTGTGCAATCGAGCTGCAGCTTGCCGGCCTCGATCTTGGAGAAGTCGAGAATGTCGTTGATCAGCCGCAGCAGGGCGTCTCCCGAGTCGGCCACGACCTTCAAGAAGTCGCGTTGCCGGGGCGTGAGCTGGCTCTGCAGCACCAGTTCGGTCATGCCGATGATCGCGTTCATGGGCGTGCGGATCTCGTGGCTCATATTGGCCAGGAACGCGCTCTTCGCCCGGTTGGCGGCCTCCGCCGCGTCCCGCGCCTGGGCCAATTCCGCGTTGGCGCGTTGCAACTCTTCGGTCCGCTGCCGGACCCGGTGCTCCAATTCATCGTGCGCCGCGCGTAGTTCCTCTTCGGCACGCTTGCGCTCGGTGATGTCGTGTACCAGTCCCGTAAACATCCGCCGCCCGCCGACGTTGATCTCGCTGATGGAAAGGTCCATGGGGAAAACCGTGCCGTCTTTGCGCCGGCCGACTACCTCGCGACCAATGCCGATGATCTTGCGCTCGCCCGTGCGGCGGTAATTGTCCAGGTAAGTGTCGTGCATCTCGTGGTAGGGGGCGGGCATCAAGAGCTTGACGTTGGCGCCGATCAGCTCGGCGAGCGCATAGCCGAACAATCGCACGGCGGCCGGATTGGCCGCCTCGATTTTCCCCCGCTCGTCGATGGTAATGATCCCGTCGATCGTCGCCTCGAGGATGGCCCGATGCCGGGCTTCACTTTCGCGGAGGGCCGCCTCGGTCCCCCGGCGACCGTCCCGCGGGGCATCGCCAAGCGGGGCAGAGTCGGCGAGATTCGTGGAGCGGTCGCGGCAGGCTTCCAGATTCTGCTGCGACTTGCGCAGCTCCTGATTCTCCTTTTCCAACTTGCTCAGGCGGAGAGCAAGCTCCGCGACGATGCCTTGTACCTCGGGAGACAGCGACGCCTGCGGAATCTCCCCGTGCGCGCGCAGGACTTCTTCAACCACCGTTTGGCATTCCTGCGGCTCCACTCGTTCGTGATCCTTCATGGGCAATTATCGCACGTGTACGCTTCTCAATCGCCGATCGGAGAATTCTAACCACGACGCCCCCGAAAGCAAAGACTCTCCAGGTGTCTAGAGGACGGCATCGAACGATCCCGCACCCAGCCTGGCGCCCGAGTCGCACTCCCCAGGGGCCATCGGTTACAATAGCCGTGGAACGTGTCGTAGGGCAATCACGGTTTGCGGACAGGTTTTTCATGGCAGACAGAGAGAACGATTTTCTGCGGTTGGACAACTGCCCCGCGTTGGACAACGCCACGCTGGTGCTTTCCTTCACGGGCTGGATGGACGGGGGCAACGTGTCGACGGGCACGGTCGAACGGCTGGTCGATTTGCTCGGTGCCCGGTCGATCGCCCAGATCGATCCCGAGCCGTTCTACATCTACAACTTCCCTGGCCCCATGGAAGTGGCGGCCTTGTTCCGGCCTCATGTCGAGGTCGAAGACGGCGTGCTGAAGAGCATTGCCATGCCCTCCAGCACGTTTTATTGCCACGAGCCGGCCCGCCTGGTGTTGTTCGTGGGCAAGGAGCCGAACCTGAACTGGCGGGCCTATGGCGACTGCATTTTTCGCCTGGCGAAGCTCACGGGGATCAAGCGGATCCTGTTTATCGGCTCGTTCGGCGGATCGGTGCCGCACACCCGCGAGCCGCGGCTTTTCATTTCCTGCAGCGACGCGGCGACGCTGGCCGAGATGGAGGCTTACGGCGTGCGGCGAAGCGGCTACGAGGGGCCGGGCTCGTTCACCAGTTTCCTCATGTCGCAGGCCCCCGCCGCCGGATTGAAAATGGCCTCCCTGGTGGCGGAGATTCCCGGCTATTTGCAAGGGGCCAATCCGCTGTGCATCGAGGCCGTCACGCGGCGGCTGGCGAAAATCTTCAAGCTGCCCTTGAAGCTCGATTCGCTCCGCAGCGCCAGCACCGAATGGGAGTTGCAGATCTCCAGCGTGATCGAGAACGACAATGACCTGGCCGAAAAGGTCCACCAGCTTGAACACGAGTACGACAACGACCTGCTGAAATTGGGCCCGGAGGAAGGGGTGTAGAGAAATGCCCGGAACGTGACAGAAAGCGCGTAGGGTGGGTCAAGCGCAGCGCAGACCCGCCACAAATCATCGTCGTTTGTTGGCCCTTTTTTTGACCACGAGGGGAGTTAAGCCTAATGTCGGGTTGGTCTTGGAAACAGGCGGTCGCGGAGCGGGCCCTAGAAGTCGTGAACGCTTCCGGCACGGCGCGGTTCACCATACAGGACATCTATGATCGACAGGAAATGCTGCAACAGCGGTTCCCGAACAATAGAAATGTCCGAGAGAAAATCCGCCAGACTCTCCAAAGACTGCGCAACGCGAAATTCTTGGATTTTCTCGGCGGCGGAGACTACCAAGTCAACTTCAAGTTCCCCGAGCTTGACTGGCAGGCAGCGCCGGAAGGCGAACACGGGGCCGAAGTTCCCGGAACGCGTTTGGTCGCTCGAATGATTCGTCTCCGGAACACGTTTCTGGCGGCCGACATGAAACGACGGTACGACAATTGTTGCCAGGTTTGCCGTATCAAGCTGCAACTGGCGCGATGCACTTACTCAGAATCCCATCACTTAAAACCGATCGGTGCGCCGCATTTTGGCCCGGACACGGCGCGCAATATCGTGGTCGTCTGCCCGAACCATCATACCATGCTGGATCGGGGTGCAGTTCGAATCGACCCAGACTCGCTGCTTGTCGAACACATTACGGGCAGTTTCGCACCGTGCCCCCTCCTTATTCACCCGGGCCACGTCTTGAGCCAAAACTACTTGCGCTACCATGCCGAGGAAATCTACGGCAAGTATTAAAGAAATAGAACAAATTCAAACTGACTAGGCTTGCAATACGGAGGGAAGATCAATGATAGTCGTCTCGTATCGTCAAGGTTCTGCCAGTGGGTCAACGCCATGCTATCCTGTTGACCTGGAAAACACGGTCAAAGAAATCTTCGACCAATTCCGGCGGCATCCGGGAGGCACGTCAACGGACTACGACCACCTTTCCATCACCGTAGGCAATATGGATTTTGTCTTGAAGGCCGGCCCGAAAGAATTGCCAGCATAATGCTGCTTTTCAGGGCTACGAACGGCGCGAAAAGGAAATCCCGTCGCATCCGACTTAGACCTGGCTTATGCTGGGTCGGTTTTCCTTGCCTTGTCATCCTGACCACCCGAAAGGAGCGCGTTGAAACACGTCCCCGACCTGCTACAATTCATCTTGGAATGAACGATTTGATCTTGGGTTGGGGCCGAATTCAGAGGAATGGTCTTGTTCTGGCGGAGATCACGGACACCGGGCACTTAAGGAAATCAACCATGAAGGTTATTTTGAGCACATCAAGTACGAACCCGGAATTCAATGGTGATTGCGATTACGCCGCGGTCGAACTGACGCCCGCACTCGTCCAGGAGATTCGCCGGCGCGTTGCGCTAGCGCAGCAGGCGGGCCAGCAGGACGACGATCTCTACGAAATACGATTTTGGGGAGGAGCTGCGGATTACTACAACGCCCAACTGGTCGAGGCTTGCCAGGATTCCATTGTTGCCGCCGCAAGAGAGACGGACGGCAACCAGGCAGCTTGCGACTGGTTGAATGGCCTAGAACAGTACGGCCATGCCCTACTGCCCGCTGCATTAGACCTTGGCGCCCATGAAACTCGGCCGACAGCGTGGGATCAGATCGTTGTCCGGTGCGGCGCGTCGGCACGAACACCTGAACTTGAAATTGCTTGGACGACCAACCCCAGACACACTGACATTGAGGTTACGACGAGAGGCCTGCCGCTCGCCGAGCTGGATGCCTATCTTCGCGGATCAGACAGTCGAACCAAAGTTACCCGCTCGTCTTGAGGTTGGCGCGATTGTCGGTGATTTGCTGGACGGCCTCCGCTACGGCTCCGCCCTTTGTTAATCGTACGGGCGAATACGGCTTGCCATAACCGCAATCCTTGCAAATTCCGTTAGCCTGCCGCAGAATAGACGAATAGCCGCGGTCCCCACGCCGTCTTGCAAACAAACTGCCCGATCCGTCCCTCCTTGAGAACCTCGATATGCCCACCCCCATCCGGCGATTTTCGTCCATCACGTTTGCCTTGCTGTTGCTCCCCCTGCTCCTCGCCCTCGCCGTCCGGGCCCAGGAGAAGAGCGTCAATCCCGGGATCAACGCGCAGTACCAGAAGAACCCCGACGCAAAGAAATACGTTGCCTCGTTCGAGGTCGAGAGCCGCGAGGTGTTCAACCTCCGCAAACAGATCGTCACCGCCTGCCGGCTCAAGCCGGGCATGTCGGTGGCCGACGTGGGCGCCGGCACGGGGCTGTTCACGCGGTTGTTCGCCGCGGAAGTCGCGCCGGGCGGCACCGTCTATGCCGCCGACATCGCCGCGAACTTCCTCAAACATATCGAGGCAACCTGCAAAGACGCGGGCATCAAGAATGTCAAAACGGTGCTCTCCAAGGTCGATTCCAGCGAATTGCCGCCGGCTTCGGTCGATATGGTCTTCCTCTGCGATGTCTACCACCACTTCGAGTTTCCCCAGAAGACGCTCGCCTCGCTGCATGCCGCCCTCAAGCCCGGCGGCCGGCTGGTCGTGGTCGATTACCGCCGCGAGAAGGGCAAGACCGCGGAATGGATTTTCAAGCACGTTCGGGCCGGCCAGGAGGTTGTTACCCGCGAGATCGAAGCGGCCGGGTTCAAGCTCCAGGGCGAAGAGAAGTTTGTCAAGGAAAACTATATGATCGAATTCCAGCGGGTTGAGCAGAAAGCCAGTCCGCCGACCATCGACCAGCGTCCGTGGCCGCTGAGCTATAGTCGCGACATCCGCCCCATCCTGGCCCAGTCGTGCTTTACCTGCCACGGGGCCGATGCGGGCCAGCGGAAGGCCGATTTGCGCCTCGACGTGCGGGCCAGCGCCATCAAGGAAGCGATCGTGCCGGGCAAGGCGGCCGAAAGTCCGCTCCTGCAGCGCATCACCAGCGACGATCCCGACGAGCGGATGCCGCCGCCAAGCTCCAAACGGGCGAGACTCTCGCCGCAGGCCGTGGCCGAGATCCGCGGCTGGATCGACGCCGGCGCCAAATACGAGAGCCACTGGGCCTACACTCCGCCCACGCGGCCGCCGCTGCCCAAGATCCCGGAGAAGTACGCCGCGAACTGGGCCCGCAATGCGATCGACCAGTTCATCGCCGCGGGCTATGCCCAACAGGACCTGCCGCCGTCGCCCGATGCCGATCCCCACACGCTCTTGCGCCGCCTGCGTTTCGACCTGACCGGACTGCCGCCTTCGCCGGAAGAATGCGAGGCATTTGCCGCCGACCACGGGCCGCCGGCTTACCAACAAACGGTCGATCGCTTGCTGGCATCGCCGCAGTTCGGCGAGCGGATGGCCATGTACTGGCTGGACGTGGTCCGCTACGCCGATAGCGGCGGCTACCATAGCGACAACGAGCGGTCGGTCTGGCTCTTCCGCGATTACGTCGTCCAGGCCTTCAACGGCAACAAGCCCTTTGATCAATTCACCATAGAACAGTTGGCCGGCGACTTGCTGCCCGGTGCGACCCGCGAGCAGAGGATCGCGTCGGGCTATAACCGCCTGTTGCAAACGACGGAAGAAGGCGGGGCCCAGGCCAAGGAATATACGGCCAAGTATGCGGCCGACCGCGTGCGCAACACGGCTGCCGCGTGGCTCGGCTCAACGATGGCCTGCTGCCAGTGCCACGATCACAAGTACGATCCTTTCACGATGAAGGATTTTTACAGTTTCGGGGCCTTTTTTGCCGACGTGGGCGAGCAAGCAGTCGGCCGGCAGGAGCAAACGCCCATGCCCACGCCCGAACAAGAGACCAAGCTGAAGAAGTTGGACGCGGCCAGCGCGGCCGTGAAGAAAGATCTTGCCGATTGGGATGGCAATTTGGACGCGTGGCAGAGGAAGTGGGAAACATGGATGAAGGCGGCGCCTGGCGGCAAGCCCGATTTCTTGCCGGACGAAGTGTGGACCGCATTGCAAATTGAAGAACCGAAGCGAACCCCCCAACAAAAGCAGATCATCGAAGACAATTTCCGCCATCTTCTTCCCAAGAAATTGGCGGCCGTGAAGCAGGCCGACGAGTTGAAGCGGCAGAAGGCCGCGCTCCAGGCCGAGATTCCCACGACGCTCGTCACCCATGCCGTGCCGCCCCGCACGATGCGGATCCTCCCCCGCGGCAACTGGCAGGACGACTCCGGCCCCCTCGTCACGCCGGCGATCCCGGAGTTCCTGGGCAAGATCGACGTGAAGGACCGTCGGGCGACGCGGCTCGATCTGGCCCGCTGGATGGTTTCCCGCGATAACCCGCTGGTCGCCCGCGTGCTGGTCAATCGCCTCTGGAAGCTTTTGTTTGGCCAGGGCTTGGTGCGGACCTGCGAAGACCTGGGCACGCAAGGCGCCTTCCCTTCGCACCCGGAGTTGCTCGATTGGCTGGCCGTCGAGCTGATCGAGAGCGGCTGGAACGTCAAGCACATGATTCGCTTGATGGTCATGTCGCGGACCTACCAGCAAACGTCGCGGAGCAATCCGGATCTCGATCGCCGCGATCCCACGAACACCTGGCTCGCCCGGCAGGGCCGTTTTCGCCTGGATGCCGAAATGGTTCGCGACAACGCCTTGGCTATCAGTGGGCTGCTCTCGCTGCGGATGGGCGGACCGACCGTCAAGCCTTACCAGCCGGCCGGATACTGGGACTACCTCAACTTTCCCACGCGGCAGTGGCAAGACGATCATGGCGAGAACCAGTATCGCCGCGGGCTTTACACGTTCTGGCAGCGGACGTTCCTGCACCCCAGCCTGCTGGCCTTCGACGCTTCGACCCGCGAGGAGTGCACGGTCGATCGCGCCCGCTCCAACACGCCGCTGCAGGCCTTGGTGGTGTTGAACGATCCGACCTACGTCGAGGCCGCCAAGGTCTTTGCCGCGCGGATCCTGCGCGAAGGCGGCCGCACCGAGGCCGAGAGATTGCAGTACGCCTATCGCCGCGCAATCCAGCGCAAGCCGACCGCCGCGGAAGCCAATTTGCTCACGCGGCTTTATCATCAGCACCTGGCCCAGTACCAGGCCGATCGTGCCGCCGCCGCCGCACTCTTGAAAGTCGGCGACACGCAACCGCCCGCCGGCGTGGAACCGGCCGAACTGGCGGCCTGGACCTCCGTGGCCCGAGTTGTACTAAATCTGCATGAAACGATTACACGCGATTAGGAAAACAATGACAGAAAAATGATTGACAGAAAAATGAGAAGAGGAACACTTATCTCTGCTAATTTACGCTAATTCAATTAGACGTAGGCGTTCCAGTCTTTATTTTTCTCTCGAAAAGGAGCGATTATCCCATGTTGAACATTTCAGATACTCTGGGCGCCTGTTGCACCCGCCGGGCTTTTTTGGGAAAAACCTCGGCCGGAATCGGCACGATGGCGCTGGCATCTTTGCTCAATTCGGGCGAGGCGCTGGCCGCCGATCCCAAATCGCTGGCCAGCCGCGGAATGGTCAATCCGCTGCACTTCCCGCCCAAGGCAAAGCGGGTGATCTGGCTCTACCAGTCGGGCGGGCCCACGCACCTGGAAACCTTCGACAACAAACCTCAATTGGCCAAACTCCACGGCCAGCCGATGCCCGATTCGTTCACCAAGGGCCAGCCGATTGCCCAGCTTCAAGGGGCGAAGCTGAATTGCTTCGGGCCGCAGTTCGGCTTCAAGCGGTTTGGCAAGTCGGGACAGGAAATTTGCGAATTGTTCCCCCACCTCGGCTCGATCGCCGACGAGATGTGCATCATCCGCTCGATGAAGACCGAGGCCATCAACCACGATCCGGCCCACACCTTCATGAACACCGGCTCGACGATCTCCGGCCGGCCGGCGGCGGGCTCCTGGACGCTCTACGGCCTGGGCAGCGAGAACCAGGACCTGCCCGGCTTCGTCGTGCTGACCTCGACCGGACGCGGCGGGCAGGCGCAGCCGATCTCGTCGCGGATGTGGCACAGCGGCTTCCTTCCCAGTCGCTACCAGGGTGTGAAGTTCCAGTCGCGGGGCGACGCCGTTTATTACCTCAGCAACCCGCCGGGCGTCACGCCGCAGCGGCAGCACGAGACGATCGACACGATCGACGCCCTCAACCGGCTGCGGGAGGAGGCGGTCGACGACCCGGAAATCGCCACGCGGATTGCCCAGTACGAGCTCGCCTTTCGCATGCAGACCGCCGTGCCGGAGCTGACGAACCTGGCGACCGAGCCCAAGCACGTGCTGGAGATGTACGGCACGACGGGCAACGACGGCTCGTTCGCGGCGAACTGCCTTCTCGCCCGGCGGCTGGCCGAGCGGGGCGTGCGGTTCATCCAGGTCTACCATCGCGACTGGGACATGCACGGCGATCTGAAGCGCGACATGCCGATCAACGCCAAGGAGACCGATCAGGCCTCAGCGGCCTTGATCAAGGACCTCAAGCAGCGCGGGCTGTTGGCCGACACGCTGGTTCTTTGGGGCGGCGAGTTCGGCCGCACGCCCATGAACCAGGGCACCGGCCGCGATCACCACATCAAGGGTTTTTCCATCTGGATGGCCGGCGGCGGCATCAAGCCGGGCATTACCTACGGCGAGACCGACGAATTAGGCTACTACGCCGTGAAGGACGTGGTCGAGGTCCACGACTTGCACGCCACGATGCTGCAACTGTTGGGCATCGACCACCTGCGAATGACCTTCCGCTATCTCGGCCGCGATTTTCGTCTGACCGACGTGGCGGGAAAGGTGGTGAAGGGGATTTTGGCATGAGGCCAACGAACGGGAGAAGTTCGGGGGTTCGGTACTCCGTACTGAGTACTGAGTACTGAGTACTGAGTGCTCAGTCCTCAGTGATATTGAATCCACTCGACCAGTTAAGCGCACCGCGCAAACATCCCACCGCACATGCCGCCAGCCCCGGACACTCGGCACAACGCGCCGGCGTCGTCCGCCGTCGCTTCCAGGCCCGAAATACCTCGCTGCGGGCGATCGGCTTCCAATCGTCCTGAAACAGGTTGCCGCCGGAAACCGCCGGCCCCGCAGGTGGAATCACGCGGCCATCGGGCTCGATCCGCACGGCGTTGGCCGCCGCACGCGGGCCGCGGCGGACCTGCTGGGCTAAAGTCCGCGAGGGATCGAATCTTCGCGGCGGGAACCAGGTGAAATTGAATCGGCTCTCGCCCGATTGCTCGATCCAGCGGGCGGCGGCAACCAACTCGCTGGCCGAGATGGCCCAACTCGACGGTTCGTCGTCGCGGCAAGCGATGGGAAAGCAGCGGACCTCGCGCACGCGGCGATCGTCGAGCAGTTGCAGCGTCCGCTTGATCGTTTTCCACGTGGACGGCACCAAGACGATCTGGATTGCCAACGGCAACTTGAGGTCTGCGAGCCTGTCCATCGCCCGCAACGCGCAGCGATAGTCGCCGGCCCCAGCCAAGGCGTCGTGAACCTCGCCGATGGCCGAGAGGAAAGGGATTTCGATCTCCTGTACCCCTGCCGCGGCCAGATCGGAGAGGAGTTCGGCTTGTGCCAGGTCGCTCGCCCGGCCACGAACGCTGACGCGCATCCCCAGTTCTACGGCTTGACGCGCAGCTTGCACGAGGTCGCCGGCTTCAGGTTCGTCGCCAAGGATGAGATGGATCTGCTTCACGCCCCACACGGCCAGGCGAGGGAAAATCGGCCGCAGTTGCTGGGGGTCGGCCAGCGGCACGTCGGCCGCTCGCGGCGGCGGCGCCGGCGCTTCGGCAAGGCCGAGACGCTCGCACAAGTCTTGCAGGAATTGCTTGAATGCCATTTTTCCATTTTGGAGTGCGGTAATTCATTACCGCTTTGGTCCGGGCACCATGGACACATGGTCGGCGGGCCGGCTTTTTTTGCCGCAGGTGCCGCAACCGCGCGACGTTTTGCACGTCCCGAAGGCGGTCGCCGATCGCCCAAAAAAGCGGTAATAAATTACCGCACTCCAAATTGATGGCAGCCACTTTTCTGTTTGAGCATTTACACCACCGCGGCGCCGTCGGTGGCGCTACAAACGTAAACGGCCGGCTTGTTGCCGGTTCGGGCCTGATAGGCACTTGACGTGGCGGCCACGAAATCCTCGGCCGCGTCGGCCCGCACGATTGCCACGGCGCAGCCGCCGAAGCCGGCCCCGGTCATCCGCGCACCGTAGCAAGCACTGTGGGCCTGGGCCGCCTCGACCATGGCGTTCAAGGCGTCGCTGGAAACCTCATAGTCGTCGCGCAGGCTGGCATGGCTCTCGTTCATCAACCGGCCCAACGTGGCAATGTCGCCCCGGCGCATGGCTTCGACTGCCCGGACGGTTCGATCATCTTCGGTGATCACGTGCCGCGCGCGGCGGCGGGTCGTGGTGTCCAGTTGGCCGTTTTTGCCTTCGAACATGGCCACGCTCACGTCGCGCAGGGCGCGGACCTGGAAAAACGCGGCCGCCGCCTCACACTGCGAACGGCGCTCGTTGTAGGCCGCATCGACCAGCCTGCGGCGCGTTGCCGTGTCGAGGATCACGACGGCGACGCCTGCCGGCAGCGGCGCAGGCTGCAATTCCAGCGAGCGGCAGTCGATCAGCATGGCATGGCCGGCGCGGCCGGTCGAGGAGATCAATTGGTCCATGATGCCGCAGTTCACGCCAATCCACTTGTTTTCCGAGCGCTGCCCCAGCTTGGCCTGGGCCACAGCGTCCCAGGGGATGCCGCTCACGGCGGCAAAGGCCCGGGCGGTGGCCATCTCCAGTGCGGCCGAGGACGAAAGCCCCGCCCCCAGCGGCACGTCGCCGGCCAGCACGCCTTCCCAGCCCTGCAGCTTCATGCCGGCGTCCTGAAGGCACCAGGCCACGCCCTTGAGGTACTCGATCCAGCCCGCCTTCTCGCGCTTCAGGTTTGTGACGTCGAACTCGCGGCCCTCTTGGAAGTCGATCGAGTACACGTGCACGCGGCAATCCCTGCGCGGCCGCAGGGCAATCCAGGCGGCCCGATCAATGGCCAACGGCAGGACGAAGCCGTCGTTATAATCGGTGTGCTCCCCGATCAGGTTGACCCGACCCGGCGCCCTCACAACAAGAGGGGGAACTTGCCCAAAGCGTTCCGTGAAATACGTGACAAGGTCTTGTTTGGCCAGCGGCATAGCAATAAGTCTTTCCTCGTAGGATCGGGAGCCAAGAACGGATGCCCGGAACAACCTATTATGGTGTTCCAGATTGGGGTCGGAGTCAAGAGGCGGGGAATTGACCGAGCGCTCGCAGTCCCGGGTTTAGCCGGCAGGTGCGGCGTTGGGACCGACGAAAGCCGGGACTACGAACGGCTTATTGCCAGAACCGTCCTGTCGATGTTGGCTGACTGGGAGGCGTTGCCCATGGTCGACTGTCGGCCGGTTGGGCCGTGCCGCTTGGCGCCGAAGCGGCGCTCGACTTCCGCCGCCCGCTCGCAGGGATACCAGCACTGGTCGGCGGGTCGGCGGCAAGGGGTCCGTTGGCCATGGCTGCGACCGCCGCTGGCTGTTGTGGGGCGAAAGCAGGTGCGGGAGACGTTGTCGTCGAAGCCGCCGGCCAGGCGAAGGCCGGTGGCGGCACGGTGGTCGAATTTGCCGGAACCATCGTGGGCCCCGGCGTTCCGCCAGCCGGACGACGGGGAATGAGGGCTGGGATGGCCACATCGCCCGACGACTTGGGGCCGGTCTTGGCCACCGCCGAATCCAATACGTCCTTGACGACCTGGCCCAGGTTCTTGGCGACTTGCTGGCCTTGGCCGGCGGAAATCTGATGAATCACGTTGGGATCGTTCAGCACGAAGAACGTCACCACCGCGAGTTTGGCATAGCAGGCGACGTTGGGCCACCACTCATTGCCGGCGAATTTCATCGCCGTGCCGAACGATCGCTTCAGGTGCGGCCTGCCGTCCCATTCGACGCTGTAGATTTCATCGAGCAGCAAGTGAATGAAGAAACCCAGGCAAACGGCCGCCACCATGAACAGCCGCACGAACATGCTTTCGCCGTAAAACAGCAGATAGGTCAGCTCGCCGAAGATGGCCATCGACGGAAAACTATGGAACATGCCGCGATGGACCGTGTAATGCCGGAGAAAATGGGCCAGTCCGAAACGAATGGCCACGTAGATGATGGCCCCCGCAAGGATCAGCGTCTCCTGGTCGAAGCTGTAGGAAAGCAGCCGGGTGATGAGCATGGTGGGCACGACCGAGGCCAGGAAGGTCGTGATTTCCCGCAGGGGAATGCCCGGTCCGCTATCGATATCCGGTAATATGCCGCCGACGCTGCACAGGCCGGCCCCGACAAGGCTGGTGGTCAGGGGCACGCCGTATCCTAAATAGGCCACGGTCCCGCAGCCGATGCCGGCGAGCGTGCTGCACTTGATATGGGTTGGAAACATCGCCATCGGTAGGGTCTCCGACGCAGAGGAATTAGGCTTTCAAGCCTTTTTTTGCGTTCGTGGGGTGGGCCGAGTGAAACGAGTCCCACCAAGTTCGACCTCGAAATATTTGTGGGACTCGTTTCAATCGGCCTACCCTACGACCTTTTAGCCGAGGGCACGTTTTTCGCCAAGGTCAGTTTGCGAATTCTTGGGATTGCCTATATCCGCCAGTTCGCCCTCTTTTCGTTCTTCTCCAATTGGCCCTTACCCAACGCCGATCATTTGATACACTTGATACAGCCCCTGTCGATCTTTTGCCCGCAACTAATTCACCCCGCCCGAGCCGCCCGTGCAATCATCCCCCCAGTCCGAGCGATCCCGCCAGAACCCGTACGCTTCGCCCTCGACCGATAGTGTGGCGGCGCAACCATCCCCCCAGTCCGAGCGAACCCGCCGGCTTGCCGAAGATACCATTCCCCGACTTTTGCTCCGCCTGTCGCTGCCGGCCATGGTCGGCATGATGACGCAAGGCGCCTACTACTTTGTGGACCGCGTGTTTGTTGGCCAGGCATTGAATCCCGACGCGCTGGCGGGCATCACCTTGGCGTTTCCCTACATGCTCGTCCTTCTGGCCGCGTCGATGCTGATTGGTTTTGGCGCCGCGGCGCAGGTATCGATCAAACTGGGGGAAAAGAAGGCCGACGAGGCCGAGCGGGTCCTGGGAAACGCTGCGCTGCTGCTGGTGCTGGTTTCCATCGTTCTCACGGTCGTGGGGCAGTTGCTGTTGGACCCCGTCTTGCGCGGCCTGGGTATTTCTGCCGACGTATTGCCTTACACGCACGACTACTTGCAAATCATCATCTTCGCCACCGGTTTTCAGTTGGTCGGCTTCGGGCTCAATGCGGTGATCCGCGCCGAGGGCAATGCGCGAACGGCGATGTGGACGCTCCTGATCGGCGTGTTCCTGAACTTGCTGCTGGCCTGGCTATTCCTCTTCAAGTTCCCTCAATGGGGAATCTGCAGATTTCTCTGGGGGATGCGTGGCGCGGCGTTTGCCACGGCGATAGCCCAAGGCGTGTCGGCCGTCTGGGTACTGGCCTATTTCCTGCAGGGCAGGAGCGTGCTCCGCTTGCACTGGCGGCAGATCCTGGACATGCAGTTCCACGGGCCGACGTGCGGCAGGATCCTGCTGATCGGCTCGCCGATGTTCGCCATGCAACTTTTCGGGGCCCTGATGTTCGGCTTTGTCAACCATCAGGCGGGAAAATATGGACAAGCCGCCGACTACGGCGATGCGGCAATCGCAGTCTGGGGCGGCATTTACGCGCTCTTCATGATGGCCAATATGCCGGTCTACGGGATCAACCAGGGCACGCAGCCCATCGTCGGCTTCAACTATGGCGCCAAGCGATTTGATCGGGTGAAAGAGGCCCTCTTGACCGGCATCCTTTACGCGTCGACCTTGACGGTCCTTGGATTTGTCGTCGCGATGCTCATTCCGGGGCCGGTGATGGGACTGTTCATCAACAAGGAAATCGCCAACCGCTCGGAATTGATCGCCTTGGGCGTGCATGCCATGCGCGTTTGCTTCCTGATGTCGCCGCTGGTCGGCTTCCAAGTCGTCAGCGCCAGTTATTTCCAGGCGACGGGCAAGCCGCGGGAAGCCATGCTGCTCATGCTTTCGCGGCAGGTGTTTCTGCTCATTCCCCTGGTCTGGATCCTGCCGAAGTTCTTCAAACTCGACGGCGTGTGGATGGCCCTGCCGATCTCCGACGCCGTGTCGTCGCTGCTGACCGGCGCGTGCCTCTTCTTCGAACTCCGCCACCTCGACAGTCGCCATCAAGAAACGACCGCGGCGGCGGAATCGTCCGGGCCTGTCGCGGCGGATTTGCCGGTGCCGGAAGACGCGGCGTGAGTGATCAGCAAAAAAAACGCTCGAAGACATCCGGGTCTTCGAGCGTAAGAATGGGCGATGAAAATCGGTTCCGAATCCGTATCGACTAGGCCCGCGGGCGGAGACTCCCCGTCAGACCGCTGTAATCGGTGCGATCTTCGGGGTGCCACAAGGGGAGACCGCGCAAAACGCGCTCGGCCAACATGTCGATCTTCGCTTTGGAGCCGGCAGGCGCGTCCGTCCGACGAAACTCCGCGCTCTCGACGGGGTTGAAGTCCTCGTCGTGACCGCACTCCAAAATTGCTTCGAAAACATTCCGCATCGAAATAAAACTCCAAAAAACTAATCAGGTTTCCAGCCAGGAATGGTGCGTCCCATTCATTCCGGAACCGGCGGCTGGCATCAGATCCCACGACACCATGGATCGCCTCGGGTGTGGATTCAACCCTTCTGGGGTAAGGGGTGCCGCGAACACTAAACTGTTTATTATCCACGAACGCGATTATTTGTCAAGCGCTAGAACGAGATTTTTCCTGCGCTAAATCGGATTACTCCTGCCATCATCTGCCCATAAATTAGGCAAATTGACAGGAGTTTGCCGAATAAATGAGCTTTAGGACGCTTTCTCGACCGGACTGGCCGGCTCGCGCTCCTCCGGATGCCGGCTGTCATACTCTTCGTACAACACGGAAGGGCATACGTCGGCCACACCGCAGGCCGGGCAAACAATGCGAATCAGATCCGAACTGCTCAGTTTCAAATTGTTCGTGCTGCACATCTCATAAAGTTCACGCAGATGTCGGCATGGCATAGGTAGGTTCTCCGTTGGCTTCTTGGTGTTCGCGAATTCCAGGAGGCACTCTTATTGTATCCGAAATGCCTGTCGAAATGGAGTCAGATCCGCTTCCGGAGCAGGACCATGCCGAGGAGCGTTACGGTTGCGAGCCCGGCGGCCATGAAAATCCCCTTCCGCCAGGGAAGATCGTAGAAAACCTGGACGCGGGTTACACCGCCGGGCACGCGGATCTCCATGCGTCCCCACTCGTCGCTCGAGAATTCCAGCGGTTGCTTTCCGCACGCCGCTCGCAGCCACGGCCGAACGACCATGTTGACCACAACAGTCCGCTGGCCCTGGCCGGGTACCTCGACCGCGGTCCCCCAGCCATGAAACTCGATCGGCAGCGGCGCCTGCGGAGCGGCCCGATCGAAGGCCATGGGGTTGGCATCCGGGAGCTCGTACAGACTGACTTCCTCGCGGCGGACCCGCAGCTTTGCGGCAGGCAGAGACGCCTCTTGATAGCGGGGCCAGCTCGAATCCGAGAACCCCAAGCACCAGTCGCTCTGGCACGCGGCCTGCCAGTATTCCCGCTCTTTCTTGTAGTAGTCGGGGTTGGCGACCAGAACCCAGCGGATCCCGTAGGCCCGGCTCGCTTCGGCCGGCGATGCGTCGAATTTCGCCTGGAAGGCCCGCGTCTCCGGCCGGGCTTCGAAGACCGGATCGTAACCGCCGAATCCGTAAGCCCCATAGGCCGAAGGCAGGCTCAGCGGCAGCATGTAGGAAAAGCCCGGCAAGCTGGCTCGAAATGGCCCATACCACCAGACGCGACCGGCCAGCGGATTCTGACTCGGCAGGACGCACTCGGCAATCTCTCGGGGAAGCTCGGGGTAGGGACGGTCGCCGTAGCACCACAGGCTGTTCCGCGAAAGCGAAACGTGATAGAGCATCAGCGCGGCTGTCGCGGCGGCGATCAGATACTCCCACTTTCGCCCAGCCGTGCGGCGCAATAGACGTTCCAGGAAGATCCCGCCCGCAATCAAGGAAAAGAAAACGAAGAAGGGCATCAGCCGATGGGGATGATGATTGACCGCACGGATCACGGGCAGATTCCCGATCACCGTCCACAGCATGCCTTCCGCGCCCAGGCCCAGCCAGAGAGAAACGATGGCGGCGGCCGTCCAGGGATGCTGCCCCAGCCAGGCTCGGCGACAGCGATAAGCCAGCAACAGCCCCATGCTCAGAAACGCGCAGGCCATGAGGAAGGTCCCGGCGTAATACCACTGGGTCTCCAGGACCTGTTCCCGGTTGGCGGGCAGTCCCATGAAACCCGCCGCGTGGGTAAGAGGAAACGGCGCAAGGGTGGCCAGCAGTCCTTGTTCGAATCCCATCCCGGCATTGGCCGTCTTTTCCGCCATGCCGCGGGCAAATTCGAGTTGCACCGTCAACACCGGCAAGATGAGGGCCAGGCCGAGAAGACTGGCGGCAACCGGCCAGATCAACTGTCTTGCGGCAACGCGCCCGCAAATCACCGCGACCGCCGCGGTGAAGCCCAGCAGCAACATGCCATAGAACCAGTACTGGGGAAAACCGATGTAGTAGAAACCGCCGATCGCCAATGCGGCGGTCAACAGCCATCGCCAGCCGACGCGGCCCTGGAGCCAACGCTCCATGACGCAGAACAGCAGAGGCAGCCAAACGACGGTCGCGATCACAAAAGGCCAGCCGCGTCCGACCAGCAAGACATAGCCGGAGAGCGTAAACGAGATTCCCAGGACGAATGCCAAGGCGGGCCGCAGCCCGGCCGTCCTGGCCGCCGCGAACAACGCCAGAAAGCCCGCCATGAGATGTATCGCGGCAAGCACGTCCAGCATGTAATACTCGTTGCCAAGACCCCAACGCGCGAGGCCATAGGCAAGGAAGTTCGGCGGATAGAAGAACGAACCATCGCCCGCGCCGGGCACTCCCATCAGTTGACACGGATTAAGCCCGGGGAATTCTCCGCGGATGATCGACCTGAAGCCGAGCACGGTTTGCGGCAGGCCGTTGGCAAAATTGTCGTCTTGAACAAAGTAGAACGGCTCGATCCATTCCAGCATGGCCAACGCCACGGCAACCGTTGCCAATCCCAAGGCGATCCAGGTCCAGGACCGCACGGGGCGGATCGTGTCATCCATCGTGCCGCCGGGTACCCGCCCGCGGGTGCGGTTGCCCAGGGCAGGCGATACGCCCGCACCACAACGTGTCCCAGGTCCGCCAAGGGCATCCAAAAGCAATCGCTCAACGGGCCGGACCGATTTCCGCCGCAGAAACAGGCAGAAGCCTACGACGGCCGTCAGCAGGAGCAGGAGCGCCTGGGGGCAGGCATCGACGATGAACCGCGGATCGAGCACCTGCCCCCACGGCTGGCCCTGGCCGTTCTCGGCCGCAATGCAGAACGCCTGGCCGGTTGCGGCCGCGTAGCGGAGCGCCCAGACCGTCAAGAGGATGAAACCGCTGATCACCAGGACGCGGGTTGCCGAGCGGCGACGAAAGGCCCCACGGCCAGAGCAGCGGCCGGTTCGGCCGGCGGTTGACTTGGAAACGTCCCGATCTGGAGTTTCATATTCGATCATGATTTCATCAGCAAAGCAATCTCGACTAAAGACAAGTATATCTCTTTGGCAGGCGCCAGGTCCCCTCTCCCCACGGGAGCTGGACAGGGTGAAGGGATTTGCACGCATCCCCTTAAAGAATTAGCTCACGGTTGTTCGGCCGTGCAAGAAAATATCGCAGGGAAAGGACCCGGGAAACCATTTAGGCCGTGGGGTGGGACAAGATCCGGAGTGCCTGCGAAGTGGGTCGGCGAGCGCCGGCCCACGCTACATTGTATGAATAATCCGGGTTGAAAGGTATAAAGAGACTGCAACGCCTGCAACGACGCGTTTCGACTTATGGCGTTTCCGACGGCCGCGGTGTAAACTGGCGCGATTGCCGATCCAAGGGCATCGAGGGCCTGGAGGACGTTGGTGTGGGCTGGTTCCAGCATGAAATCCAGTTGCCTGCTTTTTCGCAGGGAATTCATAAGACAGTCATCTGTTGAACCACGGAGAAGAAACATGTTCTGTCAAAGCTGCGGCGCTGAGGCCCCGACGAAGCATGTGGCCTTTTATCAAAACATCGGCGCCTTGGTGATGCGCTTCACGAGGGCCGTGGAGGGCAATCTTTGCAAGTCGTGCATCCACCGGCATTTTTGGAAGTTCACCCTGGTCAATGTCACGCTCGGCTGGTGGGGCCTGCATTCGTTGATCATCACGCCGTTCTTTCTCTTGAACAATCTTTTTCGATATCTGTCCTGTCTTGGCATGCCCTCGGCGGCCGGCGCAGCGGCCGGAGTTGACCAGCGAAGCCGTCGGGCGGATCGGTCCGCACACCGAGGAGATCATCGCCCGGTTGAACCGCGGCGAGCCGGCGCAGACCTTGCTGGGCGATGTTGCGGGCCGCGCCGGCGTGACGCCCGGACAAGTCGCGCTCTTCATTCAAGAACTGGCCGCGGCGTCGCGAAGGTCGGTGAAATAGGGTGCGCTGTCATCAAGCACCGTAGGTGACGGTGAGCGAAGTGCGTGGGGGTATGGTATACAGCCGAGAGTGATCGTTGAGGGCGGCCCCTTGGCGATCGATTGCGTCAGGAGGCAACCTTCGGGGCAAGGTCCGCCAGATCGTCCAGCCAGGCCTCAATCAGAGTGGCCTGATTGGCATTGCGATCGATCTGGCCCAGGGCGTCCAGGCATCGCTCCAGACAAGCGGCGGCCACCATCGCATCGCCGCCGAAACGCTGCACCGCTGCTTCCAAAGGGCCGCGCAACTCGGGATCGGACGGCAGCGGAAGCGCGCTGCGGGCATGCACCAGACGGCGATAAAATTCGGCGGCAAAAGCCACTACCTGGCGGAACCGGGCCCGCCGGGCGGGGGCCTCCTTGCCCGCCTCGTCGACAAAAGTCGAAATGGTCTGCGCCAGCCCTACACTATCGAGCACTTCGGCCGACAGCTTCTCCAGCAGCGTGCGGCGACAACTCCACAAGTCGGCGTCGGCCAGATCGATCGCCTGCTGAAGGCTCCCTTCGCTGAAGCGGGCCAGCCGCGCGGCTTCCGCCTTGTCGGTCACCAGGGCCTTGGAGACCAGCAGTTGGGCCACGGTTTCCTCGGGCAGGGGCAGGAAGCGAATCAGTTGGCAGCGGGAACGGATCGTCGGCAGTTGCCGCGCAGGGCTGGTGCCGATCAGAATCAGCAGGGAATGCGGCGGCGGCTCTTCCAGCGTCTTCAGCAGGCAGTTGGCCGACTCGCCCTGTCCGGCCGCGAGGAAATCGGCGTCGTCGATGATGGCAATCCGCCGCCCGCCCAGGAAAGGTTTCAGCGAGATCCAATGACAGAGGCCCTCGTCTCCTCGATGCTCGCGGTCGCCGAGAAAAAGCTCGACCGGCAGGGTCGCCTTGTCCTGCGGCTTGGCGACGACCTCGATATCCGGATGGGTGCCGGCCAGGGCCATCGCGCAACTCGGGCACGTATTGCACGGATCGAGGTCCGCCGCGGGCCGTGCAGGGCACAACAGGGCCTGGGCGAAGCGCAGGGCAAACGTCCGCTTTCCCACCCCCGCCGGACCACAGAACAGGAAGCTGCTCGCCAGCCGATTGCGGGCCACGGCCCGGCGGAGCTTTTCCACTACGTTGTCGTGCCCTTCGATGCCGTGCCAGGTCATGGGTGGTCAATTCTCTCCCGCCGCGGTGTCAACCTCTTGATAGGCTATTTTGTGCAACACCCGCTGGGCTGCAACCCGCAGGTCGGCCTGCACGATGTCGATCGGCCGCGAGGCGTCGACGACCACGATCCGGCCCGGCTGCTGCCTGGCCTCCGTGAGAAAACCTTCACGAACCTGTGCGTGGAACTCCAGACCCTGCATCTCCATGCGGTCGGGCTCACGGTTGATCCGTGCGGCGGCAGCTTCGGGGGGCAGATCCAACACGATAGTCAGGGTAGGCAAAAGGCCGCCGGTGGCGATGCGGCCAACCTCCCACAGGGTCTGGACGTCCAGCCCGCCGCCATAGCCCTGATAGACCACGTTGGCCAACAGGTACCGGTCGGCAACGACGATTTTGCCGGCTTCGAGCGCTGGCCGGATCACTTCTGCCACCAATTGCGCGGGCCGCCATGTAGAGGAGCATTTCGCTTCGCCGTCCGATGGCCAGGTCGTGCCGGTGCAGCAGCAGATCCCGAATCGCCTCGCCCAAAGGCGTACTGCCCGGATCGCGACAGGCAACCACCGCGTGTCCCTGTTCGCGAAGCCATTGGCAGAAGAGGTCGATCTGGGTTGATTTTCCCGTTCCGTCGCCGCCGTCGATGGAGAAAAACATGGAAGCAAAGACCAAGGTATCAAGTACGTCAGGCATTCCAGCCTGACCTCGTCCGGCATATTGTCAGGCTCGGGCCCCATGTACGCAAGGTTGGCCTAATTTACAGCGATTGTACCCGGCATCTTGCTCGACGCGAAGGGCCATGGGGAATGCGGCGTGCAAAGTCGCTGGTCGTCCCGGCTTTAGCCGGTCCCGACGCCGCGCATTCCGCCTACAGGCGGGACGACGAGCGCGAAAAGCCGGTTCACTGCCCCCGATACCCGGCCTGCTGCACGGCCGCATCGGTATTGGCGGCCGCGGCCTGGTCGGCCTTCGGGGCCAGAGACGTCAAATTGAGAAATCCGATGTCATGCGTCGCGTGACCCGCGGGGCTCACGGCGGCCGTGGAATCCGGGCTGACGGGTCCCCGCGGCGTGCCCGAGGGCTGCGGTTGCGGCGCAGGCAATAGTTCCTGAGCAGGGCCCGGCGGCTGCTTTGCGGGCGTGCCCGGGGCCGAAGCCGGCGGCACGGCCGGAATCTCTTCAGCACCCATGACCTGGCCGAAGGCCTGCCGATTCGGCCCTTGGCTGAGGACCTTCGGATACGTAAAGCCATAGTCGAGGTACAAGGCGGCCGAGCGGCGCGGGCGCGGCGGCGGGCGTCGAAGTAGGCCTTGGCGGGCCAGGGACCTTCCGTCAGATAGACGCCGTTGTACTCCAGCAGCGATCCCTTGCGAAAGTGGACCTGCGAGATCGACTTCGCGTAGTTCGTCACCGAGCGGAAATAATCGCTTTCGCCCTGCGCCAGGCTGCGCTGGGCGTTCAAGAGGATGTTGAGCGAGTTGAGGTACTCCTCCGGGGTGACGACGGTGGCGAGGGTGACCAGTGCCGCATCCACGTTGCGCTGGGAAGCGATCCGGCGATTGAAGTTGGTCTCGCTCAGCGCCAGGTTCGCCTCCATGTCGCTCACGGCATAGGCCACCTGGTTGGAGACTTCCAGTTCGGTCTCGCGGAGCTTGGCCCGTTCGCGCGCCAAGGCCAACTCGGCATTCGTGACGCCGTCGCGCTGCTTGCGGAAGCCGAGCGTCATCGAGCCCTCGATGCCGATGTGCCAGTCCTGGAATTGCCCGCTTGCCAGGTTGTCGAACGACCCGCCCGTAATACTGCTGTTGCCTTTATCGATCAGCCGATCGCCCATGCCGATCCAGCGGTAGCGGGCGTCCAGATCGACGCGGGGAAACAGGTAGTTCTTGGCCGCGATCAATTCCAGCTCGCGCTGCTTGACCCGCCACCGCGCTTCGCGAATCTCGGGAGAACGGGCCAGGGCCTCGCTTTGCACCTGCGACCAATCGAAGCTGATCTTGGCCGTCGTCGGATCGTCGGCGGGCTGGATCATTCGCCCATCCGTCGCGGCGATGCCCATCATGTAGCGGAGCTTGCGCTCGGTATGGTAAAGCTGCGCCTGGGCCTGTTCGGCCTGGCTGCGGAAGAGGAAATACTGCTCGCGGGCCTGGGCCTCGGCCGATGCCGAGCCGACTTTCGTTCCCTCCAGGTACATGGCGTTGATCTTCTGCCACATCTGCAAGGAGCTGTCGCGGCCCTGCAGCGCGGAGTCGAGATTGCGATAGGCGAAGTAGAGCTCCCAGTAGGTCGTTTCCACGTCCGAAACCAGGTTGCGAACGCCCGTCTCGAACGTGGCCAGGGCAATGTCCGTATTGATACGGGCGAGGAGCACGCCCTGGTTAAAGCCGGGGATGGCGCCGGGGCCGGCGATGCCGTTGTACTCCACGCCGTAACCCTGCAACAAGGGCCGGCGGATTTCCATCTGGAAGGAAGTCGTATAGTCGTGCAACTCTGCGGGATTCACCGTCGGGTTGTCGCGCTCGAGGTCGTACGCCGTGGAAGTGCTTACCGTGAGCGTCGTGCCGTCGCGCGTGGTCTTGCTGATCGAACTGTCGAACTGGGCCGTGTCTTGCGCCAACTCGGTCGGCAAGCTGCTGGCGTAGAGGGGGTTTACGTTCCGCGGCTCGTGATTCCGCTCCCAGAAAAGGTCCGTGTTCCACTGCGGGTCGAAGGGCGAGAGGCCGGCGTTGACGCCGAAACGCGCGTCGGTTTCCGTGATCGCCGGATCGTAGATCGTGGGCACCGCGCCGGGGTTCGACGTAAGGAACGTGGGCGGGCCTTGGACCTGCCCGCCGATCTGCCGCATCACCTTGGCGTTTTCCAGGGCATAGCGAATGGTATCTTCCAGCTTCAGGGGCCAGTAATTCTTGGGGCCCGGTCCCCCAAGCGCAAACGGCGCGATCGTGCCTTCGAGCTCACTGAAGGGAGGCTCGGGCACGTCGGCGTTGTCGATCGTCTGCGACATTCCGAGATAATGCGAAAAGTCGTCGCTGTTGCGGAGATACAGCGGCTGTTGCGGCGCGCAACCGGCGAGGGCTGCGATGCCGCAGAGCATGACCAGTGCAAGTTTCGGGGCGTGGCAACGCATCAGGTCGCGTTCCTCGAATACGGGACGCCACGGGGGGAGGTTTTCCGGCAATTGGTTAAGAATGAGACGAGCCTGTCGCTGTCGTATCCGTCTTGACCGCTGGCAATAGGAACCTTCTCACCGCAGCACGAGTTGTATTTGCCCCCCGCCGGCGGCTGCCTTCGGCAGGCGCAACGCATGCACGCTACCGAAATCAACTAACCGGCAAAGTTGTTATCGACAGCCCAGTCACTAAACTTGTGAGGTTCTTCGTTATCAGAAATGTGGGCGCACACTAGCTAGTCTGTGTATTTTATCTAAACAGCAAGCCATCGTTGTTCAAGGGGGAGGTAGTGACGGCCATTGATGATCGTTCCTCCGCCGTAGGCGGTATTAGGCCCGTAAACCGGCGTGGGGTTCCGGAGACTTGCGTGCAACAACGAGGGCGTAAGCCCTCGTTGTGACACACATCTCGGACCCCATCCGGCCGGGTACCCTCAGGGTGCGGATGGTGAACAAGGCTGAATGGCTAGAACGGATAAGAAGGAGACAAACGACCCCCACGGGCTCGTCCCGTGGGTGAAGGAGGTTCTACGGCTACGGCGCAAGAATGGACTAGCTTTGCAACCTGATTCACCATCCAGGCGAGCTGGATGGGGTCTGATTCTCAATGCTGTCGGTGCTCAGCTGTCCAACCTCCTTCACCATCCAGACGAGCTGGATGGGGTCCGAGAAAGGCACCGAGAAATGGTGGGACTCGTTTCACTCGGCCCACCCTACGGCTATTCCATTCCGCTACTTCGCGGCTAGTTAAATCGACAAAACGCTTGCACTCGTGGACAGGCAACCCGTTCGCGGTATGCTATTATAAAATGGCTGCGGCCGCGTTTTGGCTACAGCGTCCTTCGTCATTTTTTCGCCCGTAGGAGTCGCGCCGTGACCTTGTATTCCGTCAGTCCGTCCGGAGAGAAGTTCCCCATTCCTGAGAAGTCCGAGTATGCGGCCGAAATGGCCCGCTTGGAGCAACTTGCCTGCAACGCCCGCCGCGAAGGCAAGGAAGTCGTGGTGGTGATGGGCGTGGGCTTCGTGGGCGCGGTGATGGCGGCCATCATCGCCGATACGATCGACAAGACAACCGGGAAGCCCGGCAAGTTCGTGATCGGCTGCCAGCGGGCGAGCACGCGGAGCTATTGGAAGATACCGCTTTTGAACCGCGGCGAGTCGCCCGTCACGGCCGCCGATCCCGAGGTCGATCCGATGATCTCGCGCTGCGTCTGCGAGAAGAAGACGCTCACCGCCACGTACAACAGCGACTGTCTGGGCCTGGCCGATTGCGTGGTGGTCGACGTGCAGTGCGATTACACCAAGCGCGAGCTGGGCAACATGCGGAGCGGCGACGCGGAAATGTCGGCCCTGGAGGCCACGGTGCGGACCATCGGCGAGAAGGTGCAACCCTCCTGCCTGACGTTGATCGAGACGACCGTGGCGCCGGGGACCACGGAATTCGTGGCCTGGCCGATCATGAAGAAGGCCTTCGCCGCGCGAGGCATCGAGGGCGACCCGCTGCTGGCCCACAGTTTCGAGCGCGTGATGCCGGGCCGGGAATACGTGGCCTCGATTCGCGATTTCTGGCGGGTCTGCTCGGGCTGCACCGACGAGGCCCGGCGGCGCGTCGAGAAGTTCCTCCGCGAGGTGCTGAACACCGAGAAATTCCCCTTGACGGTCATGGACCGTCCCATCGAATCGGAGACGACGAAGATCGTCGAGAACTCGTACCGGGCCACGATCCTGGCCTTCCTCAACGAATGGAGCCTGTTCGCCGAGCGGAATGGCGTGGACCTGATCAAGGTCATCCGGGCCATCAAGATGCGGCCCACCCACAGCAACATCATTTTCCCCGGGCCGGGCATCGGCGGCTACTGCCTGCCCAAGGATGCCGGGCTGGGCTACTGGGCCTATAAGCACATCCTCGGTTTCGAGGACGGCGACCGCGTGTTCCGCATCAGCCCCACGGCCGTGGACATCAACGACACGCGGGCCTTGCACGTCGCCGAATTGACCCGCGACGCCTTGCGGAACATGGGCCGTTACATCGCCGGGGCCGACGTGCTGATCTGCGGGGCCAGCTACCGGCAGGACGTGGGCGACACGCGCTACAGCGGTTCGGAGATCGTCGTCCGCAAGCTCACCGAGATGGGCGCGGAAATGCGCGTCCATGATCCCTATCTCGATCACTGGTACGAACTGGAGAACCAGGACGAGTATCCCGCGCCGGGACTCTCCTGGTCGCGGTTCTTCCACAACCAGGCGGGGCTGAAGAACATTCGCGTCGGCCAGGACCTGGCGGCCGCGCTGGACCACGCCGAGGCCCTGATCCTGGCCGTCCCCCACGAGCCGTACCTGCACCTCGACCCGCAGCAGATCGTGCAATGGGCCGGCGCTCCGCTGAGCCGTCGTCGATTGCTTCGGCATTCTCACCGACGACGAGATCCGCCGCTACTTCGAACTGGGCTGCGAGGTCAAGGCCCTGGGCCGCGGCCACATCCAACGCATCAAGGAACAAGTCAGGGCGCAAAAGAAGGCAACGTAAGCGCCGGTCCTTAGAACCGCACCGGCTGCCCGGAAACTACGGCTTCAGTTTCCTTCTGGCAGATCACGACCGCATCGCGGGCCAGGGCGCCGGCCAGGAGCGGCGACGGAGTGCCGGTCTGCGCGGCGCGGACGACTTCGGCCAATTCGTTCTCGAAGGGTGTGATGGCGTCGCCGCTGGGCAACTCGGGGCGCAGCACCTGGCCGTCGCTGGCGAGTACGGTGAGAGGCGTGGCCAGCACCGGCTCGCCGCCGATGACGGCAAAGTCGTAGAGCAGCGTCGCCTTTTCCAGGTAGATTTCATAGCCGTGGGTGAAGGGCCGGCCTTGCTGGGCGATCACGCCGCTGGCCGCGGTGACAATCAACTCCGGATCGTCAAAACGGAACTGGGCGTGGAACCGCTCGACCACTTCGCCACGCATACTGCCGGCGCACTGCACCGCTCGCGGCATGCCGCATGAAAGTCGAATGAAGTGGGCGTCGTGCACGTGCAGATCGAGCATCGGGCCGCCGATCACCGCCGGATCGTAGAATCGCGGCAGCCACAGAGGATCGGAAATGATCCGCTTGAAGTGACCGCCCTTGATCCGGCCGTACGCGCCGCCGGCAATCGCATCGTAAGCGAAGCGGTACTCCGGGACGAACGGCAGCACATGGCCGATCATCAGCGTGCGGCCCGCTTTGCCGGCCGCCTCGACCATGGCGATTCCGTCTGCCGGGCGCAGGGCGATCGGCTTCTCGCAAAGCACGTGCTTGCCGGCCGCCAGGGCGCGAATCGCTGCGGAAGCGTGCAGGGCGGTGGGCAAGCAGATGTCGATCAGGTCGAGATGGGGGTCGGCCAGCAGCGCGTCGAGATCGGCGTATTGAGCCACGCCGGAAAGATCCATCAGCTCGCCGGGCGGGCCGAAATTGCCCTTGATCGTCCGCCAGTCGCCCGCCCGACGAACCGGGTCCACTTCGCAGACGGCCTGGACCTTCACGCCCCGCAGGCGCTGGTAAGCCAAGTAATGGATCATGCCCATGAAACCGAGACCGATGATGCCGACCGAGAACATTTCTTGCACTCCTACTCAATGACCTTCAAGAACCGCGGGTAAGCATCGTCCCAAGCGGCCGTGTTCTGCGGTTCGTACTCCTCGACGTCGAAGCTCTGGCGCACGACCTCGCGGGCCTCGGCGATCGAAGCGACCGCACCATCGGCCACGGCCTGCACCATGATATTGCCGATGGCGGTGGCCTCGACCGGGCCGGCAACCACGCTGCGGCCGGAAGCATCGGCAGCGGCCTGGCAGAGCAAGCGGTTCTGCGTGCCGCCGCCGACGATATGGATCGTCGCGATCCGCCCCAGCGCCAACTCTTCGCACATTCCCAAGACGTGACGGAACTTCATGGCGATGCTGTCCAGCGCGCAACGCAACACAGCGCCTTCGTCTTGCGGGACCGTCTGGCCGGTCTTCGCGCAGAAATCGGCGATTGCCCGAGGCATGTTCTCCGGCGCGAGGAAATCGGCCGCGTCGGGATTGATGAAGGAAACCAGCGGTTCAGCGGCGGCCGCGAGCCGGTTGAGGTCCTCCCACGACAAGGCCCTTGCCCGTTGGCCCCACACGCGGCGGCATTCCTGCACGAGCCACAGACCGGTGATGTTTTTCAGCAGCCGGATCGTATTGCCCACGCCGCCTTCGTTGGTGAAATTCCGTTGCAGAACCAGGTCGTTGATCACCGGGGCGGGCGATTCGATGCCCATCAAGGCCCAAGTGCCCAGGCTGATATAGCACCAATCGGGTCGCTCCCCCGGCTTGCTATGGGATGGGACGGCCATCACGGCGCTGGCGGTGTCGTGGGTCCCCGGCAGCACGACCTGGGCCCGCAGACCCGTTTCGGCCGCCAGGACTCCGCGGAGCGGCCCGATCTTCGTGCCCGGCTGCACGATCCGGCCGAGGATGTGTGTCGGCAGGCCGAACTTTTCCAACAACTCGGCAGCCCAGCCGCATTTCACGGGATTGTAGAATTGCGAGGTGCTGGCCTCGGTCATTTCGTTGCACTTCACGCCGGTCAGCAGCCAGTGCATGAGGTCGGGCATCAGCAAGAGCGTCTCGGCAACGTCCAACAGCGGCGACTTGCCCAGCTTCATCGCCAGGAGTTGATAGAGCGTGTTGAACTGCATGAACTGCAAGCCCGTGTGGCGGAAAATCTCTTCGCGAGGGACGATCGAGAAGGCCCGTTCCAGAATGCCGTTGGTACGGCCATCACGATAGTGATAGGGATTCCCCAGCAGTTCGTCGTTGCGGCCCAGCAGGCCGAAATCGACGCCCCAGGTATCGACGCCCACGCTCACGATCGCGTCACCGCCTTCGGCGGCCGCCGCGGCCGTCAGCCCCTGCCGCACGCGGCTCCAGAGTCCCGGCAAGTCCCAGTACTGTCGCCCGCCCAGGTCGACGGGACCGTTTTCAAAGCGATGGACTTCCTCAAGTCGCAGCCTCCGACCATCGAATCGTCCGACCAAATGGCGCCCGCTCGAGGCCCCCATGTCGATTGCCAAGTACGCCTTTTCCGCCATCTGCCAACCCTTTCGTAGACCAAATCCGAGTCGGTAAGTGTCCTGTGGGAAAGAACCCTAGCGAGCCTTCATCGTCGCGGCCAACTTGGTAGTCGTCAAGCCCCCAGCGCTCGTAGTCCCGCCTTGAGGCGGAATTCGCGGCGTCCAGACCGGCTAGAGCCGGGACCACGAGCAACTTGACAGTCGTCAAGCCCCTTGATTTGGGGCATGGTTCAGAAACGGGGACTGGCTCCGAGCCCAGTAGCGATTAGGCCGCAAGAAATTGACGCCGGCGAGGTGCCTGTCCCCATTTCTGAACCATGCCTAATTTGGCATAATTTCCCCAAACAGGGAGGTATACTTGACTGAGTTGGGTAACATTGATAGAATTGATTGTGTGAGCTGAACAGTAAGGATTCAATAGTTTCCAAGATCCTATTTATTCGTTCAAAATGAGAGCACGATGAGAGTTTCTGCAAAAACTGAGTACGCATGTATCGCGATGCTGGAGCTGGCCGCTCAATACGGGTCGAATGAACCCGTGCGAATTCGCAGAATCGCCGAACGGCACGATGTGCCACCGCGGTTTCTGGTGCAAATTCTCCTGCAGCTCAAAGGGGCGGGATTGGTGGCCAGCGTGCGCGGTGCGGCCGGCGGCTACAACCTGATCAAACCACCACAAGAGGTTTCTCTGGGCCAAGTCATGGAAGTGATCGAAGGTTCGCCCGAGGATAATGGCCCAACCAGCAGTGCCTCGCCCGACTCTCCTGCCGTCAAAGTGCTGATGCAGGCATGGAAGGAGGTCAGCGAAGTCCAGCGGAAAATGTTGGACAACATTACTTTGGCCAACCTGCTGGAACGTGCCAAAGCCCAAGACGAGCAAATGTATCACATTTAGACGCAAAACCGCTGCTTGCCGTTTGCTTTACCGCTGGAATGAGCGTACAATCTAGTGGTGCTATGGTGGACTTATTTTCCCAGGATGCGCGCTTTATTCGCGTACCAACTCTTCTGAGGGATTCAAGTTATGCACACCTCAATTGCCGTTTGTTTGATGATGGTCGGAGGTTATATCTACCCCGAGTGCGAAGTCGCGACCGTTCCTTTGAAGGACGATCTCACCCGCCCGAACCCCATCCAGGATCAGGAGTGGAAGGAACGGGTCAAGCGTGTGCCGTTGCCGCAAGTTCCCTCGATCGATGTATCGTCGCAGGCGGGCGATAATCGAGCAGCGCCTTACCGGTACAACCCGAACCTCATGCGGCCGCAGCAGCAGCCTTTCATGCCATCGGCGCCGACGCAGGAGGGACCCGGAAGCAATGGACAGGTGGGCATCAACGGACAGCCGGGCTATGGCCCGGCAGTCAACAACGGACAGCCGGGATACGGCCCGGCAGGCGGGGCGAATCCTGCGACAAACTATATTTCCCCCAATGCCACGGCGCCAGGACAGAACCCTGTGTATGGGCGTCAGGTGCCGGTTGCCAATGTGGTCCCAACGGTCAATAATCTCACCTACAATAACTCGATGTCCAATCTTACGAATCAATATGGGCTGGGGAGCATACAGAATCCGATGTTGAATCCGTCGGTAGGCGGCACCAGCAACAAGCCATTCAACGACTATCAGCGGCCTACCGGCTATAGCCCGTGGCAAAACCTGTACTTGCCATCCAACAATGGTACGGTTGATCCCTACACGGCTTACGTCCGCCCCGCAATGGATCAACAGAACTTCAACTCCCACGTGAGCGAACAGATCAATGGCGTGCGGACGAGGGGCTACTACGGAGATACCAACACGCCCGGCATGGAGATGAACACCGGCAGCGGGAACGGATTGGTCAATCCGGGGATCATGCGGGACTATCGCCTTAACCCGATGAATGCGAATCCATACAATCCGACGACTGCGAATCCATACTATCCGACGTATTAGGGTTCGGCTGAAGAACGACGTCCGGATTTGCCAGCCGCCCTCGCTTTCGTGGAAGAGCTATTCTTCGGCGCACCCTTGGCAGCCGCTTTATAGCGAGTCGGCGGGAATCTGCAAGGGCGTCTTGCGGGCATCGGCGGCATATCGAGCGGGGTCTTCCCGGAACGTGGCCAGCGATGCCGAGCTGGAGAACAAGTAAAGTCTTCCGTGCCATACTACGGAATGGTTCACGCTGCCGGGCACGGTGCGGTTTTCTTCCACGGCCAAGACCACGTCGTTGCCGCGGTGGACGGGGGCATATTTCTCCGGAGCCGCTTCGAATCGCTTCCGGGCCGTCTCACTGGAGCAATGGAAGACTTGCCCCTGATACGCCGCTTGAAAGTCCGCCTTGCCCGGGACCCAGCGGTTGTTCTCTTGCAACTGGACCGGGCAATATCCTTCCATGGCCCGGCGGAGAGGGTTCCCCGTCTCCGCTGTCCGCTGCTCGTAGCTGGTGTGGCGCAACTGATTCTCGGCGGCCGTATCGGGCCCGAGCGAGGCGTCCCAGTCGGCCTGCACCGGCAAATTATTCGGGATGGTAGTCGCTCCTGCCGCGACAGGATCTTTCCCGGGCCGTGAAAGCGATCCGCCCTTGCCCGGCAAATCCGGCAACGGGGGGACCTGCGGCTTCACTTCCGGCAATGCGGGGGCCTGCGGCTTCGAGGCTGGCAACGGCGCCAGGTCCGGAACTTGAATCGACGATTTCGGTGCGGGAGCGTCTTTGTCTGGAGTCTTTGCCGGTTCTACGCCGGGAGGGACCGGACTCGGCGTCAGGGGTTGCAGCGGATTTCCTCCCGGCAGGAGTGAATCCTTGGGCAAGGGCTGGATGATGCTGCCTGGTTTCGGCGTGACGGGATTAAGGTCGAGGCCGGGAAGACTGAAATCTCCCGGGGGAACCACGACCGGAGCATTCGGCGCCGGGAGTGCGTTGCCAGGGAGCGTGGCCGTGCCGCCGCCCAGACCAGGGATTGCCGTTGAACCGGAGCCTGACGGCAAGATGGTTCCCGTGGTTCCACCGGAGATGGACGGCCTGGCAGGCAGGGGTTCCCAGTGAGGGAGCTTCGGTTCCGGAATCGGCGGCGGGGTTGGAATCTTATGGCCACCGATCGTCTTGGAATCTTTTTCCTCCGGCCGAGGCTGCACTGGCCACTCCCGCCAGTTCGTGTCGTTGTACCCGAACGTTTCCGTCTTGACTTTGCACTGGCCGTCGGGACCGGGGGGAGCCGGCCGAATCGTATACGATTGGGCAAATCCCATGGAATGCAGCGCCAGACAAGACAGGGCGGCGGCAATGGCACTCGAAACATTGATCCAGTGCGATAATTTTTTCATGATCGGGGGCACGGAGGGAGGCTAGAGGTTCGAGGTTTTGGAAAACGGAGAAGCGATCATTAGAACCCACTGCGTTGGCGGTTGTAATTGCGGCCCATCGTCTCGTAACCGCGGATCGTGGAGTTGGTCAGCGACAGGATGCCGGCGATGCGTTCGATCGGGGCGGTGACCTTGGCGGTGATGTTGCTGAAGGTGACCAGCTCGTCCTCGGCCACGAACAGCCGGTCGCCGGGCAGAAGCTGGTAATTCGTCGCCGTCTGGGCCCCTTGCGTGATGGCATCCCACTCGATGGGCAGGATCTGCTGGCAGCCGAAATTGTGCGGCGCCGGCCGGGCGATCCAGATCTTCTTGCTGGAGACCTGCGACAGCCCGTTGACCTGGCTGATGGCATCCAAGACCGTCTCGTTGCCGGTGATCGGCAGGCGGCGGACGTTGTCGCCCAGGCCGGCCCCCTGGGTGATGATGTAGTAGACCTTGCTGTTGTAGGCCACCACGTCGACGGCCAGTTCGGGCGAGTCGAGGAACTGCCGCAAGTGGTTCTGGACGGCGATGCGGGCCTCGGTCACCGTCATGCCGGCGATGTGTACCACGCCGTACTGGCGGAGGTTGATCGTGCCGTCGGGTCCGACCAGGTACTGGCCGGTGACCGGCTGGGCACCGGAGACGCGGGCCAGTTGCACGGTCACCGCGGGTTCGCGGAGCAACGGGCTGAGCCACTTGTTCAAGGTTGTGCGGATCTCCTCGAGGGTCATGCCGGCCACGCGGACGGTGCCGTAGGCGGGGCCGAGGTTGATGGTGCCTTCGGCCTCGACCATGAAGTATAGGTTGTCCAGGGGCTGATCGGGCGGAGTGTTGGCGCGGATCTGCAACACGTCGAAGATCTCGGCCCGATAAGGCGGCAAGGGGATCAGCTTGAGCATTTCGATCTGGATCACGTCGGGCGGCTCGATGCGATAGGCCGGCAGGGAAACTTTGTTCATTTCCCGCGGCGGCTGGAGGGCCTCGGGCATGGGCGGTTCCAGTTTGGGATCGTAGGGGTTGATGGTGTGGCAGCCGGCCAGCAGCAGCACGGCGAGCCAGGCGGCCGCGCGGGCAGAAACGATCCGCACCTTCGCGGGTCGGCAGCGTGGCCCGGCAGGCTGCGTACCCGATTTTTGAAATGGCATCTTGGGGTTGCTGGACATGACCGGGCGACCTGTGGGGTGCAGGTTTGGGGCAATCTGGAAAGCTTGCGCGACTAGTTAAACTTGGAAAGCCTTCTCGCTGCCCTGATTGCCGTTAAAGTCTTCCTAAACGGTGCAGTCGGATTAATCGGCAAACTTGCTCCCGTTCTTTGGACTGTTTCCAAAAATCGGCGGCTGTAGGGTGCTTTAGCCCGCTTTTGTTTAACCCGGAGCCAACGGCGACGGCGCACTGCGTCGCCGTTGGCTCCGGGTTAAACGAAGATTGAAAACAAAACCCCCCTGGCATTAGGATTGCCAAGGGGGTTATACGTTTTCCATGTAGGCAGAATTACTGCTGCCACTGGCTCTCGTCGGCCGCTGGTTCGATATTGTTCTTGCTGCCCTCGGGAGTCACCAGGATCTGGTAAACCGTGGGGCTGCCTCCGATGGAACTCGGGTTCGTTGCCAGATTAAGTCCCATGTCGTCGCGCATGAATTGGCCGTGACCATCGAAGAAGGTCACTACCGATCCGCCACTATGGGCCGAGTTGATGTTTGCGGTCATCACGTTTCCGTTGTAAGCACTGTTCTGACTGGCATAAACGGCAGCGAAACTAATTTCGGCGTTAGGGTAGACAGTCGTATTCGAAACGTTGAAGCCGAAAGTCTGGCAAAGCTGTGTGTTAAACGCCGTACCGGTAACATCGTACCAGTTGTGGAGCTTGTGCCCGCGCCTGCGGCGAGGGCGGCGGTGGGCGGCGCTTGCGTGTTTTCTCCCAGCATAAGGGTGTACGACTCTCCGTCATTCCCGGAGACATAATCCGCCGTTTTCGGCGCTAAGATCGTCGCATTAAGCACCGGATCCAGCAGGACAAGCCCATTGGCGATGTAGGAACAGGGACCAACGCCCGTTGTCGACGCCGGTGGATCGCTGGGACAACTGAGTGTCCTCAGGTAGGTGCCCGTATAGCTCCCTGTTGACGGGGTCTTGACCTTCAGCCACAGATCGTTGCGTTCCAGATTCGGCAGCAACATCGTAATCCACGAAACCGTCACCGTGCCCGAAGGAAGTGTGGTCACCGTGTTCCGCCATCCGGGAAACGACTTGTGCGCCATCTCGTAGGTCTTCATGGCGACGCCCAGTTCATGCTCATTGTTCGTGCACTGAGTCCGCCGGGCCTGTTCCCGCGCTGCGGAAATTGCCGGCATTAACAACGCCATCAGCATGCCGATGATCGTGATGACCACCAGCAACTCGACCAGCGTAAAAGCCGGCCGACCCCATCCAACTCGACCCTCTCTCGTGTGCCGTTCCATAATCAGACTCCTTCGATCCTCGAGATCCGCAACCTCACCAAGCCCGCGGCGTGCAGTTCGCCAGCCCGCGGCAAACCCGCAGCCCTGCGGCAACCTCACGCCTTGCCCATTCCTATTGTCCCAAATTCCGGCTGAAAAATCCAGCGTTTCCCAAGAAATTTTTTCGGGGCTGGAATTCTCCTCGATTTTCTACGACAATAGACCCTAGGGGCAGGAGTTTAAGGCCACGAACCTAGGCCGGAACCCGATTGGGGCCAGCATGGTCCCGGATCGTTTTGTGGTTCTCGGCCAGGTTCGGAATTTGTGAAGGGAATTGCCCATGTATCGCTCCAACCGCGGTTTTACCCTCATAGAACTGCTTGTGGTCATCACGATCATCGGAATCCTGGTGGCACTCATCATTCCGGCCGTGAACATGGTTCGGGAGGAAAGCCGGCAGACGAAGTGCCTCAACAACCAGATCCAACTCGGCAAGGCAATCATTGCCTATGAAGCCGCCAAGAACAAACTTCCCGGCGTGCTCAACCAGACCCAGCAAGTGGGGGGGGCTGTGGGGACTATGGTCCCCTATAACTGGGTCGAGGCCATTTTCCCCTATCTGGATCGCGCAGATCTGTGGGACGCGGTTATCACGGGCAAGACGACCTCGATCGCGCAGACGCGCTGGGGTCTTACGACTTGCCCCAACGATCCGTTCCTGGATTCTGCCCCCACGTCGTCGAATCTGTATGCACTCTTGAGCTTTGGGGTCAACGACGGCTACTTCGTGAGCTATCTCAAGAACCCTGCTGTGGATAAGAATGGCACGGTGGTCGCACCGGCCATTACCTCGAAGCTCACCTCCCGGCCCAACGCCAGCTTCCCCCGCGGCGAGGCCGTCAGTGCCCAGACGACCATCATGCTGGGAGAACGCACGGGAAACGGGACGGGAAACACGGTGACAGGCGCGTCGGGAAGCACACAGATTTACGGGGCGGGTGCAGGGAACTACACAAGTTCGAGTAGCACCGCGGTAAACTGGATCAGCACCGTCACCCCCGCCACCGCCTGGAGCACCACCTCCAACGCCGGCATCACCTTCATTTGGCCCGCCCAGGCAACAACGGGGGCACCGGGGGCATCCGTGGCGATTTCTCCTTACATCCTGGTTTCCAATCATCCGGGCAAAGTGATCGTGGTGTTTTTTGACGGCCACGGCGAGAAAGTCGCCAACGAAACGGTTTACCCGCAGTGACCGACAAAAAAAACCCCGGGATCGAAATCGACTCCGGGGCTCGCTACGGCCTCCGTTGTGGCCGGTCTCTGACCGAGCCACTCTGTTGTGGCCGGTCTCTGACCGGGCCACTCTGTTGTGGCCGGTCTCTGACCGAGCCACTCCGGCGACCGAAGGTCTCGTGAGCGAATGGGGAGACCTTCGGTCGGATGGCTCGGCGGGGTCGGGAGACCCTCGCCGAACCCGTTCTACCGGACCGCTTCGTTCAGCATCTTGGTGTTGGGCACCGTATGCCGATTGATCAGTCCGTGCTCGTCGGTGTCGATGATCGTGGCCACCGGGCCAACCTCGCGGACCGTGCCCTGCATGCCGGCAACCTCGACCGCGTCGCCGGCGGCCAATCGCTGGCGGAGATAGTAGCCCGAGAGGATTCCCGCCATGACATCACGGCCACCGAGGCCCAGGGCCAGGCCAAAGCCCAAGGCCAGCCCGCCGCAGACCAGGAGGATCATGTTGTTGAGCAACTGGAACTCGATGCCCAAGTGCTTCAAGGTGAGGATGAAGGTCAGCAGGGCCAGGGTATAGTAGCAGCCGTTGGCCAGGTGCTCGGCATAGGAGATGCCCAGCCGATCGGTGCTGGTGGCAATCACGCCGCGGAGGAAGGTCGCGGCGAACAACCCCACCACGACGATCACCGTGGCCACCAGCAAATTCGGAATGTATTGGGCCACTGTGCTCATGGCGATGGAGACTTCCGTCAGCCCCAGGATATTGAAGGCCGCCATGAAGAACACGCACATCAACAACCAGAAGACGATGGTGCCGAAAATGGTCGGCACGTTCCGCTCGATGCCCATGTGCCGCATCGACTGGGCCAATCCGCTCCGCTCGGCGGCGACTTGCAAGCCGAGCTTCTCGCTCACTTTGACGAGCACTTTGCTCACCAACCGGGCCACGAGGTAGCCGACCACCACCACAACGATTGCGGCGATGATTTTCGGCCCGTACAGGATGACCTGAGCCAGGGCCTGCTGGAAGCTGCCCTGCAAAGAAGTCTTCGCAGCATCCAAAATCTCAGTCGTAACTTCTGCCATCAACATGATTCTGTTCCTTTTCGCACTAAGGTTTGTTTCTTCTCCGGGCGTATACATCTGCCCGTCAAAAGGTCAGTTGCCGGTGTGCCCAGGCGCGTCACAAGGGATTTCCAGAATTCTTGCGGCAAACGGTAGCGATTGCAGGGGTTTTGCGCCTTGATCGTTGCCTTGCGAACTGCTCACAGTACTGTCAGGGCGTAATCTCGTGATCGAGGCCTCCCCTTCGGGCATTGATTTACCCCCGCCGTTGGGATAGGATTTTGCGATGTTTTTCGCCTGCCGTTGTCGTCGTCGCCGTTGGCTCCTGGTTAAACGAGGTTGAATTTCCCGTCCGATGCCTTCCGAAAAAGCCAGCGCCCTGGTCCTCCGCACGATTGATTTCAGCGAAACAAGCCTGGTGGTTTGGCTTTTTACGCGGGAATTCGGCAAGGTCGGGGCCCTGGCCAAGGGTGCGAGAAGACTGAAAAACCCTTTCGAGTCTGCTCTTGACGTATTGACCCTTTGTCGAATAGTCTTCCTCCACAAATCGTCCGAGGCACTCGACCTGGTGACAGAAGCCAAACTTTTGCGGCGGTTTCGCCCCACGGGGCGGAACCTGGCCGGGCTGTACGCCGGCTATTACGTTGCCGAGTTGCTGGGCGATTTGACCGACGACAACGATCCTCATCCTGAACTTTTCGATCTGGCAGACGAGACGCTGGCCGCGCTGGCGGCAGGCGAGGTGGTCCACCGGCGGCTGGCGCGCTTCGAACTCGGGGCGCTGCGGTTCCTGGGCCATGCACCCGCCTTGGAGCAGTGCGCCGAGTGCGGAACGAAAATCGACCTGACCGGCCGGATTACGTTTGGCGGGATTCACGGCGGGGCCCTCTGCCGAGAGTGTCGCCGGGGAAAGAGCCATGTTGTCTCGGTGAGTGCCGGAGTATTGCGAACGATGGCCCAACTGGCCGATTTGGAAGCCCAGACCTGGCGGCGAATGGAAATCGACGCCCGGATGCTGGGTGAGTTGCGCGGCGTATTAAACCACTACATCGCTAATCTTTTGGGTCGGAAACCGAGGATGTTCGACTACCTCCACGAGTTCTGGAGATAGCCGGACAACTCGCGAAATGTATCCGGCACACTCCGTGTGCCGTTGGCAAGCGGCACGCGGAGCGTGCCGGATACATGGGAAGGACGTCGCTTATGTCACGAACGAACCTCGGCAAGAACTTGCCCGGCACGGCTCTGGCCGGACTGCTGGCCTTATTGACCGGCTGCGTGACCCCGTCGTCGCCGCCAACCGCATCGATCAACCCTGCCAACGGTTATTCGCCGTCCGGGTCATCCAATAACGGCTGGGCCGCCGCGGGGCTGTCCGGCAATGGCTGGGCCGGAACCGGGCCCGGTCCCTCCGGCGCATCGGCGGTCACGACCACGCGCTACTTCGATCCCAATGTTGTGCCTGCCGGGGCCGCCGGGGTCGCACCGGCAGGGCCCTATGATGCCAACGGCGCGCCTCCCGGTCCGCCGCCGGGCTATGCCGGTCCGGGCCCATCCGCACCGATGACGTTCAGTCCCGTAACCGTGTCGCCAAAGAAGTCGGACGACGACGATGGCGAATGGGACTGGTCGCACCTGGCGCCCGACTACACCTGGAAGGAGTTCAAGAAGGCGGTTGGCTGGGGCCCCGACGAGCGGCTTGCCAAGCAGGCCTACGAAAAGGCCCAGGCCCTCTTCAACGCCAAGGACTACGACGGAGCGGCCAAGGAATTCTATACGGCCTCGTGGCGCTGGCCCGACTCGACCATGGAAGAAGACGCCATGTTTCTGGAGGGCGAATCGTATTTCTTTTCGGACCATTACGCCGATGCGCAAGACGCGTACGTCAACTTGCTGAAGAAGCACGACAACACCCGCTACCTGGACACGGTGATCGCCCGCCTGTTCGCGATTGCCACCTACTGGGAGCAGTGGGACCAGAAATCGCACCAGTGGCCGATAACGCCCAACATGATCGACAAGACGCAGCCCTGGTTCGACACGCTTGGCAACGCCTTGGCCTGCTACCAGGCGGTGTGGATGCACGATCCGACCGGTCCCCTGGCCGACGCGGCGTTGTTCCGCGTGGGCAACGCCCACTTCCGCCGCGGCGAATGGGAGGAGGCGGCCGACAAGTACGACCTGCTGCGCAAGAACCATCCCAAGAGCAAGTACCAGAAGGACGCGCACCTGCTGGAGCTGCAAGCGAAGATGCGGATTTACGAGGGCCCCAAGTACTCGGTCGTGCCGCTGAAAGACGCCCAGGAGATTGCCGATCAAGCGCTCAAGCAATTCCCCGGCCAACTCGGCGAAGAGGAACAACGCGTCCGCCTGGCCCGGGCAGTCATCTTCGAACAGCAGGCTGAGCGCGAGTGGGTGATGGCCCAGTATTACGACAACAAGCGCGAGTTCCGCGCCGCCCGCGAGTACTACAAGGTGCTCCTGGAGAAGTACGCGCACACGTCGTTTGCCGAGCGGGCCCGCAAGCGCATGGAGGAAATCCGCAACGAGCCCGACGAACCGCCCAATCACTTCGCCTGGCTGACAAATCTCTTCGGCAAGGGGAAATAGCGTGCAGCGGAATTGCCCGGTTTGGCGCCACCGAGTCCGACATCCGACGCGACGGCCGGTCGCAGTGGCGGCCGCGCTGCTGCTGGCGTCGCTGGCCGGCTGCCTGGGCCTGAATAACTATCAGTTCGGCGCCAGAACGCTCTTTCCCGAAGACGTCGAGACGGTTTACGTGCCGGTCTTCGATTCCAGCAGTTATCGCCGCGAGCTGGGCGAGGAACTGACCGAGGCGGTCGTCAAGGAAATCGAGCGGCGCACCCATTACAAGGTCGTTTCTTCGCCGTCGGCCGACACGATCCTCGTAGGAAAGATCACCACCGAGGCGAAGCACCTGCTTTTCCCGACGCTCCAGAACGATCCCCGCGAGATGGAAGTGAGCCTGCAGGTGAAGGTGAGTTGGACCTACCGCCACGGCGCCACGGTCCGCGAGATCCCGCTCGTGCCCGTTCCCGCCGCGGCCGTCGATATCAGCGCCGCCAGCAACATGGTGCCCGAGGTCGGCCAGTCGGTGGCGACGAGCCACCAGCGGGCCATTCAGCGCCTGGCGGAGCAGATTGTCTCGCTGATGGAAAAGCCGTGGTAGCAGGCGATGAAAAGTGAGGGATAAGAGATGAGAGATGCACTCACATCATCCCTCATCCCTCATCCCTCATCCCTCACCCTTCATCCCTCATCCCTCATCCCTCATCCTTCATCCTTCATCCTTCCCCCTCATCCTTCCAATGCTTCTTCCCTGGCGATTGCGGACCAAGACGCTCTTCCCCGGCCCCATCCCGCGCTTGATGGGCGTGGTCAACGTGACGCCCGACAGCTTCTCCGACGGCGGGAAGTTCTTCGAGCCTGCGGCGGCCGTGGAGCACGGGCTGCGACTGGCGGCTGAGGGGGCCGACGTGCTGGACGTTGGCGGCCAAAGCACGCGGCCCGGGGCCGCGGCGGTCGCCGCCGAAGAGGAACTCCGCCGCGTCTTGCCCGTGGTCGTCGCCTTGCGCAAGCAAACGGAGACGCCGATTTCGATCGACACTTCCCGCGCAAGGTCGCGGCCGAATGCCTCGCCGCCGGGGCGGAGATCATCAACGACATCACCGCCCTGACCGCCGACAGCCAGATCGTGGCCCTGGCCGCCAGCAGCGGTTGCGGCATCTGTGCCATGCACATGCAAGGCACGCCGCAGACGATGCAGGTCGATCCGCGCTACGGCGACGTGGTCGAAGAGGTGCTCGCCTGGCTGGCCGCTCGTCGCAAGGCCCTCGTGGCAGCCGGCATCGCCCCGGATCGGATCGCCGTGGATCCGGGGATCGGCTTCGGCAAGACGACGGCGCATAATCTGGCCTTGTTGCGGAATTTGCCGCGGTTTCACGAGCTGGATTGTCCCATGCTTATCGGCGTTTCGCGGAAGGCCTTCATCGGTCACGTGCTCGGCGATTCAAAGGTGGACCGCGCCGCCGGCACGATCGGCGCCGCCCTGGGGGCTGCGCGGCGAGGGGTTGAAGTCTTGCGCGTGCATGACGTGGCTGCGATTCGGCAGGCCTTGCTGCTCTTTGAAGCTGCGGGCGGGCTTACGGCGGAGTAGGGCCACGTAGCCGGAACAAGCTTCGGGGCGCGCGGCGTACCCGCTTGCGGGTCGCGGGTCGGTTCCGGCCTGGCCTGCGCAAAATCGGTCGTTTCTGCGGTTTACCGGAGTGGGTTTTGAGGATCGTTTCTGTTCCGCCACTCCGCATGGCGGATGCCCCGTCGCGTAGCGACGACTGACGGTAGCCGTGGGTTTCAACCCGTTGTTACACACATCTCGGACCCCATCCGGCCGGGTACCCTCCGGGTGCGGATGGTGAACAAGGCTGAATGGCTAGAACGGATAAGAAGAAGACAAACGACCCCCACGGGCTCGTCCCGTGGGTGAAGGAGGTTCTACGGCTACGGCGCGCGGACTAGCTGGGCAACCTGATTCACCATCCAGGCGAGCTGGATGGGGTCTGATTCTCAATGCTGTCGGTGCTAGCTGTCCAACCTCCTTCACCATCCAGGCGAGCTGGATGGGGTCGTTGCCGGACCTGTGTGTAACAACGTGGGTTGAAACCCACGGCTACCGTCAATGGTCGCTACGCGACCGGAATACGGCATTTGCTGCCCCTCTAGCGCATGCTCGCCTAATCGCATCGTGGAACAAAACCGGCATAAGGTCCAGGGCGAGCATAATGCCGATTTGCGCGGGCCAGTCCCACCCTACGCGTTTCATTCCTCCCGGAATCACGCAACGTTATTTAGCGGGGGCGGGAGAGAGCCAGCGTCGCGCATCTTGTGACAGTTATCGATTTGTGCGAGCCCCTATTCCGCCAGCGAGGCGAAATTCCGGAAAAACTTCAGCCCCGCCGACTGGCTCTTCTCGGGGTGGAATTGCGAGGCGAAGAGATTATCGCGCCAAATCATCGAGCAGAAGGGGCTGCCGTAATCGGTTGTGGTCGCTACCACATCGGCATCTTCCGGGACCACGTAATACGAGTGCACGAAGTAGAAGTAGGTGCCGGGGTCCATCCCCTCCAGCACGGGAGGACGCCGGGCGAAATCGACCTGGTTCCAGCCCATGTGGGGCACCGAGTAGCCTGCCGGCAAATCGAAACGGACCACCTCGCCGCGGAGGACCCCCAGGCCCTCGTGGCGGCCGTTTTCGTAGCTCACGTCGAAAAGCAGTTGCAGGCCCAGGCAGATCCCCAGGAACGGCTTGCCCGAGTCGATGGCTGCCAGCACCGGGCGAATGAGGTTGCGGTTTCGCAACTCGGCGATGGCGTCCTCGAACGCGCCGACACCCGGCAGGACGATCTTGTCGGCCTTGGCCACCACCGCCGCGTCGTTCGTGACCACCGCCGCATGCCCGACCTTTTCGAAGGCCTTTTGCACGGAGCGGAGGTTGCCCATTCCATAGTCAATTATTGCGATCATTTTTTCCTCACGCGATCCGCATCGTCAGGCCGCCGTCGATCACCATCGTTTCACCGGTGATGTAGTCGTTGGCGACCAGTTCGGCGATCAATTCCGCAACCTGCGCGGGCGTTCCTTCCCGGTGCAGGGGAATGCGATTGTCCACGTTGTGCTTCCTCGTCTCGGCTGTCATGCTCACATGGAAAGCCGTGCGAATCACGCCGGGAGCGACGACATTCACGCGAATGTTGTCGTCGGCGAACTCGCGGGCCATCGCCCGCGCAAACTGCGGCAACGCGCCCTTGACGACCTGGTAGGCCGGGGCGAACGACACGCCGCGGATCCCCGCGACCGAGGAGACCAGCACGATCGCCCCTTCCTTCTTTTGCCGCATGGCCGGAACCGCCGCTCGGCAAAGGTAAAAAACCGCGTGTACGTGGACATTGAAGGCCGCGTGCCAGGCCTCCGGCGAAATCTCCAGCAGGCTGCCCGGCACCGGCCCGCCGGCCGAATGCACGAGCACGTCGGGCGATCCAAGCTGCCGGGCCGTTTCTTCCACGGCGCGGACGGCATCCTCCGGCCGCGACATGTCGGCCAGGATCAATGCCGAGCGCCGGCCGAGTTTCTCGATCTGGGCTGCATTCTGCCGGGCTTCGCCATCGTCGTGGCGGCCGACCAAGGCCACGTCGGCGCCCCGTTCGGCCAAGACCATGGCCGTCGCCGCGCCGATCCCACGCGTGCCGCCCGTGACCAACGCCACTTTGCCTTCCAGCTTCATTGCTTGCTCCTCTTGTGGGTGTCGCACCAGAAAGACAAATTATAGCAACTGGCCGCAAACCTGGCATCTCTGTAGGGTTCGTCACCCTACAAGCAAATGAAGCTGCTGCGTTGGATCGTTCGGTAATAGGCGATGCACACTCCGCAAATTCTACTTTATCCGCAAACTTTACGTAAACCAACTCGTCCGTATATGTCGAAGACTGATGCGTAGAACAAACGACGCCTGTGAATATCGATAAAATGGGTAAAGGGAGTCGATGTCTTCGATCAACTGCGCCTCGCGGCTGGGTAATCCTGGCGCGAATCGCTGTCGGCTTGCCGTTGCTTCTGCTGAATCTCGTGGAATTGCCAGCGGCACAGGCGGGCGACGGTGAAGCATCGGTCGGGCGTTCTGTGCCTGCGGATGCAAGCATGATCAGACTGCTTGCCGCACCTGAAAGCAGCACTACGGCTCCCGAGCAGATCCCGGCCGGACCGGCGGTGCCTCCGGTCCAATCCCCGGCCGCCCAGTCCGGCCCAACTCCAACCGCCCAGGCAGTCATGGCCGGCAAGACGTTGGAAGTGGTTGAGTTCCGCGATCAGCCGTTGGGCGATGCGATGCGGTTGTTTTCAGCCCAGACGGGCTTGAACATCGTCACCTCGCCGGAAGCGCGGAAGATCAGCGTTTCGGTCTATCTCCGCAACGTCACGCCCGAGGCGGCCCTCGACGCCATCTGCAAATCGCACGACTTGTGGCACAAGCAGGACCCTGGCACGGGGGTGATCCGTATTTACTCGGCCAAGGAGTATCAGCGCGACCTGGGCAGCTTCCGCGAGGAACAGACGGAGGTCTTTACGCTACTCTATCCTAATCCGGTCGACGTAGCGACTGCCATTCGCAGTATCTATGGCGATCGGGTGATATTGAACCTTCAGTCGCAAGATCAGGACCTCTACCAGGACCTGATTCAGCGGTTCAACCGTTTCGACGTGGTCGAACAGCGCACCCTAGGGTTTGGCTTGCTCTCGGGGAACAACGGCACGGGCGGCGGCAATGGCACCGGCACGGGTGGCGTCGGCACGGGTGGCATTGGCACGGGTGGCGTCGGCGGCGCGGGTGCCCTCGGCGGCTTGGGTGCCCTCGGCGGCTTGGGTGCAACGGTCGGGTCGTTTGCCCAACAGAACGCCGTCGACCGCGCGGGCCAATTCGCGAAAACCCATGAGATTGCACCCCTCGAACAGTTCAAAGGACTCAGCCCTGAGGAGATCGAGGCCCTGGAAGCTTCCGCCACCGGCGAAGGCAAGATGAACAAGGCCATGGTCGATGCCTTGATGGCGCGGCGGCGGGCCACGATCTACGTGGCCGTGATCCGGCAGCACAATCAACTCCTGGTTCGCACGAGCGATGAAAAGACGATGCAGCAGATCCGTGACATGGTGCACCGTGTGGACGTGCCTACCCCGCTGGTGCTGTTGGAGGTAAAAGTTCTTTCCGTCAACCTGGGCGACGACTTCAATTCGGTTTTCGACTACCAGTTCTCCGACGGGGCGTCGGTTACCGGCGGCTTCGTCCCGAGCAGCTTGATGGCGCCGTCCGCGCCGGCCTTCACTTCGGGCAACATCCTGCCGCCGGCCGGCAACAGTGCGCTGACGCCCGATACGCCCTTGGCCCCGGCGGCGTCGCCGGGGGTTGCCGGCAGCCCCAATCCACCGCTATTGTTCCAATACGTCAACAGCCACTTCCGCTTTCGCATGCAGATGCTGGAAAACAACAATCGCGTGACCACTCTGGCCACGCCGTTGCTCTTGACGGCCAACCACGAAGTCAGCCGCCTCTTCGTCGGACAAATAGTGCCGTTGAACCTCGGGTTCAGCGGGCCCACGCCGGTTGTCAATGCCGCCGGGACCGCGACGGCATTTACGGCCGGGGGCACCAACATTCAGTTCCGGCCCGTGGGCACCGACTTGTTGATTACGCCGAACATCAACGCCAACCGCACCGTCACCTTGCGAGTCCTCCAGGAGGTCTCCAACATAGACAAGGGAGGCGCCAACATCTACCTCCCCACGAGCACCGGCTTCACCCAGGAGCCGGTGGACATCGTCAACACGCAGAGCGTCACCGGCACGGTCGTGGGCATGGACGGCCTGACCGTTGCCATCGGAGGCCTGATCCAGGAGAACCTCACCGACAGTCGCGCTGAAGTGCCGATCTTGGGCAAATTGCCGATCGTCGGTTTCTTCTTCCGTCAGCAGAGCACCGCTCGCTCTCGCACCGAGCTGGTCATCCTTATCCGTCCCTACGTATTCAGCACACCCTGCGAGTCGGCGGCCAGTTGCAAACTAGTCCAGGAATTGAGCATTCATCCCAAGGCCGTCAATCCGACCGGCGACCTGGGCAGCTTTCTGCCGCACGAAGTCTTGCGGGCGAACCCGCCGATCACGGAATGCCAGAAGATTTTCCGCTTCCACAGTTTGGAGCCGAAGACCTATTAGGTCGCAAGTATCGACGGGAAAGGAACGGCATGAAAAGCGCAGCGATCGACTTTTGGCAGCCTGTGGCGAGACACTTTTATTGCGTGGCTGCGCTTGCGTTCATTGCGGCGATGGGCGGCTGCGGGGGCTCAACCGGCATTTTGCCGGGAGAAATGCCGCTTTTGAAGTCAGACAAGAAGGCGGTCGCCAGCGACACGCAGGTTCGAGCCAGCGGCGATGGTTTTGCGCTCGGCGACGTGGAACGAGCGACGCTCTCGCCGCAACAGTTCGCCGAGCGCATGGGCGATCACCTGCGCCGGCAAAAGGTATAGCGCCCGGCGATTAGTCCAGCAGTTCCCCGACGCGGCCCTTGTCGTGCTGCGCGATCCGAAGTCGGTCAATGCCTCGCCCGACACCCTGGTGGCAATCGCCAATGCGCACGACCAGCAGTGCCACCGCGGCGACGGGCCTGCGTGGGCGCCGTGGCACGTGATCGCGCCGCGCAGCCATCGCGGTATGCCGACTTCGACGAGAAGCGGCGACAGTTCATGAACCACGTGCAGAACGGCCACGTGAAGGAGGCCCAGCGCCTTGGTCTTGCGGCGCCGAATCTCGCGCCGGGGAAGGTGCTTGCGATCGACGTGCTGAACCTCAACGGCATCGCTCTGGTCTTGGACAACCGCCCGCGCGAAGCGGTGGCCGCCTTCCAAAAAGCGTTGCAAGCGGCCGGCAACGGCCAGCCCTATGAAGCGGTCAATCTGATGCTCCTGCTCAGTGACGCCCAACGTCGTGCGGGCGATAGCGGAGCGGCCGAGCGAACGTGGATTTCCGCAGCGGAAGTGGCCACGGAACTGGCGGCCGGCTCGATGCCGATCATCGATCCCATTCTCCTGGAACGGACCGCTTATCTACGGCCGGTCAACTTGTCGTGGCCGCGACCGGCACAGCAGCGATTGAACGATTTGTGCGTTCGGCAAGGCTTTGTTTTTCCTGCCTCAACCCCTCAAATCAGCACGGTGCCGCAAGCCGACTTCACGGATGAGGCCCCCTTGTGGACCGTAATCGGCCATAGTCGGCTTGCCCGCAGCGAGTCGCAAGCGGCGCTCGTGGCCCTGAAGCGCGCCGAATCGATGACCAGCGATCCGCTGGCCGCCGGACGATTGCAGATTGCGGAAGCTCGGGCCCTCGTCCGCTTGGGTCAGTCCGCGGCTGCATCGGCCATGCTGATCAATCTGGCAGGGCAGAACGATCCGCAGCTCGCACGTCCCGCGATGGCCCTCTTGGGGACCTTAAAGCTCCGCCAGGGGGCTGTCCAGCCAGGCTTCAATCTGCTGCATTCGGCCGTCGAGCAGGACTCCACGTTGGTTTGGCCCGAGCGGACCCAGGCCGAGGCCGACCTGGGGCTGGCCTACCTGATGATCGGCGACGAGGCCGCGGGGCTTCGCTGCTTGCACGGGGCGCAGCAGAGCTTTGATGCGGCCGGTCAGCGCGACGACCTGCTGCAGTGCCTTGAGAACGAAGCTGCCTATCTTGAGCAGGTCAAGAAGCAGGATCTTGCCAAGGCGGTGAGAAAGCGGTTGGAGAGCCTTGTGGCCGGGTGAGCGAGCCTTACCGCAACGTCACGCTCAAATTTGCGGGCTGGATCTCGAAGCTCACCACGTCGGCATCAAGTTCCACGACGCGAATCTTCTGGCCGCCGTATTTTGGGCCGGCCACGGTGAACTCGCTGCCCTTGCACACGACATAAGTCTGCTTATCGATGACCAGCACCGCCACGCCCGGAAGCTTTCCGCGGAGAATGCGCGCCTTGAGTTCGACGATCGGGATCTCGGGGGCCTTGGCCTGGCCCGGCAACTTCGCGGGACCGATCAGTTGCCGCATGATCGGGCTGGGCCGCGTAGGGTCGTGCAACGGTCCGGCGGCACTTGCGCCTTCTCGCACGGGCGGGGAAAGGGTCGGCAGCGGAGGGATGATTTCCGCTACCGCGGGCTGGCCGGCAGCGGCCAGTGTGTGAACGCATGTCCATGTTGCACAGGCAAACAGGCTCGAAATCAACAAAAGACATTTCATTTCGCGCCTCCAGCAGCAAACAAGGCCATAAAGAACGATATATAGACGAATCCCACGATTCCACCCACAACAACAACGATGATCGGCTCGATGATCAGCGCCAACGTGCGAATCGCGGCTTGTAGTTGCGACTCGTAGAATTTGGCAACCTCTTCCAGCACCTCGTCGAGCGTGCCCGCCGACTCGCCCACGGCGATCATCCGCGAGAGCATGGGCATGAACGCCCTTTCGCGGGCCAATCGTTCGGCCAGCGTGCCGCCGTGCATGACTCGGTCTCGCGCCTCGGCAACCTGCCGGGCCAGATAATGGTTCGACTGCAATCGCTCCGCCGTGCGCAGCCCCTCCAGAAGCGTGATACCGCTATGGAGCAGTGCGGCCATGGAGGTGGCAAAGGAAACGGTTCCCGCCAGTCGCATTAGCCCGCCGAGCAGCGGGATCCGCAGCAGCAGGCGGTCGATCGTCATGCGTCCCGGCGGCCAGAGGTACAGCGCGATCAGCGCGACGGTCAGCACGGCCAAAGCGACCGCCGCGTAAGGCAGATAAGTCTGCATGAACTGGGTAATGTCCAGGAGCGACTGGGTCATGGCCGGCAGTTTGCGGCCGATCGTGGCGAGGAATTTCTGCAGCTTGGGGATGATGTTGAAAACCATGAAGGCCGTGACGCCGATGGCCGAGACGAACACCAGCGAGGGATACGCCAGGGCCGTGAGCACGGCGGCGCGGAGCCGCCGCGCGCGTTCCAGGCGATCGGCCGCGCGGAGCAGGACCGGCTCGAGATGCCCGGTCTGCTCGCCGACGCGGACGAGTTGTACGACCATCTGCGAGAAGCGGGGATGGTGGCTCATGGCGTCGGCCAGGCTCGCGCCTTCCTCGATTCGCCCGGCCACGTCGCGCCAGATGCGGCCCATCGACGCCCGCGGAGCAAATTCGGCGACGGTGTTGAGCGCATTCAAGAGCGTCACTCCGCTGCGGAGCATGATGGCCATTTGCCGCAGGCTGAGTTCGATATGGACGCCCCGCGGCGGCAGCCAGTTCCGCGGCCGGATGGCGGCCAGGAGGGTCGGGCACCATGTACGCATGGTCGGCGGCGCGGCCGGCACGTCGTTGCGGACATCGAGCAGCAGCCAGCCGCGACCGCGGATTTCATGCACCGCCGCCGCGTAGGAGGCAGCGGTCAAGGCCCCTTGTTGGGGCCGGCCGGAGGCGTCGCGGGCTTTGAACGTGAAACTCGCCATTGGAAAGAATTTGGGACCTTAGAACTTAGTAAAGCACAGGCCGGAACAAGCTACCGCAGTTCCGGCAGAATACCAGCAAATCCTCGCCGGAACCGACCCGCGACCCGCAAGCGGGTACCCCGGGGTGCCCTGAAGCTCGTTCCGGCCTGCCATGCCAAGCCCTACGTACTGAGCTCTAAGCACGACGCACTCCTTTCTGCTACCATACCGTCACCGCTTCCAGGACTTCCTTCACCGTCGTCTCGCCGGCGTGGAGTTTGGCCAAGGCGTCGTCGATCAGACGCGGGACGTTCCGCTGCCGCGCGGCGCGGATGACGTCGCCCTCGCCGCCCCCCTCGGCCACCAGCCGCGAGAGCGATTCGTCGAAGGGCAGCATCTCGAACAGCCCCAGGCGGCCGACATAGCCGCGATGGGCGCAGTACATGCAGCCGCCCGCGTCGTAAACGGTCGTGCCCGCCGCCTTGGGAGAACCGAACGCCAGGGCTTCCTCTTCCAACAGCGGCCGCGGCCGGCGGCAACGCGTGCAGAGCCGCCGCACCAGCCGCTGGGCCACCGCCAGCCGCATCGTGGCGGCGATCAGGAAGCGGTCGGTGCCCATGTCCAGGAGCCGGGTGATGGCGCTGGCCGCGGAGTTCGTGTGCAGGGTACTGAAGACCAGGTGCCCGGTGAGCGAGGCCTTGATCGCCACGTCAGCCGTTTCGGCGTCGCGGATCTCGCCGATCATCACCACGTCCGGGTCGTGCCGCAGCGCGCTCCGCAGGGCCTTGTGGAAGCTCACCTTGTCGGCCGAATCGACCTCCACCTGGGCCACGCCGTCGATGTGGTACTCGATCGGATCCTCGATCGTAATCACGTTTTGCGGTTTCTGAGCAACGATCCGCCGCAAGGCCGCGTAGAGCGTCGTGCTCTTGCCGCTGCCCGTTGGCCCGGTGAGCAGGATCAGTCCGTGCGGCTTGGCGATGGCCTGCGAGAAACCTGTCAAGTCGCGCGGGCTCATCCCCAGCCGCTCCAGGGTGAGCGACTCGGTTTGCAAGGCCAGCAGCCGCAAAGTCATCCGCTCGCCGAATTGGGTTGGCAAGGTGGCCACGCGGATGTCGATCTTTTGCTTGGCTGGTCCGAAGGTGTGCGTGAAACGCCCGTCTTGCGGAGCACGCTTCTCGGCGATGTCCAGGCCGCTTTGCACCTTCAGGCGGCTGATCACGCTACCGTGAATCGCCGCGGGCAGAGTGCGGTATTTCTCCAGCACGCCGTCGATGCGGAGCCGCACGACCGTTTCCTCTTCGTTGGGGTCCAGGTGGATGTCGGAGGCCTGGCGAATGATGGCCGCGTGGAGCAACTCGTCGCAGATGCCCACCGCCCCTTCGCTATCGGCGGGCACCATGTACCCATGGTCGCCGATCGGATCGATCCGCGCCCGCGGGCCCGACTGGGGACCGGCTACCGTCAGAATGCTGTCGAAAACGCGGTCCAGCGCCCGGCGAAGCGACCCGCCTTCGGCCTGCCGGGCACAGATCGGCAGCCGCAAGCTCCGCTCGACGGCCTCCAGACTCGAGCGATCGGCCGGGTCCGCGCAGGCAACGTAGACCTGCCCGTCTGCGCAGGCAAAGGGCAGCACCTGCCGCCGCAAGGCCAGCGAGGCGGGCACGCGCATCGCCCAGGAGGGGTCAATGCAGATCTTGTCCATGTCGAGCAACTCGCGCTCGGCTGCTTGCGGCTCGATGGCTTGAAGGACGATATCGCTCATGTCCATAGTCTCGTGGTTCGCAGTCACATCCATACCAGCAACGTCCAGTTGCGCTGAGGGTCTTGCACGTCGGCCTCGGCCATGCTCAGGCTGATCGGCACGCCCGGCGGAACCTCCATGGCGGCCAATTCGCCCACGGCGGCCAAAACGTCGATGAACGTGCCGGCCAGCCGCAAGCGGCGGACCTGGGCAATCGGCTGCGTCGACGGCTGGCCGAAACGCCCCAGGGCTTCGACTACCGAAGCGGGCAACTTCGCCTGGTTGGCGTCGGCGGCAGGACCTTCGTCCACAACCTCCAATCCGTGTTTTCGCAACAGCGCACCGAGCAACTTCTCTTTCTCGATCCGCCGACGCGGATCGACCTCTCGCCCGGCAGCGACGGCAGCTTGCCCGTCGAGATCGGCCTTCTGCTTCTGCAACTCCTCGACTTCGCGATCGAGCAGTTTCTTGCGGGACTGCTGGACGAGCTTATCGCTCGGTGTCGGCTGGGCGGTGAGCGCGGCCTGATAGGTCTGCTCGACAGCCAGGCTCTTGGGTCGCTGGAAGATGTCGTACCACCAGGCGTACGCGCCCAGCACGATCGCCAGCGGCAGCAGCAGGACCACGATTTTTTCGCGTTCGGTGAACTTCATTCCTGCTTCCCTCCGGCCACCTTGGCTGGCGCCGTCGCGCCGTTGGCGGGCGGGCGCGCTTTGTTCGCGGCGTCTCGGATGCGGACCTCGAATTCCCACGGACCGCCGCCGACGAGCATCTCCTTCGACTGCCGCGTGGGCGGCTGCACCTGCCAGCCTTGGGCCCCCAGGGCCTCGGCCAGGGCAGCGGCCAGGTTGTCGGCGAACTGGGTCTCCAGGCAGAGGCCGTGAAACACGACCTCGTTCTCCATGCCCTCGATCTTGCGAATCAGCAGGTCCTCTGGTCCGGGCCGGGCCAGGACCGTCAACAGCGTCACCAGCCGCTGCCGCTGCGCCCGCATGACCTGGAGGTAATGGGCCAGATCGTCCTTGAGCTTGGCGCACGATTTTTTCAGTTCGTCGCGCTGCTTTTGCAGCTTGTCGTTGTCGCTCTTGAGCTTGGTGACTTCGGCGGCGGCGGCCTGGAGTTTTTTCGTTTCAGCGGTCAGGCGTTCCGACCGGCTGTTGACAAACACCTGGGCGACAATGCACGCGGCCAGGGCGATGCCGCCGATGACCGCCGAGATCGCGTAGCGAGCGCCGCTGGACATCGGCCGCTTGGGTGGAACGATCCTCGGCACGGCGGTCTTCGATGAGACGAGTTGCCCTGCCCAGGCGATGAAGAACTGCTCCTGAGTGGAGCAGTCTTCCAGGCTCTGGCGGCCCTCGTGGGGAACCTCCTCGACCGCTACGGAGCGGGTCGCGTGCAGCCAGTGCGTGGCCAACCGTGCGTACACGGTGCCCGCGGCCGGCGCGCTGGGCTCCAGCCCCGCGACGTCGTTGAGCCAGCGGCCCGGCTTCGGCTCGGTGTTGACGACCGTCATGCGCGCCGCGCCTGCGGAGGGGTTTTGGACCGCGATGATCGCCCCCGGCCAGAGTTCGACCCGCCGCCAGGATGTGTCCGTCCCTCCATCCAACGCCGCCGGCAGGCCGCCGGGATGGCTGATGCCCATCAGCCGCCCGCCCGACTGCCGTACGAGAAACTCGATCTGTTCGAGCTGCGCGGCGGGCAATTCGGTGAGCCAAAACTGCCGTTGCCGGCCTTCGCCCGCGAGAGGCACCGCGTCCATCGCCGCTTCCATGGCCCCCAGGCCGGAGAACGGCTCGGCTTCGAACCCCAGGGCCCGCGTGACTTCATCCGGCGAAAGGCCGGAGACGGCTTCCGGCGCAAGCCCGAGCGTTTGCGTCCAGATTTCGCCGGCCAGAATCCAGACCCGGCCCGGCCGACGCTTACCCAGGCGCAGCGCGGCTTCCACCTGGGACGGCAAATCGTCGGCGGCCAGGCGCTGCTCTTCTTTAATGTCCGTAACGTCGATCGTTCGCCCCGCGCGGAGCTCGGCGCGCACCAGCCGGTCGCGGGTCACAAGCAGGATCGTGTTGGGGCAGGAGGTCTTCATGTGCCGGATGACGATAGGTATAAAGTGATGCCGGCCTCGCTACTGCGGAATTGCACAATATTGCTCCGCGACGTGGCGGCCGCGCTGGTCGACCCGCCAAGATACGCCCGCAAGAAGCCCGGGGCGTAGACCGCAGTTCCCGACGGCATGGCAAAACTGACCACGCCGTCCGTACCGGTCGTCACCGTTAGCGGAAGCTCTTGCACTCCGCCCGTGCTCGGGTTCGGGCCGAAGAGTCTCACGTAGACCTGGCTGCCGCTGGGCGGGTTCGAAATGCTTCCGCTGGAGCTCTGCACATAAACATATCCGGCGACCGCGATCGGGGGCGGCTGAATGCTGACCGAGAGGGGCGCGTTGTATGGCCCGTTGCTGCCGGAACCGTTGCTTTGAAGCGTAGCGATCGTTCCGCCCGGGGCCACCGGATTGCCGCTGGAATCGAGCAGATCGAATGGGTTGCCCCAGCCGTCGAGAAGACCGCTTTGTCCTGCCGGCAAGCGCAGATAGGGGCCGCGCCAGCCGCAGGGAACTACCACGTCCGGATCGCTCGTCGCTTGCAAGCCGAACGGCGCGACCCCGCCGGGCAACGCCCAAAGCTCCGAAAGCCCGGTCGAGTCGGTTCCGGTGCAGACCAGCGCGCCGCCCAAGTCGGCCACGAAGCCGGTGGAAATCAGCGTGCCGTCCGCCTGGCGGGCATTGGGCGGGCCGAGCACGGAGTCCTGGATATTCGCCAGCGTGCGGGTCGTGGCCTCGTAGCGGCCTTGGCTCAGCAACACGTCGGTCGACGTGACGGCCACCGTGGCCATCAAGGCCAGGATGGCCAGGACGACCAGTAGTTCCAGCAGGGTCATGCCGTGATTTCTCATGCGCTCACCGCACCTCGAAGTACAGGTAGACGTCGTCGCCCGCCAGGCTCGGGTTTGCCAGCAAGGTCGCGGTGGGCGTCGTGGGATCAATGTTCACAATGCCGTTGGGACCGGCCGAGACCAGGCGCACGTCCTGGCCGCCGTCGGCCCACGTGCCCGGGTTTTGAATCACGATCGGATTCCCCCAGCCGTCCAGCACCGTCGGATCGCCGTTCTCGCCGTATTGCTCCTTGAAATTCGCGGCCGCGTTGATCGAATAGACCGATCCGTTGTTGGCGACCACGTACGGTCCGCGCCAGCCGAGGCGATAGGCGGGATTATACGTGACGGTCGTGTCTTCCGTCGCCGGATTGACGAACAGGTAGCGGAGTTGCGCGGCGTTTTGGCGGTTGGGAAACGGTGTAACGGTCACAGCCATGTTCGGCCGCGGCAGGGTCGAAGAATTGTCCTGCCAGTAGGTCTGTGCAATCACGTCGCGGAGCCCTTTCAGGCTTTGCCGAGTGACGTCGCCTCGGGAGTCCTGCAGCAGCGCACCGCTGCTGAGCACGGCCACGCTCGCCGTCGCGACCACGATAGCCAGCGCCACGACAAGTTCCAACAGTGTCAGGCCGCGGCGTTCCATTTTCCGGTTCCCCTTCGCCCCGTCGTTTATCTTTATTCCAGAGCAACTCATGGTGTCTGGCCGTTGATGATCAGATTGTCGTCGCGCGTCACCGCGCCCGTCGGTTCGAACTCCACGGCGCCGATGAAGGTCGCCGGCGCGCCGTTCACGGGATCGACCTGGAAAACAAGCCCGAAACGGCAATACACCAGGTCGGGACCGCTGGCGGCCATGTTGTGCGCTACGGGCGCCTCCTGAAGATACCTGCCGCCGCCGTTCGCGCCGGACATCGCGCTGTATTTCCCGAGCCCGAAGACAAGGTATGTCCCGGTGCTCGGAACGCCGAACTTCTGCGCGGCAGCGAGGCCCGAGAGCTGTGCGGCGTACGTGACGGCGGACAGCGGCTGGGACGTCGGCAGGCCGGTGGTCGCGTTGGGAGTGTACGGGTAAAAGGTCGGGTTCCAGGCCGGAGTAGTGGCAGTCCCGGGGTTTGGTACCAACTGGTAGACGTTCTGGAATCCCAGGTAGCTAAGCGAGGTGACCGCGGGGGGCGCCGAGGTCAGTTGGTAAGGGACAATATCCGGCGTAGCGTTCCCAAGCGTGCTGGAATTGGTGGGCACGTAGCTCATCAAATCCCCACTGCTGTCGGCGAGGTTATCGAGGAGGTCCAGGGTGTTGCCGTTGGGCCTGCCCAGGTAAAGCTGCACCATTCTCTCGACCTCGGTGGCATTGGTCGCCCCGATCGCACTGGTCGAAACGGACAACAGGTTCGACACCATCGGCACAAGGAGGCCCGCCAGGGCAACCAGGATCGTCAACACGACCACCAACTCCAAGAGCGTTAGACCGCGGCGTGGCATGGCAAGGTTGTCCACAAGTTGTTCAAGTTGTTTGGTTCCGGAAACCTCCCCTTGCACGACGGCCGGCCGCAGACCAATGCGCCGGTCGCGACGGTGTTGCGAAACCGTGCTTCGCAATACTGCACCGCTACCGCCGTTGCAAGGGGAGGAATCATGAACAGACCCACAAGGGCCCTATTCTTGCTCAGCTCCCGTTGTGCTCGAGCTGATACCACTTCTGCAACTCGTCGTCGGTGGTCCCCAGCCCGGTGTCGAGCAACGGGCCCACCGCGACCAGGACGGCGGTCGTGAAAGACGAAATGGCCGAATCCTCAATCTTGAAGACGCAAACCAGCCGCTCGTAGCCGTACTCCGGATTCAGGGGAACGGTGTCCCCGAAGTTGACGGGAGGCGTGGCCATCGTCTTGCCGATCATGTCGCAGCGCGGCCCAATGCCCAAGACAATATACGTGCCAGTCAGCGGGAGGTTCAGCTTGTTCAAAATAGCGGACCCCGCGGCTGTTCCGGGATCAATCTGAGCTACAATCGTGCCCGTTGCGAGGCTAATCGCGTTCGCGGCGCTCGCTGCGGGAGCCGTATAGTCCGAATAATAGTTGAAGGTCGGGTCAAAGCCCGCCGCGGTCGCAGCCGCGTTCGCCACAGGCAGCATGCTTTGGACCGTGGTAATGCCGGCATTCGCCAGGGTACTCACGTCGGCTGCCGTCAGGGTATAGGTGCTGATTTGACCACCCGCCATAGTGGCAATACTCCCGTTGATCGGATCCAGCGCGCCACCGGCGAAGTAGTTGATGAGAGCCGTCCCGTCGGTGAACGCATCGAGATTGTTGGGATAGCCGCCGTAGAGTTGCTGGTATTCCTGCACGGCCTTATCGGTTTCGGGTATATTGGTGGCACAGGTGGAAACCTTGCCGCGGGTGAGCATGGAGGCGAAGGTCGGCACGAGCACTCCCGCCAAGGCGATAAGGATCGTCATCACGACGAGCAATTCAATCAGGGTCAAGCCCTGGCGATTCTTCTTTTGATTCCTCATGGTAATCTTTCTTTGAAAAAGGCGATTGGAACGGAAAAATAGAACTAACCACGAAATGTACCGGGCTCAATCGCCGGCCGAGTATGCCACGGCACGGCAAGCCCGATTCTAGTCCGCGCGGGAAGAAACGCATCGTTGGAGTTCCGACACATTTCCAGCCGCTCGCGGTGAAGCTTGGCAAACGTCTGACGCTCCAGGCGCGGGACGCGCGCCGTTTTCCGCGCGCAACGCTCTTCAAAGGTGCGCAGGAAAGCACGTGTGGCATGCTGGCTCGCAAATGGTATGCACCATCTGAGGTCAGAATGAGCGCACAAACGGATTCATTGACCGCCGAGGGCACTTCGTCGCGATGAGTAGCTTAGCCTTGCGGCGGACCGCGCAAATCCGTGACGGACTGATCGCTTGCGGGCAGCAGACAACAAGATCATGGGGCACCTGTGATTGTCGTAGGTTTCCATCGCCTCCTCCTGCTCGCCGAGAAGCTGTCTCGCGACCTCACTCGAACGGCCTGGCTTTCCGGCCGGAATCAGCTTTGAGACCAATGCTACGGCAGAATCGATGGGTAAACCCACTGCGTTTACAAGCAACTATAGGTCACTTTCGCGGGCTCACCTGATTTCGCGCGGGACACCCGAAATAGCAGAGTGGCCTTTCGCTCGCCCGTGCGGCTTTATCGCAGGGCGACGAAGCTCTCCTTGCAATCGCACGCACGGCCGGAAAAGTCGTTATCTTGAGAACTATCGGCTACGTCGCCAGACATTGAGGCCTGGGAAAAGGCTCCGGAAATGGGGGCCAAGTCGCTGCCCCGGTCGCTCGTGCCGAAGAAGTACCAGTCGGCGAAAACCAGCGATCTGGAAATCAACGTCGCCCCCGGTCAAGGCAAGATCACTGTTGCCTGGGACGTGCCCAAACCATGAGTAGGGACGCAGGCTGTCTGGATACTCCTTGGTTCGGTGAGCAAAATAACAACTGTGCCGATTGTACGGATCTGTCTCGCCCGCCTCCTCTTGGCAAATTACATATTCTACATGCGCGACACCCATCAAGGGCTATGATTACAACGACAAACCGTAAGGGGGAGCCCCAGAAACATGAACGAGACGCAGGACCTTACTGAAACCAGTGGCGAATTCGCGCAGACTGTCGCTTCCGACGGCAAAGACCGTCGACTGGATCAGCGGTTTGTCTACGGTGCGGTCCAAGCCGTGGCCTTTTACGATGGCACACGGCTCCCGACCAGCGACATGTTTCGCCAGGTGCAATGCCGTGATCTTTCGCGCGACGGGATGTCGTTCATCTGGCCTCATGCCCCTGAGTTCGAGCGGGTCGTTGTCAAGTTGGCGGCGCCAGGTCATAACCTGTGCCTCGTCGCCCGTGTGGTGCACAGCCGGCCGCTTGATGAGGCCGATGCGGGCTTCCTGATTGGCTGCGCGTTTCTCAGCCGAGTGCGTGTCTCGGAATAAATGCCGAGGAAGGTGCCAATGTCCAACGACACGACTGCCAAGATCGGTGAAGTCCTCCCCAGCGAGGACCCGGGTTGCCAGGAGGAAAGGCGGTGCGAGGTACGCAGGTCTTATCCCGCGATCCAATTCGTGGCGTTTCACGACGATTCCCAGACGCCGACGAAGGAGATGTTCCAAGCAGTGCGTTGCCGAGACATTTCGACAACCGGCATTTCATTCTACTATCCTGGCCCCGCTACGGCTGACTATTGCACCATCGCTTTGGGTCAAAAGCCGGCGATTGTCTTTGTAAAGGCCAAAGTGGTCCGCTACAGACCCTACTCGGGGCCAAACCAGGAATGGGTGATCGGGTGTGCCTTCCTCAGCAAGGTGAAGCGGCCTTTCTGAAGGAGCCGGAAGGAGCCGCCCGGAATATCGCGGTATGGCTCCCTGGTCGTGCTCAGCGCGGGCAGTCGCTGCCGCCGAATGCCTATAAGGAGTTATCGAACGTTCCACGGGCAGGGCACAGAACCCCATTCTCGCACATTGTGTAGTGATAATTCACCAGTCGTCCGGTGAATCTTATCCGGGAACATGACCACGAGCGCCAAGTAGTGCGGTGGCCAGACTTGATCCTTTCCAAGTTCCGCGAACTTGCCTTATGTTCATGCGTTCACTATAATGAACATAGAGATTCTCGTGTTTTTATCGCACCAAGGCATTTTGGCCCATGGAACTGGTCATCCTCGAGCGAAAGTCGCATCTTCTCACGCCGCCCCGGCTGCCGTGCTTGGGATCGTTGCCGACGCTCCGGCTGGCGTCGGGCTGCATCCATGGCTGTCTGGACTGCTATGCGCAAGGTTCCTGCGGCCGGATCGGCTCGCAAAAAGTGGTGTTGGCCGACAATTTCCTGAAAAAGCTCCGCGACGAACTCGCGCGCCGCCATCCCCGGCCGCCGGCCGTCTGCGTCGATTTCGCCAGCGATCCCTTCCAGCCCGTGCCGGAACTCCTCGAACGGACCTACGAAGTTCTCAAATGCCTGCTGGGCGAAGGGATAGGAGTGGTGTTTCAAACCAAGGCGAAGATCCCCCGGCAGCATCTTGAACTGCTTCTGGCCCATCCCGCGCTGGTGCGGGCGATTATCGGGTTGGTGACGATCGACCGCCGCTTGCTGCGGATTTTCGAGCCGCGGACAGCGACGCCTGGGACCCGCCTCGCGCAGATGCGTCAGCTCGTCGCCGGTGGCGTGGCCACGCTGGCCCGGGTCGATCCGATTCTGCCGGGCCTGAGCGATGATCCGGACGCCCTGCACGGGCTCTGCGCAGCCCTGGCCGAGGCTGGCGTCCGCGAGATCGCCGCCGGCATGCTGGTGCTGCGGCCTGGCTTGGTCCGCGCCTTGCGGAACCGCTTGGCCCGGCCGCAGATCTTCCGCCGCCTCATGCAGCCCTTCTCCCAAGGCCACAACCAGCGGTTCCGCGCGGGCGGCCCGGCGATGCGGGTCCTGCCCGCGGCTCGGCGACGCAAAATCTTCCAGTGGCTGACAGCCATCGCCGGCCAATATGGCATTGCGGTCCACGTTTGTGCCTGCAAGAATCCGGACCTGGCAGGCCAGTCGTGCCGGCTTGCCGGTGCCTGGTCGCCCACCGAAGTGGTCGAGCGGCAAAAAGAACTGTTTGCCCCGTGACCGAGATTCTCCGGCAATAGCGAGTTTCTAGGCAATTTCTCATTTTGCCAAAACAATTCGCGTCTATACTGGCACATATTTGGCCTGCGGTGTAAATTGGTAGGAGCGTGGGCTTTCCCAATCATCTCCATCTCCGGGGACTCCACCGTGATGCCAACCCAAACTTGGACGCTTGTTGACCAGGACCAGGACATTTATGTCGATCACATCACCTTGGGGCCCGAACAGGTAGGCGGGCCGGCCGAGGGCTATAGCGTTGCCAAACGAACGCTGCGGGCCGGGCTGTCGCAAGGCGTCGACGTGATCGAAGTGCGGAATGGCACGTTTCGCTTCGTCGTCGTGCCCACCCGCGGCATGGGAATCTGGAAGGCCTGCCTGGGCGACTTGCCCCTCGGCTGGAAATCGCCCGTCCGTGGTCCGGTCCACCCGGTTTTCGTCCGTACCGACCATCCCGACGGGCTGGGCTGGCTGAACGGCTTTGACGAGCTGCTGGTGCGTTGCGGCCTGGAGAGCAACGGCGCCCCGGAGTTCCATGCCGACGGCCGGCTGCGCTACGGTCTGCACGGCAAGATTGCCAATATTCCCGCCCACAAGGTCGAAGTGGTGATCGACGGCGAGACCGGCCGCATCGCCATTCGCGGCGCCGTGGATGAGAGCCGCTTGTTTGGCAGCAAGCTGCGGCTGGAAACCTCGATTGAAACCCAGGTCGGTCGGCCGGGCCTTGCCGTGCACGACAAGGTGACGAATCTCTCCGCCGCGGCAAGCGAAGTCGAGCTGCTCTATCACATCAACTTCGGCGCGCCGCTGGCGCAGCCCCGCGCGAAGGTCTCGCTGCCGGTGAAGAGGCTTGCGCCGCGCGACGCCGTTGCTGCCGCCGATCTGCCGACATGGAACGTCTACGGACCGGAGACGCCTGGCTCATCGGAAGTCTGTTTCTTCATGGAAGCGGCCGGCGACGCCGCCGGCAACACGCAGGCCCTGCTGCACAATTCCGCGGCGACGCAGGGCGTGAGTCTGAAATTCAACACGCGGCAATTGCCCTGTTTTTCCCTATGGAAGAATCGCGAAGGGGTCTGTGACGGCTACGTCACGGGGCTGGAACCGGCAACGAACTTTCCCAACGTCAAGTCGTTCGAGAAGCAGATGGGCCGCGTCGTCAAGCTAGGCCCGGGCCAGTCGCAAAGCTTCGCCGTCGAGTTGGAACCGTTGGCCGACGCGGCCCGCGTGCAGGCGGCAGCGGCGGCCATCGCCCAATTGCAACAAGGCACTCCCGCCGAGATTCTCGCCCAGCCCGATCCGCGCTGGTCGGTTGCGTAGGCGGCACCAATAGGACTTATGAGACCCATGGGACGTATATCTGCTCCGCAATCGCTTCGTGCCTGTTGGACCCTAGCGGCCGTTTCGGTTCTGTCTTGCTTCGCCATCCCGCATGCCGGGGCCGAATCGCCCGCGGCCAACGCCCTGCCGGGACCCCTCGTGCCGGAGGGGCTGGGCGTGAATATCCATTTTACCGACCCGCGGCCGGGCGAATTGGAGATGCTCGCCGCCGCCGGCTTCCGCTGGGTCCGCATGGATTTCTCCTGGGAGGGCGGCGAACGCGAGAAAGGCAAGTACGACTTCAGCGCCTACGACCGCCTGCTGTCGGCGCTCGACAAGCATCACATCCGTGCGATGTTCATTCTCGACTATTCCAACCGGAACTACGATGGCGGCCTATCGCCTTCCAGCGAGGAAGGGCGCCGGGCGATGGCCCGCTGGGCGGCCGCCGCCGCCGGGCACTTCCGCGGCCGCGGCATCCTGTGGGAAATGTACAACGAGCCCAACATCTTCTTCTGGAGGCCGAAGCCCGACGTGAACCAGTACGCCAAGCTGGCCCTGGAGGTGGGCCGTGCCCTGCGTGCCGCCGAACCGGGCGAGACGTACGTTGGCCCTGCCACGTCGACGATCGATTTCTCCTTCCTGGAGAAGTGCTTCCAGGCGGGGCTGCTGGAGTATTGGTCGGCGGTCTCCGTGCATCCTTATCGGCAAGAAGGCCCGGAGGCTGCCGCCGCGGAATACGCCCGCCTGCGGCAATTGATCGATCGCTATGCGCCCCGCGGCAAGAAGGTCCCAATCATCTCCGGCGAATGGGGCTATTCGTCGGCATGGAACAAGTATGACGAGACGCGGCAAGGCAAGATGTTGCCGCGACAATGGCTGGTGAACCTGGCCCATGACGTGCCGCTATCGATCTGGTACGACTGGCACGACGACGGCCAGGACGCCAAAGAGTCAGAGCATCATTTCGGCACCGTGCATTTCGCCTACCAGGCGGCACGGCAGCCCGTCTATGAGCCGAAGCCGGCCTATCTTGCCGCCAAGACGCTGACGACCGCGCTGGGCGGATTCCGTTTCGAGAAGCGGCTGCCGCAGCCGTCGCGCGAAGATTACGTGGTTGTCTTTGCCAAGGGCGAGGAAAGACGCTTTGCCGCCTGGACAACGTCGGCCAAGCCGCATCCCGCGCGGATCGCCCTCGGAGAGGGGCGATTTCTCGTCACGGGCCACCTGGGTCAGACCTTGCCGGCAATCTCCAGCAGCGGCAGCGTGGACATCACCTTGACCGATGCGCCGCTGTTTCTGCTGCCAGCAGGCGGCGGTCGCTAACGCGAATCACAGCAAGCCCATCCGCTGATATTCCTCGATGGCCTTATTCCAGATGTCGACAAGGTACCAACAGGCAGCAACGGCTATCAGCAGCACAACACAAGTCAATCCAATCTTCCAGGAGCGTGTGAAGCGACGGCTCCGCCAGAGCATCGGCAACGCAAGCGGACCGAGAAGAACGAACAACCCCAACAGCACAACCACGGGACTCTCCGTCCAGCTCAGTGGTTTCTCGGGGACCTCGCCGGAAGCCGGCGGAGGCAATTTGCCGATCTTGACCATGGCCTTGCCGACGTCGGTCATTCGGCCACAGCAACGACAGAAGTTGTCGTCGAGGTCCAAGAACTCAAAACACTCGCTGCACACCTTCCGGGTAACCGTCGCCGGTGTTTCTGGCGTGGAGATTTCGGAGCCGGCGGAATTCTCGTCAACTAAGTCGCTCATGTCAAACCTTTGCCATCGCTGCCCACAGAAATTTCGGCATGGTTCAGAAATGGGGACAGGCACCTCGCCGGCGTCCATTTCTTGCGGCCTAATCGCTACTGGGCTCGGAGCCAGTCCCCGTTTCTGAACCATGCCGAAATTTCAGCCGCTCACAGAGTACCTTGCCGGAGTCTAGTATACCGCGCCGCTCCCTTTTCGGCTTTTTTGGCGACGGACGGAAGTCCTTCAGCGGCAAGGGGAAAAGGGGCTGGCCGCAGAAGAGTTCGTGTATAGAATTCATACACGGAAAGAGATTTGCTTTCTGACTCTTCCCCAAGAACCCCCACAATTAATGGAATACAAATTTCTGCGGGGTGGAATTAGGACTGTGATAAAGCCCCCATCTTTCCGAAATTCACAAATCTCAGAAAATTTTGGTCAACCCACTTGACTACTATGGGGGCGGAGTGAGAAAATTCGGGTAGGAAAATTTGCGGTACAGTTCCACGCGGCGGCAACGTTAGGGATGGCGGCTTCTGTGGGACGGAAGAGCAAAGTGCAAATACAAACAGGAGGGAACGATGAAATTCACTAAATCTGCATCCGTCGAGGAATTGCAGGTGATCAGCCGCTTCGAGAGCTTGCGAAAAATCCTGCTCTCCGAACAGTACGCCGATCATTTGAAGAAGCCCTTGGCCTATTGGGCCTTGCCTACCGATCGGCGGTTGCCGCTGGCGTTTCTGGGTCGGACTCTGGAAGACCTGTTGCAGACGCCCTTCTCGGAACTTTCCAATACGCCGGGAATCGGCCAGAAGAAGATCTGCTCGTTTGTGAAATTGCTGGCCCGGGCGGCGAACACCGACCCCTCGGAACTGCCCACCGACACGATCCCCTTGCCCGCCAAGGAAAGCGAGGATGCCGAAGGCGAGGGCGAATCGGGCGACGGTTTCAACCCGTCCTCGGTCTCGGAGGTTGTTTGGGGACAGTGGCGGGCGAGCGTGGTCAAGCACGGGCTGGGCGGCGAGAAGCTCGGCCGCTTCGCACCGACCTTGCGGAACATGACCCGTGTGATCTGGAACACGCCTTTGGAGGCGTATACCCATTCCAACCTTGGCGAAATTCGTTTGATGAAGACGCACGGCGAGAAGCGCGTGCGTGCGATCCTGGAGGTCTTCCACAGCGTCCACACGTTGGTGGCCAACATGGGCACGCAGGACCATCTCGTGGTGCGCATCTTTCCCCGGCGGATCGATCAAGTCGAGGAATGGATCGGCCACGTCTTGCAGACGCCGGGCGTTTCCACCACGCAAGAACTGTTCCAGCACGTCGTCAGTCCGCTGTTGGAGCAGGTCCGCACCGATGCCACGCAACAGATCGCCAGCCTGGCGGAGAACCGGCTGGGCATTTCCGGGCCGATCACGAGCGTTCGCCAGGCGGCACGGGCCATGGGGCTGACGCGGGCCCGGGTTTATCAGTTGCTCAACGAAATCAACGATATCATGGCGGTCCGCTGGCCCAACGGGCGGCATCAGATGTACGAGCTTCGCGAGAAGCTTGTGTCGGAGTCGAAGCAGATGGACTCCCCGCCCGACCTGCAGCAGTTCTTTGCCGCCATCGAGCTGTTCTATCCCGGCAGTCGCCGCGGCGCCGCCGGCCCGCTGGAGCATCTCCTGGGCGATGAAGACGAGGACGAAACCAGCGATGCCATGGCCGAAGAGCAAGGGCACCTGGTCGGGGCGAAGTAATCGCAATGGTGTGGGACGTTACGCGGTCGCCCGCTGCCGTGCCGTCCGCGCTTGGCTGCTGACCAGCGACCAAATCAGCGTGGCGACGCGGGCCGCGGCATGCGGCCGCGCCAGGCGACGCATGGCGTGGACCATGATCGCGCGGCCATCGGCGGCGCTCAAAACGCGGCCGAGCAACTCCACCAGATGATCGTCCAAGCGGCCGTTGACTTCCCGTTCGTCAACCAGGTGGGCCGCTCCCGCGGCGACGAAAATGTCGGCATTCTTCCGCTGATGATCGTCGGCAGCGTGGGGATAGGGCAACAACAGAGCGGGCGTCGCGGCGGCCGAAAGCTCGGCTGAGCGTCGTCCCGCCCGCACGGCAGATGGCCAGGCTGCTGCCGGCCAACAACTGTGGCAACTCCGGCCAGAAGGCTTCGACCCGGGCCTCCAGGGCGAACTTGCGATACAGCTCGCGCGTCGATTCCACGTCGGCCTCGCCCGACTGGTGTAGAATCTCCCAACCGCTCAGCAGGCGGCCGATTTTGTACAACGCCCGAGGGACGTTCTCGTTCAACGATCGGGCTCCGCCACTGCCTCCGAGCACGACCAAGCGGGGAGCTGGACAGTTTTGTGGTGCAGCCGTCCCGACTGCAGGCGGCAGGCGAGACGCCTGCACCACCTCGGCCTCGACGCGGCGGATCGGATTGCCGGTCCAGCGGACGGGGCAGCGCCAGCGGAACTGTTCCTCGGTTTCCGCGAAACTTGTGCAGAGCAGGCTGGCATATCGCGCCAACCAGCGATTGGCCTTGCCCGGCACGACGTTCTGCTCCAGCAAGACCAGCGGCAGGCGGCGGCGCACGGCGGCCCGGCCCATGGGCACGCTGGCGTATCCGCCCAGGCCGACGACGCCGGCCACGTTCTCTTCATCCAGCAAACGGCCCGCGGCAAAATAACCGGCCACGTTTTCCACGACGAAGGAGATTGCCTCGCTGGCCCGTCGCGGCAGCGGCCGGCTGGGCAACGGCACATAGTCGAACCCCGCGGCCGCAACGTGCCGGCGCTCCAACGGCTTGGCGGTGCCAACGAAGGTGATCCGCAGGCCAGGGCGATTGGCAGACAGTTCCTTCGCGACGGCCAGGCCGGGGAATAAATGCCCGCCCGTGCCGCCTCCAGCAAAAACGATATGTGAAATACTCTTCATAGAGAGCCTCCTCTCATTTCATTGGACACACCTGGCCGGCCATAAGTTCCACCCCGCGGCCCGCGGGCTTTTCCCCAACGTTGATTCGCAGGCATGCCGTGCCCAGCAAAGCGCAGAGGGCAGCGGCGATCCAGAAGCGGACGACGATCTTGTTTTCCGGCCAACCGCGGAATTGAAAATGATGGTGCAGCGGCGCGCAGAGGAAAATTCGCCGCCGCCGCCACTTGTACCAGCCGACTTGCAAGATGACGCTGGCGGCCTCCGCCACGAAGACCCCGCCCACGAGCACCAGCAGTAGTTCCTGCCGCGCGACGACGGCCATGAATCCCAACAGTCCGCCCAGCGGCAAGGAACCGGTATCGCCCATGAACACCTGGGCCGGATGACAGTTGAACCAGAGGAACCCGACCACGGCGCCGATCATCGCCGCGGCAAGCACAGCCAATTCGCCACAGCCCGCGATATGGGGAATGTGTAAATAGGCGGCCCATTGGGCATGCCCCGCCGCATAAACCGCCAGGGTCATGGCGGCGGCGGCAAACATCAGGCATCCGCCGGCAAGTCCGTCCAGCCCGTCGGTCAGATTGACCGCGTTCGATGAACCGACCATCACCACGATGGCCAGCGGCACGAAGCCGATTCCCAGGGAAAAAGGAGCAACATTCAGCGGAGGAGGCAGGAACAGGCCGTCGGGCAACGCGCTGTGATCGACATACAGGCACCAGGCCGCCACGGTCGCCACCAGTAACTGGCCGAGCAACTTGCTGGCGGCGGAAATGCCGCGCTTTTCCGAACGCAGCTTGACCAGGTCGTCGATCACGCCCAGCAACGTCAACCCGCCGGCGACGCCCAGGGCCAGAAGCAGATAGCGATTGCTCAGATCGCCTGCCAGCAGCAAGCTGCCCGCCAGTCCCGCAATCATGAACAGCCCGCCCATCGTGGGCGTGGCCTTCTTGCTTTGATGCAAGCGGCAGATTTCGGGCGAATCGCTTTTGATCGGTTCGCGGAAGCGGCAGGCCAGCCAGGCAATCGATCGCGGCCCCAGGATCACGGCCAGCAAAAAGCTGACCAACGCCGCCAGCGACGCCCGTGCGGTGATCTTTCCCAGGCCGGCCAGGGAAGAAGCGGCAGCCAGGTGTTGGAGGAGCCAAAGCAACATGGGGGAAAGGAGGAAGGATGAAGGATGAAGGATGAAGGATGAGGGATGAAGGATGAAGGACGAGGGATGGAGGATGGAAGATCAGGGACGAGGAACGACCTCTATCTCTCATCTTTCATGTTTCATCCTTCATCCTTCATCCTTCCCGTTGTTCCCTGAGCAACCGGGGCGGCGCGGATGCGCCACCCCGGCGCTCAGCACGAAGTTCCACCGTGAAGCTCTTGCCGGAGCGACCGACCCAGTGGTCGCGGAACCCGGCAAGCTGATTGCTTCAACCCAAGGAGGGGAGGGCGGCAGCCAATTCCCGCAAACCGGCTGCCAACGGCGGAACTCCTTCAATGGTTCGATATGCTGGGTCCAGTGCCTCCTTTGAGAATAAGTTCTATGCTGATTTGCGTTGCGGATATTGCTTCAAAGCCTCAACCACGCGCTCCATCGCCATCACGCGCGAACCTTTGACCAACATGACGTCGCCCGGCATGACTACCTGGCCCACATAGGGCATGGCATCCTCGAGCGTTTCGCAAGGCACGGCCCGGGCACGGTTCAAGCCGGTGGAACGGGCCCCGGCGGTTACGTGCCGGGCGAAGCGGCCGCAGGCGATGACCAAATCGGCCCCGCCAATCTGGACGATCTCTTTTCCGATCTGCCAATGCCGGGCGATCGATTCCACGCCCAACTCGGCCATGTCGCCGCAGACGACGATCCGCCGGCCGGCTACGTCGAAATCGCGCAGCAGTTCCAAGGCGGCCCGCATCGCGGTGGGGTTCGAATTGTAGGTATCGTTGATGATCGTCGCACCGCGGATTTCGGTCACTTCGCAGCGCATCGGCACGGCCTCGTAGTTGGCCAGGGCAGCGGCGATGGCTTCCATGTCGAAACCCATCATGCGGCCCACGGCGATGGCAGCCAGGGCCGCATTGATATGGTGACGGCCCCAGACCGGAATCGAAAACCGCACCGCTCCCGTGCTGCCGGTGGCCGGCCCCGCGCCTGCGCCGCAGACGACATGAAATTCCAAGCGGCCCTGCTGACACTCGATATTCACCGCGCGAAGGTCGCACGGGGGGCCGGTGCCGATCCAGGTGATCGGCGCCACACACCGCGACGACAAGGCCCGCAGCCACGAGTCGTCGGCCAGCACGGCATGCCCGCTGGCGGGCAAGGCGGCCAACAATTCGGCCTTGGCCTCGGCCACGCCCTGGCGATTGCCGAATCCGCCCAGATGGGCATCTCCAAGCTGTGTGATCACGCCGACCTTGGGTGCGCACAACTCGGCCAGCATGGCGATCTCGCCGGAGCGGCTGGCGCCCAGCTCCAGCACGGCATAGTCGTGTTGGGGCTCGATGGTCAACATGCTGATCGGCACGCCCCACTGATTGTTGTAGTTTCGCGGGCTGGCCGTTCCGTTCAAACGGCTTTGCAACACCGTATGGATCATCTGCCTCGCGGTGGTCTTGCCCACACTGCCCGTCACCGCGACGACGATGCCGGTGAAACGCCGCCGCTTCCAGCGCGCCCATTGCTCCAGCGCCCGTTGCGTGTCGTCGACGTCCAGGATCCAGCCGTCGTCGGGAACGGTTTCCATCCGCGCCGCAACCGCCCCTTGCGCACCGCGGCGAAAAGCCTCATGGATGAAACAGGCCCCATCGTAGTTCGGTCCCTGCAAAGCCCAGAAGACATCGTCGGACTCGATCTGGCGGCTGTCGGTGGTAATCCGACCCAGCGCAGTTCGAGCGGCGCCTTGAATCCTGCCCGTAGGCAGGATCCGGCCGCCAGTCGCTTGTGCCAGGTCGTACAGGGTTTCCATTGGTTGGTACTTAGTACTCAGTACACAGTACTTAGTACTTAGGTGTAGGGTGGGCCGAGTGAAACGAGTCCCACCATTTTCTCGCATTTCTCATGGTGGGACTCGTTTCACTCGGCCCACCCTACAGACAAATAGCTATGTTCTAAGCTCTAAGTTCTCTCTTGTGCGTACAGCCACTCTTCCACAATTTGCCGATCGTCCAAGGCAATTCGATCGTCGCCGACGATTTGATGACCTTCATGGCCCTTGCCGGCGATCAAGAGGCAATCGCCGGGCTGGGCTTGGGCCAAGGCCCAATGAATCGCTTCGGTGCGATCGACGATGACCCGGGCGGCCGCGGGTTGCCGAAAGCCTTCGAGAATCTCTGCGACGATTTCGCGGGGATCTTCGTGCCGCGGGTTGTCGCTGGTAAGCACAACGACATCGGCCAGTTTCTCGGCCTCTCGGCCCATCAATGGCCGCTTGCGACGATCGCGGTCGCCTCCGGCGCCGAAGACGCAAATCAGCCGGCCAGAAATTACTTTCCGCAAGGCCTGCAAGCTGCCGGCCAGGGCATCGGGCGTGTGGGCAAAGTCGATGAACACGCTGAACGGCTGGCCGCACTCGATCCGCTGCAAGCGGCCGGGCACATAGTCGACCGCCTCCAGCCCGCGCACGACCGTTGCCAGATCGAGCCCATAGGTCAGACCTACGGCGGTAGCAGTCAGGCAGTTGTAAATATGGTGCGTGCCGATCATGCGGGTCCGCACGGGCGCCGTTTCGCTGCCGGCGGTGAGCAGGAAGGTCTGTTCGCTGGGGAACTGCTCGATCGGCGTGGCCATGATTTCCGCCGCCTTGCGGATGCCGATCGTGAGCGCCGGACCGGGGAAATGTCGCAGATAGCCCAAGGCAATCGCGTCGTCGGCGTTCACGACCGCAAATCCCTCCGGGGCCAAGTAGTCCAGCAGCTTCGATTTCGTCAAACGGTAGTCTTGCAGCGAAGGGTGATAATCGAGGTGGTCGCGGGTGACGTTGGTCACGCAGGCCACGTCGAGGCAAACGCCCGCAATGCGGCTCTGTGCCAGGGCGTGGCTGGAGACTTCCATTGCAGCGTGCGTACACTCGTTGGTCACCATCCGCGCCAGCAGCGGCGCCAAGGTCTCGGCGGGCGGCGTGGTATGCGTGGCCGGCTCGACCTCCTGACCGTCGAAATAGCCTAAAGTTCCCGCTACACCCACGCGATAGCCGGCCTTGAGGAGCACGCTGGCGATGAGGCAGCTCGTGGTCGTCTTGCCGTTGGTGCCGGTGATGCCGATGAGTTTCAGCTTGAAGCTGGGATTCCCGGCCAAGGCCTGGCAAACGCGGCCATAGGCATGATGCACGTGAGGCACGATCCCGCATGGCACGCTCAGGCCCGACGGCGGGCGCTCGCAGAGGACCGACGTTGCCCCGCGTTGGACGGCCTCGGCAATGAACTGGTGGCCGTCGTATCGATCGCCCGGCAGGGCGGCAAACAGATCGCCCGGCCGCACGCGGCGCGAGTCGGACGTGCAGCGCAGGGGGCGAATGTCGTCGCCGCCGATGAATTCGGCCTCCGGCAATAACGCCCGCAGACTAAGCAGTCGATCGGCGACAGAACAGGTTTGCACAGCCCAAGGCCTCCATGCCGCAGGGCAAAACAACAAACAGGGGATGGATCGGCCGCTCGGCAAGACCAAGTGGTCTGTTGGCGGCCCGATGATTTCGAGGGCCGGATTGTCGCAATTTCCGGGTCTGTGTCAAGGCGAATTTCCGGCCCTTGCGGGTTTGGTGTGCCCAACACGGGCAATGCAGGGTGAATTTCCGGCCCACTTTACAAACACTGTCCCGTGAGCGACGATAATGCTATGCCGTACAGCGACTTCGATCTTCATGGATTGGCCCGCTATCTCCACCTCGCGCCCCAGCAAGTGGCCAAGCTGGCCAACCGCGGCCAACTGCCGGGCCGCAAAGTGGGCGGGGAGTGGAAATTCTCCAAGGCCGACATCCACCATTGGCTGGAACGCCGTATCGGCCTGTCCGATGAGGAAGAACTGCGGGAAGTGGAAGGCGTGCTCAGCCGGTCGGCGCCGGTCCAGCAGGAGCAGGAGATTTCCATCGCCGCCCTGCTGCCGCTGGAGGCGATTGCCGTTCCCCTGCCCGCCCGTACGCGGAGCTCGGTGATCGACTCGATGGTCGAGCTGGCCGCGCAGACCGGCTGGCTTTGGGATCCCCAGGAGATGGCCGCGGCAATCCGTTCCCGCGAGGAGATGCACAGCACGGCCCTGGCCAACGGCCTGGCCTTGCTCCACCCACGGCGGCCGCTGCCCAAAACCCTCGCCCAGGCGTTCGTGGCCCTGGGGGTCACGTCCACCGGCATCCCCTTTGGCGCCGACGTGCCGATGACCGACGTTTTTTTCCTCATCGCCTCGACCGAAGATCGTGGCCACCTTCGCACGCTGGCCCGCCTGAGCCGTATCCTCGCCACGCCCGGGTTTGTCGAAGCCCTCCGCGCGGCCCCCGACGCCAAGGCGGCGCGGCAGCTCTTTGTCGATGCGGAAGAGAAGATGTGAGAGACATGTAGGCCGGAACCAGCTTGCGCAGTTCCGGCACGGAGGCTTCAAAAGCCGCAGAAACCAATGCCGGAACTGCGCAAGCTGGTTCCGGCCTACGTGTCTGCGTGTCTAGGAGACCAACAGCACTTGCCGCCCATCTGACATGTCCAGCCCCACCCTCGATATTTTCCTGATCGGCAACACCTCGCGGCCTGAGTTCCACGAGGCGTGTGCGGCGTTGGATGAACTGGCCCATGTGACCCGCTTCGCCGATGTCCAGGCCGCCATCGCCGCGCTGGCCGACGGCTTGCCCACGCCGCATGGAATCGTGCTGGCCGAGGCCTACCCCGATCAGTTTCCCACGGCGGCGATCGACCGCCTCCGCAGTCTGGCGCCCTTGGCCCGGCTGATGGCGATCCTGGGAAGCTGGTGCGAAGGCGAGCCTCGTAGCGGCCATCCCCTGCCGGGCGTGATCCGCGTCTATTGGCATCAGGCGGCCGTCCGCATCCGCCGCGAGTTTCCCTGTTGGTTCCAGCCCCAGGGTTCCGCCTGGCAACTGCCGGTCACTGCGACGGACGAAGAACGATTGCTGGCCTCGATCAATACGCCGCTGCCCAGGGGCCAGGGACTGGTCGCCATCTGGACGCGGCGGCCGGAAATGGAAGGTGTGCTTGCGGACGCCTGCCGCAGGGTTGGCTATGCGACGGTCTGGTTGCATCCCCGCCAGCCAGCCCGGGTGCGGAGCGCCGCGGCCGCGGTTTACGACGGCGCCTCTTTGGATGCCGCTGGCCTGGCCGAACTCGCCCGGTTCACCGCTGACGTTGCTCCCGCGGCGGTGTTGGCCTTGCTCGACGCTCCGCGGATCCAAGACGTCCGTCTCGCCCGCACGCTCGGAGCCGCCGTGCTGGCCAAGCCGTTTCGTGTTGACGAGTTGCTCTGGCAGATGTCAAATGGCAGGGAGATCCACTCTTCGACAGATAAATAAGGGGGCAGAAAAATAAAGATGGGGAAAAGAAAATAAAGGAGATTTCCGATGCTATCGCACAACGTGTTTTTCAGCCTTCACGACAATTCGCCCGCAGCCGTCGAGCGGCTTGTCGTGGCGTGCAAGACGTATCTCAACGGCCATCCGGGCACGTGTTTCTTCGCGGCGGGCACGCTGGCCGGCGAGTACCAACGGCCCGTCAACGATCGGGCTTTCGACGTGGCCCTGCACGTTGTCTTCACCGACCGCGCGTCGCACGATGCCTATCAGCAGGCCCCGCGGCACCTGAAGTTCATCGAAGAAAACAGCGCGAATTGGAAGCAGGTTCGGGTGTTCGACGCGTGGGTAGCAACGGAATGACAAAGGAAATGCGAAACAATAACAAATCTCAAATGTCGAAAATCGAAACGTTGATCAATTGAGTTTCCTGCTTTGGATTTGTCTAGGATTTCGATATTCGTGCTTCGGATTCTGTTTATTTGGTTCAACTTGCTCAAGAATGCGCCGGGGGTTGAAATGTGCGGACATGCTGATTCTCATTGGAGTTGTGTTCAAAAGTCTCCAGGAGAGAAAGCAGCATGTCCACGAGTTTACTTTACCATGCCTTTGGTATTCGAGGCTACCGGTACGTGAAAACAAAATACGTCAACGGAGAAGTTGTCTTCACGATTGAGCAGCCTATGGAAACCTGCCGTTGCTCGGTCTGCGGGTCGGAGAACGTGATCGGACGTGGAAAGAATCCTCGTTGCTTTCGTACCGTGCCAATCGGTGGCAAGCCGGTGTACCTGGAGTTGCCTATCCCCCGTGTGGAGTGTCGCGAGTGCGATGTTGTCCGACAGGTAGAAATCGGTTTTGCCGATCCTCGTGTGACCTACACTAAAGCCTTTGCGCGTTACGCTTTGGAGCTTTCGCAGTACATGACCATCCAGGACGTTGCCGACCACTTGCGGATCAGTTGGGACGTCATCAAGGAAATCCAGAAGGCCGACCTGAAACGTCGCTTTGACAGGCCGAAATTGAAACACCTGCGCCACATCGCCATTGACGAGATTTCCACAGCCAAGGGACACGTCTACCTGACGCTGGTTCTGGACCTGGATAACGGGGTGGTGGTCCATGTTGGCTCGGGAAAAGGCGGGGATGCCTTGCAGGACATTCTGGACGCGGCTCCGCCATTCCGGGGCCAAGATCGAGGCCGTTGCTACCGACATGTCGCCCGCCTATATCGACGCGGTCACCACGCATCTGCCGGGCGTGCCGCTGGTATTCGACCGGTTTCATGTGATCAAGCTCTACAACGACAAGCTCTCGGAACTGCGGCGTGCCATGTACCATGAACTCACGGAAACTATGCACAAAGACGTGCTCAAAGGGGTTCGTTGGCTGCTGCTCAAGCGACCGGAAAATCTTGATCCCGCTCGCAATGAACCGCAGCGGCTGGAGGAAGCCCTGCGGCTGAATGCTCCACTGGCCACGGCCTATTACCTCAAGGCCGAACTCAACGAGATTTGGGAGCAAGACGACGAGGAGGCAGCCCAGGCGTTGCTCATGGACTGGATCACCTATGCTGAAGGCACAGGCATCCGAATGCTACAAAGCTTTGCCAAAACGCTCCGCCTACATGCCTTGGGAATCCTTGCCTACTACGATCACCCCATTTCCACTGGCCCCCTGGAAGGGACCAACAACAAGATCAAAACCATGAAACGTCAAGCCTACGGGTTTCGAGACCAGGAATTCTTAAGGCTCAAAATCCTCGGGATCCATCAAACCAAGTACGCTTTAGTCGGATGAACCGTTTATTTGTCATTTTTACTTAGCATCTCGCGCTTCACCTTCTCCAACTCCACGCCCAGCACTTCTTTCGCCAGATCAGCCAGCGTGGCGGGATCGGCCTGGATGTGAATCGTGCGGTGCTGGTGCGCAAGCAACGCGCCGGTCTTCAAGGGCTTGGCCGGCGAGAGCGACTCGATCTCATAGAACGGCCCGAGTCCTTTCTTGCCGGGCGCGGGAGGACCGTCGTTGTAGCTATTGGCCACGTCGCCCTTGTAAGGTTCGGCCGACGGACCGCCCCACTGGTTGTTCATGTAAAGCTCCAGCGTCGGATCGGCCGGCATGCTGAATTGGACCAGCGTGAGCACGTTGTTCTGGAAATCGATCGAACCGAGCACGTTGCGGGCCCGCCGCTGCGAAATGCCGATCTTCGAGCGATAGTTGCCGTCGGCCCGCAAGAGCACGGCCTCCGGGATGGTCCGCAGGCGCTCGGCCGGAACGGCGCCGAAGTAGTCGGACTTGACCACGGGCCCCAACTCGGCCTCGCTGCCCGGCTTGTAGGGCGCGATCACCACCGTCTGCGGTCCACAGTTCATCATGCCCAGGATCCAGATCGAGACCAACCCTTTCTCGCGGGTCATGGCGGCGCCGCGGTTGGTCAAGCGGTTGTCGGTCTCGTAGGCCACGCTCTTCACGCCCGCTGCGAAGACCTTCTTCGCCGCCGATTCGCCCAGAATCTGCTTCAGATCGGACTTGCCCAGCAGGCGGACGCCGCGGCTGACGTCGAGATGGAACTGCGTGCCCGAGGTGTTCTGAAGCTTCATCGTCGTGGCCATGCGGAACGGCTCGTTGGAACGGGAGACGACCTTCCAGGCGCCTTCGTTGAAGGCCGGCGGGGTGAACCAGTTGTCGAGGTTCTGCGGCTTGCCGGGCGCGAACCAGAGGCTGAACTGCCCGCCCTCGGGCGAGAGCCAGAGGCGTTCTTCGGCCCCATAGTTGTTGAAGTGCAGGTTGGGCTTGGCGGCGGTGATGAATTCGTCGTTGACGAAGCCGAAACTGAGGCCCTCCATGCCGCCGCAGGTCGAGGTCATCACGCGGCCTTGCCACTCCGGGCAGATGGCCACGCGGGCCCCTTCGGCATTGGTCAGTTCGACGAGTTCGGTATGCTTGGCCAGGAATTCGCGTGCTTCGCCGTAGGACATCGGTTTACCTTTCGTTTCTGCCAGGGCGATGGTGCAGCCGAGGGCCAGCCCCGTGGCCAGGATCATGGAAAAACGGTTCATCTCAAGGTCCTCCCAGGTGGATTTTGTTGCCAAGCGGACATAATACCCCACTGCCCGGCCGTTTCCAAGCCCCCGGCGTTTTCCGTTTTCTCAAGAAACTGCTCTTGTGTCGTTTGACCTGAGCAGCAAGAATGCTGCACCCTCGGAAAGGCTGAAGAAACACAACGGAATTCGTGGCCCACCGCGACGCGTGCTTTTCTCGTCCCCAAGATCAGGATGATCGAAACGGGGAACTCCCTGCGGGGGCCCAGTAAGGAAGGATCCTATGCTTTTTCTGCCTGCGGCGCTGGTCGCCATGGCGATCACCGGTGGCGGTACCGGCGAAACCGTGCTCTTGGACTTCTATGCCGATTATTGCGGCCCCTGCCGTTCCATGAACCCGGCAGTCGCGCAACTTGCCGCCGAAGGATACCCGGTGCGGCGGATGAATGTGGAACAGTATCGCGATCTGGCGCAACGTTTCGGAATCACCACCATTCCTTGCTTTGTGATGATCGTCAACGGCCGTGAAGCAGGCCGCGTGGTCGGCATGACGAGCATCGGCCGTTTGAAACAACTTTGCAGTCTTGGCCGCGACCCGGAGTACCGGGTGCCCGCGGGCCCCAACCCCAACACCATGCTGGCAATGCCGGCGCCAGCCGCACCGTTTAACCGGGAGCCAACGGCGACGGTGGCGACGGCGGCGACAACGCGGACGGTGGCCACAACGCCGACCGTGCCCGTCATCCCGGTATCCTACACCACTGCCCCGCAGCAACGGCCGGTCACCGACGCGGCCATGCTGGCCGCCAGCGTGCGACTGCGCGTGGAGGACCCGCAAGGCCACTCCTGCGGCAGCGGCACGATTATCGACGCCCGCGCCGGCGGCGAGGCCCTCGTGCTCACCTGCGGACACCTGTTCCGCGACTCCCGGGGCAAGGGCAAGATCGACGTCGACGTTTACGGTTCCTCGTCGCCCGTGCGCGTGCCGGGCCGGCTGGTGGCCTACGACCTGGAACGCAACGTCGCGCTGGTCGCCTTTCGGCCCCAGGGTCCGGTGATGGTCGCCCGTGTCGCCCCGCCGGGCTACGCCGTCCGTGTCGGCGATGCGGTGACCAGCGTCGGCTGCAACAACGGCGACGATCCTACCGTACTGCACAGCCGGGTGAATTCGCTCGACCGTTTCCGCGACCCCGTCGAGCAGCGCGGCGGCACGCTTGCCGGCAGCCCTCACGCGCCGTGGAACCTGCAAGTGGCTGGGGAACCGGTTGTCGGCCGCAGCGGCGGCGGGCTGTTCTCTGCCGACGGCATGGTGATTGGTGTTTGCAACGCCAAGGAGCCGGAAGATCACGAAGGTTTGTTTGCGGCCCTGGGGTCGATTCATGCCGCCTTGGATCAGCAAAAGCTGGCTTCGCTCTACCAGCAACCGGTCGCGCCGCCGGCGCTGGTGCCGGCCGTTTCCGGCCAACCCGCAGCCCTGGTCGCGATCGATCCGTTCTCTGCCGGTCGCACGGCCACCCCGCGGGCGCCGATCGCCAGTCAGGCCGCGCCGGCCGCAGCCCTGGCCGCCGCAGCGACCACCGATGCGGCCCCGCGCACATCGACCGCCGGCGCCGCTGCCATGGCCAAGGGCGAGCAGGCGGTCATCGACGAAGTCCGCCGCCGCGCGGGCGAGGGTGCGGAGGTGGTCCTCATCATTCGCGACCGCAACAACCCGCAAGCGAAGAGTGAAATCATCACCTTGGACGGTGCGTCGCCAACCTTCCTCAATCAGCTTTCGCATGCCGTGGCGCCCGCTTGTGGGTCGCCGCAGAATATCCCGACTTCCCTGGAACTGCCCAAGCGGCCGACGCCCATTCTCGAGTGGGACTCCGAGACCGGCTGGCGGCATCAGCATCCGTTGCCGTAACGCAGACCGCCGGACTGGTGGTATGATACCTGTAGGGCGGATTTCCAATCGGTCCTTCACGCCTTCACGGGAGAGTCAACAATGAAGCGTGTCATGCCGGTACTGCTGCTATGGGCGGCCTTGGCGGGCGGTTGCGAGTTCAAGACGGGCCCCTTGCCGCCGATCGACGTCTACTTCTCGCCCAACGGCGGCGCAACCGATGCCGTGGTGCGGGCCTTGGACGCGGCCAGGCAAACGGTCTTCGTGCAGGCCTACAGTTTCACGAACAAGGAAATTGCCAAGGCCCTCCTGCACGCCCACCTTCGCGGCGTCGTGATCCACGTCATCCTCGACAAGAAGGATGCCACCGAACAGTACTCCGAGGCCGATTTCCTGGCCAACTCCGGCATCTCGGTGCTGATCGACGGGAAGCACCCGATCGCCCATAATAAGATCATGATCATCGACGGCCAGACGGTCATCACCGGTTCGTTCAACTTCACCGAGCAAGCGGAAAAACACAACGCCGAGAATCTGTCGGTAATTGACGACGCCGGCCTGGCCGAGCGCTACCTGACGAATTGGCACGACCACGAAGCCCATAGCGAACCCTACACCGGCCGGGGCGAGGTGGCCCAGCGGCCGACCAATGATAAGAGTCACCACTCGAAAAAGAAACCGGGCATCCTGGAAAACTAACTCTCCGTAGAACGCATTTCAATCCGTTGAAACGGAATAAATTCCGTTCTACTTGCAACCACCCAACGCATGGACCTGCTCTCCTCTGAAACGGCGCGCTGGATGTTCGCCGTCTGGTTCCTTTTCGCGGGCGGGGCGGTGGGCAGTTTCTTGAACGTGGTCGTCTTTCGCTTGCCGGCCGGCATGAGCATCAACTGGCCCGGATCGCACTGTCCGCGCTGCAAACATCCGATCCGCTGGTATGACAACATTCCCGTGCTGGCCTGGCTCTGGCTGCGGGGACGTTGCCGCGACTGCCGCCAGTCGATTTCCATCCGCTACCCGCTAGTCGAGGCCGTCACGGCCGGGCTCTTCCTGCTGCTGCTGGTGGTGGAGGTCTTCCATGGTGGGCAGAATCTGCCCGCCCGCCCTCACGGGTCTCACCCGTATCCGCCCGCACAGGCCTTGTGCATCTGCCTCTTTCATCTGGGTCTGCTTTGCACGCTGATGGCCGCCGGGCTGATCCGTTGGGACGGCAAACGGCCGACGCGGGGGCTGTTCGTTCCCCTGCTGTTGGTGGGCCTCCTCGCGCCGCCGATCTGGCCTTGGCTGCATCCTCTGCCGGCTGGACCGGCAGTAGCAGAAAGTCCCGTGAGCGGCGTGGTCGATGGCCTGCTGGGCCTCGGCACCGGGCTCGTCATGGGTCTGATTGCGGAGTGGTTGGGCAGGCGTTCCGCCGTCATGGGCAAGCCCGGACATCAAATCCTGGACGAGGCCCTGGTGATCGGCGTCGTGCTGGGGTGGCAGGCCATCTTCGTGCTCGTGCCGCTGGTCGTATTGTTGGAAGAACTGTCGCGGATCGCAGTGCTGCGCTGGGCATCGGCCCGCCGCTTCGTGGCCGCGGTTTGGATCGCTCCCCTGACGCTGTTGTGGATCTTGAATTGGGCCCGGCTTGCGGCATGGCTGCCAGTCGAGTAGTCTGATAACCGAAAAAGAAAATCATATGACACAGCCTAACAACCGGCAAGACAGCCTGAACAAGATCACGCAATCGCCCAGTTATCGTTTGGCGTATGAGGACATCGAGTTCCTCAACAGCCCCCGCCTGCGGGCGGCGCGGATGGAACTGGAGTTCCTTAAGCCGGATTTCACACTGGAAGAGCACGGCATCGAGAACACGATTGTGGTTTTCGGCAGCACGCGGATCGTGGAGCCGGCCGAGGCCCAGCGCCGCCTGGAGGAGGCCCGGCGGCAGTTGGCCCAACAGCCCGGCGATACCCGGCTTCAACGGGCCGTGGCCCAGGCCGAGCGGATCGTGGCCAAGAGCGGCTACTACGACGCCGCCCGCGAGTTCGCCCGGCTGGTTTCTCAGAACGGCCATGCCCAGGGCAAGCCCCGCTTCACGGTGATGACAGGCGGCGGGCCGGGGATCATGGAGGCCGCTAACCGGGGCGTGCACGACACCGGCGCCGAGTCGGTGGGGCTGAACATCGCCCTCCCCATGGAGCAAGTGCCGAACCCCTACATCACGCCCGAACTCTGTTTCCAGTTCCGCTATTTTGCCATTCGCAAGTTCCACTTCGTGTTGCGGGCGATGGCCTTGGTGGTTTTTCCCGGCGGTTTTGGTACCCTCGACGAGTTGTTCGAGGTGATCACGCTGCGGCAGACGGGCCGCATGCAGCACATCCCGGTGATCCTGGTCGGCCGGGAGTATTGGAACCGGGTCATCGACTTTGCCTTCCTCGCCGACGAGGGTGTCATCGCTGACGACGACCTGAAGCTTTTCGAGTTCGCCGACACGGCCCCGGCGGCCTGGCAGATCATCCGCGAGTTCCACAAGCTGTAAAGTAGCAGACACACGCCGTGTGCCGTCTGCATCGCAAATCGAGCGGTAACGAACAGCGGCTTTGGCCGCTTGGCGGACGGTACACGGCGTGTGCCTGCTACTATAGGAGCACCCGCCTTGCTTGAGGATTTCTTTCCAGCCCGCGACGGATTGCGGCTCTTCCAGCGGCGCTGGCTTCCCGGCGGCCGGGCACCATGTACCCATGGTTGGCGGGCCGAGGTGCTGCTGGTGCACGGTATTGTCGAGCATGGCGGCCGTTACGCGCCTACGGCCGAGGCCCTGGTGCGCGACGGCTGCGCGGTCTCGGCGCTGGACCTGCGCGGACACGGCAAGTCCGAAGGCCTGCGCTGCTGGATCCGTTCGTTCGACGAGTATGTCGACGATCTCGACGGGTTCTTCGACCGCGTAGTCCGGCAGGCTGAAGGAAAGCCCGTCTTCGTCTTGGGGCACAGCCTGGGCGGATTGATCGCCCTCTTGTGGTGCATCCGCTGCCGGCGCAAACTCGCCGGGCTGATCCTCAGCGGGCCGGCCTTGCAAGTTCGCCGGGAGCTTTTTCCCTTGCTCCGCCGCCTGGCCGGGCTGGCAAGCGTGCTTTTCCCGCGGCTGCGTGTGGTCCGCATGGGCGGCCGGAATATCTCCCGCGATGCGGCGGTCGTCGCCCAGTTCCGCGACGATCCGTTGGTGTTTCACGGCCGTTTTCCCGTACGGACGGGGGCCGAAATCCTGCGTGCCGGCAACTTGGCGCGGGCCGAGTTTGATCAACTCGACGTGCCGCTGCTCATCCTGCACGGCACGGCTGATCGCGTCGCGGCGGTTGAGGCCAGCCAGGAGCTTTTCCAACGGGCCAAGGCCACGGACAAGACGCTACGCCTCTATCCGGGACTCTATCACGAGGTGCTCAACGAACCGGAAAAAGAGCAAGTCCTGGCCGATTTGTTCCAATGGATCGATAAGTACTATTGATCTTTGCATTGAAAATGAGCCATTGAGTTGTGTGGCAGGGGCGTAGGCCGGAACAAGCTTCGGGGTACCCGCGCAGCGGGTCGGTTCCGGCACGAATCGGCATCAACGCCGGAACTGCGCAAGCTTGTTCCGGCCTACATGGCTCATTTTCAATGCGAAGATCAATAGCAACAAGGTGCGGTTTGTCTGGCCATTAAGGAAGCTCCTCTTCCCGATGGAAATCAGCCCTCGCCACCCCCTCTCCGGGGTGCCTCGGGGCAGATGCGCAACGGGTCAACAGACCATGGAGAGGGGAGCCCGCGACTGCCAGAAAATCTTGCCGCAAACCTACACTCCACAGTCCTTGCGTTAGCAGTGCGTTGGTGTAGAATCAGAGTTTCGAAATTTGGCCCCGGGACTTGATCGGGAGCTTGAAAAGGGTGGAAATCTGGCCTGCAATCGACCTGCGTGGAGGCAAATGTGTACGCCTCCAGCAGGGCGACTATGATCGCGAAACGGTCTTCAGCGAGGATCCTGTGGCCATGGCACGGCGATGGGCCGATGGGGGAGCCAGTTATCTCCATCTGGTTGATCTCGACGGCGCCCGGGAAGGCCGCCCGCAGAACTTGTCCGTCGTGGCGTCGATCGTTGAGAGCGTAGGTCTTGTTTGCGAGCTGGGCGGCGGCATTCGCGACGAGCAGACGATTCGCAAGCTCTTGGACTTGGGACTCTGCCGCCTGGTAATCGGCACGCTGGCCATCCGCCAGCCCGATTGGTTTCGCGGCATGTGCCGGCAGTTTCCCCATCGACTGGTGCTGGGAATCGATGCCCGCGACGGGAAAGTGGCAAGCCACGGATGGACTCGGACCAGCGATATGACGGCCCCGGAGCTGGCCCGGCAGTTCAGCGACGAGCCGCTGGCAGCGATTATTTATACAGACATCGCCACCGACGGCATGCTGGCCGGACCGAACGTGGCGACGATGGCTGAGATGCAGGCGGCGGTCGACCTGCCGGTGGTGGCGTCGGGCGGCGTGACAACCCGCGAAGACGTTGCCCGCCTGGCCGCCGCGGACCTGGCTGGGTGCATCATCGGCCGGGCCCTCTATGAAGGGACCATTACCTTGCCCGACGCGCTAGCCGCCGCCGGGCCGAACTCAGAGCATTAGGCACGGGGCACCCGCAAGCGGGTGCCCCGTGCCTAATACTTTCGCACAACCAAAGATAAGGACTATTCGCAATGGCAAACATTCCAGTCGCAGATATTCGCAACGTGGCCGTCGGCGGACACGGGGCCGCGGGAAAGACGGCCCTCTTGGACAAGATTCTTTCCATGACGGGCACGGTCACGCGTCCGGCCAGCGTCGACGAGGGCACGAGCATTTGCGATTTCGACAACGAAGAGAAGGCGCACCATCACTCGGTCGAGGCCCACGTGGTGCACTTCAACCATGACGGCAAGCGGTTCTATGCGATCGACACCCCCGGCTACCCCGACTTCGTCGGGCAGACCATCGGGGCGGTCCACGCCGTCGATACGGTGGTCATCGAGATCAACGCCCAAAGCGGCATCGGCGTGACCACCCGCCGGGTCTTCAACGAGGCGGGCAAAGCCGGCCTGGGCCGGTTCATCGCCATCAACAAGATGGACGCCGACAACATCAATTTCCCCGCGCTGGTGAAAAGCATCCAGGAGATGTTCGGCAAGGCCTGCCAGCTCCTGAACGTTCCCCTGGGCGCGGGCCCCGATTTCCGCGGCGTGGCGAGCACGCTCAAGGTGCCGGCAGATATCCAGGGCGCCCTGATCGATCCGAATGATATCCACACCGCGCTCATCGAGTCGATTATCGAGATCGACGAGGACGTGATGACCCGCTACTTCGACGGCGTGGAACCGAGCGACGAGGAACTTGCGCGGCTGATCGTCCACGCCGTGGCCGGCGGCACGCTGATCCCCATCGTCTGCTGCTCGGCCAAGACGGGCGTGGGCGTGAAGGAACTGCTCGACGCCCTGGTCTTCTGCGGCCTGCCGCCCAACGCGGTCCACCGCACCGCCGTCACCGCCGACGAGAAAGTGGTCGACGTCATGGCCGACCCCAACGGGCCGCTGGTGGCGCAGATCTTCAAGACCCGCATCGATCCCTTCGTGCAGAAGGTGAGCTTCATCCGCATCTACTCGGGCACGCTGAAGAGCAACGAAACGGTGCACGCCGAGGGGGTCCGCAAGGGTGTGAAGCTGGGCCAGTTGTACGAGATCCAGGCCGACAAGACCGAGCCTATCGACTCAGCCGGCGCCGGCCAGATCGTCGCCGTGACGAGGATGGAAGACCTGAAGACCAACATGTCGCTGGGCGACCTGCTGCTGCCCCATATCCACTTCCCCGCACCGATGGTCGGGCTGGCGATCACGGGAAAAGCCCGCGGCGACGAGGCCAAGATCGCCACCGCCCTGCGCAAAGTGGAATTGGAAGATCCCACTTTCTTGCTGCACGCCGATCAGCAGACCAAGGAAATGGTGGCCTACGGCATGAGCGAGCTGCACCTGCAACTGCTGCGCGAACGCCTCAAGCGCCGCGACAAGGCGGAAATCGAAACCAAGGAACCCAAGGTCCCCTATCGCGAAACGGTCCAAGCCAATGCCGAGGGCAGCTACCGGCACAAGAAGCAGTCGGGCGGGCGCGGCCAGTTCGGCGAGGTCCACATCCGCATGTTTCCCTTCCCCAAGGACACGAACCCCGAGGAGTTCTGCACCAAGGCCCGTTTCCCCTCGATGAAGGAATTCCACTACGACGAGGAGAGCAACTTCCTCTGGGTCAACTCGGTCGTGGGCGGCACGATTCCGAGCAACTTCCTGCCCGCCATCGAAAAAGGATTCAAGGAACGCATGGAACGCGGCGTGATCGCCGGCTACAAGGTGCAGAACGTGGGCGTGGAGGTGCACTTCGGCAAGTATCACGATGTCGATAGCTCCGAACAGGCCTTCAAGACGGCCGGCTCGATGGCCTTCCGCAACGTCTTCCAGCAGGCCAAGCCGGGCCTTCTGGAGCCGATCGTGAAGATCGAGATCACGGTGCCCGGCAGCAAGGTGGGCGACATCACCAGCGACATGTCGGGCCGCCGCGGCCGCGTGCTGCGGATGGACTCGGCGGGCGGCGATCTGCAAACCGTCGTAGCCGAAGTGCCGCTGGCCGAAGTCATGACCTATGCCCGCACGCTGGCCAGCGTCACCGGCGGCCAGGGCAGTTACACGCTGGAATACAGCCATCACGACATCGTGCCCGGCAACGTGCAGCAGGAGATCATCGCCAAGGCTCAGTTGATGAAGGAAGAGGAAGAGGAGTAGGGCTCCGAGTCGCGCAGTTTCCGCAGTTCATCCAACGCGGGTCTAGCACTCCGGCCAGGAGAAAGCTAGAATTGTCCAGAAGGAGTTAAGGATCATGGCGATCTCATTCGAGCTACCGACCGAGGTTGAACGGCATCTCCGCGAGAAGCTTTCCGATCTCGACCAGGTTGCGAAGGAATCCGCGCTGGTAGAGCTTTATCGTCAAGGAAAGCTCAGCCATCACGAACTGGCCATGGCCTTGGGGCTCGGCCGGTTGGAGTTGGACGGCGTACTGAAGGAACACGGCGTCACGGAAGATTCGATGACGGTCGAGGAATTCGATGATCAGGTCGCATCGCTCCGCAAGCCAAGCCAAAACCCGGATCGCGGTTGTCGAGTTCTCGCACAACCTGTGCGAGAATTGCCTCGCTAGAGTAAACGAATTCGGCTCCTTTCTTGACATCAGGACGCCCTTGGTAGATAATCCCGTTCAGAAGGAGAACCGCTGCCATGTCCGATAAGACCGATCGTCGTAGTTTCCTGAACAAAGCGCTCTTGGGGGCCGCCGGGGTCGGGGCCGCCGCGAGCCTGGAAGAGCATACTCTTCTGGCAGCCATCGATCAGGGGCAGGCATCGCCGCCGCTGGGCCAAGGCCTGCCGCAAGTGCCTAAGCCGGACGTCGATCCGGCGAGCATGCCCTGCGGCAAGATCGGCAACGTGACCATCAGCCGGCTCTTCCTGGGCGGCAATCTGATCGGCGGCTGGTCGCACAGCCGCGACCTGATCTACGTCTCGAAACTCTTCAAGTCGTACAACACCGAGGCCAAGATTTTCGAGACCCTTTCCCTGGCCGAGCAGTGCGGCATCAACACGCTCCTCATCGACCCCGGCGATTGGGAGCCCGTGCTCAAGTACAAGCAGCGCGGAGGGAAGATCCAGACGATGGTCTGCATCACGGTCTTCGACGACCCCGTGAAGACGGCCGATCAGATCAAGCACCTGGTGGATAAAGGGGCCACGCTGCTCTACACGCACGGCGAAATGACCGATCGCCACACGATGGCCGGCCGCATCGACGCAATCGGCCACATCATGGACCTGATCAAGGCCCAGGGAGTCCCGGCGGGCATCGGCAGCCATTCGCTGGAAACGCCCATCGCCGCCGAGAAGAACAAGCTCAACAACGACTTCTACGTCAAGACCTTCCACATGGACCGCTACTGGTCGGCCACGGCCAAGGCGAATCGCGAGGAATGGTGCTGGTACAAGGGATACAGCGAGGAGATCGGTCACTTCCACGACAACATGTGGTGCCTCGACCCCGACAAGACCGCGGCCTTCATGCAGACGGTCGAAAAGCCCTGGGTGGCCTTCAAGGTCATGGCGGCCGGCGCTATCCATCCGCAGATGGCCTTCAATTTCGCCTACCGAAACGGGGCCGACTTCATCGTCGCCGGCATGTTCGATTTCCACATCGAGCAGGATGCGAAAATTGCCATCCGCGACGTGCCCAAGTTCAAGAACCGCGCCCGCCCCTGGCGAGGGTAGTTCTCTTGAGCACCTGTAGGCTGGACCTCCGAGTCCGTCCGCCCCTGAACCGGACGGACTCGGAGGTCCATCCTACGGATTCCTAACCGCATGCTTGCGTCAAGATTCAGTGAACTTTCCCGCTTCCGGCGGCCGAAGTTTATACCGAGTCGCTTGATTCTGACGATCATTGCGCCTAGGATGCAAGAGGCAATTGCGGCCGCGATGACAGCGGCGCTTTGCCCGGGAATTTGCAAAACAGACGCGAAGCCCATGGTATGGAGTGATTACGTGGTGCCCCTTGCCGGTCTGCGAATCGTCTCGCCCTGCCGATGCGTGTGTACCTGTCCGGCATGATGGCCGGACACCCTGCGCTCCTCTCTCGACCACGCCCGCGTTTTAGCGACCTGTTTCTTCCCTGCGGCGACAGCCAGCGCCGCTGGGTTCCCTTCGCACAGACTGGTTCCGGAGTCACCGATCATGGCGACCGACGTTCGCATCAAAGAAACCCTGCCCGAGTTGACCGACAGAATTGTCGAGACCTACACGGAACTGGACACGATCACCCATCTCGGCCATTGCCCGCTGCCCAGCTACGAAACGATCGTCGAGATCCTGGAGAGCCTGAAAGACATTATCTTTCCCGGCTACCGGCGGCGCGACGGGCTGCACCTGGGCAACATTACTTACCACGTGGGCGATTTGATCGACCGGCTGCACGATCAACTGACCGAGCAGACCGCGCGGGCCCTGCGTCACGAGGCCGGCGAGGCATTCACCTGCGGACCTCAGCAGAAGGCCGACTTCGAGGCCCTGGGCCAGGCCAAGGCGGTTGCCTTCTTGCAGCAGCTCCCGGCGGTGCGGGCGCTGTTGGCCACCGACGTGCGAGCGGCCTATGACGGCGACCCGGCCTGCAAGTCGCTGGACGAGGTGATCTTCTGCTATCCGGGCCTGGAGGCCATCACCGTCTACCGCCTGGCGCACCTGCTCTATCGGCTCGAGGTGCCGCTCATCCCCCGCATTATGACCGAGTGGGCCCACAGCCGCACCGGCATCGACATCCACCCCGGGGCCGTGATCGGCAAGTATTTCTTCATCGACCACGGCACCGGCGTGGTCATCGGGCAGACGACCGAGATCGGCGACTGGGTCAAGCTCTACCAGGGCGTGACGCTCGGCGCCTTGAGCTTCGCCACCGACGCCGAAGGGAACCTCGTTCGCGGGACCAAGCGTCATCCCACGATCGAAGATCACGTTGTGATCTACGCCAACGCCACAGTGCTGGGCGGCAAGACGGTCGTGGGGCATCACGCCGTGATCGGCTCCAGCGTCTGGATCACGAGCTCCGTTTCGCCGCACGCGACGGTAACCATGGAGAAGCCGCGATTGAACGTTCGCGATCCCCAATACGTGCCCGATACGTTCTCGATTTGAACCGTGTAGGCCGGAACAAGCTTGCGCAGTTCCGGCATCAATCGGTTTCGCGACGATCAATCGCGGAAAGTTTCCCATGCGGATGCTTCGCGAAACGGCAGACGCCAATGCCGGAACTGCGCAAGCTTGTTCCGGCCTACGGTCTCGCTGGGCTGCGAAAGTTGTTCTTCGGCCGATCCTGATGCCGCGCCGCGATTGCTCCTTGGTGTGCTACAAAGTATAATGCCCGCATGGGAGCAATCCTCCGATTCTTGGGCAACGCGCGGATCTGGCCCGGACCGGTCCTGGCCGTGGAATTGGTCACCATGTCGCGGCGCACGCGGTATTTCGTCCTCCGCGTGATCTATGCCGCCGCGCTGTTCTTTGCGCTCTGGACCACGTACGCGGAAACCGTCCGATGGCGGCGTTTCGCGGATGATTCCGGCGACATGAACTCTATTGCAGCGTTCACCGCAGCCTTCTTTGCGACCTTCGGCGCGATGCAACTGCTGGCCGTTCTGCTCATCGGCCCCGCCCTGGCCGCGGGGACGATCGCCCAGGAACGCGAACGCCGCACGATCGAGTACCTGTATGCCACGCCGCTGAGCAACCTGGAGATCGTCATCGGCAAACTGGGCGGCCGGGTGCTGCAGATCCTGGGCCTTGTCCTCGCCGGCGTGCCCGTTTTGGCTCTGGCCATGCTCCTGGGCGGCATCACACCGGGGGCGCTCGTCTCGCTGACGGCCATGACCCTGAGCACGGTCCTCTTCGTGACGATGGTCTCGCTGGCCGTGTCGGCCTGGACCGCCAAGGCCCGCGACGCGGTCATTCGGGCGTACCTGGTTTTCTTCTGCCTCTGGGTGCTCCCTCTTATCGCTTCGGCCCTTGCTGAATTGAATTCGAGCTTCGCCTGGGCAGCCCCCATTCTGAAGCAAGTCGTCGTCGCCAACCCGCTCATGACCTTTGCGATGATCCTCTCGGGCCGCGGGTCCTGGGGAGTCGTGGCTGAACCCTGGTCGCTTTCACTGTCCCTGGTGCGGAACCAGATGCTGGCAGGGGGGACCGCGCTCGTGCTGGCCACCCTTTTCATGCGCCGCATCCACCTGCGGGAATCGGGCAAGCCGGCCCGTAAGCGCCGCTGGCGGTTCCAGTTCTTCCGCGGCATGCTCGGCGACAATCCCATGTACTGGAAAGAGCTGTACGCCGAGCCGGGTTCCTCACGGTTGGGCCTCTTGGGCTACGGACTGCTGACGCTGATCTTCATCGCGGTCTGCGGGATCACGGTTTATATGCTGTGGGAATCCGTAAATCGTCCCTACATGCGGAATGGCGAGTCCTATTGCATGTACGCCACCACCATGTCCACCTTCCTGAGTTGTTGCGGCCTGCTCTTGATGACGGCCCGGGCGGCAAGTTCGATCACTTCCGAGAAAGAGCGGGATTGCTGGGCCTCGCTGATCGGCACGCCGCTGGAAGGCGGGCAGATCATCAAGGCCAAAATTCTCGGCAGCCTCTGGTCGCTGCGCGGACTCGTGCCGTTCCTGGCCGTCGTCTGGCTGCCGGCTTTGCTGCTGCGGCCTTCCTTTTTCTTGAGCATCGGCTTTACACTGCTGGACCTGGGAATTCTCGCGGCGTTCTTGGCCGCCCTGGGGGTCTATTATTCGCTGCGCTGCAAGAGCACGCTACGCGCCATGGGCGCTGCGCTGGGGACCGCCATCCTGTTTGGCGGCGGTTATCTGATGTGTTGCTGCCCGGTCGCGGAGATCGGCGCACGGGGCAATGACACCGGAATGCAGTTGGGGCTCATTCCCTGCATGCCGTTTTTGCTGGCCTGGCCCGGCGCCGCCAGCCTCTTGCTCAACGAGACACGGAGCGCTGACTCTGAGTTCGGGGGTTTCATGGCGGCTTACGTGATCGGCACCCTGGGCTACGCAGCCGCTGCGCTGATGATGCTCGTCAACACGATCGAGGGTTTTGACGCCAACAGCGGCAGAACGCGGGGCAGAAGCGATTTGCCGCGGCCTTCAGCCTTACGGGCTGCTGTCGAGGATACGCACGTTGAAACGCCTTAAGTAAACGGATAAAATCACCCTCCGTCATGGGCAGGAAACCAAAACGTAACGCAGCTCAGCAGAAGTCGGACCGGCCGGCCCAGCAGTTCAAAACAGGACCCCGGGCAACATCGCCCTACGGTCGCAGCGAAGCGGCCTTGTTCTCGCTGACGCTCTTCCTTAGCGCGGCCCTGCTGTTCAGCGTCGAGCCGATGTTCGCCAAAATGGTGCTGCCGCTGTTGGGCGGGGCGCCGGCCGTATGGAATGCCTGCCTGGTCTTCTATCAGGCGGCACTGCTGGCGGGCTATCTCTACGCACACCTGTCGCTGAAGTGGCTTGGCCCGCGGCGGCAAGCCGTGCTGCACCTGGGGCTGCTGGGGCTGGCGTGCATCGCCCTGCCGATCCGCGTTGCTGAAGGTTGGCTGCCGCCGGCCACGATATTCCCGGCCCCCTGGCTGTGGATGCTGCTGGCGGTTTCCTTGGGCCTGCCGTTTCTGGCCGTGTCGGCAAGTGCACCGACGCTCCAGGCGTGGTTCGCCCAGTCCGGACAAAGGGGACAGTACCCCTTTGTGCGAAGCACCCTTCGGGCCGTTCCGGCAAATGCGTGCCGTCCCCTTGGTCCGGACCGGGATCCTTACTTCCTCTATGCGGCCAGCAACCTCGGCAGCCTGCTGGCCTTGCTGGCCTATCCGCTGGTGATCGAGGCCAAGGCGACGCTGTCGGGGCAGAGCAGCGGCTGGGCGATCGGCTACGGATTGCTCATCGCGCTGATTGCGGCCTGCGCGGTTAGGCTGTGGAGGGCGCCCTCATCTATAGGTCCCATAGGTCCTATAAGTTCTATAGGTCCCATATCTGCGACCCGCCGCATGCGCTGGCTGGCACTATCGCTGGTGCCTTCCAGTCTGCTCCTGGGCGTGACGGCGTATGTATCCGCGGAAGTTGCGCCGATGCCTTTTTTGTGGGTCATTCCCCTGGCGTTGTATCTGCTGACCTTTGTGCTGGTCTTCGCCCGGCGGACGATTCTGCCGCTGCGATGGATGGTCCGCGCGCAGGCTGTCTTGATCGTCGTCACCGCCGCGACCCTGCTTTTCAGTGGGGGGGCGAGGGCGGGCATGCAGGAGTTTCTCCTTTTCGGGCCGCTGCACCTGGCGACGTTCTTCGTGACCGCGATGGTCTGCCATGGCCAACTGGCGGCCGATCGTCCCGAGCCGAGTCAATTGACCGAGTTCTATCTTTGGATGTCGCTGGGCGGGGTCTTGGGCGGATTGTTCACCGCATTGGTGGCCCCGGTCGTTTTCAGCAGCGTGCTGGAATACCCGCTGATGATGGCCGCGGCCTGCCTCTTGCGGCCTCGGCCTGAAGCTAAAGTAGCAGGCACCGGGCGCCATGCTCGCATGGTCGGTGTGCCGTCCGCCCTGCGGTCTCAGCCGCAGGTTCCCTCCGCGGAAGCCAGGGGCTTCCGGCGGACGGCACTCGGAGAGCGCCTGCTACTTTGGCGCCGCGAACGATTGGCTTTGCCCGGCACGGCCCTGCTGCTCTGCCTCGTTGTGGCCTGGGGGTTGCGCTCGGGCGGTTTCCTTTCCGGCTGGCGTTTTACCGATAGCCCCGGCATGCGGATTGCCGTCTTGGGACTGGCTGCCTTCGCCACGTTTCTCTTGCGCCGCCGCCCAGCCGTGTTCGGGATCGCCGTGGCCGCCCTGGCGGCGATCAGCCTGTGGTCGGTGGAAGCGGGCACCCGCCTGCTCGACGCCCGGCGGAGTTTCTTCGGCATCCTCCGCGTGGAGTACGATCCCCTCTGGAACATGAACCAGTTGCTGCACGGCACCACAAGCCACGGTCAACAGAGTCGCTTCGAGAGCCAACGGCACGAACCGCAGGGGTATTATCACCGCACGGGACCGTTGGGAGCGATCTTCGACGTGCTCAAGCCGCGCCGGCCGCTGGCCAACGTCGGCGTGCTGGGCCTGGGGGTCGGCACGATCGCCGCCTACGCGCAGCCCGGCGAGCGGTTCACGTTCTATGAGATCGACCCGGCCGTGGAACGAATCGCGGAGAACACAAGGTACTTCACTTACCTGGCCGATTGCCGCGGCACGGCCGAGGTCATCCTGGGCGACGCACGGCTTTCGCTCGTACATGGAGACCAGCGGCAGTTCGATCTGCTGATCGTCGACGTCTACAGCTCCGACTCCGTGCCCGTCCACCTTACGACCCGCGAGGCATTGAATATCTACTTTGACCATTTGAAACCGCGAGGGCTGTTGGCGATGCATATTTCCAGCCGCTACTTCAACTTGGAGCCGTTCCTGGGCAATCTGGCCGCGGTGGATGGGCGGACGGCACGGGTGTGGCGGGATGTCGGTATGGTGCGAATCGTGGGAAAGTTCCCCTCGGTGTGGGTCGTAATGGCCCGCAGCCCGGATGATCTTGGTCCGCTGGCGGGCGATGCACGCTGGACATCGCTGCAGTGCGATAGCGGGCCGGTTTGGACCGATGATTTCTCCAACGTCGCGGGGGCCTTGCGGTGGGAATGGTCCGGGTGGCACTTGAAACCTTGGAGGTGGGCGAACCAGGCCAATGGTCATTCCGTGCTGGCCATTTCGCTGTTGGGCGAGGGTCGGATCGACGAGGCCATCGAACATTTTCAAAGGTCGCTGGAGATCGAACCGGACGACGCTCCGAACCACTTCGGTCTCGGCCGTGCCTTGGCTTCGCAAGGGCGGACGGACGAGGCCATCGAGCATTTCCAAGAGGCCGTGAATCTCGACCCGAACCATGCGGAGGCCCATTCCAATCTGGGCATCGCCCTGGACGGCAAGGGCAAGACGGACGAGGCCCTCGAACATTTTCGACAGGCCGTGGCGATCGCTCCCGAGTACGTTGAGGGCCTCCGCAACCTCGGCAAGGCATTGGCCGACCGCCAGCAGTCCGACGAGGCCGCGGACTGTTATCGCAAGGCGATTGCGCTCAAGCCCGGTAATGCGGAGATACGTTTCGATTTAGGCCTGGTCCTGAGGCGGCAAGAGAAGATCGAGGAGGCCCTGGGGGAACTTCGTCGGGCGCTGCCGTTGGCCGAGGAGGAGAAGAACACGGCACTGGTCGAGAAGATCAAGGCCGAGATCCGCCGCTGCGAGGCATGGCCGTGGGACGAAGAGGGGAAGAAATAGGGGACGTGGGCGGGAACTTCGGCTTGGTTCAGAAACGGGGACTGGCTCCGAGCCGAATAGCGATTAGGCCGCAAGAAATGGACGCCGGCGAGGTGCCTGTCCCCATTTCTGATCCAAGCCGGAACTTCTTGCCCGCCGCGGGCGTCAAATTACGGTTTCCGTGTCATCGACTGCAATCCTATCTTGGAGCTTTGCCCGTGAAGACTTCATTCATCCTGACCGCATTATTGACGAGTATTTGGCTGGGAGGACTGGCCATGTCAACCGCCATTGGAGCGGAAGATGCAGGGCCGCGGCGAGAAAAGGCCCACGCGGCCTTCCGTAACGGCAACTTCCGCGACGCTTACGACGCTTTGCGACTGCTGTTGCTCGACAAGACGGTCGTTCCGGCCGGCAACGACCTGAACGAGGCGGTGCAGGCGCTCCAGCGGCTGAACCGCACGAACGAGATCGACGAACTGCTGGAATCGGCGGTCAAGACCCACGAAGGCGACCCCGCCCGCTGGTGGTTCCTCTGGGACGTGGCCAATCAATATCATCAGCTTCCCCATCAGGGGTTCATCGTGGCCGGCAAATTCTCTCGCGGGCCGCATCGCGGCGGCGACGGCCGGCCGGTCAATACGCTCGATCGCGATCGCGTCCGCGCACTGCAACTGATGGTCCAGGCCCTGTCCGGCGCTCGCAAGGACAACGACCACGCGAAGGTGGCCGGCTATCTGCGGGCGATGGCTCAAATGTGGATGACCGGCCGCTTTGGGCAGGCCGAGTCGTGGCGGTTGCAGGCCAAGACCGATCTGTCGGTGCTGCCCGATTATGAAGAAGGCTGGGGCTACTACTGGGGCGGTCGCGGCGGTCAGACGCAAGGGGCGCCGGTCGATGAGCAGGGCAACCCGGTCTTCTACAGCGTGCCCAAGACGTTCGAAGCGGCCCAGAGCGACGGCCAACGCTGGCGGTGGTGCCTGGAACAGGCCGTCGAGTTCAACCCGGGCCTGAAGAACGAAATCCGCTTGGCGTTCGCCGGTTTCCTCCGCGACCAGTTCGACGTGCAGACCATGGCCGCCGCTGGCTGGCGGTTCGGCCGCGCGGGGACCGACGATTCACTGGAAGAGGAAGGGGGCATCTTCGCCCTGCCGTCGTTGGGCGAGGACGAGACAATCGCCCGACTGGCGACGGGCGTCAAGCGTTTCAAGCTTCCGGACGAATTCAATTTCATCTCCATCTACAAGCAGGTGGCCGACGATGCCGCCAAGAGCGACCTCGGCGCGTTGGCCCTGGAGAATCTGGCCCGCACCTTCGAGAACCGTCGGCAATACCCCAAGGCGGCCGACAACTGGCGGAGGGCGATCCAGGAGCATCCCGATTCGAAACAAGTGAAGAACTGGCGGCAGCAACTTGAGCAGATCGAGGCCAACTGGGGCCGCTTCGAACCGATCATGTCGCAGCCGGCCGGACAAGGGGCGACCGTCGAATACCGCTTCCGCAACGGTTCGGCCGTCGGGTTGGAGGCCTATGAAATCAAGGTCCCCAAGCTGTTGGACGACGTCAAGGCCTACATCAAGACCCGGCCCGCGCAGATGGACTGGCAGAAGATGAACATCGGCGACCTGGGCTATCGCCTCGTGACCGCGAACCAGAAGCAGTACCTGGGCGAGAAGGTCGCCTCGTGGCGGATGGAAATCCTGCCCCGGCCGCGGCATTTCGACAAGCGGGTGACCGTGGCCACGCCGCTGCAAAAGGCCGGGGCCTATCTGCTCAAGGCCCAAATGGTCGGTGGCAACACGAGCTACATCATCCTCTGGCTCAACGACACGTCGATCGTCAAAAAGCCGCTTGACCAGAAGGCCTGGTACTTCGTGGCCGATGCCGTGACCGGCTCTCCCGTACCCAAGGCCAATGTCGAGTTCTTCGGCTGGCAGCAACAGTGGCACGCGCCCAACAACGTCGAGATCCTGGTCAAGGATTTCGCCGAGTTTACCGACGCTGAGGGCCAACTCGTCATGGACCAGGCCGCGCAGCCGGTCAACTACCAGTGGCTGATCATCGCCACGACTGAGCAAGGCCGCCTGGCCTACCTGGGCTTCACCGGCGTCTGGTATGCGCAGCTCTACGACGCGACGTACAATGCGACAAAGGTCTACACGATCACCGACCGGCCCGTTTATCGCCCCGATCAGCCGGTGAAATACAAGTTCTGGGTCGACTACGCCAAGTACGATCTGCCGGAAGAGGCCTCGGCGTTCGCCGGCCGATCATTCCTGATCGAAATCCATAATCCGAAGAACGAGAAGGTCCTTACGGAAACCAAGAAGGCCGACCAGTACGGCGGGTTCGACGGCGAGTGGAAGGTACCGGCCGATGCCACGCTGGGCGTTTACAGCGTAACGATCAAGGCCCAGGGCATCGGTGCTGCATTGACGAACCCCGGCCAGACGCTGGGCGGCGGCACGTTCCGCGTCGAGGAGTATAAGAAGCCGGAGTTCGAGGTCACCGTCGATGCCCCCGCCGATCCGGTCATGCTGGGCGAGAAGATCGAGGCCAAGATCACGGCCAAGTACTACTTCGGCTCGCCGGTCACCAAGGCCAAGGTGAAGTACAAGGTCGAGCGGACCACGGCCAACGAGCGCTGGTATCCGCCCGCCCCCCGGGATTGGCTCTACGGCGGCGGCTATTGGTGGTTCGCCTGCGACTACGATTGGTATCCGGGCTGGAACCGTTGGGGATGCCTACGGCCGATCCCGTTCTGGTGGCCGCATCCGCAGTTGCCGCCGGAACTGGTTGCCGAGCGGGAAGTGGAAATCGGCGCCGATGGCACCGTGAAGGTTGAAATCGATACGGCCGTCGCCAAGGCGATCCATGGCAATGAGGACCACAGCTATTCGATCACGGCCGAAGTCGTCGATGCCTCGCGGCGAACGATTGTGGGCTCCGGCAACGTGCTGGTCGCCCGCAAGCCGTTCTCGGTCCATGCCTGGGTCGATCGCGGCTATTATCGCATCGGCGATACGATCCGCGCCGGGCTGGCCGCCCGCCGGCTGGACGGCAAGCCGGTCGAGGGCCGGGGCGAGCTGACGCTCTTGAAGATTTCCTACAAAAAAGGCAAGGCGGTGGAAACGCCCGTGCAGACCTGGAAGCTCGACACGAACGTCGAGGGCCAGGCCCAGCAGCAGTTGACGGCCGGCCAGGCGGGTCAATATCGGCTTTCCTATCAAGTTACCGATGCCAAGAAGCACGTCATCGAAGGCGGCTATATCTTTACGATCATTGGCGAAGGGTTCGATAGCGCCCAATTCCGTTTCAATCACCTGGAACTGGTGCCCGACAAGGCCGACTATGCCCCCGGCGACAAGGTGAAACTGCAGATCAACACCGATCGGGCCGGCAGCACGGTGCTACTGTTCGCCCGGCCGACCAACGGCGTCTATCTCAAGCCGGCGTTGATCCATCTGGACGGCAAGAGCACGGTCCGCGAGATCGAGGTCGTGAAGCGGGACATGCCCAACTTCTTCGTCGAGGCGGTGACCGTGGCCGATGGCCGGCTCCACACGGAAACCCGCGAGATCGTCGTGCCGCCGGAGAGCCGCGTGCTGAATATCGAGGTCAAGCCGCTCAGGCTCCCCTCGCCTTCCGGGAGAGGGGCAGGGGGTGAGGGCCATCACCCTAACCCTCCCCCGCAGGGCGAGGGGACCGTTGCGTTCAAGCCGGGCCAGAAGGCCAAGGTGCAACTCAAGCTGACCGACTGCGCCGGCAAGCCGTTTGTCGGTTCGACGGTGATTGCCATCTACGACAAGTCGGTCGAGTACATCTCCGGCGGATCCAACGTGCCGGAGATCAAGGAGTTCTTCTGGAAATGGCGTCGCAACCACAATCCGGTTACCGAGTCGAACCTGGGCGCTTCCTTCGGCAACATCGTTCCGCCCAATACCTTGGGAATGAACGATCTGGGCGTGTTCGGCGGCAGCGTGGCCGATGAGCCGAATGGTGTCCCGGGCGAAGACGAAGCCGGTGCACCGATGGGCCCGGGCGGGTTTGGCGGCGGAATGGATGGCATGGGAATGGGCGGCATGGGTGGCGGAATGCGAAACCGCGGCCTTTTGATGGAAAAAGACGCTGCCGAGACGCAGATGGCCATGGCCCCCCCGACAGCGCCAATGGACGGGGCGCCGATGAGCGGTGCCATGGTCATGCACCGTGCGGCCGGCTTGGCTGCCAAGCCCGGCGCGGCGGCGCCCTTGGTCCAACCCACCATCCGCACGAAGTTCGCCGACACGGCCCTCTGGGTCGGTCAGCTCACGACCGCCAGCAACGGCACGGCCGAGGTCGAACTGAACATGCCCGAAAACCTGACCACGTGGCGGATCAAAGTCTGGGGCATGGGCTTTGGCACCCGCGTGGGCCAGGGCCAGACCGACGTCGTCACCCGCAAGGACCTGATCGTTCGCCTCGAGGCCCCGCGGTTCTTCGTCCAGAGCGACGAGGTCGTGCTCTCGGCTGTCGTGCATAACTACTTGAAGACGGCCAAGAAGGTCGAAGTCTCGCTCGATTTGTATGGCAAGTGCCTAGCGCTACCGGTCAGTGTGCTTATGCGCAACGGTGTTCATCGGATGCAGTATCTGGAACAGGATGGCGGGCGCAGTAAGAGCGTTGAAATCGCCCCGAACTCCGAAGCCCGCGTCGATTGGACCGTCAGAGTGTACGACGAAGGCCAGGCCACCGTCCGCATGAAGGCCCTCACCGATGAAGAATCCGACGCCATGGAGCAGAAGTTCCCCTGCTATATTCATGGCATCTTGAAAATGGAGGCGCGATCCGGTGTGGTCCGCGACTCCCCTCGCCTTCCGGGAGAGGGGCAGGGGGTGAGGGCCAGCGACGTGAAAAGCCCTCACCCTAACCCTCTCCCAGAGGGCGAGGGGACTATGACATTCGACGTGCCGGAAAAGCGGCGGCCGAAGCAGTCGCGGCTCGAAATCCGCTACTCGCCCACGCTGGCCGGGGCGATGGTCGATGCCCTGCCGTACCTGGTCGATTATCCTTATGGCTGCACCGAGCAGACGCTCAATCGCTTCCTGCCCACGGTCATCACCCAGAAGGTCCTCCTGGACATGAAGCTCAACCTGGCCGAGATCCGCAAGAAGCGGACGAACCTCAACGCCCAGGAGATCGGCGACGACACGGAGCGGGCGAAACAATGGAAGCGTTACGACCGCAACCCGGTGTTCGACGAGGACGAGGTCCGCCGCATGGTCAAGGACGGCACCAACCGCCTCACCGAGATGCAACTCAGCGACGGCGGCTGGGGCTGGTTCTCCGGCTTCGGCGAGTATTCTTCGCCCCATACCACGGCCCTGGTGGTCCACGGCCTGCAAATCGCCAAGGCCAACGACGTGGCCCTGGTGCCCGGCATGCTCGAAAAAGGCGTCGACTGGCTCCGCCGCTACCAGGACGAGCAGGTGACGCTGATCAAGAACGCCCTGATCGAAAAGAAACCGGATGGCCTGCGCTGGAAGGAACATGCCGACGAGCAGGACGCCTTCGACTATATGATCCTCGTCTCCGCCGGCGTGAAGAACGCCGAGATGCGGGACTTTCTCTACCGCGACCGCACCAAGATCGCCGTCTACGGCCTGGCCATGTACGGCATCGCCTTGCAGCAGGAAGGCGAGAAGGACAAGCTGGCCATGGTCATGCAGAACATCAACCAGTATGTGCAGCAGGACAACGAAAACCAGACGGCCTGGCTCAATCTGCCGGAAGGCTGCTGGTGGTACTGGTACGGCAGCGAGTACGAGGCCGAGGCCTATTACCTGAAGCTGCTTTCCCGCACCGATCCCAAGGGCGAATTGGCTTCGCGGCTGGTGAAGTATCTGCTCAACAACCGCAAGAACGCCACCTATTGGAACTCGACCCGCGACACGGCGATCGTGGTCGAGGCCATGGCCGAGTATCTGCGGGCCAGCGGCGAATCGCGGCCGGAGATGACCGTCCAGGTCTTCTATGACGGCAAGCAGCAGAAGGCCGTGGAGATCACGCCGCAGACGATCTTCTCTTTCGACAACCGCTTCGTGTTGGAAGGCGACGCCGTCGCGGCCGGCAAGCACCAGGTCACGCTCAAGAAGCAGGGCGCCGGGCCGCTCTATTACAACGGCTACCAGACGAACTTCACCCTGGAAGACTTCATCACCAAGGCCGGGCTGGAGATCAAGGTCCAGCGCAAGTACTACAAGCTCGTCAAGGCCGACAAGTCGATCGAGGCCGCCGGCAGCCGCGGGCAGGTCGTCCAGCAGAAGGTCGAGAAATACGACCGCCATGAGTTGGAGAACCTGGCCACGGTGAAGAGCGGCGACCTCGTGGAGATCGAGTTGGAAATCGACAGCAAGAACGACTACGAGTACCTGGTCTTCGAGGACATGAAGCCCGCCGGCTTCGAGCCGGTCGATCAGCGGAGCGGCTACACGGGCAACGATCTGGGGGCCTATGTCGAGTATCGCGACAACCGCGTGGTGTTCTTCGCCCGGACCTTGGCCCGCGGCAAGCACAGCGTGGCCTATCGCATGCGGGCCGAGACGCCCGGCCAGTTCAGCGCCTTGCCCACGCGGGCCTGGGCCATGTACGCGCCGGAGTTGAAGGCGAACTCGGATGAGATCAAGGTGCGCGTCAAGGACTGAGGCGACACGCGTGGTTTTGCGGCCAAATCGGCGAGTGTTGCGGCGATTTCTCTCGTCGCATAGCGACGTTATGACGGTAGCCGCGGGTTGAAACCCAATACGGTCCGAGTAGCCGTAACATGTTGCCCTCCAAGAGGTTGTAACGAGAGTGTGGTCCCGTGCGAGCGATGGCTCGAAGGGTGAGCCCGATTCATCGGGCTTTGCGCCGAAGGCGTCTTAGGCCCGGCGTAAACGCCGGGCCTAATACCGGCTTTGCCGGAAAGGAGCGTAAACGCTCCTCACGGCGACGTCCACGTCATAAGACCTCCTCCTGATTGCGCTTACGGCTATTGCGCCGGCTTATGCTCTGCGGCGGGCTTTGCGGCGGCCTTCCTGCTCTCTTCCTCGCAAAGGCGTATCATCTCCTGCACGGATTGCTTCAGTTCCGGATCGTCGTCGAAGACGCCCTTCCGCACGAGTTCTTTCACCGCCGGCGCGCCGCCCGGCGTGTCGCTCAAACCCTGGACGGTCGAGGTGGTCAAGCTGATGATTCCCATCGCCCGCTCGACGGGCGCCGTCTTCTTTGCGATCAAGTTCGTGCCGGTAAGCTGCGGGTCCTCGCCGATGTAAACCCGATCGCGGGGCAAGATCTGGTAGTTGGTGGCCGTCGCGCCGCGGCGCGAGATGGCGTCCCAATCGACGCGCAGGATGGTTCCCTTCGCGGGGTCCGCGGCCGAGGGTCTCACGATCCAGATATTCTTGCTATTGGAGACCTGCGAAAGCCCGTTGATCTGGCTGATGGCATCCAGAACCGTCTCGTTGCCGGTGACTGGCAGGCGGCGGACGTTGTCGCCCAGGCCCGCGCCTTGCGTGATGATGTAATAGACTTTGCTGTTATAGGCCACCACGTCGACCGACAACTCGGGCGAATCGAGAAACGGCTTCAAGTGGTCCTGGATAGCGGCGCGGGCCTCGGCCACGGTCTTGCCCGAAACGGACACCAGTCCGTACTTCCGCAGGTTGATCGTGCCGTCCGGGCCGACCAGGTACTGGCCGGTAACCGGCTGCGTTCCGGAAACACGAACCAATTGCACGTACGCGGCCGGCTTGGCGAGGGACTTTGACAGCGACTTGTCCAAGGCCGCACGCATCTCAGCGATGGTCATGCCGGCCACCTTGACCGTACCGTAGGGCGGCCCGAGGTCGACCGTGCCGTCGGCCTCGACCATGTAATTTTTATCGACCGGATGTTCATGCGGCGCGTCGGCCTTGATCTGGAGCACGTCGTAGGTCTCGGCGCGATACGGCGGCAAGGGAACCAGCTTGAGCATTTCGACCTGGATCACGTCCGGCGGTTCGATGCGGTACGCAGGCAAAGGCTGCATGGCCAACTCGTGCGGCGCGGCGACGGCCTTTTCGTTCGCGTCCGAGCGGTATCCGAGGTAAAGGTGCCCCTGGGAGTCGTTGGCGTTGGGGCCGGCCGTGTTTGTCTTGCCTGCCCCTTGTTCCACCTTCACTTCCACCGTTGCCTTCCCGCCGACAGCGTTTGCCTGCGCTTCACCTTCGCGCGGCGTCGTCCCTTTCGTCGCTTTCGCGCCGACTTTCTTGTTCTCCTCGTCGTGGATCGCGTCAAGAATGAACTTCTTCAGATGCTCGTCGTCGGTAATCAAGCCGTTCCGCACGAGATCCGTCACCAGCTTGCCCGCGCCCGGCGTCTGCTGCAGGCCTCTCAAGGTGGAAGCGGTCAGGCTGACGATGCCGACGATCCGCTCGATCGGCGCCGTCTTCTTGCCGATCAGATTGCTTTGCGTAGTTAGCCGATCTTCGCCAAAGACGAGGCGATCGCCGGGCATGAGCGTGTAATTGGTCGCGTTGATGCCGCGTTTGGATATGGCCTCCCAATCGACGGTCAAGATTGTGCTCTTGTCTCCTGTGGACGACGGCCGGGCGATCCGGATCTTCGTGCTGGAGACTTGCGAGATGCCGCCGACCGCGCTGACTGCCTTCATCACCGTTTCGTTGCCGGTGCAAGGCACGGTCCGCACGCTGTCGCCCAGGCCCGCCCCTTCGGTAATGATGTAGAAGACCGGGCCCTTGGGAATCGGCGTAATTGGCGTTCGTCCGGCGGAAACGCCCGTGAAGCCGCCGGAAGCGCCGCCCACGTAATAATCAACATTTCCGGTAAAACTCGTTACGCCGTTGGTCAAGGTCAGCACACCGCCGGTGACCGTTGTGCCGCCGCTGTAGCAATTGGCGGAACCAAGGGCCGCATTGACGTCCCCCGATCCCAGCAGCGTGCTGCCGTTGCTCGCCGCGGGTCCGCTATAGGTATTGCTGCCCGTGAGTATCAACGTGCCCGAGCCGGATATCGTTTGCGCGGCGCGGCCGGACCATTCGATAGGACGCCGCTGAAAGTCGTTGAAGAGTTATTGCCAGGTTGCAGACCGCCGTTGCCGACCCGCGTGCCGCCTGAACTGGTATTGCCGTCGGGCGCTGTTGATGCGGCCGGGCCAACTGGTTTGGCTGGGACAGGCGGGACAGGTTCGTCCGCTCGTAGAGATGCGGGCGGGACGGCGAATGCGATCAGCAGAAGCGCGGAACAAACGAACGTGCGTGACATGGCCTGAACTCCCTTGTGCTGGTAAGCGGCGAGCCTCGACCAACGGGTCGAAACCCGTCCATTCTGGTGATGTGGTTAACGTTACCTTCCCGAAGAAAAACTTGCAAAAAAATGGCTTGGTTCAGAAACGGGGACAGGCACCTCGCCGGCGTCCATTTCTTGCGGCCTAATCGCTATTCGGCTCGGAGCCAGTCCCCGTTTCTGAACCAAGCCGGCTTTCGCCCAGGTTCTGAGCCGCAAGTTGTTTCCTGGCTTGCGTTTCGTACTCGGACAACGTGAACCTTGTCCGGATTGGGAGTTGCGTCTTGGCGGACTGAAGTCCACCCTACAAGTTGACTTTTCCCGCGCCGCAAGCCAAGATGGGAGGAACCTCCCGCGGCTCGGTCCCACCATGATGCTTGTTCGCTCCCTGTCCCTCGCTTGCCTTGCTCTGTTGCTCTCCAATTTTGTCGTGGCGGCCGCCGATTGGCCACGCTGGCGAGGGCCGGAGAATACCGGCTGGGTGCCGGCCGGTGCGAGCGTTCCTGCTGCACTCCCCGCCGAACCGAAGTTGCTCTGGGAGGTCAAACTGGGCGACGGCGTCGGCTCGCCCGCGGTTGCCGCCGGACGGGTCTTCTGCCTCGATAACCGCAACGAGAAAGAGACGCTGTGCGCCTACGACCTTGCCGGGGGCAAGGAGCTCTGGAACGTGCCGATCGACGAGGTGATCAGCGACAACAGCGGCACGGGCCCCCGCGGCACGCCGGTCGTCGACGGCCCGCGAGTTTTCGTGCAATCGTGCCGCGGCGAGTTCCAGTGTCTCGATACGGCCAACGGCAAACTGCTCTGGCGTGTCAATTTCGTCAAGGATTTCGACGCCGTCTTCATCGGCGAAAAAGGCCCCGCCCCGGCGCCAGCCGCCACGGCTACACCGGCCCGCCGCTGGTCGACGGCCCGCGAATCATCGTCGGCGTCGGCGGGCGGCATGGCGCCAGCGTCGTCTGCTTCGACAAGACCAACGGCAAAGTCCTCTGGAAGTCGCAAAACGACATGCCCGGCTACGCGGGGCCTGTGATCGCCGCGCTGGCCGGCGTGAAGCAAGTCGTGTCGTTCACCGCCGACGGCCTTATCGGGCTCGATGCCCAGAGTGGCAAGCTGCTCTGGCGAACGCCGATCAAGAACGTCTTTTGGCCGGCATATCACCACGCCCGTGGCCTTCCGCGACATGGTCGTCGTCTCGTCGCACGAAGCCGGATTGCTGGGCTTTCACATCGCGCCGGCAGACGCCGGCGTGCAAGTCCAGCCGGCCTGGGTCCGCAAGGATCTGGCGATCAACTTCGCCAGCCCCGTGCTCGTCGGCCAATATCTCTACGGATTGGGGCCCAAGAAGAAGCTCTTCTGCCTGGATGTAGAGACGGGCAAGGATACCTGGGCGAAAACTAGCGCGGTGGCCGGTCCGGCGGCGTTCGTTTCAATCCTGGTAATGAAAGACAATCTCTTCGTGCTGGGCGACAGCGGCCGGGCGTATTTGGTGGCCGCCGATCCGAAAGAGTATCGCGTGCTCTCGTCAACCAAGGTTTGCGGGCCGAACTGGTGCAATCCGGCTTATGTGGATGGGAAGCTGTTTACCCGGGACCATGAGACTCTACGGTGTATTGAGTTGGTAAGGTGAGCGCAAACGTAGGGTGGGCCGAGTGCAACGAGTCCCACCATCCTCAATTGCGCCTGCCCTTGGTGGGACTCGTAGAACTCGGCCCACCCTACGTCTGAGTCTGCTCGCTGCGCCAGAATCTTGACAGGCATGCCACCGAGCCGATAGAATAATAATGGGCAAAGGCCAGAGAAGGAGTTTTCGGATCATGCGCACTTGGCATACCACCTTAGCGGCGGGGGTTCTAGGAACTCTCGTGGCGGTTGCGGTTCCCGGTCAGGCCCAGCAGGTCACCATGGGAACCCGTTTCCACACTCTAAGCGACTCTTTCTTCGAAAACAGCAGCATCAACTGGTCCGGAACCTACCTCTGGCCTATCAATAACACAAAGAACACGCAGTTCGGCAACGTCTTTCCCGGTGTCACCTTCTCCTTTGGCGCCCCCAACCTGGCGAAGCCTCAATTTGGATCACCGGATCCTTCTGCGGGGCTGTCTACGAACTTTGCCATTCTCAATAAGAACACCCAGATCGCTTTTGGCATCAACTACGGCCAGGGCTACAAGCAGTCGGCCATCACGCAGGTGCCGTCGGTCACGTTCATGAACGGTCAGACGGGCTATGTGTCCGACACGTCGCAAACGCCGTTTGTGATCAGCGTTGTCCCCGTCGTGGGGGCCTTCCCCGTCGCGCCCCAGCCACAATTTCCGCAGAATTCCTTCGATTCCAGCGGCATCGACCCGCGGGTCCAGGCGATGTTTCAGGCCCATGCCGACGCGCAAACCCAGGCCCAAGGCGGAGGACCGGTGCCGCCACCGCAGCAGAATCCGAACAACCCGGCCCCGCAGCGGGATAAGAAGGTGACGAAGGCGCCCGCCCCGCCCGACGCGGCCGAGGTTGCGGAACAGCGCCTGACTGCCGCCCAGGAGAGCACGGCCGGGCGGCCGGCGTTGAGCGTTGCCGAGGCCAAGCGGCTGCATCAACAGGAGCTAGCGGCGGCCAACGGCGAAATGGCCGCCTTGATGGAGCGTGCCCGCGCGCTGGAGGAGGACGGCAAGCCGAGCGTTGCGAAGATCTATTATGAGCGGATCGCCAAGCATGCTACCGGCGAGTTGCAACAGCAGGCACGGACCCGGCTTTACGAGATCCAAAGCTCAGAAAAACCGCAATAGTGTCCGGGATCGCGTTAGCGCCCGCTGGGCGGTGTTTTTCTAACCATCAAGGCACCATTCGTGCAATTAACCACCCGTTCTGGTGGATTCATGCTATTTCGGCCCTGCCGTCCGGTCCCTTGCTTGCTTTACCCAAGCTGCCCAATTAAGATCAAAGGAAGAGCCCGCAAGGCTTTGTGCTGTGAACGGTCGAAAATGACGGGAAACTCCCCTCGGTTAGGTCGCGTAATAGCGTCTCAAACCGCGCAGAGTAGATTAACCAGTCGGCAAGCAGGAGAACGTAGCGATGTTGTTTCGAGGCCTCGTACTGCGAAGCGTAGTGTTGTTGGCGGTGCTGGCCATGGTCATGGCGGCGCCGAAGATCGTCTTTGCCCAGGCCGCCGGTGTTGCGATCGATGCGGCCGGCGTCGTGCGGCTGAAATCGACTGCCGGTCAATTCGAGCAGCTCACCAAGCAGCAGCAGGCCGCTCTCCGGGCCGGATTGAACACCGAGGCTGCCAAACCCAGCAAGCTGCGTTACATCTCGCTGCGGCACCTGGAAAAGGCGATTCGCGAAAAGAACGGCGCCGTCACCGACGAGATGCGCTACCTGGCCGGCTTGCTCCGTGTTCAGTATGTCTTCTTCTATCCCGAGAGCGGCGACGTTGTGATCGCCGGTCGCGCCGAAGGTTGGACGACCGATCCGGCCGGCCGCACGGTGGGCATTACGAGCGGACGGCCCGTGATCCGGCTCGATGATCTCTGCGTTGCGCTGCGGGCCTTCCCGCCCAGCGGCTCGGAAACGCGACTCATCGGCTGCTCGATCGACCCCACGAAGGAAGGCCTGGCGGCGATGCAGCGGTTCCTCCGCAGCGTCGGCACCACCTTCGCCGGTCCGCCCAATCCGCAGCAGGCGCAGTTCATCGTCGAGGGCTTGCAGAGCAATCTCGGCTTGCAAAGGGTGACGGTCAACGGGGTCTCGCCCAAGACGCACTTCGCCGTCGTGATGGTCGAGGCCGACTATCGCATGAAGCTGATCGGCATTGGGCTGGAGAAGCCGCCCGTGAAGCTCGTCAGTTGGGTCGATCGGGCCAACGCGGCCCAGATCAGCCGCAACGCCATGGCCCGCTGGTTCTTCACGCCCGACTACCAATGTGTGCGAACCAGCGCCGACGGCACCGCGATGGAGCTTGTCGGCGACGGCGTGAAGGTCGTGGGCGAGGACGAGATGGTTTCTTCCAGCGGGCAGCGCACGGCCTCCGGCCAGGCGAACAACGCCAGCCACGCCTTCGTGCAGGCCTTTACCAAGGTCTATTCCGAGCTGGCCGATCGCTCGCCGGTCTATGCCGAGCTGCGGAACCTGATCGACCTTTCGGTGACGGCCGCTTATATCCAGCAGCACGATTTCTACGGCAAGGCCAACTGGAAAGCCGACGTGCTGGGGGACGAGAAGACGATCACCACGGAGACCTGCAACGCGCCGAAGCAAGTCGGTTCGGCCGTGAATGCGATCATGAACGGCAGCCGTTTGCTGACCCCGATCGGCGGCGGCGTGACGATCAATCCGCTGATGGCTTTGGCCCCGGAAAAGATCCTCGACGACAAGGATTACAAGGTCGCGGAAGTCCGCAGCAAGGTCAAGATCGAGCTGGCCAAGGGCCGCTGGTGGTGGGACTGAGGCAAGAGTCCCCTTCTCCCTCCGGGGGAGCACGGTAGGCCGGAACAAGCTCGCGCAGTTCCGGCAAAATGCGAGCAAATCCCCGCCGGAACTGCGCAAGCTTGTTCCGGCCTACCCTACTGAGGCAAAAAAGGCCCCGGGGTGCGACGAGTCGCATCCCCGGGCCCGTAATACTAAGCCTAAGTACTAAGACCTAAGACTTCTCAGATGTCATAATACAGGCAGAACTCGTAGGGGTGCGGACGCAATTGCATGGCCTGCACCTCGTTCTTGATCTTGTAGTCGATCCACGTCGAAACCACGTCGGCGGTGAAGACGTCGCCGCGGAGGAGGAAGTCGTGGTCACGGCCCAAGGCGGCCAGCGACTCTTCCAAGGAGCCCGGCGCCTTGGGAACCTTGGCCAGTTCCTCGGGCTCCAGATCGTAGATGTCCTTGTCCAGCGGTTCGCCCGGATCGATCTTGTTCTGGATGCCGTCGATCATCGCCATGAGGATCGCCGAGAACGAGAGGTACGGGTTGCAGCTTGGATCGGGGCAGCGGAACTCCAGCCGCTTGGTCTTGGGGCTCTGGCTGTACATCGGGATGCGGATGGCCGCCGAGCGGTTCCGTTGCGAGTAGGCCAGGTTTACCGGGGCCTCGAAGCCGGGGACCAGGCGCTTGTAGCTGTTGGTCGTGGGGCAGGCAAAGCCGAGGATCGCCGGGGCGTGCTTGATCAGGCCGCCGGCGGCATACAAGGCCATCTGGCTCAGGCCGGCGTAACCGTTGCCGGCAAACAGCGGCTCGCCGCCCTTCCAGATCGAGGCGTGCGTGTGCATGCCGGAACCGTTGTCGCCAAACAGCGGCTTGGGCATGAAGGTGACCGTCTTGTTGTACTTCTTGGCCACGTTCTTCAACACGTACTTGTACATCATCACCTTGTCGGCCATGGCCACCAGGTGGTCGAACTTCATGTCGATTTCCGCCTGCCCGGCGGTGGCCACTTCGTGGTGCTGGGCCTCGATGCTGATGCCGCTGTCGATGAGCGTCTGCATCATCTCGTTGCGGATGTTCATCATCTGGTCGGCCGGCGGCACGGGGAAGTAGCCCTCCTTGTAACGCAGCTTGCTGGCCAGGTTCGGCTTCTCGTCGCGGCCGCGGTTCCACTGGCCTTCAATGCTGTCGATGAAGAAGTAGCTGCTCTGCGTGTTCTGATCGTAGCGGACGTCGTCGAAAATGAAGAACTCCAGCTCCGGACCCATGTAGGCCGTATCGCCGATGCCGGTGCTCTTCAAGTAGTTGACGGCCTTGCGGGCCACATTGCGGGGATCGCGGGAGTAATCCTCGCGGGTGATGGGATCCTGGATGTTGCAGATCATCGACAGGGTGGGCAGCGTGGTGAACGGGTCTAGGGCGGCCGTCTCCGGCTGCGGAATCACCAGCATGTCGCTCTCGTTGATCGCCTGCCAGCCGCGGATGCTGGAACCGTCAAAACCGAGGCCTTCCTCGAAGACGTCCTCTTCCAGCTTGTCCACGGGAATCGTGAAGTGCTGCCAGATTCCGGGGAAGTCCATGAACCGCAGGTCCACGGCCTTCACGTCTTTCTCGCGACAAAGGGCCAAAACTTCTTTGGGAGTCACTATGATCGGATCCTTTCATGGAAGCAGACGCCAGGATTCTGCCTCGGCACAGTCAAGTCGACTTGCGACAAACGGGAAACCAAAAGGGAACGACAAGGCTCCTGACACCTTTCTCGTCCCCAAATCCAGAACTATTGGTCCTAACAAAAATCAAGATACCACAGATTCTTGCCGGGGCCCATGACCGCCGCCGACAAAACTCCCAAGCCTACAATTCGCCCGGGGACAAAGGTTTGTGCCAGCGACTCTTTTGAAGGGATCGCCGAAACGCAAAGCCGATGCCAGCATGAGCCACGACGGATAACAACCTTGATGCGCACAATCTAACTCCTTTGCATAGAAGCACTTACGGCGTTCCATGAACTTTGCCATCAATTGGCACGCCAAAGTTGGTATGTTTAATCCTTAGGCAGTCGGCGATCGATTTCTGTGCATTGCCTTAAACACATGGCCCAATCAGGACATTTTTGGCAAGGCAACAATAGATCAAATTTGCATATTAGCCCTACTTATTTTATCGCAGCCAGCAGCCGCATCAATAAGATGAACGATGCACGTGAACCTGTTGTGGCGGGTCTCTGACATAGCCACGCTGCCGGCCAACGGTGACATGGCAAATGGGGGGCCTTCGGTCGGACGTTTCGGCGGGGTCGGGAGACCCTTGCCAAACCCGAGCAGCGCGGTCCGGCGAGAAAAAAATCGCGCCGGCTTGCGAAAAGCCGCGGCAGGCTTCAAACTAAGATGTTGTTGCAAATCCGGCCTCGTAGCATAGGCCCGCCGCCGCCAGCGTCGTGCGGTTGTGAAACGGCTTGTCAAGGTTTGAACTTTCAGAACGTAGTGAGGCGATGACCATGATATCTGCGGGGCCCTGGGACTGGGATGCGATTTACCGGGAAGGCACGCCGGTCTGGGAGACAGGCGAACCATCGGCGGAACTGATTCGCTTTCTCGACGAGAAGCGGATCGGTCGCGGTTCCGCGCTGGATGTCGGCTGCGGCACGGGGGCCGATGCGATCTACATGGTGCGCCGCGGCCTGGAGGTCACGGCCGTCGACAACGCCCCCACGGCGATCGAGCGGGCCCGTGTTCGGGCCGAGCAGGAAGACGCCTTGCCACGGTTCGTGCTTGCCGATTTCTTCGAGTTCGCCCAAACCGCCGGCACCTTCGATTTTGTCTACGACGCGGGCTTCTATCACTACGCCCGGCAGATCGAGTTGGATCGCTATCTCGATGCGCTCTGGCGGGTGACGCGGCCGGGGTCGTATTACATGACGTTGGCCGCCGCTCCCGGCGAGCCAATCGAAGGGAGTCCGCCACCGGTGACCAAGCGTCAGCTTTATAACGAGCTGGGCCGACTGTTCGAGGTCGTGCGGCTGGAGCAGATCCGCATGCCGAGTCCGATCTTGAAAGACGGCTATCCGGCCTGGTCGTGCCTCATGCAGCGGCCGCTGTTGGGGAAGTGATTTACGTCCGCCATTTCAACTCGTGCCGCTCGCCATGCTTGGCGTGCCGCTTGTCCAGGGCGTTCATCACGACCGTAGCGCCTGCCTTCTGCAAGGTGATGTCCAGCCAGCCCCGCGGCTCCTTGGCATCGAAGAGCCATGCCGTGGCGGGCACATTGACGAGGTGAATCCCTTTCTCGCGGCCAACCTGCCACTGGTGCGTATGGCCGTAGAAATAGGCCTTTGCCTGCTTGTGATCGACGGCGGATCGCAAGAGATATGCCGCGTCTTGCAGTCCCGAGAGGCCGTCCAGGTTGTGATGCGCTACGAGCAGGGCCGGCTTGTCGGCGCGGGCCTCGAGGGCCTTGGCCAGCCATCGCAACTGCTCCTTGCCGAGCAGGCCGGGGGTGACGTTGGTCTGATAGAGCGAATCCATGAGGAACCAGTTAGCCAGCGGCGTTTCCACGACCGACGCCTGGCGCTCGGCCGCCGGCGGGGCCGGTTTGGCCTCGGGAAAGGCCGCCCAGAAGTTCTCGCGCTGGTCGTGGTTGCCCAGAACCAGGTGCAGCGGAATGCCCGCCGCGCGGATCGGCTGGTAGAGTTCTCGGATCATTTTGTACTCGCTGGGCTGGCCCGTCAGGAAGGCCAGGTCGCCGCTGATGATGATGCCGGCCGGCCGCGGATCGAGGGCCAGAACCTGCCCGACCGTCTTGGCGAAGTTCTCCACCGGCTTCGTGCCGTTATGCGCGTCTTCGCGATGCGCGGGGATGTGCGTATCGGAGATGAGTACCCAGCGGTTGGAGTCGGTCTTGCGCTCGGCGCCGCAGGCATCGTGGCCCAGGAGAATACCGGTCCCGGCGGCCAGCGAGCCGGCCAGGAACGAGCGGCGGGAAATAGGAGGAAGGTAGATTGGCATGATGCGAGGCTCTCCCGTTCGTTGGGTTTTTGCGCTGGTCGCGCATTCCGGCTCTCTCATCGGCCGGCCGGCGACCTTGATCTTGATCGGTGGGATCCGGCTTGTCAATCGCTCTCAAGAAGCGACCTACGCCAGCAACTCCTTGACGACCGTTGCCTTCTCCACGCTGGTCAGACGCTGGTCCAGCCCCTGGTAGCGATAAGTCAAGCGCTCGTGGTCAAAGCCGAGGAGGTGCAGGACCGTGGCGTGGAAGTCGCGGATCTTCACCGGGTCTTTGACGATATTGTAGGAGAAATCGTCGGTCTCGCCATAGACCATGCCCGGCTTGGCGCCGCCGCCGGCCATCCACATGGTAAAGCACCGCGGGTGATGGTCGCGGCCGTAGTTCTCATGCGACAACCCGCCTTGCGAATAGATCGTGCGGCCGAACTCGCCGCCCCAGACGATCAGCGTTTCCTTCAGCAAGCCGCGCTGCTTCAGGTCGGTGATCAGGCCGTAGCAGGCCTGGTCCACGTCTTTGCACTGGCTGGGCAGGCGGCCGGCCACGTTGCCGTGCGAATCCCAGTTGTTGTGGTAAATCTGCACGAAGCGGACGCCCCGCTCGACCATCCGCCGGGCCTGCAAGGCCGCGTTGGCGAAGGTGCCGGGCTTGCGGGCCTCGTCTCCGAAAAGCTCGAAGGTCGATTTCGGCTCCTTGGCCAGATCGGCAAGTTCCGGCACGCTGTCCTGCATCCGCAAGGCCAGCTCGTATTGCTTGGTCCGCGTGCGGGTGTCGGGATCGCCATAGGCGCTGAAGTTCAGCTCGTTGAGCGAGCGGATGCCGTCGAGCGTCATGCGGCGGACTTCGGCCGGCACGCCCGGCGGATTATTGATGTACAGGATCGGATCGCCGCTGGTGCGGAAGGAAACGCCGGCGTGCTCGCCCGGCAGATAGCCGCTCGACCAGAGCCGTGCGGAGATGGCCTGAAGCTGTTCCATGTTGGTCGGCTTGGCCACCATCACGACGAACGCCGGCAGGTTCTGGTTGAGTGAGCCCAGCCCGTAGGAAACCCAGGAACCCAGGCAGGGCCGGCCGGCGATCTGATTGCCCGTCTGGGCAAAGGTGATGGCCGGCTCGTGGTTGATGGCGTCGGTGTTCATGGTGCGGACGAAGCACATTTCGTCGACGACCTTGGCCGTATAGGGCAGCAACTCGCTGACCCACATGCCGCTGTGGCCGTACTGCGCGAACTTGTACTTCGACGGCGCGATGGGAAACCGCGTCTGGCCGCTGGTCATGGTCGTCAGCCGCTGGCCCTGGCGGACGGACTCGGGCAGGTCCTTGTCGTACCAGGCGTTCATTTTCGGCTTGTAGTCGTAGAGATCCATCTGCGACGGGCCGCCGACCATGTGCAGATAGATGACGTGCTTGGCCTTGCCGGGGAAGTGGGGGCCGGGGGGGCTCCCGCTTGCGGGTCGCGGACCGGCCAGCGCGGCCGCCTCAGCCGCCGAGAGCACGTTGCCGCTGGGGCTCAAAAGCGAAACCGCCGCCGCGCCGCCCAGGGTGCGAACCGTTAGATCGAGAAAACCGCGACGAGAAGGATCATTAGCGTTCATTGACTGGGCACCTTTCGTAGGGTGGGACAAGCTTGCGCAGCAAGCGCCGGCCCACCATGATCGAAAATGACATGCACACCATGGTGGGCCGGCGCTCGCTGCGCTCGCTTGTCCCTACTTATTCAAAACTTCATCCAAATTCATCAATTCATTCGTGAGCATCGTCCAGGCGGCCAGCGTGGCTGGATCGAGCTTCGGGTCGACGGGCGACTGGCCGACCGCCAACAGGTTCTTCGCCCCCGCGGGATCGGCTTGGTAATGCTTGAGCAGGGCATTGAGACCGCTTTCCACGACCTGCACCTCCTGGGGCCGCAACGGCCGGGCCAGCAGCCGCCGGGCGGTGAAGTCGATGCGGCTCTCGGTCTTGTCGCCGCCTTGCTTGAGCGTCGTTTCCGCCAGGCGTCGGGCCGCCTCAACGAATTGGGGATCGTTAAGCGTCACCAGGGCCTGCAGCGGCGTATTAGTCCGCTCCCGCCGCACGGTGCAAGCCTCCCGCGAGGGGGCGTTGAAGATATCCATCGACGCCGGCGGGGCGGCCCGTTTCCAAAGCGTGTACATGCTCCGCCGATACAGACCCTCTCCGCTGTCGGCCTTATAGTATCGCGTGTTGCTCTCCGGCATGGCCACCGCCTCCCAGACTCCGTCGGGCTGGTAGGGCCTGACGCTAGGCCCGCCGATCTTCGCCACCAGCAGCCCGCTGGCCGCCAGGGCATAGTCACGCACCATCTCGGCGTCCATGCGGAACCGCGGGCCGCGCGAGAGCAGACGGTTCTGCGGGTCGCGATCGAGCTTCTCGGGCGTCGTCACCGCCGACTGCCGGTAGGCAGCCGATAGGACCATTGTGCGGAACAGCCGCTTCACGTCCCAGCCCGACTCGCGGAAGTCGACCGCCAGCCAGTCGAGCAGATCCTGATTGACCGGCGATTCCCCGTTGACGCCGAAATCCTCGCTCGTTTTCACCAGGCCCACGCCGAAGATCTCTTGCCAAAAACGGTTCACCGTCACCCGGGCGGTGAGCGGATGCTCGGGCCGCAACAGCCATTGGGCGAAACCGAGGCGGTTCCGCGGCAACTCGGCCGGCATGGGCGGAAGGAACGAAGGCGTCGCCGGTTTGACTTCTTCCCGCCGCTTGTCGTAATCGCCGCGGAAAAGCACGTAAGCCTTGGGCGGCTCGGCACGCTCCTGCATGACGTGGGCCACCGTGGCGCGAGAGCGGATGGCCATTTGCTCTTTTTCGATCTCGGCCAACTGAAGCGTGAGGTCCCGGAACGGCTTGTCTTCGCGGCGGATCCAGAAGTCCAGCAACTCTTCGCTCTCGGCCTTGCTCCGCTGGGCGGCCGGCTTCTCCAGGATCGACGCCAGGCGGCTCGTCGAGGCCAGTTGATCGACCTCGACCGCGGAGAGAGTACGACCGTAGATCCGCAGGTCTTGCAACGCCACGCCGTTGATGCGGGCGGTCGTATGCCGCCGGGCGATCGTCAGGGGCACTTTCGTCCGCATCGTGTCTTTGAGGCTGTCGCTGAGCACCTCGACCGGCTGCGGCTTGCCATCGATATAAACCTTGGCTCCGGCCGCACGGCGCGACCCGTCGTAGGTGATCATCACATGCTGCCACTTGCCAGGCTGGATCGCCGTCTTCGAGACGACCTTGATGGCATTGTCGGGCCAGTGATTGATCAAGTGCGTGCCGGGGCGATCGTTCTCCAGCCACATGTCCCAGCCACGAAAGGCGTTGCCGTCGTCCATGCGGGCCATAACGGCACCGCCGCCGACCGCGCCGGAGAGTTTCACCCAGCCGCCATAGGAAAACGCCTGCTGGCTGTCGATGTCGCCCGCCTCCGCGATTTCCAGGGGGGTCTTGTCCTGGGCCATGAAAGCCTTGGCCGAAACCTCGCCGGGGCTCCATGCCGCGTCGGTCGCCAGGGCCAATGTGCGGGGCTTGGCATCGACGGTAATCCCCACGCTGCGGCCCTGGCCCTCGCTCAACGAAGCGTAAAACCGCAGCCCATCGCCGGGCACCTTGGCCGAAAGCAACTGCTTCGCCGGGCCCGCAGCCCACTTCTCGAAATCGGCGCGGGCAGTCTGCTTGCGGGCGTCGAGTTGCTTCTTGAGATCGGCAATCTGCCCGTCGATCGTCTTCCATCGCCGGCGGTCCTCGGGCGTGCCGGCAACGAACATCACCGGCGGGGTGTCTTTGACGTTGCCGTCCATCGCGGCTTGCGTGGTGTTGTTGAAGAACGCCGAAAGGCTGTAGAACTCCTTTTGCGACAAGGGATCGAACTTATGATCGTGGCAGACCGCGCAATTCGCCGTAAGCCCCATCCAGACCCGCGCCGTGGTCTCGGTCCGATCGCGCGTATAGAGCACCAGGTACTCTTCGTTGATCGCGCCGCCTTCGTTGGTCGTGATGTTGCAGCGGTTGAAGCCTGTGGCGATCCGCTGTTCGTCGCTCGGGGCGGGCAACAGATCGCCGGCCAATTGCTCGACGGTGAAACGGTCGAACGGCATGTTCTGATTGAAGGCCTCGATGACCCAATCGCGATAGGACCATATCTCGCGGTAGTTGTCGAAGTGGATGCCGTTGGTGTCGGCATAACGGGCGGCGTCGAGCCAGTAGCGGGCCCGATGCTCGCCCCAATGCGGCGACTGCATCAACTGATCGACCAGCTTCTCGTAGGCCATGGGCGACTTGTCGTTGACAAACGCCTCGACCATCTCCACCGCCGGCGGCAGGCCGGTCAGGTCGAGACTCAGCCGGCGGGCCAAGGTGCGGCGGTCGGCCTCGGGGGCCGGCTGCAAGCCGTGCTGCTCCAAAGAGGCCAGGACGAACCGATCGATCGGGTTGCGGACCCAGCCCGGGTTCTGCACGTTGGGCAAGGCCGGCCGCAGGGGGGGGATGAACGACCAGAGCGGCTGGTACTCGGCCCCGGCGGCGATCCAGGCCTTGAGCCGCTCCTTTTGGGCCGCTGTGAGTTGCTTGTGGACCGACGGCGGCGGCATGACTTCGTCCTTGTCGCTGGCGAAGATGCGGTGGATCATCTCGCTTTCGTCCGGCTTGCCCGGCACGATGGCGCCTATCTTGACGGCCACCTCGCGCCGGTCGAGCCGCAGGTCGGCCTTTCGCGAGGCACTGTCCGGGCCGTGACAAGCAAAGCAGTTTTCGGCCAGGATGGGTCGCACGTCACGATTGAAGCTCGGCTTCTCGGCCGCCGTGGCAAGGCAGGCCGGAAGCATCCAGAGCAACGCCGCGGCCCAAAGCCACGCGTGGCAACGAAGGACGGTAGGGGGGGTAGGTCTGCGCACCGCTCAACGACCTCACTCTTTCAGGAAAGACCGGCCAGGGAGGGAAAAAAACGGCTTGGTTCAGAAATGGGGACAGGCACCTCGCCGGCGTCCATTTCTTGCGGCCTAATCGCTCTTCGGCTCGGAGCCAGTCCCCGTTTCTGAACCAAGCCCAAAAAACGGTATGTCGTCTGATCGTCGTGCCTTTATTCTATCAGGTTTCCTGGTCAAGGCAACTTATCAACAGGAGTTTTTGACAAAAAAAATACGCCGAATTGCGCTTGAGTCGGGTTCCTGCCAGGGGGTAGAATTCAGGCATGTTCCGCGTCACCACGTTTGCGTTCTGTGCAGTCTCGATCCTGGCAATGTCGCCGCCTGCAGTGGCCGAAAAGGTCGCTTTGCGGGCGGCCAATGGCCGGTTCCTTCGCGCAATCGGCGATGGCTCGCTGCGTGCCGAAGGCTTCGTTCCGTCGGACAAGGAATGCTTCGAGTTGGTTTCGCACGGCCAGCGCGAGGTCACCTTGCGAGGGCCGGGCGGTCGATACCTCGTGCCCGACCCCCACGACGGGCATACACCTCGCTTGGGTGCCGCGGGGACCCAACCGGCTGGCCGTGAAACCTTCGAGCTTGTGCCGGTCGAGGCGGGCCGTTTTGCACTCCGCCCCCATGGCTCGGGCCCCTTGCTGGTCTTCGCTCCGGCCGTCCAGGGCAAGGCGGGGCCCAAAAAGCCCGCCGATCCGGAGTTGCGCGAAACGGTGGAAATCTATCGCATCGGCGACTTGCCGGCCACCCTCAAGACGGCGTTGCCGATAGTGATCCGCGGGCTGGCAGCGAAAGAACTCATGGGCAAGCAGTACGACAAGACGCAGAAACGCGAAATCGTGAAGTATGTCGAACTGCCTGCCCCCACGTTCCAAGACCCCAAGCGGACGAAGCGTCACCAAGTGCTCGGGATTACGGCGGAGTACCGCATCTTGGCGCAGCTCGACGGGCAGGCCGACATCCGCATCCCCGCCATGTCGCTGCTGGCCAACTATGCCGACGGCGGACCGGGCCTGATCCTGCTGGCAGTCGATGCCGGTTTGCCGATCCGTGGCCAGGTGGAGTGCCAGGTGCCGGACGTGGCCGGCGCCTCGACCGGATATCGGATGACGGTCCAACTTTCGGCGGTGGCGGAAGTGGTCACCCGGCATGCGGGCAACGATGTGACTTTTGACCCACCCACGGTATGCGATCTGCACGTATCGGTTTCACGGCTGGCGTTCTCCAACGATCTGCTGGAAACCGTGCGCCGCCAGATCCGGCTTGTTATCAACCACGAGTTAGCTCACAACGAGGGACGAATCCGCGAAAGCGCGAACCGTGCGCTGCAGAAGGCGATGTCGTCACGCGAGATCCGCATCCCGCTCATCGGATACTCGCGGCTGTTTTGAACCACTTCTCGAATCCCGCCTTCTGAATCGCATCCCGGAATACTCTTATCATGATCCAACCCTCACGCCTTTCACGACGCACATTTCTTCAGCACGGCGCCGCCTTGGCTGTGGCCGGTGTCGCCTCGCCCTGTTTCGTCCCTTCCGGCGTCTTGGCCGCTCCAGGGCGGCCGGGGGCCAACGACAAGGTCGGCATCGCTGGCATCGGCATCGGCCGCCAAGGCAGCGGCGACCTGGCCGCCATACTCGGTGATCCCCGTACGCGCTTCGTGGCCGTGGCCGACGTCAACCTTCCCCGCGCCGCGGCGACCGCCAAGAAGCACCACGGCGTGGCCTTTCAAGACTATCGCAAGGTGCTCGACCGCAAGGATGTCGACGCCATCATCACCGCCACGCCCGAACACTGGCGGTCGCTGATTTGCATCCACGCCTGCCAGGCCCTCAAGGATATCTATGCCGAGAAGCCGATAACGCTCACGATCCGCGAGGGCCGCCTGATGACCCAGGCCGTGCGGAAGCACCGGCGCGTCTTTCAGGCCGGCAGCCAGCAGCGCTCGATGCCGATCGACCAGAAGGCCTGCGAGTTCATCCGCAGCGGCGGCCTGGGCAAGATTTCCAAAGTGCAGTATTGGAATTACCCCAGTCCCTGGGAATACGGCATGCAAGGCCAGCCCGTGCCGGACGGACTCGATTGGGACCTGTGGTGCGGGCCGACGCAGGTCGTGCCCTATCATCCCGAGTTGTACATCCCCCGCGGCAAGCCGGGCTGGCTGTCATTCCGCCCTTATTCCGGCGGCGAATTCACCGGCTGGGGCGCCGACGGTCTCGACATGGTGCAATACGCCTTGGGAATGGACGAAAGCGGTCCCGCCGAGATCTGGACCGAAGGCCCCAAGTTCACAGCGCTCACGTACACGCAGCCGGAATCGAGCAAGCGCGGCAACTCGATCACGAACCGGCCGAAGGTCTTCTTCCGTTATGCCAACGGCGTGCTGCTGGAGCCGGTCGAGAGGGCGCCGAGCTTCGGCGGACACTTCTACGGCGAGAAGGGCCGAATGACGATCGATCGCGGCAAGGTCGTCTCGGAACCGAAGGAGCTGGCCGTCGATTTGCTGAAGAAGGTCCCCAACACCGACAACCATATCCGCAACTGGCTCGATTGCATCCAGAGCCGCAAGAGGCCTAACGGCGACGTCGAGATCGGACATCGCTCGGCCACGGTTTGTCACCTCGGCAACATCGCCCGCTACGCCGGCCGCAAGCTGCAATGGGACCCGGTCCAGGAGCGATTCGCCGGCGATGGCGAGGCCAACCAGTACCTCGATCGCACGCGCCGCAAGGGTTACGAATTGCCGGAGGTCTAAAACTGCTCGTTCCACTCGGGGCGCGAATACTTCTCCGCGACGAGCCGGCGGGTGGCCGCCTTAGGCCAATCGGAACAAGGCTCGAACGCGGCCCAGGCGGTCTGCAATGCGAACCGCAGCCTGTCGACATTCAACGGCAAGTTCGCCACGAAGGCCTCGTGCGGCCGGGCCTGGCGATAGTCCGGCTCTCGGGGCGGCATGGCCAGGCAGCGGCCGATCATTTCCAGCGGAAAATCATAGAGCAACGTGCCATGATACAGCAGATGCTCGCGTTTCACCCGCACGCTGTTGCCGGAAACCTTTTTCTCGCCGATTGCCAGATCGCAGGTGCCCCGCTGCACCAGGCCCGGGACCGACGGCTGCAAAGCTGCCGCGATCGTGCCGAGCACCTGGGCATGGGCCCGATCGATCGAGCGCAACTGCGGTCGAAGCCGCAGGCTGAGGACCAGGGCGTACATCAGGCAGCCCGGCCCCACGACGACCGCCGCACCCCCGCTGATCCGCCGCAAGACGGGCACGTGCAGCTCGCGGCAGACGGCGCAGCGCGCCTCGGCGGCCATCTGCGATGAACGTCCGATGACCACGGCATGTTGACGGGCTTCCCAAAGCCGCAGCGTTTCCACGGGCGAGGCCGCCGCTTCCGCCTCGTCGAGCAACGCTTCGTCGAGCGCCAAGTTCTCTGCCAGCGCGGGCAAGGTCAGATCAAGGTACCGCATGGCGTTATTCTCTTTCAAGAAGGCTGGGTTGGGAAGAGTGCGTAGTGATTAGTACTCAGTACTTAGTACTCAGTACTTAGTACTCAGTACTTAGCTCGAGGATCTGAGTGTAGGGCGGGCCGCGTAACGCGAGTCCCACCATTCTCCCGCGTTTCCCATGGTGGGCTCGCTGCACTCGGCCCACTCCACTTCCAAGAACGAAGATCTGCGTTCTAAGGTCTTTCCCAGTCCGTTTATTCCGCCTGCGCAAACCTTGCCGGCACCACTTGCCAAGATCGTCAAAAGGTTCGGTTATCCCCATTTCGAACTTGAAAAATTTTCGCTTCACGTAACTCATTACTGGGCTATGATTAATGAGCCAATCCAAGAAAAAAGCTGCGGATACCATTTGCAGTTTTTTCTTCTATCTGGCAGATTAGGTGTTAAGGGGACATAGATTTGCGCCGCTTGCGGTGCTAGCAGATATTTGATCGAGGAAGACCATGAACGCTTTTCGCACATCCGTGTTACTGGGCGCCGGCTTGCTTTGGACAGCCGCGGCCGCGGCCCAAGATACCTATTCGCCCGCCGGGTGCATGAGCTGTCAGGGGCGTGAGTACCGGCTGGTCTATCAAACGCAATACGAGCAGCGCGAGACGACCTCCTATCGCGTCGAATACGAAACGCAATACCAAGAGCGCCGCGAGACGCGTTACCGGCCCGTCTGGGAGACCGCGGTCCACGAGCGCCGCTACACGGTCTCGAAGCCGATCCTGGAAACGGCCGAACGGGAAGAGCGGGTGACCGTGATGAAGCCCGTTTGCGAAACCCAACTCCGCGACGAAAGCTACGACACGGTGCGCTACGTGCAGGAAACGGCCGAGCGGGAAGAGCGGGTGATCGTCAATCAACCGGTCACGGAAACGGCCGAACGGGACGAATGCTATACGGTGCAGCGGCCGGTAACGGAAACCGTCTACCGTCCCCAGTACCGCACGGTGATGCAGCCGGTGGTCACGCAACAGACCCGGTTCGTGGATCAGGGCTGCTATCAGGACCAGGTGACCTACAAGCCGGGTTGGTTGCAGCACCAGTTGAAGTGGGAGGGCAGCGGCAGCACGGTCGATCCGGTCACGGGGCAAGTCGTTTATCAGCGGGCCGGGTTCTACTGGGCGCCGGTCAATCGCGGCACCTACGAGGTGGCCCGCGTGTGGCATCCCAACGTCGTCGCCCAGCAGGTCCAGCAGGTGCAGTACGTGCCGCAAACCGTCGCCGAGCAGGTTGCCTGCCAGGTCACCCGCTATCAGTCGGAGCAAGTCGTGCGGAAAGTGCCGTACCAGACCTGCCGCATCGTGCAGCAGGAAGTGGTGCGGAAGGTCCCCTACACGGTCAGTCGCCCGGTAACCGAGCACGTGGAGCGGAAAGTGCCCGTGCAGGTCACGCGGATGGTGACCGAAGAACAGGTCCGCAAGGTGCCCTATCAAGTCTGCAAGATGGTGCAGGAAGAGCGGGTCGAGCAGGTGCCGACCCAGGTCTGCCGCATGGAGGCCTATGAAGAAACTGTCCGCATTCCCTACGTCGTGGAGAAGCGGATTCCGGTGACGTGTACCTACACGGTGCCGCACGTGGAGTGTTATCGCGTGCCCGTCGACGACTGCGAGGCTCCCAGTTGCGGCGTGCCGTCGAGTTCAAGTTGCTGCGAGGCGGCGGTCGGCAGCGGCCCCGCCATGACCGTGCCGGGCGGCAGCAACCCGACCTACGCTCCAGCGGCTCCGAAAGCGGCCCCGACAACTTCCAGCCCGGCCGTTTCCAGCCCGTCGAACAAGAAGCCGGAATTGTCGCCGGGGGAAGCGGCGCCGTACCACCCATCGACGAACGGCGGCACGGCAGCGGGCTCGGCGGCGCCGAAAACGGAAACCACCGCACCTTCCTCGGGAGCGGTGCCGGGGCTGGGCGATCGCCTGGCTCCGGTGCATCCGTCGGGCGGCACCGAGGGGCGATGAGAAACCGTCAAGCCAGGTCCCTTTGCCGAGCGGGGCTATTGTGCTTCCGGCCAAGGCCGGGCGGCCGGAAACAACTTCGAGTACACAGTACTCAGCACTGTGTACTGAGTACTGAGTACTGAGTACTCTTTTCCCCGCGGCGCCGGCCAGGTTTCCGCTGACTCGCATTTGCAGGCAGACTTGCATAAAATGGGGTCAAATTCCGTCTCTTTCCGGCAAATAACCCAGTGATTCCAATCCCGTGAGCGACGAAGGTTTTGAGCTTCATCCCGCTGCAGAAGCCCAACCCGTCGCGGCGCAGCGACTCTACACGCCCGCCATGCTGGCGGAGTTGCTGGACGTTCCGGTGGCGGCGATTCGCCGCTGGCATCGCCGCAAGTTGATCGTCCCGCATCAGGAAGTGCAGCGGCTGCCTTACTTCGACGCGGAAGAAGTGGCCACTGCCCAGCGGCTGGCCCAATTGCTCCGCGCGGGCGTTCCACCGCAGAACATCGAAAAGAAGCTGGCCGATCTGGCCCGCTTGTTGCCCGGCGTTGAACGTCCGCTGCTGCAGCCCTCGGTCATCGTGCAAGGGGCAAGCCTCCTGGTGCGGCAGGGCGAGAAGTTGATCGAGGCCGGCGGCCAAGGGCGTTTCGATTTCGAAAGCATCGAGCTTCCGCCGCGACCCGGAGTACCGGGTGCCCCGAGAGTACCAGGCGCCCCCGGAGTACCAGGCGCCCCCGTTTCGCCCGAGCCGGAGGCCCAGGCACCCCCTGCGCAAGCGGTCGGCGTGCTGCGCTCGCTGGAAGACGTGTCGGTCTCGGCCGAGCAAATGCGAAGCCTCGCTGCCGAGTTGGAAGATGCCGGCCGCTTGTCCGAGGCCGCGGACCTCCACCGTGCGGCGATGGCGGCGGCCGGCCCCGACCCGGAAGGTTGTTTTCAGCTTGCCGAGTTGCTTTACCGCCAAGGCGACCTCAGCGGCGCGCGGGAGCGCTACTACATGGCCGTCGAGCTCGACGAGGACTATGTCGAGGCCCGCGCAAACCTGGGCTGCGTGTTGGCCGAGACGGGCCAGCGGGAGTTGGCGATCGCGGCCTTCGAAGGCGCACTGCGCTATCACCCCGATTATGCCGACGTGCATTATCACCTGGCCCGCACGCTCGATGAAATGGGGCATCGGCGGACTGCGGAGCTGCATTGGCGAAAGTTCCTCGCCCTGGCCCCGGACAGCCCGTGGGCCGTGGAAGCGGTGGATCGCCTGAAGGACTAGATGAGACGCCCGTGCTGTTGTGGCCGGTCTCCGACCGAGCCACTGCTGTTGTGGCCGGTCTCCGACCGAGCCACGCCGCCGACCGAAGGTCTCGTGGGCGAATTGGGAGACCTTCGGTCGAACGTTTCGGCGGGGTCGGGAGACCCGCGCCGAACTCCAGTTGTGGCCGGTCTCCGACCGAGCCGCGCCACCGACCGAAGGTCTCAGTTGTGGCCGGTCTCCGACCGAGCCACGCCGCCAACCGAAGGTCTCGTGGCGAATGGGAGACCTTCGGTCGAATGGTCGAACGTTTCGGCGGGGTCGGGAGACCCGCGCCGAACGCCAGTTGTGGCCGGTCTCCGAGTGAGCCACTGCTGTTGTGGCCGGTCTCCGACCGAGCCACGCCGCCAACCGAAGGTCTCGTGGGCGAATTGGGAGACCTTCGGTCGAACGTTTCGGCGGGGTCGGGAGACCCGCGCCGAACTCCATGAGGCCAATAGGTCTCATAATAAGTTTCGGAATGCCGGGCTACCTGATGCGTTCCCAGGCCGTTAACTCGGCGACCGTGTGCTGGAATTTCCGCCGCGTCTCGCGAATCACGAATTCCACGTTCTGCCGACCATGGGTACACGGTGCCCGATCGCACATGGCAAAATGGGAGCCCAGCAGATCGACCAGGGCGTCGATGGTCATGTAGGGCTCGCCCGCCTTGCGGAACCCCCCCAGCCAGTTCTCTTTCTTGGTGAACTCCTCCAGCCAGGTGTAGGGCGAGGCGAGGACCAGAACGCCCCCCAGCTTGAGCCTCTCGTGGATCGTCTCCAGGAACCGCTTGGGGTCGTAGAGCCGATCGATCAGGTTGGCAGCCAGGACCAGATCGTAGCCGGTGAATTGCGGCTTGAGGTTCGTGGCGTCGCCCTGGAAGAACTCGACGCGGTCGGCCACGCGGTCCAGCCCCACGTCGGACAGGCGGGCTTCGTGGCAGGAAACGACGTCGCCTTCCTCGACGAGTTCGAAGTAGGCATTGCCCTTCTCCTTGAGTTGCAGCGCCACGCGGATGAAACGGGCCGAGAAATCGATGCCCGTCACGCGCTCGAACTCCTTGGCCAGTTCGAACGAGGCCCTCCCCACCGCGCAGCCCAGGTCCAGGGCTGCCAATCGCGGGCGGCCCTGGGTGTAGTGGAAACAGGCCGCTGCGCAGCGGGCGGGGAAATTGGGCACGTCGAAATAGCTCTTGCCGTAATGGGCTTCGCAGTATTGCGAAACGGCGGTATCGGTCTCGTACATCGCTTCCGGCATGGCCAGCGGTTGCTCCGACTGCACGTAGCGCAAGCCCGCGTGCTGGAAGAAATGCCGCCGGAAGGCGTAGCGGCTGTCGCGGGTCGCCTCGTTGCCGGTCGAAATCCACGAGCCACCCTTGATCAGGTTGTGCTGCGTATCGAAAGTCGGCGTGGAGAAGTCATCGTAGCAGGGATGGACCTGAAACCCGTCAAAGCCCGTAATCGGCGTTTCCGTCCACTGCCAGACATTGCCGATGAGATCGAAAAATTCCCCGAAGGCGAAACGATTCACCGGGCACGGCGAGGCCCAGTGTTCCAGATTGATGTTCCCCGGGGCCTTCTGCCAATAGGGCTGGTCCGGGATATCGTGCAGGTCCCGCAGTCGATACCACTCGGCCTCGGTCGGCAGACGCAGGGGCTTGCCGGTCTTGCCCGCCAGCCAGTTGCAGAAGGCCTTGGCCTCGAGGTAATTCACCTCAACCGGCCAATCCCAGGGCATGTCGATGATCTCGGCCATGGTCCGCAAGCGGTAGCCCGGGCTGGGCTCCCCGCTCCGCGAGGGAAGGCTTGCGGGTGGCGACTCGATCCAGAACAAGGGGTGTCTGGCCTTGCTGTAGCAGGCCCATTTCCAGCCCTCGTGCGTCCAGTAGCTCTCGTGTTCGTAACCCCGCTCTTCGACGAAGCCCAGGTACTCCCGATTGGAAACCAGGTAACGGCTGGCCGAGAAGTCCCAGACTTCGTTTTCCTGCCGGCCGAATTCGTTGTCCCATCCATAGAGCGGGTGGTCCTTGGACTTGCCCAGCACGACCCGCCCTCCGGTGACCGGGACCAGCTCGTTCCGCGGCGCATCGCCCGTTTCCGGGCAGATCCGCCACAGCGGCAGCGGCCTGACCATCTCGATGGGTAATCGGCGGATGATGACTGAGGAGGTTTCCACGTGGATCCGCTGGTGTTCGATCCCCATTAGGATCACCCAGAAAGGACTGTCCCAGTTGATGGGCATCGTCAGGGGCAGGGTGCTGATCGTCTCGTCCACAATCCCGCGGACGGTGTCACGATAGGCCTTGACTTCGTCGAGCGTCGGCCAGTCGTAATGCGCGGCGTTCAGGTCGTCCCAAGACATCTCGTCGACGCCCACGGCGAACATCGATTCGAAGCGGGGATTGACGCGCCGGGTCGTAATCTTGGCGACGATCAGCTTGTTGATGTAGAAAGCTGCCGTATGCCCGAGATAGAAGATCAGGGGGTGCCGCAACGGTTCCGGCCGCAGATAGAATGCCTTCTCCGCGGCCAGGGTTTCGTAAAGCTGCTCGTCCAGGCTGTAGGTGGCGTGGAAATACCGCCGGATTTCCTCGCGCTTTTCCTCGGCCTCACATTGATTGAGGATCGTGGTTCTCGTGTTTCTCAGGTCCATGGGTCACTCACGCCAGTGCGGCCGATGCCGCTTCCTCGTCGATCTCGAAGAATCGGTCGAGCTTGGTCCAACTCAGGACTTCCCGCACTCCGGCGCCTAAGCCCGTGAGCACCAGCCTGGCGTTTTTCTGTTTTAATCGCCGCTGGAGCAAGATCAGCTTGCTCAACGTATCACTACTCAGCAGTTCGACGTTGGAACAGTCCACCAAGAGCGTCTGGCAATCGGCGCGGTCGGCCAGGGAGTCCCACTCGTTGGTCAACTCGGTAAGCCACGGGCCGTCAAAAGGCTGGTAATCCATGAAACGCACTTTGGACACATGTCCAGTACTGATCCACCGCAGGTTTTGAAACTTGGACATCTCGATTGACCCCCCAATGTGGTTGATTTCCCGACATCGCGCCTCTCTGGGACGAGTTTATCAGCCATTTTAGCGTAAGTTGGGCTGCCAGCAAGCGGAATCCCCAAGAGCCAGATATCGCTGCAAGGAAAGTCGGAAGCGTTGTGCAAGGGCCTGTATTAGCCCGAATGGGGGGCCATCTTATATCTTCGTGTGTTGGCGTACTTCGTTCGGCAGCAGAACATGCCAAGACAGGTGTGCGAAATGAAAACGACACGCATGCCTGCCAAAAGCGTCAGGGTTCGTGTCGTTGCGAATCGCGCAAAGAATCGGCCTGATCCGACTTCCGATGCGGCCCGTGGGACTACTCTGACCGCCTATCCGTCCAACCAATCGAACGAGGCGAAGACCTGGTCGTGGAGTTCCGCCGGATTGCTCGCCGTGGGCGCCGGCGAGTTCGGGCCCTTGTTGGTCGAGACCTTGGTGAGGAGATTGGTTACCCGCCAACCAGGGGTCACGCCGGTCGTGGTGGTGGTCGACGCACCCGCCTGGTACGTGTCGACAAAGCTCGAACCGCCGCTCGTGTCGGTCAGCCCGGAGAGCGATGTCTCGATCGAGCCGCGGCCGGCGGCGATGTCCATCGCGCTGGCTTGCCAATGCCCGCTGTCGATCGGCCCGGTGTATCCGTCGATCGTGGCCGTGGCGTTGGTGAACGTGACCGAACTGAAGTTTGCCAGCGGCAGCACTCCCTGGTTCGACGATGGGGCCTCGACGATCCACTCCGCCGACGAGCGCGCTGCGCCGGATGCGCTTTGCGTCGTGGTGAAGCTGTCGTTCTTCTGCGACGTGTCGGTGATCGTCAATTGGAAACTGCCCGACAACAGATATTTCACCGAGGCCGTGATGTTGTCGCCCGGCGCGACCGTCATGCTCGTGATCGTGACGGACCCCAGCGGATACATTTCGTACCAAACGCTATACTCCGCCCGCCCTTGGACTACGTCCGATTCGGTTCCAATCTGCTCGACCGAGGACGAATTGTAGCCGTCGATCCCCACCCATACCGCGCAGTACGAGGTGCCGCTGCCCGTGACGGCGGGCACCGTCCAACTGCCGGAAACGGCCGTGACGGAATCCGCCTGTGGAGAGTTCAGATTGGTTTCCACCGCGTAGCCGGACCAGTTGGAACTGGTCGTCGTGGTAATTCCCGACGTGCCGGGAGATGTCGGAGTCGTTGGAGATGTCGGAGACGTCGGCGACGTGGGAGACGTCGGCGAGGTAGGACTCGTGGGCGACGTGGGGACGGCAGCGACATAGGTCGTCGCTTTGCCGAACAAGCTGGAGGTCGAGTTGTCGGTCGCGATCACGTTTCCGGTTGCGCCGGCGGTTGTGAAAGTGACCTGGAACGAGGCCACGCCGTTGGTGAACTGGACGGTCGGCGACGAACTCGAAGCCGACGAAGTCAGGGCCACGCCGCCTACCGTCGCTCCACCCGCCGTCGAGGTCAGGGTGGCCGTGCCATCGTAGCCCGGTACGAGATGGCCCGTGGAATCCACAGCATACAGCGTTACGGTCACCGCCTTGCCGGCCTTGACGCTCGCCGGGATGCTGGCCTGGTAGCTCGCGGCGACTGCCGGAGCGGTGACGTTGACCGTGGCCTGTCCGCTGATTCCCGCGGCGGCGGTGCCGGTGCTGTTGTCGGTCGCGGTAATGGTTTCCGAAAGGGCCATGGTCGTGTCGAACGTTACGTTGAACATGGCCATGCCGTGCTGGAACGTCACGCTGGCGGGCAGAGTCGAAGCGCTGCTGAGCGACGTATTCGCGGTGTTGTCGGTGTAGGTCAAGGCCGCGGTGCCGTTGTAACTGTTCACGACGTATCCGTTGGCGTCCAGCGCGAGCACCTCCACGGTGGCCTGCACCCCGCTTTGCGCGGTCGGCTTGACCTCGACGTAATACTGCGAAGCCACGTCGGGGGCGAGGACGTCGATCGTGTCACTGCCGGTCACGCTGCCAATGGTCGCGGTGATCGTCTGCACTCCCGCGCTGGCAAAGGTCACGTTGACCAGGGCCTCGCCATTGAAAAATGTCGAGCTGGCCGGCGAAGCCGTCACGCTCGCGGTGCTGCCATTGCTGTCAAGCGCGTCGCTCAGGGCCAGGCCGGAGGTGCTGCCGTTGTAGTTCCAAAGGACCTGACCGTAGGCGTTCAAGGCCACTAGCTCGATCGTCGTCTGCACGCCGCTTTGCACGTTGCGGGGTGCAAGGATCGCATATTCGGCCGGCGTAGCGGACGACCTCGAGTAGGCCGAAATCGAACCATTAAGCCCGGGCACTAAATGGCTTGCCACGAGTTGCGAGGTGGTCGGACAACCGCTGAGCAAGGTTCGACTTTCGAGATGTTCCACGGTGAGCTGCCGGTCTCTGCACCCGCGAGAATGGCCGGCGTCACGAGTTGTCGAAATCCTACGGATTCCTGACCAGGATTTTTGGAAGAACATGGTGTCTCAGCTCCTAATTACGATCGTTTCAATCCGGGCCCGCACGCCACCGGCGGCCATACCATACTTTACAACCAAAGTAACGCATGAAATTGCGGCCAAGCGGCCTCCGCGAACTCTGCTGCCTCTCATGCAGATATCGCAGTTACCCTGACTTGTCTCGCGATGCGACCCTTGCGAAGTGTAGACCCAAAGAATTGGGCAGTTGGGGTACCGATGGTTCGCGCTTCCTACTTACCTAGACCGAATTGGCGAATGAAATGTCACCAATATCGGTCCTAATTTCATTTTATATTCCGTTGCCGTTCGCTGCCAAATCCGTTATTTCTTCAACTGATACAATCGTCATTTTCGGACGAAGCTCCGCATATTTTTGCCCCCACCATTGCGGGGAATATGCGATCAATCCTCGGCCGAGAGTCTGGCCCGCTGCTGCCATCCAGTGGTTTACCGGTACCCCCCCGGCCCCTTGATCCCGCCGATCCCGGCGTCACAATGGAGGAGGTTCCCAAGCCTTGTTGGGAACCTGAGGGCTGGCGCAGAAATAACGTGTACAAATCGTAGCAGGCACACGCCGTGTGCCGTTCCTATTCTACGGCACACGGCGTGTGCCTACTACATTGGAACTGACCAACTTACTCAAACTGTAAACGTCCCCGCCAACCCTGTGTCGGTGGAACGATGATTGATCAGCTAAAACGCGCGTATCCCTCGCGTATTTCGCAGTTTCCGCCAACCGTTGCGTGGTGCCCGCCGCCCGGTGCGGCGGGCACCACGCAACGGTCGGCGGAAACTGCGAGCAGGGTTGTGAGGCGGCGTTCTAGCTGGCCAATCATCGCTCTACCGGGGCAAGCCCGGTAGTGGCGTTTACAGTTTGAGAACTTATTTCTGCGCGATCCCTGAGTTCCGAACTTGAAGAATTGGAGCCGCCCTATGCAATTCAGATTGCCCTTGATCATGGTTCATGTGTTGTTGGCCAGTGCGGCGGGGGCGCCCGCGAGGGAACTGACGGCCACCCCAGCCAATATCCGGCAGCAAGTCGCCGCCTTGCAGCCCGGAGACACCCTCGTGCTTCAGCCCGGTAAGTATCCCGGCGGAATCTGGCTCAAAGGCTTGCACGGCCGGCAGGACGCCCCGATCACGATCCGCGGTCAAGGCCCGCAGACGGTGCTTCTGGGCAGGGAGGGCACGAACACGGTCGATCTCAGCGACTGCCAATGGCTGGTGCTGCGGGACCTGACGTTCGACGGGCAAGGAAAGGAGGTCGATGCCATCAAGGCCGGCAAAGAGACTACCCGCGGTTGCCACCACATTACCATCGAAAACAACACGATTATCAACCACGGGGCCAACCAGCAGATCGTGGGCATTTCCACCAAGTCGCCCTGCTCCGACTGGACGATCCGCGGCAACACGATCCTCGGCGCCGGCACGGGGATCTACTTGGGCAATTCCGATGGCAACCAGCCCTTCGTACGCGGCACGATCGAATACAACCTGGTCCGCGATCCTGTCGGCTATTGCATGCAGATCAAGCATCAGAATCCGCGGCCGAATATCGAGGCTTTGCCCCGCGCTCCGAGCACCACGATTATCCGCTACAACGTCTTCATCAAGGGCGACCGGCCAAGCCCCGATGGCAACCGGCCCAATTTGCTCGTCGACGGATTCCCCGACAACGGCCCTGGTTCCCAGGATCGTTACCAGGTCTATGGCAACGTATTCTTCCACAACCCTCGCGAGAGCCTGTTCCAGGCCACCGGGCGGGTCTCGATCCATGACAACGTGTTCGCGGATGCTCCAGGCACAGGGATCGCCGTCGTGCCGCACGCCGGCAAATCGCCCCGGCAGGTGTTCATTTACCACAACACGTTCGTCGGGGTCGGGCGCGCGATGGCGGTCTCTGGGACGGCCAAGGAAGGGTTTGCCGTCGTGGCGAACCTCGCCGTCGCCGGCCAGAAACCCTCGCAGCCATGGCCGGCGGGGAACGTGCGTATGACGGCGGTCGAAGCAGCCGAGAATATTGCCGCTCCCCTGCCTCAGTTGGGCAAACTCGACGTACAGCCCCGCCGGCCGATTCCTGTGACGGTCCCGCCGGAGATGCGCAAACTGTTGCAGCAGGACCTGGACGGGGACCGCGATTTTTGGGGCAACGCCCGCGACCGTTTCGATCAGGCGGGGGCCTGCCGGCCCTCGCTCCAGCAACGGCCGATCGAGGCCCAGCGGCGACCACCTACAGCTCCGAGCGTGGAACTCCCTTCCCACCCGTGATACAAGCGATTAGGAGAACTTTGTGAAACAACTTCTCTCGACCCTTATGCTGCTGCTTGCCGTTTCCGCCATCCGAGCCGAACCGCCACGGCCTTTGCCACACGCGCGGTTCCCTGACGACAAACGACTCTCGCCGCTCTTGGACCTGAACGGGTACTTCCCGTTTACGCCGTGCACCTCAAAGGAGGCATGGCAGCAGCGGGCGGAGAGACTCCGCCGGCAGTTGCTGGTGGCCACCGGGTTGTGGCCCATGCCCACCAAGACGCCGCCGGAAACTGTAATTCACGGCAAAGTCGTTCGTGACGGATATACGGTGGAGAAGGTCTATCTGCAAAGTTATCCCGGGCATTTCGTGACCGGCAATCTCTATCGGCCCCAGGGCGGGCGCCACGTACCCGCGGTTGCGGGCCGGCTGCCGGCTGTGCTCTCGCCGCACGGTCACTGGGCTGACGGGCGGTTTTATGATGCCGGCAAAACGCAGGTCCGACGCGAAATTGTCGAAGGCGCGGAGCGTTTCGAGGTCGGCGGCCGGTATCCGCTCCAGGCGCGCTGCGTGCAACTGGCCCGCATGGGATGTATCGTCTTCCACTACGACATGGTGGGCTACGCCGACAGCACCCAGTTGCTGCACGGGGCGGGTGACCGGCCGGAGATGAACACGGCCGAGAACTGGGGCTACTACAGCCCGCAGGCCGAATTGCGATTGCAGACCGTCATGGGCCTGCAAACCTACAACTCGCTCCGCGCCTTGGATTGGCTGAGCAGCCTCCCCGAGGTCGATCCCACACGGATTGCCGTGACCGGGGCCAGCGGGGGCGGCACGCAGACATTCATCCTCTCGGCCATCGACCCGCGCCCGGCCGTGGCCTTCCCCGCCGTGATGGTTTCCACGGCAATGCAAGGTGGCTGCACGTGCGAAAACGCCAGCTACCTCCGCGTCGGCACTGGCAACGTGGAAATTGCGGCCCTGATGGCTCCCAGGCCACTGGGTATGACTGCGGCCGACGACTGGACCAAGGAAATTGCCGCCAAGGGCTTGCCTGAATTGAAGCAGCATTACCGGATGTTCGGCGTCGAGAACCTGGTAATGGCCAAGCCGTTGTTGCAGTTCCCGCATAATTACAACTATGTCAGCCGTGAAGTGATGTATCACTGGCTCAATCAGCACCTGAAGTTGAATCTGCCGGAACCGATCATCGAAGAAGACTTTAAGCCACTCTCGGTTGCCGAGATGAGTGTCTGGAACGATGCGCATCCCAGGCCGCCGAAAGGAGCAGCCTACGAGCGTTCGCTCATAAAATGGATTACCGCGGATAGTGACCGGCAGATGTCCGACCTGATCCCCAAGGACAAGGTCTCGCTGGCCAAGTACCGCGAGGTCGTCGGCGGGGCGGTTGATATACTCATCGGGCGTGGCGTGCCGCCGCCCGGAGTCGTAAAAGCACACTCGCGCGAAGAGGGCGTGAAAGGGTCGATCTGGTTGCGGAACGAGAGTGCCGGCGAAGAAGTCCACGCCATGATGTTCGATCCAATACAGTGGAAAAAGAAGCATATCGTCATTTGGGTTCGTAAAGAGGGCGCGCTTGCTACACCCTGGATGGATCTGGCGGCCGTTATAGAGCGTTTCGGGAACGCCGGCACGGCATTCATGTTGGTTGATCTGTTCGGCCAGGGTGAGTCTACCAGCGACGGCAAACCCATTGCCAGGAACCGGCTCAACGCCAGCGGCCATGAGCCTTCGGCTGCTTACGCGGGCTATACCTACGGCTACAACTATCCGCTCTTCGCCCAGCGCGTGCATGACATCCTCACTGCCGTGGCGTACGCCCGGCACAGCCTTGGAGCGGAGAAGGTCGATGTGGTCGGGCTGGGGGGAGCCGGACATTGGGTCGCTGCGGCTCGCGCAGGCGGGGGCAGCGATCGACCGCGCGGTGGTGGACACGGCCGGCTTCCGCTTCGCCAAGCTGAAGTCGATCGACGATGCCGATTTCCTCCCCGGCGGGGCGAAGTACCTTGATCTGCCCGGATTGATGGCACTATCCGCTCCGTATCCGCTATGGCTGGCCGGCGAAGGAGAGAAGGCGCCGCCGGTCCTGGAAGCTGCGTACCGGGCCGCCGGACGTCCCAATCAGCTTACGCTGTTCGCCGGTGGCAAGAAGGATGCGGAGGCGGCGGCCGTCAAGTGGTTGTTGCAGTAGGCCAGAACGAGCAGGAAGAATCTGTACATGCGACGTTTCGTATTGGGTTGGAAGACCCTCGGGCATGAGACCCGTTATCACGCCCGGATCGTCAATTATGCCGACGACTTCGTGATCTTGTGTCGCTATCGGGCGGCTACAGCCAATATCCCGACAGCTATCTCGAGCGCGAGCTTAAGTTGCTGAACATCCGCAAACTTCCCCGTCGCTACACGTGGGCGAAATCATGAACCTTGTCCGAGAGCCGGATGCGGTAAAACCGCCCGTCCGGTTCGATGACCCGGCCGCCTTCTCGTACATGGAGAACTGGCCCATCACCGTGGTCCAGGCCCCGGCCAACAGCGAGGCCCAGTTCAACCAGGACATCGTGGCCCGCTTCAAGGCCAGCGAGCGCGGCATCCCGGCGATCATGGAGCCGCGGCGCATGATGCGCTGCCGCGGCAGCAGCACCAGCAGCTCCAGCGGCGCGACCCTGCCGTCGATCGTGTAACACCCTACCCGCGCACCCCCACGCACCCCGCCCGGGCCGGCCGGCGGCACACCGCCCGCCGGCCTGCTTTCGAAACCAGTTCCCCTTGCAGCCGATGATCTTCGCCCCGATCGACGCCACCGCCCACCTCGCGCGAACCAACCACGGCAACCCCCAGTGACGGCCACCTTGCTCAGCCTGGCACGAACCGCCGACTTCCTCGACCTCGAGGAGGAGCAGGCCTGCTACGCCCGCATGAAAGCCGGATCCAAGCCGGACCGAGACCGCCTTACACTCAGCCACCTGCCGCTCGCCGTCAGGCTTGCCAAGAAGTGGGCCCGCCCGAACCTCGACCTCAACGACCTGGCCACCGTGGCGACGATCGGCCTGATTCGCGCCGTCATGGCGAAGGGATACGATCCGACCAAGGCCCCGCTCCGCAAGCGCTGCCTCTTCCAAATCAACGACGCCCTCCGCCAGTACGTCGAAGAATCCGGACCGATACGCCGGCCACGCCGCCGCGACAGAGCCACGGCCGCCCTCAAGCACAAGGCCGAACTCGCCCGCCATGTCGTCTCCCTGCACGACCTGGCAAAAGAGCACGACGCCTACGACCCGCCGGACACCGCTGCCGGCCCCGCCGAACAGGCCGAGATAAACGACGACCACGCCCGTTTGATCGCACTCATCGACACGCTTCCTGAGAAGCAACGCAACGTCGCCTATAACGTCTATATCGAGGGCATGCCCGTGGGCGAGGCGGGCAAGTACCACGGCATGAACAAGGACCAAAGCTCCTGGACACACCGCCAGGCGCTTCGGGCACTGGCAGCCATGCTCGCCGCACCGCAGCAACGACCACGCCAAAGCCGCCGCTGCCAACACCGCGGCGAGCCGGCCCCACTACCCCTGCAGGCCTGCCTGTGAAACTCACCGGCGTCCTACGAACAGGGTATGGAGCCTGGTCAAGCCTTCCCAGAGGCTCCAGGGGGCCTGGCGGCTGAGAATCTCGAATTCAATCCGGGAGATGGGCCGGAGTTCTTCGGCCCCGTCGGTGATCACGGTGACCAGCTTCTCGCTTCCTGCTTCCATGGCTTCTCTGGCTTCCCTGTTCATGAGACACCTCCATTGGGTTAGTTTTCAGTGGCGCGAATCGAAATGATCCGCCACACTCTTATGACCCGGAAACCCGGGCGACTTTAGCCCCAGAGGCCACGAACCCCTGCTTTGGTGGTATTCCGGCCGTGATGGGCGGGAATCGGGAGCGTCAGTTCATAGAATCTCCCCCAGAAACTTGACAGACGGTTCCTGCGGTGCGAAAATGGACGATACTCCGGAAGGGGGCATGATGCCCTCATCCCGAGCCGCTCGATGTTCGCCAGGAACACGCTAGGACCGAGCTCGCGCCAACTTCAAAGACCGATCATACCGAAACTGTTCAAGACGAAGGATCACCCCGAGCTCTCCGAGCGATGGGTCGAAGACCGGCTGGTTCCGGATTTCTCATAATAGGAGTAGATGATAATGTAGCCGACATTGGTTTCCTTTAGCTCTTTCAGGAGATTTGCGATGAACGCGGCTAAGTGGTTTGTGGCGATCTTGATCTTCTCATGCGTGATGATGGTCATCTATGAGGTACAGAAAGTTGCACCCAAAGGGAATAACTCCTTCGTCAATGAACACGTGTTTTTGAAGGTTCTCGATGGGGATGAAGATCTTGCTCATGAGATTCTTGGAAACCCAGATAGGCAGGGATCAGGAGAGATTGCTAGATTTGACGTTCCAGGGGATGTAAAAACTTCTTGGACCATTTTGGAAATCTCTGATGAGAAGACGCCTGACTATTATCTTTATTATAGTACAGGCAGTGAGGCTATTCGTCTCCTTTATTCAGGCTTTAACAAGAGGCTCATTGCAGCAGAATATCTCTTGGAAGATGTTCCGATCTTTTACTGTGGACCTAGGAGCTTCACTTGTAAGTCTATTCCAACAATTGCAGCTTTCGTCTCTAGACACAATGAAAAGGATACTGAATTTGCAAGGCGAGGGAGGATTCTCATGGATTTCTTTAAGGATAAGAATCCTCTTGCGCAAGCCAGTAAGCTTGCTAAGAAAGACTCTCTAAATAAATCTGGAAAGAAATCCTCACCAAAGAAACAGGAGGCTGTGGTTGAGAAATCTGTAGAAGAGCTTGGTTCAACAGTTGTTGTGCCTAAACAGGACATGCCTGTCAGTGATGTTGATGAGCATAATACTGGTGTCGGTCCTATCCCTGAAGGTTTTAGGGTATGGACTGATATCAATGGCGAGCATAAGACTGTGGCGAAGTTCCTTGATCTGAAAGACGGCAATGTCCGTCTTATGAAGAGAGGTGAGACATTTATACAAGGTCCTGTTATAACAGTGCCTCTGAACAGTCTTTCCAAAGAAGACCAACAATCGGTTGACCTGGCACTGCATCCAAAGCAAGCACAGTCCGCTGTTGAACCTCCACCTCCTCCAATTCCAGCTCCTCCGGCACCCATGCCAAAAGGTAAGATGGAGCAGAAGTCTGATATAGCACTCTTAATGGACAAGCAAATTGAACTGGAGAAGAAGAGAGCTGAACATACAGCGTGGACAATTGGTGTTGGACAGGAGATTATACAAGGTGAACTTGTCAATTTCATTGGTAATGATGTTGTTCTAATGGATGTCAAGAGGTTCAATGGAGTGACCTGGGTTCTTGTAGGGAATACTAGCTTTAAGCTCGGGACATTTTGTATCGCTGATCAAACCTACTTGAAGGATTTTAGGAAACTGGAGAATGAGATCCAGAGGCTTCAGCGGAGGACTCATCGTTAGGGCCAAGGACATGGAATCCCTAGAGGCTGTCAAGGAGGTCATGAGTTTCGGTTGGCCGTCCGCTGATTGGGTTAAGAACGCGACGCCACTCTCCTGATTCCATCGTACGCACATTCAGCGAAGCGGTGTCGAAACGCGGAGGTAGGCCGCGATGAACTCGCAGAGGTCCATGCCAGTCTTGAGTTTCAAGGAGCAGATCATCTTACGGTTGGTACTCGTTTCCATCTTTTTGCTTGCGGTTCCAGGGTGCTTCGCGGATCCGCTAAGTGTCATTGCAGAAGAACGGGAAGCGTACAAGCAACTCGAGAAAGAGTCGTAAGAGTGCCGGAATAAAGTCAACAAAACTCGAACATTGTTGACGGATCCGTACGAAATCGAGTTTCCCGCGATAAAGTAACATGCCGAACAGTGACGGATTCCTCGGCAACGAAGGGCGACCGTAGTTGAGGAGGAGCAAGTGACGATGGCAAATTGGAACGCCGAAGCCGAGCGGGCCGTTGGCCGTGTCGAAGCCGAGTTGCCGGAGGCGCACCGGGGAGCTGTCTTCTGGCACGAGCCGGAACTGGCTTACGCAGACTACTAAGGCACAAACATGGTAACGCTTGGCGATAAGACTTATTCCGTCGTTCCGCTCGATTCAGAGAAGTATGAATACTATCTGATGCTCATTACTGCATGGGCTAAGCGGGATTGTGATTCGCTAAGCACGTTTAGGTCGAAGCTCTTGGACTGGACGCAGGAGGATCGGAATACTGCGATTCAAGCATTCATGTCCAGGCCTAACTGGGATGAGCCCGACTTTCAATCAATTGAGGCGGCCAAGTATTCTCTCGCAGGCGTGAGGCTCTTGGCGACCCTTGTACTCTTACCGAAAGTCACCTTGGATGAGATTGAATCGCTCATAACCGAGGATAATAAGGTAGACATCTATACTCAAATAGATCAAGACGTTAAGAAGCTGAGGAAAGTCGAAAACAGCAAGAGCGCAAATATCACGGCGACGTTTACGGAGCAATCCTCACACCCCATGTGCATGCAAGTAGGCGAACGCCAGGTCGCTCTCCTGGATCGCTGCCTGGCAGGGGAGGTAGCCGCGTGGGAGGATCTCTACGCGAAGTGCAAAGAGCCGCTCTGTACCGTAATCAGGGGCATTTTGCCGCACGGGTATCCCAACAGCGGTGGCGAAGTTGTTGACGAAATCGCTTCGAGGGTCTGGTACGCCTTGGTGAAAAATGACGGCGAAATCCTGGGAAAGCTGACCGCCTTCATGCGGGACTTGGTTACTCCGCCAATTCAGACGAACTAATCACCCTGCCCGGAGGGCGTCGGTCTGGCGATCAAGACCCACTTCCTCCCCAATCCGAGACACGGGGAGAGCTGCTACCCGGACGGATGGACGTTGAGGGCGCGCACA